>NZ_JANADQ010000001.1:0-5625000 GCF_024199885.1 Bradyrhizobium sp. CCGUVB23
CGCGGTGCCGGAATTGAAGGCGGCGCTGAAGAAGCACGGCCGCGAGGACATCATGATCATCGTCGGCGGCGTGGTCCCGCCGCAGGACTACGACGCACTCTATGCAGCAGGGGCCGAAGCGATCTTCCCACCCGGCACCGTGATCGCTGATGCCGCCGAGGAGCTGATCCACAAGCTCAACGTGCGCCTCGGGCATAGCGCCGCTGCGGAGTAGCTCAACGAGGCCAAGGGCTTTCCGGCAGAGAACCGGAACGCACCTTGCGGCGACCAACCTTCACGAGCGGGTGTCCGCCCGGCGCGTTCTGCGTCGGTTCATCTTGTGGCGCCTATGTCATGGCGCGGTCATGCCGGCGGCGTCCAAAACGAACATGAACTCATGGGTACTGATGTGACATATCATCGTGCAACCACGCGCGCAGGGCTGCTCCTGCGGATCGCGTTCCTCTCAGCCCTCGCGACGCTCGTCATCGCCTCGCCGTCCCATGCGGCTGATCCCAAGCCCGATGCGATCATCAAGAACAGGACCATCGAAGCCCGCGTGCTGCTCGACGACCAGATCAAGGCCGATCCTGCGCTCGCTGCCGATTGCCTCGCCGAGGGCAAGAAGTGGCTCGAGAAGAATGCGGCCGATGCCGCCGCCTCGCGCAAGCAGGATCCGCAATTCTTCCAGAACGGCGGCTGGGATTTCGAGCGCAAATACACGATCCGCTCGGTGGTTGCCGACCGCTATGTCAGTCTGGTCCGCGCCGACTACATGGATACCCACGGCGCGCATCCGAATTCGGGCGTCGACACCATCCTGTGGGACAAGTCGCAGGCCAAGCGTATATCGATCCGCCCGTTCTTCACCGAGACCGCCGACAACGGCGCGACGATGAAGGCGATGCAGAAGGCCGTGATCGCCTCGCTGCGAATCGAGAAGAAGAAGCGCGATGCGGGCGAGACGGCCACCAACGAGTGGTTCAAGGGCGTCGAGCCGAGCCTGCTCAAGATCGGCGCCGTGACGCTCGCGCCTTCGACCGAGGCCGGCAAGAGTTCCGGTCTCACCTTCCACTATCCGCCCTATGCTGTCGGCCCCTACGCCGAAGGCGAATATGTCGCCTTCGCGTCGTGGGAGACGCTGAAACCCTATTTGACACCGGAAGGCGCGCGGATTTTTGGTGGCATGCGACCGAAGGGCGACGAAGACGACGGGCAGTGATTCGTTGCGGCATGAACGAGGCGTTGCTCACAGCGCAACTGGTCCGGCCAGCTTGCCGCGCTGGTGCAAAGCTGCCAAAAGTGTCGCCATAGACAGGGCGTCCGACGTTACAGGCGCCTCTGGAAGGTGCTCATGTCTGCCATCACGCGCCGCGCCTTCGCGGCATCGTCCGTCGCTGCCGCCGCTCTTGGACTCAAGCCGGCACGCGCTGAGGCCTATCCGGCGCGGCCGGTGACCTTGATCGTGCCGTGGGGTGCGGGCGGCGGCACGGATGCAACTGCGCGCGTTCTCGCGACGATGCTGGAGAAGGAGCTCGGCCAGCCCTTCAACGTGGTCAATCGGGTCGGCGGCTCGGGCGTCGTCGGCCACACCGCGATCGCAACTGCCGCTCCCGACGGCTACACGATCGGCATGCTGACCGTGGAGCTCACCATGATGCACTGGCAGGGGCTCACCGACCTGACGCCGCGGAGCTTCACGCCGCTCGCCATGATGAACGAGGACGCGCCGGGCATTCAGGTTTCCTCTTCCTCGCCTTACAGGACGGCCAAGGAACTGGCCGTGGCCATCAAGGATGCGCCGCCCGGCAAGTTCATTGCGTCAGGTACCGGTCAGGGCGGCATCTGGCATCTCGCGCTGATCGGCTGGATGCAGGCGATGGGACTGCCGGCCAACCAGGTCGCCTGGGTGCCGTCGAACGGTGCCGCACCCGCGATGCAGGATCTTGCGGCTGGCAACATCGATCTCGCCACCTGCTCGGTGCCCGAGGCCCGTGCCACGATCGATGCCGGGAAAGCGCGCAGCCTCGCCATCATGGCGCAGGCGCGCAACCCTGTTTTCCCCGACGTGCCGACCCTGAAGGAAGCGATGGGGGTCGACTATTCGACCGGCGGCTGGCGGGGCATCGGCGGACCGAAGGGCCTGCCTCCGGAGATCGTGGCCAGGCTCACGACGACGGCGAAGAGGATCTTCGACTCCGCGGAGTTCAGGACCTTCATTGCCAATCGCGGCTTCGGCATGGCGTGGCGCGATGCCGGCCAGTTCGCCGACTTCATGGACAAGAGCGATGTCCAGATGGGCGCAACGATGAAAGCCGCCGGCCTCGCCAAGGGCTAACGTGTCGAGCAGGGTAAAGCCGGCCGCGTTGATCCCGGCCCCGGCCCTCGCCTGTCCCGCCCGGCCGTTGTAAAGCAGGGCATGACTCAGAAGAAGGCTTCGCTCGACGTCAAAGCCCTCGCCCGGGACGTCCGTTCCGGCAGCCGCGCGGCGCTCGCCCGCGCCATCACGCTCGTGGAGAGTCGGCGCGGCGACCATCAAGCGGCCGCGCGCGAGCTGGTGCAACTGCTGCTGCCGGACACCGGTAAGGCGGTTCGCGTCGGCATCACCGGCTCGCCGGGCGTCGGCAAGTCCACCACCATCGATGCGCTGGGCACCTATCTCATCGCGCAAGGCCACAAGGTCGCGGTGCTCGCGGTCGATCCGTCCTCGGCGCGCAGTGGCGGCTCGATCCTCGGCGACAAGACCCGGATGGCGCAGCTATCCGCGTCCGAGCACGCCTATATCCGCCCGTCGCCGTCATCCGGCACGCTTGGCGGCGTCGCCGCCAAGACGCGCGAGGCAATGCTGCTCTGCGAGGCGGCCGGATTCGACGTCGTGCTGGTCGAGACCGTCGGCATCGGGCAGTCCGAGACTGCGGTCTGCGACATGACCGATTTCTTCCTCGCGCTGATGCTGCCGGGCGGCGGCGACGAATTGCAGGGCATCAAGAAGGGCCTGGTCGAGCTCGCCGATATGATCGCGATCAACAAGGCCGACGGCGACACCCTCAAGCGCGCCAACATGACTGCCGCGGACTATCGCGGCGCGCTGCACATCCTCAGCCCCCGCTCCGAGCATTGGCATCCGCCGGTCGAGACCTATTCGGCGCTGACCGGCAACGGCATCGCAAAACTCTGGCAAAAAATCCTCGATCATCGCAAGGCGATGAGCGCGTCGGGCGATTTCGCCCAGCGCCGGCGCGAGCAGCAGGTGAAATGGATGTGGTCGATGCTGGAGCAGCGCATGCTGTCCCGGCTGCGCACCGAGGCCTCCGTCCGCACCAGGGTGAAGAAGATCGAGGCCGAGGTGGCCGACGGCCGTGTCACGCCGTCGCTCGCCGCCGAGCACATCATGGAGCTCCTGCAATGAGCGGCAAGCTTCGCGTCCTCCTCACCGGCTTCGGTCCATTCCCCGGCGCACCCTATAACCCGGCGCAGCCGCTGGTCGGGCGGCTGGCGCGGCTGCGCCGTCCGGCGTTCGACGGCGTCGAGCTTGCGACCCACATCTTCCCGGTGACCTATGCCGCGGTCGACCGGCAATTGCCGGAGGTCCTCGCGAAGGCGAGGCCCGATGCGCTTCTGATGTTCGGCCTCGCCGCGCGCACCTCGTACCTGCGCATCGAGACCCGCGCGCGTAACGCCGTCACCATGCTCTGGCCCGATGCCGCCAATACCCGTTCCCGCAAAGGCGCGATCAGGGCAAACGCGGACGCGATGATGTTCGGCGCGCACACCGCAAAGCTCTTGCGGGCCGCGCGACTGACCGGGATCGATGCGCGGGCCTCGCGCGATGCCGGCGCCTATCTCTGCAACTATCTGAGCTGGCGCGCGATCGAGAGCGTGAACGCCGGCGGGCCGAAGCTTGCGGCATTCATCCACATCCCGCTGCTGGCACGCACTGGCGCAGCACGGCGCAAGGGAGCGCCGCGCATCACGCTGGAGGAACTGGTCGATGCCGGCGAAGCTATGCTGATGGAAATGGTGAAGTTGGCGCGCCGGGATGCAGCTGCGTAGGGTGGGGTTAGCGCTCCGCGGGCTCCGTACTCGCGTTGAGATTATGGTGGGTTACGCCTTCGGCTGACCCACCCTACGGCACCGTGTTTGCGTAAACATTTAACCCTACCCAAAACAATTCTGCCGCCTACAGCCGCCCTGCCCCATTTCTGCGCTACCTAACGCTCGCGGATGCGTCCCGCGTCCGCTGGAGGACGCGTTATGGACCTCAGTCGCCGTCATCTCATCGGAGCTTCCACCGCCGGCGTTGCCGGTGCGCTGGCCATGCCCGTCGATGCCGCGCGCGCAGCCCCTCTGACGTCCGTGCTCGGGCGCGACGCCACACAGTATGGCGTGCGGCCCGGCAGCAGCGAGGACCAGACACGCGCGCTCCAGCGCGCCATCGACGACGCGGCGCGCGCGCAGGTGCCGCTGGCGCTGCCACCCGGCATCTACCGCACCGGTATGCTGCGGCTGCAAAACGGCTCGCAACTCGTTGGCGTGCGCGGTGCCACGAAATTGGTCTTCACCGGTGGTCCTTCGATCCTCCTCAGCGAAGGCGCCGGCTCGATCGGCCTTGCCGGCATCACCTTCGACGGCGGCGGCATTGCGCTGCCGACACGGCGCGGCCTCATCCACTGTCTCGGCGGACGCGACGTCCGCATTCTCGATTGCGAGATCACCGGCTCCGGCGGCAGCGGCATCTGGCTCGAGCAGATCGCCGGCGACATTTCGGGCAATGTCTTCACCAACATCGCCGTGACGGCTGTGGTCTCGTTCGATGCCAAGGGACTCATCGTCTCGCGCAACACGATTCTCGGCACCAACGACAACGGCATCGAGATCCTGCGCACCGCCATTGGCGACGACGGCACGCTGGTCGCCGACAACCGCATCGAGGACATCATGGCCGGCCCCGGCGGGTCCGGACAATACGGCAACGCCATCAACGCCTTCCGCGCTGGCAACGTCATCGTGCGCGGCAACCGCATCAAAAATTGCGATTACTCGGCGGTGCGCGGCAACTCAGCCTCCAACATCCAGATATCAGGCAACAGCATCAGCGACGTGCGCGAGGTCGCGCTCTACTCGGAGTTCTCGTTCGAGGCCGCGGTGATCGCCAATAACACGGTGGATGGCGCCGCCGTCGGCGTCTCCGTCTGCAATTTCAACGAAGGCGGCCGCATCGCGGTGGTCCAGGGCAACATCATCCGCAATCTGATCCCGAAGCGCCCCATCGGCACCGCACCCGACGACGATGCCGGCATCGGCATCTACATCGAGGCGGACACCTCCGTCACCGGCAACGTGATCGAGAACGCGCCGTCCTACGGCATCGTCGCGGGCTGGGGCAAGTATCTGCGCGACGTCGCGATCTCGGGCAACGTGATCCGCAAGGCCCTCGCCGGCGTCGGCGTGTCCGTCGTGCCAGGCGCCGGCACTGCGCTCGTCAACAACAACATGATCTCCGAAACTCCGCTCGGCGCGGTCGTGGGGCTCGACCATGCGCGCACCGTGACAACGGATTTGTCGGCTGACAGTGCGCAACGGTTTGCGCAGGTGGTAGTGGGTGGGAATGCGGTGCGGCGGTAAGTGCGACGACGCTAAAGTGGCTCCGCCGCGCGTGCTGACGCCACACCGTCATTGCGAGCACAGCGAAGCAATCCAGAATCGTTCCGCGCAGACAATCTGGATTGCTTCGCTGCGCTCGCAATGACGGAGGATGCGGACCTAAAACGCATTCCGCAGCAGCGGATATTTCGCTTCGATGCCGTCGAGGCTGAAGGTGAATTCGACCACGTGTTCGGGGATTGCGGGCACCGGCTCGGGGGCGATCGGGGCTTCGGTGATCCCGGCAAGCCGTTCGGGCATGCCGGCGAGGCCGACCGGCACGACCGTCTCCGGCACGATGTGCACGGCCTTCGGCTGTACGGTCTGGGCGTGCTCGCGCCGCACCGTTTCGCGTGACAGGACCGCCGGCGACCAGCCCAATGCGAACGTCCCGACGGGGCTCATCGCGGGCACGTCAGCGCCGTCGGCGAGCGCCCGCCACGTCTGCACGGCACGCTTGGCTTCCTGGATGTTTTCGAGAAAGGCGACTTCGGAGTGATAGCGGCGCCAGCGTCCGGTCTCGAACATTTCAGTGAGATGTTCCAACCGTTGCTCGGCGAGTGCGCACCAGCGCTCCGCGATGTCGCGGCCGCGAGCCACGCCTTGGCGATGTGTCATGAATGAGCCCGTCAGGAGAGAACAACGGACGCGGGACGCAACGCAGACGAATCAATTTAGACGTGACGTGATTATTTTGTGGAAAAGTTTTGACTTGTCCAGCGACGACACAAATTTCGGCGCGAAATTCCGTAGTCGTGCGGAGATTTCGTGGGCTTTTGTGGTCAAGCCCCGCACAAGCATGGCGGACTTGCAGCGCAATGCGCCGGGCGATTCGCAAACGATCATGTGCGCTGACTCAACCCGGAGCTGAAAGGCGGAGCGCTTCGGAAGATCGAGAGCCAAAAAGAAAAGACCCGTCCGGGGGGACAACCGGACGGGTCAAGCCATATGGGCGCTTGGGGTGGATGGGCGCTCGCGCCTGATATGACTGATGGGGAGGGATGACCGCTCCCACATCATTTGGTCGTGGCACAGAGCCGAACGTTCAAAACCCGCCGCGTGATTTTTTAACCTTCGCAGTCCGCGCATGTTTGCGGACAACTATCGTGCGGCAGGTCTATCCGATTGAGAAAGCGTGGATTTATCGCCGGCGCTGGACAGCGAGGGTTGCGCCAGCGCGCGTGTTCCAGGCTCTTCGCGACGTTCCGACGCATCTTCACGTTTTGTTGTCCCCGGCACCGCCGCAACCGGCGTCGCACCATCGACCGCAACCGCCATGACCGCGGCGTAAGCATCAGCCTCGCCGTCGCCGAACAGATCGTCGCGGCCCGGCGTTCCCAGGTCGCGGGCGGTCTTTACAAGAGTCAGGCGCAGCGCTTCCGGCTTCAAAGCGTAGTTGCGCTCCAGCAGCAGCGCCGCGACGCCGGAGACATACGCCGCCGAGAACGAGGTTCCCGATGTCATCTGGTATTTGCCATCCGGCGCCGGCAGGAAGATGTCGACGCCGGGCGCGGCGAGCGCGATGTGGCTGCCGCGATTGGAGGCGGAGAACAGCTTGTCCTGCGCATCGGTCGCGCTGACCGCGATCACGTTGGGATTGGCCGCGGGATAAAGCGGCGGCGATTTCGCGCCGGCATTGCCGGCCGCCGCAATCAGCACCAGCCCGCGCGCGGCGGTCGCCGCGATGGCGCGCTCGATCACCGCGTCCTTCGGACCTGCAAAGCTCATATTGACGATCTGCGCGCCGTGCTCGGCGGCGTAGTTCAGCGATCTCAGGATCACATAGGATGAGCTTTCGGCGCCCCCCGTGGTGCCGCCGAAGGCGCGGATCGCGATAATGCGCGCCTCGGGCGCGCTCCCCATCAGACGCGCATGCGACACGATCGCACCAGCGATACCGGTGCCGTGGACGTGCGGCCCTTCCTTGCTGCCGAGCGCATCGAAATTGTCCGCGATCGAGTTGGCAAGCTCGGGATGGCTGGTGTCGATCCCGGAATCGATCACCGCGACCGTGACGTTCGCGCCATGGACCAGCATATGCGCCTCCGGCAGGCGGAGCTTTGCCAGCGCATATTGCGCGGGGTCGCCTTCCGCGGGCACGCCCGCCTTCTGGTCCTGAAGCATGTAACGGAAATTCGGCTGCAGCGAGCGCACGCCGTTCGCAGCAGCGAATTCGCGGCGCACGGTGTCGTAGGGCCGGCCGTCGGTGATGCGGAACAGCCCGATGGTGGCGCCGATCAGCGGAAAGCTCTCCGACGCAATGCGGGTCAGGCCGTGGCTGCGCGCAAGCGCGTCGGCATCGGCCGTCGAAAGGTTGCTGTCGAGTTCCGCCACGAACTCATTGGCGATACTGCGCGACGTGGTCGCCGCCTGCGCCGTGTTGCGGCCGGAATTGCCGGCGCCCTTCTTGCCCGATTTGCCCGAACCGCCGCCGGCCGCACTCGGCTGGTCCAGGCATTCTCCGTCGGCGTCGCGATTAGGCGCGCTACAGGCCGGATAGAGATTGGGCGAATAGCGCACGTAAGGCAGCACCGCCGTGTGGGCCATGCGCGCCGTCAGCCGGGGCACCACCCTGGGTCCGCGATCGACGCTGGTTATCGCCCGCCCGGTGACGACGGGACCGCCGCGCCCCGTCACCGTCGGGCTGATGGTCGGAACGCGCGAGGGAATGCTGATTGTCGGCGTGCGCATGATCGCCTGCGCGTGCGCGACTTCGCCGCCGAAAGCGCCAAGCAAGAGAACTGCGCCCATCGACGAAGCGAAGACGCCCGCTCTCGACACGCTTTCGGACTTACGCTTCATGACTCTCGGCGCTTAGGGGGCCGCCACGGCGAGGTTGACGATCTTCTCGCGCTGCATCCTGCCGAGCAGCGAGGCAAGCTCGTCGTTGTTCATCGCCTTGTTGAACTGGAGGCGGAACATGCCGCCCTTGGCGCCGTCGACGATCGATGCCTGGTAGCTGTCGAGCAGCGTGGTGATGTCGGCGATGCGCGCGTCCGGCGTGAACCGCACCAGCGCATGCGCCGACGCCCCAGGCGAGGCACCGAGTTCGCGCGTGATCGGCGCGTTCGTGGAGAGCGAGGCGGTCTGGAAGGTCGAGCTCTGGTTCTTCACCAGCACGGCCCCGATGATACCGGCCTGGAGCAGCAGCGCGATCGCGCCGAGGCTCGCCGACCAGGCGAGCGTGCGTGGCGACAGGCTCGCGAAAAACGTCGAGATGCGTGTCGAGAGCGACAGCCCTCCGGGCCCGCGTGCGGGCTCCGCATCGATCGCGGCGAACAGTTTCTGCATCGCGCCGGCCGACGGAGCACCCAGGCTCTCGTTGAGATGGATGGTCTCTTCGTATTCGGCGCGGATCGCGGCGTACTGCCTCGCCAATTCAGGATCGCCGGCGAGGGCGTCCTCGACCCGGCGCGCGTCGCGCGGGTTCAGCGTGCCGGCAGCATGCCATGGCAGCAGCATCTCAATTTCACTGGGCTCTTGCTCCAGCATCTTCTTGCTCAATGCCATCATGGCCAGCCTCGCTCAACACCGGCTGCCTTGAGCAGCTCGGCCAGTTTCTTTCGCGCATAGAACAAGCGCGTCTTCACGGTGTTCTCCGGTATCCCGACGATTTCGGCCACCTCTTCCACGGACTTCTCGTGGTAGTAGACGAGATCGACGATTTCCCGATGGTCCGGCGACAGTGCCGTCAAACACTCTCGCAACGCTTCACTGGTATCCTTCTTCTGCACCGCCGTTTCCGGATCGTCGGACGTATCCTCGATCGCGTTGGCGGCCTCTTCGTCCAACTCAAGATCCTTCCTGCGCCGAAGCGCAGACAGGGCCTTGAATCGGGTGATTGCCAGCAGCCAGGTGGAAACAGCGGATCGGCCCTCGAACTTTCCGGCCTGACGCCAGACGTCGAGAAACACCTCACTGATCAGGTCCTCAGCGACCTGCTCATCGCGCACGAGCCTAAGCCCGAAGCGATAGACCCTGACATGGTGCCGCCCGTACAGCACCTGCATAGCGAGCCGGTCGCCTTGGGCGATCCGGGCGATAAGGACTTCGTCCGAAGCCGCCTGTGTCACGCTCAAAGGCCGTCTCGCAAAGTTGGTCGGGTCGAAACGGCAGGCGGTTCGACGGGTGATGCAAGAATCTTCAACCTACCGCGGTTGCACGGGGACATGTGTGATGTACCCCACATACGCGCGTATTCTTGCAGCCCCTGGGGGCTCGCTAAAAATGGTAACATAATACTATAACTTTTCCCTGCGGAGCGCACACGGGCGCGGCCCGATCTTACCAAGCCTCGATCCATAACGCAGCCTTGTGCAGCGTATTCGCCGGCCAATTGACTGTATCTCTGGACCTTACCGTTGACCTTATCCGTGGCCCATTGCCTGGCCAATTCCCTGGCCTATCGCCGACAATCCCTAATCGCTCGCTAATTTCCGTGTCGGATCAAGGCACTTACCCGGGCGGCCGGCCCGGATTCGCACCGCAAGGATACCAAACCTAAAGGCTTGCCACGTAGATTTTTGGACTGACATTCACCAATGGCAGGTTCATGAGCACGGCCGCGACATCCATCCCGGAGCGGAATGCCGCAGAGGTCGCGGATCTCGTCCTGTTTCCCGACCAGGCCACGCCAGAGGTCGTCGCGCGCCGCATGCGGCAGCGGCGCCAGATGTATGTCGGCCAGGCCGCGAGCTATTCGCTCGGCACATCCGTCCTGTTGATCTACGCCTATGGCGGGGCGATCTCGATGATCGTGCCGTCGCTGTTCTGGTTCGGCGGGCTGATGATCATCGGCAGCTTCGCGGTGCTGTCGGAGGCCGGCGTCGGCGAGCGCTACCGGGACCACTACCTGACCGTCTTCCAGATCTCGGCGCATATGGCGCTCCAGCTCGTCTTCCTGCTGGCGGTTCCGACGATCGGGGTCGCCTTCATCAGCGTGCTGTTCCTGATCTTCGCCTTCGGCACGCTGCGCATGACCTCGCAGCAGGCGATGCTGACCTGGGCGCTCGCGACCATAGGGCTCGGCTTCGTCTTCCTGATCTCCGACCTGCCGATCGGCATGCCGGTGACGAGCCGGCTCGAGCGCCTCGCATCGATGCTGTGCTTTGTCCTGGTGATCGGCCAGTGCGCCTTCCTCGGCCTGTTCGGCAGCACGCTACGCAAGATCCTGTACCGGCGCAGCATCGAGCTGAAGGCCGCCTATCAGCGCATCGAGGAGCTCGCCGAGCTCGACGAGCTCACCGGCTCGCTCAACCGCCGCTCGATCATGCGCGCGCTCGATGAAGAGATCGCCGGCGTGCGCGAGGCAAAAGCGCCCTGCTCGGCTGCACTCATCGATCTCGACTGGTTCAAGCGCATCAACGACGTCCACGGCCATCCGACCGGCGACGAGGTGCTGCGCACCTTCGCCATCACCATCTTCGCCAATATCCGCCCCAACGACCGTTTCGGCCGCTACGGCGGCGAGGAGTTCCTGCTGCTGATGCCGGACACGTCGGGCGAGGCCGCCATGCGCATGCTCGACCGCCTGCGCATGATCGTGGCCGAGCTCGACTGGAGCGCATTCGCGCCCGGCATGCATGTGACGATTTCCGCAGGCGTCGCAGCGCTGCGCGACAATGATAATGCCGACTCATTTCTCGCGCGCGCCGACAGCGCGCTCTATTCCGCCAAGGCGCAAGGACGCAACCGCATTGCGACCAGCTGACCAATCCATTTTTGCCCGGTGGCGCAGAAAGAGCCCCCGGACCGAACGCTCCAGGACAGGGCCATGAGATCGAAAGCCGCCAAAGTTTCCGAAAACCTGCTCGACGAATTGCAGGCGACGCTGTCCCACGGCACGGTTGCGCGCCGGGTCGAGACGCTGCGCCGCGTCACCGATCTCTTCATCACCGGCGCGGTGGACTATTCGGACGACCAGGTCGCCGTGTTCGACGACGTCTTCCAGTGCCTGATCGAACATATCGAGACCTCGGCCAAGGTGCTGCTCGCCGAGCGCCTGGCACCGATCGACACGGCGCCGGCCGTGACCATCCGCACGCTCGCGCTCGACGACGTCATCGACGTCGCCGGCCCTGTGCTGTCGAAGTCGGAACGGCTCGACGAAGCGACCCTGATTGAGATCGCGCGCAGCAAGAGCCAGGCGCATCTCGAGGCCATCTCGATGCGCCGCGTGCTGTCCGATGCGCTCACCGACGTGCTGGTGGCGCGCGGCGATAACGAGGTGGTGCAGTCGACGGTCAAGAATCCCGGCGCGCAATTCACGGAAAAGAGCCTTAGCGACCTGGTCGGACGCGCCGAACGCGACGACGACCTCGCAACTTGCGTGGGCCTGCGCCCGGACCTGCCGCGCCATCATTATCTGAAACTGATCGCGAAGGCGTCCTTGAGCGTGCGCAGGAAGCTCGAAGCCGCCAATCCCGGCCAGTCCGACGCGGTGCTCAGCGCGGTCCACGAGGCGGCGCAACGCGTTCGCGCGGCGACCATGACGCGGCAGACCGAAATGGCGCGCGCGCTGGTGAGATCGCTGTTCGATGACGGCCGTCTCAACGAGCACCAGGTCACGGCCTTTGCCGAACAGGGCAAATTCGACGAGGCCAATGCCGGGCTCGCGGCGCTCGCGGGCGTTCCGGTTGCGATCGCCGAAAACATGATGATCGAAACCCGCACCGAGGGCGTGATGATCCTCGCCAAGGTCGCCGGGCTCTCGTGGTCGAGCGTGCGCGCGATCATCGCCATGCGCGACAAGCTGTCCGGCCGCGATTTGACCGACCTTTTGAGCGCGCGAGACACCTACGAAGCGCTGCGCACCTCGACGGCGCAGCAGGTGCTGCGCTTCCACCGCATGCAGCAGAGCACGGCACCGGCGTAGCCGGTGCTAGTACTTCAGCACTTTTGATCCGATGAACGCGCCGATCGCGGTCACGAACGCGGCGGCGAGCGTGTACCAGGTCGCCACGAACAGCGGCGAATCATCGGTGCAGTGCGAGGCGTAGAGCGTCGCCGCCAGCCCCGCCGACAAAAGGCCGGCGAGCGCGCCGGCAAGCGCGGGCCGCGACGGCGCGCCGTGACGCAGGCCGAACAGCGCGCCCGCCAGCAGCGGTAGCGACATCGCAGGGATCGCCGACAGACACACCCTTGAATTCTTGCCGACGAGCCGCATCGTCATCGGCATCGCAGGCGCCATCATCATCTCGCCGCCGATCGCCACCGCAAGCAAGGCCACGGGGAGCAGCAGCAGCCAGCCCCAGCCGCGCATCAAGGCCTCGGGCCGCGACAGATGCAGACTGATCGCGATCGCGGGGATCGCGAGCGACAGGGTGACCGCGAACTTCATATCGAAGAACGGATTGTGCATCGCGCTCATCACGTCCGGCCGCACGCCGAGGAAGGTGGCGAAGATCAGGATCGAGAGCGGCGCGGCCACCAGCAGCGACAGCGCCAGCACGGCACCGACCTTCGGCGCACGATGAGCGTTGTCGGCCGCGAGCGTGCGAATGAGTTGATCGGTATCCATCTCATCTGTCCGGCAGTTTGGCGGTAAGCGCGGCCAGCCCCCGATGCAGCGCGACGCGCACCGCGCCTTCGCTCATCGACAACTTTGACGCGGTGTCCCTGATCGAGGCGCTGTCGACCGCAATCGACTGCAACACGTCACGCTGGCGCTGCGGCAGTGTCGCAAGCTGCGCCGCGACCTCGCCTGCGGAGGCCGTCTCCGGCGGAGCCTCGCCCGGCAACGTCTCGGCGAAATCGTCGATATTGACGAAGATCCGCCTGCCCCGTCGCCTTAGCGCGTCGATCAGCTTGTTGCGGGCGATCGCGAACAGCCAAGGGGCGAGAGGCGCTTCGCTATCCCAGGTATGCCGCTTCAAATGCACCGCCAGCAAAATGTCCTGCACGATATCCTCGGCTTGATCGGGAGGCTGGCCGGCCCGCGCGAGTCCGCGCCGGGCGGCAGCCCGCAGCACCGGCGTGACCGCCTTCAGCAGGCGATGATACGCCGCATCATCCCCTGCCATGGCCGACCGCATCAGGCCGGTCCATTCGTCCTCACGTCCGCGCACGCGCGCTCCCACCTAGCAATTCGGCCGCTCTTTCAATTTGTTACGCCCGCACCGCCCAGATCACGACTTCGTGATCAAGCTGAGGGTGTAGAATCCGGCCCGGCCCGCAAGTCGGGGAGGCTCATAACACCGATCCCTCCGGCTGGCATCCATCGGGCGCTTTGCGGGCCACCAATTGCCCCGGTTTTGCCCGGTCCAGCCCGAAGATTCCCTTTTTTTGCCCAGCTGTGGTCACGCCCAGGGGTCTCTGTTCGCCCCGGGATGGGCCAATTGGGGAGATCATCACAATGATCAAAGCCAGCGGGCGCGTAGCGTTGATTCTCGCCGCCGGACTCTTCGTCGCAGTCGGGGACACCGCACAGGCTGCACCGACCGCCGCGAGCGACACCAAGTCGGACAGCGCGAGCAATTCGAGCGAGACCGTCAAAGAAACCAAGCCTCGGCGTCACCACGCTCGTCACCACACCAGCAAGACGGCGGAGAAATCCTCCGACGACAAGGCAGGCAAGAGCGATAATAAGGACGCCGCGGCCGCCGAGAGCATCGCGCCGGCCTCCAGCGCCATGCCGCCCGCAGTCGCCAACGCCAATGCGCAGCTCGCCTCCGCCGATACGCCGACCGCCGCTGCGGCCACCGCCATGACGTCGCGGGCCAATGACAATTTGCAGGCCGCGGCAGACCAGGCGGCTGCAGCGCCGGACAGCCAGGTGGCCGCGTCAGATCAGCCGGATGATGCCACCCAGCAGCAGGATAACCCGCCTGCGCAAAAGGCCGTCGCGGCGACCGATGCACAGCCGCGCCCGGCTCCGGTGATGGCTGCCGCGAGCAGCGAAAACTCGGCCTGGGACCAGAGCTCGCTGATCGGCAAGATCTTCATCGGCTTCGGCGCGCTCCTGACGCTGGCCTCGGCCGCGCGCATGTTCATGGCTTGATTCTTGGCCTGATTCTTCGCTTGATTCTTGGCCTGAGCCGGTTCCGGGACGCGCGGCTCGCGCGTCCCGTCAGGCGTTTTCGCCCTCTTGAAGCCCACCCCGCCAACGGGCACATTGCCCGCTGAAATCGAAAAACGCGTGGGTGGAGCATGAGCACGTTCGAGCACATCATCGTCGAAAGCCAAGGCGCGGTCGGCATCATCAAGCTGAACCGCCCGAAGATGCTCAACGCACTGTCCTTCGGCGTCTTCCGCGAGATCGCCGCCGCCGTCGACGATCTCGAGGCCGATGACGCGATCGGCTGCATCGTCGTCACCGGCAGCGAGAAGGCATTCGCCGCGGGTGCCGACATCAAGGAGATGCAGCCGAAAGGCTTCATCGACATGTTCTCGGAAGATTTTGCCGCCATCGGCGGCGACCGCGTGGCGCGCTGTCGCAAGCCGACGATCGCCGCGGTCGCGGGCTACGCGCTCGGCGGCGGCTGCGAGCTCGCGATGATGTGCGACATTATCATCGCCGCCGACACCGCGAAATTCGGCCAGCCCGAGATCACGCTTGGCACCATTCCCGGGATCGGCGGCACGCAGCGCCTGACGCGCGCGATCGGCAAGTCCAAGGCGATGGACCTCTGCCTCACCGGCC
This sequence comes from Bradyrhizobium sp. CCGUVB23, assembly GCF_024199885.1. Classification (NCBI taxonomy): domain Bacteria; kingdom Pseudomonadati; phylum Pseudomonadota; class Alphaproteobacteria; order Hyphomicrobiales; family Nitrobacteraceae; genus Bradyrhizobium; species Bradyrhizobium sp. CCGUVB23. The sequence goes on from NZ_JANADQ010000001.1 coordinate 15,263, forward strand.
GCATGATGGATGCGGCGGAAGCCGAGCGAAGCGGCCTCGTCAGCCGTGTGGTCCCTGCCGACAAGCTGATGGACGAGGTGATCGCGGCTGCCGAGAAGATCGCCGCGATGTCGCAGCCGGCGGCCGCGATGGCCAAGGAAGCGGTGAACCGCGCCTTCGAGACCACGCTCGCCGAGGGCATGCAGGTTGAGCGCAACCTCTTCCACGCCACCTTCGCGCTGGAGGACCGCTCGGAGGGCATGGCCGCGTTCATCGAGAAGCGCAAGCCGCTGAACAAGAATCGGTAAGGTTGGTGTAAGGCTCCCCATCCCTTCCCGCAAAATCCTGTGACGTAGCTGCAACAAGCGCGGATTTCATGGGACATTCACCCGCGGCAGTTTGCCTGCGGGACCGGCGCTGGTTAAACAGGTAAGAGGGCCGCCGTCGGCGGGGGCGGATAGCCGGGGTTGTTACGGGATCAGATGAAGGGGCGTGCCGCCAGAACTGGCCGCGTAAGGACGCGGCGCCGATCGGGCGTGGGTCATGTCCTTGTCACATGGACCGCGCTAACGGTTTCCTGCGCCCTCCCGGCCGCTGCGCTGGCCGAAGCGCTGCCGGAAGCGCTGGCAAAAGCCTATCAGACCAATCCGCAGCTCAATGCCGAGCGGGCGCGCCAGCGCGCCACCGACGAGAACGTGCCGCAGGCGCTTGCCGGCTACCGGCCGCAGATCGTGGCTAGCCTGAGCGCCGGCCTGCAATCGGTGCGCAACCTGCTTCCAGACAACACCATCCAGACCGCGACGCTGAAGCCCTGGACCATCGGCGTCACCGTGACGCAGACCCTGTTCAATGGCTTCCGTACCGCCAACAGCGTGCGCGTCGCCGAGCTCCAGGTGCAGTCGGGCCGTGAGGCCTTGCGCAATGTCGGCCAGGGCGTGCTGCTCGATGCCGTGACCGCCTACACCAACGTGCTCGCCAACCAGTCGCTGGTCGAGGCGCAGCGCTCCAACGTCGCGTTCCTGCGCGAGACACTCGCCGTCACCCAGCGCCGGCTGAACGCCGGCGACGTCACGCCGACCGATACGGCGCAGGCCGAGGCGCGCCTCAACCGCGGGCTTTCCGATCTCAACGCCGCCGAAGTCGCGCTTGCCGTCAGCCAGGCGACCTACGCCCAGGTGATCGGCAACCCACCGTCGCAGCTTCGGCCCGCCGAGGTCGTCGACCGCTATCTGCCGAAGAGCCGCGAGGACGCGCTCGCCATGGCGATCCGCGAGCACCCGGCGGTGATGGCGGCAGGCTTCGACGTCGACGTCGCCTCCACCAATATCCGCGTCGCCGAAGGCGCACTGCTACCGAGCGCCAATGTGCAGGGCAGCGCCAGCCGCAGCCGCGACGCCGACCCGACGCTCAGTACCCTCGGCACCGACCAGGCCTCCATCGTCGCCAACGTCACCGCGCCGATCTATGACGGCGGCACGGCCGCCTCGCAAACCCGGCAGGCCAAGGAGGTGTCGGCGCAAAGCCGCCTCGTGCTCGACCAGGTGCGCAACCAGGCGCGCACCGCCGCGACCAGCGCCTGGGTGGCGAACGAAGGCGCCAAGATCGCGGTCTCAGCCTCGGAGTCCGAGGTGAAGGCGGCGACCGTCGCCCTGCAGGGCGTGCAGCGCGAAGCCGCCGGCGGACAGCGCACCACCGTTGACGTGCTGAACTCGCAGGCCGACCTGATCCAGGCCAAGGCCCGCCTGATCGGCGCGCTGCGCGACCGCGTCATCGCCTCCTACACGCTGCTCAGCGCGGTCGGCCACCTCGACGTCAAGACCTTGAGCCTCAACACGCCCGACTATCTGCCCGAAGTGCACTATCACCAGGTGCGCGACGCCTGGCACGGCCTGCGCACGCCGTCGGGGCAGTGAATCGGGTAGGCTCCTCAAAACATCGAAAACAACCCCATGCAAAGTAGAATGGCTTCGCCGGCCAGGATTTGACGCGTCGGGCAAATCAGCAGCACCACTCCATCGTGAGCGGGGCCCACGACCGCGGTTCGCTTCAACGCCAAATCAACTCGCGCTAGAGTAGCGGTCCAATATCAACCGACTCATCCCGCGAGGCCTTTTGATCACTGGAATTCCTCGAGGTGCGGCCAAGCTGTGCGGCGCCCTCGTGCTGCTGGTCGTCGCAGCGGTCATCGCATTCCGGCTCGCGGCTTCCGCTCGCGAGACGGCAGGCCGTGCCGATCACGCGCCGTCGAGCGGGCATTGGGTGACGACGCGCTCGGGTGACGTGTTCATTCAGGAGAAAGGCCCGCCGGCCGGAATTCCGGTCGTGCTGTTTCACGGCACGGCGGCCTGGAGCGAGTTGTGGCGGGCGACGAGCGAAGCGCTCGCCGCCGGCGGTTATCACGTGATCGCGCTCGACCTGCCGCCGTTCGGCTTCTCGGATCGGCCGGGCGGCTACACGCGACAGGATCAGGCCGAGCGCGTCAGCGACGTGCTCGAGAAGCTCAATGCAGCACCCGCGATCATCGTCGGCCATTCCTTCGGTGCCGGTGCCGCGATTGAGCTTGTGCTGCGCTTCCCGGCGCGCGCCCGCGCGCTGGTCTTGGTGGACGCCGCGCTGGGGCTGACGGCCGAACCGTCCGATCCACCGGCAGCGCTGCGTCCGAAATGGCTGCGTGAAATGCTGGTGTCACTGACGGTCACTAATCCACTTGCCACGAAGATGCTGCTGCAATCGCTGATCGCGAAAAAGGATCGCGCCTTGCCTGAATATGTCGAGGTCCTGCAGCGGCCACTGACACGCCAGAACTCGACATCGGATATTGCCGACTGGGTCTATTATTTCGCAGGTACAGATCGCGGCGCGATCAGCGCCGACCGCGGCGCCTACGCGCGGCTCAAGCAGCCCGTCGCAATCCTCTGGGGCGAGATGGACACCGTGACGCCGCTCGCCCAGGCGCGCGACTTGAATGGTCTGCTGCCCCAGGCGCACCTCACTCTGCTGCCCGGACTCGGTCACATTCCGCAGATCGAAAATCCCGGCCAGTTCAATGACGCCCTGCTCAAGGCGCTCGGGACACTCTAAACTCGATCAAGATTCGAACTCACCGGAGGACTCATGGACATCATCAGATTGTGCGCCCTTGGCTATGCCGCACTGCTTGGTTTCGTGATCCTGACCGGTTACATCCCCGCCTTCATCGACCAGAACGACATGATCTTCGGCCTGTTTCGCCGCACTTGGTACGCCGACGGCCTGCATCTCGTCTCCGCGCTGTGGGCCCTTGCCTCGGCGCTGACCTCGCGACGCGCATCCGAGCTGTTCTTCCAGCTCTTCGGCGTCTTCTATTTCGCCGATGGCGTGCTCGGCCTCCTCACCGGCAGCGGCTATCTCGATTTCGGCATCCTCATCAACGGCGTGCTGAACCTGCCGCTGTCGACCCGCATCTTCGCCAATGCGCCGCATCTCGGGCTCGGCGGGCTTGCCATCCTGATCGGCTATCTCCTCGCACCGCGCACACGCCCGGCCCATGCTTAAGCGCTTGCGTCGCATCGTCCTCACGCTAGTCGTCCTGATCGTCGTCGCGATCCTGGGGCCACTCGCCTATATCGAGGGGACCTGCCAGCCCACATCCGACATTGCATCTGCGGTGACGGCCGCAGACCCGCTGCCGCCGATCGGCGAGAAGGGCTATCGCCGGCCGCTCGACAACACCTATTTCACCTTCCCCGAATGGTACATCGTCTATTCCTTCGAGGATTTTGGCCGTTTCCTCGACCAATCGAGCGAAAGCCATTTCGGCTATTTGCGTCACATCCTCGGCTTCTGGCAGAGCTTCTGCACCATCAACCGCGCGGTCCCGGCGAGCGCCGAGTCGCGCTTCGACGTGAAGATGATGATCTACGTCATCGGCATCAGCTACTCCGCCGAATACGCGATCAAGGGATTTTACGAGAACACGATCGGGCGCGCGTTCGAATGGATCAGGGGCGAGAAGCTCACGCCGCAGGATGAATATGCCCGCGCGGTGCTGCAGGACTATGCGGCCTTCCTCTACACCATTCCCTGGTACAAATATCCGTTCCGCGACACGCTGAACGGGCTAACGGCGATCTCGGCACCGACGCCGAGTGATTTGCGCACGTGGGAGCGCAATTTTGCGCTCGGCACCGAGTATTTCGTCAAGATCGGCTACGCCGCCGCGATTCAGAAGGCGCTCGATGCCAGCGATGACGACGAGCCACGCGACATCATGTTCGTGGTCGCGACGCTCCCGCAGGACGTGCTTGGCGCCGAGCCACGCATCACCCCGGTCCGGACGCTGCCACCGGATTGGCAGCTCGTGCAGGCGCCGCGCTACAAGGCGCTGAGCGAGATTTTGAACAAGCTGCTCGATGGCGGCCACCGCCTGGCGGAGATCGCCGGCAATCACGATATCCTCATCACCGTGATCGCGCCGAAAGGAACGGCTCTCGATATTCCCGACACTACGGAACTGTTTTCACTGGATCTGGACGCCAAACCCGGCTTCCGAAGGGCCGGCCTTAAGGCTAGGATCGACCGGCTCGTCGAGATCAAGCGCGAGCTGACGACCAAGGGTGCGAGCCTTGAGCACTTCTACGACTACTAGCCGGACGACACCCCGGCCGCTCCGCAGGGTCGCGTTTGCGGTCTCGCTCGTCGTCGCGGGCTGGCTTGCGCTTGTCGTTGCCCTGACTTTCGGCTCCGCGCCCGGCCGCTCGCTGGCCGTGATCGGGCCACAGGCGCAGGCGATCGCGGCAATCGCGAAGGCCGACGGTCGCGTATTGGCCTCGTACGCCTACGTCACCATCGCCCGCTCCAACGCCGCCGACTTCGTCGGCCGGCTCTACGCCGCCGGCGCCCTGCTGGTGCTCGATGCCGAGCAGGCCGGCGGCTGCAACGGGCTCGTGCCCAAGCGAAGCTGACGCGTCGTCAACTTGCCTCGTTCGCAGGCAATGCCAGCGGCCGTCGCCTCTGCACCCAGCGCCAGATCAAGTAGGCGAAGGCGATGAGTGGGGCCGACACGTAAAGGTATGGAACGCGAAGCTCGTTTTGGCTGAACAGGGCCATCGGATAGCGAACAGCAAATATTGGAATGACCTCGCCAGCCGAGTTGCTGGCGGCCTCCATCACCCAGATGTACGCCGTGTTCCAATTCACCGCGAGAGTCGGCGTGAGCCCCAACGGCATCGCGACGATGAGCGCCCACCTGCGCCAGCCGGTATGCCGCCTGAAGGCGATGGCGATCGCCCAGGCGGTGAGTCCGATCACGGATATCCAACCAGCAAGAAACAGGTACTGCACCGGCCCCTTGCCGAAGAAATGAAACGCGTTCAGCTCCCTCAGGGGCAAGGTATTGGAGGTGATGAAGAGGCCAGTGAACCGCTTTGAGGTGCCTTGCGTCTTGATCGTTGCGTCCACGATCACCCATTTGCCGGTCAACGTGTATTCCAAGATGATCCGGCTGTTGCTGTTGCCGTCGCCGCTTTGAACGAAGTGGGTTCCGGTCGCCGAGATCGTCTCGATCGAGGTCGGTTCGCTCGCGCCGATCAGGTCTGACATCTGACGCAGCTTGTCGTCGGGGGCTTGACCGATACGTGGATCGAGGCGCTCTCGGAACGCCGCAAGATCCTTCCCTGCCAGCAACGAAATGGTGGCCTTCGTCAGCGCGATATCGTCAGATATTCGCGCGTCCTCTGCGTCCAGCGCCATTGCCGGCACGGCCCAAAAGAGCAGTATCAAATCTGGTCATGCGCTGTGCTCGCAAATAAGGGGCGCTCACAATCCGCCGAGGCGGTGGCGGCGGCTTAGGAGGCGTATTTCTGATACATCGTGTTGGTGAAGAGACCGGCCGGGTCGTACTTGCGCTTGGCCGCGAAGAAGTCGTCGATTTGCGGATAGGACTTCTTGAGCTGATCGCGCGAATAATAGAGCTGGTACGGCAGGAAGAAGCGTCCCTGATTGGCGATGGTGAGATCGATCAGCTCTTCCGTCACCTTCTTCATGCGGAGGTTGCCCTCATCATCCGTCGGCTGGTTGATGTAGAGCACCAGCGAGAACGCCGGCTCCGGAGAGTATGTGAGGAAATTCTCCTCCTTGTGCACGACGCGGACCGACGCGTTCAGCAGGTTGGTCTTGTTGTCGAGCATGATCTTGCGCATGCCGTCGACGAACGCGACGAAGTTTTTGCGCGGGATGAAGTATTCGTGGAGAATGTCAGTCTCGTCCTGCAAGGCGTTGCGCAAGTACGGCACGGAGTCGTGCATGGGATTGTTGCGGCTGACGAGGCAGGCTTCGCCCGAGGCGATCGCTTTGGCGCGGGTGACCGTGCAGGTCTCCATCCGGTGCTCGATTTGCTTCTCGGACAGCCACTTCAGCTCCTGGAAGAATGGCCCCTGCTTGGACAGGTTGATGGTGAGCCGCCGGAGCTTCGTGCTGCTGACCTCCCCGAGCTCCTCGATCGCGAAATCGCTGCCGTCGACCTTGGTGTAGGTGTAGAGCAGCATCTCTTGCAGAAAGCTGCTCGGCGCGGTCGAGAGATGGCCGTACATCAGGCCGATGTTGGTGTCCTTCTCGATCTCGCCTGCGAACAGCGCCGGAAACGCCTTGTAGTCCAGCACGCGCCGTCCGGTCTGGTAGACCGCATTGTCGGCGATATCGAGCTCGGCCTCGACAATGACGCCGAACAGGCCGTAGCCGCCCACCACGAGGTTAAACAGCTCCTGGTTCTCCGTCGGCGAGGCGTTTTTGATCGAGCCGTCGGCCAGCATCACCTTCATCGCCTTGATCGAGCGGGCCAGCGCGCCGGCCTGGTGGTCCATGCCGTGGGCATTGACCGAGATCGAGCCGCCGACGCTGAAGATGTCGGTCGATTGCATCGCGCGCACAGCAAAGCGCGGATGCAGCGCGATCTGAATGTCGTGCCAGGTCGCGCCCGGCTGCACGGTGACGCTGTGCGCCGCCTCGTTGAGCGTGATGCGGTTGAAGCCGCGCATGTCCAGCACGATGCCGCCCTTGCGGAACGCCTGGCCGCCCATCGAATGGCGCACGCCAGCCGTCGTCACCGGGAGCTTGTTGGCGCGGGCGAATGCCAGCGTCTTGGCGATATCATCGACGCTATGCACCTCGACCACGCCAAAAATCTCGGTGCGGTTGAGGCAGCTCGCATCATTGATGCTGCCGCCGAGCTGGGACCACTTCACGCCTTGAAGCGGCGCGATCGCCCTCACCTTCTCCAGCTCGACCTTGCCCTGCTCGCCGATGTCATCCGCAGCACGGCAGTCCTTCGGACCGGTCGGATCGGCCGCCAGCGCCTGAAGCTTGCGGAAGCCATAAACACCAAACAGCGCGACGAGGACGGCAGCGGCCGAGACGCCTGCTTTGAACTTGCCAAAAGATTTTTGCATAAAGTGATTCCGGTGGGAGGGAGATGATCCGGGAGCGCGGATCATTAGTCAAACCGCCAGCCGTTGGGTTCAAGTCATTCTCGGGAAGCGATCATGAAAAGCTGCCGCATTCATCTGACGGGAGCGTCGGGCTCCGGCGTGACGACGCTCGGCCGGGCGCTTGCGGACCGGCTTGCACTGCCGCATCACGACAGCGACGATTATTTCTGGCTGCCGACCGCGCCGCCCTACCAGACCCTTCGCCCCATCCCTGAGCGCCTGCGTCTGATGCGCGAGATGTTCCTGCCACGCCTCGATTGGGTGCTGAGCGGATCGGTCACCGGCTGGGGCGACGAGTTCGTCGCGCATTTCGATCTCGTCGTCTTCGTGGTCACGCCGCGCGAGTTGCGGCTGACACGGCTGCGCGCCCGCGAGGCCACGCATTTCGGTGCAGCCGCAGTCGCGCCCGATGGCTGGCGCCATGAGGAAACCGAAGCCTTCATCGAATGGGCCTCGCACTACGAGGCCGGCGACCGCGAAGGCCGCAATCTCGCAAAGCATGAGGCGTGGCTCGCAGGCTTGCCCTGCCCGGTCGTGCGCGTCGACGGCGCGAGGCCCCTTGCAGAACTTGTCGAACAGCTATGCAGCGACGTGCGGCGACTGCCGGGCTGATGTGATATCGTCGCCGATACGTTCTCGGAACAACGAAGCAAGGAGACAACCATGCTCACCCGACGCAGCGTTCTGCTCGCCTCCCTGGCTGCCGAATGACCAGCAAAGCCCATGCCCGGGCGTCGCAGCCGTCGACATCAGTCAATTTCGACGTCCCGGCCCATGCCTGCGACTGCCACACCCACATCCACGGCGATCCCGAGAAATTCCCCTTCTTCGCCGGCCGCGTCTATACGCCGGAGCCGGCGTCACCAGAGGAGATGGTGGCGCTGCACAAGGCGCTGCATATCGAGCGCGTGGTGATCGTGACGCCGAGCGTCTACGGAACCGACAATTCGTCCACCCTGTTCGGCATGAAGGCCCGCGGCGCGACCGCACGCGGGGTGGCCGTGATCGACGACAAGACGACGGAGGCCCAGCTCGATGCGATGGGAGAGGACGGCTTCCGCGGCATCCGCATTAATCTGGCAACCGGCGGCATCAGCGATCCCAATGTCGGGCGCGCACGCTTCACGGCAGCCGTAGAACGCATGAAGTCGCGCGGCTGGCATGTGCAGCTCTACACCACGCTGCCGATGATCTCCGCGATCAAGGACCTCGTGACGGCCGCGCCGGTGCCGGCGGTGTTCGATCATTTCGGCGGCCTGGTGGCATCGCTAGGGATGGACCAGCCCGGATTTTCCGACCTCCTCGAGCTCGTAAAATCGGGCAAGGCCTATGTGAAGATCTCGGGCGCCTATCGCTCGTCAAAGCTCGCGCCCGACTACCAGGACATGGTGCCGTTCGCCCGCGCGCTGATCACGGCGAACCCCGACCGCATCGTCTGGGGTACGGACTGGCCGCATCCGGACTCCAGCCATGTCGAAGGACGAAAGGCCACGGACATCGCCCCGCTCTACCAAATCGACGACGGCCGCCTGCTCAACCAGCTCCCGGTGTGGGCGCCGGATGCAGACATCCGCAAGAAGATTCTGGTCGACAATCCAGCGCGGCTTTACCGATTTTGAAGGGCGCCTGGCACGCTGGCGTGCTCGTTCAGCCAGCGCGCGGATTTGCGGAGACCACCGAACGGGAACAAATGGAAGCCGATGATCTGCGAGGTCGCGGACTTCGGTGCGGCCTCGAGCCCGCGCACCACCTCGTCTGGCCCCGTCTCGGTGAGCAGCCGGCCATAGCGGCCGATCTTATTGCGCACGGCGCGGATCGAATTGCCGACGCCGCAGCGGAGTGCGAATTTCATCAGCGTGGCCGGACTCGCAGGACCCGCGAGGCCGATCACCACGGGAAGATCGATGGCTGCGATGCGAAGCTCGCCGAGCCAGTTAAGGATCGGCGCGACCTCGAAGCAGAACTGCGTGACGATGTCGACGGCAACTTGCCGCTCCCTGCCCCAGTCGCGCGATGCGGCGAGCGACTTCATCGTCTGCGCCGTATCGAGATAGGGATGTCCCTCAGGATGGCCGGCGACGCTGACGCGCGAGAAGCCGTGCGCCTCGATCAGGCCGCTTGCGGCGACATCGCGGCTCGACTTGAACGGCCCTTTGGCGATGGCGAGGTCGCCGGCAATCAGGAGGATGCGGTGGACGTCGGCCTCGCCGCGTAGCCGGCGGAAGAAATCGTCCAGCGCTTCGCGCGAGGTGATCTCGCGCGCCGCGATGTGCGGGACGGGGTTGAAGCCGGCGCGGCGCAGCGCGGCGGCAGTCTCGACATTGTGCTGGTAGTGGTCGCCCGGCAGGAAGGTGATGCTGACATCGATGTCGGGCGAAAAATGCTCGTGCAGCTCGTCGAGCTGATGCCCGCGCGAGGAGATTTCCACCGACGCCTTCGGCAGAAGTGCAGCGAGATCGCCGGAGAGAGACTGTTCGAGCGTCATCGTCATCGCGCGCTCCGATCGTTTACGCCGGCGCCCGGCGACGCGAGATCACATAGGTCTCGTCGTTGAACCAGAGCCCGCCGTGTTTTCTCACCACGCGATCGGTCGCCTCGAGATAGCGGCCGTCACGCACGACCTCGGACAGCCTGTCGTCCTCGATCTGCGCGACATAGATCGCAGCGTTCCAGGCCGCGAACAGTGTCGAGGTGCCGATCGGGCCGGAGACTTCATCGGGCAGCGTGTGCATGCGGTAGCGGAAGATCGCGCGCGCATCCGACGACGCATTGAAATTGTAGTGCCGCGCCGCCGAGCCGAGCTCGCGCTTGACCTCGCGCAGGATCGCATAACGGTCGGTGCCAAAGGGATCATCGCCGGGCCAGACCTGGTCGATGATCTCCATGCCGGGATCGCGGCCATGGGAATGGATGCCGATCAGACGACCGCCGGGACGCAAGGACCGCACCAGCGGCGTCACCACCTTCGAGGCCTTGAATTCGACGCTGGCGCGCGCCCGGTAGGGCTGTGAGGCGATAACGAGATCGTAGTCGGCCATCACGCGGCCGGGCCGCGGCATGATCGGATCGAGCAGGAAGGAATGGTCTTCGCGCCTGAGCGTCAGGATCACCGGCCGCATATAGACGGGATTGCCGGTCTTCTGGCTGATGCCGGCGCGCCAGTTCTCGGCGAGGAACGGCTCGAGCTCGCCGATCTGCTCGGCAAAGCCATGCGCGGTGTTGCCCGCGAGCGCGACGTCCTTCCACAGGAGGCCTTGCGCCGCGGTCGCCGAGCGCGGCGTCAGCCAGGGCGCTTCGCCGTAATAGAGGTTGGTCACGACCAGCACGGTTGCAGGATGCTCGAACAGGCGGTCGGCCATCTTCTCCAGCATCATGCGGACGTCTTCGTAGGAGATCTCCTTGGCCACGACATAAAGAGGCATTGCGGGGAAGCGCGCATGCAGCGCACGCATCACCCGCGACAGCACGGTGCCGTCACCGGAGCCGGCGTCGAACAGCCTGAGCGCCGGCGGCGACGGCTGGAGATTGGAGATCTCCAGCGAGATGCGGTTGGCGACCTCGGTCTTCTCGCTGCAGGTCGAGACGAACAGGAGATATTTCTGCCGGTTGTCGAAGAAGCGGAAGCCGGGCGGCGCGGCCTCGACCACGGGCGCCACGCCATTGGCCGCCTTCAGCGCGACGGTCGCGGAGCTGCCTGATGGCTCCGGCCGGTGCTCGCTGAGATAGGCGCGCACCTTGTCGAGCGTGCCTGTCGTGATCCTGGCGCCGTCGCGCAGGCGGGATACCAGCTTGCCGTCATTGACGACGAGCCGGCCGAAGGTCGATTCCGCCGTTCGGGTCGCACGGCAATAGTCCCGGATCTCGCCCAGGATCTGCTCCGCCGTGGCGGCCCCCCTGCCCGCCTGTTCCTCCATCCGCATGGCTGGTCTCTCCCGCGGTTTCCCTTGCCTCTAATCAAGGAACGCTGGGGGAGTTCGTCAACCACAAACCGAGTGGGCAGGAATTGTGGGCGTGTGCCCACAGGGGGATTAAACTAGCGGGCGCGGCGCGAGAAGAAGGAGATCAGGACCGGCAGCGTCACCAGGATGACGATCGGCGCCAGCATCATGCCGGTGACGACGACGACCGCGAGCGGCTTTTGCACCTGCGAGCCGATGCCTTCGGACAGCGCGGCCGGCAGCAGCCCGACGCCGGCGACCACGCAGGTCATCAGCACCGGGCGGAGCTGCAACTCACCGGTGCGCACCACCGCTGTCATGCGGTCAAGGCCTTCCTCAATGAGCTGGTTGAACTGCGAGATGATGATGATGCCATCCATCACGGCGATGCCGAACAGCGCGATGAAGCCGATCGCCGCGGAGACGCTGAACGCCGTGCCGGTAATCAGCAGACCCAGCACGCCGCCGAAGATCGCCATCGGGATCACGCTCATGGCGAGCAGCGTGTCGGTCATCGAGCCGAAATTGAACCAAAGCAGGATGCCGATCAGCGCCAGCGAGATCGGCACCACGATCGACAGCCGCCGAATAGCGTCCTGGAGGTTGCCGTACTCGCCGACCCATTCCATGTGCGATCCCGGCGGCAGTTGGACCTGCTCGGCGATCTTCTGCTGCGCCTCGCGGATCGCGCTGCCGAGGTCGCGCTCGCGCACCGAGAACTTGATCGGCAAATAGCGCTCCTGCTGCTCGCGGTAGATATAGGCCGCGCCCGAGACGAGGCTGATCGTGGCAACCTCGCTCAAGGGAATCTGCGTGACGGTGCCGTTCGGCCCGGGCGCGCCGATGCGCAGATTCTGGATCGCCTCGGCGCTCTTGCGGTATTCCGGCGCCAGGCGAACGATGATCGGGAAATGGCGGTCCGAGCCCGGCTCGTAGAGATCGCCCGCAGTGTCGCCGCCGATCGCGACCTTGATGGTCGCGTTGATGTCGCCGGGCGCCAGGCCATAGCGCGCGGCCTTGGCGCGATCGATATCGATCTGGATCGTCGGCTGTCCGAGCGAGGTGAACACCGCAAGGTCGGTCACGCCCTGCACCGTCGACAGCACCGATTTGATCTTGTTGGCAGTGTCGGTCAGCGCCTTCAGGTCGCTACCGAATAGCTTGATCGAGTTCTCGCCCTTCACGCCGGAGACGGCTTCCGACACGTTGTCCTGCAGATATTGCGAGAAGTTGAACTCGACGCCGGGGAAGTGGTCGTCGAGTTGCTTGAGCAACTCCGCGGTCAGCACTTCCTTGTCATGGGTGCCGGGCCATTCGCTTGCCGGCTTGAGCGGCGCGAAGAACTCGGCGTTGAAGAAGCCGGCGGCATCCGTGCCGTCGTCGGGACGGCCGTGCTGCGACACGACGGACTCGACCTCCGGCCGGGCGCGGATCAGCTTGCGCATCTCGTTGACGTAGGTGTTGCCCTCCTGGAGCGAGATGGTCGGCGGCAGCGTGGCGCGGATCCAGAGGTTGCCTTCCTCGAGCTTCGGCAGGAATTCGAGGCCGAGCAGGCGGCCGAGCGCCAGCGTCATGACGACGAGGCCGATGGCGGCACCCAGCACGATGTTGCGGTTGCTGACCGCCCAATGCAGCACCGGCGTGTAGATCCGGTGCAGGAACAGCATGATCCTGGTCTCGGTCTCCTCGACATGCGCAGGCAGGATGATCGCCGACAGCGCCGGCGTTACCGTGAAGGTCGCAAGCAGGCCGCCGGCGAGCGCATAGGCATAGGTGCGCGCCATCGGGCCGAAAATGTTGCCCTCGACGCCGGAGAGCGTGAACAGCGGCAGGAACGCCGCGATGATGATGGCCGCGGCAAAGAAGATCGAGCGCGACACGTCGGCCGCGGCCGACAGAATGGCATGGCTCTTCATGCCGAACAGCGTCTCCGGCGAGGCATGCTCAAGCTCGGAAAGCGGCGTGGTCTGCGTCAGGCGGCGGAAGATGGCCTCCACCATGATGACGGTTGCGTCCACGATCAGGCCGAAATCGATGGCGCCGACCGACAGCAGGTTGGCGGACTCCCCGCGCAGCACCAGGATGATCACGGCAAAGAACAGCGCGAACGGAATCGTGGCGCCGACGATCAGCGCGCTGCGCAGATCCCCCAGGAAGATCCACTGCAACAGCACGATCAGCAAAATGCCGACCACCATGTTGTGCAGCACGGTGTGGGTGGTGAGGTCGATCAGGTCCTTGCGGTCGTAGATGCGCTCGATGCGCACGCCGGGCGGCAGGATGGTCGAGTTGTTGATCTGCGCGACGAGCTGCTCGACGCGCTTGATGGTTGGCGTGCTCTGCTCGCCGCGGCGCATCAGCACGATGCCCTGCACGATGTCGTCGCTGTCGTCGAGGCCGGCGATGCCGAGCCGCGGCTTCTCGCCGACCGTGACGGTCGCGACGTCCTTGACCAGCACCGGGTTGCCGCCAGTCTGCGCCACCATGGTGTTGGCGAGGTCGTCGATCGAGCGGATCAGGCCGACGCCGCGCACCACGGCGGATTGCGAGCCGATATTGACGGTGTTGCCGCCGACATTGACGTTGGAATTGCTCACCGCCTGGAGCAGCTGCGGCAACGTCAGGCCGTTGGCCATCAGCTTGTTGAAGTCGACCTGGAGCTCGTAGGTCTTGGTCTTGCCACCCCACCCGGTGACGTCGATCACGCCGGGCACGGCGCGGAAGCGGCGCTGGAGGATCCAGTCCTGGATCGTCTTCAGATCGAGCACGCTGTAGTTCGGCGGGCCGACCAGGCGATAGCGGAAGATTTCGCCGATCGGGCTGAGCGGCGAAATCTGCGGCTGCACGTTGCCGGGGAGCGGCGCGAGCTGCGCCAGGCGGTTCAAGACCTGCTGGAGCGCCTCGTCATAGGTGTAGGCAAAGGAGAACTGGAGTTTGACGTCGGACAGGCCGTAGAGCGAGATGGTGCGGATGGTCGTCAGATTCTTCAGGCCTGCAACCTGGGTCTCGATCGGGATCGTGATGTAGCGCTCGATCTCCTCCGCCGACAGGCCCGGACTCTGCGTCACGATGTCGACCATCGGCGGCGTCGGGTCGGGATAGGCCTCGATATTGAGCTGGTTGAACGCGATCAGGCCGCCGATCAGCACGGCGACGAACAGGCCGACCATCAGGTAGCGGCGATTGACGGCAAGGGCGACGAGGCGATCCATTACAGGTCAGTTTTTCGCTGTGCGCTAACGGCAGTTTTGATGGCGCATGATCATGCGCTAGCTGCCAGAGGCCGCGCGATCGATGAACAGGCTGCCCTTGGTTACAATCTGTTCGCCCGGTTTCAGATTGCTTGTGACTTCGACGAGATCGCCGTTGACGAGTCCGATCTTGATCTGGCGCAGCTCGACCGACTTGTCCTCGCGCGCGACCCAGATGCGGACCTGGTCGCCCTCATAAATCAGGGCCTGCTTCGGCACCGCAGGCGCCGCGCGATCGCCGGCCGAATAGATCGTCACGTTGGCGAACATCTCCGGCTTCAGCAGATTTTCCTTGTTGTCGATGGTGGCGCGGACCAGAAGACGGCGGGTGTTGGGATCGATCGCGGCGGCGACGTAATTGATCTTGGCGGTGAAGGGACGGCCCGGCAGTGCCATCACATTCACGGTAATGTCCTGCCCGACACAGACGGCGGCCGCATCGCTCTCGCGCACGAACGCCGTGAGCCACACGGTCGAGAGATCGCCGATCACGAACACCGGATCGCTGGCGCCGGCGCTGACATACTGCCCGGGGCCGATCTTGCGCTGCACGACCGTGCCCGAGATCGGTGCGTAGATCGTGATCTCCGGATTGATGCTGCCCTTGTCCTGAAACGCCTTGATCGATTCGTCGGTGAAGCCGAGGATGCGCAGCTTGTTGCGCGCGGCTTCCAGCGCCGTCACCGACGAGCGCATGTCGTTCTGCGCCTGCACCTGCGTCGCTTCCGCCTGCTGATAATCCTTCAGCGGAACGGCGTGGCCTTCATAGAGATCCTTGGCGCGCTTGAACTGGATGTCGGCGAGCTCGAGCGCCGATTTTGCCTTGTTCTGCGAGGTGATCGCCGTGATGAAATCGTTCTGGGCCTGCACGGTGTCGGCGGCCTCGATCAGGAATAGCGGCTGGCCCTGCTTGACGCTCTCGCCGGGCTTCACGAGCAGCTTGGTGACCCGCCCGGCATAGGGCGAGAACACCGGCGTCGAACGGTCCTCGTCGACCGCGACCTTGCCCTCGGTGACATATTCGGCGCGGAAGGCCTTCTGCTTCACCGGCTCGATCGACAGCGTTGCCCATTCGGACGGCGTCGGCGTGAAGTTCTGCGCGTTCTTGCGCGACTGGCTGGAGACTTCCGAGTGGTTCTTTTCCTTGCCCCCCGCGTAGAGGTAAGCGGCGCCGCCAGCGGCGAGCATCAGTAAAACTACGGACGCGATCAGCCGTTGCTTTGTAAATACCTGCAATTGCTTGGTATTTTTGACTAACATGGGCCCCGGTCATTCTCGCGATGATTTCAGCAAGATACCTGCCTCATCGGTCGCGCTAATAGTGCCGATTTGCGATTTCAGACAACCTAAAAAACGCCGGTCGCCTTTCGGTTTGCGTTAAAATTTTGCCACGTCAGTTCTATGTCAGCTTCGTGTCAGCTAAGGCTCGGCCATTCCGGCGGGTGGCTGCCGAGCGGCATTGCCGGGCGCAGCCAATCGGCCGGGGTTTTCGACAGCATCGCCGAATGGCTGACCGCTTTCAACGTTCCGAAACCGGATGGCATGGTCTTGATGAACGCAGGATGTATGGCCGGCCCCGTAAGATCCGGGGTCTTCAGGCCGTCCGCGAGTCGGCCGAGATTCCACAACCAGCGCCCGGTTTGCGCCAGCGACACGCGCACGTGCCAGCTACCGCCCTCGCGGGCCTGACGTGCCTTCGCCATCATCGCGCCGAAGGCCATCAGATAGCCGGTGGCGTGGTCGAGCATCTGCGCGGGCAATTCCTTCGGTCCTTCGACCTCCGCGGCCTGCCCCTCTGCGTGGTTGAAGCCGGTTGCGGTCTGCACCAGCGAGTCGAAGCCGCGCCGCTCCGCCCAGGGACCGGCATGGCCGTAGGCCGACAGCGTGACATAGACGATGCCGGGATTGATCTTTGCCGCATCTTCCGGCGCGAAGCCGAGGGTGGCGAGTGATCGTGGACGATAGCCCTGCGAAAAGATGTCGGCCTCCGCGAGCAGCGCGCGCAGCTGCTTGCGCCCCGCATCGCTCTTGAGCTCGATGAAGGTCGTGAGCTTGCCGCGCCCGGTGTCGATGGTGAGCCAGGGAATGGCGGGAAGCTCGGGGCCAGACACCAGCAGCACATCCGCGCCATGGACGGCAAGCGTACGGCCCGCAACGGGGCCCGCGATGACTCGGGACAGATCGAGCACGCGCAGTCCAGCGAGCGGACGATCGCCTTTGGGCCAAGGCTTCGGCGATGCCTCGCCGATCTTCTCGATCGAGACGAGCGGCAGCTCGGCCAGCGCGCGCGCCTGCGGCAGCGCCATCCATTCGTCATAAGAGCGCATCAAGGCAACGACGCCGCCCGCCGCATAAACCGCGGTTTCGAAGTCCTCACCTTTCCATTGCATCAGCGCGGCCTGCACCTTTTCGCGCTCAGCCTCGCAACCGAGCACCTTGCAGACGGCGTCGCGATGGTGCGGGAAATTGGTGTGGCAGCGGACAAAGCGGCCGTCACCGGCCTTGTAGATTCCTGCGATCGCGTCCCATGCCGGTGGCGGCGGCTTGTCGTCGACACGCAAGTAACGTTCGGAGCGGCATTCGACGACGGCATGGCGCATGTCCACAATGACATCCTGCGCTTCGCCCGCGCGCAACTTCCATATCTCAGCGGCAGCGAGTCCCGCCGCAGCAATGCTCGCCTGCGCCGCAGCGGCGACCCGGAATGAGGACGGGATTTGCGGCTCCTCGCCGCTCAGCCGCACGCGCTCGACCACAGCGGCCTCGCCGCCGGCGGAGGTCCAGATGTCCTTCAGGATGTCGGCGGGGCTTTGCATGGCCATTGCTCTCCCGATAATTTCGGCAACATCGCATTAGCACGGAAAGGACTGCAATGGCTGCCATCGATCCCCTCACCGCGGGTGCCGTGTTGCTCGCCACCGCCGCCACCGATGCGGTCTACGTCATGTTCACCTCCGCCGTGGTCGCGCGCAAGCGCGTGCCGGCGGCGACCTGGAGCGCGATCTGGTACCTGCTCTCCTCCTACGCCGTGATCAGCTACACCGAGAACGCCACCTACGTCGTCTTCGCCGCGATCGGCTCCTGGGTCGGCGCCTTCGCGTCGCTCACCTTTCTGCATCGCCCGCCCGGCGGCCCGCCCGTGGGCGCGGCGCCGGAGTGACGGTCGAAACCCATTCGGAAATCGTAGGGTGGGCAAAGCGAAGCGTGCCCACCGCTTTCGTGCGGATTGAAGATGGTGGGCACGGCGCAAGCGCGCCTTTGCCCACTCTACAACTCGCGAGATGAAGCAGCTACATTCCACGCGACCAACAAAAAGGAGCCAACAATGGATCTCGGTCTCAAAGGGAAAAGCGCCGTCGTGCTGGGTGGCACGCGCGGCATCGGGCGGGCGATTGCCGCGACGCTGGCCGGTGAAGGCGCCAACGTCGCGGTGTGCGCCCGCAACGCCGAGCAGGTCGCAGCCACCGTGACCGAATTGAAAGCGACCGGCGTGCGCGCGACAGGTAGCGCGGTCGATGTGACCGATGGCGCGGCCCTGAAATCCTGGATCGACGGCGTCGCCGGGGAGCTCGGCGGCATCGACATGATGTTCTCAAACGCCGGGGCCATGGCGCAAGGCAACGACGTCGCCTCATGGGAGCAGAATTTCCGGCTCGATGTGGTCGGCGCGGTGTATGCATTCGAAGCGGCGCGGCCGTTCCTCGAGGCGAGCGGCGAGAAGGCTGGCGATGCAGCCTTTGTCATCATCTCGTCGATTTCAGCAGCGCAAGCCGATGCGGCCGGCTCCTACGGCCCGATCAAGGCGGCGCTGATCCACATGGCCAAGGGGCTGGCGCGGCAACACGCGAAGAAGAAGATCCGCGTCAACGTGGTGTCGCCCGGCACCGTCTATTTCAAGGGCGGCGTCTGGAACATGGTCGAGCAGAATATGCCCAAGCGCTACGAGGACGCCCTCGCCCGCAATCCGACGGGGCGCATGGCCACGCCGCAGGAAATCGCGAACGCCGCGGTGTTTTTGGCAAGCCCGGTGTCGTCGTTCACAACCGGCTCCAATCTCGTCGTCGATGGCGGAATCTCGAATCGGGTGAATTTCTAGGGGCTGGCGCGAGAGCGCTCACACGCATTCGATGTCATCCTGGCGAAAGCCAGGACGACGTTGGGGAGAGAGCGGATGAACCTCAATGAAAATCCCGCGACGGCGGCAGGATGCGGACATCGCGGGGGTGGCGGATTTTCTGCGCGGGCGCATCAAGGTGGTCGCGGCGGTCGTCGTTGAGGGGCTCGATCAGGGCGGCGCCCGCTGGCACCGGCTGCTTGCGGCTTAACGCATCATTGGCCAGCCCGACCAGATTGTGCGAGCGGTCGACCATGCGCTGGGCGATGAGATGCGTCACCTTTTCGGGGCTGCTCTGGATATAGCCCTCGACCAGGATGAGGCGCGCGCCCATCACCTCCTTGCGGTATTGCTCCATGATCTTGGGCCACACCACGACATTGGCGATGCCGGTTTCGTCCTCCAGCGTCATGAACACGACGCCGCTGGCGCTGCCCGGCCGCTGCCGGACCAGCACCACGCCGGCACAGCGAACGCGGCGCCGCTCGTTCTCATGACTGACGTCCTTGCAGGCGATGACGCGCTCGCGCGTGAACATCTCGCGCAGGAACTCCATCGGGTGGCCCTTCAGCGACAGGCGGATGGTCTGGTAGTCGGCGACGACCTGCTCCGGACGCGGCATCACCGGCAGCGGTTTTGCGTGCTCGTCCGGCTGCTCGCGCGCGGTGGCCGCCTCGAACAGCGGCAGCGGCACGTCATCGGGCAGGCGCCGCACCTGCCACAGCGCCTCGCGGCGGTCGAGCCCGAGCGAGCGGAAGGCGTCGGCATCCGCCAGCAGGATCAGCGCGCGCTTGGGCAGACCGGTGTCGCGGGCGAAGTCTTCGAGCGAGGTGAAGAGCCGGCGGTTGCGCGCAGCGACGATGCGGTCGGCCCAGTCCTGGGTTTTCTCCGTATTATTCCGAGCCGTTTCCACATTGTCATTCCGGGGCGCGCGCAGCGTGAACCCGGAATCTCGAGATTCCGGGTCTGGTGCTAACGCACCATCCCGGAATGACGGTGTTGTGGGCGCGCCCCCATTGCGCACTTGCGCAATGTGGAATGACAGCTGAGAGTGTTTCAGCCTCTCCTCATCCTCATCAAGCCAATGGAAGCCGTCGATCTGGCGGAAGCCCAAGCGCACGGCGCAATATTTGCCGTCGGTGTTCTCCAGCGTGTTCTGCGCGAAGCTAAAGGACACGTCGATCTCGCGCACCTCGACGCCGTTCTTGCGGGCGTCGCCGACGATCTGTGCCGGGGCATAAAAGCCCATCGGCTGCGAGTTCAACAGCGCGCAGCAGAACGCGTCGGGGTGATAATGCTTCAGCCAGGACGAGATGTAGACGAGCTGGGCGAAGCTCGCGGCATGGCTCTCCGGAAAGCCGTAGGAGCCAAAGCCCTTGATCTGGTCGAAACAGCTCCGGGCGAAGTCGGGGTCGTAGCCGCGCGCGACCATGTTGCCGATCAGCTTGTCCTCGTACTTGCCGATGGTGCCGACATTGCGGAAGGTTGCCATCGAGCGGCGCAGGCCGTTGGCTTCCTCGGAGGTGAATTTTGCCGCCTCGATCGCGATCCGCATCGCCTGCTCCTGGAACAGGGGCACGCCCATCGTCTTGTGCAGCACCTTGTAGAGCTCATCCTTGTCGCCATGCTCCGGTGACGGAGATGGATAGCTCACTTTTTCCTGGCCGTTCCGCCGCCGCAGGTAAGGATGCACCATGTCGCCCTGGATCGGCCCCGGGCGCACGATCGCGACCTCGATGACGAGATCGTAGAAGGTCCGCGGCTTCAGGCGCGGCAGCATATTCATCTGCGCGCGACTCTCGACCTGGAATACGCCGAGCGATTCTCCGAGGCACAGCATGTCGTAAACCTTGGGATCGTCCTGCGGGACGCTCGCCAAAACCCACCGCTGACCTTTGTGCTGGTCGATCAAGTCAAAACTCTTGCGGATGCAGGTCAGCATGCCCAGCGCCAGCACGTCGACCTTCATCATGTTGAGCGCGTCGACGTCGTCCTTGTCCCATTCGATGAAGGTGCGGTCGTCCATCGCGGCATTGCCGATCGGCACATAGGTGTCGAGCCGGTCTTGCGTGAGCACATAGCCGCCGACATGCTGCGAGAGATGGCGCGGGAATTCGATCAACTCGGTCGCAAGCTCGACCGCGAGGCTGATCATGGGATTGTTGGGATCAAGCCCGGCCTGCTTGACCTGCATGTCGTTGAGGCCCTTGCCCCAGCTCCCCCATACCGTGTCGGCGAGCGCCGCCGTGACGTCCTCCGTCAGGCCCAGCGCCTTGCCGACATCGCGGATGGCGCTGCGTGGACGGTAGTGGATGACGGTCGCGATGATCGCGGCGCGATGGCGGCCGTAGCGGCGATAGACATATTGCATCACCTCCTCGCGCCGCGAATGTTCGAAATCGACGTCGATATCAGGCGGCTCCAGCCGTTCCTTGGAGATGAAGCGCTCGAACAACAGATCGACCTTGGTCGGATCGACCGAGGTGATGCCGAGCACGTAACACACGGCCGAATTCGCCGCCGAGCCGCGGCCCTGGCACAAAATGTTCTGGCTGCGCGCATAGTGGACAATGTCATGCACGGTGAGAAAATAATGCGCGTATTTCAGCTCGGCTATCAGCGCGAGCTCCTTGTGCAGAGTGGCGCGGAGCTTGTCGTCGATCTTGCCGCCGAAATAAGTCTGCACGCCGGCCCAGGTCAGGTCCTCCAGATGCCCTTGCGCGGTCTTGCCCGGCGGCACCGGCTCGTCCGGATATTGGTATTTGAGCTGGTCGAGCGAGAAGTCGATGGCGCCTGCAAAGCGCATGGTTTCTGCGATCGCCGCAGGGAAATCGCGGAACAGCCGCGCCATTTCTCGGGGTGTTTTCAAAAACCGTTCGGCATTGGCCTCAAGCTTCCTCCCGATCGCCTCGATCGTGGTCTTTTCCCGGATGCAGGTCAGCACGTCCTGCAAGGGGCGGCGCGCGGGATGGTGATAGAGCACCTCGTTGGTCGCGAGCAGCGGCACTTTTGCCTTCACTGCGAGAGCATCGAGCCGCGCGAGGCGACGCCGGTCGTCGCCGCGATGGAGCAGGCTCGCCGCCAGCCACACGCCCTCGGCGCGGCTTGTCTTCAGTTTTCCCAGAACATTTAACGCTTGCCCCGCGTCAAAGCGATGCGGCAGCGTCAGGACCAAAAGCTGGCCTTCGGCAAACTCCAGGAGATCGGCGAAGGTGAGATGGCACTCGCCTTTCTCGATCCGCGTGATGTCATCGCCACGCTTGCCCCTGGTGAGAAGCTGGCAGAGCCGACCATAGGCCGCGCGATCGCGCGGATAGACCAGGATGTCGGGCGTATCATCGATGAAGACGATGCGCGCGCCGATCAGGAGTTTTGGCTTGTGCAGCACTTCCGTATTGTCGAGCTCTTTGTAGGCGCGGACGACGCCGGCGAGCGTATTGTGATCGGCAATCCCGATCGCGGGAATGCCCAAAATGCTGGCCTGATGCACATAGGCGCGCGGATCCGACCCGCCGTGCAGGAAGGAGAAGTTGGTGGTGATGCCGATCTCGGCATAGGCTGGCGTATTCATGCGAAGAGACCGTGCACAAACCAGTTGGCGGGAACGGACCTGCCCTCCTCGTCCACGAGCTCGCTGTCGTAGAGACCATCGCGAAAGATCCAGAACCGCAGGCCTTCGGCATCCTCGACACGAAAGTAGTCCCGCGTGAGCTGCTTGCCGTCCTGCCGCCACCATTCCATCGCGATGCGCTCGGGCCCTTCCACCCGCACCACCGCATGCAGCGCGCGCCGCCAGGTGAATTGATGTGGCGCTCCGTCCGGCACGGTCGCGAACGGCACCTTGATCGGTTCCGGCTTATCGAACAGCCGCAACGGGCGTAGCGGCGGCTCGCTCTCAACGCGCGATGGCCATTCAGTCTGCGCGGCAGCGGCGAGATGATGCTGCGCAGGCGCGGCGAGCACCGCGCACTCGGGAATATGCGTATCCTGCGGCAAGTGTACGACGACGCGCTTTCCGCCGATCCTCGCGGCGATGCGGTCGATCAGCGCGGCGAGTTCGTCATTGTCATGGACGTGCGCATCGAGATCGCGCTGCTCCTGCACCACAATCTCGGTGCGGCTCGCCGAGAGACGGACCATGTCGAAGCCGAAACCGGGATCGAGGGGATCGGCGAGCGCATCTAGCCGTTCGCGAAAGAGACGGTCGACGACTGCGCTTCGCGTCACCGGCCGCCCTGTCTCGACCATGATCGCGCGCACCATGCCGTCGGTGCGGAAGAAGGACGCCTCCAGCCGCCGCGCGCCCTTGCCTTGCTTCTCCATTGAGGCGATCAGCGTATCCGCGAGCCGCGACAGCGTCATCGCGATCATGGTGTCGGTCGCGATCGGCTCGGCGAAGCGTTTTTCCACGATGTAGTCAGGCAGCGGCTTTCGCGGGCTGATCGGCGCATCGCCCTGCCCCAGCGCATGCGCGAGCAGCGTCGAGAAGCGCGCACCGAAGCGCGCCGTGATCTCATGGGGGCTGCGCGAAGCGACATCGCCGATGGTCTTCAGGCCGGCGCGGCGCAGACCCGTGGTGATGGCGTCATCCGCGCCGAGCGCGGAGACCGGCAAGGCACTGATCGCTTCCGCCTCCGCGCCATCGGCGACGATGGTGCTAGGTGCCTGCCGCGTCAGCGTGCGCGCACAGATCGAGGTCGAAGCGATCGCCGCGCTGACCGCAAAACCCTGCCGCACCAGTGTACGGACGAGCGCCTGCAACAGGTTGGCCTCGCCGCCGAACAGATGCGCGCAGCCGGTGATGTCGAGGAAGAGGCCATGCGGGGGATCGAGCGCCACCAGCGGCGTGAAGCGGTCGCACCAGTCGGCGATATCCTCGAGCGTCCTGGCATCCGCCGCGACATCGGCGTCGAACACCTTTAATTCCGGACAGATGGCGCGGGCGTTCGCCAGCGGCTGGCCGATATGCAGGCCGAAGTGTCCAGCCGCTTCATCGAGCGCGTAGATCGAAAGCGCGTTGTTTTCCTTCGCAACGACGATGCTCGGCCCATCTTTTCGTTTTAACGCGTTTTCTTCACGCGAACCGGTGTCCACTTCGCTTGAAAACGCCTTATCCGGCCTTTCGCTGATGAGCGAAAGCACCCGCTTGATGCGATCGATGGGCAGGCGCGGCAGCCACAGGCTGAGGATACGCCGACGATTCACTGAACAGGCACTCATCACTTTTCCATTCCATGATCCACCGGCCGACTGGGCCATGACGATTGCGAACGAGCTCGGCATCGAAGCAAGGCGCGCCCCAGGCGCTCCACTGAGGTCCCGGCGGTGAATGCGCCGCCCGCAACATCCATCTGGTTTCCGCGGTCGACGGCAGAGGGTTTGCTGCCATCCGCAGCAGCAGCCCGGTCACGCCGGAAGCCTGGGCTGCAAGCGTCAGCTTGCGGCTCGCCACGAGATCGAACTGTTTCGTCTCGCCCCAGAGCTCGAGCACGACGGCGCCCAGCGCATCGCAGGCAAGCGCATCGGCTGACGTCCGCAGCGCGCTCTCGATATCGGCAGCGCGCACCATCACCACGCGGCGCGGATCGAGGCCGAGTTCGGCAAGCCCGCTCATCGACAGTGCGCCTGCCTCGATTTCCGAAAAATCCTGCCGCACCCACAGCAGCGGGCGATGCGCCATCACGCGCCCCGCAAGTCCGGTGACAAAACCCGTCGCGGCCGTGCCCTGGCGTCCCTCGCAAAACACTTCGTGGATCGCCGCACGTGCCAGCCCACCCTGCAAGGCCAGATCTGCCTGGGGGTGGCCGAGCGCCACGCGATCGCGATGATGCGCGGCATCCGACGTCTCGATGCGCTCGATCTGGCCGCGCAAAGCCGCAAGCGCGCTTGTGCGTGCGCTCATGCTCGCCGCTCCTTCTCGTGATGGTCGCCAGGATCGTCAGAAAGACAAACGATCGGCTGGCTCATTTGTTCATGATATGTTCTAATATAAAGCTAACAGCGCCGCCGGAGTCAATCGAATTGGCGGGCTCTCGGATTCATGAGCGAAATCAAGAGGATTCAAGTGCCATGTACCTCACCACTCTCGATCATGAGACGGATTTCGACGGCTGGCGCAAAGCCGCACGCGCGCTGGCACTGCATCACATCGCCCCCGTGGACGTGACGTGGGGCGTGCAAGGCCAGATCAAAGATCAAATGCCGCCCGGCCTGTCCGAAGCGCCGAGCCTGCCGCCGATCGAGATCGAAAGCACCTTCAACGTGCCGGCCAATTTCATCGAGCTTGCGCGCGTCGCGATCCTCAATCGCGACAGCGAACGCTTTGCGCTGCTCTATCGCCTGCTGTGGCGGTTGAAGGCCGATCATGACCTCTTGGGACGGATGACTGACCCTGATGTGGCGCTGGCCACCGCGATGGCAAACAGCGTGCATCGCGACGTGCAGCGGATGCGCGATGTCATCCGTTTTCGCGAGATCGGACGCGAGCAGAAGGCGCATTACGCCGCCTGGTTCGTGCCGGAGCATCACATCGTCGAATTCGCGGCGCCCTTCTTCGCGCGCCGCTATGCGGACATGCCCTGGTCGATCCTCACGCCCGACATCTGCGCCCATTGGGACGGCCACGTGATCTCGTTCACCCCGGGGATCAGCCAGACGGAGATGCCCGCACCAAGCCGCCTGGAGGAAACCTGGCGGCGCCACTTCCGCACCGACCGGCCGATCGCACCGGAAGCGCCAAAAAAGCGCGCGAGGAACCTCCCGGAAGCCTCGATACTTGAACCTCTGCTCGCCGATGCCGAACGCTGGACCGGCGGACGGAGCACGCCGCGTCCGGAGGCAGCCATGCCACGCAAACCCGCCGCCGATGATCTCGAAACGCTGCGCGAGGAAGCCGCGCATTGTCGCGCCTGCCCTCTCTACAAGGATGCGACGCAGACCGTGTTCGGTGAAGGCCCGAAGAGCGCCACCATCATGCTGGTCGGCGAACAGCCCGGCGACAAGGAAGACCTCGCTGGCTACCCCTTTGTCGGGCCCGCTGGAATGATGCTCGATCGCGCGCTGGAAGAGGCCGGCGTCGATCGCAAGAAGGTCTATGTCACCAACGCGGTGAAGCATTTCAAGTTTGTACCGCGCGGAAAAATCCGCCTGCACCAGAAGCCGAACACGCCGGAGATCCGCGCCTGCCGGCAATGGTATGAACGGGAACTGTCGGCCCTCCAGCCCAGCCTCGTCGTCGCGATGGGCGCGACCGCCGCGCAAAGCGTGTTCGGCAAGATCACGCCGATCGGCAAGAACCGAGGCCGGCTGATCGATCTTGCCGACGGCCGCAAGGCGCTGGTGACGGTGCACCCGTCCTATCTGCTGCGGCTGCCGGACCCCAAGGCCAAGGAGCTGGAATATCAGCGTTTTGTCGACGACCTGAAGATCGCAGCCGGATTCCGGGAAAAATCAGCACGGGCAGCGTGATGTAACTCACGCTGCGCCGCAGCGGATACCCGTGGAGAAACGTCGTCATTTCAACTGCCTGTCACATGCCGCGCGCAAAGTCGGGGCACAGGGACAGGAGAGTTTTCAATGAGTGACCTTGCTTTACCCGGCTCCATCGAGCCGGCCTTGCGGAGGGGCCCCGACCTCGACCGCGGTTTTCATCCGCTGACCGGCATTATCTACATGGGGGTCATCGCCGCGGCGCTGCTCTTCGTCGCCTACAGCATCTGGGTCGACGTCGATGCGACCGGCACGCAGGTCAAGAGCATTGCGCCCTTCCTCATGCTCTTCGTCGCGCTGCTGATCGCGCTCGGCTTCGAGTTCGTGAACGGCTTTCACGACACCGCCAATGCGGTCGCAACCGTCATCTACACCCGCTCGCTGCCCGCCCACGTCGCCGTGGTCTGGTCCGGCATGTTCAACCTGTTCGGCGTGCTGCTCTCGAGCGGCGCGGTCGCGTTCGGCATCGTCTCGCTGCTGCCGGTGGAGTTGATCCTCCAGGTCGGCTCCAGCGCGGGCTTTGCCATGGTGTTCGCGCTGTTGATCGCGGCGATCATCTGGAACGTCGGCACCTGGTATTTCGGCCTGCCGGCGTCGAGCTCGCATACGCTGATCGGCTCGATCATGGGCGTCGGCATCATGAATGCGGTCCTGCACGGCCGCAGCGGCACCTCGGGCGTCGACTGGACCCAGGCCACCAATATCGGCAAGGCTTTGCTGCTGTCGCCGCTGTTCGGGTTCGCGCTCGCCGCCGGCCTGCTCCTGATCCTGCGTACCGTGCTGCTGCGCGCCACGCCCGCTTTGTTCGGCGAGCCGAAGGGCGACCAGCCGCCGCCGTGGTGGATCCGCGGCATCCTGATCCTCACCTGCACGCTGGTGAGCTTCTTCCACGGCTCCAATGACGGCCAGAAGGGCATGGGCCTGATCATGCTGATCCTGATCGGCACCGTGCCGACGGCCTATGCGCTCAATCGCGCACTGCCGGCGAGCCAGATCGAGGCGTTCGTCGCGAACTCGGAGGCCGCGAGCAAGGTGATCGAGGCCAAGGCCGCCGGCTACAACGTCATCGGCAATCCGCGGCCTGCAGTGACCAACTACGTCGCTCAACACGAGGTCAACGGCGGCACGTTCCCGTCGCTCGCCGTGCTCGTGCGTGACATCGCAAAGCAGGTCACCACCTACGGATCGCTGGCGAAGGTGCCGGCCGAAGTCGTCGGCAACACCCGCAATGACATGTACCTCGTCTCGGAAGCAATCCGCTTCCTGATGAAGGACAAGGAGGCCGAGCTCAGCGCCAACGACGTCGCCGTGCTCACCGCCTACAAGGGCTCGCTCGACAGCGCCACGAAGTTCATCCCCGGCTGGGTGAAGATCGTGGTCGCCATCGCACTTGGACTCGGCACCATGGTTGGCTGGAAGCGCATCGTCGTCACGGTCGGCGAAAAGATCGGCAAGACGCACCTGACCTATGCGCAAGGCGCCTGCGCCGAGATCACCGCAGCCGCCACCATTGCCGCCGCCGACGTCTACGGCCTGCCGGTCTCGACCACGCACGTGCTGTCGTCCGGCATCGCCGGCACGATGGCGGCCAACGGCTCGGGCCTGCAATGGGCGACGATCCGCAACATCGCGATGGCCTGGGTGCTCACCCTGCCGGCCGCGATGATCATCTCCGGCGTGCTCTACTACGTGTTCTCGCGGGTGTTCTGAGCGCTACGCCACTCAACGACAAAGGGCCCGCGCATCGCGCGGGCCCTTTTTCCATTTCACCCTGGCTTGTGTGTGCTTACGAGGCCGCCAGCGAGCTTTCCACCAACTTGATCCAGTAGGACGTGCCGTAGACGATCGCCTCGTCGTTGAAATTATATGCGGGGTGATGGAGACCCGCGCTGTCGCCGTTGCCGCAGAAGATGAAGGCGCCGGGGCGCGCTTCCAGCATGTAGGCAAAATCCTCGCCGCCCATCAGCGGCGGCATCTCGTGCACGTTGGCATCGCCCGCGACCTGTTTGGCAACCGTCCGCGCGATCTCGGTCTGCGCGGCATGGTTGTTCACCACGGGATAATTCCTCTTGTAGTGCAGATCGATTTTCGCGCCGGTGATCTGTGCCACGCCCGCCACCACTTCGCGCACGCGCTTCTCGACGAGGGCGCGCACCTCGGGCGTCAGCGTGCGGATCGTGCCCTTGAGCTCAGCCGTCTGCGGAATGACGTTGCGGGCATTGCCGGCGTGGAATTCGCAGATCGAGATCACGGCCGAATCCAGGGGATCGATGCTGCGCGCGACGATCGACTGCAGCGCCGTGATGACCTGCGCGCCGACCAGAACGGAATCGACGCATTTGTGCGGGCGCGCGGCGTGGCCGCCGAGACCCTCGATCTTGATGTCAACCTCGTCAGTCGCCGCCATGATCGGCCCCTGCCGGATCGCGAACGAGCCGATGGGAATGCCGGGGCCGTTATGCATGCCGTAGACCTGGTCGATGGCAAAACGCTCCATCAGCCCGTCCTTGACCATGGCCGCGCCACCCGCGCCGCCCTCCTCGGCTGGTTGAAAGATCACGACCGCATCGCCGGCGAAATTGCGGGTCTCGGCGAGATAGCGCGCCGCGCCAAGCAGCATCGCGGTGTGGCCGTCATGGCCGCAAGCATGCATCTTGCCCGGATTCTTCGAGGCGTAAGGCAGGTTGGTCTGTTCCTCGATCGGCAGCGCATCCATGTCGGCGCGGAGGCCAATGGTCTTGATGCCCTCGCCCGCCGGCTTCTTGCCCTTGATCAGCCCGACCACGCCGGTCTGACCCATGCCGGTGACAACCTCATCACAGCCGAACTCGCGCAGGCGGTCCGCAACGAATGCTGCGGTGCGGTGAACGTCGTACAGCAGCTCCGGGTGCTGATGGATGTCCCGCCGCCAGGCCTGGATGTCAGGTTGAAGGTCGGCGACGCGGTTCACGATGGGCATGGAGGATCTCAAGCTTTCAGTTGGGAATACAGGACTGTCTACCATGCAAGCGGCGGTCCACCTAACTGCTTCGGACATGGCCTTGCCCGCCGTCATGCTTGGGCTTGTCCCGGACATCCACGACCGACTATTAGGACGGCAAGCGCGTGAATGCCCGGGACAAGCCAAAGACCGAGCCTGGGCATGTCGACCATCTGGGTGGAAGCAGAATGCCAAGGCGGCTCGAAGGTGAGTTTGACTACATTGTCGTCGGGGCCGGCACGGCGGGCTGCATCGTCGCCAACCGGCTCTCGGCTGATCCGAAGAACCGCGTCCTCATTCTCGAGGCCGGCGGCGACGACAACTGGATCTGGTTCCACATCCCCGTCGGCTATCTCTTCGCTATCGGCAACCCACGCTCGGACTGGATGTTCAAGACCGAGGCCGAGCCCGGGCTGAACGGCCGCGCGCTCGCCTATCCCCGCGGCAAGGTGATCGGCGGCTGCTCGGCGATCAACGCCATGATCTCGATGCGGGGACAAGCCGCCGACTACGACCATTGGCGCCAGCTCGGGCTCACTGGCTGGGGCTATGATGACGTGCAGCCGCTGTTCAAGCGGCTGGAGGATCACTTTCTTGGGCCGAGCGAGCATCACGGTGTCGGCGGCGGCTGGCGCATCGAGGCGCCGCGGCTGTCCTGGACCATTCTCGACGCGGTCGGAGATGCCGCAGAGGAGATGGGCATCAAGCGCATCCCGGATTTCAACACCGGCGACAATGAGGGCACGAGCTATTTCCACGTCAACCAGAAGCGCGGCCGGCGCTGGTCCTCGGCGCGCGGCTTCCTCAAGCCCGCGCTGAACCGGCCCAATCTGCGGCTCGAGAAGCACGTGCTCGTCGATCGTCTCATCATCGAGCAGGGCCGCGCCGTCGGCGTGCGCTTCATCCAGAATGGCGAGACCATCGAGGCGCGCGCCAGGCGCGAGGTGATCCTCTCGGCCGGCGCGATCGGCTCGATCCAGGTCCTGCATCGCACCGGCATCGGACCTGCCGACTGGCTGTCGCCGCTCGGCATCGACGTCGTGATGGACCGGCCCGGGGTGGGACGCAATTTGCAGGACCATCTGCAACAGCGCGCGATCTACAAGGTCGAGGGCGTGCGCACGCTGAACGAAACCTACTACAATCTGTTCCGCCGCGGCCTGATGGGGCTCGACTATGCTTTCCGCCGCCGCGGCCCCCTCACCATGGCGCCGTCGCAACTCGGCATCTTCACCCGTTCCGATGCGACGCGCTCGCGCGCCAACATCCAGTTCCACGTGCAGCCACTCTCGCTCGACAAGTTCGGCGATCCCCTGCACCGCTTCCCCGCGATCACGGTCAGCGCCTGCAATCTCCAGCCGACCTCGCGCGGCTCCGTACGCCTGCGCGCGGCGACGCCGGACGAGAAGCCGATCATCGCGCCGAATTACCTCTCGACCGAAGACGACCGCCAGGTCGCCGCCGACGCCATCCGCACCACGCGCCGCCTGATGCAGCAGAAGGCGCTGGCAAAATATCACCCGAGCGAATATCTGCCCGGCCCCTCCGTCGGCGATGACGATGCCTCGCTCGCCAAAGCCGCCGGTGATATCGGCACCACCATCTTTCATCCCGTCGGCACGGCGAAGATGGGCACGGCCAACGATCCGATGGCCGTCGTCGACGAACGCCTGCGCTTCTACGGCCTCGGCGGCCTGCGCATCGTCGATGCCTCGATCATGCCGACGATCACGTCAGGCAATACCAACACGCCGACTGCGATGATCGCCGAAAAGGGCGCGACGATGATTTTGGAAGATGCGAAGTAAACGCACCGCGGCATGATCACTCAGCATCGCCATTCGATCGGACCCGCCGGCGCGCAGATTGCGCTGGTGCAGTGGGGAGAGGGAGAGCGGCGCAAGCCGCCCGCGCTGCTGCTTCACGGCACCGGATTCGTCGCCGACGTCTGGAACGAAGTCGCCCACGATCTCGCATCGAGCTACACCGTCTATGCGCTTGATCGCCGCGGCCACGGCGCGAGCCACAAGCCCGGCGCCTATCACTTCCTCGATTACTCCGACGATATCTGCCGGGTGATTGAAGCGCTCGATCTCTCCGACATCTACGGCATCGGCCACAGCGCCGGCGCGACCGACCTGCTGCTCGCGGCAAAGCTCCTGCCCGCCCGTTTCACGCGCCTGTTCGTGATGGAGCCGACCGTGATGGACCCGCGCCAGCCGCGCGATGCATCGGCGGGATTGAGCGAATGGGCGAGCGCTGCCGTGCAAGGCGTGCTGCGGCGCCAGCGCGAGTTCGACGGTTTTGATGCCGTCTTCAAGCGCTACCGTGCCGCGCCTGCATTTGCGGATTGGACTGAGGCCTCGCTCTGGGCCTATGTGAAGCACGGCTTCAACCCCCTCGCGGATGGTCGGGTGCGGCTCTGCTGTACACCCGAGATCGAGTCCGCGATCCTGCGTCCCATCTTCGAAGCGATGGAGCAGATCTACACGGGCGATACGCGCGGCAACCCGTTCGGATACCTGACCGAGATCGACTGCCCGGTGCGCATTACGACCGCCGAGAAGTCGGGCGCGATCTACAAGCAGATGGCATCCCGCGCGGTGTCGCTCATTCCGCGCGTCAGTGCGGAGACCTTCGACGGCGTTGGCCATTGTGTGGCGCAGGAGGCGCCGGCCCTCGTGGTGCAGGCCGTGCTGGAGTTCTCGGCCTAGCCCTGCGGCCCTTTGCGAAACCTGAAGTCGCAGCAGGCTCCGCCTTCCATGATCGTCTGGCTGCGGGACAGCTCGAGTTCGTCGTTGAAGCCGGCCAGCATGGCATGGTCTCGATTGCAGTGGACGCGGGCGCCGAGATCCGCGAGACCCAGCTCCTTGTAGAACTCGGCGTATTGACAGCGCGTGACATTGAAATCGAGATGATCTTCGGACTCCGCGACCACCGTGACATCCATGCCGCCACCGCCGGCCCAGAGCTCCTGCGCCACGGTTCGCAGCGACGCAGTTGACTTTCCATAGGCTGCCGCCCACCTCGCGCCGTCCTCGGCGGCGAGCCGACGTATCGTTTCGTCAACGACTTCGCGCATTGCGCTTTGACCAAATCGGTCGCGCAACACCTGAATGAACGGAATCAGCACGCGCCCTTCGATCTTCCGGCGCTGCAGGTGGCTGATGGCAACTTCGCTCGTATCAACCATTGTCGACCGCCTCTTTCATGGACTGACATGTTTGTTTCACGCCGCCATCCACGGATCAAACCAGATCTTCTGAAGCGTTGACTTAGATTTTCTATGCCACGAAGATGTGCGCTTCCGGAGCGAGAGGGCGCTTTGTGCGATGGGCTATCGGTTCCTCCCCTGAACGGTCTGCGAGCGTTAGGAGCATCGGCACGTCACCTCAGCCCGTGATGCTGCCAGGACTGGCCGGATGCCGTGAGGTCCGGGCGCTCCGCAGGCTCCTCACACACATCTAGGGCATCGCCTTTCGGCCGTTGAGGCGTTGAGGACATTCGAGGTGCTGGCTTGACGATGCTGACGGAATTCGGTCGCGATATCTGGATCGCAGATGGTCCACACGTCTCGGTCGCGGGATTTCACTATCCCACCCGAATGGCTGTCATGAGGCTCCCGGACCAAAGCCTTTTCGTCTGGTCACCGACGAAGATCACGGAGAGCTTGCGAGAAGCCGTCGATGCCGTTGGCCAGGTCCGGCACATCGTTGCGCCCAATTCACTTCATCATCTCTTTCTTCCCGAGTGGAAGCGCGCCTATCCCGGAGCCAAGCTCCACGCCCCGCCTGGCCTGCGACAGAGGCGCGCCGATATCAGCTTCGACACCGACCTCGGCGATGTACCGAACGCGGATTGGGCCGGGCAGATAGATCAGGTCCAGGTGCGCGGCAATCTGATCACGACGGAGGTGGTGTTCTTTCATGCTGAGAGCCGAACCGTACTTTTCACCGATCTCCTCCAACAAATTCCATCTCATCTGCTGTCGGGGTGGCGGGCGACCGTTGCGAAGCTGGATCGCATGGTTGGGCCCGAGCCGTCGGTGCCGTACAAATTCCGGATTGCGTTTGCCAACCGACGCGTGGCGCGAGAAGCCCTCACGCGCGTTCTCGCGTGGCCTGCCGAAAAAGTACTGATGGCCCACGGAACGCCGATCGAGACGGATGCATCAGCATTTTTGCGGCGCGCATTTGCGTGGCTGAGCCCTTAAGCGGCAGATCTGAGGCCGCTGGACTTGCGGCCCTCGCTCACGAATTCGTCATCCCATCCAGGAATAAACCCGCCCCTCCCCCGATCACCTCCTCCGAAGCCCAATTCCGGGCGCAAGGAGAGGCGTGATGAGCGGACACGACCACGGGGACGACGGCGTCAACCGCCGCAAGGTGCTCGAATGCATGACCTGGGCCGGCACCGGGGTGCTCTGGACCATCACGGGCGGCGTGCCGCGCTCGCTCGGCATCGTCGATTCCGTCCAGGCCGCAGAAGCGCCCGGCATGACCTTTCTCCAGATCAGCGACAGCCATGTCGGCTTCGACAAGCCGGCCAATCCCAACGCGCTCGGCACGCTGGAGGAGGCCGTCAACAAGATCAATGCGATGCCGGCAAAGCCGTCCTTCATGATCCACACCGGCGACATCACCCACCTGTCGAAAGCCGCCGAGTTCGACAATGCCGAGCGCATCATCTCGCAGACCAAGCTCGACGTGCACTACGTGCCGGGCGAGCATGATTTCCTCGACGAGGAGGTGAAGTTCTATCGCGATCGCTATGGTCGCGGCACCAAGGGCCAGGGCTGGTATTCGTTCGATGCCGGCGGCGTGCATTTCGTCGGCCTCGTCAACGTCGTCGACCTCAAGGCCGGCGGGCTCGGCAATCTCGGCACCGAGCAGCTCGCATGGCTCGAGGACGATCTGCGCGGCAAATCGAAATCCACTCCGGTCGTGCTGTTCGCCCACATCCCGCTCTGGACCGTCTATCCGCAATGGGGCTGGGGCACCGAGGACGGCGCGCGCGCGCTCGAATACGTCAAGGGCTTCGGCTCGGTCACCGTGCTCAACGGCCACATCCACCAGGTGATGCAGAAGGTCGAGGGCAACGTCACCTTCCACACCGCACGCTCCACCGCCTTCCCGCAGCCCGCGCCCGGAGCTGCCCCCTCACCCGGCCCGATGAAGGTCGAGGACGCAAAGCTGCGCTCCATGCTCGGGGTCGCCAGCATCAACTTCAAGCAAGGCGATCAGCGCCTCGCCATCATCGACACGCCGCTCCAAGGTTGATTCAAGGCTGAACGGAAGCTGACCATGAAGACTCTCAATCGCCGCGACTTCGGTGTCGCCGTGGCCGCGGCCGTGCTGCTGCCCATCACCAACGCCCGCGCCGACGACATGGAGGTGCATATCGACAATTTCACCTTCCAGCCGGCCGAGCTCACGGTGAAAACCGGCACCACCATCACCTGGATCAACCGGGACGATATCCCCCACACCATCGTCTCGGCCGGCAAGTTCAGGTCGAAGACCCTCGACACCGACGACAAATTCGCGTTCACCTTCACGGCGGCCGGCGATTACAAGTATTTTTGTTCGCTGCATCCCCACATGACGGGGTTGATCAAGGTTGAGTAACGGCTCAAACCAAGGCATCACCATCCTGCCCGGCCAGTGGATTGACGCTGGCCGGGCGCGCGCGTCGAAAGCCGGCACCGGCGAAAAGGCAAAGCGAGCGGCGATGCCCTCCACCAGCGACGATCCCGACAAGGCGCGGCGCTTCCGTGAAGCGGCGCTGCCGCATCTGGACGACGTCTATACGCTCGCGCGCTATCTGCTGCGTGACGCCTCGGATGCTGAGGATGCCGTGCAGGAGTGCTACCTGCGCGCGCTGAAGCATTTCGACAGCTATCGCGGCCCGGCGATGAAGCCGTGGCTGTTCGCGATCCTGCGCAACGTCTGCAATGCCGAATATGCGCGTCGGGCGCATTCGCCCGCGGCGATCGAGGATATTCCCGAAGCGGCCGAGCAGCCGCCGATCTGGCGCGAGACTGAAGCAAATCCCGAAATTGACATGCTGCGCACGCGTGACGCGACGGCGATCAGAAAACTCATCGAGGCTTTGGCCGAACCGTTCAAGGAAACTTTTGTGCTGCGGGAGATCAACAACCTGTCCTATCGCGAAATCGCAGACGCCGTCGGCGCGCCGATCGGCACCGTGATGTCCCGCCTTGCCCGCGCCCGCGCCATGCTGCGCTCAGCCTGGATGGCGGAAGAGGAGCAACCGAAATGACCTGCGACGAGGCAAAGCTTCTGCTTCACGCACTGATCGACGGCGAGCTCGACGCCGGCCATACCAGCGAGGTCGAGGCGCACATCGCGGCCTGCCCGGCTTGTGCGGCCGAGCTCGCCGCCCAGCGCGAGATGAAGCACGTGCTCGCCGATACCGATTTGCGCTACACCGCGCCGGCAAACTTGCGTGCCCGCATCGAGGCCTCGCTGCCGCAGCCGCGCCAGCAGAGCCGCCGCGCGGTGCTGCGCGGCTTTGCGATGGGCTCGGCGGTCTCGGCGCTCGCCGCCACCGGCCTCGTGGCCATCGTGCTGCGCCAGGATGACCAGCAGCGCATCCTGTCCGAGGTCGTTTCCGCGCATCTGCGCTCGCTTCAGGCCGGTCATTTGACCGACGTCGTCTCCACCGACCAGCACACCGTAAAACCGTGGTTCAACGGCAAGCTCGACGTTGCCCCGCCCGTGATCGACCTAACCGCGCAGGGCTTTACGCTGGTCGGCGGCCGGCTCGATTATATCGACGCCCGCGCGATCGGCGCTGTGATCTACCGGCGCCGCCAGCACATCATCAACCTGTTCGTGTCGCAGACCGCAAGCGCCGAGCACCGCCCGCCGAAGACCCAGACCATGCAGGGCTTCAACTGCCGCCGCTGGGGCGACCGCGGCCTGAACTTCTGGGCCGTCAGCGATATCGGCGCCGACGAGCTCGCGGAATTCGTCGACAAGTTCGAGAGGGCGATGAAGGCGAATGTGGAGGGGTAAGGTTCCGTCGAACCACAACAACGTGGTTGCTGGCGCGCAAATCCTTTCCAAGGTCGTCCTGGCGAAAGCCAGGACCCATTACCACAGAATGCAGTTCTGTGATTGGTACTAGCCCCGAAGTTCTATGAGAGATCACGCGGTATGGGTCCTGGCTTTCGCCAGGATCGTGGAACCGATAGGTGGTCGCAATCCCGATCGCTATTGCGGCAAAGTAAGCCTGCCTACGCCGACCGCCTCACCGCATTGTCCACCAGCGTCTTGCCGAGCGACCAGATCGCGCCGGGGACCTTGTGGCTGCCGGCGATGACGTCGTCGAACGCCTTCTCGATCCAGTTGCAGTCTTCTTCGGTGATGGTGAGCGGCGGCAGCAGCTTGATGGTGTGGCTGCCGTGGCCGGCGACTTGCGTCAGGATCTTGTGGTCCTTGAACAGCGGCACGGTGATGAGCTGGCAGAACAGGCCCTTGTTCGCCGTCTCCAGCACGTTCCAGGACGCCCTCAAGCGCAGCGATTTCGGCGGGCCGAATTCGATGCCGATCATGAGGCCCTTGCCGCGCACTTCCTTCATCAGCTCATAGCCGGGCACCATGCGGGTGAGCGCGAGGCGAAGCTCGGCACCGCGCTTGGCGGCAGCCTCGATGAGCTTCTCGGATTCCATCACGTCCAGCGTGGCGATGCCGGCGGCCATCCCAAGGTCGTTCTTGGAGAAGGTCGAGCCGTGCACCACCGCACGGTCCATCTGGTTGAAGATCTTGTCGAAGATGCTTTTCCGCGTCAGCACCGCGCCGACCGGCACGTGGCCGCCCGAGAGCGACTTCGACAGCAGCACCATGTCGGGCTCGACATTCCAGTGCTCGACCGCGAGGAAGCGGCCGGTGCGGCCCATGCCGGTCTGGATCTCGTCGGCGATGAACAGCGTGCCGTATTTCTTGCAGAGCGCAGCCGCGCCCGGCAGGAACTCGTCGGTGGGCATGTTGACGCCCTTGCCTTGGATCGGCTCGACGATGAAGCCTGCGACCTCGCGCGAGGACAGCGCCTTTTCCAGCGCGGCGAGATCGTTGAACGGGATCGAGGTGCAGCCGGGCAGCAACGGCTCGAAGCCGCTGCGGAAATTCGAGTCCCCCGTCAGCGACAGCGCGCCGTAGGTCAGGCCGTGATAGGCGTGGGCGCAATAGACGATGCCTGGGCGCCCGGTGGCACCGCGCGCAAACTTGATCGCCGCTTCCACACTCTCCGCACCCGAATTGGCAAAGAACGCCTTGTCGAGATAGGGCACATATTTGAGCAGCCGCTCGGCGAGCACGCCGGCGAGCGTCGAGACGTCGAACTGAACGAGATTGGGCAGATCGGCGTCGAGCACGCTCTTCAGCGCCTCGCGCATCACGGGATGGTTGCGGCCGATCGCGAACACACCAAAGCCGGACAGCAGGTCGAGATAGCGCGCGCCATCGCGGTCGTAGAGGTACTGCCCCTGCCCCTTCTGGAAGCCGACGTCATAACCGATGGTCTTGAGCACCCGAACGAACTGCTCGTTCAGGTGACGCGTATGCAGGGAGCTGCGTTGCGCCTCGCGGTCAGCAAAGAGCTGGGCCATGTCTGGATTTGGAGTGTGCATCCGCTACATACTTCGGTTGATGGTCGTGTCGTCAACAGAAAACGGTCGTTGCGGCCTTTTGCCCTTTTTCGGACCATCTTCGCAAGCACAGCTTTAAATCATGTTGCACTGCCAAGGAACTATCATGCGTTTGGCCCTTTACTCCGGAATAATACTGGTTAGCGGTTTCAGCTGTTTGAACCCGGCCTTCGCGGCCGATCCGACCGGCGACTGGCGGGTCGCCGACGGCGTCGCCAACATCCGCGTGGCGCAATGCAATGGCAGCATGTGGGGCGCGGTGTCCTGGGAGAAGACCCCCGGCGGCCGCGATGAGAACAACCCGGATGTCTCAAAAAAGAGCAGGCCGACCCTGGGCATGGCGATCCTGATCGACATGAAGAAGAAGGCCGGCGCCGACCAGTGGGAGGGCCAAGTCTACAACGCCAAGGATGGCCAGCTCTACGCGTCGACCATCACACCCGCTGGCACGGACCAGCTCGAGATCAAGGGCTGCGTGCTCGGCTTTCTCTGTGGCGGCGAGACCTGGACCCGGGTCGGGCCGCCGATCCCGTCGAGCCCCGCCAACAGCATGGCCAAGGGCGCGCCGAAGACCACCGGCGCCGCGCCCAAGATGGCAGCGCCTGCCGCTCCCAAGAGCACCGGCGCGAGCGCAAAACCCGGTCAGAAGGCTGCCGCCGATCCCGTTGGCGACATCTGCCTACTCCCTGAGATTGCGGGGTTTGCCCATTAGGGCCGGCTGAAACAGCAGCACGGCGGCGAGCGTCGTCACCAGCGAAAGCGCGAGCAGCTTGCCCATGCTGGACGTGCCGGGATGGCTCGACAGCCACAGGCTGCCGAACGCGGTCGCCGTCGTCAGCGCGCTGAAAAAGATCGCCCGCGTCAGGCTGGTCTGCAGCAGGTTTGTCCTGCCGGAGCGCCAAGCCACGACATAGTAGATCTTGAAGGCGACGCCGACGCCGAGCAGCAACGGGAAGGCGACGATATTGGCGAAGTTGAGCGGCAACCCGATCAACACGCAGATCTCGAGCGTCACGGCTCCCGCAACCAGGAGCGGCACCAGCGTCATCAGCACGTCGGTGAAGCGCCGCAAGGTGATCCACAAGAGCAGGCTGATGACGACCAGCGCATAGATGCCCGCCATGATGAAGGCGCGCACGACCGTATCGCCCGATTTCAGGATCGACACCGGACCGCCGATCGCCATCGGCTCCGCTGCGAGCACCGCCGCGGCGAACTTGCGCAAGGTGTCGTTGTCGTTGGGATCGCCGCGCGGCAGCGCCTCGACGCGGATCACGCCGTCCTTGCTCTTCCAGGCATTGACCAGATCAGACGGAAGCGACTTCAGCGTGACCGGCTCGGCCTGCATCGCGTTCCTGAGCTGATCGAACACGATCTTCATCGGCGTAATGAAGACGTCCTGTGCCTTGTTGCGGGTCGCCTCGTCCGCGTTGGCCAGCTTCTCGAGCCCATCCGCAAGCCGCCGCGAGGCGGTAGCACCGGGTCCCTTGTCGTTGCCTGCAGTCCTGCGCAAGGCCTCGACCGAGGATTTCAGCGAGTCGACATTTTCCTGGTCCGAAGGCGCAGCGTCGACCTGATCCGGGTTGAGCGCGGGATTGATCACCTTGGCGCCCTGCGCGATCAGCTTCAGCTTCGGTGCCTGATCCGATGGCACGAAGCTGTCGAGGGACATCACCCGCAGCACCTCCGGCAGCTTCTCGAGCCTCGCCTCGATCTGCGTCGCCTGCTCTTCCGAATTGGTCAGCACGTTGATGGCGTTGGCGCCGGTGTTCGGATCCTTGCGCAGGTCAAGGAAGGTCGCGATCGACTCCGCCCTGGGGTTGCGCAGGTTCATCGGATTGAAGTCGAATTTCATGTAGTAGAGCAGCGGCAGGCCGCCGACGGCGAGGAGCAGCGTGCCGCCCACGATCACCACGCGGTGCTTCTCCAGGAAGTGATCGAGCGGCGCCAGGAAGGCGTAGCCGACCGGCTCCTTCTCGCCAGGCGGGTTCAAGAGCTTCAACAGTGCCGGCAGCACGGTGATCGAGGAGAGGAACGCCACCAGCATGCCGACACCGGCGATCTGGCCGAGCTCGGAAATACCCTTGTAATCGGTCGGCATGAAGCAGAGGAAGCCTGCGGCAGTCGCCATCGCGGCCAGCGACAGCGGGATCGCCGAACGCTTGGCGCCCAGCACGAGCGCAGAAGTGAGATCATTGACCTTGTAGCGTTCCGAGCGATAGCGGACGCTGTACTGGATGCCGAAATCGACGCCGAGACCGACGAACAGCACGGCGAAGGCAATCGAAAGCAGGTTGAGCGAGCCGACCATCATCAGGCCTGCGGCCGTCGTGATCGCGAGCCCGACGAACAGGTTCACGAACACGGCGAAGATGATCTTCGCCGAATGCAGCGCGAGCCAGAGGATCAGCAACACCACCAGGACGGTGCCGATGCCGTTAACGACGACGCCTTCCTGCACCGTGGCGTATTCCTCATTGGCGATGGGGACCGGACCGGTCAGGCGCACCCGCGCCTGGTACTTGGTCGGGAAATCAAGGTCGGCCGCGGCCTTGCGGATCGCATCCGTCGCGCCCTTGCCGGGCTCGAGCGCGTTGTAATCGAGGACCGGCTTGAACTCGATGAAGGCGCGCTTGTCCGAGTCGGAGAGCGGCTTGTCGCTGACGAGCTCGCGCCAGGAGAAGATTGCGTTGCCCTTGTTCAGGACCGTCTCAACCGTCTGCGCGATCAGGTTGAAGGGACGCTCGGTGTTGTCGAGCTTCACCTGGCCCCGTTTGACGCCGGCAAGCCCGGTCTCCAGCGCGCCGGTGAGGCCGCGGATCGAGGGATCGCCCGCCATGATCTCGATCAGGGGCGCTGCCGACTCGAACTGGCCGGTGATCTTGCCGACCTCTTCGGTCGGCAGGAACAGCAGCCCGTTCTTCTCGAAGAATTCGCCGGTGCCGAGCTGCTGCATCGACACGAAATTGGTCTTGTCGTCCCTCAGCTTGGCGTAGAGCGCGTCGGCCGCAGCCGTCGTCATCTCGGGCGTCGCCGCCTCGACGACGGCCAGAATGGTGGCGTCGCGATCGAAGGCACGATCGAAGGCCTGGTCGCGCTGCCGCCAGTCGAGATTTTGCGCGATCAGCGAGTTGATATCGGTGTTGATGGCGAAATGGCGCGCCGCGTAGTAGCCCGCGCCCACCGCCAGCAGGAGCCCGGCGATAACGACGAGGGTGGCAAATCGGGTGCAGGCTCGGACGATCGCAACGACTATAGTTTGCAGCACATCTATTCTTTCTGGCTTTCAAACAGCTTGCCGGAAACGCCCGCTGTTTATCGGAGTTCCCCGGCGAAACCTATCGCTGTTTTGGGCGGTTTGACCCGTCGGGAGGTTCGAGGAATTGACGGAAGTCAACGATCGCGCGGGCGGGTATAGACGGCCAGTTGAGGCGGTAAAGTGACGAAGGGGTGAGGATCTGCCTTAACCTTGCCGCATCATAGTACCGTTAATGGAACCGAGGACGCGATCCGCCTTCCCTCGCGGCCGTTTTTTTGACACAAGGCCCTGTGCCTCCATGCGCTTGGGGCCAAACGGACGGGTGGGCGGCTACCACCGGTGCGGAACCAATGGTGCGGATATTGCACTATTGGTGAGTATCGGGGTGCCGCCGGGGACAACTGAACGGATTTGGTGCAACTTGCGTGATGGACACCCTATGGAAATTTATCTAGCGCAGCCGCGCGGCTTTTGTGCCGGCGTGGTGCGTGCCATCGAGATCGTGGAGCGGGCGCTGGAGAAGTACGGCCCGCCCGTCTATGTGCGCCACGAGATCGTACACAACAAATACGTCGTCGAGAGCCTGAAGCAGAAGGGCGCGATCTTCGTCGAGGAGCTGTCCGAGGTTCCGCCGAAGGCAATGACTGTTTTCAGCGCCCACGGCGTGGCGCGCAGCGTCGAGGAAGAGGCTGCCGCGCGCGACCTTCCTGTGCTGAACGCGACCTGCCCCTTGGTCACGAAAGTTCACAATCAGGGGAAACGCTACATCTCCAAGGGCCGTACCCTGATACTGATCGGCCATGCCGGCCATCCCGAGGTCGAGGGAACCATGGGCCAGGTTCCGGGCCC
The DNA here is from genome assembly GCF_024199885.1 of Bradyrhizobium sp. CCGUVB23. NCBI lineage: Bacteria > Pseudomonadati > Pseudomonadota > Alphaproteobacteria > Hyphomicrobiales > Nitrobacteraceae > Bradyrhizobium > Bradyrhizobium sp. CCGUVB23. Next base: position 57,255 of record NZ_JANADQ010000001.1, read on the forward strand.
CGTGCTGCTGGTCCAGAGCGTCGAAGAGGTTAAGGCCCTGATGCTGCCGGCCGATCGGCCAGTGGCCTACATCACCCAGACCACGCTGTCGGTGGACGACACCAGGGACATTATTGCGGCCCTCCAGGCCCGATTTACAGATATTCAAGGCCCTGACATCCGGGATATCTGCTATGCGACACAGAACCGCCAATCTGCGGTAAGGGATTTAAGTAAGCTGGTCGACGTGATCTTGGTGGTGGGCGCTGCCAATAGTTCCAACTCGAACCGGCTCCGCGAAATCGGCACTGAGGCCGGCGTGGCGAGTTATCTGGTCGCCGATGGCCGCGAGCTCAATCCGGAATGGTTGAAAGACGCCAAGACCGTCGGCATCACAGCCGGCGCCTCGGCACCTGAGGTTCTCGTGGATGACGTGATCGAAGCCCTGCGACGGATCGGACCGGTTTCGGTCTCGGTGCTGCCAGGGCGCGAGGAAAACATCGAATTTCGGCTTCCGGCGGAACTCGCCGCAAGCTGACCTACCTGAATTCCAAGCCCAGAAAGAAACGTGTGATGGCAATACCCTTCTTCAAGGAAATGCGTATCGGCGGCTATTTGGTCAAGCAGAAACTGCTTGGCCGCAAACGCTATCCGCTCGTGTTGATGCTGGAGCCGCTGTTTCGCTGCAATCTCGCCTGCGTCGGCTGCGGCAAGATCGACTATCCGGACGCGATCCTCAACCGCCGCATGACGGCGCAGGAGTGCTGGGACGCCGCGGACGAATGCGGCGCGCCGATGGTGGCGATCCCCGGCGGCGAGCCGCTGATCCACAAGGAGATCGGCGAGATCGTACGCGGCCTGGTGGCGCGCAAGAAGTTCGTCTCGCTCTGCACCAACGCGCTTCTGCTCGAAAAGAAGCTAGACCTGTTCGAACCCTCCCCGTACCTGTTCTTCTCGGTGCATCTCGACGGGTTGAAGGATCACCACGACAAGGCGGTGTCGCAGAAGGGCGTGTTCGACCGCGCCGTGTCCGCGATCAAGGCGGCGAAGGCGCGCGGCTTCACGGTCAACGTCAATGCGACCATCTTCGATGGCCATCCGGCGGAAGAGATCGCAAAGTTCCTGGACTTCACCACCGAGCTCGGCGTCGGCGTCTCGATGTCGCCCGGCTACGCCTATGAGCGCGCGCCGGACCAGGAGCACTTCCTCAACCGCACCAAGACCAAGAAGCTGTTCCGCGACGTCTTCGCGATGGGCAAGGGCAAGAAGTGGAACTTCATGCATTCCGGCCTGTTCCTCGACTTCCTCGCCGGCAACCAGGAATACGAGTGCACGCCCTGGGGCATGCCCGCGCGCAACATCTTCGGCTGGCAGAAGCCCTGCTATCTGCTCGGCGAAGGCTATGCCAAGACCTTCAAGGAGCTGATGGAGACCACCGACTGGGATTCCTACGGCACCGGCAAGTATGAGAAGTGCGCCGACTGCATGGCGCATTGCGGCTACGAGCCGACGGCGGCGACGGCGGCGCTGACGAACCCGATCAAGGCGGCCTGGGTCGCAATGCGCGGCGTCAAGACCTCGGGTCCGATGGCGCCTGAGATCGACCTCTCCAAGCAGCGTCCGGCGCAGTACATCTTCTCGGAGCAGGTCCAGAAGAAGCTCTCCGAGATCCGCCGCGACGAGGCGCTCGCCGCCCAGGAGAAGGCCTCGACCGCCGCGTAAGCGGCTGGACATCGACGACAACAAAAAGGCCCGATCGCGTTGCGATCGGGCCTTTTTTGTTTGTCCGCTTCGAATAGTTTGTCCGATTCAAAACCGCTCAGACGGTCTCGGGAACAGGCCCCTCGCTGCCGATCAGGAAATCGCGGCTGACGCGCAAGGAGCGCAGCGCACGGTTGAAGTCGATGCCGGTCGAGACCAGCGCGCGCACCGTCGCCGGATTGCGCACCACGCCGAACAGGATGGTCGCCACATCGATCTGTCCGTTCGGCTTGATCGCGGCACGCGCCAAGGCCGGCAGCGCACGATGGGCGGGATCGCTGATGACCCGCAGCGCGGCGAACGGCAGGCCCGCCTGAGCGGCATAGGCAGCCGCGATATGGCTCTCCATGTCGACAGCTGCTGCACCGGTTTCCGAATGGAGCGCGGCCTTGCATGACCGGCCGGTGACCATCTCCTCGGCGCCGGCAAGGCTGCCGCGCACGACCCGGCGGCGACCGGAGGTCAGCTTGTCGATGAGGTCTTCGCTGAGCGACAGGCCGGCGGCCCAGCGGGCATCGCCCGCCAGCACCTCGGTCGCGACCACGACGTCGCCCGAGCGGAGCGTCGGGTCCAGCCCGCCTGCCACGCCGAAGGAGATCACGCCGCGGATGCTCTCGGGATCCACCACCGTGAGCAGCGCTCGCAGCTGCGTCGGGCTGCTGGAAGAGCAGATAACGGCCATGCCCGGGCCGGCCGCGATGCGGGCCTCCTGAACCAGACCGGTCACAATAAGTATCGGCCGCAGGTCTATTGCATTACCCGCGGAGCCCCCGTCCCCCGTCCCCAAAGTCACATTCCGACCCCTACCACCCTGCTGTTGGTGTTCCGCAAGTTCCGATACCGCGCCAGCGCCCACAGCGGGAAGAACTTCGGGTAACCATGATAACGTAGATAGAACACGCGGGGGAAGCCTGTGGCGGTATACCGCTGCTCGTCCCACAGTCCTTTTTCGTTCTGTGTTGCAATCAGGTACTCCACCCCACGGGCGACGGCCGGGTGATCAACCTCGCCTGCCGCCATGAGAGCAAGCAAGGCCCATGCCGTTTGCGAGGCGGTCGAGGGAGCGGCCTCCCAGCCCTTGTAGTCGAGCCGGTAGCTAACGGCGTCCTCGCCCCAGCCGCCGTCCTTGTTCTGGATCGAGACCAGCCAGTCGGCGGCCTTGCGAATCATCGGGTCGGTGTGGCCGATGCCGGCCGCATTCAGCGCGCACAGCACCGACCACGTTCCGTAGATGAAATTCATGCCCCAGCGGCCGTACCAGGAGCCCTCCGGGTGCTGGGTCCGCCGGAGATAGGCGACCCCATCGGCCATGTGCTTGCTGGTCTTCTCGGTCTCGCCCAGCTGGGCCAGCATCGAGATGCAGCGCGCGGTAACGTCCTCGGTCGGCGGATCGAGCAGCGCGCCATGGTCGGAGAACGGGATGTTGTTCAAATAATATTCGAGGTTGTTCACATCGAAGGCAGCCCAGCCGCCATCGTCGCTCTGCATGCCCTCGATCCATTCCCGGCCGCGGTCGATCGCGGCGTCATAGCCGGCCGTGCCGTGCTCCCGGCGCATGCGGTCCATCGACATCACCACGACGGCGGTGTCGTCGAGATCGGGATAGTGGGCATTGTTGTACTGGAAGGCCCAGCCGCCGGGACGCGTCTCGGGCCGCTTCACCGCCCAGTCGCCCTTCACATCGAGCTCCTGCTTTGGGATCAGCCAGTCGAGGCCCTGCTTCGCGGCCGGTACGGCTTGTGTGCCGCCGGCCTCGAGCAGCGCGTGAGCGCTGAGCGTCGTATCCCAGATCGGCGAGACGCAGGGCTGGCAATAGGCTTCGTCGTCCCTGATCACGAGCAGCTTGTCGATGCCCCGGCGCGTGGTCGCGCGCGGCGGATAGCTCTCGTCCTTGCCGAGCGCGTCATACATCATGACGATGTTGGCCATCGGCGGATAGATCGCGCCCATGCCATCCTCGCCGTTCAGCCGCTCCTCGGTGAAGGCGAGCGCCGCGTCGATCGCGCGCTTGCGCAGGCTCTTGGGAAACATCGGCTCGATGACGCGCAAGATGGCATCGAGCGAGCGGAACAGCACGAACCAGGCCATGCTCTGGTGCGGCGCCTTGGCGGTCATGCCGATCGAGCGCGGATCCTGGAGGAACAGCTCGTCGATGCCGACGCCTTTCGGATTCCGCGCGCGCGGCTTGAGCGCCGCAAGCACCATCAGCGGCACCATGGTGGTGCGCGCCCAATAGGAGATCTTGTTGAGGTGAAACGGCGACCAGAACGGCAACAGCACGATCTCGACCGGCAGCACCGGCACTGCGCGCCAGCTCACCACGCCGAACATCGCCAGCGTGAAGCGGGTGAAGACGTTGCTATGAATCGCACCGCCGCGCGAACGGATCGCCTCGCGCGCCCGTACCATGTGCGGCGCATCGATGGAATCGCCGATCATCTTGAGCGCAAAGTAAGCCTTCACGCTCGCGCTCATGTCGAACTCGCCGTCATGCACCAAGGGCCAACCGCCATGGGCGCCCTGCACGCGGCGCAGATAGTTGCCGATCTTGGCCTCGAGCGCGGCATCGACCGGCTCGGCCAGATGATGCCGCAACAGGACATATTCGGCCGGAATGGTGCAATCGGCCTCGAGCTCGAACACCCAATGGCCGTCGGATTGCTGGAAGCCGAGCAACCCTTGCGTGGCCGACGCAATGCTCGATTCCAAGACTTCGCGGGTAGTCGCGCTCTTGTTCACGGAATGCATCTCGCTCGATATCTCCGATAGTTGTCTGGATAATTGACCGGGACCAAAGCCCGTCAGGTCCGCTGTGCGGCCAGGACCAAATCGGCGGCGCGATCGCCGGACCGGACCGATCCCTCAATGGTTGCTGGCAATCCCGTAGCAGTCCAGTCGCCGGCAAGAAACAGGTTTTTCAGCGCGGTGACCGGCCCGGGACGCAAGGCATTCTGCTCGGGCGTGGCGGCAAAGGTGGCGCGGCGCTCGCGCACGATCTGCCAGGGTGGCAGCTCGCCGGCAACGCCGCCCGCCATGCAGACATCGTTCCAGATCGTCTGCGCGAGTTCTTCGCGCGGCATCTCGACCAGCCGGTCGCCATTGCTGATGGTGACGGACAGCCGGTTCGGGAACGCGAACAGCCACTCTACGACCCCGCCGATGACGCCCAGGATGGGGGCCGAGCCCGGCGGCGGCTCAAAGCGGAAATGCGCATTCACGATGGCGCGGAATTGCGTCGGCGTTTTCACACCCGGCAGCAGCGAAGCGGCGGCACGTGGCGGCACCGCCATCACGATCACATCGTCTGGCGCGATCGCGACGACGTCCTCGCCGCCGAAATTGAGCGCGCTGACCTTGCCGTCCGTGGTCGTGAACGAGCGCAGCTCGTGGCCGAGCTGCACGGAGTGACCGCGCTCGGTCAAGAACTTCACCGCGGGCTCGATCAGCACAGCGCTCAGACCGTCGCGCGCGATCAGCGGGCGGCAGGCCTGACCGCCGGCGAGCAACGTCTCGCGCACGATCGCGCCGGCAAGCCCCGCCGAACCCTCGGGCGGATCGACGTTGAGCGCCGCGAGCAACAGCGGCTGCACCAGGCGCTGATACAGCACGCCCTCGCAGGGGATCGACTTGCCGACCAGCGTCTCCTCCGACGCCCAGATCAGCGGCGCGAGCTTGAGATAGTCGGTCAGTCCGGTGTCGGGGACACGGCGGCTCTCGTCGAACACCCAGCCCGGCAGGCGGCTGTCGCCGAGATCGAGCTGCCAGCGCTGCCCCGTCTTCAGATCAACGAAGGGAAACTGCGCGCGCGCCGGGCCCACCAGCCCCGCTTCGGTGCCGATCGAGCGCGCATAGGCGAGCGCGTGGCGATTGCCCGACAACAGGAGATGGTTGCCGTTGTCGATGACGAGATTGGTCGCGCCGTCGAAATAGGAGCGGCAGCGGCCGCCGGCCTGCTGCGTCGCCTCGTGCACGGCGACCTTGAAGCCGGCATTGGCGAGCCGCACGGCGGCAGAGAGGCCGGAAATTCCGGCGCCGATGATGTGAGCTGTCTTTGACATCAGAAAATTGCGTAGCGGAGTAGGATGGCGATACGTGTGATCTTGGATACACGCACCGGCGTGCGGGGCGCGGCAAAGCCGCGTTCGAGCAAGAGGTCCAGAATGGCGTGATAATATTTCGACATGATCCGCGGCGCACGCACCGCGCGGCGCTTGTTGCGCGCCATGATCTCGTCCGACTTCTCGAAATGCGCTTTCGCGCGCTGGGCGAGCGGCAGGCAGACCTTTGGCAGGGCGCGCTCGGCGATCACGCGCTGCGGATCATTGGAGGTGATGCCGGCATGCAGCAGGCCTTCGCGCGGCAGATAGAGCCGGCCGAGGCCGGCGTCCTCGTCGATATCGCGCAGGATGTTGGTGAGCTGGAGCGCGCGGCCGAGATGATAGGCGAGCAGGATGCCATCCTCTTCCGGCATGCCGAACACCCGCACCGACAGGCGTCCCACGGCACTTGCGACGCGATCGCAGTAAAGATCGAGGACTGCCATGTCCGGCGCGCGGATGTCCTGCGGCACGTCCATCTCCATGCCATCGACGATGGCGAGGAAATCCTCCCGCTTCAGTCCGAAGGTCTTCACGGAAGCGACGTAGTCGGCGAGCCGCGCCGGCGGATGGCCCTGATAGAGCGCATCGATGTCGTTGCGCCATTCCTGAAGCGCGGCGAGACGTTCATCGCGCGGGCCGTTGGAATCGGCGATGTCGTCGACCTGGCGGCAGAAGCTGTAGATCTGGAACATCGCCTCGCGCTGGTCGCGCGGCAGGATCCGCATCGCGGCGTAGAACGAGCTGCCGGATGCGGTCGAGCCATAACTGGCGCCGGGCGTGGTCGCCTCAAGCGTCATGGGCCGGCCCCGGATTGGAGATTGGCCTGCGCCCGAAGGCGCGACGGCCGATTTCACCGGCGATGCCGGCGAGGCTGAAGGTAAGGAGCTCGAGCTTGTTCAGATGCACACGCTCGCGCAGGGGATCGCGCACCTTGAGCAGGCGCACGATGCGGTCGGCATAGGCCTGGATCACCGAGATATCGACGCCCAGGCGGAAGTCCCGCACTTCCGCGGAAAGCGACTTGCTCTCGTTCAGGAGCTCTTCGTTGCGTGCGGCGAGCGCCTGGAGGCAGGCCAGCATCTGCGGCGGCGAATGATCGCCGCCGAGCTGCTCGACCGAGGCGCCGCTTGCGGCCAGCGCATCGCGCGGCAGATAGACGCGGTTGAGCGCGCGAAAATCCTTGCCGCAATCCTGGAGGTGATTGTTGATCTGCAAGGCGGCGCAGAGCGCATCCGAAGCGACCCAGGTCGAGGTCGCCTCGCCGTGCACGTCCAGCATGAAGCGGCCGACCGGCATCGCCGAATAGCGGCAGTAGTGGATGACCTCGTCCCAGGTCTCGTAGCGCAGCTTCGTCACGTCCATGCGGAAGGCGATCAACACGTCGAGCGCATGACGCGGCGGCATACCGCGCTCGGCCAGCGCACGGCGGAGAACGACGGCCTCGGCCTGCGTGTCGCCGTTGCCGTTGAGCTCGGCCTCGAGCAGGTCGAGATAGGCGAGCTTCTCCTCAGGCGGCAACGTCGCATGGTCGGCGATATCGTCGGCGGTGCGGACGAAATTGTAGAAGGCGAGGATCAGCGCGCGGTGACGCGGATGAATGATCCACGACGCGACGGGAAAATTCTCGTCGCGGTCACCCTTGCCGGATCGCAATTCGCTCGCAGAGGTCATCGAGGACTGGTTAACAATCGTCTGAACAGGAAGGCTTTTTTAGGCGCGGCCGGCCGAGCCGTCGCGGCCCCCATATAGGGGAATATGCCCGCAAAACCAACCTGTCTCGCGGGTCCCTGCCCTCACGAATCGAGGCCGCCGCAAAGGCGGGCCCGTGAACGCTCCACGGGCCCCGCGAAAGCTTACTGGTTGTGGGTCTTCAGGACCTGATCGCAAGCCTGCGAGATCTTGGCCCGATTCTCCTTCAAGCAGGCCAGAATCGTGAAATCGCCCTGATCGATGACCGGACGGCAGAATTTCTGCACGTCGCGCGTGCAGGCCTTCTGCTCTTCGGCGGTGCCGCGCCCCTGCTGGGGCTGCTGGGCGAACGCCGCGGTCGAAAGGGATGCCGACAGCAGGGTGAGAGCGAGGAGATATTTACGCATTGTAGTCCTTCATTCTGGCGGCAGAATCTCTCCGTTCCCGGACAGCACAGGGCGGACGACCGGAACGGATTGTTCTGATGGCGTTGCCGCGGAGCGCGCAGCAGTGGAGACAGCACAAGCACTGGTAAATGCGGCCAAATTGGCACCAAATCCACCAGATCGCGCCTTCGCACGGCCTTCATTGGCAGATCTAAGGGATTGATACTATGAGATTATTTAGGCAGGCGGTGTTTTGCCATGGACCTGTTGCAGACATGCATCGCAAGCCCTTGCGCACGTCATCGAAAAGGCACAGCTGAAACCCTGCGCGGAACGGCGAAAACGGCCGCAATCGTTCGCCGTCCTGACACCTCGCAGGGTTATGGTTTGAACCTGCCAGCAGATGGGGACACTAAACCTTCGATGCGGCGAGACGTTCTGTTAGGAGCGAACGTCATTCAAAAAACGGGATATTCGAACATGAAATTCTTTGGACGGTCTGGACTGGCGATCAAGGCGGCAGGCATTGGCGCCGCGCTGCTCTTCTCGGTTTCGGCGAGCCATGCTCAGTCGTCCGGACCCTTTGCCGGCTTTGACGGCGCGTGGTCGGGCACCGGCACCGTGGCGCTGTCCGACGGCTCGACCGAGCGCATCCGCTGCAAGGCGGACTACAAGGTCGCGGCCAGCGGTCTCGGCCTGAAGCAGGCGCTGCACTGTGCTAGCGATAGCTACAAGTTCGACCTCACCAGCGACGTGACGAGCCAGGGCGACCGCATTTCGGGCAATTGGAGCGAAGCCAGCCGCAACATCTTCGGCAATCTGCAGGGCACCGCCGGCGGCGGCCAGATCGACGTGTTCGTCGAGGCCAACGGTTTTGCCGCTAACCTGACGCTGCGCACCAACGGCAACAAGCAAACGGTGCAGATCAGCTCCAAGGGCGAGATCCGCGGCGTCAACATCACCATGGTGAAGAGCTGAAGCGCTTCCCTCACCCGTTGACTGGACAACATGGCCCCTGGTTCTCGCGAGCCGGGGGTTTTTCATGACATGGACCCTATTCGCAGAACCCTGCTCAAGGCGGTCGGCTTCCTCGCCCCGCATGCCGCCTTCGCGGGTGATGCGCCGGTGACGGAAATGCAAGCGCCCGCAGTCAAGCCGCGTCACGTGCTCTGCTTTCTCGGCCAGGACGAAAGCCTGCTGCATCCGCCGAGGGACGTCGTGAAGACGATCGAGGATTTCGGCTTCGAGATCGACCGCACCTATTCGCAAGCCAAGCCCGATCCGCATATGCCACGGTCGTTTTCTGTCTGCTGGGATCGCGTGTTTCCGCTGGCCTGGACGGCCGCCGATGAGCAGGCCGTGGTCAACCACAAGTCGGTGCTCTACCTGCTGAGTCCTCCGATGGATCAGCAGAAGCGGTTGCCTATTCGGCGGCGGCCCTGCGCATCGTCGAGGAGATGATCGAAGCGGGCGCAACGGCCGTGAAGGGCGAGAGCGCGGGGGTCGCGCATGGCCTCGAGCGTTGGCGAAACCTGGCTGATCAGGCACGCAAGGGCGCGACAACCGGCCAGGGTCTTGCCGTGACTCCCGCCTTGGCCAAAGCGTGCCGCCTCGCCTTTGCCAAGCGCCCGCTCAGCGGCGAGCGCTACAACGAGACGGTCGGTTACCACCTCGTCGGCCTGCTCGAGGTCTATGTCGCCAGAGCCGGCGACGGCGATTGGGGCACCGTGATGATCATGGAGGAGATCGCCAACGAGATGGCCGAACGCGGCATCGAGGCGACGCTCAAGGCGCGCAAGCTCGCAGTCTCACACGAGACGAAATACCGCGAGGACGACTTCAAGTTCGATCCGTACGGGATCGTCCGTATCGAGGCGTGAGCAAGAGGCGGCATGAGCCGTCTCGCTCAGATCGCGCGCTTGTCCGGCCCTTGCAGCTTCTCGTGCAGGTTGATCAGCCACATCGCCGTCGGGCGCAGGATGAAGAGGTCGGCAACGAGCGCTGCAACCATCGAGAAGGCGCTGAGCCAGCCGAATAGCCGCAGCGACGGCAGGTCCGAGAACACGGTGACGACGAGGCCGCAGGCCAGCACCACCGTGGTCAGGATCAGCGCCGGGCCGACCAGCACGGTCGCGCGCTCCACCGCGAGCGCCGAACCGACGCCCGGCTTGCTCTCCAATCGCAAGCGGTTGAGGAAGTGGATGGTTGCGGAGAGGCCAAGGCCGAATGAGACGGTGAGCGCGACGACGCTGGCGAATTGCAGCCCCTCGCCCATCGCCCACAGCACCGTTCCGGACATCACGACCGGGAAGATGCCCGGCAGGATGCAGGCGAACATCACCACCCAGGAGCGGAAGGCGAGACCAATGAAGATCGCGACCAGCGCGAATTCGACGGTGAGGCCGCGGTTCAGCTTCTCGATCATACCGGCCGAGTTGCGCGCGGCGATGGCGGCGAGACCCGTGACGGCGACCTCGTAGCCGGGATGCTTCTTGCGGACGGCGTCGAGCTCGGCATCGAGCTTGTCGACGATCGGCAAGAGCTGGCTGGAGTCCTTGTCCGGCACGCGGCCGGCCACGACCACCGCATCCTGCTCGGCGTCGATGAAACGCCGCACCAGATGCTCGGGGATGACGTTGACGTATTCCTTCAGGGTCGCGACATCGTCGCTGCCGGCCTTTTCCGCCAGCCATCGGCGGAGCGTCTCCAGCGACCAGACGTTGCCGACACCCGCCGCCTTCTCGACGGTCGCGTGCACATCCGCGATGGTTTGCAGCGTCTCCGGCGAATAGAGCGATTCACCCTTGGGGAACGTGATCAGCACGTTGACCGGGTTGGCGCCGGTCAGCTTGGCGTCGAGCCGGTTGCTGGCGGCAACCGCCTGGCGCTTGTCCGGCACCTGGTCGGCGAGCCGGTAGCGCGGCTGCAGATTGGCGTAGATGACGCCGAGGCTGGCGACGAACAGCAGCGCAATCAGGCTGAACAGGCCGGGCCGGCCGACCATGCGCACCGCGATCCAGTAGCAGAAATTGCGCAGCGCCTGCACACCGGCATCAGCGCTCTGGAACTTGACCGCAAAGATCTTCTCGTTGCGCACGAAGAGAACGCCGAACACCGGCACCAGCGACAGCACCGTGACCAGCGCGATGATGGTGGCGGCAAGGCCGGCCTCGCCGAACTTGCGGATCAGGTCGGAGTCGGAGAACTGCAGCGCGATGAAGGAAATGCCGGCGGTGCCGTGCGTCAGCACGCAGGCCGGGCCCACCACCAGCACCGCGTTCTTGAACGCGGTGAACTTGTCCTGGCCCGCGATCAGCCGGTCGCGCGCGGCGAAGGTGAGCTGCATCGAGTCCGAGAAGCTGATGACCATGATGAGCGGCGTCATCACGTTCAGGAACATGTTGAGATTGAAGTTGGCCCAGCCGAGCGCGCCGAGCGCGATCAGGATCGCGATCATCGGCGGGAATGCCGCCACCACCATGAACGAGATCTTGCGGAAGAAGATGATCGCGATGATGCAGCCGGCGAGAATGCCGAGGATGTTGTAGGTGAGGCCGTCGCGCTCGACCGCGTTGCGGATTTCGAGCTGCATCACCGGCACGCCAGAAAGCTGCACGCTGAGGCCGGTGTCGCCGAGATCCTCCTTCATCAGCGCGCGGATGTCGCCGACGGTCTTGGTCAGCTTGCTGGAGGCGACCACTTCGGGATCGAGCGAGAGCACGATCAGCGCGAGCGTGCCGTCCTCGGACAAGAGCTTGCCGCGGATGATCTCGTTGTTTTTGACGGTCTCGATGAACTGGTCATAGGCCGCGCCCTCGGGCAGCTCGGCCGGGAACAGCGCCGCCGGCAGCTTGCCCGGCGCCGGCGCCTGGCGTGCCGAGAACAGCGAGACCAGGCCGCGCGTGCCCTCGACCAGCTGCATGTCGGTGACGAAGTCACGCAGTTTCTCGAGGTTGTTGCGCGCCAGCAAGGTCTTGCCCTCGACCACGACGAGGACGTCGAACTCCTCGGCCGGGAACTTCTTCGTCACCTCTTCGTACTGGCGGAATTCCCGCGTGTTGGAGCGGAACAGCTGCGACAGCGAATCGTCGATCTTGATCCGCTCGATGCCGAAGACGGCACCGACGATCAGTGCGATCAGGATCAGGCAGGACAGGACCGGCGCGCGGACGGCAATCAGCCCGATGCGTTCAAGTCCAAAAGCGATGGAGGACGAAGGTCCCTGCTCGACCTTGTCGACATGAACCTCACTCTCGCTGTGCTTTTCGAGCATGCCTTGTCCAGTTCCTAAATCGGCTCGGTTGGTGAGCTTATGCGCCCCGCATATCGGCTGGAAAACGCCACACAGATGGGAGGCTTGCCCTTTGAAAAAGCGCGGGAAATCGCCGCGAGGGGTTTAGCAGGTCGGCACGCCCCCTCGCAAGCGCGCGCTGGGCAACAAAATCGATCAAGATGCGGCAATTTCGGCCCTTGATGGCTCATTCTGGCAGCGCTGTGCCGATTCGCGCCGGCAGATCGCCGCTCTCGTCCTTCAGCGCCACGCCGGTCACGTCCCGCGACAGGCCTGCGCGGACCAGCCAGGCGATCTTGAAGGCCGCCTCGTCACAACTGAGCCCAGCCCGATGGATGTTGGAGACGCAATTGCGCTCGGCATCGGTACGGCCGGGTTTTGGCGCAAAGGTCAGATAGGCCCCGAGACTGTCGGGGGCCGACAGGCCCGGCCGCTCGCCAATCAGCATCACGACCATGGCTGCGCCGAGAATGGCGCCGATTTCGTCGCCCAGCGCCACACGTGCGCCTGAGGCGACAACGATGTGGTCAACTGCGACAGGCGGCGTATCGGCGAGGTCCGGCAGCAGCGCGCGCAACAACCCAATCGCGTGCGCATGCACCGCCGTCGGCGACAATCCGTCGCCGATCACGATTACAAGCCGGCCGGGATCCGCGGCGCGCGACGCGAGATGCTCGGCGCATGTCGGCTCGAGCTGGCGTCCGAGATCCGGCCGCCGCAGATAGTCGCCGCGATCGGCGGCGCGGCTCCTCGTCGCAACAGCGGGAACGCCGAACTCGGCGAGTTCGGCGATCATCCGCTCGACATCGAAGACGGCATGCACGGCGTCGCGGGCGCGCGCGTGATCGAGCGTGAAGTCGAGCAGCGGCTTGGTCGGCAGGCTCGCCCCGCTGCGCCCGAGCGCCACGCGCGCGGGCGTCAACGTCCGCAGGTCCAGGGTCGGGCGGCTCGGAACGGCAGGGCTAGACATGTCGCATCATTCAGCGGGAACGGACGCCTCGCGCAGCCGCAGCGAGTAGTTCGACGCGTTCTGCTGGCCGCTCGATGCCGCGCGCGCAAAGGTGATGAGATGGTGCGCGATCATGGTGCACCCGATCAGGCCTTCGAGATCGCCGCGCCTGATCCGGCCCAGCGCAAACTTCCAGAACACGCGTTTGTAGTCGCCGAGCACGCCGACCTTCCAGAAGATGTTGCGCAACATGACGAGACCGCGCCTGATGTTGGGCCAGGTCTTCATCTCCGCAGGCACCGGCACCTTGATGCGGTTGGCATAGGTGTAGTCACACTGGTGCTGATAGCGCGCATAGACCTTCTCGGGCGCGTAGGCCCGCTCCATGCAGAACTTCCAGGACGCCACGACATCGTCATAGGGCAACAGGAAGTTGACGTTGGAATCGCGGCCTTCATCGTTGATCAACCGGCCCTCACGCTCGAGCCGGTCCCACAGCGGCGTCTTCGGCAGCGCCTGGAGCAGGTTGATCGTGAGCAGCGGAATGCGGGATTCCTCGACGAACGAAAGCAGCGCATCCGACGTGTTCGGCTTGTCGGTGTCGAGCCCCATGATGATGCCGGACACCACCTCCATGCCGTAGGAGTTGATGGTACGCACGCCCTCAAGGATCGGGACCATCATGTTGTGGTCCTTCTGCATCGCGTGCAACGCGTCGGGATCGGGCGTCTCGATGCCGCAGAAGATGGTGATGAAATAGGCCTCGCGCATCTTCTCGAGGATTTCCGGGCGCTTGGCGATGTTGAGCGTCGCCTCGCAGGCGAGCCGCATCACATAGCCGGTCTTCTTCTGCCACTCGATCAGATGCGGCAACAGGTCCATCGCCGCCTTGCGGTTGCCGATGAAATTGTCGTCCACGAAATAGACCGTGTCGGTCATGCCGCATTCGCGCAGGCGGTTGAGTTCGGCGATGATCTGCTGCGGCGTCTTGATGCGCGGGTTGCGCCCGTAGAGGCCGGGGATGTCGCAGAACTCGCACTGATAGGGACAGCCGCTGGAATACTGGATGCTGCCGAGGAAGTATTTCTTCACCTCCGCAAGCTCGTAGGCGGGGATCGGAAACTCGGTCATCGGCACGCGGTCGTTGGTCGTCAGCACCACCTGCTGCGCCGGGCGCGCGATGTCGCGCGACAGGATCGCGATCAGCTCATTGGTGGCGTCGCCGAGCTCGCCGACATGGAGATAGTCGAAGGACGGATAGTAATCCGGGCAGGCGCTGACCGAAGGGCCGCCGAGCGCAACCGGCAGATCGTGCTCATGGGCGCGGCGGCAGATGTCGTTCATCTGCTGGCGCTGGATGTGCATGCCGCTGACGAAGACCGCCTCCGCCCATTCGAACTCCTCCTTCGTCGCCGGACGGAGGTTCTCGTCGACGAACTTCACCTGCCACTCCCTGGGCAGATAGGCGGAGATCAGCAGCAGCCCCTGCGGCGGCATGAAGGCCTTGACGCCATCGGTCAGGGGATAGGCGTGCTCGAATGTGCCGAAAGACGATGTGTAGCGCGGAAAGACGCAGAGAATGTGCCGGACCGTTCCGTTGCTTTCAGCGCGCATCGAACTTCCCCCAACGACCTTCTACAAACCGTGCAGAACAGACATAGAGACACATAACGTAACGCTGGGCCCGAAATTCCTCAATATTGTGGCATGGGCCTAATTCATGAGACGCCGCAATGGTTTCCCCGGTTCACGCTGATTGTCCGTGATCATGCGAAATTCGGGCCGGCTTCAAGCAATCAGGCGTGAGGCAAAATCGGGTAGCAGCCCCGCATCACGAGCAAGTCGGAAATCGGCACCCGCAATCCCGCTCTTCGCCAGCCAGTCGTCGAACTCCGGCGCGCGGTGCAGGCCGAAGACGTCGCGGACGTAAAGCGCGTCATGGAAGGAGGTCGACTGATAGTTCAGCATGACGTCGTCGGCGCCCGGCACCCCCATGATGAAGGTGACGCCGGCGGCAGCCAGCAGCGTCAGGAGATTGTCCATGTCGTCCTGGTCCGCTTCGGCATGGTTGGTGTAGCAGATGTCGACCCCGAGCGGCAGGCCGAGCAGCTTGCCGCAGAAATGATCCTCGAGCCCGGCGCGGATGATCTCCTTGCCGTCATAGAGATATTCCGGGCCAATGAAGCCGACCACGCTGTTGACCAGCAGGGGCTGATACGAGCGGGCGACCGCATAGGCCCGCGCCTCGCAGGTCTGCTGGTCGACGCCGTGATGGGCATTGGCCGACAACGCCGAGCCCTGGCCGGTCTCGAAATACATCACGTTCTGCCCGACCGTGCCGCGCCTCAGCGACCGCCCGGCCTCGTGGGCTTCGCCGAGCAAAGTGAGATCGATGCCGAAGCTGCGGTTGGCGGCCTCGGTCCCGGCGACCGACTGGAACACCAGGTCGACCGGCACGCCCTGCCCGATCAGCGACAGCGTCGTCGTCACATGGGTGAGCACGCAGCTCTGGGTCGGGATGTTGAGCCGCGAGATGATCTCGTCGAGCAGCCCCAGCAACTGGCCGATGGTCGCGGGGTCGTCGCTCGCCGGGTTGATTCCGATGCAGGCATCGCCCGCGCCGAGCAGAATGCCGTCAAGGATCGAGGCGGTGATGCCCTTGGCGTCGTCGAAGGGATGGTTGGGCTGGAGCCGCGTGCTCATCCGCCCCTTCAGCCCGATGGTGTTGCGGAACGATGTGATCACCTCACATTTGCGCGCCGCCAGGATCAGATCCTGGTTGCGCATGAGCTTCGACACCGCGGCCGCCATCTCCGGAGTGATGCCGTGGGCCAGCATTCGCAAACCTTCCGTCGTCGCGGCGTCCGACAGCAGCCAGTCGCGGAAGCCGCCGACGGTAAGCGCGGCCACCGGCGCGAAGGCCCTTGCATCGTGGGTGTCGATGACGAGGCGCGTCACCTCGTCGGCCTCATACGGGATCACCATCTCCTGGAGGAATTGGCCAAGCGGAACGTCGGCGAGCGCCATCCGCGCCGCGATCATCTCTTCGGCGCTGGCAGCCGCGATCCCGGCCAGCCGGTCACCGGAGCGCGGCGGGGTCGCCTTGGCCAGGAGGTCGCGCAGATCGGCGAAAACATAGGTCGTGGCATCGATGGTGTGGCGGTAGACCAAAAGCCCCTCCGGCGTCAGTCGGCCAATGGCCGATGCAGACCTAACCCAGCTCCGAGGAATACGTGCCTGGCGGCAGCCGTGCATGCCGATCTTTGCAGCATGTCAGCCTATCCCCGGACGCGCATTGCCCAAAACCGACAGCGTCTCCAACAGACTGATATCCCTTGTATTTTCTAAGACAAAGGACGGACACGCAACCCGGGCGCGTTAACGGCGCGTCCACCTTCATTCTGCATAGTTTTGTATCAATTTTACCGTTCGTGCTCACCGATCGCACGTAAAGGCCATTCGGATCGCTGGAAGCCATGACAACTGACCGCACTGGGAATGCCGCCGGCCTGGCAGGCCGTTTCACCCTTGCTACCAGGCTCTATTCGATTTTCGCGCTGTTTGCGCTGCTCACCGCAGGGATCGCGGTGCTGTCGGACTACAACAGCCGCCGCGGTGCCGAGCTCACGGCTGCGATCGAGACCGCGAACGCGGCAGCGCTCAACGTCGAGCGTGTCAACTCGCTGGTTTACGCCGTGGTGATGGAATCCCGCGGCGTCTACATGTCGACGGATCCAAAGGCCGTGAAGAAGTTCGGGGACGGCCTGCTCAAGTTCAACGACGAGATCCTCGGCGTGGTGAAGGGCTGGGAAGCCATCGTCAGGACCGACGACGCCGAGCAGTTCGCAACGTTCAAGAAGCGCATCGAGCAGTTCATCGACTTCCGGAAAGAACTGGTTCGCCGCGCCTATGAGATCGGTCCGGCTGCTGGCCGCGAATGGGGCGACAACGACGCCAATCGCAGCGTGCGGTTGGCGTTGAACAAGGATCTCGAGGCGCTGTCCAAGGTCTACGCCCAGCGCGCCAAGCAGATTGCGCAGGAGACCGAGACCAATCGCACGCTCTCCTTCGTGCTGACGTGCCTCGGCGGCGTCGCGCTGGCGCTCGTCGTCATCGGCATCGTCATCATCGCGCGCTCGATCGCCCGTCCGCTCTCGGCGATTACCGCGACCATCAAGCGGGTCGCCGACGGCGAAGAGAATGTCGTGGTGCCGCATACCGAGCGTGCCGACGAGATCGGCGCGCTGGCGCGCGCGATCCGGCTTTTTCAGGAGGCGATGGACCGCAATCGCAACCTCGCCTCGCAGGTCTCCCAGGACTCCGCGGCGCGCGACGAGCGCGCTCGCCACATCGAGACCTCGGTCGAGGCCTTCCGCGAAGCAATCGGCATGGTCATGCGGGGCCTCGCCGACAACGCGTCGGCGATGCGCGAGACCGCGCAGACCATCACCCGCGTCACGGCAGATGCCAACACGCGCGCCGGTACGGCGGCGAGCGCCACCGAGCAGGCCTCGCACAACGTCACGGCGGTGGCGGGTGCGGCGGAAGAGCTGTCGGCATCCGTCGAGGAGATCGGCCGTCAGGTGCGGCAATCGGCGAGCGCCGTCGAGCAGACCGGCCAGCGCACCGAGAAATCGATCTCCGAGATCGAGAGCCTGGCAGCCGCCACACAGCGCATCGACGGCGTGCTCAATCTGATCCAGGCGATCGCCGAGCAGACCAACCTCCTCGCGCTCAACGCCACCATCGAGGCGGCGCGCGCCGGCGACGCCGGCCGTTGCTTTGCCGTCGTCGCCCATGAGGTCAAGGCGCTCGCGGGGCAGACGGCGAAGGCGACCGCGGAGATCAGCGAGAACGTCGGCATGATCCAGTTCTCGACCCGCAACGCGGTCGAGGCCGTGCGCGAGATCGGCGGCGCTGTGCGCGAGATCAACGACGTCACCTCGGCCATCGCAGGCGCCATCGGCCAGCAGGACTCCGCGACCCGCGAAATCTCCGCCAACGCGCAATCCGCTGCGCAAGGCAACGAGACCCTGGTCGCCAACATCACCTCGCTGCGCGACGCCATCGGCGAGACCGACACCGCGGCAACCTCCGTGCTGACCGCGGCAGGCAGCCTGACCGCAACGGCCGAAACCCTGTCGCGCGAGGTGGAAAAATTCTTCCAGAATTTGCGCTCGGGCCCGGCCGAGCGCCACATCGCCAAGGCGAGCTAGCTCCCCGCATCATTCGACGCTGCGCCAGGAGCCCTTGTAGGAGCGTCGCAGCAGCGCGAACAGACTTCCGCCGGTCACCGCGCCTAGCAGATAGACGACGACGGTGAGCACCGCGAGCGGCAGGCTGAGGTTCACCCTGAAGAACGAGACCTTCACGGTCTCGAAATTCTGCGCGGCGAACACCACGATCGCGACCGCGAACAGGATGATGATGGCGAGATAGACCCAACGCATGAAGCACTCCCCTTCGGCCGCGCGCAGGATCGCGCGGTCAACCGCGACTTGAAAATCAGCCCTTCCTCGCGCGCCTTAAGTGCCGCGCCGCAGGCTGAAGCCGAGGCTCAGCCAGCCCGCGCCGGCAAAGATCAGGTCGATGCCGAGGAACAGGCCGAGGATGTAGACGCTGTTGACCGGCCAGCGAGCCAGGATCAACAGGCCGAGCAACAGCGTGATGACGGCCGAGAGCGCGACCCAGATCCAGGGGCTCTCCCGCTTCATGCTGAAGGCAAGAAACAGCCTGACGACGCCGGAAGCGATCAGCGAGGCACCGAGGAACAGGGTCAGCAGCACCGCAGCAAACAGCGGGTTCTCGAAGGTCAAAAAGCCCGCGATGACGTAGAGAACGCCGAGCAGCGCCCAGATCAGGAACTTGCCCCAGCTCTTCATCTGGAAAGCGCCGATCACCTCGGTCACGCCAGCCACGATCATCATAACGCCGACCACCAGCACGCTCGCGACCGTCGCGATCACCACGCTGCCGAGCGCAATGAAGCCGGCAATGACGTAGACGACGCCGAGCGCGACGATCCAGCCCCATTTCGGGCGCAACGCCGCGATGCCGGAGCCCAAGCCTAGTCTGTGAGACATATCCGAAGCAGTTGTCATGACGGCCACTCCTACATGCGAGCCCCCACGGCACACGTCAGGATAGCATGAGCCCGGCGGGGGCGACAGCCAGAAGAGCAGCCGCCGCAGGCGCCACCGTTGATACAGGTCAAGGCCGCCAAGGCGCGCTTCAGGCGCGCGACCGCTCCATCTCAAGCTCGGCCTTCAGACTGTCGAGATCGCGATAAATTGACGCGACCGCGAGCACACGGCCGCCGTTCCGGTACCGGAGCAGGCAGTCCTTGCCCGGGATGCTGCCGTCGACCTTGATGTCTTCCCAGCCTTCGGCGTGGCCGACATAATTGATCGGCACGTCATAGTGCTGGCTCCAGAAGAACGGCACGGCGTCGTAGCGTTCGCGCCGGTCGAGCATGTTTCGCGCCGCGGTCTGCCCCTGCCGCTCGGCAACCACCCAGTGCTCGACGCGAATGTTGGTCCGAGAATGCGGGTCCGGCCAGCGCGCGATGTCGCCGGCCGCAAAGATGCCGGGCGCGCTGGTTTCGAGGTAAGCATCGACCGTCACGCCGCGATCGATCGCAAGCCCGGCCCGCTCGGCCAGTTCGAGGCGCGGCTTGACACCGATGCCGACCACCACGAGGTCCGCCTCGATCACGCCGCCACTTTTCAGGTGCGCGCGGCGGCCATCGAGTTTCTCCACGGTGTCCCTGAGGTGGAAATGGACGCCGTTCTCTTCATGAAGAGCACGGACGAAATCGCCCATCTCGGCTCCCAGGATGCGCTCCATCGGCCGTTCCTCCGGTGCGACGACGTGAACCTCGAGCTTGCGCGCCCGCAAGGAGGCGGCGACCTCGAGGCCAATGAAGCTCGCCCCGATCACCAGCGCGCGTTTGGCGCTGCCCGCTGCCGTGATGATGGCACGGCTGTCGGCGACCGATCGCAGGGTGTGGACATGCGGCTGGTCGGCACCAGGAATCTGTAGCTTCACGGGCTCGGCGCCGGTCGCCAGCAGCAGCCGGTCGAACGGCACCTTGTCGCCGTTGCCCAACGTCACATGACGTTGTTTCGGATCGAGCGCGGCGACGGAAGTGTCGAGCCTGAGCTCGATGCCTGCGTCCGCGTAATAATCCTCTGGCCGGAGCGGCAGCCAATCTTCCGGCGCATTGCCAGCCAGATAGTCCTTCGACAGGTTCGGCCGGTCGACCGGCAAGGCACTGTCGTTGCTGAGCACGGTGATGCTGCCGGCAAAGCCCTCGCGGCGAAGCATTTCGGCCGCTGCAAATCCCGCCGCGCCGCCACCGACGATGACAAACCGGTCCGGCGTCGGCGCGGAGCGATGCGGCGCGGCCTGTGGTGGCGCCTCTCGCTTGCGACGCACGATGATCTCGTCCTTCTCGCGTTCGACCTCCCAGACCGCCAGCGCATTCAGCGCCGGCGCTGCGACCGCCTCGCCGGTGCGCAGCGAGAAGCAGGCGTGATGCCAGGGGCATCGGATGGTGTCGTCGACCACGAGCCCCTCGGCGAGCGGACCATGATAGTGCGTGCAAGCCGGTTCGATCGCCACGACCTCGGCGCCGAGCTGCACCAGGAGAACGTCTTCGCCACCGACATGGCCGAGCAGCTTTCCGTTGTTGAAATCGGCGAGGTTCACGCCCTTGGCTAGATCGGGTCCACTCGGCTTCTTCTCATCGCTCATGCGCCGTCTCCCGTGGCTTTGCGTCTCAATCGTCCGAGTTGGCGAGGCCCAGCAGCTCCTGCCGCGTCAACGCGTTATCGCGAAACACGCCGAGCATGCGACTGGTGACGAGATCGGTGCCCGGTTTGTGCGCGCCGCGCGTGGTCATGCAATGATGCGTGGCCTTGATAATCACGCCGACGCCTTGCGGCCTCAGCACGTCATTGATCGAGTTGGCGATCTGCGCCGTCATCTTTTCCTGGATCTGGAGGCGCCTGGCGTAGATGTCGACCACCCGCGCGAGCTTGGAAATGCCGACGACGCGCCCCTGCGGAATATAGGCGACCCAGGCACGTCCGACGATCGGCGCCATGTGGTGCTCGCAATGGCTCTCGAAGCGAACGCCGCGCAGCACGATCATCTCGTCATAGCCCTCGATCTCCTCAAAAGTCTTTTGCAGGATTTCGGTCAGGTCCTGCTCGTAGCCGGCAAAGTATTCCCGAAACGCACGCGCCACCCGGTCCGGCGTCTCGCGCAGGCCGTCACGTGCGGGATCATCGCCCGCCCAGCGGATCATGGTACGGACGGCGTCCTCGACCTCCGCCTGGCTCGGGACCTCTGCCGGCGCTTGCGCGAGTGCAACGCGTTCCAGCCGTCGCGCTTGTCTTTCCATATGAACTCCTCCCCCTGACTAGCCGCTGGCAATTGCGTCGCGGTACCAAGGCTTGGACGGCGCCAACGGAAAAAGGTTCCGGGGATAGGGGAAAAATCAGAGCGGCTCGGAACCAGGCTTACCTGTTTGCGGCCTTGCGCAGGTCGAGCACGGCCTGCGCCCATTCGGCGGGCCGCTCCTGCGGCAGGTTGTGACCTGCCCCGTTGAACACGCGCCGTTCGAAAGAGCCCTCGAACTTGTGCGCGTGATGGGCGGTGCCACGAATGACGCCGTCGTGATCGCCGTCGATCGCGATCGTCGGCACGCGGATCGGCGGCTGCATGGCAAGCTGTACCTCGATTTCCGCATAGGCGGGATCGCCCTCGACCAGCGCATAGCGATGCCGGTAGGAGTGGATCACGACGTCGACGAAGTCCGGATTGTCGAAGGCAGCTGCGCTTCGGTCGAACGTCGCATCATCGAACGCCCAGGTCGGCGACCACATCGACCAGAGCTGGCGGGCAAAGCCGCGCCGGTTGCGCTCCAGCGCGCGCCGGCCGCGTTCGTTGTGAAAGAGATATTGATACCAGAGCGCGGCTTCCTCCGGCGGCGAAGCCGGCTCCATCGATCGCGCGATGTTCTGGATGTTGTAGGAATTACCGGAGACGAGCCCGACCACGCGCTCCGGATGGAGCGCCGAGACCACGCAGGCCGCGCGCCCGCCCCAGTCATAACCGCCGACCATTGCGCGCTCGATCTTCAGAGCATCCATGAACGCCAGGAGGTCAGCGCCGAGCGCCGCCTGCTCGCCCGAGCGCAACGTCTTGTCGGACAAAAACCGCGTCCCGCCGTATCCGCGCAGCGACGGCACCAGCACCCGCGCACCGGATTGCGCGATCAGCGGCGCGGTCTCCGCATAGGCGTGGACGTCGTAGGGAAAACCATGGCTCATGATGCAGGGCCAGCCATCCGGCGCGCCGAATTCGAGATAGGCGATTTCGAGAACGCCGGCGGTCACTGTTTTCGGTTGCATTCTTGCGACAACCCTCTTGCAAAAAAACGATATTGTAGCCCGGATGAGCGTAGCGATATCCGGGACCGCGGAGCGAGCAACCCGCATGTCGCTCCGCTCATGCGGGCTACGCGGCTACAAGGCTCCGACCTACTTCTGCGGTCCCGACAGCGGAATGTCGCGCTCGGCGCGGAACACGTTGCTGTAGAGGTTGGCGATCCACTGCCGGCCGATGTCGGTCTGGTTGAGATAGCCGATCTCGGTCTGGATATGCGGAGCGACGCTGTCCCAATAGAATTGCGGATAGCGATGCACGATGTCGGCGGGCGAGTCGTAGCCGAGCTGGCGGTTGATACCGACCTCCTCGAATTCATAGTAGAGCGCGTTGGCCTTGCGCAGGTAGTTGGGATCGCCGAGCTGGCCGATAAAATCAGCAGCGCGCAGGATCGAGGCGTCGGCATCGTAGTCCTGGCCGTCCCGGGCCGGAAACCGCGTGCCTTCGATGGCGCGCGCAATGCGCTCCGGGTCGAGCCCCGGAATGTGCTGCAGCCGCCGCATCACGTAAAGCTTCGATCGGTCGACGTGATACATCATCAGGCTGGCATCGGAGGAACCACGCGGCAGCGCGATCTTGGTGCCGGCGGCGTCGATCAGGAAGCCATCCTTATCATCCTCCTCGAACAGGCCGCGCACATAGCCGATGTCATGGGCAAGGCAGGCGATCAGGACGTGGATGAAATCCTCCGCCTCCATGTGGGTATGGAGATATCGGCCATTCAGGATGGCGTGGCCCGCCAGTGTCACGAGCATTGTATGCTCGATATTGTGATAGAGCGCATCGCTGTTGCCGATACATTCCATCGCGGTACGCGTCGCGCCCTCGATCGTCCTCGCGGAGGACTCGTCGTACCGGCGACGCATGAACGAGCCGAGCAGCTTTTCCAGAGATTCGGCAGCCAGTCTCGGTAACGTGATCATGGATGCAGCCCCGTCGTCGGTGGTGTTCCCACGCCAACTCCTGACGCCTCGTTTCTCCTCGCCCCGGGGGCAGCATAGCCCATCTCGGCCCGGCTGACCAAATCTCCAATGGAGACGTAGCGAAAAGATTTGTGTTGCGCGACGGTCTTCCCGTGGTCAGCGGTGCATCTGGTGACAATTCCTACTCCACCAGCAGCACGTCCACGGCGACGCCGAGCTTCTGCTTCGGCGAGCCGACGATGATGCCGTCGACCGGCGAGACGTCGGAGAAGTCGCGGCCAACCGCGAGCACGATGTGATCGTTGGCGACCAGGAGATCGTTGGTCGGATCGAGCCCGACCCAGCCGAGCTCAGACCCGCACCATAGCGACACCCAGGCGTGCGTGGCATCGGCGCCTTGCAGGCGCGGCTGGCCGGGCGGCGGGATGGTGCGCAAATAGCCGCTGACATAGGCCGCCGGCAGCCCGAGCCCGCGAAGCCCGGCGATCATCACATGGGCAAAGTCCTGGCAGACGCCGTGGCGTTTGTCGAACACCTCGTTGAGCGGCGTCGAGATCACCGTCGCCTTCGGGTCGTAGCGAAATTCGCTGCGGATACGATGCATCAGATCGACGGCGCCGGCGAGGATACCGCCGCCGGGCGCAAAGCTCATCGCAGCATAGGCGCTGACGGGACGCAGCACCGGCACCAGAGGGCTCGCAAACACGTAGCCGACCGGTGACGATGGCCCGAGGCTCGTCGCCTCGAAAGCGATGTCACGGATGCTTTCCCAGGGCGGACTGAAGGCATCGCGCGGCGGCGGATTTCGCGACACCGACACGCGGGAGCGGGAATCGATGCGCAAATTGCGATGCGAAACTTCGATCACGACGCTCTCGGTCAGCGTGCCGAAGAAATCGCGCCTGGCATGGCGGTCCGCAGGCCGCGGCCGGATCTCGACGTGGTGCGAGATCAGCTCTTGCCCGTCGCCGCTCTTCGGCTCCAGCCGTAGCGTGCAGCGGGCGAAGCTGACCGGACTCTCGTAGGAATAGGTCGTGACGTGACGGATGTCGTAGATCACGCCAGCCCCGTCAGCTTTTCCGGCCGGCTGGCATTGGGGCCATGCGGGAAGTAATGCAGCCCGATCGCCTCCGCGAGGTTGAGCAGGTCCTGCTCCAGCGAGAACAGCGACTTGACCTCGAGCTTCTCCGCCTCGGCTGTGGCGAGCATCGCCTGCACGGCGACTGCAAGTCGTTGCGGCTTCTCGATCAGGCCGTACTCCTTCAGGCTCGGCAGCGCTGCGATGTGCTCGTTCAGGCTTGCGACCTGGAAGGCGACCGAGCGCGGATTGTAGGTGTCGAGCACCGCGAGATCGCGTACCGGCGCGAGCACCGGCGCCAGCAGATAGCGCGAGCGATAGGTGATCTGGCAATCGACCAGCGTCAGTAGCACGTCGAGGTCCTCATCGCCCGCCTCGTCATAGGCGAACTGTCGCGCGAAGCGCGTGGTGTTGATGGCGCGCTCGGCGCGGCGCCCCATGTCGAGGAAACGCCAGCCGGCAGCGCGATTCATGTTCTCCTGCGCAAGGCCGGCGAAGCTCGCGAGCTCCTGCAAGGTGAGCTCGGCAGCGCTGAGCACGCTGTCGTCGTCCTCGACCTCATAGGCGAGCCGCTCGGCCATCTCGGTGATCACCTGCCAGGCATCGGGCGACAAGCGCTCACGCAGGCCGGTTGCCGTGCGTTGCGCGGCCCGCACCAGCGACAGCGCAGAGCCGAAACGGTCAGGGCTTTGCAGTGCTTCGGCGGCGATCCGTCCAGGAGCCGTGCGCGAGGCTTGGGAGATCGCGCCCCAGGCGACGAGGATGCGCTGGATGCGCTCGGCCGACTGCATCGCGGCCGATGCGCCCTTGTTGTTGGGCCCGCGCATCGGCGAGCCGAGCGCGCGCACCAGCCGCAGCGTGGCCTCGGCGCGTTCGAGATAGCGGCCGAGCCAAAACAGATTGTCCGCCGCACGACTCGGCAGCACGCCCGCGATGCGACGGATCCGCACCTTGTCGGTTGCCGGCAGCAGCGTCGCGGTCGAGACCTGCTTCTCCGAAACGACCCAGACGTCGGCGGCACGCGCTCCATCGCCCATCGAGACGGCGCGCGCGTCGGCCTGTTCGGCGATCCGGCAGAAGCCGCCGGGCATGATGGTCCAGCCGTCGGGCGTGGCGGCAGCGAACACGCGCAGCACGAAGGGGCGCGGCGTGAGTTGCCCCTGCTCCCACACAGGCATCGTCGACAGCCGCACCACCTCCTGGCCGACATAATCCATGCCGCGCCCGCCGATGGCGTCGATCAGGCGCTGGCGCTCGGATGCGTCGAGCTCGCTCGCAAGCACAGGTCCCGTGCTGTGGAAGCCGGGAACGCCACGGCGATAGGCGCCCTCGATTGCGACCTCGTCGAGCCGTGCCAAAACCTCCTCGCGCGCCGAGCGCTGGCCGCACCACCAGGTCGCGATATGCGGCATCTTCAATTCCTCGCCGAGCAGGCGACGGCTCAACGCCGGCAGGAAGCCGAGCAACGCCCTCGCCTCCAGCACGCCCGAGCCGGGCATGTTGGCGACGACGACGCCATCCTTGCGCAACACGTCGACCAGCCCGGGCACACCCAACCGCGAGGACGCATCGAGCTCGAGCGGATCGAGCGAATTGGAATCGACCCGGCGCAAGAGCACGTCGAGCCGCTTGAGGCCTGCGACGGTGCGGATGTGAATGCGGTTGTCGCTGACCGCGAGATCGTCGCCCTCGACCAGCAGGAAGCCGAGATAGCGCGCCAGCGTCGCGTGCTCAAAGTAGGTCTCGCTGAAGCTGCCGGGCGACAGCACGCCGATGCGCGGCTCGTCGCGATCGGCGCTGGCGCGAAGTGAGTCCCGAAACGCCTCGAAGAACGGCGCAACGCGCGGCACGTTCATCGACTTGTAGAGGTCGGCGAAGGCACGCGACAGCACGAGGCGGTTCTCCAGCGCGTAGCCCGCCCCGGACGGCGCCTGCGTGCGGTCGCCGAGAACCCACCAGCGCCCGTCGGGCCCGCGGCCGACATCGGCGGCGTAGATCGACAGGTACCGCCCGCCGGGCGGCGCCACGCCGCAGACGGGCCGCAGATATTCGGGGCTGCCGGCGATCGCGGCGGCAGGGAGCGCACCCTCGGCGACCAGCCTGCCCTCGCCATAGATGTCACGCAGCACGAGTTCGAGTAGCTGGGCACGCTGCTTGATGCCGGCCGAGAGCTGCTGCCAGTCGGCCTCGTCGATCAGGAGCGGCAGGTGGCTGAGTGACCAGGGCCGGTCGGCGCTGTCGCCTGGTGCGCGATAGGTGACGCCGGCCTCGCGCAAATGGCGGTCGGCCATGGCAAAGCGCCGCTCGATCTCGTCGGGCGCCAGCGCACCAAAGGCGTCGAAGAAACGGCTCCAGACGGCGCGCGGGGCGCCATCGGGACCCAGGAATTCGTCGGGGATGCCGGGCAGACGGCTATAGTCGCGGACCCATTGCGCGACGCGGCGCTGGCTGAGGCGCCTGCCCGCCTGGCCTTCTCCGTCGGTCGCGCCTTCGCCCATGCACCACTCCCTGCAGCATCACCATACTCAATGCAGGAGCGGCGTGCGCAAGTCGAGGGTCAGCGGAAACTCAATTGTGCGTTCCTCCGGCGGCGGCTGGCTGGGACCTGGCGTATGACCGTGGTCCTGGAAGCGCGCAAGCCGCCGCGCCTCGGCCTCGTAGGTGTTGACCGGCTTGGTGTCATAGTTGCGGCCCCCGGGATGGGCGACGTGATAGACGCACCCGCCGAGCGAGCGGCCGTTCCAGGTATCGATGAGGTCGAACGTCAGGGGCGCGTGGACGGGTATCGTCGGATGCAGGCCGGAGGCTGGCTGCCAGGCCTTGAAGCGGACGCCGGCCACGGCTTCCGCCGAGCGACCGGTCGGGGTCATCGGCAGGCGGCGGCCGTTGCAGGTCACGACATGGCGGCCTTCGATGAAGCCTTCCGCCTTCACCTGAAGCCGCTCAACTGAACTATCAACGTAGCGCACGGTGCCGCCGGCCGAGCCCTCCTCGCCGAGCACATGCCAGGGCTCCAGCGCCTGGCGCAATTCCAGCGTCACGCCGCCATGATGGACCCGGCCGAAGGCAGGGAAACGGAATTCGAGCTGGGCCAGATACCATTCCGGCTCAAAGGGATAGCCGGATTGCTTCAACTCAGAAAGTACGTCAACGAAATCCTCCCAGATGAAGTGAGGCAGCATGAAGCGGTCATGCAGCGCCGTGCCCCAGCGTACGAACTTGCCGGCTTGTGGCTCGCGCCAGAGCTTTGCGATCAGCGCGCGGATCAGGAGCTGCTGGGCCAGCGACATGCGCGGATCGGGCGGCATTTCGAGCGCGCGGAATTCGACCAGGCCGAGCCGCCCGGTCGGGCCTTCCGGCGAATAGAGCTTGTCGATGCAGATCTCGGCGCGGTGGGTGTTGCCGGTGATGTCGACGAGCAGGTGCCGGAACAGACGGTCCACCAGCCAGAGCGGCGTCTGGTAGCCCGGCGGCGGCACGTGCGAGAGCGCGATCTCGAGCTCGTAGATGCTGTCATGGCGCGCCTCGTCGATGCGCGGCGCCTGGCTGGTCGGGCCGATGAACAGGCCGGAGAAGAAATAGGACAGCGACGGGTGGCGCTGCCAGTACAGCACGAGGCTCTTCAACAGGTCGGGCCGGCGCAGGAACGGCGAGTCCTGCGGGCTCGAGCCGCCGACCACGATGTGATTGCCGCCGCCGGTGCCGGTGTGGCGACCATCGACCAGGAAGCGGTTGGCACCGAGCCGCACCTTCGCAGCGTCCTCATAAAGACCGGACGTGATGTCGACCGCCTCGCGCCAGTTCTTCGCCGGCTGGATGTTGATCTCGATCACACCGGGATCGGGCGTCACCTTGATGACGTCGATACGCGGATCGAACGGCGGCGGATAGCCCTCGACATGGACCGGAAGCTGCATCTCCTCGGCGGTGTCTTCGAGCGCGGCGATCAGCTCGAGATAATCCTCGATCCGCTCGACGGGCGGCATGAAGGCGCAGAGCACACCGTCACGGATTTCGACCGCCATCGCGGTGCGCACTGGGATCGTCATATTGAGATATTCAGGCGCCACCCGCGGCGGCGACGGCGGCCGCGGCATGCGGCTGAACACCGGCAGTTGCTTGCGCACCTCCATCGGGTCCTGCTCGATGACGTAGGGATATTGATTGGGCGGGACGTAACCGAGCGAGCCCATCGGCAGCCGCAGCCCCAAGGGCGAGTCGCCCGGCGTCAGGAACAGATGGCTGCGCCGGAGCCCCCAGCGTTCGCTGCGCCAGCGCGGCGGCGCATTCCAGCGCTGCACCGGCAGCACGAACCCGCGCGGCGTGCCGAGCCCCTGGTCGAACACCCGCGCCATGCGCGCACGCGCTTCCGGGTCGGACAGCTTGGAGTCGGAGGGATCGACATTGACGGGAAGGTCGGCTTCCTTCTGCAGCCAATAGGCGGGATCCTCATAGGCCGGCATGATGTAGGCGGGATCGAGCCCGAGCCGCGCCGCCGTGCCCTCCATGAAGGCCTCGGCGTCCCTGACCTCGGCGCGGCGGGGAGTTTCGACCTTCGCGATCAGGTCGGCATTCTTCCAGATCGGCACGCCGTCCTTGCGCCAGTACAAGCCGAAGGCCCAGCGCGGCAGGCTCTCGCCCGGATACCATTTGCCCTGCCCGTAGTGCAGCAGACCGCCCGGCGCAAAGCGCGTGCGCAGACGGCGGATCAGATCGTCGGCGAGCGCGCGCTTGGTCGGGCCGACGGCCTCGGTGTTCCACTCCGGCGCTTCGAGATCGTCGACGGACACGAAGGTCGGCTCGCCGCCCATGGTGAGCCGCACGTCCTGCGCGGCGAGGTCGCCGTCGACCTGCTCGCCGAGTTCGTTGAGGCGCGTCCAGGCTTCATCAGAGAAAGGCTTTGTGATGCGAGGCGCTTCGCGGATTCGCCTCACGCTCATGTCGAAGGCGAACTCGACCTCGGCAAAGCCGGCGCTGCCGGAGATCGGCGCCGCCGACCGGTAATGCGGCGTGGCGGCTACGGGAATGTGCCCCTCGCCTGCCAGCATGCCGGACGTGGCGTCAAAGCCGATCCACCCTGCACCTGGCAGATAGACCTCGGCCCAGGCGTGCAGGTCCGTGAAATCCTTCTCGACCTCGGGTGGTCCCTCGATCGGATCGATGTCGGGACGGATCTGGATGAGGTAACCGGAGACGAAGCGCGCCGCGAGACCGAGATGGCGCAGCGTCTGGATCAGGAGCCAGGCGGAGTCACGGCAGGAGCCTGCGCCTGAGGCGAGCGTTTCCTCCGGCGTCTGCACGCCAGGCTCCATGCGGATGATGTAGCGCACCCGCTCCTGGAGCTTGCGATTGAGCTCGACCAGGAAGTTGACGGTGTTGCTGGCCTCGCGCGGGATCGACGCAAGATATTCGGCAAACAGCGGACCGGGCGTGATGGTCTCGAGATAGGGCGCGAGCTCGGTCTTCAGATCCTTGGGGTACTGAAACGGAAAGCTGTCGGCATAGGGCTCGACGAAGAAGTCGAACGGGTTGACCACGGTCATCTGCGCCGTGAAATCGACCTCGATCCTCAGCTCCGTCGTCTTTTCCGGAAAGACGTAGCGCGCCAGCCAGTTGCCTTGCGGGTCCTGCTGCCAGTTCACGAAATGATTGGGCGGGGTGACCTTGAGCGAATAGCTCAGGATCGGCGTCCGCGTATGCGGCGCCGGCCGCAAGCGGATGGTCTGCGGGCCGAGATCGATCGGACGGTCATACTTGTAGTGCGTGACGTGGTGTAATGCGACGTAGATCGACACGGATGCGGTGCTCCAGCAGCTTTTTTAAGCAGAACACCTGATGTCATCGCGATCAAGCACTAACAACGGGCAGCGCGTGCCTACAAGGCGTGCGAATGGCGAGTCGCGAATGGCGAATAGTCGAGTAAATCCTCTATTCCCTACCCCCTATTCGCTATTCGCCTCTCTCACATCGTCGCGCCGATCACCCAGGGCGCGAACTCGGCGCCGCCGAAGTCGAAGCTCTCACTCTTGGTCGGCTGTCCCGAGGCCGTCTTCAGAATGAGATCGAAGATGCGCTGGCCGCATTGCTCGACCGTCTCGGAGCCTTCGAGGATGGTGCCGCAATTGACGTCCATGTCCTCTTCCATGCGCTTGTACATGGGCGTGTTGGTCGCAAGCTTGATCGACGGCGCGGGCTTGCAGCCAAACACACTGCCGCGGCCCGTCGTGAAGCAAACGAGATTGGCGCCGCCTGCAACCTGGCCGGTCGCGGCAACCGGGTCGTAGCCGGGCGTGTCCATGAACACAAAGCCCTTCTTCGTCACCGGCTCTGCATAGCGCAGCACGTCGACGAGATTGGTGGTGCCCGCCTTGGCCATCGCGCCGAGTGACTTCTCGAGAATCGTGGTGAGGCCGCCCGCCTTGTTGCCGGGGCTCGGATTGGCGTTCATCTCGGCGCCTTCGCGCTCGGTATATTCTTCCCACCAGCGCATGAGATCGACGAGCTTTTCGCCGACTTCGCGGCTGACCGCGCGGCGCGTGAGCAGATGTTCTGCGCCATAGGTCTCCGGCGTCTCCGACAAAATCACGGTGCCACCGTGACGCACGATGAGATCGCTGGCCGCGCCGAGCGCGGGATTGGCTGATACACCGGAATAGCCGTCCGAGCCGCCACACTGCAGCGCCACAGTCAGCTCGCTCGCCGGTACCGCTTCACGTTTCACGTTGTTGGCGTCAGCGAGCGCCTCCCGCACGAAGGCAACGCCCGCCTCGACCGTCTTGCGGGTGCCGCCGACCTCCTGGATGTCCATCGCGCGCAAGCGCCCGGCGAGTTTCTGCTCCTCCATCAAGCCGCCGATCTGGTTCACCTCGCAACCAAGGCCCAACACGATCACGTGCGAGAAATTGACGTGCCGCGCGTAGCCGCCGAGCGTGCGGCGAAGCAGCGCCAGCGGCTCGTTCTGCGTCATGCCGCAACCGGTCTTGTGGGTCAGCGCAACGACGCCATCGACGTTGGGGAATTCGGCCAGCGGATTTTCACCGGTGAAAGGATTCTTCTTGAAGACGTCGGCG
Organism: Bradyrhizobium sp. CCGUVB23; assembly: GCF_024199885.1. Lineage (NCBI taxonomy): Bacteria > Pseudomonadati > Pseudomonadota > Alphaproteobacteria > Hyphomicrobiales > Nitrobacteraceae > Bradyrhizobium > Bradyrhizobium sp. CCGUVB23. The sequence continues at coordinate 88,934 of NZ_JANADQ010000001.1, forward strand.
ACGAGGCCAGCGACATGCGCACTGCAATTCACCGAGGTGAGGATGCCGATATAGTTGCGCGTGGCGATGCGGCCGTCGGGGCGGCGGATGCCCTCGAAGGTCGCCGGCAGGTCGAAATTCGGCGTCGGCTTGACGTCGGCGCAATAGGCATAGTCCTTGGAAAAATCGCCCATGCCGCAATTCTGCGTGTGCACGTGCTGGCCGGGCGCAATCGGCGCGGTGGCAAAGCCGATGATCTGACCGTAGCGCTTGACCGGCTCGCCCACCGCAATCGGCTTGATCGCAACCTTGTGCCCGGACGGGATGCGGTCGACCGTCGTCACGCCGTCAGCCACCACCGTTCCGGGTGGCAGACTGGAACGCGCGATCACCACGCCATCATCGGGATGCAGGCGGATGACGGGGGCTGGGGTCATGATCGTTCTCCTTGGTCTTCAAAAGTATCGTGCCCCGGATGCTGCGCAGCGCGCAAGCGGTGCGCTGCTGATGCGGGGCCCACGCATGACGTCGGCAACTGGGTCCCGGCTCTGCGGTGCAACGACCCGCTTATGGCGCTGCACCGCGTCCGGGACTCGCGAGATCAAGCCTTGCCGCCGGAATCCTTCCGGGTCTGGTTCACCTGCATCTTGGCGTAGGTCGACATCAGACCGACCTCGTTCGACAGCGTCACCAGCTTGAAGCCCATGTTGATCGCGCGCGCGGCACCTTCCGCGCCGCTGCAATGGATGCCCGCGTTGAGGCCGCGCTTGCCGCATTCCTTGATGATCTTCTCGTAGATCGCGAGGATCTCCGGCTCGGTACGGTCGAGCTTCGGCTCGAGCCCGTAGGAGAAGCCTAGGTCGGACGGGCCGATATAGACGCCGTCGATGCCCTCGACGTCGAGGATCGCTTCCATGTTCTCGACCGCGGTCCTGGTCTCCATCATCGGCAGCAGCACGGTATCGTCGTTCGCCGTCTTCTGGTAAGTGCCCGCGGTGCCATACATGCCGGCGCGGATCGGCCCGTTGGAGCGCACACCCTTCGGCGGATATTTGGAATAGGAGACGAGGTTCCTGGCCTCCTGCGGCGTATTGATCATCGGGCAGATCACACCATAGGCGCCGCCATCGAGCACCTTGCCGATGATGCCGGGCTCGTTCCAGGGCACACGCACCATCGGCGTCACGGGATGCTTGTCCATCGCCTGGAAGCACTGAACCATCGACAGATAGTCCTGCACGCCGTGCTGCATGTCGACGGTGACGCTGTCGAAGCCGCACTGCGCGATCACCTCGGCCGAGAAGCCGGAGGGGATCGCGAGCCACGCATTGACCACGGCCTTGCCCGACTTCCAGATCTCTTTGACTTTATTCGCCACGTTGCCTTCCTTCCCTGTTGGTCTTACTCGCCGTCATTGCGAGCGAAGCGAAGCAATCCAGAATCCGTCCGCGGCAACACTCTGGATTGCTTCGTCGCTGGCGCTCCTCGCAATGACGAAATTGAACTAGCTCGTCGCCCTCTGGATGCTGACCTCGCTGACACCGACATCGCGGGCGGTATCGACTATCGCCGCCCAGGTGTCATCCGGCAAGGGCACGCCGTTCCTGGTGCGCTCGGCCCGGGTCTTCCGTTCGGGGTCGCCGGGGATCAGGACCTGCTCGACGCCGGCCATCGGCTTGGTGGCCCGGATGAAGTCGATATAGCGCGACACTTCGGCGTCGAAAACATCGGACGTGTCGATCACCTTGGGGTCGACAAAGAACGCAAGCATGCCGTTAGCGAAGCGGCGGCCGCCTGAGGTGGCGCCGGTTCCGGTCAGCGCGCCGCCGAGCAGCTCGCAAATGAACGCAAGGCCCGAGCCCTTGTGCTCGCCAAAGGCGCGAATCGCGCCCGTCCCCCGGGTGTGATCGCGCTGGCCGTCGGGCGTATACGGCCCATAGAGAACGACCGGGTCCTCGCTTAAACTGCCGTCGGAATCGACCAGCGCGCCCTTGGGCAGCTTCTTGCCGCCGCGGCTTGCGACCAGCACCTTGCCCTCGGCGACGATCGAGGTCGCAAAGTCCAGGACGATCGGATCCTGGCCCTCGCGCGGAATGCCGACGCAATAGGGAGCAGTCGACAGCCGCTTCTGAACGCCGCCGAACGGCGCGACCAGAAGCGAGCCGGCAGCGTTGACAAAATAGACCGAGACCAGCCCCTCAGCCGCAGCCATCTCGGCCCAGTCGCCGACGCGGCCGATATGGCCGGCATTACGCAGGGCGACCGCGGCGAGGCCCGCCTTCTTGCACTTCTCGATGCCGATCTTCACCGCTTGCGGCGCAACCGTCTGGCCATAGCCGAACTTGCCGTCGACCACCGCGAGCGAGGGCGTATCGAGCACAACCTCGGCGCTCTGGTTCGGCACCACATTCCCAGTCATCTTCCAGCGGATATAGACGGGCACGCGGATCACGCCGTGGCTGTCATGGCCGGTGAGATTGGCCGTCGTCAGATAAGTCGCGATGCGCCTGGCTTCTTCCGGCGACGACTCCGCATGCGAAAACACCTCCGTGACGAAGTCGATCAGCTTCTGAACCTGAATGATGACCATAACGGGCCTGTTTGCCTCTTCCTTGTTCCCTGCCGGATGAAACCGCTGAGATGCGGCATCAGTGGCGGCGCCGATTTTGGGCAGATCGGCTTGGGCGGCACTTTGAGCGAAAAAAAGCGGCCGTGTCCATGGTTCTCGCCGCTTGCGCGCGCATATCTGGTTTCACTCCTCGGCTATTGCCTCGTCCGCGCTTCCAAGTCCTGCAAGGCTCTGCTCGAGCTCGCCCAGCATCTCCTGAAGATCAGCGAGCTTGCGTGTGCCAAAGCGTCGCGTGATCTCGGCGTAAATCGCTTCCGATGTCGGCGCCACGACCGCCATCAGCTTCACGCCCTTCTCGGAGATCGACACCATGCTGCGGCGCTGATCCTCTTTCGCCGTCTTCCGCTCGATCAAGTGGCGGGCTTCGAGATCGCGCAGGATGCGCGACAGGCTGGGCCCGAGGAGAAACGCCGTACGCGCGAGTTCCGTGACCTCGACCGCGCCGATGGCCGCGAGCGCGCGGAGGATGCGCCATTGCTGCTCGGTGAGGCCATGTTGGCGCAGCGAAGGACGGAACTGCCGCATGACCGCCTCGCGCGCCCTCAACAACGACATCGGCAGCGAGCGCGAGAACTCGCGCATCGGCACCTGTCGGGCGGCAGGCCCGCTTCCGTTCGCAGGATCAGTCGGTTTCTTCTTCGCCATGACGCCCGCGCTCAAGTCCCAAAATGTTTGCACTGCAGCAAACCCGAATTGGGTTTGACGAATTCATTTAACATGTTAAGTATCTCTCGGCACCACGATTTGTAAGATCACAGATGGCGCTTTCCAACGACGATATTCTGAGCTGCGCGAGGCGTCTGCACCAGGCGGAGAAGACGCGCACGCAAATCAGGCAGCTCTCGCAGGACTATCCCGCGATCACCATCGCCGATGCTTACGCGATTCAGAAGGCGTGGGTCGACATCAAGCTCGCTGAGGGGCGTATCGTCAAAGGCCACAAGATCGGCCTGACCTCGAAGGCGATGCAGAGCGCGCTCAGCATCGACGAGCCGGATTCCGGCGTGCTGCTCGATGACATGTTCTTTGCCGATGGCGGGCTGGTGCCGACGGATCGCTTCATCGGCACCCGTGTGGAAGCCGAGCTTGCCTTCATCATGAGCAAGCGGCTTTCGGGCCCCGACTGCTCGATGTTCGACGTGCTCAACGCCACCGACTTCGTGGTGCCCGCGCTGGAAATTCTGGACACGCGGATCGAGCGTGTCGATCCCAAGACCAAGGCAACGCGAAAAATCTTCGACACCGTCGCCGACAATGCGGCCAATGCCGGCATCGTGCTCGGCGGCCGGCCGATCCGCCCGCTGGAGGCTGACCTGCGCTGGATCGGCGCGCTCTGTTTCAAGAACGGCCAGCTAGAGGAGACCGGCCTTGCGGCCGGCGTGCTCAATCATCCCGCGACCGCCGTTGCCTGGCTCGCCAACAAGATCGCGCCGCTCGGCCTTGCGCTCGAGCCGGGGCAGGTCGTGCTCGCTGGCTCCTTCATCCGTCCGATCGAGACCCGCAAGGGCGACACAATTCAAGCCGATTATGGCGCCTACGGCTCGGTGAGCTGCTACTTCGCCTGACAAACGAGAAGCACAGGAAGCGAAACCGCCATGCCGCATTTCTCGATCGAATATTCGGCCAACCTCGACGACCGCGTCGATATGAGCGCGCTGTGCGAGGTCGTACGCAAGGCGGCGGTCGAGACCGGCATCTTCCCGCTCGGCGGCATCCGGGTCCGCGCGATCAGATGTGAGTCTTACGCAATCGCAGACGGTCGAAAGGACCTTGCCTTTCTCGACATGGTACTGCGCATCGGCGAGGGCCGTGACCTGCCGACACGCCAGAAAGCCGGCGAGCACGTCTTCCAGGCGCTCTCCAGGCATCTTGATCCCGTCTTCGCGAGCTCGAAGTTCGCCCTGTCGTTCGACATGCAGATCAACGACAAGGAGACGAGCTGGAAGCGCAACAACATCCACGACGCCCTGAAAGTGGAGGCTGCCCATGGATAAGCCCATGCCGAAAGCCGATGTGTTCCAGGCCAACCGCGAGCGCACGGCGCCGCTGCTGAAGAAGCTCCGGGCCGACGGCATCGGTCACATGATCGGCGGCAAGACCGTCGCCTCGATCTCGGGCGAGACCTTCGAGACGAAGTCGCCGGTCGATGGCGCCACGCTCGCGAGCGTTGCCCGCGGCAATGCCGAGGATATCGACCGCGCCGCGACCGCTGCCGCGACTGTCTTCAAGTCCTGGCGCGACATGGGCCCTGCGATGCGGCGCAAGCTGTTGCATCGGGTCGCCGACGCGATCGAGGACAATGCCGACGACATCGCCGTGCTCGAATGCATCGACACCGGCCAGGCCTATCGCTTCATGGCAAAGGCCGCGATCCGCGCGGCCGAGAATTTCCGCTTCTTCGCCGACAAATGCGCAGAGGCTCGCGACGGCCTCAACACGCCGAGCGATGAGCATTGGAACGTCTCCACGCGCGTGCCGATCGGCCCCGTGGGCGTGATCACGCCCTGGAACACGCCGTTCATGCTTTCGACCTGGAAGATCGCCCCAGCGCTCGCGGCCGGCTGCACCGTCGTGCACAAGCCGGCCGAGTGGTCGCCGGTCACCGCCGATCTCCTCGCCAAGCTTGCCAAGCAGGCCGGCATTCCCGATGGCGTGCTCAACACCGTGCATGGCTTCGGCGAAGAGGCTGGCAAGGCGCTGACCGAGCACCCCGCGATCAAGGCGATCGGCTTCGTCGGCGAAAGCGCGACGGGCTCGGCGATCATGAAGCAAGGTGCGCCCACGCTGAAACGCGTGCATTTCGAGCTCGGCGGCAAGAACCCGGTGATCGTGTTCGACGATGCCGATCTCGACCGCGCGCTCGATGCCGTCGTGTTCATGATCTACTCGCTCAATGGCGAACGTTGCACGTCATCGAGCCGTTTGTTGATCCAGGAGAACATCGCGGAGAAGTTCGTGGAGAAACTGACCGCGCGCGTGAAGGCACTCAAGGTCGGTCATCCCCTCGATCCCGCAACCGAAATCGGGCCGCTGATCCACGAGCGACACCTCGCAAAGGTCTGCTCCTATTTCGACGTCGCGCGGCAGGACGGCGCGGTGATCGCCGTCGGCGGCAAGGCCTATGACGGCCCGGGCGGCGGACACTACGTCGAGCCGACGCTGGTGACCGGTGCACACAGCAAGATGCGTGTCGCGCAGGAGGAAGTGTTCGGCCCGTTCCTCACCGTACTCCCCTTCCGCGACGAGACCGACGCGATCGAGATCGCCAACGACATCCGCTATGGCCTCACCGGCTATGTCTGGACCAACGACATGGGCCGCGCGCTACGCGTCGCGGACGCGCTCGAAGCCGGCATGATCTGGCTGAACTCGGAGAACGTCCGCCATCTGCCGACGCCGTTCGGCGGCATGAAGGCCTCAGGCATTGGCCGCGACGGCGGCGACTATTCGTTCGACTTCTACATGGAAACCAAGCACGTCTCGCTCGCGCGGGGCACGCACAAGATTCAGAAACTGGGAATTTAGAACCACCGTCGTTCCGGGGCGACGCAAAGCGTCGAACCACAGATGCGCAATTGCGCATCGGGGAACCTCGAGATTCCGGGTTCGGTCCTGACGGACCGCCCCGGAATGACTGGCTTAGAGAGGGGAAACGCAATGCCCGCACCGCAACACGTCTTCGAGCCGCCGTTCAACATCATCCGCTCGAGCCACGCCGTGCTCGACGTGACCGATCTGAAGCTCAGCCGCGAGTTTTACGAGACCACCGTCGGACTGCATGTCGAGGATGCCGACGACAACGTCGTGTACCTGCGCGGTGCGGAAGAGCATCAGCATCATTCGCTGGTACTGCGAAAGGCCGCCGTGCCAGCCTGCAACCGCCTCGGCTTCAAGGTCGGCAACGAGAAGGATCTCGACAAGGCGGCGGCGTTCCTCGCCGAGAACGGCCTCAAGCACGCCTTCGTCGACCAGCCCTTCCAGGGTCGCACGCTGCAATTCACCGATCCCTTCGGCTTCCAGATCGAGCTCTACGCATCGATGGAGAAGCGGCCACATCTGCTCCGGCGCTACGATCTCTACAGGGGATGCCACCCGCAGCGGCTCGATCATTTCAACGTCTTCGCAGCCGAAGTGCAGGACACCGTCGATTTCTACGCGCGGCTCGGCTTCCGCCTCACCGAATATGCCGAAGAGGATGGGCCGAACGGCCGCATCGCCGCCGCCTGGATGCATCGCAAGGGCAACGTCCACGACTTCGCCATCACCAACGGCAAGGGCCCGCGCCTGCATCACTTCGCCTACTGGACACCGACGGCAATGAACATCATCCATCTCTGCGACGTGATGGCCTCGGCGGGCTTCGTGAAGAACATCGAGCGCGGTCCAGGCCGCCACGGCATCTCGAACGCGTTCTTCCTCTATGTCCGCGACCCCGACGGCCATCGCCTCGAGCTCTACACCAGCGACTATTTTACGGGCGATCACGACCATGAGCCGCTGCGCTGGTCGCTGCGCGATCCGCGCCGGCAGACGCTGTGGGGCGCGCCCGCCCCGCGCTCGTGGTTCGAGCAGGGCTCGCCGTTCACGGGACAGGCCGTGCGCGAGCCCAAATTCGTGGCCGACGTGCTGGTGGCGGACTGAGTGATGACAGCCCCTCGCCTCGCCACCTATTCCGTCCAGGGTGCAACCAAATATGGTGCCGTCGTCGACGGCGGCATCGTCGATCTCTCCGCGCGCCACGCCAAGGACTATCCGACACTGCGCGAGGTGATCGCAGCCGGCAAGCTGGCAAGCTTTGCAGAAGAAGCTGCCGGCCGTACGCCGGATCATGCGATCGCCGACATCACCTGGCTGCCGCCCGTGCCTGCGCCGGAAAAGATCATCTGCATCGGCGTCAACTATCCCGACCGCAATGCCGAGTACAAGGACGGCCAGGACGCACCGAAATATCCGAGCATGTTCATGCGCTCGCCCCGCTCCTTCGTCGGCCACGACACCCCGCTGGTGCGCCCACGCGCATCCGCGCAGCTCGACTATGAAGGCGAGATCGTGCTGGTGATCGGCAAGGCCGGCCGGCACATCCCGGAAGCCGCGGCGCTCGACCATGTCGCGGCGATCACGCTCTGCAACGAGGGCTCGGTGCGCGACTGGCTGCGGCACGCCAAGTTCAACGTCACCCAAGGCAAGAATTTCGATTCCAGCGGCAGCCTCGGCCCGTGGCTCGTGCCCTACACGCAGGAATCCCAGCTTGCCGATGTGCGTCTGACCACGCGCGTCAACGGTGAGCTCCGGCAGGACGACCGCTCCGGCCGGCTGATCTTCCCGTTCCGCTACCTCATCAACTACATCTCGACGTTCGCAACGCTCGTCCCCGGCGACATCATCGTCACGGGAACGCCGACCGGCGCCGGCGCGCGCTTCGATCCGCCGCGCTATCTGAAGCCCGGCGATGTCATCGAAGTCGAAGCCGACGGCATCGGCCTGTTGCGCAACGGCGTCGTCGACGAAGCCTGACATCTGGATTGGAAGACAACCATGACCACCCTCACCGGCGGCGAAGCGATCGTAAGCGGCCTTGTCGCGCATGGCGTCGACACCGTGTTCGGCCTGCCGGGCGCGCAGGTCTATGGGCTGTTCGACGCCTTCCACCAGGCACAGCTCAAGGTGATCGGCGCGCGGCACGAGCAGGCCTGCGGCTACATGGCGTTCGGCTATGCGCGCGCGAGCGGCAGGCCCGGCGTGTTCAGCGTGGTGCCCGGCCCCGGCGTGCTCAATGCGAGCGCTGCGCTCCTCACCGCCTTCGGCTGCAACGAGCCGGTGCTGTGCGTCACCGGCCAGGTGCCGACGGCCTTTCTCGGCAAGGGCCGCGGGCACCTGCATGAAATGCCGGACCAGCTCGCGACCCTGCGCAGCTATGTGAAATGGGCTGATAGAATCGAAGCGCCGGCCAACGCGCCGACGGTCGTCGCGCGCGCGTTCCAGGAGATGCTGTCGGGACGTCGCGGCCCCGCCTCGGTCGAGATGCCCTGGGACATCTTTACGCAGCGCGCCGACACGGCGTCTGCGCAGGTGTTTGCGCCCTTGCCTCCACCGCAACCCGATCCTGACGCCGTGAAGCAGGCCGCTAGCCTGATCAAGGCTGCGAAGGCGCCGATGATCTTCGTCGGCAGCGGCGCAATCGATGCGCGCGAGGAGATCCTCGAGCTCGCCGAGATGATCGATGCCCCCGTCGTCGCGTTCCGAAGCGGTCGCGGCATCGTCTCCAATGCGCACGAGCTCGGGCTCACCATGGCGGCCGCCTACAAGCTGTGGCCGAACACTGATCTCATGATCGGCATCGGCACGCGCCTGGAGTTGCCGACCATGTCGCGCTGGCCTTATCGTCCGGACAGATTGAAGAGCATCCGGATCGATATCGACCCGGTCGAGATGCGACGCTATCCGGCCGACGCGCCGGTCATTGCCGATGCCAAGGCCGCGACCGCAGATCTCGTCGCTGCCGTGCGCAAAGTTGGCTACAGCAAGACCAATCGCCGCCGCGCCGCGATCCGTGAGGCCTCCGCCTCCGCGCAAGTGGAGATCCAGCGCATCCAGCCGCAGATGGCGTATCTCAACATCCTGCGCGAGGTGCTGCCGGCGAACGCGATCGTCACCGATGAATTGTCGCAGGTCGGCTTCGCCTCCTGGTACGGCTTTCCGATCTACGAGCCGCGCACCTTCATCACCTCGGGCTATCAGGGCACGCTCGGCTCCGGCTTCCCTACTGCGCTCGGCGCCAAGGTCGCCAATCCCGACAGGCCGGTCGTTGCGATCACCGGCGACGGCGGCTTCATGTTCGGCGTGCAGGAGCTTGCCACCGCCGTGCAGTTCAACATCGCCGTGGTGACGCTGGTGTTCAACAACAACGCCTATGGCAACGTGCGGCGCGACCAGCGCGAGCGCTTTGACGGCCGCGTGGTGGCGTCCGACCTCGTCAACCCGGATTTCGTCAAGCTCGCGGAGTCCTTTGGCGTCGCGGCCGCGCGCGTGACCTCACCGGATCATTTCGAGGCCGCACTGGAAAAGGCGCTCGTCCATGGCGGGCCGTATCTGCTGTCGATCGAAGTGCCGCGCGACTCGGAAGTCAGCCCCTGGGCGTTCATTCATCCGCCGAAGCCGTGATGTCGTTCCGGGGCGATGCGTAGCATCGAACCCGGAACCTTGAGATTCTCAGGTGCGCAATCGCGCACCATAGTTCGCGCTAACGCGCGCCCCGGAATGACAACGGAACCGTCAGCGCGTCTTGCGGAAGGTCAGATTGATCCGTTGACGGCCGAGCAGCGCATGCTCGCCGTCGGCAAGCGGCGCCACGCCATGATAGGCGAGCCGGGAGGATCCGCCCCACACCACGACATCGCCGTGCACCAACCGGAAACGGCGCGGTCTGTCGCTGCGCGCCATGCCACCAAACAGGAAGATCGCGGGAAGCCCGAGCGAGACCGACACGATCGGCGCTGAGAGATCCAGCTCGTCCTTGTCCTGATGCAGCGACAGCCGCGTGCCCGGCTCGTAGCGATTGACGAGGCACGCATCGGGCGCGAAGCCGGGAAAACCTCCCTCCTCGGCCGCGCGTCTCGCCAGGTCTCGGAATATCGGCGGCATCGCCGGCCACGGCTTTTCGGACAACGGATCGATCGGATCATAGCGATAACCGGTGTGATCGGTGATCCAGCCGCGCTCGCCGCAATTCGTCATCGCCACCGACATCTGGTAGCCGCCGGGCGTCGTCATCTGCCGAAACGACGACTGCGCCGTGATCGCGCGGACGGCGGCGATCAGCTCGTGCTCGATCGTCCCCGCAAATCCACGCAGCAGCACGGCTCCGTCCCCGACGTCTTCGCGCGACGGCTGCGCCTCGGCGAGAATATCGAACAAATCCGCCGTCAACGATCGCGCTCACTTTGCATCATGGAAGATCACACCCAGCGTGTGGCGCTGTCCGGACCGAATCCGGCTGACACCATGGCGCAGATTAACCCGATACGTGCGGCGCGTCCCCTGCACCGGGCGATGATGCACGGCAAAAGCCACCGCATCGCCCTGCAATAGCGGCACGACCTCGGCGCGCGACTGCATGCGCGGACGCTGCTCAGTCAGCACGAACTCGCCGCCGGTGAAATCGCGCCCGGCCTCGGAAAGCAGAATCGCGACCTGGATCGGAAACACGTGCTCGCCATAGAGATCCTGGTGCAGGCAGTTGTAGTCGCCGGCCTCGTATTGCAGCAGCAGCGGCGTTGGCCGGCTCTGGCCGGCATCGTGGCAGCGCTTGAGGAACGCCGAATGCGCCGCGGGATAACGGATATCGATCCCCATCGCCTCGTTCCAGCGATTGGCGATGCCGTGCAGATGCGCGTAGAGCGCCGGGCGAAGCTGCGCGATCAGGTCGGGGAGCGGATAGGAGAAATACTTGTACTCGCCGCGGCCAAAACCATGGCGGCTCATCACGATGCGGCTGCGGAAGTTTGCGTCGTCGGGATAGAGCGCGGCGATGTCACGACATTCCTCGGGTGCGAGCAGGCCCTTCAGGACGGCGCAGCCCTGCGCGTCGAGTTCGCCGGTGATCTGGGGCCAGTCGAGGGTGTCGACGTGGGCGGCGAGGTCGGCTGCCTCCTCTAGATCGGCGGAAACACGTTGCGCGATTGCCATAGCGATATCCTATCCACTTTTAGTCATTCCGGGGCGCGCCTCTTGGCGCGAGCCCGGAATCCATACTCCCGATCGTGGTTATGGATTCTCAGATGCGCAATTGCGCATCCTAGCTCGCGACTTCGTCGCGCCCCGGAACGACTGAAGTGGGTGTGGCAGATCACGGCCGCCATAACCACCCGATTTCCGTGAGCCCCAACCGCCCCAATTCCGTCCGGTTCCAACGCGAATTTGTGCCCGTTACCGGCTACTTCATTCCAACGCAACCGATGCGCAGATTTCTCATCATTGCCGCCAGGACGGTGCTGGCCGTGCTCTCGTTCGCGGCTGTGGGTCTGCTCGCCTTCGCCGGCTGGCTGGTCTGGCACTACGATTACGACATGGGACTGCCGACCGAAGCTCAGCTGGCGGCGATTGCGCCGACAGGCCCGGCGTGCAGGACCGATCCAAAGCGCGCCTATATTCCCCTCGTCGATATCCCGCCTCTGCTCCGAGACGCCGCAATCGCTTATGAACAGCCTGACTTCTACGAAGCCTGGTCGCTGAATCCGATTGCTGAAATTGCATTTGCCGTGGGCACTGGCCGCAGCCCCAGACCGGCCGGCATCACGCAATCCGTCGCGCGCTGCCTGCTGTCGCTCTCCCCGGGAACCGACCGACAGATCGACCCCATCGCCTCGATCTTCTTCATGCAGCGTGTCACCCGCAACCTGTCCCGAGACAGGATCCTTGAGATCTATCTCAATGAGAGCTATCGGGGCCGCGGTGCATATGGCGTGGCGGCCGGGGCGGAAGCCTACTTTGGAAAGCCACTCCCGGACATCGATGTCGATGAAATCGCGTTCATCACGGCGCGCGCGCGACAACCCAACCCAAGTCGATCTTTCGACACGCGTTCCCGAGATCACGTCATCGATCGCATGCAGACGGCCGGATTGATCAGCGAGACGCAGGCGGCAGCGGCAAAGAGCCGGCTGCTGCTGCTCAAGGACACGACGGGCGCTCAGGCCCAGCCGGTCAATCAATGATCGCGCCGATCAGCCAAGCACCGGCAACGTGATCACGTTATAGGCGTGCCGGATCGTGCGCCCCAGCACGGGATCCTCCAGCTCGAACTCGAAGCGGTCGGCCGGGCGGATGCCGCCCTTGGCGGCGAAGGTGCCGCCGAACATGGCGCAACCGTCAGGCAGATTCTTGCCGTCGAAGCCGCGCGCGATCAGCTCGGCAACCGGTAGCATCGCATCCAGCGTGCCCTCCTGGTAGAGCACACGCTCGCCGTTGATCCAAGCGTACGAGCGCAGGACCATCTTGTCCCAGTGGCCGATCACGTCCTCGAGTTCCCACAACACGGGCGCGACGACCTTGTCGCACATCTGCTTCGAGACGGTCACGCTGTAGGCCTCGACCTTGCGGTCGGTGTGGTCGGAGCCGCAGCCGACGAAGATGCGGCCCTGCCAGCCGATCAGCACGAACTCGACCTCGCCGGAGGACTCGCCGCCGGAACATTCGATGCTGTCTTCCATCGTCAATCGCCGCGCCGAGACGCGGTAGTAGATCGGCGTCGATGCTGGCCGCGCAATGCCGACCGCCTCGAGCTCCGCGATGTGCTTGTCGCGCGCGACGGGATCGCGGCCGGTCCAGCCGGCAATGACGGCCTGGTCAATCGCAAGCGTCAGCGGCGTTGTCGTGTCCTGGGCGTCGACGGTGAAGGTCAGGTCAAACACGGATCACGGCCTCCATGCCGGCAGCAAGCTCGAAAATGCGATGGTCCGATCCGCCGGCGCCCGCCAGCATCAGGCCGACGGGAACATCACCCGCGCGATGAGCAGGCAACGAGATAGCGCAGCCATCGATCATGTTGATCAGTGTGCAGTTGCGCAGGGCACGCAAGTTAGCCGTGGTGAACGCCTTGTCGTCGGCAAGGTCGGCGATCTTCGGCGGCGTATTGGCAGTGGTCGGCAGCACCAACGCGTCATAGGGCGCGATCCGCGCATTGACCCGCGCGATCAGCGAGCGGCGCTCGTTGAGGAGATCGATGTAGTCGGCCGCGCTCTGCGCCTCGCCGCGCATGATCCGCACCGCGACGCGAGGATCATAGACGTCGCCCTTGGCCGTGATGAGATAGCGGTGCCAGGCGTAGCTTTCGGCGGCCGCAAAGCCGCCCTTGGCGTTCATCGGGCCGATGTCGTGGAATTCCGACATCTCGATGCGCTCGATGGTAGCGCCGTGACTGGCGAGCGCTTCCAGCGCCCGCTCGAAGGTCTGCGCGACGGCTGTGTCGAGGTCGTCGAGCGCAATGGTGGTCGGCACCGCAAGCCGCATGCCCTTCACCGGCCGCGGCTTGAGCGGAACGATCGGCTCGTCCGCCAGCACGGCGTCGAGTACGGCGCAGCAACTGACCGTTCGCGCCAGGGGGCCGATGCTGTCGAGCGAGAATGACAGCGGCACTGAGCCATCGAGCGGCACGCGACGCTGCGTCGGCTTGTAGCCGACGATGCCGTTATAGGCCGCCGGGATGCGGCAGGAGCCGCCGGTGTCGGTGCCGAGCGCAGCATGAGCCATGCCGTCCAGCACGGACACTGCCGCGCCGGAGGACGAGCCGCCGGGCACGTGGCCCTCGGCCCGGTTCCAGGCCCCCTTCGGCGTGCCGAAATGCGGATTGATGCCGATGCCGGAATAGGCGAACTCGGTCATGTTGGTCCGCCCCATCACCACGAAGCCGGCGCGGCGCAGCCGCGCCACCACCGCCGCATCGTGCTCCGCCGGATCGGAATCGTCGAGCGCGCGGGAGCCGGCGCGCGTCGTCTGTCCCTTGATGTCGAAGAGGTCCTTGATCGAGATCGGAATGCCGGCATAGCGCGACGGCACCGCGTTGGCCTTGCGCAAGCCATCCATCGCATCAGCCGCGGCGAGCGCCGCTGCCTTGTCGACATGGACGAAGGTACGTTGGCCTTCGCCGGCCGGATCGGCGATCCTGGCGAGGCATTCCTCAACCAGCTTTCGGGAGGTCGTACGGCCGCTCTCGAGGTCTTCGGCAAGCTTCGCCAGTGTCGGAAAGTTGGGCATGTCTGTCTCACGGAATATTGGCACGCGCAATCTATCGCGCTGACTCAGTTCGACACAAGCATTGTGCGCGCGGCGGTATACTTACCATGCACACACATCGCTGGACCGTTGACGCCCAATAGTCAATTGTCGCATCAAGATCGAAACGGGCAGGCGCGAAGCCTGTGCCATGGGGAGGACTTGCTTGGGAGGATCTGCCGCAATGGCCGAACCGCAGCGCGCGCGACCGAAACCGACGCCGGAGACGCAGCATTTCTGGGACGGCACGAAAGCGGGCGAGCTGCGCCTGCAACGCTGCGACGCCTGCGCGCATGTCTATTTCCCGCCGCGTCCGTTCTGCCCCTCCTGCGCCTCGCGCAAAGTCTCTGTCTTCAAGGCGAGCGGCAAGGGTTTTCTCTACAGCTACGTGATCAATCACCGCCCCGCCGCGCCGGGCTTCACGCCGCCTTACGCGATCGCGGTGGTCGAGCTTGCGGAGGGACCGCGGATGATGAGCAACATCATCGACTGTCCGCAGACGCCGGAAGCGCTCGAGCTCGACATGAAGCTCGAGGTCGCCTTCCAGAAGCTCGACGACGCCATCACCCTCCCCGTGTTCCGTCCGGCGAAGGGATAGGCCATGCGCAGGAACCAAGTCGCCGTCGTGGGCGCGGCCGAAACAACCGAGCTCGGCGTCATCCCCAACATGTCGCAGCTCCAGCTTCATGCGGATGCAGCGCTCAATGCCATTGCGGACGCTGGGCTGAAGCTCTGCGACATCGACGGCTTTGCCACCGCCGTCGAGACCCCGCAGCAGGTCTGCCATTATCTCGGCATCAAGCCGACCTGGGTCGACGGTACGTCGGTCGGCGGCTGCTCGTTCATGCTGCATGTCCGTCACGCGGCCGCAGCGATCGAGGCCGGCCTGTGCAAGACCGTGCTGATCACCCATGCCGAGAGCGGCAAGTCGATGATCGGCAAGCAGCCGCGCTTTACCGCGCCGGACAGCCTCAACGGCCAGTTCGAGGCCCCCTTCGGCGTCTACGGCCCGCCCAGCATGTTCCCGATTCCCGTGCTGCGCTTCATGAAGACCTACGGCATCACCCACGAGCAGCTTGCGATGGTGGCGGTGGTGCAGCGGGAATGGGCGGCGAAGAATCCGCGCGCGATGATGAAGGAGCCGATCACGGTCGCTGATGTCCTCAACTCGCGCATGATCGCCTATCCGTTCCGGCTGCTGCAATGCTGCCTCGTCACCGACGGCGGCGGCGCGCTGATCCTGACCTCGGCCGACCGCGCCAAGGATTTTCCGCGCAAGCCGGTCTACATCATGGGCACCGGCGAAAGCGTCGAGACGCCGATGGTCAGCCAGATGGAGACCTTTAATTCCTCGCGTGCCTTCAAGGTCGCGGGGCCCCTTGCCTTCAAGGAGGCCGGCATCGCGCATGGGGACGTCGACCATCTCATGATCTACGATGCCTTTGCGCATCTGCCGCTGTTCGGCCTCGGCGATCTCGGCTTCATGCCCTATGAGGAGACCGGCAGTTTCATCGCCGACGGCAACACGCGGCCGGGCGGCAAGCTACCGCTCAACACCAATGGCGGCGGCCTCTCCTACATGCATTCGGGCATGTACGGCATGTACGCGCTGCAGGAGAGCGTGCGCCAGATGCGCGGCATCGCGCCGGCGCAGGTGCCCAACGCAAAGATTTCGGTGTGCCACGGCGTCGGCGGCATGTTCGCGGCGTCCGGCACGATCGTGTTTACGAACGAAAGGTAGGCACCTGTCATTCCACATTGCGCAATTGCGCAATGGGGGCGTCGCGTAAGTGACGAGCCCGGAATCCATAACCACGATCGGGAGTATGGATTGCGGGCCTGCGCCTTGCGGCGCATCCCGGAATGACGACGGAAGTTGGATCGATAGCGGAGAACCCACATGACGAATTCACTGCAGGACAAGGTCGTCGTCGTCACCGGCGCAGGGCGCGGCATCGGACGGGAGATCGCGCTGCTGTGCGCGGCCGAGGGCGCCAAGGTCGTCGTCAACGATCCCGGCGGCGCATCGGATGGCTCGGGCTCCAGCGCCGCACCCGCCGAGGAGGTGGTCGAGGAGATCAAGAAACGCGGTGGCACGGCGGTCGCCAATTTCGAGAGCGTCGCGGAAGCCATTCCCGCCAGCAAGATCGTCAAGACCGCGACCGATCATTTCGGCCGGCTCGACGGCGTCGTCAACAACGCCGGCATTCTGCGCGACATGATCTTCCACCGCATGAGCGTGGAAGCCTTCGAGGCCGTCATCAAGGTGCACCTGATGGGCTCGTTCTACGTCTCCCACGCCGCCGCACGGCTGTTCCGCGAGCAGGAGAGCGGCTCCTTCGTGCACTTCACCTCGACCTCCGGTCTGATCGGCAATTTTGGCCAAGCCAACTATGCCGCCGCCAAGCTCGGTATCGTCGGCCTGTCGAAGTCGATCGCGCTCGACATGAACCGCTTCAACGTGCGCTCGAACTGCGTCTCGCCGTTCGCCTGGAGCCGCATGATCGGCACGATCCCGACCGAGACCGAGGCCGAGAAGGCACGCGTGGCGAAAATCCAGAAGATGGGGCCCGAATTGATCGCGCCGGTCGTCGCCTATCTCCTCAGTGACGCCGCCAAGGACGTCACCGGGCAGATCTTTGCCGTGCGCATGAACGAAATCTTCCTGATGAGCCAGTCGCGCCCCATCCGCTCGGTCCAGAGCAGCGACGGCTGGACGCCGCAGTCGATCGCCGAGCATGCGATGCCGGCGCTCAAGGGCTCGTTCTACAAGCTCGATCGCTCGGCCGACATCTTCACCTGGGATCCGGTGTGAGCATCCTTTGGTCATTCCGGGGCGGCTCGCAGAACCGAACCCGGAATGACAGGCGGTGAAGCTAGCCCGTATTCCGCAAGCCCGCCGAGATGCCGTTGATGGTGAGCTGAATACCGCGCAGCACCTGCTCGTCCGGATTCTGCGCGCGGTGCTCCTTCAAGAGCTCGACCTGCACGTGGTTGAGCGGGTCGAGATAAGGGAAGCGGTGGCGCACGGAGCGCTCGAGCAGAGGGTTGCCCTGGAGCAGCCGGTCCTGGCCCATGATATCGAGCAGCGTCTCGATGCATGAATGCCATTCGCGGCGGATGCGGCCGAAAATCTTTTCGCGCAAGGCTTCGTCCGGCACGAGCTCCGCATAGCGCGAGGCGATCGCGATCGAGCTCTTTGCGAGCACCATGTCCATGTTCGACAGCAGCATGCGGAAGAACGGCCATTCCTTGTAGAGCTCTTTGAGGAACGGCATGCCCTTGTCGGGATGCTCCGCGATCCAGGTCTCGACCGCGCTGCCAAAACCGTACCAGCCAGGCAGCATCAGGCGGCACTGCGCCCAGGAGAACACCCAGGGGATCGCGCGCAGATCCTCGATCGCGCGGGTCTTCTTGCGCGAGGCCGGGCGGCTGCCGATGTTGAGCGTCGCGATCTCGTTGATCACGGTCGACGACCAGAAATAATCGACGAAGCCGTCGGTCTCGTAGACGAGGCCGCGATAGGCCTTGAATGCGAGGCTCGACAGTTCATCCATCGCGGCCAGATATTCGCGCCGCGGCGCGCTCTGGCGCGGATGCAACAGGCTCGCCTCCAGCGTCGCAGCCGCAAGGATCTCCAGATTGTTGCGGCCGACTTCGGCGTTGGAATATTTCGACGAGATGATCTCGCCCTGCTCGGTGATGCGGATCTGGCCGTTCACAGCGCCACCCGGCTGCGCGATGATGGCGTCATAGCTCGGTCCGCCACCACGGCCAACCGAGCCGCCGCGGCCGTGGAACAGGCGCAGGCGCACGCCATGGCGCTCGAACACTTCGACGAGATTGATCTCCGCCTTATAGAGCTCCCAGCCCGAGGTGACGAAGCCGCCATCCTTGTTGCTGTCGGAATAGCCGAGCATCACCTCCTGCACGCTGCCGCGGCTGTCGACCAGACGGCGGTAGTCGTGCAGCGAGAGCATGCGGTCCATGATGCCGGAGGAGGCCTGCAAGTCCTCGATGGTCTCGAACAGCGGCACGACGTTGATGGCGCTGCGCCCCGACGGATTGACGAGACCGACCTCCTTGAGCAGAACGGCCACTTCGAGCATGTCCGACATGCCCTTGCACATCGAGATGATGCACTGGGGGATGGCGTCCGAGCCGAACTTCGCATGTGCTTCCGCGGCGGCATGGAAGACGTTGAGCTCGCCCATCGTCTCGTCGCTGTATTTGACGAATTGCGAGACCAGCGAGCGCGTGCTGCGCAATTCGTTGGTGAGCAGCGCAATGCGCGCCTCCTCGCCGAGCGCGAGATAGGACATGCCGGGGTTTGCCGCATCGATCAGCTCGGCGATGGTGCGCTCGTGCACCGCCGAGTTCTGGCGGATGTCGAGCCTTGCCAGATGGAAGCCGAAGCAATCCACCGCGCGCCGCAACAGTCGCAAGCGGCCGCGGGCGATGACGCGGGCATTGTTCGAGATCAGCGAGCGGTGCAGCACGTCGAGATCGGCCTGCAATTCCCTGACGCTCTCGTACGGCGCGCCCTTGCCGACCGGCCTGCGGGTGATCTCGACCTGGAGCTTTTCGGCCGTCGCGGTCAGACGGGCATAAATGCCGGAGACCGCGAGGCGATAGGGCTCGCCGCTCCGGTGCGGCGAAGTGTCGGGCGAGCGCTCGGCGAGCGCGCGCAGCTCCTCGGAAACGTCGGCGAGATGCGCCGCGATCGACAATTCCGAGCCGAGCACGTGCAGCTCGTTGAGATAGAACTGCATCACCCGGCTCGATTGCAGCCGCAGCGTGCCGCGCATCACGTCGGCGGTGACGAACGGATTGCCGTCGCGGTCGCCGCCGATCCAGCTTCCCATGCGCAGGAACGAGGCGAGCTCGGCGGCCGCCTGCTCGCCGCCCTCCTCCAGCCGGTCCTCCAGCGCGTTGATGAGGCGCGGGACCTCGCGAAGGAAGGTGTAGTCATAGAACGACAGGCCGTTGCCGACCTCGTCGAGCACGGTGAGCTTGGTCCGGCGCAACAGATTGGTCTGCCACAGCGTCAGCACCTCGCGCCGCAACTGCTCGTCGCTGGCCGCGGCCTCGTCTGCCGTCATGGCAAGGCGCTCGCGGCTGTCCAGCAGCGCCGCGATCTCCATCTCGCGGTCCATGGTGCTCTTGCGGCGGACCTCGGTCGGATGCGCCGTCAGCACCGGGCTGACGAGGGCCTCCTTGAAAAAGTTGCGTAACGCGTCGGCGCCCACGCCCGCGCTCTTGGCATGGCCCAGCGTCTCGGCCAGTACGCCCGATCCGCCGCGTGATCCAGTTTCCTTGGCCGCGCTGCGGGCGCGCATCTGGCGGATGTTGTTCTGGTCCTCGGCGATGTTGGCGAGGTGCGAGAAATAGCTGAAGGCGCGGACGATGCGCAGAGTATCGGGGATCGACATGCTGTCGAGGATCTGCTCGAGCTCGCGGCGGGCGAGCCGGTCCTCGTCACGGTGGAACCGGATCGAGGTCTGGCGGATGCGCTCGACCAGGTCGAACACGTCCGCGCCCTCCTGGTCACGTACCGTGTCGCCGAGGATGCGCCCGAGCAGGCGGATATCGTCCCGCAGCCGGACATCCGCCTCCAGCGCCTGGGCCTCCTCGGCGCGGTTGGAACGGTCGATCGCTGCGTCCGATGGTACGGTCTGGAGGGACATGGCTAAATTCCCTTCGAAGTCCCTTGGCTTCCCGGCCCAGCGAGTGTGCAAGTTTTTTGCCGCGGTGCAAGATAAACTTGGAGGCGGCGCACACCGGAGCCAAACGGGCAAAGTCGTACAGATGGTTTGCCCGAACGGTGCAAGCGGACTTCCATTTCCTCGAAATCAACCCCATGCAAAGTAGGGCTTGCCCGACGCATCCAAACAGAAACACAAGATATTGTGGCCCGTCGGCGCTAGGCCGGTACGATCGCTTTGCCGATCGGCCAGAGCGCGATGCCCGCGAGCTTCAGGTGGGCCCAGGCGAAGGGGATGCCGATGATGGTGACCGCCAGGATCACGGCGGTAACGAGGTGGCCGAGCGCCAGCCACCAGCCGGCGAGCAGGAACCAGATGATATTGCCAAGCAACCCGAGCGGGCCAGTGCCGATATCGCTCGCGCCGGTGACCTCGTCGCGCCGCACCGCCTTTGAGCCGAACGGCAGCAGCGTGTAGACGGCGATGTTGAACGCCGCCCGCGCCCAGGGCAGGCCGACGATGGTGATGGCCATGATGACGGAAGCCACCAGCCAGCCGAACGCCATCCAGGCACCGCCGATGAGAATCCAGAGCAAGTTGAGCAAAATAGAAACCGGAGCCATGGGATAATCCGCGGTCAATGATCGTGCTTGTATAAGCCCGAAAGCTATCGCTGCGAAGACATCTCCGAGATCCGCTCCCGTTTGACCACGCGCAACTTTCGCCACCCACTCGTGGCGGCGAGGCTCGTCGGAAATGAAGCGAAGCACATCTCGATTGATCTAAATCAACATCGCAGGATGCGACTTCTAGTTTCAATTTGGCGCGTGAGGAGATTTCGCCATGCGCGGGTTCAAGTACCTCTCGATCGCAACTTTTCTGCTCGTTGGAGGTCCGCTGTCGGACAGCGTGCCTTTCCGCTCAATTGCAAAAGCTGCCGACGAAACGCCCAAGGACATGCTGGCAGCTCAAATCCGCAGCCAAGGTATCGTTTGCAACAAGCCTCAGCGTGCGAACCGGGACACCGCGCGATCAAAGCCGGATCACGAGGTCTGGGTTCTGACGTGTGACAACGCAACGTACAGGATCAGCCGATATCCCGACATGGCTGCAAAGGTGGAGCAATTGCGATAGCCACATCGTCGATCAAGGGCTCGATAAGCCATGCCGGGTTCAGGTCCATCCCGCAGCCGGAGAAAGCAATGCCCAAATCGATCAACGAAAACAACTCGAACTCAGACAAGAGCAAGCTCAATCGCCGCGATATGTTGATGGCCAGCACCGCCGTTGCAGAGCGCACGGGGTGGCCCGACAGCGGGACCAAGTTCGGGGCACAACAATATTTCGACTGGTTCAAATACGAATTCTGGCGGTTCGCATTCGTTCAGCATCAGATCTTCCGGCCCGCCTGCTCCCAATAGGGGTCGCGCAGGCGGCGCTTGAAAATTTTTCCGGAATCTTCGCGCGGCAATTGGGCTCGGATCTCCACGTGCTTCGGCACCTTGTAGTCGGCCAAGTGTGCCTTCAGGCTGGCGCGGATGGAAACCTCATCCAGTGTCACGCCGGCTTGCGGCTCGACCACCGCCATCAGCGCCTCGCCGAACTCGGCATCGGGGATGCCGAATACCGCGCAATCGTGCACGCCGGGGATGGCGTGCAGCACGGCTTCGATCTCGGCCGGATAGATGTTGACGCCGCCCGAGATCACCATGTCGCGCTTGCGGTCGCAGATGAAGACGTAGCCGTCCGCGTCGATATAACCAACATCGCCCGAGGTGATGAAGCCGTCGCGGTCGATCTCGGTGCGCTTGTCCGGCTTGTTGTGATAGGTGAAGTCCGCGCTCTCGCGCATGCGCGAATAGATTTCACCGATCTCGCCGACGCCGAGCACGCGGCCATCTTCGCCAATGAAACGCAGCTCGGCGCCGGGCGAGATTTTGCCGACCGTGCCGGGCTTCTTCAACGCATCCTCTGACGTGGCGAAGGTCACGGCGCCGGATTCGGTCGAGCCGTAGAATTCGTGGATCACCGGCCCCCACCATTCGATCATGGCGCGCTTGACGTCGGGCGGGCACGGCGCGGCGGCGTGGATCACATGGCGCAGCGAGGAGACGTCGTATTTTTCGCGCACCGCCTCGGGCAGCTTCATCAGGCGGATGAACATGGTCGGCACCATGAAGATGGTGTCGATCGAAAGGCGCTCGATCAGCGCCAGAAACTCTTCCGGCTCGAACCGCGGCATCAGCACCAGCGCGCCGCCGAGCCGCCCTGCGCGAATGCCGAACGAGTTCGGCGCGGAATGATAGAGCGGTCCCGGCAATAGCGCGCGGGATCCGGGCTTCAGGCCATAGATCATCGCGCGCATGCGCTCTCCGGCAGCTTGCTGCTCCGGCGTCGGCGCGTGCCGGCGCACGCCCTTCGGATGGCCCGTGGTGCCCGACGTGTAGATCATGTTCATCGGCTGCGGCACGACGGGACCGTCATAGGGCTGGAATTGCGCAAGCCATGCCTCGAAATCGATCGCAAAATCCGGTGTTGCCGGATGACCGGGATCGATCTTGTAGGTGTTCAATATCTCAGGCGGCGTCGGCACGCTGAGCACGATGACGCCTTCAGGGATCGCCTCACGCAGGCTATGCAGCATGTCGGCATGCGCGATCAAAACCCGCGTGCCGGAGTCTTGCAGGATGTAGTTGATCTCGTCCGGTTTGAAATGCCAGTTGATCGGAACGCCGTAGGCACCCAGCCGCATCGCCGCGTAGGCGGCTTCCAGGAAGGCGATGTCGTTGCGCATGAGCATGCAGACGCAATCGCCTTGTCTGACGCCGAACTTGGCGAGGCCGCTTGCGATGCGGTTCGCGCGGTCGGCGACTGCGGCGTGGCTGCGGCGACGCTCGCCGGAGGCGAGGCCAAGGAAGAGTTGGGACGTTTCGCTCATTGTTGTTTTCCGATCTTTCGTCGGGTTGTGGTGATGTGGGTAGATGTCATTCCGGGGCGGCTCGAAGAGCCGAACCCGGAATCTCGAGGTTCCGGGTCTGGTCCTTCGGACCATCCCGGAACGACGGAAGGCTAATCCGCAAACCTCGGTGCGCGCTTCTCCATATTGGCCCGAACGGCTTCGGTCTGGTTCGCACTGCCGATCAGTTTTTGCTGCTCGACGGATTCGGCGAGCAGCGCGGGAGCCGGATCGACCGAAAGAGTATTCAGCATGCGCTTTGCCGCGCGGATCGCATCCGGGCTCTTGCCGGCGATCTCGCGCGCGACTTCGAGCGCCGCGATGCGCGGATCATCGCAAATACGCGTTGCGAGGCCGTATGACATCGCCTCCTGCGCCGAGAAGATGCGCCCCGTGTAAGTGAGCTCGCGCAGAATGTCGTCTCGCACGAGCGAAGCCAGGATCGGCGTGCCCGCCATGTCGGGCACGAGGCCCCATTTGATCTCCATGATCGACATCCGCGTATCGGGCGCGACGAAGCGCATGTCGGCGCCGAGCGCGAGCTGGAAGCCGCCGCCGAAGGCGACGCCATGCACCGCCGCGATGACGGGCACCGGGAGCTGACGCCAGCCCCACACCGCCTGCTGCGCAAAATTCGCCTTGCCGTGCGTGCGCGCGGTGAGATCGCGATTTTCGCCACCCGGAATTCCGTTGCCGCCCTTCTCCTTCATGGCGGCAAAACGACCCATGTCGAGGCCGGCGCAGAACGCCCGCCCCTCGCCTGAGAGCACCACGGCGCGCACGCCTTTTTCTTTGGAAAGACGGTCGGTTGCGTCGACCAATGCCTGAAACATCGCCTGATCCAGCGCATTCATCTTGTCCGCCCGCACCAGGCGCACGTCGGCGACGCCTTCCGAAATCGAAATCGAGACGCGCTCTTCCATCGACGAATTCTCCCCTGATCTTGAACGGCAGCCGCTTTACAGAAAGGCGGCGGCCGGATTTAGTCAATCGACCAATTAACTCATAAATCCACCGAGGGGAAACGCCATGTTCAAGGAAAATCTTCTGGCCGGCCGGCGCATCCTTGTGACCGGCGGCGGCACCGGTCTCGGCAAATCGATGGCGGCGCGCTTTCTCCAGCTCGGCGCCGAGGTGCACATCTGTGGCCGGCGCAAGATCGTGTGCGACGAGACCGCGACCGAGCTGATGGATCTCTACGGCGGCCGCGTCACCAGCCACGGGGTCGACATCCGCAACGCGCTCGCGGTCGAGGAGATGATCGAGAACATCTTTCGCGATGGCGCGCTGACCGACCTCATCAACAACGCCGCCGGCAACTTCATCTCGCGCACGGAAGAGCTCTCGCCGCGCGGCTTCGATGCAGTCGCCAACATCGTCATGCACGGCACGTTCTACGTGACGCACGCGGTGGGCAAGCGCTGGATCGCCGCGAAGCAGCCGGGCAACGTCGTCTCGATCACCGTGACCTGGGTGCGCAACGGCTCGCCTTACGTCGTGCCGTCGGCGATGAGCAAGTCGGCGATCCACGCCATGACGATGTCGCTTGCGACCGAATGGGGCCGCCACGGCATCCGGCTGAACACGATCGCGCCCGGCGAAATTCCAACCGAGGGCATGAGCAAACGCATCAAGCCGGGCGATGAGGCCGGCGCGCGCACCAAGGCGATGAACCCGATGGGCCGCGTCGGCACCATGGAGGAACTACAGAACCTCGCTGTGTTCCTGATCTCCGGCGGCTGCGACTGGATCAACGGCGAGACCATCGCCATGGACGGCGCGCAGGCGCTCGCCATGGGCGGCAATTTCTACCAGCTCCGCGACTGGAGCGACGACGACTGGAACACCGCCCGCGAGAGTATCAAGGCGCAAAACGAGAAGGACCGGGCCGCGCGGGGGTGACCTCGTGCCCCGGACGCAGCGCAGCGCGCCGCACTTGCGGCGTGGTGCGCTGCTGAGCCGGGGCCCATCTCGGCCACATCAAGTCTGGGTCCCGGCTCTGCGCAGCAACGCTCCGCGTTGCAGCGCGTCCGGGACACGAAACCATCCAGCCTTTACCTTGTCTTCGCGCGAAGACTTTCCGGCGCCAACTGCGCGAGCCGGATAGAGCGGGGAAGGACCGGCGGGTGAATTGATCTCAATCGTCGTCCCGGGGCGCGCACAGCGCGAGCCCGGGACCCATAACCACAGGATGTGGTTTGGCGAAGACTCTTAACTCCGATCTCGCGCCACGATTTCTCCCTGGGGGTATGGATCCCGGGCTCGCGCTTCGCGCGCACCGGGACGACTCGGGGAGAGAGACATCGCACTAAGCGCCATTCAACGCGCGTTATCCGCAAGTCTCAATGCTTTCCCGGCCCCATATACCCAAACAAGAATCCCGCCACCTTCCGCATCTGGATTTCCTCGCTGCCTTCGGTGATGCGGTAGCGGCGGTGGTGGCGGTAGATGTGCTCAAAGGGCTTGTGGCGTGAATAGCCCATGCCGCCATGGACCTGCATGGCGCGGTCGGCGGCTTCGCAGCACAGGCGGTTTGCCCAGTAGTTGCACATCGAGACGCGGTCGGAGAGCGTGCGCTCGATCTGCTCCTCGGTGAGCTTGTCCATCTCCCAGGCGGTCTTGCGGATCAACAGGCGCAGCATCTCGGCTTGGGTGGCAAGCTCGACCAGCGGAAACTGGATCGCCTGGTTCTCGGCGAGCGCCTTGCCGAACGGCTTTCGCTCGCGCGCATATTTCACGCTCTCGTTGATGCAATAGACGGCGGCGCCAAGCGAGCTTGCCGCCTGCCGGATGCGGTTCTGGTGGACAAAACATTGCGCGAGCGAGAGTCCCCGGCCGACCTCGCCGAACAGCGCATCCTCAGGCACGAACACGTCGGTGAAGCTGACACGCGGATGGTCGGTCGGCATGTTGAAGGTCCACATGTATTCTTCGACCCTGACGCCATGGCTGTTCGCCGGCACCAAAAAGCAGGTGATGCCGCGCGCATCGCCATCATCGCCGCTCGTGCGCGCAAACAGCGCACAGTGGGTGGCGACATGCATGCCTGTCGTCCACATCTTCTCGCCGTTGATGATCCAGCCCTTGACGTTGTCGCGGGTTGCCGGCACGGCGCGCGTCTCCATGTGGGTCGCGTCGGAGCCATGATGCGGCTCGGTCAGGCCGAAGGTGATGCGATACTTCCCCCTGATCGATCCGTCGATCATCGCCTTCTGGTCGTCGCGACCGTAGCGGTCCAGCATGGTGACGACGGGGAAATTGCCGACGATGGAATGCTCGTTCTGAAGATCGTTGTGCAGGCCGAGACCCTTTGCGGCGAAATGCTCGCGGATCACGGCCATCCAGAGATTTGAGCCGTCCTTGCCGCCATATTGCCGCGCCACGGCAAAGCGCAGATGACCGGCGGCATCCGCGGCGTCCTTTGCCTTGCGCAGCAGCGCTTCCCATTCATGCCGCGGCAGGCCGCCATTCTCGAAATCGGTGCGCGCCCATTCGCGACGATGGTCGAAGAAGCGGATGTTGTCGTCAGCCTTCTCCAGCGGCTTGATCTCGCGTTCGATGAAACGGTCGAGCTCTTCGAGATAGGCGACGAGATCGGCAGGCAATGAGAAATCCACGGCAGTCTCTCCCGGATCAGTCTTGTTGTTTTTGCGTTAAGGCGCTACGCGCGTTGTTGCTTGCTGCAATTAAGGTGAGAAGAGCGTGGGCAAGTCAAGCAAGCCGAGAGGCGCGACTTACGCAACGCGCGCTTGCGCAATTGGATGGTGCTCACATTCGGACGCGCGTTAGTATGGGGATCAATTCCTTCCAACAGAAAATGCGGGAGCGACCATGGAGCTGAAATTTTCCAAAGTGGAACGCAAGGGTCCGATCACCATCGTCACGCTCTCGCGTCCCGAGGTCTACAACGCGCTGCACACCGACGCGCATTTCGAGCTCAACAAGGTGTTTGACGATTTCTCCGCCGATCCCGAACAGTGGATCGCGATCGTCACCGGCGCCGGCGACAAGGCGTTCTGCGCCGGCAACGACCTGAAATGGCAGGCAGCCGGAGGAAAACGCGGCTGGGACAAGGGCGGCTTTGCCGGGCTCACCTCGCGCTCCGACTGCGACAAGCCGATCATCGCCGCCGTCAACGGCGTCGCCATGGGCGGCGGCTTCGAGATCGCGCTCGCCTGCGACCTGATCATCGCCTCTGAAAACGCAACCTTCGCGCTGCCCGAGCCGCGGGTCGGCCTTGCCGCGCTCGCCGGCGGCCTGCATCGCCTGCCGCGCCAGATCGGATTGAAGCGAGCCATGGGCATGATCCTCACCGCGCGTCACGTCAGCGCCAAGGAAGGTCTCGAGCTCGGCTTCGTCAACGAGGTGGTTCCGCAGGGCGAGGCGCTCAACGCCGCGCTGCGCTGGGCGGAGATGATCACCAAGAACTCGCCAATGTCGATCCGCGCATCGAAGCAGACCATCCAGAAGGGACTCGGTGTCTCGCTTGAGCAGGCGATCGAGGAGCAGCGGGAGTACCCGGCCGTGAAAGCGATGGTCGCCTCGCAGGACTACATCGAGGGACCCAAGGCGTTTTCCGAGAAGCGGCCGCCGAAGTGGCTGGGGCGGTAGGGTCTCTCCCCCTTCGTCATTCCGGGACGCGCCGACAGGCGCGAGCCCCGGAATGACAGCGGAGAGAGTGGCGCGACTGTCCCAACGCCGTCAGCGAGCGCAGCGAAGCAATCCAGACTGTCACCGCGGAAAGATTCTGGATTGCTTCGCTGCGCTCGCAATGACGGAGAATGGGAACCACCTACCCACCCCTCGACAGCTCCCGCTTGTAAGACGCGTAGTTCGGCTGATCCACCGCGAGCTTGTCCATCGTGGTCTGCCAGAGATGCCCGGCGAGGCCCGGCGTTGCGAGATCCGCCTCGCCCTTCGCGATGCGCTCCGCGAGCGCGCGGTTGAGCTCGGTCACCGAGCCGTCCATACCAAGCAGCGCGCGCAGCCGCGCCACCTCCTTCGCATCACTTCCCTCCTCCAGCGCCAACTGCCGCGTCACAAGATCGAGGGCGTTGATGGCCACGCGCAGCTTGAACGCCTGGTGGCCAGTGATCAGGGGCGTGATGTCGCTGCGCAGGAAGTCGGCGACAGCCTTGGTCAGTTCGATGGGCGTGGGCTCGTCCTGCATGGTCAGCTCCCTCGCGGCGCCAGGAGGCGCAACAGGTCGATTTCGGTTTCGGAGGCGCGGCGGCCGATCATGGCGCGCTCCATCGAATGATCGGGGCCAGCGCGAAACCGCTTCATCATGGCGCCGCACATCAAACCCCAGCGCAGCGTGCCCATGACTTCCCAGAATTTCACGCGCGCCGCATCGACCTTGCGGCCAGCGGCCTCGTAGCCAGCGAACATTTCCTCGCGTGAGCCAAAGCCGCCGACGGGCTTGTCGATCTCGCCGAAACGCCAGGAGTTGACGCAGATCCAGCCGAGATCCTCCATCGGATCGCCGAGATGGGCGAGCTCCCAGTCCAGCACCGCGCGCACGCCATCCGCGCCGATGATGAGATTGCCGTTGCGGAAATCGCCGTGCACCAGCGTCACCTCGTCGGACGGACCGGGATCGTGGTCACGCAGCCAGCGCAGCGCCAGTTCGAACACGGGTTTCGGCCAGTTGAAGCTGCGATAGTCGCGCTCCAACTCGTCGAGTTCCTTCCTTGCGGTCATGCTGCGAAGCTCTGGCAGCTCGGCTTGCGGCAGCTTGTGCAGGCCGGCGAGGATGCCGCCGATCTGGCGCGCCATCAGCAGGCGCGCCGCGGCGAACTCATCGTCCCGCAAGATCTTGCGCGCAATCGTCTCGCCTTCGACCCGCTGCATGATGAACCCGGTGCCGAGATCGTCCTCCGCCGTCAAGACATGCAGCACGCGTGGCGACGGCACTCCCGCTTCGTATGCGAGCTGCATCAGCCTGGCCTCCGCAGCGAAGCCTGCCGCACGCGACGACGCCACGCGATAGTCCTTCGCCGCACGACGCAAGATCGCGCCGACGTTCCCATTGGGATGCAGAATGTCGAAGCGCCAGCTTTCCTGGTTGGCACCGCCGGACAGTTTTGCGGCGCCGGTGATGCCGGTTGCGCCCGGGCACCAGCGTGCGACGCTGCGCGAAA
Source organism: Bradyrhizobium sp. CCGUVB23 (assembly GCF_024199885.1). NCBI lineage: Bacteria > Pseudomonadati > Pseudomonadota > Alphaproteobacteria > Hyphomicrobiales > Nitrobacteraceae > Bradyrhizobium > Bradyrhizobium sp. CCGUVB23. The sequence continues at coordinate 118,115 of NZ_JANADQ010000001.1, forward strand.
GCTCCGCCTCGATCATTTGCCTCTGAACTTGGCCGGCCGCTTCTCGAGGAAGGCGCCGACGCCTTCACGGAAGTCCTCGGTGTCGCCCGCGCGAAGCTGGCACTGGAATTCGAGATTGAGCTGCTCCTCGAAGGAGTTTTCCGGGCTGTCCCAATAGAGCTTGCGGATCAGCGACAGCGCGACCGTCGGCCCATTAGCAAGTTCATGCGCGAGCTTCATCGCCTCCTCCATCAGCGCGCCGTCGTCGTGGACGCGGTTGACGAGGCCCCATTCCAACGCCTTCTCCGCCGGCAGCCGCTCGCCCATCAGCGACAGCTCGATCGAGCGCGCCTTGCCGACGAGGCGCGGCAACAGCCAGGTCGAGCCGCAATCGGGCACGAGGCCAATGCGGCGGAAGGCCTGCAGGAAATAGGCCGAGCGCGCGCACAAGATCATGTCGCCGAGCAGCGCGAAGCTCATGCCGGCACCGGCAGCCGGCCCGTTGACCGCGGTGACGATCGGACAATGCAGATTGCGGATCCGCCGCAGGAACGGGTGAAAGCCGGTCTCGAGTGTCAGGCCGGCCTTGGTCTTCTTCGACTGGTTGTTGCGGCCCTGCAAATTGGCGCCTGTGCAGAACGCGCGCCCCGCTCCGGTCAGCACCACGCAGCGGATCTCGCCCTTCCGCTCCTCGATCTCGTCGAGCGCCTCCGCAAGCCCGCCCAGCATGTCCACCGAGACGGCGTTCATGACCTCCTGGTGATCGAGCTTGAGAATGGCGACCGGCCCGTCGAAATCGAGCGTGACGTGTTTGAACTGCATGGTTTCCTCGTCGTTGCGGCCGCGATGTTCCGCAGACCGGAATTGCCTTTCGTCGGAGCGCATATTTGATTTTTGCCGGCGGCTTGTCCATGGTGATCGGGACATAGCGGACAATCTTGTGCGCACAGGCTGATGCGCGTGATGCCAAAAACAGCGGGGAAACACCCATGACCATTTTCGATCTCACCGGCCGCGTCGCCGTGATCACCGGTGGCAATGGCGGTATCGGGCTCGGCATCGCACAGGCGCTCGCCGCGCAAGGCTGCAACGTCTCGATCTGGGGCCGCAATGCCGAGAAGAGCAAGGCCGCCGCCGCCAGCATGGCCGGCTCGCCCGGCAAGGTCGATGCCCGCGTCTGCGATGTCACCGATCCTGCGTCGGTGAATGCGGCGATGAAGGCGACGCTCGACACCTTCGGCCGGGTCGACGGCTGCTTCGCCAATGCCGGCATCGGCGGCGGCGGCCGGCGCTCCTTCGTCGAGCGCACTGAAGAGGAATGGCGCACGATGTTTTCGACCAATCTCGACGGCGTGTTCCACGCCTTCCAGGCAGCAGCCAGGCACATGACCGACCGTGCCAATGCCGGCGATCCCTTCGGCCGGCTGGTTGCTACCTCGAGCCTCGCCTCGATCTTCGGTACAGCGCGCAACGAACATTACGCCGCGACCAAGGCCGCCATCAACGCGCTGGTGCGTGCGCTCGGCGTCGAGCTGGCACGCCATGGCGTCACCGCCAATGCGATCCTGCCCGGCTGGATCAAGAGCGACATGACCGCCGGCATTATGGCCAACGAGAAATTCGTCGCCAACGTCATGCCGCGGATTCCGCAGCGGCGCTTCGGCGAGCCATCCGATTTCGGCGGCATCGCCGTGTACCTGATGAGCAAGGCGTCGTCCTATCACACCGCAGATACGTTCGTAATCGACGGCGGCTATACGGCGTTTTGAGCCACAATAACCGGGGGAGGAAGAACCATGTTCTCGCACGTGATGATCGGCACCAACGATCTGGACAAGGCCAAGGCGTTCTACGACAAGCTGCTGGCGACACTCGAGGTGCGGCCGGCGCGGGTCGATGGCCATCGCATCTTCTACATCACCAGGACCGGCATTTTCTCCGTCAGCGAGCCGATCAACGGCGAGCCGGCGACCGCCGCGAACGGGGGCACGATCGGTTTCGCCTGCAATTCGCCCGAGCAGGTCGACAAATGGCATGCAGCCGGCGTCGCGGCCGGCGGAATGCCGATCGAGGATCCGCCCGGCATTCGCGAGGGATCGGGAGCCAAGCTCTACCTCGCGTACCTGCGCGATCCCGACGGCAACAAGATCTGCGCGATGCACCGGGTGGTGTGAACTCGCCACACGTCACACTCTCATTCCCCGCGACCCGGCTACGCCAAGGCTTCGCCGGGGCATGAGGTCTTAGGCCCGCCGAAGCTTCAGTGTAGGCGGCAAGCGGGGAATCCAGTACGCCGCGGCCTCTCCGTATCCCATCGCTGCCTCTGGAATACCGGATCGCCCGCCCCAGTGCGCAATTGCGCACAAGGCGGGCGATGACAGCGAGAGTGTGGTCCACGCGCGCCTCAAGCGTTTTAAACATCGTTTGATCCACGCTGATAAATTCCGCGGCGTGGCAGAGCGCGTCTTTCAAAAAACCACGCTCGCGCTTTCGGCTTGCCGCGTCTATTGTCGCGGCAATCGCAGCTCACTCAATCGGGAGGAACAAGAATGAAACACGCCTATGTGCCCCGCACCACCAACTACACGCTCAATCCCGGCGACGAGCTCAATGATCTGCGCATGTCGGACCAGGTCCGGCCGCTCTATGACCATGTGAAGAAGTTCATCCGCGAGACCGTCGAGCCGATGACGGTGGAGTTCATCAAGCACGGCCAGAAGAAAGACGACCGCTGGAGCTTTACGCCAGGTCAGCTCGAGGTGCTGGAGAAGGCCAAGAACAAGGCGAAGGAGGAAGGCCTGTGGAACTTCTTTCTGCCCGACGACGACACCGGCCAGGGCCTGAAGAACCTCGACTACGCCTATATCGCCGTCGAACTCGGCAAGAGCCCGCTTGCCTCGGAAACCATGAACTGCTCGGCGCCCGACACCGGCAACATGGAGGTGCTGGAGCGCGCCGGCACCAAGGCGCAGAAGGAGAAGTGGCTGAAGCCGCTGTTGAATGGCGAGATCCGCTCGGCCTATGCGATGACAGAGCCGAATGTCGCTTCATCCGACGCCAAGAATATCTCGACGACGGCAAAGCTCGTCGGCGACGAATGGGTGATCAACGGCGAGAAGTATTACATCTCGGGTCTCGGCGATCCCCGCTGCAAGATCATGATCGTGATGGTCAAGACCAATCCGGATGCGCCGCCGAGCAAGCAGCAGTCGCAGATCCTGGTGCCGAAGGACACGCCCGGCGTCGAAATCCTGGGACCGATGCACGTGTTCGGACAGGACCATGCGCCGCGCGGACACATGCACATGCGCTTCAACAATGTGCGCGTGCCCAAAGACAACATCCTGCTCGGTGAAGGCCGCGGCTTCGAGATCTCGCAGCTCCGCCTCGGACCAGGGCGCATCCATCACTGCATGCGTACCATCGGCAAGGCCGAGAAGGCGCTCGACATGATGGTGCAGCGTGGCCTCACCCGCGAAGCCTTCGGCAAGAAAATCGCCCATCTCGGCGGCAACCTTCAGATCATCGCGCAGGCGCGCTGCGAGATCGAGGCGATGCGGCTGATGGTGCTGAAGGCCGCAAAGGCCATGGACGTGCTCGGCAACAAGGAGGCGCGCGTCTGGGTCTCCATGGTCAAGGCCATGGTGCCGGAGCGCGCCTGCACCATCATCGACCAGGCGATCCAGATGCACGGCGCCACCGGCATCTCGCAATGGACGCCGCTCGCCGAGATGTACCAGGACGTCCGCCACCTGCGCTTTGCGGATGGCCCCGACGAGGTGCACTGGATGGTGGTGGGACGGCATGAGCTGAGCATGCCGTAAAGGTACGGCCGTCGTAGGGTGGGCAAAGCGAAGCGTGCCCACCTCTTCCGTCGCAATCTTTGAAAGATAGTGGGCACGGCGCTGCGCGCCTTTGCCCACCCTACAGCTCGCGGATGGACTTACGACGCGGCCGCCGCCTGAAGCTTGTCCTGCGTCCTGGTCTCGAAATCCGATGCGTCGTGGCGCTCGTGCAGTTGGCTCGCGGGATCGCCGGAGACGCGGTTGACCATGCGGCCGCGCTTCACGGCCGGGCGCTTGGCGATCTGATCGGTCCAGCGCTGCACGTTCTTGTAGTCCTGCACGGACAGGAATTCGCCCGCGCCATAGACCAGCCCCTTGGCGAGCGCGCCGTACCAGGGCCACACCGCGATGTCGGCGATCGTGTACTCACCGCCGGCAAGGTACTCGCTCTCCGCAAGCCGCCGGTCGAGCACGTCGAGCTGGCGCTTGGTTTCCATCGCGAAGCGGTCGATGGCGTATTCGATCTTGGTCGGCGCATAGGCGTAGAAATGCCCGAAGCCGCCGCCGAGATAGGGCGCGCTGCCCATCTGCCAGAACAGCCAGGACATCGCCTCGGTGCGCGTCTTGATATCCTTGGGCAGGAAGGCGCCGAATTTCTCGGCGAGGTAGACGAGGATCGAGCCGGACTCGAAGACGCGGATCGGCTCGGGGCCGGAGCGGTCCAGCAGCGCGGGGATCTTCGAGTTCGGATTGATGGCGACGAAGCCGCTGCCGAACTGGTCGCCCTTGCCGATATTGATCAGCCAGGCGTCGTATTCCGCGCCCTTGTGGCCGAGCGCCAGGAGCTCCTCCAGCATCACGGTCACCTTGACGCCGTTCGGGGTCGCCAGCGAATAGAGCTGGAGCGGATGGCGGCCGACCGGCAGCTCCTTGTCGTGCGTCGGGCCTGCGATCGGCCGGTTGATGCTGGCAAACTGCCCGCCACTCGGCTTATTCCAGGTCCAGACTTTGGGCGGCTCGTAGGCGGGTGCGTCGGTCATGCAAAGGACTCCAGCGCGGAAGGCGCGTGGGGAGTTAGCTAGCGATAGCGGAGAGATTGGCAAGAGCGCCGGGTTGCATTGGCAGATGGGCGCCCTCCCCGTTTCGTCATGGCCGGGCATAGCCGCCCGTCTGGCGCCTGCGCGCAAGAAACCCAGGGCGAACCGGCTTTGCATGGCGGCAAGGCCGGGCTAGCGTTTCGCCAACGCAAGGGCAACACGGAGCCAGCGCCGGGAGGGACAGATGAAATCGCCGATCTGCGAGATGCTGGGAATCGAGTTCCCCCTGTTCGCCTTCAGCCATTGCCGCGACGTCGTGGCCGTCGTGAGCCGCGCCGGCGGTTTTGGCGTGCTGGGCGCCACCGTGCATACACCTGATACCCTCGAGCGTGAGCTGAAATGGATCGACGACCATGTCGACGGCAAGCCCTATGGCGTCGACGTGCTGATCCCCGAAAATATCTCGACGGCGGGCGAGAAGGACGTCACCTGGAAGAGCCTGGAAGCGCGCATTCCGCAGGCACATCGCGACTACACGCGCAACCTCCTGAAGAAGTACGACGTCGAGCTGACCAGCACCTCCGTCGCCGACAACCGGCCGCAGCCGTTCGACGCCAAGACGGCGCTGGAGCTCTTGGAGGTCTCCTTCCGTCATCCGATCCGGCTGATCGCCAATGCGCTGGGCGTGCCACCGAAATCGATGATCGAGATGGGCAAGGCGCACGGCGTGCCGGTGGCCGCACTTGTCGGCGCCAAGGAGCACGCGCTGCGCCATGTCGCGGCCGGTGTCGACATCCTGGTTGCACAGGGCACCGAGGCCGGAGGGCATTGCGGCGAGGTCTCGACCATGGTGCTGGTGCCGGAAGTGATCAAAGCTGTGAAGCCGATCCGCGACGTACCGGTGCTGGCGGCCGGCGGCATCATGACGGGACGGCAGATGGCCGCCTGCATGGCGATGGGCGCGGCCGGCGCGTGGACCGGCTCGGTGTGGCTTGCCACGACCGAGTCGGAGACCACGGAGATTTTTCGAGAGAAGATGATCGCGGCCTCGTCGCGCGACGCGGTGCGCTCGAAGGGCCGCACGGGAAAACCCGCGCGGCAACTCCGCTCAGTCTGGACCGATGCATGGGACCGCGCACCGGACAGCCCGGGCGCGCTGCCAATGCCGCTGCAAAGCATCGTCAGCCGCGACGCCTTCAACTCGATCGACCGCGCGGCCGCAGCCGGCAATGCGCGGGCGCGCGACCTCGTCAGCTACTTTGTCGGCCAGGGCGTCGGTCTCGTCGACAGCGTGAAGTCGGCAGGCGCGGTGGTGCAGGAGTTCAAGGAAGAGTTCGCCGAAGCCGTCGAGCACATGAATGCGCTGGTGGCGGAGTAGCATCCATCGTCATTGCGAGCGAAGCGAAGCAATCCAGGGGCTTTCCGCGGAGACACTCTGGATTGCTTCGTCGCTTCGCTCCTCGCAATGACGAAACAACTTACATCGTGAATTGAAGTTATGACAGACAAGACCAGCATCCCCCCAGACCGCATTCCCGTCATCGTCGGCGTCGGCGAGATCGTCGACCGGCCCAAGGAGATCGCCGAGGGCCTCGAGCCGCTCGATCTGCTGGAACAGGCGCTGCGGCGCGCCGAAGAAGATGCCGGCGCAAAGCTGCTCGGCGAGGTGCAATCGCTCGACGTCGTCAACTTCCTGAGCTGGCGCTATCGCGATCCCGAAACGCTGCTGGCGCAGCGGCTCGGCATCGCGCCTTCGCATTGCTATTACGGACCGGTCGGCGGCGAGAGCCCGATCCGGTATCTGCATCAAGCTGCTCAGCGCATCGCGCGCGGCGAATGCAGCTTCGCCGCCATCTGCGGCGCGGAAGCGCAGTCGACCGCGACCAAGGCGGAGCGCGCCGGCGCAAAATTGCCATGGACGCCGTTTGCGCATGACGTCGAGGAGCCGAAGCGCGGCGCGGCGTTCCAGAAGCCGCTCGCCGTGAAGCTCGGCGTGTTCCGCCCAGTCACCGTCTATCCCTTCTACGAGGCCGCATCCTCGGCCCATTGGGGCCAGACGCCGCGCGAGGCGATGGCGGAATCAGGCACGCTGTGGTCGCGCTATTCGGAGGCCACCGCGCAAAATCCCAACGCCTGGCTGAAGCGGCGCTTTGCGCCGGACGAGATCACGACACCGACCGCGGACAACCGCCCGATCGCCTGGCCCTACACGAAACTCATGGTCGCCAACCCCATGGTCAACATGGGCGGCGCGCTGCTGCTCACCAGTCTTGCCAAGGCGCGCGCGGCCGGCATTGCCGAGGACCGGCTGGTCTATCCGCTCGGCGGCGCCTCGGCCGAGGAGCCGCGGGACTATCTCCTGCGCGACCAGTTCTATGAGAGCCATCCGCAGAATGCGGTGCTGAAGGCGGTGATCGATCTCGCCGGCGGCGACGGCAAAGCGTTCGACGCAATCGAGCTCTACAGTTGCTTTCCTTGCGTGCCCAAGATGGCGCGGCGGACGCTGGGCCTCGGGCCCGACGTGCAGCCGACCGTGACCGGCGGCCTCACCTTCTTCGGCGCGCCGCTCAACACCTACATGACGCATGCGGCCTGCGCGATGGTGCGGACGTTGCGCAATGGCGCGAAACTCGGCCTGCTCTACGGTCAGGGCGGCTTCGTCACCAAGCACCACGCCCTCGTGCTCTCGAAAACACCGCCGCGCGCGGCGCTGGCGCAGGACACGAGCGTGCAGCTTGATGCCGACCGCAACAAGCGCGTGGTGCCAGAGTTCGTGACCGAGGCTTCAGGCCCGGGCAAGGTCGAGAGCTTTACGGTGATCTACGGCCGCAATGGCAACATCGAGCACGGCGTCGTCATGCTGCGCACGGAAGACGAGCGGCGCACGCTGGCGCGCATTCCGGCGAGCGACGGCGCGACGCTGGCATATCTGCTCAACATGGAGCGCACGCCGGTCGGCTCGCTCGGCCAGATCACGATGGCGGAGGACGGCGTGCCGGAGTGGCGGGTGGGTTAAGCTCTCGTGTCCCGGACGCGGTGCGGCGCGAAGTGCCGCTCCGCAGAGCCGGGACCCATTGCGTGAGCGCGGTGAACGGCTAGGCCCCGGCTCAGCAGCGCACCACTAACGTGCGGCGCTGCGTCCGGGGCACGAGAGGTAGGCAGATCACGCCGCGCGAACGTTGGTCAGGAATTTGCTGACCTCGGTCTTCAGCCGGTTCGAATCGTTGGACAGCATCTGCGCTGCCGACAGCACCTGCGAGGAGGCCGTGCCGGTCTCGGTCGCGCCGCGCTGCACGTCGGTGATGTTGGAGGAGACCTGCTGGGTGCCCTGCGCCGCCTGCTGCACGTTGCGGGCGATCTCCTGGGTCGCGGCGCCCTGCTCTTCCACCGCCGCTGCAATGGCCGAGGATATCTCGGAGAGGCGTTCGATGGTCGAGGAGATTTCCTTGATCGCACCGACGGATTCGTTGGTGGCGGCCTGGATGCCGGTGATCTGCTGGCCGATCTCGCCGGTCGCCTTCGCCGTCTGCTCGGCGAGCGCCTTCACTTCGGAAGCCACCACTGCGAAGCCGCGTCCGGCTTCGCCCGCGCGGGCCGCCTCGATGGTCGCGTTCAGCGCCAGAAGATTGGTCTGGCCGGCGATGGTGTTGATCAGCTCGACGACGTCGCCGATGCGGGAGGCGGCCTTGGAGAGCTCGCTGACGCGTTCGCTGGTGGTGCGGGCCTGGCCGACGGCGTCGCCCGCCATCCGCGCCGATTCCTGGACCTGACGGCTGATCTCGCCGACCGACGAGGCCATCTCCTCGGTGGCTGAGGCCACCGACTGCACGTTGGTGGAGGCTTCTTCCGAAGCGGCGGCGACCGTGGTCGCCATCTGCTGGGAGCGATCGGCGGTCGCCGTCAGCGTCGAGGCGGACGCTTCGAGCTGGGTCGAGGCCGACGAGACTGTCTGCACGATCTCGCCGATCATGGATTCGAATTCGCGGGTGATGTTGTCGACACGGCGGCCGCGCTCGATCTTGACCTCGGCATCGCGCGCGGCGGCTTCGTCAGCCGCCTTCTTGGCGACCAGCGCTTCCTTGAAGACCTGCAGCGCGTCGGCCATGGCGCCGATCTCGGTCTTCTCTCCCCGATGCGGCACTTCCGCGCTCAGGTCGCCCTTGCCCAGCGCCTGCATCGGCTCGACGATGGAATTGATGCCGCTGGAGACATCGCGGATCATGTAGAAGCTGAGGCCGATGCCGATGACGAGCGCGACGCCGAGAATGACGGATACCAGCATGAAGGCGAAGGAATAGCTGTCGGCGGCATCCTGAGCGGCCTGGTTGCCGCCTTTGGTGTTGAGCTCGATATCCTTTTTCAGCACCTCGTCCGATTGCAGGCCGAGCTTGCCAACGACCTTGGCGTTCAGCTCACGCGCATCGTGCGGGATCTTGCCGACATCCCTGCGCGACAGCACCATGACATCGTCCGTACCCTTCTTGTAGTCGTCCCAGAGCTTGGACCATTCGGTGTACAGTGCTCGCTCCTCCGGCGAGGTGATCATCGGCTCGTATTCCTTGCGGGACTTGGCCAGTGCCTCGATCACGTCCCCGACCGTCTTTTCTGCCGCAAGCTTTTCCTCGATCGTCTCGGCCAACAGATGACCGCGTACCATGGTGCGATAAGTGAGGACGTTGGCGCGGAGCTCGCCGAGCACCCGAACGCTTGGCATCCAGCTCGTGGCGATATCGACGGTGTTGGCGTTGATCGCCCGCATCTTCATGACGGCAAGCGCACCCATGCCGGTCATCGCGGCCAGAAGGAAGGCCACGACGCTGATGATCTTGGCACGAATGGAAATTTTCGCGAGCATTGCTGGGTCTCTTGTCTTGGATCGCGGCGTTCGAGCCACGACCACGCGTCAGGAAATAGCTGCAACCAAAAGGAGTGCGGCCGACATCCAACAACAAACGACCTGAGCAGATGTTAACTACGGACTCCGTACGAGTACGGAACCCGAAAGAAATAAACAGAGGACTAAGAGAGCCCTGCGCTCAGCGCATGAGCCCAAGCGCATCGGAGAAAAACTCCGGCCCGCCGAAATTGCCTGATTTAAGGGCAAGCAGCATGCCGCCTTCGTTTGCGCCCACAGCGCGCAACACCGGGACTCCGGCAGCAATCTCCGCGCCGACGAGGAAGCCCGGAATCTTCAGGCGGTCGACGACGGCGCCCGACGTCTCGCCGCCGGCAACGACCAGACGGCGAACGCCCGACTGCACCAATCCTTCGGCGATATCGGCCATGGCCTGCTCGATGGCGTGACCGGCAGCATCGCGGCCGTGACGCGCCTGCACTGCTGCGACCGCCTCCGGCGTGGCGCTCGAGGCGATCAGCACCGGACCATCAGCGAGCCGCGGCCGTGCCCAGGCCAGCGCGTGCTGCGCTTCGCCACCGCCTGCGACAATTTGCTCGGGTTCGAGATGCAACACCGGCATGACACGTTCGGCATTCGCGATCTGCTGAAGGGTCGCCTGCGAGCAGCTTCCGGCGAGACACGCCGCCGGTCCGCCGACCGGCGTACCCACTTCGGCGGCTGCGACATTCGGACTCACCCTTCCCGTCGAGACCAGCGCGCGCGCCAGCCCAAGGCCGATGCCGGAAGCTCCGACCGACAGCCGATGCCCCGCGGCGACGAGGCCGATGGTCTCGAGATCACGGTCGAACACGGCGTCGATGATCGCGGCGCCCAAGCCCTTGGCCGAGAGCTCAGTGAGCTGCGCACGCACGGCGTCCGCGCCGCGCGTCACGGCAGCGAGATTGACGAGACCAACCTTCGTCCTGCCCTGCCGCGCCAGCACCCGCACCAGGTTGGAATCGTGCATCGGGTTGAGTGGATGGTCTTTCAGCGGGCTCTCGTTGAGCGGCACACTGCCGACGAACAAATTGCCCTGGTAGACGGTGCGACCGGTTTCGGGGAAAGCCGGCGTCACCAGCACGATCGCCTCGCCGCAGTCGTCGCGCAGCGCGTCCATCACCGGGCCGATATTGCCGGCGTTGGTGGAATCGAAGGTCGAGCAGATCTTGAACAGCACATGGCTCGCGCCGCGGCCGCGCAGCCATTTGTCCGCCGCGCGCGAGCGCGTCACCGCAAGTCCCGCCTCGATCGAGCGGCTCTTCAAGGACACCACGACCGCGTCGACCTCGGGCAGTGCGAGGTCGTCCGCGGGAACGCCGATGGTCTGCACGGTGCGCAGGCCCGCGCGCGTCAGCGTGTTGGCGAGATCCGAGGCGCCGGTATAGTCGTCGGCGATGCAACCAAGAGTAATTTTCGCTGCCAGCGTCACGGCTTCACTCCAGCATAAGGCTTGAACCAGGCGAGACCATCGGTGGTCTTGCCACGCGGATTGTATTCGCAGCCGACGAAGCCGGCATAGCCGAGCCGGTCGAGCTCGGCGAACAGGAAGGGATAGTTCAGCTCTTCGCTATCGGGCTCGTTGCGCGAGGGGATAGAGGCGATCTGGATATGGCCGATGATCGGCATCATCTCGCGCAGGCGCATGGTGACGTCGCCATGGATGATCTGGCAGTGATAGATGTCGAACTGGAGCTTGAGGTTCGGGATCCTCAGCTCCTCGACCACATCGCGCGCGAAGCCGAAATCGTTGAGGAAATAGCCGGGGACATTGCGCGGGTTGATCGGCTCGATCACGATGTCGATGCCGTGCGGCGAAAAGAACTCCGCTGCCCACGCCACCGACTTGTAGAACGCCTCGATCGCGAGGCGATCGCCGCGGTTCGCCATGCCGGCCATCAGGTGCAGACGCTTGGCGCCGGTCGCCTTGGCGTAAGGCAGCGCCGTCTCCAGGCTCTGCTTGAGATCGCCGAAGCGCGAAGGCAGCGCCGCAAAGCCCTTCTCGCCGGCATCCCAGTTGCCGGGCGGCAGATTGAACAGCGCCTGCGTCAACCCGTTGCGCTTCAGCCGCTCGCCGACCGCTTCGGCCGGGTGCTCATAGGGAAACAGGAATTCGACGGCGGTGAAGCCTGCCTGTGCGGCGGCATCGAAGCGGTCGAGGAACGGCACCTCGGTGAACATCATCGAGAGGTTGGCGGCAAAACGGGGCATCGGAATCCTCTTATTTCTCGCCGGGCAGCTTCACGCCGGTGACCTGCGCATACATCCGGGCCACCGACGCATCGTCGTCGCGACCCATGCCAGCCGCGGCGGTCATGAGGAACATCTGGAGCGCCGCGGCGGAAACTGGCACCGGGAATTTTGCCGAGCGCGCCATGTCCTGGATGATGCCGAGGTCCTTCACGAAAATCTCGACCGCGCTGCGCGGGGTGTAGTCGCCGTCGAGTACGTGCGGCATGCGGTTCTCGAACATCCAGGAATTGCCGGCCGAGGCCGTGATCACCTCGTAGACCTTCCGGATGTCGAGACCCTGCTTGGCGGCAAAGGCGATCGCTTCCGAGGCGGCGGCGATGTGCACGCCGGCGAGGAGCTGGTTGATCATCTTGAAGGCCGCGCCCTGGCCCGCGGCATCGCCGAGCTCGTAGAGCTTTGCCGCCATGGCATCGAGCGCGGGGCGCGCCTTGGCGAACGCAGCAGGGCTGCCGGAGGCGAGGATGGTCAGCTCTCCCTGCGCGGCGCGCTGCGCGCCACCGGAGATCGGCGCATCCAGGTAGTGCCGGCCGGTCGCCTCGAGCTGCTTTGCGAGCCGCCGGGCGACGTCGGGGTCCATGGTGGCCGAGGAGATGAACACGCTATCCTTCGGCATGGTCTCGGCCGCGCCGTTTTGGCCGAACAGGATCGCCTCGGTCTGCGCCGCGTTGACGACGACGCTGACGACCACATCCGCCTCCCGAGCCGCCTCCGCTGGCGTCTTCGCGCCCGCGCCGCCGTCCTTGACGAAGCGCGCGACCGCGTCGGCCGAGACATCGCAACCGGTGACGGCAAATCCCGCCCGTTTCAGCGAAGTGGCCATGCCAAAGCCCATCGAGCCGAGCCCGATGACGGCGACACGCGATTTTTGCGAGGCTGACGACATGCGATTGGTCCCCTGGAACGTTCCTCAATGGCCGGTCTCGGCGGCCTGTTGAACCGCATATCACGGCTTGGCCGCGCTGCCAAAGCGTGAGACAACGAGGCCAACAGGGCGCCCCTTTCATGAGCAATGACAGCAAGCTTCGCGAGGATATCTGCCGCTTCGGCCGCTCGCTGTTCGAGCGCGGCCTGACGCCGGGCTCCTCCGGCAACATCAGCGTGAAGCTCGAGGATGGCGGCTGGCTGGTGACGCCGACCAACGCCTCGCTCGGATTCCTTGATCCCGCGCGGCTGTCGCGGCTCGATCCCTCCGGCCGGTTCGTCTCGGGCGATGCGCCGACCAAGGAGGTTCCCCTGCACACCGCGCTCTACGAGACGCGGGGCGCAGCGCGGGCCATCGTGCATCTGCATTCGACCCATTCGGTTGCGCTCTCGATGCTGCCCGAGATCGATCCGCGCGCCGCACTGCCGCCGATGACGGCCTATTACCTGATGAAATGCGGCGCCACCGCGCTCGTGCCCTATTACCGCCCCGGCGATCCCGCGGTGGCAGACGCAATCAAGGGGCTGGCGGGTAAATATTCATCCGTGCTGCTCGCCAATCACGGCCCGGTCGTCGCCGGCGACACGCTGGAAGCCGCCGTGTTCGCGACCGAGGAGCTCGAAGAGACGGCAAAGCTCTATCTGCTGCTGCGCGGGCTGAACCCGCGCTACCTGTCGCCCGAGCAGGTGACGGATCTGGTGAAGGTGTTCGGGCTGACGCTGCCGGAGCATGGGCACGGGGGATGAGCGACCCGGCACGACCTGCACCCGGTGAGATCGAGGCGGCAGCCCGTGTTCTCCATGAGGCGGGACTACGTCACGGTTGGTGGCGTCCCTATACGAAAACATACGACGAGCTTGCTGCAACCGATCCGATTGGAAAAAGCGAGTTCGACGGGATCGTCGAACGCATGTTGATTGCGGCGGCCGGAGCGAAACTGCGGTAACTGTCGCAGCTCGGTGAGCGGGATAGCGTCGCCTCGCCCACCGCTGTCATTCCCCGCGAATGCGGGGAATCCAGTACGCCGCGGCTTGTCCGTATCCAACTGCTGTCTCTGGAATACTGGATCGCCCGCTTTCGCGGGCGATGACGGCGAGAAGTTGGAAAGCCCCTGTCTCAATCCCGTCATCGCGAGCGCAGCAATCCAGAATCTCAACGCGGAAAGACACTGGATTGCTTCGTCGCTTTGCTCCTCGCAATGACGGGCAACCTACAGCCCCAGATACGCCTTGCGCACGTCCGGGTTGCCCTTGATCTCGGCGGACGGGCCCTGCATCAGCACGCGGCCGGTTTGCAGGATGTAGGCGCGGTCGGCGATCTCCAGGCACTCGGCCATGCGCTGCTCGACGATCAGCACGGTCATGCCGGCGTCGCGGATGCGTTTGACGGCCTGAAAGATCTCGTCGACGAGCTTTGGCATGATGCCTTGCGAGGGCTCGTCGAGCATCAGCAGCCGCGGACGCGTCATTAGGGCGCGGCCGATCGCGAGCATCTGCTGCTCGCCACCGGAGAGCGTCTCGGCGCGCTGTTCGAGACGTTCGGACAGACGCGGGAACAGGTTGAAGACGAGGTCGAGCGGCCCTTCGCGGTTCGCTTCGCCGCGGTAAAGATAGCTGCCGAGGCGAAGATTGTCGCGCACCGACAGACGCGGGAACAGGCGGCGGTTCTCCGGCACATAGGCGATGCCGGTGGCCGTGATGTGATGCTGCGCCATGCCGTCGAGCCGCTTGCCGTCGAAGGTGACGGTGCCGGAGCGCGGACGCTCGGCACCAGCGATGGATTTCAGCAGCGTCGACTTACCGGCGCCGTTGGCGCCGGCAACGCAGACGATCTCGCCCTTCTCGACATCGATCGACACGGAGGAGATCGCAACCAGCCCCTGATAGGCGGTCGTGACTTCATGCACTCTGAGCATGACGATCTCCCAGATATGCGCTGATCACCTTGGGATCGCGGACGACGTCAGCGGGCTTGCCCTCGACCAGCACCTTGCCGAGATCGAGCACGATGGCGCGGTCGACGAGCGGCATCACGATTTCCATGACGTGCTCGACCATCAGCACGGTGATGCCGGCATCCCGCACCTTGCGCACCAGCGCGACGCCGGTCTGCGCTTCCGTCGGCGTGAGGCCGGTGAGGACTTCGTCGAGCAGCAAGAGCTTTGGCTCGGTCGCAAGCGCGCGCGCCACTTCAAGGCGCCGCTTCTCGGCCGGCACGAGGTCGCTTGCAAGCACGCCGGCTCGCGCGGCAAGGCCGGTGAACTCCAATACCTCATGTGCCTTGCGACGCGCCTCGCGCATCACGGTGTTGCGCACCAGCGCGCCGACGATGACGTTGTCGATGACCGTCATGGTCTCAAAGCTCTTGACGACCTGGAAGGTGCGCCCGACGCCGCGCTGGCAGCGCTCGGCTGCCGGCATGCGCGTGACATCCTCGCCGTCGAACCAGATCGAGCCTTGTGTCGGCGGCAGAACGCCGGCGATGAGATTGAACAGCGTCGACTTGCCTGCGCCGTTGGGTCCGATCAGCCCGACGATCTCGCCGCGGCCGACCGAGATCGAGACGTCGGAGTTGGCGACGAGGCCGCCGAAGCGCTGCCAGACGCCGCGGGTTTCAAGGAGCGCGGTCATCGTGCGGCTCCCTTGCGCGAGGAGAATAGGCTCACCAGCCCTCGCGGCAGCGCCAGCGAGATCAGGATGATCAGTGAGCCATAGACGATGAGGTCGACGCCGCGGCCGGAGCCGCCGATATAGGAGCGCGTCAATTCCGTCAGCGGGATCAGGATGACCGCGCCGAGCGCGGGTCCCCAGAGAGTGCCGATCCCGCCCAGCACCGCCGGCAGCGCCATGAGCAGCGAGAACTGGAAGCCCATCACGCTTTCAGGATCGATATAGGAGACGAACTGCGCATAGAAGCTGCCGCCGACTGCGACAAGGAAGGCCGAGACGGCCGCGGCGCCCATCTTGGAATTGAACACGTCGACGCCCAGACTCTCGGCGGCCTGCGGATTGTCCTTCACCGCACGCCACCAAAAGCCCCATTTGGAATCTTCCAGCCACCAGGTGACGAACCACGCGACACAGGCGAGCACGAGGGCAAAATAGAAGTACGGCAGCTTGCTTCGCGTGAACTGGAACTTCAGCCAGCTGTCGCCGCGCACGGGAATGTCGATGCCGAGCGCTGCGCCCGCCCAGTCCCAGTTCTGGATCAACAGCAGCGCGATCTCGGCGATCACGATGGTGGCGATGGCGAAATAGTGGCCGCCGAGCCGGAAACAGGGATAGCCGAGCGCCATCGCGATCGCTGCGGAGATCAAACCGCCGGCGATCATCCCGAACCACGGCAGCACTCCGAACTTCATGAAGAGAAGCGCGGTGGTGTAGGCACCCAACCCGAAATAAAGGGCGTGGCCCAGCGAAATCTGTCCGCAATAGCCGGAGAGGATATTCCAGCTCTGCGATAACGCTGCGTACATCAGCGTCAGGATCATGATGTTCTGGACGTAGACGTCCTTCACGAACAGCGGCACCAGTGCCGCGATCGCCGCCAACACGGCGGCTATGATCAGGTCGCGGCGGCGCCGCGAGGAAAAATCCTTGTCCATCACATCGACCCGAACAGGCCGCGCGGCCGGATGAAGACCACGAGGAGATAGACGGCGTAGATGCCGACCGATTTCAGCGATGGCGGCAGCACCAGCGCGGTCGTTGCTTCGACCAAACCGACGACGATACCGCCGGCGAAGGCGCCGAACACGCTGCCGAAGCCGCCGAGGGCCACCGTGACATAGGCGATCAGCGCAAAGGACGCGCCGACGTCGGGATAAATATAGAAGAAGACCGCCATGATGGCGCCGGACAGACCGACCAGGGCCGCCCCGAGGCCCCAGCCGAGCGCGAACACGCGGTTCTTGTCGATCCCAACGAGCGCGACCGCGCCGGGGTCTTCACGAGTCGCCTCCAGCGCGCGGCCGAAATCGGTACGGTTGATGAAGAAATAGAGCCCGGCGAACGCCGCGATCGACACCAGGGCGCCAACGAGCTGCGGCTCCGGCAGGAAGATGCCGGCGATCGACACCGTCTTGCCGCCGAGCCAGGAGTGCGTAACGCTGCGATAGTCCGGCGTAAAGAAGAGCTGCGCCAATCCGCGCATCACGATCGCCAGGCCAAAGGTCGCGAAGATCTGCACCATGCCGGCATTGGCCTTGGCGCGCATCGCAAAGCGCACGATCAAGAGATAGATCAGGGCCCCGAACACGAACAAGGCCGCGGCGACCAGCGGCGCCGAGAGCAAGGGGTCGATCGCGAAGAACGCGAACAGGAAGAAGGTCGCGTACATCGCGATCATCAGGAACTCGCCATGGGCGAAGTTCACGACGTCCATCAGACCGAAGATCAGGGCGAGCCCGACCGCGATCAATCCATAGAGCAGCCCCATCAGGAGGCCGCTCGCAAGACTTTGGATAATGGTCTCGGTTGTCACAGTGCTTGGTCCCCCACCCTGCCCTGCGGCCTGTTTACTTCATCGGCCAGATCGGTTCGGCCACCGCGGCCTGCGCCGGCGAGATGGTGACGAACTTGCCGCCGACATACTGCAGAAGCACGGGGTCGGCATCGTTGTTCTGGCCCATCTCGTCGAACTTGACGCGCTTCCAGGGCATGATGGTCTGCTCGCCCGGCATCTCGGTTGCCGCCAGGGCGTCGCGGATCTTCTCGCCGTCGGTGGACTTGGCGCGGTTGATGGCGTCCGCCATGATGATCATGGTCATGAATTCCCGCGAGGTGTTGTCGTTGAGATCCTTGCCGGACTTCGCCTTGAACATGTCGTTGATCTTGCCGACCATCGGCCGCTTGGCGGCGAGATCGAGCGAGAAGCTGCCGCGGGTGATCACACCCTCGACCTTGTCGCCGACCGCGTCATAGAACGCCTTCTCGGAGAAGCCGGCGGCCTGCGCCACGATGGAGTTCGGCTTGTAGCCGAGCTCACCCATGGTCTTGATCAGAAGGATGCCGTCGGTGGTGTAGCTCGAGGGCATCAGCACGTCGGCGTTGGCAGCCTTCAGTTGCTGCACTTCGGCCGACAGCGACGGCGAATTGGCACGATACTTGATGTCGGCGGCGACCTTGTAGCCGCGCTCGGCGGCAAGCTTGAGTTGCGCATTCGCCGAGTCGGTGCCGAAGATCGTGTCCTCGTGGAACAGGGCCAGCGACTCGATCTTGGTGCCCTTCTTCTTCATCGCATCGAGGAAATCGAACATTGCCGCCGAGAACATCTCGTCGTGCGGCGAGGCACGGAAATAGTATTTCAGGCCGCGGCGATGCAGGCTGGGCGAGGAGTTGTCGGCCGACATGAACGGTATCTGGTAACGTTCGCAGATCTGGCTGACGGTGACCGCGACAGCGCTCTGATAGGTGCCGAGCACCGCACAGACCTTTTCCTGCGTGATCAGGCGTTCGGCCTCGGCGCGGCCCTTCTGCGGATCGCCCTGGTGATCGGCGAAGACCAGGCGGATCTTGGCGCCGCCGAGGCCCGGCAGTCCTTCACCCTTGGCTAGCGGCAGGTCAAGTTCGAAGTCCTTGTTGATGATGTCGACCGCAGTCTCGAATGCGCGCTGCGCATCGACGCCGATCTGGGCGTTGGCGCCCGACAAGGGATAGGTCAGGCCGATCACCACTTCCGAGGTCTGCGCGCGAGCTGCGAGCGGCATGAGTGCAGCAGTTGCGGTAGCAGTAGCTCCGAGCAGAACGTCGCGGCGCGTGATCGTCATTAGCAAATTCCCCTCTTATTTGCGGCTATCGATGGAGCGATTGGTGTGTACGGTAAAGCCCGAAGAAGCAGCATACGCTGCCCATTAAATCACGGCCATGTTCTTGTTCTTCAGGTCCGTCACCAGCATCAGCCCCGGCGAATGCGTGATCGCGAACGGCAGCTTCGCGGCATTGATGACGGACTGCGGCGTGACGCCGCATGCCCAGAACACCGGGATCTCGTCATCGGCGACCGGCACGGGATCGCCGTAGTCGGGCTTGGCGATGTCCTTGATGCCGATCAGGTGCGGATGGCCGAGATGCACGGGCGCGCCGTGCACGGCGGGGTAGCGCGAGGTGATCTGCACCGCGCGGATCACATCGGCCGGCTTGAATGGACGCATCGACACCACCATTGGGCCCGCGAACGGTCCCGAGGCGCCGCACGCGATGTTGGTGCGGTACATCGGCACGCGCACATTGTGCTCGATGTGGCGGATCGGCATGCCCTCGTCGAGCAGCGCCTCTTCAAAGGAGAACGAGCAGCCGAGCACGAAGGTCACGAGGTCGTCGCGCCAGTGTTTCGTGATGTCGGTCGGCTCTTCCACGACCTCACCGTCGCGCCACACGCGATAGCGCGGCACGTCGCTGCGGATGTCGAGATCGGCGCCAAGCGCGGGGATGTACGGACTGCCGACGTCGGACATGCCGATGATCGGGCACGGTTTTGGATTGAGCTGGCAGAAGCGGTGAAAGGCGCTGGCGTATTTCTCGGGCAGGATCGCCAGATTGCCCTGCACGAAGCCGGGGGCGACGCCGGCCGTCGAGCCGACCTGTCCGCTGCGATAAGCGAGCCGCGCCTGACGGCTCGGAAGGGCGTCGTTTGTTTCAGTTTGCTGCGCTGCCACCAAAACAGTCATTTGATCGACCTGCCTATAATCTCGACAAGGACAGCCAACACCAGCCGTGCTATAAAGTCTAATCTTCCTTTCTAATATAGATCGATAAATTCCATTTATCGATTGGAAAACTCCGTCCAATGCTGGACTTCAGGTCGATCGAAACCTTCCTCTGGGTTGTGAAGCTCGGCAGCTTCCGCGGGGCCGCGCAACGGCTCAACACCACCCAACCGGCGATCTCCCAGCGCATTGCCCAGCTCGAGCGCGAGATGGGCGTCAAGCTCCTCAACCGCGATCATCGGATCGCCTCGCCGACGCCGAGCGGCCGGCAGATGATGGTCTATGCGGAAAAGCTGATCGGCCTGCGCGCGGCGATGATGGCCGAGATCGGCAACGCGTCGGCGATGCGCGGCGTGATGCGGCTGGGTGTCGCCGAGACCATCGTGCACACCTGGCTGCCGCGGCTCGTCAAGAGCGTGAACGAGATCTACCCGAACCTGTCGCTCGAGATCGAGGTCGACATCACGCCGAACCTCACAGCGCGCCTCTTGGCACAGGAGATCGAGCTTGCCTTCGTGGTCGGACCGCTATCGGCTTCCGGCGTGCATAACCGCGTGCTGACGGAATATCCGATCGGCTTTCTCGCAAGCCCTTCGCTCGGGCTCGGCCACGGTCCGGTCACCAGGCAGGACCTTGCGCGCTTTCCGATCATCACCTTCCCGCGCAAGACCAGACCGTATGAGGCCGTGCGCGAGGTCTTCGACCGGCCCGAGCTGCCCCCGATCCGTCTGCATGCCTCCGCGTCGCTCGCGACCGTCATCCACATGGCGGTCGAGGGACTTGGCATCGCGGTGATCCCCGCCGCGATCGTCGAGAACGAGCTCGCCGACGGACGGTTGCAGCTGCTCGATACCGACCTCAACATCACGCCGCTGACCTTCACGGCAAGCTGGCTCGCCTCGCCCGACGTCATCGCCGTCGAGCGCGTCGCCGATCTCGCGCGGCAGATCGCGCAAAAGAGTCTCGTGGTTGACGCGGAGATGACGGCGCGTCATTGAAATTGGGCCTGACAGGAATGGAAATAGACGCATGAGCCGAGCCGCCACCAATCTGCAAATCGATTCCGCCCGCCTCTGGGGCTCCATCCACGAGACCGCGCAATTCGGCGCGACGAAGAAGGGCGGCGTGCGGCGGCTGACACTGAGCGCCGAGGACAAGCAGGTGCGCGACTGGTTCCGCAATGCGTG
Organism: Bradyrhizobium sp. CCGUVB23; assembly: GCF_024199885.1. NCBI lineage: Bacteria > Pseudomonadati > Pseudomonadota > Alphaproteobacteria > Hyphomicrobiales > Nitrobacteraceae > Bradyrhizobium > Bradyrhizobium sp. CCGUVB23. Next base: position 138,878 of record NZ_JANADQ010000001.1, read on the forward strand.
CGAGGATGCCGGCCTCGAGGTGCACATCGACGCGCTCGGCTCGATGTTCGGCTTGCGGAGGGGCCGTGACATGTCGAAGCTGCCTGTCGGCATCGGCTCGCATCTTGATACGCAGCCGACCGGCGGCAAGTATGACGGCATTCTGGGGACGCTCGGCGCGCTCGAGGTGATCCGCACGCTGAACGACGCCGGCATCGTGACCGAGGCGCCGATCTGCGTCGTGAACTGGACCAACGAGGAAGGCTCGCGCTTTGCGCCCGCGATGATGGCGTCCGCCGCCTATGTCGGCGATTTCACCACCGACGATATCCTGTCGCGCAAGGACGCCGAGGACGTCACGGTCGGCCAGGCGCTCGATACGATCGGCTATCGCGGCGACAAGCCTGTCGGCTTCCAGAAGCTCGGCTGCTTCGTCGAGCTGCATATCGAGCAGGGACCGATCCTGGAGGCCGAAGCCAAGACCATCGGCGTCGTCGACTCCGGCCAGGGCGTGCTGTGGTATGACGGCCATATCACCGGCTTCGAAAGCCATGCCGGCTCGACGCCGATGCCGCTGCGCCGCGACGCACTGGCGACCTTGTCCGAAATCGTGCTGGCGATGGAGGCCATCGCGAAGAAGCACGGGCCGAAAGCCGTCGGCACCATCGGCGAGGCCGTGATCGCAAATCCCTCGCGCAACGTGATCCCCGGCGAGATCGCCTTCACCATCGATTGCCGCAGCGCAGATGCCGCGATCATGGACGCGCTCGATCGCAACCTGCGCGCGGCCATCGCCGAGATCGCCGCGCGGCGCAAGGTCGAGGTGAAGCTTGATCTGGTCTGGCGCAAGGTGCCGACGCATTTTGATCCCAAGCTCATTGCGGCCGTCGAGAATGCCGCCAATACGCTCGGCTATTCCAGCCGCCGCATCACCTCCGGTGCCGGTCACGATGCCTGCAACCTCAACACCGTGATGCCGGCGGCGATGGTGTTCGTACCCTGCAAGGACGGCATCAGCCACAACGAGCTGGAAGACGCGACGCAGGCAGACTGCACCGCTGGCGCCAACGTATTGATGCACACCGTGCTGGCGATCGCCGGCGTTGCGTCTTGAGAGACGGGCGTTGTCGTCGCCGCGGACTAGAAACTCGTAGGGTGGGTTAGCCTTGCCACTGCGCGAAGCGCAGTTCGCTGGGCGTAACCCACCGCTTTTCTGGCCACATAGGTGGTGGGTACGCCTTCCGCCCCAGCTCGATGCAGCTGCCCTGATGGTCAGTTGCAGGTCGTGTTCATGTTGGTGCAGATCGCCGTGGTCCAGCCGATGCCCTTCTTGACCTGAACCTTGAGAAATTCGCCCCAGCAGCCCAACATGTCGACACGCTGATCCCCGGAGACGTGAGAATCGACCAGGTCAGTTCGGATATCGTGATTGCGATAGACTACGCCGCCGTTTTGCAGACCGCTGATGCCCACCACACTTTTGTGCAGATACCCCTTTCCCTGGAAAATGACCTTGCCGCCTGATGGCTGATCGGCGTCGATCAGATTGGCGCGGTCGATCTCGTACCAGTCACCGAACTGGCCGGTGACATGCACGCCGATCCAGCCGTCACTCGTGGTGTTCTTCAGCAACGCGATGGCATTTCCGCCCGGAGTTGCCCTTACATTGGTGCCCTTGGGGTCGGTATCGGTAACGTCGATGTTCACATTGCAGGCCTGCTTCTGCGCGGTCTGGGCCAGGCAGACTGTGGTCGGCGTCAGCGCCAGAAACAAGACAAAGACAGCAGGACTTTTCATCGGAGTTTCACGGTTGGGTTTCGGTAAGAGTTGCGCCGCGGCTTGGTCATCCGCTTCTCTGTCGAAGCCCGTTGATGTCGGGTTCGAGGCACGCCGAAAGAAATCGCGACGAAGCAATCGTAAGGTGGGTTAGCGAAGCGTAACCCACCGCTTTTGTGCCGCATAAGGGGTGGGTTAGTCTTCAGCTAACCCACCCTGCGCACCGAGGCCTAATCCACCATCTCCGCGACCGCCTTGCCGCAGGCGGTCGTGTCGGCGTTGCCGCCGAGGTCTTTCGTGCGCAACGTGCGTTCGGCGAGCGTGCGCTCGATGGCGTCGACGATCGACTTGCCGGCTTCCTTCTCGCCGAGATGCTCGAACATCATCGCGCCCGACCAGATCATGCCGATCGGGTTGGCAATGCCCTGCCCCGCGATATCGGGCGCCGAGCCGTGCACGGGCTCGAACACCGACGGGAAATTGCGTTCGGGGTTGATGTTGCCCGACGGCGCGATGCCGATGGTGCCGGTGCAGGCGGGGCCGAGATCGGAGAGGATGTCGCCGAACAGGTTGGAGCCGACCACGACGTCGAACCAGTCCGGATGCAGCACGAAGTTCGCCGTCAAGATGTCGATGTGGTACTTGTCCCACTTCACGCCCGGAAACTTCTTCGCCATCGCCTCCACGCGCTCGTCCCAATAGGGCATGGTGATCGAGATGCCGTTGGACTTGGTCGCCGAGGTCAGGTGCTTCTTCGGCCGCGACTGCGCGAGCTCGAAGGCGAATTTCAGGATACGGTCGACGCCGACGCGGGTCATCACGGTCTGCTGCGTGACGAATTCGCGGTCGGTATCCGGGAACATGCGGCCGCCGACGGACGAATATTCGCCTTCGGTGTTCTCACGCACCACCCAGAAATCGATATCGCCGGGCTTGCGGTTCGCAAGCGGCGACGGCACGCCGGGCATCAGCCGGACCGGGCGCAGGTTCACATACTGGTCGAACTCGCGGCGGAACTTGATCAGCGACCCCCACAGCGAGACGTGATCCGGAATTTTTGCCGGCCAGCCGACCGCGCCGAAGTAGATCGCGTCATGCTTGCCGATCTTCTCCTTCCAGTCGTCAGGCATCATCTGGCCGTGCTTCTCGTAATAGTCGTAGGACGAAAAGTCGAAATGATCGAACTGCACGGAGACGCCGTGTTTCTTCGCGGCCGCCTCCAGCACGCGCAGCCCCTCGGGCATCACTTCCTTGCCGATGCCGTCGCCGGGGATCACCGCGATCCGGTATTGTTTCTTGCTCATTCTGGTTGTCCTGGAAGCTTTCTTTGGAAATTGTCCTGGCTTGATCTGGCCGGGCCGACCATGGGCCCTGGTTGATAGGCCTGCAATGGACCAAACTCGCCAGCAGCGCAACGCTGCACTGCAATGTTGACCATGGCACGGGCGACCGCCTACTGATTTCATCCTGTTCCCCGACGTCAGCGAGAATCCACATGGACCTGCATCTGCGTGGCAAGCGCGTCCTGATCACCGGCGCGTCCAAAGGCATCGGCGCGGCCGCTGCCGAGGCGTTCGCCGAGGAAGGCTGCCACCTCCTGCTCGCCGCCCGCAGCGGCGACCACCTCAAGACGCTGGCTGACCGTTTGCGCTCGGCGCATCAGATCGATGCGGCGACGAGCGTCGTTGACTTGCGCAAAGCTGAAGACGTCGCGCGGCTCGCCAAGGAGGCCGCCGGGATCGACATCCTCGTCAACAATGCCGGCGACATTCCCGGCGGCTCCATCGACAAGATCGACGAAGCGACCTGGCGTCACGCCTGGGAATTGAAAGTATTCGGCTACATCAATCTCACGCGCATGATCTACGCCCAGTTGAAGACGCGCGGCGGCGGCGTGATCGTCAACGACATCGGCGCGGCCGGCGAGAAATTCGACGCCAACTACATCTGCGGCAGCGCCGGCAATGCGGCGCTGATGGCCTTCACACGTGCGCTCGGGGGCAAGAGCCTCGCCGACAACATCCGCGTGGTCGGCATCAATCCGGGCCCGGTCGGGACCGACCGCCACGTCATGCTGCTCAAGACCCGCGCAAAGCACCAGTTTGGCGACGAGAACCGTTACAAGGAATTCCAGAAAAGCCTGCCGCTCGGCCGGCCTGCGCATGCGCGCGAGATCGGCGATCTGATCGCGTTCCTGGCCTCGGACCGTTCCGGTTATACGTCGGGCGTCATTTATACGGTGGATGGCGGGATCAGCGCGGGTTGGGGTTGAGTTTTCCCGTCATTGCGAGCGAAGCGAAGCTATCCAGAAATGTCTCCACGGTGAAAGTCTGGATTGCTTCGTCGCTTCGCTCCTCGCAATGACGGCGCACTTGGTAACAACAGGAGAATCCTAATTGTCAGCCCAAGACCTGATCCGCGAAACTGCCTGCGCCGTGGTCGACAAACTGCGTTCGGGCGACGTCACGCCACTTGATCTTCTCGACGCGCTGGAGAAGCGCCTCGCGGAGGTCGACGGCAAGGTCAATGCGCTGCCGATTCTGTGCTTCGATCGCGCGCGGAAAAGCGCCACCGCACTGATGCAGAAGCCGATCGCCGAGCGCGGGCTGCTCGCCGGCCTGCCGGTGCCGATCAAGGATCTGACCGACGTTGCCGGCGTGCTGAACACGCAGGGCTCGCCGATCTTCAAGGACAACATCCCTGTGCGATCGGACCTTCTGGTCGAACATCTCGAAGGCAATGGCGCGGTCGTCTACGCAAAATCCAACACGCCGGAATTCGGCGCCGGCGCCAACACGTTCAACGAGGTGTTCGGCGCGACACTCAATCCCTGGGACACGTCGAAGTCGGCGGCCGGCTCATCCGGCGGCGCGGCGGTGGCACTTGCGACCGGCACGGCTTGGCTCGCGCACGGCTCCGATATGGGCGGCAGCCTGCGCAGCCCGGCGAGCTTTTGCGGCATCGTCGGCATGCGGCCAAGCATCGGCCGCGTCGCGCATACGCCCGCGGCCGGCGTCGACCGCAATCTCGGCCAGCAGGGGCCGATGGCGCGCAACGTCGAGGACCTTGCGCTGCTGCTCGACGCCATGAGCGGCGAATATGCGGCCGATCCGCTGTCGCTGCCGGCGCCGGCGACCTCGTTCCTCTCCGCGGCCCGCTCGGGCAAGAAGCCGAAGCGCATCGCCTATTCGCCCGACCTCGGCATCACGCCCGTCGACCCCGAGGTCAAGGCGATCACGCGGAAGGCGGCGGAGCGCTTTGCGGAGGCCGGCGTGATCGTGGAAGAGGCGCACCCGGACTGGCGCGAGGCGCTTGAATGCTTCCACGTGCTGCGCGCGCTCGACTTCGCCATGAGCAAGGCCAAGCTCCTGCGCGAAAAGCGCGATCTGTTGAAGCCCGAAGTGATCTGGAACATCGAGGAAGGGCTCAGACTCACGGTCGACCAGATCGCGCGCGCGGAGGCGCAACGCCTTGCGATGACGGCGCGTGCGGTCGAGTTCTTCAAAACCTACGACCTCCTGCTCACGCCCACGACGATCGTACCGCCGTTCCCGATCGAGAACCGCTATGTCGCCGAATGCGACGGCAAGCGGTTCGACAATTACATCGAGTGGCTCGGCATCGTCTCCGCCATCACGCTCGCCTGCTGCCCGTCCCTGTCGCTGCCCTGCGGCTTCACCGCATCCGGACTGCCGGTCGGCGTGCAGGTGGTTGCCACTCCCCGCGGCGATGCCGAGGTGATCGCGGGTGCAAAGGTGCTGGAGGATATTCTGGGCGTGCGTGGGACGACGCCGATCGATCCGAGGGTAAAGAAGTAAAGCCTCGCTTCGCGCGTCGACGCAGTGCTGCCTGGCTATTCGGCGATCGGGCAGGAGCCGGGATCGTTGCAGCGAGGAGGCGGCGACTGCGTTGTGCCGATCGCGTCCTCGGAGGCAGGCCCTTCCGTTCCGTTCCGAACGGCGGAGACGCGCCAGCGGTATGTCGTCTGCGGTGTAAGGCCGGAATCTGCAAAGCTCGCGCCCGTCACCTCGCCAATCCTCTGGAACGCACCATCGGTCCCCGCACGCCAAACCCGATAGGCAGTCACGCCGTCCACCGGCAACCAAGCGAGGTCGATGCCGGTGTCCGACGCATCGATCGCCGTGACCCACTGAGGTGCGGACAGGGATGACGCGGTCGCGTCGTCCGACGCCGGGCTGCCCGCCGTGAGTGCGTCCAGCATGGCTTTGATCGCCCTGATCTGCGATCCGGACTTCGTCACGTAGCTGTCTTCATGGTCGACATAGCTCCACCAATCCCAGCACGCCTGCGGATTGCCTGGCAGATATGGGCTGGCCTTCGTCTGCGGATAGAGGACGATCAGGTGATTGGTATCGGCCCACGCATTGTAGCCGGCCTCGTCGACGAACCGGCGGCCGATGTCGCCGACATCCTGCTTACATCCGTGGAGCGCGACGTGGACGCGACACGGGGCGCCCTGCTCGCAATCCTGAGGCACGAACACGTAACCGGTGTCGCCCATGCTCAGCGCGTCGGGCACATCCGGCCCGGTATAGACGGATTGATCAAAGCTCTTCACCGAGCCCGCAAGCTGCGCGGGATTGGGCCGATTCAAGCGGCCGTAGATGTGCTGCAGGATGATGCCGGCCTGATCGTAGCCGCATTGGTCGATATAGGGCTCGGCGTTGCCCTTGCAGTCGTTGAGACCAGGAGCGTCCTGTCTGGTCACGACGAACGAGTGGCCCGCGCCGAGCGCGGTCTGGTAGAACAGGTTGCCGCGATTGGCATCACCCATATAGTGCCGATAGAAATCGGCGGTCGCGTCGGTCGCCGCCTTGTCGACGACCGCGTCATTGTAGCCGTGAAAGAGATAGATCTTCTGCCTCTTCACATTGCTGAGCGGATCGATCTCGCCCGCCGCTGCCTTCGCATCGGCCTTTGCCGTGAAATCGCTCGTATGCAGATCCGTCGCGGGCCCTTTCATGCAGGCACCCGTGGCCCGCCAGATCGGCCCCCAGTACCCTGTGACGGCATCGAACGCGTCCGCCTTGGCGCACCAATAAGGGCCGCCCGCAACCACGCCGACGCCCTTGATGACCGACGACCAGGCCGTGCCGAACTGCACAGCCATGAATGCGCCTGACGAAATCCCTGAAATCGAACTCTCACCGATCGGGGCCTGATAGCTGCGCAACCCCGCGGGCTCGGCAGCAAGCGGCGACACGCCGATGACGGCGGCGACGATCAAAGTGACGATGTATTGTTGCGAAACGGCCACGCGCATGACGGCCTCGCCAAATCGACTGTAGCTCAATCTATGGTATTACAACTTTAGATCAGCAATCTACGCAAGCGCAAACTTTCGGCAGGTTGCGACCAACGTCATCGTCCCGTCGTCTGCGCCTCGAGGCTTCGGCTATAGCGCGACATCGCGAAGCAGAAGGCGAAATAGATCGCGGCGATGAAGATGTAGACCTCGACCGAAAACTGCTGCCAGGCGGGATCGATGATTGCGGTCTTGGCTGTCGTCAGCAGGTCGAAGATGCCGATGATCAGGACGAGGCTGGTGTCCTTGAAGAAGGCGATGAAGGTATTGACCAGCGGCGGGATGACGTGGCGGATGGCCTGCGGCAGGATGATCAGGTGCTGCTTGCGCCAGTAGGATAGCCCGAGCGCGTCGGCGGCCTCATATTGCCCGCGCGGCACGGCCTGGAGACCGCCGCGGATCACTTCGGCAAGATAGGCGCCGGCGAACAGGATGATTGCGATCTGCGCGCGGAGCAGCTTGTCGATGTTGAAGCCGCCGGGCATGAATAGCGGAAACATCACGCTTGCCATGAACAAGAGGCTCACCAGCGGTACGCCGCGGATCAGTTCGACATAGAGCACGCAGAGCGAGCGGATCGCCGGCAATTTGGAGCGTCGGCCGAGCGCCACCAGGATGCCGAGCGGGAAGCCGAACGCGAGGCCAAAGGTCGCCAGGATCAGCGTCACCGGCAATCCGCCCCAGCGGTCCCGCGAGACGAAGGACAGCCCGAAGACGCCGCCCCACATCAACACGCTGATCAGCGCGAGCGCAGCGATCCAGACATAGACGAGCTCGCGCCGCCACCACGCGCGGCGGGTCGAGACGTAGAACAGCGCGATGAAGAGCAGGACCGCGAGCGGCGGCCGCCACTGCTCGTCGAACGGATAGGTGCCGAACAGGATGAAGCGGTACTTTTCGGGGATGACGGCCCAGCAGGCGCCGACGCCGCGCGCCGCGCGGCAAGCACTGGAGTCATTCGGAGGCGTCAGCCAGACCGCGTTCGCAATGCCCCATTGCACGAAGCTGATCACGCCCTTGGCGAGCACTGCGAAGAGCACGAGCGTGATGATCACATTCGGGATTGAGGAGAACAGGTTGGCGCGCACCCAGCGCAGCACGCGGTTGCCGGATTGGGGCCGGCGGACAGTGCGCGGAACGTCAGTGATCGCCGTCATCGTCAGCGCTCCACCAGCGCGATGCGCGCGTTGTACCAGTTCATGAAGAAGCTGATCGACAGGCTGATGGTCAGGAACACCGCCATGATCAGCGCAATCGCCTCGATCGCCTGCCCGGTCTGGTTCAGCGTGGTGTTGGCGATCGAGACCACGTCCTGGTAGCCGATCGCAACCGCGAGCGAGGAGTTCTTGGTGAGGTTGAGATACTGGCTCGTCATCGGCGGCACGATGACGCGCAGCGCCTGCGGCAGGATGATCTGCCGCAGCATGAAGCTGCGGCGCAGGCCGAGCGCGTTGGCGGCGTCCCACTGTCCCCGCGGCACCGACTGAATGCCGCTGCGCACGATCTCGGCGATGAAGGCCGAAGTGTAGGTCACGAGCGCGATCAGCAGCGCAAAATATTCCGGCGCGAGCGTCAACCCGCCGACGAAGTTGAAGCCGCGCAGCTCGGGCCAGGCGATGGTCCAGCGCACACCGAGCTGCCACGACAACAGCGCCGGCAGCGCGACGATGAGGCCGAGCGCAAAAGGCCAGGCCGGCCGAGGCCTGCCGTCGAGCATCTGCTGCGCGATCAGAGCCCGCCTTATGACGTAAAACACGACCGCGCCGGCAAGGGCGGTGCCGAGTACCCAAAGCTGCCCCTCGCCGATCGGGATCGACGGCAGAATCAGACCGCGATTGGACAGGAAGACACCCTCGATCGGCCGCCATGCAGCGCGCGCGGCCGGTAGCGCCTGCATCAGCACGTACCAGAACAGGAGCTGCAACAGCAGCGGGATGTCGCGCAGCACCTCGACATAGACGGCAGCGAGCCGCGACAGCAGCCAGTTGGCCGATAGGCGCGAGATGCCAATCAGCGTTCCCAGGATCGTCGCGAGCACGATGCCGATGACGGCGACGCGCAAGGTGTTGGCGACACCGACGACGAACGCCCAGAAGTAGGTGTCCTTCGGGCTGTAGGCGAGCAGGCTGTCGGCGATCGGCATGCCGGCCTCGCGGCCGAGGAACGCAAAGCCGGTGGAGATGCGGCGCGCCGAGAGATTGTGAACGGTGTTGGACCAGAGGAAGGCGATGATGGCGAGGGCAATGCCGACGACGAGGATCTGCCACAGCAGGCCCTTGAGCTGCGGGCCTCCCAGCGCGAGCGAGAATGTCCGGCGCGGCGGTGGTCTGGGGCTATCGGTCGTCACAGCACAAAAATCCTCAAAGCGCTTTGAAAGCAGCGATTTCCGGCCATGCGCCTCGTTGGCGCGCATCAACTGTTGCACCAATCGGCGATATATGCAACAAATGTTTCATGGCCGAACCAGCGAAATCCTCACCCCTGAGCGAACTCTGCAGCGCACTGCCATCGCTCCCGATGCGGCTGCAGGAGGTCGGACGTTTTGTCGCGGCCAATGACTACGACGCCACCACCCGCTCGATGCGCGATCTCGCGGCCGAAGCGGGCGCCGACCCTGCCGCGTTCACGCGGCTTGCCAAGGCGATCGGCTATTCCGGCTGGGACGCGTTGCGCGCGGCGCTGACGGAAGCGCGACGGCCGTCGCAGACCTCGCCCTTCTCGGGCCGCGCCAAAGGGCGCCGCCACGGTCCGAATTCCGACGTCGCGCTGATCAGCGACAAGCTCGAAGCGGAAGCTTTGGGCCTGCCGCGGATCTCGGCCTCCTCCGTGGCCGATGCCGCAAAGGCATTGCACGACGCCAAGCGCATCTGGATTGCCGGCTTCCGAAGCTGCCGCAGTGTTGCGGAGCTCCTGAACTATGAGCTGCGGCTGTTCCGCGCGGGTGAGGTGCAGATCGTCGGCGGCTCCGGCCCTGACGATCTCGACATCGGCGCCTTCCGTGCCGGCGAAGCGGTCGTCGTGATCGGCTTCACGCCCTACACGGGCGCAAGCGTCCGGGTGGCGCAAGCCGCCTATCGCGCCGGCGCGACGCTGATCTCGATCGCGGACAGCGTTGCCGCGCCGATGGCCGAAGGCGCGGACCATGTGCTGCTGTTTGAAGCTGCGTCTTCGCCCGGATTCTTCCCGAGCCTCACCGGCGCGATCGCGATCGCGCAGTCGCTCGCCGCGGTGACGTTCTCGCTCGGCGGCGCGGCTGCGAAGAAGCGCCTCCAGGACACCGAGGCGCGATTGACCGCTACCTCCATCTACGTATCAGAGAAAGGTTGAGCCATGGGCACCCGCACGAGCCACGTGCTGCACCGTTCCTTGCGCGAGACGCCGCCGAAGGCAATCGGCGGCGAAGGCGTTTACCTCTTCGCCGAGGACGGACGGCGCGTGATCGACGCCTCCGGAGGCGCCGCGGTCTCCTGCCTCGGCCATCAGCATCCGCGCGTGATCGCGGCGCTGGCGAAGCAGGCCTCGACACTGGCCTATGCGCACACCGCGTTCTTCTCTTCCGAGGCGGCGGAGCGGCTGGCCGAGACGCTGGTCGGCGATGAGCCCGGCGGGCTCGCCTACGCCTATTTCGTCAGCGGCGGGTCGGAAGCGATCGAAGCCAGCATCAAGCTCGCGCGGCAATACTTCATCGAGCGCGGCGAGCCGCAACGGCAACACTTCATCGCGCGGCGCCAGAGCTATCACGGCAACACGCTCGGCGCACTCGCCGCCGGCGGCAACGCCTGGCGCCGCGAACCCTATGCGCCGCTGCTGTCCGGCGCCTTCAGCCATGTGACGCCGGCCTTTGCCTATCACGAGAAGCACGACAACGAGTCCGATGCAGCGTTCGTGGCACGGCTGGCCGCCGAACTCGAAGCCGAGTTCCAGCGGCTCGGTCCCGACACCGTCGCAGCCTTCCTTGCCGAGCCGGTCGTCGGCGCCACCGCCGGTGCCGTCACTGCGCCGGATGGCTACTTCAAGGCGGTGCGCGAGATCTGCAACCGCCATGGCGCGCTGCTCATCCTCGACGAAGTCATGTGCGGCATGGGCCGCACCGGCACCACGCATGCCTGGCAGCAGGAAGGCATCGCGCCCGACATCCAGGCGATCGCCAAGGGTCTTGGCGGCGGCTATCAGCCGATCGGCGCGATGCTCGCAAGCGGCAAGATCGTCGACACGATCCGCGCCGGAAGCGGTGCGTTTCAGCACGGCCACACTTATCTCGCCCATCCCCTCGCCTGCGCCGCGGCACTCGCCGTGCAGGAGGTGATCCGCGAGGACGCCCTGCTCGACCAGGTCAGGGAGCGCGGACGTCAGCTCGAGCAGCGGCTGACCGAGCGCTTTGGCAATCACCGCCATGTCGGCGATATCAGGGGCCGCGGCCTGTTCTGGGCGATCGAGCTCGTCGCCGATCGCGCGACGCGCACCTCGTTCGATCCGGCGCTCAAGCTGCATCAGAAGATCAAGGCCGCCACCTTCGCCGAGGGGCTCGGCTGCTATCCCGGCGGCGGCACCGTGGATGGCGTCCGCGGCGACCATGTGTTGCTGGCGCCGCCCTACATCGCCTCGGCGGGCGAGATCGACCTGATTGTCGACAAGCTCGGCACGGCCGTCGACAACGTCTTGCGTAGTGTCAATCAGTGAGGGGAGAGTAGCATGATGAGGAACGTGATTATCGCGGCGGGCTTGCTTGCGGCTTCGGGCAGCGTGGCGTCGGCTGCGACGCTGGACACGGTGAAGAGCCGCGGCACGCTGGTGTGCGGCGTCAGCGCCGGCTTTGCCGGCTTCTCCGCGCCGGACTCGCAGGGCAATTACAAGGGCCTCGACGTCGACTACTGCCGCGCGCTCGCCGCCGGCGTGTTAGGGGATCCCAACAAGGTGCGCTATGTCGCGCTGACCGCGCAGAACCGCTTCACCGCGCTGCAATCGGGCGAGATCGACGTGCTTTACCGCAACTCGACGCAGACCTATTTGCGCGGTGTCACGCTGGGCTTGCGGCAGGGACCGATCAACTTCTACGACGGCCAGGGCTTTGTCGTGAAAAAGGACCTCGGCGTGAAGGAGCTGAAGGATCTCAAGGGCGCCACCGTCTGCGTCGCGCAGGGCACCACCCATGAGGTGACGCTCGGCGATTACGGCCGCGCCAACGGCATCGACTGGAAGCCGCTGGTGTTCGACCGCGTCGACACCATGTACCAGACCTTCTTCGGCGGCCGCTGCGATGCCATGACCCAGGATGCCTCGGCACTGGCCGGCGCGGTCACGACCGCCGCGCCAAACCCGGCCGACTATGTCGTGCTACCGCAGACCATCAGCAAGGAACCGCTCGGACCCTTTACCCGCAATGGCGACGAAGTCTGGAGCGACATCATCACCTGGCTGCATTACGGGCTGATCGAGGCGGAAGAGCTCGGCGTGACGCAGGCCAATGTCGAGGAGATGGCAAAGTCGCAGACGCCCGCGGTGCAGCGGCTGTTAGGTACCTCCGGCGATCTCGGCTCGCGGCTTGGGCTGGACAACAAGTGGCTGGCCACGGCGATCAAGGCGACCGGCAACTACGGCGAGATCTACGAGCGCAACGTCGGCAAAGGCAGCCCGCTGAAGCTCGAGCGCGGCCTCAACGGCCTCTGGAGCAAGGGCGGCTTGATGTACGCCATTCCGTTCAAGTAAAGAATTTTGCCTCGCCCCGTTCTTAGGGGGAGAGGTCGACCGCGTAGCGGTCGGGTGAGGGGCGCTTCCGCGAGTCCATCTCTCACCTTTTCGTATGGATAGAGCCCCTCACCCCAACCCTCTCCCCGTAAGAACGGGGAGAGGGATGAGAAGGCAGCAACGAAACCTCATGCGCATCACCCTGATCCACGCCCTCAAGCATTCCATCGCGCCGATCGAGTCGGCCTTTGCGCGTCTTTGGCCGGAGGCGCGACTGATGAACCTGCTCGACGACAGCCTGTCGGCGGATCTGGCGCGCGACGGCGCGCTCACCGACGCCATGACCGACCGTTTCCTCGCGCTCGGGGATTATGCCGTCGCGACCGGGGCTGACGCGATCCTGTTCACCTGCTCGGCCTTCGGGCCCTGCATCGAGGCGGTTGCGCGCGCGCATGCGCCGAAGCCGGTCCTGAAGCCGAATGAAGCGATGATCGAGCAGGCGGTGACGATGGGCCCGCGCATCGGCCTGCTCTCGACCTTCCCGCCGACGTTGCAATCGATGCCGCCGGAGTTTCCCGCCTCTGTCGAGATCGTACCGAAGCTCGCCGAAGGCGCCCTCGCCGCGCTCGATCGTGGCGACCGCGCCACGCACGACCGCCTGATTGCGGAAGCCTCAAAAGACCTGCGCGACTGCGACGTGATCGCGCTCGCCCAATTCAGCATCGCGTCCACCGCGCCGCTGGTTGCGGATGCGACCGGCAAGCCGGTGGTGACGACGCCTGACAGCGCCGTGCTGAAACTGATGAAGCTGTTGTCGGCGACGCGCTAGTCGGCTTTGCCGCGGCGCACTCCCTTGATCGCGACCTCCAGCGCGAGCTTGGTCTCGGCGACGAAATCCTCGACCAGCTCCTCGCGCGTGGTATGCGCCGACCGGCCGGTGAGCATGCCCTGCTCGGCCAACATCACCACGCCGTGCAGCGCGGCCCAGATCTTCAGCGCATGGCGCTCGCGCAAATAGCCGACGGCCGGCGCCTCCAGCGCCTCGATCACGAGCGCGAAGGTCTCGTTGGTTGCCGCGTGCAACTCGCTCCCCGCGTCCGCACAGGAGACGGTGCGCGAGGCGAACATCAGCCGGTAGATGCCGTTGCGGCGCAGGCCGAAATCCAGCGTGGCCTGGGCGAGCCGCGAAAGCCTCGACTGCTTCGATGGCTTCGCCATGGCCTCGCGCAGCACAGCGGTGAATTGCCGGAAGGCTTCCGCCGTCACCGCGGCGAGCAGCGCCTCGCGGTCGGCGAAATGACGATACGGCGCAGGTTGCGACACGCCGAGTTCCTTCGCCAGTGCCTTGATGCTGATCGCCTCCGCCCCGCCCTGCTCGGCCTCGCGCAGGGCGGCCTTGATCAGGGCATCACGAAGATCGCCATGGTGATAGGCGTTTTGCGGCTTGCGGGCGAGTTGCGTCGGCATGTTGAGCGGAAACCTATAAGTTTGCGCTTGACAGGGAAAGCCCGTCCGCAATGTAATATACTATAACTTAACCTCGCGGTGAACGCCGCGGACAAAAATCAATTGAGGAACGCGCCCGGCCCCGCATGGGGTCTGCATGCGCATCACCGAGGGAGCTTAGATGGCAGAACGACTGAGGGTTCACGTCGATCCCGAAAAGTGTCAGGGGCACGCACGCTGCAAGGCGCTGGCGCCGGAACTGTTCGAGCTTGACGAATACGGCAATGCGCATGAGGTCGGCGACGGCACCGTGCCGGCCGGCCTTGAAGACAAGGCCTGGCTTGCCAAATCCAACTGTCCGGAAATCGCAATCGAAGTGACCGAGGAGTAGTGCGCCGCACGTTCCTGCGTTCTTCCGTGAACACAAGCCCCAAGGATCCAGAGATGTCCGACGTCAGCCAACCCGCCGCCCATCCGCCCGTCACCGATTGGCTCCACGATTTTGATCACACCGATCCGCGCTGGACGGAAGATCCCTTCCCGATCTGGGACCAGATGCGTGCCGCAAGCCCTGTCGTGCACACCGAGCGCTTTCTCGGCTGCTATTTGCCGACGACCTACGAAGCGGTGCGGCAGATCGCCAACGACACCGACAGCTTCTCCTCGCGTCGCATCATCGTTCGCGATGAACGGCCCGAAGTCGCCAAGAACGCGGCGCCGCCGATCACCTCCGATCCGCCGGACCACAAGCCGGCCAAGCAATTGCTGCTGCCGCCGTTCACGCCGGATGCGATGAAGAAGCTCGAGCCGCGCGTCCGCGCCATCTGCAACGAGCTGATCGACGAATTCATCGCCGACGGCAAGGTCGACGCCGCCGCGCGATACACCAAGCACATCCCGGTGCGCGCGATCGCTCACATGCTCGGCATCCCCGAGAGCGACGGCGAGCTCTTCATCAAGTGGATCCACATGATCCTCGAGCTGAGCATCAAGAACGAGATGATGCTGAAGCAGGCGGCCGAGGAGATGACCAATTATTTCGCCGGCCATGTCGAAGCGCGCAAGAACAAGCCGGGCGACGACCTGATCTCCTATCTCCTCAACGCCCGTGACAAGAACGGGCAGCCGCTCGATGACTCCCACATCTACGGCTCGCTGCGGCTGCTCCTGATCGCCGGCATCGACACCACCTGGAGTGCGATCGGCTCCTCGCTCTGGCACCTTGCAAAGACGCCTGCAGACCGCGAGCGCCTGATCGCCGAGCCCGAGCTGATGCCGATGGCTGTCGAGGAACTCTTGCGCGCCTATTCGCCAGTGACGATGGCGCGCGAGGTGATGAAGGAGACGACCATCGCCGGCTGTCCGGTCAAGCCGGGCAACATGGTGCTGCTGTCCTTCCCCGCCGCCAACCGCGACCCCAAAATGTTCCCCGATGCCGACAGGGTCGTGCTCGATCGCCGGGAGAACCGCCATGCCGCCTTCGGCCTCGGCATCCACCGCTGCGTCGGTTCCAACCTGGCGCGGATGGAGATGCAGGTCGCAATTGAGGAATGGTTGAAGCGAATCCCGGACTTCCGGCTCAACCCGGCCGGCACCGTGACCTGGTCGCAAGGGACCGTGCGCGGCCCCCGCCAGTTGCCATTTCTGCTCGGAAAGGCCATGTAGCCTCCAGACAGAAAATGTTCTGGGAGGCCGGTGATGACAGACCAAGCAATCGAGCCGGCCTCCGAGCGATTCGACATTGCCGACGCCGAACGCCGCATCAAGGCGATCTTCATCGGTTCGATCGGCAACCTCGTCGAATGGTACGATTTCTACGCCTATACGGCGTTCGCGCTGTATTTCGCGCCGGCGTTCTTCCCCGGCGACGATCCTGTCGTCCAGCAACTGAACGTCGCCGTCGTGTTCGCGGCGACCTTCCTGATGCGCCCCTTGGGCGGCTGGTTCTTCGGCTATCTCGCCGATCATTTCGGACGCCGGATCTCGCTGACGCTCTCCGTCGTCTTCATGTGCTTTGGCTCACTGATCATCGCGGTGACGCCGACCTATGCCTCGATCGGTCTTGCCGCCCCAGCGATCCTTGCGGTCGCGCGCGTGATCGAGGGCTTAAGTCTCGGCGGCGAATATGGCGCCAGCGCCACCTATTTGAGCGAGGTCGCCGATCCCAGGCATCGCGGCTTCTATTCGAGCTTTCAGTACGTCACCCTGATCGGCGGACAGCTCACCGCGATCATCGTGCTGTTGCTCTTGCAAAAGGTGTTCCTCACGCCCGAGGAGCTGAAGGCCTGGGGTTGGCGCATTCCGTTTGCGATCGGTGCAATGCTGGCGATCTTCGCCGCGGTGATGCGGCGCGGCCTGCATGAGACCGAGGCGTTCGAGGAAGCCAAGAAGGTCGTGAAGCCGACCGGCTCCATCGCAAACCTCCTGAAATATCCGCGGGAGCTGTTGCTGGTGGTGGGACTGACCGCGGGCGGTACCGCGGCATTCTACACCTTCACCACCTACATGCAGACCTTCGTCAAGCTCTCGGTCGGGCTCACCGAGGACCAGACCACCTTCGTGATCTTCGGCACGTTGATCTTCGCGACCATCCTGCAACCGATCTATGGCGCGATCTCCGACAAAATCGGACGCAAGCCGCTGCTGATCTTCTTCGGCGTCGCCGGCACGCTCGCAACCGTCCCGCTGCTGATGACGCTGAAGGAGACGAAATCGCCCTTCATGGCATTCGTGCTGATCTGCTGCGCCTGGCTGTTCGTCGCCGGCTACACCTCGATCAACGCGGTGGTGAAGGCCGAGCTGTTCCCGACCAATGTCCGCGCGCTCGGCGTGGGGCTACCCTATGCGATCACGGTCTCCCTGTTCGGCGGCACGGCGCCGGCGATCGCACTCTACTTCAAGACCATCGGGCACGAGGAGTGGTTCTATTACTATCTCAGCGGCATCATCTGCCTCTCGCTGATCATCTATGCTACGATGCGCGACACCAAGCATGCCTCCGCGATGCATCGTCACGAGTAGACATCGTTACGAGTAGATGTCACGAGTAGACATTGCCACGAGTAGATCATGGCTGACGAGAACGAGCCGCCGCCCGAAAGCAAGCTGACGCGGACCAAGGAGAAATGGGCGCGCGAGGGCCGCTTCCTCACCGGCAGGATCGCACGCCCGGAAGATCAGCGCCTGCCGCCCGGACAGCATCTCACCAAGGACTGGCCCGTGCTCGATCTGGGCCTCACACCGGAAATCTCGCCGGAACGCTGGCGGCTCGACGTCTATGGCGCGGTCGAAAACCCGGTGTTCTGGACGTTTGCGGAATTCACGGCGCAGAAGCAGGCGCAATTCACCTCCGACATCCATTGCGTGACGACCTGGTCGCGCTACGACAACCAGTGGGAGGGGCTTGCGACGCGCGAGCTGCTGGCGGCCTGCCAGCCGCGCGATGATGCGCGCTTCGTCGTGCTGCATTCCTATGACGGCTACACCACCAATCTGTCGCTGGAGGATTTCGCCGCTGAGGACGCCCTGCTCGCCCATAGCTGGTCGGGCGAGCCGCTGTCCGAGGAACATGGCGGTCCAGTGCGGCTCGTCGTGCCGCATCTTTATTTCTGGAAGAGCGCCAAATGGCTTCAGGCGATCGAGTTTCTGACCGAGGATGCGCCCGGCTATTGGGAAGTCCGTGGCTATCATAACCGCGGCGATCCCTGGACTGAAGAACGCTATTCCGGGGACTGACATTCCCACCTCTCCCGTTGGGAGAGGTGGACGCCAACGTCGAGGAGATACCCATGCCGATGGAGCGCTTTCAATTCACAGGCGAAGGCGGCCATCTGCTGGCGGCCGCGCTGGAGTTGCCGGAGGGTGAACCTGCGGCTTACGCGCTGTTTGCGCACTGCTTCACCTGCGGCAAGGACGTGCTGGCCGCACGCCGGATCGCGGTCGCTCTCGCAGCAAAAGGCATCGCCGTGCTGCGCTTCGATTTCACCGGGCTTGGCTCGAGCGAAGGCGACTTCGCCAACTCCACCTTCTCCTCCAACGTTGCCGATCTCGTGCACGCCGCCGATCATCTGCGCGCAACACGAAAGGCGCCAGCGATCCTGATCGGCCATAGCCTCGGTGGCGCTGCGATCCTGGCGGCAGCCGGAAAGATTCCGGAGCCCAAGGCGGTGGTGACGATTGCTGCGCCATCCGACCCAGCGCACGTCACCGGGCTATTCAGGGAACATCTGAACGACATCCGTACGCAGGGCGAGGTCGAGGTGTCGCTCGCAGGGCGGCCCTTCCGCATCAAGCGCGAATTCCTCGACGACATCGTCGAGCACGAGTTGATGAAGGATATCACGGGCTTGCACAAGGCGCTGCTGGTGATGCATTCGCCCGTCGACGACACCGTCGGCATCGACAATGCGACGAAGATCTTCGTCTCGGCGAAACATCCGAAGAGCTTCGTCTCGCTCGACCACGCCGATCATCTGCTCAGCAAGGCGAGCGATGCCGTTTATGTCGCCGACGTGATCGCGGCCTGGGCGAGCCGCTATGTCGAAGCTGCAAGACCGGCGAAAGTGGCAGGCCTCCCCGAGGCGCCGCGCCAGGTCATCGTACAGGAGACCTGCAAGAGCAAGTTCAACCAGTTGATCTCCGTCGGGCCGCATCGGCTGGTGGCCGACGAGCCGGTCGCGGCCGGCGGCGAGGATGCCGGCCCCGGCCCCTATGATTTCCTGCTCGCTGGCCTTGGCGCCTGCACGTCCATGACCATGCGGCTCTATGCCGACCGCAAATCGCTGCCGCTCGATCGCGTCACGGTGACGCTGAAGCACGCCAAGATCTACGCGAAAGATTGCGAAGAATGCGAGACCCGCGACGGCATGCTCGACCAGATCGACCGCGTGATCGCGATGGACGGCGCACTCGATGCCGAGCAGCGCAAGAAGCTGATGGAGATCGCCGACAAGTGCCCGGTGCACCGGACGCTGACGTCGGAGATCCGGATCGTGACGAAGCCTGCGGACTGAGCGACCGCGCTAGAAGCAAGACGCCATCGTCCGCACGGCCGTGCTGATCTCGCTCTCGCGCCAGGCCGCAAAGCCGAGCAGCAAGCCATGATCGCGCGGCCGGCCGAGCGACAGGGTCGATAACGCCCGCGTCTCGACTCCAGCCTCAACCAGCCGCTTGACCGCTGCCCGGTCTGCGCCGCCGCGCTTGAGGCGTGCAACGAGTTGGATGCCGCCCGAGGGCGTCTCGACCTCAAGAACGCCACCCAGACGGCGTTCCATCTCGCCGACGAGGTGATCGCGGCGCGCGTGGTAGAGGCGGCGCATCCGGCGAAGGTGTGCGAGGAAGTGTCCATCGATGATGAACTCGGCCAGCGCTTCCTGGATGTGACTGGCCGCGATCAGTCCCATGTGCCGCTGCGCGATCTCCAACGTGTCGCACAGGGCCGGCGGCGCGACGAGATATCCGAGGCGGATGTCCGAGGTCATCACCTTCGAAAAGGTGCCGACATAGAACACGCGGCCGTGGGCATCGAGCCCCTGCAAGGAGGGCACCGGCCGGCTGTCGTAGTGGAATTCGCCGTCGTAGTCGTCTTCGATGATCCAGGTCTTGCCCGGCCGGCTTGCAGCGAGAAATTCGGTGCGGCGGACAAGCGACATCAATCGCCCCGTCGGGTGCTGGTGCGATGGCGTCATGAAGATGAGCCTTGGCGCGACCGTTCCAGCTACCCGCTGCATGCCCTGCTCATCCAGCCCCATGCCGACCACGCGTGCGCCGGAAGCGCGGAAGGCGGCCGTGGCACCCGGATAGCCTGGATCCTCCACCCAGACCTCGTCACCGGGCGTGATAAGCGTGGCGGCAATCAAGGTCAGCGCGGCCTGCGCGCTCGGCAGGATCATCACCTGCGCCGCCGCTGCGCGAACGCCCCTGCTGGTCGCAAGATACTGCGCCAAAGCCTCCCGCAGGCGCGGCCGGTTGACCGCTCCGATCTCGCGCCTCGCCGACTGCACGGCGCTGCGGCGCAGGCAACGTGCCCAGATCTCGTTCGGAAACTCCCGGGCGTCGGCGTGGCCGGGCCTTAGCGGTCGCAACGACGCGAGATAAGACATCGGCCAGTCCGTCTCGCGCAACTTGGAGGCCCAGGGCGAGAGCCGGGGCTTTCCGGGCTGCACGCGCGATACGGCGGTGCCTGCTCCCTCGGTCCGTTCGCCGCCATCGACCATCACCACCGGACGCCGCCCGTGCGACATCGCGAGGTAGCCCTCAGCGGCGAGCTGCTCGAACGCGAAGCTGACGGTGTTGCGGGACACGCCGAGATCGCTCGCAAGCCGGCGGCTCGACGGCAGCACACGATCCTTGCCGATCCGACCGCTCGCGATCAGGCGCCTGAGCTGGCCGGTCAATTGCACTACCAGCCCTGCCTCGCCGGATCGCTCCAGCGTGATAAGCCCGGAGATCATTGCATCGGAAACTGGCACCTTAGTTCTTTCCAATCTGGCACTTTTTTAAGTGCCAATTGCGATGCTATCTGCCGGGCTGCGCCGCTTCAAGGATCTTGCAATGAACGCCTCCCTGTCACCACGCGCAGCCATCGGCCTGTTCCTGATCGTCGTGCTGGCCTGGGGCGTGAACTGGTCGGTGACGAAGCAGCTGGTGCAGTTCGTCCCCCCGCTGTGGAGCGCGGCGATCCGGAGCTGGATCGCGCTCGTCGGCCTGTTCGTGATCCTGCGCGCGAACAACAATCTGGTGATTCCGGATCGACACGACGTCCCCGTGATCCTGAGCGTGGCGCTTTTGCATATGACGCTGTTCTCGACACTGGCCGCCGCCGGCCTGCGCTTCATTCCCGCCAGCAAGGGCATCGTGCTCGGCTATACGACACCGCTCTGGGTCGCGCTCGCGGCACCCCTGCTCGGGAAGGACACATTGAGCGCGCCGAAAGTCGGCGGAGCAATGCTGGGCCTGGCCGGGCTTGCCGTGATCTTGAACCCCTCCTCAATCGACTGGACCAATATCAATGTCCTGATCGGCGCCGGCATGGTGATCCTGGCCGCCATGTGCTGGGCGGCGAACATCATCTATCTCCGATCGCATCATTGGATCGCCTCGCCGCTCCAGCTCCTGATCTGGCAAGTGCTCGTGGCAACGGTGGTGTTGTCGATCACGGCAACGATAACGGACGGCCTGCCGCACGTGGAATGGTCATCGCGGCTCGTCTTGCTGTTCCTGTACTCCGGCCTGATCGGGACCGCGCTGGCCTATTGGGCGATGTCGATGGTCAACAAGAGCATCTCGGCCCTGACGACGTCGCTCGGCACCACGGCGACGCCAATCGTCGGCATTGCCAGTGCCGCCATCCTGCTCGGCGAGCCCATCGACATCAGCCTTGCCGTCGCGGCTACGCTGATCGTTGCCGGCATCGGCCTTGCGACACTCGCCAATCGTCCCCTGCGCAGTCAGGCGACCTTGAGAGGCTGAACGCGGAGCGCGCCGCGTAGACCGGCGGCGGTGCCGAGCAAAATGCCGGCGACCGCGACGAACGAGGCCAGCGCCAGTGTCGAGAGGCCAGTGAGCCCCTGCCCGATCGAGCAGCCGAAGGCCATGACGCCGCCGATGCCCATCAGCGCCGCGCCACCCGCCGAGCGCAGCATGTGGCGCGGCGATGAATAGCCTTCGAGCTGGAAGCGCCCCGTCGCCAGCGCAGTGACGAGGCTGCCGGCGAACACGCCGGCGACCGTGGCGATGCCGAAATTGAGCGTCAGGCCGGTCGAGAGCATGGCGTATTGCAGCGCGTCCGCAATCGGCGCGATGAAGGTCAGCGAGGTCACCGGCACTGGGTTGAAATCGTCAGCGCCGAGGAAGCCGGTGACGTACCAGCCGCCCGCGATCAGGAGACCGACGATGGCGCCTGCCGCAATCTGGCCCGGCGAGCAGCGGAACGCCGCGTGGGCAAAGGCGAACAGCGCCAGCGCGGCCGCGAGCACGGCAGCACCGAGCGTTCGCGAGGCAGCATCGCCGAGCCCGAAAGCAGACAACAGCGCCGGCAGCGAATTCGCGCCCACGGTGGTCTGCGAGGCCTGCACCAGCGCGATGCGCGCCGGCGCGATCAGGCCTTTCAGCGTCATCTGGGCGGCGATCGCCAGCACGATCACGACCACGAAGGAGCGAAGATTGCCGCGGCCGAGCAGCACCAGCGCGCGCGAGCCACAGCCGTTCGACAGCACCATGCCGTAGCCGAACAGGAGCCCGCCAAGGAACAGCACCGGCGCCGAGAAGGTCTGTTGCAGATAGATCGACTTGCCGAGATCGACCGTGCCGCTTCCGGCAAGGAACTGGCTCGCCGCGATCGCGACTGCGATCGCCAGCGCATAGGTGCGCACAAGGCGGCCATCGCCGTCTGCGAGGTACCCGCGCATGCTGCTCATCAGGCAAAATCCACTGAGCAGGCCGACGGCGCCGTAGACGAGGCCGATGACGACGCCAGCGAGGATGACGAGTTGGGTCGACGATGCCATCGTTACGGCTTCAGGATTACGCGATCGCGCGAGGAACCGGCAACGGCAACGTAAGCCTCTTTGGCGCGCTCAAGCGCATAAATCGCGCCTTCCTTGATCGGAAACGGCTTCAGCTGCCCGCTGGCAAAGCCCGGACCGAGATCGCGCAGCACTGCTCCCGTCGCGGTCGATGACAGGCCGAGCGTGTCGATGCCGACATAGGTGTGCTGGCCACGGTAAAATTCCAGGATGTTGAACTGCACGATGCGGTCGATCGCTGCGATGAGGATCTGGCGGCCACGCAAGGCGAGCGACTTGTGCGCGGCCTGGAAGTAGGGATCGCCGACCGTGTTGAAGACGATGTCCGCCCCCTTGCCGCCGGTCACTTCGCGTACGCGCGCGGCGACATCGGTGGCGGAAGAGTCGATCACCTCGACGGGCGCGTTGGTATGGCCTTCATAGGCCTCCGCCTTGCGCACCACGCCGATCACGCGCGCGCCCTGCCAGGTCGCGATCTGCACGGCGGCCTGGCCGACCTTGCCGTTAACGCCCATCACCAGCACGGTCTCGCCCTGCTTCGGCAGGCCAGCGCGACGAAAACCTTCCATTGCGGTGACGAAGGGCACGCCGATGCCGGCGGCTTCCTCCCAGGACAGCGCCTTGGGCTTTTCCACCACGGCATCAAGCTCGACGACAAGATGGGTGGCGTGGGTGCCGTCGCGGCGGATGCCGAGGTCGCCAGAGGAGCCGAACACCTCGCGGCCGATCGTGCCGGCCGAGCCGTCGATGACGACGCCGGCATAATCACGGCCGGGCGTTCGCGGAAACACGGCATAGGGCATCAAGCCGGTCGCAGCCTTCACGTCGGACGGGTTGACGGCGGCGGCCTTCACTTCGATCAGGACGTCGTTGGCGCCGCGGGCGAGCGTGTGATGCTCGACACGAGGTGCAAGCGCCGCCGCGTTCTCGGCCTTGGCATTGAGGCGCACGCAGCGCGCTTCGACGGTTTTGCTATCGGCTGGTGACATCGAAAGACCCACGATTTCTCGCGGGCCTTGTCGCCTTTGGGGCCGGTCAAGTCAATCCTTCGGACGCTTGTCGAAGAGGCGCTTCGCCTTGCCGAGCGATCGCTCCAGCGTAGCCGGCGCGACCGCCCGCACCTTGGCGGTGATGCCGATGGTGTTCTTGATGTGAGTCGATATCCGCTCGGCGTGGTCGACGAGCCCGCGGCCGTCCCAGCTTTCGGGGCGCGCCTCCGCGATGATGGTCAGCTCATCCATCCGGCCCTCGCGGGTCAGTTCCATGATGAAGTGGCCTCCGCACCACTCGGTCGCGAGCAGCACCTCCTCGATCTGGGTCGGGAACAGGTTGACGCCGCGCAGGATGATCATGTCGTCCGAACGCCCCGTCACCTTCTCCATCCGCCGCATCCCCGGCCGCGCTGTGCCGGGCAGGAGGCGCGTGAGATCGCGGGTGCGATAGCGGATCACCGGGAAGGCTTCCTTGGTGAGGGAGGTGAAGACCAGCTCGCCCTTTTCGCCGTCGGGCAGCACGGCGCCGGTCTCGGGATCGATCACCTCGGGGTAGAAGTGATCCTCCCAGATGTGCAGACCGTCCTTGGTCTCGATGCATTCCTGCGCGACGCCCGGACCGATCACTTCAGACAGGCCATAGATGTCGGTCGCATCCATGTCGAAGGCCTCTTCGATCTCGCCGCGCATCGCGTTGGTCCAGGGCTCGGCGCCAAAAATCCCGACCTTGAGCGAGCATTGGCGCGGATCAAGCTTCTGGCGCTTGAACTCGTCGAGGATCGCCAAGACGTAGCTCGGCGTCACCGTGATGATGTCAGGCCGGAAATCGTTGATAAGCTGCACCTGCCGCTCGGTCATGCCGCCGGAAATCGGCACCACGGTGCAGCCGAGCTTCTCCGCGCCGTAATGGACGCCGAGGCCGCCGGTGAAGAGGCCATAGCCATAAGCGTTGTGGATGATCATGCCGGTGCGGCCACCAGCGGCACGGATCGAGCGCGCCATCACCTCTGACCAGGTGTCGATATCGGCCCTCGTGTAGCCGACGACGATCGGCTTGCCCGTCGTGCCCGAGGAGGCATGCACGCGCACCAGCTTTTCGCGGGGGACCGCGAACATGTTGAAAGGATAGTTGTCGCGCAGATCCGTCTTCACCGTAAACGGAAACTTTGCGAGATCGGACAGCTCTTTGAAATCGGACGGATGCACGCCGGCCTTGTCGAAGGCCTTGCGATAATGCGCGACGTTGTCGTAGGCGTGCTTCAGCGACCAGCCCAGGCGCTGCGTCTGCAACGCCATGA
This sequence comes from Bradyrhizobium sp. CCGUVB23, assembly GCF_024199885.1. Classification (NCBI taxonomy): domain Bacteria; kingdom Pseudomonadati; phylum Pseudomonadota; class Alphaproteobacteria; order Hyphomicrobiales; family Nitrobacteraceae; genus Bradyrhizobium; species Bradyrhizobium sp. CCGUVB23. The sequence goes on from NZ_JANADQ010000001.1 coordinate 163,905, forward strand.
TCTCGTCGCGCGAGGCGCGCTCGTGCGCGTCCATCTCGGCACTATAGGCGTTTCCACCTGCCTTCAGCCTGGTCAGAGCCATCCTCGCTTCCCCACATCATTTGTTTGTTCTTGTGTTCACTGATCTTGCGTCGGCAGCCACGTGCCGCGAATGACACGCGAATGCCCACGGAATTCGGCGATGACGATGTCGCCGGCGGTGACGCGCACGTCATAGATGCCGGAACGGCCGCTGCGGGCGACTTCGCGTGCTCTTGCGACGAGACGATCGCCAAGCCTGCCTGGCTTGATGAAAGTGATCTGCCCCTGCGCCGCGACCACGCGTTCATTGTGCGAGTTGCAGGCGAACGCGAAGGCGGAATCGGCAAGCGTGAAGATGAAGCCACCATGGGCAATGCGCTGGCCGTTGACCATGTCCGGCCGCACCGTCATCGCCAGCGTCGCAAAGCCCGGGCCGATCTCGACGATCTCCATGCCGAGATCTTTCGAGGCGTCGTCCTCCGCCCACATCGCATCGGCGCAGGCGCGGGCGATGTCTTCCGGTGACAGGGCTGCCTTGACATTCACTTGCGTCTCCCACCTGTTCTTTTGCGCGCGATGTTCTGCCGATCGCTCAAGACTGTCAAATAATGCGACGCATTTGCATCATCAGGTTCTGATGCAGCCCCTCAGACATGGTCGTAGTCGACCACGACCCGCTCGGACGAGGGTTTTGCCTGGCAGGTCAGGACGAACCCCGCCTTCAGCTCCCAGGGCTCCAGCGAATAGTTGATGTCCATCGGCGCCTCGCCCTCGACCAGCTTGGCGCGGCAGGTCGAGCACATGCCGCCCTTGCAGGCGAAGGGCAGATCGACGCCGGCGCGCAGCGCGGCATCGAGGATCGCTTCGTCCTCGGCGACCGGAACATCGCGGCGCTTGCCGTCGATGATCAGCGACGCGATGGCCTTCGGCGGCGCATCGGCTGCGACCGCCTTCTTCGGACGCGGCTTGCCGCCGAACTCGGACACGAAACGTTCGACGTGAATGCGATCATCCGCAATGCCGAGATCGCGGCAGGTCGCCTCGATCTCCTCGCTCATGCCAGACGGACCGCAGACGAAGACGTGATCGACGCTTGCGGCCGGGACCAGCGAGCGCAGCAGCACCCTCACCTTCTCGCCGTCGAGCCGGCCATGCAGGATCGGGATATCCTGCTCCTCGCCCGAGATGACGTGGAAGATCGAGAGGCGATCGATGAAGCGGTCCTTGAGTTCCTCGAGCGCCTCCAGGAACATGATGTTGTCGGTCGCCCGGTTGCCGTAGAATAGGAAGAAGCGGCTCTTGGGCTCGCGCGCCAGCACGCCCTTGACGATCGACAGGATTGGCGTGATGCCGGAGCCTGCGGCAAAGCCGACATGGACACGCGCGGTGTCGCCTTGCGGGATCGCACCGAAGCGGCCGGTCGGCGTCATCACGTCGAGCTCGTCGCCGCACTTCAATTCGTCGGCCACCCAATTCGAAAACGCGCCGCCGTCGACCTTCTTCACGGCGATGCGAAGCTCGCCGTCGTCAGGACCCGAGCAGATCGAATAGGAGCGGCGCACCTCCTCGCCTTCGAGCATGGTGCGGAGCGTCAGATACTGGCCGGGCGTGAAGGCATAGTCGCTGGCGAGCTCGCCCGGAATGCCGAAGGTCATCGATACGGCATCCGAAGCCTCGCGGCGGAGGTCGTTGACGGCGAGACGATGAAAACGTGGTGCGGCTGCGGACATGGTCAATGACACTTGAAGTAGTCGAACGGTTCGCGGCACGACTTGCAGCGCCAGAGCGCCTTGCAGGAGGTCGAGCCGAATTCGGACAACAGCTCGGTATTCTCCGAGCCGCATTGCGGGCATGCGACCGCCTGCTCGCCGAACAGCGCGCGGCGCGAACCAGAGGCTTGCGGCGGCGCGATGCCGTAGGCGCGGAGCTTTTGGCGGCCCTCCTCGCTCATCCAGTCGGTGGTCCAGGCAGGCGACAGCACGGTGCGCACTTTTGGGCGATGGAAGCCGGCGCGTTCCAGCGCCAGTTCGATCTCGAGCGCGATCATGTTCATCGCGGGGCAGCCTGAATAGGTCGGGGTGATCGCGACCTCGACGTGATCGCCGCGAAGCGCAACATCACGCAGCACGCCGAGATCGGCAATGGTCAATACCGGAATCTCCGGATCGACCACGCTTGCCGCCGCGTCCCATGCGCGCTGGCGCAGATCGCTCTTGCTGTCGAGCGCCGTCACCATGTCAGCCCCGGGAAGGTGCGCTGCATCGATTGCAGCTCGCTGAGGAGATGGCCGAGATGCTCGCTGTGCCGGCCGGCGCGGCCGCCCTGCTGCATCCAGTTGTTTTGCGGCAGCGTGAGCGTCGCCTCGCTGGCGACATTGGCGAGCGTCGTCAGCCAACGGTCGCGCAACGTTGCGGGATCGATCGCGATGCCCACATCGATCAAGCTTCGCTCGCCGTCGTCGACGGCAAACATCTCGCCGGTGAAGGACCAGAGATGATCGATCGCTCCTTGCGCACGCGCGTGGCTCTCCTCAGTGCCGTCACCGAGCCGGATGATCCACTCCGAGGCATGGCGCAAATGATAGGCGCTTTCCTTCTCGGACTTGGCGGCAATGGCTGCGAGCGTTGCGTCGCGCGAGGTCATCATCGCCCGCCAGTAGAGATCGGCGAAGGCGGAATAGAAGAACTGCCGCACCAGGGTCTGGGCGAAATCGCCGTTCGGCTGCTCGACCAGCAGCAGGTTGCGGTACTGGCGAACATCGCGCAAGTAAGCGAACTTGTCCTCGTCATTGTCCTTGCCTTCAACCTTGGCCGCATAGGTGTAGAGCTCGCGGGCCTGGCCGATGAGGTCAAGCGCGATGTTGGAGAGCGCCATATCCTCTTCCAGCATCGGCGCGTGCCCGCACCATTCCGACAGCCTATGGCCGAGGATCAGCGCATCGTCGGCGCGGCGCAGCGTGTAGAGCACGAGCGGTGTCTCGGAGACCTGGATGTTGGCGACTGGCATCTGTTCAATCCACCTTGCCACTTGTTCCAACCTCATCCTGACGAGGCGCGAAGCGCCGTCTCGAAGGATGGGCCGCGCGCCACGGGCCTTCATGGTTCGCCCGGCGATGCGAAGCATCTTCCGGAGACGCCGCTTCGCGGCTCCTCACCATGAGGGTTGAGAGAGCTACATGTGCCCGACTTCTTCCGGCACCTCGTAAAACGTCGGATGCCGGTAGATCTTGGATTCCGCAGGCTCGAACATCATGCCCTTCTCGGCGGGATCGCTCGCCGTAATGGCAGTGGACGGCACCACCCAAATCGACAGGCCCTCGCCGCGACGGGTGTAGATGTCGCGCGCGGCTTGCAGCGCCATGGTGGCATCGCTCGCATGCAGCGAGCCGACATGCTTGTGCGCGAGCCCGTTGCGGCTGCGAATGAAGACTTCCCACAGCGGTGTGTTCGGCGTGGCCATCGTGATCTCCCTACTCCGCAGCTTGCGCGGTCTGGCGGTGCTGGCGTTTCGCTGCATAGCTAGCTGCCGCCTCGCGCACCCAGGCGCCGTCGTCATGCGCCTTGCGGCGCGCGGCGATGCGGTCGCGGTTGCAGGGGCCGTTGCCGGCGAGCACCTGCTTGAATTCGGTCCAGTCGATCTCGCTGTAGCGCCAGTGTCCGTCGGCATCCTGCGTCATGGCGGGATCGGGAATGGTCAGCCCGAGATATTGGGCCTGCGGCACCGTGGCATCGACGAACTTCTGCCGCAGCTCGTCATTGGAGAAGCGCTTGATCTTCCATCTCGTCGAGGTGTCGCTGTGCTGGCTTGCTGCATCGGGCGGGCCGAACATCATCAGCACCGGCCACCACCAGCGGTTCAATGCGTCCTGCGCCATCGCCTTCTGCTCGTCCGAGCCGCGGCACAGCGTCAGCATGATCTCGTAGCCCTGGCGCTGGTGGAAGGACTCCTCCTTGCAGACGCGGATCATCGCGCGCGCGTAGGGACCATACGAGCAGCGGCACAGCGGGATCTGGTTCATGATCGCAGCGCCGTCGACCAGCCAGCCGATGGTACCAATGTCCGCCCAGGTCAGCGTCGGATAGTTGAAGATCGAGGAGTACTTGGCCTTGCCGGCGAGCATCGCATCGACCAGCTCCTCGCGCGAAGAGCCGAGCGTCTCGGCAGCGGCATAGAGATAGAGCCCGTGGCCGCATTCGTCCTGCACTTTTGCGAGCAACGCCGCCTTACGCCGCAGCGTCGGCGCGCGGGTGATCCAGTTGCCTTCGGGCAGCATGCCGACGATTTCGGAATGGGCGTGCTGGGAGATCTGCCGGGTAAGCGTCTTGCGGTAGGCCGCAGGCATCCAGTCGTTCGGCTCGATGCGCTCCTCGGCATCGATCCGCGCCTGGAATTGCGCAGCCTTGGCGGCATCCTCGAGGCCGCGATCGTCGGCCTCGGCCGTGTTCAGCGCCTGGGTGTACATGCGCATCCTCCCGATTTATTGGGAGGCAATATATAACAAAAATTAGACCATGCAAGATATTTCTGTAACATAAAATCCAATGCATGATCCGGAAAAGTGCGAAGCGGTTTTCCCTCGCGACAAACGCGGAACACGTTTGCGCGGAGATCATGCGCAAACAATAACCTGAAGCGCGATGACGATTTATCCCAATCGCACCGCGCTTTAGGCGCCGAACCTCCGTTCCAGCAGCTTCCGCGCCGCGGGGAGCGTCCCCTTTTCATTGGTTCCGTGGTCATCAAGCCATTGTTCCGACCGGACCAGGAGCGCGCGATAGATCTCGCCGCAGAGCTCGCGAGCCGCCCTGCCCGGCCAGTCCGCCGGCAGCAATTCGCCCGGCAGCAGCGGATCGCGCAGCACCACGCGGCGATAATAGTGGATCAAGAGCATGCGCGCGGTGAAGGCGTCGGCGTCAGAGAGGTCAGTGCCGCGCGCAATCGCGGTGCGCAGCGGCTCGAACATCTTCATGAATTTCAGATAGGCATCGGCCGTACGATCGAGCGGCCAGCTCGCGCTGAGCAGGCGGCGGCCGCTGTCATCCTCGGCCGAGACCTCGAGGCGGATCGCACCGGCAGCCTCGTCAGGCACTGGCACGCCCGATGGCGCGACCCACACGCCCGGCAGCGGACTGCCGAAGCCGGCATTGCGCAGCGCCTCACGCGAGGCGTCGCGGTCCTCGCCGTTGCCGATCAGCAGCAGCTCGAAGCGGCCGGTCCAGTCGGATGGCGGCGGATCGTAGATGTGGCGCGTCGCGGCCTCGAAGGTCTGGCGCCCCTTTTCGGCGAGGCGATAAAAGCTGTTGCGTCCGACCTTTTCGCGCGTGAGCCAGCCGTCGGCGGCAAGCCGCGACATCGCAGTGCGAACGACGCCGCTGTCGATGTCGAGACCTGCAAAGAATTCGAGCAGCGTGCCGAGCCACACCGAGCCGCCGCGCGGCACGATGGCATCGCCGAACACGGTGATGACGATGGAGCCGGTGCGCGACGGCTCGCGCTTGAGCTGGTCGATGATGCGGGAAAGCGGATGCGCCATGCGAGAGGCATAGCGCGATTTGCGCTAATGCCAAAGCCGGGCTCGATCCTTCGAGACGGCGCTTCGCGCCTCCTCAGGATGAGGTCGAACAGCTATCGCGAGGATTCAGGTCTCAAGCCCTCATGGTGAGGAGCGCGGCAGCGCCGCGCGTCTCGAACCATACAGGCCCGCTCAGCGATGCGGATCGGGGTAAACCAGGCTGCGCCAGCCGCCGCGATCGAAGGGCTGCCACTGGCCCTCCTTCTGCGCCAGACGATTAGCCACCGCGTAAACGGCGGCGGGGTGATGTCCCATGCCGCAATGGCTGCTCTCGACCTCGATGCTCTCGGTCTGCGCGCCCGTCTTCTCCATGCAGCCCTGCCAGGCGCAGACGCCGTCGGTGCGGCTGAAGATCGCGGTGGTCGGCACCGGCGGCGGGACGGAGAGCTCGCCGCCGAAGCGCGGATCGACTTCGTCGGCTTTACGACCGCTCGCCCATTCATAGACGCGCCAGGCATTGGTCGAGCGCGGATCGCCGGCAAAGGGGCTGCCTAGCGTGATCACCTGACGCACGCGCTCCGGCATCATCTTGGCGAGCTGGCGCGCGTAGAGACCCCCTAAGCTCCAACCGACCAGGCTGATCTTGCGACCATGGGTATCGTTGAGCCCCTGGACGAGATCGACCATCGCATCCTGCACGCCCAGACGCAGGCCATAGTTGCGGCCCTGGCGCCAGCCGCTGACGGCATAGCCCTTGCCCTTGAGGAACGAGCGCAGCGGCCGCGTCGAGGCGTCCGACGCAACAAGGCCGGGCAACACCAGCACCGGGTGGCCGTCGCCGCGCGGCGCGAGGCTGAGCAGTGGCAGCGCGCCGAGGAAGGCGCCGAGTTCGTGGATAGCCCGCCCCTCCAGAAACATCAGGGTGCGGGACGGCGGGCGCAGCGTCTGGGCAGTAGCGGTCATCAATGTTTCCTCTGAAGGCACCGGCCGCGATGCCGGTCGATGGGCATGAATTCCAAGACGCCGGCTTCTTGATCGTTCCGCAGCGCAACATGAATCAGCTAGGCGGCCGGTTCCCGACATTCAAGCCGGTACAAACGGGAGCGACAATAGGTCCGCGCGTTAATGCTAACGGCCGTGACGCAAAAGTCACAGCAGCCGGAGCAGGAATTCTGCGGAGTAGAGCGCAAGGCCTGCGAGCCCGCCGATCAGCGAGCCGTTGAAGCGGATGTATTGCAGGTCGCGGCCGATGTTGATTTCGATCAGCGAAATCAACTGCGTCATATTCCACGACTTGACCTGGTCGGAGATGAAGGTCGAGACGCCGCTCTTCTGGTCGGCGACGAAGCTGCGCAGCACCGTGACCAGGCCCTTGTTGATCTCGCCGCGCAGCTCAGTGTCGCCGGCGAGCGCCTCTCCCGCCGCGACGAACATGCCGGCGAGATGATGCTGAAGTACCTGGGTCTCGCCGGAGGCGCTACGTTCGATGAAGGCGCGCGTGTTGGCCCACACCGTGCGCGCAAGATCCGCAAGCTCGGGCCGCGCCAAGAGATCCCGCTTCAGACCGTCGATGCGGTCAATATAGGTCTGGTCGGTGCCGAGCCGGTCGACGAAGGTCAGCACCATGCGATCGAACTCGCCGCGAAACGGATGCTTGGGATCGCTGCGCACCTCCTCGAAGAAGGCGCTCGCAGACGCCACGATCTTGTTTACCAGAAACTTGTCGGCGCGATAGAGCCTGAGCAGGGTCGGCAATTCCGCGCGCACCTTCTCGCGGATCATCGCCATTGTCTCCTTCCCCGTCAGCGTGTCGTGCATGACGCGCAGGAGATCGTCGAACAGCCCCTGGTGCCGCCCCTCCGCAACGAAGCCGCGCAGCGTGCCGGCCGCGAGCGGCGCGAGGTCGATGGCCTGCAGTTGCGAAGACATGCGGCGGATGATGAAGGTCATCAGGCCCGAGCTTTCCGTTGCGGAGAAAGCCTCCGGCAACAGCCGCAACGCAAAGCGCGCGAGGTCGTCGCTGCGCTTGCGGTCACGCAGCCAGTCGGCGACGAAGGAGCCGAAGTCGATCTCCTTCAGCTTCGCCTCGACCGGACCCGCCTCGAGGAAATGCACCTGGATGAATTCGCCGAGCTTGTCGGCGATGCGAGCCTGGTTGCTCTGGATGATCGCGGTGTGCGGAATTGGCAGGCCGAGAGGCCGCTTGAACAGCGCGACCACGGCGTACCAGTCGGCAAGGCCACCGATCGTCGCGGCTTCCGCGAAGGCCGCGATGAAGCCGAATACGGGGTGCACGTTGAGCAGCCATTTCGCGACCACGAACAGCGCGAGCGTCGAGGCCAGCACGAACGTCGCCAGCGCCTTGACGCGGCGCAGCTCGGCCGCGCGTTCGGCGTCGCCGGGGGCATCGAAGGAGAAGGTGCCTGCTGGAGTCATGACTACATCACAGTACTCCGTCATTGCGAGCGAAGCGAAGCAATCCAGAATCTTCCCGCGGAAAGACTCGGGATTGCTTCGTCGCTTCGCTCCTCGCAATGACAGTAGTACAAAAAACAAGGCCCGCCGAAGCGGGCCTCAAATTCAGTTTGTCGACGCGAGCGCACACATCAGGCGGTCTTGTTGTAGACCTTCGCGAAATTGTCCTGAGCGGACTTCGCGCCGTTGGCGGCGAGCTTGCCGAGATAGTCGGTGGTCGCCTTGGCGCGCGAGACGAACGCTTCGCCGCGCGAACGGAGCAGGCTGGACTGGATCTCGACGGCTTCGCTGACCGACTTGGCCGAAGCGAGCTTGTCGATGCCGGAGAAGAACGCCTCGGCGTCCTCGTAGATCGCCTGCTGGATGTTGCGGCTGATCTTGCCGGCCTCGGTGACGGACTCAGCAACCGCGTTCTCGATGGCGGCGGTCACCCGCTCGGAGCCAGCGAAAACTTCGGCAGCACGATCCTTGGCGGTGTTGGCAGTCTTCTTGACGAATTCGCGGGCAGCCTCGGGAACTTCCAGGTTCTGGATGTTCTTGAACGCGTCCTTGAAGCCCTCGAAAGCGGTGTTGGTTTCGGTCGTCATGGGGTCTCTCCATCCTCAATTGTCTGAGCTATGGGCTCACCCCGTCCGGATTGGCCCGGGGCACGGCTTATATGACACAGTTAATTGTGCGTCGCAACATTCCTGTTGCACTGCGATATCACGAAATCGTGAACGGCCTTAATGGGAGGCATCATGATGCCTCCTTGGCCATTTCGGGAGCTGATGCAGGGCCTTGCTGCCTGCCTAAGGGCTGGACGGCGCTCTTAGTGCTCGACGGCGCCTGGCAGCCCGTAGGCCTCCATCTGGGCCTGGACCTGCGCGATGTTGTGCCCGAGCACAACGATGTCATGGGTCTTGCCGTCGACGTCCCGGACGTGGTCGCGCAGCAGCGCCTCGGCGTTGAAGCCGAGGCTCTCGAACAGGGCGATCGCCGCCTGCTGGTCAACCGTCATCTGGACCGAGAGCTTTTCGAGGCCGGCACCGAGGGCGAGCGCAAAGGTCTCCTGCGACAACGCCCGCCCGACCCCCTTCCCGCGGACGTCCTGCGACACCACCATCCGGATCTCGCCGACATGGGGCGACCAGGAATGGGGATCGCGCACCAGCGTGCCGCAACCGACGACCTTGCTGTCCTTCACCGCGAGCAGGCTCTGAATCGCGCCGCGCTCGATCTCCTTGACCCAGGCCGACAGCACCTTCGGCTCGCTGATGTTGCGCGGCAGGAACAGGAGATCATGCGTCGGCAGCTCCTTGCCGAAGGTGAGCACGGCGGATTCATCTGCCGGGGACATCAGGCGCATCTCGACGTCTCCAGCATCCGTCTTGACGCGACGCGGATAGGAACGCGCTTCACTCATGTCGATCTCTTCCCCAGCCAGGTATCCAGTTTCGGCCACAGCCGTTTGATCGCGTTGGCGCCGGCGACGAGCGAGACGTGGCCGCCCTTCAGCATCACCTCTTCCTTGTCCTCGGACCCGATCTTCGTGATCAGATGCTTTGCGGCGTCATATGGCACGATGTGATCGTGCTCGGCGACCGCATGCAGGATCGGCACCTTGATGTCTTCGAGCTTTGCCGCGCGTCCCCCCACCGACATGGTGTCATTGAAGAGCTTGTTGTCCCACATCAGGTCCTTGGTGATGGCGCGGAAATATTCGCCGGCGAGCGGCAGCGTGTCGGTCGCCCAGCGGTCGAACATCCGGTAGGATTTGACGAACTCGTCGTTCCAGATGTTCTCCCAGAGCTGGATCTGGCTCACCGTGCGCGAGGCGGGGCGCAGCATCTCGAAGGAGGAGAGAATCATCTCGGGCGGAACGTTGCCGACGCTGTCGACGAGCTGGTCGACGTCGAAATAGCGGCGGTCGGAAAAATTCGAGAACAGCTTCATCTCGCGAAAATCGATCGGCGTGGTGAAGCAGATCAGATTTTTCATCGGCCCATCCCGAAAGATCGAGCCGTAGAGCAGCGACAGCACGCCGCCGAAGCAATAACCGATCACGGAGACGTCCTGCTCGCCGGAATCCTGTTGCACGCGGCGAACGCAATCCGGGATGAAGTCGAGGACATAGTCCTCCATCGCCAGGCTCTTCTCCTCCGGCCGCGGCGCGGTCCAGTCCAGCATGTAGACGTCGTAGCCGCGCTTCAAAAGGAACTCGATAAAACTCTGGCCCGGCACGAGATCGAGGATGTAGCCGCGGTTGGTGGTGGCCATCACGATCAGCACTGGAACGCGGTAGATCTCCTCCGACATCGGGCGGTAGTGATAGAGGCTCATCGTGCCGCGCGAATGCAGCACGTCCTTCGGCGTCGACCCGAGCGTGGGCCCTGAGGTCGAGAAATATTCGACGCCCTTGATGCTGCGCATGATGGCGCGCTGCACCTCGGACTGGATGCGCTCCGGGATCGATGCGAAATCAAGTCCCGTCGGCGCGTTCATTTCGACTCTCCGCTCTCGGGCGGCGGGCGCTTCGTGCGCGGCGGCCGGGGCGCTGCGCCTGCTGGCGACGTGCCTGACGAGGCCGACATCTGGCTGAGCATGGACTTGATCTCGCCTAGCTGGCCCTCGATGGATTGCAGCCGTTCGGCAATGCCGGTCATCTGCTCGCGGCTCGGCAGATTCATCGAGAGAAGATACTTCTCCATGACATCGCCGAACTGCTTCTGAGCACCCGCAGCAACGCCGCCGGCCCGGTTCATGGCCTGCGAGAATTCGGGTGTCTCCATCGCATTGGTAGCAAACGAGTTGAAGCCTTTCTCCATCTCGCCAATCATCTTCTGCCACAAGGCGACCGGATCGTTGATCTTGTCGGTCATCGGCGTCCTCCAGGTCGAGGGCTCTTGCCCTTCTTTTCCCGCCATACCACACCGTTGTGACGGGCCGGTCAACCCACGAGCGGCGGCCTGATGTCGCGCACGCGGCTTCTTTGCGGCGGCAAACCGTGCGATACAACGCTGACTGCCAGCAAGGGGGAACGGGCCCGTGAATGCTTCCGCTCATCAGCCGCCGCAGATCGTCCGCGCCAACGGCATCGACATCTGCTACGAGATTTTCGGCAACGACAACGCCGAGCCTCTGCTGCTGATCATGGGGTTAGGCGCCCAGATGATCCACTGGGACGACGCGTTCTGCGAACAGCTCGCCGCCCGCGGCTTTCGCGTGATCCGCTTCGACAATCGCGACATCGGCAAGTCCAGCCATCTGACCGGCGGCAAGCGGCTGACGCCGTTAGAGCTGTTGAAGCTGCGCTTCCTGAAGATTCCGGTGGCCGCCACCTACAAGCTGATCGACATGGCCAGGGACACGGTCGGACTGATGGATGCGCTCGGAATCAAGTCGACGCATCTCGTCGGCGCCTCGATGGGGGGCATGATCGCGCAGGAAATCACGCTGTCGTTTCCGCAGCGCGTGCGCTCGCTCACCTCGATCATGTCGACGACGGGCAATCCGCGCGTGCCGCCGCCGACGCGCGAGGCGGCTGCCATGCTGATGGCGCCGCCACCGCGCAGCAAGGAGGAATTCATCGTGCGCTATGGCGAGACCTGGAAGGTGCTGCGCGCCGGCCATTTTCCGGAGGAAGAGGCGCTCGATCCCGGCCGCGCCGAACGCGTATTCGCACGCGGGCTGAATCCGGCCGGCGTCGGGCGGCAGTTGCGCGCCGTGCTCGCCTCCGGCAGCCGCAAGGAGCGCTTGCACAGCGTGAAGACGCCGACGCTGGTCATCCACGGCACCGTGGATCCGCTGGTGCGCCCCGAAGGCGGCAAGGACACCGCGGCATCGATACCCAACGCAACACTTCTGATGATCGACGGCATGGGTCACGCACTACCAATGCGCTTCTGGCCGCAAATCATCGACGCCGTCGACAAGCACGCGCATGGGGCGGCGGCAAAGGCGGCCTAGGACCAGCGTGACTGGTCTCCTCGCGGTGACTACGTGAGCTACCGGATACTCTCTTACGGCAGGCTGGCGCGAAAGCTATACAGACGCTCTGCAATTGCAAGGGAACGAGGCTGCGGCCTCTCGCCCATTCCCGACAATCCCGCGAACAGCAACACGATGTTCTGACGAATGGAACCGGAGTACAGTGGCGAAGGCGACCTAACTCTTCCTCGCCATCCAGATCACATGGCGCGCGCCACCACCTCTTCCGGTGGCGCGGACGTTGACCTCGTTGACCTCGAAGCCGGCAGCCCGAAGGCGGCGTGAAAATTTCGGGTGCGGCCCTGACGACCAGACTGCGAGCACCCCACCGTGCCGCAACGCCGTGTGAGCTATTCTCAACCCGGCGTCATCGTACAAGGCGTCGTTGGCTTTGCGGGTGAGACCTTCCGGACCATTGTCAACGTCGAGCAGGATCGCATCGAACCTGAGCGGATGTCTTTCGATCAACTGCCCAACATCCATTTCATGTATCTCGACGCGGCGGTCACCGAGACTGTCACCGAAAATCTCGGCCATCGGACCTCGCGCCCATGCCACCACGGCAGGGACCAGTTCGGCCACCATGATCTGCGCCTTGCTTCCGAGCACGGCGAGCGCCGCACGCAGCGTAAAGCCCATGCCCAATCCGCCGATGAGGACGACGGGTTGGGCGACCTTCTCGATCTGTTTGGCCGCAAGCGTCGCGAGTGCGGCCTCGGAGCCCGACAGGCGGCTGTTCATCAGCTCATTGGTGCCGAGCATGATGGAAAACTCTTTGCCGCGGCGCATCAGGCGAAGCTCGCCATCGGAGCCGGGGATCCGGCCGGTATCGATCTTTTCCCAGGGAATCATACGCAAGCTTTAGCACGATCGAGAATCGTAGGGTGGTTAGCCGAAAGCGTAACCCACCTCTTGGCTGTCCGCGTCGAGAGAAGCGGTGGGTTACGCTTCGCTAACCCACCCTACATCCACATTCGGCGGCTACCCGCCCGCCCAGACGTCGAGCACGTAGCGGTTCTTTGCGCCCAGCTCCTCGATCCAGCCCGCGCCGGCGGCGGCATCGCTGCCGCTCTTCTCGCGATAGATGGCCACCAGCGCCGCCTTCACGTCGGGCTCCATCTTGCCGCCGTCGCCACAGACATAAATGATCGCGCCCTGCTCGATCAGGCCCCAGACCTTGTCCTTCTGCGCGGCCAGCAGGTGCTGCACATAGGTCTTCGGTCCCTCGGCACGCGAGAATGCAGTGAACAGCTCGGTGACACCGCTCGCCGACAATGCCTTCAATTCATCGGCATAGAGAAAATCCTGGTCGGGGTGGCGGCAGCCGAAGAACAGCATTGCCGGCCCCAGCGCCGCACCCTTGGCTTTCCGTGCGGCGCGCTCCTGGAGGAAGCCGCGGAATGGCGCAAGGCCCGTGCCGGGGCCGATCATGACGATCGGCACCGAAGAATCATCCGGCAGGCGGAAGCCGGCCTTGGTCTCACGCACCATGGCGTAGATCGTATCGCCAGCGCGACGATCGCTGAGATAGTTCGAGCAGATGCCCTTGTAGATGCCGCGGCCCGATGCGGCCGGCCCGCCGACCACACCGACGGTGACGCTGCATCTTGCGGGATCGACCGACGGCGAAGACGAGATCGAGTAATAGCGCGGCGCCAGCAGCGAGAGCATTTCGAGATAGGCATGGAACGGCAGCTCGCAGGCCGGATACTCGACCAGAAGATCGAATACCGATTTGCGCTTCGCCAGGATCTCGGTGCGGTAGCGCTCGCCAGCCTCCGCGTCGTCGCCGACGAGGGCAAGCAGCTTGGGCTTGGTCACCGGACAGCGCGTGTGTTCCGACATAATCTGGATCTGCTTGCGCGTCGCGACCTGCTGGAGCTCGACGAAATCGGTGAGGAGCTGACCGACCGACACGCTCTCGCCGACCGGCAATTGCGCGCGGCGGCCTTCGGCCACCGCCAGCTTGATCTGGTCGACCGGCAGGAAGCCGAAGCGGCGCGCCACGGCATCGACCAGCGCCGGATCGTTGCGCGGGACCACGCTGAGATGGTCGCCGACGCGGTAGCTCACGCCTTGCGGCAACTGCACCTCGATATGACGCGTCGAGCGCTCGGACGGGTTGGGACCGCTCTTGCTCTGGAGCTCGTCATTGACCAGCACCTTCATCGCCGCCATGCCGCCGAGCGCGGCGATCGCGTTGACGGCGCCGGGTGCGACGGGCTCGACCTTGTAGAGCGGCTCGTCGTCGGCGTTGCGGCTGAAATCAGCCGTCAGCCCCCACTCCTTCACGGCCGCGGGCGCCGCGGCGGCGAACCATTTTTCGAACTGGCCGTCGAGATCGCTCCGCGCATCGCCCTCGCCGCGCGCATAGAGGCTGCGCGCGCCATGAGCCGAAAGCTGCTCGTCGATGAAGCGCGGTACGGATTGATAGGTGGCGGCCCAGTCGCTGTTGCCGCAACCGAACACGGCGTAGCGCAATCTTGAGAGCGCGTCCTTCGGCATGTCGCCATGGAGCCATTTGACGAACTGCGTGGCATTGTCCGGCGGCGCGCCGTTGTAGGAGGCGCAGAAGATCAGCACACCGCCCTCCTCCGGCAGCTTGCCGGCGTACTCGTCCAGCGACGCAAGCTTGCTGGCAAAGCCGTTGACTTGTGCAAGATCGGCAACGCGCGCTGCCAGTTCCTCGGCGGTGCCGAGATTGGAGCCATACAGCACCAGCAGCGGCGTATTGTGCCCGGGCCGCGTGGTGGCGCGTGGCGCAGCCGCGCCGACACTCGTGGTCGCAGTCGCAGGGCCGGAATAGGCGCCGCGCTCGCGATCGGCGCGCGGACGGACCCTGATCTTGAATCCTTCCGGCTTGATGGTCAGCGTTTCCTTCAGGTGCATCTGGTAGCGCTGGTGGTCGATCAGACGGAAGCGCTGGAGGATCATGCCGAGCGCAAGCGCGGCCTCGTGCATGGCAAAGCCGCGACCGATGCAGGCGCGCTGGCCGTTGCCGAACGGCTTCCAGGCATTGACGGGGCGCCTGGCCTCCGCCTCGCGGCTAAAGTTCTCGGGATCAAAGGCATCGGGGTTGGGTCCCCAGATGCTGGAATCGCGCTGCAGCGCCGTCACCAGGATCGTGGTGAAGGTGCCCTTCTTCAGCTTGTACTTGCCGCCGCCGATGGTCTCGTCCTTCAGCGGCGAGATGCCATAGGCAGGCGCTGGCGGCCACAGCCGCAGCGCCTCCTTCAGGACCTGCGTGATGTAGGTGAGCTGCGTTACCTGCTGATAGGTCGGCTTGGCATTGGCGTCAGGACCGAAGACGCGATCGACCTCGTCATAGGCCTTCTTGAGAATGTCCGGATGCTTGAGCAACGCATAGATCGTGTAGGACAGAAGGCCGCTGGTAGTCTCGTGGCCTGCGATCAGGAACGTGTTGATCTGGTAGCGGATGTTGACGTCGTCGAGCTGCTCGCCGGTGGTACGATCGACGCCGGTCATCATGGCCGCGAGCATGTCCTTCTTGTCGTCCGAGCCTTCCGCACTCTTGCGCCGCTCGGCGATGATCTCATCGACCATCTTGTTCATGAAGGCGACGTCTTCGGCGAGTGTCTTCCGCCGCTTCTGCATCCAGAGCTGCTCGAACGGCAGGCCGCGAGTCATCATGATGGTTTCGAGCGAGCGCACCAGCGACTCGACGAAGGGATGATAGTCGCGCCGGTAGAAGGAATTGAAGCGGTAGTCGAAGCCGCAGAGACCGATCGTATCAAGCGTCAGCGCAGTCATGTCGTGGACGACGTCGATCTCGTCGTCGGCGTTGAGCCGCTCCCATTTCTTGACGAGCTGCTCGGCGATATCGACCATGCTCGGATGATAGGATTGCATGGCGCGGTTGCCGAAGGGCTGGAGCAGGATGTTGTGGGCCTTGCTCCAGTTCGGTTCGTTGGTATCGGCCGTGAAGAGGCCATCGCCACCGACGGCGCGCACCCGGCGCAGCGCGCCGCGCACCACCTTGTCGAAGCGCTTCTCGTCGGAGAGCTCGTCGACGAGATCATGGCCGGAGACGAAGACGATCGGCGACCCCATCATGTCGAGCCAAAAGATCGGGCCGAGCTCCTTGGCGAGACGCGTCAGGTGCTGCACGGGCGCGGCCGGATCCAGCGACAGCATGTTGCCGACCACCGGCTTGGTCGGCGGCTGCGGGATCGGGTCCAGACGGTTCTTGGATGACATTGACGCGTTTACCCCCTGCCTCGGTATTCAACGTCGTCATTGCGAGCGAAGCGAAGCAATCCAGAAATGCATCCACGGTGACAGATCTGGATTGCTTCGTCGCTTCGCTCCTCGCAATGACGGACCCGCAACGACGGCTTAGCCAAACCGCCTTCTACGCCATTCGATCAGCTTGGCGCTGACCTCTTGCGGCTTTTCCTGCTGCGTCCAATGGCCGCTATCTCTGACCAGATATTTCTCCAGATCCGGCACCAGCTTTTCCATGCCGTCGGCGGCGGACGGTGGCAGCACCGCGTCGTTCTCGGCCATGATCATCAGCGACGGCACGCGCACGTGATGATCCAGCCCCTTCGAATTCTGCCAGTTGCGGGTGAAGTTGCGGTACCAGTTGATGCCGCCGGTGAAGCCGGTCTCGGTGAAGGTGTCGACGAATACCTTCTTCTCCTCCGCCGACAGGATCGGCGTGCGCGGATCATGCCTGGCATCGTAATTCGCAATCATCTGCGGAAATGCCAGATTGATCCGGGCTGAAGCCCCGACGCCCGCGATCGGCTCCTCCGCTAGCGCGCCAGGAGGACGCGCTGCCGGCTTGCGCATGAAGGCATCGAAGGTCTCTTCGACACGGCTGCTAAAAATCCTGTCCGGCTCGCGCGCGGGGTCCTGGAACTGCACGATGTACATCTGATCGCCGAACCGCTTGCGGAACAGTTCGATCGGATCGGCCGGCGCACGGTCCCAATGCGGCGTATTCACGCCGACGACACCGGCGACGCGCGAGAGGTGCCGCAGCGGCATCTGCCAGACGATGAAGCCGCCCCAGTCGTGCCCGACGAGGACCGCCTTTTCGATGTTCAGATGATCAAGGAGCCCGACGAGATCGCCGGTCAGATGTTCCATGTCGTAGTCCTCGACCGGTTCGGGCCGGTCGGTCGCGCCATAGCCGCGCTGGTCCGGCGCGATCACGCGGATGCCGGCCTCGCTCAGCGCCTTGATCTGGTGACGCCAGGAGAAGGCGAGCTCCGGCCAGCCATGGCACAGCACCATCGGCGGCTTGTCGGTCGTCGGGCCCGCCTCGTAGTAGCCCATGCGAATTCCGTTCGTCTGCACGAACTTGAGGGGCGGCATGTCGATCATTGCAAATGTCCTGGCAAACTTCCTATTCGGCGGCGCCTTTGACCTCTGCCGCAGGCGGCGCGTAGGCCGCTTCCAGCGCGGCGAACTCCTCCGGCAGCATGTCGCACATCACCTGCACATGCGGGATGATGTTGGCGCCGACGATGAAGCCGAAATCGAGCTGGTCGCGATAGCTCTGCACGGTGATGTTGAGCGCCTGGCCGTGGGTGGAGATCGACACCGGATAGATATGCAGCAGCTCGGCACCCGCGGCATAAAGTGTTTGCCGCGGCCCGGGCACGTTGGAGACCGTGATGTTGGCCGCCGGCGGCAGCACGTCCGACAGGTTCGAGCGGCTGTAGAGCAGCGCCAGGATCTGCACCATCATCGGTGCGCCCAGCATCGAGATGTTGGAAACCTGCGGCATCAGCGCGCGCAGCGGATGCGACATCTCCTTGGCCTTGGTCGACTGCGCGATGATCGCCTCCAGCCGTCCCTTGGGATCGTCGACATTGGTGGCGATCGAGCAGATCATGCCGAACACCTGGTTGTTGGCCTCGGTGTTGCCCTCCTCGCGGAGCGAGATCGGTACCGCTGCAGTGAGCGATTTCGCGGGCAGTGTGCCGTATTGCTGGAGATAGCGCCGCACTACGCCGGAGGCGAGCGCGAGCACGACATCGTTGAGCTTGCCGCCGGCCTGCTTGGCGAGCGCCTTCGCCCGCGACAGCGGGATCGAGACGCCGGCAAAGCTGCGCTCGGAGGAGATCGACTTGTTCAACATGGTCGGCGGCGACACCATGCTGGCAAGGCTCTCGCGCGAGTTCGGATCGGAGATCTTGCCGAGCACGTCGGAGACGCTCTTGAGCACGGTCGGGATGTTGCCGGCAAAGCGCACCGCGCTTTCGATCTGGTACATCGCATTGTCGAACAGGATCGAGCCGATATCGCTCTTGCCCGTGCGCGGCAACTGCAGGTTCTTGGCGGCTTGCGAAGCCTCAAGTGGCTGGGTGAAGAGCTGCTGGTAGGAATCGAGCAGATTGGCGGCGATGTCGCGCGGCTCCTGGCCTGGCTTCGCGCCGCCCACCGGCGGATCGACTTGTCGCGGGATCGGCGAGACGTCGTAGATCATGTTGGTCAAGGCCGCGCCGGCACCGCCGTCGATCGCGGCATGATGCATCTTGGAATAAAGGCCGACCTCGTTGCCCTTCATGCCCTCGAAGACGTAGAACTCCCAGAGCGGACGGGCGCGGTTCAACAGCTTGGCATGCATCCAGCCGACGATGCGCTCGAGGGTGGCGCGGTCGCGTGGGGCCGGCAGGCTGGCGCGGAAGATATGGCGGTCGATATCGAACTGGTCGTCCTCGACCCAGGAGGGATGGTCGATGTCGAGCGGCGCCTTTTCGAGGCGCGCTTTCAGGATCGGCGCGATGTGCAACCGCGAGGCGATCATCGCCTTGAAGTCTTCGAAGAAGTCGCCCTTGTAGTCGTCAGGCAGGCGAAAGATCGCCATGCTGCCGACATGCATCGGCATTTCCGGTGTTTCGAGATAGAGAAACGACGCGTCCAGCGACGACAGCTTCTTACCGTCACCCATAGTTCCCTCCGACTCATCTTGGACAGGCGCGTTACCGGCGCTTCTTGTCAGGCCGCTACTGTAGGGTCCGGCGGGGCATATGCAATGGCAAACGGGCCCGCCCGGTCGAATGGCCAGAACTCCCCTTCCGGTTGCGCCAGCCGATCGGCCACGGCCCAGAGCGCTGCGGCGTTGACCCCGAGCCCGATATGGCTCGCGAAATAGACCTCGATGTTCTCGGCACGCTCGCAAGGCCGACACTGGCAGGTACGCCAGTGCACGATCCCGTCGCTGCGCGAAAAGATCGAGCTGCTCGGCACCGGGAGGTCGCCGGCGATGGCCTCGCGCAGCTCGGAAAAATCCTCGACCCGTTCGCCCGACAGCGTCTCATAGAGCCGCGTCGCATTGGTCGCCCGCACATCGTCGGCGAAAGGGCTCCCGAGCGTGACCACATAGCGCACCATGTCGGGCGCCTGGAGCGCGAGGTCGCGGGCATAGACACCGCCGAGGCTCCATCCGACCAGGCTTACCTTGCGCCCGGTCGCGGCGTGAATTTCCGTCAGACGGACACGCAGCGCGTCGCGAACGCGCGCCAGCCCGCCGAGATTGCGGCCCATCCGCCAGGCCTGGGCGTCATAGCCGAGCTCGTGCAGATAGCGGCGCATCGGCGCCATCGACAGGTCGCTGGCGAGAAAGCCGGGCAGCGCCAGCACCGGATGGCCGTCGCCCCTCGGCGCCCGCATCAGAAGCGGCGACAACAGGAGGCTGGCGTTGAATTCGAACAGGCCGCGCGCTTCCGCGAGCAGGAGACCAAGGCCCGGCGGACGAAGCCGGGACGACGCCTCCGCTCCATCCTGTCCGAGCCTCATTACTTCTTCTTGTCGCCGCTGCGCGGTCCGCCGAGACCGGCCATCGTCACGAACATGTTCTGAAACTGCTCGGCGATCTTCGGATCGAAGGTGAACCAGCTCTGGATCAGCGATTCCGGCGAGATCTTCTCGATGTTGCTCAGCACCTGCTGCTGCAACTTGTCCATCACCGCCGTCTGCATCGGCGCCACGTCGGGCAATCCGAAGAACTGGCGAGCCTCCAGGGGGGTGCAGTCGATTTCGATGTTAACCTTCATGTCCCCTCCTGATCGGATTCGGGCGGCCTTGCCGCAGTATCACCGCGAGTTGTGGTACGACGCAAGCGACCTGATGTGGGCGCCACATGGCCTCTCCCGCATTCGGTCAATATGGTCAATCAAAAGTCGAATGTCGCGGGCGGGCGATCTGTCGGACTATCGGTCAGCATTGCTGCACAGCGGCGGAAGTTGGCGCGTTCCTTGCTGGAATGGCGCTTGCACGGTGCAAAAACTCTGGGCAACATGGAATCATGAGCCGGCCGAACAATCAAAAATCACGGCACGGCGGAGTGGAGAGGGTCAAGAATGTCGGTACGTCAGGGTCTTTTAGCGATGACGCTTGCCTCAGCGCTTGCGTTGGCGGTCTCACCGGCCATGAGCCAGACGCTGCGCTACGCCAACCAAGGCGAGCTCAAATCGCTCGACCCCTACACGCTCAATGAAAGTACTACCCACGCCCATCTCGGCCACGTCTATGAGGGCCTTGTCGAGCGGGACAAGGACCTGAAGATCATCCCGGCCCTGGCCGAAAGCTGGGAAATACCGGAGCCGACCCGGTGGCGCTTTCACCTGCGCAAGGGCGTGAAATTCCACAATGGCGACCCCTTCACCGCCGACGACGTGGTGTTCTCGGCCGAACGCGTGCGCGCCCAGGGTTCGAACCTGCAGAACCGTCTCCCCGCCGACGCCAAAGTCGTCAAGGTCGACGACTACACCGTCGATTTCGTCCTCAGCTCGCCCAACCCCATCCTCCACGGGCAGTGGGACGTCTGGTACATCATGGACAAGAAATGGGCTGAGGCGAACAATGCGGTGGCACCGACGCCGGTCGCCGCCACGACCCCGAGCTACGCCTCATTGCACGAGAATGGCACCGGCCCCTTCACGATCGAGAGCCATCAGCCCGGCGTGAAGACCGTATTCAAGGCTAATCCGAACTACTGGAAGAAGCCGGAACACAATCTCAAGGAGATCATCTTTACGCCGATCGCCTCGGACGCGACGCGCGTCGCGGCGCTGTTGTCGGGCGAGGTCGATGTCATCGAGCCGGTTCCGATCCAGGACATCCAGCGCGTCAATGCGAGCCCCAATGCGACGGTGCTCTCCGGGCCGGAACTGCGCACGATCTTCATCGGCATGGACGAGTCGCGCGACGAGCTCCTGTTCTCGAACATCAAGGGCAAGAACCCGTTCAAGGACATCCGCGTCCGCGAGGCTTTCTACAAGGCGATCGACGTCGAGCTGATCAAGAATCGCGTCATGCGCGGGCTCTCGACGCCGTCCGCCCTGATGGTCGCACCGGAGCTCTATCCGCTGTCGAAGGAGTTCACGCGGCCGAAATTCGATCTCGATGGCGCCAAGAAGCTCTTGACCGAGGCCGGCTATCCCGATGGCTTCGAGGTCACGATGGACTGCCCGAACGATCGCTACGTCAATGACGCCGCAATCTGCCAGGCCGTGGTCGGCATGCTCGCGCGCATCGGCGTCAAGGTGAACCTGCTGGCGCAGCCCAAGGCGCAGTATTTCGCCAAGGTGCTGAAGCCCGGCGGCTACAAGACCTCCTTCTTCATGCTGGGCTGGACGCCGGCCACGATGGACTCCCAGAACGTGCTGCACGACATCATGGGCTGTCGTGACGATCCGAAGGATCCCAACCGCGGCGAAGCCAATCTCGGCGGCTACTGCAACAAGCAGGTCGACGCACTCACTGACCAGATTCTGGTCGAGCCCGACGCGAACAAGCGCAATCTGCTGATCAAACAGGCCTTCGAGATCGCCAACAAGGACTATGCCTATATTCCGCTGCATCAGCAGGCGCTGGCCTGGGGCGTATCGAAGAAGGTGAAACTGGTTCAGCGCGCGGACAACCAGGTCCTGCTCTACTGGGCCACCAAGCAGGAAGAGTAAGTGTCGACGAGTTGTGAAGTCCCGGAAGCCTCGGCTTCCGGGACTTGCCGTTTAGGGTCACGCAATGATGCGCACCGCTGAAGAGACGTGAAGGTACCAAATGCTCGCTTTCACGCTTCGCAGGGCACTCCAGGCCGTCGGCGTCATGATCGCCGTAGGCATCATTGCGTTTTCGATGTTCCGCTTCGCCGGGGATCCCGTGAACCAGATGGTGTCGATCGACACCTCCGGTGCCGAACGTGCCGCGATCCGCCAATCGCTTGGCCTCGACGATCCCGTGATCGTGCAGTTCGGCCGCTACGTCGCCAATGCCGCGCAGTTCAAGTTCGGCATCTCCTACCAGTTCCGCCTTCCGGTCACGAACCTGTTGATGGAGCGGATGCCGGCGACGCTGGAGCTCGCGATCTGCGCCACCATCTTCGCGATGGTCGGCGGCATCCTGATGGGGGTCTATTCGGCGCTGCGCCGCGACTCCTTGCTGGCTCACGCATTCCAGGCGATCTCGCTGATCGGCATCTCGCTGCCGACCTTTCTGATCGGCATCCTGCTGATCTACCTGTTCTCGGTGACGCTGGGCTGGCTGCCCTCGTTCGGCCGCGGCGAGGTCGTGCGTATCGGCTGGTGGACGACGGGGCTGCTCACGCTCTCCGGATTGAAGGCGCTCATCATGCCCTCGATCACGCTCGGCCTGTTCCAGTTGACGCTGATCATGCGGCTGGTGCGTGCCGAGATGCTGGAGGTGATGCGCACCGACTATATCCGCTTCGCCCGCGCCCGTGGGCTGACGACACGGGCAATCCATTTCGGGCACGCGCTGCGCAACACGCTGATTCCCGTTATCACGGTGGCCGGCCTGCAGTTTGGCTCGGTAATTGCATTCGCGATCATCACCGAGACCGTATTCCAATGGCCCGGCATGGGCCTCCTGTTCGTGCAGGCCGTGCAGAACGTCGATATCCCGATCATGGCGGCCTATTTGATGATGGTGTCCCTGATTTTCGTCACCATCAATCTCGTCGTCGACATCCTCTATACCATCGTCGATCCGCGCCTGCGCTCGACGGTCAGCCGGGCACATTGAGATGAGTGAGGCCGTCGTTCAGCACAAGGCGGAAGAGCCCGTCGCGCGCGGCGCGGCGCAGACGGGCTGGTTCAAGCGCGCGCTCGACAGCGACCTGTTCTATTCGTTCCGCCGCTCCAGGATCACGATGATCGCGGCGGCGGTGACGCTGCTGTTCTTCCTGCTCGCGATCTTCGCTTCGCTCCTCTCCGTGCAAAATCCCTTCGACCCAGCGCAGCTCCAGTTGATGAACTCGCGCATCTCGCCGCTGTGGACCGCCGATGGCCAGAGCCCGTTCCTGCTCGGCACCGACGAGCAGGGCCGCGACGTGCTCTCCGCGATCCTCTACGGCCTGCGGATCTCACTCCTCGTCGGCGTTCTCGGCGTCGTCTTGTCCGGCGCGCTCGGCATCCTGCTCGGCCTGACCGCGGGCTATTTCGGCGGCGCCGTCGACGGCCTGATCATGCGCGTGGCCGACGTGCAGCTCTCCTTCCCCGCAATCCTGATCGCGCTTCTGATCAACGGCATCGCCAAGTCGGTGCTTGGCAACAAGCTGGATGAGATGAGCATGCTCGGCGTGCTGGTGCTCGCCATCGGCCTGAGCTTCTGGGTGCAATATGCCCGCACCGTGCGCGGCTCGGTGATGGTCGAGAAGAACAAGGACTATGTCGCCGCCGCGCAGCTCATCGGCCTGCCCGCGCCCGTGATCATGCTGCGCCATGTGCTGCCGAACACGATGGGGCCGATCCTTGTGATTGCCACCATCAACCTGGCGCTCGCCATCATCACCGAGGCGACGCTGTCGTTCCTCGGCTCGGGCATGCCCGAAACCATGCCTTCGCTCGGCACGCTGATCCGCATCGGCAACAACTATCTGTTCGCAGGCGAATGGTGGATCGTCGCCTTCCCCGGCCTCGCGCTCGCTGCGCTGATTCTCTCCATCAACCTGCTCGGCGACTGGCTGCGCGACGCGCTCAATCCAAAGCTCAGGTGAGTCCACCTCGTTCATGACCGAAACAGTTCTCTCCGTGCGTAACCTTCAGGTGGAGTTCGCCTCCCGTCGCGGCACGCTGCGCGCGATCGACGGCGTCTCCTTCGATATCGCCAAGGGCGAGGTGCTGGGCGTAGTCGGCGAGTCCGGCGCCGGCAAGTCGGTCACCGGGCTCGCGGTGATCGGCCTGATCGACCCGCCCGGCGGTATTTCCGGCGGCGAAATCCATCTCGCCGGCACGCGCATCGACAATCTGCCGCCGGAAGAGATGCGCCGCGTCCGGGGCAAGCGGATCGGCATGATCTTCCAGGATCCGCTGACCTCGCTGAACCCGCTCTACAAGATCGGTGACCAGATCGTGGAAACGATCCGCACCCATCTGAACCTGTCCGAGCAGGCTGCCCGCCGCCGCGCCATCGATCTTCTCGCCGAGGTCGGCATCCCCGCACCAGAGAAGCGCATCGACGGCTACCCGCATGAATTCTCCGGTGGCATGCGCCAGCGCGTGGTGATTGCGCTCGCGATCTGCGCCGAGCCGGAGCTGATCATTGCGGACGAGCCGACCACCGCGCTCGACGTTTCCGTGCAGGCGCAGATCATCTCGCTGATCAAGCGGCTCGGGCGTGACCACGGCACCGCGGTGATGCTGGTGACCCACGACATGGGGGTGATCGCTGAGACCTCCGACCGCGTCGCGGTGATGTATGCCGGCCGCGTCGCCGAGATCGGCCCGGTGCAGGACGTCGTGAAGAACCCGCTGCACCCCTACGCCAAGGGCCTGATGGGCGCGATCCCGACGCTCGCCGGCGAGGACAAGCGCCTGGTGCAGATCCCCGGCTCCATGCCGCGCCTGTCGGCGATCCCGCGCGGCTGTTCGTTCAATCCGCGCTGCGCCTTTGCGTTCGACCGCTGCCGGGTCGAGCGGCCCGAGCCGCTGGTCCAAGGCGCGCAATCGGTCGCCTGCCACCTCTATGACAACGTTCCTGCGGAGAGCGCAGCATGAGCGCGCCCTTCGTCCAGGCCAAAAATCTGCGCCGCGTCTTCGACGTCTCGAAACCGTGGCTGAACCGGGTGCTCGAAGGCGGCCATCTCGAATATCTCAAGGCCGTCGACGGCGTCACCTTCGACATCAACAAGGGCGAGACTTTTGCGCTGGTCGGAGAATCAGGCTCGGGCAAGACGACGGTCGCACGAATGATCGTCGGGCTGCTGCCGCCGAGCTCGGGCCAGGTCCAGATCGATGGCGTCTCGATGACCGATCCGAAGCAGGCGCCGGCGCGCCGCCGCCTGCGCCGCCGCATCCAGATGATCTTCCAGGACCCCTATGCGAGTCTCAATCCGCGTTTCCGGGTCGACGCCATCATCGCCGAGCCGATCCGCGCCTTCGACCTGATCCAGGGCGAGCGCGACATCCAGGCCCGCGTCGGCGAATTGTTGAGCCTGGTGGGGCTGCATCCCGACGACCGGCTGAAATATCCGCATGAATTCTCCGGCGGACAGCGCCAACGCATCGCGATCGCGCGCGCGCTGGCGTCCGACGCCGAGTTTATCGTCTGCGACGAGCCGACCTCGGCGCTCGACGTGTCCGTGCAGGCGCAGATCCTCAATCTGATGCGCGACCTCCAGGACAAGTTCGGCCTCACCTACATGTTCATCAGCCACAACCTTGCGGTCGTCCGCCACATGGCGAGCCGCGTCGGCGTGATGTATCTCGGCCGCATCGTCGAGATCGCCGAAGGCCGTGAGCTGTTTGCGCGCCCGCGCATGCCCTACACCAAGATGCTGCTCGGCGCGGTGCCGGATCTGGCGATGTCCGGCCGTCAGCGTATTCCGGTCAAGGGCGAGATCCCGAACCCGATCGATCCGCCGCCTGGCTGCGCGTTCAATCCGCGCTGTCCCCTCGCCTTCGATCTCTGCCGAAAGGAGACGCCGCAACTGATCGACGGCGTTGCCTGCCACGCCGTCAACTCCGCGCCGGTACCGGCGTGACGCGCGCGTGCCATGCTGCCCGCGCAATTGGCAGCGGGTCTTGCCTGTGATCAATTGCGCCCGCCGCAAACAAGAAAAGTGATCTCCCATGGCCAGCAACATCAATCCGGATCCCTTCACGACGAGGCCCGAGATCGAAGGCACGTTCGGGGTCGTGGCCACCACGCACTGGATTGCGACCGCCGTCGGCATGGCCATCCTCGAAAAAGGCGGCAACGCGTTTGACGCCGGCGTCGCGACCGCCTTCACGCTTCAGGTGGTCGAGCCGCATCTCAACGGCCCCGGCGGCGACGTGCCCATCATCGTGCATGACGTCAAGCGCGGCCGCACCGAAGTGATCTGCGGCCAGGGCCCGGCGCCGGCGCGCGCCACCATTGCCCATTACAAGAGCGAAGGGCTCGACATGGTCCCCGGCACCGGCCTGCTTGCGGCCTGCGTTCCCGGCACCTTCGAATCCTGGATGATGCTGCTCCGCGACTACGGCACGATGCGTGTGCGCGACGTGCTTGAACCCGCCATTTCCTACGCACGCGACGGCTATCCGCTGGTTGAACGCGCCTGCGCGACGATCAAGACCGTCGAGCAGCTGTTTCGCAAGCACTGGCCGACTTCGGCCGCCGTCTATCTTCCGAACGGCGAGGTGCCGAAGCCCGGCACGCTCTTCACCAATAAGACACTCGCGGCGACCTACGCCCGCATCCTCAGCGAAGCCGAAAGTGGCGGCGGTGGCCGCGACGCCGAGATCGAGCGCGCGCGGAACGCCTGGTCGCAAGGCTTCGTCGCGGAGGCCATCGACAAGTTCTGCCGGACGCAGGAGGTGATGGACGTCAGCGGCACGCCGCATCGCGGCGTTCTCTCGGCCGACGACATGGCGCGTTGGCAGCCGACGATCGAAACGCCGCTGACTTACGACTACGGTCGTTACACCGTCTGCAAGGCCGGCGTCTGGAGCCAGGGTCCGGTCACGCTGCAGCAGCTCGCTCTGCTCAAGGGCTTTGCGCTCGACGGGCTCGATCCAACGGGCCCGGAATTCATCCATCTCCAGATCGAATGCGCCAAGCTCGCTTTCGCTGATCGCGAAAAGTTCTACGGCGATCCGAAGTTCAACGAGATCCCGATCGCGACGCTCTTGTCGGATGCCTATAACGACGAGCGCCGCAAGCTGGTCACCGAAAAGGCCTCGCTCGACTTCCGACCCGGCTCGGTCGAGGGCTTTGGCGGGGTCGTCAAATTGCGCCGCGCCGAAGGCCAGCGCGAGGCGGTCGGCGCGCTCGGCGCCGGCGAGCCCACAGTCGGACGCTTCGGCGAAGTGCGCGGCGACACAGTTCATTTCGACATCATCGACAAGGCCGGCAACATGGTGTCCTCGACGCCATCGGGCGGCTGGCTGCAATCCTCGCCGGTCATTCCGGAACTCGGCTTTTGTCTCGGCAGCCGCGCCCAGATGTTCTGGCTGGAGGAAGGTCACCCCGCCTCGCTCGCGCCGGGCAAGCGTCCGCGCACCACGCTGTCGCCGACCATGGCGCTGCGTGACGGCGAGCCGTATCTCGCCTGGGGATCCCCGGGCGGTGACCAGCAGGATCAGTGGATCACGCAGTTCTTCCTGCGGCATGTCCATTGCAACCTCAATCTCCAGGAGGCGATCGACGCGCCGGCTTGGCATTCCGAGCATTTCCCGATCTCGTTCTGGCCGCGCACCGCGCGCCCCGGCGTGCTCGTGGTGGAGAACCGCGTGCCCAAGGCGACGATCGAGAATTTGCGCGAGCGCGGGCATATCGTGGAGGTCGGCCCCGACTGGTCCGAGGGCCGCCTCACGGCCGCCTCGCGGGTCGGGGTGCGCCGACGCGCCGCCGCCAATCCGCGCGGCATGCAGGGTTACGCGGCAGGACGCTGAAGGGCTGACGAGCACGACATGACCTGGTCGATCATCGCCCGAGATCCTGCCACCGGCCAATTCGGCATCGCGGTTGCGACGCGCTTCTTCGCCGTCGGCGCGCGCGTCCCCTTCATCGCCGCTGGCCTTGGCGCCATCGCGACGCAGGCTTTCGTCAATCCCTATTATGGCATCGACGGCATCAAGCTGTTGCGCGAAGCCCTGAATGCGCATGACGTGCTCGCGGCACTGCTGGCGACCGATGATGGCCGTGAAAGCCGCCAGGTCCACATCATGGATGCCAGCGGCGAGGTCGCGTCGCACACCGGCCGCGATTGCATCGACTGGTGCGGACACACGGCGGGAAGCGGCTTCTCCATTGCCGGCAACATGCTTGCCGGTCCTGATGTCCTCAGCGAGACGGCGAAGACCTACATCGCCAATGACAGCCTGCCCTTCCCGCGCCGCCTGCTGGCGGCGATGCGCGCCGGCGAAGCCGCAGGCGGCGACAAGCGCGGCAAGCAGTCTGCTGCGCTCTTGATCCATGGCGAGGAGGAATGGTCCACGCTCGACCTGCGCGTCGACGATCATCCCGATCCGCTTGCCGAGCTGGCACGGCTCGAGCAGGTCAGCAACGAACTCTGGGTACACTTCCGCGATTCCCTGCCGACGCGCCGGAACCCCGCGGGGATCACCGATCGCGCGGTAATCGACGCCCGCATCGCGGCCGCCCGCGCGACCGAGCAATGAGCGCGGCGCCCCTCATCGAGATCGAGGGCTTGCGCGTCCGCTTCCACGGCGACGATGGCCGCATCACCCACGCGGTGGACAGCGTCGATCTCAGCGTCGCCAATGGCGCGACGCTCGGTCTCGTCGGCGAATCCGGCTGCGGCAAGAGCGTGACGTCGCTTGCGATCATGGGACTGTTGCCGAAGCAGACCAGCGAGGTCACCGGCAACATCCGCTTCGATGGCGTTGATCTCCTGCAAAGCTCCGACAAGAGCCTGCGCGACCTGCGCGGCAACCGGCTCGCGATGATCTTCCAGGAGCCGATGACCTCGCTCAATCCGAGCTTCACCATCGGCGACCAGATCATCGAGGCGATCCTGCGCCACCGCGGCGGCACAAGGAAGAGTGCGCGCGAGCGGGCGATCGAGCTGCTCCGCCGCGTCCATATCCCTTCGCCCGAGCGGCGCATCGACGAATATCCGCACAAGCTCTCCGGCGGCATGCGCCAGCGCGTGATGATCGCGATGGCGCTCGCCTGCGACCCCCGCCTTTTGATCGCCGACGAGCCGACCACCGCGCTCGATGTCACCTTGCAGGCACAGATCCTGGAGCTGATGCGCGAATTGAAGGCGGCAAGCGGCGCTGCCATTATCCTGATCACCCATGATCTCGGCGTCGTCGCCGAGGTCTGCGACGAGGTGGCGGTGATGTATGCCGGCGAAATCGTCGAGCGCGCGCCGGTGGACGAATTGTTTGCCTCGCCGCAGCATCCGTACACCGTCGGGCTGCTCGGCTCGATCCCGCGCCTCGACCACCGCGCCGAGCAGCTTGCAACGATCGAAGGCATGGTGCCGAACATGGCGCAGCCGCCGGCCGGCTGCCGCTTTGCGGCGAGATGCCCGTTCGTGCTTCAGGCTTGCACCAAGGCGCCGCCGCCACTCGCGAAAGTCAGCCCCGGCCACCTCTCGCGCTGCATCCGCGCGCCGCTCGAGCAACTGGTGTCGTGATGGCGCTGCTCGAGGTCGAAAATCTGGTCAAGCATTTCGTTGCCGAGCGCTCGTTGCTCGGCAGGCCCAAGGCCCTCGTCAAGGCCGTCGACGGGGTCAGCTTTACGCTCGAAACCGGCAAGACGCTCGCGCTGGTCGGTGAATCCGGCTGCGGCAAATCGACGGTCAGCCGGCTGGTGCTGCGGCTGATCGAGCCGGATGCCGGCAGCGTCCGTTTCGAGGGTCGTGATCTGCTCGCGCTCGACGCCAATGCGCTGCGCACCTTCCGCCGAAAGGCGCAAATCATCTTTCAGGATCCTTACGCCTCGCTCAACCCGCGCATGACCGTCGGCCAGATTCTGACCGAGCCGCTCGCGCTGCATGACCTGGTCCCGCCATCGTGCCGCCGCGAGCGCGTTGCCGAGTTGTTGCGGCTGGTCGGGCTGGAGCCGAGGCTCGCGCGCCGCTATCCGCACGAATTCTCCGGCGGGCAGCGTCAGCGCATCGCGATTGCGCGGGCGCTGGCGGTCGAGCCCAGGCTGATCATCTGCGACGAGCCGGTCTCGGCGCTCGACGTGTCGATCCGCTCGCAGATCCTGAACCTGCTGCGCGAGTTGCAGGATCGCCTTGGCCTCGCCTACATCTTCGTGTCGCACGATCTTGCCGTGGTGAAGCACATCGCCGACCGCGTCGCCGTGATGAATCTCGGTCGCATCGTTGAGACGGCCGACGCCGACGCACTGTTCGCCGCGCCGCGCCATCCCTATAGCCGCGCGCTGTTGTCGGCGATTCCCCTGCCGCAGCCGCACGCAAAGCGAAGCACCATCCTGCTCAAGGGCGAGATGCCGAGCGCGCTCAATCCGCCGACGGGGTGCCGCTTCCACACCCGCTGCCCGTTCGTGGTCGACCGCTGCCGCAGCGAGGCACCGCAACTTTTGGCTGATAGCAGCGGCCATGCCACGGCATGTCACCGCGTCGCGGAGCTGCCACCGGCCGATGCCATCCTGCCCGCCCCGCACGCTATGTCGCCGGAGCTCGCGAAATTGGTCGCAGCCTTCAGCCGAAAGACGGAAGGCGCTGGCCCCTCCGGGGTTGGTATGCAAGATGCACCGGTCACACCGAGATAGCCGATAGCCATGAAGGTGATGCAATGAAGATGTTCCGTCTCGCGGCGACCGCCGCCACCTTGCTGGTGTCACTCGGCGCCGCCCAGGCCCAGACCACGCTGCGCATCGGCCTTGCCGAGGACCCCGATATCCTCGATCCGACCATGGCGCGCACCTATGTCGGTCGCATCGTGTTCGCCGCATTCTGCGACAAGCTGTTCGACATCGACGAGAAGCTCAACATCGTGCCGCAGCTCGCGTTGTCCAGCGAGACCGCAGACGACGGCAAGGCGCTCGTCATCAAGCTCCGGCCCGGCGTGAAATTCCACGATGGCGAGCCGTTCGACGCGGAGGCCGCAAAGTTCTCGCTTGAGCGACACCTCACCTTCCCGGGCTCGTTCCGCAAGCCCGAGCTCGCCTCGGTCGACCATGTCGAAGTGGTCGATCCCCTCACGATCAGGCTGGTGCTGAAGGCGCCATTCTCGCCGCTGCTCGCGCAGCTCACCGACCGCGCCGGCATGATGGTCTCGCCGAAGGCTGCGAAAGCCGAAGGCGACAAGTTCGGCCTGCATCCGGTCTGCGCCGGACCCTACAAGTTCGTCGAGCGCGTGCAGCAGGACCGCATCGTGTTCGAGAAGTTCGCCGACTATTGGAACAAGGATAATGTCTTCATCGACCGCGTCGTGTTCCAGCCGATCGTCGATTCCACCGTGCGGCTTGCCAATCTGAAATCCGGCGGGCTCGATCTGATCGAGCGCGTGCTCGCTACCGATCTGAAGGACGTGCGGGCCGACTCGCGGCTGAAGGTCGCCACTGCCATCGAGCTCGGCTATCAGGGCGTCACGCTCAACATCGGCAAGGACAAGGCCAAGGGGCCGCTCAGCCAGTCCGCCAAGGTGCGCCAGGCGCTCGACCTTGCCATCGACCGCGAGGCGATCAACCAGGTCGTCTTCAACGGCGAGTTTCAGGTCGGCAACCAATGGGTCAATCCCGATCATCCCTTCTATCAGAAGGCCGTTCCGGTCCGCGCCCGCAATGTGGAGAAGGCCAAGGCGCTGTTGAAGGAGGCCGGCGTGACGCCGCCCGTCAGCGTCGATTTCCTGGTGCCGAAAGGCGCGGAAACCGAAACGCCGGCGCAGGTGATCCAGTCGATGGCGGCGGAAGCCGGTTTCGACATGAAGATCCGTGTCACTGAGTTTGCGACCGGGCTCAAGCAGGCCGAGGCCGGCGACTATCAGGCCTTCGTGCTCGCCTGGAGCGGCCGCGTCGATCCCGACGGCAACTCCTACATCTTCCTGCATAGCGATGCCCCGCAGAACTATGGCGCGTGGAACAATGCACAGGCCGACAAGGCGCTCGAGGAGGCCCGCCTCGTCAGCGATCCCGACAAGCGCAAGGCGATCTACGAGACTCTGGCGAAGCTGGTCCAGGAGGAGGAGCCGATCCTCTATCTCTACCACCGCCGCATCATCATCGCCCACACCACCAGGCTTGAAGGTTACAAGCAGATGCCGGACGGCCTCGTTCGCGTCGTCGGCCTCAAGCTGAAGTGACGCGCTTGGCTACCCGCTCGTGTCCCGGACGCGGCGCGGCGCGCGAGCGCCGCACCGCAGAGCCGGGACCCAGAGCCCCAAACAATGACGCATGGATCCCGGTTCAGCGTCGCAACATTGCATGTTGCGCCGCGCCCGGGACATGGGAGCGTCCATGCTGAACTTCCTCGCCCGCCGTCTTGCGCAGATCATACCGACGCTGTTCTTCGTGTCGGTGCTGAT
Source organism: Bradyrhizobium sp. CCGUVB23 (assembly GCF_024199885.1). NCBI lineage: Bacteria > Pseudomonadati > Pseudomonadota > Alphaproteobacteria > Hyphomicrobiales > Nitrobacteraceae > Bradyrhizobium > Bradyrhizobium sp. CCGUVB23. The sequence continues at coordinate 196,329 of NZ_JANADQ010000001.1, forward strand.
CTTCTCGCTGCAGCAACTCCTGCCGGGCGATCCGGCGCTGGTGATGGCCGGCGAGGAGCGTGATCCCGCCGTGATCGCGCAGATCCGCAAGCAATACCGGCTCGATCAGCCCATCCCCGTCCAATACGCCTATTGGGTAAAAGGGGTTCTGACCGGCGACTTCGGCGAGTCCCTGCGCAACAAGATGCCGGTGCGCGCGCTGATCGCGCAAAAGCTTCCGGTGACGCTGCAGCTTGCGTCGATGGCGATCCTGATCGCGTTCCTGATCGGCATTCCCGCGGGCATCGTCTCGGCGGTCAAGAAAGGTACCGCCTGGGACTACGGCGCCAATTTGTTTGCGCTGTGGGGCATCTCGACGCCGAACTTCTGGCTCGGCATCATGCTGATCTTCCTGTTCTCGATCGAGCTCGGCTGGCTGCCGGCCTCCGGCTATGTGCCGCTGACGGAGGACTGGCGCGCGAGCCTTGCCGCCACGATCATGCCGGCCTTCGTGCTCGGCAACGCCATCGCCGCGATCCTGATGCGGCATACGCGCAGCGCCATGCTCCAGGTGCTGGAGAGCGACTATGTCCGCACCGCGCGCGCCAAGGGCCTCCTGGAGCGGACCGTCATCCTCAAGCACGCCATGCGCAATGCGCTGACGCCGGTGATCACGCTTGGTGCGCTCGAACTCGGCACGCTGCTGTCGGGCGCGGTGCTGACCGAGCAGATCTTTTCCATTCCCGGCTTCGGCAAGCTGATCGTCGACGCGGTGTTCAACCGCGACTATGCAGTCGTCCAAGGTGTCGTGCTGGTCACCGCGACGATCTACATCACGCTCAACCTGATCGCCGACATCGCCTATATCCTCGTCAATCCGCGGCTGAGGGGCTAGGCCATGGCCGACGCGGCGCTTTCAACCAATCCCGCCACTGATACGAGCGAGCTCGACAGCCCCGCACGCCGCGCGCGGCGGCGCCTGTTCAAGCGCAAGGCGGCGGTCGCGGGGCTCGTCGTGATGACGGCGTTCATCCTGTTGGCTCTGCTGGCGCCGTTGATCGTTCCGTATGATCCCGTTGCCACGAGCTGGAGCCTGGTGCGAAAAGCCCCCACCGCGCTACATTGGTTCGGCACCGATGAGCTCGGCCGCGACATATTGAGTCGCGTCGTCTACGGCGCGCGCGCCTCGCTGCTCGCCGGTGCCATCTCGGTCGCGATCGCGCTTGGCATCGGCGTACCGCTCGGCCTGCTTGCCGGATACCGCGGCGGCTTCACCGACGCGCTGATCAGCCGGATCACCGATGCGATGCTCGCATGCCCGTTCCTGATCCTCGCTATCGCGCTCGCGGCGTTCCTGGGCCCGAGCCTCGGTAACGCCATGATCGCGATCGGCATCTCGGCTACTCCGGTATTCATTCGCCTCACCCGCGGGCAGGTGCTGAGCGTCAAGGCCGAGGACTATGTCGAGGCGGCGCGCGCCCTCGGCAACCCCTCCTGGCGGATCGCGTTCGCCCACATCCTGCCCAACATCCTGCCGGCGCTGCTGGTCCAGGCGACGCTGTCGATCGCCGCGGCCATCATCGCGGAGGCCGCGCTGTCGTTCCTTGGCCTCGGCCAGCAGCCGCCGGCGCCGTCCTGGGGCAGCATGCTCAACGCCGCCCAGCGCTTCCTGACGCAGGCGCCGTGGATGGCGATCTGGCCTGGCCTCGCGATCTTCCTGGTGGTGCTGTCCCTGAACCTGCTCGGCGACGGCCTGCGCGACGCGCTCGATCCGCGCCAGCGCTAAGGTGAAGTGACAAAGTCGTCGCCGGTCCGAGCACCTCTCCCGGAGGGAGAGGTCGAATTGCGCAGCAATTCGGGTGAGGGGGTCAGGTCCATCGATAGAGCGTAACCCCTCACCCGGCGCTTCGCGCCGACCTCTCCCCTTGGGAGAGATGGGGCAGTGCACGCGGCGCCAGAAGCTAGATCACGACCTCGCGCACCACGCGGCGGCAATCCATCTCGAATTCGAGATCGACGACCGGCGGCCGCGCGAAATGCCAGGTGAGCCCCGAGCGTAGAGCGCCGCGGCGGACTAGCTCGTCGCCCAGCGCGTGGTGGAAATTGCGGATCGAATAGGCCTGCACGGCGGTCGTCTCCTTCCAACCGAAGCCGAATGCCGCAAGGCGGCTCTCCATCTGCGCGGTGGTGAAGCGGACCTTCTCCGTGATCCCCTCCGGGCTGAGGTCGCGATAGCGCACGGTGCGCTCGACATAGCTGCCGCTACCCTCCCGCGCCTCGGCGCCGCCGGCGATCACGAAGGTCGGTGTGCTCGACCGCGTCGGCCGCGTGAAGGAGAATGCATGAAAGGAAGGCTCGGCGGGCGGATCGATATCGGGACAGACATTGCTGCGTGCCACCGGATTGGTGGTGCCGTCGAAAATGCCCCATTCGGACAGCGTCTTGACATAGTGCAGATTGAAGTTGCGGAAGCCTTCTTCCGTGAACGCGGCCGGCGAGCGCAGCTCGCCGGCGCAGAACGCCGTTAGCGGCCTCCCCGCCTCCCGGATGAATTTGGCGGCCAGCGAAAATCCCTCCGCCAGCGGCACCAGACGATCGAAGCGAACCCGCTCGATCTCGTAGCCGGGATCGGCGGCGGCGCCCGCCGAATACTGGAATACGGACGGAATGAAGCGATAGTTGCCGGCGGCGAATTCGCGGGTCATTTTCCAATCCCTATTCCAGTTGCATGCGGACGCCCTTGGCGCCGTTGAGCAGGCGCTTGAGGTGGAAGCCGGCCAGCGCATCGTCGGCGTGCATGCCGACCAGCGCGGCGAAGGCCGGCATGGCCGCGACGTCGCCGGCTTCAAGCTTGGCGAAGGCTTCGGAGTACTGCGTCGTCAGAGGTGTTTCGAATCTTGCCGGCGGCAGCGGCTCGAAGGCGCGCAGCGGCTCGCTGCGGCCGCGCAGCATGAGGTCGCCCACGGGCCGGCCCCGAAAATTCGAGGCTCCCTTGGCGATGGTGGCGCTGACGCAGATGCGCGTGCCCAGATACTTGTTGGCGGCTTCCAGCCGCGCCGCCGTGTTGATGGTGTCGCCATAGGCGGTGTAATCGAAGAAGCGGCTGCCGCCGAAATTACCGACCAGCGCGGGCCCGGCATGGACGCCGATGCGCGTCGTGCCGAAATTGACGCCCTTGTCCTTCCAGCGCTGGCGAAAGTCTTCGGCCCATTTATCGAGATCGTGGGCGCAGGCGACCGCACGCGTTGCGAAATCTGGCTGATCGCCGGGCGCGTTGAACAGCACCTGGATGGCATCGCCGATGATCTTTGCAACCGTGCCCTCGTGCTCGAACACGATGTCGGTCATGCCGCCCACATAGGCGTTGAGGAGCTCGCCCAGCGTCTCCGGCGCCGCGCTCTCGACCAGGGTCGTGAAGCCGGTAATGTCGGTGAAAATGGTCGCGACGTCGCGCCATTGCACCTCCATGCCGTCGCTCTCGCCGCTTGCCGCGGCCAGGCGCTTGGCGATCTCGGGCGAGAAGTAGCGCGACAGCGAGGCATGGGCGCGTTCGGCCTCCGCCTGCCGTCGCCGCGCCTCGCGCAGCGTCTCGACGTGGCGGATGGTCTTCTGGATCGTGGTCTCCAGATCGGCGAAGTCGATCGGCTTGGTGAGAAAGTCGAAGGCGCCGCGGTTCATCGCGGTGCGGATGTTGCTCATGTCGCCGTAGGCCGAGACGATGATCGTCGACTTCTTGTCCTCCGCCTCCTGGAGCTTCTGGAGCAGCGACAGCCCGTCCATCCGCGGCATGTTGATGTCTGATACCACCAGGTCGACATGCGGATGCAGCTCGATCGATTGCAACGCCTCGACGCCATCATGGGCAAACATGAAGCTGACGAGTCCCTCGCGAATCTGCCTGCGAAACTTCTGGAGGACCAGCGCCTCCAGATCGGGCTCATCATCGACAACGAGAATCGTGGATGTCATGCTGCTTGCTCGAGCCTTGTGTCGATCTCCTGCCGCAGCAGCGCAAAATCGATCGGTTTGGTCAGAAGCCCGACCGCGCCGCGCTCGATCGCCTTCCGCCGTGTTTCCGCATCGCCGTAGGCCGTGATCATGATCACGGGCACATCCGGGCGTTCTGCGCGCACTTTCGGCAACATGTCGAGCCCGCTCATGCCGGGCATATTGATGTCGGAGAGGATCAGGATCAGCGAGGGATCGCGCACTTCGACGGCGCGTTCGATCGCCACCGGCGCGGACGGGGCAAACTCCATCTGGAAACGGCCCGCGCGCAGGTCGCGCCGGAACTGCTGACGAAACAGCGCCTCAACGTCGGGCTCGTCGTCGACGACAAGGATGTAGACGTTCAATTCCTGCCTCCGGTATTGCCTTCTGCCAGCATGCGCGGCAGCGTAATGATGAATTCAGTGAAAGCGCCCGGCTCTGTATTTACGTCGACCGTGCCGCCATGCTGTTTCACCACGATGTCGTGACTCATGGACAGGCCGAGCCCGGTTCCCTCGCCGGCCGGCTTGGTGGTGAAGAAGGGATTGAACATTTTCTCCTTCACCTCGGGCGGGATGCCGGTGCCGTTGTCGCGGATCCTGATTTCGACCCTGTTGCCGAGGTTCCTGGTTGAGGCGCTCAGCGTCGGCTCGAAAGCGCCGCCCTCGCTCTCCTTGCGCTTGGTCGCGGCATAGAAGCCGTTCGAGATCAGGTTGAGGAAGACGCGGGTGATCTCCTGCGGATAGATGTCGAGCATGCCGGCGGCCGGATCGAGGTCGCGCTTGAGCGTGATGTTGAAGCCCGGCTTTTCGGCGCGCGCGCCGTGATAGGCAAGGTTGAGACTCTCCTCAACGAGCGTGTTGATGTCCGCCGCCCGCCGCTCGCCCGAGCCTTCGCGCGAATGCAAGAGCATGTTCTTGACGATGGAATCGGCGCGCTTGCCGTGCTGTACCACCTTCTCAAGGTTGCCCTTGAGCATGTGGGTGAGCTCGGCGACCTCCTCCTTGGTCTTGTCGTCGAGGCCGCCTCCTTGCAGCACCTGGTTGAGTTCGTCGATCAACTCCGTCGACACCGAGGAGAAATTGTTGACGAAGTTGAGTGGGTTCTTGATCTCGTGCGCGATGCCGGCGGTAAGCTGCCCCAGCGACGCCAGCTTCTCGGTCTGGATCAGGCGGTCCTGCGCAGTGCGCAGCTCGTCGAGGGATTGGGAGAGCTCCTTGGTGCGCTCCTGGACCTGCTCGAACAGGCGCACATTCTCGATCGCAATGACCGCCTGGTCGGCGAAGGTCTGGACGAGGTCCATCTGGCGCTGGCTGAAGGGGCCCGGATCAGGCCGTCCCAGCAGAAGCACACCTTCAACCGCCTTGTCGCGCATCAGCGGCACGGCGAGCACGGCACGATAGAGGCCGATCACAGGCGCCTGTCCGAAATTATATTCGGAGTCCTCGCGAATGTCGGGAACGTGAACCGGCTTGCCGTCCATGAAGACGCGGCCGGTGATGGTCTCACGTCCCGGCCTGATCGGGTGAGCCTCCATGAAATCGATGAAGGCTTGCGTGCAGCCCGACTCGGCCTTGAGCCGCATCACCTCGCCATCGCGCAGGCAGATGATGCCGAGCGAGGCGCCGCACAGCGCCTGCGCTGATTCCGTCAGCGTCGTCAGCACGGATTTCAGATCGAACGCGGAACGGCTGATCACCTTGAGCACGTCGGCGGTCGCCGTCTGCTGCTGTAGGGATTCGCTCAGTTCCGCCGTGCGCTGCTCGACCTTGTTCTCGAGGTCCGCATAGGATTCCTGCAGCCGCGCGCCCATGTCGTTGAACTGGTTGGCGAGCCCTTCCAGCTCATCGCCGGTCTTGATCGAGATGCGCTGCGAGAAGTCGCCGCCGCCAATGCGCTCGGCGCCGGTGCGCAGTGCCTGGATCGGGCCGACCATGCGCCGCGCCAGGAAAATCCCTGCGAGCACTGCGAAGATGGATGCTGCGAGCAGCACGATGGCGAGACGTTGCAGGGAGGCATAGAGCGAGGCATAGGCTTCCTCGACCGGAAGCTCCACGAACATGGTCCAGCCCAGCGGCGCGATCGGCGCAGACGCCGTCAGCACCTTCTGTCCCTGGATATTCGTCGCCTCCTGCAACGAGTCAGGCATGGTCCCGCCGCCGGCCTGCGCGGCGCGCACCTGCTCGAGCCTGGACATGTCGGTGTTGCGCAACACCAGGCTGATGTCGGGATGCGCGATCAGCCGGCCCTGCGAGCCCACCACATAGGCATGCCCGTGCTCGCCGACCTTGATCTGCGAGACGACGTCCCAGATCAGCTTGAGATTGACTTCCGCGATGCTGACGCCGGCGTCCTTGCGCGTGCCGGCCAGCGCCAGCGTCATGTACGGCTCGGACTCCCGCCGGAAATAGACAGGCCCGTAATAGACCTTGTGCGCAACGGCCTCGGTGAATTTCGCATCCTTGGAGAGATCGATCCCGCTGTCGACGACGTCCATCGCCAGGCGCGAGACGCGCAAGCGCTCCTTGCCGGTCGAATCGACCTGGGCGAGCTCGGTGATGGCCGGAACCTGGCGCAGAAGCCGCAGCGCATCGAAGCGGCGCTGCTCGATCGAGCCGGCCGACCACGGCAGTTGCGTGGTCCAGCCAAGCTGGCTCTCGATCTCCTTGACGAACTGGCCGATCTTGGCGGCGGCCGCCTCGGCCTGCTCGCGCTGAACGCGGATCAGCGCGGCCTTGTGCTCACGATAATAGAAGAACACCTCGAAGAGACCGTTGGCGAGCAGCGCAACGGCCACCACGGCCACGAACAGCCCGACATATTTGGTGAACAGCCGGGTCCGGATCCCGGGCCGCGGGCCCTCCCCGGACGCGGCATCGCTCGCCACTGCGCTACCAGGAAGCGACCGGCCCTGCGGCGTGTCGGGATGGAGGGAAATGCTCATCCCGCCGAACCTAGCAAGAAGGCCCGGACTTGTCTCTTGCGGCAGTGCACAACGCTACTCGATGACCTCGTCGGCGAGCGCCAGCAAGGTGGGCGGAATCTCGAGTCCAGTCGCTTTGGCCGTCTTCAGGTTGAGCGCGAGGGGATAGCGGGTCGGCTGCTCGAACGGCAGATCGCCGGGATTCGCTCCGCTGAAAATGCGGGCGACCAGTGCTGCTGCCCGCTCGAAACATTCCGACACGTCCGGTCCGTAGGACATCAGCCCGCCGTCGCGGGCGAAGTCATCATTTTCGTAGATTGCTGGCAGCTTCCGGACGGCGGCAAACTCGAACACCCGCTTGCGGTTGAGAATGGTGAGCGCATCCGCCACCATCAGGATGCCATCCGGCAAATCGCCTGACATCACCGAGAAGGCCTCGTCGAAATCGTCGGGCTCGCGGACGCCGAGCGCCTGCACGGTCAGCCCGAGCGCCTGGGCGGCCTTCGCCGATGCCTGGTAGCGCGTGGTCATGCCGAGGTCGTCCTTGTTCCAGAGCATGGCGACCTTGGTCAGCTTCGGCGACATCTCCTTCAACAACGCCAGCCGCTTGGCACTGAGCGTCGCCGCGACGTCCGAAATGCCGGTGATGTTGCCACCGGGATGAGCGAGGCTTTCGATGAGCCGGGTCTCGACGGGATCGCCAATGCCACTTGCCGCAACAGTAGGTACGCCCGCCGCCTTTGCGGCCATGGCCGTCGGGTAGCCTATGATGACAATGGCATCGACGCTCCTGGATTTCAGATCCGCGATCAGCGAGGGGAGCTTGGCGACATCGCCTGCCGCGCCGCGAGGCTCAAGACTGAGATTCTGACCGAGGCGGAAGCCACGCTCGCCGAGCACCTTGATCAGGATCTTGCCGCCCGGACTCGTCTCCGCAATGGGCACGATCGGTGTCAGCGTGCCGAGACGGTAGGTCTTGCCGCCCTGTGCCACGACCGAGCCCGAACAAAGCAGCGAAACGCAGCCAAGCCCTCCCAGGAATTCGCGCCGCCTCATCATGTCTTCCCTGCTCTGGCGCAACAGCGCACCGCGCAAGTCTAGCATGGGACAAGAAAAAAGCGGCAATGGCGATGGCCATTGCCGCTTTGCATCTTCGATCGATCGGCCTCAGGTCGGCCGCAGCGCGCTGGAGCCGACATCCAGCGCCTCGATCTGCTTGTTCCGTTCGGATTCGGTCTTGGCGCGGTGGTCGGTCGCGAGCACCACATAGACCGCCGGCAGCACGAACAGCGTGAACAGCGTGCCGATCGACATGCCCACCACGACCACGAGGCCGATCGAGAACCGGCTGGCCGCGCCGGCGCCCGTCGCGGTCAGCAGCGGGATCAGGCCGGTGACCATCGCAGCTGTCGTCATCAGGATCGGCCGCAGACGGATGCGGGCCGCCATTTCGATCGCCGAGCGGCGGTCGAGCCGTTCGTTGATCTGGAGCTCGTTGGCGAACTCCACCATCAGGATGCCGTGCTTGGTGATCAGGCCAATCAGCGTCAGCAATCCGACCTTCGTGTAGATGTTCATGGTCGCCACGCCAAAATAGAGCGGGATCAGGGCGCCGACGATCGCCATCGGCACCGAGATCATGATGACCAGCGGGTCACGCAAGCTCTCGAACTGCGCCGCCAGCACCAGGAAGATGATAATCAGCGCAAATCCCATCGTAATGAGAAGCTGATTGCCCTCCTGCACGTACTGTCGGCTTTCGGAGAGATAGTCGTGACTAAAGCCTTGCGGCAGCTTCTTGGCCTCGCCTTCGAGGAAGTCGACCGCTTGTCCCATGGTCACGCCCGGCATCGGCACGGCCGAGAAGGTCGCCGAGTTGAGCTGATTGTAGTGGGACAGCGAGTTCGGATCGGTCGAGGTCTCGATCGACACCACCGTCGACAGCGGAAGCTGCTGACCGGTGTTCGTCGTCACGTAGTAGCCGCCGAGCAACTCAGGCGAGAGCCGCTGGCCGCGTGGCACCTGCGGGATCACCTGGTAGGAGCGTCCCTCGAGATTGAAGCGGTTGATGTAGTTGCCACCCAAGAGCACCGCCAGCGCGCTGCCGACGTTCTGCATGTTGATGCCGAGGTCCTGCGCCTTGGTGCGATCGATCTTCACCTTCACCGTCGGCTGGTTGAAGTTGAGATCGCTGTCGGAGACGATGAACATGCCGCTCTTGCGCGCGGCGTCCTTCAGCTTCTCCATCTGCTCATAGACGGTCTGGAAACCGGCGGTCGAGTTGATCACCATCTGCACCGGCAGACCGCCCGGCCCGCCCGGCAGCGGCGGCAGGTTGAAGGCGAACGCCTGCACGCCCTCGATCTTGGAGAGCTCAGCCTGCACCAGCGGCTTCAGCTTGATCGACGAGCGTTTGCGCTCGTCCCAGGGCTTTAGCAGCATACCGGCGATGCCGTTCTGCGGGCCGTTGATGCCATTCAGCACGAAGCGCAGGTCGGTCTCGGGGAAGCTTTGGAACTTCTTGTCGAGCTTCTCGCCATAGAAATCGAGATAGTCGATGTTGGCGTATTTCGGCGCCTTGGTCACCGCGAACACGATGCCCTGATCTTCCTCGGGTGCAAGCTCAGCCGAGGTATGGAACCACAGAAATCCGACCAATCCCAGAATGGTCATCGCACAGAGGAACGTGACTGGACGATAGTCGAGCGAGCGGTCGAGCTTGCGGCCGTACCAGCGCGTCACCGCGCCGAACACCTTGTTCACGAGTTTGCCGAAGCGCCCTTCGTCGGCACTCTTCAGGAGCACCGAGCACATCATCGGCGACAGTGTCAGCGCGATGACGCCGGACACGATCACCGAGCCTGCAAGCGTGAAGGCGAATTCGCGGAACAGCGAACCGGTCAGGCCGCCGAGGAAGCCGATCGGAGCATACACCGCGGCCAGCGTAATCGTCATCGATATGACGGGCCCGACGATCTCGCGCGCGCCTTGCAGCGCAGACTGCACCGGCGTCTTGCCCTCCTCCAGATGGCGGTGGATGTTCTCCACCACCACGATGGCGTCGTCGACGACGAGACCGATGGCGAGCACCATCGCGAGCAGCGTCAGCAGGTTGAAGGTGAAACCCATCGCGAGCATCAGGGTGCAGACACCGATCATCGAGAGCGGGATCGTGACGACCGGAATGATCACCGATCGGAACGAGGCCAGGAACAGGAAGATCACCACGATGACGATGATCACGGCCTCGCCAAGCGTCTTCTCGACCTCGTCGATCGAGGACTGGATGAACTTGGTCGAGTCGTAGGCGACCTTCATCTTCATCGACGGCGGCAGATTGCGCTCCAGTTCGGGGAACAGCGCGCGCACGCCCTTCACCAGCGTGAGCGGGTTGCCCTGCGGCGTCGCGTTCACGCCGATGAAGATGGCATGATCGCCGTTGAAGGCGACGCTCGCATCGGTGCTTTGGGCGGCAAGCTCGACGGTCGCGATGTCCTCCATCCGAACGAAGCCGCCGTCCTTGGCCTTGACGATCAATTTCTTGAATTGATTGACGTCGGTGAGGCCCGTGTTGGTATTGATATTGGAGACGATGAGATAGCCCTTGGTCTGGCCGGCCGCCGACTGGAAGTTGTTGGCGGTGATCGCGGCCGCGACATCGGCCGGCGACACATTGCGGCCGGCCATCTTCACGGGATCAAGCCACAGCCGCATCGCAAAGGTCTGGCCGCCCAGGATGTCGGCCGACGCGACGCCGTCGACGGTCGACAGCACCGGCTGCACCACACGCGTCAGGTAGTCCGAGATCGCCGAGCCCGAGAGCTCCTCCGAGGAGAAGCCGATATACATCACCGCCGTGGTCTGGCCCGTCGTCTTGGTGACGATCGGATCGTTCGATTCCTTCGGGATCAGATATTTGACCGAATTCACCTTGGCGAGCACCTCGGTGAGCGCCTGGTTCGGATCGAAGTTCAGCTTGATGTAGACCTGGATCGTGCTCGTGCCCTGCACGGACGATGACGTGATGTAGTCGACGCCCTCGGCGGACGCGACCGCCTGCTCGATCGGCGTCGTGATGAAGCCCTGGATCAGGTCCGCGGACGCGCCGGGATAAGAGGTCGTGACGTTCACGACCGTGTTCGACAGTTTGGGATATTGCCGGATCGGCAGCACCATCGCCGCACGTAGGCCGATCAGGAGGATCAGCAGGCTGACGACGACCGACAGGACCGGTCGCTTGATGAAGATATCGGTAAAGGCCATCGCGGCGATCTCGAATTCGTTTTGCTTGAGTGGCGTGATCCGGCGTCAGGCCGGATCACGCGAGCGCGTTGTCAGTAGCGCGGCGGCTGCGCCGGAATGGCCGGCGCCGGATCGGGCGAAATCGCCACGGCTGCGCCCGATTGCAGCTTGAGCTGGCCGAGGGCGACGACCTTGTCACCCGGCTTCAGGCCCTTGAGGATCTCGGCGCGGCCTTCGACCCGATTGCCGGTCTGCACGAAAGTGCGCACGGCATTCAGGCTGGTCTTGCCGTCCTCTCCCTGCTTCTCCGTGATGACGAACACCGAGTCGCCATAGAGCGTGTAGTCGACCGCCGTCTCCGGAACGGTGATCACCGGAGGCTTGTCCGGCAGCACCACCGTCGTGGTCACGAACATGCCGGGCTTCAGGATCTTGTCCGGATTCGCGATCGTCGCCTGCACGCGGATGTTGCGGGTGTCGCTCGCGATCTGCGGCTCGATGGTGGTGATCTTGCCCTCGAAGACGCGGCCCGGATAGGCATCGACCTTCAGCCGCACGGTCTGGCCGACCTTCAGATTGCCTGAGTCCTTCTCCGTCACCGTGAAATTGGCCCACAGCACCGACAGATCCGTCAGCGACACGATGGCCGTGCCCGCGGTGAGATACTGGCCGACTTCGACCTTGCGCACGCCGAGATCGCCGGAGAACGGCGCCCGCACCAGCTTCTGCGAGATCAGCGCCTCCGTCTTGGCGATGCCTGCCATCGCCTGATCGTAGGAAGCCTGCGCCTGGTCGACGGTCGCCTGCGGACCGAACTGGCGTGAGGCGAGCTGCTTGGCGCGGTCGAGGGAGAGCTGCGCCACCGTTGCCTGCGCCTTGAAGTTGGCAAGGTCACCCTGCTCTGGCGCGTCGAAGAGCTGCACCAGCGGCGTGCCTTCCTCGACATGCGCGCCCGGCTCGAACTTGATCTCGGTGACACGGCCGTTGACGTCGGCGGTGACGTTGACCTGATGCACGGCGGCGAGCTCGCCGACCGCGGTCAACAGGTTCGGCACCACCTCGGACTTCGCCTCGGCCGCGCTGACGCTCACCGGCGGCGGCTTGTTGTTGGCGAAGAACTGCTTGATCATCTGGCCACGGAAAGAATTGAACCAGACCAGCCCGCCGACGAGTGCGCCGAGCAGCAAACCGACAATGATGAACCAGCGCACCGGCTTCACCGGGCGCTTGGGCGCCTTGTCGATCGGTTCGCCCGATATTTTGTGTTCAGCCACGATGTTCATGTCATGCACTTTCTGCAATCGCCGCCTCGCCGGCACCCGGCGCCAAAACGTGGCCCAGATGCGAAGCAATTGCGGCGTCGTTAAGTCCGATACCTCTCAGGAGAAACTCACAGAGCTGCCGCCCCAGATCGCCCGCTTTGCCGTAGGCGAGGCAAGGCGTGGCCGGCAGCCTGGTCAGCGCAGCCGTCATCACCGAATGGTGCGCGAACCAGAACAGGTTGAGCGGATCCGTTGCGCAGGGCCTTGCGTCGCCCGCCGCCACCGCGCGCTCCAGCGAGGCGACGAAAACGGCTCCGATCAGATTCTCGATCTTGGCATATAGCAGGCGCGCGAATTCGCCATCATCCAGATGGCTAGTAACCATCAGCCGCAGGCGCTGCGCCTCCTCCTGATCCGGGCTGTCTGCGATCTGCATGAAGTGCTCGACCATGCTCCGGATCAGCTCGACCAGGGTGGCTGTTGACGGCTCCCGCTCAAGAAGCTCCATCAGTGCCGGATCAGCCTCGCACTCGTCGCTGAGGATCTCGGCGTACAGCGCGGCCTTGGACGGGAAATGCTTGAACAGCAGCGCTTCAGAAATGGCAGCGGCGGCCGCCACGCTCTTGGTCGTGGTGCCGGTATACCCGTGACGGGCAAAGCAACGTTTCGCGGCACCGAGGATGAGTTGCCTCCTCAGGTCGCTCGTCATACGCAGTGAGCTCATGTTAGTGAGTAAGCACTCACCCACGCAAAAGTCAAGTAGAGTGCTGCGATGCAACCTCGATGAGGTGACAAAGCTCAGCGCGCCCCGACGATAGCAAACCCCCGGGCGCGGAGGCCGCGCCGGTCCGCGTTCAGCGAGCGCAGCAGACGATCCCGCGTATCGCGCACATGGGCAGAAGCCTCTCGTGCGGCCTCCTCTGACTGCCCGCTGCGGATATAGCCGAGGATTCGGCGGTGCTCGCTCCAGGCCTGCTCGCGTGACGACTCGGTCCAGACCTCGAGCCAGCGGGCTCGCGAGAGCCTGATCATCACCCCGTCGATCGCGGCGACGAGAAACTTGTTGCCGCTGAGCCGGGCAATTTCGACATGGAAGTCGGTACCGATCTTGTGCCACTCCTCGCGTGGCACGTCAGAACGGCAGGCATTGAGCATTTCTTCGATGCCATCGAGATCCGCCGACGCCGCTCGCGCGCAGGCAAGCCGCACCGCGGTCACCTCGAGCGGCTCACGAAATTCGGCCAGGGCTTCGATTTCGCCGAGATCGATCGGGGCCACGGCCCAATTCCGCCCCTCCCGCTGCACCAGGCCCTCGCCCTCCAACCGCGCCAGCGCGGCGCGAATGGGCGTGCGCGAGCTCTGGAAGCGACCTTCCAGCCAGCGCTCGGTCAGACGCTCGCCGGGCCCGAGGTCCAGCGAGAGAATCATTTCCCTGAGCTGATCGTGGATCAGCAGCATCTGCGACACGCCGAAATCTCCAGCCTTCCGCGCGCGTCATACCGCTCGCAATTGTGAACAATGGTATCCCTTTTTGGTATCCCATTCAACTTCATTTTGGTATCCCAAAACGGTATTCCAGGGAAAGAAGGTGAGGAATGACGACGACCACGGATGACGAAGAGATGCCGGATGCGGTCAGCACCGCCCGCCCGGTGTCCGCCGCTCACAACCTCGTCGGCGTCGGCCTGGCGGCGGTCGCGGCGATCGCGTTTTCGCTGCGTGCGATCTTCGTCAAGCTTGCCTATGAGGACATGAGCGATCCGGTGACGCTGCTGGCGCTGCGGATGATCTTCTCATTGCCGTTCCTGGCCGCGGCGCTGGCGCTTCATCACCGTTCCTCGGCAGCTCCCGCCCCGCTCACAAGATGCGACGCGATGGCCCTCGCGGCGCTTGGTTTCATCGGCTACTACCTGTCGAGCTTTCTCGACATGTTCGGACTGCAATTCGTGGCCGCCGGGATCGGCCGCCTGCTGCTGTTCCTGTATCCGACGATCGTGGTGATCATTTCCGCGCTGGTCCTGGGCAAGCGGATTTCGCAGCGCGAAGTCGTTGCGCTGCTCATCACCTATGCGGGCGTCGCGCTCGTACTCTCCGCCCAGTTCGACAAGCCGAACGCAAACTTCTGGTTGGGTGCTCTCCTGGTGATGCTCAGCGCGGTCACCTTCTCGATCTATCTCGTCGGCAGTGGCGAAGTCGTTGCCAGGCTCGGATCGATCCGTTTCACGGCCTATGCGACCGCCGCGGCCAGCGTCTATTGCATCGTGCAGTTCCTGCTGCTGCGGCCGCTCGGCGCGCTCGTGCTGCCCATTCGCGTCTACGAGCTCGCGCTTGCCATGGCGGTGTTCTCAACCGTGATGCCCCTGTTCATGATGGCGGAGGCACTGCGTCGTATCGGCGCGAGCCGCGTCGCGATGATCAGCGCGCTGGGACCGGCCGCAACCGTCATCTCAGGCTATCTCGGCCTCGACGAACGGATGACATGGATGCAGACGATCGGTGGTGTCCTGATCGTGTCGGGCGTGCTCATCGTCGCCGCTCACGTCCGCAAGCTGGACGGGAAGTGACCGAGCTAGATCGGCGGGAACCCGAGGTCGCCGCGCAGCCGGTTGACGATGTAGGTGCCGTCGCGGGTGGGCAGGATGCGGGCCAGCTCGGCGCTGTCGATCTTCACGTTGGCAAAGCGGGGGCCGCCCCTGACGTCATGGACGGACGCGGCGAAGCTCTCGACCTCCGCCATGGTGGAGATCGCCCGGCTATCCCCGATGCCGCAGGCCCTGGCGACGCCGACGAGGTCGGCGGCGGCCGAGGTATGACTGGTCTGGCCGCCGGTCTCGCCGTAGCGCTCATTGTCCAGCACCACGATCGAGAGGTTGGCGGGCTTCTGCAGGCCGATGGTGGCAAGGCTGCCCATCCCCATCAGCATCTCGCCGTCGCCGGTGATGACAAGCACCGGCAGTTCTGGCTGGGCCAGCGCCAGCCCCAGGCCGATCATCGCGGCGCCGCCCATGCCGCCCCAGAGATAGAAATTGCGCGCGTGGTCACCGGCGGCAGTGATGTCGTTGGTCGAGGCGCCCAAGCCACCGATCGCGACGACATCCCTGCGGTTCGCAAGCAGCGCGGCGACGACCTGACGGCGATCGAGGAGATTGGTCTTGCTCATTTGGTGAAAACCTTGGCGCCGATCAGGCGCTGCGACAGGAGGACGGCGGTCGGCGTCAACGCGTTGTAGGCCTGCGCTGCGGCGGCCTCCAACACGGCCGGCACTTCGGCGGCATGCGATGCACGCAGGACCTGGACGCCGGAGAGTTCGAAGACGCCTTGGGTGGTCGATCCCATCGGCACTTGCCAGGGATTGAACTCGCCCCATTCGCCGCGCATCGTCACCAGCGTGAGGAACGGAAAGCGCAGGATCGGGATCAGCGACAGCATGTTGATGCAGTTGCCGACCCCGCTCGACTGCATCAGCAGCACGCCGCGCTGCCCGCCGGTCCAGGCGCCCGCCAGCAGCGCCACGCCCTCCTCCTCGGTCGTGAGCGGAATGCCGCGCATGCTAGATGACGCGAGCACGCGCTTGATGAGTTGGGAGTGACCGGCATCGGGCACATAAGGCACCTGCCGGACCTCGAAGCGCTCCAGGACCGCGAAGATCTCGTCGGGCCATGACGGCGGGGCATCAGCATCAGTGCGCGCGTGCATTTTGGTGTCCAGTCGGCTAGCAAGTCGGAAGAAGTCTAGACGGACGCATGCGTCGTTCGAAGAACAATAACGGCATATCGGCTTTAACCGGTGAGTATAGCGGGATGAACGCACACGCGAGAGAGCTGGCGGCGAGCTTCGACCTGGAGCGGCTGACGCCCGAGTTCTACGACAACCCCTACCCGACTTATCGTGCACTGCGGGAGAACGAGCCGGTCAAGCGCCTGCCGAACGGCACGGTGTTCCTGACGCGCTATGACGATCTCGTCACCACCTACAAGAACACGAGATCGTTCAGCTCGGACAAGAAGAAGGAGTTCGCGCCGAAATACGGCGCCTCCCTGCTCTACGAGCACCACACCACGAGCCTCGTGTTCAACGATCCGCCCGCGCACACCCGCGTGCGGCGCCTGATCATGGGCGCGCTGTCGCCGCGCGCGATAGCCAGCATGGAGAGCGATCTCGTCGCGCTGGTCGACCGGCTGCTCGATGCGATCGCTGCCAAAGGCGACTGCGAGTTGATCGGCGACTTCGCCGCCACCATTCCCATCGAGGTGATCGGCAACCTGCTCGACGTCCCCCATGACGAGCGCGAGCCGCTGCGCGGCTGGTCGCTGGCGATCTTGGGCGCGCTCGAGCCAGTCGTCTCGCCGGAGGCTTTTGCGCGCGGCAATCAAGCGGTGAAGGATTTCCTTAGCTATCTCCAGACGCTCGTCGCGCGCCGCCGGCAAAAGCCCGGCAATCCCGAGCGCGACGTGCTGACACGCCTGATCCAAGGAGAAGGCAGCGGTGAGGACAACGGCGAGCGGCTGACCGAGACCGAGCTGCTGCACAATTGCATCTTCCTGCTCAATGCCGGCCACGAGACCACCACCAATCTGATCGGCAATGGCCTCGTGGCACTCGATCGCCATCCGGACCAGAAGCAGCGGCTGATCCAGAACCCCGACCTGATCAAGACGGCGGTCGAGGAGATGCTGCGCTATGAGAGCTCGAACCAGCTCGGCAACCGCATGACCACCGAAGCGGTCGAGCTCGGCGGCGTGATGCTGGAGGCCGGCACCTCGATCACGCTGTGCATTGGCGCCGCGAACCGCGATCCCGTGCAATTTCCTGATCCTGAGATCTTCGACATCGCGCGCACGCCGAACCGGCATCTCGCTTTCGCCACCGGCGCGCATCAATGTGCCGGCATGGCGCTGGCGCGGCTGGAAGGCGCGATCGCGATTTCGCGCTTCCTGGCGCGCTTCCCGAACTATGCCTTGAGCGGGAAGCCCGTGCGCGGTGGCCGCGTCCGGTTCCGCGGCTTCCTCAACGTGCCGTGCTCCATCGGCTGACGCGTGGCGAGGATTCCATGAGTATCAAGAGCTTGCGCGACCGCTGGGCCGATCCCCTCCTGACGGCGCTGACGGGCCTCCTCGTCGTCATGATGTTCGTCATTGCGCCGCTGCAGGCACTCGGGATCTTCGCCTTCCAGGTGTCCGAGCTCGTGCTCGCCCTGCTGCTCGTTTGCGGCATCTTCATCATCTCGGGAAGTCCGATCGCGGTCGGCGCGATGCTGATCGCACTCGTCATGATCGTCACCGGCGCCGTCCTGCGATTCCACTCGCCCTCGCTGCTCGACCTCAACCTCTTTGCCGGCTCATGGTTCATCCTCGGCGTCACGATGGCGTGGGCGGTGGCACGCGCGACCTTTGCACCTGGGCGCATCAATTTTCATCGCGTCATCGGCGCCGTCCTGCTCTACTTCACGGTCGCCGTGATCTTCGCAGCCCTTTTCACGTTCGTCGGGTCGCTCGTGCCGGAAGCATTTTCCGGCATGAAGGTAGAGGATAGTCCGGCGCTGGCAAGCCAGGTGATCTATTTCAGCTTCGCAACCATGACGACGACCGGCTATGGCGACGTTGCACCCGTGCATCCCGTCGTTCGCAGCCTCTGCAATCTCGAAGCCATATTCGGACAGCTCTATCCGGCCACCCTGCTGGCGAGGCTGGTGACGCTGGAGCTCGAGCACCGCGACAAGGAGTGAGTTTGAACGTGTCACGCATTTTCGGCTAGAATGCGTGAGGCTGACAAGCTGGAGTGACAAAGGATGAGTAGTCCGCCAGTCGCTGATTTCATCGCGAGGGAGGCGCGTTTCGGCGCCCGCAATTACGAGCCGCTCGGCGTTGTCCTGTCGCGCGGCGAAGGCGTCTTCGTATGGGACACCCAGGGCAACCGCTATCTGGATTGCCTCTCCGCCTATTCGGCTCTCAACCAGGGCCACTGTCACCCCAAGATTCTGGCCGCCATGGTCGAGCAGGCGAGCCGACTGACCCTAACCTCGCGTGCATTCCACAACGATCAGCTCGCCCCGTTCTACGAGGAGATTGCGGAGCTGACCGGCTCGCACAAGGTGCTGCCGATGAACAGCGGGGCCGAGGCGGTGGAGAGCGCGATCAAGTCGGTGCGCAAATGGGGCTATGAGGTGAAGGGCGTGCCGGACGGACAAGCCGAGATCATCGTCTGCGCCAACAACTTCCACGGACGCACTCTCGGTGTGGTCGGCTTCTCGACGGATCCGGCAACGCGCGGGCACTTCGGACCGTTCGCGCCGGGCTTCAGGATCATTCCGTTCGGCGATGCCGCAGCCCTCGAGGAGGCGATCACGCCGAACACCGTCGCCTTCCTGGTCGAACCGATCCAGGGCGAAGCCGGCGTCATCATTCCGCCGGCAGGCTATTTCACAGGGGTCCGCGAGCTCTGCTCCTCGCACGAGGTGATGCTGATCCTCGACGAGATCCAGACCGGGCTCGGCCGCACCGGCAAGCTGCTCGCGGAACAGCACGAAGGCATCGAGGCGGACGTGACGCTGCTCGGCAAAGCCTTGTCGGGCGGCTTCTACCCCGTCTCGGCCGTGCTTTCGAACAACGAAGTCCTCGGCACGCTGAAGCCTGGCCAGCACGGCTCGACGTTCGGCGGCAATCCGCTCGCCTGTGCTGTGGCGCGGGCAGCGCTCCGCGTGCTCGTCGAGGAAGGAATGATCGAGAATGCCGCGGTGCAGGGTGAACGCTTCCTGGAAGGCCTCAGTAGCATCCGCGCCAACACCGTCCGCGACGTGCGCGGACGCGGGCTGATGCTGGCGGTCGAACTACATCCAGAGGCCGGCCCCGCGCGCCGCTACTGTGAGGCTCTGCAGGTTGAAGGCATCCTCGCCAAGGATACCCATGAGCACACGATCCGCATCGCCCCGCCCCTGGTGATCACCAGCGATCAGGTCGACTGGGCGCTGGAACGGTTCGCCACCACCCTCACGCGGGATTTCTCCTGAGGCTGCCTGCGTCGGAAGACCGCAAGACCGGCGGCAGTCAAGAACGAACGATATCGCCGCCAGCGCGTTGAACGATTGCGGGCGATTGGGACGAGCGTGGAGTTGCGATCATGCTTCCGCGTGGCACTTGCCTTTCGGCATTTTTGGTTGGTGTCTCGATGATCGTGGCGAGCGTGGGAGCGTCCGCCCAGAACCCCCATGGAAGGGGTGGACCACCGGCAGCGGCGCCGCATCCAGCCGCACCACCTGCTATAGCCCGCCCGGCGGCGCCGCCAGCCATGGCACGCCCCGCTGCACCCGCGTTCCATCCACCGGCCATGCCACAGCGCCCCGCGATGGCGCCGCACCCTGCGCCTCACTTCGCCTCGCCGCCACCGCGTCCGGCCCCACACTTCGCTGCGCCGCCGCCGCGAGCGGCCCCGCATGTGGCGGCCCCCCGGCCTGAATTCCATCACCCGCAAGCAGCGCCACAACGTCCGGCCATGGCCCCGCGGCCGACGCCGCATATCGCCGCCCCCTCTCGCCCAAGCGCGCCACCTGCCGTGAGCGCGCGGCCGTCGCGACAGGAGCAGGTGCAACAGCGCGCGCAACAGCACCAGCAGCAGATCCAGCAGCGCCAGCAAATGGTACAGCAACGGCAGCGCGACGCGCTGTCGCGCCAGAGCACGGAACGTCAAACCCGCATCGATCGGCTGCAACAGCGCGTGCAACAATTGCAGTCGCAGAAGCCGGAAGGCCTGCGAGCGCAACGTGCACAGGAGCGGACGCTGCAAACACAGAACCGCCTGCTGCAGCGCGAGCAGAGCATGCAGCAGCGCGATCAGGCGCGCCTGCAGCGGTTGGGGCCTGCGCAAGCCGCAGTCGGGCGAGCCGCCGCCATGCAGGCCGCCGAGCGCGGGCGATTTGCGGAACGTTTCCGCGAGCAGGCCACTCCGCTGAGCCAGGCGGCACTCATGACCCGCCAGAGCGGCTGGGCTCCCCGGGAGGCTTGGCAGCACCGCCATCCTGCGGTCTTCGTGGCGTGGCTTGGCCCAGTGTTCTGGCCTTACGCCTATTCCGACATTTTCGACTACACGTTCTGGTCCTACGGGTACGACCCCGGCTACTGGGCCTATGCCTACGACGACTTCGTCGACACCGTGTTCTGGGGCGGGGATGGCGCCTATTCAGCCTATGCCAGCACCAACCCCTATGACTATCCGCAAACCGGTGGCGGCTACCGCGCGCGGCGGGGCTCGAGCGCAAGCCAGCAGGCGCTACGGCAACTATGTGACGCTCCGGACAAGGGCGTGACGGCCTGGCCGTTCGAGTCGATCACGCAGGCGGTCCGGCCGACGCCCGAACAGCGCGGCTTGCTCGACGACTTGAAGGCCGCGGCGGCACGGGCTGCCGATGCATTCAAGCAGTCCTGCAATGATTCCTATCCGCTGACGCCACCCGGCCGCTTGCGCGCGATGACGAACCGCGTCAGCGCCACGCTCGAGGCGGTGAAGATCGTTCGGCCGGCGCTCGAGAAGTTCTATGGTTCGCTCAGCGACGAGCAGCAGGCGCGCTTCAACGCGCTCGGCCCCAATGTCGGCGAGCGTTCGCAACAGCAGCCCCAGCAGCAGGAAGCGAATGCTCAGGGCGAGAGCTGCGGCGATCCGAAATCAAGCCTGACGGAGCTGCCGATCGAACGGATCGATGCAGTGGTACAGCCGGCCGGCAAGCAGAAGGAAGCGCTCGACCGCCTGAGCGACGCGACCAAGCAGGCTGTTAAAGGACTGCAAGCTGTCTGCCCGGATCAAGTGCCGCTGACGCCGATTGGGCGATTGGAAGCTATGCAGCACCGACTCGAAGCCATGCTGGAGGCGGCCAATTGGGTGCAGCCGGTGCTGGACGAGTTCTACGCGACGCTCAGCAGCGAGCAGAAGGCGCGCTTCAACACGATGCCCCGGACGGCAAGCCAGTGATTGCCACCAGCTGCTTGAGACTTGATTCTAGACCACGGTCCGGTGCCGTTCGATGCAGCTGCGCAGCACCTCATCCATCGGCTTGTCCCACCAGTCGTTGGAGAAGATCTCGATCTCGGAATAGCCGGCATAGCCTTGCGCCTCGACCGCTTTGCGCACTGATCTGATGTCGATGACGCCGTCGCCCATCATGCCGCGGTCGTTGAGGATGTCCTTGGTCGGCACCAGCCAGTCGCAGACGTGGAACGCCAGCAGGCGGTCTCGGCCCGCGCGCGCGATCTGGCTCATCAGCTCCGGATCCCACCAGATGTGATAGACGTCGAGCGCGACGCCCAACGTGCCAGTGCGGCCTGGATCGACCCGGTCGCAGATGTCGAGCGCCTGCTTCGTCGTGTTCACACAGGCGCGGTCCGCGGCATAGGCGGGATGCAAGGGCTCGATCGCTAGCGGCAGCTTTGCCTGCCTGGCATAATCGAGCATTTCAGCGAGAGCATCCTCGACCTGCGCACGCGCTGCGACGATATCTTTCGAGGCGCCGCTGCCCGGCCGCGAATATTGCGGCAGGCCGCCGACGACCAGCACGATGCAGGAGGCGCCGAGCGCCTTGGCTTCATCCACGCAGCGGCGATTGTCGTCGCGCACCTCCGCGCGGCGCGCAGCGTCAGACGTGAACATGCCGCCGCGGCAATAGCCTGAGAGCTCAACCCCGGCGTCGCGCACCGCGCGTGCGGCGCGATCCGGCCCGACGGCCGCGACCTGATCGCGCCAGGGATCGATGGCACGGATGCCGTGCCGCGCGCAGGCGTCAATGATGGCGACGAGGTCGCCCTGCTTGCGGACCGTTGCCGTGTTCAGCGACAGCCAGCGATGGTCGGAAGAGAAGTCGCGCATCAGCCCTCGATTCCGCGTAAGGCCATCACGGTCTTCATCCGCTGTGTCGCGGCTTCCGGATTGGCAAGCAGCCCGGCCTGATCGGCGAGCCGGAACAGCTCAGCCAGATGGAGCGTCGAGCGCGCGCTCTCCTGACCGCCGACCATGGTGAAATGATCGTGATGACCGTTCAGATAGGCCATGAACACCACACCTGTCTTGTAGAAGCGCGTTGGCGCCTTGAAGATGTGACGCGACAGGGGCACCGTCGGCCCAAGCACATCATGGAAGCCGGCCTCGTCGCCGGCCGCCAGCCGCGACAGCGCATAGGAGGCCGCCGGCGCGATGGCATCGAAGATGCCGAGCAGCGCGTGCGAAAATCCCTGTTCGTCGCCGGCGATCAGCTCCGCATAGTTGAAGTCATCGCCGGTGTACATCTTGATGCGCTTGTCGAGGCGACGGCGCATGTCGATCTCGCGCTGCATGTCGAGCAGCGAGACCTTGACGCCATCGACCTTGGCGGCATTGCCGTTGATGATCGCGACGGCGGTATCCATCGCCCTGTCCAGATCCTGGGTACCCCAATAGCCGGTCAGGGCCGGATCGAACATGTCGCCGAGCCAGTGGATGATCACGGGTTCGCGGACCTGCGACAGCACGCGATCATAGACCCTGGCGTAGTCGTCGGCATTGCGGCCGAGCTTTGCCAGCGCGCGCGACGCCATCAGGATGATCCGACCGCCAACCTTCTCGACCGCCGCAACCTGCTCTTCATACGCGCGGATCACATCGTCGAGGCCTTTGGCATCCTCCACTGCGAGGTGATCGGTGCCCGCGCCGGAGAACACCAGCGCATTGCGCGACTTTGCGGCCGCAACCGAACGCGTGATCAATTCCAGCGAGGTCGGCCAGTCCAGCCCCATGCCGCGCTGCGCGGTGTCCATGGCTTCGGCAACACCAAGGCCGAGATCCCAGACATGCTCGCGAAAAGCAATGGTCTTGTCCCAGTCGATGGCAGCCGCGAGCCAGGGATCGTTGTCGGCGAGCGGATCGGCCACCATGTGCGCGGCCGAGAACGCAACGCGGTTCAGCGTGCCCTCGAGCTTGGCAGGGAAGCTGCGCGAGGCCGCGAGCCGATAGGTCTCGATCGAGCGATCCGCCCTGGGCAGCTTGAGCGACAACGACGATATCTGCGGGACTGGCTTGTTCATGGCTCCCTCCTCTCAGACCTTGATTGGTGCGACGTCGATCCAGCGTCGCTCCTTCCAGCTCTTCAGCGCACATTCGGCGAGCTGTACGCCCTTGGCGCCTTCGAGCAGCGTGAACTTGTACGGCGCATCCTCGCAGACGTGCCGGATGTACATCTCCCACTGCTCCTTGAAGCCGTTGTCGTAGGAGACGTTGTCCGGCAGCTTCTGCCAGTCGCCGTAGAAATCGTGCAGCCGCTTCTCGTCGGGATTCCACACCGGCCGGGGCGTCGCCTGCCGCGCCTGGATCATGCAGTCGGAGAGGCCCGCCACCGCCGAGCCAAGCGTACCGTCGACCTGGAAGGTGACGAGATCATCGCGATAGACGCGCGTCACCCAGGACATGTTGATATGGGCGATGATGCCGCCCTTGAGCTGGAAGGTGGCGTAGGCGGAGTCGTCGGCCGTCGCCTTGTACTTCTGTCCCTGCTCGTCATAGCGCTCGGGAATATCGGTATTGCCGATGCAGACCACGCTCTCGACGTCGCCAAAAAGGTTGTCGAGCACGTAACGCCAGTGGCAGACCATGTCGAGGATGATGCCGCCACCATCCTCATTGCGATAGTTCCAGGATGGCCGCTGCGCCTCCTGCCAGCCGCCTTCGAACACCCAATAGCCGAACTCGCCGCGCACCGACAGGATGCGACCGAAGAATCCGGAATCGCGCAGGAACGCGAGCTTCTTCAGGCCGGGCAGGAACAGCTTGTCCTGCACCGTGCCGTGCTTGACGCCCTTGGCGTTGGCGAGCCGCACCACTTCGACAGCTTCCTCGAAATTGGTCGCAATCGGCTTCTCGCAATAGACGTGCTTGCCGGCGTTGATGGCGCGGGTCAGCAGATTCGGCCGCGCCTGCGTGGTCGCGGCGTCGAAGAACACGCTGTCGTTCTTGTCGGCGAGCGCCGCATCGAAATCGGTGGTCCAGCGCGTGATGTTGAACTGCTTTGCCAGCCGCTCGACCTTGTCGGCGCTGCGCCCGACCAGGATCGGATCGGGCATCACGCGGTCGCCGTTCTTCAGCCTGACGCCGCCCTGGTCGCGGATCGCGACGATCGAGCGGATCAGATGCTGGTTGAGCCCCATGCGGCCGGTGACGCCGTTCATGATGAGGCCGAGGCGCTGCGTGGTCATGCCAATTGCTCCTGAAGGGATTCTGGCTGATTGAGGGGTGCCAGCGCCGACCAGTCCGGATGGACCGACGTCGCAAAGCCCGGTGTGGCGAGCGATCCCGTCAGGAGGTCGCCGCCGTGAATGGAAAGACGGATGCCCCGGCCAGAATCGGCATAGAGATCGGGATGCGCCGCCGCGAAGGCCTGCGCTTCCTCTGCGGGCGCATCGCCAAAGCCGTCGACATAGTGGTGGCCGTTGCGTTCGCCGTGATCGAGGCAAAGCAGTGTGCTCAGTGCAAGATCCTGCTGCAGGGCGAGCCCCGGCTGGCAGGTCAAGTCTTCACCGGCGACAAAACATTCGGCCCCGTCCATATCGCGCGCGATCATCCTGGACGCGTTCACTATCGACTTGTAGAAGCCCTTGCAGGATTTCGAGGATACGCCGCTATAGCCGAGCCTGAAAGCCGTCGGCCAAGCGTCATAGGAATCGTCCGCCTCGTCGATAATGAAGTCGCGACGACGGAGAGCGCCGAGCGGCGTCCGCTGGGTAATATCGCGCGGCAGCGGCTGCTCGATATATTGCAACCTGCCCGTGATGGGTGCGAGCGCGCTGTCGCGCTCCAGTCGGTCAACCAGCACTTCAAGGGCGCTCAAGTCGGTGTACTGCTCGTTGCCGTCGAGCGTGATGCTGTAATGGTGAGGCAACGTCGCAAGCTGGCCGCCAATCCGGATCAGTCGCGCGGCGTCCGCTTCCGGGTCGCCGCCGAGCTTGAGCTTGAAGTAACGCGCGCCAGAATTTGCGCGTGGATCGGCAACACCGCCTTCGCCCTCGACCTTGTCCTCAAGGCCGACGGTATGACGGATCGCGATACGCCGGGACCGGTGCTGGTTGGCAAGCCCAAGAAAGCGGCCGACATCGCCTTCACTGAGATCAGGCGACAGGCGCTCGTCGATGCCGGCGATGTTTTGGGCCATCCCGTCGAAGAAACTGGTGTCGACGCCGCGCAGCAATGCGTCGAGGACCGCCTTGTCAATCTCGGCGGGGCCATAGGCCGCAGCGAGCGGCGGAATGTTCTCCTTGGCGCAGGCCGCCACCTGCGCGCCGATGCACGCGGCATGCAGCTCGAACGCGGTCAGGAAACCGGTCTGCGCAAGATACAGCCCCCGCGCGATCTGAAGCGACCGTCGCAAGCCATCGACCGTCTGCGCCGGCGAGAGCTCGGGCCGCTTGTCGAACCATTTTGGCACCAGCAGCTCGGCACTGGCGCCGATCGCAATTCCCCTGCCCTCGACCTCGATCTCGGCACGCACGAAGAGCTGCGGTGTCGCGTGAAGCGTGATCGCGCCGAAGCGGAACGGCCGCGCGAAACGCACGGGACGTTCGAAGAACGCTATATCTCGCAGCTTCAGGCGCAACGGCATGGCCCTTAGTCCAGCGAACCCTGCGAAAAGAAGTGCTTGCGGATGCGTTGCACGAGCTCGGTAAAGACGGGATCGGCCATCACGTCGAGCGAGCGCGGGCGCGGCAGCGGCACGTCGTAGATCGCTGCGATCGCGCCCGGCCGCTCGGTCATGACCAGGACGCGGTCGGCGAGGAACACGGCCTCCGGAATCGAATGCGTGATCAGCAGCACCGTCTTGCCGGTCTCGCGCTGGATCCGCATCAGCTCCACATTCATGCGCTCGCGCGTCAGGGCATCGAGCGCGCCGAACGGCTCGTCCATCAGCATGATCCCGGGATCGTGCACCAGCGCGCGGCAGATCGAGGCGCGCTGCTGCATGCCGCCGGAGAGCTGCCAGGGCAGCTTCTTCTCGAACCCTTCGAGGCCGACCAGCTTCAACAATTGCCTTGCGCGCTCGAGATATTTCGCCCGCGGCAGCCGCTGCATGTCGATCGGCAGCATCACGTTGGACAGGATGTTGCGCCAGGGCAGCAGCAGCGCGTTCTGGAAGACGATGCCGACATTGCCGTGCGGCTTCGTCACCATCTCGCCGTCGACCAGGATCTCACCGCTCGACGGCGGCAAGAGCCCGGAGATCAGTTTCAGCAGCGTGGACTTGCCGCAGCCGGACGGGCCGACAACGACGAAAAACTCGCCCTCATTGATGTGGAAGTCGAGCGGCCGCAACGACGGCACGTCGCCATCGCGCGAGCGATAGGTTTTCGACACGCCGGACAGTGTGATGCCCGATGTGTCGCTGCCGGCCCGGTCACTCACCAGTCGCAGATGAGCGGCCGGCTGCACGACGTCGCTTGGTCTAGCAGACGATTTCATTAGTCGCCCTTCGGCAGGTAATCGTTGGTGTAGAATGCCTTCGGGTTCGCCTTGGCCTTGGCGTCGAGACCGCCATATTCGACCAACAGGTTGACCGTATCGGTCATGTTCTGGTCGGTGACCTCGAACGGGCGCTTGTTCTTCGTCTCCGGCGTGCGGTAGAGCGGAATGGTCAGCTCGAAGCCCTGCGTCAGCGTGTCGATCTTGCCGCCCTTCGGATTGGCGTCGAGGATCGACTGTGCGGCCGTCTTCGGGTCCTTCTCGGCGGCTTCCACCGCCTTCGTCGTCGCCGACATGAAGCGACGGACAAGATCGGGATTGGCCTTCACGTAGTCCGCGTTGGCGATGATGCCCGAGGAAACCAATGTTGATGCCGTAGTCGACAAACTTGATCGGGTAAACGTCCTTGCCCGTCGCATCCTTGATCTTCATCGACTGGTCCATGACGTAGCCGAGCAGGAGATCGGCCTGGCCGTTGATGACGGCGTTGAGCTTGGTCTGGCCGTCACCCGCAACGGTCTGGAAGTCGCTCTCCTTGAGGCCCGTCTTCTTCAGGAACAGCGGCCAGATCTGCGTCATGGAGTCCGCCGGCGTGATCGCCACCGTCTTTCCCTTGATGTCCTCGGGCTTCCTGATGTTCTTGTCGACGAAACCCATCGCCGACATCGGACTGGTCTGGAGCAGCACGCCGGTCGCGATCACGGGCGCGCCCTTGATCGCGGCGCGCATCATGGTGGGCACGTCGACATAGCCAAAGTCGGCTGTCTTGGCCGCAACAGCCTGCGTCGTTGCCGCCGAGCCGCGGCCTTCCTGGATCTCGAGATCGATGCCTTCGGCGGCATAGATGCCCTTCGCCTTGCCGTAATAGAACGGCGCGTGCTCGCCATAGACGTACCAGTTGAGCATCAGCACGACCTTGTCGGCGGCCTGCGCCGGCGCCACGCCGAGCGCCATCAGCGCCACCGAGACAGCTCCCATCAACCGCTTCATCGCTACTCCTCCCATTTCCTTTTTTGGCTTCGGCCGCTGCTGACCGTTGGTTGGCTCATGAGGCGAAAACGATGTCCTCGCGCTGGCTGACATGCCAGGGAATGACGAGGCGCTCGATCCGGTCGACGATCCAGAACAGCACCACGCCGAGCAGCGCCAGGATTACCAGCGCTGCGAACATCGTCGGCAGGTCGAACGTTCCGATCGAGCGCTGCATCACGTAGCCGATGCCGGAATTGGAACCGACGAACTCGCCGACCACGGCACCGACGACGGCGAGGGTCACCGAGACTTTCAGGCCGGAGAAGATCGCCGGCAGTGCATGCGGCAGGTTCACCGCGCGGAACACTTGGAAGCGGCTGCCCTGCATGGCGCGGGCGAGGTCGACCATGTCAGGATCGACCGACTTGAAGCCCTGCACGGCGGAGACCACCACGGGGAAGAATCCGAGCAGGAATGCGGAAATCACTTTTGGAATGATGCCGAAGCCGAACCAGACCACGAAGAGCGGCGCGATCGCGATCTTCGGCACGGACTGCGAGAACACCAGCAGCGGATAGACGTAGCTCTCCACCGTCTTCGAGCCCGCGATCAGCATCGCCACGGGAATGCCGAACAGCGCGGACAGAAGGAAGCCGCAGACCGTTGCATATGTCGTCGGCCAGCACTGCCGCAACAGTTCCGGCCAGTCGGTACGCAGCACCGCGACGACGTCGGCCGGCGCCGGGATCTGATAGGCGGGGATCCTGAACAGCCGGATCGCGAGATCCCAGGCAATGACGACAAACACCAGGAACAGGAACGGCCGCACCCAGGCCGCGTTCAGCATCTTCGACAGCGCGCTTTGCGGTCTGGCCTCCGCCACATCTCACTCCCGTCTTCTTTTTCATTCTTGGGAGAAATTAACTCGTTGGATAAATACTGTCCAGCGCTTTCCTGTGTGGCGTTTTGTGGCGCCTGTTGCCGCTTCTTTGTCTAGATCGCGGAACAGTCGCGTCACACTTTCAGTGTCATTCCCCGTGAAAGCGGGGAATCCAGTACGTCGCAGTTTCTCCGTATCCTCGCGCTGCCTCTGGAATACTGGATCGCCCGCCCCAGTGCGCAATAGCGCACAAGGCGGGCGATGACGGCTGGGGTTATGGAAGCAGTACGCAGGATGGGTCGAGCGGCACGTCGATGATGGCCTCGCGGCGCTGATTTGTCCGCTATGTCAAAGGCTTCGCGGAATGCGCACGGCATTGGACCGGCAACTGCCGGCTACTTTGCATGGGGTTGTTTTCGAGACTTTGGTTTGCCGTTGCGCCGGTTAGACCGGCTGATGCTGCGGGACGCGCGGCTTCGGCGCCTTGACCATGTCGAACAATTCGGCCGAGCGCCCGGTCAGCGCCGCCAGCACGAGGCCGACCATGTGGGCGAGCCGCTCCTCCTTGGCGTCTTTCGCGAGCAGGTCGCGGCCGAAAATCACGCTCAGCGTGGCGCTGTTGGAGAGATAGAAGAAGGTGAGCGCCGCGATCGAGATGTAGAGCTGCACCGGATCGACCGCGACCTGGAAGTCGCCGCTCTCGACGCCGCGGCGGACCACGGTACGGATCATCTCGACGAAGGGCGAGTGCATCGACTTGACCTTGGTCGAGCGCTTCAGATGTTTTGCGCGCGCAAGGTTCTCGGTCTGGAGCAGCGACAGGAACTCAGGGTTTCGCAGAAAGTAATTCCAGGTGAACTCGATCAGCCGCTTGATGGCTTCGGGCGGATCGAGATGCTCGAGATCGAGCCCCCTCTCCTCGTTGCGTATCTTCTCATAGGCTCCCTCCAGCACCGCGAGATAAAGTTCGTCCTTCTTGCCGACGTGGTAGTAGAGCATGCGCTTGTTGGCGCCGGCCTTGGCCGCGATGCGGTCGACGCGGGCACCCGCAAGGCCGTGAGCCGAAAACTCCTGCTTCGCGGCTTCGAGGATGCGAAGCCGCATCCCTTCCGGGTCGCGCTGCCATTTGAGAGTTCGTTTTGCCTTCGCCAAATCGGTTGCCCGCCAATGCTTGTCCCGATTGCATGTATCATGCGCTCAAGGATTTGAGAATGCGAGCGATCACACCACCGGCTTCGGTGAGCGCTCCAGCAAAATCGTCTGGATGCCGCAGGTACGGCTGCGCACCGTCATCACCCGCGTGCCCGGCTTTCGGCCGTTGCGCACCTCGCTGACGTCGACGCCCGCGGCAATCAGGCGGGCGCGGGTCGCTTCGATGTCGGCGACGCGCCAGCTCAGGCCCCAGAGCCGGTCATGGCTGAAGTCGCCGCCCGCGACCGGCCTGCGCACCACCTCGACGATGAGATCGCCGCAGCGGAAGAACATCAGCTGGCCCCAGTCGTGATGCGAGCGGTCGAGCGCCATGTCGAGCCCGAGCCGGGCGCCATAGAGCGCCGCGGCACGCTCGGAATCCTCGGTCGCGACCACGACGTGGTCGAGCCCTTCGATCGGGCCGATGTCGGTCACATCAGAGATCGGGCGCTGCCCGGCGAGTTCGAGAAAGAACATGCGCACGCCGCGCGTGAGCTCGGTGGCCGAGCGGGTGCGCTTCCAGTGCAGCACCGCACCACTCTCGGCGTCACGGCTCTCGACCTCCGCGATCGGCTCCGGCTTCAGCGCCACCCGGTCGAGCCGCCGGTGCATCTTGCCGATGTCTACGACACGGAAGCACAGGCTTGCGAGCATGCCCTCATGGTCATCCAGCAGCGCGCGCATCCGGTCGGCGGTGACGCTGAAGCCGCTCGGCGCCATCAATTCCAGCGTCATGTTGTCGAGGGTGAACAGCACGCGATCGGCGCCGTCGCCGGAGTTCTGCCAGGCCGGTGCCCGTGCCAGCAGGGTCTGATAGGCGGCTCTGGCGGCGGCGATATCGCTGACCAGGGCGACCACGTGATCGAGGCCGGTGATCATGTTCCCCCCATTTTGATCGGCCCGGAACAATGGGTCGAAATTCGGCATTTGTCCGGGCTTGGCATTGCCCGGTGATGGTCGTATTCCGGCCCTATGCTCACCTCAAGCGCTGAGGGCGGTGCCTTTGCGAATAATTTCCGCGTTCCATCCGCGGAAGCGGTGCTAATGTAATGCTGCCGGCCGGGACCACCCAGCGCATCACGGACAACCAATGCAGGCTCTCTTTATCGGACAGACCTATATCGACGTCACCTTCATTACCGACCACATGCCGACCGGCGACGAGAAGCACGTGGCGGACGCCTACGCGGTCTCCTTCGGCGGCAATGCGGTCACGGCGGCCTTCTGCTGCGCCAAGCTGGGAGTCGTGCCCGACCTGATCGCGACTGTCGCGAACGACTGGCTTGGCCGCATGTTCCAGGACATGTGCGCCAAATACGCCATCTCGCTGCACAACCGGAAGGTCAACCAGTCCTCGCTGTCCTTCATCATGCCCAAGGACGGCAAGCGGGCCATCGTCCGCTGCCGCGACGATCACCACATCCATCCCTTCCCGATCCTCAATCTCGGCAACTGCCGCGCGCTGCATATCGACGGCCACCAGCCCGACGCCGCAATCCACTACGCAAAAGTCTGCCGCGAGGCCGGCATCTTGACCTCGCTCGACGGCGGCGGCCTGCGCACCAACACGCATGAGCTCCTGGAGTTCATCGACGTTGCGATCGTCGCGGAGCGGCTGTGCGAGCAGATGGATCTGACGCCGGACAAGATGCTCGATTATCTCAAGAGCCGCGGCTGCAAGATCGGCGGCATCACCATGGGTGAGAAAGGCCTGCTCTGGTACAACGAGACCGGGGCGGTCGACATCATGCCGGCGATGCCGATCCCGCGCGAGCGCGTGATCGACACCAACGGCGCCGGCGACGTGTTCCACGGCGCCTACATCTACTCCTACCTCGCCCATCCCGGTAAAAGCTGGCGCGAGCATTTCGACTTCGCCCGCGCCGCCTCGACCCACAAGATCCAGCGTCTCGGCAACGAAGCCGGCTTGCCGACCCTTGTCGACATCGCCAAAGTCAGGCACGAATTCGAGGTCAAGGTTTAGTCTTCGCTGGGGAATCACATATGGGGCGCGTCTTCGTCGCCGGCAGCATCAACATGGATGTGGTGGCAACCGCCGATCGCCATCCCAGGGTCGGCGAGACCGTCGCCGGCAAAGAGGTGCTGTACTTCCCCGGCGGCAAGGGCGCCAACCAGGCGGTCGCAGCCTCAAGGCTCGGCGCGCGGACCACGCTGATCGGCCGGCTCGGCAAGGACTCCTTCGGAGCGGATCTGAAGGCGTTCCTCGAAGGTCAAGGCATCGATCTTGGCTACGTCCAGGAGACGGCGGAGGCTCACACCGGCACCGCCATCATCACGGTCGCGAAGGCCGACAACACCATTGTCGTCATTCCCGGTACCAACGCGCTGGTCAGCGCCGAGGATGTCGACGTCGTGCCGCTGCTGAAGGGCGATGTCGCCGTCAGCCAGTTCGAGATTCCGCTGCCCACGATTGCCGCCTTCTTCCGGCGCGCCCGCGCGGCGCAGGCGAGGACGCTGCTCAACCCCGCGCCGGCACAGAAGTTCAGCCGCGACCTGCTCGAGCTGGTCGACGTGCTCGTGCTGAACGAGACCGAGCTTGGCCTGCTCGCCGACGTGGCGTTGTCCGACAGCGATGACGTTGCGCGGATCCTCGATGCGGCGCGGCGGCTTCAAGCGAGCCCGGATCAGACCATCTGCGTCACGCTCGGCAAGCGCGGCGTTGTCGCGCTCGCGGGCCGCGAGGAGCTGATCGTGCCGGGCCGCGTGGTGCAGGCGGTCGACACCACGGGTGCCGGCGATTGCTTCGTCGGCGCGCTGGCCGCGCGGCTCGCCGACGGCGCGCCTCTGCGCGACGCGCTCGCCTTTGCCAACGCCGCCGCCTCGATCTCCGTGCAACGCATGGGCGCCGGCCCCTCGATGCCGACGGCGGAAGAAGTTTCCGCCGTCATCGGAAGCTGATCACGCCAGCGCGCTCTTCAGATCGAAAGTATCGTCAGCGGCCTTCTCGGGCGCGAGCGAGCGGTCCATGCCGAGCAGGCGGCGGCCGAACATGTGATCGCCGGCGCGGTTGATGGACTCGATACCGAGCAGCTTGTCGCCCTTGTAGCAGAAGGCCGAGAACGCCTTCTTCGTGGGATCGCCGCGCAGCACGACGCGGTCGTAGCCCGTCGTCAGCCCGGCAATCTGCAGCTTGTCGTCGCCCTGATCGCTCCAGAACCAGGGCTGGCCGTCATAGACCTTCCTGTCGCCGGTCAGCCGCGCCGCCACGCAGCGGGCATGGTCGGTGGCGTTCTGCACTGACTCCAGCCGCAAAGAGCCCCCGAAGCGCGGGCTCGCAAACAGCGCACAATCGCCGACGGCTGAGATGTTCGGATCGGACGTCAAGAGATATTCGTCGACGATGATACCGGAGGCGACCGGCAGCCCTGCCTCGGCCGCAAGCTCGACATTCGGCAGCACGCCGACGCCGACCACGACGAGATCCGCCGGCAGATGCCGGCCATCGCTCAAGGAGACACCGGTGACCTTGCCGCCCTCCGCCTCGATGCTGGTTGCCTGCACACCGAGATGAATGCGGATGCCCGCCTCGCGATGGCGCTCCTGGAAATACTCAGAGACCTCCGCCGTCACCGCCCGCGCCATCACGCGGGGCGCGAGCTCGAGCACGTCGACCTCGAGCCCCTTGATCCTTGCCGTGGCGGCGAATTCGAGGCCGATGAAGCCGGCGCCGATTACGACGACCCATGTCTTCGACGGCATGATCGCTCGCAACGCCTCGCTCTCATCGAGGATGCGCAGGTATTTGACGTCGGGCAGGTTGGCGTTGGGCAGATCGAGCAGCCGGTTGCGCGCACCCGTCGCCAGCACGAGATGGCCGTAGTCGAGCGTGTCGCCGGAGGCGAGATGAACCTTGCGCCCGGCCCGATCGATCGACGTCGCACGGCCCGCGATCAGCTCGATCTTCTGGTCGGTATAGAATTTCTCCGGCCGGAACATCAGGCTTTCAGGGCCAGCCGAGCCCTTGATATAGGCCTTGGACAAAGGCGGCCGCTGATAGGGCAGATGCGCCTCGTCATTGATAAGGCAGACGCGGCCTGCAAAGCCGGACTGACGCAGCGAGGCGGCCACCTGATAGCCACCATGGCCCGCGCCGACGATGATCACCGAACCGTCCGTCATCGGAACAGCCCAACTTTCTGGACACGAGCGTTACCCATGTCGTCTCCTCTCTCTCACTGATTTTGGCTTGCTGGCCTTGTCGGTCGAGGAGCCGGCGCTCGTGTCCGTCCCTAATCGATGGCACCACCATTTGACCCTATCGTTCCCGGTAAGGCAAGAGCATCCGGCGGTAGGGATTGTCTCCCCTCGCCTTCTGCGATTTAGTTGCGACAAAGACCTCCTGCCGGGGATTTTGCCATGTCCGCATCCGCCGCCTCCCCCTCCGACGCCGCCGCCCTGCTGAGCATCGACGGTCCCGTCGCCACCATCACGCTCAACCGCCCCGCCGCGTTCAATTCGATCAACCTCGCGATCGCGCAGAGGCTCGAACAGCTTGCCGCTGAGATCGAGACCTCCGACGCGATCCGGGTCGTCGTCATCGAAGGCGAAGGCCGCGCCTTTTGCGCCGGCGGCGATTTGCAGACCATCGGTGCCGCAGCCGAAGCCAACACGGTGACGCCGGTCGTGGGCGAACTCCTTAAGCATTATCATGCCTTCATCGAGACACTCAGGCGCATGCCAAAACTCTCGCTGTCGAGTGTGCACGGCTCGGCCGCCGGCGCCGGCATGGGACTCGCCTTCGTCACCGACCTCTGCATCGCCGCGGAAGATGCCAAGTTCACGCCGGCCTATGCCAAGATCGGTGTGTCGCCCGACGGCGGCAGCACGGTCGGCATTGTCGGAACCGTCGGCACACGACGTGCCCTGCAGATCTTCCTCGCCGAGGACAGCTTTACCGCGCAGCAGGCTCATGAGTGGGGCCTCGTCGCCAAGGTCGTTCCGGCGGCTGAGCTCAAGGCCGCCACGCGGCAGCTCGCAGAGCGCCTCGCGCAAAATCCGCCTGCCGCGATCGCGGGAACAAAGTCGCTGGTCTACCAGGCCGCGACGACGCCGGTGAGGCAGCAACTCGATGCCGAAGAGCACAAGATCATCATGGCGATGCACACGGAGGATTTCCGCGTCGCCGTGAAGAAATTCACCAGCAAGTCGAAATGAACGTGCTCACGCCGCCACGCTCGTTCTACGGTCTTCGTCATGGCGCGACCGACTGGAATCGCGAGGGACGTTTCCAGGGACGGACCGACAATCCGCTGAACGCGGATGGCATCACGCAGGCCCATGCAGCGGGAGATCTGCTACGCGGCTCCGCCATCAGCCGCATCGTGACCAGCCCTCTGGTGCGCGCGGCGAGAACGGCCGAGATCATTGCAGCCACGATCTCGGTACCTCTGGCGACCGACCATGGCATCATCGAGTGCGATTTCGGCAGCTTCGAGGGACTATCCGTCCGCGCCGCCATGGAGAAGCACGGCGTCAAATCGGCAGAAGGCCTCATCTCCATTCTGCCGGCCGATGGCGAAGCCTGGGACGTCGTCACCAAACGGTCGCTGGCCTGCGTGTCTGGGTGGCTGGAACGGCATCCCGACGACCACATCCTGTTCGTCTGCCATGATGCAGTGATGCAGGCGCTTGCGCGGTCGCTGTGCGGCAGCTTTTTCCAGAACCGCCACGGCGCGCCCTTTTGCTACCTGCCCTCACAGCAGGGATGGCGCGTCGAGGAATTTCGCTACTGAGGGCAGATATAGCCCGTGCCCGCCGGCGACTTGAAGCAGCCGACCGACTCGGGAAGCACGTGCCGTGGCAGCCACAAAACCACGCTCGGAAAATAGATCGCAAAGGCGATTGTGGCGAAGAACACGACATAGATCGGCAATGCGGCGCGCAGCGCCCTGGCAAAGCTGATGCCGACGAATTTCGAGGCCATCAGCAGCACGAGGCCATAGGGCGGCGTGATCAGGCCGAAAGCGAGTGTTGCGATCAGCACCACGCCCATATGCACGCCGTTGATGTCGCCGGCTTCCGTCAGCGCGTTCACCAATGGCATGAAGATAATGATGGTCGGCACCGGCTCGATGAAGTCGCCGACCACGGTGAACAGCAGCACCATCAAGAGCATGATCAGGTGCGGATCGTTGCCGGCGATCGAGGTGATCCATTCCGCGATGTAGTTCGCACCGCGCAAATAAGCCAGCATCCAGCCGAACGCGTTGGCGGCGCCGATCGTGATCAGCGGCAGCGAGAAGATCAGCCCGGCGAGGCAGAAGTCGTACGGAATCTTCCTTAAGTGGCCGCGGTTCAGTGCGGGGATCACGACAAGGATGATCCAGGCCACGGCAACCACGCCGGCTTCCGTCGGCGTGAACCAGCCGGTCAAGATGCCGCCAAGCAGGATCACCGGGATCATCAGCGGCAAGGCCGCATCGCCTGCGGCAAACACCACCTGCCGCAGCGGCGCGCGCGGCTTGCGCAGGCCGGACGGGCCGAAGAAATAACAATAGATCATCAGGCCGAAGCCGATCATCAGGCCCGGCACGACACCGGCCATGAACAGGCCCGCGATCGAGACGTTGCCGACCGCGCCATAGACCACCGCGGTGATGCTCGGCGGCACCAGCGCCGCGATGGTCGAGGCCGATGCAATGATCGCGGCGATGAACGCGGGCTCGTAGCCCTCCCGCTTCATCGGGCCGCCGAGCGCGCGGCTCATCACGGCAACGTCGGCCGTCGTCGAGCCCGACATTTCCGAGAAGAACATGCTGAAGACGACGACGACCTGCGACAGCCCGCCCCTGATATGCCCGACCAGCGACACCGAGAGGTTCGCGATTCTTACCACCACATTCGCCGAGCTCATGAGCTCGCCGACCAGCAGGAAGAACGGGATTGCGAGCAGCGCCTCGGAATCCACGCCGTCAAAGATCTTCTGGATGATGGCGGCGAGCGAGACGTCGGACAGGATCGCGCCGATGAAGACACCGGCCATCAGCGAGAACGGCACGGGCACGCCGAGATAGCCGAAGAACAGGAAGCAAGACGACATCAACACCAGGACGACCGGTGCGCTCACGGCTGCACCCTCGTCTCGCGGACTGCGGGAGGCGCGGCATCCTCGTCCTGCGGTTCGGGATGATCAAAACCGTTGCGCAGGCCGTTGACGAGCTGCTCGATCGTGAAAAGGCCGATCAGGACGCCTGACACCGGAATGATGGCATAGAGCGAGGCAATCGGCGTGCCCGACGGCAGGCGAAAGCTGCCGAAGCCGCGAAGATAGTTGAGATAGCCGTACCAGATCAGGCAGGCGGCAACGCCGAGCACGACGATACGGATGACGACCTCGACGATCAGCCGCGGCGTGCCGTGCATCGCCTCCGAGATCGCGGTGAGATAGAGATGATCGTTGCGCCGGGTCGCGGCCGCCGTTCCGATGAAGATCGCGTAGATGAACAGCGTCGAGGTGACCTCCTGGAGCCACAGCCAGGGATGACCGATGGTACGGGTGACGATGTCGGCGGTCACCGACAGCGAGAAGCCGAAGCAAAGCACGCCGCAAAGCATCATCAGCGCCAACTCGAGCCAGTCGAGCGAGCGCCACTTCAGGTGACGCTGCCGCGTCAGGACGAGCTTGTCGGCAATGGGCATCAACGACTCCGTCGTCCCGGCGAAGGCCGGGACCCATAACCCCAGCTGCGCGTTGTTGAAAGAAGCAGACTGCCACCGTGCCACAAGCTCCGCCGCGGAGTATGGGTCCCGGCCTTCGCCGGGACGACTCGTGGAGGCAGTGGCATCTGCGGCCTAATTGATCGACCGGATCAGGTTCTTGATCTTCTCGGCGTGCGGGCCGAGATCCTTGGCGAGCTTGTCGAGATAGGGATCAGCAATCGTGATGAAGCCGGACTTGTCAACGTCGGTCACAACCTTGACGCCGATCGATTTCAGCTTGACTTGCGATTGATGCTCAAGCTCGATCGCCTTGGCCGGCTGGGTCTTGTTGACCTCGTCGGCGGCGGCCTGGACCCAACCCTGCTGCTCGGGAGTGAGGCTGTTCCAAAGCTTGTCACTGACCCAGACCAAACTGTTGTTGGCCTCATGCTCGGTCATCGAGAGCACCGGCGCCACCTCGTAGTGCTTGTTGGCGAGATAGACGTTGACGCCGTTCTCGGCGACATCGACCACGCCGGTTTGCAGAGAGGTGTAGACGCTACCGAACGGCATATGCACGATCTGCGCGCCATAGGCCGGAAACATGGTGTCCTCGGTTGGCGTCGCCTGTACCCGCACCTTCAGGCCCTTCATGTCGTCGACCTTTTTGATCTCCCGCTTGGAATACATGTTGCGCAAACCAAGAGTCGCGAGCGCAATGACGTGGGCGCCCTGAACCGTATCCGAAATCATCGCCTTGACGGCCGCTGCGACAGCGGGGTCCGCCATCGCCTTGATGAGATGGTCCTCCGAGCGGAACAAGTAGTGCATCGACATCACGCCGGCCTGCGGCGAGAGCGTCGCGGCATTTGCGGATGAGGAGATACAGAATTCGACGT
This sequence comes from Bradyrhizobium sp. CCGUVB23, assembly GCF_024199885.1. Classification (NCBI taxonomy): domain Bacteria; kingdom Pseudomonadati; phylum Pseudomonadota; class Alphaproteobacteria; order Hyphomicrobiales; family Nitrobacteraceae; genus Bradyrhizobium; species Bradyrhizobium sp. CCGUVB23. Next base: position 234,783 of record NZ_JANADQ010000001.1, read on the forward strand.
CGCCTGCCTTGACAAGTTGCAAGACTTGCGGCTCCTGCCCGAGCTGCGCACCGGGATACTGTTCGATGAGCATCGTGCCCTTGCTCAGCGCCTTCAGCTTCTCGCTGAAGATGTCACCGAGGATTCCATACCCCGTGGTCTTGGGCTGGTCGTAGGCGAAGCGATAATGCTTCACCTCCTGTGCCGATGCGCCCGTGACGAACAGGATCGCGGCCGTTGCCGCCAGCCCAAGCATGGATCGTGCAATCATCGTCTCCCCCTGTTTTATGGTTCGCCGCTTTTGCGGCTGAACAGTTTTGCGGGTGGTCGCTCACCCCTTCTCAGTCTTTTGCCCGGTCTTTGGTCCAGTCCTCTGCATGAAATCGAAGTCGCAGCCCTCGTCGGCCTGCAAGATGGTCTCGTTGAACAGCCAGGCATAGCCACGCCTGGCCTCGTCCGACGTCGCCGGGAGCTTCAAGACGGTGCGCCGGCGCGCCAGCTCCGCATCGTCAACCAGAAGCTCGATGCTGCGCTTGGCAACATCCAGCCGGATCATGTCGCCGTTCTTCACCAGCGCAAGCGGTCCGCCGACCGCGGATTCCGGCGTGATGTGCAGCACGATGGTGCCGAACGCCGTGCCGCTCATGCGCGCGTCCGAGATGCGCACCATGTCCTTGGTGCCACCACGCGCCAGCTTCTTCGGGATCGGCAAGTAACCTGCCTCGGGCATGCCCGGCGCGCCCTTCGGCCCCGCATTGCGCAGCACCAGCACGTCATCGGCAGTGACGTCGAGATCGGGATCGTCGACCCGCAAGGTCATATCCTCGACGGATTCGAATACCACCGCACGCCCGGTGTGCTGCAATAGCTTGGGGCTTGCAGCGGATTGCTTGATGACGGCACCGCGCGGCGCGAGATTGCCGTGCAGGACGGCAAGACCGCCTTCCGGCTTGATCGGATTGTCGCGCGGACGGATGGCGTCCTGTCCGGGCACGTCTTCCGCATTGGCAACGACGTCTCGGAGGGTCTGTCCAGAAATCGTCTTGGCGTCGAGATCGATGAGATCGCCAAGCTGCGCCAGGAGTTTCGGCACGCCGCCGGCGTGATGGAAATGCTCCATATAATGCTCGCCAGACGGTTTCAGGTCGACCAGCACCGGCACTTCGCGGCCGAGCTTGTCGAAGGCATCGAGATCCAGCCGGTGTGGCGAACGATGCGCCATCGCCGTCAGATGGATCAGGCCGTTGGTCGAGCCGCCGATCGCTTGCAGCACGACCTGCGCATTTTTGAAAGACGCCGGCGTCAGCAATTCGCTCGGCTTCGGCCCCTTGGTCTTGGCCATCTCGGCGGCGACCTTGCCGCTCGCTTCAGCCAGACGGAAACGCTCGGCATGCGGTGCCGGGATCGTCGCGCTCATCGGCAACGAAAGGCCGAGCGCCTCGATCATGCAGGCCATGGTCGAGGCCGTGCCCATCACCATGCAGGTGCCGACCGATGGTGCGAGCCGGCCGTTGACCGCCTCGATCTCGGCATCGTCGATATCGCCCGCGCGATATTTCGCCCAAAGCCGCCGACAATCGGTGCAGGCCCCCAGCACCTCGCCCTTGTGATGGCCGACCACCATCGGCCCCACGGGGATGACCACGGTCGGCAGGTCGGCGCTGATCGCGGCCATCACCTGCGCGGGCAGCGTCTTGTCGCAGCCGCCGATCACGATCACCGCATCCATTGGCTGGGCGCGGATCATCTCCTCGGTGTCCATTGCCATCAGGTTGCGCAGGTACATCGAGGTCGGATGCGCAAAACTCTCGGCGATCGAGATGGTCGGGAACACGAACGGCATCGCGCCCGACAGCATCACGCCACGCTTCGCGGCCTCGATAATCTGCGGCACGTTGCCGTGGCAGGGATTGTAATCACTGTAGGTGTTGGTGATGCCGACGATCGGGCGCTCGAGCGCATCGTCGGAATAGCCCATCGCCTTGATGAAGGCCTTGCGCAGGAACAGCGAGAAGCCGGCATCGCCATAGCTCGTCAGCCCTTTGCGCAAGCCACTCGTCATGATGCTACTCCCTTCCGCAACTGCCATTGTCGTACAGGCTGCCTCCTGATTGTCAATAACAGAGGTCGCATTTCGACTTTTTTCCGATCATTGCAGCGCCACAGCGGGCAGATTATTGACAATCCGTCCCCTCCTGCTCCACAAGGCGAGCGAACCACTGGGCCCGGCCTCGGGAGGCCAACGGATGACGGAGACGGCAAGCGAGAGCCCGGCGGCACTTCGGCGCGAGGACCCGGACGACGTGGTCGCGCGGCTCGAGGAGGACATCATCTTCGGCCGCTTCGCGCCGGCGGCGCGCCTGACCGAGGACGCGCTGATGTCGCGCTACGGCACCTCGCGGCACTTCGTTCGGCAGGCTCTCGTCGAGGCCGAGCGGCGCGGCATCGTCCGGCGCGAGAAGAACATCGGCGCCACCGTGCGCTTCTATTCGGCCGAGGAGGTCCGGCAGATCTACGAGGTCCGGGAGATGCTGACGCGGCAAGCCGCGCTGATGATCCCCCTGCCCGCGCCGCAAGGCCTGATCGACGAACTCACCGAGTTGCAGCGGCACTATTGCGCCAAGGCCGAGATGCAGGACCTGCGCGGCATCCACGAGGCCAACGACGCCTTCCATGTCGCGCTGTTCTCCGCCTGCGGCAATCCCTATTTGGTGCGCTCGCTCCAGGACTACATGAACCTGACGCTGCCGATGCGCGCGAAGAATCTCGCCGACCGCGAGGGACTGGCACTATCCCGGCGCCAACACGAATTGATGATCGAGCTTCTGAAGGGCCGCGATAGCTGGGCACTGGCGCAGCTCTGCGTCGATCACATGCAGTTCAGCAAGTCGGATTATCTGAAGCGGATTGCGGGCGAAGCGCCCGCGCGTTAGCGCTTGCTCCAGTCGATGATCCGGCTCGGATCAGCATCGAACTCGACGCTGCAGAACGCGCCGCCCTGGTAGTAGTCGCCGACCGGATCGGGCTTGAGCTTGGCCTGCTCCGCCATCGCGTGCTGCACATGGTCCTCTGCGCGGCCGGTCGGGCGGTAGCCGAACTCGTAGGCGCGACTGTTGTCCCACCAGGCGCGCTCGTTGAGCGAGGCACCGTAGAAGATCTCGAAATGGATGTCGGGGTGCTCCAGGCCAATGCGGCAGAGCTGGACGAGATCCTCAGGCTTCAGCCAGATCGCGAGCCGGCGCTGATCGAGCGGCTTCTCGCCGAAATTGCCGATGCGGAGGCAGGTGACCTTCAGCCCGTGCTTGTCGGCATAGAGCGCACCGACGGCTTCGCCGAACACCTTGCTGACGCCATAGCGGCCGTCCGGGCGCGGGGTGACGTCGGCGCCGATCTTGTGGTGACGCGGATAGAAACCGACGGCGTGGTTCGAGGACGCGAAGACCACGCGCTTGACGCCCTTCTTGCGCGCCGCCTCGAACAGATTGTAGCCGCCGATGATGTTGGCCTGGAGAATGTCGTCCCAGGATCCCTCGACCGAATAGCCGCCGAAATGCAGGATGCCGTCGACGCCCTCGCAGATCGCCTCGCATTGCGCGAGATCGGACAGGTCGGCCGCCTTGAATTTCTCGTTAGGCCCGAGATCGGCGGGCGGCTTGATGTCAGAGAGCAGGAGATCCGGATAGATCGGCGGCAGCAATTTGCGCATCGCGCTGCCGATTCCGCCCGAAGCTCCCGTCATCAAAATACGCGGCATTTCTTCCCTCGCAGGTAGCGACCGGTTTGCGGTCGTTGGGCTCTAATGATAGCAGACCTGACCAGAGGGGACGCAACAACGAGAACTGCACATGTCCGATGCATCGTCACATTCCCAAGGATCGTCCCAAGGCTGGTCCCAAGGCTGGCGGCCGGCGACCTATTACCCTGATCCGGCGATAAGTGCACTAGACCCAAGGTTTGAGAAATACTGGCTGAAGCTCTCGGCTGTGGAACGCCTCACCACCGGCCTGCGCTGGGCCGAGGGTCCGGTGTGGTTCGGAGATGGACGGTATCTGTTGTGCAGCGATATCCCCAACCAGCGCATCATCAAATGGGACGAGGAAACCGGGGCGGTTTCCGTTTTCCGAAAGCCCTCCAACTTCGCCAACGGCAACACGAGGGATCGCCAGGGCCGGCTGATCACCTGCGAGCATGGCGGCCGCCGGGTGGTGCGCACCGAATATGACGGCGCGATCACGGTGCTGATGGATTCGTTTGGCGGCAAGCGGCTGAACTCGCCGAACGACGTCGTCGTGAAGTCCGACGGCTCGATCTGGTTCACCGATCCCGTGTTCGGTCTGCTCGGCAATTATGAGGGCTACAAGGCGGAATCCGAGATCGATCCGAACGTCTACCGGCTCGATCCCGTGAGCCGCAAGGCGACGATCGTGGCCGAGGGCGTGCTCGGCCCGAACGGGCTGTGTTTCTCGCCGGACGAGAAGATCCTCTACGTCGTGGAATCGCGCGGGCAGCCGAACCGCAAGATCCTCGCCTATGACGTCTCGCCGGACGGCACGACGATCTCCAACAAGCGCGTCTTCATCGATGCTGGACCAGGGACGCCGGACGGCATGCGCTGCGACATCGACGGCAATCTCTGGTGCGGCTGGGGCATGGGCGATCCCGAGCTCGACGGCGTCGTGGTGTTCGCGCCCGACGGCGTCATGATCGGCCGCATCGCGCTGCCCGAGCGCTGCGCCAACCTCTGCTTCGGAGGCGTCATGCGCAACCGCCTGTTCATGGCGGCGAGCCAGTCGATTTACGCACTGTACGTGAACACGCAGGGTGCACTCGGGGGATAGACGAAACCGCCTGCACTACATCGCCCTGCAAAGGAGTGGGCCAACGATTGAAGTCATGTCAAATCGGCGGCGCCTGGCCCGACCCGCTGTTCATAGGAATACCACCGATCGACGTGCCCTGGATCGGGCAAGTCAGCACAACGCCTGCCCCGATCGCGAGGAGTGCGGAGAATAAGGACTACCAGAATCCGGCCAATCAGAATCGCGATGGCGGCCACAATAGATGGAACGATGATCGCACGGAACCCGCTCATCCGGAAAATGAAGCCAGGCTGACCTTTCGTGTTGAGGGGAACTTCCTTCGCAATTCAGCGTCAGATGGAGCTTTGTCAGAATTCGACTGGGGTTCGATTCCCATGTTGTGAGTGGACAGTTGGAAGATTTCGCCGGACATTCCGTCGATCGGGAGGAACCCGCCGGCTAATTTCCAACGCCAAACCATCAGCCCGAAATTTCCCAAGAGAAATTTCCCAAGACAAGGCAGTTGCGAGATCGTGCGACGGCGTCGTCCACCCGCAGATCAGGAGCTACCCCAGCAAAGCAACATTGCAACAATCAATGCGGAGAGAACGCCATGGCCGCCAATCTCACGTCCGTTGTGATGCAATTCCTGACTCCCGAAGTTCTGGCGCAAATCGCTTCATTTCTTGGAATCGATCGAACCACAGCCCAGAAGGCAACAGCCGGAGCTGTCCCGTCACTGCTAGCCGGGCTGGCAGACCTTGTCGGTACTCCCGCTGGAAGCAATCAATTATCAAAGCTGCTGTCCCAACAGCAAGCCGGCTCTCCTGCAGATATTTTGCGCGGCGCGAGTCCTGAGCGACTGGCTGAGACCGGGACGGGCATGCTGTCCGGATTGTTCGGCGCCGGAACAATGGGGACCATGGCCCAGGCTATCGGAAAGTTTGCCGGCGTGGGCGACGGCGGCGGATCGTCGCTGCTCGGCATCCTCGGCCCGATCGTGCTGGGCGCGCTGGGGCAGCACCAGCGCGAGACTGGTCTCGATGCAAACGGTTTGGCATCGCTGCTGCGCTCGCAGAAGGACCAGATTTCCGCGGCCATCCCGGCAGGTCTTGCCAGTCAGCTCAGCGCTGCGGGTCTGATCGACCAGGCGGGTACCGGAGTACGCAGCGGGATGGCCGCTGCCTCCGCCGCGGGAAGTCGAATCGCGAGCGCAAGCGAACGTGCGAGTTCCGCTTACGCAACAGCCACCAAGACCACTCAATGGCCGTATTGGCTCGCCGCCCTGGTCGTCCTGGGTGGTCTTGCATGGTACGCATTCGACCGTCCTGGCCAGCAGACGGTCGCTGAGCAGACCGCTCCCGCGCGGCCCGCCACCACCGTGGGCATGGCACCTACGAACTTGACTGTCGACGGTGTGAACCTGGCCAGCCAGGTCAACACGACGATCGACTCCTTGAAGTCAGCGCTTCCGAGCATCACCGATGCCACCGGGGCGCAGGCGGCTCTACCAAAAATCAACGCGGCAATATCGCAGCTCGACGACGTCGGCACACGCGCGGCAAAGCTCACGCCCGAAGGACGAACTGCGCTCGCCAAACTGATCGCCGCCGCGATGCCGGCCATCAACCAGATGTGCGACAAGGTCATGGCGGCTCCCGGCGTCGGGCCGATCGCGAAACCGGCGATCGACGATCTCAGGGCAAAGCTCGATTCGCTGGCCCGAGTTTGAAATTTCTGAGTGCGGCGACCCAGGACTGTCGCCGTACTCAGATCGGTTTTCACACGGCGGATTGTGCCAGGGAGTGGATCTATGGCTGACAAAGCAAGTTTTACGAAGGACGAATGGGCCTTGCTCTTGAGAAGTCCAATGAATGCAGGGATCGCCATCACAGCGGCTGAACCGAGCGGCTTGTGGGGCCTGCTCAAGGAGTCGTTTGCGAGTGGCGCAGCGCTGAGCCAGGCGGCCACAGACCCCAGCGCCAACGCATTGGTCAAGGCAGTGGTTGCCGATTTCACGACCGGCGACGGCCGAAGCGTGGCTCGCGATGGATTGAAAGCCGAACTCGCGAACAGCAAGCCCGCGGAGGTCAAGACCAAAGCCATCGACTCGCTGCGGCAAGTCTCGACCATCCTCGCAGCCAAGGCGCCCGGTGATGCCGCGGCGTTCAAGGATTGGCTCCGCCAGATCAGCCAGAAAACGGCCGAGGCTGCATCTGAGGGTGGAGGCCTGTTTGGCGGCGGCGTCCTGGTCAGTGACGCCGAGAAGGCAACGCTTGGCGAAATCTCGGCCGCGCTCGGCGCCTGATCGGGGCCGACACCGAAGCTTGCCTGCCTGCTGATGCGAAACGCCGGAGCGGTCACCCGCTCCGACGCTGCAACTGTGATGTGAAGTGCTTAGGCGGCGTTGAAGCCGGCGACTGCCTTCACTTCGAGGAAGTCCTCAAGACCGTACTTGCCCCACTCGCGGCCGTTGCCTGACTGCTTGTAGCCGCCGAACGGCGCCGAGCGATCGTTGGGCACGCCCTGGAGGTTGACGTTGCCGGCGCGGATCTGGCGAGCAACGCGCTTGGCGCTCTCCACCGTATCGGCCGAGACGTAGCCCGCCAGGCCATAGGGCGTGTCGTTGGCGATCTGCACGGCGTCGGCTTCGTCCTTGGCGCCGATGATGGTGAGCACGGGTCCGAAAATCTCCTCCTTCGCGATCGTCATATCGCTGGTGACGTCGGCGAAGATGGTCGGACGAACGTAGAAGCCCTTGTTGACGCCCTCGGGCAGGCCCGGGCCGCCGGCGACAAGCGTTGCGCCCTCGTCGATGCCCTTCTTGATCAGCGCCTGGATCTTGTCCCACTGGCCGCGGTTGACGACGGGACCAATGGTGGTGCCTTCGCCGCGCGGATCACCCGCCTTGGTCTTGTCGGCGACCGCCTTCGCGATCGCGGCCACTTCCTTCATCTTGGACAGCGGCACGATCATGCGCGAGGGCGCGTTGCAGGACTGGCCGGAGTTGTTGAACATGTGCATCACGCCGCCGGTCACCGCCTTCGTGAGGTCGGCGCCTTCGAGGATCACGTTCGGCGACTTGCCGCCGAGCTCCTGGCTGACGCGCTTCACGGTGGGAGCTGCGCGCTTGGCCACATCGATGCCGGCGCGGGTCGAGCCGGTGAACGAGATCATGTCGATGTCCGGATGCTCGCTCATGGCGGCGCCGACCTCGGGGCCGAGACCGTTGACGAGATTGAACACACCCTTCGGCACGCCGGCTTCATGGAGGATTTCCGCGAAGATCAGCGCCGAGGTCGGCGTGAACTCCGACGGCTTCAGGATCATGGTGCAGCCGGCGGCGAGCGCGGGCGCCACCTTGCAGGCGATCTGGTTGAGCGGCCAGTTCCAGGGCGTGATCATGCCGACCACGCCGACCGGCTCACGCAGCACCATGGCGGTGCCGACCGGCTCCTCGAAATGATAGTTCTTGAGCACGTCGAGCGTGGTCATGAGGTGGCCGAGGCCGGCGCCGGCCTGGAGCTTCTCCGCCATCGGCAGCGGCGCGCCCATCTCGTCGGAAACCGCGGCGCCGATCTCCTTGAGACGGCCCTTGTAGATCTCGATGACCCTGGAGAGCAGCGCGACGCGCTCCTCGCGGCTGGTCTGGGAATAGGTGACAAAGGCGCGCTTGGCGGCGGCGACGGCCTTGTCAACATCGGCCTTCGAGCCGAGCGCAACCTCGTACATCGCCTCTTCAGTCGCAGGATTGACGACCGGAGTGGACTTCTTGACGGCCGGATCGACCCAGGCACCGTCGATGTAGAATTGCATACGATTGACCATTGTGGACCTCTTCTTGGGGAGCATTGGAGGGGGCGTTTCGGCGGCTATCCTTGCACGAAAGCCGGGGGAGTTGAACCCGCCCCCATGCTTGACCTGCGATGCGGCGGACGCGGTGGAATATGATCGCGTGCCGGGGAACTGGCAAGCACCCCCACGTCATTCCGGGGCGGCTCAAAGAGCCGAACCCGGAATCTCGAGATTCCGGGTTCGATGCTTCGCATCGCCGTGGCATGACGTCCCTAGTTACTCCGGAATGTCGACCTTGGTCGGTCGGTTACTTCCATCACACCGCCATCTTCCGATGCAGCACCGGCGCGCCGGTGGTGAGGCTTTCGGCCGCATCGATGATGGCGTTGGCGTCCAGGCCGTGGTGGCGATAGAGGTCGGCGATGGTGCCGGTCTGGCCGAATTGCTCGACGCCGAGCGCCTCGACGCGGTGGCCGCGGACACTGCCGAGCCAGCCAAGCGTTGCCGGATGGCCGTCGATCACGGTCACGAGACCGCAATCGCGCGGCAGCGGCGCAAGCAGCTTTTCGATATGGCTCAAATGCTGCACGCCGCGGCGATCTCGCCGCAATTTCCGCGCGGCGGTCCAGCCTGCATGAAGGCGGTCGGCCGAGGTGATCGCGAGCAGGCCGACGTCGCGGCGGCTCTCGCCGATGAAGCCGGTTGCCTCGATCGCCTCCGGCGCCACCGCGCCGGTATAGGCGATCACGACTTCGGCATTGGGGCCCGGCTTGCGCAGCCAATAGGCGCCGTCGGTGATGCCCTGCTCAAGCTCCGGAGTCATGATCCGCTGCGCCTGTTCGATGGTGCGCGTCGACAGGCGCAAGTAGACCGAGCCACCCTCGCCTGCTTGGCGCTGCATGTGGTCAAAACCCCAGCCCATGATCACCGCAAGTTCGTCAACGAAGGCCGGCTCGAACGATGCGAGCCCGTCCTGGGCCATGCCGATCAAAGGCGTTGCGATCGACTGATGCGCCCCACCTTCGGGTGCGAGCGTGATGCCGGAGGGCGTCGCCGCCACCATGAAGCGGGCATCCTGATAGCAGGCGTAGTTCAGCGCATCGAGGCCGCGTTCGATGAAGGGATCGTAGAGCGTGCCGACCGGCAGCAGCCGCGCGCCATTGATGTGATGCGAGAGTCCCAGCGCCGACATCATGATAAACAGGTTCATCTCGGCGATGCCGAGCTCGAGATGTTGACCCTTGGGCGATGCATCCCAGTTGAAGGTGGATGGAATTTTCTCGCTGCGGAATAAATCCGCCTTCTCGGCGCGGGCAAACAGGCCGCGCCGGTTCACCCAGGGACCGAGATTGGTCGAGACGGTGACGTCGGGCGACGTCGTGACGATGCGCTTTGCAAGCTCGCTGTCGCTGCGCGCGATCTCGTTCAGCACAAGCCCAAAACCCTGCTGGGTCGACATCTGCGCCGACGGCTTGAAGGTGAGCTGCGAGGGCACCTCGACGACGGGCGCGGTCAGCCGGCGGCCGTCCTGATTGAAGGGCACGCGCGCGAGGAAGGCTTCGAGCCCGGCGGTATCCTGCGCCATGCCTTCGAACTTGTCCCACTCGTGGCCGGTGCGGATGTTCTGGCTCTCGCGAAACTTCTCCATCTGCGCGACCGTCATCAGGCCGGCATGGTTGTCCTTGTGGCCCTGGAACGGCAGGCCGACGCCCTTGATGGTGTAGGCGATGAAGCAAACCGGGCGATCGTGATCGATCTTTTCAAACGCCTCCAGCATGCTCGCCATGTCGTGGCCGCCAAGGTTCGACATCAGCGCCAGCAACTCGTCATCGCTGCGCCGGTCGATCAGCTTGGTGATCGGCCCCTGGTCGCCGATCTCGTCATGCAGATGCTTGCGGAAGGCCGCGCCGCCCTGGAAGCACAGCGCCGCATAGAGCGCGTTCGGGCAGTTGTCGATCCATGCTTTAAGCGCTTCGCCGCCCGGCTCGGCAAAAGCCTCGCGCATCAGCCGGCCGTATTTCACGATCACCACGTCCCAGCCGAAATTGCGGAACATGGTCTCGAATTTTTCCCAGAGCCCCTCGCGCACGACGGCGTCGAGCGACTGCCTGTTGTAATCGACCACCCACCAGGTGTTGCGCAGGCCGTGCTTCCACCCCTCGGCCAACGCCTCGAAAATATTCCCCTCGTCCATCTCGGCGTCGCCGACGAGTGCGATCATTCGCCCTTCGCGGCGATCCTTCATCCAGCCATGCGACTTGACGTAGTCCTGCACCAGCGAAGAGAACAGCGTCTGCGCGACGCCGAGGCCGACGGAGCCGGTCGAGAAATCGACGTCGTCGATATCCTTGGTACGCGAGGGATAGGATTGCGCGCCCTTGAAGCCGCGGAAATTCTCCAGCTTCTCGCGGGTCTGGCGGCCGAACAGATACTGGATGGCGTGGAACACCGGGCTCGCATGCGGCTTCACCGCGACGCGATCCTCAGGTCTGAGCACGTGGAAATACAGCGCCGACATGATGGTCGCGAGTGAGGCGGACGAGGCCTGATGGCCGCCGACCTTCAAGCCATCCGCATTGGCGCGGATGTGATTGGCATGATGGATCGTCCAGGACGACAGCCACAGCACCTTGGTTGCGAGCGCGGACAATGTGTCGAGGCGGGCGGAATCGACGGGCATGGCAATGCTCCGGTAAATGATGGCCTATGATACGCCTGCGGGAGCCGGCAAAATTCTCAATTTTTCGCGCCACGCCTGTGAATATTGGGATACTTTACCAATAGATAGCCACTCCACACAGGTTCTATCCCAATGCCCGAGCTCGACGCCATCGACCGAAAGATCCTCGCCCTGCTCCAGACCGACAGCCGGCTGACCATGCAGGAGCTCGCCGACAAGGTCGGGCTGTCGGTCTCGCCCTGCCACCGCCGGGTCAAGCTTCTGGAGGAGCGCGGCGTCATCACGCGCTACATCGCGACCGTGGACCAGAAGGCGCTGGGGCTGCATGTCAGCGTCTTCATCTCGATCAAGCTGGCTCGGCAGAAGGAGGAGGATCTCAACCGCTTCGCACGAGCGATCTCGAAATGGGACGAGGTTTTGGAGTGCTATCTGATGACCGGCAACCGCGACTATCTCTTGCGCGTCGTCGCCGCCGACCTCTCGTCTTATGAAGCATTTCTGAAGAACAAGCTCACGCGCCTCGACGGCATCGCCTCGATCGAGTCGAGCTTTGCTCTAAGCCAGGTGAAATATTCGATCGCGCTGCCGGTGTAGGTGGGGTCACCGCGCTCAGCGCTGCAACTGCGTCAGCGTCGCGAGCATCTCTGCCCGGCCTGGCGAATCCCGATAGGCATCGACCAGTGCAATCGCCTCCTTCAGTTCAGCGTCCGCGGCACAGCCGTGCCCTGCCAGCCAAATCAAGGCCGGCAACGGCGCACTGCCGCCGAGACGCTCGAGCAATTCGGAGTAAAGACGCTTATCGTTCGGGTCAGGCCGGTACACCTGGGTAAACTGGCGGTGCAAATCGCTCAGCGCCGTCGTGCATAATGGCGCCGTCGCCTCGAGATCAAGCTCGCCGAGATACCGGACTAGCCTCCATCGTACGTCCTCGTCGTATTTGCTCGACAGGATTTCAACGGCCTCGTCGGTGCGCCGGTCGAGCTTGCGCGCGCCGGCAAGCGCTTGGTCCCGCAGAGCGTTGTCGTCGGTAAATCTCAGCCAGGCCTTGAGATGCGATCTTGGACCCAGCATCGAGAAACGCGCGGGCCGCTCGCGTAACGTCTGGCCCAACAGGTTGGGATCGCGCAACTTCGCCAGCCGGTAAAGCTCGTAGTTTGGGTCGCGATATCCCTTCGCCATGGTTTCCCAGGCCACGGCCTCCGCGTCGCACGAACATTCATAGCCTACCAGCCAGGTCATCGCATCAATCGCGTCCGACACCGACCGGGCGATATCCGAAGACGGTCTGCTATCGGCGGTCTTGAGCACCAGCGGCGCAACGCGCCTGCGCAGCAGGCTGCGCGCCTTGTCGCAAAGGGCCGGCGTCGGATCGAGATCGAAAGAGCTGAGATCACCGATCGGAAAGTCGCCGCGGTCGAGCATCGTTTCCGCCTGCGCCTGCCGCTGATCGAGGCTTCGGATGCTGTGGACCACCTCCGACCGCTTGTAGCCGTCGGGCGTATAGAGAAACGGCGTCCAGTCCCAGATCGGCGCATTGGCCGGCACCCGCGCGAGATCCGCGTTGAATTTGGCGAGCCGCACGGCCGCCTCCTTCTCCACCGTATTGCGCATCCGCGACAACGGCTCCATCAGCAAGCACACTGCCAGGATCGCGACGGGAAGCGCGCCGACGATGCGCGATATCCCGGACCGTCCTAGCAGGACCAGAAAACACCAGGTCACGGCAAGGGGTGGCACGACGACAAGAATGACGATTGGCCAGAGAAATGGCGACCGATCAGCGTGCCAGAGCAGATCCATTGCCGCCATCGCGACAAAGCCGGATACGGGTACGATCACGAGGGCCAAAACTTTCGTCAAGCGCGGGGCGTTGCCCTTCAGGCTCGCAATCGCAGTCATGATCGTCAGCAAGGACCAGAGCGCAACGACATGGATGGCGGCCAAGCCCCGACCGATCGGATCGCTGTGCAGATCCGCGACGCCGCCCAATACCAGGAGCCAGATCAGGCCGCTGACAAAGCCAAGCGCAATGCTGGCGGACACTTCGCCCCTTAACAGTTCGGTAGCCCGCATTGTTGCTCCACTCCGAGCCATTGGTCGCAGCTACCGTCGTGCAGGTTCGGTGCTCGTCGGGGCTTTGTGCTATCGCCACGGCTCCACGATGATCTTGGTATGCGTCTCGGGATTGGCGAGGTCGGCGAAGGCTTTCGCCACGCCGTCGATGCCTACCGTCGCCGTCACCATTGCCGCCGCGTCCACCTCCCCCTCCGCGATCAGGCGCAGCGAATAGGCGAACTCCTCCGGCGTGTAGCCGAGCACGTACTGGACGTTGAGCTCCTTCATGATGCCGAGCATCGGCTCGCTCTTGTCGCTCTCCATGCAGACGCCGACCACGACGATGCGGGCGTCGCGCGGGGCGCCCTCGAACACCTGCTGGAGCAGTCCGGGCACGCCGACGCATTCGAAGATGAGGGCAGGCTTCAGCGCCGGCAGCATGGCCTGAAGGGGCGGCCGCGCTGCTTTCTCAGCATCCGACATCTGGGCATGCTCGGCCCAGGTGGCATAGGGTTGCGACACCCGGGGATCGACGACGATGTCGGCGCCGAGTTTTGCCGCAAGCGCGCGCCGCGCCGGCGAATAATCCGCGGCGACGATCGGGTGCAGGCCCTTGATTTTCAGCGCCGCAATGACCGCAAGCCCAACCGGGCCGCAGCCAATCACCAGCGGCACCTCGCCGCCGCGCACGTTTGCTTTGGCGACGGCATGGACGCCAACCGCGAGCGGCTCGGTGAGAGCGGCGTGCTCCGCGGCGAGGCCGTTCGGCACTTCGAGCAGCAGCGGTTCGCTCAGCAGCATCGCTTCGGCATAGCCGCCGATATTGTCGTTGGAATAGCCGATGCCCTGGATGCCCGCCGGCGTCAGCAGCGCCGGCAGCGAGCAGACGCGCGTACCGGACTTCAGCTTGCGCTCGGTGCCCGGACCGTAATCGACGATCTCGCAGCAGAACTCATGGCCGAACACGACGTCGCGCGACAGGTCCATCGGCGCACGCCCGGCCTTCTTGGCCATCTCAACCATGCGATGGGCGTGCTGGCGCGCGTGCAGATCGGAACCGCAGATGCCGCAGGCGAGCGTCTTCACCAGTACCTGGCCAGGGCCCGGCTTCGGCTCCGGCATCTTGTCGACGACAATCTCACCGTTCCTGAAAATCGCAGCCCGCATCCGGCTCCTCCCATTCTTGTTGGAGCCGTTGATAGCACAGAGCCAGCCCTGAGATATGGCGTCAGGCGTTCGGCGAACGCTCTTCCAGCACCAAAAGCTGGGCGCGGCGGACACGTTCACGATGGGCGATATAGAGGCCACTCGCGACGATGAACGCGGCGCCCGTGATGGTCCAGACGTCGGGCAGCTCACCGAAGATGAAGAAGCCCAAAATGCTGACCCACAGCAATTGCGTGTAGGAGAACGGCGCCAGCACCGAGGCATCGCCATAACGATAGGCGAGCACGATGATCCACTGCCCCACCGTGGAAGCAATGCCGATGAAGATGCCGAGCCCGATGGCAGTCCAGCTCGGCGTGACCCAGACGAACGGCACCATCGCGGTGAGGATGGCAACGCCGGTCAGCGCGGAATAGGCCATCGTGGTGAGGACGGCTTCCCGCCCGCTGATCATGCGCGTCAGGATCAGCGCAGCAGCCCAGCAGAACGCGGAGACGATCGGGAAGAACGCCGCAACGTGAAACGCGTTCGAGCCCGGCCGCAGGATGATCGTAACGCCGACGAGGCCCAGCGCGGTTGCGAGCCAGCGGCGCAGGCCGACCTTCTCGCTCAGGAAGATAATCGACAGCGCGGTGACGAACAGCGGCGAGACGAAGCCGGTGGCGGAGGCCTCCGCGATGGGGAGAAAGCGCAAGCCGGTGATGAAGAACAGCGAGGAGCCGAGCAGTGCGGCGCCGCGCATCAACTGAAGGCCGAGCCGCTCGGTACGCATCGCATAGAGCGGCGAGGCCGGCAGCATCACCGGCGTGAACATCAGCGCAAAGGTCAGGAATCGGATCCAGGTGATCTCGATCGACGGCAGGCTCGTCGAAAGGTATTTCGCGGTGACGTCGGAGCAGCCGAGGAACACTGTCGACAACAGGACCAGCGCAATGCCTTTGAAGGGATGGTCGACACGCGCAGGTGCGCGGCGTGCGGCCTGCTTCTTCGCTGGCATAGGCACGGAAATACTGTCGAGCCTTGCGGCTGCGGCGGGCGGCGGTGTCACGGCTGGAACTCGGGAAAATGCGAATCGTAAGAGCCTATAAAAACGACAATTGCGACGCGTTCACAACGCCCGAAAACAGGAAGCCGATATGCGCTGATGGGCACGCATGTGAACGCTCCGTTAATAAAATGCGCTTTTTTTTGCACTACAGCATCGGCAGGCTGCGCGGCTTGCTCCCGCGCGGAAACGCCGCGTCCAGCGCGGCGATGTCATCCCTGGTCAACACGAGATCGCCGCTTGCCGCGTTTTCGCCAGCATGCTCGGCGGACGACGCCTTCGGGATCGCGAACACCGTAGTTGCACGGGCGAGGAAGCTGAGCGCAACCTGACGCGGCGTCGCGCCGTGCGCCTCTGCGATGCGCGCGAGCACCGCGCCGCCCTTGCTCGTCGCTGCCGGAAAATCGTCATGGCCGAACGGCGAATAGGCCACCACCGCGACACCGAGCCGCTCGCACCACGGGATCACTGCATGCTCGATCGCGCGCTCCTTGAGATGGTACAGCACCTGATTGCAGGCAATCTTGCCTTCGCCGGCGACGTCGAGGATGTCGTCGAGGTCGTCGGCATCGAAGTTGGAGACGCCCCAGGATTTAATCTTGCCGGCCTTCACCAGCTCCTCGAACGCGGCAACGGTGTCCTCCAGGGCATAGGAGCCGCGCCAGTGCAGCAAATAGCAGTCGAGCCGGTCCGTCTTCAGCCGCTTGAGCGAGCGCTCGCAGGCGGTGATGGTGCCGCGGCGCGAAGCATTGCTCGGCAGCACCTTTGAGACCAGGAACACCTCGTCGCGTCGGCTGGCAATCGCATCCGCAATGACGAGCTCCGCATCGCCATACATCTCGGCGGTGTCGATATGCGTCATCCCGAGATCAAGCCCGCGCTGAAGCGCCGCAATCGCGCGCTTGCGGTCGCCGTGGTCGAGATACCAGGTGCCCTGCCCGATCACGGAAACATTGGCGCCGGTGCGGCCGAAGGGCTTTTTGTTCATGTTTGCTCCGATGTCTATTCTCCCTCTCCCGCACGCGGGGAGAGGCGAACGGGCGCCGCTCGCATTCGTCACATAACAATTATCGAGCGCTAAGAGTTCACTTATATCCGCGACCAGCACGCTGCCAGTGGCCGCAGCGCGCTTCGACGACACTGACCCGGGTATGGGTCCAGCCCTTCATCGGGACGACGCGGGGAGAAATCGCTTATCACGTCTCCACAAAGCCCGTCATTGCGAGCGCAGCGAAGCAATCCAGACTTTCGCCGCGGAGGGATTCTGGATTGCTTCGCTACGCTCGCAATGACGTTGGGACTACGAACTCTTCAACGGCCTTCACCGGTCGCGTAGCACCCGCAGAGCGTTCAGGATCACGACGACGTCGATCACCTCCTGCAAGATCGCGCCCTCGACCGGCGTCAGGTAGCCGAAGGCGGCGGCGATCATGCCGAGCGTCGACAGGCCGATGCCGGCAATGACGCTTTGAAGCGCGATGAAGCGTGCGCGGCGCGCGATCTCGATCGCGGGCACGATGCGGTCGAGCGTGTCGACCAGCAGCACGGCGTCGGCTGCTTCCGCCGACGCGGCAGCACCCGTCGCACCCATGGCGACGCCGACATCGGCAGCCGCAAGCGCGGGGGCGTCGTTAACACCGTCGCCCACCATCGTCACTGGACCCGCCTTGCGCTCGGAGAGCACCACCATGACCTTCTGGTCCGGCGTCAGCTCGGCGCGAACCGCATCGAGGCCGAGACCGGCCGTGACGGCCTCGGCCACGTCGCGGCGGTCGCCAGTCGCGAGCACGATGCGCTCGATGCCAAGGCGCCGCACCTTGGCAAGCAGCCCTTCGATGCCGGCCCGCAACTCGTCGGCGAGCACGATCCGGCCGGCAAGCCGGCCGTCAAGCGCGAGCCAAACGGCGACGGCGCCCGGCGCGGTCAGCGCGGGCTCAGTCGCGCCCTGGCTCGGATCGGGCAGTTGCGATCGCACATAGCGGCGACCGCCGACGGCGACGAAGCGCCCCTGCACGCGTCCCTTGACGCCTTCGCCGGGCGTCTCCGCGACATCGGCCGGAATCGACAGGGCAAGCTTGCGGCGTCGCGCCTCGGCGACCAGCGCCTGCGCGATGACATGCCTGGAGGCCTGATCGAGCGATGCGGCGATCCGGAGCACGTCGTCCTCGCCAAATCCTTCCGCGGCGTGGACCGCAACCACCCTAGCCCTGCCGTCGGTGAGCGTGCCGGTCTTGTCGACCACGAGCGAACAAATGCGCGCCATGGTCTCTAGCGCCTTGCCGCCCTTGATCAGGATACCGTGATGCGCCGCGCGCGACAGGCCGGCGACGATGGCAACCGGCACAGCGAGAATCAGCGGGCATGGCGTCGCCACAACCAGCACCGCCACCATGCGGATCGGATCGCGCGTCCAGGCCCAGGCCGCGCCCGCGATCGCGAGCGTTGCGACCAAGAACACGATCGCATAGCGATCGGCGAGCCGAGCCATCGGCGCCCTGGCGCGCTGCGCGGCCTCGACCAGGCGGACGATACCCGCATAAGTGCTTTGCGCCGCCGGACGCGTGGCGATGATATCGAAGGCTTCGCCGGCATTGGTGGCTCCGCTCATCAGGGCGTCGCCGTCCCTACACTGTACCGGCAGCGATTCCCCCGTCAGCGCAGACTGGTCGAGCACGGCGAGCGGGCTTGCGAGCGTACCGTCGGCCGGCACGATCTCGCCCTGGCGGATCAGCAGGCGGTCGCCCGTCGCGACGAGCTCGACGTCGATCTCCTCGAGCCGATGGTCGCAATGACGCATCGCCTTGCGCGGGGCTCGGGCGAGCAGCGCCGTCATCTCGCGCCGCGCATGGCCCTCGGCAAAGTCCTCGAGGTATTGCCCGCCGGCATACATCAGCGCGACCACGGCGGCCGCAAGCTCCTCGCCGACCACCAGTGCCGACGTCATCGAAAGCGCAGCCACGATATCGAGCCCGACATCGCCGCGCCTCAGGCTCCGCACGATCTCGACCAGGAGTGCAAGCAATACCGGCAGCGTCGCGATCGCCCAGACCAGATCCGCCCACGCCGAAAAGCCGGATGCGCGCAGCACGAAACCGAACACGAGCCCGGCGGCGGGAAAGCCGATCAGAAAGGGCCGAATGGGAACGTCGGACACGGACACGAAAAACGCCGGGCGGGTTGCGCGGGCGGCGAGGATGACAGTGAGTGCGCTGCGGAGCGATGATTTAGATCAAGCTGGTAGATGCTGGAAGGCCGTCGCGACTATCCCCCCTGTCGCCCGGCTTGACCGGGGCGTCCAGTACGCCGCGGCCTATCGATTTATCCCGGACGTCACGGGGTCAAGCCGGGCGATGACGCCGGAGAGTGTGTGGCGCTAACCCGCAGCGCCGGCGAACTTTGCCTCCTTCGCAGCCCCACCCGTCTCGGCAATCAGCCGCTTCAGCTCGGGAATGCAGGAGCCGCAATTGGTGCCGGCCTTGAGTTTTGCGCCGATCTCGGCCGCGCTGCGCGCGCCGGCGGCGATGGTGTCGCAGATGGTAGAGCGCCCGACGCCGAAACAGGCGCAGACCACGGGACCGGTCGAGGCGACGCCTTCGGTCGACTTGCCGGACAGCAACAGGCGGCGCTGCTCGTCGCTGACGCGGTCTGCCGCGAACAGGCTCTTCACCACCTCCCAGTCGCCGGCATCATGGGCAGGCCCGATGAACAGGCAGGTCTCGATGCGATCGCCGACGAAGGATGCGGCGCGATAGACGCCGCCGCCGAAATCGCGGTACTCCGCGATATCCTCACCCGCGATCCCCTGGAGCCAGGCCGGCCAGCGCGACAGATCCGCGTTGTCGGCAAAAAGATAACCATAGCCGCCACCGATCGCGGCACGCGCCCACCACAGATGCTGCGGCAGCGCGAGCTGCTTGCGCGAGAGCGCGAAGCCGCGGAAAACGTACTCGTACGGCGCGATCGCGGCCGGAGTTGCCTTGGTTTCCGGCTGCCCCGAGAACGGATCGTTGAACGACTGCACCAGCGCGCCGATGCGGCCATGCGAGGTATTCATCGCGCTCCAGTGAATCGGCACGAACAGCGTGCCGCGCTGCTGGCGCTCGCTGACGACGGCTTTCAGGATGCACTGGCCGTAGTCGGTGGTGACGCGGGCAAAGCTGTCGTCGACGACGCCGTATTTGCCGGCGTCATCCGGATGGATCTCGACGAACGGCTCTGGCAGATGTGCCCCGAGCCGCTGGCTGAGGCCGGTGCGGGTCATGGTGTGCCACTGGTCGCGGATGCGTCCCGTGTTGAGCCGCAGCGGACGCGCCGAATTGGTCTCGCTGCGCAGCGCCGGCACCTCCGGCGCGACGAAACGGCCCTTGCCGTCATTGGTGAAGAAGCCGCCGCCCGCAAAGAAGCGCGCGCCGGGTCCCTCTTGTCCCTCGCGCGCCGGCCATTGCAGCGGCACCAGCGCATCATAGGCCTCGTCGGAGACCGATTGCAGCGCGCCGATGTCGAAGTCGCGGCTGCCATCGTTCTCGAACGCCGAGAGCGCGGCGTGCTCGCGGAAGATCTCGGCGGCAGATTTGTAGTTGAAGCCTTCGCCGAAGCCGAGCCGCTTTGCGACCTCGCTCAGAATCCACCAGTCCGGCCGCGCCTCGCCTGGCGCCGGCAGGAACGAGCGCTGCCGGGAGATGCGGCGCTCGGAATTGGTCACCGTGCCCGACTTCTCGCCCCATGCGAGCGCAGGCAAAAGCACATGCGGCCCTGCCTCAACCGTGTCGTTGGAGAGTACGTTCTCCGAGACCACGAACAGCTCGAGCTTCTTCAGCGCCTCGCGTACGAGATCGGCATCCGGCAGCGACACCGCAGGATTGGTGCCCATCACCCACAACGCCTTGACCTCGCCGCGGTTGATCGCCTCGAACAGCTGCACCGCCTTGAGCCCCTCATGGGTTGCGATGCGCGGCGCCTTCCAGAACCGGCGGACGCGATCGACCTCGGGCGGCGTAAACATCATGTGCGCGGCGAGCTGGTTGGCGAGCCCGCCGACCTCGCGCCCGCCCATCGCATTGGGCTGTCCCGTGAGCGAGAACGGCGAGGCCCCCGGCTTGCCGATGCGGCCAGTGGCGAGATGGCAGTTGAGGATGGCGTTGACTTTGTCGGTGCCCTGCGCCGACTGGTTGACGCCCTGCGAGTACAGCGTGACGACGCGCTCCGTCTCGCGGAACATCGCAAAGAATACCGCGACGTCCTGCTCCGACAGACCGGTCGCGAGCGCCGTCGCCGAGACGCTGCCGGCGATGCTGCGGGCACGCGCGAGCGCATCGTCGAAGCCCGAGGTGTTGTTCGCGATGTAGTCCTTGTCGAGAGCGCCACTGTCCGCGAGATGGACGAACAGGCCGGAGAACAGCGCGGTGTCGGTGCCTGGCTTCACGCCAAGGAACAGGTCTATGTCGCTCGCAGTATCGGTGCGGCGCGGATCGATGACGATGATGCGGGCGCCGCGCTCCTCCTTGTTCCTGCGCATGCGCTGGAACAGGATCGGATGGCACCAGGCCGCATTGGAGCCGACCAGCACGAGCAGGTCGGCCTGGTCGAGATCCTCGTAGCAGCCGGGGACGGTGTCGGCGCCGAAGGCGCGGCGATGGCCGGCGACCGATGACGACATGCAGAGTCGCGAATTGGTGTCGACATTCGCCGTGCCGACAAAACCTTTCATCAGCTTGTTGGCGACGTAGTAGTCCTCGGTCAGCAACTGGCCGGAAAGATAGAAAGCGACCGCATCCGCGCCGTCGCGCGCCACGATATGCTGCATGCGATGGGCGACATGGTCAAGCGCATCGCCCCAGGCAACACGTTCCAGGACACCTTTGCAGCGGATCATCGGATAGAGCAGACGACCTTCCAGTCCGACGGTCTCGCCGAGCGCCGAACCCTTGGAGCAGAGCCGGCCGAAATTGGCAGGATGCTCGGGGTCGCCGGCGATCGCAGCGCCACCGTCGCCGTCGGGCGTTGCCAGCACGCCGCAGCCGACGCCGCAATAGGGGCACGTCGTTCGGGTAGTGCGGAGCGTCGGATCGATCGCAGTCATTCAGGCGGCATCCATCAAGCAGCTTTGGGCGGAAGCGCGAGCGCGCGGCCGAACATCATGTCGGTGCGGATCGCGGCGACCGCCTCGCGATTGCGGATCAGCTCGAGATACCAGAGCGCGTCCACTGTATCGCCGATCAGCACGGCGCCGGTGAGCCTGCCGTCGGCGATGACCAGCTTCTTGTAGGTGCCGCGCCTGCGATCGGAGAGCACGAGGCTCTCGCTGCCCTCGCCGCCGACGAAATCGCCCGCCGAGAACACGCTGACGCCCGACACCTTCAGATTGGTCGAGACCACGCTGCCCTGATAGGCGGCACTCTTCCCGGCAAGATGCCGCGCCAGCACGCGCGCCTGCTCATAGGCCGGCTCGACGAGCCCGTAAGCGGTGCCGCGATGCTCGGCGCATTCACCGAGCGCGAAGATGTCGGACTCGCTGGTCTGGAGACAATCGTTCACCACGATGCCACGATTGACGGCAAGCCCGGCCTCCTTCGCGATTGCGACGTTCGGCCGGATCCCAGCCGCAAAGATCACGGCATCGGCCTCGATGCGACTGCCGTCGGCAAGCTCGACCGCCTCGACGTGGCCGTCGCCATGAATGCATTTGGTGCTCGCGTTCAGAATGACATGGATGCCCTTGCGCTCGACCAGCGTCTTGAGCAACTCGGCCGCCGGTAGATCGAGCTGGCGCTCCATCAGGCGGTCCATGAGATGCAGCAGCGTCACCGGCGCGCCGGCCTTCGCAAGGCCGTAGGCCGCCTCGAGTCCCAAGAGGCCGCCGCCGACCACGACGACGCGCTTCTTGGCGGCCGCGAGTGTCAGGAGCAGATCGACATCGCGGCTGTCGCGGAAGGTGTGAACGCCTGTGAGGTCGGCGCCCGGCACGTTCAGCCGCAGCGGCGTCGAGCCGGTGGCGAGGACGAGCTTTGAATATTCCATGCTCTCCTCGCCCGCGATCTTCAGCTCGCGGCGGCCGACATCGATCTCGGTGACGCGATAGCCGTAGCGCACGGTGACGCCACGCTGGCGCCACCAGTCGGCCGGCCTGAGCTCGATCTCGTGCGAGCCGGTCTCGCCCGCAAGCACGGAAGAGAGCAGCACGCGGTTGTAAGCGAGCCGAGGCTCCTCGCCGATCACAGCGACTGCGTAACGGCCGAGCGCGGTCTTGGCGAGTTCATCGACCAGACGCGCGGCGGCCATACCGTTACCGACGATGACGAGCGGCTCACTCACTTTGCTCTCCTATTCTGCGGCCTGCGGCCGCGCGCCATAGGCCTCGGAAATCATGAAATTCGACAGCAGCCCGTAGGCTGCGGTCCACGCCGCTGCGACGTCGGGCGTCCAGGCATCGCCGAGACCCTTCTCCAGCGTCCACAACAGGGTCGAGCCGACGACGGGATAGTGTTCGGGCTTGGCGCCGTAAGCGACGTGACGTTGCGCAAGCGCTGACGCCGCCGGCAGGATCGAATCGAGATTGGTCAGACCGTTCACGACGACGGCGAGCGTCGCCATCAGCTTCTTGCGCTGCTCGGTCATGTCAGCAGGAAACATCGCCTTCACCGATGGTGCGACCTCGAACAGGCGATCGTAGAACAACACCGCGGCCGTTTCCGAAATCGGCGCGACCTTGGCGAAGCTCTGCTGGACGAGGTTGATCTGTTCGGGCGTCATAGTTGGTCTCCTTGCTGGTTTGAAGTCTGCCTTTGTCCGCGCCATTGCGGATAAGGTTCATGGGTTCAAACTCTCCGGCAAAACTTCTCCCCGCGTACGGGGAGAAGCGAGATTCGTACCAAGTCTCTATTGTTGGAGCATGATCTTCGCGGAAAACCGCTGCACACTTTTCCGGATCATGCTCTAGACCCGTGCTTCGGCAAGGCTCGGCGCACCTTCGGCCTGCGGGCCGCGACGCAGGTAGAACCACCAGGTCAGCCCGAGGCAGGAGGCGTAGAAGCCAAGGTAGATCGCGAGCGCGAGCTGCGGCCCACCAGTCAGCGCGATCGACTTGCCAAAACCGGTCGGGATCAGATAGCCGCCAACGGCGCCGATCGCGCCGATGAAGCCAACCGCCGCGCCGCTCTCGATGCTCGCCGTCTTCAGCGCCAGCGCGCGCGCTGCATCGCCCTTGCCGCGCACCTTGAACAGATTTTCCTCACGGAAGATCGAGGGGATCATCCGGTAGGTCGAGCCGTTGCCGATGCCCGTCGTGACGAACAGGATCAGGAACATCGCCAGGAAGCCGATGAAGTCCTTCTGGCCAACGAAATAGAGGACGCCGATCGTGGCGGCCGCCATCGCGATGAAGTTCCATAAGGTGATGATGGAGCCGCCGACCTTGTCGGCAAGCCAGCCGCCGAGCGGCCGCGACAGCGAGCCGACCAGCGGACCCAGGAAGGCGATCGCGATCGTGATGTGCGGGAACTGGGTCTTGATCAGCAGCGGAAAGGCCGCCGAGTAGCCGATGAAGGAGCCGAAGGTCCCGATATAGAGGTAGGCCATGATCCAGGTGTGCTTGCGCTTGACGATCGCGAGTTGGTTCTTCACCGACGACTTGGCCGAGGTCAGGTTGTTCATGAAGAACACGGCGCCGAACACGGCGATCGCGATCGGCAGCACCCACATCAGCCCGGCGTTCTGCAGGAAGATGCCGTCGACGGGCGTCGCCTGGAACAGGTTGATGACACCGAGCGTCATCAGGATGGGCGTCAGGAGCTGCACGCTGGAGACGCCGATATTGCCGCCGGCGGCGTTGAGACCGAGCGCCGATCCCTTCATCCGATCAGGGAAGAAGAAGGAGATATTGGTCATGCTGGAGGCGAAATTGCCTCCACCGAGACCCGCGGTCGACGCAACGAGCAGCATCAGCCAGAACGGCGTGTCGGGCTGGCTCACGAAATAGGCAAGCGACAGCGTCGGGATGAAAAGGATCGCCGCGCTGAAGATGGTCCAGTTGCGGCCGCCAAAGGTCGTGACCGCGAAGGTGTAGGGGAAGCGCATCAAGGCGCCGATCAGGCCCGGTACGGCGACAAGCTGGAACAGCTGGTCGGTCGTGTAGTGGAAGCCGGCCTGCGGCAGCTTGGTGGTGACGATGCTCCAGATCAGCCAGACCGAGAAGCCGATATGCTCGGCCACGATCGACCAGATCAGGTTGCGTCGCGCGATAGTCTTGCCAGTCGCATTCCAGAACGCCTCGTCCTCGGGGCGCCAGTCTGAAATCCACGTCGGATTTCGCGTCGGATTCGTCGTCATTGATAATCCCTCTTGGTCTCACCGCTGCGTCGTTGCAGGCTCAGCCTCCAGGCATGGAGGTGCGCTCCGAGGCTCGATCCCCGGTGGCGAGTTCACGATGCTGATTGATGATGTCTGGGGACGTCGTCGTTGGCGTCGCAAAATGACATTTCAAATTCCATGCCAATTGCGCCCGGTCAGGAAATACAGGGATTTCAGCGAGTTATTCGTACGGCCCGAAATCTTCGCAGGCCATTTTCGCATGCAAATTTTGCGATTCGCTCAATCCTTGTGCGACGCACAAAGATTGAGCTAGCTGTCGATTATTTGGGCGCGCCGTGCACAGGTTAACGACGCGTTTACGCGGGCTTCAGCGAAACGATGACGCGCGCATAGGCTCGTATGCCGCACTTCGCGCGAGCCATACGCCCTTTGCCGATGATGCTCCTACTCGGCGGCTTGCGGCCGGCCATAGGCCTCAGTGATCATGAAATTGGAGAGCACGCCGAAGGCCGCGGTCCAGGCGGCAGCGACCTCGGGCGTCCAGGCTTCGCCCAGGCCCTTTTCCAGCGTCCAGAGCAGTGCGGAGCCAACTACCGGATAATGCTCCGCCTTCGCGCCATAAGCGACGTGACGCTTTGCCAAAGCGCTCGCGGCGGGCAGGATCGAGTCAAGATTGGAAAGACCGCCGACGACGATTGCGAGCGTTGCCATCAGCTTCTTGCGCTGATCAGTCATGTCGGCCGGAAACATCGCCTTCACGGAAGGCGCGACCTCGAACAAACGATCATAGAAAATGACAGCGGCCGTATCCGCGATCGGTGCGACCTTGGCAAAACTGTCCTGGACCAATTTGATTTGCGTCGGATTCATCTCAACTTCCTTCATGACGTGGCAAAGAGAAACCCGTTGGTCGCGGCGCCGGCGCTTTGGTTCAACACCAATGCTTCCGGCGTCACTCATCTGGACTACGCTGCCTCGACGAAGCGATGACGCTCGTAAAGGAATTCGAGCACGCGCTGGCGGCACTTCAAGTAAGTGGCATTCGACGCGAGCTCGAGCCGTTTGCGAGGACGTGCGAGCGGCACGTCCAGCACTTCGCCGATGCGCGCACTCGGCCCGTTGGTCATCATCACGATGCGGTCGGACAACAGCACGGCCTCGTCGACGTCGTGGGTGATCATCAGAATGGTGTTGCCGAGCTTCTGATGCAGCGCCATCACCGAGTCCTGTAAATGCGCGCGGGTCAGCGCGTCGAGCGCGCCGAAGGGCTCGTCGAGTAGGAGCACCTTCGGCTCCATCGCGAGCGCGCGGGCAATGCCGACCCGCTGCTTCATGCCGCCGGAGATTTCCGACGGACGCTTGTCCTTGGCATGGGCCATCTGTACGAGGTTGAGATTGTGCATCACCCAGGCCTCGCGCTCGGCCCGCGTCTTGGTCCTGGCAAATACCTTGTCGACGCCAAGCTTGACGTTCTCGAACACGGTCAGCCACGGCAGCAGGCTGTGGTTCTGGAACACCACGGCGCGATCGGGTCCGGGCGAGTTGACCTCGCGGTTCTCCAGCAGCACGCCGCCCGTCGAGGCGCCGGTCAGACCCGCGATGATGTTGAGCAGGGTCGACTTGCCGCAGCCGGAGTGGCCGATGATCGAGACGTACTCGCCCTTCTCGATGGTGAGGTTGATGTCCTTCAGCACCTCGGTCGTGGCAGCACCGCGGGTAAAGATCTTGTCGATGTGATCGAGCTTCAGATAGGCGGTCATGTACCCTCTCCTTCAGTTCTGCGCGGTGCCGTGGGTGACGAACCTGCCGAGGCCCGCGATCAGGCGGTCGAGCACGAAACCGATGATGCCGACATAGAACAGCGCCAAAATGATCTCGCTGATATGCGAGGAGTTCCAGGCGTCCCAGATGAAGAAGCCGATGCCGACGCCGCCGATCAGCATCTCGGCCGCGACGATCGCGAGCCAGGAGAGGCCGATGCCGATGCGCAGGCCGGTGAAGATGTAGGGCGCGGCCGCCGGGATCATGATCTTGCCGAAGAACTCCAGCGGATTGAGCTGCACGACGGCAGCGACGTTGCGGTAGTCCTGCGGGATGTTGCGGATGCCGACCGAGGTGTTGATGATGATCGGCCACACCGAGGTGATGAAGATGACGAAGATCGCCGAGGGCTGGCCGTCGCGGAAGGCGGCGAGCGAGAGAGGCAGCCAGGCGAGCGGCGGGATGGTGCGAAGGACCTGGAACAGCGGATCGAGTCCACGCATCGCCCAGACCGATTGCCCGACCAGCGTGCCGAGCGCGATGCCGACGACGGCTGCGATCGAGTAGCCATAGGCGACGCGCTGGAGGCTGGCGGAGAGATGCCAGAACAGGCCCTTGTCGATGCCGCCATGGTCGAAGAACGGATCGAGGATCAGCTCCTTCGTATCCTTGAACACTTTTGACGGCGGCGGCAGCGTCGAGCCGGCGCGGCGGCAGATGAGCTCCCAGACCAGCATCAACAGCGCGAGCACGACGAGCGGCGGGATGACGCGGACCGCGGTCTCCCTTGCCATCCGCGCAGAGGTCTCGGCGAGCGGCGGCCGCTTCGGCGTCATCGCGACGACCGGCGCGGTGGCGCCGGCGGAAGGCGCAACACCTTCAGCGCCGATCTTCTTCACAGGCATGTTCATCGAAATTTTTCTCCGGCTGCAATGGCAATGCGGCCGCCCATGGGCGGCCGCGGGAGCTATCAGACTTCGACGCGCTTGATCGCGAGCGACTTCAGATAGGCGGCCGGATTTTCCGGATCGAACACCTTGCCGTCGAAGAAGGTCTCCTTGCCGCGCGAGGTGGAGGCCGGGATGTCGGAGCTTGCTACCCCGAGCGTCTTGGCGGCGTCCTTCCAGAGGTCCTCGCGGTTGACCTTGGCGATCAGCGCCTTGGTGTCGAAGCCAGGCTCGTACTTGCCCCAGCGGATATCCTCGGTGAGGAACCAGAGATCGTGGCTCTGGAACGGATAGGACGCGTTGTCCTTCCAGAAACGCATCTGCTGCGGCGAGTTCTCGACGATACGGCCTGTGCCGTAGTCGAACTTGCCCTTCATGCGGTCGGTGACGTCCTCGACCGGGCAGTTGATCCACTGGCGCTTGGCGCAGATCGTCGCTGCTTCCTCGCGGTTCTCGACCTTCTCCGCCCACTGCTGGGCTTCCATGACGGCCATCAACAGCGCCTTCGTCGCCTTCGGATACTTGTCGACGAAAGCGGCGCGCATGCCGAACGATTTTTCCGGATGCTTGTCCCACAGCTCGCCGGTGGTGATGGCGGTGTAGCCGATCTCCTGATGAATGAGCTGGAGATTCCAGGGCTCGCAGACGCAGAAGCAATCCATGGTGCCAACCTTCATGTTGGCGACCATTTGCGGAGGCGGCACGACGATGGTTTCGATGTCCTTGTCGGGATCGATGCCGCCGGCGGCGAGCCAATAGCGGATCCAGAGGTCGTGCGTACCCCCGGGGAAGGTCATCGCGGCCTTCACGGCCTTGCCGGAGGCCTTCTTCTTCTCCAGTGCGACCTTGAACGGCGCAGTGTCGATGCCGACCTTGATGTCGGCATATTCCTTGGCGACCGAGATGCACTGACCGTTCAGATTGAGTCGCGCCAGAATGTACATCGGCGTCGGCTGATTGTTCTGCGTCACCTTGCCGGCGGAGATCAGATAGGGCATCGGCGTGAGGATGTGCGCGCCGTCGATACCGTTACCTTCGGAGCCGAGCACGAGGTTGTCGCGCGTCGTGCCCCAAGAGGCCTGCTTCTGCACCTCGACGTCAGGCATGCCATACTTGGCGAAGATGCCTTTCTCCTTGGCAACGAACAGCGGGGTCGCGTCGGTCAGCGCGATGAAGCCGAGCTTGGCGCCTTTGACCTCGGGGCCTGCATCTTGGGCGAAGGCACCGGCGGGGAAATTCAGCTTGGCGGTGGCGAGAAGTGCGGCGGTGCTGCCGGTCGCCTTCAACAGTTGACGGCGGCTGAGGCCGCTCTCGGAGGGGCGGCGAATGCGCTTGGTCATAGGTCGTGTCGTCCTTTGCGTCGTTGCAGAAGCGGTGCGTCAGTGCACACGAGCCCGTCGGTCCGGTGACGCCGCCATTGGCGCATGCGAACGCATGGCGGGAGAAACCCCCGTCTGGTGGCGTCGGCAAATTCGGATGAACAGTCTCGCGGGACGGCATCGATGGCGTCGACACAAACTATTCAAGCTTTGTGCCAAGCGGAACGAGCCAAATCTGTCTTAAAACTCAAGGCATTAAAGCATGGGAACAGATTGTCGCAGGCCTCTGTTCCGCACGCGGAGTTTGCGGTCTGCACAGCTTTTGTGCGCCGCACATAAACTAGGCAGGCGCTGGAGAGGCCGTGCTCAGGCGTGCTCCGCGGCCTTCACCCCGAGCGGCTTGGGGGCCAAACCGCTACCCGGCTTGAGGCGGAATTCATAGGTCATCAGGTGCCAGGGCGCGGCCGCCTTGCCGCCGTCGGGCATCGCCGGATCAGCGCGTTTCTCGACCTTGGCGATCAGTTCGTCCTTGACCCCGAACACCACGTCGGAATCGAGATATTTGTCGCCGCCGATGAAGACGTGGGTGATCAGGGGCTCATAGCCCTTGGCGTTGACCAGGAAGTGCACGTGCGCGGGCCGCATCGGGTGGCGGTTGGTCTGCACGATCATCTCGCCCACCGGGCCGTCAGTCGGAATCGGATAGCTGCACGGCAGAATGGTGCGGAAGAAGAAGCGACCGTCGGATTCGGTGACGAAGCGCGCCCGCGCCGTGGCGCCGATCTCGTCGTAGTTCGGCTTCTGGGAATCGTAGAAACCATCGTCGTCGGCGTGCCAGACGTCGACGGGAACGTTCGCGAGGGGCTTGCCGTTCAGATCCGTGACGCGGCTCTGAACGAACATCTTCTCGCCGGTCACGTTATGAGGCGAGATGTCGGTGCCATGTGCGGTCACCTTGTGCTCACCGACATAGAAAGGACCGAGCACCGTCGTCTCGGTGGCGCCGTCGCGGTCGCGGTGGTTCACCGCGTCGACCAGCATGGAGACGCCGAGCACGTCGGATAGCAGAATGAACTCCTGGCGGGTATCGGTGCACTTCTGGCCGGTGCGGGTCAGGAAATCGATCGCATAGTCCCATTCCTCGAAGGTGAGACCGGTCTTGCTCACGTAATCGTGCAGCGACTTCACCAATTCCTGGAGCAGGAATTTTGCACGCGGATTGGGCGTGTTGTCGAAGCTATTGACGACGGCTTCCGTGAGCTCGGTCTCGTTGAATTGGGTCATTTCTCTTTCCCGCTGTCCGATTTTCTCGTTATTTGGCCTGACGGCGTTCCGCCGCGGAGCCTACACCAGTCGGGGAGGCCGCGTTAAGCGCGACCGGCTTGGAATAGGGTCCTCATTTCGGCTATCACGTCCTCACAAGAACACTCCGGAGGAACGTTTCCGATGCTCGCCCCCACCCCCGCCTCGCCCGAATCCGTCGGCATGTCCAAGGCCGCGCTCGACCGCGTCGATGCGCATCTGAAGAACCGGTATATCGATGCCGGCCGCTTCCCGGGAACGCAGCTCCTGATCTATCGCCGCGGCAAGATCGCCCACCGCTCGGTGCTTGGCTTTGCCGATGTCGAGCGCGAGGTGCCAGTCAAGGACGACACCATCTACCGCATCTATTCCATGACCAAGCCGCTCACCAGCGTCGCCTTCATGATGCTGGTCGAGGAAGGCCTCGTCGCGATCGACGAGCCCGTCGCCAAATACATTCCGGAATGGAAGGACCTCGGCGTCTTCGTTGCCGGCACGAACCCTGCGTTCCTGACCCGGCCGCCGTCACGGCCGATGCAGATCGTCGACCTCCTGAGGCACACCTCGGGGCTGACCTACGGTTTCCAGCAGCGCTCCAATGTCGATGCCGCCTATCGCGAGCAGAAGATCGGCGAGGTCGAGAAGGCCGGCACGCTGCAGACCATGATCGAGGGGCTGACCAAGATCCCGCTGGAGTTCTCGCCTGGCGATGCCTGGAACTACTCCGTCTCCACCGACGTGATCGGCTATCTCATCGGCAAGATCTCGGGCGTGCCCTTCGAGCAGTTCTTGAAGCAGCGCATCCTCGATCCGCTCGGCATGACCGACACCGATTTCCACGTGCCAGCCTCCAAGGCGCATCGCTTCGCGGCCTGCTATTCCGCTGACCCGCAAGGCGGCATGACCTTCCATGCCGGCCAACGCCGCCAGGGCCTGACGCTCCAGGACGACCCGATGACGAGCTCGTTCCTGTCGCCCCCAGACTTCATCTCCGGCGGCGGCGGATTGTGCTCAACAGTCGCCGACTACCTCACCTTCTGCCGCGCGCTGCTCAATGGCGGCGAACTCGGCGGTGTCAGGCTGATCGGGCCGAAGACGCTGGCGTTGATGACGACCAACCACATTCCGGGCGGACGCACACTGCCCGACGTGTCCCGCTCGCTGTTCTCTGAGGCGACCTACAATGGCATCGGCTTCGGCCTCGGCTTCGCCGTGACCATGCGGCCGGCAGAGACGCTGATCGCCGGCAGCCCTGGCGAGTACAATTGGGGTGGCGCGGCCACGACCTCGTTCTGGATCGACCCCGCCGAGGAGCTGATCACGATCTTCATGACGCAGGTGCTGCCGTCGAGCGCCTATCCGATCCGGCGCGAGCTGCGCAGCATGGTCTACGCGGCGATCACCGAGAGCAATCTGTAACCGCACCATTGGGCGGGTCTCGGCACTTCAACGCGGAGGCCCGTTCGCTCCATCCTCGGCCTTGTCCTCCCAGTCCTCCCACGCCACGTCGTTGATCTCGAGATAATGAGACACCGCGACCCCGATGGTTGGGAAGAAGTATTTCTCGCCTAGCTGCGCGAACAAGCCAAATCGCTTCAGCTTGTCCTTGACAGGGTCCTTGAGCTCGGCAAAGCACAGCTCGATCCCCTGCGTGTGCAGCGCTTCATCGAGTTCGGCGACCACGTCGCAGGCTGTGACGTCTACGCTCGTGACCGGCTCTGCTGCAACGACCAGCCAGCGTACGGGCGTCGGCGATGTCGCTATGGCATGCAGAATGCGTTCCTTGAAGAATTCGGCGTTGGCAAAGAACAGAGGCGCATCCCATCGAAACAGGACAAGCCCGGGGATTCGGCGTGCATCCGGATATCTTGTGATGTCGTGATAGCCTTTGACGCCGTGGGCGCGCCCCAATACGGCAGAATGCGGGCGCCAACCGTCCCAGAGGAACTCGGCAATGGCGATCGCGATTGCCAGCCCTATTCCTGGAATTACCCCGAGCACTGCCACACCGACAAAGCAGACGATCGCCAACCAAAACTCCCACCGCTGAATGCGATAGATTCGCTTCAGATCGGCCACCTCGATCAAGCCGATCGCCGAGGTGATCACCACAGCGGCCAATGCCGCGCTCGGCAAATGCTGAAGGAGGTTTGGCGCCGCCAGCAAGAGCACGACGATGGCAAGCGCGCCAACGACGCTGGTGAGCTGGGTGCGCGCACCGGCGGCTTCCGCAACGGGTGTACGCGAACTGCTGCTGCTAATCGAGAACCCCTGAAAAAAGCCGGTCGCCAGATTGGCGACGCCGAGGCCCACCAACTCCTGGTTAGGGTCAACCGGCGTCCCCAATCGTGCCGCATAGGCCCGTGAAAGCACGCTGGTATCTGCAAATGATATCAGCGCTATTGCGCAACCTCCGACCAGCACAGGGACCATGTCACCGTAGCTGATCCAGGGAACGACGAAGCCGGGCAGCCCCTGAGGAAGGGGACCCAGGACCTTCACGTCATAAGGCGCTGCGAGACCCAGCGCGCCGACGACAACCGTCGCGCCAAGGACCGCTATCAGAATGCCCGGGAGCCGCTTGCTGTTCCTGAGAAGCAGGATCACGATCAACGTGCCGAGCCCGATCCCAAACGCGACCCAGTTTGTCCGCCCTTCGTGAATTGCGCCGCCGATCGCCAACAGACTTCGCAGAGGTCCTTCGCTCTCAATCGAGAAGCCCATGAGCTTCGGCAGCTGGCTGATCAATACGGTCAACGCGATTCCGTTCATGTAACCGTAGCGTATCGGCTTGGAGAGAAGCTCGGTCACAAAGCCCAGGCGCGCGAGACCCGCCAGAATGCAGACCATCCCTGAAACGATCGCCATCATGCCCGCGAGCGTCGCGGCCCGCAGGGGATCACCACCGGACAACGGAGCGACAACGCCCAGGATAACCCCTGCCAGAGCGGAGTCCGGGCCAAGGACGAGAATACGGCTTGGGCCAAACAACGCGTAGACCAGTAGCGGCACGATCGTTGCGTACAGACCATAGATGCCGGGCAACCCCGATGCCGCGGCGTAGGCGATTCCGACCGGGACCAGCATTGTCGCGAGGACAATTCCGGCGAAGATATCGTGCCGAAGCCACGCTGCCTCATATCGACGGAGTGTGTCGAGCCCCGGCAGCCAGTGGATCCAATGCTTCATTGGCGCTCGCTCCCAAACCCGGCCTGGGCTCGTTGGCCGCGATCAGCGAGGTTGGAATCCAGCGCAGGCTAATACGCCCTTGGCAGGCTGAACAGTGGCGCGGTGTCACGCGAGTGACGAAACAGAATGCGGTGCAAAATCCGACGCACCGGCATCCGCCGCTGCGCAATCACCGAGAGCAATCTGCAGAATTGCCTGGTCACGAGAAAAGGGCCTCGGCGAATTCTCGCCGTGGCCCTGACGTGTCGGCCTCAGTGCATGTGACCAATCAGATAAATACCGCCACCGATCACGAGAACAGCGGGCACGGCCCAGAGGATGAAGACTGGTGGCATCGTGACCTCCCTCAGTTCGACGTGCAGACCTTGACGGTCTTCATGCCAGTCTCGGCCTCGGTGCGCGACTTGTAGACAGTGCCGGCCGGACCGACGACGGTCATCGACGATTCCGTCGGTTTCTTGTCGACGACGGTGCATTTCTTCGTCTTGACGTCCTGGACGACGTAGAACCCGTCGGCCGCCAACGCCGGCGCGACGAAGGCAGCGATCATCACCGCCGCGGTTGCGATCCTCAGTTTCATTGTTCCTCTCCTCCAATTGCCGAACCTTTTGGTTTCGGCAATTCGACAACAGGAAAAACTGGCAGATCGTTCCTTTGCCAATGTTTCCCTAGGGATCATTTCGCAATGAACGAACCGTCGTGAACGTTCAGCAGCGCGAAGTTCAATCTCCGATCTGGACGCGGAATGCGGTGCAAAATCGCTCGACCGGGATTTCTCGACAAAATGGAAAACCCGTGGCGTAACGCGGAGGCTGCCCGTATGCTCCTGCATGATCCGGCGGCGTCGCGCCGGAACCAGGGCGCTCGCGTTGTCAAAGTTCACACTGCCCGTACGACTCGCGCTCCTCGTCATGGGGACGATGCTGCCCTTGATCGTCTTCGCCGTCGGCATCGTCTTCTACAACTACGCACAGGACCGCAGCGATGCGAACCGCCGCGTGCTGGAAACGGTGCGCAGCATTCGCCTGGTGCTCGATGCCGAGGTGCAGCGGATGACCGGGGGCCTGCAGGTGCTCGCGCTCACCGACGCGCTGCGTAGCGGCGACTTCCAGGGCTTTCGCCGCATCGCCTCAGGCTTTCTCGACCAGTATGGCAAGGATGGCGTCGTGCTGGTCTCGGACCGCCAGGGACGGCTGTTGTTCTCCTCGGTCACAGAGGACACCGCGGACCTGCCACAGCGCAACAACACCGAAATCGTGGAGAAGGTCTTCGCAACCAGGTTGCCGCAATATTCCGACCTGTTCCGCGGCGCGATCAAGCAGCGCCAGGTCGTCACCGTGGAAGTCCCCGTGCTGCGCGACGGCGAGGTGATCTACGCTCTCACCTTCAGCCCGCCGCTCGACATCTTCCAGACGCTGGTCGAGAAGCAACGGCCCGATGAACACTGGACGGTGTCGCTGCTGGACAGCAAGGGCATCGTGTTCGCACGCGCGCCCAATCCGGGCGACACGTTCGGCAAGCGCGCCACGTCGTCGCTCTATGACGAGATGTTCCGCAAGGGCGAGGCGTCCTTGTCGGCGGTCTCGCTCGACAACGTTGCGCTCAGTGCTGCCTATACGCGGTCGCGGCTGACAGGCTGGACGGTTGCTGCCGGCGTTGCCGAGAACTCGCTGGTCGCGCCGCTCTGGCGCAACATCGCGATCACGAGCCTGATCGGCGGCGTGCTGCTCCTGACGGGGCTTGGCTTTGCCCTGCGGATGGCCGCCACCATCGCGCGCGGCGAAATGTTGCATAATTTGCTCATTGAAGAGCTCAACCATCGCGTCAAGAATACCCTCGCCTTGATGCAGGCGATCGCGGTGCAGTCGTTCCGCAGCGCAAGCCGCGACGAGCGCACCAAGTTCGAGGGGCGCCTCGGCGCGCTTGCGGAAGCGCACAATCTCCTCAGCCAGGAGAAGTGGCAGGGCTCCGATCTGAAGGAGGTCGTTGCCCGCGCACTGGACCCGTTCTTGCTGAACAATCCGGACCGCATCCGGATGAACGGACCAGCGGTGCCGCTGTCGCCGCGCCTCGCCGTCGTGCTGTCGATGATCGTGCACGAGATGGCGACCAATGCCGCCAAGTACGGCGCGCTGTCCAACGAGACCGGAACGGTTGCGCTGGACTGGGAGGTCACCGCGGTTATGCCCAAGCCGCGGCTGCGGCTGATCTGGACCGAGCGCGGCGGTCCGCCTGTGTCGGCTCCCGTGCAACGCGGCTTCGGCTCCCGCCTGATCGAGCGCAGCGCACGCGATCAGCTCGGCGGCGAAGCGACGGTGGACTTCCTGCCGCGCGGCGTCGTCTACACGATTAGCTGCGCGCTGGACGGGCCGCGGTAGCGACCGGTCCTAGCCGATGCTCTGGAGCACCGGAAAGGTCTCGAGCAGCCAGATGCTCATGTTGCTGATCGCTCCGGTGAGAAAGAAAATTCCGGTGATCACCATCAGCACGCCCATGGCACGCTCGACGTTGACGAGATGGCCCTTCAGGCGCGCGAACAGCGCCGAGAACTGCTCGATCAGGAGTGCTGCAATCAGGAAGGGAATGCCGAGCCCCGCGGAATAGACCGCTAGCAGGCCGGCTCCCTTGGTCACCGTCGCCTCCGCAGCGGCGATCGAGAGGATCGCAGCGAGGATCGGCCCGATGCACGGCGTCCAGCCGAAGGCGAAGGCAAGCCCCATGATATAGGCGCCCCACAGGCCGACCGGCTTGGGGATCGGCAGCCGCCCTTCCCGCATCAACAGGCTGATGCGCGTCAAACCGAGGAAGTGCAGGCCCATCACGATGATGACGACGCCGGCGAGGATCGAGAGCTCGGCCGACCAGGCGCGGATCACGCTGCCGATGAGGGAGGCGCTGGCGCCCAGCGCAATGAAGATGGTCGAGAAGCCAAGCACGAACAGCAGCGCCGACATCATGACCGCGCGCCTGGAGGCGGACGGCTGCTCGTTACTCTCGACGTGCTCGATCGTGGCGCCGGTCAGATAGATCAGATAGGGCGGAACCAGGGGCAGAACGCAGGGCGAGAGGAAGCTGACGAGGCCGGCAAGCAGCGCCGCCGTGATCGAAACATTTTGCATGATGCAGTCGGGGCCATCTCAAGGCCCGCACCGCGCGCAAGGGGAAGCGCGCCGGAATTTGGGCCTAACAGCCTTTGGTGTAACCGATGCAGGGCAATGCGCAACAGAGGTGGGGGAAACCAAGGCTCCTCCCGATGCCGCCTGTGATCACAGATGCGGCATCGGGACACGCACAAATCTCGCGGATGCGAGAGATGGCGGCGCGGTTATTTCACCACGCGGAGCAGCGGACGCCGGGGCTGGTCCTGCGTCTGCTTGGAACGGGAGGCGGATTCGCTGGCAGCGCCCCGCAGCATTTCGTCGCACAACGCCCGAAGCTCGGTATTGTCGACGCCTTTGAGTTTCATCCGCAAATCGAGAATTGCGATCGAGAGCAAATCGACCGTCTCGCGGACCTGGTTCTCACCGAGAACCCGACGGCACTCCTCGAGCGTTTCGAGCACCGACTGCAATTGTTCATCTGAATGCGACACCGGAGTTCTTTCGTTAGTTCAACCTGTGAGAATGAATGGCAACGATCCCCGCGGCCCCTAGTTGCGGGCGAAGATAGCACGACGAATCCAAGCCTTCGAACACGATTTCAGCGCGTCCGGGCCCGAAAATCGCAGTTCCCTTGCAAGAAAAGCTATGCGTGACCGCCAGAGCACGGCGCGTCAGCATAATTGGATTTTTCGGCAATGTTGGTTCTGCGAGGGACAATCGAAAGACGGGCGCCAAGCCGGACTTGCGACCCATGCCCTCCGATTTCGGAGAGCCCGATATCCACGCAGTGTTCTCAAGGCTCGCAACTGAACGCACGCGACACCCCTCATCCGGACGATCGACTGCCCGATTCCCAGCCCCTGGCGCACTCCAATACCTCCCACGACACGGTAAGTATGGCGTTAAAAACTCGCCACCCCCGCAACCCGCCGTGGTTGTGGTTTGCCCAAGATTCTGCCAGTTTAGCCAGCTGAAAGGACTTGTATGCACCTCATGGCGGAAAGGGGCGTTCCTCTGGAAGAACGCCAGAAAGCACTCCTCGGCGGCCTCTCGGATTGGGATGCGGCCAGGATATTCCTTGAGGTCGTACGTTGCGGCAGCTTCCGCTCAGCGGCCGAGCGCCTTTCGCTCTCCATCAATGCCGTCCGTCGGAAGATCGACGATTTCGAGCGCCAGATCGGCGCCACCCTGTTCACCCGGGACGTGCACGGCACCCGTTTGACCGACGAAGGAGCGATGGTGGTCTCGGCCGTAGAGCGGATGGAGGCCGCGACCTTCGACGTGCTGCGCGCCAGCGACACGCTCGCCGGCACGTCCGGCGAGGTTCGGGTCGCGGTCACCGAGGGACTCGGCACCTTCTGGCTGGCGCCGCGGCTGGTCGAATTCCAGCAGAGCTATCCCAACATCCTCGTCGACCTGCACTGCGCGATGCGCTCGGCCGATGTCTCCCGGCACGAGGCCGACGTCGCCATCCATCTGTCGCGCCCCTCAGCGCTCGACATCAAGCTGGTGCGGCTCGGCCGCATGCACCTGATGTTCTGGGCGGCCGAAAGATACATTCAGAAACATGGCGCGCCGCGCACGGCTCACGAATTGATCAAGCACCGCCTGGTGCTGCAATTCGCCGACCAGATCGCGGCCAAGGAAACATTCGAGAGCTTCTTCCCGGGCGTTGCGGAGCGTGACCTTCTGGTCATGAAGACCAACGTCTCAAGCGCCAACTACTGGGCTGTCGCGAACGGTGCCGGAATCGGCGTATTCCCGAGCTATGCCATCGCGCTCGGCGGGAAGTTGATACCACTGGAGGTCGCGTTGAACCGACCGCTGGATATCTGGTTGTCCTACCATCCAGGTAGCGGCCGGATTCCAAGGGTGCGGCACATGATTGACTGGCTGATCGAAGCCTTCAATCCGGCTCGCTTCCCGTGGTTCAAGGATGAATTCGTGCATCCGCGCGAATTCAAGGAAGTGTACATGGGCGAACCCCTGACCCAACTCTTCGGGGGATTTTCAACCGAAGAACGGTGAGAAAAAGTATGAAAACAGCGGCGAAGAGAATGAAGCAGCGCAGTGCCGGCAAGCCGGACATTGAGCTTGGCAAACGGATCAGGTTGCGGCGCGTCGAGATGAAAATCTCGCAGGCTGAGCTTGGCGAGAAGCTGGGCGTCAGCTTCCAGCAGGTCCAGAAGTATGAAAAGGGCGTCAATCGTGTCGGCGCGGCCCGTCTGCAGCAGATCGCTTCGGCGCTCGACGTGCCCGTCACCTTCTTCTATGACGGCGACAACAAGGCGCGCGAAGTCGAGAGCCTTCTGTTCCTCGACAGCGCCTTCAGCCTCCGGCTGCTGCGCGCCTACAGCAAGATCAAGGACCAGACGGTGCAGCGTCAGCTCGTCTCGCTGATGGAATCGATCGCGGCGAACGAAAGCTGAGCGATCGACGGCTGGGCAGTCGGCCGTCCATCGGACTTGATGTTCAATCCGCCGCGTCGCGGGGGCGCGGCTGGATTGGACGGGACTTCGCCGCGCGCCGGACGCGCGGCTTTTGCTTTTTTGGGGCCTCCTTCTGAACGGGTCCCCTTGCTGCTTTTCGTCCGTTTCCGGCGCGTTTTTCACGAACCGATCCGAGCCGTCGAACGACCAAATCGAAGGGGGATGGGCCGGGACGCCTGCGTTTAATCGGACCGCAATCCCCATGCCCTAGCCTGCCGCCGCCTCGCGAATCGCCGAAAGCCGCGCCCGCGGCACTATTGCAAGACCATCACGCGAGCGCCCGTCCGGGCCTCGACTTTCCAAGGGGAAGATCAGAGACATGTTGAAGCGCCAAGCGATGATCGTTGCGGTTGGCCTGTTCGCGAGCGCGTCGGCTCTTGCGCAAACCGAAACCACCGGCCAGGCCGGCCCCGCAAGGCCCGCTGCCGGAGCGCCGGCCGGCACGACGCCCGCGACGGCCAATCCGGCCCACACGGCGGCGCCGAAGGCCGCTACAACGCCTGCCTCGACCCCGGAGTCACGCTCAGCCGCCGCGCTTGCGCTGTCGCATGAGCCGACCTTCGACGAAGGTTCGGCCCAGCGGATCAAGGACGCCGCGCTGAGCTACTCCGACCTCGCCGTGCGCGGCGGCTGGCCGACGCTTCCAGCGGATGCGAAGTTCGCAGCTGGCACGCAGGGGCCCAATGACGAGCTGCTGCGCAAGCGCCTGATCGCCTCCGGCGACCTCGCCGACGACAAGGCAAGCGGCGCCTTCGACCAGGATCTGACTGAGGCCGTGAAGCGCTTCCAGGCGCGCCATGGTCTGGCATCGACCGGCACGATGACACCGCGCACGATCGCGGCCATGAACGTCTCGGTGCAAAAGCGCATCCGGCAGCTCGAGGCGTCGCTGGAGCGGCTCCAGAACACCAACTTCGGCTTCGGGCAACGCTATGTCGTGGTCAACATCCCCGCGGCCTTTGCCGAGGCAGTCGAGAACGACGTCGTGGTGCGGCGCTATCGTGTGATCGTCGGCAAGACCGAGAAGCCGTCGCCGACGCTGACGGCCGAGATCACCGGCGTCGTCCTCAATCCGACCTGGACCGTGCCCTCCTCGATCGCCAAGACCGAAATCTCCGCGCATATGCGGAAAGATCCGACCTATTTGTCGCGCATGCATATGGAGGTGCTCGACGGCCACGACAATCCGATCGATCCGCATTCGGTCGACTGGTCGGGCACGCACACGCCGAACTTCACCGTGCGCCAGCAGAACGGCACGTTCAACGCGCTCGGCGCGGTCAAGATCGACATGCCGAACTCCTATTCGGTCTACATGCACGACACCAACCAGCGCAATCTGTTCAGCGACGACTATCGCTTCGATTCCCACGGTTGCTCGCGCGTCGACAATGTCCGCGATCTCGCGGCCTGGCTGCTCAAGGACCAGCCGAAGTGGAACCGCGCCGCGATCGACGCCGAGATTGCCACCGGGCAACACCTGGAAGTCACAATGGCCAAGAAGGTGCCAGTGGCCTGGATCTATCTCACGGCATGGATGACCAAGGACCAGACCATCCAGTTCCGCAACGACGTCTATAACCAGGACGAGCAATTGCTGGAGGCGACCGCCGAGGAGGCTGCGTTCTTCGGCATTGCCGCCAACCACCCGCTGACCGCGCATATGGCGCAGTAGGCGCGGTATGGCCGCTCGAACCAAAATCTGAAAAACAACCCCATGCAAAGTAGCCGAGACGACTGCCGATCGACTACGGATTTAGCGAAATGCGCTTGACACGTCGGGCAAGTCAGGGGCAATAGTCGATCATCGCGCAATCCACGAAAAGACAACCGTGGCCTGTCCAAGACTGGGCCCGCGACGGTTGACCTTGCCACAGCGCCTGCCGCACATTGCTCCCGCCAACGACAAGCGGGTGAGCGATGCCGGATACGTCCAACACGACTGACACGTCCTACGCCGACGGCAAGATCCTAAAATCGTCCACCGACGGCGTCGGCGTGATCATCTTCAACAATCCCGACAAGCGCAATGCGATGTCGCTCGAGATGTGGGAGGGATTTGGCGAGGCGCTGACGAGCTTGCGCGACGATGACGCGGTGCGCGTGGTGATCCTGCGCGGCGCCGGCGGCAAGGCTTTCGTGTCGGGCGCCGATATCAGCCAGTTCGAGAAGCAGCGCCACAACGCGGCAGCCTCCGAAGACTACGCGAAGCGCAGCGCCGCGCAGCGGGCGCTGCTCGCAGACTACCCCAAGCCGACGATCGCCTGCATCCAGGGCTTTTGCCTCGGCGGCGGCATGCAGGTCGCAATGCTCGCCGATATCCGCATCGCCGCAGCGAGCAGCCAGTTCGGAATCCCCGCGGCAAGGCTCGGCATCGCCTATGGCTATGACGGCCTGCGCCACCTGGTCTCGCTAGTCGGACCTTCCTGGGCGCGGCTGCTGATGTACACGGGCATGCGGATCGATGCGGCAGAAGCGCTGCGGATCGGGCTCGTAGAACGCGTGATCCCCGACGATGAGCTCTGGGGCGAGACCATGGCGATCGCCAAGACAATTTCCGAGAATGCGCCGCTCGCAATCAAGGCCGCTAAGATCACCATTTCCCAGGTGCTGAAGGACGAGAGCCAGCGCGACATGGACGCGATCAAGGCCATCGGCACCGCCTGCATGGACAGCGAAGATTTTCGTGAGGGCCGGCAGGCCTTCATGGAAAAGCGCAAGCCGCAGTTCCGGGGGCGGTGACGACTGCCTCTCTGGTCGGAGCCGCCGCCCACCTGGAGCGAGTTGGACTCGCGCTCGCCCTCCAACCTCCGTCATTGCGAGCGCAGCGAAGCAATCCAGGCTGCTTCCGCGGGAAGATTCTGGATTGCTTCGCTACGCTCGCAATGACGATGTGAAGAGCATCGCGATTTGGAACCGCTCGCACGTCAGATGACGTGAACCGATATTCAGGAAGATTAAATTCCTCCCGGACCTGTGCGCACATTGCAACCAACTAATCGCGCGACGGTTCTCTCGGCACCAACGAGGGAGATTGTGATGAAACTCAGATTTGCTGTGCTTGGCCTGGCGGCCATGGGCGGTGTTGCGCTCGCGTCGGGGCAGGCTCTGGCGGCAATGCCAAATGGCATTCCGCCGGCCGATCGTATCGCCAGCGGCCCGGCTGCCAATGTCGATCAGGTGCGCTGGGTCTGTAACCCCTGGGGCCGCTGCTTCTGGCGACCGAACTATTATGGCGCCTACGGCTTCTATGGTCCGCGCCGCTTCGGACCTCGCCCGTGGGGCTGGGGTCACCGTCACTGGCGCCG
Source organism: Bradyrhizobium sp. CCGUVB23 (assembly GCF_024199885.1). Lineage (NCBI taxonomy): Bacteria > Pseudomonadati > Pseudomonadota > Alphaproteobacteria > Hyphomicrobiales > Nitrobacteraceae > Bradyrhizobium > Bradyrhizobium sp. CCGUVB23. The sequence continues at coordinate 277,025 of NZ_JANADQ010000001.1, forward strand.
CTGGTGATCGACAGAGGGGCCTAACGGGCCCCTTTTCCTTGTTGACCCCCGCCTAAGGCGACTGTCCTAGTTCATCTTCTTGCGGAGCCTTTCCGCGATCAGACGTTGCGATTCGGCGTATTCTTCCACGATCTTCCGCGCTTCGTCTGTGCGCTCTGTATTCTCTTGCTCGCTCGGCAGCTTCTTGTCGTCATCCATTGGCACTCCTCCTCGCCGCCGTAACGGCAGAGGAAGAAGATCGTTCCTATTGGGCGCGATAGGGATCAGGTCCCGCCGTCATGAACGTTCTCGATGTTGCTCCAGGAGCCGACGTAGGAAAACGGTCCGTTTGGCCCAATTCTTGAACCTAACCTCAGGCGATGCGGCGCGTGTGCGCCGGCAGCAGCTCAGCGGCTTTTCCGAACCGTGCATTTGACTACGTCGCCGCAGGGCAGTGCTCTCCTGCCAATCGAGATGTGCTATGATCCGGTGAGAAGCCTGGATTACCCGTCGGCGTCCTGCCACGTTATTGTCTGCAACCGGCATGCTCAACAATCCCATCATCGTGCAAAAATTCGGCGGCGTTTGTCTTGAAACACCGGCAAAGATCCGTGCGGTGGCAGGTAGTCTGGCAGATTTGCGCAGCCGTGGTTATCGCGTCGTGGCGATCGTTTCAGCGATGGGTAAGGCCACCGACGACCTGGTCAGGATGGCTTATCAGGTAAGCCCGCATCCCAACCGCCGTGAACTGGATATGTTGCTGACGACCGGCGAGCGCATCAGCATGTCCTTGATGAGCATGGCACTGTCCGACCTTGGTGTGCCGGCCATCAGCTTTACCGGCAGTCAGGCCGGAGTGATGACCGACGACTCCCATTCGTCCGCGCGCATTTTGGATGTGCGGCCCACTCGCGTGCTCGACGAACTTGGTCGCGGACGAATCGTGGTTTTGGCGGGCTTTCAGGGCGTGAACCCGGTGACAAAAGAAATCACCACGTTGGGTCGCGGCGGCAGTGACACCACTGCGGTCGCCATGGCCGCGGCGCTGAAGGCCGAGTGCTGCGAAATCATCAAGGAGGTCGATGGAGTTTGCTCGGCCGATCCGCGCATCGTGCCGAATGCAGAGCCATTGCGTCGGCTGGATTTCGCGTGTCTATCCGAAATGTGCTTTTGGGGCGCCAAAGTTTTGCATTTTCGTAGCGTGGAGCTGGCACAAAGCCAAAACGTGGTCTTGAGTCTCAAGAAATGGGGCGGCGCCGAATACAGCACGCAAGTGATCAAAGAGGTCGTCGGAATGGAAACAGGAAAAGCCCTGGCGGTCAACTCGTTGGCGCGCATTGAACATGTAGAGATCGATTCGACGGATCTCAATCAGGGCTTTGAGAAATTCGCGCAGCATCTCAAAGAACACGACTTGTCCTGGCCACAACTCCTCGCCTCTGCTTTCGCCGCCGGAAAAACGCGCATTATGCTTTCTAGCGATTCGGAGTCTCTCGACACTCTGCTGCGCACGCTCGAGCGGAGCAACGACTTGCGTAAACATCGTGAGACCTTAAGCTCGGTGAGCCTCACTTGCTTCGGCGCCGTTTCTTCAGCCTTGCCATTTAAGGCGATTCAGATTCTGAAACAGCACGGAATCATCGTCGACAAATATGTTCTGTCCCCCCATTCGGTAAATTTGTTTGTTCCTGTGGAGAGCCGCGAGGCCGCAGTCAGAGCTTTGCATTCGCTGATCTAAACGAGCGTCCGCGATGCAGCTCCAGAGGTCGCCTTCTGGGCCCTGACCAAAGCAATGCTGAGGCGTCGGCTCCCGAGAGTAAATCGGAACCAGAATTGAGTGATCCCGGATGTCCGCGCGTGACCCCTTCGGCGACCTCCAGCGACATCGGCTAATAAGCCGCTGTCCGCGAACAAGCGGACATCACAGGACACAATTCTGGATACAAAAGCCTAGAGCGCGGCAAGCACCGCTTTCGCGATGTCTGCGGTGCCGTTGCTGCCGCCAAACTCCATCGGCTCGATGCCGCCGGCATAGACCTGATCCACCGCGCGCTCGATTTGTTCGCCGGCCTCCGCGGCACTTTCCACGCCGTGCTTGTCGGCCAGCCAGTCGAGCATCATCGCGGCCGACAGGATCATGCCGGTGGGATTGGCCTTGCCCTGCCCCATGATATCCGGCGCTGTGCCGTGGCAGGGCTGGAACACGGCGTAGCGATCGCCAATGTCGGCCGACGGCGCCATTCCCATGCCACCGATCAGGCCAGCGGTAAGGTCGGAGAGGATGTCGCCGAACATGTTCTCCATCACCATGACGTCGAAATCCCAGGGTCGCTTCACCAGCATCGCCGAGCAGGCATCGACATAGAGGCGATCCGCCTTCACCGCGGGGTGGTGCTTCGCCGCCTCGTCGAACATGTCGCGGAAGAAGGCAAAGGCCTTGAACACATTCGCCTTGTCGACGCAGGTGAGCGCGCCCGGCTTACCCCGCGACTTGCGCCGCTCGGCCAGACGGAAGGAGAATTCGAACAGACGCTCTGACGTCTTGCGCGTAATGACCAGCGTTTCGCGTGCGTCCTCATGCGTGACGATGCCCTTTCCCATCGACGCAAACAGGCCCTCGGTGGACTCGCGGATCACGACGAGATCGATGCCGCGCGCATCGGCACCGACGATCGGGCTCGGCACGCCCGGGATGAGGCGCGCCGGGCGCACGCCGGCATAGAGATCGAAGTGAAAGCGCAGCTCGACCTGAGGCATGATCTCGGTATTGTCGGGATAGCGCACCGACGGCAGCCCGCAGGCGCCGAGCAGGATCGCATCGGCCTCCTCGCACAGCTTGATCGTGGTATCAGGCATCGACTTGCCGGTGGCGAGATAATTGTTGGCGCCGGCCGGCGCCTCGGTGAAGCGGAAGCCGAGCCCTGCCTTCTCGCCGACCTTGCGCAGCACCTCCAGCGCCGGTGCCATGACTTCGGGACCGATGCCGTCACCGGCGAGCACGGCAATGTGGAACGCGTTATTTGCGGACATGGGATTTCCTGAGCAAAGACCGGAGCCACACTGTCATTGCGAGCGAAGCGAAGCAATCCAGAAATGCATCCGCGGAGGCAGTCTGGATTGCTTCGCGGAGCCTGTCATCGGGCCGCCCTCGACGCGGCTCCGTTGGCTCGCAATGACGAAGGACGAGCGTTCACTACGGCGTCAGCACTGTGCGTCCAACCACCGCGCCCTGCTGCAATTGCACGAGCGCGTCGTTGGCCTTGTTGAGCGGCAATGGCGTCACCGGGATCGGCGGCACCTTCTTTGACCGAACAAGGTCGAGCAATTCCTGGGTCTCGCGCAAATTGCCGACATAGCTGCCCTGAATCGTCACCGCCTTGATCGGGATCAGCGGCAGCGCCCAGGTGGCGCCGCCACCGAACAGGCCGACGATGACGAGCTTGCCGCCCTTGGTCAGGCAGTCAAAGCCGAGCTGCGTTGTCGCCGCGTTGCCGACGAGATCGACCACCGCGCGGATCGGGCCGCCCGCCCTCCTGGCGAGCTGCTCCAGCGCATCCGGCGCTTTGGGATCGACGGTGGCGAGGGCGCCGGCCTTCTCGGCCGCCTCGCGCTTCTTGGCATCGATATCGACCATGATCGCGCCCTTGCCGCCCATGGCCTTGAGCAGCGACAGCGCCATCAGGCCGAGGCCGCCGGCGCCGAACATCACGATCGGCGTGTCGAAATGCTGCTCGACCTTTTTCAGCGCGCTGTAGGTGGTGACGCCGGAGCAGGCGTAGGGCGCAGAGGTGGCAGGATCTAACCCCCTGAGATTGAGCAAATAGCGCGGATGCGGCACCAGCATGTGATCGGAATAGCCGCCGTCGCAATAGACGCCGAGCGAGCGCGGCGTCAGGCACATGTTCTCGTCGCCGGCCAGACACGTCGCGCATTTGCCGCACCCGATCCAGGGATAGACGAGACCAACGTCGCCCTTGTTCAGGTCGCCCTGGTCCGACGGTTTCACGTCGGGACCAAAGGCCAGGATCTCTCCGACCGTCTCATGGCCCATCGTCAGGGGCAGCGCGATGCCGCGGTCCTTCAACGAGAGCGGCTTGCGTCCATGGCCGAGATCATAGCCGCCTTCCCAGATGTGCAGGTCGCTATGGCAGACGCCGGCCGCCTTTACCTTGATCAGCACCTGCGTGCCCGAGGGCTGCGGTGTCGGCTCATCGAATTCCTTCAGCGGCGCTTTGAAATCCGCGACCTTGAAGCTCTTCATGGCGTCTCTCCCGCTCAATTCTTGTTTTCAAGCGCAACCTTGCCACGTCCTGCGGCGCAAAACAAACGGCGCTGTCCCGGGTTACGTCAGCGGATGATGGCAAGCCGCGAGCTGGCCCGGCGCGACTTCGCGCAGCTCTGGCATCTGCGCTGCGCATTGCTGATCCGCGCGTCGACAGCGGGTGCGAAAGCGGCAGCCGGACGGCGGCGCGATCGGCGAAGGGGGCTCGCCCGTGGCGACACTCTCGGCGGGCCGCACGTCGGGATGGGGGACCGGAATGGCCTCGAGCAGCAGCGCCGTGTAGGGATGCGCGGGCTTCGCGAACAATTGCTCTGATGGCCCGACCTCGCAGAGCCGTCCGAGATACATCACTGCGACGCGGTCGCTGACGGCTTTGACCACCGCCAGATCATGCGCGATGAACAGCAGCGTGAGGCCGAACCGCGCCTTCATCTCCTCCAGCAGATTGAGGATCTGCGCGCGGATCGACACGTCGAGCGCCGAGACCGGCTCGTCGCAGACGATGAATTCGGGATTGAGCACCAGCGACCGCGCGATCGAGATGCGCTGGCACTGGCCACCGGAGAACTCATGCGGCAAGCGGCCGACCACGAGATCGGGATCGAGGCCGACCGCGCTCAGGACCTCGTGGACGAGCTGCTTGCGCTTCTCCGCATCCTTGATGCCGGCGATGATCAGGGGCTCTGCGACGATGTCGCCGATGCGCCGGCGCGGATTGAGCGAGGCGATCGGATCCTGGAAGATGAGCTGGACGCGGCGCCGCATTTTGCGCAGCGGCTCGCCCTGCATGGCCGTCAGGTCCTCGCCGTCGAACAGCACACGACCGGACGTTGCGCGGCGCAGTTGCAGCACCGCGCGCCCGAGCGTCGACTTTCCGCAGCCGGACTCGCCGACCAGCCCCAGCGTCTCGCCGCGCGCGACGTCCAGGCTGACGCCAGAGACCGCGTGCACAATCTTGTTGCCGAGGCCATATTCAACGACCAGATTGTCCACCTTCAACAGCGGCTCGTCGGACTTCGCGCGGGCGGCGACCTGCATCATGCGTCAAGACCTTCGGCCATCTGGATCGGATGGAAGCAGGCGTAGAGGTGCCCGGGCACTTCAGCGCCTGTCAGTTCCGGCTTCGCCTGATGGCAGCGGCCGGCGGCATAGCGGCAGCGGGGCGCGAAGGAGCAGCCTTGCAGGGGTCGGGTCGGATCGGGCGGGCGGCCCGAGATCGCCGGAAGCGGCGTATGCGGCGCGGTCTCGAGCTTCGGGATCGCGGCCAGCAGCGCCTCGGTATAGGGCATGTGCATCCGCTTGAAGAGCGCTGGCGTCGGCGCGCGCTCGACCACCCTGCCCGCATACATCACCGCGACCTCGTCGGCGCGGCCGGCGACGACACCGAGATCATGGGTGATCAGGATCATCGCCATGTGGCGACGGCGCTGCTCGCGCGCCAGGAGATCGAGGATCTGCGCCTGGATGGTCACGTCCAGCGCCGTGGTCGGCTCGTCCGCGATCAGGAGTTTTGGCTCGCAGGACAGCGCGATGGCAATCGCGATGCGCTGGCGCATGCCGCCGGAGCATTGATGCGGATACTGCGCAAGGCGCTGCTCCGGCGCGGGGATGCCGACGGCCGCGAGCAGCTCGATGCTGCGCTTTCGCGCGGCCGGCGCGTCGAGCTCGAGGTGCTCCTGGATCGTCTCCATCAATTGCGTGCCGATGGTCAGCACAGGGTTGAGGGAGGTCATCGGATCCTGAAACACGACAGCCAGGTCGCGCCCACGTAGCCGCCGCAGGCTCTCCGCATCAAGCCGCACCAGATCCTGGCCGTCGAACATGACGCGTCCGGTAAGCTTCGCCTTCTTCGGCAGAAGCTGAAGGATGGCGCGCGACAGCATGGTCTTGCCGCAGCCGGACTCGCCAACGATGCCGAGCGTGCGGCCCGCCTCCAGCGCAAGATCGACATGGTCCACCGCACGCAGATTGCCACGCGGTGTAGGCAGCTCGACCGCGACGTCCTCGATGGAAAGCAACGGCGCGCTCATAACGCCCCCTGACGCGGGTCGGTGAGTGCCCGCAAGGTGTCGCCGATCAGGTTGAAGGCCAGCACCGTGAGGAACAGCGCGGTTGCCGGCAGGAAGGCGAGCCGCGGCGCGATATCGAGGCTTTCGCGCCCCTCCCCGATCATGCTGCCCCAGCTCGCCATCGGCGGCGGCACGCCTAATCCCAGAAACGACAGCGCACCCTCGACGACGATGGTTACGGCGACAGCGAGCAGGAAGAACGCGAGCAGCGGCAGAACGACGTTCGGCAACAGCTCGCGCAGCAGGATGCGCGCATGCGTGGCGCCGAGAGCCTCGGCCGCGATCACGAATTCACGCCGCGCCAGCGTCAGCGTGGACGCACGCGCCACCCTCATGAAAGCGGGAATGCCGAGTACACCCAGGATGAAGGTGAGATTGGGGATCGACTGGCCGAGATAGGCGATCACTGCGAGCGCGAAGACCAGCGGCGGAAAGGCGAGCAGCACGTCCATGCTACCGACCACCAGCGTCTCGAAGCGGCCGCGGAAGTAACCGGCGAGCAGGCCGAGCCCGCCGCCGACGGCGAGGCCGACCATCGGCGCAAACAGCCCGACCGTCAGCGATACGCGCGCGCCGAAGACCAGGCGCGCGAGCTCGTCGCGGCCGAGGCCATCGGTGCCGAACCAGTGCTCGGCCGAGAACGCGGCTCTGCGCTCCAGCATGTCCATGTCGGTCGGGCTTTGCAGCGGCAGCAGCGGCGCCAGAATCGCGAGCGCAAAGACCACGGCGAGCCAGGCGATCGCCATCCAGAACAACAGGCCGAGCCGGCGCCTGCGGCGCACCGGCTCCGGCGCCGCCTCTTCCTGAAGCGAGAGCTCAAGCGTGGCCATGGCGGATCCTGGGATCGAGGACGGCATAGAGCATGTCGACGATGAAGTTCACGATGACGAAACCGGACGCGACCAGCAGCACCACGCCCTGGAGGATGATGAGATCGCGGGTATAGATCGCGCCGACCAGGAGCCGGCCGAGGCCCGGCAGCGCAAAGATCGATTCCACGATCAGCGTGCCGCCGATCAGGCGGCCGATATTGATGCCGGTCACGGTCACCAGCGTCAGCGACGAGGGTTTCAGCGCATGCACGAACAGGATGCGCGAGGGCTTCAGGCCTTTGGCCTTGGCTAGCGCGATGTAGTCCTCCTGCAAGGTGGCGATCATGTCGGAGCGCAGCACGCGCATGATGCCCGGCCATTCCGCGAGCGCCAGCGTCAGCGCCGGCAGGACGAAGAAGCGCAGATTGGCGACCGGGTCCTCGGTGAAGGGCACGTAGCCAGTCGCCGGCAGCCAGTGCAGCTCCACCGCGAACAGGTAGATCAGGAGGATCGCCGACAGGAACGACGGCACCGACAGCATAGCGAACGCGCCGCCGGTCATGAAGCGGTCGAACGGGCCGCCGGCGCGCGCGGCGCAGGCGATCGCGAGCGGCACACCGATCAACAGTCCCAGAAATTCGGCGAGCAGCATCAGCTCGATCGACACCGGCACCCGCTCGGCGACCGCCTGCAACACCGTCTGCCCGGTGCGGAAGGAGCGGCCGAGATCGCCCTGGAGTACGTGGCCGAGCCAGCTCAGGTATCGCCACCAGAGTGGCTGATCGAGCCCCATGTCGTGGCGGAGTGCTGCGACCTTCTCCGGCGTCGCCTGGTCACCGAGGATGACGTAGGCGAGATCGCCAGGCAGAAGCGAGGCGATCAGGAAGGTGAGCAGCGAGACGGCAGCCAGCACCGGCAGGAGATGAACGAGGCGCCGAATGACGAAGGCGAGCATTTGCGCTCAGTCCAGCCAGGTGTCGGAGACGTCGATCACTCCATGGTAGATCTTGGGCAGGCCTTTCAGCTTCGCCGTCGATACGGCGTAATAGGTGTTCTGGAACGTCCAGAACCAGATCGCTTCCTTGTTGATCAGACGGGTGATCCCGCAATAGTCCTCGGTACGCTCGGCGACATCGGCGGTCACGCGCGCATGCTCCAGGAGCTTATCGAGCTCCGGGTTTGAATAGTTGGCGAGCGCGACCGGACTGCCGGTGTGGAAATTGGCGAACATCTGCGGGTCGGGATCGGCGAGGTCGATGATGCGCCACGGCGTCAGCTGGAATTGGCGCTGGAACCCACGCGGCGCGATCGTCGCCTGATCGACCTGCTCAAGCTCCATGTTGGCGCCGACATTCTTCCAGAATTGCTGGAGGACTTGGCCGATCGTTCGCCCGCGCGGCGTCGCCGTGACGATCGTCTTGAATTCGACGGGCTTGCCGTAGTCCTGGAGCAACGCCTTGGCCTTCGCAGGGTCGAGCGGCAACGCACCATCGTCCTTGCACTTGACCCATGAGCCTTCGCCGTAGGGATTGGACGCAGGCTTGGCGAGCCCATTGGTGATCGCCTGCGACATCTTCTTGCGGTCGATCGCCATCACGAGGGCCTGCCGCACGCGGACGTCGTCGAATGGCGGCGTCTTGGTGTTGAAGGCATAGACCTGTGCGCCGGAGCCGGTGTAGGCGTGCACGGCGAGCTTCGGGTCCTTCTGCGCCTTCTGGATGTTGTCCGGATCGTACTCGTCATCCCATATGATGTCGGCCTCGCCCGATTGCAGGCTGGCAAAGCGCGACTGCGCATCCGGCAACGGCTTTAAGGTGATGCGGTCGAGATAGGGATGGCCCTTGTTCCAGTAGTCGGGATTCTTCTCCAGCACCATGCGATCGCCGGCGGTCCATGACTTCAGGATGTAGGGGCCGGTGCCGACGGGATTGCGGCTGTAATAGTCGCCCTTGGTTTTCCAGGCGGTCGGCGAATGCACGACATTGTTCGAGCTCTGGACCGCCATCAGCGCCGGCTGATTCACCTGCGGATCGTTGAGATGATAGACGACGGTATATTCGTCCACCGCCTGCACGTCATGGACATAGGCAATGTAGAACGCACACCGGCACTTGTTGGCGGGATCCTTCTGCCGATCGAAATTGGCCTTCACCGCTTCGGCGTTGAACGGCGTGCCATCTTGGAACTTCACACCTTCGCGCAATTTGAAGGTCCACGTCTTGTAGTCGTCGGAATGCGTCCAGGACAATGCGAGCTTCGGCGCCGCCTGCCCCTTGTCGTCGAGAGTAATCAGCGTGTCGAAGATCGCGGCCGCGGCGGTTTCGGCGGAGGTGTCGTAGACACCGACCTTGAGCGGATCGAAGCCGGGAATATCGAGCTCCTGGCCGACGGTGATGCTGCCTCCGGATTTTTGCGCCTGCGCGGGCTGCACCAGCGGAACAATGGCAAATGCCGTGACAAGGAAAATCGGCGCAAGCCTGCGCGCCGCGGCAACTGCGTGCGTCATTGTTCTCTCCCAAAACCTCTCGTCCGGTATGTTCCGGATCCTTGATGACTTCAGGCGAGATTGGCGAGAATCGCTCGCCACGGCAAGAGGAACGCGCGCGAGATCAAACGCCGCAGTGCTTATTGTTGCGCAGCCGTTTTGCCTGACGGAATTAGCGCGTCATCGCCGAGGCCCGCTTCCGCGCAAAGCTCACGCGTGTACTCGCCGAGCGCTGCGATGCGCTTGCCGGGCGTCGTGTCCGCGCCCGACATCCGGAACGGCAGATTGAGCACCTGGAAGGAGCCACCTTCGTCTTCCACGTCCGACAGCGCCTGGCGGTGCGTGAGCTGCGGATCGCACAATGCCTCGGCGACGGTGCGATAGGCCGAAGCCGGCACGCCCTCGGCACCGAGCTCTGCGAGACATTGCTCCGTCGTGATCTGCCGCGACCAGGCTTCGACGCCGTCCATCAGGTCAGCCCAGTTGTTGCGTCGCACGCCATAGGCGCAGAAGCGCGGGTCGGAGATCCAGTCAGGCCGGTCGATCACCTTCATCAGACTCTGAAAGGTCTTCTCGCTCGCGATGGTGATCATGACGTAGCCGTCGGCGGTCTCGGTCGGACCGAACATCGGACGCGGCGGCGGCTTCACCTCGAATTGCGAGTTCTGCAGCTCTATCACCGTGAGCGTCAGCATCGACTCCAGCATGGAGACGTCGATGTGCTGGCCGAGGCCCGTGACTGTGCGCTGGTACAGCGCCGACGCAATCGCTCCGAAACCATAGGTGCCGGTGACGACGTCGGCATGATAGATGCCGCAATAATCGGGACGGTTGCGGCCGGGCTGGTAGGCAAGATGCGCCATGTCGTAGCCGGAGGCCGCGTGGATCACCGGCGCGTAGGCCGGCAACTCCGCTGACGGGCCGGTCTGGCCGTAGCCCGAGATGGAGCAGTAGATCAGCCTCGGATTGAATGGGCGCAGCGTGTCGTAATCGAGCCGCAGGCGGCGCATCACGCCGGGACGGAAATTCTCGACCAGGATGTCGGCGGTGGCGACGAGGCGCCGCACCGCCTCCTTGCCCTCCTCCGACTTCAGGTCGAGCACCATGCTCTTCTTGCCGACATTGAGCTGGCCGAACACGGTGCTGCAGCCGTTGCGCACCGGCGGGCGCGTCCGCATCGTCTCGCCGCCTTCGGTCTCGATCTTGATCACCTCGGCGCCCATGTCGGCGAGCATCCGCGCGCAATGGGGACCGGCGATGGTGGTCGAAAAATCCAGCACCCGCAGACCGGCGAAGGCCTTTGTCGTCGTCCCCTCATGCTTATCTGCTAGCTGCATTCCCGGAGTCTCCCCTTAGGAACCACGCGCGCTCTTGCTTGTTTGATGCGCCGACCCTAGATGGCGGCGGCCTGGTAGGAAAGTCTTTACCCGAACGGCAGCTTCCAGGGGCGGGCTTGGAATTCCGAGGACAATTGGACCCGATCTTGCATAGCAGCAAACGGGCTCGGAAGAGGGCAGCTGTTCTTGAGGGTCTTGTTCGTCACGACAGAGATGGACGATTTTGTCCGCGTCGGCGGACTTGGCGCCGTTTCTGCTGCGCTCCCGAGAGCGCTCCGCCCCTTCGCCGATATCCGGATCATGTTGCCCGGCTATCGCGATATCATCGAACAACTCACGCATATTCAGATCGTTGGCCGCTGTCCGGCGTTTGCGGAGATGCCGGCCTGCACGCTCGGCCGGGCCGCGACGCGCGACGGCCTGCCGGTCTATGTGCTGCTGTGCTCGCAGCTCTACGACCGTCCCGGCAATCCCTATGGCGATGAAGCCGGGCGCGACTGGCCCGACAACGACATCCGCTTCGCGCGCTTGGCATCGGCGGCCGCTGAACTTGCGACGGGCAACCTGGACAAGAATTGGGCAGCCGACCTGATCCATGCCAACGACTGGCAGGCCTCGCTCGTGCCGGCCTACCTCGCCTGGCGCGGCTCGAAGCTGCCATCGGTCCTGACCATCCATAACCTCGCCTATCAGGGCCTCTTCCCGAAAGAGGCGCTGCGGCGGATCGGCGCACCCGAGAGCTCCTTCCACATCGACGGCGTCGAGTTCTACGATCAATTGTCCTTCCTGAAGGCGGGCCTGGTCTACGCCTCGCACCTGACGACCGTGAGTGCGACCTATGCGCGCGAGATCACCACGTCGGAATTCGGTTGCGGCCTGGAGGGCCTGTTGCGCGCCCGCTCGGAGGCGGCCGAGCTCACCGGCATCCTGAACGGGATCGACGAGAGCTGGGACCCCCGCTATTGCGCGCAGCTCGCCCAGCAATTCGGCGCCGGCGACTGGGCCGGCAAGCGGGCCAACGCGGACTATGTGCGCAAGCAATTCGGGCTCGCGGTGTCGCGCGGGCCGATGTTCGGCATCGTGGCGCGGCTCGTGCATCAGAAAGGCATCGACCTCGTGCTGTCGGCGGCCGACGAGATCATCGATGCCGGCGGGCAGATCGTCGTCACCGGCTCCGGCGAGCCGGCGCTCGAACAGGCCCTGATCAACGCCCATCGCAGGCGGCCCGACGCGATCGGCGTCGCCATCGGCTTCAACGACGCGCAGGCGCGGCGCATCTTTGCCGGCAGCGATTTCACCCTGATGCCCTCGCGCTTCGAGCCCTGCGGACTCAGCCAGATGTACGCCCAGCGCTTCGGCTCGCTGCCGATCGGCCACCAGACCGGTGGCCTTGCGGAAACCATCACCGACGGCGAGACCGGCTTCCTGTTCACGCAGCCGTCCTACGAATCCTTCCTCGGTGGCGTTCGTCGGGCCTTCACGACCTTCATGGCCCAGGAGCGTCTCGACTCCATGCGCCGCACCGCCATGTCGCGGTCGTTCAGCTGGAATATTTCCGCCGCCTGCTACAGCGCGCTGTATCGCAAGATCGCGTCGGCTTGAGGCGGCTTCGCATGTCACGACGGGTCATCCGATCGAAGACCGTCCGATCCAGGCCCTGTTGAGACATCGCGTCATCCAGCCGGGCTGTGGCGTCCCGCGCAGTCGCGCTTGAGCTTCCTGATACGGACCGACATAGCGCAGGCGCGCGGGCAGCCGGGGGTAGATGCGTCGTATCCACTTGAGCGCGCGGTCCGCCGCCCTGCCATCGGCTTCATCACAAGCCAACCCAAAACCCGCGCCCAGTTGCTCCGGCAACATGCGAGCCGTCAGCGCCTGGTACCATTTGGGCGGCCGTAACCAGGGTCTTCCGACGCCCCCGAGAATTTGTCCGGCCACCTCGCGCGCTGCGGTGCCGACGGTCAAAACCTCCGAGCGGGCCATGGCTTCAGTGTAGGCGAGAAAGGATTGCCAATCCGCCGGCAGGTCGCCCGGGGTCAGCCCGAACATCGCTGCGAAAAGCCGGCATTCGGCCCAGTATCGCTCGCGCTCGTCGGCCGAGAGCGGCGGAAAGACGAGATCGTGCGCCATGACCGCGCTCTCGACGAGAGTGGCATGAACCCAACGCAGCGCCGAGACTTCATTGGCACAGTAGTGCGAATTCGCTTCAAACGACCCGATGGCATCTGGCAAGCGGCCGACGATCGCGGCGTGACGCCGATGCAGCTTCCGGGAAGCCGTCAGCGCCTGATCGAGCGAGCCGAATACCATCGTAAACATGACATCGAAGGTTCGGTGGAAGCGACCGATCGGATCGGCGAGCGTCGTGGAGTGCTCGGCGATGGCGGCAGCAACCCATGGGTGCGCCAGTTGAAGCAGCAGCGCACGGCCGGCTCCGAGAAAAATCACGGCCTCTCGGTCAATTCGCCAGGTCAGTGAGGCCGGTCCAAAAATGCCCGCCGTCGATCCAGCTGCCTTGCTCTTGATATGATCGAGCGCAAACTCCAGGTCGTTCTCGGAAATCACTTTGCAACATCCGCTTGGGGCCAATTGCGAAGCTCACGCGGATGAGCCGATGTTGGACTCCGCCGCGCTACTCCGCCGCGACCGGCAGGATATCAGGATTATCGTGCAACACCACGCCCGAGAGCGGATCGAACTCGCCGATCCACGGCGCGCGCGCCAGCACCGATCGCGTATGGAGATAACCTGCGTCCCAGCGCCGCATGATGCCGGACGGGCTGAAGTCGATGTCCTTGGTGTGGGTCTCGCGGTCGAGCTGCGGGGCGAGCAGCCGCACCACATGCATCCTCGTCGGACAGCCATAGCTCGTCAGTTCGCGCACCGCAGGATCGCTGCGATCGCTCTCGGGCAACCGCGCGGCAAGCTGGTTGATGACGTGGCGCAGCCGGTGCGCCTGCTGCTGCCGCGCGATGTGGCTTGCGATCCGGCTGGAATATTGCACGTCCTTGTGACGGTTCAGCACCTCCGCCATCGTGGTCGGTTCGGCGCCGACCGGATTCCACAGATGCACGGCGAAGATCAGCGAGTCCTTGCGCGGATTGTCGTCGAACACGGCTTCCGTCGGCGTATTCGAGAGGATGCCGCCATCCCAGTAGAGCTCGCCGTCGATGCGCACGGCCGGAAAGGCTGGCGGCAGCGCACCCGAGGCCATGACGTGCTTCACCGTCAGATCACCGTCGCGGCTGTCAAAGTAGCGCATCTGGCTGGTGCGGACATGCGCGGCACCGACGGTGAGGCGCGGCGTGCAGCGATTGACAAGGTTAAAGTCGACGAGCTCGCAGAGCGTTCTTTCCAGCGGCGCGGTCGAATAGAAGCCGGCGTGATCGGCGCCCAGCGGGAAGGAGTCGCCGGCATGCGCCAGCGGATTGGGCCGGAAGAAGCCGGGTATACCGTTGGTGATAGTCGACCAGTAGGCGAGCTTCTCGTTGAAGCCCGGAAACGCCGTGCGCAGGTTCCAGACCGGATTCTGCTCCATCCGCTTCCAGAACTCCATCAGCCGCGACAACCGCTCCCGCGGCGCATTACCGGCAATCAGGCTGGCGTTGATCGCCCCGATCGAGGTGCCGATGATCCAGTCCGGCTCGATGCCGGCCTCGTGCAGCGCCTGGTAGACGCCGGCCTGGTAGGAGCCGAGCGCGCCGCCGCCCTGGAGCACAAGCACGACCTGACCGGGCAGGTCTCTCGACTTGATGCGCTGCGTCATATCTTGCATGTGTCGCCTCCCATCGTGCTGGCACTGCTCGAATATTCGTCAGGCACGGCGCGATTGTTACGCCATGCCCTTGTGACCAATAGCCGAACACAACGGAAATGCCGGTTGGCTTCCGAAACCATACGCGCGCGCTATCGCCGGCAGGATGTCATTCCCCGCCCTGATCGGCTAGATTCCTGCTCGATCTTGCCGGGGAGCCGATCCATGGAAATGCACCAGGTCCGCTATTTCCTCGCGGTGGCGCAGCTTTTGAATTTCACGCGCGCGGCCGAGGAGTGCAACGTGACGCAGCCCTCGCTGACCCGCGCGATCAAGCAGCTCGAAGCCGAGCTCGGCGGAGATCTGTTCCGGCGCGAACGGCCGGCGGCGCAATTGACCGAGCTCGGCCAGCGCATGCATCCGCTGCTCAAACAGTGCTACGAGGCCGCGGCCGGTGCGCGCTCGCTCGCTTCATCCTTCAAGAGCGGCGAGATCGGCGCTCTGCGCATCGCGCTGACGCATTCGATCGATCTCGCGCTGCTCATTCCGCATCTCAACCAGATCAAGCGGCAGTTCAACCGGCTCGAATTCCGCTTCCTGCGCGGCTCGAACCGCGAGGTCGGCGAATTCCTCAAGAAGGGCGAGGCCGAGCTCGGCATCGCCGCCGAGATCGACGAAGCCTGGGAGCGGCTCGACGTCTGGCCGCTATTCACCGAAAAATTCGAGCTCGTGATCGGCAAGGGCCACCCGCTCGCCGAGCGCAGCACGATCGAGTTCGACGATCTGCGCTCCGAGCAGCTGCTCAGCCGAAGCTACTGCGAGCACGCCACGCGTATCTCGGCAAGCCTGCGCGAGCATGGCGTCGACGTCGATCACAGCCACGAGATTTCGAGCGAGCGCGATCTGATCGAGCTGGTCGAGGCCGATATCGGCCTCGCCATGGTGCCGCACACCTCGCCGGTGCCGGAGAGCCTCAAGCGCACGTCGGTGGCCGGGCTCGATGCACGCCGCACCGTCAACCTCTACGGCGTCGCCGGCCGCCAGCGAACTGCGGTGGCCTCCGCCGTCATGCGCATGCTACGCGGCGCGGATTGGCGGGAGATTGCGGGGTAGCGAATGCATCTCGCGCTCTTACCCTCTCCACTTGTTGTGGAGGGTGGCTCGCCGCGCATGCTCCGCTAGCGCCTTAGGGCCGCAAGGTTTTTTGTGGCCCTTTGCTTTTCCACCAGTCAAGTTACGCGGGCGCCTGCTGCTCGCCCTCGGCTGGTGGCGGCTCGGCCACGGGCTCGGCCGGGGCCTCGACCGGCTCCGAAGAAACGGCGGTCTTCTGCTCGGGCGTGGCCTCGACGGCCGGGCTGGGCATCGGCTCTGGGGTTGGCTCCGCGCTCGGGGTGGTCTGATCGGGCTCGTCTGGTGCCATGGGTATTTACCTCCCTTGGTAGGTGAGCTTTGTTGGACAGTGTTGTGGATTTGGACTTCTCGATTAGTGACGCGCCGCCCAAACGGGTGGCGCGGAAGTGGTCGCGTGCCCACGGAGCAGGCAAGTCCTCAATGTGTCAGCTAAAGCACAATGCGACCCTGCCCGCATTATCGTACGTTTAGCCGCGCTGCGATTTTCGGGGCTCAACGTGAATGCGACTGTCCTGCATCGGCCTTGTGCAACAGTCAGAAGTAGTCGTGGTTACACGTCCGCACATGGTCCATCGCGTACCAAGGTTTCTTAGGAACCTTGCTTGTGGCCTTTTGTTAGCCAGAATGAAGAGACCCCGAGAATATCTCAAGCGGGCTAAGCGCTGCAGAGAGCTAAAAGACCAAGCACAAGACAACGTGTCTCGCAACCAGCTTGCGACCCTTGAATATAGTTACCTTACGTTGGCCGAAAGCTCCCAAGTGCTTCGCCGCGCGGTAAGGCTGCAGAAGGCATTAGAAAGGCACCACCGCAGGTAAGGCCGTCTCAGTTGGCGACCTCTTTCGTTTCGGAACGTCACCTGTCGGCCCAGCACGTCATTTCGCCGCGATGCGGAAGTTGGTCGCTATCGGGACAGAGCGGACTTTGCGGCGCGCTCGTCCCCGCAACTGCAACCACGAATTTTCTCGCGGCAGATTTCCTCGAAGGGCGCGGTCGCGCGTACCCCACTTTTCTCACGCGCCCCAGAGGACCCGGAGCTCATGCGGGGTCCTCCGTCGCGTCCAGCTAGCCTTTGTCTTCCATGTGGTTTTCGTGCGGCTCGTGGTATCGTTCTCGGTACGGACACCTCCACGTGCGGGGGGCAGCCATGGTCGAATATCCTGCCAAACGCATCGACTACCGCGAGCAAGGATCGGGGCCGACCATTCTTTTCGTGCCCGGCTCATGGAGTACGGGAGCGCTGTGGCGTGGTGTGATCGCTCTCTTAGGAGATAGCTTTCGGGCGGTGACAACGAGCCTGCTCGGTTATGGCGACACCGAAGAGCGCCGCAGCCCGGACGACATTTCTATCGAACGGGAGATCGACATCGTCGAGGCCGTCATCCAGCGCACCAACAGCGCTGTCCACCTCGTTGGGCATTCGTGGGGTGCCACGGTATGCTTGGCGACCGTCCTCCGTGACCGGACCAGGGTCGCAAGCATGACCTTGATCGAGGCGACCCCGTTCAATCTGCTTCGCCACTCCGGCGATCTCGCGCTGTACGAGCAAGTGCGCGCGATGGCCGACGCTTATGTCCGCTCGTGTGACAACGGAGAACTGCTGGCTGCGCGGAGCATCATCGACTTCTACGGGGGCGACGGCAGCTTTGACACCCTCCCAGCCCGGACCCGGGACTACATTGCTGCCACCACGCCGACGAACATTCTCGACTGGTCGTCGGCGTGGGATTTCGACGTG
The DNA here is from genome assembly GCF_024199885.1 of Bradyrhizobium sp. CCGUVB23. Classification (NCBI taxonomy): domain Bacteria; kingdom Pseudomonadati; phylum Pseudomonadota; class Alphaproteobacteria; order Hyphomicrobiales; family Nitrobacteraceae; genus Bradyrhizobium; species Bradyrhizobium sp. CCGUVB23. The sequence goes on from NZ_JANADQ010000001.1 coordinate 294,610, forward strand.
CCGCTTGCCGCCTATGCGAGCATCACTGCGCCAAGCCTCTTCGTGCGAGGCGAGCGCGGTCATCCAGTCGTTCAGCGCGTCGCCGAGGTGCTGACTAACGCGGTCTCCAGATCGTCGCTAGTGACCGTACCCGGCGCAAGTCATTTCATGATCGCGACCCATGCGTCGGATATCGCGAGGCTCATTCGTGAGCACGTCGCGACGGTCGAGACGCTGCGCTAATTTAGCGAGCGATCCGTACGGCATCGGCTCGACCTCGACATCCAATCGTCGGAGAGCAGCGGGCGAGGCGTCAGGCATCGGCCGTGGGTCGAGATCGTCGAAATCTAATTTTCCCTGCTCGCCTGCTCCAGCGCCTCAAGCAGATCATCGATCTCCATGCGCTTGCGGAAGTCGGGATCGACGAAGCGCGCCTTGACGATGCCGTGGCGGCCGACGACGAAGACTGCGGGGATCGGCAGGATCCAGCCGTCGTTGCCGTGGAACTTGGCCATGTCCTGGTAGGAGAGAAGCCCCTGGATCTCCGCGCCGAGCCAGATCGCCAGATTGAGCGAGAGCGCATAGCCGTTGTCGAGATCGGTGAGCACCGGGAACGTCGCGCCGGACTCGGCCTTGAACCTCTCCGAATATTCCTGCGTCTCCGGCATGATTGCGACGATCTGCGCGCCCATCGCCTTGATGCGATCATGCGCCTCGGTCACCGCGCGCACATTCAGCCGGCAGTAGGGACACCAATGGCCCCGGAAGAACATGACGGCCGCCGGGCCACGCGCCAGCAGCGAAGGCAGCGCGATCAGCTTGCCGTTCTCGTCGGGCAGGATGAAAGGCGGCATCGCCTCGCCGGAGCGCGGTGCGTTTTCGCCGCCGCCATTCTCGTTCAATCTCACCACGAGACGATCGACCGCCGCGCCATAGGCCGGAAAGATTTCGCGGCCGGCATCGGCGTAGGCGCGAAGCTGCTCGTTCAGCGTTCCTTCCATGTCGCGGCAGCGCTGGAAGGCGAGCCTGAGCCGGTCGGCATCGGCTGGTGAGAGAGACGTCATTTTCCGCTCCGGCGTTTCGGATCGAATACTAGGTTCGTCGCGGTACCGCCCGCAAGGGCCGGTCACGCGAGCTCGGGGTCAGTACACATTGAATGCCGAACCGCACCAAAGCGCAAATGCCGATCCGCGATCGGTTCGATAGCCTCCGCCTATCGATAGCGCAGGGCTATCGCGTCGAGAGCGAGACGGCATTTCATCGGAGCCCTCGCTTCGACCAAGCTGATCCCACAGCCGGCCATCAGCGAGGCCGCGGCCAACAGAGGAGAAGTTCCATGTTCAAGAATCCAATCCTGTCGCGCGCAGTGTGGGCGGGCCTTGCTCTCACCGGCGCAGTCGTGGCGCAACCGGCGTTCGCTGGCGAATGTCCGGCCGACAAGATCAAGCCGAATGCACGCCAGATGGTCGACATCAAGCCGGTCGGCGTCACCGACGTCACGCTCGGCTCGATCGACCTCGAGAAACAGCCCGCCAACATCAGGGAGCGCGAGCTGCGCTTCCGCAAGCTGACGATCGAGCCCGGCGGCATCGTGCCCTGGCACAGCCACGACGACCGCCCTGCCCTGATCTTCGTGCAGCAGGGCGAGATCGTCGAATACGCCTCCAACTGTATCGATCCGATCGTGCACAAGGCCGGCGATCTTCGTCCCGAAGTCTACGGCACCTCGCACTGGTGGAAGAACCTCGGCAAGGAGACCGTCATTCTCTATGTCGGCGACGTCCGCAAGGATCCGCGCGACCACAACATGTGACGAGTGCCTCATCCATCGTCTCGTCATTCCGGGGCGGCTCGAAGAGCCGAACCCGGAATCTCGAGATTCCCCGAAGCGCAATTGCGCTCGGAGGTCTGGTGCTTACGCACCATCCCGGAATGACCGCCCCAGGGTGCCTCATGACCCATTTGTCTGCACGGATCGAACCATCGCGAATCGAGATGCACGGGCATTCGCCGGGCGCGGTCCTGCGCTCCCTCGTGATCGGCCTCACGGCGTTCCTGACCGTCGTCGACCTGTTCGCAACACAGGCGATCCTGCCTTCGCTGACCCGTCATTACGGCGTTACGCCGGCTGCCATGGGTTTTGCCGTCAATGCCAGTACGTTCGGGATGGCGGTCGCTGGCCTCGTGGTCGGCTTCTTCAGTCCGCGCATCGATCGAAGACTGGGCATTCTGTTCAGCCTGACCCTGCTCGCCATCCCCACCAGTCTGCTCGCGTGGGCGCCCAACCTCGCGGTGTTCACCGCCTTGCGCGTCATCCAGGGCCTCTGCATGGCCTCCGCCTTTGCGCTGACCCTCGCCTATCTCGGCGAGCGGTGCAGCGCCGAGGATGCCGGCGGCGCGTTCGCCGCGTACATCACCGGCAACGTCGCGAGCAATCTGATCGGCCGGCTGGTCTCGGCCGCGGTCGCCGACAGCCTCGGCTTGGCCTGGAACTTCTACTTCTTCGCTGCGCTCAATCTGGCGGGCGCCGTGCTCGTCTATTTCACCATCCAGCGCGCCCGGCCGATGCAGACGATGACGCCGGCGGCGTCCCCGCTCAATGCCCTGTCGGCGCATTGGCGCAGTCCGCGGCTGCGCGCCTCTTTCGGTCTCGGCTTCTGCATCCTGTTCGCCTTCATCGGCACGTTCACGTTCGTCAATTTCGTGCTGGTGCGGCCCCCGTTGTCGCTGGGCATGATGGACCTAGGTCTCGTCTACCTGGTCTTCCTTCCCTCGGTCTTCACCACCCTTCTCGCCGGCCGCGCCGTAGCACGCATGGGAACGCGACCGACGATCTGGGCGGCGCTCGGCGTTGCCGCGCTCGGTTTGCCCTTGATGTTGACCGCGCATCTGCTCAACGTGCTGGCCGGCATGGTGTTGGTTGGCGTTGGCACCTTCTTCGCCCAGGCCGCCGCGACCGGCTTCGTCGGACAGGCGGCCACCGAGCACCGCGGCGTCGCCAGCGGGACGTATCTGGCCTGCTATTTCAGCGGCGGTCTCGTCGGCACGGCGGTGCTTGGCCGGCTATTTGATACTTATGGGTGGACGGCCTGTGTCACCGGCGTCGGAGCGGCGCTGGCCGTCGCCGCACTGCTGACGCTTGCACTCAAAAACGATGCCTAGCGCTTCACCGACCGCAGGTCAGGCTGCGTCTCCTGCGGAGGCTCATCGTCGGCGATCGCGCGCCATGCCGCGCCGTCGAGATCGTCATACTGGCCGCTCTTAAGTGACCAGAGGAAGGCGGCGAGGCCGGCAAGGCCGAGCCCCAGCGCCAGGGGAACCAGGATGATCAGGACTTCCATGATGTGATCCCCCGCGAGGCGCTGCGCGCGCGCAGCGCGTTCAGCATGACCAGGATGGACGATCCGCTCATCGCGGCCGCCGCGATCAACGGCGTCACGACGCCGCTGATGGCAATCGGCACCGCCAGGATGTTGTAGCCGATCGCGAGCCAGAGATTTTGCCGCATCAGGTGCAACGCCTTGCGGGCATAATCGACGGCCGTCACGACCGGCGCCAGGGGCTTGCCGAGGAAGACGAGGTCCGCGGTTGCCTGGCTGAGATGCGCGGCCGAGATCGGCGACATCGAGACGTGGGCAGCAGCAAGCGAGGGCGCATCGTTCATGCCGTCGCCGACCATCAGCACGCGCGTGCCGCGCCGCTTCAGCTCTTCGATCCGCGCGATCTTGTCGGCCGGCGTGACACCGGCGCGCCACTCGGGAATACCAAGCGCAGTCGCCGCCGCCCTTACCGCAGGCTCGCGGTCGCCGGAGAGGATCTCGATGCCGACATTGCGCGCCTTCAGCGCAGCGATCACCGTGACTGCGTCCGGACGCAAGGCTTGCCGCACCGTGAAGACGAATTTTTCGGCGCCCCTGCTGAAGGCCACGATCGAAGCTTCGGGGTCGAGATCGACACTGCTCCGGGCAAGATCATCGGCACCGCAGAAGGACGGCCGGCCGAGACGGATCTCGACGCCGTCGACGCTCGCGTGCACGCCCTGCCCGGCCTCCTCCACCGCGCCGACGATCGGCGACTTGGCACGGGCAGCCTGCGCCACCGCGGCTGCGACGGGATGATGGCTCGACAGCGCGAGCTGCCCGGCGAGCGCCAGGATATCGGCAGGGATCGCCGCCGCATTGACTACGTCGAGATCGGGCAGCGTCAGCGTGCCGGTCTTGTCGAAGATGATGTGATCGGCTTCCGCCAGCCGTTCGATCGCGTCGCCGGCGTTGAGCAACACGCCGGACTTGAACATTGCGCCCGAGGCCACCGTCTGCACCGTCGGGATCGCAAGTCCGAGCGCACAGGGACAGGTGATGATCAGCACGGCGACGCCGGTGACGATCGCATCGTGCCAGCCTGCCCCAGCCAATACCCAACCGAGGATGGTGAGGAGCGCGGTCGCATGCACCACCGGCGCATAGAGCCGCGATGCGCGATCCGCGAGCCGCCGATAGCGCGAGCGCGCCTCGAGCGCGTTGTCAAGGAGGCGCGTGATCTCGGCGAGCAGCGTCGCTTCCGAGGCGGCCGAGACCCGCACCCGCAACGTGCCGGAGATATTCATCGAGCCGGCGTAGACCGGCGTGCCCGTGTCAGCCGTGACATAGAGCGTCTCGCCGGTGATCAGGCTCTGGTCGATTTCCGAACGGCCCTCGATCACGGTGCCATCGACCGCGCAGCGTTCGCCGGGCCGCAGCAGCACGATGTCGCCCGGATTGATCGCGGCGACCGGCACCTGCGAGATCTCGTCGGGCCCGACGAACTTTGTCGCCGTCTCGGCCTTCAGCGCCGCCAGATTGCCCGCAACCGCACGCGTCCGCCGTCGCATGTTCTGGTCGAGAACGCGCCCGACCAGGAGAAACGTCAGCAGCATGATCGCGGCATCGAAATAGGCGTGCTCGGCGTGGTGGATGGTCTCGACCACGGACATGCCGAGCGCCAGGATCACCCCGATCGAGATCGGGACGTCCATGTTGGTGGTCTTCGCCGACAGCGCGCGCCAGGCCGAGCGGAAGAACGGCTGGCCGGCATAGGCCGCCGCCGGCAGCCCGATCAGCGCCGAAAGCCAGTGGAAGAAATCGCGCTGCTCGGGCAGCATATCGCTGACATTGCCGGACCACACCGGGATCGACAGCATCATCACGTTCATGGTGGCGAAGGCCGCAACGCCAAGGCAACGGAGCAGGAAGCGCGACTCCGCGACCTCGGTCGCCTCCGCGCTTGCCGTCTCGTAAGGATAGGCCTTGTAGCCGAGCTCTTCGAGCCGATCGATGAAGCGCGCGGGATCGAGCGTGCCTGCCTTCCATTCCAGCGCGACGCGACGGTCGGTGAGGTTGACCCGCGCCAGCGTCACGTCGGGAATGGCGGAAAGACCGCGCTCGATCTTGGCCATGCAGCCGGCGCAGTGCACGCCCTCGACGGCGAGATCGATGTGCTGCAGCCCCTCACCCGCGGCACGGACATAATGGGAGAAGTCGCGCGAGACCTGCATGAGGAATTCCTTCAGTTCAGGATCACGCGATTGCGCGACATGAACATGCGCTCGCCGCGCGCATCGCCCTCGAGCACGAGATCCCACTGGCCGGGCGCCACGGCCGCCGCGTTGCCGCCATAGACCCCGATACCGATCTCGGCGAGATCGACGGACAAGTCCGCGCGCTTGTCGGTGGGCCGCTCCAGCCGTCCTGAGAATTTCAGGCCGGTGACCGGCCGGCCGGTGGCGTCACGGGCCTCGATCCGCACCGTCGCGCCGCCATCGGCGCTGCGCTGGATCTTCGCGTCGACCTGCCACTTCCGCTCCGCCTGCCCCCGCGCCGCCGCGATCTCCTTTTCGTAGGTGAGACCGGCCGCATAGGGACTGTCGACGTCGGTGCCGGGAAGCGTCGCGATCGCAAGCTTCATCATGGTGACGTTGACGCCGATCACGACGCCGAAAAACGCAACCAGAATGATGAGGACCGTGGTGCCGGTCAGGGGCTTCGGTGCGGCGGATGCCATGGCGAACTCCAAACGATGCTCTCAGGGCGCGACGAAATTGTCGGTGGCGGAGGCGACCTCGCCGAGCCCGATATCGGTGACGTGGAAATGGACCGGGATCGATTTCTCCGGATTGAGTTCGGCCGGCGCCGTCACGAGCAGCCGCAATTCCGCGGTCTGGTCGCGACCGATCACGACCATCGGCCGGTCCGGCGTCACGGAATCGACGCCGACGACGTGGACCGTCGCATTCACCGGCCCCTCGACATCGATCGCGATGACGCGGTCGAAACCGCGCTTGTTGAGCAGCCGTACCGTGTAGGCGTTGCGGATCGAACCGTCGCTCAGCTTGACGGCGATCGGGTTGCGGTCGTGCAGCACGTTGACGTCGAGCAGGCTGCGGGTCAGCAGCGCATAGAGCATGATGCCGCCGATGACCGCGATGATCGCGCTGTAGACGATGGTGCGGGGCCGCACGATACGATAGATCGGCGGCTTGCCTTCCTGGCGGCGCTGGATGTTGATGTCGTTGTCATAGGCGATCAGACGGGTTGGCCGACCGATCTTGGCCATCACGGTATCGCAGGCATCGATGCACAGGCCGCACTGGATGCATTCCATCTGCGGCCCGTTGCGGATGTCGATGCCGGTCGGGCAGACCGCGACGCACTGGTAGCAATCGATGCAGTCGCCGACCTGCTCGCCGAGCGCGCGCAGCTCGGCGGCCTTCTTGACCGACGTGCGCTTCTCGCCGCGGTCGTAGCGGTAGGTGACGTTGAGCGCCCATTCGTCGGTGAGCGCGGCCTGGATACGCGGCCACGGGCACATATAGGTGCAGACCTGCTCGCGCATGTAGCCGGCGAGCAGATAGGTCGTCGCGGTGAGGATGCAGATCCAGATATAGGCGATCATCGGCCCCTGGAAGGTGACGAGCTCCTTCACCAGCGTCGGCGCATCATTGAAGTAGAGCACCCAGGCGCCACCGGTCCACCAGGCGATCAGGAGCCAGATCGAATGCTTGAGCACGATCTCGGAGATGCGCTCGAGCTTCATCGGGTCGGACGAGGCGTCCTTCTTCATGCGCTCACGCCGATCACCCTCGATCAGGCGCTCGACGGCGTAGAACAGGTCGGTCCAGACCGTCTGCGGACAGAGATAGCCGCACCAGATGCGGCCGCCGATGGAGTTCATCAGGAACAGCGCCACCGCAGCGACGATCAACAGGCCGGTGAAGTAATAGACCTCCTGCGGCCACAGCTCGATGAAGAAGAAATAGAAGCGGCTGTTGGGCAGATCGATCAGCACCGCCTGGCTGGGGGCGCCCAGGCCACGGTTCCAGCGCACGAACGGCAGAAGATAGTAGACGCCGAGGCAGAAGGCCATCAGCCCCCATTTGGTCCGGCGGAACGTGCCCGAGACGCTTTGGGGGTAGACTTTCTTGCGGGACGCGTAGAGCGGCCCGTAATCATCTTCCAGTTTGAGCTCGTTCACGGCCTTGTTCATCGCTGGGTCCGTTAGCGGGTACGATTGAACCTAGATCGAACTCCGACCGTGCAGTTGATCCAGCTCAAGGGGGCGGGTTTCCCCGCCCCCTCGATTGCATAAGCAGCCTTCGCTTACTTGCCGCCGCCGAGCGAGTGGACGTAGACCGCCATCGCCTTGAGGGTGGCCGGATCAAGCCGTCCCTCCCACGCCGGCATGACACCGGAGCGGCCCTGGCTGATGGTCTCGATCAGGGTCGCCTCGTCCGAGCCGTAGAGCCAGATCTTGTCGGTCAGGTTGGGCGCGCCCATGTCCTGATTGCCCTTGCCGCCGTCGCCATGGCAGGCGACGCAGTTCTCAGTGAAGATCTTTTCGCCCTTGGCGGCATCAAAGCCCTGCCGGGTCGGCAGGCCCGAGAGCGAACGGACGTAGTTGGCGACCGTGACGATCTCGTCGGGCTTCAGCACGCCGTCCTTGCCGAAGGCGAGCATCTGGCCCTCATGGGTCTTGGCATGGCCGGACCGCGCGCCATACTGGATGGTCTGCATGATCTGGTCGAGCGTGCCGCCCCACAGCCAGTCGTCGTCATTGAGGTTCGGGAAGCCCTTTGCGCCGGCGGCACCGCTGCCGTGGCATGGCGCGCAATTGTCGCCGAATACGACCCTGCCCTTGGCACGCGCCAGCGCCAGCAGCGCCGGATCCTTTTCGATGTCGGCGAGCGGGGTGGCAGCCAGCGCCGCCATCTTCTCGCCGCGGGCCGCCTCGAGGTTGGCGAGTTCCACTGCGAGGTTGGCGCGCGTCGAATAGCCGAACAAACCGGGCGTATTGGTTGTGATGAGCGGCCAGGCCGGATAGACGATCCAGTAGCCGATCGCCCAGACGATGGTGAGGTAGAACGTCACCAGCCACCAGCGCGGCAAGGGCGTATTCAGCTCCTTGATACCGTCCCATTCGTGTCCGGTCGTAGTCTTGCCGGAGACGCTGTCGAATTCACCGTGGTCGGTCATGATCCCTTACTCCTCGCGCAACGGCAGTCGCGCCGCTTCGTCGAAAGCGGCCTTGTTGCGCGGCCAGAATGCGTAGGCGACGATCGCGAGAAAGATCGCGACGAAGACCGGCGTCCAGATCGTCGTCACGAGATCGGACGCAAGGTTATGGACTGTCAGAATTGCTTTCATCGTTCATGCCTTCTCAGCGGAGATTGGCTTTCTCGTTGTAGAGCTTGAAGTCGACGAGCGTGCCGAGCATCTGGAGGTAGGCGATCAGCGCGTCCATCTCGGTCGGCGTGCCCGGCTTGCCGTCGAAGTTGCGCACCACCGCCTTGGCGTAGCGCTTGGTGAAGGCATCGCTGCCGGCATTGTCCGGATCGGCCTGCGCCTTCAGGTCATTGGCCGCATTGGCGATCTGGTCGTCGCTGTAGGGCACGCCGACGGCCTTGAGCGTCCGCATGTGATCGGCAATCGTGGCGGGATCGACTTCATTCTCGGCCAGGAACGGATAGCCCGGCATCACCGACTGCGGCACGATGGCGCGCGGGTTGGTCAGATGGGTCACGTGCCAGTCGTCGGAATATTTGGCGCCGACGCGGGCAAGATCCGGACCGGTACGCTTGGAGCCCCACTGGAACGGGTGGTCGTACATGCTCTCGGCAGCGAGCGAAAAGTGACCGTAGCGCTCGACCTCGTCGCGCAAGGGACGGATCATCTGCGAGTGGCAGAGATAGCAGCCCTCGCGGACGTAGATGTTGCGGCCGGCGAGCTCGAGCGGCGTATAGGGCCTGACCCCGTCGACCACCTCGATGGTGCTCTTGAGGTAGAACAGCGGCGCGATTTCGACGAGACCGCCGATCGAGATCACCAGCAGGATGCCGACGACCAGAATGATCGAGTTCTTTTCGAAGATTTGGTGGCGTGACCAGAACGACATTGCTGAGCTCCTCATTCCGCCGGCTGAAGAGCGACGGGCATCTGCACTTCCGCCTCGCCGACGCGCACGGTCATCCAGAGATTGTAGGCCATGATCAGCGCGCCGATCAGGAACAGCCCTCCGCCGGCCGCACGGATGACGTAGAAGGGATGCATCGCCTCGACGGTCTCGATGAAGGAATATTCGAGGAAGCCGAGCGAGGTGTAGGCGCGCCACATCAGGCCCTGGAGGATGCCGGACACCCACATCGCCGAGATGTAGAGGACGATGCCAAGCGTCGCGATCCAGAAGTGCCAGTTGACGAGCTTGAGGCTGTAGAGGCCCTTGCGGTTCCAGGCCCACGGCACGAGGCAATACAGCGCGCCGAAGGAGACGAAGCCCACCCAGCCGAGCGCGCCGGAATGCACGTGGCCGATGGTCCAGTCAGTGTAGTGGCTGAGCGAGTTGACGACCTTGATCGACATCATCGGGCCTTCGAAGGTCGACATGCCGTAGAAGGCGACGGAGACCACGAGCATGCGCAGCACGGGATCGGTGCGCAGCTTGTCCCAGGCGCCCGACAGCGTCATCAGGCCGTTGATCATGCCGCCCCAGGACGGCATCCACAGCATCACCGAGAAGGTCATGCCGAGCGTCTGCGTCCAGTCCGGCAGCGCGGTGTAGTGCAGATGGTGCGGGCCGGCCCAGATGTAGAGGAAGATCAGCGACCAGAAGTGGATGATCGACAGCCGGTAGGAATAGACCGGCCGCTCGGCGCGCTTGGGGATGAAATAGTACATGATGGCAAGGAAGCCGGCCGTCAGGAAGAAGCCGACAGCGTTGTGGCCGTACCACCACTGGAACATCGCATCCTGCACGCCAGCCCAGGCGACGTAGGACTTGGAGCCGAACACCGAGACGGGAAGCGCGGGATTATTGCCGAGATGCAGGACGGCAATGGTCACGATGAAGGCGAGATAGAACCAGTTCGCGACGAAGATGTGCGGTTCCTTGCGCTTAATCACCGTGATGAGGAAGACAAGCAGGTAGACTACCCAGACGATGGTCAGCCAGAGGTCCGCATACCATTCCGGCTCGGCATATTCCTTGGACTGGGTAACCCCGAGCAGATAGCCGGTGCCGGCGACGAGGATGAAGAAGTTGTAGCCGACGACGACGAACCAGGGCGCGAGTTCACCGGCAAGCCGGACACGGCAGGACTTCTGCACGACGTAGAAAGAGGATGCGATCAGCACGTTGCCGCCGAACGCGAAGATCACCGCCGAGGTGTGCAGCGGACGCAGGCGGCCAAAACTCGTCCAGGGCAGATCGAAGTTGAGCGCTGGCCAGGCGAGCTGCGAGGCGATGATCAGGCCGACCAGGAAGCCGGCGATGCCCCAGAACATCGACATGAAGGCGGAGAACTTGATCGGCCCCATATTGTAGTTGGGCCGGCCGTTGATCTCCGCAGGCGGCAGCGCCGCCGGGCGCTCGAAGTAGCGGTTGAGAATGACGAAGACCGCCGCGATGCTCGCCGCAGCGCTCAGCGATGCATGGAAGGCGAAGGGCGCGTCGAGCGCCTTGGCTGCCGCGACCACGCAGAGGAAGGCGGTGACTGCGAACACTACCGCCAGGCCGCTTTCACCGATGGTCATGGATTTGGAAATGGAGGGCTGGCTCATGCGGATTCTCTCTGAAAGAACACGCAGCCAGAAACCATATTCACACTCGCGGGGAATTGATTGAAATCAAGATAGTCGGATTTCCGGCGGCCCCGATCGACAGGACATCGCGAAGCAATATCAGCCGCTTACGTGGGTTTTTCGCGCGCACGACGGACCGCGCCTCCGGCAAATTCACGGAGCCCGGATGTCGCAAAAATGATCCAGCCGAAGTGCTAGTCGCGCGAGGTCGCCTTGAGCGCGGTGATGACGTTCTCCCGCGCAATGATGCCGACGAGCTTCTGCGTTCCGTCGAGCACGATGATGCTCCGAATCCGATGCTCGACCATGAGCTGGAGCACGCGGGTCAACCGCGTATCGGGGTGAACGTAAATGAATTCCGGCGTCATGACGTCGCCGACCTTGCGATTCATCAGGTCGAGATAGCGCGGCACCATCTGGCTCGGCGTGAACGCGAAGCATTTCAGGATGTCGAACTTGGTGACGATGCCGACGACCTGCCCGTCCTCCTCGACCGGATAGCCGTTGAAGTCGTCGCGCTCGAACATCTCGCTGAGCTCGAGCATGTTGAGGTCGCGCACAACCGTCTTGACGTTGCGCGTCATGTAGCCGTCGGTGGTCTGTTCAAGGAATCTGTACACGGCGCGTCCTCTGATTGTCTTTCAGTCAACCGATGTTAGTGCGACAGCAGCACGCAACGGGTTGATTGGGTGAGCAGATATTGCGTGACGCCGCCAAGGACCAATTCGCGGAACCTTGAATGGCCGTAAGCGCCGGCGACGATCAGGCCGGCTCCGACGTCGGCAGCCAACTGATCGAAATGGTCAGCCGCGGTTTCGTTCCGGCCCGCTTCCGACACCCGGGCGGTGGCCGTGATGCCATGGCGGGCGAGCCACGAAACGACGTCGGTGACGGAGGCCAGCACCGCCGGGCGATCGTCATCCGGCTCCGGAACAGCGACGATCGTGACCTCCCTAGCCTTGCGCAGCAGCGGCAGTGAGTCGACGACCGCCCGCCGCGCCTCCGGCGTATCCTTCCAGGCCACCAGCACGCTGCGCAGATCGAGCCAGTTGAAACTGTCGGGCACGACCAGCAGCGGACGGCCGGCCTGCATCACCAGATCCTTGGGGCTCGCAAGCGAGAAGGCGTCCGAGAAGGCCGGGCTTTGCCCGCCGCTGACGATGATGTCGGCACAACGCGCCTGCTGCAGCGCGTAACGCGCCGGGAAATCGACCGCGCCGCGCCACTCGACGTGCCCGCCGCGATTCCTGGTTGCGGCACGGAATTGCCCCTCCAGCTCCGCAAGGCGCTGCCGGACCGAGGTCTCGCCCCGGTCGATCAGACGCTGGGCCTCGGCGCCGTCGGTGAAATAGAGCGGCGGCGCGAACTGCGCCGCAGCAACGCCGACGATCGCCGCCTCGAAGCGCTCCGCGAGCTCGCCCGCGACCTGAAGCCTCGCCTCGTTGGGCTGACCAAGCGCCAGGCTGACCATGACGGTCGCGTATGTCATTCCATGTCTCCCGAACCTGCCGATGTTGGCCATGCTAGGCGTGCCGCGGCGGGCGCGGGATGAGATAGATCAAGCCCGCAGACGGTTCGGACCGCGGCTGGACCGTTCAACCTGTCGCGAGGTAGCCGATCGCCGAACTTGCCTCCGGGGCGGCCATGCGCGAAATTGCAGCCGGAACCGCGCCCCCCGGACCCACGACAGGATGGAAGAAAATTGAGCCCGACCCGCGTAACTCATCCGGCAGATGACGGTCGGGGCGAACATTTCCGGGTCCGGATCGAGGGATTCGGCGTCGGCACCTGGGACCTCGACCTCAAGACGCAGGAATTCGAGTGGTCGGATGCGGCCGGGGCCATGTTCGGCGTCGGCCGCGACCAGCCGGTCACCTACGAGATCTTCCTGTCGCGCCTCGAGCCGAGAGACCGCGAGCGGGTCGAAGCTGCGATCAGGCGCGTCGCCGAGCGCGGCGGCGGATTCGACGTGTCGTTCCGAATCGCCGATTCCGGCAGAGGGCAATGGATCAGGGCCCGCGCCGGCCTGATCCGGGACGAAGCCGGTAGCGCACGCCATCTCAGCGGGATCTTCCTCGACATCGACGAGGAGAAGCAGGTCGAGGAGGCGCTGCGCACGCGCGAGACTCATCTCCGCTCGATCCTGCACACGATCCCCGATGCCATGATCGTCATCGACGGCCATGGCATCATCCAGCTGTTCAGCACGGCCGCCGAGCGCCTGTTCGGCTATTTGGAGCATGAGGCGATCGGCCAGAACGTCAGCATCCTGATGCCCGAGCCCGACCGCTCCCGCCACGACAGCTATATCGCCCGCTATCGCACCACGCGCGATCCCCACATCATCGGCATCGGCCGCATCGTCACCGGCAAGCGGCGCGACGGCACGACGTTTCCGATGCACCTGTCGATCGGCGAGATGCAATCCGGCGGCGAGCCCTATTTCACCGGCTTCGTCCGCGACATGACCGAGCACCAGCACACCCAGGCGCGGCTCCAGGAATTGCAGTCCGAGCTCGTCCATGTCTCGCGCCTGAGCGCGATGGGCGAGATGGCCTCGGCGCTCGCACACGAGCTCAACCAGCCGCTGGCGGCCATCAGCAACTATATGAAGGGTTCGCGCCGGCTGCTGGCGGGCAGCAGCGATCCGAACATCGAAAAGATCGAGAACGCGATGGACCGCGCCGCCGAGCAGGCGCTGCGCGCCGGCCAGATCATCCGCCGCCTGCGCGATTTCGTCTCGCGCGGCGAATCCGAGAAGCGGGTCGAGAGCCTCTCCAAGCTGATCGAAGAAGCCGGCGCCCTCGGCCTTGCCGGCGCGCGCGAGCAGAACGTCCAGCTCCGCTTCAACCTCAATTCGGAAGCCGACCTCGTGCTGGCCGACCGCGTGCAGATCCAGCAGGTGCTGGTCAACCTGTTCCGCAACGCGCTGGAGGCCATGGCGCAATCGCCACGGCGCGAGCTCGTCGTGACCAACACCGAGGTGGCCGACGACATGATCGAAGTCGAGGTCGCCGATACGGGATCCGGCTTCCACGACGACGTGATACCGAACCTGTTCCAGACCTTCTTCACGACCAAGGAGACCGGCATGGGCGTGGGACTCTCCATCAGTCGCTCGATCATCGAGGCTCACGGCGGCCGCATGTGGGCCGCGAGCAACGCATCGGGCGGCGCGACGTTTCGTTTCACCTTGCCGGCAGCCGACGAGAACTGATCAATGACCACCAAAGGACATGTCTACGTCATCGACGACGACGAGGCGATGCGGGATTCGCTGAACTTCCTGCTGGATTCGTCCGGCTTCAGTGTCCGATTGTTCGAGACGGCGCAGAGCTTCCTCGATGCGCTGCCGGGCCTCTCCTTCGGCTGCGTGGTCTCCGACGTGCGCATGCCCGGGCTTGACGGGATCGAGCTCTTGAAGCGTATGAAGGCCACGCAAAGCCCATTCCCGATCCTGATCATGACCGGTCATGGCGACGTTCCGCTGGCGGTCGAAGCCATGAAGCTTGGCGCCGTCGATTTCCTCGAAAAGCCGTTCGATGACGATCGCCTGACCGCGATGATCGAAGCCGCGATCCACCAGGCCGAGCCTGCTGCCAAGAGCGAGGCGATCACGCAGGATATCGCCGCGCGTGTGGCCTCGCTCAGCCCGCGTGAGCGCCAGGTCATGGAAGGGTTGATCGCGGGCCTCTCCAACAAGCTGATTGCCCGCGAATACGACATCAGCCCGCGCACCATCGAAGTGTATCGGGCGAACGTCATGACCAAGATGCAGGCGGGCAGCCTGTCGGAGCTGGTGCGGCTGGCGATGCGCGCCGGCATGCTCAAGGATTGAGGCGGCTTCGACTTGAGGCATGTCAAGTCCGTCCCCTCGCCGCGTGCTAGCAAGGCTGCCATGACCGAGATCAGCCTGCATCATGAGCGGCATCCGATGTCGTCCCCACTCAAGCCTACCGTCTATGTGGTCGACGACGACGATGCCGTCCTGGGATCACTGCGATTCCTGCTGGAAACGGACGGCTTCGCCGTGCGGACCTTCAGGAATGCCACGGCATTGCTGAATGCCCCGAACTCTCCTGGCGCGGACTGCTACGTGATCGACTACAAGATGCCCGATATCAACGGTGTCGAGCTCGCCAGGCGCTTGCGCAAGTCGGAGGGCGACACGCCCGTGATCCTGATCACGGGCTATCCGGACGAGAATATTTCGACCCGGGCCGCCGCGGTCGGGATCAAGGACGTGATCTTGAAGCCGCTTCTCGACGAGAATCTCATCAAGCGCATCCGTGGCGCCATCCAGGGCAAGCCCAAAAGCTGACCTCGAGGGCTGACCTACGGGAATCTACGTAGGTACACCTCCTTAAGATATCGCTCGAAATTTTCACGCCCCGTGACCCGCGGTAACCATCTGCCATCTGAAATGGAGATGGCCAACATGCTCACCCAGTCGCTCAACACCCAGGTTCACGGCAGCAAGATCGCCCCCGCCGCCCATCACGTTTCCGATCAGTTCGGCGCCATCACCGGCCATGTCGGTCTTGTCGCCACCGAGTTTTCCTACCGCAAGGACGAGGAGATCTACGGCGAGGACGAGCCTGCAGAATACGTGTACCAGGTCGTCTCCGGCGCGGTGCGCAGCTACAAGCTCCTCTCCGACGGCCGCCGCCAGATCGGCGCCTTCCATCTCCCCAGCGACGTGTTCGGCCTCGAATCCGGCGCCACACATCGTCTGGCCGCCGAGGCCATCATCGACACCACCGTGCGCCTCGTGAAGCGCTCCAGCCTCGAGAAGGCCGCCGGCACCGACGTGCAGGTCGCCCGCAAGCTCTGGGCGATGACCGCGGGCGAGCTGCGCCACGCCGAGGACCACATGCTGCTGCTTGGCCGCAAGACCGCGATGGAGCGGGTTGCGACCTTCCTGCTCGAAATGGACCGCCGGCTTGCTGTTGCCGGCATGATGGCCTTGCCGATGTGCCGCCGCGACATCGGCGACTATCTCGGCCTGACGCTGGAGACCGTGTCGCGCGCGCTGTCGCAGCTCCATTCCCAGGGCATCCTGGGCTTCTCGGGTGCCCGTCAGATCGTGCTGCGCAACCGTCAGCGCCTGCACAATCTCGACGCCTGACTTCTTCCTCCCTGCCATCTTCCCAACTGGCCGGCCGAATCCGTTTCGGCCGGCCTTTTTCTTATGCTCAACGCGCCCTGCGCCGTGTCTCCGGCATCACCAAGAAAATCAGGACGAGCCCGACTGCCGCGACGCAGGCGAGTCCGACGAAGGCGGTGCTGCTGCCGAACCTGTCGCTGATAAAGCCGCCGAGCACGGTGCTCAGCGACGCACCGATGCCGGTCGCGGTTCCCACGACTCCCTGCGCAAGATTGAAATGGCCGCTGCCGAAGGCGACGTCGGCAACGATCAGCGGAATCATCACCGCGAACACCGCGGCCGTGATGCCATCGAACACCTGCACCAGCACCAAGAGATAGGGATCGCGGACGGTCGCGAACAACAGGCCGCGAATCGCGAGCGCGCCAAATCCGATCAGCAGGAGCGGCCGCCTGCCCCAGGCCTGCGCCTTGCGCCCGACCGACGGCGACATCAGCGCAACGATCGCCTGCGGCACGATGATGCAGCCCGCGATCAGGACGGTCGCCCACTGGCTCGACCGCGTCGTCACCACGCTCGCCATCAAGGGCAGCATCGCCGCGTTCGCGAGCTGTAACAGCAACACGCTGCAGGCGAAGATCAACAGCGGCCGCTGCCTCAGCAGGTGCCACACATTCGTGTCCGCGGCCTCGGTGGCTTCGCGCGGCATCGCGCCGTGTGCGCGCGCCACGTCGACCTCCTCCTCGCGGATCCGCGACAAGGCGATCAGGGTCGGGATCGCGAGCAGGAAAGTGACCAGGAACACCGAGCGGCTCGACAGCAGATAACCGGCGGTGCCCATCACTGCAGCGGCGACGCCATTGCCGAGTGAAGCGAAGCGCGCGTTGCGGCCGAGCCGTTCGCCGATCGCGAACGGGCCGACGAGGCCGAGGCTGATCGCAGCGATCGCAGGCCCCAATACGCAGCTCGCGGCGGCGTGCAGGGTGGCCGCCGTCACCACGACCGGGAAGATCGGCATCGCCGCATAAGCGAGCGCGCAGCAGCCGATGGTCGCGATCGCCAGCCCCGCGACCAGCCGCTCGGATTTCGCAGCATCGATGATCGCGCCGCCCGGCATCTGGCCGATCAGGCCGACGATGCCGCCAATCGACAGCACGAGGCCGATCTCGACCTGCGTCCATTTCTGCGTCGTCAGATAGACCGCGATGAACGGGCCGAAGCCGGTCTGCACGTCGGCCAGGAAGAAGATGAACCAGTCCAGCGCCCGCAGGCTTTGCTTCGACGGGACCGGTTGCGCAGGCGCAGGGACAGCGTTGCGGCTCTCAGCTCGGCCACGTTGATCATCGCTCGGATGGCTCGGCTTCCTGGACAAGCGCACCGGCAGTCTGCCCTCCCTTCCTTACGGAATGAACTGCAGCGGTTGCAGGGTGCCGGAGGCACCCAGCACGACGATCGGTGTGTCCTCCTTGTACTCCGGCGCAGCCGCGACCTGCGCCTTGGTCAGCTCCAGGCTGATGCTGTCTTTCTTGTTGGCGATCTTGCCGAAGTGTAGCGCGTTCCAGTCGACCACGATCTTGCGGCTGCCGACGCCAAGGAAGCCGCCGAAATCAATCACCGCCGCACGCACCTTGCCGGTGCGATCGACGACGACGTCGACGATGCGTCCCATGTCCTCATCGGCGGCGCTGCGCACGTCGCGACCGAGCACGCCATGCGCGTCGCTGGCCCCGATGATGGTGACCGACGGCGGCGGTGGTGCGTCCTTCGGCACCACCGGCACGGCCGGCGTCGGCGACGGCGGCGCGTTCGGCTCGGCTTGCGTCGCAGGCGGCTCCTCTGCCGCGTACGACACGGCGGGCGCGATGCCTCCCGCGATTATTGCGACCAGCATCAACCGCATCATGGCGCGCATGCGACGTCCTCCGGCTGATTGCGCTAATGCGCCAGCACGATCGATACCTGGATCTGGCCGCGCGTTCGCAGCACCTCGAGCGCGACATCGCCGCCGTGGCGGCGGATCCGCAAATCGACGCTCGACGGGCCCAGTTGCAGGTCGCGCAGCACCACCTCGTTCAGGAACGCTGGCAGATGCGGGTTGCGCAGACGGATCTCGCTGCGCGCGACGTCGAACTCGATGCCGAGCGCCGCTTCCAGCAGCGTAAACGGCGTCGCGCTGGCCCAGGCCTGCGGCGCGCAGGCGACCGGATAGAGCGTCGGACCGCGGCGCTTCTCGCGCCGGAAGCCGCAGAACAATTCCGGCAGCCGCCGAAGATCCATATAGGTCGCGGCCTCGAACAGGCCCTTGAAGACATGCGCGACCGAATGCTTCAGGCTGTAGCGCGCGAGCCCGAGCGCGATCAGCGCATTGTCGTGCGGCCAGATCGAGCCGTCATGATAGGACATCGGATTGTAGCGCATTTCGCCGAGCGCCACGGTGCGGATGCCCCAGCCGGAGAAGAAATGCGGCCGCATCAGGTCGGCGGCAACCTTGCGCGCGCGGTCCTCTCTGATCATGCCGCTGAACAGAAGCTGGCCCGCATTCGACGTCCGCACCTTGCAGGGACGCTTGGCGCCGTCGAGCGCGAGCGCGTAGGTGCCGAGCTCCTCGCACCAGAACGCCTCCTCGAAACGCGCGGCGAGCGCCTTTGCCTCAGCCTCGAGCTTCCTCACCTTGTCCGGCTTGCCCAGGCGCAAGGCGCAGCGCGCGGCGAGCTGTTTGGCGGCAAAGACGTAGCCCTGCACCTCGGCGAGGGCGATGTAGCCTTCCGCGAGGGTGCCGTCGGCATGGAAGATAGCATCATAGGAGTCTTTCCAGCCCTGGTTGGCGAGGCCTTGTTCCGAGGCGCGCTGATATTCGACGAAGCCGTCATGGTCGGGATCGCCGGGGCCATCGATCCAGGTCAGCGCGGCCTCGATCGCGGGCCACAATTCCAGCAGCGTTTCGACATCGCCCGTGCGCTCGAAATAGCGGCCGGCGAGCAGCACGAACAGCGCCGTGGAATCGACGCTGCCGTAATATTGCGCGAACGGCACCTCGCGCAGCGCCGCCATCTCGCCGCCGCGCATCTCATGCAGGATCTTGCCGGGCTCCGCGTCGGCGAGCGGATCAGTGGCCTTGGCCTGGAAGTGCGCAAGCCGCCGAAGCACTCCCCTGGCAACCCGCGGATCGATCCACAGCATCTGCAAGGCCGTGATAAGGCCGTCGCGGCCGAACGTCGTCGAGTACCAGGGAATGCCGGCATAGGGATAGCGGCCTTGCGGCGTATCCGTCATCAGCATGTTGAGGTCGGCCATCGCCTGGCACAGCACCTCGTTGAAGATGTTGTTGGAGGTCTCGATACTGGTCGTCCCCGCCGTACAGGAACGCATCTCGCGGCGATGCGCGAGCATGGCTGGAAAGAAGCGCACCGGCTTGAGCGTTTGCGGCCGGTTGCAGGACACCGCCACGAACAACGACTTCGTATGATGCGGCTCGAGCTCGAGCTGCCAGGTGGCGGCATTGACCGAGAGCCGGGTTGGCCTTGGATCGAAATGTAGCCCGGTCGTGCGCTGCTCGTCATCGAGGCCGCGATATTCGAACAGGACGTCGGTCGGGCCGAGCAATTTGCTGGCGCCGGTCCCCCGCCGCGGCCGCTTCTCGCCGCGCACCTCGAACAAATCGGCGAAGTCGCTGTCGAACAGCAGCGTCAGATCGAAGCTCGCCGGCCGGTCACCATGGTTCTGCAGGCCGATGCGCTGATACGCCGTGCCGCGCCACAGGAACACGGTGCGCACAATGTGCAGCAAGTCCTTCTGGAGGATGATGCGGCCATTGCGGTAGATATCGGGATTGGTCAGATCGACGGTCAGGGCCGAGTTGTCGTCCCGCAAGTTCGAGCCGAGCAGCAACGGCTGAAGATCGTCGAGCACGAGCTCAAGCCGCGCAAGATAGCGCGTATCGCAGTTGAACAGGCCGTCCGGACCACCGGCGGAGGCGCCGATATCGCCGTGGCTGTCGAGCACGATGAAGGTGTCGTCGTGCTTGAGCGAACGCCGCGGCCTCGCCGCAGGTCCCGTCATGGGAATGTAGAACGGCTGCTCCTCCACCACTTCCACGGTTCGCGATGCCGCGACGAACTGGGTGACGACTTCGGCTGACATGCGCTATTCCCCTGCGCCGTTATCCAAAACGCAATCGACCTGAACGCGACGACCTGGACGCGACTGACAACTTACGCGGCGAACTTCGAGAGCCGGTTCATCTCCTGCGTCACCAGCTCACGGTAAGGTCCGTGGTTCTGCATCAGGCGGTCGGGCGATCCGTCCTCGATGATCTTGCCGGCCTTCAGCACCACAACGCGGTCGAAATTGCGCAAAGTTGCCAACCGGTGCGCGATCGCAACTACAGTGCGGCCACGCATCAGGCGCGACAGAGCCTCGCGGATCGCCTCCTCCGCCTCGCTGTCAAGCGCTGCGGTGGCCTCGTCGAGCAGCAGGATCGGCGCGTCCTTCAGGAAGGCGCGCGCAATCGCGATGCGCTGGCGCTGGCCGCCGGAGAGCTTTACGCCGCGGTCGCCGACCATGGTGTCGAGCCCTTCGGGCATGCTCTCGACGAAATCGCAGCGCGCCGCGATCGCCGCGCGCAACACCTCGTCGTCGGTCGCATTGGGTCGGCCGTAGCGGATGTTCTCGCGAACCGATCGATGAAACAACGAAATGTCCTGCGGCACCACGGAAATCGCCTCGCGCAGGCTCTGCTGTGTCACCCGCGCGATATCCTGGCCATCGACGGTGATGCTGCCGTCATCGACATCGTAGAACCGCTGCAACAGCGTGAACAACGTCGACTTGCCGCCTCCGGACTGCCCGACCAGGCCGACGCGCTGGCCAGGTTGCAGCCGCAGGCTGAAGCGCTCGAAGATCTTCGAAGCTCCGGGATAGCCGAACGTCACGTTGTTGAAGGCAATTGCGGCGCCGCGCTTGACCAGCGGCTCAGCTTCGGGGTGGTCGCGCAGTTCATGCGGTACCAGAAGCGTTGCGATCGCCTCCGTCAGCCGCGCGACGTGCTGGGTGACGTCGACCAGCGCGACGGCAAGGTCGCGCGTCGCATTGAGAATCGAGAGCCCGAGAGTGCAGACCAGCACGACGTCGCCGGTGGTTGCCTCACCCTTCTGCCAGAGTGTGATCGCCCAGGCGAGCAGTGCGATCGTGAGGACGACGGTCACCGCGGCGTGGGTCAGGCGCAGCTTTTCGAGGTAGCGCAGGCTGCGGCCGCGCGCGGTGAGTTCCCGGTTCACGGTTGCATCGAAGCGCTGATGTTCGTGTGTGATGCCGCAGAACGCCCGTACCAATGGCATGTTGCTGATGACGTCGATCATCTCGCCGTCCACGACGGCAGCCTTGTCGGCGAAATCGTCATGCAGCGGCTTTCCGGCCGCCGCGAGGTGGAACATCGCGATTACCATGCCGCCGGCAATCACGATCAGTCCGGCTGCCATATAAGGACTCACGGTTCCAATCAGCAGGATTGCCGCAACTGTGGCAATGCACGGCGGCAAGACATTCCAGACGAACATGTTCTCGACCGTGAACACGGCGTTGGAGGTCGCGGTGATACGACTTGTCAGCATGCCCGGCATGCGATCCGAGAAGTAGCTGGGCGCATGGCCCGTCAGATGGCGGAAGATGTCGCGACGAAGATCGCCCGTCACGCCAACAAAGGTGAAGCTCGCTGTCCAACTTGCGATACGCCAAAGGAAGTTGTCGGCGGTGATCAGCGACATGAGTAAAACGAATGACAGCCATACGCCTCCGCTATGGGAGGCGCCCGCGGAAAGGCTGTCGACCAGCGATTTGACGCCGTATTGCGTTCCCACGGAGCAGGCAACGGCCGCGACCACGGCGGTCAGGATCACCAGGTGCGACGCGAGCCGCCGGCGAAGATAGCGCAAAACAAAGGCAAACGGCCGCCTCGCGTAGCCCGATAGTTGATCCATGTAGCTGCCACCCCGTCATCAGAATTGTCAGTCGTGCCTGCGCAGCACTGGCTGAGTGAACATCGACCGGTTCGTTCCGGTTCCCTTGCAATGCGATCACGACATGACGATGCGGACGGACTGAGAAACAGTCGTGACATCATCAAGACCAGATTGCGGACGAGTCACGCCGCATTGCGGACGTGTCGAATAAGTAACCTTCACCGGTGGGAACTTCGCAGATGCGGGAACGTTCCCATGGCTGGCATTTGCCGGTGCCGAAGTGAGCTGGGGTTCAACTTTCATGATCGCGACAAGGAGATGGTGAGATGCGCATCGCGCAGGTAGCTCCGTTGACGGAGGCTGTTCCACCCAAGCTTTATGGCGGCACCGAACGGGTGGTGCATTGGTTGACGGAGGAACTGGTGGCGCTCGGACACGATGTGACCCTGTTCGCCAGTGGCGACTCGCATACCTCGGGCAAGCTCGACGCAATGTGGCCGAAGGCGCTGCGCCTCGACGGCGCGGTGCGCGATCCCAACGCTCTGCACATGGTGATGCTGGAGCGGGTGCGGCAGAAATGCGACGACGAGGAATTCGACTTCCTCCACTTCCACCTCGATTACTATCCGTGGTCGCTGTTCTATCGCCAGCCGACGCCGTTCCTGACGACGCTGCACGGCCGGCTCGACCTGCCCGAGCACCAGCCGGTGTTTAATACGTTCTCTGAAATCCCGGTCATCTCGATCTCGAACGCGCAGCGTCGGCCGGTGCCGCAGGCCAATTGGGTGCGCACCATCCATCATGGCCTGCCCGAGAATCTGCTGACGCCTGTCCCTGCGAAGCAGGATTATCTCGCGGTGCTCGGCCGCATCGCGCCGGAAAAGGGCGTCGATCGGGCCATCAGCATCGCAACGCGCTGCGGCATTCCGCTGAAGATCGCGGCCAAGGTCGATCGCGCCGATCAGGATTATTACGACGAGCTGATCCGGCCGCTGATCGAGAACAATCCGCTGGTCGACTATATCGGCGAGATCAGCGACAACGAGAAATCGGAATTTTTGAGCGGGGCGCTCGGCCTTCTGCTGCCGATCGACTGGCCCGAGCCGTTCGGGCTGGTGATGATCGAAGCCATGGCCTGCGGCACGCCGGTGATCGCCTTCAACCGCGGCTCGGCGCCGGAAATCATCGACGAGGGACTGACCGGGTTCGTCGTCGAGGACGAGATCAGCGCGGTCGCGGCCGTCGGCCGCCTGTCGCAGCTGAGCCGCACGGCGATCCGCAAGCAGTTCGAAACGCGCTTCACCGCAAGACGCATGGCGCTGGATTATCTCGCGGCGTATCGCGGCCTGATGGAGGCGACCGCACCGAAGATCAAGCTGGTGAGCAGCGCGGAGTAGCGGTGTGTCGTCATTCCCCGCGAAAGCGGGAATCCAGTACGCCGCGTCCTCTCCGTATCCTCGCACTGCCTCTGGAATACTGGATCGCCCGCCCCAGTGCGCAATTGCGCACAAGGCGGGCGATGACACCGAAAGTGTGGCCGCTACGTCACCACCGCCCGCTTCGGCTCGACGATCTCGAACATGCGCGGGAATTCGTCCATCAGGGCCATCAGCTCGGCAAGGCGCAGCGCGTTGCCCGACAGCTTGATCTTGCCGGCGGCAACCGCCTCCGGGAAGGTCGTGAGCTTGGCGATCACCTCGTCGAGCGTGGCGCGGGCGAGCGTGAAGCTGGCGTCGGCTTTCTCCGCCTGTGCGCTTTCGGTGTAAGTGAGCGCTGAATTCTCCAGGTTGAGCACGAAGGTCTCGCCGGTGTCGGAAAAGCTCCAGTTCAGCACGATGTGCTTGCCCTCCGCCTTCGGGCCGTTGAGACGGATACCAAGCACGTCCCAGAGCTGCGAGGTGCGAAGCGCGGCCAGCGTCTCTCGCGGCATCGGCGGGCGCGGCGGCGTCTTCGGCATGCCCTGGCGCAATTCCTGTGCACCGAACAGATAGGCGTTGCGCCAGGTCGCGCTTTCGGCGGCATAGCCGAGCTGCTCCAACGTGTCGGCGAGCAGGCTACGCGCCGCCACATGATCCGGCTCGGCGAAGACGAGATGGCTCAGCGCCTGCGCCACGAAGCGAAATTCACCCTTGTCAAAATCCTTGCGCGCCCGTGCGAGGATCGCGTCCGCACCACCCATATACTCGACGTACTTCTTGCCGGATTCGACCGGCGGCAGCGGATCGAGATTGACGGGGTTCGCATCGTACCAGCCGAGATATTTCTGATAGATCGCCTTCACATTGTGACGGATATGGCCGTAGTAACCGCGGCCGTGCCAGGCGCCTTCGAGACTCTTCGGCAGTTGGATGGTCTCGGCGATTTCGCTGGCGGTCAGACCATGATTCATCAGGCGGATGGTCTGGTCATGCGCGAATTTATAGAGGTCGCGCTGCTGGCGGATCATGGTGTCGATGCGCTCGCGCCCCCACACCGGCCAGTGATGCTGGCCGCACATCGCCTCTGCTTTGCCGCCCCATAGAGCCAGCGCTTCGTTCAGGTATTTCGACCACGCCAGCGCATCGCGCACGTCGGCGCCGCGGAACGGCAGCAGATTGTGGAAATTATGCGTGCAGTTCTCGGCTAAGTTCAAAATCTTGTAGCGCGGGATGAAGAAGTGCATCTCGGCCGGCGCCTCGCTGTTCGGCGCCATCTGGAATTCGAATTCGACGCCGTCGATCACCCGCGTGTCGCCGGTCGCCATGATCAGGTCGGTCGGACGCAGCAACGCAACCGAACCGGCCGCCATCGACTTGCCGAGACCGCAATCGACCTGGCCGCGCGGCCCCTTGGCGAGGAACGGGCCGAACTGATACTGCGCGCGGCGCAGCATCGCCGGTCCCGCGATGATGTTCTCGGAGACCGCGTGCTCCATGAACAGGTTGGGCGCGATGATCGGCACGCGATCCGTGGCGAGCGCGTCCTCCTCCAGAACGCCGCGCACACCGCCCCAGTGATCGGTATGGGTGTGGGTGAAGATGACGGCCGCAACCGGCCGTAGGCCGCGATGCCTGAAATAGAGATCGAGCGCGGCGCGGGCGCCCTCGATCGAGGTCAAGGTGTCGACCACGATAACGCCGCTGTCGCCTTCGATCAGCGTCATGTTGGCGATGTCGAGCCCGCGCACCTGGTAGACACCGGGCACCACCTCGAACAGGCCGTGATGCATGTTGAGGCGCGACTGTCGCCACAGGCTCGGATTGACGGTCGGCGGCGTCTGCTCGGCCGACAGGAAGCCATAGGGCTCGAGGCTCCAGACCGTCCGGCCTTGCGGATGATTGATTCTGGCGTTCTCGATCGTGCCGAGGAAGCCGCGGGCAGCATCCTCGAAATCCCGCGTGTCGGAAAACGGCAATGCGCTCAGCATCGCCTCGTGCTGCGCGACGACGGACGACATTGCATCTTTCGGCTCGCTGCTGGCGACCTCGGCCATCGGACCGGCTCCCTTCCTGATCTGGTGGGGCGCCATCTAAGCGCATTCGCGCGCCGGTTCCAACAGCCCGCGCGACCGGCAAGGCCGGTCGCTACGTATGCGAAGCCTGATCCTAGTGCATCCCGAGCAGTCTCGGCAGGAACAGCGTCAACTCGGGCCAGTAGGTCACGACGACCAGGAAGGCGAGCATCGTGAGCAGCCACGGCATGACGGCCACCGCGAGCTCGGTGATGCGCATTCGCGCGATCATCGAAGCAACGTAGAGATTCAACCCTACAGGCGGATGGCAGAGGCCGACCTCCATGTTGACGTCGATGACGATGCCGAAATGCACGAGGTCGATGCCGAGCTTTTTCGCCGCCGGCGCGAGGATCGGCGCCATGATCAGGATGATCGAGTTCGGCTCCATGAAATTGCCGGCGAGCAGCAACAGCACGTTGACGACCAGGAGGAAACCGACCCAGCCGAGATTTTGCGCCGCGATCCAGTCGGCGAGCGTTGCCGGCAGGTTCTCGTTGGAGAGCACGAAGGAAAACAGCACCGCATTGGTGACGATGTAGAGCAGCATCGCGCTGGTGTTGGCGGCGCGGAGCAGCACGCGCGGCACGTCCTTCATCCCGATCGCCTTGTAGACGAACACCGAGATGAAGAAGGAATAGACCGCCGCCATCGCGGCCGCCTCAGTCGCGGTGAACAGGCCGCTATAGATGCCGCCGATGATGATGACGACCAGCATCAATCCCCAGATGCTCTCGCGGAACGTGCGCACCGTCTCGCCCCAGCTCGCTTTGGGCAGGCGCGGATAGTCGCGCTTCTTCGCGAGCCACCAGGTGACGATGCACAGCATCGTGGTCAGCATCATGCCGGGCAAAAGGCCGGCAACGAACAGCGCGCCGATCGAGGTGTTGGTCGAGACCGCGTAAACGATCTTCGGAATCGAAGGCAGCATCAGGATGCCGAGCGAGCCGGCGACCGTGATGATGCCGGCACCGAAGCGCATGGGATAGCCGTGGCGGACCATCTCGGGCAGCACGATGGCGCCGATCGCGGCCACCGTGGCGACGCTCGAGCCGCACACCAGCGCGAACATCGCGCAGGCGACGATGCCGGCAAGACCGAGGCCGCCGTGCCAGTGGCCGATCAGCGAGGTCGCGAAATTGATCATGCGCCGCGCCACGCCGCCATGGGTCAGGAAATTTCCCGCCAGGATGAAGAACGGGATCGCCATGATCTCAAAACTCTCGATGCCCGTGAAGAGCTTCATCGAGACCGCCTCGATCGGCACCGTCGTCAGCGTGAACAGGAACGTCATCACGGTGAGGCCGAGCGCGATCGAGACCGGGATGCCCGTAAGCATCAGCGCGATCAGCAGCGCAAACACGGTCGCGGCGCGCATCCAGTGCGGCAGCACGATGACGCCGGACTTTTCGGCAAGGCACAGCGCGAAGATCAGGATCGGCGCCAGAATCAGGATTAGGCCGAGCGGCGAGATTTTTCGCGCAGCTGCCTTTGTCGCGGCACCCGCCGGCTGCGGATGCAGCGCGGGCGAAGCGTCGGCCTGCACGCCCTCGACATGGGTCTCGTCGTGATGCGGCAGCTCGCCGGTCCAGAAATAGAACCAGGCGACCTGGAGGAAGCGGAAGCACATCAGGCCGGAGCCGAGCGGGATCGCCAGATAGACGATCCACATCGGCGCTTCCAGATCGTTCGACTGCTGTCCGGTGTGGAACATCTCGCCGACGAAGGAGGCGCCGAAGGCCGCGATCATGCCGGTGAAGATCGCGCCGCAGAGCAGCGCGAACAGGATCACGTGCTTGCGGGAATGTTCGGGCAGGCGGTTGACGAGCAGGTCGACGCCGACATGGATGCCGGTGCGCACGCCATAGGCCGCGCCGAACTTCGCCATCCAGATGAACATGTAGATGCAGAGCTCCTGCGCCCATGACAGGTCGAGCTCGGACAGGAAGGTGAATGCAGCCTTCGACAACGCCGCGAGCCAGGTCAGACCGTGCGCCGTGGCCCATCTGGAGAGCGCGATCGACTCGCCGGCGCCGTAACGATGCAGCACGGCGATGAAGATCAGGCCCGTTGCAGCCGCAATGAGCGTCGCGATCAGCCATTCCTCAAGGTGATCGAGCGCACGATTTAGCACGCGTAGCAAATCAAGTCCCCCCTCTCAGACCGAAACGGCCGGGAGTGCGTTCACTCCCGACCGTTCTTGTTGTTGTTCTACGCCAGGCCGCGTCAGTTCATCTTGACGTCGAGTTCCTTGGCGACGAGATCGAGCACCTCCTGCCCGACCCGGCCCTTGGCCCATTTATACGTCGGCTGCATCGCTTCCTGCCATGCCTTGCGGTCGGCATCGGAGAGATAATGCAGCGTGGTCTTGCCCGACTTCTTGATCTCGGCGAGCGCGTCCTCGTTCTCCTGGCGCGCGATCGAGTTGGTGTAGTCGGTCGCCTCCGCCATCGCCTTCTCGAGCTGGGCACGGATATCCGGCGGCAGGCCGGACCAGAACTTCGAATTGACGATCACGGCATATTGCAGATGCGCATGATAGGACACGGTGATGTCCTTCTGCACCTCGTAGAACTTCTGCGTCAGGTAGTTCGACGCCGTGTTCTCGCAGCCGTCGACGACGCCGGTCTGCAAGGCCTGATAGACTTCGGAGAACGCCATGATCTGCGGGATCGAGCCGACGAGGCGGAAATACTGGTCGGCGATTTTCGAGCCGGAGATGCGGAACTTCAGCCCCTGGAAGTCGGCGGGCTTCATCAGCGGACGGTTGGAGGACACCATGTGGAAGCCGTTGTCCCAGTAGGCGAGACCCGTGATTCCCTTTGCCTCCAGTTTCTGGAACAGCCACTTGCCGATGGTACCCTTCATGGCGGCGGCGTAGGTCTCGTCGTCCTTGAACAGCCAGGGCAGGTCGAGCGCCTCGAACTCCTTCACCCCGAGCGGCGCGAATTTCGCGGTCGAGGGCGCGAGCATCTGTACGGAACCAAGCTGGAGCGCCTCGATCTCCTCCTTGTCCTTGTAGAGCGAGGAGTTCGGATAGACCTCGATCTTGACCTTGCCGTCGGTGTATTTCTCTGCGAGCTCCTTGAACTTGAGCGCGCCCTTGCCCTTGGGCGTATCGTTGGCGACGACGTGGCTGAACTTGATGACGATCGGGCTCTGGGCCGCGGCAGGGGCCAATGTGAACGTGGAGACGAGCGCAGCCATAGCGGCCGCAAGCAGCAGTTTGCGCATTAAGTACCTCCCAACAACCTCTGAAACCGGTTCTTTTTGGTTTTTCCGGTCTCTTTAGTGGCAGCAAACCACCAGGCGAACAACTAGACCTAAGCCCAACTTGCCGCAGCCAAATCGCCTTGACGGCTTTTGTATACGCAAGTTTGCGCCCGCTCCAGCCCCGACGGGCGAGCGCTTATGTCGCATCAGCGAACGAAGTTAACCCTTGCGCTGGGCGACCATGAACAGCCGCCGGAACGGGAACAGCGTCTGCCCCGCCGCGTTCTTCGGGTAGGCCTTGGCGACGCGCATCCCATAGGCGGCCTCGAAGGCAGCCTTCTCCTCGCCCTGCAAGACGTCGAGATAGCGCGTCAGCCAAGTGCCCTTGGTCCACTCCTTCACAGGATTGTCGCCTTCCAGGACCTGGAGATATTCGGTCTCCCAGATGTCGATGTTCTGCGACAGGGGCGCAAGAAGATCGTGATAGAAGGCCGGCCCCTCGACCGGCGGCGGGGTGACGAGATGCTCGACCTTGGCCCGCCACGGTCCGTCAAGAGCGGTCTCGCCGATCAGAACATGGGACGGCGCGGTGAAATTGCGCGGCATCTGCACCGCCAGCATGCCGCCCGGCGAGACCTTCTCCATCACCGCGGGGAAGAGTGCCGCATGATTGGGCAGCCAGTGCAGTGCGGCATTGGAATAGATCAGGTCATATTGCTTCGCCGGGCGCCAATGGCCGAGATCCTCATGTGACCATTCCACCTCCGGCGCCGCCTTGCGGCCTGCGGCGACCATCTCGGCCGAACCCTCGACACCGGTGACGGCAGCCTTCGGCCAGCGCTCCTTGATCAGTTTCGTGACGTTGCCGGCACCGGCGCCGAGATCGGCAATATCAGAGATGGCAAAATCCGGAATCCGCATCAACAGATCAACCGCCGGTCTCAAGCGGTGGCCGGAGAATTTCAGATATTGCTGCGGATCCCACACCATCTTCGCGAACCTGTTTTTCGTGTTTCCTTCACTGTCGCTCTTCGTTACCACTGCTCGTCCCGGTCGGGCAAATCGCTCCCGGGACGGGTTGGAAACGATCAGCAAACACAACAAAAGCAAACAAGAGAGCGTGTGACCATGGACCTCGGGCTCAAGTCGAAAACCGCAGTCGTCACCGGAGCGAGCATCGGCATCGGTCGCGCCATCGCCAAGGGGCTTGCCACTGAGGGTGTGCGCGTGGTGGCGGTGGCGCGGCGCAAGGACCTGCTCGACCAACTCGTGCAGGAGACAGGCGCGGGACTGATCACGCCGTTCGAGCAGGATGTGATGGCGGCGGACGCCGCCGAGCGGCTGGCGGCCTTTGCGCTCGGGGAGTTCGGCCATGTCGACATCCTTGTCAACAATGCCGGCGGCAGCCGTCCGCTGCCGGTCGATGCGCCCGACAGCAAATGGGACGAGGCGATCGCGCTGAATTTCACCAGCTACCGCCGCATCGCGCATGCGCTCTTGCCGCAGATGATGGAGCGCAACTGGGGCCGCATCATCAACATCACCGGCAAGTCCGAGCCGGAAGGGCTCAACGCCGCCTTCGCCGCCAAGGCCGCCGTGCACGCCTGGGCCAAGGGCCTGTCACGCGAGATCGGCAAGCACGGCATCACCATCAACTGCATCCCGCCCGGCCGCATCATGAGCGAGCAGATCCGTCGCAATTATGCACCCGATTATCGCGAGCGCTTTGCCGAGGAAGAAATCCCGGTCGGCTATTGGGGCGAGCCGGAGGACCTCGCCGCCCTCGCCGTATTCCTGGCCTCACCGGTTGCGCGCTACATCACGGGCACGGTGATCCCGGTCGATGGCGGGTTGCGGCGGTATCAGTTCTGAGGCGGGGCCGGCCCTAGGGGCTTGCTTCGGAGCCCGACAGCAGCGACCGAATTTTAGCGAGGATTTGCGGAGCCCGGGTCGAGGCGGATCTTGTAACGATGCAGCTTCGCATAGACGGTGCTTTTGGCGAGACCGAGCGCGGACGCGGTCGCCGTCACGTTGCCGCTGCACGACCGCAGCGTACGCGATATCAAGTCACGTTCGGCTGACTCGGCCAGAGACAAGCCCGGTTCGCGCGCATCGTCCGTCCGCCGGATGGTATCGGGCAGATCCGACGGCTCGATCTGGTCCCCGCTACTGGTCAGCATCAGGCTCTCGATCAAGTTGCGCAGTTCGCGGACGTTGCCGGGCCAATCATGGCGACGCAGGCATTCGAACACTTCCGGCGCAAAACGGCGATCGGCAAGGCCATAGCGCGACTTTGCCTGGGCAACGAAATGATCGACCAGCAGCGGAATGTCATCGCAGCGCTCCCGCAGCGGCGGTATGACGACGGGCACGACGGCCAGCCGGTAGTACAGATCCTTGCGGAAGCGCTGTGCATCGACCTCGGCTTGCAGATCGCGGTTGGTCGCGGCGACAAGGCGGAAGTCCACCTTGCGCGCCACGGTGTCGCCGACCCTGCTGATCTCGCCATTCTCCAGAGCCCGCAGCAACATTGGCTGGAGATCGAGCGGCAGTTCACCGATTTCATCGAGGAAAAGCGTGCCGCGGGACGCGGCCTCGATCTTTCCGGACATGCCGCCGCGCCGCGCACCAGTGAAGGCGCCGTCGACATAGCCGAAGAGTTCGCTCGCCAGCAGCTCGCGCGAGACGGAGCCACAGTTCACGACGACCAATGGGCCGCTCCGGCGCGGGGACGCAGAATGAATGGCTTGAGCGAAAACCTCCTTGCCGACGCCGGTCTCACCAAGCAGCAGGACAGGAGCCGCGGTCGTGCCGACACGACGGCATTTTTCGACGACGGCGTGCATCCTGGGATCCGTAAAAATGATGTTGGCGAAGGCCCTGGCGTCACCCTGCGCGGGTGGCAAAACGGACCTGCTCGAGACCGCTGGCTTCGGCGCCACCATGACGGTTCCCAGATGCTCCCCCTGATACGCCACTGGTCGCAGCCATTCCTCCTTGATCCAGGCTGGGCGCGAATTGCTCCATGGCCGATCATCGCTGCTCACAAGGTGGGGAAAATTCGACTGGCTGTGCGGCGCGCCGAGGTCGCGCAAGATCTGCGCCATTTCGCCGTTCGCCTTGAAGGGCCGCCCGGCGCTATCGAACAGCACGGCGTGATGGCGGTCCGAAGGAGGCAGCATCCAGAAGCATTGGTCGAGAAGCCTGTAACGGGCATCCATCTCCATCTGGAGCAGATGTGCCTCGATGCGCGCGGCTGCCGAAATCGCCAGCGCGAGTGCCTGCCGTCCGTAGGAATCCGACAGCCCGGAAATATCGATGGCTCCGATCACGGCGCCATCGATGGGATCGCGGATGACGGAGGCCGAGCAGGTCCAACGCTGGATCCCTGAGCAGAAATGCTCGGTGGCATGAACCTGGATGGCCTGACCGGTTTCCAGCGCCGTGCCGATCGCGTTGGTGCCGCAGGTCGCTTCGCTCCAATTGCTGCCGGGCAACAGGTGAGTCTTCTCCACCGCATTGCGCAATGCGATCCTGGTGTCGCCTTCCAGGCGCAACACGATGCCATCGACATCGGTCAGAACCATCACCGTGCCGGTTTCGAGCATGTAGTCGCGCGCCAGTACCATGGTCGACGCGCCGGCGTGGACCAGGCGGGTGCGATTGTCGAGCAGGCGCCGCAGCCGCTCGTCGTTCATCGGCAGCGGAGCCTGGCTGCGCCGGTAGTCCACGGCCGATTTCTGGCTCCGCCGCCAGGAATCGTTGATCGCGGGCCGAACGACCTGCCCGCCAGCGCCGGTCCCGGACAGGAAGTGCTCCCAGCTTGTCAGGACGTCGCGCTCAATACCTGGATTCGCAAAAGCTTCCTCTGGCGTCTGACCCAACACGCTTCCTCCTTTGACGCGCTGAGTGGTCCAGGATCTTATTGTTGTTGGCGGACCCCGAGCTTTATCGACCGATTTTGAGACCATTCCATTCCAATGCGCAACTGATTACGGGATCACGGCGCAACTTTGACGCGCCTCCGACCGCACTGCGAAAGCGTGAGGCCGGAGGCGCAACCAATGATTGTGGCCTGACAAGACCCCTAAAGCGGGATGAGATCGGGATGAATCGTTATCGCGCTTGAGGTTATTGTTTGAGCAATATCTCCGCGCAAACGCGTTCCGCGTTTATCGCGAGGGAAAGCCGCTTCAAACTTTGCGCCAACGCGGCCCTCCGGGTCCGGACCATGCTCAGGCTGCCTTGCGCCGGTGCAAGGTGTCATAGAAGGCCGTCTCGAAGCGCATGTATCCGGTGAACGAAGCCGGATCGCCAAACGGCAGGATCTGGGTCGCCCAATAGCCGCCGAAGCCATTCTTCCGGTCGATCCAGTAGAACAAGTTCGCCAGGCCAGCCCAGCCGAGCGCGCCTGCGGGGCGGCCCGTCGGGGCCTCCTCGTCATTGACCATGAACGTGAACGACCAGGATTTCGACTGGCCCGGGAAGAACTCGGCATCGTTGGAGAGCGACTTGATCACCCCCGGCAGTGCGGTGACCTTGAGATCGCCGAGGTGGTTCTTTTCCGCCATCGTCACGGTCTCCGCTTTGAGCACCCGGCCGTGCGGGCCGTTCCCGTCGTTCAACCACATCCGAATGAAGCGCATGTAGTCGCCGACCGTGCTGTAGAGGCCGTGCCCGCCCATATGGACCTCGGGCTTCGCCGGCAATTCGAAGTCCATCGGCGTGAGCGAGCCATCGGCGTTGCGGGCATGCATCCCGGCGAGCTTGCTGCGCACCGTGTCATTGATCTCGAACGTCGTGTTCGCCATTCCGAGGGGCTTGAAGATGCGCTCGGCGAAGACCTCGCCGAGCCGCTTGCCGGTGATGCCCTCGACGACCTGCCCGACCCAATCGATGTTCGTGCCGTACTCCCATTTCGAACCGGGATCGAACAGAAGCGGCGTCATGATCGCAGCCTTCGACGAGGTGATCACGCTCGGCTGTCCGTGGTCGGTCGCCAGGCGCAGATAGTTCTCGTTGAAGAAGTCGTAGCCGAAGCCACCGGTGTGCAGCAGCAGCATGCGCGTGGTCACGTCGCGCTTCGGCGCGCGAAGCCTGGGCTGGCCCTTGGCATCGAAGCCCTCGATCACCTGCAGCTTGCCGATGTCGGGCGCATATCTCTTCGCGGGAGCATCAAGGTCAAGCCGGCCCTCTTCGATCAGTTGAAGAGCGGCGGTGCCGGTGATCGCCTTGGTGGTCGAGAAGATCGCAAAGCTCGTGTCCGTCGTCATCGCCTCCGGCTTGTCGGTCCGACGCCTGCCTGCGGCGCCTTCGTAGATATTGCCGTTGCGATCCGTCACCATGGCGACGACGCCCGGCACACCCGGCCCCGTCGTAACCGTCTCATTGAGGATTGCGTCGGCGTCTACAGCAAATTCTCTGCACATGTGTTTCCTCCATTGAATTTTGGGAGAGATGCGAAAAGAAGGGCCGCGCTCGCGGGGAGCGCTCGCGCGACCCTGCGTCGATCACTGCTTGGCAAAGCCGAGATAGGCCGAGGAGGCGACTTCATCGCACTTCTGGCGGTAGGTCCCGACGCCGCCGATATAGGAGAGCAGACGGCGCGGCTTGCCCTCGACATTCGAGCCCATGTACCAGGAGTGCGTCTTGGTCACGAGGGTCGTGTTCGCGATCTCATCGTGATGCGCGACCCAGGCGTCCTGCGTCTCCTTCGTCGGCTCGATGACGCTCAAATGGTTCTTCTTGAGATAGGCGATGCAATCGCTGATCCACTCGACCTGTTGCTGAAGGCACGTCGTCATGTTGCAGAGGGCCGTCGAGGGCGCCAGCGGCGCGCCGGTCGTGAACATATTGGGATAGCCGTGAACCTGAAGCCCCATCGTGGTCCTGATGTCGCGGCTCCACTCGTCCTTCAGCGAGCGGCCGCCGCGGCCACGGATGTCGATGCGCGTCAACGCACCGGAGCCGGCGTCGAAGCCGGTCGCGAGGATGATCACATCCAGCCCATACGACGTTCCATCGGTGAGCTCGATACCATGGGGCGTGATCCGCTTGATCGGGTTGTTCCTGACGCTGACCAGTTCGACATTCGGCTGGTGAAAAGCCTCCAGGTAGTTGGTCTCGAGCGGGACCCGATGCGTGCCGAAGCCATAATCGGTCGGGATCAGCGCCTCGCAGAGTTTGGGGTCCTTCAGGCGCGCGCGCATCTTCTTGCGGACGAACTCGGAGATCTCCTCGCTGACATCCTCCTCGAAGAACATCTCGACAAATGAGGCGAGCCACAGCCGTAGCGAGCCTTCATCCCAGATCTTCTCCAGAACGGCGTGACGCTGGTCCGCCGTGAGATCCTTCCAATTGCCGTTGGTGAAGTCGTACTCGAACCCGGTGAACGAGTGCGGCAGGGTTTTGCGGAATTCCTCGAACCGCGCCTTGTAGGCCTCGACCTCCTTCGGCCCGTATTTCGGGTTCTTCATCGGAATGATGTATTGCGGCGTGCGCACGAACACCTTCAGGCTACCGACCTCGCCGGCGATGGTCTGGATCACCTGAATGCCCGTGGCACCATTGCCGACCACGGCAACGCGCTTGCCCGCGAGATCGAGCTTCTGCTTCGGATAGCGGCCGGTATGGACGAGCGTGCCCTTGAACGTGTCCTGTCCGGGAAACACCGACGTCAGCGGCGCAGACAGCATGCCGCAGCAGGTGATCAGGAACTGCGCGTCGATGGTGCCGCCCTTGTCGGTCGTGAGCGTCCATCGCTGCGTCGCCTCGTTGAAGACGGCGCTCGTGATCGTCGTTGAGAATCGGATATCTTTGCGCAGATCGAGCTTGTCGGCGACGTAGTTGAGCCACTTTTCGATCTCCGGCTGACCGGGGAAACGCTCGCTCCAGCTCCAGCCTTTGTAGAGTTCCTCCGAAAAGAGATACTGGTAGATATAAGCCTCGGAGTCGAAACGTGCTCCCGGATAGCGATTCCAGTACCAGGTGCCGCCGACGCCGGTGGCCGTATCGACGGCCTTGACCTTCAGGCCTTGTTCGTCGCGCAGCTTGTGGAGCTGGTAGAGACCGGCAACGCCCGTGCCGATCACCACTGCGTCCAGGCTTTCGTGCCTGCCCGCGCCATTACTCTTGGACTCACTCATGCATTTCCTCCCAATTGTTCTGCTCCCCGCCGTAAGGCGCGTGGGAGACGCGGGGAGAAACGCAGATTGCGTGCCAGATCAGATTTGTGGATTTAAGCGCTTGCAGTCATTGAGGTGTTGGCCGCGGAAGCCAACCTCTCGTCCGTTCGAAAATCAAACGGTGGACATGCGGCCAGACCGAATTTCGATCGGCCAGGCTGCGAAACCGGAACGCGAACGCAATGTCGCGCCGCGATCAATCCTGGATCTTGCGGTGCAATAGCTCCGCCACCGCGGCGCCCATCGCCGCTGTGCCCAGAATACCGCCGATGTCGCGCGTCGTGCGTCCCTGGGCGATTGCGGTCGCCACCGCGTCCTCGATCGCGCGCGCAGCCTCCTCATAGCGGACCGCGCGGCTCTTTTCCCCGTGCCATGCCAGCAGCAGCGCGGTCGACAGGATCAGCGACACCGGGTTGGCGACGTCCTGCCCCGCGATGTCAGGCGCCGAGCCGTGCGCGGCCGCCGACATTGAGCGAGCCGCCGAGGCCGAGGCTGCCGGACAGTTCCGCGGTGAGGTCGGACAGGATGTCGCCGAACATGTTGGTGGCGACGATGACGTCGAAGCTGGCGGGGTTGCGCACAACATGCGCCATCATGGCGTCGACCAACACGTCGTCGACCGCGAGCCCTGGATAGCTTTTCGCCGCCTCCCGGCAGATGTCCAAAAACATGCCGTCGCCGATCTTGAGCACATTGGCTTTGTGAACGATGGTGAGATGCTTGCGCCGCTTCATCGCCAGCCGGCAGGCCGCATGCGCGATGCGCTCGCAGCACGATCGCGTGATCCGGCGCAGCGAGATCACGACATCAGGCGTGACCAGCAGCTCGCCATTGCCTTCTTCCATGTTGCGGTCGGCATAAAAGCCCTCGGTGTTCTCGCGCACCACCACAAGATCGAAATCGCAGAGCCGGCCGGGCCGGCCGGCATAGGTGCGCGCGGGGCGAACGTTGGCGAACAGATCAAGGTTCTTGCGGAAGTAACGCGACGGATTGATCTCGCCACGCGCCTCATCCTTGAAATCGAAGGTCGCGGTGGGGCCGAGCATCAGGCCGTCCGCCGCGCGAACCATGTCGAGGAGATCGGGCCGCACAGTTGTGCCGAATTGCTTCAGGCTGGCGTGACCGATGGCATGCTCCTCGAGCCGCAGATTGAGCTGGAAGCGTTCGGACGCGGCGCGCAGCACGCCCGTGGTCGCGGCTGTGATCTCCGGCCCGATGCCGTCACCCGGCAGCACGACAATTTGCATCGGTCATTCCTCTCAAGCCAGCTCGGGCCGATCATACGCCATGGCGCGCAATCTCCGCCCGATCTTCGCGCATAGCCGTATGCAAGCATATGCCTGTGGCACGCAGCGCCGCCGTAGTACATCCCGGATAGCAACACTCAACCCACGCTTTCCGGAGACAGCGCAGGCAATGACAATCACGTTACCTGCGCTCGCGAAGGAGCCCGAACGCCCCGTCGCCGACGGCCTGCCCACGATGCGCCGGCGCTGGGCGATCGCCGCGATCTTCACCGCGCTCGCGATGGCCTCGCTCGATACCGCGATCGCCAATATCGCCCTGCCTGCGATTGCGGCCGATCTCCATGTCAGTCCCGAGCAGGTGGTCTGGGTGGTCAACGTCTACCAGATCGCGCTGGTCGCCACGCTGTTGCCGCTGGGAGCGCTCGGCGAGATCGTCGGTCACCAGCGCATCTATCTCGGCGGTCTCCTGCTCTTCACCATCGCCTCGCTGCTCTGCGCGGTGGCGTGGTCGCTGCCGAGCCTGCTCGTGGCGCGCACGCTCCAAGGCCTCGGCGCCAGCGGCATCATGAGCGTGAACACGGCCCTCGTGCGCTTCGTCTATCCCGGGCGGATGCAGGGCCGCGGCTTCGGCCACAATGCGCTGGTGGTCGCCACCGCCTTCACCTTCGGGCCGTCGATCGCGTCCGCGATCCTCGCGCTCGGGCCGTGGCCATGGCTGTTTGCGGTGAACATTCCCTTCGGCCTCATCGCCATGGGCATCGGCTTCGCGATGCTGCCGAAGACGCCGCGCGCCGATCACGGCTTTGATTTCGCAGGCGCCGTGCTGGCGGCGATCTGCCTCGGCCTGTTCATCACCGGCATCGGCAGCGCGGCGCATAATCTCTCCCCTCGCCTCGTCGCGGTCGAGCTGGTCGCAGCACTCGTGATCGGCTTGATCCTGACGCGCCGGCATGCCGATCATCCCGCACCCATGCTGCCGATCGACCTGTTTAGCCGTCCCATGTTTGCGCTGTCGGCGGCAACTGCGGTCTGCTCCTTCGCCGTGCAGGGCCTCGCCTTCGTCTCGCTGCCGTTCTATTTCGAGGACGTGCTCGGGCGCTCCCAGGTCGAGACCGGCTTCTTCATGACGCCGTGGCCGCTGGTCGTCGCCATCATGGCGCCGATCGCCGGCCGCCTGTCCGACCGTCACGCGGTCGGACTTCTCGGCGGCATCGGGCTCGTGCTGCTCGGCATCGGCATGGCGCTTTTGGCGATGCTTCCGGCCAATCCGTACATCCCTGACATCATCTGGCGCATGGTGATCTGCGGTATGGGCTTTGGTTTCTTCCAGGCGCCAAACATGAAGGCGGTGATGTCAAGCGCGCCGCCACATCGCAGCGGCAGCGCAAGCGGCATCGTCGCCACCGCGCGGCTGACGGGACAGACGACCGGCGCGGCGCTCGCCGCGCTCTGCTTTGCGCTTGCGGGACATGACGGCGCGACCGGCGCGCTGGCACTCGGCGCCGGCTTCGCCGCGCTCGGCAGCGTGATGAGCTTCCTCAGGCTGGCGGTGAAGTAGAGCGTGACGCGGACGCGACCGCCGCCGGGATCGGCATTTGCTCGTCCAAGGCAGCGAGACGCGCATCGATGGCTTCGATGACCCGGCGCGAGAACGGTCCGAGATGCGCATAGGCCGCGATCATCGCGACCGCGATGCGCGCCGAGGACGTGTCGCGCTTGGCGCAGCTGAGGAAGGTTTTCCAGAGCGGACCGTGCGCTTCGGGAATGCTTGACGTGACGCGATGCACGGTTTCCAGCGCGCGCACCTTGTTGCGAATGTCGCCCTCGGGCAGCTCCGGCCGCTGCCGCGAGCGGTCGAGCATCGTCATCAACCGGTCGACACGGCTCGCATAAGCGACGGGATGATAGATGCTCTCCAGGACCTGCTTGTAGTCCGTCAGGATATCCCGCAGCGGGCGTACCGGATCAAAATTGATCCCGCCAGTGCACTGATCGCCCTCCGTGGTCGAGGCAAGATCGTGGTCCGCGTGCAGCCGGCCTTCGCGAGCCAGACGGCGGGTGAGCTGCGTGTTCGGCAAGGCATAGAGCAGGCCGACCATGCAGACCGGAATGGCTGCCTCCTCGATGAAGCCGATCATGGCATCCGCCATCGAGACCTTCTCGCTGTCGAAGCCCACGATGAAGCCTGCGGTGACGAGCATCCCGGCGCCGTAAATCCTGTGAATGCTCTCGGCGATGTTGCGCCGCGTGTTCTGCTTCTTTCGCATCGCAACCAGCGTCGCCGGGTCCGGACTTTCGATACCGACGAAGATGCCGAAGAAGTTGGCTGCGGCCATCAGGTCCAGGAGTTCCGGATCATCGGCAAGGTTGACCGAAGCTTCGGTTGAAAATTCGAACGGGTAGTCGTGCGCGCGCTGCCATGCGGCGAGCTCGGGAAGGAACAGCTTGAGCGACTTCTTGTTGCCGATGAAATTGTCGTCGACGAAATCGAGATGGCCGCGATAACCCATCTGGTAGAGCACATCGAGCTCGTTAAGCATCTGGGGCGTCGTCTTGGTGCGCGGCACGCGACCGTAGAGCTCGATGATGTCGCAGAATTCGCAGGTGAAGGGGCAGCCGCGGGAATACTGCACACCGAGATAGAGATAGTCGTCGAACTTCAAGAGGTCGAAACGCGGCACCGGCGTCGTGGTCACGTCGGCCTGGAATTTCGGCGCGGTAAACACGCCCGACCGGGCGCCGCGGTCCCACGCCGCAATGAACTCGTCAATGACGCCTTCGGCTTCGCCCAGCACCTGGAAGTCGGCCCGCGCGTAGACGTGGGGACTCGATGTCGGATCCGGGCCGCCGACGACCACCGGCTTGGCTCTGGCGCGGCAAAGCTCGATCAGCCGCAGCGCGTCGGCCTGTTGCGGCAACATTCCACCCGTGAAGACGACGTCTGCCCAGTCGAGATCGTCATCACCCAGCGCCGTCGTGTTGCAGTCGACGAGGCGTACCGTCCAGTTCTCGGGCAACATCGCCGCGACAGTGATCAACCCCAGGGGAGCCGCGGGGCGCCGGACGCCCATCAATTTGCAGGACTCGCCAAAACTCCAGAACGAGTCCGCCGTGAACAGCGGATAGAGCATGAGCACGTTGCAAGGGCGCGGCAGTTTCATGGAACCCCCTTTAAGGCTTGGTGCCGAGTGTATCAAAGCGCGCCAGTCTTGCATCCTTACAAGCGGGACGAGCGGTCACTTTCTGTTCCAGTGAGGGCCAGTCGTGAGCCGGCGTCGTAACAGGCCGTCTTGCTGACGTTCGGGGCGAAGCGATGGCTCACTGATGCCTGTGTCCTGGCGGAACTCCCCACGACCAAAGTCTATTCCTGCAGCGCCCGTTCATCGGGAACCGGGCGACGGCCGAAGCTTTTCTTCAGATATCCTCACGCGCAGGAGGTGCGTCATGAGCAAGTGGCAAGAGCGCGAAACGGTACCCGATCTCTACAACCTGTTTCTCGCCGCCGTGTTGTTCTTATCGCCATGGCTGTTCAGGCTGACCAACGAGCAAGGCAAGGTTGACCTCTGGATCACGGGCGCGGTCATCGGCATCGCCTCGCTGGCCGCCATCATCGCCTATCGCGACTGGGAGGAGTGGGTGAACGTCCTGATGGGCGTCTGGCTCGTCGCGTCGCCCTGGCTGCTTGGCTTCCCGCATACGAGGGCGATGCATATCAGCATCGGAATGGGCGCCGTCATCACGCTTCTGGCCTTCCTCGATCTCTTCCTTCACTACGAGAAGAGGCACCCGGAGGAATTTGCTTCGCCAGGCGGACAGGAAGGACCTCATCCGTGAGATGCGACGCATAGGCGCCGCCACTCAGCCCGCCCATTCCTCGCCCCAGACCTGGACGACGTGGCCCGGCGAGACCTCGCGATACTCACGCGCAGGTGGCTGATAGTCAGGCGCCCGCACCGGACTTTTGATCTCGTCGTTCGACACACCGCGCGTCTCGCCCCGGCGCGCAGGATCGGGGACCGGCACGGCCGCCATGAGCTTCCTCGTATAGGGATGCTGGGGATTGCCGAACACCGCCGCGCGGGGGCCGATCTCGACGATCTCGCCGAGATACATCACCGCGACGCGATGGCTCATCCGCTCGACGACCGCGATGTCGTGCGAGATGAAGAGATAGGCAAGGCCCATGCTGGCCTGAAGGTCGAGCATCAGGTTGACGACCTGCGCCTTGACCGAGACGTCGAGCGCCGAGACCGCCTCATCCGCGATGATCAGCTTGGGCCCGAGCGCGAGCGCACGCGCAATGCAGATGCGCTGGCGCTGGCCGCCGGAGAATTCGTGCGGAAAGCGTGCGGCCATGTCAGCGGTCAGACCGACGCGAACGAGCAGATCGGCAACCTTCTCGTGGGCTAGCGAGTTGGAAGCAAGGCCATTGGCCCGCAGCGGCGCGGCGATCGCCGAACCGACCGACATGCGCGGGTTGAGGCTTGCAAACGGGTCCTGGAAGACGATCTGCATCTGCCTGCGAAACACGCGCAAGGTTCGCGCATTCATGCCGAGAACATCCTGGCCATCGAGCCGGACAGTTCCACTGTCAGGCTGAACCAGCTTGAGAATGGATCGGCCCGTTGTCGACTTTCCGCAGCCGGACTCGCCGACCAACGCCAGCGTTTCGCCGGCGCGCAAATCGAACGATATGTTCTCGACCGCGTGGACGCGGCCCGAGACCTTTCCGAACAATCCCGACCGGATCGGAAAGC
Organism: Bradyrhizobium sp. CCGUVB23; assembly: GCF_024199885.1. Lineage (NCBI taxonomy): Bacteria > Pseudomonadati > Pseudomonadota > Alphaproteobacteria > Hyphomicrobiales > Nitrobacteraceae > Bradyrhizobium > Bradyrhizobium sp. CCGUVB23. The sequence continues at coordinate 336,652 of NZ_JANADQ010000001.1, forward strand.
GCGTGGTGAGGTTGGACACTTCGAGCAGCGGCGGCCCTGAGGTCGCGACTGTATCAGGCGTATCCGCTGGATCGTCCGACGCCCCGGTCATCTTGTCGACGATAGGAAAACGCACCGGCCGCGGCCGTCCGTCCATGGAGCCGAGACGCGGCACAGCGGCAAGCAGCGCACGCGTATAGGAATGCGAGGGAGCGGCGAAGATGCGCGCTGTCGCGTCGGTCTCAACCGCCTGCCCGCCATACATCACCACGGTTCGATCGGCGATCTCGGCGACCACGCCCATGTCGTGGGTGATGAAGAGGATCGACATCCCCTCCTCGTCCTGCAGCTCCTTCAGGAGCGTGAGGATCTGGGCCTGAATGGTGACGTCGAGCGCGGTGGTCGGCTCGTCGGCGATCAGGAGCTTCGGCTTGCAGGCCAGCGCCATCGCGATCATCACGCGCTGGCGCATGCCGCCGGAGAAACGATGCGGATGCTCGTGGAAGCGCGATTTCGCCGCGGGAATGCGGACGCGGTCGAGCAGCCGGACTGTCTCAGCCTCGGCCGCAGCACGTGACAGGCTGCGATGATAGATCAGCGCCTCGGCGATCTGGAAACCGATCGTGAGCACCGGATTGAGGCTCGTCATCGGCTCCTGGAAGATCATGGCAACCTCGTTGCCACGGACGTCCTTCATGCTCGGTTCGGGCAGCGCCAGGAGATCGCGGCCGGCAAGCTTGACGCTGCCCTCGATGCGGCCGCTCTCCGGCGGAACGAGCCGCATAATCGAGAGCGCGGTGACGCTCTTGCCAGAGCCGGACTCGCCGACGATCGCCACGGTTTCCCTGGCGGCGATGTCGAACGAGACGTTGCGGACGACCGGCAGCCATTGCCGCTCGCGCAGGAAGGACGTGGTCAGGCCCGCGACCGACAGCACCGGTGTCCGTGCCTCGGCAACCGCTTGGTCAAGTCCGCTTGCGCCGATGCTCATGCGAAGAACCGAACGCCTGACGCGGAGACGGTGCGCCCCCTCCCCCGCTCGCGGAGGAGGGTTGGGGAGCGGGTGCTGCCATGATCGAGGCCCCCCAAGAGGAGAGAGCCCTCACCCGCGCCTTCGGCACGACCTCTCCCGCAAGCGGGAGAGGTGAACCGAGCTCGTGGCTGCACCGATATCACCATCGCCATCGACCCTCAGTAGCCGCGGTCACGGTCAACGCGCCCAGGCAAGGCCTCGCCGCGGCGGTGGCGTGCGATGACGTCGAGCACGAACTCCACGGCCGTTTCCGGCTTGGTCGTGCTTGCGATATGCGGCGTCAGAAGAATGCGCGGATGGCTCCAGAACGGATGGCCTGCAGGCAGCGGCTCGGGCTCGGCAACATCGAGAACCGCAGCCGACAGCACGCCGCTGTCGAGCGCCGCGATGAGATCGGCTCCGACCAGATGCCCGCCTCGCCCGACATTGAGAAGCCGGGCGCCACGCGGCAGATGCGCGAACAGATTTGCGTTGAGGATTCCGCGCGTCTCCGACGTCAGCGGCAGCAGGCAGACGAGAATGTCGGTTTGCCCGAGAAAATCGGGCAACGCGCCCGCGCCCACAAAGCAGGTCACGCCCGCGATGCTTCGCGGCGAACGATTCCAGCCTAGAAGCGGAAAGCCGAACGACTTGAGTCGCCCGAGCAGGGCCTGACCGAGCAGACCGAGCCCCATCACGCCGACACGCCGCTCGCCGGTCTGGGTGACTGGAAGCTCTCGCCAGACCTGCTCCCGCTGCTGGGCGATGAAGTGCACGAGATCGCGATGCAGCGCCAGCACGGCCATGCTGGCGTATTCGAGCATGCGCTCGGTGATGCCGGGCTCGAGCATGCGGACAAGCGGAATGTGAGGGGGAAGTTTTGTGATATCGAACTGATCGACGCCTGCCCCCACTGAGAAAACGAGTTCGAGATTGGGAAAGGACTTCGCGATGTCGTCCGGCGGCATCCACGCCACCAGATAGCGCACCTCCGTGGGATCGCCGATGTCGGGCCAGAGCCGGAACGGCAGGTCGGGCGCTCGCTCGGCGAAGAGGCGCGCCCACTCCGCGCCGCGAACCATATTGGCCTTGTAGACAACCGTCATGCCACCGAAACTCTCAGAACGGGCTGACCGGCGCGAGCCGCCGACCGTCGATCATGCGCTTGTGGCTGTAGGCGGCGGGATCGACTAGCGGTGTCGAGCCCGTCACGATATCGGCGGCAAGCTTGCCGGCCGCAGGCCCGATGCCAAAGCCGTGGCCGGAAAAGCCGGTCGCGAGGAAGAAGCCCGGCAGCGCATCGACGGGCGAGATCACCGGAATGGTATCGGGCGTGGTGTCGATCGTGCCGCCCCAGGCTTCGGCGATCTCGATGTCCTTCAACTCAGGGTTCGATTTGATCAGCGCTGATAGCGCCGAAGTGACCAGCGACATGTCGGGCTCGGGATCACGCACGCGCTCAGCCTCGAACGGTGACGGCTTGTCAAAACTCCAGCTCGTGCCGCGCATGATCTGGTCGAAGAACGACTTGCCAAACGACAGTTTCAGTCCGTTCTTGCGATGCTGATAGGTCGGCCAGAAGGTCCGCGCGTAACGGAAGAGATCGGGCGACAGTTCCACCGTGCCGCGGTTGCGCACCGCGAGCGTAAAACCGCCGTCAAGACGGCGGCGGATGCAGAAGAAGTCGGTTCCGAGCGCACCCGACGTGATCTCCGGCCCCGGCGTGGTCCGGCACGCGGTGGCATTGACGAGACCGATCGGCAGCTCGATGCCATGGCGCCGGCAGAACAGCGACGACCACGCACCGCCCGCAAGCAGCACGGACTGTGCGCGGACGGTCCCCTTCTCGGTGACGACGGCGCTGACATGTCCGCCTTGGGTCTCGAGCCCGCGCGCGGCGCAGCCTTGATGGATGGTCACGCCGTGCTTGCGCGCGGCGACGGCGAGCGCGGGCACAGCCATCGACGGTTCGGCGCGTCCGTCGCTCGGCGTGTGCAGGCCGCCGACCCATTTGTCGGCATTGCCGGGCAGGCGCTCGGCGATCTCGGACGGCGTCAGGATCGTGGAGTGAACCTGCTGCTCGCGTGCAACGGCGGCCCAACGCTCCCAGCCGGCAAGCTCGTCCTTGCTCTTGGTCAGAAACAAGACGCCGGTGCGCCGGAAGCCGGCATCGACGCCGGCATCGTTCTGCATGTCCTCCCACAGCCGCAGCGCCTCGCGCGCCAGCGGAATCTCCTCGCGGGCGCGGCCCTGCTGGCGGCACCAGCCCCAATTGCGGCTCGACTGCTCGGCGCCGACATGCCCCTTCTCGAGAAGCGCGACGGAATGTCCCTTCCTCGCCAGATGATAGGCCGCGGAGACACCGATGACGCCGCCCCCGATGACGACTATGTCTGCCTGCGCCGGCAGGCGTTCGTCGCTTGCTATACGGTTGAGCGGCGGGGACATGGGACACTCCTGGTGTTCAGTTCGAGCGAAGCGGGTCTGCTCGTCATGGGATGTTCATTCGCGGATCGAGCGCGTCGCGCAAGCCGTCGCCGAGGAAGTTGAAGCTCGTCACAGCAAGCGTGATGGCGACGCCCGGCGCGATCGCGAGCCAGGGCGCGCTGGTGAGATAGATCTGGGCGTTGTTGAGCATGTTGCCCCAGCTCGCTGCCGGCGGCTGGATGCCGTAGCCGAGATAGCTGACATAGGACTCCAGCAGGATCGCCTTGGCGACGTTCAGCGTTGCCGCCACCACGATCGGCGCGATCGCATTGGGCACCAGCTCACGGAACATGATGCGCAAGTTCGAGGAGCCGAAGGCGACGGCGGCAATCGCGAATTCACGCTCGCGCAGCGAACGGACCTGGGCATCGACGACGCGGGCGACCGCCATCCAGGCGGTCGCCGCGATCAGCACGGTGGTGGTGACGAGGCCCGGCTCGGTGAGTGCCGCAAGCGCCAGCAGAAGAAAGATCGCCGGGAAGCACAGCACCGCGTCGACGAGCCGCATCAGCACCGCGCCAATGAGGCCGCCATAGAAGCCGGCGAACGCGCCGACGACGATGCCGACCGCCATTGCGATCACCATCGCAACGATTCCGATCGAGAGCGACACCCGCCCACCCATCATCAACCGCGCCAGCACGTCGCGACCGAGCTCGTCCGTGCCGAGGATATGCGCGCCCGACAGTGGCGGCGCGAACCGTTTCAGCACGTCGATATAGGTGTCGTCGAACGGCAGAAGATAAGGGCCGAATGCCGAGCCGAGGACGAGGATCAGAATGATGATGGCGCCCGCCAGTGCAAGCCGGTGGCGGCGGAAGCGCAGCCAGGCGGCGTGAGCGGGCGCGGGCTGGGCGATCTGCATGGCGGCTGTGCTCATCGCTATCCGACCCGGATGCGCGGATCGACGACGGCATAGAGGATGTCGGCGATGAGAGAGCCGATCAACACCATCGTCGCAGAGAACATCAAGATGCCCATCACCACCGGATAGTCGCGATAGCCGATGGAATCGAGGAACAGGCGGCCCATGCCGGGCCAGGTGAACACGGTCTCGGCGACCAGCGCGCCGCCGAGCAGAGTCGGAAACTGAAGGCCGGCTACCGTGATCATCGGCAGCAGCGCGTTGCGCAAGGCGTGCAGCGTCAGGATGCGCCATTCGGGCATGCCCTTGGCACGCGCGGTGCGGATGTAGTCCTGATTGATCACCTCGAGCATGGAGGAGCGCATGAAGCGTCCCCACATCGCGGTCTCGACCAGCGCCAGCACCATGGCCGGAGCGATCAGGTGATGCAGAAGATCGAGGAAGGAGCCGTCGCCGATGGTCTGCCGATCGCCGGAGGGAAGCCAGCCGAGGTTGACAGAGAAAACATAGATGGTGACGAGCCCGAACCAGAAGGTCGGGATCGACAGCGCGACCATGGCGCCGACGGTTGCGAGCGTATCGAACAGCGAATAGCGGCGCAGCGCGCCAAGTACACCGATCCAGCAGCCGAGCAGAACGGCGATGATGGTTGCGGTCGCCATCAGCTCGAAGGTGGCACCAAGATGCGAGCCGATGACTGATAGCACCACCTCGCCGTCGCGATAGGAGCGCCCCCAATCGCCTTTCAGCATGCGGCCGAACCAGTCGAGATACTGTATCGGCAGCGGACGATCGAGCCCTAGCTGGCGAGTGACGCGGTCGAGGTCCTCCTGCGTCATTTGCGCGGAGGCCGCAAATTGCGAGAGCGGGCCGCCTGGCGCCAGATGCAGCATCGCAAAGCCGAGCGCGGAGACGATCACCAGCAGCATCATCGCCTGCGCCAGGCGATTGGCGACGTAACGGGCCATCTCAGGCGATCCCGCAGGCCGGATCCATCACGCCCAGTACCATTCGCGGATATTCCAGCAGTTGATCGAGGTGTTGATGTTGGGACGGAAGCCCTGCAGCCCCTCCTTGACGCCCTCGGCAATGAACCCCTGGAACAGCGGCAGGATGGCGAGATCGTTGCGGATGAGCTTTTGCAGATCGCCGTAGGTGGTCTTGCGCTGCGCCAGATCGAACTGCTTGGCGCCCTCGGCAAGGAGACGGTCGGCCTCCGCGCTCTGGTACTGATAGGTATTGTAACCGCGGCCGCCCTTGGCGGGAATGGCGCCGGACCCGAAGCGCGGCGTCACGTCGGGATCGCTGCCCAGCATGAAGTTAACGGACACCAGCACCGAATTGAATTTCGACTGCTGCCAGTAATCACCCCAGATCACCGCAGCCGGCATGTTGTTCACGCGCATGGCGGCGCCGATCGCCCGCCAATCCTGGATCAGGAGCTGCTGGGTCTGCTCGCGCACGGCATTGCCAGATGTCGTCGAGTTGGTGAATTCGAGCTTGACGCCGCCCTTCTCGCGAACGCCACCGGAGCCGCGGACCCATCCGGCGGCATCGAGCAGCGCATTGGCCTTGGCCGGATCGTAGCTGTGCTGCGGCAGGCCTTGCTGGAACGACCAGGCCTGCTGCGGCACGAAGCTTTCGGTCAGCGTCGGCAGGCCGTAGTTGAGCGCTTCGATGATCGCCTTCTTGTTGATCGCGAGGTAAAGCGCCTCGCGCACCGTGCGATCGGCGAACGGGCCGAATTCCAGGTTGGGCGCAATATGCTCCACCGAGGACGTCGAGGAGACGAAGATCTTCCGCCCCTTCAGCGTCTTCGCCTCCTGCACGAAGTTCGGCTGGATGCCCTGCAGGCCGGTGTAGTCGACCTGACCAGTGCGGAATTGCGTGTAGAGAACGGTGAGGTCGGGGATGTATTTGAAGACCACACGTTCGAGGTACGGCCCCTTGCCGTGGTAGCCGGCATAGGCATTGAGCAGAATATGGTCGCCCGGCACGCGCTCGCCCCAGCGGAACGGTCCGGTTCCGACCGGCGCATTGTGGAACGGCGAGGCGTTCGGATCGGACACTTTCTCCAGGATGTGCTTGGGCACGATGAAAGTCAGCGATCCCAGGATCGACATGTAGGGCGAATACGGCCGCTCCATGCGCCAGTGAATCTCGTCGGGCGCGACGACCGTGATGTCCTTCACCAGGCTGTGGCCAACGCGGCTGCGCGCACGAAAGTCCGGATTGTTGTTCAGCTCAAGCGAGAACTTCACATCCTCCGCCGTGAACGGCGTGCCGTCGTGCCACTTCACGTCGTTGCGCAGCTTGACCTTCCAGGTCAGCCCGTCGGCCGACAGCCCGCCATTCTCGATTGAAGGGACTTCGCGAGCGAGATCGGGAACGAATTTGCTGTCGGGATCGATGAACCAGAGCGGCGAGAACACTTGCCACCAAACGCCCTGATCGACCTCGATGCTGGGCATCAGGGGATGAAAGACGGTCGGCTCCTGCGACAGTGCCGCGATCACCTGCCCGCGCGGCTTGTCCGGCGGATTGGTCGGACGTTCGGTTTGCGCGAAAGCCGTGCCTGAAAGGCCCCATCCGGCGGCTGCGCTCGCGCCAAGCTGGATGAACTGGCGGCGGTTCGGGATGCCGGGACGCAGTGCTGGAACGCCGAACTTGCCGGTCTCGCCTGCCATGACCACTCTCCGATTCTCGCGCACGGCACCCTCTCCCGCGCCCCGTGACCCGGCAAAGGGACAGGAGTGGGCTTTAGTGCTTCTAAATTTTTCGAACGAAATTTCATCACGGCTAAATACACCTGTCAATCGCATTGCTAGTATGCGTCACATTTTCAATCCGACTGAACTGCGCCTGATGATGCGGCGAGATGATGCAGGAGAGCAATAATGGCTGGGCGCGGCGAGACGAGCATTCCGAACAACGCCCCGATCGACAGCGACGAGGCGGTCGACCAGCGTCTCGGCGAGACCGTGCGCCTGCTTCGTCAGCGCGCCGGCCTCTCGATCCAGGACGTCGCCAATCGCACGGGCCTCTCCACCGGCATGATCAGCCAGCTCGAACGCGCGCGCGCCATGCCGTCGGTGCGCACACTGCGCCTGCTCAGCATCGCGCTGGACGTGCCGATCTCCTATTTCTTCGAGACCAGCGATCCCAGCGAGGCACCGCGCTACATCGTGCGCAAGAACAGCCGGCGGCTGCTTCGGCTCACTGCCAGCGGCGTCGTCAAGGAAGCGCTGACACCGGAAGGTAAAGGCCAACTCGAACTCTATGAGCTCACGCTCAACCCTGGCGGCTCGTCGGGCACCGACTTCTTCCAGCACACCGGCGAGAAGGCGGGCTACATATTGTCCGGCAGCCTGCGGCTATGGCTCGACAATCAGGCCCATCTGCTCGAGGCCGGAGACAGCTTCCGCTTCCCGAGCATCGTGCCGCACATGTTCGACAACCCGACGCAGCAGGTGGCGCGGGTGATCTGGGTGACGACGCTGCGCCAGACCGATCCGCCGGACGGTTGAGGCCGTTGTGCAAGCGCGTCATGAGCTCTGCGCGCCTCGCCGATGCGCACACGGCATAGCCGTGAAGACGGCGTAACACCGCATCCTCGACAATCTTCCCGCTCCCACAAGATTCTTAGCGGGCCCAACCCCAGATTGTTGATTTGAAACGGTTCCGTTTGCCGGACAGATTGCGCGCCTTGGGCCTCATCGGTGGATGGGCCAATCAGGGGACTGCGATGGCAAACCTTACGATCAACGGAAAATCAATCACTGTCGACGTCGAGCCGGATACGCCTCTCTTGTGGGCGATCCGCGAGAATGTCGGCCTTACCGGCACCAAATATGGCTGCGGCATCGCGCAATGCGGCGCCTGCACGGTTCACATCGACGGCGTCGCCGCCCGCTCCTGCGGCGTCGCGGTCAGCGAAGCCGAAGGCAAGCAGATCACCACGATCGAGGGGCTGGCGAGCGGCGCTACGTTGCACAAGGTGCAGCAGGCGTGGATCGCCCATGACGTTCCGCAATGCGGCTATTGCCAGAGCGGCATGATCATGGCGGTTGCGGCGCTGCTCAAGGAGAAGCCGAAACCGACCGACGCCGATATCGACGAGGCCATCACCAATATCTGCCGCTGCGGCACCTTCCAGCAGGTGCGCGAAGCGATCCACACGATCGCGAACGCTTGAGGAGGCGGCCATGAACAAGCACGTTTCGCCTGCAATGAATCGCCGTGCCTTCGTCATCGGCACCGCCGCGGTCGGCACCGGCCTTGCGCTCGGCCTCGACATCCCCTTCGGCGGACCGGCCGTGGTCCGCGCCGCCGACGGCTCGCCCGAAGTCAACGCCTGGGTCGTGGTGCGGCCCGACGACACTGTGGTGATCCGCATCGCCCGCTCCGAAATGGGCCAAGGCTCGCTCACCGGCCTTGCGCAGCTCGTCGCCGAGGAGCTCGAATGCGACTGGTCGAAGGTGACGACCGAATATCCGACACCCGGCCAGAGCGTCGCCCGCAAGCGCGTCTGGGGCGACTTCTCGACTGGCGGCAGCCGCGGCATCCGCTCCTCGCAAGACTATGTCCGCAAGGGCGGCGCCACCGCGCGCATGATGCTGATCCAGGCCGCGGCCAATGAATGGAAAGTGCCGGCGTCCGAATGCACGGCCGCCAAGAGCGTCATCACCCACACGCCGTCGGGCCGGACCACGACTTACGGCAAGGTCGCGGAGGCCGCCGCGAAGCTGACGCCGCCCGCCGAGGTCAAGCTGAAGGATCCCAAGGACTGGACCATCGCAGGCAAAGGTGTGAGCCGGCTCGACACCGCCGACAAGACCACCGGCGCGATGACCTACGGCATCGACGTCAAGCTGCCGGGCATGCTGAACGCCGCGATCAAGGACTGCCCAGTGTTCGGCGGTAAGGTGAAGAGCTTTGACGAGGCCAAGATCGCGGGCATGAAGGGCGTCAAGAAGGTCGTCAGGGTCGGCGATAGCGCGGTCGCGGTCGTCGCCGATACCTGGTGGCACGCCAAGACCGCGCTGGAAGCGCTGCCGATCGTCTGGGACGAGGGCGACAACGCGAAGGTCTCCAGCGAGTCGATTGCGAAGTGGCTGGCCGAGGGCCTCGACAACGAGCAGCCGGCCTATGTCGGCAACAAGAACGGCGACGCCAAAGCGGCGATTGCCGGCGCCGCCAAGAAGATCGAGGCGGTCTACAACTATCCCTACCAGAACCACGCCACCATGGAGCCGATGAACGCCACCGCGCTCTACACGGCGGACAAATGCGAGGTCTGGTGCGGCACGCAGAATGGCGAGGCCGCCTTCGCGGCGGTGCTGGAAGCCTCAGGCCTGCCGGCAGAGAAGTGCGACGTGCACAAGCTGATGCTCGGCGGCGGCTTCGGTCGGCGCGGCCAGACCGACTATGTCCGCCAGGCGGTCGCAATCGCCAGGCAGATGCCGGGCACGCCGATCAAGCTGTTGTGGTCGCGCGAAGAGGACATGGCGCACGGCAGGTATCACCCGATCACCCAGTGCAAGATGACCGGCGCGTTCGATGCCGACAACAATCTGGTCGCGCTGCACTACCGCCTCTCTGGGCAGTCGATCCTGTTCTCGCTGCGCCCCGAGGCGCTGCAAAACGGCATGGATCCGGCCACGTTCCAGGGCGTCGCCCAGTCCGGCGAAGCCGCGTTCGGCTACTCCGTGCCGAACCTCCTGATCGAGCATGCGATGCGCAACCCGCACGTTCCGCCCGGATTCTGGCGCGGCGTCAACGTCAATCACAACGCGATCTACATGGAATGCTTCATGGATGAGCTGGCCCATGCCGCAGGCCAGGACCCGCTCGAATTCCGCCGCAAGCTGATGGGCAATCACCCCAAGCATCTGGCTGTGCTCAATGCCGTGGCCGAGAAGATCGGCTGGAGCAAGCCGGCGCCGCAGGGCGTCTATCGCGGCATCGCGCAGGTCATGGGTTATGGCAGCTATGTTGCCGGCGCCGCCGAAATCTCGGTGACCGACGGCAGCAAGATCAAGGTGCATCGTATCGTGGCCTCCACCGATCCCGGCTACGTCGTCAATCCGGCGCAGGTGGAACGCCAGATCGCGGGCTCTTTCGTCTTTGGCCTCAGCGCGCTCTTCTATGGCGGCTGCACCGTGAAGGACGGACGCATCGAGCAGAGCAACTTCGACACCTACAACTCGATGCGCATCAACGAGATGCCGAAGGTGGAAGCGGTGATGGTGCCGAGCGGCGGGTTCTGGGGCGGTGTCGGCGAGCCGACCATCGGGGTTGCCGCACCTGCGGTGCTCAACGCCTATTTCGCAGCGACGGGAAAACGCATCCGATCGGTGCCGCTGCGCGACCAGAACATCTCCTTCGCTTAAGCAAGGTGCAGCTGCGGCGGCCCACGGGCCGCCGCAGCATCTTCCGGATGATGCTCATGACCACGCGCTCCGTGACACGGCGAAAGGCCGTCCTCGGCATCGCGGCCGCACCGCTGGCCCTGCCCGCGATCGTGCGCGCGCAAGGCTCAGCCCGCGTCGTCGTGATCGGCGGCGGCTTTGGCGGGGCGGCCTGCGCCCGCGCGCTGAAACGCAGCGAAGCGAACTTGCAGGTCACGCTGGTCGAGCCGAACAGGACCTTCACCGCGTGCCCGTTCAGCAACGAGGTGATCGCGGGCCTGCGCGAGATCGAAGCGCAGCAGTTCGGCTATGAGAAGATCGCGTCCGACGGCGTAACCGTCATCGCTCAGGCCGCAACCGTGGTCGATCCGCAAGCTCGCCGCGTCACGCTGGCCGACGGCTCATCCCTTCCCTACGACCGTCTCGTGCTCTCGCCCGGCGTCGATTTCCATTTCGACGGCCTGCCCGGCTATGACGAAGCCGCAAGCCAAAAGATGCCGCATGCCTGGAAGGCCGGCGAGCAAACCATGCTGCTGCGCAGGCAGTTGGAGGCCATGGAGGACGGCGGCCTCGTCACGATCGCGGTGCCGGCCAACCCCTCGCGCTGCCCGCCGGCGCCTTACGAGCGCGCCAGCCTGATCGCACATTATCTCAAGACGAAGAAGCCGCGCTCAAAAGTGCTGATCCTGGACGCCAAGGACAATTTCACGCAACAAAGACTGTTCGAGAAGGCGTGGACGGAGCTTTACGGCGGCATGATCGAGCGCGTATCGCTGTCGCAGGGCGGCCGCGTCACCTCCGTCGATCCCGCGAGCAACACTGTCATCACCGAGTTCGGCAATTACACGGCGCAAGTCGCCAACGTCATTCCGCCGCAACGCGCCGGGCGCATCGCCGCGATTGCCGGGGTGGCGGATACCACCGGCTGGTGCCCGATCGATCCCATGACCTTCGAATCCAGGCTCGTGCCCAATATCCACGTCATCGGCGATGCCTGCCTCGGCGGCGGCATTCCGAAATCGGCCTCGGCCGCGAGCGCGCAAGGACGTGCCTGCGCGGATGCGATCGTCAATCTCATTGCTGGCCGGACGACGGAAACGCCACGGCTGACCGGCGTCTGCTACAACACGGTCGCCCCCGCTTACGGCTTTTCGCTCGCCGGCAACTACCAGCCGAAAGGAGACATCTTCGCCGAGGTCGAGGGCGGCACCACCAGTCCGCTCGACGCACCGCCAGAACGACGCGCCCGCGAAGCTGCGGAAACCGAGCGCTGGTTTCAAACCATCACGGCGGCGACCTTTGGCTAGGCCGATGATCCATATCGCCGCACTGATCGCGGCAAGCCTTGCACTTACCGACGGCACGCGGGCACAGGCGCTGGTGTCCTACAACATTGTCGGCGATGGCATCCCGGAGTCGCTCACCGGCGCGCCCGGCGATACGGCGCGCGGGCGCGCGTTGGTGCTCGATCGCAGCACGACCTGCATCCTCTGCCATTCCGGGCCGTTTCCGGAGACGCGGTTCCAGGGCGATCTCGCGCCGGACCTCACGGGCGCCGGGAACAGGTGGTCGACAAGTCAGTTGCGGCTGCGATTGGTGGACGCATCGCGGTTCAACCGAGAGACCATCATGCCGTCATACTATCGTAACGACGGGCTCGTTCGCGTCGGCCGCAACCTTGCCGGCAAGCCGATCCTGAGCCCGAGCCAGATCGAGGACATCGTGGCCTATCTTGCAACGCTTCGGGACTAGGACGGGGAATGCCAAGCACACGTCGACAGTTTTTGCACCTCACGGTCGCCGCCGGGACGATTCCCATCGTCACGATCCGCCCGATCGAGGCGACACCCGCGATGCTCGGCACGGCGATCCGCAATGTCGTCGGCGAGGCGCAACTGCGCACCGGCAAGATCAGGCTCGACATTCCGCCACTGGTCGAGAACGGCAACACCGTGCCGATGACAGTCAGCGTCGCGAGCCCGATGACCGCGGCCGACTACGTCAAGAGCATCCACGTCTTCAACGAGAAGAACCCGCAACCCAATATCGGCAATTTCCATCTCGGCCCCTGGGCCGGGCGCGCGCAGGTCTCGACCCGCATCCGCCTCGCGGACAGCCAGAAGGTTGTCGCGATCGCGCGCCTGTCCGACGATTCCTTCTGGCAGGTCGCGGCCGACGTCGTCGTGACACTTGCCGCCTGCACCGAAGAGGTGAACTGATGGCCTCCGCTCTCATCAACGTTCCGCCGAAAGCCAAGCGCGGCGATGTCATCGAGATCCGGACGCTGACCTCGCATATCATGGAAACCGGATTTCGCCGCACGGCGGCCGGCGAGCTCGTGCCGCGCGACATCATCACCAGCTTTACCTGCCGCTACAACGGCACCGAGATCTTTCGCGCCGACCTCTTTCCCGCAATCGCCGCGAACCCGTATCTGTCGTTCTTTACGGTCGCAAAAGATAGCGGCAAGCTCGAGTTCGAATGGATCGGCGACAACGGCTTTGTCTCGACCGCGTCTGCATCGATCACGGTAGAATGAGCGTTGCACGCACGATCATCGCGGCGATGCTGCTCGTCGCCGCACCTGCCCTGCTCGCCGGCGAAATCCCACAGGACGCGCGCCACTCGGGCTATTCCTTCATGGGACCGGACACGCGCGCGATGCAGGACGACGATACGTCCAATCCGGGTATGCTGTTCGTGCTGGACGGCGAAGCACTGTGGAAGACAAGAAGCGGCAGCGCCGGCAGGGCGTGCGCCGATTGCCATGGCGATGCGCGCGAGAGCATGAAGGGCGTCGCGGCGCGCTATCCCGCCTTCGACAAGGCGCTGGGCCGCCCGGTCACGCTCGACCAGCGCATCAATCTTTGCCGCGCCAACCATCAGCAGGCAACGCCCCTGTCTCACGAAAGTCGCGACCTACTCGCGCTCTCGGCATTCGTCGCCCACCAGTCGCGAGGGGTGGCGATCACGGCCGGCGATGATCCACAGCTCAAACCGTTCGTCGAACAAGGCCGTGCGCTGTTCGTGCAGCGGCAGGGCCAGCTCAACCTCGCCTGCACCAATTGCCACGACGACAACTACGACAAGCATCTGGCGGGCGCGCCGGTCACGCAGGGGCAGCCGACCGGTTATCCGCTCTATCGGCTGGAATGGCAGACGCTGGGATCTCTGGAGCGCCGGTTGCGCAGCTGCATGAGCGGGGTGCGCGCCCAGGCTTTTGACTACGGCGCGCCCGAACTGGTCGCGCTCGAGCTCTATCTGATGGCACGGGCGCGCGGCATGCCCATGGAGAGCCCGGCCGTGCGGCCTTAATCCCCTTAACCCGCAGAGAAATATTAGGACTAGGCAGACGCGGCGCGGACGCTAGTATCCCTCCCAAGAAACGAGTCACAGGGAGGACAAACGTGGCTGACCATCGTATTTCGCGCCGCACGCTTTTGAAGGGGACCGCCGCGGCTGGCGCGCTCAGCCTGACCGGATTCCCGGCGCATGCCGAGGTCAATTGGAAGAAATATGCCGGGACCAAGCTGGAGGTGATCCTCGCCAAGGGTCCGCGCGGCGACAACCTGCAAAAGAACATCAAGGAGTTCACCGACCTGACCGGCATCCAGGTGGAATCGGAGCAGATCCCCGAGCAGCAGCAGCGCCAGAAATGCGTCATCGAGCTCACCTCGGGCCGGCCGAGCTTCGATGTCGTCCATCTCAGCTATCACGTGCAGAAGCGGCAGTTCGAGAAAGCCGGCTGGCTCACCGACATCACGCCCTTCATGAAGGATCCGACGCTGACCGCGCCCGATCTCGTCGAGAGCGATTTTTCGGCCGCCGGCCTGCAATACGCCAAGAACGACAAGGGCCAGATGCTGTCGCTGCCCTGGTCGGTCGACTATTTCATCCTCTACTACAACAAGGAGCTGTTCCAGAAAAAGGGCGTTGCGGTGCCCAAGACGCTGGACGAGATGGTCGCGGCCGCAGAAAAGCTCACCGATGCCAAGGAAGGCACCTACGGCTTCGTCGGGCGCGGCCTGCGCAACGCCAACATGACGTTGTGGACCAACTTCTTCCTCGACTATGGCGGTGAATTCCTCGATGCCAAGGGCAACATCCTGACTGACGGCCCCGAAGCCGTCGCGGCGACGAAGCTCTACCAGACGCTGCTGACGAAGGTCGCTCCGCCCGGCGTCGCCGGCTTCAACTGGATGGAGTCGATGGCCTCGTTCTCGCAAGGCCGTTCGGCGATGTGGATCGACGGCGTCGGCTGGGCGCCACCGCTGGAGGATCCGGCGGCCTCGCGCGTCGTCGGCAAGGTCGGATACACCGTCGTGCCTGCCGGGCCGAAGGGCCAATATTCGGCCACTTACGGCGACGGCCTCGGCATTGCCGCCGCGAGCAAGAACAAGGAAGCGGCCTATCTGCTCTGCCAGTGGGCGGTCTCGAAGACGCAAGGCGCGCGGCTGTTGCAGGCCGGCGGCGGCGTGCCGTTCCGCAACTCGATCCTGAATGACCCCGAGGTCCAGAAGGGCGTGAAGATGCCGGCCGAGTGGCTGCAATCGGTGATCGATTCCGCCAAGATCAGCAAGCTCGGCCTGCCCGTCGTGATCCCAGTCGCCGAATTCCGCGATCTCGTCGGCGCCGCGATCACCGCAACCCTGGCCGGCGCCGATCCCGCGACCGAGTTGAAGAAGGCCCACGAGCAATACCGACCGATCCTGGAGCGTAGCGAAAAGGCGTGAGTGCGTTGACACAAGCAACTCCGGCCGCGGCAAAATCCGATGCCGCGCCGGAGAAGGAGTTGCGGCCACCGTCCTACTGGCCGTTCGTGGTGCCGGCGCTGGTCGTCGTGCTCGCGATCATCATCTTTCCTTGGCTATTCACGATCTGGATGAGCCTGAACGAATGGAAGGTCGGCTCGCCGACCACGTTCGTCGGGCCTTCCAATTATCTGCGGCTGACGAGCGATCCGCGCTTCCTCGAATCGGTGGGCCACACCATGGTCTACACCGTACTGTCGGTGGTGCTGCCGCTGGTCTTCGGCACGCTCGCAGCCGTGGTGTTTCACCAGAAATTCCCCGGCCGCGGCTTCCTGCGCGGCATCTTCATCATGCCGATGATGGCAACGCCGGTGGCGATCGCGCTGGTCTGGACCATGATGTTCCATCCGCAGCTCGGCGTGCTGAATTACCTGTTGTCGCTGGTCGGCCTGCCACCGCAGCTCTGGGTGTTTCATCCCGCAACCGTCATTCCCTCGCTGGTGCTGGTCGAGACCTGGCAGTGGACGCCGCTGGTCATGCTAATCGTGCTCGGCGGCCTCGCCGCGATCCCGACCGAGCCTTACGAAAGCGCGCAGATCGACGGCGCCAATCTCTGGCAGGTGTTCCGCTTCATCACGCTGCCGCTGATCATGCCGTTCCTGTTCATCGCCGGCATGATCCGGATGATCGACGCGGTGAAAAGCTTCGACATCATCTTCGCGATCACGCAAGGAGGACCGGGCTCGGCGTCGGAGACGATCAACATCTATCTCTACAGCGTCGCCTTCACCTATTACGACCTCGGCTACGGTTCGGCGATCGCCGTGGTGTTCTTCCTCCTCATCGTCGCACTCGCTGCCCTGATGCTTTACATGCGCCAGCGCATGCTGTGGACCGAAATCGCGAGGGGCGCATGACTCCACGTCAGATCCTGGGTCAAATCGGCCTCTGGTTTTCGGTGCTCGTCATCGTGTCGCCGGCAATCCTGTTCTTCCTCTGGATGGCCTCGCTATCGCTCAAGTTCGAGGTCGACAACGCCGCCTACCCGCCGGTGTTCATCCCCGAGCATATCGCCTGGAAGAACTACACCGACGTGCTCGCCTCCAACCGCTTCCTGACCTATTTCTTCAACAGCCTGATCGTGACCGGCAGCGCGACCGCGCTGGCGCTGATTGTGGGCGTTCCCGCCGGCTACGGGATCGCGCGGATGGCCGCGCACAAATCCGCGATCGTGATCCTGATCGCCCGCATCACGCCCGGCCTGTCCTACCTGATCCCGCTGTTTATCCTGTTCCAGTGGCTCGGACTGCTCGGCACGCTGGTGCCGCAGGTCATCATCCATCTCGTGGTGACGGTGCCCATCGTGATCTGGATCATGATCGGCTATTTCGAGACCACACCGATGGAATTGGAAGAGGCAGCGCTGATCGACGGCGCGACGCGCTGGCAGGTCTTCAGCCACGTCGCTCTTCCGATCGCGAAACCCGGCATCGCGGTCGCCTTCATCCTGGCCGTAATCTTCTCCTGGAATAATTTCGTCTTCGGCATCGTGCTGGCCGGACGCGAGACGCGCACCCTGCCGGTCGCCGTCTACAACATGATCTCGTTCGATCAGTTGAGCTGGGGACCGCTCGCTGCCGCCGCGCTGATCGTCACCTTCCCGGTACTGCTGCTGACGGTGGTTGCCCAGCGGCAGATCGTCGCCGGCCTGACGGCTGGAGCTGTGAAGGGCGGATAAGCACGCCTCGTCGTCACCCGGCCAAGCCGAACGAGCGATGAGACGATCCGCTGCGCATGCAGCGATCATCCTGAAGAAGAAAAGATTGGGACCATGGGACCAAACACGGGCGACGCCGACCATACCAAGCGAAGCCGCACGATGCGCCGCGTGTCGAAAGCCGCAGCCAGCCTGGCCGTCTGCGCGATCGTGTTGTCCGCCAGCGGCCGATCATCGGCGGCGGATGAGGCCTTTCAAGGCGCCTGTGCGAGTCTCGCTGGACGAACGATCCCGGCTCGCCTGGTCGGCCTGCCCAGCGGGGATGCCACCGTCACGTCGGCAGGCTTCACGCCGGCAGCACCGGCCAAGGCGGCGGCCCCCGCGACGCCGGACTTCTGCAAGGTGACGGGCACCATCGCGCCGGTCGACCCGGCTGCGCAACTGATCAACTTTCAGTTCAACCTGCCGGCCGCGTGGAACGGCAAGCTCCTGCAATATGGCGGCGGTGGTTATAACGGCACGCTGGTGAGCGGCCTTGCGCCGCTGCGCGATGCGGCGCCCGACGATGCGCTGCCGCTGACCCGCGGTTATGCCACGCTCGGCACGGATTCCGGGCATCAAGCCGCGAGCTTTGCGCCCGATCGCATCGGCCAGTTCGGCCTCAACGACGAAATGCTGACCAATTACGGCTATGCCTCCTACAAGAAGGTGCGCGATGTCGCCGTCGCGCTGATCGGTACGCTCTATTCGAGACGGCCGGCCAAAATCTATTATTTCGGCGGCTCGGAGGGCGGCCGCGAGGGTCTTACGATGGCCCAGCGCTTCCCTGCCGACTATGACGGGATCGTCAGCGTGGTACCGGTGGTGCAGCTCTCCATGTTGTTCCAGTCCTTCATCTTGAATGGCCTGCCGCAATTCAAGGGCGGCTGGCTCAACCCGGCCAAGAGCGAGACGCTTGCGAAATTCGTCGCCAATGCCTGTGACGACCTCGACGGCTTGCGTGACGGCATCGTCAGCAACTATCTCGCCTGCCAGTCGAAGGTGAACGTGCAGGCGCTGCGTTGCCCGGAAGGCGCGGACACAGGCGATGGTTGCCTGTCGGACGCGCAGATAACAGAGGTTCAGACCGTGCACGCACCACATCCATTCCCGCTTGCGATGGCGAACGGCATCACGACCTATCCGCAATGGCTTTACGGCAACGAGACCACACCGGACCCGCAGCGGATGACCATGACGCGCTGGGTGATGGGCACGGCAGCGCCGACGGAGCAACTTGATGTCGCCACGGTGTCGCAGCAATGGCTCTATGGCAGCAATGCCGTACGTTTCCTCCTGACGCGCGACGAGAAATTTGACCCGCGCACCTATCGTCCCGAAGACTTTCGGGCCCGCGTCGAGGAGGTGTCGAAGATCCTCGACTCGACCGATCCCGACCTGTCGGCTTTCTTCGCACATGGCGGCAAGCTGATCCTGCGCGAGAACATGGCAGACCTCGCGCAAAGCCCGCTCGCCGGAATCAACTATTTCCAGTCCGTCGTGGCGCGGCTCGGTCAGGCGACGGTCGAGGCTTCAGCACGGCTCTACGTCTCGCCCGGCTCGACGCATACCGGACACGGCACGAGCGTGCTCGACGGTTCCGCGATCCCGACCATGGTCGATCTGCTCGAACCGCTCGACCGCTGGGCGAGCGACGGCGTCGCGCCGGCCGACGCACTGGTCCAGACGTCAAAGGACCCCGCGCCGCCGTTCGCGCTGAAAGCAGCCCGGCCGATGTGCCGTTATCCGAACTACCCGCGCTATGTCGGCGGCGACAAGGCGGCGGCCGAAAGCTACGTTTGCAAGGTCTCGACGCCGTGACAATCGGCGGGCGGCGATCGACCGCCCGCGCCTTCTCAAGCCGAGGCTCGTAACACCGCTGCCGGCGCTCTACCTGACGTTGACGCAAAGTTCGCGCGCGCGTATGCTACGTCATGTAGCGCTACTTAATGTGACGCGCGCCCGAACTACAAGAGACGCCAGATGTCCCCCCGTCCCCTGATCCCGCGCCGAAAACTGTTTGGTAATCCGACATATGTCGGAGCCAAGTTATCGCCGGATGGTCAATTCCTGTCCTGGCTCGCCCCTGTCGACGGCGTTCTGAACATCTGGGTGTCGCCGGTCGACAATATTGCAGCAGGCCAGCCCGTCACGCGCACCAGGGGCAGACCGATCAACTGGCAGGATTGGAGTCCGGACGGCCGCCACATCATGTTCCTCAACGACGAGAACGGCGACGAGAATTTGCACCTGTTCGTCGTCGATCCCAACACTCAGGAGCTCAGGGATCTCACGCCTTTCGCCAATGTCCGCGCGTTGCCGACCTACTGGTCGCACGTCGTCCCTGACAAGATCGCGATCGGTCTGAATGACCGCGACGTGCGATGGCATGATGTCTTCCTGCTCGACCTCTTAACCGGCGAGCGCTCTCTGGTCTGGGAAAATCACCAGGAGTTCGACTACGTCGGGCTCGACTGGCAGTTGAGGCCACGCCACGCCCGCAGCAACGCGCCCGATGGAGGCACGCGGCTCTGGCGCATCGACGACGGGAAGGCCACGCATTGGCGCGACGTCCCGTTCGAGGCTTATGCGAGTACGCGGCTCTGGACGTTCGATTCCGCCGGCAACCACATTCACATGAGTTCGAGCCTGGAGCACGACAAATCCGCGCTGGTGCGGATCAACTGGTCAACCGACGAAGAACGCGTCCTGTTCAAAAGCGACCGCGCCGACGTGACGGGCGCCATATTCAATGCCCGAACGTTCGAACCGGAGGCGGTTTGCATCGACCCCGGCCGGCCGGAATGGACGGCTTTAGCGCCTGCCGTTGCGAGCGAACTCGATCTGATCAAGGAGCAGCTTCCAGGTCACGCCTTTTATGTCGAAAGCCAAAGTGATGACGGTCGCCGTTGGATCGTGACGAGCCATAAGGCGGATCAGCCCGCCACATATCACCTCCTCGACCGCGACAGACAGACCATCACAGAGCTATTTACGGAGCGGCCCGAGCTGAAGCCATACCGGCTGGCGCCAATGCAAGCCATACAGGGCAAGTCGCGCGACGGATTCACCCTTGTTTCCTACCTGACCCTGCCGGCGGATATCGAGGGTGACCGCCCGCCTCGACCGCTGCCGATGGTCCTCATCGTTCATGGTGGGCCGTGGGCTCGGGATATCTTCGGCTATCGCCGCGATCACCAGTGGCTGGCCGATCGTGGCTATGCCGTGCTCTCGGTCAACTATCGGGGATCGACAGGCTTCGGCAAGGCGTTCGTCGCGGCGAGCGAGAAAGAGCACGCGCGCAAGATGCACGACGATCTCATCGACATGGTCTATTGGGCGACCGCCGAGGGGATCGCGCAAAAGGACAAGGTCGCGATCTTCGGCCTGTCTTACGGAGGACTGGCCTCTTTCATCGGCGCGGCCTTCACGCCAGAGGTGTTCTGTTGCTCCGTACCGGTGGTCGGCGTCTCCAACCTGCAAACGCTGCTGGAATCGATGCCGCCCTATTGGGCCGGTTTCGCGGAGTTCATGTATCGCAGCTACGGCGATCCGCGCACCGAGGAAGGCCGCAAGCTGCTCGCCGAACGCTCACCGATCAACAAGGTCGACAACATCAGGAAGCCCATGCTGATCTTCCATGGTGCCAACGACGTCCGGTGCAAGATCGCGGAGAGCGACACCATCGTCGCCGCCATGCAGGCCAAGAACATTCCGGTGACCTACATCGTCTATCCCGACGAAGGACACGGATTCCAGAAGCCGCCCAATAAGCTCTCCCACATCGCAATCGCCGAGGCGTTCTTTGCACGGCATCTCGGCGGCGCTTGCGAGCCCGTCGGCGAGGACTTTGAAGGCTCAAGTCACGAGGTTCGGGCCGGCGCCGATCTTCTGACGGATTTGGGCGTCGCCTGACACCGACCTCGGGAGGTACAGAAGAAGCGCTGGGCACCCTATGACGCGCGGTTGAGAAAGATCGGCAGACCGCGCTTGCTGGAGTAGATGGGACGGTAGCGCTCCGTGTTGTATGTGTTGGCGACGTCCAATTTGCGCGGCCCGAGCTTGACGTCAGGGATTGGCACGAGGTCGTAGCGGCCTTCGACCAGCGCCGACATAAGGCCGGTCTTGCCTTCCAGCATGGCATCGAACGCCATGTTGCCAAAGGTTAGGGCTACGAGCTTGTCGATGAAGTCCGGATCCCCCGACCGCAGGTCGTAGGTGAGGTCGGAGGTCATCGTCTGCTCGCCGGCTCGCCGCTTGATCTCATCGGCGAGCGCTTCGGCCACGTTGGCCTTCTTGCGGTGACCGTAAGGATCTGGCTCGCCATATTCCTGCGGCTTGTAGCCTTCCCACTCGGCGCCCTCGCTGAGCACGATCAGCGCGTAGTTGCTCGGGTTGGCGCGCTTCTCCTCGAGAAGCAAAGCGATCAGCTTGTCGAGATTGATCCTGTACTCCGGGATGACGCACCGTATCGAGGTCGCGTACGCGGTATAGAGCGCGGTAAATCCGGCATCGCGGCCAAAGACGCGAAAAATACCAATTCGCTCGTGCGAGCCGACAGTGGTGCGCTGCCGCTGGATGGCATCGCTGGCGCGGGTGATCGCAGTCGAGAAGCCGATGCAGTATTCGGTGTTGCGGACGTCGTTGTCCATCGTCTTCGGGATGGCGATGATCTTGACGCCGAGATCGTTGAGCTTGGCCGCATAACTGAGCGTGTCGTCGCCGCCGATGGCGATCAGGTGTTCGATACCGAGCCCGGAGAGGTTCGCCAGCACCTGGCCGGTGAGGTCCCACGTCTTGGTTCCCTTGGTACTCGGGGAAGCCGGAAGATCGCTGCCAACGAGATGATCGGGCAGCTCTTGTATTTTTGAGGGATTGGTGCGGCTCGTGTGCAGCACCGTGCCGCCGCGCCGATCGATGGTGCGGGTGTTTTCACGATCCAGCGGCATGAGGTAGCGGGACCTGCTGGCCGCGTCTTCGAGGTTGAGATGCGTGAGAGCCTCCCAACCTCGGCGGAGACCGACAACCTCGATGTCGTTCTCGCTGCCGCGATAGGTCACGCTCTTGATGACGGCGTTGAGGCCGGAGACGTCGCCACCACCCGTGAGAATGCCGATGCGTTTTCTCGCCAAGCCGACCTCCCAACGTTAGCATGTCGCCATCATGCACAGAGCAGCGTTCCTTACTCGGCCGCTTCCGGCTTGCGCTCCTCGCGCAGCCGAAAACGCTTCAGCAGCCCGGACACGGTATCGCGGAAGCCACCATACTCCAGCTCGGAATAGGGCAGCATCGCGGCACCGGACCAGCCCTGGCTGCGCATCTCGATGGCCTTGCTCTGGGCGCGCCTGCGGACTTCGTCCCACGCCGGGTTATCGAAGAAATCGGTGTGCGACTCCGAGAATCGGCCGTCCTTGTCGATCGAAAAGCCGGCGCACGAAACGATCGGCAGGCAGTACATGCCGGTCACCGGTGTGTTGAGCGGCACCGGCATGAGCGGCATCACGTGCGAGCCTCGCGCATCGCCGCCGACGAAATGCGCCTTGGCGAACGGCGAGACGATTTCTTCGGGCGCCGGGAAAATCCCCTGGTTTCTGACGATCGCGACCGGATCGTCCTTGCCGGTGTACTTGCCTGCGATCGCGTGAAGGCGCTGCGCCGAAACAGCGACGACAACCTCGTCATAGGTTCGAGAAACGATGCGATCGATCCCAAAGCGCTCATTGTCGCGAAGGAGCGCGGCAATGTGGTAGCCGTCCGCCGGCGCGTCGAGTTCGATGATGCTGTCGCCTGCCGTGTGGTCCATGTCGATGACATGGAAACGGAAACCCTTGATCATCGGGGGTAGCATCAGCCCGGCGCAATACATGGGATCGGCGAAGGCGAGGTAGAGCGGCAGGTTGTACGCGCCGGGGCCGCATTTGTCGGCGGCGAACACCATGAAGGACTCCGCGGGCCTTGAACCCGAGAGGCTGTGGTCGAAGCTGAGCTCCGCGACGGCCGGTCCGGCGCCGCGAATGTTTCCGGAAGGCGCGTCGACGAGAAGATCCTGGCCGGCGCCGTACAGCCCGGAGGTTTTCGCGACCGACGTCGCCGCGAGGAACGTATTCCATGCAAATTGATGGACCGCGGCGCTCCCCTCACCCCTTGTGTGCGTCATGATGATCGCGATGTCGTCACCGGTATGGCAGACGAAACTGTCGATCAGGAGACCTTTGTCGACCGCCTTCGCGGCTTCGCCCATGACAGTGACCATCATGGGTCCAGACGGTTGCGTATGCCCGCCGACAGAGCCAACGTCAGCCTTGATGACCGAAAGAGTGAGTCTCATGAGCATCCCTCCCAGCAGCACAGCTTAGCGCCTCAGCCTCGGCGCTTGCTGCGCCGGGGCGACGGCGCTGCTCATACGCGAAAAAGAACGTCGCGTGCTGCGTTAGGTTCCACGGATGCCGCTTGACTTGACGTGAAAAGAAATCGGCCGGGTAGCTTGACACCACCCGGCCGCAACCAAAGTTTCGGTCGAAGTTACTCCGCCGGCGCGGCGGACATCTCCGGATGCGAGGCGTAGTGCTCACTGGTGCGCCGGCTAAGAGCATACAATCCGGCCGCCATGACCGCGTAGGACAGCGCCACCGCAGGCGTGACGCCGAAACCGCCGCCAATGCCCACAGCTTCGCCATGCATGAAGCCGAAATAGGTCAGGACGGCGCCGACCAGCGCGAAGCCTGATGCCTTCTCGAAGTCGCGCTCGATGATGAAGACGGCGATCGCGCCCAGGATCAGGCCGGCGAGGATCGAGCCGCCGCCCATCACCTCGAGGCCATGATAGAACACGCCCTGCTGTGGCAGCGCGGCAATTGCGGCCGCCTTGACGGCATCAGCCTTGTCGCCGGCCATGCCGCCGACGGTCGCCGCCGCCGTCATGGTTGAGGCCAGCATGGTGTCGATCTGGAGTTTTGCCCAGGCCGCAAGATGCGGCGTCAGCGCCAGCACGATCGCCGGCGCGTGCTTGACCGGCGTCGTCTGGAACGCCTGCGCGCCGATCAGCATGCCGATATAGAGCAGGATCGGCGAGATCGCGACCACCGGCACGAGCGCCAGCAGCACCGAGATGATGCCGAACCAGGACAGCACCACCACCATCACACCGGTCGCGGCGGAATAGCCGATCCGGCCGCCCATCGCCTTCCAGCCGGGATGGCCGATATAGACCGCGTTGATGAAGGGATTGCCCATCAGGCAGCCGATCAGGCTGACGACGCCGTCGGCGGTGAGAACGCGCGTGGTCGGATATTCGTCGCCGGCGGCTTCCGCGCTCTCGACATTGTCCATGGCCTCGACGAGGTCATAGATGCCGAAGGGGATGGCGGTAACCAGGATGACGCCGAGGAACTCGAAGCCGGAGAACACATAGTTCACCGCCGGGACCGGCACCGAGAAGCCGAAATTGGCGAAGGCATCGCCGACGCCCTTCAGGCTCAATCCGCCAAGACCAAGCCCGAACAGGTTCGAGCCCCAGGCGATGACCATACCGACCGCGATGGCAATGAGGCCTGCCGGAATACCGCGCGGATATTTCACCCCGCCGAACCAGCTCACCAGGATGATGGCGAAGCAGACGAGACCGATCTGCGGCGTCATGTACATCTCGAGCGCCGGACGCATCGAGATAAAGGTAACGGAGACGCCGGCGAGCGTGCCGAGCAGCGCCGCGCGCGGCGTGATCCTGCGGATGAACGGCGCGATGAAGCCGCCGATCATCAGGATGAAACTCTGGAAGAACACCCAGACGAGGCCGGCCGACCATCCCTTCAGCGGATCGCCGGTCTTGATCGTGATCGGCAGCATGATCACGAAGGTCACGATGAACATGTGCGGCACGCTGACGCCCGAGGGCAGCGCGCAGACGTCGCTGCGGCCGGTCTTCTGCGCCAGGCGGTAGGCGAGGAAGGCGTAGTAGAAGGTCGACAGGCACATCATCAACCCGAGCGCGGGCAGGATTCGGCCGAACACGAGAGAGTCCGGCATCTTCAGCACGAAGCGCAAGAGGCCCGTGAGCACCAGCATGTTGACGAGGATGTTGGTGCCGAATCCGAAAAATGCGTTCCAGTCGCCCGATGTCCATAGCGCCGGCTTGAACTCGGACTTGTTGATCTCAGATTTGCCGGCCGTCCCCGTCAAATTGCTCATGGTGATCCCCTAAATGGTCGTGGTCTTCAACGCCTCCAGTACTGCGGCTGAGCTTGCGACCCAGCCGAAGATTCCGCCCTGGGCCTTGATCATCTTCAGGCCCATCTCGTGGAACTCGGGGAAGTAGGATGCGCAGCCGTCCGAGATGACGACGCAGCGATAGCCGCGGTCATTGGCCTCGCGCACGGTGGTGTTGACGCAGACCTCCGTCGTGACGCCGCACACCAGAAGATTCTCGATGCCGTATTTCTCGAGCACGTCGCTGAGCTCGGTCGCGTAGAACGCGCCCTTGCCAGGCTTGTCGATCACGACCTCGCTGTCGAGCGGATAGAGCTCGGGGATGATGTCGTGGCCGGCCTCGCCGCGGATCAGGATGCGCCCCATCGGACCGGGATCGCCGATGCGCAAGGACGGCGCGCCGCGCTCGACCTTCGCAGGCGGCGCGTCAGAGAGATCGGGCAGATGGCCTTCACGCGTGTGGATGACCAGCATACCGCTATCGCGCGCGGCCTTGAGCACGGCGCCGATCGGCTTCACTGCCCGGGCGAGCTGGCTGACGTCGTTGCCGAGCGTCTCGCCGAAGCCGCCAGGCTCCATGAAGTCGCGCTGCATGTCGATGATGAGAAGTGCAGTGGTCGACCAGTCGAGCTTGATCGGCTCGGGCTCGGCGACGATGACGCCAAGTGTCGACTTCGCTGAGTTCAACATGCACGCCCCTCGCGAGAACTCCCGTTGCCAGCAGTTCTGCAAGCGCCGTGCCATTGTGTACAATAGCGATGCGGCGGGGTGGACGCAGGATTTCGTTGCGCTTTCAGCGCGTTATGCCGGAAGCCGACGCCTGCTCAATCCCTGTGCGACGGCTTCGCGACGGGCATCTGCTCAAAGGATGAGCGGCAGGGAAGCTCTCTCCACGCCGTCATTCCGGGGCGACGCGAAGCGGAATGACGAGCGGAGGGGATGGCGCCTACCGCGCGCTCCCATACAATTTCCGGTACTCCTCCTCATACGGCGCGTACGAATCCTTGATCGTCGCCATGTTGAGCAGCATGGTCGCGACCATCTCGTTGGCCTTGTCGAACACGCGCGTCTTCACCCAGGCGCTTTCGGTGCGGCGGCTGCCGGAGAGCGCGACCACTTCGCGCTCGACCTCGTAGTCCTCGTCGACGAAGAGCGGACCCTCGATCAGACGGATCTCCTGATCTGCGAACAGGCCGACGGCCGGGCCCCTCGATGGGAGCGGGTCGTCCTTGGCGCGGTACTGGAACAGCACGCTGAGCATCTCCATCGGGATGATGGCTTTCCGCCAGGGATTCTCTCCGCTCGAATAGAACGGCGAATTCTCGGTGATGACTGCGAGCTTCTGCCGCAGCGAGAACGGATAGAGGTCGCCCATGTTCTGGTCGAGGCCCATGCGCACGGTCTGACGCTTGCTGGTCTGCGCCACCTTCACGTCGCGCAGGATGACGGGATCGGCGAGCGGCTTGAGCTCAGTGAGGCGCGCCTCGAGCGCGGTGGCAACCGGCGGATCGCCGATGGAGGCCGAGCCGCGCAGCACTTCCGTGCCGTC
The DNA here is from genome assembly GCF_024199885.1 of Bradyrhizobium sp. CCGUVB23. NCBI lineage: Bacteria > Pseudomonadati > Pseudomonadota > Alphaproteobacteria > Hyphomicrobiales > Nitrobacteraceae > Bradyrhizobium > Bradyrhizobium sp. CCGUVB23. The sequence continues at coordinate 363,666 of NZ_JANADQ010000001.1, forward strand.
GCGCTTGACCATCTGGATCTGGCACTGGCTCGTACCGGGGAGCGGCTTCGACAGGATCGCCTGCACCTCCTCGCCTTCGAAGCAGGCGTTGCGGTAATGTGCGGAGAGGCACCCCGTTTCGAACCAGGCCCGTCCCCACAGCCGCGCGCCGAGCGGGGCAAACTGGCTGAAATGCGTCGGCCCCTCGATGGTGCCGCCCTTGAAGCCGAGCTTTTGCGCGGTCGCGTCATCGTGGATGGACGCGTGCGCATCATAGACCTGCGCCTGCAACATCTGGCGCGGCTGGCGCCATGGTCCGATCAGGGCGCTGTCGGTTTCAGTGATGTCGGTGTCGAACGCTTGTGCCGTCATGGTGGCCTCCCTTGCAGCCATGACTAGCAGGAGCGACACGGATGCGGCCAGCGATATTGACTTCGCCGGCGCATGCCCTTGACTGCAACAATCCGCTTCGCAAAGCCGCAAATCCCCTCACGCGGTCTAATTCCCCCAGCCGGAACAATAATAAGGAAGAACGAGATGACGCTGATGCAGGTCGAGCTGGAGGACAAATACCGGCTCGAATCGAAGCGGATCTACCTGTCCGGCACGCAGGCCCTGGTCCGTCTTCCCATGTTGCAGCGCGAACGCGACCGGCTGGCGGGCCTCAACACCGGCGGTTTCATCTCGGGCTATCGCGGCTCACCGCTCGGCATGTACGACCACGCGCTGTGGCGCGCGAAATCGCACCTCGCAAAGCACGACATCGCCTTCGTCCCCGGCCTGAACGAGGATCTGGCGGCGACCGCGGTGTGGGGCAGCCAGCAGGTCGGGCTGTTCCCGGGCGCCAAGGTCGATGGCGTGTTCGGCATCTGGTACGGCAAGGGCCCCGGCGTCGACCGCTCGGTCGATGCGCTGAAGCATGCGAACTCGGCCGGCACCTCGCGCCATGGCGGCGTGCTAGCGCTCGCCGGCGACGACCACGGCTGCCAGTCCTCGACACTGGCGCATCAGAGCGAGCAGGTGTTTGCCGCGGCACTGATCCCCGTGATCAATCCCGCGACCTTGCAGGACTATCTCGACCTCGGTCTCTACGGGTTTGCACTGTCGCGCTTCTCAGGCTGCTGGGTCGGCTTCAAGGCGATCGGCGAGACCGTGGAGAGCTCGGCCTCCATCTACAGCGATCCCGCCCGCATCCAGATCAAGCTGCCCGACGATTTCGAGATGCCGCCCGACGGCCTCAACATCCGCTGGCCCGATCCGCCGCTGGAAGCGGAAAAGCGCCTGTTCGGCCCCAAGATGGAGGCAGTGAAGGCATTCGCCCGCGCCAACCAGCTCGATCGTATCGTGCTGGATTCAAAGCCCGCGCGGCTCGGCATTCTCGCCACCGGCAAGGCCTATCTCGACCTGCGGCAGGCGCTCGCCGACTTGGGCATTACCGACAAGGACGCGCAGGATCTGGGCTTGCGCATCTACAAGGTCGCGATGACCTGGCCGCTGGAGGAAAGCGGCGCGCGCCGCTTCGCCGAAGGTCTTCAGGACGTGCTCGTCGTCGAGGAGAAGCGCGGCTTCATCGAGGACCAGTTGATGCGCATCCTCTACAACGTCGATGCGTCAAGGCGCCCGACCATCGCAGGCAAGCGCAACGAGAGCGGCGCGCCGCTGCTGCCGAGCGAAGGTGAGCTGACGCCGACCATGGTTGCCTCCGCGCTGCTCGCGCGGCTGCGCCGCCTCGGCCATCAAAGCCCCCTGCTCGAGCAGCGGCTGGCGCGGCTCGAAGCTTTCGACAATCCCGTCACCGCCAACGCGTCGATCAAGCTTTCGCGCACACCGTTCTTCTGCTCGGGCTGCCCGCACAACTCTTCGACGCGTGTGCCCGAGGGCAGCCGCGCCATGGCAGGCATCGGCTGCCACGGCATGGCCTTGGGCATGCCGAGCCGGCGCACCGACCTGATCTCGCATATGGGCGCCGAGGGCGTGAACTGGATCGGGCAATCGCCCTTCACCACCGAGCAGCACATCTTCCAGAATCTCGGTGACGGCACCTACACGCATTCGGGGCTGCTTGCGCTGCGCGCTGCTTCCGCTGCCGGCATCAACATCACCTACAAGATCCTCTACAACGATGCGGTGGCGATGACCGGCGGCCAGCCCGCCGAGGGCAGCTTCAACGTCGCGCAGATCGCGCACCAGGTCTGGGCGGAGGGCGTCAAGCGGCTTGCGATCGTCTCGGATGATCCAACAAAATACCCTGCGGGCAATTACTTCCCGCAAGGCGCGAGCGTCCATCACCGCCGCGAGCTCGACCAGGTGCAGCGCGAACTGCGCGACATCAAGGGCCTCACAGTCATCATCTACGACCAGACCTGCGCCGCTGAAAAGCGTCGCCGCCGCAAACGCGGGCTCTATCCCGATCCGCAAAAGCGCGCCTTCATCAACGAGCTCGTCTGCGAAGGCTGTGGCGACTGCTCGCAGGCCTCCAACTGCGTCTCGGTGCAGCCGCTGGAGACCGAGTTCGGCCGCAAGCGGCAGATCGACCAGTCGAACTGCAACAAGGACTATTCCTGCGTCGAGGGCTTTTGCCCGAGTTTCGTCACCGTGCACGGTGGCACGCTGAAGCGGATCAAGACCTCGGCGGTGGATTCCGGACAGTTGTTCGCCGATCTGCCGCGGCCGCCCGCGCGCGAGCTGCACGGGCCCTACAACATCCTCGTCACCGGCATCGGCGGCACCGGCGTCATCACCATCGGCGCGCTGCTCGGCATGGCCGCCCATGTCGACGGCAAGGGCTGCTCCGCACTCGACTTCACCGGCCTGTCGCAGAAGAATGGCGCGGTGATGAGCCACGTCCGCATCGCACCGAGGCCGGAGGACATCTCTGCGGTACGCATCACCACCGGCGGGGCCGACGTCATCCTCGGCTGCGACATGATCGTCTCGGCCGGTCACACTGCGCTGAGCCGCGCCGAGCGCGGCGCGACCAAGGCGTTCATCAACGCCGACCTGCAACCGACCGCGAGCTTCGTGCAAAATCCCGATCTCGATTTCGAGATGGGAGCGATGCAGACCGTGCTGCGCGATGCCGTCGGCGACAAGAACCTCGACATCGTCGATGCCACCGGCATTGCCGCCGCTCTGATGGGCGATTCCATCGCGACCAATTCCTTCATGCTCGGCTTCGCCTTCCAGAAGGGCGCCATTCCGCTGTCGCTGGAGGCGCTGCTGCGCGCCATTGAGATCAACGGCGCCGCGGTCGAGATGAACAAGCTCGCCTTCACCTGGGGGCGCCTGGCCGCGCACGACATCGCGCGGGTGCGCAGCGTGCTCCAGTTCAAGAGCCGGGCGTCCGCGCCGGCCAAGTCGCTCGACGACATCATCGCGACGCGCGCGGAGTTTTTGGCCAATTATCAGGACAAGGCCTATGCGGACCGCTATGTCGCCGCCGTCGCCAAGGTGCGCAAGGCGGAGACGGCCGCCGCACACGCTTCCACCGAACTGGCCGAGGCAGTGGCGAAGAACCTGTTCAAGCTGATGGCCTACAAGGACGAGTATGAGGTTGCGCGGCTCTACACCGATGGCAGGTTCGCCAAAAAGGTCGCTGAAAAATTCGACGGCGACTTCACGCTCAAATTCCACCTAGCGCCACCGATCTTCGCGCGCCGCGACAAGGTGACCGGGCATTTGCAGAAGCGGGAATATGGCGGCTGGACGATCCACGCCTTCCGCGTGCTGGCCAAGCTGAAGTTTTTGCGCGGCACCGCGTTCGACCCGTTCGGCCGCACCGCGGAGCGCAAGACGGAGCGGAAGCTTGTCGAGGACTATCTTGCGATGGTCGACCAGCGGTTCGTGGAGTTGACGGCGGAACAGATTCCCCCGCTGGCGCGGCTTGCACGCGTGCCGGAGACCATCCGCGGCTTCGGGCATTTGAAGGAAGGAAATATCAAGCAGGCGGAAGCCGAGAAGGCTCGGCTGGAAGCCGAGTTGGAGAATAGCCGCTTCGCGGCTGCTGCAGAGTAGAGTTAGGCGAAAGCTGATTTCACGCGTCATTGCGAGGAGCGAAGCGACGAAGCAATCCAGACTGCCTCCGCGGAAAAATTCTGGATTGCTCCGCTGCGCTCGCAATGACGAGATTGAGGAACGGGCGAGCCACGCTCTCAACTGTCATCGCCCGGCTTGACCGGGCGATCCAGTACGCCGCGGCAGTTGTAATGAATCTCGCCGCCTCTGGAATACTGGATGCCCCGCCTTCGCGGGGCATGACGGAGGAGAGTAGGGCTAGGCCGACGCCGTTGCAGCATTCGGCGCAACCGATGCACCCTCCGCAAGATGCCGCCCGGCAATATACCCAAACGTCAGCGCGGGTCCCAGCGTAATCCCTGGTCCCGGATAGTTGCCGTTCATGATCGAGCCCATGTCGTTGCCGCAGGTGTAGAGGCCGGCGATCGGGGTGCCGTCCTCGCGCAGCACGCGGGCGTGGGCGTCGACCTTCATGCCGATGGCGGTGCCGAGATCGGCGGGATGGATGCGAAGTGCGAAGAACGGCGCGCGTGTGATCGGCGCGACGCACGGGTTGGGCTTGTGGCTGATATCGCCGAGATGGCGCTGGTAGGTGGTACTACCGCGGCCGAACTCGGGATCACGGCCCTCGCGCGCATGGGCGTTGTAATTGGCGATGGTCGCGGCGAGCGAGGATGGCGCGATGCCGATCCGCTCAGCGAGACGCGCGATGCTTTCGGCCGCGATCAGCTCGCCGCTCCTGACGTAGCGGCCGTAATTCCAGGTGAACGGCTTGATGCGGCCGAGGCCATAGGTCCACAGGAAGTTGCGGTCGCAGATCAGATAGAAGGGCCGATCAGGCTCGCCATTGCCGTCGCGGAGCATGCCGAGCACGAACTCGTGGTACGACAGCGCCTCGTTGACGAAGCGCCGGCCCGCCGCGTTGACGGCGATCACGCCCGGCTTGGCGCGGTCGGTGACCGTGTGCGGAAAGACGCCGCGGCTGCCGTCGGCGCGGCGGAACAGCGAGACCGGCACCCAATAGGCCGGACTCGTCGCCTCCGTGTTCAGCGCGGCTCCGCCAGCGATCGCAAGCTTGAGCCCATCGCCGGTACCGGCCGGCGTGGTCGCCGAGACATATCCTGCGGCAGTCGGAAAGAAGCGCTTGCGCAAGGGCGCATCGTGCGAGAAGCCGCCGGTCGCAAGCACCACGCCGCGGCGCGCCGAGATCGCGCGGCCGCGTGAGCCATGACGGAGGGTCACGCCGCTGACACGGCCACGCTCGGCGACGAGGTCCTCGACATCCGCGCTGAAGAGGATTTCGACCTGCCGCGCCAGCAGCGAGGCGTAGAGCCGCGCCGCGAGCGCGTTGCCGAGATGCAGCGTGGTGCCGCGCGGGCTGCGAAGCCGCTGCAGCGCATATTGCGAGATCAGCCGGAGCGAACGCAGCGTCGAGCCGAACGACTTTCCAATCTTGCGCAAATGCGGAATGTCGAGCCGGTTGACCATCATCCCGCCGAGCAGCGTGAATTCCGGCAGCGGCGGCCGCAGCCGGGCGAAAGCGGCGCCCAGCCTGGTGCCGTCGAATGCGACCGGCTCCAGCACGCGCCCGCCCGCGGTGGCGCCCAGCCGCTCCGGATAGTAGTCGGGATAGGCTTTCACCGGCTGAAGGCGCACCTCGGTGTTCGTTTCGAGATAGGTGATCGCCTCCGGCCCGCGGGCGAGGAACGCCGCGCGCAGGCCCGCATTGGCGGGCTCGGACACGGTGTTCGCGAGGTACTGGACGGCATCGGTGACACTGTCGGAGAGCCCTGCCTCTTTCATCTTGCCGTTGGCAGGAATCCAGACCATGCCTCCTGACCACGCCGTGGTGCCGCCGATGAACGCGGTCTTCTCGATCACCAGCACGCGCAGCCCTTCGGCGGCAGCAACGGCAGCCGCCGTCATGCCACCGGCGCCGGCACCGATCACAATGACGTCGTAGGTCTCGTGCGCCGGCATCATGCGGCGGAATTTCCCGGGCAAAGCATGAGATCGTCATACCTCGCCCCGGCCACCGGCGCGCTCTATTTTTTGCACATGATCTTTCCGGAAAACCGCTTCGCACTTTGCGCTAACGCGGCCCTCCGGGTCCGGATCATGTACCCCGGGCTGGCTTGCGCTCGACGGGATCAATGTCGATGGCTCGCAGGCGGCCGAGGCGCAGCACGTCCATGGCGAGCCGCCGGCCGATCCGGTCGCGGTCGAGCACGCGGATCAGATCGTCGACGCCGTTGATCTCGACGCCATCGAGCCTGATCACGACGTCGCCGGGGAGCAGCCCCGCCTTCCCCGCCGGCCCGTCCGGCTCGATCTGGGCCAGCAGCGCACCCATCTTGTTCTCGACGCCGGCGAGCACCGCATGGCGCCGCGGGATCGGCGCGGTCTGGCCGGCGACGCCGATATAGGCGCGGCGGACATAGCCGTGGCGGATGATCTCCGACAGCACGAATTGCGCTGTGTTGCTCGCAACCGCAAAACAGATGCCTTGCGCGCCGCTGATGATCGCGGTGTTGATGCCGATCACCTCGGAATTCGACGACACCAGCGGCCCGCCGGAATTGCCGGGGTTGAGCGCAGCGTCGGTCTGGATCACGTCCTCGATGGTCCGGCCACTCACCGAGCGGATCGAGCGTCCGAGCGCCGAGACCACGCCGGCGGTGACGGTGGACTCGAAGCCCAGGGGATTACCAATCGCGATCACGAGCTGGCCGCGCCGCAAGCCTTTGGAGTTGCCGAGCGAGGCGTAACGGAGGTCGCGGACGCCGTTGGCGCGGAGCAGCGCCAGATCAGTGTCCGGATCGACGCCGAGCACCCGGGCGTCGCCGACGTTCCCTTCGATATCCCGCAGCCGGATCTCCTTGGACGCGCCGACGACGTGGCTGTTGGTGAGCACCAGTCCATCCGGCGAGATGACGATGCCGGAGCCGAGCCCGCCGCGCTCGCGGCCGTTCGGCACCTTTGGTCCGGTCTCGACGCGCACCACGGCCGGCCCGACGCGCTCCGTCACGCCGATCACGGCGTTGGAATAGGCGTCAAGCAGGTGCTGGTCGTCGACAGGGGTGGACGGGACGGGTCGCGGTGACAAGCCGCCACCGCTGAGATCTGAGGTAAAATCTAACATGGCGAATTTCCTTCGCGCGTCAGATGGTTACCTCAGACTTATAATGCAAGCAGGCCGCTCTTCACGAACTGCTTAACTGACCTGACGCATCGCGTGAGCTCGGGCCTTGACCGGGTCGAGCAGCGACCAATCGCCGTCCTCCAGCACGTGCCCTTTGGGGAAAGGCGCGCGCGGCTCGAGCCCCAGCGAACGCAGCACGCGGTCGTCGCGGTAGTAGCATTGCAGCACGACGCGGACGAGCGTTGCGGCCGGTGCGCCGCCGTCGGCGCGGAATGTGCTGATGACGCCGTCCCGCGCGGCCGGATCGAGGTCGGCGAGCGGCATGCCGGCGAGGCGGGCGAGATGATCCAGCGCCGTGGCCACCGGCTTGGCATCGCGGCCGAGGGTCGCGAGGATGTCGGCCTGGATGAGTTCATCATCCGCGCCGGGCACCCGGTATTCCTCGCTCGCCGGGATGATCATCGCGGCGATGGTGCGCAGGTCCTGGCGCTGCCGCGGCGTGAGGGTGAGCTGATCAGGCATGGCGATCCTCTAATCGAAGAGATTGGCGAGGCGCTGCTTCATCTGGTCGGCGACGTAGAGCGCGATGGCCTGGATGGTCGAGGTCGGGTTCACCCCGCCCGAGGTGACGAAGACGCTGCCGTCGACGATGAACAGGTTCTTGACGTCATGCGAGCGGCCCCATTCGTTGACCACGGAGCTCTGGGGGTCGGCGCCCATCCGCGCCGTGCCGAGCAGGTGCCAGCCGCCCCAGGGGATCGGACTGTTGACGCAGATATCGGTGGCGCCTGCCGTTTCGAGAAACTCCCGGCCGCGGGCGAGCGCATGCTCCATCATCCTCCGGCTGTTCTCGCTGATGGCGTAATCGATCTTTGGCGCGGGAATGCCGTGGCTGTCCTTGAGCACTGGGTCGAGCGTGACCCGATTGTGCTCTTCCGGCAGGTCCTCGCAGATCGCGGAGAATCCCAGCCGATGGCCGTTGAGCTTGCGGAACACACGGTGATGATCCGCGCCCCACGGCAGAATGCCCTTCTGCTCACTGACGACGGCTTCGAACACCGGTCCTGCGCCGCGCACGAACTGGACGCCGTAGCCCCGCACGAAGCCGCGCGACAGGTCGGTGTCGTAGAACTCCTTGCTCCAGAGACAGGTCGGCGGCGCGCGATTACTGTCAGTCGGCTCCGTGACATAGCCGTAGATCTGCGCGTAAGGGTGGAACATGAGGTTCTTGCCAACGAGGCCTGATGAATTGGCAAGCCCGTTCGGGAAGCGGCCTGAGGCCGAGTTCAGCAGAAGTCGCGGCGTGCCGACGCCGTTGCATGCGATGATGACGACATGCGCTCCCTGGAACTGCTCAACGCCGTCCTTGTCGTAATAGACAACGCCCGAGGCCATGCCGTTCTCGTCGGTCGTGATCTCGCGCACCCGGCAATGGGTGCGCAGCTCGACGCCGGCGCGGATCGCCTGCGGCCAATAGGTGATGTCGGTCGAGGCTTTTGCACCTTGCGCGCAGGCCGGGGTGCAATGGCCGAGATTGATACAGCGCGCCCTGCCCTCGTAATCCATCGTCGCAACCGTCGTATCCGACGGCCACCAGTGCCAGCCGAGCTTGTTCATGGCCTTGGCGACGAGGGGACCGGAGAGCCCGAGCGGCTGCGGCGGCATCGGCGGATGGGTCAGCGGCGAGAGCGGATCGCCGGACAGGCCCGATGTGCCCATGATGCGGTCGTTCTCCTCGAAGAACGGCACCAGCGTGTCGTAGTCGATCGGCCAGTCGTCAGCGACGCCGTCCAGCGTCTTCACCCTGAAATCGGACGGATGCAGCCGCGGCCAGTGCGCGGTGTACATCACCGTCGAGCCGCCGACCGCATTGAAATTGACGACCTTGATCGGCGAGCTGTCGTCGTTGATCGGATAGTCCTCGGGCCGGCCGCGGATGTTCGGGCTGGTCGACCACTCGCCGTAGAACCTTGCTTCCCAGTCCCGGCCGGTGCTCGGATAATCCGCCGGCTTCATCCAATCGCCCTGCTCGAGGCAAAGAATGTGCATCCTGGTCTCGGCGAGTGACCAGGCGACCGCGGCTCCGGAGGCACCGGCGCCGATGATCAGGACGTCCACGGGGTCGTTCATGCCAAAGTCATCCTCCCGCCCTCGCCGCTTCCCGGGCGATTGAGCCTTGCGTGTAGCGTCAAACGATAGGGTCAGAGCGGCCGGTGAGTAAAGCCGCAGGGGACGAATGTCAGGCTTCGCTGGGCGCAGACCATTGGTGTTGCAATGTCGAGATGCTAGAGAACCCTCGCGAAAGTGCAAATCGATAGCGAGAACGTATGTCCTTCCAAAATGCCTTTGCCACCGCCCGCGCTGCCGCGCTTGTTTTGCTTCTCGCGATCCTCGGTTGCGTCGCCGATACCGGGTCCAGCCTCGCCTTAACGGCCAGTGCAACGGTGCGGGATGGCAACTCCATCCAGCTCGGGGACGCGACCTACCGGCTAGACGGTGTCGACGCGCCGGAACTGGACCAGGTCTGCATCGACGACCACGCCGATCCCTGGACCTGCGGGCTGGAGGCGCGCGATCAGCTCGCAAAGCTGATCAACGGCCGCAACGTACGCTGCGACGATGTCGGGCCGGAGAAGAGCTTTGGCAAGCGCCACCGCGCCATCTGCACGGCCGAGGGCGACAAGACGAGCCTGAACGAGCAGCTCGTCCGCCTCGGCTTTGCCGTCGCGCGCGAGCCGGTCAAGGCGAACGTCAAGCCGGCCGCCGCGGAGGCCAAGACGAATTCGGCCGGCATCTGGAAAGGCTGCTTTGTTGCACCGCAGGAATTTCGCACCGGCAAGAAGGACGGCGCACTGCTCGGCGCCGCCTGCCGCGCCGACCGCGACAAGGAGATCCGCGCGGTGCTGTTTCCGGACGAACTGACCATGCCGCCGAATTGCAGCATCAAGGGCAAGCTCGCCGTACGCGCACGCGTCACCGGCAATATCGGCATCTATCATTTGCGGGGCTGCCCGAGCTATCCGGCGACGACAAAGCCGGATCGCTGGTTCTGCTCGGAGGACGACGCGTTGGCCGCAGGCTTCCGCAAGGCCTACAACTGCCGCCGGCCGAAATGATCTGAGGGGGCTTGCTTCGCCTCTCCCCGTAAGAACGGGGCGAGGGAAAGAGGCAGCTACCTCACGCTGGCCCTCACTGCATCCGCATGATCTGGTCCATCGATGGCATGTTCTCGTTCAAATGCGACATGATCCACACCGAGCCGCCGACCACCAGGAAGACGATCAGCAGCCCGAACGCCAGCGCCAGCACGTTGTTGGTGTTGTCGGGGCCGGTGGTGATGTGCAGGAAGAATACGAGATGCACGCCCATCTGGGCGATTGCGAGCACGATGATGGCGATGGGGATCGAGGGCTGCCAGACCAAATTGGTGCCGGCGATGAAGAACGAGGTCGCGGTAAGCAGGAGCGCAAGGACCAGGCCGACGACATAGCCGATGATCCGGGTGCTGACGCTGTGTTGCTCTTCCTCGCCGGGAGCGAGGTCGTGCTCATGGACACCATGCTGTGACAGATCGCTCATGGCGCGCCTCCAAGCAGATAGACGACGGAAAACACCGCGACCCAGATGATGTCGAGCGCGTGCCAGAATAGAGCAAAGCACATCATGCGGCGCAGGATGTCGGCACGAAAGCCCTTGGCGAAGACCTGGGCCATCATGGTGAGGAGCCACAGCACGCCGGCCGAGACGTGCAGGCCGTGGCACCCGACGAGCGAGAAGAACGCGGTCAGGAACGCGCTGCGCGACGGGCCATAACCACGGGAAACCAGGTCGGCGAATTCACGGAATTCGATGCTGAGGAATGCAAGGCCGAGCACACAGGTCACGGCCATGCCGAGATAGAACCAGAGCCGGTTGCGCACGTCTGCGGCAATGCTCGCCATGCCGCAGGTGAAGCTCGACAGCAGCAGGCAGACGGTCTCGATTGCCACGTTCCGCTGCTCGAAAATCTCTGAGCCCTTCGGGCCGTCGGCAGTCTGGCCGACCAGCACCGCATAGGCTGCAAAGAAGCAGGAGAACATCACGATGTCGGAGAGCAGGAAGACCCAGAAGCCGTAGGCGGTCACGATACGCTTCGGCGCCGGTCCGAGATGCTCAACCACGAGCCCGATGTGATGCGGGTCGGCGTGCGCGTGCCCTGCGGTTGCGGTGATTGCCATCAGACAGTCCCCGCGAGGCTGACGAGATGGCGTCGTTCTTCGAGATTGGCACGGTCAATGCGCGCGACTTCGGCGGCCGGAATGACGTATTCGTCATGGTCGCGCCAGGCGAAAACGACGAAGGTCGCCCACGCGCCAATCACGCCGACGATCACCATCCACCAGATGTGCCATATCAACGCAAAGCCCATGATGGTGGCGAAGAAAGCGCAGACGAAGCCGGTCGGCGAGTTCCGGGGCATCTCGATGTCCTGATATTCGGGCTCGGCGTGCTCGAATTGCTGCTGCTTGGCCTTTGCCTTCATTTCCCAATAGGCGTCCTCGCCGCGCACGTCGGGATAGAAGGCGAAGTTGAACACCGGCGGCGGCGACGAGGTCGCCCATTCCAGCGACCGGCCGTCCCAGGGATCGCCGGTACGGTCGCGCAAGGCTTCGCGGTTGCGGATGCTGACGACGAGCTGCATCACCTGGCAGACGACGCCGATCGTCAGCACCGCCATGCCGATCGCCGCCACGAACATCCAGGGACGCCAGGCCGCCACGTCGTAGTGCTGCATGCGCCGCGTCATGCCGAGCATGCCGACGATATAGAGCGGCATGAAGGTGATCCAGAAGCCGGTGAATGTGAACCAGAAGGCCGCCTTGCCCCAGCGCTCGTCGAGGCGGAAGCCGAACGCCTTTGGAAACCAGTATTCGAAGCCCGCGAAGGCGCCGAACAGCACGCCGCCAATGATGACGTTGTGGAAATGCGCGACCAGGAACATGCTGTTGTGCAGCATGAAGTCGGCCGGCGGCACGGCGACCAGCACGCCGGTCAGGCCGCCAATGATGAAGGTCACCATGAAGCCGACCGACCACAGCATCGGCGTCGCGAAGCGGATGCGGCCGCCATACATCGTGAACAGCCAGTTGTAGATCTTCACCCCCGTCGGCACCGCGATGATCATGCTGGCAATACCGAAGATGGCGTTGACGTCGGGACCTGCGCCCATCGTGAAGAAGTGATGCAGCCAGACCATGAAGGAGATGACACAGATCGCCATGGTGGCGAGCACCATCGAGCGGTAGCCGAACAGCGGCTTGCCGGAAAAGGTCGATACCACCTCCGAGTAGATACCGAAGGCCGGCAGCACGAGGATGTAGACCTCCGGATGTCCCCAGGCCCAGATTAGGTTCATGAACATCATGACATTGCCGCCGGCTTCGTTGGTGAAGAAGTGGAAGCCGAGATAGCGGTCGAGCAGCAGCATCGCGAGCGTGGCGGTGAGGATCGGGAAGGCTGCGACGATCAGCAGGTTCGAGGCCAGCGTCGTCCAGCAGAACATCGGCATGCGCAGATAGTTCATGCCCCTGGTGCGCAGCTTCAGCACGGTGGTCACGAGGTTGATGCCGGCCACCAGCGTGCCGACGCCGGAGATCTGAAGCGACCAGGCGTAGTAGTCGACGCCGACGCCCGGCGAGTAGGTCAATCCCGACAGTGGCGGAAAGGCAAGCCAGCCGGTGCGCGCGAATTCGCCGACCACAAGCGAGACATTGACCAGCAGTGCGCCGGTCGCAGTCAGCCAGAAACCAACCGAATTCAGCGTCGGAAAAGCGACGTCGCGCACACCGAGCTGAAGCGGCACGACGAGGTTCATCAGGCCGATCACGAACGGCATCGCCACGAAGAAGATCATGATGGTGCCGTGGGCCGAGAAGATCTGGTTGTAGTGCTCCGGCGGCAGATAGCCCTGCGACTGGTAGGACACCGCCTGCTGGATCCGCATCATGATGGCGTCGCTGCCCCCGCGCAGCAGCATGACGGAAGCGAGCAGGATGTACATGACGCCGATTCGCTTGTGATCGACGCTGGTGATCCATTCGTGCCAGAGATAGGGCAGATGCCCTTTCACCACGACCCAGCCCAGCACCGCGAGGATGCCGACCAGCACCACGCCGCCTGCGACCAGCGGGATCGGCTGGTCGAACGGGATCGCCGACCAATCAAGCTTACCGAGCATCGTGCTCTCCACTGTGCTCCCGCCCGGCATCCGAGGTCAGTTGCGGGCCCGGCCCCGGCGGAATGTGCTGGGTGGCGATCATGTCGAACAGGCGGGGATCCGCGAGGCGATAGATCGGCCTGCCCCGCTCGACGGATTGCTGCATCAGCTTCTTGTAGCTGTCCTCGTTGAGCACCTGGTCGGACTTCGCCGTGGTCGCCACCCAATCCGGGAAGGCGAGCGGCGAGATCACGTTGACGTCGAACATCATCTCGGGAAAGCCGTCGCCGGAAAAATGTGCCGACAGGCCCTGGAGCTTGCCCTCATTGTCGGCGCGCAGATTGAGCCGCGTCACCATGCCGTTCATGGTGTAGATCATGCTGCCGAGTTGCGGGATGAAGAACACGTTCATCACGCTCGACGACGTCAGCTGGAAATTCAGCTCGGCGCCCGCCGGCACCGTCAGCGAATTGACGGTCGCGATACGCTGGTCGGGATAGATGAAGAGCCATTTCCAGTCGAGCGACACCGCCTGGATGCGCACCGGGCTGCCGGTCCCCGGCACCGGCGCTCGCGGATCGAGCTGGTGCGAGCCGATCCAGGCGACGCCGCCGAGCAGGATGATGGTGAGCGCCGGGATCGCCCACACCACCATCTCGACGCGGCCGGAATAGACGAAGTCGGGTTGATACTGCGCCCGCGGATTAGAGGCCCGAAACCACCAGGCGAAGCCGAGGATGGCGACGATCGTCGGCACCACGATCGTCAGCATGATGAAAACGGAATCGACGAGAATCGTACTGTTGGCGACAGCAACAGGCCCTTGTGGATCGAGCAGATTCATCGGCAAGCCACTGGCGATTGGGAAGCCCCGGAGGAGAGCCTAGCGCGGAATGATATCGGCAACAAACGTCGTTCGCGTGACCGGGTTCCCGCGCAATTGCAAGTGATTGCGCCCGCACGCGCTTTGGCTCGTACAACTGAGCCATGCAGGTTTGACGGGACGTCGCGCGTCGCGCGCGGGCGCTCGGCACGGATGCAATCTTCTCTACCTTTGAAACGATTGCTATCGTGATGAAAAAGCAGGGAGAAAACGTATGCGCTTGAACGACAAGGTCGCCATCGTGGTGGGGGCCGGGCAAAGCCCCGGCGAGGGCATGGGCAATGGCCGCGCCACCGCGCTGACCTTCGCACGCGAGGGGGCGAAGGTCGTCTGCGTCGATCACAATCTCGAATCGGCACAGGAGACCGTCGCGATGATCGCGGCGAGCCAAGGCACGGCCGCGGCCTTCAAGGCCGACGTGACCAGGACTACCGACATCAAGGCGATGGTGACCGACGCGATAGCGCGCTGGGGACGCATCGATATCCTGCATAACAATGTCGGCGTCAGTCTGGGCGGCGGCGACGCCGAGCTCCTGAAGCTGACCGAAGAGGCATTCGACCGCGTGGTCGCCATCAACCTGAAGAGCTGCATCCTGGCGGCGAAGGAGGTGATCCCGATCATGCGGACGCAAAGAAGCGGCGCAATCATCAACATCTCCTCGATGGCCGCGATCACGACCTATCCTTACGTCGCCTACAAGGCGACGAAGTCGGCGATGATCGCCTTCACCGAACAGCTCGCCTATCAGAACGCCGAATACGGCATCCGCGCCAATGTCATCCTGCCGGGCCTGATGAACACCCCGATGGCCGTCGACACCCGCGCCCGCGAATGGCACAAGACCCGCGCCGAAGTCGAAGCCGAGCGCGACAGCAAGGTGCCGCTGCGCCGGAAGATGGGCACCGCCTGGGACGTCGCGAACGCCGCGCTGTTTTTGGCCTCGGACGAAGCGAACTTCATCACCGGCGTGACGCTCCCGGTGGATGGTGGGGCGAGTGTGATAAGAGGATAGACGAAGCGAGCGTGATGCCTTCCCTTCTCCCCTTGTGGGAGAAGGTGGCGCGAAGCGCCGGATGAGGGGTGTCTATCCGCTGGCTGAACTGCAAAAATGAATCGCTCGCGGAGACAGAACCCTCACCCCATTGCGATCGCGTCTACCAGTCGAATTGCCCTCTCCCACAAGGGGAGAGGGCGCAGCAACGCGCATAGCGCACTTGGCGTGTGTGCTTCAAGCTCTCCCCTTCGGGGAGGGTCCAGCGTCATTGCGGCGCGCGCGTCACGCGCCAGATCGTGCCGTTGCCGTCTTCCGAGATGAGCAGCGCACCGTCTTTGGCCACCGCGACACCCACCGGACGGCCCCACACGTCGCTGTCGTTGACGACGAAGCCGGTGACGAAATCCTCGTACTCGCCTGTCGGCTTGCCGTCCTTCATCTTGATCCGGATGACCTTGTAGCCGGTGCGCTTGGACCTGTTCCATGAGCCGTGCTCGGCGGCGAAGGCGTCGCCCTGATAGTCGGCCGGGAAATTGCTGCCCTGATAGAACGTCATGCCGAGCGACGCGGAATGCGGCTGGAGCAGCACGTCGGGAATCGTGACCTTGTCCTTCAGGTCGGGCCGCGCGCCGGCATGGCGCGGGTCTTGGTTGGCGCCGATATAGAACCACGGCCAGCCATAGAACGCGCCCTCCCGCACGCTCGTCACGTAATCCGGCACGAGATCGTCGCCCAGGCCGTCCCGTTCGTTGGTCGAGCACCAGGGCAGGCCGCTCTGCGGCTCGATGGCTAGGCCGACGCAGTTACGTATGCCGGTGGCGTAGAACTTTCTGTTCTTGCCGTCCGCATCGAAGGCCAGCACCGCTGCGCGATCCGCCTCATAGCCCCAGGGCGCACCGAGCGGCTGCGCACGTGACCACGCCTCGAGCCCGCCAGGCGGATTGCCCATGCCTTCGCCGGCATTGCCGGCCGAGCCGACCGAGACGAACATGCGCTTGTTATCAGGCGTGAAGACGATGTCGCGGGTGGAATGGCCGGTGCCATGCGCGAGGTTCGCGACGACCGTCTCCGGCTTGCCGGATGACTTGAGGTCGCCGCTACGATAGGCGAAACGGACGACACCGTCGGTGTTGGCGACATAGACCCATTGCGGATTGTCGCCGTTCGGAAAGAAGGCGATGCCGAACGGGCGGTTCAGCCCGCTGGCAAAGATCTCATTCGCCACGATCTTCGCGCCTTCCGCGCGCAGCACGCGGATGCGCCCTGCCCTCGTCTCTGCAAGGAAGATGTCGCCGTTCGGCGCGACCCGCAGGATGCGCGGACCTGAAAGCCCTTCGGCAAGCAGCTCGATCTTGAACCCCTCTGGCACGAGGGGCGTCGCTTCGGCGGGCCGCGCTACCACGGACGAAGCATTGGCGGCCGATCGCGATGCGCCCGGTGCCGGAAGATCCTGCGGCCGGATCAGCCTGACGGTGCCCGGCTTGTCGGATCGCCAACTGCCGAAAGCCTCCTTGCCTTTCAGCACGGGCTCAGCCGACGCAACCGTGCCGATGACAGCCACGAACAATGCGGACGTCAATGCGGGCTTGGCCGGCCGTCCAAGATGCTTCGTCACGAGTTCCTCCGCAGCCTTCGAGTGCCGAATCGCACATCAGCTCATGCCCGCAGGATGTGCAATGCGTAATACCGTCCTGCTGGAAAATCCCATCGATCGGTGCGACACATTGTAAGGGCGCGGCCGCCGGTTGCGGTCATCAAAGCTGCGGCATCGACGTCGCGACGTATGGGGTAAGCATGTGGGGATCCATCATCTCGGAATGGGCGAGCCTGCTCCTGCGCTGGCTGCATGTGGTGGCAGCGATCGCATGGATCGGCAGCTCCTTCTACTTCATCCATCTCGACCTCAGCCTGAAGCCGAAGCGCGACCTGCCTGACGGCGTGCAGGGCGAAGCCTGGCAGGTGCATGGCGGAGGCTTCTACCGGATCATGAAATATCTGGTGGCCCCAAGCCAGATGCCGGAGGAGCTGACCTGGTTCAAATGGGAAGCCTACACCACCTGGCTCTCCGGCTTCGCGCTGATGGTGGTGGTCTATTATCTCGACGCCGATCTCTTCCTGGTCGACAAGTCGATCCTCGACCTAACGCCAATCCAGGCAGGCCTGTTCAGCTTCTGCAGCCTTGCACTGGCATGGCTGCTCTACGAGATCGCCTGCCGCACGGGCCTTGCCCAGCGCGAGCTCGGCTTTGCGATCGGCGGCTATCTGTTCCTGGTCGCGCTGACCTATGCCTTCACGCATGTGCTGAGCGGCCGCGGCGCGTTCAACCAGATCGGCGCGATCATCGGCACAATTATGGTGGCCAACGTTTTCGCGGTGATCATCCCCAATCAGAAGAAAATCGTCGCCGCTCTGATCGCGGGACAATCGCCCGATCCCAGACTCGGCAAGACCAGCAAGGAGCGCTCGGTCCACAACAACTATCTGACGCTCCCCGTCGTCGTGCTGATGATCAGCAACCACTATCCCCTGCTCTACGCAACGCGCTTCAACTGGATCATCGTCGCGATCGTGCTGGCGCTGGGGCCGGTGATCCGGCACTTCTTCAACGAGCGCCATGCGGGACGCAAATCGCCTTGGTGGGTGTGGGGCGTCGCAGCGGTCGGCGTGATCGCGATCGGCTTTCTCTCCGCCGCCGGCCCGCGCGAGGTGAAGACAGGCGCGCTTGCCGCGCAGCCGACGCTCGCCAATGTCGAGGAGATCGTGATGTCCCGCTGCAGCATGTGCCATGCCGCAGAACCCGTGTGGTCCGGCATCGTCACCGCGCCAAAGGGCATCCTGCTCGATGCACCCCAGCACATCCAGCGCAACATCAGGTTGATCGGACGCGTCGCTGCATGGTCCAGCGCGATGCCGCCGGGCAACATCACCGAGATGACCGGCGAGGAGCGTGCGGTGCTGGCCGCCTATATCATGCAAACCGATCGCTGACGCGTTTGCGCCAACGTATCCATGCAACCTTTTGCGGAAGGATATTCCGCAATCGCAGACCATTTCAAAATGACTTGAACGCCGCTCCGGCGTAGATAGGGACCGTGCGGCCGCCAGCTCCGGCCCTCAAGTCGTTTTTGGAGACGTCGTATGGATTTGTCCCGCCTCGAAATCAACCGCCGCACGGCGCTCCTGACCTCGGCGGCAATCGCCGCCAACGTCATCAACCCGATGCGGGCGTTTGCGCAGGAGACCCCGAAGAAGGGCGGCGTGTTCAACGTCCACTACGGCGCCGAGCAGCGCCAGCTCAATCCGAGCATCCAGGCTTCCACCGGCGTCTACATCATCAGCGGCAAGATCCAGGAGAGCCTCGTCGATCTCGACGCCGACGGCAAGCCGGTCGGCGTGCTCGCCGAGAGCTGGGAGTCCTCGCCCGATGGCAAAACCATCACGTTCAAGCTGCGCAAGGGCATCACCTGGCACGATGGCAAGCCTTTCACGTCCGAAGACGTCGCGTTCACCGCGATGAACATGTGGAAGAAGATTTTGAACTACGGCTCGACGCTGCAGCTCTTCCTCACCGCCGTCGATACGCCGGATCCGCAGACGGCCGTATTCCGCTACGAGCGGCCGATGCCGCTGAACCTGTTGCTCCGGGCGCTGCCCGATCTCGGCTATATCTCCGCGAAGCATCTCTATGAGAACGGCGACATCAGGCAGAACCCAGTCAATCTCGCGCCGGTCGGCACCGGCCCGTTCAAGTTCGTGAAATATGAGCGCGGCCAATACATCATCGCCGACCGCAACCCCGACTACTGGCGGCCCAATGCGCCCTATCTCGACCGCATCGTCTGGAAGGTGATCACCGATCGTTCAGCTGCCGCAGCCCAGCTCGAAGCCGGCGAACTGCAATATTGCCCGTTCTCGAGCCTGACGATCTCCGACATGGCGCGATTGGGGAAGGACAAGCGCTTCATCGTCACCACCAAGGGCAACGAAGGCAACGCGCGTACCAACACCATCGAGTTCAACTTCCGTCGCAAGGAATTGTCCGATATCCGCGTGCGCCGCGCGATTGCACATGCGATCGACGTACCCTTCTTCATCGACAACTTCCTGGGCGATTTCGCCAAGCTCGGTACCGGTCCGATTCCGTCGACCTCGACCGACTTCTATCCCGGCACGGGCACGCCGCAATATCCGTTCGACAAGGCCAAGGCGGCCGCGCTTCTTGATGAGGCCGGCTACAAGGCGGGCGCCGGCGGCGCACGCTTCTCGCTGAAGCTCCTGCCTGCGCCCTGGGGCGAGGACATCTCGCTGTGGTCGACCTTCATCCAGCAGTCGCTGAAGGATGTCGGCATCACCGTCGACATCGTGCGCAATGACGGTGGCGGCTTCCTCAAG
The DNA here is from genome assembly GCF_024199885.1 of Bradyrhizobium sp. CCGUVB23. NCBI lineage: Bacteria > Pseudomonadati > Pseudomonadota > Alphaproteobacteria > Hyphomicrobiales > Nitrobacteraceae > Bradyrhizobium > Bradyrhizobium sp. CCGUVB23. Next base: position 383,269 of record NZ_JANADQ010000001.1, read on the forward strand.
CAGGTCTACGACGAGCACGCCTTCGATCTTGCCACCGGCTGGCATCAATATCGTAACGACCCCGCCGTCTCGACCACGGTGTGGTACCGCTCCGGCCAGCCTAGTGGCGCGCCGTGGACCAACCAGTGGGGCTGGGAGGACAAACAGGTCGACCAGACTATCGACAATGCCCTGACCGAACTTGATCCCGCCAAGCGCAAGGCGCTCTATGCCGAGTTCGTCAAGGAGGTGAACACGGAGCTGCCGGTCTGGATGCCGATCGAGCAGATCTTCGTCACCGTGATCACGGCCAAGGTGCGCAACCACTCCAACACACCGCGCTGGGGCTCGTCGAGCTGGCACGATCTTTGGCTTTCCGCGTGATCCGTTTTTCGTCAAGATGATGCTATGCGCATCATAGGCCTTGCGGGGCGGCGGCTCGCCGCCTCGATCCCGACCCTGTTCCTGATCCTGATCGGCGTCTTCCTGCTGCTGCAACTCGCGCCGGGAGACACCGTCGACGCGCTGATGGCGCAGATGGGTGGCGGCGATGCCGCGACCGCGCACGAGCTGCGTAAGTTCTACGGCCTCGACCTCTCGGTCCCGGCACAGCTCGCCAACTATCTCTGGCACCTGGTGCGCCTCGATCTCGGCTTCTCATCGATCTACGGCAAGCCGGTCGCGACCGTGATCATGGAACGGCTGCCGCCGACCATCCTCTTGATGACGGCCTCGCTGTCCTTCGCGTTCTTCTTTGGCCTGGTGTTCGGCGTGATCGCCTCGCGCGCCGTCAACAAATGGCCCGATACGCTGATCTCGACGCTCGGCCTGATCTTTTACGCCACGCCCTCATTCTGGTTCGGCCTGATGGCCATCGTCGCGTTCTCGATCTATCTGCAATGGCTTCCCGCCGGTGGCTTCGAGGACATCGGCGAGGTGCGGACCGGCATCTTCCGCATCATCGACATCGCGCGCCACCTCATCCTACCGACGCTGACGCTCGGGCTGATCTTCCTTGCGATCTACCTGCGCATCATGCGCGCTTCGATGCTCGAGGTCTTGAACCTCGACTATGTCCGCACCGCGCGCGCCAAGGGCCTCGACGAGACCCGCGTCGTCACGCAACACGTGCTGCGCAACGCGCTGCTGCCGATGGTGACGCTGATCGGCCTGCAGGCGGGCACCATGCTCGGCGGCTCGGTGGTGGTGGAGAGCGTGTTCTCGCTGCCGGGCCTTGGGCGGCTCGCCTATGAATCCGTGATCCAGCGCGATCTCAACACGCTGCTCGGCATCGTCTTCGTCTCGGCGCTCTTGGTCATCGTCGTCAACTTCGTCGTTGACCTCCTCTACGCGCGGCTCGACCCGCGCATCTCGGCGGAGAGCTGAGATGGACGCCGCAAAGCGCTATTTCCGCAGCCCGGCGGCCGTGATCGGCCTCGTGCTCCTGCTCGCCGTGATCGCGATGGCGATCTCGGCCGGCGTGCTCTATCCGCGCGATCCGCTGGCGCTCGCCGGTCGTCCCTTGGTGTGGCCGTTCACCAATCCACGCTTCCCGCTCGGCACCGACAATTCGGGACGCGATATCGCGGCGCAGATCTTCTACGGCGCGCGGATCTCGCTGCTGATCGGGGGCGTCGCCACCGTGATCGCCGTTGCCATCGGCACGCTGATCGGGGCATTTGCCGGCTACTATGGCGGCTGGGTCGACAATATCCTGATGCGGATCACGGAAGCCTTCCAGACACTGCCGAATTTCGTGCTGCTGCTGGTGCTGGTCGCCGTGTTCGGTTCCACGCTGACGACGGTGACGATCGCGATCGGCATCGTGTCCTGGCCGGCGCCGGCACGGCTGACCCGCGCCGAGTTCCTGTCGCTGCGCAACCGCGAATTCGTGCAGGCGGGGCGCACGCTCGGCATGAGGGACCTCCAGCTCATCCTCGGCGAGATCCTGCCCAACGCGCTGCCGCCGGTGATCGTCTATGCCAGCGTGGTGATGGCACTCTCGATCCTGCTCGAGAGCGCGCTCGCTTTCCTGCGGCTCTCTGATCCCAACGTCGCATCATGGGGCAACCTGATCGGTCTCGGGCGCGACGTTCTGCGCGTGCAGTGGTACGTCTCGGCTATTCCCGGCATCGCCATCCTCGTCACCGTGCTCGCGGTCTCGCTGGTCGGCCAGGGCCTGAACGATGCGCTCAATCCGAGGCTGAAGAGCCGATGAGCGACGCACCGGTCCTCTCGCTGGAAGGCCTCAGCGTCCTCCTGCCGAGGGGCGCCGATCGCTCGCATGCGCTGAACGACGTGTCGCTGTCGATCGCCTCGAACGAGATCCTCTGCGTCGTCGGCGAATCCGGTTCCGGCAAGTCGATGATGGCCAACGCCATCATGCGGCTGTTGCCGGGCGAGGTCGGAATCGAGGCCGGCCGAATGATGTTCGACGGCCGCGATCTCTGCACGACCGAGCCGGCCGCGATGCGCGAGGTGCGCGGCGCCGGTATTGCCATGATCTTCCAGGAGCCGATGACCGCGCTCAATCCACTGCGCACCGTCGGCGACCAGATCGCAGAGATGTTCCGGATCCACACCGATCTCTCCAAGGCGCAGATCGGCGCGCGGGTGCTGTCGCTGCTCGAAGACGTCCGCATCCCCAATCCGAGGGCTGCGGCCAAGGCCTATCCGCACGAACTTTCCGGCGGCCAGCGCCAGCGTGCGATGATCGCGATGGCGCTGGCGCTCGACCCAAAGCTGCTGATCGCGGACGAGCCGACCACCGCGCTCGACGTCACCACGCAGGCGCAGATCCTGAAGCTGATCCGCGATCTCCAGCAGCGCAAGAAGACGGCGGTGCTGTTCATCACTCACGATTTCGGTGTCGTCGCCGAGATCGCCGACCGGGTCGTGGTGATGCAGCACGGCAAGATCGTGGAACAAGGCACGGCCGATGACGTGCTGAACCGCCCGGCCCACGCCTACACGAAGCAGCTCATCGCCGCCGTCCCGCCGCTGACGGCGCCGCCGCCGCGGCCGCTGTCATCGGACAGCATCCTCACCATCACCAACGTTGCCAAGACCTATCGCACCGGCGGCTTTCTCGGCCGCGGTGCGCGTGTTACCGCGGCGGTGAAGGACGCGTCGTTGACGCTGCCCAAGGGCGCGACGCTCGGCATCGTCGGCGAGTCCGGCTCGGGCAAGTCGACGCTGGCGCGCTGCATCGTGCGTCTGATCGATCCCGACCACGGCGCGATCCTGCTCGACGGCAAGGATTGGGCGAAGCTGCCGCGCGACGAGATCCGCCGCGAAACCCGTCACATCCAGATGGTGTTCCAGGACCCCTTCGCCTCGCTCAATCCACGGCGCAAGGCTGCGGAGCTGGTCGCACAGGGTCCGATCGTCCACGGCACGCCGCGCGCGATCGCCATGACTGAAGCCAGGGAGCTGTTCGCGCTGGTCGGGCTCGACCCATCTGCCGGCGACCGCTTCCCGCACGAATTCTCCGGCGGCCAGCGCCAGCGCATCGGGCTCGCACGCGCGCTTGCACTCAAGCCGGACGTCCTGATCGCGGACGAGCCGGTATCCGCGCTCGACGTGTCGGTGCAGGCACAGGTCCTGAAACTGCTCGGCGAATTGCGCGAACGGCTCGGGCTCTCGATCGTCTTCATCACCCACGACCTGCGCGTTGCGGCGCAGGTCTGCGACCTCGTCGCGGTCATGAAGGACGGCGAGATCGTCGAGCACGGGCTGGTGGCTGACGTGTTCGGTCGGCCGCAACATACCTACACCCAGGTGCTGCTCGCCTCGGTCCCGGGCGGCGCGTTCGCACGGGAGCATCAGGCGGCCGTGTAACGGAGCGGACTTGCGCCATTTGGCCGCGGCGCTTTAGCCCAATGCCGGCGCCGGAGCGGCCTTTCCGATGCGCGCGGTCTCCTGGGCCAGAGGCAGGGTGAACTGGAACGCCGCCCCTCGCGGTTCGTTCGCGCCGGCCCACATCTTCCCGCCATGTGCCTCGATGATCGAATGGCAGATGGCGAGCCCCATCCCCATGCCTTCAGACTTGGTGGTGTAGAACGGCTCGAACACGCGGCCCACGCTCTTCGGATCGAGCCCAGGGCCGGAATCCCGTACGCTGATGACGACGCCGTTCGTATCGTTCCTGCCGGTGGAGATGAACAGCTCGCGCGCGCCTCCGCGGACGTGACTCATCGCCTCGACGGCATTGATGATCAGGTTGAGAACCACCTGCTGGAGCTGAACCCGGTCCGCCTGGACGGGCGGCAAGCCTTCGGCGAACTGCATCCGCACCGTGACGTCGTGCTTCAGCACTTCGCTGTGCGTCAAGGTCATGACCTCGCGCACCAGCTGATTGATCTCCAGGTCCTCCATCTGCGGCGGCGCGTTCTTGATGAGGGCACGGATTCGGCTGATGATATCGCTGGCCCGCATGCCGTCGCTGATGATCCAGCCCAGCGTCTGTCCGACTTCGTCCAGATTGGGCGGCCGCGCGCCGAGCCAGTTCAACCCGGCTCGCGCGTTCGCCACAGTGGCAGCGATCGGCTGGCTGATTTCGTGAGCGATCGATGCGGTCAGCTCGCCCATGGTCGTGACGCGGTTGGTGTGCGCGAGCTCCATCAGGGCCTCGCGATAGCGCCGCTCGTTCTCGCGCGCCTCGGCCTCCACCCGCTTGAGCTCGCTCAGATCGAGAACGAAGCCGACGCCCTGGCTTCTGTTGTCCTCGAACATTGCTCCACCGATCAGGACCGGCACGCGGCTGCCGTCCTTGCGAAAATACTCCTTCTCGAACGGCTGGACGGTCCCGATCCGCTCGAGCTCGGCGACGTGCTGCGCGTCGTGGCCATGCCATTCGGTCGGTGTGAGCGTGGCGCGATGCAGACGGCCCGCGGCAAGGTCCTCGCGGTCATATCCGACGATCCTCAAGAACGCATCGTTGGCTTCGAAAATGCGTCCCTCCAGATCCCAGATGATGATCCCGATGATGTTGGAATCGAACAGGCGCCGGATCTTCGTGTCGCGCGCGAGGAGGTCGCTCTGGAGCTGGACGTTCTCCTCGGTCGCCATCCGCCGCCGTCTCGCCTCGATGCGCGCCAGCGCCAGCGCCGCACCGGCCAAAGCGACGACGAAAACGACAGTCGCGATGGTGAGCCGGGTCCTGCGCCGCTCGAGCTCGTCGGCGGCTTTGTCGAGATCGACCTGGCGGAGCCGTTCCTGATCGACCATCAAATCGATTTGCGATCGGATGTCTTCCATGCCGCGGATCATCGCCAGCGCCGCCAGCCCGGATTCGCGCGCCGCCGTCTTGACGATGTCGTCGATCTCCTTGAGCTTCGCCGAAAGGGTCAAGGCAAGATGCTCGGCGCGAAGGCTCTGCAACGGATCCTTCGCGACGAGCGCCTGCAGCGCCTCGGCCTGCCGTCGCACGCTTTCGTCAGAGACGCCGTAAGCCTTCAGATAGGCCGGGTCGAGGGTGAGCAGATACCCGTGCCTTTCGGCTTCCAGGTCGGCGATGATCGCTTTGAGACGATCGAACGTCTCGAACACGTTGCGGCTGTGCGTGAGCGAAACATTGAGCGCCTCCCGATCGCGCCAGTAGCGCAGGCCGAGAATCCCGGTCACTGCGAGCAGAATGACGAGCCCCGCGACCACTGGGATCAGCGGCCGTGCAAACCACCGCAAGATATGGCCCGAAGCAAGGATTGACATTGGCGCTAAGTCTTCCATGCTCGCAGGCGCATTTTCTGGTGCCAAGGCCAGAGCATGGCTAGAATAATAGCATGAACCGCCCCGCATTGGGGAACCGGAAACTCAATATTCTCCGCATGTTACTCCGGCTTCGGAGTTGATCATTCGGCTTTGACGAAGCCGGGGCGCGTCACAGGTTGCGAGTTGTGAACGACTGACCGCAACGAGGAGCATCAAGATGGCGCCAAATGAAAACTCGCGTAACGGCCGAGCACCGACCAGCCGGCGCAGCTTCATCAAGACATTGGGCATGGCAGGAATCATCGTGCCGGCCCTCACGACGTGGCCGCGGAGCAGTCTCGCCGAGGAGGCCAGCGCGGACTATGCCAATGCCAAGATCGACTGGAAGCAATTTGCGGGGCAGACGATCACGCTGATGGGCGCGATCCATCCGTGGTCGAGCGCGATCACGCCACTGCTGCCGGAATTCACCAAGCTCACCGGCATCAAGGTCGTCACCGACTTCCAGCTTGAGACCACCTATTTGAGCGCGATCCCGGTTCTGCTCGCGCGCGGCGGCAATACGCCTGACGTATTCATGTTCACGACCTATGGCCAAGGCATCTCGGGCGGATGGCTCGAGCCGCTCAACGCCCATTACGCCAACAAGTCGCTGGCCGATCCCGCCTGGTATGACGAGAGTGATCTCCTGAAGACCGCACGCGCTTTTCCGGTTTGGTCCGACGGCGAGCGCTACGCCGTCCCCATCACCTCCGAGGCGATGACGCTGTTCATCAACACCGATGCATTGGCGGCCAAGAACCTGCCAGTGCCGCAGACCTTCGACGAGTTGCTCGCGACCGCCAAGGCGGTCAAGAGCAGCGACATGGCGGGAATTGCGATGCGGGCGCAGGCCGGCGGTAATTCGACCCCGCCGGCGATGGGCTTCGTGTTCTCTTACGGCGGGTCCATGGTCAACAAGGACGGCACGGCCGCCTTCGGCAGTCCCGAGGCGATCGAGGCCATCGACATGTACGCGCGGCTGCTCGGCCAGGCGGGACCTGCAAATGTAGGCACCTATGAATGGTATCAGGTGCTCGACGATTTCCTGCAGGCGAGAACTGCAATGGCGATCGACAGCAGCAACTTCGCCACCGACATCTCCAATCCGGGGAAGAGCCGCGTCGCCAAGCAGGCGGGGTTTGCACCCTTCCCGCACCTTCCCGGCAAGACGCCCGTCCCCTTCATGTCGCACTGGCAGGCCTGCGTGAATTCAAAGTCGCAGAACAAGCGGGCCGCGTTCCTGTTCCTGCTCTGGGCGACCAGCAGGCCGACCTCGCTGCAAACCGCCGCGGCGGGTCTTGCGACGACGCGCGTCTCCGCCTGGTCGAGCAAAGGCTTCAAGGACGCCTTCGGCGCCCAGGCCGCCGAGGCGGCGCTGGCGAACTTGCAGAACGCCGATGTCGAGCGCGCCAAGGCGATCCTGTTCCATCCGCAACAGCGGCGCCTCCTGGACGCCTTCATGATCGGCGTCAATGAAGTGGTCTCGGGCAACAAGACGGCGAAGGCGGTGATGCCCGTCGCCGCCGAACGCGCGAATGCGGCGATCCGCGGATAGTAGCCGCGGCGATTGCGCCGCGCGCGAGCGCGATGAGTCATCATCGCGCTCTAGCGCTTTATTCGCGCATGATCTTTCCGGAAAACCGCTGCACACTTTTCCGGATCGCGCCTTTAGATCTCGCGCGCGTCGCGGCGCCGGTAGACCAGCAGCATCAGCGGCGCGAGCTTGCGCATCAGGCCATGCGCCGGGATCGGCACCGGATTGGTGAACGGCAGCGCGAGCTCGCCGTCCGGCACGCCGCGCACGGCTTTCGCAAGCTGATCGCCAAGCGGGATCGTCAGCGCCACCGCGCGGCCGTTGCAGCCGGTCCAGCCATAGGCGTCCGGCCCGAGCTTGTGGATCCGTGGCAGGAAATCCGAGGTCATGCCGACATAGCCGTTCCAGACATAGTCGAAGTTGACCTCGCCGATCTGCGGCCAGAGCCGCTGCAAGCGCTCGGCGACGCGCGTCTTCAGTCGCTCCGCCTTGTTGCCGGGCCCGATCACGGCGCCGCCGGTGACGAGGCGATTGCGCGCGTCGTAACGGGCGAAATAGAGCTCGCCATGGGTATCCGACATCGCCTGCCGCGCCGCAATGATGGTCTTCCTGACGTTGTCCGACAGCGGCTGCGTCGCCATCTGCCAGGACAGCACCGGCATCACCTCATGCGCGATGTCGGGCACGAGCTGTTTCGAGAATTCGCCGCTATAGGCATTGGTCGCCATCACCAGTGCACGGCCGGAGATCTCGCCCTTTTCCGTCTTCACCACCCATTTATCGTTGCGCCGCTCAAAACTCGTAGCCGGGGAGCGTGCGTAGATGCGCGCGCCGAGGCCGAGCACGCTGCGCGCCAGTCCGCGCGCCAGCGCCAGCGGATTGATGTGGCCGCCTGTCCTGTTCCAGAAGCCGCCATACCAGGCCTCCGAGCCCAGCATGTCCCTCACCTGCTCGCGCGAGAGCAGTTCGACGGGCGCGCCGAATTTCGACCATTGCCGCACCCGCCGCTCCGCGATCTTGATGCGGCCGGGCGAATGCACCGGCTGCACCCAGCCAGCCTGCTCCTGCTCGGCCTCGATGCCATAACGCCGCGCCACATCGAACAACGTCGATGCACTGTCGCGCAACAGATGCACGAAGCGCTCGCCCACCGCGCCGTGCCGCGCGATGATGTCCTCGGGATCGGGACGCGACAAAGTCGGGATCACCTGGCCGTTGTTGCGGCCCGATGCGCCCCAGCCCGGCTCAGCCGCCTCTACGATCGCGACATCGACGCCGGCTTCGCGCAAGTGCAACGCCGTCGACAGCCCCGTGAAGCCGCCGCCGACCACGACCACATCCGCCTTCTCAGCTCCAATCAGCTCCGGCAATTCGGGCCCGTTCGGCGTGACCGCGGCCCACAGCGAATGCGGCCAGGTGACGGTTGAACCACTCATCATCAATCTTTCCAAATTGTCCCAAGCGTCACGAGATACCGCATCTGCGGCTGTCGCAGTTGACAGCCGCTTGCGGGTGCGTTGTCGTGCTCGCCAGCCTAATCCACCCATTCATGCCGGGGAAATCAAGTGGCCCTCAAAAACGTCATCGGAATCGACCACGCCGTGGTCATGGTGAAGGATCTCGACAAGGCCGCAGAAAACTACAAGCGGCTCGGCTTCACCGTCTCGCCGCGCGGCACCCACAGCGCGCATATGGGATCGGGCAATTACACCATCATGTTCGACCCCGACTATATGGAATTGCTCGGAGTGCTCGCACCGACGGAACAAAATGCTCCGGCGCGCGCCTTTCTCGAAAAGCACGGCGAGGGCATCGAGCGCATCGCCTTTACCGCGGTCGACTCCACGGCCGGAGCGGAGGAGATCCGCGCGCACGGATTTCCTCCGGTCGGCCCGGTCGATTTCGAGCGGCCGGTGACGCTGCCAAACGGCACCGTGTCGGCGGCGAAATTTCGCGTCTTCCACTGGCCGGTGGCGGAAGCGCCGGGCGGCGTGCGCATCTTCGCCTGCCAGCACAAGACGCGCGAGACGGTGTGGATTCCCGAACTGATGACGCACGCCAACGGAGCGAAGCGGCTGAAGCAGGTCCTGATCGCGAGCCCGGAGCCTGCGAAGGACGCCGCGCATCTGTCGCGCCTGATCGACCGCGAGGCAAAAGCCGAAGCCGACGGCGCGGTGACCGTGCCCTCCGGCGGGGACCGCGCCGATTTCGTATTCCTGACGCTCGACCAGCTTGGCAAGCGCTATCCCGGCGTGTCGCTCGCAGGTCTTGCCGAACGAGGCGGTGCCGCACTCGTGCTGGCGAGCGGCGATCTCTTGGCGACCGAGAAGGCGCTCGGTGCAGCCGCCACGCGCAGCGGCGCTGCGATCTGCGTGGCGCCGGCCGCGGCCAACGGCACCCTGCTCGCCTTCGTTGCCGGCTGATTTGAGCTAATTCTTTAACAAGCGTTTTACCCCGCGGCCCTAGATTTCCAGCGGATCAAGCCGCCGGGGGCTCAATGCGCATGTTTAGAGAAGGCTCATTTCGAGAAGGCGCGCGCATCGCCTATGATGCGCCGGCCGAACTGAAGAAGTGGCCGTCGCTGAAGGGCCAGCGCCTCAAAGACAGGGGTCCGCCCTATCTCGTCTACAACGGCACGCTCGCCGAATGCGTGCGCGAGCTGCTGGCAAAACCCATCAAGGGCATCTCGCTCTACGACATCATGACGAGGCCGCAGCCGGCCTTCGACCAGACTGTTTTGTCGCCGGGCGACGCCGCCGAGATCGCGATGCGCAAGGACTTTCCGAAGGGCTAGCCACGCGTCTGTCTGAGGTCGACGATCAGCCGGCAAGCACGTTACGTCCGCGAGCTCCTTGCCAGCGGCCGGCTCTGCGCAGGGGCTATCGCTTCTCCCGGCCGATCCAGAAACACCACCGGCGTTCCACGCTTGATGTTCGCGCTGAGTGTTAGCGCATCCCAGTTGGTCAGTCGGATGCAACCGTGCGAGGCCGACTTGCTCACCTTGCCGGGATCGGGGGTGCCGTGAATGCCGTAGCCTTCGGCGGACAGGTTGATCCAGGTCGAGCCGACAGGGTTGTTCGGACCGGGCTTGATCGTGAAAGGTCTTTTCGATTTCACACCCTTGAACCTGTAATCCGGATTGTAGCGATAGGTCGGATTTCGATTGATGGCCGTCACTTTCAGCGTGCCGCTCGGCGTCGGCTTCTCTGAACTGCCGACCGTCGCAGGATAGAACGCGAGCAGCTTTCCGCTTGCGTCAAATGCCTTCAGCGTCTGCCGCGCCTTGTCGATTTCGACGCGCGCGACCGGCATCGCATTCTGCTGACCGATGACGTTTGCAACGGCGATCGTCTCGCCTGCCATGTCGAACTTTTTCCCAGGGTTGATCGCGTTGAGCAACGCCTCGCTCATGTGGAATTTCTCGGCGAGCGCCTCGCGCGGGCTGGTGTAGCTCAGCGCCTCCAGGCTCTTCATGTCCTCCATCTTCGCCGGCAGCTTCATGAGGAACGGTCCCTTCACGTCCGCTTCGGTGATTTTGTAATCGACGATGGCCGGACCGTCGCTCGTCGCCGTGAGCTTGTCCCAGAGATCCGGCGTGATCGTCTTGTCGAGATTGAGCTCATTTGCTTCGGCAAACGCGGACAGGGCCTTCTGCGCGTTCTCGCCAAGCTTGCCGTCGATCTCGCCCGGAGAGAAGTGCGCGCGATCGAGCAGGATCTGAAGCTTGACGATGGAGCTGCTCGGCTTGTCTGAGCCCGTCGGCTTCGCCGGCATGGCTGCATCATTGATGGCAGCGGGATCGAGCCCACCTGCGATGACAGGCGTCATCGCAAGGAACGAGAGCACCGCAGCGACAAGGGATCGCAACATGCTGCATCCTCAGCCTAACATTCTCCGTAAAGTCACGGGACGCGATGAAGTTCCTCAGCGAGGAAAATACGGTGTTCCTGCGGGGAACAGCAAAGATCGCAGCTTCGCCGCAATCGACTCCTTAAAAAGTCCCTATCGGCAGCGCACTTGCAGCCAACTCACCACAATTGAGGTTCACACAAGCAATGCGATTTGTTTTCGCGGCGCTCGCCGCGTTCCTCGTCCTGATGCTCGACCTCGATGGACCGGCCACTCCGCCATCGCGCGCCAACAATCTCCTCCTCGCAACCAGTCCATCCGAACAAATCTCCTCAGCCTTGGCAGCGCTGTTTGAAAGTGCCAAGGCCGACGAACAGTCGAACACGATACGCGCACAAGAGAGTTCTCCCCCGTCGGACACGCCAGCGGATACCACCACCGAACGCAAGGCGGAGGAGTCGCCGCACGATGCATTCTGCCACGCGCTGCGCGAGGCCGCCGAGAATAGCGAAATCCCGGTCCCGTTCTTTGCACGCCTGATCTGGCAGGAGAGCCGCTTCCGCTCGAACGAGGTCAGTCACGCCGGGGCGCGAGGCGTCGCGCAATTCATGCCGGAAACCGCAGCCGAAGTCGGGCTCGACGATCCCTTCGATCCATTCAAGGCGCTGCCCGCGTCCGCAAGGCTGCTGCGCAAGCTGCGGGATGATTTCGGCAACCTTGGCCTCGCAGCAGCGGCCTACAACGCCGGAAGCGGCCGCATACAGAAATGGCTGGCGAAGCAGAGCGCCCTTCCGCGCGAGACACGCGATTACGTCCGCATCATCACCGGCACCAAGGCGGAAGACTGGATCGAGGACGCCGACATGCTCGCGATCCGCATTGATCTGCCCAGCGAAGCGCCGTGCGAAGGCATCGGCGGGCTGTCCAAGACCAGAGAGGTCGCATTCGTCTCGGCATTGCCTACGGCTGGTGTCACCGCGCTGCTGCAGAAGGCGCAAGCTGCGGAGACCGCCGCACAGCTTGCGGTTCACGGGGGGCGCAAGCGGCTCGCCTTGCTGATCCGGAAAAGCAGGCCATCGGCGGGTGCCGCGCGGCTCAGCAAGGCACGCAGCACGATCGCCGCGCGTGCAGCCAGAGGCGCGAAGGCTCGCGTTCGCATCGCATCGCGCGAGCGGTCGTCGAGCTAGCGCGCAGACCCGCGCGTCGACCGGTTGATGTGCCCGCGGATTCTGCGTTGAATGCGGCGTCCATCATTCCGGACGGAACTCAAGAACGCGAACGCGGAACCCGCGATGCCATCCAAGAGTGCCGGGATCATCGCCTACCGAATGCGGCCGCCGGGTATAGAGGTTCTCCTCGTTCATCCCGGCGGCCCGTTCTGGCGCAACAAGGATTTCGGCGCCTGGTCCATTCCAAAGGGCGAATACGCCGATGGACAGGAGGCCGACGCAGCCGCACGACGGGAGTTCGCTGAAGAGCTCGGAACGGAGCTGACGGCACCGCTGATCGAGCTCGGTCAGGTCAAGCAGCGCGGCGGCAAGATCGTCACGGCCTTCGCCGCCGAGTTCGACATCGATCCGCACAACATTCGCAGCAACACCTTCGAGATCGAATGGCCGCCGCGTAGCGGCAAGCGGCAGAGCTTTCCCGAGGTCGACCGCGCCGAATGGTTCGCGCTCGATGCGGCACGCGAGAAGATCAATGCCGGCCAGCGTCCGCTGCTCGATCGGCTGGCGCAGCGCGTTGGCGGCGGCTCGGGATAGCTCGCGCTGGCGCGCCTGCCCCCAAAACAAAATCTTCGAAAACGACCCCATGCAAAGTAGCCGGAGGCCGCCGGCATAGTGACACGTCGGGCAAATCAGTGGCAAACTGCCAACATCCCCATTCCCTTCCGACGCTGCCTGCTCAGACCGGTTTCTCGTCATCCATCACTGGCGAGGTGACCACCAGGAACACGAGATCGACCAGGCCCGAGTTCGAGATCGCGTGCTCGACGCCGGGCGGCAGAAAAATCACGTCGTGCTTGCGCACGACATGGTTCTTGCCGGCGATCTCCATCAGCCCCTCGCCTTCGAGCACGTGGTAGACCTGCTCTTGCACCTTGTGATGGTGGCGGGCGACATAGGCCATCGGCTGGTACATCGAGATCCGGTAGTCGATGTGGCGCGAGCCTGCATTCTCCGGCATCACCAGCGGCTTCGACAGCGCGCCGCCGAAATGGTTGGGGAATTCGCGCCAGGGCACTTCGGCGATGTGGCGGATGAAGGCGCCGTTGGTTTCGTCTGCCATGGTCGAACTCCCTTCCGGATCAGCTCACGAGCGCGCCGCCGTCGACATACACGATCGAGCCCGTGGCAAAACCGTTGGCCATGAAGCTCAGGATCTGCTGCGCGATGTCTTCTGCTGCACCGACGCGGCCGACCGGCAGCGCGGCGGCCGTCTTTGCCAACATTTCGCGCCGCGCCGCTTCGGGCATCGCAGCGCGGATCGGCGTGTCGATCACACCGGGCGACACCGCATTGACGCGAACCGGTGCGAGCTCGAGCGCCAGCGCACGCGCGAGCGATTCCAGCGCGCCGTTCGCTGCACTAATGATCGCCGAATTCGGACGCGGCCGCAGGCTGAGAAAGCCTGTGACCAACGTCAGCGAGCCGCCAGGCCTGATCTCTGCTTCGCGCGCCACCCGCCAGGCGCCCCAGAATTTTCCTTCCATCGTGCTGCGCACGTCGTCCATGGCGACGGTCTTGAACGGACCCGTCTTGAGCTCTGCCGCCGTCAGCACGACGTGATCGACCGGGCCGGTGCGGCGGAACAGATCGGCGATGCTGTCATCGCTGGTCACGTCGGCCGGAATCGCGATCACATTCAACCGCTCGGCGACCGCATCGAGCTTTGCGGCGTTGCGCGAGGCGATAATGACGTCGGCGCCCTGCTTCTTGGCGAGCTCGGCCGTGGCGAGCCCAATGCCGGAGGAGCCGCCGACCACTACGACCTTCTTGCCTGCGAGCGTCATTCCCGTGTCCCCTGTTGTTGTCTTGAAAGTCGCTGCCGCGCGATCAGTCCGGCTGATAGCGCGTGCCGATGCCCGCCTTGCTTTGGCCGAGCCCCGGCAGCTCCCACACGCCGGCGCCGGCCGGGTTGACGTCTGCGGCGATATCGACGTCGATAAGATAGGGCTTGTTGGCGGCGATGCCCTTGCGGATGGCCTCGCCAATATCTGCGGCGCGATCCACCCGCACGCCTTCGACGCCGCAGGAACGCGCCATCGCCGCAAAATCGGGATTGTAGCGCTCGCCCGTGACGGGATCCTTGAAGTCGGTTGCGAGCTCGCGGCCGCCGAGATAGCCGCGCTGCAAGCCGCGGATCGATGCATAGGCGTAGTTGTTCCAGACCACCCACACCACGGGCAGATTATATTCGACGGCGGTACCCAGCACGTTGGCGTGCATGAAGAAGGCGCCGTCGCCGCACACCGAGACGCAGGGACGATCGGGCGCGGCGAACTTCGCGCCCATCACGCCGGCGACGCCAAAGCCCATCGGGCCAAAGCCCATCGAGCCGATCAGCGAATCCGGCCGCTTCGGCTTGCAGAAGCCCAAGAGCCAATTGTGGTGCACGCCGATGTCACTGACAAGGATCGCATCCTCCGGCAACGCTTTGTCGATCTCGGCCGCGGCGCGCTGCGGATTGATCGGCGTGGTGTCGTCCGAGAATCCCGGCGCGACGAACTTGTCCCACTCCTTGCGGTAGCCATCGATCTGCGCCAGCCATTTCTTTCGCGCATCGGATTTCCTGAAGAGGTTATCGCGACGATCAAGCTCGGCGTGCACCTGCCGCAGGAAGGTGCGGACGTCGGCCATCAGCCCGAGTGCGACGGGATAGTTGCGGCCGATCTCCTCGGGATCGATGTCGACGTGGATGAGCCGCGTCGGCGGGATGGTGAAGGAATAACCGGGAATCCACGAGCTCGATGTGCGGTCGTCGAAGCGGACACCGAGCGCGAGCAGCACATCAGCCTGACGCGTCGCATGATTGGCCTGGTAATGTCCCGCGCGGGCGACGAGCCCGAGCGCCAGCGGATGGTTGACGTCGAGCGCGCCGAGACCTGAGGCCGACGCTGCGACGGGGATCTGCAAGCGCTCGGCGAGCCAGCGCAGTTCGTCCGCAGCACCGCCGTAACGCACGCCCTGCCCGACCAGCATCACCGGCCGCTCGGCCGAGAGCAGCATGTCGACGGCCTCGACCACACCGTCGGGATCGGCGCCGCAACGGCTCGAGATGTTGGCGTTCCACTCGATCGCCTTCGGCGCCTCTTCTGCGGCCGATTCCATGAAGACGTCGAAGGGAACATCGACCACCACCGGCCCCGGCCGTCCCGTGATCATGGTCTTCCAGGCCTGCCGCACCGCGAGCGGCACCATCTCGCCGCGCGTCGGCTGAAACACCTTCTTGCAGATCGAACGCACGGTGGAGGGAAAGTCGGCCTGATGGTGCCGGTACATTTCCTGGAACGCGCCGCGATTGAACTGGCTGGTCGGCACGTTGCCGGTGATCGCCATGAACGGCACGGAATCGAGGAAGGCATTCGCAAGCGAGATCGGTAAATTGGCCGAGCCGGGCCCGCAGGAGGTGAAGGTTGCGGTCGGCCGCCCGGAGACGCGGTAATAGACGTCGGCCATGAAGCCGGCGACGCTCTCATGATGAACCGAGATCGTCTTGATCTCGGACGAACGCTCATACAGCGCGTCGATGAACTGGATATTGCCGTGGCCGCAGAGCCCGAACACCTGCGGCACCTTCTCCTGGATCAGGTAGTCGACAATGACCTGGGCGCCGTTGAGCATGTTTCGCGACATTCAACTCGTCTCCCTGTGGCCCGACGGCTTCTTCTTCGACGCGGCGGCCATCGTTGAGCCGCCGGCACCCTATTTCTCATAATGCTGTACGTCAATTTATATTGTGATAGTCTATCTTCTGGGGAAACCCGCGGTGCCCCGCGCCTGCCGCGTGCTAGTGTCAGGACTGGAGCCATGATGGATTCATCGAAGGGGGCCTTTTCCTTGAGATCGCGCACCAAGCCCAGCACCAGCGAAAAGCCCGCAAGCCCGCGCAAGGCGGCCGTTGCAAAACTGGTCCCGCCGACACAGGCGGATGGCGACGACGCCGACGACAAGCAGCGCGCCGGCGGCGTGCAGTCGCTCGGCCGCGCCTTCTCGATTCTGGAAGAGGTTGCGCGCCACCGCGAAGGGATCGGCCTTGCGGAATTGAGCAAGCTCGTCGGCCTGCACAACTCGACCACCTTTCATCTCGCCAAAACGCTGGTCTCGCTCGGCTATCTCCGCCAGGAGAAGGACAACAAGCGCTACCGCATCGGCCGTCCGCTGTTCGCGCTTGCCGCATCCGCGCTCGACGAGATCGAGATGGTCAATGTCGCAACGCCTGTGCTGGAGGCTCTATCCCGCGAGACCAGCGAAAGTAGCCATTTTGCCGTGCGCATGGGCGATGCCGTGATCGTCATCGCGCGGACCAGCGGGCCCGGCGCGTTCCAACTCACGGACCGCGTCGGCGTGGTCCGGCCTGCGCACTGCACTGCGCTCGGCAAGATCATTCTCGCTTCGCTCCGCCCCGAGCAGCTCAAGCGCTTCCTCGATCGTGCCGAGCTGAAGCCGTCGACGCCCAAATCCATCACCGATGCCGGCGTGCTGATGCGCGAGATCGCCGAGGTGCAGCGTACCGGCGTTGCCTTCGACGACGGCGAGTTCAATCCGGAAGTGCGCTGCGTTGCGGTGCCGGTTTTGGATTTCACCGGACAGGTGATCGGGGCGCTCGGCATTTCCGGACCGATCTGGCGATTGTCGAACCAGGCACTGCATGCAAGCGCACAGGTCGTACAAGTCGCGGCCAACCGGCTCTCCGCGGAGTTCGGTGCCAAAACAACTGCGTCCAAGCCGGCTGCGAAAAAAGTCTAAGGCGCGCGCAAGCGGTGATTTTGCCGGTTGACACCGGCGATGCCGTTCGGGATTATCCTTCCGCATTAAAAAAACGTCTCTCACAATATCGCAATGCCGATGCTGAAGGGGGACACCGCGATGCACTGGGGAGGAGGCTTTGAGATGATCCGCACCAGCCGACGGACATTGTTGAAGGCGAGCGCGGCGCTGGCCGGCGCATCCGCGCTCGGATTCCCCGCGATCGCGCGCGCCCAGGCGGAGAAGATCAGGATCGGCCACCTGACGCCGCTGACGGGCTTTCTCGGCGTGATCGGCGGCTACGCCCAGCTCGGGGTGAAGCTCGCCGCTGAGGAGATCAACCAGTCCGGCGGCATTCTGGGCAAGCAGATCGATCTGCTCTCGGAAGACTCCATCAACCCCGCGACCGCCGCGACCAAGGCGCAGCGCATGCTGGAGCAGGACGGCGCCGTGGTGCTGCTCGGCGAAATCTCGTCGGCCTCCTCGCTCACCATCATGCAGGTCGCCGAGCGCAACAAGAAGGTGTTCTTCTCGACCGGTGCGCGCTCCGACGCGCTGCGCGGCAAGAACTGCAACAAATACTCATTCCACTGCGACATCCCCAACACCGTGATGGTCAATGCGGTCGGCACGGCGCTCTCGCAGAAAGGCATGGTGAAGGGCAAAAAGTTCTTCACGCTCACCGCCGACTACATCTTCGGCCACGACCTCCTGAAGGCCGCGAAGGCGTTCTTCGGCACGCACGAGGCCAACCTGATCGGCGACGAGCTGATCGCGACCGACGTCACCGATTTCAGCCCGTATCTTCTAAAGGTGCGGCAGGCCAAGCCCGATGTGGTGTGCTGCAACCTCGCCGGCAACCAGGTCACCAATCTCGTCAAGCAATATGCCGAGTTCGGCCTGCCCTATCCGCTGGTCGGCTTCAATCTCAACACCGGCGATGCCTGGGCGGCGGGCGCCGGCAATCTCAGCGGCACCTGGCCGACGGTCTGGTATCACACGCTCGACAACCCGACGTCGAAGGCGTTCGTCGCCGCCTTCGGCAAGAAATACGGCAAGCCGCCGGAGAACCACGCCTGGATCGACTACGTCACGCTGAAACTGCTCGCGGAGGCGATCAACACGACGAAATCGACCGACAGCGGCGAGCTGATCTCCTATTTCGAGAAACAGTCGCAGTTCGACATCGGCAAGGCGCGCAAGGCCTATTTCCGCTCCTGGGACCATCAGCTCGTGCAGGAGGCCTATCCGTTCACGGTGAAGCCGAAGGAACAGATGAAGGACCAGTGGGACATGCTTGTGCTGGGCGATGCCGTGCCGGCAGCGAACGATCCGCTGGAACAGATCTATCCGACCAGGGAACAGAACCCCTGCGAAATGAAGGCCTGACGCGCGCTCTAGCGCAAAATGGTCAGTTGGCACCAGCGGCGACGGCGGAGAGCCGGCGCCGCTTTTGCCAAGGCGATGGATGCAACATGCAGTTCGAGTTCTTGCTGGAACAGGTGGTGAATGGCCTCGTGCTCGGCGGCTATTACCTCCTCATCGCGCTCGGACTATCGCTGATCTTCTCCGTCGGCGGCATCGTCAATCTCGCGCATGGCGCTTTCTATGCGCTCGGCGCCTATGTCTTCGTCGAGCTGACGCACCATCTCGGCTTCGGCGCGTCGGTGGTGATCTCGCCGCTCGCCGTCGCGCTGCTCGGCATCGTCTTCGAGCGCTTCATCCTGCGCCGGTTCTATGCGTCCGACCCGATCCTCAGTCTTCTCGTGACCTTCGGCCTTGCGATGGTCGCCGAGCAGGCGATCCGCATGATCTGGGGCGCGGCGCCAGTGTCGGCCGAGATTCCGCAAAGCTTTCGCGGCTCGGTCATCCTCGGTGATTTCCTGTTCTCGCGCTATCGCCTGCTGATATTGGCGGTGGTGGCAGTGGTGCTCGTCGGCATCTGGCTGCTCCTGCACAAGACCTCGTTCGGACGCGTGGTGCGCGCCGGCATCCAGCGGCCGGACATGGTCGCTAGCCTCGGCATCCGCCTTCAGCCCTACATGACCGCAATCGTCATGCTCGGCGTCGGCATGGCTGCGCTCGGCGGCGCCTTCTTCGCGCCGATCACCACCGTGCATCCGGCGATGGGCGCCGAGATCATGACGGTCGCCTTCGTCGTCGTCGTGATCGGCGGCCTCGGCAGCTTTTGGGGCGTCGTCATCGCCGCCCTCCTCGTCGGCGTCGTGCGCGGCATCGCGATTCATTTCCAGCCGGCCGCGGGCGAAGCCTCGATCTACATCCTGATGTTCCTGGTGCTGCTGGTGCGCCCGCGCGGCCTGCTCGGCGAACGCATCGAGAAGTTCGAATGACATCCACCTTCGACAAGCTGAAGCCGCTGCTGGTCGCCGCCGCAGCCGTCATCGCACTGCCGTTCGTGCTCAGGGCCCTCGGCCTGTCGCTCAACACCGGCACCTGGGTGATCGCCCTTGCGATCGCCACCATGGGGCTCAACCTCTGCATCGGCTATACCGGCCTCGTCTCCTTCGGCCACAGCACCTGGTTCGGCGTCGGTGCGTACGCGGCCGGGTTGATCCAGCTTCGCTTCTTCCCCGGCGAGATCTGGCTGCCGTTGCTGCTCTCGACGCTCGTCGTCGCCGCGGCTTCAGTGGTGGTCGGCGCGTTGATCCTGCGCCGGCGCGGCGTCTATTTCTCACTTTTGACGCTGGCGCTCGCAGCGCTAGTCTATACGACCGCGTTCCGCTGGACGAGCCTCACCGGCGGCGAAGACGGCCTCGGCGGACTGAAGCGCGGCCACATCGGCCCGCTCGATCTCGACAATTCGCTCGCCTATTACGCCGTCGTCGCCGTCATCGGCCTTGTCGTGCTCTACGTCCTGTTGCGCCTGGTGCGCTCGCCCTTCGGCCATGTGCTGGTCGCGATCCGCGAGAACCAGCTGCGCGCGACGTTCCAGGGCTACCCGGTCGAACGCTACAAGCTCGCGGTCTTCGTGGTCTCGGCAGTCGTCACGGGCATTGCCGGCGCGCTGATCGCGTTCCTGAACTATCTCGTCTCGGCCGAGGCCGTCTCGGTGCCGTTCGCCGGCGAGCTGCTTGCGATGGTCGTGATCGGCGGAATGCGCAGCATGCTGGGCCCGGCGTTAGGCGCGCTGTTCTTCATCCTGTTCCGCGAGCTGTTCTCGATCTGGACGTCGGACTGGCTGTTCTGGTTCGGCATCACTTTCGTCGCCTTCGTGATGTATTCGCCTGGCGGCCTCGTCGGCATCGGCACCTTGATCATGCGTCGCGTCCACCCTCCCGGCGAAGAGTCGGCCGCGATGAGCCGGCGCAAGATCTATGACGGCCTGGAGCTGCCGGCCTTCCTGCGGCCGCAAGCGCTGACCGGGACGGTGCTAGAGGTGAGCGGCGTCTCGAAGAAGTTCGGCGGCATCCGCGCCGTGCACGATGCGAGCATCACCGTCGGGGCCGGCGAAATTCACGCACTGATCGGGCCGAACGGCGCCGGCAAGACCACGCTGTTCAACCTGGTCTCCGGCCTCTACGCGCCGGATCAGGGCAGCATCCGCCTCAACGGCCGCGACGTCGCAGGCGTGCCGTCGAACCTGATCTGCCATCAGGGGCTGGCGCGCTCGTTCCAGATTACCAACCTGTTCCGTGGCCTGACCATCTACGAGAATTTAAGGCTCTCGCTTCAGGCGCGACGGCCGATGCGCTTCAACATCTGGAACGACATCGACGCGTACGACGACATCCACGCCGAGACGGCGGAGCTGATCAAATTCCTCGGGCTCGAAGGCATCGAGGAGATCGAGGGCGGCGAGCTCTCCTATGGCGGACAGCGGCTTGTTGATTTGGGCATCGCGCTCGGCTCGAAGCCACAGGTGCTGCTGCTCGACGAGCCACTCGCGGGGCTTGCCGCCGCCGAGCGCGAGCGCGTCTCCAGCCTCGTCAAGAACATCGCCGCCAACATCCCGGTGCTGATCGTCGAGCACGACATCGATCGCGTGCTCGGCTTCTCAGCCGTCGTCACGGTGATGAACCAGGGCGAAGTCTTGATGTCGGACTGCCCCGAGGCGGTGCGCGCAGACCTCAGGGTGCAGGAGATCTACACCGGCACCGGCATTCCCGCCATCGCGCATCAGCGCAGCGACGATGCCGCAAGCGAGACGAAACCGATCCTGCGCTTCGAGCGCGTCAACACGTTCTACGGCAAGAGCCACATCCTGAGCGACGCCTCGCTCGACGTGCGCGAAGGCGAGATCGTCGCGCTCCTGGGCCGCAACGGCGCGGGCAAGTCGACGCTGCTGAAGACGCTGGCCGGCTTGGTCCCAGCGGCATCAGGCAGCATCGACTATCGTGGCGAGGACATCGCGCGCCTGGCGGCGCCCGACATCGCGCGCCGCGGCATCGGCTATGTGCCGCAGGGCCGCGGCCTGTTCGCCGGCATGACCGTGCGCGAGAACCTCGCGCTCGGCCGCCTCGCCCGCAAGACCGACGGCAGCGACGGCGTGGTGTGGGACGAGGCACAGATCCTGCACACCTTCCCGCGGCTGAAGGAGCGCATGAACGTCGCGGCCGACTATCTGTCCGGCGGCGAGCAGCAGATGGTGGCGGTGGCCCGTGCGATGTCCGGCAATGTCCGCCTGCTGCTGCTCGACGAACCCTTCGAGGGACTTGCGCCGGCGGTGACGCTCGAGCTGTTCAAAGTGTTCGACCAGCTCCGGCGGCACATGTCGATCGTGATCGTCGAGCACAATCTCGACCTCGTGCTCGCCCTCGCCGACCGCGTCTTCGCGCTGGAGCGCGGCACGGTGTTCCACCGGGGCCCGGCCAAGCCGCTGCTGACTGACCTCAGCTACCGCAAGCAGATCCTGTGGCTGTAGGCCAGCGGAGACGCGCAGGCAGCCGGTTGGACGACTTACGATTTTACGAAATAATTTGACACGTCGGGCAAATCACCGGCATAATGCCATCATTGCCAAATCCCTGAAGTGATCCACGCGGTGCGCGGCAACGGCGCGTCGCGATACCTTGCGCGCTACTCATCCTCATCGACATCAGCAACGGGTCCGGCGGGCCGCGGGCGACGATCGGCCCTGCGCGCATCCGCTCAACGCGCCTGCGCGGACCCAAAGGAAGCATCGACATGACGGCATCTTCAGACCACGACACGGCGGCAGCGCTCGCCGCGCCCGACCACCCCCAAACCGCAGCATTCCCGCGCATCAAGATCTCCAAGCGTGGCATTTCGATCGACCATCCGGATCCGGAGGCAGGCGAACGGCTGATGGCTGAAACGTTCGGGGTCGCCGACAGCGACGCCATGTACGGCATCCTCAAGCAATTGGTGAAGGCGAGCGTGAACGGCAACAAGCTCGACCACGCGAATCTCGCCTTCATGATCTCGATGATGCAGGCCATCAAGCCCAGGGACTCCATCGAGGCCATGCTGGCGGCGCAGATGGTCGCCGTGCACGTCACCGCGATGCGAAGTGCCCATCATCTCGCCCGCGCCGGCGACATCCAGAACCAGGATAGCGCCGCCCGTGCGCTCGGCAAGCTCGTGCGCATTTTTCCGGCCCAGATCGAGGCGCTCAACCGTTACCGGCACAACGGCGAGCCGGCCATCACCGTGCAAAACCTGTCGGTGCAGGACGGCGGCAAGGCCATCGTCGGCAACGTCACCCAGCACGCGCACATGATCGTGTCGCGGTCGGGCGCCGTTGCCGCGCTGGCGGAGGCGCGGACGGTCCCGATGCCAATTGTCGGCGAACGGGAGCACGTCGCCGCAAGGCAAGACGCGACTGCATGAGCGGCGGTCACGCCCGCAGTACGAGCGCGATGCTGGCGAGCCCGCGTTGCGGCGCCAGAACGCGCAGCGACCGGTCCTGCCGTGCGCCGGCGGTGCACGGCAAGCTGCGTTGCCGCATGCACGGCGGCGCGGCGGGATCGGGCGCGCCGAGGGGAAACAGGAATGCGCGGAAGCATGGGCTGTTCACGAAGAAGGGCATCGCCGAGAAAAAGCAAGTTCGGGACTTGTTGGATGAGGCGCGGAGACTGCTTAGGGAACTCACGTGATGCCGCCTCCTTCAACTCGGGCTGCCTCGCGTCAAGTCGATCACCCTTTCTTGTGTGACCTAGTTCATAGGCTGTCTCCGTTGAGCAGACTACGTTAGGTGACGGGTTGAGCGTTAGCTCGCCTTGCCGCCCGACGGGCGTTTCCTCCCTAGACTGGCCGATCGCTTCAAGCGATCGGCCCTTTCCTCGTGCATGAGGCCCTTGAGGTCGCGGCCCTACGCGGGAGCGACGGTCTTATTCATCGGCCCACCACCTTGGACGGCAGCGCGATCCCCGGGACAGGGAACGCGCGGCACATCTCGACGCTCTTCGCTCTGAGCCGTCTTACCACTGCCGCATCGCCCTTCGACCTGAGAGACTCTGCGATGAGTTCGGCGATAAGCCGCATTTCGGGCTCACCCATGCCACGCGTGGTCGCTGCCGGCGTACCGAGGCGAATGCCGCTTGGTTTGAGCGGCGGACGCGGATCATCGGGAATGATCTGTTTGTTTGCGGTCACTCCGACGGCGTCGAGAATGTCTTCGGCCGCACCGCCGTCCAACCCTGCGCTCGTCACCGTATCCACGACCATCATGTGATTGTCAGTCCCGCCTGTAATCAACTTCATACCGCGCTCCATCAGCGCTTCGGCAAGAACCTTCGCATTGCGCATGACCAGCCGTGCGTAGGCCTGATAGTCGGACGTTGTTGCCTTCTTCAGCGTTACGGCGGTTGCGGCCACGACGTTCATGTGCGGACCTCCTTGCAGTCCGGGGAACACAGACGCGTCGATCTTTCCGGCAAACTCCCGACGACAAAGAATGATTCCCCCGCGCGGCCCGCGAAGTGTCTTGTGTGAGGTCGTCGTCATGATGTCGAAACCCGCATCGAGCGGATTACGCAGAACGTTGCCGGCGATCAAGCCGCCGTAATGGCTCACGTCGGCCATGGTAAGTGCACCCACTTCATCGGCGATGCTCTTGAAGGAGGCGTAATCCAGGTCGCGCGGATAGGAGCTGTAGCCGCACAGCACCAACTTCGGGCGGGCGCGCCGGGCTGTTGCGCGGAGCTCATCGAAGTCAATGGCGCCGCCCTTTGAAGGGTGCGTCTTGTAGCGAGCGAAGTTGAACAGCCGCCCCATGTGGGACACGGGCGCGCCATGCGTGAGATGACCGCCGTGTGAGAGGTCCATTGCCAATATCGTATCTCCAGGCTTCAACAGGCCCAGATACACGGCCTGGTTCATTGGCGACCCCGACAGAGGCTGGACGTTGGCATGCTCGGCGCGGAAAAGCGCGCAGGCTCGCTGTCGAGCAAGGTTCTCTATCTGATCAGTAAATTCTTGCCCTCCATAATACCGGCGCCCCGGATATCCCTCGGAATATTTGTTGGTGAAGACTGATCCAAGCAGCTCGAGAACCTCCGGATAGGTGTAGTTCTCGGAAGGAATCAGCTCAACGCCGTCTTGTTGACGGCGCTCCTCGCCTTCGAGAGCAAGGGCAACTTCAGAATCATAGAGGTGGAGTTCGTTGCGGAATGAGGGCATGGTCCGGGCTCCTTAAGACGCTGAATGGTCAGCTGAAAGGTGCCCAGGCGAACGGCGTTAGAACCCTTCGCGCTTCACCGTGGTCAATTCCACGTAAGCTCGCCAGTCGCGCGAGGGACGAATGAGCCTTCAAGGCTCATCGCGAGCAGAAGGCTAATCAATCCTTGGAGAGCCCGCAAGGGTTCATAGCTGATATTTCGACGCTCAGACGTTGAGACCCAAATTCCGAGGACCGATGTCCGGTCCGCTGCGGACAACGGGCGTGGCAACGGCTTATGCGTCCTTCGGCTCTGAGCCAATCCCGGAAGTCGTCACGCGACCTCACAACAAGCAAAGTTCAATGCGGCTCCGGCAGCGGCGTTCCCGGAAAAGCGAACTCCGAATCGTTGGATGAGGGTGGGAATGCTGCTATGTCCATATCAAGCGCGTTGCTTGCGCAAAGCGCAACGAGCCGCTGCGGATCAGAAGCGCCGCTGAGTAGCTTCGCTCCCAGCTCGCGGAAATAATTCTCGGTCGCGTTTCGCGCCGGTCTATCCTCACTAGCCGACATGTTGAGCCGCCAGCACTTGCTGCGAGATCTGCTCGGAGTCATTTGGAGGCAACGGTCTCCTTGAACAGCTCAATCTTGCCGCGCGCGTTGTCGGTCACCGCAAAGACCTCGTATAGATCGATCTGCGGCTTCATGCCGTAGCGCTGGATGATGCCCTCGAGCCAGGGCCCGGTGTAGAATGCCTTGGCGTCCTCGATGCGCTCCCACTGGTACACGCCACCGGCCCAGCCGCTTTCGGACCAGATGAAGTGCTTGCTGATCAGCCCTGTCACTTCGCGGAAGTTTGGTGCGATCTTGTGAAAGTGCTCGTGACACGCGGCGCAGTCGATCTGCGGTGGCAGTTTGTATCGTACAACGGCGGTGATCATGCGACCTCCTTGCAAGGACGCCCCCGGCGCAACATTGATGGCATTCCCGCGATCAAGCAAGCGAAGCGGGAAGCCGACATGGGTTAAAGGCGCAAAGCCTAACCAGTCACTTCCGTTCTGCTGCGACGAGCCGACCATTCCAGAGCATGCTGGACTCGGCTTTAGATAGGCATCGCGCGCCGATCGCTATCAAATGCGACGGACGCTGCCGCGAGTAGGTCAACACGATTGACGAGAGCCTCAATCGCCGCGCAGCTATCTCCCTGCATTTTTTTGCGTTAATGTGAACCTCTTCATAGCTATGTAGCAGACGGGCTCGGATGATGCCCAACCAAAGAGAGGCGAGCTAAGGCCCCCGCAAAGCGCCACCCGGTTCCGATGGGTTTTTTCCATTCACACGCGAGTTTGGGAGCGACACATGGAAAAGCGCGAAATTGGCAACAGCTTGACGAAAGGTCTGTCCGAAACGAAGCGGGACGCTTTCTCCCGCCGCTCGGTGCTGACGTTGGTTTGTACCCTTGGCGCCGCGGCGCCATTTGGGATGTTCGGAGCGGCTCGCGCGCTGACGGTATCAGGGACTGGGTCGCTGAATTATATTCCTGGCGAGCCCTTTATTTGTCGTGCCGCCGCGAACGGTGAAGAGCTGCAGGGCCCGCCCCGCCAACTCAAGCTAGCCTGGAACGCCAACGCAGCCTGCACGGTCGCTGCGCCAGTCGCAAAGGAACGGGGTATCTTCGCCAAACACAACCTCGATGTCGATTTCGTCAATTTCGGCGGTTCGACCGACCAGTTGCTGGAGTCGATTGCAACTGGCAAGGCGGATGCCGGTTTGGGATTGGCCCTGCGCTGGCTCAAGCCGCTGGAGCAAGGCTTCGACGTTCGGATCACCGCTGGTGTGCACGGCGGCTGCATCCGGCTCCTCGGCTCCAAGGCTGCCAACATTGACAGCCTGGAGTCCCTGCGCGGCAAGGCTATCGCGATTAGCGATCAAGCGAGCCCTGCGAAGAACTTCTTTTCGATCTACCTCGCCAAGAAGGGCATCGATCCGGCCCAGGAGGTAGAGTGGCGTCAGTACCCGGCCAATCTGCTCGCGCTTGCCGTCGACAAGGGCGAAGTGCAGGCGCTGGCCGAGATCGATCCACTACCCTATCTGTGGCTCAAGGACGGCAAGCTCAACGAGATCGCAACGAACCTGACGGGTGAATTCGTCGATCGCACCTGCTGCGTTCTCGCGATACGTGGCAGCCTCACCCGAAACGAAATGCCGGTGGCGGCTGCTCTGACACGATCGATACTGGAGGCGGCAGACCGAGTTGCCAGCGATCCCGCCGATGCCGCGGCAATCTATTCAGGCTACGGCGGGAGAGGATCCGTAGAGGATCTCGCCGCGATGTATCGCAGCCATACTCACCACAATCATCCCGTCGGGGCGGAGCTCAAGAAGCAACTTCTGCTCTACACCGATGAACTCAAGGCAGTGAACGTCATCAAGCGAAGCACCGACCCGGCCAAGTTCGCCGACCGGATCTACCTTGACGTTCTAAGCTGAGCCGATTGGGAATATCCGCAGTGAGCTCGGTCATCAATGAAGTGCCGACGCCATCAGAGAAATCGGGTTTCGGCTTTTTTGAAAGTTCAACAACCCGGTCGTTGATTGGCGGACTGTCGGTGGCCGCCGCATGGTCCATGGTCGCCGCGCTCACTGCGTTCTGGCCGGACAAGCTCGAAAGCGATTGGGCCTACACGGGCGCCTTCGCCATTGCCTGCGGCGCATTCGCGCTTGCCCTTGCCTTGGCGACCCTTGCCGGCGTTCGTTTTGTTGCTTTCCAGCGTCTCCAGCGGCTTCTTCCGTGGCTGTTCGCGCTGGCGCTGTTTTTGGCGGCTTGGGAGGTCGTCACAGCAAAGCTCGGATTACTGCCGCTGCCGTTTTTTCCGCCGCCGCAGGCCATCGTCGAAGTCGCAATCGATGATTGGGGGCGGCTGGCTGAAGGTATCTTCGCTTCAGCTCGTCTGCTCGCGACCGGTTATTGTCTCGGTGCGGCAGTGGGGTTCGTGACCGGCGTGGCGATCGGCTGGTCGCGGCTCGCCGGTTATTGGATCCACCCAGTCTTGCGGTTCATCGGGCCACTCCCCGCGACGGCCTGGCTGCCGCTCGCATTTTTCGTTTTCCCGTCCAGCTTCAGCGCCAGCATTTTCCTGATTGCGCTCGCCACCGGGTTTCCGGTTACCGTGCTCACCTGGTCGGGCGTCGCCGGCGTGAAGAGCTCCTATTACGATATCGCGCGGACATTGGGAGCAACCCAGCGCTTCCTCGTGCTCAAGGTCGCCATTCCGGCGGCAATGCCGCACGTTTTCGTTGGCCTGTTCATGGGCCTTGGCAATTCGTTTGCGGTTCTTGTCGTAGCCGAAATGCTGGGCGTGAAGGCAGGGCTCGGCTGGTATCTGCAATGGGCGCAGGGTTGGGCGGCCTATGCCAATATGTACGCCGCGCTGCTGCTCATGGCGTTCTTGTGCTCCGGTCTGATTACGCTGCTGTTCCGCTTTCGGGACCGTCTGCTATCCTGGCAGAAGGGCCTGGTGCGATGGTAGCGGCGACCGCAAGCGATCATGCGGTCCGCGGATCGACGCTGACGCTCCGCGAGGTGAGCCATCGCTTCGATCTCGAGGGCCAGCCCCTGCCGGTATTGGACCGCATCAGCCTGCAGGTCGGCCGCGGCGAATTTGTCGCTCTCCTGGGACCGAGCGGGTGCGGAAAATCGACCTTGCTGCGGCTGGTCGCGGGGCTCGACACTCCTACGGCCGGCTCCCTGCTAACGGAGGGACGGGAGATCGAAGCACCCGATCCGTCGCGGGTCGTCGTTTTTCAAGACCCCACGCTTTATCCATGGCGGACGGTGTGGAGCAACGTTGCGCTCGGCCTGGAAGCCCGTGGGTTGCTGCGCACCCATCGCGGACGTGTCGAAAACGCCTTGCGCCTGGTGGGGCTCACGAACTTCGCCAATGCCTACCCGCACCAGCTTTCCGGCGGCATGGCGCAACGCGCGGCTCTGGCGCGTGCGCTTGTCAACGACCCGAAGCTGCTCATTCTCGACGAACCTTTGGGCCAGCTCGACTCGCTGACTCGCATCGCGATGCAGGCGGAACTTGTATCACTTTGGCAGCGCTCGAGCTTCACGGCGCTGCTGGTCACGCACGATGTCGAGGAGGCGCTCTTGCTCGCCGGCCGCGTCATCGTGCTGAGCGACCGACCTGCACGGATCAAAGCCGAAATAGTCAACAGCCAGCCCTATCCCCGCCACCGGGGCGATCCGCACTTCGTTGAGCTTCGTCGCGAAGTGTTCGAGCATCTCGGCCTCGATGAGGCATGGTAGCCGTCGCGTCGCGTGGGCCTGCCGTCTCGGCGGCAACACGCTTATGTCGTCTCCTCGATCGGCAACACTCGTGTTCCCAACAAGACTGACGCGAAGTTCCTTATTCCGAATTCGTTAGGAACGAAGGCGCGCGCCCGGCGTCACACGGTCGTTCATCCCTGTGAAGGACACGCGATCATGGTACGCGAAGGCCCAGCCGAACCATCCCAGCCCGACGTCGCCGAGACGACAGAGGGCAGACAGGCTCGTCCCTATGGCATGCTGTTCACGGCGCTGGTCGCAGCCGCGGCCATCGTCATAACGATCTATCTTGTCGCAACATAGGCCGAGCCCGTGGTGCCTTCAGCACACCATCACGCACCTGTCGTCACGCACTTGTCGTCACGCACTTGGCGCCCTTTCGTCATGCAGGTGCCCCTAGCGCTTCGGCCTGGGCAGCACGATCCTGCCCTGCGAAGCAATGCCACCCCATTTGGCGGTCCAACCGACTTTCGAGGCGGAAGGTCGCTCGGCGCCTTTTTGACCGCGAGCACCCTGCAGGGCAAACAGGGCGCCTTGAGGATCGGCACATCGCGCTATCCAGCAACCATCAGGCAATTCGATCGGACCCTGGAGAATCCGGCCTCCACCACTATTGACGCGCTGGGCCGCCGCGCCGATGTCGTCGACATTGAAGTAATAGAGCCAGCACGGCTGCGATACGCTCGGAAGCTTGGTGAGCATCCCGCCGATCATCTGCCCGGCCGCCGAAAACAATTCATACAGGTCTGCCGGATCGGTTTCGCCGTAGGCCTTCTGCCAGCCGAAGAGCTGGCCATAAAAGTCAAAGACCTTGTTTCGGTCTTCAGCCAGCAACTCATGCCAGCCCACGCGCCCAGGCTGGTCCAACCCGCCGGGTTGCCGCTGGCCATATGTCAGTCCGGTGACCAGCGCAAACGTCGCTCCTTGCGGATCGGCGACCACTGCAATTCGGCCGATATTGCTGTCGGTCGGCGATACCAGAATGGCGCCCCCAAGACGGCGGATCTGCGCGGCCTTCGTATCCATGTCATCGACGGAGACGTAGCCGACCCACCTCGGTGTCGCCCCCAATTGCCGTCCCTCTTCCGGCAGTTCCATGAGACCGCCGACCGGAGAGTCGCCGGCGGCAACCACGGTGTAAGCGAATCCTGCCGTCGAGGCGTCCTTCACGTCCCAGCCGACAACCTTGCCATAGAAGGCGCGGGCTGCCGCGACGTCGGTGGTCATGAGTTCGTACCAGGCGAAGTGTCCGGGTTGATCGACCAAGCCAGTTTCTCCGTTCAGGCAGGAGACAATTGCGGCACTGCATCAGTCGCGCACTGAAGCCCGCAGCGCAGGCGGGACGAGGGATCAAAGGCGACCCCGTTCATGAAGATGAATACAATCTGAACGAGCGCGCTACTGCATTTTGGTATGTTCGTGAATCTTGCCTGCCCTCTCCGCTCGGCGTAGACTTTCATCCCGTGGATATCCTTCCTGCAACATTCGGAGGATGCGACCATGCAGCGGGTGAAGCAAGCGTCGAAGAAGAAGCGCGTAGCCAAGGCCGCCGTGCCGGCGTTGGGAGCCGCCGGACTAACTTTTTCGCTCGCCGGCAGCGCATCAGCAGCGGCCGTACCAACAGGCGACATTCAGCAGAGATCGCACTTTTCACCAGGGCATGCGATCACCCTCGATGAAGAGGAAATGACTGACGTCAGCCTCGCCACCTTCCATCTCTTCGACAAGGAAGACGCTAGCAGTCGCATACAAGTCGCTTGGCGCGGATGCGGCGGTTGTCGCGGTTGCCGTGGTTGCAGAGGCTGCGGCTGCAGAGGTTGCCGATGCGGCGTCGGTTGTCGATGTGCCGGATGTGCCGTGGTAGGTTGCGCCGTAGTATCCTGCGCGGGCTGCTGTGCATCGTGGGGCCGCTGCCGCTGGTGCTAGGCGACGCGCTGTTCGATCGTGTATCGGCAAGCCTCTTGTTGGCCGGGCTCGGAAGCGACCCGGCCGCTTTCTCGTTTTGGTCGCAACGCTCGCAGTAATTGCGGTGGGCGGCTTGCCGGGGACGAGCGGGTGTGTTCCAAATCAATCGAAGATTTCCTGTGGGCGAGCAAACGGCTCGTTGCGCACTGGCGATCTGAGATGATGGACAACAAGATCCGCGTGCTGACCCGATGACAGCCAATCGCAAGAGCCGCGTTGCGAGGCAGACCCGCAAGGACATCTTGCGGTTCGCACCGAACTACACCGCCTACGCACTTCCTCCCGATGCGGTCTGCCTCTATTCCGAGGATCGCAAGTACTTCCTGCACGGCGAGCTCTATTGTGCGCTGGCCGCTGCAATCGGAAGCAACGGAAGAGCGGTTTCGGAAATCATCCGCCAGCTTTCAAGAAGCTTTCCGACGAACAAGATCGAGGAAGCGATCGGGCGGCTGGTCGAACGCCGCTATGCCACCACGGCAGCATCGCCCGCATTCACGGGCGCGGTCGCCGGCTATTGGGCGAGCCTCGGCCTGCCTCCTGAGGTCGCGGAACAGAATCTGCGCGATTGCCCCGTGCGGGTACAATCGATCGACGTCAAAGGCGCCAAGGATCTGAGCGCGGCCTTAAGCAAACTCGGCGTTCAAATGGCCAAGCGCTCGCCTGCGCTCACGATCACGCTGGTGAACGACTATCTTGACCGGCGGTTGGCTGAGATGAACCGCGAGCGCGTAGCGGGCAGGACGCCCTGGATCCTCGTGCAACCGTCCGGCGTATTTCCGCTGGTAGGCCCCTTCTTCAAACCGGGCGAGAGCGCCTGCTGGACCTGCCTGTTCGATCGCATGATACGCAATCGGGAAATCAAGGGATTTCTCGACCGCGGACTGGCGGAGCCGGTCGCCATATCGCCGCTGGTCCACGACACCGTTGGACAGACCGCTGTCCACTTTGCTGCCGTCGAGATCGCGAAAGCGATTGCCTCGGGTTTTCGCACCGACCTGCGCGATCACATTGCAAGCTTCGACCTGACTGGCGCGGTCATCGCCAAGCACTATGTCTCGCGTCGCCCGCAATGTCCAACCTGCGGCAGCAAGAGGCTGCAGAGTCCGCGCCGGGCGGCGACGTCGATCGAGATTGCCGAGGGCCGAAAGCTCATCATGACCAGCGGCGGATATCGCACCGTGACGTCTCGAGCCACCGTGGCGCGCTTCCGCAAACATGTAAGTCCGTTGACCGGCGTGGTCTCGCGGCTCGAGCGGATCGAGGCCGATCTGCCGATGAACACCAATTTTTTCGCTCACCACAATTTCTCTGCGCCGGCCTTGAGCGTCGACGAGCTGAGGTCGGGACTGAGCGGCGGCAGCTTCGGCAAGGGCTCCACAGTCGAGCAGGGCGAAGCCAGCGCGCTGATGGAGGCGATCGAGCGCTACTCAGGCATTTTCCAGGGTGACGAGATCAGGACGAAGCGCCGCTTTACCGATTTCGCTCCTGGTCAGGCCCTTCTTCCCAACGATGTTCAGCTTTTCAGCGACATGCAGTTTCAAAACAGGCATTCGCTGCAGCCGGACGATTCACACCCCGTTCCTGAGCCGCTCGATCCGTCGACCAGGACCGAGTGGTCGCCGGTCTGGTCGTTACGCGACAAGCGTTTCAAATATCTTCCGACCGGCTTGCTGTACTTCTTCTATGGCGGCTTCCACACGGATTCCAATGGATGCGCAGCCGGCAACACCCGCGAGGAAGCCATCGTGCAGGGCTTCCTCGAACTGGTCGAGCGCGATGCCTACGCTATCTGGTGGTACAACCGGCTGCAGCGTGCCGAGGTCGACCTCACTCAATTCGACGATTCCTATGTCCGGGATCTGCAAGCCCAGTTTGCCGATGCGGGACGCAGGCTTTGGGTGCTCGACATCACCAGCGATCTCGGCATTCCTTCTTACGTGGCGATCATGCACTGGATGCAGAACGGACACGAAAATATCGAGTTCGGCTCCGGCTCGCATTTCGATCGCCGCATAGCCCTGCTGCGTTCCCTGACCGAGCTGACCCAGTTCATGTCAATTGGCATGATGGGCGGCGGAAGTGGCGAGAAGCCGACGCTTGACGGTGTCACGCCGCTGCGGCTGGACGATTATCCGTTTCTTATCCCCAGCGACAATCCGATCGTCCCGCCGGCACCGAGCCTCAAGGTTCACGACAATACGAGCGACCAGGTCAATGCCTGTATCGATATCGCGACCGGCGCAGGATACGATTTCCTCGTGCTCGACCAGACGCGGCCCGACGTCGAGGTCCCCGTCGTCAGGGTGCTCGTTCCGGGCTTGCGGCATTTCTATCGCCGCTTCGCGCCCGGCCGGCTTTACGACGTTCCGGTGAAGCTTCGATTGCTGGATCGCCCGCGACTGGAAAGCGAACTTACTCCGTTCCTTCCACACACCTGAAGGT
Organism: Bradyrhizobium sp. CCGUVB23; assembly: GCF_024199885.1. Taxonomy (NCBI): domain Bacteria; kingdom Pseudomonadati; phylum Pseudomonadota; class Alphaproteobacteria; order Hyphomicrobiales; family Nitrobacteraceae; genus Bradyrhizobium; species Bradyrhizobium sp. CCGUVB23. The sequence continues at coordinate 416,673 of NZ_JANADQ010000001.1, forward strand.
TGGCATCGTTGCGCAACTTGCGGAAAAAGCCGGCCAGGAAGATCGCACCAGTCATCACCGCCCGAGTGAACGGTCGTTTTTCCCTTCACATGCAGGCAGACGGAAGCATCGCCGCCGCCTTGAGCGGCTATTCGGTCAATCTGGGACAGTTCAGCGCGGCTGCGATCGACCGTGCGGGACACCTCGCCACCGGCCTGCCGCTGGCCTCCTTTGCCGGCAAAGGAGTCGTCGCGAGGCAGGTTCATGCCCTGGTGCAGCGACTGGCGCGGCACGGACTTCTCGAATACCGCCTATCCTCTCCGCGTGACGAGCAGGACCTCGTAATCATCGAGCCGCAGGTCCCCGAGTACTGGCCGCAACGCGCAAAGCTTGGGAACGATGATACCGTCGTGCTGTCGCGCTTTGCTTATCTGCGTCGGCACGGCAACGAGATGGTCCTGGAATCGCCGCGCGCCGGCGCGCTGTTTCGGATTTGCGATCCCGCCATTGCCGCCACCATCGCTGCCCTTTCACGGCCGCAAAAGATCAGCAAGTTTCGCCGCCATGTGGCCTTCCCAAACCTCGATCTGCTCGGATTGCTGCTCGACAGCCAGCTGCTGATCAAGCTCAGTGGGAAAGACGGCGACGGCCTTCGGGTGGGTGAAGGTGACGGCGATCTTGTTCTTTGGGATTTCCACGATCTCGTGTTTCACACGCGGAGCACGGAGGGCCGGCATGTCAATCCGGTTGGCGGCACGTTCGCCTATGCGGGCGTAGTTCCACCGCTGCCGGCAGTGCGTCCGCCTTGGCCCGGCAAGAAGATCGACCTCCGCAAATTTTCCACGCCGAAGCCGATCTCGCCCTTCGCGGAGCTGTTGCGCGAACGCCATTCGATGCGGGATTTCGATGACGAGCATCCGCTCACGCTCGCCGAGCTGGCGCAGTTTCTCGAAACCACAGCCCGCGTACTGTCGGAATGGAAGGGCGGCGCGAATTTGGACGGCGGTCCCGAAGTTACTTACAGCACAAGACCCTATCCCGCAGCGGGCAGCGCCTACGAGCTGGAATTGTACCTTGCGATTTCCAACTGTGAGGGGCTTGCACGCGGATTTTACCACTACGACGCGGGCGGCCATGCCTTGGCAGCGATCGATGCCTCCCCCCAAAAGCTCCAGGCGCTCTCTGCGGCGGCCAAGTTTGCCATGGACGCGCCCGGTCCGCCGCAGGTCCTGATCACCATTGCCGCGCGCTTTGGGCGAATCTCCTGGAAATACAGTTCAATCGCATACTCGCTGATCCTGAAGGACGTCGGCGCCCTGATTCAAACCTTCTATCTCGCCGCGACTGATATGGGCCTTGGCGGCTGCGCCATTGGCACCACCAATATCGATCTGTTTGCAAAAATGACGAAGCTTGACTTTCACGTCGAGAGTCCAGTCGGCCAATTCGCGCTCGGACGGGTGAAGAAGCCGCTGGCGGCGGCTTGAGCGTTGATAGTGTCCGCCGCCCACGATCCGCGTCCTCCGAAGCGCCTCATCAATTCCCCAACGAGTCACGGGAGAATCGTAGCAGCACCGCATTTTCACACCACCAGGGTCAGAAGCTGGCCTTAGCCTAGGCGTCGTCCATGTCCGCTTTGGGCCAGAGCAGACATGACGTTGCTTAGGCCACCCCGCTTCCGGATCTTCTTTGAAGACCCGGAAAGCCACCATCCGGAATAGCGGGGCTGTCTTTACCGCAGTTGGCACGGTCTCCCCAATCGTGTAACGCCACCGAAAACCCTTGCCGGGACGGGACGCTCATGACTGCGGTGGCCACGGAGGAAACGGGAGTTGGCACCCGCGCGCTGATCTTTGCGCTGATCGCACTCGCCTGCGGACACATGCTCTCGACCTTGCTGCGCACCATCCCGGCTGTCAGCCTCGATCTGATGGCGGCGGATTTCCGCGTCAACCCGCAGGCGCTGGCCAGTCTCACCTCGGTCTATCATTTCGCCTTTGCCGCAGCGCAAATCCCGGTCGGCGCGGCGATGGATCGCTTTGGCGTGCGCCCGGTGTCGCTCAGCCTGCTTGGTGGAACCGTGGTCGGTGCCACAGCTTCCGGCTTTGCGACAGGGCCGGAAAGTTTCGCGTTCGGGCAATTGCTGCTGGGCATTGCCACCTCCGGCATGCTGATGTGCCCGATGACGCTCGCTGCGAAGCAATTGTCGGCGGCACGGTTCGGCCTGTGGTCGGGCGCGATCCTCTCGATCGGCAATATCGGCATGCTGCTGTCGTCGAGCCCGCTCGCCTTCGTGGTCGATCATTACGGCTGGCGCGCCGGATTCTGGATCTCTGGGCTGGCCGGCATCCTGGTGGCGCTCGCCGTTTTCGCGCTGGTGCCGAACCAGCCGGCCGAGCACAAGGACGATTCCTCGCCCCTGTCGCAGATGATCGAGGTGCTGCGGCTCGGGTTCTCACGCCCCTTGCGTGGCCTGATCGCACTCGCGCTGGTGTCGCTTGCGACCTCGCTGGTGCTGCGGGGCCTGTGGGGTGGGCCGTGGCTGATGGAGATCAAGGGCTTGTCGCGGGTCGAGGCCGGAAACCAGCTCGGCGCGTTCACGATCGCCATGATCGTCGGCCCGCTTTGCATCGGCATCGTCGATCGCAGGCTCGGTCGCCGCCGCGAGCTGGTCGCCGGCGCACACCTCGTCGCGGCATTCCTGCTCGCGCTGATGGCGCTCGGCGCGCCGCACTACGCGGTCTCTCTGCTGCTCGGCGTTCGCGTCATGCCGCCGCAATACGACCTCGTACTGTTCGTGCTCATCGGCCTTGCAACCTCCGCGCAGCCGTTGCTGTTCGGCATGTCTCGGCAACTGGTCGACGCGCAAGTTGCGGGCAAGGCACTCGCCGCGGTGAACCTCGCCTTCTTCCTCGGCGCGGCCCTGATGCAGTCGACCACCGGCGCAGTGGCGGCGCTCGCGGGGCTGCCGGCGGTGCTGCTGTTCATGGCCGCGGCACTGCTGATCGGCACGCTGATTTTCCTGGCCTATACGTCGCCGAGCCCATCATCGCCGCGCATGAGTTGATGGGAACGCCGCGGCTTTCGCACCCAGATAGCATCGCGCCGGATTGCTCGCCAACCGTTTTCGAGCGTTGCGACGACCGCTGTCGGTTGAATAACTCTGGCGCACAACCCTTGCGCAGCGGGCTTGCATGTTTTGGGCGAGACGAATTGTCGCTGACGTTCGAAATTCGCTGCTGCATGTGAATTCGCTCACAATGAACCCCGCGGCAGCGAGCTAAAGTCGTTGACGGAGGTCGGCTTGCGAAATTTTCTGCGCGGGAGATTTCCATCACGAAGCTGTTCTGGATCGGAGCTATCGCGGTTGCCTTCGACGTAACCGTTGCAGCAGCTGCGCCTGCCTCCGCCAGACAGAAGTGTTGGCTGCGCGCTCTCAATTAATAGCGAAGCCAACCATGTTGCGGTCACAGCCGATTTTGAAGACTGCCCGCTAGCGATGCGGCGGCGATGATGCGCGTGCCGGCAGTTGGGTATCCGGAGATTGCGCCATGAGCACGACCTACAATACAGCACGGTTGGACAGGCGGCTCGCTTCTGCCCGGCGCGTCGTCCGCTTTCTCGAAAAATATTGGGAGGCGTTTCAAGAGCGGCGCAAACGTGCGCGACTGCAGGCCGCCTTGTCCGATCTGGGTGACAGGGAGTTGATCGACATCGGCATTTCGCGTGGGGAAATCGACTACGTCGCCTCGAACCCAAATATCGACCCGCGCGGTGTCCGGTCGATCCCGTCAACGATGGTCTGACGTCCGCAGCCTACGGGCGCGAGATCGCCCCCGTCTTGCGTAGCTGATGGAACATCGAACTCATCGCGCTGCTGCCTTTCGGGCTCCGGCGAATTCCTGCAACGACGGCATTGCCGGGCGGCGCCCGGCAGCCTAGCCTGCGAGGAAAAAGCCGGGATGGAAGCATGGCACGCATCGCAACGACCGAGACCGGACTCTACCGGATCCCCCTCCCCGTCATCCTTTCCGACAGCACGCATGGCGAGATCAGGGCGTTCGAGCTCATCACCTGCCGCGTGCGCGATGCCGATGGCGCGGAAGGAACGGGCTACACCTACACGGTCGGCCGCAATGGCGGCGCGATCACCGATATCCTGAAACGCGAAATCCCTGAGCTGATCGAAGGCTTTGAGGCCGACGATACCGAAGCGATCTGGCATCACGTCTGGTGGGGCCTGCATTATGGCGGACGCGGCGGCGCCGCGGTGCTCGCGCTTTCCGCGCTCGACATAGCGCTGTGGGACCTGAAGGCGCGCCGCGCGGACCTGCCGCTGTTCCGCCTGCTCGGCGGCTTCGATGCAAGCGTGCCCTGTTATGCCGGCGGCATCGACCTTGATCTTTCCGTCGAAGCGCTTCTCAAGCAGACCGACGATAATCTCGCCAAGGGCTATCGCGCCATCAAGATGAAGGTCGGCCGGCCCGATCTCAAATCCGACGTCGCGCGCGTCGCGGCGATGCGAGAACATCTCGGCGACGGCTTTCCCTTGATGGCAGATGCCAACATGAAATGGAGCGTCGAGGAGGCGATCCGCGCCGCCCGCGCATTGCAGCCGTTCGATCTCACCTGGCTCGAGGAGCCGATCATTCCCGACGACGTCGCCGGCCATGCCCGCATCCTTAAGTCCGGCGGCGTGCCGATCGCGGCCGGCGAAAATCTGCGCTCGCTGTGGGAGTTCAAGAACTACATCGCCGCGGGCGCGGTGTCCTATCCCGAACCCGACGTCACCAATTGCGGCGGCGTCACCGCCTTCATGAAGATCGCGCGGCTCGCCGAGGCGTTCAACCTGCCCGTCACCAGCCACGGTGCGCACGACATCACCGTGCACCTGCTCGCAGCCTGCCCGAACCGCTCCTATCTCGAGGCGCACGGTTTCGGGCTCGACCGCTATATCGAGCACCCGCTGGTGCTCGACCGCGGTATGGCGCTGGCGCCAGCGCGCCCCGGACACGGCATCGGCTTCGACTGGAAGGGGCTGGCACAGCTTTCGCCGTAGAGGAAAGCGTTTTGTTGCACGCGATGCATTCCGGCGTGCGGGGATGTGCAGATGAGAGATCCGGCTATGGTGGCGGTGCCGGCACCATCCGAAAGACACCTGCCTTGACACCTGAGCTTCACCAGAAACTGACCGCGTGGCGCCAGCATCTGCATGCCCATCCCGAGCTGTCCCTGCAGGAGAGAGCGACGTCGGCCTTCGTGCAGGACAGGCTTGCCGAGCTCGGCATTCCCTGCGAAGCCGGCATCGGCGGCCACGGCATCGTCGCGACGCTCATGCGCGGATCTGCGCGAGGCCGCGTCGGCTTGCGCGCCGACATGGATGCGCTGCCGATCCGTGAGGAGACGGGGCTTGCCTACGCCTCGCGCCATCAAGGCGTCATGCATGCCTGCGGACATGACGGCCACACCGCATCGCTACTTGGCGCGGCGGCGCTGCTCGCGGCCGATACAAGCTGGAGCGGCACGGTCGATTTCATCTTCCAGCCGGCCGAGGAGGGTTTTGGCGGCTCGCGCGCGATGGTCGCCGACGGTCTGTTCGAGCGCTTTCCGATGACGCGGATTTTCGGCTTCCACAACTGGCCGGGGCTGGACGCCGGCACCATCGCGGTCCACGACGGCGTTGTCATGGCGTCCGGCGGACGCGTCACGCTCACGATCGAGGGACACGCGGGCCACGCCGGCATGCCGCATCTGACGCGCGATCCAGTTGTTGCTGCCGGCCACCTGATCGTTGCGCTGCAATCGATCGTCGCGCGCAATGTCGACCCGCTCGACACCGCCGTGTTGTCGCTGTGCACGATCGAGGGCGGCACGGCGGCGAACCAGATCGCCGGACGCGTGGTGATCCGCGGCACGCTGCGCAATCATCGCGGCGCGGTGCGCGATGTCATCGTCAAAGGCATCGAGCGGACCTGCGCCGGCATCGCCACGAGCTTTGGCGTCAAGGTCACACCCGACATCAGCCTCGGCGTGGGCACGGTCGTCAATACGCCAGCGGAAGCTGGTCTTGCGCGGATCGCCGCGGAGAAGGCGCGGGCGCCGCTGCGCCACGACCTCGCCCCCAGCATGGCCGGCGAGGACTTCGCCTTCTACCTGCAACATTGCCCTGGCGCCTTCGTCTGGATCGGCAACGGGCCGTTGCGCGACGGCGCCGAGCTTCACGGCCCGCGATACGACTTCAACGACGCGATTTTGCCGGTGGCATCAAGCTGGATGGCCGAGGTCGCCAAGACGGCGCTGGCTTCGAATTAGCGATCGATCGCTGGCCGTATCCGCTAAATGATGCCGCCTTGCCGAAGCGCTGCAATCGCAGCCTCATCGTAGCCGAGTTCGGCCAGCACGAGATCGGTATGCTCGCCGAGCGTCGGCGGGCGCGCTGCAATTTCACCCGGCGTTTCCGACAACCGGACCGCAGCGCGTGTCACCGGTGCGGGCTTCGGCAAGCCTGGATAGTCGACATCCTGCATGAATCCGGCGGCCCGGATGTGCGGATGATCCAACGCCTGTTGCGGACTCAGGACGGGACCGGTCGGAATCATCGCACGTCCCAGCGTGTCGACGGCCTCCTGCGTGGTGCGCTCGGCGCACCAGCGCGCCATCCGCTCGCTGATGACAGGGCCGTTATTGCCGCGGCTGATATCATCGGCAAAGCGCGGATCGCCGAGCCATTGCTCCTCCTCACCCATCAGCTTGGCCCAGCGTTTGAATAGCGGATGACCCGTGACCTGGCACAGCACCCAGCCGTCCTTGGTGCGGTAGATGTCGGCTGGAGCTGCGGTCTGGCCGAGATTGCCGGTCGGAACGCGATTGACTGATATCACGGCCTGCTCGATCAGCGTCGCATTGGTGAAGGACAGCGCGGTTGCAAGCAACGCGCCCCCGACGATCTGCCCGCGTCCGGATTTGCCGCGCTCGATCAGCGCGGCAAGTGTCCCGAACGCGCAATGCAGCGCGGTTCCGAAATCAACCCAGTTCACCGCGGCCCGGTACGGCGGATCGCCGGTGCCCGTCATGTACACCGAACCCGACATGACCTGGCCGACACCGTCGAAGCCGACGCGGTCGGACCAGGGTCCCGGCCCGCCGAACGCAGTTGCTGTCGTCAGGATGATGTCGGGCTTGATCGCCTTCAACGAGTCATAGTCGAGCTTCATCGCGCGCAGAGTCTGTGGAGGCAGGTTGGCGACGACCACGTCCGCGCTCGCAACCAGGCGGCGCATCACCTCCTGCCCTTCCGGCTTCATCGGATCGAGCGTGATGCATTTCTTGTTGCGGTTGACCTGCAGAAACAGCGCGCCTTCACCGCCTTCGCCGACCGGAGCCACGAAGCGATCCTCGCTGCCGTCGCGCTTTTCCACACGGATGACCTCGGCGCCGAATTCGGCCAGCAGCGTTGCGCAATACGGCCCCGCGATATAGCGCCCGAAATCGAGAACGCGCACGCCCTCCAGAACTCTCCCCATCGATGCCTTCCCGTGTCGTTTTTTGCCCTATGTTTTTGCCAGATTACAGGGACTGGCTGCCGCGGCAAGGTGGCAACGGGCGTCGTGCTTTGCCCGCAGATGTGATCGGCTGACGGTTTCGGCTGACGGAAATTCTGTTCTAGTATGGTCAGTCCGTCATCGTACCCAGAGCCGCATCCATGCCTCAACAATTTGATCGATCCACTGAAGATCTCGGCAACGCGATCCATCTCGAGCACGTCAACGTCCAGGTCCCGGATCAGCGCCTCGCCACCTTGTTTTATGTCGCGGGGCTCGGGCTCACCCGCGATCCGTATCTGATGGTGTCCGACACCAACATGTGGATCAATGCCGGTCAGAGCCAGTTTCACCTGCCGAGCGGCAAGCCGCAGGTACTGCGCGGTCATATCGGGCTGGTCATCGCGGGCCGTGAAGCGCTGCTACAGCGCTTGTCATCGGTCGCCAAAAAGCTCGAGGGCACGGCGTTCGCGTTCACCGAGCACAATGATTATGTCGAGGCGACCTGTCCGTGGGGCAATCGCCTGCGCTGCCATGAACCGGACGCCGCGCGCTTCGGGCGCATCGCACTCGGCATTCCCTATGTCGAATTCGAGGTGCCGGCAGGATCTGGGCCTGGAATTTGCGCCTTCTATCCCGAGATCATGGGCATGCCCGCCGAGCTCAGGAACGGCGACGGCCAGGTCGCCGCCGTGAAGACGGGCCGCGGCCAGCATCTATTGTTCCGCGAGACCGATCGGCCCCAGCCGGACTATGACGGCCACCATGTGCAGATGTACATCACCGATTTCTCCGGCCCCTACCGTAGGCTATCGGCACGCAATCTGATCTCCCGCGAGGACAATCAATACCAGTATCGGTTTTGCGACATCGTCGATCTCGACAGCGGCAAGCATCTCTTCACGGTCGAGCACGAGGTGCGCAGCGCGACCCACCCGATGTTCATGCGGCCGATGGTCAATCGCAATCCGGCGCTGACCAACCGCAACTACGCGTTCGGCCACGATCAATCGCTCTGGACGATGGGACCGGACCAATACGAGGGTTAGGGCGCAACAGGCATTGCGCCTGGCAATGGCCGGCTCGTGCGCCGTTCCCTCGATTGCATCATCAGAAGGATGATGTCCGCGCGTGGAGGCTACCCGTAAATTTCCCAAGTGTTCGCCACTGGGCTCACTGGTTAACTGGTGCCGGTCGAGCGCAGCGCCATGAAAACACCGAAGCCAAAGCAATGGACCGAGCAGGAAGTCCGACGATTGGTCAGGCTCGCCCGGCAGGGAGTTGGCGCATCGAAGATTGCCGCCGAACTGGGCCGTCACGCCGGCTCGGTGAGGCGGATGGCGCGGACGGTGGGAATACTGTTGAAGAAGTAGCCGTCGTCGCCACGCGCCAAACATCTGGATGGCCGCGCCGCAACTTTGCGGTCGTCCGTCTAAGCCATTCGACACCCGAACGACATCCGATCTGTTGCAGCGCAATGCGCGGCGTCGGCCACGACTAACCCTTTATATCCATCGCTTTCTCACTCCAAAGGCTCAAAGTTCTCGACATCAAGCCAAGCCAAAATTTCCTGGCGGAGACCCCATGAGTCGCTCACCCTCTATCGTGCCGCACGCGCCGGTCAACCATGACGTCTATCTTGTGCTTGAAGACTTCGGCGGCCGGCTCGGGTGTGCCTGGTGTGAGACTGCCGAAGAGGACGCAAATCGCACCACGCTGATGCGGCACCTGGTCGAGGGCCAATACGAACATCCCGTCCGCATCGTTGCCTTCAATCCGATGGAGGGATGGTCGCGCGATGTGACTGCCGACATCGCTGATGAGATTCGCCGGCGATTCGTCGAACTCGACGACGTGGCGCCATCTCTGCTTGAGTTTCTCGACAGAGCAGCCGGCCACTGATTCCCACCTTCACGAGCTCGTCAAACAAGACTCCTGCTTGGGGACTTCCTCAAGAGCGATGGCACGCTATATTACCCCGATTGCAATATCATTTTCTTGTACGGGGACGACGATGTTGGACGATGAATTTAACAAGCAGCGTGCAAAGATATTGCGAGATCTCGCCGAGCGAGCTGATCCCTTTATCAAAAGGCGTCTTCTGCGGTTGGTGGAGCGCTACGAACCCAAGCGACGGGCCGCGCCAATTGACCAACAATTTCAAGGCAGGCTTCAGCGGGACATCGAAAATCGCGACATCACCTCTGACTGATTCTTGAGTCCATCTCTTTGAAGCCGGTCAAAAAAGAACTGGCGTTCGAGAGCGAGAGGGTAGAAACTCTCCTCAACCAGCATCACGTCAGCCGTAAATTGGAAAATCGCGATTTCGCCAACGCGGGAGCAGCGTCATGCGATACGCTTTTGGGCAGACAGTTTCTCTTCAGGATCAGCTCTCGAAAGTCGCGCAAGAGAGCCGTGAGCAGGCGAAGACGATGCCTGCCGGCAAGGAGAGAGAAGAGCTTCAGAGGAAGGCTAGCCAAGCCGACACGGCCGCCCACATCGATGAGTGGATCAATTCTCCCGGGCTCCGGCGCCCAACATAGTCAGATCAGATCGTAAATGTCTGCTCGTCGCTGTCGTCTGAGGCCCCGCCATCACCGGGCACTTTCACGCGATCAAGGACGTGAGCGGCTGTGCGCAGATCGCGCACAGTCGCCAATCCCAGGGGCGGAATCCCGCTTATGCTCTAACTATCGGATACAACAAAGAAATCTTTGCGCGATTTTTGAACTGTGCCAGCCCCCGTGCCGTCGGAACAGAGGTCCCCAAATCGCCTCCTCCATGGCGGCCAATATGGAGCTTGCCAGTTTCGCCGTCGTGCCCCTTGGCCCGGCGCTGAAGGATCCGTTCGAGCAGGCACAAATCGACGGCGCAAATCGGCTTCCCGTGTTTTGGTACGTAACGATTCCACCGCTGAAGCCGGCAATTCTCGCCACGGTCTTGATTCGGGTGATGGATGCGCTTCGCACCGGCGACGAGATGTAACGCGCCAGTAGAACCTGACCGATTTCCGTCCGTCTGCGAACCATACCTCGAGACTTCCGCAGTCATCGTCTACGCCACGGTGTGGGATGATGCGGATGGGATCGCAGCGAATCGCTACCATTTTGGCAGGCGCAACTTCCAGCCCGGCCGTAACTTTTACGAGCGAGGCACAAGCAGTCCCACGTTTTGATTCGTGTGATCCCCGAAATATCCGGGTGAACACGGAGCGAGGTCAGAAAAAAGTTATTCAATGTCAAGAAGCACTGCGCGCTACTTATCAACAACCTAAGACGTTACAGTCCTTGCAGAATTTGCGAGTCAAGGACGATGCGGCGAAAATCTGCGTCCAAAATCAGTGAGGGATAAGTCATCCGCTCATTCCGCCGCGCCCTTTTCGTCAAGGCATCCATCGGATAAGCGGGATGACGGGCAGCGCCTCCTACAGCGCCGCCCGCCGCCTGCGGGGAGTGCTAACTCTCCCGCCGTCAACGTCGAGCGTTGTCGCTTCCCACGGGCATTCTGTCAATCACCCGCGCGATGTCGTTTCGCGCCATGATGGAGCATGCCTTGAAGACTGTTTTGAAAGTCCGCCGTTTTGTCGCCCGCAACTGGAAGTTTTTGGTCCAGGTTGGCGTCAACATCCTAACTGTCATCATGCATCGTTGACGTGCTCAGAGCAGCGAGAGCTGGATGGCGGAGGCGGCGCAGCAACCGGTCGCCGTCGCGGCCGCGCGACTGCTGAATTCAAAGCCGCCTGGACCGCCTTCAAGGCCAGGCAGACGCCGGAGGCGCTGGCGCGAGCCTACCGGGCGATGAACTTGCGCGAGGATGAACAATGAGCAGAATTCTTCTTCACGTCGCGCCGCGCGGGCTTAAGGCTGGGAGCATCATTCGGCCCGGATCAAGGTCAGTTCGCCACACGCGGCTGACAATCCGTAGCATAGATGCCCTGCCCGCGTGTACTAGCATCGTTATCGATCCGGGCGGCCAAAGCCCCGGACAAGAGAAACGGCGTTGGAGAAGCGCCTATGGTGCTCGGTTTGCAGAGGCGCCCCGGGGACGACGAGAGAGTGCCTTAGAAGCCTCTCCGGGGATGAGGCGCTCAGAGCATCAATGCAACATCGAAGCACACCGATTGCCGTAACTTCAGCGGTATCCGCGACGTCCAGAGGCCGACCCAATGCGTTGGCAAGAAACTGAACGAAGTACGGATTTTTTATTAGGCCTCCATCCACGGCGATTCGGCTAACGCCGTCCAGCGCAACCGACATCGCATCCACAATTTGAGAGGCTCGAAGGGCGATACCTTCCAGCACGGCCTGATAGAGATCGGATCGTTGGGTTGCGAGATCCAAGCCGAACCACGCCCCGCGGGCGGACCTATCCCAAATCGGACTTCCGAGCCCCGCCAGAGCAGGGACGAAGACGAGCCCCCTCTCGATCGCCGGGGCGCTCGAACATTCAAATCCTTCGTCCGGGTTGGATAGCCCCACCTGGCCGAGCCATTCAACCGCCGCGCCCGCGGAGAGTACGCCGCCGTCCAAGGCATAACGAGCCCTTTCGCCCTTTTTAGCCCAGGCGCAAGTTGGCAAGAGACCTTGAGAGGCCGCCTGGAGGACGGGCCCTTCTGTCAGACCCAAAACGAAGGCGCCAGTCCCGAACGTCAGTTTGATGTCGCCGGGAGAATGGCAATCGTGCCCAAACAACGACGCTTGCTGGTCAACGATGCTGCAGACAACCGGCACTCCCTGATCGAGAACACCGAATTCCCCCGTGGTTGGCCGAATCTCGGGAAGACATTCGCGCGGCACTCCAAAAGCGTCACACAACGCCTCGTCCCACTCGAGCGATTGAATGTTCATGAGACTCGTGCGCGACGCCGTCGACGGGTCAGTGGCAAACACGCCGGTCAGCCGGTCGAGGAAGAATGCATCGGACGTTCCGAGCCTCAATCGGCCACTGCGCAGGAGATCGCGAGCCCCGTCTGCGTTGTCGAGCAGCCAGCGCAGTTTGGTTGCCGAAAAATACGCATCGAGAGGAAGGCCGGCGCGCTGGAGCGTCAATTCTTCGACGCCTGACCGCCGCAGCTCTTCTATCTGATTGGATGTCCTCTCGTCCTGCCAAACGAGCGCGTTGTAGAGGGGCCGCTTGGACAGCGCATCCCATGCGACAACGGTTTCCCCCTGGTTGGCCAGGCCTACGCCCTGGAGATCGTCTTCAGCGTCGACGAGCGCCCGAATGTTTTGCACGAGCTCTTCGGGATCATGTTCAACCCATCCTTGTTTCGGCCTGATCTGACGGTGATGCAGCCGGCGTCCTTCGCGCAGCCACTCGCCAGTCCAGGCGAAGGACTTTGTCGAGGTCGTCCCCTGGTCAATAGCGACAATGGTCAAGCTTCGATGCTCACATGCAGGTCTTCCGACGAATGGCGGACGGACGCAGGAAGATTCAGGGTCAGGCGGCGTTCGGGCAGCATTTTGATGTCCTGCCGCAGATAAACGTTGGTCCCCGACTTGACGACTAGTCGCCCTCGGCAGTTTTGGGAGACGCGGCCAAAGAGAGTGACCGGACCACCTTCAGGGGTGAGCCGTTGCGGATAGATATAGCGAAGGCCATTCCCGGCCTTGACCGCGATCTCGGGCGCCGAGAGCTTCGCCCCATCCAGCCCCTTCAGGATCGCGCGGGCGGCAAGAGCACCCTCTCCCGCTGCCCTGCCTGAATGTTCGACGGGACGGAGCACGTTTCCAGCGGCGTAGTAGGCTGGATCGGAGCATCGCCAATCCGAATTGACGCTTGGCCCTTCCGTCCCGGAATCAATTTCGATGGGCGATGCGCGCAGCATTCCCGTCTCCGGAACGAACATCCCACTGATAATAACACCATCGCACGCGATGGATTCTTGCCGCCCGGCACGGTTTATGACGACGCCCGTGACGCGTTCTCTTCCTTCGATGCTCACGATTGAGGTACGTGTGAGAACGGGAACCCCGAGGACCAGCCGCGCGATCCAGTCGCCCGGGCGGCGCGCAACGATACGTTCGCCGGCCTCTATCATAGCGGCAGGCCGGATCTTGGCGTGTCTCGCCGTGAGCAAGGCGGAAAAGGAAACCAGTTCCGTTCCAACCACAATAGGATAACGGAACGGCCTCATTCCTCCCTTATAGACCATCTCCTGGAACGCACCGGTTGTGACGACTCCCCACGGTCGTGGCCCGGATATCAGCCGTGCCGCGCGCGACGTCTCCCGAATGCCTGTCGTGATCAGGACCGCGCGGCTTTCGATCGTTTCCGTTCCGCGCGGCCCGTTGACCTGAACGACACCGCCCGGTTGAAGCCCGACGACCGAGTGATTGGTCAGGATCTCGACATCCCGGGCGGCCTGCACCAGCTTGCGCGCATAAGTCGGCCCATCCCACAGGCGGTGAAAATCCAGGATGCCCCATCCGCTGTGGCCACAAAAGCGAGGCAAGCCTCCCGGCTCTTCATTGCGCTCAACGACCAGCATATCTTTAAGGCCCGCATTGCGCAGCACACGGGCCGCCGTTAAGCCTGCAGGACCGGCCCCAATGATTGTGACCGTCCGCTTCACGTTCTACCCTCCAACGGCTCGACCAGTCCGGGAATAGCCGATCCCGTTAATTCCAGCGTTCGGCGCGTGCAATAGAAGCCCTGGCATCGCCCCATCATGACGCGCGTGCGCCGCTTGAGACCGCCGAGACTCCTGGCCGGAAATTCACCGTGCAGCGCCGCCTCGATCTCCGCCCTTGTGACCATCTCGCAATGGCAAATGATCTCGGATCGACCGGGGCACATCCAGGGACGCTCGAGCCCTTCAGTCAGGTTCGGCATCAAAACCCATTGCGGTTCCGCAATTTTCTTGAGAGGCCCGAAATGCTGCGCATAGAGCCCGGCGACGTACGCACCGATGCCCAACGCGCTGGTCAACCCCGTCGATCGGATACCGGCGACCGTGATCCAGCGCTCCGTTGGTAATGCCTCGATCTGATAGTCTTTGAATTGCGTCGCCGGGCGTAATCCGGCGTAGGAAGCCGTGATCGGTTCGGACGCGAGGGCGGGGATCATCCGGCGACCTTGATGCAGCAGGTCGGCGATGATGCGTCCATCCGTGGTCGGGAAATCACGCTCGCGTTGTTCTTCCGCTGTTGGCCCGACCAGCACATTGCCGAAGGCCGTCCGCGTCACGACAACGCCCTTGGTCCGTTCGTTCGGTACCGGGAGAAGGATCGAATTCAGCAGCCGGCTGGCGGATTTGTCGAGGACAACAAACTGCCCTTTGCGTGGACGCATCTCGAACGGCGACGGACGAGCAATCGCCTCGATCAGATCACCGAAATTGCCGGCACAGTTGACCACGATGCGCGCGCGTATTGGCTCGGCATTGGTTTGCAAGGTCCAGACATCGTTCTCGAGCCTGCCGCCCAGGACGGTTGTCGATCGCCGCATCTCGCCCCCGTTCAGCAGCCCCTGGAGGGCGTAGGATAGCGGTGCGGACCACGCATCGATGACGGACTCGCCCGGCACAATCACGCCCGCGACGAGATCTTTCGCGAGATGAGGTTCGCGACGGAGTATCTCATCGCGCGACGCCAGCCGCACATCCATGACGCCGTTGGCGTGCGCGCGATCGACGATACTCGGCAACGCAGCCGCTTCGGTTTCGGACCAGGCGACCAGGGTTGCCTCCGTCTCGAGGAGCGGAAGCCCTAGCTGTTCACGAACGCTCCGGTAGTATGCGTATCCTTCCCGGACGAGCTTGGCTTCGAGACTTCTGGGCGATGCATCAAAGCCGGTGTGAAGAAGCGCGCTGTTGGCTTTACTCGCTCCGTTGATAACGTCCGCGTCCTTCTCGATCAGGACCGTCCGAAGACCGCTCAGAACGAGTTCGCGAAAGACGGCGCAACCGACAACCCCGGCGCCAATAATGGCCACATCGAAAGGCTCATCAGCTTCCCGCATGACCGCCGCCCGCCATTGTGTATCGACAACAAAGAGCTGCTCTGGGAACTCCATGATGTGCGAGTTTACCAGCCAGCCGTCTTCTGGTGCTCAAGGTCACGTCTATCCCTGTTTCAACGATTCCCGCCGGTAAGCCATCAGCGTTGAGCTGCGCACTCCAACTTGCCTCGACAATGATCTTCCGACCGCCGGCCGTCCTCCGTTCTATGTCACCGGACCAGTTACCATTCTCATATACCGATGCTTCGGCTGCCTTCAAGTCGATGCCGGAGCCCTCGCCTCTTTTCAGTGAAATTACAGCAAGGCGTCACATATGATATGATGGCAGCAGTGGATGATTTGCCCCACAGGCGCGCATGATTTCCTGTTGGTATGACGTGATGTAAGGGGCGGACGGATTCCGAATCGAAGGCGGCTCGTGGTCGTGGCGAAGGCCGCAAGAGCCATGCTGAGCTGAATCCTGCTGCGGTGACTCTCGCGCGGTTGCTGCGGCAGTCGATGTCAGAATTTCTTTCCGACACCCCTTAGTGACATCGGCACGGTCGAAAAGTGAGGCGTCCCCCCCTGCTAGACTGTATGTCCCTTCACAAGTGAGGTCGAGCAAGCGCGCAGTGATCAGGCCCACTGTTTTTCCGTATCTCCCCTTGGGTCCACCGGCGGCTGTCGCGTGGCGGAATAGCCACCGCTGCCATCGCCCAGCCGCTTGAACAAAACACCGGGGCCCGGATGGCCCCCCGGCACAAACGCCCTTCACCGCAAACCCCTTGAGGTGTAGCCTTTCGCCACGCGCGCCAGCCGAGCCGAGAGGTCTCGGCACGGGCCGACCCTCGTTGCGTGAGCGCGGGGATCAATCATGAGGATCAAATATCTGGAGTTCATCCAGCGCTTTGCCGTGTTCGACGAGGCGGCGTTCCTGAACTACGCCCGAACGCTTGGTGGTATCGTGGACGAGGACGACCATGGTTACCGCTGTGATGTTGATTGCACCCAACGGCCCACATCCGCACAGCCGAGCCGAGAGTGAACACGGCTATTTTCTGGATGGCGCGGAAGGTTCGCTGGTTAGCCAACGGCCACCTAACTTTTAAAAACAATGCAGCCCTCAAGGCCGCCAAGGCCAAGCGCTATCCGTGGATCGTCGAGGCGGCGTTCCAGCGCGACGTACCACCCCTGTGTGTAGCGGCATAAATTTGCTATGCCCTTGGACCGAGGCGCAAGTCGCGCGCGTGCTTGAGCGGCTGTGATATCGGCGCGCCGGGATCAGGCCCGCTATTTTTCCTCCACCTCCCCTTGGGTCCACCTACCGCCGGAAAAAAATGCTGGCGCATCCCTCTGCGTAAGGTGGGTAAAAAAGAGCATGCCGACGGACTATGCGGCGATCTGCGAAGCTATCAAAAAAATTAAGGGGGTTCGCCTCCTCGAGTGCATTGATGTGCCGTGCATCACAGTCGAGGCGAGGCCGATATGTTGTCATCCGCCTGCAATGGGGAAGCGGAGAGCAACATGAAGATCTATCTGCTGGTGATGCTGACGAGCGCGCTTCTGATGGCGATTCGCTTCACCACCGCGCGGGAACAACAGTCGAATTCGCCCCAGGTGTCTCTTTCGCAAGCAAGCACCTGCGCCGGCTCTATCTTTGATGTGCCGTGCCGTCGCCCTTCTTGCTGCGCCGGTCCAATCAGCAAAGCGGGCGCGCGCAATGAGACACCCGACTCACCCCACTGACTGCCATACGACCCCAAAACGGAGAATCGGAATGCCCGTAGCAAGATCACGACGACCTGTTCTCGCTTTCGCAACATTGGCGCTCGGCACCGGCATTGTCGCCGACGGGCTTTTCATGTCCGGCCACGGGTAGGAAGGGGTAGGCTGAGGACTCCTCCCGCGCCCGCTTGAGGATGCTCCCCAATCATTGATGAACCATTGCCGAGATCCCGTTTTCGCGGCACCTGTGACGACGATTGCCGGCTCGAGCCGCGCTGGATGTATGGCCGGCGCGACCTTGGCGAGGTGCGGCGCGATCTGGCCAAATGGCGCGGCAAGTACCCCAAGCTCACCGGATCGGTCGAAGAGAACATCGAGGAGACACTGACCTACTTCCGCCTGCCGCTGCCGCACCGCAAACACATGAAGTCAACCGACATGTTGGAGCGCCTCAATGAGGAGATCAGACGGCGGACCTATGTGGTGCGCATCTTCCCCAGTGCCGAGAGCTGCTTAAGGCTCGTCCGTGCGTTGACCGTCGAGCGCCACAAGGCCTGGCTCGAGGACCACCGCTATCTCGACATGGATCTGTTGAAAGAGCACAAGGAGGCGCTAGGCCTGCGGCCTGACCGATGTTCAGGCCCACCAAAGGGATGGACGCCAGCCATCCTCTCCGCCGCCGTCGCTTGCCAACGCTTGCGCTCTGGGGTGAGCAAGCGACGGCGGCTCCGAGGGGATGGCTCGGCTGGACCCCATGATTAATTTTGCTGAACTTGACGCACATAACTCCAGTACAACCGCATGACCAGGTAGATCGGGCCGTTCGGAGCGGGCCAGTTGCCTTCATTCTCTTGGGACTAAACACCTAGTCGCTTACTCTTTCGTGTGATGCAAAGCCCCATTTCCCGATCGGTGGATCGATCGTGAGAGCATGGAACCTTAGAAATAATCGTGCGTCAAACAGATTTCGGATTTATGTAATATGTCAACACTCAATGTTGATTGTCGGCATTAGACCGCCATAGACGTCTGAAATGGAGGCATGTGCTACAATTGCCAGCTCGTAAATTCCGCCGATAGAGCACAGAGGGCGGATTAGGGACACACGTAGGCTCGGTTGGCGCGACACAAAACGAGGAGGCTGAAATGCGGAGGATGATGTTCTCACTTCTGGCGGCCACCTTGTTGGCGGGCGCACCAGTGGGCTTCGCATATGCCCAAGGCGTTGGCGGCATGGGCGGCGGAGGCACTGGCGGCTTGGGCGGAGGCTCGGACAGCATCAATCCGGGAGCCGGAGCCGGTGGCCCACCTAGGGCCGCCGAGCAACGAAGGCTTTCCATCCAGCAGAGCGGTCCAAGTCAAGTGCCAAATAGCTGGTGGAGTCATGATGCCGCACGACGCCAGCCGCCCCAGAGCTGGTGGAATAGTAACGCCTATCAACCGCCTAAGAGCGCGTGGAGCAGCAACGGCTATCAGCCGCCTAAGAGCGCGTGGAGCGGCAACGGCCATCAGCCGCCTATGAGCGCGTGGAGCGGCAACGGCTATCAGCCGCAGAAAAGCGCGTGGGGCAGCCAGTGAACTTCGAGCGCCTTGTCGCTTGCTCGCTCAGGTCACGGCGCTCCGCTCGCAACATTCGAGTATCTCCGATCAGAATTTGAAAGAACGCTGAAAAAGGTCACAGAGATTAGTGCACGGACAAAATCCGACTGGGCCACACCGGCACAGGACGTTGGCTCAGGTGCCGATGTCTCGCGTAACCGCCGCCTTCAAAGGACTAACGCTTTGAAACGGCGGTCCCGCCCAAACGCCAGCCGCTGTTCGAGCAGGTCAAGGCTTGTCTTCGGTCAGTCTTCCGCGCATGTGGTCGATAGCATCGATCGCCTGCGGGTTGAGGTTCATCAACGTTGGCGGGACGACCTAGCGAACCGGCCTGACATAGCGCCGCTGGAATGTGACGCCGTGGCCACTCGGGCGCGCTTGACTGATCTTCCCCCGAGAAAGCGGACGGGTTTAGGCGGCTCTTAGCTCCATCTTGATCGGAGGGATATATCCGATGACGGAATGGAGCCTGTCGATTGTAGAAGCCCTCGATGAAGGCGAAGATATCGCGCTGGGCCTCGGTGCGGGTCTGGTACTGACGATGATGTGCGAGCTCGGTCTTGAAGGTGTGGAAGAAGCTCTCCATCGGGGCAAGCAGTCGGCCCAGCGACTCATCGATGCGGTAAGGCCCGCAGCAGCTGCAAGGACAGCCGCTCTGACCCGCTGGACCACGTAGCGGATGGCATCGGCCAGGCCGCTGCGAGGCGGGATGTGGGCGAGTTGCGTCTCGAGTCAGGAAGCGGCAGCGATCGAATTTGGCGGGTGGTCACCGCGATGAAGGCCCACCCTTTGCCGCTTTCTGGATGATGGACGCATCGAGCTTGGTAGAGTCGACGACTCGCGCGGTGACCGTAGGTCGCGAGGCTTTACTGGTCCGGCTGCTTTCGCCAGTTGCCGGTGTCGCAGTTCGCACCATAGTTCCGTTTCCAGTTGCCGCTCGTCAAACCGGGCATGCAGATTTCCCGCACCCGGCTTTCACTTGTCTCATCAAGCCTTCGCACTCGATCGGTCGTTACGACGAGTCGGGATGCGGAAGAGTTTGAGCGTATCGTGCAGGTAATCCTGCGGATACTCTTTGAAGCCCCTGCCACGTTTTCCTGCTCGTTGTATCAACCAGTGCCGCAGACGCCGATCGACGTATTGCCTGATGAAGTCATAGGTCTTCATGACAGGACCTTGGTCGAAGTAGCCGCACCAGCCACGAAGAAAGCGACTGATGACGACGACAGTGTTCTCCGGTGTGTCCGGGTACCACTGCGGCGTCGTGCGTTCGTGGATTCGTCGGAGCAATCTCATGACCGCCTTCTTGGACGGACGCGTGCCGATGAAGGCTTGTCCATCCTTTCCGTAGAACCGCCCGATCGTGTAGCCTAGGAACGTGAATCGTTCCGTCGGCAATCGAGCGATGCGGGTCTTGGTCTCGTTCACCTCCAACCCGAGCTTGTTCATCAGTACCGTCATTCGCTTCATCGCCGCCTCGGCTTGGCCGGGGCGGCAACAGATCACGAGATCGTCGGCATAGTTGACGACGTAGGCGTCGAGTTGTTCTTGGTGTCCGTGGTCGCGCCAGGCCAGCAGAAAGCGTCGGAAGTAAATGTTCGCCAGCAATGGACTCAGAGGAGAGCCTTGCGGGGTCCCTTTCTTAAACTTGCGCGCATCTGCCGTCTGTATCGTCCGTCTTCCGCTCCGTTCAACTACCGGGACTGTCAACCAGCCTTTGATAGTCGAGAGGAGTCGTCCGTCGGCGATCCGTCGTGTCAGGCATCGCATCAGCGAACCGTGTGGAATCGACGTGAAATAGTCGCGTAAATCTGCATCGACTACCTCGCGGCGTCCCCGGTCCTTGATATGCCAAAACACGCGGCGCACGGCCATCTTGGCGTCCAGCTTCGGACGAAATCCATACTGGTTGTCCAGCAGGTCCACATCGAAGATGGGACCGATCACTAAGACCGTAGCCATCATGACGAGTCTGTCACGAATACACGGAATTCCGAGTGGTCGGCGTCCGCCATTGCTCTTTGGTATCCATACTCTCAGAAGGGGCTTGGGATGGTAGGTGCCATCCTTCAGCTCCTGTCTGATACTTTCCAGCCATCGCTCTTGTCCCTCGGTTTCAATCTGTTCGAATGTTATGCCGTCCACCCCGGGGGAGCCGTCGTTTTCACGACACCTTTGGTAAGCTTCTTCCATGACATCCGATCGGCAGATTTTGTCCCACAGGGAGTAGAAGCGGTATGCCGGTTCGGTCTTAGCTTTCGCCTGTAGCGAGCTCTGCAGCTTCTGAACGCTTAGTTCCGGTGTTGCTAGACTCATCGTCAATCGCCGTGCTCTCCGCTTCGTTCTCGCTTAATACAAGTCAGGGCCCCTTCCCTCTTCCGGCGTTACCCGGTGTCATAGGTAGTACGGACCCATCCGCCATCTGCCGCCGCCGACGCTGGCCCTCACGGGTTCGTCGTTGTCCGGACTCATCATCCTTCGTCGGCAGCAGACTTCCCTTGTTGCCCACTGTCCATGTCCCGCGCGTGCTGTCACCACTACTCCGGTGGGATCCTGGGGTGCTTTTCTCGCTCGCTTCCCCCCGGACGCCGGCCTTCCCCGTTAGTATGGCGGGTCGACTCCCACGATGACGCTTTCGGAGCCTGCTCAGTGTTCACTCGCAAGTTGCGGCCCGCGCGGACCGATGACCCCCAAAAGGGGCCTTTTTCTCAGAGTGCTTCAGGTCATTCGTCGCCTCCTGACCCGCTCCGAGTACTTCCGGCTGGAGCGAGAGTTTGCCGGCCTGGATTTTCACCAGGGAGAACAGTGCGCCTTGGCAAGGCACACATACCGACACCGTTGAGCGCGCGATCCGGCCCGTCACGCTCGGCCGCAAAACCCCTTGTTTGCCGGATCCGACCGCGGCGCCGACCGCGGGGCGACCGTCTGTTCTCTCATCACCACCGCAAAGCTCAACGACGTCGAGCCTTTCGCCTATTTCAAGGACGTGCTCGAGCGCATGTCCAACGGCCCCCCAAGAGCCGGCTCGACGAACTCCTGCCTCGTCAACTGACACCACGTGTCAGGAATGGACGCCTACGAAAATCGGAGAATCTAGGGCCTCCAATCTTCCAACTCTCACAGAACATCTCGGAGAGCCCCTCACGGCGGGCTGAGGGTCTCGACCTAGATTGGCAGCGGTGCGGGGAAGGACCGTGCTGGCCCGGACTTGCACAAGCCTCATGAGGCAAGCGATTCTGTTTGTTGCCAATCTGAAAACGTCATCCACGGTGGGGGGCCGAGCCGGTGCCTGGGCACGTCGAAGCAAAATGCGGCGGGACCGAAATGGTCCTCCTGCGCGGCTATGGACACGTGTACGATCCGAATGCCGGACCGGGCGATTGCTCCGAAGCGTGTCTGCTCAGCGACGACCAATTTACCGGTGTGATGAGCACCTTCCCTGGCCGGCTACGCGAGGGCTGCGAGGCAGAAATTCGCTCCCAACTGGAGTGGTTCCGCGAAGTCATGGTTCAGGCTGAACGACAGCGAGCGCAGCGAGCAACCCGAGCCCAGAGCCACCAGGCCTTGGGCCACGTCATCCAGCACGTTGGCCAATTCCTCAGCTGCGCAGCGCAGCTTGAGTTCGATTGGGTCGCCGAGCATGCGCCGACCGAAGCTGCGGGCGCCCTCGCCGTCTTCTACTCGTTTCCGGGACGATTACGAGCTCTTGCCAAAAGCGCCAGGCGGAAGGCCCGGCAGGGCGACGACGCGCCGCTCCGCAGGTTGGCGGATGCGGCCGATCATCTCGCGGACCAGCTGATGCGGCTGGATGAAGCTTCAGAGGACAAGATTCGTAGTCAGTTGCTCCAGAACGACGACTACGACGTGCGTCATCTGGCCGATGCGATCCGCATTGCGCAGTGGCTTGAGCTCGCGAGCCAAAACGCGCTCGCAATCAGCAAGAAACGGGGCGGCCCGCTTCGGCAGCTGACGCGGCTGCAGGTGGTGATTTGGCTGGCCGATCTGGTGGAGCGGTATGGCGGCACATTCACCCACAATCCTTACGAGCGACTACGCTATGATGGCAGCCCGCAGACGCCCGCCGGGCAGTTCGTCTTGAAATTCTTGCAAACCTGCACGTCCATCAGCCCGCAAACCGTGAGCAGCATGATGGCCGCGGCGATCAGATGCAGAAATCGCGCCGGGAAATCGGAGATGAGGACTTTCTAAGTGCGCCGGGCGGGCCTTCCACCAATATGCCGATAGGCATATTGCACATGGAGGCCCTCTTGAAGAACAACGCCAAACCAACCAATGGCGACGCACTCCGCCATGATCTAAAGCCCACTCTCGTTCCGATCGCCGAGCTCAAGACGCTCGGCCACCAAACCCGACGCCACACGCAAAGCCAGATCGGCAAGCTCGCGGAGAGCTTGCGGGACTTCGGTTTCGTTCTGCCGATCGTCGTCGATGCCATGCGCCGGGTAGTGGCGGGCTGGGCACTGGTCCTCGCGGCCCAGCTGCTTGGTCTGGATGTCGTGCCCGCCGTGACCCTTGTCGATCTCAGCGAGGTGCAGCTGCGCATGCTGAAGCTTGCGCTCAATCGCCTCGCCGAGGACGGCAGTTGGGATGTCCAGGCCTTGCGGCTTGAGCTTTCCGAACTCCTGACCATCGATCCTGAAGCCGACCTGCAACTGACCGGGTTTTCGACTGGAGAACTCGATGTCTCTATTTCGGATTCAGAGGATTTGGAGGATGAGTTGCCGCCACCTGAGGCAGGTCCGGCCGTAAGCCAACCGGGCGACATCTGGATACTACGGGAGCATCGTGCCATCTGCGCCGATGCCCGGCAGGCGGAAAGCTACGTCCGCCTGATGGCGGACGAGCGCGCCCGCATGAGCTTCGCCGATCCGCCATACAACGTGCCAATCGAGGGCCACGCGTCAGGGCTGGGCAGAACCCAGCACCCAAACTTTGCGATGGCCTCCGGGGAAATGTCTGACGCCGAGTTCGAGACGTTCTTGGCCGAAGTCTTTATGCGTGTCTGCGAGCACGCGGTCAATGGCTCAGTGCACTTCATTTGCATGGATTGGCGCGGCACCGGTCAGCTGCTCAACGCTACCCGCCCCATCTACGATCAACAGCTCAACTTATGCGTTTGGAACAAGCCACGTCCCGGCATGGGGAGTTTCTACCGGTCTAAACATGAGCTCATTTTCGTTTTCAAGAAGGGCTCGGCGCCCCATCTCAACAATGTTCAACTCGGGCGCAATGGTCGCAACCGCTGCAACGTGTGGGATTACCAAAACAGTTGGGCACGGTCTCCGAAATCCAAGCTCGCCCTGCACCCCACCGTCAAGCCGGTCGCGCTGATCGCCGACGCGATCCGCGATTGCACCAACGAGCACGACATCGTGCTCGATCCGTTCGGCGGCGCCGGAACGACGCTCATTGCTGCGGAGCGGACCCGGCGTCGGGCGCGGCTGATCGAAATCGACCCCCACTACGTGGATGTCGCCATCCGCCGCTGGCAGCACGTCACGGGCAAGGCGGCGGTCCACGCCGAGACCGGCGAACAATTTTCCCAACGGGAGCACCGCAGCCGTGGAGAGCGCTCGTGAGTCACAAATCCGATAAGGGCGGTGGCTACGGCAGACCGCCCCTGCACAGCCGCTTCAAACCGGGCCAATCCGGCAACCCCCGCGGGCGCCCGAAGGGTAGCTTGAATTTTGCAACCGACCTGAAAGACACGCTTCAAGCCCCCATCACCCTGAACGACGGCGGAAAATCACGACGCGTCACCACGCAAAAAGCAGCCTTGCTGCGCCTGCGCGAAAAAGCGCTCAGGGGCGATGTCAGAGCGCTGGATAAATTGCTCTCCTACGCGCTGGCGATGAGCGACGGTCCCCCGCAGCACGCCGACACGAGCATGTCGGTCGACGATCAGGCAATTCTCGACTCGTTCCGAGCGCAGGTTCTGGCCGACGCCGAAGCCAAGGACGGCGGAGACGACGGCTCATGAGGGATGTCTTAGATGCGCTACTCCGGCGGGATCTGCGTTCCTTCATCCACAAGGCCTTCTACACGGTCTTTCCGGGCACCGCCTATCTGCCCAACTGGCACATTGACGCAATCGTCTATCAGCTGCTCCGTTTGATGTCCGGTCGGGGCGGCCGTCTCCTCATCAACCAGCCTCCGCGTTCGCTCAAATCGCTGTCCGTGTCGGTCGCCTTCGTGGCCTGGCTTTTGGGTCACGATCCAAATCTCCGCGTCATCGTGGTCAGCTACTCCAACGACCTTGCCGCCGAGTTGCATCGACAGTTCAGAATGCTGATCGAGTCCCCGTGGTATCGGCTGCTGTTTCCTGCCTTGCGCATAGCAAAAGATACCGGCTCGGAACTGGTGACAACGGCGGGTGGCAGCCGATACGCCACATCCGTCGGCGGGACATTGACGGGCCGTGGGGCCGAGCTGATTATCGTCGATGATCCGCTGAAAGCGGAAGATGCAATGTCGGAGCTTGCACGCAAACGCGTCATCGATTGGTATAGCGGCACCCTCGTCTCTCGACTCAACGATAAAGAATCCGACCAAATCATCGTCGTGATGCAACGGTTACATGAGGATGATCTGGCCGGTCATCTTCTGCAAACGGGCGGCTGGCATCATCTCGATCTGCCCGCCATTGCGGTGGACGATGATGAAATTCCAGTTGCGGCGGGTCGGTTCGTGCGACGTCGTGTTGGCGATGTGCTGCACCCGGCGCGCGAAGACCGGGCAGTGCTTGAGCGGATCAAGGCCGAGATCGGCAGCCTCCAGTTCTCGGCGCAATACCAGCAACTCCCCGTTCCGATCGAGGGCAATCTGATCAAGCGGGAATGGTTTCGCGGCTACGAGACCTTGCCCAAGCCAGGCGCGCGCGATCGCGTCGTGCAGAGCTGGGACACTGCCATGACGACCGGCGAACACAACGACTATTCGGTGTGTACCACCTGGCGGGTCGTCAATAACAACTACTACCTGCTCGACGTTTTCAGGGGCCGACAACAATATCCTGACCTCAGAAGGACCGTGATCTCCCTCGCTGCAAAACATAAGGTGGACGCGGTTTTGATCGAGGACGCCGGCCCGGGGATGATGATGCTGCAGGACCTGCAACGTGATACGCCGAACGGCATGCCGCGCCCGATCGGCATCAAGCCCGAAGGCAGCAAGACCGATCGTATGGCGGCACAATCCTTCCGGATCGAGGCCGGGCAAGTGCATCTGCCGGCAAACGCAGCCTGGCTCGACCACTTTTTGCTGGAGCTGCTGGCGTTCCCGCACGGCAAACACGACGACCAGGTCGACAGCACATCGCAATTTCTGAAGTGGGCGAGCCACCATCCGATGTTCGATGATATCGAGCTGGACATCATTTCGGTCGGCCGCGGGGACTATGGTGAGGAGTATGGCTTTGGGTATCCATAACCACCGGTTAGCGGGGAGCTCTTTTGCACAACGAAGCCAATTGGTCGCGTTTCGAACCTTAGCCTTCCTTTGACCTGAGAGACCGAAGCGCGCGCTTCTGCAGCGCTAATGCGCTGCGCTCGTAGCGCTCAAGCCCGCTGAGCCGCTTGCCGATGGCGCCGGTCGGGCCATCGGGTAGATCGGCCAACATCGCTTGGCGGAGCATTCGGACACGGCATAGGTCGCGTTTGGCACGTGCGACGGCAGCTGCCGCTTCCGATCCGATCTCATGCCCGAGGCCGGAGCCAATAGCGTACATCAGGGGCGCTAGCTCCAGGTCATCCCGCGTGCCGCGGCCCGCGAGCCCGTGACGCAAGGCGTTTCGGCTCGACGTTGTTTTTCCAGCCGCCGTTCTCGGGCCGGTGCTGCGCTTGGCGTTGCTGCGATTGGCTTCGATTTGTCGGTGCGACGCCATCTCCGCGCGCCCTCCGTTGCGCTCATCCCAACACCCGAAAAGCTCCCTCCAAGCATCGGAAATATCAAGGCTTTTCACGCCAGAAGAACAACAATTCTGCTGCAGAAAGGACTGGATTTCCGGAGCAAAAGGAGCGTTACTGATGAGGCCGGGCGTGGACCGATAGCCCCGGTATTTCCCCCCGCGAGTGCGGGGCTTTTGGCGGTGCGGCGGCAAGCCGCGTTGCCAAACCAAGGGAGATACCGGTGACCACGATTGCAGCCAATGGCGCCGAGGGGCCCCATCCCATCATCAAGTTCAACCCGCACGACCGCCGGGCCTTCATCGGTGGCTCGGATGCACGCGTCATCATGGGCGATGACCAGGACGATCTCACTCGCCTATGGCGCGAAAAGCGCGGCGAGATCGCGCCGCAAGATTTTCGCGCAACCTGATCGTTCAGCTCGGCATCACCACCGAAGAGCTCAACCGCGGCTGGTATCAGGGCGCCACGGGTCAAGCGATCAAAGATATCCAGAAGCGCGTTCGGCATCCCGTGCACGGCTGGATGGCCGCCACCCTCGACGGCGTCGTCGCAGAGACCGGCGCGGTGTTCGAAGCCAAGTTCATGCTGCCCTGGGGCTTCACCGAGGAGGCTGCCGCCGAGAAGCACATGGCGCAGCTGCAGCACAACATGTGGGTGATTGCCGCCCGCTCGGCGGTGCTCTCAGTGATCACCGGCGGCGGCAAATGGGTGGAGATCACCGTGCATGCCGATCCACTGTACCAGCACCTGTTGCTGACCGCGGAAAAGAAGTTCTGGCGCTGCGTGCAGAGCGGCGAACCGCCGCTGCTGTTCGGCATCGAGCCGCCGCGTCCGCGGCTTGCCGCCGTCAAGGTCGTCGACATGACCGCGTCCAATCTGTGGGCCGAGTGCGCGGCAACCTACCTGCGCACCCGCGAGGCCTACGGCGACCATGAGCAGGCCAAGGCCGAGCTCAAGAAGCTGATGCCCGAGGATGCCAAGGAGGCCTTTGGCCATGGCATTCGCGCCAAACGCTCGAAAGCTGGCGCGGTCAGCTTTGATCCGGTTGAGATGGAGCGCGTCCATGCACCAGGCCAGTGAGCACATCGGTGCGATCGCGGCGGCGCTGGCCCGCGCGCAGGCCGAATTGACCAACCCGGAAAAGACCCTCACCGCTCAGATCCGCTCGCCGTTCCTGCGCGATGACGATCGAACCTTCCGCTACGCCTCGCTGGCGAGCGGCCTCGACATCGTGCGCAAGACCTTAAGCCAGCAGGAGATCGCCACCATCCAGACCACCCGGATCGAGGCGGCCACCGGACAGATCCACCTCACCACCCTGCTCGCCCACTCCTCGGGCGAGTGGATCTCCTCGGACTGGCCGGTCTGCGCCACCAGAGATGTCGAGGCGCCGCACCGGATGGGGGCGGCGCTGACCTATGCGCGGCGCTATGCTTTGTTCGCCCTGGTCGGGATCGCTGGCGAGGACGATCTGGACGCGCCTGATGCATTGGCAGCCGTGCCGGAGGCCGGGCCGCAAGGACCTCTTGGCGGCAAAGCCAAGCCCAAGGGCGTTCTCAACCGCGCGCCGGTGCTGGGGCCGCCGCAATCCGCCGAGCTGCGGGAGCAGCTCTTGAGCCAGCTCGCGGCCTTACCTTTCGGCAAGGACCTGCTCACCTGGGCCAAGGCCAGCATTCCGCTCAAAAATACCCTGCTGGAGGCCGACGCCCGGATGGTCGAAGCCGCCTATCGGACCAAGCTCGAGACCGCCGCTAGACCCCCATCCGATGTAGTCCAACAATCGCCCGTCTCTGACGGCGAGCAAACCCCGCGCCCAGAACCACTCGCGGCAGCTGCTGCGGCCGCCGAGGCGGCGCTGCAGCCGGCGGCGCCCGAGACAGGGCTCGCCCATCCCAAAGACCCGCCCCGCAAGCGCAGCAAGGCGCACCTGCTGTTCGTCCGCGACCAACCCTGCCTGGTGTGCCGGCGAACCCCGTGCGATGCGCACCACCTCAAATTCGCCCAGCCGCGCGCCCTGGGCCTGAAGGTTAGCGACGAGTTCACAGTGCCGCTGTGCCGCACCCACCACCACGAGCTGCACCGGCATGGCAATGAGCGGGGATGGTGGGCGAACCTGCAGATCGCGCCGTTGCCGGTGGCGCAGCAGCTGTGGACGGTGAGTCCCGTCCACGGCCCATCCAACGCGGCCGTCGGCGCCGCGGCGCTTGCCGCAAACCTGGAGGCCTCACCATGAACGGCCCCTGCCCAACGGCCCATCAGCTGGTCGCGACCGCGCTGCCCGCAGAGTTGGAGGTGTTGGCACCGCCGCCGCTGCTGCTCCCGGGCGAACAGCTTGAGCACTACCTGGCGCTGAAGCAGGCGATCTTCGCTGACCTCGCGCCGCGATCCGCCGTTGAGTGGCTGCTCGCGATCGATGTTGCTGAACTCTCCTGGGAGATCCAGCGCTACCGGGTGCTACGGCACAAGGTTCTGGAGACCTATCGCCAAAAGGCAATTGAAGCTGCGCTTCGCAGGATCGACATGATCGGGATCGCACCCGAATTCCAAGATGAGGCCGAGTACTACACCCTGCAAAACGCCCTGAGCTGGCGGATTGATACGGTGACCGCAACCGAGATCGACACACGTCTCGCTCGCTATGGCTTCGATCAACACGCCATCAACACGGAAGTCCACGTGCAGGCCCGCGAGATCTTCGTGCTGTTCGAGGGCCTGCTCAATGCCGCACAAACCAAGCGCATGCTGCTCCTGCGCGAGTTTCGCAACCAATGCCTCGCCGGTGTCCCGATGCGCCAGCGGCGCTGACGCACACTCAACGAAAGCATAGACCTGCGAGGCCAGTCCAGCGGACATGCTGCAACGGACGAACAATAGTCGTCTGCTTTCTAGGCGAACCGGTTGACTGCTGCTCACATCCACGATCGCGAAGAAGCCCAATCACTCACCGGGATTTCGCCCGCCGTTTGCGGCGTTGCGCGCGCGGGCGTTCGAACCCGAGAAGCTCTTCATGGCTTGGTTGAATCGATGGACCGTCTGGTTCGAATAATGTCACCAGTCGCCAAAGCTCTGCACCTCGGCCATCCAACACCTTTCGGACGCGCTCTCTGGCCGCCTCATCATCTGGACAGTCAAGGTCAACAGCGCCCACTAGATCGCCGCGTCGATCCAAAATGTGGACCCGGTAGTGCGGCATTTCACATTATCCCGTTCCAGAGCGGCGGCGGCCTTACCTGCCGTCGCCTGAAGGCCGATTAGTCACTCTCCTCGGCGCGCGCGGGCTGCGCGATCACGCACAGCCGCCATACGCGCCTTCACCAGGTTATGCGCTTCATCGCGCAGAAGCCAACGGTTGGCGGATCGGGACAGTCGGCTCGCGCCGGCAAGTCGTCGCGCATCTCCTTTCAAACGCGCAGCCACCGATTTGGCTCCCATGGGGGTCCCTGCGTTTTCCGGATTCGCTATTACAGAACCATTGGCTAGTCATTTTGTTGCACCGCAGCCGACATCCTGGCCGCGGGTTTTGGGCATGTTATGCTCGGCATCAAGGCGGTCAGCAAGGCGCAGGAGAAATTCGGCCAGAAGTCGCTGACCGGCGAGCAGGTCCGCTGGGGTCTTGAGAAACCTCAGAACTTGGCTTCGACGGGATGCTGAAGCTGATCAAGATTTCCTGCTTCGATCACGAGGGCACGCGCGACGGGCGCGTCCAGCAATGGGACGGCAAGAGCTGCCAAGGTAGAGTCGAGATGTGGCGCGGTGGCTTTAGGCTGCACATATCTGTTTCCGCCTCTTTCGTCTGGCGGTGCCTTAGTGGTGCAGCCGTGACTCCGTTTCCACATCCCGCTCGTCGAACCGGACAGGCAGATCTCCCGCATCCGGCTCTCGGACAAGACCTCACGCCTTCACCCACGGCAGGTCGCGCCCAAGCGCGGTTAGACGTACGAGCCCGAAGTGCCCGTAGAGGTGCGAGAGTGGATAGGTCCCGCCCCTGCGTCGCCTGACCTTGTGCTTGATGCGCAACCACCGGCGCAACCGCACAGCGGTGTAGTTGTCGATCGCCCGATACGCTTTGATGACGGTGCCCACATTGAAGTAGTTCGCCCATCCGCGCAGCGTGCGGTTCAACTTCGCCACCAGCTCTGTGGTGTCTTGCCCTAACCCGGTTCGAGCCGTCAGCGCATGAATGGTCTCCACCATGCGCTTGATGCTTTTCTTCGATGGCCGGTACCCCAGGCGCGCCTGGCCGGTTTTCGCTGAGTACATCCGTCCGAACGAGTATCCCAGGAAGTCAAACTCTCCTTCCGGAACCTTACAGATTCGTGTCTTCTCCTCGTTGACCGTCAGCTTCAGCTTTCCCATGATCTCGCGCAGTCGCGACAAGGCCTCTTCAGCTTTGCCCCGCCTGCACAGGATTACGAGGTCATCGGCATAGGTCACGATGCGAGAGCCGAGGCTTCGCTCCAACCCGAGCATCTTCCATCCCAGCACAAACCGGCGCATGTAGAGGTTCGCCAGCAGTGGTGAGATCGGTGAGCCTTGCGGGATGCCGCGCCGCTTGTCCCGTGCCTCGGTCGTGCGTGTCTTCCTGCCTCGATCATCGGTTTCTTCCACGGGACATTCCAGCCACATCTTGATCAGATGCAGCACGCGCCGATCAACAATCCGGCGCGCCACCGACTTGAGAAGGTCGGCATGCGGAATGCTCCCGAAGTAGTCCGCGAGGTCGGCGTCTACGACTTCCGGGTGGCCGCGAAACAGCTGCGCTTCCACCTCGACCACCGCCTGTTGGGCATTTCGCCCGGGGCGGTAGGCATATTGCTCTGGTGGAAGATCGGCCTCAAAGATCGGTTCCAGCACCAGCATTGCTGCTGTCATGCAGACTCGATCGCGCAAGGTTGAGATGCCCAATGGCCTGAGTTTGCCATTGGCCTTCGGTATGTACACTCGTCTGATAGGGTCCGGTCGATACGTCTCCTGCCTGAGCGCAAGCGCCAGTTCGCCAAGCCATCGCTGCACCCCGTACACTTCGATGTCCGCGAAGTCCTGGCCGTCCACGCCCGGTGCGCCCTTGTTGGAGCGGCATTGAGCATAGGCATGGGCCAAGATGTCTTCCCGGCTAATCTTGTCGTACAGAGCGTAAAAGCGGTAGCCGGCTTCTGCCTTCGCTTTCGCGTGCAACGCCGTCTGCAGTTTCTGAACACTCTTCGGAGTTGATAGGTTGCCCAATCCCCAGGTCCCTCACTACGTCTTGCGTTCGTCTTGAACTGAGGTCCCTTCCCTCCACCGGCGTTACCCGGCTTCACCGGTACTACGAACCCCTCCGCATCCCCACGGCGCCCGGCCTGTCCCTCGCGGGCCTCCGGTTTGTCATCCCTGACCACGTCGTGGGGCCTCCCGTGTTGCGTACGCTTTCCTTGTGTACATGCTGTCGCCACTACCCCGGCGCAGCGACTGGAGGTACTGCTTCGCTCACTTCCTCCAACCGTGTCAGCCTTCCCCGAAAGGGTCGTCGGGTCGGCCTGCGCATCGTCCTTTTCGAGGCTTGCTCGGCGTATCGCGGTAGGGACGGCCATTGCTGGCCGCCCCCCGCACAGATCCGGACTCGCCCAACTAAGGCATCCGGCTCCTACCTTGGGTGTTTGACGTCAAAGCGTGTGTCTGGCCAAGGATGAAGGATGCGTGGCGGGGGAAGCCAGTCATTGACCAACTTCGCCATGCGCTCCCATGTGAATCCGTCTCGCTGGCTGCGCCGCCGAAGCGTTCGTCGCCAGAGGTCGGTCACGCAACGTCGGAACGCCGAGAGCGCCCGGCTATTGGTTGGGACCGCATAGTAGGCGAAGTGGCCAGTCACTACCTGGCTCAACCACTTTCCCTGTTCGGGTATCGGCTGGTGCATTCGACGCTGCAATTCTACCTTGATGTCCTTCAACTTACGCCGCATGCGGTCGCGTCGGGTCTTTCGTTGAAGCACGAAAGTGCCGCGGCGCGATCGTCCACAGATGAAAGTGAAGCCCAAGAAGGTGAACGTTTCTGGCTTTCCAAGCCCGCGCCTCTTTCGATCGGTCGTTGCAAAGCGGCCGAACTCAATCAGGCGCGTTTTAGCCGGGTGAAGCGACAGCGCAAATTCCCCAAGCCTGTCACGCATCGCATCGAGGAAACGCTGTGCGTCGTCCTTATGCTCGAAACCGATCACTAGATCGTCGGCATAACGCACGACGATCATGTCGCCCCGGGCTTCTTGCCGTCTCCAGCGTTCGGCCCAGAGATCGTAGCAGTAATGCATGTAGACATTGGCGAGGAGCGGTGAAATTACCGAACCTTGACCCGTCCCCCTGTCATCGACTGTTACGACTCCGTCTTCAAGTATACCCGCCTTGAGCCACTTCTGGATGAGGCGGACGATGCGCTTGTCGCCGATCCTATGTTCTAGGAAGCGGATGAGCCATTCCTGGCTAACAGCTCCAAAGAAGTTCTGGATGTCGGCGTCAAGTATCCAGTTCACCTTCTTTATTTTTGATCGCTGCCGAAAGTGCATCCAACGCATCGTGCGGTCCCCGTCTGGGCCTGAACCCATAGGAGAAACCGACGAAGTCG
This sequence comes from Bradyrhizobium sp. CCGUVB23, assembly GCF_024199885.1. Taxonomy (NCBI): domain Bacteria; kingdom Pseudomonadati; phylum Pseudomonadota; class Alphaproteobacteria; order Hyphomicrobiales; family Nitrobacteraceae; genus Bradyrhizobium; species Bradyrhizobium sp. CCGUVB23. The sequence continues at coordinate 449,977 of NZ_JANADQ010000001.1, forward strand.
ACTTCGTAGATCGCGTTGAGCACCAAGACGGTTGCGCCCTGGACGATTTTGTCTTCCAAGGCGGCGATCGCTAATGGCCGCTGCTTTCCATCCGCCTTCGGGATATACGTCCGGCGAGACGGTTGCGGCCGGTAGGCTCCTCGGTGGACCCGTCCGTGCAGATCCTCGAGCCTGAGCTCAAGATCCGACTCGTAGTCCTGCCACGTGACGCCATCCACCCCGGGCGCGGCTTTGCGCTTCAGCGCGTAGAACGCCGTCTTCAGGGTATCGACATTGACGTGGTGGAGAAGCGCGGTGAACCGCTCCTTCTTTCTTTGCCTTCCTGCTTGTCGTACGCGGTCCAGCGCCTGGGTCACGCGATTCCGGCTCTGCGCCCGGTTCGTGCTTTGCTGGCCCACGTTCCCCTTGGTCCCCGGCCTTGGCTCCACCGGCTCCGCAGCCGGTTGCCCGGCCTTGTTCGTCGGCTTCGTTGCTACTATGCCGGAGTCAGACTTCTCTGGATCGTGCATCAGCGGCTACGGCTCCTCGCCTTCCCGCCACGGACCATTGGCCCGGAAAGCCTATGGCCGATCCAAAGATCTCCCGGTTCCCGTACAAGGAGCGTCCGTACATGCCAGGGTCTCAGACCACGCCGAGCTCGACGGGCACTCGCAATATCGCGCCTGCCGATTTTGCCTTCCGTCAAGTGAACAACGTCGGCACTCGGATTTATAACGGTTTCGCGGCTCAATGGCTGGCCTATACGCTCCCCCACCGACGCTTCGCCGACGTCCTCACGGACGCCTGCGCACGGATCAGGGGCGACGTGGATTGCTACTCCTTCATCGCAGTGGACTTTCACCACATACTCCTTGCCGGTTTCTCCCGGCGCACTCACTCGCGTTACGGCCTGCACACTCGCGCTGTCACCAATTCGTGACACGCTAATCGAAGGCTTCAGCCACTTCGTTACCTCCATGACTGCTCCGATTGCTTCCGGCTGGAGCGTTTGCCGGGTGGGGCTTGCACCCACCGGAAAGCGCCGCCTTGTCACGGCGCACACCCATCGCGGACGTTCCGAGGACAGTCGTAGAGCGAACGGCGACAAGGCTGCCCATCCGGGTCGAACCGCGCCTAGGAGGCCGACGGCGGAAGGCAGCATTGCCTCTATCGTTTGGACGGCCACCGCAAATGTTGGTCTTAGGCCGCCGAGGGGATCGCGACGGAGCTATTAGAGCGATCCGGCTCCTCTCATTTCTGCCGAAATGACTGATTGAATGACATCAGGAGCGGTCCAACAATGTACTCGAAGGCCGTTCGCTCGACGGTTGGAATCATCACTGTTGCGGGCATCCCGGGATAGAGCCGGATGTTGGGCATGGCCGCCAGCTCGGCCTGATCGATGCGGACGAAAGCCCGTGTAATAGGGGCTGTTGGTTTTCGGATCAGTCAGGCGATCCCGGCCTGGCCAAGGCGGCTTGCTCGGCCGGCGCAGCGCTCGCATAGCCGCGCCAAGAAGTTGGGTTCAGCCAATTCCCTGGTAACAGGGAATTCTACAGGGAGGAATGTGCCCACCGCAGGGGGGCTCTCGGCGAGGCAAGCGCGAAACACACAAGAGGTACTGCGAATCCTGCGCATCCACGGCCCGCTGCGTCAGCATCGGAACAGGGAAATTTTGCGCGCGAACAGGGAACGGGCGCGCGCCGAGCAGGGAAGCCCGTTGCGAGCGCGTCGTCGGCGTTAGACTAGACGTCCGGTTTTGGGTCGACCCACCGCTGAGCTCCGGGCCAGCCTCACCGCAAGGAATCCAATTGGTCGTTCGGTGGATCCTCCCGCTCGGAGCGGAACGACCGTCGCCATCGCAGCAGCAACGAGCGTGACGACCGTCGCCACGCCGTCGCCGCAACCGCGCGCACCTGTAAGCTCTCCAGCTCCCAATATCGCGCCTTACCTGGCAAGGCGGACTTTAGCGGACGGATCAAGCCCAACCGTAGCTGGCAAGAATTGATCGCTGTTCAACCTCGAAGTACGGAACGGCTTTCAGCCGCCACAAGGCGATCAATTCGGAAGAGCGGTGATCCGCTGATCGGCAGTAAAACATCGGCTTGGACCTCGAAATAGAGGCACGAACGAAGCTAACGGCGGCTCTCGGGGAGCTTCATCAAGAAAGCGTCCAAGGTAGAACGACCGTCCTCTTTCGGAAATTAAATGTGAACCAGTTCACATTCGTTTCGACTCAAACGTGATTAGCTGCATGGCGCTTATCGGGCTGCCTCCCCCGTCCTCGTTGGAGCTTGGGTCTTTGACTTGGGTCAAGCAGCCCCTTACCGATCAGTGACTTACTTGCAAAGATGTTAGCAGGGCGCGGCTGAAGAGGTAGCGCATTCACGCCTTCGCAGCCTGCCCCGGTTGCCGGCTTTCTTCCCGACCCATCGCGGAAGCAAATCATGCAGGGGCATTATCATCTCCTCGAAAGTTTTCTTCCGATCGGCTTGCTTGCACGACTCCACGGCACGGCTGGGGCTCGTCCCGCGGTTATCAAGTTTCCAGCGGCCGTAATATTTGTCGACGTTTCCCGATACACCGCTTTGGTCGAGCAGCTGGCGCGCCGCGGACAGGAGGGACTCGAACAGATTCCGCGGCTGCTGGGCCTTTCCTACACCCGCTGTGCGGAATGTGTCTCCAAGCATGGAGGCGAAGTGCTGTGTTTTGCGGGCGATTCACTGCTGGCCTATTGGCCGGCAGATCGTGAGAAGCTCAGCTCTGTCGTGCGAGCAGCAATCAATTGCGCAGAGATGATCTGCCGCACAGGCCATCGTGAAGGAGCCGGCATACCGAACGAACTTAGCCCAGCCCTCCACGTCGGTGTAGGTGCGGGACAGCTCTGCGCGGCCGCTTTGGGCGGCCAGCCAGTCTGGACCCTCCTCGCGATGGGCGAAGCGATCGTAGAGGCAGCTGCCGCACAAGGCATGGCCCGAGGCGGAACCTACGAGATCTCACCCGCTGCCGCTTTAGGACTGGCTGGCGAGAGTGAGCCCGAAAGCCTCCACCGTTGGGCAAGTGTCGGAGATTATCTTGCGTCTCCGCCGCTCGACTGGCTCACCGGATTTCTGCCACCGCAAGTGCGGGAGACCCTGCCAGCGCTTGTTCAGGGCCAAAGCATCACGAGCGGGTCGCTGGCAGTTGATCTCGATTCCGACCGCCATGTGGATGCTCGCCTCGCAGAGTTGACAGAGATCAGACCCGTTTCTGCACTTTTCGCGCGAATTACCGGCTTGGACCTGAATGATCCCGATGCGCTGCTTCAACATCATGAGCTCTGCGCATCGCTACAAGAGATCGTGCGGGTACACGGCGGGCCACCAGGAGATCTGTTTTGCGGCGATAAGGGTCTCATTTTTTCCACCACATTTGGCGCCCGCGGCAATTTCAACCGAGATGATCCCCGCCGCGCGGTGGATGCCGCTCGCGCGATCAATCACGCCATCGATCTGAGAGGATTATCGTCATCGATCGGCGTGGCCACGGGAGACGCACTCTTTGGAGTGGTGGGAAGCTCGCGCCGGCGACAACTAATGGTCCATGGCTCCTCCATGAACCGCGCCGCGCGTCTGATGACTGCGGCCGAAACCGGCATACTCTGCGACGCGCCCACGGAACGTGCGACCCGAACCGCCTTCAAATTCGAAGAGCGCGGCGCGTTACAGCTTGTCGGACTAGGCGACATGGCTGCGGTATTTCGTCCGGCTGAACATCACGAACTGCCCTCCTCTTCTCCGGTCCTCATTGGCAGGGAGCGTGAGCTCGAGTCCTTACGACGGACATTTGATGACGCTCGCCTCGGGGGAACGCGTCTGCTAGCCGTCATCGGGGAGTCAGGAATCGGCAAGTCGGCGCTGGTGACCGCATTTGCCGATGAGCTTCGTTCAATGGCCACAACAGTCGCCCTCGCCCGAGCCGAAAGGGACGATCGGCGAACATCGCTCCTACCTTGGCGCCGAGTACTCGCGTCTCTTCTGGGACTTTCTTCCGACTCCGAGGGAACTTCCATACTGCGTGCCATCACGTCGCGTGTCGCGATGCACCCTACGACCATGGATCGTCTCGCCCTTCTAAACGGAGTTCTGGGTGTCGAAATCCCGGAGAATGAAAGTACACGTCATTTGGAAGGCGCGCATCGTGGTGACGCAACCATGCGCCTGTTAGGTGACCTGCTTGCGATCATCGCACCGCGCCCCGTGGTGCTCGTGCTCGAGGATAGCCAATGGCTTGACTCTGCATCATGGCGTCTCCTGGAATGGATCATCGCTACCCATTCGTCAATTCTGATCTTGGCGTGTGTGCGCTTGGAAGAGATCCCCGAAGAGCTCAGAAGCCTGCAGCGTCGTGCCGAGGCGGCGCGAATGACCGCATCTGAAGTTGATTTGGATGATCCCGCACGATCTTTCCGAATCATGGAGGTGGAGGAACTTAGCGATCATTCGACGCGCGAGCTTGTCGCTCGAACAGTCGCGAGCTCTCCCCCGGAACCCGCGCTCGCTGACCGGATTTCTGCGTTAGCGTGTGGCAATCCGCTCTTTGCGGAGGAGATAGCCCTAAGTCTAAAGACGGAGGGGCTGATCGCGATCCGCGACGGCTGCTGGCGTTCGATCCGCCCACTCGATGAACTCAAGTATTTCGAAGGCGTCGAGCGAGTGATACGCGAACGGATCGATCGGGTCGAACCCAACCTGCTCGATGTATTGAAGGCATCTGCGGTAATCGGGCGATCGTTTACGGTTCGGTTGCTTGAGCAATTGCTTGAGCTAAACAGTCATCATCTTACGGCTCTTCTCGACTCCCTTGTGGCGACACATTTTCTGCGGCGAGGCCCAACTGAAGACGCTTATGAGTTTCGTCACGATCAAATTAGGGATGTCGTGTATGGATCAATAGCGGGAGATCGGCGGCAACAACTCCACGGGATCCTAGCCCAATGGCTTGAGCGCAGCGAGGCATCCACGACGGGGGCGGAATTTGCCGTCCTGGCGCGACATTTCGAGGCCGCGGGCAACAAGGAGAAGGCTGTCGAGTATGCGGAAATGGCTGCGTCGAAAGCTTTACAGGTCGGGGCGTTTCGTGAGGTCGAAGACTTTTTGAAGATCTGCTTTAGTCACGAAGTCCGACAGCAGAGATTGAGCGCGCAAGAACGACTTCGGGCCGTACATTGGAGAACTCAGCTAGCTGAGGCTCATTACAGCCGTGGCGACATTCACGCTGTAGGTGGTGCCGTCCGTCGCGCGCTCACCGTGGCAGGCGAATCGATTCCGAGTTCGCCAGCCAACGTCGCCGTTCGGCTCGCCGGAAGTGCGCTGCAGTTGCTATTTCAACAGCTACGTTCCCCATCACGCGGGTACAACAGCTCCGAAAAGGCTTGGGAGTGCGAGATAGCTCGTTGCCACAACCACGCAGCTGCGGTCGAATTCTTCGAGCTCCGGTTTTTGCCAACTATACTTCATCTCATTCAAGCTGTTGTTCATGCGGAACGTGCCGGCCTGTCGCCGGAATTGGCGGTGGCGTGCTCGCAAATGGCGTCGGGATTTGGAAATATGGGCCAAAAGCGTGCGGCCGAACACTTCGTGAGAAAGGCGGAACGCGTTGCGATCGCGCTAGCCGACCCTGCGATACATTCCCACGTCTGCTTTCTGGATGCCATGTGGCGCGTCGGACGCGGCGATTGGTCGGTGGTTGATTGTCGGACAAAGCAATCTCAAGAGCTTAGTTTGCAGGCCGGAGACCAATTGCGTTGGGGCAGCGCCCAAGTCATTCGCTTCTGGTCGCAATTCTACCGCGGTGACTGGGGGGCGCTCGAGCAAACCGCGCAGAGCCTGCTGTCGCGCGCTCAAAGTTGCGGAAACACACAACAGGAGATCTGGGCGCTGCGATGCAAGGCATTGTGCGCGCTTCATGCTGACAGACCGCGCGAAGCAGTCGAAGTGTTAAAGCTCATCACTTCCGCCATGCGCGGATCCGCCGACTTGGCGGCTCAAGTTTCCTCAAAGGGCTCCCTGGCATTAGCGCTCGCCCGCATTGGCCAGAACGATGAGAGCCTTGAGGCAGTTGACGAAACCCTCCGACTGCTCCGCCAAATGCGTCGTCCAACTTCACACAGCCCCCTCGTTGGCTTGTCCGGCCTATGTGAGGTTCTGTTGCGAGGTCGCGAGGCTTCACTGTCGCGCGAGTACGACCAGTGGAACGAGTGGGAATCGGAATCTCTGCAGGAACTCAAGCGGTATAGCCAGGTGTTTCCGATTGGTAGACCTCGATACGGCCTATGGGCGGGCGTGACGCTTTGGCTGGAGGGCCGTAAGGATCGTGCGTTCCGGACATGGAATCGGGCACTTTTGGAGTCCCAGCGACTTTCCTTGCGCCATGACGAGGCAATGATTGCAGCTGAGATCCGGCGTAGGCGAGATCGGTTTTAAAGGCCCTGCCATCGTAACTTGGCAGGCGATCGACAGGTGAGGCAGACCCACGGCCTTGGAGCCGCGGGCAATCTGGCTTGATTATTTGAGGCGATATTTGCGGACTGTGTTTGTTGCGATCATTTTCTCGCGGAAGAGAACATGCTGCTACACGAAGGCAACGGCCTCGGAGCCACCGACCAGACACCAAGGCAGGCGAATTGGCTGTCATGCGGTCTCGAGACTCTAATCGATGAGCGGTCGCGGAGCGATCGGCCCGCTGCCGCAAAAAGCGAGCATGATTTTGATGTCGTGATTGTCGGCAGCGGCTACGGGGGGGCTATTGCGGCTGCCGAACTGAGCGGTTGCACTGACGAGAGCGGCAAGTCGCTACGCATCTGTGTGCTCGAGCGCGGCAGGGAGTACCTACCCGGTGCGTTTCCCACCGGGCAGGCCGATCTTGCCGGACACGTGCGCTTCGCCACACCCAAAGTGTCACGCCAAAGCGGCGCCTACGACGGCCTCTATGACATCCGGTGGAGCGACGACGCGGTCGTCGTAGTTGCTTCCGGTCTTGGTGGTGGTTCCCTGATCAATGCGGGCGTGACAGAAATGCCGCACCCCGCCGTGTTTCAAGAGGCGCGATGGCCCAAGGCAATCCGCGAAGCCAAGGATCTGAAACGGTTGGCGGCTCGGCTCCTTCCGCTTTTAGGCGCAAATCGCCTCCCTCGCGCAAACGGGCTGAACAAGACAAAGCAGCTGAGAACGCTTGCCAATGGCCATAGGGCGGCACTAACTCGAATCACGGTTGCTGGTACCGCTCGCTCGAGCAGTGCTGCCGTCAAAATGAACCCGTGCCAAATGTGCGGTGACTGTGCGGTTGGCTGCAATCATGGCGCCAAGGAGTCTCTCGATACCAACCTGCTGGTTTCAGCTGCGCGTAAGGGAGCGCGCATTGTTACCGGTGCAACCGTCATTCGCGTTTCCGCAAATCACAGTGGCTCGAATGGATGGGTTGTGCATGTCAACCATACAGACGAGCATCTACGTGATCGCCAGCCTCATCCGTTCGCAATTCGAGCCAAGCGGGTCATACTCGCCGCCGGCACATTGGGCTCGACTGAGATCTTGTTGCGCTCGAAAGGGCCGCTCCGCTTCTCTGCCCAACTCGGTCGCAAGTTCTCCGCAAACGGCGACATGCTGGTCACCGCCTACGACGTAACCAAGCCTGTTAACGCCGTCGCAGATGAAGCGCAGCCGGTTTGTGCGCCGCCAACAGCGGATACCGAAGCGATCGGCCCGACCATCACCGGCATGATTGATCTAAGGAACGGCAATCCGCAAACCGATCTCGTGATCGAGGACCTGGCGGTGCCAGGGCCGCTTCGCCGCTTGTTTGCCGAGGCGACCACCACGTTCCAGGTCCTCAATCAACTCGCTGACCCGGACTTCAAATCCCATAAAGCGGGATGGCCACAGAAGGATACTGCCGCGGTCGATCAACGTGCGATCAAACACTCCCTTGTGCTCGCAATGATAGGCCGTGACGCTGCCGAGGGTGAACTGACCCTTGGGGACGGCCCGGTAAGCGACAATGTCGATGGGCTGCTGACGGTATGCTGGCCCGCTCTTCGATCGGATCCGCGGCTGCAGAAACATCATGAACGGCTCGCCAAGCTAATGGAGCAATCGAAGCTCGGTGGAACCGTTGTGAACAACCTGATGTGGCGGCCGTTCTCCGACGCGCTGGAACGGTTGTTCGAAGCTCAACGCGGGCCTTTGGTGACTGTTCACCCACTCGGTGGCTGCGCTATGGGCGACGACGTACGCCAAGGCGTTACGGACGATTGCGGGCGCGTGTTCGATGCCAATGGGCCTCACCGCCAGTCGGTGCACGAAGGACTAGTTGTTCTCGACGGCTCGATTGTACCGACTTCGCTTGGGATCAATCCGTCCCTGACCATCTCGGTCCTGGCGCTGCGCGCCATCATGCAGCTGAAGACGCAGTGGAAGCTGAGGGACACCCGGCCTGGCCTTCCCCCAGGCGAGCTCGAAAGGCCGATCTACGCGACCACGGATATCATCCGCAATCCCGCACCCACACGCATCGAACTTACTGAGCAGGTTCGCGGTCACGTGCGACTGCGCACTCCGACGGGAATGTCCAAGCCGCATCGCGTGCAGATTACGCTGACCACCGAGCCGACCGCGCTTAATAATCTCTTTGCCTGCGAGGGAAATGGACAGCGCAGCCTCAGCATCGCGCCTGGCAAGGGCACGCTTACAATTTTGAAAGCGGGGAGAGACTTCGATGCAGTCTCCGACCAAGCCCGACGGGAAGATGTCGCATTGGAAGCGAGCATCTCCGGGCAATTGCGCCTATTCGAATTTGCGCGGTCCAATTGGGTTCTTCGAACGGCGCGCGCGTTGTTGGCGTGGGTCGGCAACCGTGGCCTGCGCGACTTTGTGCAGGACCGGCTGCAGTGGTTCCAGGAGTTTCTGCATTTGCGGCCGCGCCCCGAACAGGTTGAACCAATGCCGTCCCGCGGTAGCCGAATATGGCAGTTTGTCAGTGGAATTGTATCGGTTTGTTCGCGCGCCGGCGCCGTCCGCCTGATCACATATGATCTGACCGTCGGCGCGGTTACCTTTAGCCCCGGGTTCGATGCCTCGCGGTTCGAGAACCAGTCCATTCGAGCAGTCAAGCGCCTTACCTACTATCGAGCCGCGAGCCCCTTTACGCAGCTCTTGGAAATGACCGTCGAGCGTTTTCCGGAGATGCGCCCGCCGGTCGTCCGCAAATTCCCCCTGCTCAAGTTGAACAAGCGCTATCTCGCGCGGCAAGAGATACCCCTCTTGCGTGTCGTGGATCAGCAGGACGGCATCGCGGCTTTAAGCGATATGCTCTCGTTCGTGCTGTATGCGTTTCGGGTCGTCTTGCAGGCTCACGCCCTAAGCTTCCGCCGGCCAGACGCGCCACTCGCTCGGATCCCGCAACGGCTGCCCGGAGCAGTGCATGGCCTGCCGGAGCCACAGATCGAGTGGCTGACGGTTGACGAGAAGGCCGAGCCGCCCGTCCAAATCCGACTGACACGCTACGATGGCTCGGCGCGGCGACCGGCTGCCGCCGCCGTTACGCGGCCTGTACTCCTGATTCACGGTTACAGCGCCAGCGGTACAACATTCGCGCACCCTGCGGTGAAGCGAAACCTGGCGCAAACGCTGTGTGAGTCCGGCCGCGACGTGTGGATCCTTGATATGCGCTGCAGTGCAGGTCTAACCACGGCAGCTAGCGACTGGCCATTCGAGAAGATGGCCAACCAGGACATTCCGATTGCAATCGAGCATGTGTCGGCGGCGCGCACCAAGGGCGGAGGCCAACCTTCAAGAGTTGACGTTGTAGCGCATTGCATGGGGGCGGCGATGTTCAGCATGGCCGTGCTGGCAGACGGGCCTCGCCATGAACGATTGCGTCAGAAGATCGGTAGAGTTGTGTTCTCGCAGGTCGGACCGGTCATGATCTTGAGCCGCACCAATGTGCTGGCCGCGTACATCATGCGTTACGCGCGGCGCTTCGTTTCCATGCGCGAGTACACCTTCAGCCCCCAAGGCGAAAGCACCCTCGCCGGCCAGTTGTACGATCGTGCCCTCGCGGCGATGTCAATGCCGCGCCACGAATTCAGGCGTGAGAATCCGTTCTTGCCTCCCAGGGCCACCCCATGGGCGGGGACTCGACACCGCATGGATGCTCTCTACGGCCGCACGTTCTCGCTGAGGAATCTCTCGACGGGAGTGCTCGATCAATTGGACGACTTCTTCGGACCGATCAGTGTCGAAACTGTATCGCAGGTTATCCACTTTGCCGGTTACAATACCGTAACAAACAAGCGCGGCGTCAACCGCTATGTAACCCCGCAACGGATCGCCGAGAGGCTGACATTTCCAATGATGTCAATTCATGGCGATAAGAACGGTCTCGTTGACGTAGCGACGCTCGCTCTCATGCGAAACACCCTCGAAACAGCCGGCGTGCCATACCTCAACGCGATACGCGGCTACGGTAAAACCGATCCTACAGCAACATCTCAGTCCCCTGATCAAATTGAGAAGCTAATCGCCGATAGCGCTGCCTCTTTGGCACCTGGGCAGGCGTCTTATCTCACCTGGCGAATAGAAGGGTATGGCCACCAGGATTGCCTGATTGGCAAACACGCAGGTCGTAACTGTCGCGTGATTGCCAAGTATCTGTGCGCTCCCGATCCACCTGCAGGTGCAGCACGCTCGGCTGCTCCTCAACCCAGCCGAAGCTGCGTCTCGACCTTCCAGGCGGTAGCTCCCGCGTATGGGGTGCGACTCCGGGTACTCAAATATCCCGGCAAGATCCGTATTCTCGCAAGCGACAGCCCCGGTCGCGGTCGCCCCCGTTGCGCGCTTGTAGTTCCGGTCGCGCAAAACGGCGACCGGCTGGTACCGCTACATCTCAGCGGTTCGAGGGCGATGCCGACGGACGTCAACGGCCTGAGGGCCGTTGGCGTTTGTATCGGTAAACCGGTCAGGATCCGCAAGCGACGACGCCGACGTCTTGGTCCTTACTTTTTCGACGTGCCGTTCAGTTCTTGGCCCCGCCACGCTCCCGAGGTTCTGGTGCTGCTGTTGTACAATCAACCCGATGGTATCGGCGGCAATCCGCGCCAGCCAGATCGAATGGTCCAGTCGAAATCGCGGCTGACCAACGCTTTGAGCGAGGCGCTTACGTATGACACAATCAGCGACTTACGTGGTGGCTTGATCCGAGGAGCTTCATCTGATCCCGCGTCTTTGGACGATGTTGCTACGCCACCGCGCGTCACTTTTGCATTGGGTAGCTGCCTGTATCCCAACGATATTCTGAACCACATGCCTGCTGCTGAGAGTGCGACTTCGGGCGTCGCTGATGCCGCGCTACTCAAGCTCGGCCAACGCCTAGGTGAGTCCGCGCCGCCGACCCTGCTGTTGCTGGCCGGAGACCAGATCTATGCGGATGCGACCGCGGGCCTTTTCGACCCAAAATTGAAGAACTCGCTGTACCGCATGTCGCAGGAGCGCCGCGGCGAAAGCCGAGGTGCAAAGGCGGTGTTGCAGCGCCTCGACCTCGACGTCCAAATGATGCTTGATGATCATGAAATCCGAGACAATTGGGCACCGAATGACCCGCATGCAGCCGAACGCCTGCGACGCGGAACGGCTGCGTACTGGCTGTACGAGCGTGCCTCTCCGGAGGCGCTCCCCGCGCTCTGGCATAAAGTAATGCACAAAGGCCTGCCGTTCTTTCTCGCGGACGCACGGACACAGCGGGAGCCGCGTGCTGCGGCAGACTGGCGCAACAGGGCGATCATGCACCCCGAGCAATTCCGCAAGCTTTGCAAATGGCTTGCGGTGCCCCGGTTCGCGAAATCGCCGAAATTTGTAATGACTGCTTCCGCGCTACTGCCGAGACGACTGACAGTTTCGCAAGAACCTGCCAGCGCACTCGCTTCTGATGCCTGGGAGGGATACCCGTACTCGTTGCATTCCCTGTTACGATTTGTTTGCGACAATCAGATCAAGGGCGTTGTGTTCCTCTCGGGCGACGAACACGTCAGCAGCGTGACAGTAGCGCACGTCAAATGCCTCGACACTGGAACCAGCTGCACCCTGCACTCCATACACAGTTCTGGGCTGTTTTCACCTTATCCATTCGCCAACGGCTCGCCCGGGGACTTTGTCGCCAAGGACACGTTTGGATTTAAGCAACTCGACGGAGCCGGCATACTCCACGAATATCGATGTGAGGTTGCAACGGAATTTTATCCCGGCGACGGTTTTGCGGTGGTCACAGCCCGCAACGCCTCACCAAGGTGGCTCTTGGATGTGGAGTTTTCCCGAAGCGACGGGCCCAAGTCGCACCCTAGCATACACCTAATCTAGACGCTCTCCGTAGGCGGAGTAGTCGAACGACATTGGATGAGTGTTTGCGATCATTACATTAGGGGCTCGAGACTTAAGGTTCGCTTTTTCCCGATCAAATGTGTACCAGTTCACATCGTCGCTTCGTTGCTCCGGCTACCCTCCTAAGTTGATCGGGGCTCGTAAGCGGAGGCAAGACGAGCGCTCCAAAGGGCCTCTTCGAACTGCGCCTTACTGAGGCGAGAGCGAAGCCAATAGCGCGAGCGTCGCTCTCTATGGAGGAGAGCGTACTATGGATATCATTCGAGAAATTGTTACGAAGAGCGAGTGGATTATTGCACTCTCGGCACTTTTTGTAGTCGCTTGGGCGCGATTCAACTCTCCGCCAACCAATCGGTCCGGCACTACCTTTGCCCTCTTCTTCTGGGGAGTTATTTTTTATTACGCGTTGATGATACCGCTTTGGCTCGTTGTCATGATCGGCCTTGTGCAGGGTAGCATCGGCTTCGACTTCATGGTCGGGAAGTTGATGCAGGTAGACCCCAAAGCGCAAGCGCAACTCGCTCAATATTCTCCGATTGTGGCCGTGCTAATAATCGTTGTCGCTTCGCTGTTCCGGGACGTAGCACGGATCGACAGGGCTGCCCGGGCATTTTGCGTCAAATTAGCCGCTATCCCGCGTGAAGCCGATCGGCTTGCAATTGAACTCGCGCAAACCGCCGGCTTTGCACCGCACGGAATGGTTCGAATGAAAGTTAGCAGGATCATTTCCGACAATATCAGTCCGCGGGCACTGAGCTTCAATAGCGATGGCACCCTCCCTGATCGGTTCACAAGAGCTATCGGGCTATACAACCTCTTTGTAGCACCAAGGAGAAGCGCTACCGCACTTGAATTCGCCGGAAATGGATATGGTCGCTCGGCCTACGCCAGGATAATGCAACTGGGTGACTCGTTGGCCACTCGCGCAGATGCTCGTTACGAAGAATTGATGCACTCCGGCCTGGCCTTTTTCGCCTCTCCGCTACCTACCCCAGAATTGAAAGAAACGCTGAACCGCAACATTGCGGAGGTCACCAATCTTACCTGCAGTCTCGTTTCGCGTTATGTGCTCTTTTGCGAAAGAACTCACAGCGCTCGGTTGCAGCGCCTTGCAAAAATGGGCTTCGCCTACAGTCCGGGGCCTACCTTCGGAATGGATCAATGGGCGACAACGATCTTCCTTGTAACAGGCTTGAGCATCGGCATGATGGTATTCATGCCAGGGACGCTCCCGCTCGAGGTGGGAAAAGTCCTGACGATTGCCATCACGTTTGGCATTTCAATCGGGTTTGCAGTCTCAGGTGCGATCATCGTGGCGCAACGTTTCATTGGACGACAAGAGGACGACACACCGGCATATCCGCCGATTGCCGAGCTGGTAGTCGCAGGTCTTATCGTTGTGGGTCTATCGATTGTGCTTCGTATCGGTATTCCGCTTGTGTCCGCCTTGATACAAGGTGACGGATATCAGCACGTTCTTAAGCAGTTTGTTGAACGGCTATATGGGGTCATTACGCCTTTTATCTGCACGGTTTCCCTCGGGCTAATTTGTTCGTACATGGGATCCTCGCGCTTAAACTGGTACCGGGTAGCCACGTTTGGGGCTTTCGCAAACGGTGTCGCATTGACGTGTGCGGGCTGGCTCGTCGCGCATCTGGTCGGCCAGCCCGTATTGGCCCAATTCTATGTGCATCCGGAGAACGCGACACATCTGGTGGCGCTCAGCAGCGGTTTAACGGGCTTTATCGTCGGCGGCATGGTTCTCGCCGTCTTCAACGAGTCCGAACGCATACGCAAGGTCACAGCCGAACAAACAATCGAGGTGCTGCACAAGGATAATAGCTGGCATGATGCGCCCCCGATCGCTGACGATCTTGAATCACCCGTGCCAACCAGATCCAATACCGCCTATGATCTCGGCTCCTACGCGCGCGCAAGCGTCGAGGCACTCGAAGGGGACTATGTATGCTTCAGGCCGGCCTTCTCGAACTCCGAGATCATTAATGCGTATGTCATGGCCGTTCATTGGGACGAAACCGAGTCCTGCCTCATGTTCGAGGAAAAAGAACGTGTCGACGCGGGCCACACGCAGAAGGGACGAGTCTACATCCCGGAGGGACGGCCGTTCGTAAACTTCGTGACATTGGAAAAGGGAGCTATTCGTCTGATCATGGTGTCGCGTCCTGAAACGAGTAACGAGCCGGCACGCGGCCTGATCACGACGTTATCAAATCCTGGTGGCGCACACTTTACCCCAGCCAGCGCTCCGATTGTTCTCAAACGAATGGTCGATCACAGCCCTCAACTTGGTTTCGTTCGGCCCGGTTCGCCCGACTACGACATGTATCGCCGAGAACTTGAGGTGGTGGCACCCGTCTTCGGCTTCTTTGCGCTGGCTCCGCAGCCGAATCCCAGCACAGAACTCCGCCCGGTCTTGGCACTGCAGGACGGCCAGCTATCCGTCGTGCCGTGATAGCCATTTCGAGCAGTTGCTGATTTATGTGCGTTCTCAGCCGCTACGGCGGCGCTCGACAAGCAAGCACCGGAACGGGTCGCCTAGGAGAACGCCTCCCAGTGGTGCGCATGATCACGCCAGCGCTCCCAATCTGTCTCGAACTCCTTCTCGACCGGCTCAGGAAGTTGTCAGATTCATTGGGGAATCGAACGCTTCCCGACATCGGAAGCCTGCAACCGAGAATTCTTGAGAGATCATCCGTGTTCCAAGCTCAGCTGATCGCGGCATCTGTAGCTATTTAGGCGATATCTGCAAGTCCTGCCAAAAAGCGAACTCGGCTCAAGCGATTAGGTTCGGTGTAGAGGAGCCTCATTCCGCCGATTATCCGTAAGCGGTTGGGATTGGTCGGCGCACGAGTCCGCCGCCGTTCCGCCAGAGTCGGCAGCGCGGAGCTTGGAGCATTCTGGCGCGCAACGCCCCGCCACATTCCGGCCCCGATAGCGGCGCCGACCGCGGGGCAACTGTCTGCGCCCTCGTCACCTTGGCCAGGCTTAACGGCGTCGAGCCCTTCGCCTATCTTGAGGACGTGCTCGAGCGCATGTCCAACGGGCACCACCCAAGCCGGCTCGACGAGCTCCTGCCCTGGAACTGTCGACCAGCGACAGCCATCAACTGACGCCACGTGTCAGGAATGGACGCTTACTGTAAGCGAGCGAGATGGTGGACGACAAAGCTAGAGCACGGCGAAGCTCAAACGCCGCCTGACCTCTGCTTGTCGGCGCTTCGCCGGCATACGACTGACGCTGGACGTCCGCTTGCGCTAAAAGCTTCCGATGCTCACCCGTTATGGGATCTTCGAACCCAATGCCCTAGTTCGTAGATTGATCGTCCCTGCAGTTGCTGGGCGATCTAGCCGCAGGGACGCTCCTACTCGATGAGGGCTTCGAGCTGGGCATTGGCTCGCTTCAGACGACGTGCGATTGCCACCTGCAAGCTAAGTGTCACCGGTTCCTCGCCGTCCGTGATGTGCCCCGTGGTCTTACGGGTACGACCAGAGCTTCTCATCGCAACGGCCTCCAGGCAGCCGCACACTTTGGCCTCCACGTTCTTGTTGGCCGTTTTGCAGCCGAGAGCCGCCGCACGGCAAAGGTCATTCGAGATGCGCGCTGGCGGAACTGCGCCTAAGTTATCCACAACCGCGCTCGGCGCGGCGACATCAGATTCATTTCCTGTAAAGCGCTTCAAGCTGAGATGTTCGCGCAATGCTTGACTCGGAGACCATCGATGCCGAGACGCGTAAAACCAGCATGCCGACTGACCAGCATGGTCCGACTGGATGGCTACGGACAAGAGGATGATCGTCCCCTCGACTTGATTTTCCGTTCTGTGGCCGGCTTGAAAGACCGCGGTCGCCAGGGTTGTTTACTCAGCGACGTTCAATACAACGATCTGATCGAGACTGCCGAACTGAAAGACCCGGACGATGAAGCGCGCCCTGACCTGAACTACTTTCGACTTCACGTCCTCAAGGACTGCTTGCACGCCGATCAGCAACCGTCGCGTCAGCAAATCCACAAGGAGGTGACCAAAACTTGCGATCTGGTCCGTGATTTCCTGCAGCGGCTCGCGTCCATCGGGCCGCTCCCGCATGAATTGACCAACATAGTCTGCATCGAACCGTTGGGCCCGGCAGACGTCTTCAGCGCATTTCCCAAGCGGCTGTATGACTTTGCCGCTCTGTCAAGATACCACGCCAAGACTAGTCCACGGCCTAGCAAGCTGGACGACGCTGCAGCATCGGCCGATCGGTTAGCCCGGCACTTGAAATATCTGGACGCTGCGGCGAGCGAGAAGATCTTGGATGCGCTGTGGCTGGAAAATGTCCGCGGTATGCGCGATTTGGCGGCTATCGCCGGTGTCGTGCTCGACGCCGCGATCTGTGCACTCAAGCGCAGCAAGAAGATCGGCGGCCCCCGACCGAAAACCATAATCAAAGAGGTCGTGATTTGGCTCGGCGATTGGTTCGAACGCTACGGCGGAGAATTCACCCACACGCCACGCGCGAAGGGCGAGTATGACGGTCGGCTGCATACCGCCGCCGCGCGGTTCGTTTTCCGCTTCCTCACGATGTGTGACTGCTCAATCACCGAGACAGCAGTCAGCCAGTTCATGGCGGAAGCCATCAAATTCAGGAGACAGCGCGGTCGGCAGGCCGGGGAGACGTCTTCCTGATTGCCAGGATACGAGTCTTGCCTCTCAATTGGCTCAGCGCAGTTAAGAGGAGACCGCCGATGCTCAATCAGCTGGGCAATAGATGTCCGCTTCGCCATGACCTCACGCCCATGCTCGTGCCGATTGCTGAGCTCAAGCAACTCGGACGTGAAACCCGGCGACACCCCAAGAGCCAGATCAAAAAACTCGCGGCCAGCCTGCAGGAATTCGGCTTCGTCCTCCCGGTCATCGCCGATCGTGACCGCCGCGTCGTGGCCGGGGCAGCGCTCGTCCGGGCGGCCGATGAACTTGATCTGCGCGAGGTCCCGGTCATCCACATCCACGATCTCACCGACGCACAGGTTCGTAGCCTCAGACTGGCGCTCAACCGCCTGACCGAGGATGCTGGCTGGGACGAGCAGGCGTTGCGGCTGGAGCTGTTGGAACTGAGCGAGCTCGATCCAGAGCACGACTTGCAGATCACCGGTTTTGCCATGGGACAAATCGACTCGCTACTGGCGGCTCCCGAGGTCGAGGAGGATGAACTGCCGCCACCCGAGGCTGGACCGCCGGTCGCCCAACCGGGCGATCTCTGGACGCTCGGTGAGCACCGGATCGTCTGCGCCGATGCAACGAATGCTGAGGGCTACCAACACCTCATGCCGGGTGAGCTGGCGCAAATGGTATTTGCTGATCCACCCTACAACGTCCCGATCGATGGCCACGTGTCGGGTCGCGGGAGAATCAGGCACGCCGAGTTTGCCATGGCCTCCGGCGAGTTGTCGGCGGCCGAATTCGAGGCGTTCTTGGCCAAAGCGCTGGCGCATCTGGCCGCCTTCACCACCGAGGGATCGCTGCACTTTCTCTGCATGGACTGGCGCGGCATGGGCTACCTGCTCGCCGCCGCCGGCCCGATCTATCCCGAGATGATCAACCTCTGCGTTTGGAACAAAGCCAACGCTGGGATGGGGTCGCTTTACCGCTCAAAGCATGAGCTGGTGTTTGTCTTTAAGAACGGTCAGGCGGCCCACGTCAACAATGTTCAACTCGGCAAGCACGGCAGAAACCGCTCGAACGTCTGGGACTATCCGAGCCAAAATACCTGGGCAAACTCTGCGAAGTCAAAACTGCGCGTTCATCCGACTCCTAAGCCGGTTGCGCTTGTCGCGGACGCGATCCGCGATTGCTCAAATGAGCACGACCTGATTCTCGATCCGTTCGGCGGCGCCGGAACGACTCTCATCGCGGCGGAGCGGACCCGGCGCCGGGCGCGGCTGATCGAAATCGAACCCCGCTACGTGGATGTCACGATCCGTCGCTGGCAGCATATGACCGGCAAGGTCGCGGTTCATGACGTCACCGGTGAGACGTTCGAGCAACGCAATTGCGCAACATGGGAGAGCACGCATGGCTAAGAAAAACGACAAGCCTGTCGGTTATGGCAGCCCCCCGGTCCACAGCCGGTTCAAGCCGGGACAGTCCGGCAATCCCAAGGGACGTCGGCCAGGCAGTTTGAATTTCGCGACTGACCTCAGACACACGCTGCAAGCGCCGGTCAGCCTGACAGAGGGCGGCAAATCGCGAAAGGTCAGTACGCAATTGGCCACGTTGCTCCGCCTCAGAGAAAAGGCGCTGAAGGGCGGCGACCGCGCGATCGACAAATACCTGTCGCTTGCGGAGGCCTTCTACGCCAAGACTGCAGAAACCGCATCCAAACCGCTATCCGCCGACGACGAGGCGATCCTCGAGAGGCATCGGCAGGAAATTCTTGCCGAGGCCGACGCTTCGCCGCGGGATAAGAACAAGGACACGGACACGGACGACACATGACCCCTGTACTCTCGGCGCTGCTTAGGCAGGATTTGCGCTACTTCATCCATAAAGCGTTTTGCACCGTCTTTCCTGGCGCCACCTATCTTCCGAACTGGCACATTGAGGCCATTGCCTTTCAGCTGCTGCGGATCGAATCCGGCGATTGCCACCGACTTTTGATCAATCAGCCGCCGCGATCGCTGAAATCCCTCTCGGTATCGGTCGCCTATGTGGCCTGGTTGCTCGGTCGCGACCCCAGCCGACGGATCATTGTGGTCAGCTATTCCAACGAGCTGGCAGCTGAGCTGCACCGGCAATTCCGCATGGTGATCGAGTCCGCCTGGTACCGCAGTCTGTTTCCAGCGATGCGCACCGCGCGGGACACCGGAAGCGAGCTGGTGACCACCGCCGGAGGCGGTCGCTATGCCACGTCGGTCGGCGGCACCTTAACCGGTCGGGGCGCCGACCTCATCATCATCGATGATCCGCTCAAGGCTGAGGAGGCGATGTCGGAGCTCGCGCGCAAGCGCGTCATCGATTGGTACGGTGGCACCCTGGTGTCCCGACTCAACGACAAAGAGAAGGGCGCCATCGTTGTCGTGATGCAGCGCCTGCACGAGGATGACCTCGCCGGCCACCTGCTCCAGGCCGGCGGCTGGCTCCATCTCAAGCTCCCGGCGATCGCAACCGAAGACAGCCAAATCCCGATCGGTCGGGGCAAGCACCACGCGCGCCGCGCCAGCGAGGTGCTGCACGCAGCGCGTGAAGACAAAACTGTTCTGGAGCAGATCAAAGCCGAAACCGGCAGCCTGCAATTTTCGGCGCAATACCAGCAACAGCCGATTCCCCTCGAAGGCAACCTGATCAAACGAGAGTGGTTTCGCCGCTACGGTCAATTGCCCAGCCCCGGCCCGCGCGACATCGTCGTGCAAAGCTGGGACACCGCGATGATGACCGGCGAGTTCAATGATTATTCGGTCTGCACCACGTGGCGCATCATCAACAAGGATTACTATCTGCTCGACGTTTACCGGGGCCGCCAGCAATATCCCGACCTCAGGCGGACCGTGATCGGGCTGGCTGCGCGATACAATGCTGCGACCATCTTGATCGAGAATGCAGGTTCGGGGATGATGATGTTGCAAGATCTGCAGCGCAATGCGCCAGATCGAATGCCGCGCCCGATCGGAGTCAAACCTGAGGGCAGCAAGGCGGACCGCATGGCCGCGCAATCCTTCAAGATCGAAGCCGGGCAGGTGCACCTGCCGGCCGACGCGCCATGGCTTGATGGCTATCTTTTGGAATTGCTCGCCTTCCCGCAAGGCAAGCATGACGACCAGCTTGACAGCACCTCCCAATTCCTGAAATGGGTAAGCACCCACGCAATGTTTGACGATTGTGTTCTTGGAGTGATTTCTGTGAAGGTGGAGCGTAACATCGACGGCTCATACACGTACTGAGCCAACACTTGTCGCTGCATCGCGGGCACACCTAGACTGATGCGCTTCGGTGTCGTTCACATCAGCCGCAACTCCAGCGGTTCGGCTCTTGAGCGCAATCATCGAGGTTCGATCAGAACAGGGACGTGCGAGCAGATCGGCTGACCAGTTCGATGAGACCAGGGGTCCAACGGAGCGGCAGGCCCTTGGCTTTGACGCACCCCGCATTCCGCAATCTCTGGCTGCATGCAGTCTGCCACGAGGCTCGATCCGCAGCGCCGACGCATCAAGGACCTAGAGGTCTTCGGGGCTCACGCTTCTGCAGAACGAAGCCAACTTGGTTCCGTGCTGCTTCAACCCGCCCCTCCCCGGAGGGATCGCAGCGCGCGCTTTTGTCGCGCGAGGGCGGCACGCTCATAGCGATCGAGGCCTTTCAGCCGCTTCAAACACCCCGATATCGGTGCATCCAGAAGATCGGCCAACATCGCATGGCGGACGGTGCGGACGCGTGACAGGTCACGTTTCGATCGCGCAACATCCAAGCTCAGCTCCAAAGTCATCTTCGGCCCCAACGCCGCGGCGAGCGCGCCCGCAAGCTCGCTCAGTTCGCGATCCTCGCCGTCGATGCAGCGCGCGAGCCCGTGGCGCAGCGCGTTATGGCTGGAGTTGGTCTTTCCGCTGGTCGTTCGTGGGCCCGTGCTGCGCGTGGCGTTACGGCGATTGGCTTCGATTTGTCGGTGTGACGCCATGTCCGCCGTCCTCGGCTGGCGCGCATCCCAGTGCTCATAAAACTCCCTCCAAGCGCCTGAAACATCAAGGTTTTTTAGGCCAAAAGAACAACGATCTTGCTGCAGAAAGGACTGGCATTTCCGCGCAAAAGGAGCGTTACTGATATGGCCGGGCGTGGACCAATAGCCCCGGTATCTCACCCCGCAGGAGCGGGGGTTTTGGCGGTGCGGCGGCAGGCCGCAAGTGCCAAACTCAAAGGAGATACCGGTGACCACGATTGCTGCCAATGGCGCCGAGGCGCCCCATCCCATCGTCAAATTCAACCCCAACGATCGCCGCGCCTTTATCGGCGGCTCGGATGCGCGCATCATCATGGGCGATGACCAGGACGATCTCATTCGCCTCTGGCGCGAAAAGCGCGGCGAGATTGCGCCGCAAGATTTTTCGCGCAACCTGATCGTTCAGCTCGGCATCACCACCGAAGAGCTCAACCGCGGCTGGTATCAGGGCGCCACGGGTCAAGCGATCAAAGATATCCAGAAGCGCGTTCGGCATCCGGTGCACGGCTGGATGGCCGCCACCCTCGACGGCGTCGTCGCAGAGACCGGCGCGGTGTTCGAAGCCAAGTTCATGCTGCCCTGGGGCTTCACCGAGGAGGCCGCCGCCGAGAAACACATGGCGCAACTGCAGCACAACATGTGGGTGATCGCCGCCCGCTCGGCGGTGCTCTCGGTGATCACCGGCGGCGGCAAATGGGTGGAGATCACCGTGCATGCCGATCCACTGTACCAGCACCTGTTGCTGACCGCGGAAAAGAAGTTCTGGCGCTGCGTGCAGAGCGGCGAGCCGCCGCTCCTGTTCGGCATCGAGCCGCCGCGTCCGCGCCTCACCGCCGTCAAGGTCGTCGACATGACCGCGTCCAATCTGTGGGCCGAGTGCGCGGCAACCTATCTCCGCACCCGGGAAGCCTATGGCGACCATGAGCAGGCGAAGGCGGAGCTCAAGAAGCTGATGCCCGAGGACGCCAAGGAGGCCTTTGGCCACGGCATTCGCGCCAAGCGCTCCAAAGCCAGCGCGATCAGCTTTGATCCGGTTGAGATGGAGAGCGTCCATGCACCAGGAGACCGCCTATAAGCATCGTGCAGATCATTCATGGCGCGGGCCTTTCAAAAAAGTCTCACTTGGAGACGGTAGCCGCTGCCCTCGGGGGCTATGCCACCCTTGGCACGCAAGCCAAGCTGCTCGAGGTCATCCCGAATCGCCGCCACTCGAAAATCTGAAGCGGTTTATTCTGACTTCTTGCCGACGACCCATCTCACGATTGGCCAGCCCACAACGAAAGATGACGCGATGGTGCCGATCATCCTTACAAAGGCGTCACCCAAATCCTGATCGAAAAAGTAGGGCCGCCTCTCATAGAAGATAAACACGAGGATGACGCTAAGCGCGCAGCAAAGGGCGACGAGCAATCGGGATACCTGTCCCTCTAGATGCGTGAGGCGATCATTGAGTTTGTCGTTATCCACGGTCCTTCCCTCCGTGCGGTTCTTCGCCAGCCTAGAGTTTCACGTTCCGCCCCGGAATTCACCTAGAGCGTGATGCCCAATGGAGCTATCGTTAAGGCACCCCATCTAACCGGGAAGGCCAAATTGATGCGCAAAGCAATCATCATGGCTGCGACGGCAATTGGCTTGGTTGCGCCATCCTACGCCCAAAAAACCAACTCATCGTTGGTAACACACAGCGCCAGACGACAGGGCAACAGAGGCTTTCCATCCAGCAGAGCCCTCCAAGTCGAGTGCCAAATAGCTGGTGGAGCAATGACGCCGCACGGCGCCAACCGCCGCAAACGGCTATCAACCGCCCAAAAGCGCGTGGAGCGACCAATGAAGCGGCAATGGACGCTAGCTTTTGATTAGATAAGGTCCATTGCGGCTTATTTGGAATACTTGCGATATGCTCGGCCTTTGTGTTCGGCTTTCGCTTTGTGGCCGGGATTTCCGTTGCTGTCCCAATTCATCCCTCAAGGAGGAAGTCAGCAGGCCCAATCAGACGAAGAGTGAGCGCGTCGCTTGTAACTCATACCGCTATTGAAGTCGACTGCTATGCACGAAGGCGGCGAGCTACTGCGAGTCGTGGGTATGCGAACAAGGGACGCCGGTTCACGCTGGCAAGCGTAGCGGCAAAGGCGTCCTCGTGACGGCCACCTTTCGTAAATTTCTATCCTATGTGAGGTCGGACTTAACATCATTTCGGTCGGCCGAGGGGAGTATGACTACGGGTTTCCATAGCCAGCCCTGATAGCACCCCGTCCGCGATCTTCTCCAGAACGAAGCCAATTGCGTTTCGCAAATCTAGCCTGCCTCTGACCTTGCAGACCGAAGCGCGCGCTTCTGCATCGCCAGCGCGCTGCGCTCGTAGCGCTCTAATCCCTGAAGCGGCCTCACGTTTTCTACGACCAGCAAATTTGATAAATCAGTCAACATCGCTTGGCGGACCATTCGTACGCACCACAGCTCGCGCTTGGCCTGTGCGACGGCAGCCGCCGCGTCCGATCCGACCTCATATTCAAGGCCGGAGCGAACAACCAACATTAGATTGGCTAGCTCCGGGTCATACCGTTTGCAGCGACTAGCGAGTCCGTGGCGTAAGGCGTTGCGGCTCGACCGGGCTTTTCCACCCGCCGTTTTCGGGCCGGTGCTGCGTGCGGCGTTACTGCGATTGGCTTCGATTTGTCGAATTGACGCCATGCCTGAAGTCCTTGGCTATCGCTCGTCGCGAGACTCGAAAAGATCACTCCAACGCCTTGTAAATTCAAGGCTTTTCTGACCAAAAAGAGCAACAAACTTGCTGCAAAAGGACTGGCATTCCCGCGCAAAAGGAGCGTTACTGAATAGACCCGGGCGCAACCGATGGCCCCGGTATCTCACCCCGCGAGTGCGGGGCTTTTGGCGGTGCGGCGGCAGGCCGCGTGTGCGAAACCGAGGAGATACCGGTGGATACGATTTCGACCAACGGCGCCGAGGCGCCCCGTTCCGTCATCAGCTTCAACCGCTACGACCGACGCGCCTTTATCGGCGGCTCGGACGCGCGCATCATCATGGGCGACGATCAGGACGAGCTCATTCGTCTGTGGCGGGAAAAGCGCGGCGAGATCGCGCCGCAAGATTTTTCTCGCAACCTGATCGTTCAACTCGGCATCGTCACCGAAGCGCTCAACCGCAGCTGGTACCAGGGCGCTACGGGGCAGGCGATCACTGACGTCCAGAAGCGCGTTCGGCATCCCGTGCACGCCTGGATGGCGGCAACCCTGGACGGCATGATCGCAAAGACCGGCGCGGTGTTCGAGGCCAAGTTCATGCTGCCCTGGGCCTTCGCCGAAGAGGCGGCAGCCGAGAAGCATATGGCGCAGCTGCAGCACAACATGTGGGTGGTCGCGGCGCGCTCGGCCGTACTCTCGATCGTCACCGGCGGCGGCAAATGGGTTGAGATCACCGTCCATGCCGACCCGCTCTACCAACACCTGCTGCTGACCGCGGAAAAGAAGTTCTGGCGCTGCGTACAGAGCGGTGAGCCGCCGCTCCTGTTCGCCATCGAGCCCCCGCGCCCGCGGCTCGCCGCCATCAAGGTGGTCGACATGACCTCGTCCAATCTGTGGGCCGAATGCGCGGCGACCTACCTGCGCACCCGGAACGCCCATGTCGAGCACGAGCTGGCCAAAGCGGAGCTCAAGAAGCTGCTGCCCGAGGACGCCAAGGAAGCGTTTGGCCACGGCATTCGCGCCAAGCGCTCCAAGGCCGGCGCGATCAGCTTTGATCCGGTTGAGATGGAGAGCGTCCATGCATCAGGCCAGTGAGCATATCGGGGCGATCGCGGCGGCGCTGGCCCGCGCCCAGGCCGACCTGACCAACCCGGAAAAGACCCTGACTGCTCAGATCCGCTCGCCGTTCCTGCGCGATGACGACCGGACCTTTCGCTACGCCTCGCTGGCGAGCGGCCTCGACATCGTGCGCAAGACCCTCAGCCAGCAGGAGATCGCCACCATCCAGACCACCCGGGTCGAGGAAAGCACCGGCCACATCCACCTTACCACCCTGCTCGCCCATTCCTCCGGCGAGTGGATCTCCTCGGACTGGCCGGTCTGCGCCACCAAGGACGTCGAGGCGCCGCATCGCATGGGCGCGGCGCTGACCTACGCCCGGCGCTATGCCCTGTTCGCTTTGGTCGGGATCGCCGGCGAAGATGATCTGGACGCGCCCGACGCGGCGGCCGGCCTGCCGGCCGCAGGGCCGCAAGCAGCTCCCAGCGCACGAGCCAGGCCCGCCAAGGGCGTTCTCAACCGTGCGCCGGTGCTGGGGCTGCCGCAGTCCACCGAACTCCGGGAGCAGCTGCTGAGCCAGCTCGCAGACCTGCACGGCAGCAACGACCTGCTCGCCTGGGCCAAGGCCAGCCTGCCGCTGAAGAACACCTTGCAGGAGGCGGATGCCCGGATCGTCGAGGCGGCCTATCAAAGCAGGCTTGAGGACGTCGCGCGTCCCGCAGCCGGCCTGGCCGACCAAGCGGCAGCCTCGGAACGAGAGCGAGGCCTGTGCGCAGCGTCGCCCCTGACGGCCGCTGCGGACGTCGAGGCCGCGTTGCAGCCGTCATTGCCGGTGGCCGAAGGAGACGGGCTCGCTTATCCCAAGGAGCCGCCCCGCAAGCGCAGCAAGGCGCACCTGCTGTTTGTCCGGGAGCAGCCCTGCCTCATCTGCCAGCAGACCCCGTGCGACGCCCATCATCTGAAATTCGCCCAACCCCGGGCGCTCGGCTGCAAGGTCAGCGACGAATTCACCGTCCCCTTGTGCCGCGCCCATCACCAGGAGCTGCACCGACACGGCAACGAACGGGCCTGGTGGGCGAACCTGCAGATCGCGCCGTTGCCGGTGGCGCAGGAGTTGTGGGCGGCGAGTCCCGTCCACGATCCGGCTAGCGCCACCTTCAGGTCCGCGGCTCTCTCCGCAAACCTTGGCTCGGAGGCCTCTCCCCAATGAACGGTCCCTTCCAAACGGAGCAGCAGCTCACCGCCGCCGTGCTGCCGGTCGAGTTTGAAGTGCTGTCACCGCCACCCTTGCTGCTGCCGGGCGAACACCTGGACCACTACCAGGCGCTGCGGCAGGCGATCTTCGCGGACCTTGCGCCGCGATCCGCCATCGAGTGGCTGCTCGCTATCGACGTCGCCGAACTGTCGTGGGAGATCCAACGCTACCGCGCGTTGCGCCACAAGCTGCTCGAGACCTATCGCCAAAAGGCGATTGAGGCATTGCTACGGCGCATCGACATGGTCGGGATCGCTCCCGAGTTCGAAGATCAGGCTGAGTACTACACGCTGCAAAATGCCCTGAGCTGGCGGATTGATCCAATGGCTGCAGGCGAAATCGACGCGCGCCTTGCGTCCTATGGCTTCGATGCGCACGCCATCACCACAGAAGTCTACGTCCAGGCGCGCGAGATCTTGGTCCTGTTCGAAAGCCTGCTCAATGGCGCACAAACCAAGCGGATGTTGCTCCTCCGCGAGATCAACAACCACCGTTTCGCTGCACCACTGCGCCGGCGTCAAGTGGAACATACCTGAACACACGTCCTCGCCGAATGGCGAACATCCTAAGCTTGACTTTGGCCAATTTTACACTTGTTCATCTTGTACGCGGAACCCTGAACATCGGATCGTTCTCGACGATTTCATGAGCGCTCGTGAGCATGAGTTTCATGCGCCCCATATTGCCAAAGGTTGTCCAGCGCCCCTTCACGTTCGACCAGTAGAAGAGCTCGAAGCGATCGGTATCTGGAATGGGGCGCAGCCGTGCGACCGGATTTGATGTCCGACGGTTGATAATTAAATAACCGCCACTGCTCTTTTCTATGTCGTGATGCGTGAACTGAGCAGCAATCTGGGCAAGCGTTGGGTCGGATTTTGCCATAGCGCTCAATGTGCTCGATGGGTGCCGCGCGGGCCAGGATGAATCGGTTTGCCGACTCAATTTGTCGCAGCTGGACGAGGTTGCTGCGATTCATCGTGCCGATTCTACCGATGGGATGCAACATGCCCGCCTTCTCCCCCGCTCTTGCGATCCGCTGCCGCCGCGTTTTGTGGCCCGGCTTGCCGTCTTCACCGATCTGTTCACACGCCCCACTTGGCTGAATGTTCTGACGCTGCTCGCCGGCGTTATCCTGGCGCCCGGCCGGCGCACTGTCACGGCGGCGCTGCGCATCTTAGGGCGGGAGCGCGATCGCGATTTCTGTACTTTCCATCGCGTCCTCAACCGAGTGGCGTGGTCGTCGCGGGCCGCGGCAGGCCACCTGCTGCTCCTGCTGATCAAGGTCTTCGTGCCGGCCGGCGAGGCGGTGGTGATCGGGCTCGATGACACCATTGAGCGGCGCTGGGGGCCCAAGATCAGCGCCCGCGGCATCTATCGCGATCCGGTGCGCTCCTCCAAGGGGCACTTCGTCAAAGCCAGCGGCCTGCGCTGGCTTTCTGCCATGTTGCTGGTGCGCGTGCCGTGGGCCGATCGCGTCATGGCGCTGCCTTTCCTCACGCTGCTCGCCCCCTCCAAACGCTTCTATGACGGCAAATCGCGCTCGCCCAAGACGCTGCTCGATTGGGCCCGCCAGGCCGCCCGGCAAATCCGCCGCTGGTTGCCCGATCGATATATCGTACTGGTCGCCGACAGCGCCTTTGCGGCCATCGAATTCCTTGCCGCAGTCCGCAAGCACGTCTGCGTCGTCACCCGCCTGCGCCTCGATGCCAACCTGTTCGAATTTCCCCGACCAAAGCGCAAAGCTCGTGGCCGCCCTCCAATTCGAGGCAAGCCCCACAAAAAACTCTCTGCCATCCTCAAGGATCGCAACGTGTCCTGGACGCGTTATCGGGTCAGTCTCTGGTACGGCCGAACCAATCGCACCGTCGAGATCGCAACCGGCACTGCGCTGTGGTATCGCGGCGGTGTTCCGCCGGTGCCGATCCGCTGGCTGCTCGTCCGCGACCCAACCGGCGAACTCGACCCACAGGCTTTCCTGGCGACCGATCTCAACGCTCATCCCCGCGACATCCTCGCTTGGTTCGTCAGTCGCTGGCAGGTCGAAGTCACCTTCGAGGAAGTTCGCGCTCACCTCGGTGTCGAGACCCAGCGCCAGTGGTCGGACAAAGCCATTCTGCGCTCCACCCCGATTTTGCTCGGCCTCTACTCCATCATCACTCTATGGACCCACGACCTCGCCAAGGCACGAAAGCTGAAGCCCAGAACCGCAGCTTGGTATCCAAAAGCCACCCTGACCTTTAGCGATGCGATCGCCGCCGTTCGACGCCAAATATGGGCTCATCAGATTTCTTTCATGTCCCGGCCGCGCCGTGACAGCATAGAAATTCCGCGCCATATCTGGCGCCGGATGGAGAACGCGCTCGCCTACGCCGCATAAATCGGCCAAAGTCGAGCTAAGTGACTTGCCTAAAATTCTGTGCAATCTGTCATCCTGTAGCTTTATGCGACCGTCAGCTGCCGGGCCCGCACCGGATTGCATTCGTCGATCTAACGACTGGCAAGGCAAAGTGAAACACCGTAATCACCCGGTGATGGATCGCAGCGATATCTTTTGAACGCGTTTCACTCACTCACCACCTCGTGTTGCCGCCGAAGTCGCAGCGGCATTCAACCAACCTCGATACATGAAGCCGGTCGGTGTCCCCTTTTTGCCGGAAGCCGTGGTATCCAAGGGGCTTAGCAGGCACGATCTGGTTGTGAACCGAGAAGTGCCTTCGGGCAACGTCAGGCAATTTTGGACCAAAGGAAATCGACCTCGCCTTGCTTGGAGACAGGCCCACCTAAACGGAAACGCTTACTTCTGCCGGAACGACTGGTTGAACGACATCACCAGCGGGCCAACGATGTATTCAAATGCGGTGCGTTGCACGGTCGGAATCATCACAGTTGCGGGCATGCCGGGATAAAGCCGGATGTTGGGCATGGCCGCCATTTCGGCCTGATCGATGCGGACGAACGCCGTGTAATAGGGGCTGTTGGTTTTCGGATCGGTCAAGCGATCTGCCGAGACCTGAATCACATCGCCATGAATGATCGGCACGATACGCTGCTTATAGGCTGTGAGATGGACCTCGGCGCGCGTGTCAGGGTGCACGTCGCTGATGTCGTCCACGGCGACCTGGGCCTCGATGGTGAGGGAATCCTCGTCGGGCACGATGTCCAGGATCTTGTCGCCGCGCTGGATCACGCCGCCGACCGAGAACACGTTCAGTCCCACAACCCGCCCGGTATAGGGCGCCCGGATCTCCATGCGGCCCAACACCGCCTTGGCGCTCACCGCCTTCGGGATAACCTCGAGCAGTTTGGCTTGCGTATCGCGCAAATCCTTGGTGACCTCGGTCATCCGGTCATTGTCGAGCTGGGCCATCTGCTGCTCCTGCTCGGCAATCGCCTGGCGGGCCTTGGCGATATTGGCGCTTGTATCAGCGATCTGGCCCTCCAGACCGTATGCGGTGCGCTCCAGTTGCAGAATTCGCGGCCGCGCGACCAGGCCGCGTTGAACGAGTGGCGCAATGTCCTTGGCTTCACTGCGAACGGATTCGATCTGATCCGTAAACGATTTGACCTGCGCCGTCCCACCGACGATTTGCGAGCCGAGCTGGTTGATTTTTTCCCGGATTACGCTGCGCTGTCCTTCAAGCGCTGCGCGACGGCTCTCGAACTGGCTGACCTGTCCATTCCAGACACTCTTCAAATATTGATCATCAGACCGCGCCTTCAGATCGTTCGGCATGGCGAGTTCGGATCGGTGATCGAGCTCGGTCAGGAGCCGCACCTCGGTCGCGCGAAGCACGACATATTGCTGCGTCAACACATCATACTCGGCCCGCGCCTGGGTCTCGTCGAGCACGATCAAGAGGTCACCGGCGAGCACCCGCTCGCCCTCCCGGACGTGCAGCTCCTTGATGATGCCGCCGTCAAGGTGCTGGACGCTCTTGCGGTTGCCGTCGACCTTGACGACCGCGTTGGCAACCACCGCGCCATTGAGCGGTGCGGTCACCGCCCAGGTGCCGATGCCGCCGAAAAAGATGGCGATGATCAGCCAGCCCGCGAAAGCTACGCGGCGGATCGAGTCGTCTGGCATGCCGTCCCTGGTCGCGCCGCTTGCCCGGTTCGGGAACGAATGCCTGGATCGATTTGCAGCATCCAACGTCGTCATCTGAGGTGTCCTAACTGGCCGCTCCCTGGACGGCATGGACCGGAACCGGCCGTGTGAGCCGCGCCAGGATCTCGCTTCGCGGTCCGAACATCTCGGCGACGCCTTCGCGCAACATCAGGATCTTATCGACCACGCTGATGGTGACGGGCCGATGAGAAATGATGATCACCGTCGTTCCGCGCTCCTTCAGCGCCATGATGCAGTCGGCGAGTGCAGCATCGCCCTCCGCATCAAGATTTGAGCTCGGCTCATCGAGCACAACCAGGCTGGGGTTGCCGTAGACCGCGCGGGCCAGGCCAATACGCTGGCGATAACCTCCAGACAGGATCGCACCGCCCTCTCCGACCTGGGTGTCATAGCCTTCCGGCAGGCGCACGATCATCTCGTGCACCTCGGCCATGCGCGCAGCCAGGATGATGTCCTTGTCCTCTCCGTCCTTGAAACGGCAGATGTTGGCGGCGACGCTGTCAGCGAACAGCTCGATGTCCTGCGGCAAATAGCCAAGATGCTGGCCGAGTGACGATCTGATCCAGGTCGACACATTGGATCCGTCGAGACGAACCGCCCCTGCCGATGGCGCGAGCACGCCAACGATATGGCGCGCCAGCGTGGATTTGCCGGCGCCGGACGGGCCGATGATACCCAGCACTTCACCCGGCTCGATCTGGAACGACACGCCGCGCAGGACTGGCCGTGAACTGCCTGGGGCGACGAAGGACAGGGCTTCAACCGAAACGCGCCCCTCCGGTCGCGGCAGCGTCAGTCCAGCCTGCCCCCGTGATTTGACCGACAACAAGTCGCGCACCCGCAAATAGGCGCCGCGCGCGGACACCAGGCTGCGCCATGATGCAACGATCTGCTCGACCGGCTGCAACGCGCGCCCCAGCAGGATGCTGGCGGCAAACATCGCGCCGGCGGTGGTCAGCCGCTCGATCACCAGATAAGCGCCAAGACCGAGGATCAAGGATTGCATCGACAGCCGCAAGAACCGGATCAGGCTCTGCATCGTGGCCGCACGGTCGCTAGCGGTGACCTGGCGCTCGAGCATCCTGCTGCGGTCCCTGCTCCAGCGTTGCAACAGACCAGAGGTCATCCCCATCGCGCGCACCACCTCGGTGTTGCGCAGGCTCATCTCGGTGAAGCTGTAGTTACGGCTGGCGGCCTCACTGGCCTCGGCAAGCGGCGGCTTGACGATCCATTCATTGAGAACGGCGGCTGCGACCAGAATGAGCGAGCAGGCCAGCGCGAATGCGCCCAGCAAGGGATGCAAGCCAAAGATCACGGCGACATAAATCGGCGCCCATGGCAGATCGAAAATGGCGTGAACGCCAGTTCCGGTGATGAACTGACGAAAGGTGTCGAAATCGCGCAACAGCTGGCTGCGCGCGCCGCCGAGCGCCGTCGCATGGGCGATGATGGCGGTCATCACCCGGGGAGCGACCTTTCGGTCGAGGGCAATGCTGGTGCGCGTCAGCACGCGCGCGCGCACAGCATCAAGCCCCGCGAGCGCGGAAAATCCGAGCAGCAGCGCGATCGTCAGCATCAGCAGTGTGATTTCGCTCGCGCTCGAGATCACACGGTCATAGACCTGCAACATATAAAGCGGGCCGGCCAGATAGAGCAGGTTGATCGCCAGGCTGAAGATGGCGGCGGTGACGAAGTGACCTTTGGTCTCGCGAAGCAGCTGCCCAAATTCGCTTGCTCTTTTGCTGACGCTATTCACTTTACGCGACCTCAGTGATGATGAAAGAAGTCCTGCCAATCAGATGGGAAGAGTGACACGCCAAGCAGATCGATCGGCTCATGGCTTATGCCAATGGGCTCACCTCCATGACCGAGCTCGGCCCCGAGCACCGCACTCAAGCGGCCTGCAACCTGGTCCATCCCAGGCACATCAACATGAGGCGGTGGCGACGACGGCGGGAACGCAAAACTGTCGTGCAGTCCGCCGAGCCCCCAAGGATCGAAGCCGCCGCGGATGGCGCCATTGGGATCCGCCGAGCTCAGCCGATCTGTGAGGGGGGATGGGATATCACAGTGCGCGTCATTCGGGTCCCTATCCTGTTCGATAAAAATTGGCATCATTGGACGCCTCCAGTGTCTGAACTCAGGTCCAGCGATCTTTGTCTGCCACGGGTCTCTTCCCCGGCCCTCAGCCGGTCATGCCGATCAGGCGATGTGATGCGGATCATAGGTGATCACCGTGCCATTCGTTGTGTCGGCCTTCTCGGCAAAGCCGGCGGGATCATATTGACCGAGCAGGACGATGCTCGCCGTGTGAGCGCCATCCGAGACTGTCACGGTGCCGCCGGTCCCCGCCTGGTTTTCCGTGAAGCTGACAACGGTGCCGGCTTCGAAACTGACACCCTTGATGTCGATCTCGTCATTCCCATCGAGGCCGCTCACCGTGCCGGAGAAGTGGAAGGCATCATCCAGGATCAGATGGCCGGCGGCGGTCGTGTCGAAGGTGACACCTGCCGCCGCGGCTGCCCCGAACTCGATGGTGCCGGCCCCGCTGATCAGGGCGCTGCCATTGCCGGTAATCTCACCCTCAGCAGTGACCGTGCCGCCATTGGCCCAGATCAGGCCGGCGTTGGCCACCGCACTGGCGAGGACGAGCCCACCCGCGCCGGTCGCCTCAAGCGTGCCAGCGTTGGCAATCACGTTGGCGCCGGTATCGATCACCAAGGCATGGGTGCCATTGGCATCGATGGTGCCCTCGTTGCTCAGCGTCAGGCTACCCTGCCCTAGCTGGCCCGCACCGGAGATCACGTTGTCGACGTTATCAAGCGTAACGTTCGAGGCCGTGCCGGCGATGACGTTGTGGTTATCGTCGGACAGGACCACATGACCGCCACCGTTGAGGGTGATCCCGGTTTGGATCAGCTGCAGCAACGTGTCGTCGCCGGAGGTCTGCAGGTCGATCTCGCCGGTGTTGTGGATGACGCCCGACAGCGGCAGCATCGCGCCGTCGCCGATCGTCATCGGCCCTGGATTTTCGGTTGTCGGCGTCACGTCGAACTCGAAATTCGCGGCGGTCAGGTCCGCGGTATGAACGCCGTCCAGCGTGATCGTCTGACCATCGGCCAGCGTGATCACGGCGTTTCCATTAGGGTCGTCGGCGGTGTGGGTCTGAACGTCGCTGAAACTCTGCCAGCCGTAGCTGATCAGGTCGATGACGTCGGCGGACACCTCGAAGCTATGTACGACATCGTTGCCGATCGGCTGCGAGAACACGAAGGTGTCGTGGCCGCTCGAGCCGGTCAGGGTGTCGTCGCCTGAAAGCGCAAAGATTGGGGAGCCCGGCGCATAGGCTTCGACGATGTTGGTGATGATTGCGCTTCCGATACTGCCGTCCGCGTTGGTCCAGTTTTCTATTGCCTGCAACGTCACCGCGCCGGCGTAGCCTAGAGGCGATGTGATCGTCAGCTTGCTAAGATCATATGTCTGTACGGTCCAGATACCATTGCCGTCATCGGTGCCCTCGCTCAAGCTCCAGCCGGCGAGAACGCCGGAGATGGTCATTGTGACGGAGCCGAGGTGATCCGCCGGATTGGTCAAGCCCAAGCTGATCGGAGAGCCGGCGACACCGGCGGGTCCGAGGGTACCGTCGTAGACAATGATATCCGAGGCGGCGATCGCTGTGACACCCGCCAACGTCGTTACGTTGTTGAGCGTTGCTACCTGCACGCGGCTGCTAGTAGTACTCCAGTCCGTATCAAACCAAATTTCGCCATGCCCCGTGGTCGAGTTGAACACGATGACATAGGTGTTGGTGGCGCTACCGCCATTATTGGTTGTAATGTTTGTGGTCGTTTGTGACGCAGAAATCACATCAACATGGTTGTCGTCCGCGGCATTAATGTTGGTGATCGCTGTACGGGAGCTAAAATCAGCGCTGTTAAGCATTGTGCCATTTGCGCTGGCGCTAGTGTTCGTGAAGCTAACGCCGCCCGAAACAGCACCGCCGAGGAAGCCGATCTTATCGGTACCCTGCGTGTAGTCAGTTATAGTGTCTGTACCCCCGTTGGTTTGCAGGCGGAACTGGTCGGCGCCGCTATTGCCGGTCAGTGAGTCATTTCCTCCCTTGCCAATGAGTACGTCGTTGCCAGAGCCGCCCGTGAAAGCGTCAGCTTGGGCGCTACCAACCATAACGAACGATCCCGACGTTACGATGCTCGCGTTGACCGTGAGACCCGCAGCGTTATTGCCAGCGAGTGTAGATCCGTCGATGGTTAGCGTGCCATTGTTGTTAAATGACGAATCGAAGGTCGCGGTTACGACCGGACCATTTCCGGTTGTGTCACTCCGGACGATTTGGAGGATCTCGAAGTTGGTGAGCCCAATATCCGTGTGCCCTCCGTCCCCGAAAGTGTAAGTTTTCGTGGTGTTCTTAGCGGTATCGATTGTCAACGTATCGGTGCCGCTACCGCCGGTGATAACGTCACCATTGGTGGCGGTCGTATTGGTCCCGTTCACCTGATTCGTCCCGGATGTATAGGAGACGGTATCGGGCCCGTTCGTAAGCGTGAACGGATTAGGACTGCTGAGATCTATGGTCGCAGTGGCCGTTCCGGTCGATACCCCGCCATCGCCGTCATTCACGCTATAGGTTACTGTGCGATCTGCAAGAGATGGGTTGCTCGACGAGTTCGAATAAAGGATATGGTCGAGGAGGGCCTGCACCGCCGTAGGCGTCGCAGCGTTATTATTGAATGTGATAACAAGATTTGTTCCATTGGTGCCGCCAGTAAACGTGCCGATCGTGGTTCCGCCAAAGGTCACATTGCTGCCGCTTACGCCGATTTGACCAACTCCTGCGCCTTGGTTTTGGATCGTCAATTGATCGGACGTGGTACCGTTTGCAGTAAATGAGACAGTTAGCGATCCGGTGTTGAAGTTGGCAGAATCGACGTCCGACACGGTCGCCGCTGGCGAGATGGCTGCTGCCGACCCACCCACTGTGTAGCTCAACGTGTTGCCTGCCGTTATCGCAGGCGCGTCGTTGCTGCCGTTGATGGTGATCGTCACCACCTGGGTGGTGCCGTCGGCCGTTGCCACCGTGATGTGGTCGGTCAGCGTACCGCCGGTGTTAAGGGCCTGCACCGCGGCGTTGTTGTTGTTGAGCGTGTAGGTCCAGACCCCGCCCGCCGTCATCGCGTAGGTGCCGTAGCCATCCGTGCTGGCCGTGCCCGCCGTCACCACCTGGAAGGTGTTGGCCGCATTGTCGACGTCGGTGTCGGCCAGCGTGCCGGTCGCGGTCGGCGTGCCCGGCGAGCCGTTGGCAACGCCGCCAGCCTCCGTGACCGCCCCGGTGATCGTGCCGGAGATCACCGCGGCGTCGTTGCTGCCGTTGATGGTGATCGTCACCACCTGGGTGGTGCCGTCGGCCGTTGCCACCGTGATGTGGTCGGTCAGCGTACCGCCGGTGTTAAGGGCCTGCACCGCGGCGTTGTTGTTGTTGAGCGTGTAGGTCCAGACCCCGCCCGCCGTCATCGCGTAGGTGCCGTAGCCATCCGTGCTGGCCGTGCCCGCCGTCACCACCTGGAAGGTGTTGGCCGCATTGTCGACGTCGGTGTCGGCCAGCGTGCCGGTCGCGGTCGGCGTGCCCGGCGAGCCGTTGGCAACGCCGCCAGCCTCCGTGACCGCCCCGGTGATCGTGCCGGAGATCACCGCGGCGTCGTTGCTGCCGTTGATGGTGATCGTCACCACCTGGGTGGTGCCGTCGGCCGTTGCCACCGTGATGTGGTCGGTCAGCGTACCGCCGGTGTTAAGGGCCTGCACCGCGGCGTTGTTGTTGTTGAGCGTGTAGGTCCAGGTGCCGGCCGCCGTCATTTCGTACGTGCCGTAGCCATGGTCGGTGGCCGAGCCGGCCGCCGCCGCCGTGAAGGTGTTGGCCGCATTGTCGACGTCGGTGTCGGTCAGCGTCCCGCTCGCCGTCGGAGTCCCGGCAATGGCGTTGGCAACGCCGCCGGCTTCCACCACGGTGCCGCTCGAGGTGCCGCTGATGATGGCGGCGTCGTTGGTGCCGTTGATGGTCACCGTGATCACCTGGGCAGTGCCGTCGATCGTCGTGACCGTGAAGGTGTCAGTCGTGCTGTCGCCGACGTTGAGCCCCTGCACCGTCGCGTTGCTGTTGTCCAGCGTGTAGGTCCAGGTGCCGGCCGCCGTCATTTCGTACGTGCCGTAGCCATGGTCGGTGGCCGAGCCGGCCGCCGCCGCCGTGAAGGTGTTGGCCGCATTGTCGACGTCGGTGTCGGTCAGCGTCCCGCTCGCCGTCGGAGTCCCGGCAATGGCGTTGGCAACGCCGCCGGCTTCCACCACGGTGCCGCTCGAGGTGCCGCTGATGATGGCGGCGTCGTTGGTGCCGTTGATGGTCACCGTGATCACCTGGGCAGTGCCGTCGATCGTCGTGACCGTGAAGGTGTCAGTCGTGCTGTCGCCGACGTTGAGCCCCTGCACCGTCGCGTTGCTGTTGTCCAGCGTGTAGGTCCAGGTGCCGGCCGCCGTCATTTCGTACGTGCCGTAGCCATGGTCGGTGGCCGAGCCGGCCGCCGCCGCCGTGAAGGTGTTGGCCGCATTGTCGACGTCGGTGTCGGTCAGCGTCCCGCTCGCCGTCGGAGTCCCGGCAATGGCGTTGGCAACGCCGCCGGCTTCCACCACGGTGCCGCTCGAGGTGCCGCTGATGATGGCGGCGTCGTTGGTGCCGTTGATGGTCACCGTGATCACCTGGGCAGTGCCGTCGATCGTCGTGACCGTGAAGGTGTCAGTCGTGCTGTCGCCGACGTTGAGCCCCTGCACCGTCGCGTTGCTGTTGTCCAGCGTGTAGGTCCAGGTGCCGGCCGCCGTCATTTCGTACGTGCCGTAGCCATGGTCGGTGGCCGAGCCGGCCGCCGCCGCCGTGAAGGTGTTGGCCGCATTGTCGACGTCGGTGTCGGTCAGCGTCCCGCTCGCCGTCGGAGTCCCGGCAATGGCGTTGGCAACGCCGCCGGCTTCCACCACGGTGCCGCTCGAGGTGCCGCTGATGATGGCGGCGTCGTTGGTGCCGTTGATGGTCACCGTGATCACCTGGGCAGTGCCGTCGATCGTCGTGACCGTGAAGGTGTCAGTCGTGCTGTCGCCGACGTTGAGCCCCTGCACCGTCGCGTTGCTGTTGTCCAGCGTGTAGGTCCAGGTGCCGGCCGCCGTCATTTCGTACGTGCCGTAGCCATGGTCGGTGGCCGAGCCGGCCGCCGCCGCCGTGAAGGTGTTGGCCGCATTGTCGACGTCGGTGTCGGTCAGCGTCCCGCTCGCCGTCGGAGTCCCGGCAATGGCGTTGGCAACGCCGCCGGCTTCCACCACGGTGCCGCTCGAGGTGCCGCTGATGATGGCGGCGTCGTTGGTGCCGTTGATGGTCACCGTGATCACCTGGGCAGTGCCGTCGATCGTCGTGACCGTGAAGGTGTCAGTCGTGCTGTCGCCGACGTTGAGCCCCTGCACCGTCGCGTTGCTGTTGTCCAGCGTGTAGGTCCAGGTGCCGGCCGCCGTCATTTCGTACGTGCCGTAGCCATGGTCGGTGGCCGAGCCGGCCGCCGCCGCCGTGAAGGTGTTGGCCGCATTGTCGACGTCGGTGTCGGTCAGCGTCCCGCTCGCCGTCGGAGTCCCGGCAATGGCGTTGGCAACGCCGCCGGCTTCCACCACGGTGCCGCTCGAGGTGCCGCTGATGATGGCGGCGTCGTTGGTGCCGTTGATGGTCACCGTGATCACCTGGGCAGTGCCGTCGATCGTCGTGACCGTGAAGGTGTCAGTCGTGCTGTCGCCGACGTTGAGCCCCTGCACCGTCGCGTTGCTGTTGTCCAGCGTGTAGGTCCAGGTGCCGGCCGCCGTCATTTCGTACGTGCCGTAGCCATGGTCGGTGGCCGAGCCGGCCGCCGCCGCCGTGAAGGTGTTGGCCGCATTGTCGACGTCGGTGTCGGTCAGCGTCCCGCTCGCCGTCGGAGTCCCGGCAATGGCGTTGGCAACGCCGCCGGCTTCCACCACGGTGCCGCTCGAGGTGCCGCTGATGATGGCGGCGTCGTTGGTGCCGTTGATGGTCACCGTGATCACCTGGGCAGTGCCGTCGATCGTCGTGACCGTGAAGGTGTCAGTCGTGCTGTCGCCGACGTTGAGCCCCTGCACCGTCGCGTTGCTGTTGTCCAGCGTGTAGGTCCAGGTGCCGGCCGCCGTCATTTCGTACGTGCCGTAGCCATGGTCGGTGGCCGAGCCGGCCGCCGCCGCCGTGAAGGTGTTGGCCGCATTGTCGACGTCGGTGTCGGTCAGCGTCCCGCTCGCCGTCGGAGTCCCGGCAATGGCGTTGGCAACGCCGCCGGCTTCCACCACGGTGCCGCTCGAGGTGCCGCTGATGATGGCGGCGTCGTTGGTGCCGTTGATGGTCACCGTGATCACCTGGGCAGTGCCGTCGATCGTCGTGACCGTGAAGGTGTCAGTCGTGCTGTCGCCGACGTTGAGCCCCTGCACCGTCGCGTTGCTGTTGTCCAGCGTGTAGGTCCAGGTGCCGGCCGCCGTCATTTCGTACGTGCCGTAGCCATGGTCGGTGGCCGAGCCGGCCGCCGCCGCCGTGAAGGTGTTGGCCGCATTGTCGACGTCGGTGTCGGTCAGCGTCCCGCTCGCCGTCGGAGTCCCGGCAATGGCGTTGGCAACGCCGCCGGCTTCCACCACGGTGCCGCTCGAGGTGCCGCTGATGATGGCGGCGTCGTTGGTGCCGTTGATGGTCACCGTGATCACCTGGGCAGTGCCGTCGATCGTCGTGACCGTGAAGGTGTCAGTCGTGCTGTCGCCGACGTTGAGCCCCTGCACCGTCGCGTTGCTGTTGTCCAGCGTGTAGGTCCAGGTGCCGGCCGCCGTCATTTCGTACGTGCCGTAGCCATGGTCGGTGGCCGAGCCGGCCGCCGCCGCCGTGAAGGTGTTGGCCGCATTGTCGACGTCGGTGTCGGTCAGCGTCCCGCTCGCCGTCGGAGTCCCGGCAATGGCGTTGGCAACGCCGCCGGCTTCCACCACGGTGCCGCTCGAGGTGCCGCTGATGATGGCGGCGTCGTTGGTGCCGTTGATGGTCACCGTGATCACCTGGGCAGTGCCGTCGATCGTCGTGACCGTGAAGGTGTCAGTCGTGCTGTCGCCGACGTTGAGCCCCTGCACCGTCGCGTTGCTGTTGTCCAGCGTGTAGGTCCAGGTGCCGGCCGCCGTCATTTCGTACGTGCCGTAGCCATGGTCGGTGGCCGAGCCGGCCGCCGCCGCCGTGAAGGTGTTGGCCGCATTGTCGACGTCGGTGTCGGTCAGCGTCCCGCTCGCCGTCGGAGTCCCGGCAATGGCGTTGGCAACGCCGCCGGCTTCCACCACGGTGCCGCTCGAGGTGCCGCTGATGATGGCGGCGTCGTTGGTGCCGTTGATGGTCACCGTGATCACCTGGGCAGTGCCGTCGATCGTCGTGACCGTGAAGGTGTCAGTCGTGCTGTCGCCGACGTTGAGCCCCTGCACCGTCGCGTTGCTGTTGTCCAGCGTGTAGGTCCAGGTGCCGGCCGCCGTCATTTCGTACGTGCCGTAGCCATGGTCGGTGGCCGAGCCGGCCGCCGCCGCCGTGAAGGTGTTGGCCGCATTGTCGACGTCGGTGTCGGTCAGCGTCCCGCTCGCCGTCGGAGTCCCGGCAATGGCGTTGGCAACGCCGCCGGCTTCCACCACGGTGCCGCTCGAGGTGCCGCTGATGATGGCGGCGTCGTTGGTGCCGTTGATGGTCACCGTGATCACCTGGGCAGTGCCGTCGATCGTCGTGACCGTGAAGGTGTCAGTCGTGCTGTCGCCGACGTTGAGCCCCTGCACCGTCGCGTTGCTGTTGTCCAGCGTGTAGGTCCAGGTGCCGGCCGCCGTCATTTCGTACGTGCCGTAGCCATGGTCGGTGGCCGAGCCGGCCGCCGCCGCCGTGAAGGTGTTGGCCGCATTGTCGACGTCGGTGTCGGTCAGCGTCCCGCTCGCCGTCGGAGTCCCGGCAATGGCGTTGGCAACGCCGCCGGCTTCCACCACGGTGCCGCTCGAGGTGCCGCTGATGATGGCGGCGTCGTTGGTGCCGTTGATGGTCACCGTGATCACCTGGGCAGTGCCGTCGATCGTCGTGACCGTGAAGGTGTCAGTCGTGCTGTCGCCGACGTTGAGCCCCTGCACCGTCGCGTTGCTGTTGTCCAGCGTGTAGGTCCAGGTGCCGGCCGCCGTCATTTCGTACGTGCCGTAGCCATGGTCGGTGGCCGAGCCGGCCGCCGCCGCCGTGAAGGTGTTGGCCGCATTGTCGACGTCGGTGTCGGTCAGCGTCCCGCTCGCCGTCGGAGTCCCGGCAATGGCGTTGGCAACGCCGCCGGCTTCCACCACGGTGCCGCTCGAGGTGCCGCTGATGATGGCGGCGTCGTTGGTGCCGTTGATGGTCACCGTGATCACCTGGGCAGTGCCGTCGATCGTCGTGACCGTGAAGGTGTCAGTCGTGCTGTCGCCGACGTTGAGCCCCTGCACCGTCGCGTTGCTGTTGTCCAGCGTGTAGGTCCAGGTGCCGGCCGCCGTCATTTCGTACGTGCCGTAGCCATGGTCGGTGGCCGAGCCGGCCGCCGCCGCCGTGAAGGTGTTGGCCGCATTGTCGACGTCGGTGTCGGTCAGCGTCCCGCTCGCCGTCGGAGTCCCGGCAATGGCGTTGGCAACGCCGCCGGCTTCCACCACGGTGCCGCTCGAGGTGCCGCTGATGATGGCGGCGTCGTTGGTGCCGTTGATGGTCACCGTGATCACCTGGGCAGTGCCGTCGATCGTCGTGACCGTGAAGGTGTCAGTCGTGCTGTCGCCGACGTTGAGCCCCTGCACCGTCGCGTTGCTGTTGTCCAGCGTGTAGGTCCAGGTGCCGGCCGCCGTCATTTCGTACGTGCCGTAGCCATGGTCGGTGGCCGAGCCGGCCGCCGCCGCCGTGAAGGTGTTGGCCGCATTGTCGACGTCGGTGTCGGTCAGCGTCCCGCTCGCCGTCGGAGTCCCGGCAATGGCGTTGGCAACGCCGCCGGCTTCCACCACGGTGCCGCTCGAGGTGCCGCTGATGATGGCGGCGTCGTTGGTGCCGTTGATGGTCACCGTGATCACCTGGGCAGTGCCGTCGATCGTCGTGACCGTGAAGGTGTCAGTCGTGCTGTCGCCGACGTTGAGCCCCTGCACCGTCGCGTTGCTGTTGTCCAGCGTGTAGGTCCAGGTGCCGGCCGCCGTCATTTCGTACGTGCCGTAGCCATGGTCGGTGGCCGAGCCGGCCGCCGCCGCCGTGAAGGTGTTGGCCGCATTGTCGACGTCGGTGTCGGTCAGCGTCCCGCTCGCCGTCGGAGTCCCGGCAATGGCGTTGGCAACGCCGCCGGCTTCCACCACGGTGCCGCTCGAGGTGCCGCTGATGATGGCGGCGTCGTTGGTGCCGTTGATGGTCACCGTGATCACCTGGGCAGTGCCGTCGATCGTCGTGACCGTGAAGGTGTCAGTCGTGCTGTCGCCGACGTTGAGCCCCTGCACCGTCGCGTTGCTGTTGTCCAGCGTGTAGGTCCAGGTGCCGGCCGCCGTCATTTCGTACGTGCCGTAGCCATGGTCGGTGGCCGAGCCGGCCGCCGCCGCCGTGAAGGTGTTGGCCGCATTGTCGACGTCGGTGTCGGTCAGCGTCCCGCTCGCCGTCGGAGTCCCGGCAATGGCGTTGGCAACGCCGCCGGCTTCCACCACGGTGCCGCTCGAGGTGCCGCTGATGATGGCGGCGTCGTTGGTGCCGTTGATGGTCACCGTGATCACCTGGGCAGTGCCGTCGATCGTCGTGACCGTGAAGGTGTCAGTCGTGCTGTCGCCGACGTTGAGCCCCTGCACCGTCGCGTTGCTGTTGTCCAGCGTGTAGGTCCAGGTGCCGGCCGCCGTCATTTCGTACGTGCCGTAGCCATGGTCGGTGGCCGAGCCGGCCGCCGCCGCCGTGAAGGTGTTGGCCGCATTGTCGACGTCGGTGTCGGTCAGCGTCCCGCTCGCCGTCGGAGTCCCGGCAATGGCGTTGGCAACGCCGCCGGCTTCCACCACGGTGCCGCTCGAGGTGCCGCTGATGATGGCGGCGTCGTTGGTGCCGTTGATGGTCACCGTGATCACCTGGGCAGTGCCGTCGATCGTCGTGACCGTGAAGGTGTCAGTCGTGCTGTCGCCGACGTTGAGCCCCTGCACCGTCGCGTTGCTGTTGTCCAGCGTGTAGGTCCAGGTGCCGGCCGCCGTCATTTCGTACGTGCCGTAGCCATGGTCGGTGGCCGAGCCGGCCGCCGCCGCCGTGAAGGTGTTGGCCGCATTGTCGACGTCGGTGTCGGTCAGCGTCCCGCTCGCCGTCGGAGTCCCGGCAATGGCGTTGGCAACGCCGCCGGCTTCCACCACGGTGCCGCTCGAGGTGCCGCTGATGATGGCGGCGTCGTTGGTGCCGTTGATGGTCACCGTGATCACCTGGGCAGTGCCGTCGATCGTCGTGACCGTGAAGGTGTCAGTCGTGCTGTCGCCGACGTTGAGCCCCTGCACCGTCGCGTTGCTGTTGTCCAGCGTGTAGGTCCAGGTGCCGGCCGCCGTCATTTCGTACGTGCCGTAGCCATGGTCGGTGGCCGAGCCGGCCGCCGCCGCCGTGAAGGTGTTGGCCGCATTGTCGACGTCGGTGTCGGTCAGCGTCCCGCTCGCCGTCGGAGTCCCGGCAATGGCGTTGGCAACGCCGCCGGCTTCCACCACGGTGCCGCTCGAGGTGCCGCTGATGATGGCGGCGTCGTTGGTGCCGTTGATGGTCACCGTGATCACCTGGGCAGTGCCGTCGATCGTCGTGACCGTGAAGGTGTCAGTCGTGCTGTCGCCGACGTTGAGCCCCTGCACCGTCGCGTTGCTGTTGTCCAGCGTGTAGGTCCAGGTGCCGGCCGCCGTCATTTCGTACG
This sequence comes from Bradyrhizobium sp. CCGUVB23, assembly GCF_024199885.1. NCBI lineage: Bacteria > Pseudomonadati > Pseudomonadota > Alphaproteobacteria > Hyphomicrobiales > Nitrobacteraceae > Bradyrhizobium > Bradyrhizobium sp. CCGUVB23. The sequence continues at coordinate 493,208 of NZ_JANADQ010000001.1, forward strand.
TGCCGTAGCCATGGTCGGTGGCCGAGCCGGCCGCCGCCGCCGTGAAGGTGTTGGCCGCATTGTCGACGTCGGTGTCGGTCAGCGTCCCGCTCGCCGTCGGAGTCCCGGCAATGGCGTTGGCAACGCCGCCGGCTTCCACCACGGTGCCGCTCGAGGTGCCGCTGATGATGGCGGCGTCGTTGGTGCCGTTGATGGTCACCGTGATCACCTGGGCAGTGCCGTCGATCGTCGTGACCGTGAAGGTGTCAGTCGTGCTGTCGCCGACGTTGAGCCCCTGCACCGTCGCGTTGCTGTTGTCCAGCGTGTAGGTCCAGGTGCCGGCCGCCGTCATTTCGTACGTGCCGTAGCCATGGTCGGTGGCCGAGCCGGCCGCCGCCGCCGTGAAGGTGTTGGCCGCATTGTCGACGTCGGTGTCGGTCAGCGTCCCGCTCGCCGTCGGAGTCCCGGCAATGGCGTTGGCAACGCCGCCGGCTTCCACCACGGTGCCGCTCGAGGTGCCGCTGATGATGGCGGCGTCGTTGGTGCCGTTGATGGTCACCGTGATCACCTGGGCAGTGCCGTCGATCGTCGTGACCGTGAAGGTGTCAGTCGTGCTGTCGCCGACGTTGAGCCCCTGCACCGTCGCGTTGCTGTTGTCCAGCGTGTAGGTCCAGGTGCCGGCCGCCGTCATTTCGTACGTGCCGTAGCCATGGTCGGTGGCCGAGCCGGCCGCCGCCGCCGTGAAGGTGTTGGCCGCATTGTCGACGTCGGTGTCGGTCAGCGTCCCGCTCGCCGTCGGAGTCCCGGCAATGGCGTTGGCAACGCCGCCGGCTTCCACCACGGTGCCGCTCGAGGTGCCGCTGATGATGGCGGCGTCGTTGGTGCCGTTGATGGTCACCGTGATCACCTGGGCAGTGCCGTCGATCGTCGTGACCGTGAAGGTGTCAGTCGTGCTGTCGCCGACGTTGAGCCCCTGCACCGTCGCGTTGCTGTTGTCCAGCGTGTAGGTCCAGGTGCCGGCCGCCGTCATTTCGTACGTGCCGTAGCCATGGTCGGTGGCCGAGCCGGCCGCCGCCGCCGTGAAGGTGTTGGCCGCATTGTCGACGTCGGTGTCGGTCAGCGTCCCGCTCGCCGTCGGAGTCCCGGCAATGGCGTTGGCAACGCCGCCGGCTTCCACCACGGTGCCGCTCGAGGTGCCGCTGATGATGGCGGCGTCGTTGGTGCCGTTGATGGTCACCGTGATCACCTTGTCGACCGTCGAGGTGCCGTCAAACAGATGGACCGTGAAGGTCTCGGTCTTGGTTTGGCCCTGCGCCAAATATTGGATCGAGCTGTCGGCAACCGAGTAGTTCCAGCTGATCACCCCGCCGGTGCCGGTGGCGTGCGAGTCGTCGGTGGTGACCGACGCCGTCAGCGTCCCGAGCACCCCGCCCGACGGGGTCACACTGGTGACGCTGTGGGTGTCGGAAAGGTCGATGTCGCTGAACGACAGCGTGCCGCTCGCGGTCTCGCTGGTCGTATGGGCGTCCTCGGTCACCGCGCCACTGGCGCTATTGCCGGCGCCAACCGTGATCACCGCATTGTCGTTGGTCCCGGTGACCGTAATTGTCAGGTTGGCCGAGCTCGAGCCACCATGGTTGTCGGAATTGGTGTAGCTGAACGTGTCGTAAGCTTTCTGACCTTCCGCGAGGGCCTGGACGTTGGCCTGCGCGTTGTTCAGCGTGTAGGTATAGGTACCATCGGCATTAAGGTGTAGCGTGCCGTAGGTGCCCACAACATCGGTGCCGACCTTGGTCGCGCTGCCGTTTACGGCCGTGACACTGTGGGTATCGTGGGTGTCGGCGTCAGTATCATTGCTCAGGACGTTGCCGGTGACCGGGCCCGGTGCAGTATCTTCTTTGACTGCATTGCTGTCAGCGACTGCGACTGGGCCATCATTAACGCCCGCAATCTTTACCGTGGCGGTGGCCCAGCTCAGGGTGCCGTTACCAAGGCGAATGGCGTAGATAAACGAGTCGGTGAAAAACTCGCCCGCCGAGAGGGCATTGATTTGCGCGCTCAACGCTGACGCGTCGTATCCGACTTTTCCGTCAGCCGTAATCCAGATCTTGGCGCCATTTAGACTGGTATCCGAACTGGTCGCTTCAGCCCGTGCAGTATCCTGGGTCAACAGATCAGCAGCACTGTAGCCGCTCATCGCCCCGCTATTATTGATGCCGTTGTCGATCGAAAATAGTGTCTTGGCATTGCCGCCAAGATCGTTGGCCATAACATCGAAAATGACCGGCTGAACATTATCTTCCGTCAGTGTAATCACAGCACCGGTAGTTGCCGATATCCCGGTAGTCACCAGATCGTCTTTGGCTTGTGGAGTATTGCAGAATGACGTGGTGCTGCCGCCGCCGGTTGTCTGGGTAGCCATGTCTTAGACCTCAGAATCGCAAATATGAATACTACTTGGAAGCAACCCGAGCCTGGTTGAGCAAGGTGCCGGATTCGGTCGATCTTGAAGCGAATGCCTTGCGGGCTATCCAGAATTCTGTGGTGCCGTCTTGATGATTGATGACGGTGCCGAGACCGGCCAGATCACCCCGATCTTGCTCAATCGTATCAAGCGACAGTGGGCCCGCCGAAACAGCTATCTCGCCCGGTTGTCCGTGAGAGACAATGTGGACTGCTTCGACTCCTTTCGTGCCCTCCACTACGCGTGCCATTTGGCGGAGGGCCGGCTCCTTGTTGGTAAGCAGGAAAGACTCTACATCGGGGCGAATGCCCTTGATCAGCACATCGAGGTCATCGATGCCCTGGTCGATGGCGATTTCACGCTTGTTAGTGGCGGTCATGGATTAACTCTCGACTAGAAATGAATTGCGGGAATGACCTCGCGCTCGCGTTTTGTAAATGCTGGGTCGACGGATCGAATGGCTGCGCGCGCGGGCATCTGAACGAATGAATTGCATTCGCCGGTTAGCAACCGTCGCCACCGGCTCGCGCGAAATCCGACCGATCGATTCTGGCAGGCGCGCGATTTGCGAGCTTGCTGAATGACTCGATCGAAAGATCGCACCGAGAAGCGTGAGACGAGTTCGAAACTTCCTGGAGACGCACGTTCAATATCGGACCAGTCGATTTGCAATCCGCCGCCGCGGGCAATATTAACCTTACTCAATTCACGTCCCCTCTAGCGGTGCCAACCGTTCCATGTGCGTCAAAAAACGGCGACACCGGAGCATCCTAGCAAATACGCTTGGCGCATCACTCGATCCAGCACGATCCAGAACTACCCCTTTAGGATGATCGGGAATTTGCGGGCTCCTGCGTGTTATGAGTCAGCCGGTTGACGCCGTTGGCCACAACGGCGATTTTTGTATCGTTGACCTGCAGGCACCACATTTGGTCCGATACGAAGTCCGCTAGCGTTTTCTGCGAGGGCAGAACCAACGCCAAAGCGCGTTATCCCCAAATGCGGGCAGACCGGAATGGCTCGTCTAGATGGTTTCGGACGCTGGATGACGCCGACGCCGCGCGCGATAGCGGTCATTCTTGGAGGCGACCGATCGATGATCTGATTTATTTGCCAGATTGCACCGGGTTGGGATGAAGACCTTGCGCGAGGTCGTCATCGCCGACTCTGCCAATGACGTCGATCACTTGCACGCGGTGTTCGAGGCCAAGTTCATTGCTGCCCTAGGTTTTTACGAAGCCACAGCCGAGAAGCAGTCATCTGCAACAGCGCAGCGGTTCGCAATTTGCACGGCGAATGCCTTCCCCCAAGACCTTCTGAACGGCGGGCCGCAACGCCGGGCCCGCTCATTTGGAGGCTCTTTTGGTGATTGAATCTGTGGCTATCCCCAAGTAACATCCTAGCATTGGAGCTTTATCGTAAATCGCCCCTCAGCAGAGGTAGAGCACAATGCGTATTTTGTTTCTCAGCGCGATCAGCGCTGCCCTACTCGTAGGAAGCTACAGCACTACGAACGCTCAGCCGCCGCAGGAGATTGTGGGGGCGGACACGATCCAGATTCAGACCGGGCAGACGCGGACCTTTATGTTCCAGCAGTCGGTGACCAAGTTTTCGGTCTCGGCCGACGGCGTTGTAGAAGTCAGACCTGAAACCGATCGCACCTTCACCATACGTGCGATAAGCCCCGGCCAGGTTTTGATGACGGCCTATGCCCCAAACGGCCAAGTCGTCCACCGCTCCAATGTTTCTGTGGCCGACCCGGGTCACCTGGTCAAAATCTATGGCTTTGGAGGGGATACGAAGGACTATATCGGCCTTATTTGCACGGAGGCCGGCTGCGGTCGCGCCGACCCGGATATCGCGCCGAAGCCTTCTCCGACATCGACATCGGAGGCGCAGAACAAGGGTGACAATAACAGCGTCACAACGGCGAAGGAGGACAGGTGAGGAGGACTGGCGGCGCGGGTGGGCAGTAGCCCGCGACAGTCCGCGCGGAGATGATATTCAAAACCGGCGACGGCAGCTGTTATTTAACGCCTCTGCTCCGCCTCGGCCAAAACTATTTAGCTCGGGTCAGCCCGAGCCAATCTATTAGAACTCTAATTTCCTGCCCCACGGCGCGGAAATAGAGCAGGTGCGTGACCACAAAGGACAGCACGCAAGTCCCTAAAATAGTCGCCAATACGTACAGGCCCGCACCGGATGGGACCGCGATGGGTACAAGCGATGCCTGCTTCGCGGTGGGTACGCCCGCCTGCCAGGAGAAGACCAAGAAGCCTGCATATGCCGCGCTCAAGTGGGTTGCCACCGTGAACGGGAGCCGGGACTTGGCCGCGAGCCCAAGGCAGGCAAGCAGAAAGATCGGAAGGGCAAGCCCGAACAACTGAAAGCCATCGGTCGCGACGAAGTCGCTCAACGTGGTGTGGCTTCGCTGAAAGATGCCGAAGATTCTGACATTGATGAACCAGAGAAGTTCGGAGCGGGGCGCGTATTCAAGTGCCCTTGCAGACAATTCGGCGCAAAGGGTGGTGGCAAAAAGTGCAGATGGTCCCAGGAATTGCAGCTTGAAGAGACGGTTCATGAGACGACATGCCATACGTCAGATAACGTGCAGCGTACCTTGCTTCAGCAATGTTTTGGATATGTTGAAGTTTCCCTGGCCCAAGGGGAGGCGTCCGGCCCTCGTAGGATATGAATCAAATCCGTGTCCGGGCTAGTTTGCTGATGGCTGGTTGTTCGGTGGCCTTTCGATGAACCTACGACTGCCGTTGAGAAGCTCGAGGTTGTTGGCAATGACCGGGTTACCCGGATCGAGCGAATAGGCCTTCTCAAACTTCCGTCGCGCCGCACTCAGATTGCCGCGCAGCATGTAGGAATATCCCTGATCATTCAGGATCTGAACGGTTTCGCCCCCAAGCTTGATCGCCTGGGCATACGCCTGGTCCGCAAGATCGAACCGGCGGATCCGATCATAGCTAGCGGCAAGCCCGATCCAGGCCGTCAAGTCCTTCGGCGATTTCTCGACGGCATCCCTGAAATAGCGCTGGGCGAGGCCGTAACTGCCGCGGTTGAAATGCTCCAGCCCCAGCCGCACGGGCTCGTCCGACGGATAGTATTTGACGTCGGTCGGCTCCTGTATGGGGTCGCCGCCCGGCGGATCCACGGGGGCTACGATGGCGGCTTCCCGCGTCGTGTAGTCGCAGCCCGCAAGGCCTATCCCCAGCCAGCAACAGGTCAGCATTAGAATGACACGTCGCATAATCTTTTGTCCCCCGACCGGCTCAGCGCTCTCACTGCGCCGTTCGTAACTGTCGTCGCTACAATTCACTTACAAAAAGCAGTTACCTGCCCCCTGCCCCGCCGACCGGCACCGATACTCCAGAAGACGTTCCAGGCGGCAATCCCTCGATGTTCACGTTCTGCGTCGGCGTCGTCCGCACGCCCATTTGCCTCGTCGGCTCGCTAATGTCGGGAAGCTGATCCACCGGCTGCTGCGTTTTGCTATAGCGTGTGACCGCGGCACCCACGCGCCGAGCGTCGTATGCGAGCCTGCGATCGCCGACATAACGCGGCCACGGATGGATGGTGTGGGTGACGGCGTTGACCTGCTTGGCATCGCCGGCGCTCATCGTGATGGTGTCGGAACGCTGGACGTAGCGGTCCATCTCGTCGTGACCGGCGAGCCCGTAACACCCCCCGAGCAGCAAGGGTGCGAACAGAGCCAGATACCTCATGGTCATCTCTCGCTTCCTCTAGTTGAGGGTTTTCACGACCGGCTGGTTCGCAGCGGCGGCCGGGGCCACAACGGGCGCTCTGACGTCAGGAGCGATGATGTGGCCGTAAGGCCCCTTCACGTCGCCACCCGAATTGACATAATCGTCGTAACGCTTGCGGACTTCCATCTGGCCATTGAGGAAGAAATCAACGTCGTTGGCCGGCAGGCGCGAGTCGAGCGGCGACGCCAGTTGCTGACCGGGTGCCGCCGGCGCGACCAGGCGCGGCGTGACGATGATGACGAGATCGGTTTCCTCCTGCTGGTAGGATGCGCTACGGAACAACGTCCCGAGCACAGGCACCGAGCCGATCCAAGGCAATTGCGAGACGTCCTGCCGGTTGCGGGTCTGCAGCAGGCCCGCAATGGCAAAGCTCTGGCCGTCGCGCAACTCGACCGTGGTGCGCGCGTCGCGGCGGGTCAGGGCTGGAACTGTCGTCCCCTGAATCGTCACTGCATTGGCGAAATCCAGCTCGCTAACCGACGGCTCGACGCGAAGGTTGATCACGCCCCGCGAGAGAACGGTTGGGACGAAGGCCAGCTCAACACCGAACTTCTTGTATTCGATGGTAACGGTGGGAAAACCGTTCGTCGTCGTGTTTGGTATCGGCACTGGAAATTCACCGCCGGCCAGGAAGCGAGCGGCATCGCCGGAAAGCGTGGTCAAGTTTGGCTCCGCTAATCGGCGAGCCAATCCTTTCGTTTCCAATGCAGTGATCAGCAGGTCCACTGAACTGCCGCTGGCGGTTCGAAGGATACTGGTCAACAAGCTTCCGAACGGAGTAGGTGCCACACCGCCCGCGGTGCCAATGAGCGTCCCCGCCGTCCCGAGCAATGGGATCGTGCCAGGCGGGGGACCGACGTTGGGCATGTCGACTCGGCCGCTTGCCGTGTTGATCGACGTAGGAACGAATCCCCCGCCACGCCCGGTGTTAGCGATATTCGACCCACTGGCGTTGGCTGCAAAAAGGTTCATGCCGAGGTTTCGGCCGGCCTCCCGACTGACTTCCAAGAAGCGTACCTCCAGCATCACCTGCTGCGGCGCCGCGACACTCATCGCGTTGACGACAACGCCCCCTTTCGCAACGGTGCTGGTGGCGATCGCCATGGCCCGCTCAGCCGCAACCGCGTCGGTGGCGGTTCCGCTGAGCACCACCTGCCCCTCGGAGGCCGAGACGCGAACCCCTTGCATGCCGGTGCTGGAACGTATGTTCTGCTGCAGATTACCGGTATCAATCACGACCTCGACGTCGAGGATCCCGATCTGCTTCATCGAGGAGTCGAACAGGATGACGTTGGTGGTGCCGGTCTGCTTGCCCTGGACGTAGATCAGGTGATCGCTCAGCGACTTCACGTCGACGATCTCAGGCGAGCCCGCGACAATCGTTGCAAAAGGCGTATCGACCTTGAAGGTACGTGACTTGTTGACGACCACCTTGACCCGCTGGACGTCGTTCATTTCGCTGACAAAGACGCCGCCGGACGAACCCCGCCGGTCTGCGGCCTCAGCGCGGTCAGCGGACCCGCACAAGGTGAGCGCCGCGCCAAGAGCCATCACGCTGAAGGCGAGAGACTTCCCTACCTTATTACCCGAAACGCGACTGCCACCCATTCGAGTTCCCCCCGCTGCGATCCACGGCAATCCGCGAACCACGCACTCGATGTCCCCTAGAGTTCCCCTCCGCGCAACCACGTCGGAGAGCTTACAATCTGTCTCACTACAAATCGTTACTTCGTATTTCGGACATCATCATCCCTCATGCTGCCTCATTGCAACAAGAGAAGCTTACCGCATTGCGGCAACCGCATAGAAACCTTCGCGATGTTGCCAGTGGGCACCACTTCTGAAGTGGAACCATGGGCGAGTTCCCGCCCTTGCTCGGGCCGCCTGGCAAGTTCCCTATCGATTTTCGGAAAGTCCGTTCGGACGATGGGAACCCGCTTCAACCGCTCACGACCATCCAAGCGTGTTTCAATACTGATTCCCGCTAGAACGGAATTTTGGTGGACGCACTCGGCCCATTGAGTGCTGTGCCCCAGATCGGCATCATCATGGTGAAGCCAGCTTGAGAGGCCGTCACCGTCAGTGCAGCGCCCCCCGCAGTGGTGCTGATCGTCGGCGCGGCAGCACCATTCCTGTACAGGAAAGGGGCAGCATTCTGCTTCTGCGTGGTAGAAAGGTAGTCGCCGGTGCAACCCGACGGAGACGTCTTGCTCACTGCGGCGTTCGTGTAACAGTTGATCATATTTGCCCGAGCGCCCGCATTCGCAAGATTCCGCAATGACTGCATCGTGATTGCATAGCGCCCGAGATCGAAGATGGCGAACACGAATGTGAAAAACGCCACGGAGACGAGGCAAAACTCCAGCGCCGCGACGCCGCGCTGATCGAGCTTTCTCATCAGTGCACCAGCTTCACGTAGTACGTGGGAGTAGGCTTTGCCGGGCACGAAGTGTCGTTGAAGGTGGCATTGCCGTTGAACGCGACCGACTTGGCTACCAACTCGCCACAACCGTTGCTGCCACCTAAGTTGAGCGTCGGATTGCCCTGAAACGTGACGTCTGCGGCCGGCGCGTAAATGCTTCCTGTCAGGTTGATGTTACTGTTTCCCCCGAAGGTGACCGCTGTCGCCGACGCATCGTAAATAGACATGTACTGGAACAAGGCGGAGCTAGATTGCAGCGCCGCGGGAAGTGACGAGGCACCGGGAGCGCTTGACAGCCCAGCGATGGTGAGGATCCCGCCCCCTTTTGTGTCGATTGTCGCACCTGGCAGCAGAATGAGGAGCGCTCCTCCTGCACCATTGGTGATCGAGGAGCCACCGACGAGTGTCAGAGTACCAGAGATGAAGTACACCCCCCCTCCAGTTAACGTCACTGCGGTATTGCCCTTTGTCTTTACGCTGTCATTCACGCATGGGGTGGCGGCGGTGTACGCCGTGAGCCCCGATCCCGTGCATTTTGCGAGACCGCATTTGGCAGGCAGACTTGGGTTTGCGCCACACATCGAGGTGAGCGCGCCATCCAGCGCAGAGAACGGATTGCTGACCGGCGGCATGTAAGTCAACGCGCTATCGCAGAACGATGAGCTACCCGTGCAGCCGCCGGCAGCGGCTAGCGCGCCGACATTCATCGTCATCCCGCCGCCAGTGAACTTTATTGCATCGGGGGCCCTATCGTTCGAGGCTACACTGCAACCAGGTGCATTGATATTCGGGCTGCCCTGGAACTGGAGAGAGCCTGTCAATGCCAAAACGCAGCCCGGGACGTTCGTACTCACAGCTCGGGCAACCGCATTCACGCTTATATTGACAGTGGAAAAACCAAGGACGGCTGCCAGGTATGTTCGCTGCTGCTGGCTAACGGTGGCTCGAACGTCAGTGCCGCCCGCCGAGCTAGCCCAGCTGTTGGCAGCAACGTCATACGTACCCCGGTCGATCTGGACAGTCTGCGATGTTCCCTTGCCAAGCGCAGTAGCACAGCGGGTGTCCGGGTAGGACGTGTCGCCTGCGTTGCAGAAGGTGTTCTGCGCTGCGAATTCCTTCCCGCGATAATCCAGCGATTGCGTTTCGGTGCACGTGGACGGCGCCTTAGAACACGCCACCCACAATCCGCCCGCGTAGGCTGCCGCATCAGCGGCATTCTGCGCGCGTTGCTTGGTGACGTACCACGATCCCGCCTCGCCGCCGAGCGCGACCACTCCGATCAGCGGCACCAGGGCGATGACGGTTGCGAATGCGACTGAACCTCGGCGGGAACGAAGCATGTTACGCATGGCACATCCTATTGAAACCGTTCCGTGTAAGGCAGGGTGAAGGCACAAGGATTGGCGTTTTTGCTGGTACACAACGCCGATCGCGGCACCACCATCGGCGCGAAGGTGACGGTGGTCGAGTATGAGTAGTACTTCACTGGCTCCGACACGTTGGCGGCGGAGCAGACAGCCTTCGCATCGCCGCAACGCACTTGAAGATTGCTGATGGGATAACGGGGATCGGCCTTGGCGCTTGCGGTTGACGCCCAACCCGACGCGTTCGTGACGTCAGGTGGGGGGTTGTACTGGATGTACTGTCCGAAGCCGCGCAATGCCTCCCACGCGGATATGTACTGGAATCCAATAATGGCAAGATCAGCCAGCGGCAAAAACAGGAAGAACATCAGCACGACGAACACGATGGGCATCTCGAGCGCGACGGCGCCGCGTTGATCCGCGATGAAGGATTTTCTCTGGCTCATAAGCCTACCTCGACACGCGCGAACCGTGGTCATGCCTCTTAGTGGATTTGCTTGAACGCACGAAGGAGGTGCAGAAACGGACTCGCACCCAGGATGACGAACATGGCCGGAAGCAGGAACAGCACCATCGGGACAGTCAGCTTGGCACCCAGCTTGTGCGCCCGTTCTTCCAGCTTGGTAATTCGCTCGCGCCGCAGATCGCCGGCGATCGAGCGCAGAGCCTGGCTCAGTGGCGTTCCGTATTGCAGGCTTTGGCTGATCATGGTCCCGAAGCGGCGAAGTCCCTCCGAGGTCGCGGCCAGCTTCTCGAATGCCTCGGCGCGATCCGGCAGCACCCGGAGATCGTCGAGAAGACTGAACAAGACCCGCGCCATCGCAGGATTGCTCTGGCTCATTTCCACCGTGACGCGTTCGAGCCCGCTCTCCAGACCCATTCCCGCTTCACTGCATACGACCAGCAAATCGATGGTATCGGGCGTACCGATCCGAATCGCGTTGTTGAAACGCCGTTTCATCACCGACAGAACCACGCGTGGTCCCATGATTCCGATCACTACGCCAAAAAGCGTGAAGACCAACAGATCGGTTGATACCCTCCCCGAAAGCTGCGCAAGCAGAAAGGCAGCGAGCGGGACCAAGATCATGCAGACAGTCTTGATACCGATCCAGATCGGCAAGGCTCGGTGATGATTGAAACCCGATGACTGGAGGACCGCGCGCAGCTGCTCGACATTTTCCTCGGCGTAGAAGCGCCTGTAACGCATGCCGATCGACGACAGCCAGCCGGTCACGCCTTCGGCGCGTGTTGACCGGTCCGGAATGCCCTTCACCGCGTTTGACACTCGCGTGTCCAACGTATGAAGGTGTATTTCGCGGATGATCAACACCGCGGCGATGGCCGCGGCTGCTATGGCGAGGGCCACCATACCGAGACCAGCGGTCATAGCGCTGTCTCCTTTCTGATCAGCCAGCGTATGACGAAGTGCCCAAGGATCACTGAGCTGACTGCGTAAGCCAGGAGCATGTTTCCGACCGGATCATAAAACAGCATGTCAACCGACTGCGGGCTGATCATGTACAGCAGACCACCTACGATGAGAGGCGCACATGACAGTGCACGGGAGGAGAAGATCACCTCCGCCGCGAGAGCCTTCGCGCGAGCTGCCAGCGCAACACGCTGCCTCACGGTCTCTCCCAGCGTCTGCAGGGTTTCGGCCAAACTGCCACCTGACTTCAGCTGGACTGCGAGGGTCACCGCAAACATCGCATATTCGGCGACCTGCGTTCGCCGATAGACGCCTTCGACGGCTTCCTCCGGAGCTCTGCCCAGATTCAATTCGCTGCATACGATGGCAAACTGTCCGGCTGTTGGTTGCGGCATCTCGCGGGCGATCGTGCGAAACGCTTCGTGCACGGGCAGCCCGGACCGAACCGTGCTCGTCACCAGCTGGATGGTGTCAGGCAGCTGCCGAAAAAGCTGGTCGGCGAAGCGATGTTTCTGCCATCCGAACAGACCCCGCACGACCAGGATGGCCACAATCGATGCCACAAGGGACACGGAGGTGTTGGAAAGCCCCACCAGGCGATTGGCGTAAACGATTGCTGCTGCTGCGACGACACCGGCGAGCAGCACATAGGCCGGGTGCCAGGCGTAAGGTATCTCGGCCTTGTAATTGGCCAACCGGTGGAGAAACAGCGAGCCGGATCCGGCCTCCAAACGACGGAGGGAGGGCAAGTTAGCCGCATGCGAGGGCGGCAGAGCGATCGTCAGTTGCCGATGGATGCGTAGTTCTCGTGCGTCGAGCAACAACGTCGTGACGGATGCGCACATCAAGAGCGCCAGAACAGTGCCGATCACAGAGTCCGGTATCATATTTGCCTCATGGCTTCGGCCCATGCGCGATCAAGCCCAAAATAGACAAGACGGCTCTTGAATTTCGGGACGGCGTTCGTCGACCTGTAGGTGCCCGAGATCCGCCCGTGCACATCCTCCTCCTTGTATTCGAACGCAGCGATGTCGTTGGTGGTTATCACCTCGCCTTCCAGGCCGATCACCTCACTGATCTGGACGATTCGACGCTGTCCATCCCGCATGCGCTCGACCTGCACGATGATGTCCAGCGCAGCAACGATCTGAGCTCGGATCGCCCGGGACGGCAGGTTGACCTGTCCCATTTGCACCATGTTTTCGATGCGGGTCAGGGCGTCGCGGGTGCTATTGGCATGCACCGTGGAGATCGAACCATCATGGCCGGTGTTCATGGCCTGCAGCATGTCGAACGCTTCAGCGCTACGCACCTCGCCCACAACGATCCGGTCCGGACGCATGCGCAGGGCGTTCACCAGCAGATCGCGTTGCGTCACCTGCCCCGTGCCTTCGAGGCTGGGAGGTCGGGTCTCCAGGCTGATCACGTGCGGCTGTCGCAACTGCAGCTCCGCCGCATCCTCGATGGTGACAATGCGTTCGCTGTGATCGATGAACGCGCTCATGGCGTTCAGCAGCGTCGTCTTGCCCGAGCCGGTACCGCCAGAAACCAGGACATTGAGCCGGGCCCGGGCGGCAATTTCCAGCAATTGTCCAATGGCCGGGGTCATCGAGCCGTTTTCGATCATGCCGGCGATATCCAGACGGTGGGCTGGAAATTTCCGGATCGAAATACAGGGGCTATGGATCGCGAGCGGCGGCAGGATGATGTTGACACGGCTGCCGTCCAGCAGGCGGCAATCCACCATCGGGCTCGATTCGTCGACGCGACGCCCTACCTGGGCGGCAATCTTCTGTGCAACGGCTGCGATGTGATCGTTGTCGCGGAATCGCACCGCGATCCGTTCCAGCTTGCCGTATCGCTCGATGTAGATATTACTCGGTCCGTTGACCATGATATCGTTGATCGACTGATCCAGCAGGAGCGGACGGAGCGGGCCATAGCCCGTCATGTCGTCGGCAATCTCGTCCGCCAGCAGAAGTTGCTCGCGACCCGACAGTTCGAGCCTTTCCTGGTTGGCGATTTCATGGATGATTTCCTCGATCTGCCGCCGAAGAACTTCCCGGGAAACGGTTGCGGCCACCGCGGGCTCAATCTGCTCGATGACTCGTTCACGCAGCGAAGCCGGCAGCACGGGATGATGGATTGCCGGTTCGTCGCGCCCTCGCGCAGATGCAGGTGGGGCCAATGCCGGCGCGCTTGGCGCGGATGCAGCGACAGTTGACGGACCCGTGGGCGAGCTTGTCTCAGACGAAAGCACGCCTGGCGTCAATGGAGGCAAACGAGTCGGCGTGTCGTCTTCGCGCCTACCAAACTTTTTCATAGCGCGAACATCCTCCGCCACCATGCCTTCCGCTCGGCGCCGACCCCGCTGATCTCCCGTACAATCGGCGCGAGGTGACGTCGCAAGCCCCTGACGTGCTTGAGAGCCGGAATTCCGAGATTGACCGCCTGGGTCATTCCCTTGCCGAGCTCGGGAACTACGAGGTCGGGCTCTGTGCCCAACGCCTTGACGATCGCCGCCCTGGGCAGGCCGCCGGGACGACCGGCACGGTTGAGCAAGGTAAAGACCCGGTCCTTACCTGCGATGTTGGTGACGGCGGCGCGAAGTGCATGGGCATTGCGAAGTCCCGTCACCTCTGCTTCCAGCAACACCAGCACATGACGGGAAAGGTTGATCACCGGATGCATGGACGGCGGAAACGGCACGGGCACATCGACCACGATGTAGTTGAACCGCTGGCGAAGCAGACCCAGCACGTGCCGCACACCCGCTTCCGTGATTTGGAGCTGCGCATCCAGTTCCTCATCAGCGGAAATCAGGGAGACCCGCTCGTTGACCTCGATTGCCGCGCGCTCGAGGAACAACGTGTCCGCGCGCATCGGGTTTTCCAGAGCGATACGCAGACCCGGCCCCGGCCGGACACCCAACATCACGGCGGCTTCGCCGCCCTGCAGGTGAAGGTCGAGCAGCGCAACCTTGGCCTTCGTGGTTTCGGCCAGCTGCAATGCGAGATTGATGGCGATACTCGTCGCTCCCGCGCCCCCCTGCGCACCGCAGATCGAGATCACATGTCCGCCACGATCGACCGAAGCAGGCGCGACGTCGCCAAGCAGCTTCGGGCGCAGCTGGTCCAGCACCATATCCCGCGTCAGCGGTCTCGGCAGGTATTCGGTTAAGCCGAGTTCCATGAGTTCGCGGTAAAGGGTGATCTCCCTGCTCTCACCAATCAAGGCCACCCGAACGTCCGGCGGGCAAACGCCGGCCAACCTCTCAAGCTCGGTGAAGGGATCATCAATCCCACTGATATCCGTCACCAAAGCGAACAGGTCAGTGTCGGTTTCGAGCATCTTTATCGCGCTACGGATCGTCCCACGCTTGATCGATACATTGCTCCCTTCGAGACCCTTGCGCAGCGCCGCGGCACTCAGCTCGTCGTTGACGAAGCAGACGATTCGGTTACGCGTTACGACAGACGTTGTTTCTTCAGGCTGGGTGACTACGGCCATGCTCATTAACGTTTCTCCGACTTGTCAGCGTAACCCATTGCAGTTGCTGTCTCGCGCGCGACGTGCGACGCTCCATCGCAACTCACGACAGCGTCGATGTCTTCGCCTTGTTTTCGGACTGTGAATTGCTTGACCTCGCCGCCGGAATGAACCACCACCGCCGTTCTCTGGCCGGCAAGTGCGTTCTGGCGGGCAAGTTCCGGCGACACATCGCAGCTTGACATAGCGCCAGTGTCCGCCTTGTCCCACTCATCGACCGCCGCCCGCACGGCCAGGGAGAGCGTTCCGAGCTGCTTTGCGACTGTGATCTTCTTGACCTGCTCCTGCGCAAGCTCCAACGATACAGTTTGCGCCATCTTACCCACCACCGCGGCGCCAGCGGCTCGCCCGCCCTGCGCGATCTCCTGATCAATCGCAATGACTCGCACATTGCGTAGAACCGTTTCGCTCAGGGCGCGACGGGCGGGATCTGCCTTCTCGAACACCTGGGTCAACACGATATCCACATGATCCCCTGGCCTGATCAGCCCAGAAACGCCAGACTCCTCGTCAACCTTGATGCTGATGGCACGGCTGTCCGGCGCCAGGACGCTGGCGAGGAAGCCTCGATCCCGGGGACGCAGGATGTCTTGCAATGTGACGGGACTGCCGGCCTCGACGAACTTGCGGACCAGCGAACCGGGAAGCCCGACCTTGGAGTCGGGCGTTTCAAGGATCGCTCCTGCCGGAACGCGTTCCTGCGGCACCGAGCGCACAGTGAAATCTTCTTCGCGGGCCAATGTCCCCTTCGGCAGCGGACGTGCGGCAACGAAATACCCGACTGTCGCAGGCGCCGCCGGTCCTTTCTCCGTGAACTCGAGCGGGGCGGGGGCCTGCGCTTTCGGCAGGTTCATGTTGTATGCGATCAGCCCAAGCGCCGTGGCCGCAAGCAACAGCACCGTGATGATTGAGAGACGCAATGCGGCTGACATATCAGAATCCTTTGCTGAGAATGGTCCAAATACCCGCGCACGCTATGGCCACTCCGTAAGGTAGCGGCGCGTTTCGCAAATGGCGCCAGCGCTCGACCACATAGACGCGGCGCACGAGCGACGATCCGGCGGGCGCTAGCCTGGGATATGGCAGGAGGCGCATCATCAGATGCACCAGGGCGAGAACGCCGCCGGCCAGCGCGGTGATGGCCAACAACTGAACCACGCCCGTCAGAGGAAGACCAACCGCCAGGGCAACCAGCAACTTGACATCGCCGCCGCCCATCCAACCCTGCCTGTAGATGACAAACAGCAGCAGAAAAAGGATCGCAGCCGATATCAGCGATTCGGCAAGCTGCATCGGGCTGGCCAATTGACTCGCGATCCCGAGGGCGGCCAGCGCCAGGCAAAGCTCATTTCTGATCAATCGCGTCGCAACGTCGATGGTCGCGACATATAGCAACAACAGGATTTCAAGAATCGAGACTATGGGAATAATCCAACTCATGAAACGTGCGCCTCAACTCATCAAATACAGTACTCAGAAATAAACCGCCGACAGATGCCTCACCGGTGGTCGCGAGAGTGGTGCCGATCGTGTTCAGCGCGTTCTTGATGGAATCAGCAGCACCGGTATTGAACGCCGCAGCCGCTTCGCCGATTTCATCAAATGCGCCATCCGGAAAGTGGGAGGGTACAGTCCGATCGATGCCCCCTCCCTTCCGGAGTCGGACGGCTGCGCTATGCGAGGGCAGCATTGACCTTGGCGATGATCGTGTTGATGGCGCCTTGAAGTGCCGTCCCGAGAGCCCCGCTGCCAGTCGGACCGAACGCAAAAATCACCGCGCCGACGACACAAGCGGCAACGATCACATACTCGAACGACACCACGCCCCTCGTGTCGGCGCGAAATTGCTTCAAAGCTTCCGTGCTCTTGATGTAGGTCTTCAACATAGGACAAATCCCTCTACTAAGATCAATTTTCCGATATCGTTGGCAGATAGATTTGAGCCAACTGCGCTCTTATAGTATTTTGTTCGACTCGCCGGTTCGGATTTCCAGAGGTAACCCAAATTCGCCAGCGGCCCTTCGATTTCAGGCGCGCGCCGCCCTTGGCCGCTCACCAAACGTCCTCTGCGACAGGAATGGTTACCGTACTTTTGCGGGTTTCTTCGCGAGAAGCGACTTCAATTCCTCGCCACACGCAGCACACTGCCGCCGACGAGTTGATGCTTGGCCAACTCTCGTTGTGCCAAACCGAAGACTGCGATGGCCGCTGGCACGACAGCCGCGCCCGCAATAACATCTACGAGGTAATGCCCGCCGGCCGTGAGAGTTGAAGCGATCATTAGGGCGTTGAATGCGAGCGATACGGGAAACAGGAAACGAATTCCCCGGGTCGCATAAATAAGAATGAGGCCGAGTGCAGTGTGGAAGGACGGGAATGTGACGAGCCCGTTCATACGGCCCAATGCAATCTCCGACATCTTGCCGGCCCTGAGCGCCGATAAATCCGCAAGATGGTAGGCAAATACTCGATCTGTAACTTCATAATGAACCCAGGCACTTTCGGCCGGAAATAGCCACGCAATTGGAATAGTGATCAGCAATGTCAGTATATAGAGCCAAACGAACTCCGCTGTGCGCTCCAGCATCCCGAGCACGTTCAGCAGCAGGAGAAGAACAGCGATCTGCCCTATTCCACTTCCATAGGCAAAACCGAGCACACGATTGATGCCAGGATGATCCTGGACCCAGTTAAAGAGCGCAAGCCAATCGAATCCGACGGCCGCATCTGCCGCTGAAAGATATCTGTCGGTGAGTGGAAAGTCGGATCCAACGGTGAGATAGATCAGAACGCAAGATACCGCTGTAAACGCCACGAGTTGCGCCGTGGAGCCGGCGAGAGTTGCGATCCTCGGGTTCGGCCTTACCGCGACATAGACATAGTTTGTCAGAACCAGTACAGCCAAACCCAGGGGGGTCATCAAATCGGGTTTGATCGCTATGCCGACCGACCACGCCCACAGCACGTCGATGCCCGCGAACGCGGCGATGATCCCCCAAACGAGCTTGTCGCGGGAGACCGGCTTCGCTCTTCCAGCACGATTTTCCATCAGCACATTTGCCCCGTAGGCCCGCGCTGCCGAGCAAGTCTCTACCGTGTCAAACTGCCTGCGTCCGGCATGATAGTCGATCGGCATAGCGCTTCATAGGCGCACGGCAACAAATTGGTTAACCCGCGGCCTGACGGACAAATCCGCCGCAGTTGCCGCCGTAACGCGATGCGAGAGAGGATCCGCCTAATTTAGTACACGCACTGACGGACATAGTAGCGTTCACCCGTATCCACTGGCACGGGCTCGGCAGAGGCTCCTTGATGATGAAGTAGCCGTGATAGTCGATGTCGGTCGGCGCCGTCAGGCCGCGTCAGAACACCGCAGTCGCGTTGGACGAGCCCAGAGTCATCGCTGCTGAGAAGCAGGCCAGGGCGGCACAGAGCGGAAGGAGCGCTCGCATCATCGTGTTCCGGTTTGGAATTGCCTGCAGTCGCGCGCTCGCCTGATGGGGAGAGCGGCTCGCAAGCCCCGTCGCACTGCACCATCAAGGTTAGCGGGAGCTCTCACGCCGCAAGCTTGACCCCGTGCGCGAAATCCCAATACAGCTTGCGTGCACGCGCATAAAAGCGCCCGGGCACGAGTTGCCGGTCGTCGATCCGGATCACCGGCGCGACCTTGGCGAAATTGCCGGTTGAAAAGATCTCGTCCGCAGTGACGAAATCGGCATAGCGTAGCGTTGCCTCTGTCACCGTGATCCCGTCACCGCGACCGGCGTCCTGCCACACGGCGTCCACAGGCGAAGCCTCTGCGCGTTCATGGCGCTTGCTCCGATCACTTCTCCCGCATGACGCCTCGCAGACGGTCTTTGAGCGGGCGGACCAAGTAATCAAGAACCGTTCGCTCGCCGGTGGGGAAAATCACATCCGCGGGCATTCCAGCTGACAACCGATCCTTTACGAACGAGGGTATGTCATCCACGACAACCTGAGCAAGGAAGTACGGTTGCTTGGTCTGTTCGTCGATGAGGCGATCGCGGGAGATACTCTCGACCTGCCCCACAATGATCGGAAGGATACGCGTTTGAAATGAGGTGAACCTGACTTCCGCGGGCATACCAGGCTGGAGATTTTCCGTATCCTGTGGTTGCACGTGCGCCTGCACAATGAGCGCGTCGTGCTCGGGGACCACGTCAACCATGGGCTCACCCGGTTTGACGACTCCGCCAGAGGTAAAGACCCGCAGATTTTGTGCAACGCCTGTGCTGGGAGACACGATGTCCACGCGAGACAGGACGTCCTGCGCGACTCTGACTTTCTCACGAAGATCATTGATCTTCTGTCGCGTTTCGAGCATCGAGCTAGCAACATCCTCCTGGAACTTTTGGCGAAGTTGCCGGATCTGCAGACGCGCTTCTTCGATGCCGTTGCGGGCCTTTGATTCATCCGCAGTTGAGCGCCCAAGCAAGCCTTCCAGGCGACTCCTTTCGCGCTCGAGCGCCATCAATCGACTTTTCTGGGTTAGCTGATTTTCAAACAAGTGACGGACGTCAACCAATTCTTCATTTACATACTTGAGCTGATTGGCCGTTCCGCTTCGCTCCTGCCTTAGGCCCTCGATCTCCGATCGATATTGATCGATCCTGGCGTCAAGTATTTGGACCTGACCCTTGAGAGAGCCGCACCTCTCGCGAGATTGAGCCACTTGGTCGGCAATTGCCCGCTTGACGTTTGGATCGTCGGCGCGATCAAGCAGCTCCTGGGGAAATGCTATTTCGTCCTGGCCATCCCGTTCGGCGATCAAACGCGCTTCCTGGGCGATCGCTGAATCCAGCTGGTTGCGCTGCAGCTCATATCCAGCCTTTGCCTGCGTAAGGTCCAGTTGGAATAAGACCTGCCCGGCTTGGACGTGTTGTCCCTCGCGAATGCGGATTTCGCGAACGATACCACCCTCCAGATGCTGGACGGTCTTGCGGTTGGTTTGCGCGGACACAACTCCGGTGGCGGTGATCGCACTGTCCAGCCGAGCAAAGGCAGACCATCCACCTAGAACGAGAAAAGTGCCGACGATGACGACGTAGCCGGCTATGGCTGGGACTCTCCAGTCCGGAACGAGGTTCTTCTGCATCGTCGCACCTATCGGACGGCTGTTGCAGCACCGGCGACCGCAGCGATTTTCGGACCGCCCATCAATCGAGAAAGCACCTCAACGCGACCGCCGAACGCCGACACCCGTCCGGCTGCAAGCACGAGCACTTTATCCACCGCCGCAAGCATCGCGGTCTTGTGCGATATAACGACAACGGTCGAGCGCGCTCGCTTCAGCGCCTCGATCGCCTCCATCAACGCAGCTTCGCCTTCCGAGTCCAGACTCGCATTTGGTTCATCGAGTATCACGATCGGTGGCTTTCCATAGAGCGCGCGAGCCAAGCCTATACGCTGCCGCTGCCCACCCGACAGGACAAGTCCGCCTTCGCCTACCTGGGTATTGTAACCATCGGGCAAGCCTTGCACCAACTCGTGAACTCCAGCCATTTCGGCCGCAGCAAACAGCTTCTCCTCGTCATGCTCGCCGAACCGGGAAATGTTTTCTGCAAGCGTACCGGAAAACAACTCAATGTCTTGCGGAAGATATCCGATATAGGGGCCAAGCTGATCGCGATTCCAATGAGCCAACTCAGATCCGTCAATTCTGACTTTCCCAACGGCGGGTCGCCACACCCCAACCAACGCTCGTGCCAAGCTGGACTTACCTGCTGCGCTCGGACCTATAATTCCCAGGATCTCACCAGGCTGCAGGGCGAAGGAGAGTTCCCGGATAACGGGCTCCTTTCCGCCGGGGGGGATGACGAGAATATTCTCGACAGAGATCAGGCCTTGGGGCGGACGAAGCGCGATTTTTTCGCCTTCCTCGGGGAGCATTTTCACGAGATTGCTTATCCGCTCGTATGCAGCGCGAGCTGCCAGGAATGTCTTCCATTGTCCGACGGCTATTTCGACCGGGGCAAGTGCGCGCCCCATGATGATCGAGGCTGCAACCATTGCGCCTGCCGAAGTCTCCTGGTTGACCGTCAAATACGCACCAACTCCGAGTATCGCAATCTGAAGAAACGCACGAACGAACTTGCTGAATGCTACAAGAAAACCGGCCCGATCACTGGCGCCCGCCTGCAATTGCAGGCCTTCACTATGTCGATCGGACCAACGGTCCCGCAAGCCCTTGAGCATGCCCATGGCATAGAGCACGTCTGCATTCCGGAACGTAGCTGCTGCGTACGAATGGGCCTGGACCGAATTGCGAGAGGCGTCCTTCAATTGATTACGCGTCAATAGCTCGTTGGCCAACGCTAACGCAAAAATGAGCAATGCCCCCACGCCGGCCACATAACCGAACCAGGGATGCATAATGAAACATCCAGCGACAAACACAGGAACCCAGGGCGCGTCGCAGAACGCGATGAGGCCTGTGCCAGTCAGGAACTCGCGAATAGTATCGAGGTCTCGTAAAGCCTGCGCCTGGTTTGCACCCGGCTGAACAATCGTGCCGCGCAGGACCGTATCAAACAACGGGCGCTTTGCCTTGTCGGCGAACAGAAGGCCAAGCCTGACAAGGACGGACGATCGGATTTTCTCCAGAGCCGCATACACGATCAGGAGAAAGCCCGCGATCATGGTCAGCGCAACCAGCGTGCCGATGTTTCGACTGCCCAGAACCCGATCGTACACCTGGAGCATGTAGAGGGGGCCCACAAACGCCAGCAGATTTATGAAGAAGCTAAAAACAATGGCCGTTGCGAAGCCAGGGCGAATAGCCTTGGACGCGTCGGCCAAAAAAGATGGACGTTTCGACATGGCGGGCAACTCATAACAACGACTGATAGGCTTGGTCGATTTCACGCCAGAGCAGTTGAGGCGTGGTGCACATCAATTCCGACGATGCTGACCGTCGAGCCATCCGATAGGTCGAGATCGTGTGTGTTGGCGCTCATATCATTTGCGGCGTAGTTCACCTGAGCGGTTGGGTTGCCGGTCGCCGCGACCTGGCTCACCTGGGCGTTCGGGTCGCAGGTCGCCGCGACCTGGTTCACCTGAGCAGTCGGGTCGACGGTCGCCGTGACCTGGCTCACCTGAGTGGTCGGGTCGGCGGTCGCCGCGACCTGGTTCACCTGAGCAGCCGGGTCGACGCTCGCCGCGAGCTGGTTCACCTGAGCGGTCGGGTCGACGGTCGCCGCGAGCTGGTTCAGCTGAGCAGCCGGGTCGACGCTCTCCGTGACCTGGTTCACCTGACCGGTCGGGTCGGCGGTCGCCGCGAGCTGGTTCACCTGAGCAGTCGGGTCAACGGTCGTCGCGAGCTGGTCCACCTGAGCGGTTGGATCGACGGTCGCTATGAGCTGGTTCACGTGCGCGGTTGGGTCGACGGTCGCTGTGGGCTGGTTCACCTGAGCGGACGGGCCGACGGTCGACGTGACTTCGGGCTGTAGATCCGACACCGGCGTCTGGGTCGCGTCAGCCAGACTTGTCACGTTAGGGATCAAAGGAGTGGTGGTGGTCGTATCCGCATGCGCAACCGCTGTGGTCGGCGCCGTCGAAACATGCTCAGGAGCAGGATGGTCCGGCGGCAGATTTGACGGGGCGGAGGAACTGACAGGATCGTGGGTGACGGTTCGTTCAGCCTGTTCCCCGGCGGCAATCGGGAAGCCGTCCCCCTGCTGCGGGTGAAAATCCGCCAGCTTCAAATCGAAATCATGCTCGGCACGGACTACGTCATGCGCCGAACAGGCCGCCACACTATCGTGATGAGATGGCTCGGGAAGGGGACCAAACGGCTTGGCCACCAAGCCGGCAATCGCCGGCTCATTGAAATGGTGAACGGCGTCCTGCCCGTCAAGATGAAGCGCCGCCGCAGCCAAGACGGACCGATCATCCGTGCCGTGAAACGCCTGAAAATTTTGCAGCAAGCTGTCGTCGGCGACAGCCTGTCCAATATGTGGACAGTGCTCACCGTGGGCGGGCTGTGCATGATCGAGTGACACGAGATCATCAGACGGCTTGCTAACCGAACCGCCTATCGCCAGGCTATCCCAAACTGAAGCGATTACGATTGCGGAATATGTCGCCGCAAGATCGTGACGATCGAGGAACCACCCGAACGACTTCTCCGGCCGGCTGCCGTCGTCGGCAGTCGCATTCAGTTCACTGCTCTTGACGTAGCCCGTGACCACCAGGGCGGCCAACAGTGTGGCGGGATGCAGAAAAACGGTCGATCGCGACGAATGCTGCTTCGGCAAAACGTACGGATGGGAATCCAGCAACTCCCGCACCAGCCTCTCGAAGTTTCGGCCGCGAAGTACTGCTTCGGTGAAATTCGAAGCGACAACGTATTCCCCGTCGATGCGGGCAAAGTGAACGATTACCTCTTCGTTGTCTTGCCGGAAGAAAACAAACCAGGGCTCGCCCTCGTCGGTGAGCCCACGATCTGTTGAAATCCCAACTCCGGATTTTGTCAGGGCATCTTCCACCCTGTAGAATTCCGCCAGCTCCGGCTGGCTCCAATCGCCTCGCTCGTAGGCCCGAAAAAAGGTAAGAACCTGATTACTCTGCAACATGAAAGTACTCAGCCCAATGGTGAACTCGCTGCGTAACAACCGCCCATCGTCGATGCGGCCAAGCTCCCCCAGGACCGGAAAGTACAATCGAAAGTGTTGATGCCCCTGGGGCCTACCTCTTGTCGCTCTTTCCGAACAATATCGAATGGGTGACCGGATCGTAGCACCTTAGGAGATTTCTGACGAAAACCTTCGGCTCTACGCCCAAAACCTCGGCCCACACCAAATATCGGTCGGGGGGGATCCGGCCGCGCCCTGACTCCAATTGAGAGATGAAGGTGTAATAATTCCCGCCCACCTTCTCAGCCATCTGGCGCTGCGACAACCCCCGCCTTTCCCTCAGCTCTTTGAGCCAGAGGCCCGCCTCTTTACGCAACTCAACAACCTCTGGCGATGAAATTTGCTGATGGCTTGAATACATCACTCCACCAATGACATTGCCCCAAATCACTGGCCGGCGGGGCGTGAAAAAATGGCAACCGTGTATAGTGTTTTTGCTACCAATTGTAAATATCCATGCCGCCAGGAATTTTTCTCCGTGAGAATACGGACGTGACCAAATACGGACGAGGGGCGGAAATCTACCCCGCACATTCAATACAAGGAAAAACACCAAGCGCCTCGATCAAGATCGGCGGTGGCAAAACCCGGCCCAAGGCGCAAGCCGGGCGTCCCAAGAAGGCCAACGGCTCAAGATGCGAGATCGTGCGCCGCGACTACCCGGACCGTGACCATCCGAAGCTGCTCGAGCACATCGTCGACCAGCCCGCAAACGCAGCAGCAACGGCGGTTCGTAAGTCGCACGCCGGCGGTGGCGGATGACCTTCTAGCCCAACGAATCGATACCCGGATTTGTGAGCAAGACGGAGGAGCCGCAACGCTGTCGCGCGGCTTCCACTCTCATTCGCCATTGTCGCGTCGAAGTCTGCGCACCACGGCCAACAGCGGCGTCAGAAAGTACGAGCCTGATCGCACCGGTTTCCGAGTTGAAATATAGACTACCCCCTATTTTGATTTTGTGATCGAGGGCGAAAGGGCACCGCAGATTCCGCTTGCGTCGATGGCTAAGCAGTATTAACTTTACTGTACACCAGACAGCCCGGGGTATTGCGTACCGGTCTCAGTGTCGGTCCCCGCTCCGGCTACTCCGGAGCGGGGTCTGCCTTCAAGGATGGAGGGAAAGAATGGAACGGTTGTACCTGGGCATCACTGTTACCAGCACGTTCACGCTGGTCACGATGGCGTTGATTCTAGTGTTCATGCGATAAGGCCGTCTCAAGTTGCTGGCATCTCGTCTTTATCCCTCAGGCGGCATGAGTGTTGCTCACATCAAGGCAAACAGGATGACGCGAGCAACCAGCACGATGGCGCCTTCCTTGGCGGCGTTCTACCTTAGACGACAGCATTGAACGAAAAGACTTCACCTCCGAGCCCATTTTTTTCGTGCAGTTCGCTATTTTGAATCGCCTGTCGAAGTGTCAGTCTTCGTCAGTTGGGAGAGTGATATGAGGCGTCAATCTTTTGCAACGGTTCTTATTGGGAAGAATATTTTAGTCAGGGAAGGTATTGCCCAAATCCTGCGTGCGGAACGTTTCCGGATCCTGGCTTCGGTATCAAGCGTGGATGAATTGCCGAGCACGCTTCAATCGCCCCAGCCGCTGTTTCTTATTGTCCATGCCGGAGATGATTTCGATCTCGCGGCAGAACACATCGGGCTGGTGAGGGATCAGCATCCGGGTGGACGCATAGCGATAGTGGCCAATCGCGATCGGCCCGCCGAACTGGCTTTGGCATTTCGGGCGGGCGCCAACGGCTATTTCGTGAACGTCAACTGCTGCGATGCATTCATCAAATCGATCGAACTGGTGGCGATGGGTGGGACAGTCTTCCCGCCGGCATTTCTATCGTTCGCTCTCGATACCAAAACTGACCACGGAAGCAAAGCAGCGATCCACGATGAAAACGAGGGGGCGATCTTCGTCACCACGGACGACACGGTCGCGCCGCAGCTCTCGCCGCGGGAGAAATCAATTCTGCGCTGCCTGATCGAAGGCGATTCCAACAAAACCATAGCCCGAAAGATCGATATCGCCGAGGCGACGGTGAAGGTCCACGTCAAGGCGATCTTGCGCAAGATCCGGGTCCAGAACCGGACACAAGCGGCAATTTGGGCAATGAACCATGGGGCGCTGGCACGTGCGGAAATGAGCGATGCGCCGCCCTCAGGCCGCGACATCGACCGACGAACGCCGGAGGTCATCGACGTCATCTCCAATGTCAAGCAAATTGAGGCGCCGGGCTCACGTGAATTGATCAACGGCCAGGGTAATCACGTTGGCGCACCTCGCATCGCCAGCTTCGAGGTTGACGTTCGAAGGTCAGAAGCACTGTTCCGCAAAAACCTCAGTTGAAAGACGTAACGGGCGGGGACGGTGCACCAACTGAGCCGTGCCGCCGACTTTGTCTGGCGATGGCGGCACGCGTTCATTGGGCAGGCACACCGATTTGGTGGGCCCGTCACTCTGCGCCTCCGACGCGTCGTGCTGCCACACAGGACCCAGCGCGGACTCGCCACCAGGCGGGTCCGCGTGCTGGCGGCGATACCCTCGACAAATTGATCCACTGTTTGCAGTTAA
Organism: Bradyrhizobium sp. CCGUVB23; assembly: GCF_024199885.1. Taxonomy (NCBI): domain Bacteria; kingdom Pseudomonadati; phylum Pseudomonadota; class Alphaproteobacteria; order Hyphomicrobiales; family Nitrobacteraceae; genus Bradyrhizobium; species Bradyrhizobium sp. CCGUVB23. The sequence goes on from NZ_JANADQ010000001.1 coordinate 519,424, forward strand.
GTTGCCCGTCGCCATAACGCTGCTGACCCGGAGTAAGCGTTTAGCTGAAGCCGTTCAGGTTTTGAAGTTCCAGGGCATGAGCGCGTCGATCTGAGATCGGCCAGCCCTGAGCGACGATCCGTTCGAGAGTCTGTGTCAGCCAAGCGTGCGGATCGACGTCAGGAGCGATCATTCCCGGCACCTGCGCCTTGCGGCCAGGGCCCTGGGGTCGGAAGTGCCGGACGCATCCGTGTGGTCTCGGGCGTGACCTTTGTGCCGAGCGAATTGCGTGGGTGCGTGTTGGAGACGACAATGCTTTTCAGGAGGCCCCCATGCCGACGCTTACGTCCGGAGTACCCTTTTTTGCACACCGACGTCAGCGCCAAAGGCGATCGTGCCGCCCCATAGGGGGACGATAGGTTCGATGCGGGAGCGGATCGCATTAGTACACGCACTGTCGGACGTAGTAGCCGCCGCTCACCCGTATCCACTGGCACGGGCTCGGCGGAGGCTCCTTGATGATGAAGAATCCGTGATAGTCGATGTTGGTTGGCGCGGTCAGGCCGCGCCAGAACACCGCATTGGCGTCGGGCGGGCTCAGAGTCATCGCTGCCGAGAAACAGGCCAGGGCGGCACAGAGCGGAAAGAGTGTTCGCATCATCATTTTCCGGTTTTAAGTTGCTTGCCGTAGCGCGCTCATCCTGATTGGTCCCGAAGAGGGTCGCAAGTCCTATCTTGCCATCAAATGGCCCTGCGGGGAGCTCTCACGCCGCAAGCTTCGCCCCGTGTGCGAAATCCCAATAGAGCTTTCGCGCACGCGTAAAAAAGCGCCCGGGCATGAGTTGCCGGTCGTCGATCCGGATCACGGGCGCGACCTTGGCGAAATTGCCGGTCGAAAATATCTCGTCCGCAGTGACGAAATCGGAATAGCGTAGCGTTGCCTCGATCACCGTGATGCCGTCACCACGCAAAAGGTCGATCACGCGTTGCCGCGTGATTCCGTTCAGGAACGTGCCGTTCGGCGCCGGCGTATAGACAACGCCCGCTTTCGTCATGAACACGTTGGAATTGCCGAATTCCGCAACGTTACCGAGCATGTCCAGCATCAGGCAATTCTGGAAGCCGCGCGAGGCAGCCTCCCTGAGCGCACGGGAGCTGTTCGGGTACAGACAGGAGGCCTTGACGTCGGCCGGCGCGCATTCGGCGGTCGGTCTGCGAAACGGCGACAGCGTAATCGCGCTGCCGACGGGCGCCGGGATCGGCGATTCGTAGATGCAAAGGCACCAGTCGGTCGTTTCCGGATCGAACAGCACGCCGCCGCCGATGCCGTTCTGCGGCCAGTACATCGGGCGGATGTAGAGTTCGGCATTGGCCGCGAAACGGGCGATACCTTCACGCGCCAGTCCGAGCCATGTGCCGAGATCGACGATCGGCTTGAGCCCGAAGTTGAGAGCAGATTGATTGACGCGGGCGCAATGACGATCGAGGTCGGGCATGACGCCTTCAAAGGCGCGCGCGCCATCGAAGATGGTCGATGCGAGCCAGAGCCCATGGGTGCGTGGCCCCATGATCGGCAAATTGCCCTCGTGCCACTCGCCTCGGAAGAATGTCCATGTCCTCGAATGGCTGACGGGCTTGGCGTTGGGAACCATGACGAACCTCCATTCTGGGACGACTGAGTTATGGTCCGTAGATCACCAGCTCGGTATCCGACAGATCGGCAAGCCGGGGGCAATGCGGTCCCATGAAGTATTTGCGGCGTTCCCTATAGAGGCCGACGAGCTCCTTCATGCGACCGTTGGCGTCGAGAGCGACGGAGATTCGGCCGCGCCAGAGCAGGAAGCGGCCGATGGCACCGGCGCAGGCGACATAATCGGCCACGTCACGGCAGTAGATAAGCTGTATTACTGGAGGCGCGATCCGGCTTTTGATGCGCATCGACTGCAGGACGAAGGGATCGCAGCGGCCGTCGGCCGCGCGGCACACCAAGCTGAGGCAGCCGTAGGCTGCGTGACGTGCAAGCAGAGCGACGTCAGCTTCGGACAAGCCGTCGACCGCCTGCGCATCCTGCCGGACGACTTCGACGCGCATATCCCTGACCGGACGCGACAGCGCCGGAAAGGAGAAGAACAGGCCGCCGCAGTAGCTGCGGAATCCCTGTGCTTCGATAGCTCGCCAAGTCCATTGCGCCGGACTGATATTGACGTAGGTGACGTCCTTGTGGCGCTGCGCGACCTTGGTCAGCATCGGCGCATAGCTGCGAAAGGCAGGTTCCACATACCAGCTGGAAAGATTGCAGCGGATCGAGACACGGCCGTCATCGTTCCGTGCGGTGTGAATCAGCAGCAGGGCGCCGACGGGTGTCCGATCATGCTCCAGCATGTAGCCGAAGCGCGGGAAACTGTCGGGCGTCTCGCGCACGGACAGGCGCCGGAGTCCGTCGATCCAGTAGTCGCGCGAGCGGATCGGAAAGCCGCGTGTCAGAAGATCGGCAATGGCATCAAGATCGGCTATTTCTATCTCGCGGCACCGGATCATGGTCCGAACTCTCATTCACAATGGAGCCGCGTCTTGTTCTTGGTAAGGTTTGGCAACCGCGCCAGGCGAGCGGATCGAGCGGCAACCAACTTGCGTCCGTTGCGACGCGCCGGAACTCCGGCTGCGGAGAGAGCCGCTTCTCGCGCCCCCAACGGCTTTGAGCGTCCGGCCCGCTGCGACACCATGTACAATAGCCAGTTGCGGTAAATGCGCTTGGCCGGCAGGTGCCAGACGTTGTTCACGTCCTTCGTCACTTGATCGGCTGGAAAGTCGGCGAAATGCTCCGGGCGTCTATCTGAGAGGGCTTGCTGCCGGAAAGCGATCAGTATCTCTTCCGCGTCCGTGTTCAGATAACCCCTTGGTATCGTCGGACAGACTTCATTCTCTCCCCGGAGGAAGCGACCCATGTCCCTTCTATATTCGCCCAACAGGCTCAGGGATTCGTATTCCGGGTGGCCCTGGAAATGGACGAAAAGGCTCTTCTTCTGCTGCTTGACGAAGCAGTCGACCCCCGCCTCCGCCGACCCGGACAGAACCGAATATCCGCAGTTCAGGAGATCCACCTCCCGCACCTCGTTCCATCGAGCGTGCGGTATTCTGAAGGTCGTCGGAACATCCTGCATCAAGGAATGATGTCTCCTCTTTGTTTGAGCGAAGACACCGAAGCACTTGGCAGGCAGCTTGTGCCGCGCAACGCCGTCCAAGTGCAGGACGGCCCCATGGACGGCCAGACACGAAAACACCGACGACACGGTGTTCTCCCTCGCCCAGTCGGCGATCTCTACGAAGGTGCTCCAATATGGCTCTTCAGTCAGGCTGGCGGCTTTGGGTTCGGCGCCGGTCACGATCACCCCATCCAGCCTCCTGTTCAGGAGATCGTCGATGCCGCGGTAGTATCGACGCACGTAATCGCGCCCCCATTCCGAACGGGGGGTCGCTTCCATTGTATAGAAATGCAGCCTGACGAGAAGTCGTCCGGCCGCCGCATCGAGCAGATCGAACAGCTGACGCTCGGTCGACATCAAGGCAGCATCCGACATGTTGTTGATGAGCCCGATGTCGAGACACTCCACCCCCACCCGCTTTCCGGCTGACGCCTTTGCATAATCGCTTCCGCGCGAGCCTCTCGATAAGAGGTGGTGTTCGTACGAATCTACATCAATTAAAACAGCCATCCGAATACCTTCACGGTTGACGAAACATCAATTCGCAGCACAGAGGGCCTGATCGAGATCCGCGATGATGTCGTCGATGTGCTCGATTCCGACGCTGAGCCTGATCATCTCCGGCCGCACGCCGGCTTTGTCCTGCTCTTCGCGCGACATTTGCCGATGGGTGGTCGATGCGGGGTGGCAGGCGAGCGATTTCGCGTCGCCAATATTGACCAGCCGTTTGCAGAGCTTCAGCGCGTCGTAGAACCGCTTGCCCGCCTCGAAGCCGCCGGCCACGCCAAAAGTCAGCAGCGAACACGCCCGGCCGCCCAGATATTTCTGCGTCAGGGCGTAATAGGGGCTGTCGTGAAAGCCCGCATAATTCACCCACCCGACAGCGCGATTATTGCGCAGGAACTGCGCGACCTTCTCGCCATTATCGACGTGCCGCTCGATCCGCAGCGCGACGGTTTCGATGCCCTGGAGCAGCAGGAAAGCGTTCATCGGCGCCAGGACGGCGCCGGTGGTCCTCTGGGAGACGGCACGGCAACGCGCAATGTAGGCAGCGGCCCCGTAACGCTCGGTGAAGACCAGCCCGTGGTACGATTTCTCCGGCTCGTTCATCATCGGGAAGCGCCGGCGATGCTCCGCCCATGGGAACCTGCCGCTGTCGATGATAATTCCACCGAGCGTGGTGCCATGCCCGCCCATGAATTTCGTCAGCGACTCCACGACGATGTCTGCGCCATATTCGATCGGCCGGAGCAGGATCGGCGTCGGCACCGTGTTGTCGACGATCAGCGGGACGCCGTGCCGGTGCGCGACGTCGGCCATCACCTCGATGTCGCAGACATTTCCGGCCGGATTTCCGACGCTCTCGCAGAACACCGCCCTCGTATCGTCGTCGATCAGTCTTTCTACGCTCCCCGGCCGGTCGTCCTCTGAAAACCGGACCGTAATGCCCTGCCTCGGCAGGATGTGCGCGAACAGCGTATGCGTGGTTCCGTAGAGCTGCGGGACCGAGACGATGTTGGTGCCCATCTCCGCGATATTGACCACCGCATAGTTCACCGCGGCCTGACCACAGGCCACGCTGAGTGCCTCGATGCCTCCTTCCATGGCCGCGACGCGTCTCTCAAGCACCGCATTGGTCGGATTGCCGATTCGCGTATAGCGGAAGCCATCCACTTCAAGATTGAAGAGCGCGGCTCCATGGTCAGCGCTGTCGAATGCGTACGAGGCGGTCTGATAGATCGGCACGGCAACGGACTTGGTGACCGGATCGTCCTTGAAGCCGCCGTGGATGGCGATGGTCTCTCTCCTCATTGAGGAGGGTCCTTCGACTCTTCGATCCCGGGCGACCTCGGGATGTCCCTGGCGCATTGCACGTTCTCCAATTCCGACGCCGCCTACTGGTCGTTTCGCGGGAAACCGAGCAGGTCCCGCACTGCGGTCGGCCAGCGGGTGGTGTTTACGCCGTGCGTGTGGAACATGGCGACCGCGAGACGGTCCATTCCGAACGCCACGCAGGCGGTATGGGTCGGCTCGCCCGCCGCGTCCACGATGCCCCAGGCCGCACCGAAATGCTCGCGGTGATAGTTGAAGCTCATGCAGGCAGTCGGCTGCTCCTCGGAGCGCAGAGGCACCAGCAGTTCGAATTTCAGCGACATTTGCTTTTGGCTCAGGGCCATCATCTGGCCGACCCGGCCGAAGAACGGATCGCTGGCGTAGTCGATCCTGAAGGGCAGCCCGAGATCGCGAGCGATCTCCTGAGCCCGCTCGATCCAACGCTCCCGGAACGTGAAAGCCCGATCGGGGCTGCCGATGCAGACGAATTCGCGCATCCTGAAGGACTGCAGCCGGTCGAGATGGTGCGAGGGCTCGCGGCGGAAGCAATCGGCGGCCACGTCGAAACGCCAACCGCTTGCCGGTACGGGACCGCGGCTCGCTGCGATCGGATAGACCGGATAGCAGGCTGCCGGCGACAGCACGAGGTCGGCCGGTGAAAGCGACTGCGTCCAGTCGCCGCCGGCCTCGAAGCGGCTGACTGCGGCATGGATCTCGCTATCCGTGCCGTGCAAGCCGCAGACGCAACCCAGGAGGTTCGGAAAGCTCTTCAGATAGCCCGACCTCTCAAGCTGCGCGCGATTCATGACGGGGGGGAAGCGCATCACCTCGGTGTCCGCTTCGCGATGCCGCGAGATCAGCACCGCGAGCCGCTCTACGACGTCTTCATAGAGCGCGGTGCGACCATAGACCCCCGGAGAGCCCATCTCGTGGAACAGCAGATCGGTAAGATGGTCCAGCGGATCGGACGGACGAGAAGCGGCTTCCGGCGTTGCGGGATACATGGCCACGTTCATATCGAGACCCATTTCCTTTCGAGGACCAAATATCAATCGCGCAGGGATTCCGGGACGGCGCTCATCAGCGTAGCGGTACCCATGCTGGCGAGGATGCGATCGTTGTTGATCATGATCGGAGCTGAAAGCACGTCGCGCAAATGGCGGCCGATACTTACGTCGGTATCGTTGCGATAACCGGACAGACCGCAGGCGCGCATCGCGTGCATGACGGTCGCGACCGCGAGCTCGGAGGCCTCGACCTTGAGAAGATTGATCGAAGACTGGAAGTCGACGGACGACAGCGCGCGCTCGTCCCGTTCCCGAGCTTCATAGAACTGGAGATTCGCGGCAATGATGGCGCGCAGTTTCGTCAGCGTCATTTTGGCCGCGGTGAAATGCGCCGCGCCGGGAGGCATGTTGCCGCCCGCCCCGCGGGCGGCCTTGCGGATGAAGCGCTGCGCCCGGTCCGCCGCCGCAGCCGCGATTCCCGCCCAGACCGAGGACCAGCACAAATGGGCGACGGGCGTCATTGTCTGCGAATGGATCCTTTCGTATGGCACCGGGAATATCTGGTCCGCAGCGCCTCTGAAATTCAGCTTGAACCCGGCGCTGCAGGTCCCACGCATGCCAAGCGTCTCCCACGCGAGAGTGGGTTCCAGCGTATAGTCGTCGCGGGTGATGGCCAGTAGCACCTGATCGGATCCGGCGGCAGAGTCGGAACGCCGGGCGACAGTGACGATGCCGTCCGCTTCGGCGCCGTACGAAATCACCGTCGCGTCGCGCACCAGCGAAATCTCGGCACCAGCGCGCTCCACTGCGGCCGAACTGAACCGTATGTTGCCGCCGTTCTGGCCCTCCGTGGTCGATGATGCCAGCAGCAGCTGTTCGGCAGCCACGCGGCGCATGAGACTTTCGTGCCAGCCGCTGCTCCTGCCGTGGCGGACCAGACACGCGATCTTGGTCTGATGCATCGCGAAGATCATCCCGACCGAGGCGCAGGCGCGGCCGAGCGCGTAACACATATCGGTCACCTCGGAGATGGATGCACCGTCTCCGCCGAACTCGATCGGAATCTGGGCGCCAAGAAGTCTCTCCTTGCGCGCCGCGTCGATCGCCTTCCGGGGGAAGCGCGCCTCGCGATCGACCGCCTCGGCGTCCATCGCAGCGACCTCCGCGACATTTGCCGTCCGCTGCCGGAACGAGGAGCCGTCGGGAGAGGATGCTGCTCGGCCAATTTCCGTGGCGATGTCGCGGAACTGGACTTCCTGCACACTCATGGCCAAAGCCTCGGGTTCATGGTTGGACGACGCGCACCAAGCGAGATGATTCCGCTGAAAATCGACAACTAGCCCACTTCCCTGGTTGCGTCGTTGGCGCAAAAGTGGGTGTCAGGGAGCTTCTACCCCCGAGCGAGGTACCTCCGAAGCAGAGCTATTGACCGGAAGTGCAGTTGGGTATCGTCGGCCGATTGTGATCACGCCCCGGTCACGGCGAGGGACCGTTGAAATGCATGACATTACCGTCAACGTTCAGAACCGTGTTCTATCCGTCGTCAGGAGCGTCCTCGAGCAGAACGCGATCACCGCCGACGTCCACCCGGAGTCGCGGCTGGTGGATATCGGGCTGAGCTCGATGGGCATGGTCGAGCTGATGCTCAAGGTTGAGGCCGAGTTCGATCTCATTCTTCCTCAACTCGAGATCACGCCCGAAAATTTTCAATCGGTGAAGACGATGGAGCGGATGATCCTCAACCAGCTCGGACCCGGGTCGGGATGAAGCCGATTGAACAGAGATTCTGCTTCGACAACGAAGCAGGCCGCATCGACGATGATTGCACGGTGGCCCTGGCCGCGACCTCGCCTACTGGCGAGCAGGTGTGCGCAGATGTTGATCCAACCCAACTGCATTCAGCCGCGATCCAGCGGGCGACCGGACGCGACGCGCCGCAGCGCAGACGTTCCGCCGCCAAGACCTGGCTGCAAGCCTTCGCACTGACCGCGCGGGTCGAAGCGCAGCCGCATCGGTTGTTCGCCGACATCGTGGAAGAATGGGCACAGCGTCAGCCCAAGCGACCTGCCCTGCTCTCGGACGACCAATCCTTCACCTATGAAGAACTCACCGCCCGGATCAACCGGTATGCGCGCTGGGCGCGCAGCCTCGGCCTTCATGAAGGGCGCACCGTTTGTCTGCTGATGCCGAACCGACCGGACTACCTCGCCTGCTGGCTCGGCATCAGCAGGGTCGGCGGGACGGTGGCGCTGATCAATACCAGGCTGGTCGGCCGGTCGCTCGCCCACTGCATCGACGTCGCGCAGGCCGATCACGTCATCCTTGCGGCCGATTGCGTGGATGCGTTCGAGACCGCACGTCCGTACCTGCACCGCCTGCCGCAAAGCTGGAGCCTCGGCACCGGCGACCCAGGCCGCGATCTGGACGCGGCGCTCGCCGCCTTCGAGCCAGGCTCGCTGTCCTCCGCCGAGCGTGGCGACGTCACGATCGATGGACGCGCGCTCCTCATCTACACCTCGGGCACCACGGGGCTGCCGAAGGCCGCGAACGTCAGTCATCGCCGCATTCTCACCTGGGGCGGATGGTTTGCCGGACTGACGGACGCGTCCACCAACGATCGTCTCTACGATTGCTTGCCGCTCCACCACTCCGTGGGCGGCGTTGCTGCTCCCTGCAGCATGCTCTGCGCGGGCGGTTCGGTCGTGGTTGCGGAGAAATTCTCCGCTAGCAGCTTCTGGGACGACATCGTGCGTTTCGACTGCACCATCTTCCAGTATATTGGCGAGCTCTGCCGCTATTTGCTGAAGACGCCGGCGTCTGAACGAGAGGTGCGGCACGGGCTGCGGCTGGCTGTCGGCAACGGATTGCGCGGCGACATCTGGGAGATGTTCGCCAGCCGGTTCGCGATTCCGCAGATCCTCGAATTCTACGCCGCAACGGAAGGCAATTTCTCGCTGTTCAACGTCGAAGGAAAACCCGGCGCGATCGGCCGGATTCCGCCGGTGCTGGCGCATCGCTTTCCCGCCTCGATCATCAAGATCGATGCCGACAGCTGCAGCCCGGTGCGCAGCGACGCCGGGCTCTGCATCGCCTGCGCCCCCGGCGAGACGGGCGAGGCTGTCGGGTGCATCGGCGGCGCCGATCGCGCCGGCGTTCCTTTCGAGGGCTACACCGATCCTGCCGAGACGGAGAAGAAGATTCTGCGCGACGTCTTTACCCAGGGCGATGCCTGGTTCCGCACCGGTGACCTGATGCTGCGCGACCAGCAGGGCTACTTGCACTTCGTCGACCGCGTCGGCGACACCTTCCGATGGAAGGGCGAGAACGTCGCTACCAGCGAAGTGAACGACGCAATAAGGGACTGCCCCGGCGTTCTCGACGCCTCGACCTATGGAGTTGCCGTCGCCGGAGCCGACGGCCGCGCGGGCATGGCGGCTTTGGTGGTGGACCGAGGTTTCGATTTCGGGATGTTCACGAAATACCTTTCGCAACGGCTTCCGTCCTATGCAGTTCCAGCCTTCGTCAGGTTGTGCCGGGCGCTAGAGTCGACCGACACCTTTAAGCAGAAAAAGCAGGGGCTGATCCGCGAGGGATTCGATCCTTCGGTCGTGGACGATCCGCTGTTCCTGCGCGATCCAGCGACCGGCGACTATCGTTCGATCGACCGGGCCGTCTATGCGCGCATCGTTGAAGGCGAAATCAGGCTCTAACATCGGCCCGGAAAGCCGAAATGTGAGGTGTACCATGTCGGTCAAGTCGAAGATCTTTTCCGCGATGAAGCAGATCGCCGAGGAACAGAAGGTCACGCTTCCGCCGCTTGAGGACGATCTGCCGCTCAACGAAACCGGGTTCGATTCGCTGGCATTCGCAATCCTGGTTGCGCGACTTGAGGACGAGCTCGGTATTGATCCCTTCACTGTCGCCGAGGACGCGGCCTTCCCGTCAACGCTCGGTGAGTTCGTCAGAGCCTACGAGAATGTCCCCGCCTGACATCTTCGCACTGCGCCAATATCTTGGCCCGGAGCTGAAGGACCGCACGATTTCCGATGCCCGGCACAGCGTATCGCTGACCGACATTGTCCAGTACAGCTGCCTGACTGGCAGATCCTGCGAGCTGTCCGGCCGCTCGGTGCTGCTCGCGACGTCGGGACAGCTGCTGTCCGCGCTTGCAATGATCGAGCTCGATGGCGTCGCCCGCCGCATGCTTCTATGCCCGCCCGACCTCGATTGGAATCGCCTGCAGGTCCTGCTCGAGCAGGCCGAGATCGACACCATCGTCACCGATCGGCCGTTACAGCGATGTAGTGCCGGCAAGTACATCGTCATCGGCATCGACCTGCCCGAACTGAGGACCGTGGGATGGAAGGTCGACGGGGCGACCGAGTGGCTGATGCTGACCTCGGGGACGTCAGGGCTGCCGAAGATCGTTCGGCATACGCTCGATGGGCTCGCCGGTGCGATCATCGCCGACGGGCCTGCGCGCGACCGGAACGCAACCTGGGCGACGTTCTACGACATCCGTCGCTACGGTGGCCTGCAAATCTTCCTGCGCGCCTTGATCGGCGGCGGATCCATGGTGCTTTCGGAGCCCGGGGAAGCTATCGCAGCCCATGTGGCGCGGCTGCGCACGGGCGGCGTCACCCACATCTCCGGAACGCCGTCGCACTGGCGCAAGCTCCTGATGAGCGGCGCGGCCGCGGACTTCTCGCCGCGTTATGTCCGCCTTTCGGGCGAAATCGCTGACCAGGCAGTGCTCGACGGCCTGGCTCGGGCATTTCCGCATGCGTCGATCGGCCACGCCTATGCCTCGACCGAGGCTGGCGTCGGTTTCAGTGTGGACGACGGGCGCGAGGGTTTTCCTGCCCACCTGATCGGACCGAATCGCGGCGGCGTTGAGATGAAGGTGGTCGACGGCTCGCTGCGGATCCGTTCCAAGCGAACTGCGCGCGCTTATGTCGGCGCCGATGCGCCGCCGCTCACCGACGCCGACGGCTACGTCGATACCGGCGATATTGTTGAGCTGCGCGGCGAACGATACCATTTCGTCGGCCGGCGAGGTGGCATCATCAACATCGGCGGGCTGAAGGTGCATCCGGAGGAGGTGGAAGCGGTGATCAACCGGCACGCCTCCGTCCAGATGTCGCGCGCGCGATCGCGCAGGAGCCCGATCACCGGCGCCATTGTGGTCGCCGACGTCGTCCTCGCCGACGGCACCGATCGGGAACGCCACGAGACGATCCGCAAGGAAATTCTCAGCCAGTGCAAGGACTGCCTGATGGTATGGAAGGTGCCTGCAGTGATCCGCTTCGTCGAGCGGCTTGACGTTACGGCAGCAGGGAAACTGGCACGCACCGATGCGTAACGTCCTCGTCACCGGCGGCAGCCGCGGTATCGGTCTTGCCATTGCGCGCAGGCTCGCCGCATCGGGCGACTACAATGTGGTCGCGGTAGCGCGCCGCGAAAGCCGGGAGCTCGCGGCCGCAATCCGCCAGGCACAACGGCGCCTGCATTTCCGCGCCTGCGACCTTGCGGCGACTGATGCGATCCCAGTCTTCGCAAAATCGGTGCGCGACGAATTCGGCACGATCTACGGCCTCGTCAACAATGCCGGGATAGGCGCTGATGGGTTGCTGGCGACCATGCACAATTCCGAAATCGAGGCCTTGATTCGCATGAACGTATTGGCGCCGATCATCCTGACCAAATACGTGGCGCGCCATATGATGGCCGACGGTGCGGGGCGGATCGTCAACATTTCCTCTATCGTCGCCTCGACCGGCTACAGCGGCCTGTCCGTGTATGCCGCGTCCAAGGCCGCGGTCGCCGGCTTCACCCGTTCGCTGGCCCGAGAGGTCGGAAGGGTCGGCATCACCGTGAACGCGATCGCGCCCGGCTTCATCGACACCGAATTGACCAGATCCCTGAACGACGAAGGCCGTCGCCGCATTACTGGCCGCAGCGCATTGCGCCGCCTGCCCGAGGCCGACGACGTCGCTTCAATGGTCGAATATCTGCTCGGCGAAGGCGGCCGGAACATCACCGGGACCGTGGTGACGGTCGACGCCGGTAACACCGCCTGACCGCCGAAACTCAGGCATCGAAGTCGACGTCGCCTGACTGCAGGCCGTGCATTTCATTCCAGCGCGGCCCCTTCAGATGCTCAAGCATCGTGTTGCAGGCCTCCTCGGCTTCCGTGAAAGTTGCGAACGCCGAACCGCCGATCTTGATCGCGCTGTTACTCTGATAGAGCGGGCGACATGACGCCACATAGCCGGCACGTCCATGAAAGCCGGAACCAGCAGGGCTCTCATACGTGATCACAAAGGAAAAGCCGTCGCCGGTCGCGCTCCAAATTTCCATGTCCGCGACGGCCCGGTGAAACTGAAGGGACATCAAGATGCGCCCGCCCGCGTGCTTGCGGCTCGGCCACAGTGTTTAGTCACGTTGGCAGGTCATCTGTGGAGAAACGGCCCTGACCATAGGGGGCAGCAGGGAGGGCCAGGGCCGCCGCTCCAGATGTGCCCACGTCCGGTCGGCACATCTCTGCGATCGCATCTGGAGCCGCTCGCTATCGCCCGCGACTTCGTTTTACCAGACAACGGACAAACCGCGATGGACCAGTGCTGCAGATGACGAATAAATACACTTCCCTGCTGATACTTTGGTTGCGATTTTGGATCAGCCGCCTGCCCCGACGGACTACCTCACTAAGCTTCCCGGACATTGACCTCGCCAATCAAGCGGCGCCCGCACCAATCACCTCGGCGCACGGCGACACCTGGCGTCTCGTTCCCCGCCAGTCGAGCCCGATCGCGCAGATGATCAAGCAGACCTACCGGGTTCTTTCCGGCTGGGGCCGGCGCGCCCATAAGAGGCCGCCTGCCCATCGCTGTGGGAGCGTCGGCCCATAAAATGGTGGCGCGTGAATATCTTCTCAGCGCCCTCCACTTGCCGGACTCAATCCGGAATGCGGGCCTTCTCCCGCGGGATGGTCGCGCGCTCATGTTGCGAAATGACGAGCGCCGCGAGCACCGTCCGATTGCTGATTTCAAGCTTTTGAAAGATGTTGTGCAGGTGCACCTTGATGGTGCCGTCGGCTATGTTCAATCGCCGCCCGATCTCCTTGTTCGACAGCCCTTCGGAGACCAGACGCATGATCTGACGCTCGCGGTCCGTCAGCGCGGTCAGCGCGCTATCCGAATTCGTGCCCTGCGACACGATCGACTCGGATGGGGCGGCCGGTAGCAGGCTGTGATTATTGGCGACGTGCCGCAAGGACTGCACCAGCACTTCAGGCTCCGTGTCCTTCAGGATGATACTACAGGTCATGGGCGTCGCCGCGAGTATCAGTTCGCAATCTTCACTCGCGGCGAAAAATACCACGTGCGTTGAACGATTCTCTGAACTGACGGTCGAAAGAATTCTCAGCGCGCCGAGATCAGGCATTGCGGGATCGACAACCGCGATATCGGGCGCCAAGTTCCGGATCGCTTCGATGCAGCTCGTGGCGTCGCTACAAGATGCGACAATATTGAAATCGGCTACGGCACCGAGCACGTTGCTCAGTCCCTGCAAAACCACCGGATGCCGGTCTGCAATGACTACACTGGTACGTCGCATTGGGCGCTCCTCAGCGCGTCGCCCCCAAAAGATAAACTCTGTGTCCCCGTCACTATTTCACTGTTAGCGATAGAATCATTCGAAATTACCAATAACACAAGCAATACTTAAAGGTTAACAGGCGTACCGGTCTGCTCGCTTCCCGACTCTCACACGGCAATTCGGCGAGGCGAACGCCCCGTAAGAATCCGGTAATCAGCCCTCGCGCGCCCGCCTCCGTTGCGGACGAGCCTGGTTAACGGCGAAATCTTACGGCCGCACACCTTCGACATTTCCTCAACGTTCGATGTGCACCGCGCCGTTAACTCGCTTGGAGAATGTGTTCGCGCAGACGTGGCATCGACGAACAAAAACCCCGACAAGTTCTTCAACGTTGAATCAACATCGCGACCTTATTCGCGCAGAGACTGTGCCAGAAGGGGTTTTCACGCATCGTAATCGTACGGATATATGTAAGCCCGTTCCTATAACCAACGATATATAGGGCGATTGGAAATTCGCCTCTAACATTCATAAATACTTAAGCAATCTGGAGTGATCGCCGACAACGTTCGGCGAATGACAAAAGAGGAGGATCACGATCGAAGTAACTCGACATTTTTGAAGACTACACGCTGAGGGAGAACGACCAATTTAACAACAACGATTCGTTCGTCGAAAGACCAAATTGAGTTCAACCGTCCGTCGCTGTTGTGTCATTGCGTAGGCTGGAGGGTAAAATGAGGAGGCGGCAATCTTACGGAACGGTCCTTATTGGAAAGAACGTTCTGATTAGAGAAGGTATTGCTAAAATATTGCACGCGGCAAATTTTCGTATTGCCGCATCGGCGTCGAGCCCCGCGGAATTGCCAGGCTCACTTCAAGAAGAGCAACTGATGTTTCTCATCGTCCACACCGGCGATGATTTCGATCTCGCGAGAGAACAAATCGGATATGTGAAAAATCGATATCCGGACGCGCGCGTCGCGATCGTCTCGGACAACTATCGGCCGGCCGAACTTGCTTCTGCATTTCGTGCAGGCGCGAACGGCTACTTCGTTAACGTCATTTCGTGCGATGCTTTCATCAAGTCCGTTGAGCTCGTCACGATGGGCGAGACCGTCTTCCCGCCGGCATTTCTTTCGTTCGCTCTTGACGGCAATCGCGAATGCGAAACGGCGCCGCTCAGCGAGAACGAGCACGCGATCCTCGTCACGTCGGAGGACACGATCTCGCCGCAGCTCTCGCCGCGCGAGAAGGCAATTCTATCCTGCCTTATCGAGGGCGACTCCAACAAGTGCATTGCCCGAAAGATCGATATCGCCGAGGCTACCGTGAAGGTCCACGTCAAGGCGATCCTGCGCAAGATCCGGGTCCAGAACCGGACGCAAGCGGCGATTTGGGGAATGAACCATGGGTCGCTGGTACGAGCGGCAAGCGGTCGCGCGCTCGTCGATCCGGGCAGAGGGATCGCGAAGCCCCTCGAGGTGATCTCCGAAATGGAGCAGATCAACGAGCCGGCTCCCCTGGTCCCCCAGTCTAGTCACGTCGCGGTACCCCCTATCGACGGTCTACTCCGCAAGGGCGTGGACCGAGGGACTCGCGCGGCGGCACGGCTCTACAAGTAGGCGCAGGGCCCCGGAGACGACTTAAGTCGCGCGAACGATTCTTCGCGGAGCAATGCTGCGACACTTTCGTCGACGTCCAGGCGCTTGGCAGGACCTTACCTGCCCTTGCTGGCCGCCTGCACAACCCGTGCACGTGGAAGACCGACTTAGCGATACCCAGACCGATCGTCGAAATTGACGGCATCCGGATCGTGGGAGCCTCACACGGCGTCCTCTCCTTGGCGCTCTCGTGCCCGTGGAGGGGCCGTCCACGGCATCCAGAGTCGACATGCAAGTGGCCCCCAACTGACTGAGGCCGCTTGGGCGAGCATGACATCTCCAACTAGCAAAGCGCTGAGACATCGCAAGCGGTCTCCCGCGATTGCCTTGCGGAGTACCCACAATTCGCCGCCACTCAGCTCTCGATGAGCTCGATCGGCGATTTTTACCTCAATCCTTTCGTGTACACTTGCTCAAAGTGACGTCGGCAGTTCCAAGACTGCTGTAACAGAAGAGGAAGTCATGCGCGAAGTCATTCTTCCGGTGGCGGTCATCGGTGCGGGGCCATTTGGCGTCTCAACCGCGGCTTACTTGCGATCTCGCGGCGTGGAGTTCCGTATTTTTGGCTCGCCAATGCATCGCTGGCGGACGCAAATGCCGGCAGGCATGTTCCTCAAGTCTGAAGGATTCGCTTCGAACCTCGCGGATCCGATCGGGCGTTGCACTCTGCAGCAGTTCTGCAACGAGGAAGCGCTGCCCTATGAGGATGCACGCGTGTCACTCGAAACATTTACGCGATACGCCGTGTCATTTCAGCAGCGGCTCGTCCCCATGGTTGAAGATGTATTAGTCACCATGCTGGATCGACAAACCCACGGATTTCGATTGCGACTGGCCACGGGTGAAGAAGTAAGAGCCAAAAAGGTCGTCGTCGCAACTGGCTTGTCGCATGCCGAATATATCCCCGCTGAACTGGCGAAATTGCCTGCAGAATTGCTGTCGCACAGCAGCGACCACCACCATTTAGACAGATTCACGGGGCGCGAAGTCCTCGTCATTGGCAGCGGTCAATCCGCGCTCGAGACGGCGGCTCTCCTGAACGAGGCGCAAGCGAAGGTAACGTTGCTCGTGCGGCGCGGATCAATCGAGTGGCATGGTGTCCCAACACCCGGGCCACGATCGTTATGGCAACGGCTGCGCCGGCCAGCGTCGCCGATGGGAAATGGGCTTAAAGTATGGCTTTGCGCTGCTGCTCCGACGGCGTTCTATCATCTGCCCGAGCAAATACGCGTCGATGTGGTGCGGACCTACGGGGAACGTCGTGGGACGCGCCTAGAGGTGCTTGGCCCATCGGGTTCGTGGTGGCTTAAAGAGCGAGTCGTGGGCCGTGTACCGATACTGCTCGGTCACGGCGTGCGAGAGGCCGAAGCGAAAGGCAGCAAAGTGGGTCTCCGCGTCGATGGCCCAGATGGGGCGTCCCGCCATCTCACCGCCGACCACGTCATTGCCGCGACCGGCTATCGCTATAACGTTGGATCACTTCCATTTCTAGGTCCGAGGCTGATATCCGAGTTGCGCTGCGTGCAAGAGGCTCCGTCCCTGTCGCCCAGTTTCGAGTCCTCGATCCCGGGCCTTTATTTCGCTGGCATAGCCAGTGCGTACAATTTCGGACCCGTGATGCGGTTCTTATGCGGCACTGACTACGCAGCCCGGCGCATCTCCAGCGATATTGCTCGTCAGCAAAGCCGTTCCCGGTCGTCAGTTTCTGCCGGACTTGCTTCCGCACGCAACCGAACCGCTTGTTGAGGTAAATGGCGAGTGCCAACGAAGGGTTGTCGCCGTTCCCGGTACTCGTCCTGAAGACCGGACACTATGCCTTGCATCATGGTGGCCTCGGCATAATTCGAAGCCTGGGGATGCTTGGGGCTCCGGTATTTTCGGTTATTGAGGATCATCACGCGCCGACCGCGCATTCTAAATATCTGACAGGAACATTCGTCTGGGACGCCCGCGACTTGGCGAGATCGCGGCTGCTCGAAGAACTGGAAAAGATTGGACGACAGCTGAAATTGCCGACGGTCCTCATTCCAACGGATGACGCCGGCGCGATCTTGATCGCCGAAGAGGCTCTCACATTGCGGCAGTGGTTCTTGTTTCCAAAGCTGCGATCGGACATTCCACGGAGCTTGGTCGACAAATCACGGCTGCACACACTGTGCAAGCAGCTCGGGGTACCGTGCCCTCGAGCAATATCGCCAGGCACGATTTCAGAGGTCTACGAGTTTATTGAGACTGCAGCCTTCCCGGTTGTGGTGAAGCCATCGAAGCCATGGCTCAATTCAAAGATCAAACCGTCCATCGTTCCCTCCCCTCGGGCACTCCTAGATCTCTACCGCCGGTCGGAAGCACAGGTTCCTTCTAACCTGCTGATCCAGGAATATATTCATGATGGCGAGGATTGGCTTTTTAACGGATATTGCAACGCGAACTCGAAGTGCCTGGCCGGCTTTACTGGCAGAAAGCTGCGCTCCTATCCGTCCGGCTTCGGCTCTGCAACGTTGGGTAGATCTGTCACTAACCCCGCGCTCCTTCAACAGGCCGAGGCTCTCGTCGAAGCGGTTTCCTATGCGGGAATAATGGACATCGACTATCGTTTCGATAAACGAGATGGTCAATACAAGCTCCTCGACTTCAACCCGCGCATCGGCGCTCAGTTTCGATTGTTCGAGGATAGCGAGAGAATTGACGTCGCGAGAGCGCTTTATCGGGATCTAACAGGTCAGTCCGTGCGGAGATCTCCACAGGTCGATGGGCGAGTGTTTGTTGTCGAGCCCCTTGATTGCATAACCAGCATACACGACCTCTTGCATCGCGAACTCTCGGTCAGACATTGGTGGCGATCATTCTATGGCGTCCGGGAATTCGCCTGGTTCGACTGGTTCGACCCCCTGCCCTGCGCGATGGTATGGGCTCGCTTTGGGATCCGGGGCGTTGGAAAAATAATCCGGATAGGCCCGTTCAAGTCCATCACCGCTCGCCAGTCGGCTGGCATGAGTCAAAAAGCTAAACCGAATCTGGCAATGCCGATCCCGCGACACGACTTGTGGTCCCGCTTGATCTCGATCGCAAGTCCACTATGGCAGTTTCTGGCACGGCCGTGGTTGGACTAGTCTAACGGATGCTGCGCGCAACATAGCCTGATGAGATCAGGTTGAGTTCGGGAGCATCCACCCGCATCGCATCTTTCGACGCGATGCGACCTCCTTCGCAAGAAGGAGAATATAACGTGGTCCGCGAACGCGGCGGTTCCACACATCGTTCGTCTCTACATCGCCTGGAGGGAGACTGACCTGCCACCGAACTTTCATCCGGCGGCGGTTAGAGTCTCGGGGTTTTGTACGCCAAGTGGCGCGGGTGGAGCAACGGACGATCGGCGAAGCTGGTCGGGGTTGCGCAGCCGATCGTCCGTTGCGGTGAGGTGGGCGGCATAGGCCGCGGGGGATAGGCCACGATTTTTGGGCGAAGAGGTCCGGAAGTTAGCAACCACAGCAGCAGCCAAGGGTTGCGTGATGAAACAAAGAACGGCCGCTCTTCCATCTTGGAAGCCGGTACTCCTCACCAAGGGGGTCCACTCAAACCCACAGCCTGCTGAAATCACCAACAGACGCTTGATCCATGGCATTTCTCCCATACGCTACGGGAGCGCAAAGGTGGATATCGCAACGCCCGCTCTTTCGGGCGAGGTACCTCCGCCGCTCGGCTTTGCCGACCAGGTCGGCCGCCTGCTCCATTGCAGCCCGGCTGGGCTCGGCCCGCGCGACACCGTGAACCCGGGCGGAAAGTTGAGCGGCCTCCATCTCGAGCACGTCCCAGGGAAGCTCGACCACGACCGGACCGGGTGTGCCGCCAAGCGCCGTCGAAAACGCGCGCGCCATCATCTCGGGCGCCTTCGCGGCTGAATCGATCCGGGTCGACCATTTGATCAGGCCGCCGAATGCCCGCGTCGTGTCGATCTCCTGCACAGCGTCACGGTTCAGCTCGGCCGTGTCTCGACCTGACCAACCAGCATGACGAGGGGGATGGCTTCCTGGGAGGCGACGTGAAGGCCAAGCGCTGCATTGGATTGATCTGCGCCCCTCTCCGAGCTCGTTCTTGATACGCCACATACGCGCCTGTCCTTTGGCGAACTCAGTCCAGAGCGACCCGTATTCACTCCTCAAGTCGGCAGACTCGAGATACGGGTTGTTCATTCTGATGCGCATGATGTCGTAGCCGCCTGCCATGGCGACAAGTTGGCGCACCGTGCTGGCTGGACGATAAGGGTACTCACCCGGCTTCGACACGTCCCCATTCACGTAAACGGGCCTGTATTCCGCGATGGTTGCCGTGACCTCATCTGCGTCGATCACGATCACGACCTCGCGACCGTCCGCAGTCCTCTGTCGAAAGATCTTGCTTTTCAGTGCTGCGCCGATTTTAGCTCGGATCTCCGGCAGGGGCAGGCCCGATGCTGGCAGAGTTCCAACCAGCGGTAATGAAATGTTGCCATCCATCTGGACGGGAGCGCGATACCGCGACCTGCCACCGCGACCTCCAAGACATCTCCAACGTTTACTCGGTACTCGGCTTTCGCTTGAGCGGAAATTGCCAGGCCGGCAGGCACCAGGATCCATTTAATCCAACGAGCGCAGCTGCTGCCAAACACATCGACATGGCTCCGATTGCGCGGCATGGAGTTCGGGGCATGGCGGCAGCTCTCTCCGGACGCGGTTGTTCTCAGTGAACTTCAAGTCTGTCCGCGGAAGGTAGAGCGGAACCGCTACCGTCGGAGCCCCTTCGGATGATTGGACAATTTAGGCCCGCAGGGCCCAGGCTCAATCCTCCATCGTAGTTACTCCGTCGTATCCAATTCCACCCAGTGACTCGAATGCTACTGTTCGGCCGGAAAGCGAAATGGCTGGCTGGGAGTGACCGGTGAGTTATGCGTCCTTTACCAATTCGCCGGCCTCTACCAAGCTTCCGGCACATTCGATGGCGGGCAGGACGATTCCAGCCGGCGCCGGCACGAATCGAATGGCCGCGCTGCTGGCGTTGGCAGCAAGCGCCCAATTTGTGCTCGTCGCCTTTGCGGCTTATTCCGCAGCCGTCCTCTACCATCGGCTGGTCGGGAGCTCGCCACCGGACCGGCAACATGATGACGATGCGACTCTTCCAGTCCCCTCTCACCCCCTTCAACCAAGCATTCGACATCGTCGCCGCAGTCGCTGGACTCGTTGTCGTCAGCCCCCTGTTCATCATCGTTCCGATCGCAATCAAGCTCGATGCCCGCGGGCGGTGCTGTTTCAGCAGAAGCGGCACGGCTTCAACAACGAGCCCATTCGCCTGCTGAACTTCAGATCAATGACCGCGAGGGAGGAAGGCGACAATTTCAAGCCTGTCACCAGACACGACCCACGGGTGACCCGACTGGGACGCTTCATACGCCATACAATATCGATGAGCTTCCGCCGTTGTTCAATGTCCTGGTTCGGGTCGTCGGCATCGATGGCGGTTTCTGGCAGCGATGGTCCATTGTTGCTTGGTCCTGCTTTGCACAGCGTCACCCGGCCAAGCACCTCATGCCAAAAAGGTTAGTTGCAATGCCTATCGATGCGGCTCCAGCATCTTTCGCCAACCGAACTTCTCCGCACACGACTCGAGCATCGTCCCGGAGCCTCAACTATCAGCAGTGGCAATAAAAATGCTCCAGACCAACAGCACAGAGAATTGGGTAAGTCGAGACAGTATGCCGCCTGAATTTCGCCCGGGGCCAGCCTTCTCACTAGCAGACGTGCTAGCAGTGCTGGCCTTCATCCGACGACATCTACTGATCATGCTGCTGACGTGTTTGGCGGGGCTTGGCATTGCCATCCTGTACCTCATCATCGTGGTACCGACGTTCACCGCCAAGGCGCAACTCCTCGTAAACTCGAAACTGACCTTCGCGGACGCTGCGGCGCTGTCGACGGTCGTGGAAAGTCAGATCGCAATCATAAAGTCTGAGAGCATCGCTAACGCCGTGATCGAGAAGCTCGGCCTCGCTCAAGACCCGGAATTTGCGACGGGCCAAGGTAGCGGCATGATTTCCGGGCTGCTCGGCTGGAGTAAGCCGAAGACGGAGGCTAACGCCGCCCGCTATGCCGTTGAACCGTTCGAACGTAAGCTTTCGGTCAAGCGCGTCGGCCCTACATATCTTGTCGATATTACTTTTGATTCCAGAAATCCGGATCGGGCGGCGCAGATCCTAAACGCCGTTGTGGAAAAATACATTACTCATCAAATGGACAAGACAAGCCTGCAAGACGAGAAATGGGCTGCGGATCGACTGAACGAGTTGAGCACTCAAGCATTGGCCGCAGAAACGGCGTTGAAGGAGTACGATAGGAACAAGACGAAAGATACAGCTGATTCCGCTGATACTCGCGATAGATTGGCCGCTGCTGTTGAATCATCAAAGAACGCCTATGATAATTTTCGCCACGTGCTGCGCAAGGCAGAAGCGGCCCAACAACAAACCCCGCCGGTGTTTGAGGCGAGTCTCGTCACCGGAGCGTCGCCTCCTTTGAGGGCTAGCTGGCCAAAAGCTAGAATCGTGCTCGGAGTAGCGATCGTTGCAGGGCTGCTTCTTGGACTCGCTATAGGAATTGTGCGCGATCTGTCGGGTCGCATCCGCACCAGCGGACAGAAAATTGGTCCAAGCGCAGAGGATGGCAGGATCGAGCGACCTCTTCCGAACGGGATTCGACGAGATCATCAACTTGAAGCATCGGCAGAGGCAAAGCCAGTGCGCCTCACGAGTTCGGGGTGAAGCCTGCCATCTTCACCGACGATCGGCATCTCCGCCGCCGCGTGATCCCCCCAAAGAAGCCCTTCTTGGTGCGGGATCAAGCACCGGTGCCGTGGTCTCGTCGACCACGATCTTGCCCGCGATCAGGATGATCTCGCGGAGCCGCCGGTAAATTTAGACTGCTCCTCACATCGAACTGAAGCTGTAGATTCCATGGGGCGGTGAGCGAGCCCTATCCGGTAGGTTTGGGTTACCACACTCGAACCATCGGAGAGTCTGATGCAAGCATCGACCGAGAGCACGCCCACCGCCGGGCATAGTGGCACAATTTTTGTTGCGATCGAACTGAGTCAGAAGACCTGGTTGGTGACGCTGCACAGTCCGGATCGCGACCGGCTCTCGCGCCACAAGCTGGAGGGAGGCGATCACGCCGGGCTACTGGGCCTGATCGAGAAGGTCAGGGCTCGGGCGGCCGAGAAGCTGGGGTGGGCGCCAGGTGTGGTGAGCTGCTACGAGGCCGGTTATGACGGCTTTTGGCTGCACCGGCTGCTGCAGGCGGCCGGGATCACCAACTTCGTGTTCGATGCGGCCAGCATTGCGGTGGAGCAGCGATCGCGTCGGGCGAAGACGGACCGGATCGACGGCGAACTGATGCTGCGCACCTTGATGGCCTATTTGCGGGGCGAGCCGCGGGTGGTCCGGATCGTACGCGTCCCGAGCGTGGCGGAAGAGGATGCGCGGCGCGCGAGCCGCGAGCGCGATCGTCTGGTCAAGGAGCAGACGGCCCATAGCAACCGGATCAAGGCGTTGCTGCGCCTGTTGGGAATGGCTGTCGATACTCCGCGACGGCGGAACTGGCTCGCCTGGCTGGAGCAGCAGCGGGACTGGCAGGGGCAGCCGCTGCCGCCGCATCTTCTGGCCGAGGTCCAACGCGAGTATGCGCGCCTGATGCTGGTGCGGGAGCAAATTGCGGCGCTGGAGCAGGCACACGCTGCGCAGGCTTCTGCGGTCCCTGCTGCGATGAGCGAACGGCGCCAACTCTTGCAACGGCTCAAGGCGCTTGGCCCGGCCTTCAGTGCAACGCTGGTGAACGAGCTGTTCTACAAGGACTTCCGCAACCGACGCGAGGTCGCCGCCTATTGCGGCTTGGCGCCCAGTCCGTGGAAGAGCGGCGGCATTGATCTCGAGCAGGGCATCAGCAAAGCAGGCAATCATCGCGCTCGTCTGAAGGCGATCGAACTGGCCTGGCTCTGGCTTCGTCATCAGCCGGACAGCGCGCTCAGCCAATGGTTCCGTACCCGCACCGCCAACGCCGGCAAGCGTGCCAGGCGCATCGCCATCGTCGCGCTGGCTCGCAAGCTGATCGTGGCACTGTGGCGTTATCTCTCCACCGGGATCGTTCCGGACCAGGCGACGATGAAGGCTTAGAACCGAACCTCGCAGTCAGTGCGGCCAGCAGCTTAGCTGCGGTCCCCTGAGGATGGATGATGACCGTGCCACCCAAGGGCCAACCAAACCGTTTTGTAGATGGGTCTCATCCCCCTCGGCTTCCTCACCGCAAGCATGCGGAATGTGGGTACGGATTACACGATCCGACCGGATATGAGGTGATGCAGTGATTTGCTGCAATCGTCGGAAGCCAATCCTCGCTTGGGGCCCGTCGCCGCGCTGCGCTACGCATGGCTCCGCGCGCCGCCCTCCCAGAGCAAAACCCTGACCCATTCTCCCGCAACAGCCTTGACTCAAAACGCCCCATATGAGGGGTGGGCAGTACTCTCAGTATCGGCTCGCGCTGCGCTGCTCGCCATTGCCCTTCAGAGATGCCCCAGATTCTCTCCACAAGGTCTCTGCCACGCTTTTGTCGTCGCCCGCGAGGATCGACTGTGGCATCCCGCAGGTAGAGCCGGCCCCGGAATTCTGCACAGGGCGATAAGTGGAGTTTCTGCCTGACAGCGGGCACGCTGTGCCTGCGAATCAGGAGCGACAATGAGCAGAAGAACACGCCGGAACCACACACCGGCCTTCAAGGCGAAGGTGGCGCTCGCCGCCGTGAAGGGCGATCGAACGCTGGCTCAGCTTGCCGAGCAGTTCGACGTCCACCCCAATCAGATCACAGCGTGGAAAGGCTCCGCTTGAAAGCAAGGCCGCCGATGCGTTCGGTCCCGGCGGCGGCTCCGGAGCGGAGCAAGCAGCCATTGACGTGAAGTCGCTGCACGCCAAGATCGGCGAACTGACGCTGGAGAACGATTCCTAAGAAACGGCAGCACCGACTTTCGGCTCCAAGGGCTGGAGAACAAAGCCGAATGCTTTGGCACGCCGATGCAAATTGTTGACTACTCGCGTTCGGTAACGCGTCTCGTAGGACGAGGCCCCGGGATCGACATAGTCCATTCCGTATCGCACAGCATTGTAGAACAGAGCGATCTTGCGGGCCGTGGCGGTCACGGCCTTGGCCTTGCCGATGCGCGCTGAGAGCCGTCTATAAAAGGCGCCGAGCGCGGTGTCCGTACGACCCACGGTCACGGCAGCAAGGCGCAGAAGTGCCGCCGCCCGGCCGCCGGATCGCCGCGTTCGGGACGAGAGCATTTTGCCGCCGGAGACCTTGTTACTCGGCGCCAGCCCCAGCCAGGAGGTAAAATGCTTTGCACTTGGCCACGAGGAGAGGTCGTCGCCGCATTCAGCGATCAGCTTCAGCGAGAGGTAAGGACCGAGGCCGTCGATCGTGGTGATGTCCTTTCCGAGCAACGCGAACAGCGCCTCGCGGACGTCGAAAGCTAGAGCGTTCGCCTGATCGGTTCGGTTCCGACGCCGCGAGGCCCGCGGCGCTGATCCATGGTCATGACCGCGATGGATGCTCAGTTCCTTCAACACGGCTTCGATCCGGGCGTCGCAGGCAGATGCCTTCTCGTGGTAGGCGTCGTAAAGCGCAAGTGCCTGCTCGAGCGCAAACAGATGCTCGGCGCGATAGCTTCCGGTGACGCCTTCACGATCGTCTCGGCGCTGGCGTGGCAACTGTAATGGCGCAAGCACGCCAGCGCCTCCGGATCGCGCTCGCCGGCAAGGATCGCGCGTATGATACGCAGGCCGGTCGCGCCGGTGACGTCGGCGACAACGTGGTGCAGTTGAAGATTCATCTCCGTCAAGGCCTTCTGCATATGCTGGATGTGTGAGGCCGCGTACTCCAGCAGACGCTCGCGCTGACGCACGTAGGCTTGCAGCTCGGCAATCTTCCCTTTGGGCCGAAAGCTGGCCCGCAGCAACCCGAATGAATGGAGCCGCTGCAACCATTGCGCATCGCTGACATCGGTCTTGCGCCCCGGCACGTGCTTGGCATCGCGCGCGTTGACAAGAAACACGGTAAATCCCCTGGCATCGAGAAGCTCGAAAATCGGAATCCAGTAGACGCTGGTCGATTCCATGACGACGGTCTCGACGCCGCATTCAGTAAACCAGTCGACCAGCCGATGCAGATCGGCCGTGAAGGTACCGAAGCTGCGGACTGGCTCCAGTGCGCGATCTGCCCTCACAGCAGCCATGTGCATAGTCGCTCCGACATCGATGGCACCGGCGTTCGGGTGCACCATCGGCATCTTACCACTGTTCCTCGACTTCGATCTTTTGGGGTTCATATCCAATCCTCCTGCTGATGGCGGCGGAAGGGCTGGGCTGCGCTATTGGTCAGATTGCTAAACGGGATCGCTGGATGGCGTCACCACTCTCAAGTGCGCAACAACCAATGGACCAGGTTTTTTGACGGGGTCACGTGCCACCAAAATCGTATCGGCCTCTCCCTTCCGGCCGGCAATCTAGCGCCGGCCCGTTTCTATCCCACAGGGGGAGCGCAGCGCCGCGCATAGTTTTTTAGAAGGAGCGCTCACCAAGGCGGGATTGCTGAGCGCAAAGCGATGATCGACCGTGAGCACGAGCTGCCGATCACCAGGCAGGCGGACGCTTTGAACATCAGCCGCGGCAGCGTGTACTATCTGCCGCGGCCCGTGCCGGACGCCGACCTTGCGATCATGCAGCGCCTCGACCGGCTGCATCTGGAGAGTTCCCTTTTGCCGGCTCTCGCATGTTGCGAGGGCTGCTGGCTGCCGATGGGTGCAAGATCGGCCGTCGGCATGTGCGACGGATGGGGATAGAAGCGCTCTATCGCCGTCCACGCACGACAAAGCCCGAGCCGGGCCACAAGATCTACCCGTACCTGCTGCGCGGCATGGAGATCACGCGGCCGAATTAGGTGTGGGGTACGCATACGGCGTCCCTTTCAATTACCCACATTTCCAGCCGCTCCGATTTCGGCGCCGAGTTCGATATCGGAGAGTCTGGAGAGTCCGCGCCAGATGACAACATTTCCGGGTGGCGGATCGGCGGCCCTGGCCAGGTAGCCACCCAATCGTGCAAGTTTGGTCAAGTAGAATGCGAGGGTTCCAGGGCGACATCGTCGATTGCCGACGTCGCTGATGAGTTCATCGAGCAATGCGATCTCGGTGTCCGTCAAGGCCATCTTCGGTGACGCGTCCGGGGCCGTGCGATTGAGCATGGTGAGCCAGAGGACGCGCCAGCTGAGAATGCAGAAGACCGCCATCAGATTAGCGAGGCGCTCCGCGGTCCGCAGTTTTGAGTCTTCCGCCCTGCAGCCCGATTTCAGGATCTTGTGGAACATCTCGATTTTCCACCGCATGGCGTACCAGTTAATCTTCTCGATTGCCTCGGAGCGTCCGCGGACGGGTAGGTCCGTGATTAGCTTCCACTCAATGGATTTCCGGCCCTTTGGCGCACCGCGCTCGCTGGCGTGGATTACCGTCAGGTCGAGGGCGGGATAACGGTTTTGCTTTCCGATCGGAGGCAAGACCGCGATCCGCTTGAACTTGATCTCCAGCGCGGCTTTCGTCATCTCGCCCTCGTCGTCCCGCACGTCGATGTAATGCAGGCCCTTGACGCTGGTCTCTTCCATCTCGGTCGCAATGGTATGGCCGCCATCGCCTGCCAGCCGATCGACGCAGGCGCGGACAAGGAAATGAGCGCCAAGCTCTTGCGTCAGGCAATACAATTCGTAGATGTCGCTTTCGCGGTCGCCGATATGAATGCAACGCTCCGGCTGTCCGAGCCGTTCGATCGATTGCCTGAGATTGTCGAGCCAACGAACGCTCTCCTTCTTCTCGTTGGGAACCCGGGTCGGGTTGATCTTCTTCTTGAGTTGGGCCGTGCCTTTGAATTTTTTCCGTGTCCAGAATTTCACCGCCGCCAATCCCAGGGGAGGCCCTCGACGGTCACCGCGAGGCTGGAATGCATCAGCATTCCGCAGACCGTGTGATGGCGCCAACGGCCACCTTTGTCCCGGCCGCTATTGACGCTCTCGGTTATGCCGATCGCGCTCGTGTTCGCGCGTTGGTAGGAGAATTCCGTGGTGTCCTGGATAAGGAGAATCGGGCCTGTACAATCATCGTAACGCGTGCGCGTGGCGGCGAGGTGGCCGCTAAGAATGTCGGCTTCCTCCACGCGCTCGTTGGCGAAGAAGCGGTAGGCTGCCTTCGTGTTCGCCCAGTCTTGGCACGCGAACGGTATGCTCCCGCCCATGCCATCACCAATTTGCCTTAACAACTCGCCAAATCGTTGACCAAGACGGGCGTCCTTGAAAGCCGTCCTGTCGATCTCGCGCTCAGTCCAGTGTTCGACGGCGCTTTCATCACGATCATCCTGGTGACCATCCGGGCCCGCCGACCAACGAGATATCGCACCGCTCGAACACATGAAGGCACCTCGCCGTCGCGATTCAGGTGCTCAACAGTGAATCACAACCGATTCATCCGATTCAAGATTCTTCGATCGAGCCTCCCGCAAATGAATCGAGCCCTTGTGGGTAATTGAAAGACGACGAAGACCGCCTGATTGACGCATGCGCGCGGGTACGGCGAGCTCTATGATGGCGTTGCGCGAAGGTCAGGCGGCCTGCTTGTCGGCTTGGCGCAGGAGCTTCCATTCCCAGGGCAGCAGTTCGTGCAGACGCGATACGGGAAGATCGGCGATACGGGCGAGGACGTTGGCGAGCCAGGCCTTGGGATCGACGTCGTTGAGGCGACAGATCGTGATCATCGTCAGCATGATGGCGGCACGATCGGCGCCACGCTGGCTGCCGGCGAAGGTCCAGTTGCGCCTTCCCAAGGCGATACCTCTCAATGCGCGCTCAGCACAATTGTTGGTCAAGCAGATCCTGCCATCTTCGAGGAAGCTGGCGAAGTCGCCCCAGCGCCTGAGCATGTAATTCATAGGCTTCAGAACCTCGGCCGAACGCGAGAGCGTTTCGCGCTCGCGGAGCGACCAGGCATGCATGTCGTCGAGAAGCGGCTTGCTCTTTTCCTGGCGCACGGCACGCCGCTCGTCGGCGCTGCGACCATTGATGGCGCGTTCGATCTCGAACAGCGTGTCGAGGCGCCTGACCGCCTCCAGCGCGATCGGGGAGATGGGTTTGCCCTTCTGGCCTTCCCGGGCGTTTCTCTCGATGTCGGCCAGCTCGAAGAAGCCCCGCCGCGCATGGGCCAGGCAAAACGCCGGTGTAATCGGCATCGCTTTCTTTTGCGGATCGAACAACGGCTCGAAGCCGCTGTAGCAATCGGCTTGCAGGATGCCGGCGAAGGCGGCCAGATGCCTCTGCGGGTGCTCGCCTCGTCGGTCTCTCGAGGCGTAATAGACCGCCGCCGGCGGCGCAGGCCCGGCGAAGGGCCGGTCATCCCGCACATAAGTCCAGATCCGTCCGGTCGTGCACTTTCCCTTCGCCAGGATACGGATGGTGGTGTCGTCGCCATGAAGGCGCTCGGCAGCGAGCACATGGCGCTCGATCAGGTGGAAGAGCGGCATCACGGCGAAGGTCCCGTGGCCGACCTGGTCGGCCAGCGTCGACAACGGCAGGTCGATCCGCTCGCACTTGAAGCGCGCACTCTGGCGGATGAGCGGGATATGCATGCCGAACTTGTCGAACAGGATCGTCGCCAGCAATTGTGGGCCGATAAAGCCGCGCAGCGTGGCATGGAACGGCGCGGGCGGCTGGCTGATCTTCTCGCAATCACGGCAGGTGAACTTCTCGCGTACCGTCTCGATGACCTTGAAGCGACGCGGGATCTCCTCCAGCGTCTTGGTTACATCCTCGCTGACCTTCGCCAGCCGCGATCCTCCGCAGCAGGCGCAGGTCGTTGGAGCCTCAATGACAACGCGCTCGCGTTCGATGTCGTCCGGCCATGGCTTGCGCACCGGCCGCTTGCGCATGAAGGGGCGGACGTTCTGCGTCTTCGCCGCTGCGGCCTGCGCGGCAAGCTCATCCTCGCTCGCCGTGGTGGCGAGTTCTTCGAGCTCCAACTCCAGCTGCTCGATCAGACGCGCCGTGCGCTCGGAGCGCTGCCCGTACAGTTCGCGTTTTAGCTTCTCGATCCGCAGCTCGAGATGCGCGATCAACGCCCTCGTTGTCCGACAGCTCCGCCCGCGCATTGGCAGCTACCGCCTCGGCTCGCAGCCGCGCCTCACGCTCGGCCTGCAGCGCCGCTGGGGCACTGACAAGGTCCGAGGGAAGATCGTCCGGCTTCGATATCATGAAGCTTGAATCAGATCGAGCAGCAGATTCAAACCGTAAAACGGCTATCCGACCCGCGTGCGCTGGGTTTCTTGAGGGTTGCGCCAAACGATCCCAGACAATAGATAGCTCGACTGCGTCGACGAGATCGTTACCGATTCACCGGTAACTGATGGCCAGATGAACCTTCCTCTCTCGAGTCTTTTGGTAAACAGGCATGCTCCCTGGCCATCATCCCAGATCATCTTCACAAGATCGCTGCGGCGACCGCGGAAGACAAACAGATGACCGCTGAGTGGGTCTTTGCGCAGCACCTCCTGCACTTGGAGTGCCAACGACGGAAAGCCTCTGCGCATATCCGTGTAGCCGGTCGCGAGCCACACTCGCGCGCCTGTCGGAACCGGGATCATTGGCGCACCAGAGCATCGAGAACTCGACGCAGCGCGTCTCCATCAACGTCGCCATCGACCCGGATGCGGTGTCCGCTACCAAGATCAATCTCGATGATGCCCTGGTTCCTCCGTCGACGCGCTGGCGCCGCCGTCAATGGCGCTTCGGCCACATCCCGCGGCGGCACAGACGGCCCAATCTCGACCGGCACTAACGGCGCTATACTCGTCTCGCTGTGCTTGCAAAGCTCTTTGCGCCACCTGAACAGCTGGCTCACATGAAGGCCGGCCATGCGAGCCACCTCGGAAACAGTGGCTCCGGGCTCGAGCGATGCTGCAACGAGCCGTTCCTTCTCATCCTGCGACCACCGACGCCGCCGCTCGACCGATGTGATCACTTCCGCCCGCGAAATCGTCATAGCGCTTCTCCTAGGATTACCCCTAGGACCTGCAGCGCTCGCGTCCATCAAACAAGGCGGCCCTCAACGGAGGAATACGGTGTGGGCGATGGACATCACGTACATCCCGATGGCGCGCGGCTTCGTCTATTTGGCGGTTGTGCTCGACTGGTTCAGCCGCCGCGTGCTGTCGTGGCGCGTATCGATCACCATGGAGGCGGCGTTCTGTGTCGAGACGCTTCAGGATGCCCTGGCTCGTCACGGCAAGCCGGACGTCTTCAACACAGATCAGGGCTCGCAGTTCACCGGACAGACTTTTACCGGCGTGCTCGCCGACAACGGCATTGCGATCAGCATGGACGGCAAGGGAGCCTGGCGGGACAACGTGTTTGTCGAACGGCTATGGCGCAGTGTCAAATACGAGGAGGTGTATCTGCGGGCCTATGACAGCGTCAGCGAGGCCCTCGCGTCGATCGGCCGATACCTCGACTTCTACAACGGTCGGCGCCCGCATTCGAGCCTTGACGGCATCACCCCCGATCAAGCCTACTTCAACCTGCTGCCACTCCGCTTGGCAGCCTAACCTTGGCAGAGGCTTCACCTATCGAAGCGGAGACTCTGTTCAGACAACCGGGACCACCTCGACAGCTCGGCTGCCTACAATCGGCTCGCCAAGCCGGTGGGCGCCGATGAGGGCGTGACGCGAGAGACGTTCGACATAGCCGTATGGTCGGTCATACGCCTATGTCTTCACTCTACGCTCGCGCTCCGCAAGGCAGCCTTCGCTGGAGCGTAAGCGGTGGCGCCGCTGGGACAAATCACCAGGAGATATAATCGAACTCCATCGGCTGCGTGGGACGACGTATAGACTTACCTCGCAACGATTTCTTCAGGCTTTTGAATCGTCTTGGGTCGACTGCGATAGGCATCCAGATAGCGCAACCGCGCCACGTTGATCATCATCGCAATGATCGGAAATGCATACCTGTTTTCTATTGTTGGAAAGATGGCACGCCCGGTTGCCATACTAATCCCACAACCGAACATGCTCGTGAACAGAGCCCAATATAGGTCACTATCAGATTTAGATTATTCGCAAAAAAACTGTATTAGAACTGCACTCAATCAAGCTCGAAGGCGTCCTTGTAGTCCCGCTTGAGTCCAGGATTCTGCTCCTCCTTGCGCAGGTAGCAGTTGCCCACAACAAGCACCTCGATCTCGGTGCCCATAAAGCAGCGGAAGGCATCCTCGGGAGTACAAACAATTGGCTCGCCACGGACGTTGAAGCTTGTGTTGACCATGACTGGGCAGCCAGTCATGGCCTTGAACCGGGAAATCAACGCATGGTAGCGTGGATTGGTATCGGAATGAACGGTCTGAATGCGCGCCGAATAATCGACGTGCGTAACCGCCGGGATGTCCGAACGCGGCACATTGAGCTTGTCAATGCCAAAAAGTTGGCGCTCGGCTTCGGTCATCGGACGTTGCCTGTCTTTGCAGACGGGGGCGACCATCAGCATGTAGGGTGAATCGGCGTCCAATTCGAACCACTCGGCAACGTCCTCGCGCAGTACCGAGGGTGCAAAGGGACGAAAGCTCTCACGGTATTTGACCTTGAGATTGAGCATCTTCTGCATTACTGGCGAACGTGGATCACCAAGGATCGAGCGGGCACCGAGCGCGCGCGGGCCGAATTCCATGCGACCCTGAAACCAGCCGACCGCCTTCCCGTCGGCCACTGCTCTGGCCGTTGCGTCGAGCAAATCCTTCTCCTCGAGCACGGTAAATTTTGCGCCGGCAGCGGTGAGCACCCCTTCAATATCGGACTGCGCGAATGCTGGACCGAGATAGGCGCCGCGCATGCCGTCGTTTCCGATGAATCTTGCCCGTGGCATGCCCTTCTGATGATGGCAGGCCGCAAGTGCTGCGCCAAGCGCGCCGCCAGCATCACCCGCTGCTGGCTGGATCCAAATCTCATCGAAGCGGCCGTCCCGTTGTAGGATGCCGTTAGCAACGCAATTGAGTGCAACACCGCCCGCAAGGCATAGTTTCTTGATCTTGGTCTCCGCCGCGAGGGCACGGGTAATGCGAATCACAACCGCCTCGGTCACGGCCTGGATCGAGGCAGCGAGATCCATATGACGTTGGGTCAGCAGTTCCTCCGCCTTGCGAACGGGCCCGCCAAACAGCGCGTCGAAGCGCGCATTTGTCATGGTCAATCCGGTGCAGTAATCGAAGTAGTCGAGATTGAGCCGAAATGAGCCGTCCGCCTTTAGGTCGATGAGATGATCGAGAATTTTTTGCGCGTATTTCGGCTCGCCATAAGGGGCAAGCCCCATCACCTTGTATTCACCCGAATTCACCTTGAAACCCGTGTAATAGGTGAAGGCCGAGTAGAGAAGGCCGAGCGAATGCGGGAAGTGGATTTCCTTCTCGATCGAGAGTTCGCTGCCGCGTCCGATACCGGCTGACGTCGTTGCCCATTCGCCGACGCCATCCATAGTAAGAACGATGGCTTCCTCGAATGGAGATGGATAAAATGCGGACGCTGCATGGCTGAAGTGATGCTCTGAGAAAAGCAGCTTGTCGGCCGTGCCAAGGCTCTCGTCGATCGCCTTTAATTCCTTGAGCAGAAGATTTTTCTGGAAGAGCTTCTCACCAATCCAGACGGGCATCGCCTTTCTGAATGAATCAAAGCCGCGCGGCGAGAAGGCAAGATAGGTCTCTAGCAGCCGCTCGAATTTCAGGAACGGCTTGTCGTAGAACGCAACATAATCAATGTCACTGGCGCTCACGCGCGCGCCTTCGAAGCACCACTTGACGGCGTTAGCCGGAAAGCCGGCATCGTGCTTCTTGCGGGTGAAGCGTTCCTCCTGCGCCGCAGCCACGATCGTGCCGTCCTCGACCAGCGCGGCGGCGCTGTCGTGGTAGTAGGACGAAATCCCCAGAACAATCATCGGCGGCTCAGAAGATAGTGTAGATGAATGGAGCTACGGCAGAGCCCTTGGTCAGAACCACAAGCCCACCCATGACGAGCAGCATCAGTATCAGCGGCAGCAGCCAGAATTTCCTGCGAACGCGCGAAAATTCCCAAAGCTCGGCAAGAAAGGACACAGTCGAATCCTCCTAAAATTGTCTCGTCATGCCGCCGATCGGCGGCGCCGGAGGATCGCGCCGGATCCAGTAGCTCGCCGCCGTTCTGTCGAATTTCAGATTAAGCAGATTCTTGCCCAAGGCACGCACGACCAAGCCCATCGGAACAACGGCACCAAAAAAAAGTGCTCCCATCACGATCGGATTAACCACCTGGTGCAGCATGAGCCCGAACCTGAACCACAATTGATTTAGAGGCCTCAACAGCCGGGGCGCCACGAACGCACAAACCAGGAATGCGCCCCCTAAACTAATGGCCCACCAGCGCACTGCGCCGCCATGGTAGAGCGGCCCTAGCCCGACAACTACGAGTACGATCGTGAAAACTATACCGAAATTGCGTTCAGTCCCGATTGTTACTTTACGGTGAGATTGGATGGAGTCGTTTGCTGTCATGACCGCTGATGAACTCAATCTGCGACCTCCCCTTTTTTGCTTATAGGAAGAGCCCGTTCCGGTTCTAGCCCGATAGGCCGGGTTGCTAATTCGGTTGGTCTGAGCCGCGTTTGCGCGCTCCCGGTGGTGTCATTGAAGGGCATCGGTTTGGCGTCCTTCAACGACAGAGCGTTCGACAGCGGAACGCAGTGGATCAACCAGATGTTCGGCGACGATTTGATGGCCCCTTACGCCCCATAGATGCCCCTCTGGCGAGCCATAATCAGTTTTGCCGTCGAACCAAATCTCAGAAGCTAGGTAATCCAAGTCTCCCTGCTGATTGAGCGTGTCAACCTGCTTCAAGATCTCGGGAAAAAGGGCCAGTTGGCCCGGGACAGCGATCAGTATCAGTCGGATCCCGCGGCGCCGCAGATCGTCGGCGAACGCAACGAGCAATTCGTTGTAGAATTTTTCTTGCTCATGCGTTTCTTTGGCGGATTCAGTCACGCGCCGGTGCCAAAGATCATAAATACGATTTCGGGCCAAATTGTATGCAGCGCTTTTCTGAATAATCGACCCACTCAGCCAATTTTTGATGCTACTGAGTACAGAGTTTAAAGACCTATCCGTCCTGAAATCGAAACGACCGTCAACAAGAGTAGTCACCATCTCGTATAAATTGTCGCTGGGGTCGTTACCACAGAACTGCAAGACAACGACTTCGGGCTCAAACAGGCGTCCAAATTCATAAAAGACACGGATCTCATGGGTAAGGCCGAAGCCGGGCACGCCCAAATTAACTACATTTGCCTTCGACGCCAGTTTGTCCGCTAGAACCGCGCCAAATTCCTCACCGTCATTAACGCCCTGGCCAAAGGTGTAAGAATCGCCAAGCAATACTATATTGGGGCGATCATATCGGTTTGAAATCGGTGGCATAGAGACGCGAAAGCCATACTCGTTGGTATGATAAACGAATTTCCAGGCACCAGGTAACTGCTGTACGATTGTCGCCGATTTTGGCAGCAGGGTGCCATAGCGCGATGAATGGACAAGTCGAGGATAGAGTTCCGGCTGTGGGTTAATGAGGCGGACAGAAACCTCAAAAAACGCGAGACATGTGAGAACTGAGCCGGATGCAAGGATGGTGATGAAAACAGCTTTGCGGGTCATATTGATTGCCTTCGCTACGTCACGCGCGAGTTGTGCTAGGGAGATGTCCTTCGCCGATGCTGCCAAACGGTTTTGCAAAGGCATTTTTTGCAGCGAAAGCGCTGCCCGAGCGTCCTCTAGATAACTGTCCCAAAACTTCGCCGGCACGCCTCGCTTCGCCATACGCGGTCGATTGATCCGAAAGCCTTGATTGCTGAGACTCGTAAATGCGACGTCCAGCTTCCTCGACAATGCGGTCGCTGAGCCATTCACTCACGAAAACCTCGCCCGTTCCGTCGCTGGAGTATTTCGTACACGCAGAGGCGACAGCAAGGGGACTAAGGGGGACTCCCTGGGGACTTAGGGGTACCCCCTGAGGACAGGCGCGCCGACGGTAAATGTTTATCGCTTTTCAGCCTGGTTGCGCTTGACCAACAATAAACGATTTGTCGCGTTCGACAGGACACAATGTCGCGCGGCTGGCCGGAGACTGTTGCCCTTGCCCTCATGCGCTGCTGCAGCCTCTAAATTAGTACATCTCACGCGCTCGGGCTTGCGGGCGACCTCGATGCGCTTTTCGATGGGAGCGCGCTCGGGCGACTACTCCACCATGGTGAGCGATGAAGAATTTCGTGGAACCCACGGCGCTCGGTCAGCATCAGGAAAAGGGCTTCCCCGAGATCGGCTCGACGCGGATTGCGATCTCACAATTAGAGCTGATCGGCCAGCCGACAGGCGTCTCGGGCTATGCGGTCTCACGGCTCGATCCGAGCGGCAGTCACCAAACCGCAGGTGCCACACACTACCTATTCGACACATCTTGGCGGGTTCGGCTATCTCGGCGGACTGGAAAGGCCTGTGCCGCCCGAGCTGATGTTCCCGGACTTCTTGGCGCGGCGGCGGGCCGAGTGCAAGGCACCTCTGTCTGACGACCGCTCATTCTCGCTTTCGAATGTCCATCAGGTTGCGAACCAACAATGAGCCGATGATCGAGCGCTACGTGATCATTGAGTGCAAAGACCTCAAGGCCCGATGATTTTCGCCAGCGCGATGCCTCGATGACTGCTCGGGCCAGCTGCAAGTCAGTGATCAGCGGTACGCCCAAGTCGATTGCTTGCCGACGAATCCAATAGCCGTCTGGCCGGCCATTTTTATCGTATTCGCGCGTGACGTTGATCACCAAATCAACCATCCCCTGAGCAATGACATCAAGCCCGATAGTCCCGGTTTCGGTTCTCTTCTCCACCGTTGTGCACGGAATTCCTTCTCCGGCGAGTATTTCAGCCGTGCCGCGCGTCGCATAAACGGGCAATTGAAGCTCCTGCGCGATGATCCGCGCCTCCTCAGCAAACCAATACTTGTCGACGACTGGGCCGAGCGACAACAGCACGCCTTTGCGCGGAAAGCGAATGCCTGTTGCGAGCAGTGCGTGTTGCAGTGCTTCGTGCAAGTCGCGGCCGAGGCAGCCGACCTCACCAGTACTCATCATTTCGACGCCCAGCATCGGATCCGCTCCTGCCACTCTTGAGAACGAGAACATCGGCGCCTTGACGCCAACGTAGTCGAGATCCAGGAGATTCGGGTTTACGATCTCGCGACTGACGCCGAGCATTCGGCGCATGGCTTCTGCGGCAAAATTTTCGCCGGTTACCTTCGAAACGAACGGGAAGCTGCGCGAGGCGCGCAGATTGCATTCGATTACCTTGACCGCGTTGTGCCGGGCAAGGAACTGAATATTGAAGGCTCCGGTAATAGACAGCGCGCGCGCCAACGCCACGGCGATCTGTTTCACACGCCGCAGGGTCCCTATGTAGAGCGTCTGCGGCGGTAGCACCAGAGTTGCGTCTCCGCTATGTGTGCCGGCGTCTTCGATGTGCTCGGAGATCGCCCACAGGACTAGCTCCCCACGGTCGGCAACGCCGTCGATCTCCACCTCCCGCGCATGAGTTTCGAATTTCGATACCACCACGGGGTACTCTGGAGAAACTACCGACGCCTGCGCCAGAAAGCGGCGCAGCTCACCCGGCTCGCGCGCGACCGCCATCGCGGCACCGCTCAGCACATAACTTGGCCGGACCAATACTGGAAACCCGCCCAAGTGGTCCACAATTGTCGCAGCCCTATCAATGTCGGTGACGTGCGCCCAGCGCGGCTGATCGATACCCAGCTCATCGAGAAGCGAGCTGAATCTGCGGCGATCCTCGGCCGCATCGATCCGCTCGGCACTGGTACCAAGGATCTTTACGCCCGCGGAATCGAGGCGCATAGCCAGATTGTTCGGCGTCTGGCCACCCATGCTGACTACTACGCCCTCAGGACGTTCATGCTCGCACAGGTCGAGCACCGTCTCAAGGCTCAGCTCGTCAAAATACAAACGGTCGCAGATATCGTAGTCGGTGCTCACCGTCTCCGGATTGTGGTTAAGCATGATCGTCTCGTAACCGACCGCCTCGGCCGCTTGGGCCGCATTCACCGCGCACCAATCAAACTCGACGCTCGAACCGATCCTGTAAGTACCCGACCCTAATATTAGGACCTTTTTGCGCCGCGATGGAGCGATGTCTGAGCAATCCGCATGGTAGGTCGCGTATAGATAGTTAGTTTCCGCGGGAAATTCGCCCGCCATCGTATCGATTTGCGAAAAGTGGGGCTTGATGCCCTGGGCTTTGCGCTCGGCGCGAATACTCTCTTCCGATACGCCCACGAGCCCGCCAATGGCGGCGTCGGAAAATCCCAAACGCTTAACCGTGAGCATCATGTCCGGAGCTAGCGGAAGCGTTGCGCGAGCGAGGCGCCTGTGGGTGTCGACGATGGGCTCGATCGCACGCAGGAACCAGCGATCGATGCGAGTCAACTGATGAATCTCATCAATGGAGAAACCGTCGCGGATTGCCTCAGCGATGGCAAAGATCCGAAATGGAGTGGGGTTGCGCAATTGGTCCTGAATATCGTCAAACCGGAACAGGTCCGGATCGAGGCCTCGCGCACCGATATCGAGCATGCGAACGGCCTTCTGAATGGCCTCCGGGAAGGTGCGGCCGATCGCCATCACCTCCCCGACGCTCTTCATCTCCGTGCCGATCCGGGTCGATGCACCTTGAAATTTGCCGAGGTCCCAGCGAGGAAATTTGCACACTATGTAGTCGAGCGCGGGCTCGAAGAACGCTGTCGTGCGGCGCGTAATGCCGTTGGGGATTTCGGTGAGTGAATAGCCCAGAGCGATCTTGGCAGCGACATACGCGAGCGGGTAACCGGTCGCCTTACTCGCGAGCGCGCTTGATCGCGACAATCGAGCGTTGACCTCGATGACTCGATAGTCTTCGCTGTCAGGGTCGAGCGCATATTGGATGTTACATTCGCCGACGATACCGAAATGGCGAATGGTGCGGATCGCGACGCTGCGCAGCAGCTGATACTCCCGGTCATTCAGCGTCTGCGAGGGCGCGATGACGATAGATTCGCCCGTGTGTATTCCCATCGGGTCGAGGTTTTCCATGTTACACACGGTGATGCAATTGTCGCGGACATCCCGCACCACTTCGTACTCGATTTCTTTCCAGCCTTGTAGGGCCTCTTCCACCAATACGTGAGAGGCGTCGCCGAAAGCGCGCGTCAATGCAGCTTCGATATCCGATTCGAACTGGACGATGCTGCTTCCCTTCCCACCCAGCGTGAAGCTGCTGCGCAGCATGACGGGCAGTCCGATCCTGCGTATCGCCGCTCGCGCTTCTTCGGGCGAGCGACATGACTGGCTGCGTGCCGTTTTCACGTCGATTTCGGTCAAGCGCTCGACAAACAGATGACGATCTTCGGTGTTGCGGATGGCTTCGATTGGAGTGCCGAGCACCTGAACTCCGTGCTTCGAGAATACACCCGCATCATGCAAGGCAAGACCGCAGTTAAGCGCCGTCTGACCGCCGAAGGAGAGCAGGATCGCGTCCACGCTCTCCTTGATGATGATCTGCTCGACGAGCTCGGGCGTCACGGCCGCAAGATAGATGCGATCGGCGAGTCCAGGACTGGTTTGGACAGTCGCGACATTTGGATTTACGAGCACCGTAAAAATGCCCTCTTCGCGCATCGCCTTTAGCGCCTGTGAGCCAGAATAGTCGAATTCGCCCGCCTGGCCGATCTGCAGCGCGCCGGAGCCTAACACCATCACGCGACGCGGCTTCCTTGGGAGATAAACACCGAACATCATCGGCCCCGCGCGGTGGAAGAAACGAGGCGCATGAAATCGTCGAACAAGAACCCGGTGTCTTGCGGGCCTGGACTCGCTTCCGGATGAAATTGGACGCCGAAGTACGGGAACTGAGACGACCGAATGCCCTCGTTGGTGCCATCGTTGGTATTGATGAACCAGGGTTCCCAATCTTTGGCCAGTGACCCGTCCCGTACCGCGTAACCGTGATTCTGACTTGTAACGTAGCAACGGCGGCTCAGGAGGTCCTGGACCGGTTGATTCACGCCACGGTGGCCGTACGGGAGTTTGTACGTATCGCCCCCCGCGGCAAGCGCCAGAATCTGGTTTCCGAGACATACGCCGAATATCGGCTTGCGGTAACTTTGCAACAGCGAGCGAATCTGGCGTATCAGCGGCACCAAGTCCTTGGGATCACCGGGGCCGTTGCCGATCACGATTCCATCCGCTTGGCTGGCGAGCGCGACGAGATCCACGTGCCACGGTGCGCGGATCACGCTCGCATCGCGGGCGAGGAGCGAGCGTACGATATTGTCCTTGGCTCCAACATCGACTAGTAACACCGTGAGCTCGCCGCGCGCGTAACGAATCGGCTCGCGCGGCGCGACAGCACGAAAGACTTCCTCGCGCATGTCCACGCCAACCGCGGCCTCTTGCGCTTTCTCCGCGGTCATCGTCGCCGGATAAAGCCATCCCTTCATGGTGCCGCGCTCGCGCAACCGCCGCGTCAGCGACCGGGTGTCGACGCCAGTTAAGCCCGCGACGCGCTCTGCTATCAACCATTCATGCAACGAGCGGCTCGCCGAGTGATGGCTATGGGTGTCGACGTAATTCTGCACGACGAGCGCTTGAACCTGAATGCGGTCGGATTCGTACGGACGGCCCAAACCCTCGGATCGCATAGCCGGCACGCCGTAGTTTCCAATCAGCGGATAGGTGAGAACTAGAATTTGACCGTGGTAGGACGGATCCGTGAGAGTCTCCACGTACCCAGCCATTGCGGTATTGAAGACAACCTCGCCGCATACCGGTTGCAACGCTCCGATTCCGCGACCTTGCAGTTCGGTGCCGTCCTCGAGGCGCAACCTAACTGGCGCCGCGCGCGCAAGCTCCTTCCGAAGTTGCGGCGGTTCAACTCTTTCGACGACATTCATTCGGGTAATCTCGCCCAATGGGAAGATCATGGCGGCTGATGGCATCGATCAGCGACCTAGAGGTGGTGGCAAGTGGCGTTAGAGAGACCACGCAGACGTGGAACCCAATGTAGCCGGCGGCTCCGGTCAAGAGGATCATGTCGAACGCTTTCCGTATTCGCCCAATCGGCTTCCATGCGCTCGCCGCCGGGATGCGGGCTATGCCCCAGATACGTTCTTCGCCCGCTGGCAGCCGAAAATCAGACCTCTAGCTCACCTTCATCGAGGGGTGAGCGCAACAGCGCCGAAGGATTACTCCCAAAAGCAAGTCGTTCCATATCATCGAGGGCGAGGTCGATATCGTGGGTCTTCGGCGAGGATGGCGCGCCCCCGATCACAGCGGGCGCCGCGAGAGCGGGGGCGGCCAGGGCGGTCAGTTGTTGATTCCACTCAGAAAATTGGGTTCGTTTTGCAAATTTGGCTCGAGGCAGTTGGCACGAAGGCAATTCTCGCATTCAGAATAACCAAGCTCTTATACAATTATAGATCGAAAATGCGGTCAACCCCAACCCCGCTACGCTCGTGGTGGCCGCCGTCGGCCGGACCACGGTAGCGAGTACCTGCTCGTATCAGAACCTCAAGGCATCAGCGAGCTTGCGGAACGCACGTTGCTTTGCATTGAAGGCCCGTCTCTCGTAGCGATGGAGTTTGTGCAGCTCGGGCGAACACGCTGCGCGGCGGTTACCTGAGCAATCTCAAGCGCGACAAAGAGGGTCGCGTTCCCGAGGATGCCGGTGTGCCCTCCGACTACGCGTTTGTGCTCGGAGGTATTTACTCGGTGCGCGGCTTTGACCAATCATCGGCGAGTGAGCGCATTCCCAAAGACGGCGACGGCGGATGGAAGCTGGGAACGACCAACGACAAAATCATTAAGACCGACAGACCGACGCCAATTATTATCTGATCAAAACCGAGCTGCGCTTTCCATTTTATGGCGAGATCGGTGGTGTGGTGTTTTACGACGGCGGCTCGGTGCATGTGAGTGGTTTCCATTTCGCGCGGCCTTATCGTGATGCCGTGGGATTTGGCTTTCGTTACAACACTCCAGTGGGACCGGTGGCTCTCGATATTGCTTTCAAGATTAATCCCGCCAAAGCGGAATACGGCCATGATCCGGAGTCGCCGTTTCGCGTGCAGTTTTACATTGGAACGTTTTAAAATTTGTCGCTCTTGAGGTGGGCGCGCGCCGCTGGGGATCGCGGCGCGCGTTGGGTGGGGAAGTATCAGGGCGATATTATCATATTGCGGTATCTGGCGACTTGAGTCTCGGAAGCGGCAGCTCGATAGAGCCCGAACTCCCAGTGACTCGTTCCTCCATATCCGAGAGCACCGGAGTAATTTAAGATCCGCACTCCATCTCGGTAGACGACGGCCGTGCCTCGCGAAAAATTCACGCTGATATCCATCTTGTAATAGCGACCGCGCTGGATGGGATTTGGATCCGTCCAAATATGGTGCTCACTTTTGTCAGCGGTCCAGCGCACATCAATGGACATGTGCTCGCCTTGCATCTCCACAGCGAAAGGTGGAGAGCCGCCCGCGGACCAAAGCTGACCGATAACCATCCATGTGGCAGTATTTGCTGCTCCGGGTTCCAGCATGAACTCGTACTGCACGTGCACGTCGGCGGTGTTCGGCCACTGGTCGACAGCTTCCACTTCCGCGCGGTTGCTGTGCGGACAGTCGCTATAATTGCCCCTCGTAAAACAATCTCCGGAGCGGATTTCAAAGCGCAGCGTCTGACTGTCAGGACTCGTGACGCTGTAAGATTTGTTCGCACTATCCACAAAGTACTGGTGGCCATCCAGCGTAAGAGTTGAGCCGTTGGATCCTGAAAAACCCGCTATGTCGGGAACGGGAACGCTCCACGGTAAGGGGCTCGGAGCTGGCGCGGGTGCTGGAGCCGGAGAAGGACTCGATGCGCCAGCGACGATACTGACTAAGTCAAAATACACCGTTCCCGTCGCTTGTCCGGAAACTAACATCAGTTGCATATTGCTATCCGTCGAAGGCTGAGTAAACGTGAAACTGAATTTCTGCCATGTCGTGGTCAGTGAAAAAGTCTGAGTCGCGGATCTGGTAAATGGAGAGTAAGCTTGGCCAACGGCCGCAATGAGGTCACGGTTAGCACCGGCTTTGGCATAAAAGCTAACTGTGTACTGCTGACCCCCGGTCAAAGCAAGATTCGGCTGATAAATCGCAAGGTCCCAGATGTTAGATAGACTCTGAGTGACGGACAGTTTGCCTGAGTAGCTTCCAGAATAGCTAGTGGTGTTGTCCGTTCCGATTGTTGCGGTGCCATTGTTGCGATTGAGGTACCAAGAAGCAACGCCCGATTCAAACGAACCGTTTGCTATCAAGTTTGGCGAAGGCGCGGGAGCAGGTGCAGGCGCTGGTGCCGGGACCGGTCCTGGAGTCGGAGCTGGTGCAGGTGAACCCATATTCGGCAGTGGGATGGAAATGGAAATATTCGTGACCATCGCGGTGCCAGGGTTGCCGAACATCCCTAAGTTGCCAAGGCTGGTGACAGAAGCTTGTTCAGTACGAAAAGCATAGTCCACAGCCAACTGAATCTCGGCACTGCCCTTAGGCGTAACAAATACGCTGTATTTATGAGCTGGCACGTTGACCACCATGCGGATGTGATACGAGACGCCGGAACTGTAGGCGAGGCTCGTGAGCGCGCCATAAGCCGCACCATTT
Organism: Bradyrhizobium sp. CCGUVB23; assembly: GCF_024199885.1. NCBI lineage: Bacteria > Pseudomonadati > Pseudomonadota > Alphaproteobacteria > Hyphomicrobiales > Nitrobacteraceae > Bradyrhizobium > Bradyrhizobium sp. CCGUVB23. Next base: position 562,606 of record NZ_JANADQ010000001.1, read on the forward strand.
CTCACGTCGATGAAACCATCCGGATTAAAGCGCACAATGGCGGCCAGATCATTGTATGTACCGGCTGCATTTTGCGATAAACCAATCACCAAATCCTGTTTGTTCTGCCCTGGGACAATGTCGTAGTTAAGTGTGAAATTATCCAGTGCGAATGAGTTGTCGGTGAAACCAGCCACGGTGCTTAATGACATCATGGCGAAACCTGAACCGCCGTTGTCCAACACCGATGAAGATTGCGCAGCACTCTTAAATCCTGTGTCACATTCCGCGCCAACGAAGACCGCAAGCGCAAGAATGAAAGATAACAATATCGAACGTTTTTTCATAACCCCTCCCCTTTTCATAGAGTTTCAGCGTAAGGCGCGCCGGCAAATGATTGAAGTGTCAAATTTGGCAAGATATCTAAACTGCAAAAACAGTCGGGCCCCCTTTTGATTCGGGAGCCCGACAGGATTTGAGATGTATTTACGGTGAAGTGGTGAGCATCATGTTCCGGTAACGAGCTGCTTGAATGTCATTGGTCGTGGGCGCACGATAGATTCCATATTCCCATCATAGGGGAGCAGTCCTTGTGGAAAAAAGGGGGGTGCCGTTCATCCTATTGAGGTACATCCGCATGTGATCCCGACCCTTGTGCCTGAACTGGAGCAACACGGCCGCTTGCAGCTCGGCGGAGGCGAGCAAGCGACGCAATTGCTCGCAGTGAGCGCCGCGACGATCGATCGAATGCTCAGCGACGTGAAGGTTGCAGCGGCAGGCGGCCATCGGCGGCGGGCCGGGTTTTATTCCGCGATCCGTCGTGAGGTGCCGATCCGGACGTCAACGACTGGAACGACCCGGCGCCCGGCTTCTGCGAGGTTGACATGATGGCACATGGCGGCACGTCGGCGGGCTCGTTCATCCAGACGCTGAGGATGGTGGACGTGCCACCGGGTGGACCGAGTGCCTTGTCGCTGGTCAATCGCGACGGCAGCCGTCGAGGTGATCAAGCTCGCGCACGGCATCGAGACCTTAGATTGCTCGACCACCCATAATTATAGAGGGCTGGTCAGATTACCGGCATCACTCATTTTGCGAATACGCAAACTTGCCTAAGCGAGACAGGCGTCCCGTCATCGTGGTTTTCGCGCGACTGGCGGCTTCCTCGGACGAGGGCAACGGCAACAGTCTCTGGCCAGCCGCGATCTGCCGCAAGGTCTGCACCGGAATGGCGGTTAATGTAATTTGGCCTTATCTTACCATCTGGAATAGCTGGTTTTTGGACCTTGGCCTCGCTAAACCTGTCGTTGCGGCAAGATCCTCTCCCACGCAAGCGCGTGATGCACAATCGTGTCGAGATTGTCAAATTGCGGTCTCCAGCCTAGCACGGAGCGAATAAGTCCTGCGTCGGCAACAATCGCGGGCAGATCGCCAGCACGACGTCCGCCGAACGTCACGGCGAAATCGACCCCCGATACGCGCTTCACCGTATCAATCACGTCGAGCACCGAATGCCCCCGAGCGTAGCCGCAATTGAGGGTCGTTGAATGGCCTCCACTCCGCAAATATCGGAGAGCATCAAAATGGGCAGCCACCAAATCTGAAACGTGGATGTAGTCTCGAACCGCAGTGCCGTCTGCGGTGTTATAATCGGTGCCATAGACTTCGATTTTCGGACGCTTGCCAACCGCCGTCTCGACCGCCGCCTTTATGAGATGTGTTGCGTTCTTGGTCGACTGTCCAGTCCTTCCCAACGGGTCAGCTCCGGCCACGTTAAAGTAGCGCAAGATGATATGCTTCAGACCAGATACCGCCGAAGCGTCTCGCAGCATCATCTCCGACATCAGCTTCGAGGAGCGTATGGCGACATCGGTGCGGGTTGGCTGTCCTCGTGGACTACAACCCTTGGCCCACTTCCATAAATCGCACAAGTCGATGAGAAGATGAAATTGCGAACACCACCGTTGATCGCGCTTTCGATCAGCGACCTGGAATTGACGGTGTTGTTGAGATAATATTTCAGAGGAATTGAGACAGACTCGGATACGACTGTCGATGCAGCAAAATGAATGATGGTCTCGACCTCGTGTTCCGCGAGCAGTGACTGCAACAAGGCTTGATCACCGACATTGCCGCGCACGAGAGGCACGCCCTTTGCGACTGCCCATTCAAAGCCCGTTGAAAGATTGTCGACTACAATAACCTGCTCGCCGGCATCGACGAGAGCATGGACCATGTGGCTGCCGATGTAGCCTGCGCCGCCGGTTACCAAGGTGGTCATCGATACTTCCGTTTGGATTCAACTAGAGCAGAGGCAAATCCCTGACTGGATACGTGATGCTGTTGTTTTCTCTCGATCAAAAGCGATTATCGACACTACTACTGCACGCTAACATGAGCCTATACTTGGCGCTATTCAATACCCCGCACGAGGTAGCTGATCGACAACATTTTTGCAGCGGCTGGTTGGTCCCTTTTGATCTGCCGTCGAGAATATGAAGTGCTTTGCAGCTGTCGTGGTATTCGCCTGGATCGTTGCTGTCATCGTTTCCCGTTCACGAAAATCCAGTTCTCAGCAGACGGGTCGATGAGCTCAGGTTGTGAAATCGCGAGCGGGGCAAGCGACGACCGGTTGCTGATGTCGAGCTTCCGGAAGATGTGGTGAAGGTGAACTGAAATGGACCCGCGAAGCGGGACCGGTTGAACCGGCTTGTTAGTTGGAAACTGATCGCTCCTGATCCCTTTCTATCACGCAGCCAGAGATTCTGTCTGCTGCTGTTGCTGTGGGCATGTGGTCAACGCGTCAGCGTTGTCCACCATGTCCACAGCCTTCGCGGCCTGCATCCGTTCGCGCCAGACCGCCATCGGCGTGCGATAGCCGAGGGACTGATGAAGGCGACGATCGTTGTAGAAGGCGATCCAGCTCGCGATCCCTGCCTTGGCCTCGCGGCCGTCGGCATAGCCCTTGAGATAGATGTCCTCATGCTTGAGAGACCGCCACAGCCGCTCGATGAAGACGTTGTCCATCCAACGACCGCGGCCATCCATGGAGATCTTGATCTTTGCGGCCGCCAGCGCGCCGGTGAAGGCCACGCTGGTGAACTGGCTGCCCTGGTCGGTGTTGAAAATCTCCGGCGTGCCGTACTTCGCCAGCGCCTCTTCCAGAGCCGTCACGCAGAACGAGACCTCCATCGTATTCGATAACCGCCACGCCAGAACCGCACGGCTCGCCCAGTCGATGATGGCGACGAGATAGAGAAAGCCGCGGCCGATGGGCAGATACGTGATGTCGGCCGCCCATACCTGGTTCGGCCGGTCGATCGTCATGTTGCGCAGCAGATAGGGATAGATCTTGTGGCCCGGCGCCGGCTTTGTCGTGTTCGGCTTCGGTCCCAGCGCCGCGATGCCCATCTTGCGCATCAACCGCTGCACGCGCTTGCGATTGATCTGAAGCCCCTCAGTCTTCAGCATCGCGGTCATCCGCCGCGAGCCCAGGAATGGCCAGGCGGTGAACAGCTCGTCGATCCGCTGCATCAGGGCAAGGTCGTTGTCGTTGGCCGGCCGTGGCGGCCGGTAGACCCCAGAACGGGCGATGCCAAGCAACATGCATTGCCGGCGGATCGACAGCGCCTGGTCGGCGCGATCGAGCATTCCTCGACGGTCCGGCGTGCTCATCTTCCGGACCTCCGCGCTAAAAAATCGCGCTCGACTGTCAGTTGTCCAATCTTGGCGTGCAGCTTCTCGATCTCGCGTTCGCGCGTTTCCTCGCTCTCGCGCCCGACACCCGCGTCAAAAGCCCGGGCCGCCTGGTCCAGCAGCTGCTTCTTCCAGGCATAGATCTGGTTTGGGTGAACCTCATAGCGCTGGGCCAGATCGGCCACCGTCGCCTGCTCCCGCACGGCTTCCAGCGCGATCTTTGCCTTCAACGCCGCGTCGATCTTCCGTCGTGTCTTCTTCGTCATCATGCCCTCCGTCTATCAAACGGAGCGGCCCTTTTCCAACTTAGCCTCTGGTCCCAAAACCGGGGTCCATTTCAAACCTTGATCGTGCCGTCAGTCAAGTTCAGCCGGCGCCCAATTTCCTGTTCTCGTCATCGCGGATTTCTCGCGACTGCTTCTTGGGATGAGGGCTACGGCAACAATCTCTGGCCGGCCGCGATCTGCAGCAAGGTCTGCACCAGAATGTCCGGTTCCTCATCCTTCAGGATGACACTGTAGGCGCCGGCTGCGGCTATCGCAGTCAGATCGCGTTCTTCCACGGACGTTTAAGGAGCAGGCATGGATTGAAGGTGTTCGGAGTTTTACCTTGGTGAGAATATCCAACTTCGCAAGATCCGGGTTCAGAACAGGACGCAGGCGGCGATTTGGGGGATGAACAACCGATCGCTGGCGCGGCCATTAGGCAACAGGCCGCCGCAATTGGGCTCAGATGCGAACGATCGGTCGGCAGCAAACTTTGCGAGATTCCTGACCTCTGATACCGGGATGTCGCCCGGCGTGATCGGACTCGAAGCGACCCACTCTGAGGTGGCCCACCTTCCTCGTCGCAACCAAAGATGCCGACCTGAAGATTGAGAGCACGGCCCGGCCGCGGCTGAACCACCCCTATACGGAGACGTTCAGTATTGCAGAGAACCAAAATCTTAGGATGTGCGCCGCTCGCACCTCCGCTGGAGCTTGTTGACGGCGCGGACGACGAAATCGAGCCCGAACAGATTGGTTTGGCGCAAGAAGGCGACCTTCTTCACATAGTCCTCAACGTCCCATTTCGCGTGTGCACCGCCGCGGAAAAAGATCACGTCACCGACGCCATAACGTTTCGCCGGCATGCCCTCGCTTTCGAGCACGATCGATCCTTCGATGAACTGCTCCCTGTTTTGACCGGACACCGGCGTTAGCCGGAGGAGCTAGGCCTAGTCCTAGGCATACGCCTATGTCCGAGACGTTTTCAAAGGTGGAAGTCATCACCGGCGTTGCCCGCCGGCGACGGTTTACGACGGAGCAGAAGCTCCTGGTCGTTAACGAGACGCTGCAACCGGGCATGTCGATCAGCTATGTTGCCCGTCGCCATGGGCTCTCCCCGAGCCTGGTCTTCCGATGGAGGCGGCTGATGAGCGAAGGGGGCAAGGAAGCAGTGCGGGCGGATGAGGATGTGGTCGCCGCATCCGAGGTCCGGCGGCTGGAGGAACGGGTTCGAGACCTCGAACGCATGCTCGGCCGCAAGACCCTGGAGGTCGAGATCCTCAAGGAGGCTCTTGACCTTGCGCGGGTAAAAAAACCGACCTTGCTGTCGCGATCGCATGCGCCGGAGGATACCCCGTGAAACGGATCGCAGAGACCCTCGGGGTGGCCCGTTCCAACCTGGTTGAGCGAGTTGACGGCAAGCGTCCGAAGCGCGGTCCCCAGATCCGCTCCGGGGATGTGGAGCTCACGTCTGATATCCGGCGCCTGGTGGATAGTCGGCCGAGCTATGGATACCGGCGGATCGCCGCGCTCCTCAAGCGCGCGCGGCGATCCGCCGGCCACGATCCCGTCAACGCCAAGCGCGTCTACCGGCTGATGAAGAAGGGCGGCTTCCCGGCATACAGGGCGCCGCATCCCGCGGGCCGATGATGGAACGATCATGACAAACCACTCCAACGTGCGTTGGTGTTCGGACGCGCTGGAGTTCACCTGCTGGAATGGCGAGATCGTGCGGGTTGCCTTTGCCCTGGACAGCCATGACCGCGAGGTCATCAGCTGGGTGGCCACAACGGCTGGGATCTCCGGCGACATGATGGTCCACTGTGTCGAGCGTATCCATCCGGCGAGGACCGCGGGTTACCTAGGCTTGAGGTCCGGCGTTCAAGGTGGATGGAGCAATCCGTCGGATCTTAGGGTGTCGATCGCTTCGTCGAGCGTGAGGCCGCGATGCCGGCAGAACCATTCTCCAGTGTGCCGGTGCCACTGGATATCGAAGCGGTTGCGGCTGATCCAGTCGAGGCGGGCGAAGGGGGCGTCGAACTCTTCTCCGAGATTCTCCGGGAAGCCGGAGCGGTAGCGTTGAACGAAGCGGTATTTGGTGCCGTGCCATTTTCCCAGGATATCGATGGGATAGTTGAACTGCGTCGGCCGGATAGTGGGCAGGAAGCGGGGCTTCAGAAAGTCGTCGATCAGCTGCTGGCAGGCGGCCGTCACCGCCGATTTATCTGCCGCGGACAGACCGCTCGCTCTCATGTGGCCTCCTGGCTCACGCCGCTTCGATATGGCTCGGCATTGGCTTTCGCCAGTTCCAGGGCAGAAGCTCAGCGAGCCTCTGGATAGCATGATCGTTGATGCGCGCCAGCACGTCGGCGAGCCAGACCTGTGGATCGACGTCGTTGAGCTTGGCGGTGGCGATGAGGGTGTAGATGGTTGCGGCTCGTCGGCCGCCCTCATCGGACCCGGCGAAGGTCCAGTTTCGTCTTCCGACAGCGACGGCCCGTAGCTCGCGTTCTGCAGCGTTGTTCGACATGCACAAGCGCCCATCATCGAGGAAGCGAGTGAATGCATCCCAGCGGCTGAGGCAGTAATTGATCGCCTTGCTCGTGTCGTTGTTTTTGGAGAGTTTGGCGCGCTGCTCACGCAGCCAGGCCTCCAGCTCAACGATCGAGGGGCGACTACGCTCGTGGCGCACGCGCAGACGCTCTTGCGGCGCAAGACCGCTGATCTCGCGCTCGATGGCGAACAGAACATCGATGCGTTTGACCGCCTCGGCCGCGACCGGCGCTTTGGTGAGCCGCGCGAGATCAAAAAACTTGCGCCTGCCGTGCGCCCAGCACGCGGCCTCGATGATCGGGCCGCCCTTGCGATTGGCCTCGTAGAGCCTGCCAAAGCCGGCGTAGGCGTCGGCCTGCATCAGTCCGGCATAACCCGCCAGATGCTGCTCCGGATGCGCACCGCCACGATCGGGCGAGTAGAAGAACACGGCCGCCGGCGGATCTGGGCCGGCAAACGGACGGTCGTCGCGCACGTAGGTCCAGAGCCGGCCGGTCCGGGTCTTGCCCTTGGCCAAGACCGGCACCGTGGTGTCATCGGCATGGATGCGCTCGGCTGCGAAGACGTGGCTCCGGATCGCATCGACCAGAGGCATCAGGGTTGCGGCGGAGGCACCCACCCAGTCCGCGAGCGTCGATACGTCGAGGTCGATGCCTTCACGCTGGTAAACGTCGCTCTGACGATTAAGCGGCAGGTGCAGGCCGTACTTGGCAAACAGAACATGGGCCAGCAGCTTGGGCCCTGCACGCCCGCGCGCAATCGGATGCGAGGGAGCCGGCGGCTGGGTGATCGCTTCGCAGGCCCGGCAGACGAGCTTCTCGCGTACGTGCTGGATCACCTTCCACTGGCGCGGAACGAGCTCCAGCGTCTCGGTCACGTCCTCGCCAATCTTGCGCAATCGACTGTCGCCGCAGCATGGGCAGGTGGCGGGCACTGGATAGACAATGCGCTCCCGCGGCAAATGCTCCGGCAGCGGCCGGCGGGCTGGTTTGCGGCGCTCGAACGAGGGCACCGCAATCTTCTCGGCTGCCATCTGCGCCTCGGTCTCAGCTTGCGCCGCGTTCTCCTCGAGGTCGGCGAGCTGTAGCTCGAGCTGGTCCAGCAATGCGCCTCGCTCGGAGGACTGTCCGAACTGCTCGTGCCGCAGCTTCTTGATCGTGAGCTTGAGCTTCTCGATCAGCAAGGTCCCCGCCTGGGCCTCGGCTTCCGCGGCCAACCGGGCCGCTCGCTCGGCGCGCAGCATCGCCTGCAGCGTGGTCACATCGTCGGGAAGAGAATCATGAGCGCCCATCGCCGACCAGAGAATCACAAGACGCGATCTCTGTCTGAACCGCTGATCCTGCCACCGATTCAAATCCCGGCGATCAGCCCGCCGCCTGCGGTCGCCAGGTATGTTGCGGCAGCCGCCAGTCGATGCCCTCCAGCAGGTAGCCAAGCTGGGCTGGGGTGATTGTCACCACGCCATCAGCTGACGACGGCCATAGGAACCGGCCGCGCTCCAGCCGCTTGGCGTAGAGCGACATGCCTAGTCCATCGTACCAAAGGATCTTGATCAGCTTGCCGCTTTTGCCACGGAACACATAGAGGTCGCCGCCGTGCGGGTCTCGCTTGAAGGCTTCCTGCACCAGCAAGCCCAGCGAGTTCATGCCGCGACGCATATCGGTGTGGCCGGTCGCAATCCACACCCGCACGCCCGACGCAATGGGGATCACCGTAGGCGTCCATCTGCCAGCGCCGCCAGGGCGGCCTTCAGCGTCGCCGCGTCGACCGCACCCGTGATCCGCATCCGAGCCCCGGTCGCAAACTCGATCTCGATCGACCCGCCGCTGCTGGCTGACGCGACTGGACAAGGCGTCGGCTCTGATTCCGCGACCACAATCGCCGGTACGAAGCCAGGCTGATCGGCGGCATCCTTCGGCTCCGGCCGAAACGAGCGTCGCCATCGCAGCAGCAATGAGCGCGAAACGCCATACCGCCGAGCTGTTGCCGCGACTTGGCGCGGCGCCTGTAAGCTCTCCAGGACGATCTTGAGCTTCTCATCCTCGGACCAGCGCCGCCGCCGGCCCGTCTCCACCACTTCAAGCCGCTCGACTTGGGCACTGCGCCTATCACTGTCCATAAGGACAGTTCTCAACAACACGCCTCATTCGGCAAGGCGGCCTTTACCGGACGGATACTGTCGAGCAGCGGTTCGGCGATATGCGCGCTCCACGCAAGGTGCAATGGCTGACCGACAATGGCTCCATCTTCGCTGCCTATCGCACCCTTGAGATTGCCGCGGCCCTGAACCTCGAGCGTAAGCGTCGTTCTCAGGCCACGGCTTTGAGGGCTTGAGCGCGGTAGGCCCAGGGCAGTAGCTGGTCGATGTCGCGGTTTGGATGCCCGTTGACGATCCTGGTCAGGACATCGGTGAGATAGGCGAGCGGATCGACGTCGTTGATCTTGCAGGTCTCGACCAGGGACGCGACGACAGCCCAGTGCTCGGCACCACCGTCGGATCCAGCAAATAGTGCGTTTTTGCGACTGAGCTTGATGCCACGGATTGATCGTTCGACGGTATTGTTGTCGAGTTCGATGCGGCCGTCATCGATGAAGCGAGTTAAGCCTTGCCAGCGCGAGAGGGCGTAGCGGATGGCGTCGGCGAGCTTGATCTTCTGGCTGATGAGAGCCAGCTTGGCGCGCAGCCATACCTCGAAGGCATCAGCCAGTGGTCGGCTCTTCTGCTGCCGCACGAGGCGACGTTCCTCCGCGCTGCGGCCGCGGATCTCCTTCTCGATCCCATAGAATGCGGCGATGTGCTTCAGCGCGTCGCTCGCGATCGGAGCGGGGCCGGCTGTCGCGAGTTCGTAGAAGTTGCGCCGCATGTGCGCCCAGCAGAAGGCGAGCTCGACCTCGCCACGTTCGGCAAGCTTTGGGTAGGCGTTGTAGCCATCGACCTGCAGGACGCCCTTGAAGCCGGCAAGATGGCTGAACAGCCGCTCGGCTTTGCGGTCGGGTGCATAGACATAGGCGATGCCTGGCGGATCGAGACCGCCCCAGGGCCTGTCGTCGGCGGCATAGGCCCAGAGCTGGCCGGTTTTGGTGCGGCCCCGGCCTGGATCGAGCACCGGCACCGTCGTCTCGTCGGCGAACAGCTTGGACCTCGCGCGAAGCACCGTGAGAAGGCGCTCATGCAGCGGGCGCAGATGGAAGGCGGCATGCCCCACCCAGTCCGCCAGTGTCGATCGATCGAGAGCGATGCCCTGGCGGGCATAGATCTGGGCCTGCCGGTAGAGCGGCAGATGATCGGCATATTTGGACACCAGAACCTGGGCGACGGTTGCCTCCGTCGGCAGTCCGCCCTCGATCAAGCGGGCCGGAGCCTCGGCCTGCATGACGCCATCTTCGCAGGCTCGGCAGGCGTATTTGGGACGTCGGGTGACGACAACGCGGAACTGCGCCGGCACCATGTCCAGCCGCTCGCTCTTGTCTTCGCCGATCTGGTGCAGGTCGCCCTTGCAGCAGGGGCAGGTCTTGGCGTCGAGGTCGACCACGACCTCGATCCGCGGCAGATGCGCCGGTAGTGCTCCGCGATTGTTGCGGCGCTTGCGTGCGCGCTCCGCTCGCCCTTCCGGTGCTGTCTCGTCCTGGCTGGCTTCCGTATAGGCCGCAACCTGTTGGACGTCCTCGAGACCGAGCAGCATCTGCTCCTCGGGAAGCGACTCTGCCTTCCGGCCAAAGCGATGACGCTGCAGCTCTTTGATGATCTGGCGCAGCCGCTCGCTCTCGTGCCGCTCGGCCAGCAGCATCGCCTTCAGCGTCTCGGGATCATCAGGAAGGTTATCGCTCACAGGCAAATCAGAGCATATTCGCGCTCGCCTGACGACGTGCTCGATGCCCCTGATTCACTTCGCCGCAGCGCGGCCCACAACTATCCGGCTTGCGTCGGGACGACCGTCTCCCGTGCCGCGTGGACACGCCGCCAATCGAGCCCTTCGAGCAGCGCCGACAATTCCACCGCCGACAAACGCATCACGCCATCCTCGATCTTCGGCCAGCGGAAGACGCCTTCCTCGAGCCGCTTGGCGAACAGGCACAAACCCGTACCGTCCCAGAAGATCAGCTTGATCCGGTCCGCCCGCTTGGCACGGAACACATAAACAGCACCCGAGAACGGATCGGCCTTCATGTGCTCGCGTACAAGCATCGCAAGCCCCTCCATTCCCTTGCGGAAGTCGACCGGCTTGGTTGCCACCATTACCCGGACAGTTCCGGACGGGCCGATCACCGGCTTGCCTTCAGCGCATGGACGATGGCCGCAATCATCGCCACGTCCGCACCGCGGCCGACCCGGATAGTGACGCCTTCGGCTTCGATCTCGATGCCCCCGGCATCGCAAGGGCGAGCCCGGACATCCGGCTTGGCCTTGCGTCGCGCTGTCTTGCGCTCATGGCCAACAGCCACGGCCGGTACCATGGCGTCTACCACCGCCGGTACAAACGGCGGATCGTCAGCCATCGGCGTCGGCAACCGGCGTGCTTGCCGGCGCCAGGTGAACACTTGTTGTGGGGTCAGCCCGTGTCGTCGGGCAATCTCGGAAACGACCGCGCCTGGTACCAGCGTCTCCTCGACGATCCGGGCCTTGTCGTCCTTCGAGAACCAACGACGGCGTCCCGTCTCCGTGATCACTTCCAGCCGGCGCGCCGTCACGTCCGACTTAAGCGTATGGTCAAGCATAGACACAGGCCGATCCCTTTAAAGAGATCGTGAAACTCGCCTATCCCATGTGCCGCGAGAAGGTGGGAGCGGAACGACGCTTACCCTCGAGCCCTGCTTCACGCCGGTCGAAAGCCCCGAGAGCAACGGCATGGCCGAGGCGTTCGTGAAGACCTTCAAGCGCGACTATGTTCGTGTGAACCCGATCCCCGACGCTCGCACCGCGCTGCTGCGGATCGACAACTGGATGGAGGATTACAACTCAGAACACCCGCATTCCCGGCTGGGCTACCGCTCGCCGCGGGAGTACATTGCATCACTCAAACCAGCCGAGTGTCCGGTCTAACGGGGGCAACTCCAGCGTGACACGAGAGACGTTCGACATAGCCGTATGGTCCGTCATACGCCTATGTCTTCACTCTACGCTCGCACTCCGCAAGGCAGCCTTCGCTGGCGTAAGCGGTGGCGCCGCTGGGACAAATTACCAGGAGATATAATCGAACACCATCGGCTGCGTGGGACGACGTACAGACTTACCTCGCAACGATTTTTTCAGGCTTTTGAATCGTCTTGGGTCGACTGCGATAGGCATCCAGATAGCGCAACCGCGCCACGTTGATCATCATCGCAATGATCGGAAATGCATACATGTTTTCTATTGCTGGAAGGATGTCACCCCCGGTTACCATCCTAATCCCATAACCGAACATGCTCGCGAACAGAGCCCAATATAGGTCACTATTCAACCTTCGCCCAACTCGCCAGGCGGTAACTGTTCCAGCCATAAGGAACATTAGGGCCACACCGGTTAAAATCACCCCGCAATCAAGAAAGAATTCGAAAATCGCATTATGCGCTACGTTGGCCTGTACCAGGGTTCCCGTGTTCCAAAGTTGACTCGTCGCCATTCCTATGTGACCGGCGCCAAACAGGAACAGGCCGACATCGCTCGTCCACTCCTCCAGCAGCGGACGCCAAATGTAATCAACACGGCCCGTGAACAATGCATCGGCCGAAACGCCGGAATCGCTATCAACCCCGATCGAAAGAAGAGCTTGAACGGTTGGTCCGATCCACACCAACGATGTGACGCCAGCCGCCCCAGCACCGAAAACCAAAATGCCAAACCTGCGCCGCAGGATCAGGAACAGGGAACACGAAGCTGCTACTGCGACAAGCGTTGTTCGTGACTCGAGGAGAAGAACCGCCAGAAGCGATAGACACAGGGGCGCGATCCAGAGAGCGCCGCGTGTAAGGGCACGATAGAGCAACAACGGCACAGTGGAAATGAACATACTTCCAATTACGTTATAATGCCGTCCGAAATACGCTATGCACAACTGGGTCATTTCGTCCCGGTCCCTATCGGTCATTCCCCCCGCGTGACCTGAAAGCAGAACGGACGGATTCATTAGCACGAGCGCGACGAAAGAGATTGATAGCAATAGTATCGAAAGGCAGATCACCGTCGTGATCTTCTCGAGCTCCTGAAAGGAGCACATGCGCCTAAGGATAAACAGGAAGGAGAGAGTGTAGAAGGTCGGCACAATGCAAGCCGATAGTACAAAGTCAACGTAGGACCCTGGAATTTCAGGGAAGCGACTATGAAAAAGGGGCGCGTTTGGAACTGATCGAATGAGAGCGATGGCAAACGTTGCGAAGTACAGGAGAAAAATTCTGATGGATGTTCGTTCAATTTTGTCGGTCGCGTGTAGCGGCGCAGTGTCGAACACCAGATAAGCCAAGACCACTGCTGATAATAAGTTGAAGGGTTTAAACCCTTGGATGTCGAACAAATTGTCCCTTATAAATGGTGCGCCCTGGAAGGGCCACATGAACACAAACAACAGAAAGAAAAATGTTCCGGCTTGCGCGACCGAATGCGGCAACGTGAGATGATAAGGCGCTCGGCCGCTGTGCGTCAAAGATGCAGTCATTGTGGACCTACGGATCTCACCGTCCAATGAAACTCGACATCTAGTCTCGCGTATGGCGTCCACCTCGAGTAAGTCAATTCAAAGTGGTTGCCGTGGGCGTTTTGACTTGGCGAGAAGAGGCGTCAAGGCCGCAATTAACTCGCGAGCTTTTGCCGTCGGCGAGTGATTGGCCCTAACATAAGTTTGACATCGTCGAGCGACCGCGTCGTATTCATTCGCGCTCATGTCCCAGAATGTTTTCACGGATTTGGAAAGTGCCAACTCGTCCTCTGCCGATGCGCCAAGGGCATGGCGCACGATGATCGAGTCCGGGTCGACTTGCCGGCGCGTCACGACAGGTGTGCCCACGGCGAGAGCCTCCAGGAGCACGTTCGAGAAGCCCTCGAAATCCGATGTGCAGAGAAGCATCGTCGCTTCTGATAAAAATTGTTGAACGTCTGCCCGCCGGACATGGCCAACCAGTTCCACGTTTGGCAGATGGCGCAGGCCATTCACGGCGTCCAGCGTCGGCTGATCAACATCTCGCTCGAGCATCCCCGCCACGCGGAATTTAACGGCCGGAAATTCCTGGGCGATTCGAAGCAGCAATGGCAGGTTCTTTCCATAGCGGAAGACACCAAGCCAGGCGACATATCTGCGTTCTGCGCGCGGCAAAGGAGCGGGCGCGTCCTCTGCCACAACAACGGCATTATGAATGACGTATATAGGCTTTCCCGGAAAAAGCGCTGCCAACTTTTCGCGTTGATACTCATTTTGACAGAGAAACGCGGCTGTTCGATGCCGCGCCCAAGAATAGGCCAACCATTCATAAGATCGAAGACCGACTTTGCATCGTTCATCGACGTTTACGTCGTTGACAATTCGGTGGACGAACGGAATCCCTAGTTGGCCGGCGACGAAAGCCATAATGGCGGTATGGACCGCACTTGCGCCCTGGATCATGACATCCGGGTGATAGGCGCGGGCGGCTGCCAATATTTTCGGGATGTATGAGTAGAAATACTTCGCAACCCGCACCCCATGCGCGGGATCATAGGTTTCAATGAGTTTGATTTGCTGGCCCGAACCTACATGGGCCGAAGCACCCTTCCAGGTAAGGAGAGCGGCTTCGTGCCCGGCGTTTTCAAGCGCGCGAAGCCATATTGAAAGTTGGACGGCCCAGCCACCGATCGGATAGTTGTCATCCTTCAATAGATAGGGAATGGAAAAATCTATCGAGAGAATTCGCACCTGACACCCCGAGCCTTGTGGGACCGCATCGCCATATCTTCAATTCAAAAGAGTGGCCAAGGGTCTTGTTGCGGTGTCCGCCACCGACGCGTCGCTCCACCTCCGATGCCACGCCTGAAACATTAGAATATTCCAGATGAGAAAGTGCCGCTCATCATCTCCGCTCAAGAAGTTGGCCCAGAGCGCGCGAATGCCCTCAACGTCAAAAACATCATCGGCGCGCAGGCAAGCTTCGTTCATCAGGTCTTCGGCCCAATTCCGTAATGGACCGCGCAACCAATCTGCAAGCGGAACCGCGAACCCCATTTTCGGGCGCTCGACCAAATGATCGGGCACATGGCGGGCAAGAACACGCCGGAGCAAATGTTTGGGGCGCCGGGCACGCGCGTTCTGCAATGACGGCAGCTTCCAGACCCATTCAACCAGGCGATGGTCGAGCAGCGGAACGCGCACCTCAAGAGCGACAGCCATAGAGGCTCGATCAACCTTAGTCAGGATGTCATCGGGCAGATACGTACACATGTCCCGGTAGCGCATACGGTCCACCGGATCTGGCAAGATGCCCTCGAGGTTCTGACCCCAGCAGGCCGTTCGCACCTCTTGTGATCCCTTTACAAGATTGTCCGGGTTCTGGTGGCGCGAGACAACTTGATAGTAAACGGAATCAATCGATGACTCTGAGAAGATTTGCGCCAACCGATGCGCCTTTTGGCCAACACGTGACACCCGCCGAAAGTATGGTACGTAACGCGCTATGCTGTTGTAAGTGCTGGGCGGCACAGCGCGAATGCCTGAAGCAACGAGGCGGCGAAGCGCAGGCGGCATCTTCGTAGTCGGTCGCCAAACACTCTCCGTCCATTGATACCCGTCGTACCCGGAAAACAATTCGTCTCCGCCATCTCCTGACAGCGCCACCGTGACACGCCTTCGCGTCAACGCGGACAGAACATGGGTCGGGATCTGGGAGGGATCGGCGAACGGTTCGTCATACATCTCGGCCAACTTCGGCACGACATCGAGAGCGTCAGCGCCGCTAACGGGAAACGTTGTATGATCGGTCCCAAGATGTCGCGCGACAGCCTCAGCGTGCTTCGCTTCGTCGAATGCCGGATTTTCAAAGCTGATGGTAAACGTCCTGACCGGTCTCAGAGAAGCCTTCTGCATCAGTGCGACGATAGTCGATGAATCATAGCCGCCCGACAGAAACGCGCCAAGCGGAACATCCGCTATCATACGGCGCGATACCGCATCATGCAGCAACGCCTCGAGCTCATCGACCAGTCCCTCTTCGTCGGCTCGAAGCGTATTGCGTTGCCCCTGCGTAATGACACCGGCCAGATCCCAGTACGATCCCACTTCCGGGGCGCCGCCGCTCGATATTTTGATGAACCCGGCGGGTGGCAGTTTGTAGACACCTTCATAGATCGTGAATGGACCCGGCAGATAACTATGCCGAAGAAAGGCGGCGATCGCTCCACGATTGAGACTTCGCTTCCAACCGGGATGAGCGTGCAATGCCTTCAATTCTGATCCGAACAAAACTAGCCCATCGAAAATCGCCCAATAAAGCGGCTTTTCGCCCATTCGATCACGAGCCAGGAACAGTTGATGCTCTCCGGCGTCCCACGCTGCAATTGCGAACATCCCGTTCAAGCGGGTGATGGTCGATTTGACGCCCCATTGAGCGAATCCTTCGACAATCACTTCTGTATCTGAATGCCCGCGAAACCGAACTCCGCAGCGCTCCAATTCGGCCCTCAGTTCTCGGTAATTATATATTTCACCGTTGAACGTAATCGCATATTGGCCGTTGGCCGAAACCATTGGTTGATGTCCCGTTGGGGACAAGTCGATAATTGCCAGGCGACGCTGCCCGAAGGCAATGCTGGCTTGCTCGCTTAACCAAACTCCGCTGTCGTCCGGCCCGCGGTGACTGAGGGTTTGCGTCATTGCAGACGCCCACCTTTTCAGATCTTGCAGGCTGCAACCATTACGCTCCCAAATACCGGAAATTCCGCACATGCTTGAAACGAGCTCCCTAATGAGAGGACGTCAACGCATGCCATCCAAACTCACACCCTAGCAGCATAGCCTTTTGAACCGGTCTGCGGCTCAGCGCTTTCGGATTACCCACTCTCGATCACAGGAGAAGCCCAGAGCGCTAAGCCGGGAAGTCACCGCCATGAAGAGCTTTGGATGGCTGAGCGAGGGTATCTTTCTTCCGCTATATTTAACATATTAACGGTGGGCGCCAGCTGGCGTTTGGCTGATATGTCCTATTGTTCGGATGATTGACCACCGGTTCGACCGCGCTTTTCTTTCCAAGAACGGCCCCGGGTCGACGGCACACGCATTTCCTACCAGTGAAAGCAAAGGAATATCGCTGGCGCTGTCGCCAAAGGCCCAGCTCTCCTTCCACTCTATCGCGCCTATGTTAGGTAGTTCTTGGCGCACTTTCACGACCTTCCCTTCACCCAGACAATCGGTGCCCTGGATGCGACCGGTATAAGTCCCAGATGAATCCCTTTCGAGGACCGTGCATATGAGCCCCGCTCCGACCGATTGAGCGAACGGCCGGAGATATACATCGAGACCTGCACTAACCAGATATACAGAGAAGCCGGACGCCTTGAGCTTTTCGAGCAGACGGATCACGTCTTCTTTGTATCGATTGTGCAGACGCTCCGCATACGCTTCGGCGGCTGCGCCCAGATCCCTTTCTCGATACCCGGCATACAGCCTTATTAAATGCGCGCGGTACGTATCCCCGCTCAGCAATCCTATTCGGTGAAAAAGACGATAAAAGAAGTGGGCGATGAACTTTCCGCGTCCGAAACCTGGATTGTGTTTAGAGGAAAGTAAAAAGTGCCGCGTAAAATCGGTGATGGTGTAAACATCCACCAGCGTCTGGCACACGTCAAATAGTGCTACCTTAATGTGATGCGCCGGCATACTCTCAGCCATAAAGTTACGCAATAAAGGGCTTAGGTCCGCATCGGAACCAAAGGTCCGGAGCCGAGCGGGCTCTGGCGAAATGACGTCTTGATCACAGGAGGCAGAAAATTCTCGAACCTTTGAATATCATTTTATCCCGATAAGCGTCGACACGCCAGTCGCCTTTGTCGCCAAATCGATAAAGCGAAACGATTAGCGGGCCGATGAAGAAAATGTTCACGCCCTCATCGTTCAGAAGGTCGACTTTCTTCCCCGCTCCACTCGACATCGCAAGTTCCGCGATCACCGCGCATGCGGAATCTGCCTCGAACGCGTACCGTTCAGAAAGATTCGCAATGATCTCTTCGTTCGTAGCATTACGGGCGAGTTCGACGACCCCGATCTCAAATCGTGTAGAGGGTGCGATTGGCTTGGCGCGCAAAAGAACATTCTTTGAGAATTCGGTCCATGGATAGATACCGTTCGTCTTTCTGCCAAATACCTCTAAGCTGGTGCCCGGTGAAAGGAGCAGCGACACTTGCCGATGCCGGATGAGCACGAGCGTTCGGTTTACGGCCTCTTCGATCGCTGTTTCGATGTGTTGCGCGAATTCGTTGCCGCGGGCGCCGAGATTCTTCAGGACCAAGCTCGGGTCATCATATTTCGCTACTACTCTTGGAAGCGCCGTTGCAACGGCGATGGTGACGAGCGAATGGATTTTGTCCACCTGTTCGGCCGTGAAGGGTGTACCACTCATGGAAGTTATCCTCGTCGGCGCGCGTGAGAAAATCGATAACCTCGTCCCCTACCGGAACCGGAAGCTCTGAGGCGGCTTCATTGTGGTCAATCCTCAGCACCGGCGAATGGGCCTTTTTTGTACCGCGCATTATGTGAAGCAATGGGATAGTCGCGCACGTGTTTGATGGATTTGTTAGCTTCCAAGAGTCTTCCCAATCCAGTAGTTCGGCGCAATATTCCAAAAGCTACCTCCCTCAAAATCGAAAGATTCAGGGAAAAAGGGTTCTCGACCGCTTCCGTGATAATGCGTCAATTCGCCGAAAAAGATCCTGTCGTCGGGATTGAATAGATCGACTCGGACGTAATCGAACGGTGCAGCAAGTTTCTCCGAAATACGAATCATATCGGAAAGCCGGGGTGGCGGAGATATATAAGGACCTTTTGGATACTTCCAGCCAGCATCCAGCTGCCGCCAATCTGGCGTGAATAAGCTCCGTCTGCCACTTCGTTCGCCGTCCATCTTCGGCGTTGCGTGAATGAACTTACAGGTGCCGTGAAAGACATGAAATTTATAATCTTGCGCAATTCCCCCGTTTTTCTCACGAAGAAGTGCCTCGACTATTACCTTCCTGCGGATGCTCCAATATGCCCACTCGTGCTTAAAGATGCCGTACGGGATTTTTTGCCATTTCGTTAATCTTACGATCATTTTCTGTCGGTCGACGTTTTCGCCAGTTCGGACTAAAATCGTGCCGCCTGAATCGTGATTGGTTTTAACGACGTATTCCGCAGGCAACGTATCGAACGGTATTTGCCGCGGATCATCCCCGACATACAACAATGGGACGAGTATCTTATCGGCCTCCGGCCCCAAAGCCTTTTCTACATACTCGCGCACAAGATATTTGTCCGACGTCGGCGGAAGAAGCGGGTTGCGGTCGAACAACTTCTTCCAGACTATTTTTTGATTGAGGCTTTTCGGATTTGTCAGATCGAGCTCGTAGCCTACGTATTTCAGAAACATAGCCTTTTCATATTTATATCCGCTCATCGTCTCGAAGAAGTTGAATATATGACCGCAAGACGCGTACACCGGAGCCCAGTGCCAAAACGTCCCGCGCAACCGAGCGAGTAAAGACTTCATTGCAGACGCCCGCCTGGAAGGCGGGGAGTGCCTTTCCGAGACGGCATCCATCACTTCGCCCTCATTTCCGAGCAAAATTCGCTCCTCCTTTCCGCTCACGAGGGTTTCTGAGCGGCGTTAGTAGCAATTGCAGTTCTGTAGGCACTGTCGGCCGCGAGAAATTTCGTGAAGCCTTCTCCTCCGCCGATTGTGGCGCGAACGAATTCGCCATCGAAATAAGCACTGCGGTCACGCAGAAAGACCCGCCGTTCCGCCATAAAAGAAAGATAACGTTCGGCGGAATCGACTTCGTAGGAGACGAAATTCCCCGCCGAAGGGAAATAACGGATACCGCGGTCGCGGCAATAGGCGTAGAATGCTTCTTTGTTGGCGTTGACCGCCGCCACAAAGGATTGCACCTTGGCATAATGATCAAGCAAATATTCCGCCGCGGTAGCGCTCAACATGGTCACGTCCTTCACATTGTCGATCCTTTCCAGTGCAGCAATCAGAGCTGGCCGCGCCAGGACATAGCCCAAGCGCATGCCGGCAAGGCCGAAGGCCTTCGAAAAGGTGCGAACAATGACAAGATTGTCATGGTCGCGTAAAAGCGGAAGGGCAGTCTCTCCGGAAAATTCCCAATATGCCTCGTCGACAACCACGAGGCCGTGGAACCTGGACGCGCTTGACAAGAGCCGCGCAAGCCCGGCGTTGTTGATCTGGTAACCGATGGGATTGTTAGGATTGGTGACGTAGAGCAGACGCGGCTCTTGCCGCTCCATTTCCTTCAATAGGCCATCCAGAGAAGCGGCCGAGCCGTCGTGCATGGGATGACCGACGATTCTGTTGCCGAACCCCTGCGCTTGGGCGCGGAAATTGTCGTACGTGGGCATGATCACCATGCACACGCTCTTATCGGTAAATGCCTGCAAAATCAGGCGAAGGCCGTTGTCGGAGCCGTGCGTAAGAAGAATATGTCCGTCAGACTCGACAGCCACGTGCGCCGCGAGTCTCTTCAAAAGGCCGGCATGGCGTGCTTCCGGATACCATTTCAGGTAATGGTCGCTCGAAAACAGCTCGCGCATGACTGCGAGCAGCTCCCGATCAGGCGCCTCGTCGGCCTCGTTCCAATCGAGCTTATAAGACGCGATTCCCTGCCGTTGATCGGCCCAGGCATGCTGCGCTGGCAGGCTGTAGCGCTCAAATGACGAGAGCTTGTAACTGCCCATCTGTCGCGAAATGATGAGCACTTTGCCGTCAGAATTGGTGAAGAATTTCTCCCGCTCTTCGATGTAGATCGGGACGCCTTTTCCGATGTGCAGAACGAGCGCCTGTTGGAGACGCGCTTTTTCCTCTGCCGACAGAGGTTCGGAACAGCGGATGAGCGCAACAACCTCCAACGTCGAATACTGCACGAGTTGGAAGGCGCTAATTTTCGTATAGCCCCTGAACAGCGTATAGAAATTGATGGACGGCAGCCGCGCGCCGTTCAGGCCGACGATATACTCGTCCTTGCGGCCAAGCACCCTCTTCACGCTCATTTCCTTCCTCCGCGAAATGTTTTCCTCGTCGTGTCACAGCATGTCCCATTGGCGACAAGTCGATAATTGCCAGGCGACGCTGCCCGAAGGCAATGCTGGCCTGCTCGCTTAACCAAACTCCGCTGCCGTCCGGCCCGCGGTGACTGAGGGTTTGCGTCATTGCAGACGCCCACCTTTTCAGATCTTGCAGGCTGCAACCATTACGCTCCCAAATACCGGAAATTCCGCACATGCTTGAAATGAGCTCCCTAATGAGAGGACGTCAACGCATGGCATCCAAACTCACGCCCTTGCAGCATAGTATTTTGAACCGGTCCGCGGCTCGACCCTTTCGGGTTAACCCATTCAAGCCCAGACCAGCAGATCGCGGAATGGGGCAAGCGCTAAACCGGGAAGTTCAATCGGCATGGAGAGCTTTGGATCGCCGAGCGGGGGAAGTGGTTCTCCGCCGAACGGCCCCGCAGCTCGTCGCAAGCCCGCTCTCGATCAGATGAGACGGCGCTGGCGCTTGAACCACGCCGTCGCGATCGCGATAGGCGTATTTCGGGCGCCGCGTCACGATGACCCGGAACTTCGCAGGCGTCACGTCCAGGCGCTCCGACACGTCCTCGCCGATCACCGTCTGCACGTGCTTGGGCACAGCGTAAGGGTGGTACCCCCAATTACCACTACGTCAGCCAAAACATGGCGGGCGGTCTTTCTTGACGCTCAGACGCGCTGGTCGCGATACTGTGTCAGGAATTTCTGTAGTTTGTCGATGAATTGGAGGCGACAAGATGTACAGCACGCGCTCTATTGTTTTCAATGCAGCGACATTCGTGCCAGGCGTGACAGCAATCCCAGCTGTCAGGGACTATCTTGCTCGCAGGGACAAAGGAACGGGCGGCACAATCTCGGCCCGCTACTGCTACAGCGTCTGGCTAAGGCATCTCGTGAAAGCGGCAGAAAGCGGACTTGATACGAGACCTCAGGTCATCGCAGAGCTCGGACCGGGCGACTCGCTGGGGACCGGGATCGCAGCACTCCTGTCGGGAGCTTCCAAATACTATGCGCTTGACTTCGTCTCGCATGTTACAGCGGAACGAAATATCCAGGTGCTTCATGAACTAGCTGAGTTGTTTGGCCAGCGCGCCGATATTCCAGACGAAGCTGAATTTCCCGATGTGTTCCCGAAGCTGAAAAGCTATCGGTTCCCCGAGCAGCTAATTACGAACAGGGCCGTAAACATATCCGAGGCCCGGATACGCGAGATCGAGGCGGCGCTGCACGGCGCCTCGCAGGCGGGGGTTGTTCAGTTACGGGCACCTTGGCTGAACGCGACCGTGATCGAGGACGGGACGATTGACATGCTGTTTTCGCAGGCGGTGCTAGAGCATGTAGACGAATTGAGCGAAGCATACAACGCCATGAAGCGGTGGTTGAAGCCCGGAGGTTTCATGTCCCATGTGGTCGACTTCAAGTGTCATGGGTGTGCAGCGGAGTGGAACGGCCATTGGTCCTATTCCGATCTGAAATGGGCCCTCATTCGTGGAAAGCGATCGTGGTACTTAAATCGCGAGCCGCTTTCGACTCATATGCGCCTTCTCGACAAAGAAGGCTTCAGAACGCTTTGCAAAGAGACCGCAACCCGACCGTCCACTCTGGAGGTCCCGCATCTTGCAACGCGGTTTGCGAACCTCACCCCAGCGGACTTAGTTACTAGCGGCGTTTTCCTTCTAGCGGTGAAACAACGCTGAGACATTTTGTTGGGCTACGCTCAGGTCGGCTAGCTCGCGGTCGCGTTGCCTCAGCTGATCGCGAAACCAACCGGGATCGTCATGGTCGTCATAATCGTCGTGCTGTTTCACGTGCAAGCCTCGACAAAGGGCCGCCCAACCGTGTCCACACTACTGCATTTTCGACACAGCGAAAATCAATGCTAATGCGACTTCTCACGCCGCTGAATGGTGCACCAATCCGACCATCGCGACCTTGATCGCGCTTTCGACTTCGTGATCGCTGACCTCCGGCCCGGCGGAAATGTCGCGCCGATCGTCGCGGACTGCCCACCGAATCCAAACGCCCAAAGCACCAGCGAAGCCGGGTGAGCAGTTTGGCGAGTTCACTAGATAGGTTGCAGTCACGTGTCACCATCGCGATGAAGCTGAACGACGTCCTCTTCTTCGCTCATCGCAAGGTGCGATCCGAATCCCTACACACGCCAAGCATAGAGCCAGACAAGATACTTCGCGCTCGGTGCCGCCAAAAACGGCGTGGGCATGGGTGTTCCTGGCAGTTGATCACACACCCTCGCCTCTCTGACCGTGATGCGGAAGCCCGCTTGTGAAAGCGCCGTCCACAGTTCCCGCAACCTGGTCTTGCACAGCAGGAGTGCCGTGCAATTCGCACGAAAGATACTTGACCAACCCCATTTTGCCTGTGGCGCACAGGTCTTTGAGCACGCCAAATTCGCTGCCCTCAATATCGACCTTGAGATAATCCACCGGCTCGGTAATCAGGTCACTTAGACCCACCGCGTCCACCAGCACCCCTGCCCCATCGCCGACATGGCGCCCAGCGATCCCTCGGGCACAAACGATACCTTGCCAGCGGCATCGCTGACGGCAGCGCGAACCACCGTGACCGAGGTAAGGCCCAGCGCGCGCACATTCTCTTCCAGAAGGTCGGCCGTTTGCGGGTCGGCCTCAAGGACGGTGATGCGGTCACGCGGATAGCGCTGCTTGAACCAGATCACACTCATGCCAATGTTCCCACCGCAATCAAGGATCACGGGCGCGTCGCCTAATCCGGCGACCTCATAGCCGCGGTTTAGAAAAATCTCACGATAGAGCGACAGCATCACCCCGGCGTCCATATAGCGCACCGGCCCGAAGGGAAAGCGAAACGCGCCGGGGACGCGGCGAGGGTTGCGCTCGCCCAAGCAGAGGAGGCGCACGCAGGTCCACGAGCGTGTTCGTCTGATGACATGGACCATACCACGCGCCGGCCTGACCAGGTCTCCCAGGCTAAGGATTTACGCTCATCTGCGACCTATACAGGTCTTGCCGCGCTCGGCCCCAGGGTAGCCGACTGCGCAGTATGGCCCAGAGCAAGCTGACCTCTGGCACGCGCAAGACCAGCAGCAGCGCAGCATAGATCACCAGGCCCGCGGCGCTCAGCAAGAGGGCCTGTACCAGCGGCGGCAGCGCGGCCACCTGGGGCAACCTCGCCAGCAGCGCGCACGTCAGCCACAGGAACGCCGCCGCCACTGCGGTTTTGCCCAGCGAAAGGCCAAGCTGCGGCAGGCGCAGCCCTTGCAGGCGTTTGTTAAGAATGAGCAGCAGCGTCAGCGCGGCAACCAGATAGGTCAGCGTGGTAGAGAACGCAATCCCTGCCACGCCCCAGATTTGCATCAGCAGATAGTCAAAGACGGCGTTGAGCACCAGCGAAAGCACGGCAACGTTGCGGAGCGTGCGATTGTCTTGCAGTGCATTATAGATCCGCCCGTTGATAAAGCCGTAGGTGAGGATGAATATACTCGGCGCGAGAAACATCACTCCGGACGCCACCACATCGACGGCCTGCGCGTTAAAATTGCCGTGGTGATAGAAAATCTCCACCACCGGGCGCGACAACGAACTCAGCAGCGCGCCAGCGGGCAAGAGGATGATTGCGGAAAAAATGACCACCTGGCGGAAGGTGGTGGTTAAGAGCGTAAATTCGCGGCGGGCCACTTGCAGCGCGAAGATCGGCAAGAGCGCCGTGGAGAGCGCCGTATAAAAGATCCCCGAGGGCGTTTCCACCAGCTTGATCGCGTAGCTGAGCGAGGCAATGCTGCCCGGCGGCAAGAGCGAAGACATAAACTGATCGACCAGAATGTTGCCGTGGACCAGTAGCGCCCCAATCAGCGCGGGCGTGGAAAGCGCGGCAATGCGCTGAATGCCCGGATGCCGCCAGGACAAATCGAAATGAAAGCGCAGCCCCATGCGCCGATAGGTAACGACGAGCAGCAAGAAATTCAGCGAATAACCTACAATCGTGGCCCAGCCCAGGGCATAGATGCCCCAGGAACGCGCAAACAGCAGAAACGCGATGGTGCTCAGCGTGATCGTGACGGGAGCTAGCGCTGGCACAGCAAACCGCCCATAGGCATTCAGAACGGAGCCAACCAGCGTCACGAGCACTTGCAACAACAGCACGGGCATCAAGAAGCGCAGGAGGATGACCGCCAGCGTCTGCGTGGGGGCATCCATCTGGCGGGCGAAGACCGTCACCACCAGCGGTGCGACCGCGACCAGCGCCACCGTCACCACCAGCGCAATCAGCGTGCCCAGCGTCATCGCTGCCCAGAGCAGGCGCATGGACTCCGCCTCGCCTTTGTTTTCGCGGTAGTCCACAAAGACCGGAATCAATGCCGCGCCCACCGCCGTGGCCAAGATGCCAGAAATGGTTGTGGGCACGATCAGCGCCACCGTATAGGCGTCCATGGTTGGGCCAACGCCAAAGGCCGAAGCCGTCAGCACCTGGCTGACGATGCTGAGCAGCCGGGCGGCGACGGTGACGTAGAAGACCACCGAGATGGCGCGGCCAGCGTGAATCACGGTCCCCTCGCTTTTGGGCACGCCATCAGGCGGGGGAGCCGTTTCCTGAAGGTTTCTAGATGTACTCATGCCAAGATTGTCTCATGAAGTTCCTGTGCTGCAACGCCCTCGCGCGCTAGCGAGGTCACGATGAAGCGCGGATTGGCGCCTTTCTGCAGATGCTCCGCCTTGGCTACCACACGGCGTTGGCAGCAGATACGCTTCCGATATCAGCTTGCGGGCGCCGTCAACGTTGCCCTCGCCTACCAGGGAACTGATATTGGACAGAAGCGCATTACCCAGAGGCTGGCCGGTCAACGTACCGACAGCCATGACCGCTGATGCAATCGAGATGAGCTCAACGGCCGCGCTCGGAAAGTTCGCTGCTACGACCCATTGACCGGCCTGCGCGCGCAAGGCGAAAGAACCGCTGGCCATCGCAAAGGGCAGCGAATGCTTCAATTGCATGCGGGCCAACTGGCTGTCGAATCCGAGACCTCCGCGCGCGCCTCCTGCGTGCGGCCTCCTCCAGCAGGCTTTCGTACTTCCTGCATAGTGGAGCAAAGATAAAGTGCCCGCGAACGCGCCGACGATCGCATCTTCCAAGGTCATGCCTGATACCGCGGGATTCCCACATGGGCCTTGCTGCGTAATTGATCCGGTCACCGACATTGAAGAAGCGGCGATAAATCAGCCGCATAAAATATAGCTGCAGCGGTTTGCTCAACGCGCGTCATTTCTTCCCCCGGGCGAAGTCAATGGTTCGTAGCCGATCAAAAACGAGCATAGCCAAATGCATATCAGGTGTTCAGGACTCCCGAAGCCGTTTTGGCGGATAAGAAGCCGTTTTGGCGGATAATAGGGGTTACCTACGAAGTGTGGTCTGCGCCCCCGCAAACTAACTGCTCCAAGACTGGATAGAGCCCTCGCCTCGGGAGGGATAGACCCCGAAGCCGAGCCGTTTCACGGAATATCCGATCCGGACTTTGCCTGAGCAGGAGGCGAGTGCGGGAACCGCTGATATCAGCCGCACGCGCGGGATCGAGCGCGACCTTCTACGAAGGACCAAGTACGGCGGGCCGGAGGTTTCCGACGCCAAGCGGCTGAAGGCGCTCGAGGACGAGAACGCGAGGCTGAAGAAGCAGCTGGCGGAACCTATCCTCGACATGATCATGCTGAAGGATGTGGCTGCAACAATTGGTGACGCCCGCCGCAAGGCGAGAGGCCGTCGCTCATTTGCGCAGCAGTTTCGATGTGAGCGGAATGGCGGTGTGTGGGTCATGGGCGCGGATCGAAGCTCGGTTCGCCACCGTGCCAACGATCTGGCGATGACTATGCGGAAGCGGTTGCGCGAGCTTGCAGCGGCCCGCCGTCACGCACCGGCTCAATGCGCACCCCTTACCCTTGCGCTGGCTGGCAGCGTCGCGAACATCTCTGCTGGATCGACATCCCTCGATACGAGGATAGCGGACGCAGGCGGTTCGTGGAAATGATGTTAGCAATCGGGTCGTCAACGCCTGTCTCGTCACGACGACCCTAACTGGCGGTGCGTAATTCGCTGCGGGGTATCATCGAAGGCTTGCTGGGATGCGAAGAGAATAGGTCCTATCCGCATTTGTCCCTAAGTTTGAATACTTTTTCATAAGCACCCAAAAGCTTTGTCGACTCGTGGTGCCAAGCGAGTTCGTCATAGATTCTCTTCTGACCAAATGCACCCATAGCATCGCGCCGCACTGGATCATCTACAAGTTCCAGTATCCTGTCGCCGAATTCCGCAGTATCCGCATTTTGTACATACAAAGATGCCTCTCCAGCCGAAAAACGGCCCTCGGTCAGGTCAAATTGGACAATAGCCTTACCCAGCGCCATATACTCCATGATCTTGTGCATCGTTGATTTGTCGTTCATCGAGCTAGGGCGATCCGGATTTACGCAGACGTCTGCCGTGGAGAGTATTGTGAATAGTGTCGCATCATCGACACGGCCCGTGAAAGTAACCAATTCATCCAGTTCAAGGGCCATCGCAAGCTTCTTGATCTCCTCCAATTCCCGCCCACTCCCGACAATGACGAACTGGACATCATCGCGGTTTCGCGTCCAGCGGATGTGCTTGATTGATTCCAGTAACAGATCGATCCCCTCCTGCCTGGCAATAACACCTACATATCCGACAAGGAATTTCCGTCCCTTTTTCCAGGCCGGGTCTGGTGGAAGTGAGCGAACGCGCGAAAAGTTCGGAGCGGAGCGCACAACGAACACACGATCAGGCTCCATTCGCCCTCGTTCAATGGCAATGGCACGATATGAGTGGTTTGTTGCTATCGATACGTCAGACAATGCGAATGTAATGCGTTCAAGTAGAACCATAACCCGCCAGAGAAAACCACGACGTCCGAATTTTGCCTCGTAAAGCTCCGGGTTGATATCGTGGTGATCGAAAATGAACGATTTCCCGAATAGAAACTTATGAAATGCACCAACTATGAAAATGAGATCCGGCGGATTACACGCGTGAATTACATCAAACCCGCGCGTTGTGAGAATTTTCACACTCAGCACGAACTCCCAAAATAATGCCGCGCTGTATTCGGCGAGATAGCCGAGAAGCCCACGACCTTCTACCGGCACCCAGTGGCGATAGACTGCGACTCCCTCGATGATCTCAAATGAGACCGTTGCGCCCGGTCCCTTCGGACAAATTACAGACACTTCATAACCATGCCGCGACAATGTGGTGGCTTCCGACCACACTCGGCCATCGAACGGCACTGGAAGATTTTCGACGATGATAAGCACCCGGCGGCGAACCGAACCAACACTCGCTTGATCGTAGCGTGCAACGCCGTCGTCACGAAAGAGTGTTGACATCAATGATCCGCCTCGCGTGTAGCGCCATATGCCTCGCCCACCCTCTGGTATCGATGACCAGCTCGAACAGCTCTGACTCGGCGACAGATTTTGGGATTAGTAACTTGCGGAGCGCGGGCAAATTGGAGAACGCATAGCCGAGATTCTGGCCGAGCAATTTAGACGGCTCGACGTGTGGGTCATAGATCGACAAGCCGACGTGCAACCTAAGGAATTTGCGAGCCAAGTCGATGTTGGGACTCTCGCGAAGATCGTCACTGTCCTCCTTGAAGGCAAGCCCGAGCATAAGCACCCGCCCGCCCGCCGGGACTGCTTTCAGGCAATTCTCAAACAGGAAATTCTTGTGCTCATCATTCGACCTGAGAACCGAATCCACGAGCCAGGTATGCGCCCCGACGTCACTTGCGATGTGTTGGAGCGCGCGAACGTCTTTCGGCAGGCAGGAGCCGCCGAATGCGCCACCTGGCCTCAAATAGTAGGGTGAAATGTTGAGCTTGGTATCTGAGATGAAAATCTTATGAACAGTAGTCGCGCTAATACCGAGCTTATCGCAAACGCGACCGACTTCATTGGCAAAAGCAATCTTTACTGCGTGGAACGAGTTATCGACGAATTTTGTCATCTCTGCCGCGCGATAATTCGTGTAGAAGACCGGTGCCGCGATATTTGCGTTCAACTCGTCAAGAGCCGTGCACCTTTCACCGTCCTTCGTCCCAATCACGATCTTCGGTGGGTTGAAAAAGTCTTCGATCGCCACGGATTCGCGCAAGAATTCGGGGTTATAGACAACCTCGATCAGGTCCATCCTGTCTCGCAATGCGCTCTCGAAAATCGGGAGGACCAGTTCCTCGATGGTACCGGGCCGCATTGTGGAGCGAAATACGATAGTCAACGTCGTCCCGCGGACGGGGCCGACCAACTCCGCGATCTGATGGGACACTTCCGCGATAAAGCTCATATTGTGAGATCCGTCCGGCGCACTGGGCGTTCCCACACAGACTATGGCCATGGCGCAACTGTCGAGATGCCCGCTCGCATCCTTCGTCGCGTTCAGCACCTTTTTCCTGACAGCACGCTCTACAAGCTGATCGAGACCAGGCTCCGTGATCGGCGATTTACCCGCATTGACGATCGCCACTTTTTCATCGCTGATGTCGACACCGACGACTTCGTGGCCTTGCCTGGCGAGGCAAGCGGCCGTCGTCATGCCGACGTAACCAAGTCCGAACACCGCAATTTTCATCTTAATCCTTCAAGCATTACTTTCTGCTGGCAACGCTGGCGGCTACTCATGGGTTTTGCCTGCAAAGTCGACGTTCTGGTTCAGTGACAAATGTCGACCCCTAAGAAGCTTTCACGCACCAACCACCGAAACGCATCGTGTTTTTTTGAAGGTAGGGTCCGATCGTTACGACCTCGGACCCGGCACCCGAATGTATTCTTTCATACGGGCTGAGCTTCAACTCATCCGCGCAGAGCTTCCACTTTTATGGGCTACCTATTCCGGCTGTGGCGAAGCGAAGACTGGCAAAAGGGTTGCCGCGTGGCCTTGATCGTGACCCCGCCGAGAAACTTGATTGCGATCAACACTTGAGACTTGCCAAGTCATTTGCAAAGTGATCTGCGCGCGGCCGCAGGCCGGTTCAGCCCGCCGCAGCGTCTGGCTGACAGCGAACAGGACCGACGAGTCGCGCAGGATACCGAGTGACGGCCGGTTGAAACGCGACGTATCGGGTCACGTATCGAGTCCGCCGGATGCAGGAAGCAATCTGCCAGGAGCATCATGTAGGAGCTTCGCGCACGTAACCACGCTCGTTGCGGTCCCCTCTCGGCTATACGCCGAACCGAAAGAGGTGCCCGTAATTGTCACGAAGTTCAGATAGATATCGCCGAACCGCTACTCCAAGTCGGTATGAGACCGATTCTGACTTCGGGAAGGCATCCGGCTGTTCGTGATAAACGCAGCGTATATCCGCCGTTCTGCCGGGCGGGATATCTACGATCACTCTAAGACATCCATCCCTGTATTCGTGCGCGACGACCTCTTGGTTGACTGTAACGTTTTTCAAGAAGACGACGTGTGGTTCTTGCTTCACAACTCGGATCCGTCGCGCCATCGCCTCACCGTTTTCGATACGGAGTTGTTCAGCAAACATCTTAACTAGGATCGTTCCGTCGTCGGGTCGAAGGCTGTAGCTGTGGCAAACGGCGTTTCCGAGAGTCCGCCAACAGAGCTTCCACCGCAAGGATGCAAGGCGTTGGAGGAACTTCGCCAGTTCGCTGCCGTGGTCTCGGAAAATGTCGTGATGCCCGGCAACGAAGCACGGCTTGCCCAGGATTCCGTCAAATGCGAAGTTTTCAATGCCGTGGTGGATGTACCGCCGGGTATAAATCGAGAATCCGCCATACCGGACGATGGCGACACTCCACAGGTCTGCAAGTGTCGTTTCGTTCGACGCGTCACCGGCTGGTGCGACTTCCGTGTTTACTGCCGCGAAGAAGCCATTTCGCTTGAGAGCCGACGCTGCCTCGGGCGAGAATGCCCCTTGCGGGAAAACCATCACGTTTTCATGATCAAGTGCGGTCTTGTTGAAAAGGGATTGCATCCGACGCCTGGCGGTCTTCAGCCTTCTGTCGAGTAGGTCGGCTGAACGGGCTGCAAATTCACCACGGGTGTGATCGCAGCCGTGCACGCAGACGGACAGTTTTCCGCTGTTTTGCCGAAAGGCGGCAACGGTGTCGCGATTTGTTCGTCGCCAATTCCACGGAATGAAGGCGACTGTCGTCGCGAACGCCTGCTTGTCGGCCAACTGCAATAGTTCGCCAAAATCGAGAAAGCCGTACCGTGGCCACAGAGGTGGATCGTCGATGATCAGGCAGGCGTTTGTTTCGGGAGTGGTCCAGCAGACGTCGCGGAAAGACCACTTCAGATACATCACGACTGGCACCGCACCGGCAAAACGCTTCTTCACATCAAAATAGGTCGCAGAGCGTTCGCGAATGTCCACCATGGCCAATGACGCATCGGCAAAAAAGCGCATGCCGGAATAACCAAATCCGGCAAACAGGTGTCCCTCGGGCGTCCCGACGATGCTCTGCAATTCGCCACCATTCCGGATGACAAGCGCCGCATCCGCGGCGCCGGGCTCCAGTCGGATCCGCAGGGCCGACATTGGGCCGCACATCTCTGAAAAGGCATCGGTGACGGACACGGTTATTGGCCACGCGTCGATGCTGCGGACGTCCGCCTCCGGGTCTCCCGTGATCTGGCGCAGCAGAGCCCTGCAGGGATCCGCAGCCTGAAATCCATAGACGAACACGGAAGTGGCTGCCGCCAACCAGGCCGGAAACGTTCCGGCCTTACCGGCCTGCAGGGTTTCGGCGAGACAGGGCGCGGAAGTCAGGATGGAGAACTGCGGATGACTTGCGATCAGCGAGGCTATCTTGTTCCCGTTCGCTTCGCTGACTGTCAGCGCCGTCCATGGAATTCCGAAGAGATCGAGGATCTCCTCTAGGTTGCAATCGTCGAGCGATGGAGTGTCGCTGCGGAGCAAGAGCGCGATCGAAGAACCCGTGTCCATGGCGTCGGCGTTCCATCCTGGGCTGTCGCATCATCCCTCGGCAAGGCCAGCGGACATCCAGCAGATCGTCCACGACCTCGAGACTGTGCTCCTCTTTGGGGAGTCCTATACGAAAGATCACCAGGTTTCCACTGAAGGACGCCGGCGCAATGGTTCTGTTGGCAACGTATCTGCGATAGGCGATGCGACCGGCGGTCCTTCAGCGTCGAAAACCCGCGGATGCCGGTCGATCGTCGGGCCTGGGCGATGAGCCCTACCCTGAAGCAGTAGGCCGAGGAGCGTGGTTCGATCCCATCAGCCCCGGAATTAGCTCCTTGTCGCAACCGGCGCGGCCGTTGTGCTGAAAAACCACTGGAGTGACAGGGCTTTAGATATTTGCCCAGCCAGTCAATCACTTTGGGCTATGACCAGCGCTGCGAGAGCGAGGCGCGGGGGTATTCCAACCTGTGTACCCCAAAAGAGCGTAGTTCATAATCCGTGTTCTACCTCAGCGCGCGCGCCCAATCGGCTATCTTGAATGAACGCACACTGAAGGCCTTCAAACAAGGAGCCAACATGGCGAATAACGACGCGGAAAATCGGACCGCGAACGGCGGCCCGTCGCTCGCCGTCATCGGTTGTGGCTACTGGGGTTCGAAACACATCCGTGTCAGCTGCGATATACGCGACGCAAGGATGTCGATGGCCGTCGATCCACGCCCTGACAGATTGGAATATATCCGTTCGCAATACCCTTCTGTCGCCGTTTCGCGTGATATCGGTGCGGTACTGAATAACCCTTCTATAGACGGTGTCATTGTCGCCACCCCCGTGGAGACGCACTTTGAATTGGCACGAGCCGTGCTCCAGGCCGGAAAGCACGCACTCGTCGAGAAGCCGTTGGCCATGACAAGCGCGCAATGCCGAGAGTTGAATGCGATCGCCGAAGCGCGCAAGCGCGTGCTGATGGTCGGGCACACATTCGAGTACCACCCGGCGGTTGGTGTCATGCGCCAGATGATCCAGAGCGGCTCTCTCGGCGAGCTTTACTACATCGATTCGCGGCGCCTGAATCTCGGTCTCTACCGGCAGGACGCCAATGTCCTTTGGGACTTGGCGCCGCACGACCTCTCGATCATCTTCTGCTTGCTGGAGGAGGTGCCGCAAACCATCGGCGCCTGGGGTTGCGCGCACGTTCTGCCCAACGTTGAGGATGTTGTTTACGCCAAGATGGGCTTCAAAAGCGGCCCGACCGCCCATGTGCATGTTTCCTGGTTGGACCCGGTCAAGGTGCGCCAGATCACGGTCGTCGGAAGCGATGCGATGCTGGTGTTCGACGACGTGGCGCCGTCCGAGAAAGTGCGCGTATACCAGAAGCGGTTCAGGCCACGGATCGACGGCGACTCCTACGCCGACTTCCAGTCGGCCTATCATCATGGCGACGTTCATATACCTGCAATATCCAGCAGCGAACCTCTGAAACTCGAGGTACTCGACTTCGTCAATGCGATCATGACCGGGGAACGACCGCGCGCGGATGGAGCTCACGGGCTGCGGGTTGTCGAAGCACTCGAGGCGGCATCGGCGTGTCTACGGCTCAAGCACAAGCGCGGTAGCAACGGTAAGGATCAACGGATGTTTCGGCGGCGGAATATGCCGGCGGGAGGTCCCGAAATTGCCGTCGCATGAAGCCACGCGACGGAAGGCGACCCCGCGGGAATTCTGCAAGCGCGCGCTCGACGTCACGATCAGCGTTCTCGCGATCGTGCCGCTGGCCCTCGTCTTCATGGTGGTGTGGATAGCAATCCGTCTCGATAGTCCCGGACCGGCGGTCTTTCGCCAACGTCGGATCGGACGCGACGAGAAGCCGTTCAACTGCTTCAAATTCCGGACGCTCCGTCACAACGCCGACGAAAACGTCCATCGCGAGGCGATCCGGCGATTTTGGGCGAACGAAACCCTCTCGGACGACCCCAATGCCCCGTACAAGCTGACAGACGATCCTCGCGTGACGCGCGTGGGATGGTGGCTGCGGAGAACCAGTCTCGACGAACTGCCCCAATTCCTCAACGTATTGCGCGGCGAAATGAGCATCGTGGGTCCGCGGCCGGCGATTCCTTATGAACTCGAACACTTCCGCGACTGGCACCATAAGCGTCACATTGTGAAGCCCGGAATAACCGGAATTTGCCAGGTGCGCGCTCGGGGTCGGCTCAGCCCCGAGGTGATGCTCGAGATGGACGTCGACTATGCAATGAACTGGACCTTATGGACCGACCTGAAGTTGATTGCCCTGACGTTTCCCGCGGTGCTGCGGGGGCACGGTGCCCGATGACGTTCTCAAGAAACAAAGACGGATTCTCGTGAGGTTCGAAAATGCACATTCCGTTCGTCGATCTCAAGGCGCAATATGAGACGCTAAAAGACGAGGTGGCCGAAGCAATTCGCGGCGTCCTCAACTCGGCGCAGTTCATAGGCGGCGAGGCGCTTGCCTCGTTCGAAAGAGATTTCGCCGCGTATTGCCAGGTGCGCCATGCGCGCGGCGTGGCGAACGGCACGGACGCGATTCATCTGGCGCTGCGGGCCTTGGGAATTGGTCACGGCGACGAGGTGATTACAACCGCCCATACCTTCATCGCCACCGCGGCCGCCATCGTGGCGACGGGAGCCCGACCCGTGTTCGTCGATATCGATCCGGACACCTACACGATCGATCCCAAGATGATCGAGCGCGCCGTAACGGATCGTACAAAAGCGATCATCGCAGTCCACCTCTTCGGACAGCCGGCTGACATGGGTCCAATCAAGGACATCGCACGCCGGCGCGGGCTCTATGTGGTAGAAGACGCGGCCCAGGCGCACGGGGCCGAATATCAGGGGGTCCGGACCGGGGCGCTCGGCGATGTCGCATGTTTCTCGTTTTATCCGGCGAAGAACCTCGGCGCCTATGGCGACGGCGGAGCAGTCACCACCAACAGTGCCGCGATCGCCGAGCGGATCGAACGATTGCGTGACCATGGCCGAACCACCCACTACAGCCACGCCGAGATCGGATTCAACAGCCGGCTCGACGCTCTCCAGGCGGCAGTCCTGCAGATCAAGCTCCGGCGTCTGGATGAATGGAACACCAATCGGCGGCGCGCTGCGGAGTGGTACGCCGCGGAGTTGGCGCAGTCGGGGATCAAGACGCCGTTCGTTCGAAAGGGGTCGACGCACGTCTACCACTTGTATGTGATCGACACGAACGACCGTGACGCAATGCGGATCAAGCTTGAAGAGGCCGGCGTGGCGACCGGGATCCACTATCCGTTGCCGCTCCACCTGCAGCCTGCTCTCGTCCATCTCGGCTACAGGCAGGGCGACTTGCCGTGCTGCGAAGCCTTGGCCGCGCGATCATTGTCCCTGCCAATGTTCCCCGAGCTCACACGCGACCAGGTGCGCCGCATCGCCGCGATTGCACGCGCTGCGGCCGAGCGGGACGGTCACAAGAACTTGCAGCGGAAGTCGACGTATTCGCCGGCCGCGCTGCAGGCCGATGTCGGGAAGGAGTGGTGATGAATCGAATCAATGCATGGGCGGTGGTCGAGACCGAGGCGATCGGTACGGACGTGACGATCGCCGAGTTCGCCGTGGTGCGGCCTGATGTTACGATTGGCAACCGGGTGGTCATTCACCCGCATGTCGTGATTGAGAGCGGCGCAAGAATCGGGGACAACGTCGAAATCTTTCCGGGAGCCTATATCGGCAAGGCGCCCAAGGGGGCCGGCGCCTTGTCGCGCGCGCCGCATTTCGAGGCGTGGGTCGATATCGGCGCCGACTGTTCTATCGGACCGCACGCGGTAATTTTCTATGACGTCTCGGTCGGCGCGGGGACCCTCATCGGTGACGGCGCCTCGATCCGTGAACAATCGCGGATCGGCTCGAAGACAGTCGTCGGACGTTACGTCACGGTCAATTACAATACCCGAATCGGCGATCGCGTCCGGGTGCAGGATCACACCTGGCTGGCGGGCAATATGATGATCGAAGACGACGTGTTCATTTCGGGCTGCGTCGGCACTTCGAACGACAATGCGATCGGCCGCAACGGCTACGACGGTTCACCCATGCTCGGGCCCAATATCGCGCGCGGCGCGGCAATCGGCCTGGGAGCCAACCTGCTGCCAGGCGTCAGAATCGGAGCTGGCGCCGTCGTCGGCGCCGGCGCGGTGGTGACGAAGGACGTGCCCGACGGTGCGCTCGTAATGGGCGTTCCGGCGGGGATCCGACGACGGCTCAACGGGGCTAGCGACGCAGACCAGTGACTCGATGGCAGTTCATGCCAAGCGTCGAGGGAACACCAATCGTGAGAATTCTCTGTGTCACCAACATGTATCCGGGTCCGCAGAGGCCGGGCTCCGGAGCTTTCGTGTGCCAGCAGGTAGAGCAGCTGCGCCGGTTCGGCCACACGGTCGACGTCATCGATATTCTCGGATCCCAGTCCAAGATGAATTATCTGAGGTGCACTCTTGATGTCGTGCGAATGACGAGCGCGGTGGCATACGACATCGTTCATGCGCATTACGGTTATTCGGCATATCCTGCAATGTTTCGGTTGCGGGCGCCGCTCGTCATCACGCTGCACGGGACCGACGTCATTGGAAAGAGTCTCTTTGAAAGGCTGAGCACGCGGGCTGTGTCGCATTTCGCCGATGCCGTCATAGTCGTTTCGGAGGAGCTGCGGAGACGGATTCCGGGAATCGTGATTCCCTGCGGAGTCGACCTCGGCGTATTCAAGCCGTACGATCGCGACAAAGCACGAGTCCGGCTTGGGTGGCCGAAAGACAAGCATATCGTTCTGTTTCCATTTGATCCGGCACGCCCTGAGAAAAGATACGATCTGGCAAGAGCGTCAGTCGAGCGACTTGTGCAGGCAGGCGTCCACACGGAGTTGATGACGGTTGTCAATGTGCCGAACGGCGAAATGCCGTGGTGCTACAGCGCGGCCGATGCCCTGCTTCTCTGCTCGGACTATGAGGGTTCGCCGACCTCTATCAAGGAAGCTCTCGCGTGCAATCGTCCGGTGGTAGCGACGGAGGTCGGCGACGTTGGCGAGCTGTTGAATGGCATCGCGGGAACGCGGATCTGTCCGCAGGACGCCGGGACGATTGCCCGCAACCTTCGAGAGGTTTTTGACTGGTCGCGGAGCAGCGAGTTCCGGGGTCGGGCGGCAATGGCGCGATACGACCAGGTGCTCACCGTGGAAAAGATCGTCGGGGTATATGACGACGTTCTCTCCAACTTCAGGGCAAGGACGGTGGGCAGGCGTTTGCTACGGAGCGGATGACGACAATGCGACAGTTGGACCTTCACCGACCAGCGGAGCCTCGAAGCGGCATTGCAGCGCAGACCATTGGAGGGTTAGCGTGAAGCAGGCTCTCAAGGACGGCATGATCCACTTGGCTCATCGGTCTGGGCTAATGCCAACCTTCCGCAGGATTTTTGCCGGCAGGGCAGCTATCCTGATGTTCCATGAGATTCAACAAGATCATCGCTCGGAATTAACAACCGGGACCTCAGTTGCCCTTTTCGAACATTCACTCAACTGGCTGCGGCAAGAAGGGTGGGAGATCGTCAGTTTCGAAACATGTCTCGAGCGATTGGCCACGGATCCCGGACCGTGCCGCCACGCGGTGATTACCTTTGACGACGGCTATAGAGACAATCTCGCGACCGCGCTTCCAATCCTCGAGCGAAACAACGCCCCGTTCATGATGTACGTTCCCACCGGAGCCCCAACACGAACGCTGCAATCGTGGTGGCTGGGTCTGCGCGAAATGTTTCGCATTGAAGACGCGGTTACGATCGACGCGATGGGCATGCGCTTCCACTGTCCGAAGTTTCACGAAAAGGTGTCGGGCTTGAACAAGGTCATTGAGTGGATTCACCAAGATTACCACCGGGTCGAAATGCTCACCTCAACGTTCAAAAAGGCGGGTATTTCGCTATCGGCTTTGAATGAGACATATTTCCTGAATGAACGTGAGCTTCAAGAGCTGGCCCGGCATCCTCTCGCGTCAATTGGCGGGCACACCGTTTCGCATGCCGCACTGTCGGCCCTGGATGTTCTTTCAGCGCGGGCCGAAATGGCGGATAACCGCTGCTATCTGGAACAATTGTTGCAGCTTCCGGTTCGGCACTTCGCTTATCCTTACGGCGACTCCAGAGCATGTGGTCCCCGCGAAGCACATCTCGCGAAGGAAATCGGCTTTTCGACCGCAGTGACGACGCGGAGTGGGCAGGTATCCGATAGCAAATCAGATCGTTTTGCGCTTCCTCGTGTCGGCGTTGGGGGGCCATTCGATACGAGGACCAGGTTCGAGGTTCGCATGAGCGGCATTCAATCGGCGGCGGCTCACGTGCTGCAAATGAGAAGCTTCACATCGAGCGCGGCTGAACGTTGAATTTTAGTGCTGAACCGCCTCGTTGCGACTTGGACTAAATCAGTCCACGTGGGAGAGCGCTGAGATGCGTATACTACACTTCACTGAATGCATAGGCCGGGGAGGGAAAGAGCGGCAACTCGTCGAACTCTTGAGGGGGCTCTCCCCTCACCGCGACATAGAGTCATTCGTCGCGGTTACCTATGAGGAGAATAATCAATTCGAAATTGACAGTGAACATGCGCAATACGTTCCGCTCATCCGGAAAGGCAGGAGGGATTTGCGCCTTTTCAAGAGCTTGTACGATCTGACCTCTAGTTTGAAAATTGATATTGTCCACTCCTGGGGCTCGATATGCTCCGTTTATGCAGCTCCGGTTGCGAAATTGTGCGGCGCGGCTTTCGTCAATGGCTTCGTGCGAGACGCGCCATCGCATCTGACGCTGTGGAATAAAGACTACTTAATGGGCAAGCTGACTATCCCATTTTCGGACATCGTCGTCGCCAATTCGCGCGCGGGTCTAGCTGCCTACCATATTCCCGAGCGCAAAGGTCTATCGATCTACAATGGGTTTAATCCTGAAAGAGTGCTTAACTTAACGGACGGGGCAGAGCTTCGTAGCACGTTGGGCATCACGACCCCCCACATTGTCGGGATGGTTGCCAACTTCAGGCCCGGAAAAGATTACGCAACCTTTGTCGAGATGGCATGCCGCATTTGCCGTCTTAGGGACGATGTTACTTTTCTGGCTGTCGGCACCGGTGAAATGTTGCCGCGAGTGCGCGATAGCGTTCCACCAGAACATTCGTCGCGCATAAGGTTTCTGGGGCAGCGGAAAGATATAGAAAGCATCGCTAATCTCTTCACGGTGGGAGTTCTCGCCACCAACAGCCGTCTACACGGGGAAGGCATCTCCAACGCAATCACCGAATGCATGGCATTGGGTAAGCCAATCGTAGCAACTAGCGATGGGGGCACTCCTGAATTAGTCCTGGACGGACAGACGGGATTTCTTGTGCCGAGCCACGACGCTGGGGTGTTGACCGATCGTGTGCTCAGACTCCTCAATGACCGAGCGCTTGCTAATCAATTCGGTATCGAAGGGCGTCGGCGTGTTGAAACAGCATTCACGCTCGATGCGATGTGTAACGCATATCTCAGCCTTTATCGGAGGATGGCGCATCGGACGGCGCGCACGAGATGGCAAGGAGGTGTCACTAACGATGTGGTCGACAACTAATCATTCGATCGTATTCCTCACAAATTGGGGGTGTTTGGGACTGTTTTGCAGCGCGTGAGCGGTGAGCCGCCGTTGGGGATGCGGCCGCGGGTCTTCTTCTCGATGGCGTTGAAGGTGGCAATGTGCTCTCCGCGCCTCGCTCATGGTCAGAGCTCGTAAGGAGCGGGCGGCGGTCAATGCCAAGAACAGCTCGATCGTGATGGTCGCGCATCTGGAAGACCGACTCCGCGATTTTGATAGGAAGCCTCCACGACAAAGCTCAGATTGCGAGAACGGTCCGACGCGCTGGTCGCTCCCATGCGGACTATGGCGATGGCGCAACTGTCGAGATATCGACTCGCATCCTTGGCCGCGCTCAGCAGACCTTTCCTAACAGCACGCTCTACAGGCTCATCGAGACCGGGCTCCGTGATCGGCAACTTACCGACCTAGACGATCGCCACTTGCGGATTGCGCCTGGAAAGGCCGAG
This sequence comes from Bradyrhizobium sp. CCGUVB23, assembly GCF_024199885.1. Lineage (NCBI taxonomy): Bacteria > Pseudomonadati > Pseudomonadota > Alphaproteobacteria > Hyphomicrobiales > Nitrobacteraceae > Bradyrhizobium > Bradyrhizobium sp. CCGUVB23. Next base: position 602,417 of record NZ_JANADQ010000001.1, read on the forward strand.
ATCACGCGCTACGCACGCGCGCCCGTAGTAACCGCAACGTTTTCCAGGGTCCCGCTGGCGAGCTGCCAGGAGCGAGAACACGCGATCATTCGCTAGGGCGAGCAACATACGTTGGTATTATCGGTGAAAACCTATGTTGCTTTCTCAAGGCAGCGTCGCCGAAATCAGGAGCAATTGCAGGGACATGCCGGCTAGTGCCCTGGGCGCGCCGCATTTGCGGTTTCGAACTTTTGCCTTACTCGCTTATTTTTTTGGCCACACTCGCTCATTAACCAACCGTTCATCAGCAGTTGGGGGGCACCATCAATCCCACTGCTATGAAATCTGCTCGCAATGCAAACCGCTTGCGAGCACGCGGTATGTCGCGCGCTATCGCGCACGCGGCAGTGGAATTCCCTTGTCAACGTCAAAGAGAATCTCTGTAACTCGGAGGCCTGAAATTGAGCACGACTGGCACAATCACGAATTTCAAGACCACGCCTGGAACCCAGATTGGCGTCGGCGGCGACGCCTACGAGATCGAGACGGCGGGTAAGAGCTACAGTATCACCAACCCCGACCCGCAGACCCTGCGATTCCAGGTCCAGCGGGGCGACAATTGGGGCGATAGTTCGCCTGTTGATCGCTCGGAAATTCAAGATGACACGTCGGGCGTCAAGACCAACTACGGTGCAATGATCCCGGCCGGTACGCCGATTGGCATGGACTATCAGTTCATGGTCGAGGCCAATGGGCCCAACGGCTCGTTTGTTAACACTGCGCCATGGTTTGTCGTCGGACAAATGCACAATGACGATCCCGCGAATCCCGGCGGTGTCTGGACCTCGCCTCCGTTCGCGATCCAGCTGGACGGCGACCATCTGCAAGTTGTCGCCCGCTATGTTCTGCCCGGTGGGAATCCCAGCAATTCCTCCTCCGATCTCCATCTGATGACGCTGTGGACCGATCCGAATCCAATTACTCCTGGCGCCTACAACGACATCAAGGTCCAAGCCAATTTTTCCAACAGCGGCGGCGGCTATCTGAAGGTCTCGATCAACGGCAACCAGGTTGTGAACTACCAGGGTCCGCTGGGTTATGGGCAAGGCACCTATTGGGAATACGGCCTCTATCGCGAGACGGCGACCGAGACGGCCGCCGTCGATTATCGCAACATGACGCTGGTCACCGGGTCGCAGGCGGCCGGGTGGTCGGGTGTGGGCGGCACAACGTCCTCGGGCAGCACCTCCTCGCCCACCACCCCAACGGTCACGCCGGCGGTGACGCAGGCCACGGCCTCTCCGGGGACGGGCATCGAGCATGCCGGCGACACCATCACCCTGTCGCTCGGCTTCAACGAGGCCGTGACGGTGACGGGCACGCCGACGCTGTCGCTCAACGACGGCAATAAAGCCACCTATGTTGGTGGTTCGGGCACGAGCACGCTCACCTTCAAGACGACCGTCGCGGCGACCGACACCAATACGTCGGCGCTTGCCATCACCGGTGTCAATCTTCCGAGCGGTGCGAGCATCAAGGACGCTTCCGGTGTCGCGGCGAGGCTATCGGGCGCGGTGAAGACGTTCGCCGGTCTCCAGATCGATCCGATCTCGCCGGCGGTGACGCAGGCCTCGGCCTCTCCGGGCACCGGCACTGAGCACGTCGGTGACGCGATCACGCTGACACTCGGCTTCAATGAGGCGGTGACGGTAAGCGGCACGCCCACGCTTTCGCTCAATGACGGCGGAACGGCCAGCTATGTCGGCGGCTCGGGCACGGGCACGCTCACCTTCAAGACGACCGTCGCGTCGACCAACACCAGCACCTCGGCGCTTGCCATCACGGGAGTGAACCTTCCGAACGGTGCGAACATCAAGGATGCGAGCGGTGTCGCTGCGAGTCTCTCGGGCGCAGTGAAGACGTTCTCCGGCCTGGCGGTTTCGACGGCAGCGACCACGCCAACGACACCGGCGCAGCCGACGACGCCAACTACTCCGACAAACGTCGCACCGACTGTGACGCAGGCCTCCGCTTCACCGGGGACGGGAATCGAGAATGTCGGCGATACCATTACACTGACGCTCGGGTTCAGCGAAGCCGTGACGGTCAGCGGCACGCCGACGCTATCGCTCAATGACGGCGCAAAGGCCACCTATGTGGGCGGCTCGGGGACGGGTTCGCTCACCTTCAAGACGACTGTCGCGTCGACCGACACCAGTGTGTCCTCGCTTGCCATCACCGGGGTCAACCTTCCGAACGGTGCGAGCATCAAGGATTCGTCCGGCCTTGCGGCCAATCTCTCGGGCGCGGTGAAGACGTTCACGGGTCTCCAAATCGATCCGCCGACATCAACCACGCCGTCGGCTCCATCGACCCCGACGACCCCGTCATCGACCAAGCCGGTCCTGACTATCGCGGATCACTCGCTCTCGGTAGCCGGGCGAGGCGGTACCGTCGACCTGGGAACCAAGGTGACAACGACGGACTCCAACGACGTCGTGACTGTGAACATCACGGGGTTGCCGAAGTACGAGACGATCATCGACAAGCTCGATGGTCAGACGTTCAGGGGAAGCAACATCACCTTGACGGCTGCGCAGGTCGACAGCGGCCTTACGCTGCATTCGTACTACCGCGGTGGCGGTCATCCGGTCGCAACACTCACGTTGACGGCGTCCGCCAAGGACAAGGTCACCGGCTCCGTGTCGACGGCCTCGCCGCAGACCATCACCGTGACCGATCCTCGACCGGCCACGACCACAACGTCGTCGCACACGACCACAACGTCGTCGCAGGCGAGCACCGTGACGGATCATGTGCCGACGGTCACCACGCCCGCCACGACCACCACGACCATGCCTGTCACGACCACGCCCGCCACGACCACGACATCGCCGCAGAGGTTCGACTTCACCGATCTTCAGCATGCGATCGCCGCGAACGCGGGGGGCTTGGCAAGCCGGGCCTTCGCGCTGCTCCAGCAGCATGTGGACCCGGCCACCAGCACCCTGGCAACGACCGCACAGCAGCCGATCATCGTGGCGGATCATCCGGTTGCGGCCGGCACGAGCACGGCATCCCTGGCGAGCCAGAGCTTTGCGCTGCTGAACCAGTATCTGGCCGGTAACACCGGCCGGGTGGATCCCGGACAGATCGTCGCGGCTGTGTCGCAAGCGTCCGGTTCGGGTCTGGAATCGTTGCTGGCCAGACCGCAACATTGATGCCTGGCCGCACCCAGGCTCAGCGCCTGGGTGCGGCACCGTCAATATTTGTGAATGCATGAGAAGGAACACATACGCGGTCGGTAGCCGCGAAGGGTTGAGTTAAAATGGCGATCCAGAATGGAAATGCCCATACCGCAGACCTCGGGCTTCGAGCCCTTGCTCTGTTCCTGCGCCTTCATGGCGTGAACGCCGAGCCTGACCAGCTCCGCGACCGTTGCGGAAGCAACGATATCGGCATCAGCGCGATGCTTCGCTGTGCCCACGAATTCGGGGTCAAAGTCCGTTCGCGCACGACGCGTTGGAAGCGACTTGCGAGCACCACGCTGCCCGGGATCGCGTCGCTGCGTGATGGCGGATTCCTGCTTCTCGGCAAGGTCGATGACGAGATGGCACTCGTACTGCATCCGACCGCATCGCGTCCGAACATGATGTCGCGCGCCGAGTTCGAAGAAGTGTGGGATGGCCGTTTGATCCTGACAGGATCTCAAAGCCTCGCCAGTCGGGCGCTCCACGCGTTTGCCGAACTGGTTGCGCGCGGGCATGATCTGGTTGGTCGCGCCGGCGACGTGATGACGTCTGCATTTTCCGCTGACCGCCGTTCGATGCCGGCCAGGGCTCAAGTCCTCGCCAGTCGCGCGCTCCGTGCGTTTGCCGATCTGGTTGCGCGCGGGCGTGCTCTAGTTGGGTATGCGGACGAGGCCGCTGCATATTCCGCCGATCGACCCGATATGCCTGTTCAGGAGGCGGGTCTTGAGCCAGCGAGCTGCGATGAGTCAGGGCTCATTGCGGTGGCGATATTGCTGCGTTGCCATGGCATTGCGGCCGACCCGGAGCAAATTCGGCATCGCATGGGCACGGCGCGAGTCGGTGCGACCGAAATCCTCCGCTGTGCCAAGGAGTTCGGGCTCAAGGCCCGGGCCCAGAGATCGAGCTGGAGCAGGCTTGCGGTCACGCCGCTGCCGGCAATTGCCGTGCTGCGCGACGGCGGCTTCCTGATCCTGGGCAAGGTCATCGACGACAAGCTTCTCGTTCAGCGCCCATTGTCTCCCCGCCCCGAATCCATGACCCAGGCGGAGCTCGAGGCCATCTGGGACGGTAACATCATCCTGATGACCCGGCGTGCGGCTCTGACGGACCTGTCCCGGCGATTTGATATCAGCTGGTTCATTGGTGCGGTCCACAAGTATCGCCGCCTGCTCGGCGAAGTGCTGGCCGCGTCGTTCTTCCTCCAGGTCTTTGCCCTCATCGCTCCGCTGTTCTTCCAAGTTGTCATCGACAAGGTGCTCGTGCATCGAAGCCTCAGCACGCTCGACGTCCTGGTTGCGGGCCTCGTCGCGCTGACCGTGTTCGAGACCGTTCTCGGCACGCTGCGCGTCTATCTGTTCGCGCACACGACGAACCGCATCGACGTCGAGCTTGGCGCGCGGCTGTTTCGTCACCTGATGGCATTGCCGATCGCATATTTCCAGACGCGCCGCGTCGGCGATTCGGTCGCACGCGTCCGCGAGCTGGAGAACATCCGTCAGTTCCTGACGAGCTCGGCGCTCACGCTTGTTGTCGATCTCTTGTTCACGGTCGTCTTCCTTGCAGTAATGTTCTACTATTCGACGCCTTTGACGCTGATCGTCATGGCATCGTTCCCGCTCTATATCGGCATTTCTGCAGGCGCCGCGCCGCTGTTCCGCCGGCGCCTCGACGAGAAATTCAATCGCGGCTCGGAGAACCAGGCCTTCCTGGTCGAGAGCGTCACCGGCGTCGAGACGCTGAAGGCGATGGCGGTCGAGCCGCAGATGCAGCGTCGCTGGGAGGAGCAGCTCGCCGGCTATGTGAGCGCGAGCTTCCGCGTGCTCAGCCTGAACAATACGGCGAGTCAGGCGGTCCAGATGATCAACAAGCTGGTCACCGCCGCAACGCTCTACTTCGGCGCCAAGCTCGTGATCGGCGGCGACCTGAGCGTCGGCGAGCTCGTTGCGTTCAACATGCTGGCAGGGCGGGTGAGCATGCCGGTGCTTCGGCTTGCGCAGATGTGGCAGGACTTCCATCAGGCCCGCCTGTCGATCGATCGTCTCGGCGACATCCTCAACACGATTCCCGAGCCAAGCTTCAGTCCGGCCCGCGCTGCCCTGCCACCGATCCGCGGCAAGGTTACGTTCGAGCACGCGACCTTCCGCTACCGTGCCGACGGCCCCGAAGTGCTGCACAACGTGTCCTTCAACGTCGAGCCCGGCCAGGTCGTCGGTATTGTGGGCTCGTCGGGCTCGGGCAAGAGCACCATTACCAAGCTGATCCAGCGTCTGTATGTGCCGGAGAGCGGCCGTGTGCTGGTCGACGGCGTCGACCTCGCGATGGTCGATCTGACCTGGCTTCGGCGCCAGATCGGCGTGGTCTTGCAGGAGAACGTGCTCTTCAATCGCTCGATCCGAGAGAACATCGCGCTCGCCGACCCGGCCATGCCCATGGAGCGTGTCATCGAGGCAGCGTCGCTGGCTGGTGCGCACGACTTCATCCTGGAGCTGCCTGAGGGCTACGATACCATCGTCGGTGAACGCGGCAGCACTCTCTCAGGCGGCCAACGTCAACGTGTTGCGATCGCGCGCGCGCTCATCACCGATCCGCGTATCCTCATCCTCGATGAGGCGACCAGCGCGCTCGACTATGAAAGCGAGCGGGCTATCCAGCAGAACATGAAGCGGATTGCCGCGGGGCGGACTGTCTTCGTCATCGCGCATCGGCTTTCGACCGTACGCAACGCGAACCGGATCATCACACTCGAGCATGGCCGTATCGTCGAGGACGGCAGCCATGACGAGCTGATCCGCTCGAATGGGCGCTACGCCAACCTTCATTATCTGCAGGCCGGAATCCATGACATCCGCTAGCCGAAATATCGTTCCGTTTCCGAGGCGCGAACCTCGCCGCCGCGAACACGAAATCGCGTTCCTGCCGGCGGCGCTCGAGATCACTGAAACGCCGCCGTCGCCGATCGGGCGCGCGATCGGCGTGAGCATCATTGCGGTCTTTTGCATCGCGCTGTTGTGGGCATCGTTCGGCAGCGTCGATATCGTCGCGACCGCGACGGGCAAGATCGTGCCGGGCGGGCGCACCAAGCTCATCCAGCCGTTCGAGACGGGCGTCGTCCGCGCCATACACGTCCGCGACGGACAGAGCGTCAAGGCCGGCGACGTTCTGATCGAGCTCGACCCGACCATGACGGAGGCCGATCAGGAGCGCCAGAAAAGCGACCTCCTCGCGGCAGAACTCGACGTCGCGCGGCTGCGCGCAGCGCTCACCGAGGATCCGCTTGCCGCCTTCCGGTCACCGCAGGGCGCAAGTGCAGCGGAGATCGAGATGCATCGCCAGTTTCTGATCAGCCAGCGCGCCGAGCAGAGCGCCAAGCTCGCCGAGATCGAGCGCCAGCAAGGTCAGAAGGAAGCGGAACGGGCGACCACGTCGGCGAGCGTGGCGAAGCTCCAGGCGACGATACCGGTGCTCCAGGAGCGAGTCGACATCCGCAAGGGGCTCGTCGACAAGGCCTTGGCGTCGAAGGTCGTCTATCTCTCCGAATATCAGGAGCTGGTCGGCCTTCAGCAGGATCTCGTCCTCCAGCAGAGCAAGCTCCGTGAAGCCGACGCGGCCATCGCCTTGCTAAAGGAAACGAAAGAACGGACCGCTGCGGAGTATCGGCGCACCACCTATGACGCACTCGCGAAAGCCGAGCAGAAGGTGGCGAGCGCCTCGCAGGAGGTGGTCAAGGCGGAGCGGCGCACGAAGCTCCAGCAGCTGACTGCGCCGGTCGACGGCGTCGTGCAGCAGCTCGCCGTTCACACGGTGGGCGGCGTGGTGACGCCGGCCCAGGCGCTCGCAATCGTGGTTCCAAGCGAAAGCCAGCTCGAGATCGAGGCCATGCTCTCCAACCGCGACATCGGGTTCGTTCATCCGGGTCAGAAGGCGGAGATCAAGGTCGATACGTTCAACTTCACGCGCTACGGGCTCCTTCATGGGGACGTGTTAAGCGTGTCGACGGACGCCATAACGCGCGACAGGCAACAAGGCGGATCGAACGACCGGGCATCGGGCGCGGCGCAAAGCAGCAGCGAGCCGAGAGGTCAGGAGCTGGAATATGCGGCGCGCGTTTCACTCGACCGCACGCACATGCAGGTAGAGGACAAGCTCGTCAAGCTCGGCCCCGGCATGGCGGTCACAGTCGAGATCAAGACCGGCGCGCGCAGCATTATCAGCTATCTTCTCTCGCCGCTGGCGAGGTACAAGCAGGAATCGCTGCGGGAGCGGTAGACGAAGTGGGGCATCATCGAGGAGCGTTGCCCGCAACTGGAAGCAGCCCTTGCCAGTGAGCTAGAGCATGATCCGGAAAGGTGCGAAGCGGTTTTCCGAAAACGATCATGTGCAAACAATAACCTAAAGCGCGATGACGATTCATCCTGATCTCATCGCGCTTTGGTGCGCGCGGCATCCGTTGATTTCGCCACGGCCGTGCCAGTTACTGCCATAGCGTGATCAAGCGGGACCGCACCCCGTATCGCGGGATCGCTTGATCCGCTTTGCACCCTTGATCCGTGGAGCCGGTTAGCGAGGCGCGGTCATGGGGCGCTGCTTTACGGGTATTCGGGGCGCGCTCGGCGATCGCTTGCGCATAGGCACGCCGACGCACGCCCACGTCCAATACGCCCTGGATTCATCAAACCAAAAAGCCGAAACGGTCGCTTAGAAGGACTTGCAGACTGGTCGCGTCAATCCGCATTCCAATACGCTCTTCTGGAAAAGACGGTCATGGCCATGATCTTAAGATCGAGAATGAGTGACCAGTTGTCGATGTAGTACAGATCATGCTCGACACGACGCTGCATCTTCTCGAGCGTATCGACGTCGCCACGATACCCATTGACCTGAGCCCAACCTGTAATACCAGGCTTGACATTGTGGCAGCGGGAAAATGACGAAATCAGCTCAATGAACAGCTCGTTTTGCGAGGTTGCGTGCGGACGCGGCCCCACGATCGACATGTCGCCGAGCAGCACATTGAACAATTGCGGAAGCTCATCGACGTTGGTGTGGCGCAAGAGGCGTCCAAGACGGGTCACGCGCGGATCGTGTCTGGTGACGGGTTTGAAGTTGTCACCATCCTCCATCACGGTCATCGATCGGAATTTCAGCACGCGAATGGGCTCGTTGTTGTAACCGTGCCGCGTCTGCCGAAAAAACACCGGCCCACGAGAGTCGAGCTTAATTGCGATCGGAACGACGACGCCGGTCACAGCAAGGCCAGCGATTGCGACGGCGATGTCGACTCCCCGCTTGATTGCTCGGTTGAAAGGAGTGAGCGGAGACTGGAATATCCCCATCGTCACCATGTTGCCGAACTGGGTGATCCGCGACACGGCCATCAGATCGATGGATCCAACAGGGACGACGTGAACGTCTACTGGCAGGTCTGACATGGCGCTTGCGAGCGCGAGAGCAGAGGCAGCATCTGATTCCGAAATCAAGATGACAACGTCATCCGCTCAGAGGGGTCGACAGTCCGCGACCAGTTGGCGGACATCAGCGGGTCGGGCCTGGACGGCGTCGGGCTGCGCCGGAATTGAGGAATCGGCGCGAGGCCGCGGAAAGTCGGACGAGTGGATGGTCCGAATTCCGGTGCCCTTAGCTCGTGCAGAGAACTGCAAGCAGTGACCCGGGTCTCCTATCAGGATGACGCGCCTGGCATCGATCAGACCCGACGCAATAGCAGGCTGTAGCACTGAAAACCATGTTGCCCGCGTGCAGAGCACGGTGAGGAGGACACTCACAGCCTGGACAATGACAGTTGCGCGCAAGTAGCCGTCGGAGATTTTCAGAACGAATATCGTTGAGACGAAGAACGAGAATACGAGGAGGACGCTGCTGGCGCCGCTCCACAAGAAGACGTGGCGGGGCTGCGTCAGGATGCCGAAGTCCCATCGAAACCAGCAATCCCAATGTGGAAATCAGAAAGGATTCCTGAATGTACCTGGCGGGATCCGGCGACTGCAACAGGACCAATCGATGATAGAGGACAGCCGCGAAATAGGCCGCACCGGCTACCAGCAAGAACTCGGTGCCGGCTGCCAATACCACTAGATCTGCCCCTTCCAACGCCTCCAGCGATCGCTATGCCGTCATCGACCGAATGTGCCGGAATCTTGGAAGAGGCCGGCAAATTGGTGAAGGACGCATAATTCATAGCAGTCAGCCACCCAATCACTCGTCACTTTGGCTGACTCTGTACAGTCCAGGTCACTGGATGAAAATTGGCAATAACTGGATGGGACGGGCAATAAGTGGGTAACTACGATGGTCGATTGAGCCGCGACAGCCCGGGATTAGATTCGAACAGCAATCGACGCGCCCAACCCAATGGGTTCGATTGGAATGATCAATAGAGGACCGATCAGTCGAACAGAGCGGAAGAAGACACCGAGCGGTTCGGCGTCAACGAGAGAGCAGAACTTCGTTTTGCAATCGCCTGTCTGGACGGTTACTCGGACGGCAGCGATGTTGACATGCTGCCTTCCGCGAACAGATTTTGAAGGACTTCACTTTGGTGACCACGTTCGTACAGGGAATTGCCGCCATGCCGAACTCCAGACTTCGCAATAGCTTCCATATCGACCTCTCTGGCAGCGATCTCGGTCGTTGGATCAAATGGGGCTTGGTGGCTGTTGTTCTGACAATTTCCGTCACTCAGGCAAAGGCCGAATATCTGGTAAACATCGGAGATGTGCTGGAGGTTGCGGTCGCGGGCGTGCCGGAGCTACGGCATCGTGCTGCTGTTCAAATGGACGGGAACGTTTCGTTGCCACTGGTCGGAACGCTTCCAGTAGCCGGCCTGCCCTTACCGCAGATCCGAGCCAAAATCGGGGCTGCACTTGCGCGCAAGGTATTTCGACAGAGGGCGTCGGATGGCCGTGAGACGGTCGTCGTGATCGACGCAGACGAGGTCACGACGGTCATCGCGGAATACAGGCCCATATACGTAAATGGGGATGTATCGAAGCCGGGCGAGTACCCCTATCGTCCGTCAATCACCGCACGCCAGCTTGTCGCCGTGGCAGGCGGCTACGACATCATGCGTATCAGAATGAACAACCCGTATCTCGAGTCAGCAGACCTGAGAAGCGAGTATGGTTCGCTTTGGACAGAGCTGGCCAAAGAGCAAGCGCGTATGTGGCGCATCAAGACTGAACTTGGAGAGGGAGCCCAGATCAGTCCCGGCGCTCTGATGGACGCGCCCTTAGCTCGATCGGCGATTTCGGAAATCGTTAATGCAGAAACGGAATATCTGAAGGCCAAGCAGAGTGATTATCAGCAGGAAAAGACGTACCTTCAGCGCGGCATTCGACAGGGAGATGACGAGGTCCGAGTGCTGTCAGAGCAGCAGAAGAAGGATGAAGAGGGACTTCAGGCAGACCTTGAAGACCTGCAGAAAACGACGGAGCTCTTCGGCAAGGGCTCCTTGATTAGTCAACGCATTACAGATGCCCGTCGCGCGGTGCTCCTGTCATCAACACGGAAGCTGCAAACCTCTGCGCAACTGCTGCAGGTCAAAAAGCAGCAGGACGAGTTCGTCAGAAAGCTGACAAAGCTGGATGACCAGCGGAGGCTCGACCTGCTCCGTGAGTTGCAAGATACTAGCGTAAAGATGAATCAAATTCGCGAGAAGCTGCAGAGCGTCGGCGAGAAGCTTCAGTACGTTGCGATGGTTCGATCACAACTCGTGCGAGGGGCCGGCAACAAGGCGGAGATTGCCATCATCAGGAAGGGCGACAAGGGGCAGGAGCGAATTATCGCAAGCGAAGATACCGAGCTGCAGCCGGGTGATGCTGTCGAGGTCAGCCTCCAATACCAGGATGGTCCTGCCATCCCTCCCCGAAGGCTAGGCAGTTCAGATATTCCATCGGGGACAAGCCGGACCGATGCGACCGCAGGCAATTCGGTGCGCGTCGGGCAGAGGTAACAAGCGCCGTCGCAATTCCGCAACGGCTTCGCCGGAACGGATGCATTCGATCTGCGGGCGATCACTTGTTTTTCGGCACGCCGACATCCGGAGTGAAACGCCCATCTGCGACATACCCCGCTCCCCGCGGAGCGACCGCGGTCATTCACCTTGCAGGGCTGAAGGCCGTGGGATGAAGGCCGAGTATTGCATTTTTGCGTGGCGACCAAGTGCGCCGACCGCGCAGTCAGGAAGAGCCATATCCTGTTGCCGTCGCAGACAATTGATTCATTCCGCCAGCGCCGGATTCGCGGCGATATATTCGAGGCGATATAGAGCGTGGTCAAGATTCTGGTAACGGGTGGTGCCGGCTATATCGGGAGCCACACCTGCAAAGTATTGGCGCGCCATGGATTTGAGCCGGTTGTCTACGACAACCTCTCACGTGGCAACCGTTGGGCCGCGAAATTCGGCATGTTCGAATTTGGCCACATTGGCGATGCAGCCAAGGTGCGTTCGGTACTGGAAAAATACCGCCCGTCAGCTCTGATACATTTCGCCGCTTATGCCTACGTTGCGGAATCCGTCGCAGACCCCCTGCTCTACTATAGCAACAACGTCGGCGAAACCGCCTCGCTGCTACAGACCTTGATCGATTTCAAACCGGTGCCGGTGGTATTCTCGTCAAGCTGCGCGACCTATGGTGTGCCCAATCGGCTTCCGATCTCGGAGGATCATCCACAACTACCGATCAATCCCTACGGCTACTCGAAGCTCGTTGTCGAGCGGATGCTTAGAGATCTCGATGCGTCTCACAACCTTCGTTCGGTCTCGCTCCGCTACTTCAATGCGGCGGGCGCGGACCCAGAAGCAGAAGTCGGCGAAGCTCACGAACCGGAAACCCATTTGATCCCGTTGGTGCTCGCCGCCGCCCGTGACGCCACGGCGGTCAAGGTGTTCGGAAATGACTACGACACCGCCGACGGAACTTGCATCCGCGATTACGTTCACGTGCTCGATATCGCCGACGCGCATGTGAGGGCACTTGAGTATCTCGTCGGCGGTGGGGCCACCTGCGCGGTCAATTTGGCCAATGAGCGGGGCTACTCGGTCCTGGAGGTCGTGGCGACAGCCGAGCGCGTTACGGGCAGACCGATCCAAATCGAGCTGGTGCCGAGACGGCAGGGCGATCCGGCGGTCTTGATCGGCGCTCTCGAAAGAGCGCGAACCCTGCTCGGCTGGAAGCCGGAGCGGTCCAACCTGGAAATTCAGGTGCGCGACGCATGGAAATGGATGACGCGATGATCGTGAGCGCTGTGATGAGACGGCCCGCGAGTCGATTGCGACCGCCAGTGAAGCCGGAAGAAGCGCCTGGATGTCCATCAGAGGTAGTTCTTAAAGCCCAAAATCGCCACGCCCTGCGGTGCGACTTGCAAGTAAAATGGTGTCCACGGCGCACGGAGGCCGGGAAAGCGGAAGGTGTCCGAGATGATCTTGGTGACCGGAGGTGCCGGCTACATCGGGTCCCACGTCTGTATCGCATTGCTCGACGCGGGGCTTGACGTCGTCGTCGTCGACAATCTCTCCAACAGCAACAAGGCTTCGCTCGAGCGGGTGCAGTCCATCTGCGGGCGTTCGCTCGTCTTTCGACACGCAGATATCCGGAATGAAGAGGTGATCTACGACGTACTTCGTACCTGCGGAGTGACTGCAGTCATTCACCTTGCGGGGCTCAAGGCCGTCGGCGATTCGAACGTGCAGCCCATGACGTATTACGACAACAACGTTCTGGGAACGATGCGGCTCCTGTCTGCCATGAAGAGGGCGAACGTAAAGACGCTCGTCTTCAGCTCGTCCGCGACCGTTTACGGGATACCCACATACCTGCCGCTCGACGAGAAACATCCCCTCTGTCCGACCAATCCGTACGGCCGCACAAAGCTCGTTATCGAGGAGATGCTGAAGGATCTCTGCAGGTCAGACGACGAATGGCGGATCGGAAATCTGCGCTACTTCAATCCGGTTGGCGCGCACGAAAGCGGGCTCGTCGGAGAACACCCGCTGGGCGTTCCGAACAACCTGCTGCCGTTTGTGGCGCAGGTGGCGATTGGACTGCGGGAGAAGCTACAGATTTGGGGAAACGACTATGACACGCCCGATGGCACCGGAATCCGCGACTTCATTCATGTGGTCGATCTCGCATCCGGGCATTTGAGTGCCTTGCGCCATCTCAGACAGCCCGGCGTGCTCACGGTCAATCTTGGAACGGGCAACGGCACCAGCGTTCTGGACGTCGTTCGCACGTTTGAAGCAGCGAGCGGGCGATCGGTCCCCTATGAAATCAGGGAGCGCCGGCCCGGTGATGTCGCCGTCTGCTATGCCGACCCGACCTTTGCGATGGAGGCGTTGGGTTGGAAATCGACCCGATCGTTGCAGCAAATGTGTGCGGACCATTGGCGTTGGCAATTGCAGAACCCCAACGGCTATGATGATAGCGAGCTTCCGAAAGTCCGGGAGCGGTCCGGGCATTTCCGCCGTCACGGCTGAGTGTGCGCGTCTGAGATATTCGAACGAACGCCGAAGACTCTGACCGCATGAGCGGGTTCGGCGCGAGCCACGGCGGCAAGCATACCGCCCATCGGAGGTAGCTCGTAATGACCCAAAATCTCCAAGCCGCAGAGCGAGGCTGCAGGTAAGATGCATTCGCGTGGGGATTTGCGATGCCACACTATCGTGCATTCGTTCTGGACGAACACGGCCAGTTGGGGGGCGTGGTTAACCTTCACTGCCCAGATGATGCGTCCGCAACCGAGCGGGCGGGGCGGTTGGCGGACGGCCACGAGGTTCAGCTCTGGCGGCTGGTTGCGGAGCTCAAATTCGGCGATCCGCAGCACCGACCCAAGCGACGGCGGGGCACCCGCGCACCGGTGCACTGAGCTCGATTGAGGCTTGCGCGTTCGCCTCAGCTCTACTGACAATAGCATGCGGTTCGGCTGCGAACCACTCGCCGGCTCGCGCTTCCAAGGCGCCTTGGCTTCGAGAGCGACCCAGATCCGGCCGCCCCGCAGCAGCAAGCGGCCGATGGTTCCGGCGCAGGCAGGAACGGCATCGTGCTGACGGTGGACGCCGGTAACACCGCCTAACCGTCGCGGCGGCTAAGGTGCGCCGTTGCGGCTCACCCGCGTTTTGGAGAAGGTGCCGATCCGCGCGAGCACGTGACTCTCAAGACGCCTTGGGCGAGGCAGATCAGCCCGCTCATTAAGGACGTTCGCGCGTCAACGGGTCGGGTCTTCGCCAAATTGCGCCATCATGCGGTCGGCCGCGGCGGACAGAGCGAAGCCAACGCAGGCCGAGAGCGCATCGACCACAAAATCCTCAAACCTCGCGTGCCGTCCCGGCACCCATAGTTGCATAATCTCAAGCAGGCCGATCAGGGCAACGGCGACCACTGAAGCAGTCCAGCGTCGCTGCGGATAGGCGAGGCCGAACGCAATCCCGACCAGAAGGAAGGCGAGCGCGTGATCGCCTTGCTGTCCGATAACAGGGTGAGGCCGAACGTCCTGAGGTCCGAGCGTTACGAAAGTGACAGCGGCCGCGAGCAGCCACGCGACGAGCCGAAGAAGAGTGGTGTTAATCACTAAAGCGCCTCGATTGGCAGCGCCCGCCGGGGACGCGCTTGCTCTGGATCGGCACACGGCCGATTAGGTGCAAAACATCATTGGAAGTTCGATATATAATTTCAAGTGGCGGTTGGTACACCCTGACCCGCATAGGGAGTACCCATCCATGGCAGTTGTTCTAAAGCGCCGTTTCTTGGCAACAATAGCTTCAGCTTTCCTCAGGGTTGAGAGCACTGCAATGGCGATCTTGGAAGGCACTACTCGGAGGCCAGCTTGTCGATTAGTCGGACGCAGACCATTGAATGGGACGGCAAAGCCCTGAGCGGCTGGGTAGACCTCGACGGAACGCCGACGAAAGTCTCCGCAGACCGGGAAACGATCCATACTCATGCGCCTGGCTTTAGTGACGCACTCACCTGGGAAATCGACCGGCATCGTGAAGAGATTTTTGAGAAGCTGCTGCCGTTCTTCAAGCAGCAAAAGCGAGATTTCTAGCAGGGCTGATTGTGGTTGCACGTGAGATTGGCCGACCCGTTTGTTTCGGCCAAACGGAGTACCAACCTGTAGTGCTTGCCCCGCGCTCCTTTTTCGGGCGCAAGAGAAGCGCGCTTGCGTTTCATGTTCGTGGTGCGCCATGAGGGCAGGCGCGGAATGGCCGGCCCCAGGCTCCAGCCCGCTGAGGCCGTCTCATCGGCGAAGAGGGCGAGCCCGCAATCGTTCATTGGCGATCAGTTCAAATCGCGAAATACAAAGGACTTTGAGCAGTTCACGGTTTCGATGATCGGACACAATCCGTAGCCTACCCCAAAAGTGGTGGGGAGGGTCCTCCATGCGAGTTATATGATTCGCGTGAAGATGGAGGGCATAATGACGCATTTGAAAGACGTCGTATTGCCACGCGACAGGTGATTGCAGATGGGTCGCCCGCTCATGCTCAACGAGGAAGTGAGGATCTCCCTCACGCGAGGACGATGTGCCCCGCTGTGGATGGCAGCGGTCATGCTCGCTATGACATGGGCCTCGACAACGGAGGCTTCCCCGGATCAGGCGCGGCACCTCGCGAACGCGCAACAGGCGACGACTGCCCGCAATCTCGATTCTGACGAGTTCGAGACATTCGTGCCGCGCCCAGACCACAGCGAAAAATCGATACAGATTGCGCAAGCGACGACCAGCAACACAGGAGCCTCGCAGCAGCCTCCAGAACAGCAACGCGACTGGGCCGAGTCACTGTCTTCCGATCTTGCCCTTGCAAGGCGCGACATCGAGTTGCTGCAACGTCTCGAGCAGGAGCATGATCGGGCCGAGTGGCTGATGCAGGGTCTTGACGCCGCTCGGCGCGAGGTCGAAACCCAAAAGGCGTTGGCAGCGAAGGCCGTCGAGGAAGCTTCCCGACTGAAGGAAGCTTCCCGGCTGAATGAAGCGGGCGAGAGTGGCCCGGCCGAGCTGGAGGTATCGCTGCAGCAGGAGCGCGAGCGATCGGTGCGGCTGGAGCAGGATCTCGCAGCCGCGCGGCGCGATGTCGAAACCCAGACTGCGCTGGCGACGAAAGCAGGTGAGGAATCGTCCCGACTGAAACAGGCGGGCGAGAGCGGCGCCGCGGAGTCGAAGACGCTGCAGCAGGAGCGCGAGCGATCGGTGCGACTGGAGCAGGATCTCGCAGCCGCGCGGCGCGATGTCGAAACCCAGACTGCGCTGGCGACGAAAGCAGGTGAGGAAACGTCCCGGCTGAAACAGGCGGGCGAGAGCGGGGCTGCGGAGTCGAAGACGCTGCAGCAGGAGCGCGAGCGGTCGGCGCGGCTCGAGCAGGATCTCGCAGCCGCGCGGCGCGATGTCGAAACCCAGACTGCGCTGGCGACGAAAGCAGGTGAGGAGACGTCCCGGCTGAAACAGGCGGGCGAGAGCGGCGCCGCGGAATTCCAAAAGACGCTGCAGCAGGAGCGCGAGCGGTCGGCGCGGCTCGAGCAGGATCTCGCAGCCGCGAGGCGCGATGTCGAAACCCAGACTGCGCTGGCGACGAAAGCAGGTGAGGAAACGTCCCGGCTGAAACAGGCGGGCGAGAGCGGCGCCGCGGAGTCGCAGAAGACGCTGCAGCAGGAGCGCGAGCGGTCGGCGCGGCTCGAGCAGGATCTCGCAGCCGCGCGGCGCGATGTCGAAACCCAGACTGCGCTGGCGGCAAAGGCAAACGAGGAAGTTTCGCAGCGAAGTCGGGCGGCGGAGGCCAGTGCCGCGGACTTGAGGCAATCGATGCAGAAGGAGCGCGAAAGGGCCGACACGCTTGCGCAGGATCTTTCCCTGACGCGAAGCGCAATTTATGCATACGAGGCGCAAACGGCAGTGGTGGCGAAAGCCAGCAAGGACGCGTCCCCGCGGAAAGCGGCAGGAGAGGGCGGCGCGGTGGAGTTGCAGAAATCCCTGCAACAGGAGCGGGATCGGTCCGGCCAGTTGGAGCAGGCGCTGGCGGCCGCGCGTCGAGATATCGATGCGCAGACGGCACTGGCGACAAAAGCAAGCGACGAGGTCGCCAAGCTGACGCAGGCTGCACAAGCTGGCGCGGCGGAACAGAGGCGATTGATGCAGAAGGAGCGTGAGAGAGCCGATGCGCTGACGCAGGATCTCTCGATGGCGCGCAGCAAGATCTACGCATACGAGGCTCAAGCGGCCAAAGCCAGCGAGGACGCTGCGCAGCTTAAACAAGCGGAAGCGAGCGATACCGCCAACTTGCGGCAGTCGCAGCAACGAGAGCGCGAGCGGGCTGAGCAACTGGCCCGGGATCTCGCGAAAGCAAGCCGTGATCTCGACGCGCAGACCGAGCGCGCGTCCAAGGCAAGCGAGGAAGTCGTACGGATCAAGCAAGCCGGAGAACGCGAATCGGCGGCGCTGCGCGGCTTGTTGCTGCGTGAACGCGAGCGCGCCGGGGGACTGGAACGGGATCTCGCATCGGCGCGTCACGATAACGTCGCGCTTGTGGCGAAAGATCCCCCCGCTGGGCCTCAGCTGGCCACCACTGGCCAGGTCGTGCGCGAGGAGCCGCAGCCAGCGCCGGCACGGCCAATCCAGAACCGACCTGTCCAAGACAGGCCAATCCAAGACAAATCAGTCAAAGACAAGCCAGTCCAAGACCAGGCCATAGCGGCGCGCAGCCAGGGCAAAGCCCAGGTCAATCCTGACGAAGAGATGCAAGCGGCGAAATTGATCGCGCGCGCGAGCGTACTGCTTGAACAGGGAAACATCGGCGCGGCGCGGATCGTGCTGGAGCGCGCCGCTGAGATGGGCAGCGCGCAAGCAAGCTTCGTGCTCGCGGAAACCTACGATCCACGGATCCTTCCAAAGTTGGGAACGTATGGAACGCAAGGCGATCTCACTAAAGCGCAAAATCTTTATGCGCGGGCCGAAGCCGGAGGAGTCAAGGAAGCGAAGGCGCGACTAGAAGCGTTGCGTCGATAACACGGTCTTTGTGCGGCGATTTTCCAAACCGACCATGCGCAATCAAGGCTCGAAAGCGCCGATACGGATACAGCATGTGTGGAGGAGCTGGTCGATGAAAAGGTTTATGGGATTGCGTCGGCTGCTTTTACTCGCAGCGTTCGCGCCGTTGCTCTTCGCCATTCAGCCTGGGGCGGAGGCGCAGTCGCAAAATAGGCCTCACAAGGTTCGCCTGACACGGCCCGAGCCGACGCAGCCAAGGCCTGAGGTGATCTCCATGAACGCCTGGACGATCGGCCTGGCCGGAGGTCTGCTCGAGGGCGCGCCGATCCGCCTGGCGGCAGAGATCGCCCGTGTGGTCGACGATGGGGATAACCTGCATGTTCTGCCGGTTGTCACCCGCGGGGCCACGGAAAACCTGAACTCCCTGCTCTATCTGCGCGGCATCGATGCGGCAATCATCAATTCCGACGCGCTCGAGGAATACAAGAGCCAGGTGCCGGACATCCAGCGACGAATTGCGTATGTCCTGAATCTGTTCCCGTCCGAGCTGCAGATCTTCGTTCGACCGGAGATCCGGAACTTGAACGATCTCGCCGGCAAGAAGGTCAATTTCAATACGCAGGGCACTGCTGCGGCCTATTCGGGGCCGCTGATCTTCAGCCGCCTCAACATCGAGGTGGAAAAGACGTTTATTCCACACCAAATCGCGCTCGAGCAGATGCGCAAAGGCGAGATGTCAGCCGTCGTCTTCATCACATCGAAGCCGGTGGATGCTTTCGTGAAGGGCCGTTGGGAGCCAGGCTTCAAGTTCCTGCCTGTCCCGTACGAGAGCAAGTTCGAGGATTATTATCTTCCCGCCTCTCTGGACGCGGCCGACTATCCCAACCTGATCAAGCAGGGCGAACGGGTTTCGACGATAGCCGTGCCGACCACTCTGGTCGCCTTCAATTGGCCGGCCAAGTCGAATCGGTCCGAGCGCGTCGCGCGCTTCATCGACCACTTGTTCTCCCGGATCGACAGATTGCAGGCGCCCGGTTTCGATCCGAAGTGGAAATCCATCAACCTCGCTGCGACGGTTCCGGGTCTCACGCGCGTTCCCGCGGCGCAGGCATGGCTGGATCGTCAGCTCCGCACAACACGTGCATCGCAATGAAACGCGCCGTGATTCTGCTTATTGCACTCGGGGCCACCGGCGGTCTTGCGTTAGCGCAGGATCCAACAGCGCAGCTCCGTTCCTGCCTTCAGAAAGAACACGCGGATCGCCTGGGGTGTCTGGATAAATTGACGCGCACGATCTCGCCTCAGCATCGCGCGACGCCCGAAAACGACTGGATCGTCAGCCAGACCACCTCACCCGTAGATTACTCTCCAATCGCGACCGCTACGACATTGTCACGCAGCGGGACCGACGAGTCCACGATGCAGTTATCGATTCGCTGTCGCGCCGGCCGGACGGAGCTAGTGCTCGCGGGCCCCGGCATCTCCCGCGGAGGCGGTGATGATACAATTTCCTATCGCGTGAATGATCGTCCAGCGGTGCAGGTCGCAGCCGCCGTGCCGGCATTCGCTCCTGGCGTTGCGTTCGCCGGGGATGTTGTTCGCTTGCTGCAGTCGCTGCCGGATAGCGGGGACCTTATTGTCCTCCTCTCACCTCGGGGCGGGGCTGCCCATGACGGAACGTTCTCCCTCGCCGGGATAGATGCGGTGCGCGCGAAGATGGCCGCAGCCTGCAAATGGCCACTCGCCATCGCGACACCGAACCATTGATGGTGTGCAAATGATTTTCTTTGATGGAGGCGCATAATGATCAAGTTTCATGATGTTGCAAAAGCGGCCGCGATGGGAGCGATCGCCGTTCTGGTGTCCGCGTCGTTTGCGGCCGCGCAGCAGGGCGGAAAATACTGGACGCCGGCAGACGGCCAACCCGTCGTGCATAGAGCGAGCCCTGCGAGGCATCACATAGCGAAGCGAACGACGAGGACGCCGACGCGATCCGCGCTTGCCCGCATGGACGATCCGGCTGCAACGAAGAAGAAAGAACATCACCTGATCCTGCAGGTGAACACCAACGACCCCGCCGCGATGAATCTCGCACTCAACAACGCAACGAACGTGGCTCAATATTACAAGGACTCCGGCGAGAGGGTGAAGATCGAGGTGGTTACGTTTGGGCCCGGCCTGAACATGCTGCGTGAAGACACATCGCCGGTAAAGGCTCGCATCGAGGAGATGGCCCTGAGCACCCCCGAGGTTTCGTTCAAGGCCTGTGGCAACACCCAGGAGAAAATGCAGAAGGCCGAAAACAAGAACATACCGATCGTTCGGCAGGCGGAGGTCGTGAAATCGGGCGTCGTGCGCGTGATGGAGTTGCAGGAGATGGGCTGGACCTACGTCAAGCCGTAAGCCGGACTGATCGGCCATCAACGGCAATTCGATCGACGTCCAATGAATGGAGCGACCAGCGCAGCATCATCTCGAGATGGAATTGACTGGTGTCGGATCGCAAAAATGTCCTCAAGCAAGTCTCTTGCCGGAGCTAGAGGGACTTGCCTCCGAATATTATGCAGCTAGTGCCCCTTAGCTGGATCCGCCTAAAGGGCTGGCGCTCGACATCGTGGCCGCGTTCCTGACCGCCCAGTTCGAGGACGGCCGGCATGCGACGCGGGTGGAGATGATTGAGGCGCTGGAGGGGTAGCGCCGCGGCGCGCAATTCGGTTCCACCGCCTCAGGGCCAGTCGGCGAAATTAAGCGTCGGTTTGGAACGCCCGCTTCTGACGCGGGCGGCAACCCGCTTCTGCCAAGCGCCTGGCGCCTCGCCCGTGTGCTTGCTGAAGAAGCGACTGAAATAGGCAGTGTCCTTGAAGCCAAGCGCAAACGCGATTTGCTTGACTGTGGCGGTACCAGCTTCCAGTCGCGCGGCGGCTTCCTTGACGACGCGCTGCTGGATCAACGCGCTTGGCGATCGCTTCAGCTCACGAGTGCACAACGCATGCAGGCGATCCGGCGTCATGCCGAGAAAACCGGCATAATCGGCGACCCTCAAGTGCTGGTGATACCGCTCTTCGAGCAGCCTTCGGAAGCGGCTCAAAATCTCCGTGCTGCTGCCCTCCTCGTCCGGATTGTGGTCGCCTGCGAAGAGACGCCAGAATCGCAGCATGCACAACGTCAACTCTGCGGACATGATCGAGGCGGCGCCGCTGCGCGCGGGCGTTGAAATCTCGGATGCGATCGCCGCGATCGAACGCGACACGGTGGTGGTAAGATCGGGTTCAACCGGAAGCGCCAGGATTTCCCTTGCTCCTTCGAGCGCGAGATAAGCCGGCTCGGCCGAAGGTGGCAGGTAGCGATGCCATGCGCCTGATTTGAGGTGGAGCAGCCCCGCGGCAGTGCCCGCCGACACATCGAGATACGTCGCACAACCCGCAGGCAGCCAGGCAAGGACCGGACCAGCCAATACAGTTGTCTTGCCCTCGGCCGAGATCTCCGCGACGCCACCGCTGTGCACACAAAGCAGATGGATGAATGGTCGGAACGTCGTGGAGCCCAGCGCCCAACGTCGTGCCTCGTAGTGCGTTGCGATCACCTCGGCTCCGACGGCGGCAGGCCCGCCAGTTGCGACGACAGGCGCGGACCGGCTGACACCCGCGGCCCCTCGACGCAGTTCGCCTCGCGGACCAGAAATGTCCAATCTTTCGCCGGATTTGTCCATTGCGCGAGAAAAGCCCAAGGTGCTTGCTGGGTCAAGTCTTGGCCATGGCGGCTCGAACAAGCCGCCGAGAAGAAGCCGGGCGACAGGAAACGACCTGCTTTCATCGTTGCGAACAGCCGAGTGAAATCGGAGGGAGGATCGACATGTTTTCAGTGAACCGTCGAACGTTGCTGCGCCTCACCAGCTTGACCGCGATGACCGCGGCGCTGGCGACCTTTACGTCCTTCGCCGACGCGCAAGAAAAAATCCGCGTCGGCTACGCCATTTCCAAGACCGGCCCTTATGCCGGCGGGGCCAGCATCACAACGCTGCCCAATTACGAATTGTGGGTAAAGGATGTGAACGCGGCTGGCGGCATCAAGCTTGGCGATAAGCGACTGCCAGTCGAGGTCGTTGAGTATGACGACCGCAGCAGCTCGGAAGAGGCGGTGAAGGCGATCGAGCGCCTCGCCAACCAGGACAAGGTCGACTTCATTCTGCCGCCCTGGGGTACCGGTCTCAATCTCGCGGTCGGCCCGACCCTGAACCGGCTGGGCTACCCTCACCTCGCCGTCACATCCGTAACCGACAAGGCGCCGGAGCTTGCGAAGCGCTGGTCGAATGCGACGTTCTGGCTCGGCACGTCCGCGCAGATTTCCGAGGCGCTTGCCGACCTGCTGGGCAAGTTGAAGAACGAAGGCAAGATCGGCACCAACGTCGCGATGGTCAGCGTCGCCGATCAATTCGGCATAGAGCTGGCCGCCGCAGGCCGTGAGGCCTTCAAGAAGCACGGCTTCACGCTCGCCTATGACAAGACCTATCCGCTGGGGTCGCAGGATCTCCAGCCGCTGCTGAATGACGCGATTGCCGCCAAGCCCGATGCGTTCATCGCCTTCAGCTATCCGCCCGACACGATCGCCCTGACCGAGCAGGCGCAGCTCCTGAAGTTCAACCCGAAGATCTTCTATGTCGGCGTCGGCACTGCCTTTCCGCTCTACAAGGGCAAGTTTGCCGCCAACAGCGACGGCGTGATGGGGATCGGCGGCTGGAACGCAGACTCCCCGCTTCTCAAGGACTATCTCGCGCGCCACAAGACAGCGACCGGTAAGGAGCCGGATCGCTGGGCGAGCCCGATCACCTATGCGAGCCTCCAGGTGCTGCAGCAGGCGATCGAAAAGGTCGGCAAGGTGGATCGCGCTGCGGTTGCAGCCGAAATTCGCTCAGGCACGTTCGACACTATCATCGGCAAGGTCAAGTTGAAGGACGGCCTGCTTCAGGAGGTCTGGAGCGTCGGCCAGTGGCAGAACGGCGAGTTCTACGGGCTCGCGCCGACCACCCTGCCCGGTGCACGCGCGCCCGTGGTGCCGAAGTCGCAGTGGCAGTGACGGCAACCTGGCGGGCAGGTCTCGTCGTGAGGCCTGCCCCCGCCGGCCAGTAGGACACCGCTTCATGTTGCTGTTCGATATCGTCCTGCCGGGCCTCGTGCTTGGGGGCATGTACGCCCTCATCGCACTCGGGCTGACACTGCAATACGGCGTCGCGCGCGTCATGAACCTCTCCTATGGCGAGTCGCTCATTGCGGCCGCGTTCGGTGCCCTGTCCCTCTACTCCGGTCTCGGATTGAGCCCGCTGGTTGCGCTGCTGCTCGCCGTTCCCTGCGCAGCGGCGCTGAACTGGCTGCTCTACCGGTTCCTGCTCGAACGTCTCATGCGGCGCGGCAAGGACCGCGGCGCCAAGGAGATCGACAGCATCCTCGTCACCTTCGGCATGCTGTTCGTCATCCAGGGCATCATGCTGGTCGCGTTCGGTGGCCAGTATTACAGCTACAGCTATCTCTCCATCCCCGTGGTCGTGCTCGGCACGACGCTCGCGGTTAACCGGCTCGTAGCGCTGCTGTTCGCGGCCGTGATCGGTACCGCCGTCTATCTGGCGCTGACGCGCACGCGGATCGGCACGGCGGTCCGCGCCATCGCGGTCGATCCCGGTGCGGCGCGACTGGTCGGCATCGACGTGCCGTCCATGTCGGGCTTCGCCTTTGCCTGCGGCGGCGGTCTGGTCGCGATCGGCGGCGTGCTGGTCAGCATGTTCCTCACCTTCAATGCCTCGATGGGCGTTGTCTTCACCATGAAGGCGCTGGTGGTCGTGATCATGGGCGGCGTCGGCAACGTAATGGGCGCGCTGGTGGCCGGACTGATGCTCGGCGTCGTCGAGACCGCTGTCGCGCGATTGGTCGATCCCGGCCTGACGCTCGCCGCTACCTATGCACTGTTCCTGGTGGTTCTGCTCATCAAGCCCACAGGGCTGTTCGGGAGGGCTGCCGCGTGAGCGCGAAGGCCGCCAGGACACTTGGATGGTGTGCGGCGCTCGCGCTCGCCGCAGCCGTCGCCGCATTGCCGCTCTATGCCAATGGCTATTATCTCGCGCTCGGCATCAGCGTCCTCTACTTCACGATCCTGGCGACCGCCTGGGCGATGTTCTCCGGGCCGACCCGATACATCTCGCTTGCGACTGTCGCCTTCTTCGGCATCGGCGCCTATACGGCCGCCGTCCTCGGCGAGACATGGTCCTGGCCTGTCGTGCTGCTGGCCGCCGCCGTGCTCGGCGCGCTGGTCGCCGCGATCACGGGTCTGTCCACGCTGCGTCTGTCCGGCATCTACTTCGTGATCTTCTCCTTTGGACTCGCCGAGTTGATCCGCCAGCTCGTGATCTGGTACGAGGTCAACGTCCACAAATCCGTCGGCCGCTATCTCTTCAGCGCCGTGACGCAGGATGTGCTCTACTGGCAACTGCTCGGCCTCACCGCGCTCGTTTTCCTGACCGGCTTCCTGCTCGGCCGCTCGCGTTATGGTCTGGCGCTGCGCGCAATCGGCGCGGATGAGACGGCGGCCAGCCATTCCGGAATCGACGCCACCCGCATCAAGCTCGCGGTATTCATCCTGAGCGCCATCTTCATGTCGGTGACGGGCGCGGTGATGGCGCCGCGCTGGACCTATATCGATCCGTCGATCGTGTTCAATCCGATGATCTCCTTCCAGGTCGTCATCATGGCGCTGCTCGGCGGCGCCGGCTCGCTATTCGGTCCGGTGCTCGGCGTGATCCCGCTGGTGCTGCTGTTCGAGGTTCTCACCGCGACGCTGCCGAACCATTTCAGTATCGTGCTCGGCGCGATCTTCGTGCTCATCGTCATGATGCTGCCGAAAGGTGTGATCGGGCTGGTTGCGCCCTGGTCGTGGTCGATACCGGCGAACGGCGCCTCCAGCGCTGCGCCTGTCCGCGACGAAAGCGGACCGCTGCTGCGCGTGGACGACGCCAGCAAGTCGTTCGGCGGCCTGCGCGCGGTCGACAAGGTCAGTTTCGAGGTCGCGCGGGGGCAGATCGTCGGCATCATCGGTCCCAACGGCTCCGGCAAGACGACGCTGCTGAATCTCATGTCCGGCGCGCTGGTGCCGGCATCGGGCTCGATCCGGTTCGGCGGCACCATGATCGGCGGACTGAAGCCATACCGGATCGCCCGGCTCGGACTTGCCCGCACCTTCCAGCTGGTGCGGGTGATGTCGGATTTGACCGTGGCCGAGAACGTCGCGGCGGCTGCCTTGTTCAGCGCAGCGCCGGCAAAAGCGACGAGCCGGGAGGTGCTCGATCTCGTCGGGCTTGCACCGATGCACGACACGCCGGCCGGCGAGCTGACCTATATCGACCAGAAGCGGCTTGAGCTCGCGCGTGCGCTCGCGCTCTCGCCGCAGTTGGTACTGCTCGACGAATGGCTCGCAGGCCTCAACCCGAGCGAGCTCGAGACCGGCATATCTCTGATCGCGAAGCTCCGCGACCGCGGCATGACCATCATCATGGTCGAGCATGTGATGGACGCGATCCGTGCGCTGTGCGGCCATTGCATCGTGATGAACGCCGGCAGCGTAATCGCGCGCGGCGTCCCCGACGATGTCCTGTCCGACCCAACGGTCGTGACCGCCTATCTGGGAGGCGCCGATGCTTGAGATCGCCGCCCTCTCGCACTTCTACGGCAAGCATCAGG
The DNA here is from genome assembly GCF_024199885.1 of Bradyrhizobium sp. CCGUVB23. Taxonomy (NCBI): domain Bacteria; kingdom Pseudomonadati; phylum Pseudomonadota; class Alphaproteobacteria; order Hyphomicrobiales; family Nitrobacteraceae; genus Bradyrhizobium; species Bradyrhizobium sp. CCGUVB23. The sequence continues at coordinate 628,362 of NZ_JANADQ010000001.1, forward strand.
CCTTGGCGGATGTGAGGCTCGACATCGCCAGTGGCGAGATCGTGGCGATCCTCGGCGCCAACGGCGCAGGAAAATCGACGCTGCTGAAGAGCATCGCCGGCCTCGTCACGCCGACGTCCGGCGCGCGCATCCGCTTCGAGGGAGCAGATATCGCAAAGCTGCCACCCCATCAGATCGTCGAGCGCGGCATCTCGCTGGTGCCGGAGGGGCGAGCCGTCTTCGGCGAGCTGACGGTTGCGGAGAATCTGCAGCTCGGCGCCTACCCTGCCCGGGCCCACGCCGGTGAAGAGCAGCGGCTTGCCAAGGTGCTCGCGCTGTTCCCGCGCCTGACCGAACGCATGACCCAGGCCGTGCGGACGATGAGCGGCGGCGAGCAGCAGATGGTCGCGATTGGCCGCGCTCTGATGTCGAACCCTGTCCTGCTGCTGCTCGACGAGCCCTCGCTCGGTCTCTCGCCCTTGCTCAGCCGCGAGGTGTTTCGCGCGCTGGCGCAGATCCGCGAAAGTGGCGTTAGCGTGCTGCTCGTGGAGCAGAACGCGCGCGCCAGTCTCGACATCGCCGACCGGGTCTATCTGATCGAGTCCGGCCGCAACGCGGGCACGGGTTCGGCAAGCGACATGAAGAACAATCCCGACATTCAGCGCGCCTATCTCGGCAAGGCGCGCGCGCCGACCACCGCGTCACAGCCATCCCCGTAACCATGGAGCGTCCCATGAACGCAATCGACCTTCTCATCGGCGGCAAGGACCAACAGGCGACCAACCAGCGCACCTTCCAGCGGCGTAATCCTATCAGCGACGAGGTCGCGACCATCGTAGCCGCGGCCTCGATCGACGACGCCATGCGCGCCGCCGATGCCGCCGCCGCAGCCTTCCCGGCCTGGTCGCAGCTCGGCCCCTCCGAGCGCCGCAAGCACCTTAGCGCTGCGGCCGACATCCTCGCGCGCCGCGCGCCGGAATTCACGGAGCTGATGGTCGCCGAGACCGGTGCCAACGCCGGCTGGGCGGGCTTCAACGTCCATCTCGCCGAGGGCATGCTGCGCGAAGCGGCTGCGATGACGACGCAGATCTCGGGCGAGATCATCCCGACCGACAAGCCCGACAACCTCGCTATGGCGTTCCGCCAGCCGGTCGGTGTCGTGCTCGGAATCGCGCCTTGGAACGCGCCTGTCATCCTCGGCGTGCGTTCCGTCGCGATGCCGCTCGCCTGCGGCAATACGGTGGTGCTGAAGGCGTCGGAGATGGCCCCGGGCGTGCATCGGCTGATCGGCAGCTGCCTCACTGAGGCCGGCCTCGGTGACGGCGTCGTCAATGTCGTGACCAATGCGCCTGAAGACGCACAGGCGGTGGTCGAAGCGCTCATCGCGCATCCGGCGGTACGGCGAGTGAACTTCACCGGCTCGACCCGGGTCGGCCGTCTCATCGCGCTCGCTTGTGCGAAGCATCTGAAGCGCGCCTTGCTCGAGCTGGGCGGCAAGGCACCGCTCGTCATCCTTGACGACGCCGACCTCGATGCGGCCGTGAACGCGGCCGCCTTCGGCGCCTTCATGAACCAGGGCCAGATCTGCATGTCGACCGAGCGCATTGTGGTCGACGACAAGGTCGCCGACGCGTTCATCGCCAAGTTCGCCGCGAAGGCAAAGGGTCTGCCCTATGGCGATCCGCGCAAGGGCAATGTCGTGCTGGGCTCGCTGGTCAGCGCTGCCGCCTGCGACCGTGTCGGCGGCCTGATTGACGATGCCGTCGCCAAAGGCGCCGTAATCGCGGCCGGCGGCCGCGGCAAGGGCACGATCATGCCAGCTACAATCGTCGACCGCGTCACGCCGGCAATGCGCGTCTATGGCGAGGAGAGCTTCGGCCCCGTGGTCACTGTGGTCCGCGTCAGCGGCGTCGATGAGGCTGTGCGCGTCGCCAACGACACCGAATACGGCCTCTCCTCCGCCGTATTCGGCCGCGACATCCCGCGCGCGCTCGCGGTTGCCAAGCGCATCGAGGCCGGCATCTGCCATATCAACGCGCCCACCGTGCACGACGAGCCGCAGATGCCGTTCGGCGGTACCAAAGCGTCAGGCTACGGCCGCTTTGGCGGCAAGGCCGCGATCGATGAGTTTACCGAGCTGCGCTGGATTACGGTGCAGACCGGGCCGCGGCATTATCCATTTTGAAGGGCGCGACTGAATATCTGCAAAGGAGCCCAAGAGGAGATGCGCCACCACCCGGTTTCGTGAGTGATTTCAGGCCGGGCGGGCGATCTGGCTGGGGCGGGAGGGATCGAACCTCCGAATGGCGGAATCAAAACCTGCTTGATTATTCAACGATTTCAGGCCGCGTTTGGAAAAAATGGCGGGATTCGCTTCTAGTAGTATCAATTGCTTAGCAGGCATTTCCAAATAGGGAAGCGCCTCTCCGAGCGAGGATCGTACCCGACTGCACGGGACTGCTCGCGTGAGAGTGCTTCACCGCTAGGTATTTAGTCCCCGGCATTTGCTGGAGCGGATTCAGTTGAATCGTTCTGGCTGGGAAGTCCAGCATTTGCAGATGTATTCGTAAGGCGTGAGGCCCTTCAGGGTCTTCAGCCGCCGAGCGTAGTTCACTACACCCGATATTTGCTCGCGTAGTGCTTTCCGAGAATCTTGCGGGTCTGCTCCGTAAGGCGCTTGTTACCAAGCGTCGGAGGCCGGGCGCTGGGCTTTCGCACCTTCAGGCAATCCGTTCCTCGTCTCCGTTTCCTTTGTAGGCGCATCGCAGCAAATCGAGTCGTAACGGACCCGCCCTCATTCATGTCATTCGGCCTGCAATATTGACCCCCTAAGCCGGGGGATCGGCGTCCAAAATTTGGGAGCCGATTGACATGCAAGGAGCGGGAACGGAAGAGCGCCGAGAAGCGCAAGCGGGAGGAAGCCCAGCAGAAGGAGCGGCAGGCCAAGCTGGAAGAGCGCAGGCGCAACCCTAAAACACCGCTCGACGCCTACCGCAATTGGATGGAAACGTGCCCTCACCCGTCCGGTTCGAAGAAGCGCAGGGAATGGAAGCAGACCAATCCGCTGGTGTTCAACGGCATCACCTACGTCAACCATTGGTCGCCTCAACGGTCCAACAGCGGCAAGACCACCCGCTGGCGTGGATGGTTGAGAGGATCTGACAGTAGCCACCACGAAATCATGGATGAGCACGTCAACAACCGGCGCAACGATCCCAAGCGAGACTGGGGGCTTCCTGAGTAATCAGGCTGGCATCCCGAGGGCATCGAAGGCTGCCCTGCCATCGGTAGGTGATCGTCAGGACATTAGCGGATCGCGGAGGGCCTCGGCGTGCGATGACCGATACGCCGCCACAAAGCCCTGCCCGAGTTGTGGGAAACCCATGATCGTTGTGTCGTCCGAGGACAAGAAGTTCGGGTCCCGAAATGGGCGCATTGGATTGGCTACTTCTCGACCGCTCCCGTCCAGTCCTTGAAGCCGCCGACGTTATAGACCTTCTCGTATCCCATATCCTTGAGCACCTTGCCAGCCAACGCCGACCGGCCGCCCGAGGCGCAATAGAGGATCACGGTCTTCCCCTTGTCGAAGCTCTTGTCATGGTACGGCGACTCGGGATCGGCTCGAAATTCCAGCATTCCCCGGGAAACATTTAAGGCTCCCGCGACCTTGCCGCTTGTGGCCACTTCCGGTGCATCCCGAACGTCAAGGATAAGCGTATTACCCGCCTTGATCATGTCGGCAGCTTGGTCGGGCGTAATTTTGGGAACTGCGGCATTGGCAGCTTCGAGCATTTGTTTGACGTTTGTTGCCATCGGACACTCTCCGTTTCCGCCATTCGACCACAATAGCACTGCGGGCCAGGAACGTCTGCGAAGTGTTGCGGAACTTGGTAGGCTGGCGGCGGCTTGCCCTTGAAGTTAGCAGTTCGAAGCTGAGGGGGCGGGCTCGCTCGCAGGGGCTCGGTGCGCGCGGAGAGGCTCATCAAGGTCCAAGGCTTCCCCGCGTCGAGGCTTGAGCTTGCTTCTTACCCGTGCCCGTTCATGCAGGATGCCACCGCCCCCGGGTACCGCAGTCGTCACCGGCGTCTCGATTGAGACCGCGAGAACACTTGCCTCCGAGTTCCACCTTCGTACAAGATGCGATCAGGAGCGGGCTTTACCATGGAGCCAGCACAACCACCTCGGGTCGGACGTAGGCTGGCGGCAATTGTGGCCGCAGACGTTGCCGGTTACTCGCGGCTCATGGGGCTCGACGAGGTCGGCACCGCCCGAACACTCCTCGAACACCGCAAGGTTACCGATTCCCTCGTGGCGAAGCACGGGGGTCGTCTCGTGAAGACCACGGGGGACGGCGTGCTCCTTGAGTTCCCCTCGGTGGTCGATGCGGTCGAATGCGCCGTGGCGGTGCAAGCCGTGATGGCCGAGCGCAACCAAGGCGTCCCTGAGGACCGGCGTATGCTGCTTCGGATAGGGATCAACCTCGGCGACATTCTGATCGACGGGGAAGACATTCTTGGTGATGGTGTCAACATCGCGGCTCGGCTTGAGGGGATCGCCGAACCGGGCGCTATCTGCATCTCGTCATCCGCTTTTGAACAGGTTCGCGACAAGGTCCCGGTGGATTTCGCCGACCTTGGCGAGCAGGCACTCAAGAACATCGCTCGGCCGATCCGTGCCTATGCGATTGGCCTGAGCGCGAATGCACGTCGGCCCGCCCCGCTGTCGACTTCGGCTCCCCGTCTGTCCATCGTGGTGCTGCCGTTTGCCAACATTGGCGGCGGCCCCGATCAAGATTATTTTGTCGATGGGGTGACGGAGAGCTTGACTACGGACTTGTCGCGCATCAACGGCGCATTCGTAATAGCGCGCAACACCGCGTTCACGTTCAAGGGCAAAGCTGTCAACGTGAAGCAGGTCGGGCGCGAGTTGAACGTTCGCTATGTGCTGGAAGGCTCGGTGCAGCGCGGCCGCGACCGGCTTCGGGTGAACGTGCAACTGATCGACGCCGAAAGCGGCAATCACTTATGGGCCGAGCGTTTCGACAAAACCGTCGTCGATTTGTTCGATATGCAAGACGAAATTGCTGCGCACGTGGCGCGGCAACTCGACACCGCGTTGATTGCCGCTGAGGCCCGCCGCGCCGCGCAATCGACAATACCCGACTCGACAGACCTCTATTTTCAAGGAATGGCGTGGGCAAACAAGGGAATAACTCCTAACCATCTGATGCAAGCCCACGGTTTCTTCGAGCGCGCTCTGGCGCTTGACCCCGATAATGTTGAGGCACTCATCGGTACCGCTGGGGTCGAAATTACCTTGGCGGGCGCGTATACCACCGATGATCGAGCCGCACGCCTTGCGGCGGCCAGTGCAGCTTTGACCAAGGCTCTCTCACTCGCGCCCAATCAAGCGCTGGCGCATCTGTTTTTGGGGCGCCTCCTAATTTTTTCGAACCGCGGACACCAGGCCATCGCCGAATGCGAACGGGCATTGGCTCTGGACAGGAATTTGGCGGCCGCTCACGCTACGATCGGTCTGGCCAAGTTCTTCATCGGTCGCAGCGAGGAAACCGAGGCTCATGTCCGCGAAGCGCTCCGTCTCAGTCCTCGCGACACGTTTGCCTTCAGTTGGATAGCCTCGGCTGGCGTTGCCAAACTCTATCTCGGCGACGACAGGGAGGCGGTCACGTGGCTCCGCCACGCGATCGAAATCAATCGAAATCTTCCCAACGCCTATTTCTATCTCGCCGCCGCCCTATCCAATCTCGGTCAGGTCAATGAAGCGGAAGTCGCGGTGACGAAAGGGCTCGCGATCAACCCTACCTATACAATCAACGGCTTCCGCACTGGCCCGTCGAGCGATAATCCAACGTTTCTTGCTCAGCGCGAACGCATTTACAAGGGTATGCAAATGGCCGGGGTGCCGGAAGGGTGAGGGCTTAGGGATTGGGGCACACATGTCAGACCCTACGAAAGTCAGCCGACGCCTTGTCGCCGTCTTCGCAGCAGATGTGGAAGGCTACAGCCGCCTCATGGGCACCGATGAGGTCGGCACGCTCAAGGGCCTGACCGAACGGCGCGCAATCCTCGACAGGTGCATTGGTGATCACAGGGGCCGCATAGCCAATACGGCTGGCGATAGTGTCCTTGCGGAGTTCGGAAGCGCTGCGGACGTCGTGCACTGCGCGGTAGAGGCGCCGGCTGCCTTGGCCGAAGCGAACTCCAATCTCCCGTTAGACAAGCACATCAACTTTCGCATTGGTATCCACGTCGGTGACGTGATGGTGCGCGCGGGTGATCTGTTCGGAGACGGAGTGACCATCGCGGCGCGGTAGCAGGCTTTGGCGCAGCCGGGTGGCGTTCGCGTTTGTGGGACGACCTATGAGCAGGTCAGGAAGGTTTGCCGGTTGCCTTCACTGACATGGGCCTGCAGCAGGTCAAGAATATCGAGGACCCGATCAGGGCCTACGCCGCTCGCGAGCTCGTAGTGCGCCCGTTGCCGAGGATAGCTTGAGACCACTTCCTCTATCCGACAAGCCTTCCATCGCCGTGCTGCCGTTCGAGAACATGAGCGGCGACCCCGAACAGGAATACTTCGCGGATGGGATGGTTGAGGAGATCATAACGGCGCTGTCGCGGTTCAAATGATTGTTCGTGATCGCTCGAAACTCGAGCTTCACGTTCAAAGGAAAAGCCGTCGATGTGAAGGAGGTCGGACGCAGGCTCGGCGGTCGCTATGTCCTTGAGGGGGCTGTGCGCAAGGCGGCGGGGAAAGTTCGCATCACGGGGCAGTTGATTGATGCGATGACGGGTGTACACATTTGGGCGGATAGGTTCGAGCGTGACCTGACGGACGTTTTCGCTCTTCAGGACGAAGTGACGGTCGCCGTTGTCTCAACCATTCAGCCAAAATTGCTTCAAACAGAAATTGGCATGGCGACGCGGCGGCGTCCAGAAAACCTCACCGCCAACGATTTTTTTCTAAGAGCCATGCAACAGTATCACCTGTCGACGCGCGAAGGGACGATAGTGCTGGCTCATCGAGCTTTGGAGCTGGACCCTCGGTTCGGCTTTGTCGCTGCTCTGGCAGGCGTCTGTCACATGCAAAACGTCCTTTGGGGCTATGCTGTCGATCCTCAATTCCACACGCGAGAACACTCGCGACGCAAAGAAGTTTCCAATCGTATTTAGCTAGAACATCAATTACGGCTTTCACCGCAATCTACTCGGGCTGCGTCTCCCCGGCTTCTACTTGAACGCTTTGACCCTTCTATTTTGCCTCGCAGTGCTATGGTTTCGCTTCCATATCGACCTGACTCGATCAGGCCCTCGCCACTGTCGTCGACATCGCAGTCCTGCATGGGCCTTATCTCGCCTTTTTCGTCAACGAGCAGAACGTATTCCAAGCAGCGCGCCTCTATGCGCGCCAGCTCTTACTCAGCATTGACAAGCTAAACGGGCGAACGGGGCAGACCACCGCGACGCGCTCGCAGTCAAGGGCGAAAGAGGAAGGCTGATGTCGGAGGCGTGGAGGGGTCGGCGGAACATCGCGCCGAACAGTCATGACATGAAGGGGCACGCGGCGCCGTTCTCGCCTCGTCGGAACTCTAGTCGATGGATGAATACAGGCACGAAATCTCTGGGATGTACGGGTGCGCCGTTCATGAGGCTGGCCATGCCTTGGTCGCCTGGGCGCTGGGGGAACGCGTTAGGAAAATTGTCGTCGGGGTGAAAGGGGACGAGACGGCTGGCAAAGCCGAGACGGATCCGTCAAACCATTTGCCACCGTCTGACCAGATCGCGATCTGTGCCGCGGGTAGCGACGCGCAATTCATGTTGGCAGCGCTTACGAACGACAAAGCCGCGATGATGGACATGAATGAGATAAGAGAACTTATCGAGGACTGCAAGGAGGCCGAGGGCGACGCTCTGCGCTATGAAGGTCGAGCATGGGAAGGTTTGTTAATTCGGCTCATGGCCCTTCCCGAATTTACGAATCACGCCGTAGGTCCGCTTTGCCCACAAGCTGCCCTCCACGAGGTCGCATGTTTGATGCATCTCCTGGAAGGAGACCCTGGTCCCGTGATGGCCCGATATGCTTTGATGCGAGGAGCCGGAAACGCGTAGGTGGCCTCATGTATATGGTCATTCGAAAGTACACCAAGGTTCGTTCGGTCGCGGATGCTGCTCGCCGCGCGAAAAGTGGCATCGGTCAGATCCTAAGGGAATCGCACGGCTTCAGATCTTATTATGTATTGGACGGGGGCGAAGGCGTCGGCGCCGCTGTGATGATATTCGACGACCAAGAAAGCGCCATCGCGGCGAACGATAGAGTACTGGCATTTGTTCAAGCAAGCTTGCATGACCTTGATCTTGGAGACTCCGAAATTCTCGCCGGGGAAGTTCTGGTGGATATAGAGACGGATGCGTCATCATTCGTGAAGGCTCATCCAGCGCGTGAACGCTAGGTCGCGCGAGATAACGGATGCAAGTCGTCCCGCGGCCTCCGCCCCTGATGCCTGACGCCTGCGCCGCCGTTCTCCGACGATTGGATGTCGAGGTCACCCGGTGCCGTGCGGATCGGTCGCTAAACTAGCGCAGCGTCTCGACCGTCTCGACCTGCTCACGGATGAGCCTCGCGACATCCGACGCATGGGTCGCGATCATGAAATGACTGGCGCCGGGAACGGTCACCAGCGACGATTTGGAGACTGCGTTAGTCAGCACCTCGGCGACGCGCTGAACGACTGGATGACCGCGCTCGCCTAGCACGAAGAGGCTTGGCGCAGTGATGCCTGCATAGGCGGCAATCGGCATATCGAAACCCCACGGTTGCGACCGCCGCCGCATCGATCGGGAGCGGATTCCTCGTCCGACCAGCGAGCTCGCACATGCCTTCACTATGAAAAGGACCGACTAAGGGCTGGCGAAGTGCGTACCCAATCAGCAGGCGGCGTCGGGCCTCTGGCACTGAGACATTCGTGGGGTCGTTGGCTGCGCAAGCGGTGTCGCGACCATGGCGCGACGGCCCTGGTCTGTCACCGCGCGGATGGTGCAGCCACCTCGCGGGGCCTATCCTGGGAGAAAGGCTTGCCCTACCTTCCCCGCTGCAGGTGGCAGGCATGACAGCTGTGGAGGAAACCGATGCAAGAGGCACTCGTCGTCCGCCGCGAGACGCACATCCCGGCGCCGCGCGCCGCGGTATTCGCGTTCCTCACTGATCCGGAGAAGATCCTCCGGTGGATGGGAACGGAGGCGCAGGTCGATCCTCAGCCCGGCGGGCTCTATCTCGTCAACGTCACCGGCGCTCGCTTTGCCCGTGGGTCCTTCCGCGAGGTGGTGCCAGTGCACCGCCTAGCCTATAGCTTCGGCTGGGACGGCAGCGAGGTGGTACCGCCGGCGTCAAGCCTGGTCGAGATCGACCTGATGGAGCAACCGGACGGAACGCTGCTGCGCCTGACCCATACGGGCCTGCCCAGTGCCGAGCAATGCGCCGGCCACGCAGAAGGTTGGGCCCATTACCTCGACCGGCTGGCCGAGGTCGCAGCGGGACGCGACCCGGGCCCGGACCCCTGGCACGGCCGTACTGGTAACGATTGAACGCGGTCGCACCTCAGCCGATGCGACGCGATCATCGCCGCCTGCCCGTCTTGATGATTAGCGGCTGGCGCAGAAGCTGCCACCTCTGCCCTCCGGCGCGGCGTTGCATCTGGGCGAGATACTGTGGGGCGAAACGGCGAGGTCGGAAGCTTTCCGTCCCGAGCGCTGGATGAGCAATCTTGTTTCTTGGGTAGCTCTGTTCGCTGATGCAGGCCTAACGCAATTTGTCCCCCTTGTAGTGAGGGCTCCGGGTCGCGGACAATGATTTCTAAAGATCCCCTCCCCCCAAGATTTTCTTGCCCGCTGCAGCCTGGGACATCGCATCCCTGCAGGGATCGCTCACCTCTGCCATGTGCGATTTTATGCAGGCTCTGATACCGCCGGTGCCCGGCACAATACCGGCACACAGGTTCGTAACATCGGTCTTGCACACCTTTGCGGTCACCGCCCCCGTGAGCACTCGGTCCTCGCAGGTTGGCGACAGATTGGTCAAGTGCGATTTTATGCAGGCCTTGATCCGGCCTTCGCCGGGCTGAACGCCGGCGCACAGTGTCTTGATATCGCCGGCGCAGGGCTTGCCCGCCTGCTGTGCCACGGCGACAGACCCTGACAGCAGCAGCACTGTCAAAATAACAAGCCCAGATTGCATTCCTGCCATTTTAGATCCCTCTATGAGATGCAAAAGGGCGGATTTGGGGTAATTATCCGATAATATCCGAAGGCCGGCCGCGTCGTTAGAACGACGCTGCCGGGACGCTATAAGCGGTTTGTGAAGATGGCACAAAGCGTAGCGCGCGAAGAGTGGCCCGTACTGCGCATCGCATTTCCGCCTTGGGTCAAGAGCGTTGTTTTGAACATCTCTCGGCCTCTTCCGGTGTTCACCGTTAAGCAGACCACTTCAGAGTGGCGTCGGACTTCGCATTAGCGCCAAGGGCAGACGTCTCAGCCTGCTGCGATCTTGTGCGCCCAATCGGAGATGGTGCCGATCGCAAGCGGCATGCTGCCGACTTGACAGTGCGCTTGGGCCTGCTCCTGCGCGGTCATCTTCGCTCCCAAAGCTGCGACAAGAGAACGTAATGATTCCCGGGCCCCAGGCGTTTGGACAGCGTGGCTGTCGGATTACATCGCTTGCGGTGAAGCAAGTTTGAGCGTTGGATTCCGCGGGTGGGCCAAGCGAGGCTAGTTTGGCTTGATGCGGGCCGCAATTCCTGCGGGTTACCAAGCCACCTCCTGCCCGGCTAATTCGTCAGAGAGGAGTTACCATCATGTGCGCAGGCGATGATCAAGCGTGCCCGCAATTTGAGCTCCATCGACAGAAACTCCTTGAGGACCTCGACCAAGAGCGGCGCGCATTCCTTAAGAGCGCATTCGCCGCGGGCGGTGGCGCGGCCGCGTTGGCTGCGAGCGGCACGCTGGCCACTCCGGCATCGGCGCAGACTAAGCCCGGCCAGCCGACCTACCACTACTTGCCGGCCAACTCGGACACGGTGCATTGGGGCTATTTCAGCAAGCTATTAAAGCCTCAGCTCGAACTGGATTCGGGCGATTACATCACCATCGAGGCCGTGACCCACCACGCCGGCGACGATGTCGAACGTATGGTCAAAGGCGATCCGGGTATTGAGAGCATTTATCTTTGGACCAAGGATAAGAAGGGCGTCAATCGCCGTGGGGCCGGCCCGATCGACGGTAAGCAGCTCGGACGCGGCGCAGGCGAAGGCTTCGGCGTGCATATCTTGACCGGTCCAGTTTTTGTTCGCGGCGCCGAGCCGGGCGATATCATTGAAGTCCGCATCATGGATGTAATGCCCCGGCCTTGCGCTAATCCGGCGTTCCCGGGCAAGTCATTCGGCAGCAACGCGGCGGCCTGGTGGGGCTTCCATTACAATGATCTGCTCACTGAACCGAAGCCGCGCGAGGTGTGCACGATCTACGAAATCGACACCAGCGGGCAGCAAAACTGGGCGCACGCGGTCTATAACTTCCGCTGGGTGCCTCAGACCGATCCGTATGGCGTGGTGCACAAGATCATCGACTATCCCGGCGTGCCGGTCGACCATTCGATTGTGCAAGAGAGCCACAACATCCTCAAAAACGTCCGCATCCCGATCCGACCGCATTTCGGAGTCATGGGCCTGGCGCCAAAAGAAGCCGACGTCGTCGATTCTATTCCGCCGAGCTATTTCGGCGGCAACATCGATAATTGGCGCATCGGCAAAGGCGCGACCCTGTACTATCCGGTCGCAGTGCCAGGCGGCTTACTCTCAGTCGGCGACTCGCACGCCGCGCAAGGCGATTCTGAATTGTGCGGCACCGCCATCGAAATGTCGCTGACCGGGACCTTCCAGCTTATCCTGCATAAGCAGAATTCACTGAGCGGTTCGCTCGCCGGGCTGAATTACCCGCTGCTTGAGACGCAGGACGAATGGGTTCTGCACGGATTCAGCTTCCCCAATTATCTCGCGGAGCTCGGCCCTACGGCGCAGCAGGACATCTACAAGAAATCCTCGATCGATCTCGCGCTAAGGGATGCGTTTCGCAAAATGCGTGGCTTCCTAATGACCACTAAGGGACTGACCGAGGACGAGGCGATTTCGCTCATGTCCATCGGAGTCGACTTCGGCGTCACGCAGGTGGTCGATGGCAATTGGGGCATCCACGCGATCATCAAGAAGAACCTGTTTGCCGGTATAGCGACGGCTTGACGCTCTAGGACCCATGAAGCCGGACGAGAATGTAGTTAACGCAACCAAATTCCTCAGTTCTTCGGAAGAACGTGAGGCGAGGAATGGTGATGTGCAATGCACCGCTCATCTCCGTGCTTGGTGATGAGCATGGTGAAGCGCGACGGAGCTGGCACTGGCTTGCCATCCACTATACGAGTAAACGTGTAGAAGCCGGCGACAACGGCGGCGCTGTCGTTGATTGTTGTTGTGCGCCGCTCTTCAATCGTGTTCGTGTTGCCGCTTCCTTTTATGGGCGCGAAGTATTTTACTATCGCTTGCGTCCCCTCGGAGATGACTGGACTAACAGTTCCGAGAAGGATTGCGGCCGGACAATAGGTCTTAGCAATGGTCTCTGGATCGTTGGTGCCATAAGCGGCTGACCAACGATCTACTGCAGCAATTGCATCTTCCGACGGGCCAGCCAACGCTAGAGTGGATGACACCATCGCCATTGCAAATAGATGCAACCCTAATAACTTGTGCCATTTCTTCCCCCCTTCGAAATGAGTACGATCTTTTGAGAGGGCCTAGGCTGGCTAACACAGTTATCGCAACTGGGTTATACATACACGGCGGTGCCGCTAATGGAATGGTCCGGCCGCGCGTATTCGACGGGAGGCGCCTAACAGGACGGCTATGGACAATGAGCCGACATTTTTAACTCAAATTCTATCGGGGAAACGGATGATGAAGCCGCCGACTCATGCGCACGGCTTAACGATATGTCAGTGCACGAACTGCAAATCACAGATACCGACCGTAATTTGTCGCAGCATCTAATCCCGACGTCTTATCAAGGCTGGAGGTCCCCATGTCTACGGACGCAGCCGAATTCGCATCGCATCGATTCTCGACGCGCGGGCTTCCGGAGCGGATGAGAGTCCCACTATGGCGAGAGAACTTTGGGCGAGGCATAGTCCACGTCGATATAGAGCCCCTATCGGACGTACCGTTTCAAGCTGACGCAACGCTGCAAGCCGTCCGGGGGTTGCGCAGGCTTGCACTGAAAGGCTCCTCCATGCGATTCAAGCGCTTGCAAGCGAGCATCGCTGATGGTGACGACTCGATCGGAGTCATCGTCTGCTCTCCCGGCAGAAGTCTGCTGTCGCAGCGCTTCCAGCAAGTTGAGCTTCGCGCCGGCGACGCAATCGCAATTCTGCATTCGGAGCCCGCCACCGTCACCTATGTCGACGGATTGCTATTCGGTCTGGCCGTGCCCCGCGACGCACTTGCACGGCGCGTGGCGAATGTCGAAAGCCGCGCCATGCGGCCGATTTCTCACCGAAATGAAGCGCTCCGACTCCTCATGGTTTGTCTAAAGTCGGCATTCAAGGAGGGGGCTCTGGCCGCCCCCAGGCTGCGTGATGCGGTCCTGGCTCACATCCATGATCTCGTGGCGCTCGCGATCGGCGAGTGCACTGCCTTAGGCGAGAGCAATGTGAGCGGGGTCGTGGCCGCGCGCCACAGCGCCATCCTCGACTACATCGCGGCGCACTTTCAGGAGCCAGAGCTCAGCGTCGAGACGGTAGCCCACTGCCAAGGCATCTCACCTCGCTATCTGCAGCGCTTGATCGCGTCATCAGGATCATCGTTCACCGGGCACGTGAATGAGTTACGTCTCCAACGGGCGCTCGAGCTGTTAACCGAGCCTCGCGCAAGCACACAGCGAATTTCCGACATCGCGTTAGAAGTCGGCTTCTCGGATGTTTCGCATTTCAATCGATTGTTCCGGGCTCGTTTCGGCGATTCGCCACGTGGCGTGCGTTGCGCCGGAAGCTGTGCCAGGTGACCTCGACCCGCGAGTGGCGCGAGATCTGGGGTCTTGACCGCAATCCGAGCCATCATCACCGGGCCCCGTCCGCTCGGCCGCGCTTCAACCGCTTCGTGTCGATCAAGACATACTTGGGAATGGGAGGTGGCGATGACATCAACTCTGATCGGCAAGCAGGCCGTCGTGATCGGCGCGGGAATGGGTGGGCTCGCGGCCGCAGGGGCGCTTGCCGACCGCTTCGAGCAGGTCGTTGTTCTGGAGCGCGACACTCTGCCCTCGGAGCCCGCGCATCGCGCCGGGACACCGCAGGCGCGGCATGTGCATGGGCTGCTGCTCAGCGGCCAGCGCGCCCTCAGCGAGCTGTTCCCGGGGTTCGAGCAGGATCTCGCAGGGGCGGGAGCCGTGCGGCTCCAGGCCGGTCTCGATCCTCGCCTCGAGCCCCCGGGCTACAATCCCTTCCCGCAACGCGATCTCGGCTGGTGCAGTTACGCGGCGTCACGGCCCACCATCGAGCGCGTCGTACGGCGTCGGGTGGAAGGTCTCGCCAACATCATGCTGCGCCAGCGCTCCCGGGTCACGGAAGTGTTGGCGTCGCCAAATGGAGAGGCGGTCACCGGCGTGCGCTGCGAGAATGACAAGGGCGCGAGCGAGACGATCGCTGCGGATCTTGTCGTCGACGCCTCCGGACGCGGCACGCCCACTCTCGCCCTGCTGCAATCGATCGGCCGACCGCTGCCCGAGGAGACCACAATCGGCATCGATCTCTCCTATTCCACATGCGTCTTTGCCGTCCCCGACGACGCCCCGACCGAGTGGAAAGGCGTCATCACCTTCGCCCAGGCGCCCCACAATCGCCGGGGCGGCATCTTGTTTCCGCTCGAGGGCAACCGGTGGATGGCAACGCTTGGCGGCCGCCTCGGTGAAGTCCCGCCCGGCGATGCGGAGGGGTTCCTGACGTATGCTCAATCGCTTCGGACGCCGACGATCTACAATGCGATCAAGCACGCCAGGCGCCTTGACGGGGTCGCGCGCTACGGCTTCCCGGAGAGCATGCGGCGCCATTTCGAGCGGCTCGATGATTTTCCCCGCGGGCTGTTGCCGATCGGCGACGCAATTTGTCGGTTCAATCCCGTCTACGGGCAAGGCATGAGCGTGGCCGCCCTGGAGGCGCGCCTGCTCCAAGGGCTTCTCGAGAGACTAGCAGGAAACCGCGATCCAATCGCCGGGCTGGCACCTGCTTTCTTCGCCGAAGTGCCGACGCTGATCGAGACGCCGTGGTCGGTGGCCATACTCGACTTCGCGTTTCCCAATACGCGCGGGCAACGTCCGGCGGATTTTGAGATGACGCGCAACTTCGGTATCGCCCTGACCCGACTCGCCGCCGAAGATCCGGCCGTCCACAAGCTAACCGTCGAGGTCCAACATCTATTGAAGCCACGCAACGTCTATCGCGATCCTGCGCTCGTGCAGCGTGTGCTTACGAAAATGGCCGAGGTGTGACTCTTGCGGGGAGGGATTGACGCCGTTTTCAAGCGTGCCGACGGGCACGCCGCCGCAATGGATCAGCCAAGACGTAATTGCTGCGGTGCATGAGTCTCTTCATGGCCCAGGCTGTGTGAAGCCGAACTGCGCTTAAGCCGTTGTGATGTCGGCTGTTGACGGTAAACCGGACGCCGGGGTGTGCTTGCCTTGACCGCTGCTTGTGACCCTGGCTGTGTAAAAACGCGAAGGATTGAAACACGGCTAGAATTACATTCTGCAGTTTGTCATCTAAGTTGAAATCGCTTGCGAGCTTGAGCGCCAGAGCGCCCTTGCGGAAGTCGGGTTGCCAAACTCACTGCGGTGCACAACATCCCGATCGTAGGCGACAGAGGTGGGGTTAGCTTCCAAGGGGCGGTCCATGAGGAGCTCGTTTTGATCTCTGTCAAAACCGCAAGCGGATTTTATGCGATGTTGCGATCCTGCCTCCGGTGCCGCCATGACGACTGTTCGTCATATCCTGGAAGATAAGGGCCGTCGGGTATGGTCTGTGCGTCCTGGCGACAAAGTCTACGACGCAATTAAGATGATGGCCGAAAAGGACGTTGGCTCGCTTGTCGTGCTGGACGGCAGCAGAATAGTCGGCATTGTCACGGAACGACACTACGCCCGCAACGTATTCTTGAAGGGGCGCGCGTCGCCACAGACGCCTGTCGACGATATCATGGAGCGCAACGTCGTATGCGTTGGGCAAGACCAATCAATCGAGGAATGCATGGCGCTCATGACCACGAAGCGCCTACGCCATCTGCCGGTGACCGAAAATGGCGCGCTGCTCGGCATTGTTTCGATTGGTGATCTGGTCAAGAGCATCATCAGCGACCGGGAATTCTTGATCGAGCAGTTGGCGCACTACATCAGCGGCAGTCCCCGACCTGATTGACGTGGAACGAGGCGCTACGGTCGAGCCAATGGGTGAATTTACGCTCGAAGGTATTGGACGTCCTCTGGCAACGTATAACGTGCTCGGTGCCAAACCTGCAAAATTGAACGCCGGTGCATGACGCCGCGCGATGTCGGCGCGTGGCCATCAGAGTCCGGACGCCTCACTGCGGTACATAGCGGACTTGATTTGCTCCCGTTGAGTTCTTCGCATTTTGGTGGAGTCGAGATGTGGCGCGGTGGCTTTAGGCTGCACATATCTGTTGCCGCCTCTTTCGTCTGGCGGTGCCTTAGTGGTGCAGCCGTGACTCGTTTCCACATCCCGCTCGTCGAACCGGACAGGCAGATCTCCTGCATCCGGCCCTCGGACAAGACGCCTTCACCCACGGCAGGTCGCCCAAGCGCGGCTAGACGTACGAGTCCGAAGTGCCCGTAGAGGTGCAAGAGTGGATAGGTCCCGCCCCTGCGTCGCCTGACCCTGTGCTTGCTGCGTAACCACCGGCGCAACCGCACAGCGGTGTGGTTGTCGATCGCCCGGTACACTTTGATGACGGTGCCCACATTGAAGTAGTTCGCCCATCCGCGCGGCGTGCGGTTCAACTTAGCCACCAGCTCTGTGGTGTCTTGCCCTAATCCGGTTCGAGCCGTCAGCGCATGAATGGTTTCCACCATGCCTTGATGCTTTTCTTCAACGGCCGGTATCCCAGGCGCGCCTGGCCGGTCTCGCTGAGTACATCCGCCCGAACGAGTAGCCCAGGAAGTCGAACTCTCCTTCCGGCACCTTACAGATTCGTGTCTTCTCCTCGTTGACCGTCAGCTTCAGCTTTCCCATGATCACGCGCAGTTGTCGCAAGGCTTCTTCAGCTTTGCCCCGCCTGCACAGGATTACGAGGTCATCGGCATAGGTCACGATGCGAGAGCCGAGGCTTCGCTCCAGCCCGAGCATCTTCCATCCCGGGCAAAGTTTCACGCTGGGAACGCCGCCTCGACGATCCACGGGTAGCGCTTGGCCTTGGCGGCCTTGAGGGCTTCATTGTTTCCATAGCTTTAAAAGTTAGGTGGCCGTTGGCTAACCAGCGAACCTTCCGCGCCGTCCAGAAAATAGCCGTGTTCACTCTCGGCTCGGCTGTGCGGATGTGGGCCGTTGGGTGCAACCAACATCACAGCGGTAACCAACTTCCGTTCGTGGTCGTCCTCGTCCACGATACCACCAAGCGTTCGGGCGTAATTCAGGAACGCCGCCTCGTCGAACACGGCAAAGCGCTGGATGAACTCCAGATATTTGATTCCTCATGATTGATCCCCACGCTTCCACGCAATGAGGGTCGGCCCGTGCCGAGACCTCCCGGGTCGGCTGGCGCGCGTGGCGAAAGGCTACACCTCAAGGGGTTTGTGGTGAAGGGCGTTTGTGTCTGGGGGCCCCCCGGGCCCCCGGGGGATTTTTCCGCGCCGGTAAATCCAACCCCCGGGCCGAGGCGAGACGCACTTTAACGGCCGCCCACCGAGCGCGGGCGGATGCGCTGGAGATCGAGGCTGGCGATGAGTAGCTTCTCTAGGTGAGAGAATCTGCCTGATGGATGAACCAGACAGCCACCAGCAACGTTGTGGCAGAAGGCGGGGATAGCACCCCGCGATGCGATCACCGGCCCGAGAAGACTCGAGCAATCGCGCCCCCCGGTGGTCGCGCTCCGCACCAGCGCCGCCTCGAGGGCGGCCCGGCGACCGCGGAGGGCGGGCGCAACGGGGCCGCGGCCAGCGTTGCGCGAAAATGGGAATACAGATCGGGCGTAGATCAAGAGCGATGCGGCTTCGCACCAGCACCGAACGCAAATTCAATTTCGGATGATACGCTGATCATCATAGGCCTCGCGCTTGTTGGCCTCGCGCTCCAGCGCAAATTCTCGGAGGAGCCGCGCAACAAGAGCGGCGAAGATCAAGAGTCTGAAGGTAGCCGCACCACACGACGCTGACACCGCATCAACGCAGGGCCCCGAGGCCGACAACTGAGGCGGCCTTTTTACATCAGCGGCCCGCAGCGTTCCGTAAGCACGCTACGGGCCTAGCCGAAGCGAGGTGAAGGGGAACCAAACCTCGCTGGCTAGCATCACGCTATGTCGGAACGGGAAAAGGAACTTTGACCCATCTCAAGAGGGATAAAACGATTTAGGACACTTCAAGATTCAACTTAGGACACTTGGGGCAAAATACGGACAGTACCACTTCACCGCCTTCATCTCGGCCAGCAACTCACCCGCCCTAATCTCCGCCCGTAGCCACAGCCTTAAATCGGTATCAGATATCGCCGTGCTGGCCGGCGATATCGCTTTGCGTCCCTGTCACGAGTTGTACGCTTTCATATGCGACGGCGCAGCCTATCCCCGAAAGCCTAGCCACGTCATGCCAACCGAACTGCGAGCGTTCACGATCCTTGTCGAATTCGATCAAGCTCAAACCGAGCTTGTCGGCAAAGCCGTCGTCCTGACCGACGGAAAGGCCGGGACCGTCGAGCAGGTCTGGCTCGATGAACGGCACGGCTTGCGCATTTCGGTCAGAGGCCACGACGGCAGGTGGCCGGTCTCAACGATCAAGTTGGCGCAGACGGATTGATGCCCATATATTTGCGCGAGGACGGTTTCACCGACTTCACCGATTTCACCTTGCGCCTTACTCGGACCAGAACACGTGTCCCTTCGACGTGAGCGGCCATCCCGCCTTCACGGTTCCGTGCGGCAGGGTGGGCGGGCTGCCTATCGGCATGATGCTGGTCGGCCCCCACTTTGACGAAGCGACGCTGATCAACGCGGGCCAGGCATTCGAGCAGATCGGGGACTGGCAGAGCCGCTGAACGTCAAAGGCCCATCCGCTCAGAAATAAGCGCCCGATCGCCAAGTGCGGACGGCGCGAGCTCGTCTGTTATCCGACCCTTTTGCATGATCAAGACGCGCTGCGCCAGCGTGGCGACTAGCTTGAGATCTTGCTCCACCAGGAGGATCGTCAAATTCCAGGCGCTGCGCAGCACCTGCAGCCGTTCGGCGATGTCATCGACGATCGATGGCTGCACACCGTCGCTCGGCTCGTCGAGCAACACCAGGTTTGGTCGGCCCGCGAGACAGCGAGCCAGAGCCAGCACTTGACGCTCGCCGCCCGAGAGCATGCGGGCACGACGATCGAGCAGCGGCCTCAGGATCGGGAAGCGCTCCAACAGCTCCGGCACGGCGCTCGGCTCAATGACGCCGAGTTCGCCCATGCGCAGGTTTTCTCGCACAGTCAGGTCAGGGAAGACCCCCTCGCCTTGTGGAACGTAGCCTATTCCGGCGCGCGCCCGATGAGCCGTCCGAACGCGGGTGACGTCCCGCCCCTCATATCGGATGACCCCCGCAGTCGCCTGCAGCTCGCCGATCAAGGTCTTCAGCAACGTCGTCTTGCCCATCCCATTGTGTCCCAGCACGCCGACGAGTTCGCCGCGAGCGATCGAGAACGATACGCCGGCGAGGATGCCAATACGGCCATAGCCCGCGTGCAGATTCTCGACATCAAGTATGGCGCGACCTGCCAAGATACACCTCGCGCACGCGCGGATCGCGTTGCACGTTGTCCATGGCGCCTTCGACGAGGATGCGTCCCTGGTGAAAGACCGTGACGAATGAATTCAGCCTGCGGATGAATTCCATATCGTGCTCGACGACGACGACGCTCGCGTCGCTATTGATAACGCGGATAAGCTCGACCGTTCGGTCGATCTCTTCTGCCGCCATCCCCGCCGTGGGCTCGTCAAGCAGCATCAGCTTCGGGCGTTGGGCCATGACCATACCGATGTCGACCCATTGGCGCATGCCGTGCGCAAGTGTCCCGACGGTCTGCTTGGCCACGTTCCCCAGATTGAGGCGATAGATCATCTCATGGACGGCGACTCGGGCACCGGTCGTCGAATGCCGAAGGCGCGCCGCAAGCCACAGATTCTCCGCGACACTGAGACCCTCGAACACGCTGGGGACCTGGTTCTTGATCCCGATTCCGAGGCGCCCGATTGTGTGTGGCGCGCGGCCAGTGATCTCCTGCCCATCGAAGATGATGTGTCCACCGCTGGCACGAAGCTGACCGGTGACGAGCTTGAAGAAGGTGCTTTTGCCCGCGCCGTTCGGGCCGATCAAGCAGCGCAACTCCCCGCGTCGCATCTTGAAATCCACGCCGGCGACCGCCTGGACGCCGCCGAACCACTTCTCGAGGCTTTGCGTCTCGAGCACCGACTCTTGGCTCATTGAGGCGCTCGGCGCCCTCATGAGGACTTGATCTGCATCGCGGTCCGGTGGGATAATGCAGCTTGCGCGCGTCATAACGCATTATAGCTGAAGCATAGGCAATGGAGGAAGCCCATGTTGACTCGCAGGACAGCGCTTTTTCAACTCAGTGCAGCGTCGCTCGGTTTGGCCCTGGCGAATATGCCGCAACGCCGCGCCGAGGCGGCGGACGAGATTGTCGTCGGCAACCTGCTCGATTCCACCGGACCGATTAACATCTACGGCCTGCCGATGGTCGATGCCACGAAATTCGCGATCGACGACATCAATTCCTCGGGCGGGGTCTTAGGAAAAAAACTTCATCTCGTGCAGTTCGATACGCAATCCAACAATCAATTGTACACACAATACGCTACGCAACTGTTGCTCGAAAGCAAGGTCGCGGTCCTCATGGGAGGCATCACCAGCGCTTCGCGCGAAGCCGTCCGGCCGGTCGTCAACAAATATGGCGCCCTGTACTTCTACAACGAGCAGTATGAAGGCGGCGTATGCGACAAGAACGTCTTCTGCACGGGCGTGACGCCGGCTCAGCAGATCGGCAACCTGGCGCCGTGGGCGGTGCAGGAGCACGGCCCCAAGTTTTATACGCTGGCGGCCGACTACAACTACGGCCATATTTCCGCGGACTGGGTGAAGGTTTACCTCCAGCAGGCGAAGGGCGAGCTCGCAGCGCAAGAATTCATTCCGCTCGACGTGGTCGATTTCGGCTCGGTCATTCAGCGCATCGAGAATGCGCGGCCGAACGTCGTGTTTTCCTTGCTGGTCGGTGGCAACCACATCGCCTTCTACCGGCAGTTCGCCGCCGCGGGTCTGAACAAGAAAATCCCGATCGTCTCGCCGACTTTCGGTCTCGGCAACGAGCAGATCGTTCTGAAGCCGGAGGAGGTCGAGGGATTGACCGTAATTTATCCGTACTTCCAGGAGCTCGACAACGAGACCAACAAGAAGTGGGTAGCCGCTTGGCGTCAACGGTACGGCGCCGACTATCCCTACATCACCGACTCGGCCAATACCGTGTGGAACGGCTGGCATCTCTGGGCCATGGCCGCCAACAAGGCGGGATCGCTCGAGCCGGCCAAGGTCATTGCCGCGCTGGAGAGCGGACTGTCCTTCGACGCGCCGGAAGGCAAGATCAGGCTCGACCCGCAGAGTCATCACGTTGTGCATACGGTGCATCTTGCGAAGGTCAACGACAAGAAGGGCTTCACGATCTTCAAATCGATCGAGAACGTCGAACCCTCGGACACTAAACAGGTCTGCGACCTGATCGGGAAGCCCGACCAACACACGCAGTACACGCCGAAGTTCTGATGACAGACGGCGGCGACGGCTGATCCGTGGCCCGGAGGGTTGCAGCGGAATGGACCAGGCAGTGGTAACGGCGGTAGGCGTCCTTTTCTCGATCTCTACCCTTGTGCTGCTCGCCCTAGGCCTCGCCATCATCTTCGGCATGATGGGCGTGCTGAACCTGGCCCAGGGGGAATTCCTCACGCTCGGCGCCTACACCGTGCTCGTCGCCACCTCTCACGGGCTCTCGATCTGGGCGGGGATTCTGCTCGCTCCGTTCGTCGTCGGTTCTATCGGAGTGATCCTCGAAAGATCGATCATCCGCTTTCTGTATGGTCGTCCGCTCGACACGATGCTGGCCACGTGGGGCCTGAGCCTGGCGCTCGTCGGCGTCATGACTCTCGTCATGGGGCCGACGACCGAAGGTATTGCGACGCCCCTCGGCAGTTTCGAAGTCGGCCGCTACGGCGTCTCCTTCTACCGGCTCGTGGTGATTGCGATCTCCGCCGGCGCGGCTCTGGCGACCTATTTGGCGCTTCGCCACACGCGCTCTGGGCTGATCGCGCGGGCGACGATGCAGTCGCCTCATCTCGTGGCGGTCTCGGGCGTCGAGCCGCAGCTCGTCTATATGGCTACGTTCGGCGCAGGAGCGGCGCTCGCCGGGCTGGCCGGCGCGGTGATGGCCCCCCTGACCGGCGTGGTCCCCACCATGGGACTTGCCTTCATCGCCAAGATTTTCATCACCGTCATGGTGGGTGGCTCGACGGTGCTGGTCGGCACCGTAAGCTCCGCCGGCGTCCTCGGGCTGGTCGAGAGCGCCATTTCCTACGCCTCGACGCCGATCTACGGCCAGGTCGCGATGCTGGCTCTGGCGATGGTGTTACTGCGTCTCCTGCCGAACGGAATGTCCGGCCTGTTTCGGGGCGGCCTATGAAGCGGGGTGAGCTGATCGGCTGGGCCGCGGCGGCGGTTGTCCTAGCCGGCGTGCCCCAGCTGTTGTCGCTGTTCCAGACGGTCCAGCTCACGGTCTTCGTCATCTTTGCAATGCTGGCGCTTAGCCTCGACTTCCTGTGGGGGATCGCCGGCATTCTGT
Source organism: Bradyrhizobium sp. CCGUVB23 (assembly GCF_024199885.1). Classification (NCBI taxonomy): domain Bacteria; kingdom Pseudomonadati; phylum Pseudomonadota; class Alphaproteobacteria; order Hyphomicrobiales; family Nitrobacteraceae; genus Bradyrhizobium; species Bradyrhizobium sp. CCGUVB23. Next base: position 651,536 of record NZ_JANADQ010000001.1, read on the forward strand.
CCTTTGGCCAGGCGGCGCTGTTCGGCGTCGGCGGATACGTTTATGGCATCGTCGGCATCGCCTTGGGGACGACCCCGCTCGGATTGATTGCGGGAATGCTGAGTCCCGCAGTCGTCGCCGCGCTCATCGGCTACGTCGCCTTCTACGGACGGGTCGGATCGATGTATCTCGCCGTAGTTACCTTGACGCTGACGCTGATCCTTTACCAGGTCATGGGCAGCACGGCGGATCCGAAATACGCGATCGGCGATGCGCGCCTTGGCGGTTACAACGGGATGACCAACATACCTTCTCTGTCCCTCGCCGGTCGTGGCGGCCCGCCGCTGGGTCCGGTGGAATACTTCTATGTCGTCGGGGGACTGCTCTTTCTCGCCTTGATATTTTGCGTCACTCTCTCCCGCGCTTCTTTCGGACGCATTCTTCAGGGCATCCGGGAGAACGAGTCGCGCATGGAGTTGCTCGGGTATGACGTTCGCTGGCGGAAGCTCCTCGCCTTTGTCATTTCTGCGGCCATCGCCGGTCTCGCGGGAGCGCTGTTCGCGAGCTGGGGCAACTTCATAAACCCGGAGGTCTTCAGTCTGCCGCAGGCCGCAGTGGTGGTCATTTGGGTTCTGGTGGGCGGACGTGGCACACTGTGGGGCGCCATCCTCGGGACTGTCGTCGTACAATATTTAACAAGTCTCGTGGGCGAAGTCGGAGCAATCTATACCACGATCGTGCTTGGGAGCATTCTGGTCGCGATCGTGCTCTTGTTCCGCCGCGGCCTAGCACCGGCTCTAATGGACGGCGTTGTCCGGGTCGTTCGTCGTCGGTCCGGCGAGGTTGCCGCGGGTCGTTGAACTGCACGTCCGATCAACCCATGTCCGCTCTTGCCCCCGCTGTGGGTAGAGTCGAGATGTGGCGCGGTGGCGGTAGGCTGAACATATCTGTTTGCCGCCCTTTTCGTCTGGCGGTGCCTTACTGGTTCACCCTTGGCTCCGTTTCCACATCCCGCTCATCGAACCGGACGGGCGCAGCTAACGCATCCGGCTCTCGGACATGACTTCACGCCTTCGCCCACGGCACGTCGCGGCCAAGCGCGGTTAGGCGTACGAGCCCGAAGTGCCCGTAGAGGTGCGAGAGTGGATAAGTCCCGCCCTTGCGTCGCCTTACCTTGTGCTTGATGCGCAACCACCGGCGCAACCGCACAGCGGTGTAGTTGTCGATCGCCCGGTACGCCTTGTTGACGGTGCCTACGTTGAAGTAGTTCGCCCATCCGCGCAGCGTGCGGTTCAACCTCGCCACCAGCTCTGTGGTGTCTTGCCAAGTTCCCGTTCGGGTCGTCAGTGCATGGATTTGCTCAACCATACGCTTGATGCTCTTCTTCGAGGGCCGGTACCCGAGGTACGCCTTTCCGGTCTTCGCCGAATACATCAACCCGAATGAGTATCCCAGGAAGTCGAACTTTTCTTCCGGGACCTTGCAGATTCGTGTCTTCTCCTCGTTGACCGTCAGCTTCAGCTTTCCCATGATCTCGCGCAGTCGCGACGAGGCCTCTTCGGCTTTGCCCCTTCGGCACAGGATCACGAGATCGTCGGCGTAGGTCACGATGCGAGAGCCGAGGCTTTGCTCCAGCCCGAGCATCTTCCATCCCAGCACAAACCGGCGCATGTAGATATTCGCCAGCAATGGTGAGAGGGGTGAACCTTGCGGAATGCCGCGCCGGTTGTCCCGGGCTTCGGTCGTGCGTGTCTTCCGTCCTCGATCGTCGGTTTCTTCCACGGGACACTCCAGCCACATCTTGATCAGATGCAGCACGCGCCGATCAACAATCCGGCGCGCTACCGACTTGAGAAGGTCGGCATGCGGAATGCTTCCGAAGTAGTCCGCGAGGTCGGCGTCAACGACTTCCGGGTGGCCACGGAACAGCTGCGCTTCCACCTCGACCACCGCCTGTTGGGCATTTCGCCCGGGACGGTACGCGTACTGTTCGGGTGGAAGGTCGGCTTCGAAGATCGGTTCTAGCACTAGCATCGCTGCCGTCATGCAGACTCGATCGCGCAAGGTCGAGATGCCTAATGGCCTGAGTTTGCCATTGGCCTTCGGTATGTACACTCTTCTGATAGGGTCCGGTCGATACGTCTCCTGCCTGAGCGCAAGCGCCAGTTCGCCAAGCCACCGCTGCACCCCGTACGCCTCGATGTCCGCGAAGTCCTGACCGTCCACGCCCGGTGCGCCCTTGTTGGAGCGGCATTGAGCATAGGCATGGGCCAAGATGTCTTCCCGGCTGATCTTGTCGTACAGGGCGTAGAAGCGGTAGCCGGCTTCTGCCTTCGCTTTCGCGTGCAACGCCGTCTGCAGTTTCTGAACACTCTTCGGAGTTGATAGGTTGCCCAATCCCCAGGTCCCTCGCTACGTCTTGCGTTCGTCTTGAACTGAGGTCCCTTCCCTCCCTCGGCGTTACCCGGCTTCAGCGGTACTACGAACCCCTCCGCATCCCCACGGTGCCCGGCCTGTCCCTCGCGGGCGTCCGGTTGATCATCCCTGACCACGCCGTGGGGCCTCCCGTGTTGCGTACGCTTTCCTTGTGTGCATGCTGTCGCCACTACCCCGGCACAGCGATTGGAGCCTTACTTCGCTCTCTTCCTCCCCAATCGTGTCAGCCTTCCCTGATATGGCTGTCAGGTCGGCCTGTGCTTCGTCCTTTTCGAGGCTTGCTCAGCGTTCACTTGCGTTACGGCCTGCACACTCGCGCTGAAGATCATCTAGCCGGCCTTCGCTAGCAAGAAGGCGGTGGAGCTAAAGTGAGTTCGCAATCATCGATTCACTTTAGGCCACGAGGAGGCGAAGATGATGTACGGCGGGATTGATCTGCATTCCAACAACAGCGTTGTCGCTGTTATCGACGATGCCGACCGGGTCGTGGCGCAGAAGCGCTTGGCAAACGACATCACGAAGATCGTCGGCTTTCTGGCCCGATGGCAAGACCAGTTGGCCGGCGTCGTCGTCGAATCGACCTACAACTGGTATTGGCTGGTCGATGGCTTGCAAGACGCAGGGATGCACGTGTATCTCGCCAACACCGCTGCGATCAAGCAATACGAAGGCCTCAAGCACAGCGGCGACGAGACCGATGCGCAGCATCTGGCCCATCTCTTGCGACTGGGCATCCTGCCGACGGGAACGATTCTACCGAGGGGACACCGCGCGCTGCGCGATCTGGCACGCAAGCGCATGCAGCTGGTGCAATCGTGCACGACACATATCCTCGCGGTCGAAAACATCATGGCCAGGCAGTTCGGTGGGCGGATGACCAGCAATCAGATCAAACGGCTGACCGACGATACGATCGACAGCTTGCCACTGGCGGCGGACGTAAGCTTGGCAATCAAGGCGAACGTCGCGGTGATCGCGACATTGCAGTCACAGATCGATGTTCTGGAGAAGCGCCTGCAAGAACGCGTCAGGCCCCGGCCGCAATACCGCTTATTGACCAGCGTGCCAGGGATCGGCCAGACGCTTGCCACCGTCATTCTTCTGGAAGCAGGTCCGATCGACCGGTTCGCCGACGTCGGCAACTTCGCGTCCTACGCTCGCTGCGTCGACAGCGTGCATACCAGCAACCGGAAGAAGAAAGGCGAAGGCAACGTCAAGAACGGCAACAAGTATCTTGCCTGGGCATTCGTCGAGGCGGCGAACTTTGCCAGGCGCTTTTGCCCCGAAGCCAAACGCTTCCATGAACGCAAGAAGGCCAGGACCAACAACGTCGTCGCCACCAAGGCGTTGGCACACAAGCTGGCGCGCGCCAGCTATCATATCCTGAAGGAGGGCAAGCCGTTCGAGGTAACGCGCTGCTTTGCCTGACGGACGACGACGATCCGGCGAGCCACGTACGGTGACTGGGGCGACAACCAGCAGCACTGAATTGGACGCCGGATCGCCGTCACCAGCCGCGGTGACAGCGGATCGCCCGAACCGTAAGCCATCCGGAGATTGGCGCCGGCTCGCCGGCAGCCACGGTTCTGTGAAACTCTTTTGGATACGGGGCGGTACCAACGTTCTTCTGGGGCGGCCATGCCGCCAGGGCGCAGGCCTCATTTTGGGCCCGATGCTTGATCCCGATGGGTGTCTGGCGCGATCCGCGATACGGACGCAGCCATCAATCGAAGAAACGGGTGCGGTTCGAGCACCGCAGCTGAAAGCGACGAATGAAGAAATTGGCAGCTAGCGCTGCCAAAAAAAATGCGCTGCGCCCTTGACGACCGACCGGCTAATGGGTGTCACCGTATATCGTGACACGCTATCCGAAGGCTTCAGCCACTTCGTCACCTCCATAGCTGCTCCGGTTGCTTCCGGCTGGAGCGTTTCGCCGGGTGGGGCTTGCACCCACTGGAAAGCGCCGCCTTCTCACGGCGCACGCCGACAAGCGGACATCAATTCTGCCTCATCTGACCGCCTCGGTCTGCTCGGCATTCCCGTTCACCCCGCGAGCCTGATCCGGCTTGCCGCAACGTTCACGACCCGGGCGTCTCCCTGATACGGACAGTAGCCGCAGAAGATGATGCGGCCGCAGTCGCTAAGGCGTAACCTTGAAACGCCAACGTGATCACACCGACCAGCCCACGGCGCTTTCATGAGAGGTCCAGCGATGCCCGCAGAGCATGATACGCGCCCTCTGGGTCGAACCAGCATCCATGTGCTGCCCTTGGGCATCGGCACGAACAAATGGCGGCGTGCCGATCGTGGGGCCGTGTTGGAAACATACAGGACCATTCATGATGCCGGCCCGTGCATGATCGACACGGCTGAGATCTATTTCTCGGAGCGCGTCGTGGGTGACTGCTTGCGCGCCGGTCCCACCCGCGCGGTGATAGCATCGAAATTCCTTCCCTTTCCGGGCCGAACCTCTCCGCGCCGCCTGATGAGCGCGCTTGACGGTTCGCTCGCGCGCCTTGGCCTCGAGACAATCGATCTCTACTATGTCCATTATCCGCTGCCCTTGATTGACGTGGGAGTGTTCGCCGAGGGCCTCGCCGAAGCGGTGAACTCTGGCAAGGCACGCGCGGTCGGCGTGGCAAATTTCAATGCGGACCAGATGCGCCGCATCGCCGATCACCTCGCAAGGACCGGAGTTCCGCTCGCCGCCAATCAGGTCAATTACAGCCTGCTCCGACGGGCAGCGGAAACAAGTGGCGTACTCGAAGCCTGCCGTGAGCTCGATGTAGCACTGGTCGCGTATTTTCCCCTTGCGTCCGGCCGCCTCACGCAGCCATCGGACAGCATTGGCACGAAAGCCCTGCTGACGTGTCTCGCCGATATTGCCCGCGCGCACGAGGCCAGCATCAGCCAGGTCGCCCTAAACTGGCTGTTGGCGCGCGACAGGCACGTGATTCCCATCCCCGGCGCGACGAAGCCTCATCACGCAAGGGCCAATCTCGATGCACTCGGTTGGCGCTTGAGTGAGACCGAGTTTGACGCGATCGACCGAGCCTCAGCAAAGATTGGAACATGAATCCGGAGCCCATCAAATCTCTCATCTCGACCTCGGACATCAACAAGATTGAGCGCAGAACCGCAGGATCGCGGCACGGGGCGACATCGATGTCGAAGTCGATGGCTGCCCCTCCTTCCGCATCGACCGTCATACGGAATTCGACCATCTGCAGGCCGAACCGCTGCACATCGGCCAGAAGCTGAGACGCCGCAGCGAGCGAGTCCGTGGCGAAGGCCCTGAAGACGACAGATGAAGCGCGACGCGCCGAAGCTGGCATTGGCTGGTCTCCTCGCCAAGACTGTACTCCCGGGCCATCAGGTGCTTTTCCCGATCTTTTGCGCGAGAATGCCAATTCGAAGAAGATTCATCCGCGGACATGGAGATTTTTGATGAAATCATCTTCTCATGCGAAGGCGCGAACCAAGGCGCAGCTCTACCTGATCGATCGAAAGATCCTTTCAATTCTTCGCAACGAGGGCCGCCTTACGATCAACGAACTGGCCGATCGCGTAGGGCTGTCATCTTCGCCCTGCTGGTCGCGGGTCAGGCGCCTGGAGGAGATCGGCGTCATCAAGCACTACGCGGCCGTCATCGATCACACCGCCCTCGGCCTGAAGGATATCGTTTTCATCGAAGTCACGCTCGACAAGCACGGCGACAAGGTGCTCACACGTTTTGGCGATGCTCTCGCCAAGATTCCGGAAGTGATCGAAGCCAACCTCGTCACCGGCGACTATGACGGTCGCGGTCGTCGACACGACGCACTACGAGCGGTTTCTGCGCGAGAAGCTCTACAGGATTCAGGGCATCAGGCACACCCGATCGACGTTTTCGCTGCGAAGCCTGAAGCTCGTCATGTCCGCCGATCCGCTGCTCGTCAGCCCAGGTGGCTAGACGAGGCAGCAATTCACCGCGGGACGACAAGAACGGGAGGAGACAAGCAATCCATCCAGAGGCGCGACACTCACGGCACGGCCCAATAATTCGCCTCGGCATCCTATTCTACGATGCGCCGATTTTCGATCTGTACCAAATTCACCGACGCATGCTTCGTGCCGAGAATAAAGGCGCAGAGACAACGCTCGGCTCTGGATAGGATCGAGAATGAAAGATCGGCCATATAGCGGCTGACGGCTTGTCGGAATGGCCGTCTCGCAAGGTAACTAAGCCACTGAAAGGCTTGGTGGGCGCACCAGGGCTCGAACCTGGGATCCGCTGATTAGGAGACGTATGATTTGCTAGAAAGATCAACGCTAATTCCGGCAACTGAGCCGCCAAACCTGCGTTGAACCCGCAATGGGTTTTCTCCTTGTCGGAATGACTGATCTCGGTTCACTAGCGTGCGGGGACGAGATCGTGAACGTCGGGGGTTTGAGTCGGCGGAGCGCTACCTACGTTCCCCCCGACAGTTTTCTGCTGAGTTTACGGTCTCTGTGGCTTAGCCCTGCCCTGAAGCCCACCTTCTCCCCTTGCGGGGGACGTAGAATGGTAAAGTTCTCAATGAAAACAACGGTGTTTGCTTCGTGTGTCCTCCGTTGTGTCCCGATCAGCCAAGGCTCCTGGGAAGACCGCTGATGCGCCCGAACCCGCCCCTGACGCCTTTGCGCCGCCGCTCCCGGTGTGCGGTGTGCTAGGCTCCTCCGTGTCCCAGCGGCGTGGTTAGTCTGGCCGGTCGGAGGGCGCTGTGGCGGAGCAGCGGGTCCAAAGGCGATTAGCGGCGATCTTGGCTGCCGACGTGGTCGGTTACTCTGCGTTGATGCAACGCGCCGAGGAAGCCACCTACGCCGAGTTCGAGCGGCTGAAGCGCGAGGTAATCGAGCCAAGCCTCTCCCGCCACGAAGGCCGACTTATCAAGACAATGGGCGATGGCGCACTTGCCGAGTTCGCCAGTCCATTAGCCGCTGTGGGATGCGCGGTTGAGATACAGGAAGGTCTCGCTTCGGGCAGCCATGGCTTCAAGTTGCGTATCGGGATCAATCTTGGTGACGTAATCGTTGGAACCGGCGGCGATCTTTTTGGCGACGGGATCAACATTGCTGTCCGGCTGGAAGGGACAGCCGATCCAGGCGGCATCCTGATTTCCGAAAAGGTGTACAGCGAGGTCGAGGGTAAGCTGGACGTAGACTTCGAGGACCGGGGCGAACAGCAGCTCAAGAACATCACCAAGCCGGTTCGCGCCTATGCTGTCCGCGCGGGCGAGCATAGCGCGCTGATCGAGAAGATAAGTGCCGCACCTCCGCTACCCGACAAGCCATCCATCGCCGTGCTGCCGTTCGAGAACATGAGCGGCGACCCCGAACAGGAGTATTTTGCGGACGGAATGGTTGAGGAAATCATTACGGCGCTCAGCCGGTTTCATTGGCTGTTCGTAATCGCGCGAAATTCGAGCTTCACCTTCAAGGGCAGAGCCGTCGATATCAAGGAAGTCGGGCGCAGGCTTGGCGTGCGCTATGTCCTTGAGGGGTCTGTGCGCAAGGCGTTAGGGAAAGTTCGGATTACAGGGCAGTTGATTGATGCGACTACGGGCGCGCACATTTGGGTGGACAGGTTCGAGCGTGACCTGACCGACGTTTTCGCTCTCCAGGATGAAGTCACCGTCGCCGTTGTCTCAGCTATTCAGCCGAAACTGCTTCAAACAGAAATCGCAATAGCGACGCGGCGGCGACCGGAGAACCTTACCGCCTATGATTTTTATCTCCGAGCTATGCCGCAGTTTTACCTAGCGACCCACGAAGGGGTGGCCGAGGCGATCACGCTGGCGCATCGTGCCTTGGAACTGGACCCTCGGTTCGGCCTTGTCGCGGCTCTGGCAGGTGTCCTCCACATGAACAACGTCGTTTTTGGCTTTGCTGCCGATCCGCAATTCGAACGCAAGGAAGCAATTCGGCTTTGTCGCTTGGCCTTGAGCCTCGACGATGGTGATCCGGAAACGTTGGCTTTTGCTGCCCTGATCTCAGCGTTCTTGGTCCGCGATTATGAAGGTGCAATCGAAATGGCTGACCGGGCCGTCGCGCTCAACCCAAATTCGCTTACCGGATGGGGCTGCAGAGGCTGGGTCTATCGAAGTGCGGGGCTGCCGGAGGAAGCGATCCGCAGCTTTGAACGTGCCATTCGCGCGAGCCCGGTAGACCCGCTGTTACACCGGCCGCTTACCGGCATGGGGTTTGCCTTAGTTGAACTGGGTCGCTTTGACGAGGCCGTCGTCGCCGCGAGGAAGGCCCTGCGTCAGAACCCATTCTTTTCGCTAACTTATTGTTGTCTTGCGTCCGCTTTCGCCCATCTCGGACGCGACGCAGAAGCGCGTGAAGGGGCGGCGCGTGTGCTCGAGACCGATCCCGCCTTCACAATCTCTGGGTTCATCGCTCGCGGCGGGCGATCAAACGCGAAGCTGCTGATCGAGGGTCTTCGGAAAGCGGGGTTGCCCGAATGAGCCCAGTGCTTGTAGCGACGAGGTGATCGAATGACGGCTTTGCTCTCGCGCCGCTGGCCGCTGACAACTTGCGCCACCGCTCCCGGCGCGCGGACGATGGATGTGGACATCATGACGTGCTGCGATGCCGCGCGCGCGGCGTGCTCTATTCCGTTGCCGCGTAGTCGATGCCTGCTGGTGCCGCCTCGTGGTGACTGAGCTTTATCTCCTTCACAACCAGACCAAGCACGATAGCTGCCATCACTATAACGAGCGGTCGAAGTTCTTCCCGACAACGCATACGAGATCAACGTGCGCTGCTTCCATTCAGTTCCCCTAGCCGGTGATGCCGAATAATAGCGCTTTACGAGGAATTCCTGTGCCCGCACCACGAGGCTAGTTGCGTCGCGGAACTTGGAACCATGGCAAGGAACGGTTTCGTCGGTCGGCCTTTATCCTAGCGAGGCAGGCCGACACATCGCGAGGTGGACGATGTCTCCTCCCACCGGACGTTCCGTGAAGGATTGCCGCGTTCTGATCATTGAGAGCGAGTACTTGCTCGGAATGATCTAGCGAAGGCGCTCCGTGCGCTCGGCGCTCACGTGATCGGGCCAGTCATCGACGCGATGTCTGTCCAGCACGATGGTTTCGATGTCGCCGCGGTCGATATCAATCTGCGCGGACGCTCAGCCTTTCCAATCGCGGACGAACTCATGCGTGTCGGAAAGCCCTTCATTTTCACGACTGGCTACGGTGCCGAGAATATCCCCGACCGCTTCCAGCATGTGCGGCGATGGGAGATTCCTTACGATCTTGAGGAATTCACGGCCGACGTTGCCGAGTTGTGTCGCTCACAGCTTCATCCCTTGCTCGCGGTGTGAAGGAAGACGGGCACCGCCCTGGGAATTCACGCAAGGGCAGCGACGCCTTTTGGCGCGACCCCGACGTGGATCTTCCCACTCCATGGAACCATCGACGACGTTTGAGGAACGCGAAACAATTTCTCACTCTGTAACTTAAGTTAATCGTGGGGCCCGATCAAAGAAGTCGCGTCATGGAACCGATCAGCCGAATATCGGACCACATCGACCATAAGACCGCGCGGTCGATCTGTGACGAGGTGGGTGACAGGTTGCAACAGGACTTATCTCGCGAAACTTCGCCCCTGCCGCCATACCTCGAGCGTCTAATCGATGAGTTGCGCAAACAGGAGCGTCATCTAAATGATGGCGTCGAAAGCTGGCGCGCCGCGCGCGCCAGCTGACTAGCGGCGGCCATCTGAGCGTGAAGAAAAGGCGGCGCCGCACTCGCTCACTCGGTGGCGCTATCCGCCGATCTCGCCGTTCAGTACATGTTGCCTCTCGGCGGTCCCGAATTGTCTGCTCTCGCGCCGCAATTGGCGGCCAAGCAGACGTGCACGGCGGTGGGCTCGATGCTGGCACGGTTCACATCGAGGGGCGCGAGAAGGTTGCAGATCATTCGATAGATGATTGAGCGCGCCTTGGTCGTCGGGTCGCCTCACTGCGGCCAATCCTTGCAGAGCGTGATGCCGATCATGATCAGCGAGCCGATTGCGACCGCCACCCGGGCAGATAAACGGCAACTCTTCCAGCACGCCGATAACGACCGCCCGGACGCGGAGAGTTCTCGTCATATGCGCAAAGCGCCAGCCTGCCACACCCATCGGACATCTCCGTTTGGCCCCCAGCAGCGGCGGTCTCACTCTTCAGCGCGAAGCGATCTCCGGCTATAGCCCATTCGGATGTATCCCTGGCTCAAGGTGAAGGAACCCTTGCAAGATCTTAGGGGGCATTGCCAAGGCAGGCTGCGGGCTCTTTGGGGTGCCGCCGCGAGCGGGGTACGCGCGACCGCTCCTATTGAGAATATCTGCCGCGAGAAAATTCCTGGTTGCAGTTGCGGGGACGATGCCGCGCGACAAAGTCCGGTCTGTCCCGATAGCGACCGAATTCCGCATCGCCGCGAAATGACGCGATGAACCAACAGGCGACATTGCAGGTGTGGCGTGACATCAAAGAGGCCGCCACTCTTCGCAGCGCTACTCTGGCCGGACGCGAAGCATTCGGTAGGCTGGCTCGCGCTCTAGCAAGTCCGTGCGGACGGCAACGGTGCGCCAGTGGTGAGCGGCGTCGCGAAGCGCCCACGCGGTGTGTGGGTTACGAGCTTTGTCGGCCAGCTCTTCACACATTTCCGCTCGTTCAAGCATTCCGTTGATCCGCGTCATGAGCGCCAACATGACCCGGGATCCCATCGTTCCAAAATTACTTAGGCTAATTGCAGAGACCCTAGCGCCGGAATTTACAATGCGGGCGCGGGGCGTTTGGTTCTGTTCACTAGTGAACACCAAATCGAATAAGGGCACTAGTTCCTTCGAACTAGAATACGGGCCTCGAATACGGACAGAACCTACACCGGCAAAAAAGAACTGATTTGGAAGCCGAATGTGCAATCTCTACAGCGTCACCACGAACCAGGAAGCGATCCGCAACCTGTTTCGCGTGATCAACCGGTACGTCGGCAACCTGCCTCCGATGCCGGGTGTATTTCCAGACTACCCGGCTCCGGTGGTGCGCAACGCCGACGGCGAGCGCGAGATGGTACTGATGCGATGGGCATGCCGCCGCCACCGCCACGAACGGGCGGGCCGCCGGTCACCAACATCCGCAACACGTCTTCGCCGCACTGGCGAGGCTGGCTCAAGCCCGAGAGCCGCTGCCTGGTCCCGGCCAACAGCTTTGCCGAGTACGCGCCGGAGCCGAACCCTGAGACGAAGAAGAAGGATGTCGTTTGGTTCGCTCTCAATGAGACCCGGCCACTGTTCGGCTCCGCTGGCATCTGGACAACGTTCAACGGTGATCGAGGCACGAAGTCTAAGCCGGCGCCGGGGCCGCATCAGGTCTACGGCTTCCTGACGACCGCGCCGAACTCGGTGGTCGCGCCGATCCACCCGAAGGCGATGCCGGTGATCCTGACGACCGACGAGGAGCGCGATGTTTGGATGCGCGCGCATGGGAGGAGGCGAAGGCGTTGCAGCGACCACTACTCGATGACGTGATTGCGATCGTCGCGCGTGGTGAATCGAAGGAAGATCAGGCCGCCGCATGAAGCTCACCGCCGACCGCCCCTACGCAGACCCCGAAGCTGCCGCCCGCAAGCCGATTGAGATCGCCACTAGCATCGAGCCCGTGCAAGACGGCCGCATTCATATCGAGAAGATCAACGCGCCGTTCCTCTACACGCTGAAGGGCAGTGGCCCTAAGTTCGGCGCCGGCATCAAGATGGCGATCGAGCGCGGCCGGCTCGAGCTGCACGAGAGCGGGACATATGTGCGGCTCTTGAAGACAGACGCTCCGCCTTCGGGGCTTTGACCGAAAGACGGCCCCGGCCGGGGGGATTGCGTGGGCAGGCCGGGGCCGTTGGAGGTGCTTGGCCTCAGCCAAGCGAATGATCATAGACCGACGCAGGGTCAGCGATCTGTTCGCCTCCATACACTCGCGGTACCACGATGACGCGGCTTTCAGCCGCAGACCTTTGCGCTCTTCTGGCACAAACTACATAGCTGCCCGACACCATCCGTGTGACGGTACGCCCATGGGGAATGACCGGTTATTTCAGTCGATGGTAATTGCTGCTGGCGTGGGGTCGGTCGTGGCCTTTGTCGCGCTGGTGCTGGCTTTTTGATTTAGCTCAAGCCACCCACTCTCTTAGGCGCACCCACTGCGAGGATGACGCATGCGCGGCATTGGCTACTGCATTTGTTGGCGTGGAGTCTGGCCCTAGTAGGCTTGATGGCGCTCTTCTCACTGCTTCTGTAAGGCTGCCTCAGTTGTCGGCCCGCCAGCGTCAACCGGCGGCCTTTGTCGTCACGGCGTCAACCGGCGGTCGTGCGCTGCCAGCCGCCACCGATTGCGCTTCCTGTGAGATCGGCGCATGCGCTTAATAGCGACACCTGCCCACGGACATCATTCGCTGATTTGCGTTCCGAAGGGGTAACTGTGGACCTGACCGAGATCGAGCGCGCGTTCTTAAAGCAGCTGTCCTCAGAACCGTGGATCAGCGCCCCGCTCTTCGATCATGAACTGGTCGCCCGGCTTGTCGAGTTAGGCCTCGTCGTGGCTAACCCGCTTGCGTCAGGAGAAGTCGAGTACAACATCACTGCCGCCGGGCGCGCGGCGCTTTCCTAAAACCGTCCCCGGTGTCCGCTGATCTGCGTTAAGAAATCCATCCCCGTCTTGGGGAAATCGTTGCGCAACTTCGCTCGTTGCGGTTGGCCGCTGGCTACCGACGGGAAAGGCAAGGCCGTAGCTCACAGCGAACTGCGGTCCTGGATGACGGTAAAGGGAACCGTTCCTGTCCAGCCGGTTCGCGTCTTCGTCAGTTACGAGGCCCTCGCCCAACTTGATCCGTTCGACATTCGAGACTTCGCTGCTGCCTTCGAGCATTTCGAGAGGTTTCGTACCCGCATCGAAGCCGCTGCCAGTGACAAATTTGATCGAGACGGTCCCGATGCCGACAAGCACGAGGGGATGCTTGCGATCCGGTTGACTACCAATGATCCGATCTAGCTTATCGAGATCTGGCTGAAGAAGAGGCCCCTAGATGCTCGACAAAGCGATGCAGCTTCAGCTTCCTCATTGGCTGATCATCGCCGGCGTTGCGCTGGTGATATTCGGGACTCTTGGCATGCTCTTTCGAAGGCGGAAGGACCTGTCGTCGGAGCAATCAGCAGAGACCAATCGCTAGGCCCTCGCCGGAAAACGTTCGCTGATGCCGAGAACGCCTGCGAGTCCTTCTCGACTCATCTGACGAGATTCTGGTGGCGGAGCGCGGCGGCCCGACGATGTTCGCCGCGATCGGCATCCGGCGCGCGATCAACGCGGGCAAGCCGGGGCATCAACTCGAGCCGCGGCGCAAGCGGACGAAGCTTACCGGCTCGTGAGGTGAATGCTGCGGCCTCAATTCGGCTTCCTGCGGAGCTTCATGATGATCTCCCGCAGATCCTCCACGTACTGCTCGATGATCCGCCGCACCTCCTCCATGTGCGAAGGCTTTGGCTTCGGCGCGTCCTTTCCCGGGCGAGGCTCGTCAGACGGTGTCATGCCCCATGGTGTCATAAGCTGGGAACACCCGTTGACCTATGTCAACGTTCGGCCCGGCCGCGGGGCCCATTAGAAATTCGTGATCGTCTCCGGATTGAGCGCGAGGAATAGCCATGAAATCCCCGGTCGTGAAACGATCCATCGTCGTCGCCAGCCACAAGACCAGCGTCAGCCTGGAAGAAGCCTTCTGGAACGGCATGAAGGAGATCTCCGGCCTGCGCAACATGACGCTGTCGGAGCTGGTCGGCGAGATCGATCGCAACCGCAAGCAGGGTAATCTGTCGTCCGCGCTACGCCTGTTCGTTCTCGACTATTTCAAGAACGGCGCGGCGACCCCGCCTCAGCAGAAAGTGCCGGCGCCGCAGCCATCCAGCGATGGACCGTGAGATCTAAGGAACGTCCGCTCGTCAATCCGGTTGGCAAGTACGAGGTCTCGCGATCGACTCTTGCCGGACCTGGAGGGACATCGTTGGCAAAAGAATTGGCCTCGAGGACTGAGCTTGAGCTCATTGCTCTTCAGGAAATTCGAAGCTTTCCTGGTGCCGAATTGGTTATCTCCGTCGAGATCGAATCCGACTTTGGTCAGTCTGCCGGCATAAATTGGACTCTCCATGTCGTCGCGAAGGAAGGGGCCGATCTTGATCGTATCCACTATGCTGCCAAGACGACCAGTGACCGGCTGAAGCGCAGATACGATCTCCGATCAGGCTAATTCCGGATGCACCGCGGAGACGACCGCGTGGCAGGCAACGAAGCGATCGAACAACAAGGATGGAACAATGACCGTCCTAGTTTACGTCAACACCAGCAAACGGGTTGGCGATCCAGAGAACGTCAAAGTCTTCGCCACGGTCGACGCGGCGGAACGGTGGTTTGAGGAGAACGATCCGGAGGGTGTGGCGTTCGAATATGAAGTTCTGAAGTAGTGCCGCTCACGGGACGATCCGGCCAGCACTCTAGCGCGCGAAAATTGGGCATTAGCGAGGGCGAAGTCCGCTTCGCGCCGAGAGCTGACCTTCCAGCGAGGTCGCATTTTGACCCGGTTCGGACAATGGACTCTGCGTAGCGGCTGCAATGATATAGACTGCGATCACAGAAAATTTCCGCCGATGCGTGATTGAATGAGATCGTTTGCCACTCCTCTCGCGATTCTCATGGTGCTGCTCGTGTTAGCGGCGCCGGCAGGCGCCCAAGCCGCTGCGGCGGTGCCACGCGTCGCGGTCCTCTGCGTCCCCTCGTGCAGCGGTGTCACTTTCGACGCTCTGATAGACGAGCTTCGTAGCCTCGGCTGGGTCGAGAGTGCCACGGTCAAGCTGGAACGTAAGGAATCGGGTTCCCGGCTCGACCAGCTTCCTGCGTTGGCCGCCGACCTCGTGCGATCGAAACCCGATCTCATTGTTGCCTTCACGCCTCAGGCGGTGCGCGCCGTAAAGGACGCGACCTCGGACATACCAATCGTCATGCTCTTCGTCGCTGATCCGGTCGGTGTAGGGCTCGCATCAAGCCTTGCTCATCCTGGGGGAAACCTGACGGGTGTCGCCACGCTCGTTCCAGGCGCTTTCATAGGGAAGATGCTTGAAGTGCTCCGAGAGCTTCTCCCTCGCGTGAAACGCGTTGCAGCTTTTCTCAACCCCTCAAGCGAGACTTTGCGCCTGCTATTTCCTAGGGAGGCACCACCGGCGGCCGCTAAGCTCGGTTTTCAGCTTGAGGTCGTTAACGTGGAGGAAGCGGGGGAAATTCCAGGCGCAGTTGCCGCCGCCAAGGCCGGAGGGGCGGAAGCCTTGTGGATAGTCGGCGATCCCATCTTTCACAGCCCGCCGAACCGGGTACCCGACCTCGCGGCGCAGGCGGGCCTACCGTCGATTTACCTCGTCCGCAACCTTGTGCAGGCCGGCGGATTGATCTCGTATGGACCGGACTTTCCGGGTGAGGCTCGGCGGGGGGCTCACTATGTCGATCGAATACTGAAAGGCGCCAAACCGGGCGACCTACCTATTGAACAGCCCAGCAAGTATCTGCTCGCTGTTAATCTCAAGACAGCTAAATCGCTCGGTGTCGAAATCCCGCCGGCTCTTCTCGCTCGCGCGGATGAAGTCTTTGAGTAGGATCGCATAATTTCCGTGACTGGCCCATCCGCGAAGTGGTCGCGCGCCTCGTTGAGGTCCGGACACGGGAGTAAAGCGGATTAGCTCTGCGCACACTGAGTTTTCGCATTTTGACCAAGGCAGACATCGGCCCTGATTTGACAATCGCCATGATGAAGGCAGCCTGCTAATCTCCCCGACGTGTGTGGCCTATAGCGACTGTAACCATCAGCGCTGAGGTACAACTATGATTCCTAACAGGGCGCCTCTTGCCGCGATTGCGGTTCTTGTCGCTTCAACGGTCTCTGTATCCGCATTGGAATCAACCGTGACGGCGAGGTCGTCGCTGTCGCTGGAAGCGCTCTGGCAAACAGTTGGCGATTTCTGCGCGACGGCCCTATGGAATCCGGTCGTTGAGGACTGCGTCCTCAGTACAGATGGGAAGGTGCGTACCCTTTCGCTATTTGAGGGTCGCAAGGTTGAACAAGTGCTGGAGAATTGGGACGGCGCTAACCACAGTTATGCATTTTCAGGCGAGCTAGGGCTATCCGAAGTGAATGTTCATTCTAAAGTCAGTGTGATTGCGGTGGGGAAGGGATCGGCGCTGCAATTAACCGTCACCTATGAGGCCAAGGGCGTGTCCGATGCCGATGCCAAGAGGGCCGTCGACGGGTTAATCTTTCGGGCTCTGTGCGTCAGTGGTCCACTTCGATGCTCCAATGAGCAACAACTGGTCTCGGCCGAAATCGTAGCGATCCCGGATAGCCGATGGTCACCGCTAGCTTTGCAGGGATACCTTCGAAGATCCAATAGCCCAGCCCCTGCGCCTGCGGTTATTTTGGTGCATGGGTGCGCAGGCTTCGCAGACCTAATCGACCAAAACTGGGGCCAAAAAATCAACTCATGGGGCTATGTCACGTTAACAATTGATAGCTTCGGTCGGCGTGGAGTTAAAAACACCTGCCGAGGTGGCCCTCTTTTCGATAGCGATCAAGATCCCTATCGCGGGTTAAACTACCTCATTCAGCAAAAGCTGGTTGATCCCACGCGTGTTGCACTTGTGGGCTTTGACGGCTCGCCCGCTCTCTCGGCCGTCGCCCGCGGCCCTGTTGAGAATGCGTCTAAGGGGAAGTTTCGTGGGGCGGCCGCGCTCTATCCAAATTGTGCTGCCATCAAAGGGCCTATGACGGTCCCAACGCTGATCCTGACGGGCGAGCTTGATGATACGGCTCCGCCCGAAGTCTGTCGCAGATTGGCAAACGGCGCCGACGATTTTGGTATCTCCCGGCAGAAGAGTGACGGCGCAGGAGTCCGACTCATTGTCTATCCCGGCGCGTATGCGGGATTTGACCTTTCATTTCTCCGAGCACCCGTTCTCTACATGGGACACCGCCTCGAATTCAGTAAGTCGGCCTTGGAACAGTCGAGTGACGCTCTCCGCGAATTTCTCGCCTCAATAACAAAACTCTAGACCGTTTCTGGCCAGCTGGACTTTATCTATGTCCGGCCAAGAGATTACTCTCACGAGCCGACAAGGTGATCGAATACGACGCAATTGCTGCAACGTACGCGTCTGTTGTTGGTGCGACGCAGACCTTGTGCAATTTCAGCTCATATGTCGGCTGAGTGGGGTAAAGCGGACTCGTTATCCGCGGCGCGAGTTATTCGAGTCCCGACATTGGATCGAAATCTGCCGCATCGCCAGCTGCTGACATAGTCCTCCCGAATGACTATGCTGTCGGAGATCATTGGGGCTGCTGCGGATGCAACTTGGTCGGCTAAAACGGCGCCAGTTCATATCGCTGCTTGCTGCTACGGGCATTGCGGCCACAATGCCGCTTACGACAAATGCCGCGGAGCAGAAGATTTGGCGTGTCGGTCTTTTGAGCAACAGCCCGCCGCCTTCCGGTGTCGCGGCGACGCGCTGGCGCGACGAGATAATGCAGGTCCTCGTTCAGAATGGCTTTGTCGCCGGCCGAAACCTCGAAATGGTAGAGCGATACTCCGAAGGCGATGCGGACCGGTTGCCGCTGCTTGCACGAGAGATCTACGCCTTGGAAGTTGATGCAATCGTTGCTATTTCCACGCCATCGGTACGGGCTGCGCTCGCCGCCACCCGTTCGACACCAGTGGTCATGGTTGTCGGAGAGGACCCGGTCAAGACCGGCATAGTTGCCAAGTTGGCTCATCCCGGAGGACGGGTCACTGGAATCGCGTTCCGCACATCAGAGGGTGACGTAAAGCGCCTTGAGCTGGTGCGGCAAGCGATACCGGGTGGACGACGCTTCGGTTATTTGGGGATGTCATACGAATCCGGTCCCAAGACCAAGGAGATCGCAGAGGCGGCTGCTCGGCTCGGCATCGATGTGACGACGTATTGGGTCAACGGTCCGAGCGAGTATGGGGCGGCCTTCGCCCGCATGAGAAAGGAAGGAATCGCGGGTGTCGTGGTCGGAGCAACCCAGCCGCTGGCCGCAAATGCTTCGCACGTGGCCGCGAGCGCAGCCGAGAACAGACTGCCCACGATATGCGAATGGGACTATATGGCGCGTGTTGGCTGTGTCCTCGGCTTCGGTCACGATCTTACCTATGGACAGCGCCGCATCGGAGAATACGTGGCTCGTATCCTGAAGGGCACCGCTCCATCCGCACTACCAGTAGAAGAGTCTGATGCTTGGAAGTTAACCGTCAACTTACGGGTCGCGGCGCAGTTGGGCATTACCCTATCACCATCGATTCTCGCGCGTGCCGATGAAGTGATTGAATGAGACTTGCTACGGTGCATGTTTCCGGAAGCGGCCCATCAGCGACGTGGCCGCAGCTCTCGTTGAGGTCTGCTCAGTGGCGCATAGCGGGAAGCTCTTCGCCTGCTTACCCAGAGCCGAATTCGATCCCTCACTGGTCGCCGGACACCCGTAAATAAGCAGCCGTCGGGCAAATCAGTCGGTCCGCGCGTTCGCGACCCCTCGCCGCGCGACGAGAATATTTCTGGTACACTGCAACACCGTCTCGCGTTTTTGATTTCGCAAGAGGACTTGGTTTCGGACAATCCCCCGATCGGATTTGGACTTCGACGCGCGTTTTTCCAGAACCGTGATTTCCAGATCGAGCGCATCGTCCGGGCGTACAGCATTCGGCAGCCTCAGCTCATCCCAGCCCAACCCCGCAAGGACATGGAGCCGTGGCTGAAGCCGGGTCGTCAACAAAATGAAGATGGAAAAGGTATGGGCACTGGTTGCGGTTAGCCCCCCAAAAACTGAACGCGCCGCAGCCTCCTCGTCGATGTGGCGGGGTATCGGATCGTATTGTTTTGCGAATTGAATGATTTCGCTCTTGGTTACCAGATAAGGGCCGGACCGGAGGCTAGTGCCGACTTCCGCGTCTTCAAAGTACAAGTTTTCAGGGTACAAATTGCTCATCGAATTATCCCTCCGAGAATCGGCCCACAGGGCCAAGGGATCTGCAAAGGTACCTACTTTGATGGTCTTCCACACCGAAGCTTCGGCGGCAAATCTGATTGGACTTCTTGGCGTACTCGTTAATGGGGTCTTCTCGGACCTCAGTCGGTTCGACAGGACGTCTCGCGCCGTGCATTGCGCGCGAGCTTCGCTTGCGAACAAAACTATCCACGCGGTGAAGAGCGTCGCAATAATGAGAGTGCTAAGGCGCCATCCTATCGAACAACGCACAACAAATGTTGTGACTAGAAAGAGACCCGCCTCCGAGTCATTGGGAAGAACGGAGGGTAGTGTGTGTCAACGCAACCATGCCCAACGTACTTTGGAATGTGTCCGAGCGCGGCACTAGGGCTCAAGTATTCCAATTTCAGTATTTCAATCTCCAAATCAACGGGCGGCAGTCCGTAAGCCCACCGTCCACGTCGGATCCCCAAGAGGATCAGCGCAATTCTACTCTAGCATCGTTGAGACCACCGAGCCAAAGGTCGGGAAAAAGTGGTAATGCAGTCCGGCACGAGCGATAAACAGTGTGAATTCTGGCTGCTCTATTTCGGCGTGCGAGCACGCATTCGGTCGGGCACCGGCTACCGGATGGTTGGCACTTCTTTCGTCGCGATGCCATCGCTACCCCGATCACCAGGGCCGGCAGGATTGCCGGCGTCCCGATTCGCTTCTGGGATTTCATCGCCAACAACCGGGACCAGAAGCTGCTTTCGCATTTCGGCGAGGCGGGCACGGCAGTATTCACGGTAAAGCATGTCGACCAGGGTGGACATGATCGAACCCTCGCTTGATCATCACCGTTGACGTCCTAAGCGGCAAATTTCGACCATTTCAATCGGCTGCAAACACACAGTGCCGGAGGTAAGTTTGTGTCCGACGAACTCCGATGATGATGCGCCGGCCAAGGCGCGACACGAAATCGGTATCAGAGAACTGTCGGTTCTACAGAACAGGTCGTTGATTTCGACCAATCGCGAATGACGCTAGAAACTGGATTCGCGCTGACACCCGCCAGAGATCTCTAAACTGGATCCGATGGCAGCAATTAGAAATAGAGCCATCACCACCGTCACCTCTTAATGGCGATTTTTGGCGCCACGCTTTCACAATCACTATAGGCGTAATTTTCTGGCCGCCACGTGAACCAGTTCACATCAGCATCGATCACAGGTGAATGACACTAGCACGTCAATGGTGCAACTTCTTGGACTCATGCGCACGGCCTAAGAGTATGTCAGTGCACGAACTGCAAATCACAGATACTGACCGTAATTTGTCGCAGCATCTAATCCCGACGTCTTATCAAGGCTGGAGGTCCCCATGTCTACGGACGCAGCCGAATTCGCATCGCATCGATTCTCGACGCGCGAGCTTCCGGAGCGGATGAGAGTCCCACTATGGCGAGAGAACTTTGGGCGAGGCATAGTCCACGTCGATATCGAGCCCCTATCGGATGTTCCGTTTCAGGCTGACGCAACGCTGCAAGCCGTCCGGGGGTTGCGCAGGCTCGCACTGAAAGGCTCTTCCATGCGATTCAAGCGCCTGCGAGCGAGCATTACTGATGGTGACGACTCGATCGGAGTCATCGTCTGCTCTCCCGGCAGAAGTCTGCTGTCGCAGCGCTGCCAGCAAGTTGAGCTTCGCGCCGGCGACGCAATCGCAATTCTGCATTCGGAGCCCGCCACCGTCACCTATGTCGACGGATTGCTATTCGGTCTGGCCGTGCCCCGCGACGCACTTGCACGGCGCGTGGCGAATGTCGAAAGCCGCGCCATGCGGCCGATTTCTCACCGAAATGAAGCGCTCCGACTGCTCATGACTTATCTAAAGTCGGCATTTAAGGATGGAGCACTGGCCGCACCCAGTCTGCGTGATGCGGTCCTGGCTCACATCCATGACCTCGTGGCGCTCGCGATCGGCGAGCGCACTCCCTTAGGCGAGAGCAGTGTGAGCGCGGTCGGGGCTGCGCGCTACAGCGCCGCCCTCGATTACATCGCGGCACACTTTCAGCAGCCAGAGCTTAGCGTCGAGACGGTAGCCCACTGCCAAGGCATCTCACCTCGCTATCTACAGCGCTTGATCGCGTCATCAGGATCATCGTTCACCGGGCACGTGAATGAGTTACGTCTCCAACGGGCGTTCGAGCTGCTAACTGAGTCTCACGCAAGCACACAGCGAATTTCCGACATCGCGTTAGAAGTCGGCTTCTCGGATGTTTCGCATTTCAATCGATTGTTCCGGGCTCGCTTTGGCGATTCGCCACGTGGCGTGCGTTGCTCTCGCGGGGAGGGATTAACGCCGTTTTGTGCCGACATGCACGCCACCGTAATGGATCAGCCAAGACGTAATTGCTGCTGTGCATAAGTCTCAGCGAAGCGGCGGCAGCCCTCATTGAAGTCCGCTCCGTGGGGCATTGCGGACTTGACTTGCTCGGATTGAGTTCTTCGCATTTTGCCGTAGACGGTTGCGGATGTCCGCTTCGCCCCGGAACGCGATCTCGTCGGCGTCCTTCTGGCCGTAGCTTCGACCGTCAACTATCCCACAGCTGGAAGCAAAATTTGGTTCGCGCCGTTGGCCTATGGAACGGGTCCATGCTCTACAAAATTTGCGAGAACGCACTCCAGCGCTTCGGAGCGGAATATCGGCGCTAAAGTCGGCCCTCTTGATGCATGTCAACGCCTTTGGGCTTTTCGACCTGAACATCACACCGATGAGATGGAATCAGCGATATGTGTTCGAGAGCTATCTCAGGTCCTCCCTTTGGGTGGTTCCATTTTTTGCGATTCCACTTGCCCTCATCGCAGTGAGGATGCTGCATCGACTGGACATTTGGCTCGGTTGGAGCCTTCTGGGCCTCGATACGGCTGGAGCGAAAACTCTGCTTGAGGCTTTCGTCTCCGCGACGTTGGCATTCGTCGTCTTCACGTTTGGCTCGCTGCTGGTTGCGATTCAGGTCGCCAGCGCGCAATTGACGCCTCGGATCATCGCCACGATATTGCTGCGGAACGACGTCGTCAAATACACTGTCGCATTATTAATATTTACGCTGATGTTTGCGCTAGCGGCGCAAAATAGACTGGATGAAGGGCCCTACCAGCTACTGGTATTGACGGCCACGCTGCTTGGCATAATTTCGTTCGCGGCCTTCTTTTATTTGATCGATTACGCCTCACGACTATTGCGGCCCATCAGCGTTCTGTCGAGTGTCGGCAACAATGGAATCACGGTCATTGAAAACGTGTATCCTAGGCTGAGCTCGGATCCGGTCACCGAGAATGGATTTCTCAAACCTGCCACTCCCGATCGCATCATCAGACATCGGGGGCCCTCGGGCATTGTTCTCGCAGTCAATATCGGAAGGCTACTGGCTTTGGCCGAAAATTCGGATTGCGTCATCGAATTCGCACCTCAGGTCGGCGATTTTGTCGCAACGGGCGATCCCCTGTTTGATCTTTTCGGCGGCGTTCGTTCGATCGATGAGGAACCCTTGCTCACCTCAGTGGCGTTCGGCTCCGAACGCACCATGGACCAGGACCCTACCTTCGCGTTTCGCATCGTCGTCGATATCGCGCTGAGGGCATTGTCACCGGCGATCAATGATCCGACCACAGCGGTGCTCGCAATCGATCAGCTGCACCGCATGCTGCGCACAGTTGGTGAGCGCGATCTGCGCACCGACCAGATCCTGAACAAGTCCGGAAAGCTGCGCGTGATTTTCCGTACCCCAAACTGGGAGGATTTCATACATCTGGCATTCAGTGAAATCCGCGCGTGCGGTTCGAATAATCTGCAGATTGTGAGACGGCTGCGAGCGATGATCGAAAATCTAGTCCCGACGCTTCCGGATCATCGTCATGCTGCATTGGTTCAAGAACTCAGCCTGCTCGATCGCGAGATCACAAGGAATTTCACTTACCCCGAGGAGCTGGCGCTCGCTCGTATTGGGGATACCCAGGGTCTGGGCGGGCATTCCGCGCAGGTCCGCGCTGATAAGGTGAGCCGCACTTTCCCCCAGTGATCTTCGATTGGCGCTTTTGAAAGCGCTATCCCGTGAACGTCCGTCCGGTACAAGAACTCGACCGCCGCTTCATTCCAAGCTCCAGCCCAGGTAACAAGGTTGCGCGCGTTGATCGACTGATGTTCGGATCGGTGCGCAGCGCATCTCAGCGCGTCCAATGGCTCTCGCGAAGACATGTCCGCTTTGCTTTAACATCAACCATTTCTTGATGTCGCCTGTTGGCCTTGGCCGTGTAAAAACGGCTTCAAAGGGTGTCCGCCCAGAAAGCCAGGAAAGCGCGCCTGTCTCAGAGCGCGATCGCAGCAATCAGTGGCTTGGTTCCGACGATGTTCATGACCCGTGTCAGATTATAGGCCAGAACCGTGAGCGCCATCTCGGCCGTAGCGTTTTCACACAGCCAGGGTCACCAGCTGCATTCCGGATTGGTCCTCTACTTGGTCTGCTCAGACCCTGAAAGCAGACCATGGCTTTGCCAGGCCTGTTCCTGTGCCAACCAATGTGCCAGCGATCAAAAGGATGAAAGCCTCGCGGGAAAGAATTCGCGCAGCTTCCGAAATTCTCAAGTCTAGCTGACAAACACTACTCGCGTCTCCA
This sequence comes from Bradyrhizobium sp. CCGUVB23, assembly GCF_024199885.1. NCBI lineage: Bacteria > Pseudomonadati > Pseudomonadota > Alphaproteobacteria > Hyphomicrobiales > Nitrobacteraceae > Bradyrhizobium > Bradyrhizobium sp. CCGUVB23. The sequence continues at coordinate 675,692 of NZ_JANADQ010000001.1, forward strand.
GAGAAACGCGTCTGTATAGGTCCTCGACATCTTCGTTAACCAGCCGGATGCATCCGGAAGCGACGAGATGGCCAATGGTTTTCGGCGAATTCGTGCCGTGGATGAGCACGCCGGGTTTGTCGAGCAACAGGGCACGTGCCCCCAGCGGACTGCCGGGTTGGCCGGCCGACGCAAGAGGCGCGTCTGTGCTCGCGCCTGAAGTCTTCCAGTCAGGCCATTCCATCTTGTTGATGATATGGAAGAAGCTGCCTCCCCTGAGACATTCCTGCGCGACTCCGATGCCGTAGCGGCGCGCCGAGTTGTTCGAATCGATCAGATAAAGGAAGCGGTTTTCGCGGTCGATCACGATCGAACCTGGAACGACAGTAGTTCGATAGAAAACCACTTGCCGCTGAAGAGCAAACGGAAGACCTTCGCCCGTCGAGCCGCCATCGACGCCGGGCTTCAGGTCGGCCACGACGACGTCATCGCCCACGCGCACCGCCTTCGATGATGCCGTCACTCCGGTTCTGGCCACGCCAGGGACCTTGCTTGGGACATATCCATACAACGAGGCCGCCGCTGCGATGACGGCGACGAGAGCGGCGGTGCCGTAGGCTATCGGCTTCCAGCTTCTGTTCGTCGATAACACCTCGTTGATTTCAGCCGCAGATCTCGCTCCGTCGGCGACGAACTGGTCCTCAATCCGCCGGATGGCGTCCTCAAGTGCAGCCGCGTGCGATGCAGCAGCCTCGCGCGTCAGCCGCGACTTCCTAATGAGGCCGTAGGCATCCCTGTAGATCTCGTCGCGCGCCGAAGCATCCTTGCCTTCCACCGCCTTGGTCAGCAACGAATAATAATCCACGTCCATGGGGCAGCCTCTGAAACTATCTAACCGGAGGCGCGTACTGGATTCCGCCCTTCGTCCAAAGTGCATTCAGCCCGCGCGGGATGCTGAGCGGGGACTGAGTCCCAACGTTTCTCTCATAAATTTCTCCGTAGTTGCCTGTCGCGCGAAGGGCGCGTACGGCCCAGTCGTTCGAAAGGCCTAGTTGCTGGCCAAATTCACCCTCAATTCCGACTAGGCGTCGGACGTTAGGATCAGAAGATTTCAACGCGTCGTCGATATTTGCCGACTTGACGCCGAGTTCCTCGGCGTTGATCAACGCATAAAGCGTCCACTTGACCAAGTTGAACCACTGGTCGTCACCCTGCCGCACGGCCGGTCCCAGCGGCTCCTTCGAAATTACTTCCGGTAGGATAACGTGGCTGTTGGGTGTCGCGAGCTTGAGCCGCTCGGCATAAAGCTGCGAAACGTCGCTGGTCAGCACGTCGCATTTGCGGTCTTCGTAAGCTTTCCGACTTTCTTCCGCAGTACCAACAGCTAGGGTTTTGAGCGACATATCGTTGGCACGGAAATAGTCCACGAGGTTGAGTTCGCTCGTTGTGCCGGTCTGCGTGCAAACCGTCTTACCGCTAAGCTGAAGGGCCGTATCGACACCGTTCTCCCGACGCACCAGAAAGCCCTGTCCGTCGTAGTAGGCGACGCCAGCGAACATCAGGCCGAGCGACGTTTCGCGCGACATCGTCCAGGTCGAATTGCGCGACAGCACGTCGATCTTGCCAGACTGCAGCGCAGGGAAGCGGGTCGCAGCGTCGAGTGGCGTGAACGTTACCTTGGCCGGGTCGCCAATGACTGAAGCTGCGATTGCCCGGCAGATATCGACATCTAGGCCAGTCCAATTGTTCTGGTCGTCTTGGCTCGAAAAGCCAAGCAATCCCTGCCCGACGCCGCAATTGAGCGTGCCGCGCTCTTGGATGGCCTTCAACGTCTGAGCGTTCCCGGGCGGGGTGTTTGTAATCAGTACGGCGATGATTGCCGCGGCGAGGACGACGGATCGGCTTGTGAATTTCAGCATTCCGGTTTTGCGATCTGGTAGGGGCGCGAGTATCTTGATGCTCGTGAAGCGGACGGATCTCTGAGGGTCATCGCTCAGTCTTTGCCGCGAACGAACGCAAGTCTTGATCTAGATCAAAGACGGCGCAAACGACGATCACTGCCCGTCCGTCGCGCGATCGGATGTCCCTGATAGGCCGAGTCCGCACCTACCTATCCCTCCCGTTATCAAACCATATCGACGAGGTTCCGGCCTCGCTACCGGGACGGAAAAAACAGCCATGACGGCTTCGGGCCACTACAGACCTTCTGCCATAACCTGAACCACGTCTCGTCTACTTCCGGAAACCGACATGGCAGCGGCGGTCTCCGTACGCGTTGGGAGCATCGCCGACGTTAACCCTGTCGGCAAATGGTCCGTACGCGGGTCGGCAGCCGCCGACAAGTTGCCTCATTGGTACGGAGATTTTTCACCGGCACTAACTTAGGTTAGAGGCGCATCATGCTGAGAATGGCGTCGTTGGGGCTCCTTATCCTGCTGGGTGTAGGAGTACTGTCAGCAATGGAGCTCAGAACTCCACCGCGTAGCGCAGTAGCGGTCGTCCAGCCCATTGCCAAGCCAGCCATAGACATTTCCGATTCCCATAGTGCGTTGGCAAAAGCTGATCGGCTTGAAGTTGCCGCTGTGAGCAGCGAGAGGCCAGCACAGGCTGCTTTGGTCGATGAACGCATCGCTCCGCCGGAAGACCTCCGTATCGGTTCCTCGGAGCCTCCGAGGCCGATCGCCCGTCGGCGACACAATCCCAAATCGAAGAAGGTCACAACCGCTGCACGACCCAAGTCGAAGCCAAAGGCAACCGTTGTCACGCGAACTGCCATTTTCCAGCGTTCAAAGGCCGCCAGCGATACCGAGCCCTGTCGACTCAACGCGTTTGGTGGCTTGCGTAAGGCTTTGAATTCAGCCGACTGCGAAATCTGATTCAGCGACTCATAAATCCTCGTTGAACGCCTTACTTCCGCGCTGGCTAAGAAGCATCTGCGTCGTCTTGATTATGTCCACGCTGCGTCTGGTTTGCCCCCGATAGCGGCATCAAAAGCGGACATCCCAGTTCGGCCTCATCCTTGCTACAGGGCCACGAGCCGTTCGATGTCGGGTTTGGGAGCGAGCTCTTTTTTTGGGCCGCTCAAGATACACAACTTCCACAAAGGAGCAGATCGGCCGGCCGGCAGGCCCTTTTATTTGGTCCAGCGCCGGCTTGAGGCCTTGCAAGGGCAAATCCTCGCGCGCCTGGACAGGCGCCGAGCGCGACGCCTGACGTCAGCCGAGATAGCTAATCGAACCGTCCAACGATAGCCATGAACGCCGGCGAACTTAGGCGGGCGAACCAACCAGACCACCATGTCCTCTAGCTCCAACGCCAGTATCGCCAGGAAAGCCCGAACGAAGGCTGAGGCGGATTTTGCCACTTGGCTCATGATGGCCAAGCTCGGTGGTTTCGATGACCTGCCGTCAAACGCCCAGAGCTTTCTGACTAGCTATCGAACCCGACTCGGGACGATGAGCGAGGCCGAGTCCACGGCGCTGGCTGTTCGCGAGGTCTACAGCGCATATTACAGCGCAATGGGAGGCGTAGGTACGGCGCCCGAACCAAAGGCTCGGACGCAAACGACAGAGGGCAAAGTCGTGGGGTCCCAGAGACCGACTAAACCTCGGCCTGGCCTATCGGCTGCGCATCACTCGACGAGGCCGATGACCCGAAAGTCCTTCCTGACGCTGCTGGTTCTCGCGAGCCTGGTGGCACTGATTGTCGTATTCAGATTGCTGGCGCAGTAGCACCACCCGCGAGAGTTCCCGGACCGCCGCTTTTGCGGGCACGAGCGGAAATGCTCTGATGAACGGAAGATTTCTGCTTAGCCACCAACAACCGACGTCTGCTCCCTTGTGAGTACCCGCCCTGGAAGGTGCAATCCTTGCGCCAGGGGTCGAAGCCGAAGGCCGAGACCGCGATGCGGGCGAGAGCCTGGCCCGCGGGCAGGCAAGCCCGTGGGAGGCGTAATCTAAGCCAGCAACTCCTGTATGTTTCGGCTCACCGCGCGGTCCCCGAGAGCGACCGCCCATTCCAGCATGGCTTGGAGGATCGTGGTTGCAACTGAGGCCGAGAAGATCGAGGCTGCTCAAGCTTGGTCCGCATCGGCTGCCCTCCCCGCCAACTCGCAACTCGAACCGGACCGCGATACAGATCCTTCTCATCTCCGCTACGCGGTGAGTTCGGCCCTCTCGCTCCACGCGTGTTGAAAAACTTGCGCGCTATGCCGCGTTGGCAGAAACGGAAATGAGAAGAGAGCCAAATCGCGTTACCAAAAGATGGTTCTCACACGCTTCTCTTCCCTAAGAATAAGTCAGGGTCGGGAGCACCTATGCGTCTAAGTATTTCACCCGACGAACCTAATACCGACCACGGTTTGGTGAGATGCCTTTGCGGACCAATCGTTAAGCCGCGTGAGCTTCCAGGAAGCGCTCGGCGTAATGGCAGGCGACGAGGCGGCCGTCGAGCGGGCGCAAGGGTGGACGCTGCGAGCGGCAGAGGTCGGTCGCATGGGGACAGCGGGTCGAGAAGACGCAGCCCTTTGGTGGATCGAGCGGCGAAGGCACCTCGCCCTTCGGCACGACACGCTGGCGTTTGCGGCCAAGGCCTGGCGTCGCGTCGAGCAAGGCCTGAGCATAGGGGTGCAGCGGCCGCGCAAAGATGCGCTCTTTCGGTCCGTGCTCGACTGCGATTCCCAGATACATGATCATCACGTCATCCGCGATGTGACGCACCACGCCGAGATCGTGCGAGATGAAAAGGTAAGCCAGCCCCAGTTCGCGCTGGAGATCGACCAGGAGGTTAATGACCTGCGCCTGCACCGACATGTCGAGCGCGGAGACCGGCTCGTCGGCAACTAGCAACTTCGGCCGCAACATCAAGGCGCGCGCGATCGCGATGCGCTGGCGCTGGCCGCCCGAGAACATGTGCGGATAGCGGCCATATTGCTCCGGCCGCAGCCCTACCCTCGCCATCATGTCGAGCGCCTGCGCCCGCCGCTCCTGCTTCGAGAGCCTGGTGTTGATGATCAGCGGCTCTTCCAGTATCGCGCCGACGCGCTTACGCGGGTTGAGCGACCCATAGGGGTTTTGAAACACGATCTGCACGGCCCGGCGCAACGTCTTTGCGGCGCTGGCCGAGGGATCGATCGCATCCACCCCATCGAGCATCAGTGTGCCGGCGCTCGGTTTCTCGATGAGCGTCACGAGCCTTGCGAGCGTCGACTTGCCGCAACCGGACTCGCCGACGATCGCCAACGTCTTGCCGGCCTCGAGCGCGAACGATACCCCGCCCACGGCCTGCAGATGCGCGCGGGGGCGGAACCAGCCCCGCTTCATCTCGTAGCTGCGCTTGAGATCGGTGGCGGTGACAAGCGCCGTCATGACACGGTCTCGCGCTTGAGGATCGATGCCCCTCCGGCTTCGGCCCGATCGGCCGCGATGCGCTCATCCCGTGTCGGATCGCCGAGCGGATAGTGACAACGGATCAGGCCGTCCATCCAGGGGCGCAGGTCGGGACGCGCCTTGTCGGCCAGCGGCGTTGCATAGGTGCAACGCGGATTGAACAGGCACCCCCGCGGCCGATCGTAAACCCCGGGCACAACGCCCGGAATGGTAGCGAGCCGTCCGCCGTCGCTCGCCTCCGGGCGCGCCGCCAGCAAAGCCGCCGTATAAGGATGCTGCGGCGAGGCGAACAGGTTTGTGGTCGGGCGCTGTTCCATGATCTGACCCGCATACATCACGGCGACGCGCTCGGTCGTGTCCGAGACCACGCCCATGTTGTGCGTGATGAGGATCAGCGCCATGCCGCGATCGCGTTGCAGGGACAGCAGAAGATCGAGGATCTGCGCCTGGATGGTGACATCGAGCGCTGTCGTCGGCTCGTCAGCGATCAGGAGCTTCGGATTGCAGGCGATCGCCATCGCGATCATGACGCGCTGGTTCATGCCGCCCGAGAGTTGGTGCGGATAGGCCGACAGCCGCTTCTCGGGAGACGGAATGCCGACTTGCTCGAGAAGTTCGACCACGCGCCGCCGCGCGGCCTTGCGATCCATCCCTTCGTGGATGTGCAATGTCTCGGCCAACTGATAGCCGATCGTAAAGGACGGATTGAGGGACGTCGTCGGCTCCTGGAAGATCATCGCGACGTCCTTGCCGGTGAGCGCGCGCCGCTCGCGATCGCTCAAAGTCAGCAGGTCCCGCCCCTCGAACCGCAGCTTGGCAGCCTCGACGCGCCCCGGGTATGGCACAAGTCCCATCAGGGCCAACATGGTGACACTCTTGCCGGATCCGGATTCTCCGACGATCCCCAGCACCTCGCCTCTTTCGAGCTTGATATCGATGCCATCCACAGCGCGCACCATCCCGCTTTGCGATGGAAACGAGACCGATAGATTTTCAATCTCGAGGAGCGGCATCAGATCGCCTTTCAACTGTCATCATGCGCTATCGCTTGAGCTTGGGATCGAGCGCATCACGCAGTCCGTCGCCGAGAAGGTTGAAGGCCAGCACAGTTACGAGGATCGCCGAGCCTGGAAGCGTGACGACCCACCAGGCCCGCAACACAAATTCGCGCGCATCCGCCAGCATGGTCCCCCATTCGGGCAAGGGCGGCTGCGCACCGAGACCGAGAAAGCCGAGCGCGGCCGCGTCCAGGATCGCCGTCGAAATGCCGAGCGTTGCCTGGACAATCAGCGGCGCGGTGCAGTTCGGCAAAATCTCCTTGAACATCAAGCGGAGCCGGCCGGCACCCGCGACTTTGGCCGCGGTGATGTAATCCTTCGAGACTTCGCTGATCACGGCGGCACGCGCGATCCGCACATAGTGCGGCAGGAGCACGATCGCGACCGCCAGCATGGCATTCATCAGGCCGGGCCCAAGGATCGCAACGATCACGATCGCGAGCAAGAGGCTTGGCAGCGTCAACGTGATGTCCATCAGCCGCATGATCGCGATCTCGATGACGCCGCGAAAAAAACCCGCCACCAGCCCAAGGATCGTCCCGGCAACCACCGAGAGCGTGACCACCGCGATTCCGATCAGAAGCGAAAGCCTTGCTCCGTGAATAAGACGGGAAAGGATATCGCGGCCGATCGCGTCGGTGCCGAGCGGATAGGCGATCGATCCACCCTGCTGCCAGAACGGAGGTTTCAGAAAGGCCGCATTGTTGGTGACGATCGGAGAATGCGGTGCAACGAAATCGGCGAACAGCGCAAGGAGGATCAGAACCACGATCACGGCGAGACCCGTCACGGCGCCGAAATTTGCCTTGAAATCGAACCAGAATTCCAACAGCGGATGCGGCGGAGCACCGGCTGCGACGTCGGGATTTTCGAAGGCGCCGGCGGTCATCTCGTGTACCGGATGCGGGGATTGATCAGCCCGTAGGTGACATCGACCAGAAGATTGACGATCATGACGATCGCGCCGATCAACAGCGTGCCGCCCTGCAACACCGGATAGTCGCGGCGGTTGATACCCTCGATCAGCCATTTGCCCACGCCGGGCCATGAGAAGATGGTCTCCGTGAGGATCGCGCCCGTAAACAGGACACCGACCTGCAGCCCGATCACCGTCACGACCGGAATCAGCGCATTGCGCAGCGCATGGATCGCGATCACCCGGAAACGCGGCAGCCCCTTGGCGCGGGCGGTGCGGATGTAATCTTCGCCCAGGACCTCCAGCATGGCGGACCGCGTCATGCGGGCGATCACGGCGAGCGGCACGGTGCCGAGAACGATCGTTGGCAGCACGAGATGTGACAAGGCCGAACGAAACGCACCGAAATCGCCGTCCAGCAGCGTATCGATCAGCAGGAATCCGGTCACTGGTTCGATGAAGTACTGCACTGCGATCCGGCCCGACACGGGAGTCCATCCGAGCTGCACCGAAAAAAGCAGGATCAACAGCAATCCCCACCAGAAAATCGGCATCGAATACCCGGTGAGCGATATCCCCATCACGCCATGATCGAAGATGGAGTTGCGGCGAACCGCGGCGATGATGCCGGCCGGCAATCCGAGGCACAATGCAAACAGGATCGCGCAAACAGACAACTCGATCGTCGCCGGGAACAGCATCCGAAATTCAGAGATCACCGGCTCATGGGTGACGATCGAGCGGCCGAGGTCGCCATGCGCCATCCGTGACAGATAGAGGCCGTACTGGACCAGCACGGGCTGATCGAAGCCGTAATCAGCGCGCAATTGCGCGAGCCGGGCCGGATCGATGCCGTGTTCGCCCGCCATGGTCTCGATGGGGTCGCCGGGTATCAAGCGGATCAGCACGAACACAAGCAACGTGATCCCGATGAAGGTCGGAACCACGAGACTCAGCCGGGTAAGAGCGAACCGGAGCATGCCGTCCTCAGTCATCTCGAAGGAAGGAGAAGGGCAAGAAATGCGGCGGAGCGGCGAAGGCCACTCCCCTGCTCTCGTCTTCTACTCCTTGACGTCGACGCCATAGAAGTTGTGGCGTCCGAACGGCGACAGTTTGAAGTCGATGACCCTCTTACTGACGGGCTTCAACTGCACTGCGTGCGCGATCGTGAACCACGGAGCCTGTTCCTTGAAGATCACCTGGGCCTGCGCATACAACTTGGCCCGCTCGGCCTGATCGCTGACGGTCTTGGCCTTGACGACCAGATCGTCGAACGGCTTGTAGCAGAACTTGGCGATATTCGAACCAGATGCCGATTGCGCCGAGTCGCAGCCCAGCAATGTGTGCAGGAAGTTGTCAGGATCGCCGTTGTCGCCGGTCCAGCCCAGCATACCCATCTGGTGCTCGCCGGCCTGCATCCGCTTGCGGTACTCGCCCCATTCAAATGACTTGATTTCGGCCTTGACGCCGATCTTGGCGAGGTCGGCCTGCATCAGCTCGGCTATGCGCCTGGCGTTCGGATTGTAGGGGCGCTGCACCGGCATGGCCCATAGATCAGTTTCGAAACCATTGGGAAATCCTGCGTCGGCAAGAAGCTTCTTGGCCGCCGCCGGATCATAGGGATCATCCTTGACGTCGTCGTTATACGACCACATCGAGGGCGGAATGGGATTTTTGGCCGCAATGCCGGTCGACAGATAGACGGCGTCGATGATCGCCTTCTTGTCGATCGCCATGCTGACGGCCTTGCGCACGCGCACGTCGTCGAAGGGCTTCTTTTGTGTCTGGAAGGCCAGATAACCGACGTTGAGGCCCGGCTGTTCCAGGATGGTGATGTTCGGGTCTTTCTTTATCGCATCGATGTCGGCCGGGTTCGGATAAGGCATCACGTCGCATTCGCCCTTCTGGAGCTTGGCCCAGCGAACGGATGCGTCCGGCGTGATCGCGTAGACGAGGTCGTCGATCTTCGCCTTTCCGCCCCAATATCCAGGGAACGCCTTGTACCGGATCACTGCGTCCTTCTGATACTGCACCAGATAAAACGGTCCGGTGCCGATCGGATCCTGGTCGATCTTCTCGGGCGTGCCGGCCTTCAGCATTGCATCCGCATATTCTTTCGACTGGATGGCCGCGAAAGGCATCGCGAGGTCGGCGAGAAATGGGGCTTCCGGCTGATTGAGCGTCACCTTGATGGTGTAATCGTCGACCTTCTCGACCGACTTCAACAATTTCGGCATCCCCATGTCACCGAAATAGGAATGGTTCGGACTCGTCACCTTGAAATACGGATTGTCCTCCTTCCATTGCCGCTCGATCGAAAATATGACGTCGTCGGCGTTGAAGTCGCGCGTCGGCTTGAACGACTTGGACGTCGAATGCCACTTCACGCCCTTGCGCAACTCGAAGGTATAGGTGGTGCCGTCCGGCGAGATCGTCCATTTTTCTGCGAGGGCCGGCACTACTTGCGTGCCGCCGCGCTCGAACTCGACGATGCGATTGTAGATCGGCTCATTGCCGTCGAACGACGTGCCGGTGGTGTTGACGCCAGGGTAGAAGTTCTCCGGGCTGCCCTCCGAGCAGAAAACCAGGGTTTTGGCAGAAGCAGCCGAAGCAAACACAAGCGCCGAAGCGCAAACGGCGGCGAGCAGAATTGATCTGTCCACTGTTGGAACTCCAGGTGAATTCTTGGGCGCGGTCGATTCAGGCACGCCAAAGACGCCGAACGAGCTTGCTATCGGGTACTGCCGCTGTCAATGCGTCCCGAGGTGGGGATAGACCCGGCAACGCGAAGATGAATGCCCCGGGGCATCTTCACGGGTCTCGACATGCGCAACCAGACGCTGGAGTTCATGAACGCAAACTTCGGCAAGTCGGGCGCCTACTACTACTGGATCTCACGCGGCGTCGACGATCGGCCTGTTCGAGCCAACGCATTCGGGAGTCGGTCGGCGCGGAGAATACGTTCTCGACCGACCTGACCGACTTCGACGCAATGGTCGCGGAGCTCGAGCCGCTGATCGACAAGGTTTGGCGACGCTGTGACTCGGCGAGCACTCGACAAGTGAAGTTCGCCGACTTCGAGATCATCACGCGCAGCCGGTCCGCCTCTTCGACTGTCACGAGCCGCCACCGTCTCGCAGATTTGGCGATCGCTCTGCTGGAGGATAACATGCTCTGCCGAAGCCGGTGCGCCTCCTGGGGGTGTCGCTGTCTTCCCTCCACGTCGGGGTTGATGCGGAGCCGCAACTGGATTTCGGGCTTTGACCCGGACTCGATTTGTGGCTTGAACAGCCGCAATGCGGCGGAAACCGTAACCCGAGGACCGCAACATCCAATGCTTGAGAACGATCTGACACTGGCCGCCATGGCGGAGGCATTGGCCAAATCCGCCGACTACCGCGTCCTTCGGCGCCTGGTTCGTCGGGAGACTTTCACTCCATCCCACAGTCGAAGCAGCAAGATAGGAATCCCGCTCGACGTGGAGACCACCGGCTTGGATCAGCAGAAGGACGAGGTCATCGAGCTTGGAATGGTCAAGTTCGACTACCTGCCCGACGGGCGCATCGCAGGTCTCAGGGATGTCTTCTCATCGTTCAACGAACCGTCCGCGCCCATCCCGCAGGAGGTGATCGCGCTCACTGGGATCACGAACGAAATGGTCGCTGGGCAGCGGATCGACGAGGCAGCCGTCTCATCGTTCGCGGACGAGGCCGTGATCGTTATTGCCCACAACGCGAGCTTTGACCGCAAATTCGCGGAGCGTTGCTGGCGATATTCCAACGGAAGGCCTGGGGCTGTTCGGCGACGGAGGTCGACTGGCGGAAACATGGCTTCGAAGGCTCTCGCCTGGCCTACCTCCTGAACGGCGCAGGTTTCTTTCACCAGGCCCACAGGGCCGTCGACGATTGCCACGCGCTGCTTGAGATTCTCGCGTTTGAGTTGCCGACGACCGGCACATCGGCACTCGCAGTCCTCCTCGAGCAGGCCCGCAAGAGGACGATGCGAGTTTGGGCCGAGCAATCGCCGTTCGATCTCAAAGACTCGCTCAAACGCCTTCGCGTCCCGTCTCCGCCACGAGGCCGAACTCGGCAAGGTGGGCTCGGAGCGCATTGATCAGCTGCGTGCGCTGGCTGTGCCTACCGTAAATCACATCCGGCCATATTGATGGTGCAGTCCGCCTAGGATCGGTCGGCATACGATATTCCCGACTCGCTCAACACCGCGAGGAACCGGGGCATCCTTGTTCAATGACAAATGAGTGCGCGTGGCGTTGTAGTAATCTTTGTACGATAGCAGAACGTGGCGCAGATGTCGTTCGCCGAAGACTACGACATGATCAATGCATTCCCTCCGGATTGAACCGATCAACCGTTCTGCGTAGGCGTTTTGCCAGGGTGAGCGGAAAGACGTCGGGCGGTCTCGAATGCCGATCGACGAACCCTGCGGACAAAGATCTCGCCATAAACTCGATCGCGGTCCCTGATTAAGTAACGAGGGATTTGCTCCCAGCCACAGGCTTCAGTGAGCTGATTGGCGAGCCATTCGGCCGTCGGGTGCGCGGTCACCCCAAACCACAGGATCTGCCGCCGGCCATGGCCTATGATCAGCAAACCATAGAGCAGTCGGAACGAGATCGTCGGCACGACGAGCGATCCAGATTTTCGGCAATTTCCTTATCAGTGGATTCAGGATCTTCGTTTTGTTCGGATGTCGGAGCCCTGATGCGCTGGATGATGAGACCGACAAACCCGAGTGCGACCAAAGCGCTGCCGGCGATGATCAGCCGGTGGGGCAAGTGCAATTCAGAGAGTTATCTGAAGCACAGGGCTCATTTCCCCTTCGCCTTTAGCCAGATCTCAACCAGCCTGCGGATGTAACCTTAATTGACCTTGTCATATTTCTGTATAACCGAAAAGCAGAGAGGAAGGGAGGTGTTGCTTCCGGCTCGGCTCTAACCCACAGCATGGCGTGACCCACGATGCAGGCTGATCAAAGATCTACCACCCGACGCCAATTCTCCAAATGGTTAGCCGCGGCTACGACCGGTGCTGATCTGAGATTGGGTTGTCTCATAGCCGAAAAGCCCGCTGCCAATTTCGCAGCGGGCTCTCGTCGCCTGTCGCGTTCGAGATTTAACGTGACTTAAAGCTGCGACTTCGGACTGTACGCCGGCTGAGGATAAACACCAGGGCCGTTACCAGGTTTATCCCCGATGGCAGCGCTGATAGCGTCACCAACCGCCTTTGTGATGTACTTGCCGAGGTCGGAGATCCCGCCACAAACCGACTCGACTTCCGTGTCAGTCAGTTCACGCATTTCATTCATTACTTGCCTCCTTGGAGCTGCATGTGAACAACATCTGGCTCAAAGCAAGCCCAGTGCCTCACTCGGGTTTGTCACCCGGATAGTGTTTTTCTATCTGTGAAACAAATCACGGTAGAGAGCGCTCCCGCATCAGAGCGATGCACCGTTTGTCACTCTCTTCGAGTTCAATATTCCATTCTTCTACGGGAAGAGCGGAGATCATTTTTTGGCCTTCAGCGCGATCTCAACCAATGTGGTCGATTCCGGCGCACACGGGGGCCGGCAGAAAAGCCAAAACGTAGGCACGATCATCCCGGCCCGCTCTTGCGGTGTCCCGCTCAGAAACCTCACCTGTGACCGGCTGAACACTGAAGAAGGCCATTCCTCTTCGGACGCTCAGCGAAGACCTGCAATCGTTGCTGGAAGGCCGACACCCGGTTTTCGTGCTTGCGATGAAAGGCATGTTCGATGCCGGGATATAGCGCCAGCATCGCGTAGGCGACGACGACCAGACCGAACAACAGTCTCGGTCGTCCTCCCGAACCAGCGCTCCTTGACCACCGGATAGAGGAACGACACGCCAAAAACACGAAATATGTGGCGAGCGCCAGCGGTGTGCTGATCTCCCAGACTGTGATGATGACGGCGATGATAAAAACGAAAGCCGCTGCCCAGACGGCCACGACTCCAGCCAGCGACAACGATGATTAAATCGGCTCCCAAGTTCCCCCTCATCGGCTCGGACGACCCAGGCGGGCAGATCGGGACGTACGTCTATGGCGCGCGCCTTGAGCCGGATGGACTGTGTCCGAGCGCACATACGCACTGGAGCGCTCAGGGCAAATATTGCCGCTAGCAGCAGAAAATATTGCCGCTAGGAGAGAGGTATGACCAATCCGACGCTATCGCTGTCTGCGCTGCTCACGGCAGCGCTTTTGCTTGCAAGCGTAGGGGCAGGCAATGCAGCGGTTCGGATTGCGGACGACCCAGGTGGGCAGATCGGGACGTACGTCGATAAGTACAGCAAACTCCGCGCTTCAGGCCAAACGGTGATGATTGATGGCCTTTGCGCTTCGGCCTGCACCATCCTCCTCTCGGCAATCCCTCACAACAAGATTTGTGTCACCTCGAACGCGACACTCGGGTTTCACGCGGCCTTTGATTTCGCTGGCAATGGCCGAATTGTCACTAATCCTGAAGCAACCCAGATACTCTATTCGGGGTATCCGTCCCAAGTACGGCGATGGATCACAAATCGCGGCGGTCTTACCCGCAGAATGATCTTCCTTCGCGGCAAACAGCTACAAGCCATGTATCGCCCTTGCTACGCCGAGCCTGCTGTCGCGGCGATGCCAGCAGGATCTCCGTTTGCTGCCGACGCTGGGATCAACGGCGACTAAAGGGCGGGCACAGTTTGGGCCACGGGCATGGTTAACGTCACGGCGACGGCTACCGCCTGATGGAGCCGCGGCAGGAAGGTGGGCTGGCGCGGCTATGGCTGCCCGCCCGGTCACTGGAAAAAAAGCTGGCGGGGAGAAATCCGATTGGGCTCGCAGGTCAGGCGGGTGCGCGCCTTTTGAGACAGCCCCGGGTTGAGAACAATCAATGACTTCCTGGTCGCACCACTGGGCTTATCCGACCGAAAGTGGGCATTCGTCGCACGATCGTAGTCATTGCACTGCCTGATATCTGAACACGCGCTATTCTGACTTTACGGGATCAACTGCGACTACAAGGCCATCGATTAGTAGGTTCAGCGCAACCACCGATACCGCCACTCGGTTCAAGTGGCGATCTGATCCCTGCGTCCCGAACGCAGTGAACATGTTCCAAGTTGTTGATTTTTCTCGCCGTGGCCTCTGTTTCCGTCCCGTTTTGTTCACGGTCATATCACCCAATTCGTTGCGATATCGTTGCGCGCCCCCGCTGCGAGAACAGCTTTGCTTCGGCACCGATGGCATTGACGAAGTGAGGCTTGTGCTAGAGCGCCTCGGCTTCCTTGCGTCGTCTTTGAGAGAGGCCCGACAGCTTCACCTGGCGAACTTTCGGTCATCACGCCTTTGACCCGGAGGCCCAGCCGTGGCCCACCTCAGAGAGATCCAAAGTTGACCTAGCATTTGGCGAAGATCCCGACGCCTGAAGAGGCGTCCCAGTTAGGAAGCATTCGCCCGTACTCGCTGCCGGGCGGCGCGCCGTCGCTCGCGGCGTTCGCGATCGCGCCGGCTCCTCTCGACCGGGAATTGCAGGGCCCCCCTGACGAACGGGACTGGCCCCGCGTAATTTCTGCGTTTACCTCGTCTGCAGCGGCAGGGCGTGCTTCCATGAGCGCCAATACAGCGCGCCCTTTATCGGTGATCCGCCACCCACCGTTCAGGCGATCGACTAGACCTTGAGAAAAGATACCTAGATCCGGCACACGCGATACTGGGCGTTTGGTACGCTCGCTCCAGTCGCTGCCGCTGGTGGCTAAAATCGCCATATCGCGCTTGAGATCGGCCATCACGGCGAAACCGCCGGGATGGCTCACCAAAATCTTCAGGACGGTGACCTGAAAATTCATCTCGGCCTCACGCGACTACCGCCACGTGGTCGGAGCCTCGGACAAAGCTGCTCGACCAGCGTGCTTAAGACCGTCTGGCGACGTCTCGCCTCTGGTAGCGGCTTCCAAAATTTTAGAGGCAACATAGGCGCGGGCGCCGGTCTCATGACGGGCGACGTTCTCGCAGACCTCGTCTAGGACCGCGCGCAATAGCGTGGTGGTCGCGGTATCGAGCATGGGTACCCCCAAAGGAAAAGCTTATCTAAAGGCAATCGGTTCGGTGTCGGATGCAAGAGTGTTAAAGATCGTCGGAAAATACTGGCAAGTTTACATTCCCAGCGGCGCTTTGCAACGGCTGGGCGCATGCGTGGCGGGAGACTATGTGGCTGCCATTAGTAGAGGCGCACTAAGGGGTGCGTCGGAGGTTCGAGCACTGGTCCTCTACATTGCTAAACCCACTCTAGAATCACCGTCTTCTTATCGTTGGGCAGTCGAATTTCAGACCTCGCGTCTTGGTAGACCGCCAGAAGCGCCGTCATTCGGCCACGCACGCTCGTGTGGCGACGTAAGATTCACGAATCTGACAGAGCCGCTGATTAAGAGTCTCAAGCGCGACGCGAACTCGAGATAGACCGGCCACACACAACTATCGAACCGCCGGTCGCTCCAGAATCTCTTCCATGCCATCGTGCGGCCTCGGAATTACATGCGCCGATACGACTTGGCCGATCTGATTTGCAGCCGCCACTCCCGCGTCGACGGCAGCTTTTACCGTTCCAACGTCACCTTGAACGATGATGGAAATGAGCCCACCACCTGGCTGCTGCTTGGTGACAAGTTTCACGTTTGCGGCCTTCACCATGGCATCGGCAGCCTGGATCGCGGCTACCAATCCCTTCGTCTCAACCAATCCAAGTGCTTGCAACGCCATGCCTTACTCCTTCTGCGAACGCCCGAGCAAAAAGCGGAGTTCATCTCGCCGCCCAATCGAAACGGAAAAACGTCGAAATCCTATTCGATGAAGCTCGACGAGAAGTTCCGGCGGGACCGCACTGCCTTCAATTCCAACAGATACGCTTTTCTCTGCCGCGGCGGCTGCCGCCGCCAGCAAATTGGTCACATAAGTTGGAAGCCGCCGAAATGGACTAGCGCGAACAAGATCATCCTTCACATATTGGTCGAGCACTTCCAGCGATTGCTGCACTTCGATAGGAAAGCCGTACATCGTGCGCACGATATCTCCGATATCTACCCAGATCGGCGTGGCCGACTCGGCTATCTGCACGACATCATCAAGGGCCATCGCATTCTGTATCATTGCCCCTGCGCCTAGCCCCATCTGTCGAGCCTCCCGCTGAAACGCAACGAATTCGGAAGAACTTGAGATGCCTCCGATGAGGGCGGTAGCGTCTCGGTATCGAGCGCTCTCTGCGGCGGCTGATATCCCGAGCAATATTGCCCGAAGATAAGTCAAAGAACCGAGAGGCAAAAAGAAGCCCGGCGGCAGTTCCTGCCAGTTCTCTATTAAGCGGCGGGCCCGATCCGAACTCACCCGCGGCAACCGAAACTGGACCGAACCACGCGGGGGTCCCGAAAAAGCGGAAGCACAAGCTTCGCACACTATCGAACGAATCTCATCCGCAATGGCTCGCGGCCCGTTCGGAAGTCCCGCCGCGGACGTCAATTCGACGAACCGGCTGACGGTGCCTTTCGCGATGATGAGGTCGGTGACGCTGACGACGCTACCCGCCGGCACAGCCGCGCTCGCTGCTTCGAGAAACTCGTCGCCGGATTTTGGCGATATCCAGACCGAGGTTTCGGACCTGCGATCTGCCCATTCCAGAATGCGCCGCAGTGAAGGCATGCCAACGCCTGCCGCCTTAAGCTTGATGGCTCCCGAAAAAACCTTTCCGCTTCCTCCGTCCATCGAGATTTTATCGCCTTCGCGGTAGGTCTTGCCGGCGATCGAGAACGTCTTGCGGCTTGCGTCGATGGCAATTGCATCGCAGCCGACAATGCAGGGCCTGTCGAGCGCTCGAGAAACGACGGCGGCGTGGCTGAGCGCTCCGCCTCGCGCGGTAATCACCCCGTTTGCGGCGAGCATTCCTCTGATATCCTGCGGACTGGTCGTCGGACGCAGGAGAATGACGGCCTCGCCGGCCAGAGCCCGATCAGCGGCTCGGTCTGCATCGAGAATCGCGGCGCCGCAGGCGTGGCCTGGCGACGATCCAAGTCCCTGCGCCACCACAAGCGCCATCGCAAGCTCATTTTCGTCGAAAGACGGCCGCGATACCTTTCTGACTTGCTCGGAAGTGATTCGCGCCAGCGCAGTCCGCTCGTCGATAAGTCCCTCCGCGACCAGGTCTTCCGCTATCTTGATGGCGGCCGCCGCCGTTCGTTTGGCTGGCCTCACTTGCAACAGATACAGCTTCCCGGATTCAACGGTGAATTCGATATCGACTGCATCCGCGTAGAGCCCTTCGAGGGTCTGACTATGCTTTTCGAAGGCCTGTCGAAGGCCAGGATCGAGCGCACTGGGGTCGGATAAATCGATCGGTGTGTGTGTCCCGGAAACGAGATCTTCGCCTTGGCGGCCGATCAGATATTCGCCGTAGAGAGTCTTGCTCCCATCATTCGGATTCCGGGTGAACGCCACGCCCGATCCCGAATTGTCATCCGCATTGCCGAAAACCATAGCCTGAATAGTGACGGCTGTTCCAAGGTCGTTGGAAATTCCGTGATGTTTTCGGTATGCCTTCGCTCGTGCGCTGTCCCAGGACCGGAACACAGCTTCAACTGCTTGTTCAAGTTGCCAGAACGGATCGGCGCTGGCGGCATCACATGCCGCTTCAATATGATCGAGGATCGATCGCTCGAGATTTTGGAAAGCGGACGCCGTGATCTCGTTCCTTGCGGTCGATTCCGCGTCCTTCACAGAATGGGCCAGATCGGATGGGTCAATCCCCAAAACGATGTCGGCGAACATACGCCAGAAGCGCAGCCATGTGTCGAGCGCAAAGTCACTCCCGCCGGGGCCGCGTGCGAGGGAGAGGGCCGATGCCGACGTTAGTCCGAGGTTGAGGATCGTATCCATCATGCCGGGCATGCTGACAGGGGCGCCCGAGCGCACCGATACGAGCAAGGGCCTATCCTGGTCCCCGAACGATCGCTGAGATTGCTTCTCCAGAGTGCCTATCGCATCGTGGATCTGCGACAACAACCGCTCCCCGATTTTTCCTCCACTAGTCTTGAATTCACGGAAACCATCGACCCCTATGACGAAGGCGGGAGGGATGGGTATTCCAGCGCGCGCCATCTTGGCGAGGCCGCTCGCCTTGCCACCGAAACGCAGCGCGTCTTCTACAACGCTATCTGTCACATCCCGAACGAAATTGTCATCCATCACGCCAGTCGCCACGCGCAGTTGCATTCAAGTATCCCTCGGACGCCCGATGACCGTGAGAATATCCTCGTGAAACTCGAACCAGATGTTGTGAACGGAATCGATCGTAGGCTTGCACACAAAGTCCTTCTCCCCCTGGTCGATCCGGGCGACGCTGCCGCCGAACCGGTCGACGTAAGTCTCATAGCGAGGAACGATCGGAGTAAGCTCCCGGAGGTTCTTGGTCAGCCGTTCGACTGTCTTGATGAGGCGCGACTGAACTCGCTCGTCTCCATCAGTTGATTGCCACTCGCTGACCTGCTTGATGAACTGCTCGTTAACGGTCTCGAAGCGCTCGTACCACGCAAGTACGAGGTCGTTGGAGCGCATCGCTTCGTAGGCGGTCCGGTAATATTCATGTACTGCGCTCGTCCCCTCGGGCAGAAGCAGGTGCCTTCCTTCGGCGGCCATCAAGAGGCCACTACCGGCCGCCGCATTGAGCACAGGCTCGACCACTGCAACATCGAGACCGACAGCGCTCGCCAATTCCGCGGCGGTAGCCATCTTCTTCAGATGGGCGCCGTTAAGCACACGAAACTCTTGTTCGCTCAAAACTGTCATCTTCCATCCAATCGACGCCCGAACCGAGCGCGACGCAGTGCCGCGCTCGGCAAGACACTTGAGTGCTATTTCCAGTAATACTTCGACCTGGTGAGGCTCACATTATCCGGGAAAGGAAGATATCCCTCGCCCGAGAAGATTTTTTGCGGCACCGTCGCCTGCGCGAAGCCGCGCTTGACGATGTCGTAATAGTAGTTCGACACGCGCTGGTCGATCTCCCAGAATTCGTAATCCTTGCAAGCCTTTTCATAGGTGCCGGCCAAGCGCAGATGCGGCAGGATCATGTCGATATAGTACACGTACATGCCGTTGGTGATAAGCGTGCGGCGCGACATGCGAGAGAACTTCGTATAGAGCTTGAAAGTTGCCTGTTGAATTCCCTCCAAGCGCTTGTCCAATTCCGAAATCTTCAGGGGATACACCTCGCCCATCGGTGTATTCCACTTCTCGCGCACAAGAACGGCACCACCGACGATGTGCTCGATGTAGTTTTTTGGACGGGTGAACGTCGTCGAGATGTCGTTTACTCGGATTTCATCCAACCCCATCTTGCTCGGATCGATCACGAGGCAGATCGTATAGCAGTGAGGCACGTTCTCGTGGTCGCACACGTCGCTCCAATCGTAAACCTCTTCATTCGTGAACAGGTCACGGATGATCATGATCTTCCCATCCGGAAGCTCATAGGGCCCCGTATCACCCAATCCGAGCCGGCAATCGTAGTGATCAAGGAACGATAGCAACTCCGCGGCGGCGTTGAACCGCACCAAAGTGTCGTGCTTGTCGCTGGCCGGCTCGAAATATTCGACCTGACCGATCAGCTTGTCGAGAATATCCTTCTCATGGATCTTGCAGCGATAGCGGTCCTGGGAGTTCAGGATATAGCCGTCCTGGCGTTTGCCCCAGAGAACGCGCTGCATGAACTTCAGGATGATATTGCTTTCCCGGACATAGTCTTGCGGCTGGATGGCTTCGAGCGCCAGAAGGCCGCAACGGCCCATGCCGAAGCCGACGGCCCCGATGCACCAGTCATGAACGCAGTTCACCTTGGTGCCGATCTCTCGCCTCGCCGACGCGCCGATGTCTACGATGCCTTGCGCTCCGACCTCGTTGGTCGTCATCTCCAAAATCTCGGGCCAGCGATAGAACTCGTGCATAAAGGCGAGGATCTCGTACTCCTGGCGAGGGATCATGCCCGAAACGCCCTCCGTGGCGCGCATCACGAGCACGTCCCAGATATTCCAAGCGAGATAGTTGTTGAGATCGTTGAGCTCGTCGACCGTGAACTGATCTCTGAGGACGTCTTCCTTGCTCACCTTTTCCAGCACCTTGCTCTTGGCGCGCTGCCGCAGAACTTTGTCGCCCAGAATGCCGTCAGGCACGGGGTCCATCCCCTTGAAATTGCCTTGATAAACCAGATCCTGAAAACGTAGACCGTTGTCAGCGGACTTGTAGCGGTCCTTGTAGGTAGACATCTGTTTCCTCCTCGGCTCGGATTTTGTTTGCGTGGATCAGCTCAGAACAGCGACGCGGCCCGTCTCTCTGTCTTCGCAGTGCAACTGCACTTTCTTGCCGTCGAGTGCTTTGATGATCGCCGCGAAATGGGCGTCGTTATTCGCGCCCGTGAGATAGCGAGATTCACTGCCGGTGAGGTAGGCCGTCATGACGCAAGGCATCTGGAATTCGCGAGAAAGGATTCCGAGATGGGACTCCGGCGCACCGGACATGGTGATCACGCCGATGGCGCCCATGCTCAGCGCCGGCGCAAGGAATGTCGTCGTTCCGCCCTGGACAAGGAGGATGTGCTCTTTCAGCTTGCCGCTCTGGATCAGAGCAATAACGGACTTCGGATCTGGAAGATACCTAACGATTCCCGATGGGGTCTTCTTGGTCTCGAAACTATTGTATCCTTCCGCGACATAGCTCATCTAAACTCCTCCCTGTCTGTTTGCTGTGGTTGGAAGATCAATCATCGTAACGCTGGCGGGTCGTTGTTTTTCAGGCGCCGAAGGCTCGCCAAGAGAAGCGTATCAAAGGTGCCGTCGCTCGCTGGAGGCGCGGCCGTCGGTGCGAAAGAGCTCTCGACGCCGCAGCTTGTGCGCTGATCGAGTGATGCGGCTGCCGCCATCCTTCGACGTCTACGCATGGCTGCGGCGTCGGCTAAGTCGTTATCTTGACAGCCGCAAGCACAGCCGGACCGACTAACCGCGGAATTCGATCCCCCTTCGGCGAAGGGCTCTACCGAGCAGCTTGTGGCAAAGCCACCCGGCAGCAGGCGCGCCACGAGTTCCTGGGGCCAAACAGCTACGAATTCCGCACCGGCCACAAGCAGTTGTTGCTCGGTATGCATGCCCCAGGCCACGCCGATGGCCCGGACGCCACACTCCACCGCGTGTTTGACGTCTCCGACCGTATCCGTAATCAGCGCAATCTGATCGGCGCGGGGGGCCTCCGGCTCATGACCTTCGCGATAAGCCGGCGAGCAATTTCTGCTGACCAGATACGACCGATCCGCCAGGAAGCGCCTCACACACGCCCGCTTGTCCTGTTCGACGTCACCACCGAAGACATGCGAGAAGCAGTGTGTAAGACCTTCGCGGTCCAGCACACGTCTGATGGTTCCCACGGAATTAGACGAGATGACGGCGAGCGAGCAGCTTCCAGCGAAGGCCCGCACGACATCAGCCATCCCCGGCACGAACTCCGGATTGTACTCGCGCTGCAACAGGTCAAGAAAATGCTTGGCGGCCGCGCCAGCTTTGCGATCATCGCCGCAGTGTTTCTGCAAACCATGAAACATGTTGTCTTCGAGCAGACGAAAGAACTCGGCCTGGCTGTTGATACCAAGCCCCAGGGCAGCGTTCGTCTTGGAAAAGATGCGCCACGACGCCTCCCTGGTCTGCACCAGCGTCCCGTCGAGGTCGAAGAGAACAGCGCGGACCGGATTCATGGCGATCCCAATGCTCCGGCGCGGATCCGCGTTTCCGGTTTCGAGTTCAACGCGGTGAGCTGTGGCATCTCGAAGAAATCTTGTACTTCTCCGTAACCGGTGAGAGTCTCGCAGGTCCAGCGTGCAAGCGCGTTGAAGGACACCATGTTGGGCCAGCACTGCCAAGGAAAGGTCGTCAGTCCCTTGCCGCGCAGCTTCCATTCTCGATCGCTGCTGTCGATGAGTACAAGCTCGACTTCGTCCGCGTAACGATCCCGCGACCTTTTTGTCGTGCCATGGGCGGCCTTCAATCCAAAAATCTTGCCCTTTTCAACGACGTAGCCGTGGGCAAGCGACAGATCACGACCGTTGGTCTTGGAATCAAAGCTGAAGATGGAATGAAAGGCCAGATCCTTCGAGAAGTGTGCGTGCAGCCAGCTCATGTTGGGAGCGCCGCGTTCAGGCCGCGGGCCCCAACTGTGATCCATGGTCGAAATGCAGTCGATCGGGAAGGTCTTCCCGCGGATCGCAACCTTCCCCAAGAAGTGGCCCGTCTGGTCGAAATGCCCGTTGTAAGCCGTGCCCCAGGCGAATTTGCCACCCTGTTCAGCCTCTTTCAGCGCCTTCGCCTTCATAGGATCCATGTCCGGATCATGGATATCGAACGGGAGCATGATCGAGCGGTACTCCACGTCGATCAGCGTCCCCTCACCGTCGTCATAACCGATGTGCCAGTCCATGTTCGGGCGATGGCACTCGATGCTCAGAGAATTCTCGAGAGTGAACCTGCTCAGGTCGCGCGGCTCGGGGATCGGCATCGATGCCCGAAGATCACAGAAGTCCGCCTCCCAGGGGGCGTTGGCGAACCCGGAGTTCATGCAGATCGTAGAACTGACGATGCCCAGGTTGGGGCGGAACAGGGCGTAAACGCCGACGTTCAACTTGGCCTCGGCATTGAAGAACCCAAAAAAATTGGTCTCCGCCCAGTTCGGGGTGCCCGAGTCCGCCTTATGAAAATGGACGTCTTCGTCTTGAATCATTCTGTTTCTCCCTAGCGGCGCTCTTGGCGGCACCCTTTGCGAGCACAGCCATCATCCGCATTTAGGATGTCCTCGCTATGGGTGCGCAAGATAAATCGGGCAGATGCTTTTTATCCGGCCGAGAGAATGACGCTCGGCACGATGGGCTCCTAGAGTTCAAGAAATGGCTTCTGTCGAACGCCTACAATCGCGTCTAGGGAGTGCGCTATGGAGATCGGGCGTGTGGTCGGTACCGTCGTTTCGACGGTTAAGTCGTCCGGCCTGAACTCTTTCAAACTGCTCGTCGTAACGCCCCTGTCAGTTGCCGAGGAACTGACAGCCGCTAATGGTCCCAGCAGCTATGTGGCCATCGATCTCGTCGGCGTCGGCGAAGGCGAAGTCGTGCTTGTGACCAAGGGAAGCGCAGCGCGGGTTTCCGACCCAACAGTCCCGACCGACGCCGCGATCGTTGCTGTCGTCGATTCCGTTCAGATCGGCACTCAAAATGCCTACTCGAAAACCTGACCGGCGGCGACGCCTGTCGAAGTCTCAATCTCAACCCAAGCAAGGAGCAATGCATATGAACACCCCGACGACGGGTCAGCCCAGAGGCGCACTTGGTCTGATCGAAACGAAAGGCCTTGTAGGCGCTATCGAAGCGGCCGACGCCATGGTGAAGGCCGCCAATGTGCGGCTCATCGGCCGCGAACAGATTGGTGGCGGCCTGGTAACCGTCATGGTCCGGGGCGACGTCGGCGCCGTGAAAGCCGCAACGGATGCGGGTGCGGCGGCGGCGGGAAAGGTCGGCGAAGTCGTCTCAGTGCATGTCATTCCCAGGCCTCACGAGGACGTCGAGGGAATTCTCGGCAAGGGTTGATCGCGATCCTTCCCTTTGATTCTTGAAATGAGAAGGTGTGAGCAAGTCCATGGGCGTGGCATTGGATCTTGATTCCGACTTGGCAGGTTTGGCGGACGCGCGGAGCAAGGCGCGTGAAGCACGCTTGGCCTTCCAGGCATTTTCTGGCGCGGACCAGGAAAAAGTCGACAACATCGTTCGGGCGATGGCGGATGCGGGCACCGCGGCCGCCAAAGAGCTCGCCCGAATGGCTGTCGATGAGACCGGGTTTGGGGTTTACGAGGATAAGATTCTCAAGAACCTCTACAATACCAAGTTCGTCGCCGCATCGATGCTGCCGATGCGGACCGTCGGAGTATTGTGGGTGGACGAAGTCAACCGTATGACCGCCGTCGGTTCTCCGATGGGGGTGATCGCGGCCATTATTCCGGTCACCAACCCAACTTCGACCGTCCTTTTCAAGTGTCTGGCCGCCGTCAAGTCAGGAAACGCGATTATTTGCGCTCCACATCCTCGCGCCGTCAAGTGCTGCATCCGTACCGCGGAAATCATGGCCGAAGCCGCAGTCAAGGCCGGCGCGCCTACGGGTCTGATCTCCTGTCTTTCCCTTCCAACGATCCAGTCTACCGGCGAATTGATGCGGCACCCGGATGTTTCGGTGGTGCTGGCGACCGGGGGGCCGGGAATGGTGCGCGCCGCGTATTCGAGCGGCAAACCGACATTCGCCGTCGGCGCCGGCAATGTGCCGGTCTACATTCATCGCTCAGTGAAGGACGTGAAGGAAGCCGCCCTGATGGCGATCACGTCAAAGTCCTTCGATAACGGCACGGCGTGCGTCGCCGAGCAATCGATCGTGCTCGACGAACCGATTGCCGAAGCCGGCATCGCCGCGTTCGCGGCCCAGGGAACATTTTTCCTGAGTGGACCAGATCAGAAACGGCTCGCCGATATCATCTTTACCGACAAGGGCGAGCTTAGACCTGAGGCGGTAGGTCTTTCCGCGCAAGAACTGGCTCGGCGGATCAATCTCAGCGTACCCGGTGACTGCAAGGTGCTTGGCGCCCATTTGACCGAAGTAGGCCCACAGGCGCGCCTCTCCCGCGAGATTCTAGGACCTGTGCTGTCGTTTTACCGGACCGCGGACCTTCCGGCCGGCTTCGAGCGGTGCCGGCAGATTCTTGCGTTTGGCGGAGAGGGCCACACCCTTGGTCTTCATTGCGAGGACGATCGGGTCATCGCCACTCTGGCGGCCCTCCCGGCCGGTCGCATCGTAATCAACACGCCAACGCTGTTCGGCGGAATGGGCTATAGCTGCGCGACCGACCCGTCTTTCATGCTCGGAACGGGTACCTGGAGCGGCTCGATCGTCTCTGACAACGTGACCCCGCTCCATCTCATCAACATCAAGCGTATCGCTCACGAAGTGCGACCCTGGCGCTCGCTCTATCAAGCGAACATGGGGCTGTGAGCATGCTCGCGCGCACGAGATCACCTAAGTCAACTGTCAGTCAGGAAGTGACTGCGTTTCTCGAAACGGCGGCTGCGACATTTCGCAGTTCGACTTGCTCGTCAGAGTTGCCCCTGTCGTTTGGTGTTGATCTCGGAACGGCGACGATCGTTCTGACGGCTGTAGACGGGCAAGGGCGCCCCGTCTACTGGGACTGCCTCCCCTGCCAGGCCGTGCGCGATGGCGTTGTCGTCAATTTCGCGGACGCGGTCACTGCTGTCAGGCAGCTCAAAGCTACGGCAACGTCCGTTCTGGAACGAGAAATTGCTGCAGCGGCGACCGCGTTTCCTCCAGGAGTACCTCAGGCCGAAGCGAGAGCCTGTCGCTACGTCCTGGAAAATGCGGGCATTAGGTGCCGCCAGTTGGTCGATGAGGTCACTGCGGCCCAGGCTTTGCTTCGACTGCACGACGGCGTGATCGTCGATGTCGGTGGCGGTTCGACGGGCGTCGGCGTCGTATCGAACGGCATCATCATTGCGCTCGATGACGAGCCCGGCGGCGGCCATCATCTGGATCTGATCCTGGCGGGCGCCTTGAGGATTCCCGTGGAGGAAGCCGAGGAACGAAAGCGCCGAGGCGATCAGGATTACTCTCACATCCTCCGTCCCGGTATCGAGCGGATCGCAAGCTCCATCGTTCGCCAGATCAGAAACCATGCCGTTGAATCCATCCACCTCGTCGGGGGTGCCGTCCGGGTTTCTCACGCGGCCGCAATCGTCGCCGGCTTCAGTGGAATTCAGACCTGGGCCTACCCGCACTCGGAACTCGTAACCCCCTTCGGAATCGCAATGAGCTGACCCCATGGATTTCCAACTCCGCACCTATGCTTTCATCGACAGCATGCAGCCTCAAGCTGCCGCGCATGTCGCCTCCACGTGTCAGGGAGACGTCCCGGTCGCTGGTATGTCCGAACTTTTTATTGAAGTGGCTCCCGGAAACGAGATCTTTCGCTGCGCGGACATCGCGTTGAAGGCGGCGGATGTCCGGCCGGCCCTTCAGATCATCGAACGCGAATTTGGTCTTCTGGAAATCCACTCCCGCACACAATCAGAGGTGCTGGCCGCTGGCCAAGCCGTCCTGGACTATCTTGGCCTCAAGGAAGAAGACCGTGTGCGACCGACGATCGCCTCATCGCAATTCGTCACCAATGTAAATCCGTATCAGGCGCAGCTCATCAATAAGTGGCGCAAGGGCAATCTGCTGCTGCCGAGGTCCAGCCTGTTCGTGCTCGAAGCAACGCCAGCGGCTTACGTGACACTCGCAGGCAACGAAGCGGAAAAGGCTGCCAATATCAGCTTAATCGAAGTTCGTGCGGTCGGCCGGTTTGGCCGACTATTCATCTCTGGCACCGAGAGCGAAGTCGAAGCTGCTGCGAAGGCTGCTGTCGCGTCGCTCGAGGAGTTGGGAGGCAAGGCATGAGCGTCGTCTCCGTTGCGGACGTCCAAAATGCGAATGGAGTCCTCGTCATCGGGGCGAGAGACATTCTGACGCCGCTCGCGGCCGATCGCGCCAAGGAGTTGAACGTCCGGATCGAACGGTCCGGATCGACGAAGGAAACGGCACCGCCTGCTGCACCCGCTTTGCGAGCGATAGTTCAAGCACCAGCCAAGCCCACGCCCGGAAGAAAATTGTCGGCTGGCGCCAGCTCGGTTCAACCCGGAGCGCTGTCGGGCGCCCTCTACCGTCGTGGCGCACCGGTCCCTCCGAAGATGCGGGTTCTAGGAGAGTCGGAAACCAAAACTCGTGATGATCGACCGCGGGCAGCGGTCATCGGCGCGGGTCACGTCGGCGCCATGACGGCTCTCCGTCTCGCTGAAACGTCGCTTTTCTCGCGGGTCACGCTTGTCGACATCATTCCCGGACTTGCTGCCGGGCTTGCGCTCGACATGTGGCACAGCGCTTCGCTCCGCGGATTTACGACCAAGATCGAAGGAAGCACCGACCTGTCGGCGCTTGAGGGCGCAAGCTACATCATCATGACGGCCGGCCGGCCGCGCCAGCCGGGCATGAGCCGAACCGACCTGACCGGCGTGAACGCGGAAATCGTCAGCGGCGTTGCCGACGGGATCCGCCGCTATGCCCCCAATTCGGTGGCAATCGTCGTGACCAACCCGCTTGAGGAGATGACCCATCTGATGGCGAGGCGAACGGGGTTTCCCTCCAACCGGATTATTGGAATGGCGGGCGTGCTCGACAGCGCTCGCTTCTGCTCGCTGATCGCACTGGAAGGTATCGCCCGACCACAGGATGTCAGCGCGATCGCACTCGGGAGCCATGGCACGGAGATGGTGATCCCATTGAGTCTCGCAACCGTCCGCGGTCGGCCACTGGAGGAATTGATCGCAAAAGACCGCCTCGCCGCGATCGTGGAACGTGCGCGCGACTCCGGAGCCGAAGTCGTCAAACTCCTTCAAAAGGGAAGCGCATATTTTTCGCCAGCTGAATCGGCGGCGTCCATGGTGGCGGCCATGGTGAAAGGCGGCAGTGACCTGATCGCCGCGTGCGTGCAATCGGCAGGCGCCTACGGTGTCGAGGACACGCGAATAGGTCTGCCGGTCCGGCTAGCCACGGATGGCGTGAAGGAAATCGTAAAACTGCCGCTGCGGCCCGACGAGCAGGCCGCGCTCGCGGAAGCCGCCCGAAGCATCGCCAAACGCATTTCTGAGCTGGGATGACATGCGCGCAGTCGTCTACCAGGGATCTGGCACTGTTGCGGTAGAGGACGTACCCCCGCCCCGACTCGAGCTGCCCGGGGATGCCTTGGTTCGCGTCGAATTAGCCGGCATTTGCGGCACCGATCTGCATGTCATCGCGGGCGATTTCGCAGGCATCCGGCCGGGCGCCGTTATCGGCCACGAATTCGTGGGCGAGGTCGTGACTATCGGGAGTGCTGTGACCCGGTTCAAGGTTGGTGACAGGGTCATGGCGTCTGACTTCGCCGCCTGTGGCCATTGTCGATGTTGCGACCGAGGCGACCATTGGGAGTGCTCGGAGAGAGCCTTTTTCGGGACTGGCACTTCCTTCGGGCCGGCCTTGGCGGGGGCGCAGGCCGAGCTTGTACGGGTCCCGTACGCCGACACGACGCTCGGATTAATACCAAAAGGCTGTTCCGACGAGGCTGCGATCCTGCTCGGCGACAATTTAGCGACGGGCTGGGCCGCCGTAGAACGCAGCGCCCTCTCACCCGGTGAAATCGTTGCGGTCATCGGCGGCGGAACGGTCGGTCAGCTTGCCAGCCTGTCGGCCCAGGCTGCCGGAGCAGGCGCAGTCATCGTGGTAGAGCCGAGCGAAGCGCGGCGCGAATTCGCCCGCTCCAACGGCAGCCTCGCTGCATCACCACAAGAGGCTCGCGCCTTGATCACCCGCCTGACCGACGGAGAAGGCGCCGATGTTATCATTGAGGCCGTAGGGAGTGCCTCCGCCCTGACGGCCGCATTTGACCTGGTGCGAAAGCGTGGCCGGATCATCTCCGTAGGCGCCCATGCGGCTGAGACTTGGCCGTTTCCCTTGGCGAGAGGCTTTGCGAACGAACTCACGCTAGGGTTCGCAATTGGTGATTCCATCCGCCTCCGCTCCCGGCTCCTGTCACTCATCACAACCGGCGCTCTCGATCCAACGGTGGTAGTCGATCGCAGAATTGGGTTTGGCGACGCCTCGCAAGCCTATGCGGATCTTAAGGCTCAGAGGATCATGAAGGCCGTCATCGACCCCCGGGTCTGATTGAGATCCTCGTCCGCCATTGCCAAATTAGGCCAAGCAGAGCAAGCTCTTAGTCGATCGGCGACAATATTGCATCGCACAAGAAACGTTCGTGCCCATAAGAACAAAAGCGGTGTACCTCGTGCCGGCGGGAGAAAGCTCGATGAGTAGGACCGCACTGCTGGCGCAGAAAGGAATGCTTGAGGGACATCCGGACTTTGCGCCCGAGCTATTGAGAGAATCGATTGTCACGCTCGCCAATGCGGCTGATCGCGGACCACAGACGCTCTTTGCCGAAGCTCGCATCTTGTTTCGCAAATTTCTTTCTGCTCGCGAGGTTCGGCTGCTCGTTCGTTCGGCAGGTGCTTGGCGCGAATGGGAAAAGCTCAACGATGGCGCCGATGAAGCCCTGATCGAAAGTCTTCCAGATGCGTTGGCTGACATAATCCAGTTCGATGACTCGATCTTCGTTCCGGTCCAGGTCGGCAGCGTCGCCCTTCTCGTCGAAGGAGTGACCGATTCTGGCCCACTGCGCGACAATGTCGCGACCTTATCCCAAGTGTTCAGGCTCGCGATTGCGTCGAGCGAGACCCACTGCGGCAATCCTGACAAACTTGAAGCTATCCGCGTCTTTCAGCGCGTAGCGAACAAGATCCTAAAGAGCCGCAATCTTCAGGAGATTTTTCTTCAGATAACCCACGAAGCAAAGGCACGACTTTCCGCCGACATCTGCGGCATCATGCTTCTCGAGGAAGATGCATTGGTGATGAAGCGCTGTACCGGCAATCTGGCAGCCGAGACGGCCAGCCTTCGCATGAAGTCCGGACAGGGCGTCGGCGGCCGCGTCCTCGAAACACGCAAGCCATGCTCGATAGAAGACTACGTTCAAAGCGAGATCATCAGCCGTGACTTCATGAGCCTAGCGCGGGCCGAACGCGTCCGTTCCGCTCTAGCGGTACCGCTTATGTCCCAGGAACAGGTGATTGGCGTCCTCGAGGTTTGGCGGCGCAAGCCGTCGACGTTTACACCTCAACACATGGCGGAACTCGCTACACTCGCCAATCTAGCGTCTCTTGCGATCGAGAACGCTGCCCTGCTTGACGCGCGCGAATTGGCCGCTCAGAAGCTGGAAGACGCCCATACCAAACTCCAGCAGCGGTATAACGTCATCCGCAATTCCGCAGCTCTGCAGGAAAGCCTTATCTCCACCCTTCTAGATGGCGGCGGGCTGTCCGAAATTGCGCAATGCGCACACCAACATCTTCGAACTGCTGTTATTGTTCTGGACAAACACTTGGATGTGCAGGCTTGCCATCCCAGAACGGCAGCCACAGACGGAGTTCTCCACACCATTCGGATCGGGATTTCGCAAAATCGGGGTTCTGAAACCCGATATAGAACGATATCTGCCGGGAAACTGCGCTTCGCCTTTCAGAGCATAACGGCAGGATCGGAACAGCTGGGCTGGGCGATCATGCTCGATCCGGAAATCGAGAACGAGAGCGCACAGCTCGCTATTACAGAACTGTGCGTTACCGCCGCGCTTCATCAAACCAAGGAAAGAGCGGCGGCACGTGCACTTAGCGACAAGCTTGCGACGTTGACTTGGGATCTCTTGGAAGGAGCCGACCACCTTCGGCAGCTGGCTCTTCAACGGGCCATAGAACTGGATGCTGAAATTCCCGCTGAATATTGTGTAGCCGTCTGTCGTATCGACGGTCTCGACAAACCTGACAACTCAAATGTCCTAACCGGCGGAGAGATCGAAAGCCGCCGCCGCTCCGTCGCCGAAGCGCCAAATCACTTACCGATGCGCAACATCGCTAAGCTGTCGGGATTGCGCGGAAACGAACTCGCTATCGTTATTTCGACTTGCGACGGCGCGCGGCCTAGAGATTTCGTCCAGAGCCTCGTGGCCGAAATCATGCGACGTGTTCCCGGCTCACTCGTGTACGTGGGTTTAAGCCGACCTTGCTCCGATCCGATGCTCATGCCTGCAGCATGGAAGGATTCTCATATTGCGTTGGATGTCGCTCGTCAGAGTCGGAGGACCAGCGTTGTCGGTTTCGATGAAGTCGGAGTCGCCGGGCTTCTAATGGGCATCCGTGACGGCACCGACTTTCGCGAGTTCGCAAAAGAGACTTTGGGAAAACTCTTGGAGGAGAGGAGTCCACAACGCGAAATCCTTTTGCAGACTTTGCGGGCTTTCTTTTCGTGCAATTGTTCCCAGCAAGCTGCGGCAAAAGAACTTCGCACCCACCAGAAAACCGTCGCTTACCGGCTCGACAAGATCGAGCGAATGACGGGCCTTCGGCTTGCCGCAAACGAGCAGCGCGTTCTTCTCTATCTTGCTCTGCAAATGAACGATCTGATCGCGTAGTCCGGACAGATCTTCAGCATACACATCCGATACCCGGCGCGCCGGCAATGACCGGCGGATCCGCAGAGAGATCGTGCGCGCGACGCTTCCTGTTCCCGGCATGCGCATGTTTTATCACGTTCAATCGCAATAAGATCTGCCGCCACTCTCAGAATGCGCTCCACTTTGTCCATTGTGTTGAAATGGGCGGTTCACACGCGCCACTCCGCGCAAACAGTGAGCCCCTTCGGCAACTAAAAGCCGGCCTCTACTCTGCCTAGGGCTTCCGAGTGCGCAGGCCCTTGCCGTTTCGGCTCCATCGCTAGAACTTACTGGTGAGTAAAGCGCGCAAGGCGCCAAATCCTCACGCATAGATTACAAGTGCAGCCCGCGCGCCGGCTACCCAAGCGCAAATCCGCATGCCATGTGACACAGCAAGCCTGTTGTTGACTTGACCAACGCGCGCGCTCGCCTTCTGCGATCAGATGCGCGCAGAATGGAGAAGGTCTTGATAACGTCGAATTATCGGAGCACTGCTGATTTTTGCGAGCATTGTGGCACTGATTGCCGCATACAGATTTCTGACGCGTAACACCGCCCGCGGATTGCGTGCGACGTCCGCTTTTCTCCCGATAGCGACCAAAAAGCGGACATTGCGCACCTCGCATTTGGGCCGAAGGCGGGAAGTGATCCCAACTCGCGGCGCCGCGAAACGGCGATCGTGTGACACATCGAGAATGGCTCAGTTAAGCCACTTCCCTGCTTGAGGGGAGTGGCCGCGGCGCCGGTCCCTCCCCATTTTGGCTGCAGGGGACGAGCACGTCCTCTGCCATCGGAGACGGGCAATGACCATAAGAACCTTTTGCACACTTGCCGCCGCCATCTTTGCCCTAATCGCACTTCTACAGTTGATCCGTATTGTGATGGGGTGGTCCGTCACCTTGAATGGCGTCGATGTGCCGTTCTGGGCGAGCTGGATTACCGTCATCGTGGCGGGCGCCTTGAGCTTCGTCGGCTTCCGCGCAGCCGTGCGCAGCTAAAGGCTGGCAGAGCCCGAGCCACTTCCCTACACGCGGGCGTCGAGCCGTCGTGCTCTACCGCGACGGCGGTTTAGTGTGATATGTTTTTGTGCCGACGCGTGTCGATCTCGACCGCCAGCTTCGGCTGCGCAAGCTTCTTGGGAAAGCCCCACAGCTGACCGCCGGTCACTCGTTTAATCCGGGTGATCGGCGGTGAGCGTTGGTAGTCAGCCAGAGGCCCCGACCGGATTGTTTGCCCTCACCCAACGGCAGCCGGCCAGTAACTGATAAGATTTCAACGAAATCCTTATCAGTCCACCGACTGACTCCGTTTCGTATGAAACCTTATCAGTTCGCGAACTGACTCCGTTTCGCATGTTAG
Source organism: Bradyrhizobium sp. CCGUVB23 (assembly GCF_024199885.1). Taxonomy (NCBI): domain Bacteria; kingdom Pseudomonadati; phylum Pseudomonadota; class Alphaproteobacteria; order Hyphomicrobiales; family Nitrobacteraceae; genus Bradyrhizobium; species Bradyrhizobium sp. CCGUVB23. Next base: position 708,648 of record NZ_JANADQ010000001.1, read on the forward strand.
CTTCGCAATTGGACTGCCAGATCTTCGAGACAGTGCTTCAGCAGGATTCATTGAACCATTCTCGCTGGAGGGAGAGAATCTGTAGAAAAACTTGCTCGACCCGCTGCATCTCAGGTTGTCTCGGTAGAGAGATCGCGCTGGACTTCTTCGGTCATCCCCGGCACGTTGAGCCGGAGCGGGATCGAGCCGAAAGGCGACCTCGGCATAAGTGGTTTAGGCTCAATGCCGAGGCGAGGTGCTCGGCGGTAATGAGCGCGCCAAACGAATCGAGTCTAACGACCACTGCTTACACCATTGCCGTGGCACCGCTGAGGGGTTTGGCCCCGCAAAATTCCACGGCCGACCTATGGAGTACTGCGAGACGTCGAACTCGAACGAGTGCCTCCAAGTGGCGGATCCCGAGGGTGCCCCGCCAAAACCCAGACCAGTGCGACGATCGTCACTATCGCGGCGAGCACCGCGAGCGAATGGCGCACGAACTTCGAGGCTGCGATCGCCATCACCAACAGTAAGATAAAGGCCGTCCAGGTCATGCCACTTGGTTTATTGGCGCTATAGGTGCTTTCGCGAGCGCGCCTTTTTCAACACAATCACCTCAAAACCAGACAGCGAAGCCATCTGGTTGCAGGTCAGCGAACCAGAAGCCGACATGGCGACCAAGCTATTCAACCACCTCGTCGACGCGAGCGATCAAGTTTGCCGGTAATTCAGAGTTTATCGATTTCGCTGTCTTCAAGTTGAACATCAGCTGTGGGACCTTGGGCCCCTCAACTCAATGGCCGCGGTCGGCGGGCTACGCCGGTGGGACAATCGAGGGCCCTACGATCCCAATGCCCGAGGTCGGCTGCGGCCAGATATGTGCTCTCCAGGAAGGCCATCAGCGCTACCTCCGGGTCAGCTGATTGTCTCACCACATCGTAAGGCAGGAGAAATTCCCCGAGCTTCCGGTCGAAGTAGGCTCCATCGGGCATCACTTTCGCGTCCGCAAGATCTGCAGGAGCGGGATAGGCATAGGAGTAAAAGGCCGCAAAGTCCGTGCCGCCGCCGCCCGGCCAAAAACCTGCCGACGAGACTTCATGACTGTATGCCTCGCGGGTCACCTCGTCCGGCAAAGAAGGAATGCCACCCGGATGGAGGGGCGCGGGGCGTCCGGAGAAGCGCGTGACCGCTAGATCAAAGCTGCCCCAAAAGAGATGAACGGGACTAGCCTTTCCGATGAAACCGGTTCGAAATCGGGTGAATACATTGTTGGCGAGCACGAGCGCCTCGAAGAACCTTGTCACGGCTGCAGCATCGTAGGGCCTCGTTTGCCGATCATCGCGAAATGAGATGGGGGCTGGCACCTCGCTGGGTCGGTCGTGAAGCTCCGGCGTGCCCCCAATACGCCGAACGAGTTCGAGAAAATATGCATAGAAGTCAGCCACAGACATCGGTCCTAACGGAAGCTCAGTCGTGCGCCCGTCTGCTGCTTCTCCGATGACGGCATGTTTCCGGAGATCGAGGGTGATCTCAATGCCAGCCCCGTCCGGTACCAACGAAGTCGTCAACCCACGTGCGTTAACGTAGAGGGTCGCGTGCCAGGAATGGTTGAGCCAAGGCGTTCGTGCAAGTCGGTACTTACCCACAACCTGCGAATACATATGGAGCGCGGAACATGTCTCGCGCCAGTTCTCGAACGGGATGTCTGGCCAATTTGCGTTCACAGTGCTTCCTCCAACTAAGCTTCATCCGGGTGGTCACAGCACGGAGATGATGTTAGGCGAGGTCCATTCGGCGCTCAAAGCTAGACGATGAAACGCGAGTAGATCTAGTCTGCCATTGTGACGCCATAATGCGCAACTTCGCACCGAAGACAGAGCCTGGTTTTGGGCCTACCCGACGTGCTCAGCATATCCATCGGACCGAGAGCGGGCGCTTGTGGCGCAAAGCGGTCATTCGCCAAAGTCCCATTGTCGGCTTTGGACTTGGGACGCGCCTAGTCGTCGGGCGCGTCCCTAGCCATAGCGCACTGCCAGGCTTGGAACTAACGGGTTGGCGCGAGCCTATTCCGGTTTGTCACTAGATCAAGACGCGGCGACGGGCGAGTATTGCTAACTGTATACGCAAGGCGCACCCCCACCGGCGGCAACCGTCTTTCTCGAGCATCCAATGGTTGGATTCACACGGCCGCCTGCGACGCGGGGATCATCCAGGCGACAACCTGTTTTGACCGGGCTCTGTCGCAAAGATGCAAGTGGCTGACGCTGGCGGCGACCATAGTCGGGTCGAGCATGGCGTTCCTCGACGGGTCGGTAGTGAACATCGCGCTACCCGCAATCCAACAGGCGTTACATTCGGATGCGGCAGCAACACAGTGGATCGTCAACGCCTATATGCTGTTGCTGGGTGCGCTCGTGCTGATCGGTGGCTCCGCCGCCGACCTCTATGGTCGACGCCGGATTTTTGTTCTGGGCGTTACGGTCTTCACCGCTGCCTCCGTCGCCTGCGGGCTCTCGCCAAACATTGCGGCCCTCACCGTCAGCCGCGCGGTTCAAGGGTTTGGCGCCGCCCTGTTAACGCCGGCCAGTCTGGCAATGTTAGGAGCGAGCTTCGACGAGCACGAGCGGAGCCAGGCAATCGGGATATGGGCAGGCGCAGGTGCACTGATGTTGGCAGCAGGCCCGCCGCTGGGTGGCTGGCTGGTCGATCAGGTCTCATGGCGGGCGATCTTCCTGCTAAACGTCCCGCTCGCGATTGCCGCGGCCGGACTTGCGCTTCGCTTCGCCAGCGAGAGCAGCGATCCGCACGCGAAGCAACTCGACTGGAGCGGCGACGTCACAGTCGCGATTGGCCTCGCTACGATCACGTTGGGTCTCAGTGCCATTCCGACGGCGGGATTTCGCGACAAAACAGTGCTGGCCGCCCTCGGAATGGGAACTGCATTCCTTGCTTTATTCGTCGCGATCGAAGCCCGACTCCATGAATGGGCGATGATGCCGCTGTCGCTCTACCGATCACGGAGCTTTTCCGCAACGAATGCGCTGACGCTGTTACTCTACTTCGCGCTCGGTGGCGCTCTCTATTATCTACCGTTCGGCTTGATCCGGCTCGGCGGCTACTCCGCGACACAAGCTGGAGCGGCATTGCTGCCTTTTGCCCTGATCATGAGTTTCGGCGCATCCTTCGCAGGCACTCTGACCGACCGTTTGGGGCCGCGGTCGCTGCTCACGATGGGCCCATCATCGCGGCCTGCGGCTTGGCGATGCTTGCCGTTGTCGATCTCAGGCAACCTTTTTGGGTCGGAGTGTTTCCGTCGATCTTCCTGCTGGGCACCGGCATGTCGATCACGGTTCCGCCGCTAACGTCAACAGTGATGGCTGCCGCCGGCAACGTCCACGCCGGTATTGCTTCCGGCGTCAACAACGCGGTCGCGCGAATAGCCGGCCTGCTCGCGGTCGCAGCGCTCGGGGCAACGTTGTTTGCAAGCTTTTCATATCATCTTGTCGGACCAACGCCCCCGCAAGCGAACGAAGCCCTGAATGCCGTTATGTCCGGACAGTCCGGCATTCATGAAGAGGTGGTTGCCGCATTTGAACGCGCGCTGCGCACGATCATGCTTGTGACCGCGAGTTGCAGCGCACTTGCCGGCCTCGTTGGCTGGCTGTGGACCGAGCCGAACGGGACCGCCACTTCAGGAATAGCCCGGCAACATTCATAAGGATGCCGATCGTCGGGACGTTCCATACGAGCGAACGAGCTAACGGCAAGTCCGCCATATGAAGGATTGCATGGACGACGCGCCCCCGGCGCGTGCACATCCGGGTGGTTTGCCCGACAGGCAAGGTTCGCAGAGTGGCTTGGGGCGCGTACTCATAAAAGGCCCTTACCGGACGCTCGATAAGGCGGTGTCCGCTTTGCCACCAAAATCGGCATTGGCGGAGGACGAAGGCACGTCAGCGCAGGGCCAAATCCCGACTCATGCACCGCAGCAAAGTGTGATTTGCTTACCTCTCGATGGTTGTGGAAACCTAACCGGGTCCGCGCCCGCGCTTTACAGCGGGCAAGGTTTGCCCGCTCTGCTGACGCGGCGAGATCGGGCCTGACCTGTTCCAGGCGGCGTGCCGCATAGGCCTTGAGGGACATGCGTCAATCAACGCTGATGCGGGTCAAAAGGGAGCTGCGGCTAAACATGCATGCGATGAAAGCGATCGCCATTATAGTGGTCCTGCTCCTGGTCGTGGTGAACGCTCTGGAATTGCTGCCGGCAGCGAGCGCATTCCAAAGGTATCTATCGGGTGGGGCGGTGGCGCTAAGCCTTGTCGCGCTGATAGCGATCCTGGTCGGGCGCGGCCCGTCACGGGATAACCGAAGTGCTGGCGCTGAGGCGGCCCGACCGATGCCTGTTACGACTCGCGCAAACCAGGCAGACGCCGAGATCGTCAGCTTTTTGGCGACGCTGCAGGCAAGGGGCCGGCTGGTTGATTTCCTGATGGAGGACATCAACGCGCATGATGACGCACAGGTTGGGGCAGCCGCGCGCGTGGTCCATGCCGGATGCAAGACCGCCCTGCTGGAGCACTTCCGAATCTCCCCCGTGCGCGCAGAGAGCGAGGGATCGACGGTGCAGGTCGCCGCTGGCTATTCGCCGGACGAGTACCGACTGCTGGGCAAGATCAGCGGCCCGGCGCCGTTCTCGGGAGTGCTTGTCCACCACGGCTGGAAAACGGATGCGGTGAATCTACCGCGCGTTTTGTGGAGTTCGACTGATCGACTTCCAGCAATCGCTCCGGCGGAGGTGGAACTGAGATAAGCGGGCTCGCATCGGCCGGCTGCCGGGCGCCCGAGTCGGATCACGTACAACCGGTGCTTTCCATCACGCGCGGCTATTGACGCGAATTGACAGCACGACAACCAGGACACCCCCTTCATGAGCGCTCGTTTCAGTCTTGCTATCGACCTCGGCACGAGCAACAGCGCAATCGCGATCGCCGATCTCGAGAGTGGTGAGACCAGGATTATCGAAATCGCGCAGACCGTAGGGCCGAATCAAATCGGCGAGATGCTTACACTGCCGTCCGCCGTTTATATTCCGCACTCCGAGGAGTTCCCGGAGAGTTCTTTTCCTCTGCCCTGGAATGATGCCGGGGAGCGCGTGATCATTGGCCAGTTCGCGCGCGAGCGGGGGGCGCTCGTGCCTGATCGCGTTGTGACCTCCGCCAAATCCTGGCTGTCCAACCCGCATATCGACCCGAAGCAGCAGATTCTGCCCTGGCGATCCGACATCGCGGAAGAGAAGCTCTCGCCACTCGAATGCTCGCGCCATTACCTCCAACATCTCAGGGAGGCGGTCCTACATACCGAGCGGGCGCAGGGCCGGGATTGGGACCTCGCGGAAGGCGAGATCGTTGTAACCGTTCCTGCCTCGTTCGATGAGGTCGCAAGAAGCCTCACTGCCGAGGCTGCCAAGGCTGCGGGCCTTGAGGACGTCACATTGCTGGAGGAGCCGCAGGCTGCATTCTACGCCTGGATGGCGCAGACGGGCAGAGATTGGCGAAAACTGATTGCTGATGGCGACATCGTGCTGGTCTGCGATGTGGGTGGTGGGACAGCGGATTTTAGCTTGATCGCGGTCACAGATGTCGAAGGGCGGCTGGAGCTTGAGCGTGTCAGCGTCGGCGAGCACATTCTGCTAGGTGGCGACAATATGGATTTGGCGCTCGCGTATGCGCTGAACGCTAAGCTTGAGGCCGCGGGCAAACGGCTGGATTCCTGGCAGCTCCTGGCGCTCGTGCATGCCGCCTCCAAAGCCAAGATCGTGCTGTTTGATGATGCCGGGCTGGCGCAGGCGCCGATCGCGGTCCCGTCGCGCGGCTCCAGCCTGCTTGCCAAAACTGTCTCAACGACTCTCGATCGCGAGACACTGGAGCAAGTTGTCGTCGACGGTTTTTTCGCTAGAACCAGTGTCGACGACCTGCCGCGCGAGAGCCGCATGACAGGGCTGCAGGAATTCGGTTTGCCCTATGCTTCCGACCCCGTCGTCAGCAAGCATATCGCCCAGTTTCTCGCTCGGAGTCTGCAGAACGTGAAGGCAAGCGAAAAGCTTGCCGCTCTGGTGGAGGTTTCGGCTGGCGCGCAGGTGCTGATGCCGACCGCGGTCTTGTTCAATGGGGGCGTTTTCAAGGCCGCGCCAATCCGTACCCGGGTGCTTGAGCTGCTGGCGTCCTGGAATGGGGGCCGGCCAGTCCGCGAATTGGAGGGTTTCGAACCAGACCTCGCCGTCGCACGCGGCGGCGCGATCTACGGACGCCACCGCGCCACTGGCAAGGGCGTGCGCATTAAGGCCGGCGCGGCGCGTTCCTATTACATCGGCCTGGAAACGTCGATGCCCGCTGTTCCGGGCTACAAGCCGCCGCTGAAGGCATTGTGTGTTGTCCCGCAGGGGATGCAGGAAGGCACGGAACTGCTGATCGAAGGACGCGAGTTCGGCCTTGTCACCGGCCGCACGGCGGAGTTTCGGTTTTTCTCCTCCTCGGTACGAAGCGGCGATACGCCGGGACAGATACTCCCCGACGCCGAGCGTGACCTTGATGACGCTGGCCTACTCGAAGTCGCGATCCCGCCCCTGGACGTCCCGATGGGGCAGGTGGTGCCGGTCCGCGTCAGTCCCGTCGTCACCGAACTTGGTATCCTTGAGCTTTGGATGAGGCACACGAACTCCGATCGCCGATGGAAGGTTGAGTTCCAGGTCCGCACGGAATAGGGGCCGAACCGCCTCTGGAGGTAATTCTTGACGAAAGACCGCGCCCGCTTCGCCATCGGTATTGATCTCGGCACGACCAACTCCGCACTCGCATTCGCTCCGCTGGTCGGCGAGGGGACGCCAGAAGTCCTTCTCGTCCCGCAATGGGAAGGCCTGGCGAGTCTGACCGAGAAGCCAACGCTACCTTCTTTCCTGTACCTGCCAGAGGAAGCGGTCGCAGCACACTTCCGCGGCGAGGAGGTCGGAGCCGGACAATGGATCGTCGGCCTTTTTGCACGCATAAAGGCAAGCGAAGCGCCCGGACGGGTCGTCCATTCCGCGAAGTCGTGGCTTTGTCATCACGCCGCCGACCGGTTGGCACCCTTTCTGCCATGGGGATCAACGGTTCTGGCACGTGAGCAGAAAATCTCGCCGGTACGGGCCTCGGCACTGATTCTGAACTATCTGCGGGGGATCTGGAACAGCCGGTTTGCCCAGGCCGGCTTTGCGTTCGATGATCAAGACATCACGGTTACCGTCCCGGCTTCCTTCGATGCGGCGGCGCAGCGACTGACGATTACTGCCGCAGAGGAAGCGGGCTTCCCCGGTGATGTGCGACTGCTCGAAGAGCCACAGGCTGCGTTCTATTGCTGGCTGGAAAGCCACGACCCAGCGCTCGAATTATGGCAGCGGCCCGACAACGGCGATGCCGGGCTGCGACACGTGTTGGTTATCGATATCGGCGGCGGAACGTCGGATTTCAGCATTTTTGAAGTTCGCGTGAACGAGCAAACGCCGGACCCTGACATCAGGCGTGTCGCGGTGAGCGAGCATACGCTGCTCGGCGGCGACAATATCGACCTTGCCGTCGCCCATTTCCTGGAGCCGCGGCTTGCTGAGGCGGGCGGCCGGCTTTCCGGCCCGCAATGGGATCAGCTCGTGGCCGCCTGCCGTCATCTGAAAGAGCTCGCGCTCGCCGCTACGGGACCGCCGGATGAGCGGTTCGTTGTTGCACTGGCCGGTCGCGGGTCGGGGATGGTCGGCGGCTCGCAGACAGCGACGGTGATGCGGGCGGAAATCGAGAGCCTATTGCTGGACGGATTTTTTCCCTTCTGCGACGCGGCGGCGCGGCCGTACCGGACACACGCGGCACTGAGGGAATGGGGGCTTCCTTATCCTCCCGACAGCGCGATAACCCGACACCTTGCCGAATTCCTCAACGATCGCCCGCGCATTGATGCCGTCCTGTTCAACGGCGGATCCGTCCGACCGCCGCTCCTGCGACAAAGACTCCGCGAGCAGATCAGAGGTTGGCAGGACGGCTTCGTACCCCGCGTTCTGGAGAACGAGGAGCCGGATCTGGCGGTGGCGCGCGGAGCCGCGCGATTTGGTGCCCTTCTCCACCACTGTTCGGGTCGCATCGCCGCGGGGGCCGCTGCTGCGATCTTTCTCGAAGTGGAGGGGATACAGGCAACGGATCGCCAGACTGTGCACCCGCCCCTTGTGTGCGTTCTTCCTCAGGGTGCAGCGCCGTCGCAGCTTTTTGAGATCACTGATCTTGGGCTTAAGCTCCGCACCGATCAGCTGGTGCGCTTCCAGGCTTATTCCTCAACCCGGAAGAGCGTCAGCCGGGCCGGAGACATCGTTTCCTGGTCCGAAGGCGAATTTCACGCGTTGCCCCCGCTCCAGACCATCGTCAGGACGGCTGAGCTATCCGGTCCGGAAGCGGGCGGGATGTTGTCCGTCGGTCTGACGGCGCGGATGAACGCATTGGGGTTGCTCCACATCTCGTGCGTCAGCGCCGATCCCGCCGTCCAGCAGTCCTGGCCGCTGGAATTCAACATGCGCGAGCACGTCCAAGGCGTCGCGGGCGCGCCCGGTGCGGGGCGGGCGCGGGAGGCAAACGCTCCGATTGAACCGAACGCTTCAGCGGACGCGCTGGAAACGGCACGCAGGCAGATCGGGATCGTGTTCACCCAGCCTGCCAATAACAACAAAAAGAACAAGATTACTGCTGCCACGATCCTCAAGGGTATGGAGCGCATCCTCGCGTCTGCCAGAGGTGAATGGAACGGGCCCCTGCTGCGCGCCCTTTGGCCTGCGCTTGAGGAGCGGCGGGACGACAGACGACGTTCCGCGGACCACGAAGAGGCTTGGCTCATCATGGCTGGATTCCTGCTGCGCCCGGGCTTCGGCGTTGTCCGGGACGACCTTCGTATCGATGCCCTGTGGCGGGTGCACGATGATGGCCCGTGTTTTCCTGGTCGGCGCATCAAGAGCCAAGAATACATCCTCTGGCGCCGGGTGGCGGGCGGGCTCACGCGCGAACGCCAGACCAGGCTTATGGCCGGAGAGATCGAGAGGATCCGCAGCGGCAGGGCGCCCGACGAACTCGTGCGTCTGGCTGGATCCCTGGAACTGATCCATCACGACACCAAGGCGGAACTGGTGCGTTGCCTCTGCGATATCGCGGTGACGCTTGTACGGGCTAAGCGGCACTGCGCTCCTTATCTTGCGGCGCTCGGGCTCCTGCTCAACCGCACTCCGCTCTACGCAGGGCCGGAGACTGTCGTCTCGCCCGATCTCGTCGAGCACGCGTATCAGGCTTTCCAGCGCTTCGATTGGACTACGCCGGAGTTGCTCGACCTGCAGATTCTGTTCCTCCGGGCCGCGCGCGTTGTCGACGATCGGAGTCTGGATCTACCCATGTCTTTGCGCGGCCTGATTGCAAGCAAACTGGAAAAATCCGGCGTTCCTGCGCTGCAGACCGCAAAAATCAAAGGTTTCGTTCCGATCGGACGATCCGATCGGGCCAGTCTATACGACGATTCACTCCCCCCTGGTCTGATCCTGATCGAATAGACACTTAGAACAGGAGTCGCGGCACAAGTCGGTCATCCCAATCAACGCTCTTATTAAGAACGAACTAGGCCGCGATCCGCAAGCCATCGGCGTTGTGAACCGAATGGGCGTGGTGATCATAGACCCGTTCGCCGGCCGAGACATTTCGAAAAGACAGATCGAGATCTATTGTCAAGCCGCGTCCTCAGACCTTGACTGCCTTCGATCGATTTTCGATCAGGGCGTAGGTTGAACCCCTCGGATGAAACGCCGGTCTCAGCGTCCCGAGCGCTTCAGCCCAACCTCAATCCATCCCATGAACTCCCGGTGCATACGCCGTTGCGATCGCCCCTTACGGCGCTATTGGTCGCAAGGCCCGCAGATCCATATGCCGATTCACGTCCTTGTAGAGGAGATAGCGGAATCGTCCGGGGCCACCGGCGTAGCACGCCTGGGGACAAAAAGCACGGAGCCACATGTAGTCTCCGGCTTCGACCTCGACCCAGTCCTGGTTGAGCCGATAGACCGCCTTGCCTTCGAGAACATAGAGCCCGTGCTCCATAACATGCGTCTCTTCAAATGGGATCGACGCGCCAGGCTCGAAAGTGACGATGGTGATGTGCATGTCATGCCTGACATCCGAAGGCTCGACGAAGCGCGTAGTCGCCCACCGCCCTTCCGTGTCCGGCATGGGCGTTGGCGCGATCGAGCTTTCGTTGGTGACGATCGCCTCCGGCGCCGCGAGGCCTGGCACGCTCTGATATAGCTTCCGGATCCAGTGAAATTGCACCGAATTGGAGCTGCGATTCTTCACGCTCCAGCGGCACTTGGGAGGAAGATATACAAAGCCTCCGGGCTCCAAAACATGCTCTGCCCCGTCGAGTGTCAAAGTCAACTTGCCTCCAACGACGAACAGCGCGCCTTCCGCTTCCTTATCTGGCTCCGGACGTTCACTTCCTCCACCCGACGCTACATCGATCAAGTAGTGGGAGAAGGTTTCTGCAAAACCGGACAAAGGCCGAGCCAGCACCCAAACGCGGGCATTATCCCAGTAAGGAAGGTAGCTGGCGACGATGTCGCGTATTACGCCTTTGGGTATCACCGCATAGGCGTCCGTAAACACCGCGCGACCGGTCAAAAGCTTGGTCTGGGCTGGATGTCCTCCTGCTTGCACGTGATAGATTTGAGACCGCATTCTTATGCCTCTTAAAGATGATTGGTGCGGACGTTCGCCGAGGTGTTAGCCCTGCTTCGTCGTGTTGCCCAAACGTGTTTACGCTGCTCTATCGGGCACGACACGCAGCCAGCTTGCTTCTTCAAGCCACATTTCTTCGAGGTTAGCCTCCGGCCCCTTTCTATCGACAACAACGAACGGGCTGGCGTCCCGGGCGACCAGCAGAGGATGGTGCCAGCAGTTGCGCGCGTAGTTCACGCCCTGCCGTCCCGACGCAACAAACGCCCGATAGCTCGAAAGATCGTGCGGATCTGTGCACACGACCACGAACCAAGGCATATCGTTCAATGGGATGAACAACTGGCTGCCGAGGGGATGACGCTCCATGAGCCTGATGACGATCGGAGTTGGTCTTGTTGCACCGATGAACAGGCTTACGTTGACGTCCCCGCCTTCCGAGGCAACATCAATCCTGGCCAGATCGTCGTAGCGCCGGGCAAATCCCTCGTTGATCAGCTTCGGTGTCACGTCGTCTGTCTCGATGACTTCACCGAAGGGCGCAAATTCTGCCTTTGTCAGCGCCACGACCGGAAGAGTTAACATCGTTCGACTCCGGTGACTACGTTATGGCAATTCGCTTGCGCCATTGCCGAACACCTCGGCAACAAGAGCGGGGCCCATGCGCCCGCGCACGTAGCCACCCTCGGGTGGATGATGGCGGATCCAATGGCGCGCAATGTCGAGCCGCGTCGCCACCCAGACATCGGTGTGGCCCTGCACATAGTCCAGAAAACGCGCAAGCGCCGCGGCGCGGCCGGGTCGGCCGACCAGGCGACAGTGCAGCCCCACCGACATCATGCCGGCATCGCCTGCACCGCCTTCGGCGTAGAGCACGTCGAACGAATCCTTGAGGTAGCTGAAGAACTGATCGCCGCTGTTGAAACCCTGCGGCGTCGCAAAGCGCATGTCGTTGGCGTCTAACGTATACGGAACAATCAGTTGCTGACGACCTGCAATGAGTTGCCAATAGGGCAGCTCATCCGCGTAGGCATCGGCAAGATAAAGAAAGCCGCCTTCCAGCGCGCCAAGGGCCAGCGTGTTCACCGAGGTACGCCCCTGGTAGAGACCAAGCGGACGTACGCCAGCCACCGCCGTGTGAATCCGCACCGCCTCGTCGAGATCTGCACGTTCCGCTTCCAGCGTATGGTTGCGATAGTCGATCCATTTTAGGCCATGGCTAGCGATCTCCCAGCCGGCCTCGTTCATCGCCGCCACCGCCCGCGGATTGCGTGCCATGGCGGAGGCAACGCCATAGACCGTGACCGACATGTTACGTTCAGTGAACATCCGCCACAGCCGCCAAAATCCCACGCGTGAGCCGTATTCGTAGATCGACTCCATGTTGACGTGCCGTTGCCCTGGCCACGGCTGCGCGCCGACGATCTCCGAGAGAAAAGCTTCCGATGCAGCATCGCCATGCAGGACGCAGTTCTCACCGCCTTCCTCATAATTGATGACAAATTGCAGCGCGACGCGAGCCTCGCGAGGCCACGCTGGCTGAGGCCGGCTGCAGCCATAGCCGATGAGATCGCGCGGATAATCCTGCTCAATGTCAAACAAGCGGCTCAGCTCCCAACGTTGAACGAGACGCTTCATCCATGGCGCCCCTCGCGAGCATTGTATACTACAGCTGGCCTAAATTGTTCACAAAATATATTTAGATTGTTGACAATCGTGAGGCGGACGCGTTTGATCAGCCCAAGACCTGCGACGGGGTGGTCCCGTAATGTCGGGCGTTGACTCATTCAGCGGAGGAGACGTGTGATGATCAGGAAGTATTCTGCTGTGCAATCGGCTCTGATTGGAGCCTCACTGCTGGGCTTGATGGCGACCGGCGCGCAGGCGGCAAACACCGAATTGAAGATCGGCTTCGTCGGCGTGACCAGCGGTCCCGCCGCGGCCTGGGGCACCTCGAACGTACGCTCGATGCAGACGCTTGCGGCGCAATGGAACGAGGCCGGTGGCGTCAAGATTGGCGATCGCACCTACGACATCAAGATCGTCACCTTCGATGACCAGAAAGATCCCAAGCGCGCCATTGCCGGCATGGAGAAGATGGCCCAGGAAGGCATCCACTATGTGGTGGGGCCGAATGTCGACGACGGCGCTGCCGCGGTACGCCCCGTCGCGGAAGCTAAGGGCATAATCTATTTCCCTTACGCCTTCCCGAAGGCGCTCTACACAAAGCCCGCCGCTAATGCGGTGCTCGGCATGGTCGCAAACTATCAATCGGGCCCGGCGATCTACAAATATCTGCACGACAAAAGGAACGTGAAGACGATCGCCTTCGTCGCAGCTAATGAATCCGATCCGCTCAGTCAACGCGACGGCGGCGTCGCGGCGGCCAACGCGCTTGGCCTCCAAGTGGTCGCCGACAAGGACACCTACCAGAACGACACACGCGACTTCACACCGGTGCTGACGCCGATCGTCAAGCTGAAGCCCGATCTCTTGGTGCTGTCCGGCGTCTCCCCGGCCAACGCGCCACTCTTGATCCGCGCCGCGCGCGAACTCGGCTATCAGGGCCTGCTCTCAACCGAAACTGCGCAGGATGCCAAGGTGCTCGAGGAAGGCGCGGGCGAACTTGCCAACGGCTTCATCTCGGTCGGCGGCGCTTCGACCCCAGAGATCCGCTCCAAGGCGATGGACGACTTCATCGCCCGCTATACGAAAATGTTCGGCGAATACAACGATGAGTCGAACACCAAGGTATACGCCCTCCAATACATCATCGATACTCTGAAGGCGAACCCCAAAGCGATCGACGATATCGCCGAGTACAAGAAAACCATTGACGGATTTTCGGCACCCAACCCCTACGTCAAGGGCGACAAGATGCTTCACTACGTCGGCACCACCTCTTTCGGCCAGAAGCGTCAACTCGCCGTGCCACTCGTCGTCACGGAATACAAGAACGGAAAGTTCGAAACGCTGTTCGTCGCCGACGTCGATTGACACCTCTGACCGGGTGCGGGCGACGGCAGCCTAAGGCTGGCGTCGTTCGCCCCTCCCCTTGCCGCGGCGGACGCGAGCCGCAGCGCGCAACGGATTGCGCGCGCTCCTCGAACGGGACTGCACATGACACAGGTCATCGTGAACGGCCTTTACCTCGGCGCACAATACGCCCTGATCGCGCTCGGCCTGACGCTGATCTTCGCGCTGATGAACGTGCTGAACTTTGCGCATGGCCAGATGTACGTGTTCGGCGGCTTCATCACCTATACGGTCTACGGCCAACTGCACCTGCCGTTCGTGGTGGCGCTTGCCTGTTCGGGCGTGACGCTGGCGATCATCGGCGCCCTGTTCGAGCGGTTTCTATTCCGCACCGTGATCCGGCGTAGCGTGCGCGACGAGAGCACTATGCTGCTCGCCGCCGGTACAGCCTTTTTCCTCGATGCAGTAATCCTGCTGCTGTTTGGCGAGAAGCAGCGCGGCGTGCCGAAGATCGTCAACGGTGTGCTCAACGTCGACTGGCTGATCATCCCTTATGATAAGATCATCGTCGGCGTCATTGCTCTGGTGTTGATCGCGAGCTTTATGGCTTACATGCAGTTCAGCCGTCCCGGACGGGCGATGCGGGCGCTGGCCCAGGACCGCGTCGCGGCGCAGCTAATGGGCGTCAATGTCGATCGCTATTCCATGATCGGATTCGCGCTTGGCGCGATGCTGGCCGGCGTGGTCGGCGGCTTGCTGGTCGCTATTACCGGCGTCAACTCCGGCATCGGCGGGCCGATCTCGATCAAGGCCTTCCTGATGGTGATGATCGGCGGCGCCGGCGTGGTCGGCGGCGCCATCGCCGGCGGCTTCATTCTCGGCATGCTGGAGTCGGTGGGTCTGTCGGTATTGCATGCCTACGGCGACGTCACTTATCTGGTGATCTTCGCCGCCTTGATGGTGTTCCTGAGTATCCGTCCCAACGGGCTCATGGGCAAACCATGGGGCTGACAATGACGAGCACCGCATCCAAAGTCTCGGCCCTGGCGCTGTTTTTGGTCGTCGCCTTCGTCCTCGTGCCCTGGCTCATCGCGGTCAGTGGCCGCAGCGACCTCTATTATACCCTGACCTCTGTCGCGCTTCTGAGCATCGCCAGCGCAGGCGTGTGGCTAACCTTCTTCATCGGCCGCATCAACATCGGCCAGGGCGCCTATGCGCTGCTCGGCGGCTACGTTTCGGCGATCCTCGTCACGGCCGGTGGCGTCTCGTTCTGGCTTAGCTTACCGCTTGCCGGACTGCTTTGCGCTGGCATCAGCGTCCTGATCGGGTTGCCGATCCTGCGGCTGCGCGGCGTTTATTTCGCGATGGTGACGCTTGTCCTGACGGAGGTGGCGCGGCTCGCGGCGCTGGCCGTGCCGCTGACCAACGGCGCCAAAGGCATCACCGACATCCCGCCTCCAGGCGCAATCCGCCTGTTCGGCCTCACGCTACTGCCGGATTTTGCAACACTGGCCAACCCGCGTCAGGCGTTCTATTTCGTAACGGTGGCGCTGATGGTACTGGTATTCGCAGGCGTCTATCGTCTGGTACATTCTCGCATCGGGCAACTCTGCCTGTCGCTTCAGCAAAATGAAGAGCTGGCCTCCTCAATCGGCGTCAACGTCGCCGCGTTGCGTATCATTGCCTATGCGATTTCCTCGTTCCTCGGCGGCATTGGCGGCGCTATGTTTGTCGCCATCGCGCAATCGATCTATCCGTCGAGCTTCGCCGTCGCCGACTCCGTAAATTTCATGCTGAACTGTTTCCTCGGCGGTTTGGGGTACGTGATGGGCCCCTTGGTCGGCACCTTCGTGTTGTATTTCGGTTGGGATTTCCTGTTCAGGACGGGTGAGTTCCAGTTGCTGATCTATTCCATGGTGCTGATCGCGCTGATGCTGGTGCTACCCAACGGCATTCTCAGCCTATTTGCGCCGCGGCGGAAGGAGAGCTGAGCCGTGGCCGAGTTGCTTGAGGTCAAATCTCTAACCAAACGCTTCGGCGGCCTCGTCGCCGTGAATGGAATCTCCTTCTCCGTGCGCGAGGGCGAGATCCTTTCGGTGATTGGGCCGAACGGCGCCGGCAAGTCGACCCTGTTCAAGCTGATCGCCTCGTTCATGCGACCGAGCGATGGCGAAGTGCTTTTGCGCGGCAACCGCATCTCCGGTCTGGCCCCTCACGTCGTGGCGCGTGCCGGCGTCGTACGCACCTTCCAGGAAACCACCATATTCAAGACTATGAGCGTGCGCGACAACGTCATCATCGCCCACCATTTGCGTTCGCGCGCCAGCTTGCTCGGGTTCTACACCGGTTCGACAAGCGCGCGCGCCGACGAGCGCGAGTTTGCCCGCTCTGCCGATGAGATCCTGGATTTTCTCGGTCTGCGCGCGATCGCGGGACAGTTAGCCAACACCCTGCCGCAAGGCCATCTACGTGCGCTAGGCATAGCCATCGGACTTGCCACTAACCCTAAAATCCTACTGCTCGACGAGCCCTTTGCCGGCATGAACCATGATGAAACGCGACGTGCCGTCCAGCTGGTGCGCGCGGTACGCGATCGCGACGTTACCATCCTCTTGGTGGAGCATGATATGCCCGCCGTCATGAAGATTTCCGACCGCATTGTCGTGCTGAATTTCGGCGAGAAGATCGCGGAAGGAACGCCAACGGAGATCCAGCAAAACCCGCGTGTGATCGAGGCCTATCTCGGCAGCGCCGACGAATCGATCGGGATGTAGTCGATGGAGCCGCTTCTCACCTTCTCCGGGGTCGAACTTTATTACGATCAGGTTTACGCCTTGCGAAACGTCTCGCTCGAGGTCAACGAGGGCGAGACCGTGGCGCTGATCGGCGCCAACGGCGCGGGAAAGACCTCGATTTTGCGAGCCATCACCGGCCTTCGCAAGATCCGCAAGGGCGAAATTCGGTTTCGCGGCCAACGCATCGATGGCCGCCCGCCCGACGAGCTAGTGAAGATGGGTATCGCGATGGTTCCGGAGGGCCGCCGATCGTTTCCGCTGATGTCAGTGAAGGACAATCTCCTGATGGGGGCTTTCACCCGCCACGACAAGGCCGAAGTCGCCAACACGCTCGAGGCGGTACTCACGCGCTTTCCGCGGCTACGCGAACGCTATAGCCAGGCGGCGGGAACTATGAGCGGCGGCGAGCAGCAGATGCTAGTAATCGGCCGCGCACTAATGAGCCGGCCGACGCTGCTGCTGCTCGACGAGCCCTCACTCGGCATTGCCCCGAAACTGGTGCAGGACATTGCGCGATCGATCGTCGCCATCAATCGCGACGAGCAGGTCAGCGTGCTGCTAGTCGAGCAGAATTCGCGCATCGCGCTCAAGATATCCGCCCGCGCCTATGCGCTCTCGACCGGAGCCGTCGCGCTCTCCGGGCCTTCGGCTGAGCTACTCAACGATGAACGCATCAAAACCCTCTATCTTGGCGGAGAATTGTGAGCCCAGGTAAACACTTATGCGCATTCTGGTCATCAATCCCAACACTACCGCATCAATGACGCAAAAGATCGGCGTGGCGGCGCAAGCGGCCGCCGCTTCCGGCACCGCGATCCAGGCTATCAATCCGACATACGGTCCGCCGAGCATCGAAGGTTACTATGACGAAGTATTCTCGATTCCAGGCCTGCTAGCGCAGATACACGCCGCGCCAGATGTGGATGCCTATGTAATCGCCTGTTTCGACGACACTGGGCTGGATGCGGCGCGCTGCCTCACCGCCGCACCGGTCATCGGCATCGGCGAGGCCGCTTTCCACATCGCCAGCCTGCTGGCAGGTCGTTTCAGCGTTGTGACGACGTTGTCGCGCTCGGTCTCAGCAATCGAGCACAACCTCACCAAATACGGCTTGGCCGGCCGCTGCGCGCGGGTACGAGCATCGGAAATACCAGTGCTCGATCTCGAGATTCCCGGCTCGGACGCACGCCAACGGATCTCGGCCGAGATCGCCAAGGCCGTGGTCGAGGACCGAGCCGAAGCGATCGTGCTGGGCTGCGCCGGCATGGCCGATCTCGCTGCCGAGCTATCGCGCGAGCACAGCCTTCCCGTCGTCGACGGCGTCGGCGCGGCGGTGAAACTCGCTGAAGGCCTGGTGAGCCTCGGCCACAAGACATCAAAGCGTGGCGGCTATGCCGCGCCGCGGGTCAAGCCTTATGATGGCCTGTTTGCCGCGTTCGCGCCGGAAGCTCCGCAGCCACAGCATGCGCCGGACATGACGTCCCGCCCGCTCGCCACTTCACCTGCAGGTAAGCACGCGATATGATGACGGTGAAAACGCGTGCACAAATCCAATCGCACCTTGCACCGTCGCTATCTCCGTCCAGCTTCTGAGGCCATGCACACGACCGAAGACCGACAGACCTACTCCTTGAAACCAGCGGCGCGGTGGTCCGCGACCTACACCCGTCTGCGGGATGCGATCTTTGCCCATCGGCTGGCGCCCGGCACCAAGTTGCCCGAAGACGAACTGGCCTCGATCTACGCGGTGAGCCGTACTGTGATCCGGTCCGCGCTGCAGGCGCTCGCGCACGATCGCCTCGTGCGCCTGGAGCCGAACCGCGGCGCCTTCGTGGCACAACCCTCGCAGACCGAAGCCCGCGAGATCTTCGAAATGCGCATGCTGGTCGAGGCGCGCGCGGCAGCGCTTGCCGCCGCGCGCGCTACGGCCGACGACGTGGCGCGGCTGCGCGCCCATCTCGATCAGGAGCACGAAGCGGTGCGTGAAGGACGCGACAGTGACGCGCTGATGCTGTCAGCCAATTTTCATGTTGAGGTCTCGAAGATCGCGTCGCAGTCGATCCTGTGCGAGATCGTCGCCGACCTCGTCACGCGCTCATCGCTAATAATCGCATTGTACTGGATCCGGCGCGACACCATCTGTGCAAGCCATGCCCATCATCATCTGGTCGACGCCATCGCCCGCCACGACACCGACGTCGCAGCCGAGCTGATGACAAGTCATCTAGCCGATCTGCTGACAGGACTGGATCTGACGCCGCGACAGCGCGACGAAAAGAGCCTGACCGACATTCTGATTCAGGATGCTTAGCGTCCGTTCCACGTGGTCAATGGCTACGTCGGCAATTTGCAGCCGATGCCGGGCGTCTTTCCCGACTATCCGGCTCCCGTGATCCGCAACACGGTTGCCGGAAGCAGATGACGCTGATGCGCTGGGGCATGCCGCCGTCGCGGCACACTGGCGGCCCGCCGGTCACGATATCCGCGGCCTCGTTGCATCGCCTAGGCCGACCAATCTGTCCGGAAGCGTATCAGCTCGATCCCAATCCGGAACGCGGTGAAGCAGAAAGCGGCGAGCGTTGCAGAATTACAACCCGCGCGGCCCTTATAGATATTAGTCTGGTCCGTCTAGGACCGAAACTTATTTCATGTCTATTCCAATGTAATCAGCGGGGGCGAAAGGTGTTTGATGTCTATCGCAATGATAAGCGCGAGTTGCTCGTTCTAAGCAAAGGCTCTGCGATACCGACGCTCAGCTCCAGACATAAGTGGCGGAAGAGCAGAAAAAGAGTTTTCAGAGTTAGCGACGAGATCAGGTCGGCCGTTCAGGGACAAGGGTATTACGTCCGTAGTTTGCGGACTACCAGGAAGGGATGACCTAGGTCGAGTACGTCGGCGGGCCGCTGACCTACATGTGCAACCTCTACAGCATCACCACCAACCAAGCCGCCATCCTCGCGCTCTTCCGCGTGGTCAATCGCTACGTCGGCAACTTGCAGCCGATGCCCGGCGTCTTCCCGGACTACCCGGCCTCTGTGATCCGCAACAGGGAGGCTGGCACCGAGATGACGCTGATGCGCTGGGGCATGCCACCGCCGCCGCGCACAGGCGGCCCTCCAGTCACCAACATCCGCAACACGTCATCTCCTCATTGGCGCGGCTGGTTGAAGCCAGAGAACCGCTGCCTCGTCCCCTTCGACAGCTTCGCCGAGTACGCGCCTGAGGCGAACCCTGAGACAAAGAAGAAGGATGTCGTCTGGTTTGCCTGAACGATGACCGACCGCTTACGGCCTTCGCAGGCATCTGGACTGAGTTCAAGGGACGAAGTCCAAGCCGATCCCCGGGGCCGCACCTCGTGTATGGCTTCCTGACGACTACGCCAAATGCGGTGATTGAGCCGATCCATCCGAAGGCCATGCCGGTAATCCTGACGACTGATGAAGAGCGCGATGTCTGGATGCGCGCGCCGTGGGATGAGGCGAAGGCGCTGCAACGGTCGTTGCCGGATGAGACGCTCAGGATCGTGATGCGCGGGGCGGATAAGGAAGATCGGGCGGCGGCGTAGGCACGACTGAACGAGGTTGCCTACAGCATTGTTCGATGAACGCGAAAGCGGTCGCCCTGGGCTGATCGGCAACTCGATTCTGCTCGCCGACATCACCCGGCGGCCAATGCATTTCGAGTTACGCCGCCTATTAGCCACCAGACCGCATCAAAAACGGATCTACGGACAGAGCTAATCGGTCCGCCACTTGCGTGACGGCCGGCGTGGACTGCTTTCCGGGCGGCAGCGAGCCGAGAGTGGTCAGCCCGGTACAAGCGGCAAGAACAGCTATCGCAATCGCAGCGAGATATTCGGTCCTCATAGCGATAGTCCCCTTCATCGCCCCATGAATTAACCGGGCACTCTCAGAAACAGTTCCCGAGTACTGTTCGTGTATCAGTTGGCCCCGAGTGCATGGCTGCGATCGCTTAGCGGTCTAGCGGATGCGTCGACGCCGCATTCCGGGTTCCTCGTCCGAAGGAACATCGTGTCACGATCAGAGAGATCAAAGGAACGAAAAGCGCCTGCCAGGCTTTAGAAAAACATGAGACCGTCGCTCGCCGGTACTAACACGGCGCATGTCGCGGATAGCCAAAGGTCGTTGCCAGCGACCCGCTGCTCTGAATACAAGCGCTCGCGCAGATAGCCAAAAGCGGCGGTCTCCAGTTCCTCTGAAGGGCCAGCCTGCCCCGGTTGGGTGCGGGGGCGGGGCGGAGGCGGTGCCGTTATTGCCAAAGGCTCCGCTATGCGCAACCGCATCGACATTGACTACGTGCACAGCCGGGCCATCGTTCGAGAGATCGGCGAGAGACTACGCGCGTCGCTGAAACCAGAGCCGAAATTGCCAGCGCGCCTCAAAACGCAGATCGACCGGCTCTGCGAATTGGAGCGCTCACCGTCAATCGCTCCGGAAGCGGAGCATTGGAAAACACCTCGCCGTTGAGCCGCCGCCTTTAAGGCAAAACTCAGGGGGCGCTCAGGTAATCAAGCGTGGAGCAGTGGGCGGCAAAAGCATTGGATCAAGATGCTATGGGGCGGGGCGGACGGCGAGGGTTTGTGGCACGCTCGGCGCTCTGTCCAAAGACACCAAAGGAGCGCCACATGTCGCAACCTTTTGAGGCGAGCAGATCCCTCACCGCCCTCGAGCAGGATAGCACGATCATCGCCGTAATCGAGATGGCTCAATCGAAGTGGTTGGCAGCCGCGGTTGTTCCTGGCATCAAACGCCAGCCGCTCAAAAGGCTCGATGCGGATGCGGAGTCGCTGTTGAAGCTCTTGCATCGTTGGCGCAAGGAGGCTGACCAGGCCGGGCATCCGATAAGGCGCGTCGTTGTCGCCTATGAGGCCGGACGCGATGGCTTTTGGCTGGCCCGCTGGCTGCGCATCCGCAGTGTTGAGGCTCATGTGATCCACCCTAATAGCATTGCGGTGCCACGCGAACATCGACGCGCAAAGACAGATCGCCTCGATACGGAACTGCTGCTGCGCGCCTTACTTGGATGGCTGCGCGGAGAGAAGCGTCACTGCAGCATGGTCGCGATCCCAACGATCGAAGAGGAGGATGCCAAACGGCCGAACCGTGAGCGAGACAGCCTCGTCACTGAGCAGACGCGGATCGGAAACCAAATCAAGGCGATCCTCACCCGCTTTGGCATTCGTAGGTTTCGGCTGAAATTGCGCAAAGCCGAGCAACAACTCAAAGAGCTGCACTCGGCGGAAGGATCACTTTTGCCGGAAAACACCCGTGCAGAGCTGTTTCGTCACCTCGCACGTCTGCACATGGTGCGTGAGCAAATCCGAGCGATCGAGAAAGCACGCCTGCAGAAGCTCGAAGCTGACCGCGATAAAAAGAAAAGCCCACACGCAATGGTCCATCTTATCGCACGGGTCGTCGGCATCGGCGTTGAGACCGCAGACATGCTGGTTAACGAGGTCTTCTCGCGCCAGTTCCGCGACCGTAAGGCGGTCGCTCGCTACGCCGGTCTTACCGGCTCCCCGGACGAGAGCGGCAAACGCCGGCGTGAGAAGGGTCTTGCCCGCGCCGGTAACGCTCGCGTCCGCACCGGTATGATTCGATTGGCGTGGCGTTGTCTGAGGTTCCAAGAGGGCAGCGCCCTGGCTCAATGGTTTCAAACCCGAACGGCCGACGGGCGCGGTAACACGCGCAAGACCATGATCGTTGCGTTGGCGCGCAAGCTGCTCATTGCACTCTGGCGTCTCGTTACAACAGGCGAAATGTCGGACGGCATTGTCCTGCGTCCTGCGTCATAACCGATAACTTCGAAGGGGAAAGGAGATCAGATAACAGCACGACAGTTTTGGCGGGCCGTGGAGGTGTGGTCTGCCGATGACGATCCGAGGCGGTGGTGATTCGCTTTTCACAATGGCTTTCAAGCCGCGATCAAGGATGGACCCGCCGCCCCGGAGCTCGCCGCCGATGCGCATGATTGCATCATGGTGCGATCCTCGAAGGGTCGACCGAATACAAGGCTGCGGCGCGATCAGCGCCTGATAACGAGCTCGCCTCGGATTTTGTCGCCGGTGCCAATGCCGCTGTACACGTGACGTCATGCTTACGGGTAAGACGACGCCAACGGCGTGTGAAGATGAAGATCGTGAACTTCGCCGCCAGGCCATTCTTGGAATGGCGCATTATCGCTCGGCACGCGCTTTCGCCGTCAATCCCGCGCGCCAAAAGGCGTGCCCCTTGCGGGCTGCGGGGATTGACCGCTCAGCGCGGCCAAGCAAAGGGGGGCCCTTCATGCCGAGAATGGAAGGAAGCGCCTTGCTGACACCCAAGCAACCGGAGGGACTCGACAAGTGGATAGAGAGCAGCGTGTGAGGAAGTTTACCCTTGACAAGGAAAGCCCCATACAAGGTGAAGAACCGGGGCATCCGGCGTGGAGTGAGTGCTTGACGCATTCGCATGATCACTTTAACCCGGCGACCGATCACGCCGGAGAACATCAAGTGGCAAAAAAGACAAAAAAGACGAAGAGCAAGCGCAAAGAGTACACCAAGGACGATATCAAGCTGCTCAAGGCACATTCCAAGGCTCGCACCCCAGTGGCCAAACTCTCGAAGCTGATGAAGCGCTCCGAGGGCTCGTTGAGACAGAAGGCTGGCAGCCTTGGAATTGGACTAGGCCATCAGCGTTAAGCGAAAAGGCCCCGGCGTGCTCACTCGCCGGGGACTTTCTCCATCAAAGGCCGGGTACATCCGCCGAACCATCCGATCTGTCCCTGATTACGGCATCTAATCTGGGACGTGATGTGGCAGCGGTGCGGCGAACTCGGCCCCAACTCCATGGCACCCGCGTGCCGGGCGGAGGAGCCGTCCACAGCATCAGAAGCAGACTATGCAGTGCAACACGCAGCTACTCGATCACTTCGTCTGCAAGGGCGAGCAACGAGGGCGGTACGGTGAGACCGAGCGCATTCGCGGTCTTACGATTGATGACGAGGTCGAACTTTGTCGGCAGCTCGACGGGTAGGTCAGACGGCCTTGCGCCTTTGAGGATCTTATCGACGTAGCCGCCTAAAGCGGGATGGGGTTAGGTTGAATCGATTTGGGATTCCCAAATCAGGCTGTTTCTGATTCACCATGCTGGCTGGGCGGAGGCCAGCATGGATGGGCAAGCCTTATTCTCTGGATCTTCGCAAGCGTGTCGTGGCCGCGATCGAGGGCGGGATGTCCCGCAATCAGGCAGCCAAGCAGTTTGGGGTCGCGATCAGCACGGCAATTGGCTGGATGAAGCGGGTCGATGAGACCGGCAGCGTTGCTCCGGGCCAGATGGGCGGTCACAAGCCGAAGGCGGTTTCGGGAGACCACGCGGTCTGGCTGTCGCAACGGATCAAGGACGGCGATTTCACCATACGCGGGCTCGTTGCCGAGCTTGCCGGACGCGGTCTGAAGATCGACTACCACTCGGTGTGGGACTTCGTGCATGCCGAGAAGCTCAGCTTCAAAAAAAAGCGTGGCGGCTGGCGAACGCGATCGTCCCGAGGTCGCGCGGCGGCGAGCCCAGTGGGCAAAGTATCAAGGTCGCGTCGAAGCTGAGCGGCTGGTCTTTATCGACGAGACCTGGACCAGGACCGACATGGCTCCGCTGCGGGGATGGGCCCCACGCGGGCACAGACTTCCGGCCAAGGTTCCTCACGGACGCTGGAAGACCATGACCTTCCTGGCCGCCTTGCGCCATGACCGGATCGATGCGCCATGGTTCATCGAGGGACCAATCGATGGCGTAAGCTTTCGGACTTATGTCGAGAAGGTTCTTCTGCCGACCCTTCGCCCTGGCGATATCGTGGTCATGGACAATCTCGGCAGCCACAAAAGCAAGCTCGTGCGCCAGCTCATTCGCTCCGCCGGCGCCAAACTGTTCTTCCTGCCAAAATACTCGCCCGACCTGAACCCGATCGAACAGGTCTTTGCCAAGCTCAAACATCTGCTCCGAAAGGCCGCCGCCCGAACCGTCGATACGGTCTGCGCCGCCATCGGTGAAGTTCTGACGGCATTCACCCCTGGAGAATGCGCGAACTACCTCGAAAATTCAGGCTATCGAACCTAATGCCATCACGCTTTAGACGAAGAAAGGTATCCGCTATATCGGGGCCGTATGAAATCAATCCGCCATTGGTGGCGAATAGGCGGAATAGATAAATCGCGGGTAAACGGTGCTCCGCCGCCCCGGTCCTCGTGTCGTTGGCGGCGCTGGGCTTCCTTGTGCTTGTCGCCAGCGTGGTTGCGTTCGCAATCCTTTAGACTGCGCGTCTGCCCGCCACTGCAGCGCTCGCGGCACCGGCCTCAGGTCACGCCGCGATAGGTGCTCCAACTCGCCAGCCGCTCGGTTGCATCGGCGATCTCAGCTGGCGCGCTGACGCCCAACTTGGTGAGCAAGCGGGCACGCTGTTCTGAGATTTGCTTCGCGGTGCCACCAAGTCGCTCGGCAATCTGAGCATCCGTTTTCCCGGCGGCCAAGCGCCTCAGGAGTTGCTTCTCGCGTGGACTGAGCGGCAGGTTCCTCATGGCCATTTGTCTGGATCGAGGCCCGCACAGTATGTCGCGCCAGCGTCCGGCGCAAACTGCACGTCGCGCCTTGTCCCAATGGCCCCTCCCAATGGCCCCGCGCTCCCGGCGCGCTGTTTCCTACGGCTTTGTCCCCTGACGCCATATGACTCACGCGCCGCCGCTCCCGGTGCGCTGACGATGGATGTGAACATCATGACGTGCTGCGATGCCGCGCGCGAGGCGTGTTCTATTCCGTTGCCGCGAAGTCGATGCCTGCTGGTGTCTCGGCTGCGTGGTGACTGAGCTTTATCTCCTTCACAACCACACCAAGCACGATAGCTGCCATCACTATAACCAGCGGTCGAAGTTCTTCTCGACAAAGCATGCGGGATTAACGTGCGTCGCTTTCATTCAGTTCCCCTAATCTGGCTCGCTCGGCCAGCATTGCCTTAACGAAATTCGGTCGTCCCGTCGAAAACACTGGTGCGTTCCGCTCGTACCAATGATCGCAACTGTGGGCGCTCGTGCCTCACGATACTCCACGTAAAGCTGACCAGTGACCAGCATCACGCCAGCCCAGACCAGAGCAAGCATTGCAAGTACCAACTGCTGGGTGTCGTTCACGAGCGCCACAAGTCCCCTGCGTCATCAAGGTGAGCGCGGTTATGCTAAAGGCCCGACGCTGCACGAGAGCGGCACCTATGTGCGGCTCTTGAAGGCAGAGGGCGCCAACTGAGGCGGCCTTGCTTTTAGATGGGCGGCTTAAGGCCTGGCGAATTTAACCATTCATCGATACGGGCGGTGATGTCGGCCTCGTGGGCTTTCTTCAAAAGGTCCTCACGCTCCCTACCCGATGGAAGTTGTTCTGCCTTTTCTCTTGCTAGCCGGGCTTCCTTGATTAGTCGTTCTCCCAGCGCTTTGTCTGGTTTGAACCGCAGGCGTTTCACGATCTCCTCCCGTCATGAAAATCGCACCACTCTAAAACACTTTGGAAGCGCAGACGTTCGGCGGGGAACATTCTAGGCATTCGCTCCACTTTTGGATTTCGGTTCCATGGCAAAACCGGAATTGGGGCAGAATTGCTAACGGTATTCATCCGGAGTCTACTTGGCATTTAGATACCGATAGTTTGGTGCCGCCGGGGCTGGCATTTCATCCCGAACAAGATTGCAACCGGCAAAGGGGTCGCTAAAGAGCGGCCCCTTTCGATTCGTAAAATCCGCCGTCGATACCTATTTTCGGCCAATTCGTATGGCGTACGAGCTCTGCCTGACGACCGGCAAGCAGGTCCCCTCGGACTGGAATCACGAGGTGAAGTACGACGGCTACGGGATGTTGGTCATCCGGGATGACAAGCGCGTGCGTCCGCTGTCACCGCAACGGCGGCGACTGGACCAAGCGCTATCCGGCCGCACTGAACCGGCAAAAGCATTTCGTCATTGACGGCGAGGCCATGATCCTCGGTGTCGATGGCATCTCCGATTTCAACGCGCTGCACTTCCGCAAGCACGATCACGAAGTCCAGCTTTACGCGTTCGACAACGGCAGCGACTGGACCAAGCGCTATCCATGGATTGCAGAGGCCGCGCTGAAGAACCGGCAAACGCCATTCGTCATCGATGGCGAGGCTGTGGTGCTCGGTGTCAACGGAATCTCCGATTTCAATGCGTTCCACTCCCGCAAGCACGATCACGAAGTTCAGCTCTACGCCTTCGCCATTCTCGCCATGGGCGGTGACGACCTACGGGAGTTGCCGCTGCACTACAAGTCGAACCTGGAGCGGTTTCTGGCGAGGCGACCGGACGGGATCACTGTTGCACCCTTCGAGCGCGGCGAGATCGGGCCAGACCTATTCCGGGCGGCCTGCCGCATTGGGCTGGAAGGATTGGTCTCGAAGCACCGGGACAGGCCGGACGGTCGATGTATTGGGTGAAGGTCAAGAACCGCACCCACCCGGCGATGCACCGGGTGATGGACGCGGCGCCGGGCGAACGCGGCTTACGCCGCGATCGGTGATGAAGTTCAGTTGAGTGGCCGAGCGCGCCCTAGCCTCATATTGCGGGCGACAATCCTGTCATACACTTCGAGGGCTGCTGCAGTGGCTAACTCGACCATCTCTCGGCGATCTGATCTGCTTACTCGCGTAAGGTGATCGCGGATGACCCTGTCAAATTCGTCGTTGGTCACGCTCTGAGGCGGTGTTCGGCCCGTAAGCTGGTGAATAAGTTAAGTCGGTAGGCATCATTCGCGATTTCCATGCCCAATCTTCGAGTTTCATCATGTGCCCACCCAGTCGAAGTGTGGCACCGCGCCACCAAAAATGAGCTGATCATCGTCGATTGTCAAATGATGCCGCCTGCCCGGTGGACGTCTACACACAGCGACAGGTCCGGCGAGTCCTCTGGAATTGGCGGACGCGCGGGGTATGCGTGACCGCCTCTGTTGAGGATATCTGCTGCAAGAGAATCCGTGGTTGCAGTTGCAGGGCGGAGGCTCGCCAGAAAGTCCGCTATGCGATCAACTTCCGCATCGCAGCGAAATGACGCGATGGAGAAACGACATCAGCACGGCTAGAACCAGATTAGTGGGCACCACATGGCCCTAAGCAAATTCCGCCTACCCGCCCCGTGAGCGAGTGGCCAGCAACACAATGGCCTCGATTGATAGCACCACACCTTTTCGATCGTTGATCACTTCGACGCGGTTCTTGATGACGCCTCGTCCCGGCTTGCTCGATGGGCGCTTTTCAATAATTGTGATGCGTTCGTGCAACCGGTCACCTGCACGCACGGGTGCCGGAAATTTGACCTGCCAGTCAAAGCCCCCCAAGAAAGCCCACTTCCGATCCGGCTGGTTCACGACTTCGTGGAACAACCGATACATCAAGCTGATTGTGTAACCCCCGCTTGCGATCAGTCCACCGAACGGCGATTTGCTGGCGGCCTCTGCATCAACGTGAAAAGGCCACGGGTCGTATGCGCGATTATAGGCCAGCATTTCTTCTCGATCCACGAGGTGTTCCGTCGTCGTCCAACTATCTCCGACGTTCAGATCCTCGAAGTATATCACCTTCATGAGCATCCCCCATCTATTGGGTTTTCGAAGGCGGAAAGCGGCGAGGACGGTCGAAGACATTACGGTTAAATTCTCGTCGAGTGCAATCACAGAGGCCCTTTAGGATCGTAGCAACTGCCAGCAGCGAATGTCCGCGCCGGGTCATTCGCGAGCGGCTGAGCAAGCGGCAAGTCCGGCCATGGTCCGCTATGCGCCGATTCCGTTGAAAAAGGCGGCTGTTGCGACTCAGAGATACCGGTGATTCAGTCTGCTTAGTTGGCAGGACTGAAGATCATGATGGGGCATCGGCAAGTCGAACAGGCTGTGTTGTCCTATGAGTTCTCGCTCGAGAAGCATATTCCCGCCGACCACCTGCTTCGGTCGATCGACAGGTTTGTCGACCTCGAAGAGGTCCGGCTGGGCCTGGCGCCTTTCTACAGTAGCATCGGTCGGCCTTCGATCGATCCGGAGCTCATGATCCGGATGCTCCTGATCGGTTACTGCTGCGGCATCAGATCGGAGCGGCGCCTGTGCGATGAGGTCCACCTCAATTTGGCCTACCGGTGGTTCTGCCGGCTCGGCCTGGACGGTTCGGTGCCGGATCACTCGACTTTTTCCAAGAACAGGCATGGTCGCTTCCGGGAGAGCGATCTCTTCCGTCGAGTGTTCGAGAGCCTCTTGCGCCGCTGCATCGAGGAACGACTTGTCGGTGGTGAAGGATTTGCGGTCGATGCGAGCTTGATCAAGGCCGATGCCAATCGGCAGAAGGGGATCGAAGGCGACAAGGGTCTTCCACCGGAGGCCGCCGGCCGAGCGATCGATGAGTATCTGGCCGTCCTCGACGATGCCGCTTTCGGAGCAGCGACCGAGGTCACGCCGAAGTTCGTGTCGCCCTCCGACCCAGCGGCGCGCTGGACGGGAGCGCACGGCGGCCAAGCCTTCTTCGCCTACTCGACGAATTACCTGGTCGACGTCGAGAACGCGATCATCGTCGATGTCGAGGCAACCACGGCAATCCGACAGGCGGAGGTGTTGGCCGCCAAGCGCATGATTGAGCGCTCGCTCGACCGGTTCGATCTCTATCCGAGCCGGCTCCTCGGCGACAGCGGCTATGGCTCGGCCGAGATGCTCGGATGGTTGGTCTACGAGCACGGCATCGAGCCACACGTCACGGTGTTCGACAAGTCGGTCCGCACAGACGGGATATTCTCGCGCGAGGACTTCACCTATGACCACGCAGGTGACGTGTATCGCTGTCCTGGCGGCAAGGTACTCACCACGACCGGAGCGCTGGTGAACGATGGCGCCACGATGCTTTACATGGCCAGCAAGCGCGATTGCGATCGGTGCGCACTGAAGTCCCGGTGTTGCCCCAAGCAGCCCTCACGGAGGGTGCCGCGCTCAATCTATGAGGGCGCTCGCGACATGGCCCGCCAGATCGCAAGGTCGTGGGTACCTCGCGTCGGCTCCGCAAAAAGATCGAGATGCTGTTCGCGCACCTCAAGCGCATTCTCAAGCTCGACCGTCTACGTTTACGAGGTCCAAACGGTGCTCGTGATGAGTTCACCCTCGCAGCCACTGCCCAGAACCTTCGCAAGATGGCCAAGCTGATCCCGACGCAATCCCTCAAACCCGCATAACGGCCGTTGGGCCCCATCGGCGCTGGCGTCAATACATCAGGACTACTGCCGCCTTTTTCAACGGAATCGGCCGGAAGCAGAAGTGCGGGCGTTTGACCATGTACTTGGCGACGCTCGACTGCGCGACCTCAAACCCGAGCTTGAGCAGTTCGCCGTGTATGCGTGGCGCGTCCCAAAGCGGATTTTCGACGCTCCGGATCAAGACGCGCAGCTCCGTCTCGGCTGGCGGTCGCTCTCCCCGTGGGCGCCACTTCCAACGCCAGTAGCAGCGAAATCCGGCTCTGTGCCAACGCACAAGCGTCTCAGGCCGGATGATCGTGAGAACCTTCAGGATTGCTGGAAACCAGCGATACAGCCCGATAAAGAACCAGCGATCAAGGTTCGTCCGAAGGCGACTACGCCGCCTGCGTCTCAAGACAATCAACTGATGTCGCAGCACCGCGTTCTCAGCTTCAAGCCGCAACTTCGACCTGAATGGCGAGGCCAGGGCGGCCAGAGCGAAGCAGAACAGCCCGATCATCGCGCCAGCTTAGGCGATTCCAACGCGGTATCACACTCGGATGCGGTTTTCGGTACACACAACGGTCTGGACTCAAGACGTTTATGTGAGCCCGGAGTTGCTGGACAGGCGAGCTGAAAGCGTTCAGTCTTATCAACACCCTACCCGACCAGGCCTTGCCATGACATTGAAGCCAAAGCCGGTCACATCTACGGCGCCACTGATCGTGGGTATCGATGTCGGGACGCAGTCGATCCGCGCGATCGCCTTCGATCTGCGCGGCAGCGAGGTTGTCGCGACCCACCGCCCGACCCCGGCGCACATGATAGACGGCCGCAGCGGCGAATATGATCCGGACGCGCTCTTTGCCAGTGTGTGCG
The DNA here is from genome assembly GCF_024199885.1 of Bradyrhizobium sp. CCGUVB23. Classification (NCBI taxonomy): domain Bacteria; kingdom Pseudomonadati; phylum Pseudomonadota; class Alphaproteobacteria; order Hyphomicrobiales; family Nitrobacteraceae; genus Bradyrhizobium; species Bradyrhizobium sp. CCGUVB23. Next base: position 739,297 of record NZ_JANADQ010000001.1, read on the forward strand.
ATTGCTTGTCGGAGGTCGGACGGCAGCTGCGGGACCGGCCTGTGGCTGGACTTGCCGTGGCGAGCGTCGGGGAAAGTTGCGTGCTGGTCGATGAACGCGGTCGCGCGCTCGCGCCTGCGCCTGTCTGGTTCGATGGCCGCAGCGAGATCGCCGCGAAGGCTCTTGCCGAGCAAATAGGCAAGGAACGCATCTTTGAGATCACCGGCCTACCGATCGATCCGACGCTGACGCTCTGCAAGCTCCTGTGGATGAAAGACCGCTGGCCCGAGGCGCTGAAGCGTGCAAGGCAGGTGCTCTGCATTGCCGACTGGATCGCCTTCCGCCTTTCGGGCGAGGCGGCGACCGACTTCACGCTTGCCTCGCGCACACTCTGTCTTGATCTGAAAGGAGGGCGCTGGGCCGAGGGGCTGGTCGCGGATGCGGGCATCGAGCCGACCTTGCTGCCACCTCTCAAGGCAAGTGGTTCTCCGCTTGGGCCCGTTCGTCGTGAAATCCTCGACCGGACCGGGCTTGCCGGAAAGCCGATCGTCGCGGTCGGCGGTCATGACCATCTCGTCGGCTCCTATGCGGCAGGTCTCACGCGCCCAGGCATGGTCCTCGACAGCCTCGGCACGGCTGAGGCCCTGCTCATGCTGACTGAACGCCCGTTGAAGGATCAGGAGATTGTGCGACGAGGCTATGTTCAGGGCGCGGTGGACGCACATCGGCCACTCTCCTATCTCGGCGGAACGATGAACAGTTCCGGTGGCGCCGTGGAGTGGCTGCGAGCTCTTCTCGGCGCTGTGTCCCATGAGATACTCATCGATGAGGCTCGCGCAGAACGGCCGGGCAGCGCGGGTGTCGTTTTCCTGCCGCATCTTGCGTATGCGCCGCCGCCCGCACCCGACATCGCTGCGCGCGGCGCCTTTATCGGGCTTGCCGCGAGCAGCGGCCGCGGCGTGGTTTACCGCGCGGTACTCGAGGGGATCGCCCTGCAGGTAGGCTGCGTGGTGGACGGGCTTGCGGCACTTCCCGGGGTGGGACGTCCGCGCGAGTATCGCCTGATCGGCGGCAGTTCGCGCAATCCGCTGCTCGTTGCGATCAAAGCAGCCGTATTCGGCGCTCCGATTGTCGTCATCGACCAGCCAGAGGCGACGGCCATGGGCGCGGCCCTCCTCGGTGGCATCGCGGCCGGGCTTTGGCCGGACCTGGATGCGGCACTCGCCGGCATCGAACGGGGCGAACATGTCGTTGAGCCGGATCCGGAGTGGATAGCTATCTATGCCGAGATTCGTCGGCGCGTATTCGATCCGCTGCAGAACGCGCTGAAGCCCTTCAACGAGGCGATCGCGGAATTGATGGCAAGGGCGCGCGAAACGGCCTGAGGTCCCTTCTCAGCCGATCTCCTCCCGCCAGCCCCAGCGATCGGCAAGCGCCAGGCACTCCCGCCAGTGCAGGACGCCGTCAGTCGTGCCAACCCTGCGCAGTGACGCAGCAGCCACAGCATGGGCGAGCGCCAGCGCTTCGGCAAGCGTCCAGCCCTCCAGAACGGCATAAAGAATGCCTGCGGCAAAGGCATCGCCAGCCCCGTTTGCGCCTTCAATCTCCTCGGCCGGTACACGTAACGAGGGCTTCGCGAGTACGTCGCCAGAGCGGGTGAGCGCAATTGCGCCAGCGGGGAAGTGGACGACGACGAGATCCATGGCTCCCGCCTCCAACACTTTGCGCGCCGCGTGGCGGCATGCAGCGATGTTTGTGCTGCCCTCGCTTTCCGTTGTCATACCGGCGAGCGCACCGATCTCCACATCGTTGATGATGAGAAAGTCGAGGAGCGGCAAGCAGGGCCGGACGAGGCGGGCAATCGTGTCCGGCGCAACAGAGGCGAGCTCCATGTTGGTACGGAGACCCGCGGCCCGCGCCTTCTTCAGGACAGCCACCCAGCCGTTCGGTTCGGCGGCGAAAGGCGCATCCATGCCGGGGTAGAGCCCCGGAAGACCGAGATGGAGGTGGGAAGCCCGGGTCCCCGAGAAGTCGAAGAGACCGGGCGTCAGCAGATCATTGGTACCAGGAAAGAAGAGGTGCGTGCGTCGCCCCGTCGCGCGCGATGCGAAGGCGTCAGTGTAGTTCGTGCGCCCGCCAGGGACAACGCGCAGGCTGCTACGCTCGATGCCGTGGGTATCGGCCTCGGCAAGAAGCAGCTGGCCATCCTCGTCGTCGCCTATGATGCCGATTGTTTCAACGAGGAAATCGGGATCCAACTTCTTAAGGTTGACGGCCATATTGCAGGCTGAGCCGCCGCCGTGCCGCTCCTCGGCAATGATCGTGGCAAGGCCGTCTTCCGATGGCCAATGGTCGACGAGCTTGTTATGGTCGCAGCACCAGCTGCCGGCTGTCACCACGCCTTTTTGCGCCGCCACTCAGCATGCTCCGGCTTTGAGGATGGGATCGGTGACTTCGTTGTCCTGATCGAGTGGTCGCCTTGCGCGAATGCCGGCTTTTGCGAGGACATCGTGATAGAGCCGCACCGCCTCGCTCGGCGAGGCCTCGCGCTCGATGACCCGGCGCATCAGGCGCACGATCTCCGTCGGCGATTCGGCATACCAGATCTTGCGTCCGAAGAGCGCGACCCGCGCGCCGTGGCGCTCTGCCTGTGCGACCAGCTCCATCGTGTCGCGCGTGGTCCCTGCCGCACCGCCGAGAATGCCGACGACGAGGTTCTGCGGGTCGAAGGAGGCGAGTTCTTCCATAGCGCTCGGTCCGTTATAGCTCATTTTCAGGAAGAGAGGCCGTTCGGCCAAAGCAACGCCGGCAAGAGCGCGAGCGATCGCATCGTTCACGTAGAAGCCGAGATCGACGCCGCCCGTGTCGATTGCGAAGGTGGGATTGAAGACTTCAAGGAAATGCCGCATTCCGACCGCTTCTGCCTCCTCCCGAAAGACGGCATAAGCTTCGAGGGTGGCAACGTCTCGGTCGATGTCGTTATAGAAGGTGACGGAATAAAGCCCGAGATCTGCGACAGTGCGCGCGTGCTTGAGCCGGGCCGTACGAAAGGGCCGGGCTTGCAGCGTTCTGTATGCGCCGCCGCGCAGGCTCCAGATGTCGGTGGTGTCATTCAGCCGCACGGCTGGCGTAACAGGGGTATCGGCATAGGTGCCATTCGCGCGCAGCGCCTCCGCCGATGAAACGGAAGTCAGCATGATGTCGACGAGACCCGATCTGACCATGTCGCGCATGCCGGCACGGTAGTCGGCAAGGGTGCACATGCGGTCCGTCGGCTGATTGTCTTGATCATAGACCGGCCCCGGCGCACCCGCGCCGAAGCCCATATCACCGTCCTTAGCATCCGCGATGATGAAATCGGACGGCACATATTGCCCCGCACGGATCTGGGCGAGCTTGCGGTCCAGTGTCTTCTCAGTCACGGGCATGGATCGCTTTCTCCTTCTTTGTCGGTTTGATTGTGTTGAGCGTTGTGAGTGGAAGCGGCGGATCCGTAGACTTCTATCGCTCAGCCGGGAAGACCACACAGGAGCCGGTCGGCAGGCCTGTCGAACAGGTACATGTGCTCCGGGCGCATGACCAGGTACACCTTGTCGCCTTCGCGCCAGGAGATCTTTCCGGTCACGAGCACGTTGAGAACCTGCTGCGAGGGCAGCCGCGTTCTCACCAGAATGGTGTGGCCGAGCGGCTCGACGGTATCGACGGTTGCGTCCAGATTATAGACTCCGTCGCTGGCCGGGCGGTCGGAAAGCGAGACGTGTTCTGGTCGTATGCCCAGCAGGAGGTCGCGGGCGCTTGATCGCTGCGTTGCAGCGAATAGCCGACCGGCAAGCTCAACCGTCGCACTCAGCGTTGTGAGCGTTATCCCGTTGCCGTTTGCGACCGCCTCGAGGAAATTCATGGGCGGACTGCCGATGAAGCCAGCCACGTAAGAATTTGCCGGCTGCTCGTAGAGCTCCATCGGCGTTCCGACCTGCTGCAGCTTGCCGCCGCGCATCACAACGATCCGATCACCCATGCTCAATGCTTCGACCTGATCATGGGTGACATAGAAGGTCGTGATGCCGAGACGCTCCTGCAACTTGATGATTTCGGCGCGCATCTCCATGCGCAGGGCCGCATCCAGATTCGAGAGCGGTTCATCCATCAGGAATACCCTCGGCTCGCGCATGATGGCGCGACCGAGTGCCACGCGCTGGCGCTGCCCGCCGGAAAGTTCCCTGGGACGACGTTCGAGAAGCTCCTGGATGCCGAGCAGGCGCGAGACATCCTTCACTCGGGTCTCGATCTCCGTTTTCGGCACCTTGCGAAGCTGCAGTCCGAAAGCGAGGTTGGAGAAGACGTTGAGATGCGGGAAAAGCGCGTAATTCTGGAAGACCATGGCGACGTCCCGATCGCGCGGAAGCTGATCGGTAACGTCCCTATCATCGAACAGGATATGCCCCTCGCTGACGGCTTCGAGGCCGGCGATCATGCGCATGGTGGACGTCTTTCCGCATCCGGAAGGCCCGACAAGGACGATAAACTCACCATCCGAGGTGCCGAGCGAGAAATCCTCCACCGCGGAGATGTCGCCGAAGCGCTTCGATACGCGTCTGAGCTCCACCCTTGCCATTGTTCCCCGTGTGCCTTTCTGCAGGGCGGTCGGAGGCCGCGGGAGCACATTAGAACCGGCTGTTGAGACGATTTGATACACATAGCCGCCGCGACTGTCCATGACGCTCTCCCGCGCAAGGAAAGCCTCGTTACTGCGCCACTTTCCCGTGTTGACCCCTCCGGGATGCCGGGACTAAATTGAATGCCGAAGGTTGCGCTCCGGTCGTCTCGCTTACGACCGCCTGACCCTTTGCGTTGATCGCGGATCGGAGGTCTTGGCCAAGTCTTCATTTCCATTTTTTGCCAGCAGCATAAGACCCGCGTCCGCGCCTTGGATCGCATGTTTGACGCCCGCAATGGCAAGAGGAGGAGAAAATGCCGAGTGGAGGAGACGTCGAGAAGCTTGAACATCTAGTTCATGGGTATTTGAAAGGAAAAATCGGCCGACGCGAGTTCGTCCTGGGTGGATTGCAGCTTGGCCTTTCGCTTGCGGTGCTGACAAGGCTGACAGCCCCGGCGCGGGCGGCGAACCTGGTGGAGTCGGCGCCCGAGGTGCCATATGAGTCGCCGATCACGAAGGAGCGTATCGATTTCCTCAAAACCAAGCCCTTCAAAGGGACGACCATCAATGTGATGGTGCTCAAAGCGACGGTAGGCGACGGCCTGAAATATCACGTGCCGCACTGGGAGGAGGAAACCGGCGGCAAGGTAAATGTCGCTGAAGTGCCGATCGAGACGCTTCACCAGCAGATTTTCTCGGATCTTGCGAGCGGCCTTGGCCGCTATGACACCTATATGACCGGCGCGTGGTTCTATGGCGACTTCTTCGTACCTGAGACACCGTATATCATCGAGATCGACAGCTTCCTGGCCGATCCGCGTTATCCATATTGGGATCCCGACCATTGGTTGCCGTCCATGCGCAAGCTCTATGAATGGAACGGCAAGCTCTACGGCGTGCTCTTCGATGGGGACGCGCAGGCGCTGTACTTCCGCAAGGATATTTTCGCCGACGGCCAGAACAACGAAAAGTTCAAGGCCAAGTACGGTTATGAGCTACCGAGCCCGCCCAAGACGATGAAGGAGTTGCACGACGCCGCCGAATTCTTCACCGGCTGGGACTGGAACAAGGATGGCGGCAATGACTGGGGCCTGGCGCTACACGCCAAGGTAAACGAGCAGGGATTTTTTCATTTCCTGTCCCTGTCGGCACCATATGTCATCTCGCCTGACAACAAGTATTATTTCTTCAATCCGCAGAACATGAAGCCCCTCATCAATTCGGAAGGGCACCTCAGAGCGCTAGAGGATTACATCAAGCTTGCCGGCGCCGGTCCGCGTGAAGAGATAAGCTGGACACTTGGGCAGGGTTGGAATCTTTTCCTCGCCGGTCATTCGGCGATGGAGCCGACCTGGGGTGACCTGCCGACGCTTGCCCAGGATCCCAAGACATCGAAGGTGAAAGGCAAGGTAGGTGCGGCCGGTATCCCCGGCACGACCGAGGCCTTCAACCCGATCACCGGTCAATGGAAAAAATACGAGTTCAACCAGGTCGGCAACTCCAATGGCGGCTCTTGGCATTGCGTCATCTCCCGCAATTCCAAGAAGCGCGAGGCGACCTACGATTTCCTGGCCTTTATGGCCAACAAGAAGAATGCCTTCTTCAATTCCGCAAACGGCTGGACCGGCGTGCAGCCGGGCATGAAGTTCGAGTATCTGCCACCTGTTGGTACCGCGAGTCTGGACGAGTTCAAGGCGCAGAACTGGGATCCCGATGACGTCGTCGAATATCTGAAGGGCTACTATTCGGTCCTGAGCGCGCCGGTGCAGGAGGAATATCTGCGCATTCCGGGAACAGCCGAATATTGGCACGAGCTCGATGTCAACATCTCGGCGGTCCTGGGTGGCCAGATGCAGCCGAAGGCGGCACTCGATGCTACTGCTGCTGCCTGGGAGAAGATTACGGAGCGCTACGGACGCGAAAAGCAGAAGGCGCTCTACCAGGCCTCGTTCGCGTGATAGATACCGTCGGAAGCCGCTGCCGGCTACCGTGAGGAGTCAGATTTCGCGGCGCCGCTCGCGCCGACCCGGAAACGCGGCGCGCCGCTGATCCTTTGCGCACCGGAGAGCGCGGGCTACGTTCGGCGACTGGGGCATTCGATGAAAGCGATGCATGGAAGGCCGGCCGAGTACGGCGCGGTCTTCAAATATGTTCTTCTCCTCCCTGCAGTGCTGTGGGTCGTCGCGTTCACGTTCGCGCCGCTCATATTCGTCATCCGCTACAGCTTCGCGAATTATGTGCTCGGGATGGGGATCACCGGCTATATCGGCTTGCAGAACTATGCCGACGTGCTCGCCTCTGACCGCTTCTGGCATAGCATCATCGTCACCGCCATTTACGTAGCGGTCTCGGTGCCGGTCGAAGTTGTCCTAGGCTTTATTGCAGCATGGCTGGTCAATCTCGGTGCGCCCTGGGCGCGCGGCTTTCGTACCATCATTGGCATGCCTCTCTTCACGATGGAGGTGGCCATCGGCTATCTCGGCGTGACGCTTTTCAGTTCCCAGGGGGGACTGGTCACGGCCGTGCTGGAACTCGCGGGCATCGAAGTACCCTGGCTTTCGACGCCATCCGGCGGAATTGCTGCGGCTATACTGCTCGATATCTGGCGCTGGACATCCTTCGTGTTCATCATCGTGCTGGCGGGGCTGAGCAGCATTTCGAGCGATCTCTATGATGCCGCGATCCTCGATGCCCGGAATCATTGGCAGGTCATGTGGCGACTCGGGATCCCGCTTGCATGGCCGGTGACGACGATCGCCATCCTGCTTCGGATCATCGAAGGCCTGAAGGTGTTCGCGATCCCCTATGCGCTGACCACGGGCGGTCCGGGCACGAGCACGGAGGTCTTCAGTGCGATGGACTATCTGACCACAGTCCAGTTTTTCAACTTCGGCCAAGGCTCGGCGATGGGCATCATCTTCCTCATCATGGTGGCGGCACTCATCACTGTGTTCTTCAAACAAATGCGCAAGCGGCTAGGCTGAAAGGCAATGAGTTTCCCACGGAGGGCAAGAGCATGACCAAAATTCTGTGGCTCAGGGCAAGCCTGATTTCCAAGGTGGTCGTCTATACGCTTCTGGCGCTTGCGGCCGTAATCACGCTGCTGCCCTTCCTGTGGGCTTCTATCAACTCAATCAAAACGAGCACCGCAACCTTCGAGCCCCATGCCTTCATTCCTTTCCTCAATTTTGAGCCGACACTCGATTCCTGGCGCAATGTCCTTTCCGACCCGCAGGCAATCAATGCCTTCATCAGCAGTGTCGTTGTTAGCGTCGGCACTACCGTCTTTGCCCTGATCCTCGGCGTACCGGCCGCCTATGCGCTTGCCCGCTTTCAGTTTCCGATTCGGTCGGGCGACATTGCACTATGGTTCCTCTCGCAGCGCGTGCTGCCGCCCGCTGTGGTGCTCGTACCGTTCTACCTGCTCATGGTCTCTCTCAGGCTGGTAGATACGTGGATCGGGCTGATCCTCTGCTATTCCGCCTTCAATCTCGCCTTCGCCGTCGTCATCATGCGTGACATATTCCGCGACGTCAGCACCGAGATCGAGGACGCGGCAAAGGTCGAAGGCGCCACGCCCTGGCAGATATTCTGGAAAATCTCGCTGCCACTTTCCGTGGACGGCCTTATCGTTACCGCCGTGCTGGTTTTTGCCTTCACATGGAACGAAGCGCTTTTTGCGTCGGCGCTCACGTCTCAAAGCGCGACGACCTTCTCGGCGCTGGTGCTTGCCTCGCGTTCGACCCGGGGCGTCGATTTCAACATAGCGGCAGTCAATACGCTGATCGGAATCGTTCCACCGGTGATCCTCTATTTCTTTGTGCAACGCTATCTCGCGCGCGGTCTTTCTTTCGGCGCTGTCAAAGGCTGAGCTGGATTGACAGTACTGGGCGCTGACTTGGATCAAATGGCCCATTAACGGTCGATCATTTTTCAAGAGTCCGCTTTGCGCCCAACAGCGGGCATCCCACGTGGCCGAGGATACATTTGAGGCTGTCGGCGCCGGTCGGCGGAGCCCCCCGTCAAGACATGCGACGTGGATCACCCTGTCCCGCGGGAAGATTGAACTGAAACACCGCGCCCCGTGGCTCGTTCGCGCCGGCCCAAAGCCCTCCTCCATGCGCTTCGATGATCGAATGGCAGATAGACAGGCCCATGCCGATCCCCTCCGGCTTGGTGGTGTAGAAGGGCTCGAACAAGCGGTCGACCATTGCCGCGTCGAGTCCAGGACCGTTGTCTCGCACGGTGACAACAACGACATTTGAGGCATCTGCGGCCGTGCTGATCCGCAGCTCCCGTCCCCCCTGCTCGTGGCCGTTCATTGCCTCGATCGCGTTGAGGATCAGATTGAGAACAACCTGTTGCAGCTGGACGCGATAGCCCTCCACGAGCGGCAAGCCCGGCGCGAGGTCGGTCTGGAGCAAGACACCGTGTTTAATCAGTTCGCTCCGGACTATCGTGATCACGTCCAGGATGACACCGTTGACATCGAGGCTCCCTTTCGGCGCCGGCGTCTTCTTGATGAGGGAACGGATCCAGCCGATGATCTCGCCGCCCCGCTTGGCATCCGCGACAATGGATGCGAGCGCCCGCCGCGCTTTTTCGAGATTCGGAGCTTGCGATCCTAGCCAGTTCAGTGCGGCCTCGGCGTTACAGAGCATCGCGGTAATGGGTTGGCTCAATTCGTGTGTCACCGAAGCCGTGACCTGTCCCATGGCCGCCGCGCGATTGGCGTGTGTCAGTTCCGCCTGCATCTCCCGGAAGGTCTCGGCGGCTCTTTTACGCTCGGTGATGTCACGGCTCAGACAAATGATCTGTCGCTGGCCGCCTTCACAGAATTCTCGCATGCGGACTTCAACGGGAAACACGGTGCCGTCCGTTCGGCGATAGCGGCTCTCAAGCGTAGCGATGCCGCCGGCCTTGAGGCGCTCGCGGTTGACCCGCCAGCTCGCTTCATCCATATCCAGATTGAAGAAGAACGGAACAGCCCCAATCAGTTCGTCCCGGCTGTAGCCCAGGCTTTCGCAAGCATTTCGGTTCACGTCGAGAACACGACCGTCTTCATCATGGAGCATGAACGTGTCTGTCGCGTGGTCCACGAAGGTCCGGTAACGGGCCTCGCTCTCGCGCAGCGCCTGTTCGGCGCGCTTGCGCTCCGTGATGTAGCGCCCGACACCGCGGTAGCCCATGAAGCGCCCCGTCTCGTCAAACACGGGCAGCCCGGAGACGGACGTGTAGCGCTTGCCGCCATCGGGAGTCGGCCGCGCGTGCTCGAAATCACGGAATGGAAGGTGGGCATCCAGCGTCTTCCGGTGCTTGCGCCAGCCCTCTGCATCAGGCTCCAGATAAGACACTTCCCACCGCGTCCTGCCAATCTCGGCGACCGGCGGCTGGGAAAGCGTCTCAGCGAACTCCTGGCGAATGAAGCGATGATGCGCGTCGGTTTCCCAGTACACATCGAACGAGAATTGCACCAAGGTGCGAAAGCGCTCCTCGCTCTCACGTAGCGCCTCCTCGGGGTGCTTGCGCTCATTTAAATCCACCGCGGCCGACGGCACTTGAACCGGATGTTGCATAATCGACTCTTGCTGAAGAGCGATAGATCAAATCGACTTGTTTCTCGCGCCGGGTAGCGCGGTTGTCCCCCGGCCCGGAGCGGCAAGCGCCAGCGATCGTTGACGGTGCACGGGGGGTCGAACCCGGCCTCACGGTGGCCAATGATTGATCAGGAATTATGTCTTGTGACGACTATACTTATGTATACGAGGACTTCTCGACCGCCATATACCGCCATATTGAGGTGACGAGTCGGCCCGGCGGGCGGCAAACAACGCGAGCTGAACCCTGGTTCCATCGTCTGCGCGTGAGGCGGACCCGTTCTTCTTGTGCAGCAGGCGCTCGACCAATGTCCGCCGCGCGCCAAAAGCTGCTGCTCTCCAAAGTGCATTCCCGCAAGGCTTTGGTCATCTGGCCCACAAGCGCGTGCTCCAGAACTGAACGTTGATTGGCTTTCAATCTTTTGAACGCGTAAAGGGCACAAAGCGCACAAGGCCGACGGCGCGCTTGGCCGTCTCGCCAGGGCCAGTCTTTTCGACCACAGTGAGGGTCTGGGTCGTGTAAGCTGAGCCCACCGGCATCACCAGTCGGCCCCCCACTTTGAGCTGCTCAATCAGTGACGGCGGCACCTCGCCGAGCGCTGCGGTCACGACGATCGCGTCAAAAGGACCGCATTCCGGCCAGGTGCTGCGAGACGCTCGATCCTTCAAATCTGAGGGTGTTCCTAACCGCCACAGTGAGTCTTCTGGGATCGACGCTGGACGGTCGCCGCGATTTCACGAATCATCCGATGAGCCATCGCCCTTTGTGGATATCGAACTTCACCAAGCCTCAGTCTCGAATTTTCAACAAGAGGGCTTGGCAAACTTCTTCATTCACGACATTGGCGCGTTTCATGACCTCGCACGTTTTGAGCGGCTTCTCGCGAGGCGCCCTCAGGATATTTTCTCGATCATTCAGAACGACCAGACTCCTACCGTCAGCAAGCGCGCTAAATTACTGAGAATACGAAAGCTGATCTTCCGTAACGACTCGCTCGATATTCTCTGACTTGCACTTGATGCGGTATCTAAGACGTCCGTCTGCCTCGATGGGCATAAGTTGAACGATGGTGTAAATCATTTGTGGATCAGTTGCGGCACGTCCTTGTGGACCTTGGGGCTGGTGGCGAACGTCTTCATTCAGCTTATAGGCATATGACATGTGTCTACCTCTAAAAGTCGCAGCTGCTCTAGCGTGGACCATACCGTGATGCAATGCATCCGATTGCCCTCTGGCCCAGCGTCGTGAAAGCAAGAGCGGACGCTGCGGCTGCGCGACTGGTGGTCTAACGAGCTTAGCAGTGCGTCAGTAAGGTTGACCTAATACCTCGAGAAATATGCTTTAGGTGTCCGTGGTCGCATTTGACGGAGGCGGGACGAGTTAAGCAAGCACGCCTTGAGCCAATCGCCCGCTACCACTTCCCGAGCACGCGTTGTTGCGATTTGGTCTCGGCAGGTGGATGCTGTCGGCGCGGGCACAATGGAGGGCAGCATGAGCAAGGCAACTCTCGACAATCGCCACCGCAACACGGACGGACAAATCAGCGCCAAACACGGAAACACCCTCATTCGCACGTTGCGCAAGGTGTACGGCCAGAGTTTCGCGGCTGGCTTTCCTGACACCGAGAAGCTCAGCGAGGTTCTACTTAAGCTGAACGAGACATCGTTGAGCCAGCTCCGCCGTGATCATGAGACCGGCCACTTGGAGCACAAAATCACCAAAGCCTCGAAGTAAGGCCGCCGGCCCCGCGGCGGTGCGTCTAGGAGCTGGGGCGACCAACCTGCTGCAACAGCTATCGTGTACAGTCCGCACGGCAGCGCCGCTGGTGCGGACGAGACCAGGCGGCCTTCCGGACAAGGCATCAGACGACGCTAGCTATTTCTTTTTGCCGGAAGCCAAGGTCGGCTGCCATGCCGAGGCCTTTTGGCTTAGCGCGGCGGCAATGACCTTGATCTTCTCTTTTTTAGGCTTCTTGGCCTCCCGATTCCCTCTCTGCTGGCGGTTAGCCATGTCGAACTCCTTGGGTTTGAAGGTGACACAGGAATTAGATCCAAACCGGGCTAACGCCGTATCACAAGTTTCATTCGGCCCGGAGAGGCGATGTGCGTTTGGTGAGTAGCCTTGCCCTTGCCACCGACGACACGATCGAGCCCTTCCGTAGTGAGCTCAGCCTCGGCCTTGTCAGTTCTCGAGCGGGCCAAGCGCCAGGGCAAGAAGTTTGGGCGTCCGGAGCGTCTTGATGACGGCCATAAGCGCAAGATCGCCGAGTTCTATGCTGCCGGGAAGACGATCCCCGAGCTTGCCGAGGAATATGGCTGTGGCGTCGGCACCATCTGGAGGGCGCTTCAACCCGAAACCAGCCAAGCGGCGTAAGCAGAGGGGTAAATAGCGGCTCAACTGATCACGTCGAAGCGATTCTAACCGATGTGGCAACGGGGGACACTATGGGAAAAGCGGCAAGAAACGAGCGGCAGAAACTCAATGCGACGTTTCTGAACAACTTGGCGGCGGCTTTTGCAGTGGCGGGATTCGTCGCGCCCTACTTTTATGTGATGAACACAAAAGAACTGCGCGAGATGCCGATTTTAGAGCTGCTAGCTAATCAAGGTTTCTGGCCGTCCCTAAAGCTATTGATCATCACACTAATCTTCACTTTTGGCCTGCGCGTTTGGGCCCTCAGCTATCTGGCCGCTTGCAGTCAGCTGCAGAGCCAGGATTGGCTTTCAGCAGCAGCCTCTAAAGCGACCTTTCCCGACGGCATAGCGCGCCTGCTGGCGTTCGCGGAAGAACTCCACATACGTCATGATTGGCTGGTCCGGATGCTTCGCCTGCCGATGCGCGACGTATGTCTCGTAATCGGGAACGCCGATCATCAGACGCGCAGTGCGCGTGCTCCAATAACGGGCGGCCCGGACCGCGCTGGCGGATTGCTCGAACAAGTCGTGCAGGTCAGGCATGGCCACCTCCCGCGGTTACTCCAGCGAGCCCAATCTCCGATGCGGTCGGCTGCGGATTGCCCAGCGCTCGCCGGATATTGATCAGGCCATAGATTACTGTCGCAACGACCACCAGCACGAACACAGCTGCCAGCGTTGCATCGATGTAGTCGTTGAAGACGATCCGGCTCATCTCGCCAAGCGTCTTTGCAGGTGCCAACAACTGACCCGCTGCGATCGCATCGCCGTATTTGAGTGCGTGGCCGATGAACCCCACATTTGGATCGGGGCTGAGCACCTTCTCGAGCCCCGCGGTAGTCGTGCAGACCACGAGCCACGTGGCGGGCACAATCGTGACCCACGCAAACCGCTCGCGTTTCATCTTGAATAGGACGACGGTGCACACCGTCAACGCGATTGCCGCCAGCATCTGGTTGGCGGTCCCGAACAGAGGCCATAGCGTCCAGATACCCCCCAATGGATCGATCACTCCAACGTAGAGAAAGTAGCCCCAGAGTGCGCAGGAAAGCGCCGAACCGATAATATTGTTGGTCCAGGACGAAGTCTCCTTGAAGGCTGGAACAACGTTGCCGATGAGATCCTGAATCATGAACCGGAGCACGCGCGTTCCGGCATCGACTGTCGTGAGGATGAACAGGGCCTCGAAGAGAATTGCGAAGTGGTACCAGATGCCCATCAGGGTACGGCCGCCAAGGAACGACGACAGGATTTGGGCCATGCCGACGGCGAGCGTTGGTGCGCCGCCGGTGCGCGACATGATCGAGGTCTCTCCGACGTCCTTTGCCACCTGGGTGATATCATCCGGGGTTACCGTGAACCCCCATGCCGAGATTACCTGTGCCGCTTGCTCGGCCGTAGTGCCGATCAGTCCCGCTGAACTGTTCATCGCAAAATAGACGCCTGGATGGATGATACTGGCGCCGATCATAGCCATTATGGCGACGAAGGATTCCATCAGCATTGCGCCGTAGCCGATGAATGCGATCTGTGTTTCGTTCTCGATCATCTTCGGCGTCGTCCCCGACGAAATGAGTGAATGCCATCCTGAAACTGCGCCGCAGGCGATGGTAATGAACAGGAACGGGAACAGGCTGCCAGCCCAAACTGGTCCGCTGCCGTCGATGAACTTGGTGACGGCCGGCATCTGGAGATCGGGACGAACGATGATGATGCCAATGGCGAGCAGCGCGATGGTGCCGACCTTAAGGAATGTCGAAAGGTAATCGCGCGGAGCCAGAAGCAGCCAGACCGGCAGCACGGATGCGACGAAGCCGTATCCGATGATGATCAGCGCGAGGGTCTCCCCGCTCAGATCGAAATACGCGGCGAGCGAAGGCGTCTCGGACACGGTCTTGCCATAGATCAGCGCCGCGAGAAGCAATATGCAGCCGAGTAGCGACATTTCGCCGACCCTGCCCGGGCGGATAAACCGACTGTAGACCCCCATCAGAAGCGCGATCGGAATCGAGCAGAACACCGCGAAAGTTCCCCACGGACTGCCGATCAGAGCCTTATCGACAACGAGAGCGAGGACCGCAAGTACGATGACGCAGATCAGGAGAATGCCGACACCGGCGATGGTGCCAGCCACCGGTCCCATCTCGGCGCGCACGATGTCGCCGAGCGAACGACCATCGCGCCGCGTCGATAGAAACAGCACGGTCATGTCCTGGACCGCACCGCCAAACACCGCGCCGGCGAGGATCCAGAGCGTGCCCGGCAGATAGCCCATTTGCGCGGCAAGCACTGGACCAACCAGTGGACCCGCGCCGGCGATCGCCGCGAAATGATGGCCGTAGAGCACGTACTGATTGGTCGGGACGTAATCGAGACCGTCATTGTGGCGAGCGGCAGGCGTCTGCCGCGTACCGTCGACCCCGAGCGCGCGGTTGGCGACGAACAACCCATAAAACCGATAGGCGATAAGATAGATGCAAGTCGCGGCGACGACCAACCACGCGGCGTTGACCGCTTCACCACGATTGAGCGCCACGATCGCAAATGCCACGGCACCCAGAAGAGCAACCGCGATCCATAAAAGCTTCACCTGCGGCGCACTTGTGTTGTTGAATGTACTCATGGATGTCCTCCGCACTACAGGAGCCCAAACAAGAGTTTGGTGCTTTTCACTTCTTCTTTGCGCTGCAGGCTCCCTTTGCTGAAAGGTGCCTGCGCCCCGATAGCTCGGCGAGCACTCAGCTCTCTCTATCCACGACTGCTTCGCGCTCCGCGCTTCGTGGGATTACGGCTACTGCGGCTGATATCCTTCAATGCGCGTTAGCAGTTGTTCTTCCAGCCGAGCCCGGCGCTGCTCGAACTGCTCAACCTCCGCCTCGTGACCAACGTCCGCCTTGCAGCTCTCAAGGAGGTCGATGACGTGGCGGTACTGGTGACAAAGCGCATCGAAGCTTTCGTCCATCGCCACTAACCGGCGGACGGTTTCTTCATTCTCGGAGAACCTTGCCAGCAACGGCCGGATGCACTCCACGACTTCATTTGTTGCCATGGGCTCCTCCCGTGTTCCGTCCGACGCGTTTCGCGGGACAGGCCGCGAAGACCGCGGACTAGGGTTTCATCTTTCGAATCTCATCAACGATCTCGGGATTGGCCAACGTCGAGATGTCGCCGGCATCCTCGTTGTTCGAAATCGCTCCGAGAACGCGGCGCATGATCTTCCCGGAACGGGTCTTTGGCATATCAGGGACAATCACGACACGGCGCGGACGAGCTATCGCCCCTATCTCACGGATCACGGAGTCTTCCACTCGCTTGCGGATGTCCTCGCCGGGGGCGAGTCCAGGCTTTAGCGATACGTAGAGATCAGGGACCTTGCCTTTGATTTCGTCCCTGGCAGGAACCACTGCCGCCTCGGCGATCTCCTCAACAAGCAGGCTGGCGGACTCGATCTCCTTGGTCCCAAGCCGATGCCCGGCCACGTTGATGACGTCGTCGATTCGACCCAGGATGCGATAATACCCATCGGCCGCCTGCAGCGCGCCGTCGCCGGCCATGTACGGCCAATCGCGCCAGTTGCGGCTCGTTCGGTCCTTGCAGTAGCGCGCGTAGTACTGTTGGACGAAGCGATCGGGGTCTTTCCAAATCGTCTGAAATGAGCCCGGCCAGGGGTTCTGGATGCAGATGTTTCCGGCACGGCCAGAGCGCGGTGGAATCTCGGTGCCTGCCTCGTCATAGATGATCGGATGAATGCCGGGCACGCCCGGCCCTGCGCTTCCCGGCTTCATCGGGTAGAGAGCCGGTACCGTGCTGCACAGAAAACCGCCGTTCTCCGTTTGCCACCAGGTGTCGACGATGACCGCCTCGCCCTTGCCAACGACCTCGTGGTACCACTTCCACACGGCCGGTTCGATGGGCTCGCCCACAGTGGTCATATGCTTAAAGTGGTGATTGTACTTTAGCGGCTCGTCCGGCCCGGCGCGCCGAAGCGCGCGTATCGCTGTCGGTGAGGTGTGAAAGATGTTGACGTCGAGTTCTTCGGCGATGCGCCACGGACGCCCCGCGTCGGGATAGGTTGGAAGCCCCTCGTACACCACCGATGAGGCGGCGAGCGCCAGTGGCCCATAGACGATGTAGGAGTGGCCCGTGATCCAGCCGATATCGGCCATGCACCAGTAGACATCCTCCGGATGGATGTCCTGAATGTACTTCGACGTTCCCGCGACGTAGGACAGATATCCACCGGTGCTGTGCTGACATCCCTTCGGCCTCCCGGTTGTGCCGCTGGTGTACATCAGGAACAGCGGATCTTCCGCACGCATTTCCACAGCGTCGACCCGGCGCTGTCGATAGGCCGACAACATCTCGTTCATGACGAAATCGCGGCCCCCGACCAGCGGCGTTTTGCTTGAATATCGCCCTGGGTATCTCTGCCACACGAGCACCTTCTCGACCTTGACGCCTTCCTTCTCTGCCTCGCTGACTGCGACGTCGGCTTTCTCCTTGTGATCGAGAAGTTGGCCGCCACGGTAATAGGCGTCCATTGTGATCAGCACACGACTTTCGGAATCGACGATGCGATCTGCCGTGGCCTTCCCGCTGAAGCCGCTAAAGACTTGCGAGTGAATGACCCCGAGCCTGGCGCAGGCGAGCATCGTGATCGGAAGCTCTGGCACCATGGGCATGTGCAACGTCACCCGGTCGCCACTCTCTAGACCGCAGCCTTCGCGCAACAATGCAGCGACCTCGTTTATGCGAACATAGAGCTCCTGGTAGGTGACGTGCTGGATCGCTTCGTGCTCTAGCTCAGGGACGAAGTGGATCGCCGTCTTGTTCTTGTACTTGGTGAGATGGCGATCGACGCAGTTGTAACTGGCGTTGATCCTGCCGCCGACAAACCATCGCCAGAACGGCGGATTGCTCGTATCAAGTGCGACGTCCCAGGGCCGGTACCAGTCAAGAAGATCGGCGTACTCTTTGAAGCACTCCGGGACGTTGTCGAGACTGAAGCGATCAAAGACCGTTTTGTCTGTCAGGTTGGCCTGCGCGACAAATCTCTCTGGCGGGTTGACGTAGTTCTCTTCCTGCCAGTGGACCGCGATCTCGGCTTCTGACACTTCTGCTGTTGTTCTATCTGACATACGCTGTCTCCCAAGCTATCGCGTAGCCTCGAAATCACACGGGCCAAGTGGCGCTCTCGCGCAGACGGACGCTAATGGCACTCATAGAGCGAGGCCGTCTCAACAATGTGTCCAGCAAGGATCTCGCGCGCGGCTTCATCGCGTGAGGCGGAGAACTATCGGCCTTGTAAGTTTTTGGGAACTGCCACGCGTCGTTGATAACGACAGTCACTACACCAACGGTGTCCGGACCGAATGTCCAACCACGCACGTGTTGCAGAAACTTGATCATCGGGCACTCCCCATACCGCGACGGGAGCGCAATTCAACGCCAGACGCCCAAGTAGGCGTTTCATGGAAAGTTTAAATCATTTCATTCGGTTTGACGAGGCTTTCCCTAAAGACGGCGCCTGTTGCAATGCAGCGTCCGCAAAGCCCGAATTGAGCGCGGCGCAGCTATGCAGCGCACCGCCAATGTGAGGCACCCTTACTGAGCCGCGACGCAAAATCCGAAGCCGACGGCAATCGCTCTCCACCGGAGGATTCGACTGGATCGGCGGAATGGATCAATTCAGCTTAGAATCATCGGCCGCTGCCGCGGATATAGTGCTCCAACTGCTCGATCACAAATTCCCGGTCGCTGATAATACTCTTGACCAGATCACCGATCGAAACGATCCCAAGAAGCTCGCCATGTTCAATCACCGGCAGATGGCGGACGCGCTTTGTAGTCATGAGCGCCATGCAGTCTTCGATTGATTGGTCGGGCGCAACGCACACGACGTTGCGTTCCATGATTTCGTCGACTCGCGTCTGTGGCGACGCGCGCCCCTTCAAGAAGACGTTGCGTGCGTAGTGCCGCTCGGTGACGATGCCGGCTATTTTGCTGCCGTCCAACACGACCAGCGAGCCAACGTCCTTGTCGGCCATCATCTTAATTGCGTCGTAGACTTTATCGCTGGGATGGAGAGACCAGACCCGATGACCCTTCTCTTCCAAGATATGGCGGACTGTCGTCATGACGGCACCAAAGGACTCGCAAAGCATAAAATCCACTTGCCATTTTGACAGAGATCAAATCGGGCTCCTCATGGACGGCCCCTCAGGATGGAAAGCGAACCGCGCCGCCGCACACCAATGCGGCGTTGTGCGCGGTACTTCTGGTAGCCCGACTTCTGCAAAGGGTCATTCTCGACTGAGCCAGCCGGCCCTGCCTGCTGTTTGTTGTCCGCTTTTACCTGAAAGCACCTGATTGTTACGCGCTCGCGAAATGACGCGAAGGGCCAAGAACGGAAGTCGGTCTAGCTAGACAAGTTCGCGGCGCAAACCTTAGACTGCCTTATGATCGGCAAGCAGCCGACGACACACAGGGAGGCCAACATGTCCCAGACGCGGGGGATTCTACTGGCAATTCTGCTTGTCCTTTGTGTTGGCACGGAGCCAGTAGCGGCGGAGAAGAAATACGACCCCGGCGCCAGCGACAACGAAATCAAAATCGGCAACATCATGCCCTACAGCGGTCCGTTGTCGGCCTACGCGCTGATAGGCCGGGCGGAGGCGGCTTTTTTCAAGAAAATCAACGACGAGGGCGGCATCAACGGAAGAAGGATCAACTTTATTTCTTACGACGATGCGTTCAGCCCGCCCAAGACTGTGGAGCAAGCACGCAAACTGGTAGAGAGCGATGAAGTGCTGCTCATCTTCCAGAGTCTCGGTACACCGACCAACAATGCCATTCGGCAATACATGAATCAAAAGAAGGTGCCACAGCTCTTCGTTGCTACGGGCGCCACCCAGTTTGGCGATTGGAAGAGCTTTCCATGGACTATGGGCTGGCAGCCGACCTATCAGACCGAGGGGCGGATCTATGCAAAATACATCCTGCAGAACATACCGCAGGGCAAGATCGGAATTCTCTACCAGAACGACGACTCGGGTCGCGACTACGTCAAAGGCCTCAAAGATGGCCTTGGTGCCGAGGCCGCAAAGCGCATGATCGTAGCAGAACTCCCCTACGATCCTTCGGAGCCAACTGTCGACTCGCAGGTTGTTACGCTCAAAACCTCGCGCGCCGACATCTTTTTTAATGAGACCTCCCCGAAGTTCGCCGCACAGGCGATCAGAAAGGCAGCTGAGATCGGGTGGAAGCCGGTTCAGCTCCTCGCGAGCATTTCGAACTCGGTGGGCTCCGTGCTGCGGCCCGCTGGACTTGAAAACGCCAAGGGCATTCTGTCGACCAATTATCTCAAGGACCCCACTGATCCAACCTGGAAGGACGATCCCGCGATCAAGGAGTGGGCTTCATTCATGGACAAGTATTTTCCCGAGGGAGACAAGACCAGCACTTTCAGTGTCTATGGCTACCTGACAGCGCAGACCATCGTTCAAGTGCTCAAGCAATGCGGCGACGAACTCACCCGCGAGAACGTGATGAGACAGGCCGCCAACCTCAAGGATTTTGAACTTGGTTTGTTGTTGCCGGGCATCAAGATCAATACAAGCCCGACCGACTATTTCCCAGTCGAGCAGATGCAGATGTCGCGGTTCAACGGTGAACACGGTGAACTGTTCGGACCTGTGATCTCCGGGGAAATCGGGACGCAATAACCGTCGCCATGGGTCGGACCCGCGAGGTCCGTTCCGGGTCAAAATGCGAAGAACTCAACGTGAGCAAATCTCGACCGCTTCACTGCGCTGAGCGGACCTCAACAAGACGTGCCGCCACTTCGCTGACGGGCCGATTCCGTTGAAAAAGGCGGCTGTCGTGACGCAGGCCAGCGTGATAGGCGTCACAGCCTTGGCGAGAGCGTTGCGCCAGAGTGGCCTCGGATAATCCGGCCTGGCTCGAAGAGTCCCACTGTGTTTCAAGACAAAGCAGAGGGGCCAGTCACCGGATTCGGCAACAACGGAATGGACGATTTCTTGTTTGGAGGATGCTGAATGCGTGACCTTGCCGAAGCGCCGAAGTGGATCATCGATCTCGCGCGCACGGCAGCAAGCGCTCAGCTCAGTCCGAGTGTGCACGACACGGCCGCGTTCAATATGGAGCGAGTTCGCGGTTACTACGAGACTCACCTAGGATGCTCCCGCAAAGAGGCGGCGCGTGACCTTGGTCTGTCATGGACCCAGGTGCAGCACGCAGTCGGTAAACTTCGGGCTGAATGGAAGAACAGGGGTAAGTGATCGACCCAGCCGGGGGAGAAAAAAAATCTCGATGAAGCATCGTCGAAACACAAAGCTGCAACGTAGCAGAGACTTCCGAGCCGGGTCATTTGGTGATGTTTCCGCCAACGAGCGTGATTTCAGTGATCTCTGTTGAGGTGCATAAGCATAGTTTTGCAGGCTTCATCGGCTTCCGCGAAAGTCTTGAACGGTGAACCGCCGATCTTGATCGCGCCGCTGCCCCCGATAGCGCGGCGCCACGACGCCACATAGCCGGCGCGCCCGCGAAAGCCGGGGCCGGTGGGACTCTCATAGCTGATCACGAACGACAAGCCCTCGCTGCTTGCGCTCCATATTTCCATGTGTTCGATGGCACGGTGGAATTGCAGGGCCGTCCCCAGTCGTTCACCTGTAGCGGATCGCAAATATCCATCGGTATGAAAACGCCGCAAGGTTTGAACAGATGGCCTACCCCGTCTGTTCGAAAGCCGACGAACAGACGCCTTTCCGGTCGCAGTGTGGGAATTGGGACACTACTGTCCCGGACCAGTTGCGGCCGGCTTGCGGTGCCGCCTCAGCATCCTCTCCGCCATCGTCGCCAAGTCCCGCGACTGGCTTTAAGGCACCTCGGTCCCGAATCGCGGCCGAACGTGCGGCTGAGGTGCTAGCACTTCCTTCTCCGGAAAAATAATTCATTTGTGCGACCGCACCTGCCAAGCGTAGCCTTGCTGGTACCGGGGCTGAAGAACTTTGAATTCGTAACGATGTTGAGCCCGGGGGCGGGCGGCTATGCTGCCAAAGGTTCTTTGACCTACTTTATTAGATCAGCGCTTTAGACTTTCAGAGGCCGCTTTCGGGCGGCCTTTCTGCTGTGGCATGGGACAGTGGATTGGCATTTCTGTCTCGGTGACGGGCTGTCGCTCTCGCCGTGCCCAACTGCATCGATTTCCGGGAATTCCCCTTCGCCGCCGACGACGCGCAGCGATAAATTCACCGGAACAAATACGGGCAGCCAAAGTTGACAGGCGCTATGGTCAAGCCCTCGCCCGGAATGCGCAGAGTGTTGAGGCAGGCGCACCTGTACGGTCGCCTAATCGCGCACAATGGGAAACTGTATTCTCCTGGCGACAACCACCGTTTATGCAGCGAGGAGACCGCAATCGCGATGGTCAAGGCAGGCTGGCTCAGGCATCGAGGCGAGGACTATGAGGTTACGCCCGACGGCCTAAGGGCCGATGCGCGCCGCGAATAGCTTGGTCTGACCAGCCCATCCACCACGGGGCCCAAATGAACCTAGGGGGCGCTGTCCCTTACTCAGCGACGCTGCCTGCGTTTCAATTTCTCCAGATCACATAGCCCCGACGTGAGCAATAGTTGAAACAAGGCCCGCGCGGCTTTGTACCTTGCTGCGGAATGCGAAATCACGCGTCCGAACGTAATAGTCTTCCCGGAACGGTCACTTACCCTCCATTCCCACCAGCCCCATTTGCGATTGAGCGTCATCTCGTACGTGCCGCCATATTGAGATTGTCCCGCAAAGGCAGCCCTTGAGTTATGTCAAGCAAGCTGATCTTCCGGGAAACCAACTCTTCGAGCGCCGTGACAAGCGCGAACACCGAGGCCAACGCATTGGGAAACCGATCCATCCGAAGGCGATGCCGGTGATCCTAACGACCCGATGAATAGCGCGATGTCTGGATGCGCGCGCCATGGGATGAGGCGTAGGCGCTGCAACGGCCGTTGCCCGATGATGCGCTCAAGATCGTGATGCGTGCTGTCTCGCAACGGCAGCGACTGGACCAAGCGCTATCCATGGATTGCAGAGGAATCGGCAAACGCCTTTCGTCATCGATGGCGAGGCTGTGGTGCTCGATGGGCGGTAACGACCTACGGGAGTTGCCGCTGCACTACAAGTCGAACCTGGAGCGGTTTCTGGCGAGGCGACCGGACGGGATCACTGTTGCACCCTTCGAGAGCGGCGAGATCGGGCCAGACCTATTCCGGGCGGCCTGCCGCATTGGGCTGGAAGGATTGGTCTCGAAGCACCGGGACCGGCCGTATCAGGCCGGACGGTCGATGTATTGGGTGAAGGTCAAGAACCGCACCCACCCGGCGATGCACCGGGTGATGGACGCGCTCGCGCAGGCTTGACCCGTCCCAAGTTTCCAGCCCTAGCGTGCCACCGCATCCGACGCAGCTTGGGGAAAACTGCCGTTAATTCCGCCTCGCTGCATTTTCCGACTCAGCTAAAATCAGTTTCTATTCCGGCAGCGCGGGCCTTTGTCGGATGTATCATGCAATTCAGCCGCATAATGAGTCCCGTGAACGATCTGGAAGTGTGGAGCGCGAGCAGCCGCGGCTTTTCGTTCGTGATCAGCTTCGATAGCCGCACTGGTCCTGGTCTTCACGGACGACCCGGCTATCTTGCCTCGTGGCGTCCCATCCATCCGAACAGACCTGCAATCAAATTGATAGGCTCGCCCTTCAAGACTCTCACTGAAGCGGAGGAGGCCTGCCAAGCCTTCCTGAAGTACCTGACCGGATGTTACATTGGGCCGACCAATGAGCCCGTAAATCAAATCGAGGCTATCCGCCGGCTGATCCAGATCGGGCTGGAAGGCAAAGTCGAAATAATCCAGCGCCCTCCATGAAGGCCGAGCGAAAGGGGAAAGTGGAGTACGAAAATCATGAAGGTAGCGGTCGGACTTCTCGCCCTTTTGTTTGCAACGAGTGCCCTTGCTCAGAGTCCACCACCGAAGGCGGCTAAAAGACCAGTGCAGGCCAAGCCGCATCCGCCGATGGGTTGCAAACTAGTCGGCACGGTAAAGGGCACCAAGATTTGGGCCGGCGATTGTGCGGCTCCGTCAGAACTCAGAGGCACCACACCGGCCGCCGAGCCTCCAGCGCCAGAAGCACCTTCCGAAGCACCAAAACAATAGCGGCTCATCCAAGATCGGGCTGAAGTCGAAGAGATCCTAGAATGCTCGACCAGGTGATGCAGCTTCAGCTTCCTCATTGGCTGATCATCGCCGGTACTTTTTGTTGCAGCCGAGCGATGACCATCGCCGAGATGCGGGCTCGCCTTCCAAGAGACGAAAGCAAAAAACCTCCCGACCTTCGTCAGGAGGTTTTCGTTTGACCTCAGCGCTTCGCTTTCTTTGTCTTTTTTTTCTTGGCTTTCGCCTTCTTGGGCGCTTTCTTTGCGGATTTCTTGACTGACTTCTTGGCCTTCTTACCGACCTTCTTCTTTGGCCCGACCTTCTTAGCGACTTTCTTTGCGGCGTGCCGGACTTTCTTCATCTCAGGCTTCGGCGCTTCTGCAGGTGCTTCCGGAGGGGCGCCCATTGCATCGGTCGTTCGTTCGATAGCAGCTTTAACGTCGTCCATATCGAACCCCCAAAGTGTTGACAATGCGAGAACGATAAAGCGATTCGCGAAGCCATCAAAGAGCAGGTGCGCACGCTCATCTCGACATTCACTTCATCCATGTCCGGTCGGGCCACAAGGACGCGCTTGCCTTGGTCATCAATTATGGTTGGCCACGCCCGGTGCTGGAGCAGATCAAGCTCATCGGGCCGCTACCGATCCAACCGCGCATGGCGGGAAGGCCGAAGACGCGTTCGACGTCGTCATCCTGTCGATGCCCGGCAACGGTTTCTCCGGTAAGCCGACGAGCACCGGGAACGCATGGGCCAGGCATGGGCGGAACTGATGAAGCGCCCGGGCGCTACGCCCGCCATGTCGCCCAGGGGGCGAACTCAACGATATTCGGCAAAGCTGCCACTCCGGCAAGGTCACGCTTTGGCCGCGCAAAGGCCAGGCAGATCTCAGCCGCATGGAACATGAATTGCCGCGGCTCGCGACCGCTAACGGTCTCTCACAACACATAACAGGCAATTTCCCTGCATCCGCGCGAATGTTCGGGTAGTCTCCTTAGGCGCGACGTACCTGCCGAACCGCTATTCGTGCGCAACGCGATAGATAGTCTCTCCGCCTGCCACGTCTACGCCTCGGTTCCGGCCGGACCTAAGTCGCGTTGGGCGACCCGAGCCTTGGCTCAGTCGGCGTTTTTTGCATCCAAAATCAGGGAGCTCGATATGAGCAGAACTCTTATTCTGGCACGCAGCGAAACGAGACACTTCAATCTGATCTTTCTTCTGGCTTTGAGCATGCTGCTGGTCTCTCCTGCGCCATCGAGGGCGGAGCCAGCGATTGCCGAACAGATCGCCAAGACCTACGGACTCGATTCGTTCGGACAAGTCGAGGCAATCCGGTACACTTGGAATGGTGAGTTTCCTGGCGGTCACAATCTTTCTAACAAATGGGAGTGGAGCCCGAAGACCGGCACGGTGTCTTTCGAGGGCAAAGACAAGGAAGGCAATCCGATCAAGGTGACCTATCAGCGCTCACAAATCTCTAGCCAAAGCGATGTCGTCAAGAAGGAAGTCGATCCGGCATTCGCCAACGATCAGTATTGGCTACTCCTACCGTTCCATCTGCTATGGGACGGCGCGGCCGCGACCGACGAGGGCCAGCAGAAGCGACCGACGGGTGACACGTCCGCTCAGCGGGTCGTGATGAAATACCCGTCAGAGGGCGGCTACCAGCCCGGCGATACCTGGGATCTCTATGTTGGTGCCGACAAGCGGATAGAGGAGATCGTCTACCATCGGGGCGCAGCCAACCCGCCCCACCTCGTGTCGGCCAAATATGCGGACTACAAAAGGGCTGGCCCGCTCCTGATTTCAACAGATCATCCAGGGCTGGTGGACGGGGAGACCTTCCGGATTACCATCACGGATGTGTCCGTTAAACTGACTGGATCCGATAATTGGATCAACGCCCAGTGACCGTCGGAGGAGCTCGTCCGGGCCGCTGATAGGCTGATAGCGCATCGCCCGACCGCCCCACACGGCGGTGCGCTGGTTAGCTAATGGATGCGCACGGTAACGCTTCAATCAATGTTACGTCGAAGTTCGGAGCTCGCGTACATGCCCACCAATCCCTTCACCGACGTCTGGCATTTCCTGACCGCAACGACGAATGACTATCTCCACCAAGGAAATTGGCGCTATGTGATCCTTGCACTGTTCTGGGCGTTGCTGTTTGCCAGCATTGTAGTGGCCATCCGGAATTGGCAGGAGGATTCGACGCAACGGACCGGCAGACACCTGGGAATCTGGCTGGCCCGCGTCCTGATCGGCTGCCTTTGGTTCCAGGGGATGTTGTGGAAATTGCCGCTACCCGTGTCTGACGGTCTGCAGTACTGGACCGAACAGGAATCGACGAGCGCGGCCTTCGAGTTTCACCGTACGTTTTTGAAGGACACGGTGTTGCCTCACATGACGATCTTCGGGCCGGTCGTCTTTCTGGCCGAGCTTGTGTTCGCCGGGTCGATGCTGCTTGGGCTTGCGGTGCGGTTCGTGGGCGTACTGGCCTTGGTCTATACGCTGCAGCTCTGGCTCGGCCTCTACGCCAACCCGTCCGAGTGGCCGTGGACGTATATGTGCCTGGCCCTGCTGATGTTTCTGTTTGCGCTCGAGGGTGCCGGCCGGAGTCTCGGCCTCGATGCCTGGTTGCGCCGCAACGTCCTCACCGTGCGCGAGGGGAAGGGCTTTGTCGGCTGGTTCTTCAGTATCGCGGGCTAGTCGCCAACGTTTTGAGGACGAGCCCCATGATAGCACTGGCCCGCGCAGTGACGCTCCTTGTGGCGCTGGGTCCAACTTGCGCACACGCCGCCGACATCGGCTACCTGGCTCCGCCCGGAGTTGCCGCAATCGAGTTTCCCTCACCACGACGCCCGGTTGCGGAGATCGTCAGCCCACGCCGCTCATCTGAGGAACACCGTGACGCCCTGAATGAGGCCGGTGAGGTCGCCCGCCACCTTGAACTAACGCCGGGCATGACGGTCGGCGACATTGGTGCGGGCAGTGGCTACCACACGGTTCGTCTGTCGCCGCTCGTCGGCCCCGGCGGCTCCGTCGTCGCCGAGGATGTCACGCGGGATTATCTCATCGAGCTCGCCAGGCGAACGGAACGCCTTAAGCTGAAAAACGTCAAATTCGCGCTGGGCGAACCGCACGACCCTCGCCTGCCCGCGTCCTCGCTGGATGCCGCCATCCTCGTGCACATGTATCACGAGATCACCCAGCCCTATGCCTTCCTGTACAATCTCGCGCTTGCCTTGAAGCCGGGCGCACGCATCGGAATTGTCGACCTCGAACGTCCAACGCCGCAGCATGGCACGCCGATTGAGCTCTTGCGTTGCGAACTGTCCGCCGTCGGCTATCACGAGATAGCCACTTATCGGCTCGCGGGCGATGGCGGATACCTGGCGGTGTTTTCTCCACCTGGGGGAGCCGGCCGAAAGTCTCCCCGCGACATCGTTGCTTGCGGCGCGCGCTGATGACCGCTCCCGACAGCTATTGTCTGTAAGAAGCTCACAGCTCAAGCGCGAGGCGAACGAACGTCGTCGAAATGGACCAGACCGCCTTGACGCCCGCGATGAGATTGCCGGACACCTTCGATACGCCGCCGATCCGGTGGCGTTGCCCAACGGCGATCTCCAGTGCCGGCAGCCGGGCGGCCGCGACCCGCATCAGCATTTCCAAATTCCAGCCATAGGTTTCCTCTTTCATGCCAAGACGGTTGAGTTCGTCCCGGCGGATGGCGCGAAATGGCGACAGGTCGGTGAAGCTTGCGCCGTAGGCGAATCGCAGGAGCAGCCGGCCGACATGGGCCGCGATGAGCTGCTGCGGCGCCAGGCTGCCGGGCTCGCGTGGACCGCGAACGCGCGAGCCGAGGACGAAGACAGCCTGGCCCGCAACAATTGGCGACACCAACTCGGGAATGAATTCTGCAGGATCGCTGCCGTCGCCGTCGAGGAAGAGAAGAATGTCGGCGTCATCACGCGCTGCAGCAATGCCTGCCTGGATTGCGCGACCGTAACCGCGTCGCGGCTCTACAACAACATGCGCCCCAGCGGCCTCGGCCCGCTCGGCGGTACGATCCCGCGAGCCGCCGTCAACCACGATAACTTCGCTCACATTCTGCGCCAGCACCGCGGTCACAACCGGCCCAATCGCCGCTTCCTCGTCGAGACAGGGAATGATCGCTGAAACGACGGCCACCTCGCTTACAGGCTCCAGCGCAGACCGCAATTGGCGCAGCTTTTCGGCGGCTCGTCGGACAGCAGCGCCGCGCGAAAGTCCCAATACGCCGGCCCATTCCAGATTTCTCGCAAGGACTGCCGCCCTGCATGCCCAAGGGTATAATTGTCGTAACCGTGCTGCGAAAACGGCGCGATACAGCACGGCAATGCGCGGCCATTGGCCGTGAAATACATGAGCGACCACGGGCGCCGGCACAGTGACCAGGGCGAACTGTCACCGCTGCCTTTCAGACTTAATCCCGGCTCGCTCGCCGCGCCGGACGCGCTGAAGGTCACGCCAAGGGAGCGCGCCAGATCCTCGGCCTGCTTCAGACATTCGGCTTCCCCCTCGGTCAGGCGCTCGAACAAGGCTTGATCCGGCCGCGCCTTACCGATTGCCGCTTCGTCGAAAAACACCAGCCGTTGCAGATAGACTTCCTTGACGCCGATTTCGGCCGCAACCTTCACGAATGCCGGGAGTTCCGTGACAGTCTCTTTGAGGCCTGTGAGCCAGATGGAAACGAGCGGCTTCCTGTGCCCTTCCCGCTCCTGCAGCTCGCGAAACGCACGCACATTGCGGGTGATGCGGCCGAAATAATCCCTTCCCCGGATCGCCTTAAAACTCTCGCGGTTTGAGGCGTCGAGCGACACACGCAATTCATCAAGTCCGGCGTCGATCAGCGCACGGCCGTTGCGCTCACTGAGAACCGTTCCATTGGTGTTGAACAGGACGTAAACGTCGCGGTCCTTCAGGTACCCGACCATCCGTGGCAGGTTCGCAACCAGCATCGGTTCGCCGACGCCATGCAGGACCGCCCGCGTAAGACCGGGCGCCTGATCGACAATCGACGTGAACAGGTCCCATCTCATGTCTGCCGCCGGCTCGAGCTCCTCATAGGTGCGAGGACAAGTGGTACACAAGAGATTGCAACGATTGGTCACTTCGAGATAAAGGCAAACCGGCGGTCGCTGCGCGACCTCCGTGCGCTCGCCCGTGACCTGCTCGTGATAGCGGCGCGGATCGAAGCGCGCCTGGGCACCTGCCACTTCGCCGGAACTACTCATGCCGATGTCCCTGTATCTGCGGTTCGCTGCATGCGAGTCGTCCAGGCCATGAAGGCCCAAGCAAGCAAGAGACCTCCGAACAGTACCGACTTGGTCACCATTCTTGGAATGTAGAAATCCCAGTCGAGTTGCTCTGACAGCAACAGCGCTCCGATCGACGCGACCCATGTTGGCGCGGAGCCACACAGGGCGACAAACGGGGTGATGACAAGAAAATACCAAGGATAGTTTGGCGACAATAACAGGAGCGTGACGAGTAACAGCATGTTGATGTCGGCAAGCGTGGACGCGACGCTGCGATGAGAGCTGCGGGCCACAGAAAGCCCTTTGAAAAGGAGGATCAGCGCGGCCAGCACAACGTACGCGACGACATCACTTTGATGCTCGCCAAACACTAGCCGCCAGAGCGACAACAGCCAGAGATCATTGCCGGCACGGATGCCCTCTTCCGTCAGATAGCCTTCGGTCAGGAAGCCGAGAACTCTCCAACCGACCGACAAATAGGGAAGATAGCAAAGTGCGGCGGTGGCGAATACGACGAGCGGCATTTTGACGTCCCACGGCCGCCAGATCCCGGCCAGCACCGGCGCAACGTATGGTTTCACCAGCACCGAAAACGCGATCACGACGGCGCCGCGGAGCGCATGACCGGCCAGCGCAATCCACAGGCCGAGCAGCATCAGCGCCACCATCAGCGCGTCGACATGGCCGCTATTGGCAATCTCCCACACGGGAAGCGGATGCCAGAGATAGGCAGTCACCCGCGTCAGCGGGCGGCCCATTCGCCGCAGCAGGAGCACTATCAGCAAAACAGTGGCAGACTCGCACCCCAGTAGCGCGACACGCATCACAGTCACGCTCTCACCGACTCGCGTGACGACGAGAAAGAAAAATTGCGCCACCGGAGGATAGAGGGTGACGGCGGTATCGGCCCGATTGATGTGGGGAAAGATCCTCCCGTCTCGTAGAAACGCCAGCGCCTCATCGGCGGGGACATAGCGGTATGGATTGATGCCGGCGGCCTGAACCCTGCCATCCCAGACATAGCGATAGACGTCGCTGGACAGCAGCGGATCGAACCACAGCGCATAGCCTCTCAGAACGATCGCAAGGCCAAAGACGAACCACAGCGCACGCCTATCTGGCGCGCGCTCGGCGAGCCGTGTCGCCGCAATTGTCAGTAGACCCGCAGGGATAGTCGCAGCCATGAAGGCGTTGTCACCGAAAGCCTCGAAGGCGAACGGGGTCACAAGCGTCAAGCCGACGACAACAATACCGATGCTCACCAGGAGATGAAGCGGAAGCACGTTGTCCGCGAAGCGCGCCAGTCGACCGAATTGATTGGTAGCAGCCCCTGGCATTGGCTTCACAGGTTTGTCGGCGGCGCGGCTCGGAGAAAGGCCCGGCTCGCCGCAGCAAACCCACCGCCAAGAAAGCGGGTCGAGTGCCCGGCCAGCTCGTCCTGAAGCCAGCGCAAAGTTTGGATGTCGTCGACATCGTACCATTCCGAAAGCAGCGTCGTGGCAAGTTCGATTTCGGCGGCGCGCTCGCAAGTGCTGCGCGCCACGCTATCCGTTCCCCACGCGATCCGTGTGAACAATTGCCGATGCGGACGCTTCAAGCCGATGAGATAGTAGCCGCCGTCGCTTGCCGGCCCGAGCACCATCCGATCGCCGGGCTCGCGCAGGGCTTCGATCGCCTGCACCAGCAGGCGAGTTGGCAGGGTTGGGCTGTCGCCATTGACGAGCAGGACGCAGTCATGTCCGGCATCGAGGAGCGCACACGT
Source organism: Bradyrhizobium sp. CCGUVB23 (assembly GCF_024199885.1). NCBI lineage: Bacteria > Pseudomonadati > Pseudomonadota > Alphaproteobacteria > Hyphomicrobiales > Nitrobacteraceae > Bradyrhizobium > Bradyrhizobium sp. CCGUVB23. The sequence goes on from NZ_JANADQ010000001.1 coordinate 770,225, forward strand.
AGCGCCAAGCAGCACGTGTCCGAGATCTTCACCGGCCTGTAACAGCAGTCCGAAACCCGCAGGAAGCAGCTGCCGAATAACGTCTTCGGCGCCGGCCGGCGCGTAGACGCCATAGCCGCGCCTGCCAAGCACCTCCGGTACCGCCTCTATGGCCGCGGCGACGTCGCGCAGAAAGCAAGCCGACAGTTCGGAAGCGGCTGCAGGACCAATGGCCCCCGCAAGCCGCGTCTTTGAGCGGCCGGGCTGCGGCGCCTTGCCGATGATCCCGATCGCCGCGCCGCTCACGGCAGCGGGGCCCCGCCATCATTGACCGCCATCGCCGGACAAACCTCGTCACACCATTGCCGGTCATTGGTAGCGTTCTCATCGACAGCCGGCAAGCGTCGCCGGATAGCTACCGCCGAGGCCAAAGGTTTCACCGAGCCTTAAAAAGATTTCGAAGGATGTAACAAAATGGCTTTGACGGACGTAATAAGCATGGCCTTTGCCCGCTGCTGGAACATCCAGATTCTGCCATACCCCGAAACTGGTCGTGTTGATCCGGTGCTGCGGGTCGCGTAGCATTGGTCGCAAGAAAGGGCGGGTTCGCTAATTTCGAACTTGGCAGGCTGTGCGCAGGTGTCGAGGATTGTCATGAACCACGAGACCGCAGTTTCGAATGCCAAAGAAATCGCCGATCGCATTCTCGCGCCGGCGGCCAGGCAAAATGACAAGGAAGCTCGATTTTCGCCCGAGGCAATTGCGGCGCTTGGTCCGGCCGGATTGCTCGGAATCACGCTGCCCACTGAGGTCGGCGGCTCGGCGCTTGGACCACGGACGCTCGCTGCCGTCATCGCCACGCTTGCGCAGGCGGACGCGTCCGCCGCGATGGTTTACTTGATGCACATGTGTGCCACCGCAACGATTGCGGGAGCTCGTCCGGGTGCCGCGGTCTCGCAGACGCTGGCGGACATTGTGGCCGGAAGACACCTGACGACCCTGGCATTCAGCGAAGCCGGATCGCGCAGCCACTTCTGGGCACCAGTCTCGCGCGCAAAGCGAAACGCTGTAAATGTGCATCTCACGGCCAAGAAATCATGGGTGACGAGTGCCGGTCACGCGCAAAGCTATGTGGTCTCGGCGCTTGCGCCTGAAGGCAAGAGCCCAACGGATTCAACCCTTTATCTTGTCGCGAGTAACACGCTCGGACTGTCGGTCGCGGGCGCCTGGGATGGTCTTGGGATGCGGGCCAACGCCTCCGCGCCGATGATCCTCGAGGATTGTGAGATCGCACCCGAGTTCCAGCTGACCGACGACGGTGCGGGGTTCAAGGCGATGCTGGAGGTCGTGCTTCCGCTGTTCAACCTCGGGACATCGGCGGTCGCGCTTGGTCTTTGCCGGGCCGCGGTCGCGGGGACCGCGGCCCATCTCAATAGCGCTCGCTTCGAGCATTTGGGCCAGACCCTCGGAGAGAGCCTGCCGACGCTCCGCGCGCAGCTTGCGACGATGCAGATCGACACCGATGGGCTCGCCGCGCGCGTCGACGATCTCATCGATCACCTTGAACGCCCCCAAGAGGCGACCATGTTGCGCGTGCTCGAGAGCAAGGCGGCGGCGGGAGATGTTGCGATCGCCGTCACCTCGGCAGCGATGCGAGTGTGTGGGGGCGCAGCGTTTTCCAAGCATCTCTCGATCGAGCGGTTGTTCCGCGATGCCCATGCGGGAGCAATCATGGCGCCGACGGGCGATGTTTTGCGCGAGTTCATCGGCAAGGCCGTTTTGGGACTACCGCTGTTCTGAGCACGCGAGTGTCGCGGCGTTCGGAAGCAGTCTGAAGCGAATTGATCGCATCCGAATATCAAGCATGGCGGGTGGAGCAGTCATGAGCCAGACGATCTGGGTAGGTGCCGTCGCATATGATCCGAAGGTGGTCAGCATCTGGGAGGGCATGCGGCGGTACTTTCACGAGGAAGCGCATCTACCTGTCGAGGTGGTGCTGTTTCAGAGCTACGAGACGCAGGTCGCCGCCCTCCTCGCCTCGCCCGACGAGCCGCTGCCGCGCATCGACATCGGGTGGAACACGAACCTCGCTTATGTCCAGGCCGATGCCTGGAGCGACCACCGCTGCCGACCGATCGCGATGCGCGACACCGATATAGGCTGGATGACCAAGATCGTCGCCGTCACGGGTGGGCCGGTGGCCAAGCTCGCCGATCTCAGAAATCGCACACTCGCGCTCGGCAGCCGCGACAGCGGCCATGCGGCGATCCTCCCCGTCTATTTTCTGCAGCGCGAGGGCCTGGCCGAGGGAAAGGATTACCGATCGCTGCGCTTCAACACCGACCTCGGCAAGCATGGGGACACCGGGACAAGCGAGGCCGACGTCATACGTGCGGTACTTGACGGTCGTGCCGATGCCGGCGCCATTGGCAGCCCATTCTGGAGTACCGTGCGCAGCGAGCGCCTGGTGCCCGAAGGCGCGCTGACGGAGATCTGGACCTCTCGGCCCTATAATCACTGCATGTTTACTACTCGGTCCGATCTCGACCCTGCGTTGGAGCAGGCGTTTGCCAAAGCACTGTTTGAAATGAGCTACGACAATCCGGCGCATCGCCCCGTGCTCGAAGCAGAAGGGCTCCGACAATGGATAGCGCCTCAACTTGAAGCGTATGCCGAATTGCGGGATGCTTCTGCGCAACAGGGCTTTTTGAAGCGGCCCTGAACGCTATCAGGCGCAATTGAAGATCGTCGCCAAGCGGCGTTGATGCTCGGATTCGCGATCATAGGCGCGGCGCACGGCCGCGAAGGAATCGGCAAGCGGAAAGATGTCGCGGCTGACCAGGAGGTCGTTGTCTTCAGCGCCAACCGGATGCCAAAATACGCCTTCTGCGGTGATCGTTACCTCGGGAACCAGATCTGCCCTTGCCAACGCGATGCCCTGCGTAGCGGAGCCTCGGAGCGCAATTCGCCTGATCACCCGATTCACCTCGCTCACGTGATGGGTGTCAAGGAAGTCACGAAACTCTTCCGCTTCTGTGTCGGTCGAAACAGTCGCCGCCAACCGCACTCGAAATCCCTCGACGCGGGCCCGCTCGATTCCCTTCCAGGTGCGCGCCCATGTCCCCTGGCCGCGATGGCGGTCGTGGCGCTCCGGCGTCGGACTGTCGAGGCTAATTTGCAAAGTGACGCGCTCCCGCGGCAGCGAGCGCAGCGTTTCGAGGCGGCGTCCCGCAAAGAGCATGCCGTTGGTGAGGACCGTGGTCGGCGCAGCCGCGGCGCAGGCGACAAGCATCTCGCCAATATCCGGCAGTATGAACGGCTCACCGCCGGTGACAAAAATCTCGCGCACACCGAGCTCCGCCGCCTCGACAGCGATGCGTTGCACCCGCTCGAAGCCAAGCGCGCGCCGCGGCGCTTTGGGCGACGAGCGCACACAACAATAGTCGCAGCTCAGGTTGCAGTCGAAGTTGGTGTAAAGCCATAGGCGAGAGCCGACAGGCCGATCTTCTCCCACATTTTCAGGAGCCTCTCCGTATCGGAGCACCCATCTGGTGCGACCGTCTTCGAATGCGGTGTCGATCAAACTGTTGCGGGTGAAGCGACACCATGCCTCGAGCTCGGGGCCGATGTTTGAATTGCTGCTGACTACTGCCACCAGATCGCCCTTACGGCTGCGGCGAAGTGCAGCGATCAAATCCGGCAGGAGGCCCGAGGCGAATGTCTTGGTGCCGGCGTCGAGCTCAACGTTGGCATTGGTCATGCGGGATATCATAGCTTTTGCCTCAAGAAATCCAAGACGAGCCTGGATCTCCAAATTGAGCTGCCTGGCGTCGCCAGCCGAGATCGAAATGACGAGGGGCGCAATCAAGGACCGCCTGGTCGGCGGGCAAGGCATGATGGCATCCGACATGCCAGTCGAGAATGGTCGGCAGATTCTGGCCGTATGCAACGACCCTGCTCGACTACATTCGGGAATGGCAGCAAGGTGAGCTCGACCGAAAAGCGCTGAGTGGGGACCGCAGGTCCGGCCGGATCGAGCCAGAACTTTGGTCTAAACCGACCCAATATGAAAACGCCAAAGCCAACGTGATGGGCCGAGCAGGATGTCCGACGATTGGTTAGGCGCGCGCGGATGAGCTCGTCCAACAGATAGAAGCGATAACGCTGCATCGTGGTGTCAAGGCCGCAGCCTGCATTAAGACACGTTGGCGGCCTCCGTTTAGAGATGTGCAGTAACTCAGTCGCCTCGTTAAGAGACCTTACAATTCCATCGCGCGGCTCGTGAACTTGCACAGAGCAGCCGCGGCTCGAACGCCCTTCGCTGGGCAGGCTGCAGCTCGACGCCAAATACGTACACAAATACGTACAAATGCATCGATTGGTTGTCCGATTTATTCGCCGTGGCCCTCTATCCTACGATCAGTATGAAACAGACCTGCTCCCCGACAATTTCCGCGATATACATTGAGACGAGCGAAAAGAGATAACCCGATATAGGACAACGCGCGCGATACCTTCGATTTTCAACCAAGCCTGAGAGGCTCTGTTTCCAAACGCGCTCAGAAATTGGTGGACGTAGATCTGTTTAAAATAATGAATTCAGCAGCTTGGTTCTGGCTGGGGCGGGAGGGATCGAACCTCCGAATGGCGGAATCAAAATCCGCTGCCTTACCGCTTGGCTACGCCCCAACACCGCCTTCGGGAACGGCGCCAGAACAGGCTACCGCGGATTCCCTTCGGGTCCCGCCGGTCTACAGAGAGTAGCCGGCCATTTCAACCGCCTCCGCGCGCAAATTGGCCGGCGGCGGGGGCGTTTGCGCCACTCTTTATTATGGGCGCCCTGCCCGCGCCCGGCCTGGCTTGCCAGTCACGAAACTTGGCCCTCCCGGCCATTGAGACCCCGGCGGTTTCGTGGGAATACGGCGGCAACGAGGTTTCCGGGAGTACGCCATGACCTACCGCGCGCCGATCAACGACATGCTGCTTTCGCTCAATCACGGCGCGGGCCTCAAGGCCGCCGTGGAGGCCGGCCATTACGGCGATTTCGACGCCGATATCGCAGCTGCCGTGCTGGAGGAAGCCGGCAAGTTCGCGACCGACGTTCTTGCGCCGCTCAACCGCGTCGGCGACGAGAACGGCATCAAGCTCGATGATGGCAAGGTCACGACCGCGCCCGGCTGGCCGGATGCCTATAAGCGCTGGACGGACGGCGGCTGGAACGCGGTGTCGGGGCCGGAGGGGTTCGGCGGCCAGGGCCTGCCGCTCGCGATCAACGCGGCCTGCACCGAGATCTGGAGCGCCTCCAACGTCGCCTTCGGCCTCTGCCCGCTGCTGACGGCCTCCGCGATCGAGGCGCTGGAGGCGCATGGCAGCGACGAGCTGAAGCAGATCTATCTCGAAAAACTCGTCACCGGCGAATGGACCGGCACGATGCAGCTCACCGAGCCGCAGGCCGGCTCCGACGTCGGCGCGCTGCGCACCCGTGCCGAGCGGCAGGCCGACGGCACCTATCGCATCAAGGGGACGAAGATCTTCATCACCTATGGCGAGCACGACATGACCGACAACATCGTGCATTTCGTGCTCGCGCGCCTGCCTGATGCACCCGCCGGCACCAAGGGAATTTCTCTGTTCCTTGTTCCCAAATTCATGGTCAACGTCGACGGCTCGCTCGGCGCGCGCAACGACATCTATGCCAGCGGCGTCGAGCACAAGCTCGGCATGCACGCCTCCCCCACCTGCACCATGACCATGGGCGATCATGGCGGCGCGATCGGCTTTCTGATCGGCGAAGAGAACCAGGGCATGCGCTGCATGTTCACGATGATGAACCAGGCCCGCCTCGGCGTCGGCCTCGAAGGCGTCGGCGTCGCCGACCGCGCCTATCAGCAGGCGCTGGCTTACGCGCAGGAACGCAAGCAGGGTCGCGCCCTCGGCAACAGGGGCGACGGCTCCGATGCCATCATCGTGCATCCCGACGTCAAGCGCATGCTGATGCGGATGCGCGCACAGACCGCGGCCGCGCGCACCATCTGCTATGCGACGGCAGTCGCAATCGACGTCTCGACGCGCGCCAGGGATCCCGGCGTGCGGGTCGAGGCCGCGGCGCGCGCGGCGCTGCTGACGCCGATCGCAAAGGCCTATTCGACCGATGTCGGCAACGAGGTCGCCTATCTCGGCGTCCAGGTGCATGGCGGCATGGGTTTCATCGAGGAGACCGGCGCGGCCCAGCACTACCGTGACGCCCGCATCACCGCGATCTATGAAGGCACCAACGGCATCCAGGCGATCGACCTCGTTACGCGCAAGCTGGCGGCCAACGGCGGCACCGCAGTCTGGGGGCTACTCGGCGAGCTCTCCGGCATCATCAAGCAGGTCGAGGCCTCCAACGATCCCGCCTTCGGCACCACCGGCGTCAAATTGCGCGAGGCGCTGGACGCGCTCAAGCGCACCAGCAAGTGGCTCCTGGAGCGGCTGGCTGAGGCGCCGAACGACGCACTCGCCGGCGCCACACCCTATCTCCAGCAGTTCGGTGCGACGCTCGGCGGCTGCATGCTGGCAAGCGAGGCGCTCGCGGCCAAGAGCGACGGCAACCTCGATGCGCCCCGATACGTCTCGCTCGCCCGCTTCTTCGCAGAGAACATCACCGTGCAGGCCACCTCGCTGGAGCGCACCGTGACGGAGAGCGCGGAGTCGGTCGCAGCGGCGGACGCGGTGCTGCTGGGGTAAGAACTGCGCACTGTTCGCTCCGTCATCCCCGCGCAACCGCGAAGGGGTGGGATGCACCGCCCCCACCGTTGAAAACGGCAACCCCAGGTTTTGCAGTTCCGCAAGATGATGTAGGCTGACAGCAAAACGACAGGCTGGCGGCAACGGTGCTGCGGGCCGCTATTGGGGACTGGGAAGCATGGCCGGCCAGATTGTTGTGACGCACGAGGGCGCGATGCGCGTGATCACGCTGCGCCGGCCGGACAAGAGGAACGCGGTCACGCAAGCCATGTACCGCGACATCGGCCACGCGATCGACACGGCGCAGAACAACCCGGACATCCGCTGCCTCATCATCACCGGCGGCTCCGGCGCCTTCAGCGCAGGCAACGACATCGAGGAGTTCCTGGCCGATGCCACGGCGAGCCCCGAGACGCCGAGAGCCTCCAATGCCATCAAGCTGCTTTATTCGCTCGCCCACAATGTGAAGCCGATCATCGCCGCCGTCGACGGCGTCGCGATCGGAATCGGCACGACCATGCTGTTCCATTGCGACTACGTGCTCGCATCGACGGCTGCGACTTTCAGGACGCCGTTCGTCCCGCTCGGACTGATCCCGGAGGGCGCATCAACCCTCTTGATGCCGCGCACCATGGGCTACCAGCGCGCCTTCGCGATGCTGGTGATGGGACGCACCTTCACCGCCGCCGAGGCGCAAAATGCCGGTTTCGTCAACATGGTCGTCTCACCCGGACATACCGAGGCCGAGGCCAAGAAGGTGGCGCGCGACATCTGCAAGCTGCCGGCGGACGCGGTCGCGATCTCGCGCAAATTGCTGCGCCTGCCGCCGGAGGAACTGACGCGCCGCATCGACCAGGAGAGCCATCTCTTCGGCGAACGAATACGCTCGAAGGAAGCCATCGCCGCATTCAAGGCGTTCTTCGCGAGGAAGAGGCATTAGGCACTTCCTCTCGCCGCGCTTGCGGGGAGAGGTCGGAATTCAAGCGCGGTTTGAATTCCGGATGAGGGCGAGCTTCCGGGCTCACGTGTTGAGACGGCGACCCTTTGCACGCTTTCAACGCTGATCGATGCGAGGCTTGGGTTAGATCAAGCTTCGCTTCGCACCACCTCGTCGACGCCTTGGCTACCGGAGACACGACGGCGCCGATTATTGGTCCTTCAAGGTTCCCAGCGACACCGTTCCTTCGCAACCGGCGGCGATGCCGTCGACCACGCGAACGAACGCCGTTCGATATCCGCTGCCGAGGACATCGACCTTGCTGCCCTGCGGAGCCCTGCAAGAGAGCAAAGGCCCCACGGCACTTTCGTTCTGCGAAGCGGCGACGGCCAGCTTGCTGAAGCGACTGAGCGCTTCCGCGTCCTTGAAAATCAAGACTGTCGGCGAGTTGCCTTTGTCGCGCAACACCTTTGCTTCGCTCGCAGCCGTGGTCGCGATCGTCATGATCACAGCAAGAAAATAGGCCGGTTCGGAAAGCCTCGGCATGGTCGGGTCCAGGCACGTCAGGCCAATCTTCATGGCCAGGAAGGAACAAAATCGATTGACCTAGGTCAAAGGTGGACCCGGCTCCTCGCATGAACTGCAGCCCCCGACACCAATATTCGCCCACGCGTCGTGTGAAATGCAGCCAACCTGGTACGTCACCTTCGAGAGCCGCAAGACCGGTCTCCTGCCCAAGAGGCGAAGCCCGCGCGAAACCAGAACATTTGCAACGGAAGCCGAAGCCAAAATCTTCGCACGTGCAAAGCTGGAAGACGGACTGATCGTTTTCGCAGGCACGATAAATCCCCATTCCCCGAGGCGTCTCATCCCGTCCAACGGCGTCCATCTCTGGCTTGCGGAAAGCCAGGAGGATTCAACACAACGCGCGGCTCCTTCCGATGATGATGGCTGAGCGCGCACCGATCATGAGTCGCGCAATTTTTCGATTGCGGTTGAGTGTTGCCATTTTGTTACGGGGGCCTAAACGCGGCGCGACTAAACTTGAGGCTGGAATGGCAGAGATGTGCACGCGATCGTGCACACGAATTTATTGATTGAAGAAGACCCGCACTAGGGGACATGGAGACAATCAGGATGAAGAAACTATTAATGGCCGCTGTCGGCCTCGCGGCCTTGGGCATGGCCGCTCCCGCATCGGCTGCCGACATGGCCGTCAAGGCACCGCCGCCTCCGCCCGTGGTGACGATCTACAACTGGAGTGGCTTCTACATCGGCGCCAATGGCGGATGGGGCCAGAGCCACAATTGCTTGGATTTCGTCACCGTTCTAGGAACAGTCGCTAGCGGTTGCAGCGATCGTTCCGGAGGCGTCGTCGGCGGACAAATCGGGTATCGCTGGCAAACCAATCAGTTTGTGTTCGGGTTGGAGGCACAAGGCGATTGGGCCAACCTCAGGAACACGCGCGTTAGCCTGCTCGATCCGACGCTCTCAACCACGGTGAAAACCGACGGCATCGGCCTCTTCACGGGTCAAATCGGTTGGGCGTGGAACGCGGCACTGCTCTACGTGAAGGGCGGCGCGGCCGTGACCAGCAATAACCTTACTATATTCGACAACATCACCGGGCTCGGTCTGGTCTCGGCAAGTAACACGCGCTGGGGCGGCACCTTGGGTGTCGGCTTTGAGTATGGCTTCGCACCGAACTGGTCGGTTGGTTTTGAATACGACCATCTGTGGATGGGGCACGCGAACAACTCCTTCTCCGTGGTCGATGCGCGCCTTGCCGGCGTCCTCAACGACCGGATCAGCCAGGATGTCGACATGGTCACCGTGCGCTTCAACTACCGCTTCGGCGGTTACGGCGCGCCGGTCACCGCGCGCTACTAATCAAGCACTGGTTACCCACCACTGGAGCCCCGGCATAGCCGGGGCTCTTTTTGTCGCTCGGCGAATGGCACAAATTGCACAACCAACGTCTCGCCGAAGCGCAACCATCATCTGGTCTCGACGGCGCGGCGAAGATGCACATAGCTTGATCTGAATCAACTCGTGCCGGACAAACGCGGCCGAGCATGCACAAATGGTAGGGGGGTCTTGGAGCATCGTATGCCCCTGGCCCGGTACTTTGCGTTGATCGGCGTCGCCCTGCTCGTGCTGCTGTTCATTGCGGACGCCTGCGTGACGACGTCTCCCGTTGCCGAAAAGGCGGATTCCAATCGCATTGCCATTCGTATCCGGTCCGAGATGAAATTGCCGGAGCGCGTGGTCTACGACACCAGCCAGCCGACCATCGTTGTTGCTCCGATCGCGAACGACGAGCGCAGCACCCCGAAGTCGACAACGACCACCGCGGACAAGACACGCGAGGCATTTGCGCAATTTCAGCCATCCGATGCCGCGCGTCCGGCCGCGCCGAAGGCGAGAGCGCGTGAGACGAGACCGTCGCACCAGCACAAGGCGACAAGGAGGCGCGCGCCGCCATACGAGTTCATGATGGCACGGCAGGCGCATTTTGGCTGGTTTGGCCCCAGCATGTGGTGAGGGATGCGTCAACGCCACGAATCGGATTCTCGTTTACGAGCGTTCGCGATCGACGAATTGAAGCAACAAGCATCGTGAAATCTTTGCGTGGAGCGTCTAATCTTGTTCCATGCGATGCTCCCTCCGCCCGATATTCGCCACGCTGGCGCTCGGCTGCGCCCTGCCCGCTCTTGCCCAGAGCGCGACGCCGGTCGAACTGCGCATCCTCGCGATCAACGACTTCCACGGCAATCTCCGCCCGCCGCCCGGCGGCATCCGCATCGGCGATCCCGAGGACAAGTCCAAGAAGGTGTCGGTCGCAGCGGGCGGCGCCGAGTACATGGCGACGCTGGTCAAGCAGCTTCGCGAGGGCCGCAAGAACACGATCTTCGTCGCGGCCGGCGACCTCATCGGCGCGAGCCCGTTCTTGTCGGCGATGTTTCATGACGAGCCGTCTGTCGAGTCGCTGTCGACGATGGGGCTTGCGATCACCTCGGTCGGCAATCACGAGTTCGACGAGGGCAAGACCGAGCTACTCAGGATGCAGAACGGCGGCTGCCATCCGGAGGACGGATGCCAGGGACCGCATCCCTTCACGGGTGCCAAATTCCATTATCTGGCGGCCTCCACCATCGATACCGCGACCGGCAAGAACATCCTGCCGCCCTATGAGATCAGGGAATTCGACGGCATCCCCGTCGCCTTCATCGGGCTGACGCTCAAGGGCACCGCCGGCATCGTCTCGCCGGCCGGCATTGCCGGGCTCGAATTCCGCGACGAGGCCGAGACGGTGAATGCGCTTGTTCCGCAGCTGAAGGCGCGCGGCGTCGAGGCGATCGTGGTCCTGATCCACGAAGGCGGCGAGCCGACCGGCGACTACAATGAATGCCCGGGCATTTCAGGGCCTATCGTCGACATCGTCAAGAAATTCGATCGCGCGGTCGACGTCGTCGTCAGCGGCCACACGCATCGGGCTTACGTCTGCAACATCGACGGCCGGCTCGTCACCAGCGGCGACAAGTACGGCACGCTGGTGACCGCGATCGACGTCACGCTCGATTCCACGACGCGCGACATCGTCAGCGCGAAGGCCGAGAACGTCATCGTCGCGAACGCCTCGCTCGCCAAGGATCCCGATCAGACCGCGCTGATCGAGGCCTACGACAAGCTCGCAGCCCCCATCGCCAACCGTCCGGCTGGCTCGGTGACACAGACATTGTCGCGCGTGCCCAACGACGCAGGCGAGAGCGCGCTCGGCGACGTCATCGCGGATGCGCAGTTGGCGGCGACGAAGGACGCGAAGGACGGCGGCGCCGTCATTGCCGTCACCAATCCCGGCGGCATCCGCACCGACATCGTGCCGAAGGAGAACGGCGCGGTGTCCTTTGGCGAAGTGTTCGCGAGCCAGCCGTTCCGCAACCGCCTCGTCACCCTGACGCTCACGGGCAGCCAGCTCAAGGAGATGCTGGAGCAGCAATGGCTCGATCCAAAGCGGCCGCGGATACTCCAGGTGTCGAATGGCTTCAGCTATGTCTGGGACGCCTCAAAGCCGTTCGGCGAGCGCGTCGCGGCCGACAAGATGACGCTCGACGGCAAGCCGATCGATCCGGCATCGAGCTACCGCGTCACCCTCAACGACTATCTCGCCGTCGGCGGCGACGGTTTCACGGTCGCCAAGCAGGGCACCTCGCCGCAATATGGCGGCTACGATGCGGATGCGCTGTTTGCCTTCTTCAGGGTGCACGGCCCGATCGGCCCGCTGCCACCGACCCGCATCCAGCGCATCAATTGATCCGGATCAAACGGCCCGGAACGGGACCACCTTTGCCATTCCCGGCCAAAGCCCTACATTGCGTTTTGCATTGCCTTTTGGCGCCGGATGCGCCAAGCGACGTCAAAAGCCCGTTCGCAGTGAGCCCGACCTGATGAGCACGCTTCTTCTCTCCCACAAGGCCTGCCTCGACCATGTCACGCCGCAGGGCCATCCCGAGCGGCCGGACCGCCTGCGCGCGGTGGAGGAAGCGCTGTCGCACGAGCGCTTCCAGTTCCTGGTGCGCGACCAGGCGCCGGAGGGCAATCTCGACCTCGTCACGCTCTGCCACAACGAGCATTACGTCACCGAGCTTCGCCACATCGCGCCGACCAGCGGCCAAGTCTATATCGACGGCGACACCTCGATGTCGCCGGGTACCTGGGAAGCCGTCATGCGCGGGGTCGGCGGCGCAGTTGCCGCGACCGAGGCCGTGATGGCGGGCGAGCACCGCAACGCCTTCGTCGCGGTGCGCCCGCCCGGACACCATGCCGAGATCGGCAAGCCGATGGGCTTCTGCTTCTTCGATAATGTCGCGATCGCCGCGCGCCACGCGCAGCGCAAATACGGCATCAAGCGTGCGGCCATCGTCGATTTCGACGTGCACCACGGCAACGGCACACAGGACATCTTCTGGTCGGATCCGACCGTGATGTACTGCTCGACCCATCAGATGCCGCTGTTTCCAGGCACCGGCGCGCGCTCCGAGCGCGGCGATCACGACACCATCGTCAACGCGCCGCTCGCCTCCGAGGACGGCGGCCCTGAATTCCGCGACGCCTTCGAGAATTTGATCCTGCCGCAGCTGACGAAGTTCAGCCCCGAGCTTCTCATCATCTCCGCAGGGTTCGACGCGCATTACCGCGATCCGCTGGCCTCGCTGAACCTGCGCGGGGAGGACTATGCCTGGGTCACGCGGAAGCTCATGGACCTCGCCGACAAGACCGCGGGCGGACGCGTTGTTTCGGTGCTCGAGGGTGGCTATGACCTGCAAGGACTGAAAGAATCTGTTACGGCGCATGTCGGCGCCCTGATGGGCGCCTGACGACACCCGCCACATTGCGCCCGCAAAATCTTGCTTCGTAACTTAGCGAAGGGCGGGCAATCGGAAACTGGTATGGCCGAAAACACCCAAATCGACGTCACCAGGCTGACCTTTGAGCGCGCGATCGAGGAACTCGAAACGATCGTGAAGCGCCTCGAGGAGGGCAAGGTGCCGCTGGAAGAATCGGTGGCGATCTATGAGCGCGGCGAGGCCTTGAAGCGCCGCTGCGAGGAACTCTTGCGCCAGGCCGAGGCCCGCGTCGACAAGATCACCACGGACGCCAGCGGCCAGGCGAGCGGCACCGCGCCCCTCGACGTGCAGTAGCCGCCTTTCCCCGATACCCCCAAGCCATTCAGAACATTCAGGGAATGCGCCCGAAGGCCGCGCAGCCAGGCCGCAAATAGCTCTTGGCCTGTCCCGCGGACTGCTATAGTCCCGAGGCAGGGAATGCGGACCGGGCCAACGGTCCGGGCGAACATCGACGTTCTACGTCGAAGAAGCGCGTCAATCGGGGGAGAGAGGCTGGGGCGCCTGACGGGGCCCCAAGGCCGGCTTGCGGGATCACAAGGTCAGTGCGCGTTCAGAACCGCCATATCATCTATGTGCAGGGCTACGATCCGCGCGGCCTCGCGCGATATTATCGCATGTTCCGTACCGAGCTGCGCAAGTTCGACCGGCTCTACCAGCTCAAGACCACGATCAGCAGGCCGCAGGATCTGAGCGAAGGCGAGATCGCGTCGTGGAGCATCGAGACCCGCGCGGACGACTGGCAGACCCGCACGGCCTATGACTTCCTGCGCTTTGAGGATTTCATCAAGCGCGACCTCGCCCAGCCGATCCGCAAGACCGTGTTCGCTGCGCTCTGGGTCTACTGCCAGCTCGTGTTCGGCGGCACCATCGCGCGCTTCGCCAAGGCGAACTGGCGATTCGCGACCTTCGTCAGCTACCCCTATCTGGTGCTGCTCGCGGAGGCGCTGTGCGCGGCCGGCGTCGCATGGCTGTTCCGCAAAGGGCTGGATGCATTCGGCGTCCCCGATCCCTTCAGCCTGCTCGCAGCCGCCGCACTGTTCGTAGCGCTGCTCGGCACCACGCTGAAATACACGGAGGAGAGGACCTATGTGCTCTATCTCCTGCGCGACCACATCTGGACCTGGGAATTCGCCCATCGCCGCCAGCCGGAGTGGGACCGGCGCATCGACCGCTTTGCGGAGCATCTGTGCAAGGTCGCGCGCACCACGCGCGCAGAGGAGATCGTGCTGGTCGGCCACTCCTCGGGCTCGTTCCTCGCCATCGAGATCCTGGCGCGCGCGCTCAAGCTTGATCCTGCGCTCGGGCAACGCGGCGGCCGCATCATGCTGCTTACGGTCGGCGGCAATTGTCCGGTCGTCGGCTATCACGCGGCGGCACAGGACTTCCGCGACCGTTTGCGCGAGCTCGCGGTCGAGCCCTCGATCGAATGGATCGACTGCCAGGCCCGCAAGGACGTGATGAACTTCTTCCAGTTCGATCCGATCGCGGGCCACGGCATCGACGTCGGCGCGGCACGCTGCAATCCCGCCGCCATCGTGCCGGTGCGCTTTCGCGAGATCATCGCGCCGGAGCACTACAAGTTGTTCCGCTGGCAGTTCTTCCGCGTCCATTTCCAGTTCGTGATGGCCAATGAGCGCCCCCACGCCTACGACTTCTTCATGATCGTGTGCGGCCCGGTTCCCTTGCGGGAACGGATGGCCATGCCGGACGCGGCGCTTGCGGTCGCGCTAGGGGACGCCTCGGCCCGCGAGTTTGCCTGGCGACGGCTGGAATTGGAAAATTCCTGTCCCCGCGGTCAAATTCCTGCCGCGGAACTCGGCAAGATGGAACCACCGGCCCGGAGCCGGGGTTAACCAAACCGGCCCAAGGCTTGCAGGCTCATACCCTGTCCAGGGGCCTAACGGGTTGGCTTTGGCGGCAGCTTTGGTGTAAAGGTGCGCGGACTATGGCTATTTGAGAGCCTTTCGTAAGCAAATATTGCTGACGGCAAGTGCTTCAAATAGCTAATGAAATTGGCTGGGACGGGTGACGCCGAGCTGAGTGACAAGATCACAGAGACTGAACCGGAGCGCACTTAGGCTCACTTAAGCTTGAAGAAGGGGCTTTGCCCCTGCGCAGGTGGCTCCGACAGTCAGGGCTCGCGCTGCGCCAATATTGCATACCCATCTCGCGCCGGACGGTCGTCCGGCCCTTAAAATTGGAAATCGCCGTGAACGCATACAGCAAGACGCCGCTTCTCGACACCATCCGAACGCCGGATGACCTGCGCAAGCTCAAGATCGAGCAGGTCCGCCAGGTCGCAGACGAGCTGAGGCAGGAGACGATCGACGCCGTTTCCGTGACCGGCGGTCACTTCGGCGCGGGCCTCGGCGTGGTCGAGCTGACCACCGCGATCCATTACATCTTCGATACGCCGCGCGACCGGCTGATCTGGGACGTCGGCCACCAGGCCTATCCGCACAAGATCCTGACCGGGCGGCGCGACCGCATCCGCACCTTGCGCACCGGCGGCGGCCTCTCCGGCTTCACCAAGCGCAGCGAGAGCGACTACGATCCGTTCGGCGCGGCGCACTCCTCGACCTCGATCTCGGCCGGCCTCGGCATGGCGGTGGCGCGCGACCTCGCCGGCGGCAAGAACAACGTCATCGCCGTGATCGGCGACGGCTCGATGTCGGCAGGCATGGCCTATGAGGCGATGAACAATGCGGGCGCGATGAACTCCCGCCTGATCGTCATCCTCAACGACAACGACATGTCGATCGCCCCGCCGGTCGGCGCGATGAGCGCGTATCTGTCGCGGCTCTACTCCGGCAAGACCTATCGCACGCTGCGCGAGGCGGCCAAGCAGATCAACAAGCGCCTGCCCAAGATCATCGCCAACCGCGCCAACCGCGTCGAGGAATACTCCCGCGGCTTCATGATGGACGGCGGCACGCTGTTCGAGGAGCTCGGCTTCTATTACGTCGGTCCGATCGACGGCCACAATCTCGACCATCTGCTGCCCGTTCTGAAGAATGTGCGCGACATGGAGACCGGCCCGATCCTGGTCCACGTCGTGACCCAGAAGGGCAAGGGCTACGGCCCGGCGGAAGCCTCCGCAGACAAGTACCACGCGGTCGTCAAGTTCGACGTCGCGACCGGCACTCAGGCCAAGGCCAAACCGAATGCGCCGGCCTACCAGAACGTGTTCGGCCAGAGCCTGGTCAAGGAAGCCCAGAAGGACGACAAGATCGTCGCCATCACCGCGGCAATGCCGTCCGGCACTGGCGTCGACATCTTCAACAAGGCGTTCCCCAACAGGACCTTCGACGTCGGTATCGCCGAGCAGCACGCGGTGACGTTTGCCGCCGGCCTCGCCACCGAAGGATACAAGCCGTTCTGCGCGATCTACTCGACCTTCCTGCAGCGCGGTTACGACCAGGTCGTGCATGACGTCGCGATCCAGAGCCTGCCGGTGCGCTTCGCCATCGATCGCGCCGGCCTCGTCGGCGCTGACGGCGCGACGCATGCGGGCTCGTTCGACAACGCCTATCTGGGCTGTCTGCCGAACATGGTGATCATGGCGGCCTCCGACGAAGCCGAAATGGTGCACATGGTCGCGACCCAGGTCGCGATCAACGACCGTCCGAGCGCGCTGCGCTATCCGCGCGGCGAGGGCCGCGGCGTCGAAATGCCCGAGGTCGGCATTCCCCTCGAGATCGGCAAGGGCCGCGTCGTCCGCCAGGGCAACAAGATCGCCCTGCTCTCCTTCGGCACCCGTCTTGCCGAGTGCGAGAAGGCGGCCGACGAGCTCGCGGCGCACGGCCTCTCCACCACGATCGCGGACGCGCGCTTCATGAAGCCGCTCGATACCGACCTGGTGCTCAAGCTCGCCCGCGAGCACGAGATCCTGATCACGATCGAGGAAGGCTCGGTCGGCGGCTTCGGCTCGCATGTCGCGCAGTTCCTGACCGACCAGGGCGTGCTCGACAGCGGCGCGGTGCGGTTCCGCTCGATGGTGCTGCCCGACGTTTTCCTCGACCACGACACGCCGGCCGCGATGTACGGCCGCGCCGGTCTCGACGCCAAGGGCATCGTCGCCAAGGTGTTCGAGGCGCTCGGCAAGGATGTGAAGACCGAGACGGTCAAGCTCGCCTGAGTCTGTTTACCTCTCCCGCTTGCGGGAGAGGTCGGATCGCGAAAGCGATCCGGGTGAGGGCTTTCCCCTCTTGGGGGTTCTCGATTGCGGAGACACCCTCTCCCCAGCCCTCCCCCGCACGCGGGGGAGGGAGCGCAGTTTTCGCCGCGGTGCGCAGCTCGCCTGATTCTCCTGAACGGTTCCCCATGAAAATCTATCTGGCAGGCCCCGACGTGTTCCTGCCGGATGCGGTTGAGATCGGCCGGCGCAAGGTCGCGATCTGCGCTGCCCAGGGGCTCGACGGCCTTTATCCCCTCGACAACGCGATCGATCTCACCGCGCCCGATGCTTCGCGGCAGATCTTCACCGCCAACGAGGCGATGATGGATGCCGCCGAGGCCATCATCGCCAATCTCACACCCTTCCGCGCCGCGGGCGCCGACCCCGGCACTGTCTACGAACTCGGTTACATGGCCGGCCGCGGCAAGCTGTGCCTCGCCTACTCCAACGATCCCGCCGTCTATGCCGACCGCGTCGGCCGCTTCATGGATGTCACGACCGAGGACGGCCGCCTGGTCGATGCGCAGGGACTGACGATCGAGGATTTTGGCCTGGTCGACAATCTCATGATGATCCACGCGCTGGAGCTGCACGGCTGCCCGCTGGTGACGCCGGCAAAGATGCCCGTCGACGTCTGGCACGATCTCGCCGCGTTCGAGACTTGCGTCCGGATGGCGGCCGCGCGACGCTTGCTTACATAAGCGCTTTGGTCGTCCGGAGAACCTGATGTCCCCTCCCCGCAAGCGCGCGGATGTTCTTCTGGTCGAGCGCGGCCTGTTCGAGAGCCGAGCGCGGGCGCGCGCGGCGATCGAGGCCGGGCTCGTCACCGCCAATGACAAGCCCGTCACAAAACCCTCCGAGACCATCGCGGAGAATGCTGTGCTCCAGGCCGAGCCGGCGCATCCTTATGTCTCGCGCGGCGGCGTCAAGCTCGCCGGTGCGCTGGAACGCTACCCCATCGAGATCGAGGACCATGTCTGCCTCGACGTCGGCGCCTCCACCGGCGGCTTCACCGAGGTGCTGCTGGCAAACGGCGCGAGCCTCGTTTTCGCCGTCGATGTCGGGCGCGAGCAGCTGCACCCCTCGCTGCGCGGTCATCCCAGGATCGTCTCGATGGAGGAGACCGACATCCGCTCTTACGAAGGCAAGCGCCTGCCGGCGCGGCCCGATATCGTCGTCATCGACGTCAGCTTCATCTCGCTGAAGACGGTGCTGCCGGTGGCGCTGTCGCTGGCGGCGGCACCGATGAGCCTGCTCGCGCTGATCAAGCCGCAGTTCGAGGCGGAGCGGAAGCATAACAAGAAGGGGATCATCCGCGACGCCGACGTGCATCAGGAGATCTGCGACGATATCGCGGCCTTTGCCGCCTCGCTCGGCTGTACCGACATCGAGGTATTTCCCTCGCCGATCACTGGTGGCGACGGCAACGTCGAATTCTTCCTGGGCGCGCGCCGTGGTTGAGCGCCTGAAGATCGATCACGTCGGCCATCGCGGCGACGGTGTCTGCCTCGACGAACGCGAGGCGATCTACGTGCCCTATGCGCTCGGCGGCGAGACCGTCGAGGTCGAGCAGGTTCCCGGCCATCATCCGGACCGCCGCAAGTTGCTCGCGGTGGATGTGGCAAGCCCCGAGCGCATCGCGCCGTTTTGTCCGCATTTCGGCGTCTGCGGCGGCTGCGCGATCCAGCATTGGGCGGCCGCGCCGTACCAGGCCTGGAAGCGCAACATCGTGGTCGAGACGCTGGCACAGGCCGGCGTCGCGTGCGAGGTGGCGCCGCTGGTCGACGCCCATGGCGCGGGACGCCGCCGCATCACACTGCATGGCCGGTTCGGCACGCATGAGATCCTGAAAGTGGGCTTTGCCGCGACGAGCTCGCATGACGTCATCCCGATCCATCGCTGTCCGATCCTCGATCCCTCGCTCGAAGGTGCGCTCGATGCGGCCTGGGCAATCGCCGAGCCGCTGACGTCGAAAATGGCGGTGACCAAGCCGCTCGACATCCAGGTCACTGCAACCGAGAACGGCCTCGATGTCGACGTGCGCGGATCGGGTCCGCTGCCGGCCGCGATGGTCGCGGCCGTTTCGGGCGTCGCCGAGCAGCATCGCCTGGCGCGGCTGACGCGGCATGGCGAGCTCGTGCTGCAACGGCTGCCGCCGACGCTGCGCATGGGGCGCGCAGAGGTGACGCTGCCCCCGGGCTCTTTCCTCCAGGCAACTGTGGCGGGCGAAGAGACGCTGGCCGCGCTGGTGAGCGAGCGCGTCGGCAAGGCGAAGGAGATCGTCGATCTCTTCTGCGGCGTCGGTCCCTTTGCCTTGAGACTTGCGGAAAAGGCGCGCGTCACGGCCTATGACAGCGACGCCGGCGCTGTCGCGGCGCTCGCGAAAGCTGCGCGTACCCCGGGCCTGAAGCCGATCACGGCCACGCCGCGCGACCTGTTCCGCCGTCCCCTGGTGCCGCAGGAGCTGCGCGACTTCGACGCCGTCGTGTTCGACCCGCCACGCCAGGGCGCGCAGGCGCAGGCGCTAAAACTCGCCGCAAGCAAGGTGCCAGTCGTGATCGCGGTGTCCTGCAACGTCGCGACGTTCGCACGCGACGCGCGGCTGCTGATCGATGGCGGCTACAAGCTCGAGGCCGTCGTGCCGGTCGACCAGTTCCGCCACACGCCGCATGTCGAGCTGGTGGCGCGGTTCAGCCGGTAGATCGACCACACCAGCGGCACTTTTCATGTATTGCAAAATGCGCTACAGTAGGACCTCATTTGTGGAGATTGCCCATGGCTGCCCGGCGCAAGGAACATCCGTTGTCGATGCGATTGCCCGAATCCGACATCGCGATCATCGATCGGGCGGCAACGCTGCGCGGCCGCTCGCGCACTGATTTCGTACGTGACGCGGCCGTTCGCGCTGCAGAGGATGTGTTGATGGAGACACTCCCTATCCGAATGAGTGCCGCAGGGTTCAAAGCATTCCTCGCTACGATATCCGAACCTGCCAAGCCCGTGCCGGAGCTGAAGGAGATTTTTCGGCGGGCTGCGCCTTGGGAGACCGGCAGCTCGAAGGCTAGGAGCTGAGGCTTGGCCATTTCCGGCCCGGAACCGCCCACGGCAGAACACGATCTCGAACCCTTTTCCTGTGGCAAGCCGTCGCTCGACCGCTGGCTCAAGACGCGAGCGCTCTCCAACCAGCAGAAGGGCTTCACCGCCGTCATCGTGGTTCATGAAGCAAATCAGGTGATCGGCTATTATGGCCTCGCGCCAACGGCGATCGTGCCTGCGCATTTGCCGCGATCAATCCGAACCGGACAGCCCCCGGCCCCCGTCCCCTGCCTGCTCCTCGGACAGCTCGCAACGGATCAGAACTGGATAGGCAAGGGTGTCGGGACCGGACTCCTCAAACATGCGCTCGAGCGTTGCGTGACCGCCGCCGGCCTGATCGGTGGGCGCGCTCTCGTCGTGAATGCGGTTGACCTTGACGCGGCTGCCTTCTGGTCGCGGCGCGGCTTCGTCCCATCCAAAGATGATCCGTTGATCCTGTTCAGGTCGATCGCAGACATTGCTGCCTCGCTGCCTTAGTGACCGCGCACGGCGACGCGTGGCTCCTTATCGATGGCGACTACAAGCTCCGGACTGCAGGAGTGCATGACGGAAGCTTCTCGAATCCTGCAGCCTTATGCCGACGGCTCGAATTGCGGCTGCCAGCGCAGCAGGTAGGACTGCAGCGAGCGTACGGCGACCGCGAGCAAAATGCCGACGAACATCATGACGAAGATGGCGACCATCATCTCGCTGGCGTTGGCGCGCGCTTCCGCTTCGATGATGAGCTTGCCGAGCCCGCGTTCGGCGCCGATGAATTCGCCGACGATAACGCCGATCAGCGCAAAAGACACCGCCGGCAGGAGCGAAGCGAACACCCAGGCGAGCGCGGACGGGATCACGACGGTACGCAGCACGGTGAATTCGCTGGCGCCGAGCAGACGGGCGACTGCGATCTGGTCGCGATCGACCGCGCGCGTTCCCTCAAAGGTGTTGAAGAACACCACGAAGAACACGACCAGCCAGGCGGTCGCGATCTTGGAGAGATCTCCGAGGCCGAAGATCAGGATGACCAGCGGCACCAGCGCGATGCGCGGTATCGAGTTGAGCGCCACGATGTAGGGCCCGAACACGCGGGCAAGGAAGTCGGAGCGGCCGAGAATCAGGCCGGCCGCGATTCCGCTCAAAGATCCGAACAAGAATCCCCACCAGGTGTTTTTCAACGTGACCAGCGTGGCGAGCCACAGATTATTGTCGTTGCCCTTGATGCAGGCGGCAAAGCCAGCGGCGTCAGAGAAGCAGCCCAGCCGCAGAAAACTCTGCCAGATCAGCGACGGCTTGGCGACGAAATAAGGATCGAGGATTTTTGGCACGTAAGCCTTCGGCAGCAGCGCCTTGCTCCATTCAAAGCCCCACTGCCAGATGACGAGCACAGCTGCGAGAATGGCCAGTTGCCAGAGCAGGATCACGGTTCGGCTTTTCGCCATGTCAGTCAGCCCTGGTGCGGCGGAATTCTTCGCCGAGGGAATGCCAGATGTGGGAATAGAGGCGGCCGAATTCGGCGGTCTCGCGCACGGCCACGGGATCGCGCGGCCGCGCGATGGCGACGTCGAAATCCTCCTTGAGCCGCCCGGGCCGCGCCGAGAGCAGGATGATGCGGCTTGCGAGTGTCAGCGCCTCGCCGAGGTCGTGCGTCACGAACAGCACGGTCTGCCGCTCGCGCTCCCAGATCTCCAGCAGAGTCTTGTGCATCTCGAGCTTGGTGTGGGTATCGAGCGCGCCGAACGGTTCGTCCATCAGCAGGATTTCGGGCTCCAGGATCAGCGTCCGCATCAAGGCGACGCGCTGGCGCATGCCGCCGGAGAGCATGCGCGGGAAGCTCTGCGCAAAACCTGTGAGCCCGGCCTTCTCCACGGCCGAAGCGACGCGCCGGGCGCGCTCCGTCTTCGGCAGCCCTGCGATCTCCAACCCATAGCCGATGTTCTGCTCCACGGTCCGCCAGGGAAAGAGTGTGTCGCGCTGGAAGACATAGCCGACCCTGGGGTTGACCTTGCCGGTCTCGACGGTGTCGTCGTCGATGAGGATGCGCCCGCCCGAGCGCGGCAACAGCCCCGCCACCATGTTGAGAATGGTGCTCTTGCCGCAGCCGGATGGGCCGAGCAGCGCGACGAACTCGCCCTGCTTGACTTCGAAGGACACATCATCGACCGCCACGAACTCCCGGCCAGATGCATTGAAGCGTTTGGCGAGACATTGCACGGCGATGCGCGTGCGCGCCGCGGCCCTGTCGTCGTCTCTCGCGCGCGCGAGGCCCGGGCTGGGTGCAGCCATCATTTGTATTTCGCCCTGGCTGCCTCAAGGAAGCTCATGTCGACGACATCCTCATACTTGGTTTCGGGAATGTCGGTGCCCTTGCGGTACCAGGGCTTGGCGCCGCGTTCGAACGAGGACTTGTCGATAACCCCGTCATAGGCCCAGGTCGACTTGTCGAAGCCGAGCTCGGCGCTGATCGCATCGGGGTCGATGCCGGAGAAATATTTCGGCGTGACCAGCGCCTGCACGTCCGCGAGCGGCGTCGTCTTCACGAAGGCCATCGCGCGGTAGATCGCGTTGACGTAGCCCTGCACCATCGCCTTGTCCTGCTCGACCGTGTCCTGGAGTGTGTAGATCACGAGCACGGGCAGCGTGCCGCCGAAATCCTTCTCGAACACACCGGGCTTTGACGTGTCGTAGATCGTCCTGCCAAACCCCTTCTTCTCGACTTCGACGATCCAGCTCGGCGGCGCCATGATGGCGTCGAACTGCTTGGTCTGGAGCGAGGGGAACATCGTGTTGGGCCCTCCGCCTGCGACCCAGTTCACCTTGTCGGCGAGACCGCGCGCCTCGAACACATAGGTGCCGAACACCCAGGTGCCCGAGCCGATCGCAGTGGCTGCGACGATCGGCTTGGCCCCGTCCGCGCGCTTGTAGTCCGCAAGCTTCTCGACCGAATTGATGCCGCTCTCATAGAGATCCTGCCGGACCATGATGTTGGCGTAGGAACACACCATCTCGGTCGCAAGCAGGATCTTGCAGGGCTTGCCGCGCGCGCTGAGCTGGAGCGGATGGCTGGCATCGCCATGCGCGAACAGCGCCTGCCCTGCCGCCAGCGTCTGGCGGCCGAACGTGCCGGCATTGCCGGTCACGAGCTTTGAATCGAGCCCTTCGTCCCTGAAGTACCCCTTCAGCTCCGCGATCATGCCGATGGCGTAGACCGGCGACACCGGTCCGAAAGCGAGCGAGACCTGCTTGCCCTCCGCGCGCAATCGTCCCGGCAGCAGCGATGCGCCGGCCAATACGGAGCCCGCGATCAGCGCCTGACGCCTGGTAATGCTCATGTGCTCCTCCCTGTCTTCTGTCTTGATCGCGCAAGCATCAGGACGGCGCGACCCTGATTGTTCCGGCTTGTCGCAGCGCTTCGATCTCGTTCTGGGAAAGGCCGATCTCGCTCAGGATCTCGCTCGTCTGCTCGCCGATCTGCGGCGGATCGTAGCGGTTGGGCAGGCGGCGGCCGTCCATGGAGATCGGCAACAGCGGCGTTCTCGCCTCGCCGCCGTCAGGCAGGCGAATGTCGGTCAGCCCACCCGACTGGTTGAGATGCGGGTCATCGAAGAGATCGCCGGGTTTGTTCACCGGCGCGTAGGGCAGATCGAGCTGCTCAAGGCGTGCGGCGAGATCGGCCTTGTCCCATTGCTTGAAGATGTCAGCGATTTCGGGGATCAGCCAGCCGCGATGGTCGACGCGGTCGTTGCTCGTCGCAAAGCGCGGATCGGTAAGCCAGGCTTCGCGATCGAAGGCGCGGCAGAACGCCTCCCATTGCTCTTCACCGACGATGGTGACGAACAGCTTTGAGCCGTCCCTGGTGTCGAAGAGGTCGTAGACCGGCCAGGGGCTGTCCTTGATCGAATAGGGGATCGACGGCTGGCCGCTGACCACTTCGCACATCATGGCCTGCGCCATCAGGAACACGTTGTTCTCGTACAGTGCGCTCTGGATATAACGACCGCGGCCGGTGCGCTGCCGCTCGGCGAGTGCAGCCTGAATCGCGATCACGCCGAACATGCCGCCCATGATGTCGTTGACCGAGGCGCCGGCGCGCATCGGCCGGTCCGGCAGTCCGGTCATGTAGGCGAGGCCGCCCATCATCTGCACGACCTCGTCGAGCGCGAGGCGATTTTCGTAAGGGCCGGGAAGATATCCTTTGAGCGAGCAATAGATCAGGCGTGGCGCGAAGGCCACCACCGTCTCGTAGTCGAGGCCGACGCGCTTCAACAGACCCGGCCGGAAATTCTCGATGAGGACGTCGCTGCTCTCGATCAACCGTCGCGCGATCGCTTGGCCTTCTGCGGTCGACGTATCCAGCGCGATGCTGCGCTTGTTGCGGCTGTAGGTGGCGAAGAAGCCGGCGGCAGGGCCCTTGAAATAGCGGGTGCGGTCGCCTTTGGGCGGCTCGACCTTGATCACGTCCGCGCCGAGATCGGCGAGGATCAGCCCGCAGCTCGGTCCCATCACCATCTGGCTGAACTCGATGACGCGAAGGCCGGCCAGCGGACGAAGCTCCGATGCGGTCTCGCGCATGGAAGCCGTCATGCCGCCCTCCGCAGCACCTTGGGGATGCCCGCCTCGTGCAGATGCCCCGTCAGATGTTTTGCCGGGATGTGACGGGCGAGAATCTCGCGGGTTTGCATCAGGCGATCGAGATCAATGCCGGTGGACAGGCCCATCCGCTCCAGCATGAACACGAGATCCTCGGTGACGATGTTGCCGCGCGCACCCGGGGCAAAGGGGCAGCCGCCGAGTCCGGAGACCGCCGCATCGAAACGGCGGATGCCTGCCTCAAGGCCAGCGACGGCATTTGCGAGGCCCGCGCCGAGCGTGTCGTGCAGATGCAGCCGCAGCGTCATCTGCGATCCGACCTCGCGCCTGACAGCCTCGACAATCTGCCCGATCAGTTTCGGGGTGGCATAGCCGACAGTGTCGGCAAGCCCGATCTCGTCGGCGCGACCCTCGGCAAAGGCGCGCGCAAGCCGGCACACGGCCGCTTCGCTGACCTCGCCTTCCAGTGAGCAACCGAAGGAGGTGGAGATCGCGCCGATCAGTTGCGGCCGCTGGTCCAACGGACGGGCGTCGATCGCGGCGCGGACCGCGCGAAATCCCTCGAGCTGCTCTTCGACCGAGCGCCGCACATTGGCGCGGTTGTGCGTCTGGCTTGCCGAGATGACGAAATAGACGGCGTTGACGCCGGCGGCGATGGCGCGCTCGGCGCCCTTCGGGTTCGGCACCAGCGCGCCGATGGTTACCGTCTTGTGCGTGAGTGCATGCGCCATCACCGCATCGACGTCGGCGAATTGCGGCACGACCTTTGGCGGGACGAAGGATCCGGCATCGATCTCACGCACGCCCGCGGCAGCGATCGTGTCGATCAGCGCGCATTTGGCTTCGGTGGGAACGAACACATCCAGATTTTGGAGACCATCGCGGGGAGCGACCTCGCAAATATGGACATCCGGCGCGCGCGCCATCGGGCTCTCCCTTGATTGTATATTATTGCATAAAAGAACAATCCGTGGGACAGTCTGTCAAGCCCTAAACTTTGCATGCACTGCAATGACCACGTCCGACAGTTCCCGACTGCGTGCCGCCAAAAACGGCGGTTCCGAGCGTGCCGAGCACCTCGCTGGCCTGATCATGGCGCTCGCCCGTCGCGAAGGCATGAAGGCCGGCGATCGCTTGATCGAACAAAGGCTTGCGGATGCGCTGGACCTTTCACGCGCGCCGATCCGGCTCGGCCTGAAGGCTCTGGAAGCGGCAGGGCTTGCGCGCGGCGAGCCGCATCGCGGCTTCGTGCTGGCGAAGAATCCGACCAGCGGCGCGGCCCAACCGGCGCTCGCGGCCGTCAGGCGCAGCGAGCAGGTCTACGCGACAATCGCGGGCGACGTGCTCGCGAGCCGGCTGCCGGCCGATGTCACCGAGGCGGAGCTGATGCGCCGCTATGATCTGAGCCGGGCCGAGCTGCAGCGGCTGCTCGACCGAATCGCTGCCGAGGGCTGGATCGCGCGCCTGCCGGGCTATGGCTGGCGCTTTGCGGTAACGGTCTCCAGCCCCGAAGCTCAGGCCAAGGCGATGGCGTTTCGCGCGGTGATAGAGCCGGCGGCGATCGCGCAGCCCGATTTCACGCTGTCGCAGGAGGTGATCGCACGTTTGCGCGAGCGCCAGCTGCGCGTCCTGGAAGGCGAGCTCGAGAAGATGACGATCGGAGAGATCTATCACTCCGGCTGCGAGTTTCATGAAGAGATCATCCGCGGCGCCGGTAATCCGTTCTTCGTTGAAGCGCTCAAGCGCGTGAACTCGATCAGGCGCCTGTTCGCCTATCGCAGTTTCGCCGACCGTGACGGCATGCGCCGGCACGTGCGTGAGCATCTGCGCCTGCTCGACCTCCTGGAGGCGCGGCGCTACGCCGAGGCGGCGGAGCTGATGGCAAAACACCTGCAACGCCCGCTGGTAGCCGGCTTGTCTTGAGGCCTGAGGCCTGCGTGGTCGCTGCTGCTCCCGCGATTGCGAGCGGTGACAAAAATGTCGCACGCTCGGAAAAGATCAGTGCCTGGCTTTGAAACTGGCCGATCTGCCGGCCCAGCCAGTCCAGAATCTGCTAATGTCCGCAATTATTACCTGTTCTTTTTAATACGGAACGACTCAAGTGATCATTGAAATCGCTTGTTCTGTAATTTGCATCGTCGCGATGCGGGCTATCTCGAAGACGTACAGGCGACGGCGAGACGTACTTTATGGCCCGTATATGACCCCGGCCGATTGATCGCCGGGCGGCGAGGTCGGCTTTGTCGTCAGCTTCCCCAAATTCGAGGCGAAACGTCCCGCCAACGTGAACGGCAGCGCTCGTCGATGGCACATGTGATTGCCACCCAAAAGAATGCGCCTGCCACCTGAATTGGCAGATAGGAAAATCCGCCTACCAGCGACTACTCTGGCAAAACATACCGCCGGAGCATTGCCATGTCGGCTCAGATTATTCAGTTCAGCAAATATCAGAGATCTCGTGAACTCGCTCGGATGCCCAGCGACATCGAAAGGAGCCTGACCAAGCTAAGCGAACTGGCCGCCCAAGTGTTCAAGGCTTTACGAGACGATGCAGTCGCTGGCCCCTCTCAGTTGAGCACTCGACAGCAGACACATCCCATTGAACCAAGGTTCGATCGCCTGCCGCTTCCGTCATCTGACCTCCAGCGCGACCTTGGTCCGGACGCAAGCGGGCTGCGATGGCTCAATGGACAAGACGACAATTCCTGATTGTCCAAGAATGGGATCGTTGGATCGCGAGGCAACGATTGCCGCGCTATCGAACCACGCGCAAAAAAACTCTCGAATTTTTCCTCGAACTTCAAAGTGCCAAGTCACCCCTCCTGGATTTCAATCCACGCGGACGCGACAAATGGGCGATCGTGCATCGTTGGTTGGTAATTGCGGGGCGGGTGCCGGACGGCAGGCCGCGCTCAAAATAGGCAACCCATTCAAGACGCCCGGACTCCACTCAGCCGCGCCCTCGGCGCGGCTGGACCTTCTCCGAGAGCCGGTTCCCGCCGAGCTCACGACGAGGTTTGCGCCGACACGTTGAACCTGCAGCGCGCCGGATTGACCCACATAGAGGACGCGCGGCTTCTCGAGAGCGTCCCTCTCCTCGCGGCCGATGGCTTGCGCGCAGTCCGGCAAAGCGCAACTGCTGGTAATGCCCCACATCGCATGGAGGCTGTCATGGAAGTCAATTCCGACAAGTTGAATGCCTTTATGGGCAAGATGATCACGGAGGTCGGCGCGGCGATGAATGCATCGCTGGTCCTGCTCGGCGACAAGCTCGGCCTCTACCGCGCCCTCGCCAAAGGACCGATGAACTCCGCCGAGCTCGCGAGCGCCACCGGAACGAAGGAGCGCTACATCCGCGAGTGGCTGGCGAGCCAGGCTGCGTCGGGTTACGTCGAATACGATTCCGCGTCGGGCAAGTTCTCGATGCTGCCAGAGCAGGCGATGGCGCTTGCCGACGAGGAGAGCCCGGTGTTCCTCGGCGCGGTGGGCAATGTCATTGCCGCGGCGTTCCTCGACGAACCTAAGGTCACGGACGCCTTCAAGACCGGCAAGGGTGTCGGCTGGAACCGGCGCAGCGAGTGCCTGTTCTGCGGAACCGCCCGCTTCTTCCGCACCGGCTACAAGCATCATCTGGTGCAGGAGTGGCTGCCCGCGCTCGAGGGCGTGGTGGAAAAGCTCAAGCGCGGCGCCAAGGTCGCCGATGTCGGCTGCGGGCACGGCGTCTCGACACGGCTGATGGCGGAAGCCTTCCCGAACTCCCGCTTCTACGGTTTTGACTATCACGAAGGCTCGATCGAGACCGCACGCCGGTCGGCCGCCGAAGCCAAGCTCGGCGACCGCGTCAGCTTCGCCGTTCACTCGGCCAAGACCTATCCGGCCGAAGGCTATGATCTCGTCTGCTTCTTCGACTGCCTGCACGACATGGGCGACCCCGTCGGCGCGATCAGCCACGTGCGCGAATCCATGGCGAAAGACGGCACCTGCATGCTGGTCGAGCCGTTCGCCAATGACCGCCTCGAAGACAACCTCAACCCGGTGGGGCGCGTCTATTACGCGGCATCGACCATGATCTGCACACCGGCATCGCTCGATCAGGAGGTCGGCATGGCCCTCGGTGCTCAGGCCGGCGAGGCAAGACTGCGCAAAGTTGCGCGCGAGGGCGGCTTGAGCCGCTTCCGTCGGGCCGCCGAGACGCCCTTCAACCTGATCCTGGAGGCGCGGATCTGACGTCGATCATGCCGGGCTCGGGTCTGCGCGCGACGTAGCCCTTGCGGCGCGGCCGCGGCGCAGACCTCCGAGACACGAAAGAGTTCGAGCAGCCCGGCGAGATCGGCGCTTTCCGCGAGTCTGGCGTTCGCCATTCCGCCGATTGACGGCTTCACCTGCGCATCATCGAACCGACCCTTGCAACGCTCGACGCGTCGATGGCTTCAGGACGAGCCCGCGCCGCGCTAGTCGAGCGGCGCGCCGGTGCGATCATCGGTGTGGAGCGATTGCGTCTGGAAGCGCACGAACAGCGCGACGACCTCCTGCCCATCGTCGAACGAGATGAACAGCGCGCCATCGCCATGGGTGCGGTTGTCGCTCGCGAACTGCCCGCGATTGCCCTGCATCATGTGGATGTCGTGAATCCCGCGCTCGGGCCGGAAGTGGAAATACTTGTCGGTCTGGCCATGGTCTTCAAAATATTCGCCGAACGCGATCACCATGGCGTGACGGTCCGCCTTCGCCCGCTTGATGTTGGCGTTGAGCAGGTTCTTCAGCGACACGCCGCGGCCCGTCGCCGGGATCGGCTGCATCGCATCGACCGGGAAGAGCTTGTCGCGGAGATAATCAAGCCCGCCCGAGCCTGACGGACCGGTCTCGAGCCGCCGAAAGCCGCGGTCGCGTTGCAGATATGGCTTCAGATCCAGAGTTCCGGACCTCGCGAAGTCGGCGTCGAAATAGGCCAGCACCTCACTGTCGTCGACGGACTGGACGTTGACCGCGATCCGGTAGTCCCCGGCGCCACCCACGTGAATCTCGTAGTGCGGCGATGAGCCGTCCGAGCTTTGCAGGCCATCGACGACGGTTCCTACCAGGACACCATAGTGACGAATTGCCCCCGGGGGTTTTCTGCGATGGGTCATGACGGCGATCCTCCTGTGAACATCGAGATCGTGCATGTCGCGTGACGTTCTCTCGACCGGAATGACAGGGACAGTAGATACGCCTTCACGGCGCCCGGGCGTGATCTAAACCACAGATTGAAAGGCATTTTGACGGCTCGCGGCAGGAACCCGCATCGCGAACGTCCACCGAACGGCCAACAAGTTGCGGTCTTTGCCTGCGCCGCGCGACTGACGGACGGCGGCAGCAGGGAGTTGACCATTGCCACAATCAGGACCATATCCGCCACCGGGCGCAAGCCGCGCGGGCTTCGGCGGGTTTCACCAGATGGCAGCGCAGACCGACATCCAGCGCGATCCGCTCATCGAGCGGGTGGTATCCACGCTTGGCGACGTGGCAGGCGTGGAGGCCATCGTGCTCGGCGGCTCGCGGGCGCGAGGGACGTCGCATGAAAACTCCGACTACGACATCGGGCTGTACTTCTCGGATAGCGGCAGCCTCGATATCGATCGCCTGCAACAGGCGGCGCGGCAGCTCGCCGACGATCCTGAGGCGACGACGGTCACCACGGTCGGCGAATGGGGGCCGTGGATCGTCGGCGGCGCCTGGCTGACGGTCGAAGGGCAGAAGGTCGATCTGCTCTACCGTAACATCGATGCGGTCCGCCGCACGATGCAGGCCTGCCGTGCTGGACAGATCAGCATGGACTATCAGCCCGGGCATCCGCACGGGTTCTGCTCGGCGATCTGGATGGGCGAGATCGCCTATTGTCAGGCGCTGCGCGACGAGCGCGCGGTGATTGCGGAGCTGAAGTCGATCGCACTGCCCTATCCAAAGCCGCTACGTGACGCGCTTATCCGGCGGTTCCGGTGGGAAATCCTGTTCAGCATCGAGAACGCCGAACTTGCCGTGCTGCACGAGGACCAGATCCATGTCGCAGGCTGCGCCTACCGTGCGCTCACCTGCGTCGCGCAGGTGCTGTTTGCGCTCAACGGGGAATATCTCATCAACGAGAAGGCGGCGTTGCAGCAGGCCGCAGAGTTTCCGCTGACAATTCCTGATCTGATGGAGCAGACCTCGGCGATCTGGCGGCGCATCGGAAACCACGCGTTCGGGACGGCGCTTTCGAACCTGCGCACGATCGAGCGGGAGCTGTCGACACTCGAACCGCATTGACGAGCAGGGTCGTCAGGTTCTCGCCTACCTGCCCCAGCGATCCTGCCAGATCTTTTCCCCGATCAGGCAGCTCACCCGCGGCTCTTTGTCGGCGACGTGCATGACTTTACGCTCGGGCGTGCGGCCGGCGACCTCCATCAGGAGCTTTGTGCGGATCGCCTCCTTGAACTTCTCGCGATCCTTGATCGCGATCACGAACGAGCCGGGACCGCCGATTACGCAGTCCTCGTAGTAATAGTCGAGATTGTCGATATCCATAGTCGAGTAAGACGGCTCTTTGACCATGATCGGCAGGCCGTTGATGACGATGCCCTTCTCCAGCGCCGCATCGCGCGACACGGTGACCGGCCCGCCATTGTTGTTGGGACCATCGCCCGAGATGTCGATGACGCGGCGCAGGCCCCGATAGGGATCCTCGTCGAACAGCGGGATCGCGAAATTGATCGCGCCGGAGATCGAGGTGCGCGAGGCGCGCCGGATCGGCGTCTTCAAAATTTCGGCGGCGACCGCATCCGCCGTCTCGGGCCCGTCGATCAATCGCCAGGGAATGATGATCTTCTGGTCGCTGGAAGCGGCCCATTCGAAATAGGTCACCGCGATCCGGCCGTTGGGCCCCGCCTTCAGCGCCTGGAGGAATTCCTTGGATTGTATCGCCTGGGCGTAGCCCTCGCGCTGGATCGCGAGCTCGTCCATATCCATCGAGTAGGAGACGTCGACCGCGAGGATCAGTTCGACATCGACGCTTTGCGCGTCCTTGTCTGCAGCTTGCTGCTGATACCTGGTTCCTGGCGCAGCGACGCTCGCAACGTCACCTCCGGCAAGCACGCCGGCCACCAGCACAGCCCCGATCGAGATCAGCAAGCGCATCGCGCCCTCCCGTCGTATGACGCGATGGTGACATGCAAATGCATTTAAGCAAAGCGCGAAGATCGACCTCGCTTCACATTCGAGTTAGGGATGCATACTGCTACGCAAAGCTGCCGCAGCTCCGCCATGGTCGCGTCGCTTCGCGCTGGCGATCTCCACCAACGTCATTCCGGGGCTCGCGAAGCGAGAATCCGGAATCTCGAGATTCCGGGTTCGGCTCTGCGAGCCGCCCGGGAATGACGGCATGGATGTGGAAGCAAAGACCGCACCCTATTGTGCGGCGCGATTTCCATGCTAGGCTTGTTACACAGATGGGGATGGAGTCCCCCGATAACCGCCCGGCGATGTCAGATTGTATGGGCTGATGACTCCTGCTTGAGGTGAGGCATTCCGGAAAGCCTCGACCTTCGGCGGGAGCATGGATAACCCGCCGGTGGCGGGTTTTTTGTTGCCTGAATGCGAAGGGCAAGAGGTGACGACGGCGACGCCAAATCCATCCGTGACCGCGGTCCCCAGGGGAGTCTGGGTGCTCGGCTTCGTTTCGCTGCTGATGGACGTCTCCTCCGAGATGATCCACGCGCTGCTGCCGGTCTATCTGGTTACCGTGCTCGGCACCTCCACCATCACGGTCGGCATCATCGAGGGCATCGCCGAGGCGACCGCCTCGATCACGAAGATCTTCTCGGGCGCGCTGTCGGACTGGCTCGGCCGGCGCAAGCTGCTTGCAGCGCTCGGCTATGGGCTCGCCGCGTGCACCAAGCCGCTGTTTCCGCTGGCGCCCAGCGCCGGATGGCTGGTTGCGGCGCGCTTTATCGACCGCGTCGGCAAGGGTATCCGCGGCGCCCCGCGCGATGCGCTGATCGCCGACATTGCGCCGGCGCAATTGCGCGGTGCGAGCTTTGGCCTGCGCCAGTCGCTCGATACGATCGGCGCCTTCGTCGGGCCGCTCGCGGCGATCGGCCTGATGTGGTGGACGGCGGATGATTTTACGGCCGTGTTCTGGGTCGCGGTGCTGCCGGCGTTTCTCTCGTTTGCCCTGATAACGTTCGCGGTCAGCGAGCCCGCGCCCGACGGGGCCCGCGAGCCGTCGCGAAACCCGCTCAACACCGCGGCGATGCGGCAGCTTGGCACGGCCTATTGGCGCGTCGTGGCGGTCGGCATCGTCTTCACGCTGGCGCGCTTCAGCGAGGCTTTTCTGATCCTGCGGGCGCAGAATATCGGGCTCAATGCGATGTGGGTACCGGCGGTGCTGGTGCTGATGAACATCGTCTATGCGCTCTCGGCCTATCCGGCCGGCGCCTTGTCCGACCGCATCAACCGCACCGCCCTGCTGGCGCTCGGGCTCGCTTTCCTCGCCGGTGCCGACCTGGCGCTTGCGCTGCTGCCGAGCCTTGCGGGCCTCGCGCTCGGCGTCGTGCTATGGGGCCTGCACATGGGACTGACGCAGGGGCTGTTCGCGGCGCTCGTTGCCGATACCGCGCCGCCAAGCTTGCGCGGCACCGCATTCGGCTATTTCAATCTGTTCACGGGGCTTGCGACGCTCGCGGCCAGCATACTCGCGGGCGCGCTGTGGGACGCCTATGGGCCGGCCGGCACCTTCCTTGCCGGGCTGGGCTTTGCGCTGATCTCGCTTTCGGGACTGCTTGCGATCGGCAAGAGCTTCACGAAGCCGGCGGGGCAGTGATGGGACAAGTGGGGGATCATTCGACGTGGTGAGCGGCGTTCTTGCAATCGTAATCGGCTGCGTGCTCGGCGGCTGCGCGCGATATTTTCTCTCCGGCGCGATCGCGCGGCGCTTCGGCGAGACCTTTCCCTGGGGCACGATGACCATCAACGTCACCGGTGCCTTCCTGATCGGCATTTTCGGCGCGCTGGCGACGCATCCAGGCTCGATCTTCGCCACCCCGACGCCATGGCTGTTCGCGGTGACCGGCTTCCTCGGCTGCTACACCACCGTGTCGTCCTTCAGCCTGCAGACGCTGACACTCGCGCGCAACGGCGAGCAACTTCACGCGCTCGGCAACATCGTGTTCTCGGTCGGCCTGTGCCTCACCGCCGTGACATGCGGCTTCCTGCTTGCGGACAGGCTCGGAGGCTAGAGGCGATGACCACCCTCACCTCCAAGGACCGCTGGCGCACTGCGGTGCTTTACGCCTGGGTCGCCGCCGGCAGCATCATCGGCGGGCTCGCGCGCTATTTCGTCGGTCTCCTGCTCGACACCGGCCCCGGCTTTCCCTTCGCGACGCTGTTCATCAACGCCACGGGATCCCTGATCATCGGCTTCTATGCGACGCTCACCGGCCCCGACGGCCGCGTGCTGGCGCGCCCTGAGCACCGGCAGTTCGTGATGACCGGCTTCTGCGGCGGCTACACCACCTTCTCGACCTTCAGCCTCGAGACGTTCCGCCTGTTCCATGGCGGCATGAAGTATACCGCGCTGGCCTACATCGCCACCTCGCTCATCTGCTGGCTGGTGTCGGTCTGGCTCGGCCATATGATGGCCGGCCGCTACAACCGCTTGAAAAGGAGCTGATCATGCAGATTCCCCATCAGGCAGTCCTGCTCCGCATCTTCATCGGCGAGAACGATCATTTCGACGGCAAGCCGCTCTATGAAGCGATCGTGATGAGCGCGCGCGAACGGCACCTTGCGGGCGCTACCGTGCTGCGCGGCCCGATGGGATACGGCAAATCGAGCCGGCTGCACACCTCGAAAATCCTGCGCCTCTCGGAGGATCTGCCGCTGGTGATCGAGATCGTCGACAGCGAGGACAACATCAACGCATTCCTGCCCATCCTGGATGGCATGATGTCGAGCGGGCTGATCACCTTGGAGAAGGTGCAGGTCCTCCAATATGGTGAGAAGGCCGCGCCCTAAGCGCCCGCGGCTGGAACCCCAGACGTTCCTCGGAGGCGGAATGAACGACACCGTCACCAAGCCTAAACCTAAGACGAAGACCAAGGTCGAGCGGCCGCGGCTACACAAGGTGATCCTGCTCAACGACGACTTCACGCCGCGCGATTTCGTCACCCTGGTGCTGAAGGCCGAATTCCGCATGACCGCGGATCAGGCGTACAAGGTCATGATCACTGCGCACAAGCTGGGCGCCTGCGTGGTCGCCGTCTTCACCAAGGACGTCGCCGAGACCAAGGCGACGCGCGCCACCGACGCCGGCCGCGCCAAGGGCTATCCGCTGCTGTTCACTACCGAGCCCGAGGAATAGAGCGCGCCAGTCTGCCGCACGCATTTGCGTCAATTTTACCGATCGGCGCTACCACAGGTTCAATCTCCTGTGGCAGCACCATGCGATGACAATCGCACTGCGCAAGCAACTCGAGCTCCGGCCCGCCCGCCCCGAGACCTCGTTCGGCCCCTTCAAGCTTCTGCATGCCCTGCCCTGGCTGATCCTGGCGGCCGCCATGCGGGTGATCGCGTTCGGCGGCGGCCCTGCGGCGCTGCCGGCGACGATCGTTTCCGACTTGTCGGTGCTGCTGGCCTTCTTTGCGACAGCGCAGCGCTCGATCGAATCCGCCGGCGGTAAATCCTCCCTCGGCGAGCTGACGATGGGTGAGCAGTTCAAGCTCTCTTTCGCGATCTTCTGGCGGATCACGCTCCTGATGATCGCCGTGTCCATCGGCACCGAGGCAATCGGCTATGGCGCATGGTCGCGGCACCTGATGGCCGGGCTCGACGGCATGGCTTTCGACCAGTTCACCCACGTCGGACGGTTCTGGAGCGCATTGATCGCCACACTGGTGCTCCTCATCATCGTCCATGCCGAACGCAACGACGGCGAGATCGCGCTGTTTGCCGCGATTGCCGAGTTCGCGCGGCGTGGGCTGTGGCTCGGAGCCGCCGTGATCGTGCTCGGCGTGGTCAACATCGCACTTTTCTATGGGCAGGAGCTGGTTCGCAGCGCGATCTGGAATTTCTGGCAGACCTCGTCAGCGAGCCAGTTCATCAAGAACCTGATCTATTTCGTCTTCATCTTCAGCTTCGCCATGCTGCGGCTATGGATCACCCTGACGATCCTGACACTCGGCTTGAAGCAGTCGCATATACATAGGGATCGCAGTTAGTTGCAGCGCCCAGTTAAAGGTGCGCGATAATCTGAAGCGCACCGATTAGCGCCCGGACCCAGGCCTGACGGCCGAGGGGCAGAAAGACGCCTCGATAACGATCCGGGAAAAACCGCTCTGTCGCGGACGGACGGAGGACGGCAACACCGCTCCTCCCAGCTTGATATGTAGCTTGCAAGGGGCTTGCTTCAAGACCCCGACCATCCCGTAGAACCGCCGACCCAAGACCAAATCTACGGGAGCACGGAATGACTGAATTGCTGTCGACCAGGCATGCGGTGATGATCGTCGGAGCAGGCCCGACGGGATTGATGCTGGGCGGCGAGTTGGCGTTGGCGGGTATCGACGTCGCCATCGTCGAGCGGCGGGTCAGCCAGGACCTCATCGGCTCGCGCGCGGGCGGATTGCATGCACGCACCATTGAGGTGCTCGATCAACGCGGACTGGCCGACCGGTTCCTTGCACAGGGCCAGGTGGCGCAAATTGCGGGCTTCGCCTGGATCCGACTGGACATCAGCGACTTTCCGAGCCGACACCCCTACGGGCTCGCGCTGCAGCAAAACCAGATCGAGCGCATCCTCGCCGACTGGGTCGATGAAATGGAGGTACCGATCTATCGCGGACGCGAGGTGACTGACATCTCGCAAGACGAGACCGGCGTCGACGTCGCGCTCGCCGATGGTTGTTCGCTGCGGGCGGATTATCTCGTCGGGTGCGACGGCGGACGCAGCGCGATCCGGAAGAGTGCCGGCATCGATTTCCCCGGCTGGGACCCGACGATCAGTTGCCTGCTCGCCGAGATCGAGACAGCCAAAGAGCCGCAATGGGGCCTTCGCCGCGATGACAGGGGCATCCATGGCCTCTCTCGCCTGGAGAACGGCACGGTGCGCGTTATGGTAACCGAACGGCACGTCGGACAAACGGCTGAGCCCACGCTGCGCGATCTCAGCGAGGCGCTCATCGCGGTCTATGGCACCGACTACGGAATCCACAATCCCACCTCGATCTCCAGATTCACGGACATGACGCGGCAGGCGTCATCCTACCGGAGCGGACGGGTCCTGCTGGCCGGCGATGCCGCACATGTCCATCCGCCGATGGGTGGACAGGGCCTCCAGATCGGCGTGCAGGACGCGGTGAATCTGGGATGGAAGCTTGCCCAGGTGATGAACGGCACCTCCCCGGAAACTCTCCTCGACACCTATCATTCCGAACGCCACCCGGTCGCCGCGCGCGTCCTGCACAACACGATGGCGCAGACCGCGCTGCTCCGCCACGACGACCGCATCGAGGCGTTGCGCGAGGTCGTGTCCGGGCTGCTCGGTATGGACGAGCCGCGCAAGCGGGTCGCCGCGATGATGTCGGGTCTCGACGTTCGCTACGATCTCGGCGAGGGACATCCGCTGCTCGGACGCCGTATGCCCGATCTCGATCTCGTTACAGCGAGGGGTCCGCTACGGGTCTTCGGTCTTCTGCACGATGCACGACCGGTTCTGCTCAATTTCGGTGAGCCCATCGGCCTCGACATCGCGCCGTGGCGCGATCGAGTTCAGACGATCGATGCAAGGTGCGCCGCGACTTGGGAGCTTCCGGTGATCGGCGCTGTAGCGGCGCCCGACGCCGCACTGGTTCGGCCTGACGGCCATGTGGCGTGGGTGGGCGACCGGACGCGGTCAGGGCTCGCCGACGCGCTCACCACATGGTTCGGACCGCCCGCTGCGGCGTAGTGTGGGCTTCCGTGTCCCAAAGCGCGATGACCAGGCAATCACGCACTTTCCAACTCTGCTCTCACGGTTCGCGCGGTCCGTTAGGTGCCTGCCAACGTGTCGCGCACATTGATGCGGCCGCCGTCCGGCTTGCTGACATAGAGATGGCCCTCCAGTACCGACTGCATGTTCTCAAACATCGCATAGAGATCGTCGCAATAGACCGACGGATTGTCGTAGCCGTTCTTCCTGGAGAAACGATGCGGAAGATAACCTCCTCCGCAGGCGTTCATGAACTTGCATTGGCGACACTTCGCGCAAAGATTGATTGACGCATCGCGCGCGGCTTTCCAGCGAGGCTCATTCCTGACCTCGTCGATCGCATGATCGAAGATGTTGAACTTGGTGTTGGTGAAGCCGTCGCCTGCAATCCGCAGCACATCGTGGGCCTCCACGGTGCCATCGGTCATGACGGTGCAAAGCTCGACGGGTTTGTGGCCCACGCCCTCGGTCGGCGAATTGTTGCCGAGCAGGGCCGTAATCATGTCGGAAACGATGCGGATATTGGTCGTCGGCCTCGTGCGATTTGCCTCCAGCCACAGTTCGAATAGGCCCTTGTAGAACGCCGCAATGGACGGTGGCCTCTCATCCAGCGTCGCATCGGGGATCATGATATCGTAGTTGGAGATTCCACACGCGGCGAAAAAATCGGCGTATTGCTGCGGCGCGTAAGCGGGATTGCAGACTGCCAGGGCAATGACGCCGATGTCGCGCGATACCAGCATGCGCGCGGCACGTTCCACGGCGGCATGGGTGCCCGTACCCTGAAACGTCCTGCGATGGAGGTCGTGAATATGTGCCGGCCCGTCCAGGCTGATCGCAACCGAAATGTTGCGGGCCTCGAAGCAGGCCAGCCATTCGTCATCGATCAACACGCCGTTGGTCGTGACCGCGATGGGTATGTCGCAGCCAGTCCGTGATGAAATGCCTTCGCAGGCCTCGGCAAAGCGGTGGAAGTTCTCGACGCCCCACAGCAACGGCTCGCCGCCGTGCAGAATGATGGGAAAATCGACGAGGGAGTATCTGACGACGTGCTCCTTGATGCGTTGCAGCAATCGATGCTGCACGTCAGGGCTCATCAGCTTGGGCTTGCTATAAACGGACGCGTCGCGGAACCAGTAACAATAGGAGCAGTCGATATTGCATCTCGTTGCGACCTTGACCAGCAACTGCGTGATCGGCTGATCCTCGAAGGCGGCACAATCTGAACTGTCAGCCGACATGCCGATACCGCGACGGGCTTGGAGGAACTACCTAGTACCCTCGAACAAATCCCCCTCGGCGGAACGCGCCCACGCCGGGAGCGTATCCCCCTCTGCGAAAGGCGCCAGCATTTGGCCCTTTGGCAAAACCTCCTCGTCTGAAAGCAGCCTGGGTCACTACGGGTTCGCCGGAGACAACGCCTTGCTCCGCACCCTGCCCGCGCAGATCGTTCAGCAATGCGCCGATGCCCTGATGATCGCTCTGAATTGTTGCGCCTGGCCCATGCAGCTGTATGAGGCTCGCCAAAACCTTCAGGGTCGTAATCGGCATGGCCGTGCTCCTCTTTTCGCGACGCAGTGCAGGATCGAACGAAAGGCCGGCATATCGGACCGGCTGAGCAACGACAAACAGTATACCTTTCCTGCTGCAACGGCAATGTGTCGAGGCGGGCGGCCGGACTTCTCTGAAACAGACTGAGTACGCGTCCTAAGCCACCACCACCGGCGCTTCCTCAGCCTGCCCTCAAACGCGCTGCGGCTTCGGGCCAATGGACGCGCAGGACAGTCTTTCCGCCCGCAGCGGGAATTCTGGAACTGTGCTTCTCTACGACGCGGCCACCAAGCCGTTCATAGAAACGAACGCCGCCTATGTTCGCCTCGAAGACCCACAAGTGCAATCCGGCGCCAGTCGCCATTGACGAGAGTTGAGCGGCGGCGGCACGAAAGAGCTGCTCACCTATTCCTTGACCGCGAGCCTGCGGGCGAACGTGAAGATTGCCTATCAGACTTCCCCAAACAGGATCGACATCACAATAGCTACCGACAAAGGCCTGCACGCGCCCGGCCAGGTCACAGGCAACGTTGATCAACTGCGTTGCGGAACGATCGCGCAGCCGTTTCGACCAGACCGCGAGCCGGTCGGCTTCGATGCCGCCGCTCAGAAATTTCGGCGCAAGGTCGGCATACGCGTCACGCCAGTTTGAGACGTGAATCGCAGCGATGCGCGCAGCGTCCTCCTACAGCGGCTCTCGGACGTCAAGCTGATCCCGGATCATTCGAAGACGCGCCTGTGGGCGACTTGGCCGACCAGGGTGCTCACGCCTAACGGGGATTGATCCAGTCCCTGTCGCGCCGCCGGCAGTGGGCGTGCGGGCAGAAGTGCGCGCAAAAAAACCCACCACGGGAGCAGCCCGGGCGGGCATTCCCGATGGCGGGGGGCTTTATTGCAAACCGAAGTCTGTTAGTGCGATTGGAAACCCAAGTTTGTTAGACCACCATTGATCAGGTTCACAGCGTCACCGCCGACAGCCACAGCGGCCTGCACGGGAGCGTTGATCTGTGTGATGACCTGGGGGGCTACGGTGATAGGTCCGATAAAATCGCCGCCAGACACCGCCTCGACTTCCATCTCCGTCAGTTCACGGATCATGACTTGCCTCCTTAGGAGAAAAGCCCGCACACCCCTCGGGAGCAGCCCGTGGAGTGTGCGGGCATTGCCGACTTAGCTGATGGATCCAGCCTGGACCCCGGTGTTCGACTGAGGGCCGGCCACCTGGACAACGGAGCCGCCGATAGCAACACCGGTCTGGTTGAGCGAGTTGTTCTGAAGAAGAGTCTGGGTCAACGTCGGGATCGAGATCGAAGCAACGTTGACAGTACCGCCAGCCACCGCCTCGAGGTCCGTATCGATGAGTTCACGCATCATGATGATTTATCCAAAGAGTTTGTATCTGTGAACAACATCTGGCTCGAAGCGAGCCAGTGCCTCACTGCTCGTGTAGATGCCTGAGGACGGATTTTTTATCTGTGACAGAAATCACGTGGCGCCTCGGTAGCGGCTCGAATAAGGATATCGCTCAAGTGATGCTCTCCGCTCGCATTCGCGCCCGAACGCCCTAAGCCATCACCACCGGCGCTTCCTCAGCCAGCCCGTACACGCGCTGCGCCTTGGAAAACCCCGCAATCGGAAACTCGCCAAGCTCGTTCCACTCGGTACCACACGCGCGCACGAAACCTTCGGAGGCCACCACCGTCCGCCCCATGCGGCCGGCGATCTTCTCCAGTCGCGCGGCGAGATTCACCGCAGGGCCGATGCAGGTGAAGTCGAGACGGTTGCCGCCGCCGATATTGCCGTAGAGGATGTTGCCGACATGCAGCGCGACGCCGAAGCGGAAGCGCTCGATCGCCTTGCCGACCGGAAATGCCAGCGCATCGACGCTGCAGCGTGACTCACGCGCGGCCTCGAGCACGCGCGCGCAGACGTAGTTCGCATCCCCAATATATTCGTCGATCGGAAACACCGCGAGCAGGCCGTCGCCCATGAACTTCAGCACCTCGCCGCCATGGGCGCGGATCGAGGCGACCTGGCAGTCGAAATAATGGTTGAGGATCTCCACGACGGTCTCGGCCGGCAGCCGGTCCGACAACGCGGTGAAGCCCCGCAGGTCCGACAGCCAGATCACCGCCTGCATGGTGTCGGTGTGGCCGCGGCGGATCTGGCCGCCCATGATGCGCTCGCCGGCGCGATTGCCGACATAGGTGTCGAGCAGCGTCGTGGCAGTGCGGCGCAGCGTGATGATCTCGGTAAGGCGCGTCAGAGGCTTCGTCAACGCGCGCAGCGCCGCGACCTGCGCATCACTGAAGCCGCCGGGTTGTTTGGTGGTCCAGGTCATCGCGTGGACGGTATCGTCGAGGAAGCGCAGCGGCGTCGCAACGTAATCTGTGGCGCCTTCCTGCTTGAGATCCTGCAGAAACGGAAAGCGCTCGACGTCGCTGGGGTTGTCGGGACTGCCGCGCACCTCGAGGCCCTGGTTGAAGACGAGGCTGAGCGGGCTCTTCTTGAATTCCGGCGTCTCCTGGATCTCGAAATCCACCGTGCCGATCTCGACCTCGGGTGCGCCTTGCCGCCAGATGAAATTGCGGCCGTAGATTTCGGGGTGCAGCGTGCGGATGAAAACGCCGACCCGCCACAGCGGCAGGCCGGCCGCGACCATGCGCTCGCAGCATTGGGACACAAGCTGGCTCGGCATCGGCGCGGAGCGCGCGCCGTCAATCAGCCAGTCGGTGATGGCGCTGATTTCGGATGCATCCATGGCCGACAGTTTGCTGACGAAGCTTTCGCCGCGTCAAGCTGCGCGAGCGGCCGACGTTACAAGACCCTCATGGTGAGGAGCGCGGAACGCGCGTTACCGGACGATGCTCCGCATCGCCGCGCGAACCACGAAGGCCCGGATATCGCCCGCGGCCATCCTTCGAGACGCCCGCGTATCGCGGGCTCC
This sequence comes from Bradyrhizobium sp. CCGUVB23, assembly GCF_024199885.1. Lineage (NCBI taxonomy): Bacteria > Pseudomonadati > Pseudomonadota > Alphaproteobacteria > Hyphomicrobiales > Nitrobacteraceae > Bradyrhizobium > Bradyrhizobium sp. CCGUVB23. Next base: position 812,600 of record NZ_JANADQ010000001.1, read on the forward strand.
TCAGGATGAGGGTGGAGCGCGTGTGACACAATAGAACTAGAGAATTAGCGTCCGACCTGCCCGCGGTCGCGCAAGAAGTGGTCGGCGAGCACGCATGCCATCATGGCCTCGCCGACGGGAACCGCGCGGATGCCGACGCAGGGATCGTGGCGGCCCTTCGTGAAGATCTCGGTGTCGGCGCCCTTGCGATCGACGGTCAGGCGCGGCTGCAAGATCGACGAGGTCGGCTTCACCGCAAAACGCACTACCACAGGCTGCCCCGTGGAGATGCCGCCCAAGACGCCACCGGCATTATTGGACAGGAAGCGCGTTCCGTCATTGCCGGTTCGCATCTCGTCGGCGTTCTCTTCGCCGGTGAGTTCGGCGGCGCCAAAGCCTGCGCCGATCTCGACGCCCTTCACCGCGTTGATGGTCATCATCGCAGCTGCGAGATCGGAATCGAGCTTTGCATAGATCGGCGCGCCCAATCCTGCCGGCACGCCCTCGGCCACCACCTCGATGACGGCACCGATCGAGGAGCCGCTCTTGCGGATGCCGTCGAGATAGCTCTCGAAGAATGCCGCCTTGTCCTTGTCCGGACAGAAGAACGGATTTTTTGCGATCTCGTCCCAGTCCCATTTGTCGCGGTCGATCTTGTGCGGACCGATCTGCACCAGCGCGCCGCGCACGGTCACGCCGGGCACCACCTTACGCGCGATCGCGCCTGCGGCGACCCGCATCGCGGTCTCGCGCGCCGAGGAGCGCCCGCCGCCGCGATAGTCGCGCAAGCCGTATTTGGCCTCGTAGGTGAAGTCGGCGTGGCCCGGACGAAACTTGTCCTTGATCTCGGAATAATCCTTCGAGCGCTGATCTGTGTTCTCGATCAGAAGCCCGATCGGCGTGCCCGTCGTCACCTGCTCGCCGGTCTCCGGATGCGCCATCACGCCGGAGAGGATTTTCACCTGGTCCGGCTCCTGGCGCTGGGTCGTGAAGCGCGACTGACCGGGCCGGCGGCGATCAAGGTCGCGCTGGATGTCGGCGTCATTGAGCGGGATCAGCGGCGGACAGCCGTCGACCACGCAGCCGATCGCCACCCCATGGCTCTCGCCGAAGGTGGTGACACGGAACATGTGGCCGAAGGTGTTGAAGGACATCGCTGCTCGCTGGATCGGTTCCGGCGTGTGGTAACGCGCCCTCGAAGAGGGGTCAAATGGCGCCTCGTAACCGCGGCGCGGGACGGTCACAACCGCCTATTAGCTACTTTGCATGGGGTTGTTTTGCGACTTTTTGCCCGGAACCCGAAAAGCCGGATATGCCCTCCGGGCGCCCCCGCCGGCGGTTGCCCCGTTACCCGCCAACCGGGGGCACCCCCGTTAACTATGCTTCTCCAGGCGGCCGTCGCGGAACACGTACACCACGCCCTGCTCGATATAGAGCTCGGCGGCGCTCGCCGGCGTCTCCAGCCCGAGCGTCACCATCAGGGCACGCGCGGTGCCGCCATGGGCGACCGCGACCGTGTCGGTCCGGAGCTGGTCATACCATTCGCGCATGCGGGCCTGGACGTCGGCATAGGTCTCGCCGTCCGAGGGCGCCACTGTCCACTTGTCGACCAGGCGCCTCGCGTAGACCTCGGGATCGGCGGCCTCGCTCTCCGGCAGCGTCAGTCCCTCCCAGGCGCCGTAGCCGATCTCGCGCAGGCGATCGTCGAGCGAATAGTCGGCAATCGGCAGGCCGAGCTTGCCGCGCACGAGCTCCATGGTCATGCGCGCGCGCCCGAGCGGGCTCGAGACATAGGGCAGCGAAGCCTTGTCGCGGCCCTCGCGCGCAAAGAGATCGGCGAGGATGCGGGCGGCCTGCACGGCCTGGCCGCGGCCGCGCGCGTTCAGCGGGATGTCCTGCGTGCCTTGAAGACGCCCGAGCGCATTCCACTCGGTTTCGCCGTGGCGAAGGTAGTAGATCGTGAGCGCTGGCATTGTCGGACGGGAGTTAGTCCTTCCCGCCCAGCGCCATATCCGGCGCATCCGGCCGCTTCATGCCGAGCACATGGTAGCCGGAATCGACGTGATGCACCTCGCCGGTGACGCCGCGCGACAGGTCAGACAGGAGATAGAGCGCGCTGCCGCCGACGTCCTCGGTCGTCACGTTGCGCCGCATCGGCGCGTTGACCTCGTTCCATTTCAGGATGTAGCGGAAATCGCCGATGCCCGAGGCGGCCAGCGTCTTGATCGGCCCCGCCGAGATCGCGTTGACGCGGATGTTCTTCTCGCCGAGATCGGCGGCGAGATAGCGCACGCTGGCCTCCAGCGCGGCCTTTGCCACACCCATGATGTTGTAATGCGGCATCCATTTCTCGGCGCCGTAATAGGACAGCGTGATGATCGAGCCGCCGTCGGTCATCAGCTTCTCGGCGCGCTGCGCGACCGCGGTCAGCGAGTAGCAGGAGATCAGCATCGACTTGGTGAAGTTCTCCTGCGTGGTGTCGACATAGCGGCCGTCGAGCTGCTCGCCATAGGCGATCGCGTGCACCACGAAGTCGATCTTGCCCCACTTCTCCTGCACGACCGCGAACGCCGCATCGATGGTCGCAGCGTCCGTGACGTCGCAATGGCCGAGCACCAGGCCGCCGATCTCGGCGGCAAGCGGCTCGACCCGCTTCTTCAGCGCGTCGCCCTGATACGTGAATGCGAGTTCGGCGCCGGCGGCGTGGCATGCCTTGGCGATGCCCCAGGCGATCGAGCGGTTGTTGGCAACGCCGAGGATCACCCCACGCTTGCCCTGCATCAGACCCGAATTCTGCGCCATGCCTGTCATCCAATCGAGCTGGTTCTTGAGGTCTGGAGGTACACCAGCCCTCCCCTGCGGTACAGTCCTAATCCGCGGCGTTAACGCTGTTTCGGTTGCCGGAATAGCCGTTCCATTCGGGTGTTATGATCAGTGAAGGCGCTCGCGCCGAAGGTGAAGGACAATCGAGGCGGCATGAGCGCGTTTCGCCAGAGTGTTGAAGCCATGATCCCGGCGCTTCGGCGCTATGCTCGTGCGCTCGCACGCGACGCCGACATCGCCGACGATCTGGTGCAGGACACGCTGGTCCGGGCGCTGCGCTCGGAGCGGCTGTTTCTCGGGGGCGACGTCAGGAGCTGGCTCTACACGATCCTGACCAACCTCAACAAGAACCGTCGCCGCTCGCTCGCGAGGCGGCCGCAGTTCATGCAGCTCTCCGAGAACAATCCCGACGCCAGCGGGACGGAGGCGGAAGGGCGGGACATCGAGAAGGCACTGGCGACGCTGGTGGAGGAGCAGCGCTCGGTGCTGCTGCTCGTGATGCTGGAAGGCCTTAGCTACCGCGAGGTCGCCGACATCCAGGGTGTCCCGATAGGGACGGTGATGTCACGCCTTGCGCGCGCCCGGGCCCACATCAAGGCGGCGCTGGAGGGCGAGCGGCCGGCACTGAGAAGAGTGAAATGATGGCAGGGTCCAAGCAAAGGTCCATGCATCGGAAATTCGGCGCCCTGTGCACGCAGCAGAGGCGAATGGATTTGAACGGCGAACGATATTCCGGGCCGACGAGCCAGAGACGAACGATATGAGCGACCGCAAGATTTCCGTGACCGAGGACGAATTACACGCCTATGTCGACGGCGAGCTGCCGGCCGAGCGCCGTGCCGACGTCGAGGCCTGGCTTGCCGCTCACCCCGAAGAGGCCGAGCGGGTGAACTCCTGGCGCGCGATGGCCGAGTTGCTGCACGCCCGCTATGACACCGTAGCACAGGAGCCGGTGCCGAGGCGCCTGGAGCTCGAGCGGCTGGTGCAGCGCCCCAGGCAATGGCTCTATGGCGCAGCGGCGGCAGCCCTGCTGGCATTCGTGGCCGGCGGCGCGGTCGGCTGGGTGGCGCACGGCGCCGCCAACACGCCCTCGACCTTCCAGAGCTTCACCGAGGATGCGCTCGACGCCCACCGCCTCTATGTCGTCGAGGTTCGCCACCCCGTCGAGGTCCCAGGCAACGAGCGCGACCATCTCCAGGCCTGGCTGACCAAACGCTGCGGCTGGACGGTGTTCGCGCCGAACCTCGAGGCGAGCGGGCTCAAGCTCGTCGGCGGCCGGCTGCTGCCGGGGCCGAACGGCCCGGCCTCCTTCCTGATGTACGAGGGCGCCTCCGGGGAGCGGTTCACGATCTACAGCGCCAAGACCGAGACCGGCGAGACGCAGATGCGCTACACCGCGATGAACAAGGATGGCGCCTTGTTCTGGGCCGACCGCGGCGTCGGCTACGTCGTGAGCGGCGGCGGCGACCGCGACCGGCTCACCAAGGTGGCGCGCGCGGTCTACGACCAGGCGGAGAAAAACGGCTCCTAGACAACGCGCAAGCGCGTTCGCCAAGATTCGGTCATCGAAAATTTGGAATCAGGACATCGACGCGTCTCATTATCGCACCGGATGATCACGCGAAAATGAGAGGCGTTCGATCCGCCGATCGGCGCAGGCGGCCTCGATTGGGGTTTTTGGTACCGCGCTGGTCCCCCTCTCGAGGCCGCACTCTTTTCGCGGCTGCATTGCGGCAGCCGGCACGCCGGACACGATAGCGTCGAAGTGCTACCGCGCTCCATGCGTCTATTGGAGCATTACCTGCTGGGAAAATGCTCTCTGCGAGCGCACGATCCGTTCCGACGAGCGCGCCCGCTCGTCCCGATCATGCGTTAGCCGAGCACACTACGCGGATTGTAGGGGTGCTGGTCCCGCCACTTTTGCATCAATGCTTCAAGCTCGGCATCGTTCCCGTCCGGCAGCATGATGCGGGTGGTGACGAAGAGGTCGCCGGTCCCACCCGATTTCGGCAGGCCCTTGCCCTTCAGCCGGAAAGTCCGGCCGCTCGAGGTGTTTTTCGGGATCGTCAGTTCGACCGCATTGCCGAGCGTCGGCACACGGACCTTGCCGCCCAGCACCGCCTCATAGAGCGTGACCGGCAGATCGATCCGCAAGTCGGCGCCGTCGACCTTGAAGAACGGATGCGGGCCAATCGTGACGGTGATGAGCAGGTCACCCGGCGGATGGCCTGGCGCGGTCTCGCCCTGCCCCTTCAGCCGGATCTGCTGGCCGCTGGTGACGCCGGCCGGAATCTTGACGTTGAGCTCCTTGCCGGTCGGCAGCCGGACGCGCTTGTCCCCGCCATTGACCGCCTCCTCCAGCGACACCGTCATGGCGACGTTGAGGTCGAGATCGACCCCGACCCCGCCGGTATCGAACTCGAACTGGGGTCCGCCGCCACCGGCCCGCGCACCGCGCGCCGCGCCGCCGAACATGCTGTTGAGAATGTCCTCGAACGCGCCTCCACCCGGACCGCCGCCGGAGCGGAATGAATATTCGAAGCCGCCGGGGCCGGCGCGCCCGCGCGGGCCCCCGCCGCCCGGAAAGCCCTGGAAGCGCGGCTTGCCCTCGGCGTCGATCTCGCCGCGATCGAACTGCTTGCGCTTGTCCTCGTCACCGAGGATCTCGTTCGCAGTGTTGATCTCGGCGAAGCGCTCGGCTGCCTTCGGGTCGTTCTTGTTGCTGTCGGGATGATGCTTCTTGGCGAGCTTGCGATAGGCGCTCTTGATCGCGGCAGCGTTGGCGCTCCGCGGCACCCCCAAGACCTCATAGGGGTCGCGCATCCGTCACGTCTCCCTTCACGGAAATCGATAGTGTCAAAAGGGCTCCCCGCCCCACATGTCAATCATCTGGGGTGCCCGTGGCATTTTTGCAACTAGGGTCGCTGAGCGAATCCTAGCTCCGCCATGGCTTTAGCGTATGAATCTCCCAACGGCCATGGCCGCTCTGGCAGCCGGAGCCCTGGAGCCAGTTTTCGGTCCGGCCGTTGACGTAGCTCGCCAGGAAATCCCGGCATTTGCGGCCGTCCTCGGCGGCGTAGGACTGTGCGATCGGGGTCACTGAGCCGCGTGCACCGGTCTCCGGATTTTCCCAGTGCTGGCTGGCATCCTTGTCGCCCTGGCTCAGCACGTCGGAGGCCGCGTTGCGGGCGAAGGCGAGATCGCCCTCGGTCGGCGCCTGATCCTTGGTGATCGAGCCGGTGACATCGCCCTCGCCCATCTTGGCGAACGGCCCTTTGGCAAGGGCGCCGCCGTCACTGCGGGAGAGGCTACAGCCGCCCGTGCCGAGCCCGATTAGAATCATTGTCATGACAAGGCTGGAGGGCCGGATCGCCGATAGGCCAACGCTGCCCCATGCCCTATATAGGGCAGAAGCGGACGACAACACGCTTTGGGCCGCGGAACGCAACTCGGACTCCAGACATGACCGATACGAGCTCGATGAAACACCAGACACCCTTAACATCCGGTGATTTCACCGCCGCGGACGAACCGTTCGCGCTGTTCGAGGCCTGGCTGAACGAGGCGATCAAGAGCGAGCCGAACGATCCCAACGCCATGGCGCTCTCGACCGTCGACACGGAGGGCCTGCCCGACGTGCGCATGGTGCTGATGAAAGGCTTCGATTCCGACGGATTCGTCTTCTACAGCCACATCGCGAGCCAGAAGGGCCGCGAACTCGCCGCAAATCCTAAGGCCGCGTTACTTTTTCACTGGAAGTCGCTGCGCCGGCAGGTGCGCATCCGCGGCAACGTGACGCCGGTGACCGACGCCGAAGCCGACGCCTATTTCGCCACGCGCCCAAAGCAGGCGCAGATCGGCGCCTGGGCGAGCAAGCAGTCGCAGCCGCTGGAGAGCCGCTTCGCCTTCGAGCAGGCGATTGCCAAGGTCGCCGCCAGATACGTCATCGGCGAGGTGCCGCGGCCGCCGGGCTGGAGCGGCTGGCGCATCACACCCTTGCGTATCGAGTTCTGGCACGACCGCCCATTCCGCTTGCACGATCGCATCGAATTTCGCCGTGACGCGGCGGGCCAGCCATGGTCCAAGACGCGGATGTATCCCTGAGCCGAAAGATCTCAATGCCGCATTCATCCAACGCGCCGCGCCGCACGCTGCTCCTGACCGGGGCGAGCCGCGGCATCGGCCACGCCACCGTGATCCGCTTCTCCTCGGCCGGTTGGCGCGTCATCACCTGCTCGCGGCATGCGTTTCCGGAAGACTGTCCGTGGGACGCCGGCCCCGAGGATCACATCCAGGTCGACCTCGCCGATCCCGAGGACACGTCGCGCGCGATCAATGAGATCCGCCGCCGCCTCGAAGGCGGCACGCTGCATGCGCTCGTCAACAACGCCGCAATCTCACCGAAGGGCCCCGGCGGCTCCAGGCTCGGCTCGGTCGATACCGACCTCGACACCTGGACGCACGTCTTCCACGTCAACTTCTTCGCGCCGATCATGATCGCGCGCGGGCTGATCGAGGAGTTGAAGGCGGCGAAGGGATCGGTGGTGAACGTCACCTCGATCGCCGGCTCGCGCGTGCATCCCTTTGCGGGGGCGGCCTACGCCACCTCGAAGGCCGCGCTTGCCGCGCTGACGCGCGAGATGGCCTCCGACTTCGGCCGCGTCGGCGTGCGCGTCAACGCAATTGCGCCGGGCGAGATCGACACCTCGATCCTGTCGCCGGGCACCGAGAAGATCGTCGACCAGCAGATCCCGATGCACCGCCTCGGCACGCCCGACGAGGTCGCCAAGATCATCTACGTGCTGTGCACGGAGACGTCGTCCTACGTGAACGGCGCCGAGATCCACATCAACGGCGGCCAGCACGTGTAGGTGAGGAAAGCCGCGGACGAGCGATGGGTCGGTTCGCAACTACGGCGGCGCTCTACGAGAACCTGCGGCCGCCTTATCCGCCGGAATTCTTTCGGAGTGTCGCCGGGAGGCTCGCCCTCAGCGCGCGATCCGCGCTGATCGATCTCGGCACCGGGCCCGGGCTATTGGCGCTCGGCTTTGCGCCCTATGTCGGCCGCATCGTTGGTGTCGACCCGGAACCGGACATGCTCGATGCCGCACGGCGTGCGGCCGCGCGCGCCGGCCGGAATCTCAGCCTGATCGAGAGCACGGCCGAGATGCTTCCCGCCGACATCGGTGCCTTCGATATCGTAACGATCGGGCGCGCGCTGCACTGGATGGATCGCAACGCCTCGCTTGCACTGTTCGAGCGGCTGGTCGCGCCGGATGGTGTGATCGCTGTCTGCGCATCGTTCTCCAGTCGCGACGGCCGCAATCCCTGGCTCGATGAGTACAATGCTGTCCGCCGCAACTGGTCGCCGACCCGCCTCTGGGAGGAGGCCAGCCGCGGCGAGCGAACGCATCGCGACCTGCCGGCCTTCTTCCGCGGCAGCGCGTTTCGCCCGATGGACGAGATCAGGGTCGAAACGCGACACGAGATCAGCGTGCATGACCTGGCGCGGCGCGTGCTCACCTTTTCCTCGTCATCGCCCGAAGCATTGGGTGACAATGTCGAGGCCATGCTGCGCGATGTCGAACAGCACTTGGCTCCCTTCAGCCGAGACGGCGTGATCACCGAGACGCTGCTATCCGTGGCCGAGATAGTGAGGCGCTAAAGCATGATCCGGAAAAGTGTGAAGCGGTTTTCCCTCGCGACAAACGCGGAACGCGTTTGCGCGGAGATCATGCTCAAACAACAGCCTGAAGCGCGATGACGATTCATCCTTATCTCATCGCGCTTTAAGGGCGCTGGAATTGCGCGACGATGCGGCGGGTTCTCGGGAACGATCCGTGTTTGCAAACGGAAGCAAGGCAATCCAGACAAAGCCGCCGCAGGACCTGGATTGCCTTTACCCCTCCCGTTTCTCAATCGGCACGAATCCGACGCGATGTCTCGCGTAGCCGCGGAGCGGCTACATTGAACGCAGTCGAGCAGTCGTCGTCGTTCTCACCGTCGAGCAGCGGAGCACCACAGTGCCGGCACAACCGTGCCGACATCGACGACGCCTTGCCGTTCGCCAGGACCTGACGATAGCTCGCCAGATCGATGACGTTGCGGGGCGTCGTTATGCGTTTTTCAACCATGGCTGTTCCTCGCGGCTTACCCGCTGCTTATCGCAGACAAGTTTCGCCCAAACGTTCAGCCCAACGCTCAAATTTTAGCTGAGAAAATGAGGCAGAGATTGTGACCCAGATGCTGTCTACGCAGCGCCACATTTCACAACGCGCGTTCACTGTCTCTCTGCGAGCCATGTAACAGTTCGGTAGCCATCTCACAGCCACTTCTTCCACTTGAAAATCCAGTACGGAACGATCGCGGCGGCGAGCATCATCACCAGCGCCATCGGATAGCCGTGCGCCCATTCGAGCTCCGGCATCGCCTTGAAGTTCATGCCGTAAATCGACGCGATCAGCGTCGGCGGCATGAGGACCACGGCCATCACCGAGAACAGCTTGATGATGTTGTTCTGCTCGAGATTGACGACGCCGAGCATGGCGTCCAGCACGAAAGTGATCTTGTTCGAGAGATAGGAGGCATGGTCGGTCAGCGATGCCACGTCGCGCTGCATGGTCTTGAGCTGCTCGCGCATGTCCTTGGACCATTTCACGCCTTCCACGATGGCCGACAGGAACGTGACGACGCGGCCGATCGACACCAGGCTCTCACGGACCTTCGAGGTCAGGTCGCCCTTGCGGCCGATCGCGATCAGGATCTGGGAATATTGCTTGGCGTGACCGTGGCGCTCGCTCTCGGGCTCGAAGATGTCGTGCGAGACCTGGTCGATGTCGGCGCCGCAGCGTTCCAGAATGTCAGCGCAGCGGTCGATCACGGCGTCCAGGAGTTCCATCAGCACCATCTCGCCGGTAATGACGGGGGTGCAGGAGCGGGCGAGCTTGGCCTCGACCAGCGCGAAGGGCTTGGGCAGGTCGTAACGCACCGTCACCAGGCGATGGTCGCCGAGGATGAAGGTCACTGCCGTGGTCCGGGGCATGTCGGTATCTGAGTGGCACATCAGAGTCGCCGTCATGTAGCGCGCGCCGTTCTCGATATAGAGGCGGCTGGAGATCTCGATCTCCTGCATGTCCTCCCGGGTCGGGATCGCGATCCCCGCCAGCCGCTCCACCGCCTTGTCCTCGGTCGCGGTCGGATTGAACAGGTCGATCCACACCGCATTCTCCGGCAGTATCGAGAGGTCTTCGACGACGGCCTTCTTCAGGGAGGACTCGGAGGGAACGAACACCGAAAACATGAACTACTCCAATGGGGGACCGAAAAGGCGGGCTCACGGCCCTTAGCGCGATTCTGACAGGTGCAGGATGACAATCACATTAACGGAGCGTTCGCATTTATGGCCGGCCGGTGGCGCAACCGTGGCATGGAATCGACAGCTGGGCATTTCTTGCCCAAAAATCGGCCCAGAGCCTCAAAACTTGCGGCAAAAAAGCCACAGCTTGGGCCTTGCAGCGCGGGATAAAGCCCTAAAAGCTGGAATTGTGGCAGGTTTCAACCGATAATAGGTCCATCGGAATCGTGGAACTTGGGCAGCAAGCTCAGGGTCTGCGCATGGGTATTTGTTTCGATTGGAACCAAGCCAATGTCGTCGCTGAAAGTTAAGTTGGGTATTCTGGCCGCCGGTTTGATGCTGTCGGGCTGCATGCAGGCCACGCATTTCGAGGCGACCGATACCAAGGCCTTCAAGCCGAAGGACAAGGAACTCCTTGCCAAGATTCGGTACGAAAACACCCCCGTCGCAGAGCCGTTCCGCCGCGCCATCGTCGAATACCACCGCAAGGAGTCGCCGGGCTCGATCGTGGTCGATTCCGACAATCATTACCTCTACTACGTGATGGATGGCGGCAAGGCGATCCGCTACGGCATCACCGTCGGCGAAGAGGCCATGGCCTGGTCGGGCATCGCCAAGATCGGCAGCATGACCGAATGGCCGGCCTGGCATCCGACCCCCGGCGAAATCTCGCGCCTCGGCGTGCCGACCTATGTGGCGCCGGGTCCTGACAATCCGATGGGCTCCCGCGCGATGTATCTCTACTCGGGCGGCAAGGACACGCTGTTCCGCATCCACGGTACCAACCAGCCTGAATATATCGGTGCCTCGATTTCCTCGGGCTGCATCCGCCTGACCAACGAGGACGCGATCGACCTCTACAACCGCGTCAAGGTCGGCACCATCGTGGTCGTGCTCGAGCCGAAACACGGCGACTCCCCGTACAATTCGCAGCTCGCCCTTCGCGGCGGCGGCAACAGCACTTCACAGTACTGAGCTTTCCTGAGGCTTTCGAAGAAGCGCCGGCTCGCTACCGGCGCTTTTTTGTTGCCGGCTTCCGGGGCGCTTGGGTGGCGCCAGCAGGCGCGCCGGATTTCGCCGCATCACCCTGCTCCGCCCCCTCCTTGATCTCCTCCGACCTGGCATCCGGCTTGGCATCCGATTTGGCCGCCACCTCGCGTGGCGGGGCTTCCTCCGGTCGCTCGGCCGGCAGCAGCGGGGCGACCTGCGGCAACGGATCCCAGACGTTCCACTGGCAGATCCGGTAGTCGTTGCGGCGCTGCATCAGATCGAGATGGATGTGGTCCTCGTGATACCAGTCCGATCCCGGCCCCAGCACGGTTGAAAAGCGCGAGCAGACCGAATGCAGCACGCGCTCGCGCAGCTCCCGCGGCACGGTGCGGTCGGTCAGCCCGATCGACTGCCCGTTGGCAAGCTTGAATGCGCGCACGTCGAGCGCGTTGGCGCGGCCGTGCTCGGACAGCATGGCGCCGACGATGCGATTGCGGCCGCGGCACTCGAAGGAATCGAAATTGTCGAGGTCGCTGATGATGCTCCCGAGGCTCGCGGCAAGCGGCGCCACGTCAGAGCGGACCCAGTCGGCAAGGGCCGATGCCATGCCGCAGCGAAGGATCGCGGCAGGCTTGACCTGCACCTTGCGCTTGTCCGGCAGCACGATCGCCTCGAGCCGCACCAGATCCTCGCCGCCGCAGCCGCCCGGGCCATGAATGTCGGGGATCGAGGGCGCAATTGCGATCTCCTCCGTGAGGGCGAGGCGGCAGGCGGAGGCCTGCTTCTCTGGTGGGGCCGCTGGTCCGGCCGGTTTGTCGGCGGCAGGTTTTTCTTCGGCCGCCGGCCGCCCCAGTGCAGGCTTGGCCACTTCCTTGGGCGCATCCTCCGGGCGCGGTCTCGGCAAGGGAATTTTGGCCGGAATCCTGGCTGGATGAACGGTGCCGCGAGGTCGCGGCGGACCGAAGCCGAACAGGTCGAGCGGCGCGGGATATTTCCGCGCCTCGGCAGGCGCAAGCGACAGCCCCAGCACGACGGTAACCATTGCCGCGCCGGCGGACATATAGCCGCGACAAGACCATTTGCGGCAAAAGTCCGGCAGGCTAAAATTCATGACAATTCTTTGGCCCAGAGCTGAGAGCGATAACAAGTCCAGCCATACTCGGAGGAACGTCGGAATGCTTGGTTTGATGCAAGATTGGCCCCTGCTCTGCCACCGGATCATCGAACACGCCGCCAGGATTCATGGCAAGCAGGAGGTCGTCACCCGCTCGGTCGAAGGACCGATCCATCGCACCAACTATGCCGAAATCCACGCGCGCGCCCTGAAAGTTTCGCAGATGCTGGAGCGCGACGGCATCAAGCTCGGCGACCGCGTCGCCACGATCGCCTGGAATACCTGGCGCCACCTCGAGGTCTGGTACGGCATCATGGGCATCGGCGCCATCTGCCATACTATCAATCCCCGCCTTTTCCCCGAGCAGATCGCCTGGATCATCAACCATGCGCAGGACCGCATCGTGATGACCGACATCACCTTCGTTCCGATCCTGGAGAAGCTCGCCGACAAGCTGGGAAGCGTCGAGCGCTACGTCGTCCTCACCGACAAGGCGCATATGCCGCAGACCACGTTGAAGAACGCGGTCGCCTATGAGGAGTGGATCGCGAAGGCCGACGGCAAGTTCGCATGGAAGGATTTTGACGAGAACACGGCCGCCGCCATGTGCTACACCTCCGGCACGACGGGCGATCCGAAGGGCGTGTTGTATTCGCATCGCTCCAACGTGCTGCACGCCCTGATGGCCAACAATGTCGATGCGCTCGGCACCAGCGCCTCCGAGACAATGCTGCCGGTGGTGCCGCTGTTCCATGCCAACAGCTGGGGCATCGCCTTCTCCGCGCCTTCGCAGGGCACCAAGCTGGTGATGCCCGGCGCCAAGCTCGACGGCGCCTCGGTCTACGAGCTGCTCGAGACCGAGAAGGTGACGCACACCGCAGGCGTTCCGACCGTGTGGCTGATGCTGCTCCAGCACATGGCCGCCAACAATCTGAAGCTGCCCCATCTGAAGATGGTGATCTGCGGCGGCTCGGCGATGCCGCGCTCGATGATCAAGGCCTTCCTCGACATGGGCTCAAACGTGCGTCACGCCTGGGGCATGACCGAGATGAGCCCGATCGGCACCGTCGCGGCGCTGAAGCCGCCGTTCAGCGCCGCGACCGGCGATGCGCGGCTCGACGTGCTCCAGATGCAGGGCTATGCGCCGTTCGCCGTGCAGATGAAGATCACCGACGATTCCGGCAAGGAACTGCCCTGGGACGGCAAGACCTTTGGTCGCCTGAAGGTCTCGGGTCCCGCTGTCGCCAAGGCCTATTACCGGGTCGATGCCAACATCCTCGACGAGGAGGGCTTCTTTGACACCGGTGACGTCTCGATCATCGACGAGGACGGCTATATGCGGATCACCGATCGCTCCAAGGACGTGATCAAGTCCGGCGGCGAGTGGATCTCCTCGATCGACCTCGAGAACCTCGCGGTCGGCCACCCCGCCGTCGCGGAGGCCGCAGTGATCGGCGTCTACCATCCCAAATGGGACGAGCGTCCGCTTCTGATCGTGCAGCTCAAGCAGGGCCAGCAGGCCACGCGCGAGGACATCCTGAAGTTCATGGACGGCAAGATCGCCAAATGGTGGATGCCCGACGATGTCGCCTTCGTCGACGGCATCCCGCATACCGCCACGGGCAAGATCCTGAAGACCGCACTGCGCGACCAGTTCAAGGATTATCGCTTCCCGAACGCTGCGGCATGACCGGAATAGCTTGCCGCAGGACCTGTTCGGTCCTGCGGTTGCGAATTCGCTTCACCTCCCCCGCTTGCGGGGAAGCTCGGTTTTGCCTGCCTGGCCGGTGCTCTTCTGCCATTTTGAAGCTCCGGAGGGTCGAGATTGACAGGCACGCGCGACGCACGGTGCTGGGATCAGCGGGTGGGCGTGAGCGCATCAAGCTGTCGCTGCGCCTCGGGATCACCCCATTCTTTTGCTCTCTGGTACCAGTTGCGGGCCTGCGCGAGATCCGCGAGCGGGCCACTGGCGCCCAACTGCTTGAGCACGGTCGGATCGTAGGTCCTGGCCACCAGCAGCGCTGCGCGCGCGTCTCCTCCTTCAGCTGCGCGCAGCAGCAGTAGCCTCGCCGCCGAGACATCGGCGCTGGTGAGCAAATCCTGTCCACGTTTGACGAGTCCAGAAATTTCCTTCGGATCCAGGTTGCGCACAGCTTCGGTCTGCGGCGGTGGAGAGAGCACCAAGGAGCGCGCCGGCGGGACGGCCGTGACGGCTGTTGACGGCTGCGGAACGACACTGGCAGCGGCTTTCCAGGAAAGTCGGCTCGAGCCAACCACGAGCACTGCGCCGTTGCTGTCACGCAATTCTGCCATCGCGACCATCTGGCCGACGAAACCGTCTGGCGGAATGACCGACACGGCGGAAATTTCCGACGCGGGCACGCGCCATTCGTTGGCGACGCGCTTGCCAGACGTCAATCGTGCATCCGCTAGCAGTCCGTTGATGGCAACGATAGCGCCCGAAGGGGGAGCACCCACGCGCATCCCGAGCGGCAAGGGGACGTTGGCGGGCCCGCTGCTGTCCTCCAGCGCAAGGGTCGCGAGCTGCTTGCGTTGCTGTGCAGGACCGATCGCGCCTTTCACCGATTGCCAAAGCGACGAGATCGATGTGGCGTCGTTCGATTGAACTCCGGGCCTTTGCGATGCCGGGATGACCATGACGAGAATGAGCGCGGCACCTCCCGCAACGGCTGCCGCGATCGCGAACCTGACCACTACGCTGAGCAGCGCGCGCCTTCCCGAGTTACGGAGGGCGGTCGGCACCTCGATCGGCTCCATCGCCTCGTGCATGGCTTGGGCCGCGGCTTTGGAGAACACGTCCGAATGGTCACGACGACGCGGGTTGCCGGGCGATGGAAAGGGCGGGCCATCGGCCGATGGATGTTCCGTGGACCGTCTCGGCGCCCCCGTCGGCTGCACCGCCCGCTCGCGCGGGCTGCGTGGCGCGTAGTACATCGGATCGTGCGGATCGATATGGCTTTCGTCCGGTCCACCACTCATACTGAACACTCGCCCTGATGAGACTGCCACCAGCCGCGGTGGTCGGCACCGGCTACGCAGTTTGCGATCCTTGCAGCTCATGAGGCGCAACCGCGCACATCCGGTCAGCCTTTGCTGCAAAACCGGGAGAGCTGAGGTCACTCTTGCAACGTTTCCGGCTGACGCCCGCCGTCGTTCCCTTGCCGTTGTTCTTTTTTGAATTGCCGTTCGCGGAAGTCCCTTTCGCCGGGACGGTCCCTTGCTTGGGCGGTTCCAACAACTTGCGGTAGAGCCTTGGGGCGAAATTGCGACCGAGTCAATCTACAACTAAAGATCATTTAGATTGAATGGTTAATCAACTAAGTTGCAGAATTGCGCCTGTTCTCTGCCATATCGCCTGCAAATCCTGCGGAATCGCTGGGGCCGCGTCGTCTTCGAACGCTCACAATTGCGAGCAGCGAGAGCCCGCCTCCCGCCGGCTGAAGAACATCCGCCGCTCCTTCACGATAGGCACGAGCTGGTTGCGGTCGCGCAATGTGCCGCACAGGCCCTTCGCAATGGCCTTGAATAGGCGCGTCTCCGCATAGGGCGTCCCGTTGCGATCCTCGATCGCCCAGCGCTGGAAATTGAGCGCGTTGGTGTTGTCGGAGGCATGGACGAGGCGCGACCCGACGCCGCTCGGCGTCGAGCCTCCCCCGCGAACAGCCATACACGATTGGTGGTTTGCGGAGGCCGATGGTTCGACCACCGCACAAGGATCCGGAACGGGAGATAAAGGTGGGGGATAAACCGCTTCACAGGCCTGCGGAAAATGCGCTAGGTCAGCTTGCTCCCGTCGCCCGTGCCCCGCAACCGGCGACTGACATCGGTGATGGAACAGCATGGCCCGCAGGTTTTCCGCTCCCTACCAGTCGGAGCCCGTGTCCGGGCTCGCCAGCTGGGCGCGCAATCTGGCCGTGTTCGCGGTGGTGGCGGTCCTGGTCTCGATCATCATCGTCCGCTTCGGCTTTCTGGAGATCAAGCCGGCGCTGGCGACCTTCTTCGGCGGGCTTGCGATCGCGGTGCTCTCCATCCTGTTCGGGCTCGCGGGCTTTGCGGCAATCTGGCAGAACGGCTCGCGCGGAATGGCGCGCATCCTGTTCGCCTTCCTGATCAATGCGCTGATCCTCGCCTATCCCGCCTATCTTGCCTTTCAATACCGTAGGCTGCCGGCGATCCACGACATCACCACCGATCCGATCGACCCGCCGCGCTTCGAGGCCTTGGCGCGCCTTCGCACCGGCGACGGCGCCAATCCGGCCGTCTATGCCGGCCTCTATTCGGCCGAGCAGCAGCGCCATTTCTATCCGGACATCGAGCCGATCGAGCTCGAGATTTCCGTCGACCGGGCCTACGCGCTATCGCTCCAGATCGCCAACAAGCGAAAGTGGCTGATCATCGACGAGCGTCCGCCGCAGCCGCCGCGCCGCATCGGCCGCATCGAGGCGGTGGCCCGCACGCCGATCATGGGTTTCCGAGAGGATATCTCGATCCGCATTGTGCCTGATGGCGACGATTCCCGTGTCGATATCCGTTCGGCCTCGCGCTATTTCGACAGCGACCTCGGCAGCAATGCCGCGCGCGTCAGCAAATTCATCGACGACCTCAACACCGCGGCCGACGCCGATGCGCTGAAGCCGGTGAAGAAGGCGCCGGTCGTCCCGGTCAAGCCGCCTGCGAAGACGGTGAAGAAATAGCCCTTCCGTCATTAAGGGGCGCGCCGTCAGGCGCGAACCCCAATGCGCATGTGCGCATTGTGGAATCGCGCCACAATCTCCAGATTCCGGGTTCGATGCTTCGCATCGCCCCGGAATGACGGATCAGGCGGCCGCCATCCTGTACGTCCCCGTGATCACGGGATCGCCGTCCGTCGCCACAACACCACGGGTGACGAGGTCCTCCAGATGCGCCAGCACGGAATAGCCGGCCGCTGTCGTGAGCCTCGGATCGATACCGATATAGATCGCGCGCACCATGGTCGGGATGTCGGCCTCGCCCTTGGCGAGGCGATGCAGGATCGAGGCTTCGCGCGCCTTGCGGTGCCGGATCAGGAAGCGCACATAGCGCGGCCCCTCGGGAATCTCGGCACCGTGGCCGGAGAAATAGAGTTCCTCCTCGCGCGCAGCGAGCCGGTCGAGCGAGTCCATGTAGTCGATCATCGAGCCATCGGGCGGAGCCACGATCGAGGTCGACCAGCCCATCACGTGATCGCCGACGAAGCTGAACTTCCGTTCGGGCCAGGCAAACGCAAGATGGTTGGCGGTGTGGCCCGGTGTCGCGACGGCTTCCAGCCGCCAGCCTGAGCCTTCGATGACGTCGCCATGGGCAACCGTCACGTCGGGCGTGAAGTCGCGGTCGGCGCCCGATTCCGGATTGTGCTTCTCGCTCTCGAAGCGCGGGCGCGAGGCGCGATGCGGGCCTTCGGCATAGACGGTCGCGCCGGTCGCCTGCTTGATGCGGCCGGTGTTCGGCGAATGATCGCGATGGGTATGAGTGACCAGGATGTGGGTCACGGTCTCACCTCTGACGGCATCGAGCAGCGCTGCCGCATGGGCCTCGTTGTCCGGACCTGGATCGATGATCGCAACCCTGCCCTGGCCCACGATGTAGCTGACCGTGCCGGTGAAGGTGAACGGGCTCGGATTGTTGCAGAGCACGCGGCGCACGCCGGGACGGACTTCCTCGACGACGCCGGGCTTCAGCGGAAAATTGCGGTTGAACGGGACGTCGTCGTTGTCGGACATGGTCTTTTCTTTGACGTCATTCCGGGGCGGCTGCAGGGCCGAACCCGGAATGACGGAACTCTAAATCAGAAAAACGCCTGAATCCCCGTAATCGCGCGGCCGAGGATCAGGGCGTGGACGTCGTGCGTGCCCTCGTAGGTGTTGACCGTCTCGAGGTTATGGACGTGGCGCATCACATGGTACTCGATCGAGATGCCGTTGCCGCCATGCATGTCGCGCGCGACGCGAGCGATGTCGAGCGCCTTGCCGCAATTGTTGCGCTTGACGATCGAGATCATCTCGGGCGCGAACTTGCCTTCGTCCATCAGGCGGCCGACGCGCAGGCTTGCCTGGAGGCCCAGCGCGATCTCGGTCTCCATGTCCGCGAGCTTCTTCTGCACGAGCTGGGTCGCGGCCAGCGGCTTGCCGAACTGCTTGCGGTCGAGCGTGTATTGCCGGGCGCGGTGCATGCAGTCCTCGGCCGCGCCCAGGGCGCCCCAGGAGATGCCGTAGCGGGCGCGATTGAGGCAGCCGAACGGGCCCTTCAGGCCGGACACGTTGGGCAGCAGCGCGCTCTCGGGCACCACGACGCCGTCCATCACGACCTCGCCGGTGATGGAGGCGCGCAATGACAGCTTGCCGCCGATCTTCGGCGCGGAGAGACCCTTCATGCCCTTCTCCAGCACGAAGCCGCGGATCTGGTTGTCGTGCTCGGCCGACTTCGCCCAGACCACGAACACGTCGGCGATCGGCGCATTCGAGATCCACATCTTGCTGCCGGTGAGGCGATAGCCGTCCGAGACCTTCTCGGCGCGGGTCTTCATGCCGGCCGGATCGGAACCGGCGTCAGGCTCGGTGAGGCCGAAGCAGCCGACCCACTCGCCGCTGGCAAGCTTCGGCAGGTACTTCTTGCGCTGGTTCTCGTCGCCATAGGCGTAGATCGGATACATCACCAGCGAGGACTGCACCGAGTTCATCGAACGGTAGCCGGAATCGACCCGCTCGATCTCGCGGGCGACGAGGCCGTAGGCGACATAGCCCGCATTGGCACAGCCATATTCCTCCGGCAGCGTAATGCCGATCAGGCCGAGTTCGCCCATCTCGTTAAAGATCTCGCGATCGGTCTTCTCTTCGAGATAAGCCTTGGTCACCCGCGGCAGCAGCTTGTCCTGGGCGTAGGCTCGCGCCGTGTCGCGCACCATGCGTTCGTCTTCGGTGAGCTGCTCGTCGAGCAGGAACGGATCGTCCCACTGGAAAGAAGCCGCAGCCGGCTTGTCCTTGGCCTGAGGGCGCACACTCATGAAACGTCCTTTCGCGTCTGGTTCCGTCTAATTGACCGTTAAATTAAAGCGCCGCAGCGCCAGTTGCAATTGCGTCCTGGTTTCGGTCGTTCCGGCGTGGCGGGCGCACGGAACGACTGTGCGTCAGGTCTCGAGCTGCTCGTTGGCGACGATCTCGATGCCGAAGCCGGAGAGGCCCTTATAGTCATGCACCGAAGACGTCAGATGCCGGATCGAGGTGACACCGAGATCGCGCAGGATCTGCGCGCCGACGCCGACCTCGCGCCACTGCCTGTTGCGGTCGGCCTCCGCCGTCGACTCGTCCGGCAAGGGCTCTACGGGAACGCCGGCGGCGCCGTCGCGCAGGTAGACCAGGACGCCGCGGCCGGCCTTCTTGAAATGATCGAGCACAAGCTGCATGCGCTTGTGGCCGGTGAAGATGTCCTTGACGATGTTCGGCTTATGGAAGCGCGTCAGCACGTTCTTGCCGTCGCCGACGCCGTTGTAGACGAAGGCGACATGGGCGATGGAATCGAAGGGCGAGCGGTAGGCATAGCCCTGCAACGGCCCGATCGGACTTTCGGTCACGAAGGTCGCAACTCGCTCGATCAGCTTTTCGCGCGCCTGGCGGTATGCGATCAGGTCGGCAATCGTGACATGCTTGAGCTTGTGCCGGGCGGCAAACTGCGCGACCTGCTCGCCCTTCATCACGCTGCCATCGTCGTTCATCAGCTCGCTGATGACACCGACGGGCGGCAGGCCGGAGAGCTTGCAGAGGTCGACGGCCGCCTCGGTATGACCGGAGCGCAGCAGCACGCCACCATCCTTGGCGATCAGCGGAAAGATGTGGCCGGGACGAGCGAAATCGCCGGCGCCGACATTGGGATTGGCGAGCGCGCGGCAACAGGAGGCGCGCTCCTCGGCCGAGATGCCGGTGCCGCCGTCGGGCTTGTAGTCGATCGAGACCGTGAAGGCCGTGGTGTGCGCGGAGTCGTTGTGGGCGACCATTGGATCGAGCCGCAGGCGGCGCGCGTCCTCCGTGGTGACCGGCGCGCAGACGATGCCCGAGGTATGGCGGATGATGAACGCCATTTTATCGGCGGTGCAGAGCGAGGCGGCGACGATCAGATCGCCCTCGCCTTCCCGGTCCTCGTCATCGGTGACGACGACGAGCTCACCCTTGGCAAAGGCCTGCAAGACTTCCTGTACGGTATCGGGCATGTCCAATCTCTGGCTATGGTGGCCGGAGGCTTAGCCGGACTTCGATCCGGGCGCTAGTGTCCCGGACGCAACCGCTTATGCCTTCGCTAGGTCCCGCCAGCACCCGGCTTGCACCGGAAATACCAGAGATATAGGCCCTACCCGGCCGCGTTGAAGGCCGCCGAGCGAGCCTATGGCAGCACTTCGCGACGCTCGCTCAATCGCAGGTCAAGCTCCGTCCGCTTATCCTCCAGAAGGCCGGCTTGAGCCGCCTCGATGACCGTGAACAGCTCATGCGCATCGCTGAGGCGGGTAACGGTGACATAGTTGGCGCCCGCCGCGTAGAGCTCGCCGACGTCGGACAACAGATCGGCGGTGGCCACGACCAGGGCGCTCGGGTTGAGCGCGCGGACGTGACGGACCAGCTTCTCGTTGGTGGCCCCCTTCAACAGCGCATCAGGCACGCTGAGGATGATCACCTCGGACTTGCCGACGCCGGCATGGACGAGCGTGTCGACGTTGCTGATGTCGCCGTAGATGACGTGCAGGCCGCGCGAAAGCAGCGTCCGGTACACATTGGGATTGAAATCGACGACCGTGATCTGCTCGAGCAGCACCGGCGCCTGCCGCTCGATCTCCGCGAGCAGCGCGCTCGCCGCGCGGAAAAAGCCGAGGATAACGATCCGCCGCGCCTCGCCATGGCCGCCCACGTGTCCCTCCTCGGCGTGAGCGTGATCGAGGTCGCGCAGGCCGAACCGCTTCAAGGGCCCGATCGCCCAGCGCGTGATCTCGTCGCTCCTCACCATCACGAAGGTCGAGAGCACGGCCAGCACCACGAAGGCGAAGGAGGCGGCATTGGCGGTCTCCTGGGCGATGTGGTTGTCGGTGACGCCGGTCTGGATCACGACCAGCGAGAACTCGCTGATCTGCGCTAGGTTGATCGCCGGCAACAGGCTCGCGCGCAGGCCCTGCTGCATCAGGTAGAGCGGCACGAAGGTGGTCACCAGCCGGCTCACGACCGTGAAGAGCGCGATCATCAGGGCAAGCCCGATCACGGACATGTTCGGCACCGGAATGGTCATGCCGAGCGCGACGAAGAACAGCGTGATGAAGAAATCGCGCAAGGTGGTGACCTTGGCGGTGACGTCGAGCGCATAGGGAAAGGTCGAGAGCGAGACGCCGGCGATCAGCGCACCCATCTCGCGCGACAGCGACAGCCGCTCGGCGGTCTCGGCGACCAGGAAGCACCAGGCGAGCGCGCCCAGAAGGATCAGCTCCGGGCGGCGGGCGATCTGGTGGAACAGGCGCGGCAGCACGAAGCGGCTGACGAGGAGCGCGGCCGTGACGAGCACTGCGACGCGCACGATCGAGAGCAGGATGACGCTCACTTGCAGATCGGCAAGGCTCGGCTGCACGGCGAGGAACAGGATGGCGAAGATGTCCTGGAGCACCAGGATGCCAAGGGTGATGCGGCCGGGCAGCGTGTCCAGCTCACGCTTCTCATAGAGCACCTTGACGATGATGACCGTGCTCGAGAGTGCGCAGGCGACGCAAAGATAGAGCGCATCGAAATGACCGCCGCCGAGTGTCAGGCCGATAGCGGCGAAGAACGAGATGCCGAGCAGGCAGCCGCCGAGGAGCTGGCCGCCGGCCGCGAACAGGATCACCCGTCCCGCCCGCACGATCTTCTTCAGATCGATCTCGAGCCCGATCATGAACAACATGAAGATCAGGCCGAGTTCGGAAATGACGCTGATCGATTCCTGCGACTTGACCCAGCCGACGCCGAATGGACCTATGCAGAAGCCAGCGATAAGGTAGGCCAGGATCAGCGGCTGGCGGGAGAAATGGGCCAAAAGCCCAAGCATCCAAGCGAACAAAATACAAAGAGTGATATCGCCAATGAGTTCGTGCATCTCAAAGCAGTCCTTTTTGCCGCACCCTAGAGGCGCGGTGCAGCGCGGCAAACGAGCAATTCGTCACATGCCAATCGTCCTGTCGATCGTGCTCGCATTGATAGGCGGCGTGCTCGGCGTGGTGCTGCCTGCTGTGGCACAGCCGAAGGTCAATATCGAACAGGGTTTTGCCGATTCGCTGACGGCGATGCCGAAGGAGGAACTCGCCGTCTCCGGCGGCTTCTACGTGCCGGCCTATTCCAGCGTCGCGATGAGCCAGGGCAAGCTGCGCGTCGACTTCTCGGTGACGCTGAGCGTCCACAATGCGTCGGAAACGCTCCCCCTGGTGCTCAAGCGGATCGCCTATTTCGACACCACCGGCAAGATGATCGAGAGCTATCTGAAATCGCCGGTCGCGCTGAAGCCGCTCGCGACGGTCTCCGTCGTCATCCCGACCGAGGACGTGCGCGGCGGGACCGGAGCCAACTTCATCGTCGACTGGACCGCAGCGAGCGAGATCGCCGAGCCCGTGGTCGAGGCCTTGATGGTTGGCGGCGTCGCCAATGCGCATTACGCTTTCATCAGCCAGGGCCGCCCGACCCGGACGGTCGGCAAGAAGTAACAGGCCGGCCGGCGCAATGCCGGCTGGCTCAACAAAAACAGAGGAAACTGCCCATGACTGCCAGCTTCGACTTCGCGCCCCTGTTCCCGCCGGGGCTGCCGGCTCCTTCTGCGCGCTGGACCGGGCTTGCCAAATACAGCTTCGTCGGCGGCAACAATGATTCCGAGCAGGTGCCGGTCG
Organism: Bradyrhizobium sp. CCGUVB23; assembly: GCF_024199885.1. NCBI lineage: Bacteria > Pseudomonadati > Pseudomonadota > Alphaproteobacteria > Hyphomicrobiales > Nitrobacteraceae > Bradyrhizobium > Bradyrhizobium sp. CCGUVB23. Next base: position 835,778 of record NZ_JANADQ010000001.1, read on the forward strand.
ATGACCTGATCGCGGCGGTCGATGCGGTGCTCCGGCGCGAGGGCCGCAACCTCGCCACTTACGGACTGGCGCATGGTCCGCAGGGTTACCTGCCGTTACGCGAATTCCTGACCGCGAAGCTGAAACGCGATGCTGGCATCAAATGTACGGTCGACGATCTCCTGATCGTCTCGGGCTCCTTGCAGGCACTCGACCTTGTCAACCATACGCTGCTTGCGCGCGGCGATACCGTGATCGTCGAGCAGGAAACCTATCAGGGCGCGCTGAACCGCCTGACGCGGCTCGGCGTGAATACGGTCGGCGTTCCCCTCGACGGCGAGGGGATGCGCATGGACGCTTTGGCGTCCGCGCTTGCCGACCTGAGGAGCCGCGGCATCCAGCCGAAATACATCTACACCATCCCGACAGTGCAGAACCCGACCGGCAGCATCATGCCGGAAAGCCGCCGCGCCGAGCTGTTGCGGCTTGCGGCCGAGTACGCTGTCCCGATCTTCGAGGATGATTGCTATGCCGACCTCGTCTGGTCAGGAGAACGGCCGCCGGCCATCCACGCGATGAGCGGCAAGGGCGGTGTCATCCATATTGGATCATTCTCCAAATCGATCGCGCCGGCGCTGCGCGTCGGTTTCATCGTCGCGCCCTGGGAGGTGATGTCGCGGATGCTCGCGCTGAAGACGGACGCCGGATCCGGCGCGCTGGAGCAGATGGTGCTCGCCGAATATTGCCGACCGCATTTCGCGACCCACGTGCCCGCGCTGACGCGCGCGCTGCGCACCAAGCTCGACACGCTGATGGAAGCGCTGAATGAGCAGTTCGGAACCGCTGCCGAGTTCGAGGAGCCCAAAGGCGGCATCTTCCTCTGGGTGAAGTTGCCCGACGATGTCGACACGCTCAAGCTCTACCAGGCCGCGCTCGCGGCCGGCGTCTCGATCAATCCGGGTCCGGAATGGTCGACCAGCAAGGGCTATTCGGGTTCTCGGCTGCGGCTGTGCTTTGCCAGCCCCACGCACCAGCAGATCCGCGACGGCGTCACCGTGCTCGCCGAGGTCTGCCGCAGGGAGTTCGGCGTGCCGGCGCGAATCGCGAATGTCGAGAAGGCGCGCGCCTGAGCGCTTGGAAAGAACTCCTGGACTGAACTCCTGGAGTTTCACGCCTCGACGTGAAACTCCACGTTCACCTGCCCGCTGCCGGACGACGGGAAGTACTCGCAGAGCTGTTCGGACGCGCCGCGATAGTCGTACCAGCCGAGCGCCGCAAACAGCATGATGGTGTCGGCCATGCCGCCCTCGCCGTTACACTTGATAGCATAGTCCGGAAGCATGTCGAGGAATTCGCGGTAGCGACGCTGCTGCCAGAGCTCGAGCACGCGCAGATCGACCTGACGATTGAACTCGCTGGCGACCGACGTCCACGCTTCCGTACCCAGCTTCTTATTCGGCCAGAGCCGGTGCGACAGCGAACCGCTGGCAAGAACCGCAATCCGTTTGCCCGAATCTTCGATCGCTTGGCGCGTCGCTTCGCCGAGAACCCGGCTCTCCTCGAGCGAGGTGAACAGCGGCGAGGCAATCGAGACCACTTTCGCCCAGCCGCCTGCGTTCAGGTAGTGCATCGGAACGATGGTGCCGTATTCGAGCCCGAGGCTCGCAATCCTGTGCGCGATGACGTTGAGCCCGCCTTCGGCCGCCCTGCCCGCGATCGCCTGGGCGAGTACGGTGTCTCCCGGCAGGTCATAGCGCAGATCCTGGATCATCTGCGGCGCCTCGTGACTGGTAAACGAGCCGCGATGCTGCGCATTGGCGTTGATGTGGTAGCCGAAATTGGAAAGCCAGTGGGTATCGAACACCACGAAGCTGGTAACACCGCGCTCTTTCGCCCGTCGCCCGAGCTCGCGCAGCGAATTGACGGCGCCTTCGCGCGCCGCGCGCAACGGGCTGCCGGGCGCTTCCGACAGCATCAGCGACGGAACATGGGTCACCTTGGCCGCAAGCACGAGCTGACCCATGGCGATGACCTCTTAGCGTCAGGCCGCCTGTGCCTGGCTGCCATGGATCGCGGAGGCCAGCCGCAACAAGAGGACGATCGAAACGTTGCCCTTGCCGGCCTCGATCTGCGCGATGTAGCGCTCGGAAATTCCCGACCTGCGCGCGAGCTCCCGCCGCGACAGCTCGCAGCGCATGCGCGATGAGCGCACCCGCTCGCCGAGCTCCGCCAGGAATTCGGTCTCGGAGTATGGCGGCACAGCAGTGCCGCCCGGCAGCGCTTCGCCCGCAAAATCGGTGACTTCATCCAGCATTGATCTATCCACGATCGCCTCCCGAAGCTGGCATTATGGCGCAGCTTCGGGTCCGCTCATTGACGCGGATCAAATAGCGGTACGATTGCCGACCGGCGTGGACGACTAGGCTGGAAATGCTAAACTTCGCTCTCGTTCGAGGCGGGGCTCCTGAAGACATGATGCTTTGTTTGAACCGCTGCGCGCTGGCCGCGATGGTCTGGCTTGTGCTCGTATCCACAGCCGGCGCCGAGACGCTGGCGGCGACGATCGTCAATTGGGGGCTGCTCGGCTCCTGGGCGATCGATTGCTCGCTCCCGCCCGACCGCGACAAGGGTGCAGTGCTCACCTACGAAGTCAGGCCGGACGGCCGCGTGATGTACCGCCGCAACTTCGGTGATGCCAGGGACGAGAACGAGGTGGTGGCGGCCTCGACCGATGCGGACGGCCTGCTCAACATCATGGTGTTCTTTCCAGCGCTGCATCAAACGCGCGAATTCGGCCTCGCGCTACAGAAGGACGGCAGCCTGCGCGCGATCTACAATCGCGGCGAGCGCAGCGACTACACCATCCGCGATGGCACGTTCGTCAAGACCGGCGCTCCGACGCCTGCGCAGCACCGCTGCGGCAACAGCACGTGAGCGCGCGTAAGCGAAGCTGAACAGACGTTCAGAATTCTCCTTACAGTTCCTCCGGAACGTTCGCGCGCGTGCGCGGTTTAAATTGGCGTTCATTGGAGGAGGACATCATGAGGAAGCTTGGCTATGTCGTCGCGGCTCTCGGCGCGCTTGCGATCGTGGCACCGACGGTGGCGAGCGCCGAGACGGTGGTGATCAAGAAGCACCATTACGGCCCCTACGGCGCCCGGGCCGAATTCCGCGAGCACCGTGACTACGGCATGCATCGTGGCTGGCATCATCACGGCGACAGGGTCGTCGTGATCAAGCGCGGTCATCGCCACTACGACTACTGATGCGCACGCTGAAATGGCCCCGACGGGGCCATTTCTTTGCATGCGCGGATAGACACCGACACTAGAGCATGATCCGGATAAGTGTGAAGCGGTTTTCCGAAAAGATCATGCTCAAACAACAACCTAAAGCGCGATGACGATTCGGCCCAATCTCATCGCGCTTTAGTCCCACACCGGCGCGAAACTGGCATTGACGCAGCGCCTGTCCTTCGGCAGCGCCGCGATTTTTCTGCGATCGTCGTCATCGAGCGTGATCTTCAGCGCGTCGAGATTGGCCTGCTGGCTCTCTCGCCGTGATGCCTTCGGAATCGCAGCGACCCCTTTCTGATCGAGCAGCCACTTCAGCGCGACCTGCGCCGCGGTCGCATTGTGCTTGCGGCCGATCTCGCCCAAAACCGCATCAGAGGCGATACGTCCCTGCGCGAGCGGGCAATAAGCAACCAGCGGAATCGATTTTGCGGTGAGATAGTCGATGACCTTCGATTGATCGAGCATCACGTGATATTCGATCTGGTTGCAGGCGATCGGCGCCCTGATCTCCTCGACCGCGAGCTTGAGCAGCGCGGTGTTGAAATTGGCGACGCCGATGGCGCGGGTGCGGCCCTCTTCCTTCAGCTTCATCAGCGTCTCGAAAACCGCAGGCCAGTTCGCATTGCGCGACGGCCAGTGCACGAGATAGAGGTCGACGTGGTCGAGCCGAAGCTTGTTCAGGCTGGCGTCAGAAGCGCGGCGGATCGCGTCCGGTGCAAGGTTCTCGTGCCAGACCTTCGTCGTGACGTGCAGTTCGCCGCGCGGCACGCCGGCGGCGGCGATCGCCGCACCGATCGGCTCCTCATTGGCGTACATTTCGGCGGTGTCGATGTGGCGATAACCGAGCGACAGCGCACTTTCGACCGCGGCGCGGCAGGCATCGCCCTGCATGCGGAACGTGCCGAGGCCGAGCTTGGGCATGCTCATGCCGTGGATTGTCAGATTTTTGATTTTCAGATTTTCCATGGAGACACTCCTGACGAATTCCAGCCCGCCGGATGCGCCCGGCAAAGGCCGCGCAAGCAGAGTTTTCAGTGGTGGAAGAGCGATGGCGGGGTGAGCATTATAGCGAGCCGATCGCGGAGCAGCCAATCAAGAACCGGTTAGCGTGTCCGCTGGTTCACTTCGTCATGCCCAGTCTTGTCCCGGGCATGACGACTCCGCGCTCCATTTACGAATGCTGTGCCACCACAGCGGGCCGCACTTGCGGCCGCGGGAGGATGTTGACCGACCAGAGGTCGCGATTGTCGACGTCCTTCAGCGTCACGGTCATGACCTCCGTGCCGCCATCAATGTCGACGCAGCCGAAGAACTGGAGCCCGAAGCAAGGCGCAAGGTTCTCGCCCTGCTCGGCGCTACAACCGCGCTGGTACATCGCGACGGGTCCAAAGGTGTTGTCGAGCTCGCCCGGCCCCCAGGTGCCGGCATGGAGGGGACCTGAGACGAATTCCCAGAACGGCTCGAAATCTGAGAACACCGCGCGGTTGGGATCGTAGTAATGCGCGGCGGTGTAGTGCATGTCAGCGGTGAGCCAGACAGTGTTGCGCACGCCGGCGCGCCTGATGAAGGAGAGCAGGTCCGCGATCTCGTGCTCGCGCCGATCGGGCGGACCATCGCCGAGCGCGACGGCATCGAGGCTGATCAGGCCGATCGGCAGGTCGGCCGCGATCACCTTCCAGGTCGCGCGCGAAGCGGCGAGCTCCCGCTTCAGCCAGGCAAGCTGATCACGGCCCAGGATCCAGCCGTCGTGCTCCTCGCCCTTGTTCCAGGTGCCGTCGCGATAGCTGCGCATGTCGATCATGAAGACGTCGAGCAGCGGTCCGTAGGCAATTTTCCGATAAATGCGGCCTTGCTGCTGCCGGATCTCGCGAATCGGCATGAAGTCGAAAAACGCACGCCTCGCGCGCGCGACCAGGCGTGAGGTGCCGTCGGCATCAAAACCGGTCTCATCGACGCTGCCATAGGGCGACCAGTCGTTGGTGACCTCGTGGTCGTCCCATTGCGCGAACATCGGCACCTCCGCATGGAAGGCGCGGAAATTCTCGTCGAGGTGATTGTATTTGTAATTGCCGCGGAACTGCGCCAGCGTGTGCGCGACTTCCGATTTCTCTTCGGTGACGAGGTTGCGCCAGATCTTGCCGTTCGGCAGCTTCAACTCGGCAGGAATGGTGCAGTCGGCATAGATGTGGTCGCCGGAATGGATGAAGAAATCCGGACGGTTGTCGAGCATGGTACGATAGCTGCGCATGCCGCCGCGAGACGTATCGATGCCCCATCCTTGCCCGGCGGTATCGCCGGACCATACGAACGAGATCGACTGGCCTGCGGCCGGCGCAGTGCGGAAATGTCCGGTACGCGTCTCGCCGGCAACGCCGGTCGCGATGTCGTCGAAGCGCACGCGGTAGAAGATGTCCTGTCCGGGCGGCAGGTCACGCAGCAGCACCTTTGAGGTGAAGTCGGCGTCTGGCAGCGCGTCAGTGGTTGCCGTGCACAGGATCGTCTTGAAGCTTTCGGCTGTGGCACATTCGACCCGCATCCGCGCAGGCCGGTCGGCGCGCGCCCAGATGACGGCAGAGCCTTCGGACACGTCGCCCGACTGAATGCCGCCTGCGATCAGCGGACGATCGGCGGCGCGGCTGAGATATGGTTTGGCGCGAGAGCCGAGACCAGCGAGCGCGAGGGAGGATGTGGAGCGGACCAGAAACTGCCGCCGGGTCCATGCGCGCGAGGCGCGGAGCGTTGCCATTCAGGAAACCTTCGTCGAATCGCGACGAAAGGTGCCTGTGCTCCTTGACTCCAGGCCGACGGTTTTTTGACTCCGCGCCTACCGTTTTGCGACGGGCGGATGACGCCTAATTATTTGAGCATGATCTCCGCGCAAACGCGTTCCGCGTTTGTCGCGAGGGAAAACCGCTTCACACTTTGCGCTAGCGCGGCCCTTCGGGTCCGGATCATGCTCTAATGTTTCCAGTTGCAGATGCCGCCCGACCTGCACGGCCAGGTCTGGATGCGCGTGTCCATCGCCTGCGCGTCCAGCGGATTCGCGTGCCGATGCGCAAGCCTGGTGCGGGCAGCGCCACGCGGTTGCGCCCTCTTCGCGTGAGCAACCCGCGGCTCCGGCGCCTTCACGTGCTCGGTCACGACCGCCTTCGGCGTGACGTCAGGCACGGCGCGCGCCGCATCACTTCGTGCTTCCACCTGGACCGGCGCGAATTGCGTCGCAGGGCCGAGCCGCTTCGGCGACAGCACCGCCTTGGAGAGATCGAGGCCGAGATATTCGTCAGGCTTGTAGTCGTCAGCCATCGCCGCGCTGCTGCATGCGAGCATGAGCGCGGTGGCGAGGCCGAACGATGCGCTTTTCAGGACCAAGAGACGCCTCCTGAAATTCAATTAAGGGCAATTTTACCCTTATTTAGGAGGCGCGAGGCGGATTTCCAGCGGCAGATTGTCATCAGGGTTACCAGCTACCGAAGCCGATCCCCGATTCACAAGCCTTTCGCAGGCTCAGGAACCGCCTGCCAGCGTTTTGACGAGCCGATGAAGGTACTCTTGTCCCTTGTAGAACGACGCCACGGGAACACGCTCGTCCTTGCCGTGGATGCGGTTCTCCCCGATGTCGATCGCCATGCCGGAATGGCCGTAGGTCGGGATGCCCGCATTGCGCAGGTAGCTGCCGTCGGTGGCGCCGGAACTCATGACCGGGAGCACGATGGCGCCGGGGAAGAATTCGCCCGAGAGCTTTTCGATCGCGCCCATGATCTCCTCGTGCAGCTCGCTGGGCGCGCTGATGACCGCCGTATCGATCTGCGTCAGCTTGATGTCGGGATCCGCCAGCACCTGCTCCAGCGTCGCCTTGACCTCCTCGACCGGCTCGCCCGGCATGATGCGGCAATTGACCTTGGCACTCGCCGACTGCGGCAGCGCGTTGATGGCATGCCCGCCCTGCAGCATGGTCGCAACGCAGGTGGTGCGGAGCTGAGCGTTGTAGACGGGGTTCGCAGCGAGCCGCACGAAAGACAGCGCCGCCGGATCGGGCTTGTCGGACATCACGGCGCGCATGTCGGCTGCGGTCTGGTCGTTCTCGAACTGCGCGCTCTTCTCGAAATAGCCGCGCGTGGTGGCGTTCAGCTTGGGCGGGAAGTTGAACTTGGACAGGCGCACGAGGCCTTCGGCGAGCTTGTAGATCGCGTTGCTCTTGCGCGGTACCGAGCTGTGGCCGCCGGGATCGGTGACGTCGAGCTGGAAGCTGACGGGGATCTTTTCGCTGGTCTGGACGCCGACGCGGATCGGCTTGCCGTCCTTCAGGCCAACGCCGGCGCCCTCGTTGAGCGCGAACTCGGCGTCGATGAGGTCCCGCTTGTTCTTGATCAGCCACTGGATGCCGAGACCGTCGCGGTCGAAGATCTCCTCGTCCGTCTCCAGCGCGACAATGATGTCGCGGTCGGGCTTATAGCCCTCCTGCTTGAACCGAATCAGGCTGGTGATGAAGGCGGACGCCATGTGCTTGTCGTCGGCCGTGCCGCGACCGTAGTAGTAGCCATCCTTCTCGGTGAACTTGAACGGATCGACCGACCAGTCCTCGCGCAGCGCCGGCACGACGTCGAGATGCGCGACCAGCAGGATCGGCTTGCGCGCACCGCTCCCGTGCAGGCGGGCGACCAGGTTGCCCTTGCGCGGCGCGGGCGAGAAGACCTGCACGTCCGAATCGGGAAAGCCCGCCGCCTTCAGCCGCGTCGCCATCGCTTCGGCCGCGCGCGCGGTGTCGCCGGTCGCGGTGGTGGTGTCGATCTCGACGAGCTCCTTGTAGACGTCGTGGGAGAGCTGTTGCTGCGGGCTCAGGCCTTCGGCAGCAACCGCCCCGCAGGTGAGCAGCAAGGCCGCGACAGCCGTCGAGAGTAGAGCCTTCCTGCACGAGATATTATTCTTGGTGATCGTCCTCTTCATCGCGTGCTCCCGAAATGCGGCCTCGCTGAATTCAGACAGCGGAAGGCGCGCTTTGGCAAGCGAGATCGTTCTGCCGTTTTTGCAACCGCCCCCGGCCTATTTCGCGTCCTTGACAGCGATCACCTCGATCTCGACCAGGAAGCCGGGATTGGCGAGCGCGGCGACGCCGACCACCGAGCGGGCCGGCAGGTTGGGCTGGCTGCCGCCGAAGAACTGGGTGTAGCCCTCCATGAAGGCCTTGAAGTCCATCGGTGCCGACGCATTGTGCACCAGGAAGACCTGCATCTTCACCACGTCGCCCATGGTGAGGCCGAGCCCCTCCAAAATGCCCTTGATGCGGTTGAGCACGCCGACCGTCTGTGTCTTGCTGTCGCCATAGGCCTCCCGGCTTTGCGGATCGGCATCCTTGTTGGCGACCGGCGGCACCTGGCCGCTGACATAATAGGTCGTGGCATTGCCGGTGACTTGCACGGCCTGCGCGATCGGAAAGGTCGAGTTCGGAATGGGATGCCGGATGACCTCGGCGTGAGTCGTGCCCGCATGGGCAATCGCAAGCAATGCGCCAATGACGGCGGCGGTTCTGAAATTCATTGGTTCCCCCTCTTGCCGGGACGTCAGCGACGCGCGTCCCTCACCTCGTTCGCCGTCACTGCATCATCGTAAGCATTGCCGAAATGCGTGCGCAGATAATTCACGACGGCAGCGATCTGCGCGTCCGTCATCATCTCGCCGAACGGCGGCATGGCGCGCCGGCCGTTGAGCACGAGATAGACGGGATAGCCGCGTGCTTCCAGATTCTTGTCGGCGACGAGCGACGGATAGACGCCGGCGCCGGAGGCCCCACCGGCATCAGGCATGTGGCAGCCCTGGCAGACATTGGTGAACAGCTCCTCGCCCGTGGTCTCCGCAAAATTGAAGCCCGAGCTGAAGATGCGGTTTTCGGGGCCGTCATGCGCCCGCGCGGTTGCCGACAGCATCATGACTGCCGACAAGGCAAGCCGCACCGGCCATCGCACCCGTCGAAAGCCCTGACCCATCACGTCCTCACCACGCGGTCATGCAGCCGCGCAATCGCATCGAGCGCGGAGAGGATCGCGCCCTCCTGCCAGGCTGGAAGCGCGGAGGCGTGCTCGCCCGCGAGCGCGATGCGGCCGTCGATCTGGCAGAGGTTGTTGTAATGCGCGGCGCGCGCCTCGTCGCTCCAGTCGCCGGCGCAACCGAGCACGAAGGGCACCCGATGCCAGGCGACCGCGATGCCGTTTTCGAATTCGCTCTTGTATTGCGGGTGAATGACGGCGCCGAACTCGACGGCGCGCGCGACCCGCTCGGCCGGCGACATCGCGGTGAATTCGTAGGAGTTCGGACCGTCGAACAGATAGGCGCCGAGCAGGACACCGCGCCCGGCGCGGTTGTAGTCGTAATTGGGATAGGCGATCTGGCGGATCGGCAGGTCGGTGTAGCTGATGCCGCCATAGATCGCCTCGTCCTCCTCCCAGAATCGGCGCTTGAATTGCAGTCCGATCTTCACGGACGCGGCATAGGGAACGGCATCGATCGCCGATTTCATGGCGGCGCTGACGTCGAGCGGCAACTGGCTCAGGATCGTCAGCGGGATGGTGCAGACGCACCAGTCGGCGTGCACCTGCTGCACCGCGCCAGGATTCTTGGCATCGACATAGCTGACGGTGACGCCGCGCGGGTCCTGCTGGATCTGCGTCACCTTGGCGTTGTAGCGGATGAGATCGCCGACCTCCTTGGCAAAGGCCTTGCCGATCATGTCCATGCCGCCAACCGGCTGAAACATTGTGGTCTGGAAATTGTAATGCGCAAAGCCGCGCAAATAACGCCAGAGCCGCGACTTCAGCACCTCCGACAGACCAACCGGCTCGCTCGGCTCCGGCATCGCCGTCAATCCGCCGCCAGGATCCTTGGTGTAGCCGCGAAATTCCGCCGAGATCAGATTGGCCTTGTAACCATAGCCATTGTCGAGCGCGCCCCAGGAGCGCAGCGCCTGGAGCAGGATCTCCTGGTCCTCCTTCGACACGGTCTCGTCGAGCTTGCCCTGCTGCGTCACCTTTGCGAGCAGCTCGGCGATCTGGCCCTGGAAATCCGCCTTCACGGCGCGCAGGCGCTGCGGTTTGCCGCCGAAGGCGCGCACCGAATGCAGCAAAGCGTTGTGATTGAGCTGATTGAACGGCTCGAGCGCGATGCCCAGGCGCCTGCAATAATCGAGCAGCGCGCGGTGATGATAGGGAATACGCCACGGCCCCGGATTGAGATAGAGACCATCCTCGAACTCGCACACCTGCTTGTGGCCGCCGAGCTCGGTGAAGGCATCGCCGCCCCGCAGCGTCCAGTTGCGGCCGCCGGGGCGAGCGTTGAATTCAAGGATCTGGACAGTGTACCCGGCCTTGCGTAGCTCGAGCGCCGCGGTCATACCGGCAAGGCCCGCGCCAAGCACGAGCACGGAGGCGCCTCTGGGATCGCCTTCGAGCCGAATCGGGCCCTTGTAGCGCGACTCCGACGCGAGCCCGAGGCTCGTCATCGCATGATACATGGCCGCGCTGCCGGCCACCGTACCGATCAGCGCAAGAAGATCACGTCGCCTGACGGTCACGGGTTCGCTTTGCATGGCGTTACGGGAGAGGGCCCAGTCCTGAGCCGTCAGCAAACAGCACACCGCGGAGCGAGGCAACACACGCGTTGTTGATCGGCGCGCCGTCGCGCGGCGCGATGAGGATGCTGATTGCGATCCTCATCGTTTTAGCCGCAAATACGACGTCACGCGACCTTGCGCGCCGCCGCCTTGCCGTCGAGGAAGCCCATCAACCTGCCGCGGATGATCTCGTCCGCCTCTCTCATGATGCGATCGACGAGTTCCTTGCACGAGGGGATGTCGTTGATGAGGCCTGCGACCATCCCGCAGCTCCAGGCGCCGGCATCCATCTCGCCCTCGATCATGATTCTGGGATAGACGCCCGCGACCTGGTCGTGGATGTCGTCGATCTTCAGCTTTTCGCCCTTCTCGCGCTCGATCTCGAGTAGGCGATCGACATTGGCGTTCGTGAGCACCCGCTCGGTGTTGCGCAGCGCGCGCATGATCAGGCGGGTATCGAGCTCGGTCGCCGCGACCAGCGCGTTCTTGACGTTCTGGTGCACCGGCGCCTCCTTGGTGGCGATGAAGCGCGTGCCCATGTTCATGCCGCTGGCGCCGAGCGAAAGTGCTGCGACGAGGCTGCGCCCGTCGGCCATGCCGCCGGAGGCGACGAAGGGAATCGTCAACTCCTCCGCCGCGCGCGGCAGCAGGATCATGTTGGGGATGTCGTCTTCGCCGGGATGACCGCCGCATTCAAAGCCGTCGACGCTGACCGCATCGCAGCCGATCCGCTCGGCCTTCAGCGAGTGGCGCACCGAGGTGCATTTGTGGATCACCTTGACGCCGGCCGCTTTCAGCGCAGGCATGTATTGTTCCGGGCTGCGGCCTGCAGTCTCCACGATTCTCACGCCACCCTCGACGATCGCGGCGATGTATTCCGGATAGGGCGGCGCCGAGAAGGTCGGCAGAAAAGTGAGGTTCACGCCGAACGGCTTGTCGGTCATCTCGCGGCAGCGCGCGATCTCCTTGGCGAGCAGCTCCGGCGTCCTCTGGGTGAGCCCGGTGATGATGCCGAGCCCGCCGGCGTTGGAGACTGCGGAGGCGAGCTCGGCAAACCCGACAAAATGCATGCCGCCCTGGATGATCGGGTGCTCGATGCCGAACAGTTCGGTGATCGCGGTCTTCACGTAGGCGTCCTCCCTGATGGTTTGTCTGGCGCGAGTTTAGCCGTAGATCTGCGCCACGGTCACCATTTCTCTCCGAAGGGGCGGATCTCCATCTCGAAGGTCCAGGCGCTCTTGGGCTGCTGATAGAGCTGCCAATAGGATTCCGCGACGGAGGCTGGCGGCATCAGGAGGTCGGGATTGTCGAGCGCGTCGGGGCCGAGCGCTTCGAGGCGGCGCTGCCGCACCCATTCGGTATCGACGCCGGAATCGATGATGAGATGCGCGACGTGGATGTTCTTCGGCCCCAACTCGCGGGCCATCGCCTGGGCGACGGCGCGCAGGCCGAACTTGGCGCTGGCAAAAGCCGCATAGCCGCTGCCGCCACGCAAGGACGCCGTCGCGCCCGTGAAGAAGATATTGCCGCCGCCGCGCGCCAGCATCAGCCGCGCCGCCTCTCGTCCCGCCAGGAAGCCGGAATAGCAGGCCATCTCCCAGACCTTCCGGAACACCCGTTCGGTGGTCTCGAGGATCGGAAAATTGACGTTGGCGCCGACGTTGAAGATGCAGACTTCTAGCGGCGCGTGCTTGTCGGCGTCGTTGAGGAAGGAAATGATCTCCTCCTCCTTGCGCGCATCGAGCGAGCGGGCGTGGATCTCGCCGCCGGCCGCCTCAACGTCCCTTACCAGCGGCGCGAGCTTGTCGCCATTGCGACGGCCGGCGAAGACGGTGAAGCCTTCAGATGCGAACTTCTTGGCGATCTCAGCGCCGATGTAGTCACCGGCGCCGACGATGGCAGCCGTGGCGTTTCGCTTGGACAAGGTCGCCTCCTCCTGTGGGCCGCGCCGCGGCGGTGTCGACCGCCCACGCGATGGGCCATTGGGTGATATTGAGGTCGAGGCTATAGTTCTAAAATAGAACTGTCAAATTCTCGCTGTACCGGCTATGGATTAGGCCAAAATGTCCTGATCTTTCAGATAGGTTCTTTTTTCAGACTTATAGCGTTGGACCTTGCGAACCTGGCAAAGCAATCAATGCCCGTGGGCCGGAGCGTGCAGGTCGATCGGGCGAAGGATCGCAGCGACGGGAATCATCAGGACGGCGATGATCGCGAGCATCCAGAACACGTCGATATAGGCAAGGAAGTCGACCTGCTGCTGCAAGGTCCTGCCGACCCAGGCGATCGCCTGCGAGGCCGCATCCGATGCGTTCGAGCCCTGTGCCTGGAAGAACCGCGTCATCGCGTCCATGCTCTGCTGATAGCCGAGATCCGACGGCGCGAGATGCTCGATCAGCCGGCTCTGATGGAATTGCTGGCGCTGCGCCAGGATGGTCTGCGCGAGCGCGACGCCCACAGAGCCGCCGATGTTGCGCGCGACGTTGATGAGGGCAGAGGCCTGGTTGGTCTTGTCCGGCGGCATGCCGTCATAGGACGCCGTCGTCACCGGCAGGAACAGGAAGGGCAGACCGAGCGCGAGCAGGATGCGCGCCATCGCCGCATAGCCATAGGTGATGTCGCCGTTGATTCCGGTGAGATGCCACATCGCGACGGCGCAGATGGCCGCGCCCGTCATGATGAGATATTTCGGCTGCACCATGCCGACCAGGCGCCCGACCACCGGCATCAGAACCAGCGTTGCGACGCCGCCGGGCGACAGAGCGAGGCCCGCAAGCATCGCCGTGTAGTTCAGCTCGGTCTGCAGAAGCTGCGGAATGAGCTGTGTCGTCGAGATCAGCACCGCGCCGGTACCCAGCATTACCACGAAGCAAGCGCCGAACTGTCGCCGCCCGAGCAGACGGATGTCGACGATGGGATCCTCGCGCGTCAATTCCCATGGGATCAGCGCGAGCAGGCAAAATGCGGAAAGACACGCGAAGACAACGATCATGGTCGATCCGAACCAGTCGTTGCGCTGGCCCTCATCGAGCACGAATTCGAGCGAACCGAGACCGATCGCGACAAGAATGAAGCCGACATAGTCGACACGCAGCCCCTTGGCGAGCAGCTTCCCCCTCTCCTCTTCAGCACCCGACGGCTCCTTGACCAGCGTGCCGACCAGGAACAGCGAGATGAGGCCCATCGGCACGTTGATCAAGAACACCCAGTGCCAGGAATAGGTATCGGTGATCCAGCCGCCGAGCGTCGGGCCGATCACCGGCGCGACCACGACCGCGACGCCATAGATCGCAAACGCCTGCCCGCGCTTGTGCGGCGGAAAGGAGTCGGCAAGGATCGCCTGCTCGCTGGTCGCCATGCCACCGCCGCCGAGACCCTGTAGGATGCGGAACAGCACCAGAGCCTCGAGACTCCAGGCGAAGCCGCAGAGCAGCGATGCCGCCGAGAAAGTCGCAACGCACATCATGTAGAAGCGCTTGCGGCCGATCACTGTCGAGAGCCAGCCCGAGATCGAGAGCACGATGGCGTTGGCGACGAGGTAGCTCGTGATGACGTAGGTGCTCTCGTCGAGGCCGACCGCGAGCCCGCCGGCGATGTGGCGCAGCGAGACGTTCGCGATGGTGGTGTCGAGCACCTCCATGAAGGTGGCGATGGAGACCACAAAGGCGATCAGATAGGGATTGTGTCCGCCCGCCGCGGAGCGCTCCGGCGACCAGCCGCCCGCCGCCGCGGCGCCCTGCGTGATGTCGGTCATCGCACCTTCGTCCAGGGCACGACCGACATGCCCGGCCCCACCGGCAGATCGGCCGGCCAGCTATCGACCACGATCTTCACGGGCACGCGCTGCACCACCTTGACGTAATTGCCGGTCGCGTTTTCCGCCGGCAGCAGGCTGAACGCCGTGCCGGAGCCCGGCTGCACCGACGCGACGCGACCGGTGAGCTTGCGGTCGGGATAGGCGTCGATGCGGATCTCGACGGACTGGCCGGGCCGCATCTCCTTGAGCTGCGTTTCCTTGTAGTTCGCGACGATCCAGACATCGTCGGGCACGAACATCATCAGGCTCTGCCCCGGCGTAACGTAGGTGCCCTTGGCACCGCTGAGCTTGACGACGCGCCCCGGCTGCGCTGCGAGCACGCTGGTGTAGTCGACGTTCAGCCTGGCCTGATCACGCTGCGCCTCGGACTGCTTCGCTTGCGCCTTCGCACCTTCGAGCTGCGCCTCAAGCGTCTTGATGCCGAGCTCGGCGCTGGCTACCGCAGTCTTCGCGCGCTCGGTGTTGGCCTGCTGCGCCTGAAGGTCGGAGTGGGTCTGCTGCGCGCGCTGGACCGTACCGGCGCCCTTCTGGACGAGATCCTGCGCCCGCGCATCCTCTTCCTGTGCAAACTTGAGCTGTGCCTGGGCCTGATCGAGCTGGGCCTTGGCCTGGTTGATCTGTTCCTTCTGGGACTCGATCTGGGCCTCGACATTGCCGATATTGGCCTGTGAGGCCGCGACCTGCGCCTCGGCCTGGTCGAGCGCGATCCGATAGTCGCGCTCGTCGATCCGCGCTAGCAGATCGCCAGCGTTGACGTGCTGGTTGTCGGTGACTGGGACGTCGGCAACGTAGCCGCCGACCTTCGAGGCGACGGAAAAGCTGCGCGCAGCGATGAAGGCATCGTCGGTCGATTCATAGTGGCGGATGGTCAGCCAGTAGACGAGGCCGGACACGAGCACTGCGATCAGGACAAGGGCACCCGCGGTCGCAATCAGCCAGTGTTCGCGCAGGCGGTCGCGCAACGAGGTTGCACGCGATGCATCGGACGCCTCGTGAACCTCGTTCGAGGCGTCCTGGGGAGCGTCCTTGCGCGGGGGCTGCTGCGGCTGTTCCGCGGATGGCCCACGCTCTCGTGTTTGAGCATCCACGATTCAGTACCTCGATTAGTTCAGATGCATCGACAGCTCGTTCGCATTGCACGCGTACAACCGCTGCCATGCCCCGGCTTGACTGGGGCATCCAGTACGCCGTGGCCCATCCGCGAAGCCACAACCGTCTCTGGAATACTGGGTCGCCCGGTCGAGGCCGGGCGATGACACCGACAATGTGGCGCGCGCTTTCGCTCGAGGGGTCGAACTCCCCGCCCTCACACACTCACTGTGTCTTGCTCTCGTGCCACTTCTCCAGATCGGGCTTCGCCTCGCCCGACCTCTGTTCCTTCTCCGGATTGCCCTTCCATGGCTTGTCCGTCTGTGCATGCGATCCCCAGTCGTTTTGCTGCCGGGGATCGTCCGTGGGCTTTTCCTTGCTCATCGGAAACTCCTGCTCGATAGCGCGACGGGTGCTCTAGACAATCGGCATGCCGTAATAGGCGTTCAGCGCACGAACCTTGGCGTCGTCGCTCCAGTTCCACTCGGCCGCCTCGCCATAATGCGGGGCGTTGCGCAGTTCATTGGCGGTGATGCCGGTAACGTAGCCGCCGAGGTCGGTATCGTATTTCAGTGACTGCCAGGGCAGTGGATAGTGATCGTGGCCGAGCCCGAGGAACCCGCCGAAGCCGAGCACGGCGTAGGACACCCTGCCGCTCCTCTTGTCGATCATGACGCGCTCGATCGAACCGATCTTGTTGTGGTCGACGCCATAGACCGAAGTCCCCTCGACCTTGTCGCTACCGATCAGCGTGCCTGTTTCGCTTTGATCCATCATGGTGAGATCTCCGTTGAGACTCGCTCTTGCGGATCAACCAAGCCGCGAAACGATCGTTCCGGCGCTCTCGCCACGTGTTCCCCGCCGGACCTGGAACAACGCTGAAAAACAGCAGTTTTCCAGGTAGAATTCGAGGCACCGCGCGCCAAGTGCTCGAATCCATCCTGCCTGGCAAGGAGTGAGACATGAGCGATTTTCGCGACATCCAGCATGGCATCAACGATCCCGTCGGCGGCGTCGACGTGAAACGGCGGATCAACAACAACGAGACCCCGCATGAGCGGGCGCAGCGCTACGCCGACGTCCGCGCGATGCCGAGCGCCCAAGAGAACGAACCGTTCCTGCCCGAACGGCTGCGGCGGCCGCCGACCAGGCCGCTCAACCCGCGCACCGGCCGCAATCCGACCGACTAGTCGCAGACACGGAACTTCCCTCGTGCCTTGGCTTTACAAGATCGACACGGTGCACCCTCGCCGACCGAACAACGATGGCACTCGTTACAGTCAAGCCGACCCGGATCGATATCGCGATCGCCGATGAAATCGCCGCTCATGCCAACCCGGGCATGGAAGAAACCGCGGAGGCCCTCACTTGGGGCGCCGACGAGCACGTTCTGCTGGCGCTCGCCGCCGCCGGCTGGCTCTACGCCTGGACGCGACGTCCAGCAGCGCGACCGGTTGCCAACCACGTGCTTGCGGTGTCGCTCGTGACGGCAGTGCTGCCGCATATTCTGAAATCGTTCTTCGATCAGACCAGGCCGGATAGGCTCACCGTCCGCGGCCATCGGCAGGGCATTCCGATATCGGGGCGATCGCACGACGCCTTTCCATCCGGACATGCCGTTCACATGGGTGCGCTTGCCTCCGCAGCCGGCCTGTTGCCGCGCGGTCCGCGCCGCGCCTTTCGCGCCGTTGCCATCGGACTGTCGCTGACGCGCATCGTACTGCTGGCGCATTGGGCGAGCGACGTCGTGGCCGGCTTTGCGCTCGGCGCCGCGGTCGAGCGGCTGTTGAGACCGCGCGCGCTCGTGAAGCGCAATGCGCGGGTACGGCCGTGACCGAGCACATCCTACGCTTCATCGCGGGCGGCCTGATCGTGTCCGCCTTCGCGATCCTGAGCGACATGCTGCGGCCGAAGAGCTTTGCTGGCCTGTTCGGCGCCGCGCCCGCGGTCGCACTGGCGACGCTCGGCATTGCTGTCGCCCAGCATGGCGCGACTTACGCCGCTGCCGAAAGCTGGACGATGATCTATGGCTCCGTTGCGCTCGCCTGCTACAGCTTCGTCGTGTGCCAACTACTGATGCGTTGGCGCATGGCGGCGCTGTCCGCAACGATCGTCTCGTTCGCGGCCTGGCTCGCTGTCGCGTTCGGCCTGCTGGCGAGCTTCGGAGGATCCACGTGATGCCCGTCAAGCTGTCACTGTCGTCTCTGAAGCAGACGCATTGGCACGAATATCTCATCCGTTTCGTGCTCGGTGGTGCCGCGACTGTTCTGGCCGGTCTCATCGGCAAGCAATTCGGCACGTCCGTTGGCGGCCTGTTCCTCGCACTTCCCGCAATCTTCTGTGCCAGCGCCACGCTGATCGATCGCCACGAACGCCGCAAGAAGGAGAGGGTTGCACTGAACGGCGGGAGGCGCGGCCCGCAGGCTGCCGCGCTCGATGCCGCAGGCCCGGGATTGGGAAGCATCGGCCTCGCAGCCTTCGCAGCCGTATTCTACCTCACGATCCCGGCAAGCGTCGCAGTAGCCTTTGCAGTTGCGCTGGTCGCGTGGGGAACCGTCGCCGTGTCGATGTGGTGGCTGCGTCGCAAGCTGCGCGTCGTGCGCCATCAGAGGCAGCACGACCACGCATCGGCCAACCGGCTAGCGTCGTAGCGACAGAAACTCGTGCATCTCGGCGGCGGCCTGAAGCTGCTCGAGACGCGCCACAAGCAGCTCGCGCTGCCGCCCATCCTGCAGTTTTGCACCCTGCAATTTTGCGAGCTCGCCTTCGAGCCGAAGTCGGTGCTCTTCAAGCCGTTGCTCGAACGTGTGGGGATCAGAACGTTTCCGTTTCCGCATCGCGACCTCGTGGGGGTTGCAGGCCCGGGCTATTGGCCCAGCGATCGAGTTGCTCAATCACCCTCCGATGACTCGGCCGGCGCGGCTCCGGCGCCTCCGGCTCTTCGGACAGTTTGCGCGGCAATCTGACCTGATCGGGCATCGTGTCTCTCCAGTTCTTGGAGCGATATTGAGTTTCAGTATGAACCTCTGCAGTTGCCCCGCAATTACATAAGTTATTGATTTTCCGTGATATTTTCACTCATTTGGTGACATTTGAGGAGCTTGCGGAACCCGCACCGAGTTGGTTCGTTGAGTAAACTACTCACCTTGCCAACTTTGAGTGGCTGAACATGAACGATCTTCGCGCCGAGCGACTGCAGGTCATGCTCTCGCCTGAAGAACTGAGTGCAGTCGACGATTTCCGCTTCCGCCACCGCATGCCGACACGCGCCGCCGCGGTGCGCGAACTTCTCAAGCTTGGTCTCGCCCGTGCCGGCATCGATGGGCTGGCGGGCGTCAAGTCGAGCGACTATGGCGTGTTCGGTCGCGGCCCCGAGGGCCACACGCCGGGCGCAGCCGACGGCGACGCCGAGGATTGAACGCAATTGGGAGAGCACAACAGCAAACGACCCCGGCACGGGGGTGCCAGGGCCGTCCTTGGAGATTGCTTCCGGCCCACCGGGGTATGAAGCCGCAAGCAATCCACTTACGCGTCCGAGATGGATTCGTTCCTCTGAATCTCAACCGGTCGGGGGCGTGCCGGAATCATCTGGCGTCATGCCCGAGCCCGGAGTCTTGTCCTGATCATTCAGCTCGGGATCGCGCGTTGCTTCCTTCGACGGCGAGCCCTTCGCACCGGATTTGTGCACGGTCTGCGCGCGCTGCTTGTCGCGTGGCTGCTCCTCGGCGCGCTTGTCGCGAACGATGCCATGGTTGGAATACGTCATGGTTGCACTTCCCGCTTTTCGTCTGTCTTCAAGACGCTTACGCGCCACAACCGCAATGGTTCCGGATCAGCGGGGAATCCGGAAGGTCAAGCGCGCCTAGCTGCGCGCATGCTGCGCGACCGGCGGCGACGAATGCGCCAAATGGACTTGCCGCAGCGTCGTTACCGTCGCGAAGGTGGCGGAAATACCAAACGCCATGATGAGGACGAACAGAGCCAGACGGGGAGCCATTGCAATCCTCCTGCTGAAAGGAACAAACGCGGTTTGTTGCGACCTTTCATCGGATCATCGTCAGTTGGTCGCGCATTGTCCGTGAGCGGTCTCACACGAGGGCTCACGAACGCGAGAGCGGCTATGATGTCTGCTTCTTTTGCGGCACGCGTTGGGCGACGGGCGGGATTTCGCCGTCGAGCCAGTCCTGTTCCTCGGCCAGCGCCGACCAGGCTTCCGCCATCCGCTGGTAGCGTTTGAAGGCGGGTTGCCCTTCGGCCCGCTCGGCGAGATGCAGGCAGTTCTCGGCGTTTTCCCTGAAGATATCAGATTGCTTCATGTCAAAGAGTTGGGAAGCCACGGTGCTGCGCGCAACCGCCCTTACCGGATCGTAATGTCGCGGGAACTTCGGCGTAAGCCCGCCATTGACGATCCATGCGCATCATCGTCGCCACCGTCCTGTTGCTCATGAGCACCGCTGTACTCGCCGACAACAGCGGCGAGCGAACATGGGCCGGGCACGATTCCGTGCGCACGCCGACGGCAACCGATGTCATCAGCGGTCTTTATGCGTTCGGGCGATTCCAGCAAGGCCTGCTCGAGAGCGCCGACCTTAGGGGCAATCAGGAGATCAAGACCCTCGCGATCTCGCGGGCCGACGACGCAGCCAAGCGCGACAAGGCGCTGAAGCGAATCCAGCAAGCGATCGGCGCCGAGCCCGACGTTCGCAAAACCTCGACCGCGGACGCCGCACTCACCGGTCCCGACGACTCCGAAGGGCCGGCCTATGTCAGGCAATTCTACGCGGCGCAGGTCGCCGAATATGAAGAGACCATCGCCCTGCTCGAGCGCTATCTGCGAGCACCCGACAATGACGCGCTCAGCGCCTTCGCGCGCGAGCAGTTGCCTATCCTGCGATCGCAGCTCCGCGACGCCGCGCGCACGATGGCCGACAAGTAGGCACTCACCGTTCGGGATGATGCTGCTCGCTCTCCGGCTTCACGATACGATTGCTCTCGGGCATCTTGTCCCTGCCCCGGTCGCCATTGTCGTCCCGGCCGCCCGAGGTAGATGTGCCGCTGCCGCTCCGGCTTGGCCGCGTCGCAGCCCCCGTCGTCAGCGCGGAGCCGGGCGTGGCCGAGCTCGCCGCCGGATCACCGGTGACGGCCCCACGGCCGCTCGGTGCACCGTTCTGCGCATAGGCCCCGCCGGCGATCAGCAAGGTGGCAGCGATGGCTACGGTTACTATTCTCATAATGGCTCCTTCTCTTCGCGGGCTAACCGGAGGTCGCGCGCTCCGTTCCGAACGACCCGTCACCGCCGTTCCGCATCTGGAACGGTCCTCGCAAGGCAAAGAAAAAATTCCTGAATCGGATGGAACCCTGTTCCCGCCGCTGCGTTGTTTCGGCCGGGCTGAGCGAGGCAGGTTCCAATTTTTCATGCTCCAATGGTGCGGCTTGATTTGGAATTTCGCTGACGTTCTATTTCCAAGACTGCGTACTAGCTTTGGATTCGGATACGCACTTGCGGGGGGAATGACATGAGCGATCTCGATCCCGGACCGGTTTCGCAATCTGGTCGCCGCGTCCCCAAACGAAAAGTGAATGGCACTCCGGAAGCCGACTCCCGGCAGGAGTTGCTACTTGCATTGCAAGCCATGCGCAGCGGCGATTTCTCCGTGCGCATGAGCGGCGACTATCTCGGCATCGACGGCAAGATCGCCGACACCTTCAACGAGATCATCGCCGCCAACCAGCGCATGGCACAGCAGCTCGAGCTGGTCGGCCAGGTGGTGGGTCGCGAGGGCAAGACCCGCCAGCGCGTGAAGTTCGGGCTTGCGAGCGGCTCGTGGGCGGACATGGAAGGCTCGGTCAACACGTTGATCGACGATCTCCTGTGGCCGACGCGTGAGGTGACGCGCGCGGTCGCGGCGGTGGCGCAAGGCGACCTGCTGCAAACTGTCAAGCTCGACGTCGACGGCCGCCCCTTGCGCGGCGAATTCCTGCAATCGGCGACCATCGTCAACACCATGATCAAGCAGCTCGGCGTGTTCACCTCCGAGGTGACGCGCGTGGCTCGCGAGGTCGGCACCGAAGGCAAACTCGGCGGCCAGGCCCAGGTGCCGGAAGTGACCGGCGTCTGGAAGGATTTGACCGAGAGTGTCAACTCGATGGCGAACAACCTGACAAACCAGGTGCGCAACCTCGCAGAGGTGACGATCGCGGTGGCCAATGGCGACCTCTCCAAGAAGATCACGGTCGACGTCCGCGGCGAGATCTTGCAGCTCAAGGAAGCCATCAACACGATGGTGGACCAGCTTCGTTCCTTCGCCTCGGAAGTGACGCGCGTGGCGCGCGAGGTCGGCACCGACGGCAAGCTCGGCGGCCAGGCCATCGTGCCCGGCGTCGCCGGCACCTGGAAGGACCTGACCGACTCCGTCAACGCGATGTGCGGCAACCTGACCGCACAGGTGCGCAACATCGCCCACGTGACGACGGCGGTGGCGCGCGGCGACCTGTCCCGCAAGATCACCGTGGACGTGCGCGGCGAAATTCTGGAGCTGAAGGACACCATCAACACCATGGTGGACCAGCTCAACTCCTTTGCATCCGAAGTGACGCGCGTCGCGCGTGAGGTCGGCACCGAAGGCAAGCTCGGCGGCCAGGCCCAGGTGCCTGGTGTGGCCGGCACCTGGAAGGACCTCACCGACAACGTCAACTTCATGGCCTCGAACCTGACGGCGCAGGTCCGCAACATCGCCGACGTCGCGACCGCGATCGCGAGCGGCGACCTCTCCAAGAAGATCACGGTGAACGTGTCGGGCGAGATCCTTCAGCTCAAGGAAACGCTCAACACCATGGTCGACCAGCTCAACGCGTTCGCCGGCGAAGTGACGCGCGTGGCGCGCGAAGTCGGTACCGAAGGCCGGCTCGGCGGCCAGGCCAACGTGCTGGGCGTCGCCGGCACCTGGAAGGACCTGACGGAGAGCGTCAACTCGATGGCGTCGAACCTCACCGCCCAGGTCCGCAATATCGCCGAGGTGACGACGGCGGTCGCGAACGGCGACTTGTCGAAGAAGATCACCGTGGATGTGCGCGGCGAAATCCTGGAGCTGAAGGACACCATCAATACCATGGTGGACCAGCTCAACGCGTTCGCCGGCGAAGTGACGCGCGTGGCGCGCGAGGTCGGCACCGAAGGCAAGCTCGGCGGTCAGGCTCAGGTGCGTGGCGTCGCCGGCACCTGGAAGGACTTGACAGACTCGGTCAACTCGATGGCCTCGAACCTGACCGGCCAAGTCCGCAACATCGCCGAGGTCGCGACCGCTGTGGCCAAGGGCGACCTGTCGAAGAAGATCACCGTGAACGTGTCGGGCGAGATCCTTCAGCTCAAGGAAACGCTCAACACCATGGTCGACCAGCTCAACGCCTTCGCCGGTGAAGTCACGCGCGTCGCGCGTGAGGTCGGCACCGAAGGCAAGCTCGGCGGCCAGGCTAACGTGCTCGGCGTCGCCGGCACCTGGAAGGACCTCACCGAGAGCGTGAACTCGATGGCGGGCAACCTCACCGCCCAAGTGCGCAACATCGCCGAGGTGGCGACTGCCATCGCAGGCGGCGACCTCTCGCGCAAGATCACCGTCGACGTGCGCGGCGAGATCCTTCAGCTCAAGGACACGCTGAACACGATGGTCGACCAGCTCAACCGCTTCGCGGGCGAGGTGACGCGCGTGGCGCGCGAGGTTGGCACCGAAGGCCGTCTCGGCGGCCAGGCCAACGTGCCCGGCGTCGCCGGAACCTGGAAGGACCTCACCGATAGCGTGAACTCGATGGCGGGCAACCTCACCGCCCAAGTCCGCAACATCGCCGAAGTGACGACTGCCGTGGCGCGCGGCGACTTGTCCCGCAAAATCACCGTCGACGTGCGCGGCGAAATCCTCGAGCTGAAGAACACCATCAACACCATGGTGGACCAGCTCAATGCCTTCGCATCGGAAGTGACGCGTGTCGCGCGCGAGGTCGGCACCGAAGGCAAGCTCGGCGGCCAGGCGCAAGTGCCTGAAGTTGCCGGCACCTGGAAGGACCTCACCGACAACGTCAACTTCATGGCGTCCAACCTGACCGCGCAGGTCCGCAACATCGCCGAGGTGGCGACTGCGATCGCGGGCGGTGACCTTTCGAAGAAGATCACGGTCGACGTCCGCGGCGAGATCCTGCTGCTGAAGGACACGCTGAACACGATGGTCGAGCAGCTCCGCTCCTTCGCTGCCGAAGTGACGCGCGTGGCGCGCGAAGTCGGGACCGAGGGGCGGCTCGGCGGTCAGGCCGTGGTGCCCGGCGTCGGCGGCACCTGGAAGGACCTCACCGACAATGTCAACTTGCTCGCCGCAAACCTCACCACGCAGGTGCGCAACATCGCCGAGGTCACGACTGCCGTGGCGCGCGGCGACCTGTCCCGCAAGATCACCGTCGACGTGAAGGGCGAGATCCTCGAGCTGAAGAACACCATCAACACCATGGTGGACCAGCTCAACGCCTTCGCCGGCGAGGTCACGCGCGTGGCGCGTGAGGTCGGCACCGAAGGCAAGCTCGGCGGCCAGGCCCAGGTGCCCGGCGTCGCCGGCACCTGGAAGGACCTCACCGACACCGTGAACTTCATGGCGGCGAACCTCACCGAGCAGGTGCGCGGCATCGTCAAGGTCGTGACCGCGGTCGCCAACGGCGACCTCAAGCAGAACCTCACCGTGAAGTCGAAGGGCGAAGTCGCCGCTCTCGGCGACACCATCAACAACATGACCGAGACGCTCGCGACCTTCGCCGACCAGGTGACGTCGGTGGCGCGCGAGGTCGGGGTCGAGGGACGCCTTGGCGGCCAGGCCAACGTGCCGGGCGCCGCCGGCACCTGGAAGGACCTCACCGGCAACGTCAACCTGCTGGCAGCGAACCTCACCTCGCAGGTGCGCGCCATCGCGGAGGTCGCAACTGCCGTGACCAAGGGCGACCTGACCCGGTCGATTCAGGTCGATGCCCGCGGCGAGGTCGCGGAGCTGAAAGACAACATCAACACCATGATCACCAATCTGCGTCTCACCACGGACGTGAACACCGAGCAGGATTGGCTGAAGACGAACCTCGCCAAATTCACCAACATGCTCCAGGGCCAGCGCGACCTCACCACCGTCGGCCGTCTCCTGCTCTCCGAGCTGTCGCCGCTGGTGAACGCCCATACCGGCGTGATCTACCAGATCGAGAACGAGGACAGCCCGCAGCTCCGCCTGCTTGCCTCCTATGCCGGCGACGGTGCCTATCCCTATCCGCAGGTGCTGCAATTCGGTGACGGTCTCGCCGGGCAATGTGCCCTCGACAAGCGCCCGCGCGTGGTTGCGGACATCCCGACCGACGTGGTGCCGATCAACTCGGCGCTGTTGCGCGCGGTGCCGAAGAACCTGGTGGTACTGCCGGTGCTGTTCGAGAGCCAGGTCAAGGCGGTCATCGAGCTCGCCTCGCTCGCCTCATTCACGACCTCGCAAATGACGTTCCTGGAGCAGCTCACGGACTCCATCGGCATCGTGCTCAACTCGATCGAGGCGACGATGCAGACCGAAGGCCTGCTCAAGCAGTCGCAGCAGCTCGCCGGCGAGCTCCAGGCCCAGCAGCGCGAGTTGCGGCAGACCAACGATCAGCTCGAGCAGAAGGCGCAGCAGCTCGCCGAACGCAACGTGGAAGTCGAGCGCAAGAACCAGGAGATCGAACAGGCCCGCCGCGCGCTGGAGGAAAAAGCGACCGAGCTCGCGCTGACCTCGAAGTACAAGTCCGAATTCCTCGCCAATATGAGCCACGAACTGCGCACGCCGCTGAACTCGATCCTGATCCTCGGCCAGCAGCTCACCGACAATCCGGATGGCAACCTCTCGGCCAAGCAAGTCGAGTTCGCCCGCACGATCCACGGTGCCGGCACTGATCTGTTGAACCTGATCAGCGACATTCTCGATCTTTCCAAGATCGAGTCCGGCACGGTGACCGTCGACGCGGAGGAGATCTTGACCGCGAACCTGCTGGAGACCGTCGGACGTCCGTTCCGGCACGAGGCGGAGAACCGTAACCTGTCCTTCAACGTCGAAGTCGATCCGAACCTCGCCCGCAGCATCGTCACCGACTCCAAGCGGCTGCAACAGGTGCTGAAGAACCTGTTGTCGAATGCCTTCAAGTTCACGGCCGACGGCGGCGTACGACTGAAGGTCGCCTGCGCGCTAGGCGGCTGGACGCCGGATCATCCCGTGCTCAACGCTGCGCCGGCAGTGATCGCGTTCGAGGTCACCGATACGGGCATCGGCATTCCCCTGGAGAAGCAGAAGCTGATCTTCGAGGCCTTCCAGCAGGCCGACGCCGGCACCAGCCGCAAATATGGCGGCACCGGCCTTGGGCTCGCCATCAGCCGCGAGCTCGCAAGCCTGCTCGGCGGCGAGATCCACCTGCGCAGCGCGACCGGCAAGGGTTCCACCTTCACGCTGTACCTGCCGCTCAAATATTCAGGACCGACACTCGCGCCACGGACCGCGCCCGCGGCCAACCAGCCGCCCGCGCTCCAGGTGCAGGCAACTGCGCCCGAGCGCGTCATCGAGCAACTGCCCGACGACCGGCTCAATCTCGAACCGGGGGATACCATTCTGCTGATCGTCGAGGACGATCCGCATTACGCTCGCGTGCTGGTCGATCTCGCCCGCGACAAGGGTTTCAAGGTGCTGGTCGCGGCACGCGGCGCTGAAGCCCTGGAGCTCGCCAAGCAATATCAACCGACGGCGGTGTCGCTCGACGTCTTTCTGCCGGACATGCTGGGCTGGACGGTGCTAAGCCAGCTCAAACACAATCCGCTGACCCGCCACATCCCCGTTCAGATCATCACGCTGGACGAGGATCGCCAGCACGCGCTCGCCCGCGGCGCTTTCTCCTTCATCAACAAGCCGACCACGACCGAGGGCGTCTCCGCCGCGCTGACCCAGATCAAGGAATATGCAAGGCCGCGGCGCAAGCGGCTCCTCATCGTCGAGGACAACGAGGCGGAGCAGCTCTCGATCCGCGAGCTGCTGCATCATGACGACATCGAGATCGTGGCGACCGAAACCGGTGCCGGCGCGCTCTCGACGCTGCGCGACGCTCCTTACGACTGCGTGGTGCTGGACCTGCGTCTGCCGGACATGAGCGGCTTCGAGGTGCTGGACCAGATCCGCAGCGACGAGGCACTGTCGAACATTCCGGTCGTGGTCTTCACCGGTCGAGAACTATCGGCCGAAGAGGATGCCGAGCTCCACACCATGGCGCGCAGCATCGTGGTCAAGGGCGTGGAGTCGCCCGAACGCCTGCTCGACGAGACCGCCCTGTTCCTGCACCGGGTGATCACCGAGCTGCCGACCGAAAAGCAGCGCATGCTGGAGAAGCTGAACAGTTCCGACGAGGACCTGATCGGCAAGACCGCGCTGCTCGTCGACGACGATGCCCGCAACATCTTCGCGCTGTCGAGCGTGCTGGAACGGCGCGGCATGAAGGTGCTGACCGCCACCACCGGCCGCGAGGCAGTGGCGCTCGTGCAGTCCAATCCGGATATCGCGATCGTGCTGATGGACATCATGATGCCGCAGATGGATGGCTATCAGACCATCGGCGTGATCCGGGAGAACCCGGCCTTTTTGCGCCTGCCGATCATCGCGCTGACTGCGAAAGCGATGAAGGGCGACCGGGAGAAATGTCTGGAAGCGGGCGCTTCCGACTATCTCGCCAAACCCGTCAACACCGATCAATTGCTGCTTGCGATCCGCATGTGGCTGCATCGCTGAGTGGGATCCGAGTATGGACCACGAAAAGGTCAACATTCTCCTTGTCGACGACCAGCCGGCCAAGCTGCTCGCCTATGAGGTGATCCTGAAGGACCTCGGCGAGAACCTCGTGATCGCCTCGTCCGGTCGCGAGGCACTGGAGATTTTGCTGAAGAGCGAAATCGCGGTGATCCTGGTCGACGTCTGCATGCCCGAGCTCGACGGCTTCGAGCTCGCGGCGATGATCCGCGAGCATCCGCGTTTCCAGAAGATCGCGATGATCTTTATCTCGGCAATCCAGGTGTCCGACATCGATCGCCTGCGCGGCTACGAGATGGGCGCGGTCGACTACGTTCCGGTGCCGGTGGTGCCGGAGGTGCTGCGCGCCAAGATCAAGGTATTCGCCGAGCTCTATCGCAAGACACGCGAGCTCGAGCGGCTGAACCAGGAGCTGGAGGATCGCGTTCGCGCACGCACCGCCGAGCTCGAAAGCTCCACCGCCAAGCTGCTCGAGAGCGAGCAGCGGCGCAGCATGGCGATCGCCGCCGGCAAGATGGGATCCTGGGACTGGGACTGGATCAACGGCGACTGGATGTGGGACGAAGGCCAGTATCGCATCTTCGGCGTCAGCCCGGAGACCTTCGACGTCACCTCGGCCAACGTGCAGGCGCTGCTGCACCCCGACGATGTCGATCAATTCCGCAAGGCGATCGCCGAATTCAACACGGGCGCGCGCGCCTATGAAGCCGAATTCCGCATTCAGCGGCCGGATGGTGAGGTGCGCTGGTGTGTCGGAACGGCGGCGGCAACGCTGGACGGAAACGGTCGCGTGGTGCGGGTGAGCGGCGTCACGGTCGACATCACCGAGCGCAAGCGCGCCGAGGAGCGGCAGAACCTGCTCGCCCGCGAAGTCGATCACCGCGCCAAGAACGCCCTGGCACTCGCGCAATCAATCGTCCGGCTGACCCGCGCCGACGACGTCAAGACCTACGTCAATGCCGTCGAAGGACGCATCAATGCGCTGGCACGCGTGCACACCATTCTGTCGCTGTCGAGCTGGCAAGGCGCCGAGATCAGCAAGCTGATCGAGGAGGAGCTCGCGCCCTATTCGCTCGGCGGCCAGATCCGTCTATCGGGTCCCGAAGTGCAGCTCGTGCCTGCTACCGCGCAAACGCTGGCGCTGGCGCTGCACGAGCTGTTCACCAATTCGGCCAAATACGGTGCGCTGTCGACGCGGTCGGGGAGGCTTGCGATCGGCTGGGAGGTGAATGGCGAGATGCTCGCGCTGACCTGGGAGGAATCCGGAGGGCCGCTGGTCAGGCAGCCGAAGGCGCGCGGCTTCGGCACCAAGAGCTTGCTCGCGAGCGTAGAGTCCCAGCTCGGCGGACAGGCGCAATTCGATTGGCGCGCCGAGGGTCTGCTGTGCCGCCTCGAAGTGCCCCTGACGCGAAAGGCGACACTGCCGGCGGCCGAAAATTTCGACGCTGCGATCGCCGGCGAATTGCAGCGCGCCTCAGGCTAGCGGCGGGCGCGCACCCTTACCGCCTGCATCTGCAACGGCGCATCCGCGATGCGCCCCTCGAGCCAGGCTTCGCTCCGTTCCAGATCGCGCAAGGCCATCGCATAGCTTCGCGCTGCGCGCTGCTCCGCGCCACGCGGCAGCGTGCGCGCCTTGCGCAACATTTCCGCCGCCGCGTTGCGATAGGCAAGCGAGCGGTACAGAAAGATCACCTTTCCCATGATCGAGCTTTCCATGTCGTTGCTTCAGTCTCGATCCTCTCAGACCTCGCATGAACGCCAGCTGAAGATCGCGCACTATGAATATTTGTTCAGGAAGATGCGGTGTTCGAGGAACTCGCGATGATCCGGTGCGTTTTCAGGATGATTGTCGAGGACGGCAATGCGAGCGCGAAAATCGCCACGTTTGGTTTCGACGGCAGGCGCCATCACGTTGATGACGCAGGCGATGATGGGTGCGGCCCTCGGGCTTATCTTTGGCCTCGCGCTGGTGCTCATCAATCCTGCCGTTGCGGCGCTGCTCAAGGCTGGCGGAAGCCCGACCATTTTCGTGTTCGTCATCACGCTCGTGACGAGCTTTGCGATCGGCGCAACGCTGACGGGCGCCGTGTTCGTTTTGATGGATGACAAGGAAACTTGAAGCACGCGCAACGGCGCATGTCGCGCTCGCGCTGGAACTCTCGCACCCAATCGCTGTTGGCTCCCTGCGTCAATTTAACTCAAGGGAGTTCCGCGCATGAAGAAGACCCATCTCGGCTTAGCCGTAATCGTGGCAGCCGGCCTCGCCGCCGCGCCGTTTGCCGCCGAGGCGATGTCCAACAAGACCAAGCATCATAAGTCCATGACGTCGTCGCAGACCACGACCGGTGCGAACATGAAGTCCAGCGGCGGTGCCGCCAATCCCTCGAGCCAGGGCAATGTCGGCCCGGGCACCAATCAAGCCGGCAGCATGCCCAGCAAGTGAGCCCATTTACGCCTTTGAGAAGCCCCGCGCGCCGCGGGGCTTTCTTCTTGATCGGCGGATGCGAGCGACGCCGCTAGCGCCACATCGTCGGCGCGCGGTTGAGCGCATCGCGGCCAGCTCGCCTGAGGTCGTCGGCCGAGCAGCACCCCATCCGGATCATCTCGAGAACTGTCGCGGCGACGCGCTCGCGCGCGGCCGTCTCGGATGTGGGGATGTCCGTGCAGACCTCATCAAGAACCGCGCGCAACAGAGCTGTCGTCTCGGTATCCGACATCGGAAGGCTCCGGCACGTCGCGTGACGTGTCTGACTTAGCCGCGTCGGATGTCAGGAATGTTAAGGCCGGATCGGTCCTGCGCTGCGCTTTGCGGCTCGCGCTTCACGAGCGTTTCGAGCATCGCGCGCTTGCGCGCGATCAAAAGCTGGGCTGCGGCATCGTCGAGGCCGGCACGCTGCAACTGGCGGATGGCCGACCCAAGTTCGAGGATCTCGGCGCGCAGTTTCAGAATCCGGTACGCGTCCGGGTCCTCATCCACGGCGAGCCCCCGGCTTCACCGGCGCACGGCCATGTGGGCCGCTTTGTGACCGTTCTTCTTGGGATCGTTCTTGACGTTCGCGCGGAGACTCATCCGCTCGCCAATATTGGGCAGGAGATCGCCGCCGCCGGCCGCCTTCCAGTCAGCGATCAGCCGCTTCATGTCCTGGCGCAGTCCGAGCAATCGAAGCGCGCTTTCGTTGCAATCGCGATCACGGTTGACGAGGTCGCGCACCGACGCCTCAAGGTCCACCATCTCGGACCTTAATGTACTGATTTTACGACGAATTTCATTAATTCTGTTGTCCATGGCTTGTTAGAACAAAATAAGAACATATAGTCAAGTCACGATTCAGGGATGGAGAGTGGAAATGCGAGTGGAAGGTAAATACGACGCCAAGGATTTCCTCGCCGCGCAGATGACGCGGGCCCAGGTCCTGCGGCTGCGGCGGCTGAGCGAGGAGGCCTATCAGCCAAGCCAGTATGCGAGGGATCTCAGCTTCGACGAGGCAGCAAAGCGCATCCAGGCGCTGGAGGCCGAGATCGAGCTTGCCAACTCGTTCTGAGGTGCCGGATCACTTCCGCGCAAAGGCTTCCTTGAGGAAACAGAGCCCGTCATAGGTGAGCCGCGCCTCGCCGGTCTCGCCTCTGGCAATCTCTGATTCGAGGAAGGTCTCGAGCTCAGGGAGGGTGCGTTCGAATTTGTCGCGCGCGCCCATCATCTCGCAGGTCTCGCGGATGCGTTCGATCGGCTTGTCGAGGATATTGATCGTGACCATGGCGAACAATTCGCGCTGCTGCCAGTCCGTTCCGCGCGGGGTGATTTTGTTCTCAGTCGCGCGTCAGCCACCGGCAGTCACGCGTGTCGTTGTCGCTATTGAGGAATCCTGTCACCGCGTCCGGCTAAAGCGCGATGAGATTGGGCTGAATCGTCATCGCGCTTTAGGTTATTGTTTGAGCATGATCTTTTCGGAAAACCGCTTCACACTTTTCCGGATCATGCTCTAGGCAAGTGACAAGGAACCATGCGCAGGCGAAAGCGGTTCTCTCGCGATGGGAGGATGCTCATGGCACGCAAGGCAAAGAAACGGCGCTATTCGAGGAGCTCCGGCAAGGATGTCGAAAGCGAGATGCGCCGCTACAAGAAAGGCACGGCCAAGAGCGGTCGTGGCGGACGCGGTGGTCGCGTGAAGAGCCGCAAGCAGGCGATCGCAATCGGCCTGTCAAAGGCGCGCAAGAAGGGCAAGAAGGTCCCGAAGAAGAAGAAGACGTCGAAGCGCAAGGGCTCGAAGAAGAAGTCGAGCAAGAAGCGCTCCCGGTGAGACGAAATTCGGTGGCGCGCGAAGCTCCCGTGCGCCGCCCAAGGTCGATACGTGTCCTTTAGATCATGGTGCCGGGCATGAAGCAGCGGATCGAAATCCCGAACGCAGTCTTCACGGGCCATACCATGGTTCGCCCGGCCCGATTGGGCTCGGTGATGACGGCCTCATCGGGCACCTCGACCCACTGACCGTCGATGCGCACGCGATAGTGCCCCCCATACGATTCCCAATCGGGGTCAGCGACCGCCACGCCATCGGCATCTGAGCAACATGGACCGAGGTGGCTGCGCAGGCTGTCGAACCATGGCTTGAGCGGGGAATCCGTATAACGTCCGTCGTCGCGACCCAGCGCACTTTGGGTGCAGAGCACAAGCGGCACCAGCAGTAACGCGCCCCTGCTGAAGGCCTTCAATCGATCCATCGTTGGCACCGATTCCTGACGAGGTCCGGTTCCACAAAGCGGCCCCCCCTCTTGGAGTTCCGCTGATGCAACCATCCTCGCCCGTCGAGCCGCAAAAGGCGACTCACGACCTGCTTGAGTGAATGTGAATTTTTGGGCCGAACCCTGTCCGCAACAGATCCGTTAACGCGAATGTTATCGGGCGGTGCCGGCTTATCCCCTCAAATGGACGGCTCTCCGCAGGTTCGCGCGACCGTCGCGGAACGCGGGCCAATCTCCGGATGAAACTCGTGACGTTCCCGAAACGGTTGTCCGCGGCAGGTGTTGACCTGCCGTGTGAAGACAACGGAGACAGCACATGAACTGGAAACGATTGGCCGCAGCCGCAGTCCTCACCACCGCAATGGCGGCGCCTGCATTGGCGCAGGAGCCTCACGCGCGATCGATGAGCGCAAGGCACCATGGGCAGGTTTACTATCATGAGGGCTCAGGCTTTTGGCCGGGCGACGTAGCCGCCGGCGTGGTCGGCGGCGCGATCGGAACGGCAGGCGCGATTGCGACCGCACCGTTCCGCGGCGGGTATTGCGAACCCGGCATGACCTATATAGGCCCAGACGGCTTGCGACACCGCTGTTAGTAAGCACAGCCGATACGAAAGAGGCGGCCGCGAGGCCGCCTCTTTTATTGTTGCGTGATCTCTCTTTGCTTAGGCGAGCGGCACCGCGACGAACTTCGTCGCCTCCGCGCTCTTCACCTGCAGCAGCACGCTGCGCTTGCCAGCGGATTTCGCCTGCTTCAACTCAGTCCGGACGTCATCGATGCTGGCGACGGCTTTGCCGCCGACATTGAGGATGACATCTCCGGTCTGGATGCCGCGGCTTGCCGCCGGGCCTTCCGGATCAACGGAGGTGACGACGACACCCTTCTGGCCCGCGCCCTGCACGTCGCCGGCCGGTGCGAGGCTGAGGCCGAGACGCGGCGTTCCGGCGGCCGACTGACCTTCGTCCGCCTTGTCATTCGCCTTCCCATTCGCCTTGGCCTGACGCTCGTTCGGGAGCTCGCCGAGGTTCACGCTCACGGTCTTGCTCTCGCCCTTGTGCCAGACGTCGAGCTTCACCGAGCTGCCCGGCGCCATCGTGCCGATGGTACGGGCGAGATCGCGGGAGTCCTTGATCGCGGTGCCATTGACGGCGGTGATGACGTCACCGGCCTCGATTCCGGCCTTGGACGCCGGGCTGTTGTCCTGCGGGGTATCGACGATCGCGCCGCGGGCTTCCTTCAGCCCGAGGCTGTCGGCGATATCAGCCGTCACCGGCTGCACCTGGACGCCGAGCCAGCCACGCGTGACCGAGCCGTTGTCCTTGAGCTGGGCGACGACGAGCTTTGCGGTGTTGGCCGGGATGTCGAATCCGATGCCGACCGAGCCGCCGGACGGCGAGAAGATCGCGGTATTCACGCCGATCACGTTGCCGTTCATGTCGAAGGCGGGACCGCCGGAATTACCCTTGTTGATGGGCGCGTCGATCTGGATGTAGTCGTCATAGGGGCCGGCGCCGATGTCGCGGCCGTTGGCCGAGACGATACCCGCCGTCACCGTGCCGCCGAGGCCGAACGGATTACCGACGGCAACCACCCAGTCGCCGATCCGCGGGCGCTGCTCGGAGAATTTTACGAACGGAAAATCCTTCTTGCCGTCGACCTTGATCAACGCGAGGTCGGTCTTCGGATCGGTGCCGACGACCTTGGCCGTGTAGATCGTACCGTCGTCCGCCGTCACCTGCACGGACTGGGCGTGGTCGACGACGTGATTGTTGGTCACCGCATAGCCGTCGGCCGAGATGAAGAAGCCCGAGCCTTCGCCGGTGATCACGCGGTGGCGCTGCGGCATGCCGTTGGGCATTTGCTGCATGCCCTTCGGCAGGCGGAAGCCGAACTCCTTCGGGAACTGATCGAAAGGTGAATCCTCATCCGAATCCATCCGGTTTTGCTGCAGCATCGCATTCTTGTCGGTCTGGTCGATCTTGACGCGCACCGAGATCACGGCGGGCTTCACCTTGGCCACCAGATCGGCAAAACCGGGTGGGGTCGGCGTCGTCTCGGCGGCGAGCGCTGGCGAGGTGAAGGACGCGCCGGCAAACGGCGAGTATCCGTTCGAAGCACCGGCAAGCACGGCAACGCCGAGCGCGGCCACGGTACCGAGCAGCGCGAGGCGCCGGGGTTTCAGGATCGCACGCGGCCTGGCGGAATCGGGATTGATGTGATCGTTCATGTCGAAATGTCCATGTTGGTAGCAGTCGCCTTGCGCCCAACATTGACGACACAACATTACGACGTCCCGTCCACGCGATTAATTCTTGGCAAAGAAAGCTGCGACGAGCAGCCGCGGGTGACGGCGCTTGATGCAGGTCAACGCACATCGAGGGATCGGTGAAAAATTACGGCGTGGAAATGATCTCCGCCGGAGGCGCCGTCATGATCAAGGACATTCTCGTCCACATCCCGACCGAACGACCCATGCGCCCGGTCATCGATGGCTCGGTGTCGCTCGCCGCCGGCTTCAACGCTCATCTCGATGCGGTCTCGGTCGGCTATGTCGCAACCAGCACGGCCTATGTGATGGAAGGCGGCGCGGCCGTGGCCGCGGTGTTCGAGATGGAGCGCGAACGAGCGACGGAGCGCGCCGAGACGGCGCTCGCTGTATTCGAGACGGAAGCCGGGCATGCCGGCATTTCCCATAGCTGCCACCCGGTCGGTGCGATCCCGGCGGACGCGATCGACATGGTCGGCGCGATGGCACGGCTCCACGATCTCAGCGTCGTGCTGCAGCCCGATGCAGATCATGGATCCTTCGACAGCGACCTGCCGCAGGAGATTCTGTTCCAGGCGGGCGGACCGGTGCTGTTCCTGCCACATATCTTCCGCGGCACCTTCAAGACACGGCGAATCGGCATCGCCTGGGATGGCAGCCGCGTTGCGGCGCGCGCAGTGCGCGACGCGATGCCGTTCCTGTCGCGGGCCGCGGAGATCGTCATCATGACGGTGAACGAGGCGACGTCAGCGCCGGGCGCGGCTCCGGCGGATCAGCTTGCAAGACATCTGGCGCGGCTCGGGCTGGAAGCCCGCATCGTCAGCCTGTCGGCGAGCCGCGCCGACATTCAGCCGACGATCCTGTCGCTCGCGGCCGACGAGAGCCTCGATCTGCTGGTGATGGGCGGCTATGGCCATTCGCGCTTGCAAGAGCGCGTGCTAGGCGGCGTCACCCGCGCGATGCTGCAAACTATGACGATCCCGACGCTGATGTCGCATTAGCGCGAACTTTGCGCTTCACGCGGCGGCAGTGTGCTGCCACTCTGCCGGGGTTGCTGCGTCGTCAGCGCCTTGCGTATTGCAGGCGTCGAAGTGAGCCTTCAGCTCCGCTTCGGCGAGATGTTCGAAATGCTCGGCCTGGCCGAGAAGATCCCAGCTCTGCAGGGGTCGATATGCCGCCTGCTGACGGCACAAGGACGCCAGAGCACGGTACCGACGCACGTTCTCCATGAGAATCTCCCACCTTGGCTACGCCCGGCTTATTTCGCCGGTTTGCGTCACACTGATTGCACTCGTGCGAAACATTTGCTGCGTGGACCACTCTTTCCTTGAAAGAGTTAACGCGGACATCGGCCCGTTGGCATTGCCCTGGGTCAAACTTTGGGGAAAGTTTCGCCGAGACTGTATTTTGATCATGCCACAAAGTTGCGGCATCTGTGGGGCAAGTCACAGCCAAATGCAGCAATTTTGGCTATGAGTTCCTCCGTATGGCCGCAAACAAGGTAACGGCGGTACACGGGTGCTGCGACAGGCACGCAGCTCGCGACTTCTCGAGCCGCACGGAACCGGAACCGGCGGCTTTTTCATTTGGAGCGGTGATGGCCGTGACGGCGCTGTTGCAGCGCGGCGATCGCGTCTATCGCATCCAAATACCTTTCCATCACGTGGATGCCCGACCAAGTAGCCCTGCATCGCCCCGAAGGCGTCGCGTGACCCGCGGTTATCGAACCAATTCGCTCTCGCCAGCCCGCGCCAGCGAAGCCGAACCCAATTGCAGCTTCGGAACCCGGCCAGCTTGCGCAGCAACGCGGATCGCGGCGATGTTGTTCGCGTAGTCGGCGCTGCCGTTGCCGCGGAACACCGCCGATCCCGCCACCAGCGTATCCGCGCCGGCAGCCGCAACGGCGGCCGCGTTGTCGCGCGTGACGCCGCCATCGACCTCGAGCCGGATCGGCCGGTCGCCGATCATCGCGCGGATGCGCTGGATCTTCGTAATCTGCGATCCGAGGAACGATTGCCCGCCGAAGCCCGGATTGACCGTCATCACAAGGATGAGGTCGACGCGATCGAGCACATATTCGATAGCTGATTCCGGCGTTGCCGGGCACAGGCTCACGCCGGCCTTCTTGCCGAGCGCCCGGATTGCCTGCAAGGAGCGATCGAGATGCGGCCCCGCTTCGGCATGGACCGTGATGATGTCGGCACCGGCTTTCGCGAAAGCTTCGAGATAGGGATCCGCCGGCGCGATCATCAGATGGACGTCGAACGTCTTGCTCGTAAACGGCCTGATCGCCTTGATCACGTCGGCACCGAAACTGATATTGGGTACAAAATGCCCGTCCATCACGTCGCAATGGATCCAGTCGGCGCCGGCCGCATCCATCGCAGCGATCTCTTCCCCGAGCCTCGCGAAATTCGCCGCCAGGATCGACGGCGCAATGATGATTTCCCTTGTCATGGCTTTGCGCTCCGCGCGTCAGATCCGCCGCTGAACACGCGGCTGGCCAGCACGTCCGAGGAATCGATGGTCTCGAGGTCCGCGACCCCCAGCATGCGGTCGAGATCGGCAACCAGCCGGTCGGCCTGGCGCAACCGGATGCGGTCGACGGCGTTGCGGATCGAGCGCGCATTTGAGAAGAACGGCTGCGTTCGGCGCAACGCGATATACTTTTCGAAAGCCTCGCGCGCGGCAGTCGAGAAGCGATATCCCCGCTCCTGCAACATCAAGTCCGCAATAAAGAGCAATTCCTGTTCGGAATAGTCGGGAAATTCGATGTGGTGGGCGATGCGCGAGCGGAAGCCTGGATTGGAGGCAAAGAAATTCGTCATCCGCTCGCCATACCCGGCGAGGATGACCACGAGGTCCTCACGTTGGTTCTCCATCACCTGGAGCAGGATCTCGATCGCCTCCTGGCCGTAGTCGCGCTCATTGTCGGGCCGGTGCAGGTAGTAGGCCTCGTCGATGAACAGCACGCCGCCCATCGCCTTCTTCAATATCTCCTTGGTCTTCGGCGCAGTATGGCCGATATATTGCCCGACGAGATCGTCGCGCGTTACCGAGATCACCTGCCCGCGCCGCACGAAGCCGAGACCGTGAAGGATCTTTGCCATGCGCAGCGCGACTGTGGTCTTGCCGGTGCCGGGATTGCCGGTGAAGGACATGTGCAAGGTCGGCGGCGCGGCGACGAGGCCCGCACGCTGCCGTATCCGCTCGATGAGGAGGAGCGAGGCGATCTGACGCACGCGGTTCTTGACCGGCTTCAACCCGATCAGCTCCTGATCGAGCTCGCGCAGCGTCTCGGTGATTCCTGCGGCTTCAGCCTCCTTGCGGAGATCGAATGCGGCTTCACTGGTCTCTGTCTTTTGCGGCACATCAAGCATAGGCATCTCGAAGAAAGGGGCTTCGCCGCGAACAGGCGGCGAAGCAGTTGTCCGCCAAGGGAGCGGAGCAGGGAGAGCTCCGCGCGGAAACGAATGCTGTCTAGGCCGAAGCGTGCTCAACCGGCTTGCGGACGGTGGTGTACCGGATCGCGCGTCCTGCAACCTCCTGCCGCACCAGCTCGAATTCAGCCTCCTGCTTCGGCCGGTTCACGAGGAACGAGATCCGCACCGATTCCCAGCCATGGCTGGAATCGAAGCCACTTATGCGGATGTAACGATCGCCATACACCCTGCGGCATTCGGCGAGCTCCATCATCACACCGGCGGCGTCGGCAAGATCGAACATCGGCAGGCCCCACATCTCCCAATAGGTGTTGCGGGGATGCGGATCGTCGGTGAACTCGATATTCACGGCCCAGCCGTTGGCGAGGCAGTACTGCACCTGCTTGTAGATCTGATCGTCGGTGAGATCAGGCAGGAAGGAAAAACACCCTTGCGTCAACTTCATCTCATGTCTCCTCAAACGGATTCCAGCGCGGTCGGCACGAAGTCCGGCGTGTCGGTGGATTGGTAGTTGAAGGTGACGTCCTTCCAGACGTCGAGCGCGGCCTTCAGCGGCGTGCAAGTCTGTGCCGCCTTGGCCAGGATCTCCGGCCCTTCATGGACGTAGTCGCGACCCTCGTTGCGGGCGAGGATCATCGCTTCCAGCGCCACGCGGTTGGCTGTCGCGCCCGCCGCAATCCCCATGGGATGACCAATCGTGCCGCCGCCGAATTGCAGCACGACGTCCTCACCCAGCAAATCGAGGAGCTGGTGCATCTGGCCGGCATGAATGCCGCCGGAAGCGACCGGCATCATCTTGTTCAGGCTCGCCCAGGGTTGGTCAAAGAACAGGCCGTGCTCGAGCCTCAATGGGTTGAAGTCCTCGCGGCAGACGTCGTAATAGCCGCGCGTGGTGTTGGGGTCGCCCTCGAGCTTGCCGACCACCGTGCCGGCATGGATGTGGTCGACACCGGCAAGCCTCATCCACTTGGCGATGACGCGGAACGACACACCGTGACTCTTCTGCCGCGTATAGGTCGAGTGACCGGCGCGGTGCAGATGCAGGATCATGTCGTTGCGGCGCGCCCATTTCGCCATGGATTGGATCGCGGTGTAGCCGATCACGAGGTCGATCATGACGATGACCGAGCCGAGCTCCTTGGCGAACTCCGCGCGCTCATACATGTCCTCCATCGTCGCGGCGGTGACGTTGAGGTACGTGCCCTTCACCTCGCCCGAGGCGGCCTGCGCGCGGTTGACAGCCTCCATGCAGTAGAGGAAGCGGTCACGCCAATGCATGAAGGGCTGCGAGTTGATGTTCTCGTCGTCCTTGGTGAAGTCGAGCCCACCTTTCAACGCCTCATAGACGACGCGGCCATAATTGCGGCCCGAGAGACCGAGCTTCGGCTTCACCGTTGCCCCTAACAGCGGCCGGCCGAACTTGTCGAGGCGTTCGCGCTCGACCACGATGCCGGTTGCGGGCCCCTGGAACGTCTTCACATAGGCGACCGGGAAGCGCATGTCCTCGAGCCGCAAGGCCTTCAGCGGCTTGAAGCCGAAGACGTTGCCGATGATCGAGGCCGAGAGGTTCGCGATCGAGCCCGGCTCGAACAGGTCGAGGTCGTAGGCAATATAGGCGAAATACGAGCCCGGCGTGCCCGGCACCGGATCGACGCGATAGCACTTGGCGCGATATTTCTCCGCCGCGGTCAGACGATCGGTCCACACCACCGTCCAGGTCGCGGTCGAGGATTCGCCGGCCACCGCCGCCGAAGCCTCGATCGGGTCGACGCCCTCCTGCGGCGTCACGCGGAACAGCGCGATGACGTCAGTGTCCTTCGGCACATAGTCGGGCTCCCAATAACCCATGCGCTTGTATTCCATGACGCCCGAGCGATAGCGCTCTTTGCCGCGAACCGTGCCTGCATGTGCGTTCATGTCTCTCTCCTGTTCTTCTCTCTGCTCTTTGATTGATCAGGCCGCGACGGATTCGCGGGTGTCGATGCGCGGGTCCAGTTCGCCGGCACGGTACCGCCGCGCCATCTCGCTCATGGGAATGACCTTGATCTTGCTGGCGTGGCCTGAGGTGCCGAACTGCTCGAAGCGCTCTCGGCAGAGGTCGCGCATCGCGTCCATGGCAGGCTTCAGGAATTTGCGCGGGTCGAACTCAGAGCGCGCTTGCGCGGCCACTTTCCGGAACACCGCGGTCATCGCCAGGCGGCAGTCGGTGTCGATGTTGACCTTGCGCACGCCGCTCTTGATGCCGCGAACGATCTCCTCCACCGGTACACCCCAGGTCTGCGGCATCTCGCCGCCGAACTGGTTGAACATGTCCTGAAGCGGCTGCGGCACCGAAGAAGATCCGTGCATGACAAGATGCGTATTCGGCAGCCGGCGGTGGATCTCCTCGACCACCCGCATCGCCAGGATGTCGCCATCCGGCTTGCGGCTGAACTTGTAGGCGCCGTGTGAGGTGCCCATCGCGATCGCCAGCGCATCGACCTTGGTGGCGCGGACGAAATCGACGGCCTGGTCGGGATCGGTCAGCAACTGGTCGTGGCCGACCTTGCCCTCGACGCCGTGACTGTCCTCCTGCTCGCCGCCGCCATGCTCGAGCGAGCCCAGCACGCCGAGCTCGCCTTCGACGGAGGCGCCGACCCAGTGCGCGAGGTCGACGACGCGGCGAGTGATGGCGACGTTGTAGTCGTAGTCGGCGGCTGTCTTGGCGTCGGCCTTGAGCGAGCCGTCCATCATGACGGAGGTAAAGCCATGGGCGATTGCACTGGCGCAGGTCGCCTCGTCATTACCGTGGTCCTGGTGCATGCAGAGCGGGATGTCCGGATAGGTCCGCTCCAGTGCGTCGATCATGTGCGAGAGCATGAGGTCGCCGGCATAGCTGCGCGCGCCGCGCGAGGCCTGGATGATGACGGGCGCATCGACCTCGGCCGCCGCCTGCATGATCGCGAGGCCCTGCTCCATGTTGTTGATGTTGAACGCCGGAACGGCATAGCCGTGGTGAGCTGCGTGATCCAGCAGTTGCCGAAGGGTAATGCGTGCCAAGGGACGTCTCCGTTCGTTTCTATCTTTCAGTTCAGATCAGCCGGCCCATCGCCGCCGCAGTGTCGGCCATGCGATTGGAAAAGCCCCATTCGTTGTCGTACCAGCTCATCACCCGCACCAGATTTCCGTCCATGACCCTGGTCTGATCGAGATGGACGATGCTGGAACGTGGGTCGTGGTTGAAGTCGGTCGAGACGTTGGGCGCGTCGGTGACGCCGAGGATGCCCTTGAGCCAGCCGTTCGCCGCGGCCTGCACCGCATCGTTGATTTCCTTCGCAGTCGTCGCGCGCCTGGCGACGAACTTGAAGTCGACTGCTGAGACATTCGGCGTCGGCACGCGGATCGCCACGCCGTCGAGCTTGCCCTTGAGCTCCGGAAGGACCAGGCCTACCGCCTTGGCCGCGCCGGTCGAGGTTGGGATCATCGACAGCGCCGCGGCACGAGCGCGGTAGAGGTCCTTGTGGAATGTGTCGAGCGTCGGTTGATCCCCCGTGTAGGAGTGGATCGTGGTCATAAATCCCTTCTCGATTCCGACGGTCTTGTCCAGCACCTGGGCGAGCGGCGCCAGGCAGTTGGTCGAGCACGAGGCGTTGGAGACCACGACGTGATCGCCTGTCAGCTTGAGATGGTTGACGCCGAACACGACGGTGAGGTCGACCTCGCTCGCAGGCGCCGAGACCAGCACGCGCTTGGCGCCGGCCTGAAGATGCGCAGCCGCCTTGTCGCGCGAGGTGAAGAGGCCGGTGCATTCGAGCGCGATGTCGACACCGAGCGCGCGATGCGGAAGCTGCGAGGGATCCTTGACCGCGGTCACCTTGATCGGGCCACGACCTATGTCGATGGCATCGCCGTCGACCCTGACTTCGCCCGGGAAGCGGCCATGGACGGAGTCATACCGGAGCAGATGCGCATTGGTTTCGACCGGCCCGAGGTCGTTGATGGATACCACCTCGATGTCATTGCGACGCGACTCGGCGATCGCGCGCAGGACGTTGCGGCCGATCCGACCAAATCCGTTGATGGCGACACGCAAGCTCATGCTGCTTTCCCTTCGTTCCGACGTGCGACCGAGCACCTTGCCGCTTCCGCAACCCTCTGCGGTGTGATGCCGAATTCGCGGTACAGCACTGGCGCCGGTGCAGAGGCGCCGAAGCCACGCATGCCGACGAATTCACCGTCCGCGCCGATCCAGCGCGGCCAGTCGCCGAGGACGGCGGCTTCGACGCCAACACGCGGCGCGGTGCCCAGCACGGCGGCGCGGTACCCCTCCTGCTGCTCCTCGAATAGCGCGAAGCAGGGCGCGGAGACGACGGCAGCGCGGATGTGCTCGGTCGCGAGCAGGCGTGCGGCCTCGATCGCGATCGAAACCTCCGAGCCAGTTGCGATCAGCGTCACGTCGCGGCCGCCGTCAGGCGCGACGACGAGATAGCCGCCGCGCGCAACACGGTTCGTGCCGCGTGCATCGCTGCGGAAGGTCGGCAGCGCCTGACGCGACAGGCACAGCACGGAGGGACGCGTGGTCGCTTCCAGCGCGCAGTCCCAGGCCTCCAGCGTCTCCACGGCGTCGGCGGGACGAAACACCAGCAGATTTGGAATCACGCGGAGCGCAGCGAGATGCTCGACCGGCTGGTGCGTCGGACCGTCCTCGCCAAGACCGATGGAGTCGTGGGTCATGACATGGATGACACGCAGCCGCATCAGGGCCGCAAGCCGGATCGCCGGCCGGCTGTAGTCGGAGAAGGCCAGGAACGTGCCGCCATAGGGGATGAAGCCGCCGTGCAGCGCGATGCCGTTCATCGCCGCCGCCATGCCGTGCTCGCGGATGCCGTAATGGATGTAGTCGCCGGCAAATCGGCCGCGCGTGACAGGAACCTGCGTCTTCGCATGCGTCAGGTTGGAATGGGTCAAATCGGCCGAGCCGC
The DNA here is from genome assembly GCF_024199885.1 of Bradyrhizobium sp. CCGUVB23. Taxonomy (NCBI): domain Bacteria; kingdom Pseudomonadati; phylum Pseudomonadota; class Alphaproteobacteria; order Hyphomicrobiales; family Nitrobacteraceae; genus Bradyrhizobium; species Bradyrhizobium sp. CCGUVB23. The sequence goes on from NZ_JANADQ010000001.1 coordinate 878,791, forward strand.
CGACGAGGCCCGGGATTGACGACGCGATGCCGTCGAGCACCTGTTGCGAGGCCTGCCGCGTCGCAAGCTTCGGACGCTCGGTGGCAAAGCGCTCGCGCAATTTCGACGACGCCTGGGCATAGGCGCTCGGCAGGGCCAAAACCTTGCCCTCGACGAACAGCTCGCGCTGCGCTGGGCTCGCGCACTCATAGCGATCGAGCCAGGCGAGACGGTCGACCTGCCCGCGTTGTCCGATCATGCGCCACGCCTTCATGATCGGAATCGGCACCACGAAGGGCTGATAATCCCAACCGAGATTCCGCCGCGCAGCCGCCGTCTGCTCGGTGCCGAGCGGCGCACCATGTGCCTTCTCGGTGCCCTGACGGTCGGGCGCGCCGTAGCCGATGATGGTGCGGCAGGCGATCAGCGACGGCCTTGCGGTTTCGCGCTCTTCCGCGATCGCTTGTGCGACCGCTTCCGGATCATGTCCGTCGACGCGGCGCACCGACCAGCCGGAGGCGGCGAAGCGCGCGAGCTGGTCGTCCGAGGTCGCAAGCGAGGTCGGCCCGTCGATGGAAATGCCATTGTCGTCGAACAGCACGATCAGGCGGCCGAGCTGGAGATGACCGGCAAGGGAGATCGCCTCCTGGCTGATGCCTTCCATCAGGCAGCCGTCGCCGGCGATCACGTAGGTGAAGTGATCGACCAGGCCATCGCCATGCTGCGCATTCGCCATGCGCTCGGCGAGCGCCATGCCAACCGCGGTCGCGATCCCCTGCCCGAGCGGACCCGTGGTGGTCTCGACGCCCGGCGTGTGGCCATATTCCGGATGACCCGGCGTCTTCGAGCCCCATTGCCGGAAGGCCTTGATGTCGTCGAGGCTGACTGCGCCGCCAGTGAGATAGAGCAGCGCGTAGAGCAGCATCGAGCCGTGGCCGGCCGACAGCACGAAGCGATCGCGGTCCGGCCAATTGGGATGCGCCGCGTCGAATTTGAGGAAGCGCGAGAACAGCACGGTCGCGACATCGGCCATGCCCATGGGCAGGCCGGGATGGCCGGACTGCGATTGTTCGATGGCGTCGACCGCGAGGAAACGGACGGCGTTGGCGAGATCGGCATGGCTGACCGCATTGAGGTCGGCTTCGGCATGAACCGAGATGTTCATCGGATCCTCCCGTTGTTGTCGTTGTTGTGCGTCACTTCATGCTTCGCTTGCGCTCGATGAGCTGCATGATCAAAGGCGTCAGGATGAGCTGCATCGCGAGATCGAGCTTGGCGCCAGGACAGACGATCGAATTTGCACGCGACATGAAGCTGTGCGGCAGCATCGAGAGCAGATAGGGGAAGTCGATGCCGCGCGGATTCTTGAAACGGATCACGACCATCGATTCGTCCGGCGTCGGGATCCAGCGCGCGATGAAGGGATTGGACGTGTCGACCGTCGGCACGCGCTGGAAATTGATGTCGGTCTCGGTGAATTGCGGGCAGATGTAGTGGATGTAGTCGGGCATCCGCCGCAGGATGGTGTCGGTGACGGCCTCGGTCGAATAGCCCCGCGCGCTGCGGTCACGGTGCAGCTTCTGGATCCACTCAAGATTGATGACCGGCACGACGCCAATCTTCAGGTCGGCATAGCGCGCGACGTTGACCTTGTCGGTGACCACGGCACCGTGCAAGCCCTCATAGAACAGAAGGTCCGAATTCTCCGGCAGCCGCTCCCATTCGGTGAAGGTGCCGGGAGGCGCGCCATGCAGCGCGGACTCTTCGGTGTCGTGGATGTAGTGGCGCGTCACCGCGGTGCCGGTCTCGCCATAGTCGCGGAACGCCCGCTCCAGCTCCTCGAACAGATTGGTCTCGGGGCTGAAATGGCTGAAATGCTTGTTGCCGCGCTCGGCTTCCTTCGCCATCTGCGTACGCATCTCGGCGCGGTCGTAGCGGTGGAACGCATCGCCCTCGATGTAGACGGCATTGACGCGCTCGCGGAAGAAGATCTGCTCAAAGGTCTTCTTGACCGAGGTGGTGCCGGCGCCGGAGGAACCGGTGATCGAGATGATCGGATGCTTCCTGGACATGCGTCACCTCCTTCAGAGCCGGAAGAAGCCGCGCCGCGCGAACAGCGGCGCCGACACGCTCGCGACCAGTAACGGATCGCAATGCAGTTCCTCGACGCGCCGCACCTCGTGGTGCGAGCCCATGATCAACGGCACGCGCTGGTGCAGATTGTGCGCGGCGAGATCGAGGATGCGCTCGCGCCCGGTGGAAGCCGCCCCACCCGCCTGCTCCATGATGAAGGCCATCGGATGCGCCTCGTAGGTCAGGCGCAGGCGGCCGTCGCCGTAACCGGGACGCGCATCGGAGGGATAGAGGAACACACCGCCGCGAGTCAGGATTCGGTAGGCTTCCGCGACGAGTGAGCCGACCCAGCGCATGTTGAAATTGCGGTTCGCCGGACCGTCGACGCCGGCGAGGCATTCGTCGACGAAGGCGCGTACCGGCGCGTCCCAGTGCCGGCGGTTAGAGGCGTTGATCGCGAACTCGTCGGCCGTCTCGGGGATCTGCACGCCGCGCCGCGCCAGGCGGAAAGAGCGCGCGCGGTCCAGCGTGAAGACGTCAACGCCATCGCCGAGCGTCAACACCAGCGAGGTCTGCGGACCGTAGGTGACGAACCCCGCCGCAAGCTGGGCCGAGCCGCGCTGGTGGAAGGCGAGGCCAAGATCATCGGGGGCGGGCAGGATCGAGAAGATCGTGCCGACGGTCATGTTGATGTCGATGTTGGAGGAGCCGTCGAGCGGATCGATCGCGACGCAGGTTTTTGCCGTGCGGTCGACGATCTGCGGCTCGCGCATCTCCTCCGATGCGAGTGCAGCGATCGGCGCTTTGCCGAGGCAGCGGCGCAGGATTGCATCCGCCCGCAGGTCGAGGTCGCGCTGCAGATCGCCGTCGCTGTTGCAGCCGGTGGTCAGACCCGAGGCATCGGACAACTGGCCGGTGCCTGTGAGGTCGGCGATTTCGATCGCGGCGGAAGCAATGGCATCGACTGCGGCTGCCACGGCCAGCGCCTCCGGCACGGTTTCAGAATACCGTTGAAGATAGTCGTTCAGCCTGAGTTGCCCGGTCATCTTGCGTCCATCCCCTCGTGGCCGCCGCTATCCTTGTTCCCGGGTTGGGGAGTGGAGCGGCTGGTCCCAGCACGAAGAAATTGACAGAGCCGGCCTAATAAGGAAAATTTCTATTCATAATGAGCGCCAAAGAATTTTCTTATAATAGCCACCCGGCGACCCAGCTACGGCATCTGACGATCCGGCAGCTCCGGTCGCTCGCAGCGCTGTCGGCCAAGGGCAGCGTGACGGCTGCCTCGACGCATCTCGGGCTGACGCAGCCGGCGGTCACCCAGCAACTCCGGCAATTGCAGGATCTAGCGGGACTGCCTCTGGTGCAGCGGACCGGCGACGGCATGTTGCTGACGGAAGCGGGCAAGGAGGTGCTGGCGCTCGCCGATCGCGTCGAAGCCGCGATCGCGGATTGCCAGGGCGCGCTCGATCTTCTGGCGGGGCGAACCGGCGGCACGGTGCACCTCGGCGCGGTCTCGACCGCAAAATACTTCGTGCCGCACGCCATCGCGGCGTTCTCGCAGCGCTATCCGAAGATCGAGATCAAGCTGACCATCGGCAATCGCGAGGATATCCGCGAGGCCATGCACGGCTACGATCTCGATTTTGCGGTGATGGGTCGGCCACCGGCCGACGTCACGGTCGACGTCCGCCAGCTGGGGCGCAACCCGCACATCATCGTCGCGCGCAAGGGGCATTGGCTGGAGAAGGATTCCGGCCTCAACCTGACCGACCTCGTGCACGAGACTTTCCTCACGCGCGAGCCTGGATCCGGCACGCGGACGCTGATGGAAGGCATGTTCCAGAAGTCGGATCTCGAGCCGATCATCGGCATGGAGATGAGCAGCAACGAGACCATCAAGCAGGCGGTGATCGCAGGCCTGGGCATCGCCTTCATCTCCGCGCACACGGTCGCGCACGAGCTCGCCGAAGGCCGTCTCATTATCCTCGACGTCGCGGGCCTGCCCATCGTCCGGCAATGGTACGTGATCCGCCGCAGCGACAAGGTGCTGCTGCCACCGGCGCAGGCGATGTTTGATTTTCTGGGCTCGGAGGGTTCGAACTACCTGCCTGACGTGCCGGAATTGCGCGGACGCTGACCGACGCATCGAAGCTCGGTCGAACGTCAGCTCATCAGCTTCATGATCAGCGCCGCTGCCAGCACGCAGATGATCTGCAGCAAGCGCTCGGTTGTGAAGATCCTGTTGAAGGTCGTCACCCGCGATTCGCCTCTCGCCCTGCTAGCACGGCTTTACCGATGCGACGATCCTCGTGCAACGGAATGGATCCGCTTGGTGCTGGAACGCGCGTTCGCCGTATGCGGAACTGCGCGCCATTCGAGAACGCACTCGAGGATTTCATGAAAGCTCTTATGGAGTTGTTAATCCTAAATGCTACCCCCCGTGCAGCGATAGCTCCATAGCAACTCTCGGATGTATTTCTCTTAATGGTTTTCCTGCACCAAGGTGCAACGTACAGCTGCAGCACTCAAGCGCGAGGCTGGCGACCGGTACGAACCTGTCAATTCTGCCAGAAGGCTGTCAATTCATGTTCGCCAAGACGCTGGAGCTGGCGCAATCCTCGGAAGCCAAACGGACGATGTACACGCGCCTCGTTCTCGGGGCGGTGACGATCGGCGTTCTCGCCAAGACCATATGGTTCGCCCGGATCGGGCCGCTGCAACAGCGCGGTCTCGTCGATTTCGACGATTTCCACATCGTCGCGCAGAGGGTCTGGCTCGGCGATGTCCACCAGGCCTATCAGCTCGACAAGCTCTTCCAGATGCAGCGTGAGATGTTCGGTGCCACGAACTTCCTGCCTTGGACCTATCCGCCGCAATTCAACGTGCTGATTGCGCCCCTCGCGCTGTTGCCGATCGGGCTCGCTTATTTCCTGTTCACGGCCGCCACGCTCGCCTTCTTCCTCGTGACGCTGCGGGCGATCGCAGGGCGAGCCTTCGCGCTGGTGCTGGTGGTGATGTTTCCCGCGCTTGCCGTCACCCTCTCCTGCGGACAAAACGGATTCTTGACCGCAGGATTGATCGGCCTGATCTGCCTCAATGTCGAGAAACGCGACGCCTCAGGACAGGTGTTCGCAGGTCTCGCGCTCGCGGCAATGGTGATCAAGCCGCATCTGGCGGTCGCGATGGCAGTCTATCTTCTGATCACGCGCCGCTGGGTGACGCTTTTGACCGCCGCCATCGGCGTGCTGGCGAGCTCGGTTCTGTGCACGCTGCTGTTCGGTCCGCAGATCTGGCCCGCGCTCTTCGACGCCGTCAGGGCTTCGGCGAGCTATCTGGAGCGCGGCAGCTATCCGCTGTTCCGCATGATTTCCTCGTATGCCGCCCTGCATACGCTGGGCGTCGCCCCAGCGCTCGCGTTCTGGGGGCAAGCGATCTGCGCCGGCCTTGCGTTGCTTGCGATTGGCGTTGCGGTGGCCCGCAAGCTGTCGCCGCGCACCGCGCTCGGCGTCGCCGCGCTGGTGTCGGTGATGATCAGCCCCTACGCCTATGATTACGATCTCCCGATCGTGGGCATCGGTTTGGCGCTGCTGATTCCTGACCTCACCAGAGCGGCGAGTTCCGCCGAGCGGGGCATCATTTACGCGCTTATCCTCGTTGCCGGCGCTTACGGGATGCTGGAGACGGCGGGTCTGAAAGTGTCGCAAGGCGCGCACCACGCGGTGAAGCATCAGATGATCCCCGCCGTCGGCGCTTTCGCCGTGGTCCTGCTCCTCGCCCTCATCCTTCGCATTCTGCTAAGGCGTTGCCACGACACGCAGGGGACTCAGGACCAGAGCGCCGTGCTGCACAACGCGGGTCACCCGCTTTGATCGAACTTTATGAAGGTCGGTATGGGGTCCTCGAGTCGGCCGTCCAGCTTAACAAAGTTCTTCGGATGCCGATCGAGACGATCCACACATCGGACTTCATGTCGTGGCCATCGCGAGCACTGCGCTCGCGACCATGTTCATAAAGTCATATCTGCGCGAATGCCGTTATGAATTCGGCGCGACCGTCTTGTCGGTTGCCTTGAGGCCGCCGCCGTTGACGATCGTCACGGTAAGACGACAGAGATCGGCAAGGCCGATCAACAGCACGCTGAACAGGAAGAACAAATTGATGTCATGCGCGTCCGTACGCGTCAGCGGGCCGAACTCGAAGAAGGGCGGCATGAAGGCCCACCAGACCAGCGGAACGGTGAGCAGGATGGCGAACACCGCCGCAGGCGCTCCCGCGACGATCCCCACGATGAAAACGGCCGGCAGGAACGCGGCAAAATAGAGCTGGGCGCCAAAGAGAGCGCAGGCGCCCTGGAAGCCGGCCGAAGCCACCAGCACAATGAAGGCGAACCCAAAGGCCTGCCAGGACCACGGCTGTATCTTCGGTCCAGAGAACGTTCCCGGGCGGCTCATTGGAAATCCCCTTTTGCGCCGCGAACGCGGCTGAGGTTCCAAGCAAGGCTAGCACACCTGTTCGGGGCCCGCGATAGTTGTGCATTGCGAAATGAGCGGTACCAGGTCGTGGTAAATGGCCACCGCCGGCGTGTGCTGCCATGCGGTGGCCAGCAGCCTATTCGTGCCGGTCCATCGCAGAGCTGCTCTTGGTATCCCGCATCGTGAGATAGACGAGCAGCGACACCGCGATGCAGCCCGTGAGATAGTAGTAGAACCAGCTTTCGTGCCCGATCGACTTGAACCACAGCGCAATCGATTCCGCGGTGCCGCCAAAGATCGAGACGGTCAGCGCATAGGGCACGCCCACGCCGGTTGCGCGCACGCTGGTCGGAAACAGCTCCGCCTTCACCACCGCGTTGATCGCGGTATAGCCGGACACGATCATCCACGCGGCCGCGATCAGCAGGAAGGCGGTCAGCGCGTCGTGCGCGGCCTGGAGCGTCGTCAGGAGCGGAATGGTGAACAGCGTACCGGATACGCCGAAGCCGATCAGAAGCCATTTGCGCCCGATGCGATCGGAGATCGCGCCGTAGATCGGCTGCAGCACCATCGCGAAGACGAGGCTTCCCGCCGTCACCATCGTGGTCTGGTCGTCGCTGAGCTTGACCGAGAGACGGAGGAATTTCTGCATGTAGGTGGTGTAGGTGTAGAATGCCGCAGTCCCGCCCATGGTGAGGCCGACCACCAGCAGCAGCTCGCGCGGATAGTTGAGGAGCGCTCGGAGGGAGCTGGTCTTCTTCACCACCGCCTGGCTGTTCTTGAACGCCTCGGTCTCGTGCAGGTTGCTGCGCATCAACGCGGCGACGACCGCGAGCACTGCGCCGAAGGCGAATGGCACGCGCCAGCCCCAGGTGCGGATCTCCTCGGTCGACAGGAACACCTTCTGCAACAGCAGCAGCACCAAGATGGCGCAGAGCTGGCCGCCGATCAGCGTCACGTACTGGAAGCTGGAATAGAAGCCGCGGTTCTTCTCGTCGGCGACCTCACTGAGATAGGTGGCGCTGGTGCCGTATTCGCCGCCGAGACTGAGGCCTTGCAGGATGCGCGCGAGACCGAGGATGACCGGCGCAGCAAGCCCGATCGAGGCATAGGTCGGCGTCACCGCAATGATCAGCGAGCCGAAGCACATCATCACGACGGAGAGCGTCAGCGCGTTGCGCCGGCCGTAGCGATCGGCGAGATGGCCGAACAGCCAGCCGCCGAGCGGCCGCACCAAAAAGCCGGCGGCGAACAGCAGCGCCGCATTGAGCTGCTGCACCACCTCGTCGCCGTCGGGGAAGAATGCCTTGGCGAAATAGAGCGCGAACGCCGCATAGGCGTAAAAATCGTACCACTCGACGAGATTGCCGACCGAACCGACGAAGATCGCGCGCAGCCGGCGCCTCATGTCGGCGCCCGCGCGCGGGTCGGCGCCCGGTGCGGTGAAATCGGTGATCGAGGCTTCCTGTGAACTCATGACGTCCTCCAACGCGTTTGCCCGTGGGGACGGTCCGCTCACTTGTTGGCTCGCGAGTTGGCGCCGTCCCGGCTTCCGCCTCTGTCAGCAACGGCCGTGCCAGCCGCGATCGATGAGCAGAGCGGCCGGATTCGCGCGTTTTCGCAAGCTTTCTGCGGGGACAGTTCGGGCTGGCGAGAATTCATCGGCGGAAATCCGCCGACGCGCGCGAGGTAATCGGCGGATTTCCGCCGATCATGCTGCTCGCTCAGCCGTCCTTCCGACCAGGCCGCGCCAGCGCATATTTCGTCATCTTCTCGTTCAGCGTCCGGCGGGGAATGCCGAGCTCCTCGGTGACGGCGGCGATCGAGCCGTCATGCTCGCGCAGGCTTGCCTCGATCAGCGCCCGCTCATAGGCCGCGACGCGTCCGGCGAGCGTCCGCTGCGGCGCGCCCGGCTCGCCACGTCGCAGGATCTCGGCGACGCTGCGACCGGTCGCCGCCAAGCCCAGTGCATAGCGCTCGGCGACGTTCCTCAGTTCGCGCACGTTGCCGGGCCAGTGATGGGCAAGCAGCGCGTCGAGATCACCGGCCCGGAGCGGCGTCAGCGTGCGGCCGGCGCTCTTTGCGGCGGCAGCGGCAAAGTGCTCGAACAGCAGCAGCACGTCATTGCCGCGATCGCGCAGCGCCGGCAGGTCGATCTCGGCGGCGGCGAGACGGAAATAGAGGTCGGAGCGGAAGCGGCCGTCGCGGCTGTCGGCGGCAAGATCGCCCTTGGCGGCCGCAATCACCCGGACATCGACCGGAAGCAGCTTGTTCGATCCGACACGCTCGATGGTGCGCTCCTGGAGTGCACGCAGGATCTTGGCCTGGAACGGTAGCGGCATGCTCTCGATCTCGTCGAGCAGCAGCGTGCCGCCATTGGCATGCTCGAACTTGCCGATGCGTGGCCCGCGCGCGCCGGTGAAGGCGCCGGCCTCGTGGCCGAACAGCTCGCTCTCGAACAGCTCGGCCGGGATCGCCGCGCAGTTCACGGCAACGAACGGCGCCTTCGCACGAGGCCCGAAATCATGCAGCGCCCGTGCGACCAGCTCCTTGCCCGTCCCGGTCTCGCCGGTGACGATGACGTCGCGGTCATGGGCGGCAAGCTCCAGAACGCTTGCGCGCAAGCCAGCCATCGGCTTCGACACACCGATCAGCCGGGCTTCGATCGCGCCAGCCGCAGCAAGACGGCCTTCGAGCTCGCCGAGTTGCAGTTTCAATTGCCTCCGCTCGACCGCGCGGGAGATCACGGCGGAAAGCTGTTCCGGATCATAGGGCTTTTGCAGGAAGTCATAGGCGCCCTCGCGCATCGCGGCGACCGCGAGCGGCACGTCACCATGGGCGGTCAGCAGCACCACGGGAAGATCGGGATCGGCGCGGTGGATCGCCCGCATCAGCTCGAGCCCCGACGTCTGCGGCATGCGGAAATCGCTCAGCACGACGTCAGGCGCACGCTGCTTCAGCAGCACCATCGCCTCGTCGGCGCCGGCTGCGACCCGCACCGTGAAGCCACCGAGCTCCAGCCACTGCCGCACCGAATTGCGGACGATCTCCTCATCGTCGACGACGAGCACAGCACCGCTCATGCGTGCAGCTCCGACTTGGCCGACGACATGCCGGCCTCGACGAGCGGAATGATCACCTTGAACGTCGATCCCTGGCCCGGCACGCTCTCCACCAGGATGTCTCCTCCGAATTCCCGGACAATCCCGTACGAGATCGAGAGCCCCAGGCCAAGCCCCTCGCCGATCTCCTTGGTGGTAAAGAACGGGTCGAACAGGGATTTCATATGCTCGGGCGCGATTCCCTTGCCGGTATCGCTGATCGCGATCACGGCCACGCCCTCCCGCCCTTCGAGCACGACGCCGAGGATACGCCGCTCGCGCCCCTGCATCGCATCGATCGCGTTCGACAGCAGGTTGACCAGGACCTGCTCGAGGCGAACGGGATTGGCAAAACCATGCACCGGCTCCGTGCCAAGGGCGCGCACGACCTCGATACCGTCGTTGTTGATGCGGTATTGCAGCAGGCGGAGCGCATTGTCGACGACGGCTGCGAGCGCGACGGCGCTGCGCGCGCTGGTTTCCTTGCGCGCGAACATCCGTAGGTGCGAGATCAGCGCCATCATGCGCTCCGCGACTGCGGACATCAGGTCGAGATTGGCCGCCGCACGCTCGACCTCGTTGCGGCGAAGCAGGACGCGGCTGCTTGCCACATAGGTGATCAGCGCCGCGAGCGGCTGGTTGATCTCGTGCGCGACGCCGGCCAGCGCCTGGCCGAGGCTTGCGAGCTTGGCGCTTTGCACGAGGTTCTCGTGGGTCCGACGCAGCTCCTCTGTCCGCTCGGCGACGCGCTGCTCCAGCGCGTCATGCGCCTCGAGCTTGGCGCGGATCACCTGGCGCCGCTGATCGGCAACCATGATGCCCATCAAGAGCGCGATGAGCGCAAAGACGCAGGCGGTAGCGATTGTCGCTGCATGACGCCGAGCATCGACCACATCGGAAAACAAAAGCAGCTTCCAGCCGTGATCGAGCGGCCGGACCTCAAGGGTGTATTCGCCAAGCTCCGCGCCGTCGCGCCCACGTGCACGGCCGATCTGGACGCCTTCGCGGTTGCCGCCGGGAACGAAGACCGGCTCCGCATCGATCGCCTGGCCGAACTGCCGCGCCGCACTCAGCTCCGCGACGTGGTCCGCGCGGATTTGCGTCAGCGGGTGATATTTCCACTCCTGGCGGCTGGCGAGGAAGATCACGCCATGCTCGTCGGCCATGGCGATGAGATCGCCGGCGCGGGCCCAGTCGGTCTCGAGCGGGCTGAGATCGATCTTGACCACGGCAACGCCGAGGATCTTGCCGCCCTCCTCGATGCGATGCGAGAGGAAATAGCCGGGCTGCCCGGTGGTGGCGCCGACGGCATAGTAGTGCCCCTCGCCGGTCAGCATCGCGTCCTGGAAATAGGGGCGGAAGGCGTAGTTCTGCCCGACGAAGCTCGACGCACCGTCGAAATTGCTGGCGGCGAGCGCAAGGCCCGTGCTGTCGAGCACGAAGAGCTCTGCTGAGCCTGCCTTCTGATCCAGTGATTGCAGATAGCGATTGGCGGCCACGATCGCCGCCGCATCGCCGGGATTGCGATAGAGCTCGCGGATCGGATCGGCGAGCGAGAGGACCGCCGGCAGATAACGGTAGCGCGCGACGGTAGCATCGAAGCTGCTGGCGATCAGCGTGAGCCGGTCGTTGGCTTCGCGCTGCATGCGCGCGAAATCTGCGTCCAGAGCGACAACGTAGGTCAACCAGCCTGCCGCTGCGACCGTGGCGAGCGCGAGCGCGCCGATCAGCGAACGCCGCATGGAGGCAGGATGAACAGGCTGCACCAGGATTCCCATATCCGCAGGCTCTTCGATCAGCCGGCACGGTAATTATGGGCGCGCATGATGCAGGTGTGCAACACCGGCGTCAGGTTAGTCTTCGGACGCCGCAGGGCATCAAATGGTTAATGCTGTGCGGCTCATCCAAAAGGTCGAAAACAACCCCATGCAAAGTAGAAACCGGCGCTTGCGGCCGGGTGCGGCGACCTTGGCCTCATGCCGCCATCAGTTCCAGACCGGCTTGCGCAGGCCCGGACCAGCGACGATCACCGCCGGCGAAGTAAGCCTCGAGCTCCGCCAGCGCGCGGGATTCCCACTCGCTCGCCTGCTCCAGCAGAGACCAGCTCTGACGCGGCCGAAACGCGGCGGTCTGGCGGTGCAGTGACGCGATCGCCCGATAGCGCCGTACGTTCTCCAGGATGGCTTTCCCGTCCATATCGAAAACTCCCCAATTCCCATTCGCTGGGCCAAAGGTGCGCCAGAACCTTTTTCGATTCGTTAGCGGCGGACAGAGAGACGGCGGATAGTTTCCGAATCCTTGCCCGTGCTGCCAAGTACCTCACTCGAAGGCAGCGTAGATCAACGCCGCGGCCGGCAGCGCAAAGCCGATCGAGGATGCGAGCGTCCAGCCGCCATGCGCAAAGGCAAAGCCGCCAAGCGCGGAGCCCGCGGCACCGGCCGTGAAGAACGTCGCCATATAGAGGCCGTTGAGACGGCTGCGGTGCTCCGGGCCGAGCGCGAAGATCGTGCGAAAGCCGAGGACGACATTGCCCTGCACGCCGAAATCGATCGCGATCGCCGCGATGACGAGGCAAGCGAGATTCAGCGTAGAGCCGGCGGCGCCGATATGCGTAATCAGAAAAGCGGCCGCGACCAGCAGCATGGCAGCGCGCGTCGCGCCGCGGCTATATCCGCGATCGGCAATCCGTCCGGCAATCGGCGCGGCCACCGCACCGGCGACGCCAGCGAGCGCGAACAACGCGATGCCGCGCTGGGACAAGCCGAACGCAGGGCTCGCCAGCAGAAGCGGCGTCACGGTCCAGAACAGGCTGAACGCGCCGAACAGGAAGGCTTGATACAGCGCACGACGGCGCAGGACCGGCGTCGTCCGCACCAGATGCGGCATCGATCCTAGCAGCTGGAGATAGTGCAGCCGCACCACCGGCATGCGCTTCGGCAACGTGCGCCACAGCACACCGGCGAGCGCAATCATGAGCACGGTCAAGCCCGAGAAGACGGCATGCCACGAGGCGATCGACGTCAGGAAGCTCGAAACCGGCCGCGCCAGCATGATGCCGAGCATCAGGCCGGTCGAGACATTGCCGACAACGCGTCCGCGCGTCGCTGCCGGCGCAAGGTGCGCAGCATAGGGAATGATGATCTGGACCGCGACCGAGCCGAGCCCGATGAACAGTGCGGCGACGAGAAACGGCAAGGCCTGTGTCGCGCAGGCGGCGGCCAATAATGCAGCGGCGCCAAGACCGATAACGGAGCAGATCAGCGTGCGGTTTTCGACGAGATCACCGAGCGGGACGATCAACAGGAGCCCGACGCCATAGCCGACTTGCGTCATGGTGACGATCAGGCCCGCAGCGTCGTGCGAAAGGCCGAGCGCCGTGCTGATCGGCCCAATCAGCGGCTGCGCATAGTAGATGTTCGCCGCGACCATGCCGCAGGCGGCGGCAAGCAGAATGGTCAGGCGTCGCGAAACGGCGCCCTCGTCGGGCGCGGTTTCGATCGTGGCGTTCATCGTCATCACACACTCCATATATAGGAAACGTTTATTTCCTAATTAGGCAAACAAATCAGGCGAGCAGCTTCATCGCGACCGTAACGATGCGCCCGCCATCGAGCGGCAGCCGCGCCTTTCCGACCACGCGAAGTCCTTGCGTCATGCAGATCATCAGGCGCGCGGTATCGTCGGGATCGACGCGAGCGGGGACCGAGCCATCGGCCTGCCCCTCGCGAATGAGGCCGGCGATGAAACCTTCGTTGCTCTTCAGCTGGGCCGCGACGCGCGACGCGATTTCCGGATCGCGCGCGGCCAGCTCGACTGCGCTGCCAACGACGAGGCAGCCGCGCCGTCCTTCGCTGCCCTGGGACGCTTCGACATAGGAGAGCAGCACGTTGCGCAGGCGGTCGCGCCCGCAGGTGCCTTCCGCGGCGGCGCGCCGGATTTCGTGCTGGCGAAGCGCCGTGTAGCGCTCGAACGCGGCGAGGAACACCGCACGCTTGTCAGGGAATGCCTTGTAGATGCTGCCTGTCGCGAGCTCCATCGCCTCGGTCAGATCGCCGATCGAGGTCGCGTGATAGCCGCGCTCGCGAAACACCCGCACCGCCCTGTCGAGCGCCACGTCCATGTCGAACTCCCGCGGCCGGCCGCGCGGACGGGAGATGGGCTGCAATCCTCGCGTGTTCCTTCGCATCTGTACACAATAGGGAACATTCATTTCCAAATCAAGATTGCCTTTGTCGTTTGACACCCTGGCCGTCATTCGCGATTTTCGCGGCAAGATCGTCGCAGACGATATCATGCAACATCAAAGATCTCGTTGGAGGAGAGGCTGTGACCCTGACCCGCCGGCACGCCCTGCAAGCGCTGTCCGCCCTGCCCGCTGCCGGCCTCGCCGGTGCCGTGCCGCGCGTCGCCCGCGCTGCCGAGTTCGCGCTGACATACGGCAACAACCTGCCGCTCAGTCATCCGCTCAACATCCGCGCGCAGGAGGCCGCCGACCGCGTCGCAAAGGAGACCGGCGGCCGCGTCGAGATCACGATCTTCCCGAACAACCAGCTCGGCGGCGATACCGACATGCTGACCCAGGTGCGCAGCGGCGCCATCACCTTTTTCACGCCGTCGGCGCTGGTCGTGGCGACGCTGGCCCAGGTGGCCGCGATCAATGCGGTCGGCTTCGCCTTTGCCGACTACGACCAGGTGTGGAAGGCGATGGACGGCGCGCTCGGCGCCCATGTCCGCGCGGCGATGGCGAAGGTCGGCCTCCATGCGTTCGAGAAGATGTGGGACAATGGTTTTCGCCAGATCACGAGCGGCATGAGGCCGATCGAGGACGCCAAGGACATGCACGGATTGAAGATCCGCGTGCCCGTCAGCCCGCTCAGCATCTCCATGTTCAAGGCGCTCTCGGCCTCGCCCACCAGCCTGCAATTCAGCGAGGTCTACTCGTCGCTCCAGACCCGCATCGTCGATGCGCAGGAAAATCCGCTGCCGATCATCCAGATCGCAAAACTCTACGAGGTGCAGAAATACTGCGCCATCAGCAACCACATCTGGGACGGTTTCTGGTTCGTCGCCAACGGCCGCGCCTGGCAGCGGTTGCCCGCGGATCTTCAGGCCGTCGTCGCCAGGGCCATCAACGATGCCGGCCTCAAGCAGCGTGACGACATGAAGGCGTTCAACGCGACGGTGCAATCGGTTCTTCAGAGCAACGGCCTGACATTCACCAGGCCCGCGCTCGACGGTTTCCGCGCCAAGCTGCGCGAGGCCGGGTTCTACGGCGAATGGAAGACACGGTTCGGCAATGAGGCCTGGGGACTGCTCGAAAGCGCCGCCGGCAAGCTCGCCTGATGACGATCGCCGAGCACCCGATATCCGGTGATTTGCGTGACGCGGATACCCGCTGATCTGCATGATTGCCGCTCGCAGTGAGGAACCAACCGGCCGCTCCACGATTTCCCCCTCGAAAGACGAGGAGAGCAACATGGCCAGACATTTGACACGCGCACGCCTCGCGCGCGGCATCGCCGGCGCGGTTTCGGCCCTGATTCTCTGCGCAGCGGCGGTCTTCACCATCGCGCGCCACTTCGCGGCGTAACGGAGGCGTTCACATGACGTCCGACCCCGAGGAGTCGGTCCGGCTACAAGGCTACGGCGAGATGACGCTGCGCACCGCGCTCGCCACTGTGATGGCGCTGCCGGCGCGCGACCGTTCGGACGCCGCCATCTACCGTGTCCGCGACGCTTCAAAGCTCACGCCGCGTGAAATCGGAATGCTTGCATCGGAATGGGGTATTTGGCCGACAGGCGAGAGCGGCACTGGCCAACACTGGCCGGACATCGTCCGCGGCATGGTGCGCGAAGCACCGCTGCCATCGTTGCTGGTGGCCTTTCTGCTCGGCTTGCTGGTGGCACGCAGATGATGGCGCGCGCCCGCTAAGTCACACTCATGTAAACGGGATCACGATATTCCCTGAAACCCACGAAACCCCTCATAGCTCGCGAAATCGCGACCGCTCGTTGAGGAACGGCTGTTAGCGGCAGGGATTGGTCCCCTGTCAAACCGAGACATGGAGACAACCATGACGCGTATGAAACTTGTGAGCGCGGCCGCACTGATGGCCACGATTTTGCCGCTCGCGACTGCAAGCCCCAGCCTCGCCGCGGGACGCGGTCCGGGCTGGTGTACCCCATCGAGTGAAAACGCCGTCGGCGCGGCAGGCCCGGCAATGAGTGGCGGCCAGTTGATGGCGGGTGTCGGCCAATGCCGTCGCCTCGGAAGCTGGCACCACACCAATGCCTATGGATATTGGGGCCCGGGTTATGGATACGCCGAGCCTGGCTGGGGCGCGCCGGTCTACGGGCCGGATGAATACTGACGCCTCAACTCTGTAGTGCGAGATTACAGCAGCGCGGTCGATCCCGGCCGCGCTGCTTGCATTTTGGAGGAGCGCGACCGGAGCAAGGACCTAAGCGTTGTGCGCGAGGCGCGCTGGCCGTGGCAGGCGTCGGCGAGAATCCGCCAGCCATGCCGACCCGGCAGCCTGCTCTGCCCACCCAAATCCGCCGTGGACCGACCTTCAAAATCCGTGCAAAAAGGTCTTGCGAGGCGGGGCGATCTTTCGCCCAAACCTCTGCAAAACGTCGACTTTTGGAAGAAATGGTCGGAGTGGCAGGATTCGAACCTGCGACCCCTGCGTCCCGAACGCAGTGAACATGTTCCAAGTTGTTGATTTTTCTCGCCGTGGCCTCTGTTTCCGTCCCGTTTTGTTCACGGTCATATCACCCAATTCGTTGCGATATCGTTGCGCGCCCCCGCTGCGAGAACAGCTTTGCTTCGGCACCGATGGCATTGACGAAGTGAGGCTTGTGCTAGAGCGCCTCGGCTTCCTTGCGTCGTCTTTGAGAGAGGCCCGACAGCTTCACCTGGCGAACTTTCGGTCATCACGCCTTTGACCCGGAGGCCCAGCCGTGGCCCACCTCAGAGAGATCCAAAGTTGACCTAGCATTTGGCGAAGATCCCGACGCCTGAAGAGGCGTCCCAGTTAGGAAGCATTCGCCCGTACTCGCTGCCGGGCGGCGCGCCGTCGCTCGCGGCGTTCGCGATCGCGCCGGCTCCTCTCGACCGGGAATTGCAGGGCCCCCCTGACGAACGGGACTGGCCCCGCGTAATTTCTGCGTTTACCTCGTCTGCAGCGGCAGGGCGTGCTTCCATGAGCGCCAATACAGCGCGCCCTTTATCGGTGATCCGCCACCCACCGTTCAGGCGATCGACTAGACCTTGAGAAAAGATACCTAGATCCGGCACACGCGATACTGGGCGTTTGGTACGCTCGCTCCAGTCGCTGCCGCTGGTGGCTAAAATCGCCATATCGCGCTTGAGATCGGCCATCACGGCGAAACCGCCGGGATGGCTCACCAAAATCTTCAGGACGGTGACCTGAAAATTCACCTCGGCCTCTTGCTGGCTGCCTGTTTTCACACCGAAGACAAGCAGTGGTTCGCCGCCGCTCCGTGGCAATTACTGCCGTACGATCTTCACGAAAATAAAACCCGCCCGAAGGCGGGTTGTGCAGAGTGGAACGACCAAAATCAGTCAGCGGAGCACATCTCTCCAGTGCTCCTCTGCAAGCTGGTCCTCCCTATGCCCACAGTGAGTTGGCTTAGATCCGCCGATGCCTCAACTATGCGTGGTTTTTGGCGCGGTGTCAGAATCGCGATCTGATTGGGAGAAGCGGGCATGCCGGCCAACATTAGCTGTGGCGTAGCCGAAGTCTCCTCAACGTGGGCCGCTCCCAGCACTGCTACTTGGGTTCGGGAGATCGGGAAGCCCGTCACTTCGAAAGCCGGAAAGCGCAAAGTGCACGCGCCGGCTTGATGGAGCGCCGCACCTGCTACGGAGGCGACGGCGGTTGCGATCAAGAATAGATTTCTCATGATAATACCCCACTGAAATAGAGAGATATTTTCACCACGAATTCCACAGTCACCATAGTTCTAGGTCAGCGACGCATATGTGAACTCGCTCACTAGCCGCGCCGAATTCTGTTTGCGCAATCACTTTGTTGCGGAGTGCGGTGACCCCGATGGAAATGCCCCGCCCCAAGGCAGGGGAAGAACGGAAAGCTCCAAATATTGGGCGGGGCAAGTATGCTCAATCAAAGGCGGCAGTTAGTAAAACTGTCGCCGGATGAGATGTTAGGGTCACCAATTGGCGTGGTCTGCCCGATAGGCAACGTTCACGGAAAGAATTTCAGGACAGCGCCCCGGACAGTAATTTTCCGCGACTCGAGACGAGTGCGACGACGTTGAATAGAAAAGAGCAATCAGTGAAACACAGGCGTGTAACGGCTTCGGTTTTGCGAGAGTTCAGCAGCCGGGTTGGAAAACAACCCAGCAGCACTGCATTTTCCGACTCAACGAAGCGCGATTCCGTCTCTCAAGGGGGAGTTCGGGCAGACAAATACGGACGGACACCGGGGACCTAAGTCTCCACCGGCGATAGCCAGTGGGCCCACCGCACGCCGAGGCCCCCAGTAATTGATATTCTGCAAGCCCGCGTCGGCGCCGCTTTGATGGCGGCATGCGTAGACCTGTCCGCCCCGAGAACCGCACACCGCCGCCCGGTCACCGCCCGCTCAAAATAATCTTCGGCGAGATGCGCGAGATGGACGTGCGTGGCGTCCTGGTCTATTGCGCTGAATATCGTTGCAGTCATTTGGTGTCGCTCATAGCCGATCGCTTTCCGGACTAGGTGCGGTTGTCGGACGTCGAGCAGCGGTTCGTCTGTCGCGCCGCTCCGGCAAGGGGGACCGCCGGACATCATTGTCGGCGGGATGGAATCGGGCGACGCGATAGATGGGAATATCGCTGGTTGGATTGATCCATCTCAATAATCCTCCTGAGCCCGCCCCTAAAATTTCCGCGTCAATGCGCTCACAAACAATGGAGGGCATTATGATCAGGCTGGTCACACGTGGTTGCTTCACCGAGAGTTATGCCAAGGGATTGGTTAGCGCACCCGAGGACAGAGAGCCGGCTGTGCGCAAGCTGATTGAGGGTGCTGGTGGCGAGCTTATCAGCTTTTACTTCACGACCGGCGACAGCGACTTCATGGTCATTTCTGAGGCTAAAGAGTCCGAATCCATCATCGCCGCAATGTTGGCAGCGGTGGCGGCGGGCACAATATCTGACGTGAAAACATCAAGAGCTTGGACCGGAGCGGAATTCAAAGCGGTGGCCGAAAGGGCTTCCAAAGCAGCTAGCCATTATCGGGCTCCCGGCAAGAGCTAAGAGATACATTGCCACCAGACGATCTTCTGTCCGATTATTGAGCCGTGCTTCGTCTGCCAGTCCTGCGGCAGGCGCGGCACGACTTCGCTACCTACCTGCCGAGTGAACACCGGTGGCGCATCAATTTTGAATACCCTCGATGCGATGGCCTCGGTGGTGACTTCCGACGAGGCAATGAGTGTCTCGACGTGGACTTCGCACAAGCTGGCTCCCACTTTCGGCTCGCCAGAAACTAGCTGGCGGGCCCTGGATTGATCGCCCCAGCCGCCAGCGATGCGTCAACAACCACTGCCGGTTGCGCTTCCGCGCGATCGGCGCCGTCGCTTCATGCTCCAGGATCAATCACTTTCCAACGGCGACCCAATAGGTCGCGATCTCGCGCGAGGAGTTACCTGGCTTTCGATAGTTAGGTATTACCGACCGAAGTGGAGGCCGTTCTACGTCCTGCCTCGGAGTGCGAAGCTCGATGCGAACTTCCGGTCGTCGCCGGCTTAGGGATTCGGAGCCGCCGTTTGCATCTCATGTCCCGGACTGAAACCGGATGCGCCGGGAAGCCCGGACGGCGTGCTTGAGGATGCGGCTTGCATCTCGTGCCCTGGGCTGAAGCCGGACGCGCCGGGATGCCCGGAGGGCGTGCTTGAAGATACCGCCTGCATCTCGTGTCCCGGGCTGAAGCCGGATGCGCCGGGATGACCGGAGGACGTGCTTGAAGATGCCGCCTGCATCTCGTGTCCCGGACTGAAGCCGGACGCGCCGGGATGGCCGGAGGACGTGCTTGAAGATGCCGCTTGCATCTCATGCCCTGGGCTGAACCCCGATGCGCCGGGATGCCCGGCATGGTTTGATGAACCGTGATGCCCGCTATGCGAGTGCGAGCCGGAAAACACCGCTGAAAACGCCGCTTGTATCGCGTGTCCCAGGCTGAGGCTTGATGCGCCGTGATGCGCGCCATGCGACTGCGGGCTTGAGAACACCGATTGCATCGCGTGCCCTGGAGCAGCGGTCGATGCCGAACTGCCGTGGCCACCACCAACGCCACCATGCCCCCCACCCACGCCGCCGCCATGTCCCCCACCCATACCGGATCCACCAACGCCAGCTCCTACCCCGCCACCTGCTCCCGCTCCGGCACCACCGCCACCACCACCGCCACCGCCACCGCCACC
Organism: Bradyrhizobium sp. CCGUVB23; assembly: GCF_024199885.1. Lineage (NCBI taxonomy): Bacteria > Pseudomonadati > Pseudomonadota > Alphaproteobacteria > Hyphomicrobiales > Nitrobacteraceae > Bradyrhizobium > Bradyrhizobium sp. CCGUVB23. Next base: position 898,867 of record NZ_JANADQ010000001.1, read on the forward strand.
GCCACCGCCGCCAGCGAGCAGCGGCCCAGACGCTGCGATCAACAATGCCGGTATTGCGGTTACTGCAAGAAGCTTTGCCACCCTCGTCACGTTGATCTCCTCTTCGCCTTCAATTCCGCGTCTAGCTCCCAGGCTACACTGCGGGGCTCGGCGGTAGTTGAAAGTCGAGCGCGCGACCAATGTTCCGCACAAAAAGTCAGCGAATAAGGCGAACAGGCGCGCACGCCGTTTTCTGCGCAGACTGTGACCAGAACGGCACATCTACCCGAGCGGCCCTCCCCGACGAGATCACACCGCGCACTTCCGACGGCTCTAAGTCGTGTTCGATCACGCCCCGTCCAGGCGTGCTCGTGGGGTTGCTCTCCCCGGGCGAGTATTCGGCATCGACAGCGACGAGGCGGCGAAAGGTGCCCGCAGGTACCGCGTGATCATGGGGACCGATGGTCTGTTATTGGCCCCGTCTACGCAAATGCGGGCGCTATCGGGACCGAAGCAGACCTCGATTGGTAGCGAGAACTCAGTCGCGAATGACCCGATGCCGAAGTCGAGCCTGTTCGCTTACATCAAGGGGGTTCCTCGGCTGCGTCCGCCGCGGATGACCCACTCCGACTCTTCGAGACCGGGACGTCACACGTCAGAGCGCGTCTTCTCGGTCGAGCGGGCAGTTACTCGATCAGCAACATGCCACGCTTCTTATCCCCATCCCGCGTATTCATTGCATCGAACAAGCGCGTGCGCTCCACAAGCCATGGACGGTAATCGCGATTGACGTCCAGCACGAAAACCAGATCCTCGTTTTCGAGATATCCGCCTATTGGAGAGTGATGGCCACCCCCCGCTCCAAAGATCATCTTCCGATCGAAATTAATGATGTATCGGTGCGCTGGATCATTGGAGCGCTTCAGATGTTCTCGGAATTCTTCTGCGCTCATGTCCCGAAGTACGGTCACGCTGCGATGTGTCTTAGCGCGCGCGAGACCAGCAAGCTCATCTAACGTCAGGCCCATTACGCAGAAGCCAGTCCAGCAAAGGCCCGTTCCGGCCAAAACGGACCTCTCGCTTGTGGCATCCTCGCCGAACGACCGAAACACGTTGGCTAGACTGGAGGGGCCGCACAGAGAAACGTTGGACTGCCAAGAAACCTCATGCCCAAATGATGCGGCAGCCGGCAACTTCCACGCGCGTTCGACAGCATCATCTGCGTGGATCACCGATAGCTCAATTGCCTCTGGGCTGACCTTTGTCTGGCTTACGACGAATTCCACACCGCCCAAGGCGAGGACGGTCGCCATTGCGGCGGCGAGGGCGACCGTCCAAACCTTGGTTTTCAATTTCATGGCGGCGCGAGCTCTGATACGAATAATTTTCGGCTTGAAACAATCGTCGATAAGCTCAACGCTTGGATACATCAGTTTGCTGGACGACCCAACGACTGTCACCGTAAGTTGGGCACGCCGGCCCGGCGCAAGCCATCTGCGAGATGTTCCCGGTTCTTCATATCAAGGTAAGGGGTCGTAATATCGAACAGCTGCTGCAGATCCGCCGGCCGGGAGATGAAATCATGCAGTAACGGCCGGGCTTCCTCAACCTGTCCAAGTTGGCCCAAGCTTGCGAGAAGGGTCCTGAGCCACGGGTATAAACGGCGTGTGTTGGTCGCAAGCTGACAATAATGGACCGCCTCTTCGTAATTCTCCTGGTGATAATGAGCCAGCGCGACTGTGCCGAGAAAGTTGCCGGCTTGAGGATCGTTCGGGCTCAGACGGAGGAAGCGCAGCAGAGGGTCGAGAGCTTCTTTGAAGTGTCCGATATAGACCCGAACCAGGCCAAGGCTGAAGAACCCGAGCGCGAAATTCGGGTTGAGGTCGATCGAACGCTGCGCCTCCCCAAGCGCCTGCGCGTGCATTCGCATCACCAGACTGGTCCAGCACAACGCGTAGTGGCAGTAGGGATCGCGGTCATCGATCGCAACCGAGTGCGCCGCAGCGGCATAAGCCTCAGATGCGACCCTTGCAAGATCGCTGGTCCAGCCGTTCCAAACCCGGCTGTTCAGCGTGCGTGCAAGTGCCATGTGTGCCTGGGCGAGAGTCGGATCGAGCCTGATCGCCCGCCGTAACAGAGCAACGGCCTTGTCCTGGTCGTCGGGAGTGATTTGTGAAAAATGCCACATCGCGCGCATGCAGCAGTCGAACGCATCCAGGTTGTCGACGCTCTTGCGAAAGGCTCGTCTGCCTTCGATCAGCAGCATCTCCGGCTCGATCGCGCCGACCACGCTCTGAGCGATCTCGTCCTGTACGGCAAAAATGTCGACCATGTCGCGGTCGAACCGCTCGGCCCACAGGTGGTTTCCGGTTTCGGCTTCGATTAGCTGAGCCGTAATCCGGACCCGTTGACCGGCCCGTCTTACGCTCCCCTCGAGGATGTACCGCACGCCAAGCTCGCGAGCAACCTGCTTCACGTCGACGGCGCGCCCCTTGTAAACGATCGTCGAATTTCGCGCGATGACAAAGAACCAGCGGTGATGAGACAGAGCGGTGATGATGTCTTCCGTAATGCCGTCGGCAAAATACTCCTGCTCGGGATCGCCGCTCATGTTCGAGAAAGGCAGCACCGAAATCGATGGCTTGTCCGGAAGCGTAAGCTCGCCACCCAAAACGCCCGTAGCCGCCGGATGTTGGAGCCGCCAGTCCACAGAATAGACCGAAACCGGACGACTAATGTTCTTAAGCGATCGTTGCCCGATGGACATGAGGGGAAAGGTCAGCTTGCCTTCGATCTGATCGCGGACCGTACCAGAGATGCAAATTCCGCCCGGGTCGGCAACACCTTGCAACCGAGCAGCAACATTTACTCCGTCGCCGAGCAAGTTGTCGTTGTCCACCATCACGTCGCCCAGATTGACGCCAATTCGGAAATCCATCCTCTGGTCGCCGGAAAGATCGGCGTTGTGGCGAGCAAGCGCGCGCTGGATGGCGACTGCGGCGCGCACGGCCTGCACTGGGCTGCTGAACTCTGCAATCATACTGTCGCCGGCGGATCCGAAAATGCGCCCCGCATGTTCAGATATGAGGTCGGATATCGTGCGACGGTATGCGTTTAGGATCCGCAGGGTCGCTTCCTCGTCCGCCGCCATGAGGCGACTATAGCCGGCAACATCCGCTGCCAGAATCGCAGCTAAGCGCCTCGTGATCAGTGGGATGCCCATGGTCATCCCCGCACTCCGAACCATACCAGTTTAGCCGATGTGGACGGCAGGGTAAAAGCGAGTATTGGCCCGATGCCCTCGCACTTTAACCAAACAGGGACGCATCTCGCCAAGTTGCGGCGAGCTTCGGACGCCGCCTCCTCACTTCGGAAAAACGAAGTTTGAGCCGTGCGAATGTGCAATTAGCATTGCGAATTTTGGGACACCGGGGTGTGCGTGCCTCCGCCCGTCTGCGCGCTCACGATAAGAACATCAGCCGATACCGACGACTTCTCAAGACCAACATGTCAGATCTTGAGCGCCGATTCTTGGAACCGCGCCTGAGTGAGGAAAGATTGGGCGTTGAGCGCCTTGCCCATCCTGCTTTCCCGCGCCCTATAGATCGTGAGCTATGATCAGTGAGCCTCGCTTGGGGCATTGGTCATTCTGGTGCGCAGGCGGTCGGCGCAGACGCGCCCAACACGATCCAGCCGGGTATCTTCTTCGGCAAGGGGTTCGGGGATCTCCCTGATGCGCTGTCTTGGCTGCGCCCATTCGCCATTACGGGCGCTATTGTCGATGAAGTCCCGGTTGGCTCATCTGCGGCCAGCGCGCTTGCGCCTAATTCGACAACCGGCAGGTTCGATACCGTCTTCGCCCCCGGCGTCGAAACGCTCCATTGGGGCTTCTCGATCCAATACAGCGGTTTGATGGTGGTCCTCCCAAAGAGGAGCCGCTCAACCAGTTCGTGCCCCTCGTCGAGTTCCGGTTTGATAGCCCGCGTGGGCAATACACAGCCGCAACTGCGAACCCTGGCTTCGCTTATGTTGCCGTGACGTGGCAAGTCGCTGCCGAAGCTATTGTGCCGCTAAACCGGGCGGGTGGAAACGGGATGGGCTTCCGTGCACAACTGCTGTTCTTCCTTGACGACTTGATGCCATCAGTGTTTAGGAAGCCGCTGCTGAGCAATCACCCTAAGCGAAGTCAGATCGCGTGGTCGTAGCCGAACGGCTCAGGCTACTGGCAATTGTATGAGTTTTCACGAGCCGATTGAGCGTAACAACAACTTCCGCTTTAGAACCCGGTTTTCAAATCGCTTTTATTGGGAATTTCTCAAAATCGGTGATGAGCGGAGGACCCTACAAGGCAGTTTTGCGGCCAGGGCCGGAATTCGAATCTGGCCGACTACTTCCGCTCGCTGAAGTGAAGCCGCGGGCGTCGCTGGACACCTTCAGCTTGTCCGAGCGGGTTTCCTCGGGCCCCGCGCGCCAAGGGAGGCAATGCCGCGAGCACGGAGAACCAATGGAAAAGCTAGACCCGGCTGAGTCAGAGGTCGTAGGTCTGGAATACTAACGCTTATACACGCCATTGGGACTCGGCCGCGGATCAGCGGCTTGCCGGCAGCACTTCCGGGGGACACTCATTCGCCGCATCCTGATTGTGACCGGATTTGATCTGCCGCAATGCAAATCTGGGTCAGAGGACCATTCTTTAGAAGTGGTTCACTCTGTGGAGTGTTGCCATGATAATTGAACGCCTATCCGGAGAGCATCACAATATTCAGAAGCTGCTCGCCATCCTCGAGCGGGAACTTGAGGTATTCGACCGCGGAGATCGCCCCGACTACGAGGTCATTCGCGCGGTGATCAGCTATTTCGAAGTCTACCCGACGGTCGATCACCATCCCCAGGAAGACCTCGTCTTTGCCAAGCTCAGAACGCGCGATCCTTCTGCGGCTGCGAAAATCGGCGATCTCGCTCGCGAACACCTGAAGGGCGCCGAACGCTTGCGCCGCGTCGCTCACGCGATTGACAGCGTGCTCGCGGATCGCGAAGTCCTTCGCCAAAATGTGGATGCCATTGTTCGCGATTTCATCGACCAAGAGCGCCGTCACATGATGATGGAAGATCGCGATTTCTTTCCCGCTGCGCTTAAGGCACTCAAGCCTCAGGATTGGACCGAGATCGCTTCGGCTGTAACCAGTCGTAAGGATCCGCTGTTCAGTGATGTTGCCGAAGTGCGGTTTGAAGCACTACGCGCACACATCTTGCGGCTGGAGCAAGAGGCTGAAGCCGAACGAAAGTAGCCGCGTTTTCCTGGTTAGGGGGGAGCTTGACAGCGAGTACGTCGCGGTCGAACCCGACCGAATGCAGGGAGGGCGAAGAATTTCAGAGGTCGCGACGGGCGAGGAACGTCCGGCGGCGGCTCGGACGATAGTGTTTGGGAGGAGACCGCTAGTGCTAGGCGCCACCTCCAACGACAATCTAAAGGCGCTCGTGCGCGACGCGCTGTTGACGACGCGCGCTACAGTGATCTGCCCGTTCCATCCAGACGTGATCGTCCGGGTTGGGGATGACGCCGCCGAGACCCATGCCTATTACCGCGCTAGAAACATGATCGAGAGCGACGGCACGAGCTCGGACCACGAGGATTTGATGGACGAGATTGCTCGCCAACTCTCAGATGCAGCGGACGGCGTGTGTCCTCGATGTGCACACCTAACTGACTCCCATGGATGGTGCGTGTGAGATGCTCTGTGAACGATTCCTGGGCACACCCCCGTTTTTGCTTCCAAAGCGTCACCTACTTTCCGGATTTTCTCGGACTGTGGGGGCCCGTTTATCAGGAAGCACGGATGGTTTGAGCTGGATCAAGGACCCTCACAGTTATCAGGAAGACGATACGACCGATATTTTCTCTAGCCGATGGAAAGAACAGATGAGTCTTCCGAGATTGTGGGGCCAAGAACTGGATCCATTCCGAATGATGCGGCGCGAAATGGAAAACGTGTTTCGTGCGTTCGATCCGAAACCGTCTCCCGGTATTGGCGCCGGCGTGCCGGCAATCAGTGTAGCGGAAACAAATGATGCCTTTGAAGTGACCGCCGAACTTCCTGGCGTCGACGAGAAAGATATCAACGTTAGCGTGGTCGAAAACCAGTTGGTCATTTCGGGCGAGAAAAAGGTGGAGAGTACCAAAGAGGAGAAGGACTGGCACATCGAGGAGCGGAGCTATGGCTCGTTCTATCGATCCATGTTCTTGCCTTTCGAGCCGGAAGAGGGAGCCGTCGCAGCTCATTTCGACAAGGGCGTACTCCATCTCTTGATCAAGAAGCCTGCCAAGGCGCTGAAGAGCGCCAAGACAATTCCCGTCAAGACGGGCGCTCCGCCAAGCCTAAACCCTGCATCGAGCACGGCCACCGTACCTAATAAGGCTGCTTAGTCCTCAACGATCGTCATAAGAGACCGGGGACCCGAACTTTATGCTAGTTCAGGTCCCCGGAGTTTAGCGAATTTGTGCAGGCACTTGCTCCGCGATTCGCTAAGTCACAGGGTCGGCAGAACGCAACAATCGCCAAGCGCAGCCGCTGCCCCAGAGGGCTCCGCTCCCGGGTCTCAAGGAGGACCGACGTCGTGGAGCGGGAATTCGACCTCATCGTCTATGGCGCGACGGGTTACACGGGCCGTCTCATCGCCGAATATCTGGCAAGGTCCTATCGCGGCGAGGATGCTCCGTGCTGGGCGATCGCGGGACGCTCGACCGACAAGCTCCAGAAGGTGCGCGCCGACATCAGCACACCGGACGATTTGCCGTTGGTCAAGGCGGATGCCGACGAGCCGGCCAGCCTGCGATGTGCGAGCGTGCAGCCGTGATAATCACGACGGTCTGGCCTTATCAGCTCCACGCGGCTCCGAGCTTGTGGCGGCCTGCGCGGCCACGGGCACGGCCTATGTTAAACTGTGCGGCGAAGGCTGCGCTTGGTCTGGCCGCCGGGAAACCCTTAGCACGAGGAGTGACTTGCAGGACATAAATGCTTTCCTTGTTTTAAGCTTGTGTTTCGAGAACCGGCATAGGCGCGTCGTGCTCTGAGATCCCTTCACGCGTGTTGCGTGCCAAATCCACGGGCCCGTGCGGCAGTTCGTGATTGTCTTGCTCGGGGTGAATCCGGAACCACGCCACATACAGCGCCGGCAGGAACAAGAGTGTCAGCAGCGTACCGACGATGATGCCGCCCATCATCGCGTAAGCCATAGGGCCCCAGAAAATCTCGCGCGCGATTGGAATCAATGCGAGACTTGCAGCCGCCGCGGTCAATAGAATTGGCCGCATGCGATGCTCGGTCGCCTCCTTCACCGCTTCCCAGGCTGGTCGTCCCTCCTTTTTCAAATCTTCGATCTGCACGATCAGGATCACCGAGTTGCGGATCAGAATGCCGATCAGCGCCAAAACACCAAGGATGGCGACGAAGCCGAGCGGCGCACCGCTCGGAAGCATCGCCATGACGACGCCGATGAGCGCGAGCGGCGCAACGGCAAACACCAGGAACAGCCGGGAGAAGCTCTGTAGCTGGACCATCAGCACGGTGGCCATGACGAACAGCATGAGCGGGACGACTGCAATGATTGGCGCCTGGCTTTTGGCGCTTTCTTCGACGGAGCCGCCGATCTTCACCGAATAGCCTGCCGGCAGCTCCTTGGTGAACTCGGCCACCTTCGGAATGAGCTGGTCCACAATCGTCTTCGGCTGGACGTTGCTGACGACAGCCGCCTTCAAAGTGATGGTTGGAATCCGCGCGCGTCGCCAGATCGTTGGCTGTTCGAGTTCATAGCGTAAATTGGCCACGGCGCCGAGCGGCACCGACTGCCCGCCGAGGCCGGTCAACTGCAGATCGCGGAGCGTATCGATCGAGGCACGTTCTGCCGCGGTGGCGCGTCCGGTGACGTTGACGAGATAGATGCTATCGCGCACCTGCGTGATCGGCGAGCCATCAAGTACGGAATTCAGGGTCGTGGCAATGTCTTCCGACGTCACCCCGAGCTGGCGCGCCTTGTCCTGGAGGACGTCGACCTTGACGACGCGGGCAGGCTCCATCCAGTCGAACACCACGTTGCCAAGATCGGGACTGCTCCGGACGATGCCGGCGAGCTTCTGCGAGAGTTCGCGGACTTTGGCGATATCGGGCCCGCTCAGGCGATACTGAACCGGACGTCCCACGGGCGGCCCGACCTCCAGCAGCTTGACGTAGGTGTCGGTCCCCGGAAACGTTTTCTTCAGATAGTCCTCGAACTCGGCCTTGATCTTGTCGCGCGCCTTGATGCCGCCCTTGGTCACGATGACCTGCTGTCCGAACCAGGTGTTTGCAGTCTGCAAGTCGAAGGACAGCACGAACCGCGGGGCTCCAACGCCAACATAAGTCGACCAGTGATCGACGGAAGCGTTGCCCTGCAACTGCTCGCGCTCAAAGCGAGCCATCTGCGCATTGGTGTTGGTGATCGAGGCGTTCTGCGGCAGGTTCCAATCAATCACTAGCTCGGCACGATCCGATGACGGAAAGAACTGCTGCTGCACGAACTGCAGACCCACCATGGCGACCAGGAAAGCCGCAACCGTCACCGCAATGGTGCTCCAGCGGTGGTGCATGCAGAACAGAAGCAGGCGCGCGAACATTTGCGCGACGCGGCCCTTCTGCTCGTGATGACCCTTCATCTTCGCAGGCAGGATCGTGACGCCGAGCAATGGCGTGAACAACACCGCAACAATCCACGACACGAGCAGAGAGACCGCAATCACCACGAAGAGGGTGAAGGTGAACTCGCCGGCATTGCTGCTGTTGAGCCCGATGGGGATGAACCCGGCCACGGTGACCAGCGTTCCGGTCAGCATCGGAAACGCGGTCGACGTATAGACATGGGTTGCCGCCTTTTCGAGGGGATCGCCGACCTCGAGCCGCGCCACCATCATTTCGACGGCGATCATGGCGTCGTCGACCAGGAGGCCGAGGGCGATGATTAGCGCACCCAGCGAAATACGCTGCAGGGAGATGCCGGAATAAGCCATCACCACGAACGTGATGGCAAGCACCAGCGGAATGGCGATGGCGACCACGAGTCCGGCGCGCAAACCGAGACTCAGGAAGCTGATGACGAGCACGATGATCACGGCCTCGAACAACGCCTCCGTGAAGCCGGAGACGGCATGCTCGACCACCACCGGCTGATCGGCGACCAGGTGCACGGCGACCCCGATCGGCAGGTCGGCAATGATCTTCGTCATCTCCTCCTTCAGTGCCTCGCCGAAATGCAGCAGGTTCGCGCCGGACTTCATGCCGATCGCGAGCGCGATCGCAGGCTGGCCGTTGTACCTGAACAGGGTCTGTGGCGGATCGGCGTAGCCGCGCGTAATGGTCGCAACGTCCGTCAGCGGAAAGAAGCGATCGTTGATGCGCAGATTGACCGCCCTCAGGCTCGCCTCGGAGGTGAACTGACCATTAACGCGGACGCTGATCCGCTCCGGTCCCTCCTGGAACACGCCAGATGGCGCGACTGCGTTCTGCCCCTGCAGCGAGTTCATGATCGAGTGAACGTCGAGGCCGAGAGCCGCAACCTTTCGGGTAGAGAATTCGAGATAGATCACCTCGTCCTGTGCGCCGAGAATGTCGACCTTGCCGACATCAGGCACGGTCAGCACCTTGGCTCGGATATCCTCGACCTCATCGCGGAGCTGTCGCTGGCTCAAGCCGTCGCTGGTGAAGGCGTAGATGTTGCCAAACACGTCGCCAAAGCGATCATTGAAACCGGGTCCGATCACGCCTTGCGGGAAGTCGCCCTTGATGTCCGCGATCATGTTGCGGACTCGGACCCAGGTGGGCTTCACATCCGCCGCTTTGGTGCTGTCGCGCAAGTAGACGAAGACGGTGGTCTGGCCTGCGACCGTCACGCTCTTGGTGTAGTCGAGCGATTCCAGCTCTTCCAACTTCTTCTCGATCCGGTCTGTGACCTGGCGTGTCATCTCCTCGGGTGTGGCGCCGGGCCACTGGACCTGGATCACCATGGTCTTGATGGTGAAATCAGGATCTTCCTGCCGCCCGAGCTGGAGGTAGGCAAAAAGGCCTGCCGCCATGAAGGCAATCATGAAATACCAGACGAGCGAGCGATGGCCGAGCGCCCAGTCGGAAAGGTTGAACGACTTCATGGTTTCTGATCCTGTTCGATACGGACTTGCTGTCCCGAGTTGAGGCTGTGGACGCCGGCAGTAACGACGCGCGCGCCGGGAGCAAGTCCGGCGATGATGCGAATTCCGCTTGGGTCGGCGATGCCATCGATTTTCTGCAGCGACACGGTGCTAGCGGGCTGATCGACCACCCAGACGAAATTGGCGCCGTCCTTGGCGAGCACGGCCGATGCGGGCAGGCGCAGGATCGGGGTCTGATCCTTGCCCAGCTTTACCGTGACGGTTGCGCCGAGACGAAAGCTTTCCGGGGGGTTGTCGAGCCCAATCCGAACTCGCCGCAGGCGCGTCACCGGATCGGCCTGCGGCGCGATTTCGCGAACCCTGCCTTCGACCTGAACCGCTGGAAGGAGTTGCAGGCTGACGGTGAACGGCAGACCGATTTCGAGCGGAGCAGGAAGATCCTCGCCGATATCGACGACGGCTTCGCGGATTTCGGGCCTTGCGACCGTGACCACGCTTTGGCCGGGGGAGACCACCTGGCCGACTTCCGCGCCGACTGCGGTGACGACGCCACCGAAGTCGGCCTTGATCTGCGCATATCCGAGTTGCTCGATCGCCTTGGTCAGGTTCGCTTGTTCGTGCGCGACGGTTGCTTCGGCACCGGCGCGGGCCTGCTCGGCATTGTCCAGCGTCTGCCTGGTGGTCGCATCGCTGGTGATGAGCGTGCGCTGCCGCTCCTCCGTCGCTTTTGCCGTTGCAAGCTGCGCCTGGGCCTTCGCAAGCTGCGCTCTTGCCAAGCGGACGGCAAGGTCGAGAGCCGTGGGATCGAGGGCGCCGACAATCTGGCCTTCGCTGACGAGATCGCCGACATAGACGGGACGCGAGGTCAGCCGTCCGAGCACGCGGAAGCCGAGATTGGTCTTGTAGCGGGGCTCTACGACGCCGACGGCAACCGTCCGATCTCCGTGGTTCGGCTCAACGAGCATTGAGAGCACGGGTCGAACCGGCTCCGGCGCCTTCGTCTCCTCATGACACCCGGCGAGCAGCAATGCCGGCGCCAGCGTGCCGGCGATCATGACCTGGATCTTCATTACCGGTCTCCTTCAAAGGTCACAAGCTGGCCAACGCTCAATAGCTTGCCGCCGTCGATCACGACGCGTTCGCCGGGCTCGAGCCCCGCCTTGATCAACACCTCGCCCGCCTCGTAGCCACCGAACGTTACCGGCTTCAGCGACGCGGTTCGCGTCGAGGCGTCGACGGTCCAGACGGCGGCCTCCTCGCCCGCCGCCATCAATGCGCTCCAGGGCAGCGCAATCTGCTGCTGCGGCACGGCCCTCACCGTTCCTGCGATGGCGCTGCCGAGCGTCATCGCGGCCGGCGGATCCGGGATCGACACCTTGACGCGGATAGTGGAGCTCTTCGCGTCAACGGCCGGAGAGACTTCCCTGACCTGCCCGATCGCCGTCAGGCTTGGATCGGAGAGCAGCGCCAGCACGACGTTGCGGCTGGCGGTCTGGCCAAGGAAGGCGGATTCGTAGACGTCGAAGACGGCATCCCGCTCTCCGTCGTGCGCCAGCGAGAATACGGGTTGCGCCGCCGGCACCACTTGGCCGACCTCCAGGTTGCGTGCGGTGATGACGCCCTCCGCCTCGGCGCGCAATGTGGTATAGCCAAGCGCGTCCCTCGACGTGCCAAGCTGCGCTTTTGCCGCCTCCAACTCGCTTTCCGCAGCTCGCAAGCCTTCCTGTGCCTGATCGTAGACCGTGCGGGTGGTGAAGCCGCTTGCGATCAGCGCTTTCTGCCGCTCGAAGGTAGCTTTCGCCACACGCAATTGAGCTTCCGCGGACGCCACTGCCGCAGTCGCGGCATCGACATCGGCCTGCTGCTCCGCCGGATCGATAAGCGCCAGGACCTCGCCTGCGTTAACGTGCGCGCCGACATCGACCATGCGCGCAATCACGCGGCCACTGATGCGGAACGAGAGATCGGCATGGAAGCGCGCCTGGACCTCGCCGGTCAACGTGAGGGAGGCCTGCCGTTCCCGCGGCTGCACGACCGCCGTGCGGACAATCGCTGCGCGGCTGCTCGTCGGTGCGGCGTGGTCATTGCAGCCGCCCAGCGCGGTTGCGACAAGCGCGACCGCCACGACGAGAGCCTTCGACGCACCTCGAGATCGAAGGTTGCGGGTATTATTGGAAGCCTGGAATGTCATGGCGCGTCCGTGCGATGGGAAGGTGACAACAACTCGCCCAGCACATCAGGGGCCTGGCGCGGAACAGCCAATTCGCCCCCGTGCTGGCGAGAAAGTTTCGGTTCGGGTTGGCTTGCAACAATGCAGCTGCCGTGATCGGGAGTGATCGCTCTTGCAACGAGCTTTGTGGCAATCGAAGCAATCGCTCGCGTCCGGCGCCGGGGCTTCACCTGGCGCGTCGCAATCGTCGAGTTCGCCCTTCGCTCGCGCTCGGTCAGCGGGAAGGATAGGACGACCGACGTGAACTCCGCGCCGAACCCCTGCTCGATTCGACCACCGAGGGCTCTGGCAAGGTCCTTGGCAATTCGCAATTCACGGTCCGAGGCGTCCCGCGCGGACCGCGAGCCGTTATCCACGATCACGCAATTCGCCAGGGCACCGATGCGCGTCAGCTTGATCTTGATCTGTCCGGCACGCCCGTCGAAACAGGCGTGCCTTGCAGCATGGGTCACGAGTTCATGGACGATCAGGCCAATCCGCCAGCAACGTTCCGGTTGAAGCGCGAGAGACTGGGTTGCAAATGCAAGCCGAATGTCCATTCGATCCAGGAGCGCCCTTCGCATGGCGCAGCCCAGTTTGCGGACATAGGTCGCCGTTTGGAGTAGCGTCTCGCCTCCCGGCATCGCCAGCGCCCGGTGCACGTCGGCGTAGCCATGCAGCAGTTCGACGACGTCGCTTAAGGCATGCTTGGCCTCCGGTCCGTCGACTCGGATGGCCGCGGCAGAGACCAAGCTAATGGCCGAGGCTACTCCATTGGAGACCCTGTGATGCAGCTCGCGCAGCAGGGCACCTTCCTGCAAAGCCGGCGGGTCTGGGGTGAACACAGTCACGACAATCTCCACAATCGGTTCGGATGATCGGGCCGAACGCCTACCCTTTGCGCCCCCGACCATCCGGAGCAGCCGCCGATGCCGCCAGGGAAACGGCCGCAGCACCTAAATATACTAAACCGTATATTTTCTTTTTCTTGCCTTTTTCCAACACCCGTGTCAAGTCGGAAGCAGACGCGCACAGCCTCGTGATTGGGAGATCGACACGTGAAGAAGACCAACAGCCCGAAGCGGGGCCGGCCGCCCAAGGATCTTGCCGGCGACGCGCAGACCCGCATTCTCGATGCGGCCCAGCAGCTGTTTCTCGAGAAGGGCTATCGAAGCGCCAGCATCGACGACATTTCCGAGATGGCTCCCGCGAGCAAGCCGACGATCTATGCCCACTTCCCCGGCAAGGAAGCGCTGTTCGCGGCGGTCGTAGCCCGCACCATTAGCGGGTTGACGGATTTCGAGGGCTTCACTCCTGAAGGCCGCACGCTCCATGACAAGCTCATGAGCCTTGGCACGGCAATCGTGGAAAGGGTGATTGAGGAATCCCTTGGCATGGTTCGCGCCACGATTGCCGAGGCGCAGCGCTTCCCAGAGTTGAGCCGCAACGTGCACGACGCCGCGCGAGATCGCTCCGTAAGCGCCGTTTCCCGGCTTTTGAGCGAAGCAACCCAGAGGCTCTCGCGCTCACCCAAAGGTCCCTTTAGCGGGAAGCGAAGCCTCGTCACCGCTCAGATCTTCCTGGATTTGATTCTGCTTCCGATGCTGTTTCGGTCTCTGGTGGGCGAACCACCGAAAGACTTGAAAAAGGAGCTGCCCACTTTCATGCGCGAACGCGTCGGCTTTTTTCTCGCAGCTTGTGAGGCAGACTGGACGCCATGAGCCGGCAGGCCGATTAGCTCTGGTAGACCGTCGCTCGACGTAGATCAGGCTGCACATCCACCAATTGGAGGGGCATTCCGTAGCGGAGCGCGCCCATGCAAAACTTCATCATATCTTCGAAGGTTGGCCGGACCGTCAACGATCTGGTCTGTGACGGGTTGACATAGGTATCCATCGCTTTCAGCAAACAGCATGTCAGCACCGTCGGACTGCCCGGTCGAAGCTCACCGCTGGCTTGTCCAGCAACGATGATGGACCGCACCACTCCGTGGACCTTGTCGGCGTAGGCAAGAGTAACCGGCCAATTGGCAGCCACCGCAGCAGCCACCAGTTCGTGCAATCTGGTGTCGTTCGCCGCCCGAAATTCATGCACTTGCGACCATGCCTTTAAGGTACCGCCTAGCCGCTGCAAAACCGAGGCATCCCTGCGAACCGCTGTTGCAGCTGCCATGAGTGTCTCCTCCAGCAGTTCCGCTACGACGGCCTCTTCAAGGGCTCGCCTTGAGACAAAGAACCGATAGACGTTGGCCGAAGACATCGATGCTCCTCGCGCGACATCGGCCACCGTTGTCTTCCTGTATCCGAAGTCGCGGTATGAACAAACCGCCGCATCAATGATGCGTCGATGCGGACTAGACGAACTGTTCCGAGGCGCTGGCTGTCGTTTCATCACGTCTGGCCTCAGCGGGACGGAATGATCTGCAGTTCGCGCCTGCAAGCTTCTCCGAACTCTCGCAACGGGTCCATCTCTTCCATGAAACTGGGCAAGTCGACGAATGATCTGTTCGGGGCAAGGTAGGCTTCGACGATCAGACGGCCTACCCGCTCTGCCGCGCGAACCACCTCATCGCTGGACAAGATACGCATGCGACCAATCAGCGCGTACAGATGCACGAGCGCAGGGATCTCGGATCGGTCGCTGACGAGCGCGTCGGCGTAAAGTCGCGAGGCCTCCTCGATAAAGCTACGATACAGCTTTTCGCGCTTCGAGAAGGCATGGGCATGGTGGCGCTCGCGCAGGGCCCGGCGCCTTGTCATCCACCCGCTGATGATTGTCGAGACTGCCCCAAAAGCTGAGCCGCCGAAGGCGGCCAAGGCAGGAACATACATTGTACTCATGGCGCTCATCCTTGTTTGGTGCCCGACAGGACCGAGAATCGCGGCGACTTTGCCGAGAAACGGTCTATCCGCCGCTTCGGGCACACGTCTCACTATCTGGCTTTAACCGCGGCAGCGGCCGCACCCTGCTCGAACACCGATCGGCAGGCCTCGCTGAGATCCGACTTTCGTTGCCTCAGACAGGTCTCTACCCGCGTCGGGTCTGGGATGTAGCTGGCGCATAATCGGAACGCGTCCGGGGTACAGGCTGCCCTCTGCTCGGGCGTCCCGCGCTCTTCCTGTGCGAAGGCACCTGCGCTGTTGAGCGAGGCCAGCACCACCACGGTGCAAACGAAGGCGGACTTGAACATAGCGAACCTTTCCCTGCTTCACGCAGCCATTTTCGATCGAGAAGCGCAGCCTCAGGCTCCGCAATCCCCGCCATCCCTCGCCCGAACACACGCTTGTGAGTTTGCTCACTTGACAGGCACGGGGGCGCGGGCTGTATATGCACTATACGGTATAGTGTATTTAGGAGCTCGGAAATGTCAACCTTGTTGTTGTCGCTTGCGAGGGAAAATCCCTGGCCGGGACTTGCGGTCGCGTCCCTCAACCTCATGGTCGCGCTGTTTCTCGTAGGTGTGAGCCTGCTGCTGGGTATCGCGATTTCACTACTCGCCTGCGTACATGCGCTCGTCGACCGCGAGCCGCCAGCCTTGGCAGACGCTGGCAAACGGAGGGCCGTCGCATGACATCGGCGCTACTGCTCGTCCGCGATTGCATCATCTGCGGGGTCACCCTCTGGCTGGCACCGGTCGAATGCGTATTCGACATGATCGAGTCAGAGCTCGTGCGCAGGGGAGTGGAGCTCGAGGACGTCGACGAAGTTGCGCGGCACGCTGCCTGACGATTACGGCCCAGATCCCACATGCTGAACTACACTGTAGTCTTCGACGTCATCCAAACCGATCCGACCAGCGGACGTGAAATCTGGACGGGGCTCACGGGCACTCGATCGGCTCTCGCGCGCGATGGATGCACGATCGACCCGGCGGCGACCGTCTATTGCCCAAGAGAATGGCTTGACGAGCGTGGCTACGTCGATGCCGCACTCGCACGCAGACATCCCCGACCCTGGAGCATCTGACCATGAACCACGTTCATTTTACCGTCGGGAACCAGCTGTCATGAGCAGGAAATCCGTTCTGTCGCGGCACGCGAGCAGTTTGGTCGAGGCCGAACTTCCGTTGCGGAGTTATTTTCTCTCGGTCGGGGGAGCGTTGCTGTTGCTGCTGCTGGCAGCGGATTGGGTACTTCCCGCGCCACTGCCCGGCAGGTTCGCAGAATCGGACCCGGTCCTCCCGCCGATCCGCATCCATTCCGATGCGAAGCAACCAGAAGCGGTCATTATCGACACCAACCAGCCCGTCGCGGTGTTCGCGGACAACGCAATCGCCGCGGCTCTCTCGCAGACCCCGGGCGCGGCTGTGGTCGATGCCGCCCAGCCGCCGGGTCTGCCCGGGCACACCGATGTCGCCGACAGTAGTCGCGCCACGGCACCGACTAACTTACGCCTCCGCGAAAGCATGGCGGAGCTGAGACCGCCTGCTACCCATCCGACGGGTCCAGACAGGAGGCGCGGCGAGCTCAGCTCGGCAGCAGAGCACAAGCCCACTCAGTCACGGAAAGGGAAGCCGCGACGATCCGTTCGTGGTCCGAAGTTGGATAGCGCTGTCGGCTGGTGCCATTGGAGCCGCGAGCGCGGTTCTTGCCTCAATGCCTTCTCGTCCCCTCACGTCAATTAACTCGTCACCGTTAGTGGCTGAAACCAAGGACTTACCAATGCCGAAGAAGCTCCTATTCGCCGTCCTGCTAATGTCTGCCACGCTCGCCGCGACCGGCGCGGCCGCCGAGGTTAACCACGCGCCTGTGGACGCCGAAAGTCGAGGCGCAGTCGCTCAGAGCGAGAGCGAGGAGAAGGCGATTCGTCGCGTGCTCGAGCAATTTCGGGCGACGCAGGTGCCACTCAGCCAGGCGATTGCGATCGCCGAGCACCTGCATGAGGGCTCGAAGACCGCGGACGTCAGCTTCGAGACATCCGGTCCATCCGTCTATCGCGTGCGCACAGTGAAGAATGAGCGGGTCTGGGAAAACGTCATAGATGCGAACACCGGAAGCGTGACAAATAAGGAAGTTGCTTCGTCGTTGAAGGAGCTGGATCGAGAAGACCTCTCCAACATCATCGCCTTGAAGTGGATCAAGCATGAGCTGTCGGATGCCGTGAGGGTCGCCGAAAAGGCCGCCGAAGGCAACGCGCTGGCCGGAGGACTGATAAAGCAGGACGGCAAACTGAACTTCGTGATCGTCGTCGCCAGCGGCGATCGCCTGAAGGAGGTCATGCTCGAGCCGCCCAAAGTCGGAAAGCAGGCGTCGCCCCAGCTCGAACGGTGACACGACCGACCAACGCACGACCTTGTGAGTTGCTTTAGCACCCTATCGGACTAATAAATAAACTATACGGTATATTTTCTTTCTGAGGTCAACCTGTGTCCGTCGTTCGAAATCTGGCCGGTCGGTTGAGACCGGAGCCGCGGCTCGCATGCCTGAGCTTCGCCCTGGTCGCCACGCTTGCATGCGCGAGCTTGCTTCCAGATGCGCCACCGGGCCATCCGCTGCCCGATTCGGCAACTGACCACCCGCGCCACGGCAAATCTGCCTGCACTGCTGTCGGCCGGCCACCTCTGCATATCGGCGCGAAGCCCCAAACTGACGGCAAACAGCCACATGAGGTGGAGTCGCCAGCAGCAGTGACGCGCGCGAAACCACTCAGGGAGTGGTCGCTTTAGTTATCTCCTGCTCAGCACCTCAGACGATCTTCTCGTATCCGATCAGCCGACATCATCGGCCTCGCGCCATTGCAAACTCAAGAGCACGCCCGTCATGAACTTCCAACCTCGGCCTCACCTCACACCCGCTCAGCGGCGGTTACCCTTTGATTGCATCGCTCTGCTCTTGCAGGGCGGCGGCGCCCTCGGAGCATATCAGGCCGGCGTCTACGACGCCCTGGCCGAAGCCGATATCCACCCCGATTGGGTTGCCGGCATTTCGATCGGAGCCATCAATGCTGCCATCATTGCCGGCAATCCGCCCGAAGCCCGGGTCGAGCGACTGCGTGAGTTCTGGGCGCAGGTGACGTCGACGGGCCCGTGGAACTGGTCCGGCGGACCCCTCCTCGATTGGACGCGAAGCGACAATACGCGCAATCTCATCAACCAGATGAGCGCGGGCTTTGCCGCGGCATGCGGCGCAACCGGATTTTTCTCCGCGCGCCCCCTTCTACCCTGGCTTCACGCCGATGGAACGAGCGATGCCACCAGCTTTTACGACACTGGTGCGCTCAAGACCACGCTGGAACGACTAATCGATTTCGATCGCATCAACGCAGGAACGACGCGCTTTAGCGCGGGTGCGGTGAACGTGCGAACTGGCAACTTCGTCTATTTCGACAACACGACACATACGATCCGGCCGGAGCACATCGTGGCGAGCGGCGCGCTGCCGCCCGGCTTTCCAGCGGTGGAGATCGAGGGCGAGCATTATTGGGACGGAGGTCTCGTTTCCAATACGCCGTTGCAGTGGGTGATCGATTGGGGCGCCGCGCAGGACATGCTTGCGTTCCAGGTCGATCTCTGGAGCGCGCGCGGTCAAATTCCCCGCAACATGGCCGAAGTCGTCACTCGCCACAAGGAGATCCAGTATTCGAGCCGTACGCGCGCCAGCACCGACCAGTTCAAGCGTGCGCAGCGCCTGCGTCGCGCGCTTACTGATCTTTTAGGCCGCCTTCCCGAAGATCTCAGCGAACACGAGGACGTGAAGCTCCTCAGCACGGCCGTCTCCCAGAATGTCTACAACATCGTTCACCTGATCTATCGCGCGCGGAACCACGAGGGCCACTCCAAGGACTACGAATTTTCCCGCCTCTCGATGCAGGACCACTGGCGCGCTGGCTATCACGACGCGCTGCGCACGCTGCGTCATCCCGAGGTGCTTGCTCGTCCTTCCAGCCCCGACGGCGTCTTCACCTTTGATCTTGAGCATGATGGCCGCGAGTAGCTGGGCGGACCAACCTTTTGGGAGAATGCGAATGCGTGAAACTGATGTCAAACAACGGGCTTTTGCGATGCCGCTCACCAACCCGGCCTATCCGCCGGGGCCTTACCGGTTCACCGATCGCGAGTACCTGATCATCACCTATCGCACCGATGCGACAAAGCTGCGCGCAGTCGTGCCCGAACCGCTCGAAATCGACGGCCGCGAGGCACTCGTCAAATACGAGTTCATTCGTATGCCGGACTCCAATGGCTTCGGCGATTACACGGAAAGCGGCCAGGTCATCCCCGTCTCTTTCCGCGGGCGCAAGGGCGGCTACACGCATTGCATGTTTCTCAACGACGAGGGGCCCATTGCAGGTGGACGCGAGCTCTGGGGTTTTCCGAAGAAGCTCGCGCAGCCGACCTTACGTACCGAAATCGACACGCTGATCGGCACGCTGGATTACGGTCCAGTCCGGATCGCAACGGGCACAATGGGCTACAAGCACCGTGAGGCCGAGCTGGCGAAGGTCAACGCCGCTCTCAACGAGCCGAACTTCCTGCTCAAGATCATTCCTCACGTCGATGGCAGTCCGCGCATCTGCGAACTCGTCGAATACCACCTCGAGGACATCGTGCTGAAAGGAGCCTGGGCTGGGCCGGCAGCTCTCGCCTTGACGCCCCACGCTCTGGCACCCGTTGCCGAGTTGCCGGTCCTGGAGATCGTCTCCGCCGTTCACATCCGAGCAGACCTCACGCTCGGTCTTGGGAAAGTGGTCCACGACTATCTGCAACAACCGGTTCGACGCTCACTTCGGGCCGAGGAAAAAGCTCTGGTCTTCTAAGTAGAACGTCGCGGGAAGCCGGAAGGACGTTCCGGCTGGCAAAATCTTCGATTTTTTTTGCGAGCCACAGATAAGGTAAACGAGATGGGAATTCTGAAGGGTAAAACGGCCGTCGTAACCGGCTCAACCAGCGGCATAGGTCTTGCGTGCGCCCGTGCATTCGCGGGCGCCGGTGCCAATATCGTGCTCAACGGGATGGGTGCGCCGGCCGACGTCGAGAAGGAGCGCGCTGCAGTCGAACACGATTTTGCGGTAAAGGCAATCTATTCGCCCGCGGACATGGCGAAGCCGAAAGAGATCGCCGATCTCGTCTCCGTTGCTGAGAAGACGCTTGTAGCGTCGACGTCCTCGTCAACAATGCCGGTATCCAGCACGTCTCTCCAATCGAGGAGTTTCCGGTCGAGAAGTGGGACGCGGTCATCGCGATCAACCTCTCCGCCGCCTTCCATGCCATCCGCGCTGCCGTGCCCGGCATGAAGAAGCGCGGTTGGGGCCGCATCATCACCACGGCGTCGGCGCATTCGCTGGTCGCCTCGCCGTTCAAGTCGGCCTATGTCGCGGCCAAGCACGGCATCACCGGTCTCACCAAGACGGTCGCATTGGAGCTCGCCAGATCGAAGATCACCTGCAACTGCATCAGCCCTGGCTACGTCTGGACACCGCTCGTGGAAAAGCAAATCCCGAATACGATGGAGGCACGGCGTATGAAGAGGGATGAGGTGATTAACGACGTCCTGCTCGCAGCGCAGCCCACCAAGGAATTCGTCACCGTTGAGCAGGTGGCCTCGCTCGCGTTGTTCCTGTGCAGCGACGACGCTGCCCAGATCACCGGCGCAAATCTGGCCGTCGATGGCGGCTGGACAGCCGCGTAAAGCGGTACAATTCGGCTTCAGAAGCGCGCGACGGCACGTTAATGCCGTCGAGGGCTCGCAACCCGGACGTCAACACTATGTCTCCCACCGTAAGCAGCAACCAGACCGATGAATCCAACGGCAGCGAGGTCTTGCACCGGCGTAACCGTTCGGAGCGCAATGTTGCGAGAGGCACGCTTCTCGCACTCGCCGAAGATGAGAACCTGACCAAGGCCTTGCGCCTGCGCGAGGACGCCTTTAACGAGGACGTGCTGCCCGCCGGGGCAGAGCTGAAGGCTCCGCGGGATTTCTACGCTGCGATCGAGGCGGAGCGCGTGATGCGAAGCCAGCAGCAGCCATCACCCGAGCAAATTGCCCGCCACAAAGGACAATGTCCTTTCCTCATCTGGCAGCTTGAGGGCCAAGTTGATTGGCGCACAGCAGCTTGCAAGCAGAGACATGGTTGACGCAGGTCAACGCGAGCGAAGCCAAGCTCAGGGATCATTTCACTTCAGCAAGTCAACGGAGACGGCAATGTCACAGCAGAGCAGCATGCATTTTTATCTGAACTGGGCCAAGGAGCGGATCGACGAGATGGATGCCGCACTGGCTTCGTTCGAGATCAAAGCCGGCGAGGCCAAGGCCGAGTCCAAGGTCAAAGCCGATCAGATCGTCGCCGATCTGAAGGAGCGCCGCGACGAATTCCAGGCGCAGTTGAAGACGCAAGCGCAAGCCGGCGAAGCTGCCTGGGCGCGCGCCAAGACGGACCTTGAGAAGCAGTGGAACGGGTTCGAGGCGCAGATGAAGACTTACTTCGAAAGCGCCGGCAAACAGATCGAGCAGCAGCAGGCCACGTTCAAGCAGGTCGCCGCCGCGCAGGCAAAGGCCTGGGGCGAAGCAGTGGACAAGTTCCGGGAGACGGCCGGAAAAGTGGCCGCGGCCCACACCGGCGACTTCGACGCAGCTCTCAAGCAGATGAAGGCCGACGCGTCCGAGGCGGAAGCGCGTGTGCAGCAGCTAAGGCAGGCGGGCACTGAGTCCTGGTCGGTGCTGAGCGCGGCGCTCGCGGAATCCCGCAAGGCGTTCGACCAGGCCAACCAGGCCGCATGGAATGCCTTGAAGGGCTCGGCACCCAAAGGCTAACACGATCTCCAGGGGATGTTGATATCACGCAACATTCCCTGGCTTTCCCAAGGAGGGTGATCCGAACTCGGCAATTATTCCTGCGCGATCACCGCATCGAGCCACGCGCAGTTTAACGGCTGCACGCTGGGATCCGGCACGCGCACCCCGCGCGATGCCGCCGCCAGACGCATCTCGCGCAGACGCTTGCGCTGCTCCTCCGGCATGTACAACCGCTCATGCCCCCACAACGAGGGCCCGTCAAAGGTCTCGTGGGGCTGCCAGCTCGTGGGATCAATGACCCGTCCGCCCCAGCCATACTCGATGAAGAAAGCCGCAAGGCGTGTTGACGTAGAGCGAGGTCATGTGGTCGTTGGTGTGGCGCCCCAACGTATAGCCAATGCGCCCTTCTTCTAACTGAGCAACGTCATAGCCTTGGCCGACGTCATCCAGGCTACCGACCTCGACCATGAAATGATGCATCGCCTTCTTGCCCGAGCCGACCATGGCGAAGCTGTGATGGCGGCCGTTGACGTGGAAGAAATAGAGTCCATAGGGCTTCAGGCCGAAGTCCGACACCTTGAATCCAAGCACGTCGCGGTAGAACGGCAGCAGCGCCTCGACATCCTCGACATTGAGCACGGCATGGCCCATCCCCAGCGCGCCGGTGCGAAAGCCCGAAATCGGCCGTCCCGGCCGGAACGGCTGGGAGGCAAGGTCGGGCTTGCAGAATGCTTCGAGCGGATTGCCGGCGGGATCGCTGAACGAGATCAACTCGCCGACGTGGCGCTCATCAGCGAGCGCGCGCAAACCGTGCCTGACCTTGACGCCGGCGTCCTCCAGGCGGGCAGCAAGGCGGTCGAGGTCCGCACTGGTCGGTACTTCCCAGCCCATCACACCGAGGCCGGCGTCGCTGCTGCCGTCCACGATCAGCCGCTGCTTGCGGTCATCCATGCGGAACGCGCGGATCGCGCGGCCGCGGTCGACCTGCTGCATGCCAAGCAGGCGGGTCGCTATCTGGCTCCAGTCGTCGAGCTGCCGCGATTTCCAAGAGCTCACGGCGATGGGCTGGCATCTCAGCTATCGCTTTCACCAGCCCGATCTCGAATACATTCTGATCAACGGCCTGCGGCGCTGGCCCAACGTAGAGCTCCGCAACTGCTGCGACGTGTTCGCGCTCGATCAGGACGACCGCGGCGTGCGCGTGCGTTATGAGAATCTCACAAATCGGCAAATTTCGGAGGTCCGCGCGGCATTCGTGGTCGGTTGCGACGGAGCCCGTTCGCTGGTGCGGCGCTTCATCGGGTCCGGCATGGACGATCTCGGCTTTCACGAGCGCTGGCTGGTGATCGACGCTCTGCTAGAGCGCGAGCGGCCCGATCTCGGCAACCACAGCATCCAGCATTGCGATTCCCGCCGGCCAGCGACTTACATCCGCGGCACAGGAAAGCGCCGGCGCTGGGAGATCACCGTGCATCCGGACGAGGATGCTCAGACGATCACGCAGCCCGCGAAGGTTTGGGAGCTGCTGTCCCGCTGGATCTCGCCGGACGACGCCGAGATCGATCGCGCCGCCGTCTATACCTTCCATTCGGCCATCGCCAAGCGATGGCGCTACAGACGCCTCCTGCTCGCCGGCGACTCCGCACACCAGACGCCGCCGTTCCTGGGCCAAGGCATGTGCGCCGGCATCCGCGACGTCGCGAACCTCGCCTGGAAGCTTGGCGAGGTCATTGCCGAGCGTGCCAATCCGAGACTCCTCGACAGCTATCAGAGCGAGCGTTCGCCCCATGTCCGCGAGTTCATCGAGCTCGCGATCCGCCTCGGCAGCGTGATCAACACCAAGGCCATGGATGCCGGTCTGTCGCCTGGCCAAGCGCGCGAGAATGCGCCGCTCAAGCTGGAGGTGCGCAAGCCCTTGCTCGGGCCTGGCCTCGCGATTGACGCGCTTCCGCTCGCCGGAGAGCTTGCCCCGCAATTTATGCTGACCGATGGCCGCCGCAGCGACGATCGAACCGGCTACGCCCCTGTCCTGCTGATCGAGAGACCCGCCGCGCTCTCCGCGCGCGCCTGTGCGGCGCTCACGCAGGCCGGAATGGACGTGCTGAGCAGTGAGGTCGCAGCAGATATTCCGCACTGGCTCCGAGAGCACAACGTGCACGCCGCGCTGATCCGTCCCGACCGCTATGTGAGCGGTGCGGCGCGAACCGATCCCGAACTCGACCTGCTGGTCGCAACAGCGTGCGCCTCTGCTGATGTGCCGAGTGCGGCCTGACCCACTTCGGAATGTTGAAGGATTAGTTATGATACTGCTTTCTTTTACAGTGGACGACCGATCGAGCTACGGCGGTCTCAAGGACGATGGCGTCGTGGACCTTGGCGCTCGCCTCGCGCGCGAAGGCTGCCCAACCCTGCGCAAGCTGCTCGAAGCGGATCGGCTGGCGGATGCGGCACAGATCGTGGCGTTGAGCCGTCCCGATCATCCCCTGAACAAGATCTCCTTTGCGCCCGTCATTCCCGATCCTGACAAGATCATCTGCGTCGGGCTCAACTATCGCGATCATGTAGCCGAGGTGGGCCGCGCGGTGACCGAAAAGCCGGCGCTCTTCGCTCGCTTTGCATCCAGCCAGGTCGGACATGAGCAGCCGCTGGTGAAGCCGAAGGTCAGTGACAATTTTGACTATGAGGGTGAACTAGCTGTGATCATCGGCAAGACCGGCCGGCACATCCCGGCAAGCCGCGCACTCCAGCATGTCGCAGGCTATGCCTGCTACAACGAGGGCAGCGTCCGAGACTGGCAACGCCACACCAGCCAATTTCTTGCCGGCAAGACCTTTGCCGAGAGCGGCAGCTTTGGGCCCTGGTTTGTGACCACGGACGAGATCCCGGATCCATCCGAGCTGACGCTGCAGACCAGGCTCAACGGTAACGTCGTGCAGAACACGACCACGGATCGCATGATCACCGCGGTCCCTGAGCTGATCGCCTACGTCTCGACAATCTGTCCGCTCATCCCCGGCGACGTGATCGTCGCGGGCACCCCCGGCGGCGTCGGCCTGAAGCGCACGCCGCCGTTGTGGATGCGCGCAGGGGACACGGTGGAAGTCGAAATTTCCGGCATTGGGACACTGCGCAATCCGGTGATCACCGAGCCCGCATAGCGGCCTCTCGGAACAACGTCGCGACCGACGACGGGAAAAATTCTCACAACAACAGATCGAGGAAACGACATGGCCGGCCACCTCACACAATCCACGCTTGCGTTGCTACTCGCTCTCATTCTCACCGGCTCAGTTGCCCACGCCGAGATCAAGGGCGAGGCCATTCGCATCGGCGTACTCACGGACATGAACGGCATCTTTGCAACCGCCATGAGACCAGGTTCAGTTGAAGCGGCGCGGATGGCTGCGGACGAATTCGGCGGCAGGATCAATGGCAAGCCGATCGAGATCTTGCAGGCCGACCATCAGAACAAGCCGGACGTTGCGGGCTTCGCTCGCGCGCAAATGGTTCAACGACCGCGTCCAGGCGATTGCGGATGGCGGCAGCTCCGGTGCGGCACTCGCAGTACAGGAGCTCGTGCGCGCGAACGCCCACGTTTTTCTGATCTCCGGCGCGGGCGCCAACCAGCTCACCGATGAAGCTTGCGCGCCGACCAGCGTGCAATGGACGCACGACGCCTACTCCACCGCGACCGCGCTCGTCTCGGGCATCATGCAGTCAAGCAAGGAGCCGTGGTTCTTCATCACCGGCGACTATGCGTTCGGACATTCCGTCGAGGCGACGGCGCGGGCACGGATTGCGGAACTCGGAGGAATGGTCGCCGGCAGCGTCAAGGCGCAGCTCGGGACGCCCGACTACAGCTCATTCCTGCTGCAGGCGCAGTCATTCGGCGCCAAGATCCTGGCCCTCAATGTCGCCGGCGACAATGCCACGGCCATCAAGCAGGCCGAAGAATTCGGGCTGGCCGCCCAAGGCATGAAGATCGTGCCCATGTCATTTCAGAATGTCGACATTCACGCGGTCGGCTTAAAGGCCACACGCGGCGATCTCATCCTGACCAGCTTCTTCGAGGACGCCTCGCCGGCCGCTCGCCGCTTCTCCGACGCTTTTTATGCTCTGCGGAACGCCATGCCATCGCAGATCCAGGCGGGTGTCTATTCGGCCGTGCGACATTATCTCCAGGCCGTCAAGGACGCCGATTCAGATGACGGTCCGACCGTCATGGCGAAGATGAGGGTTACTCCCGTTGTGGATGCCTATACGCAAAACGGCCGCATCCGACGACGACCAGCGGATGGTACGCGATCTCTATCTGGTTCAGGTGAAGACGCCCGAGGAATCCAAGGGCCCGTGGGATTTGGTCAAGCTCGTCGCGACTGTCCCACCGGACACACCGGTCCCCCTCACCAAACAGGCATGGACTTTGCGGCCTGCGTTTCAACGCTGCAAACCGAATAAGTGTGCTTTTTCAAGGGAGGTCGGACCAACGCGGATATTGGTGCTGGCACATGACTTTTAATCACGGGGTCCTGGGTTCGAGCCCCAGCGCGCTCACCAAAATAACGCAATAGACACTGATATTTACGGCTTATTCCGAACGAGCCGCCCCGCGCAAAACGTCCTACTAAATTCGATTTGGGTCCATTTTTGGGTCCATCACTGTTCATTGAAAAAACGCAGCGGCTTCAGCGTCCGCGAGCCGAACTGCGGCCCGCCCATGCGCTTTCGCCCCCGCCTCCTCCCGCCTCGAAATAAGTACCACGGGCGCGCGCTGCGAATCCGACGGGCCATTGCCATTGGCAGACGGGACCACGTTGCCCGTCCATGGAACGCATGGTTCGGGTACTGCCGATCGCGAATGCCAACCGCTAGGTTCGCTACTCGAGAATTTCCCTGCCGTTTGTGCCGGAGCGCTTCAACGGCACGAAATATTTCCGGGACATGCCGCCGGCTCGCGGCGTCGATCAGCGTCCCTTGTACAGGCCGCGGCTCGGCGATGAGCGCCACCTCCATATCGCGCGCATCGAGTGGAAGCAATTCGCGCCGCGACGTCGATGAACCCGCCTGTAGAACGTCGTCCGTGTCAGTGTCGCCGGCATCAAACAACTATTTCGAAACCGGCTCGAAGGCCCCGTGCTCCGCTAGGCCTGTGGAAGCGCAACACCGGTCAGCTCGCCCAACTTAGAGCCGGTCTTGAAATTCTGGATCAGTTGCCTCATCGGTCGGCCGCTCCTGCTGGAGGTGATGCCAGTAACGACCGCCGACCAAGGCGACCGGTTCAGCACTTACGCCAGCCAGGTCTGAGTCCGTTGTCCGGTATCGAAGTCTGCTGGCGCTCCTAGGCCGCCGATGGCCGTGCCCAATCGATTGTTGATCGCGAGCGACCGCAAGTCGGCGCGCTCCTCGGGCAAAGCGCTATCGTCCGCCAGATCCAGGCAGAGCCGTTCGAACTTTTTGAGCTCGTCGATGACGTGCTGATGCCGCCCCATGGCCGCGGATCAATTCCGGCCGGCGCCACGCCGTCAAGAGTCCAGCGGTGCGTGGTTGGTGCTCGGCCGCGCCGCTAGCGAACCCATAGGGCCACAAGGGCACACGCGAAGCCTACCGCTAGGATGGCCGCAGCCGTTGCCGTGACCAGGTCAATTGACCAGCGGTGTCGTTTTCCACCGATCAAGTCGAAGTGCCTTGAGTGGCGGTCGTCCCTGAATGTCTGAAGGTGCATGACACGCACTCCCTTGTGCGCGCGTTGGACGATCATTTATACAGCAGCGACCCCACTTTGCCGGGAGCTCCGTAGGGCCGCCTGGTCTCCCGGAGCCAAGGCTGGAGGGGCGTTAGCCCGGGAGGCAAAGCAATTCTACGCCTTCTAGCAGGGCCCAAACATTAACACTTGAGAATCCTAATTCGCCAAAACCAGTACCCAAAGATCTGTGGTAGGCGCGGGCCATCCTCCAGGGAACATCTTCCCAAGCCCTAGGGCTGGCTCATGAAGCTCACCGCCGAACGTCAAACCCGCCGCGGTTCGAGCTTCTTTCGTTCGCGACGACACAACCTGAATGTGCGCGCACGGTTGTAAAAGAACAGAACGTGTTCACTTCGCGGTCTTCTGCCCGAATAAGAGCGGCCCCAGACTGCCAGATGCTGAGGCCGCCATTGCTGTTGTCATTGCGCTCCGAGAGGACTTGGGGAGACCTAAATCGGAGCAATTCCAGAACGGCCTAAGCTCCGGCGCGTTCCTCGATTCGCAAAATAATCAGCAAATCCCTATCTCCGGCTTATGCGTATGGCGCACGAGCTCTGCTTGGCGACCGCCGGCAAACAGGTCCCCGACGGGGCGGATTGGATCCATGAAGTGAAGCACGGCCGGATGCTGGTCATGCACGTCTCGCGGCAGGCCGCCCGAATCGTGCGATCATGCAACTGATCAGCGAGCACGGTTAGCGAGCTTCCCCATGTCTCATTTCATGATGGATTGTTATTTTCCCGACGTCAGGAAGCCCGGCGGTCTCGCTTGCGATTCCTTGCCGATTAAGGCCCTCAACGAGGGTGATGCAATTGCGGAAGCTAAACGGATTGCGATCTGGAAGAAGCCCGTCCGGTTCGATGTGCGATCCGTCAGCAATGGCGGAGACAAAATGATATTCGCTTCATAGCTCGGTGATCAACGGAGAGGCCGGCAACTGATGCGGCATTACAATTGAGATATTAAAAGAGTAACGCCCGCGATCAGCGTTGCCGTACTGAGGGCCACAACGACGAGCGCTTGTTCACTACGGGCTTCCAGCTCTTTGTCATCCATGAGGCTCAACGTCCGTTCGCATTCCCGGTTTCATGTCGGCGGTCTTAGACCTCGCGAATTAAGCCACTTGTCGATATGAGCGACCATTTCGTCTAACCTGGCTTTGCGAAGCAGAGCCTCCCGATCGACACCGGGGGGAAGCAACTTGGCCTTCTCGCGAAGCCGTTTTGCCTCGGTGACGAGGCGTTCGTGAGTGAAACGGAGACGCTTCATTTCCGCTTCTCCATTCCGTTCGAGGAGGCGGGAGCGCAGATAGGCGCTTTCATCACCGATAAATGCCAGAGGCCGCGCGGTGATAATTCTTAACGCCCTTCCCGGAGGTTTCGTTCAGAACAGGACAGCGAGCCTCACCCAGTCGAAGGCCCGCCAGCGTGAACCGTCGGTCGAGAGCGTGGGGCCAAGCCCCCGCGCTAGTCGGCATCCGATGGCTCGAGAAAGCTCAATGAACTGGAGGGCATTGCCCCATTCATCCAGGATATAAATCTGAAACCGCATAGGCAAAAAATAGGCCCCAGCGCAGATCGCGCTAGGGCCTTGTGTGTGTGTGTTCACCGCCTCAGTCGGCGTGCGTGCACTGCCAGCCGCTGGCGGTTGCGCTTTCTGTGCGATCGTCAGGAATTTGCGCAGGTAAATGCGCCCGGCCTGCACCCGTGACACTTTATGACGAGTAAGAATGTGGGGGGTGATTTGGCCCTGCACTTTACTCGCGTTGATACCTCACGGGACGAGCTCGAAATATGGATGGCGAGCAGCGACGGATTTTCGTTCGTGATCAGCAATGAAAGCCGTACCGGTCCCGGGCTTCACGGACAGCCCGGCTTCATTGCCTCGTGGCGGCCCATCCACCTGAACAGGCCGGCAATCAAAATTGCTGGGTCTCCCTTCAAGACCTTCGCCGAAGCCAAAAATGCGTGCGAGGCTTTCCTGGTACACCTGACGCAGTAACGAATGGACCTAACTGCGACCGAGCGAGATTTCCTGAGACGGCTGGCTTCCGAATCATGGATCAGCCCGCCACTCTTCGACCATGAACTCGTCACCCGGCTAGTCGATCTCGGGCTTGTCGAGGGTGACCCGCTTGATTCAGGTGAAGTTGAGTACAGTATCACTGCCGCCGGCCGTGCCGCCCTGTCCTGATCCTGCGCCCCTTGCGCTCGCCCTCCGGTTGCAAGAAAAAGGGCAGCTAATGATTCGAAGGCGGGCTGCGCAATGGTCAGAATAGCCGTTTGGTTTTTGGCTGCATGCTGGACGACAGGAGCGCAGGCAGAAAGTTGCAAAACCATCCTAGATGCTGCGCGTCGCCTCGACTGTTACGATGACGCTTTCAAGGTTGACCACCTTCTCGTCGACATACTCAACAACCCGCAAGCGGTCGCCGCAATCCTAGCTGCGATCTTCGCTTTGATCAGCGGTGTCGGCGGCCCGCTGGTTGCGTTGCGCATCGGCAAAAGGCAGGCGGCAGCGAGTCAGACCTCAGCGGATGCCGCAATGTTGACCGCGAAGACCGCAGGGTTTCGAGAAATCGCGAAGCTACGGATATCTTGGATGGACAACCTGCGGAATACGCTCGCCGAGTATCATGCCATCCTGATGAATTTACAGGACGATGAAGCTCTCGCGGCCATTGCCGATGTCGAGGAGAGGAAGGTGCGCCGCAGTGCCAATGAGGAGGAGCTAGAAAAGATCGTTTTGCTGGGCACTCAACTCGATCTTCTGCTCAATAAGGATGACGAAGTTCAGAAGAAGCTCTGGGACATCACTGATGAGATCTATCATCTCGAGAAGAGCGCAGATCGCCAATCCTTGAACGAGCCACTGATGGACGCTGGACGCGCAGTCTTGAAAGGCGAGTGGGAGAAGGTGAAGCGCGAGATGCGCAGCGCCGAATTCCAACCCGGCGAATAGCCGGCGGCCTATCCGGCACAAAATCGATGTGATGGCAGTAACG
This sequence comes from Bradyrhizobium sp. CCGUVB23, assembly GCF_024199885.1. NCBI lineage: Bacteria > Pseudomonadati > Pseudomonadota > Alphaproteobacteria > Hyphomicrobiales > Nitrobacteraceae > Bradyrhizobium > Bradyrhizobium sp. CCGUVB23. The sequence continues at coordinate 929,707 of NZ_JANADQ010000001.1, forward strand.
CCCCCGGTAATGGACGGATGTTGTGGCGGGGCGACATTTGCTGGAAATTAGCAGGCGCGGGTTTAGATTCGCACAAAATACAGGCGGGTGCCTGTTCGTAACTCACCCGGTGCCGACGTAGAGCGTTGCGCCGAGAAGGCACCCGGGTGTCCAATGATCGTCATGTGCTCACGCTGATTCGAGACGGGCGTCAAGGAACGCTGCGGCAACTGCTCTCGTCTCAGTTTGTGTACGTAAAAGCCGAAGGGCGGCCCCGCGCCAACGGGTACCGCCCTTCAAATTTGAAACCCAAGCCACGAAGCTGTGGCAACGGCCTCCCCTTAACAAGGGCTGTTGTACAGCGGCAGGACTGAATGTCCAGCGATTCGTGGCGCATCACACAGGAGATGCGTCGTGCAGCAGCACTTCGATCTGATCCCGCATCCAGTTCAAGGGGGGATCATCTACCAACGCCCGAAAGACGGCTACATCAACGCCACAGCCATGTGCCAGGCGGCCGGTAAACAATGGTTCGATTATCGCCGGCTCTCGGCTACGACCGCCTTCGTTGAGGCATTAGCCGCCGAAACGGGAATTCCCGGTTCGGAGATGATCCAGTCCATGAAAGGCGGTGATATTCGCTATCAGGGCACCTGGGTCCACCCTCAGGTCGCCATTCATCTGGCGCAGTGGCTCTCGGCCAAGTTCGCCGTGCAGGTGTCGCAGTGGGTCTACGACTGGATGTCGGGAACTGCGCCGACTTCCCGGATCGAGGTCCCGTACCACCTCCGCCGGTATGTCGCTAATCACCAGAACGTTCCCGTGGGCCACTTCTCGATCTTGACCGAGATGACGCAGATGCTCATCGCCCCCATGGAGATGATGGGTTACACCCTGCCCGAGGATATGGTCCCCGATATCTCGCATGGGCGAATGTACTGCAAATGGCTGCGGGACGAACACGGTATCGATACCGACGCCTTGCCAACCTATCCCCATGTCTACGAGGACGGCAGGCGCGTGCAAGCCAAGGCATATCCCGAAGCTCTCCTGCCAAGCTTCAGGAAGCACTTCCGCGAAGAATGGCTCCCGAACCGGGCTATCGACTATTTCCGCGGGCGCGACAGCGAGGCGCTGCAATACCTGCCGAAGCTGATCGCCAACAAGCCCAAGAAGATGAATTAGACCGGGGGAAAGAGGGCTCCAGCGAGCACCCGCTGGAGCCCTTCTCCGTGCACGCTCGGTTATCCACACGCGACAGGCAGTAGCTCGCCGCAGCGCCGACCCACGACGAATCGATAATTTGCGACGTGCCTACGTCCGCGCTTTGATCGCGGCATGAAGCCTAGTCGCCGCGAGGACCGCACACCGCCCGGTCACCGCCCTATCAAGATCACCATCGGCCAGATGCGCGAGATGGGCGTGCGCGGCGTCCTGATCTGTTGCGCCGACTACCGTTGCGGCCATTGGACGGCCCTGAGCGCCGATTGCTGGCCGGATGAGGTGCGCCTGTCCGATATTGAGGAGCGCTTCATCTGCAAGGCCTGCGGCAGGCGCGGCGCGTGCGGCCGGACTTCAACTGGACCGGAAGCCGGTCGGCATGGGCTATCGCTGACCGCTCGGCTTCTATCCGCGAGCAGGCCGAACGGCGCGGCGGCCAACTGTTGCAGGAGATGGCAGAACGCGGTGAGCGCGACACCGGCAAGGGCAACCGCAATCCGGTTTTGAAGTCGCAGGCTGCTACGCCCGCCGACCTCGGCATCACCAAAACGCAGTCGTCACGCTGGCGGCCCAACTGTCCGCAAACGAGCATTGTTCGAACAGTTGCTTTGCTGGCGGCGGGGAAAGCTCAATAAAATCGCAACGCAGGCTTGGGTCGGGCGCCGGCCATCGAAAATCGAACTGTTGCATCAAAGCGGGCTCAGCCGCCGGACAAACCGCGCAGCCGAGCCCGGTGAGTTCGCAAATTTCCTCGCAATCAGTTACGCGGACTGCTCGCCCTCGGCCGGCGGCTCGCCCACGGGCTCGGCTGGGGCCTCGACCGGCTCCGCAGAGACGACGGGCTCCTGCTCGGGCTCGGCCACGGCCGGGGCCTCGACCGGCTCCGCAGAGACGGCGGGCTCCTGCTCGGGCGCGACCTCGATGGCCGGGCTAGGCGTCGGCTCGGCGGTTGGCTCCACGCTCGGGGTGGTCTGATCGGGTTCGTCTGGTGCCATAGGTATTCCCTCCCTCAAGGGGTGACTTTGTTAGACATTTGGATTTGGAAGAGTGGTCGCGTTGCCTGCTCGCGCAGGCAAGTCCGCAACGTGTTTATTTAACGCACAACGCGAACCTTCCCGCAATATCGTAGGTTCAGTCGCGCTTTGATTTTTTTGCGCAACACGCCAGTGAATTCGCCAGTGCCAGCAAACAGCCGTCGCTACTTCACTCTGACCGCGATCGGCGGAATGATGGGCGATGTCCGACCGCCCGACCAAAGTTCGCTTCGGCGAAATGCGCGCGAGGAACGAGGCCGGTCGCTCAGACGTTGCTGGTGACCGACACGCTTTCTCCAGTCGGTAATCTGCCGCCCCGGTCTGAATCACCCCGTTCATTCCAGGCGGGGGCTTCTTTTTCGCGGTGTCAGTCGCGGGCGGCTCTGGATGCGAACTTGGCAGAGACGTTGCTGTGATCCGCATCGGTCTCGAGGGGCTCGTTTCCAAGCATCGCGATCGGCCTTACCGGGGTGGTCGGCAGAAGCACTGGATCAAAGTGAAGAACCGCAGCTATCCTGCGATGGAGCGGGAGCTCTGACGCGCGCCCGCTAGTTCAGTTTCCCGCCGCCCTCCTAGGCGCTAGGAACACTGAAAGGTTGCTCGGGTTGGGTCGCGGTGGAGAGGTGCTGTGATCCGCTACTTTTTCGACATCAGGGACGGAGCCGAGCTTTACCCGGACGAAGAAGGTCTAGAACTGGCAAATGAAGGGCCGCTGAGATGGAGGCTGCAAATACTTTGGCTTCCATGTTGAGCGATGCGCCTGGTTTAGGCGATCGGCAGGATATCGCTGTCGAGGTCCGAACGGAGGTTGGCCCGGTTTTTCAAATTGCCCTCATGTTCGAGGCCAACCGGTTGAAGAACCGCCAGTGGGAACCGGCCAGCCCCTTGCGTCACTTCATTAGACAATTGGTCCGGCACTGTAGCACCTCGGTTACAGCATTTGCCGATCGGCGTTGCCAAGCTATTCGCGGTCAGCGGAGGGCCCCAGCATGCCAACCGATCTCGCTCAGAATCCCGAATTGGACGAGGACCGCACAAAGGCCGATCCAGATCATCCCCGATTAACTTATCCGTCTGGCTTGAACGTCGTGGAAGCGGCTAATTCGGCGGTTGAGCCTGTTGATCGTTACTTGCCCGGCAAATGGAGCTGGGGACCGCCGAGGTCTTCGCTTTATTGGTAGAGCACCCGTGAAGTTTTTGCTGTCGCGTCGTTGCGGAGAGTTGCTGAAGCATAATGGGGGCGCCCCTACTTTTGCAGCTAGACGGCGATCGGGAAAAAGTGGAAGGTCCCCGCGCGCTCTTTGTGTTTCAAAGAGGCATACTGTGGAAGGCCTCGGCCGGTCAGCCCCGGGCTGGGGTCTTTTCCATTTCCACCAAATAAATACGCCGCCCGCTTGAAATGTCGCGCAGGCGGCGGTTTCTCCAGCCCCGGGTGGGAATGCAAATCCCCGGCATAAGTTAGTCTGGTTGAACTAGGCTACGGTTCAACCCATTGCCATTTTTTCCCGTTTTCGCATTTGCGAACACTCGAGATCGGAGAAGGCGAAGAGATAGCCCGCTAATGCCGTCGCGAACGCTCAGCATTCGCGTTACCACCTTTTCCCTATTCGTTGATCTGGCTCAACTGCCGCCCGGCAAAACGGAGCGCGTCCTGTTCTGAAGCAGGAGATCCTCGAAGGGGAGCAATATGCGGACCCCGCCGTCATGGATATTTCACCTGTTGGCTTGGTCGTTAGCGGCCATCGGCCTGATAGCAATTGCCTCGATGATCCCTCGGCCTGGAATTGAATGAGAGAGCCGGGCCTTTGAAGCAGCCGTCCTGAAACCATTTTGATCGCCCCAAGAAGAATTTCAGCAACATTTCGGGGGTAAGCCTTTTCCCAGCCGACGTGCCGAGCAGAAGTTGCTGTCAAAACAGCTTTCTGAGGCGGGCAGCTACTTAGCCGCCTTAGCCAAGTCTCCGCAGTTGTCCTCCCAACCGCGCTAAACTTGGGTGTTTATGAAGCACGAAATATTGTGGCTCATTGTACCGGCTATCACCGTCACTATTACGTTGGCAACAATAGTCCTGCTCATTGGGCGGTAAGCGGCAAATCCGACTGCCTAATCGCACACGGGAAGATGCCGATGCGCGGCAGTGTGGATGCTCGGCAGCTAAGTGGATTGAAGAAAGCCCGCGCAAACGCGGGCTGAGTTGGGGGACTGAACGTCAGACCTAGGAGTCATGACGCAATTATTAGTTTTGCGAAGAGTGGCGAGGGTTCAGTCGCCTAGCCGATCAGCGGCCTATTAGTGCTCGCCGACAACGCAAAGGCGGCTGGCCCCTTTGTTGTCGCGTTGTCCGCGGGCTCATCCCCCGGTAGTTTTCCGGATAAGATCCAGCATGGAACTCGGGTCGCTTCGGGGCGTCTATTCGTCGGTCCAGGAAATGCCGAGCTCCTGAGCGACTTCCTTCAAGCTCCGCCTGAAGCTCGCTTCGATCTTCGCGCCGCTCTCGGCTTCGTATCTTGCGAGTTCACGATCATTGAGCGCCTGCGCAATGGCCTCAGCGTCCTCCTGCGAACCGAGAAAGCCGGATAGCCTTTCGACCTTGCCGTCAACAATGGCCGAGACCATCCAGCGGCCGTCCTTGGTCGGCACCGCTATGTGGAAGATCGGATACTCGACGCCGGTCGGTCCCTTGCTCATCATTCTGCTCGTTCAAATAGGTGGACCCCCGGGTGACGCCCGGATGTTTCGACGCGGCGACATTTGCTGGAAATTAGCAAGCGATGGTTTAGATTCGCTAAGCGAGTTAAAATCCACGCAGAGACCCGAGGACGATCTAAGACCATCCGGGTTGCGGCAAAGGGCGCCGAAGCCTTGGAGCCGCTGGCACCGGGCGTCGCACCCCGAGTTTCCCAGCGGTCCTTTGGGTTAAACGTGGAGGTCGCGCGCTTCAGCAACCATCCCTACGGAAGAGCGTCGAATGTTCGCTTCTCGACAGTCATGGACAGTATCCCAACTATGTGCGGCAGCTATGGCGAATGCTCGCCATCAGTTGATCGAGGAGTCCGGTTGCGCAGCGCTTCCAAGGCAAGGCGAGCGTAGTGCGCTGCCTTGAGGTCGCCGGTCTTTTCGATGTCCTCTAGACCCACATCAAGTACTGCATAGCGGAGACGGCGTGAGGATCCGGGCGAATGGTCATTGCGCATTCTATCCGCGAAGTCGGCCTCGCCGATTCGCAACCAATCGGCCGGACGGATGTTGGCCGGCATGTCGTCGACCACTCGTCATGAGACCAGTGCTGGAGCCCTCCTCATCTGCAGCGCGGCGGTGCTGGCGCTGCTTCTGCTGATGCAGAGCTTGCACTGACGCCTTCCGCGGGAGAGGCTGCGCCCGACCTTCTTCCGACTAACACCAACCTTTTTGACCGCCTTCGGCTGGCTCGAGTTGCACGAGAGCGGGACTTACGTCCGATTGTTGAGCCACGGAGCATTGAGTAGACCGGTCGGCCCCGTGCCGCTGGAGGTCCGCACCGAATCCGCAGCACAGGGCCGAAGGGTCCGCTCAGGCCAGCCCCGAGGCAGACGCGCCATGATGCGCGACGAAGCCGGCGTGCGCACTAAGACAAAAGATGAACCAAATAGGAGGCCCCCCGGTCGGCTTGAGAGGGCGTAGGGCCAGGTCGAGGTAAGGGGTCCAGTTCGCGGCCCGCGCACAAGATAGGTCTGGCCAGAGAAGCGGCCCCGGCAGGGGCTTGCAAGCGCCGGAGCAGCTCCATCCTCTTGAAGCACGGCCCGCCGAGCGCAAGCCAAGCATACCGTAGATATCGAAGGGGTAAGCGTTTGTCGGCGCGGCAGCCTGACGCACCGGATAATTGACCTAAGTCAAGTTCGGCTCTGGCGGCGGAAGCCAGCCACCGTCAACCGGCCACTTTGGTCAAGGCTCCTGAGATTTCAGTTGTCCACAGGCAACAGTTAGTCCGGTTCGTTAAGCGACAGGCCGATTTCATTTGCGCCGCCAAAACCTCGGGGCGTAGCTTCATTGGCGCCGGGGCTGGTCCATATTTCACCTATTTTTTTGACCCGGCGGGGCCGCAGCGGCATTTGACGCTGCGGCCTTTTTGCAGACTGCCAACAACCGGCGGGCCATGTTCTTGTGCTGCGGTTATGCACCGTTTATCCACAAGCAAGGATGAACGGATCACGCCTGACCTTCTGCGGGCGGCGTGTGCCGCCAACCGTTCCGGTTGGGCTCTCTTTGCGATCGGCGCCGGGCGCTTCATGCGGCACCGTCCATCATCATCTGATCCATACCTTGTCGATGTATTCGCGGCGCAGAGACACGTGGCCGTTCGCGTCCTTAACCTTCATCACTTACGTAAATTTCGGATTCGCGTTGTCGCGCAACTGCAATTCCAGGAACGTCTCTCGCAGCCGAGCGGGATGGTCTGATGCTCGACCTGCGTACCCGCACGGTTAGGGGCCGACCGTCGAGAGATGGCTGCCCCGCCGGGGCCGGAGGTTTGATCTGTGACCGATCGAGGCTGGGGGCGGCCTTTCGAAGATCCAATCAAGGAGGACGGCCGCAAGCTCGTCACCTTGCGCGATGCCGGCAAATACATTGCCGCATTGCCCAAGAAAGTGCACGCCGCGCCGGAATGGCAAGCGGCTATGGAGGCGCTAATCCTTGTGGCCGAGCAAGGTGGTCCTACGATGTTCGCTCGGATCTGGATCATGCGCGCGCTCAACCACGGGAAGTCCGATCCGGAGGTGCAGCCGCGCCGGAAGCCCCTCAACTAAAGACCCCCCACATGCGGCGAGAGGGCTAGGCCTCCAAGGAACCACCACGGTCAACCGCAGAACGCGTGCCGCTGCAAATATCTTTCTGGTAGGGCAGATTAACTCGCCGCAAGCTGATCTTCCCCCGAAAAAATGGACAGGGTTAAGCTGCTTTTAGCTCCATCTCGATCGGGCTGAGATATCCGATGGCCGAGTGGCGACGTGTTCGATTGTAGAAGCCCTCGATGTAAGCAAAGATATCACGTGTGGCTTCCTCACGTGTTGCATAATGCTGGTGATGGACGAGTTCGGTTTTGAGCGTGTGGAAGAAACTCTCCATCGGAGCGTTGTCATAGCAATCGGCCCTGCGGCTCATCGAGGCTCGGAAGCCGGCGGACTGCATCATCTTGCGATACTCCGCGGAGGCGTATTGAACGCCGCGATCTGAATGGTGGATCAGGCCGGCGCCAGGCCGCTGTGTCGCAATGGCCATCGCTAAGGCCGCCAATGGCAGTTCGGCGCGCAAATGATCCGCCATCGCCCAGCCGACGATCTTGCGGCTGTAGAGGTCCATGACCGTGGCCAGATAAAGCCAGCCCTGATCAGTCTCGACGTACGTGATGTCGGCGAGCCAGATCCGGTTCGGCGCTGCGGCGATGAAGTTGCGCTCGAGCAGATTCGCGGCGATCGGGAAGTCGTGACGGCTGTCGGTGGTGCGCACCCGTCGTGGCCGCGCCATGATGGCCCTGATACCGTGGCGGCGCATCAATCGCTCGATGCGACCGCGGCTCGCCCCGCGGCCCTGAGCCCTCAACTCGGCATGGATGCGCGGGCTGCCATAGCGGCCATTGGTGTCGCGGTGAACCCGCTTGATATCGCCGACGAGCTCACGATTGGCGGCGGCTCGCGCGCTCTCCGGGCGCGCCCGCCAGGCATAATAGCCAGCAGGCGAGACGCCGAGCACGTCGCACATGATCATCACCGGATAGTCGGCACGGCGATCTTCAATGAAGCGGAATCTCATTTCTGAACTCCAGCAAAGATCGCGATCGATTTTTTTAAAATGTCGCGCTCCATGCGCAGCCGCTCGTTCTCTCGCTGCAAACGGGCGATCTCCGCCGCGTGGTCCGCCGACGGCAGCGCCGCCTGCGTCGTGGGGCGCCGCGACGCCGCCGTCGGCTCCCGCCTGGCCCCACGTTGCTCTACCCACCGCCGCAACACGGAATCGCGCAGGCCAAGTTCCTTGGCCACCGATCCGATCGAGCGGCCACTCGATGCGACCAGATCAATCGCTTGCCGCTTGTAGTCGTCCGTAAACGACCGACGTTGACGTCCTTCCATCCGACACCTCCTGGCTCTTCGAGCCTACTACAGGTGTCCATCAGTTCGGAGGAGGTTCAAGCTTCAACCGTTTGGGGTCCGCGCACGCTGCGGCCTTGCCGCCGCCGCTGCGGCCGGGTCGGTCGTCCCTGCTGCGGCAGCAGTCCGGCCTTCCTGCGGCCCTCTCCTGCCCCGCCGGCTTAGCGCCCGGAAGCTTAAATACCGCTCTCGAATTCACATGTGATAGCGCAGCGCCCAATCACGGCTGCCAAGATGTCGGCATGGGCAGGATGGATGGCATAGAACGCGCGTTCGTGTCGTTGGCGGCGCTGGGCTTCCTTGTGCTTGTGGCGAGCGTGGTTGCGTTCGCGATCTTTTAGCCGGTCCTCTTGCGCGTCGTCCCGCCACTGCAAGCGCTCGCGGCACCCGCCGCAGGTCAAGCCGCGATAGGTGCTCCAACCCGCCAGCCGCTCGGCTGCATCGGCGACCTCAGCTGGCGCGCTAACGCCTAAGTTGGTGAGCGAGCACGCTGTTCTGAGATTTGCTTCGCGGTGCCACCAAGTCACTAGGCAATCTGAGCATCCGTTTTCCATGCGCCTCAGGAGTTGCTTCTCGCATGGACTGAGCGGCCGGTTCCTCATCGCCATTTGCTGGATCGAGGCCCGCACAGTATGTCGCGCCAGCGCCCGGCGCAAACTGCACGTCGCGCCATGCCCCAATGGCCCCGCCCTCCCGGCGCGCTGTTTCCTCCGGCCTTGTCCCCTGACGCCATATGCCTCACGCGCCGCCGCTCCCGGCGCGCTGACGATGGATGCGGACATCATGACGTGTTGCGATGCCGCGCGCGCGTCGTGCTCTATTCCGTTGCCGCGTAGTCGATGCCTGCCGGTGCCTGAACGGTGGTGTGGTGACCGAGCTTTATCTCCTTCACAACCAGACCAAGCACAATAGCTGCCATCACTACAGCGAGCGGTCGAAGTTCTTCTCGACAAAGCATGAGGGATCAACGTGCGCTGCTTTGGTTCAGTTCCCCTAGTCCGGCTCGCGCGGCCAACCTTGCCTTAACGAAATTCGGTCTTCCCGTCGAAAACACTGATGCGCTTCGATCGGTACTAGAGATCGTAACTGTGGGCGCCCGTGCCGCACGATACTCCATGTAAAGCTGACCAGTGACCAGCATCACGCCAGCCCAGACCAGAGCAAGCATCGCAAGTACTAACTGATGGGTGTCGTTCATGAGCGCCACAAGTCCCCTGCGTCACTCAAGGTGAGCGCGGTCCCGCTCTTGGGGGCAATGGGACGAAAAGCGCGGGACCGCGCGAGGCCCGAAGGTCCTACTTGGACAATCAATACGTGTATCGACCGTTCCCTTGGTGACGATAGGAAAAATAGGCATAGGGACGGGTTCCGCCTTTTCTCAGGCGTCGCCCATGCGGGACTGACGTCACTGCGTTTCCGCTGTTGTGCTAGCGCGGGTCTGTCCGGTAGGCCCCGCGCTCCCGACCCGGGGCGCGAGAAGGTTGCAGATCACTCGATAGATGAATGAGCGCGCCTTGGTGGTCGGGTCGCCTCACTACGGCCAATCCTTGCAGAGCGTGATGCCGATCATGATCAGCGAGCCGATTGCGACCGCCACCGGGCAGACAAAAGGCAACTCTTCCAGCACGCTGATAAAGACCGCGCGGAAGCGGAGAGTTCTCTTCATATGCGCAAAGCGCCAGCCTGCCACACCCATCGGACATCTTGGCTTGGCCCCCAGCAGCGGCGGTCTCACTCTTCAGCGCGAAGCGATCTCCGGCTATAGCCCATTCGGATGTATCCCTGGATCAAGGTGAAGGAACCCTTGCAAGTTCATAGGGGCGTTGCCAAGGCAGGCTCCGGGTCATTTGGGAGTGCCGCCGCCAGCGATATGTACTACCTCGTGCACAACGCATTGCGCGCGATGTAACCCGATGCGGAGTGCGCCAGCCTTGGCGTGACAGCTTCATGACATCCGGGATGCCCCAGATGATGGCTGGTCCTCCTACTCGACATGGCAAGAGGCGAAAGATCGATGCTAAGCGACCCGCGTGGAGAAGGGCACCTTTTGCTGCGCCAGCAGTTCCGCGCGGCAATTGCATCGATAAGGCGAGGCACTTTACTCTCTTCCTTTACTGACCGCGCGCCATCAAGCCGCGATCCTCCCTCACGTTAGTCCGTTCCTACCAAGAGGACCAAACATTGAGCCAACGCACCGTTGGAATGCCGGAATTTATTGAATTGATCGATATGGCGCGGTTGCTAGTGAACTTATGGGAAGCCGCGCAACGGCTGCCTGAAGGATCAGAGCGGCGGGAAGCATTCAGACAGATCAGAGGCTTTCAGACGCGGGTGGCGGCATTAGTTACACGCGCATACGCTAGGTGCTAGGCGCGCCACGCCTTTGGCTAGCCATGCAACTCGCACGGGACGCGGTCGCAACCGGCTTCGGTCAGCGCGTGACTACTTGCTCTGCTGCTTTAGCGCCTACAGCCGGTAGGCTTCCTCGATGTACGAGGTCCGGCTCTGTCGGCCCCGGTATCAACTTGGCGCCTTGCTTGCGGAAGTGATCGAGGCCATGGCCGAGCTTGCGGCTTGCGATCGTGTGCTGGTCGAGCGACCAACCTAGGATCGCTGGCGCGTACTGCGCGCCAGGGAAGTGACAGCCGGCGCGGAACTTTGGCGACCGGCACATGATGCGGATCGCATTGTCCACCATCGACCGGGCTTCGCCGACGCTCTTGCTGTAGCGCTCCCAAGCGATGCCGCGACTAAGGGGAATACGTGTGGTGCTGCCAACGTGTCGAATTCTTCATGGCAGATGACGTCGAGCCGATTGCAGACCATCGTTTGGAAGGCTTTGGACGACCATCAAGAGACGATCGAACAGGCGGAGGCGATAGCAAAGATGGCCCGGCAGGCGAAAGCGCCTCACGAAAAACAAATCCCCAGGGTGGAAAACCCACCCTACTGCTCCAGCGTATTTTTCCCACCTACCTCTATATCTCGGGGAAGTGCCATAGGGGACGACTTGTGTATCAGTCGACCTTCTGAGCGCTGGCTCCCCTGCCGCGAAGCTTCATCATCAGGTGGGTCGAAAGCGACTTCCGCATCGTGGGCCTGCGCATTTTCAGGTGAAGAGGTTCGGATAGAACCGTCCCGGCGCGCCTGTAGAGCAATCCCGGCAAATACCCACGCGATGATCCAGCAAATCGACCACAGCAGAAAGCCGAAACCCTTCCCGGCCAGTAAGCCGGCTAAAAGCGAAAATGCGTACGAGAGGAATGGCCATTTGCGGGGCCGTCCAGCCGAGAGCACTGCTCCAATCGAGACCAAAAACGGGGCGAAGGAGACGGCTATGACCCCGATCAGTTCGGGCGTGTCCATGCTGTGAGTACTCCCTGATAGGAGTTTTTCCTCAGCGTAGTATTGAGCCGGACGTGAGCGAAGTTGGATCGCGAGTTAACGTTGATACGCGCAATGCGAGTTAATCTTGAACAGCGTGCGTTCCGGCCATGTACCGTCTGTCCGAGACTGGCGACGCGTGAGTTAGCGCGCGGCGTGGCAGCCTGGCTAAGCTATTTGAATTTGGCCGTAAACAGTTGCTCCGGGCTCGCCCTTTCCTTCCGGGACGGGTCGGTGCAGCACATACAACACGCTCATTTCCGCATATGCCGTGCCCCTATGCACCTCTATTCGATCACCCGGCGCGGGCAGTTGTAAGAAGCTCAGCGTACCCCAAGATTGGGTGTCACCCTCATCACGTACTTCTTCCAACTTGGCCGTAATCGGCATCTTCAGCACCTCCAAATCCAATATCGAAATTACTCGAACACCTGAACCTTAGCACCGCTCCGCTGCAAACCGGCCGTAACACACGCGCCGCTGCCAGATAAAAATCCTCTCCTCCGCCCGCGAATGCCTAGCGCTGGCTATGCTCTGGATATCGAACCGCTCGAGTCGCTCGATCGGGCAGCGGCTGAGATCTCGGCGGCTGGCATAAAAATGTTCCCCCTTTGATGTATATTTGATGCGCGATTGAAACGCGCACCGCCGCTCGTTGGTTGGAGGGTAATCGAAACTGCTCTCGGAGATCCCCATGAGCGACGAGGATATGCTCGTCCTGGCCGGATTGGCCGGCTTCGCCTGGTGGACATACGTTTTTCTGCCTCTGGTCTATTTCTATATCTGAGGTCGTTCCAGGCCTTCCCCCTCTGCTCGCGCAACCGCCTCCGCCGCCCGCTTGCGAAAGCTATCGGTGGGCGGTGTGTGCGTGAAAGTATATCGTTGCCGCTCGCCGCCCGCCTGCCGGACGCGCAGAAACCACGTATCGCCGAGCGCGGCGCTGCCTACGTCGGTCCGCCTCATCTGCGTCGGTACCGAGCTTAATCATCCTGCCGATTAACATCCCCAGCGGGAGCTGAAGCGCGAACCAGGTGATGATGATGGTCCACGTCCACGTCATGGACTGACAACGCGGGTCGGCACGGCCGAGGTCCCGTCGGAACCGCTGGTTCAAACCAGACAATCCTGAGCCTCCATAGGGGCGGCATGGGAGAGATAACCTGAGTTAAAGAAAACAAGAACAAGCGTGAAACTCCAGTGTGTATTCATTTTTGATACGGCTGATCAAACAGGGTACAGGCCCGCCCATCGTGAAGATTGAATGTTAGGAACGTCCAGCTGACGGCTCCATTGGTTCAAATTCGGAAAACCATGGAGCCTAGAATGCGGAAGACAATTATTACGGTCCTAACAGCAGTGGTACTCGCAGGGGCCGCTAGCGTTGCATATGCCCAATCTAGCGGATCCGGTAGTGCAGGCGCTGGGGTCGGCACCGGCGGATCGACGGGCATGGGCGGCTCGTCGTCGAGTGCAGGAGGCGCCGGGACTACTAGTTCTGGAGCCGGGGCTGGTAGCACAACTGGCTCGGCTGGCGGATTGCAAAAGGGCGCCATTCACCCCGGCAGCCCAGACGATTCGACTCGTCGCCGGAGGCGATACTGAAAGACCGGCGGGCTCGACCTCGGTTGCGACTGTCCAGCGCTCCCCGATTCTGTCGCCGTCGATAAGTTAGCCGCCAATTCCTGTTAGGAGCCGCCACTAGGGCCTCTTTCGGTTACTGCTTTAGGAACGAAGACTTCGGGAGCAGGTTGCCAACTCGGTGCTTGACCCTGACAAACAGGCACCATCTCTGCGTGATGAAGGCCCCAGCTCGTCCCTCCCTGAGCTGGGGCCTATTCTTTGCCGTCCACCAATTCACGCAGTTGAGAAACGACATTTCTGTAAGAGTGAGGCCTCAGCTAATTCTGCTGCGCTGTTATGATTTCCCCGCACCGGGAATTTAACTTTGATGCTTCATCCGTGCAGTCACATAGCCGTTTTCGCGATGTTCGATCTCACGCACCTTGCGGGCATATGTCAGGTATTTGTTGATTAGATCATAGTCGTTGGGATTAAACCGGATTTGCTTTTCCATTGCGGCGAGATCTTCGCGCAGCGCGGCAGCGTCCAACATCGTAGTCCCTCCTTCGCAATGTACACACGACGCCAATGGGAGCGGAGATCGGTCTGGGGCCGCCCATTTGACGGTACTATTCGCCGGAGTGCCCTAGTCGTTGCGCGGCGATTTCAGCCACCCGGGAAAGTTAGTAGTTTCCTTCTGGCGGTCCTTCCCAAGCAGACTGTCTCGCTTGTGCCCTGGTGGAAAGGATTTGGCCTCATCGCTCAACTGCCGCGCTTCTAGGTCGAGCCGGGCCTTCAGCGAAGCCTTACGTATGAACCGGTGTCGCTTCATGGACACAACTCCATTCGCGAAAATGCTCTGTAGTTAACTCGGCTCAATTGCATTGGTTCTTGTGTTCAACACATCGGACTGCCAGTCGCCGCGAGCGCCGTTGGTGAATGCTCGGTGAACGATCCATTTAATCGCCGTTCAAGAGGAAGGACGTTTTGCCATCGCGTTAAACCGGTGAAGCGTGTGACTGCATCAGCGGTCACGGATTGAAAGCAATCCCATTCGCCGGCTAGCCCGTCAGTTGAGCGGGGCTGGCTCGAGCTGCACGAGAGCGGCACGTACGTGCCGCTCTTGAAGGCTGAAGCCGCCAACTGAAGCAGCCTTACTCTGGCGGTCGTAATCCGGGCGATCGCAGCCACCCGCTCATATGCGAACCGGTCTCGGCTTGCCGAGCTCTCCGCAGCAAGTTCTCCCGCTCGATACCCGGGGGGACATCCTTCGCTTCGTCTCGCAGGCGAATGGCCTCTGCCGCCAGACGATCTTCGAGAGACTTTGCTTGTTTGAAACGGTGCCGCTTTTGCATGGCCCAGCTCCCTGTTTGAGGCGCGAGCGCGGCGTTCTCATCACCGAGCATGCTGAGCACCGCGCAGTGATAACGAAATCTGCGGCCCAAAAGGCGCGAGCGCCGATTCAAAAGATAGCCCTTCCTATGCGGAACGAGTGCGGGACTAACATAGGATCAGGATTAACATAAGATATTGTCGTCGGATGACTTCGTGTCGCGCGGGGCGACCGAATGTCTGCATGGGGTTCGCGACCGGATTGAGCCAGCGGCAAGTCCCGGCATGGTCCGCTATGCCCGGTTGCGACCAACTTCCGCATGGCCACGAAATGACGCGATTGGGCACGAGCAGACCTCGTCATCTTCCAGCACGCGGTTAGGATGGACGATGCTCTCGCCGTCGCGCAGCCAGAAACAGCGGCACCGATGCAAGCTGTGCGGCGACCACGAAGACGATCAGCGCAGTCTGTGAGCGATCATAGAGCAGGCCCATTGCAATGCTGCCGATCAGCCAGCCGATGCCATAGCCGACATAGAACAGGCCGAAAGCGGTGTTGCGTTGTCCTTCCGGCAACACGCCCGCTATCAATGCCTTAAGCAGCGTGTCCTGAGTGGCATAGGCTAGGCCAAGGAGCGGCAGAGCCACCAGTAGAGCTACAAAATTGCCCGCGAAGGCCAGTGGAGTGAACAGTGCCGACAATAGAACGGCGCCAATCACGACGCTGATACCAACGCGATCATAAAGACGGCCAATCACGAGACTTGCGATCACGCCGCAAAAGGTCGCGAACGCCAAAAGCACCGGGATCATCCATGGCTCGGAAAGCACCTTCATCTGCTGTACATGAAAGGATACGAGCTCATAGCTCATCAGCCCTGCGGCGAAAAACGCGCCTGCCAACATATAGAGCCAATAGGCGCTGCCAAATCCAGCTTTCTGCGCTGTCTTGCCCTGCTCTAGGCGCGCTGGCAGGGGAAAATTGATCCGCGCGATAACGAGCGAGCCCAGCGTCAGCAGCGCTGAGACGAGCAGCAACGAATAGGCGAAGCGGTAGCTGCCACCGCCGAAAAGCACCAATGCCACGACCAGCGGCCCCAATGTTGCGCCAGCTTCGTCGAGAGCGGTGTTCAGACCATAGACCCAGCCCTTGCCCAGCGCACCTGTCGTATAAGACAACATCGCTTCGACGGTCGGCTTGCGGATGGCGCGTCCTGTACGCTCCAACAGCACGAACACGACCGCGAGTTGCCAGCTCGTGGCGAGCGCCATCGCAGGCACGGCGAGTGCATTGACGACGTAACCGACGAAGGTGACCAACCAATAGCGCCCCGTCTTGTCGGCGATATATCCCGCGACCGAGCGCAGGGCATAACCCAGAAATTCAGCGCCGCCTGCGGCGATGCTGATGATGGCCGCTGTGGCGCCGAGCGAGCCGAGATATTGGCCATTGATACTGCCGCCGCCTTCATAGGTGAGGTCGCCAAAAAAATTGACGGCGCCCATGATTAAAACAAAGGCAAAGACGGATGATTTGTTCATAAGGTTCCCGCACTAGGCCCGCAGTCCGCAAACAAGCGTGGGCGACAAGCGTTCCTGATCACAAAACCCGGAGCCTGCAGCCATCCGAGCCTTGCCCAGTTGTCGATCCGGTTCCCCGCCGCCCCCGAAAGTGGAAATGAGGTATCCTGCCGCGACGCCACTGGAGCGAACAGGATGATGGAGACACATGATCGCCCGCCCGTCGCCGAGCTAGTCGCTCGACTGCGATCCTGAACCGTGAGCGTGTCGGCGTTGGCCGTGCACCTCGACTGCAGCCGGACGTATATCGGCAAGCTCGAAGCCGAACGCGGGATCCAGCGGCAAGGCGACGGCTTCTCGCTCGACCAATGCCGCGTCGCCTACCTGCGATACTTGCGGCGCGAGCACGCGCTCACCGCGCACGGAAGCCGACGCTGATCACGTCAAGGCCGAGACCAAACTGCTGCAGATCAAGATCGAGGAAAAGAAGCGCACCTTGGTGCGGCGTGACGCGGCCGATGAACTAATCGACCAGATCGCGGGCACCGTCCTGACGCATCTGTCCAGCATGGCGGCGCGATGCTCGCGGGACCTGGCGGTTCGGCCCAACATCGGCGCGGTCGTGGATCAGGTCCGGCGCGAGATGGCCAACATCTTCCTGCAGCTGGCCGACGGGTACGGCGAGCCGCCGCTTAGCGAGCAAGGCTGACGACGAAAGCATCGATGAACAGGGAAAAGGCGGCATGACGGAACGCGAGAACTCACCGGCCTATGCGGCGCTGAACCTTCGCCAACCCGCCGGAGCCGAAGCCGATGAAGCCGCCGAAGCCCATGACGGTCACTCGACCACGCGTGCAGCAGCCGATAGGCTTCGTCCTTGGAAATAGCTGGTGACACTCGCTGGGCTCATCATTGCAATCTTTGGAGTGGCCTTCGTGTTTGGGGGGCATCCCGTTATTGCCGGGATGCTTCTGCTTCTGGCTTGGGTGCTGATGATACTGGACGAAGACATGAAGTCTGGTTGAGCGAGTAGCGCGGTTGAAGGGCTGGTGCCGAGAGGTGCCGCGTCACCTCCATTGTACCCGGCGCGTTATCCACCGCAATCTGTAGGGCTTGCCGACGTTCTACCTCCGGGCGATGCTCGCGGGATGGGCACCAAGTCACGCGAGACGATCTGCGGCGCGTCGGTCCGGCCAGCAGCGGAGCGGGCGCGGAAGCACGCAAGGAAGCGACCGGCTTGCCTGCGAGGCGTGGAATAAGCGCATGCTCGCCTTCAAGGGACGGGCTCAGCCGTCGCCGACGTTGGGTGATGCGCTCAACGCGGATTACCTTTACCTTGAAGTCTGATGTCTCGGTGCGACATCAATCAGGCCGTCGCCCTCGACATCCTGCGGCGACCGAAGTCAACGCCGGTTCATGAGCTGGAACGCTACGTGCGGTGCAAGGATTGCTCGGAGGTACGCAGCTATCTGTACAAAGCGGAGCCATCTCATCGCGCTGCGCTCGAAGACAATTTCCGCAAGCGATCCCTCGTCAACACCGCAAACAAAAAAGTCGCGCCGACAGGAATGGGTACGACCTTTCTCGAATTTGCCAAATTCGACTAGGAATGAGGCCGTCGATTACTTCTCTTTGATAACGGTCGTGCTCCTACTGCTACCAACTGTGCCTTCCTCGCAGACTTTGGTCTGCTTGATGCGGTCTTCAGCTTCCACGCGTGTCTTGAAGGCCAGGGGACCGATCTGCGTCACGACTTCCTTGTCCGCCGGGCGTGTGGTGGTAATCGTGCATTGATGGCTCGGACCTTGTACGACGCAGTACTCATCGGCCAGTGCTGGGGCGGCGCATCCGATGATTAATGCGCCAGCAAGCAGAAGTGGTGCTTTCATTGTCGCCTCTCTATTCAAGTACTGCCGAACAGAGGACGAGCGAGATCAAGAGAGATGCCGCGTGCTATTGCGCACACGACCGCTCATCCTTTAATTCTCTCGGCGGTACTGTAACTTGTCCGCGCGTTCAGAGATCCCCGATTTCTGGTGCATGCAAGCCGGCACCCAACCTGCTGAGTGGTTGGCCGCGATGGCAACACGATCGAAAATGGACTGTCCTCATGTCCAAGCGCTGCGAGGCCGATTTCTAGGCGTGGCAACAAAAGCGCGATTAGACGGCGCGGAGGTATGCCGCATGGGCGCGTGGCGAAAGAGCGATGGCCCGATGACGAGCGCGATTTGTGGAGATGCGCGCGCCCTGGGATGAAGCGAAAGCGCAGCAACGGCCGGTTGCCGGATGATGTGTCGTGATGCGCGGAACGGAGAAGGAAGATCGGGCGGCCGCATAGCTGAGGTCGGGAACTACTCTCCTAAGCCCGAATTGGCCCTCTGGGCCACAAGTAAGATTGATGCGAGGTCCCCACCCCTTTTTGCCTGCTGCCCAAGGCGGGACCTGCGCTCTGGGAGAACTCATCATGGCTCACCCAACAGAAGAGCAGATACGGAAACGCGCGTTCGAACTGTGGGAGCAGGCAGGCAAACCCGAAGGGCGCGAAGACGAGTTTTGGCAACGAGCGCAGAAGGACTTGCAGGACGCAGAAGAGAACGATGATCCAAACAAAGGTGCCGACATTTAACTCCGCGTCCCTCGGTAGCGGCGCAAGAGAATAAGGGGCTAAAAGGCCGGCGATGTGCTGGGCATGTGGTGGCTTGCCGCTTCCGTCTAGCCCGACAAGCAGACTGTTTAGTGGCCCGTCCAGAATTCGCATTCGGGCCAACGGGTGACCTAGCAGGATGAGGAGCACGAGAGAGGCCGCCAATCGAGGCGGCCTTACTCACTCTAAATTTCCGCGACTTTCCGATCTGAATCCATAGCTCGACGTCGTACCCGTCAGCCAAGGATCTGGGGCGCTTTTTGGCTTCGGTCTCGTTCTTGCATCGAGGCCCACGATATATGCGCAATACTCTTGCATCAGCTGACCCCTTGCACAGAAGCCACCAACTGAGGCGGCCTCATTCTTCAGGGGGTTGCAGGCCCGGCGACGTCAGCCACCCGTCTATAGCAGAAGCGGATTCGAGCTGGCGCAGTTTGCTTTCCAGAAGATCACGCTGCGGTCCTGGCTGTGTGTTTTCCAGTTCCGCTATGATGCTGGCTCTCTCCGCGTTCAGATTCTCGTTAAATATGTGGGGTTGTGGGCGTCGTCTCATGGCACTCTCCTTTCCCGACGTGAATTGGGCGGGAGCGCAACCGGCGTTCTCATCACCGACCGAAGCAACGGTGCCGTACGGTGATGGAACCAATATGCATCCGGGATAGGAGCGACGCCAGAAGCGTTTGGCCGCCCTCGATACGTTCCCCTCTGACCCCATTGTCCCCGCGCTTAATCGCAGTCCTGCCCCACCTTCTACTGGGACGGTGCTTGCTCGGCCTCACCGGCCGTCATTTTCTTTGACTGTTCGACGGGCGCGGGACGGGTCTGCTCGACCGTGCCTGCCGTCCGATCCGGTGACTGCGAGGAGGGTGCGGGCTCCATCTTCTTTGATTGCTCGGCAGCGGTAGGCTCGCTCTGCATCTGGCGTTGAGCGTCCTGCGACGATGTTGCGAGGTTCTCTGAGGCTTTGTTCATCGAAGCTGTCGGCGGATGCTGGCTGGAATCAGTTGCTGTGGAACCAGTGGTTTGTCCGGTATAGCCCGGGACGTTCCCTGATCCTGCATCGCGGCTGGCCGTATTGCAGGGACCGGCATGCACAGAGGTGGCGCTAAAGGCGAGCACCGTGCCCAAGACCATAAGTCTGTTAGTCATCATAGCCCTTCTCCTTAGTTGGACTCTGGAGGATTGAACAAAAGTCTGGGGCCTTCTGTTCCGGGCGTGTGAGAGGAGCGACCGAGCACTCACACCGCGAGGGCCGCTGTCGATTGTGTGGTACTCAGATCTCCGATTGGCCAGAGCGAGGAGCTGGCGGTGCATCGTTCGGAATGATCAGCAAGCGCCGCATCGGCCAAGTGCTCCCAATACTCAGCATCGGCGAGCAGTTTCCAACTTCGATCAGGATGATGCGGCGGTTTGACGGCACAGCAATGCCATCGCACGCATGCGGCGCACGGTTTCCATTCCCGGCCTCTCGTGTTTTTCAACGCTACGGAGACTGCGTTTGCATCTTCCGGCGTTTTGGACCCAGCACCATACGCTTAAAAAAGATCTCTGCCGCCGGATGATCGGCACCATCTTGCAATCGCGCGTCGATACGCGCACTAACATGCGGCATACTGCATCGCAGTATTAACGTCCCTCAGGGACTTACCCAGCAGCTGTATTGCGCCCTGGCGCGCGGCGGGAGTTAGCCTAAGCGCTCTTCGAGCATGCTCTTCGCTCAAGGAGGACCGTCGCCAGCTTCGTTTCCTCGCTCAGGAAATTAACACGGTGGGACAGACCAACCGCGAGGCCAGCGAACCTCGACCTGCCGAAAGTGTCATCCGCGTTGCGGCAAATCAATAGCCTGCAAATCCGCCTGCGCTATACTTGTAGCCAAGCGACCTGACCGCTGGCTGTTGGGCGCTATGATGAGGCCCAGCCTCCTAGGCACCCCAGGATATCACCCCCAATGGATTGGGGTTTGTGCAATGGACCAAAACATCGTCCGGCAGCATCTCGTAGAAACAGAGCGGCACATCGCTCGGGGGGTAGTTCACCTCGCGCGGCAAGAGGCGCTGATCGCTGAGCTGGAGCAGGACGGTCACGATGCGGAAGCCGCCCGAGCGATCCTCGCCACGTTCAGGCAAACCCAGGCGCTTCACCAGCAAGACCACGAACGTCTTGTACAAGAAGCTCGGATGGCGTCGGCACTGGAGGATCGCACAACAATCAAGTAGCCCAAGATTTGCCGGCCCGCCAATATCAGAAAAGAGGATGCTAAGCGAGCAGCGCGCTTGAGGGAGATGGAACAGCGAGCAGTTGAGCTGCTAAAGCAGCCGCCTCCCGATACGTTTTTGGGTCGGCGGTTCCACGAATTCGTGCAGCCGTAGGTCACTTGCATGCCCCGGCTGCGTCTATATCGAGCTGATCAACTACCCGATGCTGTTCAAGCTCAAGGCGTCTGTCGCCGAGTACAAGGCCGCTCTCGACCTCGCAATTTAACGCGGGTGGCTCGAACTACACGAGAGCGAGGCCTATGTCCGGCTGTTGAAGACAGAGGCCGCCAACTGAGATGATCTTACTCTGGCGGCAGTAAGCCGGGGGAATTGGCCCATTCTTCCAAATGGCACGCCGTGTCGGCCTGACGGGCCTTACGGAGCATGTTATCCACCGCGCAAGCAAACAATTCCGCGCTGGTTAGTCTCTCGAATGCGTCGGCGGCGGGGACGCGTAGTTTTGCAAACCAGCGGGATGACCATCAGCAGAAATGATTGGCCGGTCAAAGCGCACGGCCCAGTTTAATCGCGTTCGTCACGCCGTAACGACTACCATTGCGCGTCAGTCGAGACCGTAGTTGCTGGAGCGGCAATCGTCTCCCCTCGAGTGTCACTCGCGCCTGTGAATGGCTGAGGCTGTGCTCTCTCATTCGAGCAAGCGGCATTACATTGCTGAAAGTAGGAAGACAGTGCTCAAGGTCAGCTAGGTGCTCCCAGTATTCTGCATCGGCGAGGAGTTTCCATTTGTTCATGCTGTTGTACGCGGCCTGTTGACGGCACAGCGAGCTCATCGCGCGCAAGCGTCGCACCTTCTCCATCGCGAACCTCCCTTCGGCAAGTTTTTCACAAGCATTAGTTTCTGTGATGCTCTCACGATCGGGAATGTCGTCCTACGAACTTCCGATTCCCGAAAGGAACGACAAAGCGCCGTCACGGTTGCCTCCTTGAGGAGGCATGTCATGGACAATCTGACCAAGAAAGACCGACCCGACCGCTCGAAGACCAACATGCACGAGGGCTGTGAGGTCAAATACTGGACTCATGAACTCGATGTATCGCGGGAGCGCCTTCAACAGCTGGTCGAAAAGGTCGGGAATTCGGCCGCGGCCGTGCGCAAGGAGCTTGGGATCATGGGCTCCCGTCATTGATCGCAGCGAAGCCGATAGGAAGCCTCTCCATGGCGCTCCTCACCATCCGGCCAACCAGGGCCGACACGAAAATCGCCAACAGCATCGCGTCTCGCACGACACCGCAACTCGAGATGGCGGCAGAGCTGTTGACGTGGGGTGCCGATGAGAAGGTGCTGCTTGCACTCGCGATCGGCGGCTGGCTGTACGCCGGGCGCCGTCCTGCGCTCCGGCCGGTCGCGGATCATGTGCTGGCCGTCTCCGTGCTGTCATCGATCCTGCCGCATCTGCTCAAGATCGCTGTTGACCAGACCCGTCCCGACCGTCTTACGGTGCGGGGCCATTGGCGCGGCGTTCCCCTCTCCGGCCGCCCTCGCGATGCCTTTCCTTCCGGACATGCGCTGCACATGGGCGCCCTCGCCTCGGCGGCGGAACTCTTCCCCTCGCCCGAGCGGCAAGTGACGCGCGGACTGGCGGCGATCCTTTCTGCCACGCGCATTCTGCTGCTGGCGCATTGGACGAGCGATGTCCTTGCGGGCTTTGCGGCCGGCGCGCTGCTGGAACGACTGATCCGGCCACTCACGCTCGGACAAGGAAAACCACCTCACAGGGGAGACGCGGGATGGAATATCTGGCGCGCTTCCTGATCGGCGGCCTTGCCGTTTCGGCCTTCGCGCTGCTGGGCGACATGCTGCGCCCGAAAACCGTTGCCGGCCTGTTCGGGGCCGCCCCATCCGTTGCGCTGGCGACACTTGGAATTGCAGTGCTGCAGCAAGGGACGGGTTACGCCGCCACTGAAGGCTACGCCATGACATGGGGCGCCGTTGCGCTCTTCGTTTACAGCCTGGTCGTATGTCAGCTCCTGGTTCGCTTTCGCTGGAGCGCGCTTCCCGCAACCATTGCCGCGCTCGTCATCTGGCTCCTCGTCGGCCTGGGCCTGCATGTTCTGATGGGATCAAGCGCATGATTGTGAAGGTCTCATCGTCGTCGCTCAGGAATGGGCGATGGTATGAATACCTCGTTCGCTTCGTGTTGGGCGGCGCCGCAACCGTATTCACCGGACTCATCGGCAGCCGCTTCGGGCCTTCGATCGGAGGTCTGTTTCTCGCGCTGCCGGCCATCTTCTGTGCCAGTGCAACCCTGATTGAAAAGCACGAAATACGGCGCAAGCGTAAAGCCGGTACCAGCGGGCAGACGCGCGGTCGGCAGGCTGCTGCCCTCGACGCCGCCGGAGCGGCCATCGGAAGCATCGGCATGCTGGTCTTCGCGCTGATCTTTTGGCTCCTCGTAGAGCGATATGCGACGACCGCCTTCGTTCTCGCCTTGTCCGCATGGGGCGGGATGTCAGTCCTGATGTGGTGGATTTGGCGGCACTTTCGCGTGTCGACGCACGCATCGCGCGCGTCCAAACCCGCGAATGCCAACTCGCCGGCATGCAACTGTAGAATGTGTCCGCGCTAGCTCGCCTTCACGAGGAAGCTTTCATTGTTTGCCACCGCCCTCGAAGATTTGCCTGTGTAACCGGTACCGGTACCTTGGTCGCCTCAATCCCGGCTGAACGCTCCCGGGTCCCCCACCCCCTCCCGCGATAGCTGTCCACCGCGAGGGCAGCCAGGGCCGTTGGGGCGGATTTGCTTTGTAGCCTGGTTTGAACCACCTCAGTTCAGTTGGCCCCTCCGCATCTTTGTCCCAAACGAACCAGGCATAGGCAGTTGTCCCACCGCCTTTCGGATCGACACCGCTTGGTTAAAAGGTAATGCGCTCGCTGAAAACCCAGACGCGAGCGGGTGGCGTCTTGGAAAAGATCGTGTTCGCTCTGTTCGCGCCCTCTAAGAAGGCCAAACGCAGGAGAAGGCCGAACTTTCGCGTCGCCAGCTTGACGCCGCTAGCGACAAAACCCTCGGCGCAATTATAGGGCGGATTGGTGACGATGTTGTCGGACGTCTGCTCTGCACGGAGAAAGTCAACACCGACTTCTCCATATCCACGATCATACAAGTCCGAACTGCGAACAGGTTGGCCCGTCTGCTCCAGCACGCGGGACATGCTGCCATCACCGCACGCGCACTCCCAGATTTCGCCGTTGAACTTTTCATTATCGATCAATGCGAACGTTGCCCAAGCCGGCGTCTGGAAAAAGTCCGGTCCGCTGAGGTCAGCGAACCTCTTCGCTGTCGGCTTGAAGCCGCCGTTCAGATTGTAAGTGAGATCGGTCATGCGAGATCTCCCTGCTGGAATAGCCAGAGTATCAGACTCGCTGATGTCGCATTTCCGCAAAGAGCTTTGGTGAGTCAAATTGACTCACCCTTCCCTATCAATCACCTGCTGGGCTCTTGGTCGCATTATCCAAATGCTCATCGAAACAGGAAATCTGCTGGGGCGTGTACTCATTACCCGCAGATGTCCGATTTTGAGGGCTAAGCGGAAATATTCCGCTCGGTCAGAGTATTACCGGTTTTGACCCGAATGTATGGTCCGGCCGCGCGTTGCAAGAAGATTTCGACGACTTGGCGGTGAGCGGTCTTGCATCAATGTATCCGGCCTCTGTTTGGAGCGTTGCTCCGGACCATCATGGATATCAGCGCGCATGCGATCTGATTAGCGGTCAGGCCTCGACCGGGCCATTCGGGTCACCAGTGTTCGCATGCGCCGGGAAGACCGATCCTCCATACTCGTCTTATCTTCTCGCAGACCTCGGCGGGTAAGATTACATCGTCGATGGGTCTCTCCTCATTTCATGGCTGTTCCTTTGTTCGTGCCTGGCGGTCGTTCCTTCGTCCCGGCCTGGGCGTGCAGAACGGGCCGCGCGGAAGGGGCCGTCAAGGCTGGCCGTCGCACAGGCTTACCTCTTGCTTCCATGCTGCCAGGCCACGTCTTGACGGCCCCGAGCACGGCGCGAGCATCAGGCTGGGCGGTACGCCATCGCATCGGTCTTGTCGCATGCGAAGGCGCGCCCCTTGTTGAGAACCGCCCATGCGATGCGGGCGAGCTTGTTGGCCAGCGCAATGGCAAGCACGTTGTGGTGTAGTCGCTTCTTCGCCGCTTCAATCCAAGATTTGAGGCCATAGCGTTCCCAATGCTTTGGCCCAACCTTGACCAGCACGACCCAAGCCGCCTGAACGAACAGGCTGCGCAAATAGCGATTGCCGCGCCTTGATATGCTGCCAAGGATTGTCCGGTCTCCCGTCGAGATCTGTTTCGGTACCAGCCCGAGCCAGGCGCCGAAGTCGCGGCCTTTGGAGAACACGTCTCCGGTGCCGATCGCGGCCACCATCGCGCTCGAGATGATGGGGCCAATGCCGGGGACCGTCATCAGCCGCTCGCAGTGCTGATCTTGACGGGCGAGCGTTTCAATCTCGCCGGAGAGACCTTCGATGCGCGCATCCAGGCGGCGCCAATCTGCTGACAGGTCTTCGATGATGCGCACCATGCGGAGCGACAGGACATCGGTTCGCGTCGCCAGAACGCCCGGCAGCTCGGCGCGCAGGAAACGCAACCCTTGCCGGACCGCAACGTCCCGCTCGAGCAGGAAGGCGCGGATCTGATTGATGATGCCGGTACGCTGGCTAACCAGCCGCTCGCGCACGCGGTGCAGGGCCTGCAAGTCAAGTTGGTCGGCAGTCTTGGTTGCAACGAACTTCATGGTCGGGCGTTGCACCGCCTCGGCGATCGCCTCCGCATCGCGGAAGTCGTTCTTCTGTCCCTTGCTATACGGCCGCACGTATTTGGCTGGCATCAGCCGGGCATTGTGGCCGAGTCCCTGTAGCTTGCGGCTGAGATGATGCGCGCCGACGCAAGCCTCCATCCCGATCAGGCACGGCGCCAGGTTGGCAAGTCGCGCCTCGACCTGGCCACGCGACCATTTTTGCCGGAGTACGATCGCACCACGCCGATCGTGCCCTACGACGTGAAACGAGTTCTTGCCGATATCGATACCAACCACGGCAATTGCGCTGCTAGATTTCTGAGACATGGCATGCTCCTTTTCGGTGCCCCGAACCAGCTTCGATCACTGGCGGGGCTGGAGCACGGCCGGACCATGCCATTAGCAATGAATATCCTCGGGATCAGGCCGCTGATCGCCGCGATCGCGGCCTGAGGCCGGCCCAGTTTTGGCTTCAAGACTGACGGCCCTATAAGGCTGTTTTTACACGGCCAAGACCCGAAGCGGTCCTTCAAAGCACCTCACATCCCCACGACAAAGTGCTAGGCTCTCGCTCCCACAGGCGTGGTCCTTGAAGGGAGGGGCACGTGCGACGGCGGGACCTTCTTGCAGGTTTGTTGGCCACCACAACGGCAAGCGCGCTGCGGGCCGCTGAGCCGAACAAGGTCTACCGGCTTGCGATTGTGTCAACGGTTGCCGACCTAAGCGAGAGCGGTCTGTACAAACCGTTGTTTGTCGAGTTGCGGCGACTTGGTTACGTCGAAGGAGAGAACCTCGTTGTGCTGCGCTTCTCGGCAGAGGGAGATACCTCGCGGTACGACACAACGGTTCGCGACGCTGTCAGCTCGTCCCCGGACCTCATTTGGGTTTCAGGGACTAGCCATCTACTTCTTCGAGTAAAAGCGCTTGTACGCTCCATTCCCGTCGTCGGGGGGATGAACGATCCCGTTGCACTCGGGATCGTCAGCAATCTTGCTCGACCGGAAGGAAATATAACCGGGATCAGCGTCGATGCCGGCATCGAAATTCTAGGCAAGCGGCTCGAGATACTTCTAGAGGTTGTTCCGACAGCTAGTCGTATGGGATTTCTTGGTACAGAAGTGTTCTGGAATAGCGCCGGTGGTGACGCGATGCGCGCGGCAGCTCGCAATTTTTCAGTCAAAGTTGTGGGTTCGCCTTTGCAGGGGGCAGCTCAAGAAGCCGAGTATCTACGCGTTCTAGATCTTCTCCAACGTGAACACGCTGATGGCCTGCTTGTCACCGATGGGCCACAACACTTGGCCCACCGAGATGTTATTGTGGAATTTGCAGAAAGGGCTCGGCTCCCAGCGATCTATCCTTACCGGGAGTATGTCGAAATCGGAGGATTGATGGCCTATGCCATCGATAGACAAAAACTATACCGTCAACACGCGCATTACATTGATATGATTTTTAAAGGCGCCAAACCCAGCGAACTACCGATCTATCAGGTGGACAAGTACACGACCATCATCAACCTCAAGGCTGCCACGACACAGGGCACCACGATCCCCGCGTCACTGGTCCTTCGCGCCGACGAGGTGATCGAATGAGGGCGCGCTCTTTTGGTGCGGTGCATGAGTCCGGAACTGGCCCTTCGCGTCTTTCGGGTGCGCGCAACAATTAGGTCGCTTTCAGGTCATTGCGGACATCGAACGGCAGGCAGGACCGGCTGGCTCAGTCGAGAATGACCCCAAGCCGACATAAGCGGGTAGATTTCGCTGCCACGCACAAGCATGGCGTACTTCATCGCCCAACAAAAAGCCCGCTGCCAATTCGCAGCGGGCTCTCGTCGTTCGAGATTTAGAAGTGAATCCTTATCCGACCTTCGGCACGTAGATCGGGGGGTGCTGGTAGATGTCCGCGGCGCTTGGACCGGGGGGGCGCTTCGTTCCGTCCGGGTCTTGGTTAATCATGCCGCCAGCGACCCCGTCGAGTTCGGCTTCGATCAGTTCACGCATTTCAATTTCACGCATTTCAATCATCACTTCCTCCTCGGTTGTTGCACGTGAACAACATCGCCGGATGGTGTTTTTCTGTCTGTGACAAAAATCATGGTAGCGCCGCGCTCATCCGGCTTGATGAAGCCAAGGCCGCGCTGATGATTGAAGAAGCGCCCTCGCTACGGCGCGGGACCTCGCAAAGGCAGTACGCTGCGAAGATCCTGTTGGACGATCCCGAGCAGTCGAAGTTTCCCATCGGGGCGCAAGGCATCGCGGCGATCTACACAAGCGGTGAGACTGGCGTGAGCCGCATCGCGCAAGGTCTCCATTCGCGCCCTGGGGTAACTGGCTCTATCCCATCAATTTCTGATCAGTTCCGAAGGCTCAAGCCGCGCATTCTTTTTGCAGCGATTGCTCAGGTCCGATTCTGGCCCTTTTGAGAAGTCCCGTGATGTCCGCTGTCCGGTCGCTATCGGGGGATGAGCGGACACAGCGCGGACATGGCAAAATCGACGTGAATGACCCGAAGGCGACATCCGCTGCGCCTTGCGATATTCAAAAAGCCAGGGGGTCTGACCATGCAGCTTGCAAAGCCCCTACTCGCGGCATTTGCCTTGGGCAAGCATGGTTGCGCTGCCGGCGCATGCGGAGCTCGACGTCGCGAGCCGGACGCAATCGATCGAGACTTCCTTCGAGAGCGAATATCCAAAACTCGATGCGCTCTACATGGACGTCCACGCCTATCCCAATAAAGCGCGTTAGAAATGAAAGAGGCCGCCAACTGAGGCGGCCTCAAGTGGCTGAGCGCACGCTTGTTTCAGACGAAACCGGGATTATCTGCTGCCACCTTGGCAATTTCGGCTGCCGTCACGATTTTCCCCGGGATTTTGAATCGTCCGCCACTTACTGAGTCCAGCTCATCGATCGTCAATTCCTCGCTTCTCAATTCGCGATTTTCGCTACCCGGTTCGCTATTCAGATCCGTCATGGCATTTCCCACCTGTTTCAGGACGGGACCATTCCCGCCTCGATCGATAAGGCTAGGACGGTTCCTAATTAGTTGCTGTGCTTAATGTCACACAAGCAACCAGCAAATTAGGACACCGCCGGATTCAACCTAGTATTCGTGCTCTGGCGTCCCCGCTAAGTCACGCTTACGCGTGAGAACGAAGGCACTTCCATTTTGGTTAGCGCAAACGAGGTGATCGAATAGCGTTTGCTTTGCTGCGATGCATGAGTCCGGAAATGGCCCTTCTGCGACCTCGGGCAATGTCCGCTCTTCCGCCGCTGTTGGGGGTTGAGCGGACATCAGTCCGGCCAAGCCGCTTAGTGAGTACACGCTAGTGCTCAAGTGTCTCGCGGAAAATGATGTAGAAGACGTGCTACAGTAACCGGTACCGGTACCCTGGTCGCTTCAATCCCGGCTGAACGCCCCCGGGTCTCCCACCCCCTACCGCGATAGCTGTCCACGTGAAGGATTGCGCGCTGTGCCCGCCCGTGGCACGCCGGGATGTGCCAATCTTGATCAAGCGACGGTCGGGCGTCCACTGATCGACGAAGCTGCCGCAGTATGTCCCCGCTGCTGAACAATGATGTCCCGTACCTTGGCACGTCCGTCGCTGATAATTCGGTGCAATGATCGTGCTTGCGCTTGTGTCAAGAACTCCTCTTGTTCTCCTTGGTACCACCAGCCATAAATGCCATGTTGGTCCGGTTGTCGCACAACGCCGATAAGATGCTTATGAAAATCTATACAACGCTCCCGAACGCTCTCTTCCCGCTCATCACAAACGCTAGGGTCGCGCGATGGCTTAAGCCGATAGTTATGGATGAGTGAGGCTCGATTGAGAACCAGAAGCCCCCCGCAATATTCCTCTCCCCTCAACGTGGTGTCGGCCCAATGTGCCGCAATCTCAGGCGACCTTGTGAGGAAGACGGCACGATCCCCAATTCTTGGCAACAGCAATTTCTCCATGCTCAGCACGAGAGGTAAGTGACGGGTACCATGGTAGATTGCGTTGTGACCGCGGCCGATCTTTCGAGCCAAATGCGCCATTACAAATATAGGAACGGTCCACATTATGTTTTCTCTTAGGTGGGCCATTGCGATCATCCTATTGACTGATAGGCAGCACTCACGCCGGAACACTCCTGCGTCTTTCAACGCTCCGCTGCGCTCGACGGGCTTCTTCATTGTTGGCTTGAACGCGCCGTTTAGATCGCATGTTGGATCCGCCATGCGAAACTCTTGTGGAAGAAGTCAGAGCATCAGACGCATTGAATGGCAACTCCACAAGGAGTTTCGGTGAGTCAAAATGACTCACCCTCATCAATCATTACGCTCTTCCGATTGCGACCAGCCGGGCTTCGCCATATCGAGTGTCTCGCGGAAGACGTTGAAGAAGACACGCCACAATAACCGGTACCGGTACCTTGGTCGTTTCAATCCCGGCCGAGCGCCCCGGGGGAGCCGACCCCCTCGGCGGCGGCTGTCCACCGCGAGGGCCGCCAAAGCCGTTGGGCGGAGCGTGTGCTTACGCGATCCACCCGACGTAATGGGTGCGCTGCCCGACCAGTCCGGCTACGACCAGTAACGCACCGCGCTGAGACCACCGATATCGTATTCCTCCATCAGCAGGCCGCCCAGCTCGCTGCCGCGACGGATGCCTTCCATCTGGCGCTCGATCATCTTGTACTCGGCGCTGCCCTCGCGAGCATCCTCAAGCCGATAAGCCAGCTCGCGGATGATGTCTTCCAGCTCGACCTCTTCGGCGGTCTTCGGAATGTCAGGAGAGTAAACGGTGCTAGTCATCGGCCCCCTCGCGAGAGTGTGCGGCAGACGACCGTCCTTCCACAGCAACCCACTTTCGTCGCAGGCATAGGGATCGCTACCGCACCGAATTATTCTACCCTAGCTGAGAGGAAGCAACCACGGCGCAAAGTGCTACGCGCAACACACTCTGATAAGGCAAAAATGAATCGCTTCGATTCCGAGAACGCGGATCGTACAGATTCTAAACGGTGGTATTGTCAAATACAGCGGTTTTCATAGAGGTATCCCGTGAATCCCGAGCGGCCCCTTGTGACCTACCTGCGGGTTTCTACTTCGAAGCAAGGTCGTTCAGGTCTCGGGCTCGACGCGCAACGTGCTGCGTTGATTCACTTTGCCCAGACCGAGCGCTTCCACATCGTGCATGAATTTGTCGAGATTGACTCTGGCAAGGGCCACGATGCCCTAGACCGCCGTCCCCAGCTCAGAGCCGCGCTGGCGCACGCCAAGAAGCACAAGTGTCACCTCGGGGTCGCTAAGCTGGATCGCCTCAGCCGCGACGTACACTTCATCAGCGGCCTCATGGTGCATCGGGTGCCGTTCCTGGTCGCCGAACTGGGGGCCGATGTCAATCCGTTTGTGCTGCACCTCTTCGCCGCCCTCGCGGAAAAGGAACGTACGAGCATTGTTCGAACAGTTGCTTGCGTGTTGTCGTCGCGCGCAAAAAAAATCACAGCGCGGCTGAACCTACGATATTGCGGGAAGGTTCGCGTTGTGCGTTAAATGAACACGTTGCGGACTTGCCTGCTCGCGCAGGCAACGCAACCACTCTTCCAAATCCAAATGTCCTAACAAAGTCACCCCTTGAGGGAGGGAATACCTATGGCACCAGACGAACCCGATCAGACCACCCCGAGCGTGGAGCCAACCGCCGAGCCGACGCCTAGCCCGGCCATCGAGGTCGCGCCCGAGCAGGAGCCCGCCGTCTCTGCGGAGCCGGTCGAGGCCGTGGCCGAGCCCGAGCAGGAGCCCGTCATCTCTGCGGAGCCGGTCGAGGCCCCAGCCGAGCCCGTGGGCGAGCCGCCGGCCGAGGGCGAGCAGTCCGCGTGACTGATTGCGAGGAAATTTGCGAACTCACCGGGCTCGGCTTGCGCGGTTTGTCCGGCGGCTGAGCCCGCTTTGATGCAACAGTTCGATTTTCGATGGCCGGCGCGACCAGCCTGCGTTGCGATTTTATTGAGCTTTCCCCGCCGCCAGCCGCGCTTCACCTGCACCGCCTGCGGGCGGCGCGGCGCCGACGTCCGG
The DNA here is from genome assembly GCF_024199885.1 of Bradyrhizobium sp. CCGUVB23. Lineage (NCBI taxonomy): Bacteria > Pseudomonadati > Pseudomonadota > Alphaproteobacteria > Hyphomicrobiales > Nitrobacteraceae > Bradyrhizobium > Bradyrhizobium sp. CCGUVB23. The sequence continues at coordinate 961,589 of NZ_JANADQ010000001.1, forward strand.
CCGGACTTCAACTGGAATAAGCCGGTGGTCCCGGCGATAGGATACCGATGAACCTCGGAGGCTAGATCATCCGAGAAGCCCTCGGACCAGCCGGCCCCGGCGGTGGCTTAATCGGTGTGGGCCGGCGGTCCATAGGCCAGCGCACGGTGCATCGTGAGAGGTCGACACAAGGCAGATTAAATTTCATGGCCAGAAGCGGTACCCCGAAAGAGGTACTTACGGATCGCGGTTTCAGATTCGCTTTTGTCATTTCCTGAAGTGGGCATATGTCGAATGATCTACGCTGCCGGGGCTGGCTAAGCGATTGCAGTTTCGGAGTTCCTATTGCAACCCGGTGAAAGGGCCGCCGCTCCAAAGCGGCGGCCTTTACTCTGAGACTCCGTTGATTTTCAAAGACCAATATCCGAAATAGTAAAAGGGCGAATCTTCTATTTCCGATAAGAAGCTCGCGCGTTCGGCGGAGGGTGGACGGCTCCGGCTCGCCTCGAGCCAGCCCCGCGGCTGGAGCCGTTCTCTTTTATCACTTCGCGCTGTCGCGTCGGTGCCACACTCACGATGTTGCGTTTCCTGCGGCCTTTTATCTTCTGTACAAAACCGAGGGGCCGAGCCTTCCGCCGCAAAATGGCCCCAGCGGTTGGCTGCGGCGGCGGCAAGCAGAAGCATTGGATCAAGATGCTATGGGGCGGGGCGGACGGCGAGGGTTTGTGGCACTCTCGGCGCTCTGTCCAAAGACACCAAAGGAGCGCCACATGTCGCAACCTTTTGAGGCGAGCAGGTCCCTCACCGCCCTCGAGCAGGATAGCACGATCATCGCCGTAATCGAGATGGCTCAATCGAAGTGGTTGGTAGCCGCGGTTGTTCCTGGCATCAAACGCCAGCCGCTCAAAAAGCTCGATGCGGATGCGGAGTCGCTGTTGAAGCTCTTGCATCGTTGGCGCAAGGAGGCTGACCAGGCCGGGCATCCGATAAGGCGCGTCGTTGTCGCCTATGAGGCCGGACGCGATGGATTTTGGCTGGCCCGCTCGCTGCGCATGCGCAGTGTTGAGGCTTACGTGATCCACCCTAATAGCATTGCGGTGCCACGCGAACATCGACGCGCAAAGACAGATCGCCTCGATACGGAACTGCTGCTGCGCGCCTTACTTGGATGGCTGCGTGGAGAGAAGCGTCACTGCAGCATGGTCGCGATCCCAACGATCGAAGAGGAGGATGCCAAACGGCCGAACCGTGAGCGAGACAGCCTCGTCACCGAGCAGACGCGGATCGGAAACCAAATCAAGGCGATCCTCACCCGCTTTGGCATTCGTAGGTTTCGGCTGAAATTGCGCAAAGCCGAGCAACAACTCAAAGAGCTGCACTCGGCGGAAGGATCACTTTTGCCGGAAAACACCCGTGCAGAGCTGTTTCGTCACCTCGCACGTCTCCACATGGTGCGTGAGCAAATCCGAGCGATCGAGAAAGCACGCCTGCAGAAGCTCGAAGCTGACCGCGATAAACAGAAACGCCCACACGCGATGGTCCAGCTTATCGCGCGGGTCGTCGGCATCGGCGTTGAGACCGCAGACATGCTGGTTAACGAGGTCTTCTCGCGTCAGTTCCGCGACCGTAAGGCGGTCGCTCGCTACGCCGGCCTTACCGGCTCCCCGGACGAGAGCGGCAAACGCCGGCGTGAGAAGGGTCTTGCCCGCGCCGGTAACGCTCGCGTCCGCACCGGCATGATCCGATTGGCGTGGCGTTGTCTGAGGTTCCAAGAGGGCAGCGCCCTGGCTCAATGGTTTCAAACCCGAACGGCCGACGGGCGCGGTAACACGCGCAAGACCATGATCGTTGCGTTGGCGCGCAAGCTGCTCATTGCACTCTGGCGTCTCGTTACAACAGGCGAAATGTCGGACGGCATTGTCCTGCGTCCTGCGTCATAACCGATAACTTCGAAGGGGAAAGGAGATCAGATAACAGCACGACAGTTTTGGCGGGCCGTGGAGGTGTGGTCTGCCGATGACGATCCGAGGCGGTGGTGATTCGCTTTTCACAATGGCTTTCAAGCCGCGATCAAGGATGGACCCGCCGCCCCGGAGCTCGCCGCCGATGCGCATGATTGCATCATGGTGCGATCCTCGAAGGATCGACCGAATACAAGGCTGCGGCGCGATCAGCGCCTGATAGCGGGCTCGCCTCGGATTTTGTCGCCGTGCCAATGCCGCTGTACACGTGACGTCATGCTCACGGGTGAGACGACCAACGGCGTGTGAAGATGAAGATCGTAAACTTCGCCGCCAGGCCACTCTTGGAATGGCGCATTATCGCTCGGCACGCGCTTTCGCTGTCAATCCCGCGCGCCAAAAGGCGCGCCCCTTGCGGGCTGCAGGGATTGACCGCTCAGCGCGGCCAAGCAAAGGGGGCCCTTCATGCCGAGAATGGAAGAAAGCGCCTCGCTGACACCGAACCAATCGTCGGACTCGACAAGTGGATAGAGAGCAGCGTGTGGGGAAGTTTACCCTTGACAAGGAAAGCCCCATACAAGGTGAAGAACCGCCGACATCAGGCAACAGTGACGCAAGGGCATTTCCTTGAGCTGAATGGTCAAACGAGCAAATTATTATGCGACACCACATACGCGGTTCTAAACGATCAGCAGCTGCTGAATTGGTTATTCGGTATCGCATCGAGCGCATGTCAAAATGGATCGGTCGAATTAGCGCCGTGGCCTTTCCTCTTATTATAGTTTTCTCAGCCCTGCTTTGGCGGCGTCCATGACACCATGAAAGCGCTGCTCACCACCAAGCAAAAATCATTGGCACCCGCGCTCTAGCCAGCACATCAGGTCATTCGCCCAGTACCCCCAGGCGACGCCAAGCACGACGACAACGGACCAGCGCAACAAGCTGAGGATCTGATCCTTCATGGCGAGATTCCATATTGGACGCGCGATGTGGGCATCGGATCCCGGCGCAAACACGGCAAAAGGGTGCGTCAAAGCGTCCAAAAAGCACTTATTGTGGCGGCCGACAGAAACACTGGATTAAGGTCAAGAACCGCAGTCATCCAGCGATGGAGCGCGAGCTATGACCGTTTTCGTCTACGTCAACGAAGCCAAGCAGGTCGGCGACAAGGACCACATTAAGTTATTTGCGAGCCAGGATGCCGCAGAGAAATGGTTCGAGGATAATGATCCTGAGGGCGTGGCGTTCGAATATGAGGTTCTAGAATGAACCGGATCGGCCGCAGGACCATCTACGCGATGTTGGCGATTGTGGTGCTACTGATCGTCTGGCAGTTTTTTGCATCGTTTTTTGAAATAGGTCCGCCAGTGTAAACGCGGCGTTCAGCCGCAAACCTTTGCCTGCTTCTGGCACAAACTACATAGCTGCCTCGATACCGTCTGTGTGACGGTACGCCCATGGGGAATGACCGGTTATTTCAGTCGATGGTAATTGCTGCCGGCGCGCTATCCGTAGCGGCGTTCTCGGCCCTGGTGCTGATCTTCTATTGATGTAGGTCAACTCGGCTAAGCTGTCCGCCGCGCCTGCTTGGATGATTAGAGATCCGAGCGGTACCACAATGAAGCGCGATCGGCAGTGGAAGCTTCATTGGTTGGCGTGGGCACTGGCTGCGATAGGCCTGCTGACCCTGGTCTCTATGCTCTGATTAATGACTCGCCAACATCAACTAGCGGGTCTGTCACAAACCTATGGCACGCGCCTTGCTAATACAAAACCAACTGGGATTTCAGCGCCCAGTTTGAGACAAGCGCTGCCGGGGGGACAGGGAATTTTGAGCTCGGCAGCGCTTTTCCTGTGCCTTATCGATACTGCTCCGGCATCAGGACGCTGTAGAGCTTAGCGAGCAAGAGGCTTGCCTTGATCGTCCAGCAGGCCAGTCTGACATGCGTTCCGCTTAAGGGGCGCGATGTGCGCTATTCCACGTCAGAGTAAGCTCGATACACAGTGTCGTTCACGTATAGCCACTGGCGCAGGTTATCATTCATACATCGATGAGCCTCCGCGATCATGGCGTTGAAGCCGCCATTTTTTGCTTCGCTAAGCGGCAGATCTATCGGGTAATCCGCGATCTTCTGTTTATTCTCATCGGTAAAGGCAAAGAAGAAGCGCACCATCCCTTCATCGTGCAGGATCTCCATTCGGTACCAACGAACGGACGAATTCGTTAGACCATCTTGCGGGACGAGGTGGTCAGGAACAGTCGCCATTGTGATTCTCCAATGAGGGAATGGGCGACTTCCATAATGAAACCGATTTGAACCGCATGCAAAAAACAATCGATCCGCCTAGGTAGCCGCGCTCGACGTCGTATTATCTTTAAAATCCCTTTAGCTTTCATCCTCTCTCGGCGTGGCATCAGCGCAACAGCTCGCATGTTTCGTTCTGAAACGGATTTTGGAGGCTCAACATGCAAGCCGAACTCTGGAATCATCGCTGTTAACCGGGGCTGGCAGTGATCATTCGCAAACACTCAATTTTCCCGGACCGGCCGCAGGATCTGGGGCAGGGCCTGCGGCCTTTTTCATGCGGTCGATGTCGCTACGCGGCAGCAAGAGGTGAACCGAACATGATGCGCATATTGCTTCTTGGCATCGCGTCGTTTGTGACGGCGATGATCTTCAATTCTCCCGACGCGAACGCGGTATATTGGCGCGGCATCAGTGCCCCGACCGATATCACCGTTAACGGATGGCCAATCATCAAGGAGCCGCCGCCCAGCCCCTGCCAATTGATACGGGTAAATGGATACTGGGTCCGGCAGTGCATAGACCTAAGGGGCCGCTGGTGAGGTTGATGCTTGCTGCCAAAGCGTTGGCGCGCGAGTTTTGATGAGTTGGTAGTTGAAGAGCGGCGGCGACGCGGCCTCGGCCGAGCTTAGCGCCAGCATCATCCAGTTCTACATGCAAGGGTTCCTTCACCTTGATCTAGGGATACATTCGAATGGGCAATAGCCGAAGATCCCTTCGCGTTGAAGAGTGAGACCGCAGCTGCTGGGGGCCAAACGGAGATGTCCGATGGGTGCGGCAGGCTGGCGCTTTGCGCATATGAAGAGGGCTTTCCGCGCCCGCGCAGTTCTTATCGGCGTGCTGGAAGAGCTGCCGTTTATCTGCCCGGCGGCAGTCGCGATCGGCTCGCTGATCATGATCGGTATCATGCTCTACAAGGATTGGCCGCGGTGAGTTGCGGCAATCAGCGCCGCGGCGTCGGTGCGTTTCTCGATCGGGCGGGCTAACTTCGTTGTTGGAGCGTTGAGTGATGCCAGAAACCGCGCCGTTGCCAACCTTCGATCAGACGATGGAGGCGTCTCTTCATAGGGTCCAAGATTACCCGCATCAAAAGACTTCGCATGCGGATCGTGTGTTCGAATTCTTGCTGTTGAGCGCCCTGCTAACGTTGACGGGCGTTTGGATTTACTTTCTCGCACGTGCCTTCTGGGCCGCTGCCGTATGGATCGCAGGCTAAGTTCGAAGGGGCGGGCCGACGATCGGCGCACTCATTGCAGAACCTCAGCCAACTGTTGGACGCAGGCCGCCGCGACCTGTTGAGCCGTTATGGTCTGCACGATGCGGGTGTCCATGAAGCCCTTGAGCCGGTTGCGAAACCGCGCCCTCGAATGCGATAACGTCATCGCCGCTAAGCTCGTGTGCGTATTGGCGCACCAATGCGCGTTGCTCTGGGGTGTCAACATCTCAGTAAACCAGTCTGTTTCGCTGCCATCATTTACCTCGTGACAGCTCTCTCGCAACGGCAGCTCGAAAGTGGTTCTTGGTCACCGCCTTGATCAGGCCAGCGTCCAGATCGGCCTGGAGCCGCGTGGCCACTGCGCTCTGTAGAGTGGTGACTTGCGAGCCATTCAGATTGCCGGCCGCGTGCCTGATCATCGCCTTGTCGGAATCGCTAAGTGTCATGTCGCATTGTCCTCTGTAGCTTCCGTTTGCGCGTACATCCGGCGTCAAACGAAACTGGTTAACCTAAGCGGCGTTGCGCTTGGCAATGAACTCGTCGTGCGTTGCAGCCTCGATGCCCGTGGCCAACTCTTCGGCGGTCGCTTCGCGTTCAAGGCGGCGGTCGAGATCAACGACTCGCATCTCCGCACCGCGGCGTCGTAGCCACGCCACATTCTGTTGCTGCTCGATCGGCTTGGCAGCAGCGTCACACTGGGCCGGAGATAGGCCGGTATCGACGCGTGCGCTATCGCGACCGGCCTCGACCGCAGATGCAGACACGTCGATGGCGCTGGATAGCTCTGCGATTTCATCCATCCGGGGCCCGTGCAACTCGCGGAGAACCTTCTCCTTCATCGCACCAAGGTGGCTTTCGGAAACGCCCGTCATCACTGCTGGCGACTCGAGGATTGCAGTCTGGACCTGTGGATCGATGTTCTCGGCCCTCGTGATTTTGTCGCGCTCGGCTTGTGGCAGGCCGCGAAGCCACGTCCGAATTTCCATCAGCGCAATAGCTCCAGCGGCGTCGGTCGGATCAGCCTTCGGCAGTTGGACACGATTGCGCATGTCCTCGAGGTCCTGCCTAGCTTTGGAAATCACGCGTCGCCCTTGGTGAAACACCGGCACCGCCTGATGCAGAACATGGCTCTTGAATTGATCTTGCCGCCCTTGGTCGGTGTATCGGGAATCCGCGGCAAGCTGCTTGCCGATGCTCTCGGCAAGGTCGACGGCGCCCAACGCGCCAAGATAAGCGCTCTCTAACCGCTCGACCATCGAGCCAGGTTTAGATTCGAGATCCCACATTCGGATCTCGGCGTTGGCTCGCCCGGGAACGTCCTTCGGCAGAATTTTGCGTCTACTTTTAACAACCATTCTCATTTCTCCTATCTGCTTATCTCGATTTGATCGGCGCGAACGGAGCGAACCGAGCCCGCGCCCAGTGAACAATCTGAGAAGATGACGGCTGGTGCGGCCCAGCCCGCGCCCTCCGGAAAAAAGGTTGACGAAGGCTGCTAATAGGCGAACTTGGATTGACTTGCGATAATAAGCACCGCCGACGACGAGGTCGCTCTCAGACCCGAAGCTGATATCGCTTGTCGCGAGTTTCGATCGCCCGCATGACAACACGGAACTGAAGCCGATCCAGCCTGTTTGGTACGATCAGCCAATCGGAGGTCCTAATGCGGATCATTCTGACAACGACGATTTGCTGGGCGTTGTCGTGCGGATTTGCCGCAGCACAGGCCGATTCCAAGAAGGACTGGACGCTCGCCACCCGAAGAAAAAGGTCAATTGCAGCCGCAAGGTTGGACCGGACCGCTTGAAACACAATCGGGTGGTGCGCAGCCGGAAAGCCCGCAAGGTCAAAGCCCGCCGGGGATGCAGGCTGCGCCAGACGGATCAACAAAAACGGTCGTTGAGCCCCGGAAGTAAGCCACACTTCCTTTCGGTGAGAGTTCGGAGTCGACGCGGGTGCCGAGGCCAAATGGTCGGCCGATGGGCGCGCCGGGTTCTGGCCCTGGCTCGCCGGAGCAGCCCATTGGCGGTCGATGAGGCGTGCGCACCACTGAACGACGTGCGCACCACTGAACGAAGCGACTGCGAATCGGTTCCAGATTTAACTTGCAGCTGCGACATCAAGCTTAATTCGAGACATCGATTGCGGCGATGCTCCAGAGCGCTAGTGTTCGAGCACCGGACATTTCCCTGTCCGGGTCCACCCCAAGACGAAGGCCGTCGCGCCAACATACTCGGCGCGGCGCCTTCGTTTGATTGTAGGCCACTCGCGCGAGCTTCATTTGAAAAGGCAGCCAGACCGCGAAACTCTCGATCTCATTGAGGTGCGTCGGCAACTCACTGCGCTGCGCTCGCGACATTCGGACAATCTTCAAATCGTGTCGTTATTGAACCGAGTTCTGGTGAAGGTAGCATTTCTGACGGAGCCAACAGACGTCGCGCACGAGCAGTATCTCCGATCGGAATTCGAAAGAACGTTGACCAAGGTCAAAGAGATCAGTGCACGGACAAAATCCGGCTAAGCCATGCCGATACAGGAAGTTGGCTCAGAGGCCGATGTCTTGTCGTAACCGCCGCCTTCGCGGCAAGGGACCGCAGAAGCAAGCGGCGGCCCCCGCCCATCAGCAAGCCTAGTAGGCCCGGCGCACCACTCGATGCGACCGAGTTGGTTCCTGACGACGACACCGAATGCGATCGTCGCGCTGATCCACCCCAAGGCAATGCCACTGATCCTGACAACTGATGAGGAGCGCGATGTCTGGACGCGCGCGCCATGGGACGAGGCGAAGGCGTTGCAGCGTCCGTTGCCGGATGATGCGCCCAGGATCGTGATGCGGGTGCCGATGTCCGGCCAGACTTCAAAATAAGCCTGTGGTCCCAGCTATGTGATACCGATGAAACTCACCGCCGAACGTCCCGACGCCAACCCTGAAGGCGTAGCGCGCAAGCTGGTCGAGATCGCCAGCGGCATTGAGCCTGTTCGACGGCCGCATCCATATCGAGAAGATCAATGCGCCGTTCCTTCACAGCCTGAAGGCCTGCGGCCAGGAGTTCGGCGCCGGGATCAAGATGGCGGTCGAGCGCGGCTGGCTCGAGCTGCACGAGAGCGGGACCTACGTCCGGCTCTTGAACAGAGAGTCCGCCGACTGAGGCGCTCTTATTTTTTTCTGCGAGCCGCTGCTTCCTGCGAGCGAAGCTGATGCAAATGATGCAAACCATTGTCTAGTTGAGCCGCTTTCGACCTCCTCTCCTCAAGTTCATCAATGAGCCTTTTGCTTTGCTCTATCGCCCGGTCGGCACGCTGCAAAAGTTCATCTTTCATTATGAACCCGCTACAAAGGGCGGCGACACGATAATCCACAAAAGCGGCCCCGGCGCTTGGGGTATTCTGGGGAGACTTGGGACGCCGGGGCCGGTGGAGGTCCATGGCGATAAGATCGCCACGCCTCGCTAGCCTAGGAGGATTCGGCAATCAGTTCTGTTCGCTTTGGTACATTGCGGTATAGTGTTCCTTCCGTGGAACGGAGTAAGCCGCAATGAAAGACATGCGGGCTCAGTTGGAAAAGCTCCGCACCGAAGCTGCGGAGTGCGCCCTGATCCGCGACTTGGCCACCGACAAAAAGAAGCGGGAGCTATTTGCCAAACTAGCTGACCATCTGGCCGTGCTCGCGGAAGAAGTGGAACGCGCCATGACGGAGATGGGTACGCAAGATGTCGCCCCTGATCAGCGGCCTCGGGCATGATAAGGGCCATTCGCAAAATGCGCATTTAACGACTATCTTCGACCCATGCGTATGGAGTATGAGCACTGCTTGGCGACCGCCGGCAAGCAAGTCTCGTCAGGGCCTGAATGGATCCATGAGGTGAAGCATGACGGCTACCGGATGTTGGTCATCCGGGACGACAAGCGTGCGCCTGCTCTCACGCAATGACAGCGACTGGACCGAGCGTTATCCGTGGATTGCCGAGGCCGCGCTGAAGAACCGGCAGAAGCATTTTGTCATTGACGGTGAAGCAGTGATACTTGGGGTCGACGGCATCCCCGACTTCAACGCGCTGCACTCCCTCAAGCACGATCACGAAGTCCAGCTCTACGCGTTCGACATCCTCGCGATGGATGGCGGTGACCTGCGCGAACTGCCGCTGCACCTTCGCAAGTCCAAACTTGAGCGGCTGCTAGCTCGGCGGCCGGATGGCGCCCTTCGAGCGTGGCGAGATCGGCCCAGACTTGTTCCGGGTTGCCGCATGGGCCTCGAGGATCTGGTGTCCAAGCATCGCGACCGGGCCCTATCACGGTGGCCGTCAGAAGCACTGGATCAAGGTCAAGAACCGCAGTCATCCTGCGATGGAGCGCGAGCTATGTCACCAACCGATTTCGGATAGCCAAATTAGGCGCGTCCAGAAACTTTTCTGGCTTGGGTTGGTTTAAATCCCGCTCCCTGGAGAAAGACGCGGCCACCAGGCGGCCCCAGCATCCGGAGTGCTGGAGCCGTTCGCTCGACGCTCGCTTGACGGAATTTCTTACCATGGCAGGAGAACTGAAAACTGCACTACTAATTGCGGCAGGACTTGCGATCGTCTGTTTTTCGGCGGCTTTCGTGGCCGCCAGTGTTATCCGGTGAACCAATCGCGTGAGGGCCCGAGAAGGACCGCACACTTAGGAACGTCGACCTGACACCTCCATTGGTTAGGGGAAACCATGGAGACTAAAATGCGGAAGACAATCATCTCGGTCTTGACCGCTGCGGTACTCGCAGGAGCAGCCAGTGTTGCATATGCCCAAGGTGCTGGCGGAGCCAGTGGTGCTGGCGCTGGTGCAGGTGTCGGCACCGGCGGATCAACGGGCATGGGCGGCTCGTCGAATGCAGGAGGCGCCGGGACTACCGGCGCCGGGGCCAGTGGCACAACTGGCTCGGCTGGCGGGTTGCAGAAGGGCGCGATCCATCCTGGCCACGGAGAGTATCCTACCCAACGACGCAGACGGTGACTGTTCGTCTGCTCTAACGGGTCAAGCGCCCACTAGCGTGAACCGGCGGTCCCCCTGCCGTTGATGATGCGATCTAGGCCGCCAGTTTTTCATCTTAGACATCACCACTCAAGACCAGCGACCACTCCTCATGGTGTCTTGCGTAAGCAAAAAAAAGACCCCGCATCTGCGGGGTCCGTGAGTGAACTGTTTATCACCACTTTTGACGGCCGTACCAGTCATTCACTTCCTTCTGGGCCTGATCCTTTGCGTAGCCGTACCGCTGCTGCAATCGGCCTTCGAGTTGTTCCTGTTTGCCGTTGATCACATCAAGATCGTCGTCGGTAAGCTTACCCCACTGCTCCTTCACCTTGCCCTTCATCTGCTTCCAGTTGCCCTCGACGCGGTTCCAGTCCATCACGATTCTCCTTGAACGAGTGAGTTCGACCAACGGAGAGACCGATCCTTCGTTCCGAGACTGCAAGCGTCACTAAGACGCGGGTGAGCGCAATGTTCAAAAGTAGACCAAGCTTCCCGGATGCGCCGTCTTCAAATTCGTTCGATCACAAGCAAGGGCGGATGTGGCGGCCTGTTAACGGTCTAATTCGCTCTCCAGCGGAACGCACTTGACAATCGCCCGTTGCTTCAAGGCAAGCGGGAAGCTGCCGTGTGTGAGAACTGCGAACAGCTCGATGAAAGGATCGAACACTACCGCCAAATCGCACGGAACGTAAGCGATCATCTCGCGCGCGAAGGAATCGATCGTCTCATCCAGAGCACAGAAGCCGAGAAGCGAGAGCTTCATCCAGATCGTGAGGGTTAGCACGCTAATGAAACTCCGATCTCACTCCGAAAGCCATATCGTCGAGCTGGACGATGGCTCCGTGTGGCAGATATTCCCCGGCGATCTCAATAAGACACTGGCTTGGAAGCCTGAGATCGATCTGCATCTCGAGCGGACCGTGGGCGAGATAGGCGCTTACGTCGTTGTCAGCGCGATCGATCAGAGCCGGGTGCGCGTCATTCCGGCGGGGAAGAGCTGGCCGGTTGAGGAGGTAAGAGATGTTCTTCAGGAAGAGGCAGAGAGGAAGGAACGTTTGTAGCCGTTCAGGAGTAGATTGTGTGCTCCGCTTCGAGCATTGAGGATCGAACTCGACGCGTGAATGTCTGGCGCTCACGGCCATATCTCGCAAAACTGACCACGAACGTCTGTATTGCCTCAGATGCCAATCGCGCGGCAGCGTACAGAACTCGGTCAAGCTTCGCCCCGGCACTAGACGACCGATTCCATGAAACCGGCACGGAACTGGAAGTGTGTTCGTGGATTCCTCGTTTTGGGATTGTCCGAACGAGGGTTGGTATCATGGCAACATGGCGGCAAGCAGTCGAGTTGGCGATGACTGAGAAGGAAGTTGAAACGTTGACGGCTCTTTCGCGGTCTCGAACCGAGTCGGCGAGCCGGGTGTCGCGGGCAGCAATGCTGCTGGCCTATCGCGAGAACCCGTCGTTCTTTGCCGTGGGACGAAGACTTGGTGTGCATCATCAGACGGTTCAGCGCTGCATCGAGCGGGCGGTAGCCAATGGTGCGCTGGCCGCACTCGACGACCGACCGCGACCGGGCAAGGAGCCGGTGATCACGGCGGAGGCCAAGGCCTGGCTGGTGTCTTTGGCGTGCGACAAAGCCAAGGAGCACGGCTACGCGCATGAGCTGTGGACGACGCGGCTGCTGGCACGCCATGCGCGTGAACATGGCCCGTCGGCGGGACACCAATGCCTTGCCAACCTGGTCCAGGGCACGGTGTGCAAGATTCTCGGCCAAGAGGAAATTAAGCCGCACAAGGTACGCTACTATCTGGAACGTCGCGATGCCGAGTTCGAGCAGAAAATGGCGGAGGTCTTGTGTGTCTATCGCGAGGTCCAGGTCCTGAAGAAGGGCGCCGCCAGGTCGAAGAAATCGGGCAAGCGGGTAGCAATCATCTCCTACGATGAGAAGCCTGGAATCCAGGCGATCGCGACGACGGCTCCGGATTTGCCGCCCGTGCCAGGCGTCTATCCGGCCTTTGCGCGCGATTTTGAGTATAGACGTCATGGCACGCTCAGCTTGTTGGCTGGAATTGATCTGCTGACAGGGAAGGTCCACGCTCTCGTCAAAGACCGCCACCGCAGCCGCGAGTTCATCGAATTCCTCAAACTTATCGATGCTGCCTATCCGGCCGGTACCGCGATCAAGTTGATTCTCGACAATCACTCCGCACACATCTCGAAAGAAACCAGAGCCTGGCTCGATACACGAGCGGCAGGCCGCTTCGAGTTTACGTTCACGCCCAAGCACGGCTCCTGGCTCAACCTCATTGAAGGCTTCTTCTCCAAATTCGCTCGTTCCGTCCTGCGCCATATCCGGGTGACCTCAAAACACGAACTCAAGGAGCGCATCATGGCCGGCATCGACGACGTCAATCGGTATCCTGTCGTCCACACCTGGTCCTACAAGCTCGCCGAGGCCACCTGAATATGATTCGAACCACGAAAACGCTGACCTAGCCACCTCACAATGCGATGTGGGAGCTGTGGGCTCGTAAACGACGCACAGGTAGCTCGGCCAACTAACCCGAAGGCTTCGGGACAAACGGCACGGCCCGTTTGTGAAGCGCAGCCGATTGCGCTACTTCATTTCACGCTGACAGTCAGACTGATGCTTCGCTCCAATGGCCTACTCCGCGTGTGGCACGTCGGTCATAAGGCTTCTCTCGTCGTCGAGCATGCCCGAAACGATCAGGAATGGCGCCGACACCGTAGGCCGTCGTGAAGACAAAGGAATTCCTGATGCGCGTGAGGTCGTCCACGATTGGACAGGCTGGGTGTCCGCGTAGGTTAAGGTCGATCACGGCGACATCAAAAGTATCGTGCTGGATGGACGTCGCATCGGAGAGTGTGGTGACCCGCCTCCGCCAAATCATCACCGAGAAAATCCTCCTCCTCAGCAATTCGAATACGGCGGGCAACAGCCGTTAGGGGAAGCATCTCCTCGGGCCGATGGCTTCCTTCGTTAAAGCTCGCCCTCATTGCCGATCCAGCCGAGAACAGCGTAAGGCTATGCTTTTGTGGAACAAACGGGCTCTATCCCGCTTAATCAAATCAGGAGACTGGCTATGCTGCGATTGAGATCACCACGCCCTATCCGCACGACGCTCAACCTTGCGGACGCGAAGCAGGTGAAATCTATCCGAAGGAGACTTAGCATCTCCGATACTGATCTGGCTAGGATCGTCGATAAGATCGGTAACTCGTTAGCGGCCATACAGAAGGAGGTTGAGCTCGAAAGGGCCGCGGCCCTTGAGCACTCCAGCTGCAAAAAAGAACCCGCGACCCTAGCGTAGGCGTGGGTTTGCAACCAGGGAGAAGCGCGATGAACGGTCTGATTTATCTGATAGGGTTGATAGTGGTGATCGCGGCTATTCTTTCATTTTTTGGCTTAAGATAGTGGCCCCCGACGCTCAAAGTGTTCTACGAGCGCGGCTGGCTGGAGATGCAAGAGAGCGGGACCTATGTGCATCTCTTGAAGACCAGAGACCGCCAACTAAAGGCAGGCCTCGATCTTGTTAGGTTCTTAATGTCACAACCTGAATGGCTTTTTGCGATTGTTTGAGAACAGAACGGTGGCCCCGGGCAGATCACGCAGGGCTCCGAGCACCGAACCGCGGCTTCGCCGCTTCCTAACTTTGGTGCTCTGCTATCGACCATGCATACCTCTTTCATGACCGCACCTCGGCACCGGAAATCGATTTCGTGGGGCTTGACTGCCGCTTCGAGCCTATGAGGCTGGCAGCCCATCGGGCCAAGCCCTGACAGTTCGGCCAAACAACTAAGACATTATCGGATTGAGAACGGCCGAACGTTCCCATGTGCAGGAGATCCCCCGGCATTCTCTCCATCCTGGCGTTTCTTGGACCGTTCCCCGTGAGCGTCAGGAAATGACCGACCGGTGGGATTGTGGGCATCGTGGGGGCGGGGGACCGCCGATTTTCGTTATTGCGATCGAGCCGGGCATATTTACCGTCGAGGGCCATACCGCGGTGATGCACTGCCCGATCATCACGACCAAAATGAACGACGTGGATCACCAGGTAACTCGCCGCCGTCGTGGCGCACATCGCTGCTATTCAGTCAAGGGCGCGACGAACTCCTTTCCAGGAATTGGCGCGACCGAAGCAAACCGGCCGATTGGGCAGCTTGAGTAAAGCCGAGAATGAATTGCGCGCTGCCGCGCAATTGCCCGAACGACTTGCAAAAAAAGCTGAGCGCCGAGGTATCCAAGAAGCAGCGCGCCAAAGCCGCTTAAATCTATTTGCCGTCCTTCGCGAAAGATTTCGCGGCGTCCTTGATGGCCTGTACCGCAATCTTCGGCCCCTTCCAACCGATGATCTTGAGCTTCTTGTCCTCCAGTTCGTCAGTTGCCATGAAGAACTTCTCTAGCTCCTCCCGGATCGGCTTTGTCAGATCATCAACGTCGTGCAATGCCTGCTCCGAGTGCGAGTTTCGCGGCACAGCAAACAGGCGGTCGTTACGCTCGGATTTCTTTTTGCTCTTCTGTTCGATCTGAAGGATACCAATAACGCGGCAGGTAACGACTAGTCCCGGAAAAGTCGCGGCGTCATGGATCACCATAATGTCGAGCGGATCTCCGTCGTCTGCTTTGGTAGAGGGCACGAAGCCCCAGTCATGAGGATAGGTAAGCCCCGTCAGCAGTGACTTGCTGAGCCCGAAGCTTTCAAGCTTAAGATCATAGGTGAATTTGGCACGGCTTCCGCGAGGCGTTTCCACAACGACATGAACGTTCCCGTCTTCCGTAAAGGGCGGCAGGTTGAAGTAATTCGGCATGGCGCACCGTTTCTTTTAAGCGAAAGGAAATAGATGACCGGCGAGTTCCAAGCATTTTCACGCAAATAACCCGTGCGCGCCGCCTTGCGGCACACACGGGCGAACCCTCAGATTTCCGGCGTGGTGTTTTAAGCCGCTTGTGCGTGCTGGTTGACCTCACTCTCGGCGAGCTTAGTTAGCGTCTCGTCCGTCTTCTTTTCCTCCGCGAGTGTTGCCTCCAGCAGCTTCACGGATTGTTTGAGGCCAAGCTCCGCTGCCCATGTCTTTAGCGTGCCGTAACGGGCGATCTCGTAATGCTCGACTGCCTGCGCGGCAGCAAGGAGTCCGGCGTCCAGCGCGGGCGCGCCCTTGAACTCCTTCATGACCTCCTGACCTTCCTCGATAATGCCCATGATGGCGTCGCAGGTCTTGCCCCGTGGCGTCTCGTCGATCTCCTCGAAAACTTTCTCAAGCCGGGCGACGTGCTCTTCAGTTTCGGTCTCGTGCTTCTGGAAGGCGGCCTTGAGATCCTCGGACTGGGCCGCTTTCGCCATTTTCGGCAAGGCCGACAGGATCTTCTTTTCTGCAAAGTAGATGTCTTTCAGCGTGTCGTGAAATAGCTCATGCAAACTGTTTTCGCTCGGCATTCGAATCCCTCCTTCTCGAGTAGCTACCCGGGGAAACCGCGAGACAAAATGTTGGTTCCAATCGATAGGCACCCGGCCGAGCATGCTGCGATTTCAGGGCCTGACGCTTCAACGGAGCTCAATTACGGAGGGAGGGCGGTTATGCGCACACGCCTCTCGATCGATCGCAGGCGCGCCGCAGGCTTCCAGCGCCGCCTTTATCGATGGCGCGGCGATCGCGAGATCGTAGAAGGCCTAGCGACGTCTGATAGGTCTTGAGTTTTCTCGGGCACGAGACCGCTAGAGCAACTTCCTGTCACGCTCGCCCGGCGAGGCGCCCGTCAGGAACGACCACGCCTTTGAGCCGTTTGACATGCGTAACAAATGTTATTCCACCAAGAGCTGCCAGTGAGCGTACTTCTCGTCGAGGACGACCCTCTGATCCGCGAATTCGTCGTCGAAGCGCTGCGCGAGGCAGGGTATCACGTAATCCACGCAAGCACCGGCGAGGAGGCCCTGGCCTGGTGCAAGCGCCACGTCGCGGACGTGCTGGTCACCGATATCAGGCTGCCCGGAAAGGTCGACGGATGGCAGGTCGCGGAGCGCTGCCGCGAGCACGATCCGGACCTGCCGGTCATCTACGCCACGGGCTTCTCGCCAACTTCACCAAATCCCGTGCCCGGCAGCCTCACCCTAAAGAAGCCCTTCCATCCGGACGAAATCGTCCGGATGGTGAAGGAGCTCGACGGGAAGAGGCGGCTGTCGCCGAATTAGCGTGCTCTATCGGCAGACAACCCGCGGACCTTCGGCATCACTTGCGATCGGACTCCTTGACCAGCGGACCGTTCTTCCGGCACTCGAGTTCTGCGCGCTCGGAGCGCCGAGACGTCCGGCTTTTCGTGGTCGTGGTCTGGGCAAGTGCGGCCGGAGCGGCATTTGCTACGACTGCCTCGGCTCCGGACCCCGAGCATACTTCAAGGAGGAAGGCAGATGCCGTCCTCCGGAGCGGCAGCGCGCCGGCCCTGATGGCTGTTCGCCGCTGTGCCTTCGTGCGCGTGTTTGCTTTGCCAAGATGAGACCTAACGCGAAGGCGGCGAGCGCAAGGCTATCGACCACTAACGTGAATGTTTCCATTGCATGACAACACGGGTGTTGTTCCCATCGCCCGCCGCTGCTCCTACAGGTCGCGCCCTTGCAGGCTATGTGAGACCCTATCGAGCAGCTGTTCGCCCCTCGCGAGCGATCATCACCTAATTCCTTCGATCAGCGTCCTCCAGCCAAGCACATCGTTCCCCATCAGCAGCAAAACGCCGAGGGCAGCTAAGTGGTGTGGCAATTCGCAATCGGGACGAGCGCTCATATCGCTGACAAACGAGCCGACCGCGTTTTTAAGATCATGTCGGTCGAGATAATCGAAGGCCCGCTGCTTGCACCGCCCAACATATTTGTCGCGCGGCATTTCGGTTACCAGGGAACGATTCATTGTTCCACCTTCCCGTCCAATGACTGTTTCCAATAAGAGCAGTTGAAAATGGAACGATTGACCTGTCTGTTCGCAAACCGACAAACGGTGCCGTTTCAGTCGCTGGTGTGGGAATTGGGATACAGACGGGGCGCAGTGGACGACCCGCGATCAGCGATTATCAGCGCGACGCGCTCGCTACGCACGCCCAATGCGTCATAAAACTTTCATCAAAAGCAACTGGCGGCGTTTTTTGGTGAGACCGTGTCTATCGTCAACGGCTCACCCTGGGCCGGCTCAACGAAAGAGCAGCGCGAGAATGAGCAATGCCATCACATATGGGATCCGATCAGGAAAAGCTGCCAAGTCCAGCTCCTCTATCAGTGACAGAAAGACCACCCGCGCTCCCGCCCAATCGAAGGGAGAGCAACACTATGTTCCGGCAACGCCGCTTCAAACAGTTTCAATCCCTCAAAGAGCGCCTTGGCAGCACAGCGAAACGCCTGCGTGAGGAAGCAGAGTTGCTTCCACATGACGGCGGTTCGCGACGGAAATTTGCGTAACGCGTGACAGGCAGAGACAGCCTATCATAAGGGTCGCTTTTCTTACCGGGATTGTGAGCCCCAAAGAAAACCTCCTGTCGGCAATAAATGGCCCGCTAGCCGGAACCGGTGGTCTTTGTCACGGTCCTGTGGCATGAGCCTTGCTAAACCAAATCCAACTAGGATTTCAGCGCTCAGTTTGAGAATGAAACGCTGCCGGGACCTGCATTTCGAGCCCGGCAGCGTATCGTTTTGAGACTGAGGCGCGCGCGACGAATTCGCTCTCGCAGCCACAGCCACCTTCAAGATGGCGGCCAAGTAGATCCCGATGGCCGCCCCGCGGCCCGCACAGGACTCCGTCGAGCAGATTGTCCGCATAGCGACGGAGTCATCACAACGAAATACTGCCGGCCTTTTTTAATCGCCGTGGGCGATCTGCCCAATGAGACGAACTTCCGCTTTGACCTGTATTCCTGCCTGGTCGCTGTTTGGCTCAAACCTGGCAAGGAGCCACCCGCGAGGTTGTCAACCGCGCTGTGCCAAGAGGTTTTCGGCGAAGCGCAGCGCTGACGGCTTTCTACCGAAAGGTACATTTGCCGCATGGAACCAAGCGATTGGCTGACCGTTGGGCGCTAATGGCCAGCGGAAACTGACGCGCGCTCGCGCCAACAGGCTTGATTTCTCAGCTCGGCCTCCATCGCAGGGGAAACGATATGGCCCATGCCGCTAATCAAATTCCCGACCGCATTACAATCAATCTTGTCGTCAATGGCGTCAGGCGCACGCTCGACCTTGTGCCCTGGACCACACTCCTGGACGCCCTGCGCGACCATCTCGCGCTGACCGGCACCAAGAAAGGCTGTGATCACGGTCAGTGCGGCGCCTGCACTGTGCTGATCGATGGCCGGCGGGTCAATTCCTGCCTGACGCTCGCCATCATGAAGGATGGCGCGGAGATCACGACGGTCGAAGGACTTTTCCGGGATGGCGTGCTGCATCCCTTGCAACAGGCCTTCATCGACCACGACGCTTTCCAATGCGGTTATTGCACGCCGGGGCAGCTTTGTTCGGCGGCTGGATTGCTCGCCGAAGGCCGCGCCGGGGATGCTGACGAGATCCGGGAGCTGATGAGCGGAAATCTCTGCCGCTGCGGCGCCTATCCAAACATCGTCGCTGCCATCCAGCAGGCAATGGGCCAACGGCCATGATCAACTTTCAGTACTCCCGCGCCACGGATGTCGCCGACGCAATCCTCCTGCTCACCGCCCATCCCGGCGCCAAGCTTATCGCCGGCGGCACCAATCTGATCGACCTTATGAAGGAGAATGTCGAAGAGCCCTCCCGGCTGATCGACATTTCCCGCCTGCCGCTCCGCAAGATCGAGGAGACGGGCGACGGAGGACTGCGCATCGGTGCCTTGGTGCCGAACTCGGATCTTGCCTACCATCCGCTGATCGACCAGCGCTATCCGCTGGTCGCCAGCGCCATCCTCGCCGGTGCTTCGGCGCAATTGCGCAACATGGCCTCCGTCGGCGGCAATCTGATGCAGCGAACGCGTTGCGCCTATTTCTATGATACGGCAACGCCCTGCAACAAGCGAACGCCTGGCAGCGGCTGCTCGGCGATCGACGGCCTCAACCGCAACCATGCCATCCTCGGCATGCGCGCCTCCTGCATCGCGACCAATCCGTCCGACATGAGCGTGGCGCTGGCTGCGCTCGGCGCGCTCGTCCACATCGCCGGTCCGACCGGCGAGCGCACGATGGCATTGACCGATTTCCATCGGCTTCCCGGCGACGCTCCTCATATCGACACAAATCTCGGCCCCGGCGAGATCATCACGGCGATCGAACTGCCGCCGCGGGGCTTTGCCCACAATTACAGCTATCTCAAGATTCGCGACCGGCACTCCTATGCGTTCGCTTTGGTCTCCGTAGCCGCCGCACTCGAACTCGAGGGCAACGCGATCAGCGAAGCGCGCGTGGCGCTTGGCGGCGTCGCCCACAAGCCCTGGCGCAGCCTCGGGGCCGAAGCGGCGTTGCGCGGCCAGGCCGCGACAGCAGATCATTTCTCGCACGCTGCGGATCTCTTGCTGCAGGGCGCAAACGCCCATTCGCATAACGGCTTCAAAATCGAGCTCGCGCGCCGCGCCATTGTCCGGACGCTCATGCAGGCCGCAAACGCCACGCCGCAATCGCAGGCTCACAAGAAGATCGCGTGAGGGACTGATGAACGGCTATGTCGGAACACCAACGTCCCGCGTCGACGGCCGGGCCAAGGTCACGGGGGCAGCCAAATACGCCGGCGAATTCACGGCCGACGGACTCGTCCATGGCTTCGTCGTCGAGGCCACCATTCCACGGGGCCGTATCGCCCGCCTCGACACCAGCGAGGCGTTGAAGGTGAAGGGCGTGCTCGACGTGCTTACCCATACGCATCGCCCGCCGCTCGCCGACAAGGACGAGGCCTGGATGGACGAGGTGGCGCCGGACGACGGATCGCCATTCCGTCCGCTCTATGACGACAGCATCAAGTTCAACGGCCAGCCGATCGCGCTCGTCATGGCGGAGGACTGGGAAACCGCGAAATTCGCCGCGACGCTGGTGCAAGTCGAATATCAGAACGAGGCGGCGTTTGCGACCGACCTCGAAGCCGAGCGCAATAAGGCGATCGAGGTCAAGGAGCTGCACAAGCCGCGCGGCAACGCCGCAGGAGCGCTTGCCGGAGCGGCCGTGCGGCACGAGGCGGATTATTTCATTCCGACCGAGCATCACAACCCGATGGAGCTCTTTGCGACCACGGCCGTCTGGGACGGCGACGGCAGGCTCACTATTTACGACAAGACGCAAGGCGTCCAGAACGTCCACAAATATCTCTGCAGCGTGTTCGGCAAAAAGCCCGATGCCATCCGCGTGCTCTCGCCCTATGTCGGCGGCGCCTTCGGCTCCGGCTTGCGGCCGCAATATCAAGTGGTGCTCGCAACGCTCGGCGCGCTCGCGCTGAAGCGCTCCGTTCGAGTCGTACTGACGCGGCAACAGATGTACGGGCTCGGTCACCGGCCGGCGACAATCGAGCGCCTTGGGCTCGGCGCCAAGCCCGACGGCACGCTCGATGCGGTCACGCACGAAGCCACAGCCATCACCTCGCGCTATGAGGATTTTGCACGCAACGACAGCGGCTGGGCGGAACAGCTCTACAAGAGCCCGAACAGCCGCTATTCCCACAAGCTCGTTCGCCTCGACGTTTCCACCCCCTGCGACATGCGTGCGCCGGGTGCGGCTTCGGGCGTTTGCGCGCTTGAATGCGCCATGGACGAGTTAGCCGTCGCGCTCAAGCTCGATCCGCTCGAGCTGCGGCTGAAGTGCTACTCGGATCGCGACCAGAGCGAAGACCTCCCCTACACCAGCAAGCAGCTGCGCGAATGCTACGCCCGCGGCGCGGAGGCCTTCGGCTGGGGCAAGCGCAATCCTGCTCCTCGCTCGATGCGTGATGGCAAGGAACTGGTCGGCTGGGGCATGGCAACAGGCGTGTGGGAGGCGCTGCAGGTGCCGGTCGCGGTCCGCATCGTGCTGACCGCCAATGGCCACGCCGAGGTATCCTGCGCGGCGTCCGACATCGGCACCGGCACCTACACCATCGTGGCGCA
The DNA here is from genome assembly GCF_024199885.1 of Bradyrhizobium sp. CCGUVB23. Taxonomy (NCBI): domain Bacteria; kingdom Pseudomonadati; phylum Pseudomonadota; class Alphaproteobacteria; order Hyphomicrobiales; family Nitrobacteraceae; genus Bradyrhizobium; species Bradyrhizobium sp. CCGUVB23. The sequence continues at coordinate 983,149 of NZ_JANADQ010000001.1, forward strand.
GGTGGCGGCCGATGCACTTGGGCTGCCAATCGAGAACATCGACGTGAAGCTTGCCGACTCGACCTTGCCGCAAGCCCCGGTCGAGGGCGGTTCCTGGATGGCTGCTTCGAGCGCGCATGCGGTGCTGGGAGCGGCCGAGGACATTCGCCGGGAGCTCGCGCTTCTCGCCAGTGCGATGCCCTCTTCGCCGCTCGCGGGCGTCGCTGCAGCCGATGTCGTCCTTGTCGACGGCACAATCGCAAAGGACGGCGAGAAGAGCCGCGCGGTCTCGATCACCGATGCCATGCGTCACGGCAAGCTTGAGCGACTGGAGAGGCAGAAGCTCAACCAGTTCGCCGAGGACAAGTCGCACGCCCGCAACACGCATTCGGCCGTATTCGCCGAGGTGAAAGTCGACGAGCAGCTCGGCGTCATCCGCGTCACCCGAGTCGTGAGCGCCGTCGCGGCCGGACGGATCCTCAACACCAAGACCGGCCGCAGCCAGATCATGGGCGGCGTGGTCTGGGGGATCGGGATGGCCCTGCACGAGGAGACGGTGACGGATCACCGCTTCGGCCGGATCATGAACGCGAATATCGCCGAGTACCACATCCCTGTGAATGCCGACATCCACGACATCGATGTCATCTTTGTCGAGGAGCGCGACGACCGCATCAACAGGCTGGGCGTCAAGGGCCTCGGCGAAATAGGCATCGTCGGCGTTCCCGCGGCGATTGCGAACGCCGTCTATCACGCGACCGGCAAGCGCATCCGCCGCTTCCCGATTACTCTGGATAAGCTGCTCGCATGATGCGCCAGACGATTTGCCCTCTCGCCTGTTTACCGGCTTCTGATCGGGACGACGCCGGCCCATCTGATCCACCTGTCGTCGAGCGTTCCGAGAGCTGTGGTCTCGCAAGAAAGGACAGTCAACGCCGACTTGGGGCGCGAGATTTAAGGCTATTAACCGCCCCCTTAGCACGATGACGATCTACCGACAGGACTCGTATGTAAGCCATCTTTGCGCTGTTCGGGTGACACCATGCATCTGCGGGGCTGGTGGTAACATTTCGGAATACAGGATCAGATCGTGGCAAGTCGATCGATTGGCAGTGTTGCCAAGACCGTTTTCCAAGCCTCCAGCGTGTGGTGGGAGAGATGACCCTGGGCCCACGTCAAAGACAAGCGCGCCTCATACTTGGCGGTCCCACGATCAGGCTGGTCGGCGCACTGACGCTTGTCGTTGCACTGGACACAACTCGCGCGTCTACGGCCGACATTGGTCATCGGGCCCCGCCAGGAGTCTCTGCAACGGAGTTTCCCTCCCCTAGGCGTCCCGTGGCACCGATTGCCAGCCTTAGTCGCTCCGCCGAGGAGCACCGCGACTCTTTGAATGAGGCCGGTCAGGTTTCACTTCTTCTTGGGTTGAAACCAGGCATGACGATCAGCGATATCGGTGCGGGCAGCGGCTACTACACGATCCGCCTCTCATACCTCGTCGCCCCCAGCGGCTCCGTCGTCGCCCAGGACGTCACGCCAGAGTACCTCATCGAACTCGGCAGGCGCACGGAGCGACTGGGGCTGGCAAATGTCACGTTCGCGCTGGGCGAACCACACGCCCCTCGCCTGCCCGCTTTCTCGCTGGATGCCGCCATCCTCGGGCACATGTACCACGAGATAACCCAACCCTACGCCTTTCTCTATAATCTCGTGCCCGCCATGAAGCCGGGCGCGCGGATCGGAATTGTCGATTTCGAGCGTCCAACATCAAGGCATGGCACGCCGATTGAGCTGTTGCGTTGCGAACTATCCGCCGTTGGCTATGGCGAGATCGCCACGTATCAGCTCGCGGGCGATGGAGGATACCTGGCGGTGTTTCTTCCACCGCGAGAAGCGAGTCGAAGGACTCCCCGCGACATAGTTGCGTGTACCGATAGTGCTGGCACGCGCTGATTATAATTGTTGGATGCCAGCACGCATCTCAGATGCGCGACTCCGCCGTTCGGGCGGCGCAGCGGATTACCGGTCAAGTGACTAAATCGTCATCGATCCCGAGAGGGATGCTGCGGCTCGTAGGTCGCTCCCGTCATCGGTCGAGCGCAAGGTTAGGTGAAAATGAAAATTAACGCGAGGCCGGAGGTGTTCGGAGCGATCCGGGCGGCGCAGGAAACGCATAATCAATGTTCTGACTGCGCAAAAGCATGTGAGAATGGCGCCTTGGAACCACCGTGGCGCCGACGACTTAAATCCGTAGGCCAGCTTTCCCACCGATAGCTGGCCTATCCGACACTTGCCTCCACACAATCACCCAAGGGGGAGGCCGTGCATTCTCGAGAGGTTCGCATGAGTGCCTACGAGGACGATATTCGCAGACGCGCATACAAGCTCTGGGAAGAGGCTGGCAGGCCCGAAGCGCGTATGGACGAGTTTTGGCATGAGGCTGAGCGCCAGCTCAAAGAGGAGCAGGTGAAGCATGAGCTCAAGACCCCTGATACTCTATGAGTCCGCTCGGCTGCAGCCGTGCAGCTGATTGGGGAGATCTACCGAACATCAACAATCGAGGAGAATAGTATGGCGACCCAAACAGTTATGAACCGCACGGGCGACAGCCGCCATACCTTCGACCCGGAGGACGCAGAAGAGCTGGCACAGGCCGAGCGTCGCTTCTACGAACTGACCAACCATGACTTTACGGCAGCGATCCGCACCGGTCCGGGTCAGGTCTCGCACATCCGGTCGTTCGATCCCAAGGCAGAAGAAACGCTATTCTTCCCCCGCCTTGTCGGGGGATAGCAGGGTTTTGGCATGTCCGCCTTTCGACCCCTTCGGCCGGGCAGCCGCTCGCGCGTCAAGGCAACGAGAGCGCTCTTCATCGCGCACGGCGCAGAACGCACGCCGGAGGGACGGTCTTTACGGCTGCTCCGGGAATGGCTTTCGCCGATGCAGCGCGAGCAGTTCGTAAGGAAGGGCTACTTCGAGGCGATAGGGAGCGCAAGCGGTAAGCCCTACCGAGTTCACCTTGGCAGATCTGCAAACGTGTGCGTGCTGGATGAAAAAGGCCACCCAAAGGAAGGTCTGTGTTTCATGCCGGTTGGTGACTTACCAATCGGCGACGTGATGCTCGCGCAGAAGATCGCGCTTGAAACTGATGAGAATGAAGTGAACGAGGTCGCGAGAAAGTTCACCACCAGCACTTTCCATTTCAGGACCGCCTGATCTCAGCGTAAGAGCGCAATTCGAGAGATTGAAACTCTGAACTCTGCACGTGGTCGTGGCCACTTGTTCGACTAATGGACGCGCAGATGCTTCTGCGGGTCTTCATCGCCGCTTCGACGATCCACGGTTAGCGCCCGGTCCAGTAGCTGGGTTTGCTGGACAGGAGGCGCACACGTTTGTCTTCTCGGATGAGCAGCAGCCGGCACCCCCATCGTGCTTCACGCTATGGATCCGATAATACGTTCTCGATGCTTTGCGAGTTAGGAACAACCGGGAAGAGCCGCGAGTTTTCGACTTGCTCTGGTCACCAATGTCCCCCTGTTGCCTGACCGGAGCCGACCCTAGGCCCCAGCCCTCGCCAAACCGCTCGGGCCGCCCTTGTCAAAATCAAGGAAGGCCATCTTAAAGGGGCTCCCCGAGGGAAACCACCGATGCATGGGCACATCAAAGCGAAGCTTCCTCACATCGACCTTCTTCGCGGCGAGCCGCCTCCTCCTCGGCCCGCCGCGACGGCCTCATTCGACTTCCTGCACCACAGTGCGGGTCTCGGGATCCACCAACATCACGCGTTGGCCCGAATAAACATAGCGATACTTGGTGAGTGACGGGCCCCATTCGGTTGGGACTGCCTCGAGTTCGACGTCGCGCGGCACCGGCGATCCAACCACGATTTTCTCGCGTGTTTCGACAGGCCGAATCTTGTGTTCCGTGACGTAGCTATGAATGCGTGTGCGGTACTCCGGCTCAATTTGCACCGTGCTTGCATGCGCCCTGCCGGTTGTCTCTACGGTGGTGGACTGAGCAAATGCGCTAGTCGACAGCAGCGCCGCGGCCGCAGCAATTAGAAAGGTCTTCTTCATTGATCTCTCCTCGCCGCGACATGCGGCACACCTAGAACTTTCGCTGTAGACGCGAAGTTCCTCGCGCTATTGCTCCATTTTCCCTCTGCCGCGCGCGACGCCTTTTAATGGAACATTCGGCGTAGTTTCCGGGTGCATACTTCGCGTCGCCGACTTCGAGCCAAGCGACCGCATTGCCCATTGGCCTCACGAACGATCCGGAAACAACTATTGCTTGATTTTCCCGTTGATGGCTGCAAATCAGCAGGGAGGAAATCTTGATGAGGAAGACGGTAATGGTCGCTGGCATTCTGGGTCTCAGCGCAGTGACCACGCCTCTTCCCGCTGAAGCTCGTATACGCGGATTCGATTCGCTCTCGCTGGCGGTCTGGGCGCAGTTGTCACGGATTGGCGTTCTCAGCGTACGCGTGCGGCCGCGCCTACGGCTATTGCGGCTATGGCCCCGGTTAATACGGCACCCCCCTCCGCTTACGATTACGGCTACAATGTGCCCTATCGCGGGGGCGGCTACGCCACCACAGACTCTGCATCGGCGCGGCCCTTTCGTTCCTTACGCTATCAGAAAAAGCCGTCCGATACTCACCATCCACCGAAGAAGATCTGCCGATCGAATGCCAGGCGTCGATCAGGCGCCGTCGCGGCGAATCTGTGCGCTCGCGTCCTCGCCGAGCGCTCTATCGAATGCTTGGGAGAAGGATGCTTCTCTTGCGCAATCTTAGGAAGCGCTGGCTCCTGCACCTGCTTAATGTCGTCCGATGGGCCACTCGCGGGCAGCTCCCCGGCTCCGCGAAGGACTCGCGGGCAACCGACTATTGGTACCGAAGACAATCCGGTCGGGTGGTTTCCAAGCCGAATGAATACGGATAAACGTCTTGTTCAGACCCGCATCGCTCGCCGGCTCATTAGGCGCCGGCAGATGGCGATTTGCCGCGAAAAGCAGCGCAAGCAGTAGCGCGCCGGTGAGGAAGAAGTACCGCAGTATTGGCATGTCGCCCCCAGCGCGCCTTGAGCCCGAAGATCACTTCCGGCTAGATGGCGCCTGGGCGTTCGAGTTGTTCGGGTTCTGCTTGTTGGCCTCATGATGGCCGATCGCGCATCCGGCCGCCGCGCCAAGCTTGCCGTGTCCCGCCATATGCCCCGCGACGCCGCCGACGATAGCTCCCTCGAGGCACCCTTTCGCCTCCGCGCCGGAGGTCGAAGCAAATGCCAATACGGCCATACATGCCGCAGCGAGGATCGGTTTCATTTAGAAGTCTTCTTCGGCCGGACGTTGGCAGCCCGACAGAGAGATCTACCGACGCGCGACTAAGACCCCCAGCATGAACGCTACAGCCAAAGATGGCAGCGGCGCCTCGCGAACGAGGTCTCTGAGGATGGCCTTCCATTGGCCGGGCTCCTGCCCCTGACCCAAGGCCTGCCGAGCGCTGCGCGCGACGTCACGGATCGTGGCCGTTGCCTCGGAGAATGCCGACGGATCGCTTGCGGATGTTCCTTCGTCGCTCATGGTTCACCCTCCTAAAGCCGGACAATAGCCAGGAAGCGGGAATGGTTCCTCGAGTCGCCTAGTAGCGACGCGTCCTTGCGGGCGATTTCAGCGACTTCGTCCATTCGGACGCAAGGCGAGACCAGTCTCCTTGCAACAAGCCGTTCGGCTTCCCGAGGTGATCCGAGCGGCCTGCTTTGGGCCGATTCTGTTGAAAAAGGCCTTTGTCGCGAGCATGCCCATTTTCTGAAGACTTCTGATGCGTTTGACGCAGCGGGACGTGGGGGATCGCGTCAACATAGTCAGGATCGCTCGGTGATCTTCCTAGCTTTACTACGAAGGCTTTTCTTGCCGGAGCTCGCTCTAAGTTAATTTCAGCGATGTTTTTGCCGTGGCGTTACTTTCGCCTTTTTCAACAGAATCGGCCATGTCCTGACGAAGCGGCCGCTCATGATTGAGCAACGCGCAAGAAACCAATTTCTTTTGCAGGCAGACCGAGCTTCCACGATTTCGACGTCCTCTTCAGAAAGGACGTCCGACCACCTGGAAAATTACCCTACCCGCCCCGGCCGGACCGATCTTCGTCTTCGATCTGCCTTTCAGCTTCGAACCACAATTCCAGGTCCCGGCCAGAGGGGCAGCCCGCCTTTTCCCAAAGCTCGCGAGCGCGAGTCGTCGTCCGGCGGCGCCGAGCTGACCGAAACATTTTCGTCCTTAGCTCGTCAGCAAATCGGAGCAGCCTCCGTACAGTCGTTTCGTCACGAATATAGGACGCAGCACGGGTGGCCAATTCAATCTGATGCTCTAGCTTTTCATTGTCGTTGTCCATTGCGAAGCTCGAGACGGCAAAGCCGATGCTTGTCACCCTATGTGTTAACCGGCGATGAGGCGGCGGCACTGGCGGGGGCAGGAACTGCGTCGACGCCCGCCTCTGTGAGGTCGACGCCACCGCGAAGCACATGTTGGCGTGCGCGGATCGCACTCACCGTGCGCTTTAGTTTGCTCGCTATCCGCAAGGGGCTGACGCGGGCTTTGGTCATTTCCATCAGCCTTTCGTCGTCTTCGCCCGTCCATCGCCGACTGATCAGCGGGCGGGCTACTTTCTTATCGTGGCGCAATAAGCACTCCCAGCAAGAACGCTGCCGCCAGCGAGGGCAATCGAGCAGCGCGGACCATACGCCTCACGCTGCGCGCGCCCACTGACCGGCCGTGTGATTGCCCTTAAGAGGGACCGTCCCCGCGTCGCCCTGTCTTCGTCCGCTTGGCTCATCTGCATCCCCTCCATGGTCCCTCGTCCGGAGAACACGAGATCGAAAATCTCGTTTCGGAGCTGGAGAGAGCTGGAATTCTCCCAATGCATTGGAACGCACCAGATATGTCAAAGCCCCGATCGGGATCGGGGCTTTGGGCGGATCACTTCTTTTCAGGAACCCAGGTTGTACTCGCTTTGTCGTATTTGAAGCCGGGCGCGCTCTTCAAATTGTCTTTGGTCTCGTCCAAAGTCAGCCACCATTTGTCATTCTTCTTCGCCGTCTTCACAGCGGTGAACGGAATGATGACATCCTTCTCGCCGACGCCCAAGAAGCCACCGACGCCAACAACCAAGCCGGTGACTTTGCCGGCCTTGTCGACAAGGACGTCATCGACGTCGCCGATCTTGTTCTCCTTGGGATCGTACACGGACTGCTTGTAGTAGTTGGTGACGGTCCAGCTCTCACTCGGCGCTGCAGACATCACGGTCGTCGCGGCGTGAGCACTGGCGGCGAGCCCCACGGCCAGCGCGCAACCAACAACAACCTTTTTCATTTCTTTCCTCCAATTTGCCCCGATTCAAGAACGGCGCCGAGTTGCCGTTTGTTCCCGACTGGGAAGCGCTCCGCGCTTCCTTCCTGGAATCAGGCCGCCTACTCACATTTGCCCCGCCTTTGCAGCGTCGGACATTTGCTCGCTGCCGGCTTCAGCGCGAGTAAGGCGCGCTACACGCCGGACGCCGTCCCAGATCTCTATTGCCGGATGAGCTTGAAGAAACGTTTGAGTGCGGCGCTTTGCGTCGTCATCGCAGCCAGCTTCAATCTCGTAGACGGTGAGCGCCACATTGGCCAAATCTGTTGCATGTGCGACATAACGCATGGCGTAAATGGTCCCGGCGAAAGGTGTCGAGCGTCACGTCACATCTCCCATTTTGACGCGGCGAATCGATAATAGTTCCTGCGATTTAGAACCACTGTCAGAGGCCGCGGCGCATGTGCAGCAGGTCCGCGCGAGCTCCCGAGCAGCTCAAGGAAGCGGCGTGAGCGGCATGCAGCCTCCTTCCTGAATGAAGCTTGCTCTTGGCACTAGCCCGGCCATCGAGCCGCGGCAACGAAGTGATCCAGGAACATGCGCCGGAACGGCGACGTTACCGGACATGGAAAGCATGCTGCTTCGCCTGATCGTCGTGACGCCGCGATACCCGGTTTGGTTGCGGTACCTTTTAACGCTCGGCCTGGTCGGGATCACGTTCATCGCAAAGCTCCTGCTGTTTGACACGCTGGACTCCTATCCTTTGCTACTGTTTATCCCGGCGGTATTTCTTGCGTCGGTGATCTTCGACCACGGATCGGGAGTGCTGGCCACCGGGGCAAGCGCGATCATAGCCACAGCCTATTTGGTGCCTCCGCCAGCGACCTCGGCGCTCTTGCCCTTGGTCGTCTTCCTGGTGACGGGACTAGTGATTGCCGCGGTCACCGAGGCTTTGCGTAAAACCCTGGACAAGCTTGCGCAGGCCAAGTCATACAGCGACCTGCTCCTACAGGAGCTCGCGCATCGGACCAGAAATGATCTCGCGACCATCATCTCGCTCCTTCGTCTTCAGGCGCGCTCAGACTCCAATCCCGCCGTGCAGGCCGCGATCGCCTCCGCCGTTGCGAGGGTAGAGGTGGTCGCGAAGGTGCACGACACGTTGCGCGTCGCCGACAGCGACCTTGTCAATCTTACGTCCTATGCGGAGCGGCTGTGCGGCAGTCTGGCCGACTTTCATCGCGGAGTGCGCTCGATCGCGATACAGGTGCATTGCGAATCGTTCTCAGTGAAGAGCTCACAAGCAGGATCCATCGGGCTCATTGTCAACGAGCTGGTGACGAACGCATTCAAGTACGCCTATCCGGAAGGACAGGCGGGTACAGTAGAGGTGGACATCACCAGAACTGGCGGCCAGGTCACGATCACAGTACGCGACGACGGTATCGGCTGCCCCAGCGAGGTCAAGAGCGGCTTGGGGACTCGCCTCATCAACTTGCTGACCGCACAGATGAACGGAAGGATGACCCGGTCTCCCTTGTCCCATGGCTGCGAAGTGCGGGTCGTGCTCTCAGTCGATGGCTAGACCGACTTCTTGCAGTACCTTTTCGACGACTCGGCTTTCGACTCCTCAAGCCGTAAGCGCGGTACTGTCGAGGTAAAGGCTGCTCAAAATTGGAGTGATCGAAAAGCCGAAACAAAGCTGTAGCCCAGATAATCATCCAGGAGATCAGAGCGCATGCTTTCGCGAAGCAGTTCGGTTGGCATTTTCTTGGGCCTTCCAGTCGCGATTAATCTGAACATTCTCGCCGCCCGACCGCTCTTGATCGCGAGATTGGTCCGATTGCTGCGGCGTACGGTCTGGCTGCACTGGAGCCGATTGCTCCTGCTTGTAGGTCTTGGATAATCCGGACTCTTCGGCGCATGCGGGGACCAACGCAAAGGACAACGATATTGCCGTTGCTACTGCAAGAACTCTCATGAATCTCTCCTCCTCCGTTCCATGAACGGCTAACGGCTCCGGCCAATTTTGTTCGGGGAGGAGGACGAGGGCGAGCATCTCGCGCGGCACATGAGGACCCGAGTATCTCGCGCGGCACATGAGGACCAATGCGTCCTCACTGCGACGCAATAGCGGACCTCACCGGATGTCCGAGTTGGGCCACCGTGTCTACAAGCTCTGCTCGATGAGCTTGGCCTCACCTGCGCGCAACGCGAATTCCGGTCCGGCTCTTAGGAACAGAGGACCCTGTACTTTTGTTCGATCTTCCGAGGCCTAACGTTAGGAGAAAGGCTATGATCGCTGCCAATAGACTTACAATCTTGGGCGCGGTGCTCGCCTTCAGCGCCAACTCCGCCATTGCCGGTCCCTGTGACACTGCAAGCCGAGATGCGGGCTCTGGAAACGTCCCCGGCTATACCGGACAGACCACCGGTTCCACCGCGGCAGACTCGAAGGAGCACCCGCCTACAACCGCGATGAACAAAGCAACAGAAGGTGCTGCAACATCATCAGAGGATGCGCAACGCCAGATGCAGGGTCAGCCGACGGCCGCCGAGCAATCACAGCAGACCAAGCCCGCTCCCTCCGGGCAGTCACAGAAGATGGCGACGGGCACGCCCGATCGAACCCGGCCGGCACCCTCCGAACAATCAGAGAAGATGACGGCTGGTGGGGCTGAGCCCGCGCCCTCAGGAAAAAAGGTTGATGAAGGCTGCTAATAGGCGAACTTGGACTGACTTACGATAATAGGCACTGCCGACGAGGTCGCCCTTAGACCCGAAGCGGATATCGTTTGTCGCGAGTTTCGATCGCCCGCATGACAACACGGAACTGAAGCCGATCCAGCCTGTTTGGTACGATCAGCCAATCGGAGGTCCTAATGCGGATCATTCTGACAACGACGATTTGCTGGGCGTTGTCGTGCGGATTTGCCATAGCAGAGGCCGATTCCAAGAAGGACATGAACACGCCAACTGGACGCTCGGCACCCGAGGAAAAAGGTCAATTGCAGCCGCAAGGTTGGACCGGACCGCTTGAAACAAAATCGGGTGGTGCACAGCCGGAAAGCCCGCAAGGTCAAAGCCCGCCGGGGATGCAGGCTGCGCCAGACGGATCAACAAAAACGGTCGTTGAGCCCCGGAAGTAAGTCACACTTCCTTTCGGTGATAGTTCGGCGTCGACGCGGGTGCCGAGGCCCAATGGCCAGCCGATCGGCACGCCGGGCTCTGGCCCTGGCTCGCCGGAGCAGCCCATTGGCGGTCGATGAGGCGTGCGCACCACTGAACGAAGCGACTGCGAATCGGTTCCAGATTTAACTTGCAGCTGCGACATCAAGCTTAATTCGAGACATCGATTGCGGTGATGCTCAAGAGCGCTAGCGTTCGAGCACCGGACATTGCCCCGTCCGGGTCCACCCCAAGGCGAAGGCCGTCGCGCCAACATACTCGGCGCGGCCGCTTCGTTTGATTGTAGGCCACTCGCGCGAGCTTCATTTGAAAAGGCAGTCAGACCGCGAAACTCTCGACCTCATTAAGGTGAGTCGGCAACTCTCGTCTTGCGCCCGATGACGAATGAGCCCCACTTGTATGATCGCGTGCAGAAGTGGGTAAAGCCCAGCGCTGCGCTCGCAACATTCGGACGATCTTCAAATCGTATCGTTATTGAACAGGTAGCATTTCTGACGGAGCCAGCAGACCTCGCGCACGAGCAGTATCTCCGATCGGAATTCGAAAGAACGTTGACCAAGGTCAAAGAGATCAGTGCACGGACAAAATCCGGCTAAGCCATGCCGATACAGGAAGTTGGCTCAGAGGCCGATGTCTTGTCGTAACCGCCGCCTTCGCGGCAAGGGACCGCAGAAGCAAGCGGCGGTCCCCGCCCATCAGCAAGCCTAGTAGGCCCGGCGCACCACTCGATGCGGCCGAGTTGGTTTCGGAGAAAACCTGTTGGCGCGCGCGAGGACTGCCATTTCGTCGGTTTCGAGCGCGATCTTCTGGGCGAGCAGCACGTCACCAGCCGCTAGAGCCTGAGCGAGAACGAAACACCACCCGATCTTAGGCTGCCCCTGTTCATCGACCTCCAAGACATTCCTCATCGTGCCCTGGTGAATTCGATATCGTCGGCCCGTGTGAGAGCCAGTGACATCGATCAGATGAAGGGCTCTCCACCACGGTCGTACCAGACGTGTAGCTTGAAAGGGGATCCGCCAACATGACGTAAGTCGTGGCGAGCTCGGCGGGTTGTCCGGCCCGCTTCATCGGCACCTGCTTCCCGAAGTTCTTGACCGTATCCGGCCGCAGGGTCGAGGGATCAGAGGCCCGAGCGCGTGTTGCACGAACCTGGGTCTCATCCTGCGCCAAAAGGGGATGGGGTCCTGCCCCAAACTTAATCGGATGAATGAGATCCCAAAAGCACCGGCCGGACGTTGAATGGATGGGAGGCCTCCGTGGAGCGACATCTCTCCACGTTCACTGATGCAGGAGACCGGCATGACCTTCATATGGCTTGGTGTCCTCCTCTTTTTTGGGGGCGTGCTCCAGATGGCGTATCAGCCAATCTGGCGAGACCGGTTAAGTGGTCGAAAACGTCTTCGCTCTGGGGGTGAGACGCTGGAACCTGAAAGGCCGGGGAGCGGTTTCGGCATTAAATCGAATTGGCCTGGACTTGTGCTGGTCGCGCTTGGCGGCGCTTTCCTGCTTGCCGGGACTATCAGCTGAGTTGAAACGTACGCGTCAATACTTACGGAGCTGCGCTTTAATTGCCAGCATGTCCGTCGCGCCGCCGCCGTCTTTCGATTGAGTAACAAGATAGCGGCGTTTCTCGATAAGGCCGCGAGTCCAGAGCGCGGGATCAAGCCTCCGCGCTAGTCGGCATCCGGAGGCTCGAACCCGCGATGCGCTTGGAGCCGTTCCACACACCGAGAGCTTCTTTATGAGTCCCGTTCCGTCCATCGTGCCGCAGAGTCCGGAGGACCATGACGTCTATCTGGTGCTGGAGGACTTTGGCGGCGGGCTGGGCCGAGCTTGGTCTGAGACCGATGAAGAGCGACACCCTGATCAACCACCTGCTGGACGGAGAATATATTCGTCCGATGCGCATCGTGGCGTTCAATACGGCAAAGGGTTGGTCGCGCGATGTAACCGCGGAGATCGCTGACGAGTTGCGCGGCCGCTTCGTCGAACTCCACGACGTAGCTCAATCGCTACTGGAATTCCTGGAAAGAGCAGCAAAACGTTGATGCGAACCTGCGTTGCCCGACGGTGAAGGCCCGCCAAGGTGTGGGGCTATGCTCTTCAAAGACCGAGCGGCCCGCGTCAAACGTTCTTTACCTAAACTTGGCAGATGGACAGCACACCCGAAAGTTACGAGTGAGCGGGCTCGCCGATTAGCAGGCTCTTGCTCTCCCTTGCAAGCCCGATTGATGTCATCCCCAGCAGAATGCCGATCAGGATCGAGCCCACGCCGTCCCAGACCGGCTGCGCCAGCAACACCGTCATCGCAGTCGCCGCGGCCGCGATCGCAATACCGACCAGCGCGGCACTATCCTCGAGCAGTACCATGAAGGCGGGAGGATCCTTGCTGCGGACGAAGGCCTCGTACCAGCCAAGCCGCGCATGCTCCGAGCGGAAATGGCGCAGCGCAAACATCCGCGAAACGCCTTCGAACACGAACGACAATTCGAGCACGACGAAGGACATGTTCAGCGAAAATCCCTCTTCGCATCGCCGAGCCCATCCGCACCGGTCGGACGTCGAACGGCTCGGCGGTTTCACTTCGGAACCGGATCGGACAGACCAGCTCCGGGATGCTCGAGCCGCCCGCTCCGGGCCAGCTTCACGGCATGGCCCAACGCTCGGGCTGCATTCAGTACCTCCTGCTGGAACGCGCGGTCTTCATCCAGATCGTGGTGCGAGGTCGCGTATTGCTCCATGTAGCCGACATAACCGTCCATCTCGCCGAAGCGGCCCGCCGAGATCAGGTGCATGTCGGTTCGGACAGGGTTCGGCGCACGCCCTCGGCGCCGACGCTGTGCCTTTGCCATTAGGAACACTCTCTCAAACCGATGCTTGAATGATTGTTATGTTGGTTCTTTCACAAGGGGTACGTAAGGCTCTGCGGCAGGCACGGCTCTACGGCTACCTAGTCGAGCGGAATAATCAGATCTATCACCCGGGCGCCCTTCATCCGGTTTGCACGAAATTGTTTGCATTCCATATGGTCCAGGGCGGCTGGTTGACGAAGAACGGCGATCGATACGAGCTGACTACCCAGGGGCGTGAAGCCTCGGACTAACTATTCCCGCGATCTCCAGTTGCTCGGAGTGTTCGACCCGGTTCGTCTGCGTGCCGTGGAAAGCGAGAATCGGCCATTGATGTTCGATCTCAGCCCGCCCTGGGCTGCGGCGACCTAGGCTGATGCAAGCTTCATCAGCTCTATGAAAGATTCGTTCGTTAGTTGATTGATACTGCGGAGGTAAAAGGCGTTCACTACGATCACCGCCGTCAGAACAAAACCTGTTAGCAATGGGAACGCCCACAGTGGAATAAATTGCAGCAATGTTGCTCCCACGATTAGCAAAATGACGACCATCGCCATGTTGAACAGCAAGACTCGCTCAGGCCGGCGTAGGGCCGCCTCGGCGATCTGCCTCTTTAAGACCTCATTGGCTCTTCCCGATCCGGTGATCTGGATTGCGACGCCGTTGATGCGTGTGAAGTTCGATGCGATCTCATCCTTGATGGACCGCGCCCGTTGTTTGGCTTCTCTGATGCTGGAGCCTGAGACATCCATCTTCAGAGAGTCTACGGCGTTTCGGATATCCCACTTTAGGTCGGCTTCGTGCTTCTGAAGTATCCTCAGGAGATTGAGCAAGGACCATCGCTTTTCTCGATCACCATGCATTTCATCGTCGACGTGCTTCATAATGTCGGGTTCATAAGTGTCACGGATCAACCGGATCACTCCGGGGTCCACGATCCGTTGCTCAAGACGGTCCATGAGGATGTCGTGGTTGACCCGATCGAAAAACTTCTCCAGGTCTACGTCCACCACGATCCGGCGACCCGATTGCACATATGACTGCGCCGCAAGAACGGCGTCATGTGCGTTTCGGCTCGGGCGGAAGCCGTAGCTATGCTTGCTGAAGGTGGGATCAAGGATTGGCTGCAACACTTGCAGCAGCGCCTGCTGGATCAGCCGATCCGTCACCGTTGGGATGCCAAGCTCGCGCTCGCCACCCTCAGGCTTGGGAATCCTCACCCGACGTACCGGACTGGGCCGGTACGTCCCCGCAGCAGTTGTTCCCGGATGATCGGCCACGCCGTACGCAGATGTTCGGCAGTCTGAGACATCCAGACCATCGACACCGGCCGCGCCTTTGTTGGCCCGCACCCGTTGCAACGCCGTTGCAGGTTCTCTCTCGTCAGTGCCGCCAATAGCAGCGCCGACCCCGTGCTTTGCTTTGCATGCCGCGGGCGGCGAGCTTCGTCGCTGCCCGAGGCCCACGCGGCTTCACCGCGTCCTTCCTCGAGCCGCCCTGCTTGCGCAGGCGTCTGACGCGGTGCTCCCCACATCGGCATGGTGCCTAACGCTCCTCCTCGTTCGGTCCTTCGCCGGGATGCCGGCTCCTCGCCGTACCGCCGACTATTACGACCTCTGCTGATTACTCGCTCCGGCTCGACACCGTCGCCCTTTCAGGCGTGAGGCAAGGTCTCCCCAGGTAAGAACGCACTCCTTCACTGCACGACCGCCGGATCTACGCCGCTTCCCTTTGATCACGAGAGCTTCGCGGTTCATTGCCCGCTCGCCCCGGTCGGCAGCGCCTTCTATCCGGTTCTTGTTCATCGGCCCGCAGCTTCGATCCACGCTTCCTCCCCACATTTGGTCGCCCTCATGCAGTTGCGCTTCACTTCGCTCGCCATGATCAGCTTACGATGGGACTTTCACCCATAAGAATGCGCCCATGCTGGGCGCACAAAGAAAAGGGACCGCTCGCGCAGTCCCTTTCAGTTCAACACTTCCGTTTCTCGTGGCACCGGCGCGCCGCCGGTCTTTAAAAGGTCCCCTCCTCCAGACCGTCGCATCCTGCTTATGACTTATCGATCAGGCCGCTGCCCGCAAGCAGCGGCCTGTGTCACCGGTTCCCTCACGAAGGAAAACCGTTCCTTGCTCGCCCGTCAGGAAATAGAAATCACGCGAGCTTAGATTGACGCGCTATCCAGCCGATCGTTCCTAATCGCCGATCGCCCAATTTTCGAGAATGCTTTCGGCGGATGCGACCTCGATCTGAAGGCTGAAGCGCTTGGTGTACAAATCGAGCAGGGCGTCATGGCTCTCGTCCGATGAGCTGCAAAGTGCGTCTTGCGCCAGAATGACCCGATAGCCGTAGTCGACCGCGGCAAGAACCGTGGCCAACACGCAAACATCGGTTTCGCCGCCAGACACGATAAGGGTATCGACGTGATGCTGATCAAGATAGGCTTGGAGTCGGCCATTGCGAAACGCGCAGTAAGTCTGCCGGTCGATGATGGCTGCCGGCGGCACATAGCGCGCCAAGCGCGGAACGAGCTCCAGCAAGGTGGGATCGATTTTCTCCCGCGTGACGCATTCCCATTTTCCGTAATAGGCTTTCCAGACGCCGCGAGCTTCTTCCTTGCTTCTGACTGGAATGAAGCGGGTAAAAATCGAACGTTGCGGGCCATGCGCAGCGAGCGCCGTCACTTGGGGCAAAACACGTTCCAGCCAGGGCGTCGCCCATGGCTTGCCCGGCTCGAACAGACGCTGCATATCAATGCAGAGATGAACGGCCTGTTTGCCGATTGGCGCGAGCAACTGCCCCATGGTTATCGTTCCGTGCTGAGGCGCCCGAAACCTGTCAGAAGGCGCATGAGGCGCTCAAGGACGACGCCCATGACAAGGCCCGCAATCACGTCACTCGCCCAATGCGCAAGCAACACGACGCGTGTCCCGGCCAATAGGCCACCGATGGCCCAGGCAAGGTTTCGTTTGGCCGGCGGCAGCTCGGTCGCGGCGGATGCGAGGGCGCCTACATGCACCGCGTGACCTGAGGGAAACGCATCGAGAGCGCGGCCGGACAGCGGAACGCCGTGCAGGTGGCCCCGCACGGTGCGGCGATCGGGCCGCACCTGATCGAACCGCCGTTTCAAAAGATGGGGAAGCACAACGGCGCCGAGCGTCGTGAGAAGCACATGGTTGCTCGCCGCACGTTGCGCCCGTGGCCTTGCACGGCAGTAGAACCACCAACCGATAGCGAAGGCCGTCAGTAGGTGACCATCGGCGCCCCATGTCAGAAGTGACGAGGCCTCTTCCGGCGCCCGCCTTGTATTGCGTGCGATTGTGCGCGCGATTGCGATGTCGGCTTTCGTGGGGTGAATTTGTACACTCATCGATGGTTTCACAGCTCGTCGATGGGGCGCTACACGCTGCGATGCAGCAACCGGCATAAGGATGCGATCGGAAAAATACAGCGCTCGCCTTTCCTCTAATCAAGCCGATCGCCCCACGTTCCTTCAGGGAACGGCGCCATTGGTCTTGCGTTTAGAAACAAGACAACCGGTCTGAGGAGGAGATCATGGGTTTCGGACGAGGTGCACTTCTGTGGCTTCTTGGCATACCGCTGCCGATTATTCTGCTACTTGCCATCTTCTGGCATCACTAGCGAAGCGGCTCCCGTTGCCAAGCTTAATCCTGTCCCGCGCCTTGCAAGGCGCGGGACTTTTTAGTTGTCGCTTACGAGCGAGCGCGAGATCCTGATTGTTTTCGAATGCCGTGAAGAGAAATCTCTCGCATCGCGGGGACGAGGAGTTTATGGCTAGGGACGGCGAAAAGACGTCTGTGAAAAAGGATAGCTTCCTCAGACGTCTTGGTCCGGGGCTCATTACCGGCGCATCGGATGACGACCCCTCCGGCATTGGCACCTATAGCCAGGCCGGCGCGCAGCTTGGCTTCGGCATCGGCTGGACGATGCTTCTCAGCTATCCTTTGATGGTGGCCATTCAGGAGATATCCGGACGCATTGGGCGCATCACCGGCCATGGCATTGCGGGCAATGTGTGCCGCAACTATCCCGGCTGGGTCATCTGGTTTCTTGTCGGGCTACTGTTTGTCGCCAATACGATCAATGTTGCCGCCGATCTCGGTGCGATGGGCGATGCGGCACGTCTTGTCATCGGTGGTCCGGCGGCGCTCTATGTCGCCGCATTTGCCGCGATCTCGGTGCTGGCCCAGATTTTCATGAACTACCAGCGCTATGTGTCCGTGCTCAAATGGCTGACGCTTGTTCTCTTTGCTTACGTCATTGCGCTGGCCGTCGTCAAAGTCCCCTGGCGAGAGGCAATTGCGGGTCTCGTCATCCCGAAAATCGAATGGAGCGGCACCTTTCTGACGACGCTGGTCGCCATTCTCGGTACGACCATCTCGCCCTACCTCTTTATCTGGCAATCGTCGCAAGAAGCCGAAGAGCAGCGCATCGATCCAAAGAAAAAACCGCTGAAGGAGGACGCGCGCACGAAGGATCGCGAACTCTGGCGTATTCGGATCGACACAATGGTCGGCATGGCGTTCTCGAACATCATAGCAATCGCGATCATCATGACCACCGCAGCCACGCTTCATCAGCGGGGCATCACCGACGTCCAGTCGTCGGCTCAAGCCGCCGCCGCTTTGAAGCCGATCGCCGGCCCCTTTGCCGAGCTCATCTTTGCGCTCGGGATTATTGGTACGGGTTTGTTGGCAGTCCCGGTGCTGGCTGGATCAACCGCCTATGCAATTGGCGAAGGCCGCAAATGGCCGGTTGGACTCGCCCGCAAGCCCAAGCGGGCCGTTGCCTTTTACAGCGTTCTGGCTTTCTCCGTGGGACTTGGCGTCGCGCTCAATTTCACGGCGATAGACCCGATCAAGGCGCTCTATTGGAGCGCCGTGATCAACGGCGTCTTGGCGGCACCCGTCATGGCGATGCTGATGCTGCTGGTGCGAAAGCCTGAAGTCATGGGCGACCTGCTTGTGCGCGGTTGGCTCTATTGGCTCGGATGGGCATCGACTGTCGCCATGGCACTTTGCATCGTGGGTATGGCGGTCAGCATGCTGTTGCCGGGGTCCTAAGGAGGAAAGGTGGACTACACGTTGCGCTTCCTGATCGGCGGCATCGTCGTCTCGCTGTTTGCCATGGTGGGCGACGTGCTGCGGCCTAAGAGTTTCGCCGGCCTGTTTGGCGCGGCACCCTCGGTTGCGCTTGCGACCCTTGCCCTCGCCTTTGCCAAGCATGGCGGCAGCTATGTCGCGATTGAGGGCCGGTCAATGATGCTCGGCGCCATAGCATTGGCGGCGTATAGTGCTGTTGTTTGTCAGCTCTTGATGCGTCTCAACTGGTCCGCACTGCAATCGACCTTGGCTGCGCTGGTGCTTTGGCTATTTATCGCGCTTGGCCTCGAGCAAGTCCTGATAGGCTGACAGAGGTTGAGGATGGTGGTCAAAGTCAAATTCGCCGCGCTCAGGGAAGGCACGCCCTTTGAATACCTGACCCGCTTCGCCCTCGGCGGATTGGCGACAGTGGTGGCGGGGGTTGTTGCCGATCTGGCCGGGCCTGCCGTGGGAGGATTGATGCTCGCATTTCCGGCCATCTTTTGTGCGAGCGCAACCTTAATCGAAAAGCACGAGCGCGAACGCAAACAACGAAAAGGACTGCAAGGCGCCCGACGCGGCAAGCAAGCGGCGGCGCTGGACGCCACAGGCGCCGGGTGGGGCAGCGTTGCCATGGGCGCCTTTGGATTGACCGTGCTGTTTCTGGCTGCGGGCTCGCTCGTTATTTGCCTGCTTGCTGCTTCTCTCGTGTGGCTGGCGGTCGCGGTGGGGATGTTTCGTCTGCGTCGCGAGTGCCGCCGAACGCCGCCACTTTCCAGATAGGTCTTGGACGAACGAAAGGTTGGCTCTTTCAGAGGCGCGCAAGAAGGGCGCGAAGGTGCCCACGAAGACATACTTCACAAGATTGGGGCGCTTATTACAAAGCATCTCGGTCGATTGCGAAATCGTCGAGCAGGGGCGACGTGCCGCCTGAAAGCAGCATGCCGATCAACTCGGCTGCGAGGAAGCTAAAGGTAATGCCATTGCCGCCATAACCGAACGCGGCGAAAATGTTCCTGCATCCAGGCACGGCACCGATCAGCGGCAATCCGTCATCAGTGCTATCGAACGCGCCTGACCAGCCGAACTCCACCTGCGTCGAGGCTCGCGGCCGCAAGGCCGAGAGATGTTGTTTAAGCGCCCTCACCTTTTCGAAGGTCGCCGCGTCCCGCGCATCGGGCTCAATGAGCTCTCGGTCATCCTCGCCGCCAAAGATAATGCGTCCGTCAGCCGTTGTCCGCGCATAGTGATAATTCTGCGTTGCTTCCCAAATCAGAGCTTGCTCGGGCCACAGATTTGTCGGCTGGCTAACAGTTGCGATGGCTCAACTCGAAGCCGCCTGCTGAGCGGAGGGACGTACAATGTCCGGCATAACGTAGCCCGTTGCGGGCACAACGTGGTGGGCTTCGATCTGAGAACCATTTCCAAGACCGACATTGACCGTCGATCCTGCATTGTCAAACGCAACAGCGTCCCCCTTCATGAGGCGCGCGCCGCGGGCAAGCGATATATCGAGAAGACCGCGGGTCAGTTCGACGGGATCCGCCTCGGCTGCGCCTTCCGAAAGAACTGCACCGGCCCTTATCATTGAAAACCGCTTGGCCAGCGCACGATGATCGAGAAAATGCGAGGGCAGATTGATCCGCGACCGAAGGGCAGCTTCCGCCTTAACGAGGCCCGGATCATCCTCAGCTGAAAGATACAGCGATGATCGCGGCCACATCGCACATCTGATCCTTTGGCGTCCGATCAACTCGAGCAGCCCTTGAACCGCGTAACGGCTGGCTCGGTAACCCCTGGCTGCGCGCTCGAAGTCATAAAGCTGCGTGAGTTCGCAAAGCGGGCGATCGATTTCCCAAAGCAGCATTGCGGTGCTGGCAATCGTGCTGCCGAGGCTCGGCTGTTCGCGATCGATGACGACCACCTCGCGTCCCATTCGTGTCAAGCGCTCGGCGACCAGCGCGCCGGTAATGCCGGCGCCGACGACGAGAGCATCGCAGGCGAAACTGGACGTGACTGGCACTATTGGCGGTCGTTCGGGCGCTGCCCAGGGCGTCTTGCGACTGCGCAGATCGTCTTGCTCAATATTGTCGTCCTTGAAAATGAAAGTGCTCCCCCGTAATCGTCAAAGTCGGATGGGCCGCAGAGCTCCGATGGCTGGCGCATTGATCGGCTGACCATTGGGCGCAAAGATCGAGCCGTGACACGGGCAGTCCCAGCAGCTTTCGAAGCTATTCCAATGCAGGTGGCAGCCGAGATGGGTACAGCTTGCCGAATGAAGATGGAGCTCGCCCCCCTTGTCCTTGTATGCGGCGATCTTCTCGAGACCCTTACGGAGGATTGCGCCCTCACCTGGCTCGAGATCGTCGGCGGAAATGATCTCGCCCGGGGCCACATACTCGGCAAAGTTCTCGAGCAGGGTCAGATTTTCGCGGAAGAAGTTCTTGGCGGCGCGAAGAGGCGTCCGACCGGGTTCATAGACAGATGCCCAGGGGTTGTCCTCGCCCGAGATGAGCGCGGTGTTCAACATGGCGCCCATCACACCATGGGTCAGGCCCTGACCGGAGTCGCCCATCGCGACATAGATATGCTGGCTACCCGGCTCGCGGCCGATAAGCCCGGCATAGTCGATCGTATCGAGGACCTGTCCGGACCATCGATGCGTCACTTTTCCAATGGCGGGGATCAACTCACGCGCCCAGCTTTCAAGACGCGCAAAGCGCTGCTCTGCATCGTTGGCTTCGCCGCTCTTATGGTCTTCGCCGCCGACAAGCAAAAACGCGTTTTCTTGGTCACCTGGTTGCAGCCGCACATAGTGATAGGGGTCCTCGGTGTCTCAATACAGAGCATCGGGCAGTTCGCCGCGTTTGACCTCGAAAGTGATAACGTAGGTTCGGTAGGGCGCGACTTTCGCATGTAACTGAAAGCGGTCGGCAATCGATGCGTTTGTCGCGACCACCACATCGCTCGCAATGATCCGGCCTTGTTCGGTTTTGAGGGAGACAACGCCGTTCTGCTCAGTAACTTCGTTGACGGGGCTATGGGCGAAGAATTTGACACCGTTCTTCGCGCACGCTTCTGCGACCCCAGCAAGATATTTGAGCGGATGGAAGGTGGCTTGCTGCGGATAGCGAAGCACCTGGCGATCTTCGCAGCCCTTGAGCGGCACGCCGACCAGGCGATGAACGGGCGCCCCCACTTCGCGCACGGCGTCCAGTTCCTCATCAATGATTTCGGACGGCATGCCCCGGCCTTGAAAGAGATAGCCGTCGAGGCGGCGGAAATCGCAAGCGATGCCTTCGTCTCTTTGGACTTGCTCAATCCGGTCGACCGCGGCCGCCTGGCTTTCATAGAACAGCTTGGCTATGTCCGCGCCGCGCAGCTTCGAGAATTCGCTCGTCAGATCGTCGCATAGCGGAGCAAGATGAGCCGATGTTCGGGCGGTCATTCCGCCGGCAATTCCCTGACGATCGATAACAATGACCGATTTGCCCCGCCTGCAAAGCTCGTAGGCCGTCGAAAGTCCGGCGATACCTGAACCCACGACTGCGACATCACACCGGGCCTCACCTCGGAGGCCTGCCGCCTCGGGCATGATCTCTGTGTCCATCCAAAGTGAGCTGCTGACCATCGAAAACTCCAGCCAAAAAGGCAAAATGCAGGCTCCCGGCGCGGGTTCCGCCAGCTCAGATTTGACCGATCCGATGAGCAGCACACAGCCATCGAAAGCGACGCCGGAAAGCGAGCGGGGGCTGGTGCGGGCCGGAGGTGACTAAAGCGAGTCCGACTCTACGGCCCGCCGCTTTCCGCCTCCACGGGTCCGCTACATCGCTAGGCCTACTATTTCCGAAGCCCTGTTTTCCTACCGAAGGGCAACCTAATTCGCGGCGTGCGCCTTTAGTAATCCGTCAAAAGCCGCCGTTCGTACGCAATCTATCGCCTACTTGGAAATGGTCCCCGAATAGGTTCAAATTCTGGATGCGCAACCACCGATGCCGACATTCAGTACATGTTGCGATCTAACCGAGGATGCCAGATCGGGGGTTGAAATCGTCGCGACTGAAGAACGCTCCGAACGCGGTACGTAGCGTACTGGTCGTGAGGGGAGAAAGTCGGGGCGGTCGCCGAGCCTCCGTATCCGTCCCAAGGTGGTGGGTTCCATCTTACCAACGGTTGCCGAAAGTTCTCGGTGCTTTAAGCACTGGCGCACGCTCCGGATCACGCCAGGTCCTGCGGAATGTGACGCTTCCACCCTGTTATGGCGGCGAGGTGGTGGCCATCATTGGACCGACGAATGTTATCCGAGTTGGCCCGAACATTTTGCCAGGGCTTTGCTCAACGCCAAATTGTGGGGTGCGGACGATCAGCGTCGGATCGAGCGACACGATATTAGCCGAGGCGTTATCAAGAGCCTGATCAGCATGGATCTTGGCATCAGGCTTGGTGCTGGAGTCGGACATGGGTGCGAACTTCTCGCGCCTGATCTGTCGGGAACTGCGGGGGTTGGGACAGCCGCCTCGGCTTTTCGGCGCTTTTCGCAAAGACAACGAAAATGCCGCGCTCGCCAATTTTCTCAAATTGCTAGCTGAGCGCTAACCCTTCCCGCCTGAGACGTGAGATTGCCTGCGCGCTCTTGCGAAGGTACGGTCGGTCGCCATGAAGCGCGCCAACATGGGGGCGATTAACTTGACGGGATCGCCGGCAGGCTGGCCGCTTTCGAGCGCAAGCAGCTCCGCATATGCGACTAGATCGCGATGTACCTTTGCCGGAAGCTCATGCGTGACCTTGACTGGCTTATCGTCGGCGATCGCACCGAGCTTGAGTTTGGCCATGCTCTTAGCTCCTATACGGTTGAAGCACGAGATCGCGATTCACAATGACCCGTACCGGAAACCCTGGACGTATGGTCAGTGTCGGCTGGATGTTGAGGCTACGCCGCACGATTTGCTGACCGGTTTGATTGAGAGAATCTCCCGCTCCCCGCCGCAGCGCCTGTATGATGCCGCTGTTGCTGTTGTTGACGTCGCTCCCAGAATTCACTTCGGTCCCGACGGCGAGCAGAGTTGAGAGCGCGGCCGCGCCCAACAACTCCTTCCAGTGATTGTCGACTTGATCCTCAAGGCCAGAATACCCCGCAGCGTCGGCTCCCGGCTGCCGTTCCAGCACGATGGAGCGGCCGTTGGGCATGATCAGCCTGGTCCAGACTAGGAGCACACGCGATTGCCCGAATGCGACTTGGCTATCGTACGTACCTATCAGCCGTGCTCCCTGGGGAACTAACAGGACGCGGCCCGTAGGAGAATCGTACACCGCCTCGGTCACCTGAGCTGTGATTACGCCAGGGAGATCTGAGCGGACTCCTGTCAGCAGCGCACCAGGAATCACTGCCCCTGCTTGCACTACGAACGGCGATGCAGGTTTGACCAGACGATCGGGGCTCGTGGTGCGTCGATCGATCGCCGCATTCACGAACGCGAGCTTTCGGTCCTGACCGTTCTGCGCGAACGTCTCGTCGGATGATGTCGCCCCGCTCGCAGGAGCGTCATTCGACGCCGTTGTTGCGGAGAGCGGCCGGACATTCGTGGAGGCGAACAGCTTGCTGGTGCGAGCCGCTTCGCTCTCCTGATTCACACGCTGTTGCTCGGCATCAACCGCCAATGGGCCAGTCTGCGTCTGCGCGGCAACGATCAGTCGCCCCAGATCGCCGGGCAAAGGCGGTCCAAGCGGCGGCACGTCTTTCGAGACGCCTGTGTAGTCCTTCGGCAGGCCGGCAAGCTGGTCGGCGACATTGTGGTGATCGGTCGAGTAGAGCTCCTCCGAGGCAGGAGCGCTCTTCTTGCCGGATTGCAGCGCCAAGAACACGGCTCCAGAGATAAGGGCAAGAACCAGGGCGGTGCCTCCGATCAGGACCCTACGCGAGATCCGCGTCACGCCGGGACGTTCAGGACGCAACTGGAAGGTTTTCGAAGCATCGTCCTGCGACTGCGGCGGCGCAATATTCCGATCGGGCGGACCACCGCTTGTATCGGTCATGACGATCTCCCATCGGCTCTGACGATGCGCACCTTCTGCTGGTTCTCACCTCCTAGCCTCAATTCAGCGGCGGCGAACAGCTGATCGACGATCAGCAGGCTTCCGAAAGCGCGATAATTGACAAGCTCGGTCTTCCCGTCCTGCCCGATGACGAAAAGGGGTGGCATCTCACCCTGTCCGATGCCTGGCGAGAACTCGATGTAAACCTTGCGTCCGTCGTCGTAGGCGTTGATCGGACGCCAGGGCGGGTTGTCGCCCTCGATGGTGTAGCGATAGCGGCGCTGGGTTGGATCAGGGATGAATGGCGTCGGCGGCACGGCCCGGCCACGCGAGCGATCTTCGGGATAGAACCAGGTCACCGAAGGCATGTACGGCTTTTCGCGGGAACGTAGTTCGAGCAGGTAGGTGCGCCGATCGGTGTTGACGACGAGATTGGTCGAGACTTCCGGCCTGATCGGCTTGACCATAATGTGGACGCGGCGCGTATCCCCGCTGCCACTTTCGGTGTCGCCGACCACCCATCGCACGGTATCGCCGGCAGCCACAGGTCCCGAACCGATCAATTGCTCACCCGGCTCGAGTGCTATGTCGGTGATTTGTCCGGGTGCGGCATAGATCTGGTAGAGGGCGCCCGGGCTATACGGAAACACCTGCACCGCGTTGAAATACGCGGCCTTGCGGGGCTGGACCCGAGCCGCATCGTTGGCGCTCTCGATCCTTTCGATCGGCTCCTTGGCTTCTTTCTGCTTGCCGCCGCGCGCTGGGGTCCAGGAGGGCGGCACGTGGAGCGGTCGCGGCCGATCGTCGCTCGCCGCCGGCGGATCCGGGAGCGGCGGGACATCGCTGTCGTAGCCGATCTGCGGAGGCTTGAAGGTGGTGCATCCGCCGAGCGCCGTGATCGAGATCAGAAGAACCGACGCCAAGCTCCGCGGCAACATTCCCGAGATGTGACAAATGGAGGGCGTGCTCATCCCAATTCCTTCGACCAGTTGATGGCGTTGACGTAAATGCCAAGCGGATTCTTGCGCAGCCGATCGACGTCGCGAGGAGGCTCCAAGACGATCGTGAGAATTGCGCTCCACCGCTCCGAGGCAGCAAGCTGGCCATTCTCGTAATGTCGTTCGATCCAGGCTAACCGGAAGCTGTCGGGTGAGGCCCTGATGACGCTGGAGACCTCGACGGCCACCTGGCTCTTCCCAACCTTGGCGAAGGGATCGTTGTTGCGCGCGTAGTCATTGAGGGTTGCAGCGCCGCGATCCGTCGTGAAGTCGTAGGCGCGGAGCCAGTCCTCGCGCAGCACGATCGCGTCCATGGGAAGGCCGCGAACATGTTCGATGAACCGAGATAGATGAAAGGCAATCTGGGGATCGCTGGCTTGGTAGGAAGCATCTGCGGGTGCGACGGCTCTCACTTCGCCGAGATTATCCACCTCGACCACCCAGGGGGTGATGGTGCCCCGCGCGGACTCCCAAGCAAGCGCAGCGGCAAAGCCGGCGGAGAGGAACAGAGAGCCGAATGCCATCAGACGCCAGTTTCTGGCCTGGACTCGTGCCGAGCCGATGCGCTCATCCCAGACCTGAGCTGCTCGTTGATAGGGGGTGACCGGTGCAGGCGTGCGGCCATAGTGGACGGCCGATCGTTTGAACATGCGTTGACCTCAGGAGATGAATGGGAACAGCAGATGAGTGATCGCAGGCATTAGCTCTCGCCCTGTGAGAGATCGACGGACGCACCGCCTCCGCCGTGGTCGCCAGCGCGTACGGCCTGCGTAACGCTTGAGGCTCCGTGACTGATTGTTTGCGTCCGTTTCATGCGGCGAACCCACGCGGGCGCTCTTTCGGAGGACGCTGAATTGCCACCAGGGCTGTCGCTCGGTCCACCGGAGTGGACGGCAGCAGAGCGTAGGGGGCTGGCTGAAGCCGCCGTAGTTGCTTCGGTAGCGCCGGGCAGACCACCTGCACGGAAGGCGCTCGAGGCGGCGCCCGCAATGGCGCGGCTTCCCCCAACGGCACTTCCGGCCAGCGCGGCGCCACCCGCTGCGAGCGCGGCTCCGGCCGCAACCACGCCACCGGCAGCCAAGCCGGTGCCGACGGCGCTACCTGCGCCGAGCTGTGGTCCACCAGAAACGATCCCGTTGGCGATGCCGGGTCCGAAGATGCCGAGACCAAGCAGTGAGAGCGCTCCCAACACCAGCGCCATCGCACCCTCAATGGTCGGCTGATTGCCACCGAATCCCGCCGTGAACTGCGCAAAAAGCGTCGAGCCGATGCCGACGATCACGGCCAGCACCAAAACCTTGACGCCGGAAGAAATCACGTTGCCGAGCACCCGCTCCGCGGCGAACGCCGTCTTCCCAAACAGGCCAAAGGGGATCAGCACGAAGCCCACCAGCGTGGCCAGCTTGAACTCGATCAGGGTGACGAAGAGCTGGATCGCCAGGATGAAGAAGGCGAGCAGGACCACAATCCAGGCGAACAGCAGGACGACGATTTGGACAAAGTTCTCGAAGAAGCTGACATAGCCCATCAGGCTGGAAATTGAATCGAGGATCGGGCGTCCGGCGTCGAGGCCCACCTGCGCAATCCGGCCGGGACGCAAAAAATCCGCCGACGAAAGGCTCGTACCGGAGGCTTTGAGGCCCAGGCCTGCAAAGCTTTCGAACACGATTCGGGCGAGGCTGTTCCAATTGCCGATAAGATAAGCAAAGACGCCGACGAACAGGGTCTTCTTGACGAGGCGAGCGACGATGTCCTCATCGCCGCCCCAGGACCAGAACAGCCCAGCCAGTGCGATGTCGATCGCTGCGAGCGTGGTCGCGAGATAGCCGACCTCGCCGCCGAGCAGCCCAAATCCGGAGTCGATGTAACGGGTGAAGATTTCCAGGAACTGGTCGATGACACCGGTGCTGTTCATCGCTCGTTGCCCCCCAGCGTCGGCACGGAGGAGTATCCAGACGGCAGGCGGCTTTGATCCTTTGGTGATGGTGGAATCGGGCTGTTAGCCGGCGTCCCATCAATCGCTGGCCGTGCACCCCCCTCCCTCTGGCCCAGGAATTGGCGCCGTTTCTCGGCCCAGACCTTGCGGCATTCGAGCCATGCATCTTTTTGCTCGTAGTTGACCGTGCGGCACTGCGCGAGTTTGGCTGCAAGAGGATCGGTTTCCTGGATGGCCGAAGCAGGATCCACGGTCTGATCCGCGCCGCTGCGCAATTGGATGGCACAGGCGCCGACGGCCAAGGCGAGGAGCAGCGCGGCTACCCCGATCAAAATGCGGTTGAACCTGTCTGTGATCATCAGTGAAACATCTGCACGATTGTGGGCTGATAGCTTGGGCCCGAGTTAAGGAAGCGGCGGAGCTGCTCCCTGCCCTGGTCCTGCGCTACGGCACGTTGCGCGGACTCCAGGCTTTGAGCTCGCCCCTGTGCAGCAACGACAGCCGTGAGATCGGCAAGCTGCTGCGCCTGCAATCCGAGGAGTTGGTTACCTGCCTGATTTGCCTGGAGTGCACCGGTTGCACCTTGGCTTGCGGTCACGAGCGCCGACATTTGGGTTCGGTTGGTGTCGAGATTGCCGACGACGGTAGCCTGCACCCGCATCGCGTCCTGCAGGCCCGCGACCGCGTTCTGCCAGCGCGCTTGCGCATTGGCCACGAGCGCCTGGTCCGACGAGCTTGACGATGCCGGCGCGTAGGTCGTCGAGAACGCCCGATCGATCTGCTGGATGTCGTAGGCGATGCGCTGAGCCTGCCCGAGCAATTGCTGAGTGCGCAGGATCGATTGCTCGAGCTGTAACAGGGACGAGAACGGCAGGGTCGCCAGGTTCCTTCCCTGGTTGATCAGCATTTGCGCCTGATTTTGCAGTGAGGTGATCTGGTTGTTGATCTGCTGCAGGCTACGCGCGGCAGTCAGCACGTTCTGTGCGTAATTGTTGGGATCGAATACGATCCATTGCGCCGACGAGGGCTTGGGGTTTCCGGCAAGAAAGACAGCGATGGCGCCTGCCGCCACGACACGACGGAGGAGACTCATGAGGAGGCCTCCAGGTTGGTGAGATGTGGGGTGAGATCGCAGGCCCATCCGATGTCTCGGGCTCTAAGCCAGCCAGACACAAAGTTCTCGCCGCCCTCTTCGATCAGTACCTTCTCGATCAGCACCTGGTCGGCTTTCGAGGAGGCGGCCGCAAACGCCAAGGCAACCTCACCAAGACCGAGTTCAAACAGGCGGTTGCCCCGACGCGACTGGCAGTAGTAGTCCCGCTTCGGTGTCGCGCGGGCGAGGATCTCGATCTGGCGGTCGTTCAGCCCAAAGCGGCGATAGATCGCCGTGATCTGTGGCTCGATGGCGCGGTCGTTGGGGAGCAGGATCCGGGTCGGACAGCTCTCGATGATGGCGGGTGCTATTCCCGAGCCGTCGACGTCGGCCAGCGATTGAGTTGCGAAAATGACGGACGCATTCTTCTTTCGCAGTGTCTTCAGCCACTCGCGAAGTTTGCCGGAAAAGTCCGCATCATCAAGCGCGAGCCACCCTTCATCGATGACGAGAAGGGTCGGACGGCCATCGAATCGGTCCTCGATCCGGTGAAACAGATATGACAGGACGGCGGGCGCGACCCCCGTACCGATCAATCCATCGGTTTCGAAGACTTGGACCGCGGACTTGCCCAAACGCTCACTTTCGGCATCGAGCAACCGCTCGTAGGGGCCGCCCAGGCAATAAGGTTGGAGCGCCCGCTTCAACGGATTCGACTGCAAGAGTACGGAAAGTCCGGTGAGGGTTCGTTCTGGGAGGGGCGCTGAGGCGAGCGACGTCAGGGCCGACCAGACGTGGTCCTTGACCTCCGGGGTGACCTCAATCCGTTCGCGGGTCAGGATCGAGGTGATCCATTCGGCCGTCCAGCCGCGCTCAGCGCCATCGTCAATTCTCGCGAGCGGCTGGAGTGAGACGAACTCGGAGACCTCTCCGGCAACGGCGCCGCCAAGATCGTGCCAGTCACCACCCATGGCAATCGCGGCCGCCCGGATCGATCCACCGAAATCGAAAGCGAAGATCTGCGAACCCGGATAACGCTGGAACTGCAGCGCCATCAGCGCCAGCAGCACCGACTTGCCGGCGCCAGTCGGGCCGACGACCAGGGTGTGCCCGACATCGCCGACATGGAGGGAGAACCGAAACGGGGTCGATCCCTCCGTCTTGCCGAAGAACAGAGCCGGCGCCTTGAAGTGATGGTCCCTCGCCTCTCCCGCCCATACCGCTGAGAGCGAAATCATATGCGCCAGGTTCAGGGTCGAGACCGGGGGTTGACGGACGTTGGCATAGACGTGCCCCGGCAAGCTGCCGAGCCATGCCTCGACCACGTTCACCGTCTCAATCATGCAGGTGAAATCACGCCCCTGAATCACCTTCTCGACGAGACGCAGCTTTTCGTCGGCGGCACGCGCATCCCTGTCCCAGACGGTGACGGTCGCGGTGACGAAGGCCTCGCCGATCTGGTCCGTTCCCAGTTCCTGGAGCGCGGCGTCGGCATCGATGGCCTTATTCTGCGCATCCGTGTCGAGAAGTGCGGAAGTCTCGTTGGTCATCACCTCCTTGAGGATCGCACCAAGCGACTTCCGCTTGGCGAACCATTGACGACGAATCTTGGTGAGAAGTTTCGTCGCATCCGTCTTGTCGAGCATGATCGCCCGGGTCGACCAGCGGTACGGGAACGCAAGACGGTTGAGGTCGTCGAGGATCCCCGGTGTGGTCGCCGTTGGGAATCCCACAACCGTCAGGACGCGCACATGGGCTTCGCCCAGCGTCGGCTCAAGGCCGCCGGTCAGGGGCTGATCGGCCAGCAACGCATCAAGATACATGGGGATCTCTGGCACGCGCACCCGATGCCGCTTGGTCGAAACGGTGGAGTGCAGGTAGGTCAGCGTTGCCTCATCATCGAGCCAGGCGCATTCCGGCATAAATCCTTCAATGAGCTGGAGTATGCGGTTGGTCCGGTCGACAAACCCGCTCAGGACCTCTCTCGCGTCGGCGCCGACCGTGCGGCTGCTATTTTCATAGAGAAGACGCTCTGCCATCGCGGCGCCTTCCTCGGGCGGCAGGTAGAGGAACGTCAGGTAGTAGCTTGAGTCATAGTGGGCGCCCGCTTCCTCGAACTGCGCTCTCCGCTCCGCGTCGACCAGGGCCGATGCGACGTCGGGAAACGTGCTCTGTGGATAGGCGCCCGCGGAATGCCGCTGTGCCTCGACAAAGACCGCCCATCCAGATCCAAGGCGGCGAAGCGAGTTGTTCAGACGACCGGCGACTGCGACGAGTTCGGCCGGCACAGCGCTGTCGAGATCCGGTCCTCTAAACTTTGCGGTCCGCTGGAACGACCCGTCCTTGTTCAGAACAATTCCCTCATCGACGAGGGCCGCCCAGGGAAGGAAGTCCGCCAAGCGCGTCGTTGAACGTCGGTATTCGGCAAGATTCATCATGGGAGGACTCACAGGCTGAGATGACCGGGAATGCGAACGTGCCGGCGCACGACCTCGACGAAGGCCGGATCGCGCTTAGCGGCCCAGACCGCGATCATGTGACCGACGAACCAGAGCAGAAGACCCGCCAGCCAAAGTCGCAGCCCAAGGCCAAGCGCCGCCGCCAAGGTGCTGTTGAGGATGGCAACCGATCGCGGCGCGCCACCCATCAGAATCGGCTCGGTCAGGGCCCGATGCACGGGCGCGACAAATCCTGTGACCTGCCCCTCCATCAGATCACCACGCCGCCGCCGAATGAGAAGAACGACAAGAAGAAGCTTGAGGCGGCAAAGGCGGTCGACAGGCCGAACACGATCTGAACTAGCCGGCGGAAACCGCCTGACGTGTCGCCGAATGCCAGCGACAGGCCCGTCACGATGATGATGATGACTGCGATGATCTTGGCAACGGGACCTTCGACCGATTGCAGGATCTGGTTGAGCGGTTGCTCCCATGGCATGTTGGAGCCCGCGGCCCACGCGGGGACGGCAATCAGGCAGTACCCGGTGAATGCCCCGGTCGAAGGGATGATCCTTGCGCGAAACGAACGATAACTCATGGTTGATCTCCCATTGGTGCAAGGCTGTAGTCCCCGGAGGCCCCGAGCCCGGTTACACGGGCCAGTTCTGCAAGCCGGCGATCGGCACCACGGCCGACGAGCACGGCAATGACGTTGATGGTTTCGGCGATGAGGGCGCGCGGGACAGTGACGACGGCTTCCTGGATGAGCTGCTCGAGCCGACGCAAAGCGCCAAGCGCGGTTCCGCCATGAATGGTGCCGATTCCACCGGGGTGGCCGGTGCCCCAGGCTTTCAGCAGGTCGAGGGCCTCCGCTCCGCGGACTTCGCCGATCGGGATACGGTCAGGCCGCAGCCGTAGCGACGAACGGACGAGATCGGAGAGCGAGATCACACCATCCCGTGAACGCAAAGCGACGAGGTTCGGTGCCTTGCACTGAAGCTCTCGCGTGTCTTCGATAAGAACGACGCGATCGGTAGTCTTGGCGACTTCCGCAAGCAGCGCGTTTGTCAGTGTCGTCTTGCCGGTCGAGGTGCCGCCTGCGACCAATATGTTCTTACGAGCGGTGACGGCCACGCGTAGCGCATCGGCCTGGTCCGAGGCCATGATTCCGGCCGCGACGTAGTCATCAAGCGAGAACACGGCCACCGCTGGTTTGCGGATCGCGAATGCCGGGGCGGCGACGACCGGCGGCAGCAAGCCTTCGAAACGTTCACCCGTCTCGGGCAGCTCGGCCGACACGCGCGGCGCGCCGGCGTGGACCTCGTGACCAACATGATGGGCAACCAACCGGACGATGCGCTCCGCGTCGGAAGCTGACAGGCTCTCGCCGGTATCCATGAGGCCGTTTGATAGCCGGTCGATCCACAACCGGCCATCGGGGTTGAGCATCACTTCAACGATCGACGAATCTTCCAGAAAGCGTGCGATGGCGGGGCCAAGTGCCGTACGCAGCATTCGCGCCCCACGCGAGATTGCCTCCGACTGAAGAGAATGGATTGGCACCGCTGTCCCCCAACAACTGAAAGCAAACCAAGCGCCTCAGAGGGGGATTAGAAAAAGCAGGAAACCAATCAGCACAACGAGAGGCTGACTACGCTCGTGGCCTGGCGTAGGAAAAGAAAGATTGGGCCGGAGGAACTCAGAAATTTCACCTAGGCTTGTTTTAGTCCGAGAACGAATGATTTTAGCGACGGAGAACGGCGCGATGGGCCAACCGTGGTCATTCGAACGTCACGGTGCGGAGTGGGCTGCCGCAAGCAACTCATAGCTTTCAGACCCGTCCGCGGTTATTGATAGCGCGGTCGAGAACTATGCTCGTGAGCATACACCCACGTCGATCATGGTCCTGCAGAACGATCTCATCGCAGCAACGTCGGGTGACATCGCACGCAAGGTCAACGTTCGCCCTTTCCGCAAGAGCCTGCTCAGCGCGCTTTCGGCAGCCCGTCGAGTGTGGCCAAACAGATAACATCGTGAGCCTTTGCGGCGCCGGCGCCGTGGGCGCTCACGCCGAGCAGAGCGCCCCGTGCGAGGCTCGAACGGATTGGCAGCGTCGTGAGCACAACGTCCCCCAGCGCAGCGGCAAGAACACAGGTGAGAATAACGAAGACCGCCGTGAGATCAGGCGCGCCGCCAATATCCTCGGAAACGGCCATCGCAAAGGCCAACTATAACTTTCGCCTTCAGCAGAAACCCGCGTCACTGCGTTGCTGCACTTCGCTCAAAGGGCTTATTTTCAGCGATGAACCTTGCGGCCAGCACCAAAGCGCCCATCGAAACTTCCTTTCCATGCGCAGCGATCATACGCTCCGAGAGTTCCGCCAACTCCTGAAAGAATTGATCCTTGCTTTCGGCTTCGTTGTGCGATCGAGTAGCTGTCATAACTTTGTCTCCTGATGATGCTGGCAACGCTCTCTGGCGTGGCACCGGGTCAACTATTTGAAAATGTACGGAGGAAACGTCACGATCGCCGCCTCCCCGTCGCTTGTTCCGAATGCAAGATGCTGGCCGTCGCTAGACCAACGCAGGGTGTGGACGGCGCCTCGACCAGGCGACCTGACGACCAATTCGTCGGATTGTCCGATCCTCGCGACCGCGACCATGCCGTCGGCGTAACCTGCCGCAACCAGACCACGCTCTGGATGAATATCCACCGTCTCGACGAGGACGAACCGGGCGCGCCCCGTAGCGAGGTTCGCCGGCTGATCGCTTTCGTCATCAAGGCTGGAAACGTCCCATGCGATCATCCGATAGGCTCCGCTCGTAACGAGGACGCGGGAGTCCGCGCTCCACGAAAGAGAGGCAACGGTTGCGGGATAGGTCGGAATCCGGACGATCCGCGCATCGGCAAGACGCACCAAAACAATCCCAGTTTTGCCGACTGACACAGCCAACCAGCTCCCATCCGGGCTCCACGACAAGGCTGAGACTGTGCCCAACTCAAATGAGGCGGAGGGCTCGGGTCGTGGCCCAAAGCTACGGACGAGCAGACGGCCGTCGGCTCCAATCGCAAAGCGCCGGCCATGCGGCGATACAGCCATTGCCGACGCATGCCCTCCGACCCGCTCTTGCAGCCAGGCGACCTCACCATTGGAATCGTAAAATATGATTGACCCGCCGGAAGCTGTCAGGATGCCCCCCGCCGATACCGGGGCAATCAGATCGATAGGCGCCCCGTTGCTCGAGACCACCCGTGTGACGCCGGACGCCGACACCCGAAGCAGCCGGCCGTGATCACTGGCGACGAAATCCGAGGCCCCGAGCGGAGCGAGGTGAAGCGGAGCATCGCTGATTATCACTTTCATCAATGGCGGCACTGGTTTCCGTCGCGGTGAAATCGCCGTCCGGCCGTCGTCGAGCGCCGCGCGACAGCGATCTTGCGCCGGCTCAACGTCAGTTAGCGGAGCTACCGCCAACGCTCCATCGGCGAGCGCGAACGCAACTCCCTGTCCCGCAGGATCGAAGGCCGTATTTGTAACGGCCGTACCCACAGTCCAATGCCGCCCAAGCAATTCATAGAGCGTCGCGATCTCTGCTTCCATCGTATCCATCGTCGCCTCTCGTTCGGATCGTCTCACCGGCAATCCACCTGTCTAGCTCTTCAAGACGCTGCTCCAGCGCGGCGCAATGAGCGTCGCATTCTGTCATTGCCGCATTCGCCTTTCGCAAGCGCTCGCGCGCATCCGCGAGGGTCCTGGCGAGCTCATGTGGACTGCCGGAGGCCGCAATCTCTTGCTCGATGCCCTGAATATCGAATTCGGCGCCGCCGCTAAGCTGACGGTTGAGCAGATTGCGCGATTGGGCGGCCGATATCTCCTGAACGACCCGCAGCCGCTGGGTCAGCATCTCGACAACGGTCAGGGGACCGGTGCTCATACATCAGTCTCGATCTGGACCAGGATCCGCTGCAGGCCACCCACGCCCGATGCAAAGTGGCGTTGCGCATCATTGATGTGAGATTCCAGCGAGTCCCATAGATCAACCCTCAGCAACCGCGATGGATCGCCAACCATGGTCTCAAGCGCCTGCAGACCGAACTGATGCCGCAAACCAATGCCCTGCAAAACAAAATCCGTCAGTTCGCG
This sequence comes from Bradyrhizobium sp. CCGUVB23, assembly GCF_024199885.1. Taxonomy (NCBI): domain Bacteria; kingdom Pseudomonadati; phylum Pseudomonadota; class Alphaproteobacteria; order Hyphomicrobiales; family Nitrobacteraceae; genus Bradyrhizobium; species Bradyrhizobium sp. CCGUVB23. The sequence continues at coordinate 1,018,249 of NZ_JANADQ010000001.1, forward strand.
CGCATGCGTTTCGATGAAAGGACGCAATAGCGGATGCGCGCCATAGCTGATGCCGCGCTTCGCGAGTTCGGTCTCGATGAACACCACGAAATGCCTAACCAGCAGATTTTGGCTTTCGCCAACCAAGTGCACCATGAAAGTTACGTCGCGGTCCGCACGCGAAAGGATCTCCGACGCGAGCGCCGCAGCGGCTAGCTCCTCTGCCCCCTTTTGTCCGTCCCAGACCGTCGCCATGCCCAATCCTGTCCTCAGGTCCGTGAACGATATTGATGCAATTTGCGATACAGAGTGGCACGCGAGAGCCCTAGCTTCTCGGCCGCGGCTGCAATGTTGCCGCCTGCATTTGCGACGGCCCTCTCGATGGCACGACGCTCCATATCATCGAAGCGAGCGATCTCTTCGCCCTCGGGTCTCGTGGTGCCATGCCCTGTCTGCAAGGCGCCCGGACTCGGCTGGGCCGGTGTTGCTTCCAGGAAATCCTCGGGCAACTCCCTGGCCGTAACCACGCCGGTGAGCGTCATCAGCACTAGGTTCTCGATCAGATTGCGCAGTTCGCGGACGTTCCCCGGCCAGCTATAACGCCGCAACATTTCCATTGCGGTTGCCTCGAAACGTAGCGGTTCGGTGCTATAGATCTCCGCGAATTGTCGGTTGAAATGATCGATCAGAATCTCGACATCACCCAAGCGCTCGCGGAGCGGCGGGATAGTGATCTTGACAACGCCGATCCGGAAATACAGGTCCTTACGGAAACGTCCTTCCGCCACTTCCTGCTTCAAATTCCGATTGGTCGACGCCACGAGCCGGACGTCCACCAGACGCGGCTTGTTGTCGCCGAGGCGGTACACCGCACGCTCTTCCAGAACGCGGAGCAAGTACGGCTGCAGATCCAGCGGCATCTCGCCGATCTCGTCGAGGCTGAGCACGCCGCCATTGGCAAATTCAAAGCGGCCCGGCTTTCCCTCTCGCGTCGCGCCGGTATAGGCGCCTGGGGCATGTCCGAACAATTCACCGCCAAGAAGCTCTTTCGAGACCGCACCGCAATTGAAGGCGACGAAAGGCTCCTTGCCGGTCTTCTGGCTGGCGGCGTGAACGAGACGAGCAAACAGTTCTTTGCCAACTCCAGTCTCGCCTTCGAGCAGAATAGCCGTCCGGCCGAGTGCCGCCCGCTCAACCTTCTCGACCACATCCTGCAATGCGTCGCTACATCCGACGATCGCTTCCTTGGCCGACATGATGGCTGCACGAGTTGCCGGCGACACCTGAGGCGCAGCGGAATTTATTCGTGGCCTCGATGCAAGCACGAGCATCGCTCCCTTCACAACCCCGTCGACTAACAGCGGCTCGATCCGCTGGTCGCGCAATTCGTCGGGCAACCCGCTAGCCAGCTCTTTGCCAAGAAGGCCTTCGTTGCTCGGAAGAAGCTGAGTTCCGATGGTCAAGTCGCGAGACTGCGCGATCCGCTGCCAGCGAACCGACGCCATGTCGTTGTGATGAACGACCCGACCGAAGCGATCCAGGATCACCACACCGTCCGCGCTGCCCATCCCCGGCATTCGAGAAATGCTGGCCTCGAGCAGCCGTATTCTTTCAAGGCGGATCTTTTCCGAGAGCGCGAGCTCGATGTGATTGGCCGCAATCACCGCCAGTGCGACGTTGTGCCGGTGAAAGATCGCCTGAGGTCCGGAAAAATCAATGATGCCAATGATGCTGCCGTCGATGGGGCTGCGAATGGGGCTACCGACGCAAGTCCAGGCTTTGATGCCTTCCGAAAAATGCTCGGCTGCATGGACATGGACCGGTTTTCCCGTGACCAGCGCAGTGCCGATGCCGTTGGTGCCGGTCACCGTCTCACCCCAGGCGGCGCCGACCTCGAGGCGAATATCGTGCCCTGCGTCAATCGTCCGCTGATCGCCTCCCACATCCAGCACGACGCCGTTCCTGTCGGTGATAACCAGCATCGTCGCGGCGTCGCCGAGCACTTCCGCGACGCGGCGGAACGTCTGAGCGCTCGAACCCAGCAAGTCATCATTCTTCAGACGCAGCTCGTAGAGATCGTCCGGCGAGGCCACGAGATTGCTGCCCTTGCAATGCGCATTGACCCCGGAGTTGACGCTGCGCTGCCATGATTTCTCGATGACACCTCGCACAAGCGCGTTCTCGCGCTTGAGGTCGCCAAACGTCAGAAAGTCTTCCCAGGCCCTATTGGTCTCTCGTTCATCATATGGCTGTCCCTGCTCCGCATCCGTGGCGTCCGGAATTTTGTAGCCTTCCAGGGAGAACGGCGGCTTAGCCATGAGCGTTTCCGTCAGCATTGGAGCACCATACCTAAGTTGGCAAACAACCCGATCGGCAGAAACGACCTGAACCGAACCTGACCGGGATCGTCATTCCCATAGGCCCGGCTCACGGAGATCATTCGGCGATTTTGGCGACGGCATCCAGGCCGAGACGGCCTGCGATGACTTGTTCCAAGCTCTGCTCGGACGTCTCGTCGGGCACGCTCACGCCCTCAAGATCGGCGAGGACTTTCCGGATTCCATCATCCAGCGGATCGAAGATCCCGTTCTCCCGCGTCGCCAGGGCGAAGTATCGCGATTGGCCCTTTCCACGCAGTTCGCCGACAAAATGGAGTTGCCGCCCCGACCCGAGATCCGCGATCACGACACGGCCGTTGAGGCTGATCCGCACGTAGGGTTCCGCCTCTCTTGGACGGCCCGGCGGCGTGTACCACAGCTTGCCTGATGGCTGGGGCTGCGGAGGAGGCGTGGGATTGCGCAACTCCTGCCAGCGCCCACCGGTCAGATGGTTGGCGAGCGCGTCGATCCTCGTGCGGTTCTTCTGAATGAAGTCCTTCGCCGCGGCCTCCTCGCGGCACGGACCGTCGCGCTTTGAAATGATGTGGACCATGGTCTCCTCCTTCCCCGGTCAGTCGGATGGCCGTGGAGGCTTGTTGTGCCGCCTCCTTCGGCGCATGCCGGAGCTTCCAAGATTGTAGCTCGTTCTAGATCATTGTCACCGCCCAATCACGCGATCGCGGAGCTCAAGCTGTCGCCACCATCTCGCGCGTCACGCCGGCCTTGAACACGTAACCGGACAGTGCGGCTCCGACGCACGGTGCCACGAAATAGAGCCACACCTGCGACAGCGCATCGGAGCCAGCGAACAATGCAGGGCCAAACGAGCGCGCCGGATTGACCGATGCGCCCGATACGGTGATGCCTGCGAGATGGATCGCAACCAAGGTGAGGCCGATCACCAAACCCGCGTAGACCGACGCCGCACCCTTTTGGGTTGCACCAAGGATCACGGTCAGGAACAGAAAGGTTGCCGCCGCCTCGAACACGAACGCGGAGAGTACGCCATACTGACCCCAGCCATTCTGGGCGAAACCGTTCGCTGCGACGTCGTAACCTCCGACCTTGCCTTCCGCGATCAGATACAGCACCGCTGCAGCTGCGATCCCGCCGATGAATTGTGCGACGATGTAGCCCGAGAAATCCCGCGGCGACATCCGACCGGCGACGAGCACGCCGAGGCTGACGGCCGGGTTGAGGTGCGCGCCCGAGATATGCCCGATCGAATAGGCCATCGCGACCACCGACAGGCCGAATGCAAACGCCACGCCCAGTAAACCGACTTCGGATCTCATGAAGATCACGGTCGCGCAGCCGAAGAACACGAGTGCGAACGTGCCGATGAATTCTGCAACATACTTACGCATGACTTCCCCTCCATGGTGATATTTCGATGCCGAGGCGCCCGATCCGCCCCTCTCCGCTCGCTCAGGTTTGCGATTGATCCGAGTATCTGGCCACGGTGTCCCGCGCGCCGGATCCGGCGCGGCGGAATACGGACCGCGCACACGTGCCTCATGCACGCCCAAGCTTCTCTGCCCCGCCGCCTAGGGCCGGCCCCTGTGTCGGATCGATGTACTCCGGCACGTCTGCAACCAACGTGTTGGTGGTCAGCACCAGCGTGGCCACGGAAGCCGCGTTTCGAAGGGCGGTGTATGTCACTCGGACCGGGTCGACGATGCCAGCCGAGACCATGTCGAGGAACTTGCCGTTGGCAGCGTCGAAGCCGACACCCGCCGGCGCGCGCTGCAAGTCGGCCACGACCTTTTCCGAATCATGCCCCGCGTTTCGGGCAATGAACGCGGCGGGACGGGATAGCGTCTCGCGCACCAGCTTGATTCCTTCGCCCAGGTCGCCATTGACGTTGCCGAGCGTGCGAGCAACCACCGGCGCGCACTGCGCCAACGCCGTGCCGCCTCCCGGCACGATGCCCTCTTCGGCTGCCGCACGCGCCGCGCTGAGTGCATCGTCGATCAACTGGATCGTCCGCTTCTGTTCCACTGGCGTGACACCCCCGGCGAAAATCACGGCTGTCCCACCTGAGAGCTTTGCGAGCCGCTCCTTGAGCTTGTCTTGCTCGATATTAGGTGGTGCCAGGTCGTATTGTTTGGCCACCTGCTGGCGCCGCGCCGCGATCGCCGCATCGTCGCCACCGCCACGAATGATCACCGTTTCGCGCGCGCTGGCCCGAACCTGCCGCGCAGTACCGAGATCGGCAAGGTTCGCCTCTTCCAGCCTGCCTCCAAGCTCGCGGGCGATCACGCGTCCGCCGGTCATGATGGCAAGATCGTCCATCATCGCCTTGCGCCAGTGGCCATAGTCGGGCGGATTGACCACCAGTACCTTGCCGCGGTTGCTATCGCCAAGCAGTGTGACGACGACTTCGGGCGCAATCTCCTCAGCGACTATCACCAGCGGCCGCCCGGTCGTGGCAACCGACGTACGCACCGCGGACAGCTCGCTTGGCGATTTGATCTTCAGGTCGGTCAGAAGGATGTAGGGCTGATCCAGCACCACTTCCATCTTCTCGACGTCCGTCACCATGTGATGGGAAATGTAGCCGCGGTCGAACGACATGCCTTCAACGACCTCGAGCGTCGTGCTGGTCGTCAACCCGTACTCGGAACTGATGATGCCGTCCTTGCCGACGCGCTCCACTGCCTCGGCGATTAATCCACCAAGATGGGCGTCGGTCGACGCAATCGTCGCCACCGCTTGCAGCGTTTTGCGATCCGATACGGTGATTGCCGAACTCTTCAGGGTCTCGACAACGACCTCGACGGCCCGGTCAATACCTTTACAGAGATCCACGGCCTTGGCGCCGCGTTCCAGGGCCGCAACGCCTCCTTGAATGAGACCGTTCGCGAGCACCATCGCGGTCGTCGTTCCATCGCCCGCGACTTCGTTGGTCTGCTTCGAGACCTCGCGCACCACCTGCGCGCCCATGTTCTCGAAACGATCCGGCAATTCGATTTCCGAGGCGATTGTAACGCCATCTCGTGACACGATAGGCGTACCGATCGGCCTGTCGACCATCGCGTTCATGCCCTTCGGACCGAGCGTCGATTCGATTGCAGCGGCAAGCTTCTGGACTCCGCGCGCAAGAGCGCGGCGGGCTTCTACGTCATGCAGCAGAACTTTTGGCATCGCGTTTCACTCCCCACGTGGTCTGTTGTTTGTCAGGTCGGGCGGACTTGCTGACCGCTCCTTTTTCGGCACTCGCAGACGCGCCTCACGCGGGCGCGACGGTACGTTGTTCGGTAGCCCCATGCAGCCCGATGGTCCGCGCGGAACAACCACTGCCACAAGCCCCGCATGCAGATGTCCGTTCCGTACTGCTCCCGCCGAGCTCGCGATAACGGGCAGCAAGAAGACCCCTGCATAGTGAGCTGTTGAACTCCATATTGATCCGCACCCCCCGCAGCCGCTGCAGATACGGGGGCAGCTCGTGACGTCTGATGGTGTCGCCCTCATAAGTGACGAAAGCGCGATCGTCGGGGAGATGAGCGAGGTGCCGTTGAAGCAGAAGCTCACGATAACGCAGTTTCTGACGCGAAACGTCTCCCGGCCCGAAGTCGACCCCATCGTAGGTGCCCATGGTCATCCGGCAGATCGCCGGATCCTCGTAACCCAGGCCGCGCAACGCCAGGATCATGAACTCCTGTCGCCGCTCGAACGCCTTCCGGCGAAACTTCTCGCGCAAGTCGTCAAGAGAGCCTCCAGGTGCAAACTCCTTGAGCGCGTCGGCGAATGACTTCCCCTCGCTGACGCCCTGGTTGATCTCCTGAGCGACCATGTGATCCCGGAGCTGCGGTCGCGCATGACGTACCCACGGCAGCGCTGACACCGCCTGACGCATGTCGTCGGCCATGAGGAATGCGAAGTTCGCCGAACACCAGTAGGTCGGCAAGCGAAAAACGATGTCGACTCCGCCATCGTCATGCACGGTGATGAGTTCGACGAACCCAAGGTCGGTCACGGACTCGTCTAGCTCGGGATCCGTGACCGTTGCGAGGCGTGCCCACACCTCGCTGGTCTTTCGGTCACGATATTGGAGGACCTCGCCCATCCTCATCACTCCGCTGCGACCGCGTGAGCTTTTTTCGCAAGCTTCGCCTTCTGTGCTTCGACGTCGACGCCATAAAGGCGCGCGGCGTTAAGACCCAGAATCTTCTTCTTGGCCTGCGGGGTGAGATCGACGCCGTGCTCCTGCTTCAGATCCTCGGGCAGCTCGAAGTTCCAGAACTTTTCGACCAGCCAACGGGGCGTCCAGATGGCGTAGTCACTGCCGAAAAGAAGCTTGTCTTCGCCGACCCAGAACAAGAGTTCGGAGATCACTTCGGCGAAATACCGCGGGCGGCCGTGAATGAACGGCAGCGCCACCGCCAGGCCACCATAGACGTTGGTCTCCTGCACCGCGATCCAACAGAAATCGTCAAGCCGCGGCAAGCCGCAATGCTCGATGATGAAATTCAGCCCCTGGAAGTCGGTGGCCGCGTGATCGACGTCGTGGACATCGAACGCATCCTTGTCCAGCGGGATGATCGTCGGCCCTTTGTGGACATGAATGTTCTTGATACCGAGCTTTTCGCAGAGCTCGAAGCAGCGATAGGCGTTGGGATCGGTGAGCTTCCAGCCCCGCGAATCGCCCTTCCACTCCGCCGTATAGAGCTTGACGCCCTTGATGCCGAACGTCTCCTTCATGTAATGGATGTACTCGAGCGCACGCTCTCCGTCCCGCGGATCAAACGCGCCATTGACGATGAAGCGATCCTTGTACTTCTTCGCCATCTCGGCGTTGCGGTCGATGGTGTTGAACCCGTTCTTGTAGAATTCCGTCAGGTAGGTCGACTGTACGATGGCCATATCGTCCGGGCCATCGACGAACAGGTCGCGATACATCTGCTCGGCGCTGTATTTCTCGAACTGCTCCTTCGGCCAGAGCTTGTCCTTCGGACTGAGCGAGGTGTGATAGGCGTAGAAGCAATCAATGAATTGCTTGCCGTGAATGTTGAGCTGGTTCGCCGGGCTGCCGTCCCAGAAATGGGTGTGACCGTCGATGACGAACACGTCCTCGCCAGAAGGGGTTATGAACATGATAGTCTCCAAAGTTTATAGGTGCTTTTTCATCGATGTCGGAAACGACCGACCGCGCGAGAAAGTGGTGGAGCTGCAATCTGGGTGGATGCAGCCCCACCCAGTCTCGGGAGAAACGGTTACTCGATGTATTCGAACACCTCGTCCATGTTGCCGAACAGGGTCACCGTATTGTCGTCGATGCGAACCATTCGGCCGTAATGCGTTGAGGTGTTCACTTCGAAGATCTCGGCTGTCATTTCCTTCCCGAGAATCTCGCTGATTTCGTCCATCTTGAAGATCAGCTTGCCCTCTCCGTCGATGCGGATCAGGGCTGGCTGATAGGTCACGGTCACGTTCGGCTTCTTGCCCATGAACTCGGCGATGGCACGCGCCTCCACGCTGTCGTTCATCGTGACGCCGCACTGATGGGAAATCGTTTGTTCGAAACGAAGGTCTCCCATCTTCTGGAAGATGTTCTGGTTGGTCGCAGATCTGGAAGCAACGGACATTGCAATTTACTCCTTGGGAAGGGTGAGGCCGAGTTCGCCGAGAATCTTCTTGATGCGTTCGACGGACTGCGCGCGGGCGTCGGCGTACTGCACCGGCTTCGAATGCGGCTGCGACCAGATCGGCTGCAGGCCCGCGGCCGCCTTGTTGGCAAGCGCCACATGCTTGTTCACCCAGCCCTGGAACAGCTTCTTGTTGTGGGCGGCATGCTGATTGTCGGTGACGAGCAGATGCATCAGGTCGATCGTATTCGCGAGGTTGCGCTCGTAGTCGGCTTCAGCCGCCGAGATGACGGGCGGCGTGATGAAGTCCCCATTCGATGAGGCCACCTGCATCAAGAAGCCACTACGGAACAGTTCGCCGACGAGCGGCTCGAACACGATATTGGTGGCAAAATACTGCTCAAGGTAATCGGCCGAGCCCATGATCGACTCGATCGCTTCCCGAGTGCCTTGCCAACCCTTGTCCTCGAGCCAGGTGTGCTTGCCGGCTGCGTCGTCGAAGCTCGGAATATCCATTCCGATTTCGGCCAGATAGAGTGTGATATCCTGGGCGAGGCGGAGCTTGTAGGACGAGTTGGTCAGCGTCGCGTTGTTGATCATCTGGGTGTAGCCGTAGCGCTGAGCTTGCATCAGCGAAGTGCCGAGCCCGAACTCGACATGCTTCCACGCACCGAGATGATTCTGCAGGATCTTGATCCACGCCTTGTCGAAGGACTTCGGCGCGCCGGACTTGCGGCCGTTGGCGATCACCGCTTGAACCATCGCCTCGATCTTGGACTGCCGCTGGTAATGGGTCCGTTCCCACTCCTGGTCCGGAGCACGGAAGGCATGCCAATTCGAGCTCAGCGCCGCCGTGTTGTCCTTGGTGTAGGCACCCTTCCCGTTCGAGAACGAGATGATCCAGTCCTGCAACAGGTAGCGCTCCGGATCGGGCTGAACGTCGACAGTCACGTCCTCGTAATGCGTCGCTCGCTTGCTGCGCGGCTCGAAGTACCGATATTTGCGGCTGTCCGAGTCCGGAAACACCGCAGCGCCTGCTGCACCGGAGCCCGCTGAAACGCTTGGAACGGCAGTCATAGTCTTTCTCCTCCCATTGGTGGCTTTACACTTGCTGGATCGACACGCGGAAAATCTCGATTAAAGTTTCAGTTATTGGCTGGTGTGAACTTGTCGAAGAAGACGCGATCAGACTCGACATCGTTCATCTGCAGCACCGGCGTGAGCGCCTCGATCATGGGCGATGGACCGCAGGCATAGACGTCGACGTCTTCGCCATATCCGGAAGTGCGCAGGTGAGCTCCGACCGCCTCGTGCACGAAACCCTTTTCTCCATGCCAGGTTGCGTCGTCGACAGCGTGGGAGAGCACCGGGACGAACGTAAACTCCGGATGCTTCGAGGACAGTTCCTTGAATCGATCGAGATAGAAAAGATCGTTTTGCGTACGGGCCCCGTAGAAGAAATACACGGGACGCACTTCGCCTGAGCGAATGTGATCATGCAGGATCGACCACAGCGGCGACATTCCCGATCCTCCGCCGACCAGGATCATGGCTCCGGTTTTGTTTTCTCGCCGGAAGCAGGTCCCGTAGGGTCCCTTGATCCCGACCTCGGTTCCGACGGCGAGGTCTCCGTCAAGTCGGGAGGAGAAGCGTCCGTTCGGGTACTTTTTGATGATGAATGCGAGTTTTTGGCTTTCGCCCGGCGAATTTGCCATGGAAAACGAGCGCGTAATCGTCTCTGCCCCCGGGAGCGTGATGTCGACATATTGACCCGCCCAGAACTTCAGAGGTTGCTCCAGCGAGATTTCGAGCCGCCGAATGTCGTGGGTCAGCGCGGAGATGCTCGTGACTGTGCCCGTGAAGTCCTTGACGGGGATCGACTTCGACAGCACCTCCTCGTCGTAGTTGAGGAGCTCCACTTCAAGATCCGAATAGGCCAGCGTCCTGCACAGCAGGATGTAGTCCTGGCTGCGCTCTATCTCGTTGAGGGCGAACGTCGAGTATTTCTTCAGCTCCACATCGCCGCCGGTAAGCACGCACTTGCATGCTGAGCATTGGCCTTCCTTGCAACCATGCGGCAGTGCGATGCCCTGGCGGAAAGCGGCGTCGAGAACGGTTTCGTTCTCTTCGACCTCGAATTCTATGCCTACGGGGTGCAGGCGAACGACATTAGCGGGCGCGCCCATAGGGGCCTCCTCAAACCAAGGCTTGCGAATCTTCCGGTGATTGGCAGGGAAGGAGCCAGCGGAGCCGGCTCCTTCTCCCACGCTTAGTTGCAGGGATTGATGGTGAATCCCTTGCGATAGTCGGCGAGATGCGTCTCTCGGTCGGCCGGGCTCATCTCCCGCAGGGTGAGCAGCGGGCTCTTGAGAATGTGGCCGCGGACATCGTCGAGCGTCCACATTTCCTTCTCGTCGAAGCGCAGGTGCGGCTGGGCGACCAGGGTCTTGCCGTCGGTACGCACGAAGCCCAGATCCTTGATGGCGTCGGCGATATCCACGTTGTGATAGACGCTTTCCCACTCGCGACGGCCGCTGAACCGTCCCATCGCCGGGGTCGGACGCCCCTCATATTCGCCGGCGAAAGCTTCAACCGCCGTCCAGCGATCGATCTCATGGGCGAACGTGTAGAGCTTGCCGTCGATCTCATCCGTGACGATATCCTCGCGGATCAGGCAAGGCACCAGGCACGACCAGCAACGATGCGGATAGACATAGCCGACATCGCTGTTGAAGAGGATGTTGGTCTGGCCGCGATGCGATAGCTTCTCGTACCACTTCCAGAACTCGCCGAACTGAGCATACCAACCCGGGTACTTGTGCTCGAACCACTCGAAGTCCTTGTCGGTCTGGGCCTCGATGCGCCAGAAGTTCGCTGACCAGCCGACCGCAAAGAACTGCGCGACCTTGTGGACGTAGTGCTTCTCGGTCAGCCGTTTCCACGCGGTCTGAACGTCGTCATGATGGATCTTGATGCCGTACTTCTCGAGCGGCAGCATGTAGGTCCGATAATAGTCCTCGAAGATCCAGCGGTGCCACATCTCCGCGTAGGACTCCTTGGTCTTGTCGCGGTTGGTGGTGCCGTACTCGATGAAGGTGCCAATGGCGGCATCAACGATGGCGTGGTTCTGCCAGAACGCGTAGCGCATGTCGCGCTCGAGCAGAAGATGGTTCTCGGGCTCCTTCAGCATCGACATCAGCATCGAGTGGCCGTTGCCGATGTGGCGGCTCTCGTCCGACTGAACCGAGAGGAAAACCGTCGGCAGCGCATAGTCGCCGTTGCGGGCCGCTTCCGATGGCATGGCCACGAACAGCGTGTTCGTGAACGCGGTCTCGGCGACCACGGTCAAGTAAACGTTCGCCGACGTGATCGCGTCGCCGGTGATGAATCCTTCACCGAACTGGCGGCCGATGGTGGTGGCGTAGCATTTCCCGAACGCCTCCTCCGTGATGTCGAACCCGGCCGGGTCGATGTAGTTCTCCATGTACCATTTCTTCAGGTTCATCTGGATTGTCGAGTGGCGGAACTCGTCAACCATCTGCATTGTGAAGCCGGTGCGCAGATCTTCACCCGGGGCAAGGCGCCCGACCATGGCCATGGACCGCGCAGCGGAGATCTCAGGGAACGGGATGATCGCCAGGAAGAGCTTCATCCACTCGACCCAGCGCGGCTCGACGTTGCGGAACATGTCGCCGCGCAAAGCAGCATCGAGCGCGCCGTACACGCGGTTGTCCTTTTCTTCCTGCATCGGGAAGTAGGAGCGAAGGACTTGCTTCATCGGATCCTTCGGCGCCTTCGTGATTTTGTAGTCCGTGGGGAAGGTCATCGCTTCCTGCACGTAGGACGGATTCCACCCGAGATCCGCAATCTTCTTTGCAGCTTCGCCGACGGAAATGCCGCGCTGAGCGGTGATCTTGTTGAGTGTTAAAGTTCCAGACATCTAGTCTATCCTCCTGATCGGGTCAGAGACCACTTCGATATTCCGCCTGCCCAGACCTCGACGGGCCGGGCAGTGCTTACCCGTGCGTTACGGGCCACCTCGCGGCCGTTCGCACGACCGGACGTTTGATATCGGCAAGGGTCATAGGATGACTGTGGAGCCCTCCAGCGATGATCAGGGACGATCTTCGGACCCAGCGGCCCCCGATCGCAATTGTCCCATCCCGCATGAAAGCGCGCCTTCAGCTGAGCATCCCCTTCCCTCGTTCTTTTCGCGGCTCGCCCCAGACGGAGCAGTCGGCGTTGTTGTGCCAAGAGCTTTGCAATGGGCGTGCCAGCGCGTCTTTGGGGGCCCGCCGAGTAATTTCTGATTGAGTAAGTGGGGAAATGAGCGAACGCCGAGGGGCCACAATGCCTGGGTCGCGACTAACTGAGATGCAATTTGCGACACGAATTGCAAAATGAGAATCTCAGTGACGCGTATGGGCGCCTATTTTGCACCGCAATGTTTGCGCCGCAATATCGATCGGTCGCCTGGATGCCGAAATTACTTTGTTCGCTGTTGATCGATGGCGCATTGAGAGGACCAGAGACAGACTTTTTAAAGGTCCTCTCTCATCCGGCCAGCAAGCACTTGTCGGCGATAGGTGCAGATCGAAACCGGTCCTGACTTTTCGACAGCACATCCCTGGATCACCAGCAGACTACATGTTGGATGACGCGCTCTTGACCTGGTGCATCTCATCGAGATTGAAACGACGGCGTGGCAGCGCTTCTCCTACGGGGGCCAATGGTTCGGCGCTCCTCTAGATTGATCACTTGGCCGCACTTTGCAATCGGCGTTCTTTCGCTCATGCCGGCGGCCGCGCGTTGCGAGCTGGTTCCTTGTTCGCCCGCTCGAACTAGCGATAGTCTTCCACGCCGGCTGAGTGCGTTGATTGCCCAACTCTCGACATCCAGCGGCCGGAATAGAGGGCGTAACAATCATGATCGCAAAAGGGCAATCCGGTACTGAATTCTTTCAGATAGCTTGCATGTATTGGCTCACAGCAAAGCATGCAGAACGTTTTTGGACATGGCGTCCTGCCGTTCACCAGAATGAACCTCATGTGGCGCGTCCCAATGCGAAGCATTACAATGCCACTATGTCATCGTTGAACACCTAAGCGGCTCGCAACCAGCGGAGCCATCTATGGTCGGCCTCCCTGCGCACTCTGAACCGGGCGACGCGCTTCCTGGAGCAGAGCGCCGTGCGCCAGCAGTAGTAACGAATAAGCCCAAACTTTCCGCCGCAGACGGCGCAGCAACCCGCTGAACCGTGGTGAGGATTCTTGGAGCTCTTGCCCATTCTGGCCTCCTGTCGATATCGCGCGAATAATTCTCCGAGCTTCCACATAGCACCGCGACCACACGCGAAGTGCGGCGTCAGCGATGGCGTTGGCTTGCAATGTCTCGCGGCGGATACGGACGCCAGGCGCAAGAGTTTGCCTCTGAAGTGCGCCTCAAGGCGAAGCGGCTCGTTCTTGGCCGTATCGGTGTGCTTCGCCGGCGAGTACCTGCAAGGAGGTGTGCAACGGCCGTGCCAGATCGTTCGAGGGCTTCTTTCGGATCGTCTTCTGAGCAGCAGAAGACAGAGCTGGGCGACATTGGATGATTGCGGGTGTCGCCCTGAGACCGGTCGCGTTGCAGATTGCGACGACGACGCAAAATGAGACTTTGTGCGAACCGCGCGGGGTACCCGTCCAGCACTCGCAGCGTTTGCGCCGCAACATGAGCAGTCTGTGTGCGGTCACCTGGACAGACGGAGGGCCGTCAAATCCACCGCGAGAAGTGCATTCTCGCGATGGATGACGTGGTTCTGAATCAAGGAATTAAAACAGCGCGTCCATGAATCTTGCCGGCGTTGAGATCGTGCAACGCCTTGTTCGCATCCGCCAGGCGATACTCGGCGGTGGCGAGTTCAACCAAACCTCGATCCGCGAGGGCCATCAACTCCGTTAGCTCGGCCCATGTGCCGACCAGATTTCCGATGATGTTTTTCTCGGTAATCACCATGTCGACGGTCGGAACACGGATGTCCTCACCATAGCCAACGACGTAATAGCTGCCCATCGGACGGGTCATCGCCAGGCCTTTGGATGTCGTGCCCTTCTCGCCGACGAAATCGATCACCGCTTCCGCGCCGTTTCCGGCAGTCAGAGCCAGCAATGCTGCCACTTCGTTGCCGTCAGCTTTCACCAGATGATCGGCGCCGGACTTTTCGGCCAATTTCAGCGACGCTTCGGACTTGTCGACCACGATAACGTCGGCAGCACACATTGCCTTGAGGCATTGGATTCCGATGTGGCCTAACCCACCCGCTCCGATAACGACGCAGAATTCGCCTGGCAAAAGGTGACGCGTGGCCTTCTTGATTGCGCGATAGGCCGTAAGGCCCGCATCCGCGTAGGGCGCTACATCCTTCGGAGCAAGTGTCCGCGGCAGCGGCACGATATTTCGTTCCGAGGTGCATAAGAATTCTGCGTAGCCGCCGTTGCAATCGAGACCCGGAAACGTGCCGGGACCGTGCATGTCGAAGCCACGGCGACAGGCGAGACACGTGCCGCCGGTGATCTTCGGATGAACGATAACCGGGTCACCTTTCTTCAGGCCCTCAACTTCCTTGCCAACCTCTTCGATCCAGCCCGCATTTTCGTGTCCCATGATGATGGGTAGCAGTTTATCGCCGGTTGGATCCATATGCGGCTTCCAGACGCCTTCAATAATATGAAGGTCAGTCCTACATACGCCAGCGCCGCCGATACGGACGATGACGTCCGTCGATTTGGTTAGCTTGGGATCCGGCACTTTTTCCTCGCTGACCCACCGATCGTTGGACAGCTTTTCGTCATACGCTCTCAATACTTGGGCTCTCATGTTGTCCTCCGTCTGCCCGGCGAACTTCGCGCTCGCCATCGCCGAGGCGGCTCAGCATTTTTCGTGCCAGTGAATTTGTTATTGCAGCGCAAACGACCGTTCCAACAATCGGCAAGCCGCGCGTCGATGTAGCAGCTTGGCGCGTGGTCCAGATCTCCGAACGGCCGAAGATTTCGGAACAAGCTCTGCCCGGGTATCGGGTCGTCCCTTCCCTGTCCTACCCCCAAACAACCCAGGAGTGCTCTCTGGTCTGCTTGCGCACCAGGAGCTGCCGTAGTTGGAGTGTCATCCGTAGCTTGTCACCGTAGCTACAAACGAACTCCCTCTCCACACCGCTTAAGAAGTTGATTCAAAACAATCACTTAGATTTCGCGGTTTGGAGGAGCCCCGTTCCGTCGTTTTCATCGACGGCGCAAGCGCCATCTTTCCTCGTGCCGTGGCCGGAGCGATGCCGTGCTTGTGCAAGATCAGGTTGCAAATCGTGTCTCCGCCGTCATTGTCGTCGGCCTTATCTGCGACCGCTCTACTGATCGCAAAAACAACGCCTTGTGTTGTGCCGAATCCGAGCGATAAGCCGATGGCGGCGCCTATCGCTGCACCTACAGGGCCTCCGATTCCAAGACCTGCGCCCTCATAGAAGCGACAGACGTTACCATTCCGTGTCTTCGTGCGCCTCCATGATCGGGATATCGCTAGGCGGAGCGGTTACTTCAAACGAAGCACCTTGTCGCGAGCGGTGATGCAAGAGGGATCTGACGGTCCTGCCACCTAATTCTCGAACCCAGGAAACGCCAAACCAAGCCAGCGACGCGACCTGTACGGCAACGCTCAACCCGAAGGCAACTTGGTAGGCTATCAGTGGATAGTGCCCATCTTGAACGGGCCATTGCTCGAGTATGAGTCCAGTTCCACACTGAACCGCGAAGGCCCACCCGAAATGCAAGACGTTTAGGCTTCCATTGGCGCGAGCCGCGAGCTCGGCTGGAAAGTATTCTGCAATTGTCGCGTAGCTAAGGACAGTGGCGGCGCCGACAACAGCAACCACTGACCATGGCAGCATCGACGGAAGCGGTAGACGCAGGATCAGTGCGAGCTCAGCCAAGACGAACAGTAACGCCATCACTGCGAGCAGCGTTTCCGAACCGATACCGCGCCTTCGCAACCGGTCTGCAATCGTGCCCAGCAGCAAGGCGCCGGCGCATACGCCAATCGCCGTGACGAACAATTGGGTCACCAAGGTTTCGCGGTTCAGTCCCTCGACATCCCTGAGCCAGGGCGCGGCCCACAATGCCTGCAACGACCAAGCCGACCCAACGCAGCTCGCCGAAAGAGGTGCAATTCGCCAGAAACGGCGATCCGTAAAGATCGCTTCCAGCCGAAGTCCGGCCGGTCGCGCTTGCTGTGCAATCTTGCTTTCCGGGACCGCTAGAAAGATCAGAAGGGCGGCTGCGAGCGTTGTGATCGCCAAAACCTCGAATATTCCGCGCCAACCCGTCGAGTTCAGCAACCATTCGGCAGGTCGGGTTGCCGTCACCGCACCCAAAGCACCCAGCATAATCATGTAGCCGTTCATCAGCGCGACCCGTTCTCTGGGAAACCAGAGGACGATCGCCTTCAGCCCAGCCATCAATGCGGCCGCGACGCCGAGTCCAATCATTGCGCGGGCGAGCAGGAGCGACAGGAATCCGTTCGAAGCACCGAACAGAGCGGCCCCTAGGGCCGCGCCCAGCAACAAGGCGCTCTGAACCCGCCGTGGGCCAAAGCGATCCAACAAGATTCCGATTGGAATCTGGGCGGCCCCGAAGATCAGGAAATACACAGATGTCAGCAGCCCGAGACTGCCGGCATTCAGACTAAGGTCGGCCGAAAGGGGTTCAGATATCAGCGTATTGATCGTTCGGAACAGATAGGAGAGATAGTAGCCTGCCGCAAACGGCAGAAAAACGCCGAGTATCAACCGCGATATCGGAAGTCGCCCCGCGGCACTTGCCTCGGGGATTGTGGGTGCGGCAGATGGGACGAGCGGGACCTGGCCTGCCCTCCTTCCGGCCGACTCAGTCGAGTCGGCAGAACGCGTTTGGTAAGTTTCGAAAGTTGCGGTTGCTGCCGCCCTCCTGGACGGCAGCCATCTGCTTGGCTTCCACGTCTGTAGCGGCGTCCGCGAGGACGTCGATCTGATCTTCTGAACGACCGGACACGGTTTCCCCATCGCGCTCAGGCGGAGGGACGTCGCGCTCGGTCATACTGAGACTGGCGATCGTCTCCCGCATCAGCGGCCGGCCCGAGCGCACACGCCGATCAACCTGCTCGGCCAGGGCCTTGAACCGCCGATAGCCCAGCACACACGCGTCGCGCTGTTGCGACGGCGGCATCGGCGGCGTCACCGTGACGTGATAGCGGACGTGCAACGCGACCGTCTCGGCGATGATCGCAAGTTCGCTCTCCAGGCGTTCAATCTGATCGCCGATCCGATGGAAGGCTTCGTGCACCATTTCTTCCACCCGCGGAGCCTGATTCAGGAAACGTTCGAGAGCGGCCTGTACGACCGTGCTCTTGCCGGCGCCCAGCCGGCCGGTTGCAGCTTCCAACCGTTCGAAAACCGTCTCAGAGAGCTGAACGCTGAGCTTTCTGGTTCGAGGCGGGATCGGCGAAGTGTTCGCCTCTGTTTGATCCAAACTCAGGCTGACCTGTCCGTCGCGTTCGACTTCGACCGTCATGATCTCCCCTCCTCGTGCAACTAGATCGATCGGTGCAGCTCGCGCTCGCAATCAGCGAGGCGAGATCCGATCGAACGAATGAGCCGTCTTCGAGGGCTGCAGGGTCACAGAAGGAGAAGTTCCGTTATTGCTTCAACCGCACAGGCATCGATGTCGCAATCTGGCGTAGGATAAGAAAGAAGCGGCGGGCGCTCAGGCCGGATCAGGTTTGTCGCTCGAGCGAACACGCGGCTCGACGTCCAAGGTGATTTCCTGCGCTAAGCTCTGGCCTCGTGCGAGCCGCCGACCCAACGCTTCAATGAACCCTTCATAGCGCTCGCGCCCCTTGGCCTGTGCAGCAGGTTGTGCGGTATCCGGCAGGGGTGGGGTCGCCGTCAGCCAGAAGCGAACGAACAACGCCAGCGCTTCATTCGAGATCGTCACGTGACGCTCGAGGCGCTCGACCTGGCGCGTCAGCCGGTCCAATCGCCGGCCGAGGGCCGCTTCCATGCGCTCGGAGCCATCCGGAGACAGGAATGATGACAGCGCCGATTCGACGACGAGGGCCTGTGGCACTCGCTTCCGGTTCGCGTAGTCCGCTAACTGGCTGGCAAGATCGGGGGGCAGGCGAAATGTATGTTTGCTCCGCATCGCCTCACCTTAGAGATCAAGGCCATCATCAGGATCCATCGCCGCCTGACGGGCGACGCCGGCGGCTGCGTGACGTAATTCGCTTGCGCGCTGGATGTCATCATCGGAATCCTCGTCGGTGAACTCGAACTCAGCTTTCACGGCAGTCCGATCTGGCGCCACGTCTTCGTGCTCGGGAAGCTCCGGCTCTCGCCTGATGCCGCCATTGGCCGGATCGTCCGCGGACTTGCCGTCCTTGCCGTGAGCAAGTGGCATCTGACCGCCGCGCGAGTTGCCCGGCAGGGGCAGCTTGCTCCAGTCGTCGTCGGGCGATCGGACGAGGTTCTCAACAGTCCCGGATAGAGCCGGTGCAAGCACTCGCCCGCGGAATTGTGGGTCTTCGTAATAGCGCGCCTTCTTCGCACAAATCGGTGGACACCCCGAGACCAGGATCAACTCGTCGTCCGGTGGTAGCTGCATCACCTCGCCGGGCGTCAGAAGCGGACGTGCTGTCTCCTGCCGCGACACCATGAGATGACCGAGCCACGGGCTCAACCTATGGCCGGCATAGTTCTTCATGGCGCGCAATTCGGTCGCTGTTCCCAGCGCCTCCGACACGCGCCGGGCGGTACGTTCGTCGTTGCTGGCGAAGGACACCCGGACGTGGCAGTTGTCGAGGATCGAATTGTTCGGGCCATAGGCCTTCTCAATCTGGTTGAGGGACTGGGCGATCAAGAAACTCTTGAGCCCGTAGCCAGCCATGAACGCGAGCGCTGACTCGAAGAAATCCAGCCTGCCGAGAGCCGGAAACTCGTCGAGCATCAGCAGCAGACGATGCCGACGCACGTTGGCGTTCAAATCCTCCGTCAAGCGGCGACCGATCTGGTTGAGGATCAGCCGCACGAGCGGCTTGGTCCGGCTGATGTCGGATGGCGGTACGACGAGGTAAAGAGTAGTTGCTTGGTTCGCCTCCACCAGGTCGCGGATCCGCCAGTCGCTGTGACGTGTTACCTGCGCCACGACGGGATCACGGTAGAGCCCAAGGAACGACATCGCAGTTGAGAGCACGCCAGAGCGTTCGTTCTCGCTCTTGTTCAGAAGCTCGCGCGCCGCAGAGGCGATAACCGGGTGAACGCCGCTATTACCAAGGTGAGCCGTCGACATCATCGCGCGCAAGGTCGCCTCGATTGGGCGCTTGGGATCCGACAGGAATTTTGCGACGCCCGCTAAGGTCTTGTCTGGCTCGGCATAAAGGACGTGCAGGATCGCGCCGACCAGCAGAGAATGACTGGTCTTCTCCCAATGATTGCGCCGCTCCAAGGCACCTTCCGGATCGACCAGCACGTCGGCGATGTTCTGGACGTCCCGAACTTCCCACTCGCCGCGACGAACCTCCAGAAGAGGGTTATAGGCCGCCGAGTTGCGGTTGGTCGGGTCGAACAGCACGACCCTTCCATGGCGGGCGCGGAAACCTGATGTCAGATGCCAGTTTTCCCCTTTGATATCGTGTACGATGCAACTGCCCGGCCATGTCAGGAGCGTCGGCACCACGAGGCCGACGCCCTTGCCAGACCGCGTCGGCGCGAAGCAAAGCACGTGCTCGGGGCCGTCGTGCCGAAGGTAGTAGCGATCAAAGCGACCGAGCACGACACCATCCGGGCCCAAGAGCTGCGCGCCGCGAATTTCATTCTGCAGCGCCCACCGGGCCGAACCATAGGTGGCCGCGGTCTGCGCCTCCTGCGCCCGCCAGATCGACATTCCGAAAGCGACGATGATCGAGATCACCCCACCGGACGCCGCGATGCAGGCCCCCTCGACGAAGATTTTGGGGGCATAGGCATCGTATGCGTACCACCACCAGAAGAAGGCAGGTGGAAGGTAGATGGGCATGCCGAGCTCAAACCAGGGCGGTCCAAGTCGCGGCTGAAATCCCAGCCTCCAGGCAACCCATTGCGTCGCTGCCCACGTGGTGATGAGCACGATGGCAAGGACAAGCGTGATCTGGCCCCAAAGCACTTTGGTTGTCGACATGGCCGAGATGCAGCAGGGCTACCCGCGCGACATCAAGGACAAGACGACCCCAAGGGTGCATTGTGCGGTCCCCGCGCAGTAATCGGATGGACCAGGATCTGGTCGATATCGCTAGAGGCCCAGCCCGCGCTTGCGACCAAAATCCCAATCGATCCTGCCGCCCGGCATCATTACGCCTGTCACCTGCTTTCCGAGATGCTGCTCCAGGGCCGGCCGCCATGGCACGAGCTGGAAACCTAGACCATCATCGATCATGGCAAAGCGGCCCGAGGCAAGGGTCACTCGTTGCCTGTAGATGCCGGAGATTGGATCGCCCTCAGCAGCCAAACGGTGGTCAAGCCCCGTTTCAGTCGCAAGCTTGGCGGACACGTCGTGCAGCTCCCGACGCCGCAATGTCGCGAGCAAGTCGCGCGCGAACACCACGCGCTGCCCCTGCCGCCGAGCCAGACCCTCCTCGATGAGGTGATCGACGCGCGCTTCCATTGCATTCCGCACCTCAGCACCAAAACCACCACGGCTGAGCGGCGGATCCTTGGCGAGGAACTGGCGGTCGAGCCACGTGCTGCCCTTCGCGGTGACCTGTTCGTCGATAGTCAGGTCCGACCGGATCGCGAGCGACACGCGCCGGCGTCCGTTCGCATCATCGTAGGCGCGCGTCTCGACGACGGCGCCGGCTGGCGCATCGCCGGTCATCTCGATATCGCCGAAGCGCAGGTGGTGCGTGCGACCATCGACGCCAGCGATGATCGCGTAAGCGGACCCTTTGAGCTCATCGTCGAGACCACGGTGAACGAGGCGCCCCAGAACGGGATCGGCCGGTTCTTCGCCATGCAGGGCAAAGGTGCTGACGTCCGGCTCGCGACCGGCCCCACTGAGGGCCTGGTGCATCGTCTTGATGATGTCACCGCGCATCCCGATCTGGCGAAGCGCCTGGTCAAGGCCAGGTTTCAGGGTCCAACAGGCGGGGCCTGCGGGCTCTGCCAGGCCAAGGCGCTCGAGCTTGGCGGCCCTGCCCAGCAGTAGGCCGCGCAGTTCAGGGTCCTCGACATCCGGGCTCGGCCTGAGATCTGCCACGCCCCCGTTCGCGTCGGAGATGTCCCGGAGCGCACGGTCGAGGCCGGTCCAGCGCTCCGCGTCGACCTCCCGCTCGAGGCTTGCGCGGATCTCGTGCTCGCTGCGCGGCCCCAGCTCAAACGTAACTCGGTCGGCCGCCCGATCGCGCAAACCGCGGCTGATATACTCGCGGCTGATCACGAGGTCCTGACCGTCGTCGGCACGCCCGCGGATGAGGATGTGGACATGCGGATTGTCCGTATTCCAATGATCTACCGCGATCCAGTCGAGCCTGGTTCCGAGATCCTTCTCGACGTCACGCATCAGCTCGCGCGTGAACGTCTTGAGGTCCCCCAGCGCCGCGCCATCCTCGGGCGAGACGATGAACCGGAAGTGATGACGATCCTCTTCGCAACGCGCGGCGAAGGCGCGCTCGTCCGCCGCATCAGAGGTCTTGTCAAACATGCGCGCGTCTTCGCCGTCACGCGTTACGCCATCGCGCTTGAGATAGGCCAGGTGCTTGGGCAGGGGTGCCGATCGAAAGCGCGAGCACTTGTGACGCACGACGCGCGCTTTTGTCACGACCCGCCGGGCATTCGAGCGCAGGCGGATCGAGACTGCCGCGCGGCGGCCGCGCCCGAAGTGGGAGCGACTGTGCGCCTGGCTCGATCTGAAACTGTCGCCGACGTGCCCCGCCCTCTTGGCGGACCGCATCACCTCCCCGACGAAGCTCTTCGGGCGCTTGGCCCCGCGGTTGCCGTGGTGGATGCGGCCGGGGCGGATCCGCAGGTCGTCGTCACCTGACGTCACGGCTGAGAAACCTTGCTCTCGCGCAGGTGTATGGCGCGCGAAGCATTGATTGTGTTCGAGGAATTGCGGAAAGCGCCGGCAGGAGACATTACCCGCCTGACAAAATCCCCCGCCCAACCAACCACATAGGCAGGACCGCAGGCCGGCCTTTTCCCTTGCCATCCCCGGTCGGTTGTAAGCGTCCGAATCCTGCACGACTTTTCGATGGTGTGTTCTCGTTCCATTTCGGGTTCTCTGCTGCACTGGAGAATCTCCGGTGGGTCCAAAACATTTCCAGAACAAAGCCAGGCGTGAATGGTGGTCGATTCACATCGAAGCCTGGCGGCGCAGCGGCACTTCGCGCAAGGCGTATTGCCGTCAGCATCGACTGGACGAGGGCACGTTCACGCGCTGGCTCAAGGTTCTTGCTGGCGAGGAAGCTGCACGCAAGCTCACGGAATATCAGACGGAATTGCGCCGCGAGAAGCGCCGTGAAGAGCGAGAGAAAGGGCTGCGAAAGCGCCGCCGGCAAGCGTTCGGCATCAGCACGGACGTGCGCAATCGCGCCATGCAAGCGTTCTGGGCGATGCATGTGGAGGCGATGAATTGGAGCGGCATGGGTGTCCGCGAATACGCCGCGGCGTTGTCGCTTTCGCCGTACGCGCTGCGCACATGGCGTGACCGATTGGACGACGGCGAGGTCGAAATCGACTGGCGTGCGCATCTTCACCCCTCCGCCCGCCCCGTCGCTAGCACTAGTGCTAAGGAATCGACCTCCGAAAGCAGCTTGACAGAAGCCTCGAACGACGCTCCGCCTACGCCCGCGACGCCGGCTCGGCGCTTCTTCAGCGACGAACAGAAGTTTGCGATCGTGATGGAAACCGAGCAGCCGGGTGCCACGGTCTCCGGTGTTGCCCGCAAGCACGGCATTGTCACTGGGTTGCTGTTCCGCTGGCGGGTGGAGTTCGGCGTGGCGCAGAAGACGCGCGCAAGGCTTGCTTCCGTCGCGCTGGCGGACGACACGACGACCGCTCTCGTTGTGCGACCGCCGGAAGGAATGATGGCTGTTGATCTGCCCGATGGGCGACGTGTCTTTGCGCCCGTCGGCAGCGATCCCGATGTTGTGCGGGCGCGCGTTGAGAGCGGAGAGATCGCGCCATGCTGATTGTTCCTGCGGGCGTGAAAGTGCACCTGGCGCTTGGCTACACGGACATGAGGAAAGGCATAGATGGGCTCGCCATGTTGGTCCAGGAAGTGCTGAAGAAAGATCCGTTCTCCGGCCATCTGTTTGCCTTCCGCGGCAAGAAGGCATCGATGTTGAAGGTCCTGTTCTGGGACGGCAACGGTCTTTGCCTGTTCACCAAGCGGATCGACCAGGGTCGCTTTGTCTGGCCGGTGATGGCGGGTTACGACGGTTCGATCACACTGACGCCGGCGCAGCTTGCGATGTTGATCGAAGGCATCGACTGGCGCGCACCTGAACGTGTGTGGAAGCCAGTTCTCGCTGGGTGAATCACACAGACCCGCATCAAACAAGGTGAAGTTGCTTCTTCGAATCAGCGTGTTCGAGTAGAATCGAACATGCAGCTCGATCTCAATAATCTCCCGACAGATACAGTGCTTCTGCAACGCCTGGTGCGCGATATCGCCACGGCGATCGAGCACAAAGACGGCGAGATCGAGCACCTCCAGTCGATCATCAAACAGCTTCAGCGAATGCAGTTCGGGCGCCGCTCCGAGCGTATCGACCCTGACCAACTGGCGCTCGGTCTGGAGGATATCGACAGCGATATCGGCCGCATCAGGGAGAGCCGTCCAACGGTCGTTACGGACAGCCCGGATGCGCCGTCGCGGCGCAAGCCGTTGCCCGCTCATCTGCCTCGCGAAGACGTCGTGCTCGATGTCGAGAATAAAGTCTGCACTTGCTGTGGCGGGACATTGCATGCCATCGGCGAGAGCGCCAGCGAGATGCTGGACTGGGTGCCGGCACAACTTCGTGTCGTACGCATCGCTCGCCCAAAGTACGCGTGTCGCTCCTGCAACAAGGTGGTGCAGGCGGCCGCGCCGGAGCGGCCGATTGCGGGTGGCCCGGCATCGCCGGCGCTGCTCGCGCAAGTGCTGGTCAGTAAGTATTGCGACCACACTCCGCTTTATCGGCAGTCGCAAATCTTTGCCCGACATGGTGTCGATCTCAGCCGTTCGACGCTGGCCGGCTGGGTTGGTGGCGCGTGCTGGTGGCTGGAAGCCCTGCACGAACGATTGTGCAAGAACGTGTTTGCTTCCGATCATCTGTTCGCCGACGACACGCCCGTTCCTGTGCTTGATCCCGGCCGAGGACGGACAAAGACCGGGCGTCTTTGGGTCTATGCTCGCGAACAGCGGCCGTGGTGCGGGCCTGAGCCGCCGGCGGCGGTCTATCTGTTTGCGCCTGACCGCAAGGCTGAGCGTCCGGCAGCTCATCTTGCCGACTTCAAAGGTGTCCTGCATGTCGACGGATATGCCGGCTTCGAGCAGCTCGCCACCAATGAAGACGTTGTTCTGGCCGCCTGCTGGAGCCACACGAGGCGCAAGTTCTATGAGGTCGCAGAGGCAACCGGATCGCCCGTGGCGACCGAAGCCCTGCGCCGGATCGGCGAACTCTATGCCATCGAATCCCGTGTCCGCGGGCAGTCGTCGGCTCATCGGCTCGCCGAGCGACGGTCCTTCTCCAAGCCAATCGTTCAAGCGTTGCATTCCTGGCTGGAGGCACAGCTTCTCCTCGTCTCTGGCCGCAGCACGCTTGCCGAAGCGATCCGCTACGCGCTCTCGCGCTGGGAGGGGCTGACGCGGTTCCTGCATGATGGTCGGATCGAGCTCGGTAGAGTCGACGACTGGCGCGGTGACCGTAGGTCGCGAGGCTTTACTGGTCCGGCTGCTTTCGCCAGTTGCCGGTGTCGCAGTTCGCGCCATAGTTCCGTTTCCAGTCGCCGCTCGTCAAACCGGGCATGCGGATTTACCGCACCCGGCTTTCACTTGTCTCATCAGGCCTTCGCGCTCGATCGGTCGTTACGGCGAGCCGGGATGCGGAAGAGTTTGAGGGTATCGTGCAGGTAATCCTGCGGATACTCTTTGAAGCCCCTGCCACGTTTTCCTGCTCGTTGTATCAACCAGTGCCGCAGACGCCGATCGACGTATTGCCTGATGAAGTCATAGGTCTTCATGACAGGACCTTGGTCGAAGTAGCCGCACCAGCCACGAAGAAAGCGACTGATGACGACGACAGTGTTCTCCGGTGTGTCCGGGTACCACTGCGGCGTCGTGCGTTCGTGGATTCGTCGGAGCAATCTCATGACCGCCTTCTTGGACGGACGCGTGCCGATGAAGGCTTGTCCGTCCTTTCCGTAGAACCGCCCGATCGTGTAGCCCAGGAACGTAAATCGTTCCGTCGGCAACAGAGCGATGCGGGTCTTGGTCTCGTTCACCTCCAGCCCGAGCCTGTTCATCAGTACCGTCATTCGCTTCCTCGCCGCCTCGGCTTGACCGGGGCGGCAGCAGATCACGAGATCGTCGGCATAGTTGACGACGTAGGCGTCGAGTTGTTCTTGGTGTCCGTGGTCGCGCCAGGCCAGCAGAAAGCGTCGAAAGTAGATGTTCGCCAGCAAGGGACTCAGGGGAGAGCCTTGCGGGGTCCCTTTCTTAAACTTGCGCGCATCTGCCGTCCGTATCGTCCGTCTTCCGCTCCGTTCGACCACCGGAGCTGTCAACCAGCCTTTTATGGTCGAGAGGAGTCGTCCGTCGGCGATCCGTCGTGTTAGGCATCGCATCAGCGGGCCGTGTGGAATCGACGTAAAATAGTCGCGTAGATCTGCATCGACTACCTCGCGGCGTCCCCGGTCCTTGATGTGCCAAAACACGCGGCGCACGGCCATCTTGGCGTCCAGCTTCGGACGAAATCCATACTGGTTGTCCAGCAGGTCCGCGTCGAAGATGGGACCGATCACTAAGACCGTGGCCATCATGACGACTCTGTCACGAATACACGGAATTCCGAGTGGTCGGCGTCCGCCATTGCTCTTTGGTATCCATACTCTCAGAAGGGGCTTGGGATGGTAGGTGCCATCCTTCAGCTCCTGTCTGATACTTTCCAGCCATCGCTCTTGTCCCTCGGTTTCAATCTGTTCGAATGTTATGCCGTCCACCCCGGGGGAGCCGTCGTTTTCACGACACCTTTGGTAAGCTTCTTCCATGACATCCGATCGGCAGATTTTGTCCCACAGGGAGTAGAAGCGGTATGCCGGTTCGGTCTTAGCTTTCGCCTGTAGCGAGCTCTGCAGCTTCTGAACGCTTAGTTCCGGTGTTGCTAGACTCATCGTCAATCGCCGTGCTCTCCGCTTCGTTCTCGCTTAATACAAGTCAGGGCCCCTTCCCTCTTCCGGCGTTACCCGGTGTCATAGGTAGTACGGACCCATCCGCCATCTGCCGCCGCCGACGCTGGCCCTCACGGGTTCGTCGTTGTCCGGACTCATCATCCTTCGTCGGCAGCAGACTTCCCTTGTTGCCCACTGTCCATGTCCCGCGCGTGCTGTCACCACTACTCCGGTGGGATCCTGGGGTGCTTTTCTCGCTCGCTTCCCCCCGGACGCCGGCCTTCCCCGTTAGTATGGCGGGTCGACTCCCACGATGACGCTTTCGGAGCCTGCTCAGTGTTCACTCGCAAGTTGCGGCCCGCGCGGACCGATGACCCCCAAAAGGGGCCTTTTCTCAGAGTGCTTCAGGTCATTCGTCGCCTCCTGACCCGCTCCGAGTACTTCCGGCTGGAGCGAGAGTTTGCCGGCCTGGATTTTCACCAGGGAGAACAGTGCGCCTTGGCAAGGCACACACACCAACCCGGTCGAACGCGCGATCAGGCCCGTGGCGCTTGGCCGCAAGAACCACCTGTTCGCCGGCAGCGACGGCGGCGGGCATCGCTGGGCCGTCGCCTGCTCGCTGATCGCGACCTGCAAACTCAACGACGTCGAGCCCTACGTCTATCTGCGTGACGTGCTGCAGCGGATGGTCGACGGACATCCCGTCAACCGTCTCGACGAATTGCTGCCGTGGGCGTGGGTTCGCGAAACTCATGTCAATGCCTGATTAGGTGCAAGCTTCGGACGCTTACGGTCGGTTAATTCCTGCTCCCTCCCCACCACTCTCCAACCTGCGCCAACCTTCGACGACATGCGACGAAATGCGATTGCGATCATTGGAAGTGCTCCTCACCCGATCGCTGGACAAACTCGGCGCAAGGACAACGGTAGTCTGTTGCAACGACACTGCCTGAGGGTCGATAATTGCAATGTGATGGAGATAAACAGGTGATGCAGTCTTCCCGAAACGAAGTAGATGCCAAGCTGTTCTCCGAAGCCATTGCCCCGCTTCGCGAGCTGGTCTCACGCACGCGGGAAGCTAACGATCGGTCGTTCGACGACGGCCATTCGGTTGATGCATGGAAGAGCGATGAACTCAGTGCCGCGATAGAGCGCGCCGAAGCAATGATCACGAAGGCGGAAGCTGCGCTAGCTGGGCCTCGTGCAGAATAGGAGCTCGCCGGGCCGGCGCTTCGCCAGCATATGCTGGGCCCGAGAGCACTAAGCCCATCAAGACCCGACGTCATGTGGAGCCCCCGGATGTATGCGGACAAACAGGCCCGTTGCGCGAGGTGCTAAGGCAAGCGCACCCCCGTTGAGAATGTCTCTTGACGACGTCAGCAAGCGCGCGGGGGATGCCAACAGGGCGTTAGATGATGAGCTGTCGGACTGCTGGACAAAAGCAGGCGCCTGCCGCCAATTGACGACGTGTCTATCGATGGAGATGCCGCGCTCGCGCTGCTCAATTCCCATCAACGGTGCAAGTCTCGCAACATAGTCCTTCGTTGCATCCGGAAGCGGCCGACCCGCCGCTAAGTGCTCCTCATACCGTTTCGGTCCCGCGTTGTAGGCTGCGAGAAATCCATCCGATCCAAACCGGTCGAGCATCTCGCGCAGGTACGCCGCTCCAGCCAAGATGCTGTCGCGAGGGTCAAAGGGGTTGATGCCGAGCTCATACCGTGCCCTCAGCTCGCCCCAGGTTCCGGGCATGATTTGCATCAGCCCGAGTGCTCCCCGGGGCGATACGGCGTGCGGGTTACCGCCGCTCTCGGCTCTCATCACCGCGCGAATCCAGCGCTCCGGAATCGCAAACCGGCGGGCCGCCTCGGTCGTGAACTCTGCGTATTGGATGGCAGACGAATTCTGTAAGGAGGGCGCAAGGATGGCGGTTTCGGCTGTCGCAATTGAATGCGATCCGACTGCCAGCAGGGCGGCGCCAAGAACGGCAAGCCCCGGAAGGGATCGAAGCCCTGTCACGGACACAACCGTCCACTGCAATGCTCCGGGCCGCAGGCGTCGCGGTCGCAGCGATGCGGGGCTATGTACAATGGAGCTCATGTCGTTGGCCGGGACGGAGGAAGGGTGCTGCGAGCCGACGGCTGGAGTGGCTGCAGTTGGACGAACCGAGATCGGCATTTTCATTCCTCGCTAGTCCACACAGGAAGTGCCTGACCAATCGCGGCCGATGCTGGAATCGGCCCGAAATAGCGACCGTCGAGAGAATCCGGCGACTGCCAGTTCATGACGAAGATTTCACCGGCATCAATCACGCGGCATCCCTGCCAGCTTGGTAGTGGCCGGCGGCGGCTATCGCGCTCTCGGGCCTGCCCCATCTCGATGCTATCGACCGTGATAGTGAGCCCGCTCCTACAGACGGTCTGCCCAGGCAATGCGAGGATTCGCTTGAGCATGGGCACGCCGATCGGCAGGTAGCCGTTCAAGTCGAGAAAGCTTGCAAGCGGCTCCGGCGGTCGAATTGCCACGAGCTCAGGGACGGTCAGTTGCTCGACCGGTTGCAATCGATAGAGACCGAGCGGAACGCTTTCTGAGACATTCCAGATGTAGGATGGAGGAGCTTCGTCAAATGTAGCGAGCACAAGGGTTAGAGCTCCAAAAGTCATAGCTATGGTGCGAATTCGATTGGTCATGCCCCTACCCTCCGACGATGCAGCCAAGCCTGGTGACGAGCGCGCGTGTAGCCTCTTGGCGTTTCGTTGACCGACAGGCGGTTGTGCACATGATGCCAATAGTCGGGTGCGACCTCAGCGGGATCGATGCTGAGCGCCTCGACCGCGTCGATGAGCTGCAGGACTCGCTCGACCTTCGGCCAGCCGGATAAGCGCAGCAGGCTCTCGCCACCGGGAGTGATCCAAGGGACGGTCGAGTAGCGTCGACCAGGCTCCGCCGCTCGCAAAATATCGACTCGGGACAATAGCGTGCCGAAGTCGTTCGAAGTCCAACGGACGAACGCGAACATGCTGCCGGATGCGAACGAGAGGACGCGTCGATGACGGTCAATGATTTGTTCGCGTACCGGATGGCCGAACCGAATCCTGTTCTCGATACGCTTTTCGACCCACATGAGTTCGACGGTCGTGAAGTCATTCATAATGCAGCTCCGTATCGCCGAATGGGAATGCGGTGTTGCCTGGGCGATCGACAGAGGCATTCGACACTGACGTCGGCCGGGATGGAGAACGCAACCTCATCTGGCCTGCAAACCGCCTGACCGTCCGTGTGAGGTGGTGCTGGAGAGCGGCAAACCTGCACGTGATCCGACTCCAGGCAAGCTGCTCCAGCTCGCGAATTGGGGAGCCTGTGCACAAAGCCCGGCACCAGTTCGCAAGACCTTGTGCACCGACACGCGGGATACCCGGTCCGTTAGAAGGAATCCGAAGGATTCCAAGTTAGGAAAGTTAAGGGAGCGGGAAATCCTTGCGTAGCAAGGTGTTGGCCAGGATTTTGGTCCCTGATAGCACGAGGATCCCGTCCCCGATGGCACGAGAGTCTTGGTCCCCGATAGCACGAGTTGATTCACAGCTTATCCCCCGGCTCACGGGTGTCGTGCTCACGCGGTCGTCCCGCAAAAGGATCGACGAGAGCGGGCGCAAAGTTCAGTCGTTCGGTGCCGCGTGGATCGCAGCTGATGACGAGTTGGTAACCTGGCAGCGTTTGACGACGAACGATTTGGCGCAGATCGTACGCAAAGTGCTTGAGCGGTGACAAGCTGCCGGACTTCGCGTGGAGATGCACAATGTCGAAGCTCCAGCCGCCTTCCTGGCGGCCGCCGTGCTTGCGCACCAAGCGATAGAGCCAGCGCTCCAGTCCGCCCGTAAGATCGAAATACGCGCGGTCGATGGTGAGCACGAGCGCTTCGTTCAGAACGCCGGTGTAGAACCAATCAGGCAGAATGAGCTCCAACCCTCGGGGATGGCCGTGCATGTCGGCTGTCTCTTTCCATTCATTGATCCAGGAGAAGCGATGACGCCGGCGTTCGGTCGGCTGGCGGATCGACGTCATCACGGTGGTCGACTGCAGCCGATCGAGCGCAGCCTTGAGGCGGTCGTAATCGCGCACGCTCGTGCCACGGCCGACGAACGTCAGGATCTCGTACGGCGTGGCGGCCATCAGCCGGGACGTCTTCAGGCCGGCGTCGCGTGCTTCTACGATCTGCGAGGCCGCCCAGATCAGAACGTCTGCATCCCAGATGGTCGCCATGCCGTGTTCCGGCACGGCTTCGACACGAATCGAGACTGTTCCCACGTGGAAATCGATCGGTACGATCCGCTTGGACTTTGCCAGCGAAAAGAACGGATAGGCCATCAAGTCCTGCGCGTCACGTGGCGCAAGGTCGCCAGGAAGCGCACGGAAGAGATCGAGCTGATCGCGCTCGGAACGACGGCGGTGCGCGGAGGTAATGCTGCCGGACATGGTCAGCGCCGCTCTTTGCCGGCATAGGGAATGGGCGCGTGCCGCTTGGCGGGCAACACACCACCCGCACCTGGATCGCTGGTCGAGGTCTTGGCGCCGCGATCAACCCAGGCCTTCAGGTCATCGACCGCATAAACGACGCGACCGCCGAGCTTGCGGTAGGTTGGGCCGGTGCCGTAGGTGCGATGCTTTTCCAACG
Source organism: Bradyrhizobium sp. CCGUVB23 (assembly GCF_024199885.1). NCBI lineage: Bacteria > Pseudomonadati > Pseudomonadota > Alphaproteobacteria > Hyphomicrobiales > Nitrobacteraceae > Bradyrhizobium > Bradyrhizobium sp. CCGUVB23. Next base: position 1,049,263 of record NZ_JANADQ010000001.1, read on the forward strand.
TGCGACCGGACAGGCCCAGAAAGCGTGCAGCCTCGGGCGTGCGCAAGTATCGCGGCGGCAAGCCGGCGGCAGGATCGGGCATTTGAAGGGCTCCGTGATCATGTGGAGCGCGAGTGAGTTCTGCTTCGCGTCGACGGTCATGATCGCGGAGTAGGCCTGCGCAGGGGGATGCCGAAGATGAGGGGGTCGATTTCCGATACCCCGTCGCGGATGGGACGCTTCGGGAGATGCTCTACCGACTTCGCTTTGCTCGACGCAGCAGCGCGCGATAGCCGCCGCGCATCATAGACACCCCTGTTTGAACCAGGCGTATCGTGCGGTTGCGCAAGTCGTGGGTCTTCCAGCCCCGCTCGGGAAGGCGCTGTCGCCCGAACAAGCCGATTGCGATGTCGCGATAGCTATTTCCCGCCAACCAACCGTCCAATGCGCGCATCGAGAGGATGAGGCGCTGTCGTCGTTGGAGGGAAAGTGAAAGAAGGGATGGCCCAGACGGTCGCTGTTCGAGCGCCAACCAAAATCGGAGCGCCGCCTGCGATCGAGTGTCGAAATCGGAATCGAGTTGCAGTTCGACAGCGATCGACGAACCGCTGACCGGCAGCTCTTGCAGCCACAGGCGGTGATTCACCTTTCCCAGCGGCAGGATGGCATGCCATCCGTCTGCTGCGTGACGAAGCTCACCATTCAGCAGCATCTTCGGATCGAGATCGTACCGCTTGGAATCCGAAGGCACGAGCACCGTGCGGAGTTTCAGCACGGTGGACAGAGCCTCGGGTGACCAGAAGATTGACTGCTGATCGAAAGACTTTTGCGGGTCAGCTGCGAAAAGACAACCCCCATTGTTGACGGAAATCGGCGCTCACCGCGCTCGATCGCTGGGCGCTGGTCAGGCCTCTATAGGCCTCCTGGTACCCGCCATCGCGGCGAAGCCACTCCCATGCAATTTCCATTGTATCTGCCCTATAGACACCGTCATAGGCAGACTCTGATCTCCAGTCGAATGATGACATCGTAACTTATTCCCCACTTTACGAGCGCGAGGAATTGCAGCATGAGAAATGCGACTATTTAAGGTTGTAACAATAGGTTTGCCGAATAGACCGATTTGCCTTCGCTATCGGCCATCATCAAGAATACACGTTTGCTTCAAACGAAATTCATCTTTCGTCTTTCGGCCCCTTCTGCAGCAAGTGACGATAGCCGTGGCGCGCGGCCCACTTTGCACGTGCCAGATGACTGTCGAAACTGCGGCGTGCGCGATCCGGATCGAGCGTGGGATCAAGATGAAGGACGATCCGCGCGACCTCGCGCCAGTCGGCGTTTTCCGCATCGGCGTCGAGGAGACGCATATACGTGACAGCATGTTCGTTGTCGTAGGACGTCAGCGTCGGCTCGTCGGGGGCCAAATCCGCAACTACTGGACTACGCGGCGGCACAGCATGAAACTCCTATCGTCCCAGAAGCTTCGACCCAGCGAATCCCGACAAGCATTGTCGTATCGCGCCGCCTACTGGTCTACAGGTTTTATGCATACCAGAGATGAAATATTTTTCGAGTAGCGACGTCGAGGCACTCTGATCGCCTTTTGTAGAGAATACTCCGTGGAGAAATACTCTTCAAGGCGCTGCCCTCTTGGCCATGAAGGTTCGAGAGGTTTTGGCGCTGAATGTGCGGAAGCTTCGGCAGGCAAAAGGCTTGTCGCAGGAAGAGTTGGCGCATCGCGCAAAAATAGACCGCACTTATGTCAGCTCGATCGAAAGATGCCGCTATTCCGCCGGCGTGGATGTGGTGGATCGTCTTGCACGGGTTCTCGGGGTTGAAGCATCCGATCTGCTAGTGCGCCCCACCCCGGACAGCAAAAAGGGACGGAGTTCGTCCCCTGCTTAAGAGTAAAGCCTGTGCCTGAGCGGGCACTCACTTCGCCATAGGCAAGCGAAGAATCGTCAGCCGCTTGCACTGGAACAGAAGTGCACTGCTGGCCGGCACGGGCTCGGCTTTGGCGACAACTCGCGGCACTTTGATCTTGCTTTGCAACCTCGGAAGCAAAAGCCCCGCCCGGATGGTCCGGGCAGGGCTGAGCGGGCGCTCTACTCGCCGTTCTTGCGCGGCCGTGACCAGAGCAGGGTGTAACCCTCGCCACCTTCGTCGTCGAACAGGTTCGCGTAGATCGGCGCGTTGAAGGAGGGGTCGTCGAGCTTAAGCGAGAGGTAATCGCGGCCCTCCTCGGAGCGTTTCGACCAGGCTGCCCCGATCTCGGCGCGGCCCACGTAGATGCGATGGCTCGGGGCGTTGTCGTTGGACCGGTTCGTCTCGGCGACGATGCGGACGCCCTTGGCTTGCAGGCTCAGGGTGACGATCTCGCCCTGGAAATCGTTGCCGACTTTCTTGAAAGATCCGATGTTAGCCATGTCACTTCTCCTGTTGTGTTTCGAGCCCGCGACCACCGCGGCCTCGATGGCGATCTAAAGGCCGAGGACGATCGGCGACGCACCCGCTGTCCGCGGGCCGGAGCCCAGCGGAGGACGCCGTTGGAGCGACTTTCTTGCCTCGCGAGGAATGGGCGCAAGCCCAGGGGAAGAAAGTTGCATCAACGGCGTTGCGGCTCAGACGATCGAGGCGAAGCCGGTCTTCGGCCAGATCAAGCCATCAACGAGGCCACGTGCGTCCGCGTGCTGAACCGCAATCTCGGGAGAAGACGTGGCGTATCTCGGTTGTGCTGAACAAGTGGTCGCAACGGTTCGGTGCAGAAAAAGAAACAATCTGCTGCAAAGGGCGGTCTCGTCTGCGAAGGAATGATCAGGAGCGGGCACGCCGCCCCACGCAGCAATGTGGGTCAAGCCGAAATGGCTGCGGCTTGTTCGAGGCACCTCGAGGAGGACTGCCTCTGCCCGCTCAGGTCCCAATCATCCCTCGCTCAACGCGCCGATCTATGCGCCTCTGTTCGACGAACAACGCGCTGAATGGTTATCCCCCGCGCGTAGCGGCCGTGAGAACTGGTTGAGACGGATCGTCCACCACCCCAGCCGGCTCGAACGGGCGGATCTCCGCAAACACGGTCAAGCGCGTCCACGCCGTGCCGCCGATGCAAACCGCGCCCAGGCAAGCCAAGATCTCACGCCAAGCCGGCGAAAGCACGCCGATCTGCGACATGGCGAACATCACATGATAGCCAGCGACCGCGGCGGGAACAGCGAACGCAGTTGCGATTGCGATGCGCAAGATGAAAGATCGACTGACGGCGACAGCGACCTGAGCGACGGCAAGCGTGAGCGCGCCAGAGGCCATTCCGATAAGCAGCGCGCCAACGACGCCGGCGCCGCCATGAAACGCCATCATCCCGATACTCAGTGCGACGAAAAACGGCAAGGCATATACCGCCAGCGCAAAGATCAGCCAGCAGAACAAGCCGATGCCAACAGTGTTGAGGACAAGCCCAAGGGGAAGCATGGTGGTGGCTCCATGTGCAAAGGTGTAACGGTTGCGCCTTCTACCACCACCGCGGCGCAACTTTGGATGTATTTTCCAAACGAGGCGGAGTTGCGGCGTGCAATCCACCTCGCTTCTTGATATCGAGCAGGCGGCGCTCACGCGCCGCCGAATTTCCAAACCAGGATGCCGAGGCGTTTCGCCTTATCGGCGAGATTGTCCTGAATTCCCGTGCCTGGGAAGTGCATGACACCAATCGGCAGGAGTTCGAGCATGGCGTCATTGCGCTTGAACGGGGCTGCCTTGGCATGTCTCGTCCAATCGGGCCTGAAGGCGATCTGTGAAACCTTGCGGCTGGATGCCCATTTGGAGGCGATCAGTTCGGCACCCTTCGGCGAGCCGCCATGGAGCAGGACCATGTCGGGATGCCTGGCATGAACCTTGTCGAGGCGGTCCCAGATGAGGTGGTGATCATTGAAGTCGAGCCCACCGGTGAGCGCGATCTTCGCTCCTGGTGGCAACATGACCTCGGTCTCGGAACGATGCTTGGCGGCGATGAAGTCTCGGGAGTCGATCATCGCTGCGGTGAGCGTGCGGTGGTTGACCAACGATCCTGACCGAGGACGCCAGAAGGAGCCGGTGTGGACCTCAAATCGTTCGATCGCTTGGTCGCGGAAGAGTTCTAAGCAATTGCGACGCTCAATGAGGGTGATGCCCTCGGCCGTCAATCGCTCGAGTTCGACAGACCGCACTTCCGAGCCGTTCTGCTCGCGCTGGCTTTTTTGCTGCGACTGTTCATTGTCGTCGAGCTGGCGTTCGATACGGTCGACGGCACGGTGGAACAGATTGACGGTTGACCAGAGCAACTCGTCAAGGTCCGGTTCAAGCCGCGTGTCGCTCAGTGTCACAACCAGGGCGTCGAAGATGTCGGCGACGGCGCCGGTGATCACCTTGCCGTTGGGGAGCGGCCGTGGATCGGGCTGGTCGTCGAACGGACGATAACCGAAGAGCTGTAGTTCGGTGAGGACGTGGTCGGTTGAAGACGAGGCGTGCGGTGGTTCGATGTCGTCACGGTCGGTCATGGAGGAGGTCCTTTGCCGGATCGGCCGCGCCCATCGCGGCCTTCGTAGCGATCACTCAGATGGCGAGCGGAACGGGCCAGAACCCGAAAGGGCCGAAGCGGCAGCGGAGGATGGCAGAGGCCGGCAATTTTGCCTCGCGATGCAAAGCGCGCCGTTCAAATGGTGATGTGTGTTCGCATCGCTTGCGCGCGGCGGAAAATAGCCGGCCGCAGCCATTGCCGGCCCGGGCCGCTTGCCGTCCGATCGCCATCTAGAAGGCCGTGGTCGCGGCCCCTTCCGGCATTGGCCTGGCCACGACTGACCTATCACGCTCGATCGAATCGCCGCGCCTATTCGGCGGTTAGCGTCGACGAATGCAGGAAACGGGCGACATCCTCGGGTACGAGCTGAATCCGCAAGGCTGCTCGCAGGGCCTCGAGGCCGAAGACGTGCAGATCTTCGTTGAAGTCGCCGAGGCGAGGCGACAACGTGATCGCCTCGATGCCTGCGTCCGCAGCACGATGCGTCAGGATCGCCTGCACCGTATCTCCTGCGCCGTCGGCATCACGGGCGATGTAGAGCCGACGCAGGCTTGACGGCAGCAGCATCGCCGAGAGGTGATTGGCGGAAAGTGCTGATGCCATTGGCATGGTCGGAAGCACGTAGCGCAGCGACAGCATGGTTTCGATCCCCTCGCCTGCAGCGAGCACGTCGTCCGCCACGTCGAAGCGAACCGCATTGCCAAGGAGGTCACCCATGGCGCGCCGCGGTGTATCGATCGGAGCCTTGCCGAGCCGAATGCGATCAAAGCCGTCCGGGTCGAGCCAGGTGCGGTGTACGCCGGTGATCCTGCCATCGAGATCCGTGACGCAAGCGATCATCGCCGGCCAAGTCTCGGTCGGCAATTGCTCGTCCGGCCGATAATAGCAGCGTGGGTGGAAGCGGAGGCTGCCGCCATAATGGATGTTGGCTATTCCGCGACGTTGCAAATACGTCTCGACCACCGTCTCTTCGATCGGGCCGGACATCGCAAAGAGCCGACGGGCGGCATCCTGTGATCCGGATGGTACTAGCGAACGAATGGGTCTCGGAGCCATTTGCTGCTCAAGACGAGGTAGCTTCAGAAAGCGCCTCGCCTCCTCGGCGACCTCGCGGAAATCGCGCAAACTAAGGCTTTCGCGAATGATGTCGAGGAGATCGCCGTGCTCGCCGGTTGCGGCATCAATCCATTTGCCGGCGGGGCCTTTCCTCGATTCCTGGAGCCGCACGAATAACGAGCGTCCCGGCGTGTTGTGGACGTCGCCGACCACCCAGTAACGTCCGGCACGCTTGCCATTGGAGAGATAGTGTCGGCACACCGCCTCGACCTCGTGCGCGAGGCGGCGTGCCAGTTCGGATGCATCGCGGGGCATCAGGCTGCCTCCCGCTCGCAGGCACGCTCGACGTGCTGGAGCCTCAGGCCCGCGCGCCCCTGCTGAGAGGCCGCCTGGTCGCCGCGCTCGCCCTTGCCGCCAACCGCGTTCTGCATGGCGTGGCTCTCGTCGAAGACGATCGATCCATCGAAATCCGAGCCCAACCATTCGACGATCTGCCGCACGCGCGAAAGCTTTTCGCCGCGCTCGTCGGTGCGCAGCGTGGCGTAGGTGGTAAATAGGATGCCGTCCGAAAGCCGGATCGGGGGGCGCTGGCGAAACCGCGACAGAGGCGTGACCAGCAGCCGCTCCATGCCGAGTGCAGACCAGTCCTGCTGCGCATCTTCAATCGGTTGGTCGGATTTGCTGATCCAGACCGCGCGGCGGCGGCCCTTGAGCCAGTTGTCGAGCAGGATGCCGACGACCTGACGTCCCTTGCCCGCGCCGGTGCCGTCGTCAAAAAACCAGCCGCGGCGAAAGCGGACGGCATTTTCTGCGTCATCGCGCGCGGCCGCCACGACATCAAAGGTCGCATCGACCGTCCAGGAGCCCGCGAGAAAATCGGAACGCGCCTCGCCGGCATAGATGATGCTCTCAAGCTGAGCGTCCGACAGGATGCCATCCGCCACGACGTTGGCCGGCAGGTGCGGCCGATAGGAAGATCTTGGCGGTGCGACGGATGCCATCGCAGCCGACTGCACGAGCTTGGTCGGATGTGCGCACGATCCGGGAATACGGATCGACTGCAATCCGTATTCTTCATAGAGAGCATCGGAGAGTCGGGTGCCTTCCCGCGCCGACCATTCGATCGTCTCGTATGAAAGTTCTACACCTCCTGGCGTAATGCCGGCTGCGGTCCATGCCGCCAGCTTGAGCGGGATCGGCGTCGAGAATTGCTGAGGCGCCTGACTATCTTCGGAGCGCCGCGTGTGGGTCGGCAGAAGACCGGCCACTCGCGCAAGCATCGGCAGGATGGCTGTCGTCGAGCCAGCCTTGGCGCGCATGGCGGGGCCGAACTTGCGAAGAAACAGAACGGTTGCCGCCTCGCAGATGTCGTAGGCGGTCTTCCAGTTCCAGGCACCGGCCGCGTCCGCGGCGTCGAAGGCTACCTCTATGGCGCTGCGCAGAACGGCGGCATTGATGCGACGGCCGCGTTCCAGATCGGCCAAGAGCTGTCGAGCGGCCCGGATGGCGGCGGAGGTGAGACTTGCAGCGGCACGGATCGAGGACGGCGCGGCGGCAGCGCCGCCGGCGAGAGTTTCGGTCATGGGAAGATTTCTCTCGGAGAGCAGGAATGGGTCGAACCGCCCGGCGCTCTCCTCAAGACCACGGCGATTCAAACCCTTCCCGGCCAGCCTCTCCCTCTCAGCTGCCCTCAACAAAAATGGGGACCGGCGCGGCTCACGGGTCCCCAAGCAACTGCCGGACTGCAGGAGCCGCCCGCTCCACGATGTTACTCAGCCGCGTTGAGATGTTGCGGATCCTCGTCGCTGGCGTTCGCCGGATCCTCCTCGTCGGCGAGGAATTCTGGCAGCGGGCTCGCCTCGCCCTCCTCCTTCGCTACTGCCGCAGTGGTGTCGGCGAGACGCAGCGGCTCTGGCAACCAGCCCGAACCATCGAGGAGACGCTCGGCCTCCTTGGCCATGTCCGCCTTCTTCAGGTGGTCAATCAGTTGCGCGGAAGATTCGCCTTTGGCTTCCAGCACCGCCTCCAGAATACGAGGCTTCGTGACCCGCCCGAGATAGTTGTCGACCGTTGGCCTCCACCCAGCCTGAACCAGATCAAGTCCGACTGCGCGCGCGAGGACGTCGGCCTGGTCGAGCCGCGTGCGAACGCCCTGAGCGGAGACGCGCCCCTGATTGTAACGGTTTCCCGACGTGTCCATAGCCACTATCGAAGACACGTGACCGATTTGCCGCTCTCGGGGCGGATGGTCCAGCTTCTGGTGATCGCTCGCCGCTTCCGCTGCGACGCCGTCCTGTGCGGGCGCGAAATCTTCACTGAGCGCTTTGCCGAAGGGGTTCTGGCGCCGTCGGCGCGACGCACGGCGAGGCTGGAGTCTATCGTTCATCACCTTGGTCTGGCGCTTGGCGGTCGACCGGCAGCAGGCTTCGCAAAACGGCTGTTGCTGCCGGTAAGCAAGGATACCCTCCTGCGCGTGGTCCGACGCCGTCACCGTCCGCCGGCTGACCCGCTCAAAGTTATCGGCATTGATGATTGGGCCTGGCGGCGCAATCACCGATACGCCAGCATCATCTGCAACCTGGAAAGGCGCCGGATCGTCACCCTGCTGCCAGATCGTGAGCCGGCGACCGCCCAAGCCTGGCTCGCCGCTCATCCCACGATCGCGATCGTCGCCCGCGATCGCGGCGGGGGATATGGCGAAGCTGCGGCAAAGGCCCTGCCGCACGCGGTTCAGGTTGCAGATCGTTGGCATTTGATGGAGAACGCCAGTCGAGCCTTCCTCGATGCCGTCCGCAAATCGATGCGCCAGATCCGCAGCGCAATCGGGGCGACAACAATCGATCCCAAACTGCTCACTGCGGCCGAGCGCTTGCAGTATGAAGGATATCTTCGCCGCGAAGAGACCAATGCGACGATCTTGGCCCTGTCGAAAAGCGGAACGCCGATCAAGCAGATCGTGCGCCAAACCGGTCATAGCAGGAAACTGGTTCGACAGGTGATCCGTGGCGAACGCCATGATGTCTTCCGAACTCGGCAGAGCTCGCTCGATCAGCACCTGCCATGGCTCGACGATCAGTGGGCCGCCGGCTGCCGGAACGGCGCTGAACTTTGGCGGCGCCTAAGGGCGCGCGGCTTCCGAGGCTCCCTTCGTGTGGTCGGCGAATGGGCAACACGCAGACGGCAGGCCGAAAAGGTCGATGTCGAAAACCTTCACCGGATCCCGTCGGCCAGAACGATCGCTCGTCTCATGACGGTCGGACGGGATACGCTCTCGAAGGCAGAGACGGTCACTGTCGCGGCGATCGAAGCTGGCGTACCAACCCTGGTCGAGGCACGCGAGATCATAGCCGAATTCCACTTGATGATCCGGCGCAGAGCCGCCGCCGAGTTGTCACGATGGATCGAGCGCGCTCGCGCCAGTCTCGTAGCCTCATTCGCCCGCGGCGTTACGAATGATGAAGCGGCGGTTCGGGCGGCGATCACCTTGCCTTGGTCCAACGGACAGACTGAAGGTCAGATCACCCGCCTCAAACTCGTCAGACGGCAAATGTACGGCCGCGGCAAAATCGATCTGCTTCAAGCCAGACTAATCGGCGCAGAATAAAGCGGAGCTGCACCAAAAATGCGTCAGAGCCCAAATTTGACCCCTCAATTTTGCCCCCTTCGTGCGGCGTGGTTTGCTGGTAACGCTCGGCTCGTCGGGGCTGGCCGGGGTTGCGGAGACGAGACGAGCACAGGTTGCTTGGTCATAGTCGCGGCTTTTGAATCGCCAGCTATCGTTCCCGGTCTCGGCGATGTCACAGTGATGGGTCAACCGGTCTAGCAGTGGGGTAGTCATCTTGGCGTCGCCGAACATGCTGGGCCCTTCTCCGAATGCGAGATACGAGCCGGCGACGGGTTGGCTTTGGTAAGAAAATTGTCTTAGGGGTATGAAGAGGCCGGCATTCCGCACCGGACCATGCGTCGGTGCTATAGGGCGCCTACACGTTGATCTCGCCCGCGGCCCGCACAATCGCTGCAATGGCTGCCTTGGCTGCCGGCGACGAGGTTCTCCCTCGCAAACGCACGATGCCCGTGCTCGACGGCGGCGACAGCCAGCCCTGCACGACAAGCCGGACGAGCGCGCCGGATTCCAGCTCCTCCCGTACCGCCGCGTTCGTCGCACCCAGAACGGTATCTGTGGTGAGCGCGACCGTCTTGAGCAGGCCGTAGTTGTCGCACTCGAGCGCAATGGTGGCCTCCTGGCCCTCAGGCAGGCCCAGCAGGGCGGCCAGGTCCACCTTTGAGGGGCTGAGCAGCTTCGGTACCGCGAGACCGTACGCCCAGACTTCCTGCAACGTGTGCTTGCGCCCGGCCAGCGGATGGCCTGCCCGCACATACAGCTCGGCCGGCTGCCCCCCGATCAGCTGGATGTCCAGCGCGGCATCCCTGGGCATGTCGCGCACATCGGCGGCAAAGAACTCGATGTTCTCGTTACGCAGGCTCTCCAGCAACTGCACCCAGTTGCCGACCTCCATGCGCAGCGCCACCTGCGGATGCTGGCGGCGCAGCGCCACAAGTGCGCGTGGCATCAGGGTGGCCGTCAGCAGCGGCCCGACACCGAAGGGTGTCTCGCCGAGCTGGCTGTCGCGGTAAAGATCCACGTCGCGCTGCAGGCAACGTGCCTCGAACAGCAGCTTGCGCGCCCGCTCGATGACGAATTCGCCGGCAGGGGTGGGGCGGACATCACCAACGTCGCGCTCGAACAGACGGATACCCAGGTCGCTCTCGATGGCCTGGATGCTGCGGCTGAAGGCCGGCTGGCTCAGATGGGCGACTTCGGCGGCGCGGGCGAAGTGCAGAGTGTCGGCAAGGGCGACGACGTGGCTCAGGCGGCGCAGATTCATTGCATTGCTCTCTATGCATTAGAACAATGAATATTATGCATTGGACGCATTGATATGGCACCCCTAAAGACGCTTTCACAACCCAAAACATGAGAGCGGTAGGAGACGCCCCATATGAGCTCGCAGCTGCAATACCTCCTGTTCGGCGCCTGCATTCTGGGCTTTGCCGCCATGGAGTTCATTACCCGGCGCTACCAGGCCACCGTGCGTGGCAACGCGACAGTCAACGACACCTGGCTAGAGGTGCTGATGTTCGTCAGCCTGATCGCCATCACCCAGCCGATCGCACTGCTGGGTAGCAACGCGCTGTGCAACTGGCTCATGCCCGCGCAGCACAACGCCTGGGCCAACCTGCCGTGGTGGGCCATGGCCGGCCTGCTGCTGATCGGCGATGACCTCACGCAGTACCTCTGGCACCGCGCCTCGCACACGCCGTTGCTGTGGCCGCTGCATCGCGCGCATCACAGCGCGGCTTACATGAGCGTGCGCATGACCTACCGTAACAATTTCTTCTACTATCTGATGATGCCGGGCCTGTGGATCGGCGGCGTGGCGGTGTACCTTGGTTTTGGTCCGATCTACGCGGCGTACCTGGTGATCAAGCTGGCGGTCATCCTGGGCGCGCACTGCGCCTGGGCGTGGGACGCGCCGCTGTACCGCATCCGCGCTCTGCATCCGGTGATGTGGCTGCTGGAGCGCACCATCTCCACGCCGGCCACGCACTGGGCGCACCACGCGCTCACCAACGAAGATGGTATCGGCCACTACAAGGGCAACTTCGGCAACCTGCTGTTCTTCTGGGACGTGCTGTTCGGCACGGCGCATATCACACGCAAATATCCAGCCAAGACTGGCCTGCAGGATGACATCCTGTTTGGCCCGGAGCGCTGGACCACGCAGATGTTCTACCCGTTGGTCCACTCCAAGCGCGAACATTCGGCGCTGCGCCCCGGCGGCTATGGCTTCACCGAAGCCGACTCACAGACCGAAGCTAAACAGGAGGCTGCATGAACGACCGCGCCAGGTTCGACGTGCTGGTTGCTCCCGCCCGTGTCGGTAGCGCAATCGAGACGCAGCAGTAGGCGTTCGCGATGCCTCGGAAGCAGCTAAAATGCGCAGCCATCTGGTCCGCGAGCGGCCTCATGGCCACGCCGAGATGACCCGAATGGAAACCATCATGCTTGCGGCTGGGTGGAGCACCGCTGTGGCGGCCTTCATCCGACTCATTGGTACTGGTTAGGAGAAGGCAATGATCGTCTGTTCTTGCAATGTGTTCAGCGACCATCAGGTGCGGTCAGTGGTCGCAAAAGAGGCGCGACGGCCCCGTATGAGCGACGTGTACGCCTGCCTCGGATGCAGCGCCCAGTGCGGCCGCTGCGCTCACGCTATCAAGCGGATCATGGATGAAAGGCCCGGCCCCGTTCATGCGAACGCAAGCGTGCACTAAGTTGGAGTTGATACAGTCACGGTCACCCGCGGGCCCTCCTGCTTAAAAACTTCGACACCATCGCCGCTGGCCTGCGCCCCTTGCCGCGGTCGGCAGGCGAAAAACCAAAAGAAAGGGAACATCATGAACGTGCCTGTCAATTCCCGTTCGATCGGCATTCCCACTGAATTTCAGTCCTGCTTTGACAAGCAGCGTGCGGCTTACCTGGCGGCACCGGAGCCATCCTATGCTCAGCGCATTGCTGACTTGAAGTCGCTGACTTCTGAAAGACAATAAGGACGAGTTGATCGCAGCGATCAACGCCGACTACGGCAACCGGTCTGAATTCGAGACGCTGTTTGCGGAATATTTCGTTGTCCTCGAAACAATCGTCGACGCCACAAAACATTTGAAGAAGTGGATGAAGCCGCAGCGCAGACATGTTGACTTCATGACCTATCCGCTCGCGCGCAATCGCGTCATCCCGCAGCCGCTCGGCGTTGTCGGGGTCATCGTTCCCTGGAATTTTCCGCTCAATCTCAGCTTCTGCCCGCTCGCAGCGATTCTGGCGGCCGGCAATCGAGCGATGGTCAAGATGTCAGAAAATTCAAAAGCGCTCGCCCAGGTTCTGATGCGCGTTTCCCCAAAGTATTTTCCGATCGAGAAGCTTGCTTTTTTCGAGGATGGCGGCGGACGAGGACCGGGATTCTCGTCATTGCCCTTCGACCATCTGCTGTTCACGGGATCCAGTGCTACCGGTCGCTCGGTCATGGCCAACGCGGCCCGCAACCTCACCCCTGTCACGCTTGAATTGGGCGGCAAGGCACCTGCGATTGTTGGGCCTGACTTCCCGGTCAAGACAGCGGCGGAGCGCATTCTCTGGGTGAAGATGTTCAATGCCGGTCAGATCTGTACGAATGTCGACTACATGTTTCTACCCAAAGGGAGTGAGGACGAGTTCGTCCGCCATTGCCGGCGACTGTTTGCCGAGCGCTTCCCGGACATCAATGGGCAGGACTATACGTCGATCATCGATGAACGGTCTTTCACGCAGCTGCAGGCGACGTTGGAGGATGCCCGTGCAAAGGGCGCGGTCCTCGTCAATCTTGCTGAACAGCAGATTCCGGACGCGAAGCATCGCAAATTTGCACCGCACCTCGTGCTAAATCCGACGGAAGACATGATTGTCATGCAGCGCGAGATCTTTGGCCCGATCTTGCCGATCAAGACGTATGCAGATCGGCAGGAGGTCGCCGACTATATCAATGGTCACGACCGCCCGTTGGCAATCTATCCATTCACTCACAATGCCGAACTGCGCGACTTCTACATCTCGCGGGTCATGTCGGGTGGCGTATCGGTCAATGAAGCGCTCCTGCACGTCGGCCAGCACGACCTGCCATTCGGTGGGGTCGGGGCGAGCGGCATGGGCCATTACCACGCGCGCGAGGGGTTCAATACCTTTTCAAAATTGCGCCCGGTCTTCTACCAAGGCCCGCTCTCGCCGATCCAAATGCTATTTCAGCCGCCCTACACCGGTCTCGCAATGAGCGTCCTGCAGACGATGATCAAGTGGAAGACGTGACGCGTGACCGTGGCAGATCGCGCCAATGATGTGCGCCGCAAGCCTGAGCAGATGCTAGGCTTCATCGGCATCATCCCAGTATCCTCGCGGTCGATCTCAGCCAGGGCGGCGCACATGCAAATGAAGCTCTGCTGACTATTGTGGCTGCGGCCTCGATTCATTCTCATTCGCACGGAGACCACGATGAAAGGTAAAGTGTTTGTCATCACCGGCGCGTTGGGCGCGCTTGGCAAGGTGACCGCCGAGGAAGCCCTTTCGCGCGGCGCGCGAGTCGCCGGTATCGATCATGCTGCGTCGCAGCTCGCGGCAACAGCCCAGCGGATCGAACTCGGCCGCATCGATTTGACCGATGCGGCACAGGCGAAAAAGGCGATCGATGCCGCCGCCGCTCATTTCGGCGCGATCGACGCGCTGATCAATATTGCCGGCGGATTTACCTTTGAGACCATTGCCGACGGCGATTCCAAGACCTGGCAGCGCATGCATGCTCTCAATGTCGAGACCGCGCTGAATGCCTCGCGCGCGGCGATCCCGCATCTTCTCAACTCGCGAGCGGCCCGCATCGTCAATATCGGTGCCATGAGCGCCCTGCAGGCCGGCTCCGGCATGGGTCCTTATGCGGCCTCGAAGGCCGGCGTGCATAAGCTGACGGAGTCAGTAGCTGTTGAGTTGAAAGGCAAGATTACCGTGAATGCGGTGCTGCCCTCGATCATCGATACTGCGGCAAACCGCGCCAGCATGCCGGAGGCCGATCCTGCCAAATGGGTTGCGCCGAAGGAACTCGCCGATGTCATCCTCTTCCTGGCGAGCGACGCCGCCAGCGCCGTTACCGGCGCTCTGCTGCCGGTCAACGGACGGGTCTAAAGCGCGGTTACGCCGCAGCGTCCTGGGACAGCTGCGAGGACGGAAGTCGGCATGTCGCCTTCGGGTCGCAGCGGCCTACGGTAGTTGCCGCGCAGATGGTCAGCCGCTTGGATGAGGACCCACCGACCGCACTACTCGGCGGCCCGCTCCGTAACACAAGGGCTTCCTGACCGGCGCGATGAACGCGAACACCAAAGCTAACGGCGAAAGACTTCCGCAGCATCCTGTCGCGCTTCACGTCCGAGGCGATGGCCGCTAACTAGGCGCGAACGACAACGAGATACCGCATCGATGCGGCGGCGCCCGGTGTGCGCGTTGATCGAGGTCCAGATCGCTCTGCGATCTGCAAAAAACTCCGGCTGGCAATGCCAGTTGTTGCCGGGCCGCTGCATCGCCGAGACCGCGGCGTAGTGGAGGCGGATGTCGTACTTGCCGGCCCTGCGGTGCCACACCGCCATCGCCGGGGCTGGAGCAGCTGCCACGGTACGGCTGAGGTCCCCGCCGTTCACGCGGGCGGGCCTGCTTTCTGGACGCTGCTTGCTAGGCTTCGATGCAAGAAACAGCGAAGTGCTGGCAAATTGATGCAAACGCTTGTTTGGCTTCAGCAGTCTGAAAGCAAAACCGCGTCCCAACCTCCCCGCGCTCGACCCACCAGTCGATTTTATTTCCTCGCGAAATGCGGGATGCTTCTCCGCGTAGCCGATCTAGCTGGCTTCCAACAGCTCGTACAATCAAACAATTCGTCTTTGCCATGGAAAACTCCTCGTATAAAAGCAACGGCAAACACCAACCTCCGTTCCTAGGTGAGCCTGATTCTTCAACCGGGCGGTGGAACGACTCTTCGCAGAGCTAGTCATCTCCATGCTCTCGGTGAAAGCCCCCAGAGAAACCACGCCGAGAGAAAACCTTCCTACAAGGTTGGCGGCCTCGGCATCCCTCTCGCTGGGGTCGCTTGTCGGAGAGGCGGCGCGTTTCGTGATGTTAAACGAGGCACTTCTGGATGAGCTGAGACAGCTGGAGCGCGACACTGTTGAGGGTGAGCGGCGCCTCGCGGAACAGGAGGCGTTGGTCATTAGTTTGAAACGGCAGAATCAAGACACCAGCAACGCTCAAGCCGAACTGGAAGGATTGCGTGAGAACCAGCGCTGCCTTCAGCAAGATCGTCATCGCATCTTGTCGCTGCTGCAACCGTAAGTCCCTGATCGTGGCTTTCCGTATGTCCAAAAGTGAACATAACTCATCCGCATTCCCGGGTATGCTTGAGGTCATGCTCACGCAAGCGCGCCCGAGCGAAGCAGTCAGACCGCGGCCTCCTTCCTGCGACGACTGCCGCATGCCAGCTGCGTTCAGAACCGAAATTTCTCAGGCGCGAGACGGCCAGTCTGTACGCGTGTACCAGTGCGCCAACTGTGCGAAGATTATCTGGGGCGATTAGGCGGTCCCTCAACTGCCGGCCTCGTCTTTAGCCGCCTCGAGCCGTACATCATAATCGTGCGCCGGAGTTCAGTCTGACGCTTTACGCCCCTTAGTAGTCAGCTCGTATCGATCGTCGTTCTTCATCAGCCAACCGCCCTCGACCAGGCGGAGCGCAAACAATTTCTTGCAAATTGGATGAAAGGCGCCGGGGTGATAGATCTGATCGTTTCGCTCGATCAGGTAGCCGTAGAGCCGGGCCTGTCGCAAAGTCCTGCGTACCCCTTCTGAAAGCACCATCATAACGCGTTCAAGCGTCGGCCTGACAGATCGTTTCTAAGAATGGCGAGGCACTGCGGTGTTGCTTATTGCCGCACGCGGTCTCAGCTCACGCTCCATCGCGGGATGGCTGCGATTCTTGACCTTGATCCAGAACTTTTGCCGACCGCCGCGGTATGGCCGATCGGTGCTTGGAGACTAGGCCCTAGAGGCCCATTCGGCAGGCTGCCCGGAATAGGTCCGGCCCGATCTCTCCGCGCTCGAAAGGCGCCACAATGATCCCATCCGGTCGGCGCGCCAACAGCCGCTCCAGGTTGGTCTTGCGAAGGTGCAGCGGCAGATCGCGAAGGTCGTCACCATCCATCGCAAGTATAAACGCGTAGAGCTGGACTTCGTGATCGTGCTTGCGGGAATGCAGCGCGTTGAAATCGGAAATGCCGTCAACGCCGAGAATCACAGCCTCGCCGTCGATGACGAAACGCTTCTGACGATTCTTAAGCGCGGCCTCGGCGATCCACGGGTACCGCTTCGTCCAGTCGCTCCCGTTGCGGGACAGCAGGCGCACGCGTTCGTCCTCACGGATGACCAGCATCCGGTAGCCGTCGTGGTTCACCTCGTGGAGATCCAGTCCGGCCCTGAAGGGACCTGCCTGCCGGCGGTCGCCAAGCAGAGTCTCGTACATCATACGCATGGCCTGAAAGATAGAATTTTTCCAGCGCCTTTGGCGTCGGGAACAACTGGCAATGTTGGGCCATCTCTGTGCAAAAGTGAACCTTCAGCGCTAGGAGGTGTCAGCTAGGACTAAACAGCGCGCGAGTGGCAATGCGAAACGGCTCCAGCATTCCGGATTGAATGCTGGAGCCGCTTGTGACCGTATTTCTTATAGAGAGTGAGATACGAACTAGGCTGGGCCGAATATGTTTCCTCGGGTTCTAAAAAACGGAGGCCCCAGTTCAGGGGGGACAAGCTGGGGCCATTCGTCACGCGGGTACCTGACGGGGACCAGGTACTGCGGCTACAACCTGCCTCCGAAGTTCTTCGTTCCTTGTAAGGCTCAAAGAATCGGAATCTGAGCTCCGCTTCTACTCTGTCCAAAAGTGGACATAGCAAGATCCCCGACCAGTCTATGCTTGATCTGCTTGGTCCACCCTATTACGCCAAGCTACCTCCAACGGCCCCGGCATCTAGGGTTGTGCTGGGGCCGTTTTTACGTCGGCTTTTATCAGCCGCACATAGGTCCCGCTCTCGTGCAGCTGCTCTAGCCCTTGCTCTATTACGCGCAGGTCCTCCTCAACGTGCCTCAGAGCCGGACGCGGATTGATGCCGGGGGCGGCTTGTAGGCCTCCGAGCAACTGGCGCCGAAGTTCACGCATGTCCTCCAATGCTCGGCGGTTCTTCAAACGTACATAAGCGGAAACGATCGATTCGATGGTGTTCGATGGCATGGGTGCTCCGAAAATACGCTTCCTGAAAAATGCGCTCGGGCTGGAAATACAGATCCCCGCAGCGCGGTATTTTCTAACTAGGCACTGAAATCCCAGTTCATTTTTACTATGCAATGGGCATGCCACAGGTTTGTGACGGTCCCGACAGATCGCGCGCAGGTGGCACTTAGCGGGCCCGTCCAATCCGCTGCACTTGCAACTAAAAAGATGGCCTTTGGGCAAATTTGGCGAATTGCTGATAAACGTTTATTGTTCCCTTTAACGTTGTGGGTGGATGCAAAGCCGTGAGCCTGTATTTGTTGACTCTCGCGGGATGCGTCGTTGGTGGTCTCCTTCTGCTCGCATTTGGCCGATAGGACCGGCGCGGGCGCATCAGTTGCCGCGAATCACCATTCGAAGACGGAAATCAAAATTTCCGGCTGGTTAGTTTTGACTGTGCACGGGTGTGCGCATTCACTTCCAGCATGGACGCGATCATTTTTTGGATTTCCGTCTTTATCCTTGCAGTGGGCGCGGCGATCCTGATCGCCCACGCGATCGACGCTTTCCGCTCTTGAAACTGGTTCTTGCCCGCCGTCGTCGGTCTGTCCACTTTTGAACATTCGAGTCGGGCCGCGCCGTCCGTTCCAAAGTAAGAAAGCGAACAGATTGGGCGGCCCGAATCAATCTAGCGTCGCGAGGCTTGGCAAATCCCAAATACCGCCAAGGACCTCCAACGGCCCCGGCCCCCATCTCACCCAGAAGGCCCCACGGCCGGGGCCGTCTTTACCCGGGGCCATCATTCGTGGTCATCGCGTCAAGTGCCCCAGCAAACCGGTTTGCCCCGGCCGGGGCATCTTGATCAGAGTTGCTATTTTTCATTGTCGGCCCGTGTCAGCGACTCTAGGAGCTTCCGAGCCTGCTCTTCTGACAATTCGCGAGCCAAGCCGCGTTCTAACCTAGCAGGCCCGCGACACTTTCTATCCCAGACCATCCACTTGCCCGCCACAGCGCCTTTCCTCAAGACGAAGCGAGACGTGGTTGCCTGCTGGTCGGTCATTTTCCCTTCGCCCTCAGCCCGATCTCTACAAGCCGGCGGATGGCCTCGGAGCGGCCTGGCTTATCGGCGCCGCGAGCACCAATTTTAAACGGCCCCCAATTGGGGGGCCGCCAACCCGACGATGCGGGTTTTCCTCCAGCAGTCGGGGGGCACCTTTCGGCTGGGGGCTCCAAAAAAGTAACTCTGCCAAGTCATGTATTCTCCAACTCTGAGGAGGTAACTCTTCTAGTCAGGGGAACGTCTTGCTTGCGTTGATGTTCGGTGATGCCAACATATTCAGCGACTTGTTTTTGCGGCAAAGAAAGGAGGTGCTCTCCCTTTTTGATGGTCATCCCTGCGGCGTGGGCTTTCGCCTGTTCCTCGGCGGTGGTGCTGTCGACCTGTTCGGGGCGCGTGCGGCGGCTCAGCATGTCGTCCCAATAGAAAAATCGAGAGCCAGGACTACGAGGTTCGTTATGAGGCCAAGAAAACTGGCAGATCCTCGCAGGCAGTGAAGAAGGCGGTCAAAAGGTTGGTGTTAGCCGGAAGAAAGTCGAGCGCAGCCTCTCCCGCGGAAAGCACAGCACGTAGAAACGCTAGTGGACCTGGAGCGGTTGAGAATGCTCGACGGTATCAATCACTGCGCGATAGAGATTTTCCGCGATCCTGCGGCGACGGCCTTTGGCGCCTCCTACTTGGCAAGGCACGATCATTGCGGTCCATTTTGGTGCCTTAGGGTTCTTCTTCAATTTCGTCAGATGCCGGAAGCTGAGCGATTTGATTGATGCATTCACCCAGGCAATCGATCACCGACGCTGTCTGAGCAAATAAGGGTGGCGGCATTCCCGCTAAATCGTCCCATCTGTCTGACCAATCGGGTTGCGCAATATAATCGCCAAAGGGATATGAAAAGGCCAAATGCGCATTAGAGCGCTGGTCCTCTCGCAAGTGAGAGGCCAGCAATGGGATCACGGCCTTTGCTACAGTTACTGCAGCGAATTGATCGGCTGGCGACATGGCCTGCTTAAGCTGCTCGATTAGGAATGTTAGCGTGTCCTCAATGCAGTGGCGAAGCTTGGTGGAGCTCTTTTCTGGACCGTCATTCATTTCGCCCTCGCCTTCAGCCCGATCTCGACCAGCCGCACAATGAGGGAATGTCCTGTAATCTGGGACTGAGGGCAATAGGCCGCGTTGGCGGACGCCATCATAACTCCCGCGTCATCGCGGGATGCGTCCGGTTTTTCACCTTAACCCAATGATCGCAGCGGCCAGCCCGATAGGCACGATCGCGATGCTTCGAAACCAACCCTTTCAATCGCCCGAACGTTCCCATTCGGCCCCATGCGGGGCTTCCAAAATCTTGGCCCCAACCCGGTGAGGCTAATCCGAGGTTGAGGCCAAGTTGCCCAAGCCAGCGGTCTTCGGGCCACTCTGTGTCTTTGGAGTTCGGATCGCTCGGATCAGAGGACCTGTAGTCCCTCCGAGGTAGTCCGGCTGCGTTCAGCCCGATCTCGGATCTTCGAAGAAATGGCGGGACTCGGCACGCAGCCGCTCTACAGCATCTCTCACCGCATCAAGTGAGTTTCGCTGATCGTCGCGCAGATAACCCGCCGCGATCAGCTTCTGGATCAAACGAAGGCTGTACTCTGAATAAGGAAGCTCGCTCGAGTTAGACATTTACCCGGCCCATTTCTTCGCCGAACACTGCCAGCCGGCGGGATGGCCACCCTAGACCGCGCCCATTTTCACGCAGATCGCCCAAGCAATGACAAATGCAGGGAGAAAGAGGAAAAACCATACGATGCCGTTCGGCTCGCGATGCGGTGCGAACTCACGGTTTGCGTCCGTCTCACGGCCATGGGGCACGTCTGAAAAGACCTGACTTGGGCGTCTACGTCTGGCTGCCTTCTTTAGGAGCTGCTTGACGGCGGTTTCGTGCTCGACTGTCGTGGCGTCTCGATCGGACATCCGCGCGTTACCTCCTAACCAACTATCCAAAGCGCGGAAACGACCGCGCATAGAAATACAATCCGGCTACGATAGCGAGACCGATGAGGAGGCGTTTCTGGCAAATCCGTCGACGGTCCTCGCCGCCATAGCAGCGCAAGCATCGTGCAAAAGCAGACGGCCCCGGCCCAGGGCTGGCAATGCCGGAGCCGCCCGCTCCTCCACAGCGCCCATCCAGAGCGCAATGCCACCATATCGGGAAAAAGTGGCAACGGGGAAACCATCTATGGGTATCCCACCGTATTTGGGTTGCCAGCCAACGGACGACTCCGCTTCACTGCCTCTCCGCGGGGGCGTTGGCATCGCTGGGCGGTTCAGCCGGCGATGCTGGCGGCGGAGTTTCCGGCGCAGCCGTGCAGTCGCCCGCCCATAGCTTGGTGCCCCTTACCGTGCCAACCAACTTGCAACCCATTGGCGCTTGCTGCTTTGCCTGAACTGGTGGCCTTTTAGCCGCCCTCGGTGGAGCAGTTTGAGCAAACGCGCTAGTCGAAAAGAGCAGTGCGACAAGTCCGATCAGCGGCTTCATGGTCATCCCCAGAGTTATTTCCCGTTCGCCTTCAGCCCGATCGTGACCAGACTGATGGATCGCGCCCACCTTCACACAGATCGCATAAGCAATCACAAATGTATCGCGCACGCGACATGATTGAGTTGGCGGCGCTGGACAGGATGAACCCAGCAATAGTTCGTCAACGATTGAGGAGCATGCTGGAAAAGTCGCGGTGGGGGATGATCCTTGAGCCCAACCACCCTTCTCACAGCCGCGACTGGATAGAACGAAAGCCCGTCGGCGAAAATGCCGGCGGGTTTTTCTGCCATGTGTGAACCACCTCACAAACGCAGCAGGGATCGTCTGCTACTGACGGTCCATTGTTTCACCTAGGTCATACTTGAGATACGCCCCCGGCGCGCAAACGCTGGGGGTTTTTCGTGGACTTCTAGAGCTCGCGCTTCATCGCGGGATGGCTGCGGTTCTTCACCTTAATCCAGTGCTTCTGCCGGCCGCCGCGGTACGGCCGATCCGATGCTTCGACACCAAGCCCTCGAGCCCCACACGGCAGGCTGCCCGGAATTGGTCGGGCCCGATCTCGCCCCGCTCGGACGGAGCAACCGTGATCCCATCCGGCCGTCGCACCAGCAGCCGCTCCAGGTTGGTCTTACGAAGGTGCAGCGGCAGAGCGCGCAAGTCGTCGCCGTCCATCGCGAGGACATCGAACGCGTAAAGCTGCACCTCGTGGTCATATTTGCGGGAGTGCAATGCGTTGAAATCGGAGATGCCGTCAACGCCAAGGATCACGGCCTTCCCGTCGATGACGAAGTGCTTCTGCCGGTTCTTCAGCGCAGCCTCGGCGATCCAGGGATAGCGCTTCTTCCAGTCGCTGCCGTTGCGCGACAGCAGGCGGACGCGCTTGTCCTCCCGGATGATCGGCACCCGGTAGCCGTCCGCTTTCATCTCATGAAGCCAATCCGGCCCCGATGGGACCTGCTTGCCGGCGGTCGCCAGGCAGAGCTCGTACGCCATACGCATGTCCTAAAGATAAGAATTTCAAGAGCCTTTACGAGTTCGGAACAACCGGCAATTTTGTGTGTTCTCGACGTGCTCCGCGCCTGCCGAAAGTCCGCAAGGCCAAAGCCCACCGGGCATGCAGAGCGCTCCAGAAGGATCAAGCAAAACAATCGCCGCGCCTCGCCGGTGGCTTTGAGCTTGTAGAGGAACGGCGCGTTGATCTTCTCGATATGGATGCGGCCGTCTTGCACCGGCTCGATGCCGGCGGCGATCTCGACCGGCTTGCGCGCTGCGGCTTCCGGGTTGGCGAAGGGACGTTCGGTGGGTGATTTCTGTCCCAGATAAAAATCGGTCCTCCGGTATGCTATTTCTAGCTTTCATCACCTTGAGTCAGCCTACGTCGTTTTTTCATCGTGTTGCCTGACAATCTCTGTCATCCGATAAAACCGATAGCTCAAATGAAATCCAAGAAAAACCCAAAAAACCCCACCGATCATTGACCAAAATGAGAACACGCCGACGACGCCTTCAAATATCGTGTACAGGCCAAAAAATCCGATGATGTATAGCGAATAGAGATATGGAAGAAGTCCGAGCTGAACTAGGAGAGTCTTCCGCCTCTGCTTGCGATCCACTGATACAAGAAAAAAGTAGGTAAAAAGACCTACCGAGGCAGCAACGCCGCCTAGAACTGGTGCGTAAGTGTAAAAGTAGTGATCTAGAGACCAGCCCCATCGAATGAATCCGACGATACCGTAAATCATTACAACAAGAATGGGCACTTCGATTCTGGCAGCGACGATATCGCCTTTCGTACCCCTCAGCTCGGGTGCAACAGTAATGGACTCCATTTTAGATGATCTCCTTCTAGGCATTGCCAGCAGCCGGCTTGGCTAAATGAGATTCACCGCTCCCCCGGCCACCAATGCGATGGCGGATCGCTCGCCGAGATCTTGGTTCTCCGCAGCGCAACGAGATGACTTCTCTTATACGGATAACCCCGCAGCTCCGAGCAATCCTTGCACCGGATGTAGCGCTCCAGCTCATGAACCGGCGTTGACTTCGGCCGCCGCACGATGTCGAGAGCGACCGGCTGATTGGTGTCGCAACCGAGACATCGGACTTCCAGGTAGCCGTAACCGGCATTGAGCGCGTCGCCGAGCGTCGGCGATGGCTGCGCCGGTCCTCGAAAGCCGAGCATTCGTTTGTTCCACGCCGCGACGGCGAGCGCGTCGGCTTCCTTGCGCGCGTTCGCCGCGCGCTCAGCTGCCGCCCGGACTGACGCGCCGTAAATAGTCTCACGTGATTTGGTGCCCATGGCGAGAGGATGCGACGAGCGATCCGGGGCGGGCAAGCCGCTACGGGTTGCGGTGGATAACAGATCGGATACAACGGACACGACCAAGGGCCGAACCTCAAGCTGTGAACTCATCAGCCCTCAGGCACCTCGGCCAACCGCATTCCCTCGCAGATGCGCTCACGCCCAGCGAGATAAGCGGGATTGTCGGTCGATGCGCCATCGTGAAACCGACGAATGGTGAAGGTTGGATCGAGTGCAAGCCCTGCCTTTGCTGCGGCCTTCGCTTGGTCCAGCGAGCCCAGCAGCGCTAAGGCGGCAGCGAGAGAAATATGACTGATGGGATAGTTTCGATTGACCTCGATACTTCGGAGTAGCGCGCTTGCGGCCTCAGCATCGTGACATAGCTGAAGTTTCGCGAACCCGGCCACCAGAAACCAACGGAAAGCGACGACATCGCGAGGAGAGAGGCGGATCGCTTCACGGATGTGGGCTTCGGTTTCCTCACCACGCCCCACGAAGTACTTACCGAGACCAATGAAGCTGTGTCCGTCGGCCAAATTACGGTCCAGTGCCAACGCATGTTCGCATTCCGCTAAGCCTTGAGCCGCGCGGTTCGTATACATTTGAACGGCGCCCAAGAGCATATGGGCAAACGCATGGTTCGGCACGTGGGACAATGCCTTCATTAAATTTGTTTCTGCCATAGCAAGTCTTGCAGCGCGATCATCGGCTATGAAGGCCCCCGGAACCGCCATATCAACACTCGCCACACCCACCATTGCTTCGATATTTAGAGGGTCCAGCGATAACGCACGCTCAAAAAGGCTCCGCGCCTTTGCCATATGTTCTGGAGTAAGCCCTTTGTTCCACCAAGCCTTGCCCTGAAAGTACAAGTCCATCGAGCTGGGATTTGATGAACGTTCCGAGCGTCGGGCCTCAGCTGTTATGAGTTCGGCATTTAGAGCGTTGGCGAGCCACGATACGATTTCATCCTGCATGTCAAAAACGTCGGCAACAGGCTTGTCAAAACGCTCGGCCCACAGGTGGTTACCCGTTTCGGCATCGATCAACTGCACGTTCACCCGGAGGCGATTGCCGCCACGTTGCACCGAGCCTTCAAGCACATAGCGGACATTCAGTTCGCGCCCCAGTTTTTTTGCGTCGATGGCCTTGCCCTTGAACGTAAACGCGGTGTTGCGCGCGATCACGAACGCACCCGAGATGCGGGACAGATCCGTGGTCAGGCTCTCGGTCACCCCGTCCACGAAGTATTCTTGCTCGGGATCGCCACCGATGTTCGCGAACGGTAGCACCACGATGGACAGGTGCGGAGCAGAAGCTGTCAGGGGGCTGGTTTGCTGAGCGCCGTTCGCACGAACACCAACCGCATAAGCATGGACTGGCCGCGCGATGTTCTTGAGCGTCTGTTCGCCAAGATCAGTGAACTCGACCGCGACCTTCTCGCGAACCTGTTCGTAGGCGGATGACGAGATGCAGATACCACCGGGCTCCGCGATGCCCTCTAATCTTGCCGCGACGTTGACACCGTCCCCGAGGATGTCGGCGCCCTCGATCAGGATGTCCCCGAGGTTGATCCCGATCCTGAAAAGCATCCGGCGATCAACCGGCACCACTTCGTTCCGTTCGGCCATCACTGCCTGAACAGCAACTGCGCACTCGACTGCATCGACCACCGAGGGAAACTCAAGCAGTACACCGTCCCCCGTGGACTTCACGAGGCGACCGCCGTGCCTTGCTACCAGCGCATCGATGACGACGCGGTGCTCGCGGACTGCTCGGGCCGTGCCGGCTTCGTCGGCCCCCATGAGCCGGGAATAACCGGCGACATCCGCCGCCAGCACCGCCGCCAATCGCCGCTCGACGCGCCCGCCCGCCACGGAGGCCCTCGCTGATCCACTTTGGGCATCAAACCACAGGGGATTGGGCACTTCCAGAGCGAGAAAGCGCCCGAAGGCGCGGTCGAAGGTCACGGGTCGAGCGGCTCGCCGCTCTCGTCGGCCTTCTGGAGGCAGAGGTTTGCGATTTCCGTGCGCACCTCAAACACAATCCGCTCGATGCTGCGCCGGGTCGCCAGATCGCAACGCGGCGCGCACCGCGCAGGCAGGCTCGACAGGGCGGTCAGCGTGACACCAGCGAGTTGATCGATCAGTGCATCGACATCCTCCCGGCGCACCGGTTCGCGCCGCTTCTCCATCAGACGCAGTTGCAGCATCTCGGTCTTTGCCCTGACGTGATCAGCGTCGGCCTCACTGCGCGGCGATTGCTGCCGCTCGCGCCGCAGATGTCGCGGGTAGGCAACGCGGCTCTGGTCGAGCGGGAAGCCGCCACGTTGGCGCTGGATTACGCCTTCGGCTTCGAGTTTGCCGATGTGGGCACGGCTGCAATCGAGGTGTAGCGCGAGTGCCGACGCGGTGACGGGCCCGTCATCGTTCGCTCCTGTTGCGTCGGGGACAGGATAACTCACTTCCGCTTCCGGGACATAGCGGACGATTAGCGAAACCCCTATAGCTTGGGCTTCTGCATCCGAAGTTCTACGCGACAGCCCGGCTGTGCATCCGAATACACTAGCTTGCCGTTTAACTGTTGAACCAGTAGCGCGACTACCTTCGAGCCGACGCCTTTCCTCGATTGCTCGGGGCCGGGCATTCCGACACCATCGTCTGAGACCGAGATTACCAGTTCGTCGTCTGCGTGGAGCTTGATGAGGATTTGCCCCGGTCGCTCATCGGGAAACCCATACTTGATACTGTTCGTAACCAACTCATTGATGATAATCGCGATTGGTACTGCGACCTCGCTGTGCGCGTACGCTTCGTCTAGCTCGCAGCGTACCGCGACTGGCTTCTCGCCGCCAAGCAACATCAGCCTGCGCACAATGTCGCCGATGTATTCCTTCAGGTCGACAATCTTCGTCTGGTCGCGCAGCATAAGATGATCATACACTTCGGCCATCGTTTGGATGCGCTGCGACGTCTCTTCTAGCGCGTCGGATACCTCCGGCCCGAGAGTACGAGACTGCAATCGCACCATTGCGCTGAGCATCGCGAGATTATTCTTAGTCCGGTGCGCCATCTCTTGGAGCAAGAGCGACTTAGATCGCTCTGAAGCGACCACTTTTTCCATCTCTTTGCGAAGGAGCTCGGCAAATGCGGCGAAGGCGAACCCTACAAAAACAAAGAAAACGAGCGGAAGTGCGAGCGTGGAAGTCCATTGCGTACGCAACAGCCACAGCACGCCCGCTACTGCCAGCAGGGTAGCGAAGAATGCGCTTCCTCGATCAAACATCAAACCTGCGAGAAAAATCGCGGGCAACAGAATGTACAGACCGATGAAGCCGCTTTGCGCTTCCATCGCGGCGAATACGGCGAGGCTGCACGCCATCAGAAGCGCTGATACGCCGTAGCGTGCTGCCAAAGGCTGCGGTCTGGGGGCAAAAGGGATAAGAGGCTTTCCATCACGGGGAAACCGCCAACTAATCGCCGCTGTTCCGGCCCGTTCGTTGCGATGCGGAATTCTGATCGTTATCGGGGCGTAGCAGACATTGAATAGGCCTTCCCTGCAACTGCAACCACGAATTTTCTCGCGGCAGATATTCTCAATAGAAGCGGTCGCGCGTCCCCCGCATTTCTCATGCGCCTCAGAGGACCCCAGTGCCAAAGGGACCGACCCGCCTGCTCAGCAAGTGGCCTCCTGACCTATCGGGATCGGGCATTGTCCTTTTGTACAATGAACTTTCGAGAACTTGACCGCTGTAGCGTTGCTTGGCTGAATGCAACCTCGGGACGCGGACGACCCGGTCATTCCGCCTCCATCATTCATGCAGCAGCGGGGTAGGCCCATGTTTACGCGCGTCAGCATGATGAGTGGCTCGTCGGTCAGCCTGAGCGAATTCACGTACAAGAAAGGAAGCGAAATCTTCCGCGAGAACGAGCCCGCCGACTGCGTGTATCAGGTCCGGACGGGCGCGGTGCGACGTTACAAACTTCTTTCGGATGGTCGTCGGCAGATCGGCGCATTTCACTTGCCCGGCGATGTCTTTGGATTGGAGAACAGCACCCTCCATCGCCTCACTGCAGAAGCAGTGACTGAGACTACCGTCAGGAAAATCAGCCGGCAGACACTTGAGGATGTAGCAGAGACGGACGCCGTGGTGTTTCGCAACTTGCTCACCACGACCACAAGCAACCTTTGCCACGCCGAAGACCACATGCTGTTGCTCGGGCGCAAATCATCGATGGAAAGGGTCGCCGCGTTCCTGCTTGAGATGGACAACAGGCTGACCAAAGCCGGGATAATGTCGTTGCCGATGGGCCGTCGCGACATCGCCGATTATCTCGGCTTGACGCTGGAAACTGTGTCGCGTGCGGTATCGCAATTGCACGGAGAGGGTATCCTCAATTTCGTCGGAAACACTCAACGCGAGATCGTGATCCTCGACCGGCGACGGCTCGCTAGCATCGATATGCCAAGTTAGAGGTGCGGCGGCATTCCAAACACCTCGCCATGAGGTCGTGACACCGTTCAGCGCACGGCTAGCGGCGGCATAATGCGCGTAGCATCGAGGCCGCAGAAAGGCCGTACAGCGCGCCGGAAGCGCAGCGCTACAAGAACACCGGGCAGGCCCGCGCCAGCGCACAGGCGGCCTCGCGGTGACGTTCGTCCCGCATGGGCGACGCCTGAGAAAGGCGCATCCGTCCCTATGCCTATTTTTCCTATCGTCACCAAGGGAACGGTCGATACACGTATTGATTGTCCAAGTAGGACCTTCGGGCCTCGCGCGGTTCCGCGCTTTTCGCCCCATTGCCCCCAAGAGCGGAACCGCGCTCACCTTGAGTGACGCACGGGACTTGTGACGCTCATGAACGACACCCATCAGTTGGTAGTTGCGATGCTCGTGCTGGTCTGGGCTGGCGTGATGTTGGTCACTGGTCAGCTTTACATGGAGTATCGTGCGGCACGAGCGCCCACAGTTACGATCTCTGGTACCGACAGGAGTGCATCAGTTTTGTCGACGGGAAGACCGGATTTCGTTAAGGCAAGGTTGGCCGAGCGAACCAGACTGGGGGAACTGAATGAAAGCAGCGCACGTTGATCCCTCATGCTTTGTCGAGAAGAACTTCGACCGCTCGCTGTAGTGATGGCAGCTATTGTGCTTGGTCTGGTTGTGAAGGAGAGAAGCCTCAGTCACCACACCATCGTTCAGGCACCAGCAGGCATCGACTACGCAGCAACTGAATAGAGCACGCCGCGCGCGCGGCATCGCAGCACGTCCACATCTATCGTCGCGCACCGGGAGCGGTGGCGCAAGTTGTCAGCGGCCAGCGGCGCGAGAGCGGACAATCCGGGACCGCCGCTTTGCGCCCAATGGCATAGGTTTAGCGGGTCGATCAGGTGGCGGCACGAGCCTGGCCCGGCCATGTTGGCGCTGGGCCATAAGCCGTCATTTCGATTCCCTCATCGGCACTGCGCAGTGGGCTCATTCGGGCAACCCCGCTTTCCGAAGGCCCTCGATCAGCAGCTTCGAGTTTGATTGCCCGCCCCGAGCGACATACCCGGATATTGTAAAGGCGGGATCGGTCTCAAGCACGTGCGCCGCCGCCTCACGCGCCTCCTCGTCGCGTCCGAGATGGACGAAGGCAGACGCGAGACAGCGGTAAGCTGTCGAAAAGGAGGGGTTCTGACGTAGGGCTTTCCTCCCTGCCGCGATGGCCTCGTCAAACCGATCAAGCTCGATGAGGGCATACCCCATCCCAGTAAACGACCGGTGGAGCAGCGGGTCTACCGGGCTCATGCGAATGGCGCGTTCGAAGCTCCGGATCGCCTCCTCCGGCAGCCCCGCAACTTTATAGACCCAACCTCTACAGTACCATGCGTCAAATAAGTTCGGGTTTAGCACGACCGCCCGGTCGGCCATTTCGGTCTCACTTTCATAATCGCCAATCATGTACGCCGATGTTATGGAAACCCATGCCAACGTTTGCGCATCCCCCTCATCGACGCTCGATGCCAGGTGAAGAAGCCGAACCGCTTCCTTGCGGTCGAATTGACGGTCGACAGCGTGGCCCCAAACGACGTTGCGCATGTGACAGAGGCCTGCGAGAGCAGCGACAGGACCGAACCGCGGGTCCAGCTCCAACGCGCGGTGCGCCAGCATTAGCGCCTCGGCCACCCCTTCGCGGGTCGTTAGGTAAGACTGTTGCATGGCTCGGAGATAAAAATCATAGGCGGTGAGACTCTCCGGTCGCCGCCGCGTTGCCATTGCAATTTCTGTTTGAAGCAACTTTGGCTGAATGGCTGAGACAACGGCGACAGTGACTTCGTCCTGGAGAGCAAAAACGTCTGTCAGGTCACGTTCGAACCTGTCCGCCCAAATGTGTGCCCCCGTGATCGCATCAATCAATTGCCCTGTTATGCGAACTTTCCCCGCCGCTTTGCGCAGGGACCCCTCAAGGACATAGCGGACGCCAAGCCTGCGTCCGACCTCCTTGACATCAACGGCTTTGCCTTTGAACGTAAAGCTCGAGTTTCGGGCGATGACGAACAACCATTTGAAGCGCGAAAGCGCTGTAATGATCTCCTCAACCATCCCATCCGCGAAATACTCCTGTTCGGGATCGCCGCTCATGTTCTCAAACGGCAGCACGGCGATGGATGGCTTGTCGGGTAGCGGAGGTGCGGCACTTATCCTCTCGATCAGCGCGCCATGCTCGCCTGCACGGACAGCGTAGGCGCGAACCGGCTTGGTGATGTTCTTGAGCTGCTGTTCGCCTCGGTCCTCGAAGCCAACGTCCAGCTTACCCTCGACCTCGCTATACACCTTTTCGGAAATCAGAATGCCGCCTGGATCGGCTGACCCTTCCAGGCGGACAGCAATGTTGATCCCGTCGCCAAAAAGATCGCCGCCGGTTCCAACGATTACGTCACCAAGATTGATCCCGATGCGCAGCTTGAAGCCATGGCTGCCCGAAGCGAGACCATCCTGTATCTCAACCGCGCATCCCACAGCGGCTAATGGACTGGCGAACTCTGCAAGTGCGCCATCGCCCGTTGTCTTGATAAGTCGGCCTTCGTGGCGGGAGAGGCTTGGCTCGATCAGTTCTCGCTTGAGCCGCTCGAACTCGGCGTAGGTGGCTTCTTCGGCGCGTTGCATCAACGCAGAGTAACCGACCACGTCGGCAGCCAAGATCGCCGCTAATCGCCTTTGAACCCGCTGCTCCGCCACAGCGCCCTCCGAACGACCAGGCAAAACGCGTCCTTGGGACAGGGAGGAGCCTAGCACTTTGTTGTGGACCCGTGAGCGGTAATCGCGGGAGGGCCCTGTTGCCCCAAGCGGCGGCCCGTGGCACGGCTCAATGTGTCAACTCGGGAGGTCCGAATTGGGTCTCAAAAGCGGTAAGGCTCGGAGCGAGCGACCGGCGTCAGGGGCGAGGCCGTAGGAAGGCCGCACCGAGCGGCAGGGAGCACCGGACGACCGGGCCGCAGCGGCGGTGGCAAGGCCGTAGCACCTATCGCAGCGTCCTTTGCTCCGCTGCCACGTCGGCTTCCAGGATTTCAAGCTGGCTCGCCAGACCACTGAACGTCCGGCTTATGTTCGTCAGAAGGGACGCTCGTTTTTGAGAAATTCCGGATTGCCTTGCTTGAGCCCGATATGCGGATGCAATCGAACGGTATTCAGCAGGAGGCATTGTGCGGTGGGTCATGCGGGGATAGCTGCCGCAAGCCCGACCAGTGTTCAAATTAAAGATGGGTAAGTCGCAGACGGGAACATGAGCACGCTCCAACAACGGCACGAGAGCGGATAATCCGATACCGTTGCTTTGGGCCCGCAGGCTACATCGGAGATCAAAGCGGCCCGCCAGATTGAGGCGACTTCAATTAAGGTGCCGACGAAGCTTTTTGATGATTTCCCTCAGGTCGTTCGCGTACTCCTCGATAATTCGACGCGCCTCCTCTAAGCGCGAGGGCTTGGTCGTCTCCTTGTTTTGGCGAGGTTCTTCGGGCGGTTTCATTCCCTGACGGTCGGGCAGAACAAAGACGGCGCATTGCGCTAAATCAAGGGACCAACTTACCTCGGCAACCATCGAGAAATCTCAAGGGAGGGCAACTGGCAAGCGTCTAGCTGACTTCCGTCACATCTAGCTTTGCAGAAAGCTCGCAAGCCGCTGTCGGTCG
The DNA here is from genome assembly GCF_024199885.1 of Bradyrhizobium sp. CCGUVB23. Lineage (NCBI taxonomy): Bacteria > Pseudomonadati > Pseudomonadota > Alphaproteobacteria > Hyphomicrobiales > Nitrobacteraceae > Bradyrhizobium > Bradyrhizobium sp. CCGUVB23. The sequence goes on from NZ_JANADQ010000001.1 coordinate 1,080,767, forward strand.
AGGATTGTGATCTCCCGTTGAGTATTGCCGATGAAATCGAGGACGCCCGCTTTCCGCAGTTGTGACACGACACGCGATACTGTTTCTAGCGTTAAGCCAAGGTAGTCCGCAATATCCCGACGTGTCATTGGCAGCGACATTACTTCGGCAGAGCTCAAGCGCTCGTCCATCTCATGCAAGAACGCAGCAACTCTCTCTTGCGAGGACTTGCGTCCCAACAATAGCAGGTGGTTCTCCGCATGCTGCAGGTTGCTGGTTGTCATGCCGAGCAGGTTGCGTGAGACGACCATGTCACTGTCGGCCACCACCTCAAGGCTTTGCCGTTTGATCAAGCGAACAGTGGTCTTGACCACAGCTTCTGCCGTAAATCGATGCGTCTCACCGTTGTCGAGTCCAAAGATATCGCCGGGCAAGTGAAACGCGCCGATCTGGCGCCGACCATCGGAGAGCAGTTTGTAACGTCGCACCGCGCCTGCTTTTACCTGATAGACGTACTCGGCAGGCTCCTTCTCGCCGTAGATTACCTTACCTTTTGGGTAGGTGAATTCACTCAGGCTGACGATTGGGTTTGAGCCGCTCGTTATGCCGAAGTCACTGAGCGAATTGAGACGAGGCGTTCGGTCTGTGGTGATGTGCACAAACATGGTTCGACACTCCTGAACCAATGATTGTCTCTCGAAAGGCATTGTAACCAAATAGTGCCACCGGCAAAAGCGGCATCGTTTGCGAGGTGCATGACAGCATGGCGCACCGCGAGCATGTAAAGCGAGCTTCGGGGGTCCGGGGCAGACCGTACAGAGCGCCGGAGCGCGGGGAACAGGATAGGGACAGCGCGGTCACAGCCTGCTGCAGCGTCGCTGATCGACGGCGAGGGCCGAGCAGGCCATGCAAGGGTTCCTTCACCTTGATCCAGGGATACATCCTAATGAGCTATAGCCGGAGATCGCTTCGTGCTGAAGAGTGAGACCGCCGCCGCTGGGGGCCAAACGGAGATGTCCGATGGATGTGGCAGGCAGGCGCTTCGCGCATGTGAAGAGAACCCTCCGCGTCCGGTCGGCCCTTGTCGGCCTGCTGGATGAGTTGCCGTTTATCTGCCCGGTGGTGGTCGCAATCGGCTCGCTGATCATGATCGGCATCACGCTCTGCAAGGATTGGCCACAGTGAGGCATCAAACTGCGGCGGAGAGCGGGTAATCCTTGGACCACCGCTTTGAGGCCATAACTGGAAGCTCGGACCAGCTATTGCTTGGGCGGCGGCAAAGCTCCGGCCTGATGAAGCATCGCAAAGCGATCCGGCACTCCCCAATGCTCAACTAGCCTTCCGTTTTCAAATCGGCATATGTCGATGACGGTCATGCTAATCGGTTTGCCTGAGCGCCGGTGTGTTCCGGTCGCTGTGCTTCGGCCCCAGACCTTGTCGCTGCTCTCGACGAGGTCTTCAACCGTAAGCGTGAGCCCTTGTATGTTGCCGCGAGCTGTGTGGATCTGATCCTTCAAAATCTCTGGACCGAGAACATCGGTCTTGGCGAGGTATTCGTGCTCAGACAGTTTTGGAGCGCACACTTCATCAGCAATGGAGAGATCTCCCTGATTGAAGCCACGTTCGATGATGGCGATGAACAATCGAACATTCGTGGATTGGGCGGCCCCTTGCGCCGTCGCCATTGTCGCTCCGGCCGCCGAGCCGATTGCTGCGCCCGTGATAGCCGTCACAAAGTCGCGCCTTGTCGTGTTCGCAGACATTCCGTCGCACTCCCTATAGGCCAACTCACCAAACCATCTAAGCGGACGCAGAAGCTGGTAGCAAGCCTCGCGCTCGTATCCACCGAAGGCCCGACATGGCGGCGTCGCGCGTCGCGGTCAGGACGGTGGATCGGGCGTGCCGGGAAGGCTGCAGCAACGCGGCGAGAGCGCGGCCTAAGAGGGATACCGGCCGACCGGCACGCAGCAGCGGCGACAGGACCGTAGCACGCCCCACCCAAGCGTTTTTCCGGCGCTCGTGCTACAGACACACCGGGCTCGGAGTTCGGGCGCATCAGCGGCCTTCCCAGAGGCGGCGGCGGATCGGGACACAACGGCGGACACACCAAGCCATAACCGTTGTATTTTCTGACTTATTTTCGCCAATCCGGTTCCCGCAAGGGGAGAAGTCACGTAGCGTAGTCCGGCTCCTTGCGGTCGAGGATGCGCTTGAGCGCATCGAAGTGCCGCTGCGCGGGGATCGGGCTCTTGTAGAGGTGGTCGTCCCTGTAGTCGCGCTTGGTCTTCTCGACTACGGGCGTCGGCAGCTGTTTCAGCCGCTGCCCGGTCCACATGGCGTAGATCTGCACCTGCGCGGCGCGCTCGACGTAATAGAGCTTGTCGTAGGCTTCGGCGACGGTTGCGCCGGTGGTGGTGATGCCGTGATTGGCCATGAACAGGACACTCTTGTTGCCGATGACGCGGGCAAGCCGCGCGCCTTCGACGGGGTCCATAGCCGGGCCGGAATACTCATCGTCATAGGCGATGGCCTCGGAGAGGCCGACTTCGGTCTGGCCGATCTCCTTGATGCGGGGGTCCTCGAGCCGCGTCAGCGCGCTGGCATAGGGCATGTGGGTGTGGAACACGGCCTTCGCCTGCGGCAGCCTCTTGTGAATCGGCGCATGGATGCAATAGCAGGAGCGCTCGACATCACCCTCGCCGCTCTTCACCTCGCTGTCGTCGATGCCGACCTCCATGAAGGTCGAGGCCGTCACCTCCGACCAATGGGTGCCGAAAGGAATCTGGTAGTAGCGGTCGCTCTGGCCTGGCACCACCAGCGTCAGATGATTGAAGATACCCTCGGAAAAGCCGTGCATATAGGCGAGGCGATGCGCGGCCGCGAGATCGACCCGCGCCTGCCACTGCTCGGCGGGCACATCGTCGCGAAGCGATTTCGGCGAAACCCTGAATTGCATGCGCATGCTCCCGTGTAGCTTGTTGTTATCGGGGCAGTATAGCGCAATTGGCGCGAGGCGCTGAGGCGCGCCCATCGTGTTCGTGGAGATCGATTTGGCCACCGGTGCGACGGCTCGCACTCCCAAAATTTTGCCGATCCGGTCACGAATCTCGGGGTCTGTCCGCAAGGCTGCAGAGCCGGGCACGCTTTTTTCAATGCGCGAACTGAGGAACGCCAAGAAAGGCGACTTTCGGATCATGCGCAAGCTGCTCTCGCGCGTACACGGGGCAGAGCGCCGCGTGGCCGCGCGAAAGCCTACCGGCTTGCCGACAAGGCTGAATTTGCGCGGAGATACAAAGACCGGACCGCCAGTTGTCCGCATCGAAAACAACACCCGAAGGCGCTGCTCGATCCTTAGCGCGCTCCGTTGGTCCGGTCCCACGGTCGCGCCGCTGTAAGACACCGGGCAATGCATCGAATGTATAAGCGGCCTCTCTAACCGCTGAATATCTCCGACTTACACTCCGCTGAGACTTTCGAGCCTATGCCGCAATCATTGCGGTTTTTCATCTCTGTATGTCCCCCCAGGCGTCTCCTAGCGCTACTGGCAACCGCTTGTGCCCGAGGGTGGCATGCGCGGGCGTCGCAAGGCATGCCGACGCCGTCATGGGACGTTAGTTCGTGCCCTATGCTGCATAGTGATGTCTGATGTTGCACAGACCGGACACAAACCGGACAAACGGCTTGGCTCTTGCAACTAACCTTTTGATTTATCAATATTTTCACAATCTATAACTTCTATGACAAATCCCTGCGAGGGAGGGCTCCTCCTCCGCGCCATATACTTGGCGACGCTGGTCTGTCCGATCTCGATGCCGAGCTTGAGAAGCTCTCCATGGATTCTCGGCGCTCCCCATAATGGGTTGGCGATGCTCATCTCGCGGATCAGCCGGCGAATTTCCAACGGTACAGTTGGTCGACCGCAGCGGTGCCGCGATTTCCAGCGCCAATACGATCTGAAACCAGCACGGTGCCAACGGATGACGGTATCCGGCGTCACAATCGTGAACGCCTTGATGGTATTTGGCACCAAACGATACAGACCAACAAAGATCAGGCGATCCATGGCACTGAAGGGCACCCTCTTCGGCACATGCCGACGCTGGATGTTAAGTTGATGACGAAGGATCAGGATCTCAGCTTCCAACGAGACCCGCGACCGGAACAACAGGACCAGCACCGACCAGACCAGACTGTAAGCTTCTCTCATGAGACAAAAGCATTGCGCGATTCGACCTCACGTACCGGCCGGATTAGGGTTTCGGACAGGGACAGAGGCCCGACAGCTTCACCTCGGTCATTTGACCCGGAGGCCCAGCCGTGGCCACCTCAGAGAGATCCAAAGTTGACCTAGCATTTGACGAAGGTCCCGACGCCTGAAGAGGCGTCCCAGTTAGGAAGCATTCGCCCGTACTCGCTGCCGGGCGGCGCGCCGTCGCTCGCGATGTCGCGGAGTTGTGTCGCTCACAGCTTCATCCTCTGCTCGCGGTGTAAGGAGGACGGGCACTGCCCCTGGGAATTCACGCAACGGCAGCGACGCCTTTTGGCGCGACCCAGACGTGGATCTTCCCACTCCATGGAACTATCGACGACGTTTGAGGAACGCGAAACAATTTCCCACTCTGTAACTTAAGTTAATCGTGGGGCCCGATCAAAGAAGTCGCGTCATGGAACCGATCAGCCGAATATCGGACCACATCGACCATAAGACCGCCCGGTCGATCTGTGACGAGGTGGGTGAAAGGTTGCAACAGGACTTATCTCGCGAAACTTCGCCCCTGCCGCCATACCTCGAACGTCTAATCGATGAGTTGCGCAAACAGGAGCGTCATCTAAATGATGGCGTCGAAAGCTGGCGCGCGCCCGCTGACTAGCGGCGGCCATCTGAGCGTGAAGAAAAGGCGGCGCCGCACTCGCTCACCCGGTGGCGCTTCCGCCGATTTCGCCGTTCAGTGCATGTTGCGTCTCGGCGGTCCCGGATTGTCTGCTCTCGCGCCGCAATTGGGGGCCAAGCAGACGTGCACGGCGTGTGCTCGATGTTGGCACGGTTCACATCGAGGGGCGCGAGAAGGTTGCAGATCATTCGGTAGTTGATTGAGCGCACCTTGGTGGTCGGACTGCCTCACTGCGGCCAATCCTTGCAGAGCGTGATGCCGATCATAATCAGCGAGCCGATTGCGACCACCACCGGGCAGATAAAACGGCAACTCTTCAAGTTAACTCCGAGCTTGCAAATCGACCTTACCAAGATTCATTGCGTGCATTTGCGCTATTCCATTCTGGCTCGTCATCAAATCGCTGCCGAACCTGCGTTCCGCTTTTGCAGCTTAGGCGGAGATTAGGACGAGACGGCTCGTTATTCGTCGCTCCAGTCTAGCGGACTGGCGGAATCAGCCGCCACCATCAATGCCGTGCACCAGCAACAGAAGGGTATCCGCTCCCGCCTTTCGGTCCTTTGCAATCTCCCGATATTGGGCTGACTCGAAGAACCCGCGGAAAGCCGTCGCATTTGAAAAAGACAGAAGCACGATCTTGTCCCTATCCCAACGCCCCTCGATGATTTCTGGCTGCTCATCGGCTGCCAACAGCCTTCCTCCGAATTGCTTGAGTACGCCCCTGAAACGCGCAGCGTAGCGTTCGTATGCCGCACGATCGGTGAATTTGAGCTGTCCAACGACGTAGACGGTCATGAAGGGTCCTCCCATTTAAGACTTTGGATGTCATCCGGGCGTTGCCGTTGGGCTCACATCTACCTCGCCTTCGGCACGCTCTCGTCGATCAACAACTTCGCCGCCGCGACCGCCAGTAAGGCCGGCAAGGAAGGGACGCTCAAGAAAACTAAAAAGTGCCTCCACAGTGACGCCTTACCGGACGCCGCCGGCGATTGTGACTATTGTCGGTGCCGGGAACGGTCGGCAAAGAATTACGTTCCATACAAACATAAAGAACACTCCTAGCGGTCAACTTGAAGAAGGCTACACTCGGCATATGAAAAAGACGTTCTCCGACAAAGTGCGCGATATCGTCCGGAAAATACCGAAAGGCAAGACGATGACGTACAAAGAGGTCGCTTCAAAAGCTGGAACTCCGAAGGCCGCACGGGCTGTCGGAGCCGTTATGCGATCCAATTACGATCTGTCGATACCGTGCCATCGCGTCGTTGCGAGCGACGGGAAGATGCGCGGGTACAACCGCGGTGCGCGCATCCGCTGATCGCTCTGCGGATGAACGCGCGTATGTTCTCATTGGGTCCGAGGATAAGGTCCGGATTGGCCCCAAGAAGCGGCGTCGTTTAGATCAGCTTCAGTCCTTTCAGACTGGCGTGACCTTGCTTGCCGACGATGATGTGGCCCTGGATCGCAATACCGAACTGCTTCGCGATCTCAACAATCACTCGCGTCATCTCGATGTCAGCACGCGATGGTGTTGGATCTCCTCCCGGATGATTGTGCATCAGCACGACCGGACGGCATGATGTCCGCTTGGGGCGACCGCCAACCCTGAACAATGCCGCCCCGCATGATCTTGCAGTAGAGACCGAGCGATTGGTACTTGCCTTGCCGTGATCTTCTCGAGCGCTACCGCTCGAAGCACGCGCTCTCTCCTATCGGAGCCGCGGCGATCAGCGCTCGGTAGTGGCTCTCGTACTCTCTTAACATTCGCTGCACGGAGAAGCGCTCCTCGACCGCGCGCGCACCTTTCTTCGATCCAGTTGCGCCACTTTGCTTACCGCGCTGACAGCCTGCTCCTCGCTGTTCACAATAAAGCCCGTTACTCCGTGGTCGATGACCTCCGGCACAGAGCCCGAGCGATAGGCGATAACAGGCGTTCCGCACGCCATCGCCTCGATCATGACTAGGCCGAACGGTTCGGGCCAATCAACTGGAAACAGTAAGGCGGCGGCCTGCGCAAGGAATGGCTGCTTTTTTACTTCGTCGACCTCGCCGACTAGCTGAATTGTCTCGCTGTCGATATGAGGCTCGAGATATTTTTTGAAGTAAGCGGTCTCGGCACGCGGTATCTTTGCAGCGATGCGCAGTGGCTTTCCGGCTGCGCGCGCTATGCGGATCGCGTCTTCCGGACCTTTCTCCGCCGTAAGGCGCCCGAGAAACGCCAGATAGGATCCTTCTCCGTACGACGGCCGAAACAGGTTCGGGGGCAGTCCGTCTTGGATCGTGCCGCTCCAATTTGCATCCGGAAGTGGTAGGCGCTGATGGTCCGAAATCGAAACGAAGCTGGCTCGTGAAAATTTTCGAACTACACCGGGCAGCCCCGGTAGGTCGGGGCGCCCGTGCATGGTCGTGAGCAATGGCACGCCCAGTCTGCCGAGCAGCGGGAGGTGTAGCCAGTCGATGTGAGCGTGGATCACATCAAAGTCCTGCGCTCGTTGCGAAACGGCTTCCAGCAGCAGCGCGTAGGCCGCATTTGGATCTGTACGCTGCCGTCCGAGGCGCAGCGCGCGCGGCCATACGGGCTGAAGCTTCCCTTTCGTTCGGGAATCGCCGCTCGCGAACAGCGTGACGTCGTGCCCAAGTTCGACCAGCTCATCCACCAGCCACGCCACGACTCGCTCCGTGCCGCCGTAGAGCTTAGGGGGAACGCTCTCGGCCAATGGAGCAAGTTGGGCGATGCGCATCGATTCCCCCTAGACTGGAAGCACGGCCCGAAAGACGAGCACGACCGCCGCGGATAGGAGCTCCGAGATAGCGAGCAACGTCCAGGCTGGCCTGGCGCTGTCGAGCGTGACTCGCCTGACGAGCCCCTCCATCGGACTCAACATTCGTCTTCGGGAAGGCGCTCCAGGTAAGCCAGGCCGAACCCTGTCAGTTCTTCGGCGTCGCTCACACGCGCTTCCCATCTCCCTTGCAGATGTCGCTCAGGCAGCGGCGGCTATCCGCGGCATCGACGTCGCGATGCTTAGCCCGAAACAGGGACCAGACCGTATCCACGGCCGTTCGCAACGAGACATCGGCGACCATTTTGCGACTCCGCAAAAAGAGACTTTGTCGGACGGCAACTCGCCTGATTGGCGTGAGTTTCCGGTTTTTCCCTTAAACTTCCGGCTAGTGGCAGCACAGGCCGTGGCGTCCTCGTCAGGCCGGCGGGAGCAACCGATCACCACGTTCCAGAGAAATCACGACGGTCGAAAGCCAGCCGACTTTCCGTCGGCCTGCGCACCAGTTTTGCCGACCGCTTCGCACGAGGCCTTTGCCGCGCGACTTTCTGCGCAAGCGGCTTCTGGTCTTCAGTCTTCGGCACCGTCGCCTCCGTCATCGCCGCAAAAGCTTCGCGAGAAGGTAAATTGGCCACTTCCGCTGCAGCTGCCATCGGCGCGAGCATCGCCGGGCTATGCGTGTCGAGCACGATTTTTTCGGGAAGGCTCTGCGCCGAGCGAATGCGAATGATCGTCTTATCGAGGTCGGCGGACGGTGCGTGACCAACCGACGCAGGAAGATATCGGTCGGCGGCAAAGAGCAGCGCTGTCAAAAAAAAGACCGACAAAGACGAAGTATCTGATGATCGGCATGGGACCGCCATTCTTTAAGGTTCGCATTTTTCGCCGACCTGCCGCGTCGCGCGACGGCTCGCGGCGGGCGGCTCCTCCCGGGCCCGCCGCGACGGTCTTAGTCCACCTCCTGGACGACGGTTCGGGTGGGCGGATCCACCAGCATCACGCGCTCTCCGGAATAGACGTACCGATACTTGGTCAGAGACGACCCCCATTCGGCCGGCACCGCTTCGAGCTCCACGCCGCTCGGCACCGGCGATCCGACGACGATCTTCTCGCGCGTCTCGACCGGACGGATCTTGTGCTCGGTCACGTGGCTCCGAATCTTCGTGCGGTACTCCGGCTCGATCTGAACTGCGGTTGTATGTCCGGTCCCGGTCGTCGTGACTGTGGACTGGGCAAACGCGCCGGTCGAAATCAGCGCGGCCGCTGCGGACAGCAATAGCAACTTCCTCATGTCATTCTCCTCGCCGCTGGTTGCGGCCGCCGCAAAAACCTCCAATGCTGGCAAATCGTTCCCCGCGCTTGGCATGAGACTTTCCACTTTTTCCCTGCTAGCCTGCGGAACCGGGAACGTATTGCGCGATTGCATTTGGCGGACGAGGGTCGATCCCATCCCTCTTGATCCTTGATGCACTCAAGAATGGAGGAATCATGCGCACGTCGGATGTCATGGAGTGGCGCGATGAGGCAGGGCTGGCAACGAAGCTGGAAAACGAGGCATCGGCCTGGCGCAAACGGCGCCTCCTGCGACCGAAATTTTCGATGAGTGGCGTCCAGGTCGTTCGGCTTCCGAGACGTCGGCTATCGCGTTCGGCCGTCGGGGCGGTGGTCAGCCGTTCTTGAGGGTCGATCTCACCTCCCGTACGGACCAAGATTCGCCTGCGCGTATGACCCGGGCCACGCCGCCGGCGCCGATGAGTGCATGAGAACCGACGTCGCCCTTCGTCGCGACGACGTCAAGCTCAGTTTCCGGCTTCCAATTGAGCGTGACGTCGAGATCGCCCGGGAATATCTGCCAGCGCGAGCCATCGTCGAGTTCGACGATGTGACTCTCCGAATGCGACCTGATCTTCATGGCATCTCGATCGACCGTGCGACGCCGGACATCAGTACGATTTTCATGGCATCCGCGCGTCCATGCGAGCCAGCAGCCTATGCGGAGTGAATGTTCACTTTCGACCGGACGGCGCTTGAGCATTCGCCTTGTTGGGATCCGACTTGTTCGCCTCGTGATGGCCGATCACGCAGCCGACCGCTGCGCCGAGCTTGCCATGGCCCGCCACGTGGCCGGCAACGCCGCCGACGATGGCTCCCTTGATGCATCCTTTTGCCTCGGCGGCGCCAGAGGAGATCAGAGCAACGGCGACACAGGCAACGGCGAGTATGGACTTCATGATAAACTCCCAACGTCAATCCAACGATTCAATCGCCATACCTACCGTCAGTTCCTCGCCTTCGCAGTGGAGATCGAAAGGAACGAGACTCAGGCGCGCTCCGTTACACCGCATCTATGTTTCTAAAACGAGGAGGATTTACGATGGAAACGGAAAGGCGTGAAACAGGAACGCTGATCGGCAGCGATAAGGTCGAGGGCACCGCAGTGTACGGCGTCGATAACCAGAAGATCGGCTCGATCGAGCGTGTGATGATCGACAAGGTCAGCGGCAAGGTGTCGTATGCTGTTCTCGGCTTCGGTGGCTTCCTGGGAATCGGCGACGATCACTACCCCCTCCCCTGGCAATCCTTGAAGTACGATACGGGCCTTGGCGGATATCGATCCAATCTCACCGCAGAACGGCTGCGGGGAGCGCCGAGATACGGCAATGACAACGACTGGAATTGGGAGGACCCGGGACGGGCGAGAGTGGTGAACGAGTACTATTCCGGATTCTGACCCATGCTGGTCGCCTAAGATGGGCGATGCCGTAGCAGGCAACGACGACGGCATCGCCCCCGCGTCCATCGCGCGCCTGTCAGCAGGCTGACTAAATGTTCTTGCTGTCCAATCCGATTATCCGAATCCTCTACAGGGGGAAAGGAACAGTAGCCGGTCAGCCCGCGTTCCATTGCCATCGTTGCGAGAGGAGACGTCAAATATGGGAATCTTCACCAAGGACATAAAGTCAATGGAAGATCTGCTGATACACGGTCTCCAGGACATCTACTATGCCGAACGTGAGATCATCAAGAACATCCGTCAGCGCCTCAACTAAGCCCGCACTATTTGGCGGTCTTTTCATTTTCGAATGTCACTGATGGCGCATCAGCGAAGTGACGGCACGCCTCTGCGAGGCTCACGCTTGTTCCGGAAACGCTCACATCCATTTGTTGTGGACTAACTCTTCATTAACGCCTGCGCCGTCACCATACTTGTAGCTAGTGTTTGGGCATGGAGGTTCTTTTAAGATGCTTCAGACCGCGCTTGTCATTTTTGCGGGCGCATCCCTGTTCGGCCTAACGGGTGTTCTGTTTCGTGATGAAATCACGAGCGAGCGCTGGCTTAGAGGACAAAGGGCCACTAATGCTAATCGCCGGTCCGCAACCTCCCGATAGTCGTATGGATGACCCCGAACGTCCCGGCGATATCGCTTAGGGCCTCCCGGCCTCGCGCCGTGCCAGAGCCTCGCGTTGCTGATGTGGCGTCGATGCCGGTGGCTGCCCATATGCACCCCTCGGGCCATCGCCTTGGCCCTGCCTTCGCTGGTACGGGGTCAGCGGTCAATCCTTCGCCTTCAGTCGTGCTTCATTTTCGGCAATAAACGCACGAATCTCATCGGACATGCTCAGAAGCTTCAACCATTGCTCTTTATATAGCGTCACTGGAAAGCGCCCCATTCCGTAAACGGAGAGGCCGCCCTTTTCACTTACTTTCATACGGACGCCTTCGGACGCTCCTTTCTTGAGAGTCTCGTTCTCTCTGCGGAGGCGTTCGAGCTCAGCTTTCATATCATCATCGGACATGGCAGCATTCTCCCTCTTGTTACCGTGATTTTATCACGTCGCTTCCAACTTTCTGGCATTTCTTCTCCGCCCGCATGAAAGCCATGGTCTGGGTGACACATTCCTAAAGTCTCTCATGAGGCGCGCCCTGGAAAATGTACCCGGAACCGCCAATGGGTACCCTCAACCTCGTTTTGGCTGATTTCACAGATGCGCTCGTCACACGTGAATGGCGAGGCATTGACGTTCTGATCGAATCCAAAATTAACAGGCTCGTGTGAGCTATAGAAAACAAAATCGATTCGACAGAATCCGAAGATCAGCTCACCTCCTCAAGAAAGTGAGCTGCTTCACATGCTGTGGCTTCTCTTCATTGATATAAAATAAACGAGACAACGGTTCTGCCAGGTGTTGGTTGATGGCGTCCGTGATCGCGCCGAGAGAATAATGGAGATGACCATGAGTGTGGCGCTCCTCTTTCAACGGGTGGTGATCGGTGCTGCCGAGTCGTCATTAGATGTCGCGGGGTCTGCGCTCTTGCCGGGCGCTTGCGAACGCGGACATGGGCAGGGCAATCCCTGCGCTGTACAGATCGGCCGCTCAACCAGTCATGCGCGACTTCGGCACCGGCTTGCCACGAGCAGCCGTTAAACCAGGCTTGGCATTGATCGCGACGGAAGATTCCTACTGCGGCGGCGAGACGCTCGCGCGCCGTTCTGCCGAGCGAGCCCAGGCAAAGGTCGCCGTTTTGGAAGGGTCATTGGTGGATGTGCCAACAGCCAAAACAAGGAGCTGACGCGATCAACGCGTTCGTGGCAAACCTGAACTAGCTAGCACTAGCTGAGCTGGACGCCGCGCGCCTTGGCAGCCGCGAGCGCTTGTTTGGTTCGGATCGATGTTGCGGCGCTCCTTCTCCGCCAGCGATGCCGAGCTGGCGAAGGAGAACAGGCGCAATATGCAAAGACGCTGCGGCTGAACTTGATCGAATTTCGCCACCTGCCTGTCGAGAAGATCGCTTACGAACTGACCAGACGGAAGGTCGCGACGCCGCACGGTGGCCGCTGGCATGGCAGGAAGGTGGCAAGGCTGCTCGACCGGTTGCATCTGCGGTGATCACTGGGCTTCAATCGAGCCGGGGTTCTCGAGCGCCACGTCGGTGAACGTCCCGCCGATGTCGAGGCCGAGCCGGATTGTGTGTGTTGGGAGGGGTCACACTCGAAACCCGCATTGCGATGCAACGCTAATTCATCCGCCGCAACGATGAAAGCGGGCCGCGCAGGCGGTCGCGCGACACCTCAATACTTCGCATGCCCCGGAGTGCGCGGGAACGGGATCGCGTCGCGCACGTTGGAAAGCCCGGTGACGTAGGCGAGCGTGCGCTCGAAGCCGAGGCCGAAGCCGGCGTGCGGTACCGAGCCGTAGCGGCGCAGGTCGCGGTACCAGCCGTAGTGCTCCCGGTCGATTCCGAGTTGCGTCATCCGTGCATCGAGCATGTCGAGCCGCTCCTCGCGCTGGCTGCCGCCAATTATCTCGCCGATGCCGGGCGCCAGCACGTCCATGGCGGCGGCAGTCTTTGCGTCGTCATTCACCCGCATATAGAACGCCTTGATGTCCTTCGGGTAGTGCATCACGACCACGGGCTTCTTGGCGTACTTCTCGGTGAGATAGCGCTCGTGCTCCGCCTGCAGGTCGACGCCCCAGCGCACCGGAAACTCGAACTTCTCCTTGGCGCCTTCGAGCACCTTGATCGCTTCGCCGTAATCCATGCGCACGAAATCGGATGCGACGATGCCTTCGAGCTTCGCCACCAGACCCTTCTCGACCCGCTCGTCGAAGAAGGCGAGATCCTCGTGCCGCTCCTTGAGCAGCGCCTCGAAAGTGTACTTCAGGAGCCGCTCGGCCAGCGTCGCATTGTCGGAGAGATCGGCGAACGCGATCTCCGGCTCGATCATCCAGAACTCGGCGAGATGGCGGCTGGTGTTGGAGTTCTCGGCGCGGAAGGTCGGCCCAAACGTGTAGACTTTGGTGAGCGCGAGGCAGTAGGCTTCGACATTGAGCTGGCCGGACACGGTGAGGAACGCCTCGCGGCCGAAGAAATCCTGGGCGAAGTCGATCTTGCCCTGCGGCGTGCGCGGCAGGTTGGCGAGGTCGAGGGTCGACACGCGAAACAGCGCGCCCGCCCCCTCGGCGTCGGACGAGGTGATGATCGGCGTGTTGACCCAGAAGAAGCCGTTCTCGTCGAAGAAGCGGTGGATCGCCTGCGCGAGCGTGTGGCGCACGCGCGTCGCTGCGCCGATCACGTTGGTGCGCGGGCGGAGGTGCGCGACCTCGCGCAGGAACTCCATGGTGTGCGGCTTCGGCTGGATCGGGTAGGTATCCGGGTTGTCGACCCAGCCGATCACCTTGATCGCATTCGCCTGCATCTCGAACGGCTGCCCCTTGGCAGGCGACGGCACGATTAGGCCAGTCGCCTCGACGGCGCAGCCGGAGGTGATCCTGAGCACCTCGTCGGCATAGTTGGGTAGCGTGTTGGGTGCGACCACCTGCACTGGGTGGAACGCCGAGCCGTCCGAAAGGTGGACGAACGAGATACCCGCCTTGGAGTCGCGTCGGGTGCGCACCCAGCCCCTGACAGTCACCGGTGCATCGTTCGGCGCCTCGCCGGCGAGGATGCTGCGCACGTTGATGTTGTCCATCGGCGAAGATTAACTCGGCGGCCGCGACATTGTCCAGACGCACGGAAGGGTTCGGGCGATGCGGGGCCGTTACTCCCGCTCTTTCGGGGTCGGCGCCCATTGCGTCGCCGCCAAGCGCCTTCGCGGCTTTGAGTTCGACGGCTAGTCTCCTCACGACACTCAAGTCCGAATATAATCGAAGAACACGTTGCCTCTCCGGGCTGGACGACGAGGGGACGAGTCGAATGGTTCGACCGCAGACAAGATCGTGAACACGAGCTTGCTGATGCCGTTGCCGAAAAAGTGTGTCTCGGCATATGTGTCTTGGAGACCACAGCCGCCACCAAACTGATTAGCCGCGGCAGCATTTTGCTGGACTTTTCGCCACAAGCAAAGACCATCCAGCGCATCCTCAACCGTGGATGCATTGCATCACGGCATGGTCCACGCTAGAGCGGCCGTAACTTTTAGAGGTAGACACATGTCATATGCCTATAAGCTGAACCAAGACGTTCGCCACCAGCCCCAACGTCCACAAGGACGTGCCGCAACTGATTCACCTATGATTTACACCATCGTTCAACTTATGCCCATCGAGGCAGATGGACGTCTTAGATACCGCATCAAGAGCAAGTCGGAGAATATCGAGCGAGTCGTTACGGAAGATCAGCTTTCGTATTCTCAGTGATTTAGCGCGCTTGATGACGGTAGGAGTCTAGTCGTGCTGAATGATCGAGAAAATATCCTGAGTGCGCTCCGCGAGAACCCGCTCAAAGTGCGCGAGGTCATGAAACGCGCCAATGTCGTGAATGAAGAAGCTTGCCAAGACCTCCTGTTGAAAATGCGAGACGAAGGCTTGGTGAAATTCGATATCCACACAGGGCGATGGATCATCGGATGATTTGCGAAATTGCGGGGACCATCTAGCGTGATCCCAGGAGACTCACTGGGCTCTTAGGAACACGCTCAGACTTGAAGGATGGAGCGTCTACTCTCTTGCCGGAACATCGGCTGGGACACGTAGCCGGTAGGTTGATTTGCCATTGAACAACTGCCCCGCCGAGTCACGAAGCCGTGGCGAAACGCGAGATGCGCGATCAGGTTGCCGCGCTGGCGCAGGCTGCGGCACCGAACGCAGATGCAGCGATTGAATTTGGTCAACCAATCCAGTTCGCGACATCGCGACTGACGGCAAGCATCTACAACGCAAATTCGCCCGGCGCGGTGGCCTTCGGCGAGACGCATGATGCGGTTGGTCTTATCGCGTGGCTCTGGGGCGACCAGCTCATCGCCAAGCTCGACAAAGCCATCGACGATGCCGCTGACGACGGCGCGGCGTTGACGCGCGAGCAGCGCGAGGTGCAGGAGGCGCAGGTGCTCAGCGACATGCTCGCCGTCGAGCGGCGCGAGGTCGCGTTGATCTTCGCCGCTGAGGCGCAGGGCACCATGATCGATTTCCGGCCCGACACCTCGCCGCAGGCACTGCTCGGCCTGCGGTTGGCAATCGACCGCATGCCAGCCAGTCAGGGACTTCGCCCGAGCATGTCATCACGTTCGGGGGCACGCGATGTTGACGCGTTCGTGCAGCCGGGAGCGCGGTTGCCTGCCGAGCCCGGCATGCACGGGCTCAAGAGAGGATCGGTGTCCCGCTTTGGATTAAACTCGCAGAACAGTGGCAGCGAACATGGGCGGAGGGGCAAGCGCCATTCGAGTTAACTCTGCGTTTTGGCCGCGCCCTGGGGGCTTTCGTCCGCACGCCTGACCAATTCGAATATGGCGAGGTGAGTGTCGTCCACCCAATATTCAAGCGTGTCACCGCAAATCGTACAGGATGCATGACTGGTGTGCGGCACCAGGAATTTCTCGGCTGTACGGTGGTACTCAGCGCCGCAATTGTTACATCTGACAATTGTCGCCATCGAAAGATTATGCGCCCGCGCTCAACCGCTTTCCAGTGGGGATGGCTGACCTATCAAAGTAGTCACAACGGATGCCCCAGCGATGAGGCGGGAAGCGGGATGGGAGCGTTGTGTTGCTCCTAAGCGGCGCGCTCCGGTCTCGTCGGTGATCTCGCGGAGGTGTGCTATTGAACCTTCGGCGAGCCCGCGCGGGACCGCCGGAGAATTGGAGCGGCGGATGCCACGAAGAGAACCCCTGTTAGTCGCGGGCGGCGCTCACCTCTATTCGCCGCGTGGCTTGCGATCCAGTCGCGCGGCCCGGTGTGCGAGCGTTGGCGATCATAGTTCACGAATTTCTATGGCCGTCCCTCTTTTAGGGGAACCACCAAAATCTCCGCCCGCGCTTCGAACGCTCCCAGGCTGGTGGCTCGTCCTCGCAGTCGGGAATGTGTGGAGGCGCGTTGCCTTCCAGTTCAGCGATCCGATCAACCAATTTTCGTAGGCACGTCGGTACCAGTGAGGTGTCGCGCGCGAGGCTATGCTGAAGCCGCACACCGATCTCCTCGCAGATCGCCCGACAATGGTCGAGTTCTAAAGCTTCGGTTAGGTGAGGGTCTTGTGGCGGAAGGGGCTTCGCCATGGCTGCCACCGTTGGCTTGATGGGCACAGCTTCGTTATTTGTTCCCTGCCGCCGCCGCCGTCATAACGCGGAAGGTACTTGCACCGATCCGGCGGAACCGAATCTTTTTTATCATAGGTGAATTTATCGATGGGGCTGCCCGAGGCGAAGGCATGCCATGGCTGCCATATCGGTGCGCGACGCGTTTCTTACGGTCGCCATCATGTCCGTCACTTTCCTAATCGAAATCGGCTTTTTCGCCTTGATCGGGGTGTTCTGAACGCGCGCTCTGGGCACCGCACAAATGGAGGAACCATCCCTATGAGGACCGAATATCTCGCTGCGATTGTGATAGCTGTTCTCGCCGCTGGTACGGGGCTGACAGTCAATTCTGTCGGCTCGCTGCCTTCCGAAAAGCAGTCCATGCCGAGTGCCGGGCAAGCAGCGGACCGGTTAGCTGAGGCCGTGGATCTGCATCGGTCCGGTGGCTAACAGCCGGGCGCAACTCAAACTCATCGCTCCTAAGCGCTTTCGCAAAATCCCTTGGCGCCGCCGACCGCACATGAAGCGACCGTGCGCCCGTAACCGTCGAGGCTCATCGGCGTGCATGAAACGGGCCGACTACCGATGAATGCCGCCAATTCGTTGGCCGCCTTCGCTCCGCATCGATATCCAAGGCTACGTCCCCTCGACAAATCTGACTGCTCTCGGAGCATCGATGCCCCAGAGCCGGATGCGCGTGCCGTGGAGTTCGAGGGTGTCGCCGTCAATGACGCTTGTTTGGCCGGGCAGTTCGGCTGCAAGAACTGGTAACGCGATCATCGGGAGGAAGAAGGCCAGGCAATCGAAAGAACAATCCCTAAGCGGTGCCATCCATTAAGATGTGCCATCTTGCCCCACGACCGAAAGCCCATCCATCGCTGTCCCTGCGATCCATCTATGCTGCGACTTTATCTTCCTTGTCGGCTCCGCGCGCAACGATCATTAGCGCCTTATCCGGCAGTGGCCGCTGCAGTGCCTTTGCCTTCCAAACGTCGCGCTCCTCATCGGTCGTCAGGATCACCGGCACTGCCTTTGGATGGATCGGCGCGACGACCGCATTCGGCGCCGTCGTCAGGAGGCCGTAGACCTGATGCGGTCCGGGGATCGGCTTGGACTTGGTTCCTCGGTCGCCCCTGAACTCGGTCCAGATGCCCAAAAACGCGCAGAGAGGCCGGTCATCATTCAGGGCGAACCAGACGACATTCTTCTTGGTCTCAGGGTTCGGCTCCGGCGCGTATTCGGCGAAGCTGTTGAATGGCACAAGGCAGCGGTTCTCGGGCTTCAGCCAGCCGCGCCAGTGCGGTGACGACGTGTTGCGGATGTTGGTGACCGGCGGCCCACCCGTGCGCGGCGGCGGTGGCATGCCCCAGCGCATGAGTGTCATCTCGCTTCCGGAACCGCAATCCGGTTTTGAAGTCGCAGGCTGCTACTCCCGCCGACCTCGGCATCACCAAAACGCAGTCGTCACGCTGGCGGCCCAACTGTCCGCAAACGAGCATTGTTCGAACAGTTGCTTTGCTGGCGGCGGGGAAAGCTCAATAAAATCACAACGCAGGCCGGTCGCGCCAGCCATCGAAAATCGAACTGTTGCATCAAAGCGGGCTCAGCCGCCGGACAAACCGCGCAGCCGAGCCCGGTGAGTTCGCAAATTTCCTCGCAATCAGTTACGCGGGCTGCTCGCCCTCGGCCGGCGGCTCGCCTACGGGCTCGGCCGGGGCCTCGACCGGCTCCGCAGAGATGACGGGCTCCTGCTCGGGCTCGGCCACGGCCGGGGCCTCGACCGGCTCCGCAGAGACGGCGGGCTCCTGCTCGGGCGCGACCTCGATGGCCGGGCTAGGCGTCGCCTCGGCGGTTGGCTCCACGCTCGGGGTGGTCTGATCGGGTTCGTCTGGTGCCATAGGTATTCCCTCCCTCAAGGGGTGACTTTGTTAGACATTTGGATTTGGAAGAGTGGTCGCGTTGCCTGCGCGAGCAGGCAAGTCCGCAACGTATTCATTTAACGCACAACGCGAACCTTCCCGCAATATCGTAGGTTCAGCCGCGCTGTGATTTTTTTTTGCGCGCGACGACAACACGCCAGTGAATTCGCCAGCGCCAGCAAACAGCCGTCGCTACTTCACTCTGACCGGGATCGGCGGAATGATGGGCGATGTCCGACCGCCCGACCAAGATCAGCTTCGGCGAAATGCGCCATTGCGCGGACTGCCACTGCAGCCATTCGGTTGCGATCAGCGGCCCCGCGACCCGTGTCAGCCGACTCAGCCTATCAAGGCTCTACAATCAGCCGTATGGCCGGGGTCCGCGGCCTCGCCGCGCCGTCATTCTGGATCGTAGGCCTGAGCCAGAGCCGCCGTCGCCGCAATCGCGACGATAGCCGAAATGAGTCTGGGATGGACGCCTTAGCCTCTTCGGATCGGGCTGAAGGCGAAGTCGAAATAATGCTCGCAGCCCGACCCCAAAAGATCACCTTCGGCGAGATGCGCCAGATGGGCGTGCGCGGCGTCCTGGTCTATTGCGCCGACTATCGTTGCAGCCACAACGTGGCCCTGAGCGCCGATTGCTGGCCCGACGATACGCGGCTGTCCGACATCGAGCCGCGGTTCGTCTGCTCCGCTTGCGGTCTGCGTGGGGCCGACGTTCGGCCGGACTTCAACTGGAACGAGCCTGTGATCCCAGCCATGGGATACCGATGAGGTTCGCTTTGGTCAGTGCGCTCAGGACGGAAATAGCTTGTCCCGGATGTACCGCGAGGTGGGGGTCAGCCGGAGACCACGGGGCTTGCGCCAGGCAGCCTTGTCGATCTCTTTCTTGTCGCCGATCTTTAGGCGACCGGAAACCGACTTAGCCACGAAGATCGCGTCGCTCATCTTTCGGCCAGATCGGGGGTTCTTCGCGTTCACTTCCTTCCAGAGCTTCACAGACCCAAGCCTAAGATTGGGCAGCTCTTCGCTGATCTCTCGGCGAAGGCATTTCCTCTCGCTCTCACCTACGCGCTTGCGCCCGCCTGGAAACATCCAGAGCCGATCGCTTCGACGTCTCACGACGAGCACCCGCCCCTTTCTTGCCGCGACAAGCTTTGACGATTTCGCCATTCCCCGACTCGACTCGGTAGGTGGTAACGTCAGTATAGCTAGCAACATCACCGCAGAGTTCCGTAGTTTCCCGGATAAGAACCGGAATGGAACTCGGGCAAACTTAGAGGGATGCCAAAGGGTTCCAACGGCGAATCCCAAGTTCCGGTTTGCGAGGCGTATGGGCGCGAAATGACGCCGTTGGGCGTACTGCCGGCGATCAACAACAGGCCCCGCATACGCGTGTACAGGTGCTTGCCCTGCGGCAGGGTCGCGAACGTCGAAGAGGAATAGAGCGACTTAGAACGGCTCGCATCTGCTTGACCGGGAAGGATATGCAACCAAACCCCCGTGAGCGAGGACTCATGAAGCTTACCTGCGAACGACCCTACGCCAACCCGGAAGCCGCAGCGCGAAAGCTCGTCGAGCTCGCCGCCTGCATCGAAGCCGTCCAGGACGGTCGAATCCATATCGAGAAGATCAACGCTACGTTCCTCTACACGCTGAAGGCCAGCGGCCCTGAGTTCGGCGCCGGGATCAAGCACGCAGTCGAGCGCAGTTGGCTCGAGCTGCACGAGAGCGGGACCTATGTGCGGCTGATAAATGGGCAGGCGGCCTGATCCAGTTAGACAAGATCAGAAACGCCGAAATGGCGACAGTGGTCGCCCCGAGAGCGCTGAAGGAGAACGGGAAATAACTCTGGGGAAGGACCATGAACCCGCTAAGTCAGACTTATCGCCCCAGCGTCCCAAGGTGGAACGGCAATTGGCGCCAGTTCATGCACCACTAGCGACGAGCGCCGATCCTGGGCGAGCCACGGATCCTTTTGCCTCGGGCGGGTCCGATGAACCCGCCGCCGGCCCACCAGCCGCCATATGGGTCCACCATGGGAGCGTCGGAGTAAGGGGCATAGGCGAGAGCGGATTCCTGAAGCTTGAGTTGTTGCATCTGAATCTCGGCTTGGCGGCGCTCAATCGCGATCTGCTTTTCAGTCTGCATGCGCTCCCAGGCGCGCCGGTTCTGTGCTTGCAACTCGGCATTGTCGAGGAGTTCGCCGCCGGGACCATAGACGTGCTGGATGTCGCCAGCGATGACCCGGACTTGCTGGGCAAAACAGGGCATTGCCATGGCGACGGAAGTCGCAATCAAAACAGCTCTCAGCATGTGCGAGGCTCCTTCCGTGCTGATCGACCCCCGATTCACTCACTCCACGCGCATGACGGCGGCAGCTAAGACAACGGGCACCCTGATCATCACAACGCCCTCGTGATGAGGACAGAGCAGACGCCAATAATACCGCCGCTCGGCCCGTGCATCGAGAGAGTCCACTAGTCGACACAGGGCAGATTAAATTTCATGACCAGTAGCGTTACCCCGAAAGAGGTACTTACGGATCGCGGGCTCAGATTCATTTTTGTTATTTGCTGACGCGGGCATCTGTCGAATGATCTACGCTACCGGGCTGGCTAAGCGATTGCAGTTTCGGAGTTCCTATTGCAACCCCGGTGAAAGGGCCGCCGCTCCAAACGCAGCGGCCCTTTGCTCTGTGCTCCGTTGGACACTCAGCAGATCAATATCCGTTCGGCGGTGCGCAGATGGACGGCTCCGGCTCGCTTTCAGCCAGCCCCGCGCGCTGGAGCCGTTCTCTCTCTACTGAACTTGGGAAAAACTGGCAGACGGCATTTGAAGCGCTGATCCTGGTGGCCCGAGCAAGGCGGTGACCGTGTTCGCCCGCATCGGCATCATGCGGGCCTTGCACCGGCACGACGTCCCAGCGTTCAATCCGAAGAAAAAAACCGCATTTGGGGCCGGCGCAAACTGAAGAGGGATCAATGACCGTCTTCGTCTACGTCAAGACTGCCAAGCAGGTCGGCGACGCAGAGCACATCAAGATCTTCGTGACAGTCGATGCCGCGGAAAAGTGGTTCGAGGAGAACGACTCGGAGGGCATCGCCTTCGAAAATGATGTGATCGAAGAGTGATGTGAGTGAGTGCCCGCCAGCACGCTGGCGGGCACTTCGCCAATCAACCAACCCGAAGATTTCCAGCGGATTCTTTGCCGCGGTCCGAAACTATTTCGTAGCTTACCTTCGCACCCTCGTTGAGGCTGCTCAGTCCGGCCTTCTCAACGGCCGAGATATGGACAAATACGTCCTTGCCGCCCTTGTCGGGTTGAATAAATCCATAACCTTTGGTTGCGTTAAACCACTTCACCGTCCCTGTAGCCACGTCGCTTCTCCCCATAATTCGAAACGTGAAAGGATGGTGCCATAAATCTGGCGAAACAAAGGGGGCTAGCGTGAACCGGCGGGCCTGATGTCGTCCCACGGGACCTTGCGGCAAGCGCGGCGCGATCCTCGGGGGCGGATCAGAGCCGACCATGATGGGCATCTTCCTCATGAAGCTCACTGCCGAACGTCTCTTCCCCAGCCCGGAAGCCGCAGCGCGGAAGCTGGTCGAGATCGCCAGCGGCATCGACTTGGCAGAAACTTCTCCGGCCCGCGATGCCGGCCCGGCAAGATGGCCCATAAAATCGTGTCCTTGAGCTCGCAGTACGGGCTGAGCGTGTTCTGCGCAGACTACCGTTGAGCTTACTCTGGCGGCTGCGAACCTGGGGATCGCAACCACCCAAACACGTGCCCAGCGTTTTCGGCTTGGCGCGCCTTCTGCAGAAGCTCCTCGCGACGAATGCTAGGAGGCATGCCTTCGGCTTGCTTGCGAAGATTGATTGCCTCTTCCGCTAGTCGGTCTTCAAGTGCCGATGATTGGTTGATAGGTCGTCGCGGCCACATGGCGCTACTCCCTTATTTGATTAAGGCGGGAGCGCGATCGGGCGTTCTCATCACCGATAGATACCAACGGCAGCGCGGTGATACCCGTCAACGTTTGGGGATTCTGGTTGGTTGCTGGGCGAACTGTCCGTATTCAACCCTCCAAGCATCCAGAATTGATGGGTGCCTGCGGCAAGCGCGGTGCCCATCCTCAGGCCGATGTTCCCCCGGATGAGCTAGGGCCGCCGCTATCGTTCGCGCGGCTCGGCCGCGTAATGCGTCTTGCTCCCTGCCAGAATTCCACCGGGCGATCACGCACCAACCGTTGGGCGGCTGAATGGCTTGGCTCAGGCTCGCATTCAAGGTCGTGCCATTCGAGCACGTTGCCTCGTTCGTGTACGAGAACCGATTCGACATTCGGCCTTTCCGCCATATCTTTACGCGCCATGCGACCCTCCAGGCGACCCGTTCGCAACCAGCGCCCTCTTGTCACAGTGAGCTTGGACGTAAAGGATCGTCCGGAAAACCGACAAATGGCGCATGCGCCTGATTTCTAATGTTGTCGTAGAGGCCGAGCGAAGGCAAAAGATGATGAAGGTAGCGGTCGGACTTCTCGCCATTTTGTTTGCAACGAGTGCGTTTGCTCAGAGTCCTCCACCGAAAGCGGCCAAAAGACCGGCGGCGGCGCAGGCCAAGCCACAGGCGCCAATGGGTTGCAAACTGGTCGGCACCGTTAAAGGCACCAAGATTTGGGCGGGCGATTGTGCCGCCCCGTCAGAGCTCAGGGGTAGCACACCGGCCGCCGAGCCCACGGCGCCGGTTGCACCACCCGAACCACCCAACAAACCGTAGCGACTTCCCTTGCGCTCGCCCTCCGGTTACGGAAACATCCGTCGCGCCGTCGAGACTCCGGGTTGAGGGCGAGGCAATGACTGAGGCTGATCTTCGCGACCTGTTAGAACTCGCCGAACAACTGCTTGCTAAAGTTCGTAAGCTGCCACCAGGATCCGAGCGAGAAGAGGCCTTGCGCGAGATTGCCAGCTATCTTGATACGCTCGCCGCGATCTCCGCGAAGGTGAAGTCCGAGTCCTAAGCCATGACAGAATCTGAACGAGAAGGCCGATTCGCCCCAACAGCAATAAGAATGCGGGCGATCCGCCGCGCATCGGCATATCCGACGCCGCAGGCGTTTTGTGAGTTTCTTGGAATCAGCGGCCTCTCGGCTCTCAAGTGTCGAGGACGGCTTCCCGATGTCGCGTATGATTCAGGACATCATCATTGCGAAGATGCCCTGGATCTGTCGCAGATCGGTTTATGCGTCGGACCGTTAGCGATCCACTTGCGCTCATGTTTGCTTTCACGACTTCCAGTATTCCTAGACTGATCAGTATGGGCAAATAGAAGGCCAGCATAGGGTTGCTCAAGGTTCGACTGGGAAAAACCGTCACTGTAAATTGGGCTGCCGCTGTGTTCGTTCCGGTGCCCTACCGAGAGGTGATCATCACCTGAATCCTTCGATCAGCGTCCTCCAGCCGAGCGCATCGTTCTCCATCAGCAGAAAAACGCCAAGCGCTGCCAAGTGGCGTGGCAACTCGCAATCGGGACGGGCGCGCATATCGCTGACAAACGCGACCGCGTTTTTAAGATCGCCGCGGTCGTGATAAGCGAAGCCCGTTGCTTGCACCGCTCGACATTTTTGTCGCGCGACATGTCAGTTATCGGGGAACGATCCATTTCGCCTCGCCGCCGATGACTGATTCCGGTAGGAGCAGTTGAACCGAACGGATTTGACTTGTCTGTTCGAAAGCGACACGCAGACGCGTTTTCCAACCGCAGTGTGGGAATCAGGACACAGACGCGCACGCCGGAACCCGTATCTCTCGCGCCGAGAATCCGAGCGAAAAGAGGCCGCTTGCGTTGCCACAAGCGGCTCAAGTCTAGAAAGAATCAGCAGGCACTCGCTGTGCTGCCCGTGTTTCGCACCGTGGTGCATGCCTATGTTGCGTCGGTCTTGGTTCAGACCGCTCAATCAGGCGCATGCAATACGGTCCATCCGTTACAGCAACGTCTTGGGCGATGGTTGCTGCTCGCACGCGATGCCTTGCAATCTGACGACATTCCACTTACCCACCAAGTGCTCGCTCAACTTCTCGGCGTGCGCCGCGCGGGGGTGACCGAGAGCCTTATTCTACTCAGAAAGGAGGGGCTCATCGAAATGATGCGCGGTCGGCTTGTCATACGTGACGCTTTTCGACTGGCGCAAAGCTCCTGCCCTTGCTGGCGGTTGATCAAACGCGAGTACGAGCGCCAGCTTGTAAGCACCGAAGCTGGAGACATCGGAGCGTTGCCCACGCAAATCACAAGGGAAAGAACGGCCTCGGATCACTTTCTCCTAAGGCAAAAAACCGTGTAAGGCCTATGCTGGAACGACCGGCGCGAGGTTGGGGGCTGGACGGCTGGCTGCTTGCTGCGGCGATCACATGGTCGCTGGTCGTCACTGGCCTGTTGCTCTGGCTTCTCTTCTTCGTCTGACAATGCGAGTGCAGGGTCACTTGATGTGTGCGCGAAGCTTTGCAAAGGCCCGATCCGTTGCCATGAAGCGCGTCAACATGGGGGCGATCAGTTTGACCGGATCGCCAATGGGCTGACCACTCTCGCGCGCAAGTAACTCGGCATAGGCGATCAGGTCTCGGTGTACGCTCGCCGGCAGCTCATGTGTGACCTTGACCGGCTTGTCGTCGGTGAGCGCCCCGAGTTTGAGTTTGGCCATGCTGCTAGCCCCCATACGGTTCGAGCACGAGATCGCGATTGACGATGACCTGCACCGGAAATCCCGGTCGAATGGTCAGCGTCGGCTGGATGTTGAGATTGCGTCTAACGATCTGCTGGCCGGTTTGATTGAGGGAGTCCCCTGCCCCCCGTCGTAGCGCAACCAGATCACGTCATTGCAAAATCAGGCGCAGATGCTGATCAACCAGGGAAAGAACCTGGCGACCCTGCCGCTCTCGTCCCTGTTACAGCTCGAGCAAGGACCTGCCCTTCCATCAGATCACCATGCCGCGCTCCCGGCTGAACGCCCCCGGGTCCCCCACCCCCTTCAGCGATAGATGTCCACCGCGACGGCCGCCAGAGCTGTTAGCCGTAGCGTGTACTCACTGGTGGCGTGATGGGCAGTCTGGCCGATCAGTCCGGCCACAGCCGCTAACGGCGTCGAGGCACTGCTATCTCGCCGCTCATCTCGAATTCTTCGATGATGAGGCCGCCAAGCTGGCTGCCGTGGAAGATGCCGGTGAGCTGACGTTCGATAAACTTGTATTCGGCGCTGCCCTCTTGCGCGTGGCTCAAGCGATAGACCAAATCGGAGATCGTGTCTTCCAGCTCGATCTCTTCGGCGGTCCTCGGAACGATAGGGTCGTAAACAGTCATTGGTCCCTCGGTGGCGGCGACTTTTGCAGGTGGGGCTGTGGCGTTGAAGCAGGACGGTGAGCGATCGTGAGCGAACTGGCGCCGCCGACGCGCCGGTAGAACTCGTCTTCCTCTTCTTCGGTGTAGGGCGGCTCGTGATAGTAGGTGCCGTTCTCCGCCATCTTCCTGACCACGCGCGACCTCCACCACCGTCGCGATTATTCTACCCCAGCTGAGAGGAAACAACCACGGCGCAAGTGCAACCACCGTTACCCCGCCGAACGGTGGAGGTGCCGACAGGCTGGAGGCATGACGCATTGGTCCTGCACACACGGTCACCGCAAAAATGAATCGCTGCGATTCCGAAAACGCGGATCGTACAGATCCTAAACGGTTTGGTTTAGCCAATATAGCGGCTTGGCCTCCTGTCACTCCTCGGAGAAATTACCAAGAGTGCTAGACGCTGGAGATAAGACGAAGGCCACAGATTGGCGAAGCAAGCCATCGCGCGGCATGATGAGAGGCGTACGACCCGCAGGCCTCTTTCTCTTTTCGAATTCGATCTGGCCCATCTTGGAGCGTCTCACGCGGCGATCTGGAATTTGACATGGTTTGCAAATGCGCTATCTATAAGTCTGCATCCTGAGAGGACCTGACGGTCCCGCCAACCAGCCTTAGACCGGCAACGGTGGCACGACGATGTGGCCCGCAAGGGCAACAGTAGGTCGCCAGTCCTCCAGATGCGTGTGCCATCTCGGAGGATTTTTTATGCTGCAATCACGACGTGGATTTCTGATCGGTGCTGGTGCGGTGCTGACGACGGCGTTCGTGAGGGACGCGCGCTCCTTCATTCACCGGAATAACGAGCCCCTGCTGACCTCGCCTTCACAGGCGACCGAGACCATGTATGGTGTGAAATTCCAGACGAGGGTTATACCTGACCCCGCCAGGAATCCCTGCAAATGAGTTTCCTCACCACGTACCAGCTCGCAGGCGATGGTAGATACTTGGCGGTGTTTGTTCCACCGCAAGAAGCGGGACGACGATCTCCCGGCGATATGGTTGCGTGCACGGACAGTGCCGGCTCGCACTGATTACAATTACTCGATGCCAGTACGTATCCCAGATGCGCGACTCCGCCGTTTGGGCGATGCACCCCATTTCCTATCGAGTGGCTGCCAGCGTGAACTATAGCCGACATGCGGCATCTCGCGGGTTCATGATGGCTCCAAATCCCTCCTGAGCGTGACGACGGTAGATCCACACGACTTCATGCCATGGCTTGTGGTCGTAGATTCAGACAAGCATGGCGCCGCTCTCGCCAGGGATCGCGTCCAACTGTTTGCGGAAGGGCATCATGACGTTCGCGACTTACGGCAAGCTCATGAAATGCTTGCATCCCGACAGTCAGCGAAGCGAGGCGGAGAGAAGTGAGGCACGCGCGCTGCTCGGTCAATGGAAACAGGACGGGGATCGAGCGCGACGCCGAGCTCAGCAGCGGTCCTCGTCAATCCTGCGCCAGTAGCCTGTCGATACTCGGGCACGCGGATGGCCATGGTTCGCATGGGCGAGCAGCGTGGCTTGTTCGAGCCTGGCATTGGCTCAGAGGATTCGCTTGCACATGCCAGAGCATGCGCTCGGCAATATCGGGACGCACGCCACCGCGACGTCAGCGCGCGGTTCTCCGCAGTTCATGCAACACCCATGGCGCGACACACCCGGCAGCTTGGCGTCAAAGGCCCGCTTGCTCTTGCTAGGCCATTGATCGGGCGGTCGCCGCGACCAGCGAAAATGTGCGGGTTGTCGCCGAGAGGCTGCGCCTTGACGATCTCAGGCGCAGCGCGGGCAACAGCAACTCGCCTGCATGTCATTCTCGCGGGTCTCTGCGGGATCGTTCACATGTCATTGATTGAAACATCGGCCCATTGCATCGATGTCACCTTGTCGCGGCGTTACCCGGTCCGGATCGGCCGGCCTCTGAACTGGGGCGTCGCGAGGAAGACGCCTTGGTCTGCAGACGAGTCTCCGATACCGGCAGCCGTTCGAGATGACCTCCAATGACCAACCAGCTGGCGAAAAGAAGGGTCACCGGGTCAGCATCGGGGAAGTCGGCCATGGTCGAGGAGACCACCTCGGGATCGTCCCTCTCATTGTTGATGCCCTGATGGAAGAGGTTGCTGCCGGCGCTCCAGGCTTCCAGCGCCGCCTTCATCGATGGCACCGGGATCGCGAGATCGTAGAAGCCGACCGAGGTCCTGTAGGTCTAGAATGCTGGACGCGATCTAGGTTTCGGCACTCACTCGCGTCGGGGAGTATGCGGGATTTCGTAGCTCTGGAGCCGCTCGACGCCTTTCTCGATCTCGCGCTGCGAAAGCCAGACTTCGAATAGAAACAGCGAACCCGCAAGAGCGGCTAAACCGACAGTCAACCTCAACATTGCGGAGAAATATCTTGCAGGCTCCCCAGTTCCAAATTTTGCTGCCCATAGCGACCTCGGACTTAGTTTTATCATTGGCAGGATTAGCATATGTGAAAGCCGGAACTGGCGGCGGGGGGATCCTCTTCAGCACCGGGGCTGGCTAAGCAATTTCATTTCGGTTTTATTGCAACCCGGGGAGGCCGCTGTTCCAGAGCAGCGGCCTTCGACGCGAGGTTGCATTCGGCTGTTGGAGAAAAGTTCGAGAAGCGCCGCGCAAAAGGCTTGAGAAAGCAGCCAAGTGCTTGAAATCACTGGCGCTCTCTTGGGGAATCGAACCCCTGTTTCAGCCTTGAGAGGACCAGCGACGGTCTTAGGAAATGCGTTCGAGAAGGGATGGGTGCCGACAGAGTCTGGGGCTAAAACCGGAGCTGAGCTGCTGTCTCGCGATCGACCTGCAATCACAATTGAGTCATCACGCCATCGCCAACTTGCGCTGCGACCTACCTCTCACTGCTTCCACATCGCTTCCACGAGCGAAAATTGAGCATAGAGATGGAACGATGAAAAGCCCTTGAAATCGATCTGATTTCAAGGGCTTGGCAACTAGTTGCGGGGAGGCGCAACCACCGATACCGACATTCGGTTCGAGTTGCGATCTAATCGCAGTTCGACAGAGAGAGTGGGCAGTAAACCCCATTGAAATATGTACCGTTTTTCAGTTCAGCACAGGGCAACCTACGATCTTGGCTACGCGTAGCGACGCCCCACTTCAAGTACCAGGGCGCAATAGATTAACCGTGAATCATCGACTGCTCCTCTCAAGTCCCAAAGGCC
Source organism: Bradyrhizobium sp. CCGUVB23 (assembly GCF_024199885.1). NCBI lineage: Bacteria > Pseudomonadati > Pseudomonadota > Alphaproteobacteria > Hyphomicrobiales > Nitrobacteraceae > Bradyrhizobium > Bradyrhizobium sp. CCGUVB23. Next base: position 1,109,929 of record NZ_JANADQ010000001.1, read on the forward strand.
TCGCGAGAAAGTGTTCGACAGCGGCGCAAGCTGCCGTCAATCGTAGCAATTCGGCATTGGTTTCTTCTGAATGCCCCCCAAACAGCAGCCAATGCGGCAGAGCATGTCCCAGTCAGTACACGTTCGGGCCTTTCGCGACCTTGTCGGCGACAGAGGCGTCATTGACGACCAGGAGCGGATGGCTGTCTACACGACGGATCAACGCCAGCTATTCACCGGCTCGACGTTTGCCGTGCTGAAGCCGACGACGACGAAGCAGGTCGCCGACATCCTGCGGCTCGCGGCGTGCCACGGAATAGGAATCGTTCCGCAGGCCGGCAACACCAGCTACTGCGGCGGCGCGACGCCGGACGCCTCCGGACAGCAGATCATCGTGAGCCTCGAGCGGATGGACCGGATTCGCGAAGTCGATCCTGTCTCCATGAGCATCTCTGTCGATGCCGGCGTCATCCTGAAGAACGCACAGGACGCCGCGGCGGCCGCCGGACTTCTGTTGCCACTCAGCCTCGGCGCGGAAGGTAGTTGCCGGATCGGCGGTAACATCGGGACGAATGCCGGCGGACTATCGGTCGTCAGGTACGGGATGACGCGCGATCTGCTGCTCGGAATCGAGGCGGTCTTGGCGGACGGCACGGTGGTTTCCGACATGCGTAAGCTGCGGAAAAACAATACCGGTTACGACGTCAAACAGTGCTTCGTCGGCAGCGAGGGAACTCTCGGCATCGTCACGGGCGCGGTGCTGCGTCTAGCGCCTTTGCCGACCCGCCGCGCAACTGCCTGGCTGAAGCTCGCGAGGGGGGCACCGCTCGCCGAGCTTCTCACGTTGGTGCGTCGCGAATCCGCGGACCTGCTGACCACGTTCGAGTTCATGGCGGCCCGATCCATCGCGCTCGCAACCGAAGCAATGACCGACCCGCCCTCTCCCCGAGCCGGCCCAGGAGGCGCCGTCCTCGTCGAGTTCGCCTCTTCCTCACGCCATCTTGATCTCGATGAACTGATGGAAGCCGTTCTGGCCGAGGCGATCGAGTCCGACTGGATCGATGACGCATTGCTGGCGCAGAGCGGATCACAACGGACCGCGATGTGGCGGCTCCGCGAGACCATCCCCGAGGGCGAGAAGCGCCGGAACGGATCGGTCAAGCACGACATTTCCGTACCACTTTCCTCCATACAGAGCTTTCTGGATTTAGCCGGCTCGCAGGTGCGGTCGTATGACGCTGATCTTGAACTGTCCGTCTACGGCCATGTCGGCGACGGTAACCTGCACTACAACGTGCTCGTTCCTCCCGGCGTCGACCGGATGGAGTTCACCAAGCGGATCGAAGGCAGCCTGTCGCTGCAACTCTACGACACGGCCGCAGCGCTCGGCGGCACCTTCAGCGCGGAGCACGGCGTCGGTCGTTTCAAGAAGCACCTTCTGGAGCGGTACGGCGACGTCGGGCGTATCGCGGCGATGCGCCGGATCAAGACCGCCTTTGATCCGGCGGACATCATGAACGCCGGCGCGGTCGTTCGTCCGTTGGGAGAGGAGTCTGCCCCTTGAACCATCGACCAACGAGCTAACGATCTTTCGTCCAGGCCTGAACGGTGCGTCGTCGGCTGAGGCACCTCGATCGCCTAAATCGGCTTGTCCCATAAAGAAAGAGCCACTCCGAAGGAGTGGCTCAAGTTGGGGAGGAAACGCCCCTTAGGGACTGCTGAAATCGCGATCAGGCCGCGACCAGGTCGACAGGTGAGCATGGCAGGCCGAGACTCTCAGCCACTGGCCTTGAAGTTAGCCGTCCGCGATGGACATTAAGCCCTGCACGCAAATGTGGATCTTCAAGCACGGCTGCGAATCCCCTGTTGGCGAGGGCCAGACCGAATGGCAGCGTAGCGTTATTCAATGCCTGGCTTGAAGTTAGTGGCACAGCTCCCGGCATGTTGGCGACGCAATAATGGATGACGCCATCCACCTCGTAAGTCGGATCGGCGTGCGTCGTAGGACGCGATGTCTCGAAGCATCCGCCCTGATCGATGGCTACGTCCACGATCACGGTTCTCTTGCGCATCGAGTTCAACATACCGCGGCTCACAAGTTTCGGCGCGCTCGCCCCCGGAACGAGCACTGCGCCAATAACGACGTCTGCGGCAAACACCTCGTTCTCGAGGACATCTATCGTCGAGAACCTGGTACGAACACGTCCTTCGAACGATTCATCCAGTTCACGAAGCCGCGGTATCGATCGATCGAGAATAGTGACCTCGGCGCCCAGGCCCACCGCCATGCGTGCTGCGTGCGTACCGACGACCCCGCCTCCGAGCACCACGACGCGCGCTGGTTGGACGCCCGGAACGCCGCCCATCAAGAGCCCTCGCCCGCCCGCATAGCGCCTGAGGGCCGCACCCGCAGCTTCGATCGCCAGCCGACCCGCGACCTCGCTCATCGGCGCAAGCAACGGAAGTCCGCCGTGCGCATCAGTCACGGTTTCGTAGGCGACTGCCGTGCATCCGGACTTCAGGAGACCCATTGCCTGTTCTGGGTCGGGCGCCAGATGGAGATAAGTGAACAAGATCTGGTTCTCTCGGAGCTGCACCCATTCGGAGGGCTGCGGCTCCTTAACCTTTACGATCATGTCGCTTGATGAAAATACGTCACGCGCGGTGTCTAGAATCGTTGCGCCAGCCCCGCGATAGTCCTCGTCCGTCGCGCCGATGCCATCGCCTGCATTGGTCTCGACTAACACGCTGTGGCCGGCCGCCACATACTCCCGGACGGCTCCAGGCGTCAGGCCCACGCGATATTCGTGCGTCTTGATTTCCTTCGGCACACCAATTTTCATTTGCAACCTCCTTGAGGCACGATCTCGTCTATTCGAAAGAGCGGCTTGTTTTCCCACAAACTTGCGAAGCGGAACGCCGAACGGTGCAGAACTTCAGCGAACCGTGTGAGACCACACAGGATTCAAACAGACGACACCGCGAGAATCCATCTGACGATCCTGACGCTGACTGGAGCGTATCTTGGGTCCGACGGCATTACGCAATCAAACTGAAGCAGAGTTCGGCACGATATTGCATTGAAGATGCATCAGAACGGGCGACATGCTGTCAGCGGCTGGCGCGTCACAGCGCGATCCAGTCCTACATCCGATACCTCTGAATGATAGCCGGCATAAACGACGAATGCGCAGCATCGCACCCGTTCATTATCGGCGAGTTCGTAGTGCATGATTCGATGGCTCAGTTTGGGAGCTTAAATCATGGGCGCCCGGCCAAATGCAGCGCTCTTTGCCGACCCCCAACGCTTTTCGCCATCGACGTCGATGTCTCGGCCGGTTTCGGGGAAGTACAGCGAGTAGCCGCCTGCATCTCTTCGGAGATCAGTTGGTGGCGCGCCAGTCGTTGCACAAGCCGCGTCGACTGCTGAAATAGCGGTACCGGAAACGTCGACGCCTGTGCCGTCGCCTTTTATGAGCGCGACGCACGGGGCTTTATCATGCCCTAATCAGTCCCGTTACAGGAGCTGCAATCGATAGGTTTTCGAGGATGGCGAACCATTGCAGCCTCTCCCACCTCGTCCTATCGCTTCTTTAAACGCCGTTTCACGTTTTCAACCCCAAGCACGGGGCTTGTCAGAACTGGAAGACTGTGGACCGTGCCCCGCACTGCACGAGCCATCGAGGCCTGCGCAAAAACGACCACATCAACCTTCTGCGACAGCTCTTCGAGAGCCTGACGGATTTGCGCATCATGGGCTTCGACGTCCCCATCGGCGAGGAGTTGAAACGCTCCCTGAACAAGCACATGGTCGATCGCTATATCCTTGCCCGCCTCGCATGCCTGGCGCTTCAGCAAATCCACTGTCGGCACCAGCGTTGTGGATAAGGTCGCTAGGACGCCTATGCGGTTTCCAAGCCCGACAGCGGCTTTGGCCATACCTTCATCAATACGGAACAGCGGCACAGGGCAGAGCGCCACAATGGCATCGACTGCCGGTCCGAGAGTCGAGCATGTGACGACAATCGCATCTGCCCCGGCGTCGGCTGCCGACCATACGTGGGTAGCGAGCCTTCGTTTCGTCAGATCGGAGAGTGACCCGCGCTCAATGGTATTTCTCAGGAGGCTCTCGTCGAGGATCGCGAACGGCTTCCAGTCGGGCAAATGTTCTTTGGCGAGGCCCTCGAACTCGGAAACGACACCGGAAACCGTATGGATAAAGGCCACCGTTCTGGCGGAAACCTCCCGTACTTGAAATGACATATAATCTTCCATCTAGTCGCTGAGAGCTGAGTTGGCGGAACTGGATGTTTGGACCAGAAGGATCGCAGCATAGTTGCGATAAAGATTGCGGATCCTCTCGCTCATCTTCTGATCGCCTGTTCGCACGTGTCCGCGACCGTCAGGTCGTGCGGTGCGAGCTGCCTACGATGCAGCTGTGCGCCCGCATCGGCAAGAGCGGTCACGAACGGTCCAGATCGCGCTTTAGCCCTGTAGATGTGCGGCCAGACCCGCATTCGCTCAGCGCTCTTTGCTTTGGCTACGCGGCTAAACTGCATCAGATTGCGCCAACCTCAATTTTCGATCTGTCCGTGAAGCGCGACAGACGGAATGGAGTCGGATCGACGCTTGCGGCGTCGCCTGCGACCAGATCCGCGGCGAGATGGCCAATGCCGGGGCCGGCGCCAAAGCCGTGTCCCGAACAGCCTGCGGCGACGAACACTCCGCCGATGCTGCCCACCGGTGAAATCACGGGTATGGCGTCCGGTGTGGAGTCGACATATCCACCCCAAGAGGACACGATGCCGGCATCGGCAATGGCGGGAAACAGGGCTTTTATCCGCGTCGTTATGGTTGCCAACATCCGCATGTCCGGAGCAGGATCGAGTACGCGGATGCGTTCGAAGGGGGTCGGCCTGTTGAGATGCCAGCGACCGAGTGTTTCCGGGCCCTGGAAGAACGAGCGGCCTATGCCGATCTCGACGGCCTTGCGTCGTTTGATGAACATCGGCAGAAACGGGCGGGCATAGCGGATGCTCTGCGGCGTGAGCTCGAGCGTCGCCCTGCCGCTGACGGCTATCGTATAGCTGCCATCGATCCGGCGAGTCAGGGCACAGTCAGAAGTATAGATTGCTCCGCCAATATCCGGTGCAGGACGGGTCCGTAGGGCGGTCTGACGGACGCTGGCCTGCGGCAGGGAAACCGCATGCATGCGCAGGAAAGAAGAAGCCCAGGCACCAGCGGCACATAGTACCCCGCTGGTGCGGATAAGTCCTTTCTCAGTGACGACGCCGCTCACTTGCCCATTGGTGATATCCAGGCCGCGTGCCGCGCAGTTCTGATGAATGGTAGCGCCATGCTTGCGCGCGCCCTCGGCTATCCGAGGAGCGGCGAGCCAGGGCTCGGCCTTGCCATCCTCTGCCGCGTGGACACCGCCCAGCCATTTTCGGCCGCCAGCCGCAGGAACGGCGGCAGTGGCCTCGTCGGCGGTAAGCATCCGCGTATTGACGTCGAACCGTCGGGCAATCTTGCGCCATCGGTCCCACTCGGCGAGCTGCTTTGGATCGTTCGACGCATAGATGAGCCCGCAACGGCGGAAGCCAAGGTCGTGCCCGATCTCGCGGGTCAGCTCTTCCCACAGCCGCAGCGCCAGATTGGCAAGCGGCAATTCACGTGCATCGCGGTTCTGCCGACGGCACCAGCCCCAGTTCCGACTCGACTGTTCGCAACCGACATACCCCTTTTCGGTAAGCGCCACCGACAGGCCGCGCCGCGCCAGGAAATAGGCCGCGCTGACGCCAACAATCCCGCCGCCGATCACCACGATGTCCGCTGACTTGGGTAGCGTTTCATCACTGCAGATGTGGTGAACAATAGGGGACATTGGGGCCTCGGCAACCAAGAAGAGCCAGCAGTATCGGCAACTCGGTGCCGCAGAATGCACCGACTGCTCGGGCATTTCAGTATTTTGTGCCGAACATCGCCGGCATTCGGCCCGTGAGGTGAAGAGGCAAGGCGAGCCTCGAGGCGTTTGCGAAGCAACGCGACAGCGCGACTGTGCAAGTGCCTATGATGCCGGCATCGACGACAACAGCGTCGACGTCCAGGCCCAAACGTTGCGTCCTCGGCTGACGGCCCTCGATCGCCCAAATCGCTTTCTAAGATAAAGAAAGAGCCACTCCCAAGGAGTGGCTCAAGTTGGGGAGGAAGCGCTCCTTCGGAACTGCTGAAAGATGCGCATCGGGCATAGGCCGCAGGCTGGTTGGATCATTCCTGTTCCCAGCCGGTGAGCAGCTTTGACGGCGCGGAAACATTGGGGGTCCCGGCTTAGTCGACTGCCGACACCTCGACTTCGCTTGGTGCGCGTCAGGCCTGACTTCCGGCTCGATCTTCAGATGGCGGAGATGTCCAGCTTCGAGCCATCGACCAGACGCGACAGCCGGAACGGTGTGGGATCGACGCAAGGCGTGTCGTTGACGACGAGCTCTGCGGCCAAATAGCCGAGCCCCGGGCCCAGACCGAAGCCGTGACCCGAGCAGCCCGCCGCGAGGACGAGGCCCTTCACCCCCTCCACCTGCGACACCACGGGCACCGCGTCCGGCGTGCAATCGACGAAGCCGCCCCAGGCGCTATCGATCTTTATTTCGCCGAGTTGAGGGAAGGTCTTCCGGACACTCTCCACCACTTGGCTCACCAGCCATTTCAAGGGCGGAGGATCCAGCACGCGATTCCGTTCGAAGATCCGATCATCGTTGGTCAGAAGCGCCGACATTGAATCCGGCCCCGAAACGAACGAGTGGCCGACGCCGAGCCTGACGTTCTTCAGGCGACGCAAGAATTGCGGCATGAATTCCCGGCTGTACCGGATAGCCTGAGGCGTGATTTCGAGGTTCGCCTTGCCGCTGATCGCAAGCGTATAGCTGCCGTCCAGTCGGCGCGTGATCGTGCAGTAGGGTGTCGAGACCGCCTCCCCAATATTGATTGTGGGGGTGGAACGCAGCGCGGTCTGCCGGATGCTCGCTTGGGGGAAACTGATCCCGAGCGGCCGAAGGAAGCGCGAGGACCAGGCGCCGGCGGCGCACAACACCGCGCTGGTTTTGATATAGCCCTTCTCCGTGTGCACGCCCGCAATCTTGCCAGCGGCCAAGTCGAGCGCCCGCGCGGCGCATCCCTGATGGATCGTGGCGCCGAGAGTTCTGGCCCCCTCGGCGATAGCAGGCGCGGCGAGCGCAGGCTCGGCCTTGCCGTCCCGCACCGAATAGGTCCCGCCGACCCATTTGTCGCGCGCTTCGGGGACGCGCTCGGCCACCTCGGCCCGGCTCAGCACGCGGGTGTCGACGTCGTACTCCCTGGCGACCTCGCGCCACTTTTGCCAGCCGGCGAGCACAGCCTCGTCGTGGGTCGCATAGACGAGACCGCAGCGTCGAAATCCGAGGTCCCGATTGATATCGCGCGTGAGCTCGTCCCACAGCCGCATGGAGAGCACCGAGAGCGGCAGTTCTCGCCGGTCGCGGTTCTGCTGGCGGCACCAACCCCAGTTTCGGCTCGATTGCTCACAGGCGACGTGGCCCTTCTCGAGCAGCGCCACAGAGAGGCCGCGCTTCGCCAGGTAATAGGCGGCCGTAGAGCCGAGGATGCCGCCGCCGACGATGACGACGTCGGCCGCGGCCGGAAGACGCTCATCGCTGTGAATGCGCTCGACGTGGGGCGACATGGTCCAACGAACCTCGGCTGCCAAGAATGCGGAAGCAAAGTTCCGATCAGCCCTTCATCGCATCGTGCGCTCGATAGAATGTGCTGAAATCATCCAGGACTTCGCAAGATGTTCGGGTTTTTGACCGCTTGAGTGATACAAGCTGCTCAAGCGCGATCGAGTCGCAGTTCGGCGCAGGGGCGGCGTAGTGGCTGCCTGGACAGGTGCAGATTTCGTTTAAAGCGTGATCGGGTTTGGTAGCCCGCGCCGCAGCTCGCCCCCGGAACGGGTGCCGCCCCGAAGAGGTCTACGATCTAGCGTGCGATATTGATGAGCGCGCGCTCCATGGCTGCCAGGAACAGGTCAACATGCTCGGCTTCGCAAACGAGCGGAGGGCGCACTTTAAGCGTATCTTCATTGGCGCCGGTCGTGCTGATAAGCACGCCGTCATCGCGCATTGCGTTGACCAGATCTAAAGCCATCGCACGCCGGCCCGCCGCCGGGCTGCCCTCAGCCCCTATGTCGACGCCAAAGAAGAGCCCGGCGTTTCTGATGGCGCGAATTTCATGACGTTGCCTTGCGAGCTTCTCCAGTCTGTCGCTAAGGCGCCGGCTCGTTGCAAGAGCCTTTTGCGGAATTCGGTCCCGCTGCAGGATCGTTAACACGGCGTCCGCCGTTGCTATTCCGACTGTGTTTCCAGCAAATGTGTTGGAGTAGCGAGAGGTGGCACCAAATTGGTCCATCCATGCTCTGCGACCAACGACAGCGCCAATCGGAAATCCGTTGCCCATCGGCTTACCGAGGGTAACAAGATCCGGAACGATGCCGTGGCGCTCGAAACCCCACATACAGGCGCCGGTTCGTCCGAAGCCCGGTTGAACTTCGTCGGCAACGACGAGACCACCAGCCTCCTGCACCGCAGCAACTCCGCTCGCGATGAAGCCAGGAGGATCTACCCATACGCCATCGCTGGAAAAAATACTATCGATGAGCAGGGCCGCAACGCCGATACCACGACGGTTCAGATCCATCATGGCTGAACGAATCTGTGTCTCGAAATAGTCCGCAGCCTGGGCTTCCGGTATGCCCGCTGGCCCGGGTAGGGACACCATCCGCACGAATGGGCTGAGCTTGACCGCGTCGCCCAGGTTCGGCGAAACTGCGGCCGTCGCAGCACTGGTGCCGTGATAGGCATAGGCGGAAACGATCACGCCTTCGTTGCCGCTCGCACATCGCGCAATGCGAAGCGCCAGATCGTTCGATTCACTCCCCGTGCAGGTAAACACCACGCGGTCGAGCTCGTTTGGGAAAGTATCGACCAACCGCTCGGCATAATCGACAAGCTTTGGCTCGAGATAGCGCGTGTTGGCGCTTATTCGGCCAGCCTGCTCAGCCATGGCCGCGTTTACTTCCGGATGGCAATGGCCGAGACACGGCACGTTATTGTAGAAGTCGAGATAGGCCCGCCCGTCGGGATCGTACAGCCACATACCTTCGCCGCGCACGAAGTGCACGGGCCGGCGGTACTGGAGCCGATAAGAGGCCCCCAGAATTTTGTCACGACGAGCAATCAGCTCGGATTCGCGCCTGGGAAGCTCGGATTCGCCGGGCCTGTAACGATTGGGCATGAGATCTGTGGACATGAACTTCTGCCTGTTTGAAAGAGAATCCTGGTCACTTCGCAAATTTTACGACCTGTTGATCGGGCGAACCTAAGCGGCCTCACGGTGAGGACGACGATACTGCCGCCAGGACTGCCGCCTCCCCCAATGCGACATCGAGAGGCGCCAGGATCGAAAGACCGTGCTCGGCACGCGCGACGTTCTTTTTGATGTACTCGGCGTCGGCCGGGAAAAGGTGGGCGCGCCAGTTATTGATCAAGATCAATGCGCTTTGTCGCGCCCGCATCAGTCCGACGAGGAGTCTTGCTTCAAGCGGCGAAAGCGCAATGACAGAGGCATAGCCGCCAATGAGATGTTCGGCGCCACCGAGAGGAAGAGTCGGATCTGATACGAGGTGGCTTGCTGCGATCGCCAGATCCTGAATCCTGGGGCTCCAGCAGCCGTCACCAAAATCGATGAAGCCCAGACCCCGGCCAGTCACAATCATATTGAACGGACTAGGATCGTTATGAGTGATCTGCCAGACGACGTTCGAGATTTGCGGCTCAACAAACTCCAGATACTCGGCCATGGCGGTGCGAACGCAATCGGCAACGCTCCCGCTTGGTAGGTACCGCTCTAGTTCCATCAGGCGCGACCAGCACCCGACATGCCAAAGGACGGGCCGATGGGCTGCAGGCACCTTGACTTGCGCAAGCGCTAAATCAAGCAGAGCGAGGGCGCGTCCGGTCCGAAATAGCAGGTCGGGAGTGCGCATCACCTGGTGCAGCGGAATGCCCTCGAGCCGGGTTTGCAGGAACCCGCATATGCCTTCTTCCTCAAACATCAGTGCCCCGCTGCTTGTGCGCAGCACTGCGGGTGCAATGAAGCCCGCAGCTTCCTCCAAGCCTGCCAAGGCTGAGCTCTGGAAGCGGAAGCTGTCGATAGCCTCCGGTCTGGTCGACGTCTTCAGGATGCACCGGCCGCCGTCCAGGGTGTCGACTTCAAGGGTGCGCTCGATCTCGGAGGACAACGTCGCGATCGAGCCGGTCACTCCGTAGTAACGCTTCAGCAGCGCCGCTGACATGTCCGGTCCGGAGGAGTCGGACCGCATGGCCAGGACCGCGGCGGCCGCGCGAAAATAGGTTTCGGTTGACGCTGATGCGCAAGAAAGATGGTCGACCGCTGCAATCACGGGTGTTTCTATGCCTGGGCTTGAAAGGGGCTTCTGGTGACTGCCAGCGTTCATCGGTAGAACCCGAGAACTGCCTTGGTCTCGAGATACTCCTCCATGCCCTCGATGCCGTATTCGCGGCCGTTGCCGGAGCGCTTGTAGCCGCCAAAAGGTGCGTTGGGGTCCCAGTCAGGATAATTGAGATGCACTTGACCCGACTGGATCTGATGGGCGACCGCCCGTACCATCTCCATGTCAGTGCCTTGTACATGGGCGCCGAGACCGTAGACGGAGTCGTTGGCGATCTCGATCGCCTCCTCAACGGTGTCGTAGGGAATGATCGACAGCACCGGGCCGAATATCTCCTCCTGCGCAATCCTCATGTCGGGACGGACGTTCGAGAAGATGGTCGGCCGCGCATAGAAGCCAGTCTGAAGATCGCCGGGCCGCCCCCGCCCGCCGATGACGAGCTTGGCGCCTTCTTCCAGGCCGACACCGATCATGGCCTGGACTCGCTCGAACTGTGGACGGTTCGCAATCGGACCATGAGTCGTGGTTTCCGCAAACGGGTCGCCGACCACCAGTTCAGAAGCGGCCTCCGCTGCCAGGATATCGACCTCCTCCATGTGTGCGCGGGACACAAGCATGCGCGTCGGCGCGCTGCAGGATTGGCCGAGATTGCGGAAGGCGGCTCCGACGCCGAGCGGAACAGCACGGCTGAGATCGGCATCCGGCAAAATAATGTTCGGCGACTTGCCGCCGAGCTCCTGGGCGACGCGCTTGACGGTGGGCGCCGCGGCCTGCGCGACGAGAACCCCGGCCCGCGTCGAGCCGGTGATCGAGATCATGTCGACCAGCGGATGCGACGCCAGACCGGCGCCAACGATCGGACCTGTCCCATTGACGAGGTTGAAGACGCCGGGCGGACAACCGGCATCGTCCATCAATTCCGCGAACAGCAAAGCGCTCAGCGGCGATAATTCGCTCGGCTTCAACACCACCGTGCAACCGGCCGCAATCGCCGGGCCCACCTTCGCAGTAATCTGATAAAGTGGCCAGTTCCATGGCGTGATGAGGCCGCAAACGCCGATTGGCTCGCGCATGATCGCGGTGCTGCCGCGCGCGGCGATGAATGGATAATTCGCGAGATTGTCACGGGCGACGCGAATATGTTCGGCGGCCAGCGGCACCTGAGCGCGGCGCGCATAGGTGATCGCAGCTCCCATCTCGCAGGTAAGCGCCTGCGCGAACAGCTCCAGGCGCTCAAGGAGCAAGGCGTGCATCCGGTCGAGCAGCGCCGCTCTCTCAGCAGGCGGTGTCATGGACCAGCCGGCGAAGGCTCGTCTGGCGGCTGCGATCGCGCAGTCCACATCATCGTCATCGCCGAGCGCGACGTCAGCGATCGGCTGCTCCGTCGCCGGATTGACGACGGTTGCTGCTGCCGCGACTGATCCGATCGGCTTCCGCCATTCACCGTCGATGTAGAATTTTCCGAGGAAGCCGGCTTCCGTCAGGTGTCGAAGGGGCGAGGTCATTGGAAGCGATCCTTGATCCGGTAATGGGCGCCGATCAGCGGCAGGAACCAGGGGGCCGGGAATGGCCGGCCAGCCCTACCAGCCGCGCATCCGGGGCCATCGGGCGTGGATCGCGTCGCTGCCGGCGGAGACGACGTTGTACAACTCATGTTGCGACGCCGTCGCACAGGCGTGATTGGGGAGAATCCTAACCTTCGCGCCGATTGGAAGATTGGGCAAAGCGTGCGCCGACCCGGGCCTGATGGCGAGGATCCCGTGCTCCTGGCTTGCTTGCGAAACGATCAGATCGGGATAGACCTTGCCGGCCACGTCGCAGACCAGACCATATCCCTGGTCGACCCGCTGCGCCGCGGTGCCACGGTCGCGCGACAGCGCCATCCACCCGGCATCGACCAAAATCCAGCCCTTCTCGGGCTTCGTGCCGATCACGGTAGCGAGCACCGAGATCGCGATGTCGTCCGTCCTGCAGACACCGACACCGTGCATGACCAAGTCGAAGAACATGTAGACGCCCGCCCGCATTTCCGTGACGCCGGTCAGGTCTTCGGCGAAATGCGCTGTCGGAGTCGAGCCGACGCTCACGATGGGGCATTGGTGCCCGGCCGCCCGCAAGGCCTCCGCCGCGGCAACCGCCACCCCTCTCTCATTCTCCGCGGCCGCGACGAGAGCCTCGGGCGTGAAAAGGCTGTAGGATTCGCCGGCGTGGGTGAGAACGCCGGCAAGCTGGACGTCGGCGTCGCCCAACGCGACCGCAACTGCAATGAGCTTTGGATCGTTCGCGGTGAGCCCGCCGCGGTGACCATCGCAGTCGATCTCGATGAACGCGGTCGGTGTCACACCAACGGCACGACCGGCGGCGCCGAGCATTCTCGCCTGCTCCGGCGAATCGAGCAGCACCTTAAGGTCGACGCCCGCTTTGCGCAGACGCATTGCTCTTTCAGCTGTGTGGGGCGCCAGACCCACCGCATAAGTCATGTCGCGAAAACCGTGCCGCGCGAAATACTCGGCTTCGGCCAGGGTGGAGACTGTGATCGGCCCCGGTCCCGACGGATAGGCCCGTCGCGCCACGTCGATGGATTTGGCGGTTTTCATGTGGGGACGCAGCACGACGCCCCGCTCCGCCATGCGCGAGGACAGACGGGCGAGATTGCGATCGAGTCGATGCTCGTCGAGCAGAAGAGCCGGCGTTGCCAGCGTGCCGAGCGTTGCAGCCGTCTCGCAGTTCTGGTGATCCGTTCCGCTCATCTCCTCGCGTCGCACGTCAATGTCTCCTAGCCGAACGACTGATTGGGAATTGCAAACACGCGCGCCGGCCCGCCCGATGGTGCCGGCGTGCCCAGGATCATGGTGGTGGCGTCGCCGACCTGCTCCAGGCCGATGCCTTCGAGCCAATCCCCGAGTTGCGATGTGGCAGAGGTGTCGATGCGGACAAAAACACTGCCGAGCCGCGCGAGCGCAGCCTCGATCAGCGCCTGTGCATCGGTCGCGGTTTCGGCGACGACAGGACCGATGACATGCCCGCGGCCGAAAAGCCGGGAGATGGCGTAGCCGCGGGACATGCCGTCACGCTGCAGGACATAGCCATCACCGCTTTGGAGCAGCTTTTCAAGCATCTGCCGTCTCTCCAAGCCCGTAGCGTCGCGATCGAGTCGCATGATCGCCTCGAAATCCGAGGCCGCCATTGGCCTGACGAGCCCCGGCGGCGACTCATGGCGTCCTCTGGGAATTCCCTGATGCTGGTGGATGACCCCGATGGGGACGAAACCGCGCCGCTGGTAAAGCGCCTGGCCTTCAGCGGTCGAATTCAGCGCGATTGTCCGCGGGCGCGCGGAGGTCAGCAACGCATCCATGAGCCGGGCCCCGTAGCCACGGCCCTGAGCGGTCTTCGCGACGATGATCATACCAGCGGAAGCATGGGTTTCGCCATACGGCCACCATGCCGCGGTCCCGATCACCTTCCCAGCGCGCTCCAGAACAAAGCCTTGGCCCAGCTGTAGCGCGACATCCCAATCTTCGAGCCGATAGGGCCAGGACATCTCCTGCGAGAGCTTCAGAGCGCCTTCCAGATGCGATCTGGCGAACGGAACCAGCACCGCTGCTCGATCGTCGCGATCTCCGGTCTTGTAAGCTGCGGACTTCATCATTGGTCGACGTTTCTCTTGCTCGCGGTACTTGTCGCCAGTACCTGATTGACGACGAGGGCCACCCTGATCCTCGCATCGTCCGCACTGTACGTTGCACCAGACAGCATTACACAATTGGACTGGAGCAAAGTTCGGCACAGAATTTCATTGTTCGTGGCTCGACGCCGCCAATCTGCCGTCAGCGGCTGGCGCGCCAGGACGGCCTTCGACAGCGGGCCGTCAGGGCTGACGTCTTCAAGCCTTCCAGTCCAGTACGACCTTGCCGCAATTGCCACTCCGCATGATCTCGAAGCCGGTCTTGAACTCTGCGGCAGGCAGGCGGTGGGTGATGATCTTTCGGATGTCGAGACCGCTTTCGAGCATTGCAAGCATCTTGTGCCAGGTCTCGAACATCTCCCGACCGTAGATTCCCTTTACGGTGAGCATCTTGAAGACAAGCTTGGTCCAGTCGACCGTCACCGGCCGAGCGGGAATGCCGAGCATGGCGATCTTGCCGCCCATCACGAGATTCTCGACGATCTGGTCGAATGCGGCGGGAGCACCACTCATCTCGAGCCCGACATCGAAACCTTCCTTCATGCCGAGGCGCCGGGTCACAGACCTAAGATCTTCCTTGGTCACGTCGACAGGAACAACGTCCGCGACATCAGATGCCAGCGCCAGACGGTGCGGATTGACGTCGGTTATCACGACGTGTCGCGCGCCGACGTGTCGGGCGACTGCGGCGCTCATGACGCCAATAGGACCTGCCCCGGTGATAAGCACATCCTCCCCGACGAGGTCGAATGACAGCGCGGTGTGGACGGCATTGCCGAGCGGATCGAGGATAGCCCCGATCTCATCATCGATCGCGTCGGGAAGCGGCACGACATTGAAGGCAGGCAAACTCAGATATTCCGCAAAAGCTCCGGGAATGTTGACACCGATCCCCTTGGTTTGAGGATCCAGGTGAAACCGCCCTCCGCGGGCAGCGCGGCTACTCATGCCAACAACATGGCCCTCGCCGGAAACGCGCTGCCCAATTGCGAACTTCGTGACGTTCGCGCCCATCTCGGCGATCTCACCGGCATACTCGTGACCGACGACCATCGGGACAGGGACGGTCCGCTGCGCCCACTCATCCCAAGCGTAGATGTGAATATCCGTGCCGCAGATCCCGGTCTTGTTGATCTTGATGAGAACGTCATCCGGCCCAATCTGCGGGATCACCCGTTCGCCGAGCCAGAGCCCCGGTTCGGCTGCCGCTTTGACGAGAGCTTTCATGAGAGCACCTTTCCAGCCATCAAATCACGCCAAGCACTTTGCCGGCGTCCGTGAAGGCCTCAACGGCCAAATCAACGTCTTTCTCGGACAGGGCGGCGGACATCTGTGTCCTGATCCGCGCCTTTCCTTTGGGGACGACGGGATAGAAGAACGCGGAGACATAGATGCCGCGTTCATCCAGCGCGGCTGCCATGTCCTGCGCCAGCCGTGCGTCGTGCAGCATGACTGGAATGATTGGCGTCTCGCCCGCGAGCAGCTCAAATCCGGCCTGTTCCATCCCACACCGAAAACGCCGCGCGTGGGCAGTCAGGCGCTGCCGTCGGTCGTCAGCTCTTTCTGCGATCCGGACGGCCTCGATCGATCCCGCTGCCACTGCCGGAGCGAGGCTGTTGGAGAAGAGATAGGGACGCGCTCGCTGTCGAAGCAGATCAATAATGGGTTGCGACGCCGCGACGAAGCCGCCCATGGCGCCGCCCAGGCTCTTGCCTAGCGTACCCGTTACGATGTCGACCTGATGCCTTGTGCCAGTCAGCGTGGGCGTGCCGCGGCCGGCTTCGCCGAGATGGCCCGTGGCATGGCAGTCATCGACCATGACGACAGCGCCGTATCTCTCGGCCAAGTCGCAGATCGCGGGGAGCTTGGCCACATATCCATCCATCGAGAACACGCCATCCGTGGCGATCAATTTGAAGCCGGGCCCCTCCCTGTCAGCCTCCTTGAGCCGATCCTCGAGCTCATCCATGTCGCCATTGGCGAACCGATAGCGCCTCGCCTTGCAAAGACGTACGCCGTCGATAATGGAGGCGTGATTGAGGGAATCAGAAATGATGGCGTCATCGGCATCCAGAAGCGGCTCGAAAACCCCGCCATTGGCGTCGAAACAGGCCGCGAACAGGATGGCGTCATCCTTGCACAAATAGCGAGCGATCGTGCGCTCGAGCTCGCGGTGCAGGGTCTGCGTACCGCAGATGAAGCGCACGGATGCCATGCCAAACCCGAACTCATCCAGGCCTCGCTTGGCGGCTGCGATGACTTCGGGATGATCGGCCAGGCCAAGGTAGTTGTTGGCGCAGAGATTGACGAGTTCGCGCTCGGAGGCCTGGGAAAGCACGCGAATCCGTCCGGCCTGCGCGCTGCTGATCGTGCGCTCGCGCTTGTACAGCCCATCGGCCTCGATCTGAGAGAGAAGCTCGCGAACCCGGACTTCGAGAGTCGGCGTCATAATTACCCCCAATCCTCGCTAGGGCGCCATTTCGGCGATCATCATGGGGATCTCTCCACGCAGGATGCGCAACATGCGCTCGAAGTGACCCGGATCGTGTGACTCTAGGAGCGTAGCTTTGCGGGGCAGATACACGTCCCACAGGCGCGAGAGTAAAAACCGAAATGCCGCAGCGCGCTGCATCGCGGGAAGCAGCAAGCGTTCCGAGGGAGTCAGCATCCGGACGCTCTCATATGCGCCGAGGAAGGCAATGACTCGCTCGTCGTCGTAACGGCCGGAGGGACTATCGATGCACCAATCATTGAGGCACACTGCAATGTCGAACAGAAGCGCGTCGTATCCGGCGAAATAGAAATCAAGAACGCCGGACAGCTGCCCTCGCTCAAACAAGGCGTTGTCGCGAAAGAGATCAGCGTGCACCGGTCCCCTGGGCAGTTGCCGGTAGGTCGAGGACAAAGCGACCTGGTTCTGAAACACCAATTCACTCGCGAGCAGCGAGCGCCGCGCAGCAATTGCATAGCGGCTGACCACCGGCACAACCTCGTTCCACCATTGCAGGCCGCGTGGATTTATCTGTTGTCGCGGGTAATCGGCCCCGGCCAAGTGCATCTGCGCGAGAAATTTTCCGACGGCACCACAATGCGCGACCGTAGGCTCCGTCTCGCTTGCACCGGGAAGCCTATTAACGACCGCCGCAGGCCGCCCCTTCAGTGAGTGAAGGATTTTGCCGTCAGGGTTAGCGACCGGATTGGGGACGGGCATTCCCCGCGCAGCAAGCTGCTTCATGAAGTGGAGGTAAAACGGCAGTTGCTCGAATGTGAGGCGCTCAAAAATGGTGAGCACGTACCCTTCCCGATCCGTATCGACGAAGTAGTTGGTGTTCTCAATTCCGTTGGTGATCCCGCGAACGGAACGAGGCGCGCCGAGCCCCAGCGCTCGAAAGAACGCTGCGACTTGATCGAATGACAGCTCCGTGAATACGGCCATGGTTGACGCGGTCTTCGTTCCGATATCTGCTGTTCAGCAGGCTCTATCGCGCACAATCTGGGTGATGTAGTTCTTGACCGCCTGTGCATTCGCGGGAAGGACTTTGACTCGCCTCGGCAACTTCTCAATGCCATCGTAGCTTTGCGGGCGATCGGGCTCCCGGCCCAGAGCTTCCTTGATCGTCGCGGCGAATTTGATCGGCAGTGCAGTTTCGAGCACGATCATCGGCATCTCGGGGCTCGCGTGCATGCGCCCGACCTTCACGCCATCTGCCGTATGTGGATCGATCACGGTGTTCTGGCGCTTCCACATGTCACGGATGGTCGCGAGCCGGTCGGCATGTGTGCTCCTTCCGCTACGGAAGCCGAAACGGGCTGCAGCCTCTGCAAATCTGGATTCTCCGCTCAGATCGAACGAGCCTCGCTCCCCGAGCTGATCAGCAAACAGCGACTTGGTTCGCTCTGTGTCCCGATCTAACAGGTCGAATACAAAGCGTTCGAGATTTGAAGCCTTGGAGATGTCCATGGACGGGCTTGAGGTTTCGAGCGTGTCTGCGCGACTTCGGACGCGATACACCCCGGTGCGGAAAAACTCGTCGAGCACGTCGTTCTCGTTGGTCGCAAGGACCAGCCGGGATATTGGAAGCCCCATCATGCGCGCAACATGCCCCGCGCAGATGTTTCCGAAATTGCCCGAAGGCACTGCAAAGCTTACGCTTGTCGCCCCCCGTTCGGACGCCTGCAGATAACCGGAGAAGTAATAGACGACCTGCGCAAGCAGCCTCGCCCAATTGATCGAGTTCACCGCACCGATCTGGTATTGCTGCTTGAACTCGAGATCGCTCGCCACCCGCTTGACGATGTCCTGGCAATCGTCGAAGACGCCATCTATCGCGATGTTGTGGATGTTGTGGTCCTGGAGGCTGAACATCTGAGCCTGTTGAAAGGCACTCATTCGTCCGCGGGGCGAGAGCATGAACACCCGCACCCCTTTCTTGCCGCGCATGGCGTATTCGGCGGCACTTCCGGTGTCGCCACTGGTCGCACCAAGAATGTTCAAGTTCTCCTGCCGGCGCGCCAGCTCGTACTCGAGCAGATTGCCGAGCAACTGCATGGCCATGTCCTTGAACGCCAACGTGGGACCATTCGACAGCTCCTGGAGGTAAAGTCCCGTCTCCAGCTTTCGCAGCGGCGCGATGTCAGGCTTTCCGAATATCTCCGGCGTATAGGTCTTTGCACAGATGGCCTTCAAGTCGGCGGAGGGAATATCGCCGACATAGAGCGACAGGATCTCGAAAGCCAGGTTGGCGTAGGACAGCGTACGCCACGCATCCAGCGTGGCATGGTCCACGCGAGGATAGGTCTCGGGGACGTACAGCCCGCCATCCGGGGCGAGGCCTTCAAGCAATGCCTCGCAGAATTGCTTGCGGCCTGACTGGCCGCGCGTGGACACGTACTGCATCGTCAATCTTCTTTCGAGAGGCGGAAGTGCTCCGGAACTCACACACCGGCTTGCAAGCTGTGCTGCCGGCCATCAACGGCTGGCGCGCCACATCGCGATCCGGTCACGCATCCGGTAGCCCTGAATGAACGCAGGCATGAACCACGGATTGCCCCGATAGAACGGGATGAAGGCCGGAGGCCTGAAGTCGAACGCGGTGCGCGCCCGCTCCTCGTGTCCCATGAGCTTGTGGGCCGCATGCATACCGACCCATGGTGCCCAGACCACGCCCGACCCGCAGAAGCCGCTGGCATAGACGATACCTTCCTTCTCGAAAATGCGCGGAATCATGTCGCGGTTCATGGCTACATGGCCGAACCAGCTGTGTGAGAGGCGAACGGCCTCCAGCTCAGGGAACAGATTCACGAGGCCCTTGCGCAGAAGCAGCTTCGGAGCGACGGGGTCGCCGACCCGCGAGCTGTCGCGGCCGCCGAGCAGGATGCGTTTGCCATCAGGCGAGGGCCGATAATAAAAGCCGACCTCCCGGTTCTCGGTGATCATCATGCGTTTCGGCATCAGCCGCGCCATGACTTCAGGCGCAAGCTCCTCCGTCGCAATGATTCGGCTGCGAACCGGGACCAGCCGACGGCGCAGGAAGGGCACGGCGCCATCGGTGTAACCGTTGGTACACACCAGCACCTGACGCGCCTGCACCGGACCGGCCGCGGTGACGACGCGGAAACCGGAGCCATCTCTCTCGATCGAGATCACGGGCGTTCGGGCGTGGACTGTCAATCCGGAAGCGAGCGCGACCCGCAGCAGTTCGGCGTGAAATTTCGCCGGGTGCAGTCCGCCGATGTCCATCCGAACCGTACCGCCGCGATAGACATCGGTGCCGATATACTGACGCTGTTCGGCATAGGGAACGGCGTAGGCTTCGATTCCAAGTTTCTTTACGAGCCGCTCGGCGGTGCGCGCCATGGCTTCGTATTGCTCATAGCCGAAGGCACCCTTGAACTGCCCCACCGGCTGGAAGTCGCAGGCGAGGCCTTCCGTCCTGATGAAATCGTACAGGAACTCGCGCGCGGCCTTGCCTTCCGCCTCGATCGCCAGCGCCTTCTCTTCTCCGAACCGGCGCGTGAGCGTCCCGTAGTCGGGCCGAATGGATCCGCTGGTGATACCGCCGTTGCGCGTCGAAGCTCCTTCGCCAGGGTCCATGGCATCATAGGCCGCAACCGAGCGGCCCTCGCGCGCCAGCACCAGACCGGCCGAGAGCCCTGCATAGCCCGCGCCCACGATCAACACGTCGAGCTTCTTGGCTATTGGTTGCTGAGGCGGCGGCTTAAGCGGCGCGGCTTCCCACCAATAGGGCGTGGCCTTCTCGGCAACTCTAGGCGCATGCATGGCTTTGCTTCTCGTATGGTTGCTGGGTTGAACCGCGGCTCGGTTCAAATCGTTCAGATGTGGTCGTTTCGAACGTCGAGGGCATCTCGCAGACCGTCACCGATGAAATTAAAGCTGGTCACCGCCATCGTAATGGCGGCACCGGGAATGATGGCCAGCCAGGGAGCGCTCGCCAGATATTGCTGGGCGCCATTGAGCATGTTGCCCCAGCTGGGCAGCGGCGGTTGGATGCCGTAGCCGAGAAAGCTGATATAGGCCTCCAGAAGGATCGCGCGCGCGACGGCCAGACTTGCGGCGACGATGATGGGACCCATGGCATTGGGCAGAATCTCGCGGAACATGATGTGCGCCCTGCTAAGCCCGACCATGCGCGCAGCCTGGACGAACTCGCGCTCGCGCAGCGAGCGGACCTCGGCCTCGACGATTCGCGCAGTCTCCATCCAGCTCGTGACGGCAATGATCACGGTGATCATCACCGGGCTCGGCCGCAGCGTTGCGGCCAGCGCCAGCACGAGAAAGATCGAGGGATAGGACAGGAAGCCATCCACCGTCCGCATCAGTGCCGCCCCGATCCAGCCCCCGCGATAGCCGGCCGTCACGCCGATGAGCGTACCGATCAACGTCGACAGCAACATCGCGGAGAATCCCACCGCCAGCGAGACGCGCCCGGCCATCAACAGCCGCACCGCGAGGTCTCGCCCCAAGGGATCCGTGCCGAAGTAATGGTGGCCTGTCAGGGGCGGAGCAAAGCGGGCGCGCAGATCGATGTGGAGCGAGTCGTAGGGTAAGGCATAGGGACCGATGGCGCACGCCAGCACGAGCAGGGTGATCATCCCGATTCCCAGGAGTGCCAGATGGTGACGCATGAAGCGGTTAACAGCGCGGCTGTTCCACCAGCGGGTCGGAGCTGCGTGCGCGACGATGGCGGTCATATCTACTCGCTCCTCTTATCTGGCGTGAATCCGCAGGCTCAGGCCAAGCGAATGCGCGGATCGACGGTGGCGATCACGATGTCTGCGATCAGATTGCCCAACACGACCAGAATGGCCGAGAAGATCAACAGCCCCATCACGACCGGATAGTCGCTGTAGCCAAGGCTGTCGAGAAACAGCCGCCCCATGCCCGGCCAGGTGAACACGGTCTCCGTGACCAGCGCACCGGTGAGAATGCTGGGCAATTGCATCCCTGCCAGCGTGATCATCGGCAACAGCGCATTGCCGATGACATGTTTCAGCAAGATACGGCGTTCGCTCACACCCTTGGCCCGGGCCGTCTTGACGAAATCCTGACTCAACGCATCGAGCGTCGCCGTCCGCATGTAACGGCTCCAGATCGCGACATGAACGAGCGACAGCACCATGCTCGGCAAGATCAGGTGATGCAGATAGTCCAGCACCGAGCCGTCGCCGATCGTGTACATGTTGCCTGCGGGCACCCAACCCAGCTTCAGGGTGAAGATGTAGATGCCGATGAGGCCGAACCAGAACGTCGGAACGGACAGCGCCACCATGGCGCCGACGGTCGCGCAGTAGTCGAAGAGGGAATAGCGGTGGGTCGCACCGCGGATGCCGATCCACGTGCCGGCCGCGATCGCCAAGGCGGTGGATGTGCCCATCAGCAGCAGCGTCGCCAGCAGATGGCGACCGATCACCGCAAGCACGGAAGAGCCGTCTCGGAAAGAGTGCCCCCAGTCGCCCTGCATCAGCCGCCAAGCCCAATCGAGATACTGGATCCACAGCGGGCGATTGAGGCCCAACTGTGCAGCGAGCCGCTCGACGTCCTTCTGGGTCATGCCGGGATCGAGCCCGAATTGCGCGAGGGGCCCGCCCGGCATGAGGTTGAGAACCGTGAAACCGATGATCGAGACGATCACCAGCAGCACGATGCTCTGGAAGAGACGATTCAGCAGGAAGGCGGACATTCGAGTCCTCCATTAGCGTGACAATGCCGTCCGCCGCGGTCCGTCCGGCAAGACATCAGCTCGCCCAATACCAGGCAAGCGCGTTCCAGGACTCCGTGCGAGTATTGCCATTCGGCACGAATCCGTTGACCCCCTTCTTGAGACCTTCGACCGCATTGCTCTGATACAGCGGCAGGAAAGGCAGGTCGCGGCGCACGAGTTCCTGTACCCGGAAGTAGATCGCGCGCCGCGCTTCCGGATCGAAGGTGCGTGCGCCCTTGTCGAGCAAAGCATCGACCTCCTGATTTGCATACTGCGCATTGTTCGAGCCGCGGCCGCCCTTCGCTCCGATCGAGCGCGAGTGCAAGCGATTGGTGACATCCGGATCGGCGCCAATCAGATACGAGCTGCCGACGATCACGGAATCGAACTGCGATTGCATCCAGAACTCGCCCCACATCACGGCGGCCGGCAGGTTCGATATCTTCATCTCGACGCCGAGCTGCGCAAAGGTCTGCTGCAGGAACTGTTGCACCTGCTCGCGAAGAGGATCGCCCGACGTGGTCGAATTGGAAAAGGACAGGCGAACTCCGTTCTTGGCACGAATGCCGTCCGTGCCCTTTGCCCAGCCGGCTTGATCGAGGATCTTGCCCGCGCGATTCACGTCGAATTGGTGCAAGGGTAGATTGGCATTGAAGAAGAAGGACTGCCTCGGCATGAAGGTCTCTGTCGGGGTCGGCACGCCGTAATAGAGCCCCTGAATAATCGCCTCCTTGTCGATCGCCGCGTAGAGCGCCTCGCGAACGGCAAGCTCCTTGAACTGCGGGCGCTCGAGGTTCAGATAGAAGGATTCGAACGAGGTTCTTGGGACGAGAGTCACAACACGGTTTGGCAGCGTCTTGGCTTCCCCATAATGATCAGGCGTGATGTAAGGCTGGCCTACGAGATCAATGTCGCCGCTCTTGAACTGGGTGTAGAGGACCGTGAGATCGGGAATGTATTTGAAGACCAGCCTCTCGATGTGAGGGCCATCACCGAAGTATTCGCTGTTCGCAACGAGTTCGAGATGATCACCAGCAACCCTCTTGCCCCACTTGAAGGCGCCGGTACCAACCGGTGCCTGATTGAAGGCGGCGTTGTTCGGGTTGGCCTCTTTCTCGAGGATGTGCTTGGGGACGATGAAGGTTTCGGTCAGGAAGGATAGATACGGCGCAAAGGCCTCCTCCATTCGCCACGAGATCTCCGTGGGCGAGACCACCGTGATGTCGCGCACGAGGGTATGGCCAGCCGTGCGCCAACTCCGAAAGTTGGGACTCGTGATCAGTTCCAGCGTGAATTTCACGTCCTCGGCGCTGAAAGGCTTGCCGTCGTGCCAGCGGACGTCGTCACGCAAACGGACGCGCCATTTGAGACCGTCTTCCGAAATACCCCCGTTCTTTTGATCCGGCACTTCCACGGCAAGATTGGGCTGAATGACGCCTTGAGGGTCGATGCGGAAGAGCGCGTCGAACACCGAGAAATGCACACCATCATCGACTTCAATGTGTGCCATCAGCGGATTGAAGACGGTCGGCTCTTGTCCAAGGCCGACGATCACGCGCCCGGTCGGCTTTGTCGGAGTGCGCGCGTGGGCCGGCTTGCCTAGTAGATTGGGCGCGATCAGTCCGGCAGCTCCGCCGATCGCCACCATTCGCAGAGCATCACGCCGCGAGTAGCTCGATGTCGTTGCAGAACCCTTGGTCATAACGTCTCTCCTTCCTTGTGCTGTCCGCCGTACTCTGCATGTTCGGGCATGCTCCGGGGTTGCTCGCCCGGGATCGCTGCCACCAGTTCTCGCGTGTAGGTGGATTTCGGATCGAGGAAGATCTGGGACGGCGGTCCGCGTTCCACGATTTGCCCTCGATGCATGACGGCGATTTCATCGCAGATTTGGCTTGCGACGCGCAGATCATGCGTGATGAAGATCATCGAGACGCCGGTCTCCCGCTGGATCTGGTCGAGCAGCTTCAAGATCTGGGCCTGGATCGATACGTCGAGCGCTGAGACCGCTTCGTCGGCAATCAGCAATTTTGGTTTGAACATCAGCGCTCGCGCGATGCCGACGCGCTGGCGCTGCCCGCCGGAGAACTCGTGCGGATAGCGCTCAAAGGCGCCTGCATCCAGGCCGACATGAGACAGTAGCTCCCGCGCGCGCCCGCAAGCCTCGTCATAAGGCATGCCATGCGCGACGGGGCCGACTGTGAGAATTTGCCCGACCGTCGATCGCGGATTGAGAGATGCGAAAGGATCCTGAAAGATCATCTGGATCTTCGGCCGTAGCGGCCGAAACTCGGCTTCGGGAAGCCCGGCGATGTCGCGGCCCTCGAACAGAATCGAGCCGCCGTCGCACTCCATGAGCTTGATCAGCAGCCGACCGAGCGACGACTTGCCCGAACCGCTTTCCCCGACAACGCCGAGCGTGCGACCCGACGTGAGGTCGAAGCTGACGCCATTGACCGCAGGCACGATGCGCTGCGTACGGAAAAGCGCGCTGCCGCTGCGATAAGTCTTTGCCAGGCATTCGACCTTCAGGATCGACGCTCGCTCCCCGGCTTCCGAGGGAACGCGGTCCTTGCCGGTCAGGTGGGGCACGGCTGCGATCAGGCGACGCGTATAGAGATGACCGGGCGACTTCAGCACCTGTGCGGCACTGCCCTGCTCCACGCAATGGCCCTTCTCCATCACCACAACGTGGTCGGCAATCTCCGCGACAACGCCGAAATCGTGGGTGATGAACATAACGCTCATTCCCTTGCGGCGCTGAATGTCGCGGATCAATTGCAGGATCTGCGCCTGGGTCGTCACGTCGAGTGCGGTGGTCGGCTCGTCCGCGATCAGGATCGCAGGTTCGAGGGCCAGAGCCATGGCGATCATTACCCGCTGCCGCTGCCCGCCCGAAAGCCGGAAGGGATATTGGTGATACATGAGCTGCGGATCCGGCAGACCCACTTCAATCAACAAGTCTATGGCCCGGCTGCGACGGGAGGCCGGCGTGCCGACGTCGTGCGCTGCCATCACCTCCTCGATCTGCGCGCCGACAGTCATCAGCGGGTTAAGCGCCGAGAGAGGATCTTGAAAGATCATCGACACGACGCGGCCGCGCAGGCTGCGGAGCTTATCGGACGAGAGGCCGACGATGTTCCTCCCGTCCAGGTGGATCGCCCCCGAAGAGACGCGGATCACTTTGGGCAGAAGTCCCATGATCGCATTGGCTGTGACGGACTTGCCCGATCCGGACTCCCCGATGATGCACAGGATCTTGCCGCGCTGCAGGTCAAAGGAGACATTCTCGACGGCGTAGGCCCGCTCCATTCCTCCCGGCAGGCTTACGCAGAGGTCGCGCACCGAGAGCGCGACATCGGCGGGGGCGATATCTTGGATGTCAGAGGCCATAAGAACATCCTCCCCTTTCAACCGACTCCGGTCATCCTTGCGCGAGCCGAGTCTTCGAGTCCTTGCGTCCCCACGTTCCTCGGAGACAACAATTTGGCGCTCCAATTGCCATTCCCTCACCGGAGGCTGCGACATGATTCAAACCTTCTTGCGCGATAAGCAAGAGCTGTTGCTCAGACGGCAGCGCCGGCCAAGTCGACCAATTCCGTCGAGTCCCCGCTCATACGACGTGCGCGTCATGGCTTGATCGCTTCTGCGAAGGTCTGTTGCTGGACAGAGCTCATGGACTTCGCCTCCATGGACTTCGACTCATCGATCGAGATGGTATGGTTCTCCTAATTTTGACGACTTCAATCACCTTGGAGTCGCCGAAACGCAGCGCCGGGGCAGCATGAACTTCCGAAAACGAAGTCCAATTTGGCATTTCAGTCTGTGCCGCCATGGCTGGCGCCGCGCGCGCGGGGTCGGCGTCCCACGCTACGCTCAAGGCCGAATGGACCGAACGTGCGTCGGAACTCCATTCACGTGATGCGGTGCAATCAAAGTATTTTCACAACAATGGCCTGTAACAAAGGCAGCAAACGGCAGGATATTCCGTCCGGTTAAGAAAGTTCGCGGGGGCCTGCCGCGATTCCTCGGTTACGCTACGGTCATCACTGGAGGTCCCCGCCCGATGAGCGCGCCGCTCATGTATATCGAATCCAGTCCATCGCTGCCTCAAGAGGCCGACGTCGTCGTGATCGGCGGCGGAGTGGTGGGCGTGTTCACGAGCTATTACCTCGCCCGTCGCGGGCTTAAGGTCGCGCTGGTTGAAAAGGGCCGCGTCGCCGCCGAGCAGTCCAGCCGCAACTGGGGATGGTGCCGCCAACAGAACCGCGATGCACGCGAGCTGCCCCTTGCGACAAAGAGCCTCGATCTCTGGGAACGAGTTGCCCAGGAAACGGGTGAAGACACGGGCTTTCGCCGCTGCGGCCTATTGTATTTGTCGAACGACGAGAATGAGCTGGCAGGCTGGGCCAAGTGGCGAGACTTCGCCAGAACCGTTGGCGTCACGACGCATATGTTGAGCTCGGAAGAGGCGAGCGGTCGGGGGAAGGCGACGGGTCGCAAGTGGAAGGGCGGCGTCTTCTCACCGACAGACGGGACGGCGGACACTTCAAAAGCCGTCCCCATCGCCGCGCGTGCGATCATGGTGGCAGGCGGTACCGTGCACCAGCATTGCGCGGCGCGCGGCGTCGAGCTCAGTGCCGGCCGGGTCAGCGGGGTGGTGACCGAAGCCGGCACGATCCGGACGAAAACGGTGGTGATGGCAGGAGGCGCGTGGGCTTCTTCGTTCTGCAATCAGCTTGGAATTCGTTTCCCTCAGGCATCGGTGCGCCAATCCATTCTCGCCGTCGCTCCTGGCGCAGCCGGCCTGCCTGATGCGCTACACACTGCGCAGCTGTCGCTCACACGGCGCGGCAACGGCGGATACACGCTGGCCATCAGCGGGCGCGCGCGAGTCGATCCGACCCCGCAGCAGGTCAGGTTCGGCCGCGAATTCCTCCCCATGTTCGCCCGCCGCTGGCGAAGCCTCAGCCCGGGGGCCTTCGAGGGCATGCGGCAAGGCCACGAATCCCTGGCGAAATGGAGGCTCGACGAGGTGACCCCGATGGAGCTGAACCGAACGCTCAATCCCCGCCCCGACATGAGGCAGATTCGGCTGACGCATCGACGCGCGTGCAAGCTGGTCCCCGGGCTGCGGCAACTCGCGATCTCAAACGTCTGGGCCGGCTACATCGACAGCACACCGGACGGCATTCCGGCAATCGGCGAGGTTGAATCCATTCCAGGCTTCATCCTCGCGGCGGGGTTCAGTGGCCACGGCTTCGGGATCGGGCCCGGCACCGGGCACATGATCGCCGACATCATCACCGGTCGGGCACCGATCGTCGACCCGCGTCCCTACAGGCCGGAACGGCTGAGAATGAGCGCTTGGGGCAAGGTCAGCGAGTTCTGAATTGCGGCTTCCGCCTCGTTGGGAAAAGCTGCTGGTTGATGCTATGAAGATGCATATGACGCTGAAGACTCGAAGCCCCGACGCCGTTGTCGGCCCCATCTGATGGCATTGCTATGAAGCTCGATAAGATCGACATCAGGATTTTATGCGAACTGCAGAAGAACGGGCGCATTTCCAACGTCGAGCTCGCAGAGCTGATAAATCTTTCGCCGAGCCCGTGCCTGATGCGCGTCAAGAGGCTCCAGACGGAGGGCTTCATCAGAGGCTATTCCGCCCAGATCGATGTTGCCAAGCTCGGACAAACTCTAACTGTCTTCGCCGAGATCACTCTCAAGAACCACCGGCAGATCGATTTTGCTCGCTTTCTCACGACGATCGAAAAGATCGACTCCGTCGTCGAGTGCCATCTGGTTTCAGGCGGATATGACTATCTCGTCAAGTTCATCACCGCAGGAATTAGCGAATACCAGGCGGTGATGGAACGTCTCGTCGAGATGGATATCGGTATCGACAAGTACTTCAGTTTCGTCGTGCTGAAGTCCCCGATCGTGAAATCCCATCTGCCGCTCGAAAGCATCTTCAATGGCTAAGAACTAAGACAACGGCGCCGGCAGCGCGGTGATCATCCCTTCATCGCCGCGCGGACGTCCTTGTCTTCGAGCGTCTGGTCGAGCGTAGTCTTTGTCCGCTCAATAATGCCGTCGATATCGTCATCGGTACAGGACAGCGGCGGCGCATAGCCCAGCACGCCTTGCGCGAAAGCGCGGATCACGAGACCATTGTCCCATGCGCGGTCGAAGATGCGGCGCGCCGCGTCGGCTTCCGCCGGCAGAGGCGTCTTGAGCTCCTTGTCAGTCACAAGCTCGATTGCAGCCAGCATGCCGCGACCGCGGACATCGCCGACGAGCGGATGATCGGCAAGCGCGCGAAAACCCTCCATCAGGCGGTGCCCGGCCTTCCGCCCGTTGTCCAGCAAGCCGTTTTCATAGAGATCGAGGCAGGCGAGCCCAACGGCTGCGCTGACGGGATGAGCGGAATAGGTGTAGCCGTGGCCGACGGCCGCCTTGCCGGCGCCATCGGCAATCGTGTTGTAGACGCCGTCGGACATGAGAACGGCCCCCATCGGCACGTAGCCCGAGGTCAGCCCCTTTGCCGTGGTCATGAGATCCGGCACGACGTCATCCTCTTCACAGGCGAAGAGCGGACCGACACGGCCAAAGCCGGTGATGACCTCATCGGCAACGAACAGAATATCGTGCTCCTTGCAGACAGCGTGCATGGCCTTCAGCCAGGACGGCGGCGGAACGAGGACGCCTCCTGACCCCTGTATCGGCTCGACGTAGAAGGCGGCGACGCGTTCGGCGCCGAGTTCAACGATCTTGGCCCGCAGAGCGGCGACCGACGCCGCAATGATAGCCTGGGGATGGGAACCAACAGGATTGCGATAGGCGTAGTGCGAGGGGATCTTGTGTTGCCAGTCGTATGGCACCCCAAAGCCCGCATGAAAGGCGGGCAGCGCGGTCAAGCCGGCCCCCGCCGTCGACGATCCGTGGTAGCCAGATTCGACGGAAATGAACTGGTCCTTCTGTGGCGCACCCTTGGCATGATAATAGTACCTGATGAACCGGACCGTACTGTCGATGGCATCGGAGCCACCCAGCGTGAAGTAGACATGGTTCAGATCGCCAGGGGCCAATTCAGCCAACCTGGCCGCCAGCCGGATCGCCGGGTCCGAGCCCAAACCGAAATAGCCCGTCGCATAAGGCAGCTCCTGCAGCTGCCGCCTAGCCGCTTCAACGATGCTGTCCTGTCCGTAGCCGGCATTGACACACCATAGACCCGCAAAGCCATCCAGCAATTGATGTCCCGAGACGTCGGTCAGCGTCGCGCCCTTGCCTGACTTCAGCACGCGGACGCCCGTCGCCTCGTGGCTGCGATAGGACGAAACCGGGTGAATCAGATGCGCGCGATCGAGTTCAACTAGCGAGTTGCTCAACATGTTGTCCTCCAGTTCGGCCGCGATGTTTGTGCGAGCAGCCCGTCGTGTCTGGGCTCAACATAAGTTGCCGAAGACAGCACTTGCTCCCAGGTAGGACATAGACGGAGGACGTTTTGACTTTGATTGGGCACCCGTGCGGCATCTTATGCCGGCCTGATGGGGCGACGGCATTGAGGCCAAACGAAGAGAGCCGTAGTCGCGCAACTCTCTGCCACGGCTCCGATGCGATACGACACAATCTGCTCCCGACCACCGCGACATCGGCGCTTTATCTCGTCGGCTGCTCGCTATGGTGCGTGTCGTACCGGCAAGCGGTGCGAGATCGCAAGGATTGGAGCTATGGCGACATTCAGACCGAAATACATCACCTTCGACTGCTACGGCACGCTGACCAATTTCGACATGGCCGGCGCCGCGACCCGTGTCTACGGCTCGGAGCTTTCTGCCGCGGCGATGGCGAAGCTCATCAAGGACTTTTCAGCCTATCGCCTGGACGAGGTTCTCGGCGCGTGGAAACCGTACTTCGAGGTGGTGCACAACGCACTGGAACGCGCCTGCAAGCGCAATGGCGTCGTCTTTAAGCCGGAGCATGCCCAGCGCATCAATGACGAGATCCACACGTGGGGTCCACATGCCGACGTCCCGGCTGGTCTGGCCAAGGTTGCCAAAGAGATCCCGCTGGTCATTTTGTCGAACTCCATGAAGAACCTCATCATGTCCAACGTGGAGAAGCTCGGTGCTCCCTTTCACACGGTCATCACGGCCGAGGAGACTGGCGCCTACAAGCCGCACATGAAAGGCTTCGAGTACATGTTCGACAAGCTGGGCTGCGGCCCGGAGGATATCACCCACGTCTCCTCCTCGTTCCGCTACGATCTGATGACCGCCTACGATCTGGGTATCAAGAGCAAGGTATGGGTGAACCGCGGTCACGAGCCGGCGAGCCCCTTCTATGAATACACCGAGGTCTCCAGCATCGGTGGCCTGGCTGCCGCAGTCGGCCTGGAGCCTCTTCGCAAGAGCGCCTGAGCGCAGTCTTTCGGGATCCCTCGCGACGCTTCAGTTCTTGGAAAACTTCAATAGAGATCTGCGCTGGTCAAGGAAAAGGGGGCGGTTCAGCCGCCCCCTTTTCTTGTTTCAGATCCGATGGACGCTCAATCCAGGCCGCCGACATGAAGGGCCTTGCTCTCGAGATATTCTTCTATCCCGAGCTGAGATCCCTCGCGTCCCAATCCAGACTGTTTGACACCGCCGAAAGGCGCGACCTCCGTCGAGATCAGGCCGGTATTCAGGCCGACCATGCCGAACTCCAGCGCTTCGGCAACACGCCAGCAACGCTTCAGGTTTTCAGTGTAGAAATACGCCGCAAGGCCGTACGGCGTGCCGTTGGCGATCGCAATCGCCTCCTCCTCGGTCTCGAACCGGAAAAGCGGCGCGACCGGCCCGAAGGTCTCCTCCGAAGCCAGGAGCATCTCGGTCGTGGCGCCACTGAGCACGAGAGGCCGGGCATATTGCCGACCTTCCGGCACCGCCTCACTCTCCGAGATGATCTTTGCGCCCTTGTCCAGGGCATCCACGACGTGCCGCCTGATCTTCTCGATCGCCGCGCCGTTGATCATCGGCCCGATTGCGACCCCCTCTTCGGTGCCGGCGCCGACCTTCATTTTCGCGACCTTGCCGGCGAGCTTCCCTGCGAACGCATCGTAGACGCCCGATTGGACGAGAATGCGATTGCAGCAGACGCATGTCTGTCCGCCGTTGCGGAACTTCGATGCAATCGCGCCCTCGACGGCCCGGTCGATATCGGCATCGTCGAAGACGATGAAAGGCGCGTTGCCGCCGAGTTCGAGACTGAGCCGCTTGATGTTGTCGGCGGCGCCTTTCATCAGCAGCGCGCCGACGCGGGTCGATCCCGTGAACGAGATCTTGCGGACGGTCTCATTGGCCATCAGCTCTTTGCCAATGTCCGCCGGCATGCCCGTCACGATGTTGATCACGCCAGGTGGAATTCCTGCCCGCTCCGCCAGCACACCGATCGCGAGGGCCGAAAACGGCGTGAATTCGGAGGGCTTGATGACGACGGTGCAGCCCGCGGCCAGCGCGGGTGCCACTTTGCGTGTAATCATCGCGTTGGGGAAATTCCAGGGCGTAATGATCCCACAGACGCCGACCGGCTCTTTCAAGACCAGAATGCGGCGATCGACCGTGGGAGACGGGATCGTCGTTCCGTTGATCCGGCGCGCCTCTTCCGCAAACCATTTGACGAAGGAGGCCCCATAGCGGATTTCGCCGAGCGATTCCGCCAGTGGCTTACCCTGCTCCAACGTCAGCAACAGCGCCAGGTCCTGCTCGTGGCGCCGCATGAGCTCATACCAGCGCTCCAGCAGAACGGCACGCTCCGCATGAGCCGTCGCCTTCCAATGCTTGAACGCGTCGGCCGCAGCGTTGATGGCAGACCTGGCCTCCTCGCACCCCATATCCGGGATGGTGCCAAGAACTTGCTGGCTGGCAGGATCGATGACATCAACCGTTGCCTTCGCACTCGCGTCGCGCCAGTGGCCGCCGATCAGCGCCTGCTGGCGAAACAGATCCTTGTCTTTCAATGCAACCATTTATTTTTTCCCTCACCCTTGGGGGTCAAACCGCCATCACTGCCGGATATGCGATTGGCGAGACAAAGCCGTCTCAACTGAGCGATACAGCACCGCGCGCCGCATTTTTCATCGAGTAGGAAGCGTCTGACGGCGTCGAATCCGGGCAGACGGGATCTCGAAAGTCGATTGTTCTGCCGGTCGTTCAGTGACCCCGCCGTCAGGCACCGTGCTCAGTCATAGTGGCAGACATAGATCTTCCGCACCGTCTCGATCGTGCGCCAGACGCCGACAAAGCCCGGCTTCATCACAAAGCTGTCGCCGGCGCGGAAAGTCTTCGTCTCACCACCTTTTTCCTCGATTTCGATAAGACCCGAGAGGATGTGGCAGAACTCGAAGGTGGTGCCCTTGATGGAATGAGTCTCGCCGGGGGTTGCCTCCCAGACGCCCGTCAGCACTTTCTCACCCTTCGAGGCGTCCTGCGCCCAGGTCTTGAAGGACGGATTGCCCGAAATGAGCCGTTCCGGAGCTGGCTCGGCCTTCTTCGGTGCGAAGTCCGGATTGGTGTCGATGGCGATCAGAAGTGACATGGCATGTTTCCTGTTAGTAGCCCAGCGTTCGATCGACGAGGCCGATCGGATTTCGTCCGGCGCGGTGGAGCCGGATGTTCTCTATGACGGATTGCGCGGCCGTATGCGGTTGCGTCACCGACGCGATATGCGGCGTGATGATCACCTTCGGATGCGACCAGAGCGCATGGGCTTCCGGCAGCGGCTCGGGATCGGTCACGTCGAGCATCGCTGCGGCGAGACGCCCGCTGTCGAGCGCTTCGATGAGTGCGTACTGGTCAAGCTGCGGACCGCGGCCGACATGCAGCAGCCTGGCTCCCGCCGGCAGGAGAGAGAACAGCTGTGCGTTCAGGATGCCGTTTGTTTGCTCCGTCAGGGGCAGAAGACAGACGAGAATGTCAGTTCCTTTCAGGAAGCTGCCAAGCTGACCATCGCCGTGGAAGCAGGTGACGCCCTCGATCGTCTTGTTGCTGCGGTTCCACGCGGCAAGCGGAAATCCAAACGGCTTGAGGCGATCAATCGCAGCTTGCGCCAACATGCCGAGGCCCAGAAAGCCGACGCGCCGATCGGCCGCCTGGGGCGTTGCAAGAGCCTGCCATAGGCTTCTTCCCTGCTGCTCCCGATAGGCAAGCATCTCGCGATGGAGTGTCAGCACCCCAAGCACGACGTACTCCTGCATCATGCGTATGATGCCATCCTCGACCATGCGCACGAGCTTGACGTGGCCAGGTATGGTCTCCGGCTTGAACTGGTCGACCCCGGCGCCGATGGAAAAGAGCATTTCCAGATTTCGAAACCGCGAGACGTCGTCGGGCGCGTTCCAGGTTATCAGGTACCGTATCTTTTCCGGCTCGAAGCATTCGCTGGAATGATAGAACTCGAGATCAGGGAGCTCGCGCGCAAAGGCCTGCCGGAAAATAGCCGCCCGAGCAACATCGGAATTGAAAAGGAACGCCATCGACGTGGTCCTCTCAGGTCCCCGCACGGGATGCGGCGCGTTGAGACCGGCCTGGCCGGCCACCGAGGGCTGGAAAGGCAGCGAGCCCTCCAGCGAAGCCTTCAACGTTCACTGGGCTCACCCTGCCTGCTGTTGCCGGCTATCGATAAGCCGCAACCAGTAGCTTTCCCTGCTGAATCGCGTTGCACGGGCGGCGAAACATTCCGAATACCGCCTGCCAAACAGGCGAAACCTGCTGGCCTTCCGCGCTATGCTGCTGCAAAAGAGGGCTTGTGCGGCACGTAGCAGAAGGCCGGCGGGATAGGCGCAGGCTTTGAGCCCCGCGAAGGAATGGATGAGCCGAATGGGACGAACGGTACGCGTGAAGTCCTTTGAACTGGTGGCCAAGGACATCAACGACGTTGATGTGAAGCTGCTCCACGCGCTTTCGATCGGTGTCGGCTGGCCGCATCGTCCCAAGGACTGGGATTTCCTGCGCCGCGCCGGCCACGGCATCGTCGCCGTTGATGGCATAGACCGCGTTTTCGGCAGCGCGATGTGGTTCCCTTATAGCCAGGAATTCGCGACGATTGGCCTGGTGATCACATCGCCCCGAACCCAGGCACAAGGTACTGGCCGCTGGCTCATGGAGCAGGTTTTCGAGCGGTGTGGCGACCGGAATTTGGCGCTAAACTCGACCCATGCCGCCTATCACCTGTATCTGTCACTGGGGTTCACGAAGGAAGCCACCGTATATCTGTGGCAAGGAGAACTCGTCTCACCACCTCCGACGGTGCCGGCACCCGCCGGTGAATTGAGCTCGCTGTCCACCGCGAATATCGAAGAGATCGCGGCACTGGATGAACGCGCGTTCGGAACTAACCGGCAGAAACTGCTCGCATTGCTTTCTGAAGGTGCGTCAATCTCCGTCTTGCGCCGCGGCGGAGCAGCCGTCGGTTTTTCGATGAAGCGCGAATTCGGACGCGGTCATGTGATCGGCCCGATCGTCGCCAGCAATGATGGTGACGCGATCCATCTCACCGCCGTGCATCTTAAGGATCTCGCGGGACAATTCGTCCGCGTCGATACGCGGGAGCAGACGGGTCTGTTTGCCGACTTCCTTCAACAGAGCCGCCTCGGAATGACCGACACCGTCACGACGATGTCTAAGGGCCGGCGATTCCTGAGCCGAAAGGAAAATGAGCCGTGGGTCTACGGGCTAGCCGGTCACGCGTTGAGCTGAGGCTATGAAGCGAAGCTCCGTAGGGACTGGTGCCATGGGCAGTGGACAGATCAAGGCGGATCACTGTCCCGCAGTGAGCGGCTCGCAAAATACAATCGCCTGCTCGAAATCGAGCGCGAGCTTGGAGCTGGGACCGTTTACCAAGGTCCATTTCCGAAAGCATGAAAGCTGGGCGAATGCACCTATAGAGCTGCCTGCGAGTTGCGATGCGTCCTTTTCGGCGAGATAGCGACGCCTGTGCGGTTTGGCTTGTTTGCTTCGAACTGCTCGCGTGCAATCTGACGACCGATCAGGCGAGCGAGCGTCTTGAGGGCCTGATCTGCGCGGATTGAAATGACATAAGTGTCAGTGATCGGAATTTCTTCGTTCTCTTTCCTCATGATGAAATCCTAAAGACCGCCAAGAAAAGCGGTGCTCGGCCGGCACGCGTTATGTTTTCTGGATTCGGATGGCCGAGCTCAGCGCAGCCGGAGCACTAATGCTTGCGACCGTGACGAAGCGATGAGTGTGGTTGCGGGGTGATTTGAACCTGTGAGCTAAGCCATTGATGTTATTGGGCTCGATTTCAGACAAAAAAATAACCCCAGCAAGTCCTTCAGACTGCTGAGGTTATTTCCCAACTTGGTTGCGGGGATAGGATTTGAACCTATGACCTTCAGGTTATGAGTTCCAAATTGTCCGATTTACACTCGAAAGCCGCCGATTGCCGCACCAACCAGGAGGCAACGCTTCTCGAAGAGCAGATTTCGCATACACCTCGGACCCAGCGGCCGATCGAAAGGCCTCGCGTACTCACGAGTACCACGTTCAAGATATGCCGAAGCGTAAGATCGACAAGTTCGCACGCGCGAATGCACGGCCCGATCCTGCCCAATGGGGCGAGGATGAAGTGATGACACTTGTCGAGGCCGCTGTCGTGTTCTTTCCGCACGGTCCATTGACACTATCATCGTTGCGCAGGGCAGCGACCGCAGGGACTCTTGAAATAGCCAAAGTGGCAGGCAAAGATCTGACCACCCCTCGTGCCATCCGCAAACTGGTCAAGCCTTCATGCCGGGCCGCAAAGCCAAGCCGCCACGACTCTGGTTCCGAGAGGACGATGAGACCTGGATCATCCTCGACCGCGGCCGGCAGATCCGCACAGGCTGCCGCCGCGACGACATTGATGGCGCTGCGAAGGCACTCGAAACCTACATCGGCGGGCGACATACCAGCACAATCGGTGCCACTGACCCGGGCGCCCTCGCCATAGCTGATGTTCTCACCGCTTACGAGATTTCAAAGCGCCCCAAGGAAAAGGGCGACCGACGCGCGTGGGCACAACACGATCTGCTGCTTATTCGCGTGCTCGACCTCAACAATTTCTTTGGCGACAAGACGGTCAGCGAACTCAAAGCCCAACTCTGTCGCGATTTCGTAGACTGGTCTACGGGCACACCGAACGACAACAACAGGAAAGGCGATATCAAACCGCGCAACGGCACGGTCTCGGACCAAACTGCGCGACGCCGGCTCGAGGATTTGCGGGCTTCCGTCAACGCGTATCATGCGGAGCACACGCTTAATGTCGTGCCCAAGATTACCCTGCCCCCGAAGGCAGAGGGGCGTCACCGCTGGCTGACACGCAATGAAGCCGCACGCTTGCTCGGTGCAGCGATCGGCTATGTGTGGGACAATGAGCAGGAGACCTGGAAGCGGGGGGAAGATGGCAAGCTCTTGAGACGTGAACGGTGGATCATCCGTCGCCGCTACCCAGCTGCGCGCTTCACTTTGATTGGTATCTACAGCGCCCGCCGCGAAGAGACGATACGCCGCACACAGTGGCTACCGACTACGACACATCCCTGGATGAACCTGGGCGCAATGGTGTACCAAGGTAAGGGTGCCTTGGAGCGGTCAACCAAAAAGCGACGCCCGCCCGCAAAGATCGCCAGCCGACTGCGCCCTCACCTGGTCCGTTGGCGAAAGATCGACGAGATGCGCTCCTCCGAACTCAGAGCGGCGGGCGTCATGAAGAACGGCGAGGAGATTCGGTTCGTCGTCAACCGCATCCGCGATGGCCAGCCGCTTGCCGGCAAGATCAGGTCGGCTTGGGAAGGAATCCTGGAGGATGCTGGGCTGGGCGATGATGTGGTTCGCCACTCCTTGCGCCACACCGCCGCGACCTGGCTCATGCAAGCCGGCGTCGATATGTGGGAAGCCGCTGGCTGGCTTGGGATGACCGTGGAGCAGCTGGAGGCCAACTACGGCCATCACCACCCGGACTTTCAGGAAGAGGCGGCGGAAGCATTTGGCGGAAGGCGCTGAGCTGCACGCTACTCGCCGCCAGCTATTCGCACCTGGATATCGGCCAAAATCAGCTCGTAGGTCCGGAGCGAGGACCTGGGGTGCTCAATCATGTCCTGTGTGACATCGCGCCAAGGGCCGTTTCCCTTGCGCTCCCCGATTGTCATTGTTCCAGTTTCAAGCGGCGCAAGATCGTCGCGGATTTGCATATCTGCTCCTCGACGTCCGTGTAGGCCTTAAGCTCGACCGGCATAGCTGCCGTATCCCAAATCGTTGCGCATTTCATTGCGCCCGAAAAACATCGAAACTATAAGTACTTGAAACAATGGTCGGAGTGGCAGGATTCGAACCTGCGACCCCTGCGTCCCGAACGCAGTGCTCTACCGGGCTGAGCCACACTCCGACAAGAAGGCGGCTTATAGCGTCGGGTTTGGCACACCGCAAGCGGCCGATTTGAGGAATTTTGTCCCAGTGAAAACGGGCCTGACTACCGAGATTCTACCGGCCGGACCGGCCGCCACCGATGCCGCCGCGCGGGCGCTTGCGGCGGGCCTTCTGGTCGCGTTCCCGACCGAGACGGTCTACGGGTTGGGTGCGGATGCCGCCAACGCGACCGCGATCGCCCATCTCTACGCTGCCAAGGGCCGCCCCGCCTTCAATCCGCTGATCGCTCATGTCGCCGACCTCGCCGCGGCGAGGCGCATCGGACGATTCGATTCGCGGGCCATGAGGCTCGCGGAAGCCTTCTGGCCGGGGCCGCTGACGCTGGTGGTGCCGAAGACGGATAACTGCCCGGTCGCTGAGCTTGCGACCGCCGGGCTCGATACGGTCGCGATTCGCGTCCCCGCCCATCCGGTCGCGCAGGCGATCCTGCGTGCCTTCGACGGGGCGGTGGTGGCGCCGTCGGCGAACATCTCCGGCCACGTCTCCCCGACGCTGGCGGCGCATGTGGAAAGCGATCTTGCGGGGCGGATCGACCTGATCGTCGACGGCGGGCCGGTCGAGGTCGGCGTCGAATCGACGATTCTCGGCTGCTTCGAGGCGCCGATGCTGCTTCGCCCCGGCGGACTGTCACGCGAGAAGATCGAGGCCGTGCTCGGCGCGCCACTGGCGCGGCCGCCGCAAGATGTCGAGAGCGACGACAGCCAGCCACTCGCGCCTGGCATGCTCGCCTCGCATTACGCCCCGCGCGCCACCGTGCGGCTCCATGCGCATGATGTCGCACCCGGCGAGGCGCTGCTCGCCTTCGGACCGGCCGTGCTGCCCGGCGTCGAACAGGCAGCAAGCGTCATGAATTTGTCGGCGAGCGGCGATCTCGATGAAGCCGCCGCCAATTTGTTCGGCTATCTTCGCGCGCTCGATGCGAAGAGCCCGCGCGCCATCGCGGTGATGGCGGTGCCTGAGGAAGAGCTCGGCGAAGCGATCAACGACCGGCTGCGGCGCGCAGCGGTCGGGCGGTAAGGAGCGGGAAGAAGAAAGAGATGAACGTGACGAGAACTGCCATGCCGCCGCTGCCGCCCGAGTTGATCGAGAAATTCCGCGCCATCGTCGGCGCCAAATATGCGGTGACCGATCCGGCCGACATCGAGCCTTACGTCACCGAGGAGCGCAACCTGTTCCATGGCCGCTCGCCGCTGGTGCTGCGGCCCGCAACGACTGCGGAAGTCTCCGCGATCTGCAAGCTCGCCTCCGAATACAAAATCGCGCTGGTGCCGC
Source organism: Bradyrhizobium sp. CCGUVB23 (assembly GCF_024199885.1). NCBI lineage: Bacteria > Pseudomonadati > Pseudomonadota > Alphaproteobacteria > Hyphomicrobiales > Nitrobacteraceae > Bradyrhizobium > Bradyrhizobium sp. CCGUVB23. The sequence continues at coordinate 1,149,043 of NZ_JANADQ010000001.1, forward strand.
AGGGTGGCAACACCGGCCTCGTCGGCGGCCAGACGCCGCACAATGGCGAGGTGGTGGTGTCGCTGCGCCGGCTGGACAAGATCCGCGAGGTCGATACCGCCTCCAACACCATGACCTGCGAGGCCGGCGTGGTGCTGCAAATCGCGCAGCAGAAGGCAGCCGAGGTCGACCGACTGTTCCCGCTGTCATTGGGCGCGGAGGGAAGCTGCACCATCGGCGGCAACCTCTCGACCAATGCCGGCGGCACAGCAGCGCTCGCCTATGGCGTCGCGCGCGAGATGGCGCTGGGGCTCGAGGTCGTGCTCGCCGACGGGCGCGTTCTCAACGCGCTGTCGAAGCTGAAGAAGGACAACACCGGCTACAACCTGCATAACCTCTTCATCGGCGCCGAAGGCACGCTCGGCATCATCACCGCGGCGACCCTAAAGCTGTTTCCGAAGCCGCGTGCGATCGAGACCGCGTTCGTCGGGCTGAAGTCACCGGCAGAGGCGCTGAAACTCCTGACGATCGCGCAGGGCGAGGCATCGACCGCGCTGACGAGTTTTGAACTCCTGGCGGAAATGGCGGTCGACTTCTCGATCCGCCACGGCATCGACGTGCGCGATCCTCTGCAAGAGAAGCATCCCTGGTACGTGCTGATGGAACTGTCCTCGCCGCGCGACGATGCGCGCGCCACGCTGGAATCGATCCTCACCCGCGCGATGGAGGAGGAGATCGTCGACGACGCCGTGATCGCGGCGAACCTGACGCAGCGCTCTGGCTTCTGGAAGCTGCGCGACGAGATGTCGGCGGCGCAGAAGCCCGAAGGCGGCTCGATCAAGCATGACATCTCCGTTCCCGTCGCCGCGGTGCCCGCCTTCATCGCGGAGGCCGATGCCGCGGTCGTCAAGCTGATCCCCGGCGCGCGCCCGGTGCCGTTCGGCCATCTCGGCGACGGCAATCTGCATTACAATGTCAGCCAGCCGGTCGGGGTCAATACCGCCGACTTCCTCGCCCGCTGGCACGACGTCAACGCGGTCGTGTTCGAGATCGTGCTGCGCATGGGCGGCTCGATCTCGGCCGAGCACGGCATCGGCGTGCTCAAGCGCGACGAGCTGCCCGAGGTGAAGGACAAAACCGCGATCGAGCTGATGCGGCAGGTCAAGGCGATGCTCGACCCCCTCCAAATCATGAACCCCGGTAAAGTGCTGTGAACGTGCCCGTCTCCCCTTCCCCGCTCGCGATCGCCGAAATCGCGGATGCCGATGTCGAAACCGTCGTCGCGCTCTGGCAGCGCTGCGGCCTGACGCGGCCCTGGAACGATCCGCATGCCGACATCGCGCTGGCGCGGCGCGAGGCGAACTCGACCGTGCTGATCGGGCGGAACGGCGATGCGATCGCGGCCAGCGCGATGGTCGGCCATGACGGCCATCGCGGCTGGATCTATTACGTCGCGGTCGATCCCGATTGCCGCAAGCGCGGCTATGGCAGCAGCATCATGGCCGCCGCCGAGGACTGGCTGCGCCAGGCCGGCATCGCAAAACTCCAGCTCCTGGTCCGCCGCGAGAACAAGCAGGCTGGCGCGTTCTACACGTCCCTCGGCTTCGAAGAGTCAACGTCGGTGATGTTCGCCAAGTGGCTCGACGGCCGGGATCCTACGCCGTAAGACTGAGCCAAGATGCCGCCGCGAACGCGGTGCGCTCCCTCGCCCCGTTCTTACGGGGAGAGGGTTGGGGTGAGGGGCTGCTTCCGCAAACACAATAACAGTTGGACTCGCGGAGAGTCCCCCTCACCTGGATTGCATCTTCGATGCAATCCGACCTCTCTCCGCAAGCGGGGCGAGGTGAACAAACGAGAGAGATCCGCATGTCCGTTTCCGATCGCGTCCGCGTCAAAGATGTCCGCCTGCTCTCGGACAAGAAGTACATTCTGAAAGCGGCGACCTTCGAGTGGCGCCGCAACGATGGGCAATGGCAGACGCAAACCCGCGAGGTCTATGACCGCGGCAACGGTGCGACGCTGTTGCCCTATAACCGCAAGCGGCGCACCGTCGTGCTGGTGCGGCAATTTCGCTATCCCGCCTTCGTCAACGGCTATGACGACCTGCTGATCGAAGCCGCCGCCGGCATGCTCGACGACGCCGATCCCGAAGCGCGCATCCGCAGCGAGGCCGAGGAGGAGATCGGCTATCGCCTGCATGACGTCCACAAGGTGTTCGAGGCCTTCATGACCCCCGGCGCAGTAACGGAGAAGCTGCACTTCTTCGTCGCCGAATACGAGCCGGAGATGAAGGTTGGCGACGGCGGCGGCCTCGCCGACGAAGGCGAGGAGATCGAGGTGCTGGAGCTGCCCATCGACGAAGCGCTTGCGATGATCGCCGACGGCCGCATCGTGGATGCGAAGACGATCATGCTGCTGCAATATGCAGCGCTGCACGTCTTTCGGTAGCTAGGTCGAGCCGCGTGCGAGCTGCTTTCCCTCCTCCCCTTGCGGGAGAAGGTGGCGCGCGCAGCGCGCCGGATGAGGGGTTGCATCCGCGCGCTCGCCGTTGAGAGTTTTACTCGCGGGGAGAGACCCCTCACCCGTCTCGCCGCTTACGCGGCGAGCCACCCTCTCCCGCAAGGGGAGAGGGGACAGCAGCGCAATTCGCTCCAACACGCCTGCAATACAGACCTGCGTCGCCCTACCCGCTGTTGAGCAAATCGCCGACTATCTCTACTCTGTCCGCAACAAGAACCCGAGGAGACGCGCCCATGTCAGCTCCGCGCGACGATGAATTCGGCTTTGCGCCCGACTACGACGCTCCCATTCCCTATATGCAGCGGACCCGCGATTACTACGCGGCCATCGGCTACACCACGCCGTATCGGTGGGCGCACTATGTCGACGCACCGTTCCAGCCGCTGAAGAAGCCACTGGCGCAATCGCGCGTAACCATCATCACCACGGCCGCGCCTTACGATCCGACCAAGGGCGATCAGGGGCCGGGCGCGCCCTACAATGGCGGCGCAAAGTTCTACAAGGTCTATGACGGCGACACCTCGCAAGCGCACGATTTGCGCATCTCGCACATCGGCTACGACCGCAAGCATACAAGCGCGACCGACAGCGGCACCTGGTTTCCACTGCCGCAGCTCCTGAAGACCTCTGCTGCCGGGCGCATCGGCGAGGTGAGCCAGCGCTTCTTCGGTGCGCCGACCAACCGCAGTCATCGCGTCACCCTCGACACCGACGCGCCGGAGATTCTGGCACGCTGCCTCGCCGACGAGGTCGATGTCGCAGTGCTGGTGCCGAACTGCCCGGTCTGCCACCAGACCACCGCGCTGGTCGCGCGGCATCTCGAATCCAACGGCATTCCCACCGTCGTCATGGGCTGCGCCAAGGACATCGTCGAGCACGCCGCCGTGTCGCGCTTTTTGTTCTCCGACTTCCCGCTCGGCAATTCCGCCGGCAAGCCGCATGATGTCGCTTCGCAATCGCAGACGCTGGAGCTCGCATTGAAGCTCCTCGAGTCCGCCAGCGGCCCGCGCACCACGATGCAGTCGCCGCTGCGCTGGAGCGAGGACGCCTCCTGGAAGCTCGACTACAACAACGTCGCACAGCTAAGCCCCGAGGAACTTGCGCGGCGGCGCGCCGAGTTCGACAAGCAGAAGGAGATCGCGCGCGGCAACCGCGCGGCCTGACGGGAGAAACGCGCCGTGACGAGGCCCTTCGAAGGCGTCAAGATCCTCGACTTTACGCAAGTGCTGGCTGGCCCCTATGCGAGCTACCAGCTCGCGCTGCTGGGTGCCGACGTCATCAAGGTCGAGCGGCGCGAGGGCGAGGACATGCGCCGCACGCCGCTCAGCCGCGAATGGGCCGAGCGCGGGCTCGCGCCGGCATTCCAGGCGATCAACGGCAACAAGCGCAGCCTCACGCTCGGTCTGCAAAAGCCGGACGCGATCGCGATCGTGAAGAAGCTCGCCGCGCAGGTCGATGTCGTCATGGAGAACTTTCGCCCGGGCGTGATGGACAAGCTCGGCATCGGCTACGAGGCGCTGTCCGCGATCAATCCAAAGCTGATCTATTGCGCCGTCTCCGGCTTCGGCCAGACCGGCCCCGATCGGCTGCGCCCGGGCTATGACGGCAAGATGCAGGCGCTTTCCGGCATCATGGCCATCACCGGCCATCCCGAGACCGGGCCGACGCGCGCGGGCTTTGCGGTATGCGACGTGCTCTCGGGCGCGACCGCGGCGTTCGCCGTCTCCAGCGCGCTCTACCAGCGCGACCGCACCGGCAAGGGGCAGCTCGTCGACGTCTCCATGCTGGAGGCGACGCTGGCGTTCCTGTCGGGCCAGATCGCGGACTGGTCGGTCGCCGGCCATCGCCAGCAGCTCTCGGGCAACCAGGCGGTCAGCCGCAAGACCACGGCGAACCTGTTCAGGTGCGGCGACGGCTACATCCTGCTCGCCGTCAACAACGAGAAGCAGTATCGCGCACTGATTACGGCGCTCGGCCGCGCCGACACGCTCAGCGATCCGCGCTTTGCCGACTGGTTCTCCCGCAACGAGAATGAGCCCGCGCTGCGTGCGATCATTGAGGCCGCGCTTGCGACGAAGAGCCCGCGCGAATGGGAGACGATCTTGGAGGACGCCGGCGCGCCCTGCGCCAGTATCTGGACAATCGAGGAGATCATCGACCATCCGCAGATCGTGGCACGCGGCGCGATTCAGGAGCTCGACACGCCCTACGGCCGCCTGCGCTTTGCTGGCAGTGGTTTCAAGCTCGCGCACGGCGGCGGCAAGCTCGACCACATGGCGCCGGCGCTGGGCGCGGATACGGATGCGGTGCTGGGCGAGCTCGGTTTTAACGAAGCGGAGATCGCGGATTTGCGGGCAAGGGAGATTGTCTGAGAGTGGCGCCACAAACTCCGCAGCCGTGGGGTGGGCAAAGCGAAGCGTGCCCACCATCGCGCAACGAGTAACCAGAGAGATGGTGGGCACGGCACGTCGCGCCTTTGCCCACCACGACGCCGGCAATCAAAACAACGAGCCCTGCCCGTCATCGGCAGGCGCTGCCGCTGCTTTTCGCGCCGCCTTCTTCGACTGCGGCGCCTCCGCCTCCATCTCCTCGGCGCTGATCGGCAGCAAAAGCTGCGCGTCGTCATTGGCGACGCGGTTGACGCGGGTGGAGACCGGGTGCCAGGCGAATTCGCCGATGCGCGGGGCGGCCATCAGCGGCAGGATCGCATCGACCTCGTCGCCGCGGCAGTCGAGCCAACGCTCGAAATCGTCAGGCGAAATCGTCACCGGCACGCGGTCATGCAGCGCGGCGAGATCCTCGCTCGCAGCCGCCGTGACGATCGCGACCGTGTCGAGCTCCTCGCCGTTCGGCCCGACCCAGGTCTCGAACACCGCGGCAAAGCCGAGCGGCTGCCCATCGGCGCGATGGATGAAATAGGGCTGCTTGCGGCCGTCCACCGCCTTCCACTCGTAGTAACCGTCGGCCGGAATCAGGCCGCGGCGCCGCCGAATCGCGTTCTTGAAGGCGGGCTTTTCCAGCACCGTCTCCGAGCGCGCATTGATCAGCAACGTAAAACCACGGGGATCCTTCACCCAGGTCGGCAACAGCCCCCAGCGCATGAGCTGGAAATGCCGCGCGCCCTTGTCGATGAGCACCACCGGAATCGGTTGTGTCGGGGCGACATTGTGCCGTGGCGGGAAATTCGGCTGCTCGAGATAGCCAAAGAGTTGCCGCAAGGCCGCCGGGGCCGAGGTTATGACAAAGCGTCCGCACATCCTTGAGGGCCTATATAGGTTCCGTTCAGCACCTTTTAACCCCGAACGTTAACACTGCGGCCGATGAGCTCAATGGTCTCCGATCCCGCGCGGACACATGTAGTGACGGGCCCCGAGGCTGCGGCCTGGGCTGAGCGGCTGCGCGTGGCCAACATCAACCCGCTGACCGGGCTTGCCACCGACTATCTGAACCATTTCAATGAAGCCGTCATGCTGCTCGAAATGGTCCCGGACATGCCGGAATGCGCCGAAGACTTCTTGACCTGGACGCCGCTGTCTTATGCCGAGCATTTCACCGCCTCGAACTTCAAGGCGCGGGATCTGGCGATCGAGGCCTATGAGAAGGCCGCTCCCAACGTGCGCGCCCAGTTCGACCACATCACCGATACCATGACCTCGATCCTGACGGCGGTCGGCTCGGCGATGCGCGAGGTCGAAAAGGATACGACGCGCGTCCGGCTGGCCGAGCAGGCCGCCCTCTGGGTCAAGCCGCTGATCGCGGCGTGCGGCGGCATCATCAACGGCGGCGCGGAAGCCGACGTCGATACCATCATGTCGAATTGAGGCCGACACCGTGCAGCCGAGCCATCCCCAGCTCGCCGTCAGCGCCGCGATCTTCCGCGACGGCAAGGTGCTGCTGGTTCGCCGCGCCCGCTCGCCGGCCAAGGGCTTCTATTCGCTGCCGGGCGGCCGGGTCGAGTTCGGCGAATCGCTGCACCAGGCACTGACGCGCGAGGTCGACGAGGAAACCGGGCTCGCCATCGACATCGTCGGCCTTGCCGGCTGGCGCGAGGTGCTGCCGTCGACCGGCGGTGCCGGCCACTACCTGATCATGTCCTTTGCGGCGCGCTGGACGGCCAGGGAGCCGGTTCTGAACGAGGAGCTCGACGATTTCCGCTGGCTCGCTCCCGACGCGCTGGGCAGCCTCGGCAACCTCAAGCTCACCGGCGGGCTGGACGAAGTCATCCAGGCCGCAAAGCGCCTGATCGGGTCCTGACGGCCCGTGTGGCCGCCTTGCGTCTGCCGCCCTTAAGGGGCATACACGCCGCCGATGTCCACGCGATTTCCGGCCGTTTTGGCCCTGATTCTGGCCTGCGCCGTCCTGCCCGCCCGGGCCCAGGACGTGGCTGCGCCGTTCGACGGCGATTTGCAGCGGCTGGCGGAAATCCTCGGCGGCCTGCACTATCTGCGCGGCATCTGCGGGGCCAACGAAGGCAACAAATGGCGCAACGAGATGCAGGCGTTGATCGACGCCGAAACCCCCTCCGGCGAGCGCCGCACCCGCATGATCGCCGGCTTCAACCGCGGCTATAACGGTTTTCAACAGACCTACCGGAGCTGTACGCCGGCCGCGACGGTAGCGATCCGCCGCTACATCGAGGAAGGTTCGAAGATCTCCCGCGACCTCACGGCGCGCTACGCGAACTGAATTGCCGCCGCCTTCAACTGCCAACCCTCATCCCTGCGGAGCAGGCGTCTCGAAGGATGTAAGGTCGAGCTGCATCAGCCGGGCCTGCATGGTTCGCCCGGCGATGCGAAGCATCGTCCGGAGACGCGCGTTCCGCGCCTCCTCACCATGAGGATTTGGCACTACCGGATGTGTCGCTGGAACAACTCATCCACATTGTTCACCTCCGTTAACCTTTCCTAAAGATGTGGTCTAGGCGGCGTTAATCTGCGTGCTACACCTCTCACGCAGCGCATCGCAGTGGATCGCGCCTCCAGCCTGTTCCGAGCTTCATGAGCATTCCCGTGTCCTACGCCCCCGCCCGCGCGCCACTGCCCGACCACGAGCAGAAGCAGGCCGCGCTCAGCTATCTCAACGAGGCATGGGCGGAAGCGCGCCATGACGGCGTCGACGGCGATTGTCTCGCGCAGGCGAGCCTGTTCGCCGCGCTCGCCGAGCTCGTCGGCACCTATGGCGAGGATGCGGTGGCGAAATTCGTCGAGGGTTTTCCCGCCCGCATTCGCAACGGCGAGTTCTCGGTCGGACTGGCGAAGCAGTAGCCAAAAATCACCCCGCCGGGAGAGGCGGGGCGAAGTCTAGGGATGAATGACCTCACGACAGGTCGCGATGGCTGTGCTCACGATCGCACGAAAGCGCGCGTCACGAGATAAGCAATAATCCGCGAAATGCGCGGGAGTTTTTCCTGATATCGCCGGGGGAAACGTCACGGCTCTACTCTGAGCGTCGCCTTCATGTTGGGATGGTAGCGGCAATAGTACTCCACCATCCCCGCCTTCTTCAGCACGAAGGTCGCCGATTTCTTCGCCGGCAGATTTACGTCGAAGTCGCCATTCCTCGCCGTCGCCGTGTGGGCGAGGACGTCCTTGTTGACCCACTCAACGGAGTCGCCGACCTTCGCCGAAACCTCGGCCGGCGAGATCTCCAGATTCTCCATCGAGATCTGAACGGTCGCGGCGCGCGCCGGGACGAGTATCGACGCGAGCATGATTGCGGTCATCGCCAACAGCCGTCCCGGCATCATCGCCTCCCATCTATTTCAGCTCAGCAGCGACGTGCTCGGCATGCTGCTCATGGCCCTGGAAGATCTTCAAGCCGGTTTGCAGCAGGCCCTTCAGCTCCGCATTGTCCGCGGAGGGAATGAGCTGGGTCTCCAGCGCGCTGTCGACTGCCTTGTGGTAGGCGACCTCGTTGTCGACATAGGCCTTGTCGAAGTCAGCACCTTTGAGCTTCGAAAGCTCGGCGAGCTTGTCGTTCGCCTGTTTCGTGAGCGTGCGGCTGGTGTCGTTGTCTTCGGGTGTTACCTTCAGCTTCTTCACCAGCGCGAGCGCCTGCTTGTTGACCGCCTCATGATCGCGCACCATGTCCTGCGCGAACGCCTTCACGTCCTTGTTCTTGGCTTTCTTCAGAGCCTGCTTGGCGGCATTGATGTCGATCACGCCCGCGGTGTAGGCGATATGGGCGATCTGCGGATCGGTCGGCTTGTCAGCCGCTCCGGCGCCCTGCACGAAGGCAGGGCTGACAAAAAGAGCGATCGTGACGATCGCCGCGCTCCATCGGACGAACATGATTTGACACTCCTGTGGTGCCGGAACTCATCCGGCGTATGACCTGCACAGGAGTTGGATGGGAAATTCCGATAAAGGTTCCTGAGAATTACGCGCCGACGCCGAGCCGCTTCAGCACGATCTCGGTCAGGCGCTCGCAACGATGACCTGCGAACGGGAACGCATCCATCACCACCGGTCCGATCTTCTTCTCGACGTTCTCCCGCAGCATCGTGCGGGCGCGGTGCAATCGCGTCTTCACGGTCTCCGGTTTGACGCCGAGCAGATCTGCCGTCTCCTCGACATTCATACCCTCCATCACGCGCGCGATGAAGACCATGCGGAAGGCATCTGGCAATTCATCGACAGCGTGCTCGACGACGCGCTGGATTTCACGTTGGGCCATGGATTTTTCCGGATCGCCTGCGGCGGAGGACAAGGGAAACTGGATGATCTGGGCTTCAAGCGTTGCCTCCGGCAGCGCGCCGAGCTCGACATGCACCTTCCGGCTTCTCACCCGGCCGAGCGCCTCGTTGATGGCAATGCGCGACAGCCAGGTCGACAGGCCGGACTCGCCGCGAAAGCCGTCGAGATGCGTAAACGCCCGCACATAGGTCTCCTGCACCACATCCTCGGCCTCGCTGTCGTTGCGCAGGATGCCGCGAGCCAGCCGATAGAGCCTGCGATTGTTGGCCTGCATGATCGCGCGCAGCGCCGCCTCGTCGCGGGCACGGGCGCGCTCGACCAGTTCGGCCTCGGTCAGGCCTGTGGCTTCCGATATTGCAGTGCGACGGATGGCGGTCACGGCTCGTCTCCAGCTTTTCCGCACATTGGATGCAGGCCCGCCCAAAAGGTTCCCGCCAATCTACTCTTTGTCCGTCTCGATCGGCAGCCCGGGATCCCTGGCCCATTCGCCCATGGAACCGTCGTAGAGCGTGAGCTTGTCGTAGCCGAGCTGCGTCAGCATGAGGAGATCGATCGTCGCCGAGATGCCGCCGCCGCAATAGCAGATCACGTTCTTGTCGCGCGTGATGCCCTGGGCCGCGAACTTTGCTTCGGCATCGGCGAGCGCGGTCAGCGTCTTGTCGGCGGCATTGACGAGCGTTGCGGCCGGCACGTTCACACTGCCGGGAATGCGGCCGGGCCTGCCATAGCGACTCGGTTCCAGTCCGCGATGAAACTGTGGCCCGAGCGCGTTGACGATCATGGTGGAGGAATCGTCGATCCGCGCCAGCACGGCGGATTTGTCGACGAAGAAGCCCTCGCGCGGCGCGGCCTTGAATATCGTCTCCGGATAACCGCCCGGCGCCCCCTGCTCGACTGGTCGCCCTTCGGCCTTCCATTTGTCGAAGCCGCCGTCCAGCACGCGCGCATCGACGCCGAGCGAGCGCAGCATCCACCAGAACCGCGTCGCCCACATCATGCTGCCAATGCTGTAGAGCACGATCGTCTTGGAGGCATCGAGGCCGTGGCGGCCGAAGGCGGCCTCAAGCTGCGCGGTCGCCGGCATCATGAAGAGCGGACGTGCGGAGGTGTCGGAGAACTCGCCTTGCAGATCGAGGAAATCGGCGCCGGGAATGTGGCCGGCCGCGAACGTCTTGTCGCCGGGCACGGCGATGTACGGCACGTCGCTGCCTTGCGGCACGGGCTCGTTGTAGGTCGTGCAATCGTAGATGCGCAAGTCGGGCCGGCCGAGCATGGCGGCGAGCCGTTCGGTGGTGACGAGCGGTGCCAGTCGGGTCATTGGTGCCCTCCCATGCCTCCCTAGTGTCGCCCTGGCGAAAGCCAGGACCCATTACCACAGGATTGAGTTGTGGCGAACGAAGTTGGCCACCAGTCTTCATAACAACTTCCGGTCGGGGTTATGGGTCCTGGCTTTCGCCAGGACGACAGCGGAGAATGTTGCGCGCATCTGAGCGCAACGGCCGCCCTTCACCCAAACCCTACTGCTTCAGCGTCTCCAGAAACCGCACCGGCTCGCCTTGCGACGGCGCCACCAGCTCGCCTTGCCACATCACGCGCTTACCGCGGACGAAGGTGCCGACCGGCCAGCCCGTGACGCGCACGCCGTCGTAAGGCGTCCAGGCGGCTTTGGAGGCGATCCATTTGTTGGTGATGGTCTCGCTGCGCTTGAGGTCCACGATGGTGAAGTCGGCGTCATAGCCAGCGGCGATGCGGCCCTTGCAGGCGATGTTGAAGAGGCGCGCGGGGCCGGCGCTGCTGAGATCGACGAAGCGGGTGAGCGACAGCCGGCCGGCATTGACGTGGTCGAGCATCAAGGGCACCAGCGTCTGCACGCCGGTCATGCCCGAGGGCGAGGCCGGATAGGTCTTGGCCTTCTCCTCCAGCGTATGCGGCGCGTGGTCGGAGCCGAGGATGTCGATGATGCCCTGCTCGATGCCGCGCCAGATACCGGCGCGGTGATCGGCCGAGCGCACCGGCGGATTCATCTGGGCGAGCGTGCCGAGCTGCTCATAGCATTCGGGCGCGGACATGGTGAGGTGATGCGGCGTCGCCTCGCAGGATGCGACATCCTTGTGGTCGCGCAGGAACTCGATCTCTTCCTTGGTCGAGATGTGCAGCACGTGGATGCGCCTGCCCGTCTCGCGCGCGAGCTTCACGAGGCGCTGCGTCGCCATCAGCGCTGCGGCTTCGTCGCGCCACACGGGATGCGAGCGCGCATCGCCCTCGATGCGCATCGACTTGCGCTCGTTGAGGCGATATTCGTCCTCCGCGTGGAACGAGGCGCGGCGGCGGATCACCTGGAAGATGCGGCGCAGGCTGTCATCGTCCTCCACCAGCAGCGCGCCGGTCGAGGAGCCGATGAACACCTTCACGCCGGCGCAGCCCGGCGCACGCTCGAGATGCGGCAGATCCTGCACGTTCTCGCGCGTACCGCCGATGAAGAAGGCGAAATCGCAATGCATGCGGTGATGGCCGCGCTTCACCTTGTCGGTGAAATCGGCCTCCGTCACCGTGAGCGGCGAGGTGTTCGGCATCTCGAACACGGCGGTGACGCCGCCCATCACGGCGCTGCGCGAACCGGTCTCGAGATCTTCCTTGTGCGTCAGCCCCGGCTCGCGGAAATGCACCTGCGTGTCGATCACGCCCGGCAGGATGTGCAGGCCCTTGCAGTCGACGACCTCCGCCGCCGCGCCTTGCGCGAGCGATCCGATCTCCGCGATGCGGCCAGCCACAATGCCGATGTCGCGGACGCCCTCGCCGTCCTGATTGACCACCGTGCCGGATTTCAGGATCACGTCAAAACGCTGGGTCATGGCTATCAGTCTCTCTCATCCCTCAGGCGCAGGGCTCGAGGCCTTGTCGTTTAAGCAGGGCGGGCTTACGTTCGAAGCCGGCATGTCGCAAGAGATTTTCGCAATGAAGGCAGCGTTTCTCCCCGATCGGGGAGTGGTCAAGGTCACAGGCGAGGACGCGCAGAGCTTCCTCAACGGCCTGTTCACCACGGATATTGGCAGGCTCAAGCCCGGGCTCGGCCGATTCGGCGCGCTGTTGACGCCGCAGGGCAAGATCATCGTGGATTTCCTGATCACGGAGGCACCCGCCGGCCATGGCGGCGGCTTCCTGATCGACTGCCCGAAGGCGCTCGCGGAAACCCTCGCCACCAAGCTGAAGTTCTACAAGCTGCGCGCCAAGGTCACTGTGGAAAATCTCTCTGATGATCTCGGCGTGCTCGCAGGCTGGGACGGCACGCCTGCCGCCCAGCCCGACCTGTCTTTCACCGACCCGCGCGACGAGCGGCTCGGGTTTCGCACCCTGATCCCCGCGGAACTCAAGGAGAAGCTCGCCGCGCTGATCGGTGCCGAGCTCGTCGAGGCGTCCGAATATGAGGCGCATCGCATTGCGCTCGGCGTGCCGCGCGGCGGGCTTGATTTCATGTATGGCGATGCATTCCCGCACGAGACCAACATGGATCGGCTCGCAGGCGTCGATTTCGACAAGGGCTGCTATGTCGGCCAGGAGGTGGTCTCGCGCATGCAGCATCGCGGCACCGCGCGCACCCGCAGCGTCAAGGTGCTGCTCGACGGCCCCTCGCCCGAGCCGGGCGCCACCATCCTCGCCGGCGACAAGCCGGTCGGCACCATCGGCTCGACGGCACAGGGCAAGGGCATTGCGCTGGTGCGCATCGATCGCGTCGCCGACGCGCTCGATGCCGGACAGACGCTGAGCGCCGGCGGGCTTGAAGTGAGACTCGCGGAACCCGATGTGGTCCGCATTCCAGCGAAACAGCCCGTCGCATGAGCCGCGCCGCTCGCCTGCATGCCGACGGCCTGACGCGTTGCCCCTGGCCCGGCGAAGATCCGCTGTATGTTGCCTATCACGACACCGAGTGGGGCGTGCCGGAATATGACGACCGCGCGCTCTATGAGAAGCTGATTCTCGACGGTTTCCAGGCCGGCCTCTCCTGGATCACGATTTTGCGCAAGCGCGACAATTTCCGCAAAGCCTTCGACGACTTCCAGCCGGAGAAGATCGCGCGCTACAACGCGAAGAAGGTCCACGCGCTGATGAACGATGCCGGCATCGTGCGCAACCGCGCCAAGATCGAAGGCACGATTGCGAGCGCAAAATCCTATCTGGAGATCATGGAAAAGGGCCCCGGCTTCTCGAAGCTGCTCTGGGATTTCGTCGACGGCAGGCCTCTGGTCAACAAGTTCAAGACCACGGCGAGCGTGCCGGCGTCGACGCCGCTGTCGGTGCAGATTTCCAAGGAGCTGTCCTCGCGCGGCTTCAAATTCGTCGGTCCCACCATCGTCTATGCCTTCATGCAGGCGACCGGCATGGTCAACGACCATCTCGTCGACTGCCATTGCCACGCGTCCTGCGGCAAGACGCAGCGCAAGCTTCGCCTCAAAGCCAGATGAAGGCCGGAAAGCGCGCCGCAAACGACGTGCAGTCCCGCGCCTGGCAGCGCATGCTGTCCGGCCGCCGCCTCGATCTGCTCGACCCCTCGCCGCTCGACGTCGAGATCGCCGACATCGCGCATGGGCTGGCGCGCGTCGCGCGCTGGAACGGTCAGACCACCGGCGCGCACATCTTCTCCGTCGCCCAGCACACGCTGCTGGTCGAAACCGTGATGCGCCACGAAAGCCCGCGCGTCGACCAGCGCCTGCGGCTCGCCGCCCTGCTGCACGATGCCCCGGAATACGTGATCGGCGACATGATCTCGCCGTTCAAGGCGGTGCTCGACGGTCACTACAAGGCGGTGGAGAAGCGCCTGCTCGGCGCCATCCACATTCGTTTCGGCCTGCCGGCGGCGCTGCCCGAGGAGATCACGCAGGCCATCAAGGCCGCCGATCGCGGCGCGGCGTATCTTGAGGCCACCGAACTCGCCGGCTTCAGCGAGAGCGAAGCCAGGCGTCTGTTCGGCCGCGACCCCGGCCTGCCCGAAACCGTCCTGCGCGACTATCTGACGCCGTGGACGGCCGCAAGAGCCGAGAAGCGGTTTCTGGAGCGGTTCAATGCGGTGTTTTCGTAGCGTAGGCTATTCGTAGGGTGGGCAAAGCGAAGCGTGCCCACCGATCAGTGCAAGGTGCAGCATGGTGGGCACGGCGCGTTGCGCCTTTGCCCACTCTACGGCGCCAGCTATAATCGGCTGCCAAAGGGAACGTCATGATCCACGTCTGCTCGCTTGCCGCCCTGCCCGAAACCGTTCGTCTCACCGGCGCCAGCCATGTGCTGACCGTGATGGCCAATGTCGAGCAAGTAGTGCGGCCGGTCTCGGTGCTACCGGCCAATCATCTGAAAGTCTCGATGGATGACATCACCGAGGAGCTCGACGGCTTCGTCGCGCCCTCGGAAGGACATATCAACCAGGTGCTCAACTTCGTTCGCGGCTGGGATCGCAGCGCGCCGCTGGTCGTGCATTGCTATGCCGGCATCAGCCGCTCCACCGCGAGCGCCTTTGCCGCAGCATGCTTGCTAAATCCGCATCGCGACGAGATCGAGATCGCGAAGAAGATCCGCGCTGCCTCCCCGATCGCCTCGCCCAACCGCCGCATCGTCGAGCTCGCCGATCGCGCGCTCCGCCGCGACGGCCGCATGCTGCGCGCGCTCGATGAGATGGGTCCGGGCGCGATGATGGTGGAGAGCCGTCCGTTCGTGATCGAGCTCGAATGACCACGCAAAACCCCTTTCCCGGATGAGCGACAAGCTGCTGACGCCGATCGAGATCGGCCTGACTGCCGCGATCGTCGCGATCGAGGACAATGAACCGCTGATCCTCACTGCGCGCGGCAGCGATGGCCTCGCGGGCCTGCCCTTCGGTCCGTTCGATGCGCTGACGCATCGGACCTTCGAGATCGGCCTGCGCGCCTGGGTCGAGGAGCAGGCTGGCTTAAGGCTCGGCTATGTCGAGCAGCTCTACACTTTTGGCGATCGCGGCCGTCATGCGGAGGCCGCCGATACCGGCGCGCATATGGTCTCGATCGGCTATCTCGCGCTGACCCGCGCCGCCGACAACGGAGTGCACGCGGCGGGCGCGACGTTCGCGCCGTGGTATCGCTTCTTCCCCTGGGAGGACTGGCGCGAGCAGCCGCCGGCGATCATCGTCCGCGACATCATTCCGGCGCTGACAAAATGGGCCGAGGAGGAAACGCCAGAGACGATTCGTGCGCTGCCGCGCAAGGATCGTGTGCGGCTGAATTTCGGCCTCGAGGGAGCTAGCTGGGACGAGGAGCGCGTGCTCGACCGCTACGAGTTGCTCTACGAGGCCGGGCTGATCGAGGAAGCGCGGCGCGACGGGCGTCCTGCGGCATTAGCGCGCAAGGCGCTTCCTGCGCTTGGCCTCTCGATGCGGTTCGACCACCGCCGGATTCTCGCCACGGGCATTGCCCGGCTGCGCGCAAAGCTGAAGTATCGTCCCGTCATCTTTGAACTTTTGCCCGCCGAGTTCACACTCACGGAATTGCAGCACACGGTGGAGGCAATCTCCGGCCGACACCTGCACAAGCAGAATTTCCGTCGTCTGGTGGAAAGCGAGGCGCTGGTCGAACCGACCGGCGTGATGTCGACACAGACCGGCGGGCGGCCGGCAGCACTCTATCGCTTCCGCCGCGAAGTGCTCCAGGAGCGGCCAGCGCCCGGCTTGCGCGTCCGCTCCCGGCGCTAAGAGCATGTTACGCGGGTCGCTTTTCGCGACTCGCCTGGAGGCCTTATGTTCGACGCTCCGTTCGACGTCTTTGCGGTGATGATCGCAATCGCCGCCTTCCTTATTTCATTGAAAGCGTCCAACCAGGCGACCGACCTCCGCCGACGGCTGAGCGCGCTGGAAGCTGGCCTGCACACGCCGCGGCAGGTCCAGCCGCCGCCGCTCACGCCACAGCAGGAGATGGAGCAGACGCTTGCGGCTTCAACGCCGGGCACCGCCGAGCGGCCTGCGCCCGACGCCGAGTTGGCGCCGCCCCTCGTCGCCGATGAGGCGACACCGCCGCCCATCGACACGGACGCAGCTCAAGCCGCGCCACCGCCTCCGATGCCGGCTGCGGGGCCGGGTCTCGAAGAGCGCCTCGGCACCCGCTGGGTGGTGTGGATCGGCGGCCTGGCGCTCGCGCTCGGCGGCTTCTTCATGGTGCGCTATTCGATCGAAGCCGGCCTCGTCGGCCCCGGCGTGCGTGTGTTTCTCGGCGGCCTGTTCGCGCTGGGGCTGCTTGGCGCCGGCGAATGGACGCGGCGCAAGGAGAGCATCGCCGACATCCAGGCGCTGCCGATCGCCAACATCCCCGCGATCCTCACCGCGGCCGGCACGGCGGTGGCGTTTGCGACGGTCTATGCGGCCTACGCGCTGTACGATTTCCTCGCGCCTGCGACCGCCTTCGTGCTGCTCGGCCTCGTTGCGCTCGGCACGCTCGCGGCGGCGCTGCTGCACGGGCCGGCGCTCGCCGGCCTCGGCGTGGTCGGCGCGTTCGTCACGCCGATCCTGGTCTCCTCCAACAAGCCGGACTACTGGGCGCTCTACATTTACCTCGCGATCGTCAGCGCGGCGAGCTTTGGCCTCGCGCGCATCCGGCTGTGGCGCTGGCTTGCGGTGACCACGATCGTCTTCGCGCTTCTGTGGACTTTCCCGGGTCTCGACCTCGGAGCGACACTCGCCGCCCCGCATGCCTTCCATGTGATCGCGGGCTTCGTGCTCGCCGCCCTGCTGGTGGTCTGCGGCTTCATGTTCGGCCCGACCATCGACGACGGCCAGATCGAACCGGTGTCCTCCGGCTCGCTCGCCGCCTATCTGTTCGGCGCGACGCTGATCGTGCTGTCGAGCGCGCATGCCGATCTGGCGCTGATCACGTTCACCCTCCTCGTTGCCGGAACGTTGTTCGTCGCCTGGCGCGCGCCTGCGGCGACCGGCGCACTCGGTGCGGCGGCAGCGCTCGTCTTCATCGTGTTCGCCGAATGGGCCGTGCGCGCAAACCCCGACATGCTGGTGCTGCCGGGCGGCCCGCTGCCCGGCATCGGACCGACCGCGACCGACAGTTCGGTGTGGCTGCACCTCGTGATGGCCGCAATCTTCGCCGTGGGCTTTGGCGGCGTGGGCTTCCTCGCACAGGGACGCTCGACCTCCGCGATCATCCCCGTCGTGTGGTCGGCGGCGGCGACCTTCACACCCGTTGCGCTCCTGGTCGCGCTCTACGCCCGCATCGCACATCTCGACCGCTCGATCCCGTTCGCGATCCTCGCCGTGCTGCTCGCCGCCGCTTTCGCGGCCGCGACCGAAGCGCTCTCACGGCGCGAGAACCGGCCGGGCCTTGCGATCTCGATTGCCCTCTTCGCCACCGGCACGCTCGGCGCGCTGGCATTGGCGCTGACCTTCGCGCTGGAGAAAGGCTGGCTCACGATCGCGCTGGCGCTGATGTCGCTGGGCACCGCCTGGATCTCGATCCAGCGGCCGATCGCCTTCCTGCGCTGGCTTGCCGCAATCCTGGCTGGCATCGTCACCGCGCGCATCGTGTACGACCCGCGCATCGTTGGCGATGCCGTCGGCACCACGCCGATCTTCAACTGGCTGCTGTGGGGCTACGGCGTGCCGGCGTTGTCGTTCTGGGCGGCGAGCCGCTTCCTGCACCGCCGCGGCGACGACGCGCCGCTGCGCATGGTGGAAGCCGCCGCGATCCTGTTCACCGCGCTGCTCGCCTTCATGGAAATTCGTCACTTTGCGACCGGCGGCGACATGACGTCGCCGCCCTCACTGCTCGAATTCGCGCTCCAGGCCTGCGTGACGCTCGCCATGGCGATCGGGCTGGAGCGGCTGCGACTGAGGAGCCTCAGCATCGTGCATAATGTCGGCGCGGTCGTGCTCACGGTGATCGCCGGGCTCATCAGCGTGTTCGGCCTTCTGATCCTGGAGAATCCGTGGCTGTTCAGCAGCATCGATGTCGGGGGCCTCGTGTTCAACCTGCTGCTGCTCGGCTACGCGCTGCCGGCAGTGCTCATGCTGCTGCTGTCCTATGCGGTGGCAGGACATCGTCCGACCGCCTATGCCAACACGATTGCCGGCGGCGCGCTGGTGTTCGCTCTCGCATATGTGACGCTGGAGATCCGCCGCTTCTATCACGGACCGGTGCTGCTCTATGGCGCGACAACGGGCGCCGAGCAATACACCTATTCGATCGGCTGGCTCGGCTTCGGCGTGGTGCTGCTCGGCGTTGGCCTCTTGGTCAATTCGGAGCGCGCGCGGCTCGCCTCCGCTGTCGTGATCGCGCTGACGATCCTGAAAGCCTTCGTCATCGACATGTCGACGCTGACAGGCGTCTGGCGCGCGCTGTCGTTCATGGGGCTCGGCATCGTGCTGGTCGCGATCGGCTGGCTCTACCAGCGGATCCTGTTCCGCCGGCAGACGCCGCCAGCCGTGACGCAGACGAGCGCGTGATGGTCAGGCCGCGCGCACCGACTCCAGGAAGCTCGCGACCTCGACCTTGAGGCGCGTGCTGTCGGAAGCAAGCGATTTCGCGGCCGACAGGACCTCAGTCGAGGCCGAGCCGGTCTCGATCGCGCCGCGCTGCACGTCGGTGATGTTGGAGGAGACCTCTTGCGTGCCGACCGAGGCCTGCTGCACGTTGCGTGAAATTTCCTGCGTGGCGGCGCCCTGCTCCTCGACGGCCGCGGCAATCGCCGACGACACCTCGGACAGCCGCTCGATGGTGCCGGCGATCTCCTTGATGGCGCCGACGGACTCCTGCGTGGCCGTCTGAATGCCCGAAACCTGGAGGCCGATTTCCCCGGTCGCCTTTGCAGTCTGTTCGGCGAGCGCCTTGACCTCGGACGCCACCACGGCAAAGCCACGGCCTGCTTCGCCGGCGCGCGCGGCTTCGATCGTCGCGTTCAGCGCCAGCAGGTTGGTCTGGCCCGCGATGGTGTTGATCAGCTCGACGACGTCGCCGATGCGCGCGGCCGCCTGCGACAGCGCGTTGACGCGCTCGTTGGTGCGCGCCGCCTGGTCGACGGCCTCCGCCGCCATCCGCGCCGATTCCTGCACCTGCCGGCTGATCTCGGTGATCGACGAGGACAGCTCCTCCGACGCCGACGCGACGGACTGGACGTTGGTGGACGCTTCCTCGGACGCCGCCGCAACCACGGTCGCGAGTTCCTGGCCGCGCTGCGCGGTGCCGCTCAACGTGCTCGCGGACGCCTCGAGCTCGGTCGAGGCCGACGACACGGTCTCGACGATCTCGCCGATCACGGTCTCGAAATTGCGCGTGATGCCGTCGACGCGGCGAGCCCGTTCGATCTTGGCCTCGGCGTCGCATGCCGCCGCCTCGTCGGCCGCTTTTTTCGCGATCAGCGCGTCCTTGAAGATCTGCAGCGCATCGGCCATCGATCCGATCTCGGTCCGCGCGCCCCGATGCGGGACTTCGGCCGAGAGCTCGCCATTGCCGAGCACCTGCATCGGCCGGACGATCGAGGCGATGCCGCGCGAGACATCCTGCACCAGGAAATAGGCGGCCGCGACCGCGATCAGCACCGACGTCACGATGATGCCGAGCAGAACACGGAAGGTGATGGTGTAGCTGTCGGCGGCCTTCTTCGTCTCCGCCTCGGCGCCCTTG
This sequence comes from Bradyrhizobium sp. CCGUVB23, assembly GCF_024199885.1. NCBI lineage: Bacteria > Pseudomonadati > Pseudomonadota > Alphaproteobacteria > Hyphomicrobiales > Nitrobacteraceae > Bradyrhizobium > Bradyrhizobium sp. CCGUVB23. The sequence goes on from NZ_JANADQ010000001.1 coordinate 1,168,871, forward strand.
TTGTTGAGCTCGATGTCCTGCTGGAGCAGCGGATCGGCGGCCTGCGCCATCTTGGCGACCTTGGTCTGCAAGAGCTCGTTGGCGTCAGTCGGGAAGTGGCCGACGCCCTTGCGCGACAGCGTCATCACCTCCTGCACGCCATTCAGATATTCGGCCCAGGCTCTGCTCCACTGGTCATAGAGAGCGCGCTCTTCGGACGAGGTAATCAGGGGCTCATAGCTCTTGCGCGTCGTCTCGATGCGATCGCGCAGCGACGCCATCCGCTTCTCGGCGGCGTCCTTGCCCTCGGCGCTGTCCTGCATCAGGTGCAAGCGCAGCGCGACCCGCAGCTCGTTGATGTCGGCGCGGAGCGATCCCAGCGCGCGGACGCTGGGCAGCCAGCTCTCGGAAATCTCGACCGTATGCGCATTGATGGCCTGCATGGTGGTGATCGCCATGATGCCGACACCGGCGAGCGCGAGCACCAGAGCGCTCAACACGGTCAATATTTTCAATCGGATCGAGAATTTCGACATCGCAATAATCCCGGCGGATGGACGTTACGCAGTGCGGACGCAGTCGCTACCGCCGCGATCGGGAAAACCGACGATCGGACGGTGCTTGGTTCAACAATGCTGGCTGGTTCTCTTTGGGTAGAAGATGCACCTTGAGTTCCAAGCCTCGGTTAATTTGAAACCCCGTACTAATACGGAACCGATCAATCATCGATTTCTGTGCAACCTTTAGACGTTTCTTTGCATGCCTCCCGCTATGCAGCCCGTACGGAGTCGAGGAAGCGCGCGACTTCGCTCTTCAGCCGGTTGCTTTCCAGCGACAACGATTGCGCCGACGCGTGAACCTGGGCGGACGCAGCGCCGGTCTCGCCGGCGCCGCGCTGGACGTCGCTGATATTGGCGGAGACCTCGGACGTACCGTGCGCGGCGTGCTGAATGTTGCGTGAGATCTCCTGAGTCGCGGCGCCCTGCTCCTCGACCGCCGCGGCGATGGTCGCGGCGATCCCGGACATCCGCGCGATGGTGTCGCCGATCTCCCTGATGGCGCCGACGGAGTCATCCGTCGCGGTCTGGATCGCGCCAATATGCTGGCTGATCTCGCCGGTCGCCTTCGCGGTCTGCTCGGCGAGCGCCTTCACCTCGGTCGCGACCACGGCAAAACCCTTGCCAGCCTCGCCGGCCCGCGCCGCCTCGATCGTGGCATTGAGCGCCAGCAGGTTGGTCTGGCCGGCGATGGTGTTGATCAGCTCGACGACGTCGCCGATGCGGCTCGCCGCCTTGGTCAGTTCGGCGACGCGCGCGTTGGTGCGCTGCGCCTGCTCGACCGCGGCATCGGCCACACGCGCCGATTCCTGGACCTGGCGGCTGATCTCGGTGATCGAGGAGGTCATTTCCTCACTTGCCGAGGACACCGACTGCACATTGGCGGAAGCCTCTTCCGAGGCCGCGGCGACCGCGGTGGCAAGCCCGTTCGAGCGCTCGGCGGCCCGCGTCAACGTGTTGGACGAGGCTTCGAGCTCGGTCGCCGCCGACGACACCGTCTCGATGATCTCGCCGACCGCGCCCTCGAAACCGTCGGCGAGACGCTGCATGTCCGCCTTGCGCGTCTCACGCTGCCGCGCTTCCGCCTCGAGCTGCTCGGTGCGCAGCCGCTCGGCCTCCGCCATATTGTTGCGGAAGACCTCGACCGCGCCGGCCATCTCACCGATCTCGTCCTTGCGTCCGAGGCCCGGCACGGTGATCGAGAGCTCGCCACGCGCAAGCCGCGTCATCGCGCTCACCATTGCCGAAAGCGCGCTGGAGATCGAACGGCCCAGCAGGAATCCGACCACAGCCAGCAACAGTACCGTGACGCCGAAGGTGACCATCATCCACAGCCGTACCGCATCGCGCGTTGCGGCCTCGGCGGCATCGGCCTCCTTATAGGTTCGATCGACGGCGCTGCGGACGTCGATGATCAGCGGCTCGAGTTCGCGAAACGTCTTCATCATGCTCGCGTCATAGGCCGCGCTCTGTTGTGCCGCCTCGGCCCAGCTCGAAAACTCCGATTGGTATTTCTGCAGCCTGGCCGTGATGTCGGCCATGACGGGGGCCGGCACGGCCGCGGCCTCCATCGCCTTGGAGAATTCGGATGCAGCCTTCTTCAGCTCGGCGATATATTTCGGGTCGCGCCGCAGCATGAAATCCTTTTCATGCCGCCGCATCATCAACATCCAGCTCGTCAGCCGCGGATTGTCGATCTCCTTCAGCTTGGCCTCGATCTCATGCACGGCGGCGCGCAGCGAGCCGGACAGGCCGAGATTCTCATTGAGGCCGAGCTTGATCTCGCTCGCGACCAGCGCGGAAAAATCAGCCGCATAGCGCTTGAAGCCAGCCTCGGCCTGCTGGGTCTTCTCCGACAGCGCGCTCATGCCGCCGGCCGACATCAAGCGCTGCAACTCGTCGAAATCTCTCGTGATGGGTCCGCTCAGCTCCGCATGGGCCTTGGCGTAGCTCTCGTTCCTGCGCTGCTGAAAGTTCTTCTCGTTGCGCCGTGCCTCGAGCAGCTCGATCGAGAGCTGCTTGTTGAGGTCGGAGATCATCCGGGCTCGGTTCGCAACGATGCGGGAGGCGTCCTGCGACCGGCTACCGATCTCGTAGATCGCGCCAAACGCCATGAGACCGACGAGCCCGAAAAGTCCGATCGCCATCACCTTGTGGGTGAGGCGGATGGAGAGGCCGCTCATGAATGTGCTCCGAAACGCTCGAGGTGCAAATGACCGAAAAGGACAGGGTTGGTGACCGGAATGTTGCGGGGATGATGCCTGCTTCGCTTTTCTGGAAAGTTAACCGTGCGGCTTTTTCATCGCGGCATCGCACAACGCAAAACCGCCGCGGCTTGCCCGCGGCGGTTCAGACGAGATCAGGGCCTCGGAAGGCGGCGATTGGTGCGGCGAGGCTGACAGCCGCGCGACCCGCGCCGGCGGCAGTGCTAGGCCGCGCGCACGGTATCGAGGAATTTTCCGACTTCGAGCTTGAGCCGGTTGCTGTCGCCTGCGAGCGACTGCGCGGCCGCCAGCACCTGCGTTGAGGCCGATCCGGTCTCGCCCGCCCCGCGCTGCACGTCGGTGATGTTGGATGACACCTGATGCGTGCCCTGCGCGGCCTGCTGCACATTGCGCGAGATTTCCTGCGTCGCTGCGCCCTGCTCTTCCACCGCAGCCGCAATGGTCGAGGAGATCTCCGACAGCTTCTCGATGGTGTCGCTGATATCGCGGATGGCGTTGACCGATTCTTGCGTTGCCGTCTGGATGCCGGAGACCTGCTGGCCGATCTCGCCGGTCGCCTTCGCGGTCTGCTCGGCCAGCGCCTTGACCTCGGAAGCCACGACGGCGAAGCCGCGACCGGCCTCGCCGGCGCGCGCCGCCTCGATGGTGGCGTTGAGCGCGAGCAGGTTGGTCTGGCCCGCGATGGTGTTGATCAACTCGACCACGTCGCCGATACGGGTGGCCGCCTTGGACAATTCGCTGACGCGCTCGGTCGTGGTGCGCGCCTGGCCGACCGCCTCGTTGGCGACGCGCGCGGACTGCTGCACCTGCCGGCTGATCTCGGTGATCGACGACGACAGCTCCTCCGTCGCAGAGGCCACCGACTGCACGTTGGTGGAAGCCTCTTCAGACGCCGCTGCGACCATCGTGGTCAGCTCCTGTGCGCGCTCCGCAGTGGAAGTGAGCGTCGAAGCCGATGCTTCGAGCTCGGTCGCGGCGGAGGACACCGTGTCGACGATCTCGCCGACGGCGGCTTCGAAGCCGCTGGCGAGTTTGTGCATCTCGGCCTTGCGCTGAGCAGCGGCGATCTGATCCTGCCTGGTCTTGGCCTCGGCCTCCTCGCGCGCCTTCTGCTCGGACACGATCTTGAATTTTTCGACAGCCGCGGCGACGCCGCCGACCTCGTCCTTGCGACCGAGCCCCGGCAGCACCACGGAGAAGTCGCCACCGGCGAGCTTGTCCATGGCCACCGTGAGCGCGCGGATCGGCCGAGCAATCGTCAGGAAGGACATTAGCCAGGAGCCGAACAGGACAAGCGCGGCACAGACGCCGACCACAGTTCCGATATGTTCGCTGGACGCCATCTCCTGCACCGAGCCGGCGATCTCCTCCTCGCTCCTGTGCCTGGCGAAATCGGCGATCTGGCCCGCCAGCACGTCCGTTTCGGCAGCGGTCGGCAATGTGACTTCGCGCGCGATGCGCATGCTCTCTTCGGTGAGCTTGGCGACACGGGCGGCATCTGCGCCGGTCGCGGCGATCATCTCACTGCGGATCGAGGCAATCTGCTGGGCGCCCTTGAAATAATCTGCGGAGAGGTTCTTGAGCTTTTCGATCCGCGCTCGGTTTTCCGAAGACCGGGACAGCTTGAGCATCGCATCCACGACGTTGCCCAGCGACCTTGAGCGCTCGACGAGCGACTCGCTCGCCTTTTGCAATTCGCCTGCATTGTTGGCGAGCCGGATATCCCGGACGCTGAGCTGCATGCTGCGCGCCCCAAGCTTGGCTTCGACGGCATCCCGCGCCAGCTCCTGCTGCGCGAAGGCGGCCTCGTTGGAACGACGCACATTGCCATTGCCGACGAGTTGGCTCGCGATCATGGCGATCACCAAAAGAATACCGAACGCCGACGTCACCGCCAGCTTGGTACCGATCCGCAAATTCTGAACAAGGCTCAACATGGACACGTTTCCCGGACAGGCGCGGTCGAGTCATTGTCGGCCGCTCTCGGCGTTGTTCGCCCTTGCTTAAGAACTGAGCGCCGGGAATTCCGATTTGGTTAACAACACGCTCCGTGGAACTACTGAGATTTGACAAAAAACACTTGAAAACCAGCACGTTTCACGCGCTTAACTGGTTAACCACACGCGGCAGTATGCGAGGCTTCTAGCTGGCAATGCCGCATGCCTTCGGGCTCTCACCGACCAGGCTGATGCGAAAAACGAGCTGTTTGTTTTCGTCGAGGAGATCCATGTGCCATTGCGCGTTGGGCTTCAGGCCGCGTGCGATGCTGCCGACGAGGTTCGCGCAGACCTCCGTCATCTCGCTCCAGGCCGCCGCGCGATCCTCTGAATTCATAAGCGTGATCGGATGCCCCGGAATAGCGTCCGGTGCTGATCCGAAAGTAATACAGCGCCATCGTCGAACCTTCTTGTCGAGCCGCTGCCTGCCGGCCGTCACGCAAGGCTGTGGCGCGAACAGCTACCAAGGCATGAAAACCGCCGCCCGTATGACTACGGCGCGGCGGCGAACACAGTTCGTCAGGTTTCAACGATAACGGCGCGGAAAGCACACGCGCCTGGCAGGCAAGGGCTGGCAAGGCTCAGTCGGTCGAGCGGCGCAACTCGAGCGGGCCCTCATTCTTCGGCGCTTCGGGCTTTGGTCCCGACTTCACTGGCTCGATGCGGCCAGTCTCGACACGCGGCGTCTCGACACGCGCGGCGACTTCGGTTGAGGATGCGCTGACCGAGCCAGTCGTGCGCGGCGCATGCGGCGATCGCGGCCGCGCCACCGCGCGCGCCATCAGCATCTGATTGCCACCCTGGTGGTGGAAATCGCAATAGGCGAAGCCCATACCCGAGACCGAGCCGCGGAAGCTGCGATCATCGGTCTTTTCAAGGTTGAAGCAGGGTTCGAATGGAATGCCCTTGATCGAGGCGCAGACGTTCTGGCCACGGATCTGGAGCGTGTTGCCCGGCAGGCGAAGGTGGCGGACCGGGCCTGCGCCCGAGAACTGCACGGCGCCTGCGGCGCCGAGATCGTCGAGAATGCGGCCTGCCCCGCGGGTCCCGTCAAAGCAGGTGAAGGCGAACACCTTGCCGGCGACAAACCGGCGCGCCTCATCGGCATTCATGCTTCCAGCAACGGCCGGCACAATCGCTGCTGCCGCCGTAACGGCCCCCAACACAAAACGCGCAAGCATGCTCTTACTCCGACAACCCCAGTAGCGGGCAAGCCTGATCCCTTTACCCGCTGCTTACCATACTAACCGTGGCGACATTGAAGCAGCTTGGTTGGTAAAGTCTGAACGCCGTTAGAGAATTTTTACCACGATACGGCCGCGGACCTCACCGGCGAGAATCTTCGGTCCCCACTCGACAATTTGGTCGAGCGGAATTTCCTTAGTGATTTCAGTGAGTTTCGTCCGATCCAGGTCGGACGCCAGGCGTTGCCAGGCAGCCCTCCGCGGCGCAATCGGGCACATCACCGAATCGATGCCGAGAAGGCACACCCCGCGCAAAATAAACGGCGCGACCGAGGACGGCAGATCCATGCCGGCGGCAAGACCGCAGGCGGCAATCGCTCCGCCATACTTGGTCATCGACAAGAGATTGGCGAGCGTGGTCGAGCCGACGCTGTCGACGCCGCCGGCCCAGCGCTCCTTGGCGAGCGGTTTTGCGGGCGCGGACAGTTCGTTGCGGTCGATCACCTCGGCCGCTCCCAGCTCCTTTAGATAGCTCGCTTCCGCTGCGCGACCGGTGGAGGCGATGACGTGGTAGCCGAGCTTCGACAGCACGGCGGTTGCAACCGAGCCGACGCCACCGGCCGCGCCCGTCACCACCACGGGGCCGCTCTTCGGCGAGATGCCCTGCTTCTCCAGCGCCAGCACCGCGAGCATCGCGGTGAAGCCGGCGGTGCCGATCGCCATGGCATCACGCGCCGACAGGCCCTGCGGCAGCGCGACCAGCCAATCGCCCTTCACCCGCGCCTTCTCGGCATAGGCGCCGAGATGCGTCTCGCCCATGCCCCAGCCGGTGCAGACGACCTTGTCGCCCGCCTTCCACTGCGGATGAGATGATTGCTCGACAGTGCCGGCAAAATCGATGCCGGCGATCATCGGGAAGCGCCGCACCACTGGCGCCTTGCCGGTGAGCGCGAGGCCATCCTTGTAGTTCAGCGTAGACCATTCGACGCGCACGGTGACGTCACCGTCCATCAGCTCGGCTTCGTCGAACTGCGTCAATGCGGCGGTGGTGCCCTTGTCCGCCTTGTCGATCCGGATCGCCTTGAACGTTGCCACGGCAAAACTCCCTGACTTGTTTCAGGGGATGTTTAGCCGATCAGGCAGGCAGCGCAACCGCTCGCTGGACGGGTTTCTCCACGATCGGGAGATTGATCAGCGCGGAGAGCACGCCGAACAGGATCGAGAGCCACCAGATCGGCGTATAGGAACCGAAGCGCTCGAACACGATGCCGCCGAGCCAGACGCCGAGGAAACCGCCGACCTGATGGCTGACGAAGGCAAAGCCGTAGAGGGTTGCGAGCCAGCGCGTGCCGAACATCAGCGCCACCAGCGCCGAGGTCGGCGGCACGGTGGAGAGCCACATCAGGCCGGACACCGCACCGAAGGCGATCGCCGAGAACGGCGTGATCGGGAACGAGATGAAGGCGAGCGTTGCGAGCGCACGGATAAAATAGATCGTCGAGAGGATGTAGCGCTTGGGCAGATAGTTCTGCAGCCAGCCGACGCTAAGCGAGCCCATCATGTTGAAGAGTCCGATCGCCGCGATCACCCAACCGCCGACCTGCGTGGAGATGCCGCGATCGACCAGGAACGCCGGCAGGTGCACGGTGATGAAGGCGAGCTGGAAGCCGCAGGTGAAGAAGCCGAGCACGAGCAGAACATAGGAGCGGTGGCCGAAGGCCTCGGCGAGGGCCTTGGTGAAGGATTGCTCGTCTGCGGCCGGCGTGCCGGACGAACTTGCAACCTGCGGCGTGGACAGCGCGAACGAGAGCGGAATGATCAGAAGCATCAGGCCCGCAAACACCGTGAGCGCCTGCTGCCAGCCGAAATTGTCGATCAGCGCGACACCGACGGGCGCGAACAGGAACTGCCCGAACGAGCCGGCCGCAGTGCCGGCGCCGAGCGCAAGGCCGCGTTTCTCGGCCGGAAGCAACTTGCTGAAAGCCGACAGCACGAGATTGAAGGAGCAGCCGGCAAGGCCGAAGCCAACCATGACGCCGGCGCCGACGTTGAGCGAGAGCGGCGTCGAGGAATAGCGCATCAAAAGCAGGCCGCCGGCGTAGAGCACGGCGCCGACGCACATCACGCGAAACAGGCCGAAGCGATCGGCAATCGCGCCGGCAAACGGCTGGCCCAGTCCCCACACCAGGTTCTGCACCGCGATGGCGAGGCCGAAGACGTCGCGGCCCCAGGAAAATTCATGGCTCATCGGCTGGACGAAGAAGCCGAGGCTCGAGCGCGGGCCGAAGCTCAGCATGCCGATGGCGCAGCCGCAGAGAATGATGATCGCTGGCGTGCGCCAAGAAGAATGAGAGGTAGAAGAACGCGAAACCGGACCGACGTCGCCCACGCTTGCCGACATGCATTTTCCCTTTTCTGCCGTTGGCGGATCCGGAATAGGTCACCGCGCCCCAACCAGTTAATGCATCTGCATGAAAAGCCCAAGAGGGATGCCGAACATTGCAGCCCTGCAAATCGCGCGCGGAGCGAGCGCACGGGGCGGAGCGAGCGCACGGGAATGTGTCCGGATGGGTCTGGCGGCCGGCAGCCTCACATGTTATGTTTGATTTACTCATATTGAGCATATCGACATGAGCTGCCTGGCCCTCCCTGAGCTGCGGATGTTGTCCGGGTAAAGCTGATTGCGGCTCGCAAACCCAACCGGCCGGAAAGGCCGGATTTCTAACGGCCTACATATACTCAAGTTGAGTATATGAGAACGGGAGGCTTCGATGCCGATCTCTGGAATTTACGGTCCCGACGATTTTGCCACGCGGCCGCAGGCCCGCCCCGCTCCCACCGCACGCAAGCCCTTCGGCAATCGCGGCCCCGCATTGCCGCGGCCTTTGCTGGAATGGACACCGGAGGTCGAGCAGGCCACGGCGCATCTCTACGAGCGGGTGAAGCACGTGATCCCGTCGATCGAGTGGCCGCTGATGGCGCCGGCCATCAAGGTGATCAACGAGTTGAAGCAGGCACGGGGCGCGGTGATCCTCGCGCACAACTACCAGGCGCCCGAGATCTTTCACTGCGTCGCCGATATCGGCGGCGACTCGCTCCAGCTCGCGGTCGAGGCGACCAAGGTGAAGGCCGACATCATCGTGCAGTGTGGTGTGCACTTCATGGCGGAGACGTCAAAGCTGCTCAATCCGGACAAGACGGTGCTGATCCCGGATTCCCGCGCCGGCTGTTCGCTCGCCGCCAGCATCACGGGCGCCGATGTACGCCTGCTGCGCGAAAAATTTCCGGGCGTACCCGTCGTCGCCTATGTCAACACCTCCGCCGAGGTGAAGGCCGAGGTCGACATCTGCTGCACCTCGTCGAATGCGGTGCAGGTGGTCGAAAGCCTGCGCGCGCCGAGCGTGATCTTCCTGCCCGACCAGTATCTCGCGAAATACGTTGCCTCGAAGACCGACGTGAAGATCATCGCCTGGAAAGGCGCCTGTGAGGTGCATGAGCGCTTCACCGGCGAAGAGCTGCGCGGCCTTCGCGAAGCTGATCCGTCGGTGCAGATCATCGCGCATCCGGAATGCCCGCCCGACGTCCTGGCGGAGGCCGACTTCACCGGCTCGACCGCGCACATGATCAACTGGGTGCGCGAGAAGCGGCCGAAGCGGCTCGTCATGATCACCGAATGCTCGATGGCCGACAATGTGCGCGCCGAGCTGCCCGACATCGAGATGCTGCGCCCCTGCAATCTCTGCCCGCACATGAAGCGCATCACGCTGTCGAACATCTTGGACAGCCTGCTGACGCTCGGTGAGGAGGTGACGATCGATCCCGCCATAGCCGAACGCGCGCGGCGTTCGGTCGAGCGGATGATCAATCTGAAGAACTAGCGCCACAACCAACACTGTCGTCCCGGGGTGCGCGAAGCGCGAGCCCGGGACCCATAACCACAGGATGTGGTTTTGGCGCGAAGTTCCCAACCGCGAGTCTTCGCCAAATCATTCCCTGGGGGTATGGGTCCCCGCCTTCGCGGGGACGACAGCTGAGTGAATGGAGACAGCCATGCCAAACACCATCCACAACCTCACCCGCACCACCGACGACGTCGTCATCGTCGGCGGCGGCCTTGCCGGACTGTTCTGTGCACTGAAGCTGGCGCCGCGGCCGGTGACGTTGATCTCGGCTGCGCCGCTCGGACAGGGCGCATCATCCGCCTGGGCGCAAGGCGGCATCGCAGCAGCCGTCGGCGAAGGCGACAGCCCGGAGGCCCATGCTGCCGACACCGTCGCGGTCGGCGCCGGTCTCGTCGATGAAGCGATCGCGCTCGGAATCGCACGCGAAGCGGCGCCGCGCATTCACGATCTGCTCAGCTACGGCGTGCCTTTCGACCGCGATCTCGAAGGCAGGCTCGCGGTAGGGCGCGAAGCCGCGCATTCGGCGCGGCGCATCGTGCATGTGCGCGGTGACATGGCGGGCGCGGCGATCATCGCGGCGCTCAGCGAGGCCATGCGGCGCACGCCGTCGATCCGCCTGATCGAAGGCCTTGTCGCCGAGGCACTGCTGACCGAGGACGGCGCCGTCACCGGCTTGCAGCTCCGCGACGCCAGCCACGCAACGGTGCGTCCCGTCATCATCGCTTCGCGCGCGGTGGTGCTGGCAACCGGCGGCATCGGCCATCTCTACGCCGTCACGACCAATCCACTAGAGGCAAGCGGATCAGGGCTCGCGATCGCGGCGCGGGCCGGCGCCGTCATCGCCGATCCGGAGTTCGTGCAGTTCCATCCGACCGCCATCATGGCCGGCCGCGATCCGGCGCCGCTTGCGACCGAAGCGCTGCGCGGCGAAGGCGCCGTTCTGATCAACGGCAAGGGCGAACGCTTCATGGCGGCACGCCATCCGCTCGCTGAACTGGCACCGCGCGACATCGTCGCACGCGGCGTGTTCGCGGAGATCGCCGCAAGCCGCGGCGCGTTCCTCGATGCGCGGGAGGCGTTGGGTACGCGCTTCGCCGACAAATTCCCAACCGTCCATGCAAGCTGCATTGCGGCCGGGCTCGATCCGGCGACGAAAGCGATCCCGATTGCGCCCGCCGCCCACTACCACATGGGCGGCATCGCCGTGGACACGCGCGGCCGCACGTCCATCGACGGGCTGTGGGCCGGCGGCGAGGTGTCGTCGACCGGTGCGCATGGCGCCAACCGGCTCGCCTCGAACTCGCTGCTGGAGGCCGTCGTCTATGCCGCGCGCATTGCGGAGGACATTGCCGGCCGCGCGATCCCCTCACCGGCATGGCTGCCGGAAGCGCTGGTGACGCCGCGCAACGGCGCGATCGACAAGCGAGCCGAGACCAGTCTGCGCGCCATGATGAGCGCGCATGTCGGCGTGATCCGCGATAGCGACGGGCTTGCACGGGCCGTGCAACATTTTGCGGCGCTCGAACGCGATGCCGGCAGCGTCGCGCTGCGCAACATGGCAACCACGGCGCTGCTCGTCGCCGCATCCGCCTTCACGCGGCACGAGAGCCGCGGCGCGCATTTCCGCTCCGACCATCCGGTCGAGGCGATCGCCAAGCGGACCATGACGACGCTCGCCACCGCCCGCGAGGTTGCCGAAGGTCTCGCCGAACAACCCGCGCGCCGAACGGCGCAAGCCATGATCGCCTGACGGAGATTTTGTCATGACCCCAGCTTCCCTGCTCCATCCCGATGCTTTCCTGTCACCGCTCGCGATCGACGAGGCCGTGCACCGCGCTCTCGACGAGGATCTTGGCCGCGCAGGCGACATCACCTCGCTCGCGACGATCCCTGAGGCCAACGCGGCCCACGCGATCCTGGTCGCGCGCCAGGCCGGGGTGATCGCCGGCCTGCCGCTGGCGCTGGCGACGCTGCAAACGCTCTCCAATGCGATCGAGGTGCAGGCGCACGTCCGCGACGGCGCGCGGGTGAAGGCCGGACAGCGCGTGATGACGATCACCGGCCCTGCCCGCGCCATTCTCACCGCCGAGCGGACCGCGCTGAACTTCGTCGGCCGGCTCTCCGGCATCGCGACGCTGACGGCCGACTACGTCCGCCAGACCGAAGGCAGCAGGATGCGGATCTGCTGCACGCGCAAGACCACGCCGGGGCTGCGCGCGCTGGAGAAATACGCGGTGCGCTGCGGCGGCGGCTTCAACCACCGCTTTGGCCTGGATGACGCGATCCTGATCAAGGACAACCACATCGCGGTCGCTGGCGGCATCCGCCCCGTGCTGGAGCGCGCCCGCAGCCATGCCAGTCATCTCGTGAAGATCGAGATCGAGGTCGATACGCTGGCGCAACTGCGCGAGGTGCTCGACACCGGCCTTGCCGACGCCGTGCTGCTCGACAACATGGATATCGCCACGCTGCGCGAAGCGGTGAAGCTCGCGGCCGGCCGTGTCGCGCTCGAAGCGTCCGGCGGTGTCACACTTGAGTCGATCCCGGCGATCGCATCGACCGGCGTCGACTACGTCTCGTCCGGCGCGCTGACGCACTCGGCACCGAATTTCGACTGCGCGCTGGATATCGAGGCGTGAGCGGCTACCGCCGCTCGGTCGCGCCAAGCTCGGCCGAGCTCTTGGCTTCCTGCGCGAGCTCGGCTGAGAGCGCGGCGGTCTGCGCCGGCGTGCCCCAGCTCGGCTCCTCGCTGCCGTCACCCCAGGCGCGCGGTCGGTAGAAGGTGTGCACGCCGAACTTGTACATCTTCTTCATCTCGGCGACCCAGGACGGGCGCACCCAATAGGCGTGGTAGTGCGTCGACTTGCCGACCTCGGGCAGCCAGATCTGGCCGTCGAGCGTCGCCTTGGCGATCTTCTTGGCGCGCTCCCACATGTCGGGCTCGCGGATCACGTCGGGATTGTTGTCGCAGGCGAAGGTGAACTGGCAGGCGAAGTGGCGGTACTTGTTCTGATAGACCACGCCGCACACGGTGTCCGGATATTTGCCGGAGAACACGCGGTTCATCACCACCTGCGCAACCGCCATCTGGCCACGCACAGCCTCGCCGCGCGACTCGAAGTACACGGCTTCAGCCAGGCACTTCTCTGATTTGGCGCGCGACTTCTCGTCGAGGGCTAGCCGTTCGGCCGGCGACCTGACGCGCTGGTCGTCGGCGTTGACCTCGCCCTTGGGCGCGACGCTCTCGCCACCCTCGGTTGCTCTTGCGACCTCCTCCGACGACGGCGGCAGCGAGGCCGTCACCTTCATGTCGGGGTCGGACATCACGATGAGCGGCTCGGCGCCGGGCTGCCAGCTCTCCATGCTCTCGAGGCTGCCGCCAAGCGACGAGCTGCCGAAGAACAGGTTCGACGTCTTGACGCTGAAGGGATCGCGCGCTGGCGCGGCCGGGGCCCGCTTCAAATCGTTGAGCGGCTGGGCTGCAAGCGACAGCGCGGTGTCGCTTGCCGATGGCGTGCCCGAATATTGCGGCAGCGGCGGCGCGCGCAACGCCTCCTCGAGTTCGGGATCAAGCGCGGCCGCGGACTCCGGCGACATCGCCTGTGGCAACGCGGCCGTCTTGGCGCCAAAGACCGAGCTGTTCGATGTCGCGGGATCCTGCGTGGCGGGTGCTGCAGATGGGGCGGCCGGCTCAGCCGGCGCGGGCGTGACTGTCGCGAGACGATCGCCCTTCAGGGTACGATCCACGCGCGGAAAATCGGCGGCCTGATAGCGCGGCGGCGTCTGGAGCGCCGGATTGCGCGAGATGCTGCCCGTGATGTCGCGATCGTCCAGGCTCGCGAGGCGGTAGCTCGCGCTCTGCGGAACCGAGGTTCCGATCGGACGGGCGAAGCTGTAGGTCGCGAGCTGGATCGAGGACGCCGCGGAAAATACCTGCTTCTGCCAGCGCTCGGCGACGCCCGGCTGGCGCGCGAGCAGCGAAGCAATGTCCTGATATCCGGTCTCTCTCGGCACCAATGCGAAGATGCAGAGACCGATGCCGAAGGACGCGAACCGCGCGCCCTTCGGATGGTTACGCAACACAAACATCGATACGCTCACGCAACGCTTACGCTAGAGAAGATCGAACGCAGTGCGTCCGTGCAATTCGATCCTTTTTGTTGGTATCTAATTTAGGTTGCCGGGGAGTTAATCGACGTTGCGCGCGCACCACACTCAAGCAATCGCAGGTGTTTTCACGGCGCAATAGGACTCGTTGGTAAATGCGACCTCACGCGACGAGGTAAACGCCCCGTCAACGGATATGGTGAAGGAACTCTTTATGATGCGTGTCATTACGGGACGCGCGTCCACAAACACCGTCATAGCGACGGTCCTTCCACACAAACGCTGTCATTCCCCGCGAAAGCGGGGAATCCCGTACGCCGCGGCTTCTCCGCATACGTCACTGCCTCTGGAATACTGGATCGCCCGCTTTCGCGGGCGATGACATCGAGAGTTTGGCGCGCGCGTGCAACAATCTCGTCATTGCGAGCGCAGCGAAGCAATCCAGGCTGTCACCGCGGAAAGATTCTGGATTGCTTCGCTGCGCTCGCAATGACGATGTGGACAGAGCAGTGTTTCAAAAGAAAGAGGCGGAGCATTCGCCCCGCCTCTTCGGCTCTCAAATCTCAGTCGCGTTCTACGCCTGGCTTGCGGCCGCCTTGCCGAGCGCGGCCTGGGCGGCGGCGAGGCGTGCGATCGGCACGCGATAGGGCGAGCATGACACGTAGTCGAGGCCGATCGCGTGGCAGAACGCCACCGACGCGGGATCGCCGCCATGCTCGCCGCAGATGCCGACCTTGAGCGAGGCGCGAGTCTTGCGGCCGCGCGCGACGCCGATCTTGACGAGTTCGCCAACGCCTTCCTGATCGAGCGCGATGAAGGGATCGATCTGCAAAATTCCCTTGGTCACGTAGGGACCGAGGAAGCTCGCGGCGTCGTCGCGGCTGATGCCGTAGGTGGTCTGTGTCAGATCGTTGGTGCCGAAGGAGAAGAACTCCGCCGACTGCGCGATCTCGGCCGCGAGCAGGCAGGCGCGCGGCAGCTCGATCATGGTCCCGACCTGATAGGCGAGCTTGGTGTTGGTGTCGCGCATCACCGCCTGGGCGGTGGCATCGATGCGCGCCTTGACGAGGTCGAGCTCGGCCTTGGTCGCGATCAGCGGCACCATCACCTCCAGACCAACGGCCTTGCCGGTGCGCCGCTGCGCCTCGACCGCAGCCTCGAAGATCGCGCGCGCCTGCATCTCGGCGATCTCGGGATACGCTATCGCGATGCGGCAGCCGCGGAATCCGAGCATCGGGTTGAACTCCGAGAGCTCGCGTGCGCGGTCAGCCAGGCGGCGTGGGTCGGTGTTCATGGCCCGCGCCACTTCCTCGACCTCGGCGTGGGTGTGTGGCAGGAACTCATGCAGCGGCGGATCGAGCAAGCGGATCGTGACGGGCAGGCCCTTCATGATCTCGAACAGCTCGACGAAGTCGGCGCGCTGCATCGGCAGCAGCTTTGCCAGAGCGGCGCGGCGCGACTGTTCGTCCTCGGAGAGGATCATCTCACGCACCGTGCGGATGCGCGTCTCCTCGAAGAACATGTGCTCGGTGCGGCACAGGCCAATGCCCTGCGCGCCGAACTTGAGCGCGGTGCGCGCGTCCTCCGGCGTATCGGCGTTGACGCGCACGCCGATCTTGCGGACCTGGTCGGCCCAGTTCATCAGCGTGCCGAACTCGCCGGACAGCTCCGGCTCGATCATCGGCATGCGGCCGGCGAGCACCTGGCCGAGCGAGCCGTCGATGGTGATGACGTCGCCGGTCTTGAAGGTGCGCGAGCCGATGCTCATGGTGCCGCGGCCGTAATCGACGCGGATGGTGCCGCAGCCGGAGACGCAGGGCTTGCCCATGCCGCGCGCGACCACAGCCGCGTGCGAGGTCATGCCGCCGCGGGTGGTGAGGATACCCTCGGCCGCATGCATGCCGTGGATGTCTTCCGGGCTGGTCTCGATGCGGACCAGGATGACCTTGCGCCCGTCGGCCTGGAGCTTGGCGGCTTCATCCGAGGAGAACACGATCTCGCCGGAGGCAGCACCGGGCGAAGCCGGCAGGCCGGTTGCGATCACGTCGCGCTTTGCGTTGGGATCGATGGTCGGATGCAGCAGCTGATCGAGCGACGCCGGATCGATGCGCGTCACCGCTTCCTTCTTCGAGATCAGGCCCTCATTGGCGAGCTCGACCGCAATGCGCAGCGCCGCCTTGGCGGTGCGTTTTCCCCCGCGGGTCTGCAGCATCCAGAGCTTGCCGCGCTCGACGGTGAACTCCATGTCCTGCATGTCGCGGTAGTGCTTCTCGAGCTGCGTGTAGATGCGCGTCAGCTCCTTGAACGCCTCCGCCATCGCCGTTTCCATCGACGGCTTGTCGGACCCGGACTCTTTCCGCGCATCCTCGGTGATGTCCTGCGGCGTGCGGATACCCGCCACCACGTCCTCGCCCTGCGCGTTGATCAGGAACTCGCCGTACAGCTTGCTCTCGCCGGTCGAGGGGTTGCGGGTGAAGGCGACGCCGGTCGCCGACGTCTCGCCCATGTTGCCGAACACCATGGCCTGCACGTTGACCGCGGTGCCCCAGGATTCCGGAATGTCGTGCAGCTTGCGGTAAGTCACCGCGCGCGCGTTCATCCAGGATGAGAACACGGCGCCCACCGCGCCCCAGAGCTGGTCGTGCGGATCCTGCGGAAACTCCTTGCCGGTCTCGCGCGCCACCGCATCCTTGTACTTGCCGACCAGATCGACCCAGTCCTCGGCGGAGAGGTCGGTGTCGAGCGAATAGCCCTGGCTGTCCTTGAATGTATCGAGGATTTCCTCGAAGTGATGATGCTCGAAGCCGAGCACCACGTCGGAATACATGGTGATGAAGCGGCGATAGCTGTCATAGGCAAAGCGGCGGTCGCCCGACAGCTCCGACAGCGCTTCCACGGTCTCGTCGTTGAGGCCGAGATTGAGCACGGTGTCCATCATGCCCGGCATCGAGGCACGCGCGCCGGAGCGCACCGAGACGAGCAGCGGGTTCTTGGCATCGCCGAATGCCTTGCCTGTCAGCTTGCCGACATAATCGAGCGCCTTCTCGACCTGCGCTTTCAATTCCTTCGGATAGCTCTTCTCGTGGGCGTAGAAGTAGGTGCAGACCGAGGTCGGGATGGTGAAGCCGGGAGGCACGGGCAGGCCGAGATTGGCCATCTCGGCGAGGTTGGCGCCCTTGCCGCCGAGCAGGTCGCGCATTTCGGATTTGCCCTCGGCCTTGCCATCGCCAAAGGTGTAGACCCACTTGCCCGCCTTGGCGGCGCTTGGCGCGGCCTTCGCGACAACCTTGGGCGCAGCCGGCTTGCTGACAGGCTTAGTCACAGGCTTGCTCGGAGCCTTGGCCGCGGGTTTCGCGACCGGCTTCGCAGCGGTCTTCACTGCACTCTTGGGCAGCGCCTTGCGGGCCGCCGGCGCGGCTTTCGCCTTTGCGGAGGGCTTTGATTTCGCTGGCATTTTCTTAGGCTTCGAGGCGGCTTTGGCCATGGCTTGCACACAACCTGCGAGAGGAACGGGAAATCGCGGGCCTTACACCATTTTGGGCGGGCTCGCGCAAGTCGGACTGATGGGGGATTAGGACTTTACAGATGCAGCCACCTCAAAAGGCCAAGCCCGATCGCGCCATTCAGGATCAGAAAGATCGCGACGATCAGGTTCAGGAGCCGCGGCATGATCAGGATGAGCACGCCCGCGATCAGGGACATGATCGGCGAGATGTGGGCGATGGTGAGGTGCATGAAATATCTTTCTCGAGGCTTCTGGGTGATGCGAATCGCGGCCGGATCATACCGGGCCCGGTTCCGCGAGTAGAGACGCATGAGCCCATAGTTGAGTTCCGCCCTTCGCGAAAACTGCCTGAAATTGCCGCGGATGCGGCATTCAATCTTTGGGAACGTTGGGCAGTTGCATGCATTGGCAATCGGGGTCGCGCCACTGGCGTGGCGCCGAATCATCTTCGTGAGGAGTTGCCCATGCGGAACAGGATTCTTGCACTTGCAGCGCTTGGCGTCGCGCTCGGCACGCCGGTCGCGGCGCAGGCGCAAGCCGACGTCACGATCGGCCGCGCGCCCGCCGTGGTCGAACGCAGCCCCGGCATCGCCGTCGAACAGCGTCCAGCGTTTCGCGACTATGTCGTCGAGCAGCGCGTACCGGCCTTCAGCGTGCCGGACCGCATCGTGGTCGGCACCGTGCTGCCGGAGACCGGCATCACCTATTACGACGTGCCGCAGCGCTTCGGCGCGACGACCTATCGCTACACCGTCGTGAACGGCGAGACCGTGCTGGTCGAACCGCGCTCACGACGCATCGTCGAGGTACTCGACTAGATGTCCGGCGCGCCTCACTGGAAGACTTGGCGCGAATAGAGTTTTCGGACATCAGGCCCTGCCCGGTCCTCCCCCCCGCCGGGCGGGGCTTTTTATGCGTGCGTTCTCGTGTCCCGGGCAAGCGAAGCGCAGACCCGGGACACGAGAAGCCGAGTGCACGCGGCGTGGGCCCCGGATCAGCAGCGCACCACGCCGCAGCTGGCGGCGCGCTGCGCAGCATCCGGGGCACGAGAGTGTCAATCCTGGATCTTCGAGAAGTCCGCCACCGCGCGCGTGGCGCTGCGGATTTCATTCAGCAGCTTCAACCGGTTCTCACGCACCTTTGCATCCTCGTCGTTGACGCGGACCTTGTCGAAGAAGGCATCGACCGGCGGACGGAGCTTCGCCATCGCGCTCATCGCGCCAGCGAAGTCTTCCTTCGCGACGGCGGCGCTTGCTTCCGCCTTCACCTCGCCGATTGCTTTCGCCAGCGCCTTCTCCTCGTTGAGACTGTAGAGCGTCGCATCCGGTGCGCCGTCGAATGCGCGCTTGTCCTTCTTCTCCTCGATCGCGAGGATGTTGCTGGCGCGCTTCGTGCCAGCGAGCAGGTTCTTGCCGTTCTCTGTATCGAGGAACTTACCGAGCGCCTCGACGCGACGGACCGTGGAAAGGAGGCCGACCTCACTACCTCCTAGTTCGAGAACCGCATCGACAAGATCGTATCGCGCCCCCTGTTCGCGAAGCTGAACTTTGAGGCGATCTTCAAAAAAATCCTGAAACGAGTCGCCAATATCCGAAATAGCCGTGTCAGAAAGCTCCGGTCGAACTCTCTTGATACGCCTTTCGAGAAGCCCTCGCGGATATAGTTCAATTTCTCTCTCGATCGATATCCGAATGACCCCGAGTGCAGCTCGCCTCAAGGCGTAGGGATCTTTGCTTCCCGTCGGTTTCTCATCGATCGCCCAGAAACCAATGAGCGTATCAATCTTATCCGCAAGCGCCACAGCGAGACTAACTGGATTCGTCGGCACGCGATCGGACGGCCCTTGAGGCTTGTAGTGTTCCTCGCTTGCGGCGGCGACAGCGCCGTCTTCGCCCTGCGCAAGCGCATAGTATTTGCCCATCAAGCCTTGCAATTCCGGAAACTCGCCCACGACTTCTGTGAGCAGATCAGCCTTTGCGAGGCGCGCTGCCCGCTTCGCCGTTTCAGGGTCGGCCCCCGTCAGTTGGGCCATCTCTGCAGCTGACATTTCGATCCGCTTGATCCGCTCTGCCTGCGTGCCGAGCTTCTCGTGGAACACGATCTGCTCGAATTTCGGCAGCCGGTCCTCGAGCTTCGTCTTCAGGTCGGTCTCGTAGAAGAACTTCGCGTCCGACAGCCGCGCGCGGATCACGCGCTCATTGCCGGCTACGATCGCCTTGCCGCCGTCGGTCGCCTCGATATTCGCAACCAGGATGAACTTGTTCGCGAGCTTGCCCGTTTTGGGATCGCTCACCACGAAGCACTTCTGGTTGTTGCGGATAGTGGCGCGGATCACTTCCGCCGGAATCGACAAAAATTCCTGGTCGAATGAGCCCATCAGCACGACCGGCCATTCGACGAGGCCCGCGACCTCGTCGAGCAGGTTCTGGTCCTCGACGAGCTCAAAGCCCTGCGCAAATGCGAGCTGCTTGGCGTCGGTCAGGATCGAATCCTTGCGACGCTCCGGATCGAGCACGACCTTTGCGTCCAGCAGCTTTGCCTCGTAGTCCTCGAAGCGGCGCACGTTGATCGCCGCTGGCGCCAGGAAACGATGGCCGTAGGTGGTCTGTCCGGTCTCGATGCCGTCGACGGAGAAATTCACCACATCAGGCTCTTCGGTCTCGAGCCCGTAGGTCGCGGTGATCGCGTGCAGCGGACGCACCCAGTTGAGTGAACCCGGCTTGGCCGAACGCGCGCCCCAGCGCATCGATTTCGGCCAGGGGAAGGTGCGGATGATCACGGGGAGGATCTCGGCGATCACGTCGATCGCCGCGCGGCCCGGCTTCTCGATCAGCGCGATGTAGAAGTCGCCCTTCTTGTCGCTCTGGATCTTTGCTTCGCTGAGCGAGGCAAGGCCCGTCGCTTTCAAGAATCCCTGGATCGCAGGCTCGGGTCCGCCGACGCGCGGGCCGCGGCGCTCTTCCTTCAGGTCAGGCTGGCGCACGGGGATGCCGTGCACGGTGAGCGCAATACGGCGCGGCGTCGCAAACGCTTTCGCGCCTTCATAGACGAGGCCTTCGGCAACGAGCTTGTCGGTGACCATGCGACGCAGATCGTCGGCCGCCTTGGCCTGCATGCGCGCGGGAATTTCCTCGGAGAACAGCTCCAGCAACAGATCGGGCATCAGGCCACTCCGCCCGCTTCGGTGTGGACCCAGGCTTCGCCACAGGCCTTGGCCAGCTCGCGCACCCGGAAAATGTAGCTCTGGCGCTCGGTCACCGAGATGACGCCGCGCGCGTCGAGCAGATTGAACACGTGGCTCGCCTTGATGCACTGGTCATAGGCCGGCAGCGCCATCAGGTGCTCCCTGCGGTTGCTGGCATCGCGCCAGCCGGCCGCGAGGTATTTCTTGCAGGCTTCTTCCGCCATCTTGAACTGCTCGAACAGCATCGCGGTGTCGGCATGTTCGAAATTGTGCCGCGAATATTCCTGCTCGGCCTGGAAGAAGACGTCGCGGTAAGTGACCTTCTGGTCGCCTTCGCGGCCGTTGAAGTTGAGGTCCATGATGCGGTCGACGCCCTGCAGATAACAGGCAAGCCGCTCGAGCCCATAGGTCAGTTCGCCCGCGACCGGCGCACATTCCACGCCGGCGACCTGCTGGAAGTAGGTGAACTGCGACACTTCCATGCCGTCGCACCAGCATTCCCAGCCGAGGCCCCACGCGCCCAGCGTCGGGCTCTCCCAGTCGTCCTCGACGAAGCGGATGTCGTGCACGGCGGAGTCGATGCCGATCGCGGCGAGCGACTTCAGGTACAGCTCCTGGAGGTCCGGCGGCGACGGCTTGAGGATCACCTGGAACTGGTAATAGTGCTGGAGCCGGTTGGGGTTCTCGCCGTAGCGGCCGTCCTTCGGCCGGCGCGAAGGCTGCACATAGGCAGCATTCCACGGCTTCGGGCCGAGCGCGCGCAGGGTGGTCGCAGGGTGGAAGGTGCCGGCGCCGACCTCCATGTCGTAGGGCTGGAGGATCACGCAGCCGTAATCCGCCCAATAGCGTTGCAGCGCCAGGATCAGGCCCTGGAACGAGCGGTCCGGGCGCATATGGGCGGGCAATGAGGCGTCCATCGTCAGGTCAGGCTTTCGCGGGGGGTTTTGAATCGCGCGGGACCGTATCGACGGCGGCGGTGGGAATCAAGGCAAAGGGGGCCCAAAATGGCTGTCATTCCGGGGCGATGCGACGGGACCGTGCAAGCGCGGCCCGGAGCATCGAACCCGGAAGCTCAAGATTCCGTGTTCGCCCTTCGGGCGCCCCGGAATGACAGCGTGAAAATCGAGTAGCTAACCCGGGCGGTACGCCCCCGTGACGGGGTCGCGCTTCAGCGTCTGGATTTCCCCCATGCGGGCGGCTTCGGCGACGCGCGACAGGCGCATCTCCTCCAGCTCCTGGTTGATCCGGACAGCGGTCTTGTAGGCCCAGCGGACCACGGCTAGCCCGCCCAGGACGCCCGCGAATGCAACGAACGGCGGCATCGGTCGATCCTTGTTCAATGCTCAGCCCCCACGCGTATTCTCGCGCAGACGGGCCCGCGCCGCAATTGGCTTGGTTCGGACCAAATGGCGCGGGCCGGCGGCTGCTAGAACCCGAATTTCGCCCAAATCGCCCGTGTTTCCAGCGCCGAAATCAGCTCATCCGGCAGCCCAACCATTCCTTCCAGGGCCGAAAGCTGGCCAGCGCCGGGCGATTTGCGGCCAAACAGGCCCGACAGCAGCCCGGTCGGCTGCGCGATCACGGGGGTGAGAACCTTCTCGCCATAGCGGGCACGAAGAGTTGAGCGGAGATCGCCGATCCCATCGGCAAGCCCCAGCGAGATTGCGGTGTCGCCCGCCCAATATTCGCCGGTGAACAGCGTGTCCTCGTCGCCCTTCAGCCGCGCCCCCCGGCTCTCCTTCACCAGCGTAATGAAGATCGCGTGGATCTCGCGCTGGAGCTTCTTCAGCCGCGCCACGTCGTCGGGGTTTTCGGGCAGGAATGGATCGAGCATCGCCTTGTGCTCGCCGGCGGTATAGAGACGCCGCTCGATGCCGAGCCGCTTGATCGCCTCCTGGAATCCGAAGCTGCCGCCGACCACGCCGATGGAGCCGAGGATCGAGGACGGATCGCAGAAGATCTCATCGCCCGCGCAGGCGATCATGTAGCCGCCGGAAGCGGCGACGTCCTCGACGAACACCAAGACCTTAAGCTTCTTCTCGGCCGCAAGCTGCTTGATGCGCAGATAGATCTGGCGCGACTGCACCGGCGAGCCGCCGGGCGAGTTGATCACCAGCGCCACTGCCTTGGCATTGCGAACCGAGAAGGCCCGCTCCAGCACCCGCGCGACGCCCGCGAGCGTCATGCCCGGGCGCAGCGGCGTCACCGCGCCGATCACGCCCGACAGTCGCACCACCGGCACGATCGCGGCGCCGGGGCGAAAGCGCGCAGGCAGATATTCCATGAACCTGTCGGCCAGGCCGGACGACTCACTACGATGACTCAATTGTTCGGCCATGCCGTTACCTCGTCTTAACCACTTTTTATCACGCGACTGTCATTGGAAGTGCCTGGAACGTGTTTTGCAAAGTCTCCATTGGGAGGCTGCAATGGCGAAGCGGAGGGCACAATGAAGATCTATCTGTTGATCATGCTGATGGGTGCGCTGTTCGCGGCGATTCGCTTCACCACAGCGCAGGAACAGCAGTCGAGTTCGCTTCCCCAGTAGATCTTCAAGCTGTCGCCAGCGGCAGTACCGCCCTCCCCGCAAGCACGTCCCGTAACTCTTTTTTAGGCACGCGTGACTCCTCGTTGAGCATCAGGCTCGCCAGCATGCGCGTCGGCGCCCTGCCGCCTTTGATGGCGCGGACCAGCACGCGGATCGCGGGCTTTTCCGCGTCACCGTGAACCGGCAACACCGAGAGGCTCCCGAAGCCGCGTGACAGCGCTGTCAGTACGTCTGCTATCCCATCTGCGCGCCAGATCAAGGTCAGCGCGCCACCGGATTTGAGAATACGCCGCGCTGCATGCACCCAGGCATGCAGCGTCTCCGCTGTCGCGACATGTGCGACGTGACGCGTCTGGTCCGGAGAGCCGCGATGGCGCCCGGCATCGTTGAAGGGCGGATTCATCAGGACGACGTCGACGCTGTCCGGCAGAAGGCCGCTTGCCGCGAAGCTCTCTGCACCGGCCGTGACGTCGAGGACGATCGCCTCGGCGTCAATCGCATTCGCGGCCGCATTGGCGCGCGCGAGGCTGCCGAGCTCCGGATCAATCTCGACCAGTGTCAGGCTGATCCCGGGGACGCGATGCGCCAGCGCTAGCCCCGCCGCGCCGACGCCAGCGCCAAAATCGACGACGCGATCGCCTGCCTTGGCAGCGGTCGCCGCGGCCAGCAGGATCGCATCGTGGCCGGACCGGTGGCCGGACCGCTTCTGCCTCAAGTGCAGTTGCCCGCCGAGAAACGCGTCCTCGGTGACGTCATCGACGTTCGGGGCAAGCTCAGTCATCGCCGCGCAATTCGTGGCTGAGGCCGGCCTCGGTCAGGAGCTGTCGCGCCTCGCTGGCGTCATCCTCATGGACCAGGATTCGCCGCGGCAGGATGCCGAGTGAGCCCTCGATGATGCTCATGTTCTGGTCCAGCACCAGATGGTGGATGTTGGCGCCGTCGAGCAGCGCGCCGATCGCCGACACCAGCACCATGTCGTTGGTCCGAACCAGTTCGCGCAAAACGAGCCTCCTGCCTGACGCGGGTTGGGCGGAAATGTCAATGGTTCCGCGGCACTTGCCGCGTCCGCCCGCAGTTTCTATTGTCTTGTCGTCAGAATAGCCCTTCCCGGGCAAATATTGGAGACCGGCGTGGCCGTAATCGTACCTTTCGAAACTCCCGGCGCGTCGATCGAAGAGCTGGTTGCCCTTGTCGCCCCTGACATGGAGCGCGTCAATGCGACCATACTGTCGCGGACCGGCTCCGAGGTGACCATGATCCCGGAGGTGGCCAACCACCTCATCTCCTCCGGCGGCAAGCGCCTGCGGCCGATGCTCACCCTCGCCATGGCCAACCTCGCCGGTTACACCGGGGACGGCCATATCAAGCTCGCCGCCTCCGTCGAGTTCATGCATACAGCAACCCTGCTGCACGACGACGTCGTCGACGAGAGCGAGATGCGGCGCGGCAAATTGTCGGCGCGCATGCTCTGGGGCAACGAGGCGAGCGTGCTGGTCGGCGACTTTCTGCTGGGACAAGCTTTCCGCATGATGGTCGAGGTCGGCTCGCTGCGCGCGCTCGACATCCTCTCGGCAGCGGCCGCAACCATCGCCGAAGGCGAGGTGATGCAACTCGCGGCCGCCAAGAACACCGCGACCACCGAGGACGAATATCTCGCCGTGATCCGCGCCAAGACCGCAGAATTGTTCGCGGCCGCCTGCGAGGTTGGGCCGGTACTCGCCAACCGTCCGAAGGCCGAGCAGACCGCCTGCCGCTCGGTCGGCATGAATCTCGGCATCGCCTTCCAGCTCGTCGATGACGTGCTCGACTATGGCGGCAAGAGCGCCAAGCTCGGCAAGAACACCGGCGACGATTTCCGCGAAGGCAAGATCACGCTGCCCGTGGTGCTCGCCTTCCGCCGCGGCAACGACACCGAGCGCGCCTTCTGGATCCGGGCGCTGGAGCGCGGCGAGATCGGCGACACCGATCTCGATCACGCCATCGGGCTGATGAACAAGCACCGCGCGCTCGAGGACACGCTGAGCCGCGCCCAGCACTACGGCGCCATGGCCGTGGATGCGCTGGCGCTGTTCCCGCCCTCGCCGATGAAGAGCGCGCTGGAGCAGGTCGTGGCGTTCTGCCTGGCGCGGTCGCATTAGGCGCGACGGCCTGACGCTCCTATTGATTCAGCACCACCGTTAGCCCCGTCATCCTGAGGCGCGATGCATGGGACGCAACGCGTCCCATGGAGAGCCTCGAAGGATGGACGGCCGAGCTGCAGCCGGGCCCTCACCCTTCGAGGCTCGCTCAGCGGCGCAGTTGCGCCGCCGAGCCCGGACCTCAGGATGACGACGATATGTAGGAGCTTGCTGTATCGACATCGTCATTGCGAGCGTAGCGAAGCACTCCAGAATCCCTCCACAGAGACTGACTGGACTGCTTCGCTGCGCTCGCAATGACGGAGCAAGGTTCGTAGGCGTCAGTCTCCAATCCACATTCGAAATCACGGACGCGGCTTCGCGTTCCAGGTCACTTCTTACCCGCACCTGCTGCAGGCCAGTCAGTTACTTGCATTTTGCAAGTTACTCACCTACCTTCCCGGCCATGCAGCCCAAATCCCCCTCCATCCTGGAATGCCCGGTCGGCCGCGCCGTGGAGACGGTCGGCGAGTGGTGGAGCATTTTGATCCTGCGGGACGCGTTTCAGGGCGCAACAAAGTTCGACGAGTTTTCGCGAGGCCTCGGGATCGCGCCGAACATCCTGTCGCGGCGCCTTGCCCATCTCACCGAGAGCGGGATGTTCGTGCGCCGTCGCTATCATGAGCGGCCGCCGCGCTACGAATATGTGCTGACGGACAAAGCCCGGGATTTCTTTCCCGTGGTCGTGGCGCTGCTGGCCTGGGGCAACAAGCATCTCGCGCCGGAAGGCGAATCCGTCGTGCTGGCAAGCCGAGACGATCGCCGCCCACTCGATCCGGTCGTGGTCGATGCCGCCGACAAGCGTCCGATCACGCTCGCCACTGCCACCGTCATCGCAGGGCCCCGCGCCAGCCGCGGTATGCGCAAGCGGCTCGTTTCGCTCAAGGCCATGAACCCGGCCGTTGCGCCGGTGGGAGACTGACATGCGTCGCATCGTGGTGACGGGACTGGGGGCGGTGTCACCGCTCGGCTGCGGCGTCGAACTTGCCTGGCGGCGGCTCCTCGCCGGCCAAAGCGGACTGCGCGCGCTGCCTGAATGGGCGCAGGCGCTCCCCGCACGCATCGCCGGTCTCGTGCCCGACAAGACCGACGACGCGGAGGGCGGCTTCGACCCAGCGCAGGCCGCCGCGCCAAAGGACCAGCGCAAGATGGACCGCTTCATCCTGTTCGCGCTGCTCGCCGCCGCCGAGGCGATCGCGCAGGCCAAATGGACGCCGCAGGACACGGCGGCGCTGGAGCGGACCGCAACGATCATCGCTTCCGGCGTCGGCGGATTCCCGGCGATGGCGGAGGCGGTGCGCATCACCGAGCAACGCGGCGCGCGCCGCCTCTCGCCATTCACGATCCCTTCGTTCCTCGCCAATCTCGCGGCGGGCCAAGTCTCGATCAAATACGGTTACAAGGGAGCGCTGGGCGCGCCGGTCACTGCATGCGCCGCAGGCGTTCAGGCAATCGGCGATGCCGCGCGCATGATCCGCGCGGGTGAAGCCGACATCGCGATCTGCGGCGGCGCGGAGGCCTGCATCGATATCGTCAGCCTCGGCGGCTTCGCAGCGGCGCGCGCGCTGTCGAGTGGGTTCAACGACGAGCCCGCACGCGCCTCGCGCCCGTTCGATCGCGACCGCGACGGTTTTGTCATGGGCGAAGGCGCAGGCATTGTGGTGATCGAAGCGCTGGAGCATGCGCTGGCGCGAGGCGCATCGCCGATGGCAGAAGTCGTCGGATACGGTACCACCGCGGACGCCTATCACATGACATCGGGTCCGCCGGACGGCGACGGCGCGAGGCGTGCCATGGAGATCGCGCTCCGGCAGGCGCGGCTCGCGCCCGCTGACGTGCAGCATCTGAACGCACATGCAACATCGACGCCCGCCGGCGACGAGAGCGAGCTTGGCGCGATCGCCGGGCTGTTCGGCCGCAATCGAACCATCGCTGTGAGCGCGACCAAATCGGCCACCGGCCACCTGCTCGGAGCCGCCGGTGGCCTGGAGGCGATCTTCACCGTCCTCGCCTTGCGCGACCAGATCGCGCCGCCGACGCTCAATCTCGAAAATCCCGATACGGGCGCGGACGGTATCGACATCGTCTCCGGCACCGCTCGACCGATGCCAATGCAGCACGCCATCTCCAACGGTTTCGGCTTCGGCGGGGTGAATGCCAGCGTGATCTTCCGCCGGTTCGATTAGACGAGAGGGCTTGCAATCGCCGCAAGCTTCGCTACGAAAACAGGATGAGCGACACGAATTTCTGGCTGTTCCTCGCCGCCGCCATCGTCATTGCGCTCGTTCCCGGCCCGGGCATCTTCTATGTCGCGGCGCGGACCTTGTCGGAAGGGCGGACAAGCGGATTTGCCTCGACGGCCGGCACGGCTCTGGGCGGCATGGTTCATGTGGTCGCGGGCAGCCTCGGCATCTCCGCCATCATCCTTGCGAGCGCCGAGCTCTTTGCCGCCGTGAAGTTCGCGGGCGCGCTCTATCTGGTCTGGCTCGGCATCCGGACCTTTTGCAGTGCCGGCCGGCTCCAGACGCTGGAGGCGGAGCCCGTCGGCGACAAGCGCGCCTTCCGCGACGGCGTGCTGGTCGAGGCACTGAACCCGAAGACAGCGGCGTTCTTCCTGGCCTTCATCCCGCAGTTTCTCGAACCGTCCGCCGCCAGCCCCACGCTGCAATTCATCCTGCTCGGCGCGATCTCGGTGACGCTGAACACGCTCGCCGATGTCGTCGTCGTGCTGATGGCCTCCCTCACCCGCGCGCAACTGATCGGCCGGCCGCGACTCGTGCAGCGCTTGACGCAAGGCTCCGGCGTTTTCATCGCAGGTCTCGGCCTCTCCCTCGCGCTGGCGCGGCGGCCGGTGCAAAGCTAGCGAGCCGCAGGGCCGTGGCATGATGCTCGCTCCAAAAAGTCGCTTCTACGAGTCTCACGGCCTGCGGCTGCATTGTGCCGACTGGGGCAATGAGGGAGCGCCAGTCGTCATCCTGGTCCATGGCGGCCGCGATCATTGCCGGAGCTGGGACGTCATCGCGCGCGCGTTGCAGCCGCATTTTCACGTGCTCGCGCCAGACCTTCGCGGCCACGGCGATTCCGACTGGACCAAAGGCGGCAGCTACGCGCTGACGGAATACGTCTACGATCTGACCCATCTCGTCCGTGCCATCGCCGCGCCAGAGGTTATCCTCGTCGGCCATTCGATGGGCGGGATGGTGAGCCTGATCTATTCGGCATCGTTTCCGGAGCAGGTATCTGCGCTGGTGATTCTCGACGGCGTGACCGTCCTGCCGGATGCGCAAAAGGCTCCGACGCACGAGCGCATCACCAAATGGGTCGGCCAGCTCGACAAATTGCATGACCGCGCACCGCGCTCCTATCGCACGATCGAGGACGCTGCGGCGCAGATGAGAACCTACAACAAACGCCTGTCGCGCGAGCTGGCGCTGCACCTTGCAACGCACGGGGTGCGGCAAAACGAGGATGGCAGCTATCGCTGGAAGTTCGATCCCTACCAGCGCGTCACAGCGCCGCAGCGGCTCTGGCCGGATGATCACGTCGAACTGTGGGGGCGCATCACCTGCCCCACGCTGCTCTTGAACGCGGACGAGAGTTTTCTCGCCGCCTCGAAAGCGGCGGGCCTGGAGCGCTACTTCCGACAAGCGCGCATCGAAATGATCTCCGGGGCCGGACACTGGCTGCATCACGACCGACCGAAAGAGGTGCTTGGCGCGATCCGGCGGTTTCTCGGGGTGGCGGATGAAGGCGGAGGCTTGGCTCAGCCTCAGTAGGGTTTGCAAAGGCGCGACAGCGCCGTGCCCACCATGCATCCAGATCGGGGGACGGAAGTGGTGGGCCCGCTTTCGCTTTGCCCACCTTACGGCGGCAGAGCTTAACTCAACGTCCCCGCATGCACCCACCAGGTGGGGTGGTCGCGGCGGATCGTCTCGGCTGCGGCATGCGCCTCGGCAGGTCCGCCGAAGATCGCAAAGCAGGTGGCGCCCGAACCCGACATGCGGGCGAGCTTGACGCCGGCACAGGCGCGCAAGGAATCCAGCACGTCACCGATCACCGGCTCGATGCGCATTGCGGGGGCCTCGAGATCGTTGGCGACGGTCGCAAGCACGTCGACCCAGTCTGCGGTCGAGGCGCCCTCCTCCGGCCAGGCCGGCGCTTCGAGGACGTCGGTGGCACCGACCAAAAGCTCGCCGTTGCGCAGGCCCAGCGCCTGGAACACGTCCTTGGTCGCCACCGGCACGCGCGGGTTCACCATCACACTGGGCATGCTCGGCAGCATCAGCGGCAGGAGCTGCTCGCCAACGCCGGTCATGTCGCAGGCGCGCGAGAGCAGACACACCGGCACATCTGCGCCGGTCGCAAGTGCGACCTCCTGCAAGCGGGGATCATCGAGCGACAGATCGTTGAGGCGCGCGAGCAGCCGCAAGGCGGCCGCGGCATCCGCCGAGCCGCCGCCGATACCGGCTGCGACGGGAAGCACCTTGTCGAGCGCGAAGGCGCCGAGCTTCAGGTTCGGTACGGCCTCAGTGAGAAGCCTTGCCGCCTTGAGCACGAGATTGTCGGCGGTGTCGCCACAGGCTGCAGCCAACGGACCCGCGGTGGTGAGCTTCAGCTCTTCGCCCGGCTCGAGCGTAAGACGATCGGCGCAATCGGCGAATGCGACCACGCTTTCGAGATCATGATAGCCGTCGGTGCGACGGCCGACGACGCGAAGGCTCAAATTGACCTTCGCGCGCCCCTCTTCAATCAACGCCGGCATCGGCGACCAACCCCCAACTCTATTCTTGCGCATGATCTTATCGGAAAACCGCTACACACTTTTCCGGATCATGCGCGCCCCGATCAACCGCCCTTGCCGTCGTCCTTCTTCTTCTCTGCCTGCGCGGCCGAAGAATTCGAATTGTCGTCGGTCAGACCGTTGGCGATCTTGGCTTCGATCTTCGGCAGATCATCCGGCTCGGGCTTCAGATCGCGCGCATGCGACCACTGGAATTTGGCTTCCAAAGCGCGGCCGATGCGCCAGTAGGCGTCGCCGAGATGGTCGTTGATGGTGGGATCCTCGGGCTTCAGGTCGATCGCACGCTCGAGGTTCTTCACCGCCTCCTCGTAGTTGCCGATGCGGTAATAGGCCCAGCCGAGCGAGTCGACGATATAGCCGTCGTCGGGCCGCTGCTCGACGGCGCGCTTGATCATCTTCATGCCGTCGTCGAGATTGACGCCCTGGTCGATCCAAGAATAGCCGAGATAGTTGAGGACATGCGGCTGGTCGGGCTGGAGCTCGAGCGCCTTCTTCATGTCGGCTTCCGCCTTGCCCCACTGCTTGGAGCGCTCCTCGCAGATGCCGCGATAGTAGTACCAGACGCTGTTGGACTTGTCGGCGCCGGCCGGTAGCACCTCGATGCCTTGCGAATAGGTCGCACCGCAATCACCGAACTTCTTGCGGCCGCGCTCGATATTGCCGAGCGCCATGATGGCTTCGAGATCCTTCGGATCTTCCAGGACCACGGATTTGAGGATTTTGATCGCCTCGTCGGTCTTGTCGGCGGAGTCGAGATCGACCGCGAGCTGGATCTGCGCGTTGCGCTTCAACGGCGAGCTCGCCGGCACGCGCTCATAGACCTTGATCGCCATCTGCGGCCGCTTCACCGATTCATAGAGGTCGGCGAGCGAGAGCAGGGCGAGCGGATGGCTCGGCTGGAGATAGAGCGCGAGCTGGAGATAGACCAGCGCGAGGTCCTCGCCGCCGCGACGGGTCAGCGTGGCGCCGATGCCGTAGAGCGCTTCGGCCGCACCTGCTTGCGCAGAATCGATCAGCGGCGGCATCTTCTTGCCGGCACGGGTCTCGCGCAGGCCCTCCTGGATCAGCGGATGACGGGCGAGCTTCTTGTCGAAGGCCTCGTAGACCGTGGTCGCGGCGGCCGCATCCTTGTTGCGCGACAGCCAGCGCGCATAGGCTTCCGTGATGCGCAGCATGGAATCGTCGAGCTTGTAGGCGCGCTCGAAGCGGGTTCCGGCGTCCTTCTCCTTGCCCGCGAGCTCGAGGATCATGCCGGCATGGAGGTCCTTGAACAGCGGATACCATTCCGGGCCGGTCAGCTTGTCGATGCTGGCGACGGCGGCCTTCGAGTCACCCGCGCCATAGGCGGCCCAGCCGGACAACAGCGTCGCGACCAGATCGGTGATCGGCCCGCGGATCGACTGGTTGATGTTGCTCTGGGCGGTCGCATATTTCTTCATCTTCAGGTCGTGCACGCCGACCACGAGGCGCGCGACCCGGTTCGACTTGTCGATCGTCAGGATGCGCTCGGCGAGCTTGACGGCTTCGTCGATGTCGCCATCCGCGACGGAGGAGATGAAGGCGCGGTCGAGCAGCTCGTTGTTCTTGGGATCGGTGCGCAGCGCCGAGCGGTAGAAGGCGGCCGCGGACGAGGCGTCACGTTCGACGCTGGCGTGGCGCGCAGCGAGATAGCTGCCTGCGCCGGTGAGCGACTTCAAATCATTCCGGGTCGGAAACTGCACCGCCGTGTCGGCCGGATGATCCGGCGTCTGCGCCAGGACCGCACCGGGGACCGCGACGATCGCAGAGCCAGCAAGGGCGATGGCAGCAGCAGTCCAGCGGTTGAAACGATTTGAAAACATCAGGGCTCGCCTTAAGTTTGGAAAGTCGGGGTCGTCTCGCTTGCAAACGCGACCGGTGGCATCGGGACCCGGAACCGTCATGGCCGGGAACAATGCCGCTTTTGGCGCCCAATCGCAAGGATTCGGCGGGGTTTTCGGAAGCCGATTCGGCGCTCGCCCTTACCGGCCCTGTCCGCCCCAAGATCCTGCCCAAGACGCTTTTACTATGGCCTTATCGTGGCCGCGGACGGTGATCCGCGGCCAGTGCCCCTCACGCAATCGTGCGGCAGTTTGCCCGAATCCTACATGGCCTCGTAGTTCGGCCCGCCGCCGCCCTCCGGCGGAACCCAGGTGATGTTGCCATTCGGATCCTTCACGTCGCAGGTCTTGCAGTGGACGCAATTCTGGGCGTTGATCTGGAAGCGCGGAGCCGCGCCCTCCTCCACCCATTCATAGACGCCGGCCGGGCAGTAACGGTTCGAGGGACCGGCAAAGACGTCGTGCTCCGAGGTCTTCTGAAGGTTCATGTCCGCAACCTTCAGATGAACCGGTTGGTCCTCTTCGTGGTTGGTGTTGGACAGGAAGACCGACGACAGCTTGTCGAAGGAAATCTTGCCGTCCGGCTTCGGATAGTTCTTCGGTGCGTGGATCTTCGCCGGATCGAGCGTGGCGCGGTCGGGCTTGGCGTGCGACTGCGTGCCGAACAGCGAGACACCGAACAGCGTGTTGCACCACATGTCGAAGCCGCCGAGCGCGACACCGAGCACGGTGCCGAACTTCGACCATAGCGGCTTGACGTTGCGCACCAGGAACAAGTCCTTGCCGACCGAGGACGAGCGCCACGCGTTCTCGTATTCAACCAGTTCGTCATTGGCGCGGCCCGCGGCGAGCGCGGCCGCGACATGCTCGGCGGCGAGCATGCCCGAGCCCATCGCGTTGTGCACGCCCTTGATGCGCGGCACGTTGACGAAGCCCGCGGCACAGCCGATCAGCGCGCCGCCGGGAAAGCTGAGCTTCGGCACGGACTGGTAGCCGCCTTCGGTGATGGCGCGCGCACCATAGGCGAGCCGCTTGCCCCCTTCAAAGGTGCCGCGGATCGAGGGATGGGTCTTGAAGCGCTGGAACTCGTCGAACGGCGACAGATACGGATCGTCGTAGTTGAGATGCACGACGAAGCCGACAGCGACGAGATTGTCGTCGTAATGATATAGGAACGAGCCGCCGCCGGTCTTCATGTCGAGCGGCCAGCCGAAGGAATGCTGGATCATCCCCTTCTGATGTTTGGCGGGATCGATCTGCCAGACTTCCTTCAGGCCAATGCCGAATTTCGCCGGCTCGCTCTTCGCGTCCAGCGCGAACTTGGCGATGAGTTGCTTGGTCAGGCTGCCGCGCGCGCCCTCAGCGAACAGCGTGTACTTGCCGAGCAATTCCATGCCGCGGGTAAAGGAGTCCTTCGGCTTGCCGTCCCTGCCGATGCCCATGTCGCCGGTGGCGATGCCCTTCACCGTACCGTTCTCGTCATAGAGCACTTCGGCGGCTGCAAAGCCGGGATAGATCTCGACGCCGAGCGCTTCGGCTTTCCGCGCCAGCCAGCGGCAGACATTGCCGAGCGAGCCGATGTAGCAATGATGATTGTTCATCAGCGGCGGCATCACGAAGTTCGGCAGCTTGATCGCGCCGCCCGCCGTCATCCAGTAGAAGCGGTCGTCCTTGACCTCTGTTTTCAGCGAGCAGTCGGGATCATTCCGCCAGTCGGGAATCAGCTTGTCGAGGCCGGCCGGATCAATCACCGCACCCGAAAGAATATGCGCGCCGACTTCCGAGCCCTTCTCCACCACGACGATGTTGAGATCGGCGTTGAGCTGCTTCAGCCGGATCGCGGCCGACAGGCCCGAGGGGCCGGCGCCGACGATGACGACGTCGAATTCCATGGATTCGCGCGGGGGAAGTTCTTCGGTGCTCATCTGATCTCAGCCCTTGAGACGGTCCTTGGTCGTTTGCGCCCCCTTGTTTCCGATTTTTCCGGGCAGGACAACCTCGGAAATGCGTTTCGCTGGGATGCAAGGGCCCCTAAACTGACCTAAATGTCATAAGTTGCCATGATCAACGAACCCGCCCCCACCGTCCGCGAGCTGCTGGCCTTCTATCTGGAGGCCGGCGTCGACTGCGCGCTTGCCGAGGAACCGATCGATCGGCTCGCCGAACCGGAGGCGCCGCCCCCGGCCGCGCGCGCGGTTCAACCGGTCGAGGCGCCGCGGCCCGTCGCAGCGCCCGCCGTGATGCGCGGCGAGGCTGCGCCCGCGCCTGACGTTGCGATTGCGTCAGCGCGCGAAGCGGCGCGGACGGCGCCGACGCTGGAAGCGCTGCGCGAGCTGATGCAGAATTTCGACGGCTGCGCGCTGAAGAACACCGCGACGCAGCTGGTGTTCGCCGACGGCAACCCGGAAGCGCGCATCATGTTCGTCGGCGAGGCGCCGGGTCGTGATGAGGACATCGAAGGCCTTCCCTTTGTCGGGCGCTCGGGAAAGCTGCTCGACCGCATGATCGGCGCGATCGGGCTCGACCGCAGCAAGGCCTATATCGCCAACGTCATTCCGTGGCGGCCGCCCGGCAACCGCACGCCGACGCCGCAGGAGACGCAAACCTGCCTGCCCTTCATCCAACGCCAGATCGAGCTCGTGAATCCCGACGTGCTGGTGACGCTCGGCAATCCCTCGACGCAGACGCTGCTCTCAACGCGCGAAGGCATCATGCGCACCCGCGGGCGCTGGTTCGACTACGACACGGGCGGACGCGTCATCCGCGCATTGCCGACGTTCCATCCGGCCTATCTGCTGCGCTCGCCGTCCTACAAGCGCCTGGCCTGGCAGGATCTGCGCACGATCGCGAAGGTGCTGGCGACGTCGTGAGGGTCGCCATGCCCCCTCCCCGTCATTGCGAGCGCAGCGAAGCAATCCAGACTATCACCGCGGTGGGATTCTGGATTGCTTCGTCGCTTCGCTCCTCGCAATGACGACGGAGAGAGTACGAGAGCACCTCACGTCCCCTTCGGACGCACGATGGCCCAGCCGATACGCAGGAGCGGCTGGCGGCCGTTCACCAGCCACTCGAAGGCGCGCGGCACTTCGGGCACGATGCCGGGGAAGCGTTTCGCAATCTCCGGCGGCGGGGTTCCGGCGGTATCGGAGGCGCGCCAGACCACGACGCCGCCGGTCTCGCTGAACCTGGCCGGCGTGAACCAGGGCGTGCGCTGCGGCTCGGCGTCGATGAGGAGATGCGGCCGTCCGGAATGCAGCGCGATCAGGCTCGCAAGCTGCGTCTCGCCGGCGACTGCGCGCAGACGCTGGTTGGTACGCCGGGCAAAGCTGTCGTCGAAAAAGTCCGAGATCGCACGCGCCGGCATCGAGGTCGCCATCTCGCCGGTCCCGGTCCAGGGCATCAGGAGAACCGCGAGCACGACGCCCGCGGCGGGCGCGGCGACGGCGGCCGCCCACACCATGCGCAGCACGCGGGCGCGGCGCATCGCGATGAGGTCGCCGGCGGCGACGATCACGGCAAGGCCCGACATCAGCAGCACGACGCCTGCCCCGCCAGCGACGCTATCGAGCCCGAACACGCCGGAGATCAGCACAGCGCCAAGCCCGGGCGCCAGCGCGAAGAAGTAGACGAAGTGACGCGCCAGCGGCTCGACCGGCGGCCGGTAGATGATGGGCGCGTCCTCAGTTTTACCGGCGAACCAGCTGGTGTTGAGGAAGGTCAGCACCGGGATCGCGACCGCGCCGAGCACGAGGCCGCCGAACAGCCAGGCCGTGTTGATCGCATGTGCCTTCAAATCCTGGACCTGCGGCAAGGCCGGCATGGACAGCGTCTCGGCACGCATCAGCCAGATCGCATAGGGCAGCACCAGCACGGCAACGACGATGAGCGCATAGATCGGATCGAGCACGCGCAGCGTCCTGCGGCCGCCTTCGGTCGCAACCGCGAAGATGGCGAGCAGCAGCAACAGGCCGATGGCGGCCGGCGTCGTCAGCAGCAGCAGACCGGCAGCGATCGACCAGGCGAACCATGCGTTGCCGCGGCGCTGGCCGATCAACTGCCAGGAGTGCAGCAGGAGCAGCGCCCACAGCGGGCGCGCCAGCACCATCGGACCGAAGTCGAGCGCGGGCGATGAGAACGCCAGCACCGTCATGGTCAGGAGCACGGCAAGCACCGCCTGCTGGGTGCCGACCACGGCGCGCGCCAGATGATAGAGCGCAATGAAGGTCGCGATCTCGCACAGCTCGGCCAGCACATAGACGCCGGTCATGTGGCTGCCGGCGGCGCGGTAGGCGATGTCGGCGAGCCAAGAGGCGAGCGGCGGCCCGAGTTCGGTGCCGACTTGATATTCGCGGCCGAA
The DNA here is from genome assembly GCF_024199885.1 of Bradyrhizobium sp. CCGUVB23. NCBI lineage: Bacteria > Pseudomonadati > Pseudomonadota > Alphaproteobacteria > Hyphomicrobiales > Nitrobacteraceae > Bradyrhizobium > Bradyrhizobium sp. CCGUVB23. The sequence goes on from NZ_JANADQ010000001.1 coordinate 1,205,253, forward strand.
GGCAAGGAGCGTGGCGAGATTGCCGGGCGGGCCGCGGTAGAAGACCAGCGCCACGAACAGCCACATCGCGGCCTGCAGCAGCACCACGATCCACACCACCAGCCGTGGCCGGGCACGGATCAGCTCGATGACCAGGGAGGTAAACCGCATGCAACGTCCGAAATGATGCAGCCAACCCGTTCAAGCCGGCGCGTCCATGTTTGATAAAGCGCGCTGCGCGCCGTGGCAACCAGCTCGTCTGCCTCTCCCCGTTCTTACGGGGAGCGGTGAAGGGGGAGTGAAACCCGCTGCTAAAGCGCGATGAGATCAGGATGAATCGTCATCGCGCTTTAGGTTGTTGTTTGCGCATGATCTCCGCGCAAACGCGTTCCGCGTTTGTCGCGAGGGGAAACCGCTTCGCACTTTTCCGGATCATGCTTTAGAGATTGGTCGAAACGTCGACCTGTACCTCTGCCTCAACCTGCACAACCACCTCATCCACCGCCGTGAACAGGTCGCGCTTGGGTTCGACCGTCCAGGGCATGTGCTTCTCGCGCGCGGCGACGACGGGGGCGAAGAAGCTGCGGTGATGGATGGAGGGACCGAGGCGATCCAGCGCATCCAGGTGCTCTGGCACCGCGTAGCCCTTGTGCTGCTCGAAACCGTAGCCCGGACAATCACCCGCCAGCGCGCACATCAGCCGATCGCGCGTGACCTTGGCGACAATCGAGGCCGCCGCGATCGAGAGCACCAGGCCGTCCCCGCCGATCACCGCCTCGCAGTCGCAGGACGTATCGAGCTTGTCGCGGCCGTCGACGAAGACGTGGCGGGGCGCCTCGGGAAGCGCCACCACTGCGCGCTTCAGCGCCCAGAGCGAGGCGCGCAATATATTGTCGCGGTCGATGCGCGCCGGCGAGGCGACGGCGACAGAGACCTGCGCGGTTGCGCAGATCTTGTCGAACAGCTTTTCGCGCTCCTCGGCCGTCAGGCGCTTGGAATCGTCGATGCCGCGCGGGATCCGGTTCGGGTCGAGGATCACGGCGGCCGCGACCACAGGTCCCGCCAGCGGCCCCCGCCCCGCCTCGTCGCAGCCGGCGACCGGCCATACGCCGCGCTTGATCAGCGCGCGCTCGCGGCGAAAGCTCGGCGGCGCGATCGCGATGACGCCCTTGACGGTGCCCTTGGGCTCCTTCGCGGCCGCTTTGGGCTCTTTCTTCGCGGCGTCCTTGGCCGGCTTGCTGGCGGATTTGTCCCGAATCATGGCCGGGATCGTGCGCACGCGGCTCAGGCCGGCGCAACCGGGAACTCGGGATAATTCCCGTTATTCAGACGCCAGCCCATCCTCCGTCATTTGCGAGGAGCGACGAAGCAATCCGGACTGTCGCTGCAGATGCATTTCTGGATTGCTTCGCTGCGCTCGCAATGACGATGTGGAGGCATTTTGCGCCTTCGCCCTAGAACAGGCTCAGCTGCTCGCCGCCGCGCTTCGGCTTGGCGAAGTGGTCCGTTGTCAGCTTGGAGCGGCGCTTGTTCAGGCCGAGGCGCTCGCAGGCGATCTCGAAGCGGCGGCCGATGGTCCAGGCCATGGGACCCGTGCCCTTCATCCGCTCGCCCCATTTCGAGTCGTAGTCGCGACCGCCGCGCATGTCGCGGATCAGGGTGAAGACGTGGCGATAGCGATCCGGATAGTTCGCCATCAGCCATTCGCGGAAGAGGTCGCGGACCTCGAGCGGCAGCCGCAGCAGCACGTAGGAAGCTTCCTTGACGCCCGCATGCGCGGCCGCGTCCAAGATCCGTTCGATCTCGGAATCGTTCAGCGCAGGGATCACGGGAGCGACCATCACGGTCGTGGGGATACCGGCCTCCGTAAGCTGCTTCAGCGCCTCCAGCCGCTTGGGCGGTGTCGAGGCGCGCGGCTCCATGGTGCGCGCCAGCTTTGGATCGAGCGTCGTGACCGAGATCGCGACCTTGGCAAGGTTGCGGCTGGCCATGCGCGAGAGGATATCGATGTCACGCGTTACCAGCGCCGATTTCGTCACGATGCCGACGGGATGACCCGCGCGCTCCAGCACCTCCAGGATGCCGCGCATGATCTTCCGCTCGCGCTCGATCGGCTGATAGGGATCGGTGTTGGTGCCGATCGCGATCATCCGCGGCTCATAGCCGGTCGCGGCGAGTTCCTTCTCCAGGAGCGCCGGCGCCTCGGGCTTGGCAAACAGCTTTGACTCGAAGTCGAGCCCCGGCGAGAGCCCGAGATAGGCGTGGGTCGGCCGCGCGAAGCAGTAGACGCAGCCATGCTCGCAGCCGCGATAGGGATTGATGGAACGGTCGAAGCCGATGTCGGGGGAGTCGTTGCGGGTGATCACTTTGCGAGAGGTATCGACCGCCACCGTGGTCTTGAACGGCGGCAATTCCTCCAGGCTCTGCCAGCCGTCGTCAAAGGCAACGCGCGCCTCGGCCTCATAACGGCCGCTGGCGTTGGACTGGGCGCCCCGCCCGCGCCTGCGCTCGCGGTCGATCGCGACGGCAAGCTCAGGAAAGGCGGAAGGCGCACCCGCCGGCTCGGAGGGCGCCGTGACCGGCGGGTGCTTGAGGGCATGAGAGGATGCTCGACTCATGAAGCCAAGATAACACGCAAAAGGAACAAATCAAGAACATCAATTCAAAAACCGCAAAACAACCCCATGCAAAGTAGCCGCCCAAACTTCGCGCGCGGAATTTTGACCTCCCGCAAAGGGTGCCGGCCGCAATGACGTTTGATGCCGAGCGTTGGCAACGGATCGATCGCAGCGGAACCGTGTTGGTGACGATCGACGCAACAGGGTCAGCTTTATCATGACAAGCAAACAACAAGAGCGCGCCAGCGCGGGCGATATCGACCTGCTCGATCGCTACTGGCGCGCCGCAAACTACTTATCCGTCGGGCAAATCTACCTTTTGGACAATCCACTGCTGCGCGAGCCGCTGCGGCCCGAGCACATCAAGCCGCGCCTGCTCGGCCATTGGGGCACGACACCCGGGCTGAACTTCATTTATGCCCATCTCAACCGCGCGATCCGCACACTCGATCTCAGCGTGCTCTATATCTGCGGTCCCGGTCATGGCGGCCCGGGCATGGTCGCCAATACCTATCTCGAAGGCAGCTATAGCGAGATCTATCCAGACATCGGGCGCGACACGGACGGATTGCGCAAGCTGTTCAGGCAGTTCTCCTTCCCCGGCGGCATTCCGAGCCACGCGGCGCCGGAGACGCCGGGCTCGATCCATGAGGGCGGCGAGCTCGGCTACGCGCTGGTCCACGCCTATGGCGCGGCGCTCGACAATCCCGATCTGATCGTCGCCTGCGTCGTCGGTGACGGCGAAGCCGAGACCGGGCCGCTCGCGGCGTCCTGGCATTCGAACAAGTTCGTCAATCCCGCGCACGATGGCGCGGTGCTGCCGATCCTGCATCTCAACGGCTACAAGATCGCCAACCCTACCGTGCTCGGACGGATGCGCGACGAGGAGCTCCGCGATCTCTTCCGCGGGTTTGGCCACGAGCCGCTGTTCGTCGAGGGTGACGATCCCAAGACGATGCACCGGATCATGGCGGACGCACTCGACGTGGCGCTGGCAAGCATCCGCTCGATCCAGCAGCATGCGCGCGAAACAAGGACCACGATCGAGCGGCCGCGCTGGCCGATGATCGTGCTGCGCTCACCGAAGGGCTGGACCGGCCCCAAGGAGGTCGACGGGCTGAAGGTCGAAGGTTTCTGGCGCGCCCATCAGGTGCCGGTCGCCAATTGCCGGGAAAATCCCGCGCATTTGAAGGTGCTCGAAGGCTGGATGAAAAGCTACGCGCCGGAGGAGCTGTTCGATCGCAACGGCGCGCTCATTCCCGAGCTTCAGGCGCTCGCGCCGGAAGGCGATCGCCGCATGGGCGCCAATCCGCATGGTAATGGCGGGCTGTTGAAGCGCGAGCTGAAGCTGCCCGATTTCCGCAGCTTCGCCATCGAGGTGAAGGAGCCGGGCAAGACGGTCGCGGAGGCGACGCGCGAGCTCGGCAAATTCCTGCGCGACGTCGTCAGGCTGAATGCGGATGCGCGCAACTTCCGCATCATGGGTCCGGACGAGACCGCATCAAACCGGCTCGACCCCGTGTTCGAGGCAACCGAACGGGTCTGGATGGAGCCGACCGAACCTTATGATGTTCACCTCGCCCAGGATGGCCGCGTCATGGAGGTGCTGAGCGAGCATCTCTGCCAGGGTTGGCTCGAGGGCTATCTGCTCACCGGACGCCACGGCTTCTTCTCCTGCTACGAGGCCTTCATCCATATCGTCGACTCCATGTTCAACCAGCACGCCAAATGGCTGAAAGTGTCGCGCGAGCTGACGTGGCGTCGGCCAATCGCCTCGCTCAATTATCTCCTGACCTCGCATGTCTGGCGCCAGGACCATAACGGCTTCAGCCATCAGGACCCCGGCTTCGTCGATCTCGTCACCAACAAGAAGGCCGACATCGTCCGCGTCTATTTCCCGCCGGACGCCAACACGCTGCTGTGGGTTGCCGATCACTGTCTGCGCACCTACGACCGCATCAACGTCATCGTTGCCGGCAAGCAGCCCGCGCCGCAATGGCTCGCCATGCAGGACGCGGCGACGCATTGCGACGCCGGCATCGGAATCTGGACCTGGGCCGGCACGGAAGCTGCCGACGGCGAGCCCAACGTCGTGATGGCCTGCGCCGGCGACGTGCCGACGGTGGAGACGCTCGCCGCGGTCGATCTCTTGCGCAAGGCGCTACCGGATCTGAAGATCCGCGTCGTCAACGTCGTCGACCTCATGACGCTGCAACCGAAGGAGCAGCATCCGCACGGCCTCAGCGACCGCGATTTCGACTCGCTGTTCACGCGCGACAAGCCGGTGATCTTCGCCTATCACGGCTACCCCTATCTCATTCATCGCCTCACCTACAGCCGCGCCAACCACGCCGGCATGCATGTGCGCGGCTTTGACGAGGAAGGCACGACGACGACGCCGTTCGACATGGTCGTGCTCAACGAGCTCGACCGTTTCCATCTCGCGATCGAGGCGATCGAGCGTGTGCCGCGCCTCGCGACGAAGGCGGCAGACGTCAAGCAGCAGTTCCGAGATGCTCTGCTCAAGCATTCGGCTTTCGTGCGCGAGCACGGCGAGGACATGCCGGAGATCCGCAACTGGGTGTGGCCGAACAGTCGGGGCGTGACGACGTGACCCGAAGCAGTCGTCACGCGGTTCAAAGATCAAGGCCCTGGCGAATGTCCCGGCGCCGTCGGCGCGGTAATGATTGCTATCTGCAAAACCTGCAAGGTAAGGTAGAGTGACAGGCTCATCCAGAAATGAGCCGGGTGGGAGGAATCGCATCATGAATTTACGCAGTGCTCTTTGCGCCGCCTGCTTGGCTGGCCTCGTCGCCGGCAGCCCGGCAATGGCTGGAACCAACGACATCCTGATCGGCCTTGACAGCAAGATCACCTATGGTCCCGAGGGCCAGGTGAATGGCGCTCCGGGCAACGATGCTGTGCTGGTTTTGGACATTTCCAATCCCGCCAAACCCAGGATTCGCGCGAGCCTACCGCTGGCGAACTCTCTGCTGGGCCCGCCCACGAACCTGCAAATCACACCAGACGGCAAGCTGGGCCTGGTCGCCAATTCCGTGGTTCACGTCCAGGAGGGGAGCTCCTGGAAAACGGTCCCGGATGACAAGCTGTACGTGATTGACCTCACCGCAGATCCGCCGAAGTTGATCGACACGGTTACTGTCGGGCGGCAGCCCTCCGGTCTATCGATCTCAAGGAAGGGCGATCTAGCATTGATTGCCAACCGAGACGGCAAGAGTGTCTCTGTCGTCTCCATCCAGGGTTCAACGGTCAAAGCCGTCGGCGAGGTACCGGTGGAGCAGCAGGCTGCGGCTGTTGTCATCGCACCCGACGGCAAGCGCGCCTTCGTCTGCCTCAACCTCGCGAACAAAATCGGCGTTTTGACGATCGATGGACAAGACGTGACCTACGACAAGTCGATGGACATTCCATCGGCATTCAATCCCTACAACATCGACATCACGCCAGACGGCAAGTACGTCATCGCATCGAACACCGGCGCACTGAGAGACAACGCAGATACCGTGGTGACCATCGAAGCGACAGGTCCACATCCCCACGTCGTCGATGTGATGAGCCCCGGCATCGGACCGGAAGGCTTCGCCGTCGCGCCCGACGGGAAGACCGCAGCCACCCCGCTGCTGCTCGGCACCGCGGCCAAGGATAGCGACTGGTTCAAGACCAAAGCCGGCGAGCTCGTGCTGATGTCGATCGGCACCGGCGGCAAGCTGACGGTGACTGCGCGCGCACCGCTCGGCGGCCTGCCAGAGGGCATCGTTTACAGCCCGAACAGCGATTACCTCTATGTGGGCAACTACATCGACCAGGATTTGCAGGTGTTTGCCCTCGCCGATGGAAAGTTGACCGAGGCAGGTCCGATGCTGAAGCTGCCAGGGCAGCCGGCGTCCATGCGCGCGCCAGCACGGTAGAGCGTTGCGTTCCGATTCCGCGGACTCAGTCCACGGAATTGGTTTCCGATTGCGGCAGCAACCACGCCGGCACAGATGTGCGCGGCGTTGCCGAGGAAGGCACGACGACCACGCCGTTCGACATGGTCGTGCTCGACGAGCTCGATCGGTTTCGTCTCGCGATCGAGGCGATCGAGCGCGTGCCCGGACTCGCGGTGCAACGGCCGAGCCGCTCAGTCCCGAGTCCTTCGGCGCCCCTCATTTCTGTCCGACGCGGATCCGTGCCGTAGCGCCCGCAGGGCGCCAATGAAGAGCAGTGCGGCGACTGGCCAATGAAACCAGATTCTGTGCAGGCCGGTGAAAACATTGATCAGAATCAGAAAGCCTGAAACTGTGAGAATTGCTGCAACGGGGCGAGGCAGGGTCGCTAACCGATCCGAGATCGAGCTCATCCAGGTGGATGGCTCGTATCGATCGCGAATCCGTTGAGCGCCAGCTTCCGAGGCTGCAACTGCTCCAACTTGGGTAGCAGGGCTTCCACTACCACCAGTTCGGCCACCCACGGTCACTCGATACGTGGTTACGGGGGCCACGTTCTTCATCTGTTGCTGGCCGAGACAGTCAAAGCCAAGAGATAGTTTGTTGTGCACTTGATCGTAGACGGAAGCGGAGATCACGACGCCACCGGGCTCGGCGAGTTCTTGCAGCCGCGCCGCGATGTTGACCCCGTCGCCAAAAATGTCGGAACCATCCACCATCACATCGCCTAGATTGACGCCGATGCGAAACCGCATCTGGGGCGCGTGAGGTGGTGGGGCCGAATTCTGACTGGAAACCTCCTGCTGAATCTCGACCGCACATTGCACGGCCTCGACCACGCTGGCGAACTCGGCGATCACGGCATCGCCCCAAGTATTCACGATTCGCCCGTCGTGGCGCTCCACCAATCCTGCAATGGCAGTGCGGCAGCGGCGCAGCATCTCCAGCGTTCCCGCTTCGTCTGCTCCCATCAGGCGAGAATAGCCGTGCACATCCGCGCACAGGACAGTGGTCAGCCGCCGTTTCACCTTGTCATCAGTCATCGACCATATGGTACCTCACTGACCGCCGAATGCACCAGGCATCGTCTGGCGCGACAGCGGTTAGATGGCCGTGCATGGCCATCGCGTCATTTGCTGCGCCTGCACAAAAGTCCATCGCTATTGGAGCAAAGCAGACACGACCGAATATTATTACGTGCCCCCTAGTCTAGTGAGTTCCAGCAAAGATCTGGATACAGCCGATCACGACCTCGATCACGATCAGCACCACCACGGCCACCTCCAGCCGCAGCGATCGCTGCGTGTCGATGATGTCGGTCAGCGCGTTGGCGGTCTCGGAGATGGCCTTGAGCTTGCGCTCGAGCGTGTCGAGACGCTCCTTCAATTCATACTCGTCCTCGAGCCGCGAATAGAGGCGATCGAGCCCGGGCTTCTCCCAGAGCACGTCGGGCTTCTCCGCGACGGCAACGCGGCCCGCGACGCGCTGCTGCACGAGCAGCGCGTTGCCGATCAGTTGCAGGATTCCCTTGCGACGGCGCGGCGTGCGGCCGTGCTGGGCAAGCTCGCGCGCAAACGGCTCGATGACGTCGAAGACGGCGGCGACGCGGCGCTCGTCGCGGGCGAGCGCCGTACTCTTGGCGAGCGCATCTGCGATCAGGAGGAGCCGGTCCTCGGAGAATTTACTGAGAAAGATCGGTCCGCCCGGCTGGATCACCTCGGCGTTTTCGTCGTTGCAGAGTTGCGCCTGCGCGGTCTCCTCCTCGTAGGGGCTGAACTCGCCGATCACGCGCGGCTTCAATGTGTCGATCAGGACCTTCTCTTCCGAGGGCAATAGTCCGATCAGCACCACGACGCCGTAGCGGAAGATCACGGCGAGTCCGGCATGGACGCGGAATGCGACCGGCGTCGACGACACCAGCGTTCCGATCTCCAGGCCCGCCGCATTGATGCGGTCGCCCAGCATCAGGGCGCGAATCCGCAAGGCAGGCGCGGCGTCCGCCTTGGGCGATGTTGCGGCCGTGCCAACAGTCAGTTGATCGGCGTTCACACAAATATCCTAGCTGGCACTACGGTCAGGCGATAGGCAACTGCGCTGGAGTCATCGAAGACCTCCAGAACGCGATCGCAGATCGTGCAGCGAAATTCGCCGCATTCACGTTTGAGCGATGATAGCGTGATCCGGCGGAATCCGGCGCCGCATTTCGGGCAGATCAGGTCACCTTTTTGCATGATTGCTCGTCCAGGCCTGACAGGACCGCGCGCGACAAGGGCGGCCATTCTTGAGAGCGATGCGAACGGTCGCACTGCCCCGAAAATGTCCACGATGAAATCAGGTCGCATGCGGCGCGCGGCTGCTGAAACATTCCGCAATAATACGGCCGGCGTGCGACGGGCTTGGCTGCGGCCGGCTGCACGGTTTACCATCCCGCGACACCGCAGCACCAACGCACCGGCAAATCGTTGCGTCCGGCACCACGGCACGGTTATACGCTATAACAATTGCGCTTTTTCCACAGCTTGAGACAATTGAAGCCTCAACATGTTGAGCGTCATCATACCGACGGAAGGCATCGAGCAGCCGACGGTCGCAACTCTGGCCGCGCTGGTCCCGGGTGCTGCTGCCGGCCTGATCAAGGAAGTCCTGCTCGTCGACGGCACGCGTAACGGCGTGATCGAGCGCGTCGCCGACGTCGCGGGCTGCCGCTTCATCGGTTACGAAGGCTCCTCGCAGGGCGCGGCGCTTGCCGCCGGCGCGCTGCAGGCGCGATCGCCCTGGCTGATGTTCCTGCACGCCGGCGCCGTGCTCGAGACCGGCTGGATCGAAGAGACCACCCAGTTCATCCAGGTCGTCTCCGCCAGCGGACGCGACCGCGCGGCCGTGTTCCGCTATGCACGTTCGCCCTACGCCGATACCGGCCTGCGCGACATCCTCCGCCTCGTGGCGCGCAAGATCGTAGGGCCCTTCGGCGATCAGGGCCTCCTGATAGCGCGCGACCATTACGACCGGATCGGCGGCTACCCACCCCAGGCTCGCCGCTCCGAGGCCCGGCTGCTGCGGCGGCTCGGCCGATCGTCCCGGACGCTGTTGCGGAGCAAGATCGTCAGCATGGCGTGATCCAGAAGATACTTGCCAAAGTCAAATAATTGATTGACAATGGCAAGTATTGGAGGTGCCCCATGTCGTCCGATATGTCATCCAGCCTGTCATCAAGCGCGCCCTCTGGCGCTTCGGCCGGTCAGGTCTCCGACGACCAGGTGGAGGCGGTTCGTGCCTTCAACCGGTTCTACACCCGCAAGCTCGGCGTGCTCGATCAGCAATTGCTGAAGACGCCGTTCTCGCTCAGCGAGGCGCGCGTGCTCTATGAGCTCGCCCATGGCGGCGAGCGCTCGGCCAAGGAGATCGGCATCGAGCTCGGGCTCGACCCCGGCTATCTCAGCCGTATCGTGCAGAATTTCGACGAGGCCGGCCTGATCGCGCGCAGGCCGCTTCCAACCGACCGGCGGCAATATCAGTTGAGCCTGACCGCGAAGGGGCGCCAGGCCTTCGCCAGACTCGAGCGCTCGTCGCAAGAGGACGTCGCCGCTATGCTGCGGCCGCTCACCGGGGCCGATCGCAAACGGTTGACGGGTGCGATGGAGACGGTCGAGCGGTTGCTTGCCATGCCGCGCGCCGAGCCGGCGCCCGCCTCCTTGCGCGATCCACGCCCCGGCGACATGGGCTGGGTGGTGCAGAGCCACGGCGCGCTCTATGCGAGCGAATACGGTTTTGATGCAGGCTTCGAGGCGCTCGTTGCCGAGATCGTGGCGAAATACATGACCTCCTTCGACGCCTCGCGCGAGCGCTGCTGGATCGCCGACATCGAAGGGCGCCCGGTCGGCTCGGTGTTCCTGGTGAAGGCCAGCGACGACGTCGCCAAGCTGCGCCTGTTGCTGCTCGATCCCGCCGCCCGCGGCCGCGGCCTTGGCCAGCGGCTGGTCGCCGAATGCGTCTCCTTCGCGCGCGCCTGCGGCTATCGGCGAATGACGCTGTGGACACAAAGCATTCTGGTCGGCGCGCGCAAGATCTATCAGGACGCGGGCTTCAAGCTGGTGGCGAGCGAGCCGCATCGCAGCTTCGGCCAGAATTTGATCGGCGAAACCTGGGAGCGCGATCTCTGATGCGCGCGCGGCCCGAAGCTGCGCGCCGCGTCACCGCAGAACTGGTCGATCTCTACAAGCGCCGCGCCCGGCGCTTGCGACGCGATGCCTGCCGCGAGCTATGGCGCGCGATGTGGTGTTCGCTGACACGGAAGAGCAAGAATATCGCTTCAGCCAGAGCGGTGCGCGTTGATGTGCCCTCGCCCCTTGTGGGAGAGGGCAGCTCCGCCGGAAGACACAGGCTCATTGGGGTGAGGGGTCTCTCTCCGCGAGATCAACTTTGACTATTGATCGCGCGGAGAGAACCCCTCATCCGGCGCCATAGCCGATGCGAAGCATCGGCGTTCTCAAGAACGGCGGCCGTAGGCCGCCTATGCCACCTTCTCCCGCAAGGGGAGAAGGGAAAGCACCGCAATTGCCTCACGCACACACCGTGCGTGACTACACCGTCGCGCCTTGCGCCTTCGGCCTTCGCAAATGCTCGTCGAGGCGCGGCATGATCTCGACGAAGTTGCAGGGGCGCGTGCGATAGTCGAGTTGGGCGGCGAGGATGCCGTCCCAGCCGTCGCGGCAGGCGCCGGGCGAGCCGGGAAGGCAGAAGATGTAGGTCGCACCCGCAACGCCCGCGGTGGCGCGACTCTGGATCGTCGACGTGCCGATCTTGGCGTGGCTCATCATGTGAAACGCGATCGAGAAGCCGTCCATGCGCTTCTCGAACAAGGGCTCAATCGCCTCCGGCGTCACGTCGCGTCCGGTGAAGCCGGTGCCGCCAGTGGTGATGACGACATCGACGCCGGCGTCTGCAATCCAGCGGCGGATGACGGCGCGGATCGCCTCGACGTCGTCGGTGACGATCTCGCGCGCAGCAAGATGATGGCCGGCAGCGCTGATGCGATCGGCGAGTGTCTGGCCGGACTTGTCGTCAGCGAGCGCGCGCGTGTCGGAGACGGTCAGCACCGCGATGTTGAGCGGGATGAATTGTTTTGTCTCGTCAATCGACGCCATTGGATCACATCTCCTTACCCATTCTCCGACGTCATCCTGAGGTGCGACGATAAGCGCGCCTCGAAGGATGAGCCGGGGGGCTCGTCATCCTTCGAGGCTCGCCAGGAGGCGAGCGCCTCAGGATGACGCTACGACCAGTTTACAACGACCCATTCCCGAACGTGTTGCAGGCCTGCACCGTGCCCTGCTGATAGCCGGTCATGAACCAGCGCTTGCGCTGCTCCGCCGAGCCGTGGGTGAAGGAGTCGGGCACGACGCGGCCCGTGGCCTGGCGTTGCAGCGTGTCGTCGCCGATCGCACTGGCCGTGGTCAGCGCCGCGTCGATGTCGCCCGGTTCGAGGAAGTTCGGACGCTTCTTCGCCTCGCGGTTGACCCAGACGCCGGACAGGCAGTCGGCCTGTAGTTCCACCTTCACCTGGAGCGCGTTGGCTTCGGCCTTGGAGCCGGCCTGCTGCTGCAGCCGCGTCACGCGCGGAATGATGCCGAGCAGATTCTGGATGTGATGGCCGGCCTCATGGGCGATGATGTACGCCGTCGTGAAATTACAGGCGGACTTGCCGGAGCAGCCGCGGAAGCGTGTCTCGACCTCGCGAAAGAAGCCGGTGTCGAGGAAGATGGTCTTGTCAGGCGGGCAGTAGAACGGTCCCATCGCCGACTGCGCCATGCCGCAGCGGCCGCCATTGGTGGCGTTGCGGAACAGGACGATCTTGGGACCGGTGTAGGACTGGCCGCTGGCCTGGAAGATTTCGCTCCAGCGATCGTCGATCTCGCCCAGGATGCCGGAGATCATGCTGCCCATCTCGTCGGTCGGAGCGCCGCGCTTCACCTGCCCGCCCGATGCCTGGCGATCGGTCTGGTAGCTCGGCGCCTGGCCGCCGCCTGTGAGGATCTCGGCGCCGCCGATCAGGATGCGCGGATCGATGCCGAAGGCGTAGCCGAGCAGGCCGAGCACGATGATGGTGCCGATGCCGAGGCCGCCGCCGCCCATCGGCAGACCGAAACCACCGCCGCCACCGCCACCAAACCCACCACCACCCTCGTCGCGACGATCCTCGATGTCGTCGCTGCGGCGGAAATCATCGTAACGCATGGCGGCTTCCCTCAAGTCCTTAGATTGCACCCGCGGGGCACGCAACAGCGCAAGACCTACCCGCGTCACAAACGTAAAATTTCCGTTCTGTTAATCAATATCCTGCTCGGCAAAAATTGCCTAGTGCGGCACCGCGCCGACGGCTGCAATTTTTTCCGGGAGAGCAGCATTTTTTCCGAGAGAAAGTTTGGCGCGAGCGAGGCGATCGCAACCGCGCGAACGCGAAAGATGCTGCAAAACACGAGTGATCCGCACATCTTTGCCTGCGCGATGCGCGATGTCGAAGCAATCGCGAGACGATGCGAGTTAAGTCGTTTTTTACTTTGCGCGGTCAATGTAGCGGCCAGTCGGTTGTTTGGTCCCGCGTCGCCGACAGCGTCGCCTGAGTCAGAGTTCTTGAGTCATGGTTGTGTCGCGTCGCGGGGCGTCTGCAAGGGCGCCCCGCACAAATTTTGAGTCCGCATCGCATCGCATCATCGTCGGCGATTGCGTCGCCGAGATGTCGAAGCTGGCATCCGGTTCGGTCGATCTGGTGTTCGCAGATCCGCCCTACAATCTTCAGCTCAAGGGCGATCTCAAGCGCCCCGACGAATCCCATGTCGATGCCGTCAACGACGCCTGGGACAAGTTCGATTCGTTTTCGGCCTATGACGACTTCACGCGCGCCTGGCTGCTCGCCTGCCGCCGCGTGATGAAGCCGTCGGCCACGATCTGGGTGATCGGCTCCTATCACAACATCTTCCGCGTCGGCGCGATCATGCAGGACCTCGGCTTCTGGCTCCTCAACGACATCGTGTGGCGCAAGTCCAACCCGATGCCGAATTTCCGCGGCCGCCGTTTCACCAATGCGCACGAAACCATGATCTGGGCCGCGCGCGACGAGAAGGCCAAGGGCTACACCTTCAACTACGAAGCGCTGAAGGCGGCCAACGAGGACGTGCAGGCGCGTTCCGACTGGCTGATCCCGCTCTGCACCGGCGACGAGCGCCTCAAGGGCGCCGACGGCAAGAAGGTTCACCCGACGCAGAAGCCGGAAGGCCTGCTCGCGCGCGTGCTGCTGTCGTCGTCCAAGCCCGGCGACCTCGTGATCGATCCCTTCAACGGCACCGGCACCACCGGCGCCGTCGCCAAGCGACTCGGCCGCAGCTACATCGGCTTCGAGCGCGAGCACACTTACGCCAAGGCCGCCGAGGAGCGGATCGCGGCCGTCGAGCCGCTGCCGGAAGAGAGCCTCGCCCCGTTCATGACCGCGCGCGAGGCCCCGCGCGTGGCGTTCTCCGAGCTGATCGAGCGCGGCATGATCATGCCCGGCACCAAGCTGTTCGACGCCAAGAAGAAGCTCGGTGCGCTCGTTCGCGCCGACGGCGCCATCATGCTGGGCGACAAGGTCGGCTCGATCCACCGCATCGGTGCGGTGGCGCAGGGCTCTGCCGCCTGCAATGGCTGGACCTACTGGCACGTCGAGACCAAGCAGGGCCTCAAGCTGATCGACGAGCTGCGCGCCGAAATCCGCTCCGGCATGGCGGAGTAACGCCCCTTTCCCGATCGTCATTCCGGGGCGCGCGTCAGCGCGAACCCGGAATCTCGCGTCACAATCTCCAGATTCCGGGCTCTCGCTTCGCGAGCCCCGGAATGACTGGAATACTTGAACCACTGAGCTCCCGGGACTACATTCAGGCGTCAGTTCCCGTCTTGACCGGTCGAGCCATGCGACGACAGTCCGAGACATTGCTGCTTTTGCCGCTGCTGCCGATCTTCCTGGTCGGCATGTTTCCGATGCTGATGATCGGCCTATTGGGCTTTGCCGGACTCGCTCTGTTCGGCGTGCTCCTCGTCTGTGCCGGGCTCGCCAGCGGCAACGAGGCTCACGACACATTCAATCACGACGTCATCGTCCACGGTTATCCCAAAGGCTCCGAGCGCGCCGCGCGGGCCTCCGATGTGCATGCCGCGACACGGCTTGCGCACCGCGTCGAAGCTGCAGGTCTCGGCGTGATCATCGTCGCCATCCTCGGTTTTTTCTACGCCGGCTGACCTGCACGGCGCGCAGGCTCCATCCACGAACGCGTCACTTGTGCTTCCCGCAAGGGTTCGGGCAAGAACGGGCCGCCGGCGGCAATGATGCTGCGCCCGATCTCGGCTCACAAAGGACTGGGGAGACTCTCGATGCTCAAATTCTATTTCAACGGCTCGCCGAACCCGACCAAGGTCGCGCTTTATCTGGAAGAGTCCGCCCTGCCGTTCGAGCCGGTCGCGGTCGACACCCGCAAGGGCGAGCAGTTCACGCCCGAATTCCTCAAGATCAATCCCAACGCCAAGGTGCCGGCGATCGACGATGACGGCACCATCGTGTTCGATTCGAACGCCATCCTGCTCTATCTCGCCGAGAAGACCGGCAAGTTCCTGCCCGCGCCCGCCGTTCGCGCGCAGACGCTGTCATGGCTGATGTTCATCGCGACCGGGCTCGGCCCCTATTCGGGACAGGCGGTGCACTTCAGGCACTTCTCGCCCAAGGACCAGGACTACGCGCACAACCGCTACCAGTACGAGGGCCATCGCCACTACCAGATCCTCGACGATCATCTGGCGAAGAATCGCTACATGGTTGGCGACAGCTACTCGATCGTCGACATGGCGATGTGGGGCTGGGCACGCATGGCCGCCTTCGTGCTCGGCGAGGACGCAACCGCGAAATACCTGAACGTCAAGCGTCTCGTCGACGAGATCTCCGCGCGACCAGCGGCTGCGCGCGCCATCGCGCTGAAGGACAAGTTCGCCTTCAAGACCGTGATGGACGACGAGGCCCGCGACAACATGTTCAAGCACATGAAGACGAAGGTGGCCTGACCACCCGTGACGGGTCGCGCGTCTAAAGCGCGGCCCGGCCCCGCCGGCGCCGCCCGCGATCAGGCGGCGTGCACCGAGTTCAGGAACTTGGCGACCTCGACCTTCAGCCGGCTGCTGTCCGCCGACAGCGACTTGGCGGACGCCAGCACCTGCGAGGATGCCGAGCCGGTCTCGGAGGCGCCGCGCTGCACGTTGCCGATATTGGTCGACACGCGCTGCGTTCCGCGCGCGGCATGCTGAACGTTGCGCGAGATCTCCTGCGTCGCCGCGCCCTGCTCTTCCACGGCAGCCGCGACCGCGGCTGAAATCTCCGACAACCGCTCGATGGTTCCGCCGATCTCCCGGATCGAACCGACCGACTCCTCGGTCGCCGCCTGGATGCCGGAGACCTGCTGGGCGATCTCGCCGGTCGCCTTCGCGGTCTGCTCGGCCAATGCCTTGACCTCGGTCGCAACGACGGCAAAACCGCGGCCGGCTTCGCCGGCACGCGCGGCCTCGATGGTGGCGTTCAGCGCCAGAAGGTTGGTCTGGCCGGCGATCGTGCTGATCAGTTCGACGACGTCGCCGATCCTGGCGGCCGCCTTCGAGAGCTCGCCGACCCGCTCGTTGGTCCTGCCCGCCTGCGCCACGGCTTCATTGGCGATGCGGGCCGATTCCTGCACCTGGCGCGCGATCTCGCCTACCGACGATGAAAGCTCCTCGGTCGCGGACGCGACTGCCTGCACGTTGGCGGAGGCTTCCTGCGAAGCGGCCGCGACCTCCGTCGAGAGGTCCCGGGCCCGCGAAGCGGTCGTGGTCAGCGTGCCGGCCGACGCTTCCAGCTCGCCGGACGCCGATGAGACCGCCTCCACGATCTCGCCGACCGCCTGCTCGAACTGCTCGGCGAGCTCGACCATGTCGGCCTTGCGCTGCTCCGCCTGACGCACCTCGAGCTCCTTCTGCTCGGTGCGCAAGCGCTCGGTCTCGACCATGTTGTCCTTGAATACCTGGATCGCCTTGGCCATGTCGCCGATCTCGTCGCGATTGCCGCGTCCGGGGATCTCGGTCCTGAGATCGCCGCCGGCGAGCGATCCCATCGCGCGGGTCATCGAGGTGATCGGTCCGACGATGCTGCGGGCGATCAGGAAGGCGATGATGCCGCCGAACAGGAGGGCGACGGCGCCAGCCGCCTCCTGGACCGACGTCGTGCTCGCGATGACACCCTCGGCGGCTGCGCGCGAGGCCTGATTTTCGGTCTTCAATCCGCTTTCCGCGACCTTGAGCTTGTCGATGCTTCGGATGATCAGGGGCGCGAGATTGTTGTTGTAGATGTCGTCCGCCTTGAGCATCGCGGCGGACGTCGTCTCAAAGGCGTTCTTGTTGATCGTCAGCGATGCCTTCACCGGCGCGATCGCGGACTGGACCGCCTCCGGCAGCGTGGCACTCTCGAGCGCGGCGAGTTTTTGTTGCGTATTCTCGACGCTCGTCCTGAAGGCCGAAGCCCCCTTGCTGTCGCGCAAGGCCAGGAAGCGCCAGTTTGCAATTCGGACAAGAACGATCTTGGATTCGAGATCCGCGACCGCGGCCGCGACTTCGGCATCGTGGGAGATGCGCGCAGCGATGACCAGCTTGGCGGTCTTTGCGGCCAGATCGTCACCACCCGGCAACAGGGTCGCCCTGCCCGTCCTCATCTCGTTGACGGCGTCGCCGAGATCGTCGCACAGGGTCCGCATCTTTGCGATATCGCCGATGAGATCGCTATAGAGCTTTCGCCGCTCCTCGGAGAGCGTCGCTTTCGCGCCCACCTGAAGCAGTTGGGTCGCCGCAGCCTCCCGGTCTCCAGCCTCCTTGAGAGACGGCTCGTTCCCGTCGTGAATATAGCGAAGGTTGGCTCGCTGGATCGCCTGGAGGTGGTTCGATATTTCCAGGACCCGCGCCGTGCTGTCCGAGAGAGCCGCCGCCTTTGCGACCTGGTCCTGGACAGCCCACAGGTTCCAGACCGCCACTGCGGCCATGATCAGGCCAACTGCCACGAGAGCTGCGAAGCCGACGTAAAGACGCCCCCTGATCTTCAAACGAACGCCCGCCATTTCCTCTGTCCACCCAAGCAAGAGACGCGGGGCAGCCGGACGAACCTGAAATCGCCAGGCGACTCCCTTGCAGCCGTTGATTGCCCGTCCGGCGACTCACGGTCTGCGGCGACACAATGCGTGACACTTGTTAATTGTGTCCTTCACTCGCTTCGCGTGGACGCCGGTGGAACTCGGGCAGGACAACGCAATGAGCAGGCGGGCGGTCTTGCACAAAACCGGCCGAAAGGCTCGAACGGCTAACGGATCGGACGCAGGCTCGTGCGGACAAGCGCATCACGAACGCTTGTCCGCAACCGTGAGACAACGCGACCCGGATCAGCCCGCGGCCCGGCTTGCCGCTTCCGGAAACGGGCCCAGCGCCTTCTCGGTCAGGACCGAGTCGCAGTACTCCCGGATCTCCTTGATCCTGCCGTCCTCGATGCGAAACACCAGGCAATAGTCGTTGTCGTAGCGAATGCCTTCCTTGGTGACGTTGTCGCCCTTAGCCTCGACCACGACGAAGTCGCCGTCGGCGATGAAACGGTGGGCCACCGTGCGCGTCCGGTCGACGAGGCGCGAACGGACATGGCCGTGCAGGTCGTTGAGGATGGCGTCCCTGCCCGCGAAGGTCCGCGACCAGGAGTATTGTCCGGTCACGACCCATTTCGCGTCGTCGGCAAGGCTCTCTATGAACAGCGCACGGTCGCGGGCGGCCGGATCGGGGTCTGCGGCGGCGGCGAAGATATCCTGCATCAGTTTCTTGTTGGCGGCGGCGCTCATGGCGGCTTCTCCTTTGCTTGAGTTCGCCGGGATCATCACCGCCTCATGCAAATTCTTCCAATCGATAGTGAATATGATATCTATTCACCTCATGAATTTGAATTCGCTTGACCTCAATCTGCTGAGCGCGCTCGACGCGCTCTTGCGCGAAACCAATGTCAGCCGCGCGGCCTTGAGGATCGGGCTGTCGCAGCCGGCAACCAGCCACGCGCTCCAGCGCCTGCGGGACATTTTCGGGGATCCGCTCCTGGTGCGCACCGGCGCGCGGATGGAGCTGACGCCGCGGGCGCAGGCCCTGCGCGCACCGCTTGTGCAGGCGCTCGACCAGGTGCGCGGGCTCTTCGTATCAGAGGAATTCGACGCCGCGCGCAGCGAGCGGCAGTTCCGCTTGATGATTCCGGACCTCGCCGTCGAGCTTCTGATGCCACCTTTTATGGAGAAGGTGACGCGCCTTGCACCCAACGTCCGCATCGACGTGGTGCCATGGCGGGGACCTGCGATCTTCCACGCCGAGTTCGCCCGCACCATCGATCTCGTGATCTCGATCGGCAACGCCTTCAAGGGATTTCACCGGCAACTGCTCTATACCGATAGCGATGCGCTTGCCGTGCGGCGCGGCCATCCCGTTGGCGCAAGGCTGAAACGGCGCGAAACGTTCCTAGACGCGCGTCACGTCGCGGTCATCATCCGCGGCCAGGCCGAGGACCTGATCGACACCTGGCTGCGCACCAAAGGCATCGAACGGCACATCGCGCTCGTCGTGTCAGGCTATCTCGAAGCGCTGCATGTTGCCGCCCGCACCGATCTCGTCGCCTTCGTGCCCCGCCGCCTGATCGCGGCGCTGTCAAGGCAGCTCGCGCTCTCAACCGTGACGCCGCCGCTCGATCCCGGCATCGACGAGCAGTTCATGTTTTATCCGACCCGCGCGCAGATGGATCCCGGCTCGATCTGGCTGCGACGGCTGATGCTGGAGACCGGACGGGAATTGGAGAAGCGGAAAGCTTCGCAGCTTCAGGTGGGCTAGCTTCGTAGGGTGGGCAAAGCGAAGCGTGCCCACCACTTCCGTTGTAGCCTGGCGAGATGGTGGGCACGGCGCTACGCGCCTTTGCCCACCCTACAATCCGAGGTCTCAGGCCTTGTGCGCGTCCATCACCTTGCGCACGGCAGGCCGCTCGGACATCCGCTTGAAATGATCGGCGACCTTAGGTGTCGCCTTGATGTCGACGCCGTCGCCTTCGAGCCAGAGCGACAGCGTGTAGAGATAGGGATCACAGATCGTATACTGCTCGCCCATCACCCAGGGGGCCCCGAGCATCTTCTGCTCGATCAGCGAGAAGCAGGCACCCATGGTCTTCGGGATCATCCGTTTCATGTCCGCGAAGGAGGTCTCCTCCGTCGCCCAGCGCGCGCCGCGCATCTTGTGGGCATGCGCCACGTGCACCGTCGAGCACAGATAGGAATTGAACGACTGCGCCTGCGCGAGCGCAAAGGCATCGTCGAGCGGCGCAAGCTTGGCCTTGGGAAACACTTGCGCGATGTAGGCGAGCATCGCCGGCGTCTCGGTGAGGACCCCGCGATCGGTCACCAGCGACGGCACGCGTCCTTTCGGGTTGATTGCGAGATAGTCCGGGCTGTTCTGCTGATTGGTTTTGAAGTCGATCCGCTCGGCCCTGTAGTCGGCGCCGGCCTCTTCCAGGGCGATGTGGGAGGCGACCGCGCAGGTGCCGGGGGTGTAGTAGAGCTTGAGCATGGGAGACCTCGTACCGAAAGGGGAACGTTAACGGCAGGCCGGCGCGGCGTCCATAGGCCGTTCTCTTCGCAGTTGCCGACGGCCGCCTCGCCGTGCGAAGACGCCGCAACGGGGGATTTGACATGACGGTACTCATCGCCGGCGGCGGCATCGGCGGGTTGACGCTCGCGCTCAGCCTGCACCAGATCGGTGTGCCCGCAAGAGTGTTCGAGAGCGTCGCCGAGCTGAAACCGCTCGGCGTCGGCATCAACGTACTGCCGCATGCGGTGCGCGAATTGATCGAGCTCGGCTTGATGGAGAAGCTCGATGCGAGCGGCGTGCGCACCCGCGAGCTCGCCTATTTCTCCAAGCACGGCAAGCCGATCTGGAGCGAGCCGCGCGGGCTGGAGGCCGGCTACAAATGGCCGCAATTCTCGATCCATCGCGGCATTCTCCAGCAGCTCCTGCTCGACACCGCGGTCGAGCGGCTCGGCCGCGAGAACATTCTGACCAGTCATCATCTCACCGACTGGCATGAGACGGCCGACGGCGTCCGCGCCGACTTCATCGACAAGGCGACCGGCAAGCCTGCCGGCACGTATGAGGGCGCGCTGCTGATCGCGGCCGACGGCATCCATTCCGCCGTGCGCGAAAAGCTCTACCCGCAGGAGGGGCCGCCGATCTGGAACGGCCGCATCCTCTGGCGCGGCGTGACGCCGGCCAAAGCCTTCCTCACCGGCCGCACCATGATCATGGCCGGGCACGAGATCCTGAAATTCGTCTGCTATCCCATCACCAAGGCGCCGGAGTCGTCCGGCAACCACCAGATCAACTGGGTCGCCGAGCGGCATATGCCGCCGACCTATCAGTGGCGGCGCGAGGACTATAACCGCACCGCGCGGCTGGAGGAGTTCTTGCCGTGGTTCGAGAGCTGGCAGTTCGACTGGCTCGACGTGCCCGGCCTGATCCGGAACTGCCCGCACGCCTACGAATATCCGCTGGTCGACCGCGATCCCGTTTCGCAATGGACGTTTGGCCGCGTCACGTTGATAGGCGATGCCGCGCACCCGATGTATCCGATCGGCTCGAACGGCGCCTCGCAAGCGATCCTCGATGCCCGCGTCATCACGCGCGAGATCCTGGCGCATGGGCTGACGAGCGCGGCGCTGTTAGCCTATGAGGCCGAGCGCCGGCCGGCGACGACCGATCTTGTGCTGCTCAACCGCAAGAACGGTCCGGAGCAGGTGATGCAACTCGTCGAGGAGCGCGCGCCTGATGGCTACGGCGTCGTCACCGACGTGCTGTCGCAGAAGGAGCTTGAAGACATCGCCGCGAACTACAAGCGCGTCGCCGGCTTCCAGGTCGAGGCCCTCAACGCCAAGCCGCCGCTCGTGCCGCGGCACGCCGATGCGAGGCGCACGAGCACCTAGGTCGTCGCCGCACGATCCGCAATGCCGTTGACGGGCGCGAGTTACCCGGAGCGACGACCACCCAACACCGACGACATCCGCTTCAGCTTATTGATGGCGCGAATGGCGTAACCGAGCCCAGCCGGATTGGTCTGGCGCAGGAAGGCGACCTTTTTCACATACTTTTCGATGTGCCATTTGGCGTGCGCGCCCTCGCGGAAAAAGACGACGTCGCCGACACCATAGCGTTTCGGCGGCATGCCATCGCTCTCGATCACCATCGATCCTTCAAGGATCATGATCGTCTCGTCGAGATCGTAGTACCAGTTGAACTTGCCTTCGGTGCAGGACCAGATCAGGGTCGTGGCAGTGCCGCACGCGCTGGTCGACAGCAGGTGCGAACGCGCCTGCGGGTTTCCTTCAATGATCCATGATGGCTCTATCGGGGACGGCTTGAGATCGACGTTGCAATGGCCGGTCTCAATAAGCGCAAGCGACATGGCTCACCTCAAGGCCTTAAGTAAAGGACGGCTTTCAAAATTATCCCGTTTAACCTTTGTTAATTTTCTATCGGCCACGGGCAACCTACAATCAAAGCTTCCGCAAAGAATATGAAGTGGCCACTTTGCCGCAACCAGGTCGACGATGTATCGAACATCGCGATTCGCCTGCAGATTGGCTGTATCCGCCTCTCTCTTTTGCCGCTGCGACAATATGCGCGCATCGAAATGCTCGCGCTGTTGGGGTCGGCAACGATCGGCATGCTCATTGTGCGCGCAAGGAATCCGCGAGCAAATCCTCTCATTGCACGCGCGGGTAGACCCTGTTCCAGGCTGGGAACGTGAAGCAGGTCCACCGCGCCTGTATCAGCGAACCACTTTCGCCGCATCGAGCAGGCGCTCGCTGGCGGTGGCGGTCGCAAGCAGCGTGCCGTCTTCGGCCACCAGCTTCCCTTCGACGAATGCGATCGTCTTGCCGAGCTGGGTGACCCTGGCCTCAGCCACGATCGGCCCGGGCTTGGCCGGCGCGAGAAAGTTCACGGTCATGCTGACGGTCGTCGTATAGAGCCTGCCCTCGCTCATCACGAGCACGGCCGGACCCATCGTATCGTCGAGCATCGCGGACAGCATGCCCCCCTGGATGAAACCGGCCGGGTTGCAGAATTCCGGCTTGCCCTCGAAGCCAAGCTGGATCCAGCCCTCCTCGGGCCGGGCGTCCAAAAGGCGCCAGCCCAGGAGCTTGGCACAGGGTGGCATGTTGAAATCGTCGAGCGCAGTCTTGACCATCGGGAACCTCCGTTTCGGTTCCGATAGCGCAGCGCTGCTGCCAGCATCCTGTCAGGAGTGCGCGAGAAGCTAGAGATCAAGCCCGTGCGCGATCACCTTGCGCATGAGGTTGGGCAGCGCTTCGTCAGCAAGGGTTGCGATCGGAACCCACCGCATGCCCCCTGGCGCACGGCTGCGGCCGTCGACCTCGGCGGTGTAGACAACGAGCTCCAGCGGAAAATGCGTGAACACGTGGGTGACCACGCCCAGCTTGCGCTGCCAGCGCGTGAGGCCCTTGATCTCAGGCGCCTGCGCGCGCGCGGCCTTGTCGTCCTGGCCGGCGAGCCAATCCGAGCCCGGCACCTCGGTCATGCCGCCGAGCAGACCCTTTTCGGCCCGCGAGCGGACCAGCAGCTCATCGCCACGGACGACGACGAAGGCCGCTCCTCTCCGCAGCGTACCGCTCTTCTTCGGCGCCTTGCGCGGAAACGTCTCCTGCGTGCCTTGCGCCCGCGCGACGCAATCCTCGTTCAACGGGCAGAGCGAACACGCCGGCTTCTTCGGCGTGCAGATCGAGGAGCCCAGATCCATCAGCGCCTGCGCGCTGTCGCCGGCGCGAGACTTCTCGTCGCCAGCACGGGTCTCGGCGAGCAGGGTCGCCGCCAATTGCTGGATCAGCGGTTTTGCCTGCGGCAATTCCTCCTCGACGGCGTACAGACGCGACACCACCCGCTCGATATTGCCGTCAACCGGCATGGTGCGCCGATCGAACGCGATCGCGGCGATCGCCGCCGCAGTGTAGGGCCCAATGCCCGGCAGAGACCGCAAACCTTCTTCGCTATCGGGAAACACGCCGCCATGGTCGCGCGCCACCGCGACCGCGCAGGCATGCAGATTGCGCGCCCGCGAATAGTAGCCGAGCCCCGCCCACATCCGCAGCACGTCGTCCTGCGAGGCGCGGCCGAGCGCGGTGACGTCAGGCCAGCGCGCGAGGAATTTTTCGAAATAGGGCCCGACCGCCTTGACCGTGGTCTGCTGGAGCATGATCTCCGACAGCCAGACGCGGTACGGATCGGGCGTCTCGCCCGCCGCCGCCCGCCATGGCAGGCGGCGGCGATGGCGGTCGTACCACTGCAGCAGCGCGAAAGGGCGCGCGGAGACTTCCGACCGAACTGGTTGCGATTTCGCCCTCAGGGCGGGTTTGGAGCTCATGCAGACACTGTATCGACGTCGCACCGAACTCTCCACGTCATGCCCGCGCCTGTCGCCGGCATCCACGCCTTTCTTCACGGCACAACGTGGATGGCCGGGCATAGGCGAGCGGAAGCGACACCGTCCCTTGGACGGCTATGCCCGGCATGGCGCCGGATAGCTTCTGGTCAGCGTCGCCGGATGATATAAGGAAGCCATGTCCAAGCCCGGCCCCATCAGTGCAAAGCCGCTGTCGATCCTGCTCAACGACGTCTTCGCCGAGGCCTATGCCAAGCAGGGCTTTGCCGCGCGCGAACTGGTGACGCGGTGGGGCGAGATTGCCGGCTCCGAGATCGCCGCGCATTCGGAGCCGCTGAAGATGCAATGGCCGCGGCCGGTGGAGGGCCAGCCGCAGGAGCCGGCGACACTGGTGCTGCGGGTCGAGGGGCCGATGGCGCTGGAGATCCAGCACTCGGCCGACGTCATCCTGGAGCGGGTCAACCGCTTCTTCGGCTGGAATGCGGTCGGCAAGCTCGCCTTCCGCCAGGCCCCCCTATCCAGCCGCGGCCGCCCGGCGCGACCCCGCCCGCCCGACGCCGCGGCGGTGGCAAAGGTGGCCGAGACCCTCGGCAATATCGACGATGAACAATTGCGGGACGCGCTGGCCCGGCTGGGTGCCGCAATCAAGCGAAATTGAGCCTCATTCCGCCGCTAATCTGGAGCGGATATTGCGGCCCGCCATTGCCTCCATTGCGGTTTCAAGCTAGCGACAGGCCGCTCAATCGGGGAACTTTGGGCGTGCCCACGCCAATTTCGGGAGTTGGACCTTTGATGATCACCCGCCGCGTCTTCACCACGATGCTTTCGCTGACCGGACTTGCCGTGGCTGCCGGGTTGTCGCCGCTGCGGCTTATCACCGAGGCCATGGCGCAGAGCGCCTCCGATGTCGCCAAGCCGGTGTCGCTGCCCGACATGGCGCTCGGCCCGGACAACGCCGCCGTCACCATCACCGAGTTCGCCTCGATGACCTGCCCGCATTGCGCGGCCTTCAACGAGCAGGTGTTCCCGAAGATCAAGAAGGAATTCATCGACACCGGCAAGGTACGCTACATCTTCCGCGAGTTCCCGCTCGACATCAAAGCCGCCGCCGGCGCGATGCTGGCGCGCTGCATCGCCAATGGTGATGCGCCGAAATATTTTGCCGTCACCGACATGCTGTTCCGCTCGCAGGCCGACTGGGTGACGAAGAACACCACGGAGACGCTTGCCCGGATCGGCAAGCAGGCGGGCCTCTCGCAGAGCCAGGTCGAGGCCTGCCTGAAGGACCAGGCGCTGCTCGACAAGATCGCCGCCGACCAGAAATATGCGAGCGAGGTCCTGAAGGTCGATTCGACGCCGACGTTCTTCATCAACGGCGAGAAGATCAAGGGCGAGGCCTCGTTCGAGGAATTCGCGAAGAAGATCAATCCGCTGTTGAAGAGCTGATCTTCACGCTTGATCCTGATTCGCGCCTCAAAAGCCTTGGGAAAAGCGTTGCTGGCCGGTTGCCCTTGAGCACCGGCACAGCCATTGTCGCTTGTGCATAAGCCGCTCGAAGCGGTAGCCCAGACACCGACATTTGCCTTCTATGGTATTGTCACGGCAGGGAGATTCGCGTCCTGCCAACAGAGAAGCGTGTTTTATGAAGATCACTCGCCTGCGCCTTCATGGCTTCAAGTCCTTCGTTGAGCCCACCGACTTCGTGATCGAAGCGGGCCTCACCGGCGTCGTCGGACCGAACGGCTGCGGCAAGTCGAACCTGGTCGAAGCGCTGCGCTGGGCGATGGGCGAGACCTCGCACAAATCGCTGCGCGCCGCCGACATGGACGCGGTAATCTTCGCCGGCTCCGGCAATCGTCCCGCGCGCAACCACGCCGAAGTGACGATGACGATCGACAATGCCGATCGCACCGCGCCGGCGGCGATGAACGACAGCCAGCTTCTCGAAATCTCCCGCCGCATCGAGCGCGAGGCCGGCTCGGTCTATCGCATCAACGGCCGCGACGTGCGCGCCCGTGACGTGCAGATCCTGTTCGCCGATGCCGCCACCGGCGCGCGCTCGCCCGCCCTCGTCCACCAGGGCAAGATCGGCGAGATCATCCAGGCCAAGCCCGAGCAGCGCCGCCGCGTGCTCGAAGATGCCGCCGGCGTCGCCGGCCTGCACGCCCGCCGCCATGAGGCCGAGCTGCGGCTGAAGGCGGCCGAAACCAACCTCACCCGCGTCGAGGACGTGATCGGCCAGCTCGCAGGGCAAATGGAAGGCTTGAAGAAGCAGGCCCGTCAGGCCGTGCGCTATCGCGAGGTCGCGGCCAAGGTCCGCAAGGCCGAGGCGACGCTGTTCCATCTGCGCTGGATCGGCGCGCATGCCGAGGTCAATGATTCCGGCCACACCCATGATCTCGCCGTGCGCGAGATGGCCGAGCGCACCCAGCATCAGGCCGAAGCCGCTCGCATCCAGGCGATCCGCGCCGCCGGGATGCCGGCGCTGCGCGATGCGGAAGCGCGCGCTGCGGCAGGCCTGCAACGGCTTACCAATGCACGCGAACTGCTCGACCGCGAGGAAGAGCGCGCCAAGGAGCGCGTTACCGAGCTCGAGCGCCGGCTGGCCCAGTTCGAGGGCGATATCGCCCGCGCCCAGCAGCAGACCATGGACGCCGACGTCGCGCTTCAGCGGCTCGACGCCGAGGATCTGGAGCTGAAGGAAGAGATCAAGTCGCGCGTCGAGAAGCGCTCCGGCGTCGATGAGCGCGTGTCCGAGGCCGAGGCGACGCTGACCGAAGCCGAGCAGCAGTTCTCCGAGCTGACCACGGCGCTCGCCGACCTCACCGCCAAGCGGAATCAACTCGAAGCCAACGTCCGCACCCACCGTGACAAGCTCGCCCGGCTCGACCAGGAGATCGCGAACGTCGCGGCGGAGGAGCAGAAGCTTGCCGAGGAGACCGGCGGCTTCGGTGATCTCGACGAGTTGACCGCTGCGGTCGAGAACGCCGAGCAGACTCTGGCGGCCTCGGAGGCCGCAGCGCAGGACAGCGAAGCCGCGCATGTGGCCGCGCGACAGACGCTGGAATCCTCGCGCTCGCCGCTGAACGAGGCCGACAAGCGCGTGCAGCGCCTGGAAACCGAGGCGCGCACGATCTCCAAGATCGTCAACGGCGAGACCAAGAATCTGTGGCCACCGATCATCGATGGCATCACCGTCGACAAGGGCTTTGAAAAGGCGATCGGCGCCGCACTCGGCGACGACCTCGATGCCCCCGTCGATCCCTCCGCGCCGATGCGCTGGACCAATGCCGGTGTCACCGAAGGCGATCCGGCCTTGCCCGAGGGCGTCGTGCCGCTCTC
Organism: Bradyrhizobium sp. CCGUVB23; assembly: GCF_024199885.1. NCBI lineage: Bacteria > Pseudomonadati > Pseudomonadota > Alphaproteobacteria > Hyphomicrobiales > Nitrobacteraceae > Bradyrhizobium > Bradyrhizobium sp. CCGUVB23. The sequence continues at coordinate 1,232,684 of NZ_JANADQ010000001.1, forward strand.
GAGCCACGTGCAGGCGCCGATCGAGCTGGCGCGTCGTCTCGCCCAGATCGGCGTGGTGCCGCGCGAGCGCGGCGCCGAGCTCGTCTCGAAACTCAAGACCGGCCAGCGGCTGGTCTCGCCGGAAGGCGACGTCTGGCGCTGGGACGGTTTTGTCGCGGCGGCTCACGCGCCGACCGGCGCCGCGCGGCGGCTCGCCGAGCGCGCCCGCCTCGTCGACATCGAGAACGAGCTCGAGCAGGCCCGCATCGACGCGCAGATCAAGCGCCAGGCGCTGGAGAATGCCGATTCCGAATTGAAGATGGCCGCCAGCACCGAAGGCGCCACCCGCGAGGCCTGGCGCGCCGCGCAGCGCGAGCTCAACGCCGCGCGCGAGCGCCACGCCACCGCGGAGCGCGAGATCAACCGTCGCGCTGCGCGCAAGTCGGCGCTGTCGGAAGCGCACAGCCGCCTCGCCGCCGACCGCGCCGAGGCCGAGGCCGCGCATGAATATGCGGCCGCCGCGATCTCCGAGCTGCCGTCGAGCGAAGACACCGAAGTCCGGCTCGCCGCCGTGCGCAGCGACATCGAGGGCCATCGCCGCATGGCCGCCCAGGTCCGCGCCGAGGCGCAGGCGCTGGCGCGCGAGGCTGAGCTTGCCGACCGCCGCGTGCAGGCGATCCTCGCCGAGCGCACCGAATGGCAGAACCGCAAGGAGAGCGCAGCCTCCCACATCGACACCATCCAGGCCCGCATTACCGAGGTCTCGATCGAGCGCAGCGATCTCGAGAACGCGCCCGCGGTGTTCGCCGAGAAGCGCAGCGCGCTGATCAACGAGATCGAGTACGCCGAGAATGATCGCCGCGTTGCCGCCGACGCGCTCGCCGAAGCCGAAACGGCGATGGCCGAGACCGATCGCGTCGCAAAGCTGACGCTCGAAGCCTTGTCGAGCGCCCGCGAGGCGACAGCGCGTGCCGAGGAGCGCATGGAAGGCGCGCGGCGCCGGCTGGAAGACATCGAGCGCGAAATCCGCGACATGCTGGAGGTCGAGCCGCAGGCCGTTGCCGGCCTTGCCGAGATCGAGCCCGGCGCCGAGCTGCCGTCGCTGCACGAAATCGAGGAGGACCTCGAAAAGATGCGCCGCGACCGCGAGCGTCTCGGCGCTGTGAACCTGCGCGCCGAGGAAGAGCTCAAGGAGGTCGAGACTCAGCACACCAGCCTGACCACCGAGCGCGACGACCTCGTCGAAGCCATCAAGCGGCTGCGCCAGGGCATCCAGAGCCTCAACAAGGAGGCCCGCGAGCGGCTGTTGACCTCGTTCGAGGTCGTCAACAACCACTTCAAGCGCCTTTTCGTCGAGCTGTTCGGCGGCGGCGAAGCAGCACTGCACCTGATCGAAAGCGACGACCCGCTCGAGGCCGGCCTCGAGATCATCGCAAAGCCCCCGGGCAAGAAGCCGCAGACGCTCTCGCTGCTCTCGGGCGGCGAGCAGGCGCTGACCGCGATGGCGCTGATCTTTGCGGTGTTCCTCACCAATCCATCGCCGATCTGCGTGCTGGACGAAGTCGACGCGCCGCTCGACGACCACAACGTCGAACGGTACTGCAACCTCCTGCACGAGATGACCAGCTCGACCGACACGCGCTTCATCATCATTACGCACAATCCGATCACCATGGCGCGGATGAACCGGCTGTTCGGCGTCACCATGGCCGAGCGCGGCGTCTCGCAGCTCGTGTCGGTGAGCCTGGCCGAGGCCGTGGACATTCTCGACCAGAACGTGGCGTGACGATTTCTGCGTCATTCCGGGGCTCGCCACCGGGTCCGCGCAAAGCGCGGCCCGATGACAGGCTCCGCGAGAACCCGGAATCTCGCACCATAAGCATTGACGTCATCATCCGCCAAGGCGGATGATCCAGTACGCCGCGGCTTCTCAGTTAACTGTCACTGTCTCGGAATACTGGATGCCCCGCCCGCGCGGGGCATGACGATGGAAGATGATTTCACCGACGCTCCCCGCCGAGCTCAAAGCCGCACTTGATGCCAAGCTCATAGGCTTTTCCCGCACCGATGCCGCGCAGCGGGCCGGGCGCATCTCGAACACCTATCGCGCAGGCGGCGGCTCCGGCACGATCAAGTCGGACGCCGATGCGCTGGCCTATGCACTCGCGCGCATGCCCGCGACCTATGCCGCCGTGGCCGCGAGCCTCAATGCGCTAACCGAGATCGCGCCGGAGCTTGCCCCGGAAAGCCTGCTCGATGTCGGCGCAGGTCCGGGCACCGCGAGCTGGGCGGCCGCGGAAGCCTTTGCTTCGTTGCAATCCTTCACCCTGCTCGACGCGAACCGCACATTGAGCAGCCTGGCGCTCGAGCTTGCGCAGGACAGCAGGCGACTGGCCGACTGCCGCTATTTGCCGGGCGACGCGGGCACGAACCTCGCAGAAGCGGCGCCCGCCGATCTCGTCGTCGCGAGCTACGTGATCGGTGAGCTCAGTGAGCACGACCAACGCGCGCTCGGCAAGGCCATGTGGGCGAAAGCCCGGCACGCTCTCGTCGTGATCGAGCCCGGCACACCGGCCGGCTATGCGCGCATCCTTGCGCTACGCCAGCAGCTGATCGCATCGGGCGCGCATGTCGCGGCGCCCTGCCCGCACGACAAACCCTGCCCGCTCACAGCGCCCGACTGGTGCCATTTCGCCCAGCGCCTGCCGCGCTCGCAGGCGCACCGGCAACTCAAGGGCGCCGAGGTCCCCTTCGAGGACGAGAAGTTCATCTATGTGGCGCTGACCCGCGCGCCTGTCCCCGCGCGCTTTTCGCGCGTGCTGGCAGAGCCTGATATCGGCAAGGCCGAGATCACGGCAAAACTCTGCACCGAAGAGGGCGTCGAGCTTGCGAAGGTGCCGCGCCGGGACAAGGCGGCCTATGCGGGTGCCCGTCGCTGGCGCTGGGGCCATGCCGTCATGGCCGAAAGTTAACTTCGATCGGTGCTTTTCCCTTGAACTGGAATGGGCCCGCGCCCGACCAAGCCTTACTTGCCTTTTGCCTGCCTTCTCGAGCCGGCCTGCCGCCCGGCGTCATTTTAGTCTACGCTATCCGCCTTCTTCCCCCTTCAGGAGTTCTCCATGTCGACCGGCTGGATCGTTCTCGGCGTCATCGTCGTCCTCGTGCTGTTCGCCTTCGGCGCCTATAACCGCCTGGTGGCGCTGAGCCAGCGCGTCGGCCAGGCCTTTGCCGATATCGATGTGCAGCTCAAGCAGCGGCATGACCTGATCCCGAACCTTGTCGAGACCGTGAAGGGCTATGCCGCGCATGAGCGCGGCACGCTCGACGATGTCATCAAGGCGCGCAATTCGGCGATGTCGGCGCAGGGGCCGGCGCAGGTGTCCGCGGCCGAGAACCAGCTCTCCGGCGCGCTCGGCCGGCTGATCGCGCTATCGGAGGCCTATCCGGATCTCAAGGCCAACGCCAATTTCCAGCAGCTCGCGAGCGAGCTCTCCGACCTCGAAAACAAGATCGCGGCGAGCCGCCGTTTCTTCAACAACGCGGTCCAGGAATACAACACCGGCATCCAGCAGATGCCCGCCGCCTTGTTCGCCGGCATGTTCGGCTTCACCCGCAAGGAGTTCTTCGATCTCGGCGCAAGCCGCACCGAGGTCGAGGCGGCGCCGCAGGTCAAGTTCTGATCTGAAACGATAGACCGGCAGGACAGCGCGCCATGGCCGCGTATGGTCTCTACACGCATATCGCCTCGAACAAGTTTCGTTCGATGGTGCTGCTCGCGGGGCTGTTCCTGCTGGTCTACGTGCTGGTCTACGCCGGCGCGCTGATCGCCGAAGTCGTCATCAACGGCAATCAGCCCGTCGCCTACTACCTGACCCGCGCCTTCTCCGACCTGATCAAGGCATCGCCCTTCGCGACCGCCGCGGCGATCGCCTGGATCGTGATCGCCTATTTCTTCCACCAGTCGATGATCGACGCCGTCACCGGCGGACGCGACGTGACAAGGCAGGAAGAGCCGCGGCTCTACAATCTCCTCGAAAATCTCTGCATCTCGCGCGGCATCACCATGCCGAAGCTGAAGATCATGGAGAGCCCGGCGCTGAACGCGTTCGCGACCGGCCTCAACCCGCGGCAATATGCGATCACCGTCACCACGGGTCTGATGAAAGCGCTGAACGACCAGGAGATCGAGGCGGTGCTGGGCCACGAGCTGACCCACATCAGGAACGGCGACGTACAGCTGATGGTGGTCGCCGTGATCATCGCCGGCGTGGTCGGCTTCTTCGGCGAGTTGTTCTTTCGCCTGTTCACCAGCTTCAACTGGAGCTCCGGCTCCGGCGGCTCGTGGTCGTCGGGTTCGTCCTCCTCGTCGCGATCGTCCTCCTCCAGCGACAGCAAGAGCTCCGGCGGCGGCGCGGTGGTGGTCATCATCATCGCGGTCGTGCTGATCGTGGTGGCGTGGCTGGTGTCGCAGGTGGTGAAGCTCGCGCTGTCGCGTTCGCGCGAATTCCTGGCCGATGCCGGCTCGGTCGAACTCACCAAGAATCCCGACGCGATGATCTCGGCGCTGCGCAAGATCGACGGCCGCGGCGAGCTGCCGGGCGCGACCTCCGCCGTGATGGAGCTTTGCGTCGACAATCCCCGCGAGGGCTTCGCCGATTTGTTCGCGACCCACCCTTCCGTGGACTCGCGGGTCAAGGCGCTGGTCAATTTTGCCGGTGGCCATGATCCGGGCCCGCTGCCGCCGCCGTCGGAGGAGTCCGAGGAATCAGACACGCCGACGGAACGCCAGGATACCCCGCCGGCGCTGCCCAGCGGCCCGTGGAACGATTCCGGCACGCCGGCCGATGCCACGCAGGGCACGGCACCCAGCCGATCCGGAACCCCCGCCGACAATCCGATGGGGCCCTGGGGTCGTCATTGAACGCATAATTTGCCACGTCGCGAGGCCGGACGCGGAGCGATCCCGTTGCGATTGGGAAAAACCTCGGGAATTGCCGCAACGAGGCCGCGAGGAATTGAATTCTCCCTTGTTTCTGCCATGTTCGCGCCCAACAGCAGACTCGGGACATCGATTTGCGACCCGGCCGATCGCAACCAGCGATCGGCGGGCGCGCGTTAGGGGACAGCAATGGCAAAGCCGGCAGTGGTTGTGGTGGGCGCGGACAAGGGCGGGGTCGGCAAGACCACGGTTTCGCGTACCTTGCTCGATTATTTTTCCGCCAACAACGTGCCGACCCGCGCGTTCGACACGGAATCCCCGCGCGGAACCCTGAAGCGCTTCCATCCCGACATCACCGAGATCGTCGATATGACGACGACGGCCGACCAGATGAAGATCTTCGACACGCTCAATGCGGTGAGCCCGTCGGTGACCGTGATCGACGTCCGCGCCGGCCTGCTCTCGCCGGCGCTGGCTTCGCTGCGCGACATCGGCTTCCTCGACGCCGCCAAGGCCGGCCAGATCACCTTCGCGGTGTTCCATATCCTGGGGCCCTCGATCGCATCGCTGGAGGAGATCGCCGAGACGGCGGGTTTCATGACCGGCGCGAAATATTTCCTGGTGAAGAACTTCATCAACGACACCCAGTTCTTCCAGTGGGACCAGGCGACCTACAACTCCTACTTCCACCGCATCAAGGACGCGACCGAGCTGACCATCCCCAAGCTCAACGAAATGGCCTATGAGCAGGTCGAGGTCTCGTCCGTTCCGTTCCTGAAATTCGTCGCCAACAAAGGCATCCACGACGAGGCCGCGAACTATTCGTTCGTGCTGCGCGGCTATGTCCGGCACTGGCTGGCGAACGTCTGGAGCGAGTTTGACCGCATCCGGCTGACCGACATCGTCGGCTCCAAGCCCGCCGCCCGCAGCAGCGAAAAATAGTTGCGGGCAAGCCGCGGATGCGGCTGGATTGGGCGCCGGACCCGCCTGATATAGCTGCTAATGGCCGCCACGCCCGTCTACATCATCTGCTCTCCCCGACCACAGGTCGGCAAGACGCTGCTTGCGCGCTTGCTGACCGAATTCCTGCTGCTCAAGAACGGTGATGTCGCGTCCTTCGACGTCAATCTGAAGGAGCCGTCGCTGCTCGACTATCTGCCGAAGGTCACCGAGACGGCCGACGTCATCGATACCTACGGCAAGATGCAGCTCATGGACCGCGTCATCGTCGATGACGGCCTCGCCAAGGTCATCGACCTCGGCTTCCACGCCTTCGACGAGTTCTTCAAGATGACCGACGAGATCGGCCTGTTGAAGGAAGCCGCACGGCGCCACGTGGCGCCGATGATCCTGTTCGTCGCCGACACCGACCGCGTCTCCGGCCGCGCATACGAGATGCTGCGCGCACAGATCCCGCGGATCAACCTGATCGTCGTGGACAATGAATACGTCGTGCGCGGCGAACTGCCGCCCGCCATGGCCGGCGGCAGGCTGTTCCGCCTGCCAGCGCTGCCGGGCTTCCTGAAGACCTATATCGACCGGCTGACCTTCTCCTTCACCGGCTATCTGCGCCAGGAGAAGGATTCGTCGACCGAGCTGCATCAGTGGATCCGGAGGAATTATCTCGCCTTCCGTGAGCTCGAGCTCAGCCTGATCCTGCAACAGTCCTAATTTTTTACCCGGGTAATATTGACCGGCCGCCCGGCGCTCTGTATGACCCCGCGCGACACCCTCCCCCGCGAGACCCAAGCCCATGAGCATCGACCGAAAGGCCGCGATCGCCGCCTACAAGGAGCGCAAGACCGCCGTCGGCATCTACGTCGTCCGCTGTGCGGCGACGGGCGAAGCCTGGGTCGGCCAGACGCTGGATCTGGAGAAGATCCCCAACCGGATCTGGTTCACGCTGCGCCAGGGCGGGCATCCCTGCCGCGCCCTTCAGGCAGCCTGGAACGCGCATGGCGCCGCTGGTCTCAGCTTCGCTGAATGCGAGCGGCTGGACGAGGAGGAGATGAGCTATGTCCGCGATGCGCTTCTGAAGGAGCGCATGCTGCATTGGCTGTCGGAGCTGAGGGCGGAAGCGATCTAAGCGCTCAATGCCCTTCGAACGTCATCAGCGTGCGCACCGGCACGTCCATGGCGCGCAGCTTGGCGGCGCCGCCGAGCTCCGGCAGGTCGACGATGAAGCAGGCCGCCACCACGTTGGCGCCGATCTGCCTGAGCAGCTTCACCGCGCCCTCGGCAGTGCCGCCGGTGGCGATGAGGTCATCGACCAGGATCACGCGCTCGCCGGGCGCGACCGCATCCACATGCATTTCCATCTCGTCGATGCCGTATTCCAGCGAATAGGCGATACGCACCGTGGTGTGCGGCAGCTTGCCTTTCTTGCGGATCGGCACGAAGCCGGCCGAGAGCTGATGCGCCACCGCGCCGCCGAGGATGAAGCCGCGCGCCTCCATGCCGGCGACCTTGTCGATCTTGTTGCCGGCCCCGGGATGCACGAGCTCGTCGACCGCGCGGCGGAAGGCGCGCGCATCCGCGAGCAGGGTCGTGATGTCGCGAAACATGATCCCGGGCTTTGGATAGTCCGGGATGCTGCGAACGCTCGCCTTCAGATCGTAGTCAAAGGTCATTGGTGCCTCTCAATCGACGCCCGCATTCAGCCGGAATGCGTTCTCGACAATTCTTAAACCGACCTCGCCGCCGAGCGACATCAGCGATTCCGGGTGGAACTGCACGCCGGCGACCGGCAACGTCTTGTGCTCGAGCGCCATGGCGACGCCGTCCTCGGTGCTCGCTGTCACGGACAGGACATCCGGCATGCTGTCGCGCTCAACATACAGCGAATGATAGCGGCCGATCACGATCTCGTTCGGCAGATTGCGCATCAGGCGCCCACCCCGCACCTGAACCCGTGACGGCCGGCCGTGGGCGGGATGCGTCAACTGCCCGAGCTCGCCGCCAAAATATTCACCGATCGCCTGCACGCCGAGGCAGACGCCGAACACCGGCAGCTTGTTCTGAAGCGCCGCGTCGATGGTCTTTTTGATCCCGAAATCTTCGGGCCTGCCTGGTCCGGGCGACAGCACCAGCAAATCCCATGTCTTCTGCTTGAGCATGTCGAGCGCATGCACATAGCGGACCACCGTGACGCTGGCGCCGACCTGGCGGAAGTAATCCGCGAGCATGTGCACGAAACTGTCGTCATGGTCGATCAAGAGCACCCGCTTGCCGCTTCCGGTGGCATCCGGCGCAAAAGTCGACAGCGGCTTGGGCGGATCGCCGCGCAGCGCCTGGAACAGGGCTGCGGCCTTCACCTGGCATTCGCGATCTTCCGCGGCAGGATCGGAGTCGAACAGGCAGGTGGCACCGACACGCACCTCGGCAAGGCCATCCTTCATGCGGATGGTGCGGATGGTCAGGCCGGTGTTGATGCTGCCGTCGAAATTCACCGCGCCGATCGCACCCGCATACCAGCGGCGCGGCGAGCGCTCGTGATCCTCGACGAACTGCATCGCCCAGAGCTTTGGCGCGCCGGTGACGGTGACGGCCCAGGCATGGGTGAGGAACGCATCCAGCGCATCGAAGCCGGGACGCAACATGCCTTCGACGTGGTCGACGGTGTGGAACAGCTTCGAGTAGGTCTCGATCTGCCGCCGCGCCAGCACCTTGATGGTGCCGGGCACGCAGACGCGCGCCTTGTCGTTGCGATCGACGTCGGTGCACATGTTGAGCTCGAACTCGTCCTTCTCCGAGTTCAGGAGCTGGCGGATCTGCTCGGCATCGCCGATCGCATCCGTGCCGCGCGCGATGGTGCCGGAGATCGGGCAGGTCTCGACGCGACGGCCGTCGGAACGCACGAACATCTCGGGCGAGGCCGATACCAGAAACTCGCCGTCGCCGAGATTCATCAGCGCGCCGTAAGGTGACGGGTTGATGACGCAGAGACGCTGGAACACTTCCGCCGGTGAACGCTCGCAGGGTTCGGCGAAGAGCTGTCCCGGCACCGCTTCGAAGAGATCGCCGCGCGCAAAGGCCGCGCGCGCGGTCTCCACCGTCGCCTGATATTCGCCGGGCGCATGATCGGCAAAGCCCTGCCGCGGCGTCTTGAGATATGGGCTGTCCGCGGTCTCGCGCGGCAGGCCCTCGGTCGATCGGCCCTTCCAGCTGAAGTCGTAGCTCAGCACCACGCCGCGACCGGTGGCGCGGTCATAGGCGAGCAGGCGATCGGGGACATAGAGCACGATGTCGCGCTGGTCCTTCTCTCGCGCACGCTTCTGCACGAGGTCCTCGATCTGGAAGACGAGATCGTAGGCAAAGGCGCCGAACAGGCCGAGCAGCCCGTCATCATTGGCGGAGAAGGCGCTGACGAGATCGCGCACCAGCGACATCACGCTGGCGCGACGCGTGCGCTGGTCCTCCTCGACCGGCGCATCGCCGCGGATGATGTGGCCGGCAAGCCGCGAGGCCGTCTTCTCGGAGATGACCACGCAGGGCTCGCGCAGCACGTCGGCGAGGAAGGCGATCAGCACCTGCCCGCGCGCATTCAACGCTTCCAGCTTGAAATTGACGCCCACGGTCTCGAGCTTGAGCGGCGGGTCGGAGAAGCCGAGGTCAAAGCTCTCGTAGCGGCCGGGCACGGTCGTGCCCGACGACAGCACCACGCCGCGGCGGCGGTCGAGCAGGCTGACGAGATCGTCGAGCCGGTTGGCGCCGCCGCTGAACTGCTCCGCCACGCGCGTGATCGCAAGACCCGCGCGGGTCACATAGTCGCTTCTGGCCGGGAGGGCAAAGACTGTCCTGTTCATGTGATCCTCTTGGGCTCCTCTTACGAGACTTGCCGAGGGAACGCCACACAGGACAAACGATCAGGCCGCCGCGCTGCGTTGGCGACCTTCGACGATTTATGGAAAAGAAATCGCACCGGCCACCTCTTAGGAGGTGCGCCACCAAAGACGGGATGGGCGGACGACAGTGCTCATAGGGAACTACACACCATGGCGCGGGGACGGCGTCAAGATGCCTTCCACCTGCCGTAGCCCGGATGGAGCGCAGCCTAATCCGCGGCCGCCAGCATGATTTGAGGCACCCGGATTGCGCTGCGCTCCATCCGGGCTACGGCACCCTCACCTAGTACGCCCCGACCTCATATCCGACCGCGCGGAATCCGGTCTCTGGGGCGTAGCGGAATTCGAACGTGAATTCGGAATTCGTGTCGTGCCAGGTCAGTGCGCAGTGGCCATCAGGCAGCGACAGGAGCTTTGCGGTGTGCAGATGCTTGCGCATGGCGGGCGTGAACAGCGCGTCGTAGCGTTGCAGGAATTCGGCCTCGCTCTTGACCGGGCCGCTCTGAACGTCGTGCTTGCCTTCCGCCGACCAGTACTCGACGGGGAAGGAGATCAGCTTGACGATGCGGTTCTTGTCGTTCGCATTCGCCGCGCCTTCGAAGTCAGTCCGGAATGCCCCGAATTCCGGCCCGTTGCACGCGGGATCCTTGGCCCAACAAGGCGCCGCAAGGCCGGTGGCGAACAGTGATGCGATCAGGAAGGCTTTCATAGGGGATGCTCGGCGCCAATGTGTTGGCTCCGACGCGGCAGAGTGCCTGACCGCGCCAGAGCGGCCGCCCGACACCGGCCGGCCTGTCTTGTGTCGCATCAGCGCGCCGCTGCGTTCATCCCAGATGCTTCTTGAAGAACTCCGTGGCACGGCCCCAGGCGAGCTCGGCGGCTTCGCGGTCATGCACGGCCTGCCGCTGCTCGTTGACGAAGGCGTGCTCGGCGTCATAGCGGAACAGCTCCAGCGGCTTGCCGGCGGCCTTCATGGCCTTTTCGAAACCACCGACGAGCTCCGGCGTGCACCAATCGTCCTTGTTGGCGAAATGCGCCTGGAGCGGGATCTTGACGTCGGCGGGCTTGGCGGCCTGCTCCGGCGGGATGCCGTAGAACACGACGCCGGCTGCAAGCTCCGGGATCTTGGTGGCGCCGATGATGGTCACGGCACCGCCGAGGCAAAAGCCGGTCAGGCCGACCTTGGCGCTGTTGCGCGAAAGATATTGCGCAGCGCCGCGCACGGTCTGCGTGGTGGCGTCCATGAAGTCGAGCGAGTTCATCTCGCGATTGGCCGCATCGGTGTCGTGATAGGGCACCACCTTGCCCTTGTAGAGGTCTGGCGCGAGCGCATCGAAGCCGGCGAGCGCAAAGCGGTCACACAGTCCCTTGATCTGGTCCGACAGCCCCCACCATTCCTGGATAACGACCACACCCGGCGCGTTGCCGCGCGCGGCATTGGCGAGATAGCCCGACGCATCCTTGCCGTCCGGACGCTTGAAGGTGATGACGGTGCCCATGCTTTCCTCCGACGAGTTTCAGGGGTCGTTACGGGTATTTTGGCGGGTGCGGGCACGATAGGCAATCGCTTCAAGCAACACAGTCTCGTGCCCCGGATGCAATGCAGTGCGCCGCCCTTCGCGGCGTGGTGCATTGCTGATCCGGAGCCCAGCCGTGGATACGCTGGGTCCCGGCTCTGCGCAGCAGCGTTGCACGCTGCAGCGCGTCCGGGACGCGAACGCAGCCAACAAAAAAGCCCCCTTGTGGGGGCTTTTCCATTTCTATGGCTATACGGCCTCAGTGCGCGTCGGCCCAGACCTTCTTCTTGGTGAAGTACATCAATCCCGCGAAGATGATCAGGAACACGAACACCTGGAAGCCGAGCTGCTTGCGCGCTTCCATGTGGGGCTCTGCGGCCCACATCAGGAACGTCGTGACGTCCTTGGCATATTGCGCGACCGTAGTCGGCGAGCCATCGTCATAGGTGACCTGGCCGTCGCTCAGCGGCTTCGGCATCTTGATGGCGTGGCCCGGGAAGTATTTGTTGAAGTAGGAGCCTTCCGGAATGGTCACGCCCTCCGGCACCTTGTCCTCAAAGCCCTGGAGCATCGCAGCGACGTAGTCCGGGCCCTGCTCCTGGTACTGGGTGAAGAAGTCGAAGATGAACCAAGGGAAGCCGCGCTCATAGGACCGTGCCTTGGTGATCAGCGACAGGTCGGGCGGCGCAGCACCGCCATTCGCCGCGCGAGCCGCCTGCTCGTTCGGGAAGGGCGAGGGGAAGTAATCCGCCGGGCGGCCCGGGCGCTCGAACATCTCGCCCTGGTCGTTCGGGCCGTCCTTGACCTTGTACTCGGAGGCAAAGGCCGATGCCTGCGCGACGGAATAGCCGGGTCCGCCGGCTTCCGCGAGGTTGCGGAAGGCGATGTAGGACAGGCCGTGGCAGTTGGCGCAGACCTCCTTGTAGACCTTCAAGCCGCGCTGCAACGCGCCGCGGTCAAACTTGCCGAAAGGGCCTGAAAACGACCATTTCTGCGCTGGCGGCTTGTCCGTGCCTTCGGCGGCGCGGGCATCCTGCAATGTACCGGCAAACAGCGCGCCGGCCGCGACGAGTGCGACGACGACAGAGGCCGCAACCTTTCGACCATTCGCCAGGACCGACTCGGAGATCGAGTTCGGCACCGGCCGCGGGGTCTCGATGCGGGAGAGCAGCGGCAGCACGATCAGGAAGTAGGCGAAGTAGCAGACCGTCAGGACGCGGCCGGCAATCACGTAGATGCCTTCGGGCGGCTGCGCGCCGAGATAGCCGAGCAGGATGCAGACCACGACGAAGATCCAGAAGAACTGCTTCGCCAGCGGACGGTACTTCGTGGATCTGGTCTTGGCGCTGTCGAGCCAGGGCAGGAAGGCGAGCACGATGATCGCCGAGAACATCGCGATGACGCCGGCGAGCTTGTTCGGGATCGAGCGCAGGATCGCGTAGAACGGCAGGTAGTACCATTCGGGCACGATGTGCGGCGGCGTCACGCCGGGGTTCGCCGGGATGTAGTTGTCGGCGTCGCCGAGATAGTTCGGCATGTAGAAGATGAACCACGAATAGAGGAGCAGGAAGCAGGACACGCCGAAGAGGTCCTTGATCGTTGCATGCGGCGTGAACGGTACTGTGTCCTTTTCCGTCTTCGGCTCGACGCCGTCAGGATTGTTCTGGCCGGCGACGTGCAGCGCCCAGACGTGCAGGACGACGACGCCAGCGATCAGGAACGGCAGCAGGTAGTGCAGCGAGAAGAAGCGGTTCAGCGTCGGGTTGCCGACGGAATAGCCGCCCCACAAGAGCGTCACGATGCTCTCGCCGACATAGGGAAAGGCTGAGAACAGGTTGGTGATGACGGTGGCGCCCCAGAAGCTCATCTGGCCCCACGGCAGCACGTAGCCCATGAAGCCGGTCGCCATCATCAGCAGATAGATGATGACGCCGAGGATCCACAGCACTTCGCGCGGCTCCTTGTACGACCCGTAATAGAGGCCGCGGAACATGTGGACGTAGACGGCGAAGAAGAACATCGACGCGCCGACCGCATGCATATTGCGCAGCAGCCAGCCGTAATTGACGTCGCGCACGATCAGCTCGACCGAGCGGAAGGCGAGATCGGCATACGGCGTGTAGTGCATCGCCAGGATGACGCCGGTCAGGATCTGCATCCCGAGCATGAAGGACAGGATGGCGCCGAAGGTCCACCAGTAGTTCAGGTTACGCGGCGTCGGATAGGCGACGAACGAGGAGTGCATAAGACCAAAGATCGGCAGGCGCCGCTCGATCCACTTCAGTGCCGGATTGCTCGGCTGGTAGTCGGATGGTCCGCTCATGATGCGATCCTGAGGAATTTTGACGCAATGGCTCAAGGCTCCGGGCTTTTCAGCCCGGATAGCTCAGCCGATCTGGATTTTGGTGTCGGAGACGAACTGATAGGGCGGCACCGGCAGGTTAGCGGGTGCGGGCCCCTGGCGGATACGCCCCGAGGAATCGTACTGCGATCCGTGACAGGGGCAGAAGAATCCGTCGTAATTGCCCTCATGGGCGATCGGGATGCAGCCGAGATGGGTGCAGATGCCGATCACGACCAGCCACTGCTCGTGCCCGGCCTTGACCCGCGCCTCGTCGGATTGCGGATCGGGCAGGCTCGCGACGTTGACTGCGCGCGCCTCTTCGATCTGCTTCTTGGTGCGGTGGCTGATGTAGATCGGCTTGCCGCGCCAGAACACCTTGATGTCCTGGCCCTCGGCGACCGGGGTCAGATCGACCTCGATCGGCGCGCCGGCGGCGATCGTCGAGGCGTCCGGATTCATCTGGGAAATGAACGGCCAGAGCGTCGCAACGCCCCCCACTGCCGCTGCTGCCCCCGTTGCAACGAAAAGGAAATCACGGCGTGTCGGATGGTCCGCCGAAGACGCTGTCGTCACGATTCCAACCCTTTCTTCTTATGCGACCGGCGGAACCGCCCCAGGGGGCGCCCAAAGGTCCCCAGAACAGGCTGCCGGCGCCCGCGGCCCCCCGCGGCGGCAGAACTTTGCTTGATCCGCGACAAAACGAGCGAAACAGCAGTCCAGAATCGTTCTATTGGCACCCTTGCCGGGCGAGCGCAAGCCCGCTATCGGCGCCGAAGCGTGCAATGCACGAATTCCGCGGCAGGCGATGTTTTATTGAGACATTTCCGGCCCGCAACCAGCCCCGTCCACGCCCATGCAGATAGCGCTTTTCCAGCCCGACATCCCCCAGAACACCGGCACGATTCTCAGGCTCTGCGCCTGTCTGGACATGGCCGCCCATATCATCGAGCCGGCAGGTTTTCCCGTCTCCGACCGCTTGTTCCGCCGGGCGGGAATGGACTATCTGGACCAGGTCAGCGTGACCCGTCACGACTCCTGGTCGAAATTTCAGGCATGGCGCACGGAACAAGGGTACCGGCTGCTGCTGTTCACGACCAAAGGCGCGACCAACTATCTTGATTTTCGCTACCAGCCGTCGGACATCCTGCTGCTCGGGCGCGAGAGCGCCGGGGTCACCGACGAGGTGGTCGCGGCCGCGGATGCGCGGCTCGTCATCCCGATCAAGCCGGGGCTGCGCTCGCTCAATGTGGCGATGACCGCGGCGATGGCTGCAGGCGAAGCGCTGCGGCAGGTCCGCAACCTCTAGGCCATTTTAAGGAGAGCATGGTGAGTTACGCGGTCAAGGAGATCTTCCTGACCCTGCAAGGTGAAGGCGCCCATGCCGGGCGCGCTTCCGTGTTCTGCCGTTTTGCCGGCTGCAACCTCTGGAGCGGCCGCGAGGCCGACCGCGCCGGTGCCATCTGCCAGTTCTGCGACACGGATTTCGTCGGCACCGATGGCACGTTGGGCGGACGCTACGCCACCGCGGAGGACCTTGCGGCGACGATCGCCGCGCAATGGACGGGAACCGGCAGTAACCGTTATGTCGTGCTGACCGGTGGCGAGCCGCTCTTGCAGGTAGACGCCCCGCTCGTCGATGCGCTACACGCGAACGGCTTCGAGATCGGGGTCGAGACCAACGGTACGATCCTCCCGCCCGATGGCCTCGACTGGATCTGTGTCAGTCCAAAAGCGGGAAGCGACCTCGTCGTGCGGCGCGGTCACGAGCTGAAGCTGGTCTATCCGCAAGCGCAGGCGCTGCCGGAAGCTTTCGAAGGCCTCGCCTTCGAGCGGTTCTCGCTGCAACCGATGGACGGACCTGAGGTGGCCGAGAACACCGCGCGCGCCATCGACTATTGCCTGCGCCACCCGCAATGGCGGCTCAGCGTGCAAACACACAAGACGCTCGGCATCAGGTAGCCTGGCATCAGACAGGATTGACGTTCACAAGATGTGGGAATTGACCAAATCATTCCGCTTCGAGGCGGCGCACTCGCTGTCGGGAACGACCTTCGGCGCGGCGAGCGAAGAGATTCACGGCCACTCCTTCCGCGCCGAGGTGAGCTTGCGCGGCACGCCGGATCCCGTAACCGGCATGGTGGTCGATCTCGGCCTCCTCCAGCGCGCGATCGAGGACGTGCGGCTGACGCTGGACCACAAGTTCCTCAACAAGATCGAGGCGCTGGGCATCCCGACGCTCGAAAATCTCTCGCGCTTCGTCTGGGAGCGCCTTGAGCATCTCGGCGGACTGACCCGCGTCAGCATCCATCGCGACAGTTGCAACGAGAGCTGCACCTATTACGGTCCGCAAGGCTAAATTCGTAGGGTGGGCAAAGCGACGCGTGCCCACCTCTTCGGCGACCGCAATGGCGGTTGCAGAAGTGGTGGGCACGGCGCAAACGCGCCTTTGCCCACCCTGCGCGACACTCCGCTTGGCTAGCGACGGGAATGCAGATGGACGTTTCGACGATTGAAGATCGCAAGACGCGTGCACGGACCTGGTTTGAGTCCCTGCGCGACGACATCTGCGCAAGCTTCGAGCGGCTCGAGGATGACGCGCCGCAGGCGCTCTATCCCGGCGCGGCCGGCCGCTTCGTGCGCACGCCCTGGCAGCGCACCGACCACACCGGCGCGCCCGGCGGCGGCGGCGTAATGTCGATGATGTACGGCCGCCTGTTCGAGAAGGTCGGTGTGCACTGCTCGACGGTGCATGGCGAGTTCGCGCCAGAGTTTCGCGCGCAGATCCCGGGCGCGGCGGACGATCCGCGGTTCTGGGCGTCGGGCATCTCGCTGATCGCGCATATGCGCAATCCGAACGTGCCGGCAGTGCACATGAACACGCGCTTCGTCGTCACGACGAAAGCCTGGTTCGGCGGCGGCGCCGATCTGACGCCCGTGCTCGACCGGCGGCGTACGCAGGAGGATGCGGACACGATCGCCTTCCACGGTGCGATGCGGGAAGCCTGCACCGGGCCGAACGGCGTCGCCGACTACGACAGGTACAAGACATGGTGCGACGAGTATTTCTATCTGCCACACCGGAAAGAAGCCCGCGGCATCGGCGGCATCTTCTACGACTGGCATGACAGCGGCGACTGGGAAGCCGATCTCGCCTTCACCCAGGACGTCGGCCGCGCCTTCCTGAAGATCTATCCGGAACTCGTGCGGCGCAATTTCGCGACCGCCTGGACGCCTGCCGATCGCGAGGAGCAGTTGGTCCGGCGCGGACGCTATGTCGAGTTCAACCTGCTCTACGACCGCGGCACCATCTTCGGGCTCAAGACCGGTGGCAATGTGGATTCGATCCTGTCCTCGCTGCCGCCGGAAGTGAAATGGCCATGACCGCGATGAAACCCCTCCCCCGCGCCATGCTGATCGACATGGATGACACCATCCTGTCGGCCTATGGTCGTCCCGAGATCGCCTGGAACACGATCGCAACCGAGTTCGCGGCCGAACTTGCACCGCTGCCGCCGGAGCAGGTCGCCGCAGCCGTGCTGACGTTTGCGCGGAATTTCTGGGCCAATGCGGAAGCCGCCTGGCGGCTCAAGCTCGGCGAGGCGCGGCGGCTGACGGTGAAGGGCGGCTTCGCGGCGCTCGCCGCAAGCGGGCACCGCGCCCTGCCCGACGATCTCGCCATTCGCCTGGCCGACCGCTTCACCACCTATCGCGAGGAGGAGATGTTCGTCTTCCCCGGCGCGCATGAGGCCATCGACCGGCTGAAGGCGCTTGGGGTCAAGCTCGCGCTGGTGACAAATGGCGCCGCCGACATGCAGCGCGCCAAGGTCGAGCGTTTCGAGTTGACCCACCGCTTCGACCACATCCAGATCGAGGGCGAGCATGGTTTCGGCAAGCCCGAGGAGCGCGCCTATCTGCACGCGATGGACACGCTCGGCGTCAGCGCCGGGGATACCTGGATGATCGGCGACAATCTGGAATGGGAAGTCGTGACACCGCAGCGCCTCGGCATCTACGCTGTCTGGATGGACGTGCATGGCGAGGGCTTGCCTGCGGGATCGCCGATCAAGCCCGACCGCATCATCCGCTCGCTGACCGAGCTGTTGCCCTGACCGGTTGGATGATGGTCCTGCGGACGGGCGGCGGCGATTTCACCGTGCCGTGATGTATGACCTAGCTCACAGTGCAAGGAGCGGCAATCGGAGATCGTATCGGCTCGGTTCCTGACCGAACACCCTTGGAGGTCACCGGTGTCCCAGGACGATGCAGCCAAGCCAGGCTCTGACGCGAAAGCGCCTCCGCCATCCGAACCGCCACTATCGTGGCTGGAGAAATTCGATCGCGGATTTACGCTCTTCAAAAGCCTCTCGCTGGTGACGATGCTGGGCAGCCTCCTCGTCGGCTCCTTCCAGTATCTGAACTCCTATCAGGATAAGGTGAGCGCCCAGGCCAAGGAAAACATGCTGGCTGCGGCGAAGACGTTCGACGATATCTCGACGAAATTCTCCCTGGTGCAGGCGCTGCAACAGCAGCTGTTCTCTGATTATTCGGCTGCGCTCGACGATCGCGCCGACGCCAACGAACGGATCCTTGCCGTCAAGAACGCTCAGGACGTTCTCAAGGTCTACGAAACGGCCCAGCTGGCGTTGTTTGAAACCGGCGATCTGCTGGCACGAAACGCAGAGATATACATCGACTGGGCTTCGAACTTCAAAGGCGATCCGGAAGTACGGCTGACCCCAAACAGTGACCCGCTCGACCAATCCCTGCTTCGCGCCTATGACTTCGATTGCGATCACCACTTGCCGCAATTCACGCCCACGAATGGCAGCGCGTCGACCACCCCTCGCATAACTGCCGAGGATGCCTGTTCGATCGATGCCCGATACAATTGGGACCCGGCATATTCGTATGTCGATGTTTGCCCGAAGAACCGGGAAAAGGCGGGAACGAACGATTCCGTCGCGATTCACTGGTTCAGCGCGAAGCATCAGGTGCTGGTGATGCACTATTGTCTCCGCAACCTGCACGAAAGACTGGCGCCGGTGCGCTACTGGGCCTCGCAACCCGAGGCGAAGTCCGCGAGCAAGGCTTCACTCCAGGTCGACCGCGACCGCCTTCAGACCGCGATCGACCTTCAAGCCAAGCGCCTCAATGCCTTTATGAGCCTCGCGACCTTCCAGATGGACGGGATTCGCGAGAGCTATCGCCCGGACAGCTTTGCCTGCCATGTGCCGGTCGTCACAACCGTGGTGGGCTTTTTCAACGATGCATGCACCCCGATCAAGACGACGCCGATCATCGTCGCCAGGCGCTGATTCGGCATCACCTTGCGATCGACCGATCGCAGCCGTCCGTGATCGCCCTGTCATGACGGCTTGCTAGCGTCGAGCCCGTGTCGATCAACACGGAGAAGAAATCCATGGAACTGAAAGCCGGCGATGTCGTGATGCTGAAATCCGGCGGCCAGCCGCTGACCGTCGTCGATGTCAAGGAGGAGGACGTGCTCTGCCTCTGGATGGGCATGGAAGGCAATCTGTTTCGCGAGACGCTGCCGCTCGCCGTACTCGAACAGGCCGGGCCCGAAGAGGACGAAGACGACGAGGATGAGGAAGAGGACGAAGAGGAAGACGACGAGGACGAGGAATAGGCACACCCAATCGCGGTCCAGGAGAACGCCACCTGGACCGCGACGTTCCGAAAAGCGCGATCAGATCGGGTTCAGCCTCGGACTTTCGCCCGGTCCGGCAAAAACCCCGAAAACAACCCCATGCAAAGTAGCCGGCGACGGTCGACGCGACGCCTTGCGGACGACGTGAACGCTTTGCGGATTTTACGAAATTGCTTCACGCGTCGGGCAAATCAGGGGCAAGATGCCATCATTGCAAAATTTGGGATGACCGACCCCAATCTCGTCATGCCTTAGGCGACGAGTTGCTTCACCGCAGCCGAGATCATCACGAGCCCGCCCGTGATCACCGCAACGTCGAGGATCGCGGCGTGGATATGCACCGGCATCCGCTCGACAAAGGCCTTTGCCAGGAACGCGCCCGGCACTGCCATCCCGCCGATCAGAAGCGCGAACGCCAGCACCTGCGCGGTCAAAGCGCCAGCGAGGCCGAACACCGAGATCTTGATGAGGCCGGTACCGAGCGAGATCATCGCGTCGGTGGCGATCACCGCCGCGCCTTCGAGGCCCGCGGCCATCAGCAGCGAGAGCAGGATCACGCCAGAGCCCGAGGTGCCGCCGACCAGCACGCCATAACCGACCGACCCTGCTGCAAGACCCGTATTGCCGATCTTGACCTGGCGGCGGCGTAGCACGCGGCGCAGCGGCACACTCAGGATCAGCATGGTGCCGATCACCAGCGCCGCGCCGGCATTGGTGAGGCGCGTGTAGCCGTAGGCACCGAGTGCCGTCGTCAGCGCCGCGCAGGCGAGCACGACGAGCGCGCGGCGACGATCCGCATAGCTGACATAGGCAATGGCGCGGCTGAGATTGGTGAAGATCGCGGAGATCGCGATGATCGGCACCACGGGCTCGGCGCCGACCATCGGCACCAGCGCCAGCGGCATCAGCGCGCCGGTGCCGTAACCTGCAAGCCCACCGATGATCGAAGCAAACAACGCCATCAACGCGACCAGCAGAAGCTGCAGAAGCGAGATATCGGCGAAGGCTGATACGATGGTCAGATTCTCTGATCGCGGCTGACGCGTGCCGCAGCTTGATCGGCGATGGAAGCGAGCGCCGCCTCCTCTAGGGGAAAATCCGCGGCAAGCCAAGCGTCCTCAGCGAGCGTCAACACACGTCCGAGCGCGGGGCCTTCCGCCATGCCGCGCGCGATGAAGTCGGCGGCTTTCAGCGGGAATTTCGGCGGTGTCCAGCGTTGCGGCAGCTCGGCGAGCTCGCGCCAGCGCGCCGAATTCACCTCGCCGGCGTCCCTCGCCCAGGCCAGCAACACGCGATCGTGATAGCGCTCGGCGCCTAAGCGATAGAGCAGCCGCCGCGCATTGGACTCGTCCTTGTTGGCGAAGTTGGCGAACCGCCACCAGCGGTGCCCCATCGAATCCAGCGCCTTGGCCTCGGCATTGCTGAGCCGGAGCCGCGACGCGACGCGCTTGGCGTCCTCGGTGACGGCGACGGTCAACCCGGCGAGACGCCGGGTCGCGCTCGCCGGCAGGCCGAGCTCGTGCTCGATCGCAATCATCCTCGCCAGCGGGCCGGTATAGGCGACGCCGCCGATCAGCGACTGCAGGAGGCCCCCGTCGGCCATGGCGAGCGCCGCGGCCGCAGCACCGCCGGCGACCAGCAGCTTGAGTATTTCCATGCGCACCCGCTCGGCCGAGAGACCGGCAAGCCCGGCGCGGCCGCGGATGCAGGCGAGATAGCCGTCGCGGTCCGGCTCACCGGCGCCGAAGGCGGCGTGGATGCGGAAGAAGCGCAGGATGCGCAAGTAATCTTCCGCGATGCGCTGGTCGGGATCGCCGATGAAGCGCACGCGCCGCGCGGCGACGTCGGCAAGCCCGCCGACGTAGTCGTGCACCACGCCGTGTCCGTCGACCGACAGCCCGTTCATCGTGAAGTCGCGCCGCTCGGCGTCCCTCACCCAGTCGCGGCCGAACGCGACCTTGGCCTTGCGGCCGAAGGTCTCGGTGTCCTCGCGCAGCGTGGTGACTTCATAGGGGTGCCCGTCGATGACCAGGGTGATGGTACCGTGGTCGATGCCGGTCGGCACGCTCTTGATGCCGGCGCTCTTTGCACGCCGCATCACCTCCTCCGGCAGTGCGGTGGTCGCGATATCCATGTCGCCCGGCCGCAAGCCGAGCAGTGCGTTGCGCACGGCGCCGCCGACCACGCGCGCCTCCTCGCCGTCCGCGTTCAACAGTTGCAGGACGCGCGCGGTCCCGCCGGAGGTCAGCCAGGAAGCATCGGCAAGCAGCGGCTCCGCGCTCATCGGCCCGCCCCTATTTCTCGACGCCCGGCACGAGCCTGCCGTTCTCGACATGCGCGGGGACGTAGGTCGAGTTCGGCGATGCGCCGGTGAAATGCGCAAGGCCCACCAGGCTGGCGATCACCAGCACCAGCGCGACCAGCCCGAGGCGGGCGATGGTATAGACCGGCCAGGACGACTGCACGAACAGGCCGGAGCGCGTCGCGACCAGGAACAGGGCATAGACCGCGAAGGGAACGAGGAAGATTCCGATCTCGGTCAGCGCCGGCCGGATCATGGCAAATAGATCCGCTCATACAACACACGCAATATGCCGGCGGTCGCGCCCCAGATGTACCGCTCCGCGAACGGCATCGCGTAATAGAAGCGCTCCATGCCGCGGAATTCCTTGCTGTGCACCTGGTGGTTCGCCGGATTCATCAGGAAGGATAGCGGCACCTCGAAGGCGTCATCAACCTCGGAATGGTTGATCACAAGCTCAAATCCAGGCCGGATCCTTGCAACCGTCGGCAGGATGCGGAAGCCGAAGGCGGTGCCGTAGAGATCGAGATAGCCGACCGGCTCGACGAAGTCACGCAACAGCCCGACCTCTTCCTCGGCCTCGCGCAACGCCGCATCGCGCGGCGAGGCGTCGATCGCGTCGATCTTGCCGCCGGGAAAGGCGATCTGCCCGGCGTGGTCGTTCAGATGCGCCGAGCGCTGCGTCAGCAGCACGGTCGGCTCGGGCCGATCGACGACCGGGATCAGGACCGCCGCGGGGCGGACCGGCTGCTCGCGCGCAACGATCTCGAGCATCTTGTCGGTGCCGGGATCACCCGACATCGGCACGATGTTGGGATCATAGAGGGCCGGCGGCACGTCGAAGGTCAGCCGCGCCTTGGAGCGGGCGAAAAAATCCGCCGCGCCCAACCGGGCAGGTTCGTCCTTCGGTAGCGGCTTGGTCAAAGCGCGGCCCTCACCTGCTCAGCATCCGCCATGGCGAAGAATTCGCCGGCCGACTCGACACCGAACATTGGCTGGCCATCGACCACCCGCTCCTCGCCCATGTCAACCAGATCGTAATAGAGCGCGCGTGTCACCTTGGCCCAAAGGTCAGAGCGCACGTGCAGATAGGGTGTCAGCCCGCCGTCGGCCGCCTGCTCGAAGCGCAAGCGATGCGCAGCATCGCACCTCACCCAGTCGTCGACATTGGTGCGGAAGCTCAGCACGCGATGGTTGCCCTCGCCTTCCGTCAGCATCTCGACCGCCATGAACGGCGCGTCATCGACGCGAATCCCGACCTTCTCGACAGGCGTGACGAGAAAGTGCTTGTCCCCTTCGCGTTTCAGGATGGTCGAGAACAGGCGCACCAGCGCCGGGCGGCCGATTGGCGTGCCCATGTAGAACCATGTACCGTCGGAGGCGATTCGAATGTCGAGATCGCCGCAAAACGGTGGATTCCACAGATGCACCGGAGGCAGCCCTTTTTGGGCAGCGCCGGCGTTCTTGGCGGCGGCGGTCAGCCCGTCAAGACCCCGATTGGTGCTCTGCCCTTGGTTCGCCATGGTTTGCCCTGACTTTGTCTTTGGCACGATTGGTGCAGGTCTACGTTGTACCTCGGTGAGCGGTTCCACACCGGAATCATCCGGTGTGCAAGGTCGCCACTTCGTGATGCCGTACATATCCCGAAGCCGATAAGGTGGGGATAGGTTAATTCAGCGAATACAGAGCCTTCCTGCAAGCCTAGCATGGGGGCCATGAGCTGACATGACGACGCAAGCAGGCCGCGTAAGAGGCTTAAGGAGCTGACGGATGGCGGAAAGTGTCGAAAAACTCGAGGACGTGATCGTCCGCTCGGCAGAGCAGGTGTCGGGGCAGATTCGCGCCGCCAAGGACGCGATCGCAACCGTCATCTTCGGCCAGGACCGCGTGATCGAGAACACGCTGGTGACGATCCTCTCCGGCGGTCACGCGCTGCTGATCGGCGTTCCGGGTCTCGCCAAGACCAAGCTCGTCGAGACGCTCGGCGTCACGCTGGGTCTCGATGCCAAGCGCATCCAGTTCACGCCCGACCTGATGCCATCGGACATTCTCGGCGCCGAAGTGCTCGACGAGAGCACCGCCGGAAAGCGCTCGTTCCGCTTCATCGCCGGCCCGGTCTTCGCGCAGCTCCTGATGGCCGACGAAATCAACCGCGCCAGCCCGCGCACGCAGTCCGCGCTCCTGCAAGCGATGCAGGAGCAGCACATCACGGTAGCCGGCGCGCGTCATGACCTGCCGAAACCGTTCCATGTGCTCGCGACCCAAAACCCGCTGGAGCAGGAAGGCACCTATCCGCTGCCGGAAGCGCAGCTCGACCGCTTCCTGATGGAAATCGACGTCGACTATCCCGATCGCGACGCCGAGCGGCGCATCCTGTTCGAAACCACCGGCGCCGAAGAGACGCTGGCAAAGGGATCGATGACGGCGGATGCGCTGATCACGGCCCAGCGGCTGGTGCGGCGGCTGCCGGTCGGCGATTCCGTGGTGGAGGCCATCCTGTCGCTGGTGCGCTCGGCGCGTCCCGGCCCCGACGGTGGCGAAACCGGCAAGCTGATTGCCTGGGGACCCGGTCCCCGCGCCAGCCAGTCGCTGATGCTGGCGGTGCGCGCACGTGCGCTGCTCGACGGCCGCCTCGCGCCGTCGATCGACGACGTGCTCGACCTCGCCGAGCCGGTGCTGAAGCACCGCATGGCACTGACGTTCCAGGCGCGCGCCGAAGGCCGCACGATTCCGGACGTGATCCGGCAATTGAAGACACGGATCGGTTGATGGCCGCAGACAACGGGCACACGGCGAGGGAGATCATTGCGATCCGACGTGCCGATGGCGAAAGCCGTACGCTCGCCGCTTCGCTGCCGCGCCTGGTGTTAGAGGCCCGTCGCATTGCCGCCAACGTCATCCACGGCCTGCATGGCCGCCGTCGCGCCGGCTCGGGCGAAAGTTTCTGGCAGTATCGCCGCTTCGTCTCCGGCGAGCCGTCGCAGAACGTCGATTGGCGCCGCTCGGCGCGTGACGACCATCTCTATGTCCGCGAGCAGGAATGGGAGGCCGCGCACACGGTATGGATCTGGCCCGACCGCTCGCCTTCGATGGCATTTGCATCAAGGAACGCACGCGACTCCAAGCTCGAGCGCACGCTGATCGTGGCATTCGCGCTGGCCGAGCTGCTCGTCTCCGGCGGCGAACGCGTCGGCATTCCCGGCCTGATGGCGCCGACCGCGAGCCGCAGCATCATCGACAAGATGGCGCAGGCGATGCTGCATGACGACGCCGAGCGGCCGAGCCTGCCGCCGTCCTTCGTGCCCTCGGCACTCGCCGAGACTGTCGTGCTGTCCGATTTCTGGTCGCCGATCGCGGAGATCAGGAGCACGCTCGCGGCGCTCTCCGGCTCCGGCGCCCATGGCACGCTGGTGCAGATCGTCGATCCCGCCGAGGAGACCTTCCCCTATTCCGGCCGCGTCGAATTCGTCGAGCCCGAGGGCTTTGGCGAGATCACGGCGGGGCGCGCCGAAAGCTGGGCCCAGGATTACACCGCGCGGCTCGCGCTGCATCGCGACCAGATCCGCGACGAGACCAACAAGCTCGACTGGCTGTTCGCCACCCACGTCACCGATCGCTCCGCCGCCGAACTGCTGCTGTTCCTGCATGCCGGCATGCAGGTGAGCAAGTCGGGCGCGCGCTCGACCACCGTCAAAGCGGGACCAGCCGCATGATCGGAAGCCTGCCGCTCGCCTTCACCGAACCGCTGCTCCTGATCGGGCTCGTCAGCCTGCCGGTGCTGTGGTGGCTGCTGCGCGTGATGCCGCCGCGGCCGCGCCGCATCGAATTCCCACCGACGCGCCTGCTGTTCGACATCGCGCCGAAGGAAGAGACGCCCTCGCGCACGCCCTGGTGGCTCACCGCGCTGCGCCTGCTCGCCGCGGCGCTGGTGATTTTCGCTGCCGCCGGCCCGATCTGGAATCCGCAGACTGGGCTAGCCGGCAGCAAGGCGCCGCTGATGATCCTGTTCGACGACGGCTGGAGCGCGGCCTCGAACTGGGACACGCGGATCAAGGCAGCCGACGAGCTGATCGCGAATGCCGACAGCAACCGCCGCGCCATCGCGCTGGTGCCGCTCTCGGAGCCGAACCGCGACATCACGTTGATGCAGGCCGGGGCGGCGCGCGTTGCGCTGCGGCAACTCGCACCAAAACCCTATTCCATCGAGCGTGTTGAAACTCTCACCGCGATTGATCGTTTCCTCAAGGCAACCGGCGATTGCGAGATCGCCTGGCTCTCGGACGGTGTCGATACGGGCCGCGGTGAGGAGTTCCTGCAAGGCCTGACGAAGACGATCGGAGACCGCAGCTTGACGGTGTTTGAAGGCGGCACACCCTCCCCGCTGGCGCTGGTCGCCGCCGAGAATGCGGCCGCCAAGATGGTCGTGAAGGTGCTGCGCACCGACAGCGGCATTGCCGCCGGCACCGTGCGCGCACTGGACCAGAAGGGCTCGCCGATCGGCGAAGCCCGCTACACCTTCGCCCCGCAGGACAAAGAGACCGAGGCCGCCTTCGACCTACCGGTCGAGCTGCGCAACGACATCACCCGTCTCGAAATCTCCGGCGAGCGCTCCGCCGGCGCCGTGCAACTGCTCGACAAGCGCTGGCGGCGCCGCGCCATCGGCATCGTCTCCGGCGCAACCAGCGAGACCGCGCAGCCGCTGCTGGCACCGACCTTCTATCTCACCCGCGCGCTGGCGCCGTTCGCCGACGTCCGCCTCGCCGACAAGGGCGCGCCGCAACAAGGCATCACGCAATTCCTCGACCAGAAGCTGCCCATGATCATCCTGGCCGATGTCGGCACCATCGCCCCTGAAATTCGCGAGCGCCTCAACGCCTGGGTCGACCAGGGCGGCGTGCTGGTGCGCTTCGCAGGTCCCCGCCTCGCGCAGGCCGAGGATGACCTCGTGCCGGTGAAGCTGCGCAAGGGGGGCCGCACGCTCGGCGGCAGCCTGACCTGGGAGAAGCCGCAGCATCTCGCCGCCTTCACCGCGGACGGTCCGTTCGCCGGCGTCCCCGTCCCCAAAGACGTCACCGTGAGCCGCCAGGTGCTCGCAGAGCCCGATGCAGTGCTGGCGACCAAGAGCTGGGCCTCGCTCGAAGACGGCACGCCGCTCGTCACCGGCGAGCATCGCGGCAAGGGTCTGGTCAGCCTGTTTCATGTCTCGGCCGACATGCGCTGGTCGGACCTGCCGATGTCGGGCACCTTTGTCGACATGCTGAGGCGGATCGTCGACATGTCCGGCTACACCTCCAAGCCCGGCCCCGGCGTCGCCGGTGAGGCCAGCACCGAGACAGTGGCGCCGCTGCGCATCCTCGACGGTTTTGGCGCCTTCGGTCCGCCGCCTGCGACCGCAAAGCCGCTGTCGGCCGATTACCGCGACCGCGCGACATCAGATCATCCGCCCGGCTTCTACGGCCCGGCCGAGGGACCACTGGCCGTGAACACGCTCGCCGCCGCCGACCGCATCGCCCCGCTCAACACCGCGAGCCTGCGCGCCCGGCACGCAACCTACACCAACGCCGAGCCGCGCGATTTGCGCGGCTGGCTGCTCTCGACCTCGCTGGCGCTGTTCCTGATCGACGCCATCATCGTCGCGCTGCTCGGCGGCGGCCTCGCCGCGCTCCTGCGCCGGCGCGCGGCACCCGCCGTGCTCGCGATCGGACTGGTACTCGCCAGCCTCGCCTCGCCTGCACCATCGCGCGCCGACAGCCCTGCCGACGATTTTGCGATGAAAGCGGTGTCGCAGACTCGCCTGGCCTATGTCGTGACTGGCAATGCCGACGTCGATTCCATCGTCAAAGCCGGCATGTCCGGGCTGACGCTGTTCCTGGCGCAACGCACCGCGCTCGAGGCCGGCGATCCCGTCGGCGTCGATCCGGCGCGTGATGAGCTCGCCTTCTTCCCGCTGATCTACTGGCCGATCGTGCCGGGCGCGCCAAAACCGCCGCAGGACGCCATCAACAAGATCGACGCCTACATGAAGCAGGGCGGCACCGTGATCTTCGACACCCGCGACGCGGTCGAGGCGCCGCCCGGCGACAACGGCGCCTCGCAGACGCCGGGCATGCAGGCGCTGCGCGAGATCCTCTCCTCGCTCGACGTGCCCGAGCTCGAGCCGGTGCCGCGCGAGCACGTGCTGACCAAGACGTTCTATCTGCTGCGCGACTTCCCCGGCCGCTTCAACACCGGCCAGACCTGGGTCGAGACCCTGCCGCGCGAGGAAGAGGACGAGAGCGCGCAGCGTCCAGCGCGCGGCGGCGACGGCGTCTCGCCGATCATCATCACCTCGAACGATCTTGCCGGCGCCTGGGCGATCCGTCCCGACGGCCAGCCGATGCTGCCGCTGACCCAGAGCGAGCCGCGCCAGCGCGAATTCGCCTTCCGCGCCGGCGTCAACATCGTGATGTACACGCTGACCGGCAACTACAAGGCCGACCAGGTGCACGCGCCGGCGCTGATCGAGCGGCTCGGGCAATAGGAGCGACATGAATACATGAATTACGGCATCGCGTTCACGCCGCTTGTTCCCACGATCGTCTTGTGGATCGCGCTTGCCGCGATCGTGGTCATCGCTATTTTCCTGCTGCTTGCGCGCGCACGAGGCGCGGCGGTGCGCGTCGCCGCGCTGGCGCTGTTCCTGCTTGCGCTCGCAAACCCCTCCTTCACCCGCGAGGACCGCGATCCCCTCACCTCGGTCGCCGCCGTCGTCGTCGACAAGAGCCCGAGCCAGAACTTTGGCAATCGCACCAAGGAAGCCGCCCAGGCGCAGGAGGCGCTGGTCGACAGCCTGAAGCGGATCAAGGGACTCGAGGTGCGCGTCGTCGAGGCTGGACAGGCCGACGGCGAGACCGACGGCACAAAACTGTTTGGCGCGCTCACCTCCGCGCTCTCCGACGTGCCGGTCGATCGCGTCGCCGGCGCGTTCCTGATCACCGACGGCCGGGTGCATGACATCCCGGCGAATGCCGCCGCGATCGGCTTCCAGGCGCCGGTGCATGCGCTGATCACCGGGCAGAAGAACGAGCGCGACCGCCGCATCGCAATCACCGCCGCACCGCGCTTCGGCATCGTGGGCCAGACCCAGACCATCACCTACCGTCTCGACGACCAGGGGGTGACTGGCGAACGCGCCAAGGTCACCATCCGCCGTGACGGCGAGACGATCAGCGAGCGCACGCTGTCGAGCGGCCAGACCGCAAGCGTCGACGTCGACATCAAGCATGCCGGTCCGAACATCGTCGAGATCGAGGCCTCGCCGCTCGAGAAGGAGCTGACGCCGGTCAACAACCGCGCCGTGGTGGCGATCGACGGCGTGCGCGACAAGCTGCGCGTGCTGCTGGTCTCCGGTGAGCCGCATTCCGGCGAGCGTACCTGGCGCAACCTGCTCAAGTCCGACGCCAGCGTCGATCTCGTGCATTTCACCATCCTGCGCCCGCCGGAGAAGCAGGACGGCACGCCGATCAACGAATTGTCGCTGATCGCGTTTCCGACCCGCGAATTGTTTCAGCAGAAGATCAACGAATTCCAGTTGATCATCTTCGATCGCTATGCCCGCCAGGGCGTGCTGCCGATCGCCTATTTCGACAACATCGCGCGCTATGTGCGCTCGGGCGGCGCGGTGCTGGTCTCGGCCGGTCCCGACTACGCCTCCAACACCAGCATCTGGCGCACGCCCCTGGATTCGGTGCTGCCGGCCGAGCCGGTCGGCGTCACCGAGAAGCCGTTCTATGCGCACCTCTCAGACACCGGCAAACGCCATCCCGTGACGCGCGGCCTCGAAGGCTCGGCGAGCGAGCCGCCGCATTGGGCCCGATTCTTCCGTACCGTCGACACCAGGAATGCGACCGGCTCGCCAGTCATGACCGGCGCCGACGGCAAGCCGCTGTTGTTCCTGTCGCGGTTCGGCGAAGGCCGCGTCGCGCTGCTGCTCTCCGACCACATCTGGCTGTGGGCGCGCGGCTATGAGGGCGGCGGACCGCATCTCGATCTGCTGCGGCGGATGTCGCACTGGCTGATGAAGCAGCCGGATCTCGACGAGGAGGCGTTGCGTCTTCAGGTGCAGGGCAAGGATCTCGTCGTGGTGCGCCAGACCATGTCCGACAGCGTGCAGCCGGTGACAGTGACCTCGCCCTCCGGCGTGACGCGCGATCTCACGCTCAACGCTGGCGACCCCGGCGAATGGCGCGCCAGCCTGCCGGCCGGCGAGTTAGGTCTCTGGCAGGCCACCGACGGCACCCTGAAGGCGCTGATCAATGTCGGTCCAACCAATCCGAAGGAATTTTCGGAGGTCACCTCGACCGCCGAGACGTTGAAGCCGCTGACGCAGGCGACCGGCGGCGATGCCGTGCGCGTCGTCGACGGATCGAGCGTCGATCTGCCGCGTGTCGTGCCGGTTCGCTCGGCTAGCGTCTTCCACGGCGACGGCTGGATGGGGGTCAGGATGCGCGATGCCAGCGTGGTGAAAGGCGTCGGCGTGCTGCCGATCTTCGCCGGGCTGATCGGGCTGCTGCTCCTGCTCGGTGCGTTCGCCGCGACCTGGGTGCGCGAAGGGCGCTGAGCCCCACGAATTCCGTTGCATGAAGATCACATCGGGAGGCCGGCCACAGCGGCCGCGCCTCCCGCAGTTGACATGCGCGCCACGATCCTGCGATGTTACATTGTAACATCGTGATGGCCGGGGGATTGGCCCGCCGCGATGCGGGGGTGCGTTTTCGAATGAAGTGGTTCCGCTCGAACGTCAGGCATGGCGCCCGGCTCGCGATCTTCGCGATGCTGATGCAGCTCGCGCTGACCTTCGGCCACAGCCACTGGTTCGCGCAGGCTGCCCCCCTGCTCCAGTCGTCGCAACAGGCGGGCGGCATCGCGTCCGTCGATCGTGCAGCACTGCAGAAGCAGTCGCCGGCCAACCCCGACCACGACCAGCAGGGCGACGACAATTGCGCCATCTGCGCCGTCGTCTCGATGGCGAGCACGGTCGTGTTCGCGACGCCGCCGCTGCTGCATCTGCCGCAGGCGGTCGAATTCCTCTACCGCACCACCGACGCCGAATTCATCCATCTGAAGTCGGCCGGCCACGCGTTCCAGCCGCGCGCCCCACCCGCTTCCTGATCTCCGTCGATTGAACCGCCCAACGGGCTGCCGCCGTCGTGCGCGCAAGCCTCCGTCGGGCTTTCGAAAATTGATCCGCCGCGTGTCGGCGGCAGGCGCTCGTTGTCGAAGCCGGATTTCGGCCGCGCCTGATCGGAATCAGGACGATGTTGGTATCTTCAGGACCCCGCTTGGCGGGCGCAGGCATAGCCACGCTCACGCTTTTCTATCTCAACAGCACCGCCATGGCGCAGACCGCCGCGCCGAGCGCCGCCACGACCTTGCCCAGCGTTGAGGTCACTGCCCCCCCACGCGTGCATCCATCGCGTCCACCGAAGGTTCGCACCGTACGAAAGCGTCTCCAGGCGCCGGAAACGCCGCCGTCGACCGAGGCGCAGACCGTGGCTGGGCAGAATGCGCAGTTCGACCAGACCCGCGACAACGTCGTCGCCCCCATCGGCGCCACCTCGCACACGATGAACCGACAGGCGATCGAGGCGCTGCCCCAGGGCAACAACGCGACGCTGGACAAGGTGCTGCTGCAATTCCCCGGAGTGACCCAGGATTCGGCGGCCAGTGGCGAGTTGCACGTGCGCAACGAGCACGCCAACTTGCAGTACCGCATCAACGGCGTCATGCTCCCCGACGGCGTCGGCGCATTCGGGCAGATCCTCGATACCGGGATTGTCGGCAGCATGAGCCTCCTCACCGGCGCATTGCCCGCGCAGTACGGCTTCCGCACCGCCGGCGTGCTGGACATCCAGACCAAGGCGGACGCCTTCAACAATTCCGGCGTCGTCGGCGTCTATGGCGGCAGCAACGGCACGATCTCGACGAACGTCGAATATGGCGGGACCGCCGGGCAGACACAGTATTTCGTCTCGGGCCGCTTCCTCCAGAACAATCTCGGCATCGAGAATCCGACGGCATCTGTGAACGCGATCCATGACCGCACCAATCAGGAGAAGGGATTCCTCTATATGTCGACGGTGCTCGATCCCACCAGCCGCCTGACCTTCATGAGCGGCGTGTCGAACGCGACGTTCCAGATCCCGAACAATCCCGGACAGACGCCGAACTTCACGGCATTCGGCGTGTCCAATTTCGACTCGTCGAAGCTCAACGAGCACCAGAACGAGTTCAACCAGTTCAACGTCGCTGCCTACCAGAAGTCAGTCGGCGAATGGGACACCCAGATCGCCTATTTCAACCGTTACAGCCAGTTGCACTTCTACCCCGACCCGATCGGCGATCTCGTCTTCAACGGCGTGTCCTCCGACGTCTACCGGCAGAGCCTCGTCAACGGCATCCAACAGGACACCGCCTGGCGCGTCGGCTATGCCCACACGCTGCGCTTCGGCTTCAGCGTCAGCGCGGAGCGGACATTGGTCAACAACGGCTCGACCGTGCTGCCGCTGGCCGACCCGACCGATCCTGCCGCAGGCACGATCGATGCGCCGTTCTCGATCTTCGATTCCAATGCCAAGACCGGCTGGTTGATCGGGACCTATCTCCAGGACGAGTGGCGGA
This sequence comes from Bradyrhizobium sp. CCGUVB23, assembly GCF_024199885.1. NCBI lineage: Bacteria > Pseudomonadati > Pseudomonadota > Alphaproteobacteria > Hyphomicrobiales > Nitrobacteraceae > Bradyrhizobium > Bradyrhizobium sp. CCGUVB23. Next base: position 1,264,936 of record NZ_JANADQ010000001.1, read on the forward strand.
TCGCCAGCAATCTGACCCTGAACGCCGGATTGCGTTTCGACCAGATGTACCAGTATGTGAACGCCAACCAGCTCAGCCCTCGCGTCAGCCTGACATGGAAGCCGTTCGACGGTACCACGTTCCATGCCGGCTATGCGCGCAACTTCACTCCGCCGTCGCAGGTGATCGCCTCGCCCACCAATCTTGCGCTGGTGACGCCGCCCAACGTGCCAGCGAACACGCTGACGCCGGAGGTTCCGGTCAGCAGTCCGGTATTGCCGGAGCGGTCACACGTGTTCGACGTCGGCGTGGTGCAGAAGATCTATCCGATCCCGGGCCTCGAGGTCGGGGTCGACGGCTACTACAAGATCGCGCGCAATCTGCTCGACGACGGCCAGTTCGGCGCGGCCTATGTGCTGAACGGCTTCAACTACGATCGCGGCGAGAACATCGGCCTCGAGGTCAAGTCGACCTATCACAATGGCAATTTCAACGCTTATGCCAATCTCGCCTGGGCCAGGCAGATCGCGACCAACATCGTCTCGAACCAGTACCTGTTCGGCCAGGACGAGCTCAACTACATCGCGACCCACTATGTCTCCACCGACCACGCGCAGACGCTGACGGCCTCGGCGGGCGCGTCCTATCTGTGGGACGGCACGCGCTACAGCGTGTCGATGATCTATGGCAGCGGCCTGCGCGCGGGCTTTGCCAACACCGATCACCTGCCCGCCTACACGCAGGTGAACCTCGGCCTGTCGCACGACTTCAACATCGTGGCGCCGAACAAGCCGACGACGGTGCGCTTCGACGTGGTGAACCTGTTCGACACGATCTACCAGATCCGAGACGGCACCGGCATCGGCGTGTTCGCGCCGCAATACGGGCCGCGACGCGGCTTCTATGTCGGCGTCTCGCAGCGGTTCTAGGCGCGCTTCCTGCTCCCGTCGGGGCCGGCCGGCCCCGACGCTTGCGGACGCTTCGTGGCATGCCCACGAGCACCGTCCGCCTTCCGCATCGTTCAACCCCGAATGACCATGCGATGAACCTTCGAACGGTCATGCTTCAGAGCGAAAGCAGATAGAAGCAACCGGTCCCTGCATGCCCTCAGGAGCAGCTCTCCCACTTGCCGCTCGCGCGTCTTGAAGGCATGCGTCGTGCAGCAGTCGGCGAGCACAAAGCCCTCGAGTTCGCCGAAGCAATCGAAGATGATCTCGGCGACCTTCCCTGTGTACTCGACGACATCGAGGCAGGGACTTGGGACTTCGACCGGCGCGCCATTCGGCGACGGTGGAATGGCATTGGGATCGCCCCCAAGCCCGGCGACGCGGTCCGCCAGGAATGCGACATACCGCTGCAGCACGGCAAACCACCGGTTTGACGGCGCAGTCTGCTGCAATCGCCATTTCATGATCGCCAGGGTGTCTTCCTCGGGACGCAGCATCACGGCAGACGTCGAGACTGGAATCTTGATCTGAAACGTTCCAATGACATATCGCCAGGAAAATGGTTGGCGCGGAACAGCGACGTCCGGACTGGCATTCCTCTCGAGAACTGGCCTCTGGATCGAAACGTCGCGTTTCGAGACTTGCCGTCCCACGCGCCTGACGATCACATTGAATTCCTCACCGGTGACGACGGTGGTGGGAAGGTCCACCGTGAGGAGACCTGCGAAGTTTTCGCCCGCATTCATCGGGATCGGCACATAGGTGACGCCGCCCGTGATCTTGCACTGGATCGTATTCGTGTCTCCTGCCGTCAGGGAATGTGCAGGATAAAGCTGCGATGCGAGCGCAAGCACGTCGGTGGCCTGAACCTGCGGCCAATAGATCGAGGCGACGCTCCCATGTGGAATTTTGCCCCAGTCGATCATCAGCTCGTCGACGAGCGTCTTTCGGCTGACCATGGTGCTCGGCCGGATATCGAACGTTTGCGGGATCCGGTGCGTCGAGGCGGGCCCGGGATTGTCCGAGACCGTCACCTGGAGATTGCGCTGCGCCAGCTTGTCCGACGCCTCGGGACGTGCCCCGATGAAGATCGGAGCATCGTCGAACGCGATCTGGGCCACCAGACAGTGGTGAGTTCCGGCAAGCCACGCCAGAGCCTGCTTGCCGTCGATCACGTTGGCGGAATCATAAAGGTTCAGGAAGCACCCGTAGTAGACCCAGATGCTGTCCTTCCCGCTCGTGATCTCGATATCGCGGTTGTTGACGCCACCTTTGTCGTAATCGGTGTTACCGGCGAGATTTCCGGTCGCGAAGAACGGTAGCGTGACGTGACCGGCGCCGACCTGGGGCGAACCGGGCAAGCCCGCCGCATCCGGATTGAAGGGGTAGGTCGTACTCGTTTGATAGTCCGTATCGGGGCTCTGCGTCACGAACAGCCTGAAAAACACGCGGGCATTCTTGGCTTCGCCTGCCGGGCCCGCGGTGCCGCGCATGCGGACTCTCGCCACCGCGAAGTTGTAGTTGTTGAAGATCCTGAACGTCGGCGGGAACGTGGGCGTGAGCTGGATGGTGAATGGGGTCACGGAGGAATCGGCCTGCAATGCCGCCCCCTGGCTCGGAAGAATCGAGTTGAAGGGATCGGCCCCGGCCGGATCGCTGAAATTGTTGTTCAGGAACGTGAGCAGGTCCTGGACATAGGTGAATGCGCCGTTGACGCTGTCACTTGCAAAGGCCGGCGCACCGGCAACCGGATGCTGGGACAGGCCGGGCGTCGCAGTGAAGACCCTGAGGTCCTGGCTCAGATAGAAGACATTGTTCTGGGTCGGATCGACATTGGTGAAATAGGGGTCTGCACCCGCCACCAGTTCAAACAGCGTCGAAGCGTTCGTGCCCGGCACCTGGTTGCCGTCGGTCGCAAGGAAGGCATCGAGCTCTAAGGTCTGACTGCCGGACGCCGGGAAATGCGTGAGGGCCGCGTTCGAGAACGTGATGTCGAACGGGACTCGTATCCTCTGCTGCGCGCCGGGGTCTGCACCGTTCTCAAAATCGATGTTTGAATTTTGAGTGATCGAGATCCCGCTGAGGTTGGCGAACGCTCCTGTCGGCAGCGGGACCGTGACGTTGAGAGAGCTGAACGTGTTCTTGCTGAATCCGTCGACGACGAGCCAGAACGCCTGCTCGAACGTCCCGCCGCTGGTGTTGATGACATCCTGCACTTCATCCTTGCCGAAGGTGTCCTTGTCCACCAGGAAGGTCAAAGTGCCGGTTGGGAGGATGCAGGCGTTGTCCGCCTTGCTCCAGTAAGCCTGGACGGAGCAGCTGACGCCGTTGACGTCGATCGTCGCGAACTGGTTGTTGCAGGTGTCGCCGATCTCGTCGTTCGTGACCGTCGAACCGTCGGGGTTGGTGCCGTTGACCAGAATGCTGTTGTTCGAGGTATCGACGTCGGGGTTGGTGCACGCCTCGATCAGCTCGTGCGAAAAGACCTTGGTGACGCAATTATGCCCCGTCAGCGAACCCGTATTGTCCACCCAAGCATAGTATCCTGTGACGCCCTTGTAGGTGAAACTCTGGTGCTGGCCCACGAAGTTGTTGGTGGTCGTGAGCTTGTTCCTGATGCCCGGCGGCACGATCACGGCGTAGAAGCGATTATGGCCTGATGCCGGAGGCGGCATGCTCGTGTGGTCGAGCCGATCCTTGAGCATCGTCTTCACGTCGTCGTCGGTATATTGATCCACCGGACTCGTGCTGTCGTTGAGATCGGTGAAGATCAGCGTGCCCTGCGCGACGCCGCGATACTGGCGCAGGCCGCCCATGTAGGGACCCGTGAGGATGCCGATAATCGCTTGCTTGTACTCGTCGCTGGAAGGAGACGGAGCAGGCGTCGTGGTCCAGAAGCTGCCCCAGAAGACCAGAATCACCTCGACATCGGTCAGCACGCGTCCGCCGCCGTCGGTTGTGCTGGTCACCGTATAGTCTGCGGAAAACTGCTCATCGCCCGATCTCGGCTGGCTATCCGGATGCGCGCGCTCGACGATCCCGCTCAATTTTCTTGATCGGCTGGCCTTCCTGGGCATCTCTCCCTCCGCTCCACTGGCCACCCCGTTTGAAGAATACTACCTGTACGGGCGTTTCCGTGTGAACTGGCTCACCAGTCGCGACTGCCGAAGCGGGGTTACGTCGGTGGCGTGTGGTCTTGCGGCAATAGCCAGCACCAACGTGGAAGGCGGAGCAGAAGCGCCGCGCCCGGGGCAATGGGGATCCACAACGGAAAGTTGCACAACAGGAAATGGCACACCGAACCCTCGTGAGAGGCTACCGAGCAGGGTTCGCTGTCTTGGAATAGAGCGCCATTCGCTTCGCTCCCAGCGCCCTTCGGAACGTAGCGGCGCGATCAAAGCGCAGGAGATACCGGTTTCGCCACGATAGGACTCCGGCGCCAATCGTGTAGATTGATGCGATATCCACTGGCCCGGCCTTTCGCTCAGGAAACCTCGGGATACGGTTGGCCGTCGAAGGAGTCGTGATGGATAAAGCGGGCGTGCCGAATGTCTTTGTCACTGGCTACTCGGGCCCGCCGCATGGACGCGATTACGAACGATGGCGCGAGGAATTCTGCCGGTCCACTCTCCGCGTCGACGTTCAGCCGGGCAACAGCGGCAACATCGAGTGCACATTGCAAGTCAGCCTGGTGGGCGGTCTCGCGCTGGCTGCTCCCGGCGGATCGTCGGCGCGCTTCTCGCGCACGCGCGAACTCCTGAACGACGGTTACGACGACATGTGCCTCCTCATCGCCACGTCCGGTCGGGTGCGCATATGGCACGAGGGACAATCGATCGAACTGTCGGAATCGCAAATGTGTCTCGGGGACATGAGCGTGCTCTGTGGCGCGCACGTCAGCAACGAAGGCGAGAGCAAGAGCATTCGCATCCCGCGATCCCTGCTCCTCACGATCTGCCCCAAGGCGGAGGACCGGATGGCGCGGGTTCTTGGCGATCAAGATCCCATAAGAGAAGCCATCATACGCTACCACGCACTCGCCACCGAGGTTGGCCCGCAAACAGACGCGATCGGCCAGCACCTGATAGCCCAACACATGGTCGACCTCATCGGGCTGTTGCTGAGAACGGACGCCGACCGCACAGAACTTGCGAACAACAGAGGTCATTCCGCCGTACGGCTCGACCTCATGCGCGCCGAAGCCATCGCCAATTTGAGCCGGGGTGATCTGACGATCCACTCGATCGCTCAGAAGGCGGGCGTCAGTCCGCGGCATGCACAGCGGATGTTCGAACAGGCGGGGACCACGTTCACCGAATTCCTCCTTGAACAACGCCTGCTGCTCGCTCGCAGGCTGCTGCTCGATCCCCGCAACCGAGGGCGCAAGGTCAGCGATCTCGCGCATTCGGCAGGATTCGTGGACATCTCCTATTTCAACCGCGTGTTCCGACGGCGGTTCGATGCCACACCGTCCGACATTCGCCGTGCTTGAAGGAAGCGCGCCATTTCAGGTGTCTGCGCGATCATTAGTACCGTTCGCGCATGAACTCCTGACGCTTGGCGCGCGTAACCGGCACGCTGATCGGCTCTGCTTGAAAGGATCGGACGTCATCGATCAAGAAACTCCGCAACAACAGGTGACGAAGTTCGGATTCGGGACGTCGGAGAGACGAGCCATTGGCGGCGGCTCCGTCATCCGGTGATCAGGGCCCGGCCCGGACGCGCGAAGGTACTGCGTCCGTCGGCGACCACGGCCTCGCCTGCGACGAATACCGAACGGATGCCCGCGGGCATTTCCGTCGGCGCCTCGAACGTCGCCTTGTCCATGATGGTATCGTCGAACAGAGTCATATCCGCGATCATGCCCGGTCGCAGGATGCCGCGGTCGGACAGGCCGAAGCGCTGGGCGGGCATCGCGGTCATTCGCCGCACGGCATCTTCCAAAGTCAGCCAGCCTTGCTCACGCGTCAGCCGGCCGGCGACGCGCGGGAAACTGCCATAGGCGCGCGGATGCGGCTTGGTGCCCGGGCGCGGAATGCCGTCGGAGCCGACCATGTGCAGGCGATGGGTGAAGGCCGCACGCAGGTCAGCCTCATCGAGCTGGAACATGATGATGCCGGTCTGACCCTGGTCTTCCTCGATACACCGAACCATGAGATCGAACGGCGAGATGCCGAGCTCGCGCGCGGCGTCGACCATCGACTTGCCCTCGAGCGGTTTCAGCGCGGGATTGCCGGTGCCGGAAATGCGCACATTATGCCAGCCGATCAGCACGATCTTGGACTGCGCGGCATGCGGATCGGGATCGCCTTCCTCCACCAGCACGCGAAGCTGCTCGCGCTTGCCCGGATCGCGCAACCGCGCGCGCAGCGCGTCGATGCCGCCTTCGAGCGCGGCCGGCGGTAGCAATTGCAGCATGTAGGAGCTGCCGGCAGGATACGGATACATGTCGAAGGAGATATCGATCCCCTCCGCTCGTGCGGCCTCGAGCCGGTCGAGCGCCTTAGGGATAGCGCCCCAGTTCGGCTTTCCTGCCGACTGAAGATGCGACAGCAGACCCGCCGCGCCGGAGACGCGCAGGATCGCGATGAACTCGTCGATGGAGCTCAGCAGGCCCGCTTCGTAGCTGCGGACATGCGCCGTGAGCAGCTTGCCGTGAGCGCGCACGGTCGCTGCCAGTGCGCACAGTTCATTGGTGTCGGCATAGGCGCTCGGCGGATAGACGAGGCCGAGCGACAGGCCGGCTGCGCCCTGGCTGAGCTGCTCTGCGAGCAGTGCCTGCATGGCCGCGACCTCCCGGTCCGTCGCCGCGCGGCGTTCGTAACCGAGAACTGCGAGCCGGATCGCGGCATGCCCGACCAAGGAGACGAGGTTGAGCGCCACGCCCGGCCCTTCCAGGGCCAGCCGGTAGCCGTCGAAACTGTCGAAGACTTCGTTCGCGCGGGTTTCACCCGCGAGGCCCGAGAAGTGCTGGCGCAGCATCTCGGCGGAGTTTGCGGTCGCTGGATAGAGCGAAAAGCAGCAATTGCCGACCACGAGCGTGGTCACGCCTTGCAGTGCCTTCTCGGGCCTATCAGGCTCGCGCAGGCAGATCAGATCGTCATGGCAGTGAGCGTCGATGAAGCCCGGCGCGAGGTAGCATCCGCGCGCGTCGATGATTTCGGACCCGTCCGCGGGCAAGGAGGCGCCGATCGCCGCGATGCGGTTGCCGCTGATGCGCAGGTCGGCCTCGAACCACGGCGCGCCCGTGCCGTCGATCAGCCGGGCATTGCGGATGAGGGTATCCCTACCCTGGTTCGGACCTTGGGGCATGCTCCCTCCTCAGTGAACGGCCACGGCGTCTCGCGGCATTTCCTCGGCGAAATCGGGAATCGATTCGATCCGTCCCAGCACCACGACATAGAAGAAGATGCCGATCAGCAGCACGACGCCGGCGATCATGAAAGCGCCGGCAAAGGATTGAGTCCAGTCGACCACGATTCCGGTCACGATGGGCGCGAGGACGCCCATCATGTTGTTGGTGAAATTGAGAATGCCGCCGACCGTTCCCGCGCCGCCCTTGGGCGCGATCAGCGACACGATCGAGGACCCGACGGGCGCCGCGGCTGACAGCCCCGAGATCGCGATCGACAGCCACAGCAGCGCCCAGCCTGGCTTCACGGTGAACGCGGCGCCGATCACGGCAAGCCCCATCAGCATGCCGACGATGATCACCGACTGGCGCACCCTCGTGCTGTCGTAGCCACGCGCGATCAAATGATCCACCAGGAACCCGCCGATCAGGAGGTCCGACAACGTCGCGAAAATCCAGGGGATCGTCGAATAGCCCGCGGCCGACATCAGATTCATATGCATGGTCTGGGCGAGATAGCCCGGAAGCCAAGTGAGGAAGAGATAGAAGGTATAGCCATAGGCTGAGAACCCGATGGTCAGCCCCCAGACCTTGCGGTTGCGCAAGAGGTAGCCGAGCATGCGGCTCTGCCCCGCCGTCGCCGGGCCTTCCGGCGTGCCGCCGCCGGCGACGATGTAGTGATGCTCCGCCTTGGACAGCTTCGGATCCTCGCTCGGATTTCGATAGATGACGTAGTAGGCGATGAAATACGCAAAGCTCAGCAGCGCCGTGACGCCAAAACCCCAGCGCCAGCCGTAGAGAAAGATCACATAGGCAACCAGCGGCACGCCGATCACGTTGGAGAATTTGGCGGCAGAATCGAAGATCGCGGTCGAACGCGCGCGTTCGTCGAGCGGAAACCAGTGGCCGGTCGCTTTCTGACTTGCCGGAAATGCCGGCGCTTCCGCGACTCCGAGCAACAGACGTGCGGCGGCGATACCCCAAAGTCCGCTGGCGAGCGCAGTGATGGTGGCGGCGACCGCCCAGAGGAAGCTGCTGGCGCGGCCGACCGCGGTGACGCCAAAGCGGTCCAGCACCATGCCGCCCGGGACTTGCAGCAACGAATAGGTCCAGAAGAACGCGCTACCGAGCAGGCCGATGTCGGTGGCGGTGAGGCCAAGCTCCCTGGTGAGCTCGGGCGTCGCGGCGGAGAGCCCGACACGGTCGATGTAGTTGATGAGGATTCCGACGCCGAGGAGACAACCGATCAGCCAGCGTCGCCCGGGTACTTGTCGGCCTGCGTTCGTCATTTCGAATCCTCTCCAAGCCGCGGGACCATGTCTTTCGTCCCGTCGAAATACGGAACCGAGAGAAACCTCGTCGCGCCGGCCATTGTTATAGTCTCTTATAGTGGACAATAGTATCTTATAGCGTCATGCTAGATATTCCCGAGCCGTGATGTCAAGCCTGGACGTTCCGGACCGCCTCACCTGAATGCGTCGCGCACGCGGCGAGAGCAGCGCGAGGACAGCGCACGAAACGATGCGGATGCATCGTGCGTACGCTGCCTGTCGGCTCGGCTCAGCGGCGATCTGAGAGTTCGGTTGCGGTGGCGACGAGATCGTCGAGCAGCGCGGTCCTGCGTTCCTTCAGCGAGTCCGCGGGAACGACGAAGCAGAGCGTCGCGACCGCGACCCCCTTCTTGTCGCGGATGGGCGCGGCAAGACACGACGTAAACCGATCGGACAGTGCCGTCGTCACGCATCTGCCTTCGCGCCTCGCGCGCGCGACGTCCTTGATGAAATCACCGACGTCGAGCAGGCGTCCGTCCGGAAGACGAAAATCCTCCTTCGGAACGAACGCACGAATCTCCGAAGGGCTCATGTGATCCAGCAGCAACCTGCCGGATGCAGTCCACGGCAGCGGCACCTCGATGCCGACATCCGTAGTGATCCGGAACAGGCCCGACCCGTCCCTTGTATCGACCACCACGTATTTGCGGCCACGTAGCGCGCAGAGTTGCGCGGTCGCGCTATGCTCGGTCGCCAGCCGGTCGAGGGCTTCGCGGCATCGGCGATGCAGGGGATTGGCCTCCGCATAGGCCCGGCCGTAGAGATGCACCGCCTTGCCGAAATAGACCTGACCGCCCTCGCCGACGCTCTCCAGCAGGTCCGCCTCGATCAGGCGGTTGGCGATGGCATAGACCGTCGACCGCGGCGCGCCCATCTGCTTCGCGAGGTCGCTGAGCTTGGAGGGCGCGCGCAAATGCAGCAGCGCTTCCAGGAGATCGATGGTCCGATCAATCCCGTTCTGGCGTTCCGCGGGCTCGGCGCCCTTCTTGGATGCGGCCAAACTTCACATGTCCTTCGTCAGCTTCGTGCCCGCGGTTTTGGCACAAACCGCGCCGAAGGTATAGCGTATCCGGCTTTCGCATTCAGGATCGATCAATCGGCGTTGGATGAACCCACGCCCTCTCCTACCCCCGCGCCTTGCTCCAGTCGGGACCGACAGGGCCCGACACGTCTTCGAACGCGCCATCGACGAGTTCGAAGACGAGGATACGGCTGGCGTCGACCGGGCCCGGCATGATGATGCGGCCCTTGGGCACCGGCTTGAAGCCAACGCGGGTGTAATAGGGCTCATCGCCGACGAGCAGCACGAGGGCGTGGCCTTGCGCCTTCGCGTCCTTGAGCGCGCGCTCGAGAAGTAAGTGCCCGACGCCGCGGCCGCGGAACGGCGGCTCGACGGTGAGCGGACCGAGCAGCAGCGCCTTGGTATCGCCGATCGTGATCGGCAGTTGGCGCACCGAGCCTACCATCAGCGTGCCGATGCGGGCGGTAAAGGAGAGCTCGAGCAGGTGATCGACGTGCTCGCGGATGCGGTAGGCGCTGAGCACGAAGCGTCCGGGCCCGAAGGTGCGCTCGTGCAGGCGCTCGATCGCCTGGGCGTCGCCGGCAGCCTCGGGAAGGATGGTGACTGAGAGATCGTTCATGTCAGTTCGCGGGTTAGCATCTGGGAGTGCGAAGGTCCACCGGCAAGGCTTCCGTTCCTTTTCAGCGCCGGCTGGGACAGGTAGGCGAGCATCTTCATTTCCCGCCGTCCTCGCGTGACCGTGTCGAGCACGAGCCCCGACGACACCGACAACAGTGCCATGATCATCAGGCCCATCGCCAGAAAGGCAGTCGGGAAGCGCGGCACGAGACCGGTCTCGATGAAGGTGATCACGATCGGGATCGCCAGGACGATCGACATCAGCGCCAGCAGAATTCCGATCAGCGTGAAGAAGCGCAGCGGCCGCTCGGAGCGGTAGAGCTTGAGCATGGTGCCGAGGATGCGAAAACCGTCGCGCCAGGTGTTGAGCTTGGAGAACGAGCCCTCGGGGCGCGCGTAATAGGGCGTCTCGACCTCGGCGACCGGCAGCGACAGCTCAAGCGCGTAGACCGCGAGCTCGGTCTCGATCTCGAAACCGTCGGAGAGCACGGGGAAGGACTTGACGAACCGGCGCGAGAACACGCGGTAGCCGGACAGGATGTCCTTGAAGGCCTGGCCGAAGCTCGACGACAGGAAGCCCGTCAGCATGCGGTTGCCGGTGCGGTGGCCGAGCCGGTAGGCGGCCTGTGTCTGATCGACGCGAAGGCCGACGACCATGTCGAGATGTTCGTCGAGGAGCTTGTCGATCATGCGGGATGCGCTCGGCGCATCATAGGTCGCATCGCCATCGACCAGCACATAGACGTCGGCCTCGATGTCGGCGAACATCCGGCGTACCACGTGGCCCTTGCCCTGCCGCCGCTCGCTGCGCACGATCGCGCCGGCCTCGCGCGCGACGCTTGCGGTGCGGTCGCGCGAGTTGTTGTCGTAGACATAGATCTCGGCCGAGGGCAGCGCCTTGCGGAAATCGGCGACGACGGTCGCGACCGCCGCCTCCTCGTTGTAGCAGGGCACCAGCACGGCGATGCGAAGCGCTGTCGATGTCATGGCGACAGCGCTCCAACGCTTGCCGCCCTTTCACATAGCGGCGCCTCTTGAGAGGCTTCCACCGGCTGCATCAGCTCGGCAAAGGACAGGCTCCACAGCGTCAGCATCGCGATCGGCACGACGTAATAGGGCGTGAAGACCGGGTGGCTTAGGAAGAAGACGAGATTGACCAGCAGATTGCCGGCGGCAATGAGAGCGACTTGGCGCACGCCGCCCTCGCCCATCCGGAGCTGCCAGGCGGTCGAGCCGATCGCGAGCGCGGTCAGCCCGAGCTGCGGGTCCCCGAGGTATTGGCCGAGCACGCTCACATTGAATTCGGGTGCGGACACGTCGGCGCCGCCATAGGTCGTGGTGAAAGGACTACCGGCATTGATCGCATTCGCGATCAGCGTCGGCGCCATGCCGATGACGAAGGCAACACCGAAGCCCGAACTTTGCACGAACTCCGCAAGCTTGCGCGTCCGAAGAAAGGAGATGCCGAGATACAGGACATAGCCGGAGACCAGAAACAGATTGGACAATCTGAAATTCACGGACAGACCGAGCAGGAGCCCGATCGACATCACCAGCCACAGATTGCGCTTCGCCTTGACCAGCCACAGCGCGGTCAGCAATCCAGCGATGGCGCAGAGCGCCATGGTCGGTGCGATCGAGTAGCTGGCCTTCGCCGGATTAATCATGAGGTAGCTTGCGAGCGCGCCCAAGCTACCTGCTCCCACGGTCAACGGCAGGGTGCGCGCCGCGAGGATGCCGAGCAGCGCGAGGACGCACACGATCAGGTTTGCAAAAACGTAGAGCGGCGCCACCTGATGTCCTTCCGGAAACAGCGCCAGCAGAAAGCCGGTGCCCGGCGGATATTGCAGCACGAACTTGTTGTCGGGCTGCGAGGTATGGCACGGCGCCATTCTCTGCGTATTCCAGTCGGGGAACTCGATCTCCTTCAACTTGCCTTCCAGAAAGTGGTCGTCATTCCGTGAAATATCGGTGTCGATGCCACCGAGCCCGAAGCGCTGGAACAGATGTGCCTGACGCAGATAGCAGATGTCGTCATAGACGCCGCGCGCCTCGTTCCAGCGCGACATCGTCACGATGTTGCTGGCGAGGATCGCAAGGCAGATCAGGCCGAAGGTAATTTTGAGGCTCTTCATCCGTTGTCCCTGGCGCGCTGGGGACGCGGCGCCCTGCCAAAATATCGGGTCTGATTGCGAGCCACGAAGCAGGTGCGCCCCTCTCCCGCTTGCGTGGGAAGGTGGGGTGTGTCCGCAATCGATACTCCCAATTTGGAGAGAGCCCCCACCCGCGCTTCGCGCCGACCTCCCCCGCAAGCGGAAGAGGTTGAGCGAGCCCGGGGCCCCATCCACTCAACCCAGACTCATCCTTGCTTTAGCATAGCCGCGCCTCATCGCCACGTCGCAATCGGCGGGCGGCCCTCCAGCACCTCCGCTATCCGCAGCCGCGTGCCGGGCGTGGTGCCCTCGGGGAGGGCTGAGCTTGCGAAGAACCCGCATTCGATGATCTCGCGGTTGGGCTCCGGCAGGCGCTCCTGGCTGAACTCCCTGACCACATAGACCGCGACATGGTCGCGGCGCGAGACGTGGCTGTTGAGGAAGATGCCGTGCAGCGCCGCACCCCCGGTGAGGTCGATGTCGCCCTCCTCCTTCAATTCGCGCCGCATCGCAGCTTCCATGGTTTCGCCGAGATCGACACCGCCGCCCGGCAGATACCAGCCGTTGACATAGCTGTGCCTGACCAGGAACACGCGATTGTCCCGGTCCAGCACCACGGCGCGGACGCCGAGCGTCATGCCGCGGGCGAGCAGGAAGTAGGAGTGAAAGACACGCCGCAGCAGGTACTCGTATTTCCGTCGCATCTTGTCCAGACGTCCTGCCATCAGGCTCCTTCCAAAACTCCTTGCAAGCTTTCCTTGAAGCTTTCCTTGAAGCTTTCCTTGCGTCGCAAGACAGACCTTGCCATTACAGCACGGGAATAGCGAGGCAATCGCGCATCTGATGGCACCGTTCATACTCGCGCATCTGTCCGATCCGCATCTGGCGCCGCTGCCAAGGCCCCGGCTGATCGAGCTCGCAGGCAAGCGTGCCCTCGGCTACGTCAACTGGGCGCGCAACCGCCACAAATACCAGCGCCGCGAGGTGCTCGACGCACTGGTCGCGGACATGAAGGCGCAAGGCCCCGACCACATCGCGGTGACGGGAGACCTCGTCAACCTGGCGCTGGAGGCGGAGTTCGCGCCAGCGCTGGCCTGGCTCGAAGGCGTCGGTCCGCCGGATCGCGTCACCGCGATCCCCGGCAATCACGACGCCTATGTCAGTGCGACACGCCAGCGCTTTGGCGAAACCTTCCTGGATTACATTGCCGGCGACGAGCCTGCGGCGAGCTTTTTTCCCGCCGTGCGCCGGCGCGGACCGGCGGCGCTGATCAGCCTGTCGACGGCAGTGCCGACGGCGCCGTTGATGGCGACGGGCACGCTCGGCCGCGACCAGCTCGCAGCGCTCGCAGAGGTGCTGGCGCGGCTTTCGAGCGAAGACGTGTTTCGCATCCTCCTGGTCCATCATCCACTCAGGTCGAAGTCGCGCAACAAGCGGCTGACCGATTCGGATGCGTTGCTCGCGCTGATCAGGCAGCACGGCGTCGAGCTGATCCTGCACGGCCACGACCACGTGCATTCGACGATGTGGTTCGAAGGGCCCAACGGCAACGTGCCCGCGGTCGGCGTTCCCTCGGCCTCGGCGCTGGCGCATGGGCGCTACCCGGCGGCGGCGTATAATCTGTTCGCGATCGAAAAGGACAATGCCGGCTGGCGCTGCGAGCAGGCCGTACACAGTCTGGATCATGGGTTGCAGGTTCGGCAGATCAAGCACGTGCGGCTGGTTTAGTTTCGCCGTCATTGCGAGCGCAGCGAAGCAATCCAGAATCCCTCCGCGGAAACATTCCTGGATTGCTTCGCTGCGCTCGCAATGACGAGGTCTTCACCAGCTCTGCAACGCCGCAAGCAAGGCGAGGCCGAACAGGGCGGCGGCGCCGAGGACGAAGCCGAAAACGAAGGGCCAGATGCGGGAGCGACGCGGCTTCTCCGGCTCCGCCGCCTTCGGCTCGGGCGGCACGACCATCGCGTGCTCGCGCTCGATCATGCGGCGCGCGACGTAATCCGTCACCGCCTCGACGATCACGGCCGTGTCGTGCGACTCGGCGAGCACGATACGGCCGAAGCGGGTGTCCTGGACGAAGCGGTACATCCGCTTGTCGCGTCCCATCATGATGTGGGCGACGACGTCGATCCACAGCCGCGGCGTTTCGCCCTGGCTGACGCCGCGGTCGAACAGGTCGATCTGCTCCGGGACCTGAGCGAACAGGGGATCGAGCGCGTCGTTGAGGATCTCCAGCCGCGCCACCTCGGCATCGCGCAGGTCGACCACGACGCCGGTCCGGTCGGCGGCCTCGATCCGCGCCTTCAGAAGCGCATCGCGCAGCCGCACGGTGCGCGGTTGAGGGGCATGGGTCCCGGCGATCTCGGGCTCGGACATGGTTCGGCTCCTGGACGAGGTCCGTTAACCTATCAGCAACCATGATCGCCGCAAAGGCCGTACAATTCCAGATACTTAAGGCCCCGGGGGTCAGTTTTCCCTGTCCAAAAACAGACGATCCCACCCAGGCAAAGCCTGGATGGGACCGTCCGTCCTTGGACGTCTTCTTCGATTTTGGGCCGTCAGAAGCCGTTATTGTTTTGAGCATGATCTTCCGGAAAACCGCTGCACACTTTGCGCTAACGCGGCCCTCCGGGTCCGGATCATGCTCTAGGCTGCCGGAGCGCGGTGCGGCTCTTCCACGATGGAGAAGCGGACGCCGGCCTTGTGGCGGTTCTCTTCCGACACTTCACGCCAGCAGTCTTCGGCCTCCTTGCGGGACTTGAAGGGGCCTTTGACCTGGGCCGAGCCTTCCACGAGCTTGTGGAAGTTCATCGAACCGAACTCGCCGCCGATCACCCAGAAATTGCTGCCTTTGCTCATTGTCAGTCCTCCTCAATTCCACCGTTAGCCGAACTGGTTCATCGTGTTGTGCGCGCCGCCCGCCTTCAGGGCAGCCTCGCCGGCGAAGTACTCCTTGTGATCGTCGCCGATGTCGGAGCCCGCCATGTTCTGATGCTTCACGCAGGCGATACCCTGACGGATCTCGGCGCGCTGGACGTTCTTCACATAGCCTAGCATGCCCTGCTCTCCGAAATATTCCCTGGCGAGATTGTCGGTGGACAGCGCGGCCGTGTGATAGGTCGGCAGCGTGATCAGATGGTGGAAGATGCCGGCGCGCTTGGCGGAGTCGGCCTGGAAGGTCCGGATCCGCTCGTCGGCTTCGATCGCCAGCGGCGTGTCGTCGTATTCCGCCTTCATCAGCTCCGCACGGTTGTACTTGCTGACATCCTTGCCGGCTTCCTTCATCGCATCGTAGACCTGCCAACGGAAGTTGAGCGTCCAGTTGAAGGACGGCGAGTTGTTGTAGGCCAGCTTCGCGTTCGGAACCACCTTGCGGATCCGGTCCACCATGCTGGCGATCTGCTCGATATGCGGCTTCTCGGTCTCGATCCACAACAGGTCAGCGCCGTTCTGCAGCGAGGTGATGCAGTCGAGCACGCAGCGATCTGCACCGGTGCCGGGACGGAACTGATAGAGGTTGGAGGGCAGCCGCTTCGGACGCATCATCTTGCCGTTCTGGTTGATGATGACATCGCCGTTGCGGGCGTTCGCCGCCGTCACTTCCTCGCAATCGAGGAAGCTGTTGTACTGATCGCCGATGTCGCCGGGCTTGTGGCTGACGGCGATCTGCTGCGTGAGGCCTGCGCCGAGCGAGTCGGTACGGGTCACGATGATGCCGTCTTCGACGCCGAGCTCGAGGAAGGCGTGACGGCAGGCGCGGATCTTCGCCAGGAAGACCTCGTGCGGCACGGTGACCTTGCCATCCTGGTGTCCGCACTGCTTCTCGTCGGAGACCTGGTTCTCGATCTGAAGAGCGCAGGCGCCCGCTTCGATCATCTTCTTGGCGAGCAGATAGGTCGCCTCGGCGTTGCCGAAGCCGGCGTCGATGTCGGCGATGACGGGCACGACATGGGTCCGGAAGTTGTCGATCTTCTCGATCAGCTCCTTCTCCCTGGTCTTGTCGCCTTCCTTGCGCGCCTTGTCGAGGCTGCGGAAGATGTCGTTGAGCTCGCGGGAGTCGGCCTGACGCAGGAAGGTGTAGAGCTCCTCGATCAGGGCCGGCACCGAGGTCTTCTCGTGCATCGACTGATCCGGCAGCGGCCCGAACTCGGAGCGCAGCGCCGCGATCATCCAGCCGGAGAGATAGAGGTAGCGGCGATCGGTGTTGCCGAAGTGCTTTTTGACCGAGATCAGCTTCTGCTGGGCGATGAAGCCGTGCCAGCAGCCGAGCGACTGGGTGTACTTGGTGCTATCAGCGTCATAGGCGGCCATGTCGGCACGCATCAGCGCCGCGGTGTAGCGGGCAACATCCAGGCCGGTCTTGAAGCGGTTCTGCAGGCGCATGCGCGCCACGGCTTCAGCGGTAACGCCGTTCCAGGTCTCCTTGGTCTTGAGGAGCGCTTCGGCCGCCTCAATCTCGCTCTGATAGGAAGCCGGACCGTGGAGCGCCCGGTCGCTCATCTCACGCGGTTGGAAATTCATATCCGTGATCCCTTGGCTCGCGACAAACTGCAGTATTGGTTGTCGACATTTTTGACAGTGCATTGCGAAATGCGTGGTGAGAGCTAAACGCGAGAATCCCTAGCTCGTATAGTAGGCTTGTATTTGAATGGTGATGTCATGTAACATAAGAACATGTCACAGGTGTTATTTTGTAAAGTTTGTAAAAAATATGGGTCAGCGAATCTGTCCCTACCGGCTCTGGAGAAGCGCTGATGGCCACCGATTCCGGGAAGAAACTGTTCGTCGGCCCGCGCTTCCGGCGGATCCGGCAGCAATTGGGGCTGTCGCAGACCCAGATCGCCGAGGGGCTCGGGATCTCACCGAGCTACATCAACCTGATCGAGCGCAACCAGCGCCCGGTGACCGCCCAGATCCTGCTGCGGCTGGCCGAGACCTACGATCTCGACCTGCGGGATCTTGCGACCGCCGACGAGGACCGCTTCTTCGCCGAGCTGAACGAGATCTTTTCCGATCCGCTGTTCCGCCAGATCGACGTCCCCAAGCAGGAGCTGCGCGACCTCGCCGAGCTCTGTCCCGGCGTCACCCATGCGCTGCAACGGCTCTACGCCGCCTATACCGAGGCGCGCCAGGGCGAGACGCTGGCCGCGGCGCAGATGGCCGACCGCGACGTCGGCACGCGCTATGAGGCCAATCCGGTCGAGCGCGTGCGCGAACTGATCGAGGCCAACCGCAATTATTTTCCGGAGCTCGAGCAGGCCGCCGAAGCCCTGCGCGACGAACTGAACGTGCCGGCCGAAGGGCTCTATGCCGCCCTCGTGACGCGCTTGCGCGAAAAGCATTCGGTTCAGACCCGCATCATGCCGGTCGACGTGATGCGCGAGACCTTGCGGCGCTTCGACCGCCATCGCCGCCAGCTCCTGATCTCCGAGCTCGTCGATCCGCCCGGCCGCGCGTTCCAGCTTGCGTTCCAGCTCGGGCTCGGCGAATGCACCCAGCATCTCGAAACCATCATCGGCCGCGCCGGGCCGCTGGACGATGCGCCGCGACGCCTGTTCCGCATTACGCTCGGGAATTATTTCGCAGCTAGCGTGATGATGCCCTACCAGCCATTCCTGGCCGCAGCGGACGCGCTGAACTACGACATCCACGTGCTGGCGCAGCGCTTCAATTCCGGCTTCGAGCAGGTCTGCCATCGCCTCACTACCCTGCAGAGGCCGAACGCACGCGGCATCCCGTTCTTCCTGCTCCGCGTCGACAATGCCGGCAACGTCTCAAAACGCTTCTCCTCCGGCACCTTCCCGTTCTCGAAGTTCGGCGGCACTTGCCCCCTGTGGAACGTGCATTCGACCTTCGACACGCCGGACCGGCTTCTGAAGCAGGTGATCGAGCTCCCCGACGGCACGCGCTACTTCTCGATCGCGCAGATGGTGCGCCGGCCCGTCGCGCCCCACCCTCTGCCGCAGCCGCGCTTTGCCATTGGTCTGGGCTGCGAGATCCGCCACGCTTCGCGCCTCGTCTACGCCGCCGGCATGGATCTTGAGAAGGCCGAGGGCACGCCGATCGGCGTCAACTGCCGCCTCTGCGAACGCGAAAACTGCGCCCAGCGCGCCGAGCCGCCGATCACGCGCACGCTTATTTTGGATGAGACGACAAGGCGGGTGTCGAGTTTCGCGTTCTCGAATGCGCGGGAGTTGTGAAGCGGCGGCTGCATTTGTTGCAGTTTGCACGCGACACATTTTTGGTGGTCGTCCTGGCGAAAGCCAGGACCCATTACCACCGGCGTTCGCTGTGAACAAAGGTGGCGGACAATTGTCGCAAAACTACTCCCTGGGGGAATGGGTCCTGGCTTTCGCCAGGACGACATTGGGGCGGGAGCGCAGTGACCGTTTCCTACGCCAGCGTATGCACGATCACCGGCCCCGCGGCGGCACTGGCGTGGCCCGCGAGCAGCGGGCCCAGATCCTTCTCGATCCAGGCGATCGCGCGCCGGTTCGCCTCCTCCGCCTGCTCGAACTTGTCGAAGATGGAGATCGCGGTCACCGTGTCGTCGCCGGCATAGACCACGTAATAGGCGCGGAAGCCATCGACATCGCTGATGATCGGAACGGCGCCTTCCTTGATGCGGCGCGCCAGCTCCTCCGCGCTCCCGCTTTTCGCCTTGGCCTGACGGATGGCGGCATACATGGGGTCCTCCTTCCGGCTCGCTGATGTGGGGCCTGGTGCCCTGCGGCGATGTTACGCCGAAGCGCGTGGCCGATCCACGCCCTCGCGCGAAGTTGTGCAAGCGATCCTCCTGCCCCTTCACATTGCCAAGCGGATGCGGCATCTGCATAGTCCGCGCGCAACAATCGTGACCGTTACGAAGGGGACAAAAGACATGGCGGACGCCGACCTGGATGTCGTGATCCGGCAACTGGCAAGACAGCTCCACACGGGCCTGATGGCCCGCGCCAAGGAACGGCGGGATCGCTTAAATACCCTCGCGGCCAAGGCCAAGGGCAAGGACGCCCGCGAGCGCTACAAGCTGATCGCGAAGAACACCATGGAGCAGGCCAGCACTGCGGCCAAGCGCCTCCAGATGTCCGCCGACAACGTCGCCGACAGCTACGCTAGGTCGATGCGCTTCGCAGCCAGTGCGGCCGCCGAGACGGTTGAGAAGCAGCAGGCGGCGGAGAAGAAGCCGGCAAAGGAGCAGCCGGTGGCCAAGAAGAAATCCGCTAAGAAGAAAAAGAAGGCGTAAGGCACACTCGCTGCCTTCCCTTCTCCCCTTCCGGGAGAAGGTGGCGCGAAGCGCCGGATGAGGGGTTGTCTCCGCGAATGAATCTCACGCAGTCGAATACGCGGAGACAGACCCCTCACCCGGCTTCGATGCTGCGCATCGAAGCCACCCTCTCCCGCAAGGGGCCTGTTGCGTAATCCGCGATTGTGATTCTCTAGGGCAGAAGCCTTGGAGGTAACGATGGCAGTGAAGCAGACTGGGCAGCCGAGTTTTATTGAGGCGTGGTTGCCGAAGGGAGCCGGTGCCAATGCGGCGCTGAATCGGTTGTCGGGCTTGGTCAAATGGTACCGGTTCGAGAAGCTGATGGCGCATTTGCGGGATGAAGGAAGCCCTGGCCGACCGGGCTATCCGGTGCTGGTGCTGTTTCGCGCGCTGCTGTTGCAGTCGCTCTACGGTCTTTCGGAGCGTGAGCTCGAGGAGGCACTGGGGGACCGCCTGTCGTTCAAGCGCTTCGTGGGCCTCAGTCTTGAGGATGCGACGCCTGATCACACGGTCCTGAACCGGTTCCGGAACCAGCTTGTTGAGCAAGGCCTGCTGGAGAAGCTGTTTGGTGAACTCGATCGTCAGCTTGAGAATGCTGGTGTTATCCTCAAGCGCGGCACGATGCTGGATGCGACATTGATCCAGGCGGTGTCAGCGCCTCCAACGGAAGAACAGCCGTCGAACGATCCCGATGCGCGGTTTGCCAAGCGGCGAGGCAAAAGTGGCTCGACCTTTGGTTACAAGGCTCACGTGGGTGTCGATGAGGGCTCGGGCCTGATCCGGTCGGTGCTGACCACGCCCGCCAATGTCAACGACACCACGCCGGCCGACGATCTGATCCGCGGCGATGAAGCCGTGGTGTGGGCCGATGCAGCCTATGACACCCATGCCAGACGGGCTCGGCTGAAGGCGGAAGGTAAGAAGCCTCGTATCGCCCGTCGCCCCAACCGGCATCACCCGCAGCTGCCGCCGCGGCTCAAACGCTACAACCTTCTCATCGCACGACGGCGAGCGCAGGTGGAGACGACCTTCGCCACCCTCAAACGCCGCATGCGATTGACTTGCATCCGATACGTCGGCCTCATCAAGGCAAACGGGCAGGTTCTGCTCGCCTCCATCGCGTTCAACATGAGGCGGTGGGCCGCAATCGCTGCGTGAACCGCCCGCCGAGGAGCATGAGCCGCTCCATCGTCGGCCCGCTACTCCGACAACTAGCTTCTTCCCTGACCTGTCTTGGCCTCAAAAGCCAGTAACGCAACAGGCCCGCAAGGGGAGAGGGTGCACTGCCGAGGCGGCACAAAAAACTCACCGCAGCGGCGCAGAGATGTTGGTCGGCCTTGGTTCGCCCAGCTCGCCGAGCTTGGTGCGGGCGAGCTGATGGGCGGCGCCGTCGGGGCGCTCCGGCAGCGCGAGGACGGCTTCGAAATCGGCGCGGGCATCGTCCGTCCGTCCGCTCGCGAGGAACGCGAGGGCGCGATTGACGCGCGCGTCCGGATCATTGGGCGCGAGGCGGATGGCGGTGTTGTAGCTCAGGATTGCGCGCTGGAGATCGCCCCTGGCCGCAAGGGCGAGCCCCCGCTCGGAATACGACGCCGCAAGCTTCGGATCGAGCGCGATTGCCTGGTCGTAGTCGGCGACCGCCAGATCCAGTTCGCCGTTCTGCCGGTGGGCCAGGCCGCGGTCGCGGAAGGTGGCGGCGCGGTTCGGGTTGAGATGAATGGCCTGGTCGAAATCGACGATCGCCCGTTTGGCGTCGCCGTGCCGCAGCGCGATGCGGCCGCGCCCCTCATAGGCGAACGCGATCAGCGAGCCGCGGAACGGGCTGAAGCCGATCACGGCCGAGCAGACGTCGGGCTCGTTAGCATCGCCGCAATTGACGACGGTGTGCAACGACAATCCGACGAGAATGCCCGACACGATCAACAATGGCGCAGCTAATCTGGTCATCGTCAGCCGTCGCCGGCAACAGGCCGGCCACGCATCCCCTTTCAGACGCTTGAGGTCTGGGCCGGTGTTAGCACCGGCGGAGACGATCTTGTGTGCGCCAGCTCACAAAGCCGACCACAATCTCGGTTGTGCCGGCCTCAGGTCGCCCAGTCAGACGCCCAAGAAAGCGCCCTCGTCAGCCACATTGCCAGCAGACAACACCAGCCGATTGCAGCAAGTGCGAAGGACGTCAGAAGGAGCGCGCCTTCCGCATTGACCAGAAAACTCTCGTGCGAAGCTGCCTCATCCCGCACGGACCGGTTCATGTGCAACATGCGCACCTCCGGCAATTACGTTTAAACAATTGTCACACCCGGCAAGCCGTCCGGCCTGCGACTCGCCGAAAAAGGCGAGTCGCATTGGTGTGAATCAATGCGCGACAAAGCGCAAGAGTCTTTTGGGACAAGGATAAGCGTAAATCGCGGACGCAGAGCTCGAACACCGTCACCAATGCGAGGTTGAATGGCTGGTTTCCCGCATCAATTGTAACGCCATCACGGCACATCTGCGACGGCTGAGCCAACTGGTCTCATCCCCACGGTCCGCGCCTGGACGAGCGGCCCCATGGACTTTGCGGCGGATAGTTTTCGTTGGCGCCGAGCGATGGCGCCCCGTTCGCGCCGAGCTCGGCCGCGAGCTGCTGCAGCGCGTCGATGCGGTTCTGCGTCGAGGGATGGGTAGCGAAGAGACTGTCGACGCCGTGCCCCGACAGCGGATTGATGATGAACATGTGCGCCGTCGCAGGATTGCGCTCCGCGTCGAAGTTCGGCACCTGATGTGCGGCATTCTCGATCTTGACAAGCGCGGATGCGAGCCACATCGGCTGGCCGACGATGCGGCCGCCGAGATCGTCGGCGGCATATTCGCGGGTGCGGCTGATCGCCATCTGCACCAGCATTGCAGCGAGCGGCGCCACGATCATCATCAGGATCGAGGCGACGATGCCGGGGCCGGAATTACTGTTGCGATGGCCGCCGAAGAACATGCCGAACTGTGCCAGCATCGAGATCGCGCCCGCGACCGTCGCGGTGATGGTCATGAGCAGCGTGTCGTGGTTTTTGACGTGCGCAAGCTCGTGCGCGATCACGCCGGCGAGCTCCTCGCGGCTGAGCTGATGCATCAAGCCGGCAGTGACGGCAACCGCGGCATTCTGCGGATTGCGACCCGTGGCGAACGCGTTGGGCTGCGGCTCGTCCATCACAAACACGCGCGGCATCGGTAGCCCGGCACGGCCCGCAAGCTCGGCGACGAGACCGACGAGTTCCGGCGCGCTGGCGCGGTCGACCTCATGGGCTCCGTACATCGAGAGCACCATGCGGTCGGAGTTCCAGTAGGTGAAGAGATTGGTCGCCGCCGCGATGACCAGCGCGATCATGGCCCCAGTGGCGCCGCCGATGAGATAGCCGACGCCCATGAACAGGGCGGTGAGGCCTGCGAGGAGAATTGCCGTGCGAAGATAGTTCATGGCCGCCTCCGTGAGCCGGCCGTGGCCAAGCCTTCAGCCGGCGCAATCAAAGTATGGCGACGCCGTCGCGCCGCAAGACAGGCCGCTGCGTCGGAGAGCCGCGGCGGGTGTTGGCGAGGAAAATTCGGCACTCATAAACCTTACGGCGCATTTGCACCAAACCCCACGCCGAAGTTTACCCGTTGGAAAGGCAGCCGCCGCTTAATCGAGGACAACCGGGCACCCCAGGCCTGCCTGGGCATTACTCGGTTCCATTGCCACCAGTCAGCAAGGTGACTGTTCATGATGGACCGGTCTCGAGCAATTTCCGCCAGTGATACATCCCCGACCCCCGCGCGCGAGGCAGAAAGTGCCCCCGAAGCAAGGAGCTCGGATGCAAGGAGTTCGGATGCCAGGAGCTTGCAGCAGGCGCTGCAGGAACGCCTGTTTGCCGACGAGGAACACCCGCAGGAACCCGCTGCCCGGATGGAGGCCGCGGAACCGGCGTCACGCTGGCCGTATTTGTGGCGGGGCTTGAAGATCGCAGCCGGCCTTGCCGTGATTGCCGTGTTCGGCTGGCTGCCGCTGCGCGCCATGCTGCAGAACTCCAGCGTCGAAGCCGTGCTGAACTCCCGCCTCGTCACCCTGCGTGCGCCGATCGGTGGACGCATCGTCGCAGCCTCCGATCCCATCAAGGATCGGGCTCGGCTTGACGCCGACGCGGTCGTGCTGCGGGTGGTCAACCCGCGCAGTGATCGTACGCGACTCGATGACCTTCGGCGGCAGAAATCGCGGCTGGAAAACGAGCGACCGTCTCTCGCGGCCAAGCTGGCGACGGCACAGGCAGCACAGCAGGACCTCGCGCGGCAGGCCGAGCAGTTCAAGAATGGACGCGTCCTGCAGCTCGAGGCACGCATCGCCGAGATCCAGACCTCGATCGAGGCAGCGGCGGCGCGGCGCGAGGAAGCGAGCGCAGCGGTGGATCGCGCCTCATCGCTGGCGAAATCCGGCAACATCTCCACGGTCGAGCTCGCGCGGCTGACGCGTGAGCTTTCGGTTGCGCAGCAGACCGAGCTCGGCGCGCGCAAGCGGCTGGATGCGGCCAAGGTCGAGCTGACCGCGGCGCAAAGCGGCTCGTTCCTCGGCGACAGCTACAACGACCGGCCAAGCTCGGTGCAGCGCGAGGAGGAGATGCGCCAGCGCGCCAAGGACCTGGAAGCCGATCTGATGCGTATCGACACGGAGATCGCCTGGCTTGCGAACGAGATCATCACGGAGGAGATCCGCTTCACAGACCTCTCCGAAGCCAACATCAAGACGCCGGTCGCAGGCCGCGTCTGGGAGATGATGACCTCGCCGGGCGAGGATGTGCAGGCAGGCCAGCCGCTGCTCAAGGTGCTCGATTGCAGCGGCGCCGTCGTCACCGCCAACGTCACGGAGAGCGTCTATAACCGGCTGCGGCTCGGCGACCACGCCACCTTCGAGCCGAATGACGGCGGCGAGCCGATCTCCGGCACCGTCGTCAATCTGACAGGTTCCGCCGGTGCGCCCGCCAATCTCGCCATCAATCCCGATGCGCTGAACAAGGAGCCCTATCGCGTCACGGTCGCACCGGCCGATGCCGCCGCTCACGACTGCACGGTCGGCCGAACCGGGCGGGTCGTCTTTGGCCGGAACGAGACCACGCCATGATGGCGGCACTGGCGCCCGGCTTTCTCGCGCTCGGCGCCTTCATGGCGATGGTGCCACTTCTCAGACGTGACAACACGCTGGCGCGCTCGCTTTTGACCGGCGTGTCGTTCGTCCTCCTGCTGCGCTACTTCTACTGGCGCGTCACCAAGACCCTGCCTCCACCGGGCCTGACGGCGGATTTTTTCTTCGGCTATCCCTTCATGCTGGCGGAAGCGGCTTCGCTGGTCGCGGTCGCATTGTCGCTTCTGTTCCTCAGCCGCACCACCAGACGCACCACGGAGGTCGACGGCCGCGCCACCGATCCGAAGGCGCCGCTGATCGACGTCTTCATCTGCACCTACAACGAGGAGCGATCGATCCTCGAGCGCACGATCATCGGCGCGACCGGAATGGAGTACGGCAATTACCGCGTCTGGGTGCTCGACGACGGACGCCGGCTGTGGCTGCGGCACCTCGCGAGCGAACTCGGCTGCCACTACCTCACGCGTCCCGACAACCGCCATGCCAAGGCGGGCAACATCAACCACGCACTCAAGTATGTCGGCGGGCTGCCGGAACGGCCGGACTTCATCGCCGTCCTCGATGCGGACTTCGTGCCGCGTCCGGATTTTCTCGCGCGGACCATCAGCTTGATGGACGATGCATCCGTCGGCGTGGTGCAGACGCCGCAGCATTTCATAAATCCTGATCCGATCCAGACCAACCTCGCCGCGTCTGACGTGTGGCCCGACGAGCAGCGGTTCTTCTTCGACATCCTGATGCCGGCCAAGGATGCCTGGGGCGTCGCGTTCTGCTGCGGGACTTCGTCCCTGATCCGCTATTCCGGGCTGATGCAGATCGGCGGATTCCCGACCGACTCGGTGACCGAGGATTATCTCGTTACCCTGCGCCTGAAGGAGCGCGGCCTCAAGACCGTCTATCTCAATGAGCGCCTGACCATCGGGCTCGCGCCGGAGGGCCTGAAGGAATACATCACCCAGCGCGGCCGCTGGTGTCTCGGCTTCATGCAGATCGTGCGCGGCCGCAGTAGTCCGCTGTCGCAGACATCGAAGCTCCCGCTTATCGACCGGCTGTCGCTGGTCGACGCCTTCATGAGCTGGACGACAGTCTATTTCGCCAAGATGTTCGGGCTGGTCGTGCCCTGGCTGTTTCTGCTGTTCGGCATCAAGGCGGTGCAGGCGGACCTCGCCGAGCTCTTGCATTTCTTCCTGCCATTCTACGTCTGGCATGGACTGACGATGGCCTGGCTGTCGCACGGCCGTTCGCTTGCCATGATGACAGACGTGTCGCAGCTCGTGGCGGCGCCCGCCGTGCTGAAGGCCGTCACCACGGGCCTGCTGAGGCCCAAGGGGCACAAGTTCAAGGTCACTGCCAAAGGCGGCGACCGCGACAAGAAATTCGTCGAATGGCCGCTGCTGCGGCTCTACGGCACCGCGCTTCTGATCACGCTCGCGGCGATCGCCTATGCCTTCATCCTGCATTTGCGCGGCGAGAGCATTGCCTATGGCGGGCTGGCGCTGGCCTGGAGCCTGTACAACGCGTTCATCCTCACCGTGGTCTGCTTCGTCTGCATCGAGCAGCCGCGCAAGCGCAAGGCCGAACGCTTCGTCCGCAACGAGGCCATCCTGTTGCGCCAGGGCGGCAAGTCGCACCTCGTCCGGCTCGCCGATATCTCGATCACCGGCGCGCGGCTGATCGATCCCGACCCACCTGCGATCGGCAGCGCGATCGAATGCCAGATCTATGGCCGTTCCATCGCGGCTACCGTGGTGCGGCGGACCACGAACGGCTTTGCCGTGCGGTTCGAAGAGGGCATGGACACGCGCGTGCACGCGGTCCGGGCGTTCTATGCCGGCGAATATGTGCGCGCCTATCGCGGCATCAAGGCGCTGCCAGTCGGGAAAGCCCTGATGCTGCGGTTGTTCGGCTAGCGGCAACGGGGTGGCGTGAGGCCGGCTCTTCACCTAAACTTCGGGAGATTCCTCTCGCCCTTCCCGCTGCCGGAAACCCTATGCTCCAGACCCGATTCGCGATCGCGGCCGTCACACTGCTCGCACTCTCCGCCACCGCTTCCGCCCAGTTGCTGCCGCCGCCCGTAAAACCACAGGCCGCGCCGAGGCCGACCGCGCCGCGCGCAGCCTCGTGCCACAATGGCGCGAGCTTCGACCGCTTCCTCACTGAGGTGAAACAGCAGGCCATCGCCGCGGGCGTGTCGCAGCGCGCGATCAGCGAGGCCTCGCCCTACCTCGTCTACGACCAGGGCATCGTCAACCGCGACCGCGGCCAGCGCGTGTTCGGCCAGCTCTTCACCGAATTCGCCGGCCGCATGGCCGCGACCTATCGCATGCAGAACGGCCAGCAGCACATCAAGCAATACGCGGCGGCGTTCGCGCGCGCCGAGAAGGAATACGGTGTGCCGCCGGCGGTGATCGCCGCATTCTGGGGGCTGGAGAGCGATTTCGGCGCCAACATGGGCAATCTGCCGACGCTGAAATCGCTTGTGTCGCTGGCCTATGACTGCCGACGCTCGGAGATGTTCGTGGGCGAAACCATCGCGGCGCTCAAGGTGATCGACCGCGGCGATCTCAGCCCTGCCGAGATGATCGGCTCCTGGGCCGGCGAGCTCGGACAGACGCAATTTCTGCCGACGCATTACGTCAACTACGCCGTCGACTATGACGGCGACGGCCGGCGCGATCTGCTCCGCAGCGGGCCCGACGTGATCGGCTCGACCGCGAACTATATCGCCAACGGATTGAAATGGCGGCGCGGCGAGCCGTGGCTGGAAGAGATCAAGGTGCCCGCAAATTTGCCCTGGGAGCAGACTGATCTCTCGGTGCAGCAGCCGCGCTCGAAATGGGCGCAGCTGGGCGTGACCTACCCCGACGGCCGGCCGCTGCCGAACGACAATCTCGCCGCCTCCGTGCTCCTGCCGATGGGGCGGTCGGGGCCGGCCTTCATGGCCTATCCGAATTTCGCGGCCTACACTGAGTGGAATAATTCGCTGATCTATTCCACCACCGCCGGTTACCTCGCCTCGCGCATTGCGGGCGCAGCTCCCATGCGCAAGCCGGCGCAGCCGGTGGCGCAACTGCCGTTCAATGAGCTGAAGGAGTTGCAGCAGCTGCTGGTGCGCGCAGGCTTCAACGTCGGCAAGGTCGACGGCGTGCTGGGCCAGCAGAGCCGCAGCGCGGTGAAGGCGATGCAGATCAAGTACGGCCTGCCCGCGGATTCCTGGCCGACGGCGGAACTGCTCGCGCGCATGCGCGGCGGCACCGCGCAGGCGCAGCCGCAAGCGATCGTGCGGTAGAATTTTTAACCCGCGAACGCCACTTCGGCGGTTGTATTTTCCTGCGGTGCTCCCATCTCTTGGGACCAGGATACCTCCTGACATCCCAACGAGAAGAGAGCATCACATGTCCTTTTATGACGCCGTCGTCCCCGCCTATTTGCAGATGCTGAACAGCCTGACCGGCCTGCTCACCAAGGCGGAGGCCCATTGCGCGGCCAGGAAGATCGAGCCAAGCGTGCTGATCGGATCTCGGCTCTTCCCGGACATGCTGCCGTTCAGCAAGCAAATCCAGCTCGTCAGCGACTTCGCAGCCAAGGGCTGTGCACGGCTCACGCACACGGAGCTGCCGTCGATGCCGGACACCGAGACGACGTTCGCGGAATTGAAGCAGCGGCTGGCAAAGACGATCGACTTCGTGAAGTCGTTCAAGTCCGAGCAGTTCGAGGGCGCCGATGCCAAGGACGTCACATTCCCGGCCGGCCCCGACCGGACCGTTACATTGAAGGGGCAGCAATTCTTCAGCTCGGTCTCGCTGCCGAACTTCTATTTCCATGCCGCGACCGCGCACGGGATTCTGCGTCACAACGGTGTCGAGATCGGCAAGCGCGATTTCCTCGGCATGACCTGAGATTTGTGATCCATATTTTCCGCGGCACGGAGATCAACTCCGCTGCCGCGGATGACATTGAAGAAAAACGATCCTCTTTCAGCTTCCCCGCCGTCCCGTCGCGCAGCTCACCTGCACTTTCGGAATGACTCCGGCCTTGCGCGGTGTGTGGCGATGCACAACTGTGCCCTACCTGTCACCGCTGGAAAACATTCCCATGAGCCGTCCGACCAAATTGTATGAGCCCTATCAGCTTGGCCCGATCTCGCTGGCCAACCGCTTCGTGATGGCGCCCCTGACGCGCAATCGCGCAGCGCCCGGGACTTTCGTGCCGAGCCCGCTTGCGGCCGACTACTACGCGCAGCGCGCCTCCGCCGGACTCCTCGTCACCGAAGCAAGCCAGATCTCCCAGCAGGGCCAGGGCTATCAGGATACGCCTGGCATCTACTCGAAAGACCAGGTCGCCGGCTGGCGCAAGGTCACCGATCGCGTGCATGAGCGCGGCGGGCGCATCTTCATCCAGCTCTGGCATGTCGGGCGCATCTCGCACAACGCGCTTCAGGCCAATGGCGGCGCGCCGGTCGCTCCCAGCGCGATCCGCGCCAAGGGCAAGACCTTCGTCAACGGCACCTTCGCCGACGTCTCCGAGCCGCGCGCACTCGAGCTTGCCGAAATTCCAGGGATCATCGACGATTTCAAGCGCGTCACGCGCAACGCGCTCGAGGCCGGCTTTGACGGTGTCGAGATCCACGGCGCCAACGGCTATCTGCTCGACCAGTTTGCGAAAGACGGCGCCAACAAGCGCACCGATGCCTACGGCGGCTCGATCGAGAACCGTGCCAGGCTGATGCTGGAGGTGTCAAAGGCGGTTGCCGCCGAAGCGGGCGCCGACCGTACCGGCATCCGGATCTCGCCGGTGACGCCGGCGAACGACATCTCCGACTCGAATCCGCAAGCGCTGTTCGACCACATCGTCGACGGGCTCAATGCGCTCAAGCTCGTCTATCTGCATGTCGTGGAAGGCGCGACCGGCGGCCCGCGCGATTTCGCGCCGTTCGACTATGCTGACCTGCGCAAGCGCTTCTCCGGCGCCTACATCGCCAACAATGGCTACGATTTCGAGCTGGCGACGAAGGTGCTCGATGCCGGCGCTGCTGACCTCATCGCGTTCGGCAAGCCCTTCATCTCCAACCCCGACCTGGTCGAGCGCTTGCAGAAAGGCGCGCCACTCAACGAATGGGACAAGAACACCTTCTACGGCGGCGGCGCCAGGGGCTACACGGACTATCCGACGCTGGAGGCTGCCGACGCGGCGGAGTAGATCCGCATCTCAGCTCGTCATGCCCCGCGAAGGCGGGGCATCCAGTAGCCACCGGCGGCGAGATTCAACCGATAGGCCGCGGCGTGCTGGATCGTCCGCCTTCGCGGACGATGACTTCCGAGAAAACCGTGAGCGCAACAAGTGCGGAAGGCCGGGATCGCGCCCGGCCTTTTGTCTTATCGAAGCATCGCCCGTAATTCTGCCACGCGCTCCGCGCCCAAAAACGCCATCGCCGTGTCCATCTCGCCGATGATCATCCGCAAGACCGCTTCCGCACCCTCCTCGCCGCCGGCGGCGAGGCCCCAGAGCGGCAAGCGGCCGAGGAGAACGGCCTCGGCGCCGAGCGCGAGATATTTCAACACGTCCGTGCCGCGGCGGACGCCGCTGTCGGCGAGCACCGTCAGTCGTCCCTTCACGGCATCCGCGATAGCCTGAATGCACTCCGCCGGTGCAGGCAGGCAATCGAGATTGCGTCCGCCATGGGCGGAAACCACGATTGCCTCACAACCGAGTCCGGCCGCGGTCTCCGCATCCTTGGCGGCCAAGACGCCCTTGATGATCAGCTTGCCCGGCCAGATCTGGCGCAGCCAGCGCACGTCGTCCCAGTTGAGACGATGGTCGAGCCACACGGCCTCAGCAATGCTTGGCCGGGTAATCGCCGTGCGGTACTCGTCCGGATAATGTCCATAGGTCGGCATGCCTTCGCTCAGGAGATAGCGCGCGAGAACACCGACGAGCCAGCGCGGATGCAGTGCGACGTCGACCGTGCTGCGCAGGCTGGGCACCAACGGAATGCCGAAGCCGTTGCGCTTGTTGTACTCGCGGTTGGGTGAGACCGACGTATCGGCCGTGACGACCAGGGTCTCGCAGCCGCAGGCGCGGGCGCGCTCCAGAAGTCTTGCCGTCAGTGCCCGGTCGCGCCAGACATAGAGCTGAAACCACAGCGTCGCATCGGGCGCGCCGCGCCGGATGGTTTCGACCGTCGTCACCGATTGCGTCGAGATACAGACGGGGATGCCGACGCGCGAGGCCGCGCGCGCCAGTTTGGTCTCGCCATCATGCGCGACAAGACCGGCGAGCGCGGTCGGCGCCACGACCAGGGGTGCTGCGAGGTGCTGTCCAAGAAGCGTCGCGTCGAACGATCGCCCGTCGTGCCCGGTCAGCACCGACGGCATGAGCGTGATCTCGTCGAGCGAGGCGCGCAGGCGCCTCAGCGCGACCTCATCCTCCGTGCCGCGATCGATATAGTCGAACAAGCCGCGCGGCAGGAACTTTTGCGCACGGCTGCGGTAGTCGTCGGCATTCAGCAGCATCCGCATCAGGCGGCGTAGCGGTTGAATTTCGACTTCGAGATCGAGGTCGCGGCGACATGGACATGCTGCACGAGCTCGGCCTCGGCGCGCTCCTTGGTCCAGCGCGTGGTCGGCACGGAGATGTTGACCGCGGCGACCGCGCGGCCGTGCTCGTCGATGATCGGCGCCGCGACGGAAATGTCACCCATGACGCTTTGGTTGATCTGGATCGAGTAGCCGCGCGTGGCGGCGACGCGCACCTGCTCCAGAAGCTTATCTGGATCTGTAATCGTATACGGCGTAAGGGGCTCGAGTTGCGTACGCTTCAACAGATCCTGCCGCATCTCCTCAGGAAGAGCCGACAGGATGGCTATGCCGGACGCCGTGAAATAGGCCGGCAACCGGCTTCCGATCACGAAATCGATGTGGATGAGGTGCCGGCCGGGAAAGCGTGCCACGAACACGACCTCGTGGCCGTCGAGCTCGTGCAGGTTGCAGGTCTCGCCGAGATTACGGCTCATGTCGAGAAGATAGGGCGAGGCCTTGTCGATAAGTTCGTTGGCCTTGAGATAGCTGTGAGAGAACTGCAGCACCTTCGAGGTCAGCCCGTAATTGCGCGTGCCCTCGATGCGCTTGAGATAGCCGAGCGTCTCCAGCGTATAGACCAGGCGCTGGGTGGCGCTGCGGTCGAGATTGGCCGCGCGCGCGATGTCGGCGAGCGTCATGAAGCGTCGCGGGCCATCGAAGGCGTGCAGGACCTGAAAGGCCTTCTCGGTCGAGCCGACGAACAGCGACGAGCGCGCCAGCTCGGCGCTCTTTCCGGCGCTTTTCCGAGTGCTCCTGGCCTTGCGCACCGTCTTCGTGCCGCCCTCGCCGCTACGCGTCATCTGCCATTCCCTTGCCTCACGCAACCCCTTCCGAGATCGCCAATTGCTTGCCGAGCTCGGCCCGGAATGCCGAGACCAGCGCCGGCGCCGGCTGCACCAGCGGCGCCAGCATCCGTGGCGCGTCGACGCCGACCATGTCCATCACCGCCTTCATCGGCCCCGGATTGGTCTCGGCAAACGCCATGTTCATGAACGGGATCAGACGGCGATGCAGGCTCAGTGCCTCGGCCGTCCGACCAGCAATCGCCGTCTCGTAAATCTGTCGCCACGCGCGCGGCAACAGGCAGGCGGTGACGACGATGCCGCCCGTCGCGCCCCCCGCAAGATGCAGCGGGAACAGGCTGTCCTCGCCGCTGAGCACTGCAAAGCTGTCGTCGACGCCGGCCACGACCTGAAGGAAATGGTACATGTCGAGATTACAGGCCTTCATGCCGATGATGTTGGGATGCTTCGACAGCTCATGCAAAATCCTGGGCTCGATCGCGATCCGGGTGCGGTAGGGAATCTCGTAGATCAGGACGGGCACGGGCGAGGCATCGGCATAGCGCAGGAAATAGTCGCGAATGCCGGTCTGAGTCGGATTGGTATAATATGGCGTAAGGACCAGGAGGCCGTCCACGCCCTCGGCGGCGAATTCCTTGCCCGCCTGAAGAGCGTCGTGGAAGCCGGTGTCGAGCACGCCGGCGATCACAGGCCCCCTGCCCGCCATGGCCTTCACCGACAGGCCCGCCATCCGGATGCGCTCGGCGCGCGCGAGTGCACCATATTCGCCGGTGCCGCCGAGCGGCACCACGCCGTCGATGCCCTGCTTGAGCAGCCAGGCAAACAGCGCCGAGACCGCCTGGGCGTCGATCGTGTCGTCGGCCTTCACCGGGGTCGGAATGGCGGGGAGCAGGCCGCGAAGACGATTTGCAGTGAGCATGACGAGAACCTCTGGTTAGAACGCGGGATGACTACCTTGCGGCAGCGCGCCGACGCAGGCGTTCGGCGACGAAGATCAAGAGACCCATGAAGATGAACAGGCAGGTTGAGACGGCGGCGATCACGGGCGAGACCTGAAGCGTCACCTCGTCCCAGAACTGCTTCGGCAGCGTGGCGTTAAGCCCGCCGGTCGCGAACAACGCGATGGTGAGCTCGTCGAACGAGGTCGCGAAGGCGAACAGGAACGAGGAGAACATGCCCGCGCCGAGGATCGGAAAGGTGATGTGGCGCAGCGTCGCAAAGGGGCGCGCGCCAAGGCTTTGCGCGGCATGGTCGAGCCGCGTGTCGTAGTTGCGCAGCACGGCCATCATGGTCATGACGACGTAGGGCACCGCGACGACGGTATGTCCGAGAATGAGGCCAAAGGCGCTGCCGACGAGGCCCATGCTCGCGAACACGTAGAACATGCCGACCGCAATGATCATGCGCGGCACGACGATCGGCGACAGGATGAAGGCGAGCCAGGCGGCCTTGCCGGGGATGTTGCTCCTCACCAGCAGAAACGCCGCCGGCGTTCCAATCAGCATGGCGAGCGCACCCGTCCCCAGACCAACCAGCAGCGAGCGCAGGAACGCCTGGGTCCATACCGGCGAATGCAGCACGGTTTCATACCAATGCAGCGTAAATCCCTGCGG
The DNA here is from genome assembly GCF_024199885.1 of Bradyrhizobium sp. CCGUVB23. Classification (NCBI taxonomy): domain Bacteria; kingdom Pseudomonadati; phylum Pseudomonadota; class Alphaproteobacteria; order Hyphomicrobiales; family Nitrobacteraceae; genus Bradyrhizobium; species Bradyrhizobium sp. CCGUVB23. The sequence goes on from NZ_JANADQ010000001.1 coordinate 1,298,738, forward strand.
CGGCCAGTTCAGGCCGCCGGTGCCGAACGACAGCGGGATCATCAGGAGCGTCGGCGCGCTGATGATGATCAGCATGGTCCAGACGAAGGCCTGCAAGCCGAGGCCCGCCTGATCCGGATTGCGGTCGCGACGGCGCGACGGCAGCGCGAGAATGATGCGATCGGAGATCATGCCGAGCAGCGTCAGCACGGCATCGCCGATCCTCTGGACAGGCCCGGCGAGGCGCGAGGGCGCCGCGCTGCGCGGCGCTGCCGCGCCCGTCATCGTCGACAGGCCGAGCAGCCGGTCGTAGGCCGCAAAGACGATGAGCACGACGATCAGAAGCAGCACGGAGATTGCACCGGCAAATCCCCAGTTCAGGGTCTGCTGGACCTGGTCGATGATCAATTGCGTGATCATGGTCTCGCGGCGTCCGCCGAGCAGCGCCGGCACGATGAAGAAGCCGATCGCGGTGACGAATACCATGATGCCAGCCGCGGCGACGCCGGGTAGCGAGAGCGGAAAATAGATCTTCCAGAACGCCATGCCCGGCCGCGCCCCGAGCGTCGCCGCCGCGCGCGGCAGGTTGCGGTCGATGTTCTCCATCACAGAGAGCATGGTCAGCACGGCAAGCGGCAGCAGCGCGTTCACCATGCCGACGAGGACGCTGCCGAAATTATAGAGCAGGCTCGCCGGGCTCGAGATGATGCCGAGCGACAGCAGGAGCTTGTTGATGACGCCGTTGCGCCCGAGTAGCACGATCCAGGCAAAGGCGCGCACCAGAAAACTGGTCCAGAACGACAGCAGCACCCAGAACAGCAGCGTCGCCTTACGTTCCTTGCCGACGACGGAAATCAGATAGGCGATCGGGTAGCCGGTGACGACGCACACCAGCGTCGTCACCAGCGAGATCTTCAGCGTGATGAGGAGGACATCGATATAGACCGATGAGGCGAAGAGCTGGCGGTACGGCGCAAGCGTGAATCCGCTGTCGTTGTGGATGCTGAGCAGCAGCAACTGGCCGACGGGGTAGACCAGGAAGAGGACGAGCAGCAGGACGAGCGGGCCCCCCATCGCGGCCCAGGTCCAGGCCTGCGACCGGGCGCGAGAGCGCGTCGCGGTCCGGAGCTGTCCCGACTCGATCGCAGGCGCTTTGGCCAATGCCATGGCGTCAGTGTCCCCTGCCGTCGCGGATCGCCACGGCATCCGCGGAATTCCAGCCGAGCGAAACGCGTTGGCCGATCTCGTAAGGCGCTGCGCTCGCTCGCGTCGGATAGGCCGCGACGAGCTGCGGCATGTCGGCCTTTTCGGGCGCGATGTAGAGCCGCGTCATGCTGCCGCTGATCATCACGTCGACCAGCCTGCCGGTGAGCTTGCCGTCCGCCGCGTCCGCCACATGAAGGTTCTGGGGCCGGACCATGAGCTTGATCGGCTCGCCGGCCGTGAAGCTCGCGCCGTTGCCGACCGCGCGCGACGGCGCCGTCTGGTCGGCCAGCACGATGTCGAGCCCCTGCGCATCGACCTGCCGCACCGTTGCGCTGAGCAGGTTGGACTCGCCGAGAAAGTCCGCGACGAAGACCGATTGCGGCCGGAAGTAGAGATCCTCCGGCGTGCCGAGCTGCTCGATTGCGCCTGCGTTCATCAGGCAGATGCGATCGGACATCGTCATCGCCTCCTCCTGGTCGTGGGTGACGTAGATGATCGTGGTGAGGAGCTCGCGATGGATGCGCTTGATCTCGAGCTGCATCTGGTCGCGCAGCTTCTTGTCGAGCGCGCCGAGCGGCTCGTCCATCAGGATGATCGCCGGCCGGTAAACGATACAGCGCGCGAGCGCAATGCGCTGCTGCTGGCCGCCCGAGAGCTCGCGCGGATAGCGTTTTGCGACATGCGGCAGGCGAACCGTCTCCAGCGCCTCCGCCGTGCGCCGGCGCGCGTCGGCGTCGGCGACCTTCCGCATCTTCAGCGGAAACGCGATGTTGTCCTCCACCGTCATGTGAGGAAACAGCGCGTAGTTCTGGAACACGACGCCGATGTCCCGGTCATAGGCCGGGCTGTGCGTCACATCGGCATCGTCGACCAGGATCTGACCTTCGTCCGGATGCGCGAGCCCCGCGATCAGGCTGAGCAGCGTCGTCTTGCCCGACCCCGAAGGGCCGAGCAGCGTGAGGAATTCCCCCTTCGCGACATCGAGACTGGTCGGCGCCAGCGCAACGAAGTCGCCATAACGCTTGGTAAGGCCTTTGACGCGCAAGCTCGACGAGGTCATGCCCTGCTCCAATCGCGAGGCTCAAGCCAGGATCCAGCTATTGAAGCGCTCGATGACAGCGGCCTGGTTGTCGTACCAGAACTTCGCATCGATCTTCAGGCCCGCCTTGATGTTGTCCGGATAGGTCGGACAGTTCTTGGCGAGCTCCGGCTTGACGTAGTTGAAGGCCTCCGGCTGCGTGAGACCGGCGGGGAAATACTCCATCAGCGCCGCCTGGCGCTTCGGATCGGAGGCGAACTTGATGAACTCGCGGCAGGCATCCGCGTTCGGCGTGCCGGCGAGGATCGACCAGTTGTCGCCGCCCCAGATACCCTGATTCCAGACGATCTCGACCGGTGCGCCGGCCGCCTGCGCGGCCTGGGGACGCGACACCCAGGTCGGCAGCAGATCGATCTCGCCCGAGGTCAGCATCTGCTCGACCTGCGCGCCGCTGGTCCACCACACCGCGACGGAAGACTTGATCTTGTCGAGCGAGGCGAACGCCTTGTTCAAGTCGCACGGATAGACCTGCGCGGTCGGCACGCCGGCGCCCATCAAGGCCTCCTCGATGGTGTCGAACGGATGCTTGCGCACGGCGCGGCGTCCCGGAAACTCCGCCACGTTCCAGAAGTCGGCCCAGGACTGCGGCGCCTTGCGGCCCTTGAAGGCGTCCGTGCGGTAGGCCAGCACGGTGGTGTAGACGTTGGTGCCGACGCCGTAGGGCGACATGAATTCGGCGGGGATCGACTTGATGACGGGCTCGGATTCGAGGCCGTGCTTTTCGAGATATTGCTTGCTGCCGGTGGTCAAGAGCAGGATCGCGGGCCAGCTAATCTTGGCCATGTCCCAGGTGTAGTTCTTGGTATCGACCATGGTCTTGATCTGCGCGACCGGCTCGGCATTGGCCTGCACCCCGACCACCTCGATGCCGGTCGCTTCGGTGAACGGACGGTAGAACACCGCACCATAGGCCTTGGTGTAGATGCCGCCGTCGTCGCGCACCACGATGCGCCTGCCCGCGGCGCGGGACGGCGACCAGATCGAAGGTGCAGCCAGTGCGACGGCGCCGGCACCTGCGCCGAGCAGCAGGCGGCGGCGGGAGGCGATGATCTTCGGAAGATGCGTCATGGTCAGTCCCCTCTATGCGATGTTGCGATGGATGGTGAAGAAACGTGCGCGTCCGCAGATGGCGGCGGCAGAACCTGGCCGGGATTGAAGAGCCCACTCGGGTCGAAGGCCTGCTTCACGGCGCGCATCAGCGCGAGTTCGACCGGCGGCTTGTAGCGGGTCATCTGCTCCATCAACGTGCGGCCGACGCCGTGCTCGGCACTGAAAGTGCCGCGGAGCGATGCCGCAACATCGTTGACCGCATGGCGGACGCGTTCCCCGACCGCGTCGCGGTCCGGCAGGGCATCCCATTCGGCAAAGCCAAAGAAGGGAATGAGGTGGATGTTGCCATCGCCCATATGGCCGACGACCACAAACGGCAGATCCGGAATGATCGCGTGCACCGCGCTCATTGCCTGCGCGATGAAAGCGGGCACCGCTGACACCGGAACGGCGCTGTCCGACGTCAGCCCAACGCCCGCCTTCTTGTTGGCTTCCGACACGCTGTGACGCACCAGCCACATCGCCTTGCGCTGGGCTTCACTCGCGGCGACGACGCCGTCGCTGATCAAGCCGGCCTCGAACGCGCGCTCGAGCACCGCCTGCATGGTGGCGTTGAGCGCCCCCGCATCGCCGGTGTCGGACAGTTCGACGAGGACATGCCAGCTATCGACTTGCGCGACCGGGCAACGGCGGCCCGGCACCTGTTCAAGGACAAGCTGGATCTGTTTGGCGTTCATCAGTTCGAAAGCGGAAAGCCGCGAATTGCAAGAAGCCTGCAACAGGCCGAGCACGTCGAGCGCCTGCTGCGGACTGTCGACCGCGAGCCAGGCGACGGCCTCGGCGGTCGGCAGCGAATGCAACTTCAGCACCGCGCCGGTGATGATGCCGAGCGTGCCTTCGGAGCCGATGAAGAGATGCTTGAGGTCGTAGCCGGTGTTGTTCTTGCGCAGCACATAGAGGCCGTCCCAGATCGCGCCGTCCGGCAGCACGACCTCGAGACCGAGCACGTTGTCACGCGTATTGCCATAGCGCAGCACGCCGGTGCCGCCGGCATTGGTGGCGATGTTGCCGCCGATCTGGCAGGAGCCCTCGGCGCCGAGGCTCACCGGATAGAGCCGCCCGCTGGCTGCCGCGGTCTCCTGGATCGTGGCCAGTACGCAGCCGGCATCGACCACCATGGTGTTGTTGACGGGATCGATCGACCTGATCCGCCGCATGCGCGTCAGCGCGATGATGACCGGCGGCTTGCCCTGCCCGGTCGGCGTCGCGGCACCGCACAGGCTGGTGTTGCCGCCCTGTGGCAGCACGGGCGTGCCGCTCTCGACGCAGAGGCGAACGATGGAAGCGACCTGCTCGGTCGTGGACGGCAGAACGGCGCAGAGCGCCGGCGCACGATAACGACCGCGCCAATCCTCGGTGAGGCCCGCAAGATCCTCCTCGCGAACAAGCACGGCCGTGTCGCCCAGCAAGCGCTTGAACGCCTCGATCAATGCCATCAACCGGCCTCCCGGATGGGACCGCCAGTGGCCCCGACCGCCTGTTTGATCTTAATTGCTATGCGATTATTTCAATCGCATTATGCTGATCATGGATTTGAGGCCGGGCGGAGTCAAGCGGGTGTCGATCGATGCGCCGCGATGGAGACAGTGCTGGCGTCCGCCAGGACGACGTTGAGGATACTCGGCGCTTCAACACACGCCGTCATTGCGAGGAGCGAAGCGACGAAGCAATCCAGACTGCTGCGGCGGATGCATTTCTGGATTGCTTCGCTTCGCTCGCAATGACGATGTGGAGGCGGTGTACTTGTACAGCGCAAAAGAAAAAGGCCGGGATCGCTCCCGGCCTTTCATGTTGGATGACGTGATGCGCGAGGCTTACTTCACTTCCGCGCGCTTGGGCGGGGTGGCCGGCCACGACTTGATCAGCGTGTCGTAGTCGATCGTTTCGCCCTTCGGCTTCTCGTTGGCGAGCTTGCGCTGGGGCGCGATGGTGCCGTCCTTCTCGGCCTTCGCGAACCAGAACTCGGCCGACTCCTTCTTGTGGAGCTTCGGACCGCAGGCGCCCTGCACGCCGGACTTCTCAAGACGCTCCATGACGGCGTCCTGGGCAGCAGCGAGCGAGTCCATCGCGGCCTGCGCCGTCTTGGCACCCGACGACGCATCGCCGATGTTCTGCCACCAGAGCTGCGCGAGCTTCGGATAGTCAGGCACGTTGTTGCCGGTCGGGGTCCACTGCACGCGCGCGGGCGAGCGGTAGAACTCGATCAGACCGCCGAGCTTCGGCGCGCGCTCGGTGAACGACTTGTCCCAGATGTCGGATTCACGGATGAAGGTGAGACCGACATGGCTCTTCTTCAGCGACACCGACTTGGAGACGATGAACTGGAGATAGAGCCAGGCCGCCTTGCGGCGGTCAGCCGGGGTCGACTTCAGCAGCGTGAGCGAGCCGGCGTCCTGGTAGCCGAGCTTCATGCCTTCCTTCCAGTACGAGCCGTGCGGAGACGGAGCCATACGCCACTTCGGCGTACCGTCCGCGTTCATCACGGGAATGCCCGGCTTCACCATGTCGGCGGTGAAGGCGGTGTACCAGAAGATCTGCTGGGCGATGTTGCCCTGAGCCGGCACCGGACCCGACTCGGAGAAGGTCATGCCTTGCGCCTGCGGCGGGGCATACTTCTTCAGCCAGTCGAGATACTTCGAGATGGCGTAGACCGAGGCCGGACCGTTGGTGTCGCCACCGCGATCCACGCTCGAGCCGACCGGACGGCAGCCTTCCATGCGGATGCCCCATTCGTCGACCGGCAGACCGTTCGGAATGCCCTTGTCACCGTTGCCGGCCATCGAGAGCCAGGCGTCGGTGAAACGCCATCCGAGCGAGGGGTCCTTCTTGCCATAGTCCATATGGCCGTAGACCTTGACGCCGTTGATCTCCTTGATGTCGTTGGTGAAGAACTCGGCGATGTCCTCATATGCGGACCAGTTCACGGGCACGCCGAGCTCGTAGCCGTACTTGGCCTTGAACTTGGCCTTGTAGTCGGGGTTGGTGAACCAGTCGTAGCGGAACCAGTAGAGGTTCGCGAACTGCTGGTCGGGCAACTGATAGAGCTTGCCGTCCGGCGCCGTGCCGAACGACTTGCCGATGAAGTCGTTGACGTCGAGCATCGGATCGGTGACGTCCTTGCCTTCGCCGGTCATGTAATCCGACAGCACGATGGTCTGGCCGTAGCGGAAATGCGTGCCGATCAGGTCGGAGTCGTTGATCCAGCCGTCGTACACGTTCTTGCCCGACTGCATCTGGGTCTGCAGCTTCTCGACGACGTCACCTTCCTGGATGATGTCGTGCTTGAGCTTGATGCCGGTGAGTTCGGTGAACGCCTTGGCGAGCGTCTGCGACTCGTATTCGTGAGTCGTGATCGTCTCCGAGACGACGTTGATCTCCATGCCCTTGAAGGGTTCGGCGGCCTTGGCGAACCACTCGAGCTCCTTCTTCTGGTCGTCCTTCGACAGCGTTGAGGGCTGGAATTCCGCGATCCACTTCTGGATCGTGGCGTCATCGGCGGCGCGAACCGGCGCCGAGGTCGCGAATGCAGCCGCAATGATAGCTGCGGCACTAGATACCGTCAGAAAGCTGATCTTGGTCAATGGACCTTTCCTTCTCCTAAACTGTCGCATGTTGTTCCTCCGTTGCAGCGACAAACTCTAACAGGCCCGGGTTGACCCCGGATCTGGTCTTCTTCGCGAGCTTCAGACCGTGCGGAATATGAGCGCGGCCGTGACAAGCGAAATTCCTGATGCGAGCCACAGGCTCGACAGTTCAAAACCCTCCTCGCCGATCGGCAGCGTGCCGATCGTGTCGGTGCCGACGAGGCCGATCCACGCGAGATGGATGACGGCAGCCGCGATCAGCGAGATGAACAGGCGATCGCCGCGCGTGGTCGGAATGCGCAGGACCCCGACGCGCTCCGCCTCGGGATAGACCGCGGCGAGACACGTCATCACCGCAAGCGTGCAGGCGAGCGCGGCGAAGAAGATCGCGGTTGGTATCGTCCAGGCCATCCATGCGATGGATTCCATGGTCGCCTCCTTACACCCGGCCGAGCGCGAAACCACGCGCGATATAGTTGCGGACGAACCAGATCACGAGCGCGCCCGGAATGATGGTGAGCACGCCGGCGGCAGCCAGCAGCCCCCAGTCCATGCCGGCCGCGGACACCGTGCGCGTCATGATCGCCGCGATGGGCTTTGCCTGCACCGAGGTCAGCGTGCGCGCGAGCAGGAGCTCGACCCAGGAGAACATGAAGCAGAAGAAAGCGGCGACGCCGATGCCGCTTGCGATCAGCGGGATCAGGATCTTCACGAAGAATCGCGGGAAGGAATAGCCGTCGAGGAACGCCGTCTCGTCGATCTCGCGCGGCACGCCGGACACGAAGCCTTCGAGGATCCACACCGCGAGCGGCACGTTGAAGATGCAGTGCGCGAGCGCAACCGCCCACGGCGTATCGAACAGGCCGATCGCCGAATAGAGGTTGAAGAACGGCAGCGCGTAGACCGCAGCAGGCGCCATGCGGTTCGACAACAGCCAGAAGAACAGGTGCTTGTCGCCGAGGAACCGATAGCGCGAGAAGGCGTAGGCCGCCGGCAAGGCCACGGTAATCGAGATGATGGTGTTCAGGACGACGTATTCCAGCGAGTTGATGTAGCCGGAATACCAGCTCTCGTCGGTGAAGATGCGCTTGTAGTGCTGCAGCGTCGGAGTGTGCGGCCACAGCGTCATCGTCGACACGATCTCGCTGTTGGTCTTGAAGCTCATGTTGACGAGCCAGTAGATCGGCAACAGCAGGAAGATCAGGAACAGCGCCATGATGACGCGTCGGCCGGGGATCGAGTGCATCAGGCCACTCCTTCCTTGGGCTGAAGCGCATGCGCGGGCTGGAGCGCACCGGCGGGCTTGAGCTCCGCCGCAGGCTCTTTCTCCGCCTGCGTCTTGCGCTCGACGCCGGCATTGGTCATCACGGTGTAGAACACCCAGCAGACGATCAGGATGATCAGGTTGTAGACCAGCGACAGGGCCGCGGCCTTGCCGAGATCGAACTGGCCGAGTGCGATCTTGACGAGCTCGATCGAGACGAAGGTCGTAGAGTTGCCAGGACCGCCGCCGGTGACGACGAACGGCTCGGTGTAGATCATGAAGCTGTCCATGAAGCGCAGCAGCACCGCGATCAGCAGCACGCGATTCATCTTCGGGAGCTGGATCGCGGTGAACACCGCCCAGCGCGAGGCGCCGTCGATCTGCGCCGCCTGGTAATAGGCGTCGGGGATCGACTTCAGGCCGGCATAGCACAGAAGCGCAACCAGGCTCGTCCAGTGCCAGACGTCCATGACGATGACGGTGACCCAGGCGTCAATTTCGTTCGACACGTAGTTGTAGTTGATGCCGAGACTGTTCAGCGTGTAGCCGAGCAGGCCGATGTCGGGCCGGCCGAAGATCTGCCAGATCGTGCCGACGACGTTCCACGGAATCAGCAGCGGGAGGGCGAGGATCACGAGGCAGGCCGCCACCGTCCAGCCCTCGCGCGGCATCGACAGCGCGATGACGATGCCGAGCGGCACCTCGATCGCGAGGATCACCAGCGAGAAGAACAGGTTGCGGCCGAGCGAGGCCAGGAAGCGGCCGCCGAGGTCGGTCGAGGGGTCGAGCAGCTCCTTGAACCAGCCGACGCCGTTCCAGAAGAACTGGTTGTTGCCGAAGGTGTCCTGCATCGAATAGTTCACCACCGTCATCAGCGGGATCACCGCGGAGAAGGCGACGACCAGGAACACCGGCAGGACCAGGAACCAGGCTTTTTGATTAATGGTCTTGTCCATCAGGCGGCTCCTTCCACCAGAAGGCTGTCCGCATAGACGTGGACATGCGACGGATCGAATTTCAGTCCGGCGCAGCCGTCGGAGCTGGTGAAACCGCCCGGCGCGCGGGCAGCGAGCTTGGCATCGCCGACGCGCACGCGGGCGAAGCGGATGCGGCCGAGATCATCGATCCGGTCGATCTTCGAGGTGAGCAGCCCGGGAGCCGGCGCGACCACGTCGACGAATTCCGGCCGCACCCCGATCTCGATCTTGGCCCCAGCGGGCAGATGGTCGTAGCTGCGGTTGAGCGCGATGACGTGGCCGTCGATCCGCGCCTCGCGGCCCTTCACCTCCGCAGGCATGATGTTCATGCCGGGCGAGCCGATGAAGTAACCGACGAAGGTATGCGCGGGCTTGTCGAACAGCTCCGCCGGTGTACCGCTCTGCACCACGCGGCCGTCATGCATCACCACCACGGTGTCGGCGAAGGTCAGCGCTTCGGTCTGGTCGTGGGTGACGTAGATCATCGTGAGATCGAGCTCGCGATGCAGCGCCTTCAGCTTCGAGCGCAGCTGCCACTTCAGCTCGGGATCGATCACCGTCAGCGGTTCGTCGAACAGCACGGCGGCGACGTCGTTGCGCACGAGGCCCCGGCCGAGCGAGATCTTCTGCTTGGCGTCGGCCGTGAGCCGCGTCGCCTTGCGGTTCAGATATGGCTCGAGGTCAAGCAGGCGGCCGATCTGGGTCACGCGCTTGTCGATATCGGCCTTGGGCACGCCGCGGTTCTTCAGCGGAAACGCGAGGTTCTCCCCCACCGTCATGGTGTCGTAGATCACCGGAAACTGGAACACCTGGGCGATGTTGCGCTTCTGGGTTGACAGCGGTGTGATGTCCTTGCCGTCGAACAGGATTTTTCCACGCGAGGGCGTGATGATGCCGGAGATGACGTTGAGCAGCGTGGTCTTGCCGCAGCCTGAGGGCCCGAGCAGCGCATAGGCGCCGCCTTGCCGCCAGGTCATGGTCACCGGCTTCAGCGCAAAGCTTTCGGCCGGCGCATCATTGCCGCCGTAGGAGTGCGCGAGATCGACGAGGTCAATGCGGGCCATGGCGCACCTCCCTCACGTATTTATGGAGCTGGGCGCGGCGACCAGGCGGTCGGCCGCGTCGAACACGAAGACATCCTGCGGATCGAGCACGGCATCGAGCGTCTGGCCGGGCTCGAACTCGTGCACGCCGTGCAGCACCGCAACCCAGTTCGATCCGTCGCGGGTCAAATGCACGAAACTCTCCGAACCGGTGATCTCGGTCACCGTCACTGTGGCGTGGAAGGCGTGGCGATCGGTCTGGCCATTGGCGAGCCCGAGCTGGTGGGCGCGGAAGCCGACGCGATAGGGTCCGTCGGCGAGTCCGGCGTAAAGGCCGGAGGCCGGCGCCAAGCTGCCGCCGGCATATGCGACCTGCCCGTTCTTCTTCTCGATGCCGACCAGATTGAGCGGCGGGTCCGAAAATACCTGCGCAACGCGGAGCGTCTGCGGGCGGCGGTAGACGTTGGAGGTCTCGCCCATCTGGAGCGCACGGCCCTCCCACATGCAGACGGTGTTGCCACCGAGCAGCAACGCTTCGGACGGCTCCGTTGTCGCATAGACGAAGATCGCACCCGAGGCCTCGAAGATGCGCGGCAGCTCGGCGCGCAGCTCCTCGCGGAGCTTGTAGTCGAGATTGGCGAGCGGCTCGTCGAGCAGCACGAGATCGGCGCCCTTCACAAGCGCGCGCGCGATCGCGGTGCGCTGCTGCTGGCCGCCGGAAAGCTGGAGCGGCGTGCGCTTCAGGAACGGCTCGAGCCGCAACAGCCTTGCGGCCTCCGCGACGCGCTTCTCGATTTCCTCGCGCGGCTTGCCCTGCACGCGCAGCGGCGAGGCAATGTTCTCATAGACCGTGAGCGAGGGGTAGTTGATGAACTGCTGGTAGACCATCGCCACCGAGCGCTGGCGCACGTCGATGCCGGTGACGTCCTTGCCGTTGACGAGCACCCTGCCCGTGGTCGGCTTGTCGAGGCCTGCGAGCAGCCGCATGATCGAGGTCTTGCCCGACAGCGTCGGCCCGAGCAGCACGTTGAGCGTGCCACCGTCGAGCGTCAGCGAGACGTCGCTGATGTGCGGAACGCCGTCCACGGAACGGCTGACGTGATCCAGTGTGACGGTCATGAGCGTCCTCCCGCTTCGAGCAGGGGACTTTGCGGCACGGCATGGCTGGCGATCCAGTCGTCAAGTGCCGCGATCTGATCGGCACTTAGTCGCAGGCCAAGCTTGGAGCGCCGCCAGACGATATCCTCGGCGGTCACCGCCCATTCGTTGTTCATGAGATAGCGCACCTCGCGTTCCGTCAGCGTGGCGCCGAAGGACTGGCCGAGATCGGCCGCCGACTTGGCGTCGCCGAGGAGCTTGATGGCGCGGGTTCCATAGGCCCGCGCCAGGCGGCGGGCATGCTCGACGGAGAGGAAGGGATAGCCGCGCTGGAGGTCCGCGATCAGCGCGTCGACCGCCGACACGTCCATGTCGCCGCCGGGCAGCGGCCATTTGCCGGTCCAGCCCTCGCGCGCCTTGGCGCTGCGCAAATAGGGCGCGAGACGCTCGAGCGCCTCCTCGGCAAGACGCCGGTAGGTCGTGATCTTGCCGCCATAGATCGACAGCAGCGGCGCGCCGCCGGGCGTGTCGAGCTCGAACACGTAATCGCGGGTCGCAGCCTTGGCTTCGCTGGCGCCATCGTCATAGAGCGGGCGCACGCCGGAATAGGTCCAGACGACGTCCTCAGCCTTCACGGGCTTGGCGAGATATTCGCTCGCGGCGGTGCAGAGATACTGGATCTCTTCGGCCGTCGCCTTCACCTTGGCGGGGTCGCCGTCATAATCGCGGTCGGTGGTGCCGATCAGCGTGAAATCGTCCTGGTAGGGAATGACGAAGATGATGCGGCCGTCCGCGTTCTGGAACATGTAGGCGCGGTCGTGGTCGTAGAGTTTTTTGACGACGATGTGCGAGCCCTGCACCAGGCGGACTTTTGCCTTCGCGTTCACGCCGGCGCCGCGCCCGAGCACGTCCTCGACCCAGGGACCGCCGGCATTGACCAGCGCGCGAGCGCGGATCGTCGAGCGCGCGCCGGTGATGGTATCAACCAGGCCGACGGTCCATACGCCGTCGGACTGGCGGATCTCGGTGGCGCGGGTGCGGGTGCGGATGTCGGCGCCCTTGTCGGCGGCATCGCGTGCATTGAGCACGACGAGGCGGGCGTCATCGACGAAGCAGTCGGAATATTCGAAAGCGCGCGAATAGCGGTTCGGGATCAGCGGACGGCCGACTTCGTCCTTGGTCAGATCGACCGAACGGGTTGCCGGCAACAGATGGCGGCCACCGATATGATCGTAGAGGAAAAGGCCCAGGCGGAGCAGCCAGGCCGGGCGCAGGCCGGCGTGATGCGGCAAAACGAAACGAAGGGGACGGATGATGTGGGGCGCGACGCCCCAGAGGATCTCGCGCTCGATCAACGCTTCGCGGACAAGGCGGAATTCGTAATATTCGAGATAGCGCAGGCCGCCGTGCACGAGCTTGGTCGACCAGGACGACGTCCCGCTAGCCAGGTCGTTCATTTCGCACAGGAAAACCGTGTTGCCCCGGCCGACCGCATCGCGCGCGATGCCGCAACCGTTAACACCGCCTCCAATGATGGCGAGGTCGAAAACACGCTCCAACTGACGCATCCCCCGGCGATCGCCCATTCGCTTAGGCGATTTTGCTTTCGCTTTCGATTAGATCAGAACCGAAAACGAAAGCAAGGCGAAAGAAAGCGAAAATGGAACTTTTTTCGTGGGCAAACCGGTGATTTTTGCTGGGCAACAGGATGAAACGGTGGGCAGTACCCTCCCTTGGGTCGGCTCACATGGACCATCCAAAAGAGATCGTCATGCCCGGGCTTGTCCCGGGCATCCACGTTTCTTTGTGCCACGGGGCTAGGCGTGGATGGCCGGGACCAGCCCGGCCGTGACGATGCGGAAGCATCGGCCCGCTACCTCAACCGCACCACCGGCGCCGCTTCGGGCGCGGAATCCTGAGTGGGCTCCGTTGCAGCGTCGTCCTCGGGGGAGCCTTTCGGCATCGCCTCGACCACCTCGATGCCCTTGCTGTGGCAGATCGTGGCGAGACGCTCGGGCAGTTCCTGGTCGGTAACGAAGGTCTGGATCTGGCTGATATGGGCGATGCGCACCGGCGCGCTGCGGCGGAGCTTTGTTGAATCGGCGACCAGCATCACGCTGCGCGCATTCGCGATGATCGCCTGCGCGACCTGCACCTCGCGATAGTCGAAGTCGAGCAGCGCGCCTTCTTCATCGATCGCGGACGCACCGATGATGGCGTAGTCGACCTTGAACTGGCCGATCAGCTGCGTCGCGGTCGAGCCGACCACCGCACCGTCGGCGCGCCGCACCGTGCCGCCGGCGACCACCACCTCGATGCGGGGATGGCGATAGAGCAGCATCGCGACGTTGAGGTTGTTGGTGATGACGAGCAGGTCCTCGTGCGAGGTCAGCGCGCTTGCGACCTCTTCCGTCGTGGTGCCGATGTTGATGAAGAGCGAGCAGCCGTTCGGGATCAGCGAGGCGGCCGCAGCGCCGATCGCCTTCTTCTCGTCGGCGGCGACGAAGCGCCGCGCCTCGTAGGCGAGGTTTTCGACGCCCGAGGCGATGATAGCGCCGCCATGGATCCGGGTCAGCGAGCGGCGCTCGCAGAGATCGTTGAGATCTTTCCGGATGGTCTGCGCCGAAACCTCGAAACGGCGCGCGAGCTCTTCGACCATCACCCGGCCCGAGGCGCGGGCGATGTTGAGGATTTCGGCCTGGCGATGGGTCAATCCGGTCACGGGCGGCAACCTCACATCAGAGTTCTGCATGGTGCGGCGGTTCGACGCCGAGGTCAACGAGAGAGCGCGGTAAAGTTAACGACGGCGCGCCGGCGCCCTGCCCTCACCACTTCATGGCGGCCGCGACAAGCTTCATCAGGGCGTCATCATCGTAAGCGCGGGCCGAGGCGACGGCGCCGGCAGCGACAAGATCGTCGTGACTGAGCGAGGTCCGCATGCCGATCGTCGGTATGCCCGCGGCCGAGGCCGATTGAATTCCGGAGCGGGAATCCTCGAACGCGATCGAGGCATGGGCGGCGGCACCGGCGAAGCGCAGCCCTTCCAGATAAGGCAGCGGATGCGGCTTGCCGTGCGGCAGTTCGTCGCCGATCACGATCGCCTTGAAGCGATCCATGATGCCGAGCCCCGACAGCAGCATCTCCGCATTCAGTCGCGGTGCATTGTTGACGGCGACCATGGGAACGCCCGTCGCGTCCGCCTTGTCGAGCAGCGCCATCAGGCCCGGTACCGGCTTGATCTGCCCGGCCACCAGCGTGCGGAAGATGTGCTCTTTCTCGTCGAGAATCGCTGCGCGCCGCTCCGGCAACACGTCGCTCAAGAATCGCTCCCCGATCGACACATTGGAGAAGCCCTGCAACTCCTTCGAAAACCGTGCATGATCGAACACGTGACCGCGCGGGCCAAACACCTGGTTGAACGCCTCGCGATGCAGCGCGTCGGTATCGGCGAGCGTGCCGTCGATGTCGAACAGCAGAGCCTGGCCCGTGGTTTGCGACATTTCAAATGATTCCTCTTCGCCGGGGCGCACTAATAGCCGAGAATTTCTCGTCCGTCATTCCGGGACGTGCCGCAAGGCGCGGGCCCGGAATCCATCCAATCGCACACGCTGCGGCCCGAATGACGAGTGAGCACACTCGACAAATCGGCGCGCGGCTGCAACACTACCTGCAAGAGCAAAAAGGAGAAAACGATGACCATCAATCGGCGCGAACTGGCCGTCTCGGCCCTGGCACTTGCCGCTCTCGGCGCGGCTCCCGCGCTGGCCGCCTCAGTGGACGATGAGGCGGTTGCGAAAAAGGTCGAGGCTTTTCGTCTCGCCCAGATTGCGGCGGATCCAAAGGCGCTCGGCGCGCTCTGCTGGGACGATCTCAGCTACAGCCATTCCAGCGGCAAGGTCGAGGACAAGGCGACCTTCATCGCCAACGCCACGGATGGAAAATCGAAATTCCTGTCGATCGAGTACAAGGACCCGACCATCAAGGTCGTCGGCCCCGCCGCGATCGTGCGCTTCCACTGGATCGCCGAGCAGGAGATGGCGGCCGATGGGAAAAAAGTGCCGACCAACCTTCACATCCTGATGAACTGGCAGAAGCAGGGCGACGACTGGAAGCTGCTGTCGCGCGCCGCGACGAAGCTTTGATGTAATTCACTTCATTCCGGGGCGCGCCGTAAGGCGCGAGCCCGGAATGACCTGAGGATGCTGCATCGCCCTGCAACGGGCGCGCGGATTCCACGGCATAAATTCCAATCACGCCGCTTCCTTCAAATCTCCATTCACCAACCTCCGCGCGGCGCGTTCCGCTTCGCGTGCGTTGCGGAAGATCTGGCCTTCGAGGCGGTTGAAGCGGTGGGAGGAAGCGAAGAAGCGGTATCCTTCCGGGTTGCGTACGACGATACCTGCTGTCTGTGAATCGACTTCAATGATGTAGCTGTCCGGCATTGCCCGTGATTCCTCGAGTGCGGGCAAATAACGGTGCTCCTGCCCAATGGTTCCTATGGGCATGCGGCCGTTTCCACCCCGAATCGACACGCAATGGAGTACGCTGCGACCTCATCCGTTTTGTGACTTGTTCTTGGCGAAGCCGCGACATCCGCGGCGCACGATCACCACATGCGTTAAGGCAACACATGCGTTAAGGCTCCGCGCGCTTACGTCGCAATCGGCGGCGCGGTGCGGTTGACGGTCTGCGGGCGACCGTGATCATCGATCGAGACATAGGTGAAGTTGCCGTCGGTGACGAGGAACGGATGCTGTTCGCCGCGGCGCAGCGCCCAGGCTTCGAGACGCACCGTGAGCGAGGTGCGCCCAACGCGCACGAGCGTGGCGTAGACCGAGACGAGATCGCCGACGTAGACCGCTTTGCGAAAATTCATCGCTTCGATCGCGACCGTCACGGTGCGCGACTTCGCGACTTTCGAGGCGAACACGCCGCCACCGACGTCCATCTGGCTGAGCAGCCAGCCGCCGAATATGTCGCCATTGGCGTTGGTGTCGGCGGGCATCGCAAGCGTGCGGATGCAGAGATCGCCGCGGGGTTCGGTGCTGGTCTGTTCGGTCATGCCTCTCTCGTTTGAAAATTTCCAGGTATTGATGGGTGCCTAGCTTAGCCGAAAGCGCAAATATCAACACCGTCATTCCGGAGCGCAGCAAAGCGCGAGCCCGGAATCCATTGAACCGCAGAGATTGTAGATGAATGGATTCCGGGCCTGCGCCTGTCGGTGCATCCCGGAATGACGGAAGACCTAATCCGGCCTGACCATCTCGAACATGTTTTCCGGCTTGATCTCGAAATAGTCGCCGCGCCGTCCCGCCCGGACGATCGGACGAGTCGCAGCCGTCTGGTAGACGCCGTCCTTGATGAAGGCCTTGTCGATGTGGACGGCGACGACCTCGCCGAGCGTCAGCCAGGCATCGGCCTGCCGGCCATCGGCGCCCTTGAGGCGCACGATGTCGGACACCCTGCATTCGAAGGCGACCGGGCTCTCGCCGACGCGCGGCACGTTGACGAGCCTGCCAGGCACGGCTGACAGCCCCGCGATCTTGAACTCGTCGACCTCGGGCGCGACGTGGGCGGCGGTCGCATTCATCTGCTTCGCCAGGTCCATGGTGGCGAGATTCCAGACGAACTCCTTCGTCGTCTCGATATTGCCGACGGTGTCCTTCCAGTTGGTGGAGGAGAAGCCGATGATCGGCGGGGTGTAGCAGAAGGCGTTGAAGAAGCTGTAGGGCGCGAGGTTGACGTGGCCCGTGGCGTCACGCGAGGAGATCCAGCCGATCGGCCGCGGCGCGATGATGGCATTGAAAGGATCGTGCTTGAGGCCATGGCCCTTGGCGGGCTCGTAGAAGTGCAGGTCTTTCTCGGTCACGTTGCTTTTTCCCTGATCGTCATTGCGAGCGCAGCGAAGCAATCCAGACTGTCTCCGCGGCGGGATCCTGGATTGCTTCGCTGCGCTCGCAATGACGGAGTTTGTTGGTCCGTGTTGCGCGCCAATCGCCCGGTCATTCCGGGGTAGGTCCGCAAGACCGATCCCAGACTGACGTCCAGCTTGCTTATAGGGGCAATTGCACCACGCGTCAGTGACGCGGCGACAGGCCTGCGATGACGAAATCGATCATCTGATCGATCGTGGGGCCCGGCTTGGTGGCGCATTGAGCGATCATCTGGGGATGGAAGAAGCGCATCATCGCTGTGCAGGCGCAGAGCGAGGCCAGTTGCAGGTCCGGCGCCTCGAATTCGCCGGAGGCGGCACCTTGCGCGATCATCTGGCCGATGATCGAGGCGATGCACTCCATATGGGCGACGCAGACGTCCCAATCCTCCTGCATCGCGATCTCGACCATCTCATGCAGCTTGGAATCACCGACATAGCGCTCGGTGTTCATGCGATGGATGGTGGTCAGAAGCTGCCGGAAGCGGTCGCGCACCGGACCGGGCTGGGCCACGATCCGCTGCGCTTCGAGTTCGACCTCGCCCATCAACGCCCGGGCCACCGACTGATGGATCGCCTTCTTCGATTCGAAGAAGCGATAGACGTTGGCCGGGCTCATCCGGAGCTCTTTGGCGATGTCGCCGACAGTGGTCTTCTGGTAGCCGATCTGGCGGAACAGCCGCTCGGCCACCTCGAGGATGCGTTCCCGGGTGTCGCCTTCGATATGTTCCGAAACCAGTGTCATCTGTCAGGACTCGTCAAAACTCACTCTTCATTTATTCAGCCGCTTCAGCAAGCGGAAATGCGGGCTCGGCATCGCTGCCATGCTGCGGCGCAACCTCCGGCTGCTCGGCCGTTCCAGCCTCGTCGAGGCTCTTGCGGAACCACAGGGCGTAGAGGCCCGGCAGATACAGGAGCGTCAGGAAGGTCGCAACGAACAATCCGCCCATGATGGTGATCGCCATCGGGCCCCAGAACGCCGAGCGCGACAGCGGGATCATGGCGAGGATCGCGGCGAGCGCGGTCAGCACCACCGGACGCGCGCGCCGGACGGTCGCCTCCACGATCGCCTCGCGCCGGGTCAGGCCATGGGAGACGTCGGTCTCGATCTGGTCGACCAGGATGACTGCGTTGCGCATGATCATACCGGCGAGCGCGATCAGGCCGAGCAGCGCCACGAAGCCGAACGGCTGGTTGGCGACGTTGAGCCCGAGGGACGCACCGACGATGCCGAGCGGCGCGGTGAGGAACACCAGGATCAGGCGTGAGAAGCTCTGGAGCTGGATCATCAACAGCGTCAGCATCACCATGACCATCACCGGGAAGAGGATGAAGATCGAGGCATTGCCCTTGGCGGATTCCTCGAACGCGCCACCCGGCTCGATGCGGTAGGCCGGCTCGAGGTAGTCCTTGATCTGTTGCAGCTTCGGCGTGATCTGGCTGGTGACGTCGGGCGCCTGGACGCCGTCGACGACGTCGGAGCGCACGGTGATCGCCATGTCGCGGTTGCGCCGCCACAGGATCGGCTCCTCGTGGGAATACTCGATCTTGGCAATCTGCTGGAGCGGCACGGCAACGCCATTGCGCGAGGTGATGGTGAGATCGCCGACATGGGCGAGGTCGAGCCGCTCGGAGGGGATCGCACGGGCGACCACGCCGACCTTCTCGATGCCGTCGCGCACGGTCGTGACCTGCGCTCCGGAGATCAGCATCGCAAGTGACTGTGAGACCTCCTGCGGGGTGAGGCCCATCGCACGCGCGCGGTCCTGGTCGACGACGAGCTTGAGATACGGCGACTGCTCGTTCCAGTCGAGCTGGACGTCCTTGACGTTCTTGTTCTGACGCATGACGTCGCGGACCTGGTAGGCGATCTCGCGCACCTTGTTGGGATCGGGGCCGATCACGCGGAACTGCACGGGGAAGCCGACCGGGGGACCGAAATTGAAGCGGTCGACGCGGACGCGGGCTTCGTTGAGCGCGCCGTCGGAAACGGCGTTCTCGAGCTTCGCCTTGATGCGCTCGCGCGCCTCGACACCCTTGGCGACGATGACGATCTCGGCAAAGGCCTCGTTCGGCAGCTGCGGATTGAGGCCGAGCCAGAAGCGCGGCGAACCCTGCCCGACATAGGCCGTGTAGGTCGCGATGTCCTGGTCATCCTTCAACAGCTTCTCGGCATCCTTCACCGCCTTTTCGGTGACGTTGAAGGCGGTGCCTTCCGGCAGGCGGAGCTGGAGGAACAGCTCGGGCCGCTCGGACAGCGGGAAGAACTGCTGCTGCACATGGCCGAAGCCGACGATCGAGGCGACGAAGACGCCGACGGTCGCGACCACCACCGTGATGCGGTGGTTGACGCACCATTGCACGATGGCGCGAAGGCCGCGGTACATGCGGGTCTCATAGACCGCGTGCGGATCGTGGTTGTGGTGCAGCTTGATGTTGGGCAACAGCTTGACGCCGATATAGGGCGTGAAGATCACCGCGACGAACCAGGACGCGACCAGCGCGATCGCCACGATCCAGAAGATGCTGCCGGCATATTCGCCGACCGCCGAATTGGCAAAGCCGATGGGGAGGAAGCCAGCGGCCGTGACCAGCGTTCCCGTGAGCATCGGAAACGCAGTGGATTCCCAGGCAAAGGATGCCGCGCGGATGCGGTCCCAGCCCTGCTCCATCTTCACTACCATCATCTCGACTGCGATGATGGCGTCGTCGACCAAAAGGCCGAGCGCGATGATCAGCGCGCCGAGCGAGATGCGGTGCAGGTCGAGCGACATCGAGTTCATGACGATGAACACGATGCCGAGCACCAACGGCACCGAGAGGGCGACCACGATGCCGGTGCGCCAGCCGAGTGCAACAAAGGACACGAACAGCACGATCGCGAGCGCTTCCACGAAGGAGTGCACGAACTCGCCCACCGCATGCTCGACCACGTGGGGCTGGTCGGCGATCAGCTCGACGTCGATGCCCTGCGGCACCGCCTTCATGAATTCGCTGGTCGCCTTTTCGACGTCCTTGCCGAGCTCGAGGATGTTGGCGCCCTTAGCAGTGACGACGCCGATGCCGATCGCGGGCTTGCCTTCCTGGCGCACGACGAAGCTGGGCGGATCGACATAACCGTGGGTAACGGTTGCGATGTCGCCGAGGCGGAAGACGCGCCCATTGCTTTCGACCGGCGTCTCGGCAACAGCCTTGGCGCCGTCGAGCGCGCCGGTCACGCGCAGCGGCACGCGCTGCGAGGACGTTTCGACCGTGCCGGCGGGGGTCACGTTGTTCTGCTTGGCAAGCGAATCGAACAGCGCCTGCGGCGTGATGCCGAGGGTCGCGAGTTTCGCATGCGAGAACTCGACATAGATGCGCTCGTCCTGCGTGCCGTACACGTCGACCTTGGTTACGCCGGGAACTTTGAGGAGGCGCTGGCGGAAACCTTCTGCGGTCTTCTTGAGCTGCGCATAATCAGCGCCATCGCCGGTCATCATGTAGAGAATGGAATCGACGTCGGAGAACTCGTCATTGACGACGGGGCCGAGAATGCCCGACGGCAGCTGGCCCTGCACGTCGACGAGCTTCTTGCGCAGGAGATAGAAAAGATATGGCACGTCCTTCGGCGGCGTGTTGTCGCGGAAGGTCACCTGCATGGCGGTGAAGGCGGGCTTCGAGTAGGTCTGCACCTTCTCGAAATAGGGCAGCTCCTGAAGCTTCTTCTCGATGGGATCAGCGACCTGGGTCTGCATCTCCTGCGCGGTCGCACCCGGCCACATCACCGAGACGTTGACCACTTTCACCGTAAAGAACGGATCTTCGGCGCGGCCGAGCTTCTGATAGGAGAAGAAGCCGGCGGCGCCGAGCACGATCATCAGGAACAGGACCAGCGTCGGATGGCTGACGGCCCAGGCTGAAAGGTTGAAGCGCTTCATCGCACTCTCTCCAAAGATGACCCAATTGCCAAAAACAAAACAACCAACCCTGTTCAACCCGTCATTGCGAGGTAGCGAAGCGATCCAGGGGGCTGGGCAGGTTCTGGATCACTTCGCCGCTTCTTCCATCGCATTCGCGCGACGGCCGAAACTCACCTCGCAATGACGGGACCGTATTAGAACGACAGCGAGGACACGATCCGGACCTTCTGGTTCGGATCGAGCTTCTGCACGCCGAGCGCGACGATCTTCGCGCCCTCTTCCACGCCACTGGCGATGACGACGTCGTTGCTCTCGTAGGATTTCACCGTGACCGGCTTCAGCGCGACGGCGCCGTTGTCGTCCACGACGTAGAAGGAGGGCTTGCCGCCTTCGTTGAACAGCGCCGACAGCGGCAGCCGCGCGACGCGCTCGGTGGCGGCATCCGACAGTGTCAGCGTCGCGGTCATGCCAAGCGCGACCTTGTCGTCGGCTTCCGGCAGCGAGAATTTCGCAAGATAGGTGCGCGTGGCCGGATCGGCGGCAGGCGCGATCTCGCGCAGCTTGGCGGCGTACTTCTTGTTCGGCTCCGACCAAAGAGTGACGCTGGCGACGCCCGACTTGGCGCGTCCGACCAGCGTCTCAGGGATCGCGACGACCGCTTCCTTCTCGGCAAAGCGGGCGACGCGGATCGAAGCCTGGCCCGCGGCGACCACCTGGCCGGGCTCGATCAGCGTTGCGGTGACGACGCCGCGGGCGTCGGCGTTGAGCGTCGCGTAGGAAAGGGAATTCTTGGTCAGCTCGACCGAGCGCTCGGCGCGATTCAACCGCGCGCGGGCCTCGTCGGCGGCCGCGCGGCTCGTATCCATCTGCGCGTCGGTGGTCCAGCCCTTGGCCTTGAGGTCCTTGGCACGTTGCTCTGCGGCGGCAGCCTGGGCCAGCACCCCGGTCGCTGCAGTCTGCTCGGCCACGGCCTGCTCGGCCTGAAGCTTCAGATCGACTTCATCGAGGGTTGCGAGCGGCTGGCCCTCCTCGACGGTCTGGCCGACCTCGACCAGGCGCTTGGCCACCTTGCCGGCGACCCGGAAACCGAGGTCGCTCTCGATCCGGGGCCGGATGGTGCCGACGAAGCTGCGCTCCGGCGTGTCGGCCTCGTAATGGGCGGTTGCGACCAGAACCGGCCGCGGTGGCTCGGCCTTTTGCGCCACGGTGTCATTGCATCCGGCCAGCGCCACGGCCATCAGGGCCAGCGAAGCACCTGCCAAGAGCCTGGAATAGCTCGACAAAATCGACCGGACGAACATCGGACACTCCTGCGGCTGTGTTCCGGAGAAATGTCGACTAATCACTGATAAAAGTCAATAATCGTCAGTCATCAGAAAAACGTGAGCGTTAGGGGATAGTAGTGGGTCTCCCTCCCGTCGCCCTGGCGAAAGCCAAGGCCCATTACCCCTGAAGTCTGTTGTTGAAAGAAACGTCTCCCCACCTGCCCCAAGAGGGGCCGCGGGGTATGGGCCCTGGCTTTCGCCAGGGCGACGCATGAAGGCTACCGCCCGTGCTCGGCGAACTCGTGCTTGCTCTCGTGGCCGCCGACGAACACCAGGATGCCGGCGATCAGGGGCAGGATCGCGAGAACCAGGAGGCCGGTCGAGGTCTGGCCGGTGGCTTCCTTCACCCAGCCGATCAAATAGGGCCCGGCGAAGCCGGCGAGATTGCCGATCGAGTTGATCAGGGCGATGGCGCCGGCGGCCGCCATACCGGAGAGCCAGGCGGTCGGCAGGGTCCAGAACACGCCGAAGCAGCAGAATACGCCGATCGCGGCCACCGTCAGCGCCACCATCGTCAGGGTGGGATCGGTGAGATATGAGGAGACGCCGAGCGCGACGGCAGTGAGCAGCAGCGGCGCACCGACATGCATCACACGCTCGCGCGTGGCATCGGAATGCCGCGCCCACAGGATCATGGCGATGGTGCCGAACAGGTACGGAATCGCGGTGACGAAGCCGGTCTGCGCATTTGTGAGCCCAAAAGCCTTCACGATCTGCGGCAGCCAGAACTGCATGCCGTAGAGCGCACCGACGAAGCCGAAATAGATCAGGCTCAGCGCTATCACCTTCGGCGACGACAAGGCTTCGCCGAGCGAGAGGTGCTTCACCGCCTGCTTGGCTGCGACTTCCGAATCAAGCCTGGCCTTGAGCCACGCCTTCTGCTCGGCCGACAGCCAATCCGCCTTCTCCGGCTTGTCGGTGAGATAGAACCAGGTGACGATGCCGAGCAGCACCGACGGCACGCCCTCGATGATGAACAGCCACTGCCAGCCCTGCAGGCCCAGCACACCGTCGAGCCCGAGCAGGAGGCCCGAGATCGGCGCGCCGATCACAGTCGAGACCGGCACCGCAATGGCAAAGGCCGCGAGGAAGCGCGCGCGATATTCGGCAGGGTACCAATAGGTGAGATAAAGGATGATGCCGGGGAAGAAGCCGGCTTCGGCGACACCGAGCAAGAAGCGCAGGACGTAGAAGCTGGTGACGCCGTTGACCGTCGCCATCAGCGCCGAGATCACGCCCCAGGTCACCATGATGCGGGCGATCCAGCGGCTCGCGCCGAATCTCTCCAGCGCCAGGTTGCTCGGCACCTCGAAGATGAAATAGCCGATGAAGAAGATGCCGGCGCCCCAGGAGAAGATCAGCGGCGTGAACTTCAACTCCGCATTCATGGTCAGCGCCGCGAAGCCGAGATTGACGCGGTCGAGATAGGAAAAGAAGTAGGCCAGCACCAGGAAAGGAATCGGGCGCCAGGAGATGGCGCGGATGGTCGAGGTCTCGACCGCGCTCTTGTTAGGGTTCTTGGCAGTGCCTGCGGAACCGGCAAAGGTAGTGGTCTGGCTCATGGCGTCCCCCTTGGTTGTTGCTTTTCTCAGGTCCGAGGGCGGTTTTGAGCATCGCGGCGAAAGAGTCAATGGAGCGAGCAATGCACGGAACGCAATCGACCACCCCTGTTGCGCCTTTGCAGGTATCGCTGGTCCGCGCCGCCCTCGCTCTCGTCGTGATCGCCTGCGGCCTCACCCTGCGCTGGTATGGCTTTCCGCTTGGGCTGCCCGCTTTCGTCGTGAAGTATGGCGGCTCGCTGCTATGGGCGACCATGGTGTTTTTGCTGGTCGGCGCCGTGCTACCACACCTGACACGGACGAAGATTGCGGCCATTGCGACGGCGATTGCGGTTCTGGTCGAGTTGTCCCGGCTGGTGCATACACCGTGGCTCGATGCGTTCCGCCTCACGACCGCCGGCGCGCTGCTCCTGGGGCGGATCTTTTCGCTGTGGAATGTTTTGGCCTATGTCGTGGGTATTGTTGTCGGCGCCTGGCTCGATCAGATCGCAGGGTGGGCAAAGGCGCGCTAGCGCCGTGCCCACCATCTTGCCTCAACGAAACATAAGCGGTGGGCACGCTTCGCTTTGCCCACCCTACGAAGCCGCTACTTCCTCAGCCAATTGAAACTGCTCGAAGCGATCGAGCTCGTCCTCGATCCTGCGCTTCAGCTCCTTGCGGCCGGCCGTCTTCTTGCCGTTGCCGACCCAGGTCCATTTCTGCATCAGGAGTTTCTTGTTTTGCCGATCGGTCTTGAGGTCCAGCGCGGCCACGATCTCGTCGCCGACGAGCACCGGCAGCGCGAAATAGCCGAGCTTTCGCTTGGCCTTCGGCACATAGGCTTCAAAGAGGTGATTGTAGCCGAAGATGAGATTGGTGCGCTTGCGCTGGATGATCAGGGGATCGAAGGGCGAGAGGATGTGCACGAGATCGGGCGGTGCCCCCTCGCCCGGCTCCAGCGCCGACGGCGGCGCCCAATGCTCCTGCTTGGCCGCGCCTTCCAAAGCAAGCGACACGAGTTCGCCGCGTCGGACCCGTGATGCGATCAGGCGCGCCACCGCCTTCTTGCTCGGCGCGTCGAGATGGCAGATCGAATCGAGGCTCACGACGCCCTGAGCGCGCAGCGCGCGGTCGAGCAGGTAGGTGATACCGTCCTTCGCTGAGGCCGGCTTCGGCAGCTTGTCCCAGCCGAAATGGCGCGTCATCAGTTCATAGGTCTTGAGCATGCCCTGGCGTTCGCTGATTGTGACGACGCCGGTGTAGAAGGCGAGTTGCAACGCCCGCTTCGAGGGCTTGCGGCTCTGCCACAGATGCTCTTTCTCGGTGAGGACGTCATCCTCGATGTCGCGGATCGTCAGCGGGCCAGCCCGCACCAGCCGCATTACCTTGCGCATGTCGGCCGCCGTCACCGACGCGAACCATTTGTGCCCCTCGCGGCGGTGCTCGCGCATCGCCGGCAGGAAGAAACGGAAGTCGCTCGACGGCACGTAGGACAGCGCATGCGTCCAGTATTCGAATACGCTCCTGTCGACGCTCTGGGCGTGGCTCAGGTCGGCTCGGCGATAGGACGGGATGCGGCTGTAGAGAATGTGGTGATGGCAGCGCTCGATGACGTTGATGGTGTCGATCTGCACATAGCCGAGATGGGCGATGGCATCGGCAACCGCTTGCGCGCCCGCGCCAAAGGGCTCGCGGGTATCGAGCCGTTGCGCGTGCAGCCAGATCTGTCGCGCCTGTGACGTCTGAAGCGGGAGTGGTTTGGGCGTGCGGGACATTGCGAGCGGCAATGTAGCGGGATTCGCAAGCAAGCAAAGAAACAACAGCAACGAAAAAGCCGCGCTGCCACCTGCTGACAGCGCGGCCGGCCCCGGCACGAAGGCCGGTGCTACTTCATCATCTGCGCCTTCATGTAGTGCTTGCAGGCACTGGGCATCTTGCCGTTGCTCATGTCGGTGTTGGCCATCGCCATTTCCTTGTTCATGCCCATCTTGGACGAACCATCGGGCATGGCAGCCACTGTCGTCAGCGTGGCGCCCATATTGGCGCTCGTGCAGGCCATCATCTTCGCCGAAGCGGGCGAAAGCGCTAGTGCGACAAAGGCGGCGGCGGTCAGCAAAGTCTTCATCGAAAAGTCTCCTCAAGTAAAACGAAACCGGCGTCGTGCCGGCCTTCGCAACTACGTATTGTCTGCGAGGAGCGTTTCGCGGAGAAGGACGCTTTCATTGCTGCAGTGCAAGGAGGGCCCGGCTCAAGGCCCGCGCTTCGCCCCCTTGGGACGGTCCCCAATGCTGCCGGTCGCAACATCAGGCTCGCAGGCGGCCTTGCCGCGGTCGGTCGCCTGGCAGCGATAGACGCTGCCGGTCAGGCGATCGACCAGCCACATATTGTCCTCGGTCACGCCTTCCAGGCCGACATAGCGATTGGTGAGACCCGTGACCAATGTCGACAGCAGGATCGCGACCGCGATCATCGCCGCGCCGATATAGATCGGCATTGAACTCTGCGAAGTCGTCCGATCCGGCGGGCCGCCACGATTGAACTGATAGTCACTCGGCCTTGGCACTGTTCCGAACCGGCTCCCTTCGCGGGGCTAGCGTTTCTTCCGGGGTGAAGGGGTTTGCTAGGCGCCTATCTGGCCGATTTCTTGTTCGCAGCCGGGCCGCGCGACGACCGCTTTGCGACCATCGTCGAGCGAGGGTGTCCAAAACGAAGGGCGGCCCGGATCGGGCCGCCTTTGCTTCGCCTGTTTGCTCGTCAGCGGCGGCCGAACGATCCGCCCATATGCCGCCGAAGAGGCCGCCGGGAAAAGTCGACGGTCGATCCGCAGCGCTCTTTCGAAGCTCGAATAGACAGGCGTGCTTCCCGACCAACGCAAACGTCCCTGTCTTGTCGGTGGTCGGCCGCTGCCGTGGACCTACATGCGATTGGATGCTGACCGGCTCCGGCGCTAGAATAAGCATCGAGATCAATCCTTTCTGAATGTGATCCGCATCACATCAGGGTGTTTGAACCTGACCTAGGCTCGCAGCATCAAATCGCCATCAGGCGTCATAGCGAGGATTTACGACAATGACCCGTTTCAACACATTTTTCGGATTGAAGGCGATTACCATCTCGGCCGCGCTGTCCCTGACGGCGGGCCTGGCACTCGCCGGCGACAACAACGTCACCGCCAACCAGATCCTAGATGCGCTGAAGTCGAAGCCCCTGACCCGCGGGCTGTCCACCGGTCCACAGACCGACACCCCGAATCAGGCCAAGGAGGCGAGCTTCCTCAACACCGTGCGCAACCGGCAGACCCGGTCGCTGTCGATGGGCGAGCGTGAGCAGATCGCCGAGCTCGCGGCGAGCAAGCCGAAGATCGATCTGGAGATCCAGTTCGACTACAACTCGGCCAACATCGCCAAGACCTCAATGGGGTCGGTGCAGGCGCTCGGCAAGGCGCTGTCCGACCCGGCGCTGAAGGGCTCGACCTTCGTGGTCGCCGGCCACACCGATGCGATCGGCAGCGATCCCTTCAACCAGGATCTCTCCGAGAAGCGCGCCGATACCATCAAGAAGTATCTGGTCCAGAATTACGGCCTCAGCTCCGGTGACCTCGTCACCGTCGGCTACGGCAAGACCAAGCTGAAGGACACCGCGAACGGCACCGACCCGGTCAACCGTCGCGTCCAGGTCGTGAACATGGAAACCAAGACGACAGCCTCGAAGTGATTGCTGCGTCCGATTCGAAAACTCGCCCGCCGCGCCCGCGGCGGGCGAGTTTCATATCCAGTTCTGGAAGATCATCAGCCGGTTGAAGTTCTGCATCGAGGTGCCGACGAAGGCGGCGGAGATCGGCAGCATGACGGCGAAGCCGATGGCTGCGATCGCGACATAGGCCCACAGCACCCAAGGCGGAAGCTTGTCACGTCGCAGCACATAGACCAGTGCGAGCGAGGACGCGGTCGCGGCCGGCAGATAGTAGTAGATGAAGCCGAGCGTGCGCGGCAGCAGCGCCCAGGCAAGATACGGCCCGAAATAAAATGCCGAGACGAGGAACGCATCCCAGCGCCGCGTGACGATGAAGTCGCGCAACACGACCGCCAGCGCGAGCAGCGCCGGCCACAGCACGAGGGGATTGCCGAGGAAAACGACTGCGGAGATGCTGTTGTCGCCGACCTTGTCGAACAGGAACCACACCGGACGTACGAGAAACGGCCAGGACGGCCATGAGCTCATATAGGTATGCCCGGCGATCGCGGTCGTGGTGTTGTCGGCGAAGATGCGCCGCTGGGCCTCGATCAGATCGGATGGCGCCAGTCCGTAGAGCGGCAGGAACGCGGCGAGATAGAACACCGCCGGCAACAAAACGAAGCAGAGCGCGAAATGCTGCGCCCTGAAATCCGGCCAGAGGTCGGGCCGATACCAGTCGGTCGGCTTCGCGTCGGCAAACAGCGTGCGCCAGCTCTGCATCAAGCGGATCGCCGCGACGATGACGATGCAGGCCGCCAGCGGAAACAGGCCGCTCCATTTGCAGGCGGCGGCAACACCGAACAATCCGCCGGCCAGCGCAAACAACCGGTGCGGTCGCTCTCTCCGAAAGCCATGCATGAAGGCCGCCGACGCCAGCAGGCCGAAGGCAAGCGCAAAGATGTCGAGCATCGCGATGCGCGACTGTACGAACAACATCTGGTTGAAGAAAGCGATCAGCGCCGCCGCGATCGCGGGGCCTTCGGCCGAAAACAGCGCGAGGCCGCAAAGATAGACGGCGACGACCGCGAGCGCGCCGAACAGCGTTGCCGGATAGCGCCAGCCCAGCGAATTGTCGCCGAAGGCCGCGATCGACAGCGCGATAAGCTCCTTTGCCAGCGGCGGATGCATCGGATTGAGCACGGGTTTCGGCATGACCGGCTCGAGCATCTGCCGCGCGGCCGGCACGTAATGCACCTCGTCGAACACGAATTTGTCCGGCGTCGAGACGCCAATCAGAAGCACGAGATGCGCGACTAGGAAAATAACGACAGGGATCACTGCGCTCCGCGACATCAGCGACGCAGAAGTCACTTGGTGCTGTCGTTGTGCGGATGTTTTGCGTGGCAAATCTGCTTCACCGCGAAGAAAAATATCTTTGCTCAGCGCATTGAACGCATTCTGGCGCAACTGTCACTAACCATGACGCTCGTGATGCGCTACTTGTGATAATTATACCACATCGCAAGCGAGAGCGATCCGGTACGATACGGGACACATCGATCGGCTATGAGATGATTTTGCGATTTCGCGTTGTTCTTCCTGCATTGCTTGCGGCTCTCTCTTGCACGGCGTCCGCCGCACAAGCGCAGACGCGCGTCGGCGAAGCCGTGGTGATCCAGAAGGAAGTCGTTCGCGTCGCGGCGACGGCGACGCAGATCAACGTCGGCGACAGCATGCTACGCGACGAGACCGTGCGCACCGGTGCCGATAGCGCGGCGCGCTTCGTCATGGCCGACAGCACCAACCTGTCACTCGGACCGAGCGCCACGCTCAAGCTGGACCGCACCGTCTTCAACGACGAGCACAGCTATCGCGACGTCGCGATCCAGATGACGACCGGCGCCTTCCGATTCGTGACCGGGCATTCGGAGAAGGCCGCCTACAAGATCACGACGCCGCTGGCGACCATCGGCGTACGCGGCACCACGCTCGACATCCTCTCCCAGCGCGGCCGCTCGGTCGTGGTGCTGCAGGAAGGCGCTGCCAGCGTCTGCACGCTAGGCTTCCAGTGCATCCAGCTTACCCAGCCGGGCGATACCGCGATCATTACCTCGACCGGCGGCAAGACCAGGATCACCAAGACAAGCACGCCGCCCTGGACCTTTGCCGCGACCTGCACCGCGGCGGCCGGCCTCTGCTCGGTCAACCAATATGCCGACGCCTCTCCCACCATCACGCCCGCCGTCCATGATGACGGCATGCTGTGCGGACGGTGACCATGGCGATATTCCGGCCACATCGCCTGCTTCTCGCCGTCGCGCTGGCCGCAAGCGCCACTCTTGCGCTGCTCTGCGCGGACGCGCGCCCGGCCGCAGCGGCGAGCTGCGACGGCGAGTGCGTGACGACGACATCGACGCCAACGCCAACGCCAACGCCGTCTCCGTCTCCGTCGCCTACGCCGACGACGACGACGAACAGTCCGGGCAATGGGCCGACCGGAGCCGACTCCAGCGCCGGCTCGATCGGCGACCTCGCCAACCAGCGCTTCAACCAGATGATCACCAACCGGGTGCTCGGCTCGGTGCTGCTTGGTGTCAACGAGCAGGTCAATTGCAGCGACTGCATCAGCGCCTTCGGCTCGGCCGGCTCGTTCTCCGCCGGAGTCCATGGCCGCAAGGAGCTCACGAGCAACCTGTCGCTGCTCGCGGGCCTCGCCTATACGCAATACAATGAGGGTGGCTACCACATCACCAGCGCGCCGATCGGCGCCTTTGCGCTGCGCTACGATTTCACCGACTGGGGCTCGTCACGCCCCTTCTTCGACATCGGCACGGTGCTCACGCCCTGGGAGAAGGCACGCTACACCCGCAGCTATCAATCGAGCCTCGGCGCGGTCACCGTGACCGGCTCGACCGACAGCTCGAACTACGCCGTCTACGGCCGGGCCGGCTGGATGAGCCGGCTGTCGCCGCGCGACGAGGTCGCCGCCTCCGTCGAGTTCTGGCAATTGTGGCAGCGCGTGTCCGGCTACAGCGATCCGACCGTCGCGATCAATCCGTTCGATGCGACGATCGCGGGCGGCACCGACCGCACCAGCCTCGTCAAGCTCGGCGGACAATGGACGCATCTGTTTGGCAGCACGGTCGAGGCCAACGTCAACGGCGGCTGGGTGCAGTCGTTCGGCGCCCATTCCGGCATCGTCGCCACCGTCACCGGCAATGGCACGGTGGTGCCGACCATGGGCAATCAAGGCTGGTTCGAATATGGCGGCCGCCTCGGCTTCCGCTTCGCGCAAGGGTGGATCGTCGACCTCTTCGCCAACGGCACGCTCGGCCCGCAGCCCGTCGGCAACACCATCCACGGCGGCGTCGGCTTGCGGATTAATTACTGAGACGCCTCACCGAGGCATAGTCTTGTAGATTCCATGGGGCGGTGAGCGAGCCCTATCCGGTAGGTTTGGGTTACCACACTCGAACCATCGGAGAGTCTGATGCAAGCATCGACCGAGAGCACGCCCACCGCCGGGCATAGTGGCACAATTTTTGTTGCGATCGAACTGAGTCAGAAGACCTGGTTGGTGACGCTGCACAGTCCGGATCGCGACCGGCTCTCGCGCCACAAGCTGGAGGGAGGCGATCACGCCGGGCTACTGGGCCTGATCGAGAAGGTCAGGGCTCGGGCGGCCGAGAAGCTGGGGTGGGCGCCAGGTGTGGTGAGCTGCTACGAGGCCGGTTATGACGGCTTTTGGCTGCACCGGCTGCTGCAGGCGGCCGGGATCACCAACTTCGTGTTCGATGCGGCCAGCATTGCGGTGGAGCAGCGATCGCGTCGGGCGAAGACGGACCGGATCGACGGCGAACTGATGCTGCGCACCTTGATGGCCTATTTGCGGGGCGAGCCGCGGGTGGTCCGGATCGTACGCGTCCCGAGCGTGGCGGAAGAGGATGCGCGGCGCGCGAGCCGCGAGCGCGATCGTCTGGTCAAGGAGCAGACGGCCCATAGCAACCGGATCAAGGCGTTGCTGCGCCTGTTGGGAATGGCTGTCGATACTCCGCGACGGCGGAACTGGCTCGCCTGGCTGGAGCAGCAGCGGGACTGGCAGGGGCAGCCGCTGCCGCCGCATCTTCTGGCCGAGGTCCAACGCGAGTATGCGCGCCTGATGCTGGTGCGGGAGCAAATTGCGGCGCTGGAGCAGGCACACGCTGCGCAGGCTTCTGCGGTCCCTGCTGCGATGAGCGAACGGCGCCAACTCTTGCAACGGCTCAAGGCGCTTGGCCCGGCCTTCAGTGCAACGCTGGTGAACGAGCTGTTCTACAAGGACTTCCGCAACCGACGCGAGGTCGCCGCCTATTGCGGCTTGGCGCCCAGTCCGTGGAAGAGCGGCGGCATTGATCTCGAGCAGGGCATCAGCAAAGCAGGCAATCATCGCGCTCGTCTGAAGGCGATCGAACTGGCCTGGCTCTGGCTTCGTCATCAGCCGGACAGCGCGCTCAGCCAATGGTTCCGTACCCGCACCGCCAACGCCGGCAAGCGTGCCAGGCGCATCGCCATCGTCGCGCTGGCTCGCAAGCTGATCGTGGCACTGTGGCGTTATCTCTCCACCGGGATCGTTCCGGACCAGGCGACGATGAAGGCTTAGAACCGAACCTCGCAGTCAGTGCGGCCAGCAGCTTAGCTGCGGTCCCCTGAGGATGGATGATGACCGTGCCACCCAAGGGCCAACCAAACCGTTTTGTAGATGGGTCTCATCCCCCTCGGCTTCCTCACCGCAAGCATGCGGAATGTGGGTACGGATTACACGATCCGACCGGATATGAGGTGATGCAGTGATTTGCTGCAATCGTCGGAAGCCAATCCTCGCTTGGGGCCCCGTCGCCGCGCTGCGCTACGCATGGCTCCGCGCGCCGCCCTCCCAGAGCAAAACCCTGACCCATTCTCCCGCAACAGCCTTGACTCAAAACGCCCCATATGAGGGTGGGCAAAGCGAAGCGTGCCCACCACATCTCTCTTAATCGAGGACAGATGGTGGGCACGGCGCGAACGCGCCTTTGCCCACCCTACTGCACCTGCCTTGAGGTCACGCCGCGGACTTACCCTCGAATGCGCGGCGCAAAACGTCCACATCCAGCTTGACCATCTTCATCATCGCCTGCATCGCGCGTGCGGCGGCGGCCTTGTCCGGGCTCGACAGAAATTCGAACATCACCTTCGGCACCACCTGCCAGGACACGCCGTAGCGATCCCTGAGCCAGCCGCACTGCCCTTCACTGCCGCCATGAGCCAGGAACGCACTCCAGACGCTGTCGACCTGGGCCTGGTCGTCGCAATGGATCATCAACGAGAGCGCGTGGGTGTATTCCATCTTCATGCCGCCGTTGAGCGCGACCAGGGGCTGGCCGGCCACCGTGAACTCGACGACAAGCACGGAGCCTTCCTTGCCGGACGGATTGTCTGAAACGTTGCGCTGGACGTGCGTGATCGCCGAATTCGGAACGAGCGAGACGTAGAACTTGGCGGCTTCCTCGGCATCGCCGTTGAACCACATGCAGGGCACGAGCTTGGACATCGTGAATGCTCCTCTTCGATCCTCTGGGCTTCGATCAGGCGTTCGCCATGCCGGGCTGGGTCGGCGCCGCCGCCATGTCCAGCCAGTTCACACCCCACATATGACCATCGGGATCCTCGAAGCTGCGGCCGTACATGAAGCTGTATTCGTCCTTCGGGCTGGGATCGGCCACCCCGCCCGCAGCCTCGGCCCTGCCGACGATATCGTCGACCTCGCTCCGACTGTCGGCGGACAAGCAGAACAGCGCCTGGTTCGAGATCTTTGCATCTGCAATCGGCTTCGGCGTGAACTGGCGGAATTTGTCGTGGGTCGTCAGCATCGCGTAGATGGTCTCGGAAAAGATCATGCAGGACGCCGTGTCGTCACTAAATTGCGGGTTCCTGGTCGCGCCTATTGCCTCGTAAAAGACGGTTGCGCGCTTGAGATCGGTCACCGGCAGATTGACGAAGATCATCCTGGGCATCGGAAGCTCCTTGGGCGGGGTTCTGCCCAAGGACGGATGACCCAGCAGCCATCCGACACGGCTTCCGAATATTTTTCGGACTGTCACACTGCGGGGTTCTGTCGCACCGAACGCCCGCGCGCAATTTTTCGTCAGGTCGCGATCGGCGTCGGCATCGTCAAAAATGCCCGCGTGGCATGCCAGAACAGCGCCCGATTGATCGCCAGCACCACCGAATGCGCGGTTCCCGGCAGGATGACGAATTGCCGGTCGCCGTTCGGCAGCTTGTTGTAGAACGCCTCGAGGTCGGCGACGGTCGCGATGCCGTCGAACTCCCCGCGCACCAGGAGCACCGGTGCGAGCACCTTCTCCGGGTCCACCACCGGCAAATTGGCCGTCATGTCGAGGTAGGTGCCGGTCGGGATCTGATCGCCGAACTGAAGCTCGACCTCGGCGAGCACGTCCATGACGGCGGGATCGCTGGTGCCTGGTTTGTCGCGAGTCGCGATCGAGCGGATCATCTCACGGTCGCGCTTGCGCATGTTGTGGGTGCGGTAATAGTCGACCTGCTCGGCGCGCTTGGTCAGCGTCGGCGAGCCCTCGCCCTTGTAGGTGAAGGCCGCGAACACCAGCCGGTCGATGCGTTCTGGCGCGACCATGGCGTAAGCGCCGGCCCGCAACGCACCCGAGGACTCCCCGACGAAATGGAATTTCTTGTGCCCGGTCTCGCGCGTGATCACCTCCACCGCGGCCTTCAGATCGGCAACACCGCTTGCGATATCTGAATTGCTAGAGGTACGCCCCGACTTGCCGTAGTTCTCGTGATCCAGCGTCCAGCAGTCGAAGCCGTAGCGGGCGAACTCGTTCATGGTGGAGTATTCGCCCTTGCCGGGCACGCTGAGATCGAACACCCGCGAGGTGACGGAGGAGCCGTGCACGAACACCACGACCGGCCGCGCCACCTCGTCCGCCTTGGGCGCACCGAGCCGCTTGCGGTACATCCACAAGGGCACATCGCCCTTCTTGGCCCAGTATTCGCTGGACCAGATGTCGGAGGGTTGATCGGCGGCCGCGACGGGGAGTGCGTTGGTGAGCGCGGCACCTACGATGCTCGCGCCTGCCCCTTTGATCAGTCTACGCCGCGGTAGCAAATGATCGGGCTTCGCCATGATGACCTCCGTCGCCTCGTCTTCATGTAGGCTCCAGCGAAGCCTAGCAGACGTAGCGGAAGGCGTCAGCCGAGTTCTCCGTCGTTGCGAGCGCAGCGAAGCAATCCAGAAATGCATCCGCGGAAGGATGCTGGATTGCTTCGTCGCTTCGCTCCTCGCAATGACGGCGGAGAGAGATCAGTTCAATTCGCCTCGTTCGGATCGCGGTGCACGGGGTCGATCCACAGCACGGTTTCGGGCTTCTCGACCGGCTCGATGTCGAGATTGATCGCGACCGCCTCGCCGTCACTGCGCACCAGCACGCATTCCAGAACCTCGTCGGGGCTGGCGTTGATCTCCTGGTGCGGCACGTAAGGTGGCACGTAGATGAAGTCGCCGGGGCCGGCTTCGGCAGTAAACTGGAGATGCTCGCCCCAGCGCATGCGCGCCTTGCCTTTCACGACGAAGATGATGCTTTCGAGATGACCGTGATGATGCGCGCCGGTCTTCGCATCAGGCTTGATGCTGACCGTTCCGGCCCACAATTTCTGCGCGCCGACGCGCGCGAAATTGATCGCGGCCTTGCGGTCCATGCCAGGCGTCGAGGGAACATTGGGATCGAGCTGGTTGCCGGGGATCACGCGCACGCCGTCATGTTTCCAGCGATCGTCATGATCGTGATGATGAGAGTGCGTTTGGTCGTGGCCGCTCATGTGTCTGCTTTCCATTGGTTCCGTGCACGGCAGGCTAACCAAAGCCGCGGCATCAAGCCATACCAAAATCGGAACGCTCTTAGGCGCGTGGCGTTGTCCTTGCAACCAAGATGGAAGGAGATTTTCATGGGTAGCACGACCGACAAGATCAAGGGCGCCAGCAACGAGGCGATCGGCAAGGCCAAGCAGGGCATTGGCGAGGCCACCGGTTCCGATCGCATGAAGGGCGAAGGCACCGTGCAGGAGATCAAGGGCAAGGGCCAGCAGGCCATGGGCGATGCCAAGGACGCCGCGAAGGAAGCGATCGATCGCGCCGCGGCGAACGCCAAGCGCACGGCAGAGTAAGGCGCACGGGACTGAAAAACGAGCGGGACTGAAAACGAGGAGACCGGCCGCAAGGCCGGTCTTTTTGTTCGCGCTGGTACCTGCCGTCACTTCACCCCGAGCAATTCCACGTCGAACATCAGCGTCGCATTCGGCGGGATCACGCCGCCGGCGCCGCGTGCGCCGTAACCGAGCTGCGGCGGGATGATCAGCGTACGCTTGCCGCCGACCTTCATGGTGGCAACGCCCTCGTCCCAGCCGGCGATCACGCGGCCCTTGCCGATCGGAAACTCGAACGGCTCGTTGCGGTCGACGGAAGAGTCGAATTTCTTGCCCTTCTTGCCGTTCTCATAGAGCCAGCCGGTGTAGTGCATCACGCAGATCTGGCCGGGCTTGGGGGAGGCGCCGGTGCCGACGACGCTGTCGATGATCTCGAGGCCTGAAGCTGTGGTCATGGTTTTTCCTGCGGTCTGGGCCGATGCCGGGGTGGAGACGAATGCCGACACTGCGCTGATCACCGTGATCGCGAGCGCCGACATGAGGGTGAGGAGTGCACGCTGGACACGCTGCATAAGACACCTTCCGTTTGGAGCGGGAGGTGTCTAGCGCAACGCGCCGGGCGTGGCCAGCCCGTCGAGGGCGCCTCACTCAATAGCCGAGCGCGCAGCCGTCCTTGCGCGGATCGGAGCCGCCGGTCAGCGTGCCCTTGTCCCAGTCGATCCAGATCGCCTGGCCGCCGCCGAGCGGGCCGACGAGACTTGTGGTCTTGTGGCCAAGCTTCTTCAGGCCATCGACGACTACGGCCGGCACACTGTCCTCGAGCTGATAGACGCCCTCGTAATGCAGGCCGCGCGGCATATCGATCGCCTCCTGCACATCGCAGCCATAGTCGAGGATGTTGGTCAGGACATGCGTCTGGCCAACCGGCTGATACTGCCCGCCCATCACGCCGAACGGCATGATCGCGCGACCCGCCTTGGTGAGCAGCGCCGGAATGATCGTGTGCAGCGGGCGCTTGCCGCCGGCGATGCAATTGGGGTGATCCGGCTGGATGCGGAAGCCGCCGGCGCGGTTCTGCAGCAGCACGCCGGTCTTGTTCGACACGATCGCCGAGCCGAAGGAATGCGCGATCGAGTTGATGAAGGAGCAGACGTTGCGATCCTTGTCGACCACGGCGATGTAAATGGTCGAGGGGTTCATCGGCGGCGCGACGTTGGGCAGGTCGAGCAACCCGTCCATGCGGATTTTTGCGATGTACTCGTCGGCGAATTCCTTCGCGAGGATTTTTGCGACGTCGATCTTCATGTGGGCGGGATCGGCGACATGCATCTCGCGGATCATGTAGGCGATGCGCGCGGCTTCCGCCTCGAGATGGAAGCGCTCGACGCTGAGCGGCGCGAACTTCGACAGGTCGAACCGGGACAGGATGTTCAGCATGACCAGCATGGTGATGCCGGGCCCGTTGGGCGGGCACTGCCAGACATCGTAGTCCTTGTACGTCGTGCCGATCGGCGTGGTCACCTCGGTGGTATGATCGGCGAAATCGTCGAGCGTGTGCAGGCCGCCGATAGAGCGCAGCGTCTCGACCATGTCCTCGGCGATTGCACCCTTGTAAAAAGCGTCGCGGCCGTCCTTGGCGATCGCGCGCAGCGTCTTTCCGAGCTCAGGCTGGCGGATGACGTCGCCGGCCACCGCCGGCCTGCCGTGCGGTAGCAGATAGCGCTCGGTGTTGGTGCCGTTCTTCAGCTTCTCGAATTGGTTCTTCCAGTCGAAGGCGATGCGGGGGGCGACGACGTAGCCCTCCTCCGCCGCCTTGATCGCCGGCTGGGCCAGACGGTCGAAACCGAACTTGCCGTGGTCGCGCAGCACGGTCGCAAAGGCGTCGACCGCGCCGGGGATCGAGACCGCGTGCGCCGAGGTCAGCGGCACGAAATTGATCTTGCGCTCCAGATACCACTCGACATTGGCGGCCTTCGGCGCCCGGCCCGAGCCGTTATAGGCAGTGATCTTGCCCTCGCCTCGCGGCTGGATCAGTGCAAAGCAGTCGCCGCCGATGCCGGTCGATTGCGGCTCGATCACCCCGAGCAGCAGGCTGCCCGCGACCGCCGCGTCCGCTGCCGTGCCACCCTCACGCAGTACCTCGACCGCCGCGAGCGCGGCCAGCGGGTGCGAGGTCGCCACCATCGCGTTCTGGGCGTGGACTGTGGACCTGCCGGGGAAATGGAAGCTTCTCATTGCCTGTTCTGCTCTCTTGCCGCGGGCCGCGCACGTCGCGCCCTCTCGAAAATCCGGGTCTTCATGACACATTCGGACCCCGCCGGGCAATGCTGGCATACCACGGAAATGGCTGCCATCCGCTGTGCGAATGGGGCGCATTTCTGCGGGTTTTCTGGACGGCTGCCGCCTGCTAAACGGGCCGCCATGACTTCCAAGAACAAGGCTTTCAAGGTTGCCGCTTTCTACCAGTTCGCGCCGGTCGCAGATCACCGCGAGCTGCGTGAGCCGCTGGCCGCGTTCTGCGCCGGCCTAGGCATCAAGGGCAGCGTGCTGCTGGCACAGGAAGGCATCAACGGCACGGTCGCTGGCACTGCGGAGGCGATCGATGCCTTTGCCCATG
This sequence comes from Bradyrhizobium sp. CCGUVB23, assembly GCF_024199885.1. Taxonomy (NCBI): domain Bacteria; kingdom Pseudomonadati; phylum Pseudomonadota; class Alphaproteobacteria; order Hyphomicrobiales; family Nitrobacteraceae; genus Bradyrhizobium; species Bradyrhizobium sp. CCGUVB23. Next base: position 1,337,277 of record NZ_JANADQ010000001.1, read on the forward strand.
AGCTCGCGCACGGCGACATGTTCGGCGGACGGCTCGACAATCTCGAACTGAAGTTCTCGACCAGCGAGGCGATGCCGTTCGGCCGGCTCAAGGTGCGGCTGAAGAAGGAGATCGTCACGCTCGGTGACGCCGCCGACCCGACGCGTCAGGTCGGCACCTACGTCGATGCCTCGAAGTGGAATGCGCTGATCGCCGAGCCCGATACGCTGGTGCTCGACACCCGCAACGCCTTCGAGGTGGCGATGGGCACGTTCGAAGGCGCCGTCGATCCCGGCATCAGGAGTTTTGGCGAGTTCAAGGACTTTGCCGCGCAGCAGCTCGATCCCGCAAAGCATCGCAGGATCGCGATGTTCTGCACCGGCGGCATCCGCTGCGAGAAGGCGAGCGCACATCTGCTCGCGCGCGGCTTCGCCGAGGTCTACCACCTCAAGGGCGGCATTCTCAGATATCTCGAGGATGTGCCGGAGGAGCAAAGCCGCTGGCGCGGAGAGTGCTTCGTGTTCGACGAGCGCGTAGCGCTCGGCCATGGCTTGCGCGAGCGCCAGAAGGACGCCTCCGCCGATGAATGAGATCGAGACGCTCAGCGAACGCATCGACACGCTCGAAGCACGGCTCGCCTATCAGGATGACACCATCGAGCAGCTCAACCAGACCATCACCGCGCAGTGGAAGCAGATCGATGCGCTGACGCGGCAGATCGCAGCGCTGAGCGAGCGTCTCCAGGAGGCCGAAGCCAACGCGCCCGGCCCCGGCAACGAGCGCCCGCCGCATTACTGAGGGGCGGGCTTTAAAGCGCGATGCGATTCGGATGAAGCGCCATCGTGCTTTAGGTTTTTGTTCGAGCATGATCTCCGCGCAAACGCTCCGCGTTTGTCGCGAGGGAAAACCGCTTCACACTTTGCGCTAATGCGGCCCTTCGGGTCCGGATCATGCTCTACTGCCCTGAAGCCATCGGCAGTAGATTGAAGACCTCGACCGACATCACCAGCCGGTCGCGCCCGTCCTGTTTGGCGCCATAGAGCGCACGGTCGGCGGCCTCGACGAGCGTTCCCGGCCCACCGGTTCGCTCCAGCCACGGGCGGCAGGTCGCACCGCCGACAGAGGCGGTGACGCAGCCGACGGATTCATTGCAGCTATGAACGAGCCCCGCGGCGCGGATCGCCTGGCGGATCCGCTCGCCGATCCGGGCGCAGCCGGCAGCATCGATGTTCGGCAGAAGCACGGCGAACTCTTCGCCGCCATAGCGTGCGGCGAGATCGCTGACGCGCTGGGCCTCTGTTGCGATGATCTTCGCCACGGTGCGCAGGCAAGCATCGCCCGCCGGATGGCCATATTCGTCGTTGTAGGCCTTGAAGTGATCGACATCGATCATCAACAGACCAACGCTCGAGCGGTCGCGATAGGCCCTCGCCCATTCTTCCGCGAGCCGCTCATCGAAGCAGCGGCGGTTGGCGAGCCCGGTGAGACTGTCCTCGGTCGCGAGCGTCTCCAGCTTGTTTTCCAGGTTCTTCTGCTCGGTGATGTCGCGTGAGATCGCGACCACGCCTTCGACCTCGCCGGTAACCTTGCGGGTGATCTGCATGGTCGATTCCAGCCAGATCTCGGACTTCTGCCGGTGCACATTGCGATAGGTGACCCGCGCCTCCTCCCTTTCGCCGCGCTTCAGCGCGTCCACGATCGCCTGGATCTCCGGCAGATCTTCCGGATGGATGCCGGCGAGCGCGGGCGTGCCGATCAGTTGATTGGCGCGCCAGCCGACGACCCGCGCGCTGGAGGGCGAGACGTAGCGGAGCCGCTCGTCGAGCCCGATCCGGGTAACCATGTCGCTGGAGCCTTCAGCCAGCAGACGGAAATGCGCTTCCTTCTCCACCAGCGCCGTCGCCATGCGTTGGCCGCGCTGCAACTGCCGGACCAGCACAGCGCCGATGATCGCGATCAACAACACCAGCGCGAGCACATACAGCATGCGCGAAATGGCTGCCGCCCGCCAGGGCGCCAGCAATTCATCGCGATCGACGGTCGCGATCAGGAGCAGCGGGAGGCGGCCGCTGCGCTCGTAGAAGCTGACACGATCGACGCCATCCAGCAGCGACCTGAAATTATAGGCCCCGCTCGGCTGCAGCTTCGATTGGCGAAACAGCGCCCCGTCGACCACGCTGCGTCCGACGAATTTGTCATTGCTGGGGTCGCGTGCAATGATGATGCCGTCGCCGTGCACCAGCGTGATCGAGCTGTTCCGACCGATCAGGAATTGCTGGTAGAAATGCGACAGATAGTTCGCACTGATGGTCGCAAGCACGACGCCGCCAAAGCTGCCGTCGAGCTTGTTGAAGCGGCGCGACAGTGTGACCACCCACTCGCCGTCGACCAGGCTCTTGATCGGGCGTCCGACATAGGCCTCCCGCTTCGGCGAGAACTTGTGATGCCTGAAGAACTCGTCGTCGCTGAGCGTGGAGGTGACGGCGCCGGCGGATGTCAGCCAGTTGCCGTTGTCGTCGATGATGGCGAGGCTGTGAATGCGCTCGATCGCCTTCTTGCGGACTTCGAGGAGGTTGCGAAGCTTGGCGATGGTGGAGGGGTCCGTGCCGTCCATTTCCAGGCGGCTGACGACGCCGACGACACCGGAATCGAGCAGATCGAGGCTGTCCTCCGCATGCTGGGTCAGCGATCGCGCGAGGTTCGCCATTTCCGTCTCGGTGCCGCGCAGCAGCGCGTCGCGCGAGCTCCATTCACGCCAGCCGCTGATGGCGAGGATGGCCGTGCAGGTGAGCACGACGAACGCCGCCGCCCGCAAGGGCAGGCGGCTCGAGCCGGCTCTATAGCTCATGACGTTCATGCGAACAGGATTCTCCGATGCCCGGAAATTCCGCCGCTTCTGTTATCGAATCCTGAAAAGCGCAGCGCAATTCGCCTCAAACTGCGCCGATTTACGTAGTCCTACGGTGCTCGCGATCATCTGATCGCTAACGGCAGGTTAGCGCGTCGAGGGGGTATCGGACCGCACGAGGCCTTAGCTGAAGATCGCCTTAACCTTGTCCCACAGCGAATGGCTGTCCGCCTCCGCATCGGCCTTCGATGGCGTCGGCTGGGCGGCGCTGACAGGATCAGACGCCGGGAAGGTATCGACCAGACCGGCATCGAGCCTGGCATGGGTTTCGCGATCGGCGGCGAGCGCCTCGCGTGGATCGTCGGCGTGCTTGTCGTGCGGCGCGGGGTTGAATTTCTCAGCCATGAGATCCTCCATTGGCCGATCAACGTCGCCGCCTGCCGAGGGGTTCCTCTGTTCCGCTTGGCCCGGCGGGAGCGGCGGTGTATCAGGAACCGCAACATGTCCCAGGGATCATTCGTGCCACCCTCCTCCGCAAAGCCTTTCGTCGACGTGCTCTCCGGCCAGCGGCAGGCCGTTCCGCCGGTCTGGATGATGCGGCAGGCTGGCCGCTACTTGCCCGAATATCGCGAGGTGCGCGCCAAGGCCGGCGGCTTCCTCGATCTCTGCTTCACGCCGGAGCTCGCCGCCGAGGTGACGCTGCAACCGATCCGCCGCTTCGGCTTCGATGCGGCGATCATCTTCTCCGACATTCTTGTCATCCCCTACGCGCTCGGCCGTTCCGTGCGCTTTGAGATCGGCGAGGGTCCGCGGCTGGAGCCGCTGGATGATCCCAACAAGGTCAAGACGCTGTCGCCGCGCGCCGACTTCGGCATGCTCGAGCCGGTGTTCGAGGCGCTGCGCATCGTGCGCCGCGCGCTCGATCCGAAGACCGCGCTGATCGGCTTCTGCGGCGCGCCCTGGACGGTCGCGACCTACATGGTTGCGGGCCAGGGCACGCCGGACCAGGCGCCGGCGCGGATGATGGCTTACCGGCATCCGGAGGCCTTCGCGAAGATCATCGATACGCTGGTCGGCAACTCCGTCGACTATCTGCTCGGGCAGCTCGCTGCCGGCGCGGATGCGCTCCAGATCTTCGACACCTGGGCGGGCGTGCTGCCGCCGGCCGAATTCGCGCGCTGGTCGGTCGAGCCGACGCGGCGCATCGTGGAGAGCGTGCGCGCCAAGGCGCCGGATGCGAAGATCATCGGCTTTCCCCGCGGCGCCGGCGCGCTGCTGCCGGGCTATGTGGAAGCGACCGGCGTCAACGCGGTGAGCATCGACTGGACGGCCGAGCCCGCCTTCATCCGCGAGCGCGTGCAGTCGCGCGTCGCGGTGCAAGGCAATCTCGATCCGCTGGTGCTGATCACAGGCGGCGATGCGCTGGATCGCGCCGTCGACGAGGTGCTGGCGAATTTCGCGAAGGGACGGCTGATCTTCAATCTCGGCCACGGCATCCAGCCGGAGACCCCGATCGCCCATGTCGACCAGATGCTGAAGCGGGTGCGCGGCTGACGCATCGACGCTCCGTCCGTTCCCTCCCGACGGCGGCGGGGCGTGCTTTGCAAAATGCTCGAAAACAACCCCATGCAAAGTAGAACGGCCCCGCCGGCCAGGCGCTCCGGCCGCGCCCAGGGCATTTGAGGCGTCGGGCAAAACAGGAGCACGATCCTACGCTCGGGCCGATGATCGATTTGCGGCGGCCTAGCGCGGCCGGCTGCGCTCGATGATCTCGGACGCGCCCCTGGCCAGCAGATCGAGCCCGACCGCACGGCCGAGCTCGCGCGGACGGTTCGCGGGACCGGCGCGCGAGGCTTCGATGATGGTGTTGCCGGAAAGATCGAGCACCGATGCGGTGAGCGACATCTGATCGCCGTCGATCGTCGAGAACCCCGCCACCGGCGAATTGCAGTGACCATTGAGGACCCACAGCACCTCGCGTTCGGCATCAGCGCAGGCATGCGCGGTGGGATCGTCGATCGCAGACAGGATGCGCCGCGTCTGCCAGTCCTGCGCTGCACATTCCACCGCAACGATGCCCTGCCCTGCCGCAGGCAACATCTCCGTAGCCGAGAATTCGTAGGCGATCCGGCTCGCAAGGCCGACGCGATCGAGCCCCGAGCGCGCCATGATCAGCGCATCGGCGGGACCGACCGCGCCACCATCCGGCAACCGCTGCAACTCACCGTTATCGAGCTTGCGCACGCGCGTGTCGGCGGCGCCGCGGAAGTGGATCACCTCGGCGTCCGGAAACAGCCGCCGCGCATAGGCCGCGCGACGCACGGCGTTGGTGCCGATCTTGAAACCCTTGCCGCGCGACTGTCTGAATGCATCGAGCGTAACACCATCACGCAGCACCAGGGCATCGTTCGGCGGATCGCGCGACAGTGTGGCGCCGATCACGAGGCCGGGCGTGTCCTCGTTGCCTGGCATGTCCTTGAGCGAATGCATCGCCGCCTGTAACTCGCCCGACAGCACCGCGGCACGGATCTGTGCGACGAAGGCGCCGCCCTTGCCGCCATGGGGTAACAGCTTGCTGGTCTGGTCGAGATCGCCCGTGGTGTCGAACTTGACGATCTCGACGTCGATATCGGGCACGGCGGCGGTCAGGCGGCGCGCGATCTCTTCCGTCTGTGCCAGCGCCATCGCGCTCTTGCGCGTGCCGATCCGCAATCGAATAGCCAAGCCGTATGCTCCCCTTTTGCGCGGATTACCGCGCATCCTCCAATATCATGTCGGAGGCCTTTTCGGCGATCATGATGATCGGCGCGTTGGTATTGCCCGACACGAGATCAGGCATGATCGATCCGTCGACCACGCGCAAGCCCTCGATCCCCCTCACCTTGAGCCGCTGATCGACCACGGCGAGCGCATCATTGCCCATACGGCAGGTCGAGGTCGGATGATAGATGGTGCTGCCGCGCTGGCGGCAGAATTCCAGGAGCTCCGCATCGGTCGCGACCTTGAGGCCGGGATCGACCTCCTCCACCACAAAGGGTTTTAGCGCCGGCGCGTGCAATATCTTGCGCAGGATCTTCAGGCCCTCGACGTTCGTGGTGCGGTCGGTCTCGGTCGACATGTAGTTGACGCGGATTTCCGGCGGCACCGTCGGGTCAGCACTCTTGATCCGCAAGCTCCCGCGGCTTTCGGGGCGGAGCTGGCACACGGAGGCGGTGAAGCCGGAAAAATCGTGCAGCTTCTCGCCCATCTTGTCGGTCGAGAACGGCAGAAAGTGCACCTGGATGTCCGGCGTGGCGAGACGCGGACTGGTCTTGAAGAAGGCGGCCGCAGTGCCCGCCGCGATCGTCAGCCAGCCCTGGCGGAACAGTGCATAGCGTATTCCAGTCAGCGTACGTCGGATCGGATGGTTGATGGCATCGTTGAGCGTGATCGGCTGCGAGCAGCGCATCACGATGCGGACCTGCATGTGATCCTGGAGATCGTGGCCGACGCCCGGCGCATCGAGCACGACATCGATGCCATGCTTACGCAGGAGGTCGGCCGGGCCGACGCCGGAGAGCTGCAAAAGCTGCGGCGAGTTGTAGGCGCCGCTGGAGACCAGCACCTCCTTGCGCGCCCGCACGCGGCGCAAGGCCGAGCCTTGGCGATATTCGACGCCGACGGCGCGGCGCCCCTCGAACAGGATGCGCTGGCCCAGCGCCAAGGTTTCGATCTTGAGATTGCCGCGGTTCTTCGCGGGGCCGAGATAGGCGACAGCCGTGGACGCGCGGCGGCCCTTGCGCGTCGTGGTCTGGAACAGGCCGACGCCTTCCTGCGAGGCGCCGTTAAAGTCGGGATTGTAGGGCAGGCCTGTCTCGACCCCCGCCTTGATGAAGGCTTGTGACAGCGGATCGGACAGGATCAGATCTGAGACCGGCAGCGGTCCTCCGGTGCCGTGGAATTGATCGGCGCCGCGAGCCTGGTTCTCGGCCTTCCTGAAATAGGGCAGCACGTCGTCATAGCCCCAGCCGGCGTTGCCAAGCTGGCGCCAGCGGTCGTAATCCTCGTGCTGGCCGCGGACGTACAGCAGGCCGTTGATCGAGCTCGAGCCGCCCAACGTCTTGCCGCGCGGCTGGAACACTTGCCGTCCGTTGAGCTCGGGCTCCGGCTCGGTCTGGTACATCCAGTTGACGCTCTTCTCCTTGAACAGGCGGCCGTAGCCGAGCGGCACGTGGATCCAGATGTTGGAATCCTTCGGGCCGGCTTCAAGCAGCAGCACCGAATGCTTGCCGTTCGCCGACAAACGGTTGGCGAGCACACAGCCGGCCGAGCCGGCGCCGACGATGACGTAGTCGAATTCGGGATCGTTTGAATGGGCGGATTGCAGTTGGGCGGTCATGCTTTTCCGGTTTTTATTGTTGTTGTGGGCGTTTCGGATCGAAGGTCCATAGCACACTCATTGCCGCAGACGCAGCGCCTCGATCAGCGACTTGAACGCGCGGGCATATTCTACGCCCGCCTTGGCGATGTCGGCTCTTCCGGCGCAGGCCACCGCGGCCTCCGTCACCGCGCCGAGCAGCAGCCGCGCCAGTGGCTCGATCGGCTGCCGCGCGATCAGGCCCGCGTCCATCGCGGCAGCAAGCGCGCGCGGCATCTCGCCGCCAAAATGCTGCGCGTCGATCTCGCGCCAGCGCTCCCAGCCGAGCACGGCCGGGCCGTCGCGCAGGATGATCTGGCCGGTCGGCCCCTTGGCGGTCGCGGCGAAATAGTGCTGCGTGCCGGCGACCATCGCGGCAAGCACGTCCTTCTCGGCGCGGACGGCGCGGTTGATCTCGGCGACGAGGTCGCGCGAGACCTCGTCGAACACTGCGGCGAATACCGCCTCCTTGGTCTTGAAGTGATGATAGACCGCGCCTTTGGCGACGCGGGCGCCGTCGGCGATGTCGTCCATGGTCGTGGCGACAAAACCCTGCGTCCCAAACAGGCGGCGCGCCACCGTCAGGATCGCCTCGGTGGTCGCGGCCCGCCGTTCCGCCTGCTTTGCCATAACGCCTGCTGTAGTCGAATTCCGCAACTGCTGCCAGTTGACTTTTCGACTGACGGTCGGTATTTACCGACTATCAGTCGGTTTATAGTCGTGAGGTGCTGCCATGCCGAGCCGTGAGATTGTCGAAGCGTTTGCCAAGCACCTCGAGGAGGGCGACTTCGTCGGGGCGATCGAGCGGTTTTATGCAGCCGACGCCGCCACCCATGAAAACCAGGCCGAGCCGATGGTCGGCCGCGACAAGCTCGCGGCCAAGGAGCGCGGCGTGCTGGCTGCCTTCAAGGAGGTCAAGGCCGTGCGCCTCGGGCCAAGCCTGATCGCCGGAGACAATGTCGCCACGCGCTGGAAATTCGCCTTCACCAATGCCGAAGGCGTCACGCGCACGCTGGAGGAGATTGCGTGGCAGACCTGGCGCGGCAATGAGCTGATCGAGGAACGCTTCTTCTACGATCCGAAGCAGCTGGCGCGCTGATGCCGCGCGCGGGAACCGGGGACGGCGGCATTTGTATTGATTTGTTACCGATACCGGCGGTTCCCTATGCACATCGTGCCACAGCGATCCCGGCGCGGGCGATAAATTCATAGTTCGTCAAAGGTTTGCAGCGAATTCTCCGACCTTGAGCCGAATATGAACGGCCCATGCCTGCAGGCTCTGCAATGCGGTCCCGACTGACGTCCTATCTGACCAAGCTGTTCGCCGGCGATCTCGCCGCGTTCGGCGGACCCGCAACCGACGACGCTGTCGCCGGACATATCCGCGCGGAGCAGATGGCTCTCGTGCTCGGCTATTCCGTCGGCATCATGCTGGCCAATGCCTGCAATGCGGCCGTGCTTGCCATCGCGCTCTGGCATTCGCCGGACTGGAAGTTCGCCCTGGTCTGGGCGAGTGCAGTCGCGGGCGCTGCGATCCTGTTCGGCGTGCAATCCCACAGCGCGCGCCGCATCACGAAGCCGCAATTCGTATCCCGTCGCGCCATGCACCGTCTCGTGCGCAACGCCTTCATCCTCGGCTCCGCCTGGGGCATCGTGCCGGTCGCGTTCTTCGCCAACGCCTCCACCGGCGGCCAGCTCGTCATCACTTGTCTGTGCGCCGGCATGCTGGCCGGCGGCGCCTTCGCGTTCGCCACCATCCCGATCGCGGCGATCGCATTCACGACTCCCCTCTTCCTCGGCATCGGGATCTGTCTCGGCAGCGGCGGTGATCCCGCCTATCTGCTGATGGCCGTGTTGGTCGTGGTCTACGGATCCGTGCTGCTGCGCGGCGTGTTCGTCAATTCCTTCACCTTCATGCGACGCATCATGCGGCAGCTCGAGGCGGAGCGGTCGGTCCGCCAGGATCCGCTGACGCACCTGCCCAACCGTTTCGCGTTCAACGAGACACTCGATGCCGCCCTGAAGCGGCTGGCCCTGTCCGGCGAGGAGTTCGCCGTGCTGCTGCTCGACCTCGATCGCTTCAAGGAGGTGAACGACAAGTTCGGCCATCCCGCCGGCGACGAATTCCTGGTCCAGGTCGCCAGCCGCCTGCAACGCTGCACGCGGGCGGCCGAGCACGTCGCGCGCATCGGCGGAGACGAGTTCGCGCTGGTCATGGCCAATCTCACCCGGGCCGAGGACGCCCTGGGGATCGCGGAGCGATTCGTCACGGCCTTTGCCAGGCCGTTCCTGATCGAGGGCCGCGAGATCATTGGCGGCACCAGCGTCGGCATCGTGCTGGCGCCGCGGGACGGCGACACGCAGCTTGACCTGCTCAAACATGCCGATGCCGCACTCTATCGCGCCAAGAAGGCCGGCCCCGGCACGATCTGCTTCTTCGAGGCCGCCGACGACAAGTCGGCGCGCGACCGCAAGGCGCTGCAATCGGATCTGGAGCTCGCCGTCGCACGGGACGAGCTGTTCCTGGTCTTTCAGCCGTTCCTCAATCTCAGGGAAAACCGGATCACCGGCTTCGAGGCTCTTCTGCGCTGGAAGCATCCGGTGCGCGGACTGGTGCCGCCGAGCGAGTTCATTCCGATCGCCGAGGAAACCGGCCTCATTCACGAGATCGGCGAATGGGTCATCAGGCGCGCCTGCGCGACGCTGGCGGAGTGGCCCGACCATATCAGGGTCGCGGTGAATTTCTCCGCGGCACAATTCCACAACACGGGCATTCTCCAGACCATCGTGCAGGCACTGACTGAGGCCAACGTCGCCCCGCACCGGCTGGAGATCGAGATCACCGAATCGATGCTGCTGTCGAAATACGGTTCGGCGTCGTCGATCCTGAACGCGCTGCTGCAACTCGGCGTCACGGTGGCGCTGGACGATTTCGGCACCGGATTCTCGTCGCTGACGTATTTGCGCAAGCTGCCGTTCAGCCGCATCAAGATCGATCAGTCCTTCATCAGCGACATGCTGGCGCAGCCGGACTGCGCCGCGATCGTGAAGTCGGTGATCTCCCTCGCGCGGGACTTGAATATCGGCGTGGTCGCCGAAGGCGTCGAGACGGTTGATCAGCTCGAATATCTGCGCCAGACCAATTGCGACGAAGTCCAGGGCTATCTCATCAGCCGCCCCGCCTCGGCCGAGCAGGTTCTGGCGCTGCTCGGCCCGAAGAAGCATAGGGCGACCCACGCGGCGTAGAGCCAACCTTGCGTTTTTCTCCGTCCTCCTGAGGATTGCGCCCGCATGTGTGAAAGAGATCATATTTGTGGATTTGATATTCGGCTTACATTTTCCTTTCCGGCCTAATCTCGCCGCACGATCGCGGCCGCGCTCTCGGGGGATAGAGGGCAAGCCTGGGGAATGGTGCCATGCGCTATTTCTTCGAGGACTGTGCGTTGGACACCGACAAGCGCGAGTTGCGGCGCGGGTCCGATGTTGTGCCTACGCCGCCACAGGTTCTCGATCTGCTCGAATATTTGATCCGCAGCAGGGATCGCGTCGTCAGCAAGGACGATCTCATAAGCGCGATTTGGAATGGTCGGATTGTATCTGACTCGGCACTGACGACCCGGCTGAACGCCGTCCGACGCGCGATCGGCGACTCCGGCGAGCAACAACGTCTTATCAAAACATTTCCACGAAAGGGTTTTCGTTTCGTGGGCGCCATACACGAACAGGATCGGTGCCCAAGAACGGCGGTGGTCTCCCTCGCAGAACCGTCAAAGTTTGCCCGCGCGGCAGGGAGCACAGCGGTTTCGGTCCCAGATCTTGCTGAAAGAGCAGTAAGCAAACGGCGATTCCATGACTGGCTGGGTCAGCTCAGAGGTCGTATGAAGCTCGTCGGCGGGGCGCTGGCGTCGGTTGCCACCATCGGCGCAATTGCCGGCGGCCTTATCGGTTATTGGAATGTCTGGAAGACGATCCGTACCGACGTAGTTCGGGAAGCTCAAAAGATCCAGGGGCAACCGACAGTCGGGCCCGAGATTGCGACTCGTCTCTCTCTCGTCGTGTTGCCCTTCGCCAATCTCAACAACGATCCAGAGCAGGAGCGCTTTGTCGACGCCATCACGACAGATTTGACGACCGGTCTCGCACGAACGCCAGCCACTTTCGTTATTGGACGCGAGACCGCCTTTACCTACAAGAACCAGTCGATTGATCTGAAGCAGCTCGGGACGGATCTCGGCATCCGCTGGGTCGTACACGGCGCGGTGAGACGCAACGGAGACCAGGTGCGGATCAACGTAACGCTAACCGATCTTCAGACCGCCCACGACATCTGGTCAGATCGGTTCGACGGCGACCGAACAAATCTGACCGTCTTGCAGGACAACATCACCGCGCGGCTTCTCTGCATTGCGCACCTGCACCTCCGTCAACTTGAAGAAGCCATCGAACAGTGCAGCCGTTCGTTGAATATCGGCGCGAACCTTCAAGCTTACATTAGTTGATCCAGATCGCATCCACCCGGTGTCCACCGTGATGGTGCCCCGAGCGCGCCCGCTTCCAGCGGGCTCCTCAGGATGAGGTCCACCGATTAATCCGGAGAAGGACCTCGCGCTCACAACCCGGGGCAAACAATCGCTACCGCAATGCCTGGCAAAACGTTGGCTCGTTCTGAACCTTCCGCTTTTGACCACAACTCGGACATTCAGGCTCCGGGCGGCATGCACGCAATCCCGGCAATATTCTTGCCGTATCCAACTTGGGACCCGCTAGATTAGATTGCGTCGGGCTTGCAGGAAATAGGAGCTGACCATGTCACCTCTTGCCCGAATTGTACTCGCGCTTCTGTTGACGACTACGCAACTTCCGGCAGCATTTGCACTAGACAACGCACCAGCGACCATTTCGCAGGATCTTGTGCCATTCTCGTCGGACGACGGGCTTGCGCGACTGGCCCGCTCAACCGCCAAGGTGGACTTTCCGGCCCTTGCCAATCAGTTTGAAGCCGAGTCCAACGGAGCCTTCTGTGGACCCGCGTCTGCGGCAATTGTGCTCAACGCCGTTCGAGGTCGGAGCCCTGATCTGCCGCGGGACCGGAGCCGATTACACTCAGAAGATCTTAAATACATTCCGAGCGGCTACGATCCCTCAATCCCTCGCTTCACACAGGACAACGTGATCACCAAAGGTCAAAAGACACGCGCGCAAGTTCTCGGCGAACCGGTGACGATCAATGGAAAGCAGATTCAGGATTTCGGATACCAGGTTCGTCAGCTCGATGAGATGCTAAGGGCGAATGGTCTTACGACCCGGCTTGTCATCGTTGATGACAGCAAGCCTGAGCAGGATATTAAGACTGATCTGGTTGAAAACCTCAAACGTCGGGGTGACTATGTGATCGTCGCCTACCAGCGCAAGGCTGTAGGACAACAGGGCCCCGGCCACATCTCGCCGCTTGGCGCATACGACACTGAATCCGACTCGTTCCTTGTCCTTGACGTCAACCCCGCGAGCGCTGGCTGGGTGTGGATGCCAGCTGCAACCCTCGTTAAGGGTATGCGCACATTCGATACGGTTGAGAACCGCGGGTATATTCTTGTTGAGGCCCCTTAGGGGTCTTCACTTGGCATCGATGAAACGGAAGCTTCCCAAATTGGCCCATCAGCGAAGTGCGACCGTGCGCGCGGGTCTCGCGCCACTCCTCTGCCAAACGACGATGAATTGTCGTAGGCTGCTCTCTGCGCACAGGATCATCCGACGATGAATCCCCTTCGAACCACCGTCGTTATGAAGACCGACATCAGCGGCTCGACGTCACGCTTCCGTGAACTTCTGACCGCCGATCTCCAGGCGCTATTGGGTGAACATCGCGCGCTTCTGGCGCGCCGTGCCGCCGAGCACGGCGGCCGTATCATCAAACCCGCTGGAGACGGTTATTGGCTCGAATTCCTCAGCGTCACTGGTGCGGCCAAAGCTGCGATAGCAGTGCAGGAAGAGCTGCAACTGACCCAAGTAAACCGAGGTCACGATCGCCTCTCGATTCGCATCGTAATTGCACTCGGGGATATCGCCGTTCAGGACGACGACTTCATCGGGGACGTTTTTGCCCTCGTCACTCGCGTCGAAGCGCTAACGCCGCCCGACGAAATCTACCTCACGGCTGGAGCCCGACTCGCTCTAACATCGGCGGAGATCCAGACCGCGCTCGTTGAGAGTTTTGCGTTGAAGGGGTTTGTCGAACCGATGCCGATCTACCGCATCGAACAGCGGCATCGCACACGCGTTATTCCTGAAATCTACATTCTTTTCTTAGATCTTCACGGCTTCGGCAAGATCATGGATGCCGGGCCTGTCGCCAAAATTGAGCGCATCCTCGACATGCTCGATGGGGTGACCTACGGGACGGCACAAGAATTCGGCGGCACGGTTCGATTCAACCTAGGTGATTCCTATTGCATAACATTTGCCGATGCCGCGCAGGCCATGGCGGGGGCAGAGCGCTCGATCCGTAAGTGGGAGGCAATCCGGCCCGTGGAGCAGTTCGACTGCACGATCGGTATCGGGTTGCACCGAGGCACACTCTACGCATTCCGCTCCTTTCTCTATGGTCGCGATGTCTGGGTTGCCTCGCAATTGCAGAGTGCATCGAGCAAGCTCTTGACGAGCGAGGAGAACGGGATTTTCGTCACTGACGCCGTCCGCAGTGCCCTCTTTGGCACGCCATGGCACAACCGACTCCAGCCCGTCGAACTGCAACCGTTGCTCAGGCCACAACTGGTCGGGATTGGAGCCTATCGACTGTGCGAAGTCGCCCTAGACAACGAGTTGCATGATCCTCTCTGAAGCGTAAACCAAATGGACCTTAAGGAGGTCTCCAAATGGCCCATCGGCGAAGTGACCGCACGGCTCAGCGAGGTCCGGACAATCGACGCGCTTGGTAGCCTTAGGTTGCGCATGAACGCGCTGCGGAGGATACGATGAAAATCGATGGGAGTTGTCACTGCGGATACATTACATTTGAAGCCGACATCGAGCCGGACAAAACCCTGCTCTGCAATTGCACCGACTGCCAGACATTCTCAGGCTCCGCGTTCCGCGTGCACGCCTTCACGCGGGAAGACGCTTTCAGGTTGCTCTCGGGCGAACCGAAAATCTACGTCAAGACCGCCGAAAGCGGAAACAAGAGGCCACAGGCGTTTTGCCCGGAATGTGGAACACATATCTACGCGACGGCCGTCGGAGCAGGCCCCAAGGTTTACGCCATCCGTGTGGGCTCCATTCGTCAACGCGACCTGATCGTCCCCCGTACGCAGTGGTGGTCTCGCTCCGCTCAGCCATGGGTCACACACGTCGCGTCGATGCGAAAGTTCGAAAAGCAGCCTTAGATCGATCAAACCGGCAAGGTAACCTTGACCTGATGGCCGTGGGACGCCGGGGCACACCGAGTCGCCTGCTATTGGCCCATCAGCGAAGCGGCAATATGCCTTGCCGAGGTCCGCTCAGCGTCATGAAGCGGACGAGAGTTGCTCACGTTGAGTTCTTCGCATTTTGACCCGAATGTATGGTCCGGCCGCGCGTTGCAAGAGGTTTTCGTCGATCTGGTGGTAAGCGGTCTTGCATCAATGTATCCGGTCTCTAGTTGGAGCTGTTTTGCTCCGGACCATCATGGATATCAGCGCGCGTGCGTTCTCATTACCGGACAGGCCTCGAACGGGCCATTCGGGTCACCAGTGTTCGCATGCGCCGGGAAGACCGAACCTCCATCTCGTCTCATCCTCTCGCAGACCTCGCTGGAACTGTTGATCGGATTACGTCATCGCTTGCTCCTCATATCCCGCTGTTCCTTTGTTCGTGCCCGGCGGTCGTTCCTTCGTCCCGGCCTGCGCGCGCAGACGCGCCGCGCGCCAGGGGCCGTCAAGGCCGGCCGTCGTGCTGTCCTGACGTCTTGCTCTCCTGCTGCCAGGCTGCGCCTTGACGGCCCCTGGCGCGCGGCGCGAGGATCAAGCAGGTCGGGACCCCGTCTCCGCCGTCTTGACGCACGCGAAGGCGCGTCCCTTATTGAGGACCGCCCAGGCGATCCGGGCGAGCTTGTTGGCGAGCGCAATCGCCAGCACGTTGTGGTGCAATCGCTTCTTGGCGGCTTCGATCCAAGATTTGAGGCCATAGCGCTCCCAACACTTGACCTTGACCAGCACAACCCATGCGGCTTGCACAAACAGCGCGCGTAGGTAGCGATTGCCGCGCCTTGATATCTTGCCGAGGATCGTGCGGTCGCCGGTCGATATCTGCTTCGGCACCAGTCCAAGCCAGGCGCCGAAGTCGCGACCTTTCGAGAACACGTCGCCGGTGCCGATCGCGGCCACCATTGCGCTTGAGATAAGCGGGCCAATGCCGGGCACCGTCATCAGCCTCTCGCAGGCCTTATCTTGACGGGCCAGCGTTTCGATCTCGCCAGATAGCTCCTCGATACGCGCATCCAGCCGGCGCCAGTCGCCCGCCAGCCCCTCGATGATCCGCAACATGCGAGGCGAGAGCACATCGGTGCGTGTCGCCAAGATACCTGGCAACTCGAACCGCAGGGAATGCAGGCCTTGCCGCACGGCGATGCCCCGCTCCAGCAGGAACGCACGGATCTGATTGATGACGCCGGTACGCTGACCGACCAATCGATCGCGGACGCGGTGCAGTGCCTGAAGGTCGAGTTGATCGGCGGTCTTGGTCGCGACGAACTTCATGGTCGGGCGTTGGACAGCCTCGGCGATGGCTTCCGCATCTCGGAAGTCATTCTTCTGTCCCTTCGAATACGGGCGCACGTATTTCGCCGGCATCAGGCGGGCGTCGTGGCCAAGCCTTTGGAGCTTGCGACTGAGATGATGGGCGCCGACGCAGGCCTCCATGCCGATCACGCAAGGCGGTATATTGGCGAGCCGCGCTTCTACTTGGCCACGCGACCACTTTTGCCGCAGCACGATGGCGCCGCGCGCATCGTGGCCGACGACGTGGAACGAGTTCTTGCCGATATCGATGCCGATCACGGCGGTCGCGGTATTGGGTGTCTGAGACATGGCGTGCTCCTTGTCTTGAGCGCCCCTTGCCAGCTTCTCGTGCTGGCAGGGCCGGAGCACGGCCGGACCATTCCATTACCTGACGTCCGGTGCGTCCAATGACCGCGCCGCTTGAACCCTAGTGTCCGCACCCCAGACGTAACAACAGCCGGGGAATTCAGGAGCCGCCCGGCTCAGTCGCGAATGCCCCAGAGCAGTCATAGCCCGGCCCGAAATCTCGCAGCGGGCCGTCTCCTGCCGTATCGACCTGTGATATCCTATCACTCGCAAGAAGTGGAGGGACTGCGCAGTGAAACGCCGCGAGTTCATGACGCTGCCAGGCGGCGCGCACAGCGTGGTCGGGGCTAAGCACTGATGGATACGGCGAGCAAGACGGTCAACCTTGCTTTACAGGGTGGCGGTGCGCATGGCGCCTTCACCTGGGGCGTTTTGGATCGCCTGCTCGAAGATCAGCGGATGTCGTTCGAGGGGATCTGCGCTACCAGCGCTGGCGCCATGAACGGCACGGTCATGGCGTACGGCCTGACGATAGGCGGCCGCGAAGGCGCAAAACTCACTCTCGCCGAATATTGGCGCCGCATCAGCGAAGCTGCGGCCTGCGGACCGCTGCGGCCCTCCATTTTCGATCGTCTGTCGCAAACTCGTTCGATCGAGAGATCGCCGGCCTTCATGTTCTTCGACATGATGACACGACTGCTGTCACCTTATCAGTTTAACCCATTGAACTATAACCCATTGCGTGACGTGCTCGAGAAGACCGTCGACTTCGAGCGACTGCGCAGGGAGAATGTCGTCAAACTGTTCCTTTGTGCGACAAACGTCCGCACTGGAAAGGTGAAGATCTTTGAGAACCATGAGCTCACCGTCTCGGCCGTTCTCGCTTCCGGGTGCCTTCCGCAGCTCTTTCAGGCTATTGAAATCGATGGCGAAGCCTATTGGGATGGCGGCTACATGGGCAACCCAGCGATCTTCCCGCTGATCTATGGCTGCCAATCCACAGACGTCATCGTTATTCACATCAATCCAATTGTGCGTGGGGAGATTCCTCGCACGGCGAGCGATATATTAAACCGATTGAACGAAATCAGCTTCAATTCGTCGCTGATGCGCGAGATGCGAGCAATTGCCTTCGCCAACAAGCTCGTTAGCAGAGGCGCGCTGCGCGACGAGATAAAGACGATGCTGATTCATGCCATAGAGGCGGAATCGTTCATGAAAGACCTCGGCGTCGCCTCCAAGTTCAATGCAGACTGGGAGTTTCTCACCTATCTGCGCGACGTGGGCCGTACCTGCGCTGAGGAGTGGTTAGCTGCAAATTATTGCCACATCGGTGTGCGTTCGACCATCGACATTCACGGCAGATACTTGTAGTGCGTTTAGATTGGTACAGCGAAGCCCGACGTGCTGGTCGGAACGCCTGCGATCGGCGCCGTCATCTTAAAGCATGCGACGAGTACCATTCCGATCGTCGGGATTGCCATGATCAACGGGGCCCGCCTGGGACTTTTTGAAAGTCTTTCGCACCCCGGCGGGAACGTGACCGGCACTGACAGCGTGGGTGCGGCGATGAAGCGGCGCGAGTTCATCACACTTCTTGGAGGCGCAGTTGCTACCTGGCCGCTCGCGGCACATGCCCAACAGGCGAAGAATTCCCGGATAGGAGTCCTGTCGTTTGGCCGCGGCGACAAGTCCGACGCAAGTCTGACAACTCTCGACGCGTTCGTGCCGGCGCTGCGCGAGCTTGGCTATATCGAAGGGCAGAGTATTGGCTTCGACCGGAGATTTGCGGATGGTGATGCGACCAAGCTCGACGAGCTGGCGCAGCAATTGGTTGAGCAACGAGTTGATGCAATTGTCGCCTTGAGCACGCCGGCTGTCCGCGCGGCGAGGCGAGCGACTTCGACAATCCCGATCGTCGGCATAGGCATGGCCGATCCCGTCGAGGACGGGCTTGCTTCAAGCCTGGGGCGGCCGAAAGGCAATGTAACAGGCACGACATTTCTCGGCCCCGAACTGGTGTCGAAGCGGCTACAACTGCTTAAGGAAATCGTTCCGGGTCTTTCTCGCGTTGTCGTGCTGTGGCACCCCCGTGCATACGGCGAGCACACAATGGCCGGCATGTTGAAGGAGATCGAAAGCGCCGCCCAATCCCTGGGAACGAGACTTCAACTCGTGCCGGTGGATCGTCCTGCTGATCTGGACGGTGCCTTCGCAGCGATGGCTGCAGAGCGTGCTGATGCTCTCATTGTGTTTCCCAGTCCGATGTTGTTCAGCCAGTACGCGCGCATCGTAACCTTCGCGGCAAACAATCGCCTGCCGGCGATGTATGCGGCGCGGGAAGCAGTCGACCTCGGAGGCCTTGTCTCGTATGGCGTAAACTTGCCCGGTCTGTCTCGCGCGACCGCAACTTATCTGGACCGTATCCTCAAAGGCGCAAAGCCGGCTGAATTGCCTATACAGCAGCCAACCAAGCTCGAGCTGGTGATCAATCTGAAGACGGCTAGGGCGCTCGGCTTGACGGCCAATCGCGACTTTCTGCTGATTGCCGACGAGGTGATCGAATAGGCCTCCTGGTGCAGCGCGCGATTGGCCCAAACCGAACAGCGCTTAAGCCACTGTGCTTAAGCCATTGTGATGTTCCGTCGGCGGCAAACCGGACGGCGTCGGTCTCGACGCGCTAACGCGCGAAGATGCGTTGTTTAGCGACGGTTGTGCGACATGGCGCCCGTCCTGCTCCTCGGCAGGACGCGCATCAAGACCGCAGCTTCCAATTAGGCATTATCTTGGCGACACGGCCGAGACTGACCGCATCTACGCCACAGGTGCGCCATATTGTCTTCCCTTCGCCTCCTTAACCTGCGTACCAAGTTGGGGATGTGAACGGGGGGACCGCGGCCGCGCGGCTGGCGACATTGAAAATTTGGCACGCAAGCTGCATTGCCGGCGCGCTGACCGCGACTTCGCTTGCCGCGCATCAGATCGCGGTATCGCGCCCGAGCGTCGCAACGCCGAATGCGAGAATCGCCGATGCGTTCAGCGCCATCCCGCTGAATGTGACGACGGTTCTGACAAATGCCGGCGCAGCGTTTCCGACTCCGGTCATCGAAGCGAAATTCGATACAAGATCATCAGCTAATGCGATCGTCGCGGCGGGATTCAACGCTGCCGCGCCGGACGCGGTGATGCCGTCCGATTCAACCAGTACGCCGCGGCAAGAGCCAATGTTGCAGGTCGCCAGCCTTGAGGCAGCGCCGCCCGAGAACTCGGCAACGCCACAGCAGGACCGTCCGCGCGCTGCCTCACCCAATCCGGACGAAGGCGAACCGTCGTATCTCAAATACTACATCTACTCGGAAATCCCGCCGCCGGACAAACCCGCGAAGATCGCTCTGTCGGCGTTGAGCGGCGTTCCGCTCGGAACGCCCATCCAGGAGATCGAACACGCGGCCAAGGCGTTCGGTATAGATGCCAATTTCATGAAGGCGGTCGCCAAAATCGAATCCGATTTCAATCCTAAGCAACGCACCGGCTCCTATATCGGCCTGTTCCAGCTGAGCAAGTATGAATTCGGCAAATACGGATCGGGCGACATCCTCAATCCTCGCGACAACGCGATGGGCGCCGCCTACAAGTTCATCACCGAGGCTGCGCTATTCGAAGTAATAACGCACAAGCAGCCGACGTTTTCCGATCTCTACCTGATCCACCAGCAGGGCTGGGAAGGAGCCGCCGAACACATCAGCCATCCGCAGCGGATTGCCTGGAAGTCGATGTGCGCAACTCAGGAGGGCTCGGCGAAGGGCGAGCGATGGTGCAAGCGCGCCATCTGGGGCAACACGCTGCCGGCGGTCAAACGCGAATGGAAGTCGGTCGATAGTCTCACCTCGGGCGCGTTCGTCGCGATGTGGCGGGACCGCGTCGACACGCTCTATGCCCGCTATCCAGTGCAAACTGCGGCGGCCGAACGCTCAAGATAGAACCCACTAGGCAGCATCACGATGCGCGGTTGTATCCCGGCGTTCCCATTCAGTTCCGCGTCGCCGATCGCCACATCACCCAGAATGCAATCTTCCTCGGCGCGATCCTTGTTCACCAGTAGTATGGCCACCCCTCATAGAAGCGCAGATCCGACGCCAGCGGCGGGACGGATGAGCCAAGACTTGGTGGCGGTCCGTTTGGATCAACCCGGTCGTCCTGAGGGCGATAGCGATACCGTGGAACAATATAATAATCCCAAGGAGTTGGCCTTAACACGGGCACCGTGACGACAAGCCTCTGCCGTGGTTCGCGAACGACTTGGGCCTTCCGCACTTGGGCTGCAGCACCAGACGTCCCCAAGCTACACAGCACTAGGGCCGTTCCGAGAGTGCACGCGACGGTCATTATTTTCATGCCTCGGCCTCCTTCCCAGAGAGTGCTAAAGGACTCAACGCATGGCAAGCTAATTCGCTCGCTACTTGCGTGAAATGACCGCTCCTGGCTCAAAGCCGCGGTCCCGGATTGTCCGCTCTCGCACCGCTGTTGGGGGTAAGCAGACGTGAGCGCCGAAGGGGCAAAGTTGCGTTTAAAAGTTGCGTCTATATGTACACGCGCTAGATCGCGTCCGCCCGGTGCAGCGTATCCACGGTGATGGTGCCGCGGGCGCGCGACACGCAGGCGCAGATCTTCTGGTTCTCCTGCTTCTGATGATCGCTGAAGAAGACGTCGCGATGGTCGATCTCGCCATCGACGTCGACGACGTCTATCGCGCACAGGCCGCATTCGCCGCGCTTGCAGTCGTACATCACCTCGTGGCCGGCGGCGTTGAGCACGTCCAGCATCGAGCGTTCGCGCGGGATTTCGAACTCGACATCCGAGCCCTTCAGGCGGACGCGAAACGCCTCCGTCGGCAGCGAGCCGCTGGAGCCGAAGGTCTCATAGCGCAGATCGGAGAGCGGGCGCCCTGCACCGAGCCAGGCATGGCGCGCAGCATCCAGCATGCGCATCGGGCCGCAGAACAGCGCCAGTGCGTCCGGCGGCAGTGCGGCGAACAGCGCGTCGAGATCGAGCCGCCCTCCCTCGTCGCTGGCATGGACGACCAGACGGTCGCCCAATAGCGCGGTGAGATGATCGATATAGGCGGCATCCTGACGCGAGCGCACCGCATAATGGAGCGTCACGCCGGCGTCCCGCCGGACCAGCGCCTGCGCGGCACCGACGATCGGCGTGATGCCGATGCCGCCGGCGACCAGGCAATAGTGCTTGCGGCTCCAGTCGACCGACAGCAGCGACGAGGGCATCGTAACGTCGAGCCGCGCGCCCGGCTGGAGCGACCACATGTAGCGCGAGCCGCCGCGGGAATCCTCGGCACGGCGCACCGCGATCCTGAAACCACGGGGATCGGCCTCGCCGACCAGCGAATAGGACCGCGTCTCCGGCTGGCCATTGATGGTCACGGCGACGTTGATGTGGCTGCCGACCGGATAGGCAGCACCGTCGAATTGATCCGGCAGAATCAGGAATTCGCGAATGCTGGGCGAAAGTTCGCGGGTCTCGACCAGCGTTGCCGGAGTCCAGGTTTCGATGAATCGCATGGCACTCCCCTATTCGGTTGCGGACTTGATCAGCGCGAGCGCCGGCAGCAGGTCCAGATGCGTCCGGTTGCGCAGCGCAAGTCGCAAATTGCGCACGGCGAGCCGCGCATGCTCGCGCATGATGGCTTCGGCGCGGGCGCCTTCCCGGTTCTCGATGGCGTCGATGACGATGCGATGATGCTCCTGCCCGATGATCAAAATCTGCTGCGCCTCCGGCAGCGCCGATTGCGCCATCACGAAGCCGCTGGGCGAAGCGAACGGCAGCGCCGAGGCGCGGTCGATCTGCCGGATCAAGGGCGGGCTGCGCGACAATTCGGTGAGCAGCGCATGGAAGCGCGCATTCAGCGAGACATAGGACGAGAAGGCATCGACCGAGATCGGCACCTGGCGCAACAGCTCGTCGATCGCGGCGTGGCACTCCCTCAGCGGCTCGAGCTCGCGCGCGGAAACGCCGCGCTCGGCGGCAAAGCGTGCGGCGAGCCCTTCCAGCGTGCCGCGCAGCTCGATGGAATCGAGGATGTCGCGCTCGGAGAAGGCCTTCACCATGAAGCCGCCGGAGGGGATCGCCTCAAGGAGGCCTTCCTCCTCCAGCCGCACCAGCGCCATGCGCACCGGCGTGCGCGAGGCGCCCGTGGTCTCGACCGCCTGGAGCTCGGAGATGCGCTCGCCGGGACGCAAGGACCCCGACAGGATCTGGTCGCGCAGCGCGAGCTGCGCCTTCACGGTCTGCGAGACGGAGCGATCGACCTCGCGCTCGGCCATGACCTACTCCGCGGCCTGAAGATGTTGCGGCCCGTTTTCCTTCGCGACCATCTTGTCGATCAACCGCCGCGACCACATCGCGCCGGCGTCGATGTTGAGGTTGTAGAAGACGCGATCCGGATTTTCATCCATCGCGCGCTGCTGCGCTTCGAGGATCAGCTCATCCTCGTGGAAGATGCCAGTGACGCCCTCGCGGATCTCGGTCGTGATGCGCTGGTCGCCAAGGCGATAGTTGCGCGCGAAGGCCCAGAAGTAATGGCAGGTCTTCTCGGTCTCAGGGGTGATGGTGTTGAGCACGAAGCCGTTGACGCCCTGCGAGCGGTCGCCTTCCGGCGCGCCGGTCCCGGTCGGCGCCACGCCGACGTCGATCGTCACCGTGCACGGCGCCTCGAAGCGGATGATCTGCCAGCGGTCGACGAGGCCGGGCTTGCCGAGCTGCCTGCCCCAGAACGGCGGCGGCTCGATGTTGCGCATCCAGCGCGTCACCGTGACCGTCTTCTCGCCATGGGTGACGTCGAACGGCGCTTCGGCCACCGCGTCATTGCCGATCGAAGAGCCGTGCACGAAGGTCTCGTGCGTGAGGTCCATGAGGTTGTCGACCACGAGGCGGTAATCGCATTTCGCGTAGATGGTCTTGCCGTCGCCCGCCCAGGCCGGATCGTCGTTCCAGTGCATGTCCGGCACCAGCGCAGGATCGGCCAGCGCGGGATCACCCATCCACAGCCAGACGAAGCGATGGCGCTCGACGGTCGGATAGGCGCGGACGCAGGCCGACGGGTTGATGGTCTCCTGCGAGGGCATGAAGGTGCAGCGGCCTTGCGCGTTGTATTTCAGGCCGTGATAGCCGCAGACGACGGTGTCGCCTTCCAGCCGGCCCTTGGAAAGCGGCACCAGGCGGTGCCAGCAGGCATCCTCCAGCGCCGTCACGCCGCCATCGGCCTTCCGGTACATCACCACATGCTTGCTGCAGATCGTCCGCGGCAACAGCGCCTGCTTCACCTCGGCGTCCCAGGCGGCGGCGTACCAGGCATTCATCGGGAATGGTTTTGTCACCGGTCTCTCTCCCAGGGGCTTATGAATACGTTATGTATACAATAGCACGCGAAACGGAAAAATTGGAGGTTTTAAAATACCTCTATGCCGTTTTATGTATACAGGTTGCAGGGATTGGCCGCAGGCTCAGTGTGACCTCTCCCGCCTGCGGGAGAGGTCGTACCGAAGGCACGGGTGAGGGCTCTCTCCGCCCAGGGATTTTCTCCGCAAATCTCGGATAATCCCAACGCCGAGACACCCCCACCCCGGCCCTCTCCCGCAGGCGGGAGAGGGAGCACAGCGTCGCCGTGGTGGGAGCGAGGCTCGCGGTCTAGGGAGTTACGCCCCAAACACCTTCTTCAGCCCGGCCTGGGCCTCCTGCTGGATGCGGTGCAGGTGATCGGTGCTGCGGAAGCTCTCGGCGTAGATCTTGTAGACATCCTCGGTGCCGGAGGGCCTGGCTGCGAACCAGCCGTAATCGGTCTCGACCTTGATGCCGCCGAAGGGCTGGCCATTGCCGGGAGCCTTGCTCAGCGTGGCCCGGACGGGGTCGCCGGCAAGGTCTTTCAGGCCGAGCTGCTCGGGGGTTACCGACTTCAGCACGCTCTTCTGGGCGGCGGTGGCGGCGACGTCGATGCGCTCGTAATGGGGCACCCCGAGCTCGGTAGTGAGGTCCGCAAAGAGCTGGCTCGGGTCGCGACCGGTCTTGGCCAGGATTTCGGCGGCGAGCAGGCCGAGGATGATACCGTCCTTGTCGGTGGTCCACACCGTGCCGTCGCGCTTGAGGAACGAGGCCCCTGCACTCTCCTCGCCGCCGAAGCCGAACGAGCCGGTGACCAGGCCATCGACGAACCATTTGAAGCCGACGGGGGTCTCGACCAGCTTGCGGCCAAGCTTCTTGGCGACGCGATCGATCACCGAGCTCGAGACCACGGTCTTGCCGATCGCGGCATCCCTGCCCCAGTGCGGCCGATGCGCGAACAGGTACGCGATCGCGGTCGCAAGATAATGGTTGGGGTTCATCAAGCCGCCGGTTGGCGTCACGATGCCGTGGCGATCCGCATCGGTGTCGTTGGCAAAGGCGACGTCAAAGCGGTCCTTCATGTGGATCAGGCTCGCCATGGCATAGGGCGAGGAGCAGTCCATGCGGATCTTGCCGTCCCAATCCACCGTCATGAAGCGGAAGGTCGGGTCGATCGCCTCGTTCACCACCGTCGCCTTCAGGCCGTAGCGCTCGATGATCGGATGCCAGTAATGCACGGCGGCGCCGCCGAGCGGATCGATGCCGATGTTGACGCCGGCCGATTTGACGAGCGCGAGATCGACGACATTGCCGAGATCGGCAACGTAAGGCGTGACGAAATCGAACGCGTGGACGGAGGAGGTTTTGAGCGCCTTCGCGTAGTCCATGCGCGCGACGCCCTTCAGGCCGTCGGCAAGCAAGGCGTTGGCGCGCTTCTCGACGACGCCGGTGACGTCGGTGTCGGCGGGACCGCCATGTGGCGGATTGTATTTGTAGCCGCCGTCCTCCGGCGGATTATGCGACGGCGTGATGACGACGCCGTCGGCGAGGCCACTCGTCCGCCCCTTGTTGTAGGACAGGATCGCGTGCGAGATCACCGGCGTCGGCGTGTAGCCGCCGGCCTGGTCGACCATGACGTCGACGCCGTTGGCGGCGAATACCTCGATGGCGCTGACCAGCGCGGGCTCGGCCAGCGCATGGGTGTCGATGCCGATGAACAAGGGACCGGTCAGCCCCTTCTCACGCCGGTAGTCGCAGATCGCCTGCGTCGTTGCGAGGATATGGCCCTCGTTGAACGAATTCTTCAGCGAGGTGCCGCGATGGCCTGACGTTCCGAATGCCACCCGCTGGGCCGGATCGGCCGGATCCGGCTTGTTGGCGAAATAGGCCGTGACAAGCCTTGGAACATTGGCAAGCGCGCTCGGCGCAACCGGCTTACCCGCCGCGGGATCGACTTCTGCCACTGCAACTCCTCGCACTTTCAAACGACAGCCTAGAACACCATACCATCGGTCAGGCCATCGCCAAGCCGGTTGCCGGACCCGTCAGCGCGGCGCACCAGCCAACGACCAACCGACAACGCCCATCCGCCACGGGACGATCCACCGGCAGTGGCGATCTCGTACTTTGGTGCCGGATGTCGGTTGATGCAGGACAAAGACGCTGCCACGCCATATCGGCACGCTGCTTCCCGTTTGATCACTGAAGTGCCGGGAATTGCGGGAGTTTCACCGGCAGGTCCCGAAGGGAGCAGATTATGATTGGACGTCAGATTTTCGCGCTCATGCTGGCGAGCGTCGTCTCGTCAGCCCTCGCCGCGGACGGCGATCCGGCCGCCGGCAAGACCGTTTTCGAGCGAACCTGTGCAAACTGCCACGCGAGCGTGATCGGGGTGAACAAGGTCGGCCCAAGTCTTTGGAATGTCGTTGGACGCAAGCCGGCCGCCGTCCCCGACTTCGCCTATTCTGAGGCGATGAAGGCCAACAAGGAGGTCTGGACGCCGGGCGCCCTGGACACCTACCTCGCCGATCCCCGTGGCGACGTCCACGGCGTCAAGATGTTCTTCAAGGGGCTGCCGGACCCCACCGAGCGCAGCAACGTCATCGCCTATCTTCAGACGCTGAAGTAAGCGATTGAAGCTGGCAGGCGGCCGGCAAATCCGGTGAACGCCCGTTCGCCGGATCGTGCGGCTCTGCTATGGTCTCGCGCGGCCACGGAGAATCATCCCGCCCATGGACCTCGCGCGCCGGCTTGTGCCCGTGCTCTGCCTGCTCGCCATCGCGGGCGTAGCGGCCCACGCGAATGCTGCCGAGTTCTACACCGAGGATCTCCGCATCCCGATGGCGGCAGCGGGGCCGCAGGGGCTGGAGGCCTTCCTGGTGCGGCCCGCTGCGTCCAGGCGCTATCCGCTCGCCCTGCTCAGCCATGGCACGCCGCGGGACTTCGACGACCGCGCGACAACGTCGGCGCACAAATACCATGCCATCGCGCTGGAGTTTGCCCGGCGCGGATTTGCCGCGCTGATCGTGCTGCGACGCGGCTATGGCACTTCGCCCGGCGACCGGGTCGACAGCCTTGGCCCCTGCGCCCGTGCCGCCTATCTGCCGGCCACCGCGGTTGCCGTCGCCGACCTGCGCGCCGCGATCGATGCGATGGCGCGACGGAGCGACGTCACGACGGCCGGCATGATCGCGGTCGGCCATTCCGCGGGCGGGCTTGCCACGGTGGCGCTGACCGCGCAGGCACCGCCCGGGCTCGTCGGCGCGATCAACTTTGCCGGCGGCCGCGGCTCGTCCAGCGACAATTTCGTCTGCAATGCGGATGACCTCGTGCAGGCCTTCGCGACCTTCGGCAAGACCTCGCGCGTGCCGATGCTGTGGGTCTATGCCGCAAATGACCTGTTCTTCGCGCCAGTGCTGGCGCATCGCTTCTACGACGCGTTCCGCGGCGGCGGCGGCAATGCCAAGTTCGTCGATGCGCCCGCCTATGGCGATGACGGCCACTATCTCTATTCCGCCGTGACGCGCCCGCTGTGGACGCCGCTGGTCGACGCATTCTTGCGCGAGCGCGGGCTGGGCAGCCGCGAGACGTTGAGCCCGCCGGATCCGCTGCCGGCGCCCGGGCAGGTCTCAGGTTCGGGCAAGGACGAGTTTTCGCGCTATCTCGCCAGCATCAATCCGCACAAGGCGTTCGCGGTCGCATCCAAAGGCGCCTTCGGCTGGCGCTCCGGCCGCGCCACGACCGACGACGCGCAGCGCGATGCGCTCGCGGCCTGCGGCAAATGGGCGACCGATTGCAGCCTCTATGCCGTCGACGACCGGCTCGCGGGCGGCCAGGCGGCATCCGCGCGCTGACGCTTCTAAAGCGCGATGAGATCGGATCAATCGTCATCGCGCTTTGGATTCTTGTTTGAGCATGATCTCCGCGCAAACGCGTTCCGCAATTGTCGCGAGGGAAAACCGCTTGGCACTTTGCGCTAACGCGGCCCTTCGGGTCCGGATCATGCTCTAGCGTCCACCGACGAGTGCACCGAGCCGTGCCAGGAATTCGGCGGCCTGGGCGCATAGCGTCGTGTTGGCCATGCCATGGGTGACGGCGTCGTGAAGCAGATCGGCCATCTCGGCAGCATCGCTCCTGCGGCTCGCCTGCATCAGCGCGACGTCGAGCAGGAAGGGTGCGAGCGCGGCCTGCTCGTCCGCCTGCAGGCGCTCGAACACCTCTTCCCAATGCGCGCCGGTCTTCGGAATGCGCGCGTAGAGATCTGCCGCGCGCGTATCCGGATAGCACGGGCCGGCGATCGCGAATGGCGAGGCCATGCCGGTCTTGAGCGCAACCGCGCACAGCATGCCCATGACATAGGCCGTGTGATAGGACGTCGCGAGCGCGCATCTGGTCTTGTCGTGACCGCTCAGGCGCAAAAGCTGGCTCGCCGCCGACCGTCCCGCCGGCAGGAAGCCGACCTTGTCCTCGAGCGAGGCCACGACGCGGAAGCCGAACGCGGCGGCAGGACTCCAGGCCGACGAGAGCAGCGGCCAGGCCATCAGCGCTTCGGCCGCAAGATCGTAATCCTCGACCACCAGCGCGCGGGCAAGCACGGCCGCCGACTCATCGAGGAATTCTTCACGCGGCCGCGGCAGTCTGGGCTGCCAGTTGCCGAAATCGGTAAAATACATCACCGCATGGGTATGCGCGTAGGCGTCCTCGCGCGTGCAGTTGAGCAGATCGATTGCGTTGCCGAGCGCGGTCTTGCGCGCGACCTGCGCGAAGTCGGGTCCGGGTGGATCGTCGAGCCACAGCGACAACAACCAGCCGATCTCGAGCTCGCGATAGGGCACCACCTCGTGGCCCGGCCGCGCGGACGCCGACCAGCTTTGCGCGAGCAGCGTGTCGAAGGCGTCGTCGGGATGACCGAACGTGCTCAGGATGATGTGCGGGGTCGCGAGCTGAAGACAGACCGATGGATAGCGCGCAACGTCCCAGTGCATTTGCTGCGAGCGGGCGTGGGGCAAGAGTTCGGCGAGCAGCGCGTCGATTGCGTGGCGAATGCCGGGATGCGAGGCATGCCGGCCTGCGATGTGGAGCAGCATGGCCGTTTCCGCGAGCGGCTTCTCTGCGGCGAAATTGCCCTCCGGCAGATCCGAGCCGTCAAAGCCGTCCTCGCCGAGGAACTGGACCGTGCGCGCGGCGATCCGTATCGCCAGCCGCAAACGTCGTCGCAGGTCCGGTCGAAAGTCCAGATCCTGAGCGAGGTCGACGTCGCGCCTGTGATCCAGCGCGACCTTGCTTTCCTGTGGGTGCTGCATGTCCGCCTCCCGGTGGGTGATCGCGGAGCTGACGCGCCGCGGTGGACTCCAAAGCTGCGCTAGGCGATCAGGCCTGCGTCAGCGGCGGGTGACTTCGTTGCGGAGAACGGCCGGATCGATCTCTTCGGTCACCTCCGCCTGGGGCGGAATGCAGTAGCGGATGACGCGGTGACCGATGACGAAGCCGAATTCGCCGTCGCGGCCGCTGGCAGGGCTCGCGCCGTTCTCGGCGACGAACTTTCCGAACGCGACGAAGTCGAACGCTCGCGATGCCAGGAATTTGCGGACGATATCTTCCTTGTCTGCAGCGTGGCTCAATGTTGCCTCCATGGGCTGGTGGATCGACGCCGCGGCAAAGCCTGCTGCCATCGACGCTGCAAACGATGGCCCGATCTGCCGGCCCGGGGTGTGAGCCACCTTACATTTCAAGAACTGTTGAGGACAACCGCGCCGCCGGTTCCATGGCTCGCTTGCGTGCACAAGCAAGCGCTCAACGGCACGGCGCCGGCTCTGGCCACAAAACGGATGGGCTAGCGTTGCAGCCGCCTGGTCCGCCTAGAGTCGCTCGCTAATCGCGAGTTTGTAGCCGACGCCGGTGACGGTTGCGATCACCGGCGTTCCGCTGCCGATCAGCTTGCGGCGCAGCCGCGCCACCAGCGCATCGACCGTACGCACGTCGACGTCGGTCTGACGGTTGCTGACGACCTCGATGAGATAGTCGCGGCTGAGCGCCCGGCCGTCGGCGCCGACGAGGGCGGCGAGCAGATCGAACTCGGCGCGGGTCAGCGCGACCGGCTTGCTGTCGCCGTCCATCAGCTCGCGGCGCATCAGATCGATGATCCAATCACCAAAAGCAATCGAGTTGTGGTTACGCGCCGCCTTGCGATCGATCGAACGCCGCCGCAGCACGCTGCGCGCCCGCGCAAGCAGGTCGCGCAGGTTGATCGGCTTGGTCACGTAATGATCGCCGGCGATCTCGAGCCCGAGGATGCGGTCGACGTCGGTGTCGCGGCGCGTGACGAAGATGATACCGGCATTGCTGAGCGCCTGGATCTCCTTGGCAAGCTCAAAACCGTCGCCGTCGGGCAGCTGGACGTCGAGCAAGACGAGATCGGTACGGACGCGTAGCGCCTGGCGGCATTCCGCGCAGGAGCCGGCGCCGACCACATCGAAATTGCTCTCGCTGAAATAGCCAACCAGCATGGCGCGGGTCACCGGATCGTCCTCGACGACGACGATGCGGTCCGGGCGACGCGCGTCTTGCGATCGCAAGTCCTGGGATACGGAGCCGGCCATGGCGTCAGCCTTTCCCTGAACGTTCGACGTCATCGAAATGGTGAACGCAGCCAGCCGCGCAAATGCGCTCGCAACGCAATGCGTCGCGATGTGAACCCTCGTTCACAATGCATTCGAAAGCCCCAGCGAACATGGCGCGATAGTACGCGCCTCGGCGCGCGCAAACAATATCAGCGGTGAGAGAACACCGCACGAATGCCTAGCACGTGCGAAGCCGCGCGGCCGCTGAAGCCTCGGCCTGCTACATGGTCCCAACCCGGATCCGGAACGACAGCGTCTCCTCCGCGCCGGGCGCGATATGCATCACGCCCGGCTTCTCATCGAACGCACCATCGAAGTCCACAGGGCTCGCAGTGCCGCGCCACGGCTCGATGCAGAGAAACGGCGCGCCCGTTGGCTTGGACCAGACGCCGAGCTCGCGGAAGCCGCTCCAGGACATCTCCACCCAAGATGCCCGAGATGCTCCCTGCCCGGCAGCGTAGCGGACCGAGGTGCTGTTCGGGCGGTCGAAGATCACCGCGTCTGCGGCGAACAGGGATTCGGACAGGCCGAGCACCTTGTCGCGGACCGGGCTCGGCTCCGTCGCGTCACGCAGCAGTCCACCTTCGAGCCGGCGGATGGGATACGGCTCGTCCTGCGCGAAGGTGAGCGCATAGCTCTCCTTCGACATATCGGGCGCGAGCGGCCAGTTGAACGCGGGATGGCCGCCGAGCGAGGCCGGCAAGGTGTCCTCGCCGGTATTGGTGATCGTGAAGGCGAGGTCGAGACCGGCTTCATCAAGCGTGCAGGTCGCAGTCAGGCGGAACGCGAAGGGATAGAGCGCGCGCGTCGCCGCGTCGTCAGTGAGCTCGAGCACGCAACGCGATGCCGATCGCTCGAGCCAGGTGAACCGCCGGTCGCGCGCAAAGCCATGCTGGGTCAGCCGATAGGTCTTGCCGCCATGGTGCAGCTCGTCGTTCTTGAGCCGGCCGACGATCGGAAACAGCAGCGGCGCATGGCGCGGCCATTCCGGCCCCGCCTGCCAGATGAACTCGACGCCCGTCTCGTGCTTCAGCGAGCACAGCTCGGCGCCTTGCGCCTTGATGGTCGCCGTCAGCGCGCCGCTTCGGATTGTGTGAGTATTGTCGGTCATGGCCATTCATCCCAGAGAAGCTCTGGCCTTGAGACTAGCGCGAACTTGCGTGCCAGCGCCATGACAGGGCGCAACCGCGCGCACAGACTGTCTGCGCAAGATTGATCGATGCGACCTGGACAAGCCAGACCTGGTACACCGCTGGCTGCAGGTGTCGCAGCAAGCTCCTTCAGGACGATGCAACGGGCTTGGACTCCACGTGATCGCGACCGGGTACCCGGGCGCCAGCAAGCTCGTCGGCCTTTGAGCTGCGCAACAAGAACAAGGCCCTCCAATCGCGCTGACGGCCAAACTCGATATAGCGATAGCTAAGAGCACATGGCGGAACCTGGAGATTGTAACAACAAGATCGGCGCTCTCGGCATTTCGTGGTTTTGCTACTTAACGACGCCAGCCAGGTTGGAGTGTCTGTCGATCGACAGCGCCGGCACATCAGCCACGATTTCAAGACGAGCGCAGCCCAACACAGACACGGCAAACAACGTGCCTTCAAATAGTCAATTACAGGAAATAGACGACAGCAGGCTGGCTTTGGGGCAGAATCGTGAGAGCGCGTTTAGCTGATGGTAGGGCTCCTTATCATATTTGTTCTGCTCGCGATTGGCTTTGCTGCCGGCTACGGCACGCGCGAGCTGATCTCCCGCAAACGACACACCGAATACCTGAAATTCCAACCCTACATTTCGCCTATGCTCAAACCCAAGCGGTCGCCGGATGAAAGCACGAGCGCGCGACATGCTGCGCCTGAACCGCCAATGTCAACAAGGCGGCGGACGAACCACGACATCACGCGCTCGTTTCAGGACATTTCCATTCGCGAGCCGAAGCCGGCGAAACCCGCAAGGCCTTCCGCCGTAAACTTGCACCTGGTCCAAACTCCTCGGCCTGAGCCGGATGCTGGATCTTTGCAGGTTCCAAACCTCGAAGAGAGCCTCCAGGAGCTGGTCGCACTCCTCCAGCACCATCGCAGGCAGGAGAGCTAGGTGCGAGCTTTCAATGGTTTTGCCCATCCGGCTCGGGTCGGGGAAGCTGAAGTTGTCGAAGCTTTAGCACGAGAGGAACCGGAACATCCATGAGAATGCCCGGCTTACGCGCCTCGGCGTGCGAAAGGATCGGCCAGTGAGACGCCATTCCCTGGTAACAGGGAATTCTGCAGGGAAATGGCCTCTGAACATCGCCGAGGGCGCCTGCGAAAATGCAAAAAAACGCCTGCAAATCCCGGCTCTTGCGGCCAACCAATGCGCGAAGCCATATCAGGGAAACTTTCGGATGTGATCAGGGAATCAGTGCGCCCTGAACAGGGAATCCGGTAAACGTCCAATTCTTCGCACCTTGTATCGCGAGCGCGCATGGCATCCCTGCAGATTGGCGCGCGCTCCGCATTGCCCCAAGTTGAACGTTTACGTTAATTTCGAACTCGAATAGACGCTGATAGAGCCTCGATCATAGCATCGCCGGGTTGGGCGGTGATGATCGATATCGCGGTCGCAACTTCAATGTTCGACGCGAGCCGCCGGGCTTTCTGGCAACCGCATGATGGGGGCCCAATCTATTTTGAAGATTGGTACCATGTGAATTTTGAACAAAGATCTTTCAGTGCTTTTGGCGTCTGCTTCGTTTGGTGGAGCGATCGCCCCTGTCCGCCACCTCGTGAGATGCAAATCGACGTCGGCGTCCTATCGAGCTAACGCCTGGACGCAGCGGCATGGTCACGTCACGCGGGGCACGTCTATTCAGCCCCCCCGAAAGCCAAGGCTCATCGTTCCTTGAGCGGCTTGTTGCGATTGGTGCGGACGATCCCGGAAAGATATTGTTGCCGACGTCGGACGACGCTGCCTGGGTGTATACAGAGAATACCGAGCTTCTGGCTCGGTATTTTTGCTTCCTCGTGGCTCGGAGCGGCGGGTAGAGCGGCCATCTCAATAGCAACAACGACGGATACCGAGAAGTTCCATCGATGGTTGCGCTTCAAGATTGGCAAGAGCGCCCGGCGCCTCAGCGGCATTCGACGCTGCGGCCCGCCGGTCAAGAACGAGTTTGTGAAGCATCTATTCAGTCCCGCGGCAGAACTAAAGTTACGTGCGGTTTGTAGCAACCCCTCCACCAGAATGTTGAGACAGTAATAAGAGGGATACCTTGTGCAGGCACGAGCCGGGTCTTAAGCTTCGATTGCTGCCATTGAAAACAAGAGGAGACGAAAATGCGCGCTTTCGCTGCCTCGTTCTTCGCATTGGCTTCGCTAGTCCAGGCTCATGCCCAAGGCACAACCGAGACACCCAGAAGGTCAGATGCGGGCCTCAACAATGTCTGCATGTACACGATACGTGGGTATCCGCGGGAGGTGCCGGCAGGCGTGAATATCTGTTGGCGAGTCGCATATCCGTATTTGTCGGAGTATGCGCTATTGCACTGTGACCCGAAAAACAACTTCCAGGAGATCACTACGGTGAGGCATGGCGATCCCCGATGTGAGCGATACGAGGATCGGCAATAGCCCGGGCCATCTGCGTGTCGACGTAAACGAAGACTGTCACCGGACAACCCTATAAGCCTTTGCTTTCTTGCGACGTGATCCTGAACGGGCAGTGGCTTCCTGCGGTTCAAAGCTCGCATGATGCCGATCCAGGCGAACATCGTTGGGCCGCCTCGCTCCGCCATCAGGATCAACGCTTCCATCGCAACTTGCCATTCGGGGGCGTCGTGCACGTTCTTCGGCAGGGCGGCGATGTGCTCGCCGGCATCGCGCAGCGTCATGAGCTCGCCGCCAGGCACTTTGATCGGTTCGTCAAATGGGCGGCCCAGCCCCGATCTGTCATTCGTTGCGTTTAGCGTTAGGGGGCTTTGTTGTCTACAGTATGGAGCCGGACATAGGTCCCGCTTTCGTGCAGCTCGAGCCATCCGCCCTCGACCGCGTGCTTGATCCGTGCGCCGAACTCCGGGCCGCTGCCCTTCAGCGTGTAGAGGAAGAGCGCATTGATTCTCTCGATGTGGATCCGGCCGTCCTGAACGGCTTCGATGCCGGTGGCGAGCTCGATGAGCTTGTGCGTTGCGGTTTCCGGGTTGGCGAAGGGACGATCGGCGGTGAGCTTCATGAACCAGCCCTAGCGCGGTTCGTTCTCGGGAAGATGCTCATCATGATCGACCCACTGCCGCCCCTCAGAATCGCACTACACTTGCTGCAAGCTTTGGCAGATGACCCGCGGCTACAGTTGTTCCGCTCCCGATCCGTGGATGTTCGCCATTTGGAACGCTTGCTACCCCAACAGGAGGATGTGTGTTCGGGTATGTTCCACTTGACGTATGCCTAAACGCGCCCGCGCGACCTTTCGGATTTGCGCTCGCGGGGCAGTCGGAGCTGCTCTAACCCTTGCTCTATTACGCGCAAGTCCTCCTCAACCTGCTTCAGAGCCGGACGCGGATTGATGCCGGGCGCGGCTTGTAGGCCTCCGAGCAACTGGCGCCGAAGTTCACGCATGTCCTCCAATGCTCGGCGGTTCTTCAAACGTACATAAGCGGAAACGATCAATTCAATGGTGTTCGGTGGCATGGGTGCTCCGTAAATACGCATCCTGAAAAAGGCGCTGTCGAGCTGGAAATACAGGTCCCGGCAGCGCGGTATTTTCTAACTAGGCACTGAAATCCCAGTTGATTTCGACTAGGCAATGGTCATACCACAGGTTTGTGACAGGCCCGTCCTCGCGGGCAATGAAGAGGCCCCAGCTCAGGGCGAAAGCTGGGGCCATCATCAACGCAGACATGTACCTGACTGTCAGGATCAGG
Source organism: Bradyrhizobium sp. CCGUVB23 (assembly GCF_024199885.1). Classification (NCBI taxonomy): domain Bacteria; kingdom Pseudomonadati; phylum Pseudomonadota; class Alphaproteobacteria; order Hyphomicrobiales; family Nitrobacteraceae; genus Bradyrhizobium; species Bradyrhizobium sp. CCGUVB23. Next base: position 1,372,459 of record NZ_JANADQ010000001.1, read on the forward strand.
CACCGAACCGGCAACCTGCTTCCGAAGCCTTCGTTCCAAAATGCGAAGGCGCTGTGTGCGGTTGAACCTTCGCGTGGTTCATTCAGCATCGGGATTATGCATCATCCCATCCGGGGCTGGAACGCTGCCGTCCGCGATAGATTTAAGCGGGCGGCGTTTTTGCTTTTGTCTCGAAGGGAGCGGCCCCGGCGCTCGGGGCTGGCAGAAACGCCGGAGCCGTCCACACGCCCGCCGCCGCAGCGCTGGACCGAAATCATTATATCGGCAAGGGTAAGCAGGGACGAGACAGCGCCAATGTCGCAATCCGCTTCCGCGCATTTAAGCCGCAGGGCGCTTTTACCGCAACCGGTTGCAGGCGAGCGAGAACTGACACGTTCCGTTCTCTTACAACCGACAAAGCACAGTCAGGTTGTGTGGCTGAGAACCAAAGAAGATCGAAGCGAGGGAGGTCCTCAAAGTTTTGGCCCCAGCTCGAGGCGACTCAGAGCTGAGGCCAATTTTCCCGGGCCGACCGTAACATCAGCCCAGGCAGACAACATGCCTCACGGGCGCCGCGTATGCGATTGGGCAATCGGTCTACCTCGAATTTGCCGCATTAGCGTTGATCCTCAATCCAAGCCTGCGGGCCAGTTGGATGAGCTGACGAATGGCGTCCGAGCGCGAGCCACCCTGACTTTTTCGCAACGGCTTGATGGCCTTGATCCGCGAGGCGGGCATTCGTAGCATCACCTGTTCGCTCGCAACAACCATCAGCGCTATCCTCCAAAATGGCCCGCCGGCGCGAAGCACTCAGGCGAGTGGATCTCCTGGCGGGTCCGCGCCCGGATCATCAAATCCGGCGTGGGACATATCACGCCAGGTATTCGTCGACCGCGCACCAGACCCCGCTTTTACGATGAACGGTTTACGTTAATTTCGAACTCGAATAGACGTTGATAAAGGTTGGATCATAGCATCGCCGGGTTGGAGCGGCGCTGATCGATACTGCGGCCGCAACTTCAATGTTCGACGCGAGCCGCCGGGCGTTCTGGCAACCGCATGTTGGGGGCCCAATCTATTTTGAAGATTGGTACAATGTGTATTTTGAACAATGATCTTTCTGTGCTTTTAGCGTCTGCTTCGTTTGGTGGAACGATCGCCGCTGTCCGCCATCTCGCGAGATGCAATATCGACGTCGGCGTCGTATCGAGCCAACGCCTGGACGCAGCGGCATGGTCACGTCATGCGACACACGTCTATTCCGCACCACCGGAAAGCCAAGGCTCATCGTTTCTTGAACGGCTTGTTGCGATTGGTGCGGCCGATCCCGGTAAAATTTTGCTACCGACGTCGGACGAAACTGCCTGGATGTATACGGAAAACACCGAGCTTCTGGCTCGGTATTTTTGTATGTATCAACCGTCCATTGCGACCTTGCAGCGCATTCTTGAAAAGAAGCTTCTTGCGGATGCTGCAATCAACGCCGGCCTCACTGTGTTGCCGAGCTGGGGCCCACGAACCATCGATGATGTCGCGAAGTTAGCGCCAAACCTACCTTATCCGATTCTTATAAAGCCGCGAACGCATGTTCACCGCCTAAGGAGCGACAAGGGGATAGTGGCCTATTCGAGCAATGAGCTCTTGAACAAATACCAGCTGTTTGTTGATCGCGAGCGGGCGGCTGACAAGCCGCTTTTGACTGATGCCCGCTTGCCTATTCTGCAACAATTTGTCCGAGTAGGACGCGAGGGTGTGCATTCGGTGACGGGCTTCATCGATCGGACGGGAGAGCTGTTTGTTAGCCGTAGCGCAACCAAAGTGTTGCAGCGATCCCAACCCATGGGGGTTGGGCTTTGTTTTGAATCGCTGCCGGCAGCCCCGGCACTTTCAGAGGCAGTTCGCCGCCTTTGTCGCGAACTAGAATATTTTGGCATTTTCGAAGTTGAATTTGTTTTGTTTGATGGGCGTTGGGCGGTTATCGACTTTAACCCGCGCCTGTTCAATCAGATCGGCATGGATATCCGCCGAGGTATGCCGCTTCCTTTCCTTGCGTGCCTTGACGCTGTTGGCGACACCACATTCTTGCGCGAAGCGGTGGCGAAGGCGCAGGCTCAGGATAATGAGCGAGTTGTCTTTTGCGATAGCTTTGCCCTGCGGGCGTTCCTTTTTGCTCAGGCTCTCACAAGGCGAATGTCGCCCAAGGATCGCGCATATTGGCGTGCCTGGCTTAGGAAGCACGCGGACGATGCGGTCGATTACGCTGCAGACGGCAACGATTCAATTCCTGGCATCATCCATTCGCTCTCGCAGCTACATCTGGGCGTCAAAGCTTTGCCGCGATTCATGCGCCTGTCGGCGCTCGACGCCGCTTGGACGCCACGGGCAGTCATACAGGAATTGTCATGAGCCGGGTCGCCGTCGCGATCGTCGGAGCCGGTCCGTATGGACTTTCCCTCGCCGCCCATCTTTCGGCGCGTAAGGTCGAAAATCGCATTTTCGGGCAGCCGATGCGATTCTGGTCTGATATTGCCGAGGCCGGCGGCGAGCGCTATCTCAAATCCTTCTGTTTTGGAACCAATCTCTCTACGCCGGCACCGGGCTATTCCTTCGCTGATTATAACGAGCCGCGCGGTCTTGAGACTTTCGAGCCGTGCTCGATCGCGAATTTCACGGAATACGGGCGTTGGTTCCAGCAACACAATGTGCCTTGGGCCGAGCCCGTCGAGGTTGAGCATATCGATCGGCAGGGGAGCGGTTTTGCTATCCTTCTGTCTGATGGAGAACGACTCGTCGCAGACCGGGTCGTCATTGCGACGGGCTTGTCGGGCTTTGCGCATGTCCCGCCAGTGCTGGCATCCTTGCCACCGGATCTTGCGGTCCATACGTCCAGGGTGACCAGCTTCGCTGCATTCAGAGGGCGCGATGTCGCGGTGATTGGGGCGGGTCAGTCAGCTCTCGAGGCGGCTGCCTTACTGTGTGAAGCCGGCGCTCGGCCGCTGCTTCTCGTACGGGAGAGCGCGGTTCGCTGGCATGGTCGCTCCTCACGCGAACCTGGTCTCTGGGAGCGCGTGCGCTGGCCCATCTCGGGGCTCGGCAGCGGGCTAAAAGCCAAGGCGCTGACCCAATTTCCGGGCGCGCTGCATCGAGTGCCCGTCAACTGGCGAACGCGGTTCGTCAACAGCCACCTGCCAGCGGAGGGGGCATGGTGGCTCCGCGACCGCGTTGAAACTCGGTTGCCGATCCATCTCGGAGTAACTGTCGTCAAGGCGCGCGAAGTGTCCGGGCGCGTGGCGCTGGAGCTGCGGCTTGCAAATGAAGCAGGTGAACGTCGGCTGATGGTTGACCATGTCATCGCCGGCAGCGGTTATGAAATCGATGTTGGACGTCTGATGTTCATCTCTCAGGATCTGCGAACTGCGATCAAACGCCTTGGGCGCGCGCCGCAACTGAACGCCAACTTCGAAGCGTCGGTACCGGGACTTCACTTCGTCGGTCCCTCCTCTGCGATGAGCTTTGGGCCGCTCTTTCGCTTCGTGATCGGCGCCGAATACAGCGCGCGAATGGTTTCGCGCCGCCTGTCAGCGCGGGCCAGCCTTCTTGCTGCCCAACAATCGACGTACTGGCGCCCGGCGCGCGCGTCCCGCCCCGAGTGATCGTCAACGGCCGCATCGGAGAGGTTGCTGCTTTGTGGGCGGATGGGTCTGCTCATGCGGCCATCAAAGCGGCAGCCTCACGCACTCCGCAACTATTGTTTCCTCGCGGCTCGGAACGGCGGCCAACTCCTGCGCGTCGTAAAAATCGATGAATCAGACAAGCACGAAACCCACCGAGCGCGGGGCCTCGGTGCCGAAGATCGCAACCGGCATACCGTTCGAAGACCAGGAAGACCTATCACCCCGAGAGAGGGGACAAATAGTCCTGGTGCAGGCACGTTGGTCTCGCGCCGCCATCAAACAGCACCGTGATCCCGGTGGTACGAAGGCTGACTTCGACGACCGTACCGGTCTTGTTCGCCAGATCGGGGCACCGAACGGCACCAAACTCGCTTATCTTAAAGCGGGTGCCGACCACAAAGCTGTCGGTCCGAGCAATCATTTCATCAATCCGAATTAATGCATATCCGTGGTTCGTAATAGAGACAGAATAGACTCAAATCCGGCAATTTGCAACTAGCGGGTCAATTGAGTCGACAGCACCCGCTTTCCGCGTACGAAATCACCGCACCCTGACTTGCCTTTGAGTTGCGGTGACAACGCTTGGCGGCTGTCGCTACGCCACCTCTGGGGCGCCAATCTCATCATCATTGACGATCCCCACAAGGCGGAAGTTCGGTGCGTCGCCCGCGATGAGCTTTGGGCCGCTCTTTCGCTTTGTGATCGGCGCCGAATACAGCGCGCGGGTGGTTTCCCGCCGCCTGTCGGCGCGAACCGGCCTTCTTGCTGGCCAACAATGGGCTTACTGGCGCCCGGCGCATGCATCCCGCCATAATCGTGCAGAACAAGTACTACCTCTTGCAAAGGTCTCCTCCAAGGATCGACGGTATTTTATCGCGGGGCCTACCTTGCGGCGGTGAACCTGATTTGGCCCGATCGGGGCCGCGCAGTACCAGCAGGCCCCCTCCCGGCCGGCGAGCAACAGGCCAAATTTGCCGGCGGGCGCGTCTGGTTGCCGCGCCCTGCGTTTACCTCGCAGACCTTGAGACGAAGCTGCTAACCTTCCCGCAAGGGCGCCACGACGATCCAGTCGACATCATCACCCATGCGCTTGCGTATGACGACAATGGCTACGACTATACGATGAGTTGACTGTGATTCACAACTGGGCGGCATGAGGAGGAGCTTTGCTGCATCACGGCGGCACTTTAACCTTGCAAACTTGTAACGACGCGAACACCAAGCCGCCGCGAGCTCGGCCAAATGCTGGCGAAATGTGACGGCTTACAAGCAGCAGACCCTCGGCTCCACAGAAACCACTCCGATGTTATGTCAAGCCGCGATTGTTTGCCTGATCGTACTCAGCATTGGCATTCTCGTCGCCCATGCGGTCGATGCTCTGAGGACGTAGCGAGCCTGCCGGCTAGTAGAGCCTCGAGCCCGCTACCCCAACGCCAGATTGACACCAAATTGTCCCTCGACCGACAACGGTTGCAGCGAGATCGTACGATGGGATCCGCGATGACATCGACGACGGGCCCACGCTGTCGGATCCTCTGGTCAAGTTCGTCGACGTTGTGCCAGCCCCTGCGGTGTTGTGGGGCCGGCGGGGTTCCTGAAACGCCTTGAGTGGTACCGCGAAATGCTCGCCGACACTCTGGCGGCAGGCGTGCCAACCTGGGAACCGCAGCGGCACCTCTATGGACTGGTGAAGGATTTCATCGACCGGTCGGGCAAAGGCTTGCGGCCCGCGCTATGCATCGCGACGGCGCGCGCGCTTGGTGGCCGCGCCGAAGACGCGTTCCCCCTGGCGGCTGGGTTGGAAGTGCTGCACAACGCCTTTCTCGTCCATGACGACATTGAAGACGGCAGCGATTCACGACGGGTTCTGCTCACGCACGCCCTCGGCCAGGCGAATTCCACTGACCTGCGTGGATTAGCAACTTTCTGGCGCGGCCCCGCGAGCGACGTCTGCCGCGCGAAGTGCTGAGGCTGCATCAGATCATCGCGGACGGCGGGAGCATCCAGTGGGCGCAGCGCGCGGCAGCCGAATTTGCAGAGGCTGCGACGCGTGAGTTCCACAACTCGGCATTCGCCAGTGTGCCGGCCAGCCCCGACCTCGAATGGCTGCGCGCTTGCATAGACTTCCTGATCCAGCGCGACGCGTAATCGGGTTCAGGTTGGAATGCCTTGGGACATCGCAGCCAATTGCTTTTGGATCCCTTGATTGTAGTCCCGTCGGGAAAGCTGTGTCTGCGTGTCGGGCGTTACCTAAGCCGTTATCCTCGCGAACACGAGTACGCCGGGCGCTTTGATCCAGTATTGGAAGGTACCCTGCGGACGCGCTGTTCTTGTCCAAACTTACACGTCGCCACTCGCAGCGGGCTAATCGCCGCGAGGTAGTATGTCGTGACGACCGTATACGGCGCATCCATGCCAAGCGGGAAGCCTATCCGGGCGAGCTGTTGCGTCCATGGTGCTCTTGCAACGGACAAGGCCGGCCCCGCGATGGCACCCACCCGATCGAGCTTGCAATCGACGCTCGGATCAACGGCGGAATGCCGGATTTCGCACCCCACATTCCGGACATAACACAGTGCGTCCGGCGACCTCAGCGCCGCAGCTTCGGCAATAACTTTGTTATCAATTTGCCCTCTCAAACGTATGCCTCCGGTGGCGACCGGTGGCGGCCGCCTTGTTCGGTTCGACGAGCCACCTGTGGATGTAACCTTAAGTCTAGGTTCGCCTCGTCGAGGTGGCGTGATGCCAAGGAGGAATTCGCAACTGCGAGTCCAGCACAGTCCTGAAGCATAAATGTACGAGTTCGCCGCCGGGTTTGAGACGCAAGCGACTAATGATATTAAAGCGCCCTTCGAATCAACGGAGAGTGCGAGTGGCAAAGAAAACGAAGACCGTTAAGCCAGCCAGAAAGCCCTATACGGCGGCGGACATTAAGTTACTGAAGGCGCATTCGAAAGCACGTACGCCAGTGTCGAAACTATCGAAGCTGATGAAGCGTAGTGAAGGTTCGCTGCGCCAGAAGGCATTATCGCTCGGGATCGGACTGGGGCATCAACGGTAGAGGCGTCACTGATTGCAGGGCGGCGATAGGCCGAGCTTCCGCAACAGTGGATCGAGTTCTCGCGGTGATTTCGGGAATCGCGAGCTATTCTTCAATCGACCTATAGCATCGGCCGAGCAAGAGCCGCGCTCCCCTGCGGCTCCCGTCAACGAAGGGATGCTTAGCAATAGTCCACATCTCAAACGCCAAACGTACCACCGGCTCTTAGAAAATTGGCCCCAACGCCGAAGAGGATTTTTGCGACACAATCCTCTGAAATGCGGAAGTCGTTGCAGTCTTGGCAATCTTCGGCTCAGGGACCAGAAGACGACAGACAACAACGTGAGCGTACCAAGTCCGGCCGCACGAGGTGACGTCCTAATTCCTAACGGCGAAGCTTTTTCGGCTTGAGCCATGCCGTCGGCGCCCTCACCTGGGCGTGGACATCGCGTAGGCCGTTGGGCGATGCCGATGCAACCGGCGTCTCACCTGTGGCCTGTTCGCCGCCGACCTCGCGGCGCGGCCAGGTAAAATCGTCCGCGCGACCGGCCGGCGCCGTCAAAGGCTCACCTTTGACCAAGACCCGCGCTGCAAGGGGATCGACCGGTGCAGGGCGCGACCCGGGCCCGCCGAGCAGTTGATCTGATGCAATGGAGGCGGCGACCAGTGGCACGATCGGTCCCGCCAGCGGCCGCGGCGCCGGCTGGCCGGGCACGGCATTCGCGTCCGGTGTTGCCGGCTCGCTCGGCAGCGCGATCGATACCGAAGGCCCCGCCAGGAGACGCGTGATCTCGCGCTCGACATAATGCGCGAGCTTGCGCGCGCCGGCCTTGGTGAAATAGACGCCGTCAGAGGTGCGGAGCTGGCGGATCTGGCCTTCGAAGTCCGGGCCCTTCTGCAGGAAGAGGCCGGCCTCGTCGACAAAGCCGTCCCAGACGTCGACATAGGTGATGCCGGCCTTGGCGGCCCGTTCCCGGTACAGCGCATCCAGGAACAACATGTCCGAGGTGCCCTTCTGGCCGCGGATCGCGGGCAGCCCGACCCACAGCACCGGCACGCCCTTGCTCTTCAGCACGCCGATCAGCTCCTCGATTTTCTTGTTGTAGAGCTCGATCCAACGTTGGTCGCGGAATTCATAGAGGCCGTTCGCCGAACGCGCGCTCTTCTCGGGCGCTGAGGCCGGTGGCGCGTCATGGTCGGCGTCGTCCGGCGACGCTTCAGTATCGACGGACTTGTCGTCTGCCTTGGCCGCGCCAGCGTTGCCGAGTTTGGTGTCACGCTTGGCGCCAGCGTCTTTCTTGTCGCCTTTCTTCTCAGCCTTCTTGTCGTCCTTCTCGGTGACGGGCTCGCGGATCGCGACGCGGTCGTTGAGGCCGAGCATAACGACGATCGCGTCTGCCTTCTCGGTGGCAAGAATCCCCTTGGCGGCCGCAGCCCAGTCAGCCGGCTCCCCCTTGGGCTGGTATTTGATGAGGCCTGAGACCGTCTTGTGCTTGCGGATCACGCCCATGTCGGGCTGCTCGGAGTAGGCGTCCTCAAGCCCATAGGCGAGCCAGTCGGCCATGGCGTCGCCGAGCACCAGCACATTGCGCTCCGGTACAGTGTCGCGCTTTGCCGGCGACGGTGCTCTGGAAAAATCCTCGCGCACGATCGGTGGGGTTTGCCGTCTATCCCAACGAGGCGCGCGCTGCTGGAACGGATCATACGCGTCGTTACCAAACCAGCCGCCACCGAACCAGCCGCCACCGCGTTGCGGCTGCGGCCGCTGCTCAAATCCGCCGAAATTGAAAAATTGTGCCGAGGTGGGTTCGCCAATGCTGAGCAACAGCCCCGCGGCGATTGCCAGCGCAATCCACCGGCCGGTTCCGGTAAACATGCCCCTTTTTGGCTTTTCGGACACGTTCTTTGACCGCAAAACACGGATAACCTGCCCAACATCAGTATAGCGCCAAGGCTGCAAAAACGAGTCTCAGATCACCGTGAAGTGCGTTACGCCCGTGCGGGCCAAACGAAGTAACAGTTCACGTCAGCAAAGGGCGACATCGCAGGGCGTCTTCGGAGTTCCGTTTAGCCCTCAGAACCAGATATGGGCCCGCGCGTTCCCGTTGGGGCCGATTGCGATGGAGAAAGTCCGGGGCGGAACGACGTCGGGAAAGGCCGGCTCGGCCATTCAACTGGCACCCTACGTCAAATTGTACTATCTGCTTCTTGATTTTGACTGGTTCACCGTCAGCCAAGGAGGCAAGCATATGATGCCAATTAGCTCACGCTCCGACCGGTTCAAACAGGGTAAAGCGCTTCGCCTCGAAACGCCGCGCGAAACGCACGCGGATTTAAAGGGGAATTTGTCGCGCAACGCCGTCGCGATCCTTGCCGAAAGCGACCAGGATCGAGTGCCGGAGCTGGTCCCGGAGCGCTATTCGCGGATGTCCGCTGATCCGTTTGCGTTCCTGCGCGGAGCCGCCGCAGTCATGGCAGCGGACCTTGCCGGCCAACCGGCCGCCGGGATTCCGGTGCAGGCCGGCGGCGACAGCCATCTGATGAACTTCGGCGCCTTCGTGACCCCTGAAAACAACATTCTCTTCGACGTCAACGATTTTGATGAAACGCTACCTGGCGTGGATTTCACCGTCGACGTGAAGCGGCTCGCCGCCAGCGTCGCGATTGCAGCACTGGGTTCGGGGGCACCTAAAAAGGAGGCCCGGGCCTATGCGGCAGCGACCGTCACAGCCTACCGGTTGCATATGGCGACGCTGGCCAAGCTGTCTCCCCTGGAGATATGGCACAGTCGAATCGACCTTGAAAAAGAGATCGATCGGATCGCCCACGGCAGCTTGAGACGCAGGCTGGCCGGCGTTGTCGCCAAGGCGCGCGGCGAAGGTCTGTCGAAGGACGACAACTTCCCGCATCTTGTCGGCGAGGACGACATGCGGATCGTGGATAAACCACCAACGATCTTTCACCTGAATCCCAAGGCCGACGCCCGGCACAGGCTGAGCTTTCAAAGAGTGTTCGCCGCATACCGGGAAGGCGTTGAGCAAGATCGATTGCGATTACTCGACCGCTTCACGATGAAGGACCTCGTCTTCAAGGCGGTCGGCGTCGGCTCCGTCGGCACGTTCTGCTGCGTCGGACTTTTTCTGACCGGAGATAACGAACCGCTTTTCCTGCAACTCAAGCAGGCGCAGCACTCCGTGCTGGAGCGGCTCGGCAGCAAGATGAGGTATAAAGGGCATCAAGGGCGTCGCGTCGTTGAAGGGCAACGGATGATGCAAGCCGCCAGCGATATCTTTCTCGGCCATACCCAGGACGATACCACGGGGCGGCAGTTCTATCTTCGAACGTTGAAGAATCGCAGACTGGGCGGCATAAGCGAAATCAGCGAGGAGGACGCGCTTTCCAGTTACGCTCAAATGTGTGGCCGGACACTATCACGTGCACATGCGCGATCCGGCGACCCAGCCGCCATCGCGGGCTACATGGGTAAGAGCGAAGTATTCGACGACGCGATTGCATCGTTCGCCATGCTTTATGCCAGCCAGACCATCCGGGACCATGCCGCTCTTGTGGCGGCGGGGACGGCGGCGAAATCGGCGAAGGCGGTCTCAGTCGGGTCCGCCAAGGCAGCGTAGATCGACCGCGCACTTGAGTGCGGAGTGCTCGTCAGCATCCTTCAGCCGCCGCTGCTTTCTGCAAGAGTTGCGGGTCCTTCGGTTGACCGTCCGAGATGGGACGCCAAGGCCTCCCGATGTCGAGCAGCCACCTTGTTGGAGGCACCAAATGACCCGAGCACGTTGGACGGGAAAGAGCAATATGACAATCTACATTTCGCAGGGGCGTTACACTGCGGCGGCGATCCGCGCAATGACCGCGAAGCCGGAAGACCGTTCCGAAACAATTGCCGAGATGCTCGCCGCCGCCGGCGGTCGTCGAATCGGTTGGCACCTCACATTGGGACGTACGATTGGCTGATAGTAGCCCCCCGACGGGCGTACCCTGGTTTCGTATCAATCGACGGAGTTGCCGAGGTGCCACCAATCGACAGGACGCGGTCACCAGCGAACCCGCGCCATCGACGGTCAGGCTGCCGGGGCTGCCCGGCAGGCAACGGCAGCGGCAACATCAGCGTGACGTCGGATCCTGGCGAACCTGGTCCGCCCGATACTGTAACCGGCCCTTAAGTATCAGAAGTTACAATGCTTGGCGGGGGGCTTATTCCGTGTCCGAGGAGTAGATTATGACACGTGGACGTCCCCCGGGATCAAGGTCTGTGCATCCGGACCTTCGCCCTTTCATCTGGAATTCGGTCCGCGATTGGTGTGAACGCGAAGAAGCGCGCACCGGAAAATCCCCACCCGTCAAAGCGGCTTGTGACGCGCTGGCAAGCTTAGGCATTCGATCCGCTGTTGGCGGCAACCGAGAGGCCTTGGCGGATGCGAATGCGAAGCGAGCAAAGCGGTGGCCTCGCTACGAAATCGATCCTGTGAGCTTGCAGCTCCGCCCCTCCGCGGCCGGACCGATCTTCATAAGCCATTCTATAACGAATGGGGACAGCTTGCGGGCCCGGTATTACGAGGCGGATCAAATCGCCAAGTCTGACCCGCGGGTGCGGGCCGCGTGGATCAAAATGTGGCAGCAAATGCAAGAGGCCGAGGCGCGCCAGGCCGCAGCAAAGCCGGGTAATATTGTTGCGAATTAACTGTACAGGTCTGCAGAGCGATCTGAGGGTAATTGAGATGCTTCGACCAATCAGCCGGAGCATTTCAATTGACCACCAAGAAGCAAAACGCGGCCGCCATGCCCCCCTGCAGCTTGATAATGCACTGGGCCATATCGCCGTCACCTACCGCGCGCCCAGCGAGTTGGTTATCCAGCCGAACAGCCCGAGGCTGCACACGCCGCACCAGATCCGGCAAATCGCGCGCAGTATCCGCACCTTCGGCTTCGTCATTCCGATCATCATTGACGAAACCCACCGCGTCCTGGCCGGTGCCGGCCGTCTGCAGGCCGCATGTGATCTTGACTATGCCGAGGTGCCGACGATTCAAGTCAAGCACCTGAGCGAGGATCAAAAAACGGCTTTTGTAATCGCTGACAACCAGCTTGCGGCCATCTCAAAGTGGAATGATCCAGTTCTCGCCGCGCAGCTGAAGGCGCTGTCAGTCGCCAAGATCGACTTCGATATCGAGGTCACCGGGTTCGAGGCAGCTGAAATCGATTTGCGCATTGAACAGTCAATCGATCTCGACATGAACGGGTCCGATCCGGTTGACGCCTTGCCCGCTATCCCGGCCGGCGCACCCGTGACTCAAACCGGCGACCTCTGGATTCTGGGGCGCCACCGCCTGCTCTGCGGCAACGCTCTGGAGCCCGTCGCCTACGCCACGCTGATGAACGGAGAGCCCGCTGACCTGGTGTTTGCCGATCCGCCGTACAACGTGCCAATCGATGGTCACGCCACCGGAAAGGGGGCGGCCCGGCACCGCGAATTTGCCATGGCCGCCGGCGAGATGTCCGCAGAGGAATTTGAGACGTTTCTGCAGCAGGTCTGCACCCTTCTTGTCCGCCACTCCGTCGATGGGTCGATCCACTACATCTGCATCGACTGGCGACATGCGGCCGAGCTCCTCGCGGCAGCAAGGGGCTCCTACACCGAATACAAAAATCTGTGCGTTTGGGCCAAGACGAATGCGGGGATGGGCAGCCTCTACCGCAGCCAGTATGAACTGGTGGCCGTTTTCAAGAACGGAACTGCGCCACACTGCAACAACGTGCAGCTCGGACGATTTGGCCGGCATCGCAGCAACCTCTGGACTTATCCGGGTGCCATACGCTTGGCCATGGGAACGAAGAAGGCAAGTTGCTGGCACTCCATCCGACGGTAAAGCCCGTCAGGCTCGTTGCGGACGCAATGCTTGACTGCTCAAAGCGGGGTGATCTCATCCTCGACCCGTTTTTGGGCAGCGGCACCACGTTGCTAGCGGCCGAACGGGTTGGCCGTCGCTGCTATGGAATCGAGATCGACCCCGAGTACGTCGATGTCATTATTCGTCGCTGGCAAAGCCTGACCGGTGAGTGCGCAGTCCACGCATCCTGCAGCCGTCCATTCAACGTTTGTGAAGCAGATCGGCATGCCGGAGCCCGCTAGCGTCTCTGATCCATCGCTCCGCCGCTCTGTTGCAACAACAGCGTCAACGCTCATCGTGGAAGTGAAACAGTATGTCTAAATCTAAACAACCAACAAAGGTGGGCTACGGCAGTCCGCCAGTAGCGACACGCTTTCAAAAGGGCCAGTCCGGCAATCCTCGAGGACGTTCCAAGGCTTCGGTGGCCCTCGCTCGTCTGGTAGAAAAATCCGCACAGGAACGCATTTTCGTCCAGGAGAACGGCACCCGCAAGCGGATCTCCAAAAGCGAAGCCGCGGTCAAGCAGCTGTTCAACCTCGCGATGTCCGGCGACCAGCGAGCCATCAAGCTGATGGCGGATCTTATGAACCGCCACAGCGCGCCGCCGGTTGCGGCCACCCCCAAATTTACTCTCACCGAGGTCGACCGTGAGGTCTTGACCGGAATGGTCGCTCGCGCTCGCCAGCAACAGAACGGAGACCACGATGATGCTCAGTGATGCGGATCTCTATCGTGAAGCGCTACGCTTGGATTTCGTTGCCTTCATCCACCGCTGTTTCGGCGAGCTGAACCCCACAACGTCTTTCGACTACAACTGGCATATCGAAGTCATGGCCGCGGCGTTAGAGGATTGCCGCCTTGGTCGCTGTCGGCGGCTGATCATCAATTTTCCGCCGCGTTCGCTCAAAACGCTCACCGCTTCGATTGCTTTTCCCGCATGGTTGTTGGGACACAATCCCTCGACGAAGATCATCACTGCCAGTTATGGCGCCGATCTCGCGGAAAAGAATGCGCGTGATACCCGGCAAATCATCAACAGCCAATTCTTCCGAGAACTGTTTCCCGGCTGTCGTCTCTCGGATCGCCAGGCAGCGCAGGAATTCGAGACAACGGCAGGCGGCCTGCGTTATGCGACATCGGTGGGAGGTCCCTTCACCGGCCGCGGGGCTGACATCATCATATTAGATGATGCGCTGAAGCCGGATCAGGCGCTGTCCGAGCGCGAACGGATGAATGTCAACAGCTGGTTTAGCAACACGGTTCGCTCCCGACTCGACGACCAGCGGAACGGCGTCATCATTTTGATCATGCAGCGCCTGCACATGGATGATCTGGTCGGTCATGTCCTGCAACGCGACCAATGGAGAGTGCTGCGCTTTCCCGCCATTGCGGAGGAGCCTGAACGGCACGTTGTCGACACCGTTCATGGACGTCGAACCTTCAAGCGCGCAGCCGGTGAAGCCCTCCACCCGGCACGTCAGCCGCTCCATATCCTTAATGAACTCAAAGCCTCGATGACGGATTACGACTTCGCCGGCCAGTACCAACAAGCACCGGTGCCGTTGGGCGGCGGCATGATCAAGGACGAATGGTTTGTTCGCTTTGATCTTTTCGATCCGCCCTCATTCGATCGGATCGTTCAGAGCTGGGACACCGCCAGCACGCCCACGACACTGGGCGACTACTCGGTCTGCACGACCTAGGGCATCGTGCAGAACAAGTACTACCTTTTGCATGTGTTCCGAGAACGACTCGGGTATCCGGAACTGAAACAGGCCACTGTCGAGCGGGCGCGGCGCTTTCAACCAGATGCTATCCTGATCGAGGATAAATCGTCCGGGACTGCTCTTATTCAGGATCTCAGAGCCCAGGGACTCCACAACGTGGAGGCTTATAGACCCAAGGGAGACAAGATCATGCGGATGCATTCGCAGACCGCAACGATCAAGAACGGCGCTGTGTTTGTTCCGGCAGACGCCTCTTGGGTGGCGGACTATCTTCATGAACTGACATCGTTCTATTTTGGCAAGCATGATGATCAAGTCGATTCAACGTCTCAATTCCTAGACTGGGCGAAAGTCATAGAACCGCACTTCCTCATGTACATGCGCCGGCAGAGCGAGCGGATGACGCATCCGCTGCGTCCCACCCAGAAGCTCAAGAGAGCCGCAAACTGCGATGTAAGCACGATCTATTTCATGAATGGCGAGTCGATAAACGTTCCCGCTGACGGCCTCATCGACGTTCGCCACGAAGATGCCGGGCCGCTGATCCAGGTAGGTTGGATGCCCGTCGAATAGGTGCATCGACAAGCGGCCGGCGGGCCACAGGTTAAGATCGTCAAGGTCTACCGAAGGTATTTCATCGCGGGTCGTACCTTGCGGCGGGTGAACCTGATTTGGCCCGACAGGCGCCGCGCAGTACCAGCAGGCCCCCTCCCGGCCGGCGGGCAACAGGCCAAATTTGCCGGCGGGCGCGTCTGGTTGCCGCGCCTTCGCTTTTCTGGCGGACCTTGACCTTGAGACGAAGCTGCCGCCCTTCCCGCAAAGGCGTCACGACGATCAAGTCGACAGCATCACCCGGCGCTTGCTCACAAGATCAGTTACTACGACAGCCTGAAGTGGGTGAATTGAATCCTTGGTTGGTACCTGGACCGCGAGGGGTATGAAAATGCCCCGCCGCGCTGACTATTTCCGGGCGCAATGCTACTGACCATAGAAATTCCGGAACGAAGCCAATTTGCTCCCTGCGTCAGCCCCGGGTGTGGTTAAGGATCGCAGGGTGCGCTTCTGCCTGGCCAAAGCGACGCGCTCATAGCGCTCAAGACCCCTGAGATCCGTCCCGTCAGCCTGGACCGAGCCTTGGAGAAGCGCGGCCAAGATCCGCTGGCGGATCGCGCGGATGCGCAACAGCTGCAGCTTACAACGCGCAACGTCCATCACCTTGTCCGATACACCCTGCTGCTGAAGACCGGAGCTGATCGCGCGACTCAGGCGCGCGATCTCCGCGTCATCGCTCTGGCTGCGGGACCGCGCAAGCCCATGCCGGACGGTATTGCGACTGGACCTTGCTTTTCCGCTGAGCGTTTTCGGGCCGGTGCTGCGCGTGGCGTTGCTGCGATTGGCTTCGATTTGTCGGTGTGATGCCATCTCCGCGCGTCCTCGGTTGCGCCCATCCAAACACCCGAAAAGCTCCCTCCAAGCACCGGAAATATCAAGGTTTTCGGCGCCAAAAGAACAACAATCTTGCTGCAGAAAGGACTGGCATTTCCACGCGAAAGGAGCGTTACTGATTAGGCCGGGCTTGGACCAATAGCCCCGGTATCTCACCCCGCGGGAGCGGGGGTTTTGGCGGTGCGGCGGCAAGCCGCGAGTGCCAAACCCAAAGGAGATACCGGTAGATACGATTTCGGCCAATGGCGCCGAGGCGCCTCATCCCATCGTCAAATTCAACCCCCACGACCGCCGGGCCTTTATCGGCGGCTCGGACGCACGCATCATCATGGGCGATGATCAGGACGATCTTATTCGCCTGTGGCGTGAAAAGCGCGGCGAGATCGCGCCGCAGGATTTTGCCCACAACCTGATCGTTCAACTCGGCACCGTCACGGAGGAGCTCAACCGGAGCTGGTATCAGGGCGCCACGGGTCAAGCGATCAAAGACATCCAGAAGCGCGTTCGGCATCCCGTGCATGGCTGGATGGCCGCAACCCTCGACGGCGTCGTCCAAGAGACCGGGGCGGTGTTCGAAGCCAAGTTCATGCTGCCCTGGGGTTTTACCGAAGAGGCCGCCGCCGAAAAACACATGGCGCAGCTGCAGCACAACATGTGGGTGATTGCCGCCCGCTCAGCGGTGCTCTCGGTGATCACCGGCGGCGGCAAATGGGTCGAGATCACGGTGCACGCCGATCCGCTGTACCAACACCTCTTGCTGACCGCGGAAAAGAAGTTCTGGCGCTGCGTGCAGAGCGGCGAGCCGCCGCTCCTGTTTGGGATCGAGCCGCCGCGTCCGCGCCTCGCCGCCGTCAAGGTCGTCGACATGACTGCGTCCAATCTGTGGGCCGAGTGCGCGGCAACCTACCTGCGCACCCGGGAAGCCTATGGCGACCATGAGCAGGCCAAGGCCGAGCTCAAGAAACTGCTACCCGACGATGCCAAGGAGGCCTTTGGCCACGGCATTCGCGCCAAGCGCTCCAAAGCCGGCGCGGTCAGCTTTGATCCGGTTGAGATGGAGCGCGTCCATGCACCAGGCCAGTGAGCACATCGGTGCGATCGCGGCGGCGCTGGCCCGCGCGCAGGCCGAATTGACCAACCCGGAGAAGACCCTGACCGCTCAGATCCGCTCGCCGTTCCTGCGCGATGACGATCGAACCTTCCGCTACGCCTCGCTGGCGAGCGGCCTCGACATCGTGCGCAAGACCCTGAGCCAGCAGGAGATCGCCACCATCCAGACCACCCGGATCGAGGCGGCCACCGGACAGATCCACCTCACCACCCTGCTCGCGCACTCCTCGGGCGAGTGGATTTCTTCGGACTGGCCGGTCTGCGCCACCCGAGACGTCGAGGCGCCGCACCGGATGGGGGCGGCGCTGACCTATGCGCGGCGTTATGCCCTGTTCGCCCTGGTCGGGATCGCCGGCGAGGACGATCTGGACGCCCCGGATGCGCAGGCAGCCGTGCCGGAGGCCGGCGCGCAAGGACCTCTCGGCGCCAAAGCCAAGCCCGCCAAGGGCGTTCTCAACCGCGCGCCGGTGCTGGGGCTGCCGCAGTCCGCTGAGCTGCGCGAGCAGCTCTTGAGCCAACTCGCAACCCTGTCCGCCGGCAACGATTTGCTCACCTGGGCCAAGGCCAGCATTCCGCTTAAGAACACCCTGCTGGAGGTCGACGCTCGGATGGTCGAGGCCGCCTATCGGACCAAGCTCGAGACTGCCTCAGGTCGCGCAGCCGGCAAGGTCGAACCTTTGCCCGTCTCAGATCGCGAGCAAACCCCAGCATCGGTCCAAGCCGCCGACACGGGCGCCGAGGCAGCGCTGCAGCCCGCGCTCCCAGCGCCGCCCGGGTTCGCCTATCCCAAGGAGCCGCCCCGCAAGCGCAGCAAGGCGCACCTGTCGTTCGTCCGCGACCAACCTTGCCTGGTCTGCCGGCAAACCCCGTGCGATGCCCACCATCTGAAATTCGCCCAACCCCGGACGCTTGGCCGCAAGGTCAGCGACGAATTCACGGTCCCCTTGTGCCGCGCCCATCACCAGGAGCTGCACCGGCACGGCAACGAACGGGCCTGGTGGGCGAACCTGCAGATCGCGCCGTTGCCGGCGGCGCAGGAGCTGTGGGCGGCGAGCCCCGTCCACGGCCCGGCCAACGCCGCCTTCAGGTCCGCAGCCCTCCCCGCAAACCTTGGCTCGGAGGCCTCACCACGATGAACGGTCCCATCCAAGCGGCGCACCAACTGACCGCCGCCGCGCAGCCGGTCGAGTTTGAAGTGTTGGCACCGCCACCCCTGCTGCTGCCGGGCGAACAGCTTGACCACTACCAGGCGCTGCGGCAGGCGATCTTCGCAGACCTTGCGCCGCAATCCGCCATCGAGTGGCTGCTCGCCATCGACGTCGCCGAACTGTCCTGGGAGATCCAACGCTACCGCGTGTTGCGCCACAAGCTCCTTGAGATCTATCGCCACAAAGCGATTGAGGCAGCGCTACGGCGCATCGATATGGTCGGGATCGATTCCGACTTCGAACGCGAAGCCGAGTACTACACGCTGCAAAATGCCCTGAGCTGGCAGATTGATCCGGTGGCGACGACTGAAATCGACGCCCGCCTTGCAGCCTATGGCTTCGATCAACACGCCATCACCACTGAAGTCTACGTGCAGGCGCGCGAGGTCTTGGTCCTGCTCGAAGGCTTGCTCAATACAGCACAAACCAAGCGCTTGTTGCTCCTTCGCGAGATCAGGAACCAGCGCTTCGCTGCACCAATGCGTCAGGGGCGATGAGATCAGATTGAGGTCCCTAGCCCAACCGCGATCCGAACCGACAACGTCTCCTCTGTACCCGGCGCGATATGCATCGCGCCGGGTTTGCTCGCAAATTCGCCGTCGAAGCCTTGGGAGCTCGCATAACCGCGCCAGGGCTCGATGCAGGGGAACGGCGCCCCGGCAGGTTTTGACCAGACGCCAAGCTCGCGGAAGCCCGCCCATGACACCTCCACCCAAGGGCCCCTGCGCCGCCGCGTAGCGAACGGATGGGCTCGTGAGCTGATCGAAGA
Source organism: Bradyrhizobium sp. CCGUVB23 (assembly GCF_024199885.1). Taxonomy (NCBI): domain Bacteria; kingdom Pseudomonadati; phylum Pseudomonadota; class Alphaproteobacteria; order Hyphomicrobiales; family Nitrobacteraceae; genus Bradyrhizobium; species Bradyrhizobium sp. CCGUVB23. The sequence continues at coordinate 1,391,318 of NZ_JANADQ010000001.1, forward strand.
TGATCGCGTCATCGACGAACAGGGCTTCAGCGAGCGGGAGCACGCGGTTGTTGACCGGGGTTGGCGCCGAGGCGCGTAACAACCCAGCCTCCAGCCGCCTGATCGAATCGCACAATGACGGCTCCGTCGCGCCTTTCTTGCGAAACACCGCGTGCGAGTTACAACGCATGGTCTTGATCAGCATCGAGCTAGCCATTAGGACCGACATAGCAAACAGCTTTCATGGGGCGGCGGCATGGATGATCTTCCCAGAATTATCGAGACCAGGCGGGCCAGCGTTTCACCTTGGATGGAGGTGATTACCCGGGACGTCCAGCTATCGTCCAACGCAGCCGTCGAAACCTACTACGCGATTGGTCAGCCGGACTATCTCGTGGCACTCGCCGTCACGCCGGATTCGCGCATCTTGCTAGTTCGTCAGTATCGTCCGGCAATCGAGCGGTTTTCACTGGAACTACCCGCTGGACTATGCGAGCCGAACGAGGATCCATTCACCGCAATCGCCAGAGAGCTGTTGGAGGAAACTGGCTATTTGACAAGTAGCGTCGAGCTTATTGGCAGGACAGCTACCTGCGCTAGCCGGATCACAAACTCGATGTATTCGTTTTTCATACGAACGAGTGAGCGCCGGCCCGACTTCGTCGAGGAGCCCGGCGTTTCCGTAAGTTCGGCGTTACCAGAGGAGCTTCGCCAATTGCTTCTGGCCGGAGAATTTTGCGAGCAGACGCATGTGGGTGTGCTGGCTCTGGCTGCAGCCAGAGGATTGATCAGTCTCTGACCGATGCGGATCTAGAATTTCGACAGACGCCACGGGCGAGCGATCGGCACGGCTATTGCGCGGCGACCGGACGGCTCGACAGATAGTCCTCATAGGCGCGCCTTACGCCCTCGGCCAGCGGGGTCCGCGCGCTCCAGCCGAGCTCCGTCAACCGGCTGACGTCGAGCAGCTTGAGCGGCGTGCCGTCGGGGCGCGAAGTGTCGAAGGTGATGGCGCCGCGATACCCGACGATGTCGGCGACGACGCGGGCGAACTCGGCGATCGCAATGTCTTGGCCCGTGCCGATATTGATCAGCTCCGCGGCCGAATAGGTCTTCATGAGGTGGACGCAAGCATCCGCCATGTCGTCGACATAGAGGAACTCGCGCCGCGGCGCGCCGGTGCCCCAGACGGCGACGCTCGCCGCACCCGAGAGCTTCGCCTCGTGAAAGCGGCGGATCAGGGCGGCGACGACGTGGCTGTATTCGGGATGATAGTTGTCGCCGGGGCCGTAGAGATTGGTCGGCATCACACTGATGAAATCGCTGCCATACTGGCTGCGATAGGTCTCCGCCATCTTGATGCCGGCGATCTTGGCGATCGCATAGGGCTCGTTGGTCGGCTCGAGCGGTCCGGTCAGCACTAAATCCTCGCGCAAGGGCTGCGGCGCCAGTTTTGGATAGATGCAGGACGAGCCCAGGAACATCAGCTTCTCCACGCCGTTCAGATGCGCGGCGTGAATGACGTTCGCGGCGATCACGATGTTGTCGTAGATGAACTCGGCGCGCAGCGTATCATTGGCGACGATGCCGCCGACCTTGGCGGCGGCAAGAAAGACGACTTGTGGCTGATTATGGACGAACCAGTTGAACACGGCGGCCTGATTGCAGAGGTCGACTTCACTGCGACTGGCCGTGAGCAGCCTGACGTCCTCTTGCGCAAGCCGGCGCAAAAGCGCGCTGCCCACCATGCCGCGATGTCCGGCGACGTAGACGCTCTTGCCCTTCAGCTCAAACGCTACGCTTGCCATCGGTGGCTTCCCGTTTGGCTTCGGCCAGATCGTTCGCCACCATCTCCTGCACGAGCTGCGCGAAACTGCGCTTCGGCTTCCAGCCGAGCTGCGCGCGCGCCTTGCTCGCATCGCCGACGAGGAGATCGACCTCGGTGGGACGGAAATAAGTGGGATCAATCTTCACCACCGTCTTGCCGCTCTTCACATCGACGCCGGTCTCGTCGACGCCCTTGCCGCGCCATTCGATCCGGCGGCCAACCTCGGCAAAGGCGAGCTCGACCATCTCGCGAACCGAGCGGGTCTCGCCGGTTGCCAACACGAAATCGTCGGGCTTGTCGGCCTGAAGGATCAGGTGCATGCCCTCGATATAATCCCTGGCATGGCCCCAGTCGCGCTTGGCCTCGAGATTGCCGAGATAGAGCACCTCTTCCAGGCCGACCTCGATGCGGGCGACACCGCGGGTGATCTTGCGGGTGACAAAGGTCTCGCCGCGGATTGGACTCTCGTGATTGAACAGGATGCCATTACTTGCAAACATCCCGTAGGCCTCGCGGTAGTTCACCGTGATCCAATAGCCGTAGAGCTTGGCGACACCGTAAGGCGAGCGCGGATAGAACGGGGTCGTCTCCTTCTGCGGAATCTCCTGCACCAGGCCATAGAGCTCCGAGGTCGAGGCCTGGTAGAAGCGCGTCTCCTTCTCCATGCCGAGGATGCGGATGGCCTCCAGGAGACGCAGCACGCCGATCGCGTCGGCGTTCGCCGTGTATTCCGGGCTCTCGAAACTGACGCCCACGTGGCTCTGGGCGGCCAGATTGTAGATCTCGGTCGGCCTGATCTGCTGCACCAGGCGGATCAGGTTGGTCGAGTCAGTCATGTCGCCGTAATGCATCAGGAACGGCACGTCGCCGAGATGCGGATCCTGATAGAGATGATCGACGCGCGCGGTGTTGAAGGAGGACGAGCGCCGCTTGATGCCGTGCACGACATAACCGAGCGACAGCAGATATTCGGCGAGATAGGCGCCGTCCTGGCCGGTCACGCCGGTGATCAGAGCGATGCGTTCAGTCATGCGAAACCTTGTTCCCAATCAATCGGCAGGAGCTTCGTGGCCCGGCGGGCTTATGCTGACGCCCGAGAAAGCCGTCCCGCGACCGGTCTTTCATGGCCGCATCGGTCGACCAGGTCAACCCCGGGATTGATAGGCGTGCGCCTTTGCAGTGAAAGCCCTTTGAGCCCGCAAAGGCGATACGAAAGGAACTTGGCGCCCAACAGGGCCGCAAGTCGCGACCGGCGCCGCAACTCTAGCGGCACGCGCAGGCGGCCGACTTATGCAGACAGACCTTACTCGGGATGGCTGACGGCGCTGACGAGCAGCGGGGGGCTTGACCGGGACACCGTGATCTCAACCGTCGAGGAGCCTTCGTCATGCCGGTTCTTGCCCACCACCGTGAGGATGAACTTGTCCGTACCCGAAAAGTCCGGCTTTGCGAAATAGCGGAACCCGGGGCCCACCAGAACGATCTCACCGCTCTTCGGCTTCTCCGTCACCTCAACCTTGTAGATTTGCATCGTCGACCAGCGCAGCCCTTGGATGCAATCGGCCCCCGGCGCGATCGTCATCGACCATTCCATGGTGTCGCCAGCAAGCCTGTACGGCTTGATATCGCGCAGGCAGTTCGGCGTTGCGCTCACGGCCGACGCTGTGGCCAAGACCCCCAGCATGAATGCAATCGACGCGCAGGCAGACATTCGTGACATGGTTGGCCCCCTCTAGTGATCAACGCAACATGGGGGAGTGCGCTGAAGCTTTGGTAAGGGCGACGACAGATCGGGAATATTGGTAAATGTCGGACTAACATACCGGCGCCCGTTTGACTGTGCTCCAAGCAGATCATAACCAAGCTGTACCGACCTCTCGCCGGCGGCGGAGATCTACATGGTGCGCGGCAAAGTTCGACCTGATGAGCGCCTTGGCACTTCGGTTACGATCGGCATATCCTCAACTCAGGGGTCAACACCCCGGCGCGCCGTGAATGTTTGCAGGGCAACTGATTTGGCAAACTTGAAATGAAGATAGCCTCTGCGTGTTTCGTTCTCATGATCACGGCGGGAGCTGTTATGGGCGCTGCGGAGGAACGGTTTCCCGAACTCGCCGTAGACGAAGTGCGCACCGGCAGGGCGAGCGCAAGCCGAGGACTTTCGGGTGCCCTCCTATGTCGCAGCCTGGCTTCGCTCGCTTTTGCGGCCACCCAGATGCGCGATGGCGGCGCACCAGATCTTCAGACGCTTGGCTGCACCCTGCTTCCCGCAGGGACCGCGCTCACCCTCGAGCAGGATGGCCGCTCTTGGGTCGTTCGCAGTCAGACACTTTTGGGCGTCCCTGTGAGAGGCGTCACCGAGCCGGAGATGATCGAGATAGACAAGGCATCTCCTTAGAGACACATTCGCGAGGCTTTGGAACGACTCGAGAGCATCGCCCCAGAGAAGATTTGCGGTCAAAACAAGCACCAGTTCGATCCGAGCATGCAAAGAGCCACGAGCGCGGGCAAAGATTGTGCAGGTTGGATTAGATTTGGAGTTGAAGATTCCGAGAACCGGTCTAGCCTGACAGTAGGATTGATTTGCTAGGCGCGTTAGAACTCCACAATGCAATTGAGGTCGACGCTTGATCGGGTGGCGCTGAGGTTGGGTACATTCGCTCTCCGCCTGACCTACGGCAGACCAAGCGACACGATGGCTTACCGCAATCCTGTTCGAACGTGGCGGAGGTATCTGCGCCTTCTAAAGTTGGCGCGCATACCAAAACGGACCTGAACCGTCACAAAGGTAACCTGCTAGATTGCGGCCAGGATCTCGCTAATCAATCGTCCAACTTCCCCTGGAGAATCCCCGAGCCGTACCACAACAAGGTTTCTCGATGGAATGATGGCGATGCTCTGATCGAGCCACCCCGTCGCAAAGAACGCGTCTCGCGGCATTGCGCCAGGCTCGCGGCGACTTGCGTCGATGCGGTTACCACGATTCGTCCAGAAGCCGGCCCCGTAGTTGGTGTTCAGCGTGGGTCTCGCAGAAAAATCCACCCAATCATCGGGCAGTATTTGTTCGCCGCCAATTTTGCCGTTGTTGAGGTAAAGGAGCCCGAAGCGCGCCCAGTCTCGTGCGCTAGCCAACATGTTGGAAGCGCCCTGAAATGTTCCGGCCCCATCAAACTCCATCGTGACGTGACGCATTCCCAGTGGATTGAACAATTCGCGCCATGCGAAGGCTAGAGCCTGCTCCGGTCCGCCGAGGTTGTCGCGAATAATGCGCGCCAACAGTTGCGTCGTGCCACTCGAATAGTGCCATCGCGAGCCTGGCGTCGCGATGAGTGGCGCGCTTGCTGCAAAGCTAGCCATATCATTATGCAGATACATCTGGCTTGATTGGTCGAAGCCGAGCCACGTTTCGTCCAACGCTAGGCCCGTTGTCATACGCAGGAGATGCTCGATCTTGATCTCGTGCCGCGGGTCGGTTGATGAATGCCATTCCGGAATCGGCGCGGCAATCGAGGGACTGAGCCGACCCTGCCGGGTCATGATGCCGATCAGAGCGGTCATCACAGACTTGGTCATGGAGAAGCCGAGCAGTTGCGTGTCAATGCCAACGTCCGTTGCGTAGCGCTCCGCTATCACGCGGCCGTTATGCACCACGACCACAGCCTTGGTCCTGCGTTTGGGCGCTGTCGCTGGCTCTTCGAAGACATGATCTAGCGCTGCTTTCAATGCCGGCTGCTCGGGATTCACAACGGTTTCCCCCGCGATCTCCGGCAGCAATGGTGGCATCTCCGCTGCAATCAGCGTCCGTAAATCGCTTCGCGGAATTTGATATGGCTGCGTCTCATTTGTCATCACACAGCCGAAGCCCTGGTGCAAGACTGCCCGTCCGAAGATACGACCGAACATTGATACTGCGACCGAGTTTGGCGCTTGTTCGAGTTGGTACTGCATCACAGGACGCCACAGGAGAAACGCGGATTGGTCCGTGATCTCTGCAAACGCGACTTCCGGACTGAATCCCGAGACGAACGTCTTGACACAAACATTGTGGGCGACGACAGCCGCCACGATGTGCGCCGCCCGATCCGGCCGCAAGATAGCGGTTGCCGCAACAAGAACAGCCAACACAAGAGCCATAAGAAGAGTCAGGAGCTTCCGGGCCACGCAGGTCTCCAGAATTAAAAAAGGCTCTATTGGTCGGGCTCACGAGGGTATCCGGTTCTGATGCCTCTTTCCATGCCTGAACGGTTGGACGTTCTGCTTTGAATCAGCGAGCCCGTGGCGGCCGCCAGCGGTTTTTCCAGGGTTGCTCGCATCTGTTTTTTGGACCTCCGTGTCGCAGTCTTGAGAGGACTGGCACGCTTAGTACTTGGCCCAGATTTCTAGCTAGCGCCGAGACAACTTCTGATTCGTGGCCTTAGAGAATTCGCGCGGCTCTGGATCGAGGCGGCAGCTTCTGATCTTTCTGGAACGCGAGAAGATCGACTACGGCCTTGAGTCCGGCGTTTAGCACTACCTTGGCAGATTTTGAGCGGCGCGGGATTCCCAAATCAGCTTTTCTGTGACTCATGGGAGGTCGGCTCATGGAGGGCCGATCAATGGACGTAAACTGGCAGGCTGATCTCGATCGCTGGCTTGCGCCGTTTGTCGCGGCGCTACGGCACAAGACCAGAGCGCGGATGTGTCCAGCCTATATCGCCGGGCTGATTGGTCCAGGAGACCGCAAGAGCATTCAGCCGATGGGGACGCGCGCTGGCGAAGTCAGCTACGATCAGCTGCATCATTTCGTCACCGCCGGAGTTTGGGACATTGCCTCGCTTGAGGCCGCCTTGCTGAAGAAGGCAGATGGCCTGGTTGGTGATGAGGCGGGGTTTCTTGTCATCGATGACACGGCGTTGCCCAAGAAGGGATCTCACTCGGTTGGCGTGGCACCCCAATATGCCTCGTCGCTCGGAAAGACCGCCAACTGCCAGTCGCTGGTCTCGGTAACGTTGGCGTCGCGCGAGGTACCAGTGATGGTGGGCCTGCGGCTATTCCTACCCGAGAGTTGGACAGATGATCGTGAGCGCATGGCGCGGGCCGGTGTTCCGAAGGATAGACAGACTGCACTGACAAAGCCGGAAATCGCGATCGCGGAGATCGACCGCGTCATCGCCTCCGGTGCGCGTTTTGGCTGTGTGCTTGCCGATTCAGGGTACGGCTCCAGCGGGACTTTCCGTCAGGCTTTGAGCGAGCGCGGTCTGTTGTGGGCGGTGGGTCTGTCGCGACGCCAGAACGTTTATCCCGCCGACGTTGCCTTGATCTTCCCCGTCGCGAAGGCCGGAGAGCGCCGCAAATACCACATTCCAGATCAGCCCCCTGTCGCTGCTGAAGCGATGCTGGCCAAAGGGAAATGGCGAAGGGTCAGTTGGCGGCGGGGCACCAAAGGTCGACTGACATGTCTCTTCGCGGCCCGCCGTGTCCGCGTTGCGGATGGCCATAAGCACCGCATGCTCGATAATCGTGTGCAGTGCATGCCGGGCGACGAGGTCTGGCTCGTCGGCGAACGCCGGTCGACTGGCGAGCAAAAATACTATGTGTCGAACCTACCGGCCGATGCGAGCCTCAAGATGCTCGTCGCCACGATCAAAGCCAGATGGGTCTGTGAGCAGGCCCATCAGCAGCTCAAGGAGGAGCTTGGCCTCGACCACTTCGAAGGGAGATCCTGGACGGGGTTACACCGACACGCCTTGATGACCATGATCGCCTACGCCTTCCTCCAATCCCGCCGCCTTAAAGCAGCGGGACGAAAAAAAAGAATCGCGGGACCGCCGCCACAGCCGAGCATGCCGGCCGTCAGGCAAGCCATCCTCGACCTTTTCGCTCAGCCTCCACCCCGGCGATGCCCGCACTGTGAGAAACTCCTGGTCGACCCAAGCAAAACTAAACTGCCAGAGTAGTGTTAGTTCGTGGAAGCAATCCGGATTAAACCAGGCTTCATCACCCTCACCCGTGCCGAAATCAAAACGGTTGCAAGCGAGACCTCCAACTACATTCGCTTGACGTGAAATTTCCGAATACGCATTACTGGTATGGCCATCAGAATCAGAAATTTTCCTTCGGCTAGCGGAATGACCAACGCCTCCTCCTCCAAAAGAGGAGGCAGACGGACGCTTGCGCACGCCCTCCAAGAAGTGTGGCACCTTGGATGAGCGGATTCATGTGTCTGGCGCCTCGCTCACGAAGCGGCTGGTGCTACTCGCTTGGCATCGGCTGTCTGACCGTTTCTTTTTGCGCGGAGATCGGCTAGGAGCTGGAGGCAAGATCAAATTGGCAAATTTTCATGCAAATGTTTTCCTGGCTCGCCGTTGCCATCACATGGGTCGTGGTTCAGATCGTTGCCGCCGGATTGAGCCCGGCGGCAGCCGGCCCCAGCGCCGAGACCGCCAAGAGGTGCGTCCGCTACTCCTACATGCTCTATCCCTACCAGCGCCCCGGATCGGTGCGCATGAGCGGCGATCGCAACAATTATTTCAGGGATTGCATGGCGAAGGACGGTAACGTCCCTGAGCCACCTCCCCCGAAAGAACCGGGGGCAACAACAGACAACGTTGAGCCGCACTTCCTCGCCGGGAGGCTAGTCCTGCTCGCCACGATTATTGAAATGCGCTTCCAGCCGCCAAGGCTTTGAGCTCGGCGCTCCGGACGCAGCCAAAGCAAGCGAACGGTCTTTGCCAACCAGCATGTCCGAGCTCGGGGTGTCGCGCAGACAGATAGAGGTTCTATGATACCTCTCTGGCGGCATAGAACTTGCGTCAAATACTCCCGTTGGGTGGAGAACGAAGAAACGATTTTGCGGAGCGTCGTGTGCTTGGCCTAGTGATCCTGTTCTCCACTGCCGCTCTCTCTTTTGCAGCGGGGTACGCGACGCGGGCAGCGCTTTCGCGGGAGCGTCGCGCCGAGTACCTCAAATACGAACCCTATCTGAGGCCGACCCGAACGAGCGAACCGCCGGCCTTTCTCGTCCGTCCATCCACGGATGCGAGAACTCCACCTCCCCGCACATCCAACTCTGCTGCGAGCTGAGCAACCCCGTGCGCGTTCGAAAACTTGGCCCCGGGATTGCGTGAGCCAAGGCTGCTCCTCGAAGTTTGCTCACCGTCACCATCGGCGAACGGAAACATGCTGATGCAAAATTGTGCCGTCAGATAAACATTTGGAGTTGCAGATCACACGCGTGTGTTTTGCCTCAACCTTACGGGCGGTATCACAACGATTCGGAAGGTGGGGACCGAACCGCGGGCCTGTTAGTGAGGATTCCGCGACAGCCTCACGTTCGTCAACCGATGCTCCCGCCCAGAACACCAAACTCAACGAGCTAGGAGCCTTTCGCCCGACTCAACGTTGAGAAACACAATCTTTGATAGAAAATCGTCAGACGCGCGAATGCACCTCCTTTTCAGAACTCTTGAACGGCTGTCCGTTTCTCTTGGAACGTTAGCGCTCCGTCTAACGTACGGGAGCGGAACACATCAAGCCAACAAGCCCGCAAGCCGTATGCACGCCGGATATGGAACGCAGTTTCGTAACGCGGGAACCGACCGTGCATCACGCGCAGCTCACTAGCACAGCACACGAACACGATGCGGCTATCGCTACTTCCCGCTGTCGTCGACCTTGCCCCCGTTCGCAACGCATTTGTTGAAGAAGGCCTGCTGATCACGGCCACTCCCCTTTGCGCTACCTGCGGCAGGATTGCCGGGCTCTCTCGGGGGAAACTGCTTGGTCATAAGCGCGCTACACTTTCTGGCTACCTCGGCGGTGACGGCCGATGCAGGATCCGCCACCGAGAATACAACGAGAGCGACGAGGCACAGTGCAACGGTTTCGGGTCGCAATCTGATAAGCATAGTCTCACACTGGATTGACTAGTAGGACGCCTATCCTAGTTTCTTTTGGGGCGTTTGGAACGCGGAAATTATTCGTGCCGTAGACGCACCGAAGCGTTCAAGTCGGCATGAACTCGCCAATGGAAAGGTTATCAGGTCTTAGGAGCTGCTCGCGAATTCCGACCGGACTGAACCCGCGATGCATCACCTATGGCGCCGGGGCAACAAGGCTGGTATTCAAGGCTAGCCCTTGAAGAGACAAGACTTTCCGGCCTTTACTGAGGACTTCGGCGGGGATGAGTTCGCGCGATTTGAGCACAACTGGTGAGGACGGAACGGAGCCTGCCTCCGCAGAGGTTCAATTCGCCCTCGTGATTTCGCGTATGCTCGAGACGGTGCAGAACCATCCCGCGCACATGCGCCAGGTCGTCTATGATCTCGCCCGTTACAAGCTCGACGAGCAGTTCACCCACGCCGATGCCCAAGACATTCGGCGATCAAGGCAGGCTCTGGAAACCGCAATCCGCGGGGTCGAGGAATTCTCGCAGCAGCAGGTCAGCATCCCGCCGCCGTCGGTGCCGCAACTGCCGGGCTCGGGCCTGGCGGTTGCTCGCCAACCGCCGATTCGGGAGCTGCCGCCGGCAGCCGCAGGCACGAGCATTGGGATTGAACGCGGCGCCCTTAGAGGTCGTCCCCCCTTCTGGTCCGTCTCAAGGCGAGCGGCCATACTGCTGCTTGTTGCCGGTGCGGGTGTGGTCGCCGCGCTGCAACGGGAGCGGCTCGCTTCGCTTGCAAGCTACTTCTCGCGCGAGGAACGGACAGGCGTCGCCACACCACCTGCACCGGTAGCGCCTGCGACCGCCCAGCCCACCACAGGCACACCGCAGCGATCTCCCCTTCGACCGACAGACTACGGTGTTTATGCCGTGGTCGACGACCAGTCGCTCGCTGAACTGACACTGCTGCCCGGGAGGCCACCGGACGTCAGGGTCGCCATCTCGGCGGCCTTCAAGGCGCCCGATCAGACGGGCCTCCCGAACGGCCATCCGAAATTCATCGTGTTCCGCCGCGATTCCCTGAACAACGGTTTGGAGCGGGCCGAAGTGCGCGTAGTCGCCAAGATAGCCCGCGAATTCTCGGCAGAGGCGACGGGCAAAAAGCTCGGCGACAGCGATGACGCCTGGGTGATCCGCAACTTCTCCTACCCCTTCCGGGTGTCTCCTTTGCCCGACAGTTCGGAGATGTACGAGCTTCACAGCGAGGATCCGGCACTGGAACTGCCGCCCGGCCGCTATGTGCTGATCCTGAAAAATCAGGCCTACTATTTTAGAGTGGACGGAGACATCATCGACCCGAGGCAATGCATCGAGCGGGTGGTCGCCACGAACGGCACCTTTTATTCTGCGTGCAAGAAACCGTGACCTCTTCTCAAGGGAGCAGCGAGGGCCTAAGTCCAGTTGAAGCGCAAACTCCACCGGATGGAGATCATTATGAATATCCCGAAGTGTTTGCTTATCGCGGCATTGGCTTCCACGCTCGCCGCTCCGACCTTGGCTCAAAACACCCAGCAAAGGAATACAACGGTCCGATCTCAGGGCTATACTACCGGTTCACGCGCGCCGGTCGCCACTCAGCCCAGTAACAATCCTTTCCGGAATCCGATTGGGCAGGGTGTTCCGCCGGCCGCTTCGGCTAATCCAAATCTAAACAGCAACCGGACGAACATTGCTCGCTAGTTTGTAGCTAGACTGCCTAGAGGTAGAGGGATCGAGCACTCGCGCTTAAATGGCGTAGCCTTGACGCACATCCGGGCCTGCAATCGGGCGCGCCGTTCCTGTCTTCCACCGGTATGACAATAGCACCGGTATGACAATAGCAATGAATATGCTGTCACCCTTGCGTCGGGGCGCGATCATGGTGCATGAGTGGCAGATAACCCACGATGTCGGCGAACGAATATCGCCATGTGGCGAAGAGCCCAACTCGCAGCGCGTCGGTCACTGAGTCCCAGCTTCATCGCCATCAGGAAGGCCGCCAGGGGTTGCTGCGCGAGGTGACGCCGAAAGGTGGTCCGGAAGTAAAATACGGCTGCAGCATCCGGTGCCACCGAATCTCCGGCAATGCTTAGCCAGAACAGCGCTGGTTCAATTGCTTTCTGCATTGAAACACGGTTCGGGTTCGGGCCATCCCAATAGACTAGACCGCCAATGGTTCATGGCAGTATAGGTAGCGGGCTTCATACTTGATGAGCCTAAGAGTAAAATCCCAATTCTGGTGCCGCCTGAGCTTATCGTTAAATCGAACAGACTGCGCGAGTTTGGTCGGCACCCTCAACGTGGAGGTCTGAAAAGTACAGTACAGTCATGAATTAAGAAATACCGGCTGATATCCTCGCCCTCATGCGGCGGGCGAGAATTGAAGATATTCTTCTTAGTGCCGGCCTCAAGCCTTGCGTTGCCGCACGCAAAGACACTCTCGAATCTCCTCTCCCAAGTTTGCGATAATTGCAGCTTCAGCTTGTCAGGAAGCCAGCGATCGTCCGAGTCGAGGAATGCAATCAACTCACCGCGGGCGGCATCAATTCCAGTATTTCGTGCTGCCCCACCCCCACGATTAGTTTCGTGGCGAATGACGCGGATACGCGGATCAATTGCCGCAATCGCGTCCCGATCGAATGAATCAGTCGAAGCATCATCAACCACGATGATTTCCAGAGGCCGCGGCGCTTGATCAAGCGCGCTGCGGATCGCCCCTTCAATCCTCTCGGTGCAATTATAGATTGGGATAACTACGGAAACCGATGCAGTTTCCTCTGACATGAACCAAAATCTCCTTCTGCAACCGAATGCCAAAAAACCAATGTATTTGTTCGTCGTGATCTCAAAATCTCTTCACGAAAGCTGATCTCGATTTGATCGGCGATCTGACTCGCCAGCCGCTGGTGAAACTTCCTTCCCATACCGCAATCAGACTTCCCCGATCAGCTTGCGGCCAAGGAGCCGAAGGATGAGCTTCCTTGCGCCCACAAGCACCGGGTAAAGCGCCCGCGCGATTTGCGGCCGGGAAAACAAAGCCCGATTGACCTGATTGAAAATTGACCTGTCGCCGGCCAGAATCGTGAGCAGATGCATTGCGTCGGCACCATGGTGGTAGCGCCCGCGCCACCGGACCACCATGCCCTCGTCGAGATCGAGGCTGCGCGAGCGAATCTCGCCAACAATCGGATGCGACGAGCGCGCGTCAATCAGGTGGACGCGTTGGCCGCGGTCGCGCAACTTGTACAGCAGGACATAACGGCTGCAAAACGGGCATTCGCCGTCATAGACCACCCAAATTTCATCGCTCTCACGGCTCAATTCGATAATCCGTTCGATTTCGTACGTCGCGGACAAGCTTACCCTCTGCAAGTCCAAGACATACCGAGTCTACCACGTAGTGGTACGCAACGATATCGTCCATGCTGAGCTTGTTGAACTCGGGGTACATCCATGGATTGGAGAGCATGTGGTGCGGGTAAGCGTAAAAGCTGTTGCTGTCTTTGACCCAGGGATTGTTGCGGAAGAAGCGATCCGTGCGATGAACCAAGTTCTGGACCGCGTCAATCGTGGTCGGCGAGTCCTGGCGCAGAAGGACCTCGGGACCGCAGCTGATTGCGTCATGCCAGCTCGCGAGGTCGCGGTTATTGCCGCCTATTCGGAACCGGAAATGGTTTTCGGGAATGTAGAGGCTCCCAGTCCCGATCATGTAGGAGTAGATGCCGAAATAGGTGGAAGGTGCGAGAATTTCGCGACCGTCCCGAGTCTCGACGAAAAGCCGCTGGCTAGCCAGCTTCGGGCCGTCTAACCATCCGAGATAGTTCGTATAGAAGAAGAATCGACCGCAGACGACGGTCACGACCATCGTCACCTTCATTGCCGCGGTGAACCCGTTGGGCGGCAGTCTGCGCGCGGCCGCGACGATGAACAAATTGACCGCGATCCAGAAAAGGAACAACGCGCCGAGAGTGAAGTAAACGCCGATGTGGAACACATCGAACAGTAGACAGAAGAACGACAGCGCGCGCGTCGAGATCGCAGCTAAGGGCGAGAGCAGCTGTGCGCCCAACACAACGATGTTGAAGACCAGTTGGTTGTGGACGATCGTGTCCCAAACGAATTGAAGAGTAGCCGGCCACGCTGCAAGCGGAGCATCGCCGCGTTCGAGCCCCATCAGAATTGAGGTCTGGGTAGGGTTCTCGAGCAGCCACGTCCACGGCTTCTCACCTCCGGCCTGTAGCTTCGCTACTCCCGACCAGAAATAGCTGCCAAGGTGAGCACCCACAGCGCATGCCCAGATCAGGCCGAAAGCACGTTCGCGAAGATCTTTCACCCCATTCGGACATGTCAACGCCGTACGAAACCAAGGCAGGCGTTCAACTGCCTGGGAGCTGGTCAACACGACCGCACTAAGTACACCTACGACAGTGAAGTTCCCGATATCGAGCATGCCGAGATAATCGGTTTCGCTGACCCAGATGCCTGAGACGACGCTGATACGTTCGCGCCATGCCAGGTAGAAGTAGAATAGAGGAAGCAAGAAGGAAGGGCGCCAGATCGCAGCAACGCCGGCGACCATCGACAGCACTGCGCCGTAACGAAAGAACAGAATTCCGTCGCCAGACCCGAACAAAATGTTTGGAGGGCCGGCGAACGGCCCGAATGAATCAAAGACCAATTGCGCGAAAATGGTCATTCCGATCGCGAAGGCGATAATTCGCAAAGGCGGCGAGAAATCCCGGTAGCGAACGAAGCCGAAGGCGATTGCGGTAGCGAGCGCCACGCAGATTAGCAGGAAAGCGTAAATCTCGGACCACTGCGCCAAATGCGTGACAGCCCGACGCGAGACTGCAGAGAGCACCACAGCCACAGCAAGGACCGTGAGGGGGCCAGCGTGCGCGGAAATGCTAAACTGGGTTCGTTGCCCTGATACGACGCTAGTATCCGTCATTCGTTGCCCCGGAACTGCGCTCCAGGACGGAGAACTTGCTGGATAATAATCATCCGCTGCGGCGGTGCAAGCGACGGAGCTACACCACAAGGCATCTCATGGCCCATTAAAATGCGGCTGCTTAAATACATCTTACAAAATCCAGAAATCGGCCTCAGAGAAGTTGCGATGTGACAGAGAGTCACATTAGAATTCTTTCGAGATAATGCGCGTATGACAGCACACGTAACTGCCCCGCGCAAGCGCCGGGCCATCCGTTTGCGCGAGAACCCCGTCAAAGGAATATGCGACGGAATGCAGGATAGAGCGCCGATGCGACTTGTTGTTGGATCGGAATGTGGCGTTGGAGCGATCTGACCAATGTCGCCTCAAAGGCGCGTTGAGGCAGCGCGTTCGCTAACTTGGCAATTTCAAGAAGGTCACTGCCGATTGACATCTACCTCGAGATAGGAAGCTCCGTCGACGTGCAGGGAGGTCCCGCTGATCTCGATCTTGAAATAATCCGAACTGCCGGCAGAATCCGCGAAATAGCGGAAGGACGGTCCCTCCACGATGAGACGTCCGGCTTTTGGCGGTTCGACGATCGAGACCTTGTCGATCATGAGCGTCGACCAGCGCAGGCCCTGGATGCATTGCTCGCCGGATTTTATCTTGATCGACCAGCGAACGGCGTCGGACCTCAATCTAAACGCCTGAGGATGCAGGATACAGGTGCCTCCGGCAAGCGCCGTAGAACACGCCAAGGCCTGGACCAAGAGCGCGGCGATAATTCCTCGAAGCATTTTACCCCGGTATGAAGCAATCGGTCAAACAAGGGATAGCTTTTACGCTGCTCGCAGCTCCAAAGCTAGGGCTGTGAGGGGCGCCCTAAGCGTGCAGGAGGAAGCCGTGAAGATCGGTTGGGTCGATATGAGATGTGGGCTCGGTATGAGGCGCCCCCTGCTCAAGAGCACGATCGAAGTTCGGAGGGATTTGGTTTGCTGTCGGTAGGCCTTGATCGTGTGCATGCTCGGCCCAGATCAAGGGCAGAGTCGGGGCAGCGACGGCGGTCCCGGCAAAGATGAAGGCATCGCCAGTAACTGTTGCAGCATGAATTGGCGTCGGAGGCGGCATTGAGGCCTTCGCAAAGGAAAAATTGAACTGATCCACCGGCGGGTCGATGACCAGAGTGCCTCCGCTCCCGTCGCCCGACAGATTGAACGTCGAATGGGTGTAGTCTCCGACCAGCTTAATCTGCGCCGTATGGTTCTGCGTGTCCGCGACGGTAAGGATTCCGCCCGATGTGTCGCCAGAATAGGCGACCTTGGTACCCGTCCCGAACGAGATGTCCTTGAGGTCGAGAATGTCCGAGCTGGACGGATCACCGTTGCCGGACAGACCATAGACCTTTCCGGTAAACTGGGAGGCATGGTCGAGCACCAGGGTGCCCGTCGCAGCGGCAAACGTGACCGCGCCTGACACCGCGCCGGTCAACTCGAGCGTCGCGCCTGCCTCGATCGTCACCGCCTGGCTCATATTGCTCAGGCCAAGGACCGCCTTGCTGGAGATATCCAGCACGGTTGATGCCGTGTTGATCACGCCGTCGCCGTTGAGGTCCTGCAGGAAAGTGGTCTCCAAGCCCTTCAACGTGCTGCTGGTCCCGGACACGTGGAGATAGGACGTCTCGTTGCCGTTGTTGTCCGTGGTCCAGATCGAATATTGACCGCTGCCGAGCGACCAGACGACCTGGTAGCCGGTCGCGGTCTTCTCGGCTCCGAGCGGGGCGACATGGCCGGTCGGGTCGACCACCTGGGCGACGCCGGCAAACTTCAGCTCGGCGTTGTAGCCAGCGCTCGCAGTGCCGACATAGAAGTTGTTGCCGATCTGGGCCAGGCCCGCCGAGCCGTTGGTCTCGATCAGCGTCGTGGCGGCTGCCGTCGCTGCGGCTGGCGCCGGCGCGCCGATCACGCCGTCGCCGTTCAGATCCTGCTGGAAGGTCGTTTCCAGGCTCTTCAACGTGCTGCTGGTCCCGGACACGTGGAGATAGGACGTCTCGTTGCCGTTATTGTCCGTGGTCCAGATCGAATACTGGCCGCTGCCGAGCGACCAGACGACCTGGTAGCCGGTCGCGGTCTTCTCGGCCCCGAGCGGGGTAACGCGGCCGGTCGGGTCAACCACCTGGGCGACGCCGCCAAACTTCAGCTCGGCGTTGTAGCCATTGCTCGCGGTGCCGACATAGTAATTGTTGCCGCTCCTGATCAGGCTGGCCGATCCGATCGACTCGATTACCGTTCCGACAACCGGATCGAGCACGGCCGACAGAGTGCTCACGTTGCCGGCCGCGTCCGTCGCGGTCGCCGTGAAAGCATGCGTCCCGTCGGAAAGCGATCCGGTCGTGACGCTCCACCTTCCATTCGATGCCGTCACCGCCGTCCCGAGAAGCGTCGTCCCCTCGTACAGCTTGATCGCGCTGCCGGCCTCCGCCGTCCCCGACACTACCACCTTATTGGACGCGGCGAGCGCATCCGAGACAAGAACCGGCGCGTTGGGCGCAACCGTATCGACGGTGACGTTCAAGGCGCCGGACACCGTGCTGATATTGCCGGCCGCGTCCACCGCCTTGCCCGTGAAGGCATGGGTCCCGTCGGCTAGCGTCCCGGTCGCAAATGACCAGTTACCGTTGGCATCGACCGTGGCGGTGCCGACCTGCGTCGTGCCGTCAAACACCAGCACCTTGCTGCCGGCCTCCGCGGTCCCGCTCAGCGTCGGATGATTGGCACTGGTAACGCCATCACCGACGATATTGCTGTCCGGCGAGAAGCTCGCGATTGAGGGCGCATTTGGTGCAGTTGCGTCGATGGTGATCGTAACAGAAGTTGAAACGCCACTGACATCGCCGGCGCCGTCTGTCGCAATCGCCGTAAATGAATGGTTTCCGTCCGCCAGGGCCGACGTCGAAAAGCTCCAGACGCCGTTACCATCGGCCGTCACGATCCCGATCTGCGCAGTCTGATCGAACACCTTGATCGTCACACCGGCCTGCGCCGTTCCGGTCAGGGTCAGTTGGTTTGCGTTCGCAAGTCCGCTGGCGGCCGACGAGGTCGCGCCAGCAAGAGAAATTGTCGGTGCTGTCAGTCCCGCCGTGGTCATGGATGCGCCAGTGGCGGAGACGAACGCGTAATCGGACGATGACAGCTGTGTCACCCCGGCGATTCGGAAACTGTCGGTTCCACCCGCATAGTGAACGGTCCACTCGTCCCCGACATTCGTCAGATAAGCGCTGGCGCCGTAGCCCTTCAGCACCAGCTTGTCGTGCTCTGCGGCCGGACTCGTAAACACGTGGAAATCGGCGATCGTGTCGTGGCCACTTCCGAGGCCGTAGATGAACGTGTCATTGCCCGCGCCGCCGAACAGCCAATCATCGCCACCAGCACCGTTGAGAATGTCATTCCCGCTGGAGCCAACCATCCGGTTCGCCAGATCGTTGCCGACGCCGGTAAGTCCTCCCGCCATCAAGGTCAGGTTTTCGACATTGGCAGGCAGCGTGTAGGATGACCAGGCTTGAACACCGTCGATGCCGCCGCCCGGATTTTCGATGATCTTCTGGTTTGGATTGCCTATGACGTAAGTATCGTCGCCCGTCCACCCCACCAGCGTGTCATCGGCGTTCACCGCCGTGATCTGGTCGTTCGCGGCAGTGCCGTAGACGGTGTGGCTGCTCGTCGAGCCGCTGATCCAGGATGTGATGGTACCGCCCACAGGCAATGTCGACGGCAGCTGGAAGTCGTCGCTGGTGAAAGCCGAGATCGTCGTGTTGCGAAAAACCAGCGTATCCTGGCTCGTCAGCGCGAGATACACGTCGTCTCCGACCTGTGTCATCGCCGCCTTGATGTCGTTGAAGGACGTGAATGCAAAGCCGTTCAGTTGAACGATATCATGTCCCGCGGCTGATCCCGGCGTGAAGTCGGTGATGATGTCCGAACCATCGCCAGGGTTGATTATGAACGTGTCGGCGCCGCCGCCGCCGGTCAGGATGTCGTTGCCAAGTCCGCCGGTAATGACGTTGGCCGCATCGTTGCCGATGATGATATTGGCCTCGGAATTGCCGGTGCCGTTGATCGCGGCTGACCCAGTCAGGGTCAGATTCTCGACATAGTCCGGCAGCGTGTACGAGACCGACGACATGACCGTATCGACGCCGCCGCCATAGCCTTCGATGACCTTGGCGCCCGGGTCCGTGACAATATAGGTATCGTCACCGAGGCCGCCGGTCATCGTATCGGCTCCGCCCGCGCCACCGAGCAGGTCGTTGCCTGACGTTCCGGTCAAGGTGTCCGCGTCCGCGGTGCCCGCAATGGTCGTCGTCGGAGCGCCGCTGGTAAGAAGCGTGTAGTTCGCGAGCGTATACTCCGGCAACTGATAGGCCTTGATGTAGTCGATGCTCATCTGCGCCGTTGCGCTCGGATCCGCATTGCCGGCCCAGCTTCCGCCCATCGCCAGATTGGCGATCATGTACATCGCGGTGTTCATGTCGGACGGGGTAGCGACCTGTCCGACTTCGACCCCATCGACAAAATACGTCAGCGTGTAGGGCGTCCACTCCACACCAAAGGTGTGATCACCGGCCGCGAGATCGGCGGTGTTCGCCCAATAGCCCTGATTCGACGTGCTCGAAGAAACGAAGCCGTAGTGGGATTGGTCAGGGTCCTTGCCCAGCGCTTCAAGCGCATCGAGTTCTGTGCCAAGACCATGCGTGTTGATCGGCAGCATCCAGAAGGCAGGCCAGGCGCCCTTGGTATCGGGCAACGTGGCCTTCATCTCGAAGTAGCCGTAGGTCTGAACGAAGCTGTTCTCGGTCGTTATCACGCCCGATGTGAATTGATGATTGCCGACATAGGCGGCATCGCTCGATGGAATGGGCGCCGCCGTAATGACGAGATGGCCGTCCTGTATCGAGAACGGATTGAGGCCCAGCGGGCTCGACGCCTTACTTCCAGGCAGGCCGGTAAAGCTCGGGTCAACGTAGACCTCTTGCTCGCCGGAAAGCGTGTAACTTGCTGTTCCGCTCCAGGCGTAGTTTGTTTTCCAGGTCAGATGCGGATCCTGGCCGGCGGAGAGCGAATTGAAATCATCGCCAAAGGTCTGAATCAGTCCCGTTGGCGCGGTAACGATATTGATGTTGGCCGTCGTAAATTTCTGAACCTGCGTATTTTCGAGCGTTATCTTCTCGCCATTGCCGAGCGACAGAACGACATCCGTGCCAACCTGCTGCATCGCCGCCGTGACGTCGGTGAGCGTCTTGAAGGTCGTACCGTTGATCTGGAGAGTGTCCCCACCGGCGCCGGTCTGAAAATCGGTGATGATGTCGTTGCCGTTTCCAGTCCGGATGACAAAGGTGTCGCTGCCAGCTCCGCCGGTGAGGACATCATTGCCCTTGCCGCCATCGATCATGTTGTTGCCGGCGTTGCCGACGATGATGTTGTCGAGATCATTGCCGGTCGCAGGGGCGTTGTAGCTTCCCCCAAGCGTCAGATTCTCGACATTCGGTGCATTGATGAGACTGTAACCGTCGATCATGCCGTCGTAGATGGTATCGATGCCCTGACCGGCGAGTTCGACCACCTTCGTTTCGTGATTGTACATGAAGTACGAGTCGTCGCCGGCGCCGCCGATCAGCGTAACGCCATCGCCCATCGCCTGCAGCGAGTCGTTCTTCGCGCCACCCGTCAGCGTCCCCCCCGCTCCGACCGTGGTCCACGCCGTGTTCGGCGATGCGCTGACCGGCAGCGGATTGTCGAGGACGACGTTTGCCGCCGTGAGAGACGAGAGCGCAACGTTCTGCAACGTGAGCGTCTCGCTCGACGAGAGCGTGACGACAACGTCCGTGCCGGTCTGCTTTGCCGCCGACATGAAGCTTGCAAACGTTGCAAAACCGTAGTTCTGCACGCGCAGCACGTCGCCACTGGTGCCGCCCTGAAAGTCGCTGATGGTGTCAGAGCCATAACCCTTCGAAATTACGAAGAGGTCGCTGCCGGCGCCTCCGGTTAACAAGTCGTTTCCGGTGCCGCCAAACAGGATATCGGCGCCGGAAGTTCCGTTGATCAGTAGCGCGTAGGTCATAATGGTCGCGTGCTCTCGTTGCACGACGACCATCGAAGACAGGCCTCAATGGCGACTTAGCCGTATGCGGACAATTTGAGATAAGGGACGGTTCTCCAGCGACTCCTCTAACGAGGCGCTAAAATCGGCCCTTCACGAAGCATTCACCTTTACGATGCCCCGTACATTTCCGGGGGTCGTTCCTTTCGTCACATCTGATGAACGCTATGATTCCCTGGTTGGCCGGAAAACTTATCGCGCCAGCGACAACAAGCCGTTGCAGCTAACAGCCGCGGCCAGGTTGGAGCGATGTATTCTCTAACCACTCTCGACAGTCACTATCGCTCGATAGCTCAAATGGACGCAACCCGCCATGAGGCGTGCTTCGGGGATCCCGCTTGCCCGCATCCGTCGCCGTGGATTCTGAAACGGCATCATGACCATCAATTCGCATTCAAGCAGGAATAAATGCTGACACAGCGAACAATCCAAACCCGCGCAGCGGCCTTTAGCCCCGGTATCACGTGGAAGTATTCGCCCGCGGCAATGTCGCTGCGCTCAAATACCTTGGCTGTGTGTTCAAGTGCTGACAAGGACAGGAATTCCCACGGATTATTCTTAACCAGGGCGTGTAAACTTGTCAGGTCCGCATGCTCTCCTAAAGCAACGTTCAAGCCAAAATCGATGTGGGTCGCTGTTGGGCCGACAAGCGGAAGCTCAGCAAAGTGCAGCAAGCATGCTGCTGTTTGCTATCGTCAAAGAAACGGAAGGTTTCCTTGGGCGTCCTGACGCGCCATCGTTTGCGTCCTCTTAACGCCATCCAAAAGTGTCTTGTAGCGAAGCGCGGGACGTTCGATCACCTTCCAGGACAAGTAGCCTAGGACCAAGGCTGCTGGAAGGCCCGCTAGGAATATCGTGCTCCACGAAGCGCTAGGTCCAATGGCAGCCCTGATCAATTGCTCAGCTGGCCATCCGTAGAGATACGTTCCAAAGGAGATATCTCCTACTCGCCTCATTACCGGAAGTCGTAGCCGCTGTGATGTCCCGATTGGGAGGAGAATCGGTGCGCCGGCTAAAGGAAAAATCTCCAACATTGCACCGTAGCGGTACGCCACGCCGAGAGCGAGAAGTGCAGCGACCACGCTGGCGCACCGGAGAACCGAGTTCTTCTGTTGGAGTTTGAGCAGGAAGAAGGCTGCACCTGCGAAGAACGCGGGGGCCACGAGTAGGAAGTCACCAATCGTTGCGGAATTCGGGGTCAGGCCGCCAACTGATATCATCACCATGCTGATGCAGATCACCATCATAACCCAAGTGTTGAGCGCACCCGAAAGTCCAATTAAGCCAAGTAGAACGTAGCAGGCTAGTTCATGAAAAATCGTCCAAAGCGAACCGTTGATCATGCCTCCAAGCCAGCCGCTCGGCTCGACAAATAGTGTGACCGAGGGCATGCTTGGCGGCTTGCCGGGCCACCATAGGTTTCCAAGGAAGTACCTGATGCCTTCTGGTGACGTGAAGAAGCCCCAAAAGCCCTTCGAGCTGAATAGCGGGCCGAGAACGAAAGCGCTGAGGGCGAGACAAACGGCAAGACCGGGATAGATCCTGAGAAATCGACGCCAAAAGTAATTGAGCACCGAAGATGAATTGAGCAGGCTCTGCGTTACCAGAAATCCGCTGACGAAAAAGAATATGAAGACGCCATAAATGCCCACAATGTTGTGGGGGCCCAAGAGTCTCACCAGAGGCTCACGGGCCTCGTCACCCTCGGCAATCAAGAAAGCATGCGAGAAAATAACAGAACTAGCAGCGATCAGTCTGACAAAATTGAAGTTTGGATAGTTATCGCGTTCAGCGGTCAACTTAGAAGCCTCAAGGCTCAGAACGATGAATTCCCGGGGCTCAGTTCGGCTGGCCGAAGCACCGCCAGCGACGAGCCTCCGTGGGTTTCTTGGGTGAATTCAGGTCTCGGGACAATTGGCCGGCTCCAAAAGATACGCACCCCAAAACAAGCAGGACGAAGACGGCTTCCAACGCACGTCTCCGTCGACAGCGATCATTCCTGCGAAGTTCGCGCGGCGGTCAAGATGATCCGACAGTCACTTACCGGATCATGATCTTGTGGACTTCAATCTGGCTCCAATACCAAGCTCGATTGGCGGGGAGGTTTGACTACCACGATTCAGCAATGCCTTGTGCTATATTATCTGCTCACTATCCAATCAATATGATCGAAATCGCTCCCATTCGAGGGTACTTCTGACAATTGCATCGATGGTACCGAAGGTCGGAGCCCACCCAAGCTCAGATCTCGCCAAGCTCGAGTCGGCCACAACAGCGACCGGATCTCCGGCGCGCCGTGCGGTCTTGCGGATGTCGAGCTTGGTGCCAGCGATCCGTTCGACGGTTCGCAGCACGTCCATGACCGATGAGCCACGACCATAACCGCAATTTGCCGTGAGACTTGCCCCCCCATTCCGAAGCCGCGCAAGAGCAAGCCGATGAGCAACCGCGAGATCCCTGACGTGGATGTAGTCTCGAATGCAGGTGCCGTCAGGGGTAGGATAGTCCGTACCGAACACCTCAACAAACTGTCTTTTGCCGAGAGCAGCCTCGCTTGCGACCTTGATCAGGTGACTGGCGCCTCGCGTCGCCTGCCCGATACCTCTCTGCGGATCAGCTCCCGCCACGTTGAAGTATCGCAAAATGGCATATCTGAGCGGATGCACCCTGCAAACGTCTTCCAACATCCACTCCGAGATGAGCTTGGATCGTCCGTACGGCGACTGCGGCCGAACTGGATCGCCTTCGCTCACGGGCAACCATCCTTCGGATCCGTAGACCGCCGCGGTCGAGGAAAATACGAAATGCGCCACACGGCCTACGACGGCGGCCTCGATCAGGCTCCGCGTCTTGCTGGTGTTGTTCAGATAGTAGTGAAGCGGGTCCGCGACCGATTCAGGAACGACAATCGAACCGGCGAAGTGGATGATCGCATCGATGTTGTGCTCCGCAATGAGGCGGGACACGAGCATCGCGTCACCGACATCTCCAACAACCAGGCGGGCCTTCGGAGATACAGCGGCTTCAAAGCCGGAGGAGAGGTCGTCGAGCACGACGACCGTTTCACCGGCATCAACCAAGTCCAGTACTGTTTGGCTACCGATGTAGCCTGCCCCGCCAGTCACCAGAATTGGCATATGCGATGCTCCTCCTCCGCGCAGTTCAGTTCAAAGAAGGCGATGTTGTGCGGCCACCGTACGCGCGGCCCAGCCGATGAATCAACCACCGTCCCACTTCGAGTACGGCGATCTTTGCGAACCGCAGGCTTCGCGCGACGGAGCGAAGCGCGGTCTTCCAGCGCCAACCGCTTCTCAGGTCGCTTACGATTTCATCCTTGTAGTATCTGACCCAGACCCGCCGTCCGAGGAGACGCTCATCCTCCAGCAAGGAAGTGTCCGCCGTGCGGGCCCTTTGGCGATCATTGATGCGGAGCACCCATTTCAGCATGACTGATGGATCTGCGGACATATTCTGCCCGTGCCAGCGATAGAGTGCAACGACATCTGGGTGGGAACGGATCGGGTGTTTCGCCGCCATGCGGAAATAGACATCATAGTCCTCACAACGGGGCAACGAGGCGTCGAAAGCCCCGATATCGCACAGCTTCTGCCGATCGTAGATGACGGTGGCATGCATGCCGATGGCGTTACCCATCAGAAAGGTGCGAAAAGCGTCGAGGCCGATATCCGAATAGACATCTCCACCCAACGGCTCGCCTTGAGGTCCCACGCGGCGGTGCGCTCCATAGACGAGACCTGTGCGCGGACTGAGTGCATGGCAGGCCAGGCCCGCCCGCACCGCATTCGGCATCAAGAGATCATCGGCATCCAGGAAAACGATGTAGGATGACGACGATGCCTTTAGTCCGGTGTTGCGCGCCGCTGCGAGTCCGGCATTGCGCTGTGTGACCAGCCTGACGTCAGGATAACCTGCGACAACGGACGCCGGATCGTCCGTTGATCCGTCATCGACGACGATGATTTCGTCAAACGGTACGGTCTGAGCGAGTCCGCTTTCAATCGACGCGGCGAGGAAATGAGCCTGCTGATAAGTATTAATTACGAGTGCGATTGAATTGGTCATGAAACTCGTCCGCGACTGGCAAGGCTGGGTTCACGAACCATCAGCTTCTCAGCCGCAAATCCTCGAAACGTAGAAGAGTATACTCGATTGTGCTTCCAAAGATAAGATCAACGATGCGGCCGCCGATGCCCTTCCGCGAACGTCCTTACATTGGCTCTAGTGCGATCAATTGGATCGTGGTCACTAATCCTCAATTCGAGCATCCGCCTTGTCTCTCTGCGCGTCAGCCACAGATACCTGGAAAGCCGGGACGAGGCCATTTGGCTTCGTCCGGTTACCTTAATGGCGATATGGCCGGGACGGTCCGGAGGCGTTATGGATAATATGCAGAATACCCAACGGGACCCGTCCATGCGGGCTGCCACGATGCCATTGGTCAGCGTTCTCATTCCCGCCTTCAATGCCCAGCAAACGATCGCCGAGTCCCTTCGCTCTGCGCAGCGACAGACCTATGCCGATCTTGAGATCATCGTGGTCGACGACGGATCCACCGACGACACGCCGAAGATCGTATCTCGGTTCGGCGAACAAGACCCCCGGATCGTCCTGATACGTCAAGCGAATGCCGGCGTCGCCGTCGCACGAAACACGGCTCTTGCAAACTCCGAGGGATCGCTGATTGCCCCGCTGGACGCCGATGATCTTTGGCACCCCCAAAAGATCGAACGGCAGGTCGCCAACCTGCATCACGCACCCGACGACGTCGGGCTCGATTATTGCTGGTTCGTCGACATCGACGTGGACTCAGTGGTCACCCGTTGTTACGCGAACCGCCTTGAGGGCGATGTTTACCATCCCCTCATCCTGGACAACTTCATAGGCAATTCCAGTGTTCCTCTCATCAGACGGGCGTTGCTCGAGCAAATCGGCGGTTGGGAGCCCGGCCTGCGTGCAGCCAACGCCCAGGGATGCGAGGACTGGCTGCTCTACCTTCAAATCGCCGAACGCGCGCGCGTCGTGCTCTCCCCGGCCTTTCTGGTCGGCTACCGTCAGTTGCCCCAGGCGATGTCCAGGAATGTGCATCAGATGACGCGGTCGTACGAGATGACGATGAGTTATGCCCGGGCGAGACGACCAGATATCCCACAAGAGCTGTTTGCGAGATCCCGCCGTGATTTCGACCGATATATCTCCGGCATGTGTAAGGACGCGACCCACAGAACGACCACGATTCGACACGTGCTTGCCTCGATCTCGCGTCGCTCACTAAACGGACCGCACAATTTCAGCTTGCTGCGCGAACTCGCCCGCCGGCTTCGCCGGACGCCGCACGCTGCCTCCCATTTGGGCATAGGTGCCGGCGCAGGAGCGCATGGTTACCCCTTCAGTGCGATCGAAGCTGATTTGCGGTGCCCAATTTGTGATCCAGGCGACTAGACCGGCCGCGCCGAGAACTCCTGCGATGCGCTAAGTTTACCAAGCGACGGCCAATTGCTTCCGCAAACCTTATTCTGACCTCTCCATTGGTGTATGCTGCCAGCCTTTCCACCCGCGATTTCGGCATCAATATGAGTTCGGCGATTTCAGGCAACGGCACAGGGCGACCCGATCCCCTCGTTTCGATCATCATGATTTTCCTCAACGCCGAGGCTTTCATGGCAGAGGCCATCGAAAGCGTTATCGCCCAGACCTATCCCAACTGGGAACTCCTGCTCGTCGATGACGGATCAACCGACCCGAGCACAGGGATGGCCAGGGAATTCGCGTGCCGGTATCCCGGGCAAATTCGATACCTCGAACATCCGGGACACGTAAATCGCGGGATGAGCGCGACCAGGAACCTGGGTATAGGCGCAGCCAGCGGTGAATTGATCTCCTTCATCGATTCGGACGATATCTGGGAGCCGAACAAGCTTGTCGATCAGGTGCGGATCATGCGCGAGCATCCTGAGCTCGGCATGGTCTGTGGCGCAGTGCTTTACTGGGGCAGTTGGACGGGAGACCATGATTTCCTGATCCCGACAGGGCACATTTTCGATCGCGCAGTCCCGGAGCCGGAGGCGCTGATCGCGCTCTACCCTCTTGGCAAGGCAGATGCACCATGTCCGTCCGATGTCATGATTCGAGCCGATATCCTGGCGCGCATCGGCGGCTTCGAGGAGCACTTCACGGGCGAGAAGCAAGCCTATGAAGACCAGGGCTGCTTTTCCAAGCTCTACCTCGAAGCCCCCGTATTCTTTTCCAGCAAGGTCTGGCTGAAGTACCGACAGCACCGCGCCTCTTGTCTCACAACGGTGCGCCGCGAGGGGCAGTACGCAAGTGTTCGCCTGTACTATCTGTCGTGGCTCAAGCGCTACTTGAAAGCAAGGGGAGTGGTGGAGCCCCGTATCGATGAAGCCATCAACCGCTCGATGTGGCGCTATGCGCACCCAGTGATCTACCGTTTGCTAAAACTGCCCTACCGCTTGCTTGAGGAGATCCTCTGGCGGATCGGAAAACATCATCTGCTCCACCGGAGAAGGCCCTTCAGGCCAGCCAGTCAACCCGGTCGCGTCTGAGAGCCGCAGGGTTTGTGCGCAGCTACGAGCCGGGCACACGCAGGTTGGCCGAATGGGACAACCGCACGATGCCGTGGTACTCTCTCAAATAAGGCCAATACGCATCGTTGACGGTCGCCGCGACGACCTCGAAGCTGAGGCAAGCCTCGACGGATAGTCTTGGCTCTTCCTCTCCCCAAGCAAAGAGAGAAAATCCCGCGACATAGGTCCCCGGCAACAAGCCGAGCGAACGCACATTGAACACGATTTCGACCGGCTGGGTGATGTCGAATTGGTCGACGCCTTCCGCGAGGCTTTCGAGGGATGAGATCAGTGCTCCCTCCTGATCGAAAATGCCGATCTGGGCGACGCCACGCCTAAACGGCTGGCTGGCGCCGAGCCGAAGAACAAAATCGTAGTCTCCCCCGAATTTGAGATGATCGCATGCGATTTCGGACGACGGTTCGAGAATGCGAAGCTCCCCCCAAAGCTTGTCTGTCCCCGTCCGTTCACCGTGCACGGGTCGCGGGGTCGAGCCCAGCAGATAGGCATCGATGACGGAAGAAGATGCGCCGATCTGCTTCAGATAGCCGCCCTCCAGATAAACCGCCATGTCGCAGAGCTGGCGCACCATGGCCATGTTGTGGCTCACGAACAGCACGGTTCGCCCTTCGCCTGCGGCATCCTTCATCTTGCTCAGCGACTTGCGCTGGAAATCGGCATCCCCGACCGCCAGCACTTCATCCACCAGCAGGATATCGGGCTCGAGATACGCGGCAATCGCGAAGGCCAGACGGACATACATTCCGGAGGAATAGCGCTTGACGGGCGTCTCCATGACGTCGCCGATGTCAGCGAACTGGATGATGCGATCCAGCTTCGATGTAATCTCGGACTTACTCATCCCAAGAATCGCACCGTTGAGATAAATGTTCTCGATCCCATCCAGTTCGGGATGGAAGCCGGCCCCAACTTCAAGCAGACTGCCAACGCGTCCCCTCAGTGTGGCCTCTCCCTCCTCAGGCTCGGTAATCGACGTCAGCACCTTGAGAAGGGTCGTCTTGCCCGAGCCGTTGCGGCCGATAATTCCGCAAACACTCCCGGCGGGAATGGAGAACGTGACATCCTTCAGCGCGTAGAACTCGCTGCTCGCTCGCGTCGGCCGCTGATCGCGTCGGCGAGCGAGAAACAGCTCGACCTCCTCGCGCAGGGAGCTCATGCCAATGGCCCCGCGCCGATATCGCTTCGAGAGGCCTCGAACCTCGATGGCTAGATGGTCCTGCATCTCAGATTGTATCCATGACGGTGCGCTCAACGCGCTGATAGAGCAGAACACCGCACGCCAGGGCAATCGCCGTCGTGAGAAGCGAAGCAAGGAGCTGGCCGGACGTGAGCATGGATTCGCTGAGAAGGCACCAGCGGCTTTCCTCGACGATAGCAGCTAATGGATTGGCAAGGCTCGCCGCCACCCTGTATTGCTCGGGAATGGCGGAGAAGGGATAGAGGACAGGGGTCACGAACATCGAGACCTGGACCAGGAACGACGTCATGAAGCCCAAGTCGCGGTACTTGGCCGTTGACGCTCCAAGAATGAGCCCGGTCGCGAGCGAGAAGGCCGCGAGATGCAACACCACCAACGGAAACGCGACTATGCGCCATGAGAGCCCTTCGGTCTTTCCCATCCACTGAAAGGCGATGAGGAACACAAGGACGACGATGAACTGAATCAGGAGCGTTACTCCAGTCGAAATCAGGGACGACAAGGGAACGACAATGCGGGGGAAGTAAACTTTGCTGAAAAGGTGTTCGTTTTCGATGAAGACCTGGCTAGTGGCGAAGATGACCTGCGAGAAATAGGACCATACGATCAACCCCGAAAGATAGAACAATGGCGCCGGCTGATTTGCGGTCGACACCCCGGCCATGCCGCTGATGGTGGCCGTGAAGACCGCCGTCCAGACAAGAGGCTGAAGGATCAGCCAGCCGGGGCCAAGCAGCGTCTGCTTGTGACGAACCTTGATGTCACGGAGGGTAAACAGAAACAGGAGATCGCGATGTTCCCAGGCGCGCCGCAAGTCAAGGTCGAACCAGCCGCTCCGACGTCTGATGATCGTGATTCGCTTTGCGCTTCCGGTCATAGCGAAGGATCCTCAATCCTCTTTTCGAACTCGTCGTCCTTCCAATCGCCCACGTAGATTCGCGGTAGCGTCAGAGGTTCGGCATTTCGCCTTACAGAACGAGCATCCACCGTGCAGGCAAGATCGAATCCGGCCTCTCTGACCGCTCGCGCGGTCGCGTCGCTGTGATCACCAAACGGGTAAGCAAAGGCCCGAACTGCGGCACCCGCAAGCTCCTCGCAGGCTCGCCGACTTTCAGCGATCTCCTTGAACTGAACGTCCACGCTGTGCGCCGGCAAGGTCGGATGCGTCAGCGTGTGTGCCCCGATCGTAATGAGACCGTCGGAGATATTCCGTACCTCTACAGCCGTCATCGCCCGATGCATCTCCCGAGCTGCGAGATCGCAGGACGACCATTCGCCGATCTCCGACAGAAGCTGCGTCTGAGCATCGTGCGGAAGGATCCGCAAGCGGCCCCATACTTCCCTGAAGATCCGATCGCGCGCTTGGTGATCCGAGAACGGCGGCACCGCCCAGCGGCACTCCTTGCCCGCGATATCCAACGTAAGGCTCTCGGGCAGATGATCGATTTCGAGGAAGACCCGCGCAACGGCGTCCCACCAAAACTCCCTGTCGGTGCCGATGATCCCGGTCGTCACGAACAGCGTCATGGGGCAGTCAAGCCTCTGCAATACCGGTCGCGCGTTCGAATAAACGTCGTGATAGCCGTCGTCGAAGGTAACTGCCGCAAGCGGCTTGTCCGATGGCGCGCGGCGCCGCTCCAGGTCAAGTAATTCGTGGAGATGAACAACACGTCGAAGGCGCCTGAGACGCGCGATCTGCTGCTCGAACCGAGCCGGGTGCACCGCAAGCCCCCAGGGATCCACCGGAATATCCGCGACGCGGTGATACATCAGGATGATCGGATCGGCGCCAAAGATCCGCCGTCCAATCGATCGCTTGAGGCTTCGCAGCGGCTGGAGCGTCATTCGAGCGGCCTTCTTGCCGCGGCGGCAACAATCACGGGAAACGACTTATCGAGCACGTCAAGCTTGGCCTGTCGTACTTCAGAGACCGCCAATCCTTGCAGGAAGCATGTCGCCGAAAACACGTTCCCGAACGTCTCGAGCTCAACATCCTTTTCCTCAAAGAGAGAGCCCAGCAGTCGTCCTAGTGCGATCTCCGTCAACGACCAGAACCACGTATGCCTCCATGCTCCACGATCAACGGGGGTAATTCCCGGCACCGTCACAAGAAGCGTTCCGCCCGGCCTGAGAGCCCCGGCAAGCTCCGCCAACGCCACCCGCATGTCGAAGATCAGATGGAGAGTTTGCGTGAGGATAACACAATCAAAAGCCCGTTCAGGCAGTGTCCCTGGGACCGAGATATCCCCGAAGATCGTGGCCGCGGGGTTTGCCACGTCGACATGGAGAACATCGCTCTTGTCGACCTGCTTGCCGCCGAACCTGAGCGTATACGTATTGTCGCCGATTTCGAGAACTCTGCCGCGGATCCTGGCGGCATTGCGAGCCAGAAAACTCTCGACGTAATAGCGATCGATCGGCACCCCCCTGTCAAAGCCGAAATCAGCGCTGATCGGCTCGGTTCGTCCGAAGTCTCCGAAATCGATGGTGCCTGACGGCGGCGCCCAGAGACGACGCGACAGACGCTGGCCGATTGGCGCGGGCGCCTTCGCGATGAGACGCAGCAATCGTCGGCGGCCGAATCTTGCGACGCGACGAAGCGGAGACAAGCCGGTCATAGGTGATCATCCAATACCGGCTGCCCGGACCCGAGGCTCGGCCAGGTCAGGCACGCGAGTAAGCACCTTTTATCGCGCCTGATCACTGCCGTACCCTCCTCCCGTACCCCTCACAACGGTCTTGGCGGTTCCCTGTCCGGCTAACCAGTCCAGAAATTCCTTCGACGCCGCCAGGAAACCATTGTCCAGCAACTCATCGGTCGTCGACAGCATCCTCGCCGACTCGAGCTTCAGGCAGAGACCCGGCAGCTTTTGGAGCCCTGCCCAATAGCCCGAATACTCGTCACTCGTCAGATAGCCATAGCGCCCGCTTTTGACGGCTTCGGCGACCTTTGCGTAGAAGGAGTCCACGAACGGAAAGTGGAGAAGAACACAGGAAAAGTCCGCCAATCTGGCGTTCAACGCGTGGTGCCACGCGATGAACGGCTTGATCCTCCCATCCATTCGAAAGAGGGAGACCTTGCTGAGACCATTATTGGTTCCGAAGACCTTCTTCCTGATGCCGCCATGATGAGTCATGATCGCGGAGTTGCTGACCTTACCGAAGGCATATGGCGACTTATCGATGGCCGATATATCGTAGAATGGGTATTGCGCGCGCAGACCGACGCCCGGCCTGATCCTCGCTTCTGAAATCGGCCCGTCGCTGAACATGTCCAGCATCTGGGTGATCACAGCGTTGAAGCCTCTTCGATCGAGATAGCCGATCAAAGCCTGCAACGATACGTCAGCCGCGCCCGGAAAATCGAACTGTTCGTCGACGTCCACGCACAGACACCACCGATCGCGGCAGTACTTGTTCGCCAGATAGCGCTTCATGGTGTTTTCATAGGCGTGATAGGGCGCAGAACTCGCCAGCAGCGTGACGTCGGCTTGTCTGGAAAGTACTTCGATGGACCGATCGGTCGACCCGTTGTCGAGGATCACGAAATGCTTGATGCCCATCAAGCGATGATGAGCCAGAAAGGATTCGAGCCAAGGCTCGCCGTTCCGCATGACGCTGATGACAATGACATCATCAGACTCGGAATGCAGCTCAACAGGCCCGCTGAGATGCTTGACGCGGAACGGCAACAGAAATCCCCTCAGTCCGAACTGGACTGCGTTGATCTTGTTCACGCGTCCGGGAAGGGAGCGAAATCTATCCAGATACACCGCAGGACTGTTCCTTTATCTCTTTCGCGAAGTGCTCCTCCGCTCCGCAGACGCAGAGCATCCCGGATTGCGGCAAGCCCCAATCATCAAAGCGATGAACTTCGACCAGCCGAAGGGCGATCTCGCCACCTTAAAGCTGTCTGCACGATGAAATCGATCCTTGAGTTCGTCGGGCGCCAACCCAAGTCGCGCGCAGCCTTTTCGAACGACGCAACGAGCTTTGGCGGGTCGCCTTCACGGCGCGGTCCATACAGCACGGCCGGGGCTGTCCCTGCCATGCGTCCAACAGCCTCCAAGAGTTCGAGCACGCTCGTACCCACGCCGGTACCGAGATTGAAGACGTGGACTCCGCCCTGCCGGATCAGCATTTCGCCGGCCAGTAAATGTGCCTGCGCAAGATCTTTGACGTGGATGTAATCCCTGATCGCGCTGCCGTCGGGTGTTGGAAAGTCCGTTCCGAAGACCATGAACGGACGATCCGGACTACGAGCGGCCTCGATCATCAGTGGAATGGCATGCGTCTCGGGCTCATGACGTTCGCCGATCTCCCCGTCAGGATCACAGCCTGCCGCATTGAAGTACCTTAGGGAGACCGAAGCCATGCCGTAGGCCCTGCCATAGTGTTCGAGCATGCGCTCGATAATCATCTTCGTCCAGCCATACGGATTGATCGGTAGTTGCGGATGCCCCTCGTCGATCGGCACGTGTTGAGGCACGCCATAGCTTGCGCATGTACTGGAGAACAGAATGCGATCGCATCCTGCCGCGCGTATCGATTCGAGCAACGCGAGTGTACCGGCGGTGTTGTTCGCATAGTACAACGCGGGATCCGTCACCGATTCACCCACATAGGCCAGAGCCGCAAAGTGGGCAACGAGATCCGGCTTGTACATCTCCAGCGCACCGCGTACTCGCGCCCCATCCCGGATGTCGCATTCGATCAGCGGCCCCCATCGCACAGCGTCTCGCCACCCCCGCGACAGATTGTCGATGACGACGACGTTCCAGCCGGCCCTGGCGAACTCCTTACAGCAATGGGACCCGACGTAACCGGCGCCGCCCGTTACCAGAACGGTTCTTCTCATGCTGCACCATCGCGCTGTGTACGCAGCAGGTTATCGAAATAGGCAATCGTCTTGCCAAGGCCGTCGCGCAGCTGAACCGATGGCGACCAGCCGAGCGTATCGCGCGCCAAGCTGATGTCGGGCTGTCGCTGTCTTGGATCGTCGGTTGGAAGTGGCTTGAGCTCGATCGAGGACTTCGACCCAGTCAGCTCGATGATGGTCTCGGCAAGTTCCATCATGGTGAACTCGATAGGATTTCCGAGATTGATTGGCCCAGTAATCACATCGTCCGTGTCCATCAGTCGCACGAGGCCATCAACCAGATCGTCGACATAGCAGAACGAGCGGGTCTGCTCGCCATCGCCATAGATCGAAATTGGCTGGCCCGTAAGAGCCTGTACGATGAAATTCGAAACGACCCGGCCGTCATGGGGCTGCATCCGCGGACCGTAAGTGTTGAAGATACGCGCGACCTTGATGGAAAGATTGTGTTGCCGCCTATAATCGAAAAACAGCGTCTCGGCACAACGCTTACCCTCGTCGTAGCAGGAGCGCGGACCAATGGGATTCACTCTCCCCCAATAGCTCTCGTCCTGCGGATGCACCTCAGGATCTCCGTAGACTTCCGAGGTTGAGGCCTGCAGGATTTTCGCCTTTACTCTCTTGGCCAATCCCAGCATG
Organism: Bradyrhizobium sp. CCGUVB23; assembly: GCF_024199885.1. Lineage (NCBI taxonomy): Bacteria > Pseudomonadati > Pseudomonadota > Alphaproteobacteria > Hyphomicrobiales > Nitrobacteraceae > Bradyrhizobium > Bradyrhizobium sp. CCGUVB23. The sequence goes on from NZ_JANADQ010000001.1 coordinate 1,425,453, forward strand.
TTGATCGATCCGTGCACGCTGGTCTTCGTGGTCTGCACCGGATCGTATTGATAGTGGATGGGACTAGCCGGACAGGCCAGATTGTATATCTCATCAACCTCGACATACAGCGGGAAGGTGATGTCGTGCCGCATCAGTTCAAAGCGCGGATGCTTCAGCAGCCCACTCACATTACTCTTGGAGCCCGTGTAGAAGTTGTCAACGCAGAGAACTTCGTGGTCTGCGCTAACCAATCTCTCGCACAAGTGGGAACCCAAAAATCCGGCGCCGCCCGTGACTAAAATTCTCTTTGTCTGAAGCGACAATGCCTTAACCCTCTGAAACTACGCGCAATTTACCTTGTAAACTTCCAAGTCTCGCAATCCAACGAGCTTACGGATAAAATTCTAGGCGATTTAGCCGACCAGTACAGTTTAATCGAGATTTAGCATTAAGAGTAGTTTGTGCGTTCTCCTCATCGCTCTGCCAATCACTTGGTTTCGGTAGTTGTGCCGGCGTTCAACGCCGCAAACACTATTCGTGAGACTGTTAGCAGCGCGTTGAATCAGACTTACCGCAATCTCGAAGTCATTATCGTCGATGATGGCTCCACCGACCAGACCAAGGGAGTTGCCGCGCATCTCGTCCAGGGCGATCCGAGGGTTCGCTACGTTTACAAGGACAATGGTGGAGTGGCGTCGGCTCGCAATCGCGGAATTGCCGAAGCACAGGGTGAGTTCGTCGCCACTCTGGATGCAGATGATCTCTGGTATCCGACGAAGCTCGAACGGCAACTTGAGCGCTTCGCACAGAGCGGCCCGGAAACTGCGCTGGTGTATACGTGGTGTTGCTGGATTGATGACCACGGCAACGTCACCGGCTCGGCCCCACCGACGCGGCTGGAAGGAAGCATCTTTGCGCAGATGTGCCTGGGTAACGTCGTTATCAGCGGCAGCAATGCGCTCGTCAGACGAGAAGCACTGACTGCCGCAGCAGGTTTCGACGAGTCGCTTCGTTCTCGCGGCGGACAAGGCTGCGAAGACTGGAAACTCTATCTCCAGATTGCAGAGCGATACGCCATAGCAATGGTACCCGAACATCTCGTTGGATATCGCATCTCGCCCGGCTCCATGTCCGACGACTTCAAACAAATGATGCAATCGAGGCGGCTGGTAGAAGCTGAATTCGTCGCTGCTCACCCGGCGCTGGCCCTTCAGTTTGCGCACGGCCGGACTATACTCGCACGTTCGCTCGCGCTGCGTGCGATCGATCGCGGCCAAATTCGCGACGCGATCGAATTGCTGACCAGTCAATCGCAAGGGCGGCTGACGACGGGCATTGCCACCCTGGCGTGGCTACTCGGAGGCTTGACGCGGCGTTCGCTAAGATGGATGCGACGGGACGATTCGCCAGCGAACAACAGATTTCTGCCCATGCGCAGAGGCTGCCAAGTAACCGACTAACTCGTTAGCAGCACTTTGAATATGGTTTGGCCTCGGCCCGGCGTGCGCTCCCAACCGCCTGGATGCGCCGGTCGCCGCCGTTACGGCTTTTCCGGCGCAAGCTCATCGGTCGGATAAAAGCGAGCCTGACGGGCCTCCGCCAAGAACCTACCCGTCGCGGACTTAGCCACTGCTGTCCATCGATACACATCGGGCCGGCAAGGGCCGAATGTTCGAATGCTTCCAGCAGGCACAATTCCGTTCGCCGGCATGAGCACTTCCTCCCCGCCCATTTCCCTAGCTCCTTGGGTTAATGTCAGCAACAACAGCTTGGCGTCGGCAGGAACATTATGAATTCGAATTTCTGGATTCGGAAAAAGCGTGACGCAACCTGTTGTGCCTTGCCAAGAAAAATCAATAGTCATCACCGGATCGGCCGCGGCAGGCCCAAAGATCGAGATCCAGGCAACGAGCCAACCGTAGTAGAGCTTGAATGGCATGTCGCCCCTCTGACGAACGAAGTCTAACGAGGTAGATGAGCGCTTCGGCATCGCCACACACCGAAGGACTTGGTTATTCAAGATTTATCGAGAGAATTCCTCTCCAGCAAGGCTTCGGCGAAGTGAGACTTCCGTCCGCCAGATCAACCTGCAGCGCTCAACTCGGTTACAGATTGCCACCTCGCGGAACCTTCTCGTCGTCTTGCCATGAACTTTCTTTGGCCGATGGTGGCGTTATCCCAAGAGCAACACTCGCCTGCGCCGCCATTCCAAATACTCGACGACTATGCCAATCCACCATGCGAAGGCGGAGCAGGTAGTCCTCGACTCGATACATGATCGACTTCAACTTCATTGCGGGCTTTTCAACCATCCACCAAGATAGAACCGCCAAGCCAAATGCTAGCGGGTAGGCCAAGATGAAATTGATCCACCATTCATGGGTCCAGGATTGAGTTGCAACCGCCTGCTGGATCGGAAATCCATACAAGTAAAGACCGTACGAGTAGTCTCCGCTCAGAAGGAGGCCGCGCTTTTTAGGATTTTGAGTACCCAGGTAAACGGTCAAATAGGTGACAGGTATAGGCAAAAACCAATCACCACGAGGTATCAGAAACAATAGTGAAGTTGCGGCAGCCGCTAGTATCGCTGCATAACCAGACAGAAATATCCTGTCTTTGAGCCTAAACGCACATACGCCAATCATGAAACAACCCACCAAAACGTACGGCGACACAAGGGTGGGGTCTTCCACGCCATATCGGATCGCTAGCGCTGCCAACACAAGTTGAGTGAGTAATACGATCCATCCCGTGAGCGATCTTCGCCCCATAACGCCGATGAGGCTAAGTGCGGCTAAGGATATATAGCACTTGAGCTCAGCTGGAATCGTCCATAGCTGTCCGTTTACGATTCGTGGGGCTGGATTATTAAGAAAGACGCCTGGAAGGTGGTAGTGAATATGCCCGACGATATTCCAGAAGTAGCTTCGAAATTCTGGATCGGAAAAATAGTCAACCAATGCAAAATCTGTGAAAGCTAGACCCAACACGAGCGCGGATAGAGTTACTTCAAATATCAAGGCCGGAAGAAGCCGCAAACCACGCAATCCGAGAAAACTGAATAGGGTCCTATTTCGCTCAAGGCTACCCGCCACCAAGAAGCCCGATAGGGAGAAAAACATGGGAACGATCAGACCGAATACAGCTCGCGCTGGCGAGTGAAAGAGGGCCTCAGCAGCGGCCTGCCCATAGGAAGTGTTTACAGTGTGTTGAGCGATAACGCCCGTCGCAAGCAACAAGCGCAGATAGTCAAATCCCGTTGGCCGATTTGACGCTTGCTTCATTTTTGCTTCAATTGAAATCATCAACGCATCTCTAAATTTGAAGTACCGGAATTTCCGGCGGTTCTTAATGAGGTGTAGTCAATAAGCGTTACCCAAGAAGCGAGTCTTGCGATCGCGCCGCCTCTTGAAGAGACCCATAGCGTTCGCTTTCAGATGGCGAAAGAAGCGTACCTCGGCGTTTCAGAGACCAGGAAGCGCCCGTGATCATCTATTTTGGGATGAGCTTGCGAACCATGCGCTTCCAAAGCGGCTTGGGCGGACGCCAAGCACCGACGCAATGGTGTATCGCATGAGTTTCTTCCCTGGAGAAAGGACCGGTTCGATGGGTGAGAACAACGGGTGGATAGAGATGAAAATCGTCCCTCAAATGCTGTTCTTCCACCCGATATTGAAAGCCGAAGCCATCGGCCGCGACCTGGGCCAAAATTCTGCTGACGATCGTGCGATCCTGCGTACCGTCTGACTTGATAAAGGAACGAGTATCGTAGCGTTCGACGCAAGCCTTGACCCAAGGGTGGTTTGGCTCAGCGCCCAGGATAGCGCCTTCAACCGCTATTTCGCTAATCTCGGGCCAGTGCTCGATCGACGAGAACGCGCGATGTCTGAGGAAGCCATCGAAGGGCTTGAAGACCTCGACGTCAGAGTCAAGATAGACTCCTCCTTCTAGCGCTAGCGCCTTAAGTCGGATGTAGTCCGATGCGAAGGCCCAAGCTCGAGCGGAAAGGGCCTCGCGCACAAATCTCGCATCGAAGGACGCTACTTTTTCCATGTTCCACCGGACGATCTCATAGTCCGGCATGTGGCGTCGCCAGCTCTCAATACAGCGTCTGTTGAGTTCTGGGAACTCATCATCGCTCAGCCAGATATAATGTATACGACGGGGAATGCGTTCGGAAGATGGCATCGATAATCAGACCTACGTTTGCGTATCCGCAACCGCCAAGAGGCGTTCGTCGCGTGGTGTCATGTTCTTTGATAGTCGTCTTCAATCCGGATGATATCGTCTTCTCCGAGATAGCTGCCAGTCTGCACCTCGATCAGTTCCAGCATGATTTTACCGGGGTTCTCCATCCGGTGCACCGCGCCCATCGGGATGTAGATCGACTCGTTCTCGTGCACCGTCTTGACGGTCTCGTTCACGGTGACCCGGGCCGCGCCGCGGACCACGATCCAGTGCTCGGCGCGATGGTGATGCTTCTGGAGCGACAACCGCCCGCCCGGCTTCACCACGATGCGCTTGACCTGGTGGCGTTCGCCGTTGTCGACCGACTGATAGCTGCCCCACGGGCGATTCACCTTGAGGTGCTCCTCGGTGACCTTCGGGGCCACCGCCTTCAGCCTCGTCACGAGGCGCTTGAGGCCATTGGCATCCTTCTGGCGCGAGACCAGCACGGCGTCGGCGGTCGCCACCACGACGAGATCGTCGACGCCTTCGAGCGCAACCAGCGCAGAATCGGTCGTGACGTTGCAATTGCGCGAGTCCTCGAACACGGCAGTGCCGTGCGCGGCATTGCCCTGCGCGTCCTTCTCCGAGAGCTCCCACACCGCAAGCCAGGAGCCGACATCGGACCAGCCGCACGACACGGGAACGACCGCGGCGCGCGCGGTCTTTTCCATCACCGCATAGTCGATCGAGATCGCCTTGGCTGAAGCGAACGCCTTCGGCTCGAGCGTGACGAAGCCCAGATCGCGGCCGGCGTTACTGACGGCCTCGGAAACCGCCTGCACGCTCGTCGCATCGACCTTGCGATATTCGTCGAGCAGCACGGTAGCCGGGAACATGAAGTTGCCGCTGTTCCAGAGATAGCCCGAATTGACGTAGTCGGCCGCCTTCACTGCGTCCGGCTTCTCGACGAATTTCGTGACCGCGCGCACCTCGCCCGCAACCACGTCGCCGGGGTTGATGTAGCCATATTCGGTCGCCGGCCGTTCCGGCTTGACGCCGAAGGTGACGATGCACCCTTCGCCCGCGGCAACCAGGCCCTGCCGGCACGCCGCGACGAAGGCCGCATTGTCGCGCACCACGTGATCGGCGGCGAGCGCCAGCACGATCGCCTTGTTGTCGCGGCTCTGCGCGAACGCGGCGCCGGCCGCAATCGCCGGGCCAGAGTCACGCCGCATCGGCTCCAAGAGCACATCGGCCTCGACGCCGATCTCGGCAAGCTGCTCCAGCACCATGAAGCGATAGGCCGCATTGGTGATGACGATCGGACGATCGAACAGCGCGCCGTCGGAGACGCGCAAGAGCGTGTCCTGGAACGTCGAGCGCGTACCGAACAGCGGCAAAAACTGTTTGGGGCGCACCTCGCGCGAAGCCGGCCACAGCCGCGTGCCGGCGCCGCCGCACATGATCAGCGGAATAATGCGTTTACCCGAACAAGCGGGATCGCACGAAGACAAATCAGCCACAAACCATTCTCCGTAACTCGACTGCACGGCCTAGATGACCAGCAAGTACTATTCCAACTACTCGAATAGCGTAAAACGCTCACAACGTTAACGGTTAAGGCACTGAAAGATGGACAACCCGCACAGATTGAGGCATGGGTTCGCCTCAATGACATGTGTTCGCCTCAATGACAGACGAATTTTGGGCGATCGACAGGTGCCAATTTGAAGATTCTAGTCCACGATTATGCTGGCCATCCCTTCCAGGTCGATCTGAGCCGCGAGCTCGCTTCGCGAGGGCACCAGGTTACTCACGCTTATTTTCATGGCGACCACGGCCCCAAGGGGCGCCTCCACCGCTCCTCCTCTGACCCGGTCGGCCTGTCCTTCGAGGGCGTGAGCCTGCCGCGCCCGTATGACAAAGCTTCCTTCGTAAAACGCCGGTTTGACGATGTCGCCTATGGCAAGGCCGTCGCACACCTGATTTTGTCGCTTAGGCCTGACCTTGTCATTTCTGGAAATACCCCCACCGAAGCCCAATCGACAATCGTCAAGGTATCCCGCAAGAGCGGTGCATCCTTCGTGTTCTGGGTTCAGGATTTCTACAGCATCGCCGTTTCAAAGTTGCTGCGAAAGAAGATGGGTGCCGTGGGAGCAGCGATCGGCGGCTACTACCGTTTCCTGGAACGGGGGCAGTTTGCCAGTTCTGACGCCATCGTTGTGATCACCGATTCTTTTGCTGACGTTGCAAAAAACTGGGTCAGCTGCGAGGACAAGATCTTTACGATCGAGAACTGGGGCGCGCTGAACGAGATCACGCCCCATCCGAAGCACAATGATTGGGCACAACGCCACGGTCTCGCTGATACTTTCAACTTCCTTTATTCCGGCACGCTTGCGCTGAAACACAATCCTCAATTGCTTGTCGATCTCGCCAAAGAAGTGAAAGGGCGCGCCAACGTCGTTGTTGTAAGCCAGGGTGTAGGCGTCACGGACCTTGAGCGCGCCAAGCAAGAGCATTCGATCGACAACCTCATTCTGTTGCCGCTACAGCCCTTCGCCGATCTGCCCAAGGTGCTTGCAACTTCGGATGTAACAGTGGCAACCATCGAGCCGGATGCAGGCATGTTTTCGGTTCCTTCCAAGGTGCAGTCATATTTCTGCGCCCAGCGTCCGGTATTGCTGGCGGCGCCAGCCGAAAATCTTGCCTCCCAGGTGGTCCGCAAGAACGGAGCTGGTCTTGTGGTCGATCCGACCGACAAGGCAGGTTTCTTGCGCTCCGCGCTTCAGCTCATGGAGGATGATGCCTTGCGCGCCGGGGCAGCGGAAAGTGGTAGGAAATTTGCTTTGAGCAATTACGACATTGCGCGGGTGACTGATCGTTTTGAAAAAGTATTTCAATATGCTATCCGCGCGAGAGATGCGAGAAAGGGAACTTCATGACTAAGACTGCCCTGGTTTGCGGCGCAGGTGGGTTTATTGGCGGGCACCTGGTGAAACGGCTTAAGCGCGAAGGCTTCTGGGTCCGTGGCGTCGACCTGAAATTTCCGCCATTTGCCGAGACTGAGGCCGACGATTTCGCCGTAGGCGATCTCCGCGACCAGTATTTCTGCCGCCAGATCACGGACCGCAGGTTCGACGAGGTGTATCAGCTTGCCGCCGACATGGGCGGAGCTGGCTATATTTTCACCGGCGATCATGATGCCGACGTGATGCACAATTCGGCGACCATTAATCTGAACATGCTCGATGCCTGCCAGAAGCGGAACGTGCGCGGCATGTTCTATTCGTCTTCGGCCTGCATGTATCCCGAACACAACCAGATGGATCCCAACAATCCGAACTGTGCCGAAGATTCCGCCTATCCGGCGAACCCGGACAGTGAGTATGGCTGGGAGAAGCTGTTCTCGGAGCGCCTCTACCTCGCCTACAACCGCAACTACGGCATGCGCAACCGCGTCGCGCGCTACCACAACATCTTCGGGCCCGAGGGCACCTGGGATGGCGGCAAGGAGAAGGCGCCGGCCGCGGTCTGCCGCAAGGTCGCGCAGGCAACGAATGGCGGTGAGATCGAGATCTGGGGCGATGGCACGCAGACCCGCTCTTTCCTGTACATCGAGGAGTGCCTGGAGGGCACGATCCGCCTGACCCGATCCGATTTCGAAGGCCCCGTCAACGTCGGGTCGGAAGAGATGGTCACCATCAATCACCTCGTCGACATCGTGGCCGACATCGCCGGCAAAAGGCTCCACAAGAACCATATCCCGGGCCCGCTCGGCGTGCGCGGCCGCAATTCGGACAACCGGCTGATCGGGCAGAAGCTCGGCTGGAAGCCTTCCGCAAGCCTGCGCTCAGGCCTCGAGAAGACCTACGAGTGGATCGAGCGGCAGGTCCACCGCAACACCAAGAAGGCGGCGGCCTAAGCTGATGCTGGACCGATCCGCTTGGCTTGGTCCAGCATCCTTTCATGCTGCCACAGAGGCGCCGGATCCTCAGTAGAAGGCAGCGCCCAAATAGTCGCCACCGGCAATAATGATCTGCGTCTTGTTGGACACAACGCCTCCAACCTGAAATGGGATTTTTCTTGCCGCCAAACTGGCCTGTATTGCGCTTGCCAGTAGCGTCTCGCCCTCCCGCTCAGCGTCGTCAACAACGATGATGAAGCCGGACGGATTGATCCAGTCGATGAGCTCGACGGCGGCAAGGCGGGAAAACCGGTTCTCCACGGTTGCGGCAGGAGGACCGTCGATCACGAGAAGCTCAACGCTGCTCTTCGTCAACGGCGAAAAATCATAACCGGTGGTCTGCATACCTTGGACTTGCTTCGGAACGAGGTGCGTCCTGACAACATCGTGAGAGACCAACTGAGAAACCCGATAGGCCCAACCCTGATCGTGCTCTAGCGTCCTCACGCGAGATTTCAGCACGCCCTTCCTGACCAGCAGATCAAACAGAATAGACGTCTGGCCCGCCCCAAGCTCAAGCACTTCCTTGATTGGATAATCGAGCGCCGCTCTCAAGAGAACGTACAAGAGTCCATAGTTTGCGGCAGAACCAACGGGATAGAACCTGACGCCATCCGCGCTGATGGATGAAAGATCGCGCTCAAAGATGTGCTGATAGACGGTTTCCATGCTGGACCCGCGGGCTCCCGCGTTGAGCCTGCGAATGATCTCTTTGAGACGCGCCCTCAGTGCCATTCGCCCCCCCAAAAACCTTGCACTGCGGCCCGCATATCCGCAACGATATCGCAATCAGCGACCGTAGTGGCAGCATAGACCGCTGCGTCGACCACGACAAGCAACGCAAGCGGCAGGATCTGACGAGTGATCGTTTATCTCGACGCTCTTGAGTTTGTTGCCGCGCAAATGCGTTCTACCAGCATTCTGCAGGACGAAAGAGTGAGCTGGACGGAACAGACGGCACGTTCGCGAGTTTTCATCGCGGCAGCGGGCTGACCCTAACGTCGAGAGAGCCGATGGCCGACGCGTCAAATTGCGAGACGTCGGCCCTCCGCGCTTCGGCCGGAGTCAACCAGGTTAACTGGACATGCCATCGCAAAAGACCGTTCTTGTCTATCGCAACGAACTCCTGCCCATTTCGGAAACCTTCATCAAGGAGCAGTTGCTAGCCCTCCGACAGTGGCGACCCGTGCTGGTCGGGCGCCGAATTCTCGAACAACTACCGTTAGATAATCTTGATGTCCGTATTGTCGGTCCACAGAAGTCGACCTTGCCGACCAAGTTGTCGTGGAAGTTCCGAAGAGCCCTCGGCCTCGTTCCGACCAGAGCTATCAACGAACTGAAAGCTGAGGATCCACTCCTCGTTCACGCGCATTTCGGGATGGACGCGCTCGACGCTTGGCCTATTGCACGCGCACTTAGGGTTCCAATGCTCGTGTCGCTCCATGGTTACGACATCAACACTCATCGCGAGTGGTGGGAAGCCGGTCATGGAGGAACCCGTATGCGCCTTTACCCGCGACGCGTCCTGAGCCTCGCCCAACAACCTGCGGTTAGCTTTGTTGCCGTTTCCAACGCGCTGCGGCGACGCGCGATCGAATACGGCATCCCTGCCAAGAAAATTGCCGTTAGCTACATTGGAATCAACACCCGTACGTTCCGCACGGGCACTGTCCCGATTTCGCAGCGGCCCTTAAGAGTCGTATTCGTAGGCCGTCTGGTCGAGAAGAAGGGCTGCGACATTCTCATCGAGGCAATGTCGCATGTCCAGCAGGTAGTAACGGCAGCGCAACTGACGGTGATTGGCGACGGCCCTCTGCGGCACGATCTGGAGAGCTTGGCTACTCGGAAAAATGTCCCGGCGACGTTCCGCGGGGCGCAATCGAGTGCCTACGTCAAGCGCGAGCTAGACGCATCGCGCGTGCTGTGTCTGCCGAGCATTACAGCAAGCAATGGCGATGCAGAAGGGTTCGGGCTCGTACTGCTTGAGGCCCAGGCATCGGGGGTTCCTGTCGTGACGTCGGCCCTCGGTGGAGCAACCGAAGGAATCAGTGAACGCATCACGGGATTTTCGTTCGCTGAACGAGATATCGAGGGACTGGCCCGCATCTTGATCAACGTTCTGACGAATGACGCGATGCTTCGTCAAATGGCCGATAACGGTCCGAGCTATGTCGCAACGCATTTTGATTTGGCCCGCTGCACTGACGAGCTCGAATTGTTGTATGATAAGATCTCTTCTGACGATCTCGGGGATCGAAGGAACTAATGTGACATACAGCCTCGAAACACTGCGAAGAACAATCGGCCGGTTGCCGGTTTTGGGCCCGATGGCAAGACAGCTATACCGCGCTATCGTCCCAAACAGGTTCTCATCTGCGGAATACTGGGAACAGCGCTACGCGCACGGCGGGAATTCTGGAGCGGGTTCGTACGGCCGACTTGCACAATTCAAGGCCGAGACGATCAATAAGTTTGTGAAAGGCCGCGAAATACGAACCATCATTGAGTTCGGCTCGGGTGATGGGGCTCAACTGGAGCTCGCCCGTTATCCAACTTATACGGGAGTCGATGTTTCTGCGAGCGCAATCGAACTGTGCAAGACGAAATTCAAGAACGATCCCACAAAGCAATTTTTGCTGGCCTCGAGTGGCGATGCCAGCAAGGCTCGCGCAGAATTGGCCATGTCCCTCGATGTGATCTACCATCTAATCGAGGATACGGTGTATGACGCATATATGAAAAGTCTGGTGTCAGCGGCCGAGAAGTACATCTGCATCTACAGCAGCAACTACGTCAGACTGGCTCCTGCCACGCATGTCCGCCACCGTGTCTTTACTGAATGGATCGCAGCCAACGCCCCGACATGGAAATTGATTCTGAAGGTAGACAATCCGTTCCCGAGAGACCCTGAAAATCCTGACCAAACGTCGTGGGCCGATTTCTATTTCTACGAGAGGCTGCAGAGCTAGAGAGCCGATAAGCCGCGCGCTGACTGATCAACGGCAAATGCGCCAATCAGTTCGGCCGCTGGGCAACCATGAAATAGCCTAGCGGAAATTGGCTTGAGGTTTTTTTGGCCAATTTTTCACCCAGTCGGGTGCCTGTGAACCACCAGGCGACGGCTTGCACACTTCGAGCAGCGGGGACCCCGCCAAGCGGCAGTCTCAAGATATTCTTGGAAGTAATATCGAACAGGATCTCCACCGCACCCCCAATCGGCTCCAGACAAAGAATTTGCATACCAGAATCCGCCATAAAATAGCGCAAGGCAAATTCGGTATATCGATAGAAGTCATGCGGGATCTCATGCAGTGGATAGTAGAACGGCACGTTCATGATCAGTTTGCCGCCTGGCGCCAATAGTCGAGATATCTCCCGACAGAGATTGAGTGGCGTCGGAATATGCTCAAGAACATCCGATAGAATAATGGTGTCGAACGATTGGTCAGGAAAGTCGATAGGTTTTGTGAGATCTGCTTCCTTGTCTAGGTGGGGTGTGTCGTGCAGGCTGTTGCCCCAGTCCACGCACGTCACTTCGTTGACCCGGCTCCTGTACGTTCCATAAAGTGGAACTTTGCCACAGCCTAGATCGAGCAATCGGCCAGAAGCGTGCAATGCCAAAGCCTCGAAATACCTTGTTGCGACAAGATTGGCTATGAGTCTCGAGCCAACACTAACTTCAGCAGGATTCCTAGAACTTAAGAGTTGCCCGCCTAGTAGAACGTATTTGGTCTCTTTCCAATTCTCGGCATTGCGCAATTCGTCACCTGCGTCGTTCAGAGATGCGCCCTCAGTCGATACGCTCTCCCCAGAATACTCAGGTTTTCTTGAGTACTGCGGCTCTCATATCCGCAACGATATCGCGAGCAGCTAGGATCATGGTGGCAGCATAGATCGCTGCGCCGACCACAACAAGCGATGCGAGCTGCGCGATTTGATGCCATGATCCTGGCAAAATGAAGTTCTCAATCGAGATGATCAGGGCCACCATCACAATCGCTGCCAGCAAAGGACGACACAGGCTTACCGCGACGTCAGAGAGTCGCAGATTGACCTGGATCACCGTGTAATGAAGGTAGATCAGTGACGTCAGAAGGTTGGCAAAGAAGTATGCCCTCGCAACACCTGCTCCACCCTGCGACAACCCCAATACGAAGCTTGTCACGAAGATGAGCGAACACACGAACCCAAGATTTCGCATCAGTCGCGTCTTTCCAGTTGCAATCAACACTGTACCGGTCGTCGACACGATGGACTGAAGGAGGCCCGTCGGCGCCAGCCAAGCAACGATATCCGATGCAGCCCGCCATTTCTCACCCAAGACGACGACGACGAACGACTCGCGGACGGACCAAAGCCCCAACATCAGAGGAGCAGTGACAACGAAAATAAATTGCAGCAATCTAAGATATTGCCGGCCGATCAACGCAGTATTTTGCTGGTGCCCGCTGAAGATCGGCAGGAAGGCTCGCGTGAGGACGAACGTCAGGTTTTGAAGCGGGAACAGCATGATCCGGTACGCAATGGTGTAGTACCCAAGCTGCACCGGTCCGAGATATCGACCGATCAGAATTCCATCGGCATTGCGCGAGAAATAGTTGATGACGTTAAAAGCAACGAGATTGCCGCTAAAACCAAGGACGTCGACAATCTCCACCTTGCTCCATTGCACACGTGGCCTCCACCTCGAAACCAGCCAGAACAGTACCGTGGAAAGCGTCGTTCCTATCAGCGTCTGAAACACAAGACTGATCGCGCCGACCCCTGACATGGCGGCGGCAATCGCCACAGCCGCCCCGCAAGTCGACGAAGAGACTTCGATGATCGCAACCATCTTGAAGCGGCTGCTCCGCTCGAGCAGCGCGAGATGTGGCGCGCCCGAAGCTCCTATCGGGAAAGCCAGGGACAAGATAACCAACAAAGGCTGCACAGCAGAGTCGTGAAATGCCGCCGCCACAAGAGGCGACGTCGCCGCAATAATGCCGCCTACTGCGCAGCCGAACATCATGTTGCACCAAAAGACGGTGCTCAGAAGCTTGTCGCTCAACTGCTCTCTCTGAATGATGGCAGCCGACATTCCCATGTCGCGAAAGATTGTCGCGAAGTTGGTAATGATGGTTGCCATGGCCAACAAGCCGAAGTCCGACGTTGGCAACAGCCGGGCCAGAACCGTAACGCTAATTAACTGAATCCCGGCGCGCCCGATCTGGGACACCGCTGTCCAATGGACATTGGAAAGAGCAGAACCTTGCTTTCTCGACATCGCGCCTGACTTATGGGAGAGACTGGTTACGAAGAGCGGGCCTCAGTACCACGCCCCTTCATCGACGCGAATACCCCAGCCGCGAGAATACCTGCTACGCGCGGGCCTGAAAATTGGTGCGCACCACCGCTGGGCGCCTGTGATGCGCGCCCTTCCTGTGCCGCAACATCAACGATGCGACGTCAGAGGATTGGCCGCGGGTGCAGGCGGCAGCGATCTTGCCATAGCCGCGCAGACTACAGCGTCGGTCGGCTCATGAAAACCTCCGCTCTGGGCCTTGACCGCCGCCATATGAACCACATGTGATAGACCGGATGCGACTCGGAAGCCGTCCACAAGCTCTACTTCAATCAAGCGCCCGCGGTTCTGCTGGGCTTTGCGTGAGAGCAGTTAGAGCGCGCGCTAGCTGCGCACCAGTTTCGGTATTCGCTTCAATATCCATGACATGGATTGGCGATCTCTGAGGCCCAACTTGAGGGCGAGCGCAAGAGCTGACAGAGGTTCGCCCTTCACGTGTCGTCGAAACGCCTCCCGAAAATATAGGGCGGCCGCCGCATCCGAAGCCATCAAGTTGCCCGCAACCCGAAGCCACGTCAATGTCGGCTCGATCGACTTCAGTCGCGTGACCCGCGTGGGATCTTCCTCGCTCCACCACGCAGCCAGCGGTTCGTGCCAGTAAAGAAATTCAGCTCCCCCCCTTACAAGACGAAGCCCAAAATCCTGGTCTTGGTGCTTCTTCAGTCTCTCATCAAACCGAACAGCCTTCGCGAGCTGAGTGGGCAGCAGCAGAGTCGAAGACAAGAACCCGTAGCAGTGAACCAGGAAGTACCTGCTGATATCCTCTCCCTGGTGAGGTGGACGAGCGTTCGTCGGTCGACCGTCCCAACCTCCTCCGTCAAACAACGCATTTGCGCAGGCAAAGTAGCTCCCGGAAGTTCGACCTCCAATCTGAGACAGCTGTATCGCCAGTTTGTTGGGAAACCATCGATCATCGGCATCAAGAAGGGCGACCAGGTCGCCGCGGGCTGCATCAATCCCCGTATTGCGGGCTACATTGCCTCCGCGATTGCGTTCGTGACGGATAACACGAACGCAAGGATCGATGTCCGTGAGCCAAGTCACGTCCGGCAAATCGCTCGAGCCATCATCTACGATGATAATTTCGAGAGGCTTCGGGTTCTGAGCGAGCGCACTTCGAATAGCCCCTTCTAGCCTATCGGCGCGGTTATAGGTCGGTATCACGACCGAAACCGTCATTGAATCGTGCAGGTTCACAGAGATACACCTCGCGGCAGAATGTGAATGTCGGCGCGACGGGCGCCAGGTCGCAAGATTGAAGCGCAGAGGGGGGAACTAGGCTCCAATCAAGGCTTTAGCTTACGAGAAATCGATTGTCGTTTCACTATCAGTTTGAGATAAAGTTTACAAACGAGGGCATCGAGCATGTACCAGCGCTTAGTAAAGTTTCTCTCGGCCGCAGCAGTGATCTTGGCGATTGCACCGATCGCGCCCGCGAAATCCGCGGGATGGGAGCTGGTTTTCTCGGATGAATTTAATGGCAATCAGCTCGATCGTAACAAATGGGCCACACGTTTCATCTACAACAACGAAACACTGGACCACTTCAATGACGAGATCCAGCGCTACCGCGATACACAGATTACGGTCTCCGATGGCATTCTGGATCTGACCGCCGAAAAGAAGCCGGGAGCAAGCCTGTTCGACTCGGGGCTGATCCGCAGCCATCGGACTTTCTATTATGGTTACTATGAAGCACGTGTGTTTCTTCCGTCTGGTAAAGGCATCTGGCCCGCATTCTGGCTCGAAGCCGACTACGATCAGGACGGAAGAACGTGGCATCCTCCGGAAATCGACATTTTTGAGTACGTCATAAACGGAGTCGAAGATAAGCCGAACATGCTGCACTCCAATGTTGCAGGGCGTGGCGATTACGTGTTCACCGACCCTTCGTTTCAGACCAAATTTGCTGAAATGATGGGCAAGGAGAACCTCAACGAAGGTTGGCATGTCGTCGGCATGGCCTGGCAACCGGATCGGGTCACCTTGTTCTGGGATGGCCGTCGGATCTACACGAAAACGTATCAGTGGCTTCGGAGAGATGGCCAGCTCGGCCCCCCTGCGCACATCGATTTCAATTTCGCTGTCGGCGGCGGATGGGCTGGCCGCCACGGGATCGACGAGAGCGCATTTCCTCAGAAACTCAGGGTGGACTATGTTCGCGTGTGTCAATTCACTTCGTCCGACAAGGGCAAGCGTCAGTGCGGGCCGGGCGAAATGACGCCGGATCCGCAGGAGTTCGGCTATGCCGAAGCGCCAAATGACATGCCCAAGCCGGAGTTTCTGAAAATGGATCATGTCGGCGATGTCCGGGCGATCTCCGGCACCGCGGCATTGCCGATAACCGGTAATCGCTTGGACCTGACCGTGCCGATAAGGTTTCCGGAGCAATATCCGTCGGAACGAACGCTGCGCGTGTCCCTCATGGATGAAGCGACCGGAGCGACGGCGACTTTTGCGAGCCAGAAACTTGAGCTTGCATCGATTGCCAAACGCCCCGATGGCACGGCTGCCATCGACGTATCGCTGCCCGCCCTGCAACGGCCCGGCCGCTTCCGCCTGGACGCAGCTCTCATTGCGGAGTCAGTTGACGCAAAAGGCGCCAAGCAAACGCTGCCAGCACCAGCCTCCTGCTCGACCGACTTGCGGCAACCCGTCAAGGCTCGGAGCTGCCAGCTCTTGCGTCTGGACGTCCAGCGTTGAAATTTCAGTCTCGCGATCGCCGCGGCCCAGGCCGTCGGATGCAAGAAGCGGGCACGGCTTGTTCGACTGAGGCTTGGAGCTTGAACTCTTGAAGAGGATACTGTGGATCGCCGGCCGCTTGCCAACCCCACTTTTCAGCGGCGACGCACTCTATTCTGCGGGGCTCATCAAATCGCTGGCTCTGACGAATGAGGCTGAAGTTACGGTTGTTGGATCAAGGAGAAGCGAGCACGCCGTCGAAAAGCCTTTTCTTGGTCTGCCACAGATCACTTGTGTAGACGCGCGCCCGTCACAGGTTTCCGCAGCATTCAGTCTGGCCTCGTCGCTGCCTAAAGATGCATACTTTCTGGCAACTCCCGATCTCAGAGCGAGGTTGCTCGAGTTGCTTGACCAGTCCTGGGACTGGATTGTGATCGACCATGCCTACTCTTCAGGCTTCCTTGACATCATCTTGAGCCGTCGGCAGGCCGCATCAATCTGCTATGTCGCACATAACGCCGAAGGCCTCATTCGACGCGAGATTGCCCGGAATTTTGACAATCCGGCACGTCGCCTGCTCATGGGATACGACGCGAGAAAATATCGAAACCAGGAAGACAAGATTCTGCAATTCGCCGACGCGGTGATTTGCATCACCGACGAGGACGCATCCTACTTCGGCCGCTCGGTCAAAAGGACATACGTGCTCCCACCGGTCTTCCTCGGCAAGGCTACTCCCGCGCGCGCCATGACATCGGATACGCCGAGAGCCCTGCTCCTTCTCGGATCCTTCGAATGGGTCGCGAAGCAAAGAAACCTGGATATCCTGATCGACAGCCTCCTGTCGCAATTCAAGCTCAACGGAATATCGCTTAATGTGGTCGGCGGCGTCCCCAAGCCGCTTCGCGACCGGTATGAGTCATTGAAATCGCACCTGGTGTTTCATGGACGCCTGCCGGATATCTCCGAGATCGCCTGCAGGTGCCGAGCCGGACTCGTGCCTGAGCTTTTCGGCGGGGGCTTCAAATTGAAGATGCTGGACTATGCGTTTGCAAGATTGCCAATCTTCGGCCTGAAAAACGCCATCGCCGGCACCACCGAAGAGGAGCAGTCTGCAATGTTCCTGGCAGAAAGCGTGACGGGGCTGGGAGCGAAGATAGTCGAAAACATTGATAATCTGGATATGCTGAATCAGAGTCAGGCTAGGCTTTTCACAATGTTTTCCGACAGATTTGGCCTGGAAAGCTCGGCCGCGCGCATGCACCGAGCGCTCCTCTGAATGTGCTGTCTTGACGGCGACACCCAAATCTGAGCTTGACGGACGGTAGTTGCCATCAGGCGCATCGCATGGCACGTCGTCGTTAACAGGCATCCCCGCAGGAAACCAGGATATGAGCACCTTTGGATCCTTTTGGCTTGGCCCGCTCTCTCCGTACGAAAAGGCCTCGCTCCTTTCATTTGCCGAGTTTGGCCACAGCGTTGTGCTCTTTTCGTACAAGCCATTCGACGGTCTACCGTCCGGAATAGTCCAGGGCGATGCCAACGAGATCGTGGATGAATCCTACATCGATCGATTCATTACTGATGGCCGACGCAACGTCGCACAATTCTCGGACTATTTCCGATACAAAATGTTCCTGAAAAAGCAGATGTGCTGGATCGACTCAGACGTCATGATGTTGAAATCATTTGAGGTCGAAAGCAGTGAAAACTTCCTCATCGCGGAGAACGGAACGAACATCTGCAACGCAATCCTCAACCTCAATCCCTCATCAAGAGAATTGGGACGAATAGTCGCTGCCAGCGAAAGCGTTCTGGACCAGGACGTCCCCTTCGGCACCCTCCAGGCCTTCAATTCCAGGACGTTCAAAAAACAGAGTTCATCGTTCAAGCCTGCAAGCCTGTTCATGCCGCTTCACTACGATGAGTTCTACAAGTTCCTCCTGCCGGAGTATCGAGATGAATGCCAAGAGCTTTGCCGGGACGCATTCTCGATACATCTCTACAACAACATCTGGGACAAGATGGGTTACTACAAGGAGCTTCTTCCGCCGGAAGGCTCCTATCTGCACGACCTGCTGAGCTCAAAGCCGATCGCGAAGCAATTCAAGGGCGTCTATCCCGAGTCAGTCGTCCGCGCACTGGTTCACGGATGGAACCAGCGGTTCTCAGGCGAGGCCCTGAGCATCGGTTCGATCTTGAAGCAACTGGTTCCCAGCACACGTCGGACACTGAAGCGTCTCCACTCGCAATACATGCCGCTTCTGCGGGAGATGAGCGGCCAAGGCTAATACGAACGTCCAAGCTATTTTCGATAAGAATGAGATCTAACCAAGAATAGAAGAATCTCGAACAGGCGACCGAACCTTCGTATATTCGTCTATGCAGCAGATTGGAGCCCGAATGAGTTCGGCAGCCGCCCACCCGATGGAAACGGAGACGATTCCGGTTGCTCAAGCCCAACCGGATCAGGAGCTCGATTCGATCGGAAAATTCGCTGTCTGGTGGGCAATTGCTTCCGTTCTGTTCTTCAATCAAATTGCCTACAACATCGGCGATTTCCCCGTCGCTTTGGATTTGATCTGCTATGCGTTCTTCACAGCTTTCCTATTGGTCTCGCGACACGCAGCTGTCAGCGTGCCAACGCTCTACCTGTTGACCTGCACAATTGCGCTATCACTTCTCAGAATACCATTTTCGAGTTCACAAAGCTCTCTGAGTTCGCTTCTCCTTTTGGTGGCCGGCTACTCGCCATTCATTTTTCGTCTCCAACGCCGGCCCGACATCGGGGCCGTTCATGACTATATTCTCAAGGCCTATGTGACAGCGGCGACTATCATAGCAGCGATAGCAGTCGTTCAAATTGTCCTCGTCAACATCACCAAACTGGACGTCCTGACGAACATCTACTTCATTCTTCCCAAAGACATCCGAGGGGCGGGCACCTACACATTCCTCCGCGAGGAGGGCGGAATCATAAAAGCGAACGGCTTTTTCCTGCGAGAGTCAGGCGAACTCTCGGCGGTAACCGCTCTGGCCCTTCTGATCGAGTACCGTCAGCTGAGAAGAGTTGGCGTCATGATCGCGCTCACCATGGGTTTGCTGACATCGCTCTCTGGATCTGGTCTGATCGTTTTGGCCGCCGGCCTGCTGCTGCCAAGATCCATCAGCCGAATTCCAGTCTTCGTGGTTTCAGCGATGGGCGCGTTCCTGCTGCTCTACACACTCTACAGCCTCGAACTCCCCGGCCTCGATCGTTGGTTTGGCCGTCTCTCGGAGTTCACCACTCCCAATACCAGCGGCTATGCCAGATTTGTCGCACCCTGGGAGATGATCAGAATAAGCTTTGATCAGGGCGCATGGACAACCTGGCTCGGCAACGGCCCAGGGAGCTTCTTTAGAGATGTTGCCATCGGCAGGTTCGCCTACGAGGTGAGCGATCCGACCTGGGCGAAGCTGACCTACGAGTACGGGCTGGCAGGCTTAATCTTGGTCACCGCCATCGTAGCCACTAGATTATACTCGAGTGCATTGCGAGCCGATATCTGTAACTTCTACCTCTTCAGCTGGTTGATCTTTCCTTATGTCCTAAAACCCAGCTCCGCCCTGATGATCTGGCTCTTGGCGCTTGTACCCTCGTTGCCACCAAACTCACGGCCCCGGAAATAGAACTTCCGACGAGACATCGCCGCATTGTTCTTGCAGGCTCGTCTGGTCCAGACCTTAGGCGCAAATATATTGTTGGGCACGATAATCAGATGATGCCAGCGAACCAGTCACGACGCTATGTCGCCCTCGACGGTCTGCGGGGGATCGCGGCTGTACTCGTCGTATTCTACCACCTCCAGGTTTCGAATCATTTCACGCACAATTTGTTCTTCCGCAATGGCTATTTGGCGGTCGACCTCTTCTTCCTCCTGTCAGGCTTCGTGATCAGCTCGAGTTATTCGCACCGTATCAAATCGATGCCCGATGCGATGCGGTTTATCGGCTTACGTTTCTTCCGCGTCTATCCAATGCACTTGGCGACGCTCTTGGTTCTACTTGGATTGGAGTTCCTAAAGCTCTATTCGCAGAGTTCAGGAATTATCACCGCCAGCGATCGACCAGCTTTTACCGGACCAAATTCTTGGGCGTCATTCATCGCAAACTTGGGGCTTGTTCAGGGACTCGGTATTTTTAACTATCTGAGCTGGAATGCACCCAGTTGGAGCATCAGCTGCGAATTCGCCGCCTATCTCGTTTTTGCGCTTACTGCTGCAGGCGGACTCTTCCGAAGCAAAATCCTCATCCTCTTGCTATCTCTCGCAGGGCTCGGCGGCTTTTGCTTCGTTGCGTTCACGCACGGCGATTTGAATTCGACGTACGACCTTGGCATCGTCCGATGCCTGGCCGGCTTCTTCATCGGCGCGTGCATATTTCAGACTACGCAAGACAGCCGGTTTCCGAAGCTTTCTCAAACTTTCATCAGCTCCGGGCAGCTAACTCTTGTACTCTTGTTTTTCTTGATTGCGGGAACGATATCAGACGCAAAGATCGTTGCCGTTGTGCCTGTATTTATTGGCTGGGTCTTGCTTTTCCAATCCGACACCGGCATTTTGGCAAGAGTTCTGACGACGCCTGCTGTGCAGTACCTCGGCAAGATCTCATATTCCGTTTACATGGTGCACTATGTGTTCTTGTACGTCGAAGCCATCGTTCTAAAGCGCATTTTTGGCATCCCGTCTTTGTTCGATTCGACGATGCATGTTCCGGTATTTCAGACGGATCGATGGACGGGTGATTTCATTTTGGCTGCATCACTGATCGGCATTGTCGTGATCAGCGGCATCACTTTTCGTCTGATCGAAACGCCCTCGCGAATATGGGGACGCGAAATGGTCTTCGGCTGGAGCAGCCGAGCCCGAACGTTGCAGCAAGAGAGCTAGCGCACAATCCTCAGCATGTTCAGGATCGTCTTCATCCACCTGGGGCGGCTGATCGGCGCGTAGCGCCAACTGGCCAGCGCCCGCGCCAGCCGGCTCGGACCGACCAGCATGCATGCGGTCCACAGGAACAATGAGATTCGCTGGGAAAAGGAAAATCCCTGCGGGAATGAAAGAGACCGAGCACAGTCCAAGAAGATGTCTCCCGCTCGGTCGTTCGGGATGGGGTGAATGTCCGGTCGTAACGCGTATGATGCCGTGCGCAGGCATAGAAACAACATGTTTCTACTCAACGCTTCAGGCGCGATCGACATGTCTGCGCTGCGAGCGATTTGGCGGAAGAAATTGAATCGCCGTATCGTGACATCCACCTCCCGCGCGAAACGGCTATCTTCCAGCTGAAGAAATGCCCCGTGATTGTCGCCATGCACACGGTAGTCGACCAGTGGCTTGGGAATCGTCACGATATCGCCATAAACGGGCGCCGCCGTTACCAGGTAGCTGTCGGGCGCCCTGTCGACGAAATCGGACTTGAACCCGAATATCTTCTCGACAACCCATCGCGGGTAGGCGTTTCCAGAACCAGGCGGCGTGGGATAAACGCCCGCCGTGGTGACCCACTCCCGAATTTGCTCCGGAGTAGGTGTGATGAAATACTGAGGCAGGATATTGCCTGTCGGCGTGCCTTCCGCGTTGATGGTTCTCATCTGGAACTGGAATTTGCTGGCCTTGTCCGTCCAGACCGCAGCTATTTCATTCATCACGTCGGGATGCAGAGCATCGTCCGAGTCGAGGAAGATGACCAGTTCGCCGGTGGACCGGTGGAAACCGTTCACGCAAGATTGCATCTGACCGGCGTTCGGCTGCCTGACGATGGTGATCTTGTCGGCAAACTTCTCGATCATCTCGAGTGAATTGTCGGTCGATCCATCATCGACAACGACAACCTCGACTCGCGGCCAACGGATTTCGAGCGCGCTCTTGATCGCCGCTCCCACAAATTTCGCATAATTGTAGTTGGGAATCACGACGGACAGGGTTAACTCAGGCGACAACTGATCCTCACGACCGTAACGTTAATCCGAACCTGTTGTCCGAAAATGACTGCTTTGAGCTCATATCCCGTATAAGCCCATCCTGCCAACTGCCGATGACAAGGCCAAGCCATGAAACTGTCGAATTATTTTCGAACATCGTGCATAGATTATCGGCTGGATTTTCGACGTCGGGTACGGCAAATTCGTTGAATTCGCTACCAAAAACGAGCTGGAATTGAGCGTGTCCGTAGAACAGTACAGAGAACTGTCTTGGCTTCCAAGACCGCCTGAAGATTTCTCGTCCCGTTGCAGGGGGCTCGCGACGACCGGCGCCGACCTTGGAAAGCAGATCCGGTTTCTCGCGACCCACGCCCTCAACGAGCAGCAGCTCTCACGGTTGGGACGGACCATCGTTTCCGCTCGCGAACAGGGGCATTCCCTGCAACCATTGGCTCCATTTCGGCTTGGCTTGATCGGAAACGGCACCCTTGACCTCATTGTCCCGGTCCTGATCGCAACGGCCGCACGTCATGGCTTTTCGCTCGAATGCATCACGGGCGCCTACGATCAGTTCCTGCAAGATGCGTTGCAACCGGACTCCACGCTCAACAGGGCACGACCAGACGCCGTTCTTGTTGCCCTCGACCATCGCGGCCTCGCACTTCAGCCCACTCCCGGCAACGAGCAGGCTGCCGTTCAGTCCGTTAACGCGGCAATCGACCTCCTGGATTCGATCCGTTCCGCCATCTCCCAGAACAGCGGCGCAGTGTGCGTCCTGCAGACCATAGCGGCTCCCCCGGAGGGATTGTTCGGATCCTTCGATCGCGCGCTGACAGGAACCGCCAGGAACATCGTCGACCGGTTCAACGGGCGCATCACCCAGAGCGTCCTTCAATCGAGCGACCTTCTTCTCGACGTTGCCGGCATCGCCGAAACGGTCGGGCTCGCCGACTGGCACTCGCCGGCTCAATGGAACCTCGCGAAGCTTCCTTTTTCGGACACGTTCGTGCCGCTATATGCCGAGTACGTCTGCCGGATCATCGGCGCCATGCGAGGAAAGAGTCGCCGGTGCCTCATTCTCGATCTTGATAACACGGTCTGGGGCGGCGTGATCGGCGACGACGGGCTCGAGGGAATCCAGATCGCCCAAGGCGACGCTACGGGCGAGGCATTCCTGTCGGTTCAGCAATCGGCGCTTGCCCTTCGGGCTCGCGGTATCGTGCTTGCGGTGAGCTCGAAAAACAATGACGAGGTGGCGCGGCGGCCCTTCAGGGAACACCCGGACATGTTGCTGAAGGAGGATCATATCGCGGTCTTTCAGGCGAATTGGGATGACAAGGCCACAAACATCCGTGCGATCGCAAAGGAGCTCGCCCTCGGCCTCGAATCGATGGTCTTTCTCGATGACAACCCCGTTGAGAGAGGTCTGGTCCGGCGGGAGATACCCGAGGTCGCTGTCCCTGAACTCGACAGTGATCCCGCGGGCTACGCGCGCACGCTTGCTGCAGCCGGCTATTTCGAGGCAATCAGCTTCTCGGAAGAAGATCGCTCCCGCGCCGGCATGTATCAAGCCAACGCGCGGCGCCTCAGTCTGCAAGGCCAAACCTCCGATCTTCAGTCTTATCTCCGGTCGCTCGAAATGCGGATCATCTTCGGAAGCTTCGACCGCACAACGAGGTCCCGCGTCACCCAATTGATCAACAAGAGCAACCAATTTAATTTAACCACCAACCGCTACACCGAGACCCAGGTCGAGCAAGCCGAGCTCGACCCCGGCGTGATGACGTTGCACGCGCGGCTCCTGGACAAATTTGGCGACAACGGAATTATATGCGTGGTCGTTTGTCGACCCTCCCGACCGCATTGGTGGACCATCGACACATGGCTCATGAGCTGTCGGGTGCTTGGACGGGGTGTGGAAAAGGCGGTGCTTGCGGAGATACTGCACCTTGCGCGCGCCGCCGGAATATCGCATCTCGAAGGTGTCTTCATTCCGACCGAACGAAACGAGATGGTGCGCGAGCACTATAAGAAGCTCGGCTTCACTCTGGTCAGCGAGGAGACCGACGGTAGCACCCGATGGCAATTGGGGATCGATGTTGAACTTGGCGAACTGCCGATGACGGTCGAGCGCGACTACCCACATCTGGAGCTTGCCTGATCCGGTGTGTACCGGAAGAGGCAGCGCAGCTCGGGCCCTAAGCAATGAGTCTCACATCCCCCCTGTTCTTTGCGTTTCTCGCAGCCGTCGTCGTTGCCTACAACATCAGTGCGTCCGTTCCCTACCGGCGAGCCGTGCTCGGACTGGCCAATGCCTTCTTCATCGGCAGCTATCTGACCGACATCATCCAAGCGCTACCCCTGCTCGGGTTTCTTCTCCTGGGCTATGTCTGCGTAAGGGTTCTCGAAGTCTGGAAATCAGCGGTCGCCTTGGGGCTGGGCGTCTTGAGCGTGCTGGGTTGTTACGTCTTTCTGAAGCGTTTCTCTTTCTTCGAAGACCTGGGCCATCTTCCGTTTCCTTACCTGACGATCGGCCTGTCTTACATCCTGTTCCGGATACTGCACATGATGGTGGATGTGCGCTCGGGCGACCTCAGCGAAAGAATCGGCCCGCTCGCCTTCTTCCGATACACCTGCAACTTTCTCTGCTTCGTCTCAGGCCCGATCCAGCGCTATCAGGACTTTCGGGCCACTGATGGCGTAGCGGCATTCGACCTGGATTCAGCCAAGGTTTACGACGCGTTCGCGCGGATCATTACGGGCTATGTGAAGTTTGTCATCGTCGCGGCTACGGCCGAATACAGCTTTTCGTTCCTGAAGCCCCAACTCCTCCAGGCCGCCGATCTGCCCGTGCTGAAGCTTTACGGCCTCTATGCCGCAGCCGCCTCGCTCTACACCGTCTATCTCTTTTATAATTTCTCTGGCTACATGGACATCGTCATCGGCAGCGGGATTCTGCTGGAGCAGGAGCTGCCTGAAAACTTCGACCGGCCGTTCTCTGCCCGCACCTTCCTGGAGTTCTGGCAGCGCTGGCACATGACGTTGTCGCAGTGGTTCAAGTTCTATCTCTTCAATCCGCTCGTCATGCTCCTGATGTCGTGGTTCCCAGCGCCCGCATTGACGGCCTATTTGGGCGTGCTCGCGTTCTTTGTGACGTTCCTCGTCATGGGGGTTTGGCACGGGACGACGGCAGTATTCGTGATCTACGGACTCCTGATGGGCGCAGGCGCGAGCGTGAACAAACTCTGGCAGGTTGCGTTGACCGAGCGCCTCGGCAAGAAGCGCTATCGGGCACTAACCGACCGGACTGCCTATATCTATCTTTCCCGCAGCATCACCATCGCCTATTTCGTGCTGGCGTTGACGTGTCTATGGGTACCTGAGCTGTCGGACTTCGATCGCTTGATCGGACGGCTTGGATTGACCGGGATACTGGGCGCATTCCTTGCCATCGGCGGCGCATTCGCGCTGTTCTGGTTCATTGCCGACAGCATAGTCCCGCGCCTGGCTGCGCCGACCTTCCTGTTGTCAGTTCGTGACAGCCTGATTGGCAGAAACCTTTCTCTTGCGAGCAAGATGATGGCAATCGTCGTGATCACGACACTGCTGCACAAATCACCCGATTTCGTCTACAAGGCCTTCTGACTTGAAACACATTCTACGACAGGCTGCGCTGACCTTCGTGTCATTCGCCTTTCTTTACGCCATGCTCGGCGCACTTTCTTTCCTCATGTTTCCCGACTCGGGAAGCGACGGGCAGCGCGATTTTCAGAATGCCGAGCAGACGCTCTATATGACCGTGCCCAAGTACGTGTTTCTTGGACGGAGCGTTCTCAATAGCCCGGGTGAAAAGGCGATTCTGGTGGGCGCATCAAACACCGGAGTTGGCTTCACACAAAAGACCATTCAGTCAAAATTGGCCTGTGCGAAGGTAAGCAATCTCGCCGTTGGCGGCGCCAACATCTCCGAGGCGAAACAGATCATAGACTTGGTGCATGAGGTCCAAAGCCCAGCCGATCGGCCCTCGAACACCTTCGTCATCGGCGTTTGGTTCGGAATGTTCGTCGACTCCGATGTGAAGTATTCCGACCCTGATCGCAATCTCGGAGAGACCGATATCGATCTTGAGAAGTATCGCTACGGATTTTATCGGCGGACACCCGAAGGCCCTGCCGCGCTCCTTTCTGCAAGCTGGTTGGATGCTGGCGTTTTGGCAATTCGTCCCATTCTGGTGATCGAGAAGATGGCCCGCGAAGCCAGAGCAGGCGTCAATCTGCTGCTGACCGGTCGCAAGTCCGCTCAGCGTAACGAGGCTGAACGCGAGGCCGCTGGGATGTCTGAGCAAGACAAGAAGAAAGCTCTCGACTACTGGAATGAAGCCATGGGAAAGAGGAACGAAATTTCCCTCGGCCAGGTCGAAGTGCTCAGGAACACCATTGAAACGTTGCTTCGCTCGGGAGAACGGGTCGTGCTGATTGACCTTCCCATTCCGGCCTGGCATCGGGACGCAAGCCCATTTCAGCGCGGTTATGAACAGGCGTTCACGGACGTCTCCCGCCAATTCGATGGTCAAAGGAATTTCGTCTCGATGTCGATGAGCGATCTGAGCAAAGAGCAAGATTATTCCGACGAGGTACATGCCAAGCGGCATTTGGCCGACGTTTGGTCGGATCGACTGGCAAATGTCTTGAATCCATTCGTGTGCCGGACAAGCCCCGAACAGGCTCGTGTTTCTCTACGCGGCTCCGATCAGTCCAAGGCCGAAACTCATCAGTGAGTAGCAAGAAAGCTATTCGGAGAGCAAAAACGAGGTACGATGATGGATCAAACTCAAATCTACTCCAAGCTTACAACGGTATTTCGTGAGGTCTTCGATGAGGATGATCTTGGGCTCGAGCCTGAAACGACAGCCGATGACGTAGACGGCTGGGATAGCCTCTCTCACATTCGTCTCGTTCTCGCGGTCTCGAAGGCTTTTGGAATAAAGTTCTCAGCGTCCGAAATCGGCAGCCTGAAGAACGTCGGCGAATTCGTTGAACTGATCGGCAAGAAGACGACGTGAGATATTGAAGTGTCCGATTCCGCAAGCCCCCCCGCACTCGATTTCGGCAACTTTGCCTTTCATCATCTGGGCCTTGCGGTCGCCTCCCCTGAAGAAGCATTTCGCTATCTGGCATTGCTTGGGTATACGGCTGGCAATCAGGTCTTTGACCCGCTCCAACGGGTCAATCTCGCGATGCGCCACCACCCAACGATGCCGGATGTCGAAGTGATCTGGCCCGGTGACGGCCCCTCCCCGATTGACAAGCTCATAAGCAAGACCGGGGCGATGATTTACCACTTATGCTATACGTGTCCCAATGCTGAAGACGCGCTTGGTGAGTTGGAGGCCGCAGGCATCGATATCGTAATGGTCAGCCCACCAACTCCTGCAGTGCTATTCGACGGCCAGAAAGTTTCCTTTCATCATGTCTCGGGCTTTGGATTAATCGAGATACTGCAGACCGAGGAGCCCCCTGATCGGTCTTAGCCAGCATTTGGGTATTGCAATGACACATGACTCCCTCGCGCTGAAGAGCGATCGAATCGGCCGCCCTGTTTGCAGCCTGATGGTCATTGTGCAAGTTTGGATTCTACCCGTTCATGCCCAAGTCTCCGGATATGGAAAGCCCTCGGCCCCCATGTACGGCGGCAGCAGCGGATTCACTCGGCCCGCCAATCCTTTCCTGCCGAATGGTGCGCACAAGACCCCCGACGGCAGGCTCTGCATCTCTGTGCACCCCTCAGCCCATCCGCAGACCATCAATCCGAAAATCATCGACCAGATCGTACTGGTCGAGAACATCTGCGGCCAATCGATCCGAGTCCAAGTTTGCTATACTGGAAGCTCCGATTGCATCATCGTGCCTTTGGCGGGTTATCAGCGGCTACAAAGGACACTAGGGATCGCATCAGGCTCGACCTATTTTCGTTACGAGTTTCATGAGCTACCCTAGGCGTTCTGGCTTCCTTTCGTCCGAGCGACTTCCTGCTAAGCGCCTCGCATGCGTTCGCCAACATAAATTATTGGTATTCAGATTAGTTTATTAGTGCCCCGACATGACAAGAGCCCAGCGAAAAGCCCGCAAATCTCACTATGGCTTGCGCCTCCTCGCCGGACTATTCGTTGCCTGCGCAGTAGCCTATGTCCTCTTCGGCCCGAAGCCAACCCGAAGCCAGGCACCAACGCCCAAAGCCAGTTTCGCTGAGTACACGGTCAAGCTCAGCACGCCGTTGTCGGTTTCAGCCGCCGGGATGATCATTGCAGCCTCCGACGGCCTGTTCGCGCAAGCAGGCCTGCGCGTTCGCTTGGTGGCAGGCTTAGACGACGATGACGCGATAGCCGCGGTTGTGGCCGACGAAAACACCATAGGCATCGCCTCGACCGCAGGGTTTTTGAAAGCACGCTCGGGAGGGCTCCCGATTGTGGCTTTTGCTGGATTTTATGCAGTGAACCCCGCAGAATTCTATACGCTGCCCGAGGCCAAGCTGCTGACGCCGCTAGACCTGGAGGGCAAACGAATTGGATACACGCCCAATTCCGAATTCGTGGCGATTCTCAACGATTTTGTCAGCAGCAATTCTTTGGCCCAAAGCAGGCTTTTCTTGATGGAAAGCAATACGCCGCTGCAGGATCTCCTGGATCGAAAGGTAGATGTCCTTCTTGGTCGTCGTGATGTCGATGGCCTGGAGTTGGAGCGCCTGAACATTGAATATAAGATACTTCGTCCGGATGCCTTTGGAGTTCACAACCCAGGGCCGGTCTTCTTTGCTCAGGAGCGAATCTTTGCCCAGCCGAACAGACTTGAGAAATTCCTGATGGCTACCGCCGGAGGCTGGAGTGCGGCCTACGCGGACCTCAGTCGGACAGTTCCGATTATAGCGAATTCTGTGGGCACGCCGCTGCCGACTTCGTTGGTCTCTCGCCTCATGGATTCACAACGCAGCCTCTTGCGTCCCTTCGGAGCGAGATTTGGCGAAATGGATTCGATACGAATTCGTACGCTGCAATCACAACTCTTGCAGCGGCGCGCGATCCAGCACCCAGTCGATTTAACCCGCGCGATCAACTACGATATCGTGAAAGAGACCTATCGCCATGAGGCAACCAACCTCAATCGAGTAGAGCCCTGATCGATGTCCAATCCTACCCAAGTCATTATTTTCGGCGGCGCGGGCTTCGTCGGAACTCACCTCGCAGCCGATCTCGTGGCTTCTCGGAAGTATGAGCGGGTCGTCTCGGTGGACATTGGCCCGCCGAGGGCAAATATCGCCGGGGTCGAATATCTATTTCACGATGTGCGTGAATCGATTGATCCGAATATCGCTAACGGAAGTCCAGCCGACATTTTCAATCTAGCGGCGGTTCATGTAACGCCTGGACATCCAGACGGCGATTACTACTACACGAACGTCTTGGGGGCTGTGAATGTTTGCCGATTTGCAAACGAAACAGGAAGCAAGAACCTAGTCTTCACGAGCTCGATCTCGATCTATGGGCCAAGCGAAGCCGCGCTCGACGAGGAGGCCAAGCCTGCCCCTGTGAGCGCTTATGGACGCTCCAAGCTCGCGGCCGAAAAGATACACCTGCTCTGGCAATCGGAGGCTCCGGAGCGGAAGCTTACCATCGTTCGTCCAGCCGTGATTTACGGCCCTTACGAACGAGGAAACTTTACGCGCCTGTCGAGAATGATGGAACGGCGAGCGTTTATCTATCCTGGTCGAACGGATACGATCAAATCATGCGGCTACGTGCGAGACCTCGTAACATCGATGATGTTCATGTCCGCCCGCAATGAAGGCACTTCCATCTACAATTTCAGCTTCGAGCACAGATATACGATCAGCGAGATCTGCTCGGCGTTCTCGCGTGTGGCGGGCTATCACCAGCCACAACTTGTCATTCCGATCTGGCTCATGAATATGGCGGCGCTTCCATTTGAGGCCCTGCAGACGGCCGGTATGAAGACCGGCATCAATCGAGATCGAGTACGAAAATTGTGGTTTTCTACGAACATCCTGCCCAAGCGTCTTGTCGCCAGCGGGTTTAGGTTCTCGTATGATCTGGAAAGCTCTCTGGCAGAGTGGAAGCGGGAATCGAGGCTGAAGGACTTCGATTGATGGAGCGTCTTGATCCCGGTCGATGCACCTTGCTCAACACTAGAGTTGAAGTTCGCCTTACAAGCGATGCAGTAAACGCTCGAAGCTCAAGACAGCCGGCCTATCCTGCGCTCCTGGCTACATCCGGCTTGTGCGTATTGATTGCGTTGGCGCCACTTCCCTTCGGCTCCATGGATATCCGTATCGTGGCCGTTTGGGTGGCTCTGCTTTCGATGGTTCTCTTCCTCGCTGCGCTACAGGCGCTTGGGCCTCGGGACATCGCATTCCTATGTGGCTTCACGGCGATTTCGCTGGCCTGGATTGTGGTCATAAGTGAGCAATTGGGCTGGACAGCTTTGCTGTCCCGACATTTGACAGCTGTAATTTGGGATGAGGCTTCAGCTATCCTGGCAGAACAGCTGGACCGCTCTGTTTCCGTAGCCCGCAACCAGCCTTTATTCTCCGCCGGACCGCAGATCGCGTTCTTCTTATCCATCCTGTGTGGCTATCTTGTCGGCCGAGACCGGCACGCTGCACAGATGCTTTTGATCTGTTTCCTAGGTTCGGGCTTAGCTTACGCGATCTATGGGCTTGTCGCGCTCGTGCTCTGGCCAAACTATTTTCTATGGCACCAGAAGTACAACTATCTAAGTTCGCTGACGGCGACATTCATAAATCCGAACGTTGCAGCATCGTACTTTGGAGCGGTGACCTCAGGATGGATACTTTATGCAACGCGATTTAGCGGACTTGGCTCTCATGAGGCTCCCGTTCTGTGGTGGGAACTGATTAGATCTCGCCTGCACGCCACGTCTCCGCGGAACATTCTCCATTTGCTGGCCTGTTTTGTGACGCTGACCACAACCATGCTCACGGGATCACGGGCCGGCTCTGTGCTGGCGTTGTTCTGCTTAACGGGAGCGATCGGAACTCACCTCCGGAGAAAGCTGCAAAGGCGGCGGCTTCTCTGGATCTTTCCGGTTGGCGCAGTTGCATTCGTGTTAGTTGCAATTTCGATTTTTGCTCCGCGCGTCAACCAGCGATTTGGCGTCCAGGGTTTCTTCGATGTGGCCCGCTGGGAAACCTACGCCTCGACCGTTGAAATGATTAAGGGCTATCCTTGGCTTGGCTCAGGTTTGGGTACGTTCCGGTGGATTTTTCCATCCTACCGAAGCGGCGATGTTCCGTCGTACGGTGTCTGGGAGCAGGCACACAACACCACTCTTGAGCTCGCCGCCGAAATGGGGCTTCCATTCACGCTCATGGTGGGCATGTGGTGGGTCGCTATGTTGGCGATACTGGGCCGAGGAATGCTGGGTCGCAACCGTGATGCAATACTGCCAACCAGCGCCTTCTGGATTGGCGTCTTGGCCATGGCCCATTCGCAGGTCGATTTTCCGCTACAGATCCCTGGCTTTGCCCTCGCCATCGGCCCCATTTTGGGCATGGGAATGGCCCAATCGTTCTCCACCAAAGGACGTTAACCCATGTTAACCTAAGCCGTCCGGCGCTACTTTGGCCGCTGTACATTGACCTAATTATCTATTAAAAACATCGTATTGGACGTTGGAAGAGGTTAGAATCTATGAGGACACTCGGACGCCTGTTATCGTCGAAGCTGATGCTGTCAGCGGCGACCTGCGCCCTCGCCATTTCCCTATCCACGGCCAGCTTCGCCGCCTGTGTGAGTGATCCTGACACCGCGCAGAAGGCGGCCGCATTCACAACGACCCCTTCCTCGTTGTTGGAGGGTCCAAACGGACCCCGCAGCCCCGAGGAAGTTGCCGCTGACGTACAAACCTTTGTTGCTTCCTACCCTCAGGCGCTCCCCGCAATCCTCACCATCTTGAAGGACCTGACTAACAAAGGACCTTCCACCTCGGCGCTTCAAAAAGCGATTGGTACTGGCTTGGGAAAAGCCGCCAATGTATGCAAAACGACCGATCTCACGTTTTCTTTGGAGATTCAGGGCGACCTTGGCGCGACCGGCTCACCTGATGCCAACGCGCAATATGCAGCCATTACTGGTAATGATCCCACCCGAAGCGTAGCTCTCTCGGGCGCCGCTACCGGGTCCTCCGGAGGCGTCGGCGGTCAGACCAGCGCGACCACCGGTACCTTCTTTGGATCTTCCTCATTCCAGAGCTTCGCCGCAAATAGCGTATCCAACAACCCGACGAGCTATTTCAGTTCAAGCGTGGGGAGTGCGAGTTCGGCAGGTGGATCATCCACGACAACGACCATCGTCTGCACCGTTTCCGGCTCGTGCTGATGCTTTAGGGCTTTTGAGGCTGAGGCGTTACTGATTTGGACATCCGGTTTGTCGGCGTGCGGATGATCGCTGTGTTTTGAATAGCCGCCGCGCAACCAGTTCAGTTAGACGGGCCGGATGCTTCAGACAAGAATTCCATCTCCATCTTCTTCCTCGCCGCAGATCCAGGGCGTTGAACAGCCGTCTCTGGAGCAGACTGTTGCCGGCGCCATTGGCCTGATCAGCAGGCAGTATCCGGTGATGATCCTCACGGTGCTGGTTTGCCTAGGCCTGGCAGGCAGCTATCTGGTATCCGCCACCAAGCGCTATACCGGCACCGCCGTGCTGATGATCGACAGTCGGAAGATGCAGGGGCTCCAGACTCAGGGGGCACCGGGGGCGGGCGACAATCCCATCGACTCCGCAATGGTCGACAGTCAGGTCGAAGTCCTGAAGTCCGAGACGATCGCCTCGGCGGTCATCAAGGACCTGCACCTTTTGGATTCCCCGGAATTTATGCGCGCTGACGACGGCTTGTTGAGCAGCGTGACTCAGCTTTTTTCCGGTTTCTTTCCGGACGAGAAGCCTTCCGATCTTGAGTTGATGCGAGGCGCCATTGCGCGCGTGCAAGCTGGTCTTACGATCAAACGTGTCGGCTTGAGTTACGTCATCGAGATAGCCTACCAATCGACGTCCCGCGAATTGGCAGCGCGGATCGCAAACGCCATAGCCGAGAATTATATTACGGATACTCTTGAATCGAAATACCAGGCCTCCCGCCGTGCCGCCGTCTGGCTGCAGGACCGATTAAAGGAGCTCCGCGCTCAAGCCTCAACAGCCGAGCGCTCCGTGGTCGACTATAAGGCAAAGAACAACATTGTAGACGCTGGCGGTCGCCTGCTGACCGAACAGCAACTCGCCGAGATAAACAGCGGCCTGACCGAGGCCCGTGCAAAGCGCGCGGAAGCCCAGGCCAAGCTGCAGCGCATCACCTCAATCCTCAATGCTGACGAGAGCGACTCTCAGGTCATTTTGACTGATCTGGCAACCGTCAACGATACTATGGCCAATCCGGTCATCACGAAGCTGCGCCAGACCTACCTTGATTACGCCGCCAAAGCGTCGGACTGGTCCAATCGCTACGGCCCTACCCATCTCGCGGTGGTGAATCTGCGCAATCAGATGCGCGAGATCCGGCGTTCTATTCTGGACGAGCTTCGCCGCACTGCTGAGGCCTACAAGAGCGACCTAGCGATCGCCAACGCTCGCGAGGAGGCGAGCCAGAAGAGCCTCAACGATACAATCGCCTTATCGAATGATACCAGCCAAGCGCAAATCGTACTCAAGGACCTAGAAAGCAACGCCCAGAGCGCGCGCGCCCTATCCGATAATTTCTTGCAACTCTATATGGTCTCGGTGCAGCAGCAATCTTTCCCGATCACGGAGGCAAGGGTGATCACCCAGGCCGCGGAGCTGTCGTCGCCAAAGACCGCGCCGAAGACGGTTTTGGTTCTCTTGGCGGGCGTGGTTGGCGGCTGCATCCTTGCGGGTCTGGTCGCGATCTTCCTTGAGATGATTGACCGCGTCTTCAGGACCGTCCATCAGGTCGAAAGGCTCCTGCAGACAAACTGTCTCGCCTCTGTCCCGATCGTTAGTTTCGGAGCAGACGAGGCCCCAAAGGGCTCACTGAGCCGCCTCAAAGGATGGTTGCCATTCCCCAGCGGATGGAGACCGAATTCGCGGCCGGACACTCGTTCGACCGTTGCCGCCGGCCAGATGAGCCGTGCCATGGAGGCGGGACCGGCTCACCTGCCCCGCTCAGGCGACCGGCAGCTGACGATCGACAACAGCATTGGGCGCTTCGCGATCAATTCGCCATTTTCGCGGTTTGCCGAAGCGTTTCGTTCGATCAAATTGGCGACCGACCTAAGTAACTACGGCTCCCCACATAAGGTCGTTGCGATCACCTCGGCTCTTCCCAACGAGGGGAAATCGACGGTGAGCGAGGCTTTGGCTCAAACCACGGCGCAGGGCGGACTGCGCACCCTTCTCGTCGATGGCGACATTCGTAATCCAAGTCTAACCCACCGTCTGGGTCGTTCGGCCGACGTTGGCCTCATCGACGTCGTGTTCGGGAAGGTTGCCCTAAAGGATGCGCTCTGGGTCGATCCGCAAACCAATCTGCACTTCCTGCCTTGCGTGGTGACCTCACGGTTCTCGAACTCAAGCGACCTCCTGGCGTCCGCACAAATGCAGAAGTTCTTTCAGGATCTGCGCGAGCAGTATGACCGCATCATCCTGGACCTCAGCCCATTGGCGCCGGTTATCGACGTACGCGCGACAGGTACGTTGGCCGACTCGTACATTTTGGTGATTGAATGGGCGAAATCGAAGGTCGACATCGTCGACCGGGTGATCAGAGAAACGCCGATGGTTCGTGAGCGCCTGATGGGCGCGGTTCTCAACAAGGTGAACCTCGCCGCCATGAGCCGTTACGATACGCATAGCGGAGGCTACTACCGCAACCGATACTATTCACGATACGGGTATGTGGATTAGCTCGGAAGCCAATGGTCAGTACCGTTGGTAAGTCAATCCTCGTATTGATCGCGCTCGTGTCAGCTGGCTGGGCCGCGTTCTTTTTTCGAAATCCTACGCAGGAAGTGCAGCTCGACAGCATTGCCAACGCGATTCTCTCGGGCACTGCGTTCAAGCGCAACCCTGTCTCCGAAGCTGCATTGTCCAGCGCCGAAAACCGGGCAATCTGTCGTCCTCGCGAGATTCGGGCCGCGACCATCATCCGCCTTCGCTTCTATGAAATGGCGGTAGATTCACTTGATACGCGCCTCGCCAATGAGCGCCTAAGCTCTCTCCGTTCCTCGGTGAGGCGTGCGTTGAGCTGCCTCCCGACCGACGGCCTCTTATGGTTCATCGAATATTGGAGCGCCATTAATCAGGGCGGCCAGATAAGCGACCATCTCGATGAATTGCGTATGTCTTACAGGCTCGCTCCCTACGAAGGTTGGATCGCACTTCGCAGCCCCTACGTCATCGCAATCTATGACGTGCTTCCGTCGGACTTGCAGGAGAGCGCCCGGAACGAATTTGTTTCCATCGTACGGACGGGCCTCATTCGAGACGCGGTGAGGATACTCAGGTCGGCAGGCTGGAGAAATCGTGACGAGTTGGTTGCAGGTCTTTCCACCGTACGACTGGATTTCCGCTCGCAATTGGAACGCGCTTTGCGATCTGAAGGCTTAACCGTCCAGATCCCTGGTGTGGAAACTCCGGAATTTCGACCTTGGCGTTGAGGCGCCGCCGTCTGCTGCCTGCATCTGGATCGAATGACATTGCGCAGCTGGAAACGACGAACGTACTCGGAACCCGCCGCTAACATCAGATTGCCCTAGAAAGCTGATCGATTCCTCCAAGTTTCCACCGCTTCGGAAAGAAGTTGGATGGCAAAATCGAGCTGCCTTCAAGAAGCTTTGCGTCGAGGCAACCTATACGGTGGGAGTTCCGATGGGTAAGCTATCTTTCGTATCGATCGTCGCGGCAGTCCTATTCAACTTCACTTCTCCTGGTTACGGCCAAATGTCCTCCGTACCGGCAACAAACGAGAGCACGGGGCGGCGAGGCGCACTGGACGGGGTTTGGCTCTGGACTTTGCCTGACACGCCGAACGGACTGAGACCCACCCAGAGCTGGCATGCGACCGGCTCGTCACCAAATGGCGATATTTACGTAGGCGGGATGGACCACCAGACGAACTCGGCCCTTTACCAGCTCAACTGGCAAACGGGAGCGCTCCGGCTCGTGGGTGATGCTCGTTCAGCATCGGAAGCAGCCAATAACTGGCAACCCGGCGAGACAGCCCAGAAATTCCACACGCGCCCGCTCTGGCACAACGGCAAAATCTACGTTGCCACCATGAACCGTTCAACTCTCGACGACGGGTACCTCAGCGAACGAGGCTTTCACTGGTACGCATTTGATCCGGCGCAGAACAGGTTTGACGATCTGAGCGCGTCCGAGCCTGCCGGCACAGCCGTCGACCACGGCAACGTTGTAACGCTTGCTTCTGATCCCCAGCGGAACGTGATCTATGCCGCAGGCGTACCCACCGGCGAGATATTCCGCTACGACGTCTCCAGTGGCCGGACATCCCGCCTGGGCAGGCCGGCCGTCTATGACCAGCATTTTGTCTATTCGGGTCGGGTCATGTGGGTAGATGGCCGGGGCCGTCTCTATTTCACGGCAAGCAACCCGGACCGCCCCTCAGTTTTCGCGCATATCTTCTATTACGATCCCGAAACCGGTTTCGGCGAGCGCAAGGATTGGCCCCTTCAGATCACGCAGGCGCTCGAGATGGGGCAATGCCTCGACAACAAGAAGCGATGCTTCTTCACGGACGACAAGGGTCACATTTACAGGTTCGACGACGATGGCCCATCCTGGTCGTATCTCGGGCAGCTCGACCTTCAACAACGCGCGTATGTTTGGTTGTTCAATGTCGCGCCTGACGGAAATACGGCTTACATCGGCACAAGTTTTCAATCGGATGGCAAGGCAGGCGCTCTGTTTGCATTTGATTTGCAGACTGCGACCACCAAAACTCTGTGTAATTTTGCCGACCTGGACCCCTCTCTTAAGAACCTGAACGCTCATACGGGATACGATGCATGGGATCCTGAAGGGCGATTCTATTTCGCAAGCTTCGATGGCGGCTCGCGTGCGCACGTGATCGTTACGCGCCTGGACATTCGTCGGCTGGAAGCGGCGGCCGGGATACCGAGCAAGCATTGAGCAAAGCCGCGGTCGGGCGAAGCAACGTTAGACTGGGTGCCTTGCCGACGAGGTCTCCGCGTTGTCACGCGGACTGCCCGCCTATATTGCTGCAGATTGATCCGCACGGCTGAGTTCGCTCGGGACCTACACGATAATACGTAACTTGGAAGTAAGCGTCGTTCCGCTCCCACCTTCTCGCGGCACATGGGATAGGCGAGTTTCACGATCTCTTTAAAGGGATCGGCCTGTGTCTATGCTTGACCATACGCTTAAGTCGGACGTGACGGCGCGCCGGCTGGAAGTGATCACGGAGACGGGACGCCGTCGTTGGTTCTCGAAGGACGACAAGGCCCGGATCGTCGAGGAGACGCTGGTACCAGGCGCGGTCGTTTCCGAGATTGCCCGACGACACGGGCTGACCCCACAACAAGTGTTCACCTGGCGCCGGCAAGCACGCCGGTTGCCGACGCCGATGGCTGACGATCCGCCGTTTGTACCGGCGGTGGTAGACGCCATGGTACCGGCCGTGGCTGTTGGCCATGAGCGCAAGACAGCGCGACGCAAGGCCAAGCCGGATGTCCGGGCTCGCCCTTGCGATGCCGGGGGCATCGAGATCGAAGCCGAAGGCGTCACTATCCGGGTCGGCCGCGGTGCGGACGTGGCGATGATTGCGGCCATCGTCCATGCGCTGAAGGCAAGCCGGTGATCGGCCCGTCCGGAACTGTCCGGGTAATGGTGGCAACCAAGCCGGTCGACTTCCGCAAGGGAATGGAGGGGCTTGCGATGCTTGTACGCGAGCACATGAAGGCCGATCCGTTCTCGGGTGCTGTTTATGTGTTCCGTGCCAAGCGGGCGGACCGGATCAAGCTGATCTTCTGGGACGGTACGGGTTTGTGCCTGTTCGCCAAGCGGCTCGAGGAAGGCGTCTTCCGCTGGCCGAAGATCGAGGATGGCGTGATGCGTTTGTCGGCGGTGGAATTGTCGGCGCTGCTCGAAGGGCTCGATTGGCGGCGTGTCCACGCGGCACGGGAGACGGTCGTCCCGACGCAAGCCGGATAGTTGTGGGCCGCGCTGCGGCGAAGTGAATCAGGGGCATCGAGCACGTCGTCAGGCGAGCGCGAATATGCTCTGATTTGCCTGTGAGCGATAACCTTCCTGATGATCCCGAGACGCTGAAGGCGATGCTGCTGGCCGAGCGGCACGAGAGCGAGCGGCTGCGCCAGATCATCAAAGAGCTGCAGCGTCATCGCTTTGGCCGGAAGGCAGAGTCGCTTCCCGAGGAGCAGATGCTGCTCGGTCTCGAGGACGTCCAACAGGTTGCGGCCTATACGGAAGCCAGCCAGGACGAGACAGCACCGGAAGGGCGAGCGGAGCGCGCACGCAAGCGCCGCAACAATCGCGGAGCACTACCGGCGCATCTGCCGCGGATCGAGGTCGTGGTCGACCTCGACGCCAAGACCTGCCCCTGCTGCAAGGGCGACCTGCACCAGATCGGCGAAGACAAGAGCGAGCGGCTGGACATGGTGCCGGCGCAGTTCCGCGTTGTCGTCACCCGACGTCCCAAATACGCCTGCCGAGCCTGCGAAGATGGCGTCATGCAGGCCGAGGCTCCGGCCCGCTTGATCGAGGGCGGACTGCCGACGGAGGCAACCGTCGCCCAGGTTCTGGTGTCCAAATATGCCGATCATCTGCCGCTCTACCGGCAGGCCCAGATCTATGCCCGCCAGGGCATCGCTCTCGATCGATCGACACTGGCGGACTGGGTGGGGCATGCCGCCTTCCATCTGCGCCCGCTGCATGAGCGCCTTCTCACGGTGCTTCGCGCGAGGTCCAAGCTGTTCGCCGACGAGACGACGGTGCCGGTGCTCGATCCAGGCCGGGGCCGCACCAAAACCGGCCAGCTCTGGGCCTATGCCGCCGACGACAGGCCCTGGGGCGGTCTCGATCCGCCAGGCATCGCCTATGTCTATGCACCCGACCGCAAAGCCGAGCGGCTGTTCAGCCATCTTGCCGGCTTCAAGGGCGTCCTGCAGGTCGATGGCTACAACGCCTACCCAAAGCTTGCCGAACGTGGCGAGGTCGAGCTCGCCTTCTGCTGGGCGCACATGCGGCGCAACTTCTACGAACTCGCGACAGCCGGCCCCGCTCCGATCGCGAGCGACGCGCTGAAGCACATCGCCGCATTCTATGGGATCGAGAAGGAGATCCGCGGCCGCAGCGCGGAGGAACGTCGCCTCGTGCGGCAGCAGAAGAGCCGACCACTGGCTGATGCCTTCGAGGTATGGCTGCGCGCCAAGCTGGCTCTCATCAGCCAGAAGATCAAGCTCGCCGACGCCATCCGCTACGCCCTCTCGCGCTGGCAAGGCTTAACTCGCTTCATCGATGACGGCCGCATCGAACTCGACAACAATACCGTCGAACGATCAATCCGTGGCATCAAGCTCAGTCGCAAAAACGCACTATTTGCTGGATCCGACGGTGGTGCCGAGCACTGGGCTGTCGTCGCGTCCCTGGTCGAGACCTGCAAGATCAACGACGTCGATCCGCTCGCCTATCTCACCGATGTCCTGACCAGGATCGTCAACGGGCATCCAAACCGCGACATCGACCAGCTACTGCCCTGGGCCTACCGCGCTCAAGCCCTCAAAGCCGTGGCCTGAGAACGACGCTTACACTTGGAACGACACGCAGTCCTGTGCATCACCCAGCGGCCGCGCGTAAGGCGTGCACTGAACTTCGCAGGTTGGAGACGGCAGCAGAACCGCATGCGCATCCGGCCAACTCGCCACGTACATGGTACGTGGCGAGAAGTTCGCTATAGCCTTGAATTGATCCTGAGGATCTGTCCGTTGTTCGCGGTCACGACCGTATCGTTGGCGGTTGCGATTATGAGACGAACGAACTGCAGGAATTTGGCCGTATCAACCGTCGCCGCATTGGCCGCGAACAAGACGTCCTTGTCCCGCATGTCAAACTTGGTCGCGAGGAAGTAGGCGGCCGGATCCCTGAAATCCGCGTTGTAGACGATCGGCACCGTGGGCCCCACATACTTGGAGCAATCGACGCCCAACCGCTCTGCAAGCTCCCGCGGCTCACGGCGGTACACGTAAACGCCGCTCGGCTCAGCTTGCAGGTCCAGCAGGCCGCCCGCCTTGGCCATCGCCTGCGCCATGTTGATTTTCCACATATCGAACGGGAACTGGCCCTGCGCGCCTGACGCTCCGAAGGCGAGGAAGATCTGTGGCTCGCGATAGACGTAGATCGTATCCCCCGGATGGGCCCAGACGTTATTGGCCGGCTGGTAGACAAGGGCTCCAAACGGAACGGTCGCGCGCTTGCCTTTGCGCTCGAGCGTCACCCAGGTTTCCCAGCCCTGCCCCTTCGGCCCGCCGGCGCGGGAGATGACGTCAAGGATGCGCTCGCCGGCCGCATTGGCCGTCAAACGGGTGGGTGCATTGACCTCGCCCAGGACGCTGATCAGCGAGGTATTCTGGGTGATCAGCGAGACCACGACCTGCGGTTCAATCGCTCGGTTGCCAATCGCCTTGACGATGTCCTGTTGAATCTCGCTGGGGGTACGGCCATCGGCTTTGATCGCACCCGCA
Source organism: Bradyrhizobium sp. CCGUVB23 (assembly GCF_024199885.1). Lineage (NCBI taxonomy): Bacteria > Pseudomonadati > Pseudomonadota > Alphaproteobacteria > Hyphomicrobiales > Nitrobacteraceae > Bradyrhizobium > Bradyrhizobium sp. CCGUVB23. Next base: position 1,466,340 of record NZ_JANADQ010000001.1, read on the forward strand.
TATGGGACCGTGATGAACCCGGCCGAATCGACGTTCTGATTGGGTAACGAAACAAAGTTACCCGGACGGACGCCGGCCTCGGCCGGGATGAACAGACCGCCCGCCGCCGCTTCGAAGATCGAAACTGCTACGACGTCACCGATACCAAACTTGATGGAGGGCGGCGGCCGATTATCCGGGAACGACCCGGCGATGGCCCCAGGCCCGTATTCCCTGACGATATCGACGACTTGGGGGGTGAGCTTCACCAGCCCGTATTCCGGGCCATTCACCGTGTGCTCGCTCTTGATGACGTGATCCTCAGGACCCGACATCGGCATGATCGAGCACCCTGCCGACAGCAGAGTTACCGCCAATACCCCCCCAAGCCAAATACCCCGCGCCACACCAGTCCCCTTCAATTTTGCCCCCGCAAACTCGACCGTTTCTCCAACAGAGTCAACGAACTCAGCCCCCTCCAGCCGATGATAACCTGCCGTTGTTGCGAGACGGCTACAGCACCGATGATATGTTGAGCAGAAGCCGCCTAGTAGGCGTTGTTGCGGCGCACAAGTTCGAGGCAGGTGAGCAAAAGGATCTTGAGGTCCAGCCCCAGGCTCCAATTGTTGATGTACCAAAGGTCGCGATCGACCCGCCCCTTCATCTGCTCGACGCGCGCAGTCTCGCCCCGGTATCCCTTGACTTGTGCCCAGCCTGTAATACCGGGCTTGACATGATGCCGAAACGCATAGTCCGACAACAATTGGCCGAAGTGACTGTCATGCGCGAGCGCGTGCGGCCGGGGACCAACCAAGGACATTTCTCCCCGCAGCACGTTCACCAGCTGTGGAATCTCATCGATACTCGTGCGACGGAGGATCCGTCCGACTTTGGTGACCCGCGGGTCGAAGCGCTGAGCCTGCACGACGGTCGCACCGTCTTCCATGACGGTCATTGTTCTGAACTTGAAGATCGAAAATTGCTTCGTGTTAAAACCGTTGCGTCGCTGGCGGAACAGGACAGGCCCCGGCGAATCGAGCTTGATCGCGAGTGCGCTCAGCAGCATCAAGGGCGCAAGCATGATCAGACCGATGGAAGCTCCAATGATGTCGAGCGCACGCTTTGACACCAGCTCCGTGCGCGTCAAAGGCCCGCGCTGGATCTCGACCGAAAGCGAATTCTTCAGGTGATACGACGGATTCCCCGCGAACGAACGAATGCGACGGTCCGGCAACAATTGGACCGGGAGCGGCGAAGTCCTAAGGCCATCGCGCACGAGCTCGATCTTGCGGGTATCACTCCACGGGAACGCGAGCACGATCTCGTCGACAGCCCGGTCGCGCGCAACCGCAAGGGCTCGCTCAAGCGAGGACGATTCATCGGCCGTCATGGCGAATCCGCCATTGCTCTGGCTTGAAAAAGTAACGCGTTCCACCTCGCTGAGGCCATACTGCTCCAACAACTCTTCTGTCCCGAGCAAAGCCAGTTCCTGGCGCGTGCCCAACAAGATCGCGCGCCGCCCGTGGACCTGCCCCTCCGCGACCATTACGGACACAAGTCGCTTCGCCATGCGACGGCAGATCACGAGCAGCACAAGCGCGAGACCGCCAAAACAGATGACGGATCCGCGGGAGAACGAGGCGCCGCTTTTCATCAGAAACGCAAGCAGCGCCAGCAACAGGCCGACCAACGACCATTGCGCGAAGATCCGTCCGACATCCCTTCTCTTTTTCGCCAGCGCCTCGCGCAGATCATAAAACCCGGTCGAATGCCCGAGGAGAACATAGAGCAAGGCCGCCACCGGACCGGCGCCGAGGACCGGCTCGACGTGATTGAGATCGCCGTACGCAACGATTTGGTACAGCCCTCCCCCGAATACACTGGCGAGCATGATCACCGCGGCGTCCACAGACGCCAGCACGTGCTGGAGCGCAAAGTATGGGATCTTGATGCTGAGCCCGGACCGTCGGGCGACGGCCAGGAGGTCTGACTCCGGCTGACCTCCCGCCGCATGTTCAGCGGTGACGGCCGGAATTGGATTTTGAGGGATCAAAATCACCTCCACAATGCGCCCAAGCTTTAAAGAGAGAATCATTAAATATGCTGCATTGCAATAAAATTGTGTACTGCAATGAATAAACTTCTTATGATTGAATTCACTACTGCCAAACCATTGGGCAATTCGTCAAGGCTTGTTTGGCATTGCATTTGGGCGCAACTGCGACCTATGAAGAGCTTGAGTCTCCTTCCGCTGCTCGTGCTGTTGCTCGCAGGAGCTGCCCAGTCCGAGCCGGCAAACCGTCCGCTCCAGGGGTGCATCCCGGGCGCGAGCGCGGATCAGCAACGACTTTGCGACCGACAGGCCTCCGAACAGCTAACCAGCGCCAGCCGTATTACTGCGCTGGACGGGGGATGGCAGCTCGTCCGCACCAAAAATCCGTCCGGAGGAGCCGACGCTGTCTCGGTCATGCATGTGGCAGATTCCTCGACGTCAGACCTGAGCCTTGCTGGTCTGAACCTTCAATGTGGCCAAAAAGGCGTCGAAGTCGTTCTGGTGACTCTGGAACGCAGGTCGCGCGCAGACCGTCCAAAGGTAGCACTGAGCACGACCGGCGGCCGAAGCGAATTTGAAGCAACTGTCGTCCAGGCCGGCGAAGCCCTGTTGCTGCCACAGTCTGCATCAGACCTCGCCGGCCATGATTGGCTGAACTCGCCCCAACTATCCGTTGAGATCGAAGCTAAGCCCGCCCCAATCCGCGGCGTCATACCCATTATGGGTCTCGCCGCAGCAATGAAAGCGCTAACCACGAACTGTGCCGTCCGTTAATCCTGCATGGCAGCGCAGGGAACGATTGACGGTTCCTTAGGAATTTGGGTGAAAGGGTGGTCGCCGGAGACACATTTATGATCCCGGCGGCCATATTCTTGTTTCTTGTTGGTGCAGTCCTCGCGTGGGCCTTTCGCGTCTGGATTCTGGTGCCGTTCTGCCTACTCTCGATGATTGTTGCCGTCGCGATCGAGCTCAGTCTCGGGACGAGCATCGCGGCCGCCTTCGGCTATGGCCTTTTGGTTGGGTTCGCACCGCAGCTCGGTTACGCGTTTGGTCTTGTGGCGCAGGCCACGCTGCTCGCGCGATTTGCGCAGCCTGGATCTACGCGCAAGGCTTCCGTGGCGCTGCTCTACAAGAGGGCATCCCTCGATCAACGGCGATAGCGCTGTAACATCGTGACTAAGGGAAGCGGTGGCCTTCAAGCGGCCCAATAGCGTTTGGCGACGAGCAATTCACATGCGATACTTGCCTTCTCTGGTCGGCAACCTCTCGCACATCAAAAAGCCTCCCTTGTCCATCGCCTCTTACTTGCTGGTCGCGCTGTTGGCCACTGCTCCGGCAGCCATCATCGCCAATGACGGCTACGTGCAGTCTGCGATTCTCCCCCTGATCGCTCTCACGCTGGCATTTGCTGCCATGTCTGCGAGCTCGCCCGAGATCGCTTTGGCCAAGCAGACCCTGAAACGATTCGCCCTGGCAATTCTTGTTCCGATCATCTGGATGATCGTGCAGATCCTCCCCCCTCCCGTTTCCTCGCTTGCAAATCCCATTTGGTCGAGTGCGGCAATCGCATTGAACGCGCCCTCGCTGTCGGGGCACATCAGCATCGATCCCGGGGCCACATTGCACAGCCTGGTCTGTTATCTGGCCGTCTTCGCGGTGATCGTTTCGACCGTTCTTGTTACCAAAGACCGACGTCGGGCCGAGTTGATCCTGCTGGTCTTAACGGTGGCCGCGACACTCGTGGCGCTCACCTATTTGCTGGGACGAGCCGACCAGCTGGCAGCGACAGGCGGCGTGGTCGCGTTGACTGCCTTGCTCGCCGCCTTGGCCAACGGAGCCGTGGTCGCCATGGCCGTCGAGCGACATCTCAATCACTCCGAAGCGATCCTTTCTATTTCGGCTCAGCACCTGTTGCAGATGCTTCTGGGCGTTTGTGGCATTGCGGTTTCGGTTGCAGCGATCGTGGCTCTTGGGCAGAGACACCTTCTCAGCCTGGCGGGGCTGGGATTTGCGCTGATGCTGTTTGTCGCAGTGGTGCGCCGACTGGGCCTTCGTCCCTGGCCAGCGACGATTCTCGCGCTCATCTTGGTCGCCGCGACCGGGGCCGGGCTCGCCCGGTCTGCCGCCTCGACGGACCTGTTGAGGCTCGCCGAATCCTCAACGGATGAGTCGCTTGCAATTGCCCAGCGCGCCTTGTCGGGCTCCCCATGGGTCGGAAACGGCGTCGGCAGCTTCGCGGAGATTTCGCGCGTCTACAGGGATTTCGGGATCAGCGGGCTCGTCATGCCGCCATCGACCGCTGTTGCGGTCGCGATTGAATGGGGGCGGCCGGCGCTGCTGGTTCTTGCCGCGCTTGCGCTTCAGCTCTTCTTCTTCAATTTGCGAGGCGCCGTCGGTCGGGGACGCGATTCCTTCTTCGCTTCACTGGCTGCTGCCGGCGTGCTTTGCGCCCTGTGTGCAAGCTTTGTTGACCCGGGGCTGCTGGCACCCGTCCTCCAAATCATTCTCGCGGTCATGGTTGGACTCGGCATCTCGCAATGCGCGGGACGAACCAGCAGCGTCTAGGCCGGCACGGTCAGACCCGGCTGGTCGCAATGGTCGCCCAGAGCTTGGAATTCGGCATTTGCATCCGAACCCAGCGATAGGGAACGCGCGACCACGGCTTGATGACCTGCGTCATGTTGTCGAGCACCAGATCTCCGCTCATGGTGCGAACCACCAGGATAAGGTGATGCTCACCTGAATTGACAACCACCTCGCTCAAGAGCAAGGCCCGCGCCGGCCAGCCGCGCGCCAGCAACTCATGTCGTTTGCTCACCGCATAGTCGTTGCAATCGCCCCGGCTGGGGTTGATCAGCCATTGCTCGCCAGCGAGGCCAAGTTCATTGCGCTCCGGGCTGATCTCCCGGTTTACCATCAGATTGACTTCCTTCAGGTCAGCCGATCGTTCCTCGGTCAGCCGAACCGGCCCGCCCCGAAACAGCGGCCGCGCCCGGCACTCGCCCCGGTAGCGGAGGCAGAATTGCGTATAAGCCATCGGCGGCAACGTCGGCGTCTCCAGCTTGATATGCTGGATTGCCGACTGCAGCCCCATCGGCATTCCCCACAGGCCCGCATGCGCCGGCTGAAACCAGCTGACGACCGCAGCGATTGCCCCCGCGGCCATGATCGAGACGTTACGCATTGGTTGCTCCCCACGACTTTATCGGCTAGGAGGCTACCGGTAACAGCTTGAAATTCTGCGCTATTTCGACCGCCAAATAGAATCAAAAGTCGCACAGGCGTTTTTCGTTCCGTTTACCATGAGCTATCAATGATTCGGGGCTACGATTGCAAAGCGCCATGAAAGCCCTTCGGTAAATGCTAAGATCGTCGCGATCAAAATCCAAGCTGCGCAAGCCGAAGCTTCCGGACGGACTTCGCATCTACGCGATCAGCGACGTCCACGGATGCGCCGATCTTCTTCAGCAGATGTTTGCCGTGATCGACCGCGACCTTACCACGATCGGCTCGCGGCGGGCGATTCATGTCTTTCTCGGCGACTACATTGACCGCGGGCCGGACTCCAACCGGACGATCGAGCTCCTGATCGAACGTGGCCTGAAGCATGAATCTGTGTTCTTGAGGGGCAATCACGAGGCGTTTCTGCTCGATGTCCTGGAGGACCCCGCCCGCCTGAATGAGTGGCGGCAGTTTGGCGGGCTCCAAACGCTGACATCCTATGGACTGAGACCTTCGCTTAACCCTGATCCGGGCGAGCAGGCGGACCTGATTCAACAACTGGCACAGGCCATTCCGCCGCATCAAATGAAGTTCTTGCAAGGACTCCGGCCCCGCTTCGTGTGCGGCGACTTCTTTTTCGTTCACGCCGGCGTGCGACCGGGTGTGCCGCTGGCAAAGCAGGAAGAAAACGACCTGCTATGGATCCGCGAGGAGTTTCTCTTGAGTGATGACAATTTCGGCAAGTATATCGTTCATGGCCATACGCCGGTCCATCAGCCAGATATCCGCTCCAACCGAGCCAACATCGATACCGGCGCCTATGCGACGGGCAATTTGACACTGTTGACCATTCAGCACGATAACCTGCTTGCGCTTTGACGCGAGCAGCATGGTCAGGCTTGTTCGCCAGAGAATTGAATGACCTCGTCGGATACCATTCGCGCCGCTCTGACTGGCCTCGCCCTGTTCATCGGCGCCTACGGACTCGCATTGCCCCTCGCCGGGATGATTGCCTCTGAACGCCCCAAATTTCCCCGCGACCCGCAACAAGCGATGACGGCTTCTTCGGTGATGCCGAGTTGGGCCAGCCTCATCGCCCCCTTTGATTCCCGGGTCCTGAGCAGTCAGGCGCTCAACCTGGCCTTTCAGGCGATCCAGCATGGCCAATCCGCGACCGGCACCGGCGGTGAAAGCGACCTCGCCCGATCACAGCTCACGAACGCTCTTTCCAGGGTCCCTTACGACGCCGAACTGTGGCTTGCCCTGGCGTTGCTCGAGGCGCAACGCGATCCGAGCGGCCCGGCGACCGTCGAAGCGCTCCGGATGGCCTACTTCACAGCCCCGAACGAGGCCGAGCTGATGCCGGTGCGGCTGGACACGGCGACGCGGTTCGATGCCCTTGCAGACCCCGATCTGAGGGAATTGGTGCAAGGCGACGTGCGCCTAATGCTGACGCGTCAACCGGACCAGAAGGCCGCAGTCCTGTCGGCTTATCGCCGCGCCTCCAGCCGAGGCAAAGCGTTCTTGGAAGAGGCGATTCAGACGATCGCCCCCACATTTTTGACGACGCTACGTCGCTAGCTGGCCATTCACCCGGGTCAGCAGGCTCGGGGACCGCACGACTGCTTCCGGGAGAACGTATTGCTCGTCCCGATTGGACCGTCTAAGATTGGAACACTTTGGGGAGCACACCATGCGATCATCTCTTGCCTTTCTCGCGCTCGCATCGAGCCTGACCGTCGCGTCCGCGGCACCATCATTTGCTGCCGACTACGCCGTGCCTCCGATCACACGGCACGCCGCAACCGTGCCGTATATTGACCGCGGTCCAAATCCCTATTGCGGCCCGCGGTGCGGTTGTCCGATCGTGGCACGCGTCCGGCACCATTCGCTCGAGCAGGCTTATTCTTATACATTTGACCCACGCACGAGAGACGAGCCGCACTATTATTATGGTCCGGTTCGCACCTACGTCCGCTACGCCAATCCGGCCTATCCGGAGCAAGTGCTGACGTACTGAGAATCCCAGGAAGCGGGCGTCGCACAGCCTCTGGACGCCGCAAACCTCGCGCGTTCGATTAAGCGAGGATCAATTGCGATCACCTAGCCTCACGGTTAGAGGGGCAGTGTCGTGATCGCAATTCAATCTCTTTCCTGCGCATTCGTCGTGTGCATGGCGCTTACTTTCGCCAGTTACATCCTATTGGATCATTTTTTGCGGCAGTGGATCGACGAGTTCTAACCGCCGTAACTGCGTCCGGCGGAGTGGTTTTTTTGGAGTCATTGACCGGCTCACGTACCGCCCTCCTCGGATCCCACCGCTCAGATAGATCGCAAGGCTTCGGCTGTTGACGAACAGCTGGGCCCCTGCTCAAGCAGATTCTCCGCAACCCCGCCCTTGCCATGCGGGTGGGCCCAGGGCGAGCGGAACTTCACGCGCACTTTGGGCTTAATCCATTGCACGAAATCTGCCGAAGGCGGCGCAATGGCGCGCAACAAGAGTACGCGTTGGACCGAAGATCAAAAAGCGGAACTGCTCAAGCTCAATGCAGCGGGAGATCCGCCGCGGTTGATTGCTGCTAAGTTGCAGCGCTCCGAACGGTCCGTGTCTGTACGTCTGGCCCAGCTCAGGAAATCTCCTCGACAAAATGGACGCCATCTTTGATTTGCCTGCTGAAGTCAGGCGACATCGCCACTTCCCGCTGGGCTAAAGTCACCATCTCAACATTCAACCAAAGAAAGTATCGCGGCAATTGATCGCGAATGCACTCGCCTATCGATGGCTAGGTGCTGCTGTGCCTGAACTCCGGAAACCGGCTCAGCATCGCCGCCTTCAAGAACTTGAAATGCGCAATCGAGGAGGTGAGCTCCTTGAGCCGGCGCTGGCCGCCCTGTATTTCCTTGTCGAACAGATCCTGGCGGCGCTTGTCCAGCGCTCGCGCTCCAGATATTCGTCGTTGCCGTTACCGGCCGGGCAGGAAATCCTCGACCGGCGGTTCAGGCCTGATTGCTCCCGGTCCGCCGCCTGCAAGGCGCTCTCGATCGCTTCCATGATCGCTGATGCACATGCCGTCGGTCCACGGCGCGCTCAGCGAGCGCGCGCGATTGCGGCCTCCGAGGTACGACCGTGTCCGAAGCAACTCCCGACCACGGTTCGCGTGACGCCACAAATCATTGGAGACCCGGACGCAAGACACACAACCACTCTGCGCCGATGCGGATTCTTTGCGGATACCGAATCCGAGGCACTCTGAAGGTGTCCTTGAGTACTGAACAGCCTCGGTCGATACTGCCGTAGCTAATCATTTACCGGCCGAACGGCAGCTCGCGGCGAGGTCCGGCGAGACCATAAGCTGTTTGGCTGGCTTGAGATATCAATGCACAGCTTTCGGGTGCGGCTGCTCGAGCGCACTGTGACGGCGACTTGGTCTTGAGTTAGACGCGCACGTTAGCCTCACACAGTTTGAGGCAAAGCAAATGTTAGCAATTCAATTCGTATTGTGCGTGTTGGTCATAGCTGCGGCAATAATCTTGGCTGACTATCTGTTTCTAAGATACCTTCTGGCCCGGTGGAGTGACGAAACGTGAGTTCGTGCGACTAACGAGCTGGTCTATCCACCCCTATATTCTGGAAACCGGCTCAGCATCGCGGCTTTCAAAAACTTGAAATGCGCAATCGAGGAGCTGAGCTCCTTGAGCCGGCGCTGGCCGTTCTGGATTTCCTTGTCGAACAGATCCTGATGGTAGTTGTCCAGCGCCTCGCGCTCGAGGTACTCGTCATCGCCATTGCCGATGGTCACTGCGGCCCGCGCCAGCACGTCCTCGACGCGGCGGTTCAGGCCCTCCTGCTCGCGCTCGGCCGCCTGCAAGGCGCTCTCAATGGCGTCCATGATGGCTTCGATGCGGGTCCGGTCGGTCTCGGCGTCGCGCTCGGGTGAACGCGCGCGGAAGACCTGCTCGCCGCCCAGACGACCTCTCAGGAAACTATGGGTCCGAGCCCGCAAGAACAGCTGGAACATGCGCGCATTTTTCCGGTTTGAAGAGCCAGAGCAGAAAATGGGTCCGCCATGGTTAATAAAGGCTAAAGCTTTCGCCCTACTCTGCCCGGCTTTGCGCCATCCAGGCCTTCCAGGCGCCCTCGTGCTTGGCGTAGAGCTCCAGCCAGCGCTCTTCGCCGTCGGCCACCCACAGGCCATTTAGATCATACGGGGCCTGCCTGCCCTCCCGATGGAGGGCCGCCTGCCCGTCCAGTCGCTCGAATTCGAACGTCTCCTCATGCGTCAGGCCGATCAAAACGCGTCGCCCCACCTCATCAACGAAATATCGGCGTGGGGCGTTGTTCCTCAGGCTAATCATCGCGAATCCCCTCCTTCGCGATCCAAGGACCGGTCAACGCGCCCAGACGTCGACCATAGGCGCTGACGAAAAGGGGAGCACCCACCAGGGGCACGACCAGAGCAATCAGCCAGATCATCAGAGAAGACCCTAGTCAACGCAACACGAACGGCAATCATTTGCTTGCAAAATCCGTGCGCAGCCTAGCTACCGAGTGCCAACCGAACAATGGCCAGCGCGATTTAACCTAACCAGATATGGTTACCCCCGACGGTCACTACCTTTGCCTGCCGCTCGCCCGGAAGCGGATGGCACCGAACGGCCCAAGCTGCGCACGTCGCTAACGTGCTGTCGCGATCGGCGCACCCAGATCCCGCCCTAGTTGTAGTCTCTCAAAACGCTCGTCGCGCTCGGGCGAGCTGCGCGGCCGACCGCGAGCTGGAGGGACCATAGGCGGCGTAAAGCCGCTGGCGTTCATGGCGCTTGTGAGACCGCCGCGCGCGCGTTGCATATCCAAGAGCGAAACCAGCGAAGAAGATCGAGAGCAGCATCAGGACGGGCGCCATCGTAATCTTTCCATTTGCGGAACGTTTCGATCTCCCCGTTTGTCCTGTTCATTGGCGTCATTCTCATCGTCCAGTTGTGACGACATCATGATGAACGACGCTGAATTTCTTGCCATGCCCGAAAATTTTTGGGCAGCACTCTGCTCGCGAAGTAAACTTCGATTCTCCTCAACCAAGGAACCAGAGGACCAACTTCACCAAGAGCAGCATAATGAAATAGATCCAGCCTGCCATCGCAATCAGCGTCACGCCGAAAAATGCGCCTTCGAATGCCCGCTCTCTGATCTTTGCAAGCGGCAATGCCGTTAGACCTCTCTGCAGCATCATCTCGTATTCGGGTTGTTGCTTGTGCAAGACATAGCAGAACGAATTCGACGATCGCGTGACGCGAGTTGTCTCACACAACGAAACGTGATTTCCGGAGCTGCCAGCAATGCGCGGTACGTGCGACGTTCGATCTGATTTGTAGCGGGAACTAAATCGATGCGCATCGGTTGTCGCGATCCGACCGCACACAAGCCGACCGAAGAACTCATGCGCGAGAACTCACACGCGCATCTAGCGCGGTGCGATCGGGACGAGTTCAGGCGTGTCGCCATCCGGGCCAGACCTGCCGCGGAAGACGAAGAGCCCTTTATCTGTTGACACGACATCCCCCGGTCGAAGCGTATCGTCGTTGAGCACGCGCTGGGTCGCGATTTTTTCGGGCGGATCGGGCGGGATCGCCGCTCGCAGCGGTGCCTGCAGCTTCCAGTCCAATCGCGCCTGATCCGCCCGCTTGCGCGCCTCGGAAATGCGGCGCTTCCAATCCTCGCGGGACATTAGACTGTCCGGCCCTAGGGCACTCTCGGTATTTATCGCATCCGCCGATGTGGACGCGTCCGATGTTGATGCTCCCGCCGATGCTGGCACATCGCCTGCGAAACACTCTCCGCCGCTGGCGAGCATCACCAGCACGAGCATGATCATGCCACAATGAGTTCGTCTTTGCGTCATCGATCACGGCCCGCTGTCCGGTACATGCAATCATCTAGCCGGTTATCCATCCAACGTCACTAGGCTGAAATGACGCGCATGTGTCAAACCCGCGAAGATTAAGGCTAATGGACAGGACCGATTTGACCAGCCTGGTCAATGCACACTATCAATGGCCCGAACCAAGTAATTCCTCCCCTGCCGCGGAGACGAAATGACTAACCGACCGACTGTCCTCGTTACAGGAGGCGCCGGCTATATCGGCTCGCACGCCTGCCGCGCGCTCGTTGCAGCCGGTTATCAACCCGTCGTCTACGACAATCTCTCCACTGGCCATCGCGGCTTTGTATCTAGCCCGCTCATCACCGGTAACCTCCTGGACGACGCAACGCTTGCGAGGGCCTTCGCCGATCAGACTATTTCGGCCGTGATGCATTTTGCGGCCGCGAGCCTGGTCGGCGAGTCCGTCACTGACCCGCAGAAATACTACATCAACAACTTGCAGGCCACGCTGTCGCTGCTGAAAGCCATGCGCCATGCCGGCTGCCATCGCATCGTGTTCTCCTCGACCGGCGCGGTCTACGGCAATGCCGATAGCAAGGCGCTGCCGGAGAATTTCGCCTGCGCACCGATCAACCCCTACGGCGCATCGAAATTGATGATCGAGCGCATGCTCGCGGACTATCGCGCAGCGTATGGCTTCGGCGCGTTCTGCCTGCGCTATTTCAATGCCAGCGGGGCTGATCCTGCCGGCGGCATCGGTGAGCTGCGCGACAACGAGACGCATCTCATCCCGCGCGCCATGATGGCGCTACAGGGACATGTCGGCGACTTCGCCGTCTTCGGCGACGACTACGACACGCCGGACGGCACCGCGATCCGCGACTATATCCACGTCAGTGATCTTGCGGCCGCGCATGTCGCTGCGCTGAAACTGCTGCTCGAGGGACACAGCGGCGGCAGTTTCAATCTCGGCACTGGCGCAGGCTTCTCGGTGCGCGAGATCCTCTCGGCGATCAGGCAGGAGACCGGGCGAGAGGTCCCCCACGTCGTCAAACCACCGCGGCCGGGCGACCCGACCTATCTTGTCGCCGATCCATCCGCAGCTCGCAAAGTTCTGGGCTTTGAGCCACGCCATTCCGATTTGCCCACGATCATTCGTACCGCCTGGGCCTGGCACCAGACGGCCCATCCGTTGAAGCAGAAGTGACCTGGGGCGATTACGATCTGCGGGGCCGCAACGAGGACATCAGCGCACACGGATCAACTTCAGTTAGCGAAACTCCCGTGGTTGTACGGAGCCATAAGCGCTGATTTCGTCGCGGTAAGGTTGAGCGGTTAGCTTAATCCGCGGTCTTTGTTGCGCATTTTCGCCAATTGCCTATCCCTCTTACGCACCGGGCTTCCCCAAGGCCCGGCCCCACCCAAGCAAAGCCGTCGAGCGAACATGGGGTCGCTTGGCGGCTTTGTCGTTGTGTTAAGAGGATCGTTGTCGTCATGCCGCGCAAGCCATGGTCGTTCAAGGAAGACCGCCGGTTAATGGAGCTAGCCAAGTCTTCAGTGTCACTGGAAGAGGCCGCCAAGCAGCTGGGCCGGTCGCCTGATGCGATCAAGCGCATGGCATTGCGGCTTGGTCTGTCGCTCAAGCGGAAGAGCGACAGGAAGGGCTAGGCCGGAAACGGCAAACTCTCTGGCAAGACAATTGACCAGCTGGCATGAACGCGAGAGCTAGAGAACCATCAACCTTCGCTGCAGCCATGGCCAGCACGCCCACATGGTCTGTTCGGCAAACTCACCGGAGAGCATGAGCGCGCGCAGCTCGCCCGGGCTGACGGAGACGCCCGGCTCCTGGAAAGTAACGGAGTTTGCGATGAGTTCGGTCGTCTTCGCCGGCTAGCCAACATCAAGACGCCATCAGGAAAAAGGATTGCGAGGCCATCCGCGCTAAGGCGGCGAGTGGAACTAGTCCCCTGCAATACTGAACTTGCAGCGGTCTATTGTGGCGAGGCTTGGACTCATTAACGCGCGGCTGGCCCTGGCCTGCGGTAAAGATTCGGTCCAGATACTTATTCCCCACGGTCGACGATTGTGGTCCACAGCCGAGGCTGGCTCGGCATCTGAATTCGAACCCAGCGATAGGGCACACGCGCCCACGGCTTGATCACCGGCGTCAGATTGTCGAGCACCAGATCGCCTCTGCGGGTGCGCACGACGAGAATGAGGTGATGCTTTCCCCAACCGGTCACGACCTCGCTCAGCAGCAACGCGCCTGAGGGCCAACCTCGATTGAGCAGTTCGTGGCGCTTGGTTACTGCGTAATCATTGCAATCCCCATGATCCGGATTGATCAACCAGGCTTCGACGCCCGAGCCTAATTCTGCGCTGTCCGGAATTATGCTGCGGTTCACGGTCTGATTGATCTGTTTGAGAAGGGTCCAGCGTTCCGCGGTCAGCCGAACCAAACCTCCGCGAAAGAGCGGCGGTGAACGACATTCGTCAGCATAGCGCAGACAAAACATCGTGTAGGCCATCGGCGGCAGCGTTGGCGTCTCGAACCGGATGTGCTGCAAGGTTGCCCCCTGCGGTTCCATCGGCATGTCCGGCCCCCCCGCGTTGACGGGCCCAAGCCCGGCGATCATCCCCGCAATCGCCAGCGGAACCTTTGCAAAAAAGGGCGCATGCTATTACTCCCCACTATGGTTGGAATACCTGCGCCGCGCCTCCACTTCAAAATCGTTAAAGTTGTATTTCTTGCCATACACAACTATGAGCAATTTGAAATTGCATATGTCATGGCAACACTTTTAACGGCAATCGGTTCCTGAAGGTGCCTTATGCCGATTTTCAGATATGGGGATGGTGTGAACCTACCGCCCTCCGAACCTGGCCCTTCGCGACATCTCGCGCTACCGCGGGAACTCAGGCGCTAACGGGGCAAGCGGACGTAGATAAAGCCGACAGTGGTCGGGGTCACGGCCGCCAGGTATGTGGATACACAGCCTAGCTAGCCATTGCGGTGGCGGGGTGGTCGGGTGTGGGTTCCTATTAGGCTTAAACACATGGATGCCGAGCTCAGACCATGGCACTCGGGCGCCCTGCTTTGATCGGTAATTAACATCACCTTCGACCGTCGTCGCGCGTGGCGTTGCACGTGCCTGTGAAACCTTATCTTAGCGCCTCGGCGGGTAGAATTCAGGTCATCCTCTCTTAACCACCTCGCCGACCGGATGAAACCAGCGCGGCCGCCCGTCTCCCTCATTGCGCTCGTGCTCGCAAGCACGCTGCTCTTTGGTCTGGCGGGCCACCTTGTCGCGACGAGCTTCATCCGCCATCAGCAGGCGCGCCGGCTCGACGAATTGACCGAGGTGGTGCTGCGCCGTTCCGAGTTCGCGATTGACTTTGCCGCTGCGAGCCTTGACGAGCTCGCGGGCCGCGGACTTGCCGATTGCAGCCCCGCGTCGCTCCAGGCGATCCGTCTCCACGTCTACCAGCGTTCCGCGGTCAAGGACGTCCGCCTCGTCAATGCCGACGGCTCGGTGATCTGTTCGGCCTATTCGGAGACGCTGGAATTCGACAAGGGCTGGGTCGACCGCACCGACATGCTGGGGTCACGCGATGCGGGATTGCTCCTGTTCCGCGTCGAGCAGTTCGGCGGTGACGCGCTCGGCGTGCTCCGCGACATCGACCGCAGGAAGGGGCTGGTCGCGATCCTCGGTGTCAATTCGAGCCTGTTCGACATCATGCCGGCCGAACTGCGCGCGCATAGCGAGGTGCTGCTCGCGCTGAGCAATGGCGAGAAGTTAGGCGAGTTCATGCTCGACGCCGACAAGGCACTGCGCGAGACCACCGATTCCGACAAGAGCTCGGCGCGATATCCGCTTCGCACCACCATTCGCGTCGAGCGCGCGGTGCTGTCGACGTGGAATTCGGAAGGCTATTGGCCGGCGATGGCGCTCGCTCTCGCGCTCGGCATCCTGCTGTCGCGGACCCGGCGCATGGAAGGCCCGGTCGCGGATCTTGACAGCGCGCTCGCGCGCGGCGAGTTCAAGCCGTATTTCCAGCCGATCTTCGCGCTGCGCACGGGCCGGATCATCGGCTGCGAGATCCTGGCGCGCTGGCTGCGCGAGGACGGCTCAGTGGTCCCGCCCATGAATTTCATCCCGCTGGCCGAATCCAGCGGGCGCATCCAGGGCATGACCTGGCAGATCCTGGAGAGCGCGCTTGCCGATCTGCAGCCGCACCTGAAGGTACGCGAGCTGCGCGACTACGGATTCCGTGTCGCCATCGACGACGTCGGCGTCGGCCACAGCGGCCTGTCGCGGCTAAAGGGATTGGGCGCCAACACCATCAAGATCGACAAGTTCTTCGTCGACACTATCACGGTGGATGCGTCGACCACGACGATCGTCGAGATGCTGGTCGAGCTTGCGCGCGAGCTGCACATGACGGTGGTCGCCGAAGGCATCGAGACCGAGGAGCAGGTCCGCGCGCTGATCTCCTGCGGCGTCGAGGAAGGCCAGGGCTATCTGGTTGCGGCGCCATTGCCGTTCGCCAGGTTCATGGCGCTTCTGGACGCACGGCGCCGGGAAACCGGGTCGGATGACACAACCACTGAGACGCCTCTCGTCGCCTAGCCGCGCGCGGCGAACCACGGTCAACCATGTCCACGAAAGGGCAGCCACGTTCCCGCCCTAGGGAGTACGACATCTTAACGATACCGGCAGCTTTTCCGGAGCCTTGTCTTGCGTTGCTCTATGGTAGGGCATGACCCGGAACAAGCTCATTGCAGCAACGGGCATTTGCCTCGCGCTGATCATCTACGCCACTCTTGCTGCGCTGACAGGGCGGCCGGTGCTGATCGGCCATGCCGAAGCCTATTGGGTCGTCGTGATCGAACGCTTTAGCGCCTATGGCCTCTTGGGCTTCCTGCTGGCCTTCCTGCTGCCCGGGCGCTTCACCCAGGCCTGCCTGCTCGTGGTCGGCGTCGCCATTTCGCTCGAACTCCTGCAAGCGCTACGGCCCGACCGGGATGCGGCATTCTTCGACGTCATCCAGAAGGTGGCCGGCGGCGTCGTCGGGGTCAGCATCGCGCAGACCGTTTTGGCGTTCTTGCCCCGGCCGCGCTCCTGATCCGGCACTTTCGCGCCTGGCGAAGGCGGCATCGGCAACAGAGCCGGTCGGCAGCAGACTTTGGTCGGTAACAGACTTGCCGAATGACGCCTTGCCCGCCTATTGTCCCGCGGACAATCGAGGAGAGACGTCACCCATGATCAGAATTGTAATTGCGCTTGTGGCAGCTTCGCTGATCGCCGGTGGAAGCGCGTGGGCTCAGACCACCTCGTCGAACGGAATCCGCAGCGGATATGGCGCTCCGGCGGGTTCGCCCACGTCGACGACGCCTACGACGTCAACTTCGACCACTTCGTCAGGCACACGCAATGTGGGAACCGGCCAGGGCCGCACCGAGGGAGCGATGGGCCTCACCCCACAACTCCAGAAGGAACTCGGAATTCGCCGCCAGCAATAGGCAGGAGCCGTAACGGCCGGAGTCTGGCGGCCTTCGCAGAGCGCTAAACGGTTACTTCGCCATCTGCCCGCGGAGCTCGCCCCCCGGATTCGCCGCGGTGTGGATGTTGGCGTACCACTTGCCTGCCAGAAGATCCGCGGCCTGTGCGTCAGAGAGCGTGGCTTTGTCCTGGATCGGGCTCTGGGCCAACTTGAAGGGCAACGCGATGCCGGCGTTCTTGCCAGGCTCGCTCGGGCCATGGAAATGCGCGCCAACCGCGGGCCCGGTCAGACCTGAATAGGTGACCGCATAGGTCAGGACCTTGCTGTCGGTATCGAAGGTCGCCTCGGCCTTGCCGGAGCCGGGACTAGTCACGTGAATCTAAAGTCTGCTGAGCTTTGTGACAGAAGCGTTTGACAGAAGCCAAGATCTGGTCTGCGGACTTGGTCCATTTGAAGGGCTTCGGGTTGTTGTTGTGCAGTTCGATGAAGGTACGGATGTCGGCCTCGAGCTGCCTGACGGAGGTGTGGACACCTCGCTGGATTTGCTTTCTGGTGAGCTCAGCGAACCAGCGCTCAATCTGATTGATCCATGACGCAGAAGTCGGCGTGAAGTGAACATGATAGTGCGGCCGGCGAGCAAGCCACGCTTTGATCTTGGGCGTCTTGTGGGTGGCGTAGTTGTCCATGACGATATGGACAGCGAGCCCCTCAGGGATTTGAGCGTCGACCTCTTTGAGGAACTTTAAGAACTCGACCGCCCGATGGCGCTTGTAGCATTTGCCAATGACAAACCCGGAAGCGACATCGAGCGCGGCAAAAAGCGTGGTCGTACCGTGCCGCACGTAGCTGTGCGTGCGACGTTCCGGTACGCCAGGCATCATCGGCAAGACCGGTTGCTCGCGATCGAGTGCTTGTATCTGACTCTTTTCATCAACGCTGAGGACAACGGCTCGGTTCGGTGGGGACAGGTAAAGCCCGACAATATCGCGCACCTTGTCGACGAATAGCGGATCGCTCGACAGCTTGAATGTCTGGCTGCGGTGCGGCTGCAAGCCGAACGCCGTCCACATTCGGCGGATCGTGGTGTGAGAAAAGCCAGTTTCCGCAGCCATCGAGCGGATCGACCAGTGCGTCGCATCGGGCGGCGTTGTACGCAATGTCCGCTCGATTACCTCAGCAACCTGATCGTCGTTGATGGTTCGAGGGCGGCCAGGGCGGGCTTCGTCAAGCAGGCCATCACAGCGATCCTTCAAGAATCGGCGGCGCCACTTGCCAACGGTGTGTTCATGGATGCCAAGTTCGGCAGCCACTGACTTGCTTGGCAAGCCATCTGCACACCGTAGGATCGCGCGGCACCGCTCAGATAGCGACCGGGCCACACGATGACGACGAACCTGCCTTTCCAAATATGCTCGCTCTTGCGGACTCAGCACCAACGACTCGATTGGCCGGCCTCTAACACCTGCATTCGCCACAAGCGCTCTCCTCTGCAGAGATTCGAGCCATCATATAATGTGACGAACTTTCGTTCCAGATGACTAGAATTCGGCGGCACCTCGTTGCTGCCCTTGAGCTCGGCCGTCAGCTTGATCACCTCGGCACTGGCCGTCGTGCCCAAGACTGTCGCACCCAACAGTATTGCACCCGCCAGACGCGCGGCTTTCTTCATGACATCCTCCCCAACCTCCAGGTCGTATTGCCGGTGTTCAACCAGAACGGGTCGAAGCGCGGCAAAGGGAAATTCCGGCAGCAGATTTATGCCTGATTCGAAGGCATCATGTCCGTTTGACGCGGAGTCGATCCTGTCATCCTTCGGGATGGGTTTCGACCGTGGAGGACGCCTCAAGCCACCCCGCGCCTGTCGCCCTCTTCGCACGTAAGAAGCTCGGCCATCTGCCGATGGGTATGGCGCAAGGCCTCGATCGCACCGTCGAGATCGAAATCCGACTTGCGAATGCTGGCGAAGAATCTGGCCGTCAGCGCGAGATTAAGCTTAACGCGCGTCGCGCCGTCGCTGCTCTTGCGGCGAGGAAGCGACAGATGTCGCACCGTGAGCCTGGCTTCCGCCGCGCTGCAATTGCAGAGCGTCGCGAGTTCATCATACGTCATCCAGACCTGGGGCATGTTCCTGACCGCCGGTTGCGAGAGCCGCAACCTAGGGCGCATTCGTAAAAGCGAGGTTCGTGATCGCCCGCCGCGAACGCCGGAGACGGCCGGATCACTCGAAAGGGTTAAGTGATCTACCCCAAATGGAACTGCGAGGCCGATGACAGATGCGGGCTAGGATCATCGGCAACTTCCGTGGATCAGGTGGCCATCATGGATTTCTTTCGTGGCCTTATGATCGCCATGCCCATCAGCCTCGAATTGTGGGTGCTGATTGTCGTCTTGGCCTATCTTGCGTTCCAATCGTTGGCACCAGCCGGTGACGTACCGGCTGTGAGGTCTTGACGCGGCCCTGTCGTCACGCACCTCAATGCACCGCCGCGTAGAGGATCTTGTCCTGCGTTGCCTCCGCCGCGTCGAACTCGGCGACGATGCGCCCGGTGCGGGCGACCAGGATGCGGTCCGAGACCGCGAGCACCTCCGGCAGGTACGAGGAGATCACGACCACCGCCTTGCCCTCGTCGGCAAGCCGCCGGATTTCCGCGTGAATATGCGGGATGGTGCCGACGTCGACACCGCGCGTCGGCTCGTCGAAGATGATGATCGAGGGATCCTGCACCAGCGTCTTGGCCAGCACCACCTTCTGCTGGTTGCCGCCGGACAGCTCGATGATCTTTGCCTTGCGCTGCAGCGCGCTGATCTTGAGACGCTCGACCCAATAGTTGGCAAGCTTGCCGCGCCTTGCGCGCGACAAGAGGAAGCTGAAACCCTTCTTGGTGGCGAGCTTGCCGAGATAGACATTGTCGTCGACCACCATGGTCTCGAAGAAACCGTTGGCCTTGCGGTCCTCGGTAATGTAGGCGATGCCGTCGTTGATCGCCTGCCGCGGCACGCGGTAGCGGATCGGCTTTCCGCGCAGGCGAATGGTGCCGCCATTGATCAGATTTCGCTTGAGCGCGCCGTAGATGACTTTTGCGATCTCGGTGCGGCCCGAACCGATCAGGCCGGCGATACCGACCACCTCGCCGGCATAGACGGAGAACGACATGTTCTTGACCGCCATGCCCATGGTGACGTTCTCGACCGTCAGCACCTTTTCGCGGCGCTGGTGGGTCTTCTCCTTGCGGCCATAGACGGCCTGCGCCACCTCGCGGCCGACCATGTGCTGCACCAGGCTGTCGCGCGTGAGCTGTTTTGCCGGCGCGGTGATCACCAGCCTGCCGTCGCGCAGCACCGTGATGCGGTCCGCGATCTGGAGCGATTCTTCCAGCGCGTGCGAGATGTAGATGATCGAGACGCCGCGGGCGCGCAGATCGCGCACCAGATGAAAGAAGTGCACGATCTCTTCCGGCGTGAGGGATGCGGTCGGCTCGTCGAAGATGATGATCCGTGCCTTGTTGTAGATCGCGCGCGCGATCTCGACCATCTGCTTCTTGGCGGTGCCGAGCATCGCCACGGGCGTTGCGGGATCGACGTGGAAGTTGAGCGATTGCAGGAGTTGCTGGGCCTGGATGTTCAGCGTGCGGAAGCGCGTCAGGAGCTTTTCGTTGCCGAGTTCGATGTTCTGCGCCGCCGTCATGGTCGGCACCAGACTCGTCTCCTGATAGACCATGCAGATGCCGGCGTTCAGCGCATCGCGCGGCTGCTCGAAATTGGCGGGCTTGCCGTCGAGCCGGAACTCGCCCGAGGTGAGCCCAATCGCACCAGCAATCGCCTTGCACAGCGTCGATTTGCCGGCGCCGTTCTCGCCGACCAGCGCATGCACTTCCCCGGGATAGAGGTTGAAGTTGACGCCTTCGATGGCGTGCACGCCGCCATAAATCTTGCTGCCGCCGATGATCTCGAGCACAGGCTCGGCCGCGCCGTTGGGGAGATTTGCGCCGTCGCTCATCTGAGCTCTCCCGAATGGAGCAGAAGACAGCCGGTGCCGCGTGCGGCGATCACCACGCCCTGGCGTACCTTGCAGGCGGCCGTGACGCCGTGGAAGCGGCCGCCAGCGCGACTGTGCAAGCTGTCGGCGGCTTCGCCCTCGGCGTCGAGATGCACGAGCAATCCGTAGGAGCGCGGCGGCGCCCATGGTTTCTGGATGCCGAGCGCCTTGACGCCGCCGATCTGCATCGGCTCCAGGCAGTCGGCGCCGCCGGCAAGCGACGGCGCGATCCAGTAGTTCTCCGGCATCGTGCGCACCATCTCCTCGCGGAAATCGTCCTCCTTCAGCACGAACTCGATGAGATGCGTGCGCCGCGCGAACAAGCCGAGGAAGAAGCCCCGATTGCCGTCAGGATGCAGTCTTGCAGGATAGCCCGGCAGATTGCCGGCGATGACCTCGCCCTGCCCAAGGCCATTGGCGGTCAGCGGGAAGCGGCTGAGACGATGGGCCCAGCCTTCGGTCAGCCACAGGCTGCCACCATCCGCCGAGACTGTAACGCCGTAGGGATACGGCAGATCGCGCAACAGTACGGACGCGTTCGCGAGGTCCGGTCCGCAGACGATCAGCCGGCCATTGCTCCGCTTCTCCATCAGATCGCGTCGCCACTGATCCGGCGTGCAGCCGGTCGACCCCTCGACCGCGAAGATGCGCCCGTCCGGCGCCGCCGTGACCGACAGCAGACCTGAGAGACCGCGGAGGTCGACGGTCTCCAGCCAGCGCGCGCTGGGGTTGGCCGGATCGATCGCGGCGAGGCCACGCCCGGCGACGCAAACCAGCAGCCGCCCGTCCGGGTGGATCGCGAGCCCACCCGCCTCGCCCTCGAACTCGGCAACCAGCGTCCGTGTCGAT
Organism: Bradyrhizobium sp. CCGUVB23; assembly: GCF_024199885.1. Taxonomy (NCBI): domain Bacteria; kingdom Pseudomonadati; phylum Pseudomonadota; class Alphaproteobacteria; order Hyphomicrobiales; family Nitrobacteraceae; genus Bradyrhizobium; species Bradyrhizobium sp. CCGUVB23. The sequence goes on from NZ_JANADQ010000001.1 coordinate 1,487,863, forward strand.
AGATCATCGCCCGAGAGCTTCAGGACCCGCTTGCCACCAGACACATAGATCGCGCCGTCCGCCGCGACGACGTCGTCGACGCCGGGCAAGGGTTCGCCGATCACCGTGCAGCCATCGAGCCAGTCGTTCGGGCTGAACGCGCCGTCGAGCGGCGGGATCGCGTTCTGGCCGCCATCGCGATCGACGACGCTGCGGATGTCGCGCAGGAGATGATCGAAGAACCCCATCGCCCTACCTCGCCACCCTGCTCTTGTCGCCCCAATAGGCGTCATAGCCGGTCCAGCTCTCGTCGACGCCATCGAGCTTGATGCGGCCGATGCGGTTGTTCTCGAGCCCCCCGAGATAGAGATAGCCCTTGTGCTCGCGCATCGAGGTCAGCGTCGAATGCGAGATGCCGGTCGGATCCCACCAGGATTCCAGCGCCTCACCCTGCTCGTTGAACTTCAGCACGCAGCCATGGTTCAGCGCCGGCGCGAGCCACTCGTCGGCAGGGACCTGCTTGACCATGCGCAGCCGGAAGCCAGGCTTGCGCACGGAGAGATCGAAGGTCGGCGTCCGGATACCGACCAGCGCCAGCCAGTAGGTGCCGTCGGAGGCGCGATTGATGTTGTCGGGGTTGCCCGGCAGCTCGTCGATCAGGACTTCGGTCTTGCTCTTCTTCGGTCCTTCGATCCAGTAGCGGAAGACCTTGCAGAGCGAGGTGCTCGCGATCAGCACAGACTTGCCGTCATGCGAGACGCAAACGCCATTCGGGAAATAGAAGTGGTTGATGATCGTGCGCGTCGTCCTGGTCGCGGGATCGTAGCAGACCACGCGGCCGTTGGGCCGTGCTTCGAGGATGTCGAGCGTGTTGGTCGTCATCTCGTAGCGCGTGGTGCAGTCGCTGAAATAGATCTTGCCGTCGGGCGCGATGTCGAGATCATCGGCCATGCGCAGGCGGGAGTCGTCGTTGAGCTTGTACCAGGTGCGGTTGGTCTCGTCGGTGACCTTGAACACGCGCTGGTCTGGCGCGATGCCGTAGACGCCCATGCCTGCCACCGCGACGATCAGATTTTCGTCGCGGTCGAACTGCATGCCGAGCGGCCGGCCGCCGATATGGGCGAACACCTCGCGCGTCTCGAAATTCTCACCCGAGAAGCGGATCACATTGCCGTCGCGGGTCGAGCCGTAGACCCGGCCCTGGCGGTCGAGGATGACGTCTTCCGGCCCCTCGACCTGGTCGAGCCCGATCGCCTGCGCACGGATCAGCCGATCGTTCTGGGCATAGGGCGAGGCCGCGCCCGGCTGCACCGAGGGCGCCGGCGCCAACGCCACATAGGCTGGGTTCACGTAGATCTTCTGGATCGCCTTGCCGCGGTTCTTCGACCATTTGACATCGATGCCGACGGCAGCGAGCAGGATCATGCCGGTCACCGCCGAGGTGACGTAGCCGGGGATGCCCATCCGCACGAGGCCGTTGATCAGGAGGAAGATGATCAACGCCCCGATCATCGCCCGCCACACCGTGCCCTTGCCGCCGGCGAGCGAGATGCCGCCGAGCACGACAGCGGTCAGAGCCTGGAATTCCCAGCCAACGCCGGTCGTGGAATCCGTGCTGGCCTGCCGTGCGGCATAAAAGATGCCGCTCGCCGCGCACAGCGCGCCCGACAGCACGTAGGTCAGGAACAGCATCAGCCGGACGCGGATGCCGGCGTGCCGCGCGGCCTTGCGGCTCGCGCCGATCGCCGTCAGATGCCAGCCATAGCGCGAGCGGGACAGGAAGATGTGACAGACGAGCAGCACGACGAACAGCGTCGCCGCATTGACGGGAATGCCGAGCACGCTGCCGGTGCCGATGAAGTCCCAGGCATCGCTGTCGACGGAATTGGTAGCGAACACCTGGGCGTAGCCGGTGTTGAGCAGGTTGACCGAGGCGCGCAGGATGATCAGCGTCACCAGCGTGGTCAGGAACGGCCGCGTCTTCAGAAAGCCGATCAGGAAACCGTTGATGCTGCCGAGCGCGGCGCCGACGGCAAGCGTCGCCACAACGACGAGGCCGACCGGCCATTCCATCACCAAGAGGAAGAACAGCGCGGCGAAATTGCAGAGGGCGAAGATCGCGCCGACCGACAGGTCGATGCCGCCGCTGATCAGGCAAAATCCCATCGCGAGCGCCACGAAGCCGAACTCGGCGAACAGCCGGAGCAGCGACAACGTGTTCTGCACCGATGCGTAATCCGGGATCGTGAGCGCGAAATAGAGCCACAGGCCGATCATCACCGTGAACGGCACGACCGGCTCGAACCATTGCTTCAGCAAGAGTTCGGACAGCAGCAGGCGGGGTGAGAACCGCCGCGCCGACATTGTAAGGGACTCTGCAAACGCTTCGATCGTCGACATGATCCTGGCACTCCCAAGCAGCCGGCGTGCAGCAGTGCACGCCGGCCAACGTTCAGATCAGCTCTTCTTGGGAAGTGCGAAGCAGTTAGCGCCGGAAGCATTGGTCTTATCGAGCCAGACCGGCCGCGTGTAGAACTCGAGGTTGCGCGTGCCGGGCTTATCGCCGAGCATCAGCAGCGTCTCGGCGGCGAACATCAGGTCGTGGCCCTGCTCTGTCGCCTTGTAGCTGAGGAATTTGTAGAAATTGCCGGAGTTGACCTGATCGCAGTCGAGCGAGGAGCCCTCGCCGGAGGCGAACACCTTGACGTCGTCGATCTTGCCGGCATTGCGGATCGCTTGCGCGGCTCCGGATTCCATGATGCCCCAGAAGCCGATTGAGGCGCAGAGGTCCGGATGCTGCTGGATCACCGTGGCGGTGATGTTCAGCGCGGTGTTGGCGTCCCAGTTTGCGGCCTGGTTCGAGACCACCTTGATGTTGGTATCCTTGTTCAGGACCTCCATGATGCCGCCGACCTGGTCGACGCTGGCCGCCGCCGTCAGCTCACCCTGCACGATCTGCACCTTGCCGGACTTGCCGGACCCGGTGCCGCAGGCCTTGACCACTTCGGTCGCAAGCATCTTGCCGATCTCGCGCCAGTCGGCACCGACGAAGGCACCGGACTTGTAGTTCGAGGACATGTTGATCTGGATGACATGCGTGCCCTGGCTCTCGGCGCGCTTCAGATCCTTCATCAGCAGCGTGACGCTCGGGTTCTGCACGATAAGCACGTCGGGCTTCTGGTCGACCAGCGCGGTCAGGGCCTGCTGCATCGCCGACGGGTTGTTGTTGGGATCGCGGACGATGAACTTCATGCCGCGCCACTCGGCTTCTTCCTGCACAACCCGGCCCCATTCATCGGAGAGGGGAACGCCGAGTGCGATCGGCAGGTATGCAACCGTCTTCCCTTGCAGCGACTTGTCGTAGGACGCGCGAAGCTCACGCGCGGTTTTGGTGCCACCCTCCTCCTGTGCAGCTGCCAGCATCGGCAGCGCAACAAGGGCCGCACCTGCCGCCGCGATCGTCCAGAACTTCCTATTCATGGAATCCTCCTCATCCTGTTTGTTGATTATCGAAACGGGATGCCGTTGACCGGCACTCCTCGTCAGTCACCTTGCCGTGCCGTCTCCTCGTCCCGCGGATGCAGGAAGTTGTCGAGCACGATGGCAGCGAGCAGCACCACGCCCTTGATGATGTTCTGCACCTCGCTGTTGACGTCCATGATGGTGAAGGCGTTGAGCAACGTGCCGATCAGGACGCAGCCGACCACGACGGAGAACACGCTGCCACGCCCACCGATCAGGCTGACGCCGCCGATGACGACGACCAGCACGACGTCGAAGATCATGGTGCCCTGCGTGATCGCCATCTGCATGCTGCCTGTCGTGCCGACCCATACGAGGCCGGCAAGCCAGGCGAGGAAGGCGACCAGCGCATATTCGAGGACGATCAGCGGCCGCAACGGAATGCCGGTCAGCCGCGCCGCTTCAGGGTTGTCGCCCTGCGCATAGATGAAACGGCCGATCGAGGTGCGCGACAGGAACAGGTGCATCGCGATCGCGGAGACGGCGAACACCAGGATCGGCACGGGAATGCCGAACAACCGTCCGGCGCCAGCGAACATCAGTCCCGGCGCGTCCTTCGGCGCATAGACCACCCAGGCCGGCGCGAGCCAGAACGCGAGCCCGTAGATGACGAAGCCCGCGGCAAGCGTCACGAACAACGGCGGCGCCTCCACGAACGCAACCATGACGCCGTTGATCACACCGATCAGGAGCGCGATCACAAGCGCCAACAGGACAGCGGCCTCGACCGGCATGCCGCGCTGCATTTCGATCAGCCCGATTGCCCAGCTGCCCGCCAGAGTCGCGACTTCGCTGAGATCGATGCCGCGGCTGATCACGATCAGCCCCATGCCGAGCCCAAGCACGCCGAGGATGGAAATGCTTCGCAACAGATTGAGCAGGTTGGAAATGGTCGCAAAGCCGTTCAGCGTGAAGCCAAACACGATCAGCAGCACGATCGTGATCAGGAGGACGATCTGCTCCTGGTTGGGCCTGGCGATATTGAAGGCGATGCGAGGGGTGGTGGCCGGTACAGCAACACTGCGCGATGCCAGAGGCCACCGCATTTGTTTCCTCCCACTCTTATTTTGGTTGCGAGTGTAGGAGCGGCAACCAGTATTCGTCAAATATATTTCTCAAATGCGAGCAGATCACGCTCTCGCGATCATCGCATCGTCGATGATCAGCGTTTGATACTTAGTTTGATTTGACGCGATGAAAATCCCTCTTCGCGGCGAGCAAAATCCGAAGTGGCGATTGTCACAACCAAAAGATGAGGATTTCCATGAAGCGGCATATTGCACGACGCAACAATCTCGTTGCCGCGAAAAGCGGCATCAGGTCAGCGGACTCTTTGACGGCCCGGGCACGCGTGGCGGACGCGGGCGCGAACGGCTGTCCATCGCTTTCGGCAGCTTGTCCGGCTTGAGCTTGACGACCGCGCATTTGGCGTCCGTCGCCGGCACCTCGTTCTGGCTGTAGATCAGCGTCGCCTCGAACAGCACTTCGGGCGCCTCGTTGGCGTGTCCGGAACAGGTCGCCATCGCGCCCGTGCAGATGCCGGACAAATTGACCTCGACCTCGTCGGGACCGAACACCGTCGGCATGCCGTCGGTATGGCGGCGGGTGGTCAGCACCGCGGTGAAGCGATCCTGATCGACCTGGTAGGATCCGCCATAGGTAAAGAAGCTGTCGCTGCCCGATATCCGGCCCTGCGCGAGGTCCACGATCCCGGTCCCCTGGCCACCATGCGAGGTCCTGAACCATGCAGCGTATTTGCCGTCTTTCAGCATGGAAAACACCCGCAATAAACGTCGCGCGTATTTGCTACCAAGTCTAGGGCGCGACAATGGCGGATCGCGCGGCCGTCCCGCGACGGTTAACGCTTCCGAAAGCAAATCAAATAAATTGCAGTCATCGCGGCCACGAGGGGCGCCCGAGAGGCGCCGCCAGGAACGACCGCCTCTCCATCCTCGGCTCTTGACCTCGGGTGACCAACAGCTTTCACATGTCAGTCCTGCACAGCGATTTGCGCGGGCTTCTCGTTACGTATGACCATGGCGATAAGCGCGGCTCGTTTGTCGATTTGCAGTTTCTGGAAGATATTGTGCAGATGGACCTTGACGGTGCCATCAGACGTCTCGAGCCGCCTCCCGATCGCCTTGTTGGATAATCCTTCAGACACCAGGTGCGCAATTTGTAGCTCACGTTTGGTGAGAAACTTCAGCACTGCAATTCCTCAGAGATTCTCGGCAGCGGCAACGGCTGCGCGGCCCACCGAACGAAACGTCAGCGTCTTGATCGCCGCACCGGTCGATCAAGCAACTGTCCAGCACCCACGGGAGACCGTTTCATGTCTTCCGGCAACTCGCCGCAAGACAGCCAGTGATGCAGCAGCGGCGAGATCGGCACCTGCATGCTATTCGAGCATCGGTGGTTTTCGCACCACTGCCGACCGGCCACGACCGTGCCTTGCATATTGATGTCCGGCGTGCGGATAAGTTGACCGCCGCATCGTGCGCAACGGATCTTCGCCTGGCTCATGTGGCCTCCTGCTCCAGAACCCGCTGCACGGCGTCCAGGCCGAGGACGACAAGCGCGCCATACACATGGTCGGCGCCACTGTCCGGCGCGGCGGCCAGAGCTGGCGAGGCCGCAGCAGCAATGGCAGGCACAACCGACGGGCGTTCCATAGTTCCAGGCTCCTTTTCATTCTGACGAGATCTGGTTTGGATCGCCCGCTCTCGATCTCCTCGCCGGTCAGATCGTCGAGCGGCAAGGGCTGCTCGACGTCGTTGCGGTCCATCGTGATGCTGTGCAGGCCGTCGCGCAGCGCCTCGGCGGCGTTTCGTCGTTTCGCCGAAGGTGCTCCAATCCGCCGAGTTCCATGTACGTTGCGGTCCGGCGCACCGCTTGTTATTTTCCGCCAAAGAGTTGGTTGCGAAGGATGCAGCGAAGCTCAACGCGAGGCTTGATCAAGCAGCTGTCGGGCCTGCCGACGGTGCAGGGGGGATTGTCGCGACTAGCCGCCGATCGCATGCGCAGGGCGGGTGTCAAATTGGAGCCGCTGTTGTCGCGCGTCGGGCTGACCATCGATGAGATCGATGATCCCGAACGACGTATCAACGCCCCTAACCAGATCGCTTTTCTTGAAGCCGCCGCCAAAGCGCTCAACGATGATCTCCTTGGCTTTGGCCTCGCCGAAGAGTTCGACCTTCGAGATCTCGGATTGCTGTATTACGTCATGGCATCTTCCGACACGCTCGGAGATGCGCTGAAGCGCGCCTCCCGCTACAGCCGCATCACCAATGAGGCCGTCGTGCTCCAGTATCAGGAGGCGCGCGAACCCAAACTGCGCCTGGTCTATTCGGGAATTCCACGCCACGCCGACCTGCAGCAGATTGAATTCTGCATCGTCGCAGTGGTTCGCGTATCTCGCGCGTTGAGTGGCCGCAAGTTCGTTCCCAAACACGTATCCATCAGCCACATCCGTCCACGAGGCTCCGCGAAGTTTGCCAGGGCTCTCGGGAAAGGCGTCGAATTCGGCAGCGAGGTCGATGAGATCGATTTCCCGGCCGGCTCGGCGGAGTGGACACTGGTCAATGCCGACGCGCGACTCAACAAAATCCTGCTCAAGACCTGCGAAGAGAGCCTGATTTCCCGCACGCGCAACGCCGGCAGGTTCCGCACCACCGTCGAGAATACGATCTCTCCCTTGCTTCCGCACGGCCAAGCCAAGGCGAGTGTTGTCGCCAGGAAGCTCGGGATGAGCGAGCGGACGCTGGTGCGGAGGCTTGCCGAGGACGGCGTGACCTTTACCGAGATCCTGCAGCAACTCAAGGCGAGCTTGGCCGTCCGCTATTTGGATGAAGATGGCATGTCGATTTCGAGGATCGCTTGGCTTCTCGGTTTCGAGGAGGTGAGCTCCTTCAGTCACGCCTGCCGACGGTGGACGGGCAAGTCACCCCGGGAGCTTCGGCTTTCGGGCTGATGATCCATTGTCGATTCGCTGGCGGCGGAGAGCCGGCGGACGTGGAATTGCGCAACGCCGTCGCCCGGATATTGCCGGAGAAACGCGGCGATGTCGGCCACGGCCGTTGGCCGGTCCTCTTCCAGAAGCCGGTCGATGTCATCCCAGCGCTGGCAGAAGGCAAATTCCGCGGCGACGTCGCCTGTCCGCTCGCATCTGAGCTCGAAGATCGTCACGGCCTGCGCAAATCCCTTCGGCCTGATCCGGTCCACCTTGCGAAACACGAAATCAGGCTCCGCGCGCTCCTTGACGGCCTCGCTGACCAGCATTTGCGTGCCGTAGCTCTTGTTGAGCTGCTCCAGCCGCGCCGCAAGATTGATGGTGGCGCCGAGCGCGGTGTAGTTCATGCGATCCGACGAGCCGATATTGCCGACCACCGCATCTCCGGTGTGCAGGCCGAAGCGGGTCTCGTAAGGCGGCCATCCTTCAGCTGCGAAAGTCTCGTTCAACTCCGCGCTGCGGTCGACGCAGGCAAGAGCGGACCGGCAGGCATGCCTCACGTGGTCTGGATCATCCGCAGGCGCATTCCAGAACGCCATCACGGCGTCGCCGATGAACTTGTCGATGGTGCCGTGGTGATCCATGATGATCGACGACAGCGCCGCGAAATAACGCGAGGTATAGATCATCACGCGCGAGGGGTCGGCGCGTTCGGTCTTCGCGGTGAAATCGGCAACGTCCGTGAACATCACGGTGATCTCACGCCGCGTCCCGCCGAGGCTGAGCGACGATCCGGACTGGATCAATTGCCGCACGATCTGCCGTGGGATGAAGCTCGCGAAGCTGCGCACGACGCTGCGCATGGTGAATACCGAGCGGCCGAGCTCTTCGATCTCGGCGATGACCGAGTGAACGCGCGGGCGCTCGGCGATCTCGAAGCGCTGGATCTCGTCGGTCTCGCGCGCGAGCTTGCGCAGGGGCCGCGCCATCAGAGACCCCAGCCAGAACGCAAACGGCAGAGTGGCACCGACGAAGGCGATCGCCAGCGCGAACAGCGCCCGCCGCTCGGCGATGATCCGTGAGAAGAACTCGTCGGGCGGCGCCATCACGGCGAGCCTGACGTCGGCCTCGCCGGTGGTCTTGATCGGATGAAACGCCACGGCGTAGGTCCGCCCACCTGGCCCCGCGAAGAACTGCTGCGCCGGCGCGCCGCCGCGCCATGCGTGAACCGCCGCGACGAGGCCGGGAAGCCCGATCGCGTCCAGCGCCGGCAGATCGTTGCCGGGCCCGGACCTGTCCTTCATCAGCCGACGCATGTCGGGATGGCCGACGATCCGGCCCACGTCATTGAAGAGGAAGGTCAATCCGGATTCCCCGAGCCGCTGCTCTGCCAGCATCTCCTCGAAGCGGTTGAGCAGCACGTCTGCAGCAATGACGCCGGCCCTGCCCTGCCTGAGCGGCATGCGCAGCGTATAGCCGGGCTCACCGGTCGCGTAGAAGATGTAGGGCCCCGTGAGGAGCGTCTGGTTATTTCCCAAGCCCTCGACGTACCAGGGCCGCAGCCGCGGATCGTAGTCGGCCGGTCCCGCACGTTCGGCCACCGCGACCAGCGCTTCGGAGAGAAAGGTCGTTCGCGACGGCGCACCGGGTGCGATCACGACGAGCCGGAATGCCGCGCTGTCGTCGACAGCGAGGCTCTCCCTGAAGGCTGGCTGCGCGCGGTCGATGACGTCCATCTCGAGGAACGATCCGTCATCATAGCCGACATAGAGATTGAAGAGCTGCGGATTGTTGCGCAGCATGGACGCCAGCACGGCGTAGAGCCGCGGATTGTCCGCGATGCCTGCTGCCTGGATCGAGGGCAACCCTGCCAGAACCCCGAGATTGTCCCGTACCGTCTTGAACTTCTCGTCGATGTGATCGGCGCTGAGCTGGGCCGCCTTCTCAATGAAGCTGCTTGCCGCGGCCCGGGTGATCGCGGTAACGCGCGCAAAACTCAAATAGACCAGCGTGAGGCCGACGATCAGCACCACCGCGACGAACACGGCGATGATCGAGGCCCGGAAGCCGATCCGGAACGGGCGGGCGGACTGGTCTGCGAAAAACTTCGTGGCGCCCTCCCCTAATACTTGCGCACGATCGGCTTCGGCGCCGCTGGCTCTGGCGGCGCCGGCGACACCGCAAAGGTAACCCACGCCGTCCAGGTGTTGGGGCGGTTCTCAACGTCGAGGTCTTTGTAACCTCTGACGTTCAGATAGCCCTGATAACCTTCAGATAGCGGAATGATGAATCCAATCTGCGGGCCGAGGCCGATCGCCCGCCCTCTGAAGCCGCCGAGCTTCGCGCCCGGACCGCTGTCGTCGGTGAGCTGCTGGAAGAAGTAACCCGCCACGCCGATTTGCACGTTCTTGCTGACGAACTGCGAGGCCGCCCACTCGACGTGGAAGTCGATGCCGTTCTGGTACTGAAGGAACGGATTCATGAAGCTGTAGGTGAGCCCGCCGACGACCGAGAACTCGTGCCCGGTCTTCAGGTCGAGATAGGTGTAGCCGGCGCCCGCATCGACAGCCGGAAAGCCGAAGCTCAAATTGGCCAGGCGGTTGGGATCGTAAGTGCCGCTCGGGATATTGCCGGTGACGTAGAACATCTCATTGTGGACACCTTGATTCCATTTCAAGCTCCCCTGATAGAACACGTCGGTCAGCGTCGTGCGATTGTCGCTCGCAGTCCCCGAGATGGTATTTCCCCTCGGCCCGGTCAGCGTAGCGTCAATGCCGACGCCGACATTTCCGGGCGCCGTGAGCACCGTGAAGGCGGCCTGTCCCCCGAGCACGGACATCGGCGAGGTGTAAGTGACGCCCTGCACGAGTGCGTCGGCATGGGCATTGATGCCGGCGACGACCGAGCCGCGCACGCCGTTGCTGGTGACGAAGTTTTGCCCCGCCCCGGCATTGCCCTGGAGATGGAGATAGATCGTCGAGTAGGCCCACCCCGGCACCGTGGGCACAGCGGCTAGGCTGCCAAAGATGCCGGGAAGCCAGAAGCTGACGCCGCCGGAGTCGGCCAGAGTAGGCTGAGCCGCGAAGCCGCTCGCTGCGAGCGCTGCCGCGAGTGCAGCCTGTCGGATTTGTACCGCCATATCGTGTTTCCCCATTTTGTCATTGCATTCACCCAACCTGTCCAAATGACTGCGCGGCCCACTACTTCGTGGCACCTCCGATTGTGGTGATGACCCGCTCGACGTCGGGTAGCTTCCAGCTATGGTCGAACAGCGGCTTCTCGGGCCCGTAGAGGCGGAACAGCAGCTCGAATTTTCGAGCCGGGTCGGTGGGCACCCAGTTGGCTTCCTTGCCGTCCGGCGCTTTCGGGCCGAAATAGACGTCGATGGAGCCGTCGGCGTTCTTCTGGATGCCGGGGCTGATCGAGGCTCGGCTGGCGCTCGGCGTGTTGCGCACCAGCGCGTGCGTCTCGCGGTCGTAGACCGTCGTCGACCAGTATTGCTTGACCGGCGCATTCGCCGGCACGGTCAGGCGGTAGGTCGTCGCGCCGTCGAAATCCTGGCCATCCTTGTCCTTTGCGACCATGAGATAAAACTGCGCGGTGCCGAGCCGTTTGATGCCGGTAAAGCCGAGCGTGTAGGTGACGCCGCGCGCGTCGATCGGATAGCTGTCGGGATCAGCGTAGCCCCCTTGCGCCGCCTTTACCATCTCGGGCATCGCCGCCGGGAACCAGCGGATGCCGGGATTAATCACGGGAAAACCAGCATCGTATCGCTGCGACAGCAGCGCGTGCGCTTCATGCGCAGCATCGTCCAGGATCGCGGCGTTCTTCTGATCGGGATTGAACGGCTTGCCCTTCTCGATGCCGATCGACCTTAGCTGATCGATCATCGCACGGTCGCGGTCGAGCCAAGGCTCGTTCTGCACGACGCGATCGAGGCTACGATAGAAGCGCGCATCGTAGGGAATCGTGGAATCGAACAGGATATCGTAAGCGTCGGTGAAATTGGTCGGCGGCGGGTTTTGCGCCTGCGCGAGCGGATAAATCTTCACCTGCTTGCCATAGGCGACCGACTTCGCGATATCGGCGTCGGCGTGGCTAGCGAGGTTGGAGCGCAGCAGCGCAAAGCCGCTGAAGGTGTCGGATTGAAGCCCGATGTAGCCCGAGGGCACCTCACCCTTGTAACCGGGCGGCAGGATCAGATACTTGCCGCCCTGCCCCTGATCGGCGCCCGCGGGGCCGGCATCCTCCAGCGGCATCTGCCAGGCGGTGACGATGTTGCCTGCGATCGAGCCGCCCTGCGCCGGCGGAATCTCCAGCACGATCGGCCCATCCTTCACGTTCCAGAACGACATGAAGTAGATCGAATCGGGGTTGGGCGTCAGCGTCTGGTTCTTCCAATTCACCGGCCTCGACCAGTAGACGATCTCGTTGACCTTGGCTTTGGTGCTGCCGAGCATTGCCTGGAGCATCAGATCAGTGTTGACCGCGGGCATCGCCCAGATCATCGCCTCGACCGCCCGGCGCTGGATGTTGCGCGCCGCGAGTTCGTCCGGCGACATGCTTTGCGCGTATGCGCTCGTGGTCATCAGTGCGATGCCGACGGCTCCGATGATGGCTCTCATCATGCTGCACTCCCTCAGAACGGATTGACGTAATTCAGGATCGCGACCTGGCGCAGGATAACGCGACGGACCACATGGGTCGGCTTGAGGCGATCCGTGTAGATCGCCGCCGTGCCGGCGCTGCCGGCCGGCAGGCGCGTGGCGAAATCGGCATCGTCGAGCCTGACCCGCACGATGAAGGGCGCGGCCTCGATCGCCTTTGGCACGACGGCCGTGCCCGACGTCTGCGCCTGTCCGGTCGCGATCGCCTGCAGCACACTCTCGACCTTGCCAGGAAAAATCTTCCCGGGTGCAAATTTGAAGGTGGCCTCCACCTCCTGCCCCGGCGCGACATAGCGCGCGTCGATCTGGTTGATCTGGACGCCGATGATGGTGTTGGAGGTGTCGATCAAGGCCATCACCGGCGACAGCGGCAGATTGGCGACGCGCGCGCCCTTGCGCAGCGCGAGATTGGTGACGTAGCCGTCGGTCGGTGCCCGCACGACCGTCTTGTCGAGATTCCACTGCGCGGCCTCGAGCTGGCCTGAGAGCTGATCGACCTCGGACTGGCGCTGCTCGACGTCGAAACCGCGGCCGGCGTCGCGCTCGTAGAGCTGCGTCATCTGGCCGAGGCGCGTCTTGGCGAGCTTGAACTGCGCGTCGATCGCCTTGACCTGCGCCGCGTACGGCGTCGGGTCGATCTTGAACAGAACGTCGCCGGATTTGAGCGGTACGTTAGCGACGACCGGGACATCCGTCACCTCACCCGCCACATCAGGTACGATCGACACCGCATTACGCACAACAAGCGCGTCGCCCTGCGGCGCTCCCCACCCCATCGGGATCAGCAACCCCAACAGCACGAGCCCCATCACGATCGCAGGTGACGCTTTCCAGAACAGGTTGAAGCGTACGATCTTGAAGTGCACCAGCAGGAAGAGCAGCACGAGATAGGTATTGAGGATCGCGATCGCCATCACGCATCTCCCGCCTTGCGCGCCGGCACGTCGACATAGGCCCAGATCAACGCGATCGGCCACAGCGCGAAGCCGAAGAACAGCGTGATCCAGCCGGCGACGGTCACGGCCTGCGCATGAGGATGGTTGCGCGATTTGGCGATGTGCCCTGGCAGCCAGCCGGCGATGCAGACGACGCCGATCGCGCTGGCAAGCAGGATCACCAGCACGATCCAGGCGAAGATGTCATAGCCGCTCATGACGGTCGCCTCGCTTTCATCGGAGCGCCGCCACTATTGGCAATAGTTCCAGAAGCCCTGCGTCCGGGACGGATCGGTACAGTACCAGCACATGCGGGCGTATGATCCGACATTGTCGCACCTCTTCTTGCTCGTCCGATTGTTGCCTGCCGAACCGAACGAACATCGCACCCGTCCTTCCCGTCGCCTGCGCACTATTGTGGCTTCATGCGCTCGAGCTCGTTGAGCCGCTTCAGGGCGGCCTGTTGCCGGAGCAGGCCGTAATTGATGCCGCTCGCGTTCAGCGAGCTGCCTTCCTGGTATGGGAACTGGTCGAAGTCGGAGAAGAACTCCTTGATCTTCCCCTGCACGGGCACGATCAGCCAGATATTCCGAGCAAGGAAATCGATGCCGCCTCCGCCTTCCTCCAGGCCGCGCTCATACGGATCCATGCGCAAGTTTGCGATCAGCGACCATGAGGGCACTTCGCGGGTCGCGGTCGCGATGTTTCCCTTGGACGCTGTTGCAAAGCTCAGCTTCCAGTCGTTCCACCTGATGGCATTCAGATTGCCGCCCTGATCAAAATAGTAGATCGTGTCGCGCGGCGCGGTGGTGGTCTCCCCCTTGAAGAAGGGCAGGAAGTTGTAGCCGTCGAGATGGACCTTGAAGTTCTTTCCATTGGCGGTAAATCCCGTTTTCATCTTCTCCTTGATGTCCGAAATTCCGGCCGCGGCACACAGCGTCGGGAACCAGTCGATCAGCGAGATGACCTCGTTGTACTGCGTGCCCGGCTTCACGACGCCCGGCCACCGCACCATCATCGGGATGCGCATGCCGCCTTCCCACGTGGTGCCCTTCTCGCCGTGGAACGGAGTCATGGCGCCATCCGGCCAAAGCGCGATCTCTGCGCCATTGTCAGTCGTATAGAGAACGATCGTGTTGTCGGCGATGCCGAGATCGTCGAGCTGCTTCAAAAGCTCGCCGACCATTCCGTCGTGCTCCACCATGCCGTCGGCATGGATACCCTTGCCCGTCTTGCCGAGCGACTCCTTCTTCAGGTGCGTGAACACGTGCATCCGCGTCGAATTGAACCAGCAGAAGAATGGCCGGTCGGCCCTGGCCTGACGCCCGATGAAATCCTTAGCGGCGCCGAGAAACTCCTCGTCAACCGTCGGCATGCGCGCGGTGTTCAGGGGGCCGGTGTCCTCGATCTTCCCGTCCGCGGACGCCTTGATGACACCGCGCGGGCCGTATTGCTTCCGGAAGTTCGGATCCTTCGGATAGAAATAGCCTTCCGGCTCCTCCTCCGCGTTGAGATGGTAGAGATTGCCGAAGAATTCGTCGAAGCCATGTTTGGTCGGCAGATGCTCGTCGCGATCGCCGAGGTGGTTCTTGCCGAACTGGCCGGTGGCGTAGCCCTGCGTCTTCATGACATCGGCGATCGTCGGCATCCAGTCCTGGATGCCGTGGGGATCGCCGGGCATGCCGATCGTGAGCAGGCCAGTCCGGAACGGCTCCTGGCCGAGGATGAAGGAGGCACGGCCAGCCGTGCAGCTCTGCTGGCCGTAGGAATCGGTGAAGATGGCTCAGTCGCGCGCGATGCGGTCAATGTTGGGCGTGCGATATCCCATCATGCCCATGGTGTAGGCGCTGATCTGGGGAATGCCGATGTCGTCGCCGAAGATGACGAGGATATTGGGCTTGCGATCGCCGGCGGGCGCCTGGGCCGGCGCAGCCTTCTGGGCCTGCGCGAGCGCCTGCGATGTCAGCGCCGCCGCTGCGACGATCGACGATGTGCCGAGCAGCACGGCCCGACGATGAATTGCTGAATTGTCGCTACAGGTGGAATCGGCAACGGCATTATCCTGCTTCTTCGTCTCACTGGTCATTCGACGCTCCTTGATCTTATTCGATGATGGTTGGCGCTGTTGATACCGAATGATGATCGTCCGTTCCGTCTGAGTGCTCTCCTTGTGCTTCGCTCATCTGGCGGGCTTTTTGCTGCCATACGCAGCAACGTTCGTAGTCCCGACCGGATTCAGATGTTGGGGTAGACCCGTCGTGTCGCGGCGCCTGGCGCGCGGGCGCAGGCTGCGGCGGGCGGCGGCGACGTGGTGCAGCAATTGGCGAGGAGACCAGGAGGCCGGATCACGCCTATTTGCGAACAGCGCGCTCTCGAGCGCGCCGATCTGATGGTCCAGCACCGGATCGCCTGCGACCGCCTTGAAGGCTCCAGCCGTGTTCGAAGGCGGCGTCGCATTGAGATGCGGCAGCCATTCAAGCAGCGCGAAATACGATGCTCTTGCGTCGCGATGGCGGATCGCGCGGCGGAGCCGATTGAAGGCGAAGATCTCCGACCGGCGATAGGCCTCGTGGCGGCGGCGATGGTCGGCGGCGATGCGCCTGATCACGCGCGGCGCGACCAGGCCAAGGCCTGCAGCGATAACAGCTGCGAGCAACGCGATCAGCCAGTGATCCGCGACGAGGTCGCGGATGCCGGACCATGTCCATGCCCGCCCCGATCGATCGATGGGCATCTGGCTCATGGCCCCGGCGCTGGCGGCAACCGCGAGAGGCACAGCATCGAGGTGGATCCGTTCAACCTTGCGGTTCGCGGTGCTCCACCAGCCGATCTCGATTGCGGGCAGCGAATATTCGCCCGCCCGTTCCAGCATGTATGTCGCCGAATCGACGCGGGTCGACGTCATGACGTCGGTTCGTCCGTCAATCCTGTCCTCGAGCTTCGGCTGCGCCGGATAGAGCCGCAGTCCATCGACGGCAAGGAATTGCTGAGGAGGCAGCAGCATCGCAGGCGTACCCTCCGCCTTGATCGTCACTGTTCGGATGAGGGCGTCGCCGGCCTTGAGCTCAACCGACGAACGCTGGATCTCCTGTTCCGCGGTCAGGCTGCTCGCCGATACGAACGGCTGAAGCGCGCCCGCCGCGTCCGGGATGAACGCTTCAAACGACACGCGCGGCAGCGCGATGGTCACCTCGCGCGTGACCGGCGGCTCGGCGGCATATTTGATCTTCACGCTCTGGTCGGCGACGGCGTACGAGCCCGGCTCCTGCGGCGAGATGGCGTATTCGAAGCGCACACCGGCGTAGGACACACCGTCCCGCTGATCGCTGGTGTTGACGCTTTGCAGTTGCCGGGTCACTGCGTTGCGGACCTGGAAGCCGGGCAGTTCGGGCGGCGATGTCATGTAGTTCGGCGCCATGGTTGAGATCGCAAGCGTGGTCTGCTGTCCCACCACGACGCGCGGCGGATCGATCGTCACCTGCACGATCGGCTCGGGCGCAGCCGCCTGCTGCGCGCGGTCATCTTGCGACGGGAGCACTGCCGCGAGCAGCAGGGCGATGGAGCCAATCCAACCTCTCACCGCGACGCCCTCCCCTGTTCCGGAGCGGCCGCCTGGATCGCGAATTTCAGCTTGAGGAAATCCGCAGGCGAGGTCTGGACCTGACGCATCCAGGCTTCGGCTGCGCCGGAGGTGGTGACGTCCTCCGGCGTGACCGCGATCTTCTTGCCGCCCTTCTGCTTGGGATCGACTTTCATCTCGTCGGCCTTCTCGTCCGGCGGTGCACTGTCGTCCTGCTCCTGCTTGCGGCGTTTCGCTTCTTGCGCATCCAGCGCAGACTGGACGATGGCCCGGTTGGTCTTTGCGGCGGCATTGCCGGGCTGCTCCTTCAGCACGTCGTCATAGGCCTTGAGAGCCTTTTCATAGGCGTGGTTCTGCGCCTGCGAATTGCCGAGCGCGAATTTGCCCTCCAGCGTCTCAACGCGCGAAAATTCCTCGGCAGCGGCGAGAAAGTCGTACGCACGATAGGCCGAGATGCCGCGCCACATCGGATCGGCGAACAGATTTTTCGCGGCGGCATAGTCACCACGGTCAAACGCAAGCCGCCCCTGCTGATCCGGCGTCAGCCACAGATTGACGAAACGATGGGTCTCTTCCGCCCTCGCGGACTGCGCATGCATCACGATGATCAGGGCAAGCGCCCAGGCGACCGTCGTGCCGCGCCGGAACCAGATCACGCTGAGGAATGCGAGCGGCAGCAAGAGCCAGTAGCCTTCATCCTGCCATCGTGTGCCGAACGCATCACCTTGCGCGGCCTGGAAGCGTGTTTCGATCCGGCGCTCCAGTCGCACGACGTCCGAGCCGTCGACACTGACCTGCACGACATCCGTGCCGGCCGGCAGCGATGGTGTGTCCGCGTTCACCGCCAGCACGACGAGATTGTTCCGCCCGGCCGCTTGCCGGACCGTGGCCGCATCCACGGTCCCGAGATCATCTGCGACCAGGAGGATGGTGCCGGCGACCGGCTCGGTCGCGAGTGATTCCGCCGCCAGGGCGATCGCGCGCGCGACGTTCTTGCCATCCGCCGGCATCAATCCCGGCGCAAGCGCGGCCAGGAACGGCGCGATGACGGAACGGTCATCGGTCAGCGGCATCACCAGATGCGCGGTCCCGGCGTAAGCGATGAGCCCGGTGCGGGCGCCGGCACGCGCTGCGAGGAGATCACTGATCTTCTGCTTGGCGCGTTCGAGTCGCGACGGCGCGACGTCGGTCGCGCCCATCGAGGAATCGACGGCGAGCGCGACCATCAGCGGCGCCTTGTCCTCGACGAAGGGCGGCAGCTCGCGCCGCCAGGTCGGACCGGACAGCGCGATGATGCCGAGCATCAGGGCCGCCGCAACGAGATAGAGCGGATTGATGTGGCGCCCCTGCTGCGGCCGCACGATAAGATGCGTCAGGAGGTGCGGCGCGATCACATTTCCCCATTGTGCGCGCACATTCTGCCGCCGCAGCAGCACCGCGAACACGATGGCGAGCGGGATCAGCGCGAGCAGCCAGAGCGGACGCAAGATGTGGAAGGAGATTGCGGCAACGTCATGCATGGCTGGAGGTCCTGATCCGGCGCCATTCGCTGCCGAGGAGAAGCGCGATCCACAGGAGCAGTCCAAGCATCACCGCGCCTCCCAGCGGCCACTGAAACAACGGCAGCTTCGGCCGCCACGATTGGGTCTGAAGCTTTGCCGGCGCGAGGCGGTCGATGTCGGCATAGATCGCCTGCAACTGTGCGCCGTCCTCGGCGCGGAAGAAGTGACCACCCGTCGTGGCCGCGACAGATTGGAGAACGCTGAGGTCCACGCGGTTCTCGCCCGAGGCCGCGGGATCGCCGACGCCGATCGTGTAGAGCGTAACGTCATTCTGGCGGGCGATGTCGGCGGCGTGTTCGGGCGGCACCCGGCTCGCCGTGTCGTTGCCGTCGGTCAGGAGGACCAGCAGCTTTTGCTTCGCCGTGCTGGCCGCTAACGTCTTGATGGCAAGCCCGATGGTGTCGCCGATCGCCGTCTGCTGGCCGGCCATGCCGACCGCGCTCTGGTCGAGCAGTTGCTGCGCCGTCTGAAGGTCCTGCGTGAACGGAACCTGCACATAGGCTTTGGTGCCGAACAGAATCAGCGCGATGCGGTCGCCTTTGCGGCGCGCGATGAAATCCTTGATGACGCGCTTGACCCCGTCGAGCCGCGTGAGCGTCGTGCCGTCGGACGTCTTGAAGTCGCGCTGATCCATCGACCCGGATATGTCGATGGCAAGGATCAGATCGCGCGCGGAGACATCGCGTGTCACGGGATCGCCGACCCATTGCGGCCACGCCAGTGCCACAACAAGCAGCGTCCAGATTACCGCCGCCACGATCATCTGCACCGCGCGGCGTTCCAGCACGACAGCGCCCCGCTGCGGCGTCTGTCCGGTCGCAGCCGCCAGCCGCTCGAAGAAAGGCACCTGAACAGAGGCTTGGCGCGCCCGGTATGGCGGCAACAGCCACCACACCAGGATCGGCAGAGGCAACAAAGCGAGCAGCCAGGGCCAGGCGAATTCAAGCATGGTGCCCCCTGATCCAGCGGCGGACGAGACGGACCAGCGATTGCAGCTCGGCCCTATCAGGCGGACTTTGCTGATAAGGCCCGCTCACGAGCAGGCGGCCTACGCCGCCGGCGAATTCCTCGCCGCCATAGCTGCGATCGAGGAAGGAGAGCCAGGACGACCCGACCAGAGGCGCCACCTGCTCGCGCGGAAAGGCCGCGAGCGCGGTTCGCCGCACCAGCACGGTCAGCTTCGAGAGCAGCTCAGTCGGCCCGGTCTTGCCGGCGTGCTCGATCCGATCGAGCTCCGCGAGCGCTTCCCGTCGGTAGCGGTTGACGCGGCGCAGATGCACAAAGCGCCACACGCCCGCGACGATGGCGGCGAGCAGCAGGACAATTGCGAGCCGCGCCTCCCAGGTCTGCGGCCAGAGGCTCACCTCACGCGGCAGCGGAAAGTCGATCAGGCCGGCAACGGGATCGGCTGTCGTGGATGGAGCTTCAGCCAAGCGCCGCCTCCGTCCGATTGTAGCCGGCGCCTGCGCCGTGATGGGCCGACAAGCCGCCAAGAAGACGACGAACCTGGCCAGCGGTATCCTCTGAGGCGCTGAGCGGCAACACGGGTACCCCGAGTTCGTGCGTCCAGGAAAAGATGCCTTTCAGCCGCTCCTGCGTGGCCTGCGATACGCTCTGGCGGACGCTGTGGCGTCCAACTTCGAGCCGGATCTGCAATTCGCCATCGGTCACGGTCATGCTGGCTGAAGGCGGCAAGTCGCTTTGCAGGGGGTCATGGACCAGCGCGGCGATCACGTCGTTGTGCCGGGCCATGGCGGCGACCATCTCGCGCGTGGCATCGTCCGCGCCGTCGAAATCGCTGATGATGACCACGGCGGCATCATGTGGTGCCCGGCGCCTCGCATGATCGAGCGCAGTGTTGAGCATGGCCGGAGCGGAGACCAGGCCGCGCCCGACGCCGAGCGCCTCGTTGTACGTGACGATGGCAGCCAGGATCTGAAGCACGGTCGCCCGGCTGCGCCGTGCCCTTACCTCGACGAGATCACGATCGCCGAACACGACGGCGCCGACGCGATCACCGACGCCGAGCACCCGCCATGCCCCGATCGCCGCGGCCTCTGCCGCCGTCACCGATTTCATGGCGCGCCGGCTGCCGAAGAACATCGACAAGCGCTGGTCGACCACGAGAATGGTCTGCCGGTCACGCTCCTCGTTGAAGACGCGGATATGCGGCTTGCGCAGCCGCGCCGTCACCTTCCAGTCAATCGAGCGGACGTCGTCGCCGGCGCGATAATCCCTGATCTCTTCGAAGTTCAGGCCGCGACCGCGCATGCGCGAGGCGAAGCGGCCCGAGAGCAGGCTGTGCACCGGCTGGCGCGGCAGGAACGAGATCTTGCGTCCGCGATATTCGAGCGCGATCAGATCGTCGAGACCGACATAGACACCTGGCGTTTTTGCTGATGTCCCGGTCATCCTGGCCTCAGGCTGCTGCGACCAATTCAGTGATCTTGTCGATCACCTGGTCGGGCGTAACGCCCTGCGACACCGCCTCATAGCTGAGGATGATCCGGTGCCGCAGGCAGTCATGGATCACGGCGCGGACATGATCGGGTGTCACGAAGTCGTATTCGTCGAGCCAGGCCCGGGTGCGGGCGCAGCGGTCGAGCGCGAGGCTGCCGCGCGGGCTGGCGCCGACCTGCATCCATTTGCTCAGGGGCTCGCCGTAGCGGCCGGGAAAGCGCGTCGCGTAGATCACGTCGACCATGTATTTCTGCGCGAGATCGGAGACGAAGATGCCGTCGATCTCGCCGCGCGCATCCAGGATCGCCTGTTGCGGGATCGGCGGCGGCTCGGCTGCGTGGTCTTTCGGCTTCTGGGCGTTTTCGGCCCGATTGAGCGCGATGATTTCGCCTTCGATCGCCTCGTCGGGATAGGTGATGACGACGTGCATCAGGAAGCGGTCGAGCTGCGCCTCGGGAAGCGGGTAAGTACCCTCCTGCTCGATCGGGTTCTCGGTCGCGAGCACCATGAACAGATCGGGCATCTTGTAGGTCTTGCCGGCGACGGTGACCTGGCGCTCCTCCATGGCTTCTAGCAGCGCGGACTGCACCTTGGCCGGCGCGCGGTTGATCTCGTCGGCGAGCACGAGGTTGGCGAAGATCGGCCCCTTCTGGAACTGAAACTGGCCACCCCTGTCGGTCTGGACGTAGATCTCCGCACCCGTCACATCCGACGGCAACAGGTCCGGCGTAAATTGCACGCGCGAGAGATCGGCCGCGAGATTCTTTGCAAGAGTTTTGACCGCGCGGGTCTTGGCGAGGCCGGGGAGGCTCTCGATCAGCATGTTGCCATTGGCGAGCAGGCCGATCAGCATGCTCTCGACCAGGTGATCCTGGCCCAGCACCGCCTTTGCGATGCGCGACTTGAGCTCGAGCACGGAATCACGGGCCGCCGATTTCGTCGTGCTTCCCGGCTCTGTCACGGTTTGCGGCCGGTTCATCCTAAGATCAGGCATGGCTGTCCGCCGATGAGAATGGTCTCCGGCCGTCCGGATCGGCGACCGGAGCGCTTGTGCTCGCTGGCTATTTCGGTGCCGTCTTGTCGAGGCTCTTCATCAGCGCATCGATCATCTGATCGATGCTGAAGCTCGCCGACCGCTGGCTTGGCGGATACTCCTTGAAGGTCTGAAGGAACGGCGCCACGCGCCAGACACCATACTGGATCAGATAGGCGTTCTTCGCGAACCAGTCATAATATTGATCCGACACAATGTCGGCGCGCTCGAAAGGATCCATCCGCAGGTTGAACACCTTCGGTGCGCGCAAACAGGTGAACGGGTTGGCCCAGACCACGAAACCGCCGGGCTCACGCTGCTCGCAGAACACGATCTTCCAGTCGTTATAGCGATAAGCGACCATGTTGCCGTCATCGTTGAAATAGTAGAATTCGCTGCGTGCCGACTTCGGCTGCTGGCCGGTCAGGTAGGGCAGCTGATTGTAGCCGTCGAGATGGACCTTGAAGGTCTTGCCGCCGAGATCGGTACCCTTCAGGAGCCGATCCTTGATGTCGGCATCACCGGCCGCGGCGAGCAGCGTCGGGAACCAGTCGAGACCGGAAACCATCTCGTTGGAGACATCGCCGGCCTTGATGCGGCCGGGCCACCGGATCATGGCGGGAACGCGGAACGCACCTTCCCAGTTCGTGTCCTTCTCGCTGCGGAACGGCGTCGTCGCGGCGTCCGGCCAAGACCATTGATTGGGACCATTGTCGGTCGTGTAGACGACGATGGTGTTGTTGGCGATGCCGAGATCGTCCAGCGCCTTGAGCAGCTTGCCGACGTCGCCGTCGTGCTCGATCATGCCATCTGCGTATTCATTGCCCGGCATGCCGCTCTGGCCCTGCATCGATGCGCGCACATGGGTGAACGCGTGCATGCGCGTCGTGTTCATCCAGGTGAAGAATGGCTTGTTGGCCCGCGCTTGCCGCTGCATGAAATCGATCGCCGCCGCCGTCGTCTCGTCGTCGACCGTTTCCATGCGCTTGCGGTTGAGCGGCCCGGTATCCTCGATCTTGCCATCGGCGGACGCCTTGAGCACGCCACGCGGCGAGTTGCTCTTGGTGAAGGTGGTATCGTTCTTGGGATAGTAGGGACGCTCCGGCTCCTCCTCCGCATTCAAGTGATAGAGGTTGCCAAAAAACTCGTCGAATCCGTGCTTCGTCGGCAGGAATTCGTCCCGGTCGCCAAGATGGTTCTTGCCGAATTGCCCCGTTGCATAGCCAAGTGGCTTGAGCGCTTGGGCGATTGTGACGTCGCGGTCCTGCAGGCCGACGGCCGCGCCGGGAATACCGACCTTGCACAGGCCGGTGCGCAGACAAACCTGACCCGTGATGAACGTCGAGCGGCCGGCCGTGCAGCTGTTCTCCGCATAGTAGTCGGTGAAAATCATGCCTTCATTGGCGATGCGGTCGATGTTCGGCGTCTTGTACCCGACCAGCCCGCGGGTGTAGGCGCTGATGTTGGACTGGCCGACGTCGTCGCCGAAGATGACGAGGATGTTGGGTTTTGCCGTAGTCGGCTGCTGTGCGTTTGCAGGCGACTTGACGAAGGGAGACACACTTGTCGCGACCAGAGCCGCTGTAAGCAGGCCGCGAAGCAGCGGTCTCCGGCTTCTGACAGCCGAGTTTGCCGCAGCCTTGCCCTTGTCTTTGACTTCGTCATCCATTCGGCACTCGTTACTTTCCAGAAGGCGGCGGCGAGGGCGCAGAAGCCGGCATCCGCACCACGCACCTGAATCCGACATGGCACGTCGACGTGTCGACCGGTTCCGCATGACGCGCAGCGGGGCGATAGCGGCGGCAATAGTTCGGTGCGCAAAGATGCGATCCGCCTTTCAGGACCTTACGGGGAATGCGGATGCTTGGTTGACATGGATCAAAGCTCGCCTCCTCGCGGCCGCCGCGCGGATTGAGCGGGATGCAGCAGGGCTTCGCCGCGTCGGCCTGATGCCTCGGCGACCACCAGTCCGAGGTCCACTCCCAGACATTGCCGATCATGTCGTAGAGGCCGTAACCGTTCGGGGGAAAGGCCATGACCGGCGAGGTACGCTCGAACCCATCCTCGCCGAGGTTTTGGACAGGGAAACTTCCCTGCCAGATATTGGCCATGTGCCTGCCGCCCGGCGTCAGCGTGTTGCCCCAGGCGAATTCCTCGCCGTCGAGCCCGCCGCGCGCGGCGAACTCCCATTCCGCTTCGGTCGGCAGGTCCTTGCCGGCCCAGCGCGCATAGGCGAGCGCATCGCTATAGGAGACGTGGACGACCGGATGATCGTCGAGCCCCCTGAGGTTGCTTTTCGGTCCGTAGGGATGCCGCCAATTGGCGCCGCGCATGAACGTCCACCACTGGCTCCAATCCTTCAGATCCGTGATGCGCGGGAGCGGCGAGAAGACCAGCGATCCGGCATAGAGCATCTCGCGCACCGCGCCGGGATAATCCTTCGCGTCGGGAACGATCTGGGCTTCGGTGACATGGCCGGTCGCGTTGACGAACTCCTTGAACTGCCGGTTGGTCACTGGCGTGCGATCGATCCAGAAGCCGTCGACCGAGGCGCGGTGGCTCGGCGCTTCCTCGGGATAGTGGTGATCGGATCCCATCAGGAAGGTGCCGCCGGAGACGAACACCATCTCGCCGGTCCGCGTGTCGTCCGGTCGCCACACGCAGTGATCCATGTCCACCCGCAACATGGTCAGACTCCACATCGTTCCCGCTGCCTCAGGGTAGTGGTATTCGGCGATTTCGACGGCTGCGGTTGGCGCGTCTCAGGCGGCACATTGGTCGGGTTCCCATGTCTGCCGGAGGTTTGAGAAAGCCGATGGCCCCTCCCCTCCTTTTCTCTGCGCACGCAGCCGGCCTTGCGGCGCGCGATCCGCCTTCAGCGGATGATCGCGACGAATATCCTTGAGGTTGCAAAGGCTAACCCAACTTTCGCGCGCTGTGATGTGCAGATCGTGCCAGCACGCGTCGCGTGCAGGCGCCGCGCATTAGCGCGTGAGGCGAGATTTTCCAATAGGCTCCGCGCAACCCCAAGTTCCTTTATGTGGAATTCAAGGAAGATTTTCCTCAACTTCGGACGTCGGCTCGTCGCGCCGCCGTGATGGCAGGGGACTGAACTTGCCGCAGAATCAACACGCTTCGGCATCACGCTCACGGAATGGGGACGCATCTACTGGTTGATTCGCGAAGGCTCGACGGTTTCGAAGGGCTGCATCAGGCTGTCCACGGGACCCATGTCGACGTGATGCAGCTCGGGCGCGGCAGGCTCCGCGGCACCTTGTCTCATGTGGGCATCGGCGACTTTTCGCTCAGCATCGGCTCCTTCAACGTCGGCATGCGGACGCAGCGGATCTCAAGCGACGACAAGCTGATCGTCGGCATGCTGCTGACGGCCGAAGACCGGGTCAATCACTGGTCGTTCGATATGCGGCCGACCGACGTTCTGGTCATGCCGCCGCTGGTCGAGCATGACGGCATCTTCCACGGCGCCTCCGCCTATGCGGCGATGCGGTTCGACCTCGATGAGGTCGCCTCGATCTTCGGCGGTGAACCGCGACTTGCCGATCCCGAAAGCTGGCGCCACAAGAACCACTTTCGCGCCGATCTCGACGTCGGTCACGTCGCCGCGTCCCGGCTGAGCCGGATCGTGCTCCAGCTCGGAACGCATGACGGCGCCCTGTCCGACTCGTCCGCCGAGTTCTGGAAGCGAGCGATCGCCGAATGCATGGGAATGACGGTCCTGTCCTCATTGCCGCCGGATGGAAACGCGCGTCTGCCGTCGGCGCGACGGATCATCCGCAAGGTCGAGGATTATCTGGATGAAGCGGGCATCCGTCCGGTCCATATCTCGGAGATTTGCGTCGCGCTCGGCGTGCCGCGTCGCTCGCTGCACCGCGCCTTCAATGAAGTGTTCGGCGTCGGACCGGTGACTTTCCTGCGCCACAAGCGCCTGTGCACCATCCACTCGATCCTCCGCGAAAGCATTCCCGGCTCGACGACGGTGGCAACCGTCGCAATGCAGCAGGGCTTCTACGAGCTCGGACGGTTCTCGCATTACTACCGCGCGATGTTCGGCGAGTATCCGTCGCAGACGCTGGGCGTGCCGGTCGCCGAACTCGTCGATCGGCCGCTTTGACGGCGGCCTCCAAACGGGCTTCCCGGCCGACCGTGCGGCGTCACGCCCTGCGTGCTTCGCATTGAACCTATCCCGGATAAAGTGCACCAATAACCAGAGTGATTCTGGTCACATTTCCTGCGGCTGCCCCCTTGCTACGCGGGGACGCCAGGATCTTTTGAATTGGATGAGAAAGCCCATGAGACGCCTGATCGGTGCCACGGCCGGCGTGTTTTGCCTTGCGGCGCCCGCGTGGGCCGAAACTCCGGCCGCGATCGTCGAGGACGTGCAGGGCAAGGTCGACGGCGTCGAGTTCATGGACTACGTGGCGCCCGGCAAGGTCATCAAGCTCGGCCCAAAGGGCACGCTGGTGCTCGGCTATCTCAAATCATGCTGGCGCGAGACAATCACCGGCGGGGTCGTCCTCGTCGGCGCCGAGCAAAGCTCGGTGCAGCTCGGTGACGTCCAGCGCGTCAAGGTGCCCTGCGACGCCAACGCCGCGCAGCTCTCCGAGCGCGAGGCCAACCAGAGCGCAGCAACCACCTTCCGCACCGTGCGCTCGGACACGAAGGGCGCGCCGGCAAAGCTGCCCACGATCTACGGCGTATCGCCGCTGGTCCAGGCCAAGAGCGGCAGCACGCTGGTCATCGAGCGCACGGACGGCAAGGAGCCGACGATCACCGTACCGCTGAAGAGCGATAGTCTGGTCGCCGGCAAGTTCTACGACTTCGCAAAGGCCGGCAAGACGCTGACCCCCGGCGGCACCTACCTCGCGACCCTCGGCGCGCGGCGCTACACCTTCCAGGTCGACGCTCAAGCGACTTCGTCCGCGGCGCCGATCGTCGGCCGGCTGCTGCGGCTCGAATAGGCGGCACGCGACGGGGCGATGCGGGGGATCGGCAGGCGGGACATCGTAGCGGCGATCGTGATCGCGCTGCTCGCAGGCGCCGTCTTCACGTCACCGCCCCTCAACACGCTGCAAGGGCTTTCGCTCGATATCTTGACCGCCCTGCGCGCGAGGCTTTCTCAAGATCGTCGCGATGCCGCCGCCTCACCTGTCGTCGTCATCGCGATCGACGACGAAACCCTTGACACCCCCCCGTTCAGGGGGTCGCCGACGCTGACCTGGACGCGCGAGATCGGACGTGTGATTGGCGCCGTGGTCGACGGCGGTGCTAAGGTGATCGGCTTCGACGTGATCTTTCACAGTTCGATCGAACAGTCGGAGATTCCCTTTGGCGATGCGCCGCTCGGCGATCGCATGAAGGGCTTTGACCGCGATTTCCTGATCTCTTTACGGAAAGCATCCGATGCCGGGAAGCTCGTGCTCGGCGCGGTCGTGAGCAACGAGCGTCCGGACTTTCCCTTCCGCGCGCAGCAGTTGGCGGTAAAGGGCAATGTCCGCGCGCTCAACGTCAACACCGACCCCGACGACGTCATCCGGCGAATGCCGCTGAGCTTTTCGATCGATGGCAAGCAGGTTCCCGCGATGGCTGTCGAGCTGGCCTCGCGCGCGCTCGGCGCAGGGCCCGAGCTTACTCCGGACGGCAGCACGGCGCTCGCCGGCTATGCGATACCGAGCGCCGTGCCGAACTCGCTGACGCTCAATTTTCGCGGCGTCGGCCGCGATGTTCCGAAGTTTTCCTTCGCGGATTTGCGCGCCTGCGTCGAGAAAGGCGACGGTGAGTTCTTCCGCCGCGCCTTCGATGGCAAGGTCGTCATTTTCGGCAGCGTGCTCAACGTCGACGATCGCAAGCTGACCTCGCTGCGTCTTGCCGGTGGATATGACGGAACGCCCGCCCCGCGCTGTGCGCTGCCCGCCCCTTCACGGGCGGCGCCCATGGCACGCCGCGACATCGCCGGCGTCTTCGTGCACGCGACCGTGGTGCGCAACCTGATGGAGCGCGATGCGGTGAACGAGCTCGGCTTTCCCATGCGGGCAGTTCTCACGATCGCCATCGCGGCGATCATCGCATTCGCTTCCTGCCTGCTTGCGCCGGGCCGCGCAGTGCTCGCTTATCTTACAATCATGGCCGTCTACACCGCCTGCGCCGTGAGCCTGTTCGCCCGCGGGCATGCCTTGCCGTTGACCGAGCCGGCACTTGCAGGGCTTGCTGCCAGCGCCATGATGATCGGTTACCGTTTCGTCATCGCCGACCGCGACGAACGCTTCCTGCGCAGGAGTTTTGCGCTCTACCTCGCCCCACAGGTGATCGAGAGCATGGTGGCTTCCGGCAAGATGCCCGCGCTCGGCGGCGAGATGCGTAACGTCACCGTGTTCTTCTCGGACCTCGCCGGCTTCTCCGCGATCGCCGAGAAGATGGCACCTGGTGAGCTAGTCGCGCTGATGAATGAGTATCTCTCCGCCATGACCGACGTCATCGAATGCCATGGCGGGTACGTCGACAAATATATCGGCGATTCCATCGTGGCCGTGTTCGGCGCCCCGGTCGCCGATCCCGATCACGCCCGCAATGCCGTCCGTGCCGCGCTTGCCTGCACTGCGCGGCTGGACGAGCTCAATCGCAGCCACGCCGCCTTCGAGAGCCTTGCGCACCGCATCGGCCTCAACACCGGTGAGGCCGTGGTCGGCAATATCGGCTCGCGCCGGCGCTTCAACTATACGGTCATGAGCGATACCGTGAACGTCGCCTCGCGCCTCGAGGGCGCCAACAAGTACTTTGCGACCTCGATCATGGCCTCCGAAATGACGGTCGCGCAAACCGCCGACAGTTTTGCCTGGCGCGAGCTCGATGCCGTCCGTGTCAAGGGCCGCGACGAGGCGATAAAGGTCTATGAGCCGCTTGCCGCGCGAGGCGCGGAGACGGCGGAGCAAGCGAAAGCGGCGATGGGCTATGCCGAGGGGCTTGCGTATTGGCGGGCGCGCGAATTCGCGAAGGCCGCAACTTGCTTCGACCACCTCGCTGCGACCGATGCGCCATCAGCCTTGTTTGCAAAGCGCGCCAAGGAACTCGCCACCAATCCGCCAGCCGCGGATTGGACGCCGGTGAATACGCTGGAAGGCAAGTAGCGCCAAGCAAGCCGGCGCGCCCTAGAACGGCAATCCAACGTAATTCTCGGCGAGCAGCCGCTGCGCCGTCTCGGACGAGAGCAAATATTCCAGCTCGGTCTGCTGCAGCCTGTCCTCGTAGTCGATCCGGTCGGGGAAACGATGCAGCAGCATCGTCATCCACCAGGAGAAACGCTGTGCCTTCCAGATTCGCGCGAGCGCCTTGGCTGAATAGCCCTCGAGCCCGGAATCGTCGCCCTTCTGATAATGGGCGAGCATCGCGTGATAGAGATAGTAGATGTCGGAGGCTGCGCTGTTGAGCCCGCGCGCGCCGGTCGGCGGCACGATGTGGGCGGCATCGCCCGCGAGGAACAGCCGGCCATAGCTCATCGGCTCGGCGACGAAGCTGCGCAGGGGTGCGATGCTTTTCTCGATCGATGGACCCGTGATCAGGTGCGCCGCGACCTCGCCCGGCAAACGGCGCTTCAGCTCGCCCCAGAACGCCTCGTCGGGCCAGTCCTCCACCTTGTCAGTCAACGGCACCTGGATGTAGTAGCGGCTGAGCACCTGCGAACGCAGCGAGCAAAGCGCAAAGCCGCGCTCGTGCTTCACATAGATCAGTTCCGGCGAGACCGGCTTGGTACGCGACAGGACGCCGAGCCAGCCGAACGGATAGACCTTCTCGTATTCGCGCAATACGTCCGTCGGGATCGACTTGCGGCTGACGCCGTGGAAGCCGTCGGCGCCGACGATGTAGTCGCAGTCGACGCGGATGGTCTCCCCGTTCGCACGATAGGTCACGAACGGCTTGTCCGACTTCAGATCGTGCGGCGTGACGTCCTCGGCATTGTGCACCACCTTGCCGCCGAGACGGTCGCGCGCCTCGTAGAGATCGCGCGTCAGCTCGGTCTGGCCGTAGACCAGCACCGAATTGCCACCGGAATGCTTGTGGAGGTCGATATGCGAGAGCACGCCGTCATGGGCGATCTCGAACCCCTTGTGGATCTCGCCTTCACGGTCCATCCGCTCGCCGCACTGCGCCTCGCGCATCAGCTTGGCAAAGCCATGCTCCAGCACGCCGGCGCGGATGCGCGCTAGCACATGGTCGCGGCTGTATTTCTCCAGCACGACCGTGTCGATACCCTTCAGGTGCAGGAGCTGGGACAACAGCAGTCCCGACGGGCCGCCGCCGATGATACAGACCTGAACTTTCATTTTCCCGTTCTCCCGTGCACGAGTTTTTCGCAGATTTCGCGCGGCAAACCGATGGAGGGATCGGCCTTTATCTTGTACAATTCGAACATGCCCCCTGCCCCCTCGACATCGGCCATCAAGGTCTACAATTTGTTCGGCGAATCCGGCGATCTGCCCGACGTCGTGCACTGCGAGACCATCGCCTCCCGCTCGGTGCTGCATGATTGGACGCTGGCCGTGCACCGCCACGCGCGGCTGCACCAGGTGCTGCTGATCGAGCGCGGCGGCGGCGAGGCGACGCTCGACGGGCGCATCGTGCCGCTGAAGCCGATGCAGATCGTCAACGTGCCGGTCGGCCACGTCCACGGCTTCCGCTTCGTGCCTGATACCCAGGGCTGGGTGCTGACGATCGCCGCCGAAATTCTCGACGAGGCGCTGCTCGCCTCGGAAGGGCTGCGCGCGGCGCTGTCGCAATCGGCCGTGGTGCGCGGCACGCCGCAGATCCGCACCACCATGAAGCAGATCTTTGCCGAGCACGCAGCCCGAAACTTCGGCCGCGCGCATGTGCTGCGCGCGCTGTCGGCGGCGGTGATCGGCCTCGTGGCACGCGAACTCGCCGGCACGAGCGGCGGCGGCGGCTCAGCGGATTCCGACCTGTTCCGCCGCTTCGAGGCGCTGCTCGAAGCGCACCATCTCGAACGCTGGAGCGTTGCTGACTATGCCGGGGCACTGTCGGTGACGCCGACCCATCTCAACCGGATCACGCGCACCGCCACGGGAGATACCGCTTCGCATCTGATCCTCAACCGGCTGATCCGAGAGGCGCGGCGCAACCTCGTCTACACCAACCTGCCGGTGTCAACGATCGCCTATGCGCTCGGCTTCGAGGATCCTGCCTATTTCAGCCGGGTCTACGCCGCGGCGACCGGCCGTTCGCCGCGCGCTTTTCGCGCGCAGCTCCATAGCGATGAATGATGATTTCTACGCGGGAGAACGACCTACTTGCCGTTACGTCGCGTGCGGGTTGACGACGGTATAGCCTCGCAGCGACCGCGCGTGAATTCGCGTTGACCGACCACCTGAATTGGCATCATACGCCATCCACATGTCGCCCTGCAGGTGTTGCTCCAAGACGAAGACGTGTCCGCGTCGGGCCGCAACCATTCCCGGTGCGGGCGATGTCCGTGGGAAGCGCAGCCAGTTGGCCGCAAGGTTCAATTCCGGGACGATCCGGCCGAAGACGTGCAGAGCCGCCCCGCAACCGCAGAAACTCCGCGGACACCCGGACGGGCGACCGCTGACGATCTGGGTGCCGGAAACATTCACCTGTGTCACGGCGGCTTGAGCGTCATCGACCGCTCCTCGCATCACGAGGTGCGTTCGTCGCGTGTCCCGCGAAACTTTCTCGCGACGAACTTGAGAGAACGAGAAGTCGCACGGCATCGTCACATTGCATTCCGGTGTCGTGTTGGTGCGGGAAGGACGTGCTTCCGCAGCGATCGAACTGGTCACGACAAGGAAAGATGCAATAAGAACAGATTTAAACAACATGCAGGACTCCATATTGAACAGTCCTGCCCCGGCACTTAAGGGCCAATACCAGTTTGGCGAAATTTGGCCTAAACAAAGGCCGATCGCGGTCTTCGGAGCGTTCGAAGACGTTGAAGCGAACAGCGTGCGAGCCGCACGCGGTGCCGGGGTCGCGACCGCGATCATGGAGTGACGGATGGGGGCCGGATCAACCGGCCCTGTTCATTTCGCCACGAACTCCGGCGGGGCTTCGCGCGGCACGATGATGCGGAATGTCGTCCCGCCGCCGGGCTCGGTCTCCAGCTTGATCCGGCCGCCCAGACGGCTCGTCACGATGTTGTGGACGATGTGCAGTCCGAGGCCGGTGCTGCCCTGGTCGCGCCTTGTCGTGAAGAACGGATCGAACGCCTGGCGCCTGACATCGGCGGTCATGCCGCAGCCGTCGTCAGAAAACAGCACTTCGACCTTGTCCTTGCCGAGCGCCTGCGCCGCGATATGAACCGATCCGCGCACGCCGTCCGGAAAGGCGTGCACCGCCGAGTTGATCACGAGGTTGGTGAGCACCTGGCCATAAGGCCCGGCATAGCTGTTCATCGCGAGATTGGGTTCGCATTCGACCCTGACCAGGAGATTTTCGCTGCGTAGCCCGGAGCGCAGTCCCTTGACGACCTGCTCGGTGACCTCGCCAAGATCGAAGCGCCTGCGATCCGACACATTGCGATCGGCCGCGACCTGTTTGAACGACTGGATCAGATCGACGGCGTGATTGAGGTTGATGATGATCTGCGATGCCGCCTCGCGGCTTGCCGCGATGAATTCGTTGAGGGTTGAGCGACGCAGATCGCCGCGTGCGACGTCGGCTTCAAAACGGTTGGCCTTGTTGGCGAAGGCGGAGGCGACCGTCAGGCTGGTGCCGACGGGCGTATTGATCTCGTGCGCGACTCCCGCCACGAGCCGTCCCAAAGCGGCGAGCTTCTCCGTTTGTAGGAGGCCGTCCTGGGCGGCACGCAGTTCGTCCAGCGATTGCGACAATTGCCGCGTGCGCTCCTGCACCTCGGTGAAAAGCCGCGCGTTCTCGATCGCGATGACCGCTTGTCCCGCGAAGGTCTTCAACAGCTCGACCTGCGCCTTGGGGAATAGTTGCGGCACGAGCCGCATGACGGCGATGGCGCCAATTGCGACCTCGTCTCGAAGCATCGGTATCACGAGGATGCTGCGGTAGCCCGACGTCCGCTGCAATTCGCTATATCCGCCGGAGACGAGCACGTCCGGCTCGTGCACGACGCGCCGCTCGCGAACGGCAACCGAGATGAGGTTTCCGCTAGTGATCGGCGCCGGATAGGCTGTCTGCACCGCCGCGATCGATTCCGGCGAGAACTGGTCGTAGGCGACAAGGTGAACGCGCTCGCCGTCGCTGCGATAGACGGCGCTGAGAACGCTCTGGCAGAGCCGTGCCGCATTCCTGACGATCCGGTCGAACACGCGCGGAAGATCAGTCGGCGCGTCCGAGATGAGGCTCAGGACCTCGGCCGTCGCGGCCTGCCGCTCTCTCGCTTCCTGGAGCTCGAGAGCAAGCTGCGTTGCTCCAGGTTTTGTCCGCCCGGAAACGAAAGCGCGAGGCGTCTTCGGCGCGCTGCGTCGCTTTTTCGTCTTCGCCGTGCGGCTGCCCGATTTGCTCGGCCCGCCTGCCCGAGAGTGCTTTCCCATGGCCCTCCTCCGGCCCCAGAATAAGCCATCGTATCGGCTCGGGCGAATAACGGGAACGGGTGATCAGCCGCGGAGCCTCAGCAAAAAGCCGGCCTCACCATCCGATGCGGCCGGCCTTCGTAGGATTCGAGGGCTATCAGACGTCGAAGAACACAGTCTCCTCGGGTCCCTGCAGATTGATCGTGAAGGAGTACACGACCTTGCCGGCGCGCTCGCTGCGCTTGGCGATCAGGGTCGACCGCCGCACCGGCTGCTCGATCAGATTGAGAACGGGATCGGCGGCGTTGGCGGCCTCTTCATCCGAGAAATAGAGCCGCGTGTTCAGCCCGATATTGATGCCGCGGGCGACGATCCAGACGTTGACGTGCGGGGCACATTTGCGCCCCGCTTTATCGGTGATCGCGCCCGGCTTGATCGTCTCGAAGGTGATCAGCCCGCTGTCGAAATCCGAACCCGCGCGACCCCAGCCGCGAAAGTCCTCGTCCAGTGCGCCAGCCGAGCGGTCGGCCGGATGGTTGTAGCGGCCGGCCGCATTGGCCTGCCAGATCTCCAGCAGCACGTCGCGCAGCGGCGTGCCCGTGCCATCGAGCACGCGGCCCTCCAGCGTAATCCGCTCGCCCTTGGTGTCCGGCGTAACGAGCACGTTGGAGAAGTTCTTCTCAAAAATGTCGAAGCCGGCCATGCCCGGAATCAGTCCGATATGGACGTAGGGCCCGGCAGTCTGGGAGGCGGTTTCCTTGAGATAGTTGAGCGGCTGCGCCATGACTTTAGTTTCCTTCCCGGCGATTTTCGAAATAGGTGGAGCGCGCCCCGCGCAGCACGACGTCGAAGCGGTAGGTGAGCGAATCGAACGGCGTAGAGGCGTTGAGATCGAGCGGGGCGACGAGACGGTCGAGCGCGTCCTTGTCCGGGATCGTCGTGAGGATCGGGCAGACCGGGATCAGAGGGTCGCCCTCGAAATACATCTGGGTGATCAGCCGCTGCGCAAAACCCGAGCCGAACACCGAGAAGTGGATATGCGCCGGGCGCCAGCTGTTGACGTAGTTGCGCCAGGGATAGGGGCCGGGCTTGATGGTGCGGAAGTAGTAGTAGCCGCTGTCGTCAGTCAGCGCGCGGCCGCAGCCGCCGAAATTCGGATCGACTGGCGCCAGATACGTGTCCTTCTTGTGCCGGTAGCGACCGCCGGCATTGGCCTGCCAGAACTCCACCAGCGTGTTGGGCACGCCGCGGCCGGTCTCGTCCATCACCCGGCCGTGCACGATGATGCGCTCGCCAATGGGATCGCCGTCCTTGGCGTAGTTGCGGATCAGGTCATTATCGAGCGGCCCGAGGTCGTTGTGACCGAACACCGGCCCGGTGATCTCCGAGATCGAGTTCTCCAGCGAAAGCAATGACTGGCGCGGTGAGCGCAGCACCGAGGATTTGTAGCCGGGCGCGTGCGCCGGCGGGTGGATGGAACGGTCACGCTGGAAGAAGCCGCCATCGCCAAGCGGCGGCGTGAACGGCTCGGGGCGGTTGAGGCGGGCGGCGTCCTGCGCGGCTGCGATACGAGCGGCCTGGGCGGTCATCTGGCGTTGTCTCCCTCTGGCGCCCGGTCGGGCGCGGCTTATCGGAGAGGATGCGCCGGCCTATTCTCAAGATAAATAGATGAATTATAATGTATCTCATGAAGGAAATCGATCATTTGGCCCTCGACGGCCATTCGCTGTCGCTGTTCCTCGCCGTGCTGGAAGAAGGTTCGGTGACGGGGGCCGCGACCCGGCTCGGCCTCACCCAATCCGCCGTCAGCCACGGGCTGAAAAAGCTGCGGCGCATCGCCGGCGATCCCCTGTTCGCCAAATCCGGTCGCGGTATCGTTGCCACCGCGCACGCGCAGGCGCTCGCCGCCAAGGCGCGCGCGCTGATCGACGAGATGCGGAGCTTTGCCGGCGGCGTCACCTTCGAGCCGAAAGCGGCGCTCCTGTCGCTGACGATCGCCGCCAATGATTTCCAGCGCGACCTGTTGCTGCCGCGCTTCTTCGGCCATGTCGCAGCCCAGGTGAAGAGTCTGAATCTGCGCGTGATCCCCTCGCAATCACCCTCGCCTGCCATGTTGCGCGAGAACCGTTGCGACCTCCTGATCAGCCCGCTGCCTCCGTCCGGCATCGACATCGTGCAGAAGCGCCTGCTGCGAGACCACTACGTCTGCTACTACGACCGAACTGCGCGTTCTGCGCCGGCGACGCGCAATGCCTATCTGGCCGCGCGCCACGTCACCGTGGTCTATACCGACAACGAGCGGCTCGACTTCGATCGCAGGCTTGCGGCAAACGGCTTCCACCGCGACATCGCGATATCAGTGCCGAGCTTCTCCGGCGTGCCGTCTTTCCTGCGCGGCTCGGACATGCTGGCGAGCATGCCGAGCCTGCTTGCGGACGGCCTGATGCGCGACTTCGCGCATGTGCACATTCCGCTCGCCTCGCGCGCCAGGACGCTCGCCGAGCTGCCGATGTTCATGGTCTGGCACCAGCGCTACCAGAAGGACCCGGCCCATCGCTGGATCCGCAGCCAGCTCGAGGCAGTGGCGACGACCGCGGCTGGGGCATGAACAGGGGGCGCCCTGCCCCCCGCCAAACCCACTGGTTGCGCCGCATCCGCCACGCTAGAATTCGGCCATGACCGTGACCGATATTGCGAGCCGAACCTATAACCACAGCTGGCGGCTGGACCCGATCGTCCGCAGCCTGCTTGATACCGATTTCTACAAGCTGTTGATGTTACAGATGATTCGGGAATTTTACCCGGATCAGAGGGTGACGTTTTCGGTCATCAACCGCTCGCGCCATGTGCGCCTCGCCGAGATCATCGACGAGGGCGAGCTGCGCGCCCAGCTGGACCATGCCCGCACCATCCGCTTCACCAAGAAAGAGCTGATCTGGCTTGCCGGTAACACCTTCTACGGCAAGACCCACATGTTCTCGGCCGACTTCATCCGCTGGCTCGCCGAATTCCGCTTACCCGAATACGAGTTGCGCAAGGTCCAAGGCCAGTACGAGCTGCACTTTCACGGGCCGTGGACCCACACCACGATGTGGGAGATTCCGGCGCTCGCGATCCTCAACGAGCTGCGCTCGCGCTCGGCGATCAAGGGCCGCGGCCGCTTCGAGCTCGACGTGCTCTATGCCCGCGCCAAGGCCAAGCTCTGGACCAAGGTCGAGCGGCTCCGCCAGCTCGAAAACCTGAGGCTCTCGGACTTCGGCACGCGCCGCCGCCACGGCTTCCTCTGGCAGCGCTGGTGCGTCGAGGCGGTGAAGGAAGGGCTCGGACAATCCTTCATCGGCACCTCCAACGTCCTGCTCGCCATGGACAATGATCTCGAGGCGATCGGCACCAATGCGCACGAGCTGCCGATGGTGGCGGCCGCGCTCGCCAAGGACGACGAGGAGCTGCGCTTCGCGCCCTATCGCATTCTCGACCAGTGGCGCCAGACCTATGGCGGCAACCTCCTGATCGCGCTGCCCGACGCTTTCGGCACCAAGGCCTTCCTGCGCGATGCACCGGAATGGGTTGCCGACTGGACCGGCTTCCGCCCCGACAGCGCACCGCCGATCCAGGCCGGCGAAGAGATCATCAAATGGTGGGAGAAGAAGGGCCGCAATCCCAGGGACAAGCTGCTCGTCTTTTCCGACGCGATGGATGTCGGCTCGATCGAGGAGACCTACCATCACTTTTCGGGCCGGGTGCGCCTATCCTTCGGCTGGGGCACCAACCTCACCAACGATTTCGTCGGCTGCCCACCGGACGGCTCGGTCAATCTCGATCCGATCTCGCTGGTCTGCAAGGTGACGTCGGTCGACGGACATCCGGCCGTCAAACTGTCCGACAATCCGGAGAAGGCGACCGGCATGCCGTCCGAGATCGAACGGTATTTGCGCGTGTTCGGCGACGCCGGCCGTGTGCGCAAGGCCGTGCTGGTCTGACGCCTCGCGGAGAGCCCACGCCGGTCGCGCACGGCCCCGCGGACGGTCGATGCAGCATTCTTCGAGACGGTGCGAGGAGGCGTGAGCCGGCAGGCTAACTTGCTCTGCGCCGCTCCTGCGCGTAGCGCAGCAGGGCCGTGAAGCGGTAGATGCCGTGCACGAA
Source organism: Bradyrhizobium sp. CCGUVB23 (assembly GCF_024199885.1). NCBI lineage: Bacteria > Pseudomonadati > Pseudomonadota > Alphaproteobacteria > Hyphomicrobiales > Nitrobacteraceae > Bradyrhizobium > Bradyrhizobium sp. CCGUVB23. Next base: position 1,525,224 of record NZ_JANADQ010000001.1, read on the forward strand.
CTTGCCATAGGGCATGGTGATGAACAGCGCGAACACCGCGCCGAGATGCAGAGCCAGCAGCGGCCCCATCGCGGCAGTCTCACGCAGGACCAGCAGCACGAGGCCCGTGATGCCGGTCAGAAACAGCATTGCGATGAAGCCGACGTCCATCCCGTAGCGGCCCTCATCCAGCAGCGCAGGATCGCGGTCTCTCTTGGCAACAAAGAGCCCGATCGGTCCGACGACGAGGCCGATGCCCCCGAGCGTACCGAGCACAACCGGCAGGTCCCACCACGGATAGGGCGCTTCACGTCCGAGCAGATAGTGGTAGAGCGTGCCGACGCATGTCGCAGCAAAGCACAACAGGAAGCCGTAGAATGTGAGGTGATGGTAGAGCTTGCGGTGGTCGGTCGGACGGTCGTCCTCATTGTAGCAGCCGACGCCGCCGCCATGGAGATAGCGAAGCTCGCCGGCATCGCGGATCGCCTGAAAGATCGAGCCACCATCCGCGCGGCCGCCGATCGGCGCGCCGATGTCGCGCCAGAACGCGCGAACGCTCATCACCAGCGCCAGGATCGCGTAAAGGAACGCGGCACCGAATAGTGCCGCCATCGCGTTGTGCGGCATCAGCTTGTAGAAGGCGCCGGGGCCGGTGTGAACGCCGAATAGCACGTCGCGGTCGTGCGCGACCACAAAGCCAAGGATGAACGCGGCCATGCTGAGCGCAGCCATGACGCTGATGACGAGACCGTTGCGCGCGAACACGCCGGACAGGGCCCGCGGCCAGGCATAGGCCGCATAGGACTCCGCGCGGGCGACGGCGAGCGTCTTCGGGACGTTGACGTTGAACTCGTGCGGCGGCGAAAACTGGCAATCGACGTAGCAGGCGCCGCAGGCATGGCAGAGATTGGCGAGATAATTGAGGTCGCCGTCCGAAAACGCGCGGCGCATCTCCATGGCTGGAAACACCGCGCATAGGCCTTCGCAGTAGCGGCAGGAATTGCAGACCGTCATCAGGCGGTCGGCTTCGTCGAGAATCCTAGTTCCGTGCATGTTTCGCCGCTTCTTGTCCTGCGATCCGCCCGAACACGCTGCCGATGGTCATGCCCATGCCGGCGGCATAGCCCTTGCCCAACACATTGCCGGCCATGATTTCGCCGGCCGCGAACATATTGGCCGATGGCCTGCCGTCCTTCATCAGCATGCGCGCTTCCTTGGTCACGCGTGTGCCGAGATAAGTGAAGGTGATGCCGGGGCGCACCGGATAGGCGAGATAGGGCGGCGTCTCGATCCGCCGCGCCCAATGCGTCTTCGGCGGCGTGATGCCCTCGGTGCGGCAGTCGTCGAGGAGGGTGTGGTCGAAGGTGCCGGGACGCACCGCAGCGTTGAAATCGGTGACGGTCTTTTCCAGTGCGACCGGATCGAGACCGAGCTTGTCGGCGAGCTCGGCAACCGTCTGCCCTGCAATCGGTGGAAACAACGTCGGCATGAAACTCGTGACGACGGTCGAGTCGAAGATGATGTAGGCGATCTGGTCCGGCTGCGCCGCGACCAGCCGGCCCCAGATCGCGTAGCGCTTCGGCCAGAGGTCCTCGCCCTCATCGTAGAAGCGCTGCGCGTGCTTGTTGACGACGATGCCGAACACGACGGAGTCGTGCCGTGTGATGATGCCGCCGTCGAACTTCGGCGCCCGCGCATCGATTGCGACCGCATGGCACTGGGTGGGATCGCCGACTTCCTGCACGCCCTTGGCAAGCAGCATCTTCAGGATGGAGCCGCGGTTATAGGGCGTGCCACGGATCAGGAAATTGTCGGCGGCCTCGCCCCAATATTCCTTCAGCCATTCGATATTGGCCTCGAAGCCGCCGGCAGCGGCGACCAGCGACGTCGCGCGGATCTCGTTTACGGCATCGATCGGCCGCTTCAGACGCGCGGCCAGGAACATGGCGTCCTCGATGACGAGATCGGTGACCTCGGCATCATAGTGGATCTCGACACCGAACTGCTCCGCGGTGAGATACAGCGCATTGAGCATCGCCCGGCCGCCGCCGAGGAAGAAGGAGTTGGTGCGCCCGAGACTGAGCGTGCCGCCGAGCGAGGGTTGCCAGCGCACACCCTGCTCCACGATCCAGTTCAGGATGTCCTTGGACTCCCGGATCATGTGGCGCGCCAGCTCCTCGTCGGTCTGTCCGCCCGTGACCAGCAGCAGGTCCTTCCAAAACTCGTCTTCGGTATAAGGGCCGGTCAGGATCTCGGTCGCGGCATCATGGGCGCAGCGCATGTTGCGGGTGTGGCGCGTATTGCCACCGCGATAGAATTTGGGCGCGCCTTCCAGCACGATGACCGAGGCACCGCCGCGCCGCGCGGCGATCGCCGCGCAGAGCGCTGCATTGCCGCCGCCGATCACCAGCACGTCGTATTTTTTGCTCATGCCGCCTGCCAGGACCCCAGAGCCGGAGCGATTCCGTGTCTTACTGACGCTACCGCCATTGCGCACCTTTGTATACAAAGATATACAAGAATTGCGCAACGCTCCGCTTTGCATGGGAACGATGCGCCGGGATCGGAGAGAGCATGGCCAGGCGCCCGGCAAAGACAAGCGGATCGATCGATCGCGGTTCCGGCGTGGCGCTGGGCGAAGCCGTGTTCCGCTCGCTGTGCGAGGCACTCCAGGCCGGCAGCTACCGCGCCGGCGATCGCTTGCGAGAGGAGGAGGTCGCGCAGCGGCTGAACGTCAGTCGCACGCCGGTGCGCGAGGCACTGGGACGGCTTGCCGCGCGCGGCTTCGTGCAGCCGGCCGCGGGCCGCGGGCTGATCGTCCGCAACCTCGACATTTCCGAGGTGCTCGAGCTCTACGCCATGCGCGAGATCCTGGAGGGTGCGGCGGCGCGGCTCGCCGCCGAGCACGCCTCGCGCCCCGAGATCGACTCGATGACGGATATCGAGCAGGCTTTCACCGAACATTCCGCCGACGCTATCGAGATGGCCAGGCTCAACCGCGCCTTCCACGAGGCGATCTGCCGCGCCGCGCGCAACCGCTATCTCGACAGCGCCTCGAAGGAGCTCCAGGACTGGATCGCGCTGCTCGGCCCGACCACGTTCTCGGTCACCGGTCGGCCCTCGACCAGCCACAGAGAGCATCAGGCCATCATCAGCGCCATTGCCGCCCGCGACGGCGACAAGGCCGAAAAACTGGCGCGCGCCCACATTCGTGAGGCGCTACGGTGCCGGCTGAAGCTCCTGCAGAAACAATAGCAAGAGGTCACCGAACGATCGATCACGAAACCTTGTGGGAATGAGATCGCGGCGGCCGCGATCTCAGGGAAGAGCGGCAGGCTGTCGGAGCCTGCTGGAACATCTGCAAGGAGAGCTCCTATGACTGTCCGCAAGACGCATGCCGCTGCCCTGGCACTGACAGCGCTCGTGGTCGGCACAGTAGCATTTGCCGTCGCCCCCGTCGCGGCAACGGCCCATCCGATCGCCGGCGCGCGAGTTGCGCCGACGCGGCCCGCAGCACATGCCTATCAGACTCGCGAGACGCCCGCGCCGCATGTCCAGATGCCGCATCCGTCCGACCATCCCGATGGGACATTCCCGTTCATATGGCTCGGATGATCGAGCGGGAGCCGGACTGGTCCCGCGCTGATCAGGCAAGCACGTCTGCAGCCGCGGCTTTCAAGACGTCACGCACATCGCGCGGGCTGAGCCGCACTTGCAAGCCGCGTTGACCGCCATTGACGTAGACGAGGTCATGCGCAAGCGCGCTCTCCTCAACGGTCGTCACCGCGCGCCGCTGCCCGAACGGGCTGATGCCGCCGACCTTGAAGCCGGTGACGCGCTCGGCCTCGAACGGCTTCATCATCTGGGCCGACTTGCCGCCTGCGGCGGCCGCGAGCTTCTTCATCGAGACTTCCCGGTCGGAAGGAACGACGACGCAAACCGGCTTGCCGTCGACGAGCGCCATCAGCGTCTTCAGCACCCGCGCCGGATCTTCACCAAGCGCGGCAGCAGCCTGAAGCCCGATGCTCTCGGCGTCGGGATCATAGTCATAGGCATGGACGGTGAAGGATACGGAAGCGGCAGCGAGCGCGCGTGTGGCTGGGGTCACTTTGGACATGCGCCATCGTTTAGCACCGTCATTGCGAGGAGCGAAGCGCGGTGAACCGTATGGGCACACGCCTCGATACTCGCGCTGTCATCGCCCGCAATGAGAGGAGTACGCGCCTACTCCGCCGCGTCGCGCATTTCGACGCGCTCGGCCCTTGCGGCGCAGAACTTGAACTCGGGGATCTTGCCGAAGGGATCTAGCGCCGGGTTGGTGAGGAGGTTGGCGGCCGCTTCCGCGTAGCAGAACGGCATGAACACCATGTTCTCCGGCACGTCGCGGTCGGAGCGGACCTTGACCTCGACCGCGCCGCGGCGGGTCTCCAGGCGAATGAAATCGCCGGGCGTGAGCTTCTTCTTCCGCATGTCCTTCGGCGACATGAACGCCACCGCCTCCGGCTCGATCTGGTCGAGCACCTGCGCGCGTCGTGTCATCGAGCCGGTGTGCCAGTGCTCAAGCACGCGGCCGGTCGAGAGCACCATCGGATATTCGTCGTCCGGCAACTCGTCCGGCGGTATCACCTTGGCCGGCACGATCTTGCCGCGACCGCTCGCGGTCGGGAAGCCCGTGGTGAAGATGATCTCGTTGCCGGGCTTGTCGGGAGCGTCGGCCGGATAGGTAACAGCGCCTTCGCGCACCAGCCGCTCCCAGCTGATGTTCTTGAGCGACGGCATCAGCTCCGCCATCTCGCTGTAGACGTCGCCGGGACCCGAATAATTCCATGGCAAGCCCATCCGCTTGCCGATCTCCTGGATGATCCAGAGATCCTGCCGTGCATCCCCCGGCGGCTTGATGACCTGGCGGGCGAGCTGCACGCGGCGATCGGTGTTGGTGAAGGAGCCGTCCTTTTCCGCAAACGCAGAGGCCGGCAGGATGACGTCGGCGTGGAACGCCGTCTCCGTGACGAAGAGATCCTGCACCACGAGATGATCGAGCATGGCGAGCGCCTGGCGCGCATGCTGGAGATCGGGATCGGACATCGCAGGGTTCTCGCCCTCGACATACATGCCCTTGATCTCACCGGCGTGGATGGCGTTCATGATCTCGACCACGGTCAGGCCGCGGACGGGATCGAGCTCCTGGCCCCACAACTTCTCGAAATTACCGCGCATGTCGTCGCGGCCGACCGGTTGATAGTCGGGCAGGAACATCGGGATCAGGCCGGCGTCGGAGGCGCCCTGCACGTTGTTCTGGCCGCGCAGCGGATGCAGGCCGGTACCGGGACGTCCGACCTGGCCGGTGATCAGCGCGAGCGCAATCAGGCAACGCGCATTGTCGGTGCCGTGGACATGCTGGCTGATGCCCATGCCCCAGAAGATGATCGAGGATTTTGCGCGCGCATAGGTGCGCGCCACCTCGCGCAGGGTTTGCGCCGGGATGCCGCAGATCGGCGCCATCTTCTCCGGCGTGAATTCCTTGATCTTCTCCTTCAGGTCATCAAAACCCTCGGTGTAACCGGCGATGTACTGGTCGTCGGTCAGGCCTTCGGTGATGATCGTGTTGATCATCGCATTCAGCATGGCGACGTCGGCGCCGGGCTTGAACTGCAAATGCTTGGTCGCATGACGCGACAGCGTCTGCCGACGGGGATCCATCACAAAGAGCTTTGCGCCCTTCTTGGCCGCGTTCTTGATGTAGGTCGCCGCGACAGGGTGGTTCACGGTCGGATTGGCGCCGATCACCCAGATGACTTCGGCGTCCATCGCGGCCGCGAACGGCGCCGATACAGCGCCCGAGCTTAAGCCTTCGAACAGCGCCGCGACCGACGAGGCGTGGCAGAGCCGCGTGCAGTGATCGACATTGTTCGACCCGAAGCCGGTGCGTACCAGCTTCTGGAACAGATAGGCCTCTTCATTCGAGCCCTTGGCCGAGCCGAACCCGGCCAGCGCCTTGACGCCCTTGGTATCGCGGATCTTGACCAGGCCCTTGGCCGCGATGTCGAGAGCCTCCTCCCATGAGGCTTCGCGGAAATGGGTGAAGGGGTTGGCGGGATCGACCTGGTCGTTGGCATCCTTCTTCGCGTTCGGCAGCCGCACCAACGGCCTCGTCAGGCGATGCGGATGGTGGATGTAGTCGAAGCCGAAGCGGCCCTTGACGCAAAGACGGTTGTGATTGGCCGGGCCGTCGCGACCCTCGGCATAGATCACCTTCTCGTCCTTGACCTCGTAGGTCACCTGGCAGCCGACGCCGCAGAAAGGGCAGAGCGAATCGACCTTCCTGTCGGCATAGGTGACGCGGGTCTGGTTCTCGTCGAGCATCACGGCCGGCATCAGGGCGCCGGTCGGGCAGGCCTGCACGCATTCGCCGCAGGCCACGCAGGTGGACTCGCCCATGGGATCGTCGAAGTCGAACACGATCTTGGCGCCGGCATTGCGGTAGGCCATGCCGATGACGTCGTTGACCTGGACCTCGCGGCAGGCGCGCACGCAGAGGCCGCACTGGATGCAGGCATCGAGATTGACGCGCATCGCCGGATGGCTGGCGTCTGTTGCCCAGCGCTCGGCGGCGGGGAAACGGCTCTCGGTGACGCCGGTGGTTTCAGCCCAGTGCCAGAACTTCGAGTCCGGATCGTGCGAGGTCTCGCGCGCCGGCTGGTCGGCGACGAGCAGCTCCATCACCATCTTCTGCGCAGCGACCGCGCGGGCGCTTTCGGTCTTCACCTTCATGCCGACCGACGGGGTGCGCTTGCAGGAGGCGGCAAGCACGCGCTCGCCCTCGATTTCGACCATGCAGGCGCGGCAATTGCCGTCGGGCCGATAGTCGGGCGCCGGTGAATAGCAGAGATGCGGGATATCGCGGCCCTGACGTTTTGCGACTTGCCAGATGGTCTCGCCGGGCCTCGCCTCGACCTGCTTGCCGTCGAGCTCGAACGTAATCTTGGTCATTCGGCCGCTTCCTTGAACTCGTCAGGGAAATATTTGATCACGGTTGTGAGCGGATTCGATGCCGCCTGGCCGAGCCCGCAGATCGAGGCATCGCGCATCGCCTGGCTCAATTCGTCCAGCAGGGCACGGTTCCAGACCGGCCGCTGCATCAACAACGCCGCCTTCTGGGTTCCGACACGGCACGGCGTGCACTGGCCGCAGCTCTCGTCCTCGAAGAACTTCATCAGGTTCAGCGCCGCGGACCTGACGCTGTCCTTCTGCGACAGGATCACGATCGCGGCTGAGCCGATGAAGCAGCCGTATTTTTCCAGCGTGCCGAAATCGAGCGGGATGTCGTCCATCGATGCCGGCAGAATGCCGCCGGACGCTCCGCCCGGCAAATAAGCGTAGAACGTGTGGCCGTCGGCCATGCCGCCGCAATATTCGTCGATCAACTCGCGCACGGTAATCCCGGCGGGCGCGAGCTTCATGCCGGGATTCTTGACGCGGCCCGAGACCGAGAAGCTGCGCAGGCCATGGCGCTCATGACGGCCATGGCTCTTCCACCAGTCGGCGCCCTGCTCGACGATGTCGCGCACCCACCACAGCGTCTCGATATTGTTGATCAGCGTCGGCAGGCCGAACAGGCCGACCTGGAACGGATAAGGCGGCTTGTGCCGCGGCAGGCCGCGCTTGCCTTCGATGCTTTCGAGCAGCGAGGACTCTTCACCGCAGATGTAAGCACCGGCGCCGCGCCGCATGTGCAGCGTCGGGCCGCCCGCGGGAAGCTTCGCGATCTCGCGCTCGAGAATCTCGCGGCAGGCGGGATATTCGTCACGGAGATAGATGTAGACGTCGGAGGCCTCGACCACATGCGCGCCGATCAGCATGCCCTCGATGAAGCGATGCGGATCGGTTTCGAGATAATAACGGTCCTTGAACGTGCCGGGCTCGCCTTCGTCGCCGTTGATCGCCATCAGCCGCGGACCGGGCTCCCCTAATACCGCGCGCCATTTGCGTCCCGTCGGAAAGCCCGCGCCGCCAAGGCCGCGCAGCGAGGCATTGTCGAGCGCCTTCAAAAGGTCATCCTTCGAAAGCTCGCCGGTGCGCAGGCGATTGAGAAGCTTGTAGCCGCCGCCGGCGACGTAGGCATCGTAATCGACATATTTCGGCAGATGCGCGTGGGTGTCGCCGGCCCTCGCGGCGGCCAGCACGTTGCCTACGGTGGCGTGATCGACGAAGTTGTGACCAACCTCGGCCGCCGGCGCGGTGTCGCAACGGCCAACACAGGGCGCCCGCACCACGCGGATGCCCGGGCCGCTCGCGCTCTGGAGGTCCTCGAGCAGCTTCTCTCCGCCGAGCATCGCGCAGGTCAAGGAGTCGCAGACCCGGATGGTGAGCGGCGCGATGTTAGGCTCGCCCTCCTTCACGACGTCGAAATGCGCATAGAAGGTCGCGGTCTCGAACACCTCGGCAAAGCCGAGCTTCATCTCGTCGGCAAGCGCCGCAAGATGCGCCGCCGAGATCTGGTGAAACTTGTCCTGGATCAGGTGGAGATATTCGATGAGCAGGTCGCGCCGCCGCGGCCTGTCGCCGAGCAACTGCTCGATCTCATGTGCGGCGGTCGGGTCGACCTGCCGCCCCTTGGGCGTGGCCTTGGCTCGCTTCCGTCCCTCGCCCGGATGTTCGAACGAGCGGACCTGGTGCACGTCGTGGCTCATCGCTGCGTCTTGGTCCCTACTCTTAGAATGGCTCCAAACCTAGCCTCTGGCATGCCAGATGCCAAGAAGATTCTTGCGTTCCATGAAGCAGTTAAGGGGCATGTAGCCGCCGCTTCATGCCCCCAACATCCAGTTCCCTGGCACCTAATCTCAGCTCTTGCCCATGCAGTCTTCAATGTAGAACCAGCGGTCGTCGCCGGCGAGGCCCTTGGCTTTCACGTCCTTGCGGCATTCCTTGAGCTTGGACTTGTTGGCGCTCCACTTGGCCTTCATGTCCTTCAGCTTCTGGGCGGTCAGCTTGAGCTTGCCGGGCTTGGCCTCGGCGGCCGCTTGTGCCGGCGCTGCAGGCGCCGTCGCCGTCTGGGCTGAAGCGGAATGAAGTGCGCCGGCGACAACGAGCATGGCGGCGACACAAACGAGTTTGCGAACCATCGAAAATCCCCCGGATGTTCTTTTTCAATCGATCGAGAAAAGCGAAACCGCGAGACGCGCGCGCATGACGCACACCCCGCGGCAATTTCACAGAGGGTCAGAAGATCTTGACCGCGCTCTCCAACGTCTTCCATACGCCCCAGGCAAGGGGAACGCCGACGAAGGCCCAGAACAGCGCGGCCTTGGCATCCAGCCCGCCTGTGCCGATGCCGAACGAGCCGTGCTGGATCGCTGCTTCGCTCTTGGCGCTTGCGGCCTGGAGCTTGGCAACCTCCGCCTCGCTCATGTTCCACTTCGGATCGACCGGCTTGATCAGATAGTTGCAGATCAGGCCCGCGATCAGCATCGCGCACAGGATGTACATGGTGGTGTTGTAGAGCTGATCGCGCGGCACGCCTGCGGCGAGCTGGAATTCGCGGATGTAGTTCACCACCACCGGACCGATGATGCCGGCGGTCGACCATGCCGTCAGCAGCCGGCCGTGGATGGCGCCCACGAACTGGGTGCCGAACATGTCGGCGAGATAGGCCGGCACGGTGGCGAAGCCGCCGCCATACATCGACAGGATGATGCCGAAGCCGAGAACGAACAGCAGCTTCGAGCCCATCGCCGCAAACGTAGGCGCCAGCGCGTAGAGCACGATGCCGAGCAGGAAGAACGTGTAGTAGGTGTTCTTGCGGCCCATATAGTCTGACAGCGATGCCCAGAAGAACCGGCCGCCGATGTTGAACAGCGACAACAGACCGGCAAAGCCCGCGGCGATCGCCGCGATCGCGGTCTTCTGCTCAACCGAGAGCTGGCTGAAGGTCAGCTCGGGCAAGCCGATCAATTTGCCAGCGAAGATCTCCTGGAGCATCGGCGAGGCCATGCCGATCACGCCGATACCGGCCGACACGTTCAAGCACAGCACCCACCAGATCAACCAGAACTGCGGAGTCTTGTGCGCATTGTTCAGATGCACGTGATGCTCGGAGATCATCGATTTCTTTTCGCTCGGCGGCGTCCAGCCTTCCGGCTGCCAGCCGCTCGGCGTGACGCGATAGGCGAAGGCGCCGATCATCATGAAAACGAAGTAGATGACGCCCATCGTGAGGAACGTCTCCCAGACGCCGACCGAGGTGGACGTCTTGAAATAGTTGATCAGCAGGTTTGCCAGTGGCGCGCCGATCATGGCGCCGCCGCCAAAGCCCATGATCGCCATGCCGGTCGCCATGCCACGGCGGTCCGGAAACCATTTGATCAGGGTCGATACCGGTGAGATGTAGCCGAGACCCAGACCGACGCCGCCGATCACGCCGCAGCCGAGCCACATGATCCAGAGCTGGTGCACGTATACGCCGAAGGCGCCGATCAGAAGACCACCGCCCCAGCAGCAGGCGGCGACGACGCCCGCCTTGCGCGGACCGGCGCGCTCGAGCCAGCCGCCCCAGATTGCCGCGGAGACGCCGAGCAGCACGAAGAACAGCGTGTACATCCAGCCCAAGCTCGCGACCTTCCAGTCGCACGTCGTGGTGAAGAGTTCCTGCCACAGCGTGATATCCGCGCACGCCTTGCTCTGGGTGATGCCGATGGCGCGCGACAGCGGCAGCCAGAACACCGAGAAGCCGTAGGCCATGCCGATGCAGAGATGGATGCAGAGCGCGGCAGGCGGCACCAGCCAGCGATTGAAGCCGGCCTTCGCGACCGTATGCTCGCGATCGAGAATTCCCGCGCCAGCGCCCGAAAGTCTCCCAGCGCTTTCAACTGTAGCCATACAAATCCTCCCCTGCAGCCGCCCTTCTGAGCGCCTGCTGTTGCGATCCCGTTCCTCAGCCCGCGCGCCTCAGCTTGCTGATTGCTCCGCAAGTCATCCCAGAGATGCGCCAGGATCACGAGCGCACACGAAATGTCTAACCCCTTTGAGGGAGTTTTTATGCCGGACACCGACAGGCGATGTCCCTCCGCCCATCGAACCACGCGCAATCAATGCGGATAGCACAACTTGTGTGCCCATGCGGAGAGCCAATTGCCGGCGTGGCGATGCCGATAGACGAAAGTCGATAGTCGCAATCTAAGAGTGCAGTGCGTCATTCGCGCTTTCTATCGAGCCATTCGTCTTTTCTATCAAAAACACAATGCGCGCCTCGGTGCGCTCGGTGATCTCGACCTTGTCGCCTGTCTCGCGAACAAGGTTGGGGATGTCGATCACCGACAGGGGATCAGTGCAGTACACCTCGAGCTGGTCGCCAGCCTTCAACGGCTTCAGCGCCTTGCGCGTCTTCAAGGCCGGCAACGGGCATTTCAGCCCCGTAAGATCGAGAGTCGTTCTGGTCATAGCGGCACCATGGCGAGGCGGGTCGGGAGCGTCAATGCACGACGCTCAGATCAGGTTGGCGTAGGATAGAAATCCGATGCTCTGTCCGGGCTCGACCCGCGTCACCGCCTCGCCGAGTTCGACCAGCCCGTCAGTCTCGACCAATGATGACAACAGCCCGGCACCCTCGCGTGGAAACTTGATCGCCTCGAGCGTGCCGTCTTCGGCCTTGCGCAAGGAGACGCGGACGTATTCGCGGCGGCCCTCCTTCTTCTTGTAGGTGAAGGCGGCGCGCACCGGAATCGGCAGAAGCGGCTCCGGCAGGCCGCCGGCGAGCGCCAGCACCGTCGGTCGCACCACATGGACGAAGGTGACGAAGCTCGCGACGGGATTGCCGGGCAAGCCGATCAGCGGCGTGCCGCCGATGATGCCCATGGCGACCGGCCGGCCCGGCTTGATCGCCATCCGCCACAGCACCAGCGTGCCGATGCTCTCGACCGCGGCCTTGACGTGATCCTCCTCGCCGGTCGACACGCCGCCGGTGGTGAGGATCAGGTCATGCTGGCCTGCGACCTGCTTCAGACCATCCGCGAGCAAGGCTTGCTCGTCGCGCAAGATACCGAGATCGCTGACATCGCAGCCGAGCCGGCGCACCATCGCCATCAGCATGAAACGGTTGGAGTCGAAGAGCTGCGAGGGGGCGCGCGCATCGCCCGGCGAGACCAGCTCGTCGCCAGTCGAGAACACCGCGACGCGGATGCGCCTGACGACGTCGAGCGCGGTCAGGCCGAAGGCGGCGGCGAGCGCGACATGTTGTGGCCGCAAGCGCTGGCCGGCACGCAAGGCGACGTGACCTTGCGGAATGTCCTCGCCGGCGGGCCGAACGTTCGCGCCTCCCTTCAGCCCAGGCGGCAGAATGATCTTGCCGCTCTCATCAACACGCACGTCCTCCTGCATGAAGACGGTCTCGGCCCCCTTCGGCATCGGCGCGCCGGTGAAGATGCGTGCGGTATGGCGGGGCTTGATTGGATGATCGGCGGCACTACCGGCCGCGATACGGCCGTCGAGCGGAAACGCTTCTTCGTTCGCTTGCGGCAGGTCCGCATTGCGCACTGCGTAGCCGTCGACCGCGGAGTTGGTGAACGGCGGCAGCGGCAGCGGCGCGGCGATGTCGCGTGCGAGCACCCGCCCGTCGGCATCGACCAGCGCCACGGTCTCGATGTCGGCGATCGCGTTGACGCGGGCCGCGATCAGGCTGACGGCGTCGTCGACCGACATCATCGGCCCACCGAAGGCAAAGCAATCGTCGGACAGTTGCGCCATGATGCCTCGTCAGCGCGCAAGCGCGCTCTTCGCCATCGCCTCGTCGGCCGTCATCGCGGAGCGCAAGACAAGCGCGGCTACGGCCGGGATATCATCGAGATGGACCGTCGGCAGCCTGGTTTCAACCGCAACGTCGGCCGCAATCCCGACAATGCCGGGATCGTCGGGAAACAGCAGCGGCTTGCCGTTGGCAGCGCGGTACACCTCGATCTTGCGATGCGGCTCCCGCTTGAAACCCTCGACCACGACCAGGTCGACCGCCGACAGCTTTGCGAGCAGTTCCGGCAACCGCGGCTCGGCCGCCCCCCGCAGCTCATGCATCAGCGCCCAGCGATTTGCCGAGGACACCAGCACCTCGGCCGCACCCGCCTCGCGATGGCGCCAGGAATCCTTGCCCGGCACGTCGACGTCGAAATGATGATGGGCGTGCTTGATCACGGAGACGCGCAGGCCTTGCACGTTGAAATGTGGAATCAGCCGCGTCAACAAAGTGGTCTTGCCCGCTCCGCTCCATCCCGCAAGGCCGATGATTTTCATCACAACTCGATCTCCGCCAGCCGTATCACGCGGCTGGAACCGCCATCTCCGTCATTGCGAGCGGAGGCATTTCCTTCATTCCCTCACATGCTTATATCGGCCTGAGCCGAATGTCATGCTAACGTCGCACCCATGATGAAGATCGACAAAGCCCCGGTCCCCCTGATCGTCCCCAACCCGGACGATCCGCGCCTGACGCAGAGCGTCGTCGGCGTCGACCAGGCCGGCGCGAGGGTCGAGACCAAGGTGCCGATGGAGCGGCCGTTGACGCTCTATCTCAACGCCCAGGAGATCGTCACGATGATGACGATCGGCGACTATCCGGAGTATCTGGCGCTCGGCTATCTCCTCAACCAGAACATGCTGAAATACAGCGACGTCGTCACCGAGGTCGAATATGACGACGACCTCCAGGTCGTCGTGGTGCGCACCTCGCACCACACCAATTTCGAGGCCAAGCTGAAGAAGCGCACCCAGACCTCCGGCTGCGCGCAGGGTACCGCGTTCGGCGACCTCCTCGAAGCGGTGGAAAGCGTGGCGCTGCCGAAGGCCGAGCTGCGCACCTCCTGGCTCTACCAGATGACGCAGACCATCAACACCATGCCCTCGCTCTATCTCGAGGCCGGTGCGATCCATGGCTGCGTGCTGTGCAAGGAGGGCACGCCGCTCTGCTACACCGAGGATGTCGGCCGCCACAACGCCGTCGACAAGATCGCGGGCTGGATGTACCGCCACAATGTCGAGGCCGGCGACAAGATTCTCTACACCACGGGCCGGCTCACCTCGGAGATGGTGATCAAGACGGTGCGGATGGGCATCCCCATCCTGGTGTCCCGCTCGGGGTTCACCGCCTGGGGTGTCGATCTCGCCCGCCAGGTCGGGCTGACGCTGATCGGACGCACGCGCGGCAAGCGCTTCATTGCGCTCGCAGGCGAGCAGCGCATCGTCTACGACCAGAACCTCGCTTATGTCGAGGAAGAGTCGGCCAAGCACAAGCGCAAGGGTGAAGGTGGTGACGACTGAAACTCCACCGACCTTGGGCGTGCTGCTCGCAGGCGGCCTCGCGCGGCGCATGGGCGGCGGCGACAAGCCGATGCGCACGATCGGCGGCCGCACCATTCTGGAGCGCGTGATCGCGCGGCTGAAGCCGCAATGTGACGGGCTGATCCTCAACGCCAATGGCGAGCCTTCGCGGTTTTCCGCGTTCGGCTTGACCGTCGTCGCCGATGACGTGCCGGGCTATCCTGGGCCGCTCGCCGGCATTCTCGCCGCGCTCGACTGGACCGCGGCGAACCGGCCCGGCATCGAATGGGCGTTGAGCGCTGCCGGCGACTGCCCGTTCCTGCCACGCGATCTCGTGGCACGCCTGCACGCGGTTCGCACGGCAGAGAATGCACAGCTCGCCGTTGCCGCTTCCGGCGACCAGTCGCATCCGGTGATCGGATTGTGGCGCGTCGCCTTGCGCGACGAATTGCGCCAAGCCCTCGTCGTCGAAGATATCAGGAAGATCGACCGCTGGACCGCGCGGTATCCGCTCGCCACCGTGACCTGGCCGGTTCAGCCGCTCGATCCGTTCTTCAATGCCAACACGGTCGAGGACATCGCGGAAGCCGAGCGGCTGGCCGCGCTGGACGAGCATTCGGCTCAGTAAGATCGTGCCTTCTCTTAGAAGAGCTAAGGCTTGGGGAATTCCGTCAGCAATTGCGCCCACACCACCGCAAAGGCGATCAACCCGCAGAAGCCGAAAAGGGTGGTGAAGCGCGGCAGCCGGCCGATCGCGACGAGCAGCCAGGCCGGCAGGAAGAACACCCCGAAAATCATGCCGAGCGGGAAGACCGCGAGCCATTGGAAACCGGTGCCGTCACCCATCGGGACGTGCGCGATGGCGTAGAAGGTGTAGAGCCAGAACAGCGTGCCGGTAGCCGCGATGATAGCGGCGATCTTGCGGAAATTGAGCTGGGACGACAGGGGCATGGGCTGATCCTCGCCACATTAGTCGTGGTCGCAAGGCGGCAAGTTCACGGCGCCTTGACCGCCCTGAACCGCCTCGGGCCGGGCTGCGACCAACGAGCGTTCAATAGCTTTACCGGTTAACGGCGATGATCGAGGCGGTCTGGGGCTTTCTGGTTTTCCTTGTCCGTGCGGTCAACTTCGCGCTCGATATCGCGTGCTTCATCGCCGATGCGAGGTACCTTGCGCGGCTGGCCACGGGCGCCGAGAAGCTCGTCGAGGTCCCACCGGATCCCAAGCCGCTCGCACCCGATGCACAGCGCGCGCTTACCGGTGCAGAAGAGCGCGAACGCATGCGCGAAAAGGCCACTCAGGCCGCGAGCGGCACGGTCCAGGCGTCGTAGCCATAGACCCAACCGGTATCAGTTCGCTCCTTTAGCCAAATGTTGGCGCGCGAGGTCTCCTGCACCCGCGTGGTCCGCTCCTTTGCGGGTCGCCTCGAAGCGGCGAAACGCGTTTGCCACGCCCTCCCGCGCGACGCCGTCGAGGCAGCGCGACAGGACGGCGGCATCCTCAATCGCCATCGCCGCGCCCTGCGCCATATAGGGCGTCATCGGATGGCAGGCGTCGCCGAGCAGCGTGACCTTGCCGTCCGACCAGCGCTCGAGCGCGTCGCGATCCATGATCGCCCATTTGTGCACGTCGGGGCATGCGGCAAGCACCTGCGCGACCTGCGGATGAAAGCCTTCGAACGATGCGCGCAAGTCCCGCACGTCGCCCTTCGCCGACCAGGACTCGATGCGGAAATCCGGCTCCGGCTGGCTGGTGACGAGATAGACTTCGCTGCGATCCGGCTTGACGTAATAGATGACGATGTGACGGTCCTCGCCCCACCATTTGGTGCAGTCGTCGATCTCTTCGCCGCCGAGCAATGACGCGGGATAGGTGGTGCGATAGGCGATACGGCCGGTGAACCTGACCGGCGCCGTGTCGAACAGAATGTCGCGCACGAGCGAATGCACGCCGTCCGCGCCGACCACGGCATCGGCGATAGCGCTCGTGCCATTCGCAAACGTGAGCCTCACGCCTTCGGCGCTCTCATCGAGGCCGGCCAGCTTGTGGTTGAGCCTGATACATTCGGCGGGAACGGCGCTGGCGAGCGCCGCATGCAGATCGCCACGATGGGCAAGCAGATAGGGCGCGCCGAACTTCTGCTCGGCGCTCTCGCCGAAGATCATGTCGAACTTGACGTCGCCGCTCCGCCAGTCGCGGTTGTTCCAGGAGCGCGGATAAAAGGCGTGATCGCGCATCTGCGTCTCGAGCCCGAGCGCGCGCAACACCTTCATCGCGTTGCAACCGATTTGGATGCCGGCGCCGATCCGGGCAAATTGCGACGCCTGCTCGTAGACCATGACGTCGATGCCGGCGCGCCGCAGCGCAGCGGCGGTGGCAAGCCCGCCCATCCCGGCACCGACGATCGCGACCGAAAGCGGCTTTGCCATCGCGTCCCCACCCCTGTCATCACGCAGCTCGACGGCCGTGTCGTTATCTTAGGCTCAGGCTGGCCGGAATCCGGCCCGCGCCAGCGCCGCCCGGCTCTCGTCCGAGGCAAGCGCATCCAGAAAGGCCTGCACCGCCGGACGCTGCTTGCGCGCGCTCACCAGCGCGAAATCATAATGCTCTTCGCTGAGCGGAATGAAACCGAGGCTGGACGCATGGGCGACCGGCGCGATGGTCATGCCCCAGTCGGCGCGACGCTGCGCCACCGCGGCGGCCACCGCATTGTGCGAGCGCGGCTGATTCCAATAGCCTTCCGGCCGCGCGCCGCCGAGCAGGCGGTCGATCAGGATGCGCGTGCCGGCGCCCTGGTTGCGATTGACCATGATGCAGGCGGGATCGGCGAGCGCGGCGGCGACGGCATCCTTCGCTGACAAGCCGTCGAAACGCCTGTCGCCTTTGCGGAACACGATGCCTTGCATGCGCCGCCAGCCCGGCACGAGCTCGAGGCCCTCAGCAAGGTAAGGCGTGTTGTAGGTCTCGGTCTTGTCGTCGAACAGATGGATCGGCGCCAGATCGCACTCGCCCCGCCGCGCCGCCGCCAGTCCACCGAGACTGCCCACCGCAATCGAGCGCACGGAGAGGCCAGCGCGCGCGAGCGGCGCGGTGACGAGATCGAGCCCGGTGCAATGGCTACCGATGATGACGAGATCGGGCACGCGCACATGCGGCGTGAACAGCGTCACCTCGGCCTCGCTGCCGGCCGGCATCTGGTCGGCGAGCGCATCGATGCGCAGGAATCCGTCGGCCTGCGCGAAGGAGGTGATCGCGCCGGAGCCCTTTCCGGAGGGGTAAGCTATCAGCCCGTCCTTGCCATCGACCAGCGAGACCATCACGAACTCGGTGCGGCCGAGCTCGGAGGCAATCCGCACCGGCACCTTCGCACTCACTTTGGCATCCGCGCGCGGCGGAAGGCCCGCCATCTGCCGTAGCACCGGCACGATCATGTCGTGAAAGGTGAACATCGCCGAGGTCGGAAAGCCCGGCAAAATCACCACCGGCTTGCCGTCGCAGACCGCAAGGCACAACGGCTTGCCGGGCTTGAGCGCGACGCCATGGGCGATGATGCCGGGCTGGCCGAGGCGGCCGATGATGCGATGGGACACGTCGCCCGCGCCTTTCGACGTACCGCCCGACAGCACCAGCATGTCGGCTTCCGCGAGCGCCTTGCGCATCGCGGCCTCGAGCTGGGTCTCGTTATCAGGAATGGCGCCGATGAAATGCGCCGCGCCGCCGTTCTCGTCGATTGCAGCAGTGACGATCGCGCCATTGGTGTCGTAGATCGCAGCGGGCGCGAGCGCCTCGCCGGGCTGCACCAACTCGTCGCCGGTCGAGATAACCGCAACGCGCGGCTTGCGCACGACCTTGACCTCGGCGATGCCACAGGCGGCGAGCATCCCGATCTCGCGCGAACCGATGATCGTGCCACCGCGCAGCAGAGCTTCGCCGCGCGCGATGTCCGAGCCGGCATAGGACACGAACTGGCCCGGCGAAGCCGCGCGGCGGACGTCGATCGCGCCGATCCCCGCCGGCTGGGTGTGCTCGACCATGACCACCGCATCGGCGCCGCGTGGCAGAGGGCCGCCGGTCGCGATTGGCGTCGCAGTGCCCGAGGCGACCTGAAGGGCCGGCGCGGTGCCGCAGGCGATGATCTCGCCATTCAGGGCGAGACGCACGGGCGCAGCCTCGCTCGCCGCGGCAAGATCCGCGGAGCGGACGGCAAAGCCATCGACGTTGGAGCGGTCGAAGGGCGGCACGTCGATCGGCGCAAAGATGTCTTCGGCGAGCGCGCTTCCGAGCGCAGCCGCAAGCGCGCGCGTCTCGCTCGGCAGCGCGCGGGGGAACAACGCGGCTTCAAAGCGCGCCAGCGCCTCCTCGCGGGAGAGTATCTTGAGGAACTGCTCCTGATCGACCGAACTGCGGTCGGTCGGTTGCGGAATCCTGTTCATGCCGGAACCCATATCATTCCCGCATCAGATAGGCATCGACCGGCGCGCCCGCCGCAAAGCCTTCACTGTCGCCGGGAACGAGCAGCCATGCGTCGGCGCGGGCGATCGCCTGCAAGGACAGCTCACCGACCGCAAGCGGCAGCCAGGCGTCTTGTTCCTCGGCCAGCAGCGCGATCTCCGCCATGCCGACGTTTGATGCGATCTTGCGGGCGAGCTGCAAGCTGGCGGATTTGCGCAAGGCCCGCATCGACAGATGATCCAGCACCGGACAGACCAGCATGAGCCAAACCGCAAATGCCTGATCCGGCGCGCCCGGCAGCGCGATGACGGGAACTGATCCGATTCTTCCGATCGCCGCCGTACGTCCAGGCTGCACCGCAATCCCGTGAGCCAGGACCTCGCCGCAATCGGCTAGCGCGGTGACGGCGGCATCGCGGCGACCGACGCCGGTGCCGCCGACGGTCAGCAGCAGGTCGCAAGCGGTGATATCGAGCGCGTTCGCAATCGACGCCGCATCGCGCGCGCTAGCCTCCGCCGCAGTCACCTCCGCGCCCGCCGCGCGAGCCTGATCGGCGATGAGCTGAGCAGCCGCGGTGCCACCGGGCATGTTGATGACGCGCAGCCGCGGGCGGCGGACGCTCAGAGTCTCCAGTTCTACAGCTCGCGCCAGCAGAAGCTCGGTGGTGCGAACAGGCCGGCCCTCGGCAACGGTCGAGGTGCCTTCGGCCATGTCGCAGCCCCTCCGCCGAACGCCCTGCCCGGGAGAACCTTCGGTGAGCACTTCCGTGATCGGCCCCGCAGTATCGACCGCGTCAGCATCGAGCATGCAGTCGCATCCCTCCGGGATCGCGTCGCCGGCCTCGACCCAAATCGGAGGCGCAGCCAAAGGCAACGGCGAGTAGGAGGACGCCCCGACGAGATCGCTGACGCGCAACGCCCAGCCGTCCGCGGCAGCGGTATCGTGTGGCGGATAAGCGCCGAGCGGCGGCATACCCGCCGCGACGCAGCCGAGCGCCTCGGCGAGCGGCAGATCGACCGGCGCAACCGGCCGAACACCGCGCAGCAGCGCGGCGAGCGCAAGATCGAGCGGCGTGAGCGACGGCGGCAGGCGCTGGGTCATCCCTCAGATGGACCACGCAGCGCTCGGTTTGGCAACTCGCCTATTCCGGCTACTTGCTAGTCAGGCTTCCTGGCGGCATCCGGAAAGAACAGCTGCTGGCCGTCGATCTTGTAGCCGGCGATTGCGGCCTGGCCTTCCGGAGAAATCAGCCAGTCGACGAAAGTCTGACCCAACTCTTTCTTCACCGACGGATACTTTTCCGGATTCACCAGCATCACGCCATATTGGTTGAACAGCCGCTTGTCGCCCTCGACGACGATGTCGAGATCGCCGCGGTTCTTGAACGCGATCCAGGTGCCGCGATCGGAGAGCACATAGGCATTCATCGCACTCGCGGTGTTGAGCGCCGCCCCCATGCCCTGCCCGATCTCGCGATACCAGGCACCCTTGGTGCTCGCGACATCGATGCCGGCGATGATCCAGAGTGCAAGCTCGGCGGCATGGGTGCCGGAGCGGTCGCCGCGCGAGACGAACGGCGCGCCCTTGGCCTCGATCGCCTTCAGCGCAGTCGCGATGTCCTTGCCCTTGACGCCGGCGGGATCGCTCTTCGGCCCGATCAGCACGAAGTCGTTGTACATCACGTCGAAACGCTTCACGCCAAATCCGTCGGCGACGAATCTCTCCTCCTGCGGTTTTGCGTGCACGAACACGACATCGGCATCACCGCGGCGTGCGGTGTCGAGCGCCTGGCCGGTGCCTTGCGCGATCACCTTCACGTCGATGCCGGTCTTGGCCTTGAACATCGGCAGGAGATAACCGAACAGGCCGGAGTCCTGCGTCGACGTCGTCGAAGCCACGACGATCGAGCGATCCTCGGCCGACGAAGTCGAACTCACCAAGGCGATGCCCAGCAGCATCGCGAGCGGAAGGAACGGGCGGCGAGAGGCCATCGGAAAACTCCACTTCAAATCACGAGATCGCCGCGCAGGAAGGCCTGCGCCTCCGGCGTCGACGGATGGTCCAGGAATTCGCTCGCCCGCGCGCGCTCGCACAGCGTCCCGCGCGCAAGGAAGACCACCTCGCCCGCAAGCCGCCGCACCTGGCCGAGATCGTGCGAGGCCATCACGATCTTGATGCCGGATTGCGCCGCGCTCGTGACGATCTCTTCAACCGCGCGCGTCGCGGCGGGATCGAGATTGGCGGTCGGCTCGTCCAGCAGCAGAAGCTCGGGATCGCGCGCAAGCGCCCGGGCCAGCGCCAGCCGCTGCTGCTCGCCGCCGGAGAGGAGTCGCGCCGGACGGTGCGCAAGATCGGCAAGGCCGACCCGCTCCAGCAGCGCCACCGCGCGCCCGGGCCGGTGCGCGTGCGGCACGCCGGCCTGTGCGAGGGCGTAGGTGACGTTGGCCGAAGCCGTGCGCCGCAACATCACCGGGCGCTGGAACACGAAGGCGCGGCGCGTCGGCGCCGGATCGCTGCGGCCACCCCAACTGATGCGGCCACCCGTCGGAGCCGCAAGTCCCATGCACAGCCGCAGCAGGCTGGTCTTGCCGGAGCCGTTGGGACCGATCAGCAGGGTCGGCGCACCCGGCGTGATCGTGAGGCTGATGCGATCGAGGATCGTGGCCACGCCCCTCTGGAGCGAGACGCACTCGAGCACCACTGGAAGATCGCTGATCGGCGCCCGCATGGTCACCCCGTCACCCGTTGCGACCAGACGCGCGTCCCCCAGGCGGCCGCGTTGATGGCGAGCACGATGACGATCAGGATCGCACCGAGCCCCATTGCCAGCGGCAGATTGCCCTTGGACGTCTCCAGCGCCACGGTAGTCGTCATGGTGCGGGTAAAGCCGTCGATATTGCCGCCGACGATCATGACCGCGCCGACTTCCGCGGCAGCGCGGCCGAAGCCGGCGAGCAGCGCCGTCAGCAGGCTGAAGCGCGCGTCCCACAACAATGTCGTCATGCGGCCAACCGCGCCGACATTCATGGCGCGAAGCTCGTCGCGATACTCGACCCAGAGGTCCTCCACCGTTTGCCGGGTCAGCGCAGCGATGATCGGCACGATCAGCACCGTCTGCGCAATCACCATCGCCGCCGGCGTGAAGAGGATGCCGAGTTCGCCGAGCGGCCCCGCGCGCGACAGCAGCAGATAAAGCGCAAGCCCGACCACGACCGGCGGCAGCCCCATCATGGCGTTGAGCAGCACCACCAGGACCGCGCGCCCCCGGAAATGTGTCAGCGCCAGTAACGCGCCGAGCGGCATGCCGATTGCTGACGCCAGCGCGACCGCCGCAAGGCTCACACCAAGTGAGAGCCGTACGATCGCCAGCAACGCAGGATCGCCGCTGACGATGAGTTGCAAAGCACTGAGATGATCGGGCATGGTTCCCATAAGATGACATTGAACTGCAAAAATTCCGGCCTGCGTCAATTGCCAAAAGGCGAACAAAGATATGCATAGGAATGCAGAATGGAATTCCTGACGACGAGTGAGGCGGCGGACTACCTCCGGCTGGGGGAGCGCAAGCTTTATGAGCTCGTCACCAATGGGGCCATCCCCTGTAGCAAGGTGACCGGAAAGTGGTTGTTCCCGCGCCATGAGCTCGATTTATGGGTGCTGTCGGGCCTGGCGCGCCCGGCCGGCATGCGGGCGACCGAACCGCCGCCGATCGTCGGCGGCAGCCAGGACAGCCTGCTGGAATGGAGCCTGCGGGAATCCGGCTCCGGGCTCGCCTCGCTCAACGAAGGCACGGCACGGGGACTGGAACGGTTGCAGCGCGACGAGGTGATGGCGGCGGCACTGCATTTCCACAGCCTCGATGGCTCGGACAATCTCGCCAGCGACGCCAATGCCGCGGCCGTGCGCGCCGCGCCGGACCTGCATGATGCCGTGCTGGTGGGCCTGGTGCGCCGCGAGCAGGGCCTCCTGGTGCCGCCGGGCAACCCGAAGCGGCTGCGCAGCCTGCCGGACGTGCTCGCGCTCGGGGCCCGGATGGCGCTGCGACAAGAGGGCGCAGGCGCGCAGATGCTGCTCGACGTGCTGCTCAAGCGTGCCGGTGCCTCCTTTCGGGATCTGCGCCGGCTGGATGCGCCGAACCTCACCGGACCCGACCTCGCCGCCACCATCCGCGCCGGCCATGCCGATTGCGGCGTCGCAACACGCGGAGCCGCCAAGTCGGCCGGGCTCGATTTCGTTCCGCTGCTCTGGGAGAACTTTGATCTCGCCATGCGGCAGCGCACCTATTTCCGCCCGCCGATGCAGGCGCTGATCCGGTTCCTCAGCGAGAAGAAGCTGCGCCAGCATGCGGAGGAGTTGACCGGCTACGATCCCTCGCCGGCCGGCCAGATCCGCTTCGCCGCCTGACCAGCGTTGACGCGCGGCCCCAAATAGTTGCAAAAGAAACCAATTCAGCCGGGCCATACCCGGCCGCAATCAAGCGAACAGCGGCCAACGAGCTGCATGAGGGGAGGAATAGCGTGACTCCAGGCAGAACAGGACTGTCCGTCGTGGCCGCAATCGCAGCCGTGACGCTGCTGTCGGGCACCGCCTCGGCGCAGGTGTCCGACGACGTCGTCAAGATCGGCGTGCTTACCGACATGAACGGCCCGGCATCGACGCCGACCGGCCAGGGTTCGGTGACGGCGGCGCAGATGGCGATCGACGATTTTGGCGGCAAGGTGCTCGGCAAGCCGATCAGCGTGGTGGTCGGCGATCACCAGCTCAAGGCCGATATCGGCGCGGCGCTGGCACGGCGCTGGTACGACGTCGAACAGGTCGACCTCATCGTCGACGTCCCGGTGTCGGCGGTGGGATTGGCGGTGCAAAACATCGCCAACGAGAAGAAGAAGCTGTTCATCGCCCATTCGACCGGGACTGCCGATTTCCACGGCAAATTCTGCTCGCCCTACGCCATCCAGTGGGTGTTCGACACCCGCGCGCTCGCGGTCGGCACCGCCCAGGCGGTGGTCAAGCGCGGCGGCGACAGCTGGTTCTTCATCACCGACGACTACGCTTTCGGACACTCTCTGGAGCGCGATGCATCCTCGGTCGTGACCGCCAGCGGCGGCAAGGTGCTGGGCTCGGTGCGGCCGCCCTTAGCGACGCCTGACCTGTCCTCCTTCGTGCTCCAGGCGCAGGCCTCGAAGGCCAAGATCATCGGCATTGCCGCAGGGCCCCCGAACAACATGAACGAGATCAAGACCGGCGCCGAGTTCGGCGTGTTCAAGGGCGGCCAGCAGATGGCGGCGCTGCTCGCGCTGATCACGGACATCCACGGCCTCGGCCTTCAGGCCGCGCAGGGGCTGTTGCTGACGACCTCGTTCTATTGGGACATGGACGACAAGACCCGCGACTGGGCAAAGCGCTATTTCGCCAAGATGAACCGGATGCCGACGATGTGGCAGGCCGGCGTCTATTCGTCCGTGATGCACTATCTCAACGCCATCAAGGAGACCGGCACCGACGATCCGCTCAAGGTCGCAGCCAAGATGCGGGAAAAGCCGATCGAGGATTTCTTCGCCCGCAACGGCAAGCTGCGCGAGGACAATCTGATGGTGCACGACCTCTGGCTGGTGCAGGTCAAGTCACCCGAGGAGAGCAAATATCCCTGGGACTATTACAAGATCCTCGCGACGATCTCCGGCGATCAGGCGTTCGGCCCGCCCGATCCGGCGTGCGCGATGGTGAAGAAGTGACGGCGTAGCAGTCATTCCGGGGCGATGCGAAGCATCGAGCCCGGAATCTCGAGATCCCGGGTTCGTGCTTCGCGCGCCCCGGGATGACCGTCGCCTTGAGCGACGGTCATTTCACCACGCCGATCTCGCGGAAATATTTCATCACGCCGGGATGAATCAATTCCGGCCTCAGTGCGGCCGCGACGGTGTTCGCGGCCGTGGTCTCGCAGGCCTGCGCGAGCTTCTTGCAGAACACGGCTTCGACGCCGTGCAGCGTCTTCGCCAAGCGATACGCGACATCGTCGGGCAGGTCCTCGCGCGTGAGCACGAAGCTCCAGGAGCCGAGCGAGGCGATCGGCTCGGTCTGCTTCGGATAGGAGCCGGCCGGCACCGTCAGAGGCTTCAGGAAGGAATGCTTTGCGCGGATGCGCGCGATCTCATCACTATCGGGCGCAATGAAACGCGCGCCGGATGCGCTCGATGCGACCGCGGCGAAGCCGGGCCAGCCGATGCCGGCGCCCCAGAGCGCAGCGACGCGGCCGTCTTCGACCAGCGCGGGGCCGTCGCCGGCGCGGTCGAGATAGATCGCCTTGAAGTCCTCGTCCTGTTTGAGGGCGAGGCCGTCGAGCACATAGCGCGCGAGAATTGGCAGGCCGGAGCCCCTCGCGCCGAACGCCACGGGCTGGCCGACGAGATCGCGGATGGTTTTGTAGGGGCTGTCCGCCCGCACCACGAACATGCCGGGATTGGAATAGATCGCCGTGAGAATTTTCAGCGCTACCTTCGCGCGGCCAATGCCGGCGAAGGCCTCATAGGCCGGCTCGCCGGCGACGAGCGCGAGATCGAGCTCGCCCTTCTCCAGCAGCGGAATGTTCTCGTTGCTGCCCTTGGTGTTGCGCGGAGCGATCGCGAGCGAGGGATCGGCCGCATTCATCACTTCCGCGAACGCATTGCCATAGAGCGGGAAGCCGCCGCCAGGCGTCGCGGTGCCGAGGCTGATTGTCATTTTCGAGATGGCCTTGTCTCCATCCTCTCGGTTTTGCGCTGAGGCTGCGCCTGCAAACAGCGCCACGCCCAGCATGATCAGCGAATGAAGTTTCATGAGGGCTCCTCGGCGCACTGCGTCAACAGTCAACACTAGACTAGCGACGATGTAGGCAGCGACACGAATTTATGGAAGCATGGCGGCAACGACAATAAAGCAATGGGAGGCGTCATGTTGGGTGTTTTGCGTCGCGGTCTTTTCGGTCTTGCCTTTCTTTCCGCCCTCGCCGGCGTTTCACCCCCCGCCTCCGCCGCCGACTACCCGAACCGCCCCGTGCACTGGCTGATCGGCTTTGCTGCCGGCGGCCCCGTCGACATCGTGGCGCGGATCATGGCGCAGTGGCTGTCGGATCGTTTCGGCCAGCAGTTCATCGTCGAGAACCGTACCGGAAGCGGCGGCAACATCGCGGCCGCCGCCGCGATCAACTCTGCGCCCGACGGCTATACGCTGCTGTTCGTCGCGCCCAACAACGCGATCTCGACCTCGCTGTACAAGAAGCTGCCGTTCGACTTCCTGCGCGACACGACGCCGGTCGCGAGCATCATGCAGCTCACCAACATGCTGGTCGTCTCCAACGCCATGCCGGTGAAGACCGTCCAGGAGTTCATCGACTACTGCAAGGCCAATCCCGGCCAGATCTCCTATGCGTCCTCCGGCAACGGCACCTCGGTGCACATGTCGGCGGAGCTGTTCAAGGCGATGACCAAATGCGACATGGTGCATGTGCCCTATCGGGGATCTGCGATCGCCTTCCCCGACATCATCTCCAACAAGGTGCAGCTGATCTTCGACAACCTGCCCTCCGCGCTGGAGCAGGCGCGCGGCGGCAATGTCCGCGCGCTCGGCGTCACCTCGCCAAAACGCTGGCCGAGCGTGCCCGATGTGCCCGCCATCGCCGAGACCGTTCCGGGATTTGAATCGGTCGGCTTCTACGGCATCTCGGCGCCCAAGGGCACGCCGGGCGAGATCGTCGATCTCCTCAACAAGGCCGTCGGCGAGGCGCTGAAGGACCCCAAGCTGGTGGCACGGCTCGCCGAGACCGGCGGCATCCCGAGGCCAATGACATCAGCCGAATTCGGCAAGCTGGTCACCGACGAGACCGAGAAATGGCGCAAGGTGGTCGAGTTCGCGGGGGTCTCGGTGGATTGAGAGGAGGCCATCCCGGCGAGCCCCGCCGACGGCCGAGACCCGCAAGAATCAAAAACTGGAAAACAACCCCATGCAAAGTAGCCAAGGGGGCAGCGCGACATCTTACGCCTTTTCCGAAAACAACTTGACACGTCGGGCAAATCACCGGCACAATCGTATCATTGGCCCGTCTCGGCAGACCAACCAACACATCGCTCCGGCGGTTGCCCCGCGCCCGCGGGGCCGGCATTGCACCCTTGGCTCAAGCCTTGTAAACGGACCACGCACCGTTGCCGGCCGCACCTGTCGCGGCCGCCTCGCGGCGGGGCCTGTAGCTCAATGGTTAGAGCCGGCCGCTCATAACGGTCTGGTTGCAGGTTCGAGTCCTGCCGGGCCCACCACGCTTCGCCCTTCGGGCTTCGCGTGGCGCAGCCACGCGAGGGCCGAAGGGCGAAGCGTGTCCGGGCGTAGCTGGAGCGAAGCGGAAGCGAAGTCGGACTGACGCCACAAAGCTTCGTAGTTTTGGTGATAGTGCCCCCGGCAACGCTCGGCGAAACGCGTCGCGGAGGACCGCCGGTTCAGCCTGAGGATTCTTATTCACTGAAGATCATCTAGCCGGCCTTCGCTAGCAAGAAGGCGGTGGAGCTAAAGTGAGTTCGCAATCATCGATTCACTTTAGGCCACGAGGAGGCGAAGATGATGTACGGCGGGATTGATCTGCATTCCAACAACAGCGTTGTCGCTGTTATCGACGATGCCGACCGGGTCGTGGCGCAGAAGCGCTTGGCAAACGACATCACGAAGATCGTCGGCTTTCTGGCCCGATGGCAAGACCAGTTGGCCGGCGTCGTCGTCGAATCGACCTACAACTGGTATTGGCTGGTCGATGGCTTGCAAGACGCAGGGATGCACGTGTATCTCGCCAACACCGCTGCGATCAAGCAATACGAAGGCCTCAAGCACAGCGGCGACGAGACCGATGCGCAGCATCTGGCCCATCTCTTGCGACTGGGCATCCTGCCGACGGGAACGATTCTACCGAGGGGACACCGCGCGCTGCGCGATCTGGCACGCAAGCGCATGCAGCTGGTGCAATCGTGCACGACACATATCCTCGCGGTCGAAAACATCATGGCCAGGCAGTTCGGTGGGCGGATGACCAGCAATCAGATCAAACGGCTGACCGACGATACGATCGACAGCTTGCCACTGGCGGCGGACGTAAGCTTGGCAATCAAGGCGAACGTCGCGGTGATCGCGACATTGCAGTCACAGATCGATGTTCTGGAGAAGCGCCTGCAAGAACGCGTCAGGCCCCGGCCGCAATACCGCTTATTGACCAGCGTGCCAGGGATCGGCCAGACGCTTGCCACCGTCATTCTTCTGGAAGCAGGTCCGATCGACCGGTTCGCCGACGTCGGCAACTTCGCGTCCTACGCTCGCTGCGTCGACAGCGTGCATACCAGCAACCGGAAGAAGAAAGGCGAAGGCAACGTCAAGAACGGCAACAAGTATCTTGCCTGGGCATTCGTCGAGGCGGCGAACTTTGCCAGGCGCTTTTGCCCCGAAGCCAAACGCTTCCATGAACGCAAGAAGGCCAGGACCAACAACGTCGTCGCCACCAAGGCGTTGGCACACAAGCTGGCGCGCGCCAGCTATCATATCCTGAAGGAGGGCAAGCCGTTCGAGGTAACGCGCTGCTTTGCCTGACGGACGACGACGATCCGGCGAGCCACGTACGGTGACTGGGGCGACAACCAGCAGCACTGAATTGGACGCCGGATCGCCGTCACCAGCCGCGGTGACAGCGGATCGCCCGAACCGTAAGCCATCCGGAGATTGGCGCCGGCTCGCCGGCAGCCACGGTTCTGTGAAACTCTTTTGGATACGGGGCGGTACCAACGTTCTTCTGGGGCGGCCATGCCGCCAGGGCGCAGGCCTCATTTTGGGCCCGATGCTTGATCCCGATGGGTGTCTGGCGCGATCCGCGATACGGACGCAGCCATCAATCGAAGAAACGGGTGCGGTTCGAGCACCGCAGCTGAAAGCGACGAATGAAGAAATTGGCAGCTAGCGCTGCCAAAAAAAATGCGCTGCGCCCTTGACGACCGACCGGCTAATGGGTGTCACCGTAATCTCAGAAACACCCCTGCCAAAACGCAACGAACGCAGGCTAGGATTGGGCGGGAAGGTCTGGAAGTGATTTGAGAAAGCCGGAACGTGTGGATCACAGATAGTAGCGGGGGTCCGCTGCACCGTTCAACCCATTACGGATGACGCCGTATTTTGCTATTGGAGGCGCGCCGCAACATGCAGGACTTTGATTCGGTCTCTACATCTGGCCAGACGATCCATATCTGACTCATGACACGAATCGCACTATTGAGCGTTGGGGGCGTGCCGCATGTCAGTGTCGTAGATCGCAATTCCACCATCTCCCTCCGGTTTAGGTGTGAGCACATCGCGGCCGAGGGCCCGCTCCGTATCCGATCGTCCACGCGCCCAGTGCTCAGCGATCGCATTCTGCGAAAAATTGTGAGGCGCAAATACGACATCGTCGTCCTGCCGACGGTAGACCAGATTTACCAGACTAACGCGCGGCTGAGAAACAAGTCCATTAAGGAGGTCCTTTTCCTCCTGCGTTCGGGCATCCTCGGGAAGCCGTTCGAGCACATGTCTTAGTTTGCGTCGCATCCACTGCATATTGGCGTAATAGTCAGCAATAAAACGAGCCCTACTTGTCAAACTGATTGCACGTTGCTTGGCATTGACCTCGTGCAAGGAGCGCGGAAGTCGATCCGAGACCGCGAGCAAGTAGGGCTGAAACACGACAAGCGCACGATCTCCGAAGCCGTCTAAAACGTGCTGCAGCGCAGTGCTGGAAACAAGCGCAGCGCCCCAATAAGACTGACCATCGATTTGTATGGCCGGAAAGCCAGGCGGGAGTGCCATGCTTGCGAGGACGTGTTCGGGGCCGATGCGCATATAGGCGTTGTCGAAGTATGTGAAATTGCCGGTCGCAGCATTCACAGCACCAGCCGCAAAGCGGATCTCGCGATCGTTTAGTCGGTCGAAGTCAATATACCGCTCAAGTGTGGCTCGTGCCGGCGACAGATCATAAAACGCCGTGCCGCCAGCCAAGGGGCCTGGTAGGCTTGGCGAGTAGAGGCCGGGCACACCGTAGGCCGCGCCCAGCCAATCGCCAATCGGCCAGGGAAAAAGTTGTGTCGACGGCCACGAGTGCTGGGCGAATGTAGCCCACAGTGCCCTTAGCGCGTCGATGCGCCGTTCAATCGGATTTCCGGCGATAACGGCACCGACCATCGCCCCCATAGATTCTCCAGCGATCCACTCTGGTTCGATTCCGGCCTCGTGCAATGCTTCGTAAACGCCTGCGTGATAGGCGCACAACGCCCCATTGCCTTCAAGAGCGAGTGCAATACGAGCCCCGGTTGTACGATTGAGCATAACCTTCCAAAGCTCCGTGGTGGTCGGCACGGGCCCGATAAGCCGCCCAGCGTTGACGTGCTCGGCAAGCAGCTTTGGGTACGCTTGCGCGACATTGGTTGCAAAATTGGCACCGCCCCCCCAATGGGAAAATGTCTCGCGAATGAGTAAGACGTCGGAAGCTCTTCCCAAGCTTGAAGCCAACATGGAGTGACAGAGAAACGCAGCGTACCGGCCGGCATCGTCATGATCCAGAGACGCCAAGTAGGCAGCGGCGCGTTCGTTCAAGAGTCTAAAACGCGCCGGGTCTGCCTGGCGCAGGCGCGTAAGTAGTACCCGACGGGTTTCATCGGACAAGCGATGCTGGCCAAATCGGTCCTTGCTGGCAAAGCCAAGCTCCTCGATCCTTTGCAGCCTATGTTCCGCATCTTTGGTCGACTGCATCGCCAGCGCTGCAAGAAACGGCGCATCAAGACGATCTGGGATGGCGGCGATGAATAGAAAGTCTTGAATGGTTGAGTCCAGCTCCTGGATATTGGCGTGCAAGAAAACCCATGCCCGCTCGTCGCTATCCTTAGCCACCGAGAGCGCCTGAAGCAGTTCATCGATCATGTCAGCTGCATCGCGTGCGGCAATTTGAGTTCGATCCAGTTCATGAGTTGCTCTGCGTTCGAGACGCAGCTACACACCGCCGCAAGCGCGCCGTCCGGATCGGCACTGTCCACGCGGCGTCCCATCTCATTGATGAGCAGTTTCCAATCGCTGGGGTCTGTTACGGGCGACAGTATCTGCACCGGACCGCAGCATGCGCTCCACTTGCCCGAAAGGTCCGGAACGGTGCGGCCCGCGATGACAACCCGAATCGCGTTCAGCAGCGCAGCACGGGGGAGCAACAATCCTTTTATCCAGTCTTTCGCCGCCTTCGAGCCATAATCATGGGAATCGATTGCGATTAAAAACGGCCTTTTGAATGCAAGGGCATCTTCGAAAAACGCCTCGACCAATCTCGCGCGATCCGTCTCCGCATCGGGACTGTACTCAACCGATATCGTGTTCATGCCGATCATCCGATTGTTCATTACCTGAACCAGCGGACTCGCCTGATCGCGCCGAGCCTGTGCTAGACGAGCTAGGCTGTCGCCCATTTTTAACCAAGCGACCTGCAACAGCTCGTCCGCTGGATGAGGAGGATCCTTCAAGTCGATGCGCACATAATCGACACCGGCCGCCAGCTTTGCAAAACAATGATCGAGCAAACGAGTTTTTCCGGCTCCCTGCATGGGACCATGAAGCAGAAGGATTCGGACCGGAGAGGACGGCGCGATCAGGCGCTCGAAAGCATCACGCGGAGATCGATGATCAGCAAGCGGAATGCCAATCATGCCTCGTGCTTGCGCGGTCATGCTGACGGCGGACTTGGCTCGCGCGGACTTCTACGTTCTTGAACTTTTACCTTGTTCGCACCGAGCAGCGCATTTTCCGCAACGGTGCCGCCTTCAACGGTCTCCACTTCGTTGCGTCCCAACAACGTGTTGTTGCTTACCCCTGGTGTGGCGGTATTGCTGGGAGTTTGGGCCGTTAGCGACGCTGTAAGACTTCCGGATTGGATGTCCGCCTTAGTCAGCCGCCGTCGAACGGCGAACACGACAATTACGGCAGCAATAGCAACAATGAGTGCGATCCAGACATTTTCAGTCATCGCCTCGCTCCTGTACTCGCTCCCCCAAAAAGCCGGTGATTAGGCTAGCGATTTTGCACGAATTTCCTCCTTCCCGCAACGGTTGAACGTCTCTATTTTTGCGACGGGCAGAGGAATGGCCCTGATTCTCTGCGGCGCAATACTCTATGTATTTTGGCCATTTGCCCTTCTATTTGGTGAGCGCAACGCGCTGAGTGCAAGTGCGATGACGGTTTCAACGAGAAACACCTCATCCTATATCGAAGAAAGCTTGATGCTCGGCATTGGTATTACGGTGACAGTCCTGGACTGCACCCCTTAAGTGAGACACGATAATTCCTGTGACAGGCATTTTGAGGATGACCTGTGGCAGGAAGAGGAAAGAACCGTCAGTTTCCGACGGCCTACAAATTGAAGGCGATCAGGCGGGTTGAGCGGGGCGAAGGCGTTCTGCCTGTGGCTCGCGAACTTGGGATATCACGCAAGATTCTGCACGACTGGATCAAGGCGTGGAAAGCGCATGGGCCGGAGGGACTAAACCGCAAGCCCGGACCCAAGCCTGGTCCCCGGAAGCTCAAGCCTGTACCGACGTATGACGACAAGCGTTCTGCGCTCACGCGTGCGAATGCCCGCATCGCCGAGCTCGAGCGGCTGGTGGGCCGCCAGCAGATGGATATCGATTTTTTTCGGAAAGCCTTGCGCGCATTGGAGCGGCCGGCAGCGCAAGGCAAACCCGCATCCGCATCGTCGAAGTCATCCAAGCCATGACGTCGGAGACGACCAATTCTCACGCCGACGTGCAGCGCCTCTGCTATCTGGCGGGCCTGCCGCGCGCGACGTACTACCGGCATCTCAACAGGCGCAATCGTGCGACGGCCGAGTGCGAGCTGCGCGACCAGCTCCAGCGTATTTGCCTCAAGCATCCTTTCTACGGCTATCGACGCGTGGCAGCCACCCTCCGGCGCCAAGGCATGGTCGTAAATGCCAAGAAGGTTCTGAGGCTTATGCGCGAGGACAATCTTCTCGCGCAGCGCAAGGCGCCGTTCCTGAAGCCACCTGCGGAGCGACCAGGGCGCGTTCTCGTCGTCCCCAATCTGGTGCGGGGCCTGGTGCCGTCCGCGCCCGATCAAATCTGGGTCGCCGACATCACCTATGTGCATCTCGCCAGAACCTTCGCCTATCTCGCTGTCATCCTCGACGCCTTCTCGCGCAAGGCCGTCGGCTGGGCTTTCGAGAACACACTCGATGCCTCGCTCGCGATCGCCGCGCTCGATATCGCTCTCCAGGCCCGTAAGCCGCAACCCGGCAGCCTGATCCACCACTCCGATCGCGGCGTGCAATACGCCTCCATCGCCTATCGCCAGCGATTGGCCGATCGCGACATCACCATCAGCATGAGCAGGCCCGGCAATCCCTTCGACAACGCCAAGGCCGAAAGCTTCATGAAGACGCTCAAGGCCGAAGAGGTCAACGGAAAGGCATTTGCCGACCTCGGCGACGCCCGCCGCCGGATCGATAGCTTCATCGCAGATGTCTACAACAAGGAGCGCTTGCACTCGGCGCTTGGATACCAATCGCCTCTTGAGTTCGAAACCGCGTTCGCGCAAAACAAGATACGATAACGTCGTGGCAACCGCACTGTCACAGGAATTATCGTGTCTCACTTAAGGGGTGCAGTCCAGTCCAGGACTGTCACCGCAACTGAAGCGCCCCCTCCCGTAGGCCCCTTTAATCCTCGACCCGGTACAGCCGCCATCGCTCGGGCACGCCTTTGAGCTGGTGAACGCCGTGATCCCTGAAGCGGATTTGCGCGTGCGACACGAGCAGGTTCTTGACCGCGCTCGAGACCAGGACTTCGCCGGCGCGCGCTTTCGCGGCGATGCGCGTGCCGATGTGAAAGGCGAGACCGACCATTTCGCCCCCGCTCACCGTGTACTCGCCCACATGCAGCCCTACCCTGATCTCGAGCCCGAGCGTGCGCACGGCCTTTTGGATCGCTGTCGCGCAAGTGACCCCGGCAGCCGGCGCCTTGAACGTCGCCAGCACGCCGTCCCCCGTCGTCACGACTTCCTTTCCGCGCGAGGTTTTCAGCTCTTTGCGCACGGCTGCGTAATAGTGGCCCATCACCTTTGTCCAGCGCGCATCGCCGAGCTTTGCAGCTTTTTCGGTGGAGCGGACGATATCGACGATCAGGATCGTGGCGAGCGCCTGTTTGAGCTCGGTGCCGCGCTCGACGGATCGGCGCCGGAGCGCAATCGGTCCGGCTAGCGATTCGTAGCGATGGCTGCGGCGCCGCGCGATCGCGGCTTTTGCATAGTCCTGGGCACGCTGCGCCGTACCGCAACGAACTGTTTTCTCCCTCGGCGCAACCGTCCAGTAAACCTTCCGCCCGTCTCCGGCACCATGGACTTCCACGGCGCCCCACTTCAGGAAAACCGCCGAGCCAACGCGCCGAACACACCACGCCTTCGACGTGTATCCGGAAACGTTCGACTGATGGACCCCGATGCGAAGGAATTTTGGCATGAACGTGCGGCCATTCGCAAGAACGTTTGGGAAAGCCTCCGTCAAAAAATAGTCGTACACCGCTGCGTTGGCAACCGCACCGCCCGCGCATTCGCGACGTTGAGTTACGATGACAGTGCATTCAATTTGCCCGACTCGCCTTGGTACCCATCACCGCGGGCATGGCCCGCTTGGCTAGCATCGTCATCCCCTGTCAATTGTACCACTTCGCCTGGCGCGGCAACGGACGCACTCATTGTCGATTGAGTGCACTGTAATCCCCCGTAAACGAACCGCGCACCGTTGCGGTCCGCGTCCCGCGGCCGCCTCGCGGCGGGCCTGTAGCTCAATGGTTTGAGCCGGCCGCTCATAACAGTCTGGTTGCAGATTCGAGTCGTGCCGGGCTCACCACAACAAATTCAAATAAATACTTGTCGGACTGAGAGCGGCGTTACGGCTATTTTTGCCACAGAAATTCTACGACGGATGTGAACGAACGTCGTCGAACGCGGACGAATTCGCGCAAATGACGATCAGATAGTTGGCCGTGTGAGACGGCTTGCTCGTACGTTTCTCTGACAACAGAAAGTCGTCCGGTACGTCATCTGCTTTTGCTCGACAATCGGACGTTCGCCGGCGACGTCCGCAGCTTCGAAATGGGCCATTTCCGGACCAAGAGTATCGACGATCGCGCTGATATTCCGTGCGACTCTAGCTCGCCGGCATGTTGTTCCAGATGTCGCGATGCAGACGCCACCGGCCATCCGGGCATCTGAGCCAGACAACAAGGTATTTTGCCTTTGCTTGCCCGGTGTCGGTTTCGCCAATCTCGTAGGCAGTGTCACCGACGACCTCGAGCTCAGTGGTCTTGAATGTGGGGTCGCTCCGCTCGAGTGCCGCGCGCCAAAATTCTTCTATCGCCTTCCTTCCCGAAACGATCGCCGCACCCGGCGGCAGAACCTTGGCATCTTCGGTAAAGATGCCAGCCACACCCAAATAATCCTTGCGGGCGGCGGCGGCTCCAAAGTTGCGAATTTCCAGTTCAATAGCCTGTCGACGCTCATCAGAGTTCATAACGATCCTCCTGCTGAAGCTACAACACGCCACGCACCCACGATGTCGATCCCCTCGTCCTTACCAAGAACCAGATTAGCCTATCAAAATTGGCACGCTATGTCCCTTTCGGGTCAAAAGCAGCAAAATAGCCTGATGACGACCGCGGGCGTCCGGTTTCCCGTAGGCAGCCGACATGGCAGCGGCTGTCCCTACTCGGGCCAGAATAAAGGACGCGTACTTCTATCCGAACAGCGCCTGGATGACCGTGTTCATCGGCGGAAATTACAAGTTCGAGCAGAATGGCGCCGTCAATCTGGACGCGAAGGCCATGTTCTTCTTCTACGCCACGGGCATTACACCGGCGATGACAGAGAAGATGGTTGGAGAAGGCTCACAGTATGCCGGCGCTTTCGTAGATGCCAAGGGCGATCCCCTCGATGGAGCGAAGACTTATAAGATACACATGACTTCACCAGTTCCCGCCAAAGATTTCTGGTCGTTCACGGTGTACGACAATCAGACACGCTCGATGCTGCAGACGGATCAAGAATTCCCTGCTGTTGGTAGCCTCACCAAAGGACTACTGGTGAATGCGGATGGGTCAGTCGATGTCTACTTCGGTCCGAAGGCTCCAGCCGGAAAGGAAAACAACTGGGTCCGGACGGTCCCCGGCAAGGGCTGGAGCACCCTGCTCCGCCTGTACGGGCCGCTCGAAGCATGGTTCGACAAGAGTTGGAGGCCGGGAGAGATAGAGCCGATGTGACGGCGCACCGCTCTCCTACAACTGCAACCAGCAATTTTGGCGCATCAGATATCCTCGATAGATGCGGTCGCGCGTCCCCCGCTTTTTCGACGCGGCCCAGAGGACCCGAGCCTGAGGACCTACATGAGCCCGCCAAAAGGGCGTCACCATGCGAAAGCAACCTTGATCTAGCTCAAGGGTGGCAGTTTGCCTCTGTCCGACCGTCGAACCATGACACCGACCGAAAGATCATGCCCGGAAGCACATGAGCCAACACCGAAGCCGTCGCGCACGGAGGAAGCGCGCCGGGTTGTTGAGGAGTACGCGAACGATCTCGGGGAAATCGTCAGGAAATTGGGCAAGCGCTTCTTCCATTAAGGCTGCCACACCGGGGGTGAGGTGGCCGCGCGCCTAATGTTTAATTTTGGACCAACCCCGGCTGTGCTAGTTTGATCACCATCACCGGCCAAGGCTCTGCCCGTAGGCGTCGGTGGCTGAGAGACCGAGCGCGCTCCCGCCTATAGCGAGGAGAGCGAGATGGATCGGTCCCGGCAACTTCAACATCTTGAACAAGCTGAGCGCCACCTGTTGCGTGGCGAGCAGAATGTTTTCGACCAAGAACAGCGTATCGAGGACCTTGAGCATCATGGGCATGACACAACCTTGGCCCGCGCTCTCTTGGAAACATTCCTCTGCACGCAAACGCAATTCGTTGCGCACCGCGATCAAATCCTTCGAGAACTAGACCACAGCGGAGCTTCCTGACGTCAGCTCCGTTCCCTGGCAAGGGCAGATGAGGATATGGAAGGTGCAGGCCGCGCCAGCCTCGCGCCAGCTTCGCACCATAAACGACTTCATGGGACGCTACGGCCGCGCTCGGTGGGTGGACTCCGCCAGCACAGCTCAATGCGAACTGATGGAACGAGAAGGCAAGTGCGACGGACACCTCCTTCCCGCGTGACTGAGAGGCGGCGAGCAATCTGACGTTGTCCACTTTTTTCTGGTCAGCTTATGAATCGTCAAGAGTGCCGGGCCGCGGCGGAACAATCCCAAAAGGTCGCACCGCAAAATTTGGAGGCCGCGAAACAAAGTTTGGAGGCCGCGAAACAGGGCCAATTGCTGTTCAATCTCGGCCGGTATGCCGAAGCCCTGGAATGCTTCAACGCATTCGATAGGCTCAATCCAAATATCGCACCTCTGTATCAAACGCGCGGCCTTTGCCTCCAACGGTTGGGCCGGTTCGAGGAAGCGCAGGCCGACTTCGAGAGGTCCATTGCGCTGAACCCCGGCGAGGCGGAGACGCACAAAAACCTTGGCACGCTTCATTCAAGATTTGGCCGGATGGAGCAGGCATTAGCGAGCCTCGATCGCGCGCTCGAACTTCGTCCTGATTTTTCCGCAGCGCTTAACGAAAAGGCACGGGCGTTGAGGAACCTGCAATTGCGGGATGAAGCTCTCGTGGTCCTTCACAAATCGCTGGCGATCGACCCGGGCAATGCGGACACGATCCGGAATCTCGCGCTGCTGCTGCTTGATCTCGGCCGGCATGCGGAAGCCCTGGACTGCTTCAACGCAGCCGTGAAATTGAATCCAAATTCCGCAGCTCTGTATCAAATGCGCGGCGTTTGCCTCCAAGAGACGAACCGGTTCGAGGAAGCGGAGGCCGACTACGAGAAGTCCATCGCGCTGGACTCCGGCCTGGCGGAAACGCACAACAACCTCGGCTCGCTTCATTCGAGACTTGGCCGGATGGAGCAGGCATTTGCTAGCATCGAACGGGCGCTTGAACTTCGACCGGATTTTGCCGCAGCGCTTTCCAATAAAGCATTCCTATTGTTGAATCTGCAATTGCTGGATGAAGCCTTCGCGACCTCTCACAGATCCTTGGCGGTCGACCCAAATCATGCGCCGGCGGCCTTTAATTTGGCGACGCTTCAGCTGCTGACCGGAGATTTTGAGCGAGGCTGGCTTGGGCGCGAAGCGCGTTGGAGAATTCCTTCTTTCGGTTTGCCCGATCGCGGTTTTCCCCAATCCCTTTGGCTTGGTGACCAACCGCTCGAAGGCAAGACCATATTGCTTCATGCCGACGAGGGATTGGGCGATGCAATTCAGTTTGCGCGCTATGTGCCCATGGTGGCCGCGCTCGGGGCTCAACTCATCCTGGAGGTCCAGCCGCCAATCCAGCGGCTCCTGGCTGGGGTGCCCGGCGTCGCAACGTGTACCGTCCGATCGTCTACAACGTCGCTGTCGTTCGACCTGCACTGTCCTCTTGGAAGCCTGCCGCTGGCGTTCGGGACGCGGCTCGATACGATCCCGTTCGCGCAAGCGTACCTTCCTGCGCCTGCGGCGGCGCGCGTGAAGGCCTGGGAAGACCGGCTTGAAGACCGGATTGGCCCCCGCAATCGCTTGCGCGTCGGACTTGTCTGGTCGGGGAATCCGGTTCACAAGAACGATCACAATCGATCGATGGCACTGCGCACGCTTGCTCCTCTCCTGGATTGCGACGTCCAGTTCGTCAGCCTGCAAAAAGGCGTCCGGGATCAGGATCAGGCCTTTCTCCGCGAACGTTGTGACATCGTAGACTTAACGGAACATCTTACGGATTTCAGCGAAACAGCGGCGCTGGTTTGCTGCCTCGATCTGGTGATCTCGGTCGACACCAGCGTCGTTCACCTTGCCGGCGCGCTGGGCGTCCCCGTCTGGACGATGGTGCCATTCAGCCCGGATTGGCGCTGGCTGCTCAACCGCGACGACAGCCCGTGGTATCGGTCAATGAGGCTGTTCAGGCAAAACGCGCCGCGCGAATGGTCGGGAGTTGTCGAGCAGGTGCGCACCGAACTGCGCAAAGTCATTGCTGGCTGGAGCCCGGCGAAAAAAAGGACGATCGGCGCAGACTAAAGCGCGATGAGATTAGGATGAATCGTCATCGCGCTCAGGTCGCTTGTTTGAGCATGACCTCCGCGCAAACGCGTTCCACGTTTGTCGCGAGGGAAAACCGCTTCACACTTTGCGCTAACGCGCCCCTTCGGGTCCGGATGATGCTCTAGACATTTGCTTCCGCAAAGCTGCGTGCTTCAGCATGCTGGCCGGCGCCTTGAAGTCCGTTGATATCCTTCGAACTCTCATCGCTTTGATGTACTGCGAGAATATTGATGCCGAGAGCCAAGGACTGATAGCCGTTGTCCCGTAGCCAATGCTCAAGTTGCCGGTTATCCGTCTTGATTTTTTCGATGAACAGCATCGGGCGATACTTTTTGATTGTCTCCCGAGCACCCGCAAGGGCCTCCATCTCCATTCCCTCGATATCAATCTTGATGAAATCCACTCGAGGCAAGTTGAGCTCGTCCAGCGTCATTTTTTGTACAGGGACGGTGTTGTCGGTATAGTTGATCGACTGACCTATAAATTCGTTACCCGGACGCTGCCGCAATTCCAGGCTGCCGAAGCTGGAAGGCGTAAAATAGTTTGGATTTGGAATTTGCATCGTGCCGGATTCGGAGGAAACGGCAGCATGCACCGCTAACGCATTGAAGCAGTTGTTGATGGCAATGTTGCCCGCCAGCGCATAGTAGATCCGTTCCTGGGCTTCGATCGCAATCACCGAACCCCAGCCCGTCATCGACGAGGCCCATTCGATCGTGTGCACGCCGATATTCGCGCCACAGTCAATGGCGATCACCCCGTCACCGTGGTACCGCCGTCGCAACGCCAACAATTCGAGAGCGGCCCTGACTTCGCCTGGATCGAAAGCGGCCGTTTCGAGGATCTGAAACCCCACGCCGTAGCCGCGGTCAGGACTGACCATGCGATAGTCGAATCGATTGACTATCATCGTTCCATGATTGGACGAGGCCAAGACAAAGGCCAGCTTTTGCCCCGCGATAGGCATTGCAGAATCTCCTTTAACCTAGAATCGATCCCACTATCCCAATGCCCGCTTGTGCGAAGCTGGTCCCGACAATGGCTTCCGGCAGTTCTTTAGCGGCCATGCCGTCAGGCGAACTGACAGAAACTGGAGGACGTTAGTTGCCGGAATCACACCCGATTACCTAGTCGCTCGTGAATGGACGATATTGGATGGCCGCTCCTTCAACAGTGCCGAGATCAATTCCGGTGCCAAGGTCGCCATCGTAGGGACAGTCATTCCTATGGAACTCTACGACTCGCGTCCGGCAGTCGGAAGAATATTCCGGATTGGCGACGTGCCCTTTACCATCATTGGTGTGCTGGACAAAAAGGGGATTGGAGCGGCTGGCCGCAGTCAAGACGATGTTGTCTTCGTTCCCATCTCGACGGCAAAGAGTCTAGGTTGCTATTCGACACCTATCCTGATTTCGCCCAGCCCGTCGATTCCTCCCGTCATCACCTGGCCCCGCTGCACGGGGCCGACGCCTTCCGGCGTGCCCGTCATGATGATGTCGCCGGGTTTGAGCGCCATCGACTGCGAGCAGATCGAGATGATGTCCGGCACGGGCCAGATCAGCTTTGAGATGTCGGAGTCCTGCTTGAGCGCGCCGTTGACGGCAAGCCAGATGCGCCCGGCGTTTGGATGGCCGACCTCCGAGACCGGTCGCAGCGGGGCGATCGGCGCCGAGAGATCGAAACCCTTGCCCCAGTCCCAGGGCCGGCCCTGCTCGCGGGCCTGAAGCTGCAGGTCGCGGCGCGTCAGATCGATGCCGACGCCGTAGCCCCAGACATGATCGAGCGCGCGCGCGACGGGAATGTCCGTGCCGCCCTGGCCGATCGCGACGATCAGCTCGATTTCGTAGTGGAAGTTGCTGGTCTGCGGCGGATAGGGAACCGTCGTCCCGTCGTCCACGACCGTGTCCGCGGGCTTCATGAAGAAGAACGGCGGCTCGCGATCGGGATCGCGTCCCATCTCGCGTGCGTGCGCCGCGTAGTTGCGGCCGACACAGATGATCCGGCGCAGCGGAAAGCGCGCCGCCACATCGTGGACCGCGACCGAGGCGTGCGGCGGCGGCGGCAGAACGAAATCGGAGTGAGTATTGGCGTTAAGCATTGCCGCGGTCCTCCCGGAAAAGATGCAGGGCTTCCTGAATGGGGCGATCGGAATAGGAGAAGATCACGGCGTCGCCGTCGATCGCCTCGTGACGTGCGCGATGCCAGGAGGGTACGACGAAGATGTCGCGCTTGCCCCACTCGACCACGATGTCCTCGCCGGATCGCGACGAGATGACGCTGCGGCCCCTGCCCTCGATCGGCACGAACACGGTCGCGTCCGTCGAACGGTAGGCCGCGGTCGCAAAATCCTTTGGCAGGAGCTGGATGAAGGTCGCCATGGTGGCCATGGCGTGATTGCCCGTGATCGGGTTGGTGTAGCGCATCTTGAGACCGTGGCAGGGGTCCCAGGCGGCGGCGCGTCGCAAGCGCTCGAGCGACTCGCGGGTTCGTGCATAGGGATAGTTGAACACCGGCGAGGTGCCGCCGCCTCCCCTGTGATCGACGGGAAGCAGGTTGTGGCCATAGCGAGCGTCGCTGTCGCCGATGGGACGGATAATCGGCTGCTCGTCGACGTCGAGATGTTCGGCGAAGGACGCATCCAGCATCTGAATGACGGGAATATCGAGACCGTCCAGCCAGAACACCGGATTGGGGCTGGGGTTGCCGTGATCGTGCCAGGCCCAAGGCGGCGTGATGATGAAATCGCCTTCGTGCAGGATGGTGCGTTCGCCGTTCACCGCCGTGTAGGCGCCCTCGCCTTCGAGGATGAACCGCAGCGCGGATTGCGTATGGCGGTGGGCCGGCGCAACCTCACCCGGCATGACGAGCTGCACACCGGCATAGAGGTCCGTCGTGATTTTCGACTGGCCGCGAAGACCGGGATTTTCGAGGACCAGGACCCTCCGCTCCGCCTCCTTGGCGGTAATGAGACTTCCGGCCTCGAGCATATAGGCGCGGATCTCATCAAAGCGCCAGGATGCGGGGCGACACGCGCTTCTCGGTTCGGGCGTGACGAGATCGGCCAGTGACAGCCACAGGGCCGTCAGGTTCCTCTTGTCGATCTTGTCGTAGAAGGCCCGTCGCTCCGGCGTATCGGCGGTCGGGGCCATGATCGAATGTTGGGACATTGTCTGTCTCGCTGTTAATGATGAAGTGTCGCGGTCGACGACACGAGCGCAAGCGCCGGCTCTCGTCTGCGAAGCGCGATCACCGCCAGTCCCGCCAGCATTGCCGGCACCGCCGCCGTCAAGACGACGGACTGCGCAGTCCATCCGAAGCCGAGCAGCACGCCGCCTGCGACCGGGCCGATGATCGAGCCGATGCGGCCCACGCCCAACGCCCAGCCCACACCGGTGGATCGGATCTCAGTCGGATAGAGGCTGGCCGCGAGCGCGTTCATGCCGATCTGCGCACCCACCACCCCGAACCCGGCGAGGAAGGTCGAGATCATCAGCGTCCACACATTGGCGGACCCGAATGCGATGCCCGCAATGAAGAGCGCCGAAGCGGAGTAGGCGCCGCCGAGCACCAGATACGGATCGAGCCGGTCGACGAAGCGGCCGAGAACGACCGCGCCGACGACCCCTCCGGCGTTCAGCACCGCCGTCGAGAGGATCGCGATGTTGAGCGGCAGCCCGCTCGCCTTGAGCAGCGAGGGCATCCAGTTTACCAGGAAGTACATGACGAGCAGGTTCATGAAGAACGCGATCCAGAGGAGCACCGTCATGGATGCGCGGCCTTCCCCGAGAAGCTTCGTCACCGGAAATCCGGATGCTTTCGAACCATGCATGACATAGCGGCTCACCGCAGTCGGGGAGATGGTCGGATCGAGCCTGGCGACGAGACGCCCTATTCTTTCGTCTGCAACGTCGCGTGTCATCAGATAGCGGATCGACTCGGGCAGCCAGATCAACAGCACGATCAGGGTGACGAGAGGAAGCACGCCGCCCACGACGAAGACCGCCTGCCAGCCGAGCGCACCGATCAAAGGCGCACTGATCACGCCGCCGATCGTCGACCCCAGCGGAAAGCCGCAGAACATGATGGCGATGAGCAGCGCACGCATCCGCTTCGGCGCGTATTCGCTGGTCAGAGCGATGATGTTGGGCATCGCACCGCCGAGGCCAAGGCCCGTCAGAAAGCGGTAGACCAGGAGCTCGTTCAGCGTGGTCGCGCGCGCGGTGACGAGCGCGAAGATGCCGAACAGCAGCACCGAGAGCAGGATCACGCCTTTTCGACCGAAGCGATCCGCCGCCGGGCTCAGGACGAAAGCACCGACCGTGAGGCCGGCGAGGCCCGCACCGAAGATCGGGCCGAAGCCGGCCATGGCGATCCCCCATTGCTCGGCAATGACGGGCGCGACATAGGCGATCGCCTGAGTGTCGAAACCGTCGAGCAGGGCGATCCACGCGCAAAGAACGAGGATCAGAAGCTGGAGGCGTCCGAACCGCGCCTCTTCGATGACCTCGGTAACGTCTACAATATTCGCAGCGGACATCACGAACTCCAGTGAGCTTGTGTTTCTAAGCCGGTGACAGTTCAAGTATGTGAGAAGGCGGAGCTGGCTGCTTGGTCAGGCGCCCAACGGGGCGCTACGCAGCTTCTGCCGATCGATCTTGCCCGTTCCCGTCTTCGGCAAATCGGACCAGTATTCGATCAGGCGTGGATATTTGTAGGGGAGCAGTTTCGATTTGACGTGATCCTGCAGCTCACGCGTCAACGACTCGCTCGGCGTATGACCGTCCTGAAGGATCACAAATGCCTTCGTGGTCATGCGGCGATCGGGAAGCTCGAGGCCAAGGACCGCGCATTCCCGGACCGCGGGATGATCCGACAGGCAGAGCTCGATCTCGACCGGGTAGATCCACTGCCCGCTCACCTTGAT
Organism: Bradyrhizobium sp. CCGUVB23; assembly: GCF_024199885.1. Lineage (NCBI taxonomy): Bacteria > Pseudomonadati > Pseudomonadota > Alphaproteobacteria > Hyphomicrobiales > Nitrobacteraceae > Bradyrhizobium > Bradyrhizobium sp. CCGUVB23. The sequence goes on from NZ_JANADQ010000001.1 coordinate 1,569,114, forward strand.
GAGATCGTCGACGCGACCGACGAAGGTGAAGAAGCCGTCGGCATCCTCGACCAGCCTGTCGCCGGTCCAGATCCACCCCTCCTCGCGCATGGTCTGTTCGGTCTTGTCGGGCCTGTTCCAGTAGCACGGCGCGTTGGAGTGACCGCGGACCCACATCACGCCTTCTTCGCCTTGCGCGACGGGCTCTCCTTCGGGCGTGGTCAGTCGGATCTCGTATCCCGGAACGCGCTTGCCGGCGGTCCCGGTCTTCCTGCGTTCGCGCGTGTTCGAGAGATAGATGTGCAGCACCTCGGTCGATCCGAGTCCTTCGACGATCTCGAGCCCGAAGCGTCGTCGCCAGTCGTTGAAGATATCCTGCGACAGCACTTCGGCAGCCGACAGGCACAAGCGCACGCTCGACAGGTCGGCAGTTTCGATGCGAGGATGATGCAGCAACGCGTTGTAGAGCGTCGGCAGGCCGAAGAAGAGGGTCGGCTTGAACCGCTCGATCATGTCCAGGACAGCGCCTGGCTCGGGCCGCCCGGCGAGCAGGACCGTGCTGGCGCCGACCGAGAACGGGAACGTGATCGAATTGCCGAAGCCGTAGGCGAAGAAGATCTTCGGCACCGAGAAACAGATGTCGTTCTCTTCGATTCCCAGGATGTGACGCCCGAAACTATCAGCCGTGTAGGCCATGTCGTGCTGGAGATGCACGATGCCTTTCGGCCGGCCGGTACTGCCCGAGCTGTACATCCAGAACGCCATGTCGTCACGACGCGTGGGTGCTGCGTCCAGCTCTTCGGGAAACTGGGCAAACCATTGGTCGCCATTCAGAACCTTGATCGAGGACGGCTCGCACGCGGCATCGCCATTGACGACGACCAGCGCGCGCAGCCGCGTTCCCGCGACCGTCTCCTGGTCGAACAGGGCAGCATATTCGGCGTCGACGACCGCCGCCGGCGCAGCCGAGTCCTGAAGGTAGAAGCCGATGAGGTCCTTGGGCGACAACGTATTGATCAGCATCGGCACGAAGCCGGCACGGATCGCGCCAAAGAACACCGCAGGGTAAGCGGCCGTGTCGTTCAGCAGGAGGAGCACGCGCTCACCGGCGGCAAGCCCGAGCGATTTGAGCGCGTTTCCGCATTTGGCGGCCTTGACACACAGCTCGGCATAGCTGGTGTTGCCGGTCGCGGCAAAGATCGCGACCTTATCGGCACGACCCGCCCCGAGATTGTCGAAGAGGATTTCGCTGGCGTTGTAGCGCTCGGCGATTTCAAACCCGATCTCCTGTGCGCCCGGCGCATTGTCGGGCACTTGGTCCACGATCGCGTCCGCGAGTACCTGGCCGATTCCGTTCGTCATGGAAGCGCTCCTCATCATCGCTTACGTGCTTGGGACCAATGAACTGGCGTCGTAGCGCGCCATGAAGCGCGGCGACATCGCGCGGAGCTGATTGTCGTCGATCCGCCCCGAACGGGTGATGTAGCTGTAGCCGAAATCCAGCGGCTTTAGCTTCATGTGCTCGGCAAAGCGCTCGTACCAGGCCGCGCTCGTCCTTGCCGCTTTGACCAGCTTCTCCACCACCGGGCGGCGCAGAGCCTCGTAGACTTCCAGCGTGCGGCGGAGATCGTTCGGTTCACTGTCCAGCGCATTGACGAGGGCGATGACGTCCTCGAGCGCCAGGCGCGTGCCCGATCCGATCGAGAAGTGCGCGGTGTGAAGCGCGTCACCCACGAGCACCATGTTGCGGTGTGACCAGCGATCGTTCCACAGCCACGGGAAATTCCGCCAGATCGACTTGTTGTTGACGAGCGGATGCCCTTCGAGCGTGTCGGCGAACACCTTCTCGCAAAGAGTCCTGCTCTCTTCCTCGGTCTTCTCCGCAAAACCGGCGCGCAGCCACGTTGCGCGATCGCACTCGACGATGAACGTGCTCATCGTCGGCGAGTAACGGTAATGATGGGCGTTGAAGCTGCCGAACTCGGTTTCGACGAAGGTCTGGGTCAGCGTCTCGAAGCGCTTGGTGGTGCCGTACCAGGCGAACTTGTTGTCGTCATATGAAAGGGACGTCTTGAAGTCGCCTTCGTAGCTCCTTCGAACCAGCGAGTTCACGCCGTCGGCAGCAACGATCAGATCGTATCCCGCGAGCTCGTCGACCGAGCGCACGACGGTGCCGAAGTGCAGATTCGCGCCGGCGGATCGGGCACGCTCAGTCAATTGCGTGATGAAATCGAGCCGTCCGACCGCGGAGAAGCCGACGCCGTCGAGCGCGACGCGCTCGCCGCGATGAACGAGCGTGATATCGCGCCACGTCTCCATGCGCGCCGATACAGCTTCGGCCGTTTCCGGATCATCGGCGCGAAGGAAGTCGAGCGCCTTGTCGGAGAAGACGACGCCAAACCCCCAGGTCGCACCTTCCGGATTCTGCTCGAAGACGTCGACGCGGGTGTCGGGGTGCCGACGCTTCCACAAGTAGGCGAAATACAGCCCCGCAGGACCGCCCCCCATCACAGCAATGCGACCGAGCCGCATGACCTTCCCTTCCCTGTTGGTTTGCTTGCCGTTTTCTTATTGCGTATTATGCAATCAATTTCTCAATATGCAATATATTTTTTGCGCAGTGAGGAAACATTTTTCTTATAGGGAATGAAGCCGCCGAAGCTAAGCTTCGGACCGGCGTCGTGCGACAGGAGGGTTTTCGGATGTTTGAGACAGCTTTCACGATCGAGTGGGGCGATTGCGACGAAGCCGGAATCGGGTTTTATCCCAACTACTTCTATTGGTTTGACTGCACTTATCAGCGCTGGCTGCGTAAGCACGGTTTGAGCCAGCGGGAGCTCAAGCGCCGCTTCAAAAGCGTCACGCCGCTCGTCAATGTCGGCGCCCAGTTTGTCGGACCTGCCCGCTACGACGATGAGCTGGTGGTCCGCGCTGAAATCGCCGAGTGGCGAGAGCGAAAGTTTCGAATCGACTACAAGCTGTCGGTCGGAAACATGCAGATTGCGAGCGGCTTCGAACAGCGCGCCTGGTCCTCTGTCACGGACACGGGCGAACTCCGCGGCGCCAGCGTGCCGCAAGAGTTCAGGGAATTGCTGAAATGAAACGGACGCCTCCGAAAGACACTGGCGAAGAGAGCGGCGGGACGGCTCCCGGCGGTATCCAGGCTCTCGACGCCGCGCTTTCGGTCCTGCGAGTCCTGCGATCCTTTGACGGGCCGGCGACACTGTCGGATATCGCGCGCGAAGCCGGGATGCCACCGAGCAAGGTGCATCGCTACCTGGCGAGCTTCATTCATGCGGGACTTGCCGTGCAGAAGGAGCGCTCCGGCCGGTACGACCTCGGCCGCGAAGCCGCGGAGTTGGGCGTTGCGGCCATCAGCCGGAACAACTTCGTCGTCCGCGCCTCCGACGAGCTCGAGGAATTGGCCGCGACGACGGGCCAGGCTGCGCTGCTGGCCGTCTGGAGCCACAATGGCCCGACCGTGGTCCGAATGGAGAGAGGTCCCCATCTGACGACCACGTCGATCGGTCTCGGCAGCACGTTTCCCTTGCTGGACTCCGCGACCGGACGCGTCTTCTTGTCTTACCTGCCGTCCCCACAACTGGCCGGGCGGCTGCAAAACGAACTCGAGCGTGCCGCGTCAGTCGGCGTCAGCTGGCCGGATCTCAATCCCAACCCGGAAAGCGTCGAGGCATTGACGACGAAAATCCGGCGCGAGCGGATTGCCTATGTCGATGGACGCTACATTCCGGGACTGAGCGCGATCTCATCCGCGATCACGAACTGGCAAGGCGAGATCGAGGTCGCCGTGACCTTGTTCGGCACGCACAGGGACTTGCTGCAGCCTGATAGTCCCGCGCGAGGCGCCTTGATCGATTTTGCCGCCCGTCATTCGATCGTGCCGCCGGCCCAACTCGGCAATTCGAGCGGCGTGCCAGAGCGATAGCTGGCGCGTGCGCCTTGGCTGACAACCTGAATTCACGAGCAAGCTCGGCCCCACACAGCCGCCGTCGCCTCCAATTGACACGGGCCTTGCTTATCGGCACGGTTTACGTCCGTGAAACATGCGGGAACGAGTTGCCGATTCGGCGGCGTCGGCACGCAAACCGCAGCGTCGCAACACGACCCTCGGGGCACTCAAGCCGCATCGGCGCAGCTGCTGAAGTTGACAGATGGCTCCATCGAGAACGGATATCGGCCGGCTTGATCTGCGAATGGAGCGTGATCCGTTGCACGCCGCCGCTCGTCCTCCACCGGAGGATCATGTTCCAGAGGACCAGGAGCTGGGGTCAGGCACCGGGCAAAGTAGCAGAGCACCCGCGGTTCACCCGGCCCACGAGGCCTCTGCCGTGTCGTCCGTGCACTTCGGTTCCGGGGGCGATGAGGCGGGAGACATGACCGCCTTTGCCAGATGGGTGGGGCGAGCACGCAGCATCTGGCGTGGCCATGTCCTGCGCGATCAGGCCCCCGAGGCGACGAGGCCGTCGGGAGGAAATGTCGAGCGCTGGTTGCTCGCATTGTTGAGCGTCCTCGTGATCGTCAGCTGCGTTTGCGTGACCATCGTCTTCACGCAGGTCACGTCGCTCAAAGCAGAGATCACAACGCTGCAACGCGAGATCATCGCGCTCAAGCTGCACGTCGCCAGGCTCGATCAGATCGCCAACGAGGCACGTGACAGGCAAAGCAGCGAAACACCCAAGCCAGCGGCGGAGCCCCGTCCTGACCAGGGCTTGCTCATCCTCTCGCGCGAAGAGATTCAGCTGATCAGAGACTTTATCAAGCCTGCCCCGATTGCGCCGTCCGCGACTGAGCCGATCAAGGTCGGCGATCCCGTCGCGGGAGAAACCATCCCCTTTCCTTCTCCGATCACGGACAAGGTGCGGAAACTGCTTGGCGCCAGATTTACCATTCGCAACGGCGTCATCGCCGTTACCCGGAACGGTAGCCGCCAGGTTGACGCCGTGATCGGGCCCAATTGACGAGGGGCGGACTTCGGGGCTGCTGCGGTGAGTATGCCGCCTGCCGCGCCCTCACCCCAGATCATCAAACACGCGACGAAGATTGCCCTTGTGGCCGGCGAGAAGGTTCGCCGCTTCCGTCTTGTCGTATCCGAGCACGACGAGCGCGGCCAGCTTGATGTCGCCGCCGGTCTCTTCCAGGGCAGAGGCAGCTTGCGCTTCGCTGCAACCTGTGATGTGGGCGACCATCGCCTCGGCACGGCGCTTCAGCTTCGCGTTCGTGGGCAGCATGTTGACCATCATGCCGCGGTAGACGCGACCAAGACGCAGCATGATGCCGGTCGACATCAGGTTGAGGACGATCTTCTGGGCCGTGCCGGCCTTCATCCGCGTCGAACCGGCGATGAGCTCGGGCCCGGTCTCGACGAGGACCGGATATTTCGCGGCTGCAAGCAGCGGGGCCTGGCGATTATTGGCGATGCCGACGGTCACGGCCTGGTATCGGCCGGCCTGGCGCAATGCGGTTACGGTGAACGGGGTCGTGCCGCTCGCCGCAACCGCGATGACAACGTCGTGTGACGACAGCCTTGCGGCATCGATCTGGGCGATTGCGTCATCGACGTCGTCTTCCGCGCCTTCGACGCTGGTGACAAACGCGCTCTCTCCGCCGGCGATGATGAAGTGAACCCGCTGTTGAGGCCACGCGAAGGTAGGCGTCAGCTCGGCGCCGTCCTGGATGGCCACCCTGCCGGACGTTCCTGCGCCGACATAGACCAGGCGCCCGTCATCTCCGAGGGCCTCTGCCGCGGCAGCCGTCGCCGCGGCGAGCGCGGGAAGACACTGGCCGACGGCCGCGACGGCCGCGAGCTGACCTTCCCACATCGCTTCCAATGCCGCGGTCCCCGACCAAGCGTCCAAATCCGTGAAGCGGGGATCGACGGCTTCAGTTGCATTGGCGCGATCCGTTCGTTTCATGGGCTCGTACCACCGTAGCGTGACGCTGAGTTGCCAGTAGCCGGCCTGACGCTAGCCAAGGGCAGGTCGCCGTTCATCGCATCCTTGGGAATGCCAGCGCGACCGGCAAACTAACATGGATCCTGGTACATGGGTTCCAGTTCGGTAGACGCAACCGGCCGCGCAGGCAGTCCGATCGAGCTCCCAACAAAAATCTAAAAAAACACGGAAAATTGAGTCGCGAGCGTTTCGCAAAAAAATGCCGTGCCTGATGGCACGGCCAGTTTCAGGGAGCAAACCGGCGCGATGGACAGCCCGCTAGCGGGGCCGGCATTCTATCGCGGCGGAGTTCAGGATCGCTCAGTGGTCCATATCAGGCGAGGCTCACCATTTGAGGGCTGCGGTGCGGACCGGGTGGTCCCACAGCGCCGTCGTCTCGGCATCGAGCAGGCTCAACGTGAGCGAACAGCCGGCCATGTCGAGCGAGGTGACGTAGCTGCCGACCAGCGAGCGGGTGATGCGCAGGCCGCGCTTCTCGAGCAGCTTTCGCGCCGCCTGGTACATCAGATAGAGCTCGATCGTGGGTGTGCCGCCGAAGCCGTTGACGAGCAGGAGCGCCTCGGCCCCCTCCCGTGCGTCGAGATCCTCCGCGATGGCCGTCGTCATCTCGAAGGCGATGGCGTCGGCCCGCTCCAGCTTGACGCGGCGGCGCCCGGGCTCGCCGTGAATGCCGACGCCCATCTCCATCTCGTCCTCGGCGAGCGCGAAAGTCGGCCCGCCCGCGGCCGGGACGGTGCAGCTCGTCAGCGCCACGCCCATCGAGCGCGTTTTCGCATTGACGCGCTCGCCGAGCGCAACGCAGCCGGCGAGATCAAGGCCCTTCTCAGCGGCCGCGCCAACGATCTTCTCGACGATCAGCGTCCCGGCGACGCCACGGCGGCCGATGCTGTGGGTAGAGTTCTCAACCGCGACGTCATCATCCGTCACGATGGTCGCAATCCGGCCTTCGGCGATCTCCGCCGCCATCTCGAAATTCATGCGGTCACCGGCATAATTCTTCACGATGAACAGCACGCCGGCGTCACCAGCGACAGCCTGGGCAGCCTCGACGATCTGGTCCGGCGTCGGCGACGTGAAGACCTGCCCCGGACAGGCGGCGTCGAGCATGCCATAGCCGACGAAGCCGGCATGCAGCGGCTCGTGCCCGCTGCCGCCGCCCGAGACCAGCGCCACCTTTTTCGGGTTGAGCTCACGGCGGCGCACGAATTTGCGTTCGGATCCCAGCGTCACGAGATCGGCATGCGCCGCGGCAAACCCGTCCAGGCTCTCGGCCAGGACGTCGTCGACGGAATTGATGAACTTCTTCATGCGACCCTCCCCATCACTTATGCCTCATTCTTTTTCCTGCATGATGGCAATCAGTCGGCGCGCGAACTCCTGGAGCAGCGCGTCGAGCTGAGCATTCCGCTTGCCGCTGCCGAGATCGGGCAGATGCAGCGTCAAGGTCCGCTCGTGCGGTCCCTCGGTCAGCCGGCTGATCCTGCGCGGATGGGCGCGCGCATAGGCGCGCAGAAAGGCTGCCTTCGCCTGCGGAGGAAAGTGGCAGACGTCGAAGATCGTGTTGAGATGCTGCACCGGGATCGGCACCGGATAGGCCGGATTGGAGATCTGGCTGACGAAGCTCCGGTTCTTTCCCATGGCATGGGCGAGCCGCAGCCGCATCCCCGAGGGGCGCTTGTCCAGCACCTCCTTGAAAATGCGCTTGTAGACGGCAACGGCACCGGCTTCCGCCGGTTCATCGACAACGGCGTCAGTCAAGTCCCACCTCCGCTGCCCAGACGATCGATCGTTTGCTTGATCTGCGCAAGCGCCGAAACATTCACCGAGAGCTCGCGCAGCCCGCAATCGAGCAGCGCAGGAATGCAGCGCGGATCGCTCGCCATGTCGCCGCACAGGCTCACGGGAATTCCGGCGCGCCGGCCGTGCTCCGCGGTCCGCGTGATCAGTTCGAGAACAGCGGGATGCAAGGGATCCACCAGGGGTGCGAGAGCTCCATTTGAGCGGTCGCAGGCAAGGACGTATTGCGCAAGGTCGTTCGACCCGATCGAGAAGAAGGCGCTCTTGAAACTGGCGATCGAAAGCGCCGCCGCGGGCACCTCGACCATGATTCCGAGGTCGGGAAGCATCGCGGCAGTGCCTTTCGCCTGCAAGTCCTGCACGATGTCGGCAAACAGCTTTCGAGCCGCCTCGACCTCGTGGGCCGAGGTGACCATCGGGAACATGACCTTGAGATTTCCGCGCACCGCCGCACGCGCCAGAGCGCGGAGCTGGACCGCAAAGATCTCGGGCCGAGCCAGACAAAGACGAAGGCCGCGTACGCCGAGGAAGGGGTTTGCCTCGCCATCCGGCGTGAAGCCCGGCACCGGCTTGTCGCCGCCTGCGTCAAAGGTGCGGATCGTCACCGGACGCCGCTCGGCCCAGCGCAGGACCTGGTCGTAGACCTGAAACTGCGTCTCCTCGTCAGGCAGGCCGCGCTCCGAAAGCAGAAACTCGGTGCGCATCAGGCCGACGCCGTCGGCATATTGCGCATCCGGATAGTCGAGGTCCTCGACGCGCTGGATGTTGATGAGGAGCTTGATCCGATCGCCGCGCCAGGACGCCGCCGGCCGCCGCAGGATGGCTCGCGCAGAAGCCCTGCTCTTGCGGTGGATCTCCCGCCGCTTCTCGAACAGGCCGATCTGCTCGATGCTGGGATCGAGCTCGAGCGTTGCGCCCTCGCCGTCGAGCAGCGCCGTGCTGCCTGCCGGGACCGCGCCGAGTTGCACCACCATCGGTATGCCGCGGGCGCGCGCCAGCATCGCGACGTGGCTCGTCGGACTGCCGCGCAGCAGCGCCAGGCCACCGCCATCGGACCAGTCGATCTCGAGGAAGCGCGAAGGCGGCAGATCGTCGGCGCAGACCACCGCACCGCTCGGAATTCTCAACGCATGGCCTTCGCCGCCGCGCAAGATGTTCAACACACGATCGCGAAGGTCGGCAAGATCCGAGCTGCGCGCCTTCAGATATTCGTCCGGCGCCGAATTATAGTCCGCGATCTGCTCGTCGAGCACCGCGCGCCAGGCGGCGTCCGCGGGTTCGCCTTCGCCGATCGCCGCGAGGATCGCGCTGACCAGATCCTCGTCCTCCAGCAGCGCGACCTGGAATTCCAGGATTTGCGCGGCTTCGCCGCCGGCGATTGCGGCGAGCTCGGCGATCTGCCGGCTCGCGGTATCGATCGCACTTCGCAGCGCAAGCGCTTCATCGACCAGGGTGCCGGCGACCCGTTCGCCGTTCGCGCCCGCGTCGACCCGGACGAACGGGCCCTGGGCAAAACCGATCGAGGCGGTTCTGCCGCGGTAGGCCAGTCGTGAAGCGCTGTCTCGCATGTTAAGCGGTCCCATCCGGAAAATCGGTCGCGATCAGATCGATCAGCGCGGCGACGGCAGCTTCCGCATCACTGCCCAGCGCCTTGATCTCGATGATGCTGCCGTGGGCGGCGCGCATCGCCATGATCTTGGCCACGCTCTTGGCATTGATCCACTCGGCCGCGCCGGCAACGCGGACCGATATCTGCGCCTCGAACTTCTTGGCGAGCTTGGTCAGCTTGACCGCCGGACGCGCATGCATGCCGACCGCGTGCACCAGCTGCACGTTGCCCGTGAAGATCTGTCCGTTCACATTTGAGGTTTCCAGCATCGTCATATTCCATCTTCGCTTCGCCGAACTGTTGTCAGTCGGCAGAGAGTTCCTCGGCCACGGCCCGCACCTCGGCCAGCGAGCTGCCGCCCGCGGCTTCAGTCGCCGCCATCACGGCGCCTTCGACGATCGGTGCGTTGCAGACGACAACAAGATCACGCCGCTCGGGGTCCAGCATTTCGACCGCCATTTCGCTGTTGGTCTCGGCGCCGCCGAGATCGACGAGAATCGCAACACCCTTCGGCGACCAGGCGTCATTGATGGCATCGACGATCAGGGCGACGCTGGTCCCCAGTCCGCCCTCGGGGTTGCCGCCGCAGAAGGCGACCTTGACCTCGCTGCCGACCATCTGCCGCACCATGTCGGCGGTGCCTTTGGCGATGTCCTTGGAATGCGAGACGATCACGATGCTCACGGTGTCGTTCATGGCCGCCCCTCCAGGCTCGCGCACACCGCTTGCAGAAGGACGCAGCTCGACCGTGCACCGGGATCGACATGTCCGACACTGCGAGGTCCGAGGAACGACGCGCGTCCCTTGGTCGCCTGCATCGGCGCAGTCCGCTCGGCGGCTTCGGCGGCCGTGGTGCGAATGCGCTCGACGATGTCGGGCCGCCCGGCATCCGTCTTCAACGCCTCCAGGACGGGAACGAGCACGTCGAGCATGGTCTTCTCGCCGGCGTGCGAGCGGCCGCGCTTGCTCACGGCGTCGACCCCACTTGCGAAGACTTCGGCGAGATCGTCCGGCAGATGCTTGTCATGCGACAGCGCTTCGCCGGCGGCAAGGAAGAAGCTGCCGTAGAGCGGCCCCGAGGCACCGCCGACGGTCATCACCAGCGTCTTGCCGATCGTCTTCAGCGCCTCGTCGAACGGCTGCGCGGAGATCGCATCGAGCTTGCCGAGCACGGCCTCGAAACCGCGCTTCATGTTCGTGCCGTGATCGCCGTCGCCGATCGCCTGATCCAGCGTCGTGAGCTCCGGCGCGCTGGCGATGACCTGTTCGGCGGCCACCTTGAGCAGCGACTTGAATGTCTCGGGTTGCAGCGACATTGAATTATCCTCAGTGAACCATGGCGTTGATGCGTTGCCCGACGCCGTCGAAGTAAAGCGGATGCTTCAGGTGCAATTCAACCTCCTGACCGACCTGGAGCGGCTGGCGCGGGTCCGCAAGCGTCACCAGCGTCTGGCCCTTGTAGTTCAGGTGTACGTGATTCTGCTCACCCAGGTGCTCGACCCGATGCACGCGGCCGATCAACCGCCCCCCATTTCGCGCGGCGATCTGCAGATGCTCGGTGCGGATGCCAATGGTCTCGGTCCCGGGTGGAAGGACGATCTCCGAAGCAAGGCGTGCCGGAAGAAGGTTGATCTGGGGCGTGCCGAGCCGTGACGCGACGTACGTACTGGACGGGCTCTCGTAGATCTCCCGCGGCGTGCCGAGCTGGAGAAGCTGGCCGTCCTTGATCACGCCGATGCGCGTGGCCATGGTCATGGCTTCCACCTGATCGTGCGTCACATAGAGTATGGTTGCACCGAGCTCGACCTGGATCCGCTTGAGCTCCAGGCGAAGCTCGGCGCGCAGCTTCGCATCCAGCGACGACAGCGGCTCGTCCATCAGGTAGATCGACGGATCCCGCACCAGGGCGCGTCCGATGGCGACCCGCTGCATCTCGCCGCCGGACAGGCGGGTGGCGCGATTGTTCAGCTTGCTGGCGATATGCAGGAGCTCCGCGGTCTGTTCGACGCGCTGGCGGATGACCGGTTCCGGAACGCGCCGCGCCGGCGAGCGCAGCGGAAACGCCAGATTGTCGTAAACCGACAGATGCGGATAGAGCGAATATTGCTGGAAGACGAACGCGATGTCGCGCGACCCCGGAGGATCGAGCGTGACGTCGCGGCCGTTGATCATGACCGAGCCCGAATCGGGTTGTTCGAGCCCGGTGATCAGCCGTAGCGTCGTGGTCTTGCCGGCGCCGCTCGGGCCGAGCAGGACGAGAAACTCGCCGTCGTTGACCGCAAGCGACAATTCGCGCACGGCCTCGACCGCACCAAAACGCTTGCTGATGTTACGCAGAATGACGTCAGCCATGGCGAGAGCCTCCCCCGTTCGCGGTGCGGATCGCAAGGCCGCTGCCGGCATCGAACAGCGCCAGCCGTTCGGAGTGGAATTCGAGACCGACCGTCTCGCCGATCCGCACCGGCGTGGCGGACGGCAGCCGGGCCGCAACGCGCCCATGCGCGGTGTCGACGGTGACGATCTGGTTGGTGCCGAGATATTCCGCGCCGAACACCTCGCCACGAACCGGCGCAGCATCGGTGAAACGGATGTGCTCCGGACGCACGCCGAGCACCAGCGGGGCGCTGGCACGGTCCTCGCGGATCTCCGGCACGGCAATGTCGGTGTCATGGAAACTGACCGCGCGGTCGCCGCAATGCAGGCCGCCCTCAAAGCGCAGGAAGTTCATCGACGGTGAGCCGATGAAGTCGGCAACGAACATGCTCGCGGGCCGATCATAGATCTCCTGCGGCGAGCTGATCTGCTCGACGCGTCCCTTGTTCATGACTGCGATCTGGTCCGCCATCGACATCGCCTCGAGCTGGTCGTGCGTCACGTAGATCGTGGTCGCGCCGATGCGATCGTGGAGATCACGGAGCTCGCCGCACATCAGATGGCGAAACTCGGCATCGAGGGCTCCGAGCGGCTCGTCCATCAGGAACGCCTTCGGCCGCCGCACCATCGCCCGGCCGAGGGCCACGCGCTGGCGGTCACCGCCCGACAGCTTTGACGTCTTGCTCGACAACAGATGCTCGATCCGCAGCAACCGCGCCGTCTCCTCGACGCGCTGACGGATTTCGCGGCGGCCCATGCCCTGGCACTTCAGGGGGAAGCCGATGTTTCCGGCGACGTTCATGTGCGGATAAAGCGCGAAGAGCTGGAACACGAAGGCGATGTCGCGGGCGGATGCACGCTCGAAGGTGACGTCCTCGCCGTCGAGCAGGATCTTGCCCTCGGTCGGCAGCTCGAGGCCGGCGATCATGCGCAGCGTCGTCGTCTTGCCGCAGCCGGAGGGGCCGAGCATCGCAAAGAAGGTGCCGTCGTCGATGGTGAAGTTCGAGCCTTCGACGGCGGTGAACTGATCGAACGACTTGCGCAGGTTTTCAACGCGGATCTGTGCCATCTCTGCCGCCCTATTCCGGAAAATGGCTCACGATGACGTAGCCGAGCGTGCCGGCCAGGATCGTCACGAACGAATAGCTGTAGAGATCGAGCGAGAACGGCTGCACCAGCATGACGATGCCGCCGCCGATCAGGATCGTCGCTCCGGTCTCCCAGGGCCCGCGCCGGAACCAGCGCGTCACGCCACCATTGGCAATCGCAGAACCGCTCATTTGCGTACAGCTCCGAAGGTGATGCCGCGCAACAGATGCTTGCGCAACAGAACGGTGAACAGGACGATCGGGACGACGAACAGCGTGGTCGCGGCAGCAACTGCCGGCCAGTCCTGTCCGCCTTCGCCGATGATGAAGGGGATGAAGGGCGGCATGGTCTGGGCTTCGCCGCTGGTGAGGAGAACCGCGAAGGCATATTCGTTCCAGGAGAAGATCAGGCAGAAGATCGCCGTTGCCGCGATGCCCGTCACCGCCTGCGGCAGCACCACCTTTCGCAGCGCCTGCAGTCGCGTGTAGCCGTCGACCAGGGCAGCCTCCTCGTATTCGCGCGGAATCTCGTCGATGAACCCCTTGAGCAGCCAGACCGCGAGCGAGACATTGACCGCCGTGTAGAGCAGGATCATTCCGAGCCTGGTGTCGGTCAGGTTGAGCTGGCGGTACATCAGATAGATCGGGATTGCGACCGCAACGGGCGGCATCATGCGCGTCGACAGGATGAAGAACAGGAGGTCGTCGGCAAGCGGAATGCGAAACCGCGAGAATGCATAGGCCGCGAGCGTGCCGAGGAAGACGGCGAGGAAGGTCGAGCCGAAGCCGATGATGAGCGAATTGACGAAGCGCGGCACGACCTTCGAGGGACCGGCGATCACCATGTCGTGCTGGCGCACGAGCTTGTCGTACCAGGTCTCCGGTGGCGGAAGCTTTGCGATGAAGTCCGGCGTCTGCCGCGTGCGCACCGTAAACAGGTTCACATAGCCCTCCAGCGTCGGCTGGAACAGCACCTTGGGCGGATAGGCAATCGCATCGCTCTGCGACTTGAACGCCGTGGCGACGATCCAGACGAGCGGCAGGATCGTGATCACTGCATAGAGGATGACCAGGCTTCCGGCCACCGCCCTTGTGCGCGGCGAGGATTCGACGATGGAGTGAGCGGTGGATTTGGCGATAGCGGCGGTCATCGTTGCTTCACCTTGTTGAGCACCTTGACGTAGATGTTGGCTGCACCGAACACGGTCACGAACAGGATGATGGCGAGCGCGGAGGAATAGCCGGTGCGCCATTTCTCGAATGCCGCGCGCTTCAGCGTGATCGAGACCAGCTCGGTGGTCGATCCCGGTCCGCCGGAGGTCAGGAGGTTGACCATGTCGAACATCTTGAAGTTCTCGATCGCACGGAACAGAACGGCGAGCATCAGGAACGGCACCGTCATCGGCAGCGTGATCGACCAGAACTGGCGCCAGGCCGAGGCACGATCGACTTCGGCAGCCTCATAGATGTAGTCGGGAATGGAGCGCAGCCCGGCGAGGCAGATCAGCATGACGTAAGGCGCCCACATCCAGGTATCGACGAGGACGATCGTCCACGGTGCCAGCGCGACCTCGCCGGTCATGCTGAACGAGCTCGGCGGCACGCCGGTGAACAGGCTGATCAGGTAATTGAACGGTCCGATCTGCGGCTGGAACAGCAGGGTCCAGAAGTTGCCGACGACCGCAGGCGACAGCATCATCGGCAGCAGGATCATCGTGGTCCAGAAGCTGTGACCGCGAAACTGTCGGTTGATGAGCAGCGCGAGCCCAAATCCGATGACCACCTGCAACGCCACCGACGAGATCACGAACTGCGCCGTGGTCTGGAGCCTGATCCAGACATCCTCGTCGGTTAAGATGTCGGTGAAATTGTCCAGGCCGACGAACCGCAGCGGCAGATAGGACATGCTGAGGTTGAGGCTCGTGAAGGAGAGCCTGATCATCCAGACCAGCGGAAAGATGTTGATCGCGAGCAGAAGCGCGATCGTCGGCGCGACGAACAGCCAGGCGATGGCCCGGTCCGACAGGCCGCGGACGCGCCGCGTGGCACGAGATTTGGCGGGCTCGCTCACGCCGGGGATCGTAACATGATCGGGTTGGAGAATGGTGGTCATCTTGTCCATCGGCTGGCTGGTTCGGCTTCCCCGGGACACGTCCCCGGGGAAACCAGTTAGGTCGATGCGAACGGTCTCGTTTATTGCGAGGCGACCTGCTTGCCCTGCTCCTTGAAGACCTTGGTCCAGTCCTTGACCAGGAGATCGAGCGCCTGCTGCGCCGTTCCCTTGTCGGCGACGACGTAGTCATGCACGCGCTTCTGCATGTCGAGGAGCAGCTGGGCGTAGGACGGCTCGGCCCAGAAGTCCTTTACGATCGCCATCGACTCCAGGAACTGCGGAGCGAACGGCGCGCTCGCGGGGAAGTCAGGCGCGTTGACGACGGCCTTCAGCGCTGAGTAGCCACCGAGCTGCCACCACTTCTGCTGCACGGTCGGCTGCGCGAACCACTTGATGTAGGCGAGCGCATCTTCCTTGTGGTCCGACGTCGCGACGACCGAGATCCCCTGCCCACCGAGCTGGGTGAAGTGTCCGTTCGGACCGGCCGGATTGACGAAGAAGCCGATCTTGTCGCCGCCGACGTTCGGGTCCTTGTAGAGCCCGGGGAAGAAGGCGAACCAGTTCATCTGCATCGCCACCTGGCCGGACTTGAAGGCGTCGAGACCTTCCTGCATGTAGGCGTTGGTCAGGCCCGGCGCGGTGCAGCACTTGTAGAGCTCCTTGTAGAACTCAAGTCCCTTGGCGGCATCCGCCGAATTGACGAAGCCCTGCATCTGGTACGGCTTCTTTGGGTTCTCATAGTTGAAGCCGTAATTGTAGAGCGCGTTGGTCACGCCCATCGTGATGCCTTCGGAGCCGCGCTCGGTGAAGATGTAGGCTCCGTAGACCTTCTTGCCGTCGATCTCGCGGCCCTGGAAGAACGCGGCGATCTCCTTCAGCTCGTCAAAGGTCTTGGGCGGCGCGAGATCGCGGCCATACTTGGCCTTGAAGGCCGACTGAATGTCGGGACGCGAGAACCAGTCCTTGCGATAGGTCCAGCCCACCGCATCGGCCATCGCCGGCAGGGCCCAGTAGTTCGGCGAGTTCTTCGGCCACTGCGAATAGCCGACGACGGTCGCCTGGACGAAATCGTCCATCGAGATCTTCTCCTTGTCGAAGAAGTCGTTGAGCTTGACGTACCACTTGTTCTCGGCGGCACCGCCGATCCACTGGCTGTCGCCGATGATCAGGTCGCAGAGCTTGCCGTGCGAGTTGAGCTCGTTCAGGAAGCGATCGGCATAGCTCGTCCAGGGGACGAACTCGTATTTCATCTCGATGCCGGATTGCTTGGTGAAGTCCTTGCCGAGTTCGACCAGGGCGTTGGCCGGATCCCATGCCGCCCAGCACAGCGTGAGCTGCTTCCCTTCCGCCGCGGCTTCACCGCCGCCCGCGGCCACCAGCGCGGCGGCCCCGAGGACCGCAGACGTCACTGCACCACCTAGCCATTTGAGTCTTCGCATGTCCGTTTCCTCTCTATCGTTGAACCACCGAACCCGCCCGGCGCGCGCCTTTTCCGGAGCAACGCCAAGACCCTGAAACCGAGTTGATGAGCGATGAGATGATGGAGAACGAGACGGACCGCGCCCGGAAACGGGTCCGGACGGGTTGGGCTCCTCCCATACATCAGCTCGATGCGCGATGTTTATTTTTTTGTAGTACTAAACCTATTACTAAATTCTCGAAGCCGTCAAGCCGGTTTCTGGCGCACCGGGAAAAAAGCTCGTCCGCGGCCGCATTCGCCGGAAGCCTGCTGCAACGCAGCACGATAGCCGTGATTTCGGTGAATTTGCTTCTCGCCATTGAACGCAGACCGCGCCAATCACCGCGACGCCAACGCGATCGAAGCCAAGCGAATTTGTTTAGCAAACTGTTTTACTGAACGTTCAATACCGCGTAGTTCCCACGCTGTGTCGTCAACTGCCTTCACTTCGGCAACTGCGCTACAGTCAGAGGGGGCTGGCTGATCGTCGTTCACTTCGGGAGCCCGCATGTCTACGGCAATCTCGGTACTCGGCGGCGTCGGTCTTTTCTTGCTCGGCATGACCGTGATGACGGAAGGCCTGAAGGCGCTGGCCGGCTCCGCCCTGCGCACCGTGCTCGGCAAGGCCGCTGCGACGCCGCTGCACGGCTCCTTCTGGGGCGCCGTCGTCACGCTCCTGGTGCAGTCGTCGAGTGCAACGACGATGACGACGATCGGCCTCGTCAGCGCGGGCCTGCTGACGTTCCAGCAAGGCTTGGGATTGGTGTTCGGCGCCAATATCGGCACCACGGGCACCGGCTGGCTGGTCGCGCTCATTGGCGTCCGTGTCTCGCTTACCGCCGCGGCACTGCCGATGATCTTCGCCGGCTCGTTGACCAAGCTTCTGGCGCGCGGGCGAATATCCGGCGCAGGCGCAGCGCTCGCCGGATTCGGGCTCGTGCTTTTCGGGCTGACGACCTTGCAGCAGGGCATGGGCGGGCTCGCCGAACGATTGCACCCGGCGGACCTTCCTGCCGTTCTCGCGGGTCCCGACGGGCGGTGGTGGTCGGGCCTGCTCGGCGTGCTGGTGCTCGTCGTGATCGGACTGGTGATGACCGCCCTGATGCAGTCGTCAACGGCCGCCGTCGCGGTGACCTTGTCCGGTCACTTCGCCGGTGCGATCGGGCTGGACCAGGCTTGTGCGCTGATCATCGGCCAGAATATCGGAACGGCGACGAGCTCCGCCCTCGCCGCGATTGGCGCGAGCATCACCGCCAAGCGGCTGGCCATTGCCTATGTTCTTTTCAAGCTGATCGCCGCCGTCATCGCGCTCGTGCTCTTTCCTGTCACCATCCCACTGCTCATGCGCGCCTCGAACAGCATCGATGGCGTCACGCTGCTGGCCGGATATCATACCGCGTACAATGTCGTCGGCGTGGTGGTCCTGCTGCCGCTGATCAACCAGTTCACGCGCCTGGTCGAGCGTATCCTGCCCGAGCGCGGCTCGCCGCTCACGCGGTGTCTCGATCCCTCGGCGCTCGTGACCCCAATCGTGGCCGTCGAAGCGGTACGCCGAACGATCGCGCGCGTGCTCGTAACGGTCTGCGCCTGGGTCGAGGCGGCACTGGCTGGCCGAGCTGCACCAGTCCGTCTCGGGAGAGCCGCCGTATCGCTGCAGGACGCCGCCGACGCCCTGCGACAGGCACAGATATTTTTGTCGGAGGTGGCCGGACCGCCTGACACCGAGGACGAGCAACGGAGTCTGACCAGCACACTGCACGCACTCGACCATGCGTCTCGGCTGACGGACGTGGCGAATGGCGGAATCAATTTCGCTTCAGTGAGGGATGGACCGGAGGACGTCCGCGCAGGAGAACTCTGCGCCGAAGTGATGCGAAGCGCAGCTGCGCTCGCCCGCGGCGTGGCCGCACCATCGCAGCCGGTCGTGCCAGTCCCGCATGGCGTCGACGCCATGGCCGGTCCGCGCGCGATCCAGACCGACGAAGCCATCGCCGAGCTCGAGCGTTGCACGACGGAACTTGGCGAAGTGCTGCGCCGCCACCGCAGCGCGACACTCGGCGCAGTCGCCAATGCAACGCTCACCACCGACACCGCACTCGTTCGCGTCGAAACGGTCCGCAGCCTCCAGGTGCTGTCGCATCATGCCTGGCGCTCCGCGGCGCATCTCGTCGGTCGCGGCTAGTCGTATCGGCTAGACGCCGAGAGCCTTCCGGTTGAAGTTTCGCAACAGCCGCAGCGTCAGCGTTCTGGCGTTCGCGACATTGAGCAGCCAGCCTGCGCCGGCATAAGCAACGCCGCCGGCCAAGCTTACCACGATCAGCGACAACAGGCCGGTGCCGTTAACCTGGGAGCGGGCCACGAGGATCGCCGCCGCCATGATCGCGGCCGAGGCGCCTACGCCCGCGAGCCGGCCCGGATCGAACGGCAGCACATAGGCGCGGCGCATCAGGACGACCGCGGCCACGAAGCCGATGGCTTCGGTCGCGAACGTTGCCAGCGCTGCGCCATACAGCCCCAAGCCCGAAATCAGCGCGAACATCAGCGCGATGCTCAGCACCAGCGTGAGGAACGACTGCGCGGCAAGGATGAAGGGCCGCTCGGCGAGCTGGAAGCTGATCTGGACATAGAACTGATTGGCGATGCCGAGCATCCGCGCGACGACCAGCATCGGCAGCAGCGCCGACACGCCGGCGCGGAAGTCGACGCCGACGAGCGTTCCGGCGACCTGGTCCGCAGCGAGCGCGAGCCAGATCGCGACCGGCATGATCACGACGAGCAGGAGCTCGAGGCTTTCGTTGAGTCGTTCACGGGTCGCGGCATGGCCCTCCTGGCTCAACGTCCGGAACACGATGGGCACGGTGGCCGCAGCGACGCTCGAGGCCAGCATCACCAGAAACTGCCGCGGCAGATCGGCGGCAACGCCGAAAATTCCGGCGGCATCCTTGCCGAGAAGATAGGCGACGATCAGCCGGTCGCTGGTCGAATAGAGCGCGACCGAGAGGCCGCCGATGGTCAGCGGCAAGCCGTAGCGGGCGAGTTGCGTGAGCTGGCTCTTCTGCCAGGGCGCGATCCTGGTCTGGTCGCCCGCGAGATTGAGAACGATGCCGGTCAGCGAGCCGAGCCCGAACGCCGCGAGCAGACCCAGCCCGCCCCAACCCAAATAGATCGCGAGCAGCCCGAAGCCGACGCTCGCCAGGCTGCGCACGATCGCAATTGCCGCGAACCTGTACGGGCGCAATTTGGCGCGCTCGAATTCCTGACCGACATCGACCGCATTCGCGGTGATGGCAACGAACACGCTGGCGAGCAGCAACTCGAAGCTGACGTCGCGATGGAAGAGGAACGTCAGCGGCGCCGTGGCGCAGAGAGCGGAGACGGTCAGCGCGAAGGCAACCATCGCCGTGCCGCGAAAATCCACCTCCAGCGACATCGCCTGGTAGCGCGAGACCGACAGCTTGATCCAGGCGAAGAAGATCGCGCCCAGGATGCTGGCGATGCTGAGGCCTACGACGTAGACGCCATATTCCGCCGGACTCAGGAGCCGCGTGTAGGTCGTGATCGCGAAGAAGCCGACGGCGGCCGGCAGGATGTAGGCCGCGAGATAGATCGAGAAATGGCGATTCAGCATGCGAGCACGAGACGTTGATTATCCCAGCCAATTAACGCTTCGTTAATCAGTTGGACCTTGGTTGGGCTATTTTGACGACGGCGCTGCAGCATGCCGGAGAATACGCGCAGAAAGCGACAATCCCGACCGGCGAATGCGCCGTTAGGCTCTATTTCGTACGTTAGCGTTAAATTTGCGGTTGTCTTGAACTCGCAAGTGCGATCACCCATTAGACATAGTGGTTTCGAGCACCCGCCGACCGTTTTCAACCTGGACCGATTGACATGGAAGTTGCCGAACATGCTCGGATGGAGTTGCGCCTGCCAGACGGTGGCCGCAGCGACGCCGGCAAGGGCATGAGCGCGACCTTGCATCCATCACGGCCGGAGACGTCGCGCGGCGAGCGGATGGTGCTCAATCTCTTCTTCGAGGAGAAGGACGACCGCTGGTTCCGGGGCGACCGGCATCTGCGGACCTGGCTCCGGCGCCTGCTGCTCGGCAAGCCGTGGATCAACGGCCAGCAGCGCGTGTTCCTTAATCTGTGCGCCGGCCTCGACAAGCTCGGAATCCGCTACCGGGTCAACGATTACGGCTACATCCGCAAGCACCCTGATGAGCTCGCCTGCGTCATCGGCCGCCCTTTCGTGCTCGACTGGATCGACTGGAAAAACCCGATCCTGCTCGGCGTCGCCTCGTACAATCATCCGATCGACGATCCGGATCTGCTGACGCGGTATCCGGTGAAACACATCGTGGTCCCCTGCCAATGGTACGCCGATATGTGCCGGCCCGGCTGGCCCAATATCGACGCCTGGCCGGTCGGCATCGATACCGACGCTTGGACGCCGCCCGTCGCGGAGCGCAAGAGCGTCGACGTGCTGCTCTATGACAAGGTCCTGTGGGACCGCGACCGCATTGAGCCGGATCTGATCGAGCCGATCCGCGCCCGGCTCCGCGCCGAGGGCCGCACTTTCGAGGAAATCCGGTACGGCAGCTACAACGAGCAGGACTATCGCGCTGCGCTGGCACGCTGCCGCACCATGATCTTCCTCAGCCAGAACGAAAGCCAGGGGATTGCCTGTCTCCAGGCACTCGCGAGCGGCGTGCCCGTGCTTGCCTGGGATCGCGGCGGGCCATGGCGCGATCCGGATTATTTTCCGCACCGGGTCAGGTTCGACGGTGTCTCCTCGGTGCCTTACTGGGACGATCGCTGCGGCATGAAATTCGTCGATGCCGAGGGCTTCAGTTCCCGCTGGAGCGAATTCTGGACGCAGGCCGGCACTGGAGATTTTCAGCCGCGCCAATATGTGCTCGACAACCTCACGCTCGAAAAAGGCGCGCTGCATTACTACGAGATCGCGCAAGCGGTGATGCAGCGTCTGTCGGCGCGTTAGGGAGTGCGCAACATGGCGAGCCTCGACAGACGCGAATTTCTCCTGGGCGCAACGGCCGCGCTTGCAGCTAGCTCCTCGGCGGGTGCCCAGACCTCAAAGCAGCTCAGCCGCCGCCCCGGCTATGGCGCCGCGGCCACGTTGTGGGATTTGCAGGCCGACCCGCGGCTCGGCGAGGCCATCAGCACGTATTGCACGCAGGTCGTTCCGGTCCTCGAACTGAAATGGCCGATGCTGCGGCCGGATCCGTACACCTTCGCGTTCGAGCGCGCCGATGCGATCCTGGATTTCGCGCGGCAAAATGACCTGACCATGCGCGGCCACGCGCTCGCCTGGTACCACGACATCCCGGACTGGACGAAGCAGATCAAGGAGACGAAGGCGGCCGAGCGGGCCTTCGTCGATCACATCTCGACCGTCGTCGCCTACTACAAGGACAAGTTGACCTCGTGGGACGTCATCAACGAGCCGATCCCCGACAATCCGCGCAAGATCACCGATCGGCGCGACTGCTACTGGTCGAGCATGCTGGGCGAGCGTTGGATTCCCCTCGCCTTCCGCACCGCCGCGGCCGCCGATCCGTTCGTGAAGCTCGCGATCAACGAGTACGACATCGAGTCCGCCAAGGACAGCTTCATCGCCAAGCGCGCGGCCTACCGCAACCTGATCCAGGACCTGCTCGATCAGGGCGTTCCGCTGCATGCGGTCGGATTGCAGTCGCATCTGCATGCCGAGCTCGAGATCGATAAGGACGGGCTTGCCGCCTTCGTCGCCGAGATGCGCTCGTGGGGGCTCGAGATCCTCGTCACCGAGCTCGACGTCGACGACCAAAAACTACCCGGCGATCCGGCGCAGCGCGACGCCATCGTGGCGAAGCGCGTGGACGACCTCTTGACGGCGATCACCGCGAGCGGCCCGCTCAATTCGATCCTGAGCTGGGGCATCTCGGATCGCTACAGCTGGATCAACGGGACGTTCAAGCGACCCGACAAGCAGCCGAACCGGCCGCTGCCGCTCGACGGCAACTTTCAGCCGAAGCCGCTGATGGACGTGATCAGCAAATTCCTGAAGCCCGCCTGAGCGGCGACCGGCTATCGCGCCATTTTCGACGCTTCGATCCCTGCGCCATCACCGACGTGATCGCCGGGCGCAAGGCTCGGCGCGCGTGAGCGCAGGCGGAAGACGTCGCGGATGTCCTCGATCGAGGTCGACGAGTAGGACTGGATGCACAGCGCGACCTGCCGGGGCGAAGCGGCGCGCATCATCGCTTCGATCGCCGCGCGATCGAGCCGGCTGTCATCCCAATGCGACACCGCGATGCTGTCTTCGGTGATCTCATGCGCCGCCAGATGCTTTGGCGAACTGGCGACGAAATGGCCGTAGAGCAGGTATTCGGAGAATTTCTTGCGGCGGCACAGCGCCAGAATCCAGTTCGTTCCCGTCGCCGACTTGATCGCGTCGGTCATCGCCTGCACGGAATCCTTATCCCAGACCAGCGCATTGCCCACATAGTCGTCCGCCGGGAAGGGCGTATCGGGCATGCCGAGCAGTTGATCGACGGTGCGGAGCCAAAGGCAGTGCAACGGCGTCTCGGCGCCGATCGCACCGCGCGTAACGAACAGCGGTGCCTTCGCGGAGCCCGCATATCGGCCGACGTCGAACTCGCGGAAGAACAGATTGTCGGAATCCAGGATGCAGACGCGCTGCTCGGACGCGCCAAGCACGCCCGCGATCTTGACGATCTGCTGGATGTGCCAGCCATGCACCGGAGAGGACAACAGCGAGAGCCAGACCTTCCGGTTGCCCCGCTGGAGGAACGACGGCGCGGCAAACAACCATCGCGGCAGATAACGCGACACCGGCACGATGACGCGCTTGTCGGAGGCGAACTGCGCGAATAGCGGAACGTCCTCGTCGTTAACGACGACGTAGTGCCTGGTGTATCCCGTTAACCACGTGTCGATGCTCTCGGCGAGCAGCGAGAAGCGCTCGATATCCTTGGCGTAGCTGGCTGTCAGCAGTGCAACAGAATGCATGAACGCGCTCAGGCCGGGTTGTCAGGGGGCATCGCGGGTCAACTTAGCGGGGCCGCCTACGGCGGGGAACTCACATTCCAAATCAAGGTAAAGCCCCGCTGTATCCCGGGGACACCGAGGGCTATTTCGAGTTCAGCGTGGCGACTGGGCGCCACGCCTGATCCGGACCCGACCGCAGCAACTGCTGGCAACGCTCCAGCATCAGTTCCGCGGGACGATCGCGCAGCCGTTCCCCGAGCACCGCTTCGAAATCGGCGGCAGCGCCGGCGAAATCGCGCGCGCGGTATTTGGAGAGCCCCTGCTCGTAGCGCGCAATCCAGCTCGCCGCCTGACGCTCCGCGTCGGCCTCTCCCGTCAGCCCTACCAGTTCATGCACCGCAAGCCCTTCCTCGCGCCCATAGACGGCGATGCTGTCGATCTCGCGGGTCACGACGTCTCCTCGCGCGAGGCGCGCCGTCGTCTCGCCGATCAGGATCTGCGTCAGGTAATGCTTGTTGGCACTCTCCAGGCGGCTTGCGACGTTCACGGCGTCGCCGATGACGGTGTAGTTGAGGCGCAGTTCGGAGCCGATATTGCCGACCAGCATGAGGCCGGAATTGATTCCGATGCGGATCTGGAGGGGATGGCCGAGATCGTCGATGAGACCGGAGGACTCGATCGCGCGGCGGCAGGCGAGCGCGGCCCGGCAGCACAGCAGCGCGTGATCCACCTGCGGCTGGGGCGCGCCCCAGAACGCCATCACGGCATCGCCGATAAACTTGTCGATGGTCCCGCCGTGAGCGACGATGATCTCGGAGGCAAGATCGAGATAGCTTGACAGCAGCGGCACGACGCGGTCGCCCATGCGTTCAGAGAGTCGTGTGAAGCCGGCAACGTCGATGAACATCACGGTCAGCTCCTGAATGGAGCCGCCGGGTTTTGCTTCGACACCCTGGCGCAGGAGCGAGCGGACGAGATCGGCCGGAATGAACTTGCGGAAGGCGGACAGGCCCGCGGCCATTTCGGCGATTGCGCCCGACAGGCTCGCAATCTCCTTCAGCCGCGAGGGATGCCGCCGAACCTGCTCCAACGCAAAGCTTTCGACGTGGCGGAGCTCGCCCACGACGCGGGATAGGGGCGCTGCGATCACCGACCGCGCCAGCACGGCCGACGCGAGCGCCGCCAGCACCGCTCCCACCGCGAGACCGACGATGAGGCGTCGCAACGTCGTCTCGACGGGACCCAGAAACTCCGCCTCGGGAATCACGGTCGCAAGTCGCCAGCCTGGAAACGGCAGCGGCGTGAGCGCGACTTCATAGGCCGCGCCGCCGGCGGCGAGTCGGCTTCGCCATGCATCCTTCCCGCCTTCCTCGCTGGCTTTCGCCAGCGCCGTCCGCGCCAACGGCAGCAGCGGCTGCTCGCCATGCACGGGATGCAGTTCGTCGGCGTCCTTGTCGGGCGCGGCGACCAGTTCGCCGCTGCCGTCGAAGATGAAGGCAGTGCCCGTGCGGCCGACCTCGAGCTGCGCCAGGAACCGCGCAAGCCGGGTGTATTCGATGACGATGGCAAGAACGCCCTGGCGTTCCTGGTAGACGTCGATCGGCCCGGCAAAGGCGATCGACGGCCGCTCGCCGATCGGGTAGTTGGTCACCTTGAACCATTGCGGCTGCTCCGCGGCCATGCCGGTCTTGAACCAGTCGCGCTCGGCGACGCGAAAATCGGTCGGCTCGAAGCGGCGATGCGTGAACTCGATGTCGCCCGGCACCACCTCATACTCGTCGACCCGCCGCTGGCCGGGATGATCGGTCAGCGAAATCTCCATCATCTCCAGATGGCGGTCGCCGAGCTTGTGGGCGGCGAAGAACGAGCCGTCGGGCCAGCCGAACGCCGCCCAGGAGATCGTCGCCTGCGACTGCAATTGGGACAGGAACACGAATTCGCGCTTGTCCGCCTCGCGGGTGTCGAGCACGTTTTGCAGGAACAGCGTGCGAATGGCGGTATGGGCGGCGCGTGCCTCATCCACGATCGCCGACACTTCCTTGCGAACGGCGGCCACGATCTGTTCGTTGATGGTGCTGGCGAGCTGCCGGCTGGTCGCTTCCGCCGTGCGCCACCACAACAGGCTCGAGAGCGCGGCGGTGAGAAGGATTGCGGTCAGCACCAGCGCCGACACCGCGAGACGAATGCTGACGGTGAGCCGGTTGAGGGCCGACAGGGACGTCGGTCGACGATATCGTCCAGGATTCGCGATCATCCTTGGTTCTGCCCTCGAGCCATGCGCGGCGCATTGCGCCGGCTGATATCGACATACGCAGGGCCTGCGCCGTCCGTTACGTCTCGCAAATGTCTCGGCACCCGGCCAATGCCCGCCGGCTAATGTGGCGATAGGAACAAGGCATTGGATTTGCCCCGCCGCTTCCTCGCTAATCGCGTCCCAAGCGTACGACGTCGTGCGCGATATCGAAACGGTTTCACGGACTCGTGAGCGGCGTTGCCCGTAACAACGGAGGCCGCCGCGACGAATGAAGTCATGCACCTTCGCTTGCCAAGCGGAGCAACCCTCGAGAGGAGAATTTCATGTCTGCCAAGACCCTAGTCAGCTCGCTCATGCTCGCCGGCGCGGTCTCGACCGCGCTCGCGACGCTCGCCGCGGCCGCACCACTCACCAAGGCGGAGGCCGATGCTGCCGTCGCCGCCAAGAAGGAGAAGTGTTTTGGCGTTGCACTGAAAGGCCAGAACGATTGCGCCGCGGGACCGGGCACGACCTGTCAGGGCACGTCGACGGCCGACTTCCAAGGCAATGCCTGGAAATTCGTCCAGGGCGGCACCTGCGCCAATATCGAGCTGCCGAACGGCAAGCACGGCTCGCTCAAGCCGATCTGAGGCAGCCAGCTCATCATGACAACAGAGAGCGGAGGAGCATCATGACCATTGCGATCAGGCTAGATGCGCCTGCGACCATGCCTCTCCGCTTTTCGCCGCCGATCGGCGGGCTCGCCGGCACCAGCTTCAAGCACGAGCATCTCGCCGCGATCCTTGCCGAAGGGCCGCAGCGCGGCTTCTTCGAAGTCCATGCCGAGAACTACATGGGCGCCGGCGGCGCTCCTCATCGCGCGCTCGAGGCCATGCGCCGCGATCATCCGTTGTCGCTGCATGGCGTGTGCATGTCGATCGGTGGCCCGCGAGCGCTCGACCGGACACACCTTGCGCGCTTTCGCGGCCTCGTCGCGCGCTACCAGCCGGCGCTGGTGTCGGAGCATCTCGCCTGGTCGACGCATGAGACCGGCTTTTTCAACGATCTTTTGCCCCTGCCCTACACCGCGGCGACGTTTCAGCACGTCTGCGATCACATCGACGAGGTGCAGGAGACGATCCGGCGGCCCATCCTCCTGGAAAATCCGTCGACCTATGTCGCCTTTGCCACCTCAACGATGAGCGAGACGGATTTCATTCGCAGCGTGGCGGACCGCACAGGGTGCGGCCTGCTGCTCGACATCAATAACGTGTTCGTCACCGCCACCAATCACGGCTTCGCGGCGCTCGAATATCTGGCCGACTTCCCATTGTCGCGGGTCGGCGAGATCCACCTTGCCGGGCACGCGGAGCAGAGTGACGACGAGGGTGATCCGCTGCTGATCGACAGCCATGACGGCCCGGTCGCGGATGCCGTGTGGAAGCTGTTCGAAATCGTCATCCAGCGCCGCGGTCCGGTTCCGACACTGATCGAGTGGGACAGCAGCATTCCCGACTGGCCGGTCCTCAAAGCCGAAGCCGCGCGGGCGCAGGCGATCCTGGATCGTGCCCACGCCGCCGCAGTTTCGGATAATCGTCATGCCGCCTGAGCCCTCCACATCTTACGCAGCCGCCATCGCTCCTGCGCTGCTCGATCCGACGCGCGCTGTGCCGACCGTCGTCATCGGACCGAACGGCAAGGCGACCGAGAAACGCTTCGGCGTCTACCGCAACAACGTCACGGTCAGCCTGATCGAGGCGCTCGCGGCGATCTATGCGGCCGTGCTGCGTATCACGGGCAACGACTTCTTCCGTGCCATGGCGCGCTTCTACATCCGCAGCAGCCCGCCACGATCGCCGCTGCTGTTCGAATATGGCCGCGACTTTCCGGCGTTCATCAAACGCTACGAATACGCGCAGTCTTTGCCCTGGCTCGCCGATGTCGCGCGCGTCGAACGCGCCTGGCTCGATGCCTATCATGCCGCCGATGCGGTGCCGCTTGCGCCGCACGCTCTGGCGAGGATCGCGCCGGAACGGCTTGCCAGCCTCGTCTTTGCCGCGCATCCGGCAACGCGGCTGGTGCGCTCGCCCTATTCAGCCGTCACGATCTTTGCCGCCAACCGCAGTGCGGAGCCCGTCGGCCGCATCGATGCGTCAACGCCCGAGGACGCATTGATCACGCGACCGGATGTCGAGGTCGTGGTGCGGCAGCTCCCGCCGGGTGGCGCGATCTTCATCTCGTGCCTGATGGCTGGATGTCCGCTCGGCGAAGCCGCAGCTATGGCGCTCAAGCAGGCGCCCACATTCGATATTGCCGCGAATATCGCCGGTCTGATCGAGGCCGGTGCATTCACCTCTATCGCGCCAGCGACTTTCGGAGACGGACGATGATCACGAACCAAGATATTGCAGCGGGGAACACTCTGCCTTCTCTCGGACGTCTCGCCTGCAAGGCCGATCATCTGGTGCAGGCGATCGCATCGCCCTCTCTCGTCCAGCTCGTCTTGCGCGTCGCGCTGGCGGTGCCGTTCTGGCGCTCGGGCACCCTCAAATGGGGCGGCTTTCTGAGGCTCAACGACACGGCCGTGACGCTGTTCAGCGATGAGTTCATGCTGCACCTGCCGGGCGGGCCCTATCATTTCCCGGCGCCGACGGTGATGGCCTTCCTGTCTGGATCTGGCGAGATCCTGCTTCCGATCCTGCTCTTGCTCGGCCTCGGCACCCGGTTCGCAGCGCTCGGCCTCCTGTTCATGACCGTGATCGTCGAGCTCACGGTGCCGGACGGATGGCCGGTGCACATCACCTGGGCTGCGATGGCCCTCGCAATCATGGCGTACGGACCTGGGCCGATTTCGCTGGATCATCTGGTGAGCCGCGCAGTTCGGGTGACCAAGACCGCGCACTCAGGGGAGTAACGGCAAGGACGCAATACGCGTCAGCCCCTTCACTCCCTCCCGCCCTTCAACTTCGGCAGCGTCTCAACGATCTTCTGCTTGCCGTCGACGATCTCGGCGAGGAAGCTCGCGCGGTCGATGTCGCCATTCTGGTCCCAGCTCGCTTCCATCAGCATGCCAGGCGCCTTGTCCGGCGTCAGCGTCAGGCCTTTCATGGCCGCACCGAAAGCCTTGCTGTCGAATTTGCCAATCTTTTCGGTAACGTACTTGACGAGATAGACCGCCGTATAGCCCTTGATGCCGTTGTGGTCGGGCCAGTATTTGTAGCGCGCGCTGAATTTCCTGGCGAAGTCCTGGATCGCAGGCACCGGCGCATCGGCGGAAAGGCCGACATGGCCGCGCACGCCGTTGGCGGCGGGGCCGGCGAGCTCGACGACCTTCTGGCTGAGCAGCGTGGTCTCGCCGAACAGCGGCGTCGACAGGCCCTGCCGCCTTGCCTCGATCAGAAAGCGCGCGCTCTCCTCCTCGTTGGTGTAGACGAACACGGCATCGGCCTTGGCGCTCTTCAGCTTGATGACGTCGGAGCCGAAATCGACTTGGCCCTGCTCGGTCGAGATATCGGCCGCGATGTCGATGTTGCGCGCCTTCATCTCCTTCAGAAAATTGTCGTGGCCGCCCTTGCCGAAATCATTGTTGACCCAGACCAGCGCGACCGTCTTCACCTTGAGCTTGTCGTGCAGATAGTTGGCGATCTTCGGCATGGAGAACTGCTGGCCGAAGGCGGTGCGGAAGACGAACGGATTGCCCTGCGTGGTGATGTCGGCGGCTTCGGCGCCGACGATCTGCGGAATCTCGGCCGCCTGGGTCAGCGCCATGTTGACCTTGACCGAGCCGGAGTAGATCGGGCCGAGCACCACATACGGGTCCTTGTCCAAAACCTTCTGCACCTGGGCGCGAGAGACGCCGGGATTGCTCTGGGTGTCGAGATGCTCGGTTTCGATCTTGCGGCCCAGAATGCCGCCGGAGGCGTTGATCTCGTCGATCGCAAGCGCAACGCCGTCGCGCCAGTTGGTGCCGGAGACCGCGCCGGGGCCGGACAGCTCGACGACATCTGGGATGTAGACCGTCGTCTGCGCCTGCGCGAGGCCCGCCCACAGCGACGCAGCAGCGACGATGCCACCCCATTTTCCCAAGGCCTTCATGACGTCCTCCCTCTATTTCTCGTTATGCTGATTGATCTGGGTCGAAGCCGAGCAGCCTTGTCGGCGTTCGCCACAACAGGCTGTGCTGATCGGCCGGATCGGGAAACAGCCGGCTCAGCACCGCGAGCAGCGGCCCGTAATCCAGCCGCTCCGGGGCACGCAGGAACGGATAGTCCGAGCCCCAGACGCAGCGATCGAGCGTGAAGGCGTCGACCAGCGCTGCGATGAACGGCCAGGCGTCTTCGTAAGGATGCGGCTGCTGCGAGAATTTGTAGTAGCCCGACAGCTTGATGTGCGCATCGCGCGTGCGGCCGATCGCCAGCAACGCCTGGAAGGCCTTGCCGTTCAGGCCCTGCTCGACCGGCGGCCGCCCGCAATGATCAATCACCAGCTTGACGTTCGATTTTTCGATCAGCGGCAGCAAAGCGAGCAGTTGATCCTGCTCGACCTGGATCTGGAGGAACAGGCCAAGATCGGTCAGCTTCGCCAGCAGCGGCGCGGTGTTGCGATAGTATTCGGCGCCGTGGAACGGGACGTTGAAGGCAACGCCGATCACGCCGGCCGCCTTCAGGCGCTCGAGCTCCCTCACATCGACGTCGTTCTCGACGACCGCGACGCCCCTGAAGCGGCCCTTCCCTTGCGCGAGCGTGTCGAGCAGGATGCGGCTGTCGCTGCCATAGCCGGTGTTGGTGGCGACGACGAGCGCGTGCCTGACGTCGAAGACGTCGAACACGCTGAGAAGCTGCGCGGCCGGCGCGATCTCCTGCCCGCTCGGCCGATAGGGCGTTGTGGACACGTACGGAAACCGCGCGGGATCAATGGCGTGGATGTGGCAATCGATCTTGGGACACGCCGGGATGGTCATGGCGGAAAAACTTCTAGAAGGTCGCTTCGATGGCCTTGATGAGATCGGGCGTCACGTCGGGCATGACGCCGAACCAGGCCTTGAAGGCGATCCGTGCCTGGTTGAGCAGCAGGCCGAGCCCGTTCACGGTCTTGCAGCCGCGCGTGCGGGCCTCAGCCAGGAACCGCGTCTCGAGCGGCGTGTAGATGAGATCGGCAACCAGGGTCGACGGCTTCAGCCGCGACAGGTCGATCTCGAGTGCATCCTTGCCGACCATGCCGCGATCGGTGCAGTTGACGACCAGCGCCTTGTCGGCGACCGCAGCGCTGCGGTCCGCCCAGGCGACGGTGCGGACATTTGCGCCGAACTCTTTCGCCAAGGCTTCCGCCTTGTCCGCCGTGCGGTTGGCGATCAGGATCTCGCGCGCGCCGTTTTCGAGCAGCGCCACGACCACCGCACGTGAGGCTCCACCGGCGCCGAGCAGCAGAATCGGTCCCTCGTCGGCACGCCAGTCCTCACGCGCATCGCGCAGGCTCTGCACAAAACCGTTGCCATCATTGTTGAAGCCTGAGAGCGTGCCGTCCTCTTCGACGACTATGGTGTTGACGGCACCGATGCGGCGCGCGGTGTCGTTGACGCGGGCGAGCAGCGCCATCGCCGTCTGCTTGTGAGGCATGGTGACGTTGCAGCCGCGGAAGCCGAGCGCGACGAGACCCGGCAGCGCGTCCTTCAGCCGCTCGGGCTGAACCGCGAGCGGCACATAGACGCCGCGGATGCCGTGGGCATTCAGCCAATAATTGTGAATCACCGGCGAGCGCGAATGCGCGACCGGCATTCCGATGATACCGGCGAGTCCAAAGCCGTTTGCGGACATGCTTTCGATCCATCCTCCGTTGGCGCGATACGCGCTCTCCGCGCATCGGCCGGCCCTTGCCGGCGCGAAGAGCGGCCGGCGGACCTCTGTTCTTGGTCAACTGTACAAGACTATTAGGCGGAACGCCAATCGCAGGCAATCTGAATCTCGGGCCCAAGGCCCGGCCGCGTATCGCGCATATTGTGAGATACGGGCGAGCGCCGGCTCTAGCCGTCCGTCGGCAGGCCCTGAGCAATGCCGAGGAAGCACTAGGACGCGGACTCATCAAGACGCAGCCACAGCCGGATTGAAGCAAGCTGTACGAACGCGAGGTAATTTACGGCGAGCCTGTCATAGCGTGTCGCCACACGCCGACATTGTTTGATCCTGTTGAAGAACCGCTCGACCCGGTTGCGGGCGCGGTGGAGATACGGACGATATTGGTCGGATCGAAATCCTGCACAGGCTGTCGCCCACACTGGTATGTCGCCTCCTCGGCGCCGAGCTTTTGGGCTATCATACTGAGGCGGAGCGGATTGCTTCGCGCTGTGTGTTTTTTTGTCAGAACCGGTGCACAGCCGCGCCGGGAGACTACCCATGGCAAACTCAAAAGCGATCGCTGGTCTAATCGGCCCGTCCCTGATCGCGCTTGCGGCCGCGTTGCTCATCAATCTGGGCTCGATGTCGGCACTGGTCGAGGCAGTCTCGCGCGATCCGGCGGTCGTGCTGGTCTCAGGGGTCGTTTCCTTCGTGGCCGGGCTCGCTGTCGTGCGCGTGCACAATCACTGGGCCGCAGATTGGGCGGTTCTTGTCACGATCTTCGGCTGGCTTCTGCTGATCGGCGGCCTGGTTCGCATGCTGTTTCCGATCTGGCTCGCTGGAATGGCTGCGACCCTCAGCCTCAGCACGGGGCTTATTGTGGGAGAGGCCGTCGTGTTTCTCGTGATCGGGGCTTTCCTGTCTTACAAGGCCTACATGAACGGCTGAGGAAGGCAGC
The DNA here is from genome assembly GCF_024199885.1 of Bradyrhizobium sp. CCGUVB23. NCBI lineage: Bacteria > Pseudomonadati > Pseudomonadota > Alphaproteobacteria > Hyphomicrobiales > Nitrobacteraceae > Bradyrhizobium > Bradyrhizobium sp. CCGUVB23. The sequence continues at coordinate 1,601,539 of NZ_JANADQ010000001.1, forward strand.
GATCGGGCAGCCGACCAAGTTCGCCTTGCTGCGCGCTCGCCCGTGGCCGCTATCGAGGTGCTGGAGAAATGGGCAGCCTTGCCGGCCCGGGCAGAAGCGTCGAGGATGACCCGGGGCGGACCTCGCCCTTCGCTCCGGTACTGGTGCGAAATTGAAGAAGTTCGCACCAGTGGGAAAGTCAGCCTCTCAGCGATTCATTTAGCCGCCGGCCGACGTTTCGGGTCCGGTCGGACCTGGGTCGTTAAGCCCCTCTCCCTGAAGAGCCTGCCGGATCGCAATCTCGACCGGCGAGTAATCACCGTTCTCGCGGTCGAGCCGGACAGGGTCCTGCGGATGCGGATGCAGCGGCGGCTGCGCCATGAACCGCGGTGTCGTCCCCTGATGCCGTTGCCCGGCGTGGACGAGGAAGGGATGGCACAGGTAGACATCGCCGGCCTCGCCGGTCGCCAGCGCTTCGGGCCGGTCGGCACCCATCTGGTCCAGCATCATATCTTCATGTGACATCCCCGCCTCGCCGGCCGTCGCAAGGTGGCGCGCCATGTCGATGTGCGATCCCACCCGTATGCGCGTCGGGGCGTCGTGCGGGCCGACGTCGGAGAACAGGAACAGCATCAACAGGGTGCGGCCGCGCGACCTCACGTTCGCGCGCCGCTCGTTCGGATCGCCGCCATCGGGGGAAAAGCTTGTATCAATGTGCCAGCCGTCGTCGCCGGGCGCATCCGGATGCGGGAAGCGCACCACAAACGTGCCCCCGAAGCCCAGCGACCCCAGGCGCCAGCGACCCTTGCCGGCGATTTGGTCCAACGCGGCGTGCAGCACCGGTGTGCGTTCGGCCTTCAGGAACGGCGGGTCCTTGTAGCCGGAAAGCCGGATCACCGGCTTTGTCCATGTCCCCGGATCGTGAGGATCGCAGCCGGTATCGCGCCACAGGATGGCGCGGGCTTCATCGGCAAGTTCGCGCGGAAAGGCTCGGTCGATGCGGACGAATCCGTCGCGAACGAATCGCTGTATCTGATCGTCGCTGAGCGCGCGCATCTCATCAGCAGGCATGAAGATCATCCTCATATCGCTCTAGGCTGGTCACCTATCGCTGCGCGATGCAACGTTGGTGCGGCCTATTGGTCCAGTAATGTAAGATGGGACGGCTAGGCGGCTGCCCAGCACGCTCTCGTCTTCCGCCCGCTCGAAGCAGGCGCCGTTAACGGCTCAGGAAGAAGACCGAAGCGATATCGGATGCGCGGATCATCATGATAATTCAGCTTGGCACAGATAGGGTGAAGGATCAATGCACGACTTGAGGCCGACAATAGGTGCAAGACCAAAGATCAAGAGTCCGCATCTGGCCCATCGCGACACTTGCTGCGGTTGTACAAAGGCGGTCGGTGTCGGGGCGAACCGGACATCGACGAAGATTTATGAGTACGCGCGCTAGCAGCGCGAGCGCGGAGGCGCGTTCCCAGCCAAGGGCGACGCTTACCGCTCCACGTCGACCTGCTGCCTGCCGAGCTGCTTCAGCAGTTGCGCCGCCTGCGTTAGGTCCGGCGTCAGGAAGCCTTCGCTGAACTTGCCGATGATGGGGCCGAGCAGCCGTTCGGCCTGCCCGGCCTTGCCCGCGTCCTCCCAGAGCCGCGCAAGGCTGATCGCTGTCCTGAGCTCCCAGGACTGTGCACCCTGCTTGCGGGCGACGTCGAGCGAGAGCTCATAGAGATCTTCGGCGTCATGGGCCGAACTCGGCCCGCCCTCGGCGAGCGTGATCTCGCCCTGCAACCGATAGACTTCGGCGAGGTAGGAGTGATCGCCGGTGCGCCGTGCGGTCGCGAGTGCGCCATCGAGCGCGCGCAAGGCTGCCTCGCGGAAGCCGGCCTTCGCATAGGCCTCGGCCAACAGGCATCTGAACCAGCAGCCGGCGAGCCAGGAGTCCATCGCCTCATACTCGTCGAGACCGACGCGCATCTGGCTCAATCCATCGTCGACGTCGCCAAGCTGCGTCAGCGCCCAGCCGCGCAGGATCGCAGCCTGCTGCTTCCAGTGCAGGAAATTGTGCTCGGTGGCGAGGATCATCGCGCGGTTGGCGTGATCGCGGGTGCCTTCGACGTCGCGCAGGTGCTGGCAGAGATAGGCGCCGAACACCAGCGCGAAGGCAAGCGTGAAGGGATGGCGGATCTTCTCGGCGTTCGCGATCGCCTGTTCGCTATGCTGGCGTGCCGCATCGGAGCGGCCGAGGAACCACAGGAGATAGCCGAGATAGGACAGCGACACGACGCCGGGATCGGTGCCGTGCCGCACCATCAGGTCGGCGTGCAGATCCGCGCTATAGAGATTGATGCAACGGTGCAGATGATGCTGGGCAGCCGCAAAACGCCCGCGATAGAGCATGGTCATCGCGATGGCGCGATGGGCCTCCATGAGATAGCCGGTCTGCTGCGCGGGCCGCGCCCGCTCGCTCTGCCGCACGCGCTTGGCAAACTTCAACAGTTCGACGCTGAGATCGTGCGCGCGCGTCAGATCCGCGCGGATGAAATGGCAGACCCAGAGCCCGCGCGTCGCCGCGAACGTCTTCTCCTCGTCGTCGAGCTCATGGCCGAGTTCGAGGGCGCGGATATAGTTTTCCTCCACCTCATGCACCGCATAGCCCTTGGCGGCGATCAACGCGTTGCCCAGCGCAATTCGCAGCTCGAGCTCCATTTCGCCCGCGCCCTGAATACGGGCATTGGCCTGGACGACGCTCAAGCCCCGACGCAAGTGCCCGATCGCCTCCAGATTGCCGCCGGTCTTCGCGGCCTGCTCGCCGGCCTTGAGCCAGAAGCTCGCGGCGCCTTCGCTCTGGCCGGATTCGGTCAGATGATGTGCGAGAAGCTCGGGCTCGCGCGCCGTCTTCTCCGGATACATCTCGGCGAGCACTTGGGCGATCCGCGAATGCAGCTTGCGCCGCTCGCTGTGCAACAGGCTGGCATGTGCCGCGTTCTGGATCATCACGTGCTTGAACGCGTAGAGCGCATCCGGCGGATGGCCGCCGCGCACGATCAGGCCGGCCTCCTCCAGATGATCGAGTGCCGCCTCGATCTGGTCGGCGGGCGTGTTGGCGACGGCGTGAAGCGTCTCGTAGGAGAACTCGCGGCCGATGGTGGCGCCGATCTGCGCGATCTTCTTGAACGGGCCCATGCGGTCGAGGCGCGCCATCAGCGAGTCCGTCAGCGTCGCCGGGATCGCGAGCTGCCGCCACTCGCCGGACAGCACGTAGCGGCCGTGCCGTTCGGTCAAGAGGTTGGATTCGAGGACGGTCTTGGTCAATTCCTCCAGGAACAGCGGCACGCCGTCGGTCTTGACGATGATCTCCTCGACGACCTCCTTGGGCAGCTCCCGCCCGGCAACGCGCTCGACCAGAGTCGTGCGCAATTGCCGGCTCAACCGGTTCAAGACCAGCGTCGTGATGTGCGAATGCGCATTCCAGCTCGGCTGAAACTCCGACCGCGCGGTGATGACGACGAGGATCGGCTGGCCCTGCACCTTGTCGACCAGGAGATCGATGACCTCGCGCGAGGTCGGATCGATCCAGTGCAGGTCCTCGAAGGCAATCACCAGCGGCTGCTCGCGCGCAAGCCCGAGCAGATGGTTGACGATGGCCGACACCGTCGCGTCCTTCTGCTGCTGCGGCGACAGGTCGAGCGGCGGGTAGCGGTCGCCCGTCGGGATCGACAGCAGCGCAGCGAACAGCGGGGTCACCTGCGCGACGTCGTTTCCCGTAGCCGCCACGGCGGCCTCGAGATTGGAGAGCGACATCGCGCTCGCATCCTCGCGATCGAGCCCGAGCGCGAATTTGAGCTGCGCGCTGAACGGATAGAACGCGGTCGAGGTGTAGTACGGAGAGCACTGCAACGAGATCTGCCCGTGCCGCTCACCCGCGATGGCCGCGAATATCTCCTGGACGATGCGGGACTTGCCGATCCCGGGCTCGCCGAACAGCACCACGACCTGTCCGTCGCCCCGCCTCGCCTGCTGCCAGCGCCCCGTCAGCAGCGAGACCTCCTCCTCGCGATTGACGCGCGGCGTCAGCCGCGTGCCCATGGCCGCGGCGAAGCGAGTCTCTACGCGCGAGGGCCGCACCACGTGCCAGGCCTGGACCTTCCCGGAAAGACCCTTGAGCGCCTGGAGGCCGAGATTGCGGTAGTCGAACTTGCCCTTCAGCAGCGACTGGGTGGAGGCGGAGATGACCACGCCGTTCGGCGGCGCCAGTCCCTGGAGCCGCGCGGCGAGATTGACGGTTTCGCCGACCGCGGAATCGCGCTCCTCGGTGCCCTGGCCGACGAGATCGCCGACCACGACGAGACCGGTGGCGATGCCGATGCGGACCGCCGGTGCATGGCTCGGCGCGCCGCGCGGCTCGACCGCGCGTGCCGTCGACAGCACCCGCACGATCTCGAGCCCGGCGCGCACCGCGCGCTCGGCGTCGTCCTCATGCGCGGTCGGATAGCCGAAATAGACCAGGATGCCGTCGCCGACGAAGCGGGCAGCAAACCCCTCATAATGCTTGACCACGCGGACGCAGGTCTCGCGAAAGCTCGCGATCATGTCGCGCACGTCTTCGGGGTCGAACTGGGTCGAGAGCGGGGTCGAATCCACCATGTCGCAGAACATGGTGGTGAGCTGCCGCCGCTCGGCGCCGACCTCCGCGCGCGCCGTAGTCTGCGGGGCGGGTGGCGGCTGGGCCGGTTCGGGCGAAAGCAGCGTCGCCATCGCCCGGCGCAGCCGCTTGCGATCACCGAGCGGCAGGCCGAGTTCTGCGAGATCGGCCTCGGTCAGGTCGGGCATGACGTCGAGGCCGAGGCGATGCTGTGTAAAAAGTTCGGTGTATTGGCCGAGCCCCGCGCCCTCAAGCCAGCCTTTCAAATCCGTTTCCGTCGCCGCGCCCGGCTCCAGCATGCTGCTTCCGTTCGACTGCACACTCCATCCAGGAGAATATGCCCTCAACCACAAAGTTTGAGAGCCAAAACTCCATCTCGGACCGGACGCGTTTCACAGTTTTTTGAATAATAGCTCAACTGGATCGAAAAGGCACGGCGTCACTCACTCGGACTCTGCTCTCGCAAAATCCGACCTCTCCCCACGCGCGGGAGAGGCGACGCCGGATCACCGCACCTCTTGAAAGCCCGCCAGCACCGACGTCAGGTTCGCGCCGAGGATATCGGAGAGATAACCGCCCTCCTGCACGAACACGGTCGGCAGTCCCATGCGCGCGATCGCCTGGCCGATGCGGCGGAAGCCGGGCGTGGTGACGGCAAGCCCTCTCAGCGGATCGTGCTCGGAGGCGTCCAGACCAAGCGCCACGACGAGCGCGCCGGGCGCGAATGCTTCGATCGCGGTCCTGGCGTGCGCGAGCGCCTGCATGTAACCGTCATCGCCCGTGCCGATCGGCAGCGGGATGTTGAGATTGGTGCCAAGCCCCTCGCCCTCGCCGCGCTCATGCGCATAGCCCCACACGAACGGATAGTACGCGACCGGATCGGCATGGATCGAGATGGTGTAGACGTCGGGCCGCGCATAGAAGATGCCTTGCGTGCCGTTGCCGTGATGCACGTCGACGTCGAGGATCACGACGCGCTCATGCCTGAGCCGCAGATGCGCGGCCGCGACGGCGCTGTTGTTGAGGAAGCAGAAGCCGCCGGCCATGTCGCGATAGGCGTGATGGCCAGGCGGACGGCAGAGCGCGTAGGCAGCATCCTCGCCGTCCATCACGAGCTGCGCCGCGGTGGTCGCAACATCCGTCGCCGCGCAGGCCGCCGCCCAGGTGCCAGGCCCGATCGGCGCCGCGGTATCGGCGGTGTGCCAGCCGAGCTTGCCGACGATATGCGTCGGATAGGTCGCGGCATGGCGCACGGGATGGATATTGCCGATCATCTCCGGTCCGGAATCGCCGAGCGCGCTCCAGGCGTCCCAGGCCTCAGAGAGAAAAGCAAGATATTCCGGACTGTGAATCCGAGCCCGCGGTCCCTGCCCGAATGTGGTCGGCTCGACCAGTTGATGCTTACCGTCCTTCAAACCCTTGAGCAGCCGGTCCGCGCGCTCGGGCTGCTCGGTCGTGCGCTTGACGACCCCGCGCACCAGGAAGAATTGCGGATCGTGGCTGCGATGCAGTTCGGTATAAAGGGCTTTCACGTGGGCGGCTCCATTGCCTTGGGATCGGATGACGTCTTGATCCCGGCGGCGCTACGATGCAAGCAAGAACAGTGCCGCATCTTGCGCGCGTGCCCTGCGTGGCGCGCGGATCGCACCCGATGCACGGCTCAGCAACGGCCGCGTTGCACGCAATGCTCGCGGCCCTGCTGATCGGTGCGGAAGGCCTCGATGAAGCCGCCCTGTCGCTGCGTGACGAAGACGGTCTTGCCGTCGTCGCCGCCGAACGCGAGGTTGGTCGGCTCCTTGCCTTTCAGGGCGACCTCACGCTGGACCGCGCCATTGGGCTTCATGACCGCGATCGTGCCCTTGAGAATGCGCGCGACATAGAGCCTGCCGCTGACGTCGGTGCGCAGACCGTCGATGGTGTCGGGCTGGAACGTCTTGATCAGCTTGGCGTCAGTGAGCTCTGTGCCGCGTATCGTATAAGACCAGACCTCGCCGCTGTTGGATTCGCCGACATAAAGCGTCTTGCCGTCCGGGCTGAGATCGATGCCGTTGGTGGTGCCCATCGCGCGCGGCGCCGTCATGACCTGGCCCTGCACCGATCCGTCAGCGGCCTTGGCGATGCGCCAGACGTGGCCCTCGCGCCCCTTCCAGTTCGGATCGCTCGCATAGATGGTGCCGTCGCGCGCCATCGTCATGTCATTGGGCTGCTTCATCTCGTCGGAGTGAAACCAGAGTCGCGGCTCCGCATTGCCCTTGGGAAGCGCGAAGATGTTGTGGCCCTTGTAGTCGGCGACGAACATGGTGCCGTCGCGATCGAAGCGGATGGAGTTGCCGACGCTGCCTTGCGGGAGCTCCGCAAAAGTTTCGGAGGCCGCGCCTCCCGCCGGCAATCTGCCGATCGTGCCGGGCTTGCCGAGATTGACCACGAACAGGTTGCCGTCGAGATCGACGGCGGGCCCTTCGATGCCGAAGGTGTACTCGCCAGCCGGCGTCACCTGCGCGCTTTCGAACAGCTTGGTCTGCGCTCCGGCCGGCTGCGTCGCCAGCATCATGAGAATGCTACTGCAAAGGCACCAGATCGTTCTGCTGGATGTAGTAGCCATCGTCGTCGGTGCATTCGCCGTTGAGATAGGGATCGGCCGGCCGGTAGAACCGGCTGAAGCCGGCTTTGTCTACAGCGGTCCTTTGTGTCACGACGACGACCTTGGCGGCCGGTATTTCGCCGCATTCCTTGCCGCTGCGCGCGACGAATTTGCGCGTCGGCGGGCCGGGCTTGATGCGCATGCGCGTTCCCGGAACCATATTTGCAACCAGCGAGTCCGCATAGTCGAGCTGGCGGGCGTAGCCGGGCTCGGTCTTCGCCAGCGCTTCGCCGCCCGGCGGCATCAGCTTCTCGGCGCCGATCCCGCGCAGGCGCGTGCGCAGCTTCCCGGACCCGGGATCGCCAGGATAGATCCAGCCGTCCTGTGTCAGCATGAAGCGCAGCACGGTCTGGTCCTTCTCGGTGTCGGACTGGCCCTGCTTCAGTCCGAAATCAGAATGGCAGCCGACGCAGTGCTTCTCCACGACCCCCTTGCGCAGTGCCGAGAGCCGGTCCCTGTTCTGTGCGTCCTTGGCAACGAAGGCGGCGAGCTGGTCGATCTGCGCAGGGCTTCGCATGTCGCAGGGGAGCGGCTCCGGACCAGTGCCATCAGTGCGATCGATCCGGATCACGGTCTGGTTCTTGTCCTCCACCAGCCAGATCGCGCCATCCTCCGCAACGGTGATGCCGACGGGCGCGCCCTGCGGCCGCGCGCCGTTCACGCGGTGCCAGCCGGAGACCAGTTCCTCGAAAGGCGCCGCGGCGACCTCGCCCGCGTCGGTCTGGAAGCTGCGCGTCGGCTCGGCGGCGCAGCTTACATGGTAGCGGACCGGCGGCGGACTGATTTTGGGGAAGCCGTGATCGTCGACATCGTAGACCAGGAGGCGGCTGCCGGTCGGGCGATAGCCGTGGAGGGCGATCAGCAGCTTGCCCTCCAGCTCCGGAAATTTTGCGCCGTGATAGTAGAGCATGCCGAGCGGCGCGCCGTGCGGGGGCAGCAGCGAAAACGGCTGCTTGTAGAGGGCATTGCCGGCGCAGAGGTTCTTGTAAGGCCCCGATTGAAGCACCAGCCTGAATTCCGGACTCGCCGTCGAGAGGTCGTAGCAATAGGGCCAGCCGTAGTGCTTGCCCTGCTCGATCGCGTTGATCTCCTCGTTCGGCTTGAAGATGTCGGGCAGGTCGCGGCCGTTCTCGCCCTGCAGGAAGGCGTAGCCGGGATCGGGAAATTGCCGGTGCAGCGCCATCGAGTTGCGCAGGCCGCGCGCATAGACCTCGTGCGGCGGATTGGGATCGCTGGGCTTCAATGCAGGGAAGACGCCGCCTGAAGGCGGCGTGAACATCCAGATCGCGGCGAGCGCCGAGGCGCCTTCCGCCGGCGCGCATGGCCGCGTGATCGGCGGCTGGGTGATGCAGTCATCGCTATGCGAGCCGACATTGACGAACAGCCGCCCGGTGCGGTCGAACGCGAACTGCTTGAGCGGATGCGCGCTCTCCTCGACCTTGGTGCCGTCAGGCAAGGTGAGCCGGCGGCCCGGCAGATGATGAAGGATAGTCTCGACCGTGCTGTGCGGATTGTCGGCAAGCGGATCGACGCGGAAAATCGTCTCGTCGGTGGACGCATAGAGTTTTTTGTCGGGACCTATCACCAGACCAAAGGGATATTCGATCCCCGTGAGCAGCTCCTTGATCCGCTTGCCCTCGGCTGCACGGGGATCGAGCAGCAGCAGCCGGCCATCGGTGTGGCCCCAGCCGCCCATGTCGGTCACCACAAACAGCTCGTGGCCGGGAATCTGGATGATCGATCGCGGGAATTTGAGATGATCCTCTTCGCTGGCGACGAGACCTGCGCAAAACCCTTGGCGGAGGTCGATCTTGAGCCTCGGGAAGGCGAGATCGCCGCTGCCGCAGGTATCCGTGCCGATCGCATAGCCGCTTCTCCGGATCGGGTCGGACGACGCCGGCGGCGCAAGGCCAAGCCCCGCGGCCAGCAGAATGCATGCGAACGTCCCCGGCCGGCCCCAGGTTTCTCTGGTGAATTGCAAGTTTCCCCCTCCCCTCGCCCCCGGCAAAATCGAGAGTTCCATGCCTCCGCCGCGCCGTCCAGCCGAAGGTTAAGAATCAGTAACGCGCTCACCGTCCCGTGAATCGGAACATCCGTAAATTCCCTTACCGGGTTGAACCCGAATATTTCCGACAACGTCAGAGTGTTATGGGTTGATTGCGTCCGATTCGCTCCCTGGAGGAGACGGCTATGGTCCAAGTTTATTTTCATTGTTCGAATACTGACGGCATGTTGATCGACCGGCACGGCACCGCCGTGTCGAACCTGACCGAGGCCCGCGACCGTGCCGCGCAAATCATGCACTCGATGATCATGGTGCCCGGCGACGAAGACTGGCGCGACTGGATCCTGCACGTCAGCGACGACGACGGCGAGGAGATCTTCGACGTGCCGTTCAGCTCCGTGCTCGGCAAGCCGCACTGAGGACATTGCCATGCTGATCGCTTCGCTCACGCTGCTTCGCCACCACGTCTCCGCGATCGCCACGCGATGGCAGACGCTGGTGAAGCTCGCGGGCAATCCCTACCGCCCCGAGCTGCACTACATGCGCGGCCCGGGGCCGAAATGGCACGCCAAGCACGGCAACCGCCGCAGGGATGGCCGGCTCTGAGCGCGACCTCGCCGGGCCGAAACGCACAATCCTCCCCATCACCACGACGCCGATTTAAGGCTTTCATCAGGGAACAGCCTTGTCTACCTTGCCGCCCTTTCAGGCAGCAGGGGCCATTTCATGCCGAATGAATTCCATTTGGACAACTACCTGACGCGCATCGGTCATGGCGCGGCGGTGAAGCCGGATCTGGCCACGCTCACCGCGCTTCACAGCGCTCACGTCGACGCGATCCCGTTCGAGGGGCTCAATCCGCTGTTGCGCCGGCCGGTCCACCTCGATCTGCCGTCCGTGCAGGCCAAGCTCGTCGACTCCCGGCGCGGTGGTTATTGCTTCGAGCAGAACGCGCTGTTCAAGGCGGCGCTCGAGCGCATCGGCTTCACCGTGACGGGCCTTGGCGCGCGCGTGCGGTGGATGGCCGCACCCGACAGCCCGCTCGGGCCGAAGGTCCATATGCTGCTCAAGGTCGACCTGCCCGAGGGTCTCTACATCGCCGATGTCGGATTCGGCGCCTGCGTGATGGATAGCCCCTTGCAGTTCCGGACGGAGATCGAGCAGCGCACCGCGATGGGAACTTATCGGATCGACGAGACCAATGGCCTGTTCTCAATCAGCGCGAAACAGCCCCGCGGTTGGCGGACCATGTACGTCTTCGACCAGGTCCCGCAGCTTCAATCCGACTACGAGCTCGGCAACTATTTCACCTCGACGAGCTCCATCCCACCCTTCACCAGCACCCTGATCATGGAGCGCGTCGCAGCCGATACGCGCTACAAGCTGGCCAACCGCCGGCTGACCATCGAAGGACGCGACGGCGAGGTGAAAGGCGAGCGCACGATCGACAGCGCCGACGAGCTGGGGCTGGTGCTGGATGAGACGTTCAACGTCGAGCCCCCGGTGCCGCTCGAGGAGGTGTTTGCGAGGATTGGGGGATAGCGCGCTGGCGTCCCCTCTCCCCTTGCGAGACAGGTGAAGGGTCTCTCTCCGCGAGTCGCTCTGATGGTTGTGTTCGCGGATACAACCTCTCATCCGGCGCTTCGCGCCACCTTCTCCCGCAAGGGGAGAATGAACAAGGACGATCCCGCGCCTGCTTCACACCTGCCATGTTGCGCTTCGGTCTGGATCGTCGGCCGCGATCTGCCATTGTTGGCTCCCGTGCCACTCCGGCGCAATTCCATCCCACGCAACAAGATCGGCCCATGTCTCACCAGTTCAGCTATGCCCAGCAGCCCCGCAAACCCGCCCGCCACGCCAAGGGCGGCATCGTCGCGGCGCAGTCGCGCCGGGCGGCCGAGATCGGGGCGGAGGTGCTGGCCGCGGGCGGTGACTGCGTTGACGCGGTGGTCGCTACAACCTTCGCGCTCAACGTGCTGGAGCCCTGGATGAGCGGCATCGGCGGCGGCGGCATCATGGTGCTCTACCGCGCGAGCGAAGACCGTTACGAAGTGATCGACTACAACATGCGTGCGCCGCAAAGCCTGCGGGTCGAGGATTATCCGATCACGGGCCAGGGGGCTGCCTCCGATCTCTTCCCCTGGGCGCGAGTGAAGGACGACCGCAATATCCACGGCCCCGGCGCGATCGCTGTGCCCGGCGTCGTTGCCGGCATGGAGGAAGCTCATCGCCGCCACGCCAAACTGCCCTGGAAGGACCTTCTCGCACCAAGCGCGAAACTCGCCGGCGAAGGCCTGCTCGTCGACTGGTGGACGACGCTTATGATCGCGAGCAGCGCGCTCGACCTGCGGCGCTATCCCGCCAGCGCCGAGGCGTATCTTGTCGACGGCCTGCCGCCGAATGCACCGTGGGGCATCAATGCCGAGACGCGGCTGCCGCAGCGGAAATTGCAGGCAACGCTGGCGCACCTCGCCGCGGCCGGCCCACGCGATTTCTATCAGGGCGATCTCGCCAAAAGCATCGCCTCCGACATCCGGGCCGACGGCGGCGCCCTCTCGGTCGAGGACCTCGCCGCCTTCCGTGCGCATCTTCGCGAGCCGCTGAAAATTCCCTATCGCGGCGGCAAGGTGTTTGCGACGCCCGAGCTCACCGCCGGCCCTACGCTTGCGCATACGCTGCGCCTCTTGCAGCAGAACCTGAGGCCGGACGGCGCGCCCGATGCAACGGCCTACGCTGAATACGCCGCTGCCCTGCAAGCGGCCTATCGCGAGCGTCTCAAGGACATGGGCGATGCCGACGGCAAGCGGTCGCTCGGCGCCGAATATCTCGCGCCCGGCTGCACCACGCATTTCTCCGTGGTTGACCGCCACGGCAACATGGCCGCGGTGACGCAGACGCTGCTGTCGACCTTCGGCTCGAAATACGTGACGCCGCATTCCGGCATTCCCATGAACAACGGCGTCATGTGGTTTGATCCGACACCCGGCACGACCAACTCGCTGGCGCCCGGCAAACGCTGCCTCACCAACATCACGCCGGTTATCGCAGAAACCAGAGACGGCAAGCGCCTCGCAGTCGGCGCCTCCGGTGGCCGCCGCATCCTGCCCGCAGTGACGCAGCTCCTCTCCTTCGCGATGGACTATGGCATGGACCTCGATGCCGCAATCCACCAGCCGCGCATCGACGCCAGCGAAGGCGCCGTCGTGACCGGCGACCGCCGGTTGCCCGCGGACGCACGCAGGGCGCTCGCGGCGCGCTTCGACTATGAGGAGACGCAGGTGCAGTCCGTGCCGATGAAATTCGCCTGCCCGAGCATGGTGATGCGCGAGGGCGACACCAACTCCGGCGCGGTCGATATCTTCCAGCCCTGGGCCGATGCGGTAGCAGAGAGCTGAGCGTCACGACTCCTCCACATTTGCAGGCGACTTCCAGTCCGATGTCAGTTCATCGAACGGACAGAAGCGTACGTCCAAGAGGAGACCATTCTAATGAGGAAGCTTGCGCTCGCCGCAACATTGATCATCGCGGCTGGCTTCGCCATGCCAAACGCGGCATCCGCCAAAGGCGGTCATGGCCACGGACACGGCCACGGCGGATTCCATGGACATCACCATGGCACGCCACCGGGCTGGTATCACGGGCGCAAAGTCGGCTGGCGCGGTATGGGCTGCCCGCCCGGCCTGTGGAAGCAGGGCCGCTGCTGATATCGCCGACAACCTGCCAGGCGCCGCTCGACATCGGGCGGCGCCTTTCTAGATCCCCAGCCTGTCCCGTACGCGACCGGCAATCACTGCGCTCGTCACCCCGACCGGCCAGAACGCGTGCAACGGGATCGGCTTGATGCCGGTGATGGGCATGTCGATCTCCGCGCTCCTGCCACCGATCAGGCGGCGTGCGAGCTGCGCGCCCATTGCGGTGGAGAGCGCCACGCCGCGGCCGTTGCAGCCGAGCGAGATCAGGATGTCCTCCGCCGGCTCATGCACATGCGGATAATGATCCTTGGTGATGGCAAGGCGGCTGTTCCAGCCATGGGTCCAGGCGACGCCCCTGAGCTGCGGCCATAGCCGCTCGGCATAGCGCATGAGATAGGTCACATCGGACGGCGAGCTGATCCAGCGCATCGGGCCGCGGCCGCCCATCAGCAGGCGGTTCTGCTGATCGATGCGGTAGTAGACCGTGATGTGTCCGCTTTCGTAGAGCACGGAGCGTGTCGGCATGATCGAGCGGGCGACCTCGTCCGACAGCGGCGCGGTCGCAGCGATCGACGAAAACACCGGCACGATGGTGCGGCGAAGCGAAGGCCAGAGATCATCCGTAAACCCGTTGGTGGCGAGCAGCACCTTTTCGGCGCGCACGACCGCGCGCGGCGTCTCGATGCGCCAATGCGTGCCCTCGCGGCGCAAGGCGAGCGCCGGGGTTTCGCCGTGCACACTCGCACCGGCCGAGATCGCGGCGCGTGCCAGGCCACGGGCGTAGCTCAGCGGATGCAAATCGCCGCCGCGTGCATCCAGCATCGCGCACAGGTAGCGATCGGTGCCGGTGATCTCGCGCAATTGCTCGCGATTAAGCAGCGTCACTGGCATGGCGCGGCGAATGCACTGCTTTGCCGTGCTTTCGATCGCCGCAGCGCTTGCTTCGTTATAGGCCGCACGCAGCGTGCCGTTCTGCCGCGCCTCGCAGGGAATCTGGTACCGGCGGATCAGGTCGTGGGTAAAATTCGTTGTGCCGTAGGAGAATTCGATCATGCGGCGGCCGAGATCAGCGCCGAAATCGGCCTCGATCCGATCGGGATCGTGCTTCAGCCCCGGATTGGTGTGTCCGCCATTGTTACCGGACGCGCCCCAGCCCGGCTCCTGCGCCTCCAGCACCAGTGCCTCGACACCCTGCTCGGCCAGATGCAGCGCAGTGGACAGGCCGGTGTAGCCGCCGCCGACGATCGCGACAGAGACACTCTTGTCCGCATCGAGCGGCGGCGTGGGCACCGCCGCAACGGCGGTGTCGGCATAGAGCGAGGGCGGCAAAGGCAGGCGCACGGGCGCGGTCATGTCGGATACCGGATCAGAGCGGATGCAGCACGCGGCGCAGGAAATCCTGCGTCCGCGCATGCTGCGGTTGATTGAGCACCGCTTTCGCCGGCCCCTGCTCGACGATGACGCCGCCGTCGATGAACAGCACACGGTCCGCGACGTCGCGGGCAAAGCCCATCTCGTGGGTGACGACGACCATCGTCATGCCGTCATCGGCGAGCTTGCGCATCACGGAAAGCACCTCGCCGACGAGCTCGGGATCGAGCGCCGAGGTCGGCTCGTCGAACAGGATCGCCTTGGGCTGCATCGCGAGCGCGCGCGCGATCGCGACGCGCTGCTGCTGGCCACCGGAGAGCTGCGGCGGATGCATGTCGGCCTTTTCGGCCAGCCCCACCTGCGCGAGCAGCGCGCGGCCACGCTCCAGCGCCGCGGCGCGCGGCTCTTTCTTCACATAGAGTGGTCCTTCAACGACGTTCTCCAGCGCCGTGCGATGCGGGAACAGGTTGAAGCGCTGGAACACCATCGACACCTGTGTGCGGATCGAGACGATCGACGATGCATTGCGATCGACGCGCGTGCCCTCGACGCTGATGTCGCCGCGGTCGTAGCTTTCGAGCCCGTTGATGCAGCGCAGGATGGTCGACTTGCCGGAGCCGGACGGGCCGATGATGCAGACCACCTCGCCCTTCTCGACGGACGCCGTGATGCCCTTGAGCACCTCGACCTTGCCAAAGCTCTTGTGGACGTCGTCGAGCTCTATCATCGCTTGCCGGCCCGCTTCTCGAAATGACGGACGAGCAGGATCAGCGGGATGCTCATGGTGAGATACATCAGCGCCACGAGCGTGAACACGCTGGTGTTCTTGAAGGTCGAGGACGCGATCAACTTGCCCTGGAGCGCGAGTTCGGCGACCGTGATGGTTGAGGCCTGCGACGAATCCTTCAGCATCATGATCATGACGTTGCCGTAGGGCGGCAGCACGATGCGCACCGCCTGCGGCAGCACCACGCGGCGCATGGTGAGCCACCAGCCCATGCCGATGGTCTGTGCCGCCTCGATCTGCCCCTTTTCGATCGCCTCGATGCCGGCGCGGAAGTTTTCCGCCTGATAGGCCGAATAGGCGATGCCGAGCCCGAGGATCGCGGCCTGCAAGGCCGTGAGCGTGACGCCGAGATCGGGCATCACGAAGTAGAGATAGAACAAGAGCACGATGATCGGGATGCCGCGGATCACGTTGATCACGCTGGCGCTCAGGCCGGACAGAAAGCCGATGCCGGAGACCCGCATCAGGGCCCAGACCAGCCCGAGCAACGTCGACAGGATCAGCGAGCCGATGGTAACGACGATCGTGAGCGCGACGCCGTTCAGGAGGATCGGAAAGAACTCAACGGTGTCGCGCCAAAAGCCCTGCATCGGCGATCAGCCCTTCAGGCCCCATTTGTCCAGGATCTTGTCCACGGTGCCGTTGGCCTTCAGCCGGCCGAGCGAGGCGTTGATCTTCCCGAGCAGCTCGGTGTCGGTCTTGCGCACGCCGATGCCGACCGAGCCGACGGTCACGGGCTTGTAGCTCGTAACGAGGCGCACCTCGGGGAAGCCACCCTGCTTGAGGTTGTAGGCGAGGATCGGATAGTCGGCGAAGCCGGCCTTGAGACGGGCGGCGTTCACGTCGCGCAAAATGTCGGGAATGGTGTCATAGGCCTTCACGTCGCTGAACAGGCCCGATTTCTTCAGCGCATCGACGAAGGCGGTGCCGACCTGGGCGCCGACCACCTCACCCTTCAGATCTTCCTGCGACGCATAGGCCTTGGTATCGCTCTTCGGCACCACGAGACCTTCGCCATAGGTATAGATCGGATCGGAGAAATCGATCACCTCCTTGCGCGGCGCGGTGATGAACATCGCGGCGGCAATGATGTCGATCTTGTTCGAGGTCAGCGAGGGGATCAGCGCCGAGAACTGCATCGGCTCGATCTGGACGTTGAGGCCGGCGTCCTTGCCGACCTCGGTGATGAGATCGACCATGACGCCCTGGATGGTGTTGGTCTTGGTGTCGAGGAAAGTGAAGGGGATACCAGTCGGGGTCGAGCCAACCTTCAGCACCTGCTGCGCGGATGCCGGCACGCTGGCTGCAAGGGCGAGCGCCGCGACCGCGGCTTGAACGAAACGCTTCATCGCAATCCCCCTGTTGGGTTCGGCCGATGACGGCGCGCCCGCTTGTGACGGATATTGCGGGTCGGGCCGTTTCGGCTTATTTTCACCAATATGAAAATTTGGTCACACTTTCGCGGACGATGCAAGCGGTTTTCATGCACATGAAGGAAGCGGTTTGACGTGAGCGGTGGCAAAAGAATGCGCAAACCGGCCGCCGCCAAGGCGGTGAAGAAGGCAAAGGCCGTCGCCAAACCGGCCGCCAAGCCGGTCGAGCCGGCGATGGACGTCGCGGTCGGACGCCGCATCCGCGATCTCAGGCGCACGCGGCAACTCTCGCTCGAAACGGTCGCCGAGCGCACGTCGCTGTCGATCGGCTTCCTCAGCCAGATTGAGCGCGGCCTGTCCTCGCCATCGCTGCGCGTGCTCGCGACACTTGCCGACGTGCTCGGCGTCGGCATCGCCGCGCTGTTCGGCGCGAGTCCGAGCACGGACGGCGCATCCGATTCCGTGGTGACGCGCGGAATGCAACGGCCGGAGCTGAAGCTCTGGCGCACCGGCATATCAAAACAGCTCCTCAGCGCCGCAGGCGCCGAGAACCGGCTCAACCTGTTCCTGGTGCATCTCGAGCCCGGCGGCTCGACCGGCGATGAACTCTACACCCATGATGGCGAAGAGGCCGGCCTCGTGCTCGAAGGCGAAATGATGCTCACGGTGGACACGGAGACGTGGTCGCTGAAGACGGGCGACAGTTTTCGCTTTGCCAGCCGCAGGCCGCACCGGTTTTCCAATCCGGCTGATGATGCGAAGGCAGTCGTGCTGTGGGTGAACTGCGTGACGGGGGCGAGTTAATCTGAGTCATTCCGGGGCGATGCGAAGCATCGAACCCGGAATCTCGAGATTCCGGGTTCGCCTCTTCGAGGCGCCCCGGAATGACAGTGCAAATCACCCAAACCGGTGCGCGTAGCGATCCACCGTCAGCTCGCTGGTGTCGATCTCCGGCTTCTTGCCCGAGAGCATGTCCGCGAGGACGCGGCCGGAGCCACAGGACATGGTCCAGCCAAGCGTGCCGTGGCCGGTGTTGAGATGGAGATTCGGATAGCGCGTGGCGCCGATCACGGGCGGGCCGTCCGGAGTCATTGGCCGCAGACCGCTCCAGAAGGTCGCTCTGGAGAGATCGCCGCCGCGCGGGAAGAGATCCGTCACCGAGTGATCGAGCGTGGCGCGGCGCGCGGCATAGAGCTTGTCGGAATAGCCGGAGATTTCCGCGGTGCCGCCGACGCGGATGCGATTGCCGAGCCGCGTGATCGCGACCTTGTAGCTCTCGTCCATCACGGTCGATTCCGGCGCGCCGGAGGCGTCCTTGATCGGCACCGTGATCGAATAGCCCTTCACCGGAAAGACCGGCAGCGAAATCCCGAGGGGAGCAACGAGCCGCGACGACCAGCTCCCGAGCGCGACGACGTAGGCATCCGCCTGCAACAGGCCGGCGCCGGTCGCAACGCTGGTGACGCGCGAGGCGTCCGTGACGATGCCGTCGATGGACGTGTTGAACATGAAGCGGACGCCGAGCTTTTCGGCCTCCGCGGCCAGCGCCTGCGTGAACATGTGGCAGTCGCCGGTCTCGTCCTCCGGCAGCCGCAGGCCGCCGACGATCTTTTCCTTCACGCCGGCGAGCGCCGGCTCGGCCGCGATGCAGCCCTCGCGATTGAGCACTTCATAGGGCACGCCATACTGCTTCAGCACGGCGATGTCCTCAGCCGTGCCGTCGAGCTGCGCCTGGTAGCGGAAGAGCTGGAGCGTGCCCTTGGAGCGCTCGTCATATTGAATGCCGATGTCCTTGCGCAAAGCGCGCAGGCAATCGCGGCTATATTCCGCGATCGGGATCATCCGGCTCTTGTTGACGGCGTAGCGCGCGGACGTGCAGTTGCGCAGCATCTTGAGCAGCCAGACCCACATCACGGGATCGATCTTCGGCCGGATCACCAGAGGGCCGTGCTTCATCAAGAGCCATTTGATCGCCTTCACCGGCACGCCGGGGCCGGCCCAGGGCGAGGAATAGCCGGGCGAGACCTCGCCGGCATTGGCAAAGGACGTCTCGAGCGCCGGCTCGCCCTGACGGTCGACGACCGTCACCTCATGGCCGGCCCGCGCGAGGTAGTAGGCAGAGGTTACACCGATGACACCGCTGCCGAGGATCAGGACTTTCACGTTTCGCACCACTCCCGCGGCGTTTGTCGCGCCGCTAGCAAGAACAAGGGGTCGAGATCCGCGAGAGCAATTATCAGGCCACGCGCTTGATGGCGTCGCCGAGAATCGAGACCATCTGGTCGATGTGGCTCTTCTCGACGATCAGGGGCGGCGACATTGCGAAGGAGTCGCCGCTCATGCGCAGATAGAGGCCAGTGTTGAAGCAGTCGACCATGATGTCATAGCCGCGCGCACCAACCGCACCATCACGGGGCGAGACCTCGACCGCGCCCATCAGGCCGCAATTGCGGATGTCGACGACGTTCGGCAGGCCTTTGAGCGAATGCAGCGCATCGCGCCAGTAGTCGGCGATGTCAGCGCCGCGGGTGAGCAGGCCCTCATCCTTGTAGATGTCGAGCGTCGCGATGCCGGCGGCGCAGGCGACAGGATGTGCCGAATAGGTGTAGCCGTGGAACAGCTCGATCTGGCCCTCCGGGCCGGTCATCAGACCATCGTGAACCTTGCGGCTCGCGAACACGGCGCCGCAGGGCACGGTGCCGTTGGTGATGCCCTTGGCCGTCGTCATCAGGTCCGGCGTGACGCCGAAGAAACAGGCGGCGAACGGCGTACCGAGGCGACCGAAGCCGGTGATGACCTCGTCGAAGATCAGGAGAATGCCGTGCTTGTCGCAGATCTCGCGCAGGCGCTTGAGATAACCTACCGGCGGCGGCAGCACTGCGGTCGAGCCCGGCACAGGCTCGACGATGACAGCGGCGATCGTCTCGGCGCCATGCAGCGCAACGAGGCGCTCGAGATCGTCGGCGAGCTCGGCGCCGTGCGCGGGCTGGTCCTTGGCAAAGGCGTTGCGGGCAAGATCATGGGTGTGGCGGATGTGATCGACGCCTGGCAGATGCGTCGCAAACGCGCGGCGGTTCGCCACCATGCCGCCGACCGACATGCCGCCGAAACCGACGCCGTGATAGCCGCGCTCGCGGCCGATCAGGCGGGTGCGGCTCGACTGGCCGGTGGCGCGATGATAGGCGAGCGCGATCTTGAGCGCAGTGTCGACCGACTCGGAGCCGGAATTGGTGAAGAAGATACGATCGAGGCCCTTAGGCGCGATCTCGGCGAGCCGCTCGGCGAAGTCGAACGAAAGCGGATGACCCATATTGAATGACGGCGCGAAATCGAGCGTCATGAGCTGCTTCTCGACCGCAGCCGCAATCTGCTTGCGGCCGTGGCCGGCGTTGACGCACCACAGGCCAGCGGAGCCGTCGATCACCTTGCGGCCGTCGACGCTGGTGTAATGCATACCCTCGGCCGAGGAGAACAGGCGCGGCGCCTTCTTGAACTGCCGGTTGGCCGTGAACGGCATCCAGTGCGAATCGGTCTTGATGGTGTTCGGAATCTGGTGAAGGGTCACGGGCCGCTCCTTTGCTGACCCGATAGCAGAGCCACGGCTTCAAAAGCGCAACAAGTCCTTTTCTGCGCACCGGCAACCCATTGATCTGGCTGGGGCTGCCGGTCCATATTTGCGCGATCCGCAACACCTGCAACAGGGATTTGCACCATGAGCGTCGACATCGGTGGACGGCTGCGATTCATCCGGGCCCGCCACAAGCTGTCGCAGCGCGAGCTCGCCAAACGCTCCGGCGTCACCAATTCGACGATCTCGCTGATCGAATCCAACCAGATGAACCCGTCCGTCGGCGCGCTCAAGCGCATCCTCGACGGCATCCCGATGGGGCTCGCCGAGTTCTTCGCGCTGGAGCCGGAGAAGCGGCGCAAGATCTTCTACCGCACGGAGGAGTTGACCGAGGTCGGCAAGAAGCCGATCTCCTACCGCCAGGTCGGCGACAATCTGTTCGGCCGGAGCTTGCAGATCCTGAAAGAACGCTACGAGCCCGGCAGCGACACCGGCCGCGTGCCGCTCGTGCATGACGGCGAGGAGGGCGGCGTGGTGATCTCCGGCAAGCTCGAGGTGACGGTCGAGGACGAGCGGCGCATCCTCAATCCCGGCGATGCCTATTATTTCGAAAGCCGCAGGCCGCACCGCTTCCGCTGCGTAGGCGGCAAGCCGTGCGAGGTGATCTCGGCCTGCACGCCGCCGACGTTCTGAGGTGCTGGCAGACCCGCCGCTATGCTTGCGCAGGGTCAAGGAATACAGTCCGCGGTGATGCGCCGGATAAACTGCAACCGCCGTCCATCACGTTGAGCCATCTCAATTCCCGCGCACCGAATCTCGCCTAGGGTCCGCCCCGTAGCCGAACAACCTGGCGCAAAGGTGCTGAGGTTATGGCCCCGGACTCCTAGGCACTCCGGGGCCGCTTCGTCTTGGTCCGGCTCCTGCTGAACCCCGCGCACAAGGCAGGCGACCAAAGGGGCAGGTGTGATCCCCTTTGGACCCAAGAGCTGCCCGCCCATGCCCGCGCCCTTCCGTTTCGCCCTCTTCGCCGCGATGGTTTCGCTTGCCCCGGCCACCTGCCAGGCGATGGACGACTATCTCCGCGCCAGCAGCAGCGCGCCCACGGGAATCGTGCTGTGCGGCGCGGTCAATGGCGACGGCAGCCGCATCAAGACGGCGGCGGCCTGCAAGAAAGCCGGCTACGACAAGCTCGTAGCCGCGATCGATAAATCGTTCGATGCCGCGCTCGCCAAAACACCCGGCAATATCCGGCCGCTCATCAAGCGCGACCAGGCCTGGTTCAACGAGATGATCCTCGGGGCCGCCGATACCGTGCAGGAGGTCGACGAGGCCGAGCTCCGTGACAATTTCATCGCAACGCTCCGCCGGCGCGCGAGGGTGCTCGACGAGATCGCCATCGGATTCGGCCACAGCGGGCTGGCCGGCAAATGGACCAACGCGTTCGGCGGCCTGATCGTCACGCCGGCCGCGAACGGCGGCTATGATCTCGCCGTCGACATGAACGCCTATTACGGCAGCGACAAGCATCGCCAATGCAAATTGAGGGCAACGGTGACGTCCGGCACGGGCGGCTGGCTGAACGGCCCGCTCCCACCACCGGCTGCCAAGGCCGCGGACACCGGAGACAAGGCGAAGTCGGGCGATGCCAATAGCAAGTCGGCAAGACCGCCGGCGATCAAGATCCGGCGCCAGGGCGATACGCTTCGCGTCGTCATGATCGACGGCGACGACGGCTCGAGCGAGGACCGCGACGATTGCGATTATCTCTGGCAGATCACTGGCACTTATTTCGCGAGCGGCAAATCAGGCACGACAGACAAGATCGATACGTCATTCGTCGTCCCGACGTTCGACTGCACGCGCCCGGACACCGCGACGGAGGAGGAGATCTGCTCCGATCCGGATCTCGCCGAGAACGACCAGCGACTGAACCGGGCCTGGAAGGCGTTGCTGCCGCGGCTCGACGACGCGACACGGCATGCACTGACGGACGACCAGCGCAATTGGGTGCACGCCCAGGCCGAAGAATATCCTGAATTCCTGCACCCCGCCTGGGAGAAGCAGACCTCGGAGATGCATTTCACGGCGAACGCGCGCGATCATGTCGACGCCCTGCAACGCGAGCGGATCGCGCTGCTCGAAGGCTTTGACGACAAGCGCACCGGTCTTGCCGGCGTCTGGCTCGCCTACAATGCGGTCATCAAGATCACCGTCGACAAAGACGGCCAGTTGAAGGCCAAAGGCTGGAAATGGGACCAGGGCGACTGGAAAGCCGGCTGCGACTATGAGATGAGCGGCGCCGTCAGTGACGGGACATTCCGGTCGGATGAGAAGCGCAAAAATCCGGACACGCTGGAGCGCGACCACGCCATGCTGATCGTCAACCGGCTCGACGACGATTTTGCAAAAAAGCGCACCGGAGCGAACGACACCGACGAACAGAAATGCAAGCGGCGGCTCGACATCTCCTCGACCGCACGGCTGTTTCCTGCCCTGTCCTCCCCAGACATCGACAATATGCCGGGCGAGATCCGTTGAGCGGGCCGAAACTATTCCTGCCCGCCCGCCGCCTCGGAGCGTTTTCCAGCGAAGTGGACACCGGTTCGCATGAAGAAAACGCGTCAAAACAAGAATCTAGAGCTCCGTTCCGATTCAATCGGAACGGAAACGGCTCTAGAGCGGCGTCAGCAGCTCCTCGATCCGGATCGGGAAACGGCGCACGCGCACGCCCGTCGCATGCCAAACGGCATTCGCCACCGCGCCGGCGCTGCCGGTGATGCCGATCTCGCCGACGCCCTTGATGCCGAGCGCGTTGACGTGCGGATCGTGCTCCTCGACCGTCAGCACGTCCATCGGCGGCACGTCGGCATTCACGGGGATGTGGTACTCGCCGAGATTAGCATTCATGATCCGCCCCGTTCGCCGGTCGGTGATGGCTTCCTCGTGCAGCGCAAAGGACAGGCCCCAGATCATGCCGCCGAGGAGCTGGCTGCGCACCAGATGCGGATTGATGATGCGGCCCGCGGCGAATGCGCCGACCATGCGCGAGACCCGGATCTGGCCGAGCTCGGGATCGACCTTCACCTCGGCAAACACGGCGCCATGCGCATGCATGGCATAGTCGGTTTGCGCCGTCGGGTTCGGTGCGCCGGTGCCGCGCGCATCGATCTCGGCTAGGCCGGCCCGCGCGAGGATATCGGCATAGCTTTCGCCACGGCTCTCGTCGTCGCGCCGGAACAGCTTTCCGTCGCGCGCAACCACGCCGGCATTGCCGGCGCCGAACAGCGGCGAACGCTCGTCGCGGGTCGCTAGATCAGCGAGCTTGGCGATCACCGCAGCGCCGGCGTTGTGGATCGCATTGCCCGCGGTCGCGGTGTGAGCCGAGCCGCCGGCAATGCCGCCATCGGGCAGGTCCGAGGTGCCGGAGCGAAACTCGACGCGATCGACGTCGAGGCCAAGGCCATCGGCGGCGATCTGGGCAAGCGCGGTCCAGGCGCCCTGCCCCATGTCATGCGCGCCGATCTCCATCACGCCGGTACCATCGCGGCGGATCGCCGCGCGCGCCTCCGCCTGGAACATCAGCGCCGGGAAGGTCGCGGTGCCCATGCCCCAGCCGACAAGGAGGCCGGAATCATCACGCATCTGCCGCGGCGCAAGCGGCCGCTTCGCCCAGCCGAAGCGCGCCGCGCCCTGCTCGTAGCAGGCACGCAGTGCCTTGGACGAAAATGGCTTGCCGGTGGTCGGCTCGACCTCGGCATAGTTTGTCAGGCGAAACGCCAGCGGGTCCATGCCGCAGGCGAGCGCCATCTCGTCGATCGCACTTTCGAGCGCAATCGATCCGGTTGCCTCACCGGGCGCGCGCATGAACAGTGGCGTGCCCGTGTCGACGCGCGCCGCCTCGTGCGAGCTCCTGATCGCGGGGCTCGCGTAGAGCGTATGCGAAGCGTCCGCGGCGGGCTCGTAGAAATCGTCGTAGCTGCTCGACACGGTCTTCGCATGGTGATCGATCGCGGTGAAGTGCCCTTCCGCGTCGATGCCCATCCGCAAGCGCTGCCGCGTCGGCGCGCGATGGCCAACCGGGCCATACATTTGCTCACGGCGCAGCACGAGCTTCACCGGCTTGCCGACCAGCTTCGCCGCCATGACGCCGAGGATCTGCGGTCCCGTCAAAAATCCTTTCGAACCAAAACCGCCGCCGAGAAACAGGCTGCGAATCCTGATCTTGTCCGGCACGAGGCCGAACAGCTCGGCGACGCGGGCGCGCGCCATCACCATGGCCTGGCTCGGCGTATCGATCGAGAGCGTGTCGCCGTCCCAGCTAGCGACGATCGCGTGCGGCTCCATGGCGTTGTGATATTGCGGCGGCGTCTCGTAGGTCGCTTCGATCCGCTTTGCGGCAGCAGTGAGCCCGGCATCGATATCGCCATGCTGCACTTGCGCAGGATTGCCGACGCCGACGACGGGCGGCGCAAACGTTTCGCCGGCGTCGAGACCGACGCGCGGCGCAAGGGCCTCGTAGCGCGGTGCCAGCAGCGCTGCGCCCTCGGTCGCCGCCTCCAGCGTCTCTGCGATCACGACGGCGATCGGCTGGTTGGCGTAACGGATCTCGTCGCTCTGCAGGACCTCCATCCGGAACACGAACGGGTTGGTCTTGATGTCGGGGTCGATCGCGAGCTCAGGCTTGTGCTTCGACGTCATGACGTCGACCACGCCCTTGTGGCCCTTGGCCGCCGCCACATCCAGTGCCGCCACGCGGCCGCGCGCGATGCTCGACACTGCGATCACGGCAAACAGCATGCCCGGCGGATGGTGGTCCGCGGCGTAGGCGGCCTGCCCCTTGACCTTCAGAACGCCGTCACGGCGGGTCAGCGGCTGGCCCATGTTCGAGCCGTGGCGGATGTGAGCGGGTGCGGAGGTGAGGCTGATCTCAGGCATGCAGGGCTCCGGAAGCAAAGAGAGAGGCCGGCAGCGCCGGAATGCGCGCGGGCGTCCCAGCGGCGGCAAGGGTCAGCGCGCGCACGACAATGCGGCGCGCGAGCTCGAGCTTGAAGGCGTTGTCGCCGGACGGCTTTGCATCGGCGAGCGCGGCTTGCGCGGCTTCGCTGAAAACGGACGGCTCAGGCGCGGCACCTTTCAGCACCGCTTCCGCAGCGCGGGCACGCCAGGGCTTTGCAGCGACACCGCCGAGCGCAAGCCGGGCCTCGCGGATCTTGCCATTCTCGATCCTCAGCGCGGCCGCGGCGGACACCACGGCAAAAGCATACGACGTGCGCTCGCGAACCTTGAGATAGCGCGCATGGCCTGCGAAATCGCGCGCCGTAGCCGGCAAGCGCACCGCCACGATCAGATCACCCGGCTCGAGCGCGGTCTCGCGCTCGGGCGCATCACCCGGCAGGCGATGCAGTTCATCGAGCGGCAGCTCGCGCCGGCCGCTTTTGCCTTCGATCTCGACGATGGCGTCGAGCGCAACCAACGGCACGCAGAAATCAGAGGGATGGGTCGCGATGCAGTTCTCGCTCCAGCCGAGCACGGCATGCAGCCGGTTCTCGCCGCCGCGTGCGTCGCAGCCGCTGCCGGCCTCACGCCGGTTGCAGCGGCTGGCGGGGTCATAGAAATACGCACAGCGCGTCCGTTGCAGGAGATTGCCGCCAACGGTCGCGGCATTGCGGAGCTGCGCGGAGGCGCCCGATAGCAGCGCTTCGGCGATCGCCGGATAGGCCTTTGCGAAGGCCGCGTCATGCGCGAGATCGGCATTGCGCACGAGTGCACCGATGCGCAACGCACCGTCGGCGAGGTGTTCGATCTTATCGAGTCCCTGAAGATGCGTGACATCGACCAGACGATCCGGGCGGCTGACGCCGCCCTTCATCAGGTCGAGCAGATTGGTGCCGGCGGCAAGGTAGGTCGCGCCGGGCTGCGCGGCGGCGGTGACGGCCTCGGCGATGGTCGCGGGCCTGACGTAATCGAACGGCTTCATGCGGAGCGCCTCTGATTGGCTTCACTGGTCTGCACCTCGAGCACCGCATCGACGATGCCGGCATAGGCGCCGCAGCGGCAGAGGTTGCCGCTCATGCATTCCCTGATACGTTCGGGATCATCGCCCGCCTGCGCTTCCCGCATCATCCCGATCGCGCTCATGATCTGGCCGGGCGTGCAGAAGCCGCATTGAAAGCCGTCATGAGCGATGAAGGCGGCCTGCACGGGATGAAGCTGGTCGCCGCGCGCGACGCCCTCGATGGTGAGGATGTCGGCGCCGTCATGGCTGATGGCGAGCGCGAGACAGGAGTTGATCCGCTTGCCGTCGACCAGGATGGTGCAGGCGCCGCACTGGCCGCGGTCGCATCCCTTCTTGGTTCCGGTCAGTTGCAGACGCTCACGCAAGAGATCGAGCAGCGTGACTCTGGGATCGTCGAGTTGAAAATCGCGCCGCGCACCGTTCACGGTGAGGCTGATGGAGTGGGTCATACAGGGCTCCGATCAGATATGGACATGGTCGATCGCATGCGCGCCACCGCCGTGGCCGCAGTCGATCTGTCGCCACCCGAAGGCAAATCGAGCCGGCGTGCGAGCGGATATACGGAGGCACCCTCCACTTAGCAAGAGGGTGCAAATTCCTGGAATTCGTCAAAACCCCGTGCGCAAACAACGTGATGCAGCGCGCAAAGGGTTCAATCTAACCAGATCGTGATCTAGATTGGTCTGCATGGACGACCAGGTCGACAACATCCGGAAACCCCGCGCCGACGCCGTGCGCAATCGCGAGCGCGTGCTGGAGGCCGCGAAAGCCGTGTTCAGCGCGGGCGGGCCGGAGGCGAGCCTGGAAGCCGTTGCAAAACGCGCCGGTGTCGGCATCGGCACGCTCTATCGTCATTTTCCGACGCGCGAGGCGCTGTTCGAGGCAGTGTATCGCCGCGAGGTCGAGCAGCTCGGCGAGCTTGCCGAGCAACTCAGAAGCGCCAAGGATCCGGTCGACGCCTTGCGGCGCTGGTTGCGCTCCAACGTCGAATTCGTCACGACCAAGAAAGGCATGTCGGCAGCGCTTGCACTTGCGGTGCAGAGCGGGTCGGAGCTGCATGCTTTCTCGTTCGACCGTCTGACCAAAGCCATCGGCTCACTGCTCGATCGCGCGGTTGCAGCCGGCCAGATGCGGGCCGACATCAGTCCCGAGGACCTGCTGCGTGCATTCTTCGGCATGTGCTACATGCACGACCAACCCGGCTGGCAATCGACCGCGCTCAGGCTGCTCGACGTATTCGTCGACGGACTTCGCGTGCAGTCCAAACCATCATCGCGCGCGACCGTCAGAAAGACAAAACCGGCGGCGAAGCGAAAACGATAATGCGGAGCCAGTGATGCGCATCGTGGTATTGCTGATCACGTTACTCCTGAGTTTTACGGCCGCGCAGGCCGACGACATCGCAGCCGCCAAGAGCGTGATCCGCGCCCAGGAGCAGGCTTTTGCCCGCAACGATGCCGCGGCCGCCTATTCCTATGCCGCACCCGAGATCAAGAAGATCTTCCCGGCCGCCGACATCTTCATGGCGATGGTGGAGAATGCCTACGCACCGATCTATAGGCACAAGAGTTTTGAGTTCGGCGAGACCAAGGTCGATGGCGACTGGATCGGCCAGCACGTCGACATCATCGATGCCAATAACGAAGCTTGGGACGCGCTTTATACGCTGGAGCAGCAGAGCGACGGCAGCTACAAGATCACGGGGTGCTCGCTGTTGAAGGCGGGACAGGCGGTCTAGGCGTGGACTCACGGGACGGCGATGTCCGTTCAACCTTCAACAGCGTCGCAGATGCCGCCATTGCGTGAGGTCCGAGTAGGGCCAATTTGCGGACAGGTGCAAGACGAACGGCTAGGCTGGCGGGGGTTCGCAGATCGCTACGGCCAGTGGACCGACAAGGCGGCAAGAGGAGAGCTCAATTGAGAAGCGCCGACCCAGATGCGTTCATCAACAGCGCCATTGAAGTGGGCTCACGCGCGCCACGAGACGGTGGAGGAATTGGCACATTAGACGCTGATCAGCGCCTTGTATACCTGATATCGGAAGCAGAGGTCCTCTGCGATATGGAGGGAATTGACTCTTTCCTCGATCGCTACTTTCCGCAGTGGATGGAGGAGACCGCCTCCGCCTTCGCCGAGGTCGGAGCCGCTGAGATCGCTGTCGCCCTGCGTGCAATTGACGCCGACACCATACACGACGATCCCCTCCTTGATCGCGCAAACGATCTTATCACCAGCCGCGCAGGCTATGGTTACGAAGCCATCCGCCAGACAGTCGAGAGGCGCCTCACAAAACGATCTCCTTGAGTGCGGACCTCGGCGCCTCTCGTTTGCGGCGCGCAGGTGCATTGTCGGCTTCGGGGCAAAATCGGAAATACTCTGATTAAACAAGAAACATCTGCTTGGCCTCAAAAAGCCGACGCTCACGCGTCAACCGCTGTGGATATCGAGCCGATCACATTCGCCAACGGGCTCCCGCCTTGAAATGACGGCTGAAGCCATGCGCGCTGATAGGCGTCAGCCGTGCCCCTTCCGTCGTTTTGCAGATTGCGCGATGATCCTTTTTTAACCCCTGATTTGCCCGACGCGTCAAGCTAATTTCTGTAAATCAGCAATCCTCTCTGACGGCCGCCTCTACTTTGCATGGGGTTGTTTTTCGAGTTTCTATTGGCGAGCGCCGTCGAGATTGCTCCCGGCGTCAAGTGGCAAACCCAGGCCCGGCCTTCGCCGCATTCATCCGCGAGCGGATCAGGAGCGTCGCCACGATCGCGATGTTGACCGCGTTCCACGCCACGCCATTGGCGAAGGCGGCAGCATAGGAGCCGGTGGCATCGAAGATCAGGCCCGACACCCAGCCGCCGAAGGACATGCCGAACACAGAGGCGAAGATCACGATGCCGACGCGGGTCGCCGCTTCGCTCGCCGGCATCGCCTCGCGCACGATGATGGCGTAGCTCGGCACGATGCCGCCCTGGAACAGACCGAACATCGCGGAGATCAGATAGAGCGAGGAGAGGCTGTCGAAGAACAAATAGAACACGAGCGCAAAGGCCTGCGCGAGCGAGCCGATCAGGAGCGTGCGGACGCCGCCAATCTTGTCGGCGAGGTAGCCGGAGCCGATCCGGCTGACGATGCCGCAGCCCATCATCAGCGAGAGCATCTCCGCGCCGCGCGCCACGCCGTAGCCGAGGTCGCCGCAATAGGCCACGATATGGACCTGCGGCATCGCCATCGCCACGCAGCAGGAGATCGAGGCGATCGACAGCAGCACCGTCAGCGTATTGGTCGACAGCCCGAGATCGACGCGCGGCGGCGGCGCGTTGGCGTGATTGCGAACCTTGTCGTCGCCGATCCGGGCGCGCAGGACCATTACCAGCATCGTCATCGTGCTCGCGCAGACGATGCCAATTCCAATGTGAGTCATGCGCCAGCCGACGGTCTGCACGCCCCAATTCACGATCGGCGGCCACATCGCGCCCGCGACATAATTGCCGCTTGCCACGATCGTCACGGCGAGCCCGCGATAGCGTTCGAACCAGTGCGAGGCTTCCGCCATCAGCGGCGCGAAGGTCGCGGACGTGCCGAGCCCGATCAGGAAATACACCGCTACGAACTGCCAGAGCTGGGTCGACAGCCCGGCCAGCACGTTGGCGACGCCGAGAAAGGCGATGCTGATCGCCATCGCCGGCACGATGCCGAAGCGATCTGTGATCTTGCCCGCGATCACGCCGCCAAGGCCGAAGCCGAACATCATGAGCGTGAAGGCCAACGACACCGCGCCGCGCGTGGCTGCGAATTCGGCCTGCACCACGGGAATCACGACCACGACCGCCCACATGCCGACCGCGCCGATCGATCCGATCACGAGCGCGAGCACGAGCCGCACCCAGGCCTGACGCGAATCAGGGGTGAAGCCGGCCGGTCGCTGCGGGTGATTTGGCGCGTGCACGGCGCGACCTTCTTCGCTGGCCGCCTTGCGGTCAAGCATCATGCTGCGATATTGGGCATGCGCGGTGCACTGCGGTAAGAAGAGCTTGGCGGAACCGCGCTTTGCCATTAGTTTGCAATCTGCGTGTGCATCATTGCCGCGCAATGGGCATGTCGACGGGATGTTGTTGCAATTGACGCGATCAATGCGGATCAAGGTGGGGCGGTTCGTCGCTCTCGCCTATCTGTTCTGCGTCCTCGCGCCGGCAGCAGCCCTTGCCTGGGGCAGCGGTCCCGCACCGTGCCTTGGCGATGAAGTGCAGACGGTCGTGCTCGCGCCGGAGCACCATCACGGTGCGAGCCAGATGCACGCCGACGGCGGCCATGATTACGCGGGTGGGCATGCGCATCACCAGACCGCTGCGCAGGATGCACCTACACAACATCATCATGACGGCAAGGGCACACCCGGCCCCTGCTGCGCGATGATGTGCGCGAGCGCGCTGCCGGCCGCCCTGCCCGACGTCGCCAAGCCGGTGCAGCCGATCTCCGCCTGTGCGCCCGAGATCGCGGTGAGCTTGCACAGCGAGGCGCCACCCCTGCTCTACCGTCCTCCCATCGCCTGACCTGACGTCACGATTTGAGGCCTCGCGCATTTTTGCGCGCGCGGACTCGTGGTCATCAGACAGTTCAGGGAATACCCATGGTTACGCTTCTCGGAGCGAAGTTTGCCGCCGCATCTGCGGCGCGCGAACGGCACTTAGGATTCATCTGGCCGATCCTGGCCGTAACGGCGCTCGCGTTGTCCGGCTGCATGCCCGCGACCACCGCGCCGCTGGCGAGCGCCGATCCTGCGGATCCCGCGGCCAGGGTCGCGCACGTCGGCTATCGCTCGACGGTCGCGCCCTACAGCAGCCTGCGACCGGCGATGCCGGCACCATGGCGCGAGCGCAACGACAGCGTCGCGCCTCCAGCGAAATCGGACCAGTAGGAGCGGCCATGGCACACCCATTCGCGCGCGGCCTGCTCGCATTCGCAGCGCTTGGCCTTTCCGGCTGCGCCGCGTTCTCGCCGGACAGCGGCATGACCACTGTTGCGGACCTGACCCGCCGGACCATCAACAAGGATGTCGCCTTCGTGCGAACGGCCGAAGGCGCCGACGTGGTCAACGAGGGCGTTCGCCGCCTGCTGTCACGGACGTTGAGCGCAGATGCCGCCGTGCAGATCGCGCTGCTCAACAACAAGGGGCTGCAAGCTGCCTATAACGAGCTGGCGCTGGCCGAGACCGATCTCGTCGAGCAAAGCCTGCCGCCCAATCCGGTCTTTTCGGTCTTGCGGATTTCAGGCAATGGCGCCAGCGAAGTCGAGCGCCAGGTCGTCGGCGATATCCTGGCGCTCGCGACGCTGCCGTTCCGCTCCGAGGTCGCCCGCGACCGTTTCCGCCAGGCGCAGCTGCGCGCGGCACTGGCAACGCTGCGGCTCGCAACTGACGTGCGGCGCGCCTATGTTCGCGCCGTTGCCGCCAACGAGATGGTGGCGCTGCTGACCGATGCGAAGTCGACGGCCGAGTCCACCGCGCAGCTCGCCGTGAAGCTGGGCGAGACCGGATCGATCAACAAGCTCGATCAGGCCCGCGAGCAGGTGTTTTATGCCGAGACCACCGCCGATCTCGCCACCGCCCGCCAGGCCGCAACGAGTGCGCGGGAGCGGCTCGCGCGGCTGATGGGTCTGTGGGACGACGGGCTCGACTTCCGCCTGCCCAACGCGTTGCCGCCGCTGCCGCGGCGGCCGCTCGCACTGCCCTCGATCGAGACCGATGCGGTCGCCCATCGCATCGACCTGCAGATCGCGCGGCTCGAGCTCACGGCGCTGGCAAAGTCGCTCAATCTCACCGAAGCGACGCGCTTCGTCACGTTGCTCGATCTCGCCGGCATCTCCCGCCGCACCCAGGATCCTGAAGGCGCGCCGTTCCGCGAGCGCGGCTTCGACGTGCAGTTCCAGATCCCGATCTTCGACGGCGGCGAGGTGCGCGTGCGGCAGGTGACCGAAACCTACAATCTCGCCTTCAATCGGCTCACGGAGCGGGCGGTCAATGTGCGATCGGAGGCGCGCGACGCCTACCGTGCCTATCGCTCGACCTACGACATCGCCAGCCACTACCAGCGAGAGATCCTGCCCCTGCGCAAGATCATCACCGAGGAGATGCAGCTCCGCTTCTCCAGCATGCAGGTCGACATCTTCGCGCTGCTGACCGAGGCGCGCCAGCGCCTCGCCTCGCTGCGCGGGGCGATCGACGCGAAGCAGAAATTCTTCCTCGCGCAGTCCGAGTTGCAGACCGCCGTCAACGGCGGCGGTCTGCCTGCGGGCGGCACGGATAATTCGACGACCATCGCCGCGGCGGCGCCTGCCGATGGCGTGCACTGAGATGGAGGCCGACATGTTTTCCCGCCGAGGATTTTTGGGCACCGCCGCGCTCGCAAGCGCGTCAGCAATCAGCGGCCGCGTCCAGGCCGCATCGATTCCGGAAGCCCCGCACATGGACAAGGTGGTGATGCAGCCGCCGCGGCATCCGACCAACGGCCCCGATTATCGCCCCGTCGTCACGCTGAACGGCTGGACATTGCCGTTCCGCATGAACGGCGACTGGAAGGAATTCCATCTCGTCGCCGAGCCCGTCGTGCGCGAATTCGCCGAAGGCATGAAGGTCAACCTCTGGGGCTACAACGGCCAGTCGCCGGGGCCGACGATCGAGGCGGTCGAGGGTGACAAGGTCCGCATCTTCGTCACCAACAAATTGCCCGAATACACCACCGTGCACTGGCACGGCATGATCGTGCCGAGCGGCATGGACGGCGTCGGTGGGCTCAATCAGCCGCACATCCCACCCGGCAAGACCTTCGTCTACGAGTTCGAGATGAAGAAGAGCGGGACCTTCATGTACCACCCGCATTCCGACGAGATGGTGCAGATGGCGATGGGCATGATGGGCATGGTCGTCGTGCATCCGCGCGATCAGGATTTCCGTCCGGTCGACCGCGACTTCGTCTTCGTGATGAGCACCTATCGCGTCGACCCCGGCACCTACCTGCCGAAGGTCAACGAGATGACCGATTTCAACATGTGGACCTGGAATTCGCGGGTGTTTCCCGGCATCGATCCCTTGCCGGTGCGGCTCGGCGACAAGGTGCGCGTGCGCATCGGCAATCTCAGCATGACCAACCATCCGATCCATCTGCACGGCCACAGCTTTGCGGTGACCTGCACCGACGGCGGCTGGATTCCCGAGAGCGCGCAATATCCGGAGACGACGACCGACGTTCCGGTCGGCGCGGTGCGCGTGTTCGACGTTCTCGCCGACAATCCCGGCGACTGGGCGTTCCACTGCCACAAGTCGCATCACACCATGAATGCGATGGGCCACGACATGCGCAATCTCATCGGCGTCTCGAAGAAGGATCTCGCGCGTGCGGTCGGCAAGCTCGCGCCCGACGCCATGGTGATGGGCCAGTCGGGCATGGCGATGGGCAACATGGAGATGCCCGCGCCCGACAACACGCTGCCGATGATGACGGGCTCAGGCCAGTTCGGACCGATCGAGATGGGCGGCATGTTCACGGTGATGAAGATCCGCGAGAACCTCGCGCGCGACGATTACAGCGACCCCGGCCCCTATCAATTCCCGCAAGGCACCGTCGCCTATGAGGTCGCCTCACCTGCCGCGGAGCCGGCACGGCAGCAAAACGCACCGATGAAGAAAATGAAGATGTGAACGAATGTTTTGACGACCACCAACTGGAGAACAAGATGAAGAAGACGACGATGATCCTACTTGCGGCACTTTCGCTTTTCGCCGCGCCTGCACTCGCACACGAGCATCACGCCCATGAGACCTTTTCCGCCGGCGAGCCCGGCGATCCCAACAAGCCGGCGCGCATCATCGAGATCGCGCTGAGCGAGATGGCCTACGAGCCCTCGCGCATCACCGTCAAGCGCGGCGAGCAGATCCGCTTCGTGCTGCGCAACGTCGGCAAGGAGGACCATGAATTCCTGCTCGCCACCACCAGAGAGAATCTCGCGCATGCCGAGGTGATGAAGAAGCATCCGCACATGGAGCACGACGACCCCAACGGCGTGCGGCTCGCGCCGGGCAAGACGACCGAGATCGTCTGGAAATTCACCAAGGCCGGCACGTTCGAATTTTCCTGCCTGATCCCCGACCACCGCGACTACGGCATGGTCGGCCGCGTCACTGTGAAGTGAGCTATGGAGACTCCCATGAACGGCATCATCCGCATCGCCGCTGCGCTGGCGCTGAGCATCGGCCTGTCTCGCGGCACCCTCGCGGCCGAGGGCGCCGCGATCAGCGGCGAGGTCAAGAAGATCGACGAGAGCGCGGGCAAGATCACGCTCAAGCACGGACCAGCGAAAAGCCTCGGCATGGATGAGCCGATGACCATGGTCTACCGCGTCAAGGACTCGGCGGTGCTGAGACAGGTCAAGGTCGGCGACAGGGTCACCTTCGAGGCCGAGGAGGCGGCGTCGGGATATACGGTGACGAAGATGCAGAAGGCGAAGTAGGCACACCCTCCGCCACCGTCATTCCGAGGCGGCTCGAAGAGCCGAACCCGGAATCGCGAGATTCCGGGTTCGATGCTTCGCATCGCCCCGGAATGACGGCCGTAAGGCGCCCCATTTCGCACCTCTCCCACCCTCCTCGTTAACCCTTTGCTAACCATACACCGGGCAAAAATTGCCGGGTGAAGTCGAGTGTCGTCGGCCGCGTAAAACGGGAGCTCCCGTGGACGCCAGTGCGGTGCCTCACTTTCGAAACGGTGGCCCATCGGCCGCCGCGCAGACGTTTGGCGCGCGTGGGCGCCAATCGCGGGGGGAGGCAGCAACCATGGTCGACGTCACCGCGGGTCAAGGTGTAGGCGCCCCCAAGCCCGGCCTCCCCTCCCTCACCGAGATCGGCAACATCCTCAAGCGCGGCGACATCGCGCTGGCGCTCGGCATCCTCACCATCCTGGTGGTGCTGATCCTGCCGCTGCCCTCGATCGTGCTGGACCTCTTCCTGGCGATCTCGATCACGCTCTCGATCCTGATCCTGATGACCTCGCTGTTCATCCAGGCGCCACTGGAGTTCTCCGCTTTCCCGACCATCCTGCTGATCTCGACGATGCTCAGGCTGTCGCTCAACATGGCCTCCACCCGCCTGATCCTGTCACACGGCCACGAGGGCACGGATGCTGCGGGCCATGTCATCGAAGCCTTCGGCAGCTTCGTGATGGGCGGCAATTTCGTCATCGGCATCATCGTCTTTGCCATCCTGATCATCGTCAACTTCGTCGTCATCACCAAGGGTTCGGGCCGCATCGCCGAGGTCGCGGCGCGCTTCCACCTCGACGCCATGCCCGGCAAGCAGATGGCGATCGACGCCGACCTGTCCGCCGGACTGATCGACGAGAAGGTCGCCAAGGAGCGGCGCAAGGCACTTGAGGACGAGAGCGGCTTCTTCGGCGCCATGGACGGTGCCTCGAAATTCGTCCGCGGCGACGCCATTGCCGGCCTTTTGATCGTCTTCATCAACGTCGTCGGCGGCATGATCATCGGCGTCGCGCAGCAGGGCCTCTCCTTCGCCGACGCCGGGCGCAGCTACACGCTGCTGACCGTCGGCGACGGCCTCGTCACGCAGGTGCCGGCGCTGATCGTCTCGACCGCGGCGGGCCTGCTCGTCTCCAAGGCCGGCGTCTCCGGTGCCGCCGACAAGGCGCTGATGAAACAGTTCTCCGGCTATCCGCAGGCGCTCGCGATGTCGTCGGCGGTGATGATCGTGCTGGCGATCCTGCCGGGCATCCCGACCATCCCCTTCCTTGCGCTTGGCGCCGGCGCCGGCGCGCTCGCCTGGTCGGCGCGCAACCACAAGCGGACCACGGCCAGGGCCGAGGAAGCCGCCAAGGCCGCGCCCGCCCAGGGAACGCCGGGCGCGCCCGGCGCTGCAGCGGCGGAGGAGCCCATCTCCGCAGCGCTCAAGATCGACGATCTCAAGATCGAGCTCGGCTATGCGCTGCTGCCGCTCGTCAACGGCCCCGACGGCACCGATCGCCTCACCGAGCAGATCAAGGCGCTGCGCCGCTCGCTCGCCATCGAGATGGGTTTTGTGATGCCGGCCGTCCGCATCCTCGACAACGTCCAGCTCGAAGCCAACACCTACATCATCAAGATCAAGGAGGTCGACGCCGGCACCGGCAAGATCTGGCCTAACCAGTTCATGGTGATGGACCCCGCGGGCAACCAGGTGCAGGTGCCGGGCATCCACACCACCGAACCGACGTTCGGCCTGCCCGCGACCTGGATCGATGCCAGCCTCAAGGAAGAGGCGTCGCTGAAGGGCTACACCGTCGTCGACGCCGCAACCGTGCTCTCCACCCACCTCACCGAACTGCTCAAGACGAATATGTCTGATCTACTGTCCTATGGTGAGGTGCAGAAGCTGCTCAAGGAGCTGCCGAAGGAGCAGAGCGAGCTGGTCAAGGACATCGTGCCTGGCCAGGTCACCATTTCCGGCATTCAGCGCGTGCTGCAACTCCTGCTCGCCGAACGCATCTCGATCCGCGATCTCTCGACCATCCTCGAAGGCATCGCCGACTCGCTCGCCTTCTCGCGCAATCCCTCGACCATGGTCGAGCATGTCCGCGCCCGCCTCGCCCGGCAGATCTGCGCGCAGAACACCTCCTACAACGGCTACCTGCCGCTGATCGCGCTGTCGGCGAGATGGGAGCAGGCCTTTGCCGAATCCATCATCGGCCAGGGCGAGGAGCGCAGCCTTGCGATGCAGCCCTCGAAACTCTCCGAGTTCATGACCGCCGTGCGCGAGGCGTTCGAGCGTGCGGCACGCGAGGGCGAGGCGCCGGTGCTGGTCACCTCTGCGGCAATTCGTCCCTTCGTGCGTTCCCTGGTGGAGCGGTTCCGCGCCCAAACCACCGTGCTGTCGCAGGCGGAAATCCATCCGCGGGCACGACTGAAAACGGTTGGAAGCATCTGATTTGCTTCTGATTTGCCCGAATTTCGTCTGTGTTTTTTCGCCACAGGCAAATGGTTTTTGTAGTTTTGGGGCAACTCGCTGATTTGGCTCAGGAACTCGCGACAGCCAGCTAACAGACTGAGTTACCTGAATAAATATTCACGGTTACGATCTTTCGATCGCGACCGTTCACGTCTTTTCACGCCCTTGTGATCGCCTCTTGGGAACGAATCCCCGCAATACTAGGTTGTTGGGTACCGAAGGCATGAACCTCGCCGATGAAGCCGGCGACTACTTCGGTAGATGGCGGCAGGAGGCTTCCATGAACCACTCGATCTACAGCGCGGATCGATCGACCCATCTTAAGATCGTGGTCGTCGCCCTCGTTGCTGGCGTCGCAGTGGCGGGCCTCAGCATTACGGCGCGATCGGGTTCCGACGACGGCATGACCCAGACCGCCCGCGTCATCAAGGCCGGGAAGCCGGTTGTGATCACCAGTTCGAACGCTTCACTGGTTCGCTGAGGAGATTTGACGGAATTCAGGAATTCACGTGGCTCTTTACCAGCCCCCCAAAGTCGCCATGTGGATATGTAGACGACCCCAACCCCAAGTCGACTACAGAAAGCGCCCGCCCCCCACGGGCGCTTTCTCATTTCTGGGGGGACGATTTCTCTGCGGGTGATGTTCGCCGCCGAGACAGCACACCACATCTCCCCACCCATCGCTTGTCATTCCCCGCGAAAGCGGGGAATCCAGTACGCCGCGGCTTCTCCGTATCCTCGCGCTGTCTCTGGAATACTGGATCGTCCGCTTTCGCGGACGATGACACCGAAAATGCAGCGCGCCTGTCCACGCCGGGCGCGGTTACTTCCTCGCCGGCGCCGCCTGCACCGTTGGCGCAGCTGCGGCGAACAAGTCTTCTTTCCTGCCGGTGAGCGGCGGGTAGATGCGCTGGTGATTGATGATCTGCTTCGTTGCTTTCGCCGCGGCCCCGGTCGTGCGCACCTCGCGGTCCCAGCCTTCCGTATAAAGCGCGCCCCAGCCACCGAGATCGAGCACGGTCACGTACCAGTCGATCCGCAGCGGCAGCAGCGGCTGGCCGACGAGATCGGCGATCACATTGTGGCCGGCGAAGCGGCCCATGGGGCGCGCGAACTGGCAGGACATCACGGTCGCATGCAGCCCGTCGACCAAACTGGACGCAACGTCACCGGCCGCAAAGACGTGGGCGAGATCGGCAACCCGCATGAAGGGATCGACCAGAATACGCCCCAGACGGTCCCGTTCGACCGGCAGCGTCGCGGCGAGCGGGCTTGCACGCATGCCGGCGCACCAGATCACCGTCTGCGTCCGAATGACTTCTCCGGAGCTCAAGCGGACGCCGGCCGCATCCATCGCCTCGACCCGCACGCCGAGACGGGTCTCGACATTGAGCGCTGCGAGTGCCTCGCTGATGACGGGACGGGCGCGCTCGCCGATGGTCGCGCCGACCACCGGGTTCGGATCGACCAGGATGATGCGGCCGCCGGCGATGCCGGCGCGCGCGAGCCGGTCCGGCATCTCGGCGGCGACCTCGATGCCGGTGAAGCCGGCGCCGACCACCACGACCGTCGTTCGTCCCGGCGCCGGCGCGCTGCGGCCAAGCGCGGCGAGATGGGCCTCGAGCTTGGCGGCAGCGGCATAAGTGTCAACATCGAACGCATTCGCGGCGAGACCGGGAATGTCCGGCCGCGGCACCCCGCTGCCGAGCGCCAGCACCAGCCGATCATAGACAACCACGTCGTGCGCGCCGTTCACGGCGATGGTGACGGTGCCTCTTGCGACGTCGATGGTTTCGACGTCACCGAGCCTGTGATCAACACCGACGGGATCGAGCAGCTGCGACAGCGGAAGCACGACCTCGCTCAGATCCACTTCGTAGTTGCGCACGCGGATGTTATGATAGGGATTGCGGTCGATGACGAGGATTTCGATGTCGCTGCCGGCCGCACCGATCTCGTCGCGCTTGCGGGCAGCGCCGATGGCGGCCCACAGGCCCGCGAACCCAGCACCGAGCACGACGATACGCGCCATTCCAAGTCCTGCTGCGCAAGTCCTGTCCGCGCCGCCTACGGCCCCAGCGTCCGCGCCACGCGCACACTCATATAGCTCATCCGGTTCGGCGGGCCAAACCAGAGGCGCGCGGCGGAGCGGCGGGTCTGGAGCGCGCGGCTGAAGGCGCCGCCGCGCAGGACGTGGCCCTTGCAGTCATCCGCGATCCACGCCGAGCCGTCATTCGGCGCGCCGACGTAGTTGTCGTGCCAGCAGTCCTCGACCCAGTCGTAGACGCCGCCATGGACCTCGAAGAGGCCAAAGGGATTGGCCGGGGGCGGCGTGAATGCCGTGGTCGCGATCGTCACGATGCCGACATCGGCGACCAGATTGGCCGCCGCGATGTCGGCAAGATGCGGATCGGCGCCATCGCCCCACCAGAACGCGGTGGTCGTGCCGGCGCGCGCGACGTATTCGCGCTCGGCTTCGCTCAGGAGCCGGTACGGGCGGCCCGTCAAACGCGACAGCCACTGCACATAGTGGCTGGCCTCCTGCCAGAGGATCCCGGTCACCGGATCGCGCACGTGCTCCGGCTCGGTCGGATGCGGACTGCACGCCTTGGCCGCCACGCAGGCGCTCCATTCGTCGACGCTGACGGGCCAGCTTCCCGCGGCGAAGCGCTGCACCGTCACCCGGTGCTGCGGCCGCTCGTCCTCGGTGCTGCCCATCTCGCCTGCGCTCGCACCCATCATGAAGGTGCCGTCGGGGACGACCACCATCTCGGGGCAATGCGCGCATTCCCTGAAGCGATCCTTCGGCCTGAGCGCCGCTTCCTCGCCGCGCGAGAGCGGCTTTGACAGGCGCATGTCCAGGATCGCCGCATCAGTGCTCGCCAATGCCAGGCTGGTCGGAGCCTGCTCAATGGTTTGAGCCGCCGCAAGCGGCGCCGAAAGACCAGACATCAGCAATGCAAGCAGGGCAAACGGCCGGTCAATGAACCCGCCCATGAGACCCTCCCGGTCACGTCAGTGTGACCTTCAAAATGACTTCTTCAAAAACGTGCTTCGAACACCGGCAAAGCGCGCCGGCGCTCGGCACAATCGCGCGCGAAAAGCGCCGCCGCGGCTCTCGTCAATCTGGTGATGATGCGAGGTGAATGTTTCAGGCGTGTTTCGCGGGCGCGTGAAAGCAGCTTCGCAATGAAGCGCTTTGCCGCTTTTGACGGCGACAAAACGTCTCAATTTCACGCGCGGCGTGCGCCGGCGGCGAATTCACGACATGATTGCAGACATCGCCGCGATCACACCTCGCGCAGCTCCGATGGAGTCGACCCGAACCGCTTGCGGAAGGCGCGGTTGAAATAGGACAGATCCGCAAAGCCCGAGGAATGCGCGATGTCGCTGATCTTGCGTGCGCGCGATCGCGGATCCTGCAGCAGCTTTCGCGCAAGCAGCAGGCGCTGCTCGAGCACGAATTCGGTGAAGGTGGTACCGGCCTGCTCGAACAGGCGCTGCGCCTGGCGCGGGCTGAGCCCCGAGCGTCCGGCGACTTCCGACAGGCTGAGATCATTGCGGCCGAGCGCCGACATAACGTCAGCGCGCATCAGATCGAGACGCGCGGCAGCGTGGCCGCGGCCGCGGGCAAGCGCGGCGTGCTCGGCATCGGTGCCGAGCATGAGACCGACGAGATCGACCATGTGCTGCGCGGTGAGGCGCTGGCCGACCGCATCGAGATGCGGCGCGTGATTGGCGGCGAGCGCATGATAGCGCGTGATGGTTTCGGCGACGGCGCCGTCCGAAAGGACCTGCGAGATCTTGTCTTCGGCGCGCGGATTGATCTCGAGCAGCGCGCGGCGCGGCATGCGGATGGTGGTGAAACCATCCTGCTCAGTATGGCCGACTGCGCCGGTGACGCTGAGATCAGCGAGCACCATCTGCGACGGCTCGAGCTCGAGCGTGTGGCCGCTCTGCTGGACGCGGACGAGCCCCGAATGCGCCGAGATCAGCACGAGATCGTCGCAGCCGTCGGCGAGGCCGCCCTGCGTGCGCGAGAACTGCGCGGAGGCGCCCTCGGGAATCCCGAGCACGATGTTGCCGACCAGGCTGACCTGGAGGCGGCAATCGATGCTGTCGCCGCGGCTCGGTGCGACGTCAAGCCCGCACGATCCGAAAGCCCGGTCGCGCCAGTGCTCGAACGCCGGACCGCTCGGCAGCCCCGTATACTGATGAATGAAGATGCCCGGCGGCTTCGCTGGATCCATCTCGATATCTCGCCCCTTCACTCCGGCACGAACGACGCCGGGACTGCCCAATCGCGCGCATTTGACGCGGTGAAACGCGAGGAGGTTCAAATCGGGCGTCGGAGTCCACCCAGCTTGTCGGAATACGACGGCAAGACGGACCATGGCGACATTGCGCACCGGAGAACTACGGAGCTCGACGCGTAGCCCGCATGAGCGAAGCGATGTGCGGGATCGAATGTCCCCGGATCGCTTCGCGCGCCCGGGCTACATGCGCGGCAAACTACTTCTTCGCGGGAGCCTGCGGCTGGGACGGCGGCACGGTCTCGATCAGCTTGCCAGAAAACACCGGCGCGGATGTCGGCTGGCCGCTGGGCGAGCCGCCGGCCGGCTCGACGGTGACGGCGTAGGTGGCAGCATTGATGACGTCGGCATCGTAGCCGGCGAGCACCGGGCGCGCGGTGAAGTCGCCATTATTGATCACGCCGAGCGAGCGCGGGCGCGGCAGCTTGTCGGAGATCAGCCAGAGCTCAAAGCTCTTGCCCGGCTCCGGAGTGGCGCCCACTTTACGCACCGTGAAATTCTTGGTCGCGCCGTCGATGGTGAGGATGAAGGCGGGGCCGCCACCCTGTCCCTGCAACAGCGCGACATATTGCGATGACGGCGTAAGCGGCGTGGCAGGCGTCTTCACCTCGACGGTCTGAACCTGCGGCGCTGGACGGAGCGCGCCAGGCAGCGCATCGGGCCGCAGGATCTGAAGCGACAGCACCACAAAGAGCGCAGCGGCAAGCGCACTGAGGCCGGAAGCGATGCTGCGCCAGCGCTTCACGCGGCCTTCGAGATAGATGACGTTGGTGTCGTCAACGATCGGCACCTGCGAGACGGTGAAATCAGGCGCATGGACTTGCGGCACGAATTGCGGAGCGATGTCGGACGCAGCTTCCGGCTCCGCCGGCGGCTCTGGCACCTCGGGCGGTGGAGACGTCGGCGCCTCAGGCGGCGCCTGCGGCTCCTCTGTTGCCCGGATCGGTCCGATCGCAGCCTTGATGTTTTCCCACACGATCGGCCGCGGCTCGACCGAGCCGACCATCTGGTTCAACACGCCCAGCCGCAATTGCCAGGCCTGCACGAGGCCGGCGAACTCCTTGTCCACCGCCATCATGGTCTCGACCTGCGCGCGCTCGTCGGCATCGAGTGTGCCGAGCGTGTATTCCGCGGCGAGCGCAATATGGTCCTCAGAGTAGGCCATCAATTACAACCCAAGACTCACAATCCAAGGCACTCCCGGATATCCATCATACTGCGCCTCAGCCACGTCTTCACCGTGTTGACGGGCGCGGAAAACTTCTCCGCCAACTGCTCGCGGCTCCAGCCGTTGTAATAGGCGAGAAGCACGAGCTTCTGGCGATCCGGCTCGAGCCGGCCGACACATTCCAGGAGCCGCTTCAACTCCTCCGTCATCTCGCGCCGCGCGAGCGGATCGGGGCTGTCGGCGGCAACCTCCATCG
Source organism: Bradyrhizobium sp. CCGUVB23 (assembly GCF_024199885.1). NCBI lineage: Bacteria > Pseudomonadati > Pseudomonadota > Alphaproteobacteria > Hyphomicrobiales > Nitrobacteraceae > Bradyrhizobium > Bradyrhizobium sp. CCGUVB23. The sequence continues at coordinate 1,644,337 of NZ_JANADQ010000001.1, forward strand.
CCTGAGGCTCCTCCTCGATCGAGGCTTCGGTCTTCTTGCGCACCAGGTCGATGGCGCGGTTGCGCGCGATCGACGCCATCCACGTGATCGGCGAGGACAGCGCCGGATTGAACTGGCCCGCACTGTTCCAGATCTTGACGTAGGTTTCCTGAATGACCTCCTCTGCGAGATCCTGTCGGCGCAAGATACGGAGCACGACGCCATAGAGTTTCGCGCGCGTGGCGCCGTAGAGGCGCTCGAAAGCCGCCTCGTCGCCCTTCGCCACCGCTGCGATCAGCCAGACCAGATCTGCTGGCGTCAGCATTCAGTCCCCCAACGCGCACCGCCCCGTCGCTTTCCCGCGAGGCCCCTGCAAACTCCACCACCATAGCGCGCAGCAAAGCCCGCCACCAAGGGGCCGGGCGCCACACTGTGGACATCGCACGCGAAAAACCCGGACCCTTTCGGGATCCGGGCTCACACAATTCCCTGGCTGTGGGGCTTTGAGAGCCTTAGGCGATGGCGCCCATGCGGGCGCGCATCAGGCCGATGCTGTCGAGGTCGGCCTGCTCGCGGGCGCTCTCCTCGGCGCGCTCGCGCGCCTGGTCGCGCTCGTCCAGGAGCTCGACCTTCTTCAATTCCTCAAAAGCCTCGGCCAGCGCGCCCTTGGCCTCTTCGAGCTGGCCCTTCAGCTCGTCGGCCGAGCGGGTCAGGTTCTCGCGGCGCTGGATCGCGGCCTTGGCATAGGTCGGATAGGCGAAATGAGAGGGATCGTTGATCCCGGCGCGCTCCTGCTCGGTCAGGATCTCGCGCTCGAGATCGACAGACATGCGCTGGAAGTCCGCGATCATGCTCTCGATTTGGGTGACCCTGCGGCGCTTCTCGTCGACCTGAAATTTCTTCAGGCGAATGAGCGTTTCACGTGACTTCATCGACTCGTACTCCCCAGAAGTCCCCTAGCTGCACGTGGGACAACACCGGTCTCCCCGATCCCGAAATTGGGCCCCGACCGGCTCTGCTACTCTGTGGAGCGGATGATGGCCTGACAAAGTTAGCGTTCCGTTTCCAAATTCTGGAGGATTTGCGCCAACTGGCGGTAGCCGTCCGCCAAACCGGCACTTTCGTCCTTGCGCTGGCGCAGGAAGGCCTCCAGCGGCTCATGGAGCCGGATCGCCTCGTCGACCTCGGGGCTGGACCCCGCCCGGTAGGCGCCAAGCCGGATCAGTTCCTCCATGTCGGCATAGGTCGCCATGACCTGGCGGGCCTTCTGAATGGTCGGCCAGAACTGCGGGTCGGCCGATTTCGGCATCGTGCGGGAGACCGATTTGAGGATGTTGATGGCGGGGTAGCGCCCGCGCTCGGCGATCGAACGCTGCATCACGATGTGACCGTCGAGGATGCCGCGGACGGCGTCCGCGATCGGCTCGTTATGGTCGTCGCCGTCGACCAGCACCGTGAAGATCGCGGTGATGGCACCGACCCCCATGCCGGGACCTGCGCGCTCCAGGAGCTTCGGCAGCTCCGTGAAGACTGTCGGCGTATAGCCCTTGGCGGTCGGCGGCTCGCCCGCGGAGAGGCCGATCTCGCGCTGGGCCATGGCAAAGCGCGTCACCGAGTCCATCAGGCACAGCACGTCCTGATCCTCGTCACGAAAATATTCGGCGATCGCAAGCGTCAGATACGCCGCCTGCCGCCGCATCAGCGCCGGCTCGTCCGATGTCGCGACCACGACGACGGAGCGCGCCAGGCCCTCCTCGCCAAGGTCGTCCTGCAAGAACTCCTGCACCTCGCGGCCGCGTTCCCCGATCAGGCCGATGACGCTGGCATCGGCGTCGACATTGCGCGCGAGCATCGACAGCAGCACGGATTTGCCGACGCCGGAGCCGGCAAAAATGCCCATCCGCTGGCCACGGCAGCAGGTCAGAAACGTGTTGAGCGCGCGGACGCCGAGATCGAGCGGCGCGCCGACACGCTTCCTCGAATGCGCAGGTGGCGGCGAATTGCGGAACGGCATCGGCGAGGTGCCCTGCAGCAGCGGCCCCTTGCCGTCGATCGGCTCGCCCAGCGCATTGACGACGCGGCCGAGCCAGGCCGCCGACGGCCGCACCTGGTTGGCGGCATTCGCGATGACAGCCTTGCAGCCGCGCCGCACGCCCTCGAGTCCCGCGAACGGCATCACGACAGCGTTGTTGCCGGAAAAGCCGATCACCTCGCAGGGAATGAAGCGGTTCGCGCCGGTCTCGATCACCAGCCGCGCGCCGACCGACATCGCGTGAATGGGACCAGCGACCTCGACCATCAGGCCGCGCACGCCGACGACGCGGCCGTATATATTGACGCCGTCGATGTCCCCGATCTGCTCGGCAAGCGCCTTCATGATCCGGCTTTCATGCCCTTCATGACGAAACCCTTAAATTTCGCCACATTTCTGAACGGCGCTTAACTTCGTGTTTACCCGCATCATTAATCATTGCGTCACTGTCTTTGTGACTGAGCGCCTGCCCGGCAGAAGAAGGGGAGTCGCGAGAGTCGGTTAGGCCCGTCTCTTAAAGTGGAACTTGAACGGAACCGGGTGACGAAAACTGCTTCTGCGCAACATCTTAGGGCGATTCGACAAAAATTGCACCGTGAGGTCTTGCGTTCCAGAATCAGACTTTGTTAACCATGTGACGTCAGGATCCGAATCAGTTGTTCAAAGGCGTTTTGTTGAGTGCCGCGAATGCGGCCGACCTGACGCCCGGAGCGGCGACTATGGGGAACTGGCATGCGCGTTTTGCTGATAGAAGATGACAGCGCCGTCGCGCAGTCGATCGAGCTGATGCTGAAGTCTGAAAGCTTCAACGTCTATACGACCGACCTGGGGGAAGAGGGCGTCGATCTCGGTAAGCTATACGATTACGACATTATTCTTCTCGACCTCAACCTGCCCGACATGTCCGGCTACGACGTGCTCAAGCAGCTCCGGGTCTCCAAGATCAAGACACCGATTCTGATCCTCTCCGGCCTCGCCGGCATCGAGGACAAGGTCAAGGGTCTCGGCGTCGGCGCCGACGACTACATGACCAAGCCCTTCCACAAGGACGAGTTGGTGGCCCGCATCCACGCGATCGTGCGCCGCTCCAAGGGCCACGCCCAGTCGGTCATCCAGACCGGCGACCTCGTCGTCAACCTCGACACCAAGACGGTGGAAGTCGGCGGCCAGCGCGTGCATCTGACCGGCAAGGAATACCAGATGCTGGAGCTGCTCTCGCTCCGCAAAGGCACGACCCTCACCAAGGAAATGTTCCTCAACCACCTCTATGGCGGCATGGACGAGCCGGAGCTGAAGATCATCGACGTCTTCATCTGCAAGCTCCGCAAGAAACTCGCCAACGCCTCCGAAGGCCGCAACTTCATCGAGACCGTGTGGGGCCGCGGCTACGTGCTGCGCGAGCCGCACGAGGCCGACGAGCGGATCCCCGCCTGATCTTCCTTCCGTCGTGAGCCCCAGGTGGCTCGCTCCTCCCCGACTGGACCCCGCCGCAAATGGCGGGGTTTTCGTTTTTGGAGGATACGAACAGAGCTTCATCCCCCTCTAACCGTTGAACCGGTATCCTCGGCCTGCCGACGAATACTGGCCTGACACCGGGGGAACGATGATCCTGCAATCGCTTGCTGGCCTGCCAGCCTTTCTGGTCTATTTCTGCACCGGGCTGGTGGCGATCGTGGCCTATCTGTTCGTCTACACCCGCATCACCCCGCACAACGAATTCCAGCTCATCCGCGACAATGATCCGGCCGCAGCGATTGCGCTGGGGCTGAGCCTGCTCGGCTTCGTCGCACCGCTGGTCAGCGCCATCGCACATTCGGCCAACGTGCTGGACTGCCTGATCTGGGCGTTCATCGCGCTGATCGTCCAGGTCGTGGTGTTCTACGTCGTGAAGGTGCCGGTGCCGAACCTGTCGGCGCGGATCGCCGCGGGCGACATGGCGCCTGCGATCTGGCTCGGCCTTTCCTCGCTCGCCGCAGGCCTGCTCAACGCCGCCTGCATGATCTACTGACCATGGCCGAGAAGCGCCCCAACAAGGATTTCGGCAAGCGCCATCCTCAGCCCTTGCCGCTGCCGCCGAAGGAGCCGGTCAAGCGCTCCGGCGAGGTCGCATTGCTGGTGATGGGCGCGATCGCTGTCGGCACCGCCGCCTACACACTGATACCGCGGCAGAACTGCGACCAGCCCGGCATGGCGGCCTGCTCGTCGAGCGGCGGCGGCGGCGGTGGCCATTGGTCGTCGCGATCGAGCTTCTACAGCAGCGGCTCCGGCGGTGTGACGCGGGGCGGCTTCGGCTCGTCCGCGCATGCCTTCGGCTTCTCGGGAGGCGGTTGAGCCGAGCCACGTTTTGAATTCACCGCCTTTGGCCGGTCTGCTTGATTGGCGTCGGGAGGAAGCAACATGAAACGTTCGCGACGGGTCGTGCTGACCCTGATGGGGAGTGCCGCGGTCAGCGCGGTCTCGATGGGATTTGTGCGGCGGCCCTATGACTGCGGACCCGGAATGACGGCCGTTCCCGGCATCGACGGACAACCCTATTGCGGGCCCGCCACCTATGGCGGCTTCGGCGGCACGCTGCATGTCGTCCACGGGCACGGCCATGGCGGCCATGGCCACGGTGGCGGCTAGCGCATGCAGCGGATCGTCTGTCCCGAGCGCGACGACTGGGAGCAAACCGCGCAGCAATCCGGCTTCGATTTCCATACCATCGACGGTGAGCGCTATTGGGATGAGCGCGCCTATTACGCCTTCACGCTCGACGAGATCGAACGCGGGATCGAAACGCCGACCGGCGAGATCGACGCGATGTGCATCGAACTCGCCGGCCGCATCATCATCGATGAGCGGCTGCTGGAGCGGTTGAAGATCCCGGAGGCCTTCTGGGACCTGATCTCCGAGAGCTGGGAGCGCGACGACCGCAGCCTCTACGGCCGGCTCGACCTGAAGTTCGACGGCACGTCGCCGGCCAAGCTGCTCGAATACAACGCTGATACGCCAACCTCGATCTTCGAGGCCGCGGTGTTTCAATGGACCTGGCTCGAACAGGCGATCGAGCGGCGCATCATCCCGGCGCGCGCCGACCAGTTCAACTCCATCCATGAGCGGCTGATCGAGGCCTGGAAGGCGATTGCGGCAGGCCAGCATCTGCATCTCACCGGCACGACCGGCAACGAAGAGGACGCCGGCACGCTCGCCTATCTCGAAGACACCGCGCGCCAGGCAGGGCTATCGACGACGCTGCTCGACATCGAGGAGATCGGCTGGCGCGAGGCTGGCGGCCGCTTCGTCGATCTCGACGATCGCGACATCACGCTCGCCTTCAAGCTCTACCCCTGGGAATGGATGTTCCACGACGCCTTCGGCGCCAAGCTGAAGGAGGCGCCGACACGCTGGATCGAGCCGCCGTGGAAGGCGGTGCTCTCCAACAAGGGCATCCTGCCGCTGCTGTGGGAGATGTTTCCGAACCATCCCAATTTGCTGCCGGCCTTCTTCGAGGATGATCCGCGCGCCGCCGAACTCGGCAGCTCCTACGTGCGCAAGCCGCTGCTGTCGCGCGAGGGCGCCAACGTCACGCTGGTCTCTGGCGGCGCGCCGCTCGAGGAGCACACGGGCCCCTACGGCGCCGAAGGCTTTGTCCGCCAGGCACTCTCGCCGCTCCCGAATTTCTCCGGCTTCTATCCCGTGGTCGGAAGCTGGCTCGTGAATCACGAGCCCTGCGGCCTGTCGATCCGTGAGGACGAAAGCCCCATCACCGGCAACAGCTCGCGATTCTTGCCGCACGCGATCTTGTGAGGCGGGCATTCTTACCCTCTCCCCTTGCGGGAGAGGGTGCCTTCGCGAAGCGAAGGCGGGTGAGGGGTCTCTCTCCGCGATTGACCTCTCGCATTTGAGTTCGCGGAAGCAACCCCTCATCCGGCGCTTCGCGCCACCTTCTCCCACAAGGGGAGAAGGGAAGAAGGCACCTCACCGCGCCGCGGCGATCCTCATGCCTGCGAGCATCGGCGCACCCGCCGGACGCGCGCCGCGCGCCGGATTGATCTGGTAGAGACCGCGGCGGTCGGCGACGGGACGAAAGGCGTCGGTGATGCCGACGACGGACTCGGCGGCGCCAAGCAGCAACGTGCCATCCGCCTCGAGGCTCTTTGCCATGCGTTCGAAGATCACCGCCTTGGTGTCTTGGTCGAAATAGATCAGCACGTTGCGGCAGAAGATGACGTCGAACGTGCCGAGATGCGAGAAGTCCTGGAGCAGGTTGAGCTGGCGGAACTGCACCATGGAGCGGACGTCGGCATTGAGCTGCCAGATGTCGCCGGACTGGGTGAAGTATTTCACCAGCAACTGGATCGGCAGGCCGCGCTGCACCTCGAACTGGCTGTAGACGCCGGCCTTGGATTTCTCCAACACCTCCTGCGACAGATCGGTCGCGACGATCTCGATGCGCCAGCCGGCGAGCGCCGCGCCCTTCTCCTTCAGGCACATCGCGATCGAATAGGGCTCCTGCCCGGTCGACGATGCCGCCGACCAGATGCGCAGGCTCTTGCGCGCCGCGCGCGCCTGGATCAGGCCCGGCAGGATGGTGTCGCGCAGATGATCGAACGGGATCTTGTCGCGGAAGAAGAAGGTCTCGTTGGTGGTCATCGCCTCGACCACGTCGGTCGCGAGCCTGGCATCGCCGTTCTTGATCTTCTGCACGAGATCAGGAATGGCGGCGAGGCCTGCCTTGCGCGCGAGCGGCATGAGCCGGCTCTCGACCAGGTAGGTCTTGTCGGCGGAGAGATCGAGGCCCGAACGTTCCTTCAGGAACTTGCGCAGGTATTCATAATCCATCGGCGTCACGACCGGTCTCCCGAAAACAGCCGATTGACCTTCGGTGCAATCTGATTGAGCGGCAGGATCGCGGCGCAGATGCCGGCATTCGCGGCCGCACCCGGCATGCCCCATACCACGCTGGTGGCTTCGTCCTGCGCGATCACGCTGCCGCCGGCGGCGACGATGTCCTTGCCGCCGCGCATGCCGTCCGAGCCCATGCCGGTCAGGATCACCGCCAGAATACCGCCGTGCCAGAGGTCGATGGCGGAAGTGAAGAGCGGATCAACCGCAGGCTTGCAGAAGTTCACCGCAGGTCCGTCGTCGAGCGCGATCGCGGCCTCAGCGCCGCTCCGCACCACGCGCATGTGCTTGCCGCCCGGCGCGAGATAGATCTGGCCCGGCTTCACCGCCTCGCCATCGATCGCCTCATGCGCGGGCCTGCGGCTCGAGCGCGCCAGATGCTCGGCGAGAATGGTGGTGAAGGTCGGCGGCATGTGCTGGGTGATCAGCACCGGGAAGCGATCGATCACCGGACCGAGATCGGTCACCAGCGACATCAGCGCCTGCGGCCCGCCGGTCGAGGAGCCGATCAACAGCACCTTCGGGGCCTGCGTCGAAAACGAGCGTTTGACGAGCGAAGCGGCTGAGGCCGTCGGTGCGGCCGGCGCCGGTGCTGCAGGACGCGCGGCGGGCTCACGCGCAAGCGGAGCCGGGCTCGCGGGCGCGAGCGACGGGCTTGCGACCGCCGCCTTCCTGCGCAGCCGCGCGCCGAGATGACGGATCTTCTGGATCAGATCGTGATGGAATATATCGGCGGCGGAGGCCTCGCGGGTCGATTCCGGCTTCGGAATGTAGTCGGCCGCGCCCAGCGACAGCGCCTTGAAGCTGATCTCCGCGTTACGGCGGGTCAGCGTGGAGGCCATGATGATGACGAGATCGCGCTTCTTGGCCAGAAGCTGCGGCAGCGCCGTGAGGCCGTCGAGTTCGGGCATTTCGATGTCGAGCACGGCGACATCGGGGTTGATGCGTTCGAGCTGGTTGACCGCCTCAAGTCCGGTGCGCAAGGAGGCCGCCACCTCCATGTCGTGCTCGGCGCCGATCCAGCGCGAGATCAGACCGCGGATGACGACGGAATCGTCGACGATCATCACGCGCAGTGGCCCTTCCCGCGACGGACTGATGGCCGAATTTCCAGCGAACGCAACACTCATTACTCACCAACTCAGACTGGAACGGTTCAGTTGAAACAAACGCCGAAGGATCCGTTCAGCCCCCGGGCAGCACGGTCAGATCAGGCCGACTTCCTGGAACTTCGCCGTCACGATGTCCTTGTCGAATGGCTTCATGATGTACTCGTTGGCACCGGCGTGCAGCGCGCGCGCGATATGCGCGACGTCGTTCTCGGTGGTGCAGAACACCACCTTGGGCTGGTCGCCGCCGGGCATGCGGCGCAGATGGCCGAGGAATTCGTAGCCGTCCATGACCGGCATGTTCCAGTCGAGCAGCACGGCATCGGGCAGCCCGCGCTTGCAAGCTTCCAGCGCCTTCTCGCCATCCTCGGCTTCGAGAATCTGGAAGTCGAGGCCTTCCAGGATGCGGCGCGCAACCTTGCGGATGACACTGGAGTCATCAACGACGAGACAAGTTCTCATGTGAGCCTCTACTTCCTGTCCCCGGCGGGACACTTCCAATTGCAGGTCGGTCGGCGGGCCGACCGTCGTCTCAGGCAGCCATCATCTCGGGCGCGAGTTCGAGGACGCGATCGACGTCGAGGACGACCATGAGCTGGCCGTCGAGACGGTGGACGCCGCCGGCAAGCTTGGCCATGCGGGGGTCGAGGTTGACGGGGTTTTCCTCTTTGCCGTCCTCGGGCAGGCGCAGCACCTCGCCGATCGTGTCGATCAAGAGGCCATAGGATTCGCCGCGCAGGTCGACGCCGACCGCCATCGGCACCTTGCCGTCCTCGGGCCTCGGCAGCCCGAGGCGCGCGCGCATGTCGACCACGGTGACGATGCGGCCGCGCAGGTTCAAGACGCCCGCGATCTCGCGCGAGGCGAGCGGCACGCGGGTGACGCGCTCGGGCATGAACACGTCCTGGACGCGCGAGATCGGCAGGCCGAAGAGCTGGCCGCCGATCATCGCGGTGACGTACTCGACCATCGCACCTTCGCTGCCTTGCGTCTTGCTGCTCATCTGTCTTTCCCTTGTCCCGCTTTAAGCCGCAGCCCGGTTCAGCTCGCAGGCGCCGGCCGCACCTGCGGTCTGCTCCTTCAGCGCCGCGATCAGACCGGGACGGTCGAATTTGGCGACATAGTCGTGGAAGCCGGCCTGCCGGCCGCGCTCGATCGCCGCCGGCGAGACCAGCGCGGAGAGCCCGATGATCGGCATCGCGCCGAGATTGTGGTCGGAGCGGATCACTTCCGCGAACTCGAAGCCGTTCATGTCGGGCATCTCGATGTCGGTCAGCACGACGTCGAAGGTCTGCGCGCGCAGCGCGGCGAGGCCCTCCTGCGCGGTCGGCGCGGTGCGGACGCGGTAGCCGGCGGCCTTGAGCACCGGGGCCAGCATGTTGCGGAAGAACGCCGAGTCGTCGACCAGCAGCACCGACTGCGAATGCATCGACGGCTTCATCTCCTTGCGGGTGAACCAGTCGGCAAAGGCCATCGGCAGGAAGTGGCCGACGTCGATCACCTCGGTGGCCTGGCCCTTGATCACGGCCGAACCCAGAATGCCGGCGCTGGAGCCGCCGACCTCGATGTTGAGGCGCTCCTCGACGATGTCGATGATCTCGTCGACGACGAGGCCCATGGAGCGGCCGTCATCGGCGAACACCAGGATCGGCTGGGCGCCCTGGCTCGCGACGGTGACGCCCTCCATGGCGACCAGCGGCATCAGCTGCTCGCGGTACTGCACCATGTAGCGGCCGTTCGAGAACTCGATCTTGTCGGCGGGCAGCTCTTCGAGGCGCGTGACGAGGCCGAGCGGGACCGCCTTGGGCTGGCTGGAGCCGGCGCGGAACACCAGCAGCGAGGTGGTCTGCTCGCCACTTCCGATGTGATGGCCGGCATTCTCGTCGGTCATGTCATGGGCCGAGGAGCCGGAGGCGCCCAAGGCTTTGGCGATGCCGTTGGGGTCGATGATCATGATGACGGCGCCATCGCCCAGGATCGTATTGCCCGAGAACATGTCGATGTGGCGCAGCTTGGTGGACATCGGCTTGACCACGATTTCTTCGGTGTGGAACACGCCGTCGACCACGATGCCAAAGGTCTGGCTGCCGACTTGCGTGACCACGATGAAGCCGTTCTCGGGATCGCTGGCGGCGCCGTCGTCGATCTTGAGCAGCTTCTTGAGGTGGATCAGCGGCAGCAGCTTGTTGCGCAGGCGCAGCACCGCGGTGTCCTTGATGCGCTCGATGCGGTGCTCGGAGTTGGCGCGGGCCCGCACCAGTTCCACAACCGAGAGCTGGGGAATGGCAAAGCGGTCGCCGCCGGCTTCCACGATCAGCGCGGAGACGATGGCCAGCGTCAGCGGGATCTTGATGGTGACGGAGGAGCCCTCGCCGGCAACGCTCTTGATGTCGATGGTGCCGCCGATCTGGTCGATGTTGGTGCGCACCACGTCCATGCCGACACCGCGCCCGGAGACCGAGGTGATGGCGGCCGCGGTCGAGAAGCCCGGCGCGAAGATGAACTTGTGGATCTGGGCTTCGCTCATCTTCTCGAGCTCAGCCTCGGTGACGAGACCTGACGAGAGCGCCTTGGCCTTGATCTTCTCGGTGTTGAGGCCTCTTCCGTTGTCGGCGATGCAGATGATGATGTGGCCGCCCTCGTGATAGGCGGACAGCCGGATGGTGCCCTGCTCGCCCTTGCCGCTCGCCGTGCGCTCGGCCGGGGTCTCCAGGCCATGGTCGGCGGAGTTGCGCACCATGTGGGTGAGCGGGTCCTTGATCAGGTCGAGCACCTGGCGGTCGAGCTCGGTGTCGGCGCCGTGCATCTCCAGCTCGATCTGCTTGCCGAGTTCGCTCGACAGGTCGCGGACGATGCGCGGCAGCTTCTGCCAGGCATTGCCGATCGGCTGCATGCGCGTCTTCATGACGCCTTCCTGCAGCTCGGCGGTGACGTTGGAGAGGCGCTGCAACGGCACCTTGAACTCGGTGTCCTCGTTGCGGCGGGAGATCTCCAAAAGCTGGTTGCGGGTCAGCACCAGCTCGGAGACCATGGTCATCAGATGCTCCAGCGTATCCACGTTGACGCGGATCGACTGGTTGGCGACGCGGTCGCCTTCGGTGACGCTCTCGTCCGCCATCGATTTCTTGGGCGAGGGTTTTGCCTCCTTGGCCTTCTCCTTGGCCTTCTCCTTGGCCTTGGCCTCCTTGGCAGCCTCCTTCGCAACAGGCGCCGGGGTGGCGGCCGGCGCGGGCGCGGCGGCAGGAGCCGCAGCCGGCGCGGGCACCTCGATCGCGGTCTCGCGGAAGGCGCGCTCGAGCTCGTCGAGCGACACCTCGCCCGGACGCAACGGGCGCTCCAGCGCCTGCTCGATCAGCGTGCCCTGAGTCATCTCCTTGGCGGGTGCAGCGGCGGCCGGGGCTTCCGGCGCAAGCGGCGGGGCGTCAGCAACTGGTGCGGCTCCGCCAGCAGCCATTGCGGCCATGCCCTGCTCGACCATCGCTTCCAGCTTGTCGATGAGGTCGCGGTCGGTGCCCTCGGGCTCGGCTTCGGTCGCCTCGAGCCCGGCCAGAATCTCCTTGATGCGGTCGATCGACGACAGGATCACCGTCACCGCCTCAGCGGTGACCGGCATGCCGTCGCGGAACTTGCCCATCAGCGTCTCGCCGGCATGCGCCAGCGCTTCGAGCCGCGGCAGCCCCAGAAAGCCGCAGGTACCCTTGATGGTGTGGACGAGGCGGAAGATGTTATCCAGGATCTTGGCGTTGTTCGGCTCCTGCTCGAACTTCACCAGCTGATTGTCGACGGTGTCCAGGCTCTCGCTGGTCTCCGTCAAAAACTCCCGCAACAGATCATCCATGAAAACGGGCCTTCATAAGGGAGGGCGCACATGTGCGCCTTTCAGAATGGGGCCAGCTTCTCCGCAAAGCGTTTAATATTGGTTGAGTAAGTGCAAAAGAACGGAACCAACAAAGAGATAAGGCGCTCCGAAGGTTTCGAAGCGCCTTGTAAAGCTTTGATTAACGAGTGCCGTGCGGTAGCCGTTTACGAAGCCGTAACAGTTATCGCCTCGCCCTCGGGCGCGAGCTTCACGGTGAGCCCGCAGGCCTGCGCCAGCAGTCGCGTATAATAAGGCTGGATCGCATGCGCGTCCGCGGCGGGTCCGCGCTCGCCGCTCAAGAGCTCGGCGATGTTCTGCGGCAGGCGCGCATTGTGTCCGGTGGCGGTGACGCAAAAGCTCATGGTCTCGCCGTCGCCGATCGGATCGACCTTCAGCATGCCGCCGCGCGGGATCGTATGTTGCGCGATCACGAGCATGTTGAGCAGCAACTTCACGCGGTTCTTCGGCAACAGCAGCCGCGGCAGATTCCAGGTGATCGTGCACTTGCCGTCCTCGATGTGGCCGCGCGCCATGTTTTGCGCGTCACCAAGATCGATCTGTGCGCCGGACGATCCGGCCGCGCCGAAGGCGAGCCGGCAGAATTGCAGCCTCGCCGATGCCGTCTTGGCGCTCTTGCGGATCAAATCCAGCGCGAATTCACGATCCTCGGGCTTGGGATCGTCATCGAGCACCTCGAGGCCATTGACGATGGCGCCGACAGGGCTGATGAGGTCGTGACAGACCCGCGAGCACAGAAGCGCCGCGAGTTCGAGCATATCGGGAGCAGTAGCAGTACCGGGTGACGAGGTGCCAGACATCGATGGTTCCTGGAATTGCACGGCCAGAAGGCGGCGAATCACGCGTGCCCTAAAATTGGCTCGGGTTCTAACATTCGCACCCCCGTCGCAGCTAGCGCTTGCGATAGGCTCGAAGCGGCCATAAGGGACGCGAATCAACTCGAGGCGAAAGAGGTTGCCGATGAATGAGGCATGCAGGTGAAGGGGCGCATTGAGGGGCCGACTGCCCTTGGCCTGATGGAGCCGTTGACCGCGCTGGTGCTGAAGGCGGGCGAAGCGATTCTCGCCGTCAATCGGGCCGCGATGCGGGTCGACGGCAAGCAGGACGGCTCGCCGGTCACCGAAGCCGACCTCGCCGCCGACCGCATCATCGGCGAGGGGCTTTTGCAGCTCGCGCCCGACGTGCCGACGTTGTCGGAAGAGCGGGCTCAGCTTGCGACGCTGCCGTTTCAGGGCAGCTTCTTCCTGGTCGATCCCCTTGATGGCACCAAGGAATTCGTCGCGGGCCGCGACGAGTTCACCGTCAATCTCGCCATCATCACCGATGGCGTGCCGCTGCTCGGCATTGTCAGCGCGCCCGCGCTCGGCCTGCTCTGGCGCGGCATCGTCGGGCGCGGCGCGGAGCGCGTGAAGTTTGATGGCGCTATCATCACCGCCGCCGAGCCGATCCGGACCCGAAAGCTGCCGAAGCCGGGCGAGCCCTGGGTCGCCGCGGTCAGCCGCTCGCATGGCGATACCAGGAGCGAAGCCTTCCTTGCCAGCCGGCCCGGCGCGGTCAGGCAGACGGCGGGCTCGGCCGTCAAATTCGGCCGCATCGCCGAAGGCACTGCCGACATCTATCCCCGCCTCGGCCCGACCTCGGAATGGGACGTCGGAGCCGGCTGTGCCGTGGTCACCGCCGCCGGCGGCAAGGTCACGGACGGCAAGGGCGGCGAGATCCGGTTCGGCGAGAAACGCGACGACTTCATCGTCCCGGAGTTCATCGCCTGGGGCGACCCGCAAGGCGAGTTCGGCCCTACTGGCTGAGCTGCTCCTGCAGCGCGGGCCAGCGCTTGGCGACTTCGTAGAGGAAACGCTCGGGATTGGCGGCAAAGGCGTCGCGACTGTCCTCCCGGCTAAACAGATAGAGCCGCTGGGCCGAGATCACGAAGAAGCGGGGATTGCCCGCAATGACAACACCGCGGGCGATATCGGTGGGATCGTAACCGCCGAACTGCGGTCCATAGACCTCGGGATGGGCCAGGAACTCGGCCCGGTTACCCTCGTTGCGGAACCGCCAGACTGCACCCCACAGGCTTGCCTCGAACTCGGCGGTGCCCTGGACGGGCCCGCCATCGACGAAATAGGCCACGGGATCGAACCCCTCGATGGCCACCCCGGAAAAGCGGTTGACCACGATCCGCTCGGTGGTGGCGGCCTCGACCGCCGGGCCGTAAAAGACCAGCCAAAGGCCGGCCAAAAGCGCGATCCAGGGGCCGATCAAGGCAATTCCGGGGCGCAAAGGGCTATCTTCCTGCCGTTGTGCCGTCATAGTTGCTGCGGATAACATCCGAGTCGAGGGGACATCCAGCGCAACCTAGCCCTCGCCTGTTGGCGTCAGGTTAAAGGTGCGTCCGGATTCGATACCAGGGGTTCTTTTATGACTTTCGCATCACGCCTCGCCGCGGTCGCACTTGCCGCGCTGGTGGGCTGGATCGTGCCGGCCTCCGCACAGCAGGCGCCGCCGCCCAACCTGCCGCCGCCGCAGCGGACCCCGACGCCGAACACCTATGGGCCGGACGAGCTCGTCGGCGCCGGCCACCGCTTCTTCGGCAACGTCTCGCGCGGGCTCGCCTCGATCATCGAGAAGGCGGTCAGCCAATGGGGCCTGCCGAACGGCTACATCCTGGGTGAGGAAGGGTCCGGCGCATTCGTCGCAGGCCTGCGCTATGGCGAAGGCACGCTCTACACCAAGAACGCTGGCGACCTCAGGGTCTTCTGGCAGGGGCCCTCGCTCGGCTTCGACTGGGGCGGCGACGGCGCGCGCACCATGACGCTGGTCTACAACCTGCCCGCCACCAACGCGATCTACCAGCGCTTCGCCGGCATCGACGGCTCCGCCTACATCATCGGCGGCTTCGGCATGACGGCGCTGACCGCCAACAACATCGTGCTGGTGCCGATCCGGTCCGGCATCGGTCTGCGGCTCGGGGCCAATATCGGCTATCTGAAATACACGCCGCGCGCGACCTGGAACCCGTTCTAGAGAACTCGCCCGGGGTCTTCGACAAAAAGGTCGAAAACAACCCCATGCAAAGTAGCCGATGACCACCGGCGCGATGCCTTGCGCATCGTGCGGAACCGTCGCGCAAATCAGCGGCATCACTGCATCATCGCGGCGCGCCGGATAGATGGAGCCGTTGCGGAGCTGCCTTTCCGCTAGCGGGAGCCGTCACGTCCTGAGGCTCCCCTACTTTTTCGGTTACAGATTCACGTTAACGACGGGCCGGGGCTGGCTTTTTGCCGGCCCGCCATGGCATGGTCTTTGGTAAATTTTTCCTTGTCTTTGGGAGTTCTGGCTCATGGTCGAACCGATCATGTACCTTGCGATCGGTTTCCTGCTCTCGATGCTGTGCGGGCTCGCGATCGTGCCGCTGGTGCATAACCGCGCGGTGCGCCTGACCACGCGTCGGCTCGAGGCGGCAACGCCGCTGTCGATGGCGGAGATCCAGGCCGACAAGGACCAGCTCCGCGCCGAATTCGCGATGTCCGCGCGAAGGCTCGAAATGAGCGTCGATCAGCTCAAGAACAAGACCACGAGCCAGCTTGCCGAGCTCGGCAAGAAGAGCGACGCCATCAACCGCATGAAGATCGAGCTTGGCGAGAAGAACGCCACGATCTTCGCGCTTGAGGCGCGCGAGAAGGCGGTGAAGGAGCAGCTCCGCGCCACCGAGGAGGAGTTCAGCGCCAAGACCGAAAGCTTGCGCACCGCCGAGCAGGCGCTGACAGACAAGCAGGGCGAACTCGCCAGGATCAACCACGAGCTCTCCGACCGTTCGATGATGGCGGAAAGCCGCCAGGTCGAGCTGGTCACGGTGCGTGCGCAGATCGAGCAGCTGAAAAATCGCGTCGGCGATGCCGAGAAGGAGTTTGCCTCGACGCAGGCGCGCCTGACGCAGGAGCGTTCGGACTCCGAAACTGCTTCGCGCGAGCTCACCGACGCGCGCGGGCGTGTCGAGAATCTGAGCCAGCGCGTCACCGAGCTTGACCGCCAGCTCATCGTGCAGGTCAAGGAGGCCGAGATGCTGTCCGGCCGCGTCGCCGATCTCGAGGGCCGGCTCGCAACCCAGGGCAAGCTGCTCGCCGAGCGCGATTACGAGAACAACCAGCTCCGCCAGGGCCAGGAGACGGCCGAGCGCACCATCAAGGAACTGCGCACCGAGATCGCCGGCCTCAGCGCCGGCAACAAGTCGCCGGCGCTGGAGGCGCTGCGCAGCGAGAAGGCCGCGCTCGAGGAGCAGCTCAAAGCCGCGCGCGACGAGCGCGGCAAGCTCCAGCGCGACATCAACGCGATCCAGCAGCAGGCCGAGAGCTCCTGGGCGACCGAGCGCATGGAGAATGCGCTGCTGCGCGAGCGCATCAACGACATCGCCGCCGAGGTGGCCAAGCTCGCGATACAGCTCGAAGGCCCGAACTCGCCGATCGAGGCGCTGCTCGCGACTGAGGCAGGCCAGGCGCCGAAGCCCGCCCCTCGCCCGGCCAATGGCGCCACGACGAACGGCGCGGCCGCGGCCGGCCTGCCCGAGGGCGGCGGCACGCTCGCCGAGCGCATCCGCGCCCTCCAGGCCCACGCCTCCCGCGCCCGCCAACAGGGCGCGTAAGCGGCCAAAAGACGATTTTCGCAGGGATTGCGAAGTCTACGGACAGTTTTCCGGCTGGATGCCGCCTGAAAACTTGACACCTTTGGCCCGCACTTCTAAATCGCGGGCTCTGACATGCCGGTCGGCCAACCGCCTGACCGGCACATTGGTCCCGGGCGCATAGCTCAGCGGGAGAGCGTTCCCTTCACACGGGAGAGGTCCAAGGTTCGATCCCTTGTGCGCCCACCATTAGGCCTTTATCATCAACCACTTAATGAACTAATTCCCTGGATGTGTGCCCCAGAAAAGCCGGGGCACAACTGGGGCACTTCGGCACAGTTGATGACCGGCGAAATATCGGGCCAGTGCGTCCTGATGAGCGCGTTGTATTCACTGGCGCTCGAGAGGCTCGGTTCGCAGCGCGGCTACGTCGTGGCCCGTTCGCTTTACACTGGCGACAAACGCATCTTCGGCGAAGACAAGGAGGTTCGATGGCAAAGAGCTGTTCTCGGAGTCGAACCTTGATTGGGACGGGCATGCATGGGTCGTCTATGGCGATTGGCTCGCGGATGTGTCGGTCTCCCACCCAATTGAACAGGGACTACTCGGACAGGCTCCTAGAGCACTGACAGCCGAGATCATCAACGATGTGAGAGCGGCGATAATGGTAGATGCGCCGCCGCACCCTGCCTTCATCCACCAACTCTTGCGCGGAGGATGAAAAAGGCGGGCGGAAGCGCCCGCTTCCATGACTAACGAACGGACTTGGATCGAACCTCAGGGCAACCGCCCATGGCGACCGATCATGCGCTCGATCCTCATATCAAGCATCAGCGTCTTGAGATCTGGCGGTGGGTCAGGGTTCTCATTGTGGTGGATAATTGCCTGATTCACCTCGCGTCCGCGGCCGTCGACCCACCCCTGATTTTCCTCATGGATTGTCTGCGAGCCATCGGGCGTCAACTGATCGAGAGTCCGCCCGGCGTTGGACTGCGTCACCTTCAGATTGTCTTTGCCATCCTTGTCGTCACCGAGCCCCTCGATAACCATGGCGTTGTCGCCGTTCGTAATAGTAAGCTTCGAGGAGATGGTTTTGCCGTTACCGTAAACGACGGTGTTCACGGTGATCTTTGTGCCGTCATCGAGCTGCAGGGTCATGTCTTTCTTGAAATCGAAATCGTCCCTGCCGTCGCCATTGGCATCGACGTGAGGATCGCCGTGGATCTTCGTGACATGGCCGGTCTCGTTGTTACGAACCATCCAGGTGCCGTCATTCTCCTTGGCTGTGATCGTGTCCTTGTCGCCAAGGTTGATCGTGGCCTTGCCGTCCTTGACCTCATGCGTCCACACCGGATCCGGCGAAGGCGGTTGGCTCTGGTACTGGTAGGCGCCCGCCGGAACACCGCCGGCATACGGCTCCAACAATGTATCGAACGTGGTATTGGCGGCCGCGCCTTCCGGCACCAAATTACTCGTCGCCGAATCGAAAGCGCCGACCACGGGAAGACCGGTCACGGGAAGATACACCATTGTAATTCACTCCTGTTGCATTGAAGTCCTGTTGCATTGAAGTAAGCGGCAGACTGCGAGCGCCACGCGCATAATCAACCGGGCACATTACTCACGAAATCTTCCGAAAGCACCGTTCGCCCGCACGTGGCGGGCGCACCATGTTTCTCGTTGCCAACGACACGAGCCTTGATGAGATGAGGCGACCCTGCCTCTCTCATCCGAGCTCCCCGGCACGTTCATATCGCGCGCATCCAACTCGCAGGGACTCTACCCGCAGCACCTGTCGAAAAACTGACGATGAGCAACGATCGACTAGCAGCTCAGCTTTCGTTACCACCCGACCGACGTGCGCCTGTGGAGCTCATGCGGGGCATGCACTACATGGGCGTGTTGCCGAACGAGGACCGGCAGCAGACGAATTTCACCATTGGTGGCGCGCCATACACGGCAACGTTGGGCCTGTCACGTAAGCAAAACGACATTCGGGTCTTCCTAACGCATCGCACGTAATGGCTGTGGACGCGACCCGTCCGACAGCCTCAACAAGGACTGAGCGAGACCGCTGACTTCGGCCGAGCCACGAGCGCCACCTTGTCGGCTGGGGAAGATGTCCTCACGGGGATAGCAAAACGGGATGTGGCGCGATGCGCGGCAGAGATCCGTATTGAATTCGATGGCCGTCCAATTCTCCCCGACCGTTGTCAGAATTTGCCTTACCTAACCTTGGACTGTCGCCTCAAGTTCTCCTCTCACTCTCGGCTTTGCGGGAAATCGGTCGATCAAGCCGATACTGACTTCTCCAACCAAGGGGATCGTATTCCGGGAGTTACCACCATTTGATCCTCATCGCTTAGACGATCTTCCATGCCTAAAAGGCTGAGCCCCACAGCATTGTGGCTCGACACGTCCGTCAGATCTCAGCTCGAGCACAACCGATAGATGTTGGTGGTTGCAACCGATCCCCCGTTGTCAGAGGATTGCTCGCCGATAGACCCGTTCGGATGTCGCTGTAAGCTCTGGTGCAACCTTTCAATTACCCATAACTTTGACCACTCGGGCTGATCCGCTGATCGGCAAAATCTTGAGTCGAAAGAATCACTTGTGATTCCTTGCTGAGCACCTGATTCGCGAGGGGGTGCTCTATGGGGCTGACATTAAGGGATCGATCGGCAAAAGGCCGTTTGCGGTCCTTGGAAGGCGAATGTTGGATTGATCGAGAGAGTAGTGGATGCGAGTTTAGGGACGCGCGGCTCGGCGACAGATTCCGCAAACTGCTCACGCAGATTGGAAGCGCCATGGGACAAAGCATTCCGCTCGTCTGCCAGGATTGGGCGAATACCAAGGCAGCCTACCGCTTCTTCTCCAATGACCGGGTCAGCGAAGCGGACATTCTGGCCGGCCATTTCCAATCGACACGTGATCGTACCGCCGCTGCTGAAGGTCTCGTTCTTGTGCTGCACGACACAACGGAGTTTAGCTATCAACGCGAGAAGTCAGAAGCGATCGGCATCACCAAGAGCATAAACAGTGGGCGGGATAAGGCGGGTCGCCTCAGATCGCACACGGTTTGCGGCATCCTGATGCATTCGAGCCTCGCGGTTACAATCGAGGGTGTGCCGCTGGGGTTGGCGGCCGTTAAGTTCTGGACCCGGAAGAAATTCAAGGGGACGGCAGCGCTTAAAAAGAAGATCAATCCGACCCGGATTCCCATCGAGAAAAAGGAAAGCGTCCGGTGGTTGGAAAATCTCAAGCAGTCTACGCAACTCGTGGATCATCCGGGACGATGCATCCATATCGGTGATCGCGAGAGTGACATCTACGAGCTTTTCTGCGCAGCACAGGAGATCGGAACTCATTTCCTGATCAGGACCTGCGTCGACCGCTTGGCTGGAGACGGGGATCACACGATCGCTGACGAAATGGACGAGGTCGCCGTCAAAGGGCTCCATCGCATCGAAGTCAGAGACAGCAACGGCGATCCCGACCAGGCCGTTCTTGAGATCCGGTATCGCAAGATACGCATCCTGCCACCGATCGGAAAGCAGAAGCGCTATCCCGCTCTGACCCTGACGGTGATCCATGCCGAAGAGCGCGGGACGCCGAAAAACAGAAAGAAGATCGATTGGAAGCTGATCACCGACCTGCCGGTTGGTTCCCGCACCGACGCCATTGAGAAGCTCGAATGGTATGCTTTGAGATGGAAGATCGAGGTGTTCCACAAGATCCTCAAATCGGGCTGCAAAGCTGAGGAGTCGAAGCTCCGGACCGCCCAGCGTCTGACCAATCTGATCTCACTGTTTTGCATCCTGAGTTGGCGGGTCTTCTGGATGACAATGCTCAACCGTTCCGCCCCAGACGCGCCACCAACCCTCGCGTTGACTGCGACTGAAATCGGTGTGCTCGATCGCCTCGCCAACGACAAACCAAAAGCAAGACAGAAAACGCTCTCGCACTATCTGATCAAGATCGCCCGGCTTGGCGGTTATCTCGCCCGCGCCAGCGATCCGCCGCCCGGCAATACCGTCATGTGGCGCGGGCTGTCACGCCTCACCGACATCGCGCTGGGCGCCATGGTCGGAGGAGAATTTGTGGGTAATTGAAAGTGGTGCAACCCCACTAACGCGCCCGTCCGAAGTAGACAGCATTGTTCATGTATTTCTCCTAGAGCGAAGACCTGCAAACCTGTTCGTTGGGGTGTTTCATGAAGAGACGAGAGAGCGATGATAGATTTGATTTTAGAGCCGGTGGGGCACCCTCTACGACACCCAAACGATCAAGAGCTAAGAAGCTGACAGCAACAATGAAACGACGCGCTTTGAAAACTCGGAAACCCGAGCAGAAGCGCTCCCCCGTTTCGTGAACGAAACTGAATACTCGAGAGGCCTCGGAGGTTGTCGAAGCGCAATCAGACGTCGTTGAACCGCCTTATGGTTGAGGCACGGTTTCGGGAGTCACTTTTCGAATGAGAATACTTCTACTTCTCTTCGCGGCGCTTTCAATCATGATGGCCGCACATGGGCCGCGCCAGGATGTTTTTGTGCCGCGCTCGACCGCGCCCTTGCCTCCAGTCAACGTGCCCTAGCCGCTGATCCTATCTGAGACATTGACGCTGAACACGAAAGCAACGCGTCGAAGGTCGGGAAAGACCCAGTAGGCGCGCCGATCAACGTCGCTCGGCTTAATTTACTTGAAAGTATCGACGGCTGGCCCTTCGCCCCCTCGTTCAGAACCCTGCAAGAGGACATCTTCTTCGAGTAACGCGACGAAACGCGTGCCATACGCGTCGATTGATCCGAACACAAGTGGATCGTTGACTTTCCGTTCGGCGTAATAGATCACAAGCTCTAGAATGGAACGGCCTGAAATTTGTAAGTGCTTTCCACCATCCATCAGCATCTCGTCGATCTCACGGCACCATCTTGCTCGGAGACGGCCACAGCAAGGGATGCAACCAGCATTGCTCCTCGATCTCAAAGAAGAGGCTCGGCGCCTCGCCCGGATCACGCACGAGCAGGTCTAGTCTCGTCCTGATCGAGGCCGAAGAACTGACCGAACAAAAAGCCACAGCCCGGCGGCGTCCGGCGCTCATCCAAGACGAGATGCGCCGGATCCAAGATGAGGTCGGTGAGAGCGAGGCAGCCGCGTGGCGCACGCACCGCGAGACGCAACGCTTCGGCCGGCCGCGAGCGCGTGAGGTTCTTTGCCTTGCTGATTTTCGCCGTTCGATAAGCGGCGCTCGCGCTATAACGCCAGCGGTGCGACCGTCCTGCAATTCGAGAGGCTATGCCGTCACAACGGTGGAAAAATCGGCACGCGGTGCGTCGCCGTGGAACGTGCACCGCGTGCCGCCGAAGCTCGTGCCAGTGCGCGGGCGACCAGCCCGCCGATACTGGTCGCCTCTTCCACGAGCATCAGTATGTCGCGTATGCCGCATCCACCTGACGAGAAGCTGACGGGGCGGCCACTTGCATCTGTCTGGTCCGGAGGCAGCCATGGCCATAACTGAGCTGTACGAGACCTATTGCGCGCTGGAGGTGCAAATCACGCGTTCGGCAGCGGCGCGCCGAGATCGAGGAGTCGATCTGCGCGCGGATCACGGTGAGACCTGCATCGGCGATCTTGTGTTTCGCGTCTTCCAAGTCTCGATTGCGGGCCGCCGGCTGTCTTCTTTTCGAGTGACGCGGCATCTGCCTCCGCCGCCGGATGAGAGCGCGGGGGTTCGGCTTCTCACGAACGCGGGCCGATTTGCTAGGCTAGCACAGGCCAATGAGCAAAGAGCGTTGGATCGCGCAAACAGGTCCTGCGGATCCAATCCTCTGCCCGCCGGCGCTGTCGCTTGAGGCGCTTGTATTTAGCCACCGCCCAACGCGCGAGGCGTCGGTTCAGATAGCGCAGCGTCGGGTAGGCGTTCATCTCGAACTCTCCTTTCCTATGCTGCTGCAGCACACGCTCAATGGCTGGCCTGCATGTTCCCCTGCCGACGCTTCGCCAGCGCCCTCTCGGACGCTGCCGCACGGCTCGGGGCCGATGTGAGGCGCTACTCCTTGGTCGTAATGGACTCTCACCATCTATTCCTTGCCGGCCTCCCGGCGCACACTCGGTCAGACTAAGCCGTTGATATGTTTTGCCTTGTTAGGTGTTGCCTACGTTTTGTTCACGGTGGTTCACCCAATACGTTGCCATTTCGCGGCGTTCTGAAGATGATGTAACCTTGAGGGCCCACTCGCCGGCGTTTCGGTTACGTTTTTGACCAGATTGTCAGGAGACGAGTATGTCCGCCCGCACCCAAAGCGCCGGTACCTCGCGCGCTGAGTTCATGCGAGCCGCGAACGACGAGCTAACCAAGTTCGAGCGCCGCGAGCGTGAGTTTCGGAAGAACGACCGCGACGAACGGGCCAAAACGTTGCAGTTGCCGGTGGAAAAGTACGACACTGAAGATTGGCGCGCACGGAAACCATCAAGCCTACTTCATCGAACCTGAGACCGCGCGCTCTCGGTGCGACATGAACATGTCTCAACACGACAGCAGTGCGGACAGGCGTCTGTCTGACGTGGTGGTCTTGCTGCAGGGTGGCATCGACACTCGCTGTAGGAACGGAATAGGGAAACGGCACGAGCAAGAGGTTGAAGGCATGATGTTCTGACTCCCGGCCGAGTTCGTCGGCGATATGCCAATACGTAGTTACATTGGCGATCGACGGCAACAGAGCGAGGTGGCGAGTGAGGGAGCGAAGCGTGCAGCCGACGGCATCGATCCGCGCCGTCATCCGTCGGCACAGGACCTCGAAATCCTGCACACCCATCTGTGGCCAACGCCGTAGCGGGATCGGATTAGCCGCCGCGCCGAGCAGCGGAATAACGGGCTCCGAGCCGACTCCGCCTGGTCGACCGACGACGACGTTGTCCGCCGCCACGGCTTTTGCTGAGGAATTGCTGGCAGTTCCGTCGGCCGAGTTGGAAATCGTGCGCGCGGAATCTTTCGTCGAGAAATCCGCCGGGGCCGCCGAGCAAGCCGCAAGCGATCGCGTAGCGTTCGAGCGGAACCCGCGCTTCCACCGTGGCCGGCGCCTCGATCCGGGGAACGCGGCGCAGCGGCGCAATCAGGAAACGGCTGAAGTCGCGTCCGTCGACGGCGGGAGCGAGATCAGAAGCGCGAAAGCGCGCCTGGTTGAGCAGCGCCGGCAACAGCGCGCGGACGATCGCGGTGAGCGCGGGAGAAGGCGAGCCTACAGGCAGGAAATTCGGCGGCTCGGGAAACGGCGCCACCATTATGTTCGTCCGTTCGACGGTCGTGCCATCTGTCGGAGCGCGCGACGATCCCCCGATCAATGCGAACTGTGCGTAGTCGAACGGGTTGTTGTTGACGATGCCGCCGTCGAGGCTCTGGAAGTTGAAGGTACCACACTGACCTAGCTACTTTCCGGCGCAAAATTTGGTCTGGTTAGCCTTTGAATAGAATCGGCCGGTGGGCTGAAAACTGCAAGGTCGGACGGAATTGCAGTTGACGTTGGTCGCTGCCGCTGATTCATTCTTGCGGATGAAACGCGCGCAAGCTCTCCGGGCCCGCCAGAAGCTGGCCGGCAAATTGCCGGTCACCGGCGAGATTCTGCGTGGCTCGCTGCTGGAGCGTACTGTCCGACATACCAAAGATTGCCCGAAATGCGCGCGCGGCGAAGGGCACCAGGTCTTCGTGCTGACGGTGAGCTACGCCGGTGGACGAACCCGGCAAATCAGTGTGCGCCGCGAACGGGTTCCCGAGGTTCGCCGCTGGCTCGACAATTATCAGAAGCTGAAGGAGGCGATCGAGACGATCTGCGAGCTCAATCACGATTTGCTGCGTCCGGAGAGAGCCGCGACAAAGCGCCGAGCACGCGGGGGCAAGAGCTGTGATTAAGATGCGGCGGGCGCAGCTGAGCTTCGGCGACGGACTGATCACTGAGGAAGTGAGCGATCTTCGTGAAGACTGGATGACACACGCCGACCAAGTGCTGGCGGACGAACAAATCGTAGCTGCCGTGTACGAAGCGTTGGCGAAGCGGCATCCCAAGAGTCGCAGCCGCGGCCGACCGGGCGCTCCAGCCGAAGTGGTGCTCCGCTTGTTGATTCTCAAGCACATCCGTAACTGGAGCTATGGCGTGCTGGAGCGCGAAGTGCGCGCCAATCTGGTGTACCGGGACTTCACCCGCGTCGGCGCCGCCAAGACGCCCGATGCCAAGACCATGGGGCGCTGGGGCGTGGCGGTGGGGCCGGACGTGGTCAAACAGATTCACGAAAGGCTGGTAAAGCTCGCACGAGACAAGGGGGTGACGGAAGGGCGCAGAATGCGCGTGGATACAACGGTGGTGGAGACCAACATCCACTATCCGACCGACTCGAGCTTGTTGGGAGACGGTGTTCGGGTGCTGATCCGCACCATGAAGAAGATCACAACGATCGCTGGCGAGGTCGGAGCCGCGCTGTCCGACCGTAGCCGGACCGTGAGGCTGCGGGTGCTGGACATCGCGCGCGCGGCGCGCTCCAAAGCCAAGCAGAGCCGGGAGAAGCTCACGCGGGCGTATGGCAAACTGCTCAGTTCGACCAGCCGGGTGGTGGGACAGGCGAAGCGGTTCTCCAAGGAGATCGCCGAACGAGTGAAGCGCGCCTCGAGCGCCCGCAAGCAGCTGATGCTGGAGGGCCTGCGTCAGGAACTCGATGCGATGGTGCCGCTCATCAAGCAGGTGATGAAGCAGACCAGAGCGCGCATCTTCCGTGGTGATACGCGCTCTGAAGGCAAGATCCTCAGCCTGTTCGAGCCATCGACAGAAGTCATTCGCAAGGGCAAAGCGGGCAAGCCCAACGAGTTCGGCAAGATGGTGAAACTACAGGAGGCCGAAAACCAGATCGTGATCGACTATGAAGTCTACGCTCAGCGACCGCACGATTCGGAGCTGCTGATTGCAGCCATCGAAACGCATCAAACGATGCTCGGACGTGCGCCACGCCTCGTGGCGGCAGACGCCGCCTTTTACTCCGCAAAGAATGAGGCAGCCGCGAAAGCGAAAGGCGTCAGACGCGTCTGCATCCCCAACCGCTCAACCAAGAGCATTGAACGCAGGTGCGAGCAGAAAAAGCGCTGGTTCCGTAACGGCCAAAAATGGCGGACCGGATGCGAGGGCCGCATCAGCGTAGCCAAGCGGCGACATGGGCTTAACCGTTGCCGCTACAAAGGCGAGGCCGGCATGAAGCGTTGGGTCGGCCTCGGTGTCGTCGCCGACAACATCGTCAATATCGGCCGTGCAATGGAAAAGCGGACCGCCCCATAGACAGCCTCGCCATCTGACTCTGCAACACTCCGCCGGTCACCTCCGGCGACTTTTGCGTTGCCGGACGCCCTCGGCCACTCTCTCCAAAACATCAATTTTGCGCCGGAAAGTAGCTAGTACCCGGAATCAGAGCTGAGTGACACGGCGGTCTTTGAACCGGCGTTGACGGACCTTTTTCTTGGTCCAGACGAAGGGCACTGCTTTGTCGTTGTATGCATTGATGTAGGCATCGATGTGTAGCTCGAGCTGTTTCAGGCTTGTGAAGGAGGCACCGCTGAGCGACTGCCCCTGCAAGATCGAGAACGATACCTCGACCTGATTGAGCCAGGACGCGCTTGTCGGCGTGAAATGAAATTGCACATTGGGATGGGCCTTGAGCCAGGGCTCTCGTGTTTGTCCAGTTTCCGACAGCGGCGGCGAGAATGGCTGTCGGATTAAAAATACGGCCGCCGTCTCCCGCGTGCGACTTGTTCCGAACAAGATCGGCAGCCGCAATGCGAAGGACGGGGCCAGCGTGGCCGTCATCGAATTATTGGTAGCATTGAGCAAGCGCCCACGCCCACGATTTCAACTACATTTGAAACTAACAATGAACGCCGATCTCGCAAAAGGAGCGAACCCGATCGTTGGCGCATTCAGCAAACGTCGGGCTACGCGCACCAGGCTGTTCGTCAGTCCCGTTGGTTCGAGATCGGGAAATTATGAGCACGAAGGAATGGTTATTGCATTGACTTCACGCCCCCCGACTTGGGTGCAGTGTCGATCCATCCATATTGCTGAAGTGTATGCAATCAAACAGGAGGGAACGATCCGAGAAGCTTGTCGTCGTTTCAATTCGAGGACCCGGACCTGGTGCTGACATGCTGCGTCTGGCTGCAGCTGTTCTGAGCGCGAATGAGGCGGCATGTTCGATAGCCCCCATGATAGCAACCGGAGCCTTGATTTCGAACGCTTCATCATTCGTCGACACGCATTGCCGGGTTCGACAAACGTCGTTCCGGCGCATTTCTCCTGATTTTGGCTTTCGCAGAGAGGTGGTTGATGAACACAGCACGAGCCCAGCGGGTCGCTGGCAATAGTTCCGACGCTTCCGAACGAGACGCCAGCGAGCTCTCAACCGGCGCGCGGCACACAGGATCGACGCCTTGACCGGGGCGCGCGCGAGCCTCGATGCCTGGCCGGCCAGCGAACCATCACTGGACGAAATCCTTGACGCCTGGGCTAGCGCGGACGGGCAGAGCGAAGTCGAGGACCGGCAAGAGGCGGCAAGACGGACGAGGACTTGGCAGACGGCTGGCGATGTGGACGGGCCGCTGAATCTGTCACGGCTGTCCTTGACGGCCTTGCCCACCGCGTTCCCGGAGGAACTCCAGGAGCTCAATGTCGGCAACAACGTGCTGACCACTTTGCCTGCCGCGCTTCCGGCAGTGCTCCAGACGCTCAGGCGCAACGTCAATCAGATCGTCGGCGCGCCCTCCTACCTTCCGGCTGCGCTCCGAAGCCTCTCTGCCAATCACAACGCGCTGAGCAGCCTGCCCGATGCCCTCCCGGCGGGGCTCCAGGAACTCGATGTGCGCGTTAACCATCTGACCAGCCTGCCCGACACTCTGCCGGCGCCGCTCTCGCGTCTCGTGGTCGGAAACAACCAGCTGACCAGCCTGCCGGCAATGCTCCCAGCCGGGTTGCGGGCGCTCTATGTCCACCACAATCGACTGACTGGTCTGCCCGACACTCTCCCGGCTGGGCTTGTATGGCTGGATGCCGGTCGTAATCAGCTGACCAGCCTGCCCGAGCCCCTCCCAGCCGGACTCCAGACGCTCAACGTCGGCCGCAACCAGCTAACCAGCCTGCCTGACACCCTCCCGCTCCGAACGCTGCACGTGAGTCACAATCGGCTAACCAGTCTGCCTGAGACACTCTCGGCTGAGCTGCAAAACCTCGTGGTCAGCAATAATCAGCTGACCAGCCTACCGGAGACTCTTCCGGCTGGGCTGCGGACGCTCGAAGCCGCGTGCAACCGGCTGACCCACTTGCCCGAGACCTTGCCGGCTGGACTTGAATTGCTCGACGTTACGCGTAACCAACTGACCAGCTTGCCGGAAACCATGCTGACACAGCTGGGCCCTTGGTGCAGGGTTGTACTGGACGACAACCCGCTGCCCGAGCGGGTGCGGACGAACCTTGCAACAGCCATCCGTGAGCCGGGCTACGCCGGCCCTCGAATCTTCTTTTCGATCGGCGGAGAGGCGGGGCCAAGTCAGCCGCCGCCGTTGCACGCAGCCGTGGCGGATTGGGTTGGCGGCGAACCGGAGATGATCGCGACCTGGCAGGGGTTCGCCGAAGAGGCAGGAGCTCAGGAATATGCGCGCTTTCTCGACCGGCTGCGACGCACCGTGAACTATGGGAGCGCCGCGTTTCGGCAAGCGGTGTCTGTGGATCTGCAGCAGGTGGCAATGAGGCCACGATTGCGCGAGCTGTACTTCCAACAGGCCTTCGGGGCGAGCGCGAGCTGCGAAGATCGCATCACTTTGGCCTGGAACCACATGCAGAGCGCACGCCTGACCGCCGATGTCGAGGACGGGGCATATGACGATCGGCTCGACCAACTCATCGAGCAGGCTCGTGTCCTGTTCCGCTTGGGCGTACTCGACCAGATCGCCCGCGAGAAGGTCAGCTCGCTTAGGTTTGTTGACGAGATCGAGGTCTATCTCGCCTATCAGGTCAAACTGCGCGAGCGGCTGAAGTTGCAGCTCCTCGCCCCCGACATGCGCTTCTTCACCGCGTCCTATGTCACCGAGCGCGATCTCGCCGTGGCCGAGATGCGGGTGCGGCATGAGGAGGCAACGCAGTTCGATGACTATCTGGCAACCCGCTGGCAACCCTGGGAGACGGTGCTGAGCCGCATCGAACCCGAGGCTCATTCAGCGATGCAGGAACAGCTCCTCAAGGCGATGGAGGAGGAACTCCCCAACCGCGTGCAGCAACGGCTCATAGCTGATGGCCTGACTGGCGATGAGGCCGAGACACAGCTCGGAGCCTTGATCCGCGACCAGATCGCCTCTGAGATCAAGGGCGAACTGACACGCCGGGTGCGCAGGGACCGCGGCCTCTAGAATGGAGAAAGAAGCGCATAAGCGCTTCTCCTCCCCGAACCGTACGGGCAGTACAGCGCATACGGCTCTCCGTTCAGGTCTGGCCCATGCGTTCCCATTGCTCGCGATCGTTGTCCAGGGGTCGTATGATTGAACGGGAAATTCCCAGGCTTGTTGCCTAGTCAGATCAAATATTTGCACATAACGTGCGCGTTACGTCCGCCCGGCGCAAAATCGTTGAATACGCGTACACGCATGGGTCAACACCGCCGTCGGGCAACTCGCGTGAGAAAAGCGCTCGCAGCGGTGTGCCTCACGCTTATATCTTTCTGTGTTACAAACAGCAAAGGTCCGCGACCAATACCGAACCGGTTGATGATTCTGTGATGAACAATGCACCATTTGGACCCAACGCTACGTTCGTGCAGGTCGGGCCCGCGCACGATTTGATACGAGCAAGACACTCGCCATTCGGCGCGAGCACGAAGACGTGGCCGAGCGACGCATGAGCTACGAACAACCGTCCTTCGCGATCCATCGCCAGCCCATCCGGACCGCTGGTTCCAAAGAACGTGCTGAAACTACCGACCTTTGCGATTCCACCATCGCGCATCTGCGGCACGCGCCAGACGCTGTTGTCGCGCGTCGTCGCCACAAACAGGACGGTTTCATTCGGATCGAGCACCAGACCATTTGGGCTCGGCCCGTTTGAGATCAAGCATTCGAGTCGGGCGTCCAGTCGCAGGCGAAACACGCGGCCTGTCGGGTCGTGCAGCCCGGTTTGACCCAGGTCGGTGAAGTAGATGTCGCCGGTCGACGCGATATGCAGATCGTTGCAGCCCTTGAACGATTCGGAATTGCGGTGACCGATCGGCCACCCCTCATATTCGATGATCAAGGACCAGGAGCCATCCGGTGCAATCCTGAAGATCCGGCCGAAGGGAATGTCGACGACAGGTTTCCGGCAGCGTCGAACGATGGTCCTTCGATGAAGCAGTCCACCGGTTTGCCACCGCGGTTAGCGTCCGCCCAATCGGAGCGCTCCGCAGGCTGGCGAAATTTGGCCGGCATCGTCGCAAAGACACGCGTTTCGATAACCTGCGGTGGCTCGTCGAGGTACATCATGGCGACCCGTGCAGCCGCAGGCCTTCACAGCCTCCCGGAACTCCTTCCAGCTCGATCGGCTTTGCGATTGCGGAGCGCGGATGGCCGTAATGGGATTTGCATGCTTGAAGGGCGCCCTCATGGTGCCGCCTCTAACGGAGCTTGGACCTCTCTGCGTTCACCGCAAAGGTAGGCGTGCAGCGCGCTGAGGCAAGCATCCGCGCTCATGAGATCCCGCTGGCGCTGCGGGGCAATGGTGAGATCGGCAAGCTGATAGATGGGATTGCGCACTTGGACACGGTTTGTGACCGTCTTATCCTGGTCGGCGGTTTGCATCTTCGGACGCTTGGTGTTGTGCCTCAGGTTCCGCCTGATCACGTCCTCGTTGGTATTAAGCCAGATCGTGACCGCTTTCTGCCCGACATGCTGCCGGATTTCGTCGATCATGAACGTCCCATCACCGGTTGCGAGTACCGCCGGCCCTTGTTCGAGCAGCTGCCTGATCTCATTCATCTCAAGATTCCTGAAATGCGCCTCTCCATCCTCAGCAAGAATCTTAGTTATGGACTTGCCGGTCTTCGCCTCGATCTTTTTATCGGAATCCACGAAGCTCAACCCCAGTTTTTTGGCGAGTACACGGCCAAGAGTGGATTTCCCTGCGCCCATCATCCCGACGAGCACGATCGGTCGCGCGCCCAACGCGCCAAGAATCTCTGTCGCAAGCGGGGAGTGCGCCGCATGTCTCGGCGGGGCCACTTGCAACCGGCGAGCTAGGCTGGCACCACCAACTGTACTAGCCGCATCGGCCTCCCAGTGGGGAATCGCGATGGCCCCGTCGGGAATGACAACCTTGTTGCAGGCCTGTCGCACGCGCTCCAAGAGTTGCTCGGCTCTGGACTTATCCAGGGGCTCTCGACTCACGCGCTGCAGCTCCTGCAGCTTCTGCAGCTCCTTGTACGTGTCGTGATTGTTGATCTTGGCGTTGTAGCTGTCTGCCGTGTGGAACTCCACCTCGAAACGGTATCCGCCCGGCGTAGCGAGCACAGTCTTGATGCCGACGAAGGTCGGCGATCGCGCCTTGAACCAGTTGGTCGTGCTGACCTCGGTATAGCCGCTCTCTTCGAAGGCTAGAATGGCTTTCTTGAAGGCACGTGTAAAATCTTTATCAGGAAGTTCGAAGACGTGGCGTACAGCGTTGCTGATCAGCTGGGTACCGGCCTCAAACGGGGCCTGCGTGCCCACGAGCTGATCTGTCATCGACCCTTCCGATCTCAAACGCTGAGCGAGATGGGGCAGCTTCACCGGTATGTCGGCATTCCTGAGGGCTTCGGCAACCGAAGTTGCCGTCGGAGTGATGTCCTTCTCTTCGGTTTGAGCGCGGGAGGCTTCCATTTGGGCGCGCTGTGCTGCCTGCTCGCTGGTCAATGTGATTGTCGTGGCCGAATCATCGGCAGCTAGCCGTCGGCCCGAGGGTTCAGGCAGAATGCCTCGCTCCGCGGCAAGTTTAATCGATACTTGCATGACTGAAGCCGCCAGCGTCGGATTGTCTTTGAGATCGTCCAATGTCGCATCGACATCGAACTGACCGTGGCTGAGAGTAGCCGCCATGCTCTTGGTGTAGGGCACCGATTTCATCCCCGGCGTCTGTTGCAGCAGGCGCTGAAGGTAGCCGCTCTTATTCATAAAGGTGTTGGCGCCAGTGTCGGATTTATAGGCGTCAGTTCCGACCTTGATGCCAAGGCTCAGGAGATTGCTTGCACTTTGCACGAGGTCGGATGGATTGTAGCCATCTGGTCGTGGGTCGATGCGCGCAGGGTAACGATCGAGGATAAGCTGGACGCGGTCACGTGGCCGAGCCATTGCCGGATAGGTCTCCGCCAGCTCGGGGAACAGTTCGCCGAGCTGTTGACTCAATGCGAGCTGTGCCTCGCTCACGCCGGCGACTGTTTCGGGCAGGAGTTGTTCGGGCAGGCTCACGGCCCACGCCTCGAGCTCGATGAGGAGCAACTCGGCCATCTCGCGCGCGACCGGATGGTCTGCCAGTTCGATCTCGTGCCGCGCATTATCGAGCTTGTCTTGGACGTTCTGAGCGCTGACCTGCTCCTGCTCCAACAGGCTTCGGATTGCTCGCTTAAGCTCTTCGTGAATGCCTTCGTACGTGCCGAAGATGGCACGCTCGGCAAACCACTGTCGGGCTTCATGGGATTGAGCCAGAAAACCTCGCTGCAGGCCAGTATAGATTTCCAGAACATTTCGCGTGGCGGCGAGGATCTGGCTGGCGCGACCGAACTTGTAGCGACCGTCCTCAATCGCTGGGGTATGAGATTTTGGCGGCTTGAGGGAGCGCAACCCGCGCGCTTTCTCCTCTTCATCGAATTGCCTAACATGCTCGTAAAGCTGCGGCCGGTCGCCGATGATGAGCACGCTATCCCCATCGAAGTCGCCGTCAAGCTTCTTCTGTTCATTGGGCGGCACGGCAACCACCGAGCCTGAGGCAAACAATTCGGTCGCCTGGAGGATGCCGATGCAGTCGACCGGCGTGTCCACCTTCGCGCGGTCCTTGCTCTTGGTCCAGCTCGAATGGCACTTTACATCCTCGGCAGACATCACCAGCTCCCTGTCGGCGAAGTCGGCCGGCCACATCTCATCCGGCACCACGATCAGAAGTCCTTTGGCGAAGAAAGTGGGATCGTTGGCGGCCAACTCCTCCGCCGATTTCTGGGCGACATTGAAACTGTATTGGATGGTGGCGCACTTATCGAGAAATGCCCCAGTAGGATCCCCATCGGCGGCCGACCTGACCCGGTCGGCGGCGAAGGGACGGAGGTTGGGCTTGTCGTAAGGGGATCGCCCGATCAGCACGCCACCACCGCTCAACGTCTCGCTCTTGAGCGTCGGCACATGGAGACAGTCATCAGCGGACGGGATGGCGATGGCGCCCAAACCGTTGATATGCCCGGCCGTTACGGTGCGAAACAGCTCCTCTGACGTCAGCTTTTGCTCGTCCCGCCTCTCAAGCCAGCTCCTGGCCTGCTCGCGCGCCTCATCCGCGACTTGATCGCTGCGCGGATAATGCTGGAGTGCCGAGACCGGTAGGGATGATCTCCTTTCACCATAGGCAGGCACCCGGTCAGGACCTTCCTGCTCGGCAGCCCGGCGAACAGCTGGCATAACGTTGGCCACCGAGGCCCTGATGAAGCCACAGCCGTCATGCGGTCGTAACGCAATGGGGCCATCGGGCCCTCTCAGCTTGAACGGATGCTCCTCGTTGGCAGGGCGGTCCGGCAGCAGCGCCAATTTGAAGGCGCCTTCCAGCGCGTAGTCGTGAGGAGATAGACCTTTGATGGCCGGAGGCGCCGCAAAACCCCTGCGTTGAGTGTAATAATAGGCTTCTTTGAAAGGGGCCCAGGCCCGTGAGAGCTGCTCGAAGGCCGTGCCCGGGGCGGTTTCGGCATAGGGAATCGCCAGCAGCTTTCCCCCGGAAGGCTTTGCTAGCTCGCCTGGAGCTCGGGCCGCAACCTGAGACACGCTCATTCGCGGCGGCTTTAACTTGCTGCCGCCGAACAGGTCCATGCGGTATGGTACACCGTTGACGTTCACCGTACGCGCCAGCATGAAGGCGCTCGGCGTTGCTGGCAGTTGCACCGCGACCACGGGCAGGGCTCCCGAGGTCAGGCGATGAAAAATCGAATACCGTCTCTCCGGCTCCGTGGCCAATGGCCGCCCCTGCATGTCCACCACCGGCAACTGCATCAGCCCCGCGTCACCCTGCGGAGACCTTGGCGCGTGGTCCATGGCTTGCAAGACCTGATGCACGTCGAAGACAGACGCAGGATTTTGCGCCTGGATCGCCGCCGTATCCTGCTCCATGAATAAGTCCAGCGCATCTACTGGACTGTCGGCCTCGATCTGCGCGATCAGATTCCAGCTCATGCTGGAAAGATCGCCTTGAATCAGGTCGCGCGCGCCAGCCAGGATCGCTCTGGTCCCATGCTGCAGCTCATCCTGTCTGATCCGTAAATCGGGCCTCTTGCCCTCGACATACGGTGACCTGAACAATCTCTGCAGGACCGCACGAGCCTTAAGCGTCTGATAGATCGATAAGGCGGTGCAGCGGCTCGCAAGCGGGCCACGGGTCCGCTCGGCATCGCTTGCGTTCAGATGCGCCTCGATCTTGTGCTCGACCGCGGGTTGGAGATCGTTGAGCAGGTTGAGGGCCTGCCTGCGATGCCAGCGCAGCGGCCTCTCTGGGCTGCGCGCCAGCGGCAGCAAAGCAGCGCACAGATTGCCCATGGTTTCCAGATCGTTCCGCGTCATAAAATCAGGGGCTTGACGCAATTCCGAGAGCCGATTCAAGCCTGTCAGTGCGAGCAAACCGAGGTCATCAACCAGCCTAGCCTTACCCAGCGCCTTGAAGATTGTTGCGATGTGCAGAACGTCAGCCTGCCCCAGACGATCATTATCATAGTGCAGGTAGTGGGCGAGCTTGTGCAACCGATCCTTCGGCAGAGTAGCGTCCGTAATTTCCCCACTGTCCTCTGCCCCCATGATCGTTCGCGACAGAGCATTGGCGAGCATACTCAGCTGAGGCGTGGTGAACACACCGAATCGCTGCCCTCGAGCACCTAATCCGCGCGCGATGTCCATCGTGGACTGCCGGCACGCAGCCTCTTCCGGCCATTT
Organism: Bradyrhizobium sp. CCGUVB23; assembly: GCF_024199885.1. Lineage (NCBI taxonomy): Bacteria > Pseudomonadati > Pseudomonadota > Alphaproteobacteria > Hyphomicrobiales > Nitrobacteraceae > Bradyrhizobium > Bradyrhizobium sp. CCGUVB23. The sequence goes on from NZ_JANADQ010000001.1 coordinate 1,679,032, forward strand.
GGTGAACCCGTTCACCAAGGTCGCCACTACCTGCGGAGCGAAATCAGAGAGCTGGCGCCGACTGGCTTCCCCGGCGATTGCGGCCGCGGCTTTGCGGCAGTCCTCCTCGTCCGGCCACTTGCTGAAGCCGTTCACCAGATTCGCCAGTCCCAGTGGTGCAAAATCAGAGAGTTCGGCGCGGCGAAGAACCTCACCCGCGATCGCAACAGTGGCGTCGCGAGAGATCGGCGATTCCGGCCATTTGCTGAAGCCGTTCACTAGGTTCGCCAGTCCTTGCGGGCTAAAATCAGAGAGTTCGGCGCGGCGAAGGACCTCACCCGCTATCGCAAACGTGGCTTGGCTAGCGTCCGGCGATTCCGGCCACTTGCTGAAACCGTTCACCAGATTAACCAGCTCCTGGCGAGTAAAATCAGAGAGTTCGGCGCGGCGAAGCACCTCATGCGCGATCGCGGCTGTGGCTTGCTGAGACCCCGGCTGATCTGGCCACTTGCTGAAACCGTTCACCAGGTTCGCCAGCTCCTGCGAAGTAAAATCAGAGAGCGATGCGGCGCGCCCAAGAACCTGCCATGCGATTGCGACCGTGGTGTCCCGACAGTCCGGTGCTTCCGGCCATTTGCTGAAACCGTTCACCAGATTAGACAAGTGCTGGTTGTTAAAATCAGAGAGCTGGGCCCAACGGCGACGGACCTCGCTGGCAACCGCTACTGTGGCTTGCTCAGACGCCGCCGCTTCTGGCCACTTGCTGAAGCCGTTCACCAAGTTCGCTAGGCCCTGCGGAGCAAAGTCAGAGAGCTGGCGGCGACGGACCTCACCTGCGATTGCGACCGTGGCGTCACGACAATCCGGTTCTTCCCGCCACTTGCTGAAACCGTTCACCAAATTAGCCAGGTGCTGGTGATTAAACTCGGAGAGCCGGGCGCCGCGGCGAAGGACCTCATGCGCGATTGCAACTATGGCTTGCTGAGACGCCGCCGCTTCTGGCCACTTGCTGAAACCGTTAACCAAGTTCGCCAGTTCGTGTGGAGCAAAATCGGAGAGCTGGCGCCGACGGATCTCCTCAGCGATTGCGACTGTCACCTCGCGACAACCCGCTGCGTTCGGCCACTTGCTGAAACCATTCACCAGATTAGTCAGGTGCTGGTGAGTAAAATCACGGAGCTGGGCGCCGCGGCGAAGGACCTCATGCGCGATCGCGTCCGCGGCTTGCTGATTTCTTGTCCCTTCCGGCCACTTGCAGAAACCGTTCACCAGGTTCACCAAGTCCTGGTGATTAAAATCAGAGAGCCCGAACTCGCCGCGCGCGGCGCGACGACGGACCTCACCGGCAATCGCTCCGGTGGCCCGGCGAGACCACTCGTTTTCCGGCCACTTAGTGAAGCCGTTCACCAGGTTTGCTAGGTCCTGCTGACGGAATTCAGAGAGCCGGGCACGGCGGTCACGACGGAGCACCTCACTGGCCATCGCGCCTGCTGCTTGGCGCGATGGCGCCTCTTCCGGCCACTTGCTGAACCCGTTCACCAATGTCGCCAGCGTCTGTCGAGAAAGATGAGATAACTGGTCGTCGCGGCCAAAGACCTCGCTGGCGATTGCGAGCGCGGCGTCGCGACAGTCCGTCCCGTCCGGCCACTTGCTGAAACCATTCACCAGGTTCGCAAGATTCTGGTGAGTAAAATCAGAGAGTTGGGCGCGGCGGCGAATAATCTCAGTGGCGATTGCGACTGTCGCTCTGTGATAGTCCGCATCGTCCGGGCATTTGCTGAACCCGTTCACCAAGTTCGCCAGCTCCTGCGGAGTAAACCGAGAGAGCCCTTGCTCGCCGGCGCGGCGAGAGAGTTCTGTGGCGATTTTGACTGTGGCTTGGCGATGAACCGCCTCTTCCGGCCATTTGCTAAAACCGTTCACCAGGTTCGCCAGCTCCTGATGACTAAATTCGGAGAACCCGAGGTCGCGGTCAGCGCGGCGAGCGACCTCACCGGCGACGGCGACCGTGGCCTGGCGAGACGCTGCCTGTTCCGGCCACTTGCTGAATCCATTTACCAACGTCGCCAGCGCCGGTTGAGTAAGATGAGACAGCTGGTCGTCGCGGCGAAAGACCTCACCGGCGATTGCGAGCGCGGCTTCGCGACAGTCCGCCCCGTCCGGCCACTTGCTGAAACCATTCACCAGGTTCGTCAGATTCTGGTAAGTGAAATCAGAGAGTTGGGCGCGGCGGCGAATAGTCTCAGTGGCGATTGCGACTGTCGCTCTGTGATAATTTCCATCGTCCGGGCATTTGCTGAACCCGTTCACCAGGTTCGCCAGCTCCTGCGGAGTAAAACCAGAGAGCCCTTGCTCGCGGGCACGGCGACAGAGTTCTATGGCGATTCTGCCTGTGGCTTGGCGATGGCCGCCCTCTTCCGGCCATTTGCTAAAGCCGTTCACCAGGTTCGCCAGGTCCTGATGATTAAAATCAGAGAGCCCCAACCCGCCGCGGTCAGCGCGGCGAGCGACTTCACTTGCAATTGCTCCGGTGGCCTGGTGACACGCCGCCTGTTCGGGCCATTTGCTGAAGCCGTTCACCAGGTTCGCCAGTTCCTGCTGACTGAATTCAGAGAGGCGGGCACGGTGGTTGCGACGAAGGACCTCACCGGCCAGCGCGCCTGCGGCTCCGCGAGAAGCGGCCTGTTCCGGCCATTTGCTGAACCCGTGCAGAAGATTCACCAGGTGCAGGTGAGTGAGTCCAGAGAGCCCGGCATGGCGATCGCGGCGGAGGACCTCGCCCGCGACAGTGGCTATGACTTGGCAAGAGACCGCCTCTTCCGGGCATTTTTCAAAACCGTTCACCAGGTTCGCCAAGTCCTGCTGATTAAAAGCAGAGAGCCCGAAGTCACTGGAAGCGCGGCGAAGGACCTCACCGCCGAGCGCGGCCATAGCGTGGCGACAATCGGCTTGTTGTGGCCACTTGCTGAAACCGTTCACAAGGTTCGCCAAGTTTTGCTGCGAAAAATCAGAGAGCCGGAAACGACGGTCGGCGCGGCGACGGACCTCACGGGCAACGGCTTGCGTGCCATCACGAGTCTCCGGCCGCTGCGTCCACTTGCTGAAACCGTTCACCAGCAACGACAAACTTTGACTATTCAGTGCCCCAAGCGCCTTGCCTTCATCGCGACAAAACTCGGCGATTCTGATCGTTCCATTGCGGCATGTCCTCGATTGCGGATACCGACCAAATGATGCAGCCAAAAGCGAAAGAGCTTTTGGCTCGACTTCGCATAACAACGCACCATGAAGCTGCGACACGCGAGCCGCGATCGCCTTGCAAGCCTCGACACCTTCCTGACCTCCGGCCTCGCGACTGACCACGTTGCATGCCGTCGCGTAGCCCCACGATTTACCGCGGCGGATATCGTCCTCGAAGCGAGGGACAAATTGACTTCTGAATTGGGAGGCGGCCTTTTGTACGAATGTTGCATGAATCGCGCCGTCAGCCCTTTGCAGCTGCTTGTCATGGTCTACCACTGCACATGAGAATCCAACGATGTCGCGGGCGAAACGAATCGCGTGCAGGGCTGCGTTGGATTGCTGTTCTGAGATTCCACTTTGCGCATGTGTGGCGACACCATCCATTCGGCGCCGTTTTGACTCTCGATCTAGGTCGGATACGGACCGCTTGCGCGAGGAAGGAGCACTTTGTCGTGAACTCCTGGACTGATCGGCACCGCGATCCTCGGCACCGGAACGCGACGAACTTTCCTCCCAATTTGGCGCGCCGCGGTGCGGCAAATGGAGAGAACCTGGCTGGTCGTCACGCACATCAACGGCGCGATCATGCTGGTCGTCACGCAACTCAACGCTGCGACCGGGCGGCATGCGGCGCCGGACATTGCTGGCCGAAGGTGGCCTTTGAGCGGACGACGCCCCCAAATCTCGATTTTCAGAGCGCAAGCCTTGCACGACAGAACTGAACGTCGAGCCATCCCCTCCACCACCAACATCTGATTCAGCACGGGACCAGTGCGCATCTGGTCCGCTGGGCGCGTTCCCAGGTCGATCAACTCCAGTCAAACTCCGCCCTCCATGCAAGCGAGAATGAGCCGAATTAGAACGTTTGGCACACACGGTGCCGCCGCGACAGCCTCAACGATTGTGTTTCGGCAGCTGATCGGAGAGGTCTCCTTACGCTGCACCGACGAGACGTGACTCGCCACAACCGGCAAGCGCGGACCGTCTCTGCACAATTGTTCGCACTGTGGCATCGAAGATATCCACTTCACCTGACGTGAAGCTGACCTGCGCACAGCCGAAAACGGAGGCAATCCGCGAGGGAGCTTGCAAAGATCGCGCGCATCGCGCCGCGTACTTGTATGCGGTCGGACCCAATGTTCGATCATGATGCAGCGATGAGCATCGCAAAAGGAAGCTCGGCAGCGGGCCCATTCTTCGGCGAGGTATATGCCCCGTCCGAGCGCGTGACGATACGCGCTTTGTGCCGCATTGCGGCACTAGTCACAGCGTAAATGATGCTGACTCGACCAACCGAAGGAGGGCGAGTGAAGAGCTACATGATTTGGCCCGTGGAACGACCTCGCGGGGTCAGCAAGCTGCTCCAGCACCTTCCATCAGACCGGCTCGTTTCATACTCCTCGTCGTGCCATCCGAGCGCAGTCGCGGCAACGCCAAAGCTTGACTTATCGTGCGGCGGCATATGGCTTGGTTCGCTCATCCGTCGTTTGACGCCAAGATCTTTGACGCCAAGATCATGGATTCTACTGGTCCTGAGCTTGCGAACAGCGCCGTACGGTGAGATCGCGATGAAGAGGTTACAGAGCAGGCGATGAGGTGATCTAAGATTCGAGGCTCGGAGGCGACAGCCTAGAGGAACGTAAAGACGGAGCTGGCGCTCCCCGCGCGGCCCACTTCCGCTCTCCAATGCAAGATATCCTTAGCGCCCTCAGGGATGGCAACTTGCTTACAAACCTCTCGCACGCAGAGCTCGAGTTCTTTGGATTTAACTTGATCCTGTCCATTTCCGGCTCCTGGTTGCTGCTGCTCCTCCAGCTCCTTATACGTATCATGATTGGCAAGCTTGGCCCGATAGCTGTCTGGTGTGTGAAACTCCAGTTCAAAGCGGTAACCTTGCGCTGTGGCGAGCACAGTCTTGATCCCCACGAAGTTCGGCGTTCGTATCCTAAACCAATTGGTCGTGCTGACCTCAGCATAGCCTCGATCGTCGAAGGCCAGCATGGCTTTTCTGAAGGCCGCTGCAAACTGCCCATCAGGGATCCTGAAGACATGACGTACGGCGTTGTTGATCAGCTGTGAAGCGCTCTCGCAGGGGACGCTCACGCCGGTGAGCTGCAATCGTATGGTCCTTTCCGATTTCAAGCGGCGATCGACGTGGGGCATCTCAACTTCGATCTGGTATTTTGTGCGGAGCGTTTCGGCAATCTCACATACCGTAGTCGTGATTGTCTCCTCCTCGATTTTGGCGCGCTCAGTCTCAAGTTTAGCGCGCACGGCGGCCTCCTCGCGGGTCAGAGTGATCGTCGCAATAGAATCGGCTGCGGCCGGGCGACGGCCGGATGGTTCAGGCAGAATGCCGCTCTCCATGCTAAGCTTGATGGAGGCTTCCATGACCGAGGCCGCAAGCGTCGGATTGTCCTTCAGATTTGCCAATGTCGCATCGAGATCCAGCCTGCCCTGGTTGAGACTTGTTGCTATGTTCTTGCTGTAGGGAGCGGGCCTCAGTCCCGGGGTTGCTTGTAGCAGTCGCTGAAGCTGATGGCTTTTCTTCAGAAAAAGGCCGGCACCCGTGTCAGATTTATAGGCGTCGGTTCCGACCTTGATCCCGAGACTGAGGAGGTTGTTTGCGCTTCGGACGAGGTCATCGGGATGGTAACCATCGGGTCGGGGATGGATCCGCGCCGGGTAGTGGTCAACAAGCATTTGGACACGCTCTCGTGGCTGAGCCGTTGCGGAAAAAGCCTCCGCCAGATCGGGGAAGAGCTCCCACAGCTCCGTGCTCAGCGTCAGCCCTGCATTGCCGCTGCCCTCAGCGGTTACAGGCGGGGCGTGCTCATCCGTAGCCCATGTCCCAAGGTCGGCAACGAGCAGGCCGGCGATTTCGCGAGCGACCGCATGGTCTGCCGCCTCGATCTCGTGCCTTGCCCTGACGAGCGTGTCCTGGATGTCCTGCCGACTCGGCTGTTCCTGGTTTAACAGCTCACGAAGGTCACGCTTGAGTTCCTGCTGAATGCCCTCATACGTCCCAAATACGGCCCGCTCGGCGAACCAGCCTCGTGCGTCGTGGGATTGCGCCAGAAAGGTGCGCTGCAGACCCGTATACGTTTCCAGGACGTTCTGCGTGGCGGCCAGGATCTGGCTGGTGCGACTGAACTGGTAACGCTCGCCCTCGATGGCGGGTGTGTGCGACTTGGGCGGCTTAAGGGAGCGTAGTCCGCGCGCTTGCTCCTCTTGATCGAATTGGCGTACGTGTTGATACAGGGCAGGCCGATCGCCCAGGATAATGACAGTGTCCCCGTCGAAGTCGCCATCAAGCCTTTTCTGTTCGTCAGGCGGGACTGCAACCAGCGACCCCGGAGCGAACACTTCGGTTGCCTGGAGGATGCCGACACATTCGAGCGATGTGTCCTCCTTGACGCGGTCCTTGCGCTCGGTCCAGCGCGAATGGCACTTGACGTCCTCGGCCGATAGCACCACGCCTCGGTCGGCGAAGGCGGTGGGCCACATTGCATCGGGCGCCACGATCAGAATGCCTTTGGCAAAGAACGTGGCATTGTCGGCAGCGAGTTCGCCGTGCGATCTCTCGGCCGCATTGAAGCTGTACTGCATGGCCACGCACGTATCGAGAAACGCCGCGGTTGGATCCCCGTCTGTTGCCGACCTGACTTGCTCGGCGGCAAACGGACGCAGATTGGCCTTGTCATAGGGGGAGCGCCCGATCAGGACGCCCCCTTTCGCGGTCAAAGTCTCGCTTTTGAGCGCGGGCACATGGAGACGGCCATCGCTGGATGGTACTGCAACGGCGCCGGGTCCCCCGATGTTTCCGACCGTCACGGTGCGATAGATCTGTTCGAAGGTCAGTTTTTTCCCTTCTCTGCTTTCGAGCCAGGTCCTGGTCTTCTGTTCCGCCTCATCGGCCACCTGCTCGCTGCGCGGGTAATGCTGCAGCGCCGAGGCGGGCAGCGATGATCTGCGTCCCTCACCATAGGCCGGCACCCGCTCAGGACCGTCTTGAGTCGCGCCGCGTCGAACGGCCAGCATTCGCTCGGCCAGCGAGGCTTTGATGAAGCCGCAACCGTCATGTGGCCGCAGCGCGATCGGCCCCTGCGGTCCACTAAGTCTGAAGGGATGCGCCTCGCCTTCCGGACGGTCCGGCAGCAGCGACAGCCTGAATGCGCCCTCCAACGCGGAGTCGTGAGGTCCCAAACCCTTGATCGCCGGAGGCGCCGCAAATCCCCTGCGCTGCGTATAGAAATAAGCCTCCTTGAAGGGGGCCCAGGCGCGCGACATTCGCTCGAAATCCGTGCCGGCTGCTGTGTCGGCATACGGAATGGCCAAGAGCTGGCCCCCGGAACGTACGCGGACGTCACCTGGCGTACGGCCAGCGATCTGCGCCACAGTCAATCGCGGCGGCTTCAATTTGCCTCCGCCGAACAAGTCCATGCGATACGGCACGCCGTCAACCGTGAGCGTCCGCGCCAGCATAAAGGCGCTCGGCTTTGCCGGCAGTTGGACCGCGACGACGGGAACCGCACCTGCGGTCAGGCGATGAAAAGCGGAATACCTTGTCTCGCGCTCCGTGGCCACGCGCCGGCCCTGCATGTCTACCACTGGCAATTGCATCAAACCCGCGTTTTCCTTTGGAGGCGTGGGCTCGTGGTCCATGTCTCGCAAGACCCGATGCACGTCGAAGGCAGCGGGGTGATGTTGCGCCAGGATTGTCGCTGCATCCTGCGCCAAGAACGAGTCCAGCGCACCCACGGGACCATCCGACTCGATCTCCGCGATCAGATTCCAGCACATATTGGAAAGATCGCGCTCGATGAGATCGCGCGTAATGCGCAGGATCTCTCTGGTCCCACGCTGCAAGTCCTGCTGCCTCATCTGCAGATCGGACTTCTTGCCCTCGACATACGGTCGGCGAAACATCGTTTTCAGGATCGCACGGGTCTTGAGCACTTGATAGATTGAGAGCGCGGGGCGACGGCTCGCGTACGGGCCGCGGATCCGTTCCGCATCGTCCGCCTCAATATGCGCAGCGATCTTTTCCTCGACAATGCCCTGGAGGTCGTTCAACAAATTTAGGGCCTGTCTACGGTGCCAGCGCAGATGAGGACTGCGTGCCAGCGGTAGCACAGCGACGCAGAGATGTCCCATGGCCTCGAGGTTATGCCGGCTCGCAAAGCCGGCGTCACCACGCAATTCGTCAAGCCGATTTAACCCAACCGATGCGAGCGAGCTCAGATCATCGAACAGCCTAGCCTTAGCCAGCGGCTTGAAAAGGTTGGCGATGCTCAAAAGCTCGGCCTGCTCGAGGCGATCACTTGCATAGTGCAGGTAGTGGGCCAACCTATGTAACCGATCCTTCAGCAGAGCGGTCTCGCTAATCTCGCCGCTCTCCTCTCCCCTCAACACGGCTCGCCCCACAGCATTCGCGATGATGCCGAGCTGAGGCGTGCTAAAGCTGGCGAATCGTCGGTCTGCGGTGCCAAGCCCGCTGGCGATATCCACTATCGCTCGAAAGCACACCTCCTCGTCCGGCCACTTGCTGAGGGCGTTGACCAGGTTCGTCAGCTCCTGCTCATCAAAATGAGCTAACCGGTCAGCATCTTGAATCTTAGCTGCAATTGCGACAATGACTTCGCGAGACGACGCTTCTTCGGGCCAATGGCTGAAGCCATTTGCTAGGCTCGCCAGCCCTTGCGGAGTAAAACCGGAGAGCGGATCGGTGTTGCCAGGACGAGAAAGAACCTCAGAAGCAATCGCCATCATTGCATGGTGAGTGCTCGCCTCCTCCGGCCATTTGCTGAAGCCGTTGGCCAGCATCGCAGTTTCTTGCTCATTGAAGCCAGACAGCTGGGCGGTGTTACCGACCCTAGCCGCTATTACCGCTGTCGCTTGGCGGCAGGTCACGTCCTCCGGCCATTTGCTGAAACCATTCACGAGGATCGCCAGATGCTGCTCCTCAAAGCAAGAGAGTTCGCCAGCGCGGCGAAGGGCCTCACGGGCGATTGCGGCCGTGGCTTGGCCACAGTCGTCCTCTGCCGGCCACTTGCTGAAACCATTGACCAGGTTGGCCAGGTGCTGCTCCTCAAAGCAAGAGAGCTCGCCGGCGCGGCGAAGGAGCTCACGGGCGGTTGCGGCTGTGGCTTGACCACAGTCCACCTCTGCCGGCCATTTGCTGAAGCCGTTCACCAAATTCGATAGCCCCTGCGGAGTAAGCCGAGAAAGCTGATCCTCATGCTCGCCGCAGCGACGGACCTCGTTGGCGATTGCAATCGTGATTTGGCGACAGGCCTCCTCCTCCGGCCATTTGCTGAAACCGTTCACCAGATTCGCCAAGAAGTGATGAGGAACACTGGAGAGCCGGTCGTCACCTTGGGCGCGGCAATGGATCTCGGTGGCGATTGCAACCGCAGCTTTGCGAGTGTTCGACATTTTGGGCCACTTGCTGCAGCCGTTTACTAAGTTCGCCAGCTCCTGCTCACTAAAACGAGACAGTCGGCCGGACTGTCGGACCTCACGGGCGACTGCCGCTGTGGCTTGGCCACAGACCCGATCAGTCGGCCATTTGCTGAAACCGTTCACCAGGTTTGCCAAGTGCTGCTCGTTGAAACGAGCGAGCTCGCGGGTTCGGCGACAAATCTCACGGCCGATTGCGACTGTGGCCTGCCGACAATCTTCCTCTGCCGGCCATTTGCTAAAGCCGTTGACCAAGTTAGCTAGTCCTTGCGGATTGAAGCCAGGAAGACGGTCCTTGCCGCGCAGGCTCAGAACCTCGCGAGCGATTACGAGTGTCGCCTCGCAAGTGGCCATCGTATCTGGCCACTTGCTGAAGGCATTAACCAAAGCCGCCAGTTCCTGGTCCGGACAATTGGAGAGCTTGGCGCCGCGGAAAAGAACTTCATCGGCAATTGCAAGGGTGGCCTTGCGCGTGGCCGTCCGGTCCGGCCACTTACTGAAACCGTTGGCCAGGTTCGCCAAGTCCTGGTAGGTAAACCTGGAGAGTTGTTCGACGCGACCGAGAACTTCATCGGCGATCCTGAGTGTGGCCCTGCGCGTGGCCGTCCTTTGTGGCCACTTGCTGAAGCCGTTCACCAGGTGTGACAGCTGCTGCGGGGGAAAAGAGCGAAGTCCGTCAGCACCACGGCGGGCGCGATTCAGGAGTTCATCAGCGATTGCCAGTGTTGCGTCACGACACTCTGACTCTTCTGGCCACTTGCTGAAACCATTCGCCAGCAACGATAGACTTTGGCAGTTCAGCTCTCGAAGGACTCCAGTATCATAGCGACAAAATTCGGCAATCCTGATCGCTCCGTTCCGGCATTCCTCCGCCCAGGCGTGTCGACCGAACGATGAAGCGAAGAGTGAAAGAGCTTTAGGCTCCACTTTCCTCATTAGCGTGTCATCAAGCCGAGACACGCGAGCAGCCAGGGCCCTGCAAACCTCTATGCCGGCTCGACCTCCGCCTTCTCGGCTCACCGCGTTGCAGGCCGTGGCATAACCCCACGCTGAGCGAATGTTACCCACCAACTGGCCGACAAATCTTGCTTCGAAGTCGCCCGCGGCCTTTTGCAGGAACGTAGCCAGGTCCGCGCCCCGCAGCCGCTTCGCATGATCGACGACTGCAATTGAGAACCCACGAATGTCGCGAGCGCGATCGATCTCTTGTAGAGCTGCGTTGAGCTCCTCTGTCCGCATTCGAAGTATTTCTGCGTTCGCGCCCTCGACGCTCTGCGTGGAAGCATCGTCGGCACGCTTTCGTTTTTGCCCCCCGCTTAGGCCGGCGAGGGATTCTGCATGGGGCGCAAGCGTCGCTCGCGCCGAGTTCCGGGCATCTTGGTCGCCGAGCTCGGATTCGCCATCAGAGCGTGAGACTCTGGCTTCACGATATGGCGCCCCATGATGGCGCTTCGCAGGTCGCTTCGAACCTGAGCCTTGGTCGGTCTCCACATGCTCCCTGCACCGCTTTCGTAATTGGGCATCCAGGCCGGGCAAGGAATGGCTATGCCGCTGCAGTGCGTCCAGTGGCGAGCCTTCGGTCCCTCGATCTCCGGGGAGGGGCTCGCCCCCCGAACGGACAGAGCTCGCCTCCCGACGTGATGCGCTGCTAGACTCGACATCAGATCGCTCCGCGCCTGCACCGTGGACCGTTTGCATGCGCCGCCTTTCTGTTCGGCCGCCGCGGTCAGCGATCGATCGCCCACCCGCCGGACGCGACTCTGTTTGCGATCGCTCTGGATGCTCGCGCAACAGAAACCGATCGAAACGGGAGGAGCTCGCTTCCTCCCGGGAGAGGAAAGGCCGACGGCTGCCACCGGCTTCGCGCTGCAGCTCATGCGCCAGGATTTGCCGTGCGCTGAAAGTAGACATGTCGCGGAAAACATCCGCGCTGCCGGGCGCGGTGCGAGACGAGGACGCCCTTGACTCCTGATGCTCAGAACGCAGCTGATCGACAACAGAACTGAATGATTGGCGGCCTTCTGCAGCACCAGGGCGCCCCGACGAACGAGACGCCTCTGCCCCTTCGGAGGGTCCGATTGCAAGTTCCGTGACCGGCGACTTGCCGCGCCCATCAATGCCCGTCATAGCCCAACTTCGCTGCAGGCAAGAACGCGCCAGCCGCGACGTTTGATCACTTTCAACGAACTCCTTCCCGCCTTTGCCGCTAATTTCATCGAAACGCTCCTTGCCAACGAGGATTGACCGTAGATCGTGATTTCGAATGATCCAGTAGGATCTCGATAGGACTTGGACGTCATCTTCGACCCCGGCTTACGATTGTTGCAATCGTCGAGACATGAAGCCGCCCGCATCATATCAGACGACATGACACATTGACCGGTTCGAGCGCGGCTGTCTGCCGCTTGGATTGGGAAGACTGCCTCCTTAGCGGATAGCCATTCTGGCCCGAAAGACGCTTCCGAACACTCCACCCGATCAATTTCGGCGACCGTTTTGACAGATGCTCAACTCGAATGGAGAGATCGTCGTAGCACTCCAGGCATCAAACTGCTCGTTGGCTTATCAGCTGTGAAGGCAGCTACTGGCTTAACGGCGCAAATTCCTAGAGAGACAATCTGACGGCAAGCTGACGCATTCATCAGCTTACGTGTTCAGCTCCAGAAAAGTCCGGCCTTTGGTCGCAAGTTACGGCTACGTGCATTAGCACTACACTTTCGCCTCGGGCTTATCTCGATGCGCGGCAGCAGGCCGGTGCACGCAGGATCCGCACTCCGCCCTGTTCTGTCACGAGGGGCGCAACGCCCGCTATACAAAGCAGGTCATCGCCTTGTTGCTCGTCGACGTGATCCGCCGAGCCGGGCTGAAGCCGCCAGAAGGGCGAATGGTCCCCCGTCTTCATGACCTGCGCCACTCGATGGTCGTGCACCATATCCTCGAATGGTACCGCTCGGGTATCAATCCGCAAGACCGGCTGCCCGTTCCTCGTGACATATCTTGGCCATAAGGATGTCCACTACACCCTCATCTACATCACCGTTACGCAAGACCTGCTGCATCTTGCGAACGAGCGGTTCAGGGCCGTAGGCGCGCCATGCCTCCTCGATCTGGGGCAGGAGGTGCGGCCATGAACAAGAACGCGTTCCCGGAGTTGATGCGCGCGTTCTTCTACGAAGGGCTCGTCGAGCAACGCAATGCATCGATCCACACGGTCCGATCCTATCATGACACCTGGCGGCTGTTCCTGCGGTTCGCCGCACAACGCGCGGAAAGGAAGGTGGCGGTGATCACACTGGCCGATCTGACTGCCGACGGGGTGGCTGCCTTCCTCGGTCACGCCGAGCACGACCGCGGCGGTACGATCGGCACGCGCGACTGCAGGCTTGCCGCGATCCGCAGCTTCTTCAACTTCGTCGCAACCAAAGATCCCCGCATCGATCGCTCAGTGCGTGGAAATCCTTCACATCCCAGTCAAGCGGGCGCCGGTATCCGAACCCTGTTATCTGGACCCAGCGGAGGTAGCAGCGATCCTTGCCCAGCCAGACCGCTCCACGCTCGAAGGCATGCGCGATCACGCACTGCTCTCGTTCCTCTACAACAGCGGGGGCACGGACACAGGAGGCTCTCGATCTCTGTCCCAGGGCGATCCGGTTCGATAGCCCAAGTTGCGTTCGCCTTACCGGCAAGAGCCGCAAGGAAGCATCTGCCTACTCTGGCCGGAAACCGTGCTGTTGCTGAAAAAGCTGCTGGAGCGACAGCCGCGTGCATTGGACCAGCGGCTGTTCGTCAACCGCTATGGCGAGCCGCTCAGCGCATCCGGCGTTCGGTTCAAGCTTGCAGCCTATGTGAAGGCGGCGGCCGAAACCACGCCAACGTTGCGGACTAAGCATGTGACGCCGCACAGCTTCCGACACGCCACCGCCGTACACCTCGTCTCGGCGGGTGTCGACGTCACCGTTATCCGTAGCTGGCTTGGTCATGTGAGCCTCGACACCACTAATCACTATGCCAGGGCCAATCTGGAAACGAAGCGAAAGGCGCTGGAACAGGTCAGTGCCCCGGAATCGGCACGGCATCCCCCGTCATGGAAGCCGGATACGAGCCTGCTCGCCTGGCTCGACATGCTCTGAAATAATGCGAAGGAACGTCAATCAAAAACAGTATCAATCCCGCGTCCGGCGGCGAAGATCGGACAGTTCGCGCGCAATACCTGTCGATCTCGTCCGCGCCGGCAAGTTCGATGCGGCCGAGCAGGCCGCCCAATGACGAGTTGCGGTCGCGCTTTGTGGAGAGCGCGCCCAAAGGTTACGTGAAGATGTTCAAGGCCATGGCGCGATAGCGTCGGCTGCGAACACAGATCACGGCCAGTGTCCGGCCGCAGGCCAGCTGGAACGCCGGATCGCCGCGTAAACGATCGAGATCATTGCCATCCTCGTAGCCGCACGCGATGGCGAAGATACGGGCGCGGATCATATCCCCAAGGCTGTGCACGAAGCGTCCCGGATCGCGCCGCTCGGGGAATACGCAGGACAACTTCGCGGCCAAGCCGAGGCGCTGGTCCACCATGGCCAGAAGCATGACGCCGCCATCCGACGTCAGCCTGCCGCCGTCAAACGCGGCTGTGATCCTCTTGCGGGAAACGGCTGGAAATGAGAACGGCAGACTCGTATTGTCGGTCATGGCGAGCGTGGCGGCGGCCCGGATGTGCGGAGGGTGGGTGTCAGCAACCGAATCCTACGCCACCTCAGCGGCTTACGCCACGCTCGCCAGCTTCTCAACAATCCGCTGATGAATATGACGGGCTAGTCAGCGTTGGCGGAGAAAGATCTCATTCTCCCAGCCTGGTGGCCCGATAGTGGCCGTGTAGTTAACGCCTTGAATGGCGAGATTTGTCTGCGGCTCAGCCGCGCTCGGCAGCACGTTATGCAAGCGCATTCCCTGCATGAAGTTTTCCGTCGCCCACTGGTCGCCGTGCTGCCAGCCCAGGGGAAGGTACGAATCTAGATTCGGCACCGCAAGCGGCGCGTGAACCGGGAGATATTCCGGGCCGGAGGTCGACTCCCCCATCTCCCACAGGGGCGAAGGATTGGGCTGATTAACACTGTCGGCCGGCGAATGGGTAGGTGAAGCCAGCATCTCCAAAAGCTCTACCGTATCTAAACTTTCAGCCGGCAGCTGGCCGGTTCTATCCGCTGCCGGCCCAATCTCATCAGGAGCGACAGCGTGGACTGGCGAGCGGAAGGCTGGGCTTGGCTGATCAACACTGTCTCCCGGCGAATGGGTGGGTGAAGCCAGCATCGCCATAAGCTCTGCTGTGTCCAAACTTTCGGCTGGCAACTGGCCAGTTTGATCCGCGACACCTCGAAGCTCCGCCGAATCGTAAATAGATCGCGAGGGAGCGGGCTGACCATCCAGCCGTCGCAGAAGCTCCCCTGAATTGACACTTGGCACCGGCGACTGCACGGCCAGGCCCTCCGTATGTGGAGAGCTGCCCGCGCCGGCGGGCTCCTGCGCGCTGCGGTAATCGCGAATGATGTTCAACCCGGTGATTAAATTCTTGTTGCTTGAGTATAGGCGTTTCGCAAGCCTGATCAGGGACTCGTGATCCAGCTTAGCAATTCCTTGGCCGTCCTCTTTGAGCACTCCGGCAAACCTGTAAAGTTTGTCGGTATAGTGTTTGACGGTATGCTCGGGTCGCCCGCTGGCAAGAACCGCACTATCGATGAGATCCTTGTCCTCCATAGAGGGAACACACTCATCCTTTCGACGCGGAATGCGAGCAGCTACAACATCGGGCTCACGGTACTCACGAAGCACCTCCAACGCAGACGCCATTTTTACGTCATCCCCGAAGGACTTTTTGACGTGAGCGACCAGGGAATTGTGATCAAGAGTAGCAATTGTTTGTCCCTGAGACTCGAGAGATTTCGCCAATCTGCGAAGAGTCTTCTCATTGTTGTCGGCGGTAGTAGGCGTCCATCTTCGGCGCGCAGCAGCTGCGCCGATGGCTGAGTCGATCAGGCTCGCATCCTCCAAAGAAGGAACATAACGTCGGGAGCTATCTGAAGCCTTGGGCTCGCGGTACTTACGAAGCGCGTTCAATGCGGTAACCATTGAACCATCAGCGGGAAAGAACGCACTAGCGTGCCAGACCAACGAATCGTGATCAAGCGCATCAATCGTCTGGCCCCGAGAGGCAAGATGATTTCCCAGTACGCGAAGAGCCCAAGTATAAGTGCCGACCGTGTGCGATTGTACATTCCTCGCAAAATGCTCGGCTGCCGCCTCGATTAGGGTCCGGTCTTTTTCAGTTAGATGAGGATAGCGGGAATCTGGTGTCGCGTCCGCGGCTGGAGCAACATCGGCCTGGCGCACCTCAGCCAAGCGTCGCTCAAAGTCCTCCTGCCCGGCCTGTCCCGCTTGCGGTTGTTGCAATATGGCGTGATGCGCCTCCGGCCGGCCCGACACATCGAATGGATTGAAGTTGCTTGCGTCCACGCCAGCCTCACGTCCACGAGGTCACCGGAGAAGATCACAACTACCAGGCCTAGCTTTCGAGAAGCTGACTGAAATAGACCCCGAGCGCGGGACAAGCATGGCCGACAGCGCGATGCCTATATGAAGCTGAACCGCAGGCCTCCGGCAGAAGCCGACATCGGGGAATATTCCGCGTCAGCCGGTCCTCGGTTCATCAAATGGTGCTGACGCTGGAACGAGTTGGACTCACTAAAAGGCAGCAAAGGACAGTCGCGGTCCTCGCCGATCCCAAGTGTCTGCCGGTACTTAACTGACCACCTCGACCAATCCGGGGTCTTCAGGGAACCGAGTGGACGATTTTGGGGATCATGGCGGCGGAAGCATGCAGGTGAGAACCTTGAGGCGGCGATATTCGTTGTCGCACAGGCCGTAAGCCCGTCGCTGGAAGACGCGGATTTTGTTGTTGAGGCCTTCGACGAAGCCAAGCGAGACTCTGTTTTCTGGCTCGCAGTAGGCAGCGATACCATCCCAGTGGCGCTCGATCATGTCGGCGAAGCGCTCGTAGGGTTCGAGGCGCTGCCATTTGAGGCTGGCTCTCCAGTTGTCGAAGAAGCGCCTCGCCCAACACTCGCGCCCGTAATCCCAGAGCTGGCCGAAGGCCTCCTTGAGGACACAAGCGGCGTTGAGGCGCCGATTTGCGGCGAGCAGAATCTGGAGTGAGCGCTTCCCCTCCAGGGTGAGGTTTTCGTGACGCGACAGCAGATTACTTCTGGCTGTGTGTACCGAAAACCTACGCCCTGAGGCAGTGGTGATGAAGCCCGCCCAGGACGGCAAGTGACCTGACCACACCGGTTCGCTGAACTGGGCGAGAGACAGGCGCATCCTTGTCCACGCGCCGAACGGCGCACATCGTCGAGGTGATCCTTGCCTATCTGACCTCCAGCGTCGCGGCCGCGACCGGCACGCTCGTACCCGACGAGCAGAAGACAAGAAAAGCAAACTAGCGGCACGACCTGTGGCCGGCACAAAAGGACTCGACAATGGCTCACGCCTTGAACCACGACACCAATCCAGCGACGCCCGCCGATGCTAGGATGATCGCTCGGCCAAATCGACCGGATTTCGACAGTGAAGCCATATGGAACGCGCGCGTCGATCTCGCCGCCTATTTTCGTTTCGCTTCACGGCTCGGCATGCATGAGGGGATATGCAACCACTTTTCTGCTGTCGTGCCCGGCCATGACGACCTCTTTCTCCTAAACCCCTACGGTTACGCCTTCAGCGAGCTCACCGCCTCGCATCTCTTGATCTGAGATTTTCATGGCAACGTGCTGTCCGGAAAAGGCATGCCGGAGGCCACGGCCTTCTTCATCCACACGCGACTGCACCTGAAGGTGTCGCGGGCGAAGGTTGCCTTCCACACCCATATGCCTCACGCAACCGCCCTCTGCATGGTCGAAGGCGAACCGCTGCTGTTTGCCGGCCAGACCGCGTTGAAGTTCTACGGGCGAACCACCCTGGACCGCGACTATAACGGCCTCGCCCTCGACAGCGCAGAAGGCGATCGCATCGCCGCTTCCGTCGGGAATGCCGACATCATCTTCATGAAGCATCATGGCGTCATGGTGCTGGGCAACACCATCGCCGAAGCCTGGGATGACCTTTACTACCTGGAGCGAGCCTGCGCCGCAACGTCAGTATCAGCATCGGGGCCGCATGGCGTGATCATTTCGACGGCGATGCACAAGCCCTCATGAAGGAGGCAGACCGGGCGTTGTACGAAGCGAAGGCGGCTGGACGCGATTGTATCGCCTGGAGCGACGCTATTGTCGACATCGGCTCGCCTGGCATTTGTTCCCGAACGCCCCGAGCGCATGATGGCAACGACATTGCGGCTATCGAGACTGTTCTCATCGCGCAATTCGTAGCTGCCAAAACGACCATGCAGCCCCGCGGATGAGCCGCACGGGTATAGGTTTCTAGGACCTCGCCGACCTGCACTGGCTGTCGGGCGTGATCCACGTCTGCATCCATTTGCTGAAGATAGTTCCGGCTAATCGAATTCTTTTCGAGGTGGGCGGGAGAACTCGGCATTAAGGTCGAGCGTCTCAGGACGTACAACGGCCCTTGCCACCGCTTCTTGGCCTTCCGCGGGCTGTGCAACCGGCTTACGGCTGAGACGGGGATCGGATCGCAGCTGTGAAACCTCTCCTCCTGGCGGCGCGAATTTCGCTCCGATTTGCGATGTCCTACACTCGGCTAGACGAGAGATCTCGTTTGCACGTCCCTAATGTGACGCGATGCTAGGTTTGTGCGACCGATGATACGCCGCTTCGCCTAAATGGCTCCCCAGCCTTATCTGGCGGCGATCTTACTGATGAGCTGACCTCAGACGTATATTTTTCGCGACAGTTGTCGGATTGACGCGCATCCCATGAGCTTCATGTCACGTATCACGCTCAAGCTCCGCGCGCAGCAGGCCCAATGACTCACAATTTGACTTGCTCTATCGGCCTTCAAGCGGGAGTTCATTCACAGCAATTATCAACCTACGTCTCTGACGACAGGGACAATAGTGTCCAGTGTCGTGTAACCAACGACGCGCAGGATCGTCCGAAACGCGAACTTGCTGGCGCTCGTTGTCTCCCTCAATCGAGGCGCGCAATCGGGGTGATTGCGCGCCGCCTCCGATTCCGATTCTCAATAAAATAGGCTACGCCCGAAGGGCGGCGCAAGTCAGGGAGGAGCCTCCGATGCAGGAAGAAGACCGCCTGATATAACTGTCGAACTTCCACAGCCGACGGCTGGCTCAGTATGTCGCCCTTCCGCCCGACAAGTCGAAAACTGCACCGGTTGAGAATGAGCATTCATCTGAGGCGAGCCATGCGACCAGTGCGGCAACCTCGTCCGGCCTGCCGGCGCGTCCGAGCGGGATCTTGGCCAGCACACTGCGGTAGGCGTCATCCGACATCTGCTTGACGAGATCGGTAGCGATCACCGCAGGGGCAACCGCATTGACCCGGACTTCCGTCGCAGCCAATTCCTTGCCGAGTGACTTCGTCAGCGCGATCACGCCAGCCTTAGCCGAGGAGTATCCGGTCATGCCGGCATTGCCTTCCTTGCCGGCGATCGAGGCGAGATTGACGATGCGACCGGCGTTCTGCCGTCGCATCGGAGCGATCGCTGCCTTGCAGCAGAGGAAGGTGCTGGTGAGGTTCACATCGAGCACACGCCGCCATTCGGCAAGGCTGTACTGCTCAATGTTGACGGTTGGGCCGGTGATACCCGCGGCGTTGACGAGGACATCGATGCGGCCGAACTGCTCCAACAGGCGCGCCATGGCGCCGTTGACAGCCGCCTCGTCGGTCAGATCGATTCGATCGTCGGCAGCATTGGCGAGATCCCAGACGACAACGGTCGCGCCAGCGGCAGCGAGCCGCATGCGAACAGCCTGGCCGATGCCGCCGCAGCCGCCGGAAATGATCACAACACGTCCTTTAAACTCGCTCATGCGTTCGCCTTTCCGGTTGTCACGTCTGCGACGATCCTGCGGGCTGCGGCCAGCGCGCGTCGTCCCCATTCCTCGGCACCAATCTTCGGAAGCGATTCGTCGTTCGGAATCTCGAGACTGAGTGGAAGATCGTCCGGCAGCGCACGGACGATCCCGCCAAGATCGATGCCGCCGTCGCCCGGCAGAAGCCGGGCGCAGCGCGCGGTTTGGATCAGCTCGTCATTGCTGGCGGGGATGCCTGCGGGTGCATCGCAGAGCTGGGCCTAGCTCAGCAAGCGGCGCGGCAGGCTCGCAATATCGTCGAGGCTGGTCGCGGAGCGTGCGGCATGCAGTACGTCAATCAGCACCCGTCCGTTCGGCTCATTCGCGCTGGTCACAATCCGCAAAGCTGCCGTCGCGTTCATGACTGCGGTCCACGGCGTGAATTCGAGATCGGCGGTGAGGCCGTGAGGCGCTGCGGCGCGGTAGAATTTTGCGAACCATTCCGTCAGGCGCGCTTCGTCCGGATCGTCACCGGCGATGAGGATCGCGCGCGCCTTCAGCGTGCCCGCCGTTTCGAGGAAGGCGGCGAAGCGATTTGGCTCGAAATCAGCAGCCAGGCGCGCGGTCTCGACGTCGAACACCGCACACCCGTGTCGTCGATGCGGCGGATGGTTTCGCGCAGCATGGCGGCATCTGTAGTGAGCGGCGAGAAGTCGCCGCCGGGCGCGGCGGGCGCGATGCGAGCCCCGATCGCCTGGTAGCCGAGCTAAACGGCCGTAATCGAACTCCGTTACTCGTCGTGGGTAGCCGGCAAAGCTTCCATCCTGGAATTCGTTCTTGTTGGCGATATCGCCGCGATTGTTTTGCCAGGCCACCCCTGCCTTGATGTAGGCCAGCGTTTGGCCCTGCGGGCCAAAAGCGTAGCCGACACGAGCGGTCCCTGTGACAAAAACGTTCGGACCTGCATTGCAGGTAGCGATCACAACATTGCCTGAGAAAGCAAGGCAGCTGTTTGTGCCATCGGAAACAGCACGGCTCGCGTCTAATTCGGCACCGAAAACCCACCCGTTCGCTTGCCAATTGTAGCCGATCTGCCCTCCGGCCAGGAACGCAGGCGTCTTGACGATGTCGCCATCGATTAACGGGCCGTAGGGGTCACTGAAGGATGTGCGGCCATAGCCACCGCCGCCGTGCACGCCGATATAGCCTCCGGTCCAGCTCCACAGTGCTGGCGGGACTTTCATCGCCGGCTCCAGATCTGCCGAATAAGTGACACCGCATCCCACGAGTGCAACTGTTGCGGCACCCCACGAAAGGAATCCAGATCCCATATCACCCTCGAACACACGACGCTCGCGCCATCGGCAACGCAGCTCGAACGGCTGACGTCGTGGCGTCACTTCCGCGCTGCTTGTGGTGTGCAGGATCTAGGCCAGCGGCTGCGATGCGCATCCCGGCTTTTTTTTCGATGGCGATGTTGTCTACCAGACAAGGCCTGTGGTGGTAGGAACAAGGCGCACGTCTGTGGTCGAACCCAAACGCATGCTGTAGGCCCGCACCGCTGGTCGCTCGCGGGGGCGCAACAGCGCATGTGCGTCCCCAGACCGTTGAGCACCTGGTCCTCTCGAGCGCAATGAAACGTAGCGGACAGCACCCCAGGACGAGCCCATATGGTGCGTCGGTCTTCCGATGTCACTCTCGTCAGAGACGCTGGGTGCGCCGACGGACGATTTGAACGCGAAAGCCAATTCAGATTCGACGCAAGGAAAGCTTAAGGCTCTCGCGCTTTCTCCCTCATAACGAGATAACCTGAATCATCAACAGTGTGCCGGCTTCCACGTCGAGGCAAGCTCAAGTATGCCCGTCAGGCCACATTCTGCGACGATGCTGTCGTGCCAACCTGGCTCGGAGCGCCCGCGGCATGCATGGGGCTGGCCTCAAGGCGCTCCTTCAGGTTATTCAAACAGTCCTCCGCATAGGATTGCGCCTGCGAGACCGTCAAGTCGACCGCGGCATTCGCGGCCCGTTCAATTAGTTCTTTCGCTAGCCCCTCGCGCATCGCGATCTTGACTTCGGGCCCAGCGATACAGCCCACCGCCTGCGCCGCGACACTGAGGCCCGGCTACTTCCAGCGCCTGCTTCATATTGCCCCCGCTAATGGCGGAGATAAGCGTGGAGCGCTTCCACACATGCATCCGCGTTCTTGTTATTGTTCCTTTTGTGGGGCGGAACGACTGTGAGATCGGCTTGGCGATAGAACGGCGTTCTCTGCGCTACAATCTTCTCGAAGCGCTCCTTCTTGATAGCTGACCCGTTGGAGCTCTCGGCGACATAGCTATCCTCCGCCTTGTCGGTCCGCAGCAACGGACGGCTAATGTCTCTTGCCAGGCGCTTCCATATCTCGTCTCGGTTGGTGTCGATCCAGATCGACACCGCCTTGTCCAGCACGAGGCGCCGCGTTTCCTCGCGCTCGAATGCCCCACCGCCGGTTGCGAGGACCACGTTACCTTTCTCCACGCACTGCGCGATCAGGCTTGCCTCGCGCTCCCTGAACCACTGCATGCCTTTGTCTTTGGCACCGAAGATTTCCGTTATCGACATACGCGTCTCCTTCTCGATCTTTTTGTCGGAGTCGATAAAGGCCAGCCCCAGTCGCCTCGCGAGAGCTGCGCCGATGGAGGACTTACCGGCGGCCGGCAGGCCGACGAGCACAATCGGCTGCACGCCAAGTGCCTCAACAACTTCTTTTGCAGTCTGAGACATCTTTGGCGTGCTTATTCGTGCAGCGGCTCGCAATCCGAACGCCGCGTCGACGCCACGTGCATCCGACCCTTCGATATGCCAGTGAGGGAAGTCCTTGACGCCGTAGGGGATCGCCACCTGACTGCAGACCTTTCTCGCGCGCTCTGCCAGCAATTCCGCCTTAGATTGCTCGAGAGCAGCTCCACTCGCCTGTCGCCGCAACCTGTCGTGCTCCTTGTAGGTATCGTGATTATCTAGCTTGGCCTGATAGCTGTCTGGCGTATGGAATTCGATCTCGAAGCGGTAACCGCCGGGGGTGGCGAGCACAGTCTTTATGCCGACGAAAGTTGGATCTCGCATCCTGAACCAGTTAGTGGTGCGGATTTCGGCGTAGCCCAACTCGTATAACGTAAGCATGGTCTTCTTGAAGGCGCCCGCAAGATCCTTGTCGGGGATTTCGAAGACATAGCGGACGGCGCTGCTGATCAGCTGGGTGTTGCCGTCGGACTTAACCGTGGCTCCGGTCAGCTCGTCTGTCATGGAGGTTTTCGATCTCAAGCGGTCACGGAAATGCGGCAGACTCACCTGGATATCCGCTTGCCTGAGCATCTCGGCGACCTGGAATGCCGTTGCTGTAATCTCCCTCTCTTCTGCCGCGGCCCTGGCAAATTCGGCCTTTGCGCGCTCCGCGGCCTCCTCGCGGGTCAACGTGGTCGTCATGCCGGAATCCTCGGCCGTCAGGTTCCGACTGAATGGTTTGGGCAGGATGCGGTTTTCAACGGCGAGGTTGATCGAGACTTCCATGATTGAAGCTGCCAGCGTGGGATTGTCCTTTAGCGACTCCAACGTCGCGTCGACATCGAATCTTCCCTGGTTTAGCGTCGCCGCCGTGCTCTTGATGTAGGGCACGGTTTTCAAGCCTGGCATCTGGTGCAGAAGTCGCTGAAGCTGTTGGCTTTTCTTCATAAAGACGCGGGCGCCAGTATCGGACTTATAGGCGTCGGTCCCGATCTTTATCCCGAGGCTTAGGAGATTCTTTGCACTCTCTATGAGATCATCCGGATCGTAACCATCCGGTCGTGGATAGATGCGCGCAGGGTAATGGTCGAGCACAGCCTGGACACGATCCCGTGGATGGGCAGTAGTCACATAGGCCTCCGCCACATTTGGGAAGAGCTCAGAGAGCGCTTGGCTTACCGTCGCGGTTCGGTCGCTCACGCTTTCGATCGTTTCGGGCGGGATCTGCCCATTCGCACTCCCAGCCCACGCTTCCAGGTCGGCCGCGAGCAACTCGGAGATCTCACGAGCGACTGGATGCTCTGCGACCTCGATCTCGTGCATCGCCCTTTCAAGCTTGCTCTGGATATCCTCGCCGCTCGCCTGTTCTTGATTAAGCAAGAGGCGGATGTCTCGCGTGAGCTCGTGATGAAAGCCCTCATAGATGCCAAAGATGGCCCGCTCGGCAAACCAGCGCCGTGCTTCATGCGATTGAGCCAAAAAGGTGCGCTGCAGGCAACTGTAGATTCCCAAGACATCCTTCGTGGCAGCAAGAATCTGGTTGGCGCGACTAAATTGGTACCTACCGTCTTCGATCGCCGGCGTATGCGACTTTGGCGGCTTAAGCGAGTGAAATCCGCGAGCTTGCTCCGCGTCATCGAATTGCCGGACGTGCTCATAAAGCCGCGGCTGGTCGGCGATGATAGTGACCGTATCGCCGTCGAAGTCGCCGTCGAGCTTTTTCTGTTCATCAGGCGGGACGGCAACCAGGGACCCCGGAGCGAAGATCTCAGTGGCCTGGAGAATGCCGACACAATCGAGCGAGGTGTCCG
This sequence comes from Bradyrhizobium sp. CCGUVB23, assembly GCF_024199885.1. Taxonomy (NCBI): domain Bacteria; kingdom Pseudomonadati; phylum Pseudomonadota; class Alphaproteobacteria; order Hyphomicrobiales; family Nitrobacteraceae; genus Bradyrhizobium; species Bradyrhizobium sp. CCGUVB23. Next base: position 1,703,257 of record NZ_JANADQ010000001.1, read on the forward strand.
CCGTTACGCGATCCTTGCGCTTGGTCCAGCCCGAGTGGGACTTGACGTCCTCGGCTGACATCACCAGGCCACGACCTCGATAGTTCGCCGGCCACATCTCATCCGGCACCACGATCAGAATGCCTTTGGCGAAAAAGGTCGGATCGTCGGCCGCCAGTTGCTCCCCTGACTTCTCCGCGACATTGAAGCTGTATTGCATGGCCACGCACTCGTCGAGGAACACAGCCGTCGGGTCGCCGTCAACTGATGACTTGACTTTTTCGGCAGCGAACGGCCGCAGATTGGGTTTGTCATAGGGGGAACGGCCGATCAGCACGCTAGCCCTCCCGGCCAACGTGTCGCTCTTGAGCTTAGGCACATGAAGATGGCCATCATCGGATGGCACGGCGACCGCGCCGGGCCCCTCGATGTGTCCAGCCGTCACGGTGCGAAACAGCTGTTCGGACGTCAGTTCCTGCTCTCGTCTGCTCGCAAGCCAGTTCGCAGCTTTCTCTCGCACCTCTTGCGCCACCTGCTCGCTGCGCGGATAGTGTTGCAGCGCCGAGGCGGGCAGCGACGATCTCCGTCCCTCACCAAAAGCAGGCACCCGATCGGAAGCTTCCTGCTGGCCAGCCCGGCGAACAGCTAGCATACGCTCGGCCAGCGATGCCCTGATGAACCCGCAGCCGTCATGCGGTCGCAAAGCTATCGGCCCATCCGGTCCAGACAGCTTGAAGGGATGTTCCTCGCCAGTACGGCGGTCCGGCAGCAGTGACAACTTGAAGCTGCCCTCCAGCGCGTAGTCATGAGGGCCTAGATCTTTGATAGCAGGTGGCGCCGCAAATCCCCTGCGCTGAATGTAATAATATGCCTCTTTGAACGGGGACCAGGCGCGTGACAGCTGCTCGAACGGCGTCCCAGGCGCGGTCTCGGCATACGGAATGGCAAGCAGCTTTCCCCCGGAAGTGGTGGCCCCCGCGTCGCCCGGAGCGCGGGCGGCAATCTGAGACAGGGTTTGTTTCGGCCCTTTTAACTTGCTTCCGCCGAATAGGTCCATTCGATATGGCACACCATCGATGGTGAGCGTCCGGGCTAACAAGAATGTGCTCGGCTTTCCCGGCAGTTGAACCGCGACGACCGGCAAGGCCCCCGAGGTCAGGCGATGAAAAATCGAATACCGCGTCTCGGGCTCCGTGGCTAGTCGTCGCCCCTGCATGTCAACGACCGGCAACTTCACGAGTCCAGCTTGCCCCTGTGGGGGCCTGGGCTCATGGTCCATCTCTGTCAACAGCGCGTGCACGTCGAAGCTGGACGCAGGATGTTGGGCGTGGACCGCGGCCACGTTGTGTAACATGAACGTGTCTAGCGCATCGAGCGGCTCGTCCGCTTCGAGCTCTGCGATCAGGTTCCAACTCATGTGGGAGAGATCGCCTTCAATAAGGCTGCGCGCGCTGGCCAGGATCTCCTTGGACTTGCGCTCAAGCTCCTGCCGCCTCATCTGCAAGTCAGACTTTTTGCCCTCGACATACGGCCGCTTGAACAATTCCTGTACGATCGTCCGGGCCTTTAGCACTTGATAGATCGAGAGAGCGGGACGGCGGCTCGCGACGGGCCCACGGGCCCGCTCGGCCCTGCCAGCATTGAGATGCGCCTCGATCTTGCGCTCCACGATCGGTTGCAAGTCGTTCAGCAAATTGAGAGCCTGCCTGCGGTGCCAGCGCAACTGTTTCTGTTGGCTGCGCGCTAGCGGCAGCAGAGCTGCAGAAACATGGCCCATAGTTTCGAGGTTATTCTCGGCGGCGAAATCAGGATGAGAACGTAATTCGTTGAGCCGATTCAATCCAATCGATGCAAGCGAATCGAGATCATCGATTAGTCGGACCTTAGCCAGAGCCTTAAGAATGGTAGCGATGGCCAGAACATCTGCCCGCTCCAGCCGATCACTCGCATACTGCAGATAATGAGACAGCTGGTGTAGCCGATCCTTCAGCAGACTGGTTTCCGCAATCTCGCCGCTGTCCTCGCCCGTCATGAAACTTCGCGCCAGAGCATTAGCAATGATGCTGAGCTCAGGCGTCGTGAAAGCGCTGAATCGTTGCACTCCCCGGCCAAGTCCGCGCGCGATGTCCACTATGACTTGCCGGCACGCCGCCTCTTCCGACCATTTGCTGAAGTCGTTGATCAGGCTTGCAATGTGCTGCGGAATGAAATCAGAGAGCCGGTCGTTATCGCGGATCTCACGGGCGATTGCGATCGTGGCTTGAGCACAAGATTCCTCTTCCGGCCACTTGCTGAACCCGTTCACTAGGTTCGCCAGCTCCTGTCCGTTAAATTGAGAGAGCCTGTCGCTCCCACGAACATCGCGCGCGATTGCGACAGCGGCTTGACGACAGTCAACCTCTTCCGGCCACTTGCTGAAGCTGTTTACCAGATTCCCGCGGTCCTGCTGACTACAACCCGAGAGCTGGCGTCCAAGGACTTCGCGGGCGATAGCGACTGTGGCTTGGCCTGCGTCCACGTCTTCCGGACACTTGCTGAAGGCATTCGCCAGGTTTGCTAGATGCTGATCGGTAAAATCGGAGAAGGAACCCTCGGGATCGGCGCGGCGGCGAACGATATCACCTGCGATGGCAGTTATTGCTTGGCGGCTGATCGTCTCTTTCGGCCACTTGCTGAAACCGTTCGCCAGGTTTGCCAACTCCTGATGAGTGAAATCAGAGAGTTCGGCGCGGCCAAGGATCTCATCGGCGATCGCGATTGTGGCTTCGCGACAGGTCGCCTCATCGGACCACTTGCTGAACCCGTTCACCAAGTTTGCCAGTCCGTGCGGCGTTAAACCAGAAACTCTGGTGGCAGCGCGGCCGGAACCAGTGATCTCCTTCGCTATCGCGACTGCAGCCCGAGAACAAGTCGGCTCTTCCGGCCACTTGCTGAAACCGTTAACCAAGTTAGCCAGTTGCCGGTTGGAAAAACCGGAGACCCGGTTGGCACAGCGGCTGGGATCAAAGATCTCGCGTGCTATCGCGACTGCGCCTTGTCGACAGTTCGCATCTTTTGGCCATTTGCTGAAGCCGTTCACTAAGCTCGCTAGGTGCTTGGGATCAAAAGCAGCGAGCCGGCCGTCGTCGGGAAGTTCACAGGCGATTGCAACTGTGGCTTGGAGGCAGGACGCCTCTTTCGGCCACTTACTGAAAGCGTTCACGAGGTTCGCAGAGTTCTGCGGAATAGCATGGGAGAGCAGGTTAGCGCCATGAATCACCTGCTCGGCAATCGCGATCGTAGCCTTCCGACACCCGGCCTCTTCCGGCCACTTGCTGAAGCTGTTTGCCAGGGTTGCGAGTTCTCGCGCGGGGAAATTGGATAGCCCAGTGGCTTCACGGGCACGAGCACGAATCTCTTTGGCGATCGTGACTGCGGCATCAATGGTGGCCTCCTCATTCGGCCATTTGCTAAAGCCGTTCACCAAGTTTGCCAGTCCCAACGGAAGAAGACCAGAGAGCCTTCGGCCGTCGCGAATCTCTCTGGCGATGGCAACGGTTGCTCGGCGACAGTTCTCCTCCTTCGGCCACTTGCTGAAACCGTTCACCAGGTTCGCCAGGTGCTGCTCGTTGTGGTCAGAGAGCTCCGCACGATGGGCAACGACCACACCGGCGATCGCGACCGTGCCTTCGCGACAGATATCCTCTGCCGGCCATTTGCTGAACCCATTTGCAAGCAACGATAGGCTCTGGCTCTTCAGGTCCCAAAGCGCTCCACTTTCATCGCGATAAAATTCGGCGATTCTCATCGTTGCATTGCGGCATGTCTTCGACTCTGGGTGACGACCAAACGATGAAGCGAAGAGCGAAGGCGCCCTAGGATCAAGCTTCTTGATCTGCGCGTCATCAAGTTCTAACACCCGAGCTGCCATGGCCTTACAAGCCTTTATACCTGCTTCACCTCCAGCCTCTCGGCTCACCGCGTTACATGTCGTGGCGTACCCCCATGTCCTTCGCCTGCGGACATCGTCCTCCCAGACGTGAACAAATTCCCTCTCGAAATGGGTGGCGGCTCTTTGCAGGAAGGCTGCAAGGCCCGGCATCCTCAGCTGCTTGGGATGGCCCTGCTTCGTGTGATCCACCACAGCAGTTGAGAATGTATAGAAGTCGTGAGCGCGACAGGCGCGATCGATGGTGTCGATCGCTTCACGGAGCTTCGCTTCGTCTGGTCCTGCACGTCTATGTGCTTCCGAGGTTAGGCCATGCAAGCTCTGCGCGGTCACCTCGTCGATGCGCCGCTTCGCTGCTCTCTCGCTCAGCACGGCCGCGCATTGCTTACCGCGTGGGAACCCAATTTGCGAGCTTCGGGGTGCTCGATCACTTTGCAGAGTTTCGCCGTCCGCACGCGCGGAGGTCGCCCCCCGATTTAGCACGTGAGGATAAGAACCATAAGACCGCTGGTCGGCGCTCTCCATGGCCACATCGCTGATACGCGACGCTTCGGATCCAGCCTCTAGGTAGGGCAAGGATCGGCCATATCGTTCAGTTGTGTCAATCTGCGCTTTCCCAGTCCCCTGGTCGACACGCCACTGATCATCGCCCAAACGCTGCGAGTTTGCTTCCCGAGCCAGCGCACTGGAGTGTTGAGGATCAGAGCGCACGCGCTCCACGACAGACAAGAACGATCGGCCTCGAGCTGCCCCCACCAATTCATCAGCGCACACTTTCCGCCCGCTGGGTACGTTCAGCTTCTTCCGAGATGTCCGACCGCCCACGGTCGCTAATGCGCTTCAATATCCATCTCCTATGCAGCCGAGAATGTTAGCAATAGTGGTTGTTGTACCATGCGTGGCGACGCGCTCTTTCCGGCGAACAATCAGTGACATGAGCCCCGAGCAGGTTACGGCGCAAGCGAAAGCGAACGGTTCAGTCGTGATGTCCAACAAGCCGGGTGAGCCGTAGAGTCCGCAAGATTTCTGGCCTCTGCTCCGACATCCTTTTCGGCGCCGATGCCGCAGCCGGCCCCCTATAAACGTCGGAGTAAAAGACCGTCGAGGGATCTGCCTCGAATTTGAACGAGCTACTCGTAAGGCCACTATGGAATACTCATTGACCTGCAACTTGTTCGCCGCGACGCCCGGCGACGTAAACCTGGGTAGACCGCTGAGTTAGATAAGAAGAGATCGGCGCAGCCGCCTCACTGAGGACAACACTCGCCGACGTTAGTAATGCGATAAGGCGGGTGTCCCCGGCCCTCCATGGCGGGCCGGTACTTAGATAGGCGAGCTGACAGCAAGCTGACGAAGTCACCGCGAAACGCGCCACCCAATATCTGGTCTTCATGGCCCTGGGCGGCGGAAGAGCTGATCCAGGACTGATCTTCGCTACTGCCGCTTCCATCAAACAACTACGGGAGTCCCGGAACGAAATCAGCAAGTGCAAGGTTGCCGTACACTGCTAGGCTTGGCAGGAAAGATGGACGACAGAATTAGGTTCCTCCTCGTATTTGGTGTAAGTTGACGGATTCACGGGAAGCGCGAATAAGGTCATAAGGTCGGAATCGCAGTCGACGCTCGTGATTCGCCCTTGTTCCCTGCCTTCCGTCCGTTCGTCTTCCCGAGGTTTCGATTGTCCAGATCCTTGCCCAGAGCAATAAGGTGATGCTCGTGGCTCGGACGAAGACAGCGGTCTTCGTTCTGCCCCTGTTGCGGCTGCCAGATGGGCCGCGTCCACAGCCATTACGTGCGACGCTTAGCTGATCTGCCGCGGCAAGATCGGGGCCGTCGAGATCCGGCTTCACGCGCGACGCTTTCGATGCACGAATTCGCAATGCCTGCGTCAGATATTCGCTGAGCGGTTGCCGGAAACGGCGCGACCGAAAGCGAGGCGAACGTCCCGTCTCTGCGACAGGCAACTGGCGATCGGCTTCGCGATCGGCGGGGAGCCGGGTGCACGTTTGTCGGACAAACTTGGTATGCCGGCCAGCGGCGACACGCTGGTGTGGATGATCCACGCAACCGAGTTCAAGCCGCCTGAGCCGCCGCGCGTGATCGGCATCGATGACTGGGCCTGGCGCAAGGGGCAACGCTACGGGACCATCATCTGCGATCTAGAGCGGCATCGCGTCATCGATCTTTTACCGAACCGAAATGCCAATGCGATCGCGTCTTGGCTGGGAGGCCATCCAGGCATCGAAGTTATCGTGCGCGATCGTGCCGGCATTTATTCTAAGGGCGCCCGTCGTGGTGCTCCCGATGCAACACAGGTCGCTGACCGTTTTCATCTTCTCCAAAATCTGGGTGAAGCGCTGCATTCGGCAGTTAGTCGTCATCGCAAGACGGTCGATACCGCAGGAAAGGCCACGATCGCCGACATCGTCGAAGACGATAAAACCAAGCTCGAACCACCGATAGAGCCTTCTACAAAACTTCATCAGCTGCGCAGCACGCGGCGCAGCCATCGCCGTTCACTCTATGCCGAAATCCTCGACTTGCACGCCGACGGCCTGTCGTCGCGCGGGATCGCGCCGCGGATCGGCATGAGCGGGGGTCCGATCGGCTCATGTCGTGTGATCCAGCCTGCCTGGCGACTGCGCCGCTAACTGGATGTCCCATCCATACAATCGATTTTACCAATCCCACGAAATGAGGGTAGAAAACGTCAGTTTATTTAAATTGAACTCGGGCATATCCGGATGGCTATCGATCGTTGCTGTTAATCTCAACTTCCATGCGTATCGAGGACGTCATGGTCGTGGTTTTCGCGATTGAGGGCAGGATGAGCGATTGGCCGAGCGGCACCCTAATCAATCGGAACGGGCCAGAACTGTGGCGGATCCCGGCTCCTTATCTAGGGCGCCTAACGAGCGCGCTGACGCCGGCAGACGCTGCAGCGTGTATCTGACGTTTGACGACGGCCCTAGTCTGCTTTTTTACACCGGATAGTTGTCTTAGATGTGCTGGCCGAACAGCTAGTGTGGCCGACTTTTTGTGTCATCAGCCCCTATGCCGCAAACCATCCAAGGCTACTCAACAAATGATTGCAGAAAGCTATGAGATCGCCAAATCACACCATGAGTCATCCGGACGTCTCCAGATGCGAGCCCGCTACCGCGAAACGCAGGGACCATGAGCCTGCTAACGTTACCGTCGTTGATGCGATCTCGAGTTGTCGCAAGCAATATTATCTAAGGAAGATATAAATGACCCGCCCTACATCGCCGCCCGAGCCATTTGTAATCCTGGCAATGCCGAGGACCGGCACCCATTATCTTGAAGAGTTACTGAATGAGCATCCGAACGTGTTGAGCAACGGTGAGCTGCTCAATACATTTGATACGAATTGGCACGATAAGGATCGTTCGTTGCGGAGCGATCGCGAGCTTCTCGAGCTTGCGTATCTGCGCTATCCGACGCGAAGCGATAAGCCTAAGCTGACGCATGTTGGTTGCAAGATCAACGAACCGCAGTTTCACGATCGTTCCGGTGTTTTTGCCGAGCTGGTTCGTTGGCCACGCCTCAAGGTCATCCTCGTGCTTCGGAGAAACACTATGGAATCGCTTCGATCGCTGGTGCAAGCAAGGCAGAGTGGCCAATGGCTGAAGTTCAGTTCTGACGGCGAGGCGGCACCGCGGCCGCGCGTTACAGTGTCAATCGCCGACTGCGAGGCCTATTTCAAGGCCGCCGACGATTTCCATGCCCGAGTTGCTCAGTCCTTCGCGTCGACCGGCATGCTCGTGATCGAGTATGAAAGGCTACTTCACCAACCAAGCGCCTGCCTGGCAACGGTTTGGGCGTTCCCGGGGGTCCCAGCGCTTCAGTGTCTGGTAGCGCCATGCTTCAGCGCCAAGACACGCGACCGCTAGACCGTAAGCGGCGTGTCTCCCGCACCTTGTTGCTGTTGAGCAGATCGGCAATATGCGTTCCGTCTTGACGAGGGCGGTGTGCATAGATGATCGGGCGTGTTGTCGACGCATCTCAGCGACGGGTCCGGCGACGCTGGAGCGACGAGGTTAAGGGACGCATCGTTGCGGAATCCTTTGTGCCGGGCGCGATCGTCTCGGACGTCGCGCGGCGCTACGGTCTGTCGCCACAGCATTTGTCGACCTGGCGCAGGGCGGTGCGCGACGGGTTGTTGAAGTTGTCGGAACACACGGAGCCGGTGGCGAGGAGGAGGCCTGCTGGAGCGGTCGCGATCCAGGAAGCGAGTTCATCAAGCGGCGAGGCTGTTAGTTTGCTCGGCGCGCCACGCCCAGGGCATGAGTTCGTCCAGACGCGAGGACGGCCAGAGGTTGACGAGTCTGGTGAGGACGTCGGTCAGATAGGCCTGCGGCTCGACACCGCAGAGCTTGCAGGTCTCGATCAGCGAAGCGATGCAGGCCCAGTTCTCCGCGCCCTCATCATGCCCCGCGAACAGCGCATTCTTGCGATTAAGGACAAGAGGACGGATGCTTCGCTCGACAATATTTGTGTCGAGCTCGATGCGACCGTCGTCGAGGAAGCGCGTCAGGCCAACCCAGTGGTTCAAGGCGTAACGGATGTGCTCGGCGATTGTCGCTTTGCCCGAGACGCGGGTGAGTTGCTGCTCGAACCAGGCCTTGAGCGCCGCTGCCTGCGGCTTGCTGCGCTCCTGGCGGACGGCACGGCGCTCATCGGCGCTGCGGCCCGTGATCGTCTTCTCGATGGCATAGAGAGCGGCGATACGCTCGAGCGCTTCACTCGCGATCGGGGCAGGACCGTCCTGGACAACGTCGAAGAAGCGCCGCCGCAGATGAGCCCAGCAGAAGGCGAGCGTGATCGCCGCGTCAGGCGCGGTGTTGGCAATGGTCTTGTAGACGGTATAGCCGTCGCATTGCACGATGCCGCGATAACCGTCGAGCAGCTTGAGCGCGTGGACGGCTCCGCGACCAGGTGCATAAGTGTAGGCCACTGCCGGCGGGTCAGCTCCGCCCCACGGCCGATCGTCGCGCGCGATTGCCCAGAAGAAACCCTTCTTGGTGCGGCCGCGGCCGGGGTCGAGCACCGGCGCTGTGGTCTCGTCCGCCGCGATCTTGCCCGCGGTCAGAATGGTCTCGCGCAGCCTGAGCCAGAGCGGACGAAGCTCCGCGGCCGCATAGCCGACCCAGAACGCCAGAACCGAGCGCTTGATGTCGATACCCTGCGCCAGCAGCATCTGAGCCTGCCGATACAGTGGCAGGTGCCAGGCATATTTGGCGACCAGCACATGGGCGACCATCGCCTCGGTCGGCAAGCCGCCCTTGATCAGCCGCTCTGGTGCCGGCGCCTGGACCACGCCATCCGTGCAGGCCCGGCAGGCATATTTGGGACGATGGGTGACGATCACGCGGAACTGCGCCGGGACGACGTCGAGCCGCCGTGAGGTCTCCTCACCGATCACATGCAGAGGCGCGCGACAGCACGGACAGCAGGTCACCTCCGGGGCAATCGTGACGTCGATATGCGGCAGATGGGCCGGAAGCGCACCACGGCTGCCCCGGCGCCGTTCAGCACGCTGGCGTGCGCCTGCCGTGTCCTTCCGGTCCTGAGCCGCCTCGTCGCTGGCAATGGCCTGCTCGATGTCCTCGATCGCCAGCTGCAACTGCTCAGGATCGAGCTTCTCCGAGCGGCGACCGAACTGCGCGCGTTGCAGCTGGCGCAAGAGATGCTGAAGGCGATCCATTTGCGACAGCGCCTGGTCGCGTTCGACGATCGCCGCGTCGCACTTTGCGATCGCCGCGTCGCGCTCCGCGCGTGCCGCCGCAACCAGCGCCTGCAGCGCCTCGATATCGGTCGGAAGTTGATCCGTGGTCTCGCTCACGCCCGGCACTCAAGCTGATTCGCGGGCCGTTGTGGAATATTGCAGCCGACGTGATTCAATTGGTCACAGGGTTTATGACGTTGCGCTCGGCTGAGCAATGTCGCGGGTATGCAGGCGCGACCAGTCCAGGCCGTCCATCAGCGCAGCGAGCTGTGAGGCAGACAAGCGCATCACGCCATCGCTGATCGGCGGCCAGCGGAACGCACTATGCTCCAGCCGCTTCCACAGCAGCACAAGCCCGGACCCGTCCCAGGCAAAAATCTTCAAACGGTCTGCTCGCTTTGAACGGAAGACAAAAATCGTTCCCGCGAATGGATCATCGTGGAGTTGCTCGCGCACCAGCGCGGCGAGACCGTCAGCACCTTTACGGAAGTCGACCGGCCGCGTCGCGATCATGATCTTCACGCCCGCCGAAGCCGCGATCATGCGGTCGCCCTCACGGCCCGCAGCACATCGCGCAGCCAGGCCGGATCGACCCCCGCCGCGGCCCGAACCACCGCATCACCAATCTCGATGCTGATCGTTATCGCGTTCCGCGTTGCCGCTTCCACGCACATCCCAGCGGGACGCAGCTCCGACACCACCGGAACGAAGAGTGGCGCATCCTCCGCCGGCAAGCTCAGCAGACCGGCGCGCGCGGCCTTGCGCCAAGCGAACAAATGTTGCGGTGAGAGGTCGTGCCGGCGCGCCACCTCCGACACGACTGCGCCCGGCGCATACGACTCCGCCACGATCCGTCCCTTGACCGCGTCGCTCCACCGCCGCCGACGCCCCGCTCCGACTTGGATATCCACCCGGCCCCGGGGCTCCGAAGCGTCGACCATATCGTCAACCATATATGCGAGCCTTAACTGTATATGACGGCTCGCATGTTGCCGATCAGCTCACGCCGAACAAGGTGCGGAAGGCACGCCGCTTACGCTAGACCAAACCGTACAGAACTTTCATGAGCTGCGGCGGCACTTCGCAGACGGACCTTACGAACGATTCTTTGAGGTTGGTGAGGCCTGATTCGCGGTCAGTAACGGCGAACGTCGGCGTAATTTAATTTACTTGGGTAGAACGGCCTTGACTGAGGCCAATACGGCCCTTCCGGACGGCGGCGAGCTCGCAACTAGCCAAGCCATTGGGGGCAGCTGGTTCGACAGCATACGTGTCAGGCTGCGGACCGGGGTGGGTGTTCCAGCGGCCTGCTATACATCGCCACTACAACAAGTTCCCTCGGCCCGCGCAGGTCATTGATTTTGTCGAGATGAAATCGCTTATCCGGCCGAAAACACGAGTTTGGCGTCGAACTCGGGCGCCGCTTCTCGAAGCGCAGCCTCCATGCCTTGAACTGTCTCTCGTACGACATCCTCAATCTGAGTTTGCCGAGCCCCTAAGAACACGGCCGGGGTGCGGCTAGCTGGTCCAATCGGCGGTGACGGCGGTAGTCCGTGCCGCAAAAGCACCCAGTCCATTGCCAAGCGAGCGGTTCGTCCGTTGCCATCCTCAAAGGGATGCAGACTGGCCAGCCGCTGATGGACCTGAGCCGCGAACTCCACCACGGCCATGGGATCACTGGATGCCAAGTCGCGCTCGTTGCCTGCGGCCCAATCGGCGAAAGCGGCCATTTCTTTGGAAAGTGTTTGAGGTGGCGGATATCTTTTGGCAGTCCAAGTATTCCCGTCTGCAGCCTGCACAACCACCTTTCGCAGAACGCCGAGGCGCGTAGCCTCATCCGCATTTCCCAGCAATATACGATTTAGTCTAAAATGCCTTCTAAAATGCCTTCTTTCGTGAATGGGGAATTCTTCTCCGCCCACTCCTGCACTGTGGCTGCAGCATGCTGCCATGAAGAGGCCATTTCATGATTCTCCACCAATGTTGTGGAAGCGGAACACCGAAGCTTGTCTATGCGGAAGCCCGCATCGGCGGATAACTCGCTTCCGACCTGACTCCACCTGCGTTTTATTTCCTCACATGTTCTAGACAAAGACAAGCGCTCCGGATGCCCTAACGCCGGAGACCGGAATACCCGGGACATGAGTGCCAGCTGTGTCCCTGTAACGTAGACCGCCAAATTTCCAAGGTTCATGTCGGGAAGATTGCTCAATTCACTATTTGATGCCAAATCTAGCGTCGAAAGATTTTGAAGATTTCCCAGTGTGCTGGGTAGCAGTCGCAGCTTGCAGCCTGCCAAGCTAAGTTTCTCAAGCGCTTCGCAGTCGCCTATTTCATCCGGCAATCCACGCAATGGGTTGAATGATAGTGAAAGCGTGGTTACATCCCAATACTACGAGGCAGCTCGACAATTGAGCAATTGTCCGCAATGAGCTCCGTCAAACGCGTGCACTGGGAAATTTCGTTGGGCAACTGGGTGAGCGCGGCGTTCTCCGAAATATCCAAGCGGCGCAGGCGACGAATCCGATTGAGCCCAGGGGGCAGCTGCGACAAATTCAGGCCACTTAAATCTACGTCCGTCCCACCTTCGTCAAAACAGCGCAGGATGTGATCCATGGCCGCTTGCCTTTGCTCGCGTGATTGCGACGCACTTGCTTCATCTGACGTCGATGGAGCACAACACAGTTTGCTGAGAAAGAATGATGAGTTGTCTTTCGTGGGTGCTCGATTGCACCACGCTTGAAGTTCCGAGCGCAATGCGCCGGACGATTCCGCTTGATCCGTCTGCCGGCCAGAACTGGCTCGCGACATACTTGAGTGTACGTCGTCCTGAGCGCCCCCTGGATGTTGCATCGCTTGATCATCACCTAGCTCCATGCCTGCAATCGTTTCTGCAAAGCGAAGGCCATCTTCTGAGTCTCTCGATTCATCCACCTCGCTAGTGCTTATAGACTGCTCGGATGAGGCAACGATTCGACCGTACATCAGATTCCTTCCCTATCGGCAGATTGCACGTTGTCGAGCGAGTGCCGCTCAATCCTGATATACAGATTAGCTGACCTTAACCTGACGCACAGGCGCCAAGCATGTGTCCGCGCTTCCACGAGACGGCTTGGTTATCGCACTGATTCAAGCGCGCGCTTCACAAGCTCTGAGTGGTGATCAGCGAGGGGCACGACTGCTGGGGACGACACCATTTGACTATTGCTCAGCCAGCAGATCAGTCAAAGGGAGGCTGGACCGCCAACGGAAATCCCGGCGAACGCGATCTTGCGGTACACAAGGATGGCATAACGCTGACCGTCATGGAGGCGGTGGTCTGCGGTCGGCCGATCAGGCAGGAGTCGATGCAAAAGCAGCTGACCAGCCACTTTCAAAAGCTGTTCGCCTATGACCATTGCATGGTCTTTTTTCACCTGACCTACGCCTACATCAAAGATGTGGAGGAAGTGATCGAATATTTGAAGGAAATGGCGGAAAAGGCGGCTCCTCCTGCATTCAAGCATAAGTATCGCGAGGACATCAAGCGGTCGGACTCGCGGCCGAGGCTTTGTCGCCGAATACGAGCCTCCGCATGCGCCAGTCAAGGTCGTATTCCTTGTTCTAGACATGCAGCAGGAAGCGCGGCGCGAGGCTGCGAAGCTGACGGCTGCCACCAAGTCTGGTTGAGAAACTGGGTTTCCTCCGTTGAGGAGGTGGTGAGCTTTCAATTACCACAATTTTGGGTCCGATCGTCCATACTGTAACAAGTGAGCCCATCCCTGGGCGCCCCCGTGACCACCAACTGAATCGCTTCGATACACGTCCACCGCATTCAACAAAACCTGGGGATTGATCCTATCGAAGAACCGGTCGGTCTGCCAGACGCTAGCGAGACAGCCGACGGAAACAGACTGGAGACTTCGTTCAGGAAGTTCATTACTGATTTTTGCGACCTGACATTCATCCTGGAGTCTTGGAGAAGCGTGGAAGGATAAAGTCACACCGGTGCCCGACATGACTCGTCGAGGTGTACCCGGCTTATTGCTCAATATTTTCCAGACTGCTCAAGTTGGTCGAAAAGCTGCTGGACATTCGATTCGAGAAAGCCAGTCCCTCCGTCTCGGTGAATGATTTCGAAGCTAAGCCCCGTTTCAATGGACCGACTTGAGAAGGCCTGCGTCAGTCCAGGGCCTCGAATCACACTCGTATCGACTTTCAAGCCACGAGATTCTAGAGCCTCTACAGCAGCATCGACGTCAAGAGCGATATGAGCAACTCCAACGCCGTGATGGCGCACGAGCTCCGAGACCTGAGACGTCGGGCTCAGTGCCCTGGCACAGAACAAGCCTGATTCCTCGGGTCTCGAGCTCGGCGGATAGCATGCCGGTCGCTCGACCCTTGATGTGAAACCGGCGCTTCAATTCAAAACCCAGCACGTCCCGAAAGAACTCAATGGAGGCTTCAAGGTCGAGCACAGCCGCAATATGATCGATCCCGCGAAATTGTGACAGCGAACTCGTTATTGTTCGGTTGCCATCTATCACCGCCCCTGCTTGACCTTACCATCGGTAGTTTTCGGCATAACATCCTCATTCTCACTCACAGATTCGAAGAGCGAAGCGACCTCGTCGCGCACAACGCTGCCTACATTCCATCCGGACTTGGCGGGCGTCGCTGCCGCCCTCCAGAATCCGCAGCAACCAACGGCTCTGCGCCGCGTCCCTAGCAATCAGTGTGCCGTCTGCCGTTGGAACGTGTTCCCGCAACCACGATCTCGGTGGGCGACCGCACGACCAGGGCACCAAACGATCTTGCGGCGGCCATCAATATGGATCTTGCCAGTTTGCCATCTCCGGCCAGGAACGCAGGGCGTACTGACGATGTCGCCATCGATTAACGGGCCGTAGGGGTCACTGAAGGATGTGCGGCCATAGCCACTACCGCCGTGCACGCCGATATAGCCTCCGGTCCAGCTCCACAGTGCTGGCGGGACTTTCATCGCCGGCTCCAGATCTGCCGAATAAGTGACACCGCATCCCACGAGTGCAACTCGTTGCGGCACCCCAGAAAAGGAATCGAGATCTCATATCACCTCTCGAACACACGACGCTCGCGCCATCTGCAACGCAGCTCGAACGGCCGTCGTTGTGGCGTTGCTCCCACTCTGCTTGTGGTGTGCAGGATCTAGACTAGAACAGAGTGACGAAGTCGCGGCGTGTTACCTTTGCAAGACGCCGCTCGATTCCGAGCGCGCGCGTGACCGGGTCGTAGGACTCATCAACGAGCTTTCGATCCAAATCAAACAATCCGAGCGTTTGCAGGACATCAGAGCAGAACGTCTCAAGCTTCATCAAGCTCAGCTAAGCTCGCTGCAGAGTACTTGGCGCCTGAAATCGAAGGAGCTTGCGGACCTAAGCGCCGTACCGACATCGAAGGCCCGTGAAGAGATACGCGGGCTCCAGCGCAAGCTCGGTTACATAGATAAGTCTATCGAAGACATCGAAAGACAGGTCAGACTAGCTACTTTCCGGCGCAAAATTGATGTTTTGGAGAGAGTGGCCGAGGGCGTCCGGCAACGCAAAAGTCGCCGGAGGTGACCGGCGGAGTGTTGCAGAGTCAGATGGCGAGGCTGTCTATGGGGCGGTCCGCTTTTCCATTGCACGGCCGATATTGACGATGTTGTCGGCGACGACACCGAGGCCGACCCAACGCTTCATGCCGGCCTCGCCTTTGTAGCGGCAACGGTTAAGCCCATGTCGCCGCTTGGCTACGCTGATGCGGCCCTCGCATCCGGTCCGCCATTTTTGGCCGTTACGGAACCAGCGCTTTTTCTGCTCGCACCTGCGTTCAATGCTCTTGGTTGAGCGGTTGGGGATGCAGACGCGTCTGACGCCTTTCGCTTTCGCGGCTGCCTCATTCTTTGCGGAGTAAAAGGCGGCGTCTGCCGCCACGAGGCGTGGCGCACGTCCGAGCATCGTTTGATGCGTTTCGATGGCTGCAATCAGCAGCTCCGAATCGTGCGGTCGCTGAGCGTAGACTTCATAGTCGATCACGATCTGGTTTTCGGCCTCCTGTAGTTTCACCATCTTGCCGAACTCGTTGGGCTTGCCCGCTTTGCCCTTGCGAATGACTTCTGTCGATGGCTCGAACAGGCTGAGGATCTTGCCTTCAGAGCGCGTATCACCACGGAAGATGCGCGCTCTGGTCTGCTTCATCACCTGCTTGATGAGCGGCACCATCGCATCGAGTTCCTGACGCAGGCCCTCCAGCATCAGCTGCTTGCGGGCGCTCGAGGCGCGCTTCACTCGTTCGGCGATCTCCTTGGAGAACCGCTTCGCCTGTCCCACCACCCGGCTGGTCGAACTGAGCAGTTTGCCATACGCCCGCGTGAGCTTCTCCCGGCTCTGCTTGGCTTTGGAGCGCGCCGCGCGCGCGATGTCCAGCACCCGCAGCCTCACGGTCCGGCTACGGTCGGACAGCGCGGCTCCGACCTCGCCAGCGATCGTTGTGATCTTCTTCATGGTGCGGATCAGCACCCGAACACCGTCTCCCAACAAGCTCGAGTCGGTCGGATAGTGGATGTTGGTCTCCACCACCGTTGTATCCACGCGCATTCTGCGCCCTTCCGTCACCCCCTTGTCTCGTGCGAGCTTTACCAGCCTTTCGTGAATCTGTTTGACCACGTCCGGCCCCACCGCCACGCCCCAGCGCCCCATGGTCTTGGCATCGGGCGTCTTGGCGGCGCCGACGCGGGTGAAGTCCCGGTACACCAGATTGGCGCGCACTTCGCGCTCCAGCACGCCATAGCTCCAGTTACGGATGTGCTTGAGAATCAACAAGCGGAGCACCACTTCGGCTGGAGCGCCCGGTCGGCCGCGGCTGCGACTCTTGGGATGCCGCTTCGCCAACGCTTCGTACACGGCAGCTACGATTTGTTCGTCCGCCAGCACTTGGTCGGCGTGTGTCATCCAGTCTTCACGAAGATCGCTCACTTCCTCAGTGATCAGTCCGTCGCCGAAGCTCAGCTGCGCCCGCCGCATCTTAATCACAGCTCTTGCCCCCGCGTGCTCGGCGCTTTGTCGCGGCTCTCTCCGGACGCAGCAAATCGTGATTGAGCTCGCAGATCGTCTCGATCGCCTCCTTCAGCTTCTGATAATTGTCGAGCCAGCGGCGAACCTCGGGAACCCGTTCGCGGCGCACACTGATTTGCCGGGTTCGTCCACCGGCGTAGCTCACCGTCAGCACGAAGACCTGGTGCCCTTCGCCGCGCGCGCATTTCGGGCAATCTTTGGTATGTCGGACAGTACGCTCCAGCAGCGAGCCACGCAGAATCTCGCCGGTGACCGGCAATTTGCCGGCCAGCTTCTGGCGGGCCCGGAGAGCTTGCGCGCGTTTCATCCGCAAGAATGAATCAGCGGCAGCGACCAACGTCAACTGCAATTCCGTCCGACCTTGCAGTTTTCAGCCCACCGGCCGATTCTATTCAAAGGCTAACCAGACCAAATTTTGCGCCGGAAAGTAGCTAACAAGATTGGTGACCTATCCGAAAAGAAGGCAAAGCTGGATGAAGAAATTCAGGCGCTTGGAGCTCGCATCAGTGCGTTGCAGCTAGGCCAGACCGATCGCCTGCGGACTGCGAAGGCAAGCATTGCGAAGAACATAGTCAAGATCCTCCGTGGAGATTTGAAGCGCCAAGATTCTTTCGGTGACCCCAAACGTGTCGAGTTCTCTTTCGCCAAGAACTCCATCACGGTGGATGATCACACCTACTTCTCGGCCAGCTCTCGCGTGGTCTTAAAGACAGCCTTCCTTATGGGTTTCCTAAGCGCGGCTCTTGCTGATCCGATGTTCCGCCACCCCCGCTTTCTGATGATCGACATTACGGAGGACAAGGGAATGGAGCAGGAACGCAGCCATAACTTTCAGAGGCAAGTCATTGAGATTTCCGCGACAGCCCCCGTCGACCACCAGATCATTCTCGCTACAGCTATGCCGTGGCAGAACATTGCCCCCAGCCTGTTCGTCGGAAAGTTTTCTACCCTCCAACAAGGAACGCTAAATTTTCTTGCACGGAACGAAGCGGAGCACTGAAGCCGGTGCGAGGAGCATTAGCGGCGAAAGCACAGCCTCTTGAGATCACCGGCTAAACTTGAGAGAAGACCTAGCGCGCTTGCCTTCATTGAAGGTTATTCGGAAACGAACCTTGAGCCGCAGCTCTGGAGGAAGTAGCGAAGGCGTTTGCTCTTGGAGCCACCGTGCGCCGCCTATTTGAGATCGTCGATGTTGACCTTCAGCTCGGAGACAAAGAAGTCGGCGAGGCCGGCGCCGGAAAAACCAGCACGAAGCCGGGACCTCGGACAAAGTCGACGAGGCCGTCAGTGAGGCGCAGGTCGATGGACCGGATGCAGCTCACGACGCGCCGCCGCGCATCGGATTTATGATCCGAGTTCCGGCGAAATCCCTCTCGTTATCCGTTACGACAGTGCATTCGTTAGCCGCCGCGACGGCTGCGATGATCATGTCGAGCCCGCTACGCGGCTGTCCGGCGACTTTGCCCTCCGCCATCAGGCGCGCCCAGATAAGCCCGGCCTTCTCGTCGAATGGCACAATGCGGCCCGCGAACAAGGCCTGAGGCCCCTCCGGACCGGAGAACCATGCATCGAGAGCGTCCCGCTTCTTCCCGCGTGGCTTTTCAAGGATGCCGCGCCGGATCTCCGCGACCGTCAGTGATGCGATGAACAGATCCTCATCGCGCTGTGCGGCCATCCAAGCCAGTAGCGACTCTGACGGCTGCGGCTTGACGACGTTACTGATGATGTTGGTGTCGAGAAGATAGCGCGTCACAGGTCGACCTTGCGCCCTTCTTCGCGCGGGCGCGTCAGGTCGAGATCGGCGCCGACGAGTGGCGAGCGGCGCAATGCGTTCAAGATGCCACCGGGCTTGGGGGGCTCGCCAGAAACGGCCTGTTGAACCGTGCGCCGGAGATTACCAGCTTCCGGCCCTTCCTCGCTCAGCTTGCGCGCAAGCACTCTGATGAGGTCGCGGTCGGTCTCAAGGGCCTGGAGTTCGAACCGCACAATGCCACGCTTCGTCAGCCGGGATCGGTAATTTTCGATCGCTCTTTTCTGTGCGCTCTTGCTCACTGACCGCCTCCATAGTATATCTGGATATATAGCCGAATCTTCGGCTCGCTGCAAGACCGCGACTCTCCTGTGACGTTGAGAGCAGCAGAGACAATAAGAGGGCGGAGCTGTGTCCGGAGTCGCGATCAAGTCATCACGAAAATATTTCTTGTGCGCCCCACTTTGCGACATCCCGATCTGCTACGCCTCTCATCTCGGATCGGCGCGGGACTACGATGCAACGTATTGATATTACAAGATCTTTCCTCTTGCCTTGGGAGCGCATTTCGTCATCTTTGTCAGGATGCGGAGCAATCCGCGCAATGGCAAGGACGTGGCGGTGGCCCGAGCGAGAGGAACGACCGCCGAAAAGCTTCGCGTGGTCGCCGATGCGGCGCCCGGAGCCACGGTTGCGTTGGTCGCGTCCAAACCTGATTCTCGCCTTATCAATCTGGTGCGGTTGCTCGCGCGGCAAGCCGCGCAGGATTTCGTCCAAGCTGAAGCGAACAGCCGGAAGCGTGACCGTCTCCCGGATTAAGGAGGCGTCATGAAGATCGCACTTTACGCCCGCTACTCGTCCGACAATCAGCGCGACGCCTCGATCGAGGATCAGTTGCGGCTCTGCCGTCTCCACGCCGAGAAGCAAGGTTGGGCGGTGGTCGACAGCTACACGGACCGGGCGACCTCCGGTGCATCGCTGCTTCGCCCCGGTATCCAGGAACTGATCAGCGACGCCATGCGCGGAAAGTTTGCGGTGGTGCTTGCCGAGGCGATGGACCGCCTCAGCCGCGATCAGGAGGACATGGCCGGGCTCTTTAAGCGCATGGCCTTCGCTGGCGTACGGATCGTCACCCTCTCGGAGGGAGACGTCACTCATCTCCACGTCGGACTGAAGGGCTCGATGAACGCCTTGTTCCTGAAGGACCTGGCCGACAAGACTCGGCGAGGCTTGCGCGGCCGCGTCGCGGACGGCAAGTCAGGCGGCGGGCTGTGCTTTGGTTATGACGTCGTCAAGCAATTCGCGGCTAATAGCGAGCCGATCCGAGGTGACCGCACCATCAACGAGGCCGAAGCGGCTGTTGTCCGCCGCATCTTCGCAGACTACCTCGCCGGCAAGTCCTCGCGCACGATCGCTTTCGAGCTGAACCGCGAAGTGTGCCTGGACCGCAAGGCGCTGAATGGGGGCCATCGACCGTTCAGGGAAACCCAAAGCGCGGCGTTGGCATCCTCAACAACGAGCTCTATGTGGGCCGCCTCGTGTGGAATCGGCTCCGCTATCTCAAAGATCCTGACACCGGAAATCGCGTTTCTCGGCTGAACCCCGAATCCGAATGGGTGATCCAAGAAGTTCCCGAGCTGCGCATTGTCGATCAGGAAACGTGGGATGCGGTCAAGGCGCGTCAGCAGACACTCGCCTACGAGCCGTCAGCGCCTGGCGAGAACAAGCTTAACGATCGCCGCCGGCCCAGATACCTCTTCGCCGGCTTGTGAGGTGCGGATGCTGCGGCGGCGGGTACACGATGATTTCGAAGGACCTGCTCGGCTGCGCAACGGCGCGCAACAAGGGAACGTGCAATAACCGCTTGAACATCCGGCGCGACGCGTCGGAGGCGTCCGTACTCAGCGGTCTCCGCACGCATCTCATGGAACCCGAGCTGTTCAAGGAATTTTGCCAAGAGTTTACCCGGGAGGTGAATCGGCTGAGGATCGAGCGCGGAGCCGATATTGAGGCGCAAAGGCGCGAACTCGAGCGCACTGACCGCGAGCTGGATAAGGCGATTCAAGCCATCCTTGAGGGTGTGCCGGGAGCGAAGTTGAAGGACAAGATTGGCGCCCTGGAAGCACGCAAGGCCGAGTTGGTCGACCTGCTCGCGAGCGCGGAGGAGCCGCCGCCCCTCCTTCACCCAAATATGGCGGAGATCTACCGTCAACGCGTGGCCGCCCTGTACGAGAGCCTGCAAGGTGAAGGCGGAAGAGCCGAAGCAGCGGAGGTTTTGCGCGCGTTGGTCGACCAGGTAACGCTCCTCCCCGATGGCGAAGAGCTGGCGATCGTATTGCGCGGGGACCTAGCCGCGATCCTGCGCTTTGCGGCGGGCAAGAAAAACCACGACTTCCTTTCGGAGGTCGGGGCTTTGGATGGCTTGCTATCGCAAGCATCGGTGGTTGCGGGGAGGCGCAACATCCGATTGCTGCGAAATGGGTCCAGAACGCGTACGGCTATGGCGCGACAAACAGGATCGCCGCGCCGCATACGGCGCCCTTCCGGCGCGCCGGCGGTTGGCGGGGCTGGCAGCCCGGTTTCTTGCAATTGATTGAGCGGGAAATCCCGAAGATCGCCTCAGCGCGCTCGAAAAGGGCGACGAGACGCCGATCTTCGCCGAGGTGTTGGATATTGCCGACCTCTACAAGCGGCCGGTCAGTTTCTTCTATCTGACGGTGCTTGAGGGACACGAGGGCCTTAACAAGTTGAGCGCGCTTCGCCTCCTGTACGGGGACGAATATTTCACCGACACGTCAATCCTCGGCTTGGCGCCGATCAGCCCCGACCAATTGCAACGCGCGCTCGACGATGCCACCCAAGACCTGTGGGAGGCCTATCGGGCAGCGGCTCGCTATCGAGATCGGCGACGATGATGTTTTGGCTGAGCGTGTCATCAAATCGGCCGAGCCAGACCGGCTCTTTGCGGCCCAGATGGACGCGCTACGGCGAGCGCGGCGGACGGTTCGGCAGCTCTACCCCGACCTCGTGCGGGGTTGACCGGCCGCCATCGCGCATCAGCTCGAAATGCTGGAGGCCGATGCACAGCCGACCAGCGACTCAGCGGCTCTTGCTCGTCCGACGGGATGGCTTCGCTAGGGGCTAGCCCTTCGATGGCTTCGCTGCGGCCCGGCGCTCAGCTTCACCGAGCATCAACAATTCCAGCCAATTCGCCTGGCCCAGCTCCGGGAGGCTCAGCGCCATGTCTGATCTGCGCCTTAGCGACGAAGCGCGCCGGCTCCTCGATCTCAAAGAAGAGGCCCTGCGCCTCGCCCGGATCATACACGAGCAGGTCGAGTCTCTTCCTGATCGAGGCCGAAGACCTGACCGAACAAAAAGCCACAGCCCGGCGGCGTGCGGCGCTCATCCAAGACGAGATGCGCCGGATCAAAGACGAGGTCGGTGAGAGCGAGGCAGCCGCGTGGCGCAAGCACCGCGAGACGCAACGCTTCGGCCGGCACGCAAGCGCGTGAGGCTCTTTGCCTTGCTGATTTTCGCCCGCTCGATAA
Source organism: Bradyrhizobium sp. CCGUVB23 (assembly GCF_024199885.1). NCBI lineage: Bacteria > Pseudomonadati > Pseudomonadota > Alphaproteobacteria > Hyphomicrobiales > Nitrobacteraceae > Bradyrhizobium > Bradyrhizobium sp. CCGUVB23. Next base: position 1,725,284 of record NZ_JANADQ010000001.1, read on the forward strand.
GCGGCGCTCGCGCTACAACGCCAGCGGTTCGACCGTCCTGCAATTCGAGAGGCCGTGCCGCCACAACGGTGGAAAATCGGCACGCGGTGCGTCGCCGTGGAGCATACACCGCGTGCCGCCGAAGCTCGTGCCAGTGCGCGGGCGACCAGCTTGCCGATACTGGTCGCCTCTTCCACGAGCATCAGTATATCGCGTATGCCGCATCCGCCTGACGAGAAGCTGACGGGGCGGCCACTTTCATCTGTCTGGTCCGGAGGCAGAGACTGGGCAAGAACGTCTCGCAAAGCCTGACAGGATCGAAGTCGGGGCAGCCAGAGCAGTCCGTGCCGGGCAACTTCTGCTTCTACGAGTCTATGGCAGTCGCGTTCTCTTGATATGGAATCACGCCGGCCCTCGCGATTACTTGGCCAGGCTTGCGATGAACCCCTGAATGCCGAATATGTTGAGTACCCGGGTGAAGTTATAGCTCAGCACCATCAGGCTGCACTCTCCGCGCACCTTGTCAAAGCCACGCAGCAAGAAATGTCGGTATCCAGCGCGGCACTTAAGTGTGCCGAAGGGGTGCTCGACCACGGCGGAACGGCGTCGCATCATTGCGCCGGCATCGCGCATCCGGGCCAGATGTCGCTCGACAACGTTCTCATGCTCCCAGCGGTAAACGATCCGCAGCTTCGCCTTTTCCGTCAGGCAGGCCGCGCGCAAAGAGCAGGAGCCACAAGCAGCAACGCGGGCCGCATAACGGATCTGTAATTTGCCGGCAGCATCCTGTTTGCGACCATTGATCGGCTTGAGCCGTGCTCCTGCCGGACAGTGGTAGACATCGGTATCGGCGTCATAGTGGAAATCACCACGACCAAAACGTCCCTGTGCAGCGAGGCGCTGATTCCGTTCCGCTGGCGGGACATAGGCAGTGACCGCATCCGCTTCGCAGGCCTTCAACGTCTCACCGTTGTAGTATCCGGCATCAGCCACTGCCGTCAGTGTTGCTACCCCAAGGGCCGCCTTGGCCGCCGCTGCCATCGCATATAATTGGGCACTGTCATTGCCGTCATTGACCACCTCGCTGGCGACGATCAGCTTGTGTTTTTCGTCGACAGCGAGCTGTACATTATATCCGGCAACTGTGTGGCCTCCCTTCGTCAAGAGGCGAGCGTCGGCGTCGGTCCCGTCGCGGGGTTGGTGGAATTGAAGGTGGCGTAGTCTCCGAGGTGATCAACCTCGAATCATCCGGCGTTGGAGCGCCGGACCGGAGACCACGCCATGAGCAGCAATATCACGAAGACGCATTCGCCGCAGTGTGGAGACGAGACGGCTCCCCAGCTTTTCGACGATTGGTTCGATCCGATCGAAACTGCGGTGCGGGAACGAGCGCGGGAATTCATTGAAGAATTGATCCGCAGCGAGCTCGATGTGGCCCTTGCGCGCCCGCGCTACGAACGCAGCAAGATGGCCGGCCGCGAGGGAACGGCCGGCATTACGGGGCATCGGCATGGCAGCCGGCCGCGGTCGCTGACCGGCAGCTTCGGGCCGATTGAGATCGCGGTCCCGCGCGCGCGGCTCAACACGGCCGACGGCAAGACCACCGAGTGGAAGAGCCAATCGCTGCGGGCCTACCAGCGCCGCACGCTGGCCGCTGACGCGCTGATCGCCAGCTGCTACCTGGCCGGCACCAACACGCGCCGTGTGCGCCGGGCGCTCAGCGCTCTGTTCGCTGGCGCAGTCGGCAAGGACACGGTGAGCCGGGTGTGGCGCAAGGTGAAGAGCGACTGGGACGCCTGGAATGCCCGCTGGCCGCGGAGCCGATCGTGCGATTGATTCTCGACGGCACCGTGGTGCGGGTGCGGCTCGACCGCAAGGCGACCGCCATCTCGCTGCTGGTCATCATCGGTGTGCGTGCGGACGGTCAGAAAGTGTTGCTCGCGATCAAGAGTATGGGTGGCGAGAGCACCGAAGCCTGGCGTGCCGTGCTCGACGATCTTATCCGGCGTGGGCTGCGGCGGCCCGAGTTCCTCATCGTCGACGGCGCGCCAGGGCTTGAGGCTGCGATCGCCGCGGTATGGGACGGCGTGCCAGTGCAGCGCTGCACGGTCCACAAGCACCGCAACCTGTTGGCGCATGCGCCCGAGCGCCTGCATGAGGAGATCACCGCCGACTACAACGACATGATCTACGGGGCGACTCGCGAGGAGATCGAGGCGCGGCGCAAGGCCTTCATCCGCAAATGGCGGCTCAAGCATCGTGCGGTGGCCGACAGCCTGCAGGAAGCCGGCGACCGGCTCTTCACCTTCACGCGACTGCCGCCGAGTCAATGGAAGAGCGCGCGCACCACGAATGCAATCGAGCGGCAGCACGAAGAGTTCAAGCGACGGATCAAGACGCAGACCGTGTTGCCATCAGCGGACACCGCGGCAATGTTGTTCTGGGCTTTGCTCGCTTCCGGCCAGATCAACATGCGCAAGGTCGACGGCTGGAAGACGCTGGCCACCAAACCCATCGATCAGCCAATTGACCTCGCCGCGTAATCAGATAGCTTCACAATGTCGGAGATTGCCCACTCCGGATTCCAACCACATCCCGGACGGCACCCGTCGGCGTCTGTGCGCGACAACTGTAGCTCACCGTTCTCCTCCAGACGATCGATCCGCCTTAGTGCGGGTTCGTCTCGCCATCAGTGCCGCCAGCTTTTCGGGTGTCGGTAGTTCTCGTATGTCTTTGCAATCGATCGACGAGGGCATCTGCGCGGCCTCAGCCGCATCGTTCGCCTCTAGTGCGTTTGCATAGGCTTCTATGTCGCATTCGAGCGCCCTGAGGCGCTCCGCCAGCTTCCTCTGCGTGGTGATGCACGCTTTGCTAGCATCGCCACGAAAGAAGGCGCTATCGATGGCCACGAGTTCACCGCCAAGCAGATCGAGCGCGCGCGCCAGAAAGACGAAGTCTCTGTTCGCGGCCTTCAACGCCGCCCCGTTCTCCTTACGGAAATTGGCTATGGTTCGATAGCCCGGAACGAGCCCGCGCAATAGCCAGATCAGTTCCAGATTGCGCCCGGCCTCTCGCTCGAGGCGACGCGAGGAGCGGATCTGATTGATATAGCCGTAGAGATAGAGCTTCAGCAGATCTGCCGGATCACATGGCGACTGTCCCGCTCCGCTCTGGCGCCCAGCGTGTCGAAAACCAAGTGCAACCAGATCAAGGTTGGCAACGTAGGCGTCGATTGCCCGCCGGGTTAGTCGCGTCGACGTAGCCCTCGATACGCGGTGGCAGGAGGCTGGTCTGCTCGCGGCATGAACCGCGTTTGAAAGCACGAATCGTCATGCGAAGAATCGTACGCCATCGCGCGCCGAGGATTCTTGCCCAGTCTCGGTAGTGCTGTCCATCAAATCCACAGGCCCCCCGATGTTTCGCGTGAAGATGCGCCTTGGCTGGATCAGGCTTTACGAGGCAACGGGCGATGCCGGTCTCGTCTGTCGACGCCGCGGCATTTCGCGTTCGACGTTGCGCAAATGGTTGCGCCGTTTCCAGGAAGCCGGCGAGGCTGGGCTGGTCGAGCGCAGCCGCCGGCCACTGCGCCAGGCGAAGCAGAAGGTCTTCGAGTCCGAGGAGTCGTTGATCCTGTCGCTGCGGCGTGAGCGCAAGCTCGGGATCAAGCAATTGCGCAACGAACTGATCCGCTGCCACGACGTTGCGCTCTCGCTCGACACGCTGCATCGCGCGTTGTGTCGCCACGGTGAGCAAGTACTGAAGCGTCCGCGCCGCAAGATGAAGGGCACAAAGCGCTACACGCGGCCAGTTCCTGGCGACCGGGTGCAGATGGACGTCTGCAAGATCGCGCCGGGCGTTTACCAGTATACGGCGATTGACGATTGCTCCCGCTACAAGGTGCTGGGCGTTTATCGCCGACGCACAGCGGCCAACACGCTGGACTTCCTGGAGCGCCTCATTGAGGAGACGCCGTTTCCGATTCAGCGTAAGCGCTTTTTTCTACGCACCTGTGCAATTGAGAGCCCGGATGGGATGAGGTGTCCACCATGAACAAGGTGGACACCATCGATGATCACTCCAGAAGCCCCTTTTAAGCTTGAGACGCTCGGCGTGTTGCGGAATGGCCGTCGTCGCTATGACCCAGCCAGCAAACAGCGGCTGGTCGAGGCCTGTCTGCAGCCTGGCGTGTCGCTGGCGGGGCTGGCGTTGCAACACGGCGTGAACGCGAACCTGCTGCGCAAGTGGGTGGCCAAGCGACAACTTCAGAACGGGAATGGCCAGCCGGAGGCGCGGGCGGCGATTGCGCCGGCGTTTATTCCGGTGAGCGCGCCGTCGCGGTCGCCAACCCGATCTGCCGGCGCGATCGCCCTTTGCGCTACGGAGCGATCCTCTGCTGGGCGGCTGACGGCATCGATGCCGAACGGCGTGACGCTTTCGCTGGAAGGCGGCGACGCGCAGTTGCTGTCGGTGGTGATTGAAGCGCTGGGGCGTTGCGATGTTCCGGCTGGCGTCTGATCTTCGAGTCTACCTTCACCGCGCGCCGATTGACTTCCGGGCGGGGATCAACAGCCTGGCGATCGTGGTCGAGCAGTCGATGGGGCAGGATCCGTTCCAGCGCGCGGTGTTCGCGTTCTGCAATCGCCGCCGCGACCGGGTCAAGCTGCTGATTTATGATCGGTCGGGATTTTGGATGCTGTTGAAGCGGCTGGAGGCGGACCGATTCCATTGGCCCCGAAGCCAGGAGGCGGTGCTGACGCTGACGACGGAGGAACTGCACTGGCTGCTTGACGGCATCGACATCGCGGCGGTGCGGCGCCATCCGGTGCGGCAATATCACAGCGTGGGCTGACCGTGTTCGATGCGGGCGGCGTCATCACCGCTATCGGGTGACGCCGCCAACCGCATGGAACCCGGTTGACGCGGCGGCATGACTTCGATTCAAGACTACGATGAGTCGCAAGCCCACGACGCACGAGATGGAAGCCCTGATCGCGGCGCACGCGGCCGAGATCGCGGCGCTGAAGGCCGAGAACGAGAAACTCGCGCAACGTGTCCTGCATCTTGAGGAGCAGTTGCGCCTGGAGCGCTTGCACCGCTACGCGCCGAAGAGCGAAAAGCTCAAGGAGCGCATCTTCAACGAAGCCGAGCAGGCCGCCGCTGAAAGCCGGGACGACGGCGATGTCGAGGCGGTCGCCGTGCCGGACATGGGATTGCCGGAGGCTCCAAAGCCGGCGCCGAAGACACGCGGCCGCAAGCCGCTGCCTGACGATCTGCCGCGCCAGCGCGTCGAACATGATCTGGGTGAGGATCAAAAGGACTGTCCGTGCTGCCGCAATCGGATGCATCGGATGGGCGAGACCGTCACCGAGCAGTTGCACGTCGAGGTAAAGGCGTCGGTGCTGCAACATGTGCGGTTCAAATATGCGTGCCGTCACTGCGAGCGCACCGCGCTGAACACCCCGATCGTGACCGCGCCGATGCCGGCGCAGCCGTTGCCGGGCAGCGTCGCCACGCCATCGACGCTGGCGCTCGTGCTCGCCAACAAATACGTCGACGGCACGCCGCTGTATCGTGTGGCGGACGCGCTGGGGCGGGCCGAGATCAGCATCAGCCGCGGGACGCTGGGCAACTGGGTGATCCGGGCGAGCGAATTGCATCTGCATCGGGTCTATGACGCGCTACAGCAAAAGCTCAGGGCGCAGCCCCTGGTCCACGGTGACGAAACCTGGGTGCAGGTTCTGAAAGAGGAGGGCCGGGACGCGCAGGCCAAATCCTTCATGTGGGCCTACCGCAGCGGCCAGGACTGCGCGCAGCCGGTCGTGCTGTTCGATTACCAGCCCGGTCGCGGTCAGGAGTATCCGCAGGCGTTCCTGGCCGGCTATCGCGGCTTGTTGATGAGCGATGGCTATGACGCCTGGCGCACGCTGACAGGCGCGACCCATCTCGGCTGTATGGCGCATGCCCGCAGGAAATTTACCGACGCGCTCAAGGCCAGGAAGACGCCCGGCGGTTCACCATTGCAGGCGCTCAAGTTCTTCGAGGCGTTGTATGAGGTCGAGAGAGTGGCGCGCCAGACGCCGCCCGACGGCGAAACGCGCGCCGCATACACCGTGCGGCTGCGCCAGCAGCATAGCCTGCCGGTATTGGCCGCCTTCAAGACGTGGCTCGACGACCAGGCGCCGAAGGTCCTGCCCGAAAGCTTGACCGGCAAGGCGATCGCCTATGCGCGCAACCAATGGGACTATCTGACCCGCTACACCAGTGACGGTCTTGCGCCAATCGACAACAATGTTCTGGAGCGCGACATCAGGCCGTTTTGCACCGGAAGAAAAAGTTGGCTGTTCAGCGATACCGTTGCCGGCGCCAAGGCAAGCGCCGTGATCTACAGTTTGGTGCTGACATGCCGGGCATGCGACGTCGATCCCTATGCATGGTTACGTCACGCGCTCACTGAACTGCCTCAGCGTGCGCCCGACGCCGACATCGAAGATCTGTTGCCGTTCAACTGCACCGGTCAAACACACCTGCCAGCTGAGAACAGCGGCTGACGTTCGAACGCTCAGGTCAACCAAGCCGTTCCGATGATCCCGCTGGGGCCCGGCGTCACACCACGCCGCGGCCACCCGCGCGCGCAGCCTGTGCAGTAAAATGCGCGCTTACGATTCAGCGCATCCAGACCGATCGCGGCCGCGAGTTCTTTGCCGAGGCTGTGCAGCAAACGCTGATGGACTGGGCGATAAAGTTCCGTCCCATAAGACCGCGCTCACCGCATCGGAAGGGCAAAGTCGAACGGACTCAAAGGGCAGACCTCGAAGAGTTCTGGTCAACGGTCGACCCGAAGGCCGCCGACATCGAGGATCGGATTGCCGAATGGCAACATCATTGGAATTGGGGCCGCCCGCATACCGCCCTCGGCGGTGGCACGCCTATCGATCGCGTCTGCGACCTGTCGAACGTCACCCCGTTCACAGACCAGGTGGAATCCCGCTTCGACCCTACAAAAGAGCGGATCAGAATCCCGGAGTATCGCTTTGATCAGGCGTTCGCTGCGCTGAAATGATGTGACCAGACCCTACAAATGACGCTGGACGCCGGGGAGTTCATTCGGCGTTTCCTCATCCATGTCCTGCCCGAAGGCTTCAAACGTATTCGCTACTATGGTTTTTTGGGTAACCGCTACCGCAAGCAAAAGCTCGCTCGCTGCCGTGAACTGCTCGGAATAATATCCGCCGATGCTCATTCGGAGCCGGAAGAGCCATCCGATTGCTCCGAGAAGGATTTGCTCGTACCCTCCGCTCCGATTGTTGTCCTTGCAGTAGACGATCCGGGTTTTCTCCGGGTGGAGTTCCAGACCGCACTCGGCAAGGCGATTACGGATCGCTCCCAGTACGGCTTTGGCCTCCTCCTCACTCCTGCAATGGACGATCGCATCATCAGCGAATCTTTCGAAGCGCAGGTGTGAGAAGGTCCGTTGCATCCATGCATCGAAACAATAATGCATGAAGAGATTGGAGAGTACGGGCGAGACGACAGGACCCTGAGGGGTTCCTCGTGTTCGCTCGTCGCGGGTCCCGTCTTTCCGCTCCACGGTGGCTTGCAGCCACCGTCTGACGTAGAGACGAACCCAGCCCAATTCCACATGGTGGGCTACAGCTTTTTCCATCAGGTCCCATGGAATCGTATCGAAGAACGACTTGATGTCCAAGTCTATGACCCAATCGAATTTCCAGCCGCGCTCGCGCGCCTTCCCCACCGCATCGAGCGCAGAGCGTCCGGGCCGATAGCCGTAAGAGTCGGGGTGGAAGACTGGCTCCACTTCCTTTTCTATGACCATCTTTGCGACCGTCTGGGCCACTCGGTCTCCGACGGCGGGAATGCCGAGTTTCCTGACACTCTTGCCATCGGATTTGGGGATTTCCACGAGACGAACAGGCGGTGGAAAATACGTCCCCGACGACATGCGATTCCAGACCTTGTAGAGATTCCTCTTCAGGTCCTTCGAACGCCGCGACGGAGACGCCATCCACGCCCGCGGCCCCTTGGTTTGCTTTGACCTGTTTCCAAGCCTGCCAAACAAGGTGCTTGGAGATATCATACGGCTTTGCCTCGGACATCAGTTCATCCCCATTGCGGGTTGGCTGTTGTCGTTGGCCAGATGATCGGGTCCCTTCGCTCCACCTGCATTACCAGGCTTCATCACTACTGCGAACCCGTCCGCCCCTGCGCCGTGCATCGGTACTCTCCCCTCAGCGGTGCTGCCGCTTTCAGGTTCTCCCTTGGCATCACGACCCAGGTTCCCACGTTCCGTGTAAGAGCCTGCCATCAGGATCGCGCCGCCTCTACACCGGTCGTCACCCATCCAGTAACCAGGCTCCCGATAGGCTTGCTCCCAAGGAAGGGTTGAACCCTTGGTTTCGACAACGTCTGTACTGGTTTTCGATGCTTCATCGGCGGTTCGCTTCCGCTCGCCTTCCTGAGGCTTACCTGACGGGCTTGCGCCCGCCTTTTCCAACAACGCTCACCACCTCGACCGTTGTGTCGAAGCAGCTTGTGGTGGTTTGGACTCTGATCCTGCAATCCGAGCCCGAGGGGCCTACCCTCATCTCTTGCACAGCAAGGCTGCTTGAAAGCTTTAGGTCAATTGATCTACCTCCTTCTTCGCGCCGTCGTCGCGCACCAACCCTGACCAGCTCCGACGGCGCGAGCGCTACCACCTTGCCGTTGGCAAGTTCAGAAATGGAAGCTTGACAACAAACCGCAATTAAAGGGCCGAATGACACCCCGATGCGCTTAACTCTGTGAGAAATGCTCGTTTAGAGGTGTTATCGGTGAGCTATTTAAGGCTGTTGATAAGGATCGAGCCAGAACTCGGCGGTTTTCCGGAATACTTATCATGGTCACGTGATTGGCTGGAATCGGTACGGTATGCACAGCCGCCGCACTCAAGACATGGTCCCACCCCCGCATGGGCGAACTCGCCTCTGGACCTATTGAACTATTGGCCGGTCGTGCCCGACCAATGAGGGGAGACTCGGTGGCATAAAACTGATGTATTTCAACTGGCAGGGATGGAACTTGATACAACCGCAGCGCCCTTTGAAATTGGGCAATTCTTTCACACACGAAAGCATCATTGTGGAGATCACGATCTAGAGCTATCGCTCCAATTTGCTGTGCTTTTTCGAGCAACTGAACAATCGAACTTTGTTTAGCAAAGTGTTCCAACACTTCCAACCGCTCATCATCTTCGTCTAAGGATTCAAGAGATTCTAGCACCACTTCTAGTGCTATTTGGGCTGGCGATATGCTCAATCGATTTGCAGGTAACGTAACATCGATAAAAGCCATGAATGAGACAGTTTCATCGAGACTGAGTAAGCGCTGGGCAATTGCGTAAGCCAGGATCCCGCCTGAAGAGTATCCAGCGAAGCGATATGGACCCCGCGGCTGAATCTGTTTAACCGCCAAGATTGCTTGCGAGGCTATCGCTTCAAGAGTTGGTGGAAACACTTCATCGAAAGACGGCCATGGCAGAGCATAGACGGGCGCGTCTATGTCCATTTCCTTCACCAAGCTAAGGACATAGGAACAATCTCCCAAACCTGTCGGCACAAAGAAGAGCGGCAGTTGTGATCCCGTCACACGAACGGATAGCACTCCAGCTGTATGGCGGTGCGGATCCAACTCAACCTTCGATGCAAGCTCCTTCAGAACAGGAGCTTGGAAGAGATCAGCGGCGCTAAACTTCATCCCAAGATCTAGCGCTCGGCTCAGCAAACGCACCCCTAGCAGCGAATGGCCGCCAAGCGCGAAGAAGTGGTCATGCCGCCCGACCCACTCCACACCCAGAAGCTCGGTCCAGATCTGCGCTAGCGCCGTCTCGATCTCGCCCTGCGGTGCCTCATACGTTGCCCGCGGATACGCCTCATCGTCCGGAGCCGGCAGTGCCTTGCGATCCAGCTTGCCGTTCACCGTCAGCGGCAGCGCCGCAAGCCGCACAAACGCACTCGGCACCATGTAGTCCGGCAACCGCGCACTTAAATGTGCGCGCAAGGTGCCGGCGAGCTCGGCTCCCACAGCTTGGCCGGCATACTCGTCAGCCGCAACCACATAGGCGACAAGATGCTTCTCGCCCGCGCGATCCTGTTGCGCCACCACCACCGCCTCGCGCACCGACGCGTGCTCAACCAGCCGCGCGGCGATCTCGCCCGGCTCGATCCGGAAGCCCCGGATCTTCACCTGGTCGTCGTTGCGGCCCAAAAACTCCAGATTGCCGTCCGGCAGATACCGCGCAAGGTCGCCGGTCCGGTACAGCCGGTCGCCTGCCACAAAGGGACTGGCGATGAACCGCTCCGCCGTCAGCGCGGGACGGTTCAGGTAGCCGCGCGCGACCCCGGCCCCGCCGATATAGAGCTCGCCGACCGCCCCGAACGGAACAGGCTCACCATGACCGTCCAGCAGATACACCCGCGTGTTCGCAATCGGTCGGCCAATCGGGATCGAGTTCAGCCTCTCGACAGCTTTGGATATTTCGAATGTGGCACATCCAACCGTTGCTTCTGTCGGACCAAACTGATTGAACAGACGCACGTTCGGAAAACGTTTTTGCCAAAGCTGTATATCTGCCGGGATTAAGGCCTCGCCCCCAAGCATTAGTGCTCTTGTCGGAGCTGGTCCCTTGTAAGCTTCAAGCCGCTTGTTCAGCATCCTGAGATGCGAAGGCGTCAGCTTAACCAGATCATAGGTCTGACAATGCGCTACAGGAGTCAGCCAATCGATTTGGACAGTCGATTTTAGAAGATGGAGCCTGGCCCCTGCCAACAGAGGCCCGAACAAGGTTGTAATGCCGGCGTCAAAGCTGAATGGTAGCAGCATGGGCGAGCCACACGAACCTCGTTTATAATGGCGGCGATCTGACCATTGCAAATAGTTCATCAGACTCCGATGCTCGACCATGACGCCCTTTGGGGTGCCGGCTGAGCCCGAGGTGTAGATCACATAGGCGAGATGGCGTGAGGTCAGGCCGAGGGTGCGCACATCCGGATCCGAGGCTGGCAGATGCGTCCAGGCCGGTGTCGCCACCTCGAGATCGACCACCATCACATCGGCCAGCGCATCCGGGCCCAGTGCGGCGCGCCCCGCCGCATCGGCCAGCAGCAGCCGTGGCGCCGCGTCGTCAAGAACCTGCTTGAGCCGCCCGGACGGATAGGCCGGATCCAGCGGCAGATACGCGCCCCCCGCCTTCAGGATCGCCAAAAGCCCCACCACCATCGCCACGCTGCGCTCAAGGCAGATCGCCACCGGCTGGTCCGGCTTCACCCCGAGCCCGATCAGATGATGCGCCAGACGGTTGGCCCGCGCATTGAGCTCGCCATAGCTTACGCGCTCGTCCTCATGGAGCACCGCAACCGCGTCCGGCGCCTTGGCGACCTGCGCCTCGAACAGCTCATGGATGCACTTCTCCGAAGGATACGCCGCCCCCGTCCGGTTCAGCGCCTCCAACAGGTACGCCCGTTCGTCAGCCGGCAGGATGTCCAGCTCTCGCACCGGCGTGTGCGGCGCCCGCTCCAGCGCCTCAGCCAGCTGCTCGAGCGCGCGCTGCATGTAGCCGCAGACCCGATCCGCTGAGACAGGCTCCGCCACCTGCGCTGTCAGACCGAGCGCTTCGCCAAAATCCTCCACTGACAACGTCAGCGGATAATTGGTGCGCTCCTCCCCGCTTAACCATTCCACCCCGGACAGCACATCCTGCGGTCCGGGGATGGTCGCCGGCGTGTTGTGGCGGTAGTTCAACAGCGCGCTGAACAGCGGCGCCGGCGCCGCAACGGCGCTGCAGCGTTGCGCCAAAGCCAGCGAGGCGTGCTCGTGCGCCAGCAGCTCGGCCAGACACGCGTGCGTGGTCCGCACGCTCGCCGCGACGGCGGTGTCGTCCAGGTCGAGCCGCACAGGCAGGGTGTTGATGAACAGGCCCATGGTGCGGTCGGCGCCGGCACCGCCGTGCATGCGGCCGAACAGCACCGTGCCGAACACCACCTGCTCGCGCCCGCTGCTGCGCGCCACCACCTGGCCCCACGCCAGATGGCACAGGCTCGCCAGGCTCACACCCAGCCGCCGCGCATGCGCCCGCAACCGATCGTTGAGCTCCTGCGGCAGCATTCGCCGCGCCTCACGGGCCCCGCTGCCGTCGCCGCGCACCTTGCTCAAGCCGAACGGCGTGGTCGGTGCGTCGATGTCGGCGAGCAGCGACCGGAAGAACTCTTCATGCGCTTCTGCATCAACGCCCAGGCGCGCCTGCGCCACTAGGTTGCGGAACGGCTGCGGGGCTGCAAGCTCATGGGCGCGTCCCTCCAACACGGCCCGGACCTCGGCATGCATCACGTCCAGCGTGGTGTGATCCCCGATCAGATGGTGCTGCAGCTCCAAGAGCAGCCAGCGCCCGCCGCCGGGCTCGCGCGCGATCACAAATCGCAACAAGGGCGCCCGGCCAAGATCGATCCGGTGCTGGCGCGGATCAAACCGGCTCCTGAGCTGCTCGGGGCCAGGACCAGCGGACGCATCCAGCTCAACCTCGGTCACCTCCAGCGGCGCGTTCCGCCACACCACCTGGGCCGGGCCCGACAGCCCCTCCCAGACAAACGATGTGCGCAGAATGTCGTGCCGATCCACCACCTGCTGAACCGCGGCAACATAGCGCTCCAACAGGGCCCGGTCGGCAAACGCCATCAGCGAGACCAGCAGGTACGGATCACCGCGGCTGGCCAACAGATGATGGAACAGGATGCCGTCCTGCAGCGGCGACAAGGCATAAATATCCTGGATGTTGTCGACGCCACCGGGCACCGTGGCGACAATCCGGTCGATCTCGCCCTGCGCCAGCTCGATCAGCGGCAGCATCTGCGGCGTGATCGCTGTGCTTCGCTCTGTGATCAGGTTGGCCGGGACCGCCACCTCGCGATGGCTGCCAAGGCTTGCTGCCAGATCGGCCAGCACCGGCTTGGCGAACAGGGTGCGCACCTCCACCCCAAGCGACAGCCGCCGCAGACGCTCCATCAGTTGCACCGCCAAGAGCGAGTGGCCGCCCAGCGCAAAGAAGTTATCGTGGCGTCCCACCCGCGTCAGCCCCAGAAGCTCCGCCCAGATCTGCGCCAGCTTCTCCTCAATAGGCCCCTGCGGCGCTTCATAGGCGCGACGCGCATACGCATCATCCTCCGGCGGGGGCAGCGCCTTGCGGTCCAGCTTGCCGTTCACCGTCAGCGGCAGTCCTGCAAGCCGCACGAACGCAGCCGGCACCATGTACTCCGGCAACCGCGCACCGAGATGCGTGCGCAACGTGCCGGCAAGCTCGGCCACCTCAGCTTCGCCGGCATACTCGTCAGCCGTCACCACATAGGCGACAAGCTGCTTCTCGCCAGAGCGATCCTCGCGCGCCACCACCGCCGCCTCGCGCACCGATGCGTGCTCAAGAAGCCGTGCCGCAATCTCGCCCGGCTCGATCCGGAAGCCGCGGATCTTCACCTGGTCGTCGGTGCGGCCCAAAAACTCCAGATTGCCGTCCGGCAGATACCGCGCCAGGTCGCCGGTCCGGTACAGCCGGTCGCCTTCTACAAACGGACTGGCGACGAACCGCTCCGCCGTCAGCGCGGGACGGTTCAGGTAGCCGCGCGCGACCCCCGCCCCGCCAATGTAGAGCTCACCCACCGCCCCAAACGGAACAGGTGCTCCATGACCATCCAGCAGATACACCTGCGTGTTCGCGATCGGTCGGCCAATCGGCAGCCGGCCGAATGTCTCATAAATTGCGGTAATCTCGCAGACTGTCGCGAAGGTAGTCGTCTCGGTCGGACCGTAACAGTGAATGAGACGTACAGGACCTTCTTCTCTCAGCAATCTCAGAAATGAGGGAAGGTCATTGCGCTCGCCTCCACAGAGGAGGTACTTAAGTTGTGCTAACGTCGAGGCAATCACTGATGCATATTGGTTGAACAATGCTGTTGTTAGAAACAGTGATGTCACCCGTTGCTGTTTGAGCGCCCTAGCAAAAGTTGAAGCGTCTATGACGGTGGTGGCATCCATTGCAACAATGCAGCCACCGTTAAGCAGCGGCGCCCAGACTTCAAATGTGCTGGCGTCGAAGGCGGGATTGGCGGCGAAGGCGACACGATCTCCGGCCCCGATCTTCGCATACCCATTGTTGATCACGAGCCGGTTGACCGCACGATGCGGAACAACAACTCCCTTGGGAACGCCGGTCGACCCGGAGGTGTACATCACGTAAGCGGCCGCCTCGGCGCTCAATGCAAGGCCAGGATCGGCACTAGAGCCTGTTCCAACCATCAGCGGCTCAATGATCAGAACACGATTCGTCACCGCAACCAGATCATCATCGTCACTCTCGGTGAGCACTAGGCGCGCAGCACAGTCGGCTATCAGGCAGCGTTGTCGCGCAGATGGAAGAGTGCGATCAATCGGCACATACACTCCCCCCGCCTTCAGGATCGCAAGCTGCGCCGCTACAAGACTCACGGAACGGTCAATCACAGTGGCTACGCAATCGCCCGGCTTCACCCCGAGCCCGATCAGATGATGCGCCAGACGGTTGGCCCGCGCATTGAGCTCGCCATAGCTTACGCGCTCGTCCTCATGGAGCACCGCTACCGCATCCGCCGCCTTGGCGACCTGCGCCTCGAACAGCTCGTGGATGCACTTGTCCGCAGGATATGCCGCCGCCGTCCGGTTCAGCCCCTCCAGCAAGTACGCGCGCTCATCGGCCGGCAGGATGTCCAGCTCCCGCACCGGCATGTTCGGCGTCCGCTCCAGCGCCTCGGCCAGTTGCGCGAGCGCGCGCTGCATGTAGCCGCAGACCCGGTCCGGACATACCGGCTCCGCCGCGTCCGCCGTCAGCCCCAGCGCTTCGCCAAAATCCTCCACCGACAAGGTCAGCGGATAATTGGTGCGTTCCTCCCCGCTCAGCCATTCCACGCCCGAGAGCACATCACCCGGTCCGGAGATGGCCGCCGGCGTATTGTGGCGGTAGTTCAACAGCGCGCTGAACAGCGGTGCCGGCGCCGCAACGGCGCTGCAGCGCTGTGCCAGCGCCAGCGAGGCGTGCTCATGCGCCAGCAGCTCGGCCAGCCGGGCATGGGTAATCCGCACGCTCGCCGCGACCCCGGTCCCGTCCAAGTCCAACCGCAGCGGCAGGGTGTTCATGAACAGGCCCATCGCGCGGTCGGCGCCGGCGCCGCCGTGCATGCGACCGAACAGCACCGTGCCGAACACCACCTGCTCGCGCCCGCTGCTACGCGCCAGCACCTGGCCCCACGCCAGATGGCACAGGCTCGCCAGGCTCACACCCAGCCGCCGTGCCTGGCGGCGCAGCCGATCCTGCAGCGCCTGCGGCAGCATCCGCCGCACCTCACGGGCCCCGCTGCCGTCGCCGCGCACCTCGCTTAAGCCGAACGGCGTGGTCGGTGCGTCGATGTCGGCGAGCAGCGACCGGAAGAACTCTTCATGCGCTTCTGCGTCAACGCCCAGGCGCGCCTGCGCCACCAGGTTGCGGAACGGCTGCGGGGCTGCAAGCTCATGGGCGCGTCCCTCCAGCACGGCCCGGACCTCGGCATGCATCACGTCCAGCGTGGTGTGATCCCCGATCAGATGGTGCTGCAGCTGAAGCAGCAGCCAGCGCCCGCCGCCGGGCTCGCGCGCGATCACAAATCGCAACAAGGGCGCCCGGCCAAGATCGATCCGGTGCTGGCGCGGATCAAACCGGCGCCTGAGCTGCTCGGGGCCAGGACCAGCGGACGCATCCAGCTCAACCTCGGTCACCTCCAGCGGCGCGTTCCGCCACACCACCTGGGCCGGGCCCGACAGCCCCTCCCAGACAAACGATGTGCGCAGAATGTCGTGCCGATCCACCACCTGCTGAACCGCGGCAACATAGCGCTCCAACAGGGCCCGGTCGGCAAACGCCATCAGCGAGACCAGCAGGTACGGATCACCGCGGCTGGCCAACAGATGATGGAACAGGATGCCGTCCTGCAGCGGCGACAAGGCATAAATATCCTGGATGTTGTCGACGCCACCGGGCACCGTGGCGACAATCCGGTCGATCTCGCCCTGCGCCAGCTCGATCAGCGGCAGCATCTGCGGCGTGATCGCTGTGCTTCGCTCTGTGATCAGGTTGGCCGGGACCGCCACCTCGCGATGGCTGCCAAGGCTTGCTGCCAGATCGGCCAGCACCGGCTTGGCGAACAAGGTGCGCACCTCCACCCCAAGCGACAGCCGCCGCAGACGCTCCATCAGTTGCACCGCCAAGAGCGAGTGGCCGCCCAGCGCAAAGAAGTTATCGTGGCGTCCCACCCGCTCGAGCCCCAGAAGCTCCGCCCAGATCTGCGCTAGCGCCGTCTCGATCTCGCCCTGCGGTGCCTCATACGTTGCCCGCGGATACGCCTCATCGTCCGGAGCCGGCAGTGCCTTGCGATCCAGCTTGCCGTTCACCGTCAGCGGCAGCGCCGCAAGCCGCACAAACGCACTCGGCACCATGTAGTCCGGCAACCGCGCACTTAAATGTGCGCGCAAGGTGCCGGCGAGCTCGGCTCCCACAGCTTGGCCGGCATACTCGTCAGCCGCAACCACATAGGCGACAAGATGCTTCTCGCCCGCGCGATCCTGTTGCGCCACCACCACCGCCTCGCGCACCGACGCGTGCTCAACCAGCCGCGCGGCGATCTCGCCCGGCTCGATCCGGAAGCCCCGGATCTTCACCTGGTCGTCGTTGCGGCCCAAAAACTCCAGATTGCCGTCCGGCAGATACCGCGCAAGGTCGCCGGTCCGGTACAGCCGGTCGCCTGCCACAAAGGGACTGGCGATGAACCGCTCCGCCGTCAGCGCGGGACGGTTCAGGTAGCCGCGCGCGACCCCGGCCCCGCCGATATAGAGCTCGCCGACCGCCCCGAACGGAACAGGCGCTCCATGACCGTCAAGCAGATACACCCGCGTGTTCGCGATCGGACGCCCAATCGTCTCAACGACAGCGTCCCCCCTTGGCATGCAGACCCAGGTTGAGTACGTCGTCGTCTCGGAAGGAGCATACAGATTACAAATCTTCTGGACGCGGCTGCTCTCGAAGATCTTCTCGATCAGACCAGCCTTCAGCGGCTCACCGGCCAAATTAACCACCCTTGTCGAAGCCGGTACTGCTTTTTTGTCGACCAGAGAGGCGATCGCCGAGGGCACTGTGTTGATCACGGAGACATCCAAAGGCCTCTCAGCCAGCGCCAGTGCATTCTCGACCAGATACAGTGTGCTTCCTTGCGAAAGCGGAACGAAGCATTCATAGACAGACAGATCAAAACTGATCGAGGTGGAGAACAGCATGCGGCTGATCTCTGAGGGGGCGAACACTCCGCCGCTCCACTGCAGCAGGTTCGCGGTGCTCTTATGCTCGACCATGACGCCCTTGGGCGAGCCTGTTGATCCCGAGGTGTAGATCACATAGGCGAGATGGCGCGCGGTCAGGCCGAGTGCGCGCGGGTCCGGATCCGAGACCGGCAGGTGCGCCCACGCCGGCGTTGCCGTGTCGAGAGCCACCACGTTCACATCGGCCAGCGCCTCGGCGCCCAGCGCGGATCGTCCCGCCGCATCGGCCAGCAGCAGAGGCGGCGCCGCATCGTTGAGAACCTGCTTTAGCCGCGCCGACGGATAGGCCGGATCCAGCGGCAGATACGCGCCCCCCGCCTTCAGGATCGCCAAAAGCCCCACCACCATCGCCACGCTGCGCTCAAGGCAGATCGCCACCGGCTGGTCCGGCTTCACCCCGAGCCCGATCAGATGATGCGCCAGACGGTTGGCCCGCGCATTGAGCTCGCCATAACTCAAGCGCTCATCCTCATGGAGCACCGCAACCGCGTCCGGCGCCTTGGCTACTTGCGCCTCGAACAGCTCATGGATGCACGTGTCCGAAGGATACGCCGCCCCCGTCCGGTTCAGCGCCTCCAACAGGTACGCCCGTTCATCGGACGACAACAGCTCAATCCGCCCGACTGGCTGCCCTGCATCAGCCAACACACCAAATAACAACTTTTGCAAATGCTGCGTGATATGGTCGATCTGGTTGGGTGCCAAGCGAGTTGCATCAAAGTGCCATCGAAAGCCCCCATCCAGAGCGCGAACCTCAAACGTTAGCAAATCACCGGATAGGACCGCCTCAGAGTCCCCGTTCGAGGCTAGATCACCAGCGGCAGAACAGCTATTGACCGTCACCGTAATGCCAATCGGCCAGGGTCGGCGCGATCGTAGCACCCGCATACCCCGCAACCTCGGGAAGCGCGCGATAAGGTCCCGCGCAAAGCTATCGTGCTTCCTCAGCACAGTGCATTCGCTGGCGACTGCCCTGCGCACTTCTGCAAAATCATGTGCAAGATCAATGGTAATTTCCATCGGAACGACAGAAGCGACAAGCACCTCCACCGCTTTCAACCCGGCTCGCGATCCATTCGAAGCAGGAGTCCATCCCAATTGAAGCTTGGATTCGCCTGTCATGCGGGCGAGATAGATCAGCCAAGCCGTTACCAAGTGTTCCACGCGGTCCATGGAGGAAAACTCAGCCAAAGCACCCGGAACTCGCCACGAACTCGACTGCCACCTGGGTGGCGCCACAGCTACAGACGACAGGAAAGGAAGCTGCAACATTTTAAACTGCTCTAGCCGCTGCGTCCAAAAATCCTCCCGAGGCGCCAACACCTCATGTGTAGTTGTTAGGCTACGCGCCTGATCATCGTTCAAAATCGTAAGACGATCGCCTACATCCAGAGCGGAATGCCTCGCGAGAGCTCGCGCGTCCAGAACCTGACCATCTGAGCCGCCAAACCAAACATCAACATCCTGCGTACCCGTCGCCACACGCCAGTGGCTAGCATGGATTTCAACCAGGGATCCTGCCGGAAGGCCTGACCGTTGAGGCAGCACCTCCAAGCGCCTAACGACGACAACGTCATCGCCTAAGAGAGCCTTGCACAGACACAACGGATTAGAATGATACGGCCCAAAGTCTAAGGCGCGTGTCATCGCTGAGAGATCTAGCGCGGATCGATCCCAGCGCAGACAGCCAGCAGCGTCTGGGCGTTGATGCTTCGGAAAAAAGCTTCTGTCCACTCGCGCCTGTGGACGGACGCTGAGTTTGCCGTTCGTTAGGCCAATTAAAAGCTCTTGGAATCCCTCGACAGCAGCTTCATAGCATTTGAGGTTCAGGGTTAACGCCGTATCGGTGGGCGCAATCAACACTTGGCGTTGAACCACCAGATCACCCGTATTAACACCATCATCGATACGATGCCACGTGATGGCATATTCGGTCTCTTCGGCCAGTAGCGCCCAAGACGTCGCGTGAGTTCCCGCGTATCGCGGCAATGGAGCGTCGTGGTAGTTAAAAGCGCCTTGACGCGCTCGCACAAAAACATCCGGTGTCAATGTAAACGGATTAGCAATAGAAAATATCCAGTCCACCGCTTCGGTATTCAGTAGTGTGGCGAGCTCTTCAACACTTGCCACGCACAAGATGTTGGCGCGAGCAGCCCAATCCGCGAATATGGCGTCGGCACATAGCGCGGCGCGGATGATGTGGCCCATTTCCCTTGCGAGCTGAGCACACCTAATAGCTAGCGTACCGCCACCAACAAAGATGGTAGAACCGATTGGTGATGCTGCAGGTCCTCGTCTATCCCAATCGGCGAGTTCGCAACCCGACGTGGCCGAGACACATGTGTCGTGATGTTCGTAGTTTGCCTCCATGGTCGAAATCTCCACGTAAGCCACTTGCGTAGCAAACCTCTGCTTTCGACGGTCCTGCGATCGACCGCCCAGCTCCGCAAAATCCACACAGGACTCATAGGATCTGTAACAACTAGCGATTTATCTGGTCGCCTGTGAAACGCCTGAGCGTTTGGCCACCGAGTCTGAACACAGAAAGACACACGCGCCGGGCATGAACCGGAGGAGACCGATGGGCCATCTTCACGCTCCAGCCAACCCGTCGCGTAGCCTGATAATTCTAGCGCTGTACGCCGCCCCACATGGCGGGCCCAAACCTGTGACACTGGTTCGGATTTGCTCCGGAGTAACCGCGCTGAATACCCGGCTCGCAGCACTTCACCTCGAACGTGGTGCGCGGCACCTCACCTCGGCACGATTCCGTTTAAGTCCGGGTGCAGGGCCGGGAAAACGCCATCAGGATATGAGAGGCCTCGCCACAGCCGCGTGCGCGACGGACGCGGCTGAATCAGCGGGACGCAGATTTGGATCAATCGAACAAGTTTCATCTGAACTCTTGGACGGGAGCTGAGAGACCGTCACGGTCGTGACGGATTCCCCGCGGCTGAGCAATCGGCGTGCCAAAGACGTTCTGCTAACTCCTCTTGAAGAAAGAATGCGCTTCTCGCCGCGCTGGCGGAACACTGCCGTCTTACCGTCGGGCTTGGAACATTGACGTCTTGAGCCAGACACAGCTCAACACAACAACATGGACCGCCGATGGCGACGATCGCCTCTCTTGGCGAAGTCGAATGTCCGCTCAAGGATGGTGTACCGAGGGACTTCGTGATTAGGCCCCCCCGGGCGAGCCGGTCATTGTCACGCGATTCTGCGGCCAGGATACCGCCCCATCATAATTGTGGTTGCGATCTACGAATGTCGTGCGGCGTCGTTTCCAGACAACGCTATCAGAATAGAAGGCCTGCAAGTCGTTCGGTACAGCCGACAAGGTGGGGCCTCCTTCGGCCTCGCGGGACCAGCCTTTGCGAAACGAGATAGTCGGCGCGCAGCCCGCGTTGCACTACGCGTCTCGAAATCGAGCTGCCAATGCAACGACTCCTCCGACAAATGGGAGATAGATTCTATTTATAACTCGAGTACCGAAACTCGCTGGCTTTTCCGAATTGACAATCTCAGCCTCGAAAAACCCGGTCTGCTCATTAATTCTGAGGAATGCGAAGCTGCAAATTTTGAGTCCTTCAGGATCTAAACCGAGATCGCAAACGACTCAAGGCGGCCGGATATCGCCGTTACATGGCAGCGCATCGCCGCGCCCAAGGCCGGACAACAAATGCGATCCCAAGAGTAGTCGCCTTGTGTGTACCAAAAACCTACGCCCTGAGGTAGTGGTGATGAAGCCCGCCTAGGACGGCAAGTGACCTGACAATACCGATTCGCTGAACTGGGCGAGAGACAGGCGCTTCCTTGTCCAAGGCCAAGTGCGTGCGCGTCTCATTATAGTAGCGAGCGTAAGATTTCAGAATCCGGCGTAGATGTGCCTCGCCTAAGACAATGATGTGGTCCAAACACTCACGCCGGATCGATCCGATCAGTCGTTCGGCAAAGCCGTTCTGCCAGGGTGAAGCTGGCGCGGTAGGTTTGTCCCGGATGCCCATGGCACGCAGTCGGCGTGTGACGACTGGCCAGAGCTGCCCCGGACGGGCGGAGCGGTCCAAAGAAAAAAAGTCAAGAAAGATTCGACCTTGTGGGCGGCGTCACTATGATACTCACGTCTCGAAGCTGATCCACGCTCGGATGACGCCGGGCTGAAGAGGAGGCAACGCAATGTCCAAAAAGCGGTCGAGCCCGAGGGGGCTGATGACGAGCCGAACAGAGTTGGGCCCGACCTTTAACCCGATGACCGGGGAGGGCTGGAGGGATTTCCAAGATGCTGCACAAAACCCGCTTATGTCGTTCACTACGAGCACCGGAAGTCAGCGTGAGCAGGTCATCACCTTCGGCCCGAACTGGCTCGAATTGTGCAAGAGAAATCTCGCCGCTCTTGAAGATATCGCACGCTCGGAGGGGGCAGAGGAAAATTGGCGACTGAATCCCACAATGAGGAATTCAGACCAACTCGATCGAGTGTTGCTCGCGTCAGAGATGCTGGAAAATACACTCAGTGCGAAACGAACTCTAGAAGGGCTTGTCGGCGAAAACGATCGCGAGCGCGCGAAGCTTCTAGCCTATCAAGCGATGTACGAACTCACCGCGCTTGCGGCGAATTATCACGCTTGGACGGTGGTCGATAACGAACGATCCATTTTTGCTCGCAATCAGTCGGTCGAAGGCGCAAGGCGAGGAGGCTTCAAAAAGGCGCAACGCACGCGCGGCCGCGACCTAGAAATCGCGCGCCAGTTTGAAGCCGGGAGGGGCGGAAAACTTAGTGATACCGCCCTGAAGCAAAAGATAGGCAGGAAGTACCGACTAGGACGGACGGCCATCTCCGACGCAATTAGCCGCGCACAAAAAAGTAGTCGCCGAGCGGGGCAGACCGACCGATAGACCGTCTATGACCCGGTAACGCCGGTCGTTCTTGGACCGGTCCTTGAACGGAGGTCAAAGTATGGCAAAGCTACGTACTCCCGATGTGTGCCGCAGATGTCGCCGGGCGCGACGCCGCGATCGCAGCAGCGTTCGCGCCCCAGCATGGCGCCGCCGTCGAGATTGGCAGGGCCCCGTGCCGAGATGCACCAGGGCTGCCGCAAGGCCCGCTCGGCGCCATCCTCGAAATATGTCTCGGGCTCGGGGTGCCCGGCGAATGGCCGACGACTGAAGGATGATGCCAGTCTTGCAGCAAGGCGTAAAATGAGAAACCCCGACCGCTGGTGCCGGGGTTTCTCTGCCTTATACAGATCGGGACTTTCTATCGCGCCTTTGTCCCCTGCGTCTGTACGCTAACTCCTGCGGGGAGGCATCCTGTCGCTCACGGATTACTTCTGCGATACGGTTCTCTTTGCCGACTTAACGCCGGACAGGCCTTTTCGGGGGGTGTTTATGAGCTTCCTAACGAGAAGCCACATGCTGCACCTCCTTTCTCCTTGCGCTGGTCACTTCCAGCGCCGGCCCCTCAAATATGCACAGGGGTTTGCAATCGCAAGGTGCTCAATCCGGAATGGAAAACTCCAATAGAGTTGAGCAAATTGGCCACCTCCGTGATCGAAATGCCCGTTGGCATTGGCGCGCTCACAGCAATTTGGAAGCAGTGCTTGACTGCGAAGCTAGGAAAAGCATCTTCAAAATGCTTACAAATTCGGCCGAGAGAGCGGCGGGGATTTCGCCGCCAAGTCGGGGCAACTTCGGAACTTCGGTCGTGTCCCCTATGGTGGTGTAGCTCGGTATAGCAAAGCCGTCCGCACGCGCGCCCTCAGATAGCGCCGTAGCGGGCGGACGGCTTTGCGGTGGTCACCGGCAATTCGCCGGTAGGGTCGGGTTGCTGACACCACCTGATTCGAGGAACCACCGATGACCGATGAGATGATGAACCTTCGCGCGCTCGTGGAGAAGGCCCCCGACGCCGACTTGCTGCGTGAGATGATCGGCTTTGCCGCCCAGCGCCTGATGGAGCTGGAGGTCGCCGGGCTGACCGGCGCGGCCTATGGCGAGAAGAACGCCGAGCGCCTGGCGCAACGCAATGGCGGCGCCAGCACCCGCGACACCGCCATGCTATTTCCGGTCGCCTCGATCACCACTTCATCGGTCGACCGCAGACTCTTGCCCATCCCTTCAAGGGCGGTCCGGGTCATGTCGACCCGACCAGCATGTCGAAGGATGCCATCTTCCCAGATTACCACCTCGCCGAAGGTTCGGTGAACATCAATACCAATCACGCGTCGCATCTGCGCCTCCTCCCTTCCGCTGGTTATAGCGGGAGCTGCGGGCGACGCGACAACCACCGATTCGCGCTCACGGCGCAACCGGGCGAGTCGCAGAGGGCGGCCAGCTACTAACTCGAGCTCTCGGCTCATCGTGTGTATCGGCCTGCCCGCACCTTCGTGCTCAATCGCAGAATAGAGACACCCCGCTCTCCTGAAAATAACAAGCAGAGGAAACTCAAAGGACTGAAATGAGCGCCCCTCCTTCCGAAATGCTGTCCATTCCAACGCAGCAAGCGATCGTTCAGGAGGCAGTTGCACATCGTTTCAACGTGTATTATGTTGTTAGAGATCGTTCAGATTGCACGTCGCGGAAGCCCTGAGGCTCCGCCCGATATTGTCGTTGCATCTCGAAGCTTCCGGCTGACGAAATAGCGGACCTTTTCTGTGGGCCAGAGAGGAACGGCTATGAAACACCTCCGAGTTATCGGATTGGTGCTCGCGATGACCTGCAACACAGCTGCAGGTCAGCAGAATCCGACGATTATCGAATATTCGGATATGTGCGATGCATCGGCTGCAGCCGCCATATCAGCGGACATGTTTATTGTCGCAAGCGATGAAGACAACGTCCTGCGTGTCTACCGCCGCGGCGAGCCGAAAGTCGTGCAGGCATTTTCGCTTGACCAGTTCCTGAGACCCGATCCCCACGAGCCGGAGGCCGACATCGAAGGTGCGGCGCGCATCGACGATCGAATTTATTGGGTTACGTCGCACGGGCAGAACAAAAACGGCAAGAACCGCCCTAGCAGGCATCGACCATTTGCGACGACGGTAGCGCTCCGAGATGGCGAAGTCACGCTCACACCTGTCGGCACTGCCTACAGGGATTTACGGGCCGATCTGATCGGCGCACCGCAGCTCGCAAAATACAATTTGAAGGTGGCGGCAACTATCGCGCCTGAGAATCCGGGCGGGCTCAATATCGAAGGCCTGGCCGCGGCGCCCGATGGTCGCCTTCTGCTGGGATTCCGCAACCCGATCACGGAGAAGGGCAAGGCGCTAGTCGTACCCATCGAGAATCCAAAAGAGGTGATCCGGGGCAAAAAGGCCAAGATCGGAAAGCCGATCGAAATTGTGCTCGACGGCCGAGGCATCCGAAGTCTCGAATTCAACCAGGAGCGTAATCTCTATCTTATTGTCGCTGGGCCCTACGGCGACGTTGGTTCCTTTGCGCTCTACACTTGGTCCGGGCAACCAGGGAAAGACCCTGAGATCGTCAAGGGCGTGGACCTCGGTACGCTGAATCTAGAGGCAATCTACTTCGCACCAGGTGACAAGGACGCAATTAGCGATGATGGTGGTCGCAAAATCAACGGTAGGGATTGCAAGAAGGTCGACCGGAAAGCGCAAAGCTTTAGAGCGATGTCTCTGATCATTCCCTAGGTCGAGCCACTACTCTTTAGCCTTCGATTTTTGCCGATGGAGGAAGTTCATTCACACTAGGAGGGATTTATGGCTAAGCGATCGACACGCCGAATTGCGAGTGAGCAGGCCGAAGGCACGCCACGCCTCGGCACCGTGGTGCGGTTTGCGCCGCAGGCGGCCCGCTCGGGGGTCAGGCAACTCGAAGGAAGTGGTTTTCGCGTGGCATCATCGAAGGATTTCCGCTCTGCCAATGCAGTGCCGAATGATTTCGATGGCGCTGATGTCCAGTACTTCGAGCGCTTCGGAATCGCCATCGTCAGGCGGGACGGCGAACGGTTGAGGCCCATGGTGGAAAAGGCCATGCAACAGAAGACCGTAAGCGCCGTTCGGCCCGAGCGGACGTATCGCGCTCTTGGTACTGCCGGAATGCAACGCGCTGAGATTCCGCAAGCGTCATTCGCTGGAGTCGCGACATTGGATCAAGATTACCTGCGGGGCTACCGCGATGGCATTAATGAGTTAGTTGATCGTCTGCTGGGCAGCGAAGTGGTAGAGGGCGAGCGGGCGGCTGTGCCGCGCGTTGACGAGACAACGGCCACTTGGGGACTGCAAGCGACAAAGGTCATTGGCAGCAGTCTGACGGGCGCCGGCATCAAGGTCGCGGTACTCGACACCGGCTTCGATCATACGCATCAGGATTTTGTCGGTCGTGCCGTCACCAAGAAGCTGTTTGCGAGCCACAGTAGCGAGGATGATGTGGTCGGCCATGGCACACACTGCATCGGTACGGCTTGCGGTCCGATGCGTCCGACCACCGGTCCGCGCTATGGCATCGCCTACGAGGCGGAAATCTACGCGGGAAAAGTCCTCGGTGATGACGGCTTCGGCACCGATCGTTCGATCATCGCCGGCATGGATTGGGCGGTGGATCAGGGCTGCCAAATCATTTCGATGTCGCTCGGCGCCGCGACGCGACTTGGAGATCAGCCAAGCGACGACTACGAGCAGATCGGACAGGTCTGTCTGGATGCAGGGACACTAGTGATCGCTGCGGCCGGCAACGAAAGCGCTCGTCCGCAGCGGATCGCCCCAGTCGGTTCGCCGGCGAACGCATCCACGATTATGGCGAGCCCCTCAACCGATGAGCTGGCGATGAGGAACGGCGCCTCTCCGAGGATGAGGATCGGGCTGACCTAGCCTATTTGAGTATCGAGGCGGTTTTTCACGGCGGTCACCAACTCGTCAATTTTAATGATGACCTTTTTAATGCCCTCTTTCATCAGAGCTGCGTCGCCATTCCTCGCATATATTCTGTCGAATGCCTCCACGACCTCGTCCCAGCCCTCCGTCGCGATGGACGTCCAATCTTTTCCTTTCACAAACTGACTGCGATCAAGGTCGCTTAGAGCGTCTTCGAGCTGATTGTAGGCGTCGGACAAGGCCTTATTGCTTTCTGCGACCGCCTTCTTGAGCTTCACGGCGCCTGTTCCGGAAGCCTCCAAGCTCCTCAGCGAGTTACGATGGCTATTTATCAAAGTTACGACTGCGTCGACCGGACCGCGAAGTCTCTTGAACTCATCAAGTCGGAGCGTGTCGCGGCGCACCGCGCTCGTGCGCCTGAAATTGATCACGTTAAAAACCAAGCTGATGACGACCCCGCTAACTGTAGCGGCGTCCTTCAACTCCAGCTTACCGAGGTATTCCGAGATCAACGATCAGGCCGCCACAATTGACCCTCGTCTCATCAAGGACGCTTCGATGCCACGTTCGATTTGACGAAGCACCACCGGCGGAGCGTCAAACTCAAAGCGCGCAAGGAACCCGTCACGGTGCCCTGAGCTACGGACGCTCTCGCAGAACATACCCTGAAAGAAAGAGGACGTGATGGAATAGATCTCGTCTGGCACCACGACGCGCACGGATTCACCATCCTGATCAGCCTGATCCAAACCATACTTCGCACGCGCGGCATGGCCCCGCTCGTGTCCAGACAGGTTCCGAACCTCGCCGTTGTTAGTCAGATCTTTCAGGTTGATCTCACGCATCGATCGACTTTCTAAGATTCTCGGAATCCAGAACAAATGACAAACCAACGATAGTTCCGGCGAAGTGATCCTCAAGGTCGAACACACAATCAAGATCAGGCGGCCAAGATGGACTGTTGCCCTGGTTGCACCATAGCAGCCGGGGCTCTGTACGGCCAGCCCTGCGACCAAACATATATGGAGGCCGAAGTTGAATGCACGATCTGCCCGAAACTATCGTAAACCGCGGACTGCGGTCGGCTATCTCATTGGCCCCAAAGGTAGTCACAAATTCGAGAACATCCTGAAAGCCGATACCGCCGCGTGAGTCGGCAGTCGCAGCTGCGTCGCGAGTGATGGTATCTTGCAGTGCCATAAGTGTCGCCAGAGTGTCTCGCGACTGACCCGCGCGTCGATGCCGCATGCAATACCTGTCGACCTCCTCCCTGACCTTGGGTGCTGCCGTGTCGAGGCTTTCGGCAATAGAGATCCCCTCGCTAAGGAATGCCATGTGACAACGATAGACAAACTCTTGGCCCTCCTTGCGTCGCGCCATGAAGGCCGCAATGGACCAACTGCCGTCCTTGGAGAGATCACTATGGCGCTCGGCGTTGTCGAGCAGTTCACCTATTAGGTTAGCGAAGTTCGCCTTGCCGTCCTCAGTCAGTCCTAGATCGGCGGTAATCCCAAGCCATTCATCGACGGCCTCACAGAATCCGTCAGCCACCTTTTCCCGGGTTTGGGGCACGAGATTGCGCTCGCTCGACTTCGAAATTTTAGATGGACGGCGGCGATGGAGAGGATACGCCCAAATGTCGCTGCTACTCGCTTGCTTCTTGAATTTCATAGAAAGCGCATAGCGCAGTCGGACCGCCTCGATGACCTTCTGCATAGCGATACTTATTCGCCCGCCACGGTAGACGTGGCAGAACGCCGGCCAGACCTCTGCTAGCACAAGGTATGCAGCCATGTCTGTGCAATAAGGATCATCGAAATGAAGCTGGGCCTCCAGAGCTTCGTTTGCAATCGTAGCCAGGCGCTTGACCGCTTTGATCGTTTCGCGGGGGTGTTCTAGGATTGAGAAGTTCATCAACTGGATCTCAGGTGGCGTCGCCTGACGATCACGTTTCAGTACCGGGACCCAATGTTTTTCGCGCTCGGGAACAAGGGCGTCCAGGATCGGCGATGGGGTGTAACGACCCAAAAGAGCCGACGCATCGAGCGGCATGATCTTCACGCCGCGCCGTAAGCTTTTCGCCAGTTTCTGGGTCTTGTTACGTGCAAAGCGCCTCCGCGCCATTCTTGCTTCTTTCCTGAAGCGCCCCGTAGCCGCTCCCTTCAACAGACTGCGCCGGTAGGCATGCAAGATTGCCCGCCGGATATCGTTGGGCTGGGGACCGGGGCTTTGGATGTCGTTGAGTTGATGGAGAATGCTTCCGAAGAGGCGCTTAAAAACCGCAAACATCTAAGACCAACTGAGCCGTTTCACTGCTCTTCAATTACGGCTAGCGGGTCAAATCCACTCGAGTTGTACAAATTCCCAACCGCACCCTTCTCCGGGCAAGCACAGTGATAAGGTACCGCTTGGTGGCATAGTGGCAGTCGCCTTCCGTTTTCAAGGAGCAGCGCGGCGCATCATCGCCTGCTTGACCAGACCGGCCCGCAAGCGCAGACGATCCCAGATGATTGTTCGCCGAGGCCATCGCGACGAAAACGCGGCCAGCGTCGCTAGTTGCGGCTCAACTGTCACGTTAGATAGCACAAATCGGCTGCAACGTTCCCGCTGGACTTCCCCGATTTGTGCGGGAATTCAACGAAAAATGTCCTGCGCGCGAGGAAAGCATGCATCGAGTTGTCGCCCGCGGAGGTTCCTCCGCTCATTGCCCGTCCGACATGCGCAAAGACCCAACCTCGCCCACCCTGCAGCCGGCGCGACTGCATCTTGGTTGCGTCTTTCGAAAGGGACGACATCGCCCCACTCACTTCCACGCAGTCAACTGGCCCCCACAGCTCAGCATCCGCCTAGCATCGCTAGGACGGTCGCCACGAGCGCCAGCGCAACGAGGTAATCCGCCGCGGCGGCACGACTTGTCTCTGCGAGCGCGCCAACCGTCAATGTGCCATCGATGCCATTCTCGTTACGAAGGCAAAGCTTTTGCAGTACCATCTGGTTGTCGCTTCTCAGGTGACGCGGCAAGGTACCACCGGAGCGCCGCCGCGACCCGCGCCGGCAAGGGAAAGCGCGGCTCCATCGCCAGGATGCGCCAGAACACCGGGTCCTCCGAGGCCTGCCGTACCACAGGATGCTCGACATCGATTGTCTGTCGGAGCTGCTCCAGCGCCTCCGCCTCGCCCTTATCTGACACAGTCGTCGCAAAAACATCGGCTGTGACCTGTAGACGCGCCGGCAGGCCAGGGTCTTTCACCATCTGCCCAAACACCCCAGAGTTCCGGTAAGCGAGCAGCGACAGTTTCAAAAACAGAGGCCGATCGGTCGGGCGCAACGGCCAGGGCGCGGGTTCGGCAGGAGCCGGCGCGGCGCGTGCCAGCGCCCACAGCACTGAAAGCGATCGCCCGACGCGCTTAAGGCGCCGAGGATTCGTGCCAAGCAGTTCGACGATCCGCGCGAGTTCAGTCGGCCCGAGCTCCACCCCTGGCGCGCAGCCGCCCAACAGCTCCATGGCATCCGTTACGCCGAGAGGCGGCAGGTCGAAAGAGAGAGTGATGGTCTTCTCGATGTATTCGTCCGGATCGACCGTACTCGCGCTAGCGTCGCGGTAGCGGATCGCAAGCCCGCGTCGGATCACCTCTCTGTCCAGCGCCACGATGTAAATGCATTCCGGAGCGTCGAGAAACAGCTTGATCGCCTCGAACACTTCAAGCGCCGCTTCCGGCAGGCAGCGGTCAAGATCGTCCACCAGGACGCATAGCCGCCGCTCGCCAGCAAGGCGGACAAGTCCACGGAAATCGTCCAGGAACTGCTCTATGGAGGTGACCTGATTCACCTGCTTCTCAGTTACCGCTCGGGCAAGCACCTTCCCTACGCGCTCCATGCTCTTGGCGACGTCGTCGTCCTTTCCTTTGCCGACCTCGCGGCCAAACAGGCCGTTTAGCCAGTCGCCGATGCGGTCTATAGCGCTGCCTGGGACTAGGTTCGCGCTGCCGATCCGCATGGCCAGCAGCATCGCCTCGGTTGCCGCCGCGCCCCAATCCATCTTCAGCGTACCGGTCTCCTTCACGGTGAAACTCGCATAAAGGGCACGCTCAAGCCGGTCGATCTCCTTTTCGTCGCCGATGCCGGCAGCGCGCAGCGCCTCTAGTACCTGGATAATCAGCGCGCGCCAAAGCGCCTCGCGTTCTTGGTATTTCCAGGCGTTAAATGGGATGAGGACCGCCCCAGCATCGGCCTTAAGCCGCACCTCGATCGCGTTCAACAGCGTCGTCTTGCCGACACCCCAAGGCCCATGGAGACCGAGCACGAAGGCGCCCTGTCGCTTTTCCTTCAGAACCCCGAGAAGCGTCTCGGCCAGCAGCGGATATCCATACTCCGGCTCGGGCGCCGGGATGTCCTCACGGAGCAAAGCCTTCATTTCTTGTCCTCCTCTACCGAGGATAGATCGTCGCGCAGCGATCGCGGCAATCCCTGGTTCGCGTACTTAATAGCCTTGCGGAAGCCGCCTGTCGCGTCCGGTGCGTCGATCAGCCGGTTCTTCACGCGCAGCAAATCGTCGCGCGGGGCCCCGCCAACTAACATTTCCTCCAGCTTTTGACGCCCCCATCGCTGGTAGCGCACGAAGGCTCGCTGCTCGGCGTGGTATTGTCGAACGAGTACGAAGCCGACCGCCAAGGTACAGACGACAGCCTGCAGAAATATCAAGCCTACAAGACGTTCCTGTTCACCTGGCGGCGCGTCGAAGAAGATCAGGAGAACAGACCTGCCTAAGAAGGCCATGGCTATGAGGAAACCGAAGCTAAGCAGGAATAGCATTAGCAGCGGCAGATACGTCGGCGCGAGCAGGGATGACAGAAAGGTTGGTGTCTGCATCCGCATGCTCTGCGAAAAGTCATCCAGCACGACCGAATCCGGCCCGAAGGCGGAGGCCGGCACCATCGGTGCGGATCCTCGCACCAACGCCGCAGTGGCAGTTCCGCGCACGTCGGCTCCGAAGTCGATCCCCTGCAGGCGGCTGCGTGTCGCTGCGGCCGCCGCCTCGTGTTTCACCCGCGTCTCGCGCAGTGCCTCGCGAGCCGCTTCCTCCCGGACCACGGCGGATTCGTCCTCGGGCACTGCCGGGATCAAGTTTGCGTCAAACGCCGCCGTAGCCGCGCTACGCAGCGCAGCCGCCCAACCGGGCCCTTCCCCCGGCAATGTCTCCACAGCCGGCATAGCGTCTAGCAATGAGAGCGCGGTGCGGTCCACCGCGCCCGTCGCCACTAGCAGCCCGCGCGCGGACGGGTAACGCGTCCGCAGCGCACTTACGGCTATCGAGAAATCATCGAGCAGGCGTGTCAGGTCCGCGGATGTCGCGGCGTGGCGGACATCGGCTACTAACCGGAGTTCTTCGCCCTGTCGCGCCACAAAGTCGAAACGCAAGCGGCCGAACAGCGCCTCGTTACGTGTCACTCGTCCACCAACGGTGCGGACCGCCTCTTCAATCACCGCATCCGGCCGCCCAGTTTCCGCGGCGAGCCGACGACGTGTCTCCACGGCCGATTCCACTTCGGTCGCACTGATCGGCCCGCTACTACTAGCGGTATTGGCATGGAGCTGGTGCAGGATCGCCAGCACCCGCCGGATGTTGTGTCCGCCCGCCTCGGCTACTGCGTCCAACGCTGCGCGATCTAACCGCGTCCCCCACACCGGCGCATACTGGAGTGCAAGCTTTCCTGTTTCGTCGCCTGTCAAAGTCACTAAGTCGATCGACGGCTGGTTGGCGAAGCGCGCCTTGAAGTCCGGCAGCTGCTCCCAAGCGCGCCAATGGCCCGCTACCAGCACCAGAGCACCCATAAGCGCCATCCCCTCTAGCAGGCGCTTGAACGCTGTTGCGTTGCGATGCGCGTTGGTACGCTGGTCTTCCGCCATCAGGTGCTCAAACTCGTCCACCATCAGCACGAAAACGCCCCCGCAGCGTGTCGCCGCTCCAGCGATTGCCACCAGCGCGGTCGCGGCCTCCGCATCGGCGTCCAAGTCACGAGTCACGCCGAGTAGCTCGCGCTCGGCCGGGTCCAAGGTCCGTCCCGCCAGCCAACGCAATGCTGCGTCCTGCCGCGGCTGCCAGGCTAGCGACGCAAGCACCGCGCACAAGTCCTCCGACCCACGCGGTGTAATCTCCGCCACGGTACGCACCAGCGCGCGCTCCACATCCGTTAAGCTGAGCAGCCCATTGCGCAGTGCAGGATAGACCTCAAACGAATCTTTGCGGATAGTGGCAGCTAACTTCTTCGTCAGCGGCACTTGGTCGGCGACCTCGCAGGCGGCACTGGCTAGCAGCTTGGTGAAAAGGCGCGGTAGGCCTAGCCGGTCCAGCAGCCACGCCACGACGGTGAGGTACCAATCGGGAAAGGGTACCTCGGTCGCTGGCGCCGAGAGCACCATCACGTCTAGCGCGTCTCCAGCCCAAGCCTCGCGCAGCCGCGCTTGCGCGAACAACAACAAATGTGTCTTGCCGGTGCCGTAGTCGCCTCGTACGGGGATAGCTATTCCTGTGCGCGCGCCGGTAGTCGCGCGCCGCACATATCCCTGAACCGCCGTATCGAGCGCTACCACCGCCTCCGTCAAAACTGTCCTGTCCAGGATGTCGGCTGCGATGTCGCGCAGCGAGGAGACAGGATAGACCGGAAATGGGTTGGGTACTCCGGAGTTCATCGCGGCCATTATCAGACCTCCGGCAGCAAATAACCCGGCAGTGCGGCGGGCAACGCCTTCTCGACCGGTTCATGATCAGGCCTGGAGCGCAGGCGGCGCGCATGCTCGGCCAGCGCGCCGCGGAAATGAGTGTTGAGCTGACGCAGCACCACAGGCACCGCGCCCGCATCGACGCCCCGCTGCACGAAGCGCCCGGCAAGGCCGGACGGGAAGGGAAAGACGGCCGACAGTTCGTCGATCTCCGGCCGATGCGGGTCGCGGTATTGCGGCAGGCGATGCGCCACATAAGCATCAGCGTCGGCGGGGGTGATCTGGCGAAGGGTGAAAAC
This sequence comes from Bradyrhizobium sp. CCGUVB23, assembly GCF_024199885.1. NCBI lineage: Bacteria > Pseudomonadati > Pseudomonadota > Alphaproteobacteria > Hyphomicrobiales > Nitrobacteraceae > Bradyrhizobium > Bradyrhizobium sp. CCGUVB23. Next base: position 1,758,528 of record NZ_JANADQ010000001.1, read on the forward strand.
CTCGATCCGCGCGGCGCCGCCCAATATCCGCTCGTCCGCGTCGAGAAGCTTGAGATTGTGCGTGGTTACTACGAAGAGCCGCGGCCAATCCTGAAGCTGGTTGAAGCGCGCGATCAAGGCGGCAAGACTGGCTGAGGAAACATTCTCGACCAACGCGGCTACGTGATCGCCCGCGGGCACCCCACCGATTCCATTGCAAAGTCGATCGAGCGCGGCAACCCGGGCGGTTTCGGTGTCCTGATCCAGTTCGGACACGTCGAAGCAGGCCCACGGGCAGTTTGGTTGCCGCATCATTTCGGCGATCATCCACGCGCCTAGCGTCGTCTTCCCCGAGCCGACTGCACCGCGGATTACTACCAGCGCGCTGTCTGTCGAGGGCACAGCTCCGACATCGAACAAATAACCGCGTTCAGTCATTAGGTCGCGAAAGCGCGCCATGTGTATTCCAAGATCGAGGATCTGTGTGTACCGAAAACCTACGCCCTGAGGTAGTGGTGATGAAGCCCGCCCAGGACGGCAAGTGATCTGACCACACCGGTTCGCTGAACTGGGCGAGAGACAGGCGCATCCTTGTCCAAGGCCAAGTGCGTTCGTGTCTCATTATAGTAGCGAGCGTAAGATTTCAGAATCCGGCGTAGATGTGCCTCGCCCAAGACAATGATGTGGTCCAAACACTCACGCCGGATCGATCCGATTAGTCGTTCGGCAAAGCCGTTCTGCCAGGGTGAAGCTGGCGCGGTAGGTTTGTCCCGGATGCCCATGGCACGCAGTCGGCGTGTGACGACTGCACCGTAGATGCGATCACGGTCCCGGATCATGTAGCGCGGAGCCTCGTTCCACGGGAATGCCTCCGTGATTTGACGCGCAACCCATTCTGCCGTGGGATTTGCTGTGACGTTGATCCAGATCAGCTCTCTGCGGCCGAGCCGGACGATCACGAAAGCATAGAGCAGGTCGAAACCGATGGTCGGAACAACTAATAGGTCCATGGCGGCAACGTCCGGCGCGTGGTTATGGAAGAAGGTCCGCCATCCCTGGCTGGGTAGCCCTCGCCGTCTGACCATGTACTTGGCGACGCTCGACTGCGCGACCTTAAACCCGAGCTTGAGCAGTTCGCCGTGAATGCGTGGTGCGCCCCAAAGCGGGTTTTCGACGCTCATCCGCCGGATCAAAGCGCGTAGCTTCGTCTCGATCTGCGGTCGCCCTCCCAGTGGCCGCGGTTTCCAACGCCAGTAGCCGCGACAGCCGGCTCTGTGCCAACGCACGAGCGTCTCGGGCCGGATGATTGTGAGAACCTTCAGGATCGCTGGAAACCAGCGATACAGCTGGATCAAGAACCAGCGATCATGGTTCGTGAGCCGGACGCGACCATGCAGCTTGCGCCTCAAAACATTCAATTGATGTCGAAGCACCGCATTCTCAGCCTCAAGCCGCAACTTCGACTTGAATGGCGAAGCCAGGACGGCCAGAACGAAACAGAGCAGCCCGATCATTCCGCCAGCTTAGGCGATTCCATCACGCCATCAACTCGGATGAGGTTTTCGGTACACACAACTGTTTCCGCGGCACTATGGCCAATTCGATCTCGACGGCGAGAATATCGACTATTTCGTCGGCAACCGTCTCAGCATCGCCCTAGACAACCTTTGCGACCAGATCCATCGCGCCGCGCTCTTCATCGGCGATAAACTCACGCCCGGCTTCCGGCGCGACGAGGCGATCGAGCTGACGCGCGGCTTTGCCTCGCAGCTTCCAGATGTGCGCGGGCTGATCATCAGCGACCTCCGCGCCGCCTTCGTTGGCGATCCCGCGGCCAGGAATTTTCCTGAGATCCTGATCGGCTATCCCGGGATGACCGCGATCATCCACCACCGCCTGGCGCACATCCTCCACCGGCTCGGCGCGCGGTTGATTGCGCGTCTCGTCGCGGAAATCGCCCACACCAGGACCGGCATCGACATTCATCCCGGCGCGAGCATCGGTTCCGGCTTCTTCATCGATCACGGTACCGGCGTCGTCGTCGGGGAGACCGCGATCATCGGCAATAACGTCCGCATCTACCAGGCCGTGACGCTGGGCGCGCGCCACTTCCCCACCGACCATGAGGGCAACCTGATCAAGGGCGACGCTCGGCATCCGATCGTCGAGGACGACGTCGTGATCTATGCCGGCGCGACCATCCTCGGCCGGATCACGATCGGCCGGGGCTCGACCATCGGCGGCAATGTCTGGGTGACCCAGGACGTGCCGCCGAACAGCATCGTGACGCAGGCCATGGCGCGCAACAAGCAGGTCTAGACAGCCGGCGCCTTCCAGCGCATCAGCCGGCGTTCCAGCGCCTCGAGGATGACGTTGAAGACAAGGCCGATCACGGTGATCCCGAGGATCCCGAAATACATCTGCGGGATCAGGAAGCTGTATTGGCTGTTGATGATGAGATAGCCGAGCCCGGACTTTGCACCGACCATCTCGGACGCCACCAGCACCAGCATCGCGGAGGCGCTGGCCAGGCGGATTCCGACGAAGATCGTCGGCAGGGACGCCGGCAGGATGACCTTTCGGAACAGCTGGCTCGGCGTCGCGCCCATCGTTCGCGCCGACTTGACCAGAAGTGGATCGACCTGGCGGACGGCCGCGATCGTGTTCAGCAGCAGCGGCCAGGCGCAGCTATAGATCACCATGGTGACTTTCGACAGCTCGCCGATGCCAAGCAGCAGGATGAACACCGGCAGCAGCGCCAGGGGTGCCGTGTTTCGCGCGATCTCGATGATCTGGTTCAGGAGGTCGCCGAGCTGGGCGTACCATCCCGTCAGCAGACCCAGCGGCACCATCAGGATGACGGCGATCAGGAATCCGCTGAGGGCCCGCAGCAGGCTCGCGCCGACGTCGTCGTAGAGCTCTCCGGTCTGCGCGAGCTGCCGGCCCGCAGCGATCACCTCGGAGAACGGCGGCAGGAACGTCACGTCGACGAGCCCCAGACGTGGCGCGGCTTCCCAGACGGCCAGGAACAACACCAGCAGCAGAGACCGTTGGCCAAGGGCTCCGAACCGCTGCGCGAGGCCGCTGAACGCGTCAGCCAACGAGCTCGCGCGTTGCGCAGCACGGTCTTTTGGTCGCCCCTCCGCCAGCTCCAGAAGCGTCAGCATCTCCAGATTAGACATGCGCCAACTCCTTTGTAGTCTTGGCTCGTACGCTTTCGCCCGCTGCGGGAAGCTGCGATCCCTGCGCCTTCAGGACCTCATCGCGCAGCAATGACCAGACGTCGTGGCGCACGCGCCCGAATTGCGGAAGCGAGCGGACGTCCTCGGTCTCGCTGTGCATTTCGCCGGGAACGTCCACGACCTCCTTGATGCAGCCGGGACGCGAGGTCATCACCGCAACCCGCTGGCCAAGAACGACGGCCTCGTCGATTCCGTGCGTTATGAAGAGGATCGTCTTTCCCGTTCTGCGCCAGATCCGCAGCAGCTCGCCCTGGAGCGTTTCGCGCGTCTGGGCATCGAGAGCTGCGAACGGCTCGTCCATCAGCAGCACCTCGGGATCGTAGGCGAGGCTCCGGGCGATCGCGACGCGCTGTTTCATGCCGCCGGAGAGCTCGTGCGGATATCGATCGGCAAAGCCGGACAGCCCAACCAGATCGAGATAATGCAGCGCTCTCTCGCGCCGCTCCCTGGCCTTTAGGCCAGCGATATCGAGCCCAGACTCGACATTCTGAGCGGCCGTGCGCCAGGGGAACAGCGCGTATTGCTGGAAGACGATACCGCGATCGCGCGCCGGCCCTTCGATCGGCTTGCCATCGAGCAGGATGCGCCCGCTGCTCGGCGTCGTCAGGCCGCCAAGCAGGTCCAGCAACGTCGACTTGCCGCAGCCGCTCGGGCCGACCAACGCCAGAAACTCACCGTCGTGAACATCCAGCGTGATGTCGTCCAGGGCGGTGAAGCGCTGCGGCGGCCCACCGTCCTTGCCGCGGACCAAAAACTCCTTCCGCACATGCTCGAAGCGGATCTTGGCATTGGTCATTTGGCCTCCGCTGTCTTGCCCTGACGGAAGTAGTTGAACTCGTTGGTGTAGAGGTCCGAGGGCTTGAGCTGGTCAGGTTTGAGAAGACCGTCCTTCACCAGCCAGTCGATCCATACCTGCAACTCGGCATCGCCGATCACGCCGCCCTTGGTCGCAACGCCCGTGCTCTTCCAGTACTTGATGGGCGTGGCGTCCTCGTTCCGCTTGCGCCCGGTGATGATCCGTTCGAAGCGCGCGCGGACCTCCTCAGGCGGGGTTATCTGCGCCCATGCGATGGCACGCGACACACCTTCGATCAGTTTACGGGAGGTGTTGGGATTGTCCTTGATGAACTTGTCGCGCAGGACGTAGGAGCCGCCGGTGAAATTGCCGAACAGATCGGTGTCGGCAAACAGTCTGCGAATGCCGCCGCGATCGAGCGCCTTGTCACGAAGGATTCCGCTCAGCGTGGTGACTTCGACCTGCCCTTGCCTTAGCGCCTGTTCGCCGGTAACGGGAGGGATCGCGACCAGCGTCACCTGCTTGGCCTCGGCGGGCGTCAGGCCGTTTCGGGCGAGATATTCCCGCAACACGAACTCGAGGTGAGCGCCGAGCGTGTTGACCGCGACCTTCTTGCCGATCAGATCGCGCGCGGTCTTGATCGGGCTGTCCTCCTTCACATAGTAGCCGTTGTAGGTGTTGTCGTCGGATCCATAGTAGCCGACTACCGCCTTGATGGGTGCCTTCGCCGCGATCAGCTTGATGATCGCACCGTAGAACGCGCCGCCAATATCGATGTCGCCGGTGACGACGGTCTGGATGTCCTGCGGTCCACTGATGGTATTGCCGACCCATTTGAGCTTGAGCGGCGCGAGGTAGCCAAGATCGTCGGCCAGCTCGACGAATGTCACCTGGCCGGCCCAGCCCTGATAGCGGATCTCAGTCTTTTCGAGCGGCGGCTCGGCCATGGCGGTGCCGACCAGGCCAATCGTCGCGATGCCGGCTAGGCCCAGTCGACGAGCCTTTGAGAGCGCGCCGGACGTCATCCGGCGCAACGATTGAATTCTCATGATGGTCACCCTCGTGTCGCTGATGGTCTAGGCGGCCTTCGCCTGCGGCTTGGTGGCCTTGATACGGGTCACGCTTTTGCGGCCGTCGATGCTAACCGGCACATCGCCGTCGATGGTAGCGCGCCGCACAACGCGGTGCTGGTCACCGTAGTCATTGACGGCATAGTGCTGGGTGGCGCGGTTGTCCCAGATCACCACGTCCCCTTGCCGCCAGCTCCACCGCACGGTGTTCTCCGGCGCGGTAATGTGCGACTGGAACAGGTCGAATAGCTTTTGGCTATCGTATTTCGACAGGCCGACGAAGCGCTGAACGAAATTGCCGAGCACCAGCGTCCGCTCGTCGGTTTCGGGATGGACGCGGACGACAGGATGCTCGGTCTCGTAGATCGTGCCGGTGAAGACCTCCTCGAAATGCTTCCTGTCGGCTTCGCTCGCACGAGTCTTGACCGCGTAGTCGTAGGCGTTGCTATGCACCGCCCACAGCTCGTCCGCGAGCTTGCGGAGCGGCGCCGGCAGATCGAGATAGGCCGCCGCCGTGTTCGACCAGATCGTGTCGCCACCGAACTCGGGAATCACGACGCCGCGCAGGACGGAGATTTTTAGATAGGCGTCGACGAAGGTGACGTCGGTGTGCCACTGGTCGGCGCGGCCGCCGCCGCGGCGGAGTCGAGCTCGAGGATCGATGCGGTTCCCTTGGTGGCACCGACGGTCGGATGCGGCACAAGTTTTCCGAGTCGGACGGCAAAGCGCTCCTGCTCGGCGTCGTCGAGGTGGCCCTGATCGCGGAAGAAGATGACCTTGTGTTCAAGCAGAACCTGGTTGATCGCCGCGATCGTCTGGTCCGGGAGATTCCCGGAAAGCTTGATGTTCCGGATTTCGGCGCCAATGCGCGCCGACCGCTTGACGATGTCAGCGCGCGGAATGACGTTGTCGATGGCGATTGAGTCCGTCATGTCATGTTCCCCAAGACCGCGACCCCAAATTTGGACAAGGCTCCGCCGTTTGCCGATCGCGGAAGCGATGGCGGAGTGAAGACGATTGAGGTTCTGATTGGTCCTCTTGCTAGACTGCCACCGGGCTTTGGCGGCAATCGCGTCTGCCGGGTCCTTCCAGTCGAAGCCGCCTCAATGCAACTTCGTGTTCAGTTCGATGATGCTAACGCAAGGCTTTCGGAAATAGCTTCCAAAGTTTGAACTGCGCGGGAAATAGCTTCTTTCGCGGAAGCGGTAACAGCGAAACGCAAGCTGCTCTGTGCAGGATCCTTGATCCACGTCATCTCCACCATTCCGCCGCGACAGTGTACGGGGAGTGCCAGACCGCTGACGCGTAGAGAGAGAGAGAGAGAGAGAGAGAGCGAAATCCTTGGCGATCGGCCCATTAATGCGTGCCGCGTGCGCCGGAAGATCGGCCAAAAACAGATCGCGGCTGATCCGCGCAACGACCCCTGGAATATCGCGCTTAAAGCTCGGGACGTCGCCAATCGGCAAGCCGAAGGACTCAAGGCCGCTTCAGCCTCTCAGCTTTTTACAGAACTCTCCGCACAGTACCCGACCCATGGTATGGGACGTGGTGCGCGGATTAACGTCCACTTACGGCCTGAACCCACGCCCCGTGTTGAAGCGCTGTCCAGAGATGGATGAGCGTGGGGTCGTTGTTTGATAGGCCTTGCGCGCACACGCCCTGCAATAGCTTTCACCCGGAAGTGCCGGCGCACCGCAAAACCGAAACTCCGGCGAGGCCGGATCCCCGATGGGCCAGCGGCATGAACTCGGCTCAAGCTCTGCCAGAGTGAGATATCGGGCCAGTGGCACGATCTCTGCAGTGACCTCTACCTGCTCATCGACATAGTCGATCTCGGGCGAGGCCAAGGCCAGATTGCCGCGATGCCGAACGCTGGCCATGGGACCAAACCGTGATGATCGCTGGAGACGGGGTGAACGCGGGGCTCGCGGTTTCGTCGCGGTGGTCACACGGCGAGAAAGACCGAGACGGTGAACCTTCCCGATCACGGCGTTTCGCGTGACGCCGCCAAGCTCGGCAGCGATCTGACTGGCGCTTAGTCCTCCCGCCCAAAGAGACTTCAGCCGTTCAATACGCTCGTCGGTCCATCCTGCACCGTCTACTGACATCCCGTTCTCACCTGCGCATCTAGCAACCGGAGCGGTATGACGATCCATGGGGCTACCGAGATGCAACGTTATGTTATAACATTGCATCTCGGTAGCGCGAGCCGGCTCGGCTTTCAAGCGCGTCACGCTACTGATTGCGGTTTATCCCCAATGCCTTGGGCGCTTCGCGGACAGTCGTCCCCACATCCAGCGAGGCGGAGCCGCGGCAATTGCGGCACTTAGAACGTCGTGGTCTGTCGTATGCAAAACCTCAAGACCAATCTTAAGCGCCGCAACGACGCTGGCTCGATGATGATCTGATTGCAGCAGCAGTTCGTCGGCTTTATTCGACATGAACCCCATTTCGACGAGAACGCTCGGCGTTTCACTGGATCGCAGCACCCCGAAATTCGCTCGACGCGCTGGATTGTGCAGCAGAAGGATGTCCGATGCGAGCGCCCTCTCGAGATATTCTTGCAGGCGGCGGAGAAATAGCGCGTTTCTCGCGCGCAAGACTTGCCAGAATGTCGGCGACCTCCTGCGAAATCTGATGGTCATGCGGCAACAGCCGATGGCTATATACGCCCGCCGTTCGCTCACCCCGTGGGCTCCAAGAGATGCGCGACAGCTTTCCGCTTTCCCGCGGGCCCTACCATTAGACTGTATGTCCCCTCCACAAAATGAGGCGACTCACCCTCGATGTTGCGACGAGGGTTACCCGGATGGACCGGGCAGAGTCTCAAACAAGGAGGGCGAGTCGTGGGTCATCCTACCGAGGCCTTTGTCGGAATCGATACGTCAAAATTGCGTAATGCGGTAGCAATTGCTCATAGCGGCCGTGGCGGCGAGATCCGGTATCTGGGGGAGTTTCCTGCTACGGAGGCGGCGATCCGAAAGCTGGTGGCAAAGCTTGCAGAAAATGCTGTCGTTTGACGTTTTGCTACGAAGCAGGGCCGACAGGATATGGCCTCTACAGACTGCTCAAGAGCCTCGGCCATGACTGCCTGGTGGTCGCCCCCTCGCTCGTTCCGAAGAAGGCCGGCGATCGAGTGAAGACGAAGCGGCGCGATGCGGCAAGCCTCGCCAAGCTGTTACGCGCGGACGAGCTCACTGCGGTACACGGTCATCACCGAAGAAATGGGTATCGGCAGCTGGGTAAAATTCCCAGCGTCTGCAACGCTAAGGGCAGGCTCATCGCAGATCCAACGTCTGGCGAACAAGTTGGGTCTGCGAACTTAGCAATAAGACTGAGACAGCACTCCGTCGATCCCATAAGCAACGGCGCCATTCGACATTCGCTATTTGCTGTGCAGCCGGTCATCTACAAGCCAAAGGAGCTAGCTGGGCCTCGGCGCTGGAAACCTCCGCAAGCGGGGCGCGACGGCGTTGAGGTCAAATTGGCCGACGCTTCGGTCTGTTTCGCTCTGCGGTCGTGAGTGGCTTGGCAATATTTCTCAGGATCGTGGCGCGGCACTTGGCAAAAAGCTCCTTCGTATAGGACCCGCCGAAGTAGTCCAGAACGAAGGTGCCGGCGTAAGGAGGATCATCGGCGAAGCCACTGATCAGACTGTCGAGGATTGGGCCGACTTCGCGGATGCGGTCGTCGTAGCGGGCGCGGATAACGTTAACCGCATTCATCGAGTGAACCGCCTCGTCGGCGATCACTTCTCTCAGCCAGCGAAGGAATCTGTCGTTCCGAAGTCTGACATAAAACTCCCTTTCCGTAGCATAGGCGTGGCAAGTACACATTTCATCAAATGCGATCATAACCATTAGCGAGAATTCGTCTTTCAAGTATTCACTGATCGAACTAAAATTATGCGATCGATCGTTCAATCTCTCCCGGAGATTCTCTTCGGATCCGCCAGCGACGAGTTCTATGATTTGGACGAAGCCATCAGTGTGACGCTCTTCGTCTGCGGCCCAGGCGTCAAAGAATGCCTCAGCTTCGTCGGTAACGATCAAGCTACGAATGGACAGTTCTTTTTTCAAATGCCTCGCGTCATATTCCGTATACAGATCCGGCCACAACTTGTCCCAACGCGCGCGCACAACAGATGGTTCGGCAGCGAACATCGCCGGCGTCAAAGCATTGAACAATACCTTGGGACTCCAGTTCCGTCGAACCGGCGTGATCATCCAACTGCTCCGAATCACGAGCGGTGTGGGACACTCTTTTTCGTTCCGAACGCTCGCAAAGCATCTTGCTACACAAAGTAGCATGTTGTCGCCTCCTTGTTTTGGTGGGGTACAACTCCGTGCTATACTCCTGCAGCCGCACGTGAAGTCCGCTCGCGAGCGTCACCAATCTGCGACGACTCGATCACCGATGCCGAGGACAGCCTCGTAGAACGTTTCTTTGTCGCGGATCGCTCGCGTGATCGCTCGGCGCCCCCCACCCGAACAAGTCGTTTCGACTAACCAGGCGATCGCAGCCAGCGCTTTTGCCGGAGCGAAAGCAGGTTAAGGAGAAAACACATGCCATAGGCCATGGCCGCCAAATCCGTGTACCCATCAAGCGCCCGAATGGGAATGCAACGGCGTTTCGGGGTGTCCTCTGCCTTCCATTCACCAGATGATGTTGACGCTCGAATGTGCAGGTTTTCATCAGGCCGCCAACCCGGGTCGCCCCACAGCATTGAAGTGCTGGTCCCTCCCCGATCGGTCTCCGGAACTCTCACACCAATCAGAACCCGTGTTGCATTTCCGCCAGTCTAAACCGCAAGATCGAGTGGCATGTCGATTGCTTCGATGAAGCCGGACCACCGCTTCCACGCGAAGCAACCTTGAGAGGACACACATGCTTGGAATTGGAAGTAAGTTGCCGTCGTTCGAAGTCACGGGCGTGAAGCCCGGCTTTCACCTGCAGGAAGAGAAGGGGCAGAGCGCGTTCGAGACGTTGACTCAAGAGAGCTTTCCCGAAAAATGGAAAATCATTTTCTTCTACCCCAAGGATTTCACCTTCGTCTGCCCGACCGAAATCGCCGAGTTTGCCCGGCTATCCAAGGACTTCGCCGATCGCGATGCGATCGTGCTTGGCGGCTCAACCGACAACGAATTCTGCAAGCTCGCTTGGCGCCGCGAGCACAAGGACCTGCATCACCTTCCGATCTGGCAATTTGCTGACTCCAAAGGCGCCCTTGTCGATGGCCTTGGCGTGCGCTCGCCTGAGGGCGTCGCCCATCGCTACACGTTCATCGTCGATCCGGAGAATACGATCCAGCATGTCTATGCGACCAACCCGAATGTCGGCCGCAGCCCGAGGGACACGCTACGCGTTCTGGACGCGCTGCAGACCGATGCGCTCTGCCCCTGCAATCGCGAAGTCGGCGGTGAGACGCTGAAAGTCGCCTGAGGCAACATGTCAATCGAGCAGTTGAGGGATCAAATTCCGGATTGTGCCAAGGACGTCAGACCTCCGGCGCCGACGATGACCGATGACACGCTTTTACCGCAAAGCAAATACGGCCTGTTGCTGGCGAGCGCGATTGCGACCCGCAACTCAGTGTCATAGAGGCGATGGAATCCGTGGCGGCCGTCGTGATCACACCAGCGGCCATCGCAGCAGCGAAATGTGCGGCTGCCGTGATGGCGATGAACAAGGTTTACTAGCGCTTCGTTCACCTCGCATCCAATCCGGAATACAAGGCGATGCCGGTGCGGTTACGCGCGAACGTTGTCGCGAACCCCGTCGTGGACAGGGTCAATTTCAAGTTGTGGTCGCAGGCAGTCTTCCCGGTAAATGGTTGCGGCGACTGCATGGACGCTCGTGAGAAAACGCTGCGGGAGGCCGGCATCAGCTCGGCGGTGGTCCAAACGGCGGTGCCGCTTTGCCACGATTGTGCAGTCGGTCGCGGTCGGATTCGAGGCGACCGTGCCTAGCGTAGTTCGGGGGTCATCCACCATTTCCTCGCTCTAAGACAAAGGGAGGGGTAGGCCGACACAGGCCGGAGATGGGCGGGATTGGTGCGGACCGGAGCCGCAGCGCGGCTACGCGCGGCAACCGTTTCCGCCTTTTTTACGACATGGCTTGGCGGCCTGGGGGCTGTAGTCCCGATCGGGCGCGCGCGCCGAGCGCATGGCTCAACGGAAAAAGAGCAACTTGCTTCCCGAGCCGGAGTTCGCGAGAAGCACCGGAGGTCAAATAAACCTGACGAACGGGTACCTGCGTTGTCAGACCAAGTTGGTTGGCGCACGAGACAGGCGCGCCGAAGACGCGCGTTCTAAAGCGGGTAACGGCGGACACCGTTCGGTCCAAAGCCGCCATCTTCCCGACCAACGCCAGCCTCCCCAGCGAGTGCCGAGCCTGCCGCGCCGACCTCTTCAGTTCCATCACCTATCTCGCCCAAGCCCGCCAACTGAACTCCGACCAAACTAGCGCTTATAAGAAAATCGCTGCGAGCGTGCCCACCGCGCCGCAAACCAGTCCGATCAGTGAGCCGGTTGTAGGCACGTCGCGGAACAGCAGAAATGTGAGGATCGGCTCCACTACTAAAATCGATCCCACCGATATCGCGACAATTATCCAAATGTTTTTGAGATACATGTAGCCGAGGGCGTATCCAGAGACGAGCAGGATGCCGCCCAACGTTATCAGCAGGAACATCGGCAGAAGCGTTGTCAGAGGCCCACTTGCCGTTCCAAATTTCCTTGAGGCAATCAATTCGGCGATTATTGAAAGGGCTTCTCCTACGAAAATTGCCGCTACCGCTACAATTTTCAACATTGAGCTCAATTCCCACGTTCAGTTTGATCGGAAAGATGGGTGTTGGGAAATTCTCCAACTCGGCGCCTTCCTGGCTCGTCCCTTGCTCAGCCGCATCGGCTGACTTGCGCCTTAGCCAGATCATGCATGAAGGCGAGGTGCTTATCGAGAGCAGAACATCGCAAGGTGGCGGATCAAAGACGACAGCGCGTCCCTTTGACGGACTTCAGTCAACACAATCAAGATGGATCCGGCACAGGCCGAGGTTGAGCCGAACGAGTGGAGCGAACCCGGTGGAAGTGCGTTCACTAGCTACTCTCGGGCGCAAAAATCGCGGTTCTGAAGGGCGCGTCAATCATGCAGGCAACCGATAAGCCCCGCCGGGGACCGGCACACTTTGTAAAGATAAAGAGAAGTGCCGTGGAGGAGGGCCTGTGTCTGGTTATTGGCGGACGGCGCCGCAATGACCACCTGTTTGGGAATGTTAAGATTTGCGGCCAGCAGGGGAATTGAGCTTTCCGCCGAGAGGACCCAGTCGCTCTTGAAGCGCTCGTCGCAATAGGCCCGGCAGAACTCCCAGAAAGACGAATACCAGAAGGTGCTGTCGCCCGACCCTTCCTCCGGGCGCGTCATCAGGACCCATCCCTTGATGATCTCCTTCCGAAACCCGGCCCCCAGCAGCCGCTCGCGGTGAGTGCGCGAAAGCTCCTCACTTTGGAAAATTCGTCGCTTGCCGCCATTGCTGAGGTTCTTCAGTTCGGTGAGGGACTGAGCGAGTTTTTCGTGGAGGGAGGGCATTTTGAACCCCCAGGGTTCGATAGTTTGGTGTTGTTTGATTACAATAATATTATGCTGAGCAAATCAAAACCCGCGATTTTCCAGATCCTGCTGAGTACGCGAGCGATCCGCTGTCCCCAGCGCCCGCTCGTCTGGCTCATGGACAAGGCCCGCGCTCAGGGCCTGGACAAGGTCGAGATCGACGTGACCGAAACGGTCCCGGCGATCAACGATTCCTACAGCGAGTTCGGAAAGGGGTTCTATCACTACTTCTCGAAGCGGTTTTTCCGCTCTGTCGGCATCGCGCCCGAGAAGGGAACGTCGGCGACGACGTCGCGCATCAACGAGACGATCGATGGTTCGGTGTTCGACCGCTGGCGTGCCGACACGTCCTACCGTCCGCAGAACCTGGTCGGCGCCGCATGGCCGCCGACCCCGGACTTCGAAATGGATGAACGACCGACTAGGGGGCGAGCGTCGGCAATGCCGGCTCATAACAGGCCACGAGGGATTCCCCACCGCGCCCTGCCTCCTGCCCTGGGCACCGATATGGTCGAGCAGCGCTCTTCAGGCGGCCGGCCTGAGTTGCACTTGACGAGTGATCGCCCACAGAAAGCCGACCATCTCGCGTGCTGGTGACGATCACCTTGGGTTTGCCAGCCGCCGACAAGCGGCGATAGCGGGCGCACAGCCTGACCTGGGCCTTCCAGGCGATATCGCGGATGGCTTGAGGCAGGCGCTCGTTACGGTCATGGAGCTTGCGACTGACGTGTGGGGTTCGGTAACATCGTTTCACTTTCTTGCTTTTGTTTTTGACTGTGGGATTGTGGGCAGCGCGGTAGAGACTGGGCAAGAATGTCTCGCAGAGCCTGACAGGATAGGTCGCAGTCGGGGCAGCCGGAGCAGTCCGTGCGGGGCAGCTTGTGCTTCTACGGTAGCCGCGTTCTCTTGATCTGGAATCGCCCCGGCCCTCGCGACTACCTGGCCAGGCTTGCGATGAACCCCTCAATGCCGAATATGCTGAGTACCCGGGTGAAGTTATAGCTCAGCGCCATCAGGCTCCACTCACCGCGTACCTTGTCAAAGCCGCGCACCAGGAAATGTCGGTAGCCAGCGCGGCACTTAAGTGTGCCGAAGGGGTGCTCGACCACGGCGGAACGGCGTCGCATCATTGCGCCGGCATCGCGCATCCGGGCCAGATGTCGCTCGACAACGTCCTCATGCTCCCAGCGGTAAACGATCCGCAGCTTCGCCTTTTCCGTCAGGCAGGCTGCGCGCAAAGAGCAGGAGCCACAAGCAGCAACGCGGGCCGCATAACGGATCTGTAATTTGCCGGCAGCATCCTGTTTGCGACCATTCATCGGCTTGAGCCGTTCTCCTGCCGGACAGTGGTAGACATCGGTATCGGCGTCATAGTGGAAATCACCACGACCAAAACGTCCTTGTGCTGCGAGGCGCTGATTCCGTTCCACTGGCGGGACATAGGCAGTGACTGCATCTGCTTCGCAGGCCTTCAACGTCTCACCGTTGTAGTATCCGGCATCAGCCACCGCCGTCAGTGTTGCTACCCCAAGGGCCGCCTTGGCCGCCGCTGCCATCGCATATAATTGGCCACTGTCATTGCCGTCATTGACCACCTCGCAGGCGACGATCAGCTTGTGTTTTTCGTCGGCAGCGAGCTGCACGTTATATCCGGCAACTGTGTGGCCTCCCTTCGTCAGGAGGCGAGCGTCGGCGTCTGTGCGCGACAACTGTAGCTCACCGTTCTCCTCCAGACGATCGAGATCCGCCTTAGTGCGGGTTCGTCTCGCCATCAGTGCCGCCAGCTTTTCGGGTGTCGGTAGGTCTCGTATGTCTTTGCAATCGACCGACGAGGGCATCTGCGCGGCTTCAGCCGCATCGCTCGCCTCTAGTGCGTTTGCATAGGCTTCTATGTCGCATTCGAGCGCCCTGAGGCGCTCCGCCAGCTTCCTCTGCGTGGTGATGCTCGCTTTGCTGGCATCGCCACGAAAGAAGGCGCTATCGATGGCCACGAGTTCACCGCCAAGCAGATCGAGCGCGCGCGCCAGAAAGACGAAGTCTCTGTTCGCGGCCTTCAACGCCGCCCCGTTCTCCTTACGGAAATTGGCTATGGTTCGATAGCCCGGAACGAGCCCGCGCAATAGCCAGATCAGTTCCAGATTGCGGCCGGCCTCTCGCTCGAGCCGACGCGAGGAGCGGATCTGATTGATATAGCCGTAGAGATAGAGCTTCAGCAGATCTGCCGGATCATATGGCGGCTGTCCCGCTCCGCTCTGGCGCCCAGCGTGTCGAAAACCAAGTGCAACCAGATCAAGGTTGGCAACGTAGGCGTCGATTGCCCGCACCGGGTTAGTCGCGTCGACGTAGTCCTCGATACGCGGTGGCAGGAGGCTGGTCTGCTCGCGGCATGAACCGCGTTTGAATGCACGAATCATCATGCGAAGAATCGTACACCATCGCGCGCCGAGGATTCTTGCCCAGTCTCGGTAGCGCTGTCCATCAAATCCACAGGCCCCCCCGATGTTTCGCGTGAAGATGCGCCTTGGCTGGATCAGGCTTTACGAGGCAACGGGCGATGCCGGTCTCGTCTGTCGACGCTGCGGCATTTCGCGTTCGACGTTGCGCAAATGGTTGCGCCGTTTCCAGGAAGCCGGCGAGGCTGGGCTGGTCGAGCGCAGCCGCCGGCCACTGCGCCAGGCGAAGCAGAAGGTCTTCGAGTCCGAGGAGTCGTTGATCCTGTCGCTGCGGCGTGAGCGCAAGCTCGGGATCAAGCAATTGCGCAACGAACTGATCCGCTGCCACGACGTTGCGCTCTCGCTCGACACGCTGCATCGCGCGTTGTGTCGCCACGGTGAGCAAGTACTGAAGCGTCCGCGCCGCAAGATGAAGGGCACAAAGCGCTACACGCGGCCAGTTCCTGGCGACCGGGTGCAGATGGACGTCTGCAAGATCGCGCCGGGCGTTTATGGCCTGCACGGCCTCTACGAATGGAGTCATCGACCATTGTGGCGCCAGCTCCGCGATCCGCTTGGTCAAGCAGTCCACGGGCTTCAGCGTCGGTCACGGCATGAATGTAGTCCTGTAGAACGATCTGACTCGCCGGGTGATCGAAGCGCACCGTGGTGAGCCAGCGACGATAAGCCAGAGTCCACCCCTTCTTCCCGGCATAGATGCGCCCATGTCGCAGCAGGAAGCCTTGGAGATGTTGTCGCGCCTTGCCGAGCACACGCATCGCCGTGGCGCGGGCTCTCACCAAGTCGCGCATGGCCTCATGCGCCGCATCCGGAACCCACATGGCTGTCAGCTCGCCGCTCCGGTGCAGCTTGGCCAGCATCGGCGCATCGCGCCGGTCGGTTTTTACCCGATCCCCGGCCTTCATCGGGATCAGCGAGGGGGCCACCACAATGCAGTTGTGCCCCAGTCCCGTCAGTTGTCGATGCAGGCCATATCCGCAGGGGCCGGCTTCGTAACAAAAACTCACCTGGTGGTCACCTTGCCAAGCTTCTTCATCGGCTTGGCGATTTGATCGGCGCGATTAGGGATGACCCCAAGTTACGAACTTCCCCGCCGCGCATCGCTTCGGCCACTGCAACCGAAATCGTCGCCTTGTGCACATCCAGCCCCACGAAAATGCTATCGTTCATCAGGCCCGCTCCCCATGCTTGAGGCTCGGCGCCGGACCATCCGGCGCAACCCTCGATAGGAGCTTGCCGCGGGCGGGCCGCCCGTCACCTCAGAATGCAAACATAGGGCTAGAGCACTGACAGCCGAGATCATCAACGATGCGAGAGCGGCGATAATGGATAGATACGCCGCCGCACCCTGCCTTCATCCTCCAACTCTTGCGCGGAGGATGAAAAAGGCGGGCGCAAGCGCCCCGCCTCCATGACTATCGAACGGACTTGGATCGAACCTCAGGCCAACCGCCCATGGCGACCGATCATGCTCTCGATCCTCATATCAAGCATCAGCGTCTTGAGATCGGGCGGTGGGTCAGGGTTCTCATTGTGGTGGATAATTGCCTGGTTCACCTCGCGTCCGCAGCCGTCGACCCACCCCTGATTTGCCTCATGGATTGTCTGCGAGCCATCGGGCGTCAACTGATCGAGAGTCCGCCCAGCGTTGGACTGCGTCACCTTCAGATTGTCTTTGCCATCCTTGTCGTCACCGAGCCCCTCGATAACCATGGCGTTGTCGCCGTTCGTAATAGTAAGCTTCGAGGAGATGGTTTTGCCGTAGCGTAATCGACGGTGTTCACGGTGATCTTTGTGCCGTCATCGAGCTGCAGGGTCATGTCTTTCTTGAAATCGAAATCGTCCCTGCCGTCGCCATTGGCATCGACGTGAGGATCGCCGTGGATCTTCGTGACATGGCCGGTCTCGTTGTTACGAACCATCCAGGTGCCGTCATTCTCCTTGGCTGTGATCGTGTCCTTGTCGCCAAGGTTGATCGTGGCCTTGCCGTCCTTGACCTCATGCGTCCACACCGGATCCGGCGAAGGCGGTTGGCTCTGGTACTGGTAGGCGCCCGCCGGAACACCGCCGGCATACGGCTCCAACAATGTATCGAACGTGGTATTGGCGGCCGCGCCTTCCGGCACCAAATTACTCGTCGCCGAATCGAAAGCGCCGACCACGGGAAGACCGGTCACGGGAAGATACACCATTGTAATTCACTCCTGTTGCATTGAAGTCCTGTTGCATTGAAGTAAGCGGCAGACTGCGAGCGCCACGCGCATAATCAACCGGGCACATTACTCACGAAATCTTCCGAAAGCACCGTTCGCCCGCACGTGGCGGGCGCACCATGTTTCTCGTTGCCAACGACACGAGCCTTGATGAGATGAGGCGACCCTGCCTCTCTCATCCGAGCTCCCCGGCACGTTCATAGCGCGCGCATCCAACTCGCAGGGACTCTACCCGCAGCACCTGTCGAAAAACTGACGATGAGCAAGACCGACTAGCATCTCAGCTTTCGTTACCACCCGAACCAATGCTGACATATTTGGTCATGCCGACCGCCCTTCTCGACGGGTTTCGGCGATCGACCGTGACGCTTGCCGATCACAAGCGACAAGTCACTTCGGGAGTATCGATGTCAGCTTCTTAGACAGGCCTTCTCTAAGCCGCGACTTCACGCCACCTTGCTGTTGAGGCAACCGTCATCGCGGCCGAGAGGGTACGTCCATTTCTCCCTTCAGTATAGGTGACGCCGATCGCCGGATTACAGCCAGTCCCCTCCATCGGACCAGCAAAGAGATCGCCTGGCCATACGCAATCCAGCCAAGCAATGGTCGAGTAGAATTTCGACGTGATCTCTGGGTGCAAAGGCCGACCAAATCTGACAGTTGCCGTTCGCTAGAAGCGAATATGCCGAATGATCGGAAGCCGCCAGAACACATTTGGTCCTCCTATCTCGCATTTTTCGCTGCTTCGAGTCGAGCGCGCACCGTTTCGCAATCCTCCGTCACCGTCGAAAATTTCCCATCGACCGTGCTGACCAGGCACCGGATGCCCTTCGGGAAATGCCCTTCGGCGCGCGGCTTGCGAAAGCTTACGACCTGGTCCGGATTGATGTCGATCAGCTGGTCTTGGGGTCCGTGCAGCTGCAGCAGCTGGAATGTGAGAATGATCATCGGCCGCGCTCGCTGCCAAAGAACAACCGGCGTCCGTTGACCGGAGCCGGTTGGGTCCAAGTCTCTTGTGCTAGATGAACCACGGACTCGACCCGAGAGCGCTTGGCTCTGGCATCGAGCTGTGCTGCATCAAGCGCAGGCTGGAACTCAGCCGTCAACGCAAATTTCTAGCGAGCCAGTCATTCCAGTTGAGGAAGGGATCGACGATCTGGCGTCACATGGCTTTCGATAGCCGCTGATACCGCAGGCGAATCCCCACCACGATCTCGCGTCGCTTGCGATTGGCCAGATTGCTATCTGCCTCGCGGGCCGTAAGCTTTCCGAGCAGACCCAGCGGCGGGCGTCGGACCGATCATCTCAAGCGCAATGCTCGCCGCGATCGGGACTGGCGATGCTTTTCGCAAGGGCCGCGACTTTGCGGCATGGCTTGGTCTGGTACCGAAATAATTCTTGACCGGCGATCGAACCATTCTCGGCCGCATATCGAGGCGCGGCAACCGGTACCTGCGAACGCTCTTCATTCAAGGGGCCAGAGCCGTGCTTCTGAGGCGCCAGACTTGGTCCAGGCACGGGTTTGGAGCCTGGTTGGAAGCAGCGTCCAAGCGGCTCCACTCGAATGTACTGGTTGTCGCCTTGGCCGCAAAACTCGCGCGCATGGCCTGGAGCATGCTCGCAAAGGGCCGTGACTATGACGCCAATTTCTTAGGCCAGACCGCCTAAGACACACGACCGGGAAGGGAAGAAGGATCCACGATCTCAATCGGAAGGGCACAATATCCCACCGAGGTTTGCGAGACGGAAAAGACAAATGGAGAAACGGTTCCACCGACACTTCTGAAGCCTGGTTCGCAGCCATGCGCCCCTTGTCGAAGCCGTCGAGTTATTGAGGGCAGGAGTGGGCGGATATCCATATTGGCTTGAGGCGACAGCCTCAAATTGAAGCCGAATAGATTGGCGCAGACCGCTACATCCTTTTGTTGATTCCTCTTGCAACGCGGGCGTAGTCCATAGATGGTTGCAAAGTCTCGATTGCCACGCCTGCCACCGCGCCCAAAGACGGGCAGTTTGTGCTGCATGCCAAGGCCCTGCACGGCAATCCCTATGACGGCCACACGCTCGGTCCCGTCATCGCCGACCTCGAAAAGCTCACAGGTTTGCAGCGCGCCGCATCCACGGCGACAAGGGCTACCGCGGCCACAACTATCCCGACCGATTCAAGGCCTGAATCAGCGGCCAGGTTCGCCGTGTCACCAAAGCGATCCGTCGCGAGATGCGGCGTCGCGCCGCCGTCGAGCCTGTGATCGGCCATCTCAAGGACGACCACCGGATGCGCCGTAACCATCTCAAGGGCCGCGACGGCGACCGCATCAACGCCGTGCTCGCCGCCGCCGGCTACAACTTCAGCCTGCTCCGCCGCTGGCTCGCGGAACTTTACGCGGCCTGTTATGGATACTCTGTCGCCACCTATCGCACCCACACCTTGCGTAAAACGGTGCTCAGAAACGTTCTTCACCAACGACAAATTGCGCCGACGTTCGCCGCTACTGACCGCGAATCAGGCCTCACCAACCTCAAAGAATCGTTCGTAAGGTCCGTCTGCGAAGTGCCGCCGCAGCTCATGAAAGTTCTGTACGGTTTGGTCTAGCTGTCGCGTTTCTTGGCGCTGAAGCATGGCGCTACCAGACAGCTGAAGCGCTGGGACCCCCAGGAACGCCCAAACCGTTGCCATGCAGGCGCTTGGTTGGTGAAGTAGCCTTTCATACTCGATCACGAGCAGACCGGTCGATGCGAAGGACTGAGCAACTCGGGCATGGAAATCGTCGGCGGCCTTGAAATAGGCCTCGCAGTCGGCGATTGACAATGTAACGCGCGGCGGCGGTGCGGCCTCGCCGTCAGAACTAAACTTCAACCATTGGCCACTCTGCCTTGCCTGCACCAGCGATCGAAGCGATTCCATAGTGTTTCTCCGAAGCACGAGGATGACCTTGAGGCGTGGCCAACGAACCAGCTCGGCAAAAACACCGGAACGATCGTGAAACTGCGGTTCGTTGATCTTGCAACCAACATGCGTCAGCTTGGTCTTATCGCTTCGCGTCGGATAGCGCAGATACGCAAGCTCGAGAAGCTCGCGATCCCCCCGCAACAAACGATCCTTATCGTGCCAATTCTTATCAAATGTATTGAGCAGCTCACCGTTGCTCAACACGTTCGGATGCTCATTCAGTAACTCTTCAAGATAGTGGGTGCCGGTCCTCGCCATTGCCAGGATTACAAATGGCTCGGGCGGTGATGTAGGGCGGGTCATCGCATCTTCCTTAGATAACATTGCTTTCTACAACTAGCGATTGCATCAACGACGGTAACGTTAGCAGGCTCATGGTCCCTGCGTTTCGCAGTAGCGGGCTCAAATCCGGATATGCCCGAGTTCAACTTCAATAAACTGACGTTTTCTACCCTCATTTTGTGGGATTGGTAAAATCGATTGTATGGATGGGCACTGTCTCGATAGGCGGAGGCCGCAAGAGCGACGTGCCATGAATTTTTGCCAGCCCGAACCCATGTCGGGCGTGTCAATCAAAGGAGGTCCTGTTGACCAGACTTTTGAATGGCCCGGCCAACGACCATAGCGCGGTCGTTCACGGCCTCCGGGGAAGCGTCTGATAGGAGACGTATTGGCTTTTTAGGGCTTCGGTCCCGTGTTATCGCGGCAATGCAAAGCGTGGCTACCCTGTCCTACGGGAGTGTGAACCATACAGACGGCACGCCTATCCCGACCGAGCTGTACAAGCAGCGAAAGCTGGGGCCTTTCTTGTACGAGGCCAATTCAACTGGTGGTAGTAGGAAGACAGGAGGCCTGCTGTAACTCACGACGTTGGAGGTGGTGTTGAGCGACAAAGTCCCCGAAATGGTTGGAGGCCTATGCAGTTGGTCGTGAAGAGGTTTGGGAGAAGGACCCTCACTACAGGGGATTTCTGGCTGCGCTTCAGGAGTTGCACGGGGAAACTGATCGCGGTGTCGCTCTGGTGGCAACTTCATTTCTTGACAAGCTGCTCAGGGACATTCTCGGCGCGTTTATGATCGAGAACCAAAGCGCTAAAGCCCTCCTGTCAGGCTTCAACGCCCGTTTTGGTAGCTTCAGCACCAGGATTGCCGGATGTCTCGCATTAGGCCTCATTACCGAACGCGAAGCGGAACAATCCGATACGCTGCGCAAGGTACGAAATCGTTTCGCGCATGAGGCCGAGGTGAACTTCAAAACTGAAAGCGTGCAGGCACTTTGCAACAATCTGCGGGTGCTCGAGCGAGACAAAGATGGTGATGCTCGACGCAAGTTCTCATGTCGGCATCAATGATGGTTCTTATCGCTCTGCTGAACCGTCCATTTGAAGTCGGTAAGAGGCGATTGACGCCCGGCGAGTGGAAATCAACAATCGGCTAGTTGCTGTTTCTCCGCCTCCTGTGCTGGAGTGGCGGGTAACACATCCCGTCGTAACTTTCTTGCTGTCTCGGCACTTGCAGCCGCCGCAGCAACCATCCCCGTGATCCCAGCCGCCCGCGCCGCTTCGCCAGATCAGGAGCTGATGAATCTTGGTGCCACATTTTTTTGCGACCAACGAGCTCTTCGAGGCTGCCGACGCGGACTGCGGCGAGCGGATTGACCGCGTCATCTCGGCGACGCCGGACCGGCCTTTCGGCCATGAGATGGCGCATCGGCGATCCGGTTAGCTATGTGATGGAGCGTCACCCAGCCGAAAAAGCGCAGCTATGGTGCAGCACCTCAGACATCGAGGCCATCCGGGACGTTCCGCAATACGATTGGTCGCTTAGAGAGGGGCGTGAGGCCGATTTTTTATGCCCTGCCGTCCGACGATCAGCTCCACCATCTCGCCGAACCACAACCGAAGGTGCAGCACCTGTACACTCGGTCCCCGAGCGCACGGAAACAAAAGCGGGTCAACGAGATCGTTGCCGCCTACGACAGGCACAACGCGGCGATCGATCGCCTGCGCAAAAAGCACGGCATTGATGAAGCTAACCAGCGCTCCGACGATCTCAATGTAGCCTGTTGCAGGCTGGTCGAAGAGATCGACGCAAGCACGCCGGTGACGTTTGAGGGATTTAGAGCCAAGGCAAAGGTTTTGGTAAATTGGCTCAGCCTCAACGGCCCCGGCGATAATGAGGACGGCCCGTCATCGGCCGGCGCGCTGGTCCGACAGCTCGCAGCCGGTTAGGCTCTCCCATGTGGCACTCCCATCACATCGTGGCCGACTACGAACGAAAGGGGCTGTACGGGCGCCTCGTGGCCCAAATCTACCGGCACCTGACTGCTGAATGACCGGCGTTCCGGTTCGGGAACAAACGGCCATGGGTGGCGTTTCAACCACGCTTCGAGCTGCAGAACAGCTTGAGGAGTTACGAACGGCCTCAGCATTTGCCCCCCGGCCAGCTGAGGCCGTTTTTAATTGGAGCTCGCTGGACGCGTCGGAAATTGGGATTCGGTTATGGGTTCATTTTGGCACTGGATTTTGACGATTGCCGTATTTGCTAGCCGGGTAATGGGGATCATTCGAGGATTGCAAAACAGGTCCATCCTCAATTGCGCCTTGTCGGCGTTCATTCCGGGTTACGGGTTCGTCTATTTCGTCGTGGGGAAGGCAGCACCTCCGCGGGAGCCGGCCTAGGCGCAACTTCCGCGCAATCGATGGCAGGCTGCGGCGATCAAAGCGGGCCGCGGGGCGCCGACGTTGATCTGCGACGGTGCGGCGTCCGCGCTGGAAGCTATCCGAAGAGCTCGCGCGACGCGCGGCTCGACTGGGACGAATCCACTTTCAGCGGAGCCAGATGCAGATTGCGGCGAGGTGGACGAAGGCGAGGAAGTAGACTGCCCGTCGGTCATATCGAGAAGCGGCGGAAGTGCTTGAGCTTGTTGAAGCAGCGCTCGATAAGATCGCGTAGCTTGTAAAGCGTCTCGTCATGCGGAATGGGGGCCTTGCGAGAGCGGGTTGAGGGGATCACCGCTTCGGCGTTCATATCTGCGATGGTCTTGCGCAGGTCGTTGTTGTCATAGGCCCTGTCGGCCAGCACGGCCTCGGCCTTGAAGCCTTCGAGCAGGGCTGTTGCAGCCAGGTTGTCATGTCGCTGGCCGGCGGTGAGCTTGAAGCGTAGCGGTCGGCCGAGACCATCGCAGAGCATGTGGATCTTGGTGGTCAACCCACCTCGGGAACGCCCCAATTCGTGAGTTTTGGCCCCCCTTTTCCGCTCGCGGCCTGCTGGTGGACACGAACCAGAGTGGTATCGAGCATCAGATATTTGTTGTCGCGATCTTTGATCAGTTCGGCGAACACTTTCTCCCACACACCGGCCTTGGCTGGTGCACCGCGACCTCGCCGGCCACCTAGAGACCGCGTCGAAGCATATGAGCTACGGCGAAAAAAACGCCTTCGCACTGGTTCTTTTCATGTACCAGACCCGGATTTGGTTGTGCTGGACGACCCTGTATCGTCATTCGACAAGAACAAGAAGTTCGCCATCCTGCACGAACTATTCCAGGGCAAGGCCAGCCCGAGGGGGCGGACCACCCTCATGCTGACTCATGACATCGAGCCCGCCATCGATGTGATCAAAAGTACCAAGGACGTTTTCCAAGGGGCTCAACCATCGGCATCGTTCCTCTCTTCGCGTGGGGGCGTCGTGAAGGAAGTGCCCATCGCAAGGGAAGATATACAGACCTTCGCGAAGGTCTGTAGGGCGAACATCGCCACGCTGCAGGACCAAATCCTGAAGGCCATCTACTTGCGGTGCGACTACGAGCTGCGTGATGAAGTCGGTCTGGAATCCAATCTACTGGCCAGCCTGTTCAAAGGCCGCGCCGTGCCCACGCTGCAGACGGCGACCGAAAACCGGAACATGCCCCCTGAGGAGAAGCAGGCGGCAGAGGCCAGCATCCAGGCCGAACACATGCCAGGATTCAACTACGACGCGCTTGTCTCGGAAGTGAACGACGTCAACGCCATCCGTGCAAAATTCCTGGCCACGGACGTCGGGTATGAGAAAATCCAGCTGTTCCGGATTTTTAACATCGATCACGACGATGACGTCATCCGCAAGTTTATCAACGAATCCTATCACATCGAAAATGAGTACGTGATGCAGCTGAACCTCCATAAGTTCGAGAGCATCCCCGAGTACGTCAGCTGCGCATGCTGCCTCCAGCCGAAACAGCGGCATAGGAGGCAGAAGAGATGTCAGGTGTCGACATCCCGGAGCAGGTCGGCCAAGCGCGAAGACAAGTATCGGTGTCCTTGTTTGGAGAGACGGAGGCAGTAGCTGGGATGTAATCCACTTGCATCTCCTCGATTGCGGAGGAAATTCTTGCTTCGGCAGACGCAATGAGCGCCCGAGCCGCTTCGGCTGCTGGCTTTCCGGCCCAAAATTGATGTGTTGGACAGAGTGGCCGAGGGCGTCCGGCAACGCAAAAGTCGCCGGAGGTGACCGGCGGGGTGTTGCAGAGTCAGATGGCGAGGCTGTCTATGGGGCGGTCCGCTTTTCCATTGCACGGCCGATATTGACGATGTTGTCGGCGATGACACCGAGGCCGACCCAACGCTTCATGCCGGCCTCGCCTTTGTAGCGGCAACGGTTAAGCCCATGTCGCCGCTTGGCCACGCTGATGCGGCCCTCGCATCCGGTCCGCCATTTTTGGCCGTTACGGAACCAGCGCTTTTTCTGCTCGCACCTGCGTTCAATGCTCTTGGTCGAGCGGTTGGGGATGCAGACGCGTTTGACGCCTTTCGCTTTCGCGGCGACCTCATTCTTTGCGGAGTAAAAGGCGGCGTCTGCCGCCACGATTCGTGGCGCACGTCCGAGCATCGATTGATGCGTTTCGATGGCTGCAATCAGCAGCTCCGAATCGTGCGGTCGCTGAGCATAAACTTCATAGTCGATCACGATCTGGTTTTCGGCCTCCTGTAGTTTCACCATCTTGCCGAACTCGTTGGGCTTGCCCGCTTTGCCCTCGCAAATGATTTCTGTCGATGGCTCGAACAGGCTGAGGATCTTGCCTTCAGAGCGCGTATCACCACGGAAGATGCGCGCTCTGGTCTGCTTCATCACATGAACCACTTCGGCTGGAGCGCCCGGCCGGCCGCGGCCGCGACTCTTGGGATGACGCTTCGCCAACGCTTCGTACACGGCAGATACGATTTGTTCGTCCGCCAGCACTTGGTCGGCGCGTGTCATCCAGTCTTCACGAAGATCGCTCACTTCCTCAGTGATCAATCCGTCGCCGAAGCTCAGCGGCGCCCGCCGCATCTTAATCACAGTTCCTCCCGCGCGCTCCGCGCTTTGTCGCGGCTCTCTCCGGACGCAGCAAATCGTGATTGAGCTCGCAGATCGTCTCGATGGCCTCCTTCAGCTTCTGATAATTGTCGAGCCAGCGGCGAACCTCGGGAACCCGTTCGCGGCGCACACTGATTTGCCGGATTCGTCCACCGGCGTAGCTCACCGTCAGCACGAAGACCTGGTGCCCTTCGCCGCGCGCGCATTTCGGGCAATCTTTGGTATGTCGGACAGTACGCTCCAGCAGCGAGCCACGCAGAGTCTCGCCGGTGACCGGCAATTTGCTGGCCAGCTTCTGGCGGGCCCGGAGAGCTTGCTCGCGATTCATCCGCAAGAATGAATCAGCGGCAGCAACCAAGCCTCATATAACCTAGTCGATCTCGCCGACGGCACGCCAAGCTTGGTAGATGGCCGCTTGGGTAAGGGGTTCCCAGCCGGAATCGGAATTGGCAATCGCAACATTGCCGAAGGGGCGCCGCGCCACCGTCATCGCGTGTGCCATCTCATTCGGGTCGTCGAATAGGCTGTTCGGAGAATAGGCATAGCCATGGGGCCAGCGATTGACGGTAATGCCCTGGATATCCCGTCCTTCATCGAAGCTGCTGCCAGCGAGCTGGCGACTGAGCTGGTCGCGGATATCGTGCTCCAACTTCTCGAAGGGCGTCTCCAGCAATCTCTGGCGCCCAAGCCTCGACTGGTCGCGTGCATCTAGACCCTGATTCGGCGTGGTTGGAGCACAGTACATGTGAACGCACATTGTCTCTGACGGATCCTTCGGATGTTGGTATCCACCGAGCTTGACTGGAAAATCCATCTTGACGCGGGCCCATGTTCCGGTCGGCGCATAGAGTTCGTGAATGCCGAGCTCAAGGAACGCCTTCCAAGTCCGCACCACCACGTTTGTAGAGATCAGTGGCATCTTGACGTTCTTTCGGAGCGCTAGCTTCTGTTCCTCCGGCAGTTCAGGACAAAGGAATGGGATCATCATGTTGTATCCGGCGAGGATGCATTTGCGTCCGCGAACCTTGCGTAGCGTACCTCCTTTCACGTAGCTGACATCTGCATGATCATCGAAGTTCCTAACATTCACCGCGATGCTATTGAGGCGTATCCGCACCGGCGAAGTGGCTTCATCGAGCCTACTATAGTCGA
The DNA here is from genome assembly GCF_024199885.1 of Bradyrhizobium sp. CCGUVB23. NCBI lineage: Bacteria > Pseudomonadati > Pseudomonadota > Alphaproteobacteria > Hyphomicrobiales > Nitrobacteraceae > Bradyrhizobium > Bradyrhizobium sp. CCGUVB23. Next base: position 1,785,330 of record NZ_JANADQ010000001.1, read on the forward strand.
ACCGTGCAAGGACAATGTCATCCATTGTCGTGCCCGGCGCCGCACCAGGGATGAGGTTGCGGACCAGCAGGCGGGCGATGGAGGCATTGCCGTCCGGGAAATGGCAGATATAGGGATCATCCGCATCCTTGTCGGTGGCCCGTTCGGTATTCATGCCTAGGCCATCGAAGCCCGGAAAGCCGGTGTTCATTGCAGCCAGCGCCGACACTGTGTCGGAGCTTGACGCGAAGAGGTCGTTAAAACGTCCCTGGAAATACTGCGCAGCCCTCTCGCTCAGCCCGGCATGCTTGATGAGATAGTCCCGGTAGCTGGTTCTGGCGAGAATCTTCTCCTTGGCATCCAAAGCCATTCCCTTGAGATAATCGATAGGCGCTTCATGGAAGGCAACAAGAGCCGCCTTGTCAGCTTCCGCGAGTGGAAAATCAGCGATGAAGTCTTTTAGCGGGCGGGCGTTGAGTCGATTGGGAAGTTGGTCGTCATCTGCCATCCAGAACGGATCGCCGGTTACGAGCTTGTCCTCGCCCCAGTTTTCCTTGTTGAAGAAGACACCGCGGCTCAGATTCCTGGATGCGTAGAAAGTACGGTCGAATGCCGCGGTGAATCGATCGAGATCGATGCCCAGCGATTTCAGCAGGCCGGCTGCGACTTCGCCATAGCCGGTGCGCGGAGAATCGATGGTTTCCGTGCCACCATAGCCGATGATTAACCGGCCACTGAGTGTGAATTCGTTGCGCTTGGCGTGTCCGCCGAAATCATCATGGTTCTCAAGGATGAGAATTGACTTGTCCGCACCGTGTTTCCGTCGATAGAACCATGCGGCAGACAAGCCGCTGATGCCGCCGCCGACAACGACCAGATCGTAAGTTTCCTCCACAGGCGTTTGTGCAGCTTGGAAACCCTTACCCTCGCGTCCAAGTGCGTGTGCCGCCTCGAATGAACCAGGATGGCTGCCGCGCAGACCTGTCAGAGATGGTGGATAGTAGGATGAGAACTGTTGAGCCCGAAGGAAGTCGATAGGGGCCATACCGGCGACGATGGCAGGCCAGTACCTGCCAGAAAATCGCGGCGCGTAATCATTTGAATACTGCCGAAGCGCGAGCATACTGTTTCATGCTGCCCTCGTCCGGTTTGGAAGGAGCAATTCATGGGTGTGGTCAGCGCGAGTTTGAACTGGATTATTCATTCAGTGGCCATGGCACCCAGCAAGCGCCGTGCCGGCAAGAAGCCGCCTTTCCGCAAGGATGCGTTTAGTGACATAACGCGGCCGTGTCGGTAATAGTTCAATGTCGATACTCGTGTGGTATCGGACTTCCAAATCGCTAGCTCCTATGACGTGCACGCGATACCGTAGCCATTCAACTCTGTGTTTGAGCCCACCACTTGTCAGCGTATTGTTTGTGTTCTGCAAGTTGTCTCTGCTGCGTCCGCGGGTGTTCACCCTAGGAACTCGTTCCGATGACGGGTTGCGAGCGCTCCTTGATCGACTGTCTGCCTGGCGTCGGCCGATGGCACCGCCGCGATGATCATGCCGGACTGGTTGCGGCTCGGAGCAAGCGAACGCCGCTATCTGTCGTGAGAGGTCTTGCTATCTCTCATCGCGCTCGGGGCACCTTGGCCGCTACCCCGGCCGGCCCTGGCGGATCTAGACCATGGTCACGCGCGCGCCATGCCGGTCGAGCGGCGAAATCGGCCTCCGTCTTGGTGTCCTTGCCCTCGGTGACGAACACTACCTTCCGTTCATCAATGTCGGCGGCGACAATGATCGTCAAAACCTTCGTGGCAGCGTCAAAGTCGACGCCCCGAACGTACCACGGCTTGGTAATCTAAAGCGCCGATTCGAAGAGCTGATTTTGCACAGTCCCACACGCCTCCCAGAGCGCCACCTGCACCCACCATCGCAAGGCGGGGTGGCCTGCGGCCATCCTTGACCGCCGAACGCCCCCTTGCACCGGGCAAGGCAGGTCGGGACGGAGGCATGGTCTCTCATCCGGTCGAACATAGGAACGCGGCGCTCGCCGCGTCCAGCGACCAACGCCCGTCACTGCACCCACTCGGTTTTTCAAGAAAGGCCTGTTTCATTCCCGGCCTTCCACCTGCGCCTAGCCGCCTGGACCCGACCTTTCACCCACGCGTAGTTGCTGTATTCCGGAGGAGCCTGGCCGGCGTTCTCAGTCAAATTTGTACGAGGCCTGGAAGAACGTTCCCCATCGCTCCATGTTGTACTTCGCAAGAGCATGGTCCTGATAGAGGGTACCCGGGCCATCGCAGCCGCTGCAGTTGAAGGTGACATCGCTGTCGTTTTTGGTCCACATTGCCCAATAGCGCGCACCAACGCCAACGCTGAAATTGTTGGTGAGGAAGTAGGATACAATGGCTTCGATCTGTATGCCCGCGCCTCCGTTTCCGCGCTGGTCGTAGAAAGTAGTATTGGGGCGGAGGAGATGGTTGTCGCGACCGCTGAAATCAGTCCACGGCAGGTAAGCAACGTCGGCGCTCACGCGCCAGCGCTCAAACAGCATGGCCTCGGCGCTAAAGCCGATTCGCGGTGCATTCCAATTGGTGTCTTGACTGCTAGTGAGACGTCGATCGCTCGGAGCGAGGCACCTGTGGTAGGGAGAGGCGATCTGCAGGCATCCTATCGAGTCGGACTTCTGATCGTAGTAGGTCCATCCCACAAACGCACCCAGCCTATAGGTGCTGTCGCGGAGAAAATCGTAACCGACATCGGCCGTGTAATACATGAATCTCCCATTTGCTTGGCTTAATAAAGTGTTGCTATAGGCCAAGTTGGTGAGGCTCGAATCTTCGTCGTTCTCCTTTCCTTTGTTGAAACGGCCGATGCCAATATCTCCCTTCAGGAATATCCCCCAGGAGCTATCAAGACGGGCAAAAAGTTCGCCGGAAACGCCGTCGAGTCCCTGATAGGTGAGCCTTGAACCAGGAATGCTGCTATCTCCGGGTATCAGGGGCGGAATCGTGTAGTCCCACTGGAATGTTCCCCGGCTGAGCCAGACTCGCGAGCCGCCTTCGAGCGACCAATTGTCCATATAGGCGATAGGCTTCGCTTTGGCAGTCGCTCTATCCGAGTGCAACGGCGCATCTGACCGCTCCGGCCCGCTCGGATCGCTCCAGAAATGGTAATTCAGGCCGACCTTTCCGATGTGATAACTGCTGGACAAATTACTTGTGCTGGCAGGGATGTACCGCTTGGCTACGCCCCAGCACACGAGCCGTTGAGTTGGGGACATTCGTAGCAAAACTCGCACTTTCATGCAAATGCATGGATTCCCTCTAACGCCATCGCTTTATCGGACCGGGATGGACCCTGATAATCTGCCGCAACAAGGCCGTCGGATGATCCCACCGATCATCATCAGCGCGCCGATCATCGCGGTCAGGCAATTCCGACGCTGACGATCATCATGCTGTCGCCCGTCGGCGATGAAGACAGGCTTCAGTTGGAAAGTTCGGCGAGAACAGCAGGAGCATCGACGAACGCGAACGCATTAAGGAATTGGCGTCCCCAGAGGAAATTGCGGTCGACCTCCGTCAGCGATGCGACGTCGCATACTTCATTCCAGGATGTCTTGATTGTCATGATCTGGCGAGCGATCAGGTCGACGGCATCATTCTTGTTGAGCAGGAACAACGGAGCCGCTTCAAGGCAAACGGAAATCTGGCTCGTGCGGTGATTGCCTACGATAAGCATCGCCTGCGTTGTTTCTCCTACCGTCCTGGTTTGTGGACAGATGTCGTAGACAGGCGTCAGCGTAAGATCTTTTCCATTCCAGAACGCCGCGTGGTTGCGGGCATGATCGTCCGTGTTGCCGCACAGGATGTTGAACACCATCCGGCCGTACAACTCGCGTAGCGTCTCCTTGGGCGAGGTGAACCGGTGGCGGATAATGGTGGCAAGATCTTCATAGCTTGCGTAGCGCGCCATCAGTTCATCGAGCCCAAGCAGGGTCAGGGCTGACACCATGGCACGGCGCTCCCATCCGCCATTGACCTTTTTCCGATCAAAGCGCTCGATCAGCAGCACATCTTTGCCTGCGGCGCGCTCGAGGCTGACCGAAGCTGCGGCAAGCCCCGCTTTGGCGGCCAGTCGCATGGCCACGAACTCGCCTTTCACGACATTGTAGAGGTCGTTCTGCGAGGAGAACTTGGCGATGTACTTCGTCCTGTCTGAAGTGATCGCCGTCTTGGGCCGGGCGCCGCCGATCGAGCTTCCTAGTAGGAGCGCGCGATCGAGGTCTTGCGTCAGCGGCTCTCCTTTTTCGACGAGTGCGGTCGCGGCCTGAAGCTCTTCGAGCGAGGCCGCTGAAGCTTCCCTCGGGACGTACTTTTCTGGGGAGGACTGAAAATCGAGGGCTCCAATGCGGTCCGAGCCGGATTCGAGCAGATAGGTAAGTTCGTCGATCTCCGCCGCATCAATCTCCTTGCCGCTCTTCCCAAATTTGCGATTGATGATGACGCGGCGACCCCAGGCATCGGGGGCGGCGTCGCGGATGCAATTCGGCATCATCAGCCCCGGCGTCAGTGGAATGCTGCCGCGGCGTAAAGGCAATTCCGGATCGTAGAGTGCAATCGCGTTGTTGCGCGCGAGATAGCTTTGGCCGTAGTTGAAGAGGAACTGATTGCCCGAAGCGAACAAGCGGCCGGCTACGACCGGCACCGTCTCGCCGGGCAGCCAGACCCACACATAGGTTTCAGTCGGCTTCTTGTTAGAAGTTGTCATCGGGTTTCGCGCGCGGTGTGTGGACGGCTTTCGGCATCAGCGTCATTACGGCTGTATTCGATGCGAGAGCGCTGGTCAGAGCGCGTTCATCGGCAGCAAACAGCGGCACGCCAACGATAGCGGCGGCTTCGAAGACGGCGCCCAGCGTGCAGCCGAGATCTCCGTTCTCAATTCGCCGCAGGAGTCCGCGAGAAAGGCCCGCGCGGTCGGCGAGTTCTTCGGTCGTCATCTTCCGGTCGATGCGCGCCTTACGAATGAGCTGACCTAAAAGGACAGCCGCCTCCTTTGCGTAGCGGGAATAGGGTCTCGTTTTCTTCGGCATTATTGATCCTTTAATAGACCGTATGGTCTATACCGGACTGTTTATAGCCCAACCTCAAAAAAGTCAAACGTTACGGTCCATAAACAGGCCGCAATGCAAAAAAGGCCCATTAATGAACCATAATTGCCACAACTGACCCCCACCAAAACCGAACAAACGCCCTCCCTTCTGGCTCCTGTCACGATAGCGTTGATGTCGACGCGGGATTTGTACGCGCCAGGGCTGATTGGTTCGTCACTTGCATCCAGGGCGGAAGCCCAAGGCGCCGAGGGCACGGATTCAGTTACCCGGACTGCTACTGCCCTTAGGCGGTCCTGGAGCGACTGTTTGCACGTCGCTATGGCCCTTGAGCTGACATCGGTGCACCGGGTCCACAATCGCCTGGTCGCGCTAGCTTCCCTTCAAGAGACGTTGACAGCCCCTGGCTCTCGCGCTCAGGGCGGCTGCCAACGCGAAGACCATCCAGCAGCGGATTCCTGAGCTGATCGCGGTAGCCGAAGAAACACCCGCCGCGCTCGGTCAGGATTCTGACATAGCCATTCAGCGCGTCGGGAGACGCCGAAGGCGTCGCCAGACGGTCCATGAGCTCGGCGACATCCAGCGGCTCGAGCTCATATGCCGGTTCTGGATCAACCTGGGGACGCATCGGTCACCTCGGGTTTGTCTCTTCCCGCTCACTGTAACTCCCGAAGCAGACACAGGCGAGCGCCGCCGAAAGCCGCTACCAAACATTCCGTTACGGTTCGCGGAAGGATGACCCTAGCGGACGCAGTTAATCGTCCCAAATTTGCTGTCCGCATTGGCACTCAAATAATCGGACAGACTTGCCAGTACGACTATCCAGCATAGTGCAGAGAAGGCGAACAAAAGCGGCGCAGTTCGGATGGCGGCGGCTTTGAGCGTGAATTTGGATAGCCCTAAGCCTGCCTCCGAGGAAAAGTGCCGCTTAACGCATCTTCAGGGCGACGACGTAGCCGTCTGTGCACTTGGCTTTGATTGAAAGGCTGAACGGCAACGTCGGGTCATCGAGGGTTGAACCTGAGGAAAACGGCGCTTCAAACAATTCTCCGTAGATGGGGCTCGTGGTCGTTTTTGCCGGCACGATTCTCACTGGACTTTTGCCGGTCGGCACACTGGCATCGACGCTGTAAACAAGAACACCGTCGCCGGTGGTGGTGCCATCACGTCCCTGAATTGGCTGTGCAAGTTCGAGCGCGTACACTTGCGATGGATTCAATGTGCCGTCGGCCGGCGCGACAATCATCGAGATTCTTGTCCTGCCCGGTAACGGTGTGAGGACCGCCTCGAGCTGCCCGCGCGCCAGATAAACCTTGCGCTCGTCTGCGAGCCAGCCAAGCTTGTGGCGGTGCCAGCCGATCAGCGACGTGCCCCGAAAAATATCGCACATGATATCCCAGGCGCCGGTCGTAAATCCGAATGGCGCGAAATTATAGAGATCAGGCAAACCGAGGGTGTGGCACACCTCATGGCACAGGTTGATGTGGTTGTTGGTATAGCTGTCCTTGCCGAACGTAACGCCCCAGCGGATGGGCCCGGTCAAGGTTACGGGAGCATTGGCCGGCGGGGCAATGAATGTCGGTGAAACGGCAATCGCATCGGTCTTCGCGCCAACAACAAATAACAACGGGTGTGTGCGGAAATCGAGTTCGGGAAACAGTGCCGCCGCGTCCGTGATATAGGCCTTTTGCTGTTGGAAGGTGAAGTGTTTGTCCGAGCCCGTGTAACTGGTCGACGGTTTAGGCATGCGACGCCAGCCGGAAATTCGGTATATCTCCAAGCTGAGGCGCCCGTGCGACTGGTCCCGAAACCAACTTTCAGCCTTACCATTCCCAGTGAGATGATCGGCCACCCCTTCCGTGCTCCCGAAGGCGCCGGGTGCGTCAGCGAAGTCGACAAACACCATCAGCGCTTTTATCGAACCGACAGATTGGAGGCTTAGGCTCGCGTCTGTCTTACCTTCGCTCAAATACGAATTTCCCATTCGGTCGAGGTCGGGGATGCGGTCTGGGGCGGCGGCTCGCGACGGGCGTCCGGTCGTCACTTGAACACATGTCGAAAATCCGAGAGCCAGGGCGTTACGACGCGTGATCTTGGACATGCTTGTCTCGAAATCTCGCATTAGCGTTTACGAAGCGTCGCACGTAATGGCTATGGACGCGGCCAAGGGCCTGACATATCGGTTTTCATTGTTGTCTCCATTTCGAGTGACCAGCAGTCGGCGATGCTGGTCGACAGACCCTCCTGCCAACAAGACTTCAAGAGTCGTGCCAATTGTGCAGGAAGGGCCCTAGGAAGGCAGTTCTTCACGTTATTCAACGGTCTAGCCGCGAACGCAGCAGTACGCCGACCGAACATCACCGTGTTTCGGAGCCGACAAACCCGACAACAGGGGCAACGGAGTACATCGGAGAGCGCAGTTGGTGACGAGACCTCAACTCCTTGCTCACGGGAGAGCGACCGGCGGCATGGTGACCGACCAATTCTGATAGGTGCGTCGCTGATCTCTTTGGGGGATACGATCCGACACGGAGATGAGCGACCGGTTGCGTGAGGTAGCAGAAAAAATGACTGCAAGGCGCGTACTTTGGTTCGGCATCGGTCTCGGGCTTTGTCTTGGCCTTGGTCTATGGCTGGTTTTGCCCGACGGGCTGGCCGGTAAGGACAATGGTGTCCGTGCGGACGACGCCCTAATCGACAAGGTTAAATCAACTTGGCGAGCGCAGGATGGTGAGACGGCGAGGCAAATCTTCGCCCAAGTCTCCAAGGTAGCCCACTTCGTTCCCAGAGGATGGGAGCGTGGGCCAAAGACCGACACTGGCGAGCTCGTTGTCTTTTCATGGGCCAAACGCCGGTCTGGGAAAGGAAAGGGCGAGTATACGGTCACATGGGAAGTGGCACCCGATGACACAGTGAAACTGGTTGCTCCGTATGCAAAACCGATGGAGCTAGGCTGGCAGGCGTTCGCACTCTCGCTTGTTGCTGACGAGGCAACAAACAAGGAAAGGGGCGTGAACCGCCATTTTCTGCATGATCCCGCTACCTTCGACTTCGTGACGACCGCGCAAGGCAAGCTGGGCGATCTTCTGCGGCGTGGCCGCTGCATTATCGGCGAGCCGGTAGGAGTGCACTATTCGCCGAAGGTAGAGGAGCAGCAAGCCGCGAAGGGCGACCTGTGGCGCGTCGAGCTTTCGGTCGGTTGCAATCTTCCCGGACTTGGTGATTTCGCCCGTGACGGAGTCGTCATTTTCGAGAAGCACGAAGGGCAAGATTGGGAGCCACAATCGTTCTTCGGCAAGCTTCTCGCCACGTATGCCCCCGAACTTGCAGACCCGAAAGACCAGGAAGCATTCGAGGGGGCCCAAAAACCATTGGCAAAATGAAAGCCGTCGATCGTGGATAGCAAAGACGAACAGGTTGACGATAGGCTGATACGTGCGATCGCGCGTGCAGAGACCCGGGCGCGAGAGCGTGTCATCCCGTTGCTCGAAGCCGAGGACCCCCTAGACGTGGACGCCGAGACGCTTCGCGCGAAAGAGCGGCTTCGCGTCGTCAAAACCGCAGAGAGGCAAACACGGCTCGCCGAGGCGGCCCTCAAGCTGCAAGAGCGTAGCGTGCTCGCGCAGCAGCGCCAGGCTGCCGCAATGGAGGCCTTGGTCGCAACGGTCCAAAGCGTGGTTGGGATCGGACGCCAGCGTTGCTACAATAGCTCAAATCTAGGAGGCGTTGATAACGACAAGCCCGCGCTTTTTATCCGCACCGGAACTGGCAGCAAAACGTTCGCTTGCGCTGTCAAGCGCGCCTATGTCATCGCCGACAATCGGCTCACTGACGCGAGCGATTGGGACGATGACATGCTGCGGCTCGAATTGAACGATCTGTTGGCGGGCGGCTTCGAGCTTGCGCACCAGCTGCCTCCGGCAGGAGTACATCCCAACGGATAAACATTATCGGCTCATGAGGAGCTACTACGCCGACGACTGATCGCCAATCACCCCGCACGCCGCTAGCCCTCTCGCAATGCGGCCTTTCGGTCGGGAAACGGTCCTTCAAGGAGCCTTATCAAGCCGCTCCTTGCGGTCGACCGTACCGGCACGTCAGATAAAATTGTGTCCGATCGAAGGAACCGCTTCCGGATGCGTTGGTTTCGGCAACATATCAGACATGGTTCGTGGTTGGCGCTGGTCGCGCTTGCCATCAACCTGACGCTGGCGTTCGGTCACATCCACGGCTTTGGCGGAAAGGTTCCCGAGGACTCCGGCGCGTTGGTTGCGGCCATGGCCTCAGCCGACGACGGTCAGGGCCAGCACCATCCCTCGGACGGCCATCCCGACTATCTCTGCCCGATCTGCATGGCCGCCACCGCCATGGGCAACGCGTTGCTGTCGACGCCACCGGCGCTGCAGGTGGAATTTGCCGATGCGAGGATCGATCAGCCGATCGATCATTTCCGTTTCCTGCCGCAGCCGCCGCGTGCTGCGTTTGAATCGCGCGGACCTCCGCTCGCCTGACATCGCTGCTTCGATCCGTTGCCAGCTCCGCGCCAAAGGCGCGTACGGCCCCGAAGCTCCTTCCGGAGCCCGCGACGCCATTCGCGTCGCGGGCAGGCGCTCAGTCAGGAACAGGAAATGGACCGCCCCAGCCACCTATGCGCCTTTCGCAGGATTCTGCTGTCGGCCTCATCGCTGACGCTCGTGCTCGTCGCGAGCGCGAGCGCGCTCGCCCAGAACGATGCCACCCCGCAAGCACCGGCCGTGAGCCCTGCGCCACAGCCCTCCGCCTCGCCAACGGCGGAACCGGCTCCGCCGCAAGGCATGGCGACGCCGGCCCCATCGCAGCCGCCGGCGCAAACGCCCGAGCAGCAGGCGCCAACAACACAAACGCAGCCGGCCGGCCCCAACGTATTGCCCGAGACCCGCGTGGCCGCGCCGGTCGAGCGGCGGCAACCGCGCACATCGCCCGACCCGGGTCGCGACCAATCCACAACCGCCCGCGCCGACTGAGGCCCAGGTCACAGCCCAGCAGAGCGCAAAGCTCGATGCGGCGCGCCGCACAATCCTGGCGCCGGTCGGCGCCAACTCCTACGAAGTCAGCCGTCAGGCCATCGAGGCGCTGCCGCAGGGCAACAACACCACGCTCGACAAGGCACTGTTGCAGCTCCCCGGCGTGACGCAGGATTCGGCGGCAGGCGGCGAGCTGCATGTCCGCAACGAGCACGCCAATCTGCAGTACCGCATCAACGGCATTATGCTGCCTGACGGTGTCGGCGGTTTCGGGCAAATCCTCGACACGGGTATCGTCGGCAATATGGCCCTGCTGACGGGCGCGCTGCCAGCGCAATATGGCCTGCGCACGACCGGCGTGCTGGATATTACGACCAAGACGGACGCGTTCGACAATTCCGGCAAGGTCAGCGTCTATGGCGGCAGCCACCAGACCATCACGCCGTTCGCCGAATACGGCTGGACGGAGGGACAAACGCAGTATTACGTGTCGGGTCGTTATATGTACAACAATCTCGGCATCGAGAATCCGACGCCCGCAAATGAGGCCATTCACGACCGCACGCAACAGGAAAAGGGCTTTGCCTACGTCGCGACGGTGCTCGACCCCAACAGCCGCCTCACCTATATCGGCGGCGTCTCGAACGCGCTGTATCAGATTCCCAATAATCCTGATCAGCCGTCCAACTTCCAGTTGGGGAAGATAACCAGCTTCGATTCCGCGCTTCTCAACGAGCGGCAATCAGAAATCAATCAGTTCAACGTCGTGGCCTACCAGCACTCGGCTGAAGGAATTGCCTACCAGCTTTCTTATTTCAACCGCTACAGCCAGCTCCACTTCTGGCCCGACCCGATCGGTGACCTGCTCATCAACGGCATTTCATCGAGCGTGTATCGTCAGAGCTACATCAACGGCATTCAGGAGGACACCGCCTGGCGCATCGCCGACGCGCACACGCTGCGGTTCGGGTTCACCACCAGCGCCGAGCGGTCCCTGGTCACCGGCCTTAACACCACATTTCCGGCCGATCCGGTGAATGGTGGACAGGCGTTCGACCCGACCACGGGCAATCCGCTTCCGCCTGTCACCATTTTCGATTCCAGTTCCAAGCTCGGCTGGCTGTTCGGTGCCTATGTGCAGGACGAATGGAAGATTACCAACAACCTGACCCTCAACGTGGGCCTGCGGTTCGACCAGATGTGGCAATATGTCGATGCCAACCAGTTCAGCCCGCGCATCAGCCTGACCTGGGTGCCCCAGGACGGCACCACCGTCCATATCGGCTACGCGCGGACGTTCACACCGCCGCAGCAGGTGATTGCGGCGCCGACCAACATTGCGCTGTTCCAAGGCACGGTGGCTGCGCCCGCGGTCACCCAGAACGATCCGGTGCTGCCGGAACGGGCCCATGTTTTCGACGCCGGCGTGGTTCAGAAGGTCTGGCCGATTCCCGGCCTCGAAGTCGGCCTCGACGGCTACGTCAAGCTGGCGCGTGATCTGCTCGATGACGGGCAGTTCGGCCAAGCCTATGTTTTCGACGGCTTCAACTATGCCAAGGCGAACAATATCGGCCTTGAATTCAAGGCGAGCTATACCAATGGCAATCTCAAGCTCTACGGCAACGTGGCCTGGGCGCGCCAGATCGGCACCAATGTCGTCTCGAACCAGTTCCTGTTCGATCCGGATGAGCTGGCCTACATCGCCACCCACTATGTCTACACCGACCATAGCCAGTGGGTGACGGCTTCGGCCGGTGCCTCCTATCAGTGGTACGACACAAAGTTTACCGCATCCATGATCTATGGCAGCGGACTTCGTTCCGGTTTCGCCAATACCGACCACGTGCCGTCCTACACTCAGGTCAATGTCGGCGTTTCGCACGATTTCTATCTCGTTGCGCCGAACAAGCCGACCACAGTGCGGTTCGACGTGGTGAACCTTTTCGACAAGATCTACGAAATCAGGGACGGGTCCGGCATCGGAGTGTTCGCGCCGCAATTTGGGCCGAGGCGCGGCTTCTTCGTCGGCCTTTCGCAAAAGATCTGAGCGGCAAAACCATGCAAAACAGAGATCAGCGCTCCATGCATCGATCAAAGACATTTCTGCGCGCGACGGCTCTCGGCGGCGCCAGCCTCTGGCTGGGCATGACGCTGGCAACGACATCCGCGCTCGCCCAGTCACCCAATCCTCTGCTGCCCCGCAACTTGTCGCCCTGGGGCATGTTCCTGAACGCCGATATCGTCGTGAAGGCCGTGATGATCGGTCTTGCCTTCGCCTCCTTCGTGACCTGGACCGTCTGGCTCGCCAAAACCATCGAGTTGCGCGTCGCCAGGACACGCGCGCAACGCCGGATCAGGATGCTGGAGGCAGGAGGAAGTCTCGCGAAGGCGGTTGACGCCTGTGACGGCGACCGTTGTCGTTGACTGTCGAAAACCGCGCAAGAATGACGACGAGGTCGACGGCGGTAGAGCGAAGGCGTCCGCACGCGCGCTCACCAATCGCGCCGAAGCGGGCGGACGCCTTTGCGGCGACGACCAGCGTCTGAGTTGAGGAATAAAAGACGCGGGGCACGTCTCCGGGCGCCCTGAGGCTCCTTTCGACGTACCCCGCTTTGCGCCTGCCTTATGGTAGATCTGCGGGTAATCAGCGCCGCAGAAACAAAGCCGGCGTAACACCGATCTCAACTGGCAAGTGGGGCTCGATGTCACGCCCCACGGACGGTGCGCGGCCTGCACTATCGCACTGTCAGCGCATTCCGTCGACCTTTTCCACCAACCTCCGGCGGCGCTCCGAAAGGACCGCCGCGGATGCTCACGGGCCGCTTCTTTCTGTGCGGCCGCTGCCGTTCGCAGGTAACGATCTGCCGCAACTGCGACCGGGGACAACGCTATTGCGGCCATGACTGCGCCCGTGCTGCCCGCCGCGAGAGCCTGCGCGAGGCGGGACGGCGTTATCAGCGCAGCCGCCGCGGACGCCTGGCGCATGCGACCCGCGCCCGACGATACCGGGCGCGGCACAATAACGTGACGCATCACTCTCCACCCGCATGGCCTGTCGGTTCACTACTGCGCCGGCCTGCGGACGATGTCGTTGTTGCACCTACTGACGTCGGCGAGCGAGCGACGACATCGATCATGCCCATGCCGAGCTGTCGGTTCTGCGGCTGTCGGTTGTCGCTGTTCCTTCGTACCGGCTTCGTGCGTCGCCGGGGGCCTCGTCATGCTCACCCCTATGGAGGCCGAGACCCGACCGATGACCGTTACCCCTGAATTGGAAGCGCAGATCCTGCGTCTGTATCACGTCGAGAAATGGCGCTGCGGCACCATTGCGAAGCAGTTGCACGTTCATCACACGACCGTGCATCGCGTCCTGACCCAGGCCGGACTGCCCAGGAATAGGCCGATATTGCGCCCCACGAAGATCGAGCCCTATCTGCCGATCGTCCTGAAGACGCTGGAGCAGTTCCCCGCACTCACGGCCAGCCGCCTGTATGCGATGATGCGTGAGCGCGGCTACCGCGGGTCGCCCAGCTACTTCCGGCACCTGATCGCTCTGCACCGTCCACGCAAGCCAGCCGAGGCGTTCCTGCGGCTGCGCACGTTGCCGTCTGAACAAGGGCAGGTGGATTGGGGGCACTTCGGTCACATCGAGATCGGTCGCGCCCGCCGTCCGCTGATGGCGTTCGTCATGGTGCTGTCGTACTCGCGCGACATCTACCTGCGCTTCTTCCTCGATGCGCGCATGGAAAACTTCCTGCGCGGCCACATCGGCGCGTTCAACACATGGTGTGGGCTGCCCCGGGTCCTGCTCTACGACAATCTTAAGAGCGCGGTGCTCGAGCGCCAGGGCGATGCGATCCGATTCCATCCCACGCTGCTTGCCTTCGCCGGCCATTATCGGTTCGAGCCGCGTCCTGTCGCGGTTGCCCGGGGCAACGAAAAAGGCCGTGTCGAGCGCGCTATACGGCATATCCGGGAGGCATTCTTCATCGCCCGCAAGTTCACCGATCTCGACGAGCTGAATGCCCAGGCCGAACAATGGTGCCGATCCGAAGCGGCGGACCGACCATGTCCGGAGGATCGCGAGATGACAGTACGCCAGGCGTTCGCAAAGGAGCAACCACTGCTTCTGCCGCTGCCCGCCAACCCGTATCCCGTTGAGGAGCAGGTCGCCGTGAAGGTCGGCAAAACGCCCTATGTGCGGTTCGACCTGAACGACTACACGGTTCCCCATACCCATGTTCGGCGCATGCTGAGCGTGCGGGCCGATCTCAGCCAGGTCCGGATCTTCGACGGCGCGCAAATGATCGCCAGTCACCGTCGCAGCTATGATCGTGGCCAAGAGATCGAAGACCGACGACACCTGAAGGATCTCGCCGAGATCAAGCGTGAGGCGCGCCAGCATCGCGGCCTCAACAGCCTCACCCGAACCGTGCCGGTCTGTCAGACCCTGATGATCAGGGCCGCCGAACGTGGCGCCAACATCGGTGCGCTCACGACCGCGCTGCTGCGGCTGCTCGATCGCTACGGCGCAACGGAATTGCAGGCCGCCGTCGAGGACGCTTTGCGTGCGGGCTCCGTCCATGCGGCGACGGTCCGCGCCGCACTCGAACGTCGGCGCCTTGAGCGTGGTGAACCGCCGCCCGTCGAAACCAGCCTGCCCGAACATGTGCGGCGCAAGGATACAACGGTCCGGCCGCACCGCCTCGACAGCTACGACCAACTGACCCCTTCTGGAGATAACGACGATGAGCACTGATGATGCCCTGCTGAACCGCGCCAAGGCGCTGCGCCTCAACGGCCTGGTCGAACACTGGGACGAAATCGCCGGCGCCCCATGGCTGGCCCCCATGCTGCAATGGGAGGAGGAGGAACGTGCCCGGCGCTCGCTGCAGCGACGCCTGCGCGACGCCAGGATCGGTCACTTCAAACCGATGGCCGATTACGACTGGCTCTGGCCCAGGCGCCTCGACCGCGCCGCAGTGGAGCAATTGATGTCGCTGTCCTTCATGAACGACGCAACCAACATCGTCTTCGTCGGACCAAACGGCGTCGGCAAATCGACCCTCGCGCAGAATATCGCCTACCAGGCGCTCATCGCCGGTCACTCGGTCTTGTTCCGATCGGCCAGCGAAATGCTCGGCGAGCTTGCCGCCCTCGACAGCGATACCGCTTTGCGCCGAAGGCTCCATCACTACGCCGCCGCCGACGTTCTGGCGATCGACGAGGTGGGATATCTATCCTACTCGAACCGTCACGCAGACCTGCTGTTCGAACTCGTCAGCCGGCGCTATCAGGCCCGCTCCACAATCGTGACCACCAACAAGCCCTTCGCCGCATGGACGGAGGTCTTCCCAAATGCCGCATGCGTCGTCAGCCTCGTCGACCGCCTCGTGCACCGATCCGAGGTGATCTCCATCGACGGCGAATCCTACCGCCTCAAGGAAGCTCTGGAACGCGCCGAGGCCCAGAGCACACAGCATCGAAGCCGGCCCGCCAGTACCAACGAGAAGGAGCACGTTGCATGACCAGAAACCACCATCAACCATCCGGCCTCAACTTCGGGATCAGCTTCCTCATCAATCCCGAATGGACCCCGGAGCAGGCGCTCGCTGTCCACGAGCTCCTCAAGGATCTATCCGACAGCATCTGGTCGCACTACTGCCTCAAGATCCAGGAACTCATCCAGGAGCAACAAGCGCCGGCCGATCACCGCGACGACGAAGAGCAACCACACTCCTTCTGAAACACACACCACTGCGACACTCGGCGGCGGCCTTTGCGGGCCGCCTTTTTAGTTCCCTCACCATCCTACCGCCCATTCTTGTCGTCATTTTTGTGCGGATTTAGAAAGTCACCAACAACCGTGACGCCATCGCGCAATTGATCCTCTCTACCGCGCGCGAAGCCGAGCTGTCCGCCGGCATCGTCGATGACGGCTTCAAGGAGCGCGTCGCGTTGCGGCTGGAACGCGTCGAGGCGGCGATGACGCGGCAGATTTCGCGCGACGTCGGCATTCTGGCCACGATCGGTGCCACCGCGCCCTTTGTCGGCCTATTCGGCACGGTGTGGGGCATCATGAACGCATTCATCGGCATCTCCGAATCCCACACCACCAATCTCGCTGTCGTGGCGCCCGGCATCGCCGAGGCGCTGCTCGCCACGGCCTTCGGCCTCGTCGCCGCCATTCCGGCGGTCGTGATCTACAACCACCTGGCGCGCGTGATCGCCGGCTATCGCACGCTGCTCGGCGACGCTTCGGCGCAGTTGCTGTTGTTGATCAGCCGCGGTCAGCGCGGCGGCCGCGCAGCGATGCCGCACGCAGCGGAGTAAGGCCCATGGCAGTTCGTCTCGGTAGAGGCGTGGACAGCGACGATCTCGAAGTCCAGCATGAGATCAACGTCACGCCCTTCATCGACGTCATGCTGGTGCTGCTCATCATCTTCATGGTCGCCGCGCCGCTTGCGACCGTGGACATCGGCGTCAATCTGCCCGCTAGCACGGCGCCGGAGCAGCCGCGCCAGGACAAGCCGGTCTTTGTCACCATCAAGCCGGATCAGACCATTGCGGTTGGCGAGACCGTCGTGGCGCGTGATGCGTTGCCCGACGCACTGGACACGGCCACAGATCATCACAAGGACGCGACCATCTTCGTGCGCGCCGACAAGTCGCTGAGCTATGGCGAGCTGATGGAGGTGATGAACACGTTGCGGGATGGTGGATACCTCAAGCTTGCCCTGGTTGGGCTGGAAATCCCGGCGGCAAAGCCATGACGGCCTACACGCTGCACCTGCCGGATGATCGCGGCTTCTCGCGCTGGATTTTGGCGGCCCTTCTGATCCTGCTTGCGCATCTGGCGATCGTGACATCGATTGCGCTCTGGTATGCTCGCAGGCCGGCTGAATCGAACATCGTTCCTGCGATTGCGGTGACGGTCGCCCCTGTCGACGCCTCTTCGCCCGAGCGTCAGGACCAGGACATCGCGGTCGGGCCAACCATGCAGCAGGCCGAGGAGGCTCCGAGGCAGTTGCCGAAAGAGCGGCAGGCGGAAAAGACCGAGCAACCGCCACCGCCGCAGCAACAGGCCGACATCACCCTGCCGCGGGAGGCTCCGAAAGAGATCGAGACGCCGAAACCACAGGTCCAGCCGCCGGCGCCCGAGACGCGCGCGCCGCCGAAGACCGAGCATATTGGGCAGTTCACCCAAGCCAGCGCCGACGCCTATAACGCGCTGGTATTCGGACACTTGCAACGCTTCAAACGCTATCCGTCGGCCGCACATGGCGCTGCCGGCACAGTGGTCGTGCAGTTCGCATTGGACCGTGACGGCGAGGTGGTAACGAGCGTGGTAACCAAGTCTTCCGGCAACAGCGCGCTCGACCGTGAGGCGATCGAAACCCTGCGTCGCGCCAGCCCATTCCCTGTTTTTCCCGCCGCCAAGCCGGGCGCGCAGGACAGCTTTCTCGCGCCGGTTAGCTTCGCGCGCTGACGTCCCACTTCTTTTGTTTCAATTGATTGAATAGGTTGCGGAGTTTTTCGATCAGGACCGCGGTCAGCAAAGTGCTTGGCCGTGCTTAGCGATGGCGTAAATGAGCGCGCGGCGGGTGTACGCGGCCGGATCGCGAACCACAATCGCTCGCAGATCACGGCTTGCCGCCTCGCCCAAGTCCGGCTCGCCTCGAAAGGCGTCGTTGGCGAGTCTCGCAAAATGCGCATGCGTCGCGATGTTGCCGCCGAGCCGGCGTCCGATCAGATCCGACAAGGCGGCCGCGAAATCCTGATGAGCCAGGATGGAATCAGAATGCACCGCGCCAAAAACTGGATCGGCGGCGATCGCGCGTTGCGCCTCATGGCGCATCTCCTGCCAGAGGCCGTCGCTCCCGCCTATCGCAGTTCTGGCCATTCCAATCTCCGGTCTGCCGCGCGCGTGGGCGCTCCAATATAGGACGTCCCGTGCATGCATGCCGATGGCGTGGCCGGATCGGCTTGCAAAGCGAACCAACGCTTCATCAGTTTGCCGCCGGCCGCCGGGAAGATTTCGGCCAAAATATCGGAGGCTGCGGACCTGACATCATCGCTGCACAAAAAACTCGTTCTGAGCCGTCATGGCCTGGCGGAACAGGGGCGAAGCCCTTTTTGCGTGGCCTTCAGCACCTCACGGAGCGTCGCTGCGACGCGCTCATATTCCTCGGGCTTCGTCTTTTTGAGATTAGCGAGATCGGCCGCGATATGGTCGAGGCGGCGGGCTGCAGCTTGTGCCTTGATATCATTGATCTCACGATGGATCTTGGCAAATTCCTGAAAAGCGATCGCACCCTGCTTCTCCTTCGGCAGGTCGGCGATGAGAATGGCAAGAGCATCCATGACGCGGCCCAGCTGACGACCGTAACTCTGTGCAGCGACAATCTCTTGTTCGGTATCAGGCGCGCTTGAATTCTGCTCGGTGATGTTGGTTACGCTACCAAACACCCATCCGGGCAATATCGGCTGCACGAGATTCCGAGGTGCCGCAAAGAAGTCGAGAGGATTGGGCATGCTGCCCTTCATCCAAGATGGCCAATCCCACCTCGGCGGATTCATAGACTGAGAGTCGCTGCTCATGACGCGGCTTCCTTCCGTCGACATCGACATCGACATGCGACCTATACGACGTTGGATGTGGTCGCAAGCCGAATGTAGGTTCTCGATGCGGACTTCGCAATTCTGCCGCGCGTCAATATGAAGTCCGTGAGCTCCGCGGCGAAGAAGCTCGCCCACATAACTCTCCGGAAGTTCGCGCCCCAGTCGGATGGCCGAGGTCAGAACGCTGAAGCCGACTTTGTTCGCAAGTGCCCTGACGACAGCCTCGAGCCCCGTAATACGGTCTTCTGCGACACCTAACGCGTTTGCCGCGCCGATAAGCTGCATCTTTGTTTGAGCATCTTGGGTTTTCCTGCAATTAGCTGAAGGGCGGTTTTGGCGTGTTCAAGCCTTTGCTGATGACCAAGAAATTCGACCACGGCACAGTCCCTTCGATTGGTGAGTCGAAAATTCGGCCCATGATACCTATCTCTGGAGCATGCTCGATCGAAGGAACACGACGTCGCATATTTACTTGGCCGAAGAACTCGCGGAAGAAAACTATGATGATATCGTCAAGGAGACGCCGATACTCTGAGGCGCACTCGATCTTCTTATCGCTCGCTATGCGAACATTTAGAGAGGGTGAGAAAATCTATATGCCAAGGGCTCTGTAGAAGCCTTATTGTGCCAGCACCTTCTCAAGAGCCGCAATCTCGGCGTCGCGCTTTTCCTTCGTGATCTTTGCGGGTGGAGGCACGTGCGGGCCGCGGCGCAATGCTTGCAGCTGTGCGTCGGGATGCCCTTGCTGGTCTATCGGCTATCGCCATCGAGTTTCACGATGGCACGCTTGCGGGTACGCTGTAGTGGCCGGACTTGCCGCCCTTCTTCTCGACGAGGTGGATGCCCTCGATGCGCACGCCGCGTTCCACAGCTTTGATCATGTCGTAGATCGTGAGGCAGGCGACCGACACCGCGGTCAGCGCCTCCATCTATCGAGATTGAGTTGCCGGAATTTTACCGCAGGCAGATTGGCGGCCTCGGGCAAGTCGATCGAGGTCCAGTCCGGCGTCCCGCGCACAAAGGAAACAGGAAACTTGCGGTGATTGTCCGGCATGTTGCCGACGATCTGCGTGATAAAGGTCTCACGGGCTGCGTTGAGTTCGTCGAGGGTGACCGGCTCTTCGGTCATGCCCTTGAAACCGCGTTTATAATCCGAGGTCATGTCCCGGCGCCGCGCGGTCAGGATTTCATGCATCGGTCTTGAAGCACTGACGAGATAGACAAGGAAGCAGCGCCGCAGCGAATCGTCGATGCCCTCATTGGCGAGCAATTCCTTGGTATCAAAGAAGTCGCGGGGATTCTGCCGGTCAAGCGCGGCAACAAACTTTCCAGCGTAGAGATCCGCGAACGACAAAACCTGCATTTCCGCGAAGCCGAACGTGTCTTCGACGGGTTCGGTCACCGCTTTCAGTTCGGACTCGTAAACACAACCGCGCAGGACGGGCGTGACCTCGATCTCGTTTGTGACGCCGTCGGCACGCACCAGCAAGTGGGTATTGGCTTCTTTGTCGCCAACGGCCGTAGTTGAGCCGGGCATGCCCGCTTTGATGCGAGTTTCGATGCGTGCCATCGCTGCATTGATTTCTTTCAGCGAGTCCGGATACGACTGGATCGGAAGATAAGTTAAATCGATATCCACGGAGAGGCGCGGCAAATCGCGAACAAAGAGGTTTATGGCAGTGCCCCCTTTTAAGGCGAAACACTTCTCATCCGCCACGAACGGCAGCAAACGCAAGAGAAGCGTCACTTGCCGGCGATAGATGTCAGCGTACGCCATCGAAATCCTTGGGCACGGTGATCTGGTAGGTTTTATCGAGCTTGCCGCCCTTCACCAGCATGCGTTTTCCCTTGCCGAGATCGATCGTTTTCGTGTCGAGGCGCTTAAGCCAGGCGTGATTATGCCGATCGGCGAAGAAGAAAAACAGCCTTTTGACTTTGACACTGCGGCAATCGGCGAGGAGCTTTTGAAGACGGCGCGGGCTGAGATTGAACAGGCTTTGCATCAACACATGAGCTTGATGAAAACTCTCGCGCGTTGGCAACTCGTCGAGAAGCTCGAGCACGGCGCGCTCAGGCGTCGATAAAGCTAAGGGCCAATTCCATTGTCTCCAGCTCTGGATCGTCCAACTGCCTGCTCCCCCGTCGGAATCCGGCTTTTTCCCGCCCTCAAGCTGCGTAAGCCCCTTCATGGGCAACGCGCTACGAAACAGCTTTCGGTCATTGTGATAGACGAAGCGCGTCTTGAGCCGCAACTTGTTGAGCCATGTCGGCGGTGGTTTGGGTCCGTAGAGATGAACCTCTGTCTGCTCGTGCGGCAGATAATGAGCATGCCCCTGCAGTTCGAGCGCAGTGCGACCGCCGACGAGCAGGGGATACCCCAACAAGGCTTGAAGCGAGATCACGACTTGCTGCCAGGACAATGAACCACGCGGCCGGCAGTAAACCCCACGGGTTGGCTGTGTAAGCCAGCCAGCCCTCACATAGTGGCTGAGGAGCTGTCGCGAGTAGCCGCGTTTCTTAAACCACGCCGCATCGACGAGAACTCCTTCCGGAAGCTCTTGCTCCAGTCGGTTTAGCGGCCTTCGATTTGGTCTAACCATATTTGACAATATGGCATACTTTAAAACTGACGGCCAGTTTAAAAAGATCGTTATAAGTCAAATAATAATAGACAAAATCGACAACCGGTAAACCGACCCGTTATCAAGAGACAGGACCAAACCGCCGTGCAACAATCGTAGTTAAAGCCGGCGAGCAGCGTCAGAACATTCAGCCAAGTGGGGGCGTGTGAACAGATCGGTGAAGACGGCAAGCCGGGCCACAAAAAGCGGCGGGAGCGGATCGCAAGAGCGGGGAGAAGACGAGCGTGTTGCATCCCATCGGTAGAATCGGCACGATGAATCGCAGCAACCTCGTCCAGCTGCGACAAATTGAATCAGAAAACCGTTCCATCCTGGCCCGCGCGGCGCCCATCGAGACGTTGAGCGCTATGGCAAAACCCGACCCAACGCTTGCCCAGATTGCTGCTCAGTCCACGCATCACGACATAGAAAAGAGCATGGGCTGTTATTTTGTTATCGACCGTCGGACATCAAATCCGGTCGCACGGCTGCGCCCATTCCAGATACCGATCGCTTAGAGCTCTTCTACTGGTCGAACGTGAAGGGGCGCTGGACAACCTTTGGCAATACGGGGCGCATGAAACTCATGTTCACAAGCGCTCGTGAAATCGTCGAGAACGATCCGATGTTCAGGGCTCCGCGCACAAGATGAACGAGTTTAAAAATTGGCCAAAGTGAACGGCACTTGAATTAACTTTCAGGCCCGAGGGCTTATCGCTCCAGTCAGTGAGAGCCTGAAGTGTCAGGCGAGTCGAAGCCAGTTCACTCCAGGATCGCGCCACCTCATGCCATCTCTCTTGTCGTGTGGGCAAAGACTCAAGCAGCCTTGGCGCCTTGCGTGCGGTCGGGAACCTCCCGACGCGCTTAGCCTCGTCCAGGGATTTGCGCAGCTTCGCTTCGGTTTGTTTCCATCCGCAGCCGGTCGTTCTGCCCTCGACGAAGAAATCCATGGTGGTACGGAAGGTCAGAGCACGGCTTGCGGCGGCGTGCGATTCCAATTCGGGTCCGTTCAACCATTGACGAAGAGCTTCAAGCTGCTCCGGCATGCTACGCGAGCAAACGTCGCCGTCCTCGAACATCACGAATGAGGCGAATGACGCGACATCGAGTTGCAGGTCCAGATCTTGCGCTTCCAGCCAACTAGCGATTGCTTCTATTGGCGACATCACGTTGGCTCTCCTTCTTGACGGTCTGATTGCGCTTGATGCCCCTCGAGGGCGCCATCGTGAGAGCGATCCGGCCCGAACAACAGCGCACTGGTCAACTACAAGAACTTGTAGGCGGCCACAGCAGGTCTAGCTTGCATCCTGCTGGCGGGACAGAAAAACAGCAGATCAGTTTCGAGTTTCCTGGATCGGAATGAAGGCCATGAGACGGTCCAAAAGAAAGCCGGGTGACACGCTCTGCTGAACAACCGCTTATAGAAGCGCTCGGCATTTTGCTGGGCGTTTTTATTTGGCGGGTACTAGCTGGATAGTAACTGGAAAAATGATCGATGGGGCGCCGGCCCATCACAGATGGAGCGGATGATGACGAAGAAGACGAGACGGAGTGTGCTCACCCTGATCACCGCCGCCCAGCTTTGGTAGGTCGACAATTCTACGGTCTGTGTGAATGTGAGCCTGTTGATGAATGGAGCCAGCGCGGCTGGCGCTGGGCGTCATCTCTGGTCTTGTCATTGGTCCGGGCCGCGCCAAGGCTGGATCGGACGATTTATCAATCGGCGGGGCAGCGACAACCAGAGTGGGCATGCCAACCAAGCACAACGGTGCCAACCCGAATGCCTTCGGGCTTTCGATATTGACCTCTCAAATCCGCTTGATGACGCAGCGCTAGGGCGCCTACAGCCAAAGGTTAGGGAATTCAACGATGCCAAATGCCAGCATGCGACTGAGCGTTCCAGAGACTTTTTCTTCTCCTCTGACCAAGTCGAGTTATCTGCGCCTCGGCTCTTATTCGGACGAAGAGGCAAAACTTGTCGCTGGTCTCACGGCGACGGTCAACGATGATCCGGCAGTGACCCGCGAGCATGAAAGCGACAACGCTGGTATACTTGCCTTCACCAACAAGGACTTCCAGGCAAATGTCGAAGGCGCGGCACTGTTGAAAATCGGGGGCGGCCAAACGATGGAGGTCACGAACGGAAACGTCCAGCACAAGGTGCCAAAGGGCATCTATGAGATCTCCGCCGAGAATGGCGTGTCAATCACTGCTGGTAGCGCTGTGACTTCCGCGGACATCATCCTGACGGCTTCGAACCGGGTCAAGTTGGTCAATAAAGGTGACAAAGTAGAAACGACCACTGGCAACACCGAAAAGCGGATTATGGGCAACACCGAGGAATTCTTCGACGGAACAAAACTCACTTGTATGCGCGGCGCGACTACCCAGCTGACGATGGCCAGGAACGTATCAGTCTTCTTTGGAGAAGCGTTCACCTATAAGATTTCAAGATCATGTTCATTTAATCTGGGCGATACGCAATCTGTCACGGTTGGCAACAACCTCAACGTTGTCAGAGGCCACGACGTCAAGCAAGTGATCGGCACGTCGACTAAGTGTGTTTTTGGACCCGACTTCAAGTCGGCCGATAGTAGTCAAACAATTCTCAAAACAAGCAGTTTCAAATACGTACCCGATGAAGACCTGAAGGTGGTCGGCCGCGACAGCAAGATCTGCAAGACCAGCGTGTCCGTTACAGAAAAAGCCGTGAGGCAGGGCAAGTTAAGCACGGCGCAGCACGAGCTTGTCATCCAAGCAGCAGAGAACATGTCCCGCACCGGTAAGAAGGAAGTCATACAAAAGGACCAGACAATCTTCCTGTAGCTGACCAGAGAGCAAGAATGACGATGACGATCCGCGCCACAAACGCTCACATTTTATCGACGGCCGAGCGCTTGCCAGAAGGCGAACATAACACGGCCCGTGTCGTGTCAGTCAGCACATTGCGGTGGACGTCGAATTCGCTAGCACTCAGCACAGCTGACGGTAGCTGTCGGATATCCCTCGCCCGACCTTAGCCACAGGACATGTTTTGCTCGCTACCTACGTGGATCAAGCGTTTTGTCGTGACCGTGCTCGAGCGGGCGGCTTTCAACGGTCCTGTGGTCGGCCTACTTGGAGGTCACAACATTACGATTGAAGCCAAGACCATCACTCTTGCGGCGCGTCAGCGCGCCTCCTTTTGCGCCGATAGTGTCGATCTGCAGGCCAAATTGTTTTCGGTACTCGCGAATAAAGGCACCTGGATCGGTAAACTCTACACGTTAATCGCGGATCATGTCCGATCCTCGGCGCGGCCCCAGGACGCGAGCACTGGGTCGCTCACCGTAAAGGTAGTTGACCGTGCCACGGTGATTGAGCGCATCGACGTTTTGCAGACCGAAACCCGAGCCATTAGGGTTACTGGCATTGCTTCTGAGATAGCCCACATCAAAGTCGTCGCGCTGAGCGAGGAACTCCGTCTCGACGGCAAACGCGTCACGGTTGCGTAGCCGATGCCGTCCGCTGGCATGTCCGCTCCGAGCTGGCAAGACCGGGTTCAAACGGCCCAGGAGTTTATTGCCGCCGGCTGTATCGAGGAGGCAGAAGCGCTACTGGAGGAGATCCCTGCCACAAGCGATCCGGATGCGCTCAATGCAAGGGCCACATTGGCGCTTGCGCGGCGACAGACCGAGTTTGCGTTCGATATGCTGGCTGAAGCGGCGACCATTTACCCCGAACACGCGAGCCTCATCACCAATCTCGGTATCGCCCACCAATTGCTCGGCCGCGCTGAGGAGGCGATGATCTGCCTCAAACGCGCGGTTGCTCTCGCCCCGCGCAACAGTGCGATTAAGCTAGCGCTCGCTCGAGCCCTGTTGAGCCGCGGCAACGTTACGGATGCCCGCGCGATAACGGAGACCGTTGTCGACAACGAGCCAGGCAATACGCGCGCTCTCCTTCAATTCGGAGCCATCGAGTTCGCGTTAGGCCACACTTCGTCGGCTGAGACCGTCCTGCTTCGTGCGCTCGAGATTGCTCCAGACGATCCTGATGCGCTGGGCCATTTGTCGGCACTTATGCTCGAACGAAGCCGATTCGACGAGGCGCTCAACCTTGCCGAACGCGCGCATCTGCGCACCCCACTCGATACAGACGGCCTCTTGCATCTGGCTTATTGCCGCGCCGCAACAGGGCGCTGGTCGCAAGCGGAGGCGACCTGCGAGAAGTTACTGGCCTATGCGCCGGCTCATGTTGGTGCCCGCGAAATCTTGGCCCGCGTTACGATTGCCAAGGGTGAAATGGACCGAGGCATCGCGCAACTGACGGAATTCGTTCGCGCTCAAAAATCGGACCACTCCGCCGCGATTGCTCTGGTGCGTGTCCTGCAACTCGTTGGCCGGTTCAATGAAGCCCTCAAGCTTGTCGACCGCGTCGCGCAGGCGCTGCCAGAGAATGAAGCAGCGAAGTCTTTACAAAAAACGCTCGAACTGACGCTCGGTCGCTTCCCGTCACCCGATCCGACCGCCTTAGAGCCTGTCACGCGGATACTCGTCCCCCCGACGACCGGCGCACTCGAGTTCGTAGCGCTCGTTCGCCTCTTGCGCCGGCTGACGAGCCAGCAAGATGTGCAGGTGGTCGCGGAGGCGCGTTATCAGGCTCTTCTTGCCCACCTCGCTGAGCCGGTGATTATGGACGAGCCGAGACCTGGACTCTCAGCTACGCCGTTGCAATCGCTATTGCGCATTCTGTCGATCGACGCCTGCACCATTGCAGATGACGTTCCGTACCTGCGTCCCGATGCCGAGCTATTCGCCAAGTGGCGCGATGCTTTGGCCGTGTTCGCAAGGCCGTTGGTAGGAATCCTATGGGAGAGCGGCGCTCTTGGCCTATCGATGGAGCAGGTCGCCGCTGTGATTCCACATTCCGTCACGCCGATCAGTTTGATGAGTGGAGCGCAACGCCACGACATGAAGCGATGGCGTCACCCGATCGATGCCGGTGTGCATATCGAGCGCCCTGCGGAATTGA
This sequence comes from Bradyrhizobium sp. CCGUVB23, assembly GCF_024199885.1. Taxonomy (NCBI): domain Bacteria; kingdom Pseudomonadati; phylum Pseudomonadota; class Alphaproteobacteria; order Hyphomicrobiales; family Nitrobacteraceae; genus Bradyrhizobium; species Bradyrhizobium sp. CCGUVB23. The sequence goes on from NZ_JANADQ010000001.1 coordinate 1,811,667, forward strand.
TCGCAGCGATCGCCAATCTCGACGCCGTGGTTGGGCCCGACAGCTTCGCCGTCCATATCGCCGGAGCACTCGGAGTTCCCGGCGTGGTTTTCGTGCCATGCGGTTATCCCTGGTATTGGGCCCAGGCTGGCGGAAAGCCACTGTGGTACCCGTCGTTCGAAGTCGTCGCGCAGGAACGGTTCGGCCATTGGTCTGAGGCGATCGAGCAAGGTGGGCGTAAACTGGAGGCACTGCTGCGCGGGTCAACGAGCGAATTGGGGTAGCGTGCTCCCTCGATCACATCTGGAAGGCTGCGGCCATTTAATGACAAAGCGAGATGGCCCGTTTTTGGGGCCCTCAGTTAAGTTGGAAGGCGGCCGCTCCGTCAAGCGCCAATAGAAACGCCCGGCATTTTGCGCGGCGTTTCTATTTGGCGGGTACTATGCTGGATAGTAACTGGGAGATGATCAAAGGGGGCCCCGGCCATCACATAGAGCAGCTAACAGCTAGATGGAGCGGATGATGACGAAAAGGACGAGACGGAGTGTGCTTACCCCTGATCGCCGCGACCCAGCTTTGGTAGGTCCGCAATTCTACGGTCTGTGCGAATGTGGGCCTGTCAGTGAATGGAGCCACCCCAGCGCAGTTGGCTGAAGCGCCGGCCAGGGATCCAAGTCATCGCCCGCGATCGTGCGGGACTGTCGCCCTATCCTGATCAAATTCAACCCCTCCCGCTTTTTGCGCTGAGGTGGAGAACTTGCGACGATCTAGCTTCGGACGCGGGAGATTGGCGTGGACCCAGACAAATTCGATCCATTCGTTCCAAAGAATTTTGATCCATTCGATTCAGGTTGGCATCAGGCGTACGCCGACACGGCGCAACGTCAAGTAGGGCCGGTCGCCCAAGCGGAGGTAAACCAGGTCGCGCACGAGTGACTCTGAGCAGCACTTGGCCGAGGAGCGCCAAGGCGGTGCTGCTCCCATCGCAGGGGGCCGCCCACCGCGCTCAAACCCTAACTATCCTCATCTGTCCGATAACGACGAGAACCTCATCAGCTCGGCTCTCGAGGCCGAGGTTGGGCACAGGAAGCTGACCGAAGGAACAAAATACGTTTACGCTAACGCTCTTCGTAGATTGGGGAATCACCTCGGCGAGCGGGGCCAAACGATTGATGCCCTCGATCATGATTCCTTGGTCGCTTACGCCGACGAGTTTTTTCAGAATGACCCGCATGTGGGTCCCGCGTTGACGATCCTTCGGAGGTATCGCGAGCCTGACGCACCGGTTGTCTCTGGGGAAGACGTGCGCCTCATCGACCAGGCCCTCCAGGCAGCTGCTGGGCGCCGAGGGTGGAGCAGCGAGACTGCCCGGCGGTATAATCGCGCTTTGCGTAACTTGGCGAATTCTCTCGGGCCAAGTCAAACGATTACTGCACTCGATCACGATTCGCTGGTCGCTCACGCTAACAGGAATGCCCGCGACCTGAGTGTCGCCTTGCAAGCACTTCGTGAGTTTCGTGGATCAAACACATTAGCTGATCGCGGGCCTCCACGTCACAGTTCCACGGCAGAACGCGGACATGTCATCGATGATGCAGCTCGTTCCAACCAGCGAACAGAGACTACGCCGCCTATCGGCCTGATACGTGAGTCCGGCAACAGTAGCCTCGGGGACAGTGCTTCGGGCGCGGTCGGCTCCTGGCAGATGGGAAAACAGGCAGCCCTTTCGCCATTGCAAGCTGTCGATCCGGAGGAGCTCTGGCAGGAAGCGGAGCAAACTGGCCAGCTGCCCGCCGACCGTTGGGACCTCGCGAACTTTTGGGCAGGCATGCCGTCTTCCTTGGACCTGTCCCGACAATCATCCGCTCCGGCAGCCGCCCTACCGGCTTGGCCGCCGCCGAGTGTTTCCGGACATCTCCTTCCCTTGCGATTCAATCCCTGGCAATTCAATATCGGCCCCCAACCGACTCCCGGCGTCCTGATCGGAGTACCGGACAGAGCAGGGCTCCCACCGAGGCCGTTGCAGCGCTCGACGATTTTCTATCCTCATACTCGGCCCTACGCGGCATCGTTCGATAGCCGAGCGTGGGAGCCGGCCGTAAACAATCCGCTAGGCAGACAAGTTATTATTCAGCCGGTCCACGATCCTGCCGGATCCTCGGCCGGTGGAGCTTCCCGTCCGCCGCTCGCGGATATCCGGCCTCTCATCCCCGGGGGATGGGAGCACCGCGAAAGGCCGCTTCCGGGTTATCTCGCAAAGCCGCTGAAAGACGCGGGCCTCTGGCCGAGCACGGGACAGCCGACGCATTTTTGTATCGACGGCCTACCTTACAGGGCCGAGTTGCAAGAAACGATCGAGGGCCCACGCGTTCGTCTCTATCCACAATATCCTTCGGGTGGTTGAACAACGCGCCTGGACCGCAAACTCACGCACCATCGAAATCGAAGAACTCGACCGTGCCGTCGGCGCGCAGCACCTCAAAGCTCTCCTCGCGTTGGACTATGCCAGGCTTAATCTGCGGCGCGGTCACGTCCTCGCGCTGCATCTGACGCACCGCCGACACCGTTCACCCCATGCGCTTGCGCTCGGCGCGGACCCGATCCCGCGACCAGCCGCCGTGCGGCGCAGGATCGGCGCTGTCTCGACCACCTTGCCGTCGAACGGGACGATGCCTGCCGTGAAGTTGGGGCGCGAACGGCGCTAAAACATTCTCACGCTCGAGACGGCTCCAACCCCCGCGGCTCAAACAACTTGAGCAGGAGATCGACATCGGTGGGTCGGTTAGATAGCTCTACTGCCTTCTCGTTGGTATCTTCCAAGATATCGCGACACAGACACTCAACCGCCTTGCGTTCAGCTGGGATGTGTGATCTCGCAGACGGCGCGCGCCCCTCAAACGATGCTTGGTTCGCCCCTTGATGATCAACTATTTCAAAGATCGAGCGAGCTATCTCAGAACAACCGCAGCTTCTGAGAACATTGCCTGTGTCTACGAGAATGGTCCTAGCTTCGAGTCCGACTTCGCTATCTTCCAAGTAGCCGATCATATGCTGCGCTGTGCATTGCATGACAGCAGGCTTAATCCCCAAATGAGCGAGCGATGCGAGGCGAAAGTACGTGGCAACGATCCGAAATACTTTTGCACTTCACGTACTTCGTGACCGAGTCTTAATCAAAGCCCAATTAGGCCAAAATCAGTCCGGTGACTGAATCTCCCTCTTCGTCCAAAACTTCGCACTCGCCTGCACTGAAGGATTCGGAATAGGCACCCAACCATTCCTGGTAGGTGGCATCGCGGATCTTTTCGGGAATACAGATTGATCCAATGGTGGCCGGAATCGCTCCGGTCGCAGGCTAAACTACGCTGCATTCGGTTTGGCGGGTTCGAGCTTCAGCAGAAGACGAGCTTGACATCGAACTGACGAAGATTAGGGCCAAGGCGCGATGATGAAGAAAAAGACTGAAAGGCGCGTGCTTTGGTTCTGTCTCTGTCTAGTGCTGGCGTACCTGGGGGAACTGGCCGTCACGAGCGGCAGTGCCTGTGCGGACACGATCGCACTTATCGACAACGTCAAGTCAACTTGGCGAGCGCAGGACGGCGAGACTGTCGAGCAAATCATCGCCAATGTCTCGAAGGTGGCGCATTTCGTTCCGAGGAGATGGGGAGTCGCTCAAGCCAATGACGGCAGCGAGTATGTGTTCTTTTCGTGGGTCAAATATCGGAACCAAAAGGCAGCCGAATATGCCATTACCTGGAAAGTTGCGTCCGATGGAACGCTCAAGGTTGAATCGCCCTATGCAAAGCCGATAGAATTGGGTTGGAAGGCATTCGCACTCTCGCTGATCGCCACCGAAGTCGCAGAAGGCGAACGCGCGGTGAACCTCCGCTTTCTGCATGATCCCGTCAACTTCAACTTTGTGATGACCGCTCAAGGCAGGTTGGGCGATCTTCTGCGGCACGGCCGGTGCACTATCAGCGATCCGGTCGGGGTCGACTACCTGCAAAAGACCGATGACAAAGATGCCGCAAAAGGCAATCTGTGGCGCATTTTGATCATAGTGAACTGCAATATTCCAGGGCCTATCTATCTGACCCGTGGCGGAGTCATCGTTTTCGAGAAGAGCGAAGGACAAACCTGGGAGCCGCGGTCGTTTTTTGCCAAGCGGATCGCCGCCTATGCTCCAGGCTCTTGGTTTGATCATGCAGACCCGGAAGATTAGGAAGCGCTAAAGGGGCCAAGGATATCTTGCAAGATGAACGCACAGACTAGCTTCGCCAGCGGGGGCGCTGATTCAAAATCGTAACCAATCCTGGTGGTGCCTCGCTGGTCCGTCGAGAGCATTGATCCAAGCTCCGATCACGGGGACGCGGCCGAGCCCGAGCGGATGATTGCCGGCTGCCTGCCGGTCCATCGCGCCCCTGGGGTCGCGCCGATGAAGAACTATTTCCGAGCGACCTTCGGTTGCCGTTGGCTGCAGCTGGCGCGACGGCTATCTCGTCACCGCAATGGAGTTAACGAGTCCTCGCGAAGAAGATGCTCAGCAAGAAATCACAACCGATTCCTTCGGCTCGAGATTTGGCCTACCCGTCGACCAGCCAGAGTGCTTAAGCTACGGCCGTTAAACCCATAGGGACGGTTTGCGGTCCAGGCGCCGTTCAGCCGCCCTTAAATCGAGGTATGAGGATAACGTTGATACCCCGCGGATTGTTAGGGGTCATCTCCCTCATCCCTCCAACCAACTGCGCCATGTAGGGATGACCGTGGATGTAAAAATCTGTCGTCGGCAGGGCCGGCGTCGGGAAAGCGTCCACTCTATTCAGCGCGCCGAGCAGGACATCGGGAGCCGGTTGAGGACGGTGATTCCAGCCCAAGCCGACGATGTGCGTGAAGTCATAATCTAGCCTCCTGGCGCGCACACCGAACGCCGGACGTGACAAATGCGGCGGATCCAAATGGCTCGCACCGCCGCGTAGTTGAAATTCGGCCTTCCGTTTCGAACCGCTGAGCTGCCGCACATCGCGCGGGCTCTGTCCCCCAAGCTTCTCGGTCCGAATTTTCTCCAGCTCCGCAATGAAGTCCGCGGTCCATTGCAGGATGGGATAGGCTCGAAGCTTCGCCATCATGTCTTGCCAGCGCGAGATGCGGTCGCGCTGCGGCATCTTGATCGCCTTCGAAATCGTCTCGGACATACCTTCGACGTCGTTGGGATCGACGAGCAGTGCGGCATGGAGTTCCTTGGCCGCGCCAGCAAATTTCGACAGAACCAGCACGCCGGGATCGCGGGGATCCTGCGCGGCGACATATTCTTTCGCCACCAGATTCATCCCGTCACGCAGCGGCGTCACCACCCCAACACGTGAGGCGCGGTAGAGACCCGCGAGTACGGCCTGGCTGGCAGGCGTCGTCTCGTAGCGGATCGGTTTCCATCCGTCCGCGCCATGGCGCGCATTGACGTCTTCGACAAGAGACATAACATCGTTCTGATAGTCGCTGTAGCTCTGGATGCTGGATCGTGAGGAAGTGGCGATCTGCAACAGCGAGATACTGCGCGGCTCTTTCCCTAAAAGGCACCCGAAAGCCCGTACGCGATTGTCGAGACCCTTGGTGTAGTCGAGCCGGTCGACACCGACGGCAAGCTTCTCGCGATCGAGACCGTCCAATAGCGACGCGACATCGGCATTCGCGTCCGCGTCTGCAGCGTGCTGTGCAAATTTGTCTGTATCTATGCCTATCGGGAACACTTGGCACCTCGTCACGCCTCGACCAGGTGAGGTTACGACGCCATCTTCGCTGGGCGTGAGCTGGAGATCGGCAAGGACACAGGCAAGGAAATTCTGCCGGTCCTCGTCGGTCTGGAAGCCGATCACATCGTACGCAAGCATCAACTCGGTCAGTTCGCGATGATGCGGCACCAGCTGCACGTTGGGCGCCGGCCATGGCGTGTGCAGGAAGAAGCCGATTGGCCGGTCGACGCTCCGATCACGCAGCTCAGCGCCAAGCGAGAGAAAATGATAATCATGCACCCAGAACGCGTCGCGGTCCCTGTAGTCGAACAGCGCGTCCGCCATGAAGGCGTTAATTTTGCGATAGCTAACATAATCGTCATCCGAGAAGGAGATCTTGTCTGTCAGCGAATGCAATGCCGGCCATAGTGCCGAGTTGGCAAAGCCCTCATAATAGCGTCGATAATCCTCAGCAGGCAGATCGACCCTCACGAGCCTACCTTCGCCGAGTGCCGTGACGGACGGATTGTTATTTCGGCCAACCTCCGATAAGCGCGAGGGCCCTACCCAAATTGCTCCGGATTGTTGCACCATGGGAAGTAGCGCCGTCTCAAGCCCTCCTGTCTTGGGTTCATTGACGTCGCCAGAGGCAACCCGATTAGACACGACAACGAGATTCACAAGTCATCCTTCCCCGTCTGATCTACGGTTTACCCCGGGCCTTCGATCAACTTGAAGGTGATCGCCGATGTACGGCCTGACAACCCGACTGGACTCGACGGTGTCACGCGTGCGGCGCGGGGCGGTACCAAACACGGCGTGCAGGCTCGAACAACGACGCGCCACCGAGGCCCGCGCTGACCGGCAAGATAAATGTGCCCATTCCGCCGCTCGGTGCACCGACAGCTTCGTTTCGAGAGGGCAGCTTCCAAGGCCAACGAAGCACTAGTTTTTGGAAGACAGAATGGCTTGTACTTTTCGGCGGTAGCCGCACCCACCAAACTTGGTATGTGACACAAAGACGCGTTCGCATAGTGAGACTGAAAGTCCGTCACGCTTGAGAAATACTGGCAGAACGAAATTCGTTTCTCGGCAGGTTTCACGCCCGTTGTTATAAGGCCGCGCACGTTGGGTCTTTTGACCAAAGCTCGTCGTACGGCCGGCGTTGGTCCGATCCGTACCAACTATAATCTACTACTCGGACAGAATTTCTCTAGATTCATTCCAGCCAAGAGACCACGAGCCGAAATTGAAGCGATGCCATCCGCAAAACGTGCCAAGCTGACAACGACTCTGCAGGGCCTATCGACAGTGGCCAGCCGAGAGCAGAGACTTCTTCCGCAGGCTTGGCTGGGACATTAACTCCATTAACGTGCATCTCTGCGAGCTTCGCTGGCACACGGCCAGAGGGCTCGGCATTGCCGGACCACAATGGATGATCCTCATGGCCTGGGAGGATCTCGAAGGCGATGGCATCCGGTCCATTGATGGCACGGCAGCTGCAAGAGCACGGCAACACCGGTGCGGCGATGCGGTCTCTCGCTGTTCCGGTTACCGCGGGTCCCCTCCTTCATCGAACTGAGGTCTAGGAGTGCGGCCGTTCACAACTCTATCTATTAGAGCAATCCAAATATAATACTCGTTTAACTTGCGGGTGGTCACGTTTATAAGCAGCCAGCTCCGCTTCTGGAGCGATATGGAGTCGGCAATGTCTCAAGCAAACTGGAAATTGGCGAAATGGATCGGCGCGGCTTGCCTCGGGCTGCTACTGGCGGGACCGGCGAAGGCGCAACCCCTCTGGACCTGGACCAACCAATACGGCTCGACCCTAGCGGTCAACAGCTACAACCAGAGCACAGGCGCGATTTCCGGCACCTATACCAACAACGCGAGCAATAGCTGCGATGAAGGCGCGCCTCAGGCCATGACAGGCTGGCTCGCCCAGACCAATAACGGCATGGCGATCAGCTTTTCAGTCAACTTCGTAGGCTGCGGCTCGACTACCGTGTGGACCGGACAGCTCAATGCTGCGTCGGGCTTTCAGGGCCTTTGGCTACTTTCGCTCGCCGAGCCGGTGGTATGGAATGGCATCAGTGCCGGGGCTGACACCTTCACTTTCGCTAGCGGCGACAAGTCGAAATTGTCGTCAGCTGGTGGCGAGGCGGCCAAGGGCGGCGCAGGCGAGAAGCTCTCGAACACGAAGAATCGCAAATGACATAACTAAACTGCGTGACGACGTTTCGAACAACGTCGTCACGCAGTCCATCTTCATTGCATGGCAAAGAGGCCCAGTGCAGGGCGCAACCTTACGGCGCCTCCGAAACCCCCGGCTCTCCATTTCGTCGGCTGCCGGCACACACGTCCCGAAGACGTCGCATCGCCGTCGCACGTCGATACGCGAAACGCCTTGGATTGCGTCCGGCGTTCGCGGCGCGCCCTGGCCGGATTCGTCATGGTCATCGTGGACCTGCGTCTCTGCCCGGCTGGATGTTGCCGACCAGGTTCTGGCGGATGACATCTTGACGCCGTATGACCACAAGCATGCGGTGACCTATCTGGCGCATTCTTCACGGGAACGCGCAAAACCTGGGTGCATGCTTGATGGCCGTAGGCTCGCGGCCAGGGACGAAGTGAAGAAGCTGCGCAATGCGAACAGGTGGCCGTTGCGTGATCCAAAGTCCCAATGTGAAGCTGAACGACGCAAATGTGAATCCGAGGCGACACACTCCGGTGAGAAATGAGATTTTCGTTCGTTATATACAGTGTTTGTCGGAGCAAAGGCGCCCAAAACGCTGGCAAACTCAGCGCGTCGGCCTCGTCCGAACAGGCGGCAATGCGGATGGGAGACATAATGTTCGACCGTGATGCAACTTGATCTCTCAACTTCTGCTTTACGTTGTTCTGTTGCTTATGGTTGCGTCTCTGATGATTGCTGCATGGCAGACTACATGATGATTGAAACCAGCCGCGGCGAGTTGCCGGAGGCTTTGGTCGAGCGCCATAATGGGGAAATCGGGTTCGGGCGTCGGAACATCGATCCTCGTTAAGAGACGTTCCGGGGGCGTTGCAACAGAGCGTAGATTCAAATTCCGCACTTTGTACGCCGAACTGATCGAGTCGATCAAGCCGAATAAGTACGGGTGGTTCTTTCCCTCAGCGAAGGACCCATCCAAGCCCGTGAGCCACGGTACTCAGTATAGCTTCGTTTGGCGTCAGCGGGACCGCGGCGTGATTCCCTATGCAACAAATCGGGACCTGCGGCGAACCTTCAAGACCCTGGCCTGCAAGGCCGGCGTGTCCAAAGAAATTCGAGATCGTCTGCAAAATCATGCGCTCCAGGATGTCAGCTCCAAGAACTATGATCGCTGGCACCACATGCCCGAGAAACGCGCGGGAATGGCAAAGTGGAACAAGTTCGTGCGCGCCATGCTGGCGAAGAAGCACTTGAAGGTGGCCGCTTGAGCAAGCGACCTTCCAAATCCCTCTCGGCCCGAAAAGACGCCAAGCCAATGACTGAAATTGACGCCCAAAGCTATTCGGCATTCGTCAGTGACCGTAAACGGAAGATTGCGGAGGCGCGGTATTGTGCCGGTCTCTCGGTGAACCGTGAGCTGATCCTGCTTTATTGTCTTCCCATCTCGAACTTTCTTGAGGAGTACGGCCGCTTCCTTCGAGTACTTATGAGAAACAGTTTTCGCGCCGCCTTTTACAGCACAATGTTAGCGATTATCCGTCAGTGTTATGCTTATGCCCGGTCTTGATCCGCTCGATCAATTGCCTCGCGCCACGTCAAGTGGGAAATCCAAGCTGTTACCTATCTGCTAGCCCGCCTTTGGAGTCAAAGTCTGGCTGGGCTTCGGATCGGGTGACCAACCATTTTTCCATTATGACCTTGATCCCAAGCTCTTTCTCCGTCTCCACCCTTGTTGCGTTGAGAGCAGCGACCGCTTGCGTTTGTTCGAGGACGATCCCTGCAAGGTAGTGTTCGGAAGAGTAAAACGAGTATTGTGATCACGGTCCAAAATCCATGGAGACCATCCGTGCTCGATGGCTTTGTTGACGAACTCTTCGTGCGCGTCTGGTTTGGTCTCTTTCAAATCGTACGAGGCAATAAATCTCGAAATCTCGGCATCGTATTTCTCCGCTCTGCGGCGCACACGTCGACTGGAGGCAGCGCGAGCACGACTCGGCGTCGGGAATCAGGTCGACGCTGTCCCGCTCGCGCTGCCAGTCAAGTTGGCGGCGATGACTCGGCGCTCGCGTTGGACCCTGAAAGCGCTGTCCCTACCAGACGCCGCAAACTTCGGTGGCAAGCCTTCGTCCTTGGACCTGACCACCTTGCCCCCGAGAGGCTCAATTCTCAAGGGCGCGAGCAAGGAGTATCGCGAAGAAGTGCTGCAAGCACCTACCAGAATTGGTTGGTACCGATCTCATGTTGGCTTCACTGCTTCTCTGCGGGCGCATCGCCTTCGGCTGACGGGGCGGGCGGTGGTGATGACGGCGCTGGCGTGTCCACTGGTGGTGTCGCAGTAACGCAATCACCTGCCCAGATCTTCGTGCCTGGTTGAGGCCGAAAATCTCGAAAGATGCGACGTTCGGATCGAATACACACGCGAATCCAGAAGACCGACAACCCAATCGAAGTGCTCATAATCTTGTAGTGTAAAAAAGCGGATACCCCGCCCGCGCTTCGAGGTACGGCTCGATTTTGCACTTCCAATTGACACCCGCTCGGGCGCTGGCGTTGGATCGGTATGAGTCCGGATTTCGACCCCGACTTGAAATAGCAACTTCCCAGCCAATTGCTCGCACCTGAGCAGTTGCCGCTTATCTTTTGCGCCGTACGGCACATTCGCGCCGGGCCGAACCGTAATCGACCGAAAGGTCTAGGGGCCAGCCGCTCAAGCCTGGCACCACGCCTCGCCCATGTTGAACTGTAGTGCTTGCGCGTCACCTATACCTGTTGGCAGGGTTCTATCTACCTTTCGATTTAGGTGGCGGGGCGGGAAGGACCGCTTCTCGGAAGTCACTCGAATCAAGAAGACGGGCAAAGACCTCAATATCGTTTGTCGTTTTTGGTGGAGGTGTGAGAGCCTTCCGCTGAAAGTCAAATACGCGCCTGTAAGCTGCGCCTTCCCGTTTGCCTGGAATATATGTATTCGGTGCGTGCAGCGTGCGAAGCGTTCCGTTCCAAATGAGCGCTTGCACGACTGTCGATACGGAGTTGCCTCTCAAACTAGCCACGTTCTCCACCTTGATTTGTCGATCGAGAATTTGGGCGCTTAGACTTTTGCTCGAGATGTTCGTCAATATTTGCTTTGACGTGAGAGGATCGGAGACTCGGGCGAGCTTGTGCTGCTCCACCGGAATGAGGACAATTCTTGACGCGATCGGCTGCTGATTTCTGTCGAGGGAATTTAGAAGACCAACAAACCAGCCAAGCCTGCGAAATTTGTTAAGAACAAAGAAGCGAATGCCAAGCCCAACGTCCTCGTCGTCTGCCTCACACGCATGCCCAATGAGATTGGTAAGTCCGTCCCGATCGAAGCCGCAACCTTTGACCATCCAATGATCGGGTTCTTGGTAATATTCATTTTTGAAGCTAAGGAGGCCTGCATCGCCAGCCTCTTCAATCTTGATGTAGAAGCGCACGATACGACCGCGGTTTGAACTTCGCCGATAGCCAAAGTACTCACCGACAATCGTCTTGTTAAGATCGTAATGCTCATTCGCTTTCATGCCCAGAAGTGTCTCAAGCGCTGCTCTGAGATCTCTCGGGCTTTGCTCAATACCTACACTCACCTTGCCTGGTACGGATCGTTGGAGATTTTCAAGGAGATCGCAGAGACGTGCCAACAAGCTTCGGTCTTGCACCACTGCTTTCGTAGCAACGAGCTTCAGATCCACTCTCAGGATGTTTTCGATCCTGCTCACATACTTGGGGCTGACCTCGCCATTCTTCTTGATTGTCTTCCAATTCTTCTCTCGAAAGATGATGTCCTGCCATGTGTCGGCTCGCCCTGGTTTGAAGTCAGCCGGAGCTTTTGCGGTTTCTGGGTCCGCCGCATAGCGTGTGTAGAGACGTTTCGTGGTGCTCTCATCGATTTGTGGAATTCGGGTAAGGCACCCGATGATAAGCTCGACAGCCTGCACGGTCGAGGTGGGCATTGGAAACGACATCTGACAATCCACAATGCAAAGTTGAAAGACTGACCTTATTAGGCTGGCTGGGACAGTCAAAGGGAGCTCTCGCTCCATCCACCGCTTTTCAGAAGCCATATCCTTTCAAATCAATCAGTTAGCGCGCGCATGAAAGGTTTGCGTCGGGCCTCGGTGGTCCTTTAGTATGATATATATAATATAACAAAGGGGGGAGGAAGATGCTGCGATGCGAACTCATCAAAGACGGGCAAACTGGAACTATCATCCAGGAACGATACTGGTTTAAAGATTTGTATCACCGCGATCCGTCGGAGGGGCCAGCAATCATTGTGCGGTTTCCAGACGGCAGACTACATAAAGCCTATTGGACGAACCCGCTCCGCGGGAGGGTGTCCCGCGTTGAGCGCGGGGTATTCCCTTGAAGCCAGCCTGTGCCTCTGCCCCGGCACCACCCGGACAGCGACGTAATCCACCACATTTCAGAAGCGCTTGCCCTTGGCAAGATGGTGTTGCTGCCCGCGCGCAGCGTCCCTCTTGTCAAGGAGTTCGCTATGACCTCGCTTCGGTTACGCATGATGGAAGACATGCAGGTCCGCAACCTGTCGCAACACACGCAGGATTCGTATTTGCTGCAGGTTTCGCAGTTCGCCCGGCATTTCGCTAAATCGCCAGCTTTGCTCGGCCCGGAGGATATCCGCGCTTACCAGGTCTATTTGACGAACGAGAAGAAGCTAGCGCCACGTTCGGTGCACGTGACCGTCGCAGCGCTTCGATTCCTCTACCGCGTCACGCTCGGCCTGGATTGGGATTTCGACCAGATCATTCCGTGCCCAAAGGCGCCAAAAACACTGGCCGTCATTCTCAGCCCCGAGGAGGTGCTGCACTTCCTTGGCTGTATCGAAAGTCTCAAGCACCAGGCGATTCTGACGACATGCTATGCCGCTGGCCTGCGTATTTCTGAGGCCACCCGCTTGAAGCCTGAGGCTATCGACCGCCAGCGCATGGTGCTGCGCGTCGAGCAGGGCAAGGGACAGAAAGACCGCTACGTCATGCTCTCGGCCAAGTTGCTGGAGGTGCTGACGAACTATTGGCGCGCCGTGCGGCCCACAGGGGTATGGATGTTTCCCGGCGCTTCTGTTGGAGAGCCGATATCAACAAGCGCCGTGGATGCCACCTGCCGTAAGGCACATCGGGTGTCGAAACTCTCCAAGCCGGTAACGCCGCATTCGCTGCGGCACGCATTTGCGGTGCACCTGCTCGAAGCCGGAACTGATCTCCGCACCATCCAGCTCCTGCTCGGCCATCGCAGCCTGTCAACGACCGCTCAGTATCTTCGGATCTCTACCAACAAGGTCTGCGCGGCGACGAGTCCGCTTGAACTGCTGCCACGTCCAATCCCCAAGGCCTCCTCGCCGCCAGTGCCAGAACATTTCTGACGGCCGATCTCATGGGCCGCTCAGGTCCGGAGGTCGCGGATATATTCCGCCGCTACGGTGCTGCCTGGCGAGAGCAGCACTGGGCCTCGCTATCGACGGAACGGCGCGCAGCAATGACTGCCATCGAGCGCTGCCGAACGTCAGCGCTCGGAGGCCATATCGAACAGTGCGACCGCTGTGGCGAACGACGGATCGCATACAACAGCTGCCGTTCTCGCAGTTGCCCCAAGTGTCAGTGGCTCGCCCGAGCGGAATGGATCGAGGCTCGGCGGGAAGAGCTACTCGATACGCAGTATTTCCATGTCGTCTTCACCGTTCCCGGCGAGATCGCCGCGATTGCCTTCCAGAATGCCAGCACGGTCTACAAAATCCTGTTCCACGCAGCCGCCGAGACGTTGCGCACCATCGCTGCCGATCGGCGACATCTCGGCGCGGAGATCGGGTTTTTCGCGGTGCTTCACACTTGGGGTCAGAATCTCAGCCATCATCCCCATCTCCACTGCGTCGTGCCCGGTGGCGGGCTGTCGCCGGACGGGAGCCGCTGGATCGCGTGCCGTCCCAGCTTCTTCCTGCCAGTCGCCGTGCTCTCCCGACTCTTCCGCCGACTGTTTCTCGAAAGTCTGCAAAGGGCATTCGATGCCGGCGAGTTGCGTTTCTTTTCGTCATTGGAACGGCTGCACGATCCCGTCGCATTCCGGCGCTATCTGGATCCCGCTCGCCAGGTCAACTGGGTGGTCTATGCCAAGCCACCCTTCGCGGGCGCTGAGCAGGTTCTGGAATATGTCGGACGCTACACACACCGGGTGGCCATCGCCAACAACCGGATCGTCGATATCGAGGATGGCGAGGTACGCTTCCGGTGGAAAGACTATCGCAACGAGAGCCGGCAAAAGGTGATGACGCTCGAGGCCGGCGAGTTCATCCGGCGTTTCCTCGTCCATGTCTTGCCCGAGGGATTTCAGCGCATCCGTTATTACGGATTCATGGGTAACCGCTACCGCAAGCAAAAGCTCGCCCGCTGCCGCGAACTGCTCGGAATGCAGCAGTCCGATACGCCGGTAAAACCGAAGGAAGAGCGCGATTATCGCGACAAGGTCGAGGAGCTGACCGGAGTTTCCCTGCGGGAATGTCCCTTTTGCAGTCAAGGGCAGATGGTGTGCATCGAGGTGCTCGCGCCTGTTGCGTCACAAGACCCACCTTTTCCGGACACTTCATGACGGTCGAGATTTTCCAATCATTGATCACCGTTCTTTCAATCTGCCAAGATTGGCAGCAGGCATCCTATTGTCGCGCTTCTGGCATCAAGCTCTCCAAGCGCAAGCGCCGCCGGTCTTTCCGCACGGGAGAACATATCTCGATTAGAATGTTTCGCGATCAAGACCGCATCCAGCATTTCCCGAAGCCACAGCGACGGCGCTGTCCGCTGGGAAGCAGCATCCAATTTCCATAGCGGCACCGGCGCACTAGGCGGCTTCGTCCAACACGTTTTTAGATTACCGGCGCACTCACAGCGGCCCACTTTGAAGCGTAGGTGCCGCGCCGCCAATCTAAAAACGCTCTCTATTACGTGGTTCGGGGTCTCTTACACCGTATTGACGGTCCGGCCGCGATCGAATGTCTCGATGGCATTACAAAATCCCATCGGGAGTACTGGCGCCTCAACGGCTGGAGTCATCGCGATCCTCGGGAAGGTTCTTCCTATAAGGTCGTCAATGAGAACGGCCCTATACACGAGAGTTATGCATTCAAGGGCTTTCCGTACCGAAATCCGTCCGAGGGGCCGCGGCGCATTTGGTACTTCTGCAATAATGAAACCTTCCGCCACTTCACACCGAAAGCGAAATACATCGGTCCAAATCCGTCCGTAAGTGAGTTGAGCCGATTATTCAAGAAGCGTATCGGCGGAAAGCAATTTACTTTCGATTGATCTTCGAAACGCAGAGGCCGGAAAATCGACTCTCTTTTCAGTTCCTGCGAGCAGCCTGTGTCCGGGGGTAAGTTACCTCACGTCGTCATACAGGAAGGGTAAGCTACCCGTAGCGGGGTAGATTTGAGGTAGCCTACCGGCTGGATTACCCCGCGATGCCATGCGTTGCTTGGGTCTCATTTGATGGAGATCCACAATGCATCTCGGCTCTCGACACCAAGGCTGCCGGCCAACGTACTGTTCTGACGTGGAGAGTGACTCGCACCCACTCGCGTCCGTCATTAAGCACTTGGTTGAGGCAGCTGTCCAAGCAGCGCTGACGCAACGCGACGATGAAGAAGCGGCTCAGTGGACACGTGCTTTTGGGCCAGCCTCTCCGAAGAATCGCAAAGACCAAACTGCACGCATCATCCAAATCGCCTCCGCACGCTGTCTCGCGGCATCGATGAGAGCAGACCAGCCGAACAAGGGTGCGAGCCGCGCCGCGCTGCCGGACCTGGTGGGAGGATAATACTATGCCCTCCCTGGTCACCTTGGGCGCACTAGCCATCGATGCACAGAAGCGCGACGGCGACGGCGCACTGTCGCTTGATCACGCCGCTGCCACTAGCGTGAGCGTCAATCCCACCGAGCTGACCTATGGGACGCTCGATTTCATGTTCCACTACTTCGATGACGCGCTGTTCGGCGGCCAACTTCCGCACTGTCTCCTGACCCTGCAGCGACGCCGCACTGCGGCGGGCTACTTTGACTATCGACGCTTCGCAGCCCGTGATGGATCGCATCGCGTGAGTGAGATCGCCCTCAACCCTCAATGCTGGGGGCCGCACCGGACGGATAGCGACAAGATTTCGACGTTCGTGCACGAGTTGGTCCATCATTGGCAGGCCGCCTACGGCAAGCCCGGCCGCGGCGGATATCACAACCGGGAATGGGCCCGGAAGATGCTCGATATCGGCCTGGTGCC
This sequence comes from Bradyrhizobium sp. CCGUVB23, assembly GCF_024199885.1. NCBI lineage: Bacteria > Pseudomonadati > Pseudomonadota > Alphaproteobacteria > Hyphomicrobiales > Nitrobacteraceae > Bradyrhizobium > Bradyrhizobium sp. CCGUVB23. The sequence goes on from NZ_JANADQ010000001.1 coordinate 1,827,864, forward strand.
GTCATCGACAGGCGAGCCTGGCGGCAAGCCCACCGGCCGGCGCGTTTCGCACTACATCCGCGAAGGCGGCCCCTTCGATCTCGCATGCAATGCGCTTCTGAGGACGGGCATTCAGCTTCCCTATGACGAGGTTCGCGAACCTCTGAACGAAAGCGCCGTACGGCGCAAACGGTCGCGGGCAGCATCAAAGACCAGTTACACCTGTCCGACCTGCTATCCACCCATCCGCGCGTGGGGCCGTCCCGACCTGCACCTCATCTGCGGCGCTTGCCACACGAGTTTTGCCGCTGAGGAAGTCGACACCAACTAGACCAATGGGGAGAGCGCGAAGAGACGATCGCTGATAACCGCAAAGAAACGCCCTCTCCCACTCGCAGACCACACTCTGAGAAGCATGACGTCGCCGACGCGACGAACGGAGGTCGATTAATGAGCATGGAACAGTTCGATCTATCGGGTCGATCGTACGATCAACCCGTCTCAGGCCGGTCAATTGCCGCGCTGGGAGGCGATCTGCTGATCACCCTCGGCGGCGGCCATCCGGCAACCGCGCGTCGCGTGGCACCGCCGCGCGAGGTGCTCGATCTCATGATCCTTGGTCTGGTCCTGCTTGGGACCATGATCATGACGGCCTCGACCGTGACAACCGTCCTTCATCTGGCGACTGGCGACGGACAGTTTCATGTCGTGCATGCGCTCATCGGCGCCCTCGTCGGATGCATGCAAGGACTTGCGGACAATGTGCTGCAGTATCGCCGCAAGTTCCTGGAACGCGGTGCTGCAGAATGCCGGAGGGTCGGCGTGCGCTTGCCGGAGATCGTGCAACGCCAATTGCTGACGACGCTGCTCGGTCTGGTTCGCGCACTGCAGGGCACGGCGGTCGGCATGCTCGCGGGTATTTGTGTGATGCTGGCGGCCATGCAGGGGCCGATTGACGGCTATGCCACCCGCAAGTTCATGACCGACAATCCCAGCGTCACGACTGAATCCACCAAACTGGTCGATGCGAGCATTCAGCGCACGGCCGACGATCTCAAGGCGGCAACCGGGCGCGTTGATCAGATCAACCGCATGCTGGCAAATCTGCGCCAGGACAATGTACGTCGGGCGACCCGTACGGGCTCGCGCAACGCGGCGCCACCTTCGACAGCTTCCGAGACCCAGATCGCGGCCCTCGAAAACACGCTAGCCGCCGAAACCTCGGCCCGCGAAGCGTTGACGGCGAAGCTCGAGCGCCAGCAGGCGGCCCGCAACGCGGACATCGAGCACAGGATTCAGTCCTCGCCGACCGCAATCCCGAAGCTTTCCGGATTGAGTGGACAGCTGCAAGCCCTGACGGCCTTGACCAAGGACGATTTCAAGCTGCTGGTGTTTACGGTGATTTTCCAGATCGTTTCGCTCGCGCTCGAGCTCAGCCCGATGTGGATCTCGCTCAGCGACAAGTTGTTTCCCTCTTCCTACGCCGCGGCAATGGCCATGCAGCATTTCATCGATGTGACCGCGATCGGGCACGAGGGAGCGCGGCAGCTTGGTCTGCAATCGGCCCCCGCCAAAGTAGCCACGCACAGCGAGCACGGCTTGAAAGACGCTCCGTTCGAAGCACTGGCCACAACCCAGGCAGGAGCCGCGACAGCGACGGACGCTCGTAAGCAAGCCGGCAGCGACCTGAATAGCATCCTGGCGGCGCAATCGACGAAGCGGAGCCGTTCGGGCCGGAGGGGCGGCGGCGCCGTGCGAATGGTGACGCACGTCCCCAGGCGACTGGTGAGCGTGCCGAGGCCGAGAGTGTCATTCTTGACCAGGCTCCGCCTCTGCCACCGCAGGATCAGGCAAAGCCTGCTCCGGCCAGCAACCTTCACCAGGCCGACGCCAGCCAGCCCGAGCGTCACGGTCCGGGTCGCCCGCGCGGAAGTCGCAACAAGAAGAGCCTCCTGAATGGACAGGCTATGGGTGAAGAACACGCCGGCGGCTCGAAGCATACCGGCCCTGATTTCGGAGGACGCAATGTCTGACACTCACGACAACAACATCATTCCACATGCTGTGCTGGTTGCGGCCCGCGAGGCGAAGCATGACGCAAGCGTTCCAACCTCGAACATGGGTGGAAATCGCGGGAGCGGACCTGCGGGCCCGACACACACGGTATTCTTCAGCCTTGGACAGCTTGCGGAGCGGCAGGCGAGCGTATCGGGGAAGCTGGATGCCCTGGCGGAGACATTTGGGCTGCTTCTTGGCGGCGTTGCGCTCGCGCAGTTGCTCACGCCCCTGCAGTTCTCGCACCTGATGCTCGTCCTTTCCAGGATCGGTCAGCCTGGATTCCCACCGAATGCGATGCAGCTGGCAGCGGTCGCGTCGCAGATCCTGTCGACGGGTCCAGGCCCCATGGTCGTTGTAACCGACCCGGACGACGACTTCCCGTTTTGATTCACGAGACCTACCGAAGTCCTATGAGTGAAGGAGATCGCCATGGACCAAATGCCTGACGCCTTCAAGTCGGCCTCGCTGGCGAAACGCGAAATCGAATTGAAGGAGCTCGCGGCCGATATCTTCCACTTGCTTGAATTTCCGCGTTTGGCGGATGACCTCCTGATCGGAGCAATGGCTATCGCCGATTGCGTGTACGGCTCGCCCAACAAGCAAGAAAGATCTTTCACATGTGGGAGAACGGCCATCAGACATTGCCACTTGTCCCGCACGGTTCGCAGATTGCGGCGCGACGAAGCACGATCAAGGCTACCTTGTGGAGTCGCGAGCGCGCGGCCTTTGCCGAGGAGAACCAGGAGACTCTTGTACGGCTCCACATCTTGCTGGCGCAAATTCTTCTTCTGACCACCCGAGGTACGGATTTCGCAGCCGCCGTGCGCAGCGACCAACAGGTGCGGGCGCTGACTATGGAAGCTTTACGGACGATGGTGAGGCTCATTCAGTAGCTGATCAATATCCGCGTTGCGGACAAGCCCGACCAGAATGCACCCAGGAGGCCACACGGATGACTGAACCGGTCCGCAACATAGCCCAATCACTCGTATCGGCGAGCCACCTCATGTCCGCGATCTGGCAATTGCTTTGGGCCGTCGGGTTTGCCGTCCTCGGCCTCTGGCTTTGCTTTTCGTTTGAGAACTGGTTCGCCATCGGCGGCGGCGTGCTCGCCGGATTGCACAGCCTGAATCTGCTTGTCGAGGCGAGCGCGACTTATCTGTCGGCGCGTCCTGCCGAGCGACCCGATGAGCGGGAGCGCCAGCTTCGCAGTCAATCTCTTTACGTACCCATGGACCGCGATCGGGCGCGGCAGGAACAGAACCCACGTTAGTGGCAGTCGTGCACAGCACAGCTTCGCCATCGCGAAACAGGAGGCAGGTTTGAAGATATTTCGCAATGCTCTTCTCAACGAACTGGCAAACACGGCGATTTACGCGTTCTTCGATGTGATCAGGATTGCGCTGACGATTGCGCGTTTTCTGAACGGCTTGTGCTTCCTCGTCGCATCGGCCGGTCTCTTTGCGCTCGCGATCTATCTTGCTCAGTTCTACGGCCCCAGGATTCCCAGCTATTACACGCTCGCGTTCCTGATCGGTTGGTGGGGTCTGGCGATGGGAATTTCCGGTCTGGAGCGGATTGCGCGCTGCAAGCCACGGAAGGAAGAGCGGCTGGGCCGCCCAATGTTAACTCTCGAGAGACCTGTGTCGGCGACTGCCACTCCAATTCCGCTCTTGCGGCGGCATTCGAGCGATAGGTGATTGGATAGCCCGGCTAAGCGCTTACAGTTTTTGAGGTAGTTTGCGCATTCTTGCTGCGTCGGCGGCAGGAACTTCCACGGGCGTTCGGCGTAGGAATTTGACGATGAGCACGATCACGCAAGCGGCATTCACCCCAGCGAGCTTACGGATTCTCGAAATCGCCTATCATTGCGATCTGACGCAGGTGGCGGCCGGGTAATCCCGCTCGGTGTTCTGGTCGACTTGCGCGCGTCCGGTGTTTACGGTCTTGGCCTTGTCGCGCGACAGAGTCTCACCGAGGAAGAGGCGCGCTTATCCGTCCGCGGCTCACGTCACCGTTTGAACACCTCAGCACGATCTTCGAAGTATTTGAGGCGGACTTCCCGAGCTCGGTTTTTGAGACCCTCCCAGACCGGCATAGCCTTTCGCTCACTTTTACCTTGGCCGGAGCGGCGCGCACGATAGCGCTGCCGCAGCCTGCGAAGATGAGTTTGATCACGCGCCGGACCTGGGCCCTTGACGAGTTGCAGAGCGCTGGGAACGAGGCCTATTGGGGCATGTTCCGGGAAGGCGACCCCGTAGAGGTTGAGAAGGTCGTCAAGGAAGAGCTGCGAGCTGAGGCAGCGTAACGGCTGGATCACGTCATTATGGAAAGGCCCGCCAACTCGGCGGGCCTTTTGTTTTGAGTGTCACCGCCTCAGCCAGCGGGCGTGAGCCGCCAGCCGCTGCCGGTTTCGGGGCCTGTGCGATCGGCGCCGGCGCTTCATGGCTGCTTCGCCATGAGATGGTCCATGATCATGTCGATGACCTCGATCTGAGCTTCCGACAGTTGTGCAAGCTTCTCTCTGAAGCTCTCTGGCTTGGCTGCGGCCTTGCCCATCCGTCGGGCCTGAAGCATCTGCTGCAGGTCCAAGAGCTCGCCCGTGATCAGCCAATTCATGCTGATGCCGTGCCCGAGACAGTAGGAAGCGAGCTCTGCACTCATGGTGCGCCCGCACCTCGGAGGTGCCGGCAACGCGTGACGTTCGTTCCAAAGCTGACAATCGTGCTATTTAGGTTGTGCAGCAAGCAGCCGCCTTCTTTCCTCTCAAGCGAGCGAAAACGCGGCACTACTTCAGCAGTGCATTGCGCCGGCCGAGCTCGCTAATGGCGTGGCCATGAAGCGGGGTTCGACGTATCGCCGCAACTACTAGTGTTCGCTTTTGCAGCACTACCAAGTGTTGAGTCTGAGGTCTTGCGCTTCGAAGGCTGATTTTATCGCGTCTGTAGCTTCTCGCCGCTCGTCAGGTAAAAACGGAAAAGGCAGGCCTGCTGTGGCGACCTACAAGTTCTAGTAGTTGACCGCAAACGTTCTCCGGGCCGAATCTCTCGCACCCCCGCGCTATCTCGACTAGTAAGTAGTAACAAGCACACCTACAAAGAAAACAAGAAAGAAAGGAGAGTGAAAGTGATGTCGCCAATAGAAGCAATCGTCAGTTGGCTAGAAGCGCAAGATCTGGACCTGCAACTCGATATCGCGTCATTCGGCTCATTCTTGATATTCGAGGATGGCGACGATCCCTCGCTCAGCGTGCCGGAGCGGCTCGAAGCTCTTCGCAAATGGTTGACCGAACCCGAATTGGACTCGGAAGCCGCCGCAACCCGTGCTCTGACCTTCCGTATCTCCATCGATTACTTCATCGAGGGTAGATCTACCGGCCACGGATGGAAACAAACCGAAGCGAAGCTGCGCAAGACCCTGGAAGAGGCTAGGCGCGTCGGGAAGTTCTCGGCTGCACGCAAGGCGCAAAGGATGCTTGAGCTTTTGCCCGCACGACAAGAGAGATGGCATGAGGTGGCGATATCCTGGAATGAACTGGCTTCGACTCGCCTCAATCTCGAGGCTCTCACTGATTGGAGCGACAAGCGCCCCCACCTGAAAGTTATTTCAAGTGCCGAGACTCCTCCATTGGTTCCCATCCCGTCGGCCTTCGCCGTGCCCATCAATGAAGGTAGCTCCCCGCACGATAAGGAAGAATGTTGAGCTAGCAGCGCGGGCGGTAGGGACAGCGTCGCTCCCCCCCGGTCGTCGGCGCCGAGTCGTCCGCGCTGCTTCTTGCGCCGTTTGCCTATCCTAATCAGGCCCAGACGGCCTGATGTCCGGCGCTTTCACCGCAGAAAACTAGGCATGTTGAAAAGCGAAGAGCTTTAGAGGCTCTTTTGTCGGCAGGCCCCCATAGCACTGGCGGCGCTGCAAATTTAGAGGCTGTTAGGGACCAGCAGCGAGTTTAGCGACGTTTTTGAGCATGATGCATGCGAAGGCGATGAGGTGAAGGTCGGCGAGGGTCTGAGCGCATCGCTCGTAGTCTTTGACGAGTCTTCGGAAGCGTGTGGCCCACGCGAAGGATCGCTCGACGACCCATCTCCTTGGGAGCAGCACGAAGCCGCGTTTGGCCTCCGACAGTTTTATGACCTCGAGAGCAATGCCGTGTTCTGCCGCCGCCGTTGCAGGCTTGTCGCCTGTGTAGCCCTGGTCAACGAAGGCGACTTCGACGCTCTGACCAGTCTCTGCCTGAATCGTCTTGGCGATCCGGCCAATCTCGGCGCGATCGTCGGCGTTGGCGGGCGTGACATGCAGCGCCAGAAGATGGCCGAGCGTATCGACGGCCAGATGCAGCTTCGAACCTTTCTTGCGCTTGGCTCCGTCGTAGGCGCCGCGGGCGCCACTCCGTCGAGCGCAGAGTTCGACTGTCGATGATGGCGGCGGTCGGCTGCGCGGGTCGTCCAGCCGCAAGGCGCAGGACGATGCGCAGATCCTCGGCCAGGGCCTCAAAACATCCCCCGCGCAACCACCTCTGCGCCTGTTGATAAACGATCTCCCACGGCGGCAAATCGTTCGGCATCCAGCGCCAAGGCGCGCCGGTCTTCACGATGTAGCGCAGGCCGTTGAACACCTCGCGAAGCGCGCGCGTTCGCTGCGAGGAGTCCTCGGGCAAAAGTGTCAGATAGGGGGCAACAAGCGCCCACTCGTCATCGGAAACGTCAGAAGGATAAGGCTCGCGGGGAATCGACATCCCGCAAACCTCAACCTCTATGGTTAATCAGTCCCTAACGGCCTGCTAGTTCAAGGCCGGGACCAAAAACTCAGAACCGAGTGGACATATGGGCACGCCCCATACCCACCACCCGGCTAACCGCGTTGACCTGCTGGCCGACGGATATGGAGCTTTCAAAAGTGAAGGCTCCTCGGCCGATCCACCATCCGGCGCTTCTCCCTCATGTCGCCACGGCGGCCCCATCAGACCCGGTAGACGCCGACCGCGTTGGCTTGCACGGGTCTGGCGCTACCCCGCACTGATCTCGTCCAGCGCGTCCGCTAGGGTCCTCAGAAACGGTTGATGCTAATCGTATTCATCAGACAGCAGCCAAGCCGGTAGACTGGCGACGTAACGGCTCAGAGCGATGACGCCCGTAAGCGTTGTGGGTTTGGAGTGGATGAGCACATCTGCGTACTCCTCGAGAGCCAACCTCGTTTTCTCGCTGATTGCGTCGGCGGCATCAAATTCGGGTCCTTCGACAAGTTTTGCGGATATGGATACCGCGGCATCGTGTTGCGCGGAAAGCTCACGGTGATGCTCGATCACATCAAAAATCGAATCTAATTCAGTCGCCATGGCGCATTTGCCCCAGGCCAAACGAGATCGGCACCAACCAATCCTGGTAGGTGGCTTGCGGCACTTCTCCGCGATACTCCTTGCTCGCTCCCTTGAGAATTGAGCCTCTCGGGAGCGAAGGTGGTCCGTCTTCCTAATCCTGGGCAAAGGCTGGCCACCGAAGTTTGCGGCGTGTGGTAGGGACAGCGCTTTCAGGGATCCAACGCGAGCGCCGAGTCATCGCCGCCAACTTCACTGGCAGCGCGAGCGCGCCGGGTGGCATCAACCTGACGATCTTGCTCTCGACCGCACGTTCGGTTCGAACTGCATCACAGACCTCGTTGACCTTTCTGGCGAGCGGCTTGGTGCCGGCCAGCGCGAAGACGTAATCGACGCCATTTTGTTGCTCGCAAAAAGTCATCGCCTCGGGGCAGGCGTAATGGCTGTTGCCGCGGAAGGTGATACGCGTATCGGGCCGGCGCCGGCGAATGCGCCGCACCAGGCGGCGCAGATGTGCTCGTACCTCGATGCCGCTCGGCGTCTTGCCTGGGCGCAGCATGACCGCAACAGGCCGGCTGTGCTCGGTGTCATAGACGTGGATCGGCAGGAAGCAGTGTTCGTCATAATGGGCATTGAACAGCGAGAGTTGCTGACGGCCATGCACCACGTCGACCGTGTCGTCGTCGAGCGTGATTGCGCTCGGCGCTCGCGCGTAGCTGTCCATCCATAAGTCAACCAGCGCATAGCTCAGCCGGATCACCCCACGCAGGTGTGGTGCATTCTCCAGGCGCGATAGCGTCGGCTGCGAACACAGATCACGGCCAGTGTCCGGCAGCCGGCCGCAGGCCAGCTTGAACGCCGGATCGCCGCGTAACCGATCGAGATCATTGCCATCCTCGTAGCCGCACGCGATGGCGAAGATGCGGGCGCGGATCATATCCCCAAGGCTGTGCACGATGCGTCCCGGATCGCGCCGCTCGGGGAATACGCAGGACAACTTCGCGGCCAAGCCGAGGCGCCGGTCCGCCATGGCCAGAGGCAGAACGAGGTATCCATTGTATTGGAGATACGCCACGCCAGAACTGCACGGCTCGCCCAGTCGATGATGGCAACGAGATAAAGAAAGCCACGGCCGATGGGCAAATACGTGATGTCGGCCGCCCACACCTGGTTCGGCCGGTCGATCGTCATGTTGCGCAGCAGATAGGGATAGATCTTGTGGCCCGGCGCCGGCTTCGTCGTGTTCGGCTTCGGTCCCAGCGCCGCGATGCCCATCTTGCGCATCAGGCGCTGCACGCGCTTGCGATTGACCTGAAGCCCCTCAGCCTTCCGCATCGCGGTCATTCGCCGCGAGCCCAGGAATGGCCAGGCGGTAAACAGCTCGTCGATCCGCCGCATCAGGGCAAGGTCGTTGTCGTTGGCCGGCCGGGGCGGCCGGTAGACGCCAGAGCGCGCGATGCCAAGCAACATGCATTGCCGGCGGATCGACAGCGCCTTGTCGGCGAGATCGAGCATTCCTCGACGCTCCGGCATGCTCATCTTCCGGACCTCCGCACTCAAAAATCGCGCTCGACTGTCAGTTGTCCAATCTTGGCGTGCAGCTTCTCGATCTCGCGTTCGCGAGCGTCCTCGCTCTCCCGCCCGACACCCGCGTCAAAGGCCCGGGCCGCCTGTTCCAGCAGTTGCTTCTTCCAGGCATAGATCTGGTTCGGGTGAACCTCGTAGCGCTGGGCCAAATCGGCCACCGTCGCCTGCTCCCGCACCGCCTCCAGCGCGATCTTTGCCTTCAGTGCCGCGCGATCTTGCGTCTCGTCTTCTTCGTCATTGCTCACTCCGTCTATCAGACGAAGCGGCCTTTTTCCAACTAAGCCTCTGGTCCCAAAATCGGGGTCCATTTCAGTGACTGATCGAAGCATTGGCGATAGCTGCCCCGTTGGTTGGCGCGCGCTTCTGTGGTCTCTGTAACGCCGCGAACCGAACTAACCGTTTCGAGGGGCGAGGCTTTGGTCTCGCCTCCCGCGTTGTTTGACATCGTCGATAGCGGACGGAGCCGGCGCCGTCGTAAAACAAACCGTCTGGCGGCTGGACGTGGTTCATCTTCGCTGTCAGCGCTTGGCGCGCTATTTGCTTGGTCACCTCTCCGCGCCGGCTCGGCGTGGTCGGCGGCAGCCAGGGAGGCCTGCTAGTGGGGACGGCCATCACCCAGCGGCCCGACCTTTTCAACGCGGCGATTGTGCAGGTGCCGCTGTTCGACATGCTTCGGTTCACCAAGCTGGGCGCGGGCGCCTCCTGGACCGGCGAGTATGGCGATCCCGCCATTCCCGAGCAGCGCGAGTGGATCAAGGCCTACTCGCCCTATCAGAAGTTGGTGCCGGGCAAGACCTACCCCGTCCTCTTCATCCTCACCGCCACCACGAACGACCGCGTGCATCCGGCGCACGGCCGCAAGGCTCGCTGCGCTGGGCCAGCCGTATTTCTACCATGAAAACATCGATGGGGGACATAGTGCCGCCGCCAATCTCATCGAAGATGCACGCCGGGTGGCCCTCGAATATACCTATGCATACCGGCGGCTTGTCGATCAGTGATGTCAACAGGACCAGCGGCTCGTGTTTAGTATATCTCCGCAGGCGCTGAAAATGAGCGAGATCGAGTCGGAGGCGTGTGCCGATGGTCAAGCTTTCTGAGGAATGATTCCAGCCGCCGCAACGCAGGGCTCTCACGGCAATCCCGCCCGTTTGCTTCATGTGCATGTAAGCGGACCACGGGCACAAAAGCGCGTCCAGCATGCTGTCCAGGAGATTAGATTAGGGTTCAGACTCAACGGCCAACTGTGCCTTGGCATAGTACATGCACGTCGACCGAACCGGTGGGGGCTACTGTCGCGTCAAATTGAGAGACCATAAGCAGCAGGACGACATCGCTGTTGAGCATGTTTAATCATCCTCAGTCGGTTCGCTGCTTGATTCAACCAGCGTAGCGAGCGACAGCAGGGATCGAGAAGCCGAGCAAAGAGTCCTACCCAAGAGTTTTGGGGCAACGACTGAGGCAGCGCCTTGTTCTGCATCGCAAATCTCAAATCGCGCCGCATGTCGCGGTCGGCTTTGAGACGCTCGTAGACGTGATGGCCACAACGACGAGCGCTTTGACCGAGCGAGAAGAGCTGGACGATTCCGAAGGATGTCCTCAGGATATCAAGAATGGGGCACTTCGGATAAGCTCATAACAGGTGGCCGATATCGTGTGATCAGTGAGCTGCCCGTCTATTTTCACCCATCGCGTGCAGGACGAGCAACCGGAGGATAAACAATGTCGGAAATCAGAGGTATTCCGTTCGATGCGCCCCTCTATCACGGAGATAGAGAGCATCACAGCGCGTTTCTTAAATGCCAAGCCATTCAAGCCATCTTTACAATTGCAAGCGACGTGCGGCGCCTATTACCAACGCAGCTAAGACCTGCCGCAAATCCCGTAGTCGGTATCGTAGGCATAGCAAGCTACGGCTCAAGCATGGTCGGACCATATCTGGAGCAATATTCTGGAATCGAGGTTCGTGATCCCGGTGGGGAGACCGGCTTCTATATCCCGTACATCTATGTGACCGCAAACGACGCTGCCCTCGCCTCAGGACGCGAAGCGCTGGGTGCTCCCAAAAAGTTTGCGCGCATCGCATTGACGCGGGAGAGTGGCCTAATTCAGGGGACACTTGAGCGTCCGGCAGGCAAGCGTCTGCTGACCATCACTGCTCAACCAGACTCGCGCCTGAAAGCAGCTGCACGGCAGACGTATTCGACACACACCAACTTCTATTCGATTCGGCATTTGCCTGCGATAAACCAATCCGGAAAAGGAGCCGTAACACAGCTCATAAAGTGGTGCACAGACCGAACGTTCCGGCGAGATGCGTTGGGCGAAGAGGTACTATTCACGGGCCCCGTTTCACTAACTTATGACTCGCCCTCAGTCATCGATCCCGTGCACAATTTGGTCGTTGGCCAGATCATGCTTGGGACGTACGAGGAGTACGATTCAAGGCTGCAGGCGGTTGATCTCCTTTCGAACGCATAAAACCTCCATTGCTGAAGGGACACTTTGGCCATGAACAGCCGACGATGGTAGCTTGAGAGCATGGGGAGTCGGCCTACCCTTCCGTTCGAAAGGAAGCTTGTAATCTAGGCGAACTGAGTCTCGCCTGAGCTGAGCTTCGCTTTTTGTCCCCCGTCTCAACCAATGTCGGGCTGAGTCCACAATGTCGCAAATCTGACACGACGGCCGACTTGGACACTGTGACACAACAGAAGTAGTGGCCAGAATCGTTTAGACAAACTTGCCTACTCTTGGCATGCGCATTGCTCGTGTTGGTTTGTCACACGATCGTTGGTAGCGTCGCACCAAGGTAAGAGCAGCAGCAGAGCATGGGAAATACATCCCATACCGCGGCAGAACTCCAAAGCTGTTCGAGGCCGCACCGGCTTTGGCGGGAGCATCATGCCGCATCCGAATTTGTAGTGGCTCACTGCCCGACTATCGGCTGGTTGAAACGAGCTCTCGTCTTCAATTATCTCGCCAGAGAACGGCATGTACTTTGCGTCTTCGTCCTGCGTCGAGCAGAGCGCATTGCTTTTTGCAATAGTTATCTCACTAGCATCGCCGGTGGCAATCGCCATCATCTGGCAGCTCCGCGAATTTACTATGATTGTCCTTCGGCGCAAAGCGCACCGAGTTTCGCGGCTGTCCAAGGGATACGATGCGCGGCGCCTCTTCCAAGACGACAAGGTATTTCATCGACACTGATCGATGCCCCCGGGGCAAGGACTATGTCATGGGACGTGTAAGCGAAAAGGTCATTCTGGTGACTGGCGCGGCGCGCGGGATGGGAGCGGCCCATGCTCGTTTGCTGGTTTCGGAGGGCGCTCGAGTCGTGGTCGGTGATATCATTGATGCAGACGGAGAGGCTCTCGCTTCCGAACTGGGCAATGCGGCCGTGTACGTGCACCAGAATGTTAGCGAGCCGAAATCGTGGGCAATGGCGGTCGCGGCCGCAGTGAGCACGTTTGGCGCGCTACATGGGCTCGTCAACAATGCGGGTATCGCCAGCATGGCTCCGATCGAGCAATTCCCACTCGATCAATGGAACAGAACCCTGGCGGTTAACTTAACCGGCGTATTTCTCGGCATGCAGGCCGCCTTACCAGCAATCCGGCGCTCCGGCGGAGGTTCTATCGTCAACGTCTCATCGGTCGAGGGGCTGCGAGGCAGCCCTGGCCTTCATGCTTATGTCGCCTCCAAGTTCGGCGTGCGGGGTGTCACAAAGTCGGCCGCGCTGGAGTGCGCGGCCTCCGGCGTGCGCGTTAACTCGGTTCATCCTGGGCTCGTCACCACGGCGATGAGCGAGAATTTGGATCCGGCCCTTTTTCCAATTCCATTGGGCCGGGCAGCCAATCCGCTGGAAGTGTCTCAGGCGGTCGCGTTCTTGCTTAGCGACGCGTCCAGCTACATGACCGGTGCCGAGATTGTGCTCGATGGCGGCTTGACGATCGGCGTCCCTTATAAAGGCGCGGCACTGGAGAATATGTTTTCGTGACATCAACCGACGTGCCGGCCCAATCGGAGAACACGCCATGTATTATAGCAGCGGAAACTACGAAGCCTTTGCTTGTCCCCGCAAGCCCGATACTGCAGACAAGAAGACCGCTTGGTTCATCGGTGCTGGCCTGGCGGCGCTTGCCGGTGCGGCCTTCCTCATTCGCGATGGCCATATGGCCGGAAACCGCATCACAATTCTGGAACGGTTGATGCTGCCGGGTGGTGCGCTCGACGGGACCAAGCAGCCCGAGAAGGGATTCGTTATTCGTGGTGGCCGGGAAATGGAGGACCACTTCGAGTGTCTATGGGATCTGTTCAGGTCGATCCCATCGCTCGAAGTGAAAGGCGCCAGCGTCCTCGATGAGTTCTATTGGCTGAACAAGGATGATCCGAACTACTCGTTGCAACGAGCGACGGTGAACAGGGGCCAGGATGTCCATACCGACGGCCTTTTTAACCTGACCGCCGACGCGCAAAGAGAGTTGATCACCATTTTTCTTGCTAATCCTCGGGACATGGAAAACAAACGTATCGATGAAGTCTTTGGGCAGGATCTTCTGAACAGCAATTTCTGGCTTTACTGGCGCACAATGTTCGCCTTTGAGGAATGGCATTCCGCGCTGGAAATGAAGCTGTACCTCCATCGCTTCATTCATCACATTGGCGGGCTTCCGGATTTCAGTGCACTGAAGTTTACCAAGTACAATCAATATGAGTCCCTCATTCTACCACTTTGTAGATGGCTAGCGAAGCGGGGTGTCGTTTTTCAATTCGGTGTTGAAGTCACTGACGTCGATTTCGAGATCCGACCGGGATTCAAGCAGGCCACGCGCGTCAGCTACCAGACGGACGGCGTCAGCGGCGGAATTGACCTTTGCGCTGACGATCTTGTCTTTGTGACCATCGGGTCTTTGACGGAGAACTCCGATACCGGAGACCACCAGACGCCCGCCAAGCTCAATGAAGGGCCTGCCCCAGCATGGGACCTCTGGCGACGTATCGCGGCAAAGAACACAGCGTTCGGCCGTCCCGAGGTTTTCGGCGGCAACATCCATGCTACCAAGTGGGAATCTGCGACCATCACGACCTTGGACGCGCGCATCCCGAAGTATATCCGCAAGGTCGCCAAACGCGATCCGTTTAGCGGCAAGGTCGTCACGGGAGGCATCGTTACCGCGAAGGATTCGAGTTGGCTGCTCAGTTGGACGGTGAACCGCCAGCCGCACTTCAAGCATCAGCCAAGAGACCAAATCATCGTCTGGCTCTATTCTCTCTTTGTGGACAAGCCCGGTGATTTCGTGAAGAAGCCGATGCAAGACTGCACAGGCGCGGAGGTTACGCAAGAATGGCTTTATCATCTTGGTGTGCCCATTGCGGACATACCGCAACTCGCCGAGACGGGCGCAAAAACGATTCCCGTCATGATGCCCTACGTCACCTCACTTTTCATGCCGAGGCAAACGGGCGACCGGCCAGATGTTGTACCAAAAGGAGCTGCCAACTTCGCTTTCATCGGACAATTCGCCGAGTCGGCCGAGCGAGATTGTGTATTCACAACCGAGTATTCGGTTCGCACCGCAATGGAGGCCGCCTACACGCTTCTCAACATCGACCGCGGAGTCCCGGAGGTGTTCAATTCGACTTACGATGTTCGCAAAATATTCGCTGCCATTGCTCGAGTGTCCGACGGGAATGAAATTCAGGTTGAACCAGAGTTTCTCAGCCAATTATTGCTCAAGACAATTGAGTCTACTAAGCTTGGAGGACGGATTGAGACCATGTCCAATTGACCGAAGAGCGGACACCCATGGCGTGTAGATACTAAGACACGGCAAGTCGATAAGCTGACAAATCTGCCGCAAACATGATGCGAACTGTGGATCTTGTCTTGGCACAAAGTGTGCGGGACTCGATGATGCCAGAGGCTGCTTCGCCCCATGGCTAGTGGTTCATCACAGTGATTTTGACTCTTTCGCGGTGGCTGGATAGGCGCGGCCGAGTTTGGCGCGGGCTTTATCAGTTGTGAACATCCATTTGATTCGGGCTCGGGTTTTATTCGTAAGCGCTCTGGCGTGTCGCTGGCGGGGCTGGCGTTGCAACACGGCGTGAACGCGAACCTGCTGCGCATGGGTGGCCAGCCATAGCTCCTTCTAGCCAACTGACGATTGCTTCTATTGGCGACATCGATTTAGCTCTTTGCAGCCTTGATTGTGCTCGTGACTGGCAGGGTAGGCGCTGAGGCCAATTTGGCTCAGAGAAGATCGTGCTGTTCAACTACAAGAATTTGTAGGTAACGGAAATCGGCTATGGGTTTAGCTTCCGAACATCCGTCGCGGTGACGGTCGCTTCGGACTCGCAGCGGAGAGGGCTCCAATCATGGAGTGCCTTGCGCGATGCCAAGCTACCTTGCCAACTATGACTTATAAGGAACCCATCCCGATCCACACGAGATCTTCCTGGACAAGGCGCTAGGGCGCGGCTGGTAGGTCTGGAAGGTAGTGATGACTATTGATGGCACCTACCTGATGCCACCCTGGCATAGCCAAACTATGTCGAATCGCGGTTACTAAACAACGGAAAACAGCAAATGACGAAATGGGTCTTTAGAACAAACGAAGGTCAAGCTCAGATATTTCCCACCCGGAGAGGTTTCGCTCTTGTGTTCGATGACAAGACGTTGGGGCTCTACGCTTCACCGGCTGCAGCGGCAAAAGATTTATCCAATGGCAGATGCGCGTGGCCCTTCGCAGGGGCCCCATCCAAGATGGGCATTCCGGAGAAAATCGGCGAGTGGCAATGGGTGCCCTAGTTATGTTTTCCTTCTCGATCATCGTAGCTGCCGGTTCTAAATAACGCACCACGGGCGGGCGCAGGCGGGTTGCGTCACGGCTTGGGCGCTTGGCTTGGAGATTTGGCCCATTCGTCGAACTGAGATGCTGTTTCTGCCTGTTGGGCTTTGATGAGCAAGCTATTGCGCTCCGGCCCCGGGGGCAACCGCGGCGCCTTGTCCCGCGCCTCTTTCGCAACTGCCGTCATCCGTTCATGCAGCGATTTGCCGATCCGACCTCGTCTCACCGTGGGACACTCCGCGAGCGGTTATGATGCAATTAAGTATAGGTAGATAGGAGGTCGCGTACGCCTACGAAAGTTAGTAGGCCATATGATGCAGTTTGATCTGATACGCATTGATGGTTGCGGTGCGGTCGCGGAGCTAGAGAAATGCCGATGTGTCGCGGAGCTATGGGCATGCTGAGACCTAAAGAATATCGCGAACTAGCTCAGATCTACAGGGACATGTCGAGAGCCGGTGATGTGTCGCCTAGGCGATTGTGCGTCTTGGTCAGCATCTCCAAAACATATGCCAAGTTGGCCGACCAATGTGAGATCCTAGACAACATCGCCAAAGATGAAGACTGCAACCACCACAGTCATTGATCAAATCATGCTCACGCGCCCGGAGTACGAGGCGGCTATCGCCTTTATCTTCCGAAGAAATAGACTGAGGATCGCGATCGGCGGCGCAAGGTGGTGGGCATTCCTGCCGAAGTCGGCTTCCGGACCAAGCCGGAGATCCCGCTGGGCAGTTGCAGTGGGCGTGTGCCATCGGCCTGCCGGCCAAAGCTTGGCGCACCATCACGTGGCGGCAAGGAACGAACGAAAAGCTCAGCTCGCGCTTTGCCCGCGTGCGTGTCCGTGCCGCGCACCGTGATTATTGCAAACCGCCCAGCGGTTAGAGGAATGGTTGCTGATCGAATGGCCGAAAGGCGAGGACCAGCCTACCAAATACTGGCTCTCGACATTGCCGCAGGATGTGGCATTCCGAACTCTCGTAGAGACGGCTAAATTGCGCTGGCGCATCCTAGCGTAAATCTACGCTCTAACGCTGGTATCCGTTGCCATGCGGATTGACGAGGCGAGAAGAGAGGTCAGCGAGGTTGTGGGCGCGCGTTTTCGACGAGATGGATCGCCTCAGTGTAATGCTGATTGACTGATTGGGGCATGGCCTATAGTTAGCTCGCACTGGAGTTGTAATCCTGCTGCAGTACGGGGACCTCTTAGCGCCATCGAACAGCACTGTGCTGCCGGGCTGCAAAGGCTGCCTTGGCAACCGCGCCTGGCTCGTGGGCTGGGCACCGGAGAGCCCCAATCTCGCTCATTTTAAAGCGCGTCCCGAAGATGCGCTATCGGTCTCGCGAGCCTCCGATTCGGCTTCGATCCGGGCATACGTTTGAGTAATATGGTGCGTAGTAAGCTGGAAACCCTGCGCTCTCGCCTCTTGAATGTCTGCCAACCGACCATCACGGGGTAGTGCAAGGCGAGAACTGATATTGAAGTGAGGATACCGTCCTTTGATCCTCGGGTGAATTTCGGCCGCAACTTCCACGTCCGCAGACGAAATGTATCTACCGCCCCATCTTTCGATGATGTGTTTAATTGGGTACGCTCGCTTCAACGTTCTCTTGGTCGTGGTTTGCGCATCGAGCCATTCGTAGGCGATCCTGATGCAGTCGTCATGTTCGTGGACATTGTTCTGTCGCTGATAGCGGACGTGGTTCTTGGCTTCGGCGATTTGCTGGGGCGTGAGCATGCGATCGAAAATCCTTTTAGTCGGTTCGATGAGGCAGAGTAAGGTTCATCCACGCCCTTCCTAACTATGCAAATGATTTGTGGGGTTCGGTAACATCGTTTCACTTTCTTGCTTTTGTTTTTGACTGTGGGATTGTGGGCAGCGCGGTAGCGCTGTCCATCAAATCCACAGGCCCCCGATGTTTCGCGTGAAGATGCGCCTTGGCTGGATCAGGCTTTACGAGGCAACGGGCGATGCCGGTCTCGTCTGTCGACGCTGCGGCACTCCGCGTCCGACCTTGCGCAAATGGTTGCGCCGTTTCCAGGAAGCCGGCGAGGCTGGGCTGGTCGAGCGCAGCCGCCGACCACTGCGCCAGGCGAAGCAGAAGGTCTTCGAGTCCGAGGAGTCGTTGATCCTGTCGCTGCGGCGTGAGCGCAAGCTCGGGATCAAGCAATTGCGCAACGAACGTAAGCGGCAAAGAGACCCCATCTAGCGGAGTGGGTGAGCGATGGGCTATCGGCTGCTGAGTTTGTGAGCCGATTGTGAGCTTCTATGTCTGCGCCTAGTTCTGGAACTAGAACCTTCCATATGATCGAAGCCGTCGCCGAGCGTCTTGAGGGAGCGCCGCGGCAGCTTCGCCGACGCTGGTCGGACGAGTTCAAGGCGCAAGTTGTGACAGAGGCGCTGGAGCCTGGCGCGAGCGTATCGGCGATCGCCCACCGGATCGGCATGCAACCCGTCGCATCTGTTCGCTTGGCGCCGTGATGCTCGGGCTGAGCAGCTTTATCGCTCGCGGCACTCTGGTTGCGAGGGTGCGGTGGCTTCTGTGGCAGACGCAGTGATCGAGATTGCCATTGGCGAGATCGTCGTGCGCGCCGGCATGGATGTCGACGAGGCGCACTTGCAGCGGGTGATCCGGGCGGTCCGTTCGGCATGATTCCCTCTGGTGTGAAGGTGTTCCTGGCCAGCCATCCAGTCGACTTCCGCAGGGGTATCGATGGCCTTGTTGCGCTTGTGCGCGATGCCGGCTCAGATCCGTTCGACGGTGCGCTTTATGTCTTCCGGGCCAAGAGAGCCGATAGAATAAAGATCGTATGGTGGGATGGCTCCGGCGTGTGCCTCTATTTGAAACGTCTTGAAAAGGCGAAGTTCTGTTGGCCGCGGATCGGGCATCATCGGGTACAGCTCAGCCCGGCGCAGTTGATGGCACTGGTCGAATGCATATGGGGATATCCCTGCTGGTGAGTCTGATGAATCATCGGCTGAGGTGATCCAGGTTCTGGATCCGCGACATCCTCTGTATGGGCGCACATTCCGTGTGATCCGCCGTTCGACCCATGTGGGCGGCAACCTACCGCCATCCTATGAAGTCGAGCACCGGAGAGGGTCGAGTTTATTCATCTCGATTGCGGCGACAGAACAGTGTGATTTAGCGAAGAATCAGACCAAACTGAGCATCGAGTCGCTGCAGGATCTGGTTTCAGTGGCTGAATGTCTCAACGAGCATGAGTGTAGACCCAAAGGATCTCTGGATGCTGCTAACGCCGGCCTTGCGGCGTCAGATCATCGACGATGTCGCCGCGGTTCTGGCGGAGGTCTTTCATGAAGTCCGAACTGGTCAAACCGATGCACCTGGCGCGCAAAGCGGTCGTTTACATTCGACAGTCGACGCCCCACCAGATGGTGAGCAATCAGGAAAGCCTGCGACTACAATACGCGCTTCAGCAACGCGCTCACGAACTTGGATGGCATAAGGCTGATATCGAGGTGATTGACGCTGATCTCGGTCTGAGCGGCGCGTCTGCGGCTAAGCGGAGTGGCTTCAAGGAGCTTGTTGGTCGTGTCGGGCTCAATGAAGTAGGTTTGATCCTGTCGATCGACGTGACGCGCCTGGCGCGCAACTGTTCCGACTGGTATCCACTCCTGGACATCTGCGGGCTGCAGGGTTGTCTCATTGCGGATCGAGACGGTGTCTATGATCCCGGCAGTGCGAATGGTCGCCTGCTGCTTGGGTTGAAAGGGACGATATCGGAGCTCGAACTACACACGATCCGTAGCCGCCTGACGGCCGGACTTCTTGCAAAGGCCGAGCGCGGCGAGCTCGCGCTCACCTTGCCGATCGGCTTCATACGTGATCCGAGCGGTGTGGTCGTTAAGGATCCCGACATCGCGGTCCAGGAGCGGCTTGGGCTCGTGTTCCAGATGTTCCTGAGCTTCCGTACCGTGGCCAAGGTCATGCGTGTATTGAACGATCGCAAACTCGACCTACCACGCCGCGACCGACATGGCGATCTACGTTGGGCACAAGCAACACTGGCGGCGGTATCGACGATCCTGAGGAATCCCGCCTATGCTGGCGCCTTTGTTTACGGACGAACCCGCACCCGCGCTGGGAGACGTGAAGGTCGTTCATCAATCAAAATCGCCCGACCGATGGAGGACTGGCGGATTGTCGTTAAGAATCGATATCCCGCCTATATCGACTGGCTGACGTATGAAAAGATCCGCTTTATCATCAGAGACAACCGAGCCGAATACATGCGTATCAAAACAAGAGGAGCTCCTCGCGACGGTGATCTTCTGCTACATGGCATTGCCTGGTGTGCACGCTGTGGCCACAAACTGTACGTGCGCTACAAGAGTGGCGGTGAATACGTCTGCAATCACCTGCACACCCACAAGGGCTTGCCGGCATGCCAGCACATCCGTGCCGCGCGCATCGACGCGGCTGTGGCTGATGCGTTTTTGACGGCGCTCGCACCGGCCGAACTTGACGCACTCTCGAAGGCCAGGCGTGCCCAGCATCAGACGGATGCGGCGCTGCGCGCCAGCGCCGAACGCCAACTCGAACGGAAGCGTTATGCTGCGGCACTGGCCGAGCGTCAGTTCAATCGGGTCGATCCCGACAATAGGCTTGTTGCCAGTGAACTTGAGCGTCGATGGGAGGCAGCCTTGAACGAAGTCCGGGCGGCCGAGGAAGAACTCACCCGACAAGCTCCTCCCCAGCCCGTCGCTTCAATGGTGATAGGCAAGGTCCTCCACAGCAAGGTTGTTAGTCTCGCCGGCCGTCTGCCGCAGATATGGACGGACGCATCGACGACCGACGCGCAGCGCAAAGCTCTGCTGCGCTGCCTCGTTGAGAAGGTCGTTCTTGATCGCGGTGAACGTGACATCGCTCGGGTCAGGATCGTCTGGCGCGGCGGCGCAGTAAGCAATCTCGAAGTGAAGATGAAGGTCAACTCCTTCGCTATGCTCACGCGGGGGATGGAAATGCGCAATCGTCTGCTCGATCTGGCCCGTGACGGTATGCCCGACGATGAGATCGCCGCCGTCCTAACCAGCGAGGGGCATCGCTCGCCAAACTGTGCCGACAGGGTTCTGCCAATCACGGTGCAGCGGACTCGGCTTGCCGCCGGAATCAGGGTCGCCGTGCAGCGCAATAGGTGGTCCCACGCATCCAACTTGCTTAGCCCGCCGGAATTAGCTGCCAAGCTGAAGATTCCCGTCAACTGGCTCTATGTGCAGATCAGGCACAAGCGTCTTCTGATCGATCGTCATTCAACAGGAGCCTACCTCTTCCCCGACAAGCCGTCAGTGCTCAAGGCAATCCAAAACCTGCGAAACCACACTCTCAGTCGCGTAGATCTCAGAATCTGTCCGCCTCACCAGGAGGGGCATCAACATGCGTAATCGGTGGATGGGATGGATTGGAAGCGGGTCCGGACCGTGGCGGTCAAGCCGCCGGAGATTGTTGGGTAAAAGCACTGCGGCGAAGTGAACAGTGAGCTGAAAGGGCGAGAGAACCGGAGCAAAATGTGCTCTGGTCGGGCCAATGACGCCGCCCGATCTCGACCTCCCGAATGACGTAGAGACGCTGAAGGCCATGGTGCTTGCCATGGCTGGGAAGGCGGCCCGCGCCGATGCTCTGGAGAGCGAGGTCGCCGATCTCAAGGTCCGCAACGCCGATGCCGATGCGCGCATTGAGCGGCTGACGCAGATCCTGAAGGCCTTCGACCGCGCCCGGTTCGGCCGGCGATCGGAAAAGCTCGGCTCTGCGTGCGGTGACGATGAACAGCAGGCCTTCGTCTTCGAGGAGATCGAGACCGGCATCGCGGCGATCAAGGCCTAGGTCAGCAAGGGTCGAGCGCAAGCGGACGGCGAGCGTGCACCTCGTCGGCGCAAGGGCTTTGCGCCCCATCTGGAACGGGTCGAAACCGTCATTGAGCCGGAAGAGCTGGCTGAGCATGCCGGCAAGCAGAAGGTGCTGATCGGCGAGGAAGTGTCGGAGCGTCTGGATGTGGTGCCGGCGAAGTTCCGTGTGATCGTCACGCGCCGTCCCAGGTATGCCTTCAAGAACGAGGACGGCGTAATCCAGGCGCCGGCCCCCGCCCATATCATTGAAGGTGGCATTCCGACGGAAGCGCTTCTGGCCCAGATCGCCGTCTCCAAATATGCCGATGGTCAGCCGCTCTACCGGCAGGAAGCCATCTACGCCCGCGACAAGGTCGAGCTCGACCGCAAGCTCATGGCGCAATGGACGGGCAAGCTCGGCTTCGAGCTGGAGATTTTGGCCGACTACATCTTCAGCGAGGTCAAGAAGGCCGAACGGGTCTTTGCGGACGAAACCACCTTGCCGACGCTCGCACCCGGCTCCGGATCGACGAAGACGGCCTACTTATGGGCCTATGCCCGAGATGACCGAACCTTTGGTGGCAGTGGTCCCCCGATGGTGGCTTATCGCTTTGAAGACAGCCGCTCCGGCGAATGCGCGGTCCGGCATCTCCATGGTTATCGGGGTATCCTGCAGGTGGATGGCTACGCCGCCTATAACAAATTGGCGCGCCCCGATCGCGGCAATGATGGCATCACATTGGCCGGCTGTTGGTCACACAGCGGGCGCAAGTTCTACGAACTGCATGTTGCGGGGAGCTCGATAGTGGCAACGACGACGCTCGAGCGGATGGCAAAGCTCTGGCAGGTCGAGAAAGCCGTGCGCGGTCAAAGCCCCGACGCACGCGTTGCCGCGCGCCAGCAAGCCTCCGCGGCGGTCGTCGCAGATCTCCTCGATCTCTGGGAGCAGACCCTGCGGCGCATCTCCGGCAAATCAAAACTGGCCGAGGCGATCCGCTACGCCGTCTCGCGCCGTGCCATGTTCGAACGCTTCCTGACCGATGGTCGCATCGAGCTCGGTAGAGTCGACGACTGGCGCGGTGACCGTAGGTCGCGAGGCTTTACTGGTCCGGCTGCTTTCGCCAGTTGCCGGTGTCGCAGTTCGCACCATAGTTCCGTTTCCAGTCGCCGCTCGTCAAACCGGGCATGCAGATTTCCCGCACCCGGCTTTCACTTGTCTCATCAAGCCTTCGCACTCGATCGGTCGTTACGACGAGTCGGGATGCGGAAGAGTTTGAGCGTATCGTGCAGGTAATCCTGCGGATACTCTTTGAAGCCCCTGCCACGTTTTCCTGCTCGTTGTATCAACCAGTGCCGCAGACGCCGATCGACGTATTGCCTGATGAAGTCATAGGTCTTCATGACAGGACCTTGGTCGAAGTAGCCGCACCAGCCACGAAGAAAGCGACTGATGACGACGACAGTGTTCTCCGGTGTGTCCGGGTACCACTGCGGCGTCGTGCGTTCGTGGATTCGTCGGAGCAATCTCATGACCGCCTTCTTGGACGGACGCGTGCCGATGAAGGCTTGTCCGTCCTTTCCGTAGAACCGCCCGATCGTGTAGCCCAGGAACGTAAATCGTTCCGTCGGCAACAGAGCGATGCGGGTCTTGGTCTCGTTCACCTCCAGCCCGAGCCTGTTCATCAGTACCGTCATTCGCTTCCTCGCCGCCTCGGCTTGACCGGGGCGGCAGCAGATCACGAGATCGTCGGCATAGTTGACGACGTAGGCGTCGAGTTGTTCTTGGTGTCCGTGGTCGCGCCAGGCCAGCAGAAAGCGTCGAAAGTAGATGTTCGCCAGCAAGGGACTCAGGGGAGAGCCTTGCGGGGTCCCTTTCTTAAACTTGCGCGCATCTGCCGTCCGTATCGTCCGTCTTCCGCTCCGTTCGACCACCGGAGCTGTCAACCAGCCTTTTATGGTCGAGAGGAGTCGTCCGTCGGCGATCCGTCGTGTTAGGCATCGCATCAGCGGGCCGTGTGGAATCGACGTAAAATAGTCGCGTAGATCTGCATCGACTACCTCGCGGCGTCCCCGGTCCTTGATGTGCCAAAACACGCGGCGCACGGCCATCTTGGCGTCCAGCTTCGGACGAAATCCATACTGGTTGTCCAGCAGGTCCGCGTCGAAGATGGGACCGATCACTAAGACCGTGGCCATCATGACGACTCTGTCACGAATACACGGAATTCCGAGTGGTCGGCGTCCGCCATTGCTCTTTGGTATCCATACTCTCAGAAGGGGCTTGGGATGGTAGGTGCCATCCTTCAGCTCCTGTCTGATACTTTCCAGCCATCGCTCTTGTCCCTCGGTTTCAATCTGTTCGAATGTTATGCCGTCCACCCCGGGGGAGCCGTCGTTTTCACGACACCTTTGGTAAGCTTCTTCCATGACATCCGATCGGCAGATTTTGTCCCACAGGGAGTAGAAGCGGTATGCCGGTTCGGTCTTAGCTTTCGCCTGTAGCGAGCTCTGCAGCTTCTGAACGCTTAGTTCCGGTGTTGCTAGACTCATCGTCAATCGCCGTGCTCTCCGCTTCGTTCTCGCTTAATACAAGTCAGGGCCCCTTCCCTCTTCCGGCGTTACCCGGTGTCATAGGTAGTACGGACCCATCCGCCATCTGCCGCCGCCGACGCTGGCCCTCACGGGTTCGTCGTTGTCCGGACTCATCATCCTTCGTCGGCAGCAGACTTCCCTTGTTGCCCACTGTCCATGTCCCGCGCGTGCTGTCACCACTACTCCGGTGGGATCCTGGGGTGCTTTTCTCGCTCGCTTCCCCCCGGACGCCGGCCTTCCCCGTTAGTATGGCGGGTCGACTCCCACGATGACGCTTTCGGAGCCTGCTCAGTGTTCACTCGCAAGTTGCGGCCCGCGCGGACCGATGACCCCCAAAAGGGGCCTTTTCTCAGAGTGCTTCAGGTCATTCGTCGCCTCCTGACCCGCTCCGAGTACTTCCGGCTGGAGCGAGAGTTTGCCGGCCTGGATTTTCACCAGGGAGAACAGTGCGCCTTGGCAAGGCACACATTCGAACATCGTCGAACGCGCCATCAGGCCGCAAACAATTACGAGAAAAAATAGTCTCGTCGCTGGTAGTGACGGCGGCGGACGGACCTGGGCGAGCGTCGCCACACTGCTGCAGACAGCGAAGATGAACCACGTCGATCCGTTCGCCTGGCTCACCCTAACGCTTCAGCGTATCGCCAACGGTTGGCCGAGTAGCCAAATCGACGCGCTTACGCGGCGCCGCCCGCATACCGCCCTCGGCGGTGGCACGCCTATCGATCGCGTCTGCGACCTGTCGAACGTTACCCCGTTCACAGACCAAGTGGAATCCCGCTTCGACCTTACAAAAGAGCGGATCAGAATCCCGGAGTATCGCTTTGATCAGGCGCTCGCTGCGCTGAAATGATGTGACCAGACCCTACAAATGATTTTGTGTAGCGCTGGACTCCCCGCGCCCCCGAGGGATGAGCACGCCCGCCCTTGTCGCCATCAGCCCCCCTGGGGCGTATAGAGGGCTATCCTAACCCTAACTTACAGTGATTTACCTAGCCTCCACTTCTGTCTCTCCCATCGATATCTTCATCCACCGCTACCCGCTCAACCACTGTCTGGGGGGCTGTTCCGTCTGCGAGGAGGTCCAATCCCTGAGAGCGCTAGACGTCAGGCAGGCGTCGGCCAGCTCTCGCCAAGATTTCCCGACTTCGATCCACTTGTTTTTGCGGGCGGGCAAACCGTCAAGCATTCTTCGCGCATGAGAAGCCAGACGCATAGTATCAGAATTCGGTGCGTGCTCAGGCGCTTCGAGAGCTTTACGAAGGGCCTTTTCGGAGAGCCTCCACCCGAAGTCGGTAAACCTGTCTTCCGCGAAATACTCAAAACAGACTCGGAACGTCAAAGCGCGGCCAACGACCGTATAGGCTTGCAATCCCACCTCGCTCAACCAATGTCGGAGAAACTCCACCTGCTCGTGGCTGCCGAGGTCGACAAGGTCGGCACCGTCGAACATCAAAAGCGCCGCCATGCCGGCGATCTCGACTTGTACTTCTCCGTCCTGCTTTTCGAACCAATCGTTAATGATCATCAATGGCGTCATCGGCTGGCCCAACATCGACCTCTGTGCCCACCCACCAGGGGTTTGGTGGAGCGGAAACACATTGAGCAGCGGCAACTTCACGCCGTCCGCCATGGCATCGAGCTTCGGCCCCAATTTCATTTGGCCAACGCCTTCCGGTCCGCCTCGAAGGCCTCTTGATCTTTCGGATCTGCTTGGTCAAACAAAGACTCTGGGGCATAGGTCGCGATACGCTTGGCCAGGAACGAGCGCGGCTCCCAATCTTGCCCCTCGCGCTTCTCGAAAATGATGACATCGCGGGTAGAATAACCGGCCCCCTGACCATCGCAGTCGACCGAAAGCTGAACGCGCCACAAGCCGTCCTTGACCGTTTGGACCGTTTGTTGCTCGTCCACTGTCGGCAAGTAGTGCACGTTAGCACCATCGCCCACAGTGCAACGACTGCGCCGCAGAAGATCGCCGAGCCTGCCTTGCGCTGTCGTCACGAAGTTAAAGTTAGCGGGATCATGCAGAAAGCGCCGGCCCACCCCTGTTTCGTTGCCGGTGACCTCGTCAGCAAGAAGTGAGAGTGCGAACGCGCGCCAGCCTAGTTCCATGGGTTTTGCATACAGCGTCACAAGTGTCACTGTGCCATCGCGTCCCACCTCCCAGGTCACCGCAGAGTCGTCTTCTGCTTTATCAGTCGGGTGTTTGGCCCACGAGAGCACAACCGGCTCGCCCGTGTCGGTCTTCCGGCCATGCTCCCATCTCCTGGGAACGAAGTGTGCGACCTTCGCGGCCCTGGCGAAGATTTGCTCCGCCGTCTCACCGTCCTGCGCGCGCCAAGTTGATCGAACCTGGTCGATCAGCGTGTTATCTTCCGCGCGCACGTCATCGCCCTGACCGGCCAGCCCGCCCCGCAAATTCCGTAGGCCAAGACTGAAACTAAGTCCAAGACCGAGACAGACACAGAGACAGAGACAGAACCAAAACAAAAGCACACGCCTATCGGTCATTTTCTCTACCCCACGCAGCCGGTCCTGATATCCGCTTCGGATTTGTATCCCGATGAGATCCGCAAGGCGCCTACCAGAGTTGGTTGGTCACGATGCCGGCCCGCCTGGACCACTCCCGCTCCGGGCTGGCCCGGATCGTCGAATGAAGTTTCAGGAAGCGCTACGGCGCGCGGGTTCTGGTCCCGGCTGTCGAAATCGAGCGCTATCTGGCAACGCTGGCCGACACCGCGAGCGAACACAAGCCGCCCCGACGTGACCCGCGCGGTGGCTGGAATGCCATCCCCGTTGGGGCCGGCATCGCAAATTGCCTCATCGGCTCCGCCCACAATAGGGACTAAAGCGCGGACATCATCCATGGCGGCGTAGATACCAAGACATGGGCATGTCGAAAAGCTGTCAATTCCGACGCAAACATGATGCGAACCGTGGATCTTATCTTGGCACAAAGCGTGCAGGACCCGATGATGCCCGAGGTTGCTTCGCCCCGTGGCTAGTCGGCATCGTGCTCAGCGATCGTTGACTAGGGAAGTTAGAGGGTGTGTGACTCAGCGCTTCCTCATTCGACCTCGGTGCGGAGTCATGTGGCCGCTAATTTCTCCGGCAGCGCGGGCGGACAGGGACAGGCGTCCTCTCGCTGCGGACTGTCCAGTCGCGCCCGCGCTGCTCTCTTGAGGGGGTACCGAACCGTCAGGTTTCAGACACTTGCGCATTGAAGCGGGCGCGCCGAACAGGAAAACAGACAGAACAGAAAGTGGGCAGTTAAGGTGGCACGCTCTTTGCTTCGCCGGGCGAACATCGCTGGTCTTGCAGGGGCTGCGATGCGGAGGGCGGACCCGGTAGTTTCAGGGCTCTACCGGGCCGCCCGGTCTATCGCTCGCGAGACTATAAGGAGCAATATGTTGAAGTAGCTTCAGCGGCGATCGCGTTCGCGCATGCGCCCGATCGCGAAGTCCTCGCCGTGTATGAACATGAGGGCCACGATTACAACAGGATCAGTGTCTGCGTAGTCGGGAACATAGCTAACGGTTACGACTTCGACAATGAGTGCCACGTCATGGGTGCGCTACCGAGTATCTACCACTTCGGTGCGGATTCACACTGGCTGCTAAGACCTAAACGTCCACGATTCGACAGCGGCTTTGATTATTGCACCTCAACCCATTTCTCGGTGAGAGTGACAGACAACGGCGTCCAGATGGTCGATTGGCGGAAGAATTGCTTTCTCACATACACCGTCTGGTGGGCGGTAGCTCACGCGATCGAATTCGGAGCTACGCGATGGAAATCACGTCGGTAGAAATCACGCTAGCTATTGGCGCCGTGCTCGTTTATTCCGCGATCGTGATCGCTTGCTTGCGGGCACTTCGGTGAAGCGGCGCCACGATGGAAAAGTATCTGTGCTCGTATGATTTGGAAGAAGCCTTCGCGGAGGAAGCTTTCGCGCCGCCCCACCCTGTGTTTTTGAAACAGGCCGTGGCGCACGGCTGGGAGGCTTGGTTGCTCGGCAGCAACAACCTATGGTACCGCCTTCCATATACGACCTTGCGGGGCACGTTTGCGGATATGGCCACTGCCGAGCTTGCATTGGAGGCGACCCGCGCTGCGACCGAGCCGAGATGCGAAGTCCAGTCACCATCAACAAATGGATTATCGTGCAGTATGACTCCGCTCGCTTTAGTTCCAATGAGCGGTGAGAGGTGGAAAAGGGATGTGGCGGCTATCTGGGCGTCCTGCGCGAGGCCCTCCCGGTCCGGAGCCCTTTGAGCGAGCTAAGCACGCCTCGCCTCCATTAGGGTGGAGTCGAGCGTTCATCACTTGATTGCTCCCGATATCCACCAAGCGCAGTGCGTACGAGGATTTTGACATCCAAAAGTATGCTCCAATTGTCAATGTACCATAGATCGTATTCAACACGCTTCCGCATGAGGTCGATCGTGCGAGTTTCTCCGCGGTAACAGTTAACTTGAGCCCAGCCGGTCATGCCAGACTTCACGCGATGTCGGAGAGCGTAGTTGCTAATGAGTCTTTCATACTCCACATTGTGAGCGACTGCATGCGGTCGGGGTCCGACCAGCGACATATCGCGCCTCTGAGTACATTTATGAGCTGCGGCAGTTCGTCGATCGAGTGCTTGCGCAGCCATTTGCCGAGGCTCGTCACGCGGGGGTCATGTTCCCCGGCCTGCACGATCATTGGGCCATCGTCGACTGTTCGCATGGTGCGGAACTTCAAGATTCTGAAAACACGTCCGTTGAAGCCCACGCGGTTTTGACGGAAAATCACCGAACCTTTTGACGTCACCGCAATCAGGGTCGCCGTCACCAACATCGCACCGACAAAAATGATCAGAGCGAGGCTTGCGCCCCACCAGATCAAGCGATCGCTTCAACGTCCGCTGGTTCCAGCGGAGAGGTATTCGGCGCCGATTTCGCCGTACGGGCTTTGCTGACATGCCGACCGGCATGCGCATCAGTCGAACGAAGGGTTCGAATTGCAACGCGTTCGGGATGCGATCGGATCGCGTATGTTTTTCAGGAGAAGATGTTCCCGATCCTGTTCGCGCGCGCATCAGCGATAGGCGCTGACAAACCGACAATTCCGTTTCTACCTCCCCGCAACCGAATGCGCGCGGGTCCGAGGATTCGGGACGCATGTCATGCCTAACGAAACAGCGCTCAACTTCCCCGATGAGGTACTCTTTGCTGGGTCGACTACGTTGATCCGGGGCAGGTGCGGCGATTGAACGACGAGAAGCGGCTCAAGGTCTGCCGTCACCGCGATGACCGTCGCCGACGACATCTCTAAGGGCGACGGTCTAGCTTAGTTAGCTGCCTATTGTCGGTTAAAGGCACCACCGAGGCCGATCGTTTCGGCGTCGAAATTGGCGAGCCCGCCGAAGCTCTTGAGCCGTTTGAATTCCTGGCTGTCTGAGGTCAAAGTGAGGGCGACATAGCCGGCGTCGTCATCCAGGCCGGTCGGTACCGTGACCGTGGTTGGTCCGGTGCTGTTCTTGAAATGGTAGTGACCGGTCGCAGGATAGTTGTGGCCGTTATAGCTGATGGAAGCCGAGGTAATCTGGCCATTCGAATCGTTGGCCTGAGCAATTACGAGTTTCGCTCCAATGTTGTCGTTCACATACGTGCCCTGAAGTTTGGACATTGTACTGCTCCTTACGGATGAAGTGGCACCACACAGCAGGCTGCCGACCAAGATAGTGTGTTAAGAAACGTCCTGCGAAGCACCTACCAAGATTAGTGGGCCTGCGGTCTCAGGCATGAAATATCGTGATCGTCTCTGAGGAAAGATTGTCTAGCTCTCCGTGTGATGGAACACTTCCGTTCCGGCGAAGATCAATATGTCGGGGCGACCGCGCCACCCCAGCGGTAATTCACGCGGACCAAACCAATATCGACGTCCTGACCGATACGGGCGGTCCCTGCAAAAGCGCCCGCCGGGACATCCACGAGTCCGGGCGAAAAAACAAAGTCCACGTCCCGATGACCCATAAACAGGTGATCGTACTCAACACCGATGGACCAGTTCGGAACGAAGCCAAATTCAAGGCCCGCCCCTACCGTACCGCCCCAACGAGTTTCGCTGCCGTTGTCGATGGTTAGCCCAGACCCAAAGTCGAAAACCCGGTACTTATCACGAGCGACCGCAGCTCCGCCTTTCACGTAGAGCAGCACGTTATTCCAAGCATAGCCAACTTGGCCCGTGAACAGGCCAAATGCATCAAGCTTGGATTCATCCTGGACGCCTGCGAAAGCGAGGTTGCTGTTGGATCCCTTAAAATCGGACCAGTTGCCCTGCGCCTCCAAGCCGAACACCGAGTTTGCTATTTGCCAGCGATAGCCGATTTGACCGCCGACCGTGCCTCCCGTCGCATTATGGCACCCCATCCCAACGGGCGGAGCGACGACCACGCCGCCGGCGTTGACCACGTCCCAACATTGATGCGCGGAGCCGCCGCCGCCATTGATGCCGATGTAGAAGCCGCTCCAATCATACATTGGAATGGCCGTTGGGGGCGGCGCTTTGACATAGGGCCGCGCGGCAAGATCAGCCGCAGAGGCAGGAGCGGCCAGCGCGATGAAGGCTATCGTGCCCAGCAGGACTCTTTTCATTCTCTAAAACCCCAACCCCCAGCTTCGTATCGACTTCCTCGCGGTGTATTGGACGAGAATTGCCATGTGATCATCTTCTCCATCAACTCCGAAATGTGGTAGTTGACTGAGGGCCCGCGTAGCCGTCGTGTCGGCAGTTGATGCTGTCTGCCAGCTAATGATCAGATGCTAGACCTGAAGTATCTAACCGGGCCATGATTTGGTTGTGAATTCCGCGCTCGCGTCTAAAGCGATTCACGATGGGGAGTGGTAGGTCACCGATTGGTAGGTCAATTTTTCGACGGCGTGCGTTTCATGTCGTTGTCATTCGGGAAGCGCAGGAGATGTATGTCCTTGCTCTGATCACCCAAAAAGGCAGAAGCGGCAAGAGCACGCTGGCGGTCGGAATTGCAGTCGCAGCGATGGGGAACGGGGAGCGCGTCGCATTTGTGGAGGCGGATCCACAAGGCACGATTTCAAAATGGAAAGAGCGGCGCGGCTATCCCTATCCGCGGGTCGTTCGGGTCTCCGATCCCGCCGAAATAGAAGGGGCGCTCGTCAGCCTTGCAGCTGAGGGAATCTGGCTTACAGTCATCGATACCGCAGCCACGAGCAATGCGCTGTCCGTGTGCGCTATCGCGAGGGCCGATCTTTGCCTGATCCCGGTGCGTCCGAGTCTGGCCGACATCGAAGCTGCGATACCGACGCTGATTGCTATTCGTAGGCTCAACCGCCGATTTGCTTTCGTCCTCAATCAGACGCCGCCGCGGTGCTGCCGCTTGAGTGAAGCTGCAACGTCGTTCAATTCGCTCGGGGTGCTTGCGCTTCCCTATGTCGGGCAACGCAATGACCACCAGGACGCGCTTGGGGCAGGATTAGGCGTGACCGAGTTTGCACAAGAGGGAAGAGCCTCGGAGGAAGTTCGTGAGCTGTGGCGCTGGGTCTTGAAAAAGCTTGTCGAGGGGGCGTTAGATCATGAGCCTCACGCAAAAAAGGCGGCGTGCTAGCCATACGCGCTGTGCGCGGCGCTCGCTGGTGGAGCTTACCGCGGCGGCGAGTCGAGCCGTTGACGATGGCCTGTTTGTGGCGTCCAGCGGGATTGCTGCTTCCAATCCGCGATTGGAGCACACGGGCGAGAAGACGTCTGATCAATCGATCTTTGCAAGGCAAGCGACGGCTCCGAGTCCCGTTGCGGTGCTTGAATCTCAGAATGCGGCGGCGCCGCGCAGGGACGAACTCCTAGATTTCGACACTACCACCGAGATGATGGCGAAGATCGCCAAGGAGTATCAAGACAGAGCTTTTGAAAATATCAAAGCCAGCCTGAATGCTACGTTGGACCATGCAAAGGACCTCGTAGAGACACGGGTGGAAGGAGAAGCGGCGTCGAAAGACATCGGCGCTTCCAGTCTTGAAAGCAATTTTTTGACCGTTCGCAAAGAAGCCGCAACGGAGTTCCGCGCGGATGCGGGCGAATTGATTGTGCAGAAGGAACCAGCCGACAGCGCAGGGCAGCCGCAAGTGCAATACATGCGGCGGCTCACTGACGAGGCGGTCAGATTGCTGGACGATCTTCGGAGCGGCAAGCTGGAGAATCAGGCGAACTTCATCCTGAGCGAATGCTTCAGAGAGGCTGCCAGCGCGTTCTCTATGATCAATCAGCAGCTCAAGCGCGACGGCTATGCCGCGAGCATTGATCCATCAATCTTCATTTGGCTTGCCAACATCACCGAACCGGAGACGCGCGACACCGGGACCATGCGGCTTGAGATCGTACCCAACCACCGAGGTCGTCCGAGCACGTACGCGCGCCATGTCGCTCAATTTATTTGGCACCTTGTCGAGGGGCAGGGCTGCCGGCGACAGGCCGCATATCGGGGGGCGCTCACGAAGTTCACCATAAGCGCGAGTTTCGCCGAGACGGCCTATGCCTTTTGGGAGCCGATCTTCAAACGGGCGGGACCGCACGTGAAGATGCTGAACCGCATTTCAGATCCAGAGTAAAGCTAAGCAGCGCGGTCATTTGGCGTCCGATTTGATTAAGGCCGCGGCCCCTGCGAGGACCGCCCGGCAACTTTGTCCGAGCTTTCCCTATCGTCCTTCACCGCCGCGCGGCCCATCACTTGCATGACCGCATCCGCAGCGAGCGCGCGCCGCTGTCGAACAAAATATAACGGCTGCGCCACAAAGCGACGTAAGCCGCTTCCGTTCTAAGAATGCTTGCCTGTACTTCAAGGCTCCATATCCTTTGCGTGAAGGATGGTGACGATCCGCTAACGGAGATGATCGCGAGGAAGATCATCAAGATTGCACAAACCGTTGTCCGTGACCCGGCGGAAATTGCGGCCCTTGTGATCAGAGAGCTCGAACTTCGGTAAGGCGAACACCGCCATCTGTGCAAGCTCGGCAGCCGTGAGGGATCAACAGCCGTGCCCTGGCCGGGCGCGGGCCTTGTTCAATTCGAACAGTTCGATCTTGAGCGCTTGGTCCCGGTAGTCGAGGGAGACAAGCGCATTGTGGGCGCACTGGCTGCGCCGGCTGTCGGTCTTGAGACCAATGTCAGCAATTTGACGCTACACGCCACTACGAAGTGCCTCAATAATCTGCGAATTCACTTCGGCACGTAACTTGCTCGGTTCACGGCATCATCACCAATCGCAGTGCGATGGTCTTCGGGACGGACTTGCCGCGCGTCGCTGCTAGCGTCTGGTTCGCCCCGACGATTTGCTGCGACGATAACTTAAGGGCGCTCGGTTGTGGACCGAGAAAATGCAGGGAAGTGTTGGATGCGATCTAGAGTTCTTCTTTTGGTAGCCGGTACAATTGGGCTCGTTGCGAGGGGTGCAGCGAATGCAGCAGACCTTGCGCCAGAAGTGAAACTGCCTGCTGCTGTGTGGAGCTGGTCGGGAGGCTATATTGGCGGGCACGTCGGCGGCGGCTACGGCCGAACCTCCTTCAGAAATCCGTACGGTCCGTCAATTTATGGGGGCGCCGTCGATACCCCAGTATTCCTCGCAGGCGGCCAGATCGGCTATAACTGGCAGAACAACGGCTGGGTGCTTGGCGTCGAACTCGATGCCAGCGGGGCTGTCTCAGAGGGCACAAATACTTGCCTCGCGCCGTCCGGCTTTCTCGTGAGCGCAAACTGCAAGGCAGGTCCCAACGTCTTTGCCACGGGGACCGGTCGCGTCGGTTACGCGTTTGGCGCGCTGGGCCACACCCTGGCCTATCTCAAGGGAGGCGTGGCTTGGCAAAACCATCGCGGTGACGTCGTCAACAATTTCGAAGGCGGCGGGCCACAGGAGAAAACCCATTTCGACTATGGCCGGGTCGGTTGGATCATCGGGCTGGGCGTCGAGCAAGCGCTTACCCCTGCGTGGTCCGTGAAAGTCGAGTATGACTACCTGCATTTCGGCGGACCGAGTATCGTAACTCCTCCGACTGTCCAGGCTCCGCCATTCGCAATTCTCCCGGCGAACACAACGGGCCTGTCCAGCAACTATCACATCGGAAAAATCGGATTGAACTACCATTTTGGCGCCGACCCGTGGACGCAGTGGTCCGATGCACCGTTGTACGCGAAAGCACCCGCCGTCGCGCCGCGAACGGCTTACGCCGCCGGTTGGTCGTTTGAAGGCGGATCGCGGCTTTGGCTCAGCCGCGGCCGATTCCAATGGGACGTTGGCGCTGTGCCAACAGATCCTAACATTCTTATATCAAGGCTCACCTACCACGGCCTCGACGGGCTTTCCGGGGAAGCATTTGGCCGTGTTGACAGCCCATGGGGAGTATTCCTGAAGGGCAATATTGGCCTCGGACGCTTCAACAAAGGAAACATGAACGATGAAGATTGGAGCGTGGCGCGGCGTTCCTATCTCAACACGATATCAGGACAAACAAGCGGGAGGTTCACCTATTACACGGCCGATGCCGGTTACGATCTCCTGCGCGGCTCCAACTACGAGTTCGGCGGATTTATCGGCTGGAGCTACTACGAACAGAGTTCCGACTCGAGGGGGTGTGTGCAGATCGCCAATCCGTCGACCACATGCTTGCCTCCCGGCGACGATAGGGTCATTGGCAGCCAGAACACTCAGTGGAATGCACCTCGTGTCGGCCTCAGCGCCGAAACCATGCTCACCGACCGTTGGCATTTGACCACGGACGTCGCTTACCTGCCCTGGACGGATTTCAAAGGGCGTGACAATCATCTCTTGCGCCCGACGACCACCTTCTCTGATCAACGCGGGAATGGTGGCGGCGGCGTCCAGATTGAAGGTGTGTTGTCCTACTTCATTACCAAGAATGTCAGCGTCGGCGTCGGCGGGCGCTACTGGGCAATGTGGACCAAATCAGACAGCCAAGCGACATGCACAGGCTGTGGTGGCCAGGGAATCGTTAGTCCGACTCAGTTTTCGAAATTCAGCATAGCGCGCTGGGGCACGTTCTTTCAGGCGTCCTATAGGTTCGATTGAAAGCGTTGCGTAAAAAACTGCGGTGCCCGAAACAGAGAGCGCATGGCTCTAGCTTCGCGCGAAGAAGACACCGCATTTTTCAAGCCGCCAACCGACCTTCTGGCGCTTTTTTCATCGAGTAGGGGCGCGGGCGAACCAAGACGCGGAAAGACTCCATTCAAGAGATCGGCATCAAGGTCGAGGCTATCGATCTCGATCAGGCGCGTTGTCACCGCTTTTCGCAATCGCGCGCCAGCGCATCGGCGTAGGACATACCGCGCCCGACCTTCTTCGCTTCGATCCGCCAGGCCCGATAAGCAGCGTTGAACCAGGCCAGCTCGCCGGTCGTGTTCGCCGCATCGATCACCACCTGGACGCGCCTGACCGCCAATTTCACGCGCGCCATCGCCGCATCGTGATTGGCCAGCGGGATATTCCAGCCGGAAGCAACGGCTCGCCGACCGGCGACGTGCCGATATAGATCGCGGCCACGCCGAAGATGATCAGGTACTCGCGCTCCGCGCCTTGGGGGATTTCAAATTCCATTCGCTTCCTCAGAACACCGGCACCAGCGCGTTGCGCAATGCGCGAGCGATGATCTCGCAGCCCTGGTCGCCTTCGGCGAGCTGGTTGGTGCCGCGCATACCTGTGCTTCACGCTCGCGCCGACGAGCTGAGCAGCCGGCCGATGAACTCGCCGACGCTGCCGAGGTCCGTCAGATCGCACCGGCCGGGATACTCCAGCTCCAACCAATTCAAGATCAGCCCATCAATGGGGACCCGCACGATCTTGACGCCCTTAAGCATGCGCGCTCGTCGTCGCCGTCACCTGTTGCAAACTGTTGCAGTTCGCTGCAGTTGGCACCTTTTAGCACATCATCACGCAGACGTGACGCATGCGCTCAGGTGCATATGCGGCTCACTTTTGGTGAGCACGGGTGTGATCAGCGGAAAAGAAAAGGGCTCCGTGCGGAGCCCATTTCGCTGACAGGAACGGGTTCGCGTTTGGCGCGATCAGCTCGCCTTCGCTAACTCGACAATGTTGCTGTCGGCGATCGGCGCGGGCTCGTGATGCAGCAGCGCCGCGCGCGAAATGTCGTCCGAGTGATCGGTGATGTGCTTGCTGTAGGTCCACTCGATCTCGGCCACGCTTGTGTCATGTGTCGCGGCGACGATCCGGATAGGCGACCCGCCGCCGGATGGTTGTATTCCATGAAGAGCGCCAAGGCGGTGTTGCTCCCGACGCAGGGGACCTTGCGCGTTCAGACCCTAACTATCGTTATCTGTCCGATAACGACGAGAACCTTATCAACTCGGCTCTCGAGGCCGAGGTTGGACGGTACCCGGGCCCTGATTGAACGATTGGTGCAGACGAACGGGCAACACATAGCACATCTCGACGACCTCGTCCCTGATCGGCGGGCTTTACAAATCCGTCTCAGGAATTATCCCGGCCCAGGTTGATGGGTAGCCGGAGCGGCTCTCGCCACGGTCGCGATCGATCGCCAACGTAAGCCGCAACGTGCGGGAGGTTCATAAGAGCCCACTTAGCCCGCGCCAGATGGATGACAGAGCACGACTGCGGGCATTTCTTGCGTGGAGAAGCGACGGGCTTGAGGTGAACGCCCACCAAATCGAGGAGACCCGGTCAAACATTTGGCCAACCGGCCCTGGATACCCGGATTTCCACATTTGCTCTGCAAGGCGCCGCTCGTCAGGACCGCACACGTCACAATAGATTGCGGTCGTTTTCGGTGAAGCGTGGCCAAGCCATCGTTGGATCAGATGCTGGGGCACCAGATTGGCGGTCGCATTGACGCCAAAGCCATGCCGCAGCCCCTTTGGCATCGCCGCTCCTTGGCTCACCTCGGCCATGGCCATCACTTCCTTGACTCGCCGCCAGGCGGTGGTCCGGCTCCAGCGCCAAAGGCGCGTTGCAGCCTTAATCGGATCGCGCTGGCGGACGCGGATGTCGAAGCTGCGGTCAAGGTCTCGAATCAGCCTAGGGGGTAGCGGCACTTGCCGCACGACCCCGACTTTACGACGTTTTAGCGTCGTGGATGGAGACCACGCGGCTGTCAAGATCGATGGAGGCGGGCGTAAGCGCGAGGATTTCGGAGATCCGGCCACCGCTCAGCAATAGGGTCAGGCAGAAGAGGCGGACTTCCGCAACGGCCTGAGTGCTGGCCTTGACAAACCGTCGTCTCTCGACGGCATTCACGTATTTAGGGTCGCCAACGCGGCCGCTTGGCCTTCCCTTGATGCGGTTGGGATACTCGTGCATGGCGACCTCGGTTGGAACCGTATGGCCCGAACTGTTGCACGAGGTATCTCCTTCTTTTTGCTGCGAGAGCGCGTGCATTAGGCGAATTGCCCAGGAACTTTAGCGCGGTTTCTACCGTTATTTCAACGGCATTGTTCGCGACTGAAACAGTTCGGGCCATTCCGTTTCACCGCAAAATCCGAAAGCAAAACCAATACACACGGCCAACCGGGGTCGCGCGAGCGAAGGCGCTTGGCCGGGCTTGCTGCAAGGTATGTCAGCACGGGGTGCGTTCAGGTCGTCGGAAACATCCTGAAGATTATTTTCTATCTCGATATTTTCCTCCGGCCGCGCAAACGCTACCGCATACCCGTGTTGTCGCCACCGCTCCTGCCAACGCGCGCGCCGAGGCGGATACCCCGTATCGTCTGGCTGACCAACTACACAAGTGACGTGACGCTTTCGATTTATGTGAACTATCTGTTCAATCGCTATCTTGCGCCGACGCATGAATTCAGATTTTGCGACGATGCGGCATGCGAAGCGTTCGTCAGGAGCCGCCATTCGGAGCTGGTCGAGACGTATCTGAGCCTGCAAATTGGCGCTGCCAGGGCAGACCTTTGGCGCGTTCTTGTGTTGCTCACCCACGGAGGGGTGTACCTCGACATTGACGCGGCATTTTCTTGGCCGCCCGAATATTTGCTACGCGCTGATCAATCCGCACTGTTCGTGCGCGCGAAGGATGGACGTTTGACCAACTACTTTCTTGCCGCCGAACCCGCGCATCCCGTCCTGACCGCGGTCGTCGGTAAGATGGTGGAAAACATAACGTCCAACGCCATTAAAAGCGTCTACGATATGACCGGACCGACCGTGATCGACCTTGTTGCGGGGAATTCCCCGGTGCCGATCGAACCGTTCCGGTCGGTTTGCCGGCAAGGTCAGTTCACCCGAAAATCCTTTCAGTATCCGGAGAACCTGAAAGGCTATTAGGCGCGAGAGCAGGAGAAGCGGCCGATCGTAATGAGGAAGGGAGCGGATGCCGAAGGTCTGGAAGGCTGAAGGGCCGGATCATGAGGCCACGGATGCGGCCTGAGAGAGGGGCATAGGTTTCAGATTCACGAGAAAAGGAGGCGCTCGACCAGCGCCCTTTGGACGGCACTGGATATTCTCGACGATGTATCCAGCCTTGCTGGCCGGTTAGAGCGCCTCGCTCAAAGATGATCTGGATCCGTTCGACGACTGGTCGCCTTGCCCACCGCCCAGCTAGCGAGACCGTTCCTGCATTTTGAGCCAGGTGGGGTAGTCAAAGTGGTAAGGCTCACCCCACCCCGTATTGATATGAGCTCTCCAGCATTGGGCAATCTCAATATCGATGATTTCTTCGCGCGAGAGCCCAAGGCAGGACGCGAATGTGTTCTCCGGCTTCGGCGGCTCGTTGTCGCTCATGTCATTCCTCCGGATCGAAGTGCACGACATATTGGGAGCCAAAGCACCGTTGTCCATGCGAACCCGCCAACACTACGAACTTTCCTGGCGCTCACCGGCGCAGGACTCGGACTCATAAAGGCGCAACCATCGCCTGATTGACGCGAGTTGAACGAACGCTGTTTTGATCCTGCTGAAGAACCGTTCGACTCTCGCCGCACCCACCTATCTAGCTGACATCAATACCGCATCCTCGAAGATCACTTCGCCATCGACCATGGTAAGCAAGCTGGTCGTCATCGGGATTTGCGGCGTCGGCACCGTCAGGACATCCTGCGAGAGCACTGCAAGGTCGGCGGCAAAGCCGGGCGCGAGCCGGCCCCTTAGCTTTTCTTGCCCTTCTGCGTAAGCGCCTCCCGACGTATAAGCGGTCAGCGCCTGCTCGCGCGTCAACGCTTCCGAGGGATCGTTTGGCACAAGCACGGCCAGCATCAAATTGAGAAACGGGTTCTGCTCCTTTACGCCACCATCGGAACCAAGCGCCAGCGGAATGCCTGCGGTGACGAAGCCCTGCAACACTCTGGAGTGATCGGGGATTTTTTGTCCCCCGGTCGGCGGAAGGGCAAGGTGAGTCGGATTCTGGATCACGACCAGGCCCAGTTGCGCCACCTTCTCGAACGCGTCGGGACCGATGCCGTCGCCATGCTCGATGCGAACGCGCTTTTCGCGCCAGGCCGCGGCGGGCGCAAGTTCGGTCATCATCTTCAGCACACGGTCGGTTTCAGCATCGCCAACGACATGCAGCGCGAGCTGCGTCGGCCGCGTCAATCCGAGCTGCAGGATCTCACGCAATTGCGCGTCGGTGAAGTCAGACCGCCCGCGCCATCCGGGACGAACGACATAGTCTGCGCGCTGCACGGAATTCTGTTCGATCGGCGTGCCGTCCAGCACCCATTTCGGACCTTCGACGCGGACTTTCGGCAATGTTCGGTCGGCGACCCGGTCGATGGCCGCCCACGCGTCGGGAACGCTACGGCTACCAAAGCTGCCCCAGGAGTAGATCGTCCATTTCTGCAGCGGTTTTGCGATGCCAAGCCCGGCCAGCGTGACCTCGAGCGACTTGTTATCGTTCATTAGGTGGATCGAGGTAACGCCCCAGCGGGCGTAGCGTTGTTGCGCTTCACCCAGCAGGGCGGCGAGGCGCTCCAGATTCGCGGGCTGGATGCGCCGCATGATCGTCTCGGCCTCGTAGCCTCCGCCATCGAGGCGTCCGCTTTCGTCGCGGCCCCACCAGCCGCCTAAGGGATCGGCGATATCCTCGGTAATGCCGAGCCGGCGAAAACCCTCGCTGTTGGTGATGTTGACATGTCCCCAGAACGCCCTGAGCAGCACCGGCGTGTTGGGCGCGACGGCATCGAGCGCCTTGCGCCAGTTGCGGCGGTCGCGCGCGATCTGAGGGCCGATTGTGGCACTGACCCAGTCGGTGCGGGTCTTCGCCGCCTGTTCGATCGCCGAGAGCAATTGCTCTGCGGTCGGCCCGGGAAACGGCAGGCCCGGCATGGGCACCGGTGGCGTTGGAAAGGCTTCGCCGAGGTGAACATGGGCTTCGGTCAGCCCCGGTGTCACCAGCCGTCCGCCGGCGTCGATGATTCGGGTGTTCGGTCCGGCCAACGCGCGGGCCTGCTCGTTGGAGCCGACCATGAGGATACGACCATCCTCGATCGCGACGGCCTGGGCATAGGGTAGCGCCGGATCGGCGGTAAAAATTTTGGCGTTGACCAGGATCGTCTGAGGGGCAGCGAGCGCGGCCGAGCTGACCAAAAGAAGCGACAAAGCTCCGACGCCAAGGTGCCGGATTGATCCGCCAATAGATATAATTCCCATGACATCCTCCCGCTGTGATCCCCGTGCGTCGTCCTGACCCGGATCGGGACAGGCGCCGGCCGAAGCTCGCGGTGGTAAGCTTGGCCCTCGCGGGTCTTGCGCGTCATGAAGGAACGCTGAAGAATTGCTGAAACTCTACCGAAGTGGCCGGATTTCCCGCCTCTTCGGCCGGCCAGCTCGGAAGGAGGACATCCGCATGTCGGCGGAGCGGTACTTGATCGGCGACGCCACGCTCGATCTGTCGCAGGGCTGCCTGCGCCGCAACGGGGCTGACGTGGCATTGCGTCCCAAGAGTTTTGCACTGCTGCATTATCTGGTGACCCATGCGGGCCGCCTCGTGAGCAAGGACGAATTGCTGTCGAAGATCTGGCCCGGCGTGATTGTGACGGAAGATTCGCTGACACGCTGTATCAGCGAAGTGCGGGCGGCGCTGGAAGACACCGGCCAGACTGTGGTCAAGACGGTATCGAAACGGGGCTATATCTTCGCCGGGCCGGTTACGTTGTTGGACGACGACGCCGTCAGCGAGCCGGCCGCCGGGCCGATTCCGGCGGCTCGGCGCGACGTTCGACGCGCGGGCTGGATGCTGCCGCTGTTCGGACTTGCCGGGGTGCTCGCGATCGCCGGGGTGATCTGGTCCACGATGTCCTGGCGGCATGCGCCGGTGCCGCCGCGCCTGTCGCTGATCGTCCTACCATTCTCGAATTTGAGCGCGGACCCGGCCCAGGATTATCTTGGCGACATCATCACCGATGAGTTGACGACGGCCTTGTCGCGGCTGCGCGGCTCGACTGTGATTTCCGCCCGCAGCGCTTTTACCCTCAAGGACAAGCCGGTCCATATCAAGCAACTCGGCGCCGATTTCGGCGTCAGTTACGCGCTAGAGGGCAGCGTACTGCGCAGCGACGGGTCGGTGCGCATCAATGCGAGGCTGGTCGACGCGCAGAGCGCGAAAACGCTATGGTCCGACCAGTTCGATGTGCGGCGCGCTGAGCTGCTGCAGACCCAGGACGACATCGTCACGCGGTTGGCAAGCGCGCTCCATGTCGAACTCGTTCGGGCCGAAACGGGGCGCGTGACCGCTGTCGCGAATCTGGATGCCGAGGACCTTGCGATGCGGTGCGAGGCGGCCTCGTACCGCCTCGGCGCGGCCGCGGCCTCGACCTACGAGCTCTGCGAACGGGCGCTGGACATGGACCCCCGTAACGTACGGGCGCTGATTCGGCTCGCGTCCTACTACGCCTCGCGCGTCTCGCGAGTTCAGAGTCCGAACCGCGCCGCGGATTTGCAGCGGGCCGAGAGCCTCGTCAACCGCGCGCTCGAAATCGACCCCGGTTATTACGCGGCTTACTGCCTGAAGGCCATCGTGCTGGAAGGAACCCATCATGTGCGGAATGCGGTCGTTGCCGCCGAACGTTGCCTAGCGCTGAATCCGAGTTATGCGGGAGCGTACAAAATCTTGGCGTTGCAGTATTTCTTCCTCGCCGAGCCGGACAAGGTGCTGGAATATGCCGAACACGGCATCCGTCTCAGTCCGCACGATCCCGAGACCGCGATTTTCCTGCTGCTCAAGGGCTGGGCGTATTTCCTTATGGAGAAGGACGACGAGGCCCTGGTGTGGCTGCGCCGCGCGGCGGCGGCCTCGCCCGAGATTCCGACAATACTTGCCGGGCTCGCGTCCTCACTGGCGCTCACGGGACACGACGCCGAGGCCCGCGCGACGCTGACGCAATATCTTGCGCTCCCCGCGACGCTGACGCGAACGATCGCGCAGTGGGATTACGTCCCGGACGCCAATCCCGCTTTCATGAAATTTCACCTTCGGTTCAAGGAAGGGCTGCGCAAGGCCGGAATGCCGGAGCGCTAGGCGAAATACACTCGGCCAAGCGTGGCTAGGCCGCGAATCCATAAATCTGCCGAGTGGATGGCTTGCCTGAGTCGGCTATGCACCAATAGCGACCGAATTGGTGCATAGCCGCGAAGTGACACGATGGGCCATGTGTGGACGGCTCCGGGTTGGCAAGAAGAATCTTCACGTCGCAGCATTGGTCGGAGCGGCCATGTGTTCGGCCTGTTTGCGCGGTTCACTTGACCGCTGGCCATAATGCCCTCCGCGGATCAGGTCCCGATCAAAAGAAGAGCCACTAGCCGCCTGGACCAAATCTTTCACCCACGCGTAGTTGCTGCATTCCGGAGGAGCCTGGCCGGCCTTCTCAGTCAAATTTGTACGAGGCCTGGAAGAACGTTCCCCATCGCTCCATGTTGCACTTCGCTAGAGCATGTCCTGGTTGAGGGTATAGTGCGCTGGTCTTCCGATGTCACTCTCGTCAGAGACGCTGGGTGCGCCGACGGACGATTTGAACGCGAAAGCCAACTCAGATTCGACGCAAGGAAAGCTAACGCTCTCGCGCTTTCTCCCTCACAGCGAGTTAACCTGAACCATCAGCAGCGCAGCCCTCCACGTCGAGGACTGCAAGTGCGCCCGTCAGGCCACCTTCTGCGACGATGCCGTCGTGCCAACCTGGCTCGGAGCGTATCCGGCTGGCATGGGACCGGCCTCGAGGTGCTCCTTCAGGTTGTTCAAATAGTCCTCCGCATAGGATTGCGCCTCCGAGACCGCCAAGTCGACCCCGGCATTCGCGGCCCGTTCAATTAGTTCTTTCGCTAGCCCCTCGCGCATCGCGAGTTTGACCTGCGGGCCGGAGATACAGCCCACCACCTGCGCCACGTC
This sequence comes from Bradyrhizobium sp. CCGUVB23, assembly GCF_024199885.1. NCBI lineage: Bacteria > Pseudomonadati > Pseudomonadota > Alphaproteobacteria > Hyphomicrobiales > Nitrobacteraceae > Bradyrhizobium > Bradyrhizobium sp. CCGUVB23. The sequence goes on from NZ_JANADQ010000001.1 coordinate 1,871,467, forward strand.
ACTGAAGCCGGCCTCTTCGAGCGCTTGCGTAATATCGCCTCCGCTAATGGCGGCGTGAAGAATATTCGCCCCTTGCGACTCCCATTCGAGGACCATTGATGCTGCATCGGCAACTTCACCCAGGCCCGGAATGAAGCCAAGCGCGCCAACCGCTGTGGCGGCCCAGTCAAGCGCCCTCGATTCGGCAGTAAGCAGTTCGTCGAGTAGGGGCTTCGCGCCCTCGAGGGCGTGCATGAGCGCTCCGCCGTTCTTCTTCACAGACTTGATATCGGGCTGGTCGGCCACGCCCATCATCATGTCCGCGACCGCGGACTGCTCGGCCTCGGTTTTGGGAACATGGGTTTTCGTCTGCTGAACGGTGCGGTTCGCAGCCGACATGTTGCTGTAGAAGTTCGTGAAGTCGTTGTTGCTGATGTTACCGGAATCGACCCTATGTCCGCCACCGAAGTCGAAGAACTTGTGATGGGTCTTGTAGCCCGTAATCGAATTGTTCAGCAGTGCGAACAATAGCGGATCCGAGAGCAGCTGCGACGCCGCTTGCCGTACCTTCGGATCAAGACTCTTGTCCTCGGCCATGCTCGCCAGCTTGTCCCGGGTCAGCACGCCGCCTCCAAAGAAGGCGCCCTGATTCTTGTTGATCGTGTCGAGCGTGTTCAGCTCGGTTTGCGTGAGGCCCATCGACGATGAAGCGACTTGAAGGAAATCCTCTTTGTGGACCTGATCAATCGCACCACCGTACAGCTGCTTCCAGGCATCCGGGTGGTCGAGGAAGTATTGAGCCGCCGCGATCACCTGCGGCGGGGTCTTGCCAGTTTGGGCGTTGCCGTCGACGATCTGTTGGAAATCAGCCAGGCTCAGATTCTTGGGCAGGTAGTCGGAATACCGGTAAAGCTCGCGCATTGCGTCGTTCACGGTCATGACTGACGGTTGGCCATTTCCGGTACCATCGGAGGGGATGTAGTTCTGCTCGTAGCTGTGCGCCTGCTGCTCCTGGAATGCGGCAACTTGCGGATGATTGCTGCAGAAGCTGGACAAACGATCGGCAACTCTATAGGACCTCCAGTCGGATGTCCCTCCGAGCGCAGCGAAGAGCTTGCGGTCCTGGTGCAATCCTTGGATTGCGGCTTTCAGATCCGACGGCACTGATGGATCGAAGTCGGTGGGCGTGATGTGTCCCCACCAGAGGGGCAACTGATCCTTGTGGCGGTTCAGCACTGCCACGATCTGCAACTCGGCATTGGTCAGCGTGCCGTCACTCCACGTGACGTTCGACATTTCCGGTGCGGGAACGCCCTCCTCCGCGGCCTTAACCGCCGCCTTCACATTCGCCGGCAGCAGATCCAAGGGATCCTCCGGCACAGGCAACTTTGGGTCCAGCAGTTCCGGTGGTGGGGACGGCAGCTCGGATTTGGCTTCCCGCGCGCAACTGGACAACATGGCCTCGAAGGGGTCGCCTTGCTGGCCGGGCGGCTGCACGGAAGGACCCACAGCCGTGGTTCCCGGAGCAAGCACGAACAGAGCTGGAACCGCACTGGCGGATGACGAAGAGATGTTGAGCTGCATAGCACTATACTCGGATGTGAGGGTGGAGGTCGTTTGAGGAGCCCGAGTCCAACCTATCGGTCAGAAGGATGCCGAACTTTTGGGTAACGTCGACCTTTGAGTGACTGTTCATCTCGTAAGACGCTCACTCAACTGCCTCGCAATACAAAGTTCGAAAATGCGCTTTGCTGGGTCAGGCCCGGCGTCTGCGCAGAAGGTCCCGGAGCCAACGTGGCTCCGGGGTAAACGCCGGCTGAGGCTGATTTCCGCTACTGGCTGGCGAAAGGTTACTGAACGGCCCGACGTTCATTTCCGTTGCGGTCAATAGGCGACAGCGCCGTCTAGAGACCCAGGCTCTCATGTTAGGGAGGTTAGCTTTCGAGAAGCTGACGCGTCTGAAAGCGATCCACCAATGACGATGGCAAATCTATTAGTTCTGCCGGAAGCTGCCGCGTGCTCTCGACGCGCGCGCATCGATAATACGGAGCAATTGATTTGCGAGCATGATGCTTCTTCCGGATCGTCCAGTACAACATTGCGATGCGAATGCGGTTTCTTATAAGAACCAATGGCGCCGCTAAAGAGGTGTGCACGCGCGTCCCGCTCGGCTTGGTCGGCGTTCATGTCGGCGAACGGCCCGTTGTGGGAATCGAAGGCCTTGCGCGTCAGCGTGGTACCGACGTCTTTTGCCGGGCGTTTCGCTGCATACCGCACGGCGACCTCAACCGCCTTCATCGCTTCGAACACGTCCGTATCAAATTTTCCCCTGTGATAAAGTGCCCAAACGTCTTCTCTGATCGCAGGATGCAAGGACTCCTTGGGCTGCCTCCTTGCGCCGAAGGAACGAACAGGGTCGGGCTCTTCTCCCGGCTTCAGCGCGCGACGACTGAGCACACGAAGCTTATTGGGCTCAAGGTATCCGGGATGTGGGATCGGAAGGGCCGCACCTTCCAGCCAGTACCAGGCCTCCCGAATAGCGCGCTTAAGCTCGTCACGCCTGTTGGCAGGATACGCACCGTTAGGTGACTTCGGGTGACCAAGAACGGAATTGATGAAGATGCCAAGCTCAAGCTGGTGTAGATGCGAAGGCCACTTCGAAACAACCTGAAGGACCCTGATTGCCGAGCGGCCGCCGCTCCGGTTCAGCGCTCCCTACGTAGGCTGCTCGTCAGCTCCCCGACAGCCGGCCCGAGTAGCATCTAGGCCGCATGCTTACGTGATGGACGATCTAGGCCGCATGCTTACGTGATGGACGAACGTAGGAGACTAAGATGGACCGAGACAACTTCAATCTATTTGGTTTCGATCGAAGCGCTTACGACGCCATGGTGGCACAGCAGCAGGCGGAACAACCTGACGAGGCTGCGCCAGGCGTCTTTGAGCAGCACCTCGAAGAGGCTGCCCAGCCGGACGCTCCCGATTATGGAAGGCGGTATACGGCAGCTCCTGGAGACGAGGACCTCATCGAGAGGGCGGATCATGCGGCACGGACGACACCGAACAGAACCATAAGCGACTCAACTTTAGTTAACAACAGATCGGGTCTCCGTATGCTATCTGAAAGGCTTCACGACCTTCACGGGTTGTCTCTCTCTCGGCTCGACGACGAGTCGCTGAAGATTTATGCCCAGCAACTGTTCCCGGGTGAAGCCAAGGTCAGGAAGGGGTTGAGCATGCTTCGGCTGTACCGTGGGACTCGTGATACTCGGATGCGGTATGGAGTCACTCCCGGAGACGCCGACCTCATCGAGCGGGCAGGTAATGCGGCTCGCGAGGCGCGCTCGAGCAGCATCATGCAGCAGATCCGCGGGGGGCTTTCGACGAACAGTATACAACACGGTAATACGGGTCTCCGTAAGCTATCTGAAGCGCTTCACACCCGTCACGGGCTGTCTCTCTCCGCGCTCAGCGATGAGACGTTGAAGGATTATGCTAACGACCTGTATCCGGGAGACCGCTACGTCAAGGGGGGACTGCGCATGCTTAAGAAGTACCGTGAGACTCTTGGAGAGGGTACGTCGGGTGCTGCGGGGGGTAGCGCGAACCAGCCAGTGCATCAGCCTGCCCTGTCGCCAGTGCATGAATCATCCCCGTCGCGGGTCTCAAGTTTCAACCAGGACGAGCTTTGGGAAGCGGCTGATACGGTGCCGCTGCTCGGCGCTTCTCCGGCGGCCAGTTACAATTCGGCGGAGTTTTGGGCGGGGGTGGATCAACGGGGCCAGGTGCCGGCCGAGAGTTGGGGCAACACGTCGAGTTTTTGGCGCGGAATGGAGGCACCTTCGCCAGCACCAAGCGTCAATCAGCCAAGCCCATCGTGGGAGCAAGGGGTCGGCGCATCGATTTTTGGGGCTCCATACATGCCTCCCGCGCCGCCGACCGCGCCGGATCTAACAATGTACGTCCCGGGCTGGGTGCACGGCGACCGACGTGCGCCTGTGGAGCTCATGCGGGGCATGCACTACATGGGCGTGTTGCCGAACGAGGACCAGCAGCAGACGAATTTCACCATTGGTGGCGTGCCATACACGGCAACATTGGGCCCGTCACGTAAGCAAAACGATATTCGGGTCTTCCTAACGCGTCGCACGTAATGGCTGTGGACGCGACCCGTCCGACAGCCGCAACAAGGAGTGAGCGAGACCCCTGACTTCGGCCGAGCCACGAGCGCCACCTTGTCGGCTGGGGAAGGATCTAGGTGTTTAGTCTCGTACTTTGGCCGCCGATAGGCTCAAGAGAGGCGGTCGGATGAGATGCCGACCGCCCCGCACATCAAAGGCATTGTTCGCACGGCTACTACAAGGACTCCACACTTCGAGGAGGCGCGCGATGAGACTTCGAATTCGCGCCGTTGCAGCATGCGCGCTAGGGTTTCCTGATGACCTCTTACTTGGAAAGCTAGGATGGCAATCGGAAACTTACCAGCTTGTCTGGCCGCGCCCCTCCAATACGAAGGTGGATACTCGAGTGATCGAAATGATCGGGGCAATTGAACCGGCAACCATATCGGGGGCGGGATATTGAAAGGAACGAAATACGGGATCGCGGCTCATGCCTACCGGTGCCGATCAGATAGAGATTGCCCATCCTCGAGATCGTCGATGACCAGCGTCCCGCTCGCCTTGCGGCTCACGGTGATCTCGTCCCCTCCTTCAAATGCTGCAGACGCAAGGTCGAGGGATCGTTCGGCTCCCTGGTCGAGCTCGTCAAGAAGATCACGATTGGGGCCGCACGGGATCGAGTTCCTCTTGCTCCAACCACTTGGCGTCATCACGTCGAAGATAGGCGATGAGATCCGAAATAGCTGACGTGACAGGTCCGGCGGGCAATCTCAGTCTTTCTGTCGGCGCCTTCCCTAGCCTATCGGCCAAATCCGCAGACATGAGATGGGGCTTGAGCGCCCTACCGATTGAGGTCTCGATGGTGCGGAAGATCCAAGTGCCATCCGGGTCGATATCCGACCAATGGTAAAACGGAACGTCGATAGGCAGGGTCGTCGCTAGGGTTCTTAGGGCGTCCTGCGTCGCCATTGAAGGGTATCCGCCGACGTAGATGGTGACGCCGGCGCGCTCCGGGTCGGTCTCCCTGACATGACGATTGAAGCTGGCGAAGTTCTCAATCGTCAAAACATATTGGGGCTTTTCTCGAACCCTCAGACGTCGGACCTCGTCCGGTGAAATGCCGAAATACTTCGGCCCTGCGGCCGATAACTCGGCCACGTCAAAATCGAGCCGACCGGAGATCAGCATTGGGGGGGCGAACTTCTCGAGTCCTAGTGTCCGAAGCGCATCTCTGGGGCGAGCGCCCGGCGGAAGCTCCAATGCTCCGCTCAGAAGCCTGACCACGGGTCCTTCCAGCCTTTCGAGCCGCTTACTTTCCCCGCCGAAGCGACGGGAAAACGTCCGATAGTCTAGGCCTGCATGCTTGCCCTCCAATATAGCCTTCGCCATCACGAAGGCAGGCCTTAGGCGATCCACGTCGTCGAGCGAGAAGCCCTGCCATTCGCGCCCGCGTGACCAGGCCAACCGAAGCCCATCCACCGAGCCCTGAAATTCAACAGGCAGTTCCAGTCCGTCGAGCAGGCGGTTAGCGGCCACCTCCATCAGCTCTCCGACCGGTCTCCGTTCGAGAAGTTCGTAGACCGACGGGGCGTTCTCCAGCCTGACGTGCTTGATCTGCTCGCTTTTGAGTCCACGCCCCCTGGCGATCCGGATCCCTCCGCGTCCTTCCGCGTCGCGGAGCTCCTTGATGAACTTGTCCATCTGGGCAACATCGAGAAACCCGTCATAGTCCGGATAAGCGATCGGGCTTTCGGCCCCGCCTTCAAAACGGTCTAGAAGATCCGACATCAGCAGGCGCGCGTCGGTGAACTGCCTCGGCATCCTATTCTGCGGCCATCTTTTTGAGCTCGTCATCGGACATGCGATCGGGGTCCATCGCCTGGAGTTCTCTGCGAGCCCGCTCTTTGAGCTCGGCCACCGTGACCCGAGCGTTTTCACCAATTCGATCGACTTCGATCACAGTATCGATATGTTCTAGAACGGCGATCCTCTTTTCGTTTGGCGCGGCAATGATGATCTGGAGACCGAGCTTCTTATAAAAGCTCATCATCTGCCGTTGATTCTTTCCATCCATCTTCGAGAACGCCTCATCGAAAATCGCCACCGACATGCCCGATGGACGTCCTGCTCCGGACTTCCCGCTACCGTAGACCGACGCGAGCGACGCTCCGATGGCCACATAGATCGGGACTTGTTGCTCGGCGCCCGACCCGGTTCCCCGGCGCGTCTCCCATCGCGTGGGTCGACCAGTGACGATGTCCGTCATGTGGATCTCGAAAGTGAAGAAGTTGCGGTAGTCCTCGAAGAGACCGAAATCCTTCTCCGGATCCTCGAGCAACGCCTCGATCTCCCGCAGCGTGTCGCGATGAGGAAAGTCGTCCGGGACCTCGTCCCCTTTGAACAGCATGTCGAGCGCCTCTGGCGAGGTCTTGCTGATCTCGACGACCTTCAATATCGGTTGAAATTCGACCAGGCGCGTATGGTGAAACGAATACCGTTCGTTGTGGAACGGATGATCGGCCAGGCCGATATTCATGGCCGAGAGCTCGCGCTCCATCTTGCTGATGCGCGACGTGAGAGCGTTGATGAACTCGCCTCGCAACAGCGTCTTCGCCTTGTCGGCCGCCTCCGCCGCCTGTCTCTCGTACCGCCGTAGCTCGTTCTCCTCCATTTCCTGAATCAGCGTCTCCATCCACGGTCGCACTTCCTGCAGAGGCTCGCTCTCGGTCCCCACCTGCGACACGACGCCGAATTGGTCGAAATAATCTCCGAGCGCCTTTCGCACGCGACGTTCGATCTTGATCCGGTCATCATCCGCCCCGGTCGCCGCTTTCGACGCTTCGGAGGCGATCGTCCTGTGCCTATCCAGGACGGCTCGCGTCGATAGGTTTTCGAAACGAGACCGATAGGCCCCCCGCCCCGACTGCCGATCGTATAGCTTTCGGTACTGCCCGTACGAAGCCCAGGCTACCCTTGCCCCCAGCTTCGAGCCCGAAGTCCCCTCTCCCGACTCGATGGTGTGCATCGCAATGTCGGCCGCCCTTGTGTGCTTACGATGCGCGTCTTCTTGCGGAGTCCTCTGTCCTGCACGATGCCGCTTCAGTTGCAACTGGGCTTGTCGTTTTTGCTTCAGACCGCCGTCACCGGCGCCGTCCAGCGCAGCGATACGTTGCTCGAATTCTTTCCTCTCTAGTTCCGACTTTTCGTAGTCTGCGACGATGGTTTTGAACGACGGCAGCTTGTCGTCGAAGATCCTTCCGAGCTGGACGTACGCCGCATCGGCGAGCTTGGCCGCACCATCCGACCTTGCGTGCGCATCGGAAAGCTGTTCGGCCTGCTCCTTCAAATCACGAAACGCCTGGGTCTGCGCCGCCTTGCCGATCTTGAAGTCTGAAGGCTCGGCCGCGCGGTGCGTTCGCACCAAACCATCGTCGTAAAGACCGTCCTTCATGATCGCCCGCCCGGGTTCGTTGAATTGAGCGATCGTATCCGCCAGCCGCACCGTCCCGTGCCTTCGGATGATGAACGCAATGGCATCCCGATCGTCGGACTTGAAAAGCGCAGGAAATGTTCCAGCATGCGGACCGGGACCGTTCGGATCGAGCTTGTTCAAGCTCACCAACGAAGCACGCCGGAATTCACGGCGTCCCTCTTTGAAGATGGCCGTGGCGCGAGCGATATCGGACCGATCGACGAAGACGGCCTCCCGGTCTCGGCCCAAGAGGCCCTCTGCCGCTGCCGTCCAGGCGACGTCCGATAGCTCGATGAGGTTACACAGCACGCGGGGCGACATCCCGGCTTGCCGCAACTTGAGACATAAGCGCTCCGTGTCTTCGTGCAGATAAATCGAACTTCCGCCGCTCGCATGCTGTCGAAGCCGCTCCTCGAGCAACAGTGCCCGGCCCTTTTCGTCCTCGGCCTTCCGGATCAGATCGCGGCGCGCTTGGTCGACCTTCATTACCAACGCTCGGTCGGAGGCAATCAGTCGAATTTCCGTATCCAGCAAACCACCGGTCGGCCGGTCGATCGACGCGCCGACCGCGGCCCGCGTCAGCCCGGAGATCAGCGGGATGAACTCGTCGAAGCCAAAATCCCTCATGGCGACCAGCGCCTGCAGAGAACGGACGGAATCCAACCTTCGCTCGAATTCGATGCTTGCACGGTGCCCCGCCTGCAAGGCGGAAGTCAGCGATTGAGAGAGCGCGCTGCGTCCGCTCTTTGCGTCGTGCTCGGAGATCGCAATGTCCAATCTTCTGATTTCGGCCTCGATCGCTCTCAAGTCGTCATCGATGAAATCCATCTCGGCCTTGGCCGCATCGCGCTTCGCCGCCTCCTCCGTGAACTTCGCGACTTCCGCGAGGTAGGCCGTACGTGCGCCAAACCAATTGGCACGTTTCGATATCCACTGTTCCAGAGCCTTGCGCTCATGGGAGTCGGCAAGTTCCGCAAGAATGGCTTTCAGCGCCTCCAGCGCCTCCAGCTTCTCTCGCATCGTCCGGATCGTATCGTTGATATTCCGGTAGGTTCGGATCGACTCCCGGAGCTCTCCCACCTTCATATTGTTCTTTTCGAGAATGTAATTGCGCACGAATTCGGTGGCGGTCTGATCGTGATCCAGCGTCATTGCGTTCACGACGGCCTTTTGAAGCGAGTTTGCGTTCTGCTCTCCGACGACGGAAGCATGCGGAACCAGCTTGCGCATATACTCTCGGACGTAATCGATCGCCTTGTCCCGGTGATTGACGAAATTGTCTTGTCCGACGGCCGAGACGATCCGGTTGCGAACGTCGTCCCATTCTGCCGCAAATCGCTTGCCTTCCCTCACCTCGATGAAGTCCGCGGCCTTCAATATCTTGCCGGTGACGACGAAGCGGCCGAGGACGGTTTCGTTGGTCTCCGACCGGCGGGCCTCTATCGCCATTCCGATCGTGACCGGAGACCGCTTGCCTTCGGTGTCTACGAACCCGAGACAAATGTAGGTGCGAGCCTGCTCTCTCTTTCGCTCATCCTCCCCCAAGGCGCCAAGGCAATAGTCCACGATGGTTCGCTTGGATGCGCTACGGCTTTTTCCCTTGTCGCCGGCGACCGCATTGAGCCGCTGAACGTTCTTGTTACCGCCGGTCAACACGACCTGGGCCATGTCGAGTATGGTCGACTTGCCCGACCTGTTCTCACCGAAAACACCCACATGGCCGGTCAGATCGAAATCTTCGACGTCGAAGAGGTGCCAATTGACCATGGACACATGACGCAACTCCATCACGATTCGTCTCCATCGACCATCTGGGGCACGCCCACCTCCTGAGATCGGACGTAGCGTTCGATCCGCTGCAGGGCGTCCGAACCGCTGATCAGCTTGATCATCGGACGGATCGCAACTTCGAAGTCCTGCGCCTCGCTGTCGAAATCTCCAACATCGACGAGGCTCCTTTGAGACGCTTCCTTCAAGATCTCCCGAAAACGACCGAGGGAGATCGCGCCCGATCCGTTCGGTTGGACCATGTCCTTGTAGCGGTCGAACAGGGCGTTCACCGTCGTGACGACTATGGCGCGGTCTTCGACAGCGCCGACGTTGACTTCGTCCTGCCAGTGCGCGGCCAGCACCAGGACGACGATGGTCTCGTCGAGTTTCATGCGTGGCAATGGCACGTCTTCGCCGACAGCGACGATCCCGGCCCACTGGGCCTCGGTGTCCCGATGCACCCGGTAACCGCAACTGTCGAAGAATTCATCGATGACCGACCGAAAGCGGCCGTCCATGATTACATTGTAGATCGTACCGGTTCGCGGATCGCCGGCGAAGAGAAACTGCCGCCTCAACAGGAAATGCACTGCCTTCCTGAGGTCGGCAGCTTTTTCCGCACCCAAGCTGCGCTCGATCGCCTCGAATTCACTGAGCATGGCGGCGCCTCGCAGGGGCATGGCGCCGGACAATGAAATTGGAGCACCGCAGCCATTCGCTATCATGAGGGGGCGAGTCCGGCGCAAACTCCAATTCGAAATGAAGGCTAACCTCCGGCGGAATTTCGTTGGTCAAGGCAAACCTACGAGCGGCATCGAAGGCGAGGAAATCGTCGACCGTCTCGAGTGCCATAAATCGTGCTTCTCTCGTCCCCGCGACGGGCACCTGGGCTTCGAGGAAGCGTTGAACCTCCTTGGGGCCGGGTGCAATTCTCTCGATGTATCGCCTGCGCAATTTCTTCCGGAGTTCGTAGAGGGGATCGTCGGGCCAATCGCCCAAGGGCTTTAGTTCGATAGGTTTGCGCGGCTCGCGGCTCGGTGCATGGTGGAATTCCGACCACGGCGAACGAAGCGGCTCGAGACTCCATTCGACGGTGGCGTTCGCGTGCCGCCCTCGCGCGATCAGCCCGTCGAGCCGGCGCACCAGATCCCCTGCCCGTCCTACCAGGCCGTGGGTGCCGCGCTCGGCGTATTTGATTGTGTTGCGGACGCGTGCCTCAAGTTGGCGCCGGAAGGCCTCGATCCGTTCGAACATTTCGCCGATATGACCGAAGGTGCTTTCGATCGCGAGTAGATCGCCCTCGACGTCTAGGTTCGCCTCCGACATCGATGGCGAAACGCCTGCGGTGACGTACTCCTCCGAAAGCACCTGCATGGTCGCGGGCGTATAAGCAATCCGCCTCGCGAGATCGACGATGGTGTCCCTGAACCGGTAAGGATGATTGAACGTCAATATCGACTCAAAATCCCTCAGCAGAAGCTGCTCTACGAATTCCTCGAAGAAGGCCTCGAGCCGATCGCCGACCGTCTTGGATTCCATGACGGTACGGCGGATGCGTTTCAGGTCCGACAGGATGGCGCGTAGGCTCTTGGTGAATTGGTCGACCTGGTTGCGTGCCTCCCGCAGCGCCAGCGCGACCTGCCGTTGCTTCCTGTCGACGACCGTTGGATTGAGCTTCTCCACGGCCTCGAGGTTCACGCGGACGGTAACGATGAGGCCGCCGAACCTCTGAGAGACGTCTTTATTCAGGCTGGCCAGACGTTGGATCACCAAAAGTGGTCCCATCGACATGTCGACGGTAACGCGTAGGCCGTACTCCTCCTCTTCGAGCCAGCCCCAAGCGATCAGCCGCTGATAGAGTTGGCGAGCGATGATCAGAGCCCGGTTCGCCGTCTCGGTCTTGCTCGCCGCGGCGCGCTTGATCCGTCTGCGCCCTGCGGACACGACCTCGGGCAGTGGCTCGCCGAAGTCGTCGCTCTCGTTCCAAAGCGACGGATTGGCCCGCATCACGTCGTAAATTGCGTGCGTGACCTCTTGGGGAGTGGGAAAGGCCGGCGCGCCAGTGAAGAAGCGGTCGTGTAAGTCCAACAAGACGAGAGAGTAAAGATGCTTGTGATCTCGCGAAAATGCTAGAAATACATCGTCATTGAGGTGTCGAAACAGCAAAATGGCCCCCTGCCGGCAATCGCCCCGAACTACCGGGACGCACCGATATCGTTCCCTTTCCGTTCATGTTACCGGGACAAGCTGCGGTTGTCCATCCGCCGAAGGACCTTGGGTCCCTAACCGCGCTTTCAGTCGCCCTGTCCCGATGGTTGGGAACACCCGAGTTCGTGTTGTAGCCTCGTGCCAGGACGAAACGCGAATGGCTGCGACGCGCACGCTCTGTTTTCCGCTCGGAGGAGCTACACGAGGCAATAACTCGGCAATCAGAAGCCTTGTGCGCTACGTAGTGCGCAGGCGCAGTCAGCCTCTCACACGGTACACTCATGCCATAGTGAACTGTTAGGCAGCTATCAAGTCGCGCCAAAATCGAACAAGGAAGTAAGAAGTCTGCCACGCAGCCGTCCTTTGGCGCGGCGGATCGTCGGATTTACGACGAGGCATCTCTGAGCTGCAGAGACGAGATCCACTCCAAACCTCCCATTTACGAGTCCAGCTAGCTGGCACGGTTGTTGCCAACCGTTGAATGTCAAACTAACAGGACAAAACAATGTTGCGATTATCCGCGGTCATGCTGCTCGCGCTCCTGCTTCTCCAACCAGCGTTTGGCGAGCAGACCAACACTCTTATGCCACGCAACCTCGGTGGCACGCCAATGACTAAGTTTGCTGGAAACTGGTCTAATGAGGATCGGAGCACCGGCATCATTACACGCATATTTGTCGACCAGCAGTTCGACAAAGCGCTTGTTCATGCGTGGAGCAGATGTCGTCCTACCGACTGCGATTTGGGTATTGCGCGGACGCCGAGTTTCGAGGCCTACTATGGAAGCCTAGAAGTTAAATGGCACTCTAGGTCCTCAGTGATACGCGCAAACTTGGCGCTCGTAAGAGGTGATCGATTGCAAGTAAGAACGAAAGTTCACTTCACCGACGACTCCGGCAGATCGGATTATACTTTCGTCGACTACTTTATCCGAGTACCCGAGGAGGCCTACCGCAAGAGTGCATACTCGCCAGCCACCATCCTCAATACCGCAGGTTCATTGTTTGGATCAAAAAGAGCGGCGGATGTGTCCTTGCTTCCGAATAAGTTATGTCCCTCTGTTTGAAGAGGCTTGCTCGCTTTCGTGTAAATTCGGCTCCGGCCCAACAGCGATAGCATCGAGGCCAGAGCTCTATGATCCATCAGCTTGTTTTGTTGCTCACTCATACTAAGCGGCGCTTAAGCCGGCGATGGATTGTGGGCGCCGGATTTAGGCGAGGACGCTGGCGCTAAAGCTGCTCAGGATTGTTCACGAAGAGACTTCGTCGGTTCGACGCTGGCGAGCACTCTTGCAGCCGGGCAGCCAGAAGAGAGCTCTTGGCAGCACTTGGAAGACGATTTTTTACGTCACCGCTGGTGTTGATTCTACAGCGATCGCGAACAAGGCCCTGCTCCAGGCAAGGGACAGCAACCATTGCAGTCATCAACTCTAAAGAAGTATTATGATGCCCAGTCGCCTTGGTATACGATCTATCCAACGGTATCACAGTTCGCCGCTGAGGTCGGTGTCGAGGCCTGTGAGAAATGGCTAAGGCGCCTACCGTCCCACGAGCCTGTATCGCTCTATTTACATATTCCGTTCTGCCGATCGATTTGCCGGTATCTGGTTTGCCAACCGCCATGACCCTGCAGGATGGGCCGATCCTCGATTATTTGGCGGTGCTGCGCGAAGAGATCCGTTTGGTCGCCGAGCACCAAAAGAGCTACCGATGATCGCAGTGTTGATCTCGATGGATGATCCCGACGGGAATATTACCCTGGCCAAGGGCCAAGCGCGGCCCAAGGCACCCGATGGGAGGGTGCGTTTACGTTCCATTTAGAAGGCGTTCGCAGTCCCTTGCTCGCGCGCTTAATGAATTCGCCAAACGCTCTGTGACGGCGTTGCCCAATCCCTCTTGTGCGCGCGCGGATCTCGGTCACTAGATCCGGAATCTGCTCGGCCATGGCGATTAGGTTAGCAATTAGTTTGTCCGAATCAACGCGCGTTTCGTGCGCGAACTTTTGCCATCGGCGCAAGCCGATCTGGCTAAGCTTGTATTCACCGCCAACTTTCATCGCGAGCTTGATCTTCAGCAAGTCAACATCGTCGTAGGGAAGATCAACGAACGACGAGAACGTAGCCAAATTCGGCTGGCGTATTGCGAAAGACGATCTAGCGAACATCTCCGACCATATGCCAATCGCGCGAAGAAGCGCGGCTATCGTGACGAGCCCGATATTCACGAAACGTGATCGCACGGGGATACGTTTCAAGTTGCTCGAGGCTTCTCGGCTTAGAAGCATTCGGTACTGCCGATCCGTAGTGGTGACTTGCTATCGATGATGCTCACGTTGAGCCTGCGCGGCTTCCACAGACCGCAAGCTGATCGGCGAAGTGATAATCAACGTTTAGCGCTTGGCCACTGCGCACGCTGATCTCCCTCATCATGGGGACTACCGCGAGCCTGGCGCAACCGAGGCCGACTGTCTACTACTGGCTGCGGTCGTCCATTCTGTTCGAGCCGAGGACGTCCGGTAGAGCAGTCAAGCGCTCGCGATTGTCCAGGCGCTTGGCACGTATTCTCAAATTGGACTGGTTCTTCCTTGCTTTCTGATAAATCATTCTTGCAGACATGCCTCACGATCATCTCAATGCGCATGTCCAGCAGGAGACTCAAAATTCAAGAAGCGTGAATTACATCGCAGCATTGTCACGCCGCTACATTAGGATTGCATTAATTGCAAAGATGGAACCGATGCATCGGTTCCCGCTACGAAATGAATTGGACGAGGAGACTATCGATCATGATTACGAGTCCGGCAACGATTTATGTGGTTGATGATGATGAGCAGATCAGGAGCTCTCTTGAAACTTTATGCCAGGATGCTGGGATTCGAGTGAGGTTGTTTGCTTCGATTGACGAATTGGCGATAGAGGACTTCTTTCGCGGCCCGTCTTGTCTGGTGCTGGACGTTCGCTTTCCCGGCACATCTCCGACGGGCTTAGACCTGCAGCGCACTCTCCACGAGTCAGGGGTCTCGATTCCTATCGTCTTTATCAGCGCCGTTTCGGATGTTCGGATCTCGGTGGAAGCGATGAAACGTGGTGCGGTGGATTTCCTGCCCAAGCCGTTCCGCGAGCAGGAATTTCTCGATGCGGTGCGGGTTGGCATCGAATTCGACCGAAAGCGACTTGAGCGCGAACACGCTGTGCGCGAAGCGCGACGACGCGTCGAGGGGCTCACGGCACGGGAGCGCGACATCTTACCATTGGTTGCGGACGGATTGCTCGCCAAGCAGATCGCGGTCAGGCTGAATGTCAGCGAGGTGACGGTGAAGGTTAATCGTGCGCGGATGATGAGAAAACTGGAGCTTCGTTCACCTGTCGAGGTGGTTAGGCTCGTCGACAGCATGAGGACAGACGTTACAACGGCACGTCCAAGCATCCTCAAATCAAACGTAATTCACCTCCATACGCGATCGAAAGCGGCAAATCTCGACAGCAGCTCCGCATTCACTCTACGATGATCGACCACGCTCTTTCGGACGACGCATGCATGCCTAAAGTACCGGCTCTGCGCCGCCACTATGCACGAAAGGAGCTCGAGAGATGCACCTGGTGAGACGCGCGGCCGCCTGGCGGCCACGCGGCCGATTTTTGGCTGCTCAAGTAAGACGACAAACTCATTAGTCGTTTGTGAAGAACGTTTCTGAGCACCGTTTTACGCAAGGTGTGGTTGCGATAGGTGGCGACAGAGTATCGATAACAGGCCGCGTAAAAGTTCCGCGAGCCAGCGTCGGAGCAGGCTGAAGTTGTAGCCGGCGGCGGCGAGCACGGCGTTGATGCGGTCGCCGTCGCGGCCCTTGAGATGGTTACGGCGCATCCGGTGGTCGTCCTTGAGATGGCCGATCACAGGCTCGACGGCGGCGCGACGCCGCATCTCGCGACGGATCGCTTTGGTGACACGGCGAACCTGGCCGCTGATCCAAACCTTGAACCGGTCGGGATAGTTGTGGCCGCGGTAGCCCTTGTCGCTGTGGATGCGGCGCGCTGCAACACCTGTGAGCTTTTCGAGGTCGGCGATGACGGGACCGAGCGTGTGGCCGTCATAGGGATTGCCGTGCAGGGCCTTGGCATGCAGCACAAACTGCCCGCCTTTGGGCGCGGTGGCAGGCGTGGCAACTGAGACTTTGCAACCAAACTCGTAAGGTGCCCGGGCCTTGCCTTTGCCGATGCACTCCACCTCGGGGGCGTGCAACGAGTAGACCTTGGGACCGCGCTGACGCTGCTCTTGATGGCGAACCCGGTGGGCGAGATCGAGCAGCGGACCAAAGCGATCCTCAAGCGCAGGGTCGCCCTCGATCTTGCGTCTGATGTCACGGATGATGCGGCCAAGCCGGGTGCGCAGGAATTTGAGCTCTCGTCGGGCACGCTTGAATTGGTGGGCATGCGTGTACCGCCCCACCATGATGGCGGCGCGCTTGGCCACGCGCAGATAGCTCTGGCGCAGTTCGACGCTCTCGCGTTTGGCCAAATCGACCAGCTTCTCGATCGCCCGGTGCCTAAGCCGCGCATCGCTCGGATGCGCGATCGCCTTCTCCTGGACGGTGGTGTCCACAACGACCCGCTCGAGATCTTTGGTCTCGATCGCCCCAGTTCGATGCGCCACCGAGAGGCTTTCTTGCAATAGCGCGGCGATCTGCTCCTCACCCAGCCGCTGGCGCCAGCGGGTCAGCGACGAGCGATCGAACGGCAGGTCGTGCCGGAACACCACCTCGCCGCAGAAATACTGAAAATACGGGTTCTCGACCCACCTGTCGCACAGCGCCTCGTCAGAGAGATTGTGCATGTGCTTGAGGATGAACAGTCCGGCTACCAATCGTGTCGGCAACGGTGGCTGCCCCGGCCCGAGGCGACAGACCGAACTGAAGCGTCCCGCCAGGAAGTCCCAATCGATCTCCGCCGCCAGACGCACCAACGGATGGCGAAGGTTGATGATCTTCTCCAGAGATGGACGAAACAGATCGTCCTGACGATCGTCGCGCGGATGGCTCATGGGTTCTCCCCAACAGCGAATCTCGCCGTCAAAGGAATCACGAAGTCGCCAAATCCGGAATCCAAAAACGCAAGAAAACCAACACCTACCCACGGCTTTCTTGCACAATCGAATACTTGCTCACGTCAAATCACAGCGACAGACCAATTGCTTCCGAATTCTTCACGGGCGACTCATTAGCCTGTCGGCGAAGTTCGTGGGCCACCATCGCAGGGCTGCGTGGCTGCCGTCGAGACCACGGTTACGTGCACGCCGCGCCGCTGCACGCCTTCCAGGAACCGGCGGAAGTTGCCGTTCCCTGGGGCACTCCTGGGCCAAGCGAACGCAGATTTGGTTGGGGGAGTGTGAGAGCAAGCCTTAGGCCAAAGATCGCGTCCGACAGGGACCGCAGCCAGCGATTGGCCTCAAGATCAAGGCGGCAAAGTTGGCGCGGCATGCGCCCAACTATGGTTCGTTGCTGCGTCTCGAATAGGCATGTCTAATTTTGCGGGACTTACGCCAAGCACACTCACCTCGCCTCGGCGGCGATTTCAATCAGCGCTGCAGCCGTCCATGTCGCTCGAACGCGTAGATCGGATTGATGCCGCAATAGGCGTTTGTGCCGGATGCGCTGGTCATACACTGGCCATAGGTCGAGAACTGGCAATTGCCCGGATAGCCCCAACTACGTCCCTGAAGGCAATAGAGGTCCTGCGGAGCGGGGGGCATGCGGCTCCCATCCCGTGGAGCGGCGGTGGAACGCGGTCCAGGACCGACGATGAAGGAAAGCGCTAGCACAAGAATGCAAAGGTAACGCATGAGAGTCTAGCCTCCGTTGAGTCTTGCCGAGGATAGCGGATCCGCACGGCATGGTTTGATCTTGGTCAACGGCAAATAGCCCGCCGCGGTCGCTGCCAGGACACTGTCCGAGAAGAGGTCACAATCGCACACGAAAGCTCTCGTTGGCGTTCGCTGGCTGCGGTATCTGCTTTTCGATGAAACGCGCGCAATATTCCTGCCGTTTCGGCGACGAAATTGCATTTTTGCTGCGTCATTCGAGCGTTCGCGCTGCGGACCGGCGAAGCTCGGGTATGGACAGGACAGCCAGCAATGCCGAATTGGTTTCGGTGGTCGAACCGTCGGTCAACAAGGCTCGATCCCACGACTTGTCTGATCGGTCACGCCCACGTGCTCAAACAGGGCGGATGTCCCTCTCTATCGGAGCTGCGGGAGGATCGGAATGTCTTCGCACTCGTCACACTTGATGTCGGCCTCGGCCCTCGTCTAAATTGAGTGACTTCAATATGGAGATACAGCAGTGGCAATCGGTACTGTGAAGTGGTTCAACCCGACCAAGGGATATGGGTTTATCAAACCGGAAGATGGGGGGCCTGACATCTTCGTGCACGTTAGTGCCGTTGAAAAGGCTGGCCACACTGGCCTGGCGGAGGGCTCCCGAATTAGCTACGAGCCTAAGACCGGTCGTTCTGGGAAACTTTCCGCTGAAAATCTCCGCGTTGGATAGGATCTTCGAAAGGACTTCGTAGACCGAATTGATCCGCGGTGAAGAGTAGGAGGTCTAGCGGGCGGTATTCGTCGACGGAGATCGTATATGCCGTATCCTCCCAAAGATTACTTGATCGCAGCTTGGGAACGTGTCGCCCGAAGTGCCGCAGCAGTTCGTAGGCGAAGTTCTGGCAATTTGCCCCGCTTCCAGTGTCTGGCAGAGTCGGCGAATTCGGATCATGGGCGGTGTCGTAGCGTATCCGCCAAAATCGTTCGGGAGTCTCAGGGTCAATATCGATGGTGCACATGCTCGTAGGCGCCTTAATGAAAAAAAGGAGATTCCGCAGCGTGACATTCAATCGACGATTGGCCCTGACTATTCGCTGACCCGCCGCTGCGCGATCCGAGAGCTGACCTTCAGGGTGGAGAAACGTTCCTGACTCGATAACGATAATTTGGAATCCATTGCTATGGAACAACGACGTCTGCGAATTTGCACGTCCAAATTTGGCATTTGTGATGAGAAAGATTGAATGCTCGGGAATGTAGATGCTACAAATTACCTCACGCAAGGATAGCTTAGAATGGCAGACCCGGTACGGCCCGTGCCGTCACGAGCGACAGGCGATCCTCTGGACCGCGCAAAGCTGCTGGCCGAGAAGCTGACGACGGTGCTTATGGATGAAGATGTTTCCGACGCAACCTTGGCAATTGCATTTCTGACGGGCGGCGTCGTCAATCACCACGCCCGCGATGCCGCCGCGGCTCATGAGCTGTTGGACAAGATCCGCCAGCTTGAAGACCGGCTGCTGGCAAGGACGATGGAGGCTGGTCCGCGTACGCTGCAATGATGTTTGTTCGATGCGCGCGGCAATTTAGCGGGGCAATTCACGAGCATGGGTGAGGCGCGTCCTCACCCATGCGCAAGCCGCCGCGGCGTTATTGATTCACGCAGACTTCCGACGCCCTAGGCAGATTTGCGCTGGCTTGCCGACGGCTTTTTGGACACTGCTGCCTTCTTCGGCTTCTTGCCTTCAATCGGCAGCAGCATCTCCTTCTGGTCGCTCGCTGCCTTGCACGGCTTCTTCGCTGATTTCGCCGGAGCCGCTTCCTGCCCAACACTGCGGCGCAGCGCTTCCATCAGATCGACGACGTTCTCGCGTGTGAGCGGGATCATCACTACGCCGACCTTAAGGCCCGACGGCAGGGAAGGAAGAGAAGGTCATTCCCGGCGAGTTGGGACAGATCCACGTCGAGGTCGGTCACCACTTCGCCCCCGGCTCCCGATGATCTCGGCCCTCTGCTTGACCGCTTCGCTTCCCGCCTACGACAATGAGAAGCTGCCCAAGATCCAGCGCATCATCGGAGTTGCGGCTTCACACAACAGGCTACTGTGGATTCACCCGTTCGCGGATGGCAACGGACGCGTGGCACGGCTGTTCTCGCACGCCTTCCTCAAAGTACTTGGTATCGGCTCCAGCCTCTGGTCAGTCTCGCGTGGCCTGGCTCGCGCCGTCGACAAGTACAAGGCAGCGCTTCAAGCCACCGACGAGCCCGCCGTGGAGACCTCGACGGTCGGGGTAACCTGACTCAGGCTGGCGTAATAGAGTTCTGCACGTTCTTCCTCACAAGCTGCGTGGACCAGGTGGTCTTCATGGAGTCGCTGTTCGCGCCCGCTGAAGTCCAGCGACGTATGGAGATCTGGTGCGAAAAGGAAACGCGCGCCGATCGCTCCAGCGGGATTTGGATCGAGCGATCCAAGCTATCCTGGATGGTGTCCCCGGCGCTCAGCTCAAGGACAAGATTGGTGGTCTTGAAGCCCGCAAGGCAGAACTGACCTAGCTGCTGGCAAACGCGGAGGAGCGACCGCCCCTCCTGCATCCGAACATGGCGGAGATCTACCGCCAACGGATCGCTGCGCTCTATGAGAGCCTGCACAGCGAGGACGACAAGGCCGAGGCGGCTGAAGTGACGCTTGTGCCTGACGAGGCCGAGCTGGCGATCGTGCTGCGCGGCGACCTGGCCGCGATCCTCCGGTTCGCTGCGAACAAGAAAAACCCCGACGTCCTTTCGGAAGCCGGGGTTTTGAGCGTCTTGCTTTCGCAAGAGAATCGTTGGTTGCGGGTGGCACAACCACCGATACCGACATTCGCTTCAGGTTGCGATCTGAGCAGACAGTAGGCCTTGGGCATATAGTCCGCTTCCGAAACTGGTTGATATTTCGATCCAGATGCCCCGGCTTGGGCAGGTTTTGCGCTCGTTGCAATCGGATGCGCACTTTTAGTGCTGAACCGCTTCATAGTGGAACGCTGCGCCGCTTAGAGAAGGTGATAGACCAGCGGCCGGCGCGAGATCGCGAGGGATGCCGCCTATGCGCCAAATCCGATAATTCACTTTTATGCAATCTAACGCATAATTTGCCTTTATGCGCCAAATCCGATATTGTGATTTTATCGGATTTGACGCATACAGAGGTCGGAGAAACTCATGACCGACTTAGCAAGGACACCACAGCAGATAGGCAATCTGGTACGCCGCGCCCGCAAAAAGCGCGACCTCAGTCAGACGCAACTCGGCGACCGCGCGGGAGTGCGGCAAGAGACCATCTCCCTGATCGAGACCGGCAATCCGGCGGCAAGGCTGGAGACCATCCTCGTCGTTCTCGCCGCTCTCGACCTTGAATTCAGGATTGTGACCCGCGGCAAAGCCAGCCCCGCGGACATTGAGGACGTCTTCTGATGGCGCGCCGCCCCCGCCATGAGCCGCTGCGTGTGCTCATCAACGACCGCCTTGTCGGCCGCCTTAGTAAGGCGGCAACTGGCGCTATTGAATTCCGGTACGAGGACGACTGGCTCGGGTGGGAGCATGCCCTACCCGTCTCGCTCTCGCTACCGCTGCGCGAGGATGCCTTCCGCGGTGAAACCGTCGCGGCTGTCTTCGATAATCTGCTCCCCGACTCTGATGCGCTGCGCCGCCGTGTGGCGCAAAAGGTCGGTGCCGCCGGGACTGACGCCTACAGCCTGCTCGCGGCTATAGGCAGGGATTGCGTCGGCGCTCTGCAATTCGTCGGCGACAACGAAGATGATGGTCGCCATGGCGATGGTCACACTGTCGCCGGCGAGGTCGTCGACGACGAGGCGATCGAAAAGCTTCTCA
This sequence comes from Bradyrhizobium sp. CCGUVB23, assembly GCF_024199885.1. Lineage (NCBI taxonomy): Bacteria > Pseudomonadati > Pseudomonadota > Alphaproteobacteria > Hyphomicrobiales > Nitrobacteraceae > Bradyrhizobium > Bradyrhizobium sp. CCGUVB23. The sequence goes on from NZ_JANADQ010000001.1 coordinate 1,892,694, forward strand.
AAGGGCTTGCCCAGGCTCCGCTCGGGCTGACGCGCGATGATGAGTTCCGGATTTCCGTGGCAGGCGCGCAGGAGAAGACGGCGCTCCTGCAGCATGGCAGCAACTGGCTCAAGCCGCACGGCACCACTCCGACAACTCATATTTTCAAGACGCAGATAGGGGAGTTGCCGAACGGCATCGATCTCTCGAACAGCGTCGAGAATGAATATTACTGTCTCAAGTTAGCAGAGTCTTTCGGTCTTCCAGTGAACAGGGCGGAGATCACGACCTTCGGCAAGACGACGGCACTGGTAATCGAGCGCTTTGATCGGAGATGGACGAGAGATGGCCGTCTGCTCCGCCTGCCGCAGGAAGATTGCTGTCAGGCCCTATCAGTCCCACCCACGCGCAAATATCAGAGCGACGGCGGCCCCGGTATGGTAAAGCTTCTTAATCTGCTCAAAGGTAGCGACACGCCAGCCGATGATCAGGCGACGCTGCTCAGGGCGCAAATTTTCTTCTGGCTAATTGGCGCAACCGACGGCCATGCGAAGAATTTCAGCATCTTCCTTTCGCCCGGCGGCGGCTACCACCTGACACCGCTCTACGACGTGCTCACGGCACAACCTAGCCTCGACACCGGCCAAATCCAACGCAAACAGATGAAGCTCGCAATGTCTGTGGGGACAAACAACCACCACAGAATTAGCGAAGTGCAGGGCCGGCATTTCGTGCAGACGGGCGAAGCAGCGGGCGTACCGAAAAAGCTGGTACAGGACTCAATCGAAGTAGTAGCTGCCACCGCTGAAGTTGCTTTCGCCAAAATCGAAGGCGAGCTGCCAAAGGGATTTCCAAAAGCAATTCACGCTTCCGTGAAAGCCGCCGCTATGCAGCGCATGGGTACATTGAAAGTGCCATAGCGAGCACTGCGGTACAGATTGACGACATCATCGAGATCACATGGCCGCGTGTGCTCGGCCCGCTCCCTGAATTTTTCGGCGAAGGCTTCGACATGGTCATAGGCGAGCACCTCGGTCCCATCTTGTATCGGAATAGGGATGGAAGATTTCGACGATCTCGGGCGGCAGCATCTGCTTGTCGAGGCCGAGATCGGCCACTGGCTTCTTCAGGGCCGGGGAATCGATGCGAAAAACTCTAGCCAAAAATGGTCCAGTTTGCCGGCCTCAGATCACGCTCTATCGCCGCGACTACTTTCCGCTCCAGAGCTCCTTTCGCTCAGTTACTGATGTCTGCCGCTATCAATCTCGACCGGCTATGCTGCCAAATTGGCCAGGACGTCAGCCTTTTCCAAGCTGACTCGGAGCGCTTCATCCGACACGTGAGTATAAATTTCGGTCGTTGAGATGCTAGAATGCCCAAGCAATTTTTGAACGAACCGAATATCCACACCGCGCTCGATCAATAGAGTTGCAGCCGTGTGACGTAACATGTGGGGCGTAATCCGGCGCCCGCTGGTTGACACCTCAGAATGGCGACGAAGCGCAACGCGAACCGACTGAGGTCGCATTGGCCGCCGACGTCGGTTCTCAAAAAGGTGCGCGTCCCTAGTCGGTTGCTTTGCACGGCTCTCGAGGAGTTGCACGAGTTCGGACCGAAGCACGGCATCAGAGACATACACGTGTCGATCCCTTGCTCCTTTGCCTCGAATCCTGACGCGCGTTCCCTCCGGAGCCACATCGGAAACGAGTATCTTGCAGAGCTCACCAACCCTTATCCCGGTAGCGATCATCAGCCGAACCGCGATTGGAAGCGGCGCCGGCGATGAGGGGCATACTCTCCACGCGCTTGCCAGGGTTGACAACACTCCTCGAACTTCGGTCCGCGAGAGACAGCGGGGCAATCCTTTTCGCCGTGGAAGTTCTAGGCGCCAGTCATTGAACGGATTTGTCACGCCTTCCGAAGCTGCCATCCGGCGGTAGAATGTTCGCAGACAAGCGAAGCGTCGACGCGCAGTTGAAATCGAAAGCGTTCGCTTCTCTAACAGATCGGCGAGATACGCCCCAAGATCCGCACTAGCCACCGATTCCACTGAACGATCCAAGCCTACAAACCGATGAAAATCGTTCAGATCGATTGCATACGCTTCGAGGCTATGCGCGGAGAGCTGACGTTCAACCGCACAATACCGCAAGTACTCGGCGACTGCTGTGCTGATCAGCATCACAAGCACACTCCATTCACATCACGCAGTCTGTCTCTATCGCAAGATACTCGGGATTGGGATGGACTCGAATTCGTTCATGGTAAACGCCGTCTCAATCGGCTGGCCGAAGAGCACATAACTCGGAATTATTGACGCTACGGTGGCTGCAGGATTTAGGCGCGACGAACTACGGAGCCGTTACGATGTCGATGCCATCGACGAGGACCCGTGGCACACGTATACTGGAAGGAAAACGGCGAACCTTCTTGCTAGCCTTCTTCCCGCCATCGGCTTGTCTGGTGCCCGCGTCCTAAATGCGGGAGCCGGAGTGTACGCGGTTCCGGTTGCGTCTGGGGACCAATTCTTCGTCGACCTCTTTGCAGCTCCCATACGAGGACGCAGAAACGCCCTTTGCGCTACTGTTGAACAGCTCCCTTTTCGGGAGTCTGCCTTCGAATGTATTGTATGTGTTGGCGAGGTGTTGTCGTACTGCGATCCAGCGGCCGCTCTTTGCGAATTCGCTCGCGTCATCTCACCGGGCGGCCACCTGATATTCGATTTTGGTAGCACACACAGCATCAGACATTGGCGAAGCGAGATGTTCGGTCGAGCCGCTGATATTTTGTCCGATCAGTACAATGGCTCTTGCGAGAAGGTGTGGCGATACAGTCCCAAGTATATTCGAGAGCTACTCAAGACCAACAGCTTTGATGTTCGCCAGACCTTTGGAATCCATACATGGTCGGCGCTCGCAAAGCGTCTCGGGGCTAGCGAGGCTCGAGCGCTGATGGCGCAAAGTTGGCTTGAGCTAATAAAATTTCCAGCAGTTTTGGCGGACATACTCACGATCGTTGCCGTGAAAGAGACATCCGGGAGATGATGACCAGGAGAAGGCGTCTGGATGTATCAGTATCTTCTCCAAGGCAGTAAACAGCAGCCACCGCGAGCACAAACGGCACTAACATCCAGCTACTGCCCAGAAAAGACTGGGCGGCCAGCATGACAAGCATGACGACCAGGACCCTTGGCATCTTTGGCCCAAATATCTTTCCAAGCAGAGCGGTGATCTGTGGCTGACGTTTGGCAATCCGGGTGAGCAGGGATCGCCTGTCGTCTCCGTATGTGCCAAAAGTATCGTCACCACTTATCTTTGATACTTCCGACGAGTACAGCTCGTTGATCAGCAGTTCACGCTTGCGGAAGCTCTCCTCGTCCAGGAATGGCCGATCCCATCGTAGGTAGTGCTTGAAGTACACACATCTAAGAATGGTCCTGAGTTCGAAAGCTGATAAATCCCTTCGTCCACTTGGCAACGAGACCATCAGGTCTGCGGGATAACTGATCGCACCGTCGTAACTTTGAAGGACTGGATATCGATAGTTGAAATCCACCGTTCTAAAGCCGAGCCGCCTGAAATATGAAATGAGCTTCTTGTCTGCGGACCACTCCTCCAAATCAGTCCGCTTTCTCGCCACTTCAAACACAATGCTGAACTCTGGGCGATAGTTCTGCGCGAGATGATCCCTGATGCTCTCTACTGCCTCACTGGGCAACAGACCGGAACGCGTCTGGTCCCTTAAGCAAAGGTATTCAAAAAAGAAAATGTGTTCTTCTCGAAAATAGCTGTATTGCAAATATCCTATCACCTCGCCTTCGTTCTGGATCGCAAAGCATCGAAACTCGTCCGCCAGCGTCTCCCTGCTGTGGTCGATCCAGTAGAGTATTTGGCGCTCCGGATTTTGCGCCTCAGCCAATATGGTTTCTCTGTAGATGCTTAGAGCCGCATTAAGCCGCCGAACGCCGCGGTCTGTCCTATCGATCGCCTTGAGCTCCATAGGTGCAATAATTCCGAGTTATGTGTTGTTGGAGCCCCGAATTGGTTGCCCCGAAAGTCCCAATACTAGTAACCCGGGAAGAAAAGGCAATAGAACAACCGCTGGTCACAAAGACTGTGGTCATTTTATACAGCTGGAGCTGGCCACGGGTGTTTCCTCCAGGTGCAATAAGCTTGGGCGGGCCATCAATCCGCGGCCCGATATAGCACAAGCCATTTTCCGGAATGTAACGTTTGCGGCGGATACAACACGGCGTCAACACCCGCCGCGTACACGATGCGAGCGCCTTCTCATCTATTACGTTCAGCAAGAAACATGACAGCGCACTCGATGCGCCCGTTTGGGTGATACTGGGACGGGGGCGGACGGAATCAGGATCATAGACCCCCTTGACCCGGTGAAGTCTGGACGCCGGTCCCGCTCTCACGACCTGTGGCAGGGTCGCGGCAATCGCTTGCCCGCCGTTTTTTTCCGCGCACTCGAAGGTCCAGGAGCTTCAACGTCTGAGCAATCGAACGTGAGGTGGCGCATAAATGCTGCAGAGGATGGCCGAAAAACGCACGATGCGATCCCAATCATAGGACTAAAGTCGCCGCTCCGGTGGACGGGAGGGCGCGCGGCAGCAACTACACGACACGCACCGTGGAGAAGCAATTTAAGCAGTCTTCGCGTTGGGTGCCGGCAGGATCGTTCGCTTCGTACGGAGTTTGCTCGCCGAAAGCAAATTTCATTTGGTCCATAGATTAGTCGGTCAAGAGAAGTGAAATGGCTACTTACAAAGACGCGAACTATCTGCAACAATCTTCCAGCGAAGCTTTTGATCAGGATTACGGGCCAGGAGCCGCAGCTCGCCATGCCGGAATTTACCGGTGCATGGGCTGTCATCGCGAGATCGGTATTGCAGCAGATCACGTATTGCCGCCGCAAGGACATCACGCGCACACCCCCTCGCAAGGATCGATCCGGTGGCGTCTGATTGTCTACGCTGACCATAAGCCAAAATAGCGTCACAAGCGAAGTCCGGCGAAAGTCGGACTTTTGCGGTTACGAGCGTATCGCAACTGAATCCTGTCGCATTCGATCGCTCGGGACACGTGGTCGTTGGCAAGTTGAGCGAAAAGTCCAATGAACGCGCTTGTTCGCGTAGCCAAGATTTCAGCCAAAGGCCGGACATGTTCGATGTGTACCTAAACGACAAACATGATCTGCTGGTTATTCCCCAGGGAGCTCCGCTGCCTGTCACGGATGCACTGGCGAAGTGGCGAAAAAAGAAGACAAGGGTGATCGGCGTTAGTCATGAGATCAGATTAGCTGTTCAGAAGCAGGGCTATTACATGCGAAAGGCGCGAGATTTCGGCAAACATTAGGAAGAACTCTATCGTCGATCGAGGCAAATCGACGCTCCTTGCCTGAACCCACGAAACGGACGCTTGAACACGTAGCTGACTTTAAATGGTAGATGGCCAGTCGGAAGCCGCCGTGTAAGGGACCGAAGCGCTGCGTTCACGGCCACAGATTAATGTCTGTCTCGCCACGCTCTCGCACGCGATCCTGTTGACCGCCTCGTCCGAACTCCTGCAGCCACGCATGCGTGCCAAGTTGAATGATCTGTGCCGAGAACGGGAGGGCTTGAAAACCAGGGCTAATGCCCGGAGTCGGAACGAGACTCCTGATTAATACTATCCCAGTTTTCTCGATAGTAAGCTTCCACCCTCTCACGCAGGTCTTCCCCGGCATCGTCTAGAATTTGGAATGGGGTCGACGCATGAGGAAGCAAACCAATACGATCAAGCGCTTCTTTTCTCTGTCCGGCAACGAGGAGAGTCTTTGCAAGACGCTGAAATTCCGGTGAGAGCCTGAAGCTCTCAAGATAGGCAGAGGCTCGCCGAACGCTCTCCGCCACCCGTGCAAACTCTTGCTGCAGTGGTTGCACAGCCGCCTGAATGCGCTGATGCAGTTCGGCCCAGGACCTGAGCTGCTCTGCCATTTGCTTTTGAATAGCGGGAAAGACCCGTAACGCATCCTTGCCAATCTTGGCAAAAGCGGTCGCGTCGATGGCTGGAAAAATCTTCGGATTAACCTTTGACGCATGTTCAAAGGCCTTTATTGCTGCAACAACACTTGGCGGAACTGCCGGTGGGCTCCGGTTCTCGGTCATTCGCTGCCTCGTCCAGACCATTTTAGCCTTCTGCGAGAGAATAGCTCGTGCTACGTCCACCCGCCGCGTCTTTTTTAAGAACCCCCCAAGCAACCAATTCGTCAATGTCGCGCGAAGCTGTCGCCTGTGAAACCTTCGTCAATAAACCCCATTTGGATGAAGTAAGTTTTCCTTCGAAGCCATCGAGCAAACGATTGAGGACCTTTCGCTGGCGATCATTGAGTGCCAGTTCGCGGAATTTTTCCCAGAAGCTAGCCTTGCGTAGCACGCTCCCTAAGATTTCCTCGGCCCCATCGAATGCGCGATCCAGGCAATCTAAGAACCACTTCAGCCAATCCGTGATATCGAGATCACCTTTCTGAGTCGCTTCGAGGATGTCGTAGTATCCATTCCGCTCTTTGCGGATCTGAGCTGACATGCTGTAGAAGCGCTGCCTACTCTCTTCCGACCGGGCCAGCGCGAGGTCAGTAATTGCTCGTGCAATACGGCCATTGCCGTCCTCGAACGGGTGGATGGTGACAAACCAAAGATGAGCAATGGCCGCCTTGAGAACGGGATCAAGCGAGCCACTGTTATTGAACCAGGCAAGGAAGTCTTCCGTCGCCTTTTCGAGCTTGTCGGCAGCAGGCGCTTCATAATGGACCTTAGACTTGCCAATCAGGCCAGATACCACCTGCATCGGCCCTGACTTATCGTCCCGCCAACCATCCACTTTGATTTTGCTCATGCCACTATAGCCGGTGGGAAACAGCGAAGCGTGCCAACCGAACAGCCTTTCCTTCGTCAAGGGCTGTTCGTACTTCTCAGTTGCGTCGAGCATCATCTCGACCACACCTTCAACGTTGCGGTCGGCAGACGGCAACCCGCCGACATCCATACCAAGACGTCGAGCTATGGATGAGCGGACCTGATCTCGATCCAGCTTCTCGCCTTCGATCTCGCTAGATTTGACGATTTCTTCGGTCAGAGTTTGAAGAGAAGCCTCGGCACGAAGGTTGAACCCCAGCTGCTCCATACGGCCGATTAGGCGACCCTGCTTGTGGCGAACAGCGGCCAGCTTTTTGGTGAGTTCGTCAGTCTGCCATGAGTAGTCAGGCCAGCCTTCTAGTTGGTGAATATAGCTCATAATCTCTGCATCCTTTGATGAGATTATGGGGCGCAATCTCGTCATCCGCAATGCTATTCTCGTCATTTTGCGATGAGAATGTACACTGCATTCCCTTCATATTACCCTAAGACACTAAAATCATTAGTCTTTTTTACCCGGAAAGAACCTCAAAATTTGCCCATCCCTCATACGAGATTGCTTGGGATCTTCATTGGTGGTGCTTAGGTTTCGGCTAACCAGCACTGCGCCATCTCCAAAGTCCTTAGTCGAGGTGGCGTCCCGAACCGCCTTGGTCTCCTCTAATCGCATCATCTCGACGAGGAAATCACGGCCGCCGCACGTAAAGCCGAGATCAAGCGTGGACTCGCCTTCGCCTGCTGTTTCGTAGCGAGGCTGAATGCCGGCCTTGTGCACGCTGTGGCCGAAGCGCAGCTCGAACAACTTCGCCTTGTTCTCTTCCTTCAATCCTCCGTTAGCGTTGATGTCGTCTACCAGCGGCTTGGCCCATGGCACGGCCTCATGCTCCTTCATGACCGTTTCCATGAAGTCCCCCTCATCGCCGGTCAGAAAATCAAACGTAAACTCGTCGCGCTTGGCCATGGATTCACCTTAACACATTCGCGGAGGCCCTGATGAGGCGGTGGAATGCTGATCGGACTGTACTCAGGACCGAGCAAGTCGGGGCAATTTCGAGGTCCAGTCGTCGACGTCAAACGCCTTCAGATAAGCCTTGGTCAGTGCGGTCACCAAGCTAGCAATCGCTACCCGGGCGTCGACGATCGTACTATCCAGCATTTCGACTGTGCCGGTGCGAGCCCGATAGCCGTAGTCTTTTGGTTCAACGAGAATGCGATTCCATTGATTCCGGCCTGCGATGAACCCGCTGTAGAAATCTCGCGGCGGCTTTCCATCGAAGTGCTCGGGATCAACCCAATGAGACAGTTCAACCAAAACCTGCTCTAAGACGCCCACGATAAGTTGCGCTGCTGCCCGTGCCGAGCGGCTATCGCCTTCCTCAGCGGTGATGTCATCGGCCTTGGCGTAGGCCACGGCAAGAATATCAGGTACCTTCTGCAGGTAGAGCGCCAATATCTTCGCTGACGGTCTGTACCTAAACGGCTTGCGCTCGGGTGCCACCGGAGGCGGCGTCGGCTCTTCCACGCGGACGGCTGCAAGCCGCTCGATGACGATCTTATCAACTTCGGCGCGACGTTCACGCACGCGGCGCGTCCATTCATCACGGCACTTCGTCACATCGAGCGCGCGAAGCTTCCTGCCAAAGCCGCCACGTATCTGGGTTTCTTCATGATCTTGAAGGCAAAGGACCGCCAGGTTGTTCGGATCGTGATTGGATGGATCTTCGTCGATATGATGTATCTGGATAGCCTTACCCGGTTCGTTGCAAACGCAACACGTGCGATCGTGCTGATATAGCACCTCGGTCGCGACATCGTCTGGAATGGGCGTCCGCACGAACTCCTCCACCTGCGCGAGCGTCGCCTTAGCCGATAAACCGCCTCCCAGGAAGTCTAGATTGGCAGTGGATGCTCTTAGCGCGGCACGCCAGTGGCATTGCATTAGGTGCCGCCCGGCGTGGCAAGAATGACACCGTGTCAGGATTTCACAGGCCAGCTGTCGTCATGGGGCACCCAGACCAGAACCTCTGCCTTGGGATCAGCGGTGCGCGCAAAAAGCACTGCACGACAATTTCCCTCCCAAAGCACGAGCTTGCCGTCATCCCAATGCCCGATGACCAAAGGCTCTTGTTGAACGAAGGGAATATTGATCGGGACCGCGTCCGCAGCCACAGCCGCATCCCGTATCTCAAGCTGGCCGTTGGGCAGACGTCGCCTTGGATGAGCGAGGTAGGGAAGAAACGCGAGCGATCGACCTTGGCCTAGCGGGTCAATGATCGGAAGGGTATGGACCCTGGCAAGTCGTGATTTGGTCCAGCTTTCGCAGCGGAAGCTTTTGTACCAGTTGTTCAAAGCGACCGCGCAGTCTCGGCGCAGGCCTGTATCGAACCAAACGCCGAGTCGGTACCGCTCTGCGCCGTCAAGGTCATCGAAGGCCGCGCCGTTCTTGATTTTGCCATCAGAGCAACGCTCTCTGGCTCTTGGTGGTTGGCGGCATAGTCTGCAGCAAAGCGACCGGTAACCTCGGCGTAGGACCGCCGCCCGCGACGTTCGATATCGATACGCTGCCAGGCAGCTCCAATTTGACGGCACTAGAAGCAGCCGCAATCATCCGGCGCACACCGGCGCGCTGGAGCAGTGGCGGCGGGATCCGAACCACCCGCTGAAATGGCGCCACGTCGACGGCCGTCGGCTCTATCGTGTCGATGCGGAGCGCGACTGTTTGGCCAGATGCGATAAGATCACTAAGCCGTCCGAGGCGCATAATACTCGCGGAGACGGTTGAGCAGCTCGGCCTTGATGAGGTCGAGCGGATTCGTCCGCTGCAGGCGCACGACCTTGCCGACCGTTATCGCGCCGACCAACTTCGCGATGTAGTCATGAGCCGCTTCGTACTCCATCTTGCGGATGATTCACCGTTTGTCATGATTGTAGACTTGATCGTTTCCGCTGACTTTTGCCCGACACACATCCGCTGGATTTCGTTGTTGTAGCCGCAGCGTGACATAATGGTGCGCAAGCTGTGCCGTAAGTCATGCATGGTGAACTTGGCAACACCCGCTTCCTTGACCAAACGGTTGACCATCTTGGTGAAAGCCCGACATCTGGCCACCGGTCTTCGGTGAGGCGCAACCATCGATACCGACATTCGGTTCGAGTTGCGATTCGAGGGAGATGCTCCGCCAGGTGTTCCCTTGATGGATCAATGCGATAGGCGCTCGCGCGCGAAGACCGCTGCTTCTTCGATCGAGGCCATCCCTTCATCAAGCATCGGCGCAAATAGCTGCCAGGAGTGGCACATGCCGTCCCAGATCTTCAGCTCGGCGGAAACACCCGCCTGATGCAGCCGATCAGCGAGTTGCACACTATCGTCGCGCAGCAGCTCCCACGACCCGACATGGATCAAGGTCGGGGCAACGTCGACAGGTCGCGATTCAACGGCGCGAGATAGGGCGATGTCGGCACCTGGGCGCCGAAATAGACGTGCTTAAAAAGCTCCATCAATTGCGGGGTAAGCAGCGGAGCGTCGGCGATGGTGCGGAACGACTCGCTCTCGCCAGTGAAGTCGAGCGCCGGTGACATCACCACGAGCGCACCCGGATTGGGCAGCCCCTCGCCGCGAGAACGCATCGCCGTCGATATCGTGAGATTGCCGCCCGCAGAGTCGCCCGAAAGGCAGATCGCCGATGGCGCGAAGCCCTGCTCCAACGCCCATTTGTAGACGGAGAGTGCATCATCATGCGCGGCGGGCCCCGGGTGTTCCGGCGCGAGCCGGTAGTCCGCGGCGAGAACGCTGCAGCCGGCTGCGCGCGCGAGATTGGCGGCGACGACTCGGTGCGAGCGCGACGAGCCGAAGAAGAAACCGCCGCCGTGAAAATAGATGATCAGGCGCCCGCCGTCCGAATTGGGATAGCGGATCAAGTCGCCGCCGACGGGACCTGACGATACCCGCTCGATCACGGCGCCGTCAGAGATCGGCGTCTGTGCGTTGATCGCCTCGAACCACGCGCGCATGTCCGCCGGACTACCGTCGGCCGGCGGCGGGAATTGCGCGCTCATCTGCAAAATCGCTGCGAGTTGCTGCTTGGACATGTTTCCTCCATTGGACAGTGAACGGCGTGCCGGTTGACCGGTCGGTTGCCATCTAGGATGGACGAGATGCCGGCCAAATCCGCCCCTCGCCCGCTACGAATGACCTGCGTTCAGTTCATCCGCACGATCGGTTTGATCACGGCGCCGGTCTCGGAATCGTGGATTGCAGCGTTGATTTCATCGAGCGTGTAGAACTTGATGAGCTTCTCGAACGGGAAGCGACCGCTCCGGTACAGATCAATCAGCACCGGAATGAAGACGTCGGGATTGGAGTCGCCCTCGACGATGCCGATCAGGCGGCGGCCGGCGCTCATGAAATGCGTCTCGTCGAGCACGATTTCCGCATCGGGCCCAGACGCGCCGAGAATGCCGCACGCGCCACGTGGGCCAAGGCTCTCCACGGCGTTGCGGATCACCACAGGCAGGCCCGTGGTATCGAGCGCGAAGTTCAGGCCGGTGCCGGTGATCCGCATGATCTCTTCGGCCGCATTAGTCTGGCGCGGATCGATCACATGCGTCGCGCCCAGAGATTTCGCGACTTCGAGCCTTGCCGGATTGGTATCGACCGCGATGATCGTGGTGGCGCCGACGACTTGCGCTGCCATCAGCGCGGAGAGCCCGACCGAGCCCGATCCGAACACCCCGAAGGATTTTCCTGCGGAGACCTTCAGCGCGTTCATCACTGCGCCGGCGCCGGTCTGCACGCCGCAGGCAAGCGGCCCGAGCAGCTCGAGCGGCACATCGGATGCGACTTTCACCACATTGACCTCGTGGCAAATCGCGTGAGTCGCGAACGACGACTGACCGAAGAAGTTGCCGTTGATCCGCGCGCCGTCCGCCGAAAGCGCGCTTGTTCCGTCGACACGTGCGGCGAAGAAGTTACGCGGGAAGAATTCATGACAGTAGCTGATCGCGTTGTCCTGGCAGCTCGGACACGCACCGCAGGAATTGAAGGTCATCACCACATGATCGCCGGGCCTCACCTTGGTGATCCCGGCGCCGACCGTTTCAACGACGCCCGCGCCTTCGTGGCCAAGCACGACCGGCAGCGGCGTTGGCAGCATGCCGTCGCGGACGACGAGGTCGGTATGACAGACACCCGTGGCCTTCACCTTGACGAGAATCTCGTCAGGACGCGGTGCTTCGAGGTCGATGGTTTCAAGCTTCAGCGGTGTGCCCTTTTCGCGGGCGACGGCGGCACGGATCTTCATCTTGGTCTCCAGAGGTCAGTCGTTGCAAGACGGATGGCTTCCGGCGCGAAAGGCGCCGGAAGCAGTGCAATGTGCGAAACGCATCAGAAGGGATAGGGCGTCGCCTCCGGCTTCTCGGAGGTCCAGACCCACTGCGTGAACTCTTCCCAGATCGCCGGACCGCCGATGCGACTGCCGTTGCCGGAACGGCCACGCCCACCGAACGGCGCAAACGGCCCGCCGTTGACGGTCTGGTCATTGATGTGGAGCTGGCCCACCGCGAGGCGATCGCCGACAGCTCGCGCCCGCGCGACCGAGCCGGAGATCACGCCCGCGGCGAGGCCATACTCGGAGCGGTTGGCAAGCTCGACTGCCTCATCGTCGGTGGCGAAGCTGACGAGGCATGCAACTGGGCCGAAGATCTCCTCCTCGAACGCGCGCATACCGGGCTTCACGTCGGCCAGGACGGTTGCCTGGTAATAGCGGGCGTCGTGACCACCGCCGGCAAGCAGCCGCGCGCCCTTCGCAACCGCATCGTCGACGATCGCCTGAATCTTCGTCACCTGCGAGTCGCTGATGATTGGGCCGAGCGCGACCTGACCGGACGACGGATCGCCCGCGGGCAGATGCTGCGCCTTCTCGGCGACCTTGGTCGCCAACGCCTCGGCAATGCTCGCATGGGCGAGCACGAGACCGGTCGACATGCAGATCTGCCCTTGATGCAGGAACGCGCCCCAGGCGGCGTTGGACGCTGCGACATCGATATTCGCATCGTCGAGCACGATCAGCGAATTCTTGCCGCCGAGCTCGAGCTGCACCTTCTTGAGATGGCGGCCGGCGACCTCGCCCACCTTGCTGCCGCCTTCCGCCGAGCCGGTGAAGGAGATCATTGCAATGTTGGGATCAGCGCACATCGCCTCACCCGCTGCCGCGCCGCCCGGCACCACTTGCAGCACGCCCTTGGGCAGGCCTGCGTCCTCGAAAATGCGGGCGATGATGATGCCGCCGGACACCGCGGTGCGGGGATCGGGCTTGTGCACCACGGCGTTGCCAACTGCGAGCGCCGCGGCAATGGCCCGTATGGAGAGCACCAGGGGGAAGTTGAACGGCGAGATCACGCCCACAACCCCATGGGGCACGCGCTTCGCGGTGTTCGACCGCCCCGGCTCCATCGACGTCAGAATAATCCCGTTGGGCTCGATCGCGATCGCCGCTGCATGGCGCACGAAGGCCGCTCCGTGCTCGATCTCGATCGCAGCCTTGGGCTGGATTGAACCGCTCTCGCGCATAATCCAACCGATTAGCTCCTCGCCATTCTGTTCAAGCAGATCAGCCGCCTTGTTGAGGATAGCTGCACGCTCCTGCGGCGGCCTCAAAGCCCATGCGGGCTGGGCCTGGCGCGCCTCGCGTGCGGCCTTGGCGATGTCTTTCGGATCGGCGATGCCGACCGAACCGAGCACGGCACGCGTCGCCGGCTCGCTGATCTCCATCACGCCGCCGTCAGTTGCGCACCATTCGCCGAGAAACGCCTTGCCGCGCCAACGCTCGACGGCAATGAAATCGCGAGCCTGCATGTTCATCGAAATATTCTCCCTCCGCCTCGTGCGGATCGATTGACTGTGCGGTCGTTGCGACCGCGGCTTGCCGTCCTGGGGAGAAAGAGGGGCAAGACGGTTGTTGCACGCGCGCGGCCGTGGCGCGTGCCGCACACATGGTCGAGACCGTAGGTCGGTCTTCTTGCTTCGCTTCCTCCCGCGAACGGTTCAGCAATTAGCAAGACCGGTGCCAGCTCACATCTGCCCCCAGGACGACCTTCGATTTATGAAAATAACAAAGCCCAAACAGATACTTATGCGAAAATTGAAGTATATTTGCGTCTCCGACGACATAGGCCTTCCATCGTGCGATTTTCCTGAAATAATGAAATCCTCAACAGCTGTTTCACTATTTCATGAAAGATTGACGCGCAGATGGCGGAGCATGACTCCCGGATTTCACTGGCGGAAGCGTCCCGCCGCGCCGCCCGCATTCTCACACGCGGCGCCAGCAGCGAGCTCGACACCGGCGCGGCTCCGACGTTCAACGATCTCGCTGAGTCGCTGCATTTCGCGCTCGGCGACGGGCGCATCTGGCTTAATGACCAGCGCATGGTGCTGATGCAGTCGCAGGTGCTCGGCCGCCTGCGTACGGAGATCATCGACGCATTCGGTCTTGAAACTGCCAAGGCGCTGTTCATGCGTGTTGGCTATATGCAGGGCACACGGGATGCGGCCCTAATTCAAAAGCGCTTTCCTAATGAGGACCTCACCCACGCGCTCGCCGCAGGACCGCGCGTTCACACGCTGGAGGGTTTCGTCAAGGTCACCACGCGGCATTTCGAGTTCGACCGCGACAAGGGCATTTATTTCGGCGAGTTTTATTGGGACGATTCATCTGAGGCGGCCGAACATGTCGCGAGTTACGGCCTTGCGACCGAGCCAGTTTGCTGGATGCAGGTGGGCTATCCATCCGGCTACACCACCAAGCTTTTCGGCAGTCCGGTAATCTTCCGGGAGATCGAATGCGCCGGCATGGGAGCGCCCCGCTGCATCATCGTTGGTCAGCATGCGGACGCCTGGGGCGACGATGCCCCTGAGCGCAACTATTTCGGATTGGAATGGAAGAGCCGTTCGGTGCACACCGTCGTCAACGCTCCGGTTGCGGCGCATGAAAGCCCGGCCCCCGCACGCGACAACAATAACATCGCGGTCGGCGTGTCGACTGCGTTCGTCCGCACCCGCCGCCAGCTCGAGCGCGTCGCCGCGACCGACGCCACCGTGCTGTTCGTCGGCGAATCCGGCGTCGGCAAGGAGCTGTTCTCCAGCCAATTGCACGCCATGAGCCGGCGCAGCACAGGTCCTTTCGTCGCGATCAACTGCGCGGCGATCCCCGAACAGCTCGTCGAATCCGAACTTTTCGGCGTGGAGAAAGGCGCCTACACCGGCGCCATCGCCTCGCGCGCGGGCTATTTCGAACGCGCCTCCGGCGGCACGTTGTTTCTCGACGAGATCGCGTCACTAACCTATTCGGCGCAGGGCAAAGTGCTGCGGGCGCTGCAGGAACGCAAGGTCGAACGCGTCGGTGGCACGAAAACCATCTCGCTCGACGTCCGTGTGGTGGCGGCATCCAACGTCGATCTGACCGTCGAGGTCGCGGCCGGCCGTTTCCGGCAGGATCTCTATTTCCGGCTCTGCGTATTCCCGATTGCTATCCCGCCGCTGCGGGAGCGGCGCGACGACATCCCACTCTTGATGGCGCATTTCCTCGGCATCTATTGCGCGCGGCACGGCCGGCACCTGATGGGCTTCAGCCGTCGTGCCACCGACGCACTGCTCAAATACGATTATCCCGGCAATATACGCGAGCTGCAGAACCTGATAGAGCGCGGTGTCGTCTATGCGGATGAGGGCGGCACCATAGATATCGGTCATCTGTTCAGCGGCTCTGAGCTGCTCCCGCCATTCTCAATCCAGCTCACAAGTGAAGGGCGGCTCGGACGCGCGCCGTTAATTGAAGACAAGAGCACCGCCTCGGTCAGCAGAGGCGGATCATCGCCAGGCAAGTCGTTTGCAGAGATGGAGGTCGCGGCCTATCGCTCGGCACTGGCCCAGACGGACGGCAATGTGTCGGCCGCCGCGCGCCTTTTGAAGATTAGCAGACCAAAACTCGACTATAGACTTCGCCGTCTTGGCCTAAGACCATAGCGACAGGTCATTCTCCTCCCAGGTTTGCCGGCGACGTCTGGTGAGCCGCATTGCGCTGGGTCCCCCTCACCCCCGGCTTGGTGAAGAGGTAAACCCAAGTCCGGTGGCGCGCATGCGCAGAGCGAAGTCGGGCAGCTTGACGCCGTGGAGATGATGTTGCGCCTTGCTGAGCGTCAGCGTGGCGTTGCGGATCACCGCATCAGTGAGTGTCAGCAGGGTTGGCCGGCTCTGTCACGATTCCTTCCCAGCGTTTGTGCCAGGTGTGCCCCGCGGGGAGGCTATCGCTGTGACCGCGCGCGGCCAGCCTGGATCTAGATATTGGGGTTTCCAGCTCCAAACCAGGGGCTGCCGATCAACAAAGCGCCTATCAGGCCAAAGCGACGCATGCGAGTGCGCCCCAATTAGAAAACCCCGGCAATTGCTGCCGGGGTTTTCGCATTTCGTGAATCGGCGTGAGGCGGCTGGATCAGAAGTCCATGCCCCCCATGCCGCCCATCCCGCCGCCAGGAGGCATGGCGGGGCCTGCAGCGGCCTTCTTCGGCAGCTCGGCGACCATGGCCTCGGTGGTGATCAGCAGCGCCGCCACGGAGGAGGCGTTCTGGACTGCAGTTCGCACGACCTTGGTCGGGTCGATGATGCCCTTGGTGACGAGGTTGCCGTACTCGCCGGTCTGCGAGTCGAAGCCGTAGGCGTACTGATCCTTCTCGAGGATCTTGCCGACGATCACCGAGCCGTCTTCACCGGCGTTGATCGCGATCTGGCGAGCCGGCCAGGACAGCGCCTTGCGCACGATCTCGACGCCGGTCTTCTGGTCGTCGTTCTTGGTGCGCAGGTTCTTGAGCGCTTCGGTGGCACGGAGCAGGGCGACGCCGCCGCCCGGGACAATGCCTTCCTCGACCGCAGCGCGGGTCGCATGCATCGCGTCATCAACGCGATCCTTGCGCTCCCTCACCTCGACCTCGGTCGCGCCGCCGACGCGGATCACCGCGACGCCGCCCGCGAGCTTGGCAAGACGCTCCTGGAGCTTCTCACGGTCGTAGTCCGAGGTGGTCTCCTCGATCTGCGCCTTGATCTGGGCCACGCGCGCCTCGATGTCGGCCTTCTTGCCGGCGCCGTTGACGATCGTGGTGTTCTCCTTGTCGATCATCACCTTCTTGGCGCGACCGAGCATGTTGAGCGTGACGTTCTCGAGCTTGATGCCGAGATCTTCCGAGATCGCCTGGCCGCCGGTCAGGATCGCGATGTCCTGCAGCATGGCCTTGCGCCGATCGCCGAAGCCCGGAGCCTTCACGGCTGCGACCTTCAGGCCGCCGCGCAGACGGTTGACGACCAGGGTCGCGAGCGCCTCGCCTTCGACGTCCTCGGCGACGATGATCAGCGGCTTGCCGGTCTGCACCACGGCCTCGAGCAGCGGCAGCAGCTCGTTCAGCGAGGAGAGCTTCTTCTCGTTGATGAGGATGTAGGCGTCGTCCATTTCAACGCGCATCTTGTCGGCGTTGGTGACGAAGTAGGGCGAGATGTAGCCGCGGTCGAACTGCATGCCCTCGACGACGTCGAGCTCGGTCTCGAGCGACTTGGCTTCCTCGACGGTGATGACACCCTCGTTGCCGACCTTCTTCATGGCGTCGGAGAGGAACTTGCCGATCTCCTGGTCGCCATTGGCCGAGATGGTGCCGACCTGGGCAATCTCCTCGTTCGAGGTGACCTTCTTGGTGTTCTTCTCGAGGTCCGCAACGACGGCGTCGACGGCGAGGTCGATACCACGCTTGAGGTCCATCGGGTTCATGCCGGCGGCAACCGCCTTGCCGCCTTCACGGACGATCGCAGCCGCGAGCACGGTCGCGGTGGTGGTGCCGTCGCCGGCCGCGTCGGCGGACTTGGAGGCGACTTCGCGCACCATCTGGGCGCCCATGTTCTCGAACTTGTCGTCAAGCTCGATCTCCTTGGCGACGGTGACGCCGTCCTTGGTGATGCGGGGAGCGCCGAAGGACTTGTCTAGGACAACGTTGCGGCCCTTCGGACCGAGTGTGACCTTCACGGCGTTGGCGAGGATGTCGACACCGCGCAGCATGCGGTCGCGGGCGTCGACGCCGAATTTCACTTCTTTGGCTGACATATTGGTTTCCCTGAGTTGTCTTGGTCTCATCTCACCCTTGGCGAGGCGCCCGGCAGGCGCTCCTCAGGGGTGAGCGGTGCGAGCGGTTGGATTAGGCGGCCTTAGTGTTGGAAAACACGTGGGTGAGCACGCCCAAAATGTCGCTTTCCTTCATGATCAACAGCTCCTTGCCGTCGATCTTGACCTCGGTGCCCGACCACTTGCCGAACAGCACGCGGTCGCCGACCTGGACGTCGATGGGGATCAGCTTGCCGCTCTCATCGCGGCCGCCCGGACCAACGGCGATGATTTCGCCCTGCGAGGGCTTTTCCTTAGCTGTGTCTGGAATGATGATGCCACCAGCAGTCTTCTCTTCTGCATCAATGCGCTTGACCACGACGCGGTCGTGAAGCGGACGGAAATTCATGCAGCGCTCCTAAGTGTTTGTATGAGTTGACGATTTACCAATTGCTAGCAATCGAGGCCCGCGAGTGCCAGCACAGGCGAGGTTGAAATAGGACGGTTTTCCTTGGGAGCAAGAGTTAGTAGAAAAAAAGTTGGATACTTCGTCGCCCGATCTGCCAGTCGCTAACGGTAAGGGGCCGTGATCATCGCCGCCCTGGTCATCAAGATTGGACGGAACCGGACGTGCGCCACCATCTCGATGGCCGAGCGGCGATCGAGTCTCTCCTAGAGCTGGAAGCTCATTGGCGAACTCGACCATCGGGATACCATGCTTGGAAAATCAGCCCGACTACCTGTCAATATCCCGACCTGGGTGTAGATGTTCTTCGTCGCCGCACCAAGGAATAACGGGGCTGTCTCGATGGAAATCACGGTCAGTCTTCAGATGATAGCCTCCGAGTGATTCCGGCGTCAGGCGTTTCTCGCGAACATCGTGCTGGCGCCTACGATGACAGCGGCGTTCTCGAGAGCACCTGGCTGCATCTTGTAATTTTTTATCTTCCAGGGCATTTCGGCGAACGAACGGCGGCCGACTTCTAAGTAGGTTTTGTTGCTGATTGCTTCGAGTGGCACCGCATGATTTGCGAACTGCGCGGTAATGTTTGGTACGCATTTCAATATTGAGGCGCTCCGGTGCTCGACGATGTCGCCAAGGTGACCAGGGAAACTGTCGGAAGGATCGGAGATCAGGGACGGTTTGCAAGTGCGAAAAACGTACCGTCCCAAAATGCCGGCGTTCTGCTCGATGCTGACGAGCCCCAGGCAATCATCTCGACCATGATCGAGCAGGTATGCGCCTCATGGACGATGTTGTTCGTGGTCAGGGCGTCACCGATGAAGCCACATTTGTTCACTCAGGCATCAGCGACAAGCGTCATCGCCTGCTTTGGCGCGAAATTACGGTCGCGCAGGTCTGCCCTGCGAGTGGAGAGCGACCGACGGAACGCAGGCCGCCAAGTTCCTAAATTCTTCTCCCGCATCAGGAGCAGACATTCCTTGATGAGCAGCGACTGGGATAGATCCAAGACCCCGCCCTCATGGTGTTATCTCGTTGCAAGGACCATAAGCAGGATCCCCGCGGCTATAAGTACAACAGCAATTACGTAGCGCGTTGTCGTTTCCGACAGCCAACGAAGACCGATTGTGGTCCCTATCATCGCCCCTGTGACGGCCCCCAGTGCGTATAGCCATGTCTGCGGTGAAGGCAACTGTCCAGCGTAAATCGCGCCGACCAAGCCAACTGCGGAGTTCACCCATATGAAAGGGGCAGACAAAGCTGCTATCTCTTTGGGTGAAGCCCAACGCATGGCGATAAGGACAGGCGCGAGGAAAACGCCGCCCCCGACGCCAGTAAGCCCCGAGACGAGGCCGATGCCGGCTCCTGTCGTAATTGCGCCCCACGACGGCGTGTCACCAGCAGGGATCGCTCTCCTGGTTCGCCCGATGAACAAGATCGCAGCCGCGAAGAGCAGGACCACACCGGTGATAGCATCATAGAGATGGGGAGATAGGATTGTGAATCCTCCAATCAGCGCAGTTGGCACCGAGGCGGTTAGAAAAAGCTTCAACCTCTTCCAATCAATAAAACCACCGCGATTGAACAGCCATGTCGAATACGTGGCGGCAACGATGTTGAGCAACAACGCCGTCGGTCGCATCTGAGTTGATGGAAACGATGCAAAGGCCATGAGGGCAAGAAACGCGGTACCACCTGCCTGCCCAACAGTCGCGTAAAGAAGGGAGATGATAGCGAAGAAGATTGTCAGCATTGCAATCGGCAATTCAGTGTTCTGAGCAGCGGCGATGAGAAGCTTCCGTATCCCGATGGATTTGCGAATGCGTGGAACGATTGGTTGCTAACGCACCGCTGCATGGAGGTGTCCGGGGTCTACACCCGAGCAGTTCAGACCAAAGAGCGCGCCGGCGGCAATCTTTCTCTTTAACTATCGACGAAGATGTAGACGATCACCCGGTCGCGGCGAGATGACTTTCTCGATCGCCGCGACGGCGTTGCATCCAATGGCTCGCCCTCGCTCATCCATACCGGTCCAACAGGACTGGCGTCCGCGCGGATCGACCTCCAGCAATTTTACGCCTTCCGGCACGCGCGCGCCGTCCCGAGCAACGCCGCGGAGCACTCCTCCAACGGGCGCCTGGACCGGCTTGCCGCCAAGACAGCCCACCAGCAGGCGCTTGGATACTGGCGTGCCAATATCGACACCTGAGCGCCAGATGCCATCGCGGTGCGAATACACGAAGCGCTCGCGTCCCGCGCCGCCGAGCTCGCCGGCTCGGCCGTCGGCCAGCTTGATGACACCTCGGGAGACAATTGTAGCGGTCTGGATTGGATGGGTCTCGATGGCGGTGTCGCAGTTGACGCCCACCTCGAATCCGGGTCCGATGCCGACTGTTACCGGTGCGAAGCCGCGGAGGTCGCGAGGTGTTCGACGCTTCTGCATGCGTGCATCGACGATCACGGATAGCGAACGCAAGGCAATAATGTCCGAGAAGTGCATTTCGGTCACTGCCACGCTGTTCGGGTCGGCGTGAATCCACGTGATTTCCGCTAGCGTATCGGCCCGTTTGCTCACGACGCCCTCAACTTCGCATAGCTCGCCGAACAGCGAGTCATGAAATGCCATGCGGCGGCGGATCACCGGTGGAAAGGCATCGTGTCTCATCACCACGGCGAACGTCGCTTCGGTGAGTTTCGTGGCGATGGCGGAAGCGATTTCGTTCGTGCCGAGCACCAATGCGAAGAGCCTTGGCGCGCCCGGATCATGGGCCTTAGCAGTGACTTTCATGGGCGAGGTTCGCATTGCTAGGATCCCTAGCAAACCTCGCGCCAATCGCGGATGAGGGTTCAACTGTTCAAGCAAACTGGTTCGTCCTGCTGGTGACGGCGAAGCCGCGTTCGAATAAATGTTCCCGGCAATGTTGCGGATGCGACAAGGTGAGTTGGATTTCTGTCAAATCGGTGGAACGACACCGCAATCGCAGCGTCGAGCGAGGGCGAGCGCCCGCTCTGGATGTATGGTCAGACGCTGTATGCGAAGTACAGGTCTTCATTGTAGTCGTAGACGCAGGCTTCACCGCCTGTGACTTTCACGGAGAAGTAGGATGACGTATCGTGATCGAAGCCGCCGTAGACACCGGAGCTCTTCGGTTTGAGCATCAAATGCGACCGTTCACCATGGTGGTACAGGTTCGGTAAGGCACCGGTTACGTAGCAATGCCTGCCGTAGTCATAACCACTGACTATTCCCTCTCGTACAGACACGCTGATCCTGGAAGATACGGAAGCTTCGTATTCGTGCACGCGCACGATTGCGCGCCCCAACGTGTGGGCCAACGCAACCGCAGCCGCCGCTGCCCGAACGTGGGCTTTCATATATCCTCCTACTACTGGGCTTCAAAGCGGAGCGGCCGACGCCCCGACGCCTCGATGTGATGCGCCGGCCCGCCCCCACATCGCCGGGGAGTTTCGGCAATGCTTCCTTGAACGAAGCAAGCAGCGTGCCTAAGCAGGGCTGGCGCTACTGCAAGATGCGAGGTCTGCCCTACCCCAGCACTTCGCCGCGAAGGCCCTGGAGGATATTTCAGTCGCGGCCTAGATATTCTTGTGCATGGGCTTCGCCCATGATGGCACGTCGGAAACTCCCGCCAGGAAACAGTAAGAGCAGACGAACGACGTGGCTCTGCGGCCAAGACCCTAATGAGGACTTTTGTTGAAGCTTACGCTTCTCGAATGCTCAAGCGCTTCGGGGGCGTGAAATATCGATATTTGCCTGTGAGCGTTCCGTTAACGAACTGAAGACCGTGATCGCCATAGATCATATCCTCGCGCAAGTAGCCGTCGGCTATGGCCCCTTGATTGTTGCCCCCGACTGTCTTGCGGTTAGTCGCCACGCCAAGGCTGGCTAACGGCGAGCCGAACATTTCAATTATGGCATCGCGCGGTGTGCCCAGTTTCAACCCATCAAACTGTTCGGCAGGAATCATCCCGGCTGCCTTGATGGGCTCAGCTATCATTCGCGGGAGATCTTCAGATCCGATGGGCCTACGAACCACAACTTTCTCGATGCAGTGCGAATGAATTGGGATGCCAGGATGCGAGTCCCATTTAATGTAATGATCGGACCGTAAGATCTCCCAGCCGGCTTCTGTATAGATGGCCTCCAGCTCTCCACGTGCGAACGACTTTTTGTGGCCAGCTGCCAACCCCTCCTTGGGGATAGGATGGTCTGGTTGATCGAGCGTGTTGGTGAAGCAATGAAATCCTCCAGGCCGCGTTCGATCGACCAGGGCTATGACGAGGGGTTTCCAGACGGTCCGTTCCGTGAAATGCAAGACCGAATGCGCTATGAAGACGTCGAGGTAAGGTGGGGGCTGGAAATCTTCCACAGCAGCCACACCGCTTGTTACCTTCACGGCAAGATGGCTTGCGAGCCGATTCAGCTTGGAGATAGCGGCTTCAGATATATCGGTCGCGATGACCTGATGACCGAACTGAGCCAAATAGAGAGCGTTGCGCCCCTCGCCGCAGCCAAGCTCCACAACCACGCTTTCCGCACGGAGTGCTGGCGCGATCTCGAAGATTTCCGGGCTAGGACCACCCATACATGAAACGTTGTGGTCGGCGTAGCCCGCATCCCACCAAAACGGCGAATGTCTCGTCTCCTCTTCCATACCGCCCTCACTCTGCCTGATATTGCTCCTCAAGGATAATCATCGTGTTGGAATAGAACATTCGGGCCATAATGCTCGAATACTTGAACCCTTTATGAGTAAGTTGATAAACATCACCATCTGCCGAATTGACGAGGCGCAAAGACTCGAGCGCTTTCAGTTCTTCGCCAAAGTCCACTGCCAGCGCCCGTCCGAATAATGCAGCGTAATTTTTTCTGCTTAAGGCTGACAAGGTGAGGCCGAGCAGGACGTAACGACGCACAAGCTCGTCCGGAGTCAGCCTAATTCCGTGTGATGCTATTGCCTCGGGATCGAACGGACGATCCGAGAAGGCCTTGATGATCCGCGAAGTCGTACTCCGGTCTACGGCATAGCCCGTGCTATAGTGATATTGGCCGAAATAGCTTCTAGCGCCAGCTCCCAATCCTAGCAGGGGCGTTCCCTCGAAGTCCGACACCTCCTGCCGATAGGCATGGTCGCCAGTGATCCTGGTGAAACGTGTGAAGGATTCCTGGCGGTAGCTTTTAGATTCCATCAAAGCAGTGTTCTGATCGTAGATTTCATACTTTTCCGCTTCAGAGAAAAATAATTCAGGATTGTTCGTTTTCGACGCAAGGATGTTCGTCATCGGACGAACGACAACGGGATAAAGGGAAACTGTCTGCGGCTCATAGTCGAGCACGCGGCCAAGCGAAAAGATCCAGGAGTCGCGGCTTTGACCACGCAGGCCGTAAATCAGATCAAGGTTGACGTGAGAAAAGCGCTTGATGACGGCTTCGATTGCAGCTTTTGCAATCTCGACCGAATATGGTCTTCCGCAGTTCGCAAGTTCGCCCGGCTCCATGCTTTGGATGCCCATGCTCATTCTATTGACGCCAAATGCCTTCAAGCAATCCAGAAGTTTGTTATTGAAAGAGTCCGGCGCGGCCTCCACCGTAATCTCACATCGCTGGCTTCGTTTTGGAAATGCAACGTCGAGGGCGGCGAAGAGCTCGCCGAATTGATGCTCTGTTAGCAGCGTCGGTGTGCCGCCGCCGAAATAGATACTGACAACTTCTCGATCTCCGAAATATTCTCCATATCGAGCGATGTGCTCCGCCAATCGAGCAACGTAAGCCTCTTGGGTCGCTTGTCTATTGCGCGTTGTAAGAAAGAGAGTGCAATAGGTGCAGCGGTAGCGACAAAACGGAATATGGATATAGATGTTGATTTGCTTTGAGCGACTAGCCGGCTCAACAACATCAGTTATGCGGAGTGGTTGCGGGAAAACCCGATACGATCGCTTCGAAGGATAGCCATAGACATAGGTTGGAAGCTCGTTTTTCTCTATCTTCGTCCGAAGAAATTCCAGACGATCCATGACCTGTCCCTCAGTCGCCGTGCATGACCTGAGCGTCCTGGACGCCTGGCCTAACCACTAGGATCGCGCGGCCGCTCCTGCCGCTGCGCAACGAGAGAAACTCAAGAGTCGTGCCAACCGTGCAGGAAGAGCCCAGAGAAGCTCGTTCTCCATTTTATTCAATGGCTTAACCGCGAGCGCGTGCACCCCTCGTTCCGAACATCACAGTGTCTTGGAAGCGACGAGCCGACAACAGGGGCAGGATACCTCGTGAGAGCGGCAACGATCGTGCAGCGGTCCAGGGACGTTGCAATATGAATCCGTTTCGACAACGGTTGTGAGCGCCTGCTTTGGCGCGGCAGTAGAGCGTTATCCGACGAACCCAAGCAGATTTCTAAGATCCAGTTTTCGGGGCGGCTAACACATTGGGGAGCAACGGAAATCGTGCGGCGGCCATCAGCTAGCCCGGCCATCGGCGTCGGCGCCTCAACCGACCATGATCCGCATCCGGGCCCCGGCCGCGAACCCAATCTCGATCGCGCCCCGTCCTGGAAGGCGCTGCCAGTGCTTGCTGGTCGGCCCCGCGAAGACTGAGGCAACGGGACCCTGTCGTCCTGCCCGAGGTAGGTTGGCCAGGCCAAACACTCCCGGCGCGCCTGCCGCCGCCAAACGGGAAGCAGATTAGGGTGAACGCTTCATGTTGGCGCGCAACTTCGGCAACCCTGGCCGCCGGCGCCAAGCTCTCTTCGATGGTCCGAAGCTCCTCGGCGGCGGTCCACCGCCGTCGGGCTCGGGACCCGACAGACCTCGCACCGTCGTCACGTTTGCTCATTTGCTGAACAAATTTGTGGAGGTGGCCCTCATCGGCTTCACCGACCGCCGACGTACCCGCCATATGAACAACGTTTAGCGGTCCGCATCTTGGCACGGCGAGCCGAAGTAATCCGCCCCAAGCTCGGGTTGTTGAGTTCGAGGCAAGGCCAAGAACTCACTTATCACCATCGGCGAGAATCACGCTGAGGGGACCCACCGGGCCGAAGTACGCACGTCCTGCCATCAATCTCTCTAAACCTAGCCCAAAGAGCAGAACAGGCCGTGAAACTCGCGTGTGTATTCATTTTTGATACACGTGACCAAAACGGGTACAAGCCGACCAGTGCGAAATTGATGCCATCGACCACCTGGTACCAATTGTCGTTGGCAAAGGACGGAGCCGCGCACTTCTTGATCATATCCACGTAATCCTTGTGGAACGCGATCGACTCGGGCGAGTCCAGCCCTGTCTCCAGCTTGCCATCCTCGATGACGAAATCGCGCACGCCATACGATTTGGCAATCGAGATTGCAGCGATGTGGATGCTGCTCCAAAACCGCACGCCACGCACGCCTAATGGCGTAATCGCGGGGTCCGCAGTCTTCAGCTTCTCGCAGGCGGCGGACATCTCCGGCGGAGTCGTCGGAACGTTGATGCCGTACTTGTCGAGAATGTCCTTACGGTAGAACAGCTGGATGTTTTCAAAGCCATGCGGGATGGCCCACACCTGCCCGCTTCCAGCCTCGATCTGCCCTTCCTTTACTTTCCATGTCAGTGAATCCCGCAGTGTAGGGAGGAAATCTTTGTAGTCATAGGTCGCCGCGGTGAGTTTTGGGTCGTTCAGATAACGATCGAGCGGTTCAAGCAACTGGCCGGGTGCGAGATCCCAGGCGGGTTGAATCCCGGTACCCACGACATCCCAGCTTGGTGACTTTCTGCTGAGCTGGATCGTCAGCTTATTCCAATAGGCATCGTCCGGATAAAGCTACGGCGTCACCTTGATCCCCGTGAGCTTCTCGAACTCCAGCATCTGGGCTGCGACCGCGTCGGCATACGGATGAATGTCGTATGCCCAGACGATCGACGTACCCTCGAACTGCCGCCAGTTGATGTCGTCCGCATTGGCTTGCGTAACCACTACGGCTGTTCCGGCCCAAAGCGTGGAGCAGATCAGAGCTCTTCTGGCAAAATTGGCCGAATGGCCGCGAAAAGCGGCAAGCTTCCGTGGCATTTTTCCCTCCGATGGGCTCTTTGGCCCGCAAAACCACTCGCCTTCCTCTTCCCGAAAGGCGCGCAGCAGCGCGAAGGCTGGCCGCCATTCTTTCGCCGTTAGCGGCCTTTCAAGACAAAGGTTGGGTAAAATTGGGTAACTTGAAAATGAGAGTCGCGCGTTGGCATCTCGCTATCACGACCCCGACAACGGATCGTTCAAGCCCTTGGGCACTCTCTCCACCACAGAAACACAATCCGACGATGAAGGCGGAAGCGTCCAAGCAGAACGCCCGAATCCTCCTCCCTGAATTGCGCTTCGTCTCCCTCGCCGATCTGCCTCACTCCGTGCTTGTCGATTCAACCGCAGCGCGGCGCATGAGCGAGTGGACGTCTTTCTGCCCCAGCAAGCCACGCTCGATGGCGATATCGAGAAACGATCGATGTTCGTTGAGCGCGGTCCGCACCATCGCGGCGACACTTGCATACCCGAACTCGGGCACCAGCGCTGTTGCTAGTGCATTCGAAGCCAGCAGATTATGTCGGCACCGCTCCTCGTTGACTGAAAGCGAGCGTACGCAACGTTCGAGGAAGATAGTCGTCGAACGTTGGAGGAGAGTGATGGAATCGATCAGGCGATCGCAGACTAGCATACCGTAACAATTGATCTCCAGCAGCCCTTGTTGGCAGGCCATTGCGATGGCAGCATCGTTCCCGGCGATGGCAAAAGCTGCTTGGCAAACCGCGATAGGAACCACTGGATTTACCTTGCCAGGCATGATCGAAGATCCAGCCTGAATCGCTGGCAGCGCGATCTCTCCGATAGCGCCGCCAGGACCTGACGAGAGGACAGTGAGGTCGTTGGCGATCTTGCAAAGGGAATTTGCTGAATTTCGAAGTTCAGCTGACAGCCGAGCGCACGCATCTAAGTTCTGCATTGCGTCAAATGGATCGGCCGCTGGTTTGACCTCGTCGCCAAACAGGTTTGACAGCTGTCGAAAGGCCGCCTCTTTGTAGCCCGGTCTGGAATTCAAGCCGGTCCCGACGGCAGTTCCGCCGAGCGGAACGACCAGAAGTTGGCGGCGGAGCTCCTCCACATGTCTCGCGTGGCGTTCTACAACCGCCTCATATCCCCCGAATGTTTGACCGAACAGCATTGGAACTGCATCTTGCAAACATGTCCGGCCGAGCCGCAGGGTTTCGCAATACTCCTTCTTCTTGTCGGAGAATGCACCGGCCAATTGCATCAAGGCGGGCGACGTCCCCTCCGATACTCGAAAGGCCGCAAGCCTCATGGCCGTCGGAAGGACGTCATTGGTGGATTGACCGAGATTGACGTGATCATTTGGATGGACGAAGGCGTAGCTACCAACCGGCTTTCCGGCGAGCCGCGCGGCTAGGTTTGCGATTACCTCGTTGACGTTCATGTTGGACGATGTGCCACCTGAGCCTTCGAGTACGTCGACCATGAGGTGAGCATCGTACTTACCGGCGCGGAGCTCCTGGCAGGCCTGGATGATGGCTTTCGCCTGATCGGTTGAAAGCGCACCGATCTCTTGATTGGCGCGCGCCGCTGCTTCTTTCACCATCGCCATTGTAGCAACAAACTCAGGCAGCGTCGCAATCGTACGGCCCGTGAGTGGAAAATTCTCCAGAGCCCGAAGTGTATGGATCCCATAGAGCGCGTCCGCAGGCAGCTCTCTCTCTCCAAGAAGGTCTTCTTCGATTCGACTCTGCCCCATGACAACAACGCTTTCATCTTTCAGAGGGTGATTATCGATACCCGATATCCGTTCACCAGAGCACGACACTTTGCGCGAGATGCGGCTCTGGCTCAAACAGCGGCACCGTTTGGACACCGCCGCAAATTGGGGCAAGGTCACACCTTAGTTGCTCAGGTGAGATTCGCTCGAGCGCCGCTTTGACATCTGCAGCTGTCCTCCTCCAATACCGCGCGCTTTGCCGAAACGTTGCATTTTTCGCTTCCCTGAACACGGGAACTAAGCAGCCGACATACAACGCTTCTGGGCAATGGCGCATGCCGTCTGCCCTGATTCGCCTGATGCGGGGCTGGATCGGGCCTAAGAAGCCACGTTAGGCGACCAGCTGAAAAGACGAAGGTCGCGACATGGCTCACAGTTCTTTCTATGCGGTGGCGCACTAGCGTGCGATATCCGCCTTCACGTAGCGAGCATAGCGCACACAGACATCATCAAAGTTCTCGCAGCTTAGAAGAACATCGACGTGGACACCAACAAGTTCAACGCATGTCCCGTACGGGGTGTGTATGTGATGCTTGTCGGATTATTGATGTATGTCAGTCCCAAGCTTGAATATATCCCGGGCGCCAGATGCGCCGTGTATGTTCCAGAAATCGCCGTACTGTCGCGATGCGCAAGATGGCCCTTGGCCAAGGCAGCATCCACTGCGAAGTTACTCCACGCAGTGTTGGTGGCAACAATAGCAATCTGATCGTGCGGCCGGCTGTCAAACAGTCCCTTCGCATAAAGACGAAGCTCATAGTACTGGCTGACTCGATTTAAGCCAGGCGGCGCGTACATGACGGACAATCCCGCATAGATGCCACGAGCTGCCGAGCCTTGGGCATCAGACTGCCAGAGCTGCCTATCCGCCGCGATGTAATAGATGCTATTTCCGCTGGCTCTCGGTTGAGTCGGACGCTGCAAGTCCGTGAAGCTGCTATTGTTGAATCCGGCACCAGCCCGCAACCAAGTCTCGGGCAAGCCTGGAGCAGCCTTGTTCTTGTAGCCGGTTTCGTCGAGAAAAAGAACGCCCGCGTTGGTCGTGCTCCAGTTCAAGCCGGTCGGATTTTCAGCGATCTGCGCAGATTGACCGTCTGGGCTGAGGGAACGTTGTATTGAGGCTTTATTGTAGAAGCGATCATCAAAATTGTACTTCAGATTCAGAGCTGGCGTCGGCGCCGCATTGTTGCTCATGCCTGCTTGGTACAAGATATTCGATGATGCTCCAAACACGTTGACTGCTGCGTTCCCTCCGACCACCGTGCCTACGAACTCATTTATGTTTCTGAGGTAACCGAATTTGAGTTCGAGCTTCCCGTCGAAAGCGGTCTGATAGTAGGCAATCGTATTGATCCCGACCCTATCTGGCCCGCCGGGCTTCCATGTCCAATATTGCTGCTGGGCTCCCAAGATGATCTGACCATCGGGAATCCCAAGGCGGCTGAGATCGTACGTCACGATCATGAAGTTTAGGGTATTAAACGTCGGGTTCTGGCCGACATATAACTGATCGCGGATGGTGCTTCTCGCTGCATCCGGCAGTTGATTGACTACGAAGGTATTTACTGTCCCGCCGACATAGCCGATCCCGACCTCTCCCAGCGCAGATCTAACGCCGCCGTAATCCTGATCTATCGTATCGGCCGGCCCGGGAATATTGAGCCACATACCTTTTTCCTGGAGGTGCGCGAACTTTGAAAAGGGCGCGGTCTTCTTCTGAGTTCCATTCTTCCTAAGCAGAGCCGCACCGTCGGATTTTGGCGCAAGCAAATTCGTATTCTGTGCGGGCGCCGCGTTAGTGATGAGACGCCCGGCTCGTTGGAACCGGCCGCTTCGGGATTTGATAGCCGCAAGGTTTTTCTTTTGAATTCTTTCCGGCGCAATCTCACTCGAAGTGTCGTTTTTGGGGCTAGGCTCATTGGCAGCTTCTGCTCCCGCCGCTCCCCCGACGGTACTCGCCGCGAGAGACAGTGCAACAGCAAACCATCGCTGCGCGCTCGCTTCATGAACTTTCGTCTTCACGCGTGAGCCGCGAGACAAGGAAACTGACGAGCCCGAAGCCACGAGACCTTTGACGCCTGAGTGCTCGACGATCGCGCAAGACAGTTTGCTATCGGCTTCCATGAAACGAGAGAGATTGCGATAGAAGTAGACCCCATAGCCGCAGATGACGAGACAGCAGATTCATCAGGCCCGTCGCTGCGGCCAGATCCATATTGCATCCCGACTTCCTTGACGTGAGAGGCACCACTTTCGTTGACGCACAATTGCCATGTGCCCGCCAGCTGCATCAATTGCCAAGGTTGGTAGGTGACCGGGCGCAAGGCGCTGCTTAGCGATTCGCGTGCTCATTCCAACGGACAGCGCGATCGATTGGATACTCGCTTCTCCAGGGCATTAGCGCCGAGAGGTGGATGTAAAAATCATTTCAGGACGTTGGCTCGTTTAAAGACACCGAGACGCGCAAAGCACGCTCTTGGCGTCGTCGCCACGAAGTCGTCGGATCGTCTGCTGGGGGAGGTTGGCTTTCCCGCTCATAGTGTGCTTCGCAAAGACATGGGATAGACCACCGCGGAAGCGCTTGCAGAGCGGCAGGCCAGTTTTGCTGACGCGCAATAAATTTGCGCGGATCGACGACAACCTTCAATCTACTGAATAGCTATGGATTGGGTCGCCCAAGACGAACGAAACGTGCTGACTCTGGTTCAGAAGACGTGGGGCTCGGCAAATGTCGGGGTCAATACGCGTGAGAAAACCGATCGAGAGACGCGCAGGAAACCTAAAGGAGGGCATTCTTTCGAAAGAAGATCGCCTGTGCTGACGCGACATAACTCACGTTCCGCCTCTTGCGGTTCATTCATTTGCAGGTTTACTCAGCTCCAACAAACTCGATGCAGCCTCTCCGGGAATCCATGCCGCTGGCACGATGGCTTTCAATGACATCGTTCAATGCGATGGCGAACCGAGCTGAAGAATGCTGCATACAGGGATGGATGACAAAGGCAGAGTTTGCATCGCCGGACCGCGGTCAATCCTTTGGACCGGCTAGGCGACCTCCGGGGCCGGCTCTTTTGCTGTCTTGATGCGCGTTACGCTGCTCTGACCATCGATGCTGACGGGTACCTCGCCCGCGACGGTGGCGCGACGAACGACCCGATGCTGATCGCCGTAATCGTTCACCGCGTAGTGTTGTGTGGCGCGATTGTCCCACATCGCCACATCACCTTCCTTCCAACTCCAGCGCACGGTGTTTTCGAGCGCAGTGATATGAGACTGAAACAGATCAAACAGCTTCTGGCCGTCGTATTTCGGGATGCCAACAAAACGTTGCACCAGGGCGCCGAGGAGCAGCGTGCGTTCGCCGGTCTCGGGGTGGACGCGCACGACTGGATGTTCAGTCTGATAGATCGTTTTGGTGAAGACTTCGTCCAAGTGCTTCTTGTCGAGCTCGCTGGCGCGGGGCATTATCGCGTAGTCGAAGGCGTTGCTGTGAACGGCCCAGAGCTTGTCCGCAAGCCGTTGCAGCGGCGGTGCCAGGTCGAGGTAGGCTGTGACGGTGTTTGACCAGACCGTATCGCCACCGAACGGTGGCATCACAACGCCACGCAGCACCGCGATCTTAGGGTAGCCATCGACGAAGGTCCCATCGGTGTGCCACAAGTCGGCCCGGCTGCCGGCGCGGACCGAATCAAGCTCGATAATCGACGCCGTCCCCTTAATGGCACCGAGCGTCGGATGACATGCCGGACTTCCGAAACGAAGAGCAAAGCGCTCCTGCTCGGCGTCGTCGAGATGACCCTGGTCGCGAAAGAAGATCACCTTGTTCTCGAGCAGCAGCTCGTTGATTGCGGCGATCGTCTGGTCCGGCAAATCGCCCGACAGCTTGATGTTTCGGATTTCCGCTCCGATGCGCGCTGCGCGTTTGACGATGTCGGCGCGAGGAATGACATTGTCCGACAAGCCCGTTGCACTCATAGCGGAACTCTCCAAATTCGCGGCTTGTTCGCTAGACCAGCTGTTCAGCTGCGATAGGAGCTGTCGAGCGCCAAATTGCTGGACCGCATAGCGGGATCCGCCAAACTCCACTGGCGACGGTGACGAGCCACCCTCGTGCGCTCTTTACGGGGTCTGCGACAGGTGAGGAGGCCTACGTGAAGGTCTTTCATCCATGATTGACCGATCTGCCGGTTCGATCAATTGCTAAGATTGGTAGTTGACCGGGGCACAAAGGTTTAGACTTCGCTGGATGATCGATGCAGAAATTGCCGCCCAGTGCCGAACGAACAAGAAACTCATGGTGTTGGATAAGGACATGAGAACGCTCGAGATCGGACAGGGCGGCCAAGCCGATCGACAACAATGGCCGTCGGGGCGCTGGTCAAAATTTGGTTTTTGCACCCCATCGTCAGGCTGTTCGTTTGGAGTGACCTCCATTGTTGAGGCCGTATTCGCGGCAGCATGCCGCAGAAAAGGTGGTCCTCCTTCGAGGTTGACGTACGGCCTCGGTTGCAGATAAATCGAAGGCGTCGAGGTTCTCCAGGTCTCGCTTCGATCTGGAGCTAAGAGGGAAGCCGGTGCGCTCACGATCCGTTCAGGATTGAAGCAATGCCGGCGCTGCCCCCGCAACTGTAAGCGGCGAGTCCGCATCCACACGTGTCACTGAAGCAGATGCTTCGGGAAGGCCGGATGCAGGCGATGACCCGCGAGCCAGGAGACCTGCCCCGACAACATAAACGTCCACGGGCGGGGTGTCCGGTGGTACGCCAAGCAGCAGGCGCTTTCGCGGCCCCTCCTGCCCGCGTCCGCCATGGCCTTTGCCCCCACCATAATGGGGTTAATGCTATGTCTCTTCTCTCACTTCCTGTCGCAACTCTCGGTATGCCACGTATCGGGCCACGCCGCGAACTCAAGTTGGCACTCGAAGGCTATTGGGCCGGCAAGATCAGCAGCCGGCAGCTTCTTGAAGCTGCGGCCGGTCTTCGTGTCGCCAATTGGGCGCGTCAGCACTCGCTCGGCGTCACCGTCATCCCGTCAAATGACTTTTCACTCTATGATCAGGTTCTCGATACCAGCGTCATGGTGGGCGCCATTCCCGAGGCGTATGGCTGGGAGGTAGGTCCGGTCCCGCTGAAGACCTATTTCGCCATGGCGCGCGGCTCTCAAGGCGGGGAGCATGAAGCAAGTAGCAGTCACCGCAATGACGCCGGCGGGTCCGCCGCGCAGGAGATGACCAAGTGGTTCGATACCAACTACCATTACATGGTGCCCGAATTCCATAAAGGTCAGATCTTCAGGCTCTCCTGCCGAAAGCCGATCGAGGAATATGAGGAGGCGAAAGCCCTTGGCTATCAAACGCGTCCCGTTCTGGTAGGACCGGTCACCTTCCTGAAGCTCGGCAAGAGCGCTGATCCGGCGTTTGATCCGATCTCGCTGCTCGATAGTCTCCTGCCCGTCTATGTCGAGGTTCTCAAGGAGCTGGCGAAACGCGGAGCCGAGTGGGTCCAGCTTGACGAGCCGTGCCTGGTGCTTGATCTCGACGAGACAACGCGGAATGCGCTTCAGCGTGCTTATGGGTGTGTCGCCAATGAGGTACCTGCCATCAAGATCATGCTGGCCACCTATTTCGGAGCGATCGGCGACAACCTGGCGACCGCTCTGAAGCTACCTGTGGCTGGACTGCACGTCGATCTTATCCGAGCTCCCCAACAATTGAGCCAGATTGAATGCGGCGCCCGCGCGGACCTCGTGGTTTCGCTCGGCGTCATCGATGGCCGCAACGTGTGGCGTTCTGACCTATCGGCACTGATCGAGCGGTTCAAACCCGTCATTGCAAAGTTCGGCAGGGATCGCGTGCAGCTCGCACCCTCCTGCTCGCTCCTGCATGTCCCAATCGATCTTGAGCTCGAGACCGATCTCGATCCGGACGTGAAGAGCTGGCTTGCCTTCTCGGTGCAGAAGATCGGCGAGCTCACGGTCATCGCGAAGGCGCTCGCAGGCGAGGCGAGTGTCGCAGCCGCGCTGACCGCATCCGATCTAGCGGCGACGGCGCGCGAGACCTCCCCGAAAATCCACGACGCGATCGTTGCACAGAGAATGGCGGCGATCGACGACGCCATGCGCCGCCGTACCAGCGCTTTTGCCAACCGCGCAGAGGTCCAGCGCAAGCGCTTTGGTCTGCCGGCCTTTCCGACGACGACGATCGGCTCGTTCCCGCAGACCGCCGACGTTCGCAACGCTCGCGCTGCTCATGCCAAAGGAAAACTGACGGACGCGCAATACGAGCAATTCCTCAAGGCGGAGACGGCCCGTACGGTGCAGTGGCAGGAAGACATCGGCCTCGACGTGCTCGTGCATGGCGAATTCGAGCGCAACGACATGGTGCAGTATTTCGGCGAGCAGCTCTCCGGCTTCGTGTTTACCCAACACGGCTGGGTGCAGTCCTACGGCTCGCGCTACGTTCGCCCGCCGGTTCTGTTCGGCGATGTCTCGCGACCGAAGCCCATGACTGTCGAATGGTGGCGCTACGCGCAATCGCTGACCAAGAAACCGATGAAAGCAATGCTCACCGGGCCGGTGACGATCCTGAACTGGTCATTCGTCCGCGATGACCTACCGCGCAGCAAGACCTGCCGCCAGATCGCGCTTGCGATCCGCGACGAGGTCGGCGACCTCGAAAAGGCCGGCGCGACCATGATCCAGATCGACGAGGCCGCGCTACGCGAAGGCTTGCCCCTGCGCCGATCCGACTGGAAGGCCTATCTCGACTGGGCTGTGGAAAGCTTCCACATCTGCTCCTCCGGCGTCGCAGATGCGACGCAGATCCACACCCACATGTGCTATTCGGAGTTCAACGCCATCATCGGTGCAATTGCAGCGATGGACGCAGATGTCATCTCGATCGAGACGTCGCGTTCTAAGATGGAGCTGCTTGATGCGTTCACGGCCTTCAAATACCCGAACGACATCGGCCCCGGCGTCTATGACATCCACTCGCCGCGCGTTCCCGAAGCCACTGAGATCGGAGATCTCATCGCCTTGGCCCGCCAACGCCTGTCGGACTCGCAGCTCTGGATCAATCCTGATTGCGGCCTGAAGACCCGCAAATGGGAGGAAGTCCGCCCGGCGCTCGTCAACATGGTCGCGGCGGCGCGCGAACTTCGCAAGGCTTCTTGATGCAAGCGCGAGCTCGGTAGTTAGAGTTGCGTTCATTTGGCGGAGCGCCGATCCGTTTCTGGATCAAATGCACTCGCTTCAATGGAGGAACTCCGACAAATTGCAGTTCCGCCGAGCGAGCCGGTCGCGCCCGTTGCAGCCTCGCTGGGTCGCTTGGCAGCGAGATGCGCGGGCGCGGCCAATTGCATCTGCCAGGAGTCCGGTGAGGACCGTTTCAGACGACGTGAGAAGCAGCAGCGATTTCCAATCAGTCGTTCAGCAGACGCTACGACTGCGGCTTCACGATTGGTTGGAGGGGCCTCTCCTCAGGTGGTCCGCTCAGAAAGAAACGTCATCACCATAGGTAACCACCGGCCTAAGGCTGCCGGCGATGCCGGTTGCAACAACCAGGATGAATGCCATTGCGATCATACCGATATCAAAGGATCCCGTCGCATCCCTAAGAACGCCAACCATGTACGGGCCGACGAAGGCGCCAAAGGCACCAATGGAATTGATGAATGCGATGCCTCCAGCAGCAGCAGCGCCGGTAAGGAAACTCTGCGGCATCGTGTAGAGGATCGTCCGCGCGGAGATCGTGCCGATCAGAGCAAGCGTCATGCATGTGAGGGCCGACACGAGCGAGGTGAGCATCACCGAAACGACAAGTCCGGTCGCGCCAAGCATCAATGCGGCGATCAGGTTGTAGATCCTGTACCCCTTACGATCGACAAGGCGCGCCCAGAACAACATGCCTATCGTGACAAAGAGATAGGGCACGGCCGAGAGCCAACCGACCTGCGTGTTGTTCAAGTTGTGGCTCTTTAGCATCAGGGGGAGCCAGACGCCGATCCCATAAGAACCGATCGTGAATGCGAAAGTGATGCCCGTCAACATGAGCACGCGGACGTCCTTCATCGCGGCCCAGAGATCCTTCTTGACCTTCTTGTCCTTCTCCGTTGCGAGCTCGTTCAGCAACGCATCACGCTCGGTGGGCGTCAGCCACGAGGCCCTGTCCGGCGTGTCGGCAAGCAGGACGAGGCATAGAACCCCGAGCAGGCAGGCCGGAAGGCCTTCGATCAAAAACATCCACTGCCAGCCGGCCAGTCTCCACACTCCGTCCATTTCTAATAGCAAAGCCGAGACTGGATTGCCGATCAACGCTGACAGCGGTGTTGCAGCCATGAACCAGGCAAGAACGCCCGTTCGGGTTCGCGCCGGAAACCAAATTGAGATGTACCAAATGACGCCGGGGAAGAAGCCTGCTTCAAACACGCCCAGAAGGAAGCGGATCACGTAGAAACTGTATGGTCCAACGGCGAATGCCGTCGCCGCGGCTGCAAGGCCCCAGGTCATCATAATGCGGGCGAGCCAGCGGCGCGCGCCGAAACGATACATCATCATGTTGCTGGGGACTTCCAGCACGCAGTAACCAAAGAAGAGGATCCCCGCCCCCCAGCCGAATTGTGAGGCGCTCAAGCCGATGGCTTCGTTCATCTGCAGCGCAGCGATGCCGACGCTGGTCCGGTCAAGGTTGTTGAAGAGATAGGCAAGACCCAAAAGTGGCACCAACCGCCGCGTGTTTTTGGCAACAGCGCTCGCGACCAGGTTAGAGCTCGCCTCATGGTTGCTATGACATTGGGCAGCAACGGATACTACCACTCGTTCTGCTCCTACAAATGACGCCGACGTCACGCCTTTTTCGAGGACCGAAGCTGCGCGGCGATACCAGGCTGAAACTCGAGGGTCTTTGCCACAGGTTGCCGATCGCTCATTTTCAAAGATCAACAACACTTTGCACGATTGACGCTCATGCTCAGGACCTGTCGAGAGCCGGTCATCGGATCAACGAGTCATCTTCCGATTGGGAACTGTCGATACCGGACTATTTGCGTGGCGCAAGCCCGAGCATCGTGCGCGCTTCCACTGCGGTGGCGGGCTCGTACCCGAGTTCTCGGATAATTCTTACCGTTCTTTCGACGAGCCGCACGTTAGTGGCAAGTATACCCGGCTCGAGGTACAGATTGTCTTCGAGTCCGACGCGAACGTGGCCGCCGGCGAGCACCGCATGAGTTGTTGCCGGCAACTGAGCTCGACCGACGCCGCTAACGCAAAACATCGCTCCTTTTGGAAGATTCCCGATGAGCATGTCGAGAATCTGCGGAGTGTACGGCAATCCCCCTTGGATTCCGCGATCAGCGCCAAGAACGAAATTGATCCAATAGGGCGGCTTGTCGAACCCTTTATTGATAAGGCGTATCGGATCTTGGAGAAGATGAGAAAGTGAGAAACATTCCCATTCAGGCTTGATGCCCGTCTTTTGGAATCGTTTTGCCATGATGTTGCAGCGGGTGGGCGAGGTGTTAACGACAATCTCACGGCCACCAAAGCTGGCCAGAACGGTATGAGCGCCAAATGTCGCCATGTCAGCGCCGGCTTCGAAGCCTTTTAGACGCTGTTCGAATATAACCTCATCGAGCCCGGCCCCGATGGATCGCACCATATCTCCATCGATGCCCCCGCCCGTGCTGTTATTGATGATGATGCCGCACTTTGTCAGGATCCGGGAGTTGATGTCCTGGTAGATCTCCGAACTACAGGTCGCGCCATCGTCCTGCCTGCGCGCATGCAATGCCACAATAGATGCGCCCGCATCGTAGCACCTATACACATCCTCGGCGATCTCGCTAGGCTGGGTCGGAAGGTGCGGGTTTTGAGATTTTTTCACCACGCCTCCCGTTGGCGCAATCGTGACAATAACCTTGCGCTCAAAGTTCATACTTCGTCTCCTGACATCGACTGCTGAAGTCACTTATGGGCGGATCTGACCACTTCGCTCAAGAACGCTTTGACGCTAGACGTCCAGGCAAGTGACCTCTGCGGCAAGTCGAAGCCTCCAACACCCGGCGTTCATTCCGGTCGTTTGAGCCGTTCGGGCTCGTTGTTCCGGACGAGAACGGTGCCGTCGGCACCTTATGCGAGTGAGGTCGCGAACTTTGCGGGTCGAGAGCGGCGCTTCGGACGCGAGGCCCAACCGCTTGAGCGTCGGACGCCGCGAACTGCCTCAGCGTGCCTTCTGCCTTCAGTGCTATGGCGTTTGCGACGATCTGTGCTCTTGTGGCAAACAGCGCCGTCCAGCTCGTGCCAACAGGTCGGTGCCGACGACGGCGCGTTGTCGAAACCGGCTTGTTTCCGGTCATTTCAATTCCTCGATGGTTATATTTCGGCATACCCGATGCCGGTGAAATTTCCCTGAGACCAAAGGAGATTGCGTTTGTTCTTTCCATCGAGATCGGCGGAATAGATCGAACCGGCGAGGTCTGTGATGAACATCTGGTTGCCGGCAACGTCGAGCGCGATGCCGATACCCTCCATCAGGTGCGTGATCAGGATCTCAGGCTCCGTCCTTATGTCGACACGCGCGCGATTGACTGTGTTGCCACGCGGAGGATCACCGCGGTCGGTCCAATAGAGCACGCGGTTCGCCAGATCGAATTCAAGGTGAATCGGTTCCGGCAAGCCATTGAACAGCACCTCGATGTCGGAGCGGTTTGCCGGGTGTTCACCCCTGGGGATGTCAATGTCGGCGCGGAAGATTCGGCCCCGGCCGGCATTGTCAGGACCTTTTTGCGACCAGTAGATTTTGCGGCGCTCGGTGTCGATCGTGACGCCGATGCACCACCTGGTCGGGTCGCGCCGGTCCATGTCACCGCGGCCTGCCTCGATCAGCGTCTCTATCTCAGAGCCGTCGAGATTGCACCGCATAACCTGCATCCCTTCGCGGTCACACCAGTAGAGCTTGCCGCCTCTCTGATCGATCTGGATCTGCTTCGGTGTGAACGTGACGCCGGGCGGAACGATGACTTTGCGAGCGCTTCCATCAATATTTACGCGCTCGATCGAACCATCGTTGACGGCGACACCGGACCCCATGTTGGTCCAATAGATGTGACTATTGCCGACATCGATGGCGATTCCGTCAGGAAGCTGACAATCGGCGACAACAACCTTTCTACCGGAACCATCCGGATTCATCGCTTGAATACGGTTGGTGCTCACTTCGAGAAAGAATAGTCGTCGACGGACTGAGAAGTCCCGGTCGGGCGAGA
The DNA here is from genome assembly GCF_024199885.1 of Bradyrhizobium sp. CCGUVB23. Taxonomy (NCBI): domain Bacteria; kingdom Pseudomonadati; phylum Pseudomonadota; class Alphaproteobacteria; order Hyphomicrobiales; family Nitrobacteraceae; genus Bradyrhizobium; species Bradyrhizobium sp. CCGUVB23. The sequence continues at coordinate 1,932,234 of NZ_JANADQ010000001.1, forward strand.
GTTCCGTGTCGGTCGCATTAGCGTCGGTCATGCCATTCTCCCTCCCATGTGCTTGAGGCGAGATAGCGTCCGAAGCCGCATAGCGATGTGAATCCAGCCGTCACTGATGAGTGAGGTCACGCTTTCGATTTACCAGTCGTTTGACACACTGAAAGCATCTCGCATCGGAATGCTCTACGGCGGATAATTCCGACGGTGAAGCTTCACGGTGGCGGTAGGACGTGGAGCAAGAGCTGGGCCAATTGCCAGACCATTAGATCGTCGAAGGACATAGCTGGGATCTATCGCCGGTAATCGCGCAGGCGTGCCTGCGGTCAGGAGGAGATGTCGTCGCCTGCTTCAAATCCTGCGAACACGAAATTGGCGCGAAAAGCTCTTTGGGGGCAGTACGCATCGGATGCATTGGTTCAACTCCTGCAGTGCGATAAGCGGCGCGGAAGGCTCAGAGCATGAGATTCAGGAGTAACCTTGTTACGGGTTGGGATCGCCCCTATCCGATCAGGTGTCGATACTGCATAGAAATCGCATTCAGTCTCCGGTCGAGGTAACGTCGACGACTATCCGCCCCAGGCATGCGTGCCTTGTGCCTTTTCATAAGACTTCGGAAACGAAATGGGCGGCCGATCTATCATGTTCACGACACGTCGTTTGCTTTTGCTAGTTTCCCTCGGAGACCATCGCCGTCCCGATGATGCCTTCCAACGCCAATTGCGCGATCTCCGTCTCGGAAAGCCCGAGAAGTTCCGATAGGATCTCGCTGTTGTGCTCTCCGAGCGTTGGTGCCGCTGTGCGGATCGCAAAGGGCAATGAGCCGTCGCGGATCGGTATTGAGGGCTGTGGGTGCATGCCAATGAAGGCACGTTCGATATCCTGTAGAAATGCGCGCGACCTGAGATGTGGGTCCTTGAGCAGGTCAGTTGGCTGTCGGGCCACGCCGGCCGCAATTCGTTCCGCCTGCAACTCTGACATGGCCTGATCCGCATCGCGGGTAATCGTCCAGGCTTCGATGGCGCTCTCTATTTCGTCTTCAATGCCGCGGCGAGCTTCCGCAGATCTCAGCGAGGCGTCTATCGCCCAGTCTGACCGTCCAATGAGGATGGCGAGCCTTTGCCACATGTTCTCGTCGCTTGCGGCTATCATGACCCAGCTGTCCTCACCCACGCAGCGGAAGCAGCCATGCGGCACGAACTGGGGATGTCGAGTACCGTACCTTGGCGGAGGCATACCGCCGATCGAGTGAACAGTGATCCACGGCGCCACAAACGGCATCATGCATTCGATCTGGGCAAGGTCGATGAACTGTCCCAGCCCGGTTTTGCGGGCGTGAAACAGCGCGACCAGAACCGCAGCACAACCGTTCAACCCGCCAACGGCATCCCCAAAGGCGACGTGGCTCATCACGGGTGGCCCAGCCGCGTTTCCGACTACGTTCGGCAACCCAGAACCCTGCTCCAGGGTGGAGCCGTAGGCACGGCAATCGCGATAGAGGCTTTTCGCGCCAAACGCTGACATGGACAACACGACAAGTCGAGGATTGAGCTTTTGGAGCACATCGTGGCCGAGCCCGAGTTTCGGCAGCACATCAACAGAATAATTGTCTACGACAACATCGGCCCCCACCAAAAGACGCTTGGCAAGAGCAAGGCCTTGGGGCTGCGTGAGGTCAAGCGTGATACCGCGTTTGTTGCGGTTCATGATGCAGAAGGCTTGCGCCCTTTCGTACATCTGAGCGTCAACGTAAGCGGGCCGCCGGTCAACACCGCGCCACCAATCCGGGTACTGGGTGGACTCGATCTTGATGACGTCCGCACCAAGATCAGCCAGGGTGCGCGTGCACAACGGGCCTGCCCAGCCCATCGTGAAGTCAATGACGCGAATTCCACGCAAGGGCTGCCGGCCGGCACCCATGCTCCTAAGCGTCCGCGACGCAGCCAAGGATTGCCGCTCTCGGCTGCCCGCGAAACTTTGCTGCTCGCCGGGCGCCGGAACCTTGCCTCCTCGGCGCGGCGGCGTCAATGTCAGCCGCTGCATCGACCCAGCGGTCCTGCCCTCTTCTTGGCCAAGGACGACAGGCACGATTGCGCAGCGCGCCCTTTTCTCGGTATCGAGGAGCAGATCGGACGTGTCGGGCACCGGCACGATCGGGATCCTACGCTTCAGTCCCTCCGCAAACCACTCCTGTGCTGTCCGCGCCTTGAGCCTTGGCACGAACTGTCGTTCGATCCTCTCGATGTGCTTCAGACGCTCTTCGCCAAGGACCAGCGCCGGATTATCGCGCAAACCGGACAGGCCGAGCATGTCGCAGAATGCGCGCCACTGCGCCGGCGTGAATGTCGTCACGCCGAGCCAGCCTTTCTGGGTTTCGTAAATGCCGCCCGGGAAAACCGGCCAGAAGCGGTTAATACCAATCCGATGCACGACCTCGCCGCGCGCAAACGCCTCGAACATGAGATATTCGCTGATAGCCAGACTCGATTCGAAGATACTGACCGACCACGACGGCCCTGCTTCGCCCTCAATTTGCGCAACCGCCGAAGAAGCTGCGGCGATAAACCCCCACAGGCCACCGAGGATACCAGTCTGGAAATCGGGCGCGTGCAATGGTGGCCCCTCCACCGGTCCAACCAGCTTGATGAGGCCGGCGAGCGCGCGGATCGTCGTATCGGTTGCAGCAAATCCTGCATAAGGACCCTCGCGGCCGAACCAGCTCGCTTGGAGGTAGATCAATCTGGATCGTCGTTTGCGGATCGCAGCGACGTCAATGGACGGGCAATCCGCCGGATCAATGTCCCTGCCATCAATTAGAATGTCGCAATTCTCGATCATTGCAGTCAGCCGCGCGATCGCATTCGGGGCAGCGGGATCGATGATCGTGCTTGACTTATTAAAGTTCAGGAACGCGAACCAAGCGCTTTGGCCCATTGGAGTGAGCGGCGCGAAATAGCGAAGTGGATCGCCCGCCGGCGGCTCGATCTTCTGAACATCCGCGCCGAAGTCGGCGAACAATCGCGCGCAATAGCTAGTTGCCGCCGCGCTGCCAATCTCGACGACCCGCAGATTTGATAATACTCCCGTCACGGCTCCATTTTCCCAATCGAAACAAGCCATCAAGGGGAACTCTTGAATCTCGCGACTGCTCGCGACGGATTCGGCTTAAGTATGGAGCTAATGCATGGCAAAGCCCTGATACCCGCTTGCGGCGACTTCGCCGCATTTTCGTCGATAGCTGCCAACGCCGCCCGTGTAGGAGAGGACCCGGCGCGGTTTCCCTTCGACATTCGATCCCAAGTACCAGGAATTGGTCTTGGCGATTAACATCTCGTTGGCAGTCTCATCATGATGCGCCACCCATTGATCTTCCACCTCTTTGGTCGGCTCGATCACGTTCAAGTTCTTGCCACCGAGGTAGCTGATGCATCCGGTTATCCACTCGACCTGCTGCTGCAGGCAGGTGGTCATGTTGCAAAGCGCAGCCGATGGAGCAAGCGGCACCGCGGTCGTGAAGAGATTGGGATAGCCGTGCACCTGCAAGCCCATAGTGGTCCGGATGTCTCTGCCCCACTCCTCCTTCAATGATCGTCCATCGCGACCGCGGATGTCGATGCGGGTCAAAGCGCCCGTTCCTGCGTCGAATCCGGTCGCCAGGATGATGACGTCGAGCGGGTGAATCGTGCCGTCGGCCGTCTGGATGCCTTCGGCCGCGATGCGCTCGATTGCGTTGGTCTTGACGCTAACAATTTCCACATTGGGTCGATGGAATGCCTCGAGGAAACCCTGCTCCAAAGGTACCAGATGGGTACCGAATCCGTATTCGGCTGGGATCAGCAGGTCGCACAGCTTGGGATCCCTTAGCCGCTCGCGCATTTTTGCGCGCACGAATTCGGAGATCTCCCCGTTCACTGCTTCATCGAAGAAAAGCTCAATGAAGGACGAGATCCACAACTTCACAGAACCGTCGTTCCAGCAGTCTTTGATCACCTTGCGGCGCTGTTGCGGGGACAGATCGGCCCAGGCGTGCTCAACATCGTATTCGAAGCCCGTGAACGTATGCGGCAGCCGCTCGGCAAGCGCTTTGAACTTCGACTTGTAGGCTTCGACGTCTGCGGCGGCGTATTTGGGATTGTTCATAGGGATGATGTATTGCGGCGTGCGGACGAACACCTTGAGATGGCCAACTTCTTGCGCAATCGTCTGGATCACTTGGATGCCCGTCGCTCCGATACCGACCACGCCCACACGCTTGCCAGCAAGATCGACCTGTCGCGGCCATCGCGCCGTATGAAACACCTGGCCTTTGAACGTCTCCTGCCCTGGGAAGGACACATGGGGCGCCGAGAGCATGCCGCAACAGGTGACGAGAAACTGGGTGTCTATCACATCACCCTTGTCGGTCGCGACCACCCATCGTTCGGCCGCCTCATTGAAATGAGCGCTCTGGACGGTCGTGCCGAACTGAATGTCTTTGCGCAGATCAAGTTCGTCCGCTACGTAATTCAGCCAGCGCTCGATTTCCGGCTGGCTCGGAAACTTTTCGCTCCAGCTCCATCCTTTGTAGAGACTTTCGGAGAAAAGGTACTGATAGACGTGGCCTTCGGAATCGACGCGCGCACCGGGATATCGGTTCCAATACCACGTGCCGCCGACACCCGAGGCCGCATCGATCGCCCTGACGTGCAGCCCGAGCTCTCGGAGGCGGTAGAGTTGATAAAGCCCGGCGACGCCGGCGCCGATGACCACGGCGTCGAATTTCCCTGTCGCATGCACGCCATTTCCACCATTGGCCCCGATCGTGGTCCGGTTCATTTCTCCTCCTGCGCGCTTTTGAGATCTAGCGAGGAGAACAGCAAGTATCGTACCAGTACCCATAGGTCGCGATAGTCAACCGTAAAGACAACGACTAGACGTCCGCGATCGATTGCGGTGCCTCACGCGCTTTGAAGCAGTTGCGACACACGTCCGAGGTGCGACAGCGCCACCAATGCGAGTCGCAGCATTTTCGATGAGTCGAGAAGACCGCGCTCTAAAGCCGGATGCATTTCGCTACAACGCGACAGCGATCCGGCCGCGACCGGAATGCGAGCGATAAGCGCACACAAGCGGTTGCGCGCCAACCAAATTCGGTGCTGGCAACCTCTTGCACTGCCTCGAACGAGCGTCGCGACCGCATAATCGCTAAGCATATCCAAAAGTGCTCCTCAGATATGGATTGCCGAGCCATACGATTGTTGGTTCGCATGAGCAGCTTGTGATTTTCGGAGCTTGGCCGCCACTCCTACAACATCGTGCGGGATGCAAGAGTTTGCGAAAGGTCAACTACCAATACTAGCAATTGATTGAAATGACGCACGTGTGTCACTGATTGCTGGCCGAATGTCGGGCTAGAGCTTGCCGAGATCAGCAATAACTCATCCACAGATACAAATCTTTCTAAGGACTTGCGGCAAATGCAATCGTCTGCACTGACGTCACGCGCCCATATCTCTGAAGCCGCCTCTGTCTACCCTCCCGATATCTCACAAATTATCAAGTGGCGCGACAGCTCGTATGCCGCGGATCTCTATATCGCCGCGGTCTCATGGCTTGATCTCTTTACTTACCTGGATGGTCACCCGGCCACCGAGGCGGAACTGCGACTCCATTTCTCTCTTCGGGAGCGGCCAACGCGGACCATGGTTCGACTCCTCGAATCATGGGGCCTCATCTCCAACCAATCCGGCCGGCTGCACGCAACGGCCAGCGCCGTTCAGTATCTGAGTGGCAATTCCGCGGACAACATCACCTCGTATATTGCAACGATGAAGTATAAGCCTTCTGTTCGGGAACTTTATGAGATCCTGCGACAAGACGGCTCGGACACCTGGCACATTGAGCGCGGCGTAACCAAGACCTGGGACGCATTGATGCAGACGGATGAGTTTGCCGATCTGAACACACGAGGCATGGAGGAACGCGGACGGATCTTTGCTCCGCACCTCGCGAAGCTGCTTGACTGCACGAACGATACTTCTTTGCTCGATGTAGGTGGTGGATCAGGCGTCTATTCTGCGCATTTGTTGATGCGCTATTCTTCACTCTCGGCAACGATCTTTGAGCGTCCACCCGTTGATCAACTTGCAAGGAGCTGTCTCACTGACCGCAATTTGTACCCGGGTCGTGCCCATGTCATAGCTGGCGACATGTTCGTCGACCCCCTGCCCCGGGACGCCAGCCTGCACCTCTATTCGCACGTCCTTCACAATTGGGGACCTGACAAGGTCCAACTGCTCCTGAGCAAGTCTTTCGACAGCATTACTTGCGGCGGTCGCATAGCAATTTACAGCTGCCACCCTGACGACCGCGGAGGCCACCCGTCTCCGGCTGCCGAAGCAGAATATTCCGTGCTGCTTACGACGGGGTACGAGGGCTGCTGTTACTCCTTCGAGGACATGCGGGTCATGCTCGAGAGCACCGGCTTCCAGGAGATCGACTACCACAAATCCATCTGCAATCGCAGCCTCATCGTTGCGAAAAAGATCGCCTGACGCTTATGACTCTACCGCTTTGGGGAGCGACTTACTCCGCCGCTCCTCTTATGAATCGCGTGAGCACGACATGTCTATTCCAACCCGCGTTCTGTTGTCGAAGATCCGCGCGGCTGGGTACAGCATTTTTTCTGGGGTACCGTGTTCCATCTTTGGCGATCTATTTGAGCAAGTGGCTGACTCTCCTGGATTCCTGGCCGTGCCTGCGGCCAATGAAGGCAGCGCAATTGCGCTAGCTGCTGGCGCGGTTCTCTCAGGACAGCGAGGCGTCGTTGCGCTTCAAAACTCTGGGCTCGGCAATATCATCAACCCGCTTACATCTCTGTTGATGGTCAACAAAATTCCGCTCTTGCTCCTCTTGTCCGTTCGCGGCCACCCCGACGAATCTGTCGACGAGCCACAACACGCGATCATGGGTGCCAAGACAAAAACTCTCTTGAACGAGCTCTCCATTGAATGGTGTGACTTCGATGGGACCGAGTCCGGCTTGGATCACGCGCTCGCGCGCGGCAACGATGAATTTCATCGCTCTGCCCCGTTTGCATTGCTCTTCCGGCAAGGCCAGCTATCCGACTGCAGCGCGGCTGAACCACGAGCTGATGCAATCCATTACGGGCTCAGTGTCGGGCAAGCCATAGAGTTGATTTGCCAGCAGCTCCAAAACGACACTCTCATTGTCTCTACAACCGGGTTCATCTCGCGTGAGCTGTTCCGTGTCCAAGATCGTCCTCTGAATTTCTACATGCAGGGCTCCCTTGGGCATTGTAGCGCGGTGGCAGCAGGGCTCGCGCTGGCCTCGCCTGCCCGACCCGTCCTGGCATTGGATGGAGACGGCGGCGTGCTCATGCACATGGGGATTCTATCGACTATTGGCTATGCCAGCCCCCAGAATCTCATGCATGTGGTGCTGGACAACGAAGGGTATGTTTCGACAGGCGGTCAGCTCTTGTCGTTGACTGTCGAAAACCGCGCAAGAATGACGACGAGGTCGACGGCGGTAGAGCGAAGGCGTCCGCACGCGCGCTCACCAATCGCGCCGAAGCGGGCGGACGCCTTTGCGGCGACGACCAGCGTCTGAGTTGAGGAATAAAAGACGCGGGGCACGTCTCCGGGCGCCCTGAGGCTCCTTTCGACGTACCCCGCTTTGCGCCTGCCTTATGGTAGATCTGCGGGTAATCAGCGCCGCAGAAACAAAGCCGGCGTAACACCGATCTCAACTGGCAAGTGGGGCTCGATGTCACGCCCCACGGACGGTGCGCGGCCTGCACTATCGCACTGTCAGCGCATTCCGTCGACCTTTTCCACCAACCTCCGGCGGCGCTCCGAAAGGACCGCCGCGGATGCTCACGGGCCGCTTCTTTCTGTGCGGCCGCTGCCGTTCGCAGGTAACGATCTGCCGCAACTGCGACCGGGGACAACGCTATTGCGGCCATGACTGCGCCCGTGCTGCCCGCCGCGAGAGCCTGCGCGAGGCGGGACGGCGTTATCAGCGCAGCCGCCGCGGACGCCTGGCGCATGCGACCCGCGCCCGACGATACCGGGCGCGGCACAATAACGTGACGCATCACTCTCCACCCGCATGGCCTGTCGGTTCACTACTGCGCCGGCCTGCGGACGATGTCGTTGTTGCACCTACTGACGTCGGCGAGCGAGCGACGACATCGATCATGCCCATGCCGAGCTGTCGGTTCTGCGGCTGTCGGTTGTCGCTGTTCCTTCGTACCGGCTTCGTGCGTCGCCGGGGGCCTCGTCATGCTCACCCCTATGGAGGCCGAGACCCGACCGATGACCGTTACCCCTGAATTGGAAGCGCAGATCCTGCGTCTGTATCACGTCGAGAAATGGCGCTGCGGCACCATTGCGAAGCAGTTGCACGTTCATCACACGACCGTGCATCGCGTCCTGACCCAGGCCGGACTGCCCAGGAATAGGCCGATATTGCGCCCCACGAAGATCGAGCCCTATCTGCCGATCGTCCTGAAGACGCTGGAGCAGTTCCCCGCACTCACGGCCAGCCGCCTGTATGCGATGATGCGTGAGCGCGGCTACCGCGGGTCGCCCAGCTACTTCCGGCACCTGATCGCTCTGCACCGTCCACGCAAGCCAGCCGAGGCGTTCCTGCGGCTGCGCACGTTGCCGTCTGAACAAGGGCAGGTGGATTGGGGGCACTTCGGTCACATCGAGATCGGTCGCGCCCGCCGTCCGCTGATGGCGTTCGTCATGGTGCTGTCGTACTCGCGCGACATCTACCTGCGCTTCTTCCTCGATGCGCGCATGGAAAACTTCCTGCGCGGCCACATCGGCGCGTTCAACACATGGTGTGGGCTGCCCCGGGTCCTGCTCTACGACAATCTTAAGAGCGCGGTGCTCGAGCGCCAGGGCGATGCGATCCGATTCCATCCCACGCTGCTTGCCTTCGCCGGCCATTATCGGTTCGAGCCGCGTCCTGTCGCGGTTGCCCGGGGCAACGAAAAAGGCCGTGTCGAGCGCGCTATACGGCATATCCGGGAGGCATTCTTCATCGCCCGCAAGTTCACCGATCTCGACGAGCTGAATGCCCAGGCCGAACAATGGTGCCGATCCGAAGCGGCGGACCGACCATGTCCGGAGGATCGCGAGATGACAGTACGCCAGGCGTTCGCAAAGGAGCAACCACTGCTTCTGCCGCTGCCCGCCAACCCGTATCCCGTTGAGGAGCAGGTCGCCGTGAAGGTCGGCAAAACGCCCTATGTGCGGTTCGACCTGAACGACTACACGGTTCCCCATACCCATGTTCGGCGCATGCTGAGCGTGCGGGCCGATCTCAGCCAGGTCCGGATCTTCGACGGCGCGCAAATGATCGCCAGTCACCGTCGCAGCTATGATCGTGGCCAAGAGATCGAAGACCGACGACACCTGAAGGATCTCGCCGAGATCAAGCGTGAGGCGCGCCAGCATCGCGGCCTCAACAGCCTCACCCGAACCGTGCCGGTCTGTCAGACCCTGATGATCAGGGCCGCCGAACGTGGCGCCAACATCGGTGCGCTCACGACCGCGCTGCTGCGGCTGCTCGATCGCTACGGCGCAACGGAATTGCAGGCCGCCGTCGAGGACGCTTTGCGTGCGGGCTCCGTCCATGCGGCGACGGTCCGCGCCGCACTCGAACGTCGGCGCCTTGAGCGTGGTGAACCGCCGCCCGTCGAAACCAGCCTGCCCGAACATGTGCGGCGCAAGGATACAACGGTCCGGCCGCACCGCCTCGACAGCTACGACCAACTGACCCCTTCTGGAGATAACGACGATGAGCACTGATGATGCCCTGCTGAACCGCGCCAAGGCGCTGCGCCTCAACGGCCTGGTCGAACACTGGGACGAAATCGCCGGCGCCCCATGGCTGGCCCCCATGCTGCAATGGGAGGAGGAGGAACGTGCCCGGCGCTCGCTGCAGCGACGCCTGCGCGACGCCAGGATCGGTCACTTCAAACCGATGGCCGATTACGACTGGCTCTGGCCCAGGCGCCTCGACCGCGCCGCAGTGGAGCAATTGATGTCGCTGTCCTTCATGAACGACGCAACCAACATCGTCTTCGTCGGACCAAACGGCGTCGGCAAATCGACCCTCGCGCAGAATATCGCCTACCAGGCGCTCATCGCCGGTCACTCGGTCTTGTTCCGATCGGCCAGCGAAATGCTCGGCGAGCTTGCCGCCCTCGACAGCGATACCGCTTTGCGCCGAAGGCTCCATCACTACGCCGCCGCCGACGTTCTGGCGATCGACGAGGTGGGATATCTATCCTACTCGAACCGTCACGCAGACCTGCTGTTCGAACTCGTCAGCCGGCGCTATCAGGCCCGCTCCACAATCGTGACCACCAACAAGCCCTTCGCCGCATGGACGGAGGTCTTCCCAAATGCCGCATGCGTCGTCAGCCTCGTCGACCGCCTCGTGCACCGATCCGAGGTGATCTCCATCGACGGCGAATCCTACCGCCTCAAGGAAGCTCTGGAACGCGCCGAGGCCCAGAGCACACAGCATCGAAGCCGGCCCGCCAGTACCAACGAGAAGGAGCACGTTGCATGACCAGAAACCACCATCAACCATCCGGCCTCAACTTCGGGATCAGCTTCCTCATCAATCCCGAATGGACCCCGGAGCAGGCGCTCGCTGTCCACGAGCTCCTCAAGGATCTATCCGACAGCATCTGGTCGCACTACTGCCTCAAGATCCAGGAACTCATCCAGGAGCAACAAGCGCCGGCCGATCACCGCGACGACGAAGAGCAACCACACTCCTTCTGAAACACACACCACTGCGACACTCGGCGGCGGCCTTTGCGGGCCGCCTTTTTAGTTCCCTCACCATCCTACCGCCCATTCTTGTCGTCATTTTTGTGCGGATTTAGAAAGTCACCAACAGCTCTCGACGTCACGAACGACGTCTCTCGAAGTCGTCGCGTCCGCCTGCGGGTATCAAACGGCTACCCGCTGTGAGCGAGCCGAGCATATCGCGACTATCATGCGGCAATGCTCTCAGCGTAGGGGGCCTCACTTCGTGGTCTGCAAAGTCAACCGCCTCCATCCCTCTCAGCTTCCCCGCGTCACGAGTCGATATTCTCCCCTGCAGAACAAAACTATCTTTCAGCGCTGTGTCAGCATTCGCCGTAACGAGCCCGCGACCGCCGGCATAAAGGGACTGGCGTCACAGTTCTATGGTCGGACGTATGCCTGATTTTCATCGCTCTGTTTGGAGGGGGAACCGGGTCGTTATGGGCTAACAAGCTACTTCGAAGCAACGCGAGACCTGTCTCGGATTTTAAATAGGCGCAAACAATCGAGTTATGGCATGCACGATAACGATCAAGACTATCATCCAATGCTCATCGCGGGCGCGCCTGCCCACTCGGACGCGACCATCGAAGTCCGCAATCCATTCACAGGAATGCTTCTTGGCAGCGTCCCGCAGGCCAGACCGGAGCATGCACGCCAAGCATTTGAGATAGCTGCGCGGACTCATCCTCGGCTCACGCGCCGCGAACGAACGGATATCCTCCTGGGGACGGCAAGCGCTGTTAGGAGAGATCAAGACCGGTTTGCTCGGCTTATCACGGCAGAAACCGGCCTCTGCCTAAAGGACTCTTTGCATGAAACCGGGCGTGCTTGCGATGTCTGGTCATTTGCTGCCCACACCTTGATCCAGAGCGAGGGCGAGATTTATCCATCTGACATTGGCGTAACCCCCCATGATCGGCGCATTTTTTCCATGCGCACACCGCTCGCCGGTGCGATCTCCGCTATCACGCCTTTTAACCATCCTCTCAATCTCGTCAGCCATAAACTCGCTCCCGCCATTGCGACGAACAACCGCGTGGTCCTGAAGCCGTCTGAGCGGGCGCCGTTGACTGCTCTGGCGCTTGGCAGGATTCTGTACGAGCAAGGCCTTCCGGAGGGTATGCTTTCGATCGTGACAGGGGCCCCCCACGGCTTGGCAGATGCGATGTTCACCGATCCCGATGCGGAGCTGGTGACATTTACCGGCTCCGTTCGCGTTGGGCATCACATTGCGGAACGGGCCGGTTACCGGAAGCTCATCTTGGAGCTCGGTGGAAACGATCCGATCATTGTGCTTGAAGATGCCGATGTTGATCGGGCGGCGCATCTGGCTGTTCAAGGAGCGATCAAGAATTCGGGGCAGCGATGTACAGCTGTCAAGCGGGCGCTCGTGGTTGACTCGATCGCCGACGAATTTGCCGAGCGGGCGCTCCATCACATGCGGAAGCTCTCGACCGGCGATCCGAGCGATCCATCGGTTGACCTCGGCACCGTCATCAATCAAGAGGCGGCCGAACTGATTGCTCGGCGCGTTACCGATGCCGTCGATGCTGGTGCTACTCTATTGCTCGGCAACGTACCTGACGGCGCATCTTATCCGCCCACCCTGTTGGACCATGTCTCACCAAGGTCCGAACTGGTTATTGAAGAAACATTCGGACCTGTGCTGCCGATCATCCGTTGTCCGAACGATGTTGATCAGATCATATCGATCGCCAACGCGACCAAGTTCGGACTTTCTGCCGGAGTCTGCTCCAACCGGCTCGATCATGTGACGAAGCTCATCGACGGTCTCGCCGTTGGCTGCGTCAACGTATGGGAAGTTCCCGGATATCGCACCGAATTGACCCCGTTCGGGGGGATCAAGCAGTCCGGACTCGGGCACAAGGAGGGTGTGCTGGAAGCAATGCGTAGCTTCACGCAGTTGAAGACCTACTCGCTTCCATGGCCAGTCTAGGCCAACTGCTTTTTGGCTGGCGCCGAAGGCGGAGGAATCGTCCTATTGCATCGCAATCAAGGGCTACGGTTCAAACGCCGTTTTCGACCACGAATTGCGCGGGCTTGCCGTGACTGCCTTCAACAAAGCCCCTCCCCACCAACAGCCCGCGGGTATCGCGCGCCAGGGCGGCGCTGCCACAGATCATGACGCGGTCATGCTGCGGCTCAAGTTCCGGCAGCTCGATTTCCGTGAATAGCTTGCCTGACGCGATCAGGTCGGTGATCCGGCCGCAGTTGCAGAAACGATCACGGGTCACGGTCGGATAATAGATCAGCTGGTAGCGCACGAAGTCGCCGAGCAGCTCGTCGCTCGGCAGTTTTTCCGTGATCATCTCGCCATAGGCAAGCTCGGCGACGCGGCGGCAGCCATGCAGCAGCACGACGTTTTCGAACCGTAGATAGGTTTCGGGATTCTTGATCACGCTGAGGAGCGGGGCAAGGCCGGTGCCGGTGCCGACCAGATAGAGATTGCGCCCATCCTCGAGATTGTCGATGACCAGCGCTCCGGTCGCCTTGCGGCTCACGATGATCTTGTCACCTTCCTTCAAATGCTGCAGACGCGAGGTTAAGGGATCGTTCGGCTCTCTGGTCGAGAAGAACTCCAGCCGGTCCTCGTAATGGGCGCTGGCGAGGCCGTAGGCGCGCAGCAGCGGCTTTTCGTCGACCTTGAGCCCGATCATGGTGAATTCGCCGCTGCGGAAGCGGAACGATGGATTGCGCGTGGTGGTGAAGCTAAAGAGATTGTCGGTCCAGTGATGGACGCTCAGCACGCTTTCCTGGCTGAAATTGCTCATCTCACCGCTCCCGCGAGGTTAGAGTGTGATCCGGGCACCTGTTTTCCGAAAAGAACATAGTCAAGGCGAAACGCAACGAGCGCGTCGCTTTAAGTGAACGCAAAGGCGAGCAGGCGCGAGCAGAGCACCATCAGACTGATCGCGGTCAGTGTCAGGAAGCTGTCGGACACAAGGTCACGATTGCGCATGAAACACCCACGATTGCTCCGTAGGAGCGAGGGAGCGCTCGTACTTAGGTCTCGGGAATGGGACATCGGTTAGGGGAATGCGGAGATCGTCCTTCCCACACATCACCTCTACTGGCCTTGGCAACATTAGACCTGCCCTTGCGCTCGTATCGTGCGTTTCTTGCGGTGAACCCCCAGCATTGCTTCGTTCTATCGGATATGGCGCGGGGAAGCGGCGAGATGTCGCGCAGCCACGATTGGCACAAGCTGCGTCATCCTACCGATCTAATCGAGAGAGAAGGTCGTCGGCGCAGGCCGCCGTAACTTGCGATGCGTTCGCGATCTTTTCGTGGAGCACGGTCGATCTCATACCGCCCTACCGTCTAATTCAGGGTAGCGCACAAGCTGCCATCATGGCCGGTTAGCTGAATTCGGCGATCGATTAAAAATAGGTCAGTACGCAACGCACAGAACTGCGCCCTCGCGTTTGCGGTGACAGAGGATACGGGGGTCGGCCCAGCTCTCGGCCCCCTTAGCCACCGTTAGAGAATGAGCTCGGCCGCCCCATGCTGCGCCGGACGTGGCGAACTTCGAGAATTTATCTTTTCTCAAATGTTTGCCGCGACCTTCCAGCACTGGCGGCAACGCTGGAGCCAGTCCTGCGAGGGTGCCAGATGAGGACATATCTGAGCTCGTATCACTCGAAGCTATTCGCGGGGGATTTGGCGGCGTTCGGCGGCCCTGCGACCGATGAAGCGGTCGCAGGGCACATTCGCGCGGAGCAGATTTCCCTCGTGCTTGGTTATTCCCTGGGCATAATGCTGGCCAACGCCTGCAATGCGACGGTGCTTGCGATTGCTCTCTGGCACTCGCCCAACAGAAACTATGCCCTAATCTGGGCAGCTGCCGACGTTTGCGGCGCGTTATCGATAGGCCTGAAGGCGCGTTTATCACGACGATTAGGAAGCCGCAGTTCGTCTCCCGACAGGCCATGCATCGGCTGGTGCGAAATGCATTCGTTCTTGGGACCGCCTGGCGATCGTTCCGGTGGCTTTCTTCGCCGACGCCTCCAATGGTGGCCAACTCGTGATCACATGTCTTTGCTCCGGGATGCTCGCGGGCGGAGCATTCGCCTTCGCTACGATTCCCGTGGCGGCGGTTGCATTCACGGCTCCGATTTTCGCGGGGACGGCAATTTGCCTCGGCAGAAACGGCGATTTCGTTTATCTGCTCGTCGCTATCCTCGTTGTGGCCTATGGCCGGCGTTTTCGCCCATTCTTTCGAATTCACGAAGCGCACCATTGCTCGATTGGAGGCCAAAAAGAGGGTCCGGCGGGATCCCCTGACCCAGTTGCCGAACCGTTTCGCCTTCAACGAAAGCCTCGAAGCTGCCCTCAACCGGCTCGCTCGCTCGGGCGAAGAGTTCGCGGTGTTTCTCCTTGATCTCGATCGCTTTAAGGAAGTGAACGACAAATTCGGCCACCCCACAGGAGATGAGTTTCTCATTCAGGCCGCGGCAAGACTGCAGCGATGCGCGCGTGAGATCGATACTGTCGCGCGGATCGGCGGAGACGAATTTGCGCTGATCATGACCAATCTGGCCAAAGTAGGAGATGCGTTGGAAATCGCCGAGCAGTTCGTCGGCGCTTTCGGCGAGCCATTCCTGATCGAACGATGCGAGATCGCGGGCGCGACGAGCGTCGGAATCGTGTTGGCCCCTCGCGACGGCAATACACCTCATGAGCTCCTGAAAAATGCCGACCCTGCGCTCTATCGCGCAAAAAAAGCGGGGCCCGGGACGGTTCGCTTCTTTGAAGTCAGCGACGACAAATCCGCGCGCGATCGGAGAGCGCTGCAACGGGATCTGGAGGAGGCGATCGGGCGAGACGAGCTTTTTCTCGTCTACCAACCATTCTTTGATATTCGCAAGAACCGAGTAACCGGCTTTGAGGCCTTGCTGCGCTGGAAACACCCTGTCCGGAGAGTCATTTCGCCGGCTGAGTTCATTCCAATTGCCGAGGAAACCGGATTGATCCACCCGATCGGTGAGTGGGTGGTCCAACGCGCCTGCTCTACGCTGTCGAACTGGCCCTCTGATCTCAGGATCGCCGTGAATTTCTCTGCAGCTCAATTTCATAACACCAGCATACTGCAAACAATCGTGCAGGCCCTGGCGCAGGCCAGAGCCCCTGGCCGTCTTGAAATCGAAATAACGGAGTCGATGCTGATTTCAAAGTACGGGCCGGCATCATCGATCCTGAATTCACTCCTTCAATTGGGGGGGACGGTTGCGCTTGACGATTTCGGAACGGGATTTTCGTCGCTGACCTATTTACTAAAATTGCCTTATACCCGCATCAAAATCGATCAGTCCTTTATACGCGACATGCTGACACGGCCGGATAGCGCGGCTGTCATAAAATCAATGATCACGCTGGCGCAGGATCTACACATTGGCGTGGTCGCGGAAGGCGTCGAGACGACCGAGCAGCTCGGGTATTTGCGTCAACCAGCTGTGATGAAGTCCAAGGATATCTCATCGGTCGGCCGGTATCAGCCGACCGCATCTTCGCCCTGCTCGATCAAAACAAGCAATGGTCGACGCCTGCCGCTTGAGACGCCTTGGGCAAACCGACCGACCATCGTGTCGCGCGACGCTGCGTACGGCGCTGGCATTGTTAGCGGAATGAATCCCGAGATGGGCATGTGACCAACTTGCGATATCACCCTGCGACATCGAAGGCCGAAGCGACATCCATGAAACCAACGACACCCGGCTGAGATCTCCGGCGAGCGCGGTCGGACTCCTCGCGCGTCGATACTCACCATCCAAGAGCGTATTCCAACAGGCCCCGCGGAAAATGAGCGCAGCCCTCTCAACGAGGATCTAACATTAGGAGCGCGATGCGTGCGACAGTCAAAAGGGCCGCCCGTCACCTCAGAAGGCAAACATAGGGTCTAGGAGGCCGGGATCCTATCATTGCAGTCGATCGCGCAGCCCTGGTAAGAGCATGACGTTTGGGTCAAGCCTCGGTGAATATGTAGATCTACGGCACACATTCAAATTCAAGGCCGGTATTTGGCATATCCTGCGCAGAACTTCCTTGTCATCACCGGGAGCACCGCAAAGGGCACGTCAAGTACAGCACCGCGCTTGCTTGAGCCACATGCGCGACATCTGGAGCAACCACCTCGAACGATGTTCCTTAAGTCCGCACAAGGCGGCTGCGATACGATTTCTAATCTGTCTCGGCTTGGTGAATACTTGGTTGATTCTCAATAGAGATCTGAACGGTTTCAAAGAACGATTCCACGCATCGTAGGCGTCTTTTATCCGATGTCGTGACTATATACGTTTTGAAATCACTGCAGAATTCATCGACAGGCTTGTACACGAGCTCCTCTGCCGGAAAAACGCTGTCTTGAAGAAGAATACCTACCCCGATTCCGTGCAGAACGGCTTCCTTTAGAACGGGATAAGTCGCCATCTTAACAACATTTGGCATATTTATACTGTTCTCAAGACAGGCCTTTTCCACTTCTCGTAGTGTCAGAGAACCATCCTCGGTTAGAATGATCCTTTCTTGTGCAAGTTCGGCCAGACCGAGTGTCGGTCTGCAGGCGAGCCGATGCTCGCGCCGCACGAGCGCCATAAGCCGAGTTTTGCTTAGCTCCACGTGGAATAGGCTGGCAAGGTCATCAGGTTCGGTGATGATAGCAATATCGACATCACGCGCTTCAAGTCGCTGCTTAGCAAGCTCCCAGGGCACTAGTGAAAACGTGATTCTCACTGCCGGAAAACGTCGGTTGAATTCGGAAATAATCGGCATCGCTGGACACGGCGCGTTCGCGATCACCGTTAGATGGCCGGCCGACAGGTCATTGTAGGCATTGATCTTCTCCGCGACCAATTGCTCCAGAACCCGAACGCGATCAGTTAGAGCAAACAGTTCCTGAGCCGGCTTTGTGGGCACGAGCCCGGTGCGATGCCGAATGAAGAGTGTCGTCCCCATATGTTGCTCGAGCTTGGCAAGGTGCTGGGTGACGGCCGACTGGGTGACACCGAGGACGGTTGCAGCTTCAGAAACGCTTCTCCGCCTGAAGACCTCTGTAAAGGCAGCAGTCTGGTGAGAACTGATTTTCATGCTGTCGAAGCCTGCTCATCCTATTGCGGTGAATTCGCATTCCCAAGCGGGGTCAAGGGCTTTTGCGCACGGTCTGTTGTCTCTGGAAGAACCAAAAACCGTTGGGCTGCTCAGACTCGACGTTGGCATCGCCAGTGCGACCCCAATTGATCAGGACGCCTAAAGGTGGACTCAGTGCCACCTGGACAGTGGATAAAGGTGCGTGTCTTCGGCCTCTTGCTTCCTGATGCATTCTCCACTCACGGGCTTGTCTCGGCCGACGGTCAAAACAATGTATTCCCGGCCCCCAGAAGGTTCTCATATCCCTTTCCTCAACCGAGCTCTGCTGCTGCATCACGAATTGACGAAGCAACTTCCCGAGATGTTGCCTCAGGTCGCCGTACAGTCTTCCTGTGGTACTTGGGAATGAACATCACATGGTATACGAAATGTCAAACTTCTGCTGCTTCTCCAAGCAGAGCTTGGCGCCTCGCTCGTTGGTTTCGAGTTTAGGAAAACCCGAGAACCTCTGCTTAGCAGCAACTTATCTGCGCGAAAGAACGGCTTTAAATGATAGTGCCAGCTGCGAACCACTTTGGAACGGAGCGCACCGGCAATTAAATTTGTTCGTTGGATTTTCTCAGCGAGAACGGTGGTACGGTCCGGGATAATTGACTGCGAGCAGCAGGCTCGTCGCGCAGGATAAAAACGGCAGCGACAATTACTGAGCCGATTTGGAAGCCAGCTTATTTAATAGAAGCAATACTTCTTCTATTAGAAGGGCTAATATCAAGACATTTACGCGTCAACAACGCTTGCTAGGCCTCTTCTCCGGACGCAGGCGACAAGCCGCTATGCGCTCTCGGCTCGTAAACAGAGAGCGCATCGCTCACGCCCAATAAAATCACGAGTGAAAGAGGTGCTCCTCGCTCCGCAGAAGCGCGGATAGAGGGCCGTCAGCCGAGTTCGCCAAAATTTACAGGAGAGATGAATGAAAATAAGCACCGATCGAATCCTCACGACACATGTCGGCAGTTTGCCGCGGCCACCCCTATTGGAGGAGATGCTGCTGGCGAAAGAAAAGGGCGGACTGGACGCCGACCGCGGTCCGTTGCTGGCGGCCAGCATCAGTTCAGCGGTCGTCGACATCGTAAAAAAGCAGGCGAGTATTGACCTAACGGTTGTCGACGATGGCGAGATGAGCAAATACGCCTATTCGACCTATGCGCGCGAGCGTATGACAGGTTTGACGGGCGTTGATCAGCCGCTTGCCTTGTCCGAACTGGCCGAATTCTCGAATTTCGCAAAGCGGGTCAATCTCGATATCAAGACTCCCGCCTGCGTGGGGCCTGTCGAGTACCAGGGAGAGGCGGCGGTGGCGACGGATATCACCAATCTCAAGGCGGCACTCAACACGGTCTCTGTCGAGGAAGCGTTCATGAACGCCTCGTCTCCGGGGATCATGGCACACTACATGCCGAACAAATATTATCCATCGCAGGAAGCCTACCTCTATGCGCTGGGCGATGCGATGAAGCATGAATACGATGCCATCGCTGCGTCAGGCTTGCTCCTGCAGATTGATTGTCCGGATCTGGCGCTCGGCCGCCATTTTCGGGCCAAACCGATGGATGTGGCGGAGTTCCGAAAGGAAATCGCTCTTCACGTGGAAGTGCTCAATCATGCTCTGCGCGACATTCCCGCCGATCGGATGCGCCTGCATCTATGCTGGGGCAATTACGAGTCGCCGCATCACCACGACATCGATCTCCACGAGATCTTCGATATCATCATCAAAGCGCGGCCGATGGCGCTGCTACTGGAGGCGGCGAATCCGCGCCACTCGCATGAATGGAGCCTGTTCAAGGAAACGCGACTTCCCGATGACAAGATTATCGTGCCAGGCGTTATCGATACCTGCACGAACTACATTGAGCATCCCGAAGTCGTCGCGCAGCGCATCGAGCAATACGCCAATCTGGTCGGCCGCGAGCGCGTGATCGCTGGAACGGACTGCGGCTTCGCGAGCTTTGCGACCTTTCACACTGTCGACCCGGAAATTGCCTGGCGCAAACTCGAGTCGCTTGTGCAAGGCGCCGAGATTGCATCCCGCCGGCTCTGGAACGCGAACTCAACGCACTCCAAGCAAGCCATTGCCTCGTGAAAGCGCAAAGCCGCTGGCAAACACCCACATGAAAATCATCCAGATCACCGACCTTCACCTGGTTCCAACAGGTGATCGTCTCTTCGACAACGATCCAGGCGAGCGCTTGATAGCCTGCTTGGCCGACGTGGCTGAGCATCATGCAGATGCCGAGCTTTGCGTCATCACGGGCGATCTTGCTCATCATGGCGAGCGGAGTGCCTACGCTCGCCTGCACGAGGCGCTCAAGGTCTTGCCGATGCCGGTGCGGCTTCTCATGGGCAACCATGACGATCGCGCCAATTTCCGTAGCGTATTTTCCGAAGCTCCAGTGGACGATTTCGGCTTCGTTCAATCCGTGCTCGACACAGCGGCGGGACGCTTTCTTTTTCTCGATACCAAACGATCAGACAGCCATGCCGGCCTCTACTGTGAGCGGCGCCAGGCGTGGTTGCGCGCGCGCCTGGAAGAGGCACACGGCAGACCAATTTATCTCTTCATGCATCACCCGCCGCTGTCGGTTCACTTCAGGCCTGCCGACGACATCATGCTCGACGATGGCGCGGCGTTCGGACGTATTCTCGACGGGCATTCCATCCGCCATCTGTTCTTCGGGCATGTGCATCGCCCAATCACCGGCAGCTGGCAAAACATTCCATTTTCCACCTTGCGGGGGCTCAATCATCAATTGTGGCTCGATTTTAGTCACGAGCGGGGAATTCCCTGCAGTATGGAGCCTCCGGCCTATGCGATCGCTTTCCTGAACGCCGATGCCGTGGTCATCCACACCCACGATTTTCTCGATACAAGCGCAAAATATCTGTACGAGCCGGACCTACCCGTCGAGCGCCAAGTCGTTCCAATAGCACGATGATCTCAACTCTGATTTCGCGGCGGGGTCTCATGCCCCCGCATCCGTCACCCATGCCCATCCGTCGTCTAGCCCCGGCGGGGCGGTTGTTCGCACCCATTTGGGCCTCTTTTCAGGACTCCAAGGAGCATTCTCATGAATTTGTCCCGTCGCACGTTTCTCCGCTCTTCGGTCGCGGCCTCCGCCTCGTCCCTGGCCGGCTCACTTGTTGGCCCCGCGTCCGCGGCATCGGACACTGTGACCATCGCCTCCGTCTACGATCTGTCGGGACCGTTCGACGTCTATGGTGCTCCGTCGAACATGTGCACGGAATTCGCGGTCAAGGAGTTGAACAAGGCAGGGGGACTACTCGGCAAACAAATCGTCCTGAAGGCGTACGACTGTCAGTCGGACATCAACAAGGGTCCGCAATACGCGCAGCAGGCGGCGCTGCGCGACCGAGCCGTGATGGCGGTGGGCGCCTTGACCGGAGCTGCCCGAGAGGCAACGCGACCGGTCCTGCGCAAATACAAGGTGCCCTACTTCTATGGTTCGATCTATGAAGGTGGTGCCTGCGAACAGAATATCTTTTGCTGCAACACCGAAGGAAACCAGCAGGTCGTTCCGCTGCTGGAGTGGTCGTTCAAGAATCTAGGCAAGAAGCTCTATTACATAGCCTCCGATTACAACGCGCCACGCACATTCGGAGCCTGGAACCACGTGATGGCAAAGCGCGAAGGGGGCGAGGTGCTTGCCGACGACTATTATCCCCTCGACGTGACCGACTTCGCGGCGGCAATCGCAAAAATCCAGGCGGCAAAGCCGGATTTCATCCATTCCTGTCTGGTTGGTGGCCCGTCAATGTCCTTCTACCGGCAATGGGCGGCGGCAGGGATGCTGAAGAAAATTCCGATCGTCTCGATCATTTTCGGCGGTGGGCAAGAGCACGAGATCTTGGCAGCTGAGGAGACGAACGGCATCTACGCCGCCTACAACTATTTCCAAGAGCTCGATACGCCGCGAAACAAAGCCTTTTTGGCACGCTTTGCCGAAACGATGGGTCAAAACCACGCCTACATCAATGGCGAGGCGATCGGTGGCTACAACACCGTCATGTTGTGGGCCGAAGCCGTCAAGCGCGCGAACAGCTTTGATCGCGACGCGATCATGAAGGCTTGGGAAAGCGGGATTACTTGGGAAGGCCCCGGCGGAAAAATGGTCACTGACGGGCCGACGCACCACACGACCCAGGACGTGCGCATCATCAGGGTCGAAAATCGCGTCTGGCGTCTGATTGCAACCAAAGAGCAGATCCAACCGGATAGCTATGGCGGCAGGTGCGACGTCTTTGCCCATCCGAACCAGACGGAATTCTTGATGCCGCAAATGTAGGGTGATCGAGTTGGCGGCGCCGCCTCGTGGATGGCGCCGCGGCCTCATTTGGCTTTCATCACTCGAGGGGAAAGAGGTGGCTCTCTTCTTTCGAGCACAGGAGAATTCTCATGAAATTGTCCCGTCGAACGTTTCTCGCCTCTTCCGCGGCGATCTCCGCTGCATCTATCGCCGGCTCATTTGCCGACCGCGCTTGGGCCGCATCAGACACCGTCGCTATCGCCTCGTTGCACGATTTGTCGGGACCTCTTGATATTTATGGCGTGCCGTCGAATTTGTGCATGAAGGTCGCGGTCGAGGAGATCAATGCCGCCGGCGGCCTGCTCGGCAAAAAAGTCGAGCTCAAGGTTTATGACGGCCAGTCCGACATCACCAAGTACCCGCAATATGCGCAGAAGGCGGCACTGAATGACCGGGTCGTCATGGTGCAAGGTGCACTTAGCGGAGCTGCGCGCGAAGCCACGCGCCCCGTCTTACGCAAGTACAAGATACCCTTCATTTATGGCTCCTTTTACGAAGGTGGTCTTTGCGAGAAAAACTCTTTCTGCGTCAACACTGGTGGCAACCAGCAGGTTGTTCCGCTGCTCGAATGGTCGTTCAAGAATCTCGGTAAGAAGCTCTACTATATTGCATCAGATTATAACGCTCCCCGTAACTTCGGCATCTGGAACCACGTGATGGCCAAGCGCCAAGGTGGCGAGGTGTTGGCCGATGACTACTATCCTCTGGATGTTACGGATTTCACCGCGGCCATCGCAAAAATCCAGGCCGCAAAACCAGATATCGTGCATTCCTGCCTCGTTGGCGGTCCGGCTATGTCCTTCTATCGCCAATGGGCCGCGGCCGGCATGCTGAAGAAGATTCCGATCATCTCAATCGTCTTTGCCGCCGGCAATGAGCACGAGGTCCTCGCTCCGGAGGAAACCGATGGCGTGATCGTCGCATACAACTACTTCCAGGAACTCGACACGTCGAAGAATCAGGAGTTTCTGGCCAAGGTCGAAGCCTTGGCCGGCAAGAACCATCCCTATATCAACGGCGAAGTTTTTGGCGGCTACAGCGGCGTCATGCTGTGGGCGGAAGCCGTCAAACGTGCCGGCAGCTTCGAGCGCGAAGCGGTTCTCGCGGTCCTCGAAAGCGGCGTCCGGTGGGAAGGTCCGGCCGGAGTCATGACCACTGATGGCCCCACCCACAATACGACGCAAGACGTTCACATTATCACCGTCAAGAACCGCGTCTGGAGCCTGATCGAGAAGAGGGAGCAGATTCCGCCTGATACATATGGCGGCAAGTGCAACGTCTTCACCAATCCGAACCAGACCGACTTTCTGATGCCCCAGATCTAAGTGGCCGGCGCTCGCGGCGCCGTCTCTGTGGCGCCGCCTCGTTCGCCTGTCTCCGTCTTCGCAGATCAGGATAGACCATGGACCAGTTCGTCATATTGTGCTTCGCGGTGGTCAATTCCATTGCGCTTCTCGCCCTGATCAGCCTGGGGCTCGCTATCATTTTCGGCATGATGCGGGTGATCAATTTTGCTCATGGCGAATTCATCATGCTTGGCGGTTACGCCACTGTGATCGCCAATCATGCCGGCGTAAATCTTTGGCTCTCCATGCTGGTTGTCGCCCCAATGGTTGTCGGCATGATCGGAGCTGTGGTGGAGCTACTCATCATTCGCCGGCTCTACGGTCATCTGGTCACGACGATGTTGGCAACCTGGGGGCTTAGCCTGTTCTTGATTGGCGCGGTGACCGCCGTCTTCGGCAACACAACGATGGGCGTGAGTGCCCCGCTCGGCAATATTCCGGTCGGAGCCTATTCCATCGGTGCTTACCAACTGCTCTTGATCGCAATCACAGCCCTGCTCGTCGTGTGTTCTCTTCTGGCTTTGCACTGGACGAAATACGGATTGATCGCGCGGGCGGCGATGCAAAATTCGGAGATGGCGACCACCCTCGGAATCGATTGTGATCGCGTGTATGCGGCCACTTTCATCATCGGCGCAGCAATCAGTGGCCTTGCCGGCGCATTGCTTGCGCCGATATCCGGCGTCCTTCCTCACATGGGCGCGGCCTATGTTGCACGCGCCTTCGTGACCGTGATCAGCGGCGGCGGGGCCTTGATTACCGGCTTTCTGTCAGCCGCAACGATCCTCGGGCCGGTTGAGGCCTTGCTTTCCTATTTCGCAACGCCGGTCGTCGGCCAGGCCTCGCTCCTTCTTTTAGCCGTGATCATCCTGCGCCTGTTTCCGACCGGTGTTTCCAGCTTGTGGACCGGAGGCCGATAACGTCATGCTGCGCCAACTCAAACATGCCTTGTTTCCGGTCGCTCTCGTGCTCTTCGCGGCTTTTGGGCCGTTCGTTCTGGAGCCATTCGACCTCGTCAATCTGTCCGCCTTTTCGGCCATGGCGATCGCAGCGCTCGGTCTCGCCTTTGTCTGGGGGACGCTGGGGATTCTCAACCTTGGACATTCGGTCTTTTTCGGTCTCGGTGCCTACGCCTATGCGATCGCGGTCTCCAATCTCGGCGACAGCACGCTTGCCGTTTTGATCGGAACTCTGTTGCCGGTCGCATTCTCGCTCATCCTTGGCTACTTTCTGTTCTTCAGCCGTCTGGGCGACGTCTATCTCGGCGTCATTGCGCTCTGCGTGACGCTGATTTTCTATTCCTTCATGACGTCGACTGCCGATCCCTCATTTCACATCGGCCCGGTGCCGCTCGGCGGCTTCAATGGGATCACGGCAGTACCCTCGCTCAATATGCCAGGTGATCCGCAGGCATTTCTATCCACGGAAGCGACGTTCTCAATCTGTTTGCTGGCGCTTGCAGGCGCTTACATTCTGCTCTCGTTCCTGCGTTCGAGCGATGCCGGGCGTATCATGACGGCGATCCGCGAAAGTGAGTTGCGGAGCGAGCTCCTTGGCTACGACATTCGCTTCTACAAGCTCGTTGGCTTTGCCGTGAGTGCTGCCATCGCGGGGCTCGGTGGAGCGCTTTACACGGCGGTGATGGGTTTCGTCAGCCCGAACGTCTTCGATCTTCCGCAAGCCTCGCAATTCGTTCTGTGGGTGATTGCCGGCGGCCTCGGAACCTTTGTCGGCCCCGTCGCGGCAAGCTTCGGCTTCCAGCTTCTCAGCAGCCAGCTCGGGGCCAACCAGATCTTCAATACGGAGCTGATTTTCGGCGCGACGATCATCCTGTTCGTACTGCTCGCCCCTCAAGGCCTGCTGCCGATGATTCTTAAGTTGTCGAAACCTAGGTTCCAGAGCCGTTCTGGCATCTTGAGGCGAAAGGAGAAACCGGCATGAGCGGCGCACCCATTCTCGCAACGAGGGGCCTTGTTAAACGGTTCGGCGGGGTTGCCGCAGTTGATGGCGTCGACCTCGTCGTGACCGCCGGCGAAATCCGCTGCCTCATAGGTCCGAACGGCGCCGGCAAGAGCACACTCTTCAAATGCCTCACCCATCAACACCAGCCGACCAGCGGCCACGTCCTGTTCGAGGGCCAGAATCTGCAAGGCCTCGCCACCCATCGCATTGCGCGCCTGGGCATCGCCATCAAGAACCAGATTCCCAGCATCTACGCTAACCTTGACGTCCGAGAGAATATCCGCCTCGCCGCCCTGCGGAGGGGACTGCCAAAGCGCGAGCTGGACAGGGTCGTCGAGCTGGCACTGGAGGAGATCGGCTTTGATGACCGTCGCGCAAAACAGCCGGCCGCGACCCTTTCGCATGCACATCGCCAATGGTGCGAACTCGGCATGCTGCTCGCGAGCGATCCCCGTCTCGCGCTCCTCGACGAGCCAACTGCCGGCATGACGCGTGATGAGATGTTGAAGACCGTCGACATCATCAAACGTCTCAACGCCCGTGCCACGGTGATCGTGGTCGAGCACGACCTAGAGTTCATCGCCCGTCTCGCACAAAGGGTTACTGTCTTGCACAGGGGAAAAGTGTTGGTGGAGGACACCATGGACAAGGTCGAGGCAAACGAGACCGTCCGAGATATCTATCTCGGCCGCAAGAAAGAGGCCATTCATGCTGAAAGGTGAACGCTTGGTCTCCGGCTACGGCAACACACAGGTACTGCGCAGCTTGAGCTTCGATCTCGGCGCTCATGAGATTCTCGGGATCATCGGTATCAATGGTATGGGCAAGACCACCTTGCTCAAGACCGTCATGGGGCTGTTGCCGGTCGAAGGTGGTCGGATCGTACTGGACGGTGTTGCCATCGAAGCTCTGCCTGCCCATCAACGCAGTCGTCTCGGCTTTAGTTACACGCCGCAAGGCGGCGCGGGTTTTCCCGGCCTGACCGTCAAGGAGAACCTGTTGCTCGCGGGCATGATGCCCGGCGCCGGCAAGGCAAAGCCGATTGACGAAATATTGCGTCTCTTTCCGAGGCTCGAAATGCTTCTCGCGCGCCCCAGCGGTGCTTTGAGTGGAGGCGAACGGCAGTTGCTGGCGCTTGCCCGCGCCATGGTTCGCTCGCCGCGGCTTCTTCTGCTCGATGAACTGACAGAGGGCATTCAGCCCTCGGTGACTGACGAAATCGCCGATTGCTTATCTTCAATTCACCGGTTGGAAAAGACCGCCATGATCATTGCCGATCAGGATCTCAGTTTCGTAGCCTCGCTGGTTGCCCGGGCGCTGGTCGTCCAGAAGGGAGAGATCGTGGCGGAACGCAATCCGACCGAACTCCTCGCCGACAGTGTCTTCGAGACCGACTGAGGTCTTGCCGGCGCCGGGCCTTCCGTCCGGCGATCCTGCGGGTCACGAGTGTCAATCCGTTCGAGACGAGTGCCCATCTTTTAATTTGCGGAGCCACCATGGCCGCCAAAGCCCTCTCAGTCCAACCGACCGTCCATCCGGCTGCGCAGCTGCACGATACAACACTCGGCGCATACTGTGAGGTCGGCGCGCGTACGATCCTGCGAGAAGCGACGATGGGCGATTATTCCTACGTCGAAAACGATTCTCAGATCACTACACGACCGTCGGAAAATTTTGCTCGATTGCGGCAATGACCCGGATCAACCCCGGCAATCATCCGATGCACCGAGCGAGCCAGTCGCATTTCACCTATCGGGCAAGCGCCTATTTTCCGAACGAGAGTGACGAGGCAGAATTCTTCGATTGGCGGAGACAGCATCAGGTCCAGATCGGTCACGATGTCTGGATCGGTCACGGCGCAATCGTACTTCCAGGCCGCAACATCGGCACTGGTGCCGTGGTTGCGGGCGGTGCAATCGTTACCAAGGATGTGCCGGCCTACACAATCGTCGCAGGCAATCCGGCTCGCACCGTCAGGCGGCGGTTCTCGGACGATATCGCCGGGCGGCTCGCCAGGCTTGCGTGGTGGGACTGGGATCACGAAGGTCTGCACGCTGCGCTGCCGGATTTCCGCAAGCTGACGATTGAAGACTTTTTGAGTAAATACGAAGCGGGAGAGCTTGCCAGGTTGGAATCTTCGCATTGATCGCTTCGAGAGAACTGGTTTCTGATTGTCAGAGGCTCGGGCTCGCTCCCGTTGGCCGCTGCGCAATTGCCCGCCGAGGCGGCGCCCTCGCTTCAGTCCCGGTTGCGCGGCAGCTCCTCTCGGCGCCAGCAATGAGCACGGTCCTCCAGTTGCTCATTCCGAAGGCCAAACGCCGTTTTGGGGGCGGCCTGCTAGAAATGCGAGGCTCATCTCGTGCGGCGGTTCTCCGCCAAGCTGTGCATGGTTGACGGCTTGGTGACGTCGCGAAAGAAATCCTACCATCATGAAGAAAGAGGCTAACGTGTCGTCCGCTGCACGAACTGAGCTTGCGCGCCCCGAGGTTCAAGCGATCACCGAAGTCGAACCCGCGAAGAACTTTCGATTTTATGACAATCGACAAAAGTACCTGATGTTCGTCAATACGTGCAGCGAGAAGCGCGTCGTATCAGAACGAATAGCGTTCGAACTCGATCAGATTCGTCCGCGCCCGCCGGCTGTGCGGGTCTTTGATGCAGGCGTCGGGGATGGGACGGTGCTGGCCCGCGTGCTGCGTTCAATGCATCGGCGCTACGAGCATCTGCCATTCTACGTCGTCGGGAAAGAGATCAGCCTTGAAGGCATTCGTTTGACGCTCGAGAAACTGCCCGATCGGTTCCACGAGCACCCGGCCACGGTCATCGTCCTGACCAACCTTTATTATCACGAAGCCCCATATCTTTCGGCGAGCCTGGCATCAAAGGCATCCAAGCTCGTCTGGCATGAAGTCGCCCTGAGTGGGCGGACTGCGGCCGAATACGAGCGTCAGATCAATGATCTTGAGCCATTTCTAGCTCAACATTGGAAGGCCAGTGTGAGTAAGAAATCCGGCAATCCGATCTATGAGCGCCCGGTCGTTCTGGTGCTGTATTTGCAGAGCTGCCGGTTCTTGTTGGATCGGGTCATCCCCAGGCAAGGCGCGATCATGGCAGACTACGATCTTGTCATCGCCTCGCAGCCCTATCGGGCACGAGCGTCGGCGGAGTTCAAAGCGCAAAAGGTCGTTGCACCATTGGCGCTTGCGCTTGCTCCGGGTGGCAGGTTGGTCGGCATTCATTCGTGCGGCGACGATCCAGGTCTGGAAATCATTCAGAGCGTGTGGGCCGGGGAACAGCCTTTCGCAAACGATCGACGAGATATATTGCGCGAGACGAAAGTCGCGATGGGGAATGAGGCGCGTCAGTACAACTTCAATACGCTGACCGATGATCAGTCAAAATTCAAGTACGTGATGTACACCTTGCCCAACGAAATTGACGCGGACGCTACATCCATCGGGACGTCAACGCTGTTTGCAGCCTGGAATAACGCGAACTACGTGGCACAGATTGAGGACGAGCGACTGGCCCGGGCGATGACGGACGATCGATACCTGGCGTGCACCAAGGAGATCTTGTGCAAGCATAAGGGACTTTGGTTCTGGGACGAGTCTTACGTCATCTCCCGAAACCACAAGCCATGAAATACGCCCTCCGGCGAAATGCGGGACCTTTTCGCCTGCTTCGAACCTCAATCAAGTCCTGGCTGATGACGTCGAGCCTCTGGCCGAAGATTGCTGTGCGCTCGTGTTGCGGCCGAAAAGGAATCGTTCATGACCGCGTCAAAGGCCCACGCTTGCAGCGAGGATGAGGCGTGCCAGCAATTCCTCGGTCAGTATTCCATTGAAATCATTCCTCGCGATACCCGCGCGGCTGAGATGGCGAGGCGCGTGCTTTCGCCCGGGACAGAGATATATCTTGCGAGTGTATCGGGAGAGCCACAAGAGACGGTGATCGCAAGAGCGCTAGAGCTCAGGACATCGGGCTTCGTTCCGGTGCCTCACGTGGTTGCGCGCAGATACGAGAGCCATAATCAGCTCGAGACCACACTGGCCCGACTGCAAGAGGCCGGCGTCGATCGGGCATTGTTGCTGGGGGGCGACGTTGCGCGGGTCGTCGGGCCGTTTCCTTCCAGTCGAGCGGTACTTGAGACGGGCTTGTTCGCTCGCTATGGTTTTGAACGCCTTGGTTTTGCCACCTATCCGCAGCCCCATCCGCACATCCCAACCGACGTGCTAGATGACGAACTCGGCCAAAAGGTTTCGTTGACAGTTCGGCAAGGGATGACGCCGTGGGTGGTGAGCCAGGTTTGTTTCGAGCCAGACGCCATAGCAGCACATATCAGACGTTTGCGGGCGCGAGGAATAGCAGACGACGTTCGCGTCGGATTGGCGGGACCTGCCACGCTGAAGAGCGTCATGCGTTTGGCTCACATGTGTGGCGTAACGAACTCTGCTCAAGCACTGCGCTCCCTAGGCCAGAAATTCGGCCGTCTGGTCGTCGGTTATGAGCCACAGGAGCTAATTGATCGTCTTTTGCACGACATGGAAACCAAAGCTGAGTTGCGATCGTTACGAGGGCACTTCTTCGGGTTCGGTGGACTTGAGCAGACGGCGACTTGGATCCGGGAATACAGATGTAAGGGGCGACGCCGTAGATATGCCGCAACGGCATTTCCGTGAAGCGGTAGAGCGATTGCGATGATAAATTCACGATCAGCGACAGCAACCTCGGTATTGGTCGTCATGTGGTTTGTCTCGTACCCGGCCGTCGTTGCACCTCTGACAATCGAGTGGGAACATGTTCGGCGGTTACCCGGATACTGAGCACCGGTGTGTGCGGCTTCGATCACGGCGGGCGAACATGTTTCGCTGCCTCCCTTACTGATCAGGGCAACCTCGGGGCTGGGCACTGACCGCGAGGTCATGAATCCGCGTCTTTCGCCAATGGCGATGCGATCTTGATGGGGAACATCTTTTCCTGCCCGCCGAATCCTAATCGGCAGAGAATGTGCAGACGGCAGTGCTCTTGCTTCATCGGCAGCCTTTGAGCAACGCCGGGAGCAAGGTCACTCCCGACGTTAGGCCAGCAGGTCCATCACCAAACCGACTACGGCACGCGTGTCACTGAACTGTCGCGTTCATTGTGATGACTGACTTTCCCGAACCCGAGGGGCCCTTTCCCGTAAAGCTGACGGCAAACGCATCGCCGCCCTTGTAACCTGCCTTGGGCGTGTAAGTGTATGTCGATACATTCAGCTTCTTTAGCGTCCCATGTGCGGGCTTTTGCGAGATGGTCGAAGCGGCAATCACTCCGTCCATTTTGAGCGGCAATAGACATGTGCCACCGGCCGAAACACTGAAGTAGCCGCTTGAATTCACACCCCAACTCGACTGGACGCCGGTGACCGGGCACTCTGAAGCGGCCTCTGCAGAGATCGGTATCAAGCCAAGAACGGCCACGGCGAAAATTGATCATACACGAAGATGCATTTCAGCCTCCATAATTTGAAGACGAACTCGGTAGCATCGCCGACCAGATCTTTTGTTGATGCACCTCAACGATGCTTCGCGCGTATTCACAGGACCGAAAGTCCGGTTAAGTCGAGATACGGCGAGTTATTGCAGAACGGCGACGCATTTCACCCTTAAGCAGGTTCAGGACGCCGGAAATCGTTGGTGTTGCCTTTGCCAGATCTCACGACGGTCCGTGAGCTTGGATTCAATGCCAGGCCGCAAGCTATCAGCAACCGATCCATTACCGTCAGATTGTGTCGGGCCTGGTTCAAAACGCGAGGTTGACGGCTTTGCGATTCTTGTGGAAACTAATGTCGTCATTAGAGTCACTGAACGCTGCTAGACGTGCAGGCGACACTGCACTTTGTCTCGCAACAGTTTTTATTCGAGTTGGGTTTTGATTTAGGAGCGGGCCGATGTTTGTTCGCATCACGACAGACCAAACGCCTCGCCCAAACTCACTCAAACACTTCCGCTTGGCGAGCGGCTCAAACGCGATCGTCAATCTAGGCGAATTCACGTACAAAAAAGGGAGAGAAATCTACGGTGAAAAGGAACCCGCCGAGTACGTCTATCTCGTCACACGAGGTGCGGTGCGGAGTTACAAGCTGCTCTCCGACGGTCGGCGTCAGATCGGTGCATTTCATCTGGTTGGCGATATTTTCGGGCTCGAGAACGGTGGAACGCACCGCTTTACAACTGAAGCTGTTGTTGAGACCACTCTTCGCCTGATGAAGCGACATAGCCTCGAGCTGGTGGCCGAGAAAGATACCCTCGTGTCGCGCGACCTACTTGGTCTGACGACCAGCAACCTACAGCACGCGGAAAACCACATGCTGCTACTGGGACGCAAAACGTCGCTTGAGAAGGTTGCTGCGTTTTTACTGGAAATGGACGAGCGTCTGACCGCCGCCGGCATAATCTCGCTGCCGATGTCCCGCCGCGATATCGCTGATTACCTTGGCTTGACGCTCGAAACGGTATCGCGCGCGGTGTCTCAGCTGCACAAGGCCGGCATTCTTGAGTTCATCGGCAATACTCAACGCGAAATCGCGATCCTGGACCGAGGATTGCTTGCGCGCATCGACTTGCACAACTAGCTACAATTGGAATTGGAGATTGGCATTGTGGCAGGAGAATTTTGCGTTTGCGCGTCCAGCGCGGACTTCAATTACGACAGTTGATCGCCGAGCCTGAGCTCGCCGAGCGGCTCCCAGCGACAGTTGAACAAATTCGATGAGCGCTGCGCTTTCAAGAAGCAATATCGCCGTGCACCGGTTGATCGGTGGCCGATCTAAAACGAGTGGATTCAAACTGGAATACCGCTAGCGAACTGGACGATGAATGAGGCGGGCCGCCGCGTCAGCTAAGGTGAGAGACGCAATGAACGAAGCTTACGACGGGTTACGCGCGCGGCGGGCGCATGAGCCAGCGGACGCAAAAAGCAGCTGCGCGCGTGGGGTTATCAGCTGCTTGCACGATTTCGTCCTCTCCTGATGCGTGCCCGTGTTTTTCACTGCGAGCAAGGATCGATGCGTCTACTGGGAAAATACAAAGGTCTGGTTATCTTCGCCCTATCAAAAAGAGTTTGTCTTGGACTCGCGCATTCGAAGATTGTCTGAGAGGATTTAGCCACTGGACAACGATGTCGGTTAATAGCTCTCGCGCTGCTCTCCGGGGGAATACATTTGCTGATCGCCATCAGTTTTGGCTGATTTGCAAGGCCTCCGGTGTCCTGAACTTCGCTCAAGGCGCGATACTGCTGTTAGCGGCGCTGGCCTTCGTCAGTCGAGTGGCGCGTGGAACGTCGTTTGCCGTCGCGCTGGCGACCACGCTGGTCGCGATGCTGCCGCTTAATCGGATGCCATGTTGCTTGAGCTCGGAGGAGGATCACATATGGTAACGACGCGCGAAGTGTCTGTCGATGACGCCCCAACGGTGACCCACATGGTTGCTGCGCTAGCCGCCGAACTTGGGGGCGGCCAGGTACAAGCCGGACCAGATACCCAGCTTGTAGCCGAACTCCTTGCTATGGAAGAGCGTATCTATGGGTTCCTAGCTTTCGCCGAGGATCGCCCGGTCGGCGTCATCATGTTGTCGGAAAGCGCGGCTCTTTTCGCGCGCGGAAGGTACGCCACGATCACCGAACTCTACGTGGTGCCGGACCAGCGATCGTCAGGGGTTGCGATGCGTCTCATTGAGGCTGCCGTAGGCCTGGGGAGGGTAAAGTCCTGGGGCCAACTTGAATTGGCGGCGCCCAAGCAGCAGATGTGGAGCCGCAACTCCAGCTTGGCATTGTACTTCAAGGCTGGCTTTGCAGAGATCGGCCCACGCCTGAAGTTGCCGCTGCAATGCCTCGCTAGCCCACGTCCGCAAGGTATTGCTAAGGGGCGATCGCGATTAGACTCTCGGCGGCAACGCGCACTGTCCCGCCCCGGCCCGGATTCAACGGCTGTAAGACTTGCATTGGAAGCCGCGGGGCATGCTCTCGGAGGAGCGGACACTCGTCCATGGCGCGGGCGGTGAGCCGATCAGGGCCGAGGCCGAACGTCTTGCTGAAGCGCGCGGCCCGCCACTCGAGGAACTTAAACGGCATTTGAGCCGGGGTACGCCTATCGACGGGCGGATTTGGCCCGTGGGTCGGGATCTGTCGACCGGCACCTTGAGGGAATCGGTTGAGAGCTGCACACTCAGGAAGCTTTCGGGTGGGATTTATGCGTATCCAAGGGAGACCGCGTTGGGTGGGACACCCGCGTCGGACGAGGATGTCCTAAAAGCCTTCCTAAAGGCGCGCGAATGGCGGCCGAGGATCGAGCGTCCCGGAATTGAAATTATCCGCTTTGGACCCAATGTGTTCGACAAGGGTATCGAACACCACACGATCGAGAATGTCCCTGTCCGCATCTATTCACCGGCAAAGACTATTGTCGATCTCTTCAGGAGCGTCCGATTCCAGCATGCGGCTTACGAGAGCACCGGTGGGTTCATGCAGGCGACACAGGCCATGAAAGAAGCCCTGCGACTGCACAAATCCACGCCGGCAGAGATCGCGCGGTTTGCCGTGGATCCAACTTGCGCTTTCTTGATTCTTAGTCATTAGCCATCGTTGCCGGGCCAACCTTAAGCCGCGAGGCGCGAACGCTACGTTGACTTCAAATGAAGGCGAAGGCGAGCAGGCTCGAGCAGAGCAGCGCGAGGCCCGTCGCGGTCAGCGCCAGTAGGCTAGCGGAAACAAGGTCATGGCTGTGTATCATACAGCCCTCGATTGTAGCAAAGGGGAAAGTGTCCGGTTGACTGCCTGAAACGTCAAAAATTATTCGAATTCGACGCAACAATCCTGCTATTTCCGGGCGTAAGTGCATTTTTCCGGCGCATCTGAGGATGGCTAGCCGACTTGCGGCGCGAGCAAAGAAATCGAATAACTAGGAGCTGTTCAACGAGCCACCGAGTCCTTTGTGCGCCAATATTATTTAGTCCCATTCAGCTCATGATGTTATGAGCTTCACAATTGCGATACAGCTTCCGGGATAACTTCGCCGAATGCGTAAGTTCCTGCTTCTCATTGTGGCATTTGCAATCATGTTGGTGGTAAAGGGCCGCCACCAAGATGCTTTCGCGCCGCACGCGACCGTGTCCATGCCGCCGGTCAACGTGCCATAGTCCTATCCTGCATGCCTCATCCTCAGCAAATGCGCGGCAGTTGCTCGCCCGATAGCCAGTCGACGATGCTGCCGCCGCCAAAACTGGTGATCATCTGCACGAAATGACGCATGTCGGCGATCGCCTCGCCGATGTCGGCGGCATCGCAGCCGAGCGGATGCGCCCGCATGGCAGCGAGCACGGCATTGGCGACATCGGGCGACACGATCGCAACCAGCTTGCCTTCATTGGCGACATGAAGCGGATCGAGTCCGAGGAGCTCGCAGGCCGCCGCCACGCCCGGTTTCACCGGGATTGCCTCTTCCTGCAAGCGGAAGCCGACGTCGGATTGCTGGGCGATCTCGTTCAGGGTCGCGGCAAGCCCGCCGCGCGTGGGGTCACGCATCAGGCGAATGCCGGGGGCTCCGGCCTGAACCATCTTCTGGACGAGATCGTGCAGCGCCGCCGAATCGGACGCGATCTCGGTTTCGAAGGCGAGGTTCCGCCGCTTGGACATGATGGCGATGCCATGATCGCCGAGCGTGCCCGAGATCAGAACGCGGTCTCCGACGCATGCGGTCTCCGCGGAGAGATTGAGCCCGTCGGGCACCACACCGATGCCGGCTGTCGAGATGAACAGGCCGTCGGCCTTGCCGCGCTCGACCACCTTGGTGTCGCCCGTGATGATGGGGACGCCGGCCAATCGCGCTGCTTCTCCCATGGAATCGGCGATTCTCTTGAGGTCGCGGAAGGGAAACCCCTCCTCGATGATGAAGCTCGCCGACAGGTAAAGCGGCCTCGCCCCGGCCATTGCGATGTCGTTGACCGTGCCGTGCACGGCCAACGAACCGATATTCCCGCCCGGAAAGAACAGTGGCGAGACGACGTAGCCATCGGTCGTCATCACCATGCGACCGGCGCCGACGTCGAAGGCCGACTGATCATTGCCGCGCGCCAGCCATTCATTGCCGAAGGCCTCGTGGAACAGCCCCGAAATCAGCTGCACCATCGCACGGCCGCCGGAGCCGTGAGACAGGTCGATGCAGCCATTCCTGATGTCGAGCTTGCGTTGATGGCCTGTCATGACGCTCCCCTCTGCTCTTGATCCCGGAAGCGGCGATAGGTCCAATGCGCGGCGCAGGCGCCTTCTGAGGAGACCATGCAGGACCCCACCGGCATTTCCGGCGTACAGACCGTGCCGAACAGCTTGCAGTCGACCGGCTTCTTCACCCCGCGCAGGATGGCCCCGCATTCGCAGGCGGGATTGTCGGCGACGCGAAGCTCGTTCATGTCGAAGCTGACTTCCGCGTCATATTTGGCGAACGCACGCTTCAGCTTCAGACCGCTATAGGGCACCTGACCCAGCCCGCGCCATTCGAACTGGTCGCGCAGCTCGAAAATGTCGGAAATCTCCTCCTTGGCACGCAGATTGCCGTCGCGGGTCACCGCGCGGCGATACTGGTTTTCCACTTCGTGGCGATGCTCGTTGACTTGCCCGACCAGCATCAGGATAGCATGCATCATGTCGAGTGGCTCGAAACCGGCGATCACGACCGGCTTGCCGAACTCCTCGGCGAAAAACCCGTAAGGCGCCGTGCCGATGATGGTCGAGACATGGCCCGGCCCGACGAAACCGTCGATCTCGACATGGCGGATATTGCCGATGTCGGGGCTCTCCAGAATGTTCTGCATCGCCGGCGGCGTCAGCACGTGGTTGCAGAACACGCTGAACTTCGAAAGCTGCTTTTTCTCGGCCAGACGGACCATGACGGCCGTCGGCGGCGCCGTGGTCTCAAAGCCGATGGCGAAGAACACGACCTCGCGGGCGGGGTTCTCCTCTGCGATCCGGATCGTATCGATGGTGGAATAGACCATGCGGATATCGGCACCGCCGGCCTTTGTTTTGAGCAGGGAAGCACCTTGCGAAGCCGGCACACGCATCAGGTCGCCATAGACGCACAGGATGACATCGGGCCGCTCGGCGAGCCGGATCGCCATATCGATTCGCCCGGCCGGCAGCACGCAGACCGGGCAGCCAGGGCCGTGGATCATCCGCACGTTGCTCGGCAGGATGTCCTCAAGGCCATAGCGCGAGATCGCGTGCGTATGGCCGCCGCAGAATTCCATGAAGCGATAGGATCTTTCCGGATCGGCCGCGGCGTGGATCGTCTTCGCCAGCCCCAGCGCAATCGCCTTGTCGCGAAATTCGTCGGCATATTTCATTGCGCGGCTCGCTGCCCTTCGATGCTGAGCTCGCGCAGGAGCTCGAGCGTGCGCCTCGCCTCCTGCGGATCGATCTTGGCCAGAGCGTAGCCGACGTGGATGATCACGTAGTCGCCGATGGCGATATCCTCGATCAGCGCTACGGATATCTCCTTGCTGACGCCATCGATGGAGACCACGGCCAAATTCTCAGTGAGAAGCTTCTTGACCTCAGCGGGTATTGCGAGACACATCAGGCGATTCCTTCTGAGCCTTGGTGGTCGAGGAGTAGCAGGGCCGCGATCCAGGCCTGCCCGAGGCTCAGGCCACCGTCGTTGGGTGGCACCTGGCGCGGAAGCAACGGCCTGAGACCGACGGCAAGGCAGCCGCGCTCGATCTCTTCAGCAAGGATGGCATTGAGGAAGCAGCCGCCACTTAAAGTCACGCGCGTGAGGCCTGTCTGCTGCGCCGCACGCGCGATCCAGTCAACGCAAGCGGCGACAAAGGTGCCATGGAAGAGTTCGGCTCCTTCGGTCGGATCGAGCGCATCGGCGCTAAGGCGATCGAGCAGCGGGTGCATTGACAGCACGCCGTCTTCGATGACCCACCCATCGTCTGCGACACGGCAGCCGCGCACGCGCGCCTCCAGCTTCAGCGCGGCCTCGCCCTCATAGCTCTGGACGGAAGAGAGACCAAGCAGTCCTGCCGCCGCATCGAACAGCCGGCCGGCGCTGGTCGTCACGGGCACGTCGGATTGGTCGAGCAACGCGCAGAGGCGCGCGGACTGCGGCCGGCTCGCGAACCGGCGCGGGATCGCCTCGCCGCGCCCCAGAGAATGCAGCACGCTCGCCGCCATTCGCCATGGCTCGCGCGCAGCGCGCTCTCCGCCCGGCATCTTGAGCGGCGCCAGATGTCCGATCCGCTGGAAGCGCGCTCCTTCACAGAGCAGCATTTCGCCGCCCCAATTGCCGCCATCGCTGCCATAGCCGAAGCCATCGAGCACGAGCGCGAGCGTAGATCCCTCGATACCGTACTCCGCCATGACCGAGGCAGCATGAGCATGATGATGCTGGACAGCGATCAGCCGCTGGCTGCTCGCCTCGGCGAAGCGGGTCGATGCCATGTTGGGATGCAGGTCATGCGCAATGACGACCGGCTCGACATCCAGTGTCGCGATCAGGTGCCGCACAGTTTCCTCGAAGAAGCGGATGCCTTCGGCGGTATCGAGATCGCCGATGTGCTGGGATACGAAGGCCTCGTTGCCACGCGTGACCGTGACTGTCGATTTCAAGGCACCGCCGACGGCGAGCACGGGCGGCAGCGACCGCGCAAGCCGGACCGGCTCGGGAACATAACCCCTCGCCCGACGAATGAACCGCATCCGTCCTGCCACGACCGACGCGACCGAATCGTCGACGCGCGTCACGATATCGCGATCATGGGTGACGATAAGATCCGCAATGGCGCCAAGGCGCTCCTCCGCCTCCCGATTGTCGATCAAAAGCGGCTCGCCGCCGGGATTGGCGCTGGTTGCGACGATCACCCAGTTTTTGTCCGTCCGCGGATGGTTCGAATTCAGTTCATGGAACATCAGGTGATGTAGCGGAGCAACCGGCAACATGACGCCGATGCGCAACAGCTCCGGTGCGATTGCGGATGCAAGCCGTTGGCGTGACATCATCAACACGATCGGCCGCGGCGAGGATTCCAGCAGGGCAAGTTCAGCCATGTTGGACACGGCGATCTCCGAAACCGCATCGACGGAGCCCACCATCACGGCAAAAGGCTTCTGGTCCCGCTGTTTCCGCCGGCGCAGGCGCTGCACGACACTATCGTCGCGCGCGTCGCAGACGAGTTGATAGCCGCCGAGCCCCTTGATCGCGACGATCTTGCCCGCAGCGATCGCAGCGGCGATCTCCCCGGCACTATGGCTGAGCCTCGGGCCACATTGCGGACAGGCGATCGCCTCGGCATGGAATCGCCGGCTTGTGGGGTCGGCATAGTCGCTCGCGCACGCCGCGCACATGGCGAAGCGCTTCATCGCCGTGGCGGAGCGATCATAGGGCAGCTGCTCGGCGATGGTATAGCGCGGACCGCAATGGGTGCAATTGACGAAGGGATAAAGATGGAAGCGGCTGCTCGGATCGAACAGCTCGCTCAGGCACTGCGGACAGATCGCGGCGTCCGCGACGATCCGCGTCGACACCTTGCCCTGCTCGCTGGCGCGAATGCAGAATTCGTCGCTCAAGACGGCAGCGATGCTCTGGATGGAAATCTCGTCAATCCGCGCGAGCGGCGGCTTTTCAAGCGGCAGTGCAGCGACGAAATCAGACATGCGCTCGCCCTCGACTTCGATCACAACGCCGTGCGGATCGTTAGCGACGAAGCCGCCGAGGCGATAACGCGCGGCGAGGCCGTAGACATAGGGTCGGAAGCCGACGCCCTGCACGGCGCCGCGCACATGCAGGCGTAGCCGCTGTCCGTTCTGAGCCGTGGTCTCACCGCGCATGATCATCCCGCGGTGGCCGTATCGACCGGCTTCATCTTCTCCGATTGCTTGCGGATCCAGGCATAGAATGCCGCGAATCCTTCACCAGTGCGCGCCGACACCGTCAGCACCTCGATCTGGGGGTTAACCCGCCGCGCGAATTCGATAGTCCTGGCGAGATCGAAACTGAGCACGGGGAGAAGATCGATCTTGTTGATCAGCATCAGGGACGAGGCAGCGAACATGTCGGGATATTTGAGCGGCTTGTCTTCGCCCTCGGCGGTTGAGAACACCATGATCTTGCAGGCTTCGCCGAGATCGAACCCCGCAGGACAGACGAGATTGCCGACATTCTCGATAAAAAGAACGCCGCCGTTCAGGTGAGGCAGCCGGTCGTAGGCCGCGCCCACCATCGCGGCATCGAGATGGCAGCCCTTGCCGGTGTTGACCTGGATGGCCGGCACGCCGGTCGCGCGGATCCGCTCGGCGTCGTTGGAGGTCTGCTGGTCGCCCTCGATCACGCCGATCGGAAAGCTGTCTTTCAGTTCAACGACGGCGCGAACCAACAGCGAGGTCTTGCCTGCGCCGGGGCTCGAGACCAGGTTGAACGCGAGCACACCGTCAGCACGGAAGCGTGCGCGGTTGTCGCCGGCGAGCCTTTCGTTCTTGCCGAGGATGTCGCGTTCGACCTGGATGATACGATCGCGGCTCACGCCGGCAATCCGGCGGCCAGCCGGATTCGCACCGCAATCGAGCAATCCGACGTCGCCATGCTCATCAACATGGGTCCCACCATGATGATGGTGACCGTGGCCGGGTCCATGAGGGTGATGATGGTGTCCACCATGATCATGATGATAATCATGTGCATGCTCGACGACCCATTTTCTGTCACTGCAGCCGCAAACCGTACACATCAGTCGACCTCCAGTTCCTTGACGCGCATTTCTTCCCCGCCGGTCACCTGCAATTGGTGACTGCCGCAGGACGGGCATGGCCCATAACGGTGCCTGATCTCGATGCTCGTCGAGCAGGCCACGCACCAGGCTATTGCGGGCGTCTCGACGATCTCGAGCCTCGCGCCTCGGGCGATGGTCCGCGCGGCGACCGCCTCGAAGCAGAACGTCATCGCCTCCGGCGCAGCATGACTGAGCGCTCCGATCTCGAGGAATACCACCTTCACCCTGGAGAACGAGTGCTTGCGCGCTTCCTCCTCGACGATCCCGATGATCCCTTCGCATAGCGCCATTTCATGCATGATCGATCTCGCGGAAGCTGAGTGTGAAGCCGACGCATGGATCGAACGAGCTGACGAGGTTGCGCACCGCGTCCTGTCCCTGCCGTCCGTCGGCCGGCAGGGAGCCTCGCAGCCTGCGGACCAGCGGTCCGCGCACATGGAAATTCCATTCTGTCGGGGCCAGGAATTCGAAACGGACGATGCAATCGTCGTCATCGAGCGCAATGGCATGGTAAAGCCGGCCGCGCGCGCATTCGACAGCGGCCGCACCTTTGCCGGCACCGAGGCGATAGCTCTCGATGATGCCATTTTCCAGCACTTGCGTCCTGCCTTCAAGCCAGGCGCAAAGCCGGGCTATCTCAGTGATCCGCGCGTTCAGGCGCTCGGCAGGGCCGGCGTCCCGCGGAACAATCGACTCACGTCCGATCCGGCGCGCCCAGACGCCGGTCTCTGGAATGCGGCCGTTAAGATCGGGCGCATCGGAAAAGGCCGGGCCGTCCGCAACCATCCGCATGACGACATCAAGATCGTCGGCCGCTGACAAGAATGACTGCTCGACCACCGAAAGCGACAGCGCGTTGCCATTGAGGCTCGCAAGATGCGTGGCCAGTGCGCTACCCGGCGCGGGCGCCAGCTCCTCGCCTGAGATGCCTAGCGCGTTGAGCGACGTCCTGATTTGCGACACGGCCCCGCCCCGTGACGGCCCCTCGCCGCCGCTGAGCACGGTCGTGGCGAGCATCGCTGCACGAGCCACGGCGGCACTCCGGCCGTCCAGCGTGCGCCAACCTACGAACAGCCCCCGCAACAGCTCGGTCAGACGCTCGGCGATCACGGCCGTGACGCGGCGCTGCAATGTCTCGGCAGAGGATGCTTTGCCGTGCGCAGCCTCGACCGCCGACAGGAATGCCGCCTGATGGGCTGCCGAGCACGGCGAAAATAGGCGCGGCAGGACAGACAGCAACGACGCGACCGGCTTTCCCGCAAACAGGCGCGTCAAAGGCGGTCGGCTGCGCGGCAGGATTGCAACGTCCGCGATGGTGCGGCCAGCGCGCCAGACCGTGATGTCGATCTCGTTGCGGGAGGCCGGGCTCATGCATGCCGCTCCGTCACAATGCCATGCAGAAAGTCACACCGATCGGTCGTGCTTGTCGCGGGCTCTTGCCAGTGGACCGCCTCCGCCGCGTTAGCCGGCAGCATCAGGGCCCGGAACGCGGCCTCTGCCGTCGCCAGCACCCAAATCATGTCTGCGAAATCGAACATCATAGAGAACAGTGAGTAAGTTGCGATCCGGCCAAGCGCCTCGACTTCGCTGAGCGCGAACTCGATATTCCGCTCGGGAAGGTTCAACGGCAGCCGGGGCTCGAACGCCTTCTGCACGAGGTCGTCCGCCTGACTCACCACGGTCATGAACCAGGGCGTCACCATGATGGCGACGATGGTGCCGTTGAAAAGGCGGAAACCGACCGCCGCATCGGCAGATCGCACACCGCGCGATCGCCGATCTTGCGATAAGCGCCGGCCGACCGTTCGCCCCACACAACGGCATTGGCCGCGCTGAGCTGGGTATGCGCCTTGCCCATCACCATTCCATCGCCAGGAAGCTGGATCGCGAGGCGTCGCAATTCGGACGGTGCCAGTCCTTCGGCAACGCCGCGATCCGCGTGCTAGGCGCGAACTGCGCCTCGCCGTCGGCGGGATCATAGACCGGATACCGCATTCCAGCCGCGTGCCGTCGGTAACATGCTGGCGCACGTCAAAAAGCTCGAAACCCTTCATTTGAAATAGGCCTCGATGATTTCGCGCAACCGCTCGGCGGAATCCTCGAAATCCTCGTCGGCCGCGAGCGCGGCCTTTGGCACGCCGCCGACTTCGAGCGTGTCGAGGATGATG
Organism: Bradyrhizobium sp. CCGUVB23; assembly: GCF_024199885.1. Taxonomy (NCBI): domain Bacteria; kingdom Pseudomonadati; phylum Pseudomonadota; class Alphaproteobacteria; order Hyphomicrobiales; family Nitrobacteraceae; genus Bradyrhizobium; species Bradyrhizobium sp. CCGUVB23. Next base: position 1,974,832 of record NZ_JANADQ010000001.1, read on the forward strand.
GTGTCCATCGCATTGAAAAACTGCACCGACCAGACATTGCGGATTCCGGTCGCAAACATGCGACATGTGCCGTAGCCGCGCGAGACGAGTTGGATCGGTCCGTTCCGGATCGTCTCATGGAGGAAGCTCATGTCGACCGGACTCATCGGCAGCAGCGTAAAATTGATGATCTGCGAGAGGATGCCCGGGCGCCAGGCCAGCGCACGCTCTCGGATTTCAGCAAGCACCGGCAGCACGTTCATGGAGCCCTCCGGCACCTGCCCGATCTCGAAATCTACTGTCGTGAAATCGGTGGCCGCGCGCTTCACGATTTCCGGGATGGCCCCGACCTCGAGATACTCGGATGCCTCATCCGTCTCGAGCCGCACGCGCCAGATCCCGGCCAGCACCGATTCCTGGATTTGCGCGAGCGATCCACCCGGCAGCGCGATGAGGCCGGCCACTTCGCCTTCGCCGAGCACATCGGCAATCAGCTTGCGTTCGAGATCGTCGAGATTGCCGAGCCTGAACAGTCGCGTCGAGGCGGCGACCTCTTTGCTGGCGATAGTGATGGCGAGGTTCGACAATAGCTCGACCGCCCTCGGGCACTTCCTGGCCAGTTCCACACTGTCGAGCGACGCAAGCCTCGCCAAAGCGCCCGCTGCGGTCAGGATGCCGCCAGCTGCGTCCAAGGTCTGCTCGCGGTAGACTGGCTGCTCCGCGTCTTCAGCCTCTGACCAGAAGCCCGCCTTCATAGTCCGACACCCTGTGATTTATGGTACGAGACAGCGGCTCCTACGACTGCGGCCGCCCCTCGGGGTAGTCGGCCGATCGGCTTGGAGATACGGTCGACATAGATCGACCAAGCCTTAATTGTTCTTGCGATAAGCCCGAGTGTTTGCGCCTTGGCGAGCCACATCACCATCGGCTGTACTCGCATAAAGAGACCTGAGCGAGGTCACTCTCGGCCTTGCGTGCGATCACCGCGCCACGCAGCCGCCCAACACACTCATTGATCAGCTCAGGCGGAACGACGGCAGCGTCAGTCGCCTCCGCAAGTCTTTCGGGATCGCCCGCCAATAACAACACGGTCACCGCTCCTGCCTCATCGGACGCGGCTGGAGAGCGATCAAGGCAAGTAAAATCGACCTCGGACCGGCCGCGTCGCCGCACATCAGGCGTTCCTGCTGCATAAGCCATCCGGTTCTGACCATGTCAGATATTTTCCCATGCGGAAAAGGCCGCTGCTGAGACCGGATCACAGTCATCTCTTTGGACCAGAGGCTCGTCTTCCAGCTTCGCAGCAGTTTTCCTGAGCCCGGCACTTGTCGTATCGTTCGTGTTGGAGTGCCGAAGATGGCCATTGGCCAGGTCGAGCCGGAGATGCTCGGGCAGTATCGGCTCGCGGTCGATCAGGTCGGAGAAGAAGCGATCGCAAGCGTCGCCATTGAGCGCTGCGCCGATGCCTTCAATCGCATCGGCAATCAGTCGCGCTTCTTGATCCTCTAGACGCCGAACCGCCGTATCGCCATGGACCAGCACCTTGGCATGGACAGGCGGACTGGAGAGCAAAAGTACCGAGACACGCCGCCGTACGCCGCGAAACTCGCAAAGCGCCGAGATTCCGTCCGTTTCGATAATCGTCATGGGCAAACCAAGACACATCTGCGATGTCTCCGACAGCTCGCTGACCGTTCAGGTCCACGCTCTCATCTCGTAGTGCAGGTGATCGATGCCGTTGGCGAGCAACCACTCGGATTCCTGCAATGGTGCAATGCGTGCCGTTACCTTCACGCCCCATTCAGCTAGGATTGAGCTGGCAAGTTCAACCGCAGGATCGATCTGATTGCGCACCGCCTGTGTCAGGGACCCGCCCCAGTCCTCGAGGTCGAGTGGCTGACAACCGACCAGCACGAGGTGTTTTGGGCAATGTCCGAGCAGATCAGTTGCACTGATAACCTCCTGAAAACTGGTATGATGCAGGCTCATCTTCCTAACGCCGGTGAAGCGCGGCACGTCCTCGTCACGCACGACCTTCAACTGTCCAGGCTCCAGGCCATAATCGACCGCGTCGAATACGATCAGGCAGTCAGCTTCCCGAAGATAGTTTACAAGTTGGAGCCCCTGTGTACCCCCGTCCAGGATGGTGACGTTATCGGGTACGGCGTAGCGGCGATGGAATTCTTCCACCGCTCGCACCCCAAACCCTTCGTCTGCCCAAAGAATGTTGCCGATACCGAGCACCAGGATGCGCGTTGGCTGTAAACATGTCGGCACCGGCCTGCTCGCCGAGTCTCGGTACTGACGTACACCGGAGATCATCGAGGAGATGATGCTCTGGCGCGACATGATATCTTCGCGAATGACGGCATAGACGTGCAGTATAAAGAATATGATCAGCATCCACATGCCCAAATGGTGCCAAGTGCGCACGTCCTGGCTGTTCGACCAGATCGCAAACACCCAGCCGAACAGCTTGTGCTGCCAGCTGTCGTTCCCGGTGCCTTCCGAATAGAGGGCCAACCCCGTGACAATCATGAAGGCCACGCCCAACGTGAAGCACGTGAACATCGCGGCCTGCGCCAGCGGATTATGGCCGAGATACATCTTCGGCTTGGGCTCTAGGAAGGCATAACGGCGGATCTCGTGCAAGACATCCTTCCAGAACTGCCTACGATGCACCGGAATGTAGAATATCTGCCGGGAATGGTAGTTGCCGGCGAAGGCCCATAGGATGCGGGTGAGAAAGGAGACCGCGAGCACCTGCCCTGCCGCAAAATGGGCAAAGCGGATATAGCCCATCACGAAGCTGTCGGACGCTTCGCTCGCGAACGACGGCAGCGGCGTTCCGATCAGATAGCCGGTAACCACCAACACGAAAATCGAAAACGCACTCACCCAGTGGCAGATTCGCACCGGCGCTTCGTAGATATACACGGGCCGCGCGATGGCGTGCTCGCCGGCGGCATCGGTCGCGTCCGCAGCAAGGTCCGGCTCAGTTTCCGCCGGGGGCGCAACTGCACTCATCATGGCGTTCCTTCCTCCTTACCTGACCTTAACCGTCGCCATTTCCTGGCCGTCTGGAGACATCACATGCGTCGAACAGGCCAGGCACGGATCGAAGGAGTGGATGGTGCGCAGAATCTCCAGCGGCTGTTGCAAATCCGCCATGGGCGTATCCATCAACGAGGCTTCAAAGGCGCCGATATTGCCCTTGGGATCCCGCGGCGAGCCGTTCCAGGTGGTGGGCACCACGCACTGGTAGTTGTCGATTTTAGCTTCTTTGATCCTGATCCAGTGCGCGAGCGCGCCGCGCGGTGCCTCGGTGAAGCCGTAGCCGTTAGCTTCCTGCGGCCAGCTATCCGGCCTCCATTTGTCGATATTCGCGGTCGAGGAGTCACCGGCTTTGATGCGCGCGACCAGCTTGTCTTGGAAGTAGCGCATCTGGTGCGCCGCCCATTGGCATTCCAGCCCCCGCGCCGCGGTACGGCCGAGTGTGGAGAACAGCGCGATGAGGGGCAGGCCGAGCGTCTTGAGCAGCTTTTCTGTCGGCTCCTTGAACTCGGGCTTGTTCTGCGCATAGCCGATGATGTAACGGGCGAGTGGCCCAACCTCCACCGCATTGCCGCGCCAGCGCGGCGCCTTGATCCAGGAATACTTACCACCCTCGTCGAGCTCCTTGATGTCGGTCTTGGTGCCCTTCGCGTTGGGACCGAGCACATAGTTCGGCTCGGTGACGCCTTCCCAGGGATGCAGGCCCTTGGACTCATCGGCATATTTGTACCAGGAGTGGGTGACGAACTCCTGGATCTGCTCGGGGTCCGCATGATCGATTGGCAGCACTTCATTGAGATTGCCGTTAATGATCACGCCGCGCGGCAGCTTCAAATTGCCGGCCGAATAGTCGTTAGCCGTCTCCGGGATGTCGCCATAGGCCATCACGCTCTTGCCCGAGAGGCCGCCGCCATAGAGCCAGTCCTTGTAGAACGAGCCAATCGTAACGATGTCGGGCAGATAGACCTTTTCGGTGAACTCGATGCAGCGGTTGATGATGGAGGAGACGAGGTTGAGCCGCTCCATGTTGACGGCACCGACCGCGCCGGTGCCGTCGACGTTGATTGCGCAGGGCACACCGCCGACCAGCCAGTTTGGATGCGGGTTCTTGCCGCCATAGATGGCGTGGATCTTGACGATATCCTTCTGAAAATCGAGCGCTTCCAAATAATGCGCGACCACCATCAGGTTCGCTTCGGAAGGCAGTTTGTAGGCGGCATGGCCCCAATAGCCGTTCTTGAACGGTCCGAGCTGGCCGGATGCGACGAACTTCGTCAGCCTGATCTGGAGCTCCTTGAAATAGCCGGGCGAGGACGACGGCCAGGACGAGACCGACTGCGCCAGCGCCGATGTCGCTTTCGGATCGGCCTTGAGTGCCGAGATCACGTCGACCCAGTCGAGCGCATGCAGGTGATAGAAGTGCACGAGATGGTCATGCACCAGAAGGCACAGCTGCATCATGTTGCGGATCGAGTTGGCGTTCTCCGGAATGGTGATACCGAGCGCGTTCTCGACACCGCGCACTGAAGTGAGCGCATGCGTTCCGGTACAGACGCCGCAGATCCGCTCGGTGAAGGCCCAGGCGTCGCGCGGATCGCGGCCCTTCAAGATGGTCTCTATACCGCGCCACATCGTGCCGGTGGAGACTGCATTGCGGATCACGTTGTCGGAGTCGACATTGACCTCGACCCGCATGTGACCTTCGATCCGGGTCAGCGGATCAACAACGATGCGTCTGCCGGAATCGTCGAGCTTGAATCCATTGGGTGTCCGGATGCCCATCGCTTGCGGTCCCTGAGATCGACTAGTGATCTTGGTGTGTGTCTTCGCGCTTGTTGGCAAACCATTTTACGGCCGTCACCGCGGCATGCGCGCCAACCGCAGCTCCAACGGCGCCCGCTACCGCCATGCCAATCTGGTCGGCATTCTTCTCGATGCCGAACTGCTTGATGTTGGTGAGACGGTCGTAGAACGAGCCCTTGTCCCAGAACCCGTCTTCCGAGCAGCCGATGCAGCCGTGGCCGGACTGGATCGGGAAGGAGATGCCACCGTTCCAGCGCACCGTCGAACAGGCGTTGTAGGTAGTTGGTCCCTTGCAGCCGATCTTATACAGGCAATATCCTTTGCGCGCCGCCTCATCGTCCCATTCCTCGACGAATTGGCCCGCATCGAAATGCGGCCTCCGGTAGCATTTGTCGTGGATGCGCTGCGAATAGAACATCTTGGGCCGGCCCTGGCGATCGAGCTCGGGCAATTTGCCAAAGGTGATAATGAAGGTGACGATGCCGGTCATGACCTCGGCGATCGGTGGACATCCCGGCACCTTGATGATCGGCTTGTTGGTTATGACCTTGTCGATGGGCGTTGCCCGCGTCGGATTGGGCCTGGCCGCCTGAACGCAGCCCCAGGAGGCACACGTGCCCCAGGCGATGACCGCCATCGCATCCTCGGCCATCATCTTCAGTTTTTCGACGAATGGCTTGCCGCCGTCGATGCAGAACATACCGCCCTCGTTCAGGGGCGGATTGCCTTCGACCGCGAGCACATACCGGCCCCTGTACTTGGCGCGGGTCTCTTGGAGGATCGCTTCGGCCTGATGACCGGCTGCCGCCATAATGGTGTCGTCATAGTCGAGCGAGATCATCGACAGCACGGCATCCTTCACCAAGGGATGAGCGGAACGGATGAAGCTCTCAGAGCAGCAGGTGCATTCGAGCCCATGCATCCAGATTACCGGCATTCGTGGCTCTGTTTCGAGCGCGGTTGCAATGCGGTTCGCCGCCAGCGGCGCAAGCCCGAGGCTCGCCGCCGTCAAGCTGCAGAATTTATGAAAGCTTCGGCGCGTGATGCCCTGTCGCCTGATTACGCTATAGAATGTTTCCGTCGCTACCTCCATGAACCCCTCTCGTCTTCGGCTTTGACGCATCGATGGACGCACGGGCAGCAAGAAGCGGGCCAACCCTCAGTGCGTGAGCGCCATCATTTCGGATCTGGCGCTTACGAGCGGCCTTGGTTGATGACTTCACCGACTGCGCCGCCTAAACGATTAACGCCTCTCTGTCTGCCTGAAGCGCAGAATCTCTTCAGTGTCCATCGTTGGCAAAGGCGACCTTGCCGGTTCGATTGGCGTTCGGCGCGATGAAGTGCCGAGGCACAATTGAATGGCTCCGGCGGCGAGGCGAATTTCAGAGATCCCGATCATTCGGCCATTCAGAATCTTGCATCTTAACCGAATTTGCCCATCCTCTGGCATCGACCGTGATCGCGGTGCGCAGATAGATCAAGGGCCCTTCAAGCCGGTTGGATCTATGTTCTTCCAGTCGTCATAATGGGTGTATCGCTCGAGCGTGCGGAGCGCTGCACGATTGTGGCATAGGCCAATATTACGTGGGGGATGCGAGTGGAATATTCGACGTCGATCGTATCCAGCACAGCGTCTTCCATTGGCTCGTGGGCGATTCGGCGCATTAGCCGCAACGTAAGTCGCAGCTACGCCGCTTTCCGACTTCGTAGAGCTCAATCTCCGTTATTCCTCTGACGGAATTCCTCGGCTGGAAGATTCAGATTCTACGATCGAGTCCATCGCGCGAAGCGGACCAAGGGATCGCAAAGGCTGACAAGCCAGTACCGCTCGCACGGTCCCGACGCTCGGCAACGCTGATCCTGCCATGCGCCGGATTTCGGGTTCGTACAGCTTGATGACAAGACGGCTCAAAAGAGCGGGCGAACGCGACCGCAGCGGTAGGCATCCCAACATACCCTTTGATATCGTTCCCCGACGGCGGGCCGTCGAAAGTACCGCAGAGCGGCCTCGACGCCTGGACCTGGAAAGCGCCGAGTCCGCCCCTACACCACCAGGGGGGGCCCTGGTGATGCTGGTTTGAATAAAGCAAGTGGTGTGCCGAGGCGAGCTTACATTTGTTGCAAGCTTCTCATATCCTCGAACCCGCGTGAATTCAGGTGATGTCAACTTGTATCTATTCGCGCCCGATTGCGAGACCTTCGTCAAGATCAATGCGGTCTCAGCGGGCTGTTTCGGCCATTTTGGGCAGCACATTTCAGTTCGGGCGCTCTTCCCTTGCGGTCATCCGCATTGATGCGCTTCGCTCGGTCATGCACGGACAATTTTGTAGCAAACCGAACATCACTCCGACTGACTGACTGTAACACTCTAGACACTCCGACAAAGCACGATGTGCGACCTAAACGTCCCGTGCTCGTACTGAACCACGCCGAGCCGTCTGATTGCCTCGTCGATCCGTTGCATCTATGACAATACAGAACGTCATCCTATCCACAAAAACACTCGAATAGTCAGCCTTCACGACGGCAGATCACGCAGCGGCCGGGCACCCACACGAAATTGAAACATGCACATCGCCGAGCCTCGCGCGCACAGCGTTTCTCGCCCTTGGCAAACTTATTTGCGAACCCTGGACGGTGCATCTTCGGGCTTGAGGTGCCGTTTCCGAATGTTGTAGCTCACCAGCCAGATCACGCCGACGGCGATCGGCACGAAGGCCGCGGTTACGGACGCGGGCTCTACGTGCAGTCCGACGTCCTGCGCGCCCTTTGCGAGATAGGCAAACAGGCTGACCACATAGTATCCGATGGCCCCGACTGACAACCCCTCCACCGTAGACTGCAGCCGGAGTTGCTGTCGCGTGCGCTCGTTGATCGAGTGTAGAAGATCGCGATTCTGTTGCTCGATTTCGACGTCGACGCGTGTGCGCAACAGATCGGCGGCACGAGCCAACTTCTCTGATAGATTGGCCTGACGCTCCTCCATCGTCGCACAGGTTCGTATCGCGGGCGTCATACGGCGGCCCAGGAACGACGACCAGGTCGGATAGCCCACGACATCTTCGCCTTCGATGATCGACAGTCGGGATTGCACCAGCTCATTGTATGCTCTGCTGGCACCAAAACGGAACAGACTGCCGGCGACGTCTCTTTCGAAGGAGACGGCCAATGCGGTCAGTTCCTCAAGCAGATGGTTGTTGACCTTCAGCCCTTCGGCGCCCTGCATCTCCTCGAGCACTTCGACGAGACGGCGATCGATCCGATCGACCGACGGCGCAAGCTCCAGCGCGGTCGACAGACCAAGCAGCGCTAACGAGCGGTAGGTCTCGATTTCCAGGAGACGTTGTACCAGTGCGCCGAGATCGTGCGGCGTCAGTCCGAGATCGTAGACCAGAATTCTCGTGAAACCTCTCTCGTCTGCGCGGAAGTCGGAGGCCACAGCGCCTGCGCCGCCCTTGACGTGGACCATCGCCAGACTACTTTTGTCAAACATCTGCTCGGCGCGTTCCGTTGGAGAAGCACCCCGCTCTACTTCCAACTTGATCGCGGCGAGCAATTCTCCGGTCTGCGATAGTGCGCGGATTAGTGATCGAACGCTGTCCCGGACATCGCCGAATTGCCGAGTTGCTGGACTGTTCGCAGTGCTCCAGATCCACGTGAAAGTAGCAAATTCCGAATGTTGCTCCCAGCGCAGCACCACCGGTCCGAACCCGATCTGATGATGTTTCGCGGACGCCTCCGGCGGTGGGACCTTATGCGCCCGACAGAACTCGATAAACCGGCGGCGATCGCGTGCGGCATCGTCGCCCTTTGCGAGAAATACGAAGCGGACCATGCCAAGCGATGAAACGAGACCGGTAAACGGGCGCGCATGCACTTCGCCGAGCACAGCGTCACGCTCAGGGTGCAGCTTGAATGATGCTAAATCCAATTGATCGACCATCGAGATCTCCCAAGCTCGCATCACCGCAAGTGGCATGGTCGGCGCCGGCGAGCGGGTGCATCCCCGGGCAAGCGATCAAGATCAGGTTGGTGGCCTTCGGCTCCTAGGAAAGTCCTTGTGCAAGCCAGATCGGCGCCTGCAAATTGATCTGGAACGAGCTCGTCGAGGTTTCTGCTAACGTCGTTGGCGACCTCAGCCTCGCGCCGGACAGCCTTTTCGGCGAAATGCGGCCATTGTTCGCCAGCAGCGGAGCCACCTCTGCATCGTCGTTTTGGTTGATCAAGTTTCAAATGCGCCTCCATTCGGTAAGCTCAGGCGTCTCGCATTTGTGCAGTGCAGGATTTGGGCCAGTGGGATACAGACGAAGACGCGTGTAGCGTTTCCGGCCCACCCTACGTACGTCTAGCGACAATAGTGGATTATTGTCGTCAAGCACATTCATGGTGGGACAGCCACGCGCGCGGTAACGAACAAACGGATCTGCGCGGTTTCCCAAGTCACCGGACGCGCCAGCACCGTGCATCCGAACGGCGCTCTTGCCGGCACGGCTGTGGTACGCCAGATGAGCAATCGCGCATTATGTGCTGTCATTGCGATCCAGCTAGGCTTGGCAGCTAGTTATCGGAGATTTTCGACTTCTTTGTCTTGCTTCGATCTCAGCTCGTTTGCGCGGGACCGAGTATCGCTCCACAGCGACCGAGACCTGCGCCTCTAGCCGCGGCATGCCAATTCGTGTCCTCTTGCTCGAATTTGGCCTGACTTGCCGGGTCAAGGGGCACGACTGGGCAGCCATGGCTGGGGCGTCCCCAGTACAATCGACGTACTGTACAATCGACGTACTGGCTGAACGCTTTGGAGCTGTTGTATCCCAACGATCTGTCGAAGAGCTGACCAAGGTCTTGGCCTGGTTCATATCTAAAGGGGAACGCGCAATATGAGCGCCGTGCATCTGAGCCGGCCTTCCTCCATTTCCACATGACGCGCGCAGAACGGCGTGCGGATCGACAACTTGCTGAGCCGCTGCAAGTTAGCGACTCCGCCGGACGACCGTCGGCGAAGACGCCCGCGTCGCCAGCAGACACGCATAACTCCTGCAGCCTGCCAGCAGTCAGAGACAAGTCAGCGACGTCTCGCTACTTGCAAGTGAACAACGACGCCTTCAGTTGACGAGCAATTCAGTCCGTAAACTCTAGCTTGAATCGACCCAATCCGGTGGGCGTGGCCGTGAATTTGACGGTCTTTTCTGGGAGGTCCGCCAAGGTACCGGATGCAAACTTAAACGACGTCTTACCGTACGATTCGACGCCAACAGCTCTGTCGCCCTCTATGACAATGTAGCCGATGCCATCCAACAGCTGCTCAGCCGCGAAGCCAGCGGGCGAGCGGTGAAGACCGAAAGAAGCCAAATAGGTTCCCTTGTCGTTATCACACTCAACGACAGATATTGCTGTGACTATGGCGTCCTTGAATAACCCATCTACTCCACGACACGTATATTGGATGCTGACGATGTCGTGTTCATTCCGATCGCCGACCGGCTCTCGAGCTGTCGCGACTATGGTGCAGTCGTAGTGCCCGATTGTGTCCGCGAGCGCACCTCCACTCATCCCAATCAAGCCGAATACGGTACATACTGTAGCAACAAAGACGGATTGTCTCATTTTGGCTATGTCTTCTGGAACCGGTTTTGCTCGCTACGTACAACTTGACGCAACGTCCGATTCAAGCCCTCTTCGGACGCGATCTCACCCCGATCGCGGTTCGGCACACCGCTTGCTTTCTTAGGCACGAAATTACCAAGTCATCGACAGGTGGGCTTGGCGCGTTCGGGGCTAGACATCAGCCGCCCTCGCCTGGTTTCGACGGCCAATCAGCAAGGAGACAATGTGAAACCGCGCATTCGGGCGACCGCTGCGGCGGTCGCATTGGCTCATAGTCTCCAGCGTCTTGTCATCAGGGTGTACGAATACGAGATTGATGCCCATCACATCAGCGTCTTGGTGCGTGAGGACCGAGTTAGCGGATATGATTACATGAGCCATAGTTGCGTCAGCGGCGACTTACCGAACCTATACCACCAGGGAGAGGGATCTCATTTCGTGCTTATGCCGGACGGCTCAGGGGCGTACAGCGGTTTTGATCATGACACGTCATCCTGCTTCTCAGTGAAGGTCACGCGTCGTGAAGCCCACATGTTCGATTGCAAGGAAGACTCCTACTTCGCGTACAACGTTTGATGATGTGCAGGAGCGCCACCTCTGATGACACGCGGGCGCCTCTAACGAGCCGCAGATGATACGCTCGATGGCTCTCGATGTCGTAAGGTCCTGTTGCGGAGCGCCTGGCTCGCGAAAGGCGGATAGTCCAACGAGCGGCACAACGACTTGGCTTGCGGCAAATACAGTCTCTGGCGCGTCGCGTTTCGATCCCAAGAGCATTGAGTGGCCTGACACTAGGCGACACCAGGCACAAGGTGGCGACCTTTGATGTGACAGGAACAGATGGTTTCGACCGGCTTCATGTTGGGATTCTGAAAACCAGGGGAAAGCTACCCGCCACTAGGGCATCGAAGGCACAGCGCTCTTCGGACAAACGTTGCTCGAGATATTGTCGCTCAAGGTCAGTCGGTTGACCCTCAAGCAAACCGCGATAGCGGTGGATGCGATTACGATGACTGCGCATGGCAGCAAGATTTTCGCTGATCGTCGTCGTCACAGCTTTGTCCTGGCGTACTTCGTTTGGTGGAGTGAGGTGGTGGAAAACGCTGAGCAACCTTATCGTCTGCGTTCGCTGGTGGTCGCTGTTCGCGCCCGCGGCCCAGGCGAGGACGGCTTAGGGCACGCCCGCCCCCACGCGCTGCCCAACGATCGCGGAGTCGGCTTGATTTGATACCAAGCGGCAGACTCAAGCTTCACTGCTTTCGCCCCCAAGCATGGAAGATGCGTTGCAGCCCGACGGTCGTGTCAGGCCTATCGAGGAACGCTTCGAGTTCGGCCGTGACGCCGCCGATCTCCTCGATGCTATTGAGCCCCAGCCGAATCAGCGCGTCGCGAATAGCCGCGAAGGTCAGCAATGGGACTCGTTTGACGTCAGCATTTCGCCCGTATGGCTGGACCATTGAGGAATGAACATCAGAGAAGCCAGCGGCTTCGAGAAGACGGAGAAGCCTGCGGCCGATCAAGGGGTCGCCGCCACGTCGCCGCGCCGCCTCAACAAAGAGTTCGCCTTTGCGCAGAAATGCAGCCGACGCCGGATCGCAGAACTCGCCGTCACAGTCGATATCCTGCACCACGATCATGCCCCCAGGACGGAGCGCCTCGTACGCCTGGTCGAGCGCCTCGCCAGGATCGACGAGATGGGTCAGCACGAACCGCACGCTTGCCAGCGACGCGCCATGCACCGGCCAATGGTGTGTGACGTTTGCGCAGCAGAATTCGACATTGGGGATGCCACGCCGGCTCGCCTCTGCTCGCGCGAGGACGATTTTGTCTTCGTCGAAGTCAAGACCTATGACTTGGCCGGCTCGGCCGACCCTCTTTGCCAGTTCGAACGTCACATCGCCGCCGCCACAGCCCGCATCGACGGCTGTGCAGCCCTCGAGCGGCTCGGATCGATTGAGCAGCAAGCGCGTCGGCTCAGCCAGCACACGGGCGATCACTGCAAGACGCGCCCGCCCCTCCTCTCCGCCCCTCAGGACGTAGGAGGCGAAATGTTCAGTCGTCATCAAGCCCTCTGCGATGATTGAATTAGATCTGCTCTGATCATGCGCAGAATCCCTAATAGGGCCTGCCATTCGGCTGAAGAGCCATTATTCTCGCGGTCTAGCCCGCGGCTAGTCCCACGGAAGGTGCCTCGAAGTTTGCACGTGGTTTCGGATCGTTGTGAAAGCCGCCCGTATTGGCTTAGCCGAATTTGAACAGCACGCCGTAGCCGCCTCGGGGATAGCTCCATTCGATGTCGCCGGTCTCCTCGCAGATTATCCGGCAAGTGCCGCATTCGACGCAGCCATCGACGGTGGCCTCGATCTGGCCCTGTTCGTTGAGTTCATAGCAGCGCGCCGGGCAGGCCTTCAGCATCGACAAAAGCTGCGGCGAAGGCTTGGTGTGCGGCCGCACCTTGATGTGGGGACGGCCGGTATCGACGAGATAGCGGTTATAGAATAGCTTGTCCTCGACACGCATGGATTGCTCGATCGACATCGTTTGGTCTCCGTCGTTGGTCGCTGCTGTTTCTCCGTTCACCGCCAGGCGCGCATGAGGCGAAAGGCGTCGCCGAACAGGCCGCTCCGCGAGCGCGCCTTGGTGAACGATTTAAGTGTGAGCTTCTCTTTGTCGACTTTAGGCGTACCGTCGACACGCAGAAAGTTCTGCATAGCCTTGGAGACGAGTTGCGGATAGGTCAGGAAGAAGTTTTGCGACCGGGTGTGCATCAGCGCCGGCATATCCTTGTACTTCCTTAGGTCCTTGATCACGAAGGATTCATCGAGCTTCTTCTTGTATAGCGCCAGGTTCTGCGGGAGCATCGGTTGGTTCCGCGACCTGATCTGAAGGATCGCTTCCGCCGCGATCCGGCCCGACGTCATCGCGAGGTTTGATCCTTCGCGATGAATTGTGTTGTTAAGCTGCGCGGCGTCGCCGACCACGACCCAGCCCTTCCCGTAGAGTTGCGGGATTGCCTTGAAGCCGCCCTCAGGGATCAGATGGGCAGAATATTCCTTCACCTCGGAGCCTTCTATCAGAGGCGCGACCGAAGGATGCCGCTTGAAGCGATCGAGCAGGCCGTAAGGCGTCTCGCCGGTGCGCTGGAAGTCGGCGACCAAGCAGCCGATACCCAGCGAGATGCATTCCTTGTTGGCATAGATAAAGCCCATGCCGGTCATGCCGCGAGAAATCGTGCCTACGGCCTCGATCACCACGCCTTCGTCACCCCTGAGATTGAAGCGCGATTCGATGGTTTCCCGCGGCAGGAAGTGCATTTCCTTGACTGCGAGCGCAACCTTTTCGGGCTTCGGCCGCTCGCGCAGGCCAGCGCGCGTACCGAGCACGCCATTGACGCCCTCCGCCAGCACGACGACGTTAGCATGGATCTCCCCGTCGCGCCGATCGGTCCGTACGCCGATCACCTTGCCATGGGCGTCTCGGGCCAGGTCTGTGACCGTCGTTTCGCATAATATTGTGGCGCCGGCTTCGCGAACCTTTTGCGAGAACCATTTGTCGAACTGAGCGCGGATGATGGTGTATCGGTTCGGCTTCTCCTCGTTGAAGTCATCGGAGCGGTAATGCAAGCCGGTGTGCGAGCGGTCGTCCATCATCCAGAAGCGCTGCTCGACCAGGTGTCGCTCAAGCGGAGCCTCGTCACGGAAATCGGGAACAAGCTTCTCCAACATGTCGGCATAGAGGATCGCGCCCTGCACGTTCTTTGAGCCCGGATACTCGCCGCGCTCGAGCTGCAATACCTTCATACCGCGCTCGGCCATGGTGAGCGCTGCCGCATTCCCCGCCATGCCTGCGCCAACGACGATGGCATCGAATTTTTCCGCGATCATGATCGGACTCCTTCGACCTGCTTCCGGTCACGGGAATGTGGCGACAGCCGCGCCCGGAACGCGTCGGTGAGCGGCGGCAACAGATGTATGGCATCGGTAACGATGCCTATGTGAGCGAAGTCGAAAATTGGCGCGTTCTTGTCGGTGTTGATGGCAACGATGAGATCGGCCCCTTCGACGCCGACACGGTGCTGGATCGCGCCCGAAATGCCGGCGGCAATATAGAGTTTTGGTCGGATGGTCTTGCCGGTCTGGCCGATCTGGCGATCAGAGGTGACCCAGCCCTTCTGCACGAGCGGTCGCGAACTGCCGTATTCGGCCCCAAGCACGGTCGCGAGCTGATGTACTAGCTGGAAGTTTTCCGGTGATCCGAGCCCGAGCCCGCCCGCAACGACCGCGTCGGCATAAGCAAGATTTGATTTTGCTGAGTTGCGGTCGGGCAGGAAGGAGAGAACTTTTGTGACGATGTCGTCTTCGACGAGACCGAGTGGGTGGGTGATGATGCGGCCGACCGGGCGTGCGACGCGCTTTGGCATCGGCATCACGCGGGGGCGGACGGTAGCCATTTGCGGACGGTAGTTCAGCGTGTAGATCGTGCAGAGTAAAGAGCCGCCGAAGGTCGGCCGCGTCGCAGCGAGCGATCCATCAGCATCGACATCGAGCTCTGTGCAATCCGCAGTAAGTCCCGTAAGCAGCGTCGTGGCGACCGAGCCCGCGAGATCGCGGCCGAGCGTAGTGGCTCCCAATAGCAGGATCTCCGGCTTGTAAGTGTTGACGACATCGGTCAGGGCCTTGGTGTAGGACTCGTTGCGATAGTCGGCCAAGAGATTGTGGGCGACCATGTATGCGAGGTTGGCGCCATAGCAGAAGGACTGGGCAGCGGCCTGCTGCGTCGCCTCGCTCTCCGGGCCGATGATGACAGCGGCGAGATCAACCTTGAGCTTATCGGCGAGCTTACGGCCAGCACCCATGAGTTCCCAGGACACGGGATGCACAACACCACGTTCCTGCTCGACGAAAACCCAGACATGCTTGTAAGCCTTAAAGCGATCGGGCAACTCCTTCTTGGTCGCGGCGCGCCCTGAGGCGGCGGCCGGAGCGCGACTTTTGGGTGTAGAGCTCATGGAATTGGGTTCCTTACTTTGTTAGCCGAGCGCCCAGCCGCGAGATCGGCTTCCAGGTTCACCTGGCGCTCGACGATCATCTCTCTCAGCCCAGCGGCCGTTCCTCGCCGGAGCTCGGTTACAGCTGCCTTTGCCGCGCGGCTCCGGTCCAAACAAGCGTTGGCACTGACGGCAAGCCGCAGAAGCCACATTGCGGGAGAGAAAGCAGAACTTGAGGGTTGGTCTTCCCCCTCTGAAGCATGATGGTCTTGCTCAGGGCGTGCACTCGAATCCGCGGGAAAGCCGCGACTTGCTTGTAGCAGACGTCGAAATGCATGCGCTTCTCCAAGGCTTTGCTGCGAATAGAGACAGCAAGTGTCGTACCAACTGTGGGCGTGATCGAAAGTTGATATCAATACAGAGGCTTACGACCACGGTGACATGACTTTCGTCCAGCCAGAAGCGCTAGAGCTGACAAGGATACGGCGACACGCGTCGGAGACCGAACAGAGGCGTTAGGTCAATCCTATGGTCGCCTCCACGCGACATAGCCACCGCAACGGAGTGTGAGCACGACGTCGCAACTTCCGAGGTCTCGCAAACACACGGCCTCCGAGCAATCTGGGACTACGCTGCGTACTCCCGCCCTAGTGGGACGACCAGGAGGAGTGAGAGAAGTTTTTCAAACCCGAGTATGATGAAGTGCTGTCACTAAAACGTCTCCAGTTGCACCAAGTTTGACGCTTTCTTCGCCTGTGGCGCGGTCGCTTCTTTGAGAACCTTGAAAACGCGTTGATCGATTGGGGAGGAGCCAACGAAGTCCGTGTATGCCCGCTCCAGCACGGCCTTACAACGTTCTGCGACCGCTGCATCGGTCGCACCGGTCAAGTCTTCGTCTGCGAGATACTGCCCCATGCGCTGCAGTATGTGGAGCCGGGCCACGTTGACAATTTTGGGTTCGTACTCGACGCCGAGTAAATCAAAAAACTCCTCGGCCGCAGCCGCCTTGCTCAATCGCAAAAGGATTCCGTCAGCCATTCGCTTTCTCCATCTTTTCTTCTACCGTGTGCAATGATGGGTGGCCAGGCATGCCTGTCAAACGGGGGGCAGACCGCTGGCGTGGCGGCTTAACGAGCGCCTCGATGACATAAATGGCGACTATTCGGGACATGGCGGCCTCACATTCCGTTGAGCATGGAGCGCTCGCGGACTTCGCGCCAGATCGCCATCACAGTCTCGCGCGCGACCCCGCCCTTATGCTCGACGGCATGCTGCCTTACCCGCGCAAGGATCGCCTTGCCTTCCTCAGCGCTCACGGAAACCTGCAATTCGTTCAGCAGCGCGTTGATAGCGGCTAGCCCTGAGTGTTTGCCGACGACAAAGCGGTTAGAGCGACCGAACAGCCGCGGATCGAGCGCCTGATAGCTGCGTTGGTCCTTCAGGAGGCCATCGACATGGATACCGGATTCGTGGGTAAAGATATGCTCACCGACGATCGCCTTATTGAGCGGAACGCTGCGAACGGCAGCGGCCGCGACGACAGCCGCGACATTGTCGAGCTCCGGGAGCACAACGCCCGTGTCGCATCCATAGAGCTGTTTGAGCGCGACAGCGACCTCTTCCAGAGGCGCGTTGCCCGCACGTTCGCCGAGGCCGATCACAGTCACCGAGGCATGCGTTGCGCCGGCCTTGATTGCGGCGAGCGTGTTAGCGGTGGCGAGGCCCAGATCGTCGTGGCCGTGGAATTCGATCTCGAGATCGGTGGCGGCACGTAGCGCCGCCACCAGCGCAAAGGCTGCGTCCGGGTCGAGCACGCTGAGCGTATCGGCGACACGAAAGCGCCGGGCGCCCGCGTCTTTTGCTGTGGTGATCAGCTCGATCAGGAAGTTGACGTCGGCGCGCGAGGAATCTTCGCCTCCGACTGCGACATCGAGCCCGTTGTCGCGAGCGTAACCGACGACCCGCCTCACCTGCTCGAGCGCGGCAACCCGGTCGGTGCCGAGCTTGGCAGCGATTTGCACGTCGGAGGATGGGATCGAGACATTGACCATTGAGACGCCGGAATCGATTGCCGCATTGACGTCGCAAGATTTCATCCGGCACCAACCAATGATTGTCGCGGCCAGGCCAGCTTCGACAATAGCGCGGATCGCGCTGACTTCTTCATGGCCCATCGCCGGCGTACCGGCTTCGATCTCGGTGATCCCGGCCTTGGCTAGCGCGCGCGCGATCGATAGCTTTTCCGCCGTTGTAAAGGCCACGCCGGGAGCCTGCTCGCCGTCGCGTAACGTGGTGTCGTTCAGGACTATCTGTCGTGTGTGCGAGCTGCCTGACAGAGTCGTTCCACCGAAGGCCATGTGCAGATTCCGTCCTTCCCGCTGAATGGTGAGCAACAGCCGTGCCAGGGCGGTGGTTGAAGAACTGCCTGAAATCACTTCACTTCTAAGCAGCGACTGAATTTGCCGTAAATGTAACAATGTCGAAAATCGGACATATCAGATGTCGGTTGGCTTACGGCGAATGTGGACGATGATGTCGAGCCGGGAGATCTGGTGGTCCGGTAAGGCCTCGGGCATCCGCGCGAGCAGGAGCTTTTCGGGGATGTCGATCAAAATGTCTTCGCCGACGAGATAGAAATGCGGGTGTATGCTTGTATCCATGTCAAAGAACGACCTTGAGCCGTCGGGCGTGATCCGGCGCAACAAGCCAGCTTGCGTGAAATGGTTTAGCGTGTTGTATACGGTCGCAACCGAGAGCTTGATGTTGGCTTCGATCGACTCGCTGAAGAGCATCTCGGCAGTGACATGGCGGTCATCCCTTGCAAAGAGCAACTGAGCCAGCAGCACGCGCCGGCGCGTCGGCCGCAGGCCCGCATCACGCAGCCGCCGCATGCACGCTTTCGCACAATTTCCGGCAAGGCCAAAGCGCAAGGATCCAGGCATCGCAGCATGCGGGGGTCCTTCGCAGCTTCTGGCGGAGCGCATAGTCGATTGCTCACACCTGCGGGTTGCCTGCGGCTCCGGCACGACTTTCTATTCCCCGCAAATGTTCGCGGCGACGCTCCGCCATCCGGCTCTCGCCACTCTCCTCACCGAAACAGTGATTGAAGTCGCAGCATTGCGTACACACCGGCGTCGTACACATCACCAAACCTTCGTTCTCACACAATCTTCGATAGAAGAAGCGCTTCCAGCGCATGTTTTTGGTGTTTTGCGCCGCCAGCGGCGCAAAATGGAGCATTAACAAGCGCGTCAACTCGGCCCGCTCGCGTAATCCGAGATCTTCCCACAAATGATTCGGTTCCATCGCACGCCTTGCGACCATGGCAGCGAGCCAGCGACTGATCTCGCCCTTGACCGATCGCTGGCCGAGCAGGAGGTCGCGCAGCATGATCTCTTCGTCACTGGCTGAACCGGAGTTTTCCATCGAGATGATGGCCTGCACGGGCGCGGGTGGGAAACATTGTGCCAGGAGTTCATTGAGTTCATCCGCGGTCAGGCCCGTGCGCTCCGGAAGCGGCCCTCCATCCATTACAGCGGCACAAAGAACTGAGGCGAACACATGCCGGTCAAACTTGTCATTATCCCTTACGTCAGCGTCTGCCGGATCGCAGCCAATTAAAGCATGGTAGAGTTCAATTCCGACAAGCTGCCTGTCAGCGGGGGTCCCACCCGACGGAATCGACATCGCAGCGATTAGCCCCTCTTGCGCTGCACTCACGGACAACTCCATTGGTTGGATCCTATCAGTCTTGATGCGCGCCTCCTTTGGAGGCCGGCAAGATGGATTACGCTGACAGCGCGGCGAGCTCGGAAGCAGTCTTACCGACCTGGCTTTCATCGATCGGCTTCATGATGCCGTGCTCCATCAGCATGTCCTCAAGCTCGTCCATGCTGATCGGGGTCGGGATGATGCCCTTGCCGCCATTGTTGTGGATTTTGGTCGCAAGATTGCGATAGTGGTCTGCCTGCTTGGAGTCCGGCGCATATTCCAGCACCGTCATGCGGCGCAGCTCGGCGTGCTGGACGACATTGTCGCGGGGCACGAAGTGGATCAGCTGGGTGCCGAGCTTCTTGGCGAGCGCTTCCGCCAGTTCCAGTTCCTTGTCGGTCTGCCGCTCATTGCAGATCAAGCCGCCCAGCCGCACGCCGCCCGAATTGGCATACTTCAGAATGCCCTTGGAGATGTTGTTGGCGGCATACATCGCCATCATCTCGCCGGACATGACGATATAGATCTCTTGCGCCTTATTCTCACGTATCGGCATTGCAAAGCCGCCGCAGACGACATCGCCGAGCACGTCGTATGACACGTAATCGATGTCCTCGTAGGCCCCGTTCTCTTCCAGGAAGTTGATCGAGGTGATGACGCCACGGCCGGCGCACCCGACGCCCGGCTCCGGACCACCGGATTCGACGCAGCGAATATCCTTGTAGCCGACCTTCAAGACGTCCTCGATCTCGAGGTCTTCGACGCTGCCGGCGCTTGCCGCGAGACTCAAGATTGTGTCCTGTGCCTTGGCGTGCAGGATCAGGCGGGTCGAGTCCGCCTTCGGGTCGCAGCCGACGATCAGGATCTTGTGACCCAACTCGGCGAGTGCTGCGAGGGTGTTCTGCGAGGTCGTCGATTTGCCGATACCACCCTTGCCATAAAACGCGATTTGCCTCAGTGAAGCCATGTTGCTCTCCATCAACCGATTGCCAATGATTTTCGCGTTGGACTTACGCGAGATTATTTCTCTCTCAGAAACGTGCGCACACGGGCGTCGGGAAAGAGACCAGCGCTCGCCATACGCGCCGGCGTGGCCTCAGCCCTCACTCGCAATTGCGGCATCCAAGTAGCAACTAGCGTGCCATTCGCCGCGCGTGCTTTAAGCGCCTACTCGAAAACGGTCGACAGACGCAATTGACGGGCGCTTCGCCGAACCTTTTGTTGTTCTGTCAGAAACAGGACAAGGATTGCGCCTCTGAAAACGCGATTTTGCTGCGACTGCGACCGCACACAACGGAACAAAAATTGCCAACTCTGTATCGTGACGCGATTTGAAAGGAAGGTGACATGCAGTTTGGCGTCGAGACAGACAAGGCTGTAAGCGGCGGCGCGTGTTCGATATCGACCAGGAAAAGATCACCCATGCGGCGTTGCAGTTCCTGCTTCATGACGAGATCGAGACCCACGAGCTGGCCACGCCTGAAGAGGCCTATGCCGCGAGCTTCGACTGACTCGCCCCAGATGTTGCTCAGTGTCACCTTGCTGAAGAATAGCGGACTGGACCTGATTGGCGAACTCACCGGAAAGTTCGAAGGTGTCCGCATTCTCATCGTTACTGACACGTCCGACGAGGTGAGCGCACTTGAGCATGTGAAGGCGGCGGACTGGCACTGTGGTCACACCGCTGACGTTGAATGGCGTGGGCAAGAAGGTCAACACCATCTAGGGCCACGGTAAAGCAGCGCCAACGATCCTGCTTAGCGTGATGAAATGGGAATCTTGACATGACTACGGTTCTGTTTTGGCAGAAGCCCGGCTGCGGAACGAACGCGCGCCAGATTTGCGCGTTGGAGGCAGCGGGTCATCATGTCGTGGCGAAGAGCTTGCTGACCGAACCCTGGACCGCGTCCGATCTATGCACATTCTTCGGTAACACGCCGGTTCGGTCCTGGTTCAACCCAGCCGCGCCGCGGGTGACGTCGGGCGAGGTCGATCCGGCGACGATCGACGCAGCCGGCGCGATCGCCTTGATGCTCGAGGATCCGCTGCTGATCAGGCGGCCGCTGATCGAAGCCAATAACCCAAGATGTGCCGGATTTGACCGCGAGCCGGTCCCGTCGCTGCTGGGCTCAAGCCCGAGGCGAGAGCTTCAGAACTGCGCACGAACGGAGAAGGCGCCGCGGTGTGCGGAGGTGTGATGTGTTTGCTTCGCAGGTGGTATATCGCACGAACCTCTTGTGGGCGAAAGTGGCGCTAAGCGGAGGCGGGTTCCACGCGATCGGATACAAGAAGTGCGGGCTCTGATTCCGAACCGGAGCGCCAAGGGTTTTCTCCGCTTGCAAGCGGCGATCCATAATTTGCGTTGCTCTCAAGGCCGCCGATGAGGTCCAAGCGGAAGTATCAAAACACACAAGAAAGAGGGACCTTATTTCAGGCCAGCTTTGAGTATGAATCTGAACAACTATCGATTGAATATTCGCATATCCGCGCTCAGGCCTGCATTGCCCGCGTGGATGTCAAAGTCCATCAGCCAGGTGCTCGTAGCCCATGGCTGAATGCTATCTGGCTCTCTCTCGTGACGAGCTGCTTGAGGCTCTCGGCGTTGTTGCCACGGCTTCAGGCCGGCCGGTTCATTTGCTGGAAAAGGACATTTGGGTTGTTTGGGCCCTCCACGCGCGCGGAGGCGATGCCGTGGTGGACGCAAGTGTGAAGTCTTCTTCGTAGGCGGTGTTGCACTATCCTGGCCTAGTTCTGGAAGAGAGCGGCATTCCGCACAGTGGCCCCACGGCCGAGCGTCCCCTGAGCGCCATTTCGCGAGGTAAAGAGCCCTCGCAATCGCCGATGCGATGCACCGGCGTCCTTCTTAGAGTGGCGGGAGACGGCCGATGGCGCCGTCTCCCGTAAGTTGAAAGCAAGGAACCGCTAACTCCGCGCGAGCACCATGACGAGCCGGTCGACGCGACGGCCATTCTTCAGATGGGACTCGACAATCTCGTCAATATCTTCCGGAGTGCTCGGACGATACCAGGCACCGTCAGGATAGACGACCATCAGAGGACCAGAGCCGCAGAAGCCGAGACAATCGGCTGCGGTGAAGCCGATATCGGTCAACCCACCCGCCTCGATTGCTTTGCCGAGCCGTTCCCATAAGGGTCCTCCGCCCGCCGCCCCGCAGCTGCCGTGCGGATGGTCGGGAGGGCGCTGAGTATGGCAGGCGAAAACGTGATGCCGGTAGAGCTGTGGGAGTTCGAACTCGTTCATGTTGTCGCTCATACTTCTATTACCGCAATGCGATGTCGTAATGGCCGCGAGAATCTGCTTTGACATAGAGTTGCATGACAATCGGCCCGTTCGAAAACGGCTTGATGTCATCCCCACAATTTAAGTGCTTAATGCATTGTTCGCTCATTATGTTTCCTTGCAAGTGACTCGTTTCGGCACGGCGGTTTCGAGCACGAGCGCGTCGAACGTGTCGATCGTTTTGCTCCCTAACGCGGCATAGATCATCCGATGCTGTTGGATGCGGCTCTTGCCGGCAAAGGCCTGCGAGACGACTCGTGCCCCACAGTGGTGTCAGGTGCCCGCCAGATCGGTCACGATCACATCCGCCTCCGGAAGCGCCTTGCGGATCAAGGCCTCAATTGCCGGCCCAGCCGTCACCATGTCGCTTACTCCTGCTCTCGCCCGGTTTCATGCAAGCTCCAAACCAATTCTCGACAGGACCATTTGAAAAGACTTCCGCCGACACGGATGGAAATGACGCGCGTCGGTCGACAATCCCGCGGGCGGACTGTCGCGAAGATAACAAGGATATATCGATGGCCGACATCGTCGCGTTACGGCGATGGGCTTTGTTCCATGAATTCCTGGCTCGATAACTCACGGCAGCTCAGTACGACTACGACCGCATATTGCGGGAGCTTCCTCAGATCTTTGAGCATTCCGCGAATCATGGCTGGTAGTCCGTATGGATCGCGATCTCGGCGGCAAGCCGGAGTGACGATAGCCCCATGGTCTTGCCTTCCGGGAGGATGACGAGCGAGGTCTTTTTCTCGTCTTCTGCATTTTTCGGCTTGTTGGTGACTTTCTAAATCCGCACAAAAATGACGACAAGAATGGGCGGTAGGATGGTGAGGGAACTAAAAAGGCGGCCCGCAAAGGCCGCCGCCGAGTGTCGCAGTGGTGTGTGTTTCAGAAGGAGTGTGGTTGCTCTTCGTCGTCGCGGTGATCGGCCGGCGCTTGTTGCTCCTGGATGAGTTCCTGGATCTTGAGGCAGTAGTGCGACCAGATGCTGTCGGATAGATCCTTGAGGAGCTCGTGGACAGCGAGCGCCTGCTCCGGGGTCCATTCGGGATTGATGAGGAAGCTGATCCCGAAGTTGAGGCCGGATGGTTGATGGTGGTTTCTGGTCATGCAACGTGCTCCTTCTCGTTGGTACTGGCGGGCCGGCTTCGATGCTGTGTGCTCTGGGCCTCGGCGCGTTCCAGAGCTTCCTTGAGGCGGTAGGATTCGCCGTCGATGGAGATCACCTCGGATCGGTGCACGAGGCGGTCGACGAGGCTGACGACGCATGCGGCATTTGGGAAGACCTCCGTCCATGCGGCGAAGGGCTTGTTGGTGGTCACGATTGTGGAGCGGGCCTGATAGCGCCGGCTGACGAGTTCGAACAGCAGGTCTGCGTGACGGTTCGAGTAGGATAGATATCCCACCTCGTCGATCGCCAGAACGTCGGCGGCGGCGTAGTGATGGAGCCTTCGGCGCAAAGCGGTATCGCTGTCGAGGGCGGCAAGCTCGCCGAGCATTTCGCTGGCCGATCGGAACAAGACCGAGTGACCGGCGATGAGCGCCTGGTAGGCGATATTCTGCGCGAGGGTCGATTTGCCGACGCCGTTTGGTCCGACGAAGACGATGTTGGTTGCGTCGTTCATGAAGGACAGCGACATCAATTGCTCCACTGCGGCGCGGTCGAGGCGCCTGGGCCAGAGCCAGTCGTAATCGGCCATCGGTTTGAAGTGACCGATCCTGGCGTCGCGCAGGCGTCGCTGCAGCGAGCGCCGGGCACGTTCCTCCTCCTCCCATTGCAGCATGGGGGCCAGCCATGGGGCGCCGGCGATTTCGTCCCAGTGTTCGACCAGGCCGTTGAGGCGCAGCGCCTTGGCGCGGTTCAGCAGGGCATCATCAGTGCTCATCGTCGTTATCTCCAGAAGGGGTCAGTTGGTCGTAGCTGTCGAGGCGGTGCGGCCGGACCGTTGTATCCTTGCGCCGCACATGTTCGGGCAGGCTGGTTTCGACGGGCGGCGGTTCACCACGCTCAAGGCGCCGACGTTCGAGTGCGGCGCGGACCGTCGCCGCATGGACGGAGCCCGCACGCAAAGCGTCCTCGACGGCGGCCTGCAATTCCGTTGCGCCGTAGCGATCGAGCAGCCGCAGCAGCGCGGTCGTGAGCGCACCGATGTTGGCGCCACGTTCGGCGGCCCTGATCATCAGGGTCTGACAGACCGGCACGGTTCGGGTGAGGCTGTTGAGGCCGCGATGCTGGCGCGCCTCACGCTTGATCTCGGCGAGATCCTTCAGGTGTCGTCGGTCTTCGATCTCTTGGCCACGATCATAGCTGCGACGGTGACTGGCGATCATTTGCGCGCCGTCGAAGATCCGGACCTGGCTGAGATCGGCCCGCACGCTCAGCATGCGCCGAACATGGGTATGGGGAACCGTGTAGTCGTTCAGGTCGAACCGCACATAGGGCGTTTTGCCGACCTTCACGGCGACCTGCTCCTCAACGGGATACGGGTTGGCGGGCAGCGGCAGAAGCAGTGGTTGCTCCTTTGCGAACGCCTGGCGTACTGTCATCTCGCGATCCTCCGGACATGGTCGGTCCGCCGCTTCGGATCGGCACCATTGTTCGGCCTGGGCATTCAGCTCGTCGAGATCGGTGAACTTGCGGGCGATGAAGAATGCCTCCCGGATATGCCGTATAGCGCGCTCGACACGGCCTTTTTCGTTGCCCCGGGCAACCGCGACAGGACGCGGCTCGAACCGATAATGGCCGGCGAAGGCAAGCAGCGTGGGATGGAATCGGATCGCATCGCCCTGGCGCTCGAGCACCGCGCTCTTAAGATTGTCGTAGAGCAGGACCCGGGGCAGCCCACACCATGTGTTGAACGCGCCGATGTGGCCGCGCAGGAAGTTTTCCATGCGCGCATCGAGGAAGAAGCGCAGGTAGATGTCGCGCGAGTACGACAGCACCATGACGAACGCCATCAGCGGACGGCGGGCGCGACCGATCTCGATGTGACCGAAGTGCCCCCAATCCACCTGCCCTTGTTCAGACGGCAACGTGCGCAGCCGCAGGAACGCCTCGGCTGGCTTGCGTGGACGGTGCAGAGCGATCAGGTGCCGGAAGTAGCTGGGCGACCCGCGGTAGCCGCGCTCACGCATCATCGCATACAGGCGGCTGGCCGTGAGTGCGGGGAACTGCTCCAGCGTCTTCAGGACGATCGGCAGATAGGGCTCGATCTTCGTGGGGCGCAATATCGGCCTATTCCTGGGCAGTCCGGCCTGGGTCAGGACGCGATGCACGGTCGTGTGATGAACGTGCAACTGCTTCGCAATGGTGCCGCAGCGCCATTTCTCGACGTGATACAGACGCAGGATCTGCGCTTCCAATTCAGGGGTAACGGTCATCGGTCGGGTCTCGGCCTCCATAGGGGTGAGCATGACGAGGCCCCCGGCGACGCACGAAGCCGGTACGAAGGAACAGCGACAACCGACAGCCGCAGAACCGACAGCTCGGCATGGGCATGATCGATGTCGTCGCTCGCTCGCCGACGTCAGTAGGTGCAACAACGACATCGTCCGCAGGCCGGCGCAGTAGTGAACCGACAGGCCATGCGGGTGGAGAGTGATGCGTCACGTTATTGTGCCGCGCCCGGTATCGTCGGGCGCGGGTCGCATGCGCCAGGCGTCCGCGGCGGCTGCGCTGATAACGCCGTCCCGCCTCGCGCAGGCTCTCGCGGCGGGCAGCACGGGCGCAGTCATGGCCGCAATAGCGTTGTCCCCGGTCGCAGTTGCGGCAGATCGTTACCTGCGAACGGCAGCGGCCGCACAGAAAGAAGCGGCCCGTGAGCATCCGCGGCGGTCCTTTCGGAGCGCCGCCGGAGGTTGGTGGAAAAGGTCGACGGAATGCGCTGACAGTGCGATAGTGCAGGCCGCGCACCGTCCGTGGGGCGTGACATCGAGCCCCACTTGCCAGTTGAGATCGGTGTTACGCCGGCTTTGTTTCTGCGGCGCTGATTACCCGCAGATCTACCATAAGGCAGGCGCAAAGCGGGGTACGTCGAAAGGAGCCTCAGGGCGCCCGGAGACGTGCCCCGCGTCTTTTATTCCTCAACTCAGACGCTGGTCGTCGCCGCAAAGGCGTCCGCCCGCTTCGGCGCGATTGGTGAGCGCGCGTGCGGACGCCTTCGCTCTACCGCCGTCGACCTCGTCGTCATTCTTGCGCGGTTTTCGACAGTCAACGACACGGCTGTTCAGTAGATCGCCGCGCCCGCGCCTACATTGATTGAGGCGTCTTTCATGGTCTCGACAATGAATTCGATCTGGCTATCAGTGAGATGCGTATGAAATGGCAGTGCGACGGCGCGATCGGAGATCTTTTCCGTCACCGGCAGATCGCCACGGCGATAGCCCAGATCAAGATAATGCCGCTGCAGATGCAGAGGATGGTTGTAGGCCGCAGCCTCGGTCTGCTCAACGCGAAGATCCTCGACGATCGCGTCGCGGCTGGAGCGCGTGAAACGCGTCCCGAGATGGACAACATAGAGGAACCAGTTTACTTCGGTCACGTCGGGTCCGACATAGGGCGGTTTGATGCCTTCAAAGGCCTGCATATGCGCCGCATAAAACTGTTCAATCAGCCGGCGACGCTCCAGGATCTCGTCGATACGCCTTAGCTGCGTAATCCCCAGTGCAGCGGACAGATCGCCCATTTCGGCTTGATATGGCGCAGCCGAACCGACGGTAACGGAAGAACGCTCGTCCGACCGATGCGAACGGTGACGACGAAGTGCCACAGCAAGATCGATATCATCGGTAACCACTATGCCGCCTTCGCCGCAGGTCAGAAGCGAGGGCTGCGCGAAG
This sequence comes from Bradyrhizobium sp. CCGUVB23, assembly GCF_024199885.1. Taxonomy (NCBI): domain Bacteria; kingdom Pseudomonadati; phylum Pseudomonadota; class Alphaproteobacteria; order Hyphomicrobiales; family Nitrobacteraceae; genus Bradyrhizobium; species Bradyrhizobium sp. CCGUVB23. The sequence goes on from NZ_JANADQ010000001.1 coordinate 2,002,112, forward strand.
TCGAACACAGCGACATCGCCGAAGGTCCCGACCAATTGGCCCTTATAACGTGAGGCGACGGCCTCAGTGGAATCTTCCAGCAGCAGAAGATTACGCCTTCTCGCGATATCGCGCAGCTCCGACCAGGCTGCGGGATGGCCATTGGTGTTGCCGGCGAGGATGGCGCGGGTCTTTGGCGTGATGCGCTCCTCGACTCTCTGCGGAGCGAGCGTCCCGGACCAATAGTCGATGTCCGCAAATACCGGCCGCGCACCGGCGAGGCTGACCGCGTGCGCTGTTTCACGATATGAATAGGACGAGGCGATCACCTCGTCGCCCGCGCCAATGCCGCAAGCTTTCAGAGACAGCAGAAGGCCGATGGTTCCGCTCGGTACCGCAACGGCATAATTCCGTCCGAGATAGGTGGCAAATGCCGCCTCGAATTGTTCCATGAGCGGACCGTTAGAGAGACGCGGCGAGCGCAACACGCGATCTACTGCCGCGATTTCGGCCGGGGTAATGTCGGGATCTGACAACGGAATCAAGGATTCATGGCCCGTTGAAACCGGCTCTTCGTCCGCCTTGGCAACGAGGCCGTGGCCTAGGGCTGGTCCGGTCACGGCTCGACCGCCCGCGTGGCGAGCACAATGCCGGTCGCTCGCGTCGGATCGTCCGTGATCCGGGCACAATGATCCGCGCTATCGAGCAAATGCAGGTCGAATTGTCCGACGCTGTGAAAAGGCGTCTCGGTAAGGTCAGACGAGTCGCAGCGGATCCAGGCGAGATGCGGGTACCTCTGTCGCAACACCGCATAGGCTTGAGAAGCATCATCGAATGACGCAAGCGCCCGCTCGATGTCCGCAATTTCGCCTGCTCCCAGAGCCATCGAACGGGTCCTTATTGCCAAAACACGCGTTCCGGATCGGCGTTCAATAGATCGGTAACTGCTGCCAAACGCTGGTGCGTGGAGTGCAGTTTCCAGATGCCCTGCTTGTGATCTTTTCGGAATACCTGCCAGTTGGCGCTTGCCCCGTCATGCCGCAGCATGGCTACGTCAATGATGCCGCCCTTAACGTCGATATTGCGCGAGCAGCATGGGCATTCGATCAAGTAGCCTCCGGCAACTCCGGTGATGTTGGCTGAGACATAACGGTAGCGCTCTCTCGACCTCAGCGCGCGCTCGATGCGCCTGCGATCGATGTCGTTGGGGTGCGCGGGTAGGTCCGGCTTTATGTCTAAGGCCACGTTCATCGCGTCTACTTCCTAGACCAGGCCGATTTCTCTTTCGAGGCAACCGACGACCAAGTGCTCACCGAACTTGACAAGATAGATCGGAAGGTTCGCTTCCGTGTGCCGGCGAACTTGGACGATCTTGCCGATGTCGCCGAGGCTGACCAGGAGCCCTTCAGCTGGGGCATCGGGAAAGGATCCGTCATTGGTCAGGTCAAACATCGCCTTGACGCGCTGGCCCCGCTGATATTTTGGCAGCCCGGCTTCAATCATCGTTGGCTCCCGGCAAGTGCAGGTCCTCGACTTCGGCGCGTGGTATGACCGGATCGAGTTCCTTGCGCTTCATGCCGACCCGGTGACCGCTTTGGATGAATTCAACGCCGTAGATGTAAAACCGCTGCAAGAAAGTGCCGATCGATATGACGTAGCCGACCTCGCCCTTCTTCGCCAGGATGTCGCCGATCTCTTTGCCGGCGTAGGTGCCGTCATTGCGGATGGTGCGGTTGGCCCGCACCTTCTCGCCAAAGTCGAAGAAAGGTGGTGCCGTCAGCTCGACGATGTCACTGTCAGCCACAATATTGCTCATGCCGGGGTCCCCTGTTCTTGTCCCGGCTACCGGGCAAGTCGCGAGCGCGCGACCTCGCGCACCAGGCTATATGGGTCATCGACAAGGCCTATGAGCTCGGAGGGTACGATCCGGCTTGCGACCTCATGCCGGATACGCCAATCCGGGTCGTGGCGCAGAAGCCACAATAACTCCGCCGACAGGCGTTGAGCGACCTCCAACCGCACCAATGCGTCACGGTCGGCGACCAGGCTGAGCAACCATTTCTCTGGGAGGCGTCGCGCCACGGCGCGACGGACCTCAGCGTCCTCGTCGCGGATCATTCCGCGGAGCAGCAACGGCGCAATCCGCCGCGCAACCACAAGGCGGACGTAGTAGTATTCATCCGAGGCCATCGGCAGCAGTTCGTCACCTTCGAGCAGTGTCGCGACCCACATCCTAACTTCGTGATGAGGGTCGTTGCGAAGTTGCAGGGCGAAACGCTTGGGCAGGCGACGGACGGCGCTCCAACGCACGGTTTCGTCGTGATCGTGGAGCAACCGCGGCAGCAGGAAGACGTTGGCGAATCTCGCCGCGATTGCGCGCACCTCAAATTGCGGGTGAGTGAGGTAGGCGTCGGCGAGGCTCGGATTCCTCTCGAAGAAGCGGTCGATACGTCGGGCATAGCGGTCGTTAACGCAAGCATGCTTGAGTTGACAGCAGCCAGCGCGATTCAGAGCAATATGCGCGCAGCAGGCGCAACTGATCTGATTACCCTGCCAATTTCTGGCCTCGTCAACGTCCTCACTCATCCGCCTGCCCCATGCGTTCGAGGACACGCAGGAGAACCTTGGCACCGATCTTATCGGTGGGGTCGATCTCAAGAAGCTTTTGAACGGCTAACCGCCCTTCCTCGGTTTGACCGAGGCGCATCTGCAAATAAGCGTATCCTTTCAGCGAGAACAGAAAGAACCGCGGCAGAATATCTTCGTATCGACCGAACGCAGCATCATGGGCACGGACAAGACGCCAGTCTGATGGGAGATTGTTCATCTCCGACGCCTTGCTTATGCAGAGCTTGGCAACCTGAAGCGCCTCGGCGAGCCGCGCCTTATAGAAATAGAAGCGAAATAAGCCGATCAGCACTGCCGCATGCCCTGGTGCCAGGCCGACGGCCTTGCGCAGGTGGCCTTCGGCGACCTCATCAAGGTGATAGGAGAGGCTTGCTTGCCACAGGTGATGCTCGGCCTCGCTGGGCAGCCCATCTCCAAGCAAGGTCCTGGCGAGGAGCGCCTCGTTGATCTCGGATTGCGGACTGAACAGAGCATCTGGCATCGCGGGTCGCCTCTTGAAATCAATGGTCCCCGCAAGAGACTTGCATGCGATCTTGCAATACGAACCCGGTCCGCTTCGGCTTGTCAACGAAGTCGGCCGTCACATCGTCGTGCCGGCTGATCCCACAGACAAGCCCGGAACATCCACTTGGGCTGATCGCGAGACAAAGGTCGCAGCCGGCGCGGCCGCCGGCCTGGAGCATCATTCGGATGGCTCGTCGCACCGATCGTATGTTCCAGAAGTTCATGTCATTTCCTTCGCTCAACTGCGCGCCTGGTAGCGTGCAAGCGAGGTGTCAAGGACACATGTATTGTCGACTGGGCAGACCGCCACGCATTGCGGCTCGTCGAAATGGCCGATGCATTCGGTGCACTTTTTAGGATCAATCATGAATGTTCCGCCCTTCTCCGCGATCGCGACATTGGGGCATTCCGGCTCGCATGCCGAACAGCTCGTGCATTGAGCGGCGATGATCTTGAACGGCATGTTTTTCCTCTCTCATGCCGCGGAAATCAACGCGCCTTGGCGGATCGCAGCATCGCCGCGTTCGACATGTTTGATCGCACCGCTGGTGACCCTGTCGAGATAGGTCTTGAACCAGGCGATCGTCGACTTATCGATAGGCTCATAAGCGTATTGATCGACGGGCTCTACGCCGGCCTTGATCAATTCCGCCCTGGGACAGCCGCCAATTTTGGCGATGAATACTGCGTGGCAATCGTTAATGGCACGGATGATGGTCTCGAGCTTTCCCTCTTCGGCATAGCCACCTTGGCAATACAGATCGACGCGGCGATGGCCAATGAACTTGGCACCGCCGCTGGAGAGCTCATAGACTTGAAACTCCTTGGCGTGACCAAAGTGCTCGTTTATCAGACCCGAGCCCTTGGTTGCGACCGCCACCAGGACCTTCGTATCGCCGAGGCTAACTGCGAGTTCCACAAGGTCAGCGTGCTTGGCCGCGGCCTTGGCGGCGCGGTCGTCCTCGACTTTGGCCTGATAAGCGTTGCGGCTCTCGACATCGTATTTGATGTCGATCGTCGCGAGCTTTTCGGTGGTGAACTCCGCGCTGCGGTCTTCGCCTAGCAGCCCGATCGCATCGGCTCGGCACTGTCGGCAGTGGCGCATCATATGCAGCTCACCCTCGCAGCTATCCTGCAGCGCCTTTAGTTCCAGTGCCGTCGGGCTGCGCTGGCCCTTCACACCGAAAACGGTTCCGTATTTGGGGGACGAGATCAACGGCATGATGTTGTGCAGGAAGGCGCCGCGCGACTTCACTGCCTTACTCACTTCGACGAGGTGTTGATCGTTGATTTCGGGGATCATAACCGAGTTGATCTTGCAGAGAATGCCCCGCCGAGTGAGCATCTCCAGGCCCTGGAGCTGGCGTTCAGTGAGGATCTTTGCGGCTTGGACGCCCGTGTATCGTTTGTGATTGTAGAAAATCCAAGGATAGATCTTTGCCCCGATCTCGGGGTTGATCATATTGATCGTGATCGTGACGTGCTCGACGTTGAGCTTGGCAATGGTGTCGATGTGATCGGGTAGGGCGAGACCGTTGGTTGACAGGCACAGCTTGAGATCCGGTGCAAGCTTGTGCACGAGCTCGAAGGTCTTGAAGGTCTTTTCGGGGTTCGCGAGCGGGTCGCCAGGACCGGCGATACCGAGCACGGTCATCTGCGGAATCGTAGAGGCAACGGCCATCACTTTCCTGGCCGCCTGCTCAGGCGTGAGCCTCTCGCTGACCACGCCCGGACGCGATTCATTGGCACAGTCGTACTTGCGGTTGCAGTAATTGCACTGGATGTTGCAGGCTGGCGCGACCGCGACATGCATGCGCGCATAGTGATGGTGCGCTTCCTCGCTGTAGCAGGGGTGCTTTTTCACCTTTTCCCATGTCTCAGCTGGAAGATCACTGTGGCCTGCCGGCGAGCCGCATCTAACTCCGCCGCCGCAACTACTCTTGCCACAGCCCTTGTGCTCGGCAATCGACTGCGTGATCTCGCCGTCTTCAATGGCGTCGCTCGATGATCCCCGATGCATTGGAGTCCCCATTTACCCAGTTCTCCCTTCAAGCCTGAGAAATTTCTCGGTATCTAAGGCTCAGCAATCAGCGTGCCACGGCTCGGCGCGCAACTTTCATGATCTTGTTCAACGAGCTAGGAAGCGCTTTGGTGTGCCTCTTGCCGGGGCGTGTTGGAAAGCCGACATGCGTTGTGATCGAAACGGCACGTAGCGGCGCGAGAAGATGTTGACTGAAGGTATGGCCGCTGCTTTCTCCTTTTTTGCTGGAAACATGGCTCGTCAGATGGCGGCAAGATGGTGTGAGAGCTGCCCGGTCAAGCGCTGGTCAAATGTCCACGCAGCGCCCCTAATCTGCCAAAAGGATCTCGACGGCACGTGCAAGCGGAACTGCGAGTGGCGTTAGGCCTTGGTCGACCAGAAAGCGGAGCTCATTTTTGGAGAGCGTGTCGGCCTCGACCACGGCATAGTGAACGTCGGACGAGCGCTTTGACACCTGTCGCGCATAGGTGCGCAGGAGCTGGTCGTTGAAGCGGCACCCCAGAAACAGGAAGTTGCGGCCGGTGCGGCGAGCCTTCACCTCGCCGGGAATCGGCGTCTGTATGTCGATTTCCGTGAGCACCTCAACATAGTCGGCATCGGAGACCAGGAAATTCTTGGCCGGGGCAACGCTGCCGTGCGGCTTGTAGAGGATCGTTGTCCAGCTTTTTGCAAGAGAGCAATCGACTTCATTGCCTGCGGAATCGTAGAAGCGATACCAGCGATCCTCACGCAGACCGGCGCGGGCGATGCCCTGGATCTCGCCCCAATTGCTGTGTCCCGCCAGCGCATTTCGCATCGCGTCATCGTACCAGCTGTCGACGATCAGCGGCAGCCGCAGCGTTGCAAGATACCGCTGTAGCTGCGCTGGCGCGATCGGCGCGCTAAATGCGTCCGCCATCATCGCTGTTACGGTGGTGCGGTGCCTCGTGCTTTCGATGTGCTGTGCGGAGGCCCAGGCGTTCCCTCTCGTGCGCCTTGGCAACGTCACCTTGGTGCCGAAGAATGCCGCCAGGTCCTCCGGATTCATCGGCGCGCTCGTGTTCGACGATCCCACTAAGCCGGGCCCGAGATAGGGAACGACATTGCCACGACGAAGCCCCTCCGCGACCTTGCGCAGCAGGGCTTCGGCAACTGGCCGACCAACGAACTCGATCCGCGGAGCCGGCACGTTCACGTCTCTTCTCTGTCGCCGCCACGCCTCTTTGCGTTGATCGTAATCGGCAAGGTAGTGTCGCTCGTCATCGGCGGCAGGTCGAGCACCCAGCCATTAGCTATTCTGATCCAGCCGCCCCACAGCGTCTCGTGCTCGGATTCAACGATCCGCTCCTCAAGGTCCTTCTTGGGGACGTAGATCGAGAGACCAGTTTCAGGTGAACGACGAATGATGACTTTCATCTGATAGACTCATTGGATCGAAAGGTCGTTTCTGCACGCTCTGACCGCCCAGGTGGGGTCCCTCTCAATTTCGCGATGATATTTCGTAGCACAACGAGGACGTGATCGATCTCCTCGCTGGTGGTCTCGCGGGACAGCGAAAAGCGGATCGCGCCGTGCAACAAGGCAGACGGTACGTGCATCGCTCGAAGCACATGAGACGGTTCCATGGCGCCGGACGCACAGGCTGATCCGAGGGACGCGGCAACGCCGGCGCGACTCAAATGATGGATAATTGCTTCACCTTCGAGATGCTCGAAGGCGATATTTGACGTGTTTGGCAGACGGCTCTCCTTGTCACCGAGCACCACGCACTTGCCGAAGTCGAGGACGCCATCCTCCAGCCGGTCGCGCAGCGCGGCTATTTTCCTGCGCTCCTGCCCGAGCTCTACGGCAGCAAGCTCCGCCGCCTTACCCAGCCCAATGATACCGGGGACGTTCTCGGTGCCGGAACGTCGGCGGCGCTCTTGCGGTCCGCCGAAGATCAGTCGTCTGAACTTAGTGTCCTTGCGCACATAGAGCGCGCCAACGCCTTTTGGACCATGCAGCTTGTGGCCAGAAAGCGACAGCATGTCGATCTGGGTCGTCTTCACGTCGATCGGAACTCGCCCCACAGCCTGCACCGCATCAGTGTGGAAGAGTGCGCCAGTGGATCGCGCCATCTTGGCGAGGACCTCCACTGGAAAGATCGTGCCGGTCTCATTATTGGCCCACATGACGGAGACGACCGCGGTATGCGGGGACAAGGCACGGCGATAAGCATCAATGTCGAGCCGGCCGGAGCAGTCAACAGGAATCAGATGGCATTTGTTGCCGCGACGGCCGAGCTCGTCTGCGAGCGAGAGCACAGCTGGATGTTCCACGGTCGTGGTGACGAGTTCGTCGCGTCGCTCCTGCACGGCAAGTGCCGAAAGGATTGCCGTGTTATCCGATTCGGTACCGCCCGAGGTAAAGACGATCTCGTGATCAAAAGCAGCACCGATCAGTGCCTGCACACTCCTGCGAGCCTGTCTTATGCTTTCTGCAACTTGCCTGCCTGCTGCATGGGCGGACGATGCATTTCCGAATTGCTCGGAGAAGAATGGTAGCATCGCAGCGACGACGGACGGATCCGTCCGAGTCGTCGCGTTGTTGTCGAGGTAGACCGACTGCACCGTATGCCTTCTTTAGTGTCGGGCTTTGGTGGATCCCGCGACCGGGATCAGGCGGACGAATGTGCCAAGCCGTTCGATGAGGCGCGCCTGGATGCCTTCTAGTGTCGCACTGGCGAGCTTGCAGAAGACGCAGGCGCCCGTAAGCTTGATCATGATCTTGTTGCCATCGATCCCAATAAGCTCGCAATCTCCGCCGTCACGCTTCAGATTCGGCCGAATTTCGTCGAGTACGGCGCGGACGATACGCTCACATTCGGTAGATTTCGCGGCCGCCGATTGTCTCGTTTGTTCAGTCTCGACAAGCATGTTTGACACCTCTCCGTGGCGACTCGTCAGGAATGCGGCTCTAGCTAAAGGACTTGCCACATGAGCAGCCCGACTTGGCGTTGGGATTGTCAAAGGTGAAACCAGATCCCTCCAGCGCCACCACAAAATCGATCGTCGTTCCGGCAAGATGCGGGTGATAATTCTTGTCGACAAACACCTTGATGCCGCCCCGCTCAATTACGGTCTCATCGGGCTTTGGCTCATCGGCAAGCCCCATTGCGTACTTGAACCCGGCGCAGCCGCCCCCTTCGACCATTATACGCAAGCCCTTCACCGGCTGCGCTGCCGCAGAGATCGCGCTCTTCACCGCATTCTCCGCGCTCTTCGTCAGACTGATCATCGCTTTCCCTCATCAGCTACGGCAGTTCGGGATGAGATTGGCAAGTCCCATGCCAGCAACCACCCTCCCGACAATACTTGGCTTTTGCCAATGTCGGTCACTTGCGTTGCAGGGCGTGTCGGGCTTGCGACACGACGCTTTGCAGCTAGCGAACAATCTTGGCGCGGCGCCGTAACCCTGCCGGCAGGGGGTATATCTGCCAAAGCCGCACAGACAAGGCCTTGCTTTTGGCTTTCGCCGCATACTTGGGCCGACGGCAAACAATTTGCATGGAGCCGAACGTGGGTTCGCGCGGTTCGATACCTGCGCCAGCCGCATCAAACCAGGAGGATTTCATGACGTCGATCGACAACACCGCTCTTGGTCGGCTTGATAAAGAAGGCCGCTTGCTTAATGCGGTGCTGAAGGGTGACACCACAAAGCCGGGCCGCTTCGGCTTCCGCGGCGATATCGCGCTAAGGTTCCAGGTTCAGGTGGCCGACGAGAAGCGCCCGCCCGACTATTCGATCGAGCAGGTATTAACGGTCGCGGACGAGGGAGAGACCACAATCCCTGTACTGGCTGGCTACCTGCATTCTCTTGCCTATCTTGCCGATGTCGCAAAGGTACTGGATGGCGCCTTGAGCCCGAACGGCACCTACTTCATGTTCTGCAATAATATCGATCTTCTGGCGAAATACCGCATCAAGATCGGTAACGTCACATTTCGCATACTGCCATGTGACGAGTCGACGGTTTGGAAGGAGATGATGGATCTCACTGGGGTCGAGAAGAACGACATCAAGAAGCTCGATACTGCCGGCAAGCTCGATTATCTGCTCGATGCCGCCAAGAGCATCAATGCCTCTTATGCCGAACTCTCCTACGAAGACGGCCTCGCCAGGATGCAGCCGGTGAAGAATCGCAACGAGAACCGCCCTGTGTGAGGTTCTCGCGTCAGATCTCTTCTTATCCCATATTGCCAGGGCTGTTGGCGTTGTGCTGGACTTGCCCGCCAGGCCAGACAATCGAACGATCAACAGTGCGGAAGTCTCGCATGCAAGTCCCCTCGGTACAGATTGCGGCAGTTCAAGTTCAAACGGCTGGCTTGAGCCGCTCGACGGCTACAATGCCCATCCTACGTCCGGGCTTCGCTAAAGGAGCGAGAGGGAAGATGGGTGGAGCTCACGTTCTGTTTGACGGGACTAGATTCCAGCTGGCGTCGCGTCGGACCCGTCCGACTATGTGCTGCGGCCCAAGGCGACTTTCCATGTGGCTGATTTCAGCGGTGCCGACGTGTCTCGCTTGGACGCGGATGATCGTGTGATCCGGTAGAAGTCAACGCACTTGAAGCTTGACAAGCTCTGCCGCAGCTTTGGATCGTGAAGCTATATGTGGGCGCCGCGCAGGAGGCAGAATAGAAATGGCAACGCTCGTCAAGACCACTCAGGACGGCCGCAAGCTCGAGGTACTAGGGCTGGCAATCCTGCTTGGCGGAAAGCTCGAAGCTGGCGAGCTCATCGAGGTCAAGGATCATCCGTACCGCCGAGCAATCCTGGCCGCAGTACCGGACGCTACCCACATGGCCGGCCGCGTCCCGCTGACGCGCGAGGAAGCCGAGATCGTTCTCGCCGCCTTCAAAAAGGCCGAGGCGGATATGCTCGCCAACCCCATCTCCATCCAGGAGCGGTTTCGGATTGCCGCGATGATGAAGGCACGCGAACAGGGGATCGAGTAGCAAGAGTTGAGGCAGCTTTAGCTTCGATTTGACCGTCATATCTCGGCGAACTGGTATCAAGTATTCGCGACATACCGAATTCTCGCGGACAAGCGCGGCAATGACGACGAGAGGCGCCAGCGCCAACACATTTTTTAAAGCTTGCAGCGGCATAGGCGGAGCACTCACGCACTCATATCAATGCCTTCTGACGTTATACAGGCTTGGCCCCATGCAGAAGATCGCTAAAGACGTTTATCGCTGCTCTGTTCCCGATGGCTAAACTCAAGCAGCTGAAACGTGGGTTTGGCAGTTGGTCGGGCACACCCGGGCACAAGCGCCGCAGCCGATGCACGCTCCGTCATCGCTCAGCACCATGATCTTCTTCTCGATCTCATCGTCATCGTCTTCGAGGTCGATCGTCTCGCCGTCCTCGTTGATGCCCTTCAGCATCATGACCTCACGGCCACACACCTTGTAACAGCGGCCGCAGCCTATGCACTTCTTTGGGTCGATGGAAGCCAGATACTCTGGCTTCCAGTCGCGGCCGTCGCGCGTTGCGAATGACATGGTTACCATCCGTCTGCTTTTTCCTGCGCTTTGAGATCCTCGCGCTTGCGCTCGAGCTCGTCGAAGGCGTCGTGGACCTTCTGGGCCACACTCAGGATCGAGGTCCAGTTGACCGGCAGTTCTTCGGCGAAATCGTGGAGATCCATCTTTGCCTGAGTCGCTTTGGCGGAAAGCTTCTTGATCTCGGCTTTTAGTGTTTCAAGATCGCTCATTCGTCACCTCAGTAGTTCGCAACTTCCGGGAACCTGCGGATCATGTCGATTCCGCGGTCGACATACATGTCACCTTCCGTGGCGAGTTTTGAGAGGTTGTCAAATCCGAAACGATGCACGTCGCGCAGCTGCTTGTTTACGACAATGAGCCGACCGCCGATCAGTACTATGCGGCCAAAGCCTTCATGGTGCATTTTCAGCATCGGCGAGACCATCACGCCGGTCGCCTTCTCAATGGACACGGCGACAGCGTTGAAGAACAATTCAAGCCGCCAGATCGTGTCCGGATCGGGGTCACCGACGATCGGCAAGGTACGGCGCTTCTCCCTGTCGAGAATATAGGGCTCGAGCAGCTCTAGGTCCTTCTTGTCCTCCCAAGCGCCATGGCCGTCCTCGGCGCGCCAGATTTTGACGAGCTCCTTCACAAAGGGCGCCTCTCCCGCAAGGCCGGGTTGGATCAATTCAGCCGCCTCAGTCATAGTCGTTTACCTCAATCCTCGAAATCAAACGAGCGTTCCTGGCCCTTGGCAAGCACCTTGCGCAACCAGGGTGGCGGTGAGCCTTTCAATACGGCTTCAAGCTTGACACAGAGATCGTCGATCGCTTCAGGCTGGTTCACCTTCATGGGATGGATGTTATTTGCGACGACGCGCGCGGCGCCTGAGCCGCCGATCGCCGCAACATAGAGAATGGAGCAGTCTTTGATAGCTTCGATCTTCGGCGCGAGCTTGTCCTCGTTGCCGTCGTCCTTGAGGTCGCCGTCAAACTGGATGGCTTCGACGAAGCTGTGCCCCTCGGGCCTGACGTCATAGATGGCGATGTTTTTGGCCCAGCCAAAATGGGCATCGACGCGCTTCAGATCCTGGGTGGCGAATGCGACTTTCATCGGCGTAATTCCTCTCTTCGCGTCAATTGGGCCGCGGGGGAACGACATGCAGGCCGTTGTCGGTGATGCGCCAGGTGTCCGGCGTCGGCTGGCGGTTGTCCTCGCGGTCGGTAATGATGAGATTGGCAAGGTCAAAGATCAGCTCGCGCGTGCCGCGATAGCCGACGGTCAACTGGTGACCTGCGCCAAGGCGATCGAACATCGGAAAGCCGGCACGGTAGAATGGAATGTTCAGCCGTGCTGCCGCTTGGCGGCCGTGTGAATGGGAGATCAGGAGATCGCATTCGCGCGTTTTGGCAAGCTCCTCCAGATCTTCAAGATCGCCGATGATGACCTCTCCGATCCTGACGCGTTCGAGCACCGGAGAGGCCGTTGTCGTCACTGCCGCGGTCAGCTGTGCGCCCATCTCATAGAGCATGCTGGAAATGTCGAACAAGAGGTCCGGCTCGGCCCCAATGGCGAGCTTTCGGCCGCCAATATGGAAATGCGCATCCAGCATGGCGTCCGCGAGCTGGCCACGTTGCCGGCGGTATTTGGGGGGCACTGGTTTGCCGCTGATCTCGCTTACAGATGCGATGAATACATCGCTGGGGACGAGGCCACAGAGCCGCTCGAACAGCCGAAACGGCACGCCCGTCCTTGCTTGCATGGCCTCGGCCGCGCGCCTCATCTGCGCTCCGATCGCGATCGTCCAAGCCGCCTGCCCCATGGTCGCGATCTCGTCGACCCCGATCCCACCGATCGTGGTCGGCGTGAATTCATCGGGAATGTGACCGTCGAGCGAACCGGCGATATCCGGCAGGAAGGACGGCCTCAGCCCAAAATCCTCAAAAATCGTCCGCAGCTCGTCAAGGTCGCCGGGGGTCAGGTGGCAGCCAGGCAGGACATTAACGCGCGAGAGGTCGCGCGGTGCGGCCGCATCGACAGGATCGACAAGCACCTCGATTACGCGCGCCACGGTCTTGTCCCAGCCATCCTGAAACGCGTCCTTGAAATCCGGCGTCGAAACGTAGACGAGCGGCAATTTTTCGAGCTGCGGATGCTTCTGCCGGATAAGGCGGATGAACGCCTCGACGTCGTCACCCTTGGTCTCGGTGACTCCGGTCGAATTGATGCCGATAATTTCGGGCTTGGTACGGTTGTAGATATTGAGGATCGCCTGCTCGACATTCTCGTAGCCGCCGAGCACCGTGGCAACCTCGCTCATCGCGGTGGTCTGCAGCGGCACCGCCTCCTTGAAATGGCGGACAAACAGGGTCAAGCCGAAGGACGTGCAGCCTTGAGAACCGTGTAGGAGCGGCATTGCGCCCCGAAGCCCCAAGAAGGCAAAGGAGCCGCCGATTGGCTGGCTCATCTTGAGCGGATTGCTCAAGCAGGCCTTATTGGAACTGGTAACGATAGCCATGGCTTGGAACCTGCTTTGCCGTCCTACTCTGCCGCCTGCTGCGTGGACGTGGGCTGGGCCGCAGTCATGTCCGCGATGGCCCGCTCGCTGGCGCCGCAGACGTCGGGGGCCTCGGTGTGCTGCGCGATGTCATCGACCGTAGTCGAGCCGAGAGCGACCACACTCTCCTTGGTGACACCGAGATCAAGATTTTGGCAACGGAAGGCGCTTTTAGCGCAGCGGGCCTTTTCGACGCGACCCAGATTCGGATCAATATCGACAGTCGCCACATCTGCCTGTACTAGCGACTTGGCTTTCCAACTCACGTCGGCATCATCCCACGGCGCGGGCTTACGGAGCTGATCCCATATTGGGTTGTAGAGTGCCTTATCGATCTCTTCGATCAGCTTCACGATGCCGAGATAGCCCATATAGGCGTGGCAGCGCTCCTGATTGATATCGAGCCATGGAGTGGCGGTTTTCAGGGCGACAAATTGCGACTTGCCGCCCGAGAGCATGATGTCGGCTTTTGCTTCTTTGAGCATCTTGTACATTTCACGCGGCGTCATATCCTCGATCATGTGAGCATCATGGCCCATCAATTTTTGGATGCGCTCCTTGTCCTTCATGGTTGATTTTTTTACAGACGTGCCGACGATCTCTAGCCCGGCCTCCTGCAAAGCTGCAACGACCGACCACGATTTCACGCCCCCGGTGACGAGCAGCACCTTTTTGCCAGCAAAACGTGGCTTGAAGAACTCGATCGCGGCCCTCGCCTTTGCTTCCTCGCGTGCGACTGTGAGCTCGGTGCGTTCCATCAACTCGGCCGGGGCGCCGCGCTCGATCAGCATCCGCGCAATCTCGCGCAAGGACTCGCTGGAGTCCTGGATACCGTAGAATGATCCTTCGAAGAATGGGATGCCGTATCGCTCCTTCATCTTACTCGCGACATTGATCAGGGACTTCGAGCACACCATCATTGCCGCGCGCGCCCGATGTGAGCAAGCAACGTCGCGATATCTGCCATCGCCGGAGATGCAGGACAGGACGCGAATCCCGAGTTCGTCCAACAGCGGCTTGACCTGCCAGAATTCGCCGGACAGGTTGTATTCGCCGATGAGATTGATGTCGTAGGGGGTCGTGTAATCGGGTTCTTGGGTGCCGATCACGTATCGCAGCAGGGCTTCGCCGGCGAGCTTATTTCCAAGGTTCTTCGAACCGACAAATCCCGGCGCGTTGACAGGAATGACGGGCCTGCCGCATTTCGCTCTGGCGATCTTGCAGACCGCATCGATATCGTCGCCGATCATGGCCGGCACGCAGGTTTGGTAGACGAAGATCGCCGAGGGATCATACTTCCGGATGATTTCCTTTATGGCTTTGTATAGCCGCTTCTCGCCGCCGAACACGACATCGATCTCTTGCATGTCGGTCGTGAAGCTTCTGCGCCAGAGATCGGAGCCAGAGGAGGCAGACCCGCGATTGTCCCAGGAGTTTCCTTCGCACGCGATCGGGCCATGAACCAGATGAGCGACATCGGTAAACGGCTGCAGCGCGATCTTGGCGCCATCAAAGGCGCAACCTCCGGCGGCTCCGCCAGGCTGCAGTTGCTTGGTGCAGCCTTTCTTGCGGGCAGCTGCCGATTTGTTGGCGTTCTCGACGCAATTCGCCTCGTTGAAGACGCCTTGGATGGTCGCCGATAGCGAAGTCAAGGTTTTCTCCTTCCGCGGACGTTTTCTGGTTCGGGCACGGTCGATAGGCCGGCTGGCGCCCACATCCCCACCTCACGGCGGCGACAAGCCGCAATGAGGCGGAGACACGCCCACATCAACGGATGATGTCGAAGCTGTAGTCCGTTTTTCCGACCACGTTGGTGTTCTTATCGATCTCCTCAAAAATCTTATCGAGTATCTTCACCAGAACATTCATGCCCCCCTGATAACCCCAAACCGGATAGCGGTGATGATGGTGCCGATCGAAAACCGGGAAGCCGATGCGGATCAGGGGCGTGCCCGTATCGCGCTCCAGGTACTTGCCATAGGTGTTGCCGATCAGAAAATCGACCGGCTCGGTGAACAGCAGCGAGCGCATGTGCCAGAGGTCCTTACCCGGATAGGCATGGCAGTCTTTGCCGAACTGCGAACTGGCGAAGAGCGCCTGCATCTTCTCTTCCCAGGCCTTGTTGCCGTTGGTTGACAGGACGTGCGTCGGTTCGGCACCTAGCTCGAGCAGGAAGGTCGCCAAGCCATAGCAAAGGTCGGGATCGCCATAGATTGCAAACTTCTTACCGTGAATGTGTGCGCTGGAGTCTGCCATGGCGTCGACCAGACGGCCGCGCTCTTGTTCCAGGACCTTTGGGATTGCCTTGCCCGTAATGCTCGACAGCGTCATCAGGAAGTCGTCGGTC
This sequence comes from Bradyrhizobium sp. CCGUVB23, assembly GCF_024199885.1. NCBI lineage: Bacteria > Pseudomonadati > Pseudomonadota > Alphaproteobacteria > Hyphomicrobiales > Nitrobacteraceae > Bradyrhizobium > Bradyrhizobium sp. CCGUVB23. The sequence continues at coordinate 2,017,674 of NZ_JANADQ010000001.1, forward strand.
GCACTGACGCCGACCGGATGGTTGAACGCAACGACTTGCTGGCCATGACTCTCGATGAACGGTAGCGTTTTCTCCGTACAATATTGCTGCATGGAGATGGTCGCCTTGGCGTGGATCGCATCCGCGACGTCTTTCAGCGTCGTGCCGCCATCATACATGCGAAACTCACCGTCAGTGGGTGTGTCGAACACGTCACTGTTATCTGCAAGGATCGTGTATCTGATCCCCATCAACTCGAAAATGCGCTTTATCTCGCGGATGTTGCCTACGGTGTAGCCGTCGAAGCCGCCGATGAAGTTGATCTTGTCGCTCGGCTCGCGCTCAAGCTTGGGTTCGGACCCGGCTTTTCCGTCCCAGAAATGCTCGATGATGCCTTTCAGGGCGTTATCATAGCCGGTGACGTGGCTACCGACGAAGGCAGGCGTATGAGCAAAGGGAACGTCGAACTTAGCCGGCACCGACCCCTTTTCCTTCGATGTCTTGATGAAGGCGTTGAGATCGTCGCCGATCACTTCCGCCATGCACGTGGTTGAGACCGAAATCATCTTCGGTTTGTACATGTTATAGCTGTTGGCGAGCCCGTCGATCATGTTGTTGAGGCCGCCGAATACGGCTGCGTCTTCGGTCATCGACGAGGAAACACAGGAGGTCGGCTCCTTGAAGTGTCGTGACAGGTGGCTTCGGTAGTAGGCGACGCAGCCCTGTGAGCCGTGCACGAAGGGCAAGGTGCCCTCGAATCCGACCGAAGCAAACACCGCACCTAACGGCTGGCAGGCCTTGGCCGGATTGATGGTCAGTTCCTCGCGCGCGAAGTTCTTCTCGCGATATTCGGGGGTTTTGGCCCATTCGCGGATACGCGCAACCTCCGCGGGGTCATGTGCATTCTCGAAGAGCGCTCTTTTGTTGGCCAGCATCTGCTGGTATTCCGGACCTCGGAACAGCTCGAAATGATCGAGCACGTTTTCGGCATTCTGGGTCATCGTGGCGTCCTTTTTGGATTCGTGTTCGATCGTTTGGCCCGGCTCGCCTATTCCGCCGCCATCAGGCTCGGACGTGGGGCGTCCTTCCACGGCGCCCTGGTCTTCTTCCAGATCGGGGAATTGATTGCCATGTCCATGTCTCGGGCGAAGATCGCGAACCCATCGTAGCCATGATAAGGACCCGAATAGTCCCAGGAGTGCATTTGCCGGAACGGCACGCCCATCTTCTGGAACACGTACTTCTCCTTGATGCCAGAACCAACGAGGTCAGGCTGGATCTTCTCGACGAAGCGCTCGAATTCGTAGCCAGTGACGTCGTCATAAATCAATGTGCCGTCCTTGACGTAATGCTGGGCGGTGCGCTGATAGTCGTCGTTGTGGCCGAACTCGTAGCCGGTCCCGATGACCTCCATACCGAGGTCTTCATAAGCGCCAATCACGTGCCGAGGGCGCAGGCCACCCACAAAGAGCATCACGGACTTGCCTTCCAGGCGCGGTCGGTACTTCGCGATGACGGCGTCCATCAGCGGCTGGTATTTCACGATGACGCGCTCGGCCCCCTCCTTGATCTTGTCGTCGAAGAAGCTCGCGATCTTGCGCAGTGACTCTGCGATTTTGGATGGGCCGAAGAAGTTGTACTCGCACCACGGAATACCAAACTTCTCCTCCATGTGGCGAGAGATGTAGTTCATGGAGCGGTAGCAGTGCAGGATGTTCAGCTTCGCCTTTGGCGTCGCCTCAAGCTCGGCAAGGCTGCCGTCGCCCGACCATTGCGCAATCACCCGAAGGCCCATCTCCTCCAGGAGGATGCGAGAGGACCAGGCGTCGCCGCCGATGTTGTAGTCGCCGATGATGGCAACGTCATAGGGCGTTGGTTCGAATCGCCGTTCTGTCTCCGAGGTGATCTTGTCGAACACCCAGTCGCGGATGGCATCGTTGGCGATGTGGTGACCAAGCGACTGCGATACGCCGCGGAAGCCTTCGCAGCGCACCGGAACGATTGTCTTGCCGTCATATTCCTTTGATTTGACCCTCGACACCGCCTCTATGTCATCGCCGATCAGGCCGATCGGGCATTCCGACTGGATGCTGATTCCGCGGTTGAGCGGAAACAGGTCCTGGATCTCGTCGATGACCTTGGCGAGCTTCTTGTCGCCGCCGAAGACGATGTCCTTTTCCTGGAAGTCGGAGGTGAACTGCATGGTTCCGAAGGTATCGATGCCGGTGGTGCCGACATAATAATTGCGCCGCGATCCCCAGGAGTACTGCCCGCAACCGACCGGGCCGTGGCTGATGTGGATGATGTCCTTGATCGGTCCCCACACCACCCCTTTCGAGCCGGCATAGGCGCAACCTCGAATAGTCATTACGCCCGGGATCGATTTGAGATTCGATTTGACGCCGCAGTCGGACTTACCAGCCTCGTGCACGTTAAGGTGCTTTGCACGACGCTTGGCGGTCTTCTCCGGGTAGACCTTCAAAACTTCGTCAATCAGCTCCTTATTGCGGGCCTTGATCTCTGCAACGCTCTGGGTAGATGCGAGGCTCATACGGATATCCTTCAAATTGTCCTGTGCGCTTTAGGCGTCGACGCTTTCTCGAAAGACGCCGAATATGCGGGCTGGATTACGCTGACAGCGCGGCTAGCTCGGAAGCAGTTTTACCGACCTGGCTTTCATCGATCGGCTTCATGATGCCGTGCTCCATCAGCATGTCCTCAAGCTCGTCCATGCTGATCGGGGTGGGGATGATGCCCTTGCCGCCATTGTTGTGGATTTTGGTCGCAAGATTGCGATAGTGGTCTGCCTGCTTGGAGTCCGGCGCATATTCCAGCACCGTCATGCGGCGCAGCTCGGCGTGCTGGACGACATTGTCGCGGGGCACGAAGTGGATCAGCTGGGTGCCGAGCTTCTTGGCGAGCGCTTCCGCCAGTTCCAGTTCCTTGTCGGTCTGCCGCTCATTGCAGATCAAGCCGCCCAGCCGCACGCCGCCCGAATTGGCATACTTCAGAATGCCCTTGGAGATGTTGTTGGCGGCATACATCGCCATCATCTCGCCGGACATGACGATATAGATCTCTTGCGCCTTATTCTCACGTATCGGCATTGCAAAGCCGCCGCAGACGACATCGCCGAGCACGTCGTATGACACGTAATCGATGTCCTCGTAGGCCCCGTTCTCTTCCAGGAAGTTGATCGAGGTGATGACGCCACGGCCGGCGCACCCGACGCCCGGCTCCGGACCACCGGATTCGACGCAGCGAATATCCTTGTAGCCGACCTTCAAGACGTCCTCGAGCTCGAGGTCCTCGACGCTGCCGGCGCTTGCCGCGAGACTCAAGATTGTGTCCTGTGCCTTGGCGTGCAGGATCAGGCGGGTCGAGTCCGCCTTCGGGTCGCAGCCGACGATCAGGATCTTGTGACCCATCTCGGCGAGTGCGGCGAGGGTGTTCTGCGAGGTCGTCGATTTGCCGATACCACCCTTGCCATAAAACGCGATTTGTCTCAGTGAAGCCATGTTGCTCTCCATCAACCGATTGACGATCTGCCTACTGCGCTCTGTCATGATCCATCGTCCAGCTCGCCGCATCACGGCGCAGTCGAATACGATGCTCGACAGCCTCGCCCTCGGGTAATGACTTTTGCAACGAGCGTGCCAGTGCCTGTTCGGGACGAAAAACGAAGCAAGTGGAGATAGATACCGGTCCAGATGGGCTTTGTTGCAAGTCCGACATCGGCAAGGCTCGACGTTTCGTCGCTCTCGCTCGTCCGAAACAAGGCAACGCTCGTCTTACCGACTAGCCAAAACGGCAGTTATCCTACCGCTCATCGCTGATCGTAATCCGGTCCGGAGCTTGCTTGAGGCGCATCAATGAACGAGCCGAGGGTACCATGCAGTTCGAAACCGACGTTTCAGCGAGTGAAGACCGTCCGACCATTTTCCTGATCGAACCTGAGCAGGTGGTGCGTTCCGCGCTCGACTACATCTTGCGCGAGCGCTATCAGACACATGCTTTTGCCACGGTGGATGAGGCTATGTCGTCGTCCACGAAGACTCCCGCCGTGGTACTGATCGGCATTGCCATCCTGCGGGACCGAGGCGAGGCGGTCCTGGACGAACTCAATAGAGTGTTCACGAGCACCAAGATCCTCCTCGTAGCGGAACGGAAATCCGATCCTGTGGTGCAGGCCGGGCTTGAACAGGGCGCACACGGGGTCATCAGCAATCCAATCTCGTTCAGTTCTGTCTGCGGTGCCGTCAGTGCAGCCTTGGGCGTACCGGACCTTCCCGGCGAACCATCCCATGTCATTTGTGTCGCGTTCGATTAGGCGTTTGTTATGCGTCTTCGGATGGCCGAATTGCAGTCCACCTGCGCCAGCTCGCGGATGACCTCCGCGAATCGGCATGACACTTTTATCTACTTTTTCAGCTCTGCCTTGGCGGTTTGGCCAAGGTAACCGGTTTGAAGCCCGCTTCGACCGCGAGCTTTTGCGCCGCAGACCTCCAACATCACCACCTCGGGCCGCCCTCGGGATGCTCCGATCGAACTCGTCGAAAGGAGGAGACCATGTCTTTCGACCTCCGCGCGCATTATGTCCTGAAATTCGGGCTCTTGGGGTCCTCGACGCCTGGGCTGTCCCGGTCATGGTCCAATAGGCCTCCAGCGGTCATGGAGGCATTCAGGCAAGTTCGTTCCCTCTGTGATGGATTTCTGCGATCTTCCGACAGAGCCTTTCAGGCTGTCAGAGCCTCAAAGTGATAGCGATTGGTCGAGCGCGATGCCGCGCACACTCTGCTAAGCTGCCAATCATCTATTAATCGCTGGCGACGATGACACTGACCGGCAGGCTACCGCAAGCTCGCCGCGCCGCTTGACAATTCGGCGCGCATGCGCCGACGATCTCTCGATCGACTCTATCGGTCGGGGCAACATCCTCTTCGACGTCGTCAGGCGGGGACGCATGTGCCCTCGACCGGACAAACGACCGCGCATTGCGGCGTATCGCAGTGCCCCTCGCACTCTGTGCACTTTTTGGGATCAATCACATATGTGTCGCGCTTTAGACTGATCGCGCCGTTCGGACACTCGAACTCACATGCACCGCAAACCGAGCATTGCGAGGCGACGATCTTGTAAGCCATGAATTGCAACTCCTGCGAGTAATGATGCCGTTAGACTTCGGCATTTCCCCTTCAAGCATCGTGCCACACACGAGAGATTGGATAGCCCGACACTATCCGTGAGTCGTGTGCCGTCGCGAGCCAGACGGCACCTCGCATTCGTGATGCCCGCCAGAATTATTAAGGTACCAATGTCCTGAGCGTGTAGCCGATCTGCAGCGATCCCGAGAGAGGCGACGTGGGCTCTTCCCGTGTTCAGCTGCACCAAGCCTACCAGCAGCTAGCTGCTGTCACTATGAACGGCGCCTCGTCCGACTGCCTCACACTTCGTCCGGCTTCAAATTTCAAATCACTGTAGGTCACGTGGGAAGTTCTACTTACGCTGTCGGACTAGCGACAGCCATTTTGTCGTCTATGCGGGCATTTTTGTCCCGTTTGCGACCGTCGAACTGACAATGCACGACGGACAAGCCGATATCTCGTCTTAAGCCAGCGCGACTAAGAGTACTTTCGCGTCTGCTCTGTCCGCCAATATCACACGTGCTGTCCGCCATTGATCGGCACTTCCGCACCTGTGACGTAGCTCGCAGCGCTTGAACAGAGGAAGAAAATAACCTTCGCAACCTCATCGGGCGTGCCGACACGATGTAGCGGTATGATCGGCGCTAGCTTCGCTTCGGTTTCCGGCGAGAGGATGTCGGTCTTGATCTCGCCTGGCGCGATCGCGTTGACCCGAATCCCGAACGGAGCGTAATCATGCGCCATCTCGCGCGTGAGACAGGCAAGCGCCGCCTTGGAGGTCGCATAGGCTGTACCGGCGAAAGGATGCACACGAGTGCCAACGATTGAGGTGACGTTGACGATCGAGCCAGATGCCACTTTCAACTCTTCGAACAGACCTTGGGAAAGCAGAATCGGCGCGACCAAATTGACGTGAAATACGCTCATCCAAGTTCCGATGGATGTTGTTAGCGAATTCAGTCGGCCTCCGTCCGACGCCTTTGGGGAGATGCCCGCATTGTTGATCAGCGCGTGAAGCGGCTCTCCATTGAGCCGTTTCTTGATTTCGGTAATCGCGCCCGGTAACGCGCGATGATCGCTCAACTCAACCTGCACATGGTTATTGACTCCCGACTCCCAGGGACATCGGCTATCGAAGGGTTGTCGAGAACAGGAGATGACTCGCCAGCCAGCCTCCGAAAACAACTTGCCCGTCGCGTGGCCAATGCCGCGCGAAGCGCCGGTTAATACAAGCGTCTTCCTTCCGCCAGCCTGCGCGTGCGACCTATCGTCGTGAAACGGACAGAGCGCGAGATCCGGCGCAGAGGTCGGGCCAGCAACGCTGTCTCCTTTTGATTCATGAAGGGGCAAGCGAGCTCCTTTAGGACTTGATTAGATGCGCAACCTCGGCATCTACGACCGGGAATTAGCAATTATTGGACCAAGGCCGGCAATGCAGGACGCGATGCCCTCGGCCAGATGTCAGCTGACCGACATCTTCGTCGGTTCGGTGCAGAAGCTCGTTGCCTCTCGAATTAAATGCGGCGTTGAGGTCGGCTCAGGTGGCGAGGCGGGCTGACAAGGCCATGTTCGTGCAGGTGCCCCCATCGGTTTTCCAGCTGGTTTGCAGCTTGAGGCGACACGTCAAAGCCCACCAACCGTCCTCCGACAACGCACTTCGGCGCTGTCGATTCAGACTTCGACGCATTGCGGCTCGCGATCAACCGAGGCGCCCAGCGCACTTTGCCGTGTGTAAAATGCGCCGGGTCCCGCCTCTAGCACCACCAGTACGTCCGTGATGATGCTGCTCTGACTGAAGCGACTAGCGTGGCAAAACTGAGGCGCATAGCCTGCTCCACAGCAGCAAAGCAAAATTTGCGCGAGCGCTTCGATAGAACTTGAATCGGACGTAGCGTCAGTTGGTAAGCTCCGCAAATTTGCGTTTGCACGACAAAACGACAAGCTACAAGAAAGGCGCCGTGCCATTGACGCTCTCGCTTTTGCGACCATTAATCCGGTGGCGCCGCTTAACAGGACATTCGACGCGAATCGCGCAGTACCGTCTTGGAACGTTTCTGTTTAACAGCACGACGGCTTCGCCCGATGCACGTCGAATGTGCTCCAATCGCTTTGTAAGCTTCACGAACAGTGGACTAACTACTTTCCGGCGCAAAATTTGGTCTGGTTAGCCTTTGAATAGAATCGGCCGGTGGGCTGAAAACTGCAAGGTCGGACGGAATTGCAGTTGACGTTGGTCGCTGCCGCTGATTCATTCTTGCGGATGAAACGCGCGCAAGCTCTCCGGGCCCGCCAGAAGCTGGCCGGCAAATTGCCGGTCACCGGCGAGATTCTGCGTGGCTCGCTGCTGGAGCGTACTGTCCGACATACCAAAGATTGCCCGAAATGCGCGCGCGGCGAAGGGCACCAGGTCTTCGTGCTGACGGTGAGCTACGCCGGTGGACGAACCCGGCAAATCAGTGTGCGCCGCGAACGGGTTCCCGAGGTTCGCCGCTGGCTCGACAATTATCAGAAGCTGAAGGAGGCGATCGAGACGATCTGCGAGCTCAATCACGATTTGCTGCGTCCGGAGAGAGCCGCGACAAAGCGCCGAGCACGCGGGGGCAAGAGCTGTGATTAAGATGCGGCGGGCGCAGCTGAGCTTCGGCGACGGACTGATCACTGAGGAAGTGAGCGATCTTCGTGAAGACTGGATGACACACGCCGACCAAGTGCTGGCGGACGAACAAATCGTAGCTGCCGTGTACGAAGCGTTGGCGAAGCGGCATCCCAAGAGTCGCAGCCGCGGCCGACCGGGCGCTCCAGCCGAAGTGGTGCTCCGCTTGTTGATTCTCAAGCACATCCGTAACTGGAGCTATGGCGTGCTGGAGCGCGAAGTGCGCGCCAATCTGGTGTACCGGGACTTCACCCGCGTCGGCGCCGCCAAGACGCCCGATGCCAAGACCATGGGGCGCTGGGGCGTGGCGGTGGGGCCGGACGTGGTCAAACAGATTCACGAAAGGCTGGTAAAGCTCGCACGAGACAAGGGGGTGACGGAAGGGCGCAGAATGCGCGTGGATACAACGGTGGTGGAGACCAACATCCACTATCCGACCGACTCGAGCTTGTTGGGAGACGGTGTTCGGGTGCTGATCCGCACCATGAAGAAGATCACAACGATCGCTGGCGAGGTCGGAGCCGCGCTGTCCGACCGTAGCCGGACCGTGAGGCTGCGGGTGCTGGACATCGCGCGCGCGGCGCGCTCCAAAGCCAAGCAGAGCCGGGAGAAGCTCACGCGGGCGTATGGCAAACTGCTCAGTTCGACCAGCCGGGTGGTGGGACAGGCGAAGCGGTTCTCCAAGGAGATCGCCGAACGAGTGAAGCGCGCCTCGAGCGCCCGCAAGCAGCTGATGCTGGAGGGCCTGCGTCAGGAACTCGATGCGATGGTGCCGCTCATCAAGCAGGTGATGAAGCAGACCAGAGCGCGCATCTTCCGTGGTGATACGCGCTCTGAAGGCAAGATCCTCAGCCTGTTCGAGCCATCGACAGAAGTCATTCGCAAGGGCAAAGCGGGCAAGCCCAACGAGTTCGGCAAGATGGTGAAACTACAGGAGGCCGAAAACCAGATCGTGATCGACTATGAAGTCTACGCTCAGCGACCGCACGATTCGGAGCTGCTGATTGCAGCCATCGAAACGCATCAAACGATGCTCGGACGTGCGCCACGCCTCGTGGCGGCAGACGCCGCCTTTTACTCCGCAAAGAATGAGGCAGCCGCGAAAGCGAAAGGCGTCAGACGCGTCTGCATCCCCAACCGCTCAACCAAGAGCATTGAACGCAGGTGCGAGCAGAAAAAGCGCTGGTTCCGTAACGGCCAAAAATGGCGGACCGGATGCGAGGGCCGCATCAGCGTAGCCAAGCGGCGACATGGGCTTAACCGTTGCCGCTACAAAGGCGAGGCCGGCATGAAGCGTTGGGTCGGCCTCGGTGTCGTCGCCGACAACATCGTCAATATCGGCCGTGCAATGGAAAAGCGGACCGCCCCATAGACAGCCTCGCCATCTGACTCTGCAACACTCCGCCGGTCACCTCCGGCGACTTTTGCGTTGCCGGACGCCCTCGGCCACTCTCTCCAAAACATCAATTTTGCGCCGGAAAGTAACTAGGAGCGGCTAGAGGCTGTTATGAACCAGCAGCGAGTTTAGCGACGTTTTTGAGCATGATGCATGCGAAGGCGATGAGGTGAAGGTCGGCGAGGGTCTGAGCACATCGCTCGTAGTCTTTGACAAGTCTTCGGAAGCGTGTGGCCCACGCGAAGGATCGTTCGACGACCCATCGCCTTGGGAGCAGCACGAAGCCTCGTTTGGCCTCCGACAGCTTGATGACCTCGAGGGCAATGCCGTGTTCTGCAGCCGCCGTTGCAGGCTTGTCGCCTGTGTAGCCTTGGTCAACGAAGGCGACTTCAACGCTCTGGCCAGTCTCTGCCTGAATCGCCTTGGCGATCCGGCCAATCTCGGCGCGATCGTCGCTGTTGGCGGGCGTGACATGTAGCGCCAGAAGATGGCCGAGCGTATCGACGGCCAGATGTAGCTTCGAACCTTTCTTGCGTTTGGCTCCGTCGTAGGCGCCGCGGGCGCCACTCTCGGGTGTCGAGCGCAGAGTTCGACTGTCGATGATGGCGGCGGTCGGCTGCGCAGGTCGTCCAGCCGCAAGGCGCAGGATGACGCGCAGATCCTCGGCCAGGGCCTCAAAACAACCCGCGCGCAACCACCGCTGCGCCTGTTGATAAACGATCTCCCACGGTGGCAAATCGTTCGGCATCCAGCGCCAGGGCGCGCCGGTCTTCACGATGTAGCGCAGGCCGTTGAAAACCTCGCGAAGCGCGTGCGTCCGCTGCGAGGCGCCCTCGGGCAAAAGTGTCAGATAGGGCGCAACAAGCGCCCACTCGTCATCGGAAACGTCAGAAGGATAAGGCTCGCGGGGAATCGACATCCCGCAAACCTCAACCTCTATGGTTAATCAGTCCCTAACAGCCTCTAGTTGTTTGGATTTTCGAAGTTGCCCCCTCGTGGCTGCTACCTCGTACAACATCATCTCGGTGTACACGCTGCCTCGTGCGTTTGCCCACGCGGACGCGGGAGAGCCCTCAAATACATGCGTGCGGGAGCTGCGGCTCGTTATTCTCATGAGCAGCTGCGGATTCGATGTATGCATCCCGCTCTCCACTGCATGAGCCATTGAACGATAAGAGAACCTTCCGCTACTCGGAAATCATCCCTGCCCTTATCGGCTCTCGCGGTCGCAGGCGTCTGGAGAGCCGACACTGGGGGGCGCATCAAGCACGTCCAGTCTGTACTGGTCACGTCGCCGAAACCGTGATTCTAGCGCGGCATAGGCGAACCCAAAGCTAGCAAAGAAGATGGAAAGTAAAATGAAGAGGAGAGCAACACCCTCCTTTCCCCACATGCATTGTGAGAACGTCATAAATCGCCACCTTCCTAGGTCGGTATCACCTATGGTGCGATCTACAACTTGACGTAACGTGCGATTCAAGCTCCGTCGAGCTCTGAGTCAGAATATTGCGGAGGCGATGCGTTGACCGACTGGGCCGCCTCAGATTTCCCACGCAACTTGATTCATGAGCGGACACATTGTCAGAATGCACGGGCGATGTGTGCCGGAGCTGGCGCACTTTCTTCCTGACAACCTGCGCCGGACGCTTCAACCATCCCTTTTCTCCTGCGCCGTCTGCTCGCGTCCCAAGATGTCAGGGCTGACCGCGTCGTGTTAGCTCCGTATCCACCGGCTAATGTCACGATCAATACGTTAACCCGGACAGCTAGGCCCATTTCACCTAGAAGCAAAGCCTGTCATGGCGTACTTCAGCCTTTATGTCCGCGCGAGCGCCAAAAGGCATAAATCCGCTCCCTGCGCGTCGGCCACAAGCGCCGTTCGATCTTCTTGCGAGATCATGGCGCTACTGCCAGCTCGAACACAAACAGACGGATGGTTTTTGAACCAACGTTCCTCAGACCGTGCGCTCCGCCTGGGCTGTTGCGGATCAGATCGCCAGCGCGGACAGGAAAGACATCGCCGTCTCTCCACATTTCACCATGCCCATCAAGAACGAGATAGAACTCCTCCTCATTCGGCTTATGCCGATGCCGTCCAATGGACGAGCCGGGAGGGACTTCTGCGTAATCAACAAAATTGCACGAGCCTGCAAAATTGCCCGGTACAGCAATGCGACGGGAAAGTACATCCCCTTCCCCGCAGTGGGCGCACTCTCGCTCGAGAGGCAGTTCGAACAAATTGCAGCGATCAAATGTCTTTGGGAAAAGATCAGGGTCAGGCATGACGACCTTCTCAAACCGCATCGCTTTATCTTAGTGTTGAATATGTCATACTACCGGGATGTCAAGCCGAGGGCAAAATCGTCGCCGTAACGGCGGTTCGGTTTTGAAGTGACCGCAACCCTCGGAATCGTGTTACGGTTATCGAGTTCGGGTTTGTTTCATCTTCATGGTCTTGCCGGCTCCGACCGCATGGGCGAGATGCGTCGATCCGGCCGAGACAATGCGCCAGATACCGCGCTTCTGGTGCCCATAAGGAACAAAGGCGCCAGAGGCACCCGGAAGCTTCAGGTGGGAGCCGTCGAAGGCTCTTGGCGCGATGTTGTTGAAGCGATCGTTATAGACCCTGGCCAGGCGATCGGTGCGATCCGGATCGGACCAGATCCAGCGCTGGAAGGCGTCCTTGATCTTTTGCAGCTTTGCTTTCGCGGCCTCGGTCTCGACGACATTGAGCACGCGCCGCTCGCTCATCTCCTCCTTGATGGTGTCGAAGATCTGCGGCACCCTGCTGTTGAGCGCGTCGGCGAGCAACTCGCCGGCGTGCCAGCGGTCGGTGCCACATTCCGACGTACCGCCGCCATCCATGCGAGCTGACGTGCCTCCACGGTCCACGACGCCAGTTCTGGCATGTGATGGATCCTGATCTCGGCATCCATCGTCTGCTTGACGAAGGCGACGACATCGGCGGCCGGAATCCATGTCATTCGGCCCTTTAATTGCGGAACTGATGTCAAGTGATCTCTCCTTTTTTCTTGACGGTGGTAGCGCTCGACCTGTCGAAGCCCGCCATATTGCGTAGACAGGGCGAGCGCGGGTGGTGACGTGATGCCGCCCCGGTAGCCGTTTGGCGTCATTGGGCCTGATGCCGTCGCTGGGCTCATGATCCTTTCCGAGGTCGCAAGGCGCCCCATGTGATGTCCGGGGCGGACGCCTCAACGTCTGCAGCGGAGTACGGTCGAGCCGCTACCAGCCGAATGAACGAGGTCGTCACAACCAACAACCACCGTCCCAGCGGTGCCGATCAGATAGCCACCGCTAGATAATGAGCTCGGCCACCCCATGCCGCGCCGGGCGTGGCGAACTTCGAGAATTTATCTCTTCTCAAATGTTTGCCGCGTCCTTCCAGCACTGGCGGCAACGTTAGTGCCCCGCGGGGGTCCCAGATGAGGACATATCTGAGCTCGTATCTACTCGAAGCTATTCGCGGGGGATCTGGCGGCTTTCGGCAGCCCTGCGACCGGGCGCTCAGGCGACTTGAACGCCTTCACCCCGCCCGCCGCCACGTAGTCCTTCACCGTGTGATGACTGCAGCACAGCTGGCGCGCAATCCGCTTCAGACCCCACCCGCACGCCCTCTGGCGCAACTTCTCCGCCACGACATCCGGCGTCTTCATCACCTGCCCCGCGGATCACTCCACGACGAGCCTTCCGTGATCCGTTCCTCGTTCATTCGCTCTCTCCTCGGCTATCCTAGGAGGGGGCAATTCCTCATGATGCCGAGGGGGCAACTTTCCATGGCGCGCGTCCATCGCGATCGGGTTCGCTTGCCACTTTGGGGCTCCGCCTACCAAAACTTGCAGGTGCTGAACCTCTCGAGAGCTGATCAACTGAAGCAGGATTTATGCACGACGTAGCGCTTGGTCGTTCTGTCGCAGAGCGTATGCCCAGCCGCCGACCCAAATACTTCGGTTGCGCCTGCGTGTCGTTGAGGAGCGGCTTGATTGGACGAGGAGCGGCTTGATTGGACGGAGTCTATTTTAAGCGACTTGGAGATCGGTATCAATGATCTCCAACATCTGCGATCTCCTGTCGTTGTACCATGCAAGCTGTGGGGCCGTCGGGTTGCATCCGGCTGCTGTCCCACAATAGGTCCGACAGTGATGGCTGACACCTTCTCTCCATTCTGCCTTTCCATTCTGCGTGTCGACAAACAAGCGCCAGGAAGTGTGCTTGGCGCTGGTGCCAAGCCCTTCATCAAAGTCGGAAAACACTCACATCGTGTCAACCTGTTCGCGGCGGTATTCGAAGCCATGCAAGGAATCCGCGCGAACTCAATCCTTGCAGTCACTGAAGCGTGCCGGTTGCACGCGGGAACTTGTCAGATCCACAGCCGATTGTCTGAACGACGGCACTTGCCGGATCACGCGGCACATCCACCTCAAGGAGCATCCAAGGCACCTTCGCTCGCAGCTGTCGGAGCGCACCACCATCGGAGGACCCTTGGTGACAATGCTCATTTCTCGGGCGACTGACCGAAAGACTCGTCAAGTTAGAGGACTACTAGGAGATCGACATGAAACCTTCGCTGGCCGTTTCGCCGACTGAACATCCCGACGTCGCTGCGCCGGAGCTTGAACTATCGCTTGGAGCGAGCCGCTCTTGGCGCTTTGGAGTCGACCTGTTTGAGGATGTCACTTCAGCCTCTTTCACGCGATGGATCAAGACTCATCTGAACGACCATCGTATCCTCGTCGTTATGACGCCAACCGTTTATCGCCTTTATTCGCAACAGCTCAGCGCTTGTTGGTCGGTGCTAGACGTCGAGCCGCGTGTGTTCGTGCTGGCATGCACAGAAATAACAAAATCTATTGATGCTGTCATGGCTGTCTGTCGTCAGGCCCAAGAAGCGGATATCGATCGCCGCGGTGTTCTTGTTTCGATCGGCGGCGGCGTGTGCTCCGACATCGTTGGTCTCGCCGCGTCTCTTCTGCGACGGGGTATATCTCATGTGCGGATTCCGACCACCCTAATCGGGCAGGTGGACGCGGGCATCGGACTCAAGGGCGGTGTCAACTTTGGCGTCCTCAAGAGCTACATCGGTTGCTTTTACCCGCCGAAAGCGGTCGCTGTCATTCCGACGTTCCTTAGAACCCTCAGCGAAGATGGCATCCTCCAGGGCATCGCCGAGATCGTGAAGCTTGCGTGCGTTTGTGATAGTGCGTTGTTCGAGGATGTTGAGGCGACGGTCACCGATCTGACGCGAACGCGATTTCAAGAGCCAGAGGCTGTCGCAAAGAAGGTTCTGAGGCGGTCGATTTCGGGAATGCTTACTCAGCTCAGCGAGAACCCTTTTGAGACGGTAACATTGGAGCGTGCGGTCGACTTTGGTCACACCTTAAGCCATCCATTGGAAGCAGCGACAGGTTACCAACTGCATCACGGTTTCGCCGTCGCAATTGACATTGCGTTTAGCGCAATTCTGGCGTCGCGATTGTCGTTGATAACAGAGCGGGAGGCGCTGCGCATTGTTCACCTGCTCACTAACGCGGGGCTGCCGATCTATCATGCAAAACTGGACGGATCACTGGTCGAGGGCGCGTTTGACGCCACAAAGAAACACAGAAATGGCGCGCTCAACTTAGTGGTGCCCACCGGGATTGGCCGGCACACTTTTGTAAAGGACACCAATTGCCTCTCGATGTCGCTCATTGGAGAAACGATTGAGTATCTACAAAAGGCGTCTCACACCACAGCGAGACTGCCAGTGGACGACGCAATCAGGAATCAGCACGAAAATGCTCGAAACGCGCTCCGCCTCTGAGGATACGGCTAGTGGCTCTTCACAGTGATTTTGACTGGTTGGGTTCGGGCAGTCAGATTAACTCCGGCAGAGTTTTGGGATCGACGAGGAGTTCGATACTGCGAGCCGTCCTTGGCAACCTTTTGATAAGGCCTGCTGTCTCGAGCGATCGTACCATTTGATGAACCGAAGGCGGGCTGACGCGGAAATATTCCTGCATGTCAGCTTCTGCCGGAGGCCTTCGATGCAGCCTCGTATAGAGGTGGATGAAGGAGAGGTATTGACCCTGTTTGGGCGTGAAGGTTTTTGCCGAAGGACTCACGCCGGCCATCCGATTCAGTTGTTCGTGCGTGCCTCTCAGGGAGGCAGGCATGAATGTACGCTATCGGATCGAACTCAGCCAAGTCGAGCGCGGCGAACTCAAGGCGCTGCTCACCGGCGGCAAGCATGCGGCCCGCAAGCTCAAACGCGCCCAGATTTTGCTGGCTGCCGATGCCGGGGCCGGTGACGAGGAGATCGCCAGGAGCGTCGGCGTGGGCGGCTCGACCGTGTACCGGACCAAGCGCCGCTTCGTTGAAGGCAATCTGGAACGGGCGCTGAGCGAGGAGCTGCGGCCCGGGGCGGAACGCAAGCTCACGGGCAAGGAAGAAGCTCTGCTGGTGGCGACCGCCTGTGCGGCCCCTCCAAGGGGGCGTACCCGCTGGACGCTCGATCTGCTGGCGGGTGCACTCGTCAAGCTCACCGAGCACAAAAGCCTGTCGCGCGAGACGGTCCGGCGACGTCTGGCGGAGAATGACCTCAAACCCTGGCGCAAGGACATGTGGTGCATTCCGCAGGTCGATGGTGAGTACGTCGCCCGAATGGAGGACGTGCTCGATCTCTATGCCGAGGCACGGGATTGAGTGTGTCAAGGTGGTTGGTCAGCTCTTTGTTCGATTGCAGGCCAGCTCTTCGTCCCGACCTTGGAGCTTTGGAGATGGGGCGCGCAGATCAAGTCAAGGCCGGGCCCGTAGGGCCGCCGCGCAGCGGCTTGGCCTTGACTTGATCGAGCACGCCATCAGGCTGATGTGGTCGGGCGTAGGCAGGCCAGATAGCTCCTTTTTTCGATGGCGATCCAAGGTCGAGCCCGGTTTTGGCAATCTGGTTTACTTGCCAGATCAAACTCACATTCGGTCGTCGCGCGAGGCAACTGCACCAACATTCCGCTTGCGGCGGGCAGGCTCGAGAGGACGAGACCATTCTTCGACGCGGCTTTTTGAAGCCATGCACACCATCGGTTCGTCCACCCGGATCGGCCGAGGCTGATCGAACCTCGGCAGATTGGTTTTGAGTGTGCGGGGGAAAGCGCTTGTGTTAGGCGACGGACTTCATCACGGCTCCCTCAATCACGACGCCAGCGGTCACGTATTTCCACAGAGCCACGAGCAGCTTGCGCGCCAGCGCCACGATCGCACGCTTGCGGCCGCGCTGGCTGTGCGCCTTGAACCACTGCGCCAGAGCCGATTGTCCCTGGTGGCGCACCCAGAGCCAAGCGAGCTGGACCATGGTTGTGCGCAGCCGCGGATTGCCGGCCTTCGACACGCCCTGCTCGCGTTCGATACCGCCACTCCGCCATGGCGTGGCCGCAAGACCGGCATAGGCAGCAACCTGACGACGGTTGGCGAAGTGGCGGTAGAAGGCCTCCGACCAGAGAACCCCGGCGAAGTTGGCGCCCATTCCCTTCAAGGCGAGCAGCATTGTGACCGGGTCCGCTGCGCCCTTCTTCTCGCCCGCTGGCTTTCCCGCCTCGACCAGGAGAGCATCCTGCGCGGCCTCCACTGCCTTGATCTGGTCGAGCAGCAGTTCGAGCCGATCGAGTTCGCGACTGACCTGCGCTTTGAGATGCGGCAGCAGTGCGCGACCGTCCCCCGTACGCAGGGCCTCAAGGCGCGCCCGCCGGTCGCGCCGCAACGGCGCGTAATCAGATATCCCTTGCGCGAACAGAAGGCCTTTGATCCGGTTCACATGCTCGATCCGCTCAGCGATCAATGTCCGCCGCTCACGGCAAATCCGGCGGCGGTCCTCTTCTTCCGGAGAGGGAGCAACGACCATCGCGCAGACTCGCGGCTCGCCGCGCTTGTAGGCCAAAAGCGCCCGCAGCAGCGTCTCGCCATCCAGCCTGTCCGTCTTGGCCCGCCTGCGCCGGCGCGAAGTCGCGATCGAGGCCGGATCCACCACGTGGCTCTCGATGCCCTCCTGCTGCAGACTGCGATGAAGCCAGAACCCATCCAGCCCCGCCTCCTGGATCGTGATGATCGGATAGCTCTCACCCGTTCGCGCCTGCGCCTTGCGCTTTAGCTCTGCGAACAACTTCAAGAGTTTCGCAATATCGCCGGCCTTCACGCTGTGTTTGGACATCTTCTCGCCCTTGCCGGGCGACAGCGAGGTAACCAGCCAAGTCGAACGGCTCAGTTCCAACGACACAAAAATTGCGCCAAACTGCGTGCGGATAGCGGCCGGTCCGTCGAAATGATGATCGAGCAACATCGTCGTTCTCCAGGTTGAATGGATTCAGCAACCTCAGTCTGGCCTCAGACCTAGTCGCTATCCACTCCCCATGGAATCTTCGACGAAAGCCCCGTGCAGCTCATCGGCGAGGTCCGTCAGCCAATTCCGCCAAGGCCCGGCCGGCTCGAACGTTACGACTACGAATACCGTCGCAATGGGACGGTCAATCTGTTCGTTCTCCTCGACGTGCATCGCCCCTGGCGGAAGGTCAAGCTCACCGAGCGCCGAACGGCAAAAGACTATGCCCGATGCATGCGCGACCTCGTCGACATCCATTATCCCGATGCCGAGCTCGTCCGCGTCGTGCAGGATAATTTGTCGACCCACTCAGCCGGAGCCCTGTATCAGACCTTCCCGCCCGCCGAAGCACGGCGCATCCTGCGGCGGATCGAGTTCCACTACACCCCAAAGCACGCGAGCTGGCTCAATATGGTTGAGATCGAGATCGGCGTCCTGCGGGGACAGTGCCTCGACCGCAGGATCGACAACCCCAAGCGACTGCGCCGCGAAATCTCCGCTTGGGAACGCCAGCGAAATGCCGCTCGCTCCCGCATTAAATGGATGTTCACAACACAAAAGGCCCGCGCCAAAATGGGCCGCGCCTACCCAAACCCTTCCAAAGAGTCATAATCACTGTGCAGAAGTACTAGGTCAACGTGGCGGTTTGGACGGATCTTGCATGTGGGCTTGCAGGGCAGATTCATCAGAGCGATCATCGTCTCTCTCCCATAACGCTCGTGGATCGCTGCGTTACTGCACTCAGTCCGTGAACTCCAGGTCAAACCTGTTTGGGCCGGTCGATTTGGTGCTAAAAATGAGGGTCTTTCCCGATACTGCGATCAGGCTGCCGGAGGCGAATTTGACGAGCGCTCGTCCAGATGTCGCGATGCCGGAAGGAATACCGTCTTTCATCACGACGGTGCCCTCGATTCGACGAGTTGCGTCACCGCTAATCCGCCGCTGGTTCAGTGGATCCCCCCACCGAAAAAGTCGGATGTCTGAGGGCCGTCGGCTTCGCCGATGACCATCGCGCTATACACCGCGCCCATCAACATACCGTAAGTTCCAAGGCACGTGTATTGCTGGCTGACCAGGGCATGCCCGCTCCGGTCGCCTATTTGGTCCTGGTCAGGCAAACCGAACACGTTGCATTCGTACCGTCCGATCGTCTCAGGAAGCATGATCCCGCTTGTGCCCATCGTGACACCGCTAGCGCCGATCAGAGCCACAACAGAACAAACACACGTCGCCAGAACACGTGTCCGACGTGGGTTCTCGATTTTTTTCAGATCGGGGATTTGTCAGCAATGGATGTCCTCCCTGTTTTTGTTTCACGATACGCTTCTCCGTCATTCCACAATTGCGCGGGATGGACGCCTGCAAAACCTCGAGGTATCAGCACAAATCTCTCCCTCAGGTCATGCTTCCCGGCATGAAGCAGCGGATGATCGGATGACCGTCCATATACATGGGCCAAACCATTGTACGCCCGACCAGGTTGGGTGCGGTGATCAGGCGATCTTCGGGAACGTCGACCCATTCACCCTCGATCCGCACGCGGTAATGTCCGTCCTTGCTCTCCGAATCGACGTCGGCGATAAACCTGCCGTCGGCTTCGGCGCAGCATTGTTCGCCATTCTTGCTGCGCAGGCTCTCGAACCACGCCTTCATGGGCGAGTTCACATACTGGCCTTCATCGCGGCCATGCGCGGGACCTTGTCCGAACCCTACCGCGAGGAGTAGCGCAGGCATAAGAAGCTTCCTGAACATCTTAGCCGCCCTCGGCGTTAGCCGGTGCGATAGCCGCCAGTCGGCCCGTCGTGATCGACGAGCCGCTTACTTCGTAGGTCGGCGCTTCGATCGTTAATCGATTGTGCATTGAGCACACCTTTCTTGAAATACGTCAGATGCAATGATCGTTCGTGTCGCCGCCAGCATCAACGATGCGCGACTGCCGCGGCCTCGCCGATCCCTTGCGTTAGCGCCGCCTTAATAGATCTCACGAAAACAATACGGGACATCGCGGGTATGTCGGCGTCAGCTCTGCCATCTTGCCCAATGAGGATGAGCCCGGCCCCGCCATTCGCAATGTTCAGAATGACCGGCTCGCCGCCCCAGGTCCTGATCGGTTCCATTCCGACGATGAGAAATTCCCCGATGGGCTGCTCGAAATACTGCAGCCGCAACTGCGCGCCGATTTCTGCCGTTGCAAGCTGGAAGCCCAGTTGCTGCGCCCGCGCATAAATTGCCGCCAGCTTCGCGGTGTCGCCTTCAAAGCCGAGTTCTGTCGCAGGTACCGCCACCAGCTCGACGTCCGTTTTGGTCGCGCTAACGGTAGCGGCGGGACGGACGAGAATTTCCGCAGCCTGGCCGCCGATCTTGCAACCTGCTGCATCCGATGCCCCAACAAGAGCGAACGAGCCCGCGAGGGTACCGACTTCAATTGTTTTCCAGGTCTGGATATCGGCCGCGGATGCAGTCGGAGCTTTAGGCGTGCGAACTTGCTCGGCAGTCGGAAGCTTCAGTCGATTCTGCAGGACGTCTCGCGCCGTACATTGGGCTGTGGCTTGGCTGATAAACGGGAGCAGGAGTGCAGCCCAGAGCATCACAAGAACGAGATACCGGCGACGGGGGATGGCTGCGATTCCCAAATGTTCCGACACCGCAATCTCCGCTACTCAAATATCAACTGTCCAAATGCATCACTTCCAATGAATTCATTCAAAGCGCATCAGCCGCGATGCGCATGTCCCAAATGGGAGGGGCCGAGATAAAAACGACCCGCGCACCGTGCCTGAACGCTATGAGCACTCAAGAACGGCAGCATCGAAAGTATAGCACAACGCACCGGGCAACCCGCGCTTCATAGAGCGCATGAATTTATCTCCCTTCAAGGGTCTGTACGTTTTCGTACAATCGCAACTTGATATGAGATGAGCCTCTTTCCCGGTCGATGAGAATCTCGTCTTCCACAGAGACAGGCTCGCGATGCCTCCGAAGGACCGTCAACGCGGAACCCACATGCGGGTCATTCCGAAAAAACGCTTCGGCGTGAGCGGCCAAGGAAACATGATTGAGTGCATCAATGGTTTGGCCTCGCGCCCCGAGATGATTGCCCAATCGACGAAGAGCGCGAGCGTAAGCGCATGCTGTTCCTTCTGTTAGATTCCCGCGCTTAACCTCGGCCTCGAGAGCCGAGTTGATGAGGTTCTGGTCGTTATCGGACAGATGAGGATAGTTACGGTCTGAACGCGGCAGGACCCGTGCGATGGGAGCAGCACCCACATCAATTGGTCCAAGCTCACGATATCTCCTAAGGGACGTCAACGCGGAGCCAACATGAGGGACATCCGAAAAAAACTTTTGGGCGTGAGCGACCAAGGAATCATGATCGATTGCATCAATGGCTTGCCCTCGCGCCCCGAGATGATCGCCCAATCTACGAAGAACGCTAGCGTATTTGCGTGCTGTTCCTTCTGTTAGATTCTCGCGCACAACCCTGGCCTCGAGAGCCGAGCTGATGAGGTTCTCATCGTTATCGGACAGATGAGGATAGTGAGGGTTTGAGCGCGGTGGGCGGCCCCTGCGATGGGAGCAGCACCGCCTTGGCGCTCCTCGACCAAGTGCTGCTCAGAGTCCTCGTGCGCGACCTGGTCTACCGCTCCTGGCGCGGCCGGCTCTGCCTGTTGTTGCAACATGGCGTCGTACGCCTGCAGCCAACCTGGATCGAATGGATCGAAATTGTCTGGGTCCACGCCAATCTCCCGCGTCCGAACCTAGATCGTAGCAAGTTCTCGACCTCAGCGCCAAAAGCGGGAGGGGGTGAATTGATCGGGATAGGGCGACAGTCCCGCACGTTCGCGGGCGACGACTTGGATCCCTGGCCGGCGCTTCAGCCAGCTGCGCTGGGGTGGCTCCATTCACCGACAGGCCCATATTCGCACAGACCGTAGAATTGCGGACCTACCAAAGCTGGGCGGCGGCGATCAGGGTGAGCACACTCCGTCTCGTCTTCTTCATCATCCGCTCCATCTAGGTCAGCGTTTTCGTGGTTCGAATCATATTCAGGTGGCCTCGGCGAGCTTGTAGGACCAGGTGTGGACGACAGGATACCGATTGACGTCGTCGATGCCGGCCATGATGCGCTCCTTGAGTTCGTGTTTTGAGGTCACCCGGATATGGCGCAGGACGGAACGAGCGAATTTGGAGAAGAAGCCTTCAATGAGGTTGAGCCAGGAGCCGTGCTTGGGCGTGAACGTAAACTCGAAGCGGCCTGCCGCTCGTGTATCGAGCCAGGCTCTGGTTTCTTTCGAGATGTGTGCGGAGTGATTGTCGAGAATCAACTTGATCGCGGTACCCGCCGGATAGGCAGTATCGATAAGTTTGAGGAATTCGATGAACTAGCTGTTAGCTGCTCTATGTGATGGCCGGGGCCCCATTGATCACTTCCCAGTTACTATCCAGCATAGTACCCGCCAAATAGAAACGCCGCGCAAAATGCCGAGCGTTTCTATTAACGGTTGACGGAGCGGTCGCCTTCCAACCTAACTGAGGGTCCAAAAAGCAAGCCATCTCGCTTTGTCTTTAAATGGCCGCAGCCTTCCAGATGTGATCGAGGGAGCACGCTACTCCAATTCGCTCGTTGACCCGCGCAACAGTGCCTCCAGTTTACGCCCGCCTTGCTCGATCGCCTCAGACCAATGGCCGAACCGTTCCTGCGCGACGACTTCGAACGACGGGTACCACAGTGGCTTTCCGCCAGCCTGGGCCCAATACCAGGGATAACCGCATGGCACGAAAACCACGCCGGGAACTCCGAGTGCTCCGGCGATATGGACGGCGAAGCTGTCGGGCCCAACCACGGCGTCGAGATTGGCGATCGCTGCGATCAATTCCGCAGGGCGCTCGATATGCACACCGGCATCGATCGGGTGACGCCATCGCTTCATGTCGTGGCGTTGCGCTCCACTCATCAAACTGATCGGCGTGACGGAATGTGGAATCACAGCGGCGACCTGCTCCATCGATAGGCCAAGAGCGCCGCTCTCCCATAGGATTCCTACCAACGGCCTTGCGAACACGGCCAAAGCATCGCGCCACTTGGCGAATAGCTCGGCATCGGGACGCAGGTACGGAACGTCATCTGCAATGGTGCAGGCGTCGATCGACAGAATGCGCAATAGCGATTGCAACGGCGTAGCTGAGAGTCCAGGTCTCGGCTCGTCCATAATCACCGGCTCAGCGAGGTGGGCAAGAAGAGCCTGATAACGCGCCTCCGCGACCACCTGCACATCTTGCTGGCTCGTCAGCCGGCGCAAGAGGCGAACGAGCGCTACGAACTCGAGTGCGCCGGTCGTCGGGGGGACGAGTATCCGCGTGACAGGCTCTAAGGCGGTCGGATCGGGTGACGGGAAGCGACCGAGCGTCAGTTCGAGCGTTTTTTGTAAAGACTTCGCTGCTTCATTCTCTGGCAGCGCCTGCGCGACGCGGTCGACAAGCTTGAGGGCTTCATTGAACCGGCCAACGAGTTGCAGGACACGCACCAGAGCAATCGCGGCGGAGTGGTCCGATTTTTGAGCGCGAACGAATGCCGTCAGTTGCGCAATGCCTCGGTCCATGTCACCCTTGGCAATCGTAACGCGGGCCAAGATTTCGCGGGCACCAACATGAGCCGGCGCATAGGCCAGTAACTTCTCGCAGGTCGTCTCCGCTTGCGACCAGCGCCCTGCTGCGGCGCGGCAATAAGCCAGATGCAAGAGGCCGTCTGTATCGAGTGGGGCGCGCAGATGCGCGCGTTCGGCAAGGTTGAGTGCCTCGTCGAATCGGCTTCGTTCGAGCATAAGTGCCGACAAATGGCCCAGCGCATCAGGATCGTCTGGAGCAATCTCGAGCGCACGAAGCAGGACAGTCTCAGCCGACGAACTGTGGCCCAAGGCGAACTCTATGGCTCCGAATTGAACGAGAGCGCGCGTATTGCCTGGCTCGTTGTCGACAACGGTCTCCGTCATCGCGCGGGCATCCGTAACGTTGCCGCGGCTCAACAAGGCTCGAGCGAGCGCTAGCTTGATCGCGCCGTTGCGCGGGGCGAGAGCAACCGCGCGTTCGAGGCAGATCATCGCCTCCTCAGCGCGGCCGAGCAATTGGTGAGCGATACCGAGGTTGGTGATGAGGCTCGCGTGTTCGGGGTAAATGGTCGCCGCTTCTGCCAGCATACCGAACGCAAACTCGGTCTGTCGCCGCGCAAGCGCCAATGTGGCCCTTGCATTGAGCGTATCCGGATCGCTTGTGGCAGGGATCTCCTCCAGTAGCGCTTCCGCCTCCTCGATACGGCCGGCGGCAATAAACTCCTGGGCCGTTTGAACCCGGTCTTGCCAGCTCGGAGCGGACATGCCAGCGGACGGCATCGGCTACGCAACCGTGACGCGTTTGCCGTCGAGACGGAGATCCTCGCTCACCATGGCGACTTTGATAAGGGCTATCTCAGAAGCAATGCCAGTAACCCTAATGGCTCGGGTTTCGGTCTGCAAAACGTCGATGCGCTCAATCACCGTGGCACGGTCGACTACCTTTACGGTGAGCGACCCGGTGCTCGCTTCCTGGGGCCGCGCCGAGGATCGGACATGATCCGCGATTAACGTGTAGAGTTTACCGATCCAGGTGCCTTTGTTCGCGAGTACCGAAAACAATTTGGCCTGCAGATCGACACTATCGGCGCAAAAGGAGGCGCGCTGACGCGCCGCAAGAGTGATGGTCTTGGCTTCAATCGTAATGTTGTGACCTCCAAGTAGGCCGACCACAGGACCGTTGAAAGCCGCCCGCTCGAGCACGGTCACGACAAAACGCTTGATCCACGTAGGTAGCGAGCAAACCATGTCCTGTGGCTAAGGTCGGGCGAGGGATATCCGACAGCTACCGTCAGCTGTGCCGAGTGCTAGCGAATTTGACGTCCACCGCAATGCGCTGACTGACACGACACGGGCCGTGTTATGTTCGCCTTCTAGCAAGCGCTCGGCCGTCGACAAAATGTGGGCGTTTGTGGCGCGGATCGTCATCGTCATTCTTGCTCACTGGTCAGCTACAGGAAGATTGTCTGGTCCTTTTGTATGACTTCCCTCTTACCGGTGCGGGACATGGTCTCTGCTGCTCGGATGACAAGCTCGTGCTGCGCCGTGCTTAACTTGCCCTGCCTCACATCTTTTTCTGTAACGGACATGCTGGTCTTGCAGATCTTGCTGTCGCGGCCGACCACCTTCAGGTCTTCAACGGGCACGTATTTGAAACTGCTTGTCTTGAGAATTGTTTGACTACTATCTGCCGACTTGAAGTCGGGTCCAAAAACACACTTAGTCGACTTGCCGATCACTTGCTTGACGTCGTGGCCTCTGACAACGTTGAGGTTGTTGCCAACCGTGACAGATTGCGTATCGCTCAGATTAAATGAACATGATCTTGAAATCTTATAGGTGAACGCTTCTCCAAAGAAGATTGATACTTTCCTGGCCATCGTCAGCTGGGTAGCCGCGCCGCGCATACAAGTGAGTTTTGTTCCGTCGAAGAATTCCTCCGCGTTGCCCATAATCCGCTTTTCGGTGTTGCCAGTGGTCGTTTCTACTTTGTCACCCTTATTGACCAATTTGACCCGGTTCGAAGCCGTCAGGATGATGTCTGCGGACGTCACAGCGCTGCCAGCAGTGATTGACACGCCATTCTCGGCGGAGATCTCATAGATGCCTTTTGGCACCTTGTGCTGGACGTTGCCGTTCGTGACCTCCATCGTTTGGCCGCACCCGATTTTCAACAGTGCCGCGCCTTCGACATTTGTCTGGAAGTCCTTGTTGGTAAAGGCAAGTATGCCAGCGTTGTCGCTCTCATGCTCGCGGGTCACTGCCGGACCATCGTTGACTGTCGCCGTGAGACCAGTGACAAGGTTTGCCTCTTCGTCCGAATAAGAGCCGAGGCGCAGATAACTCGACTTGGTCAGAGGAGAAGAAAAGGTTTCTGGAACGCTCAGTCGCATGCTGGCATTTGGCATCGTTGAATTCCCTAATCGTTTGGCTGTAGGCGCTCTAGCGCTGCGTCATCAAGCGGATTTGAGAGGTCAATATCGAAAGCCCGAAGGCATTCGGGTTGGCACCGTTGTGCTTGGTTAGCATGGCCACTCTGGTTGCCGCTGACCCGCCGATTGACAAATCGTCCGATCCAGCCTTGGCGCGGCCCGGACCAATGACAAGACCAGAGATGACGCCCAGCGCCAGCCGCGCTGGCTCCATTCATCAACAGGCTCACATTCACACAGACCGTAGAATTGTCGACCTACCAAAGTTGGGCGGCAGCGAACCGCATCAAAACCCCGGCCTGCCGCCGCCCATGCTCGGGCACATACCGACGAGGTTCTGAACGAACTGGGCCTTTCCGCAGCGAGCGTCGCAGAATTGCGCCGCTAGGAAATCGTCAGTTGATTGGAAGCAGAGCTTCCCGTTGAAGCCACCTTCTCCCGCAAGGGGAAGCTTATTTCCGGGAAAGACGCAACACTCTCAATGACTAACCTCGCGAGTGTCCGCCAAGTGTCGGGAGTAGCGTTTTTCAAGCCTTTTAAAGTATTTTGTCGGCGCGCCGCCCGTGGACATGCTGGACGCGGCCTATAGCCCGGATGCGCCGGATTTTTGACCTTGAACCAATGCGCGGTACGCCCATCGCGATGCGATGCTTCGACACCGGGCCCTCCAAGCCCATGCGGCACGCCGCGAGGAATAGGTGTGCGGTCTCTCGGATGCCCAAGCGCAAGACAAAAGCCGTTGGCGGTTTTGAGCGACGGCTGGAATGCCTCAACGATTAGGTACACGAAAATTCAGAGGCTGGTGATCACCAAATGCGAAATGGGTCTCAAACAGGAAAACCCCCGGCATTGAATGGATACTGAGAATAACACCACGTAACCGCCAACCGGCGCACAGGGAATGTTTCGGCGAGCGTCCAGTGTCGCCGGAGCCGTAGGCCCGCTCCGTGCTGTCCCTGCCTTTCGGGCTTAATGAGTTCACCAACGCGTGCACTCGGCTCCCTTCGCGAAGGTCTTTTCTTCCGCGCAGAGCCGATGAACGTTGTTTAGCGAGATCGCAATAGCTCGAACCAGGCGCCACGGCCTTGGCGAACAGCGAAGGACGGCGTCCCAGAGAGGTTACACGGTCGATCTGCGCGAGAATATGCCGGCGCCATTGACCCGGCTGCCACCACCGTCCTGGGGACTCTGCCGGTGCGCATTAAGCTCAATCGCTCGACTGAGGGCGAGAGCGGTTACCACTAATGAGAACGGGCTCGAGCGCACGCGGTGGAATTCGTGCTGGCGCACGTTGCGCCCCGGCGGCAAGGTCCAGAAGGCCTACCGGCGCGGCATGATGTTCAAGGCGCGGATTGCGATCATGCGCGACTGGGCCAACCATTGCACGGCGCTGCCACCCACGGCCAGGCTCGACAATGACAACGTGGTGCCGATGGGCAGGAGCGCCTGACGGCGAGGCGCGGTGGAGCCGGACGCGCAAGGTCGCGGCTTTGACTTAACTCAACGGCCGGCGTGGATATCTTTGGTTAGGGTTCTTTGGCGATGGAGGAGATCGTCATGCACCATCCCGCTTATCCGCTCGGTCACTCTGACCATGAATTGAAGCGTCTCCAAACCCAGGCCCGTTACGTGGACCCGCTCACGCGACGGTTTTTGAAGCGGGCGTCAAGGCCGGAATGCGTGTGCTGGACGTTGGCAGCGGCACGGGCGACGTCGCATTTCTAGCGGGCGAGCTTGTTGGTGACGCTGGTGAAGTGATTGGCGCGGATCATGTGGCGACGGCAGTCGGGGTAGCAACACAACGGGCAATGGCCAAAGGCATGCGGAATGTTTCGTTCCGCGTCGGCGATCCGAGCGAATTGGAGTTCGGCCGGCCGTTTGATGCTGTTGTGGGAAGATACGTGCTTGTTTTACAAGCCGCCGCCGCCGCGATGGTGCGGAAACTCGCAAAGCATCTTTCGCCCGGAGGCGTTATCGTTTTCCACGAGCCCGATTGGAGCTGCGTCCGATCGTTCCCGCCCGCGCCGACCTACGATGCATGCTGCCGATGGGCCGTGGAAGCGTTTCGACGTGCCGGCACAGACCAAAACGGAACTATAACTCTGTACGTGCGTTCTTGGACGCCGATCTGCCGGCGCCGCAGATGCGCATGCAGCTTTATTGGATTCGGTGCTGCCTGCGCGGACTGGTTGACGGTTGCGGCGGATCTTGAACGTACCTTGCTGCCAAAGATCGAACAATTCGGCCTAGCAACGGAGGCCGAAGTTGACGTGGCAACGTTAGCCCAGCGCCTCCGTGACGAGGTGACCGCGAGCTCGTCTCTAATCGTCGGGCGCTCTGAAATTGCTGCGTGGTCGCGGCTGTAGATGATGCCATTTACGTGTGCCGTCAATGATATCAATCCTCGTCCGGACAAACCCACGAGGAGTCCACGAAAGCACTTCCAGTTCCGTGGATACCGGTTTCATGGAATCGATTCTAGTGAGGCAACACGTCCACAAGCTGATCGTGAAGTTCAGGCGGCATCTTCGCCAGAAGAAATTTTTCGATCGTCTTATGATTGTCAGAGAAACGTTGAGCCCCATCGATCACTGAGCTGCCCTTGACATAGAGTTCTCGTTGAGTGCCCCCCGTTAGGAAGTTCACTTTGAAACCGCGAAAACCGAGTCCGTTTGCCGCACCGGCAGCAGACTTCACCTTACTTAACTTCTGGAGCAAACCTAGAAGCACCGTCAGATCGGTGCGTCCAAGCTCCCACGTTGGATTGGGGCGGCCCGAAAAAACGTCAATCTCGACTTGAGCGCGATCGGGTAGCTGATCCATCGAGTTCTTGCTTTGTCGTGTGTGGGGCCAAGCATCATCGGATGTGAACCTCTCGGCTCGTGACCATGTAAGCACAAAAATCGGTATAAGGGCCGCGATTGCAAGACCGCGGATCGGAAATTGCAGCGCCAGCATTGTCGACGTTCCTCGCCGCCGTTTGTCCCGGCTTATGCGACCAACATCCAACGTCGTCCTGTCGGTACCAATGATAATCATTGTTCGGCCAAACGACCAGAGCCACGTACCAGCCGGAACCTTTGGCCAAGGGGCTCGAGAAGTTCGCTGCCGGTTTCAATCCATCCGATTGAGCCCCCGGCTGCACATGGCTGCAAGCCATGGCCGTCGCTGGATGTCCGCTGGCGCGACCTGGCTGAGCGAAGGTATTTGTCGCGTTATTGTTCGCGTAGTTATAGCAGTTGTTGTACGGCTGAATATTGGGAATATTCCAGAGGCCTGGGTTGTAAGCTGGCGCATCCACGGCGCGACATGCCGGGCATGAAGGCGGCCCCGCCAGATTGGCATCGAATCTGGTTTGAGCGTGAGCGCCGATGCGCGAACTGACATGCTGGCGGACTTCGTCACTTGTGGCACGCGCCGACGTCGTGATTAGCCAGTTCTCGATATCGGAATCGGCAACGTAGTTGGCGAGACCAAGGCCTCGATCAAGGATGCCCTCGTGCAGAAACAGGCGGCTCGGTCCGGTCAAGCTCTCGACCTGCTGCGCAATATGAAATCCGCGATATCCTAATCCGCCGACGACGCCGGAGGGTCTCGCGTGGGTGAAAGTCGATGAGGCTCGGATCCGGTCCTCCAGTTCCCTCTCTTCGACCGCCGTCAATTGCCAACTCGGGTTCGGCAGTCCCGAGAACACGTTTAGCGTTACAACCGTTGTCATCTTCTGGTCCTCCTTAATTGCTCAGACCTTCGTTCGCGTGAAGGCCGTCCCTGCGCCCGAACAAGCAGCGCAGCAATGGCCGTGCCACACCCTGCGAACCTTGGGCGGCGGCTGGCTGCAGCACCAAGAAACTTGTTTTGTCTCGACGAACGGCGGCGGCTGATGCCAGCCGCCGCCTAGGAGAATCAGGAAACCTTGATAAGGTTTTCGAGACCGATTGCTGCGGTCCGAGCCGTCAGGGCTCCTCCGTAGGTCGCCTCCACAGCGCCGGTTACATCTTCGACGTCGATGACGTCCCCGGTCTGGTAATTGCCGAAGATCACCCAATAATTGGGGTGAGGAGTAAACACGGCGGTCATGTTCGGAGCGGCTTGGACCACGAAGGTGCCCGACCCCGCCATGCCGACGCCGACGGATGTGCGGTTTGGCACAACATTCGACAGTTGACGGATGGTCAGTGAACCCACAGCGCCATCGACGCTGGGATTGATGAAAGTCGTCGCGCCGGCACTGTCCTGGGTAAGTTGAATTAGGTTTTGGCCGCTCGGATCGGCAGGCTGTACCTGCGTGGCCGAGAAGTTGACGCCTGGTTGCAGCACTCCGGTCTCCGACCAGACGAAGCTGTAGTCGAGGCTCCACGTAAAGGTCACACGGCTACCTGGAGCGGTTGGACGGGCGAACCAGGCGAGCGAAAATACGTTGCCAGGGATCGTCGTCGGCGGCGCTTTCTGGAATACCGCGAAGCTACCGTGCAGCTGTGAATTGTTGACGCAGGTCAGAGAGTATGACGTCATTGATCGTGTCCTTCATTGCTGAGATGGCGCCCGGGATTGTTGGTGGCCGGCACCGTTCCGGGCTTAAACGGCGCCGACCCTTGCTCACTCAAAACGAGGAGTGAGAAGCGCGGGGGAACTGAGCACTTAGGAGCCGCGACGCGTTGAAGGGATCTCTGCTGCCGTTGCATCGGGGCCGATTGGAATGTTGGACTGCTGGTCTTTCATTCTGACCGACATCGAAGAGATTCCATTCGAAGGCACCCTGTTGGCACTGCTCTCTGCGGTCCTAAGCGTGCCTATGACGCTACTGATGTTCTTTCGGGGTGTCCTTGGACGCGCATCCCGAAAAGTTGGACCAGCGTCCCAACAGGCGTCGTTTAGTCGGTCCGCAATTCCATCACCCAATCGGAGAAGGTGCCGCCGCTGAATGGGCGGAACGTGCCGTCCGCCGCCGAACTGTCCGCTTGTCGTGTGGCTGCGCGAATAGCGCGCGGAGAGAGGCCAAAGGCCTGCCGGAACGTGCGACTGAAATGAGCCTCGTCTTCAAAACCCATGTCGTGGGCGATGTCGCCTATTCTTCGATCGGCCCAGCGCGGATCGCACAAAGCCAGCAGGGAGCGCCTCAGGCGGCGGCGGCGGATATAGGCCTCGACACCCGTCGTCTGGAACTGTCGGAAGAGTTGACTGCGCGAGATGCCAAGCTCCCGCGTTAAACGGGAGGAGGTCAAGTCGTTGCGATGCAGGTTTTCCTCGATGTACCGACGCAAGCGGCGCCCAAGGTTTTCCTTGCGTCCTGTCGTGGTCAGAACATCTGAGGGCCCGAGGCAGGAGGCGAGTAGGTCCGGGATAGATGCCCCGACCGCGATCACGTCGCTTTGGCCGAAGTGCCGGGCCGCCGCGGAAAGAGCCTCGACGAACTTCCCGACGAAAACGCCCATTGCGTTGTCTTCGGGTAGAACGCGTCCGTGAATCGGCTGCACTGGAGCAACCGAGGCCGGCAGCGCCGCTCGCGGGATGATCAGGTGTACCGCCTCGACGGCTTCCAGAACGAAGGCCACGGGTGTGGACAGATCGAGCACCGCTACATCGCCCGGTCGAAGTCGCCGAAACGCTGGAGTCGACAACGCGACACGTCCGCGCTGGATGCATGAGACAATGATATGGTCGAGGTCGTCCCAAGCCAAACGTGCTGTGGTGCGTCGATAGCGCCCGCCGTCAGCGATGCTGCGGCAAAGCAGGAAGGTGCCAAAATGGTAAGCGAGGAGATCCGCTTGGAACGTACTTGATTCGGAAGTTTGTTTTGACGGGTGGCTCTCGAACAATATCTCGACCAGCGATTGCCACGCGTCAAAGGGGGCATCCGTCTCGGAGGTCGTGAAATGGAAACTTGGGATTGGGCTTTGTCCGCCCATAGGACGCGCCGACTCTGTTTGTTTGCTTACCCTGACCTCGCGCGCGGCAGATGGATGGTGATGGGTGACCCCGCGCTAGGGGCGAAGAGCACGCCGCGCCAACCGCGCTGCTTACTCTTTGCGCCGTCGCTTCAGGGCTACGCCGCCAGACGTCTACGGTAGCCTTGGCCTGTGGTTGATGTTTGCCGTCAACTTCCGCGCGAGTGCGTGCTCGCGGGCGGTTTCCTGCGCACAGCCGTCCGATGCTCATATCGCGGCCCTGTGCTCCGACGGCCAGACTCTACGGCCGCAGCAGCCTGTGCTCGGCACGCGGGAAACGCTAGGCGTGCTGTTCGTCACGGCGGGTTAGTACAATTCGCGAGCCTCTGATCTGCATTATCCGAGTTTGGGTCTTTCGTTAGCGGCCTACGTTTGAAAACCCGACCGAAGCAGCGGTAACGAGAGAGCGTCCGGTGCCTGGATTTGACCACGGACTTGCGAAAAACGGTTTAGGGGCGAATTGAGACTTGGACCTTAGGACGTAGAACAGCCTTGCTATCGTGGTTCTCTTTGTAATGCCTTTCTTTCAGATCCGCGATGTCGTTCAATAGTTGGGCTAGGTCGTAGATTGCTCGGGTTTCCTGATTGTCAAGATGTTGCAGATCGAGGTGGTTCAAGATGACGATCAGCCCGTCCTGAAGCCGACCGAGCTGTTTTCCATAGCTAGCCACGTTCGACAGAACTTCTTCTTCAATCGCTGGATTGGATGCTTTCCCGAGGTTCACGTTAATCAGTCCAAGCTGACCGGTCATTGTGCTAAGGACTGATTGCCAAGAGCGGAGCAACTGCGACACCGCTCCTGAAAGCGGTAGGTTTGCATCTGACATGAGAGACCCTCGAACAGACATCTTACCATCGCCACCGCCTCGCTGCCTGCCCCAAAGACGGCAACTCCGGGTTTGCATTCTTCATGCCAAGGCAATTTGCATCATGTCTGTGTCCAATTTGTCGTCTTTCCGACGAGCTATGGCTGATTCTGGGGGACGCGGCCTGATCAGGCCGCGTGGCTTTCAGTGGTCGGAATGACCTCGATGCCGTCGCGTTGGTCTTCGGCAACTGATTTGTCCATTTCAGTCGGCGTGATGTCTTCGATGCTGCGTCGATCAACTTGAACACCATCAGTTTCGCGGTCTTCGGCGAGGGCGATCCTTTTGTCCGCACCGTGCGTGCGGTACCGCGCCGTGGCGAACACGCTCTCGATCGGATTCGAAGTGTGCAGATGAGCCCAATGCTCGGCAGGGCCTGCATTTGGTTCTGCATTTCTCGACGAAGGCGTCGATCGCGGTTTCGGCTTTCGCCCGGCTCGGCGCCAGATAGACGTTCCGCAGGCCGTTCTTCATTGCGCCCTGCACGGATCTGGCGACCTTGTCGAGTACTTTGCTGACTTTGTGGCACCAGCATCGCTGGTGTCGCGTGCCGGGGAAGACCTCATCGAGGGCCTTCCAGAACCACCAAAGCGCCGCCGCCGACCGCCGCTTCAGGAGCGATCCACAGGCCGCGTTGCTTCACATCGATCAAGAGCCACCCAACGTTCGTCAAGCTCTCATCCATTCGGGTTTGGCTACGTGCTCACGGGTCCGCGCCGCCCTAGCCGCCACGCCCCTTTTTTCAACTCTCACCACTCGTCGGAATTAAAGCGATCGGAATCATACTGCACGATAATCCACTTGTTGATGGTTACCGGACTTCGCATCTCGCGCTCGGTCGCGGCGCGGGCAGCCTCCAATGCAAGCTCGGCGACTCCTATTTCTGCAAACGTGCCTTGCAGGGTCGTATGGGGAAGGCGGTACCATAGGTTGTTGCTGCCGAGCACCCAAGCCTCCCAGCCGTGCGCCACGGCCTGTTTCAAGAACACAGGGTGGGTGCCGCGAAAGCTTCTTCCGCGAAAGTCTCTTCCAAGTCATACGAGCACAGATACTTTGCCATGGTGGCGCCGCTTCACAGAATTGCCCACCAGCAAGCAATCACGATCGCGGTATAAACGAGCACAGCACCAATTGCTGACGTGATTTCTACCAACGTGATTTCCATCGCGTAGCTCCCACTTCAATTGCGTGCGCCGCCGCCCACCAGACGGTGTATGTGAGAAACGAGTTCCTCCGCCAATCGGCTATCTTGACGCCATTGTCTGTCACGCTCACCGAGAAACGGGTTGAGGTGCAATAATCAAAGCCGCTGTAGAATCGTGGGCGCTTAGGTCTTAGCAGCCAATGCGACTTGGCACCGAAGTGGTATATGCTCGGTAGCGCACCGGCGATGTGGCACTCATCGTCGAAGTCGTAACCGTTTGCTAGGCTCCCGGCTACGCGGACACTGATCCTGTTGTACCCGCGGCCTTCATGTTCGTACACGCTGAGGACTTCGCGATCGAACGCATGCGCGAACGCAATCGCCGCGGAAGCCGCCCGGACATGTTGCTCCATGCATGTTGTTCCATGTTGCCTCGCGAGCGATAGACCGGGCGGCCCCAGTAGTGCCCTGAAACTACCGGGTCCGCCCTCAGCATCGCAGCCCCTGCAAGACCGGCAATGCTCACCCCAGCGAAGCAAGGAGCGTGCCGCCTTAACTGTCCTCTTTCTGTTTTCATGTTCAGCCCGGCCGCTTCAATGCGCAAATGTCTGATACTGACGCGCACGCTGCAAATGTCTGATACTGACGCGCACGCTGCATATGCATACTCCTAAAGAGAGCAGCGCGGGCGCGACTGGACAGTCCGCGGCGAGAGGACGCTGTCCCTGTCCGCCCGCGCTGCAGGAGAAATTAGCGGTCACATGACTCCGCACCCGAGGTCGAATGAGGAGGCGCTGAGTCACACGCCCCTAACTTCACGAGTCAACGATCGCTGAGCTACGATGCTGACTAACCACGGGGAGTAGCAGCCCCGGGGCAATACCGAGTCCTGCACCCTTCGTGCCAAGATCAGATCCACAGTTCGCATCTTGTTTGCGTCGGATTTTGTCAGCTTTCGACATGCCATGTCTTAGTATGGACGCCGACACGGATTGATGTCCGCTCTTCGCTTGCTTTTGTGGGCAGAGCGGATGAGGCGAATTTATGATGCACGGCTCCGACGGCGATGGCATTCGAGCCACCGCGCGGTCACGCCGGGCGCGGCTTGTGTTCGCTCGCAGTGTCGACCAGCGTTGCCAGACAGCGCGCGATTTCGGCGGCCGGGACCAGAACCCGCGCGCCGCAGCGCTTCCTGAAACTTCATTCGACGATCCAGGCCAACCCGGAATGGGAGTCGTCCAGGCGGCCGGCATCGTGACCAACCAACTCTGGTAGGCGCCTCGCGGATCTCATCGGGATACAAATCCGAAGCGGATATAAGGACCGGCAGCGTGGGGTAGAGAAATGGCCGATAGACGCGTGCTTTGGTTCTGCCTCGGTCTTGGTGTCGGTTTCAGTCTTGGCCTACGGATTTTGCCGGGTGGGCTGGCCGGTCAGAGCGGCGACATGCGTGCGGATGACAACGCCCTGATCAACCAGGTTAGATCAACCTGGCGAGCGCAAGATGGTGAGACGGCGGAGCAAATCTTCGCCAAGGTTGCAAAGGTCGCACACTTCGTTCCCAGGGGATGGGAGCTTGGCCGAAAGACCGACACAGGCGAGCCGGTCGTGCTTTCGTGGGCCAAACACAGGTTTGATAAAACAACGGACGAGCATACGGTCACCTGGGAGGTGGGACGCGATGGCACAGTGACACTTGTGACGCCGTATGCAAAGCCGATGGAACTAGGCTGGCGGGCGTTCGCACTCTCACTTCTTGCTGACGAGGTCACCAACAACGAAACAGGGGGGAGCCGTCGCTTTCTACATGATCCCGCTAACTTTAACTTCGTGACGACAGCGCAAGGTAAGCTGGGTGACCTTCTACGGCGCGGTCGTTGCACTATTGGCGATGGTGTTAAGGTGCACTACTTGCCGACGGTGGACGAGCAACAAACGGTCAAGGATGGCTTGTGGCGCGTTCGGCTTTCGGTCGACTGCGATGTTCAGGGGGATGGTTATTCTACCCGCGATGTCATCATTTTCGAGAAGCGCGAGGGGCAAGATTGGAAGCCGCAATCGTTCTTAGCCAAGCGTATCGAGACCTATGCCCCAGATTCCTGGTTTGATCTTGCAGAACCGAAAGATCAGGAAGCGTTCGAGGCGGCGCGTAAGGCGTTGGCAAAATGACATTGGCTTGCGCTGTCGATACCCTGGCGGATGACGATGATTGAACGCGAAGTCGCCGCGCGGCTGCTCAATGTGTTTCCGCGCCACCCAACCCCTGTTGGGTTGGCGCAGAGGTCGACGTTGGATCAGCCGATGACGCCCTTGACGATCATTAGCGATTGGTTCCAAACGCAGGACGGAAAAGTGCAAGCCGAAATCGCTGGCATGGCGGCGCTTTTGATGTTCGACGGTGCTGACCTTCTCGACCTCGGCAGCCAAGAGCAGGTGGATTTTCTCCGACATTGGTTGCATGAGGTGGGATTGGAGACCCATACGGTCGTTGGCCGTGTTTTGACGTTCCGATTTTGAGTATGTCGCGGAAGACAGGTTTACCGAGTTCGGGTGGAGGCTCTCCGAAAAGGCCCTCCGTAAAGCTCTCGAAGAGGCTGAGCACGCGCCGAATTCTGACACTATGCGTCTTGCTTCTCATGCGCGAAGAATGCTCGATGATTTGCCAGCCCGCAAAAACAAGTGGATCGAAGTCGGGAAGTCTTGGCGAGAACTGGCTGACGCCTGCCTGACGTCTAGCGCTCTCAGGGATTGGACCTCCTCGCAGAGGAACAGCCCCCGGACAGCGGCTGAGCGGGTTAGCTGTGGATGAAGAGATCGATGGGAGAGACAGAAGTGGAGGCTAGGTAAATCTCTGTAAGATAGCCCTCTATACGCCCCACGGGGGGCTGATCGCGACAAGGGCGGGCGTCCTCATCCCTCAGGGGCGCGGGAAGTCCCGCGCTACGCAAATCATTGCATAATTAGGAATGACGCAAGGGCCTGGATTGAGCCTTACTCTGCCTCATCGAGCCGACTAAAAGGATTTTCGATAGCATGCTCACTGCCCAGCAAATCGCCGAAGCCAAAAAGCACGTCCGCTATCAGCGACAGAACAATGTCCACGAACATGATGACTGCATCAGGATCGCCTATGAATGGCTTGATGCGCAAACCACGACCAAGGGAGCGTTGAAGCGAGCGTACCCAATTAAACAGATCATCGAAAGATGGGGCGGCAGATACATTTCATCTGCGGACGTGGAAGTTGCGGCCGAAATTCACCCGAGGATCAAAGGACGGTATCCACGCTTCAATATCAGTTCTCGCCTTATACTACCCCGTCATGGTCGGTTGGCAGTTATTCAAGAGGCGAGAGCGCAGGGATTCCAGCTTACGTCGCTCCATATTACCCAAACCTATTCTCGGATCGAAGCCGAATCGGAGGGTCGCAAGACCGATAGCACATCTTCGGGACCCGCTTCAAAATGAGCGAGAGTGGGGGAGCTCCTGTGCCCAGATCTGGTTCACACAGGCGCGGCTGCCAAAACAGCCTTCGCAGCACCGGCGTCACAGTGCTGTTCGATGGTAGGCCATGACCCAACCAGCATCAACACTGAGACGATCCATCTCGTCGGGCATGCGCGCCCATAACCTCGCTGACCTCTTTCTCGCCAGCTCAATCCACATGGCAACGGAAACCTGCGTTAGAACGTAGATTAGCGCTTGGGTGGAGGCGCCTGGCTAGGAGGCAAGCCGCTGCTCGACCGACGTGTGTAGCTCAATGCCAATGGCCATCGCCCACGCGTGCGTCGTGCCCTGCGAAAGCATCTGCACGCACGCTGCAACTGGGAGAGCGACAGGGCGGCGGTCGGCAGCCACGCCGTGCGACGGCATAAGCGCGCGAAGCGCATTACTCGCTTTGGCAATCGCTATTTCGGAGTCGCTCTTTTCGAACTGATCGAGTTCGGTGAAATTGAGACCTACAAATCCGTCCGCTCGGGCAAGATCATCATCCGTTGTGCTGGACCCGCGCGGGTACCAACTTGCAATAACGAAGGAGAGAGAACTGGCCTACCAGTTGTCAGAGGTGTGGGAAGCCAGAACGAAGCGCTAATTGGTAACTTGGAGATAGCGCATGTTCTACGTTTACAAGTACGCGCGCAAGCCCGGCCGAGTAAATGGGCCTTTACGTCGAAGCACGCGAAGTTGGAAGACGCCGAAGCGGCGGCGCGCAAGCTATGCCGACGGGCGCTGAGGTCTGCACGGAACCAAGCATCGAACTGCGACGTGGCTTCTTCGGCTCCGAGAGGGGGACCGATTGGTCCACCTTTGGCGTCGGCTGCGACAACGGCGACGCGGAGTGCCGCTTCTTCGCCTACTACGCGGACGTAACTTGGTCGCAGTATCAAATGATGTTCTCGGACGAACACGAATATGCAACCAATCGAGGATCACAGAAGCCGACCTCGTCGCGATTGAAGCGAGTGCGTTGCTCCATCGGGTAGTCGACTTGGAGCGCGCGTTGTGCTTTTACGGGGACCCGAGGCGCTATGAAGGTCCCCATCAACTCATCGATGGCGAGCGCGACACATACCAGCCAAAGGATGCGTCATACCTTTGGAACGTAGCGAGCGATGGCGGCCAGATCGCACGTGATGCGCTGGACGGCAAAGCCGTGTCGAGCGCAGTGGCCGCTGGCATGTCGACATTTCAGGCTAGAAAGTACGTTCCTTAGGGCACAGATGCGCTTCGATACTTCGCTCTGGGAGCGCGAACACGGTAAGAAGCCAAGCCGGAGGCGCAAATGGCGCTTCCGAATCGTCTCGCCCTGCAATACAGTCGAAGACTATGAAGTCACAACCGCTGCACTACCTTCCCCACCGCATGTCGAGTTGCGATCGAGAAGGCCAGGCAGCGCCGTTCGGACCGAATTGTGGTGTTACCGTAGGGGGCGCCCACACGATGCCCGACACGTCCTTGTATGCGGCGCCGCCCTGTGAGGCCGCTTCAATCGCTTCGCCTTCGGCAGAAGCGCCGGAACGCTTTGAAGATGCGGCGCGAGCTAATGGAAGCATGATGCCGCTTCGACGAAGGTGTGTCTGACGTTGTGGCGCTCCGCGCCTAGGGACGATCGAATGTATGATCGTCAAAAGCCGCATCGGAGGCAGTCTCGACGGCAAGCGGCCACTTTTCGTTTTGTGAATTGCGTCGGGCTCTCGTCAGCTTTTGGAAAGCTAGCCCGAATACAGGGTCGCTCGTGAAGAATTCGGAAGCGATTGATCTGTCGCTGTGATTTGACGTGAGCAAGTATTCGATTGTGCAAGAAAGCCGTGGGTAGGTGTTGGTTTTCTTGCGTTTTTGGATTCCGGATTTGGCGACGTCGTGATTCCTTTGACGGCGAGATTCGCTGTTGGGGAGAACCCATGAGCCATCCGCGCGACGATCGTCAGGACGATCTGTTTCGTCCATCTCTGGAGAAGATCATCAACCTTCGCCATCCGTTGGTGCGTCTGGCGGCGGAGATCGATTGGGACTTCCTGGCGGGACGCTTCAGTTCGGTCTGTCGCCTCGGGCCGGGGCAGCCACCGTTGCCGACACGATTGGTAGCCGGACTGTTCATCCTCAAGCACATGCACAATCTCTCTGACGAGGCGCTGTGCGACAGGTGGGTCGAGAACCCGTATTTTCAGTATTTCTGCGGCGAGGTGGTGTTCCGGCACGACCTGCCGTTCGATCGCTCGTCGCTGACCCGCTGGCGCCAGCGGCTGGGTGAGGAGCAGATCGCCGCGCTATTGCAAGAAAGCCTCTCGGTGGCGCATCGAACTGGGGCGATCGAGACCAAAGATCTCGAGCGGGTCGTTGTGGACACCACCGTCCAGGAGAAGGCGATCGCGCATCCGAGCGATGCGCGGCTTATGCACCGGGCGATCGAGAAGCTGGTCGATTTGGCCAAACGCGAGAGCGTCGAACTGCGCCAGAGCTATCTGCGCGTGGCCAAGCGCGCCGCCATCATGGTGGGGCGGTACACGCATGCCCACCAGTTCAAGCGTGCCCGACGAGAGCTCAAATTCCTGCGCACCCGGCTTGGCCGCATCATCCGTGACATCAGACGCAAGATCGAGGGCGACCCTGCGCTTGAGGACCGCTTTGGTCCGCTGCTCGATCTCGCCCACCGGGTTCGCCATCAAGAGCAGCGTCAACGCGGTCCCAAGGTCTACTCGTTGCACGCCCCCGAGGTGGAGTGCATCGGCAAAGGCAAGGCCCGGGCACCTTACGAGTTTGGTTGCAAAGTCTCGATTGCCACGCCTGCCACCGCGCCCAAAGGCGGGCAGTTTGTGCTGCATGCCAAGGCCCTGCACGGCAATCCCTATGACGGCCACACGCTCGGTCCCGTCATCGCCGACCTCGAAAAGCTCACAGGTGTTGCAGCGCGCCGCATCCACGGCGACAAGGGCTACCGCGGCCACAACTATCCCGACCGGTTCAAGGTCTGGATCAGCGGCCAGGTTCGCCGTGTCACCAAAGCGATCCGTCGCGAGATGCGGCGTCGCGCCGCCGTCGAGCCTGTGATCGGCCATCTCAAGGACGACCACCGAATGCGCCGTAACCATCTCAAGGGCCGCGACGGCGACCGCATCAACGCCGTGCTCGCCGCCGCCGGCTACAACTTCAGCCTGCTCCGACGCTGGCTCGCGGAACTTTTACGCGGCCTGTTATGGATACTCTGTCGCCACCTATCGCAACCACACCTTGCGTAAAAACCGTGCTCAGAAACGTTCTTCACAAACGACTACAGAACCGTCGAGGTCAGCGGCGCGCGGTAGGGACAGCGCTATCTACGCAGAAGGTCAGCGCCGAGTCGCGTCGCTGCTAACCTCAATCGGCAGCGCGGACGCGGTAGGGACAGTGCCCGATCTATTGCTCCCCAAAGCTGGAATCTGGCGCCGAGTCGCGCCCGCGCTGCTTCCGGTCCCAGGTGTCAAGCCACTTGTGACGGCCAGTTCTGGTAGTTGTGCCCGTGAAGTTAGCGGCGCGCGTGGTGCGACTTTAGCGAGTTGGTCGGGACGCCGGTAGAACTTCAATTCTCTTCACCTTCACAACAATGCGCTTCGCGAAGGCGCTGGGTGAATCTTCAGCGTAGTCGGCAGGAACTATTCGAATATTCCTTCGGCAGGCGGGCGACGCAATCCTCTTGATGACGCCGCAGTCATGTTCCAATGTCTCCCGCTCAGCCGCTGGTTCGATAGACTTCGCGAAAACTACCGTAATCATCCCGCGTGAAGGCGCACAGCGATAATCGCCCCTATCGGCGTAGAAGCAGCTCACGTTTCGAATCTCGATAGGCTTCCCAATGAACTTTTCAGGGGCAACATGAAGGTCGTCAGGATCAACGACCTTGAAATCGTTAGGGCTGAAGTTCGTAACGATTTCTTTGGTGTTCGCTGTTTCCGGTCCGACGAGAACGTCAACGGCCTTGAGCGTTGCAGCGGCTTTGTCGAAGCACAATAAGCTAACTTTGTCGTCCTTCACCGCCGTGCAGCCTTGCATGACGGCTTCCAGTGCATCCGCGGCGAGCGCTGGCCGTGTCGAACAGATTATGATTGCTGCGCCACAAACATACATAAGCCGCTTCCGCTTTAAGAATGCTTTCCTGTACTTCATCGAAGCCAGCTTTCTTCCGAATGAATGCGTCCCGGGCGCAGTTGGCTGAGCTGCTGTCAGTCGCGGTGTCACGGACACTCAGCGAGCAATAGAAGATTGTCGTGATGAATGACGTCCGCCGCCGTCTTGATGTACTTGTGCCCCTCGTGCGTGGCGCACACGACGTCAACCCTGCGGCCGTTTTCTTCGACATAGAACTCTCCACTCGTTGATCTCGATGTCTCCGATAGCCTGATCGATGGATCGCTTCCACGGCGTTCCGTCGGGGTTTGCTCCGCCAACATGTGAGAGTCTTTCGTGAGGGTTCTTTCTGTCCGTCGTGTTGATGCAGCGAATGCGTGCGTGTTTGGTCATTCACGTCTCCTGAACCTGCAAGGCTGAGGACCAGCCTAGTCCACAACGGCTGGATTAGGCGGCCACCAATTCTGATAGGTGCTTGCGGTACTTCTCCAC
This sequence comes from Bradyrhizobium sp. CCGUVB23, assembly GCF_024199885.1. Classification (NCBI taxonomy): domain Bacteria; kingdom Pseudomonadati; phylum Pseudomonadota; class Alphaproteobacteria; order Hyphomicrobiales; family Nitrobacteraceae; genus Bradyrhizobium; species Bradyrhizobium sp. CCGUVB23. The sequence goes on from NZ_JANADQ010000001.1 coordinate 2,059,298, forward strand.
GATGCAAATAGGTACCATCCTAGGGAATTGAGCTTCTCGGGGAGCGAGGTGGTCAGCTTTGCTAATCCAAGGGCGAAGGCTGGCCACGAAAGTTTGCGGCGCGTGGTAGGGACAGTGCTTCAGGCGTCTGGTCTCGCCACTACGCGAGCGCCGTGTCACCTCCGCTGCCTCCGTCCCAGGAGGTGACGGACGGCGATTTCGCGAGCAAGCGCCTCATCGATCGTCGCCGGCTATCCCCCACTCACGACCACGGAAGGTACAGCGCGACGAACAGCACCAGGACGATTAGAGCGCATGCCCACGCGATCAATAGCGCCTTATCCATCGGCCGATTCCGATCGATCTCCTCGGCCGCCCGCCTGCATCTGAGCGGTCCTTAGCAAGCCGACGCGCTTTCAGCTCCACCATCGACGCTCAGCCTGCTACACTTTGTACTGCAAAGGCCATCTCTGCCCCCAACCAAGTCCGGTAGTTGAGACGACCGCGTCAGGTTGCAAAGCTCCGGCCCCCTTCAAATCTATCGATCATAGGGGCGATGCCGGAGGAAGATTGATCGCTCGTTTCCAATACTTCGTCACGCTCCATAAAGGCCAGTGGATGGTTGCGCTCAATGGCGAGCATTTCGGCCCGTACGCTACTCAGGAGGAAGCAATCCGCGCCGCGGTGGACGCAGCCCACAAGGTGGGGAAAGCAGGACACGGCGCTCAGGTTCTAGTTCTAGGCCGGGACCAAAAATTCAGAACCGAGTGGACATATGGCCACGCCCCATACCCACCACGCGGCTAACCGCGTTGACCTGCTCGCCGACGGATATGAAGCTTTCAAAAGTGAGGGCTCCTCGGCCGATCCACCATCCGGCGCTTCTCGCTCATGTCGCCACGGCGGCCCCATCAGACCCGGTAGACGACGACCGCGTCGGCATGCACGGGTCTGGCGCTACCCCCGCACTGATCTCGTCCAGCGCGTCCGCTAGCCTTGTCAGAAACGGTTGATGCCAATCATATTCATCAGACAGCAGCCAAGCCGGTAGGCTGGCGACGTAGCGACTCAGAGCGATGACGCCCGCAAGCGTGGTCGGTTTGGAGTGAATGAGCGCGGCTGCGTACTGCTGGAGCGCCAACAACCGTTCGTCGCTGATTGCGTCGTCGGCACCAAATTCGGGACCGTCGTCTAGTTCCGCGGATATGGATACCGCGGCATCGTATTGCGCGGAAAGCTCGCGGTGATGCTCAATCACATCGAAAATCGAATCGAATGCAGTCGCCATGGCGCATTTGCCCCAGGCCACGTGAGATCGGCACCAACCAATTCTGGCAGGTGCAATGGAGACCATTCGTCGATAAAGCTTGAGGGGCATACCCGTGGACTCGCACCCCGCGCGGCCTGTGCCTGGCGGCGCGAGCGGTAGGGACAGCATCGCTCGTGCTTCCCGACGCCGAGTCGTGCTCGCGCTGCCTCCAGGCCGCGCGTGCGCCGCAGAGCGGAGCAATACGATGCCGAGATTTATTGCCTCATACGATTTGAAAGAGATCATGCCGGACGCGCACAAAAAGTTCATCAATAAGGCAATCGAGCACGGATGGTCTCCATGGATTTTGGACCATGATCACACCACCTTGCAGGGATCGTTCGTCGATCTTACGCAAGCGGTCGCTGCTCTCAACTCAACAAGGGCGGAGACGGAATAAGAGCTTGGGATCAAGGTCATAATGGAAAAGTGGTTGGTCGCCCGATACGAAGCCACGCCAGACTTAGACTGCAACGAAAGGGAGAAGATCGTCTAGCAGACTATCCGCGCCAGTTGCCCCCTACTGTCTTTCCATTCTGTGAAAATGGGAGGTCGGATGACGTTGTGATTGCCTGCGGGAGACGTAGTCATCTATCTACGGCGACCTGCGCGCTAAGGCAACAGCCCTTCCGAAGCTTCGGCTTTCTGACGGAACGACGCGCAAAGATTACACGCCAAGGAGGGATTGTTCGTGCCGCGGGCCGATAAGCGATCTCCAAGTTTACAGAAGCCCCAGCACACGCTACACATTCTTGCTTCGCGCTGTCACCGCGCTCTGCGCCACTGTTCAACTCCACGGAATCATCAGTCGTCGGCAGCGAACCCTGCCGATGGCAGCGTGATCGAGCGCGCCTTCGCCGCCAGCAGCATTTTCTACAGCTGGCTCACCGGCCCGAACTATCCAGGTTTTTGGACTGCGGTTGCGATCTCGCTGCCGACATTCGCATTTGCGGCTTGGTACCTTGGGGCGAACAGGAAGCATCGCGCCATCATCTATTTCTGGACTCGGCGCCGAAAGGCTCGGGGGTGTCAACGACGCTGTCCCTACCGCCCGCGCTCAACATTTTTGCTTACCGTGCGTGCGGGGAGGCAACCTTCATTAATGGGCATGACGAAGGCGCGACGCGATGGCAACCAATGGAGGATTCGCGGCACTTGAAATAGTTTTCAGGCTGGGGCGCTTATCGCTCCAATCCGTGAGAGCCTTAAGAGTCAGGCGAGTCGAAGCCAGTTCATTCCAGGATCTCGCCACCTCATGCCATCTTGCTTGTCGTGTGGGCAATAGCTCAAGCATCCTTTGCGCCTTGCGTGCAGCCGGGAACTTCCCGACGCGCTTAGCGTCGTCCAGGGTTTTGCGCAGCTTCGCTTCGGTTTGTTTCCATCCGCAGCCGGTAGTTCTACCCTCGACAAAGTAATCCATGGAGATACGGAAGGTCAGAGCACGGCTTGCGGCGGCGTGCGATTCCAATTCGGGTTCGTTCAACCATTGACGAACAGCTTCGAGCTGCTCCGGTATGCTAAGCGAGGGAACGTCGCCAGCCTCGAAAATCAAGAATGAGGCGAATGACGCGACGTCGATTTGCAGGTCCAGATCTTGCGCTTCCAGCCAACTGACGATTGCTTCGATTGGTGACATCACTTTGGCTCTCCTTCCTTACGGTCGTGATTGCGCTTGATGCCCCTAACCAGGTAGCGCTCATCGTGAGAGCGATTCGGCCCGAAGAACGTTGCACTGGTCAACTACAAGAATTTGTAGGCCGCCCTGGTCAATGGCTGGCGATGAGGGCGTACCTCTCCTCGAAAGTTTCGAGGTTCTCATCAACGCTAAGTGAGCTGCCGCCGCGTTTTCCCGAGCGGTTTGCTTGACCGCTCGGATTGCTCTTTGTCTCGCAGCTTAGGCTTTGTTTCTTTTTTTGGGCGCGTTTGCTTTTGGGGCGATATGGTGCGGTCTCACTGATTTTTTAGCTATGCGATTTGGAAGTCTGATGCCTCACGCGTATTGACTTTGAACTATCACCGACAAGACCACGTTATGTCTCTAAACGCATCCGTGCGGAAGGGCGGCGGCGCTTTTTGCCATTGGCACGGCGCTTGCTGGACGCCATGGGCCACTGAATGAATAATCCAGTGCAAATTCACGCTGAACCACGCCCATGAATTGCTTGACGGCATGAAACAGTATGTTCGCGCTTCGGCAGTATTCAAATGATCACGCGCCGCGATTTTCTGGCAGGTACTGGCCTTGCCATCGTCGCCGGTATAGCCCCTATCGACTTCCTTCGGGCTCAACAGTTCTCACCCTACTATCCGCCGTCTCTGACAGGTCTGCGCGGCAGCCATCCTGGCTCATTCGAGGCGGCACACGCACTTGGACGCGAGGGTAAGGGTTTCCAGGTTGCACAAACACCTGCGGAGGAAACTTACGATCTGGTCATTGTCGGCGGCGGCATCAGCGGCTTGTCTGCCGCATGGTTCTATCGACAGAAACATGGTGCGGATAAATCAATTCTCATCCTTGAGAACCACGATGATTTCGGCGGACACGCCAAGCGCAACGAATTCACCGTCAGTGGCCGGCTAATCATCGGCTATGGTGGCACGGAAACCATCGATTCCCCGCGCACCGGCTATAGCGAGGTCGCTGCCGGCCTACTAAAATCACTGGGCATCGATCTCGACCGATTCACCGCGGCATTCGACCGTACTTTCTACGCATCCAGGAATCTGAGTCGCGGTGTCTTCTTCAACAGGGAACACTGGGGCGAAGACAAGCTCGTGACCGGCGACCCGTTCTGGATGGCACGCGACGACCAACTTCCCAATCGGCTGAACGCCCGCCCGCTAAAAGCCTTCATCGCCGATTTTCCACTCGCGGAAGCTAACAAGGCGGCTCTTGTTGCCTTCCATGAAGCGCCTATCGATTATCTCAAGGGAATGGCTTTGGATGCCAAGGAGAAGATTCTCGCCAGAACCAGCTACCGGGACTATCTCATCAAGCATGCCGGGCTGAGCGAGAGGGCTGCGCAGTATTTCCAGGGACGTTTTAACGACCTCTTCGCGTCAAGCTCCGACACAGTGTCGGCGCTGGCTGCAATGAACACCGGCTTTCCGGGCTTCGATGGCCTAGGCATGAATACCGAACGGGCCACCGACAAGGATGCGGATGATCCCTATATCTGCCATTTCCCGGACGGCAACGCCTCCATCGCCCGCCTGCTGGTCCGCAGCCTCATCCCTGGTGCGGCGCCGGGCACGACAATGGATGACATTGTCCTTGCACGGTTCGATTATAGCAGGCTCGATGAAGCCACTTCGCCGGTGCGGATACGCCTCAATAGCATCGCGGTGAATGTTAGGAACTTCGATGATCATGCAGATGTCAGCTACGTGAAAGGAGGTGCGCTACGCAAGGTTCGCGGACGCAAATGCATCCTCGCCGGATACAACATGATGATCCCATTCCTTTGTCCTGAACTGCCGGAGGAGCAGAGGCTCGCGCTCCGGAAGAACGTCAAGATGCCGCTGATCTATACAAACGTGGTGGTGCGGACTTGGAAGCCGTTTCTCGAGCTCGGCATTCACGAACTCTATGCGCCAACCGGAACATACGCCCGCGTCAAGATGGATTTTCCAGTCAATCTCGGCGGATACGAACACCCGAAGGATCCGTCAGAGACGATGTGCGTTCACATGTACTGCGCTCCAACCACGCCGAATCAAGGCCTAGATGCGCGCAACCAGTCGAGGCTTGGTCGCCAGAGATTGCTCGAGACGCCCTTCGACAAGTTGGAGCACGATGTCCGCGACCAGCTCAGTCGCCAGCTCGCTGGCAGCAGCTTCGACGAAAGCCGCGATATCCAGGGTATTACCGTCAATCGCTGGCCCCATGGCTATGCCTATTCTCCGAACAGCCTGTTCGACGATCCAAATGAGATGGCGCACACGATGACGGTGGCGCGGCGCCCCTTCGGCAATGTTGCGATTGCCCATTCCGATTCCGGCTGGGAACCCCTTACCCAAGCGGCGATCAATCAAGCTTGGCGTGCCGTCGGCGAGATCGGCTAGCAGGCAGGAGTGACTGGCCTATGTGCGGGCTAGCTGCGAGCTTTTAATAGGTTGCCCATCCGGCTCCGGTCGGGGAAGCTGAAGTTGTCGAAGCTTTAGCAACCCGCAGGAGGAACCGGATGGACATTCATGAGAATGCCCGGCTTACGCCGCTCACGCTGCTTGGCCGCACAGTCCCGCCGGACTAACTCAATTGCGGCGATCCATTTCGACTTTGTTTGCCGTCATGAGCATATTACGGACATATCCCGTCAAGTCGCCGACCTCTTTCTCCATGGCCTTTTGAGAAATGCCTTGCCCCCTCGTCCCCTCAATGAGGCGACCGACTAGTTCGTTCACGTCCTGCGACGCGCCGGGCGTTTCGTATTGCTCAGCGGCGTGAATGCTATTCTTGACCCAAAAATCAATGTACTCGCGCGTTTTGGTCTGCATTTGCTGTCCCCTGCTGAATACGGTTAGCCTGCGAGACCGCGGCCTGGCAAATGGAATCCTTATTCCTAGCAGAGAAAAAGACCGGCTATTGGCCGGATTTTTCTGTAAGGCTGGATCAGTTGACGGCCTCTCTCTTGATCAGCCGTCCTGGACGGGCTGTATGCCGGCGGCGACGTGCATCCGGCCTTTCTATAGCACTCATTGTAACACAACCGGTGATAGTACTATCATTTCACTCCGGGCAGGGGGCAACGGCGCTGCGTCCCTCAAAAAAGGAGGAGCACGGTGGCGGCTGAGCAGAGAGCTTACCTTCTTTATCGGTACGAGCTGCTAATCGAGGATGAGCCGCTCGATGAGCGAGCACAGGCGACTGCGCTCAAAGAACTCCAAGGACAATTCTATCCGTCCGGGCCAAAGGCAGAACGTGATAGAATTTTCGACACGGTGCTGATGCGGCCCCGTGGTTTTAAAATGGACGAAATTCAGGTTCTGACTTGGTCGGTAGGTAGCTCAATTCAAGCGAGGATCAGGGTTACCTACGACAAGAGGAACGACGAGCTGAATCGCAAATTGTTGGTCGACAACGATAGCCTGAAATACGCCGACTTTGTTGCAGTGCCTGATCTAGTCTTACTGCGTCACAAATTTCGATAGCTACTTTGACGTGAGACTGCCCTGATGCAACAGGGGCATCGAGATAGTGTGGACGCGAGAGCGACGCTCAATCCTCGCCGAACGGTCGCGATCGAATTTGGAACGTGCCGTTCAGGCCGCAATGGCGGCCCCCCTCGGGCGATAAGTTTCGGGAATTGTAATTTCTTTGAAAAGCCCGGCGGAACCTGTTGCTGAGGGGGGAATCGTCTCCCGCTCGGAGACCAGGAATCCGTAGGCCGCGATGCACAGCGTTGCGTGATGGTGGAAGCCGCGCCAGCCTCGCCCCTCGAAGTGGGGGATGTCCCGATCGCTGTTGAACTAGGTCGGGCCGACGTTGCCGGAATGAATGTTACGCGGCCCTCGTGACGTGGGCAACGGGGTTGATCGTCATGCGATTGTGGCGAGCTTGAAGAGCCGCACGCAGAACCGACAATTGCTTATGCGCCTTCAATCGTCGGAAGCCCTTGTTGGCCTCGATCATGCCGGCCGCGACCCATCGCAAGGCCATACCGGCATCCCGCCAGCGTTTGACGTTGCGCGTGACGCGGCGAATGGTGCCCATCATGTTCTCGGCGATGTTGGTACAGGCGAGCGATCGACGAAGCTCCTTCGGCAACTTCAACCGGACGACAGTCAGGATTTCGTCGAGGCCTTCGAGGATGCTGGCCGCTACGCCGGGCCATTGCTGGTCGAGTCGACGCGCGAGATTGCGGATCAATTTTTCAGCCTTGTCGGCGTCATCGAGCTCCCAGGCCTGGCGCAGCACCCGACGGGTGGCCGCATGATGCTCTTTCGGCAGGCGCTCCACGATGTTGCGCGCCTTGTGGATCTGGCAGCGCTGGATCGCAGCGGCCGAACCGAAGGTGCGGCGGATCGCCTTCGACAACGCCTTCGCGCCGTCGACGATGAACAGTCTCGGCACCGTCGGGTCGAGCCCGCGCGAGATCAGGTTGTCCAGCAGGGCCTGAACCGTTGCGGCATTCTCGGTCGCCCCTTCCACCAGCGCCAGCGGATGCTTGTTGCCTTCACCGTCAACCCCGATCGCGGCGACCAGCACGAGATCGTCGCCGAGATGCAGCCCGTCGATTTGGACCACCAGAAGGTCGAGCGCGGACAGATCGGTAGCCATGAAGTTCGCCAGCCGCGCCGCCGACAGCGCCACAAACCTCCGCGAGGCCGCCGACTTCGAAACCCCCGATCCGGGCGGTGCCGGTACGTCACCCTCGGGCAGCCGGACAGCGCGGCCGAACCGGCGCGTCGACACATTGATCAGCATCAGGTTCATCGCCCAGCGACCGAGCCAGTCCTCCTGCGCTGCCGTTTCCCAGCTCGGGATCGTGACCTCGCGGCCGTCCACGCCCCGGACCCGCGGGCGCTCGACCTCGATCTTGCCGCCGTGGAAGCCAATCCGTCCCCGCGTTCGGCCCCAACGGTGCGCCCGCCGCGCCGCATCGCGACCGTGGCGCGGCCCGCAGGCCGCCGTGACATCCGCCTCCATCATCGTGCCGAGCGCCTCGATCCCCGCCGCAAGGCAGAACCGATCAAAGCTCGCCCGCACTTCTGCAAACGCTTCGTCCACAGCCCCAGTCGCCGGCGAACCAGCCGGTGTGATATCTCTCGTCATGGCGTTGCTCTCCTTTGTGGAATCAGCACCCCGAGCCTACCGGCTCAAGGTGGGCAACGCCGACCTCTTCAGAAATTCAACAGAACCCGGGACATCCCCTCGAAGTGGCCAAGGCCGATCTCCTGTTTGAGTTCGTAGTAGTCGCGCTCAATGCGCCAGCGCAGCTTGGCGGTGTCGACCAGCTGACGGAATTCAATGTTCGCCGGAAGCGTCGAGAACCAATATTTGGTGGGTGCTTCCTCGCCCTCCGGCCATTCGATCAGCAGCCATTCCTCCGGCCGGCTTTCGGCGAGCCAGTAATCTCGATGTGCCGCACGGATGCGCACACGGGCAAAGCGCGAGGATAAGCGTTCTGCCGTCCCCTCACGCCACGTGATCTTGCGCCAAGCATCCATTGGCAGACCAATCGCAAGCTTCTTAACTGAGATCGGTTGATACTTGCCATCACGTCGCAGCAACTTCGGAGGTCGTCCGCTCCCCGACCACTTCTTCGGCGCCCGCGGCCCAGTGCCAGGGCGCCATACGGACGTTTGTGGCTGGATGCCGGCCACATAGTTCAAGCCGAGATCTGTGATGTTCGTACGCAGATCAGTATCAGTACCATAGCCGGCGTCCATCAGCACTACGCCACGCGGCAAGCCCCCTGCACAGGCCCAGCGCAATTGCTCAAGCGCGATGGCCGGCTTGGTTTTGAAGGTGATCTCGTTGGGCACACCGGCTTTGCGCCGACGCGGACGGTCGGTCGCCCATTCCTTTGGTAGATAAAGGCGATACGCCACCGGCAGGCTCGCGTGATGGTTGGCAATCGAAAGGGTCACGGCGACCTGACAATTGTCTTGCTTGCCCAGTTGGCCGCAATATTGCCGTGCAACCCCGACCGAATGCCGCCCCTTCTTAGGAAAGCCCGTATCATCGATGATCCAAGCTTCGATCTCTCCGTGGCGTTCGATGCTCGGCAGCACTAACTCACGGACTTTGGCCAACACTTGCTGGTCCGACCAGTCGCCTTGACCGACAAAATGCAACAACGACTGGTGCTGCGCTGCTGTCCGCTCAGGAGCCGTGATGGCCGCCATCGGCTCGACACTCTTGCGATCGCAAGGCATCATCAGACCGGTGCAGTAATCGCGAAGCGGTTTGGCTCGGTCTGCGTGTCCGATCACGCTCGTAAGACCCTCAACATACGCCGAAAACCGCGACGCGACGTCCCCCGATTTTGCCAGACCCATCTCAGCCTCTCCGCATGCTGAAAAGATGAGTCTTCTCAAATACATGATTCTTCTCGGTAAACGCCGCGACACTCTGACTCAGTAAGACTAGCAGGCTGTTGAAGAACTCAGCCGCGTTCGCAAACGAAGCCTGAATCGTCGCCATTGTGGATGTAGAAGTGGCCGACAAGCCTGCCCGCAGTGCCGATCATCGCCCATCCGCGACCGCAGGACGGATCATTCTCGTCGTGCCCTTCCCATGAAAAACTCGGCGCAAGCCGATCCGTCGCGGGTGCCGTAGCGCACGTCCAGGAAGCCCTTGAGAGCCCCGAAGACGATTTCGCCATCGGACTTGCCCTGGAAGGTGAGATGCGCCTCTTCGACAAGATCGAGGAAGTCGCTGTCCCAGACGTCCATTTCGACGATGCGCCAGCGGCCGACAAAGGCCTTGGCGAAGCCGGGCACCTTGGCCATCAGCCGGTCTCCGCGATCAACTTGGGCAGCCGCACCAGATTGTAGGCGGTGGCAGCGAAGGTAAAGGCCCATGCGACGCGATCGCGACCACGGAAGCTGGTCTTCTCTTGCCTGGCGACCGTCTTGATCCAGCCGAATGCCTCCTCGATCCGCTTGCGGATGCGCTGGCTGACGGCATAGCCGCCGTGCCGGGTCGTTCGCCCGTCAATCGCAGAGCTACGGCCGCTGGTGTTCTGCGCAACATGCGGCGTCACGTTCATCGAGCGAGGCGCAGACATAGAAGCCCACATTGATGGGCTATCGGCTTTTGGCCGAAAAGAATGCTTTTCTTTCCCGAATTTTCGGAAGAGCGGCCGTTAAAATTGGAGCGCCGCCGCGCTCGAGATCTGAGTGGTTGATAGGAAATTCCCTGCCCCCCGGCCCACTTAGAGCCCAGGGACGGGCTGTTTGCACGCGGCTCTGATATAATTTTAATCTCTGGCTGAGTCCGAGTCGGAGGACCCTTGCATGTAATGAGATTAATGGCTCCGTCTTGCTGTTGGTCTCGGTTGCGAAAGGGTTATGCCGGCTACAGTTCTGTATGAACCTTATTGCGCCAAGCCACACTGGTCATCCCGATCCGCACCAGCTGTCTTTCTTCCCTAAAGGCAAAACGGGTGTGAGGTACCCTACACCCAGCGCAAAATGTCGCGATGGGCCCAGGAGCGGTCGTCTCAAGTCACCCGCATAGTGAGCTAGCCTCACTCGCGGGAGCGTTCTGGCGGTTGAGGATTGTTGGCAGGATTGCTGTCGAACTTAGATATTTGATTGATGATCCCGCTACGGGCGACCGACTGCAAGTCCGCTTCTAGCGCGTCAGCAATCTCCCTTTCATAGACCTCTTGATCATCCACGTAGAGCGTAAAGGATTTCAAATACTTTTCCTTCTTCGTTGGATCTTCGATCGTTGCCTTCGTCCACCGATAGAGCGGATAACTTTTGACGCCGTTTTCCTCTGCCGCGGCGACATACTCCGCAAAGGCGTCGAACTGACATTTCGGTGCCGCGCCATGCGCCGTGAGTATATCGAATAGAGGCCTCAGTGCCGGATCGCGAAACTTTCGACGTAGTGATTCCGCTACCGCAGTATCGCGGACATCAAACCTAACTTGATATTGCCACTGAGAGGTCACGAGGCCGTACCGTTTCGCCATGCATTGGCCCATTCTACGCCAGTTCGCTCTGGTTACAAAACGAGACAACGCCGACTTCTGTCACAAAGCTTAGCAGACATTATGTGACGAACTTTAGATTCACGGGACTAGTTTGGCGGATATCGATACCGCGGCATCGTATTGCGCGAAAAGCCGCGGTGATGCTCAATCACATTAAACACCGGATCTAATTCAGTCGCCATGGCGCATTTGCCCCAGGCTACACAACATCGGCACTACCAATCCTGGTAGGTGCTTGCAGCACTTTTCCGCGATACTCCTTGCTCGCCCCCTTGGGAATTGAGCCTCTCGGGGGCAAGGTGATCAGTCTCGCTAATTCGAGGGCGAAGGCGGGCCACCGAAGTTTGCGGCGCCTGGTAGGGACAGCGCTTATGGTCCAACGCGAGCGCCGAGTTATCGCCGCTAACTTAACTGGCAGCGCGAGCGCGGTAGGGACAGCGTCATCGGCTTCCAGACGCTGAGTCGCACTCGCGCTGCCTCCAGTCCACGCGTGCGCCGCAAAGCGGAGCAATACGATACCGAGATTATTGCCTCGTATGATTTGAAAGAGACCAAACCAGACGCGCACGAAAAGTTCATCAATAAAGCGATCGAGCACAAGTTTTCTGCTCCGGCCAACCAAAGCCGGGCCTTTCGCTGTTCAGCGCTTCTCGATGCAGCATTGCAGCATCGCGTCCTTGCGCGCGATCGATTTGCTCACCTCGTGCAGCGTGAAGGCGAAGCTTGCGAGCACGATGACGTTGATCAGGACCAGCGCCAGGGCGAGCGGCTCAGTTCGCAGGCCCTCAACTATGTTGTTGGCGAGTTGTCTGACCATATCGGCTCTTCTCGACCATAAACGGAGCGGCGCTTGTCACGCGCTCCTTCCTCCCAACGCGCCAAAGGCCACGAAAACTCGTGCACGGTGCGAATATAGTGATATGGTTCGAGCACGTTGTCGACGTCAAAGGAACGGCTCTGCGGCTTCAGCGCTTTCGAGAGTAAAGCGGACATCAATGCCCGCTGAATCCGTCGAAAGGCACAACCTGGGCATTTCTCGATAAGCTGGGAAGCGTGCCATAAGGGGTCAAATGAGGCGGTGCTCGTTTGCGCGGTGCTGGCGGTACTTTCGCCAAGATGCGCAGAATCTGCGGATCGCGTCTGGCGCTTAGGCGTGCTCTCGCTTCCCGACCGTGGCGCTATCCGATCTGTCACGCTGCCCTACTTGGCGGCCCGGGGCTTCGTCGAAGGCCGCAATCTAGTTGTTGATTTTCGTGTGGGTATCGAGGAGCAAATGCCAGCACTGGCGCAGGCCCTTGTTGGCGACAAACCCGATGTCATCATTGCCTCTTCCGATTGGTCGCTCCACGCTGCTCGCGCAGCAACGAGGACAATTCCGATTGTCGCCGCACCAATGGGCGCAGACCCGGTCGGCGCCGGTGTTGCCGAGAGTTGGGCGCATCCGGGTGGCAACGTCACGGGCGTTTGCCTGATCGCCCCGGAACTTGAGGTCAAGCGGCTGTCCCTGCTTCGTGAGGCCTTGCCGTCAGTGCATCGAATTGCAGTGATCTCCGCTCATCGCAAGATCGTGGAAGCCGGCTTCGCGCCCTTGCGCAAGGCTGCTGCCCAAGCCGGACTGGAACTGGTCGAAATTTGGGTCGAGGGCCCGAACGAGTATGCAGCCGCGTTTGATGCGATGCGCAATTCTGATGTGGAAGCCCTCGTGATCGTGCCGACCCCGGAGCTGAACCGCGACCTTGAAAAACTCGGCGCGCTTGCGGTGAAAGCCGGATTGCCGACGATTGGAGGCTCCCGCGAGGCCGCTCAAAGCGGGCTTCTGATCGGCTATGGCCCCAGCATTGCAGAACTTGAGCAACAGGCGGCAAGCTATGTGGAGCGCCTGTTCAATGGCGCGCAAGCTGCCGATTTACCGTTTCAAGGTCCCACCCATCTCAACTTCGCCGTCAACATGAGGACAGCCAAGAAGCTTGGCCTCACCATCCCGCCGTCTTTGCTCGTGAGCGTCGACGAGGTGATTGAATGAGTCTGCAACGAAGTGGGGCACCTCTCGTTGAGGTCCGCTCAGCGCGGAAAAGCGGACTAGATTTGCTCTCGTTGAGTTCTTCGCCATTTGACCGGATTATGGTCCGGCCGCGCGTTGCAAGAAGATTTCGACGACCTGGCGGTGAGCGGTCTTGCATCAATGTATCCGGCCTCTGTTTGGAGCGTGACCGCTAATCAGATCGCATGCGCGCTGATATCCATGATGGTCCGGAGCAGAGGCCTCGACCGGGCCATTCGGGTCACGCGCTCGGGCTGATCCGGCTTGTTGATAGTTTCGGTGTCGTTCATTTCGTCCGTCCTTCCTCGCCTGCCTCGCAAACTCCAAGGCTCACCCCGCCCTGCCTCGCCTTGCCGATCCATGCCTGACCTCGCCTGCCACCCCTAAACTGCTTCCCTCAGTGCGAATTTGATGCGGTCATCGGTGCTTGCCCGCCACCAATCCGGTAGATCGATAAATTCTGCATCCGCGCGGTCATCGCCAGGACCAGGCCACACGCCGCTGCGGTAGCAGTCCCAGAACATCTTGGCGGCCAGCTCATTGAGGGCATGGCCGCGCGCCAGGTCCTCGTCCTTGAGGGTCTGGGCGCGCACGCAATAGGGCGACTTGCTTTCGACCCAGAGCAGCGTGAACGATGAAGGCCGAGCGCGCGGGCACCGTCTAGCACGAGCGCTCCTTGCTGGGTGTAGCCGTAATCGGTGATCGAGCGCTGCGTGTCGCGATAGAGCACGCTGCGCGTCGTTTTCAGATCGACATAATCACCATCGCTGTTCGGGATCTGATCGGGCCTCGCCTTGAGCCAGAAGCCACGCGGGTCGCGCCAGATCTGGGCCACGTTCAAGGGCCAGAAGGAGCCGTGCTATTTCCCGCCCCTCGACGCGGACCCGGATCAGTTCACGCTCGGCAAGCTGCGGCCCAAGCGTAACGACAAGGGCTTCATCATGGGCTCGCCGCTGATCGACCGACCAGTGATGCGTAATTGGAGTGTTGGCTGATGTACAGTTTTCTCCTGGCAAACGAACACGGGCACGCGGGCACTTCGTTCGCAATGCCGGTCGTGGCGGCCGAAGCCGCGCGATATCTCTCGATGCTCGCCGAGTTCAAGGCCATCAGATGCAGCGCGAGGACTGGGCCGCAGATCGGGGCTGGCATCATCCAGCATGAGGAGAGCTTTGCGGCCATGCGCGCGGGTCGATAATCCGGGGCGTAGGGCGGTCACGGGGAGGTTGATGCGCGAAGCGGCGTTTCCGAAAACGCAGGCCCACATTCAATCCCGCACGACGGGCGACTCGTGGTAAAGCTAGGTCACGTCACCCGCGCGACTTGGCGGTCACGTTTCATGGCGGCCTCGGCCTGCGCGTCGCTAGTACCCGGAATCAGAGCTGAGTGATACGGCGGCCTTTGAAGGGGCGTTGACGAACCTTTTTCTTGGTCCAGACGAAGGGCTCGGCTTTGTCGTTGTATGCGTTGACGTAGGCATCGATGTGTTCCTGAAGGCGCTTGAGGCTTGTGAAGGAGGTGCCGCTGAACGATTGCCCCTGCAAGATTGAGAACCATACCTCGACCTGATTGAGCCAGGACGCACTTGTCGGCGTGAAATGGAATTGCACATTGGGATGGGCCTTGAGCCAGTCCTCGTTCTTCTTGTGGGTGTTGAGGTTGTCGAGGATGACGTGAAGCTGACGGTTCGGAAAGGCCGCGGTGAGGCTGTTCATGAAATCGAGAAACTCGACGCGGCGACGGCGTTTTGAATGCCTTGCGATGATCTTTCCGGTGGCGACGTCGAGCGCCGCAAACAATGTTGTGGTGCCATGCCGCTTGTAATCGTGGCTCTGGCCGATCAAGGCGCGGCCATTGGGCAACTTCAGATAACCCTGCGCTCGCTCCAAAGCCTGGATCGAAGGCTTCTCGTCCACGCAGAGCACAATAGCCTTCGCCGGCGGGGCGACGTAAAGGCCAACAACATCGGCGGCTTTGGCCGTAAAGTTCGGGTCGTTGCTCTCGCACCAGGACTTGCGAGCTGCGAGGTCAAGCTTGTGGCTGCGCAGGAAGCGCCGGACATATTGGACGTCAACATCGCCCAGCGCCTCGGCCAGCAGAGGACCGGTCCAGCGCGCAAACCCTTGCGGGGGCGGCTTATCCAGCAGCTTCAGAATCCGCTTGTCGGTCGTCTTCGTATAGATCGGCTGCTTGCCAGGCCGCGGCTTATCTCGCAGCCCTTCAAGGCCATGGTCGGCATAGCGATGCCGCCAAAGGCTGACAACCCGCGGCTGGACCCCAACTTCCTTGGCGATCGAGCGGGTGCTGCGCCCGGCCGCCGCCAATAGAACTATCCGTGCCCGCTTCAAATCGCGCTGCAATGTCACCGGTGAGCGACAACACGCCTCAAGCACCTTGCGATCTTTCCTCGAAAGGTGGACTTCTCTTGCTTCGGGTATCATCCATATCTTGAATCACGACTCACGATCTAAGAAAAGTGGGTACTAGGTCAGCGTTTTCGTGGTTCGAATCATATTCAGGTGGCCTCGGCGAGCTTGTAGGACCAGGTGTGGACGACAGGATACCGATTGACGTCGTCGATGCCGGCCATGATGCGCTCCTTGAGTTCGTGTTTTGAGGTCACCCGGATATGGCGCAGGACGGAACGAGCGAATTTGGAGAAGAAGCCTTCAATGAGGTTGAGCCAGGAGCCGTGCTTGGGCGTGAACGTAAACTCGAAGCGGCCTGCCGCTCGTGTATCGAGCCAGGCTCTGGTTTCTTTCGAGATGTGTGCGGAGTGATTGTCGAGAATCAACTTGATCGCGGTACCCGCCGGATAGGCAGTATCGATAAGTTTGAGGAATTCGATGAACTAGCGGCTGCGGTGGCGATCTTTGACGAGAGCGTGGACCTTCCCGGTCAGCAGATCAATTCCAGCCAACAAGCTGAGTGTGCCATGACGTTTATACTCAAAATCGCGCGCAAAGGCCGGATAGACGCCTGGCACGGGTGGCAAATCCGGAGCCGTCGCCGCGATCGCCTGGATTCCAGGCTTCTCATCGTAGGAGATGATTGCCACCCGCTTGCCCGATTTCTTCGACTTGGCGGTGCCCTTCTTCAGGACCTGGACCTCGCGATAGACACACAAGACCTCCGCCATTTTCTGCTCGAACTCGGCATCGCGACGTTCCAGATAGTAGCGTACCTTGTGCGGCTTAATTTCCTCTTGGCCGAGAATCTTGCACACCGTGCCCTGGACCAGGTTGGCAAGGCATTGGTGTCCCGCCGACGGGCCATGTTCACGCGCATGGCGTGCCAGCAGCCGCGTCGTCCACAGCTCATGCGCGTAGCCGTGCTCCTTGGCTTTGTCGCACGCCAAAGACACCAGCCAGGCCTTGGCCTCCGCCGTGATCACCGGCTCCTTGCCCGGTCGCGGTCGGTCGTCGAGTGCGGCCAGCGCACCATTGGCTACCGCCCGCTCGATGCAGCGCTGAACCGTCTGATGATGCACACCAAGTCTTCGTCCCACGGCAAAGAACGACGGGTTCTCGCGATAGGCCAGCAGCATTGCTGCCCGCGACACCCGGCTCGCCGACTCGGTTCGAGACCGCGAAAGAGCCGTCAACGTTTCAACTTCCTTCTCAGTCATCGCCAACTCGACTGCTTGCCGCCATGTTGCCATGATACCAACCCTCGTTCGGACAATCCCAAAACGAGGAATCCACGAACACACTTCCAGTTCCGTGCCGGTTTCACGGAATCGGTCGTCTAGGGGTCAAAAAACCAAGCTGTCAGAACTTGCTTTCGAGCCCGCTTGCGACATGCCTTCGTCACCTAACCAAGGCCTCAGACGCTCTAGCTACTTTCCTTGGGGCTTGCGGCCTCTCTTTTGGCGCGAGGTGGTGATGACCATCGCACGCAGGCCGTCGTGGATGCGGCAGAGACTGTAGTGCGTGACGTGCAGCGCGAAAGACCAGATGATCCGCAACGAGATTGAGGTGGGATGCTCGCCATTTGAATTTGCAGCAGCCCATTGAGATACTCCTTCATTTGCGCCAGATCTCGGGCTGTTCGCTCCGCGACAACTGCTTGGGCGGCCACTCGGATAGCCGCCTCGTACTCCGGGCGCGTGAGCATGATTTGATCAATGACTGTGGTGGTTGCAGTCTTCATCTTTGGCGATGTTGTCTAGGAGCTCACATTGGTCGGCCAACTTGGCATATGTTTTGGAGATGCTGACCAAGACGCACAATCGCCTAGGCGACACATCATCGGCTCTCGACATGTCCCTGTAGATCTGAGCTAGTTCGCGATATTCTTTAGGTCTCAGCATGCCCATAGCTCCGCGACACATCGGCGTTTCTCTAGCTCCGCGACCGCACCGCAACCATCAATGCGTATCAGTTGAAACTGCATCATATGGCCTACTAACTTTCGTAGGCGTACGCGACCTCCTATCTACCTATATTTAACTGCATCATGACCTCTCGCGGAGTGTCCTATGGTGAGACGAGGTCGGATCGGCAAATCGCTGCATGAACGGCTGACGGCAGTTGCGAAAGAGGCGCGGGACAAGGCGTCGCGGTTGCCCCCGGGACCGGAGCGCAATAGCTTGCTCATCAAAGCCCAACAGGCAGAAACAGCGTCTCAGTTCGACGAATGGGCCAAATCTCCAAGCCAAGCGCCCAAGCCGTGACGCAACCCGTGCGCCCGCCCGTGGTGCGTTATCTGGAACCCGCAGCTACTCGTCATAGGCTCAGACAAACGTCTCTCAGCGGGCTCCGTAGATGGCAATCGCCCTCGGAGCGGCTCTCGCCATGGTCGCGATGCGGCGCGGCGGGGCGCACCGTTGGGGCCGAACGTCATCACCAACCAGGCCGTCTGCTTTCTTCAGCAAGGCGGCCTCAAGCGGGGCACTGGCCCAAACTCCGGCGGTGACGAAATGATGCAGCTGTTCGCCGCTGCGGCCGCAGCCATCAATCTTGCCCGGAAAAACGATGGATCGACGGAAGTCATCGATCCCTCGCGGCGCTCGATCTGGAGGCTGGGACGAAACATGTGCTGATCGCGTGGCGCAAGAAGGGAGGGTGGCGCTTCGCCTATGACACGGCTAAGATCGAAACTCTCTTCATCGAGTTCCCCGAACTTCCAATTCCCACCGCCGATTGGGCAGAGTTAGGCTGGACGAGGCTCGGTTTCCAGACCGGTAACCTAACCCTGTACTTCGCTTCGATTGCCGCAAGCGGCCGCATCGAGGTGAGATGGGGCAGAGACTTTCTCACTCTCTTGCTGCGTCACCGCCGTGCCGAAATTTGCATCGATGCTCGGGGCAAACTACGTGGTAGCGATGCGGGCCTGATTCTGGGGCCGCTGCAGAGACTCGGCAGAATTGTAAAGCATCGATTTGAGTTGACGTCAGGCCTCCCGTATGCGTTTAGTTCCTTCGTGGGGCAACCGAACTTCATTGTTAACGCAGCGTTAATAGCTGGAATGTTCGGATCTGACTTGGCGATTGCCGAGTCGCAAAGGGAGATCAGCATGGCTATGGCAACGGGTCGTCTGTATGGCCCACCGGAGGAACGGAAAGACGCGAATTACAGTTCGCTTCTCGGGTTCGTTGCTCAGCCTGTACGGATCGATCCGCACACCCACGATGCCGAGCAGAGCCCGCAGATCAATCTCAGAGACATCGCGGAAACCATTCGTCGGTCGACATCAGCCACGGAATAGCATGACTGGTGCGCCGCCTGCGCCTCTAACGGCCGACGAGCAGTTTCCGCGGTCGACAAATCTACCTAAGCAATCTCCGCTGTTTTGGGTGGCGGAGAAGGATAGGTATCTTAGGCAATTAATGATACGCGACATTCAGGCCATGACCGGCCGGACGTTGCTCGTCTATTTTGCCTCTATGGCTGACCAGCGAGCACAAATCAGCCTGGGCGACGAGGTCTATTTCACGGAGATGTTGCGTGACGCCAAAGGCGGCCCCGTGGACCTCCTTATTGAGACCCCAGGTGGCTACACAGATCCTACAGAAAAGATTGCATCTCTGCTTCGGACCCTCGCGCCGGATCTACGGGTGATCGTGCCCTGTCGAGCAAAGAGCAATGGAACGATGCTTGCGCTCGTGGGATCGAATATCATCATGGGACCTGCCTCGGAACTCGGCCCAGCTGATCCGTTCATTTCTCTCGGACCAAACAATATCGTCCCCGCGCATTTTTTGATCGGAGTGGAGGGGGTAGACCCGGTTTTTGTGCAGGCTGACAGCACGCTATCGCACAAACTATGAAGCTCGCGGAAAACCTTCTCACCACGGGCATGATGAAAGGTAAGCCGCCTGGCGAGATAAACTCTGTCGTCCAGGCCTTAGCTTCGCGACAACAGTACCCCTCTCACGGTTCGGTCATTGACGCCGATGAGGCGAAGCACCTGGGCCTTTCGGTGACGAAGCTCGGTTCTTCGGATGACCTGTGGCAACGGTTATGGCTGTTGCGGTGCATGTATGAGCATGACATTCGTCGCGCTGGAGCCATCAAAATATTCGAAGGTCCGTCCATCAGCAACAGCCTGAGGGCCGCTTAGACCGGCGGCAGCGAAGGCCGCGAAGATCAACACGATTGGAAGAAGCTGCCTCATCTAGAAATGCTCTCGCAACCGGAAGGCGAGCACAAGAGGCGGTGTGAACAGACCGAAGCGCCCCGACGGGGATAGATATCTCTTAAAACACGGAGGGCGAGTGAAGGTCACTGGCGCACGGCCTAGCATCACAGTTGCGTTTTTCGCGGAGTTCTGAATCCATGGGCAACCATGATTCGAATGTCGTGGGCGCGGGCCGCGTCGGTTGAGGAGACGCTTGCGTTGTGGGCGGCGTCGCTTCGAGAGATCAAGCAGCGGATACGTCCGTTGTTCACGCAAGAGCGTGTTGCGACGAATGCGGGTCTGTTCCTGGAAGGTCTGCTCGGAGATGAGCAGCGCAAGACCGGTTGGATGCGCGCGGAGGCGGCAGGCGATCCTGGCCCATGGCGGCAGCAGGCGATTCTGGGTCGTGGGGATTGGGACGCCGATGCCCTGCGCGATATCGTGCGCGACTATGTCATCGAGCATTTGGCGGATGACGATGCGGTGCTGGTGATCGACGAGACCGGTTTTCTCAAACAAGGCAAAGCGTCATGCGGAGTGGCGCGGCAATACACTGGTTCGGCAGGGAAGATCACGAACTGCCAGATCGGCGTCTTCGCTGCCTACGTTTCGCGTCATGGCCATGCGTTCATCGATCGCGCGTTGTATCTTCCGAAGGAATGGACCGACGATCCAGATCGTCTGGAAGCCACCTATGTGCCTGCTGATGTCGGCTTTGCGACCAAACCAAAGCTTGCGACGAGAATGATCGCACGCGCGATAGCCGCGTCTGTACCATTCAAGTGGGTTGCCGGTGATACCGTCTACGGTGTTGGCAACATCGAACAGCAACTACGTCGGGCAGGCAAAGGCTACGTGCTTGGGGTCAGCAGCGCTCATGTGTTTCGATCCTGGGGCAAGCGACCGCCGGTCGCCGGTACGGCTGCAGACCTCGCCCGGACGCGACGCTCATCCGACTGGAAGCGCCTGTCGGCGGGAGCCGGAACCAAAGGACCGCGGCTGCACGATTGGTGTTATCTCGAGTTGGCCGATCTCGAGGCCGAGCAGTTCAACAGTGCAAATGACGGCTTGTGGACACGCGGTCTACTGATCCGTCGTCGCATCGCCGATGATGACCTCGCCTTCTTCACCACCTGGTGCCCAGCGGGAACCGCCATTGAAACGCTGGTCGCGGTCGAAGGCCATCGATGGGCGATCGAGGACAGCTTTGAAACCGCGAAAAACGAGCTCGGGCTCGATCACAACGAAAGCAGATCCTGGCATGGCTGGCACCGTCACGTGTCCTTGGTGATGCTCGCCTTCGCCATAATGGCCGCGATCCGACATCGCGCTAACCCGCCACCGCCCAAAAAAACGAAACGGCGCCCCCCGGCAAAAGCCAAAGCGCAACCACCCCACCGCTGATCCGTTGGTCAATCCAGGAAATCCGCCGAATTGCTATCAGACTTGCTCGAAAGCGGATTCAACCCGCACACATCATCGCATGGTCTTTCTGGCGCAGAGCTCACCAGGCTGCCGCTCAACGCGCCCACTTCAAATCAAAACAGCAACTGTAATGCTAGGGGATTTTGATGCGCAAAGCAGCGTCCCCGCTAGGTGTAATCCGGTAGCTCCCGCTGGTACTCCGACTTTCAATCCGGTCGTGAGACAGGTGTCCCGCTCGGAGCCGGGAACAATCGACAGGGAAGAACGCATTATATACCGCTCCATCGGCCAGCCGGATCAATCCAACCGGGTCGCGCCGAGAGCGTCAAAGCGGTAGGAACGGGCCGAGAACGGCGTGCGGGAGTGCAGGACTTTTGCCGGAGTATCGAACACGAAGATGTGGTGATCCGGCAGGGCAAGTCCACGCCTGGTGAGCAAGACCGGCCTGGTTCGGACGAAGCGCTTCCGCTGGATTGTCGAGACCGTGCTGAAGCGGCGCCAGGAACGGTTGGTACTCAACGGTGTGGCTGGGGTCCTGGGCGTCGAGGGGATGTCCAACTTCGATGAACAATGAGGAGACCCAGCTCTACGCCTTCGACATGCTTGTAGGGGGCGGCGACGACTATCGCAAGCTGCCGCTGTTCCTTCGGAAGCAGAACCTGGCCCAACTCCTGGCGCGCCGCCCCGAGGGCATCCACGCCGCGCCTTTCGAGCAGGGCGAGATCGGCCCCGATCTATTCCGTGCCGCCTGCAAGATGGGCCTGGAGGGCCTGGTCTCAAAGCACCGCGAGCGCGCTTATCGCGGAGGCCAGTGCGCGCATTGGGTGAACATCAAGAACCCCGCGCATCAGGGATACAGCCGCGTCAAAGACGTTGCGCGAGCGAAGCGCCGATGACTGTGGTATTTCTTCATCGTCAATGATGGAAACTGCTATGGCCCTTCCAAGCCGCGCTCAGACCTTCGCGTTCGAAAACTGCCGGGATTTACTTGATAAACTTGAGAGGGAAATCGACCGATATCAAAAGGTCGACGGCCGCGACGAGGATGAGCCGGAAGCGCTCTTGGCGCTGGTTGATCAGCTAAAAGACAGCGCATTCAACGCAGCCGTGACGGCTTGGCAATTGTGCGATTGGGTGTTCAACGACATGACGCCCGAGCAGCGTCAGAAGTTGAAGATCAGCAGCCTTGGTGATCTGCAGACACACGCGAGGGACAATTGTCGGGCGCTTTACCTATGTCGGCACGCCGCCACGGCGTCCAAGCACTGGGAAGTCAGCCATAAGCCTGATCCCGACGTTCAGGTCGAGGTTTGGCACGACGAAACGGGCTGGACCATCCACTTCGTTGATGGGGCGAACAGTCAGTCCGCCTACGTTGTTTTCGAGTGCACGCGCGCGTTTTGGAATGAATTTATTCGCGGCCATGGCATAGGCAAAGGACAGGACGAGCTATGACAAAATTCCTGAAGCAAGAAATCGAGCAGATGCGGCGCGACATTCAAACCATCCGCGAGAGTCTGGCCGCCTCTCGCGAGGAAATGGCGAGCAACCCGAGCAGAGCGCGCGAGATCGTTAAGGAGAATGTGGACGCCATCAGAGAGGGATGGCGTCTGAAGGACGAGTTGAAGCTGCTGCAGGAGGAGTTGGAGCGCCACCAAGCAGCAGACCGCGATCCCTCCTAAAGCGCTAAGGATGGGCGCGGCGGGAATCGGGCCGCGCATAGGACGCGCGGCGAAAAAATACTTGGAAACGCCTGAAAAACGCACTTCCCGACACTGGGCCGACACTGGCGGCCTCTGCTATTGAGTTCATTGACCTTTTTTCCCCGTGGCGTATCCCGCAAGGGGAAGCTTATTTCCGGGAAAAACGCAACACTCTCGATGACTAACCTCGCGAGTGTCCGTGAAGTGTCAGGAATAGCGTTTTTGAAGCCTTTTTAAGTATTTTTTTCGACACGCCGCCTGGCATGGGTTGCATGGGATTTGCATGACATCATGGTTGAGGTCCGCACCGAACGCCTTGAGTTGGACGAGCTATGGAGCTTCGTCGGCAAGAAGCAGAAGAGGAGTTTTGGCAGTGGTTGATGAACCCGCGACATTCCCGCTTTCGACGGAGTTTCGGTTGGGAGTGGACCTAGTCAGTCAGTTGCCTGCCGACAATTGGAATACACCTAGCCCCGCCTGGAGGCCGTGGCCCACCTATTTGCCGGAGCAAGGTGTATTCGGGCCTGCCACTCCAAATCTAGCAATGTACGTTCGAGGTTGGCAGCACGGCGACCAACCCGCGTCGCCCGAGCTCAGGGCCGCAATGCTCTCCAATGGAGTGCTGCCGAGCGCGTTTCGTCCGCAAACAATTTTCATGATCGGTCACGTGAGCTACACAGCCACGTTCGGGCTATTAGGCAGACCAGACGACATCATCGTCCGCCAAACCGAGACGTTATTGACCGGCGAACGTAGCACCAGTCTTGATACTCGGTCTCCCCCAAGATTACTGGCTCCCGATATGGAGGAGTCCATAACACTCAATGGGGACGTGCATGACTCTCTCAAGTCGGCGCGGCCTCACCTCCGGAGGCTCACGTCTGACGGGCAGGAACTCCAGGCAGTTGGCCCTTTGCCCGGCCTGATGGGGCGCCGAAAAATGAATCCCTATCCCGATGACGCCCACATCATCAATATCGACAGCTATATCAATGATAACCCGTTTTCGGTGATCAATCCCGCAGGCACCAACAGGGTCGAGGTACGCGGTACGCCTCAGCTATTGCACAACTACGAAGACACTGTTGCAAGAGACCATGAACGGGCGAATAGCTTCGTCCGCATCACCACCCAGAAGCTAGAAGCCTACTTGGATCCCCGCATGCGAGAAGACGTCGAGCGAGAGGTGGGACCGGCCTTGAGCAGATATTTTGGTGTCGCGGGCACTCGCAGACAGGACCTCGCCGACATCCGGGAAATCCTCGCAAGCTATAGCAAGGTGGCCACCTATCTCAATCGCTACAAGCCAATAACACAAGGGCAGCGTTTCAAAGCGTGGTTCGTCGACGCTCCTCTGTACCGGATCCGGCCGAGATCCAACGACGCCACGCTTGCTTATGTCAGGGCCGGCCCAGTGACCTGGCCGGAGTGGCGTATCGTTCCAAGATCGTTGCGGTCCCGCTCGGTGAGCTCGGGATGGTCTGGTTTGGGTCTGTTTCTGGCAGGAGGGATGGCGTTCGAGCGTGGCTCGGCGTCGTTCCGTAGCAGTGGGTCAGTTGAGGAACTGCGCGTAGAGCATGCCGGAGCACTAGCTGCGATATTCTTCGGCACCCTCACCATGGGAGTGATTGGTGGATCTTATGCCATGAATCACATCCGGCGCTTGCTCCCCGACAGCGGGATCAATCTGCATGAACGGCACTTCGCCAATTCCGACCGCCTCCGATCCGCAACCGTTGTGCATGAGGCAACACATCTGGTTTTGGGCACTGACGACCATGCCTATCTCGACGAGCCAAGCTTCCATCGCCTATCGACAACCCAATACATGACCAACGCCGATAGTTACGGCCTGTTCGCCGAAGAGGTCAGCCGCCGATGAGCCTTCTTTGGAACGCCAGCGACAGCATTCGATCCGAATTGCACTCCGGTTGCCGCCTCATCCCGGTCGATCCATCTGAACGAGCGGCGCTCGATCTGGCGCCTGGGACGAAACATGTGCTGATCGCGTGGCGCAAGAAGGAGGGCGGCGCTTCGCCTATGACACGGCTCAGATCGAAACTCTCTTCATCGAGTTCCCCGAGCTTCCAATTCCCACCGCCGATTGGGCAGAGTTAGGCTGGACGAGGCTCGGTTTCCAGACCGGTAACCTAACCCTGTACTTCGCTTCGATTATCGCAAGCGGCCGCATCGGGGTGAGATGGGGCAGGGACTTCTCACTCTCTTGCTGCATCGCCGCCACGCCGAAATTTGCGTCGATGCTCATTTCACAGACCCGCTTGTCGACGATTTCCACACTGACACCCTCGAGATCGACTGGACTTTCAGCGCGGATCTGCAGGCTTCTGCTATCGTCGCTTCGCGGACGACAGTGCCGCCCACCGATTGACCCTTGGCTCAAAATCCGACGAAGAATATGCTCCAAACGCCTGCAAACGGTGGTTGACTGATTGCGCGCTGAGTACGATCTGAAGGAGGGATCGACGATGACGGACAGTCCGCCGCACAAAAAGCAAAAGCACGGCTCATCCGGTAACTCTTCCGCCCAGCCAGAACCGGGCCCCTACGAAGTTGATGCGGCACTAATTGCTCTCTTCGCAAAGCAAGCCGAGGGACCCGGCTTCCACAAAAGTTACGTGCTATCGATGAGTCGCGTCGCGCGAAAGTTTAGCGGATGGCTTCGCAAGACCGAAAGGCCGCCACTGGCCGGTCGGTTGAGCCAGCTGGATGGCGATTTGCAGGCCTATACGACCGCGCTCAGCGTTTCTGACCGAGGAGTTCTTTATGTAACGTTGGAACACCTTCGAGCTGTCGGTGCCGGGAGGGCGATCGAGCGTCTTACCCCCGGACCCAGTCCCGCCCGCAGGCTCTCTGACCGGCAGAAACAGCTCTTCGAAAGTGATGCGCAGCTCATTTCAAGAGTCGCAATGGAAGCCGAAAGTGACGTCTCAAAAAACTACTGGGAGACGCTGGAAAACGCAGCGCATAAGTTCGGCGTCTGGCTTCGCCAGACTGGAAGGCAGCCAATGGCCGATCGGTTGAACCGCCAGCTGGATGCCGATTTGCAGGTCTATACGAGCACCCTCGAGCCTTCTTCGCGGCAATTACTTTCGCGGGCGTTGAGACGCCTTCAAAACGCCGTTGCCGGGGGGCCGGTCGGGCATCTTATCAGCAGCCGCGCTGGCCCCATCAAAGCGATGTGTGCTGAGGATGAGAGGCTTATTTCCGACTTTAGGATGGCACCCTTGCCTGTACAACCAGCCACTGTCCGCAACTACGCTTCTGCTCTACGCGGATTCAGTGATTGGCTCCAGGCGCAAAAAAAGAGGTCGATAGCTAGCCGCCTGTACGACGATACGCTGACCCAGGATGCTGAACACTACCACGCTTATGAGAACCATCTGTCGGTTGCGTTGGGGCACCTTCGAAAATTATGCCGCGAGCAGGCGCAATCGAGCGCCGGGCCGGGCACTTACATGGTTGTCGCGCCGGATGTGTCCACGAGCTATGAGCCGCGTCACGATGCTCAAGTTGCCCCGACCTCCGCTGTGCTTCGGCCATTATCGCCTGCCAGACGTGGGGAGCTATCCTCGGCGTACGGCGGCTCGGCGGCGCCTGGCGCATCGTCGGAGGCTGCGGGATGGACAGATGACTTCGTCCTCAGTGAGGGCGATCAAGAACTGCTCAATTCGTTTCTGGACAATCCGGCAGCCGACGGCGCTCCGCAGCACGGCGCATCGCAGGTACCTCCCCCGTTTGTGGGCGGCATCGACGATGCTTCGCCGCCGTGGGATCAAGCCACCGGACGATCTTCATTTGCCGGTACTTCGGAAGCGTCATCGAGTTTCGTCGCTCGCCCGTCGGCGTCCGATTTTGGAAGTGTGGTTGGTTTGGGGTGGGCGCACGGCATCCAACCGGCTCCTCCCGAGCTGATCCGCGCACTCGACACACACGGGCTCCTGCCGGGGCCGTTTCGGCCGACAAATCTGCGGATCCATGGTTGGCTGTATTCGGCGCAGTGGGCAGGGAGAGGAAGAAGCGAGGTCGCGACCTTAAATAATTTGCTCGGCGCTGACATTATGCTGATTCCGCAACCTGGGTTTGAACACCAGGGACCGGTGGAGGTGCGCCCCGGAACTGTTCCATCATTTGCGGTAGCGGCATCGTCCACAGCCGGTGCATCGTCCTCCGGGCAAGGCGGTTCGCAGGCACTGCACGGCCTTCCGGACATCGGAGAGTATGTTCCCCAGGACTTTGCTCACGGCGACCAATACGTCCCAGATGCCATGCTCTGGCTACTGTACGAATGGTACCTCCTGCCGACCGACAATGAGCCCACGACAACGTTTGCCATCAGGAACGAGATCTACACGGCGCAGTGGTGTGATGAGGGCCTATATCTCAAGCATCACGCTCGTCGCTGAACAACGCGACTGGCTGCAAGATGTGAGTCTGTGAGCCCGGGCCTTGCAGCGCCGAAGGGCCTGCCCGCCTGCCAATAGTCTCTCGGCGATCGGCCGAGAGTGCAACGACTCAAGCCGGCGTGCGCCAAGACCTGATCGATGCGCCATGGTTCATCGAGGGGCCAATCGATGGCGTGAGCTTCCGTACCTATATCGAGAAGGTTCTCCTGCCGACCCTTAGGAGAGATGGCAAGGCACGCGAGAGCGGACAGAAGCATTGAGCTATAGCCACCGCGTGGACGGTCTGAGCACGCGGAGCGGATGGGGTATCTGCTTGGCAACGCCAGGGATGTCCGCCCGCAACTCTCAGGCTGGCGACAGTGACGGACAAGTTGGGCCAGTTGGATGAGGCGTGGGACTGCGGCCATGGTCGACGCCGCAAAGGGCAGCACCGTGCGCTATGCTACCATTTCCACGTATCGGGGCTCGTGGCGGTAACAAGCACACCGATTCCGTAGCGGCTGATGGTTACGACGGCATAGGTGTCGCCATCGTAACAGTTCAGCTGGTACTCTCTGAACCGTTCCGACCAGCGCCAATAATCCCGGTTACCGCTCGACGGGAAAAACTGCTTTCGCGGCGAACCCCTGCCGGGCTCAAGACCATTGACATCGAGCTTGATCTCGTTGCCGCCACTTCTCCACAAAACGTGCCCCTTCAGCTTTTCATTGGTCAGATTCACCACAAAGAATTCGTGCCGCCCTCCGCCCTTCATTGCTCCCTTTTCGCCTTTTCTTTCCTTACTCATCACCGGCCCTCGTGAACGGCAGATTCGCCGAGTTTGCTGACGTGATCCCGCCGTCTCAACTATCTGATCTGGTGGGCCGGCGGTCACATCCGGCCCGCAGTTCGCGGATAGCCTTCGGGCATCTTGGTGAGCTGGTTGGAGCTAGTTGGAACGGACAATGCGTATGTCGGTGCGAGCGCGCAGATTGCGGGCGGAAGAGTTCCGGCGGCTCGAGCGGGGTTACCTGCAACAGGCCGAGCATTCGCCGGGAGGGCTCGAACAAGACAGCTTGCTCAATCTCGCTCGGGGTTTCGGATATGCGGCCGAGCAAATCGAGAAACGCGCGGTGATCGGTAAGACAGTGGTTCTCTGCGCCATCGCCGCGCTCGCACTCCTTGCCGTGCTGTACATTCCTTAGGTTGCTCCCGCGCGCGGCGAGGGCATCAGCCATGGTCCCGCACCGGCCTCGATCGCCGCGACGATGCGGTCGCTGAGATGCTGGTGAATATCGAAGCGTTCCTTGCTGTCGTCTCTCCTTTGTTTGCGGCCGTCGGCCGTGCCTGGCGACCGAAGGGACGCGGAGAGACGGACGCCGCACACCGAGAGGTGCGCGCCTGCGCGCGAGGGACCGCCCCTTGCGGCGGACGGATATCCGTGCGCGTCAGGTTCTATCTGCAGGCCTTTTTGCGACACGCACCAAAAATCAACAACATAGGATGGTCTTCGCCATTGTCGAATTCGAGGCCACGTAGATCTCATGCGAAAAACCCCTGCCGATTGCTCGACAGGGGCGCTCTCGACACTTATCTTCATCTGCGCTTCACTAGGTGCGGAAAGCTTCCATTCTGCGAGAGCCCGAGCGGCCTCTTCCTGCCCGCCGTGCCGGACGCTTTGGCGTCTTGGCCAATCCCTCCTTGGCGCCAAGAAGTTCGGCGATGACGGTCTCGGGCGGGGTCAGAAGCAACTTGCTCTGTTCGCCGCCGGAGAAATCACGCCATTTGAGCCTCGTCTTGTAAGGCTTTGCCCGATTGAACTTCTCGGTCGGCTCGAAGGTTTCGACCCTGAACGCGATCTCCCGATTGACGGCGACGCTGTCCTCGGCGAACAGGTGGAGCTCGTGCTCGGTTGCGAACTCCTGCGGTGTCTGTTCGGTGAGAACGACGTCACGGTTGAGCAGAACGAGGCGCGCCTTGAAGTCATTCTCGGGCTTGAACTCGGAATTGGCGGAAGGATCGAAGGGCTCGACGAACGCGACCTGCTCGACGGGGACCAGTCTTTTACCGATGGTGACGACTTTCATGGACATCTCCTTTGTTGTGGTTGATAGGAGATTCCGATGTACCGAAAACACTCCCAATGCTGGACCGAAAGGATTGGGAATCGACGCGGAAGGATTGGTAATGTCCGGGACTCGCTCGCCGAAATGCGAGGTCTCTTGTCAACGCTGTTGAGTACCGCCAAGCTTAAGCTGAAGAGGGGAGGTGTGATGTCGCGCTCTAGCGACCTCGCTCACGGGCCTGTTCGGCATCATCATCTATTCGCCTACGGACCATCTTGTCCCATACATAACCATCGAAATATTCAATGGAGCCGCCGCCACCATTGAGGTAGTGCGTCCAGGCATCAGAGCGCTCGGCCTCGAGACGCTGCGTTGCATTCGGGCCGCGTAACGGCTCGCCGGTTGCTGTCAGCGGCTCCCACATTTGACAGGCTCCTTAATTCGAAAGATCGTCCTCATCGCTAAGCGTCGCGCCGAGCGGGTCGTATTTCCAGAGAGGCAGGCTTTCCTCGACGAGCAGGTCGGCGCCATCGCTGTCCCACGGAAGTACTTTCATGAGCTCGTTTGTCGGGCGCAAGACGAAGCGCCGATGATCGCGTTCTTCCGGATCCAATTGAGCGTCGGGATCATAGGGCATGCCAAGCGCAACAAGACAGAGAACGGCCGCGCCTATTTCCTTGATGCCGGTGAGGTAGCGCTCCGGTTCGGCCAATCTTATCGACCCAGATACACGCTTTCGGTTCACGCCTAGCCTTCCGCAAGAGATCTCGTTCGGACACACCAAGCAGTACGCCGGCTCGGCGAGAGAAAAAAGCGGAAAGCTTGGCAACGGCTCGGAATGTGCGGGACTCGGCTGAGCGTGCCAGCGCGGTGCTCGTCCTCCCGCTCGGCGCAGAGCCGTCCGTCCAGGGGTGCCGCCGCTATTGTCGGCGCTGACATGCTCATAGGGAATGAGCCATCCGAAAGCGGCTCGGCACCAACCCGGTGATCTATTCTTGTTTCAAGGCAATGTTGATCACATTCGCGAGCCGGGCCGCAGCAGGGGCGGCTTGGCCGCGTGCACTATTCCTGGCAGTCGTCTCATACCCGATATCGATGATGAAACGGATGGCCTTCTGATCTTTCAATGCTTTGCGATCGCTCACACGGCAAGCTCCGCCGCCGCGCGTTGCATATTGGAGGACATGTCGCCGGACTGCTCCTCGATCGCGTCGGCGCTGCTCGCCACGAACTTGCTGACGCTATCGATCGCGGACCGGACGCCGTTCAGGGCGGAGACAACCTCCTCGGCAATGGCGTTCAAGGAGGTGATCTCGTTCGATATTCTGGTGGTGGCTTGCTTGGCTTGGTCGGCCAGGTTCCCGACCTCGCCCGTGACCACCGCAAAACCAGCCCCGGCCTCGCCGGCCCGCGCACATTCGATCCTCGCATTCAAGGCGAGCAGATTGATCTGGCCGGTGATGTCTCCGATCAGCTCGACGATGCCGTCGATGGCGCGTGCCGCCGCGTTCATTCGGGCCGCCTGAGTATTGGCCGACTGCACTCGGCTGACAGCGAGGTTTGCTGCCTCCTTCGATTTGGCCATGGTTTGTGAAATCTCGCGGATCGAGGCGTTCATTTCCTCGCTGCCGACTGCAACGGACTCGATCAGCGTGCGGGCGCGCTCTGCGCGCGCACGGGCGAGAGCGGCCTGCGTCACGTCAACCGCGTATTTGACGACCTTGTAGGGCTTGCCATTGAGGCCGAGGATTGGGTTATAGGACGCCTGGATGTAGATTTCCTTTCCGTTAGAACCGATGCGCCGGTACTCGCCAGCCTGGTATTCGCCGTCGTAGAGGCGAGCCCAGAAGTCGCGATAGGCCGGACTGTTGCGCTCGTCGGCCGTCACGAACAGATTGTGGTGCTTGCCCTGGATCTCGCGGAGTGAATATCCCACCGCCTTGAGGAAGTTCTCGCTGGCGGTGATGATTGTGCCAGCCATGTTGAACTCGATGACGGCCTGCGACCTGCCGATCGCATCGATCTGTCCAGACGTATCGACGGCCTTCAGCTTCTGGCTGGTTACATCAGTGGCGAATGTCACCACCCCAAAAGGCGTCCCCTTTTCGTCGAGAACGGGATTGTAGGTAGCGAGCATCCATACTTCCAGGCCCCCTTGGCAATCCGCTTGAATTGCCCGGCCTGGCATTCGCCGCGGTTGAGCCGTGCCCAGAATTCCTGGTAAGCGGCGCAATCGCGCTCGGCCGGATCGACGAACATGCTGTGGTGCCCGCCTTCGATTTCGGCGAGCGTGTATCCCATGGCGCGGAGGAAGTGTTCGTTCGCGCGCTCGATCGTCCCGTCGAGCTTGAAAGAGATCACGGCCTGCGAGCGGTCGATGGCCGCGACCTGGCTGGCATCCTCCATGCTGCGCATCTTCCGCGCGGTGATGTCGGTTGCAAATTCGATGACCTTCGAGGGCCGTCCCGTAGCATCGAGGATCGGATTATAGCAGGCCCGTATCCAGACCTTTGCGCCGCCTTTTGCGACGCGCTCGTATTCAGCGGCGAGGCATTCACCGCGGTTAAGCCGGGCCCAGAACTCGCGATAGCGGGTCGAGTCTCGCTCATCTGCGTCGACGAACATGCGGTGATGGTGGCCCTGGATCTCCGACAGGGCGTATCCCATCATTTTCAGGAACTTTTGGTTGGCCGTAATGAGCGTCCCGTCCATCCGGAATTCGCTGACGGCCTGCGACCGGTCAATGGCGGCCGCCTTCTCCAATTCACCCTGTTTGAAAAGTCCGAACATTCCTTGATGTCTCCTGCAATTTTCCTCTGGCTTCGAGGAGGTTGAATAAAACGCTGGACTTGCGTCCGATACGTCGGAGCACCAGGCGGTGCCAGTATAGCCCTACGCCGCCAATTCCGAGATCAACGGCAGAGGGCAAGCCCGTGTCGCTAGCGCGAACGAACCCTATGCCGTGGCAGGCAGAATCAGGACGAGGCGGTCGACTTCCTTGCCATCGAAACCAACCGTCGCGGGCTCGGTAATCGGCGTGCGCCGGCCATCGAGCTGCCTTTGCTGAGTTCGATCTTCGCGCTTCTCTACTATCTTCTTATTTTCCGAATCAAGAAGAAAATGACTTCAACGAGACGGCGTCTCGCAAAGCACGCGCGCAGGAAATCGTGCAGGGCCGATTCGCAATCCGCGTATATTCGGGACCTTCATATCGACACCCAACACTCTTCGATGGCTCAGGCAATGGCGAGGGCCAGCGCCAACCGCAACCGGATTGAAGCGCGAGGAACTTTGGCAGACAATTGCCTTGGGGGTGAGTGATGATGGCGAGACACCGGCATACGGTTTGGGCAATGCTGTTCGTCGCAAAGGAGAGCGAGACATCCATACGACGGTTCTTAACGCAGCAAATGGGCCTCCGCTCCTCGCTCCTACACGAGCGGCTGCATCTAAGCGTTTACCACGCGAGGCGCGCGCCCTGAAGGGACTGACAAACTACGAAGAGCCCGTTGAAATTGAAGTGGCGGCCGAAGATCTTCGCTTTATGGCCATGACGCCGGGAGGCGAGAACCCCAGACCTGAGATCGATCCAGCCCGGTGCCATGTCGGTGTGCGTGTCAAGCGAACAAGCTCGAGCAGACAGGCGATCCGTTCGTTTCGTGCCCGCTTTTACCCGCTCGAGACCATGGAAGTGATTGGCGTCCGACAGCCCAGCGACCACAATCGCAACGCATTTGGGGCAAGACACTTTCAGCCGCATATCACGCTAATCCGCCCCAACAACGGTTTGAACCGCGACCTGAATGCGATCGGCACGGCGTTTCGAGCAGCCGTTCCGGGAATAAAATTTGATCGCTTCGTTGTTAGATGTCGAACCAACACCAGCTATAACTAGCACGACGCCTCCATCTATAGTTGCGCGTCAGGCGCGCACTGCCTTGTTCGGATCCTTGCCAGGGTCCCGGAAGAACATTCTGGGAACAATTCAATCTTTCGCGAAGAGAGAGGCGGTTCAACCCGCTGATATAGCGGACATAAAAGCGGACTTATGGACGGCTATTTTGCACGTGAATTTTATATATCTACATGATATTATTCAGATTATGACAATTTCTGCAGAGGACAAGAAAGAGGACATCGCCGGGACCGTCGACCGCGGCGAGGTAGTCTTCTCGATAGAACCGCTCTTGATCGGAGAGGATTCCCGGCACCGGAGCGAGCTTACGGATTTGGCCGTCGATCTGGCGGGCAAGTCTGCCGGTTTCAAGAGAAGCCTGCCGCAGAGCCTGTTGGGTGCGTTGGCAGATTTGGTCCGTGCGATGAACTGCTACTACAGCAATCTCATCGAGGGACACGATACTCATCCGGTCGATATCGAGCGTGCACTCAAGAACGATTACAGCGCGGATCCTGAGAAGCGCGATCTTCAGCTTGAGGCCGCCGCGCACATTGCTGTGCAGCGCTGGATCGATGAGGGCAATTTTCGCGGTCGAGCTGTAACCACGGATGGTATCCGCGACATTCATCGCCGTTTTTGTCAACACCTTCCTGAATACATGCTCTGGATCGAGGAGCCTGACACGAAAGAACGGCTTCGTGTCGTGCCCGGCGAACTGCGGCTCCGCGACGTTAAAGTGGGACGTCATGTCGCCGTTAGTCCAGGCGCTGTTCCACGCTTTCTCGCGCATTTTGAGAAGATGTTTGGGAAGGTCGGCAAGACGGACGCGATTCTGGCTGCGGCGGCAGCGCATCATCGCCTCTTATGGATTCATCCATTCCTGGATGGAAACGGCCGTGTCACACGCCTGATGTCGCATGCGATGCTGTCAGATGCGCTCGATACCGGCGCTGTCTGGTCCGCAGCTCGCGGCCTTGCTCGAAATGACGGCGCCTATAAGGAGCATCTCGCGCAATGTGATCTTCCGCGACGCAACGACCTGGATGGTCGCGGCAGCCTCAGCGAGGAAGCACTCGCATCATTCACCCGCTTCTTCCTTGAGACCTGCATTGACCAGGTGAACTTCATGGAATCGCTCATGCAGCCTGATCGGCTGCGCACGCGCATATTGCTGTGGGCGGAGGAGGAGATTCGCGTCAACAAGCTGCCCCCTAAGGCAGGTGCGGTGCTTGAAGCAATCCTCTATCGCGGCGAGCTTCCGCGCGGCGATGTAGCCGGCCTTCTCGGTCTGACGCCACGTCATGCCCGACGTATCGTCTCTGAACTCCTCGGCCGCGGCGTCCTCAGCTCAAAGGGGCCACGTGATCCGTTGTTGCTTGCGTTCCCCGCCGCCCTCGCCTCGCGGTGGATGCCGGGACTGTTTCCGGAGCACGCAGATGAGTGAGCAGGGCATGAGCTTGTCGGCAGACACAGAGGCGCGCAAAGCGGCTCTAGAGGCTGTTAGGGACTGATTAACCATAGATGTTGAGGTTTGGGGGATGTCGATTCCCCGCGAGCCTTATCCTTCTGACGTTTCCGATGACGAGTGGGCGCTTGTTGCGCCGTATCTGATACTTTTGCCCGAGGACGCCTCGCAGCGGACGCACGCACTTCGCGAGGTGTTCAACGGCCTGCGCTATATCGTGAAGACCGGCGCGCCCTGGCGCTGGATGCCGAACGATTTGCCGCCGTGGGAGATCGTCTATCAACAGGCGCAGCGGTGGTTGCGCGCGGGTTGTTTTGAGGCCCTGGCCGAGGATCTGCGCGTCATCCTGCGCCTTGCGGCTGGACGACCCGCGCAGCCGACCGCCGCCATCATCGACAGTCGAACTCTGCGCTCGACGCCCGAGAGTGGCGCCCGCGGCGCCTACGACGGAGCCAAGCGCAAGAAAGGTTCGAAGCTGCATCTGGCCGTCGATACGCTCGGCCATCTTCCGGCGCTGCATGTCACGCCCGCCAACACCGACGATCGCGCCGAGATTGGCCGGATCGCCAAGACGATTCAGGCAGAGACTGGTCAGAGCGTCGAAGTCGCCTTCGTTGACCAGGGCTACACAGGCGACAAGCCTGCAACGGCGGCTGCAGAACACGGCATTGCCCTCGAGGTCATAAAGCTGTCGGAGGCCAAACGAGGCTTCGTGCTGCTCCCAAGGCGATGGGTCGTCGAACGATCCTTCGCGTGGGCCACACGCTTCCGAAGACTTGTCAAAGACTACGAGCGATGCGCTCAGACCCTCGCCGACCTCCACCTCATCGCCTTCGCATGCATCATGCTCAAAAACGTCGCTAAACTCGCTGCTGGTTCCTAACAGCCTCTAGAGATCGTCGCCACCAAATGCCGTTGCCGCGCAGGGGGCCGCGTGATGCGCCCTGCGCTGTGCTCGACCTTCCTCGGCTGGTGCCAGGGCCGCGCACCTTTTTCAAGTTCGCGAACGATGTGATCGGTGATCTTCCGATCCCCATGGCTTCATGGGGCTTGGGCTCGACGGCCTGGGGGCCGCAGGCCCCACACTTTTCATCGAACACGATTCAGGAAGGAAATCGGTTGCTCCACGTTCAACGCGGCGATCTGGATTCCGCACATGGGAGAGTTCAAACCAGTCCCGTCGCTGCCTATGATGTGTAGATGCCCGGCTACGAAAAGCCTCCATGTTGGACCAGCGCAGCGTGCGCTCGGAGCCCATTACGATTCCCGAGCTCACCGGGGAAACCAGCGAGAACTGTGAGACGCTGCTGCGCGCGCTAGATCAGCCGTTGAGGGAAATGCTCAGCCATGCCTTCTGCTCTACAAGGCCATCTCACGAACTCTTTCAGCCGAGATTTCGATTTCGCGAGCTTTTGGATTGCAGCCTCGAACCCAATGTTCGAGCCGCTCTAATCAACCCCCGCGGCCGACCAAATAGGCTGCTTCCCTTTTCATCGTCCGTCATATTCGGCCCAAGCATCGGATGTTTCATAGACTCGAACGCACGACATTCCTTGAAATTTGCGATTCAGTCTTTCCCAGATCCAAATGGCAATGTTTTCCGCCGTGGGATTCCCCAATCCTTCGATCTCATTCAGACATCGATGATCGAGTGCATTCATCACTTCGACGAAGGCCTCCTCGAGGTCGAAGAAATCTACGACGAATCCTGTGATCGGATCCACCGGTCCATCGAGTTGCACTTCAACTCGATAGGAATGGCCGTGCATGCGGCTGCACCTATGTGCGGCCGGCACGTTCGGGAGACGGTGAGCTGCCTCGAATTTGAACGCGTGTGATATCTTCATTGGGGCTCAGATGCTTGCAGATGTGGTGATCCGCCGTCGCCGATGCGAGCGGCGCCGAACATGAAACAGGCAAGTTCCGCGGTGACCTTCGCCATCAGTCGATCTTGGCTGCCTTGGCATAGGTTTCCCGTGAAACCATCGGAATGGCCCCTCCGCGGGTCGGATCCGCGAAGGGGCCGCCCGCCGAAGCGTAGTTCTTACCGGTGCGACGCTCGAGTACGATGCCCATAGCCTCGATGTTCGGGATGTCCGTTTCGCGCAGCTCCGGCATCAAGGGCTTGCGGGCCAGCGCCGCCTCTACGTAGGGTGCCAGTTCCTCTTCTTTACGTCGGACGCGCTCGTCTTCCCGTTCCTTTAGTGCGGGCATAACCTCTTTGGCAAACAGCTCGAGTGCCTCGCAGATATGCTCGTGCTTATTCAGTCCGCATTGCTGGATGAAGATCATCTGGTCGATACCGACATCCGCGTAGCTCATGAGATGGTCACGAACGCTCTGAGGCCGACCGATGCTGCCCGAGCCCGGCGTCTCCTTCATGTCGTCTTTGACCGCTTGGAAGCGCCGCCACAAATTCGTGCGCCCAGGACGATGTTCACCATATATCGCATAATGTGCGATCGAATATCCGAAAAACTTGAAACCATCGATTCCGCGACGCATCGCTTCCTCGACACTCTCATGAACCATCATACCGTTGAGCGTTGCAATATTAGCGTTCACCGAATGACCGATGGGAACGCATTCGTCGGACTTGATTGTCTCATAGTATTCGTCCCGCCAGAGTTTTGCTTGAGACGCTTCGACAAACCCAAAGACCAGCGCGCCTACACCATAACGGGCGGCGCGCAAAATGCTGTCGCGCCGCGAACAAGCCATCCAGAGCGGTGGGTGCGGCTTCTGTATCGGCTTTGGCACGATGTTGCGGGGAGGCATTTTGAAGAATCGCCCCTCGTATCCCGGATACGGCCGCATCGTCATCATATTTGCGGTCTGTTCGACGCCTTCCCGCCACATGGCACTCTTCTGCTCGGGTTCTATTCCAAACCCATGCATCTCGATTAGCGAGGCGGATTCTCCAGTCCCCCAGTCGACGCGTCCTCCAGAGATAAGATCGAGCGTCGCGAGGCGCTCAGCTACCCGCGCTGGATGATTGTAGTGCGGCGGCGAAAGACAAATGCCGTGGCCAACACGGATATTCTTCGTACGCTGCGAAACGGCACCCAGAAAGACTTCGGGCGCGGACGAGTGGGAGTATTCCTCCAGGAAGTGATGCTCGACCTGCCACATGTAATCGAATCCGAGCCGATCGGCGAGCTCGATCTGCTCCAGCGCGTTGTCGAACAACTTTTTTTCGCCGCCATTTTCCCAGGGCTGCGGTAATTGGTGCTCATAGAACACTCCAAGCTTCATCAGTTTTCCTCTGGCGGAACAGTCATAGCCGTTCGTATTTCTCGGATGCGATCTGCGTGGTCGCGCCATCGATCGCTGACCACAGGCATCATGCGATCTGCGTTCTTGCTCCAGAATTTGTAGGCACAACTTTTATCCCGATATGCAGGGCTGCACTGCCGGCTTGGGAAGCCAGAGTTTGGCAAGGGCATTGGTCCGCACCAGCTGGCCTGGCCTCATCTGAACTCCCTCGCCAGCGACTGCAATATCGCCGTGACGGCGCCCTTTGACTACCGAGCAATCTGCGTGCCAGGGCTCTGCAAGCCACGATTGAAGAGAGGATGCAACGATTTGCATCGCGCCGACGCGACGTTCTCACCCTAATGTCGTGTTTCGGACATGGGTCACTCCAAGCAAGGCAGGGCGAAATACGACGAAACCAAGTGTCGAGTTCCGACAATTTTCATATTCGTCCTCACTCCGACGCAGAAGCGGCGCGATCGTCATCCACGATTGAAGTTGCCCCATGCATCCAGGTGTGGGACGGGTAGGAGCTGCCTCTATGGGCACATGTTGGACGCAGCTGGTTTGGGCGAGCATTGCAGCCGCAAGTGAGCAACTGGCCCGACAAAGAACGGGGACCGTTGTGCGATATTTCCTGATTTCCACTGCCATTCTGACCAGCTGCTTTCAGCTCCCGAAAACCTGTGCTGAGCAAATTCTTGTCTCGCCATCCGGCGACAAGGCATATCGCTCCATCCAGGAGGCCATAGACGCATTGCCAGCTCGAGGCGGCGACATTCTGATTGCGCCGGGCATCTATCGCGAGAAGGTAAAGGTCGGCAAATCTGGCGTTCATATCAGAGGCACCGGGAAGAAGCCGGAAGACACGGTTGTCGTCTATGGCGACGGCGCGATCAAAGTGGGTGGAACCGTTCATTCCGCCACAATGGACGCATCTGGCGATGACTTCCGGCTCGACAATCTAACGGTACAAAACGACTATTCCCTAAATCCGGTCAATGCGCCGTCGCAGGCGGTGGCGCTGGCTATTACTGGAGACAAGGACGTTATTACCCACACCCGCCTACTCGGCGCACAAGACACGCTGTTCGCCAACAAAGGGCCTAATGGCCGAAGAGCACGGCAATATTTTTCGGACTGCTATATCGAGGGACATGTCGACTATATATTCGGAAACGCCAAGGCCTATTTTCAGCGTTGTGAGCTGCACGGCGTCGCCCATCAGGCAGTGGTGTACACCGCACAAAGCAAAGACTCGCCGGAGGAGGACAGCGCCTATGTTTTTGACCATTGCACTCTGACCGCCGATCTCGCCGCACGTGGCATCGCTCTTGGCCGCCCTTGGCGCTCTTATGCTACGGTGATCTTCTTATCCACCAAGATGAATGCTCCGGTGATAGCGGAAGGCTGGATCGAGTGGGATCGCGACAAGACCAACAGACTGATGACAGCCTACTATGCCGAATACCAATCCACCGGAATCGGCGCCAATCTCAGAGGACGGGAGCCTTACTCCCATCAATTGACGGACGGTGAAGCTAGGCAATGGTCCCTCAAATCTTTTTTTGCCGATGACACGAACTGGCTGCCGAACTCATTGTCAAAATAGGAACTAAGGGCCGGTCGTGGAAATTTGATCCGTCTGCCGTCGCACCGTTCTCTCGCGCGCACACGACCGCCTCGCGAACCTCGTCAGATTCTAGGACAGCCAAGCTTATCCCTCGATTAGGCCCCGAGTAACAACGCGAGCCACATTCCGAGCGCCTGCTATTCTTGTTCGGTCAAGTGCGGATGCTACAACGAAGCGATGAGTACTACCGGGGCGCGGGGCCGTCCTGGGCGTTGGGAGGTGGTTAGCGGAATGCCTTTGCACAGCCTTCCCATGCACCCGACGACAGTGGGGCTTGCCCACTCCGCAACGGCGGCCACACGTCGGACACCACCACATCTGCATTTTCCACCTGCCAGGTCGCAGAATCGGAAAATCGCACATCGTCGAGCGCAATCTCAAGGTTATGACCTCCATCAAGCCCGTGCATCACCAGCGCACCATCACCGCCACGCACGTGGCGTAGGGCGATCTTTCGGTAGAGCGGAATTCGGTTACCGGATGCATGGATGTCATAGCGTGTATCAAAATAGATGGGCCATCGGTTGCCGCGCAGGCACACATTCTCATAGGTCACCCTCTCCACCAGACCGCCCCGGCTGACATCGCTCTTGATGCGCAGGCCAGACGTCGTGCCGTCCAGGGTCAGGCCGTGCACCAGTATGTCGCTGACACCTGAGCTCACTTCACTGCCGATCGACATGCCGTGCCCCCAGCCAAAGTAGTTGTCGATAATGGAAATATGGCGTGTGGGACCATTGTTGCCTGCTTTGATAGCCACATTGTCGTCTCCAGTGCGGATCTGACAGTGAGTAATCGTCACATCCTGGCTGGCGCCGGGATCGATGCCATCTGTATTGCGGGCGTCGGCCGCTGTATCGATCGTGACGCCCCAAAAGGTGGCACCTTCGACCCGGTTCATCGCCACGTGGAAATTGGGCGCATTGCGCAGTGTGATGCCGTGGAAGGTGATGTCATGGGCATGATCGATCTGGATCAGGCGTGGGACGTTCTGATAGCCGCCCTCGGCTTGCGCGCGCCGAGCCAGCTGCCACCAACTCTCGGTAGTGCCGACCATGAGCGCACCGCCCTGGCCATCGATAATGCCCTCGCCATAGATGCCGCCACCACGTGTTTTGGAGAAGCTGATGAATGGCCGGCAGCCATCGCCCTTGCCTTCGATGCGACCGCAATTTCCGAAGCCTTTGTCATAGGCCTCCCTCTGGGCAACCGCGACAAGCGTGGCGTCGCGCTCGATCCACAGCGTTACTCCGGATTTCATCTCGAGGGGGCCCGACAGGAACGTCCCGCCGGACAAATAAACCGCTGAGCCAGGAGGGCAGTGAGCAATGGCGTCTTGCAGCCCGGCTGTGTCGTTTTGTCTCGACGGCGCCAGGCGGGCGCAGACATAACCAGGTGCGACAGGTTCGGCGACCGTGCGGCGATCTTTCGCTTGTGCGCCGGCGCCTACGGCGGCGAGCATGGACAGCATTGCCCAATAGCGTAATGGGACTAACATGAACAACCTCTTCGTTTTGCGGCGCCACCCATGCTTGCCGTCGTCATCCGAAAGCCGAATGCCAAGTTGCTTCTAGCTCTCGTTACACAGAGCTGACAGACAAGCAGTCAAGCCAGCAGAGGCTTGACGAAAACAAATTTGCAAAAGTGTGGTAAGTCCACGCGACACAGAAACAAAAGATGCTCGCCAGGTCTGATCATATGAGGCGGCGCCTGCCAGCAAATCTGAACTGCTGGAGCTCTTGGTCGGTCATGAACTGCTCAATCATGATGTTCCAACCGAGTTTGAGGGCTGATGACCGTGCTGTCGCGCTTATTCCACTGTCACGGATTTCGCGAGATTGCGCGGCTGATCGACGTCGGTGCCCATCACCACCGCCGTGTGGTAGGCCAAAAGCTGCACCGGAACGGCATAGACCATCGGCGTGAAGGCAGCCGCCATGTCGGGCATGACGATGGTGACGAGGGTATCGACCGTCGCCTCCGCAGCGCCCTTGGCATCCGTCATCAGGATGATGTTGCCGCCGCGGGCGGCGACTTCCTGCATGTTGGAGACGGTCTTCTCGAACACGCGATCGTAGGGCGCAATGACGACGACCGGCATGGTCTCGTCGATCAGCGCGATCGGCCCGTGCTTGAGCTCGCCGGCAGCATAGCCCTCGGCGTGGATGTAGGAGATCTCCTTCAGCTTCAGGGCGCCTTCGAGCGCGAGCGGGAAGCTGGTACCACGGCCGAGATAGAGCACGTCGCGCGACTTGGCGATCCTGTGTGCAAGCTTCTCGATCTGCACTTCGGTGGCGAGCGCGTCCGCCATCAGGCGCGGGATCTCGACCAGGCCGTGCACGAGCTTGGTCTCGTCCTCCTCGGACAATTCGCCGCGCGCCTTGCCGGCCGCGACCGCGAGCGAGGCAAGCACCATAAGCTGGCAGGTGAAGGCTTTTGTGGACGCGACGCCGATCTCGGGACCGGCGAGCGTCTGGAGCACCGTCTCGCTCTCGCGCGCGATCGTCGAGGTCGGCACGTTGACGACGGCGAGCGTGTGCACCCCTTCGGCCTTGGCGTAGCGGAGCGCCGCGAGCGTATCGGCGGTCTCGCCCGACTGCGAAATGAAGATCGCCAGATCGCCCTTGCGCAAGGGAGACTCGCGGTAGCGGAACTCGGAGGCGACGTCGACCTCGACCGGCAGGCGCGCGATGCGCTCGAACCAGTATTTTGCGACATAGCCGGCGTAGCTCGCCGTGCCGCAGGCCGTGATCGTGACGCGCTGGATGTCGCGGAAGTCGAACGGCAGCTTCACCGGCAGCGACACGCGCTCGGATGCCATGTCGACATAGCGGGCCAGCGTGTGGCCGACGACCTCGGGCTGCTCGTGGATTTCCTTCGCCATGAAGTGGCGGTAGTTGGCTTTGTCGACCAGCGAGCTTGAGGCCGCATGCTTGATCTTGTCGCGCTGGACGGCGCGGCCGTCCTTG
Organism: Bradyrhizobium sp. CCGUVB23; assembly: GCF_024199885.1. Classification (NCBI taxonomy): domain Bacteria; kingdom Pseudomonadati; phylum Pseudomonadota; class Alphaproteobacteria; order Hyphomicrobiales; family Nitrobacteraceae; genus Bradyrhizobium; species Bradyrhizobium sp. CCGUVB23. Next base: position 2,101,736 of record NZ_JANADQ010000001.1, read on the forward strand.
TCGAAGATGGCAACGCTGTTGCGGGTCAGCACGACCCAGTCGCCGTCCTCGAGATAGCTGATCGTGTCAGTGAACGGACCGAGCGCGATCGCGTCCGAGCCGAGGAACATCTCGCCGTCGCCGTAGCCGATCGCGAGCGGCGGACCGTTGCGGGCGCCGATCATCAGGTCGCCCTCGCCCGCGAAGATGAAGCCGAGCGCGAACGCGCCGCGCAGCCGGCTCAAGGCGAGCTTTACCGCCTCGACCGGCTTGTTACCGCGCGTCAGCAGATCGTCGACCAGATGCAGAACGATCTCGGTGTCGGTCTCGGTGCGGAACACCGTCCCCTTCGCTTCGAGCTCCTCGCGCAGTTCGCGGAAATTCTCGATGATGCCGTTATGGACCACCGCGAGGCGCTCGGTGGCGTGCGGATGGGCATTGTGCTCGGTCGGCTTGCCGTGGGTGGCCCAGCGGGTGTGACCGATGCCGGTCGTCCCCTTCAGCGGCTTGTCACGCAGCCGCGCCTCGAGGTTCTTCAGCTTGCCTTCGGCGCGGCGGCGCTCCAGGTGATTGCCTTCGAGCGTGGCAACGCCTGCGGAGTCGTAGCCGCGATATTCAAGCCGCTTGAGCGAATCCACCAATTGCTCCGCAACCGGTTCGCGCCCGAGAATGCCGACAATCCCGCACATGCGGATCAATATCCCCCAACTTCAGTAAAATTGATTTTCAAAGTCGCTTTACTTTCTTGCGACGCTCGATTGCCAAAGATGCTCAAACAATTGTTGCGAGGTCAGATGGCTTTTGTCCTACGATTCGCTGTCGGACCAGTTAACCCCATGCGTTCTTACGTATGAGGTCGCTTCAACAGTGCCATTTCGCCAAGACGCAGTGCGGCTTCGGTGAGTGCGATCGAATACCAGCATGTAGCGGCAGCAAAGGAAACGACAGTTTCGATGTGAGTGAAATAATCACGCGCGAGCCGACGGACGCCGTATCTAATCGCGAGCCACGGCACGCATAGTCCCTTCTCCCGGTAGCAAAGATAGCAATCGTAGCCGCAATAGGGCTCCCGCGTGGACATATCTCGCAAGTAGCCGACTTCTAGTGGTCGATGACACTCGATGCAGATCGACGAGCTGCTTGGTGTCCTGTGATTTACCAAAATGAACTTCATGATCATCGGTTATATGGAGAGTGATTCATGATGCGCCGACGCGACTGTTAATGGATGCGCGGCCGCTGCCGGAATGAAGCGCATACTGGATTACGAACTGCCGCCTGCACGCTGTCACTCGTCCGCGCCACACAAAAGATGCCCGGCCACTTTCGGTGGCCGGGCAGAAGTCAGTCTCGGAAGGAGCGATGCGACTGCACATCGCGCCAGCTTCCGTCGGCAGAGGGAGGGGCTGCTGCCGACGGTCCATTTGCGGCGAGGGCATTCGCCGCTAACCTTAGCCACAGATGGCCAATGTCCGTCCCGAACGAAATCTGGTGTTGCTTTCTTCTGTTCTATCGAAACGGGATCCACTGAATTCGGCCTCATGCCAACCGAAGCACGTGGCCGGACTTGACGTGCGCTGGTATTGACGCTCGACGTACATCGACTGTTTCTCCAGGCCAGTTAAGCAAGGATCGATAACCATTCCGATATGACTGAAGGCTTTTCTCCAAGCCGACTTTTGCCTTATGCGGCATCCTATCAGACTGGTAAAATCGATTGTGTTGATGGGCTGCATCTACGCTGTGGATCACTTTAAGACTTACCTTTCGGGGCCGTCGTGGCGACTTCGCGGTTTCGAGATCCTCGCCTGCGCTATCTGTACGAGCTGGGCAGGTCCGCGGCCTGCCGCTTATCGAGTTTGCGCTACTAGGGCTCACCTTCCTTCGCTAAAGCCGAGGATTACCAAGCTAGAATGCGTTGCCGTCAAAGCGCGCTCTTCAGCCAAGCTCAGGATGGATCCGAACGCGTTCGCCGCTGTCCGTTTGTACCAACTCGGCCCTGTAAGGCACACCGTGGATGTTGACATACGTTGGGCGCCCGACAGCGGGCATGAGGCCCTCGCCTTCCAAGGCTCTGGCAAGGTAATTCGGAAGCAAGCGTTCGCGATGTTGCCACCCACCGCGGATGAGATAGCCAAGATCGGGTACAGGCCGAAGGGATTGCCCAGTGGCCCGAACGGATGGCCCAGCTTCATCTATCTGGCTAGCGCGCGGATGATGGATGAGACGAACGTCGTTGCGCCCTCCCGGCCCCAGCGTAACCGAGTAAAGCTCTCCGTGGATCTCGACCTGCCGCGGGCCGAACTGGTTTGGCAGTCGATCAATGTTATGGAGGATGTCGATGACCACGTCCGAGGCCGGCTGGGAGCCGTGGCGCCAACCCTCACCGATGATTGGCCCGATATCCCCGACCTCCTGCTGGGGAACTGATGGCCCAACGAACGACGGCGGTCTGGCCCCGCCAAGTGCGGGCCCAGAGTGCGCATCGTCGTACAATTCGTACGGTGTGGGAGGATTCAAATTAACCAGTGGCTCAAGATCGCCATAGATGTCCGACGGCATCCGCGCGGCGGATGATGATGACGCGGGTTCTTGCATAAACTCCCTCCAGACGCCCCAAGCCCCTTCGCTCGGTGTCTCTGGCATTGCGGAAAGATCCTGGGCTGGGCTCAGCTGCGGTCCACGGACCTGTGTGGCTGATGGTGAATCGGGTTGTTGCATGACCTCCCTCCAGAGATCCCATGCCCCGTCACTTGGTGTGGCCGGCATTGCGAGAGGATCTTGCGGTGGGCTGGGCTGTCGAACTGTATTCCCGGCAGCATCCTCAGGAGGACCTAATCCCAGCGCTTGATTTGCGTCGACCACTTGTTGATATCGCTGGAGCCGGAGCAAATCGGCGTCGATTTTGCTGTCCCCAGTTTGCTGCCTGTACTCCTTGACGTCTTGAGCGAGCCCTTGAGTGAAGAGCCTGCCAGCCATGGCTCCCCTCTCTCGCGTTTCAGCCAGTCACTCAGCCTGGAAAGACGGCTAGCCTGTCGGTTCACAGTCTCCGGCTCGACCCTATGTGTCCTTTTTTCCGCCGCCCTCCACATGTCGATCAGGGTCGCGTCCACGGCATAAGGAGCCAATCGAAAGCTATCGGTTGTCACAGCCTTTCCGGCCTTGACATCCCGAAGCTTCTTCAAAGCCGCATCCGTGCGCCTTCTGTTGATATTGCGAGCCTTCGCGTAGGCCTCTAAATCGCGATCCAACCCCGGTTCCAGCGCAGGATTACCCAGCCGGTAGGCGATTTGTGCCCTTCCATTCTCGTTAAGCCAGGCGCTGAAATTGCGAATGTCGGCTCGAGCATTCCGAATCGTGCCAGCGCTCAGCCCTGTGGCTTGGCTCTCGAACTCGTTCAAGAGCGCCTCGTCCTCCTCGAAGACGCCGCGTATGCGGGCCGGTTGCTTGGCGTGATCAACTCGAATGCTTGTTGAAAGGATATCATGCTGCGCCTGGAAGCCAGACGATTTTCCGCTGCGTCTCCCTCCGAACGCCTTCCCCACTCCTGACTTGATGCGCGACCATAGTCCCCGTTTCTTGCTGCTCTTGGCTTGGGTCGGGGACTCCGAATCGGATGACGGGATGTACCGTGCACTGCCGAAGCGATCACCCCGCAGATCGGACTGCGGCTGTTCTTCGATCCAATCTCTAGGGAGAGCGCAGGGGATATCAACGCTGCGCCGCGTGGACCTGAACGCGCTCCCCGCCTGTCGCGGCATCCGCATCGAACCACCGATGTCGCCCCACCGGATCGCTCCACTCCCTCCGGGGCGAGCATCAGGCGAACTGGCTTCTGCGGAGTTTTCGCTAGACGAGCTCAGTTGCAACTCGCCCAATCGCTCCTCAAAACCTTGAACGGTATCGCCGGAGCGCTGATCGGCCTGCGGCTGCTGACCGTACGCCCGCGCGAATCCTTCCACATCAAAGTCGAACAGGTTGAAATTGTTGTTCGTTCGCTCCATGCCACCTCACAAATCCGCGCAGCTGGAAGACATCGAACCTGGCCCACGGGACACGGCCGAGTGAAGTCGTGAAAGCTCTGGCCCCGGTTCCGCGTATCGAGTCTGCAGCCCAGCAGATTAATCGTGCGTACTGTCAGCAAGCGGGCACCCCTTCAGTTCATATTGACATCGGCCAGTCCGTGTCGTTCTCAGTCTGGTAGAAGGAATTGACGTTCAGATTTTTGGGACACTCCTCAATAGGTCAGTTAGCTGTTCAGGAGCTGACAAGCCCCAAAATTTCAGCGATCAGTTGCGACTTCTTCCACGGCACGATACGGCCTGCTCTTCAGACGATTTTGAGCGAGCACGCGACTTCAAAATTGTCCTGACTCGGCACACCCGACCAAACACGAGCCTTCCCCGCGCAGCTCGCGAATGGCGATTGGTGCGGAGCCGCGAAATGGAGTTCGCATCCATTCCTACAACGGCGTCTCGAGAGAGAGGCTGCGCCTGCGCCATGTCTGAAGCGGTGAGCCCAACTTAAAGGAAGCGGGGGGAGATGTTTTCGTGGTTGCCGATCCCGCACGGAGGACCGGCCGATTGGAGCGGGAGATGACGTTCCGATTGACAAAACGACGAAAAGATGGCGCGAAACGCCAATTCAAGAGTATTCATTCGACGTAGGCCGCAGAGACACCGCTTATGGAGTTAACGGTTTTTTCTGTGGAACTTGTAGGCTCGATCAGTTTTTCGATTCCGAAGTCGGGTCTGAAGGCCGACCTCTCCGACGCCTAAACCCAGATCACCCGTCCTCGATCAGAAGCGCAATCGTTCTCTAGTTTGCCACCGTGCGATTTCGATAGTTCCGGCCGACCTGAGAAATTTCAGCGCTGCGGACCGTTTCGATCTGCCAGGAGGCCAGGCTCGACAAATCCGCGCATCAGAAGGCGGAATGACACGGGACGCAATTGTCCGAGACAGAACCAATCGCTACGCGGACCGACCTTTGCCGGGACTCTCGTCGTGTCTCATGCCGCTGGTATTCCATCAGTTTGTAAGGCGGGATCGGTATCATCCGGTTCGACAGGCAGAGTGAACTGAAAGACGGCGCCTCTAGTCTCTTTCGCACTCGCCCACATGCGTCCACCATGGGCCTCGATGATTGAACGGCAGATGGCCAGTCCCATGCCCATGCCCTGGGCTTTGGTGGTGTAGAAAACCTCGAACAGACGCTCTACACTGTTCGAATCAAATCCTGGACCGGAATCTTGCAAGCTAACCAGTATGCCAGTCGAGCCAGATCTGGCAGTGCTGATTACCAGCTCCCGCGCCTCCTCCTGTGCTCCGCTCATCGCCTCGACGGCGTTGATGATCAAATTGATAATCACCTGTTGGAGTTGAACTCGATCTGCCCGAATGAGCGGCAAGGCGCCCGCGAGTTCGGTTTGCACCGAGACACTGTTATTCATCACTTCCGCGCGGGTCAGGGCTACAACTTCAAGTACCACATCATTGATCGCCAAGGGGGACTTTTGTGGAGGCGCGTTCCTGATTAGCGCGCGGATCCGATCGATGATCTCTCCAGCTCGCACGGCATCGCTGAGAATCCGACCGAATGTCTGCCGGACCCGTTGCAGGTTTGGCGGCTGCGCATCGAGCCAGTTTAGACCGGCCTCCGCGTTGCTGACGACCGCACCGATGGGTTGGTTGACTTCGTGCGCGATCGAGGCCGTCAATTGCCCCATTGTGGTGACGCGATTTGCGTGTGCGAGCTCGATCAGGGTCTCACGATACCGCCGCTCGCTTTCGCGGGCTTCGGCTTCCGCCCGCTTGCGTTCAGTCAAATCAACCACAAACGCAACACCCTGATCCTGTCGCACATCGAACCCGGCTGCGCCGATCAGAACCGGCACGCGGGTACCATCCTTGCGGATGTACTCCTTCTCGAAAGCTTGGACAGCTCCAGTCATTCGCATCTCCGTCTCGGCGCGCGCAGTGCGCGCCTTCCAGTCTGGGGGAGTTAGCTCGTTCCAGCGCACCCGGCCCGCGACGAGATCTTCGCGGTCGTATCCAACTATCTCGAGAAAGGCATGATTAGCTTCGATAATTTCCCCCTCATCGCTAAAGATAAAGATCCCGATAATGTTGGCGTCGACCAGGCGGCGGATTTTCGTTTCACGTTCCTGAACATCACGGTACAACCGACTGTTTTCTAGGGCTATTGCTGCTTGCGAGGCGAGCAGCTTTAGCACCGAACTCCGCGCCAGCGCGAAGATGCCAGGCGCCAGGTTGTTTTCGAGGTAGAGCAGACCGATGAGCTTGGATTGAGTGATGAGGGGAAGGCACAGAACGGAACGCGACCCGTGTTCGCGGATATAGGGGTCGTTAGCAAATGAAGATTGGACGGCAGCATTCTCGAGAATGACGTTTTCACCGGTGCGCATGACATAGTGGAGCACCGATTCTGGGAGGGCTGCCGCGGTCACCGATTGCTCATGCATGTGCACAACGAGCGCTTGACTGCCGGTTGTGGCTTCTGCCTCGATCCGCGGTTCATTGCCACGGAGCAAGATCAGCAGACCTCGCTCGGCACCGGCCTGCTCAATGGCGGTACGCATGAGTCTATCAATGAGCCTCTGCAGAATGATCTCACCGGAGACCGCCTGCGAGACTTTGATAACCGTAGCAAGGTCTAGATTTTCAACCGGCGCTCCTATGCTCGTGCCGGACAGGGCTCGCGCGTCATCCTCCTCATTCAGATAAGGAAACAACTCGCCGAGCTGTCGCACTTTTCCATCCGCTCCCCAACGCAGATAGTTGTGCCGTGCATCTCTCAGATAAGTCTTTGCGATCCTCTCATACCCACGCGCAGCGTAAAATCGCCCCGCAAGCTCGCAGGCGATCGCCTCATGATGAAGAAAACCGTCGGCCGCTGCGGATCGTATGGAGTGCTCGTAGAGCCGCATTGCTTCTACATCGCGATTGTCAAGCCTTGCTATTTCGGCCGCAACCAAAGCAGCTCGGTGTTCAAAATTCTGAGGGCAATTCGTCACCCACGCCAGAAGCTGTTTGTGATGGGCGTCTATGATACCTCGATGCTCTTGCTCTTCACTCGCGACTGCACCGTCGCAATGACAAGAGTGAGCCAGCGCACCGTAGAAGTGGAAATCCGCTGTTGAGCCTTCCGTCGGTACGGTCCATATTAGAGGTTCTGCCTTTGACCTCGCATTGATCGCGGCGACGTAGTCACCCGCAAAGAAACGCGCCTGAAGCTTACGGGTCCAATAGATGGCTCCAAGAGCGGCTACTTCTGGACCTTGCTCGAGCGACCACTCGACGGCCAGTTCGTCAATTTCGTGACCATCAAAGCAGCCGAATGTGCGCGTGAGGCCACGCATGGTGCGAACGAATCCGAGCTGCAGACCGATGATGTCGGCCGCGAAGCGGAACTTCATCTTACGAACGGTAGCAAGGTTTCTCGCTATTTCGCTCTGTACGTCTTTCAGAGGATCGCCCGCGCTGATCATGCTTGAGGTCAAATGCGCCAGACTATAGGCCTCATAAACGAGATCGCCGACTTCGGTGGCCGCCTTGAACGCCCGCGTTATCAAGTCGCGACCGGCCCGGATGTGTCTGATCCAAGGGATCACTGTGGATCCGACGGCCAGGTAGACCGGAGCCTGAAAACGGACCAACCCACGACGATCGACCAGATCGCAGGCGAGCTGACCAAAACGATAAGCGGCTTGATAGTCACCGAACCGGCCACCTAAGACCCGGTTAAGCCAAGCGTAGTGCGCACACGAAGCGTCAGAGTTGCCGTGGTCGAGGCTAAGATTCACCGCTCGGCATATTACCAAGGTAGGCAGGTTGGCGTCAGTAAACGCGGCCGGAGGCAGGATCCGAGTCAAGACGGCCAAAATAGCGAGGCATGTCTCGTCCTTCATTAAAGGCAAATCTGCAATTTTCTCAATCTGGCCATCAGCGATCTTTGACCACATCAGCTGATATTCGGATTGAGCCTCCTCCTGCGTTGGACGTGGCGACCACTCAATCCCGACGCAGCGCAAATATTCGAGACCTACCGCCACCGCACGCGCGTTGTGGCCGCGCGTTAGGTACAGGTCCACTCGCAAACATGCTACACTTGCTTGCTCGACCGCATGCATAGTGCGCTTGGAAAGCGCGGATAGGCGCTCCTCGGCGACATCCAGCTCGCCGATCAGGAATTCGCATTCGGACCGGTTCAACTCCAGTGCGAAGGTGAGCTCGCGTTGATTTTGCCACGAGTCATTCGCAAGCAGCGCAATACCGGCAATCAGGTAGGTGAGTGCAGATGCATAAGCTGCGGACGCTTTGGCGCGCTGGCCGGCGATCAGGTTGAACTCTGCGAGCTGCTCTCGTTCCTTACTGGAGGTTATTAGCGACAGACCTCGATCGAGCTGATTAACGATATTGAAGATAGCCGCTCGACGGCTCTCCGCAGGTGTATGTGCCGCGAGCATCCTGCCAATCCGCAGATGAGCCGGAGCGCGCGATACCTCCGGGACTAACAAGTAGGCCGCCTCCTGAATTCGATCGTGAATGAAACTATAAGTTGTGTGTGCGTGCCGCTCGACTAGACCCTGATGGATGGCTGGCCACAGCAGCGCGTGTACCCGCGCCTCTGAAGTCCCGAAAACAATTGAAAGTTCCGAAGTTTCGGCGGTGTTACCGAAACAGGCAAGCTGCTGTAGCGCGTTCTGAGTTGCGGCCGGCAGGCGGGTGAGTTTCCCGACCATCAGGTCCACTACGTTATCGGTGTATCCCTTTGCGTGGATGCGTTCGAGATCCCAAGTCCAGCGCGCCGCGCTGTGATCGAAGCTCAATAGTTTCTCTGCGGCGAGAGCAGAAACGAATTGAATGACAAAGAACGGATTGCCCACAGTCTTCTGGTGAACTAACCGCGCAAGTGGCGCTGCGCGCTTTGGCTCGCAGCGAAATGCATCCGCGATTAGCTGCTCGACATGCTCAGGGCTCAGCGGCGGAAGCGCGATCTCCTCTATGTTCTTCCCGGTGCTGTTAATGCTATCGAGTTTGCGTTTCAGTGGATGGCTGGAATCGACCTCGTTGCTCCGGTACGCACCGATGAGCAGCAGTTGCAGGTCGGCCTCGGCCAGAAGATGCTCGAGCACGTCAAGAGTTGCCGCATCGAACCACTGCAAATCGTCAAGGAAGATCACCAACGGATGATGTTGGCGGGCGAAAACGCCGACAAACCGGCGAAAGGCCAGTTGGAAGCGAGTTTGTGCTTGCTGGGGCGGAAGCTCCGGAACGGCAGGCTGCTCGCCGATGATCAGCCCTAGGTCGGGAATCAGGTCGATCATTAGTCGTCCGTTCGGACCGAGCGCATCCAGGAGTGCGTTGCGCCAATTCGCGAGCTCAGCGTCACTTTGGCCGAGAAGAGGCCGGACAACACCCTGAAATGCCTGAACTAGCGTCGAGTAGGGGATGTCACGCTTGAATTGATCAAATTTGCCCGACGCGAAGACCCCACGCGAGGGCACCAGAGCTTTATGCAGCTCGTGGACAACGGATGACTTGCCGATGCCGGAGTAACCGGCGACAAGTACTAACCTCGGGGCGCCGCTCTTGACCACGCGATCGAAAGCCGCGAGCAACGCCTCGATCTCGGCGCCTCTCCCGTAGAGCTTCTCGGGGATCAGCAGGCGATCCGGCGTATCTTGTTCGGCTAGCACAAAGGGGGCGATACGTCGCCGGCTCGACCATTCGACGAGGCAGCGCCGCAGATCGTGCTCAACACCGGCGGCCGTTTGGTAACGATCCTCCGCAGCCTTGGCGAGTAGCTTCATCACTATTCGGGAGATCGGCTCCGGGATGCCTTCTGCTTTCTCTCGCGGTGATATTGGCTTTCTGGCGATATGACAGTGGATCCACTCCATTGGATCTGACGCGGCGAACGGCAGTGTGCCTGTGAGCATCTCGTAGAACGTGACGCCGAGTGAATAGAGGTCACTGCGAGAATCTATGGAGCGATTCATCCGCCCGGTCTGTTCTGGCGCCATGTAGGGCAGTGTGCCCGCGATGAACTCGGGCGGCTCGCTCGCCTGCCGCTCGCGCGGGTGGCGCGAAGCAAGGCCAAATCCGGTGAACCGAACCTGTCCGTCTGGGCAATTGACCAGAATATGAGCTGGCTTCACGTCTTTATGCACTAAGCCATTCCGGTGAATGTTACCTAGAGTTGCGGTGATGCTAATGGCCAGATCCAGAAAGCAGTTCAGCTCCAAAGGTACCCCCAGCAGGCGAACCAGGGGTTCACCGGACGGATCCTCCAGAACCAGAGTGGTTCGGCCAGCTTCGCGGAGTAGCTCCAGAGGCCGCACCGCCCATTCCCGGTCGAGCCCTTCCCTTAGTTCATACTCATGGGCCAGGCGGTCGAGCGCAGCACGCGGAGGGTGCGCCGGAGCGGTGCGCACAACCAGAACTGGTTGCCGGTTGCCATCGGCGTCCGGACGCCACGCGCGGCAGAAGACCCAATCATCGTCTTCCCAAAGGACCACCGAATCGTCATGTCTTTCCATGTCGAACTGAGGCGGCTTGAGAGGGTCCTGCGACATTCGACCGTCCGGTCGATTAAACTAGGCTTAAATAGACTCTGCCATATATTCCGCAACATGACAATTTCTGCGCGTTGGCGGGAGTTTCAGATTTCCGCTTGTCTGAGCGATCCGTAGCGGGGACGCGGTCTTCGAACCCTCACGGGGCGGCCTCGGAAAATGTAGGCGCCCGGCATATCCCCACTTATCGCATCTTACCAGACACAACCTTGAGACGATTGCCGCCCGCTAGAGGCTATGATCGCTTGCGTTGCCGGCTGCAGTGACGCGTTTTCAACAGACACGACAAGCGTGCACAATCTAATCGCGCGACGAGGCCCTAATACCACTTTCAAAATGGTGGCGGGTACGATCGAGAGTTGCTGAACACGGGCGATCCGCGAATTCAATCCTAACGACTCCACGAACGTTCTATTGCTAGGCATCTGAAGCAGATAGCCGTGCGCCAGCAATCCGATTTGGCTAACGTTGTAAATAGTACGCACGTTTTCGGATCGACAATGGACTCATTGCGTCGATCCGGCCGCATCCGAAGAGCGTTTGAAATCTACAAAGCGACATCGAGAGTCGCGGTCATCTTCCATTGAGAACGGAAATAGAGCAGAACCGAACCGGCCAATCCGCCAGCGGATGCAGGAAAGAAACGGTTAGAGGCTTGATGACCGATCAGATAGCAACAGCGTCAACAGAACGTAGCTCGCGCTCAGCTGACAGGGATCTGAGTTTTGATTTTGCCAAAGGGATTCTCATTATTCTGGTGATCGTTGGACACCTATTACAATATGTCATCATCAGAGCTGATGAGTATTGGTATTCGGCATATTTCAAGTCGATCTACATGTTTCATATGCCTCTCTTTATGGCACTCAGCGGATATCTTTCCTCGGGCGCACTTTTGCGAAAAGCGTTCGCTCGCAGCGTCAAAGACCGCGCGGTGCAGTTGTTGTTGCCTATGCTGTTTTGGTGCACATTCACGGAAGCAGCTAAGCTGGCCGCATTTTCGCCCGCGCCAAGCGTAGCGAGCGGCGTGCTGGACTTCTCAAGAGAATTCGCTGGCACATATTGGTTTATATGGGCAACCTTTGCTTCCTTTGTTGTCGTTGGGCTTCTCATCGTTGCCAATCTGCGATCGACATGGATGATATCCATGTCTGCTGTTCTGATCGCACTCGCACCGGTCACATTTTCGATAGTCCCCTTGATCAGGTACACTTAGGCATTCTTTTGTCTTGGGTTCTTGCTTGCCAGGTCTTCTGGCTGGCGGACGAGCGCCTCCGTCCGCTACAATTCTCTTTCGCTCCTCTTGCTCTCTGGTCTCGCTTGCGCGTGCTTTCTTGCTTGGGGCAAGGAGACTTATGCCTACAACAATCTCGTTCTGATTGACGATGTTCAGTCGGCCAAACAAGTATTGCTAATGTTCGTTGGCCCTGCAGCGGCCTCTGCTGTCGCCGCGGGAGTTATGCTGCGATGCTGGAATTTTTTTGTAGTTCAAGTCGGGTCGCTCGCTTTATCGCAATGGACCTGGGTCAGAGCACGCTGCTCCTTTACCTCCTCCAAGCGAGCGTCTTCCGTCTCATGGACCTGGTCCAGTTCGGAGAACTCTGGGATCTCCCGACCAGAATTGCCGTCGCGATTGCGCTTGGCGTGACGATCATTGTGGTTGCAACAGGCATCCGCTGGATTGTGCACGACCTTGGATTCATGTCGCGAATTGTTCTCGGAACGCCGCCACGCTCAGGCTTGCTGAAAACTCAACCCGCGTCTAGCTAGCCTTGTAAAGCACGAACGACCAGTGATTACTCGGCATTGCATCGTGCCCTGACCAACGCGCAGGGATTCCGCATTCAGTGATCGAGGCGTTTACTGCCGAAATTCTGTCTCAATCTGCCGGTCAGCTCCCCCTCGATTCGAAGTCAGACTTATTCGAAGGCGACCGTTTCCTCTGCTTCACCTAATCTGTGTCGCAGCGCGAGAAAACTCACTCCTTGGCCCACCGTTCGGCAACTCCCCAGCGCCAAGCTCGACCAGGCACGAAGGAATCGTGGTCGTAGCGCGGCATCAACGGCAATTTCAATTGCCGCGGACATAATCCGGAATACGTCATTGCTCGCTCATTCTATCCATGGGGTGAATGCGCTGCATCACAACAATCTATTTTACCAATCCCAATGAATGCTGCTAGTCAACGCAGCGCTTGAGCTCGGGGATGGAGCGGGTCATGAGAATTAATCGTCGACTGTTGAGGGCGGTTGCTCCAGGTGGACTAATTCGCCACCTGTTCAACGGTAAGGCTCCAGGAAGGCCTTTCGAACGGTTATCAGCAGGTCTTATCGGGCAGCATCCTCCCGCGCGCTGGAGGCCAGCGCGTCGCAATAGAAGATTCGTGGACCAGAACGATGCATGAGGCAGCTATGACTTTGACAGTGTACGTATCTCGAAAATCGAGGCCAGTTGAGCGCCTGAACCAAGCATATCGGGTGATGGCATTTGGTTTTTTTGCGCAGCTCCTTCGATATTTCGCTCTTCCTTTTCGCGCTTTCGCCAACTCATCTCCCATTCGACTTAAAACTGATGCTGACCCACATTTGCCCACTGCGCCGCCTGGAGAGCGTGCTGCGGACTCACGTTGCTGCAACTCCCGTGTTCAACATCTTAAACAGAGGATCGAATTACAAATCGAAGAGATTGCAAGACTAATCTGCGAGGACCAGAGCGCGCTTGAAGCAACTCGGATCCTCAATGCACTTACAAACGAGCTAGTAGCGGCGAAGCTCGACATGTGCTCGAAAGTTGACGAACAAACTGATAGTGCAGTCACAGGAGGGAAAGCGAACCGCATCGAGCACGAGTCCAGCAAACTGTACGAGCCGGAACAGCTTTTGAAGCTGGGACGGCTTTTTGATGAAGCAGTCTTGGCGTTACCCCCAAGCTTGCGAACTCCTTCCAACCGGACAGACATCGCCAAACTCATCCTAGGACGTGCATCTTTTACTCAAATCGAACTTGGTCTTCTCGTTAAGTTGATTATCGCCCTTGTGGCTGCCGCTTGAATACTAATAGACCTCGCTCCTCATCGTAACACGATGAAGAACAGTCATGACAATGCCAAAAAGAGAAATCGAGCTGCTTTCGCCCTAGCGTCGGCGGCTCGACGCGTCCGAGGCGACTTTCGGCAGATCGCCGATATCTGATCTCGTCACTCGATCGCCGAAGTCGCGCCAGAGCAACCGATTTCCGGCACCGCTGGTGCGCTCACATAGGCCAAAGCATCGCCCCTACCAAGTCTCTGCACCGATGGGCAATGGACGACCACCTCGTTTGACGAATTCTTGGCTCGACGGATTGCCAGCGAGTGCCGGACTCGCAGATGTTCGCACGGTTCCTCGACACTCTACCGATCCGACAATGCTCAGATCTCTCTGCTTGTAATGACTTCGCGTGCCAACGTTCAACTGACTGCTCGAACCACGGCGAAGACAATGGCCATCCATGTGGCGAGGCAGAACAATAGGACGACGCGCCACGCCCTTACCCTGAATCGATTGCGCCAGTTGACTAGCTCCAATGCGCAACCGGTGAAGCAGCGGCCCCGCACGACGTCCATCATCTGATTGTAGTCGCGGAACTCAAACTGCGAGCGATTTTTACGGATGTACTTGATCCGATCCTGAGGTGCGAAGCAGTCGGCCCATATATTTTTGGCCTGCTCTTGCTCGTCTTCCTTAGACCGGCCGCAATTATTGGCGAGAGGATAGTCGGCAGCCGGCGTCACGATGCCATGCTCTCTGCCGAGCATGTAAGTGGGGAGCGTATTCAATTGAAAAATGCGCCATTCATGCATGGTGCATACCTTTCATATTCCGTTCATATTGCGCTCTCCACGCCTACAATGTGACGTTACGTAAGATTCAAGCCATTCCTTTGTTGCCTACCAAATCTAGTTGGCTGCAGCCGCGACCCTGCTCTCCTTATTGAGCCTGAGGACTTGGGCTTTCAATTCGCAACGCAGCAATCGAGCACGTCGAAGTTGGGCTGACAGCTGCTTGTTCGGCTCGCTTCGGAAGCGCTACCCCTTCTCATGCCACCGTCTTTGCCTGCTTGACCGCTCGCCTCATCTCCGCGTGGGCGGACGGCGAACGGGCCTTTTTTGCCTTTTGTCGACGAGTGGTCCCGTTTGGCGACTGACGTCAACTTTTGCCTCGCAATCACACAGGATCGGCCACGATCAACTTTGCGATTTGGTGGGCTGAGCCGCGAAATCGTTTCACCCTCTATCTTTCTCTATCTTTCTTGTCGCCTTGCCTTCTAAACATTGTCGCGAATGAGGTGCCTGCCGCCGCCATACGAATTCACACAATTTCGTCAAACCAACCGCTCGGAGGGCTTGAATCGCACGTGGCGTCAAATTGTACGATCTCGAACAAGTGATGGAGGTCTCCGGCGAGGCCAACGTCTCCAAGGAGTCTAAGGATCGCCAATGTCCCACCGTCTTTATGTTCACCCCCGACGACGCTATCAAGATCCAGACACCCTCGCCCGAAAACGCGATCGCCGACTTCCTCTAGACCTTGAATTGCTTGCCGCCTTTGGCCCAAGTCAGGCGAAAGAGAGCGAGTACTCTGAACTCGATGCCGAGCATGCGCACCTCTCCGCCGCCCATCGCAAGAGAATTCCATTCAGTTCGCCAATTCGATGTCGCATCGTGGTTCGTGCTCAACGTCACAAACGCGATATGTCCGATACAGCACCCCTCCTACGCGTCACGAGGATGTCCGACACGGAACACTGTGATGACAATGATCGATGTGCAGTTCACCTGCGTCCCGAGACGCGCGTTGCAATTGCCCCTCATCTGTCGCTTTCGGATGCATTCGAGCTCACTTGAAGTCACCGTCACTATGGCTCAGAGCAGCGCCCCGCCCGTGAGTTAAAACGCGCGCTCTTGCCGCGATAGTCGCTGATCTGAACCCTTGGCCAACTGTCTATTGCAGGAGCCGTTGACCGTCGCGCACGACGCTCAATACGGCGCCAATCAACCATCAAAGAGGACCTCTTGACTCGACGCCTGTGTCCCCTCGCTCTCTGGGCCTATAGAACCGGTTGCAATGTAATAGCTTTCGTTGCGTTTGCGACCATGCTCTCTCTCACCCTTGAGCGCGCCGTCGCCCGAGATAAACCGGCAACAGAGGAGGCGCAGAGGGCTTGCACACCGGACGTGTTTCGGCTCTGCAGCGGCGTCATACCGGATGTCGAGGCAATCACTGCTTGTCTCCGAACTAAGTTCAGCAGCTTGAGTGACCAGTGTCGCTACGTGATGTCAACGCATGATAGCGCAAAGGCAAAAGCAGGCTCGAAATGACTTCGGCGCGGCTTCGATTGGTCCCGGTCGGCCTCGCTCGAGCCGGATCCGACGGGCATCGTTGCTATTTCGCCTTTGCGTGACGAGCGCGTGCACTTGCTCGTGGACCAACACCTCTCGAACGTCGGAATTCCGCCCTCCTTGGACGAATACGCGATGCAAACACTACCCTTCGATACGGTCCTGATCGCCAATAGGGGCGAGATAGCCGTGCGCATCATCAAGACGTTGCGCAAATTGGGGTTACGCTCCGCAATCGTCTATCACGATGTCGATGCAGACTCGCCAGCGGTTTCCATGGCGGACACCGCGATCGCCATCGACGGTTGCTCCCCCATCGCGGCCTATCTCGATGCCGATCAAATGATCGCTTCCGCCTGCAGAGCAAGGGCCGGCGCCTTGCATCCTGGCTATGGATTTCTGTCGGAGAGCGCGGAGTTTGCGAGAGCTGTTGAAAGGGCAGGCATTGCATTCGTCGGGCCGAGTTCGGAAAGCATCGAACTGATGGGCGATAAAATTCGCGCCCGCCGTTTTGTTCAGCGGAGCGGATTTCCCGTCGCGCCTTCCGCCGTCGAGGAAGACGATCCAGAGACCTTCCCTTCCAGAGCGCGAGCCCTTGGCCTACCTTTACTGGTCAAACCTTCCGCTGCCGGCGGCGGCAAGGGCATGCGGATTGTTCGCAATCTCGACACCCTTGATGACGCGATCGCGCACGCGCGCCGTGAGGGGCTACGTTACTTCGATGATGGCCGGCTCTATGTCGAGCGATATGCTGAAAACCCTCGCCACATCGAAGTGCAGGTGCTAGGCGATTCCTTCGGAAACGTGATCCACCTTTTCGAACGAGAGTGCTCGGTGCAACGCCGCTTCCAGAAACTCATTGAGGAGACACCCTCACCTGCCTTGTCGCCAGAATTGCGTAAAGAGGTCTGCGAAATAGCGGTCGGCATCGCTCGTAGCGCTAACTATCAAAATGCTGGAACTGTCGAATTCATCTTCGATGGGAGAGAATTCTATTTTCTCGAGATGAATACTCGGCTTCAGGTTGAGCATCCTGTAACCGAGATGGTCACCGGCATCGATCTCGTTGCCGAGCAACTTCATATCGCCGCAGGTCGCCCGCTTCGCCTTTCACAGTCCGATATCGTCTCTAAAGGCCACGCGATTGAGGCCAGAATATACGCTGAAGCTCCTGAACGCGACTACGTTCCGACGACCGGAAAAATACTCATGCTGGAGTACCCTCAGCGCGAGGGGGTACGAATCGACAGCGGCATTGTTCAAGGTCAGCAGATCACGACGGCATTCGATCCCATACTCGCAAAGGTCGTTGTACATTCGTCTACGCGCCGTGACGCCGCATTAGCGTCGGAACGCGTAATGCGCGAGTTGGTTCTTCTTGGCTGCGAGACAAACATAGATTTCCTTGCGCGTCTGTTCGCTGACGAGACGTTTTTGAGCGGACAGATTCATACCGGCTATCTCGACGAGAACCCCCACGTGGCGGCTGGCCAACGTGCGAGTGACCTACCCGCCGTCCTAGCGGCCGCCGCGCTTCTGACGCGGCCCGTTCGCGACTCAGCAGACGCCGTGCCCACGCTCCATGCAGAGATCGGCCAGTGGAGAAATTGAGGTGAAGCACTCCTTTGCGCTTGATGCCGAGAACTATGAATTATGGCTTTCACCTAGCCAACACGGCTATCGTCTTCACCTGGACGACGAGGTATTTGCGCCGGTGTCGTTTTCACACGAACTCGACGGTAGTGGTACCCTTGTCATTGCGAGCGACACCATTCCGGTCAAATTCGCAATCGACGGCGATATGCTTTACCTGCATATCCGCGGCAGGACGTACATTCTACGATATCGCGATCAACTGCGAACGCTCGCTTGCTTGGATGAGCAGGCGAGCCATCTTGTGGCTCGCGCACCGATGCCTGGCGTCGTGATTGCAACCAAGGTTTCGCGTGGTGATGTCGTGTCTGCAGGCGCGACGCTGATGTTGGTCGAAAGTATGAAATTGGAATTCGTCGTACGCGCTCCTCGGGGCGGTGTGGTCGAGCGCATTCATTTTGGCGTAGGCGACAGCTTCGAACGAGACTCCGCACTGGTTACATTTTCCGAGGAAGGGCGCTGACGTGCAGCGGATTGTTTCCCGGGTGGACACCAAGTCGCAAGAATTTCGCCTCAACGAGCTCCATAACCGACGACTTGCGACCGAATTGAAGGAGCGCCAGCGTTCAGCTCGCTTCGACCGACCGGCACGAGATCTTGGGCGCCTGCGGCAGCAAAACAAGCTATTCGTTCGTGATCGGATCGAGGCGTTACTTGATCCCCACACTCCGTTTCTCGAGCTTTCGGCTCTCGCTGCCAACAAGGCCTACGACGGCGAGGTGCCGTGTGCAGCGCAGATCGTCGGCATCGGCATAGTGGCGGGTCGCGAGGTCATTGTTCATGCGGATGATGCCAGTGTGAAGGGTGGCGCTTGGTATCCACTATCCGTGAAAAAGATCGTACGCGCCTTGGATATCGCAATTGAGAACCGCCTGATGGTGGTTCATCTTTGTGACTGCGCCGGCGGATTCTTGCCTTTGCAGGCAGAGTTCTTCGCTGATCGCTATCACGCAGGTCGGATTCTGCGTAACCAATCAGTCCTCTCCAAGATGGGGGTGCCGCAGGTTGCCATCGTAATGGGGCACTGTACCGCGGGAGGAGCCTACGTTCCGGCGCTGAGCGATTACAATATCATCGTGCAGGGGACCGGGGCCATCTTTCTCGGCGGACCTCCAGTCGTAAAGGCCGCCACCGGAGAGGTGGTATCTGCAGAAGAGCTCGGTGGAGCTCGCATGCATACGAGCGTTTCGGGAACGAGTGACTACTTCGCGGCTTCCGAGATGCATGCGATTGCCATTGCGCGGGACATTGTTGATCAGATGAAGCGTCCAACGAAAGAAGCGATTGCTCAATCTGCTCCGGAGCCCCCCGCCTATGATCCATCCGAACTATACGGCATTATTCCAAGGGATCCTCGCGCTCAGTTCGACATGCGGGAGATCATCGCGCGCCTCGTTGATGGCAGCCGGTTCCACGAGTACCAGCCCCGCTATGGCCAATCCCTGGTATGCGGTTTCGCGCGACTCCATGGATACCAGATCGGGGTAATCGCAAACAACGGCGTGTTGCAGAACGAGAGTGTTCTGAAGGGCGCCCACTTCATACAACTCTGCGACAACAACCGGACGCCCTTGCTCTTCCTGCAGAACACCACCGGCTTCATGGTTGGACGGGAATACGAAGAACGCGGCATCACGAAGGACGGTGCCAAGCTCATCATGGCCGTCTCCGGAGCGGAGGTCCCGAAACTTACAGTGATTTGCAACGGCTCTCATGGTGCGGGGACATACGCCATGGCTGGTCGAGCCTTCGATCCACGCTTTATGTTTACCTGGCCACACTCTCAGATTTCGGCCATGGGGGCGGAGCAAGCGGCTGGCGTGCTAACCCATGTCAAGGCGAGGCAATTGGCCCGTGACGGCGGGCGTTTGTCCGACCAAGAATTGGCGGCCATTCGAGAGCCGATTTTGGATGAGTATCGGGAGCGATCGAGTGCCTATTATGCAACATCCGAGCTTTGGGATGACGGCATTCTTGATCCCAGAGACACCAGAAACGCACTCTCAATCGCATTGAGTGCTTCGCTTAATACTCCAATCGAAGTGCCACATTACGGCATCTTCAGAATGTAGGTCGCGCTTCGCGCGCGACGACTTGGACAAGCGATGCCCCGCGCCGACCTACGCTTCACAAAAAGGATGACTCCAACTCACCTGGACGAGCCTTCCGACGCGCAACTCACTTCCTCCGGAAGCAAAGTTGTTTTCATCGACAAAGATCACTCGCAAACCAAAGCACGCCGAAAGCCTGATACATGCAGTGCCCCAAATGTCATGCCAGAGATCAAACCGCATCACATGACCCATGGAGCGGCCGTCCTGTGATCGATTGCAAGGCGTGCGGCGACTATGTTGAAGACACCTTCGCCGAGCGACAGAAAGCGTACTCCATAATCACCGGCGTCGTGGCATCTAGCCAGATCGGCGAGCACAAGGGCGACGCTCAACATGTTGCAAGTGCGATCCTACAAGCGCTCGAGAACGCCGGTCTGGCGATCTGTCTCACCTGACTAGTAGGACCGACCCATGCGCATCCGCTCTTTCCAAACCTTCAGCCGCGGCCCGAAGTCGTTGTTGTTGGCGCATCGAGGTCTTCGAGAAGGCAGGGGTTGGGACAAGCGTACTTTTGTCGCTGCGGTCGCAATCGTGCTTTCGGATGTGATTGGTCCGATGATGCCGCCCGTCCGGAGGTTCGTATGACAACGCGATGTCGCCATCGCTTCAGTAAGCCACTCGGAGATGGAAACGCAAACATGAACTAAGATACCATTTCTTCCAGAGCGACGATGGACAGCCGCATCCTCAACAGCAGCGGCCGTCACTATTCACAAATCGAACGAACTCCACATTGGGCCATGATGGCGTCGAAGGCACGACCGCAGACACGCAGGCCGCGCGCTTCGCGGTCGCATGGATTGAACGAGCATCTTGAGAGGACTTCTATGGTAAAGCCAGTTGTTATTGTGATCGGCGCGGACAAGGGAGGGGTCGGCAAAACGACCGTGTCTCGGACCCTTTTGGATTATTTCAGCGCGAATAATGTGCAGACACGCGCATTTGACACCGAGTCGCCGCGCGGGACGCTCAAGCGCTTTCACCCCGCGATCACCGAAATCGTGGATATGACGAGGACCGCGGACCAGATGAAGATTTTCGACACGCTGAACTCCGGCCTATCCGTCAGCGTGATCGACGTGCGCGCAGGACTGATGTCCCCAGCGCTAGCGTCGCTGCGCGATATAGGTTTTTTGGACGCCGCGCGATCGGGGCAAATCACCTTTGCCGTATTCCATGTATTGGGATCGTCTATCGCCTCGCTGGACGAGATCGCCGAAACGAGCAACTTCATGGCCGGTGCAAAATACTACCTGGTCAAGAACTTCATCAACGACACGCAGTTCTTTCAATGGGACCAGGCGACGTACAGTTCCTATTTCCGCCGCATCAAAGACGCCACTGACTTAACGATCCCGAAGCTCAACGAGATGGCCTATGAACAGGTCGAAGTCGCTTCCGTCCCGTTCGTCAATTTTGTCGCGAACAAAGGACCGCACGATGACGCAGCCGACTACTCTTTCGTGCTGCGCGGTTACGTCAGACATTGGCTTGCCAATGTCTGGAGCGAGTATGACCGCATCAACTTGACAGACCTCGCCGGCGCCAAGTCGGTAACCCGCGCGGGCGAGAGGTAGTCAATCGAGGACTCATGCGGCGCTGGATCGCAGTTTTGGTAACCCCAGTCTACATCATCTGCTCTGCGAGCCCGCAGGTCGGCAAGACGCTGATCGCGCGGCTCTTGAGCGAGTTCTTGCTGCTGAAGAACGGTACAGTGCTCTCCTTCGACCTCAACTTGAAGGAGCCGTCGCTGCTCGACTACCTCCCCACTGTCACCGAGACAGCGGACGTCATGGATACCTATGGCAAGATGCAGCTAGTTGATCGACTGATCCTCAATGATAGCGTGGCCAAGGTGATCGACCTCGGCTTCCACGCCTTCGATGAGTTTTTCAAAATGTGCGGCGAAATTGACTTCTTGAGCGAGGCGATACTGCACCACGTCGTGCCAATCGTCCTGTTCATGCCTGACATCGACCGTGTCTCAGCGCGCGCCCATGAGATGCTACGGCGGCTGGTTCCGCCGCAGATACTGATCACCGTGCATAACGAGTTCGTTGTCCGCGGCGAATTATTCGACAACATGAAGCGGGGCCGCGTGCTCCGCTTCGCGGCGCTGCCGGTATTTCTGAACGCCTTTATCTGCCGATTAGGTTTGTCTTTCACTGGCTATCTACGCCATGAAAAGGATTCCTCGAGCGAACTGCATCAATGGATTCGGCAGAACTACACCAGCTTCCGTGATCTCGAGTTGAGTGTGATACCGCAGTAGTCGTGCTGAGGCGTGAGGCGCGAATGACACGAAAAATGCCAGCCGATCGGATCCCACGACAATGCCGAACGCGTCTGGTTCGAAGCCCGCCCCTGCGGCGGCCTGAGTTATACGGAGCCCTGGGCGCCACGATCCCGGCGATTTCGGTTCAGCCGGTTGTTGAATGGCCCTGATGTCTTGTCCGTTTGGCTACATCGGCCTCAGAACGTAAAACACATTACAACCTTCAAATGGACGCCAACAAACGCTGATTCGGACAACTCAGCTGAGAGCCCTGTATGGACCCCAAGAGAGGATCAAGAATAGTGGATCTCTGCACACTGATTGAGCGCAACGCAGCGTTCGCTCCTAACAAGCCTGCGATCCATTTCGAAGGCGAGACCTTAAGTTACGCCGACCTTAATCGACGCATCGGCCGCGCAGCACGTGCCATGAAAAATGAGCTCGGCGTCAACAGAGGCGATCGCGTTGCTCTCCTCAGCCTCAACCGCCCTGATTACCTCGTTCTCCTCTACGCTTGTGCGCGACTCGGGGCGATATTGGTGCCCTTGAATTGGCGGCTGGCGGTTACCGAGCAGCTTTTTATCTTGTCCGATGTGGGGGCCAAGCTTCTGGTCATCGAGCAGGCTTTTGAAGGACTTCTGCCGATTCTAGCAGAGACACTGCCCCAGGTAACGACTGTGGGCTTCGACTTTGCGTCTTCCGGCACGCGCGCGTGGGAAGGCTTGTTGGAGCAATTACAGCGAGACAGCTACACCCCCAACGCGGACCTGACCGACCCGCTTCTGATCGTCTATACTTCAGGGACCACGGGCCGGCCAAAGGGAGCAGTTCTGAGCCAGGAAGCCTTGTTGTGGAACGGCGTGATGAGTCAGCATATGCACGCCCTCACATCCGACGATCATGTGCTGACAGTATTGCCGCTTTTTCACGTCGGCGGGCTCAACATTCAGACGACGCCGGCATTGCATCTTGGCGCGACCGTTAGCATCTATTCACGGTTTACGACTGACGCCACCTTTGCCGCACTCGAGCATGATCGGCCGACTTTGACCGCCTTGGTGCCTGCGATCATTCAAACCTTGACTGGCGACCTTAGGTGGTCGACGGCCGATCTGTCGTCGCTGAAAGCGATCTCGGTGGGTTCAACGATTGTGCCGCAGCACCTGATCGATCGCTTGGTTGCACGCCGCGTGCCCGTGCTGCAGGTTTACGGCTCTACGGAAACAAGCCCCATTGCGATCTATACGAGGCTCGGCGGTGACCTTTCGCGGGAGGGGTCGACCGGCCTACCCGGACTGTGCTGTGAAGCGATCGTGATGGACGATGCCGGCAACGAGTTGCCCGCGGGGACGCCGGGTGAGATCGCAGTGCGCGGCCCAAACGTATTGTACGCGTATTGGGACAATCAAGCAGCCACGCGCGAGGCGATGCATGACGGCTGGTATCGCACTGGCGACATCGCCTCTCGCGATCGCGACGGCTATTTTTGGGTTCATGACCGCAAGAAAAACCTGATTATTTCCGGCGGGGAAAACATCTATCCGGCGGAGGTCGAACGTGTACTCCTGGAGCACACTGACGTTGCAGAGTGCGCGGTCATTGGCCGGCCGGATCCATTATGGGACGAGGTACCGGTCGCTTATGTGATCACGCGCCCCGGAGCCGGGACGAACGCAGAGGCTCTCGTAACGCATGCGCAATCGCATCTCGCGCGTTTCAAAGTGCCCCGCGAAATCATTTTCACGGAGGAATTGCCGCGAACGGCCTTAGGCAAGATTCAGCATAGTGTACTCAGAACATTTGATTCCCGATCAGGCGAGCAAGACTACAGCAATTGACGGAACTTGGATTGTTTACCACCGCAGTTAATGTGCCTCGCCCACGCGTGTGGCCGCTCCATGAGCAACTCTCTCGCGATGGCGCGCTTGAAAGGAAATTCCAGCCTGATCCTTAGCAGGATCTCGGAGGCGGATCGTTTTGCACGTCTTCAGCATCCTATCGACCGCCGATTCTGACCCGTTGTAGGTCTACTGCTCGCCCTCCTTCCGGCGTTCAAGATCTAATGCACGCGGGAGTATCGTTTGTGCGATCAATCGATGACCCAGGCAATGTGGCGCGTCACGCTGAGCCGGTTGTAGATCCTGCTCGCCTGTTTGCGACGAGATAATTCCGCAAGCTCGCGCCCCGTGCCTGCCGAGGAAGCCGTTTGTTTCAGTTCCCCATTTTGGAAGACGCCACAAAGGTCAAGAAGTACGTCGCAGTGGACCGGCAATCACACTGCGCTTGGGCATAGAGCACAGACTTAAGTCCAGCTGGCTTCCCTCGGCGCTCCCTCGCGTCCGCCAACGAAACATTGAGGCCAGGGACCGGATCGACTTCAGCTTTCGGCAACGCCCTCCCCGTCGATTTTTCCTGACGAAGATTGACGCACCTGCGACAGATGTCAGGTGTTGCCGATCTATCGCTTCAGCATCTGCGCAAAGGCGCCACACTCGCCCCCTATGTGGGCAGCCGACTCTGCGCGCCGATTCCGAGAGCAGGATCCACATCAGATAGCGGGAGCAATTTATGCCTGGTCAGAACGTCATTTGTTTCGATGCAGCCCATAAGATACGGCGCTCGAAGAAAGTGCGGCTCGAGCGACTTTCGGTGGGCACCGGCGAGCGATCGTCCTTGCGACCAGCACGGATCCATCAGGACTGTTCGACTTCTCCAAAGACGAACTCCGGTCGTTTTGTTCGGCTTCCGCAATTCTGAGCGGACATGTGAGCTGAAGTCACGACAACCACTCGGCCGCAAGCGGCCTCGGACGCAGCAGCGGATATGTCAGCCTCGCGCTGGCCTCTGCTGCGCCAGGCGTCCCAGCCCGCCGAGCTGACGGATTCGTCCTGCGGATGGACGATAGATTTTATCCATCACGTGAGGCGCCAATCTTAGCAAAGTTTACTAGAATACCGAATTTGTGAAGTACTGAAGCCACTTTGCACAGCAGCAGTGATCATCGCTTCAACAAGCACCTGTATAGGCGTGGGTTCACGAGCTGAATGACTGCGGGTTACTCCCCGCCCCGCTTAAGCGCCGCTTTCAACCTACCTTCTCTGACCAGCGGCGAGTCGTTGCTGAAAAAGGATATCTTGTTGGAGTTTCTATCCATGGATCACACTTCGCCCACGCAGGAGCACACACTCGATACTCTGGTAAGCGCGGCGTTTGAGAAGTCATGGCGTTTCGTAGAGAAAGATCCATTTCTGACCCACAATGCTGAGGCGTTGCTGCGGGCTAGGCTACGAGCCCACCTGGAACATTCATTGAGAACAGGAGAAAAGAATGTATTTGATCTGGCGAACAACGCTATTTGTAATCTACGTACCGAACTAGGACGGCGGCCCGGATTATAGTCTCGCCCTCAGTGGTGGCGTGGTGCGGCCCCCGTGGCACGGATCTAGCGGCCTTGCATAGGCTGCGGCCCTCGTTCTTCCAGCTCCCGGACTTCATCTTCCTACCGATCTGTACTGTCGGCCTGAATCATGGCCGGCAGGGATACACCAGAGGTGGTCGTTCTTCTGCACCCCACACAGCGGGTCGTCTGATCCCCCGCCACAGGACCAACGACGAGCAACTTTCAGATACAAAACTTCAACGGTCTTCACTCGAGAGGAGGTTCCTCGTCGAGCTCCTGGGCGCGCCCGGCAAAGAAGATTCATGCTGCACCCGACGCCGAGATAGCACAAGATCCACCAAACGCGGCAAAAAAACATGTTTGCCATTCTGACCGTTCAACTCCCTCGACCGTTCAACTCCCTCGCATGTGGGGGCTCAGCCTAAATTCCTTGCCGTTGCCCTAATCATCTCAAGGAGCCAAACCAAGCCCGTATCGTTCGATCTGTACCTGTGCCACTGCACGGATAGTTGCATGGGCGGGAGCTTGAACGGAAGTTCAACGATCTTGATCGGTAGCCGGCCAATTGCCTCGTTTGCGAGGCGCCGGTGCGTTGTCGCGATTCGATTGGTACCGGCGACCAGCCTGGGCAGCGCGCTGAAGCTATCGGTGGTCACGTCTATCCGGCGTTCTACGCCGCGCTGCGTCATAAGGTGCTTTTGGGGTGATTGACGGTCTTCGGCGGCTCGCATTACAACATGGGGCGCCGTGGAGAACTCTTTCCTCGAAAGCTTGCGGCTTGCGTAATGCCCCCTGCTCCACGCGACAGCGCAATAATCGTCATGCAGGATCACCTCCGAGGGGTTGCGGTTCGAGCAGAACTCCTTGGGAATGATCAGTAGATCGGCCGTTCCCTGTTCGAGCAGCCGCTCTGGCGCGGCGAGTTGGCTCGCAAAATTGAACTTTACGTCTGGTGCAATTCGCTCGCAATGGCGAAGTAGCGCTGGAGCGATTGTCGCGAGCGTGTACTCACATGCCACGATGGTGAAGCAGCGTTCCGACTGCGAGGGGTCGAACTTAGAGGATCTGGCGACTGTCCCTTCGATCCGAACGAGCAGATCTCTCACCGAGACCTTGAGCGCCTCGGCTCGCGGTGTGAGTTCCATGTTACGGCCGGCTTTGGCTAGAAGTTCGTCTTCAAAATAATCGCGTAGACGCTGGAGCGCGCTGCTCATGGCCGATTGCGTCATGTTCATCCGTGTCGCTGCGGCGCTCACGCTGCGTAAGTGAAGCAAGTGATCCAGCGCGACGAGAAGATTAAGGTCAAGCCTGTTGTTGAAACGCATCCAGTTCTTCCTGCTGATCAACTAGCTGTATCAAGGTCATAAATTTCCACAATGGATTTCTAAAATGTGTAACGAACCGCTCGACGCTGCTGGAGGAAAACGCGAGGACTTGCGAATGATCGGATAGTTTCTGAACACCAGCAAGAAGCGCTCGTTAAAGATCCGCACCGAGCGCGAGGACGGTTATCAACACGCGAAGCGCAACGACGACGTCGAGCCATGACATCGCAAAATGGACTGCAAATAGAACGATGAAAATCGTCGGATTGGACAGCCTCACCTTCGGCGTCGAGGACGTAGCTGGTTCCTCACGGTTTCTCACAGACTAGGGAGTGACGCCGGTGCACGGCACAGAGATTGGCGATCGCTTCGAGGCCATTGACGGCACGTCGGTGGTGATCGCTCACGAGCGCAATCCGCTGTTGCCCACGCCGCCGAGCCCGGGTTACCGACTTCGGAAGACGGTAGTGGGCGTGACCAATATGGCAACGCTAGACACAATTGCTGCGGAACTGCGCCGCGACCGCGATGTGCGCTATCTCGATGACGGATCCATCGAACCGATCGATGACGCACATTTTGTGATCGGCTTTCAGATTTCGGTCAGACGGCGGTTCGTGGTTATGGGCGAATTCTCGAACGCTCCGGGGACGTACATATTGCGGCCAATCAACAGCCTCGGCGTTTTGTCGCCAGCCTCCGTTATCCGCCCACGAACCCTATCTCACGTCGCACATTTTGTACCTGACGTTTCGAGAGCCGAAGCATTTTACGTCAATCGGCTTGGCTTTCGCTGCACCGACCGCTTTACCGGGAGTGGCCCGTTCCTGCAGCCGGCTGACAGCCTCGACCATCACACGCATTTTCTCATCGCCGCGCCCTCGGACATGCAGGGGCTGGAACACTTCGCTTTTCACTTCGGCGGCCCCACCGGGTAATTACCAATGGTTGCCGCCTTAGAGAGAAGGGATACCGGGCCTTCTGGGGTCCGGGCCGCCACGTACCGGGTTCAAGCTGGTTCTGGTACTTCAATAGTCCATCCGCATGTCATATTGGGATGGACGCAGACATGGACCGGCACGATGCGAATTGGACGCCGCGCGAGACGGCGATATCTGCCGATACCTCGCAGGTCTTCCTTCTAAGGATTCGGAAGAAGTGGTTTGCGGATCCGGGAGCCCCCGACGACGATGCTTAATGCCGCAGCGGTCGACAAAATCGGTTAGGCCGGGAGCTAGTCGCCGGAGGGGCGAGACGCCCGGCTTCGATCCGGTTGGAGATGGAAGACATCCGTTCCTCATGCTCCGCTCCCCTAGGAAATGCATGAGCTTGGTGCGCCCGATATCCTCGCATCAATAGCCGAGCTATGGCATGAGCAAGAACGTCTGGACGGGTCCGGCCACGATCAATGCGCAAATGGTACGTGCTCTCGAAACGGGGCTCCGACGCTCGATCAGTCTCGGTGGAGCTACCTGCAAATGAGCCTCCGCTCGGTGCCAAGGTCGACTTTCCCGTCTCTGACAGTCCGATCAATCCCTGCTGGGTTCATTCTGAGGCGCCGCAACCTGCTCGATCTGCTAGACATAGTCGCAGAATATTCAGCCCGATCGTCGGCCCACCACGTTGCCATCGGCGCCGGATCTCCGATGCTGCTTCTTCTTGGACGTGCAGGCCTCTTGTCACTTCACGCTCGCGGTCCTGACAGCATAGACCAAGTCCATCAGCCGTTCACAGGCGCTTGATTTCGATGCCATATTTCCTGAGCGCGTAGCCGATTTGGCGCGGCGTTAATGCAAGAAGGCGCGCGGCCTTTGCCTGAACCCAGCCAGCTTTTTCCATTGCAGCAATGAGGCGCTCGCGATCCGTCAGCTTCGCACCACTCACGATCGCACCATCGGTCGGCGCGACCTCAACAGGTGGAGTTAGAACGGCAATCGACGCAGCTGTGTCAGGGGCCGGTACAGCTGGTTTCGCCGATAGGTCACCGATCACCGCGGCCCGCGGCTTCGTTTGATCCAGTCCGCTCTTCCACAACAGGGCAGAGAGGCATTGACCGTGACAGCAAGCAAAATCGCGCCTGACGATGAACGGCCCTGGCGCCAGTGTTGCGGTCCGCTGCACGCAGTTTTCGAGTTCACGCACATTACCCGGAAAACCACAATTCATCAGCACGTCCATGGCACTTGGATCGAACGTTAACGTACGACTGTTTTCGCTGTTGAAATTTTTGAGAAACTCAGTGGCAAGCAGCGGAATATCGCTACGTCTTTCGCGCAACGGGGGCAGCAGCAATGGAACTACGCTAATACGATAATAAAGGTCGGCTCGAAACTCGTTCTTTGCCACCGCCCCTTCCAGGTCCTTGTTGGTTGCAGCGATCACGCGGACATCAACTTTCATAGTGTGGCCGCTACCGACCCGCTCGAACTCTTGTTCCTGAAGAACCCGCAACAGCTTTGCCTGAAACGAGCCCGAGATCTCGCCGATCTCGTCCAGAAACAGCGTACCCTTGTCGGCAAGCTCGAAGCGCCCTTTGCGTGAGTTAAGGGCACCAGTAAACGCCCCCTTTTCATGACCGAACAATTCGGATTCCAGCACTGTCTCAGGCAGCGCCGCGCAGTTCATCTTGATGAACGGCCGCTTAGCACGCGGAGATAACTCGTGAATAGCTTTGGCTACCAGCTCCTTGCCGGTACCCGATTCACCTCGCAACAGAACTGTGGCATTCGATTTGGCTACTACCGCGATCTTGTCGAGCAGTCCGCGTAGCGCCGGGCTGGTACCGATAATACCATCGATATGAACCTTCTTACGCTCTCGCGCCGGTTGCTTAAATTCGAGGAGCTCCTTCTGCCACCGGTAGCTCTCCGCCATGAGGCGCTTGCGGTCGCGCACCACCAAGCGATGGAGCTTCACCGCCTGTCCGATTAGGTTGGCAATCATGGTGAGTAGCCGGACATCGGAATCGAGCGGGAACATCGAGTCGATGTCTGGCACACGCTCGATCGATAGGGTGCCGACTACTTTTGCATCGACGCTGATGGGGACTCCGATGAAGGATAACCGTACGTGATCGCTGGCCCCGAGCACATCCATATCAGCAGCGCTAAACGCTGGATGCGTTGCAACGTCTTCAGCCACGAACGGCATACCCGTCGCCACAATCTCCTCAATCGCCTTTTGAGGTAGGCGCATGCGGTAGCGTTCATCGCTTCCTTCGGTCCAACCGGCGCCGACCGCAATCTCCGCCACGTCGTCGTCTGCCAGGAGAGACACGACACCGTGCCGCATCTGCAGTGAAGATTGCAGCAGTTCGATAACGCTTGCCAGAGCGACTTCGAGCCGCGAAGGGCTGGCAAGCATGTTCGATATTTCGAACACTCCTCTGAGGGCGATTTCGTTCAAGGGCACGACCACGGGATGGTTCGCCTCGCCTTCCGAGCCAGGCCATTCGCACTCGGAAGCAACATGCACTGTGACAACGCCGACGTCGCCCTTCTTGCTTGCACTTAGTTCGAACTTCGAAACATCGTTTTGCATCTCACACTCAATCTCGTGTCCATTCGGATGCCACCAGGAGATAACATCTTTTCATGGCACGACGGTAAACAAGACGCCTTCATTCGATTCACGCTCCTTCACAAACTCGCGCACAAACCTCCGTTGGAATAATATTGGTGCAGACCCAACAAAAACGAGCAATGATTTCTCACGTATTCGCAGACGATCACATACGGCCTACGTCGCCGATCGCGATCCCTCGTGTTTCGCTTGATTCATTCGAACGCAAGGTGAGCGTTTTTCTTTCCCACCACGGCGTCCCGGAATGTTGCAGCGATATGCCTACCCAGTGTGGCCATGCAGGCCGCATGTGGGTCAAAGGACCGAACGCCGCCGCGACGCCAACAGGCTCCGCCGGCTATAACACATGTTGAACGCGCCCGTCGACGACTGGCGTTGTCGATAATGTCAGCAGCGCGCCCTCCGGCACCTTGGGTGGGCCGGCCGCGCTGTTGCGCAATGCCAGCAACCGCTTGCGCCCAAACTTTTTGAGTTTTGTCACGCGGCGCGGCCGCATCGGGCGGTAGCCAGCTCGACCTCGAGATCGCGTTCAGCCACCGCCCCTTGCGAATATAAATCATCATCGACAGCTCGCCGCGCGCAAGAGATGGTGCGGCAGAGCAAAAATCGATCTTTGGCGGTCGAGCCGAAGTCGCAACTCCCACTGGGCACCAGCATGTTCCAGTCTTTCCTGCTGCATGCAGATCATACCAACATGGAGAGGATCCTGACGTCGACTTCCGACATGCGACACTGGAGCGCATGGTTGTCTGACATGCCGGCCCGAACCCATCTTTCTTCCCCGAACCCATCTTTCTTCCCTTCCCCTTGCCGCACTCACTTGCGCTTGGATCGGTGCAGGATTTGGGCCAGTGCAACACGAAGAATGCCGATACGATTGCGACGCAGTGTCGCGTTCGCTAACAGCTTAGCGGATCAAAGGCACTAAGCGCGTGTGCTTTCTGACAGCCACACAGGCGACGGATCCTTATCGTGTTTTCGAGCTCCGAAGTTGTCGGCGGACGCGCGCTCCTGTCAAATTCGCCTCTTTTCTTACTCAAGCGCAACCACGGCAACAGTGCCAGGTTTGTTGGAAATGCTTCAATGCGTCCTTGAGCGAACAGTTTGTCATTTGTCAGCCGAACGACCCGACGTCACAGCCGCTGGTGCGCACTTTTTGTCTGACCACCCTTCGATTCGCGGGAAATGAAGTCGCGCGGCTTCTTCACGTCCCACGACCACCAGGTTGCGGCTCGGCAGCCTTTCGTCTCTCGATCGAATTGGGATCACTCGACTATCTGCGAAACCGTGGACAACGAGCACGACAGCCTGTTGCGCGCGGCATACATCTCAGAACAGCGGCACTCACCGCCGCGCCCGCAACGATGCCCGCTACGCCCGCTAATCGAACGTTACCAGCCCCGTACGTCAGGTTTGTTGGCTCAGTGGCCGCTCGATTCGACGGTGAGCTCGTTTCGGCGCAATGAGCTAAATTAGAGCGACGACCTCGACTTCCACGGCGCCCAATCGGCAAAAGGCCCGCCACCCTCGGCACGGCGGCAACAACAGAACAAACACAAAGTCGCGGCACGATCGGCGAGAGTGTAAGGGCATGCAGCTTATAAGATCGGGTGATGCTCGGACGACTCATCGATCAAGATCAGACGGGTCGGATCATCCAAATCGAACTCGATAACGCGCGGCGCGACAAGGCGCGCATAGCGCGTAAAGGCGCTGGTCGGCGGAAAGCGAATCACGGTATCGCATCGACCGAGGAGGTACATCTCGATCAGAGCGGAGAATCCTCCCTCCGCTCCCAGTTCTGCGCTGTGCAATGGCCCTGCTTGAACCGCCTGGAAGCGCTTTGAGATAGTAAAGAGGTCGGGAAACATGGCCGACACCCGATCCACAATTTTCGGGCTGTCCGTACATAAAAACACTCTCACTGGCTTTTCGCGGGGCGATGCCTTGGCCTTTTCGATGGCAGTGCATACCTGCCGCAACGCACGCTCCGGATCGGCCCAGTATGGCGTGTGCCCCACGATATCTTCGCCATTGCCGTGTCGAACATGAACCCCAATTACGCTGCGACCCTTGAAGTGCTCCTGATAGATCGCGTCAATCCGAGCTTGAACTTCGGACCGCAGTTTGACGGCCCGAAATACTTGTCGCTCGGCATCCTGATCACAACCCCACATCAAACAAGCATCACACACCACAGTATTCGCGTGAGTGTCATCCCGGGCTTCGAAGAGCTGCCTCAGCTCATCGCGTTCGCGGAAAATCTGTTCGTCTGGTCGATAAACGCAGTCGAAGGATGGCCGATTCCACCAGGTTGGAAAAAACGGTCCGGGAAAAGAGAGTTGATTGATCCGATCATCGCAAATCACGGGTACACCGGCGATGTCCTGAATTGGCTCGAAGAACACCCCAAAGGCGTTGGTGAAGGGGTCATCGAGATAACAAGATCCGCGCCAATCGATAACCAGCGTACGCCCTGTCCGCTTGGCGTATTGCCAAGCTGACGCGAGCGACCACAGGCAATCACCGAAACCAGTACGCCGCCGGGAAACAACGAACCTTTCTTTCATGGACCACCATCAACTAGCATTTTACCGTCCTCGTCACGACAGACCGGACGGATCAGGACGTAGGGAGCTCTGCGTAAGATCTCCAGAGGTCATCGCGGCCTTATTCGTCGATCGACGTTTAGTCTTACTGAGTCAGAGTGTCGCGGCGTTTACCGAGAAGAATCATGTATTTGAGAAGACTCATCTTTTCAGCATGCGGAGAGGCTGAGATGGGTCTGGCAAAATCGGGGGACGTCGCGTCGCGGTTTTCGGCGTATGTTGAGGGTCTTACGAGCGTGATCGGACACGCAGACCGAGCCAAACCGCTTCGCGATTACTGCACCGGTCTGATGATGCCTTGCGATCGCAAGAGTGTCGAGCCGATGGCGGCCATCACGGCTCCTGAGCGGACAGCAGCGCAGCACCAGTCGTTGTTGCATTTTGTCGGTCAAGGCGACTGGTCGGACCAGCAAGTGTTGGCCAAAGTCCGTGAGTTAGTGCTGCCGAGCATCGAACGCCACGGAGAGATCGAAGCTTGGATCATCGATGATACGGGCTTTCCTAAGAAGGGGCGGCATTCGGTCGGGGTTGCACGGCAATATTGCGGCCAACTGGGCAAGCAAGACAATTGTCAGGTCGCCGTGACCCTTTCGATTGCCAACCATCACGCGAGCCTGCCGGTGGCGTATCGCCTTTATCTACCAAAGGAATGGGCGACCGACCGTCCGCGTCGGCGCAAAGCCGGTGTGCCCAACGAGATCACCTTCAAAACCAAGCCGGCCATCGCGCTTGAGCAATTGCGCTGGGCCTGTGCAGGGGGCTTGCCGCGTGGCGTAGTGCTGATGGACGCCGGCTATGGTACTGATACTGATCTGCGTACGAACATCACAGATCTCGGCTTGAACTATGTGGCCGGCATCCAGCCACAAACGTCCGTATGGCGCCCTGGCACTGGGCCGCGGGCGCCGAAGAAGTGGTCGGGGAGCGGACGACCTCCGAAGTTGCTGCGACGTGATGGCAAGTATCAACCGATCTCAGTTAAGAAGCTTGCGATTGGTCTGCCAATGGATGCTTGGCGCAAGATCACGTGGCGTGAGGGGACGGCAGAACGCTTATCCTCGCGCTTTGCCCGTGTGCGCATCCGTGCGGCACATCGAGATTACTGGCTCGCCGAAAGCCGGCCGGAGGAATGGCTGCTGATCGAATGGCCGGAGGGCGAGGAAGCACCCACCAAATATTGGTTCTCGACGCTTCCGGCGAACATTGAATTCCGTCAGCTGGTCGACACCGCCAAGCTGCGCTGGCGCATTGAGCGCGACTACTACGAACTCAAACAGGAGATCGGCCTTGGCCACTTCGAGGGGCGAGGCTGGCGCGGCTTCCACCATCACGCAACGCTGTGCATCGCGGCCTACGGATTCCTGGTCTCCGAGCGGGAGACGATTCCCCCCTCAGCAACAGGTTCCGCCGGGCTTTTCAAAGAAATTACAATTCCCGAAACTTATCGCCCGAGGGGGGCCGCCATTGCGGCCTGAACGGCACGTTCCAAATTCGATCGCGACCGTTCGGCGAGGATTGAGCGTCGCTCTCGCGTCCACACTATCTCGATGCCCCTGTTGCATCAGGGCAGTCTCACGTCAAAGTAGCTATCGAAATTTGTGACGCAGTAAGACTAATTAGGCTGGCTCTGCCATACGATCGCAGTCGTTCTGCAC
The DNA here is from genome assembly GCF_024199885.1 of Bradyrhizobium sp. CCGUVB23. Lineage (NCBI taxonomy): Bacteria > Pseudomonadati > Pseudomonadota > Alphaproteobacteria > Hyphomicrobiales > Nitrobacteraceae > Bradyrhizobium > Bradyrhizobium sp. CCGUVB23. The sequence continues at coordinate 2,136,308 of NZ_JANADQ010000001.1, forward strand.
CCAAGTAGCGCGTGAGGGAGGATGCAGGCGAACACGCCGCTGATCCCATAGGCTCCGTAGTTCTTTGACGAGAACTTCGCGCTCGGCCTGATCCAATGTCATCGAATTGAAGAGGTCGCGGAGGACGGCTTCGCCTTTGATCCTCATCAGCAGATCGAACACGTTATCTGAAATGCGCACATCACCACCGCCGGAAAAGGTCATGCGGATCTCGCATACCGTCTCCTGTCGATCTCGTGCTGTGTGTGCGCGGACGCGATACAGGGATGCATAAGGCGGCAGTGAAACCGCGAGCGAGGTCCAATCCTCGAGCGTTGCAGCGCGCTTTTTGACAAGGAACGGCCCAACTACGAGAGCATCGAGTTCGGTCGTCAGAAATGTCGCAACAGCATCTGCAACCGAATCCACGATCGGCTCGGCATTGTTGTTAAAGGAGGTATTGAGCAGAACCGGGATGCCCGTCCGTTTCTTGAACTCATCGATAAGCCGCCAGTAGGCTGGATTCGACCTGCGCGACACTGTTTGCAGCCGAGCAGTACCATCAACATGCGTAATGGCGCCCAGCAAGCCGCGCTTGGCATCACGTACGCCAACTACGAAGTTCATGAAGGGAAATTCGCCCGTTCCGGCCGGGAGATCGAAATATTCGCGCGCATCCTCCTCCAATACGGAAGGCGCGAACGGTCGATAGCCCTCGCGCTTCTTGACCATCGCGTTTATGCGATCCTTGTTCGCCGCAGGTCGGGGATCGGCGAGAATACTGCGGTTACCCAGCGCACGTGGTCCGAACTCCGACCGACCCTGCACCCATCCGATTACTGCGCCGTTTGCCATCCAATCGGCCGCTCTGCCCGCCACGTCATCGCTGCGTTCGACGTCGAGATGTCCGGCCCATGCCGCCAATTCCTGCTCCACGGCACGCTCGGTCCCGAGATCTGGCCCCCAATAGACCTCCTTCAGCCGCTCGCGCGGCGCGGGCCGTCCAACCTCATCAGATGCCATCAACGCAGCGCCTAGGGCGCAGCCTGCGTCATGCGCCGCGGGTTGCACGAAGATCTCCTCGAAAAGCCCCGAATACAGCAGCTTACCATTGACGGTGCAGTTGTGGGCCACACCACCAGCCAAGCATAGCCGCTTCATGCCCGTGGCTTCGCGGTAATGCCGAACTATGTGAAACACGATTCGTTCGAGCGCTTCCTGCAATGACGCGCTGACATCTCGATGCTGCTGGGTGAATGGCATTCCTTTTCGTCGGACCTGAATATTGCGGACCAACGCCGGTCCGATGCGATCCAGGTAGAGCCGGTAGCCCCCGTTCTCAGAGAGCTCGTAGAACCGCTCAAACAGCTTGCGATAAGGCGCGGGATCGCCATAAGGAGCAAGGCCCATGACCTTGTATTCATCGAACAAGCTATAACCCAGATACCGGATCGTCTCGAGATAAAATAGCCCCAAAGAGTTGCTCTCCGGGAAGCTCTCGAGTTGATTGACTTCGCTTCCGGACCCGATCGCTACGAGACCGGAGAGAAACTCACCACCGCCATCGATTGCGAGGACCAGACTCTGCTCAAATCCGGACATTGCAAATGCACTTACTGCGTGCGCCTGGTGGTGACTTACGAATGAGACGCGCGATGGATCAACTTCGGTGTTGAACTCCTGAGCTAGCATCGTCCGGAGCAGGAGCCTGGCATCAATCGGAATGGCGTCGGATGGCTGCGAGACAAACAGGCGTTCGAGCATTGCATTGCAATACGCTTCGGTCGCATAGAACGCGATGCGATCGACGTCGCTAAGTCGAACACCGGCAGCATCGAGACAGTATTGGATCGAGTTGCTTGGAAATTTATTGGAATGCTTGACCCGATTGAGGCGTTCTTCTTCGACGGCCGCTATCACACGACCGTCACGCACGAGCACAGCAGCGCCGTCGTGAAGAAATGTACTTGGAAGCTCGGGTCGGAATTCAAACACCTTGTCTAATCCGCCGCTCAATCCGAGACACAGCATCTTACTCTCCATCTATTGTAAGAGGGCTCTATTGGGACAACCCGGCTCACAGTTGCTCGCTGCGGCGTCGTGTTTTCCACTGCGGCCTCTCAGCGCATGAGGCGCCGGAGAAGTAGCGCAACCGACAACAAGAATGGCACGACCGCATAAATGCAGAGTGCGCCTATATGCATACCGACGCTGCCGATTGGCCGCCCGAGCATCGCCGGGCGAATGAGCTCAATCGAATGCTCCAGCGGCAACAGGCCTGCTACGAACTGGAAGGCCGCGGGCAACTGATTGATCGGAAACACTGCGCCGCAGAGGAACACCATGGGTGTAAGGACGAGTGTTTGGTAGAATACGAAATAGTCGTAGCTGGGCGCTAGGGATACGATGACCATCGCCAAACTCGCGAACACGAAACCAGTAAGAGCGATTGCGGGTAGCGCATACAGCATGGATGGCCACGCCGCGTAACCCAGTCCCGCGGCAACGATTGTGATGCCTGTGCCGGCCAGCACCGCCTTGCTGGCTGCCCATGCCACTTCTCCGAGCAGGATGTCGCCAAGAGTAAGCTGTGTGCACAGCATTGCCTCCCAGGTCCGTTGCGTGTGCATGCGGGCGAACGTTGCGTAAATCGTCTCGAAGCTTGCGGAAGTCATCGCGCTGGTCGCGACCATCCCGCCCACCAGAAAATCGATATAAGAAGTCCCGTTTACACGACCGACGATGAGTCCGAGGCCAAAGCCAAGACCGAGTAGATTGGTCATCGGATCGGCGAGATTGCCGAGAAGCGAGGCAAGCGCGACCTTCCTCCATGCCAGATAGTTGCGTCGCCATACCGCTACCCAGTTAGACGCATTCGCGGGCATGGCCGCGCCATAAGTCATTCTCATCATATCTCTATCTCGCGTCCGGTCAGTCGCAAGAACACATCCTCGAGGTTCGGCGGACGCTCCAGAAGGCGCAAACCCACAGCCCCTCGCAACTGCTTCCGCACCTGCTCCAGATCGGGCGCATAGCAAAAGATCGTCTCGCCGCTTAGTTCGATGCGCTGCGCGTAAGGCCTGATCAGCTCAATAGATTCCTGCGGCTTGCCACCATAGATCTCCATGACATCGCAGCCGATCTGTTCGATGATGAGCGCCTGAGGCTCGCCTTCGGCGATCTTGCGTCCTTCCTCAAGCACGCAGAGCCTATCGCACAAGCGCTCGGCCTCTTCCATAAAATGGGTCGTCAGCAGGATCGTCTTGCCGCGCGCAAGTAGCGCACGCAGGCGCTCCCAGATCAGATGGCGCGCGTGCGGATCAAGACCGGTCGTTGGTTCGTCCATAACAAGCAGATGCGGGTCGTTGATCAGCGCGCGTGCCAGCACCAGTCGGCGCTTCATGCCGCCCGACAACTCGGCAACGCGCGCATCCGCCTTGCTCTCGAGGCGGGCAAATTCGAGAAGTGATGGAATGACCGCACCGATTTCACCTGCGTTCATGCCGAAATAGCGCCCGAACACCAGCAAGTTCTCGCGGACCGTGAACTCGTTCTCGAGGTTGTCGAATTGCGGGACCACGCCCACGCCTGCGCGTGCCAAGCGAGCGTGTGCCGGTACTTGCTTGCCGAGCACCGTAATCTGGCCAGAGTCCGGCGGCACCATGCCGAGTATCATACGCACAATGGTGCTTTTGCCCGCACCATTTGGTCCGAGCAGTCCGAAGCATTCTCCCGCTGCAACGGTGAATGCCAGCTCGTTGACAACGGCTTTGCCGCGGTATGATTTGTTTACAGCGGCAAAATCGATCGCTACGCTCGACATGCGTCCATCTCAGCTTGTCAGGGCCAGCTCGGACGACGGCACCTTGACTTCGAGCGTTTTGGTCCAGAGCAGGCCGTCGCACCAGATATGTTCGATGCGCCCCCATTTGCAGGCAGCCGCGACATCGGGGAAGAAGCCCCGTCCATGGTGATTGGCGCTGGTGTTGCAAAGCAGCGGAATGCCCGTGAGTTTTTCATATTCAATGAGAAGTTCAGCAACCTTATGCTGGGATGTTCTGCCAATCGTCTGTAATCGTGCGGATCCGTCGAGGTGCACAACGGCGGGGATTCTGTCTCGCCACTCTGGCCGTGTCTGATGGTCGAAGAGCATGTAAGGGTCCGGCGATCCAGGATCGAAAATGTCCGACGCTCGGTCCTCCAGGCATATCGGCGCAACCGGACGGAAGTGTTCGCGGAATTTGATGTCGTTGAGATAGTCCTTCATTTTCGGAGATGTCGCGGCAGCAAGAATGCTCCTGCCACCCAAGGCGCGTGGGCCGAGTTCGGCGCGGCCGTTAAGGAAGACCACGGGCTTATCAGTTGCGAGGAGTGCGGCAAGCTCGCTTATGCTGCAGGGCACTGCGTCCCATCCCGCTGATGCATCGCCGTCTGCAAGGGCCGGACCACTATAGACCGACCACTCGAGGGGCACGAAACCTTTGTCCGCCACCATTGCCGAGCAAGCGGCTCCGATTGCTGAACCGCTGTCATTCGGGAACGGCGGCACCCAAACCGCATCGAACAGGCCAGTCGCACGTAACGCACTGTTCCATTTGATGTTAAGACCGCAACCACCGGCTATGCATAGATTGCGCGGCCCCGGAAAGGACGAATGCCGAAGCAAAGCAAGACCCATCTCCCGCACGAGCAGACGCTCAAGGAAAATATGAAACGATGCAAGTACATCCTCAGGTCGCTTGGTGTCTAATCGAAGTGCGCTTTCTTCCAAGAATTCGTGCGTAGCCGCAAGCGACGCCTCGGCATTATTTATGTTCGCGCGGTAACGCCGAGCGTGCTCCGTGTCCGCCGCAAAGCGCTTCTCATAGACTTCCCTAAACACCGTCACAACGTCTTCATCAGGCGCCCCCAGACCGATATAGGCCATCAGTTTGCCCGCAACGCCAAGGTCCCAGTTGGTCCGGTTCGGCTGCCGATACGGCCCGAAGTGGTGGCCTGCGACAGCATAAGCATGGCCTATCATCGGGAATAGGCATTCGAGGAAGCGGCCCCCGCCCGGCTCTACATGATAAAGTCGTGGAAAGATGCAGCCATCCCATACGAGGCAGAAGGCCGGTTCTTTCGTTTTCGCGAACGGGCTAGTGCAGTAAGCGGAGGCAACATGGCCCGTGACGTGCGCATAGCTCTTATAGGAGAAACTCTCGCCCTCGAGCACCAGCCCATCCCCCTCGTGTGAAGATAGGAGCCCATCGGGACGTTCAACGTACGGTGCGCCTTTGAGCGTCAGATGTTCCGACCCACTCAGGACCTGGAATTGCGTTTCGATTTCCCCGTCCCAACCGTCGATGACGAACTGATCAATATCGCGGGGATGAAGGCCGTGTTCCGCCAATGTGAGAACAACTGTGTCGAGATTCTCGATGGCTGAGTACCGTCGGTTGTTCTCGCGTTTCTCATGCTCGATGCAAAAGACCAGACGTCCATCCTCAACAAGAGCGATGGACCCGTCGTGCGTCAGCTTGATGCCACAGATGCGCATAGTGCCTCGATGCTAAGGTCGGTTGTTAGATGGAAGGGAAGACCGAATTCCGAAAACAAGCGAGCAAGCAATCTTCGTTGGCCGACTCGCCCTGACATTGCACCCGGTCGACCTCGACCAATGTTTCGTTCAACATTGCGATGATCGTTTCGGCGCCGGCAGCATGTCCCCAGCCGCGGCAGGTGGCATCACGAGCTGATCCGAAAACCAGATGACCATTCGGCGCAAGCATTCCCACCAAATTGCCGATGGCCGTACGCATCTCGGCAATATCGCGGAGGTAGTAGAGCACTTCCGCCACCACGATCAAGTCGAACCGTTCCGTTCGAGAGAACCGCTGAATGTCAGAGACTATCCATGTGATGTGCGACCATCGCTTCGTCCGTTGACTCGCCCGACCGATCGCTCGCGGCACGACGTCGACGACTGTAAGTCGTCCGCAGTGGGGCGCCAGCTTCTCCGTGAATGCGCCGGCTGCGCACCCGACCTCGAGCGCATTCGTGATGAAGCCGTTGGAAAGCGAAAGCCGGAGCATTTGCGTATGACGCTCTCGCTCGAACGGATTGCCGTCCAACCGCCATGGATCATCGGCAGTTAATTCTCGTTCTAACGATTGATAACTGTTATCCGGGTTCATGAGCTATCCGCTTCTCAGTCCGCATCGCTTGCCGCTGCAAGTGCGGTCGTGTCACTGCTAGTTGGACGGCACGAGCTGCGAATCGGAACTGCGGACCCCGAAGGCCGGATCGGGTCTGGTTGGGACTCTGCCTTGGCTGACTTGCGTGAGAGCCAATCGCTATTGCTTAGCGTACACAACGCATAGGCCTTTACCGTAAGTAGCAGAAAGATATTGATGGGCGTGTGCAGAGCAAAAGCGAAGAATCGCAGTTGACGTGCACGCAAGGCAGCTACGCCGCATCTCACCATGGTCATTGATGCGACTATCAGAACTGTCCACCATGGCACAGTGGCCGTAAGTGCGAGCTGCGCAATGCCCGTTACCACCGAAAGCGCCAGAAGAAGCGGGCCGACGTTTTGCCCGATAACGTCCAATGTCAGGTATCGATCCAGACGGGGCAAAAGGCGCAACGCAAGTAGGGTATCTCGGAAAGTGCTGCGGGCCCAGCGAAGCTGTTGGCGCAGATACGGCCCTACCCTGTCTGGAACGACTGTTGCGGCGTACGCGTCCGGAACGTACTCAGTTCGAAATCCTGCTTTCAGCATAAGAATCGTCAGATGGCGATCCTCACCAAAATCGCTCGGCTTTCCTCGGAAGAATTGCGCTTCGTACTGATCCAGCAGCAGATCGAGAGCTGATCGTCGGTACATGGCACATGGACCGCAGCAGCACATGACCGCGCCGAAACGAGCTTGAGCTGCGCGCTCTTCGTTGCACGCCAACCAGTACTCCATGTCGATCAACCGAGTTAACCAAGTCGCGCTCCGGTTGCTCGCCGTCAGCTGCCCCATGGCAGCGCCGATCTCATTATCTTGCATCCTCAGTGCAAGCTTCCTGACCACATCGGTCGCGAGTATCGTGTCCGAATCGACGTTGAGGACCAGATCTCCGGATGACCGGCGGATCGCGGCAATCTGTGCCTTCCGTTTTCCAACGTTCTTTCGCAGGAGAATAAAGTTGAACCTTGAATCGTACGCATAGGCATGATGGACGGGTGCCACATCCTCGCGATTTCCAGAACCGTCATCGACCACGTAGACGCGTAGCTGCCCGACGTAGTCTTGGCTCGCAATGGATTCTAGGCATGCCGACAGCGTGCGCGGGTCCTCGTTGAAGCAGGGCACGATTACATCCACGCTGGGCATCGATTCAGGGCCGCCCCCATCCGATGACACCGACGACACTCGTGTCGGCGAGGCATGGAACGCCTGCACGGACTTGTAGACCGCGGAGAGCAACGCATAAGACGAGACGACAACAGTACTAGTTGTGGCAAGCAGGTTCATTGGGACGCCAATTGTTCAATGAGTTTGCGGAAGCGGGCGGATCGCGAAACCGCGATCGTGCAAGGCTGGAATAAGTTGGGAGAGTGCCTTCACCGTCTGGTGGCGCAGACCGGCATGAATGCCCCGTCCCAACTCGTCGGGCGGGCATCCATCATGCAGGAGAACGATCGCACCAGGGCGGACAGAGGCTAACACTGTTTCGACGATCGTATCCACGCCGGGACAGGACCAGTCGCGCGGGTCCACTGACCAGTGGAGAGCGTTAAGTCCGGCCTTCGCTGACTTGGCCAGCACTGCTTCGGTCCAAATGCCATACGGCGCGCGCACGCGTCGCACCGAGGCCTGAGGGCATGCGCTCCTGATGGCGCTACTCGCGGTCATTATTTCAAACTGCACTTCGTCGGGGTCGCATCTGGACAGATCCGGATGTGTCATCGTGTGGTTCGCGACCTCGTGCTCTTCCGCGATCATCCGACGGATCAGCTTTGGCTCATCCGTCGCGTACGTGCCAATGACGCAGAACGTCGCCGGCGCGCGGTACTCCGCCAGCACATCGAGAATATCCGGCGTGCAGTATGGATTAGGCCCGTCATCGAACGTCAGATAGACGCTGTGGCGAGCGGTGTCCGTGAGGCGCTTGCTGTCCGCTTCGAAGAAGCAACTAGTGTGTTTCACAGCTCTGGCCCATTACGCTCGATGACTGTGCCGGTGGGCCACTCGCTCATCGACCGCGCTATAGGGAACACTACAAGCAGCGCGTCATCGACCCGAGTTGGGGGCAGGTTGGCATAGATATCCGGAAGAGTTGATCGGACGCGAATGCCCGGAACGATTGTCGCCATTCCTGGGCGGCCGAGCAGCCTAAAGATGTGCTCTTTGAGTTCATGTCGAACCGTACCGAAGCCGAAGGGGACGCCGAGCTCCTGCAACACGGGATACATCACGCGCATGGAATGACTGATTCCGAGTCCTTCGAGATCCGGACGTACCGCGTACAATCCAAGTTCGGCCACCAACAGATCGATTCCATCGACTTTGATGAACCGGCGCAATGCGCCGATATGAGCCGCCACGCCGCGATCATCGTAGCCAACTACCCGGAGCTCCGGTCTCGCGCCGGCCCAGCTTCGATTGCCTTCAAACGGTTTTGCGTTGAACGCCCCGGTCGGCCCGTAGGCGCTTCGAAAGAACTCGGAGATTTGGACGTGGTCGGCGAGTTGTAAGTCATTTTCCCAGCACGTCCTCCACTGGAGTTGAGGGCGCATGAAAGGCTCTCCTGCTTCTTGCTACGTTCCTGAGGCACGCATCAAGCGAGCGACGGGCAGTGTGACGGTGCTCGTTCGATGGGGTCGTCAGCGAATGGGGGGAATGTTGGCTTGTGGACGGCGTTAAGATCGCATCGCGCGGGGAGCCGGCCAATTTGCATGCTCCTCTTGTGTGTGCCGCGGCTCATTATCGCCGTTGTCTCCAGGCGAGTGGCGACCGGCTCTGTTACAGGTCGCGCTCTGTCTACTGTCTCAAATCCTCCGCGGCTGCGATGTGTGGTACTCAAGTTATCGAAGGACCACCCAGTTACCCAATCATATCGAGGTAGACGCCCTCCATTGAATGGTATGCGGAGCCTATACGATGGTTTAAATCGCGCTCCTGGCCGCATTATTGAGCGGCCTACAGTTGCAGTGGGAGACGCCCCCATTGTAGAAACTGCCTCGAACGGGCAAAGGGGCTGCGACTCCGCTGCAAGCGACGTCACGCTCCTCTGGCCACACGGCAGATATGCCGATCGCGGCCACGGAAAGCAGGACACGACGGTGTTAGCCGCGGCTTCATTTGCCTCGTCCAATATCTGGCGCCGAGCTTGATGCACGCGACGAACTTGTTGCCGCTCATTTGTACTCTTGAAGCGGGCATGACGGCTCGCCGCGTGTGCACCCAGCGAGCGTTCGCATGAGTGGTTAACACTGGAATCGATGCAATGCATTCGGATGTGACAATACAATGACGGACGCCGAGCTAAGCTGTTGCGCACAACCGCTGACGACACTCCATCACCAATTCCTGCGATCTGCGGTGCCACGCTCTGCTTCTCCGAAACCTACCCGATTGCTCAGGTACTGGAGATTTCCTAGACGGCGCCGAGCGAATTCGTAAAATCGATTGTTTGGATGAGAAACATCTACACTGCGGATAGGTGACAATGCGTTTCCGAGGGCTTGATCTTAATCTCCTCGTCGCGCTCGATGCTCTGATGACCGAGCGCAACCTCACGGCAGCAGCACGCAGCATCAACTTGAGCCAGCCGGCCATGAGCGCGGCGGTTGGCCGCCTACGCGCGTATTTTAAAGACGACCTCTTTACGATGAAGGGCCGCGAACTTATTCCGACTCCACGCGCGGAAGCCCTCGCTGCTCCAACTCGCGAGGCTCTACTTCACATCCAGTTCTCCATTACCTCCAGGGATACATTCAAACCGAGCGAGTCTGAGCGGCGCTTTAAGATCAGCCTGTCTGACTTTGCTACGGTCGTGTGGTTTCGACATGTCGTGGAGCGTGTCGCACGAGATGCGCCCGGCGTCAGATTCGAGTTGATGCCTCTCGCGAATCCATTCGATCACCCTCTCCAACGCGCCGAAATCGATTTTCTTATCGTGCCAGAGCTATACATGTCGGACGCGCACCCCAAGGCGACCCTTTTTGACGAGACACTCGTGTGCGTCGGCTGCCGCTCGAACAAGCACCTATCGCGGCAGCTTACATTCGAGAGGTACATGTCATTGGGGCATGTCGCGGTCAAGTTCGGGAGCAATCGAGTGCCTTCCATAGACGAATGGTTTATGCAAGAGCACGGCATCAAGAGACGCGTTGAGGTCGTCGTGCAAAGCTTCAGCATGATCCCTCCCATGTTACTTGGAACCAACCGAATAGCGACGATGCCCCTGACGCTCGTGAAGTATTTCGCAAAGGCGATGCCGCTGCGGATCACTAAACTCCCGCTACCGCTTCCGGGCTTTACCGAGGCCGTCCAATGGCCTTCCCTTCACAATACTGATCCAGCAAGCATATGGATGCGTGAGGTTTTGTTGCAGGAGGCAGGGCGCCTGGTCTCTCGCCGCGCCAAGACACGCCTACGGCATCTTCCGAACCACTCTTCGCAAGCTAAAGACACAGCGGTAGATGCTTCGGAATGACAATCGCGGTTCGCAGGACCTTCGCTCGCTCCAAGGAATGTTGGCTCTACGACAGTGAGAAGTCACGAGTCGATACAGCTTTCCGTCCCCGGTGATTCTTCGGGGTCAGCTCTTTTCCGCACATTCTTCCTGTCAAGCAGCTCGAGCGTTCTCTCCCTGATTCACCCGGCCACGTCGATCGCGGTGTCTTTCGACCTGCGATGGTTGCCTCGGAGGATCGCATTCTCGTCCACCGCAACTCTATTGGGCGATCGACTGGCCAAATCAGGCGGCGGGCTTGTTGAAGTTCAGGTCGTTGGTTCGGTCACCGCTACTGGTCTACTCGACCCTCTCGATCGTGTTGTCGCGCCAACGATTGACGACGAAACCGGTAGACACATTGTCGCCTTTCGCATCAAACCGCACGTGGCCAATCACGGTTTCAGCTTCTTGCGAACGAAGCGCTTTCGCAACGCGCAGAGCGTTGAAGGAGCCAGCGCGCCTCACCGCAAGGGCCCACGCCTGTACAGCCGCATAAGCGTAAAGCGTGTAGCCTTCCGCAGTTCGTTTTGTTGCTTTCAACCTGGCTACGACGTCGGCCGCCTCCGCGTTCTTGGTGGCATCGAGCATGAATGTGAAGAGTGTGCCATTTGCGGCACTGCTCGCAATCGCCCAGAATTCGCCCGTCATCAGCGGGTCGTTAGCCATGACCGTGAGATGAGCGTGTGCCTCTGCGGCTTGGCGTACAATTAAGCCTATCTCGGCGTAATAGCCACCAATATAGGCGATTTCGATTCCTTCCCTTTTCATTCTTGATACCAGCGCGGTGTAATCTTTTTCGCCGGCCATATAGCTTTGCCGCATGATATTCTGCAGACCCGCATCATGAAGACGAGACGCAACGACATCTGCAATGCCCTTGCCAGCTGTGCTCTTGTCATCGAGGACGGCAATCTTGCTCTTGGAGTGGTGCTCCAGGATATAGTTGGCGGCCACTACACCCTGCTGGTCGTCACGGCCGCAGATCCGAAACACCGTTCGCAGCCCTCGCTCGGTCAGCTGAGGATTGGTTGATCCGGGCGAAATCTGAATAATTCCCGCTTCAGCGTAAACATCGGAAGCGGGAATTGAGGAAGAAGAACAATAGTGGCCAACAACCAACCTAACCTGGTCCGCCGCCAGCCGATTGGCCACCGCAACGGCCTGCTTCGGATCGCAGGCGTCGTCGGCGACAGTCAATCTGATCTTGAATTCTGGAAGCAATCCGGAAGAGTTCAAATCATCCACGGCCGCACTTGCGCCGTAAAGCATCTGAGCACCAACCGCAGCGTTGCTGCCTGTCATAGGTCCGGCCACTGCAACGTAAACATCGTCAGCGGAGGCGCCGGAGACCAACACGAAAGCAAGGACCGCTGCACAGGCAAATGAACTCATGCGAAGGAATGCCATTTGAGGCCCCTGACGTCGGCTGATTCGCGCTACGATTTGCGCTCGTTTTGGCACCTGAGTCGTGGATATTGCAGCACGCATAACGTCGCGTTGTTGACCGACCGTTCGCGCAACCCTAGTTCTCCTGCCGCCACTATCGATCCGCATCATCGGGAGCGCGTGCCCGCCGGCGCGTCTGACCACAGCTCTCTCGCGACATTGCATCAAGGCGAGCAGGTAGCTCGTCTACACTGACATCCGATTCCGTATTCTTCGTGATGTTGCGCAAGCGATCGCGCAACTTTGTTGCACGCGCGACCTGAAGCTCCGCTCGTTCCAATTGCTCGCTCAATAAGTCAGGAAGCGAAGTTCTGCCGTCCATCGCCTTGCGAATTTCTCGAAGAGAGAATCCGAGCTCACGAAGCGCCAGAATATGATAAACTCTTCTGAGGCTCTCACAGTCGTAGATCCGGTGACCACCGCACGTGCGCTGCGAGGCGGCCAGCAATCCCGTGTGCTCATAGTGACGCAGAGTGCGCACCGTCACGCCGGTCGCATCCGCAAGTTCACCGATGCGTCGCCATCGACGCCTGAGTACTGTAGGTCTGGTCATGTTTCTCAGTTTTCAAACCTACAACCTAACGCCACGTGAGGTTCAAGCGGTTTTGACGGCCGGCAGATCTTGTTGCCAAGTTTTCGCTCGAAATACCGAACTTTGCCTTCCGGGGAAGCGCTTCACCGGGCGGATGTGGCATGCAGGAAGCAAGCAGCAACCACACTGTTGACTTCGCGTCGGATGACCTCGTCATGGGCGCATCCAAAGAAGCATTGAACCTCTGCTGGACTAGACGGCAGAAGCAATAGCTACCATCAGCTTCCTGAGGAGGACCAATTCGGCCTGACCAGCGGCTGTGCGTCCAAGCACAAGCTTGGCGATCTCCGTTCTGTTGATGGGAGTTCGCATACTTGCCGGCAGCGCCGCCACCGCCTCATCAAAGATCTTCCCCAACATGGAAAGGTCTTCCGGATCGAAGACACCACTTCTTACCTGCAACACTTGCACCGTCTCTCCTGTCGAACATCGTGTCGGCGGCTCGGCTCCTTGCAAGGGCATTTGGCTGCGTTAGGGCAAAAAAAAGACCGACCTGCGGCGCGCGCCCATGCGCAGGTCGATTTGTCGCTCGATGCAACATGAAAGCGCGCTGGCCCGATGGAGGCGTGCAAACGCAATGTCGACTGGATTATTCTTACTCGTCGACTGGATTTTTCCTGGTGCACAGGACGGAAGGAGATGCCCCAGACGCAACGTAGGTGTAACGACCCGCCAGGGGCATTCATGTGCAGAGATCGTGCGATCATTCATCGCTCTTCGGCATTCTTTCGCGGTCGTTTTTGGTCTGGCTTGCACCGAATCGCCCAGCGCTTAGACAAACGCGCCCGGAAGACTGAACAGTTTTCGAGCATTTGACACGCAAGGCATGCAGCACAGATCTTTTGCCTGAAACACAAGGCGGTATACACCGGAGCGGCAGTTCCGATCGACCTCGCCACCAAGTCGAGAAGCCGTACTGCCTTTTCCGGCGCGGCCTCAACGTTGCGCTGCCTTTAGTTGGAGACGTTGCGCAGAGAGATCATCGGCGGACGTTCAGACACCGGGTGCCCGGTCTTGATTCCGATTGCATTCAAAGAGAATGTTGCTACTAGCCAAAAATGAGCCGCTTGTAGTCCTGGGTCGGCGCCAACAAAGAACCACGCTGCGACACTCGACATCAAAGCAGCGAGTCGAGCCGATCACGACCTCGCCGCAAAGTGCAAGAGCATGACCAATATGTAAGACAACTCGTCCGGAAGAGAACACCCGCGCTAAACGACCAAGAATAAGAAAATAATTTTCGGCCTGCAGAGTCGGATGCAAAGCTCGCGGCTCTCTCTCGAATGAATTGATCGACTAGAGTCTATTCGATTTTGGAATTCACATGGAGTTTCGGACATTACGTGCTTTCGTGGAGGTCGTACGGCAAGGCGGGTTTTCCAAGGCCGGCAAAGTCGTATTCGCAACTCAGTCCACGGTCAGCAAGGCTGTCAAGCAGCTCGAGGATGAGATTGGCGTGCCGCTACTTGATCGGATCGGCCATCGCAGCAAGCTTACCGCTGCCGGCGAAATTGTTTACCGCCGTGCGATCAGGATACTGGTGGAGCGGGACGATCTGATTTCAGAACTGGGCGATCTGCGCGGCCTTGAATGCGGCATTCTCAAGCTCGGCCTGCCACCGGTGGGTAGCGGAACGCTGTTCGCAAAACTATTTGCGATCTACCGCGAACGTTATCCGGGCGTCGATATCCGGCTCGTGGAGTACGGAAGCGAGCGGCTTGAGGAGGTTTTGCTATCGGGGGAGATCGAACTTGCGGCCTCGCTTCTCCCGGTGTCAGAAGGCTTTGAGTGGCAGGACGTCAAGCGCGAGCCCCTTACTGTCGTGCTACCGGTGAATCACGAGCTTTCGGGGTGCCGATCCCTTGATCTTCCGGCATTGCGGGATCTACCGCTCATTCTCTTCGAAACCGGATTTGCATTGAACCGCGTGATTTTAGACGCTTGTCAACGGCACGGCTTTGAGCCCCGAGTCGTCGCGCGTAGCAGCCAGATTGATTTTATCGTCGAGCTTGCTGCGACGGGTATGGGGGCCGCTTTTCTGCCACGGATGATCGCGGAACAACGCAAACATCTGTCGATCGCCAGGGTGCCGCTCGATGAAGCCGATATGGACTGGCACATTGCAATGATTTGGCGCCGCGGTGCTTATCTGTCACATGCCGCGAGGGCGTGGCTAGATCTGGTGGCTTGCACGCGCGGAGACGATCATGCCAGTAGCGACTGAATTGCAGTCGAACAATTCATTTACGCGATATCGCGCTGCGCCGTAGATATGTTTGCGAGGCATTCGCGCTTCGCTAAGTCAATCTCTCGGACGAGACATGGGTCATGGCGCAGTCTGTTGCAGATCAGTTCGCACACACTCTTGCTGAGGTGGGGGTCAAGCGCATCTATGGAATCGTTGGGGATAGCCTGAATGGCCTTACCGATGCGATCCGCCGTCACGGATGCATCGACTGGATTCATGTCCGGCACGAGGAAGTGGCCGCCTTTGCGGCCGGTGCCGAGGCACATCTGACCAGCGAGCTCGCCGTCTGTGCCGGAAGCTGCGGGCCAGGCAATCTCCATCTCATCAACGGCCTTTTTGATTGTCATCGTTCGCGCGTGCCAGTGCTTGCGATCGCTGCACATATTCCTTCCGCAGAGATCGGCGTGTCGTACTTTCAGGAGAGCCATCCCGAGATCCTCTTTAGAGAGTGTAGCCACTATTGTGAGCTGGTATCTGGCGCCAATCAGATGCCACGCATCCTTGAGGCAGCCATCCGCGAGGCTGTGGGAAAGCGCGGCGTTTCCGTTGTCGTGATTCCTGGTGATGTCGCGCTTCGTCCTGCGGCCGATAGGATGCGGCCCAAGCTCGCTGGGTTGCGGCCTCCGCAGCCGGTCATCTCACCGAAGGCCGCCGAACTCGATAGCCTGGCCGACATGTTGAACAGAGCTCAGCGGGTAACCGTTCTTTGCGGGTCCGGTTGCGCCGGGGCCCATGATGAACTGCTGGCGCTCGGCGAGCGGCTGAAGTCGCCGATCGTGCATGCTCTGCGCGGCAAAGAATACGTGGAATGGGGCAATCCTTACAACGTCGGCATGACCGGGCTGATCGGCCTTTCTTCGGGCTATTACGCCATGGCCGATTGCGACGTTCTTTTTATCCTTGGAAGCGACTTCCCCTATCGCCAGTTCTATCCTCAGGGAAGCGGCGTACGGGTTGCGCAAGTGGATCTACGTCCGGAACATCTAGGTCGCCGGGTGACCGTCGACCTCCCGGTGGTTGGTGATGTCCGCACGACTCTGGCGGACTTACTGCCACGTCTGTCTTCAAAGTCCAATGATGAGCGTCTCAAGAGAGCACAACAACACTATGCCCGGACCCGGAAACAGCTGGACGGGCTAGCCGAGATCAAGCCAGCTAGCCAGCTCATCCATCCTCAGCAGGTTGCTAAAGCAATCAGCGACCAGGCGGCTGACGATGCCGTTTTTTCCTGCGACGTCGGCCTGCCAACCGTTTGGGCCGCGCGTTATTTGGCGATGAACGGTCAACGTCGGCTCCTCGGCTCGTTTTGGCACGGTTCAATGGCCAACGCCATGGCTCAGGCTATCGGGGCGCAGGCTACGTATCCTCGCCGACAGGTGATCTCCGTCTCAGGCGACGGTGGCTTTACGATGCTGATGGGCGATTTGCTGAGCCTTGTGCAACTTGAACTGCCAGTGAAAGTCGTCGTCTTCAATAACGGTGCGCTCGGCTTTATCGAGTTGGAACAAAAGTCGACGGGATTGCTCAATTTCGGGACCGAGCTCAACAAACCAGACTTTGCCGAAATTGCCAGAGCCGCTGGTGTGTATGGGGTGCGCCTTGAACATCCCTCGGAGGTAGACGACGGCATCGCCGCCGCGCTCGCGCACGAAGGGCCAGCTTTGATCGACGCCGTCGTCAATCGGACCGAGCTCGCCGTTCCGCCCTCCGTAACGATGGAGATGGCCAAGGGCTTCTCTCTCTACACGCTTAAAGCAATTGTGAATGGCCGGACCGATGAGGTCATTGATCTTGCCAGGACAAACCTCTGGCGCTGAGCCTGTGAGAAACTGCGCGGTCGCGCATTGCCGCTTTCATGTCCCACGCATTCGACCAGACGTTCGTGCCTTACTGATACTGATGCGTGTCAGCGCCGCAACCTCGGGGCGCCTTTGCAACACGGCTTAAGGTTAAAGCACCACCGCTAACTGACTACTTGGCATTGACTGACGAGTTCGCTCATTTCCGGGCGCACAATGCCATCAGTTGCAGCGTTGAAGGCGGCGTTCAGCGCGTTGCGCATGTCCGCTATCAACTCGTTGGGACTCTCCAGGCCCGCGTGTACGCGAATCAGCGGTCCTGCGAACGCGTGCGAGGCTTCCGTTCGCTTTGGTGGCTCGACAAGCAGAGCGAGACTTTCGTACCCGCCCCAGGACAGACCAATCCCAAAGAGGCGCAGGCTACCGAAGAGAACCGAAAGTTGTTCCCGTGACATGGGCTTCAGAACAATCCCAAAGAGTCCACTGGCGCCCAGAAAATCCCTTTTCCAAATGATATGGCCGGGATCGTCGGGAAGGGCCGGGTGCAACACCCGGTCGACAGCTGGATGCGTCTGCAGGCTTTGCGCCAGAATAAGGCCATTTTCCCAATGGCGCTTCATGCGCAAAGCCAGACTACGCAGTCCCCGGAGAGCCAGATAAATGTCATCTGGTCCGCCAATTTCGCCGAAATGATGCGCAGTAGACTCCAGTGCAGGCCAAGCCGCTTCATTCGCAGTTGCAACGCCAAGAAATGCATCGGAATGGCCAACGATATACTTCGTCGCGGCCTGGATCGATATATCGACCCCATGCTCGAATGGTCTAAAATACAGAGGTGTCGCCCACGTATTGTCCATGATCACAAGCGCGCCCGACTGATGTGCAATGGCCACGAGTGCTGGCACGTCTTGAACCTCGAAGGTCATGGACGATGGCGATTCCAGATAGATGACCCGTGTATTTGCGCTGATCTTTGCCGCCAATTCTGACGGGCGGGTTGGACAAAAATACTGTGCCTTGATCTGCAGTCTCGCAAGGACACTGTCCGCGAAGGCTCTCACAGGCGCGTAAACGCCGTCGCTGATCAGAATAGCGTCGCCGGCCTTCAGACACGCAAGCAGCGAATGAGTGCAAGCAGATTGCCCTGATGGGAAGAGAATCGAACGGAAGCCACCCTCTAACTTGCAAACGGCCGCTTCAAGCGCGCGAGACAGGGGCGAGCCAAAGCGACCGTAGCTCGGAGTGTCTTTGTTCCGGATATCCCAATCCTCCAAGGTCTCCGAAACAATGGTAGAACCGCGGTAGATCGGCACATTCACCATCCCGGCATGTTCGGCCGGCGCACGACCCAGGTGACAAAGTAGGGTTGCTGTGTCGCCTGGCTCCTTGTCGTTCAGATCCTCCATGGCAATTTCTCTTCCATCGCATTTCCTTCCCGCTCGTGCCATATGCGCACGCTCTGGAGCGACCTGCCCGCTTCGACTGCATAGCTTGTGCAACAACAATGCCACTCTCGAGCATTGCTACTGCAGCTTCCTCGCTCCCTTTGGCGATGAATGAAAGGTCAATGCGGCTTTGAGCTCGTTGTCGCTCACGCAATTTTGTGGAGCGGCTGCCTCGCTGCACTTTTGTTCGACCAGTTTCTTTATGGCTTGGCGATTTCGTCGATCGTTAGCGCGCTCGAGTCTCATTGTAGCGAGTAGGACACATTGTCCAATGACTATCGGCCCCCTTGAAACGAACGTAGGGTCAAGTTGTACACTACCAGAACAGGTAGGGCATCGGGGCCGTCGATGACGACGGAACGAGGGTTGTGAATGTCTCAAACGCAAATGTTTGCGCCGCGTCGGTCTGTCACGCTCCTCGATCACGTCCAAGAAACCGCCCAGGAGCATCTATATCTCCCTGCTGGAGAACAACTACGATGTCCCTCAACTCCAAGCATAGCCAGCGGCCGCACGGCGGGCATTCTTGAGGTCCGCCGTTACCGAACAGCAGACATTGTTCTGTCTGAATTCACCGCCGACAGTCTTCATCGAGATGTCGACGAAGTTCTCCAGGCCGACAATGCGCCTTCGCTGGAGTTGAACAGCACTCGATGCAGGTATCATGGGGGAGCACACATCCGACCGGCTCGCCCCGCGCAATACAAGGAACGAGTAGCGCAAGTTGCGGTTTCTCTCCTGTATTCATGCAACTGTTAGGATAGATATCTAAAAACGGGTGAAGCCCGGCGCCGTCCGACTGTGAAGAGACAGGTCGGCCTGCTGTTGCGGAAGCTCATGCGAAGACCAGAGTGTTCAGCCAGATCGGACCATCGCCATGCTCAGAACCCATGCTTTTCGACGGAGCGACCACATGTCAGACGCAAGGCTGCTAAGCGCCCTCTCGTCCCTCTCGCACGTGGCAAAACAGTTAGATATTGCGCCGCCTGCTCCGCCCGCGCTTGATGCTAATTGCGTCAAACTCAACATGAACGAGAACCCATTCTCGTTGCCGCCAATCGTCAGACAAAGCGCGATTGCCGCCCTTGAGCAGCATTATCTGTATCCGGAAGACGAGAACGGCGGCTTACGCGAGGCGGCCGCCTGTGCCTATGGACTGTCCGCCGATCAGGTGATTGCTGGGAACGGATCGTCTGAAATTCTCGGTCTCATCTACAAAGCGTTCCTCGCTCCGGGCGACACCGTCGCGATGATATCGCCCGGATTTTCGTTCAACCGCAAGCTCGCCATGTTGCACGAAGCTCAATTTCTGGAGATCGGGTGGGGTAAAACCCATTCCTTACCCACGCACCAACTGCTTTTCGGTCCCGCCAGAGATGCCAAGTTCATCGTGCTGGCCAATCCGAACAATCCGACGGGAACGTTTGTTCCGATCGCCGATATCGAAAGGCTCGTAGCACAATCGGATCGACTGATCGTGCTCGACGAAGCGTATGTCGACTTTGCGCCCGATAACGGACTACGGCTCGTCAACCGCTATTCAAATCTTCTGGTACTGAGAACTTTTTCGAAAAGTTATGCCACCGCGGGCCTTCGCATCGGCTTCGGCTTCGGTCACCCCGAGCTCATCGGCAGGTTGCGTACCATGCAGAACCTCTTCAACATGAATGTGATTGGTCATGCGGTCGGCGCGAGCATCATTGCGCATCGAGCCGCCTTCGAGGAGAACCACCAACGTATCATGCTTGCAAGAGAGCGAACGACAATTAAGCTGTCCAAACTTGGGTTTGCGGTATTGCCTTCGCACGCCAATTTTTTGATGGCTCGAGTGCCCGGCGAACACGATGGCACTTGGTGGCAATCAGCATTGCGGGGCTACAACGTGCTTGTTGCATTCTTTCCTGAAAACGGCCTCGAAAATTTCATACGCATTACAATCGGCACAGACACGCAAATGGATACGTTTCTTTCAGCGGTCGGTGACATTTCCAGATCTTCGCTCTAAGCCGAGCCGATAGCTTTCCTGCTGCAATTCTCGAGGTGGTCAAGTGAGAAATCCCCCTTCTTCAACACTGACGTTCGGCATCTTCGATCACCTGGACGCGAACGGCCGTGACGTCGCCAAACAATATGACGATCGGCTCCTGCTCGCCGAGGCATGCGATCGCCTGGGGTTCTATGCCTATCATCTAGCAGAGCACCATTGTACTCCACATGGCAGAAGTCCTTCGCCGAATCTGTTCTTGTCCAGCGTCGCTCAACGCACAACCAATCTTCGTATCGGCCCGATGGTTATGCTGCTTAGCCTTCATCATCCGCTGCGAGTCTTTGAAGAGGCCTGTATGCTGGATCACTTGAGCGGCGGCAGGCTTGAACTTGGCATCGGACGCGGCTCCCTCCCGGTTGAGTTGGGATATTTCGGGGTCAGTGCAGACGCGGCACCGGGACGTTATACGGAGGCCAGCGAAATCCTTGTTAAAGCTATGCGAGGTGGCACGCTCTCCTACGAGGGCATCCACTACCGATTGGACGAGGTTCCATTGACGCTGACGCCTCGTCAGTGGCCGCATCCCCCGACATGGATCGCTGTAAATCAACCCGATTCGGCAAGCTGGGCCGCGGAAATCGGTGCAAACATCGCGAGTCTTGGGCCCTCATCGTCCGTCCGAAGGGTCACGGACGCATACCGCTCGCATCGAGAGCAACGCTCAGACGCGAATGGTCAGTCGCCGTTTCTTGGCTTGCTACGCATGGTCGTGGCTGGAAGTTCTGAAGCAGATGCTTATTCACTCGCTGCACCTGCTTATGGTCGCTGGCTCGACAGCTTCAAGTTCCTTTATGAACGCAACAACATCCCCACTCCACAAAACCTGCCCTTGACGTTCGATGCAGCAATCGAGAGTGAGTTGTGCGTTGCCGGGACGGCCGCTTCAATACGGAAAACACTTCTTAATCATCTGGAAGAGGCAGGTGCCAACTATCTTCTTTGTCAGCTCGCATTTGGGGACCTCTCGCTAGAGGCTTCATTGAACACCGCAACCATCATTCGGTCTGAAGTCGCGGCGGGAGTTGGCCGAACATAAGGCTTGCCGTCCGGCGCTGGGGATCGATAGTTGCGGCCAACGTCTTTTGAGCCTCACAAATGCTGAGCAATGGTGGTCACCTCGTTCATTGCGCAGCTGCGCTTTTGACCTTGGCCTACCCTCCTAACACTCCTGTCACTCGCCTTTTGGCAGGCTTATTTCTTGCGCTGCTCACGTGTCCATTCTACCGCCTCTGCCCACAACGCTTGAGCAACAACGACAAACGC
Organism: Bradyrhizobium sp. CCGUVB23; assembly: GCF_024199885.1. Taxonomy (NCBI): domain Bacteria; kingdom Pseudomonadati; phylum Pseudomonadota; class Alphaproteobacteria; order Hyphomicrobiales; family Nitrobacteraceae; genus Bradyrhizobium; species Bradyrhizobium sp. CCGUVB23. Next base: position 2,157,839 of record NZ_JANADQ010000001.1, read on the forward strand.
ACTCCGACAAAATCGTGTGCTGCGCCTCCTTGAACTGCACGGTCCCATCCTCCAACCAGCTCTCGACATCCATCAGGCTGAACTTGCCCTGGCGGACACCTTCATGGAATGACATATTGGCGTTCTGAACCTTCGTCCGAGGAGCTTGAGTCGGCCAAGTGGACCGTCGGAAATGCTAGGTACCGCCTCTCCGGCGGCTTCCGTCTAGTGAAGCACACCGCGCGACGCGAAGTATGTTTGCCGCGTCGCGGATTGCTCACGCGACTTGACTTCTGCGCGGCTTCCCGAGTCTGCTGCCCTCTCGATCCTCGCGGCTCGGCCGATGGGGCGTATCGGATGCGAGATTAGGAACGCTTTGTGGCGTGCGGAAACTCTATTACCTCGCCGCTTTCGACGTCGACTGCTTTCAGCGTCTGCCGTTTCGCCGTCGCAAGGCTATGAACCTCGGCCGCAGGTCGAAAGAAGCCTGGCTCTAAGCCCGCGATCTGCTCAATCTCCTTCTCAGGCAAATTCAACGCGGCTTTGATTGCTACCTTGCTTGTCCCGAGCTCAATGACAACCCGCATTCCACGGCGGATCATTCTCGGCCGTTCGATCGGCATCTCGGACGGGCTGTCGAATGGCTCTTGCAATGGGCCACGCCAGCCTCGCCGCGTCAAATTTCGATAGAGAACGCTCTTTTCCTGCTCGTCGATCATGCCCAGGTCGAACGCTCGATAGATCATAGCGGCGATTGACATCCCCCATCGCTTCTTGAGCGCGCAGAAATAGTCCAGTGTCGGACGCGTCACCTCAAAACGAAATGCTTCTGCTGGAAACAGAAAGGCGCCGGCAAAACGATGAGCCTGCTGCTCAATCTGCTTGTTCAACAACGGATCCCGCAGCTGTTGCGGTGTCACGCCCCGATGAAGCACGATGTGACCGAGTTCGTGAGCAACGTCGTATCGAGCTCGAGCCGCGCTGATGTGCAGTGTATTGATGCCTACGAATGGACGTCCCAGTGACGCCGAATTGAAGCAAAAACCATCCTGTTTCTCCGAAGTGATTTCGAGGTTCACGACCGGAATTCCGGCGTTCTCCAGCGCCAAACATGCGTCCGGAATCGGCAAATCGCGAAACTTCCAATGCTGCCTCACCGCTCCGGCGGCCGCTTCGATCGATGCGGGCGTCAGAGCTCGAAAGTCCGGCAGCTTCAGATCAGGCAGATTAAGCAACGGGAAATTCACGTCCCGCTCAAGATAGGAAAATAGCTCGCACATCCAAATCATACGCTGCTCGGTCATTTCGCGCGCGTATTTGGTCTCCGCCGATCGCGAACGCCAATGAACTACTTGCGGCAGCTCAGGCCACTCCGGCTGGAGAAAGAATTCGAGAGGGAAATTCAAGTGCTTTGCGATCGAGACTGCCCTGTCCTGTTGAGGCTTGTCGATGTCATCCTCATAACGCGAGATCGCGGTACCGGTAATGCCGAGCATATCGCCAAGAGCGTTCATGTAGAGGCCCCGAGCGAGTCTTGCCTCGCGAAGGCGCTTCCCCCTAAACGCTTGCATCCCAACAGGCATTAACCGAATTCCGCTCTATCGTTACGCCGCTTCGGCGTGACCACTACCTGATCTTCCTGAGTCGACTGAATGTCTCGGTCATCCGCGTTTGGCAAGCCTCGTCCAAACCTTGCGATCGTCTGTAGGTCCAATCGAGTGACCCAGTGCGAATAGGCCGCGTCCGGTACCGCGAGCATGGCTCTGCCAAGCGATTTGTGATCCCGGTTAAACTTCGGACCTGCAGCTCCATGGAGCAGAACGGCGAGCACGCAGCCGGACCAATCACGGATCCGGCCGGGCTGATCCCCAAGATCAAGTTCGAGCTGTCGAACGAAACCGTGCACGTCCGATAACTCGACCTTGTAATCGGCAACGGCCGGATGATCATCGAGGGTCTGTATCGGCTCCTGGATCAAAATTACGCGGCCGGCTTTCGCAAGCAGCTTATGTTGACCGTTGCAAGCGAGCCGGTGGTATTCGAACGGAATTCCGTGTTGCTGACACGCCCGCGCTATCGCGCGCTTCGCGCAATCAGCTCTACGCCGATTAAACTCCTCCTCTCTCGAATGATCGAACTGCGTGGAGTCATCCGCGAGTTCTTCGTAAAGCTCATCGTATTGCCACCCCAATTCTACGACGATCTTCTCGACGTAATCGGGATCAAGATCGCGCAGCACAATACTCCGCGCCCTTTCGAGAAACGGCTGGTCCAATGCCCTGCCCCTTTCCAAGTTCGACCATTGAAGTATAGCGTCGTTCTTTGCTAAAAAATCAAGTAAGGCGTCGCGATGCATTTTTTGCAGGGTAGCTCAAATGCTTAACAGGACTTGGGCGACCGATGCCATCGCAACCATTGGCTATTAATCGCGCGAATCGCGCGGCGAAACTGCAGCGACGCCGCAGGCGCGCCGCCCAGAGCTTTCAGGGTTTGAAGGTTCCCCTCCCCCGCAGCGCTCTAGCTAGGAACAGAACCTTTCGAATTAGTGTGTATTTATGTGTTGACTCTCGCTAGTGTCGGTGTGTATAAATACACATATGAAATCGGCGAACATTATCAAAGCTCTGAAGGCCGACGGGTGGGAACAAGTTGCCCAGAAAGGCAGCCACATTCAATTCAAACACCCGACTAAGAAGGGCCGGGTCTCACCCCAAGCGGGACATCCCGGTTGGAACGCTAAAGAGCATCGAGAAGCAAGCCGACCTGAAGTTGAAATGACACCGCATAGAGAGGGCCACCGGCCCACCCAAGGAGGGGAACTCACATGCGACACTTTATTGCACTGATCCATAAGGACGCGGACAGCGACTATGGTGTTTCGTTTCCCGATCTTCCCGGCGTGATCACCGCTGGCACGGATCTGGACGATGCACGCGCCATGGCTGCGGAAGCCTTGGCCCTACATCTGGAAGGTATGGCAGCAGACGGCGAAGCCGTACCTGAGCCCTCCTCTCTCGAGGATATCATGGCGAACGCTGAGAACAGAGATGGCGTTGCCGTTCTCATTCCAGCGCCTGCGGAAGAGGTGAAGAGTGTGCGCGTCAACGTCACTCTTCCCGCCGACGTTCTGAGTGAGATCGACAACTATGCCGAACAGCATGGCTTCACTCGATCTGGTTTTCTTGCGCAAGCCGCCAAGAAAGCGATGGCGGCCTAACTAAGGCCATATCCGGTTGAAGCTGCATCCGTCTCCGAGCGTCGCATACGTGCCCGGCTTTCCGGCCAATCGCATCTTTACACGCTGGTGCTGTCTCCACAAACCAAAGCCGCCAGCTGCGCAAAAGATCGAGCCTGATTCAATCCCTACCCAGCACAGTCTCAACGAGCTGTCTAACGGCCTCTGATCGAGTGAGAACGGCATCCTTCTGCTTCGCGAGTGACGGTGCCCGCGTGCGGCGTGCGGCCCCAAACCAAGCCCCCGTAGAGCGCGGCCATCGCCAGGATCGCGACGATGGCCGGAAGGGCGGGTAGACGGGGGCAGCTGGTTGTTGTCGATGGACCACCCAATTTATACCGATGATGAAAAAGTGGAGAGCGGGCGCAAACGACAGATCGCTGGCCTCAAGAAGCAGGCGATGGCTGAACGGGCCGATCAGTTGCCGGCCGGAAAGGGCTGGCTGCCACCCCTGCTCACGCCCGCGTAAGCCACAGCACAATCCAACTGCAAGGGAGAGCCGGGTCTCCGCGGCTGTCCCGCATGGCGGCTTCTGAAAGCTTAGAGGATAGCTTTGATGCCTCTACGGCGGATCACATTGAGCAGCACAAGGGCCGGGCCGGTCGGGTGTTTGTCGCCGCGTTCGAGCTGCGACACGTAGCCAGCCGTGACGTTGAGATACCGTGCGAAAACCGCTTGGCTCAGTTTCGCTTCCTCGCGGATCGCCCTGACGTCGGCGCCCGAAATTTCCGCCGTGACAGCAGCGAGTATATCCGAAGCCCCGAGATGCCGCATGGTGATCTTGTCGCGGGCTGCCTTCGTCAGCAGGCCGCTCTTGCGCATATCATGCGCCGTTTCCAGCAGCTCCTTTGTGAGCCGGCTGGTCTTTGCCTTCTTGCTTGCTTTCTTTGCCATCGTGCACTTCGATTAAAGTTCCGTCGTATAACGCTTGGTCGATTTTCTGTTTGCTCGCGTCCAGAAATGAGGCTGCGATTTCACGCAGGGTGAGCAGCTCGCCGTTGCTGATGTTCTCGCGCTCGTTTTTCGCGAAGGCAAAGAGATAGACAGCGCGATCAGAACCGAATCCGATCAACATACGAAAGCCGCCTCTTTTGCCGTGACCTGGACGAGCGACCCGCTGCTTGATGACCGACCTTGCCGCCCAAGTCGGCATCGATCAGGCCTCGCTTGGCACGGTCAACGGCCTCGACAAGGGCCGCATCGCTGATGCCATGTTGGCGGGTGAACTTCGCAAGGGTCTTGGTCTTGAAAATAGCATAAGCGCCTCTCTAGTTCTATAAACTATAATTTATAGTAACAACATTCAAGGCTATAGCGCGCAAGAATCGTGCGTTTTTTTTCGGTTTATGACCGCGTCGCTTATTCCGCCTTCGCGTCCGAACGGCAACGCGATCGGCGCCGCCTATCGGCGAGACCGTCGCAGGACACGCCGGACCGCCAAGGCCGTTCCGACCATCAGGCCTCGATCCCTTCTCTGTGGGACATCAAGCTTCTCTTTTGCCGGCTCGCCGAATGAAGGGTCCTCGACACGCTCGGGTACCGGCTGGACGAGATCCAGGGCAAGCATCACTCCATGTTCGTGCCGGCCGAGCAGCGCGACAGCCGCGACTACAAAGCGTTCTGGGTTGTCTTAAATCGCGGCGAGTTCCAGGCGGCCAAGCCCAAGCGCACCGCGAAAGGCGGCCGCGAGGTCTGGATTCTCGCCTCCGACAATCCGCTCCTCGACGACAAGGGCAAGCCATTCGGCGTGGTGAAATTCGCAACCGACGTCACCGCGGACAAATTGAAGAACGCCGATTTCGCCGGCCAGCTTCCCGCGATCGACAAGGCGCAGGCGATCATCGAGTTCAATATGGACGGCACGATCATCACCGCGAACGAGAATTTTTTGGACCGGGATAATTGCAGCGGCCTGAGCTGAAATGGATATTGATCAATGACCCGGCCAATCCTGTAGGCCGCCGCTTCCTTCAGGTCGGCACGACGCAGATTCGCAATTCTGCGGCGCAGGTCGAGCAGCGAAATATTGCTGAGAGGCGGCTCCGGTGATCTCGCCATTGACTCGCGCCCAATAAACCCGTGTATGTCCTCGCATTTCAACTGGCACGCGTTGCGGCACTTCGCGGTCTCATGCTGATCGAGGCCGACCTCAAGCCCAAGACCATGCAGACCTTCGCCGGACTTAGCAGCCTGCAAGCGACGATGGATCGCTGTGGTCACCCCGTCAAAATCGGACGATCACAAGGGTGCCATGGACGCGATCGAAAAAAACCTCCTAGATTTCATAGGCTTAGGTTGGGACATTTCAAATATCAAAAATTCGCGATTATCGCGAATTCCTGACGTGTCACTACCGAATTTAGGTGCTGCCAGCGTTGATATGCCGGTTGAAAAAACTGCATTCAATCGTGCGGTAGCGTTCGAAGTTCGCCGCGACAGTTGATAAGCGGATTGCCCTCGCCTGGGCGCACCGCAACGGTTCGGCCGATAAATATTCCGTGCGTGCCAATGACTTGATAGTGGTGCAAAACGCATTCGAGAGCGCAAATTGCGCCTTGCAATAGAGGCACGTCGAGAATTCCCTGATCCCAAGGAGCGGTATCGAACCGTTGGAGACCTTTGGAGCCATCTCGGCCGGCGAACCGCAGAGCGATGTCCTGATGATCAATAGCAAGAAGGCTCACGCCAAAACTGCCGTTCGCAAGTATCGCATCGTGAGTGCCGGAACTATTATTGATGCCGACCAGCAAACAGGGGGGCTCTATGCAAACCGAGGTGATAGAACTGACCGTTAAACCCCGCCGTTCAAGTGCCGTTCCTGTCGCCACGATCGCAACGCCGCTGGCCAGATTTCGCATGGCTTGGCGAAACTCGATCGCCTCAATTGATTGAATATCGCTCATCTGGCAAGGCAACCGATGATCAGCGCCCCGCCTGCGGGACCACGTTCAAGTTCGAGCGTTCGCGCTATGCGGACATTGCCGCGCTCTCGGCTCTCGGTTCCCCAGGCCGGCGCCGAGCAATTTGTGCTTTATCGCTCGGATAAGCTTCCTTGGTCGCAGATCGGTTGGGCGAGATTTCTGGCCTCGACTGAAGTCGCCGAGCTTCACCGATACCGTGACATGCGACGGCCTGGGAACGTTGGTCGTGGCTGGCCTGCGGTCGACCATCTCGGTGATTTCGCCGACGCGTATCTTCCTCCACGTCGTTTTCATCTTCAGGCGGTCCGAGCTGGCCTTCTGATCGATCGATATGCGCCCTCTCAGCTCCGTTGAGCACGTCGAGCAGGCTTCTGCGTCGGAGAGAAGATGGGTAACAAGCGCCTCGGTCGAGCTTGTGACTAGCCGGTTCTTGGTGATGAACACGCCTGGAGGTTTTGTCGGCAAGCCTACTGCGGGGCTGATAGTGGTTGACACCAGCCCAGCCGTCTTCAAGGCCTAGGCCCCGACGCGCCGCTGGAATAGTCGCAAAACTGCGCAAACGGGACTTTTGGCGCTCCGCTGCAATTTGCATATGATCCGTGACATGCGGATGCGCGATCAACACTCGCCGATTCCACCATGGTCCTAAGGCCGATTTCGCAATTGTCGATACACGACCTTTCGCTGTGGCGGGTTGCACACAGACGCGTGTTCCCGATCTACCGATCATGCGAAAACTGCCGCTTTCAGCGTGGATATGAGTGTGGCGCATCAGCTGATTGGAGACTTTGCGGGTCATTGGTTCGCCCAGGTCGCTGCCGCCTGGTTTGGTGAAAGCAGAGCGCGAGTTGCTGCTGTCAAGTCAGACTGACGCATTAGAGTTTCGCCCACAAGGAAGGTCGAGATGCCGGCTCGCGAGAGCCGCGTCAGATCAGTGAACGCGCAGATGCCGCTTTCACTGACGATCAGACGATCCTTCGGGACGAGCGGTGCCAGGGTTTCACTTGTCTTAAGGTTTGTCACGAACGTGCGCAGGTTGCGGTTATTGATGCCAATCATCTGCGAGCGAAGCTTGAGGGCGCGATCGAGCTCTGCGCGGTCATGGACCTCGATCAAGACGTCCATGCCGTACGTTAAGGCCGCAGCCTCGAGGTCGTAGGCAGCCCCGTCGTCCAGCGCGGCCATAATCAGCAGAATGCAGTCGGCGCCATGGGCGCGAGCCTCGATCACCTGATAAGTGTCGAAAATGAAGTCCTTGCGCAAGACCGGCAGGTTTGTGGCCGCACGGGCCGTCTCCATATAATCAAGGTCACCCATGAAAGATGGTTTGTCCGTCAAGACCGAGAGGCAGGCGGCGCCTCCTGCTTCATACGATCTGGCAAGCGACGGCGGATGAAAGTCAGAGCGAATGAGCCCCCTCGATGGCGAGGCTCTTTTGAGCTCGGCGATGAGGGCATAGCTACCTGACGCGCGCTTCTTGTTAATTGCGCTGAGGAAGCCGCGCGGAGAAGGCGCACGCCGTGCGCGCGCGTCGAGCTCAGCACGCGGAAGCTCGCGTCTGGCAGCTGCGATCTCTTCGCGCTTGTATATCTCGACCTTCGTCAGAATGTTGGATTCGATCATGTCGTCTATTTGGCGTTGGAAATTGCAACCAGATGCTTCAGGCGGGCGGCGGCGGCGCCACTGTCAAGTGATGCCTGCGCGATGGCCACGCCCTCCTTCAACGTTGTGGCACGACCGGCTACTATAATGGCCCCTGCTGCGTTCAGGAGAGCAACATCCCGATATGGGCCTCGCATGCCCTCCAGCACGCTCTGCAGTGCAATCGCGTTCGCATGGGGATCTCCGCCCTTCAGTTCCTCCTTTCCGCAAAGACGGAGCCCGGCTTCTTCCGGCGTCATCTCGAAGCAGCGAATCTCGCCCTTCTCCAGCGCCGCGACAGAGGTGGGGCCGGTGAGCGTGATCTCGTCAAGTCCATCGCAGCCGTGCACCACCCACACCGATTCCGCACCGAGGCTCTTTGAGACCTCCGCTAGAGGCTTCACCCATCGGCGCGAAAACACCCCGATCATCTGCCGCTTGACGCCCGCAGGATTGCAGAGCGGTCCGAGGAGATTAAAGATTGTGCGGGTCGCGAGCTCGACCCGGGTCGCGTTCACGTTTTTCATTGCCGGATGATGGGTCGGCGCAAACATGAACCCGATCCCCGCATCCCGGACACAGCGGGCGACATCATCTGGCTCCAAATCGATTTTCACTCCAAGCGATGCCAGCACATCGGCGGAGCCTGAGCGTGAGGACAACGCGCGGTTTCCGTGCTTGGCGACAGGAATGCCGGCGCCGGCGACAATGAAAGAGGCGCATGTCGAGACGTTGACCGAGCCGGAACCATCACCTCCTGTGCCCGCAATGTCGATGGAATCGGGCGGTACATTGACCGGTCGCATTCTGCCGCGCATTGCGGAAACCGCGCCGGCAATTTCTTCCACTGTCTCGCCGCGCACCCTCAGCGCCAGCAACAACCCGCCCATCTGCGCGGGCGTCGCCTTGCCCGACAGCATACTGTCGAACGCCACGGCCATTTCCTGGTGGCCCAAGGGGACGCCGCTGGCAACTTTGCCCATGATTACCTTTAGATCCATCACGCACTCTCGAGCCAGACGGAATTGTTGGTAGCGCTTTCGGCCCGCGCACGAGCGGCCCCGTCGATTGACGCGGCGATTTCCCAATGCGGCCTGCCGCCCTGTTGAGAGACACCGCCGGCGGCTGTTTGCTCAGGGCGCATTGGATGCCTTCCTTTTCGCTTTTGGTCAGTTCGGGACTTCGGCTGAGGCAGGACGAGTTAAGTCAAGACGATCAGAGTTTCGGTGCCATTATGGCTTTCTGCCTGTCCGATGCCGCTTGGGCTGCCGCCACGGCCGCCGCAAATATCGTCGGTGCCGTCCAACGCAACGCGCGAAGTCTGCAAGATGCTTCAGATCCGTTTCAACCAAACCCGCCACCTTCACCTTGGCATTCGCGCGCACTGACAAGCGCAGCCTGCTCCATTGGAGGACCTCGATTTGGCTACGATCTTCTGGAAACCTACAACTTGACACTGCGACAGCTTCAAGCCATTTCAGCAAACGGGGAGGCAAAACGCTTGCAAGCGTGGACTCGCGCTAAAAGCGGGAGGCGATCAGTCTGGCTAACATTTGCTACACTGCTCACCCTCGACGTCCCTTCTTCAGGACTCGAGATACGATGTGATTCGTTACGGCGTCGACTGGAATGCCCGGATGTCGCTTGAACTTTCCGCAGTTGTGCCGCCAGTCGCTGTCTGCGCCTGGCGACCACGCCTGCCCGCACACGGCACCTTGCTCAATAACTCTGTCGCGAGAGCGTTGAGCCGCAACACGCGCGACCAAACACAGCGAACCCGCATGCCCAGCCACCGGGGATGGTTCGGCGCAGTTGGCCCAGGAGCGCGCGACGCAACCGGCGAGGGCCGAGGATGCCAATTCTCGAGACGAAATGCGCTTGCGGAACCGCCCTAGTCTTAAATCGTTCCGCGCATAGTTTTGACGCTCAAGTGAGAAGACGCATGAGCGTGTGGGAAAGCGATCGACTTTTCAAATCTAACGACACTTCCTTTCTCACTACGTCCTGCGTCGATCTCGTTCTGTGCCGGGTTTAACGCCACGGCCTTTAGAAGATACCCCCGCCGGTGCACTCGGCGGGGGCCCCGCAGGTGGATGACGCGAGGCTCGCGAACGAGGTGTCGCATCAAGGACCCGCGCTCATTGAACGCCCTTGTCACCGGCAAGCTGGACTTCATTGTCCGTGCCGGCCCTTAGCGTCCATAATCGCTTATTGTCGGGAGATTTGTGCCGATGACCTGAAACCGCTCCACCTGCTGTGTCCAATAAAGCGCAAGCCTGCACATCTTCCGTAATCCGCTTCGGTTCCCCTGTCTTTTTGGGTTCCGGCTTGATCACACATCAGAACGCTCTGCGCTTAGGCATTTCTATGGGACGTTCCGTAACGCGGGAGATCGGCCGAAGGTAAGCCGCGTGCAAACGATAGCGCTCACGCCGCTTGTGAGAGCGCCATGCGCGCACGGCGTACCCAACTCCGAAGCCAACAAACAAAATCGGAAGCAGCACTAGAAATATCATCATCGAGAAGTCTCAGCTTGCAGAGCGGTTGCGCTTTTTCGAATGAGCGGCGAGGACATCATGACCGGCCCTTTATTCCTTGTTCGTATTGAAACCACTCTGCGACCATACAACTTGACGCGACGTCCGATTCAAGCCCTGTGAAACTCTCGCCCGGAACGATATTTTGCCGCAGAAACCGTAGCCGACACAGATTCACTCAAGGTCCGTATTTTCTCGACAAACTTGCGGTTGGTGGAACGGCCCATGCGGGAACGCTCGTCTCTCGCCAGCCGCGCTATGGGAAACGAGCGCCGAGTCACCCGAAAGCATTGACTAGGCCGTCAGATCAACTCGCTATGGATTTATCACGATAGGCACCTGAAACGCGGTGCTGTCTTGATAATTTGGCGCGGCATGCGGAGATGGTGCGGCTCTTCGAGTCAGAAAGGAGAGCCCTGCCTGTTGCGGTCGCTCCTGCAGGTTGGCGCAGGGTTGACCGATTCCTCAGAACTCCTAGATGGAGGCTCCTCTCGACTGCAATCCGAAGGCTGCGAAATGAAGGTCAAAGAGCTTATCGAGCTTCTGTCAGGATGTGAGCAAGATGCTGATGTCATCATTCCGGACTCGTCTTCGCCACGCGAGGCTTTCGCAGTGGTGAAAGCCGTCCAGACTGGATGGATTTATAATCCCCGGCTTGCGGTCGAGGATATGTCATTTTGGATTGACGGTGTCGACCATGTTGAACCGCCGCGCGGTAGCTATGTAGCTCGTGGAGTGAGGTTGCTCGGTCCGAGATGTGGACCAGTCCTGGCAATCCAATAGATTGCCCAGAAAGAAGCAACTAGTGTCGTTGATACTCTAGCCATCGATTGGCTTCGTTGTTCTCCGACAACGCTGTAGGGCCGGCTCCCAGGCTCTTCTGCGGCCTTAGCGAGCTCATTCGTTTCGCTCCTCGAAAATCGCGCCTTGTCTATTACTTCGCGCGCGACTATTTAATGCGATGAAATTTCGAGCATGGCAGATCGCAATGAAGATGAATGACCTGAGGTCAATGAGTGTCGACGAGCTGTGGAGTCTCCACGAGAAGGTGTCCGCAGCTCTCGCTCAACGGATTACGGCGGAAAAGGTCAAACTAGAGGAGCGGCTGCGAACCATCGGAAGGGGCGATAAGCTCGCCCGGCCAGGCCGTGAGCGTCGGCCCTACCCGCCTGTGCGGCCAAAGTATAGAAATCCAAAGAACCCGGAGCAAACTTGGTCGGGGCGCGGGAAACCACCGCGATGGCTCAGCCCGCAACTTCGTGCCGGCCGGAAGTTGGATGATTTCCTTATCGACCGATCTGCTCGTAAGCGTCGCCACAAGGCTTCACAAGCCGGTTAGCAATGCTTGCTTCGATCTATGCGGCTATGGGCCCAATTAACTCTGAACGACTACGGTTTTCTTCCTGCCTATGTCGCAAAAGCTCAATATCCCGGCCTCGCCAGGAGTCTCGGCTCCCAGCTCGCGCACTTCCCGGTTACCGATCGTGCAACTCGAAAGAGCAACCGCGTGCGGCAAGCGCCTAGGGCATGAATTTTCCATGCCCTTCAACTACCGGCGACGGGTACCGCGCCACGGATCTCGAACAAGCCTATCTCGACTGCTGGCGCATCTGTTCGGGTTCGGCCGAAGCACCTCGGGCAGTAAAGAAAAGCAGAGGCCGAGCTAACAGCTCGTATTCCTGAGCAATACATCACCCTCCACTGCGCGGGGATAGACCGTTACCACTTCGAATGATGGCAAGAGATCAAGGATGGCTCGCAATGACAGCTGCCCTTCGTAAAGCTCTCGGTCGCTATATTCCGTGTAGATGAAGCGCGTATTGCTCAAGGTCCGTCTGCCGCCAGCGATGACATCGGACTCCGCTCCCTGAACATCCATCCAGATCAAATCAATCTTGTTCAGGTTAACTTCGCTGCTCCAGTCATCCAGCCTTCGCGTTTCAACGGAGATCGGATGATCGAATCGAACCCAATCATACTCGGCAAGATGATTCTTTGGCCGGCGTATTGAGCCCGAGAGGTCCCATCCCTCCGCCTCTCCATCTCCATTACTTGGATGAAATTCAATATTCCCGTTTCGATCGCTAATCGCGTACTCAAACAGCCTTACATTCTTGACGTCCTGCATGTTCCTCTTAAAGCGAACCAACGCTCGCAGGTCAGGTTCAAAGCAGTAGAACTGTGCTTCGGGGCGAAGCTGGAGAAAACGTCTCGCATCGGTTCCGTCATAAGAGCCGATGTCCAAGATAACGGGGCCTTGACTTTCCAGAAGTGAAACGATCTGGTGATGAACTTCCAAAGGGTTAAGGTCTAGCATGAGCTTTAGGCCTCTCGCACGGATCGCTTTTGAGCTTCGGTCGACTTCTTTGAACTAGGGCAGTATTTCGGTTGAATGTCTGAACTCCTTAATGCACATGCGGCGCCTGCCATGCGATGATATCAACCGAGCTCTGGTGGCTTGAGTTGACCGTCTTATGCTTTGGAAGGCAGGCTTGTTGCCGAGAAACGATTTAACTTCGGCGTGACTAGAACTCGCATCCGATTTGCGGCCAGGAGCCGACTCCGGTGGTTACGCACGAAGAGGTCGCCAAGCCGGGTCCGATCAAATCAAGGGGCCCTCCGAAGCGTCGTCCGGTCTTTGAGCGTCGCTTTGATGCACGCGAGCAGCTCGCCATTGCTGAATGACTTGCGCAGGAGATGCGATACGCCGGCTTTCAGCGCGCGAGCTTGGTTGTCGTCGTCGAGTTCAGCCAAAAGAAGTATAGTGGGAATTTCGTTTCCGGACGCGACGAGCAGCTCATGCAAGTCTAGCCCATTCGTGCTCGGCAGCTGCATGTCCGCGATCAAGCAAGACGTGCTGATGAAACGCTTTGAATTCAGGAAGTCATGTGCACTGTGGAACAGATATGGGACGCAGCCTGCTGAAATCAGCATATTCAATAATGGTTCGTACACCGCCAGATCGTCACACACGACCGAGATGATATCGAGCGTGTGGGCCATTCGCACCAGATCTAACAGGGACCTTTTCTGAACCTTCGGCGCAACTTGACCGCACTGCACACGATCCTTTTGAAGAAGCATCAGACACCCACACTCGACAGCTCTCGCCTTCGTCGCGAGGCTAAGGTGACATCGAGGCGTGCCTCAAGTGTACGGTGGTAGGTAGCCCACATCGAAGAGGTTGGAAGACCTATACGAAGGTTTGCTGACGTCGCCGACCACAGGGCTCCGACAATACTTGGTGCGAGTCGGCGAATACACGTTACTGAAATTGGCATCCGCCCACGATGCTCAACGCAGACTTGAGAATTCCTCTCGCGCCTAACCATCCTGATACGCCCTGACGTCTCTCCGGACCGGTCTTTTTTATCCGCCGTTCCCGGCAGTTCGTAAAATCAATTGTATCGATAGGACATATCCGAACAATGGATGGGTTTTCTTGTATCGGGGCAATGCGGGCGAATGACCAGGAGGGAAAGACCGCTCCGCACAATAGGTTATGGAGCCATGGGCGGAGTTTCTAAAGACCCTCAAAATGGATCGATGGCCGATCAATTGCATTCGGCCGGCGGATCGGCGCGCAGCCCGTTATCCTTCACGAGATCAGATTCTCCTTGATCGCGCGAGCTCCAGTTTGAGGCGGGTCCAATCGGTCAGTGTCACTTGACCCGTATTTGTGCAGCCAGTGTGGCCGCTTCAGATGGGCCAATCCCGACTATACCGACGAACCCCGAGGGCGGCATCGGAATTTCCTGGCTAGTCGGCCTCCAGAGATGCAGACAGTAACGGCTGTTGTTCACGTATTCGGACTGGGGCGGATGAAGCTGCATCACGCACTCTTCCTCGTCCCAAAAGAGATCCTTGACGAAGCACATCTCCTGCCAATTCGGACAACGCCGCGGTGTCGAGACGGAGACATGCTCCCAGCGCGGACGGAGCAATCCAATGATTTTTAGTTTGCAGCCGCAGGGTCCCTGCACAAAGAAGAGACCGCAAGGACCTGATCCTGGTGCGCTGGCGAATTGTCCATATCGTACGCGACCAGCTTCGAGCTGGTCCACAATCTGCGCTCTCATGCTACCTCCTTTGCCACGCAGATACATCGGATCTGATGTAGATCGCGTTCCGCTCGAACCTTCTTCGTTCCAGACTGGCACTGCTGTGCAATGCCAGTCTGCCCCTTCTACTGTCACGGGACCTACGGGCGCATGTCGCTAGGTGCCCTGCCCTCGATAAAGCGGCACCGCTCCCCCGATTGACGAGACGACCGCTTCCCGATCCGTTCACGTCCTGCATCGTGAGATGCGCCATTGTGTCCTCACCGGCAGTTCGGCGCTGCGTGGGCGCGCCTCAACCTGGTGCGAGGAACGATCGCGCTGAAGATGGAAGCGCCCCACACCCAGCGCCTTTGAACGCTACAACTCGCGGCAGTCCCCGTGGCTCGATCGCTTGATCCACTTTGCAGAACACGACCTCGATTCGAGCCTATCAGGCGCGGATGAAGCAAAGCGTTAGTTTAGTCATCACTGACCATGCACCGAGCTCCATTGCTCGTTCGTTACAAGCTACCAGCGCTTCGTCGTTTGAAACGAGCGGCGGCATTTTTACGGCTTTTGGCTTCGACAAGACCATATGTTCACCGTCGCCGTGGTTAGACCACACCAAGTCGTTTCGCAGCAGTTTGGGAAGCCCGTGACGGCTGCGCAGCCGACCGGCGAGAGACAACCCTGTCGTTATTTGTCCCGACGGCGGTATCGATGTTATTCTCATTCTGCCAATCGCCGACGTCGCCAAGCGGGGAAGACGGACAACTGGATGCGCCGCCCTCCCTCAAGGCTGCCCTCTCCTGCATTGCCGGCCATGAGCGAGCGTTTCGAAACGCGCGTTGGGACCAATGGCAATCCTGACATCGCTTGTCCTCCCTTCATCGCGCATTCGACTGGAACGTTCGGCACATGCGTTGACCTCGCACACAGCCAACTCTCCTCAAGATCCGATTACATCGGCTGACGTGTCGCCGTAAGCTTGTTCACGATTGTCGCTAGTCCTACAACCTGCCGCTACGTTAGATTCAAGTCATTCCAACAACGCAGCCGAGCCCTATTTGTCCACCGGCCAGCAACGCACTCTGTTGTCGGCGACATTTGCCGCTCAACAAGATGGTAGCGATTGATGAGACTGGCAGATAAAAGAGCAGCTTCGGTGCGGCGTTAAACCGCCAGGCGCTCGGAGAGGGATTGCCAATTCCGGCCACGAACTCTGCTAAGCGGTTGGCGCGAGTTAAAGAAGGGGACTAGTCATGCAAGCGCGGCGAGCCTGGACCATCAAATCCCTAACACATCGAGATGCGGACATCGAACGACTTCAGGCTCAGCTGAACGAACTGAACCAACGCCTGAACGAACTTAGATGTCCCGTTCTAGATCGGTCGAATGTAGCGGCTATTCGGGCAAGAGCACTTACGCTATCTCGCGAAATTGACGAGATTCGTTCCTCGGCGAGCGGGATTGACGCGTTAACAGAACTTCTCCGGAGATAGTCTGGGCTCGTTGCGGCGTCGTAGCAAGGCGGTTCTGCAACGGCGAAGGGCTCGATGCCGCCACCTCCACATGCCCCTTCGGCCTGTTCGCCAGCTCGCGTCCGATGTTCGCGAGCCCCCAACCAAAATCTGTCCATGGTTTGACCGTGAAGTCCCCTGGCATCTCGTTCTGGCGCAAAAAAATTGGACCGGCGGGTCGCTCTCCGCTCAAGCCTCCTTCGGCAATAGTTACATTTACATTAATGCGCAAACCCAACGACGGGTCTCGACGTGCCGCTGCTACTCCTTCCACCAGCGGCGCAGAGATTAGCCTCGCTGCCGAGCCAGCACCAGCTGGTCGCTATCGCACTGCATCCAAGGCGTCAGGCCTGCAAAGTTTGCCGTAGTTCTCTGATACTTGTCCGATCGATTTAGCGGCAGACCCGCCCACTGAGCTCCTTGCGATCGAGTTCGCCTTCCCACCAGGCGACGACCACGCAGGCGACGCCGTTGCCGCAGAGATTGGTCAGCGCGCGGCATTCGCTCATGAATTTGTCGATACCGAGCACGATTGCCATGCCCGGCACGAGCCGCGGATCGACCACCGCCAGCGTCGCGGCGAGCGTGATGAAACCGGCACCGGTGATGCCGGAGGCGCCTTTCGAGGTCAGCATCGCCACCACCAGGATAGTGAGCTGTTGGCCCAAGGTGAGATCGAAGCCGAGCGCCTGCGCGATGAACAGGCTCGCCAGCGTCATGTAGATGTTGGTGCCGTCGAGGTTGAACGAGTAGCCCGTGGGCACCACAAGGCCGACCACGGACTTCGAGCAGCCCAGCCGCTCGAGCTTCTCCATCAAGGACGGCAGCGCGCTTTCCGACGACGAGGTGCCGAGCACGATCAACAGCTCGTCCTTGATGTAGGCGAGGAACTGGAAGATCGAGAAGCCGGCAAGACGCGCGATGGTTCCGAGCACGATGAGCACGAACAGCGCAGCGGTGGCGTAGAACGTCGCGATCAGTCCGATCAGGTTGAGGATCGCACTGGTGCCGAACGTGCCGATGGTATAGGCCATCGCGCCGAATGCGCCGATCGGCGCTGCGCGCATCACGATCGCGATGACGCCGAACACGGCATGGGCGGCATCGTCGATGAAGTTTCGGATTGCGTGGCCGCGCTCGCCGAGCCCCATGATGGCGAAGCCAAACAGCACAGAGAACAGCAGAACCTGGAGGATCTCACCTTGGGCAAACGCGCCGACCACAGTGTCCGGGATGATGTGCAGGATGAAGTCGACGGTCTTTTGTCCCTCAGCGTGCTTGGCGTAGTTGACAACCGCCTTTGCGTTCGCCGCTGCGCTACCGAAGCCCGCACCCGGGCGAACCAGATTGCCGACGACGAGCCCGATCACGAGCGCAAACGTCGAAACGATCTCGAAATAGACCAGCGCCTTGACGCCGATGCGGCCGACCTTCTTGGCGTCCTGGATGTGGGCGATGCCCGAGACCACGGTACAGAAGATGATCGGGGCGATCACCATCTTGATCAGCTTGACGAAGCCGTCGCCCATCGCCTTGATCCAGTCGTTGGTGGCGAGCGAGGGCCACAGCCAGCCGACGACGGTGCCCATGACAATGGCGATCAGCACCTGGGCGTATAGAATCTTGTACCAAGGCTTCATGGGCAGCACCACGGCGCGACAATAGCGGGAGATTTCAACGGCTCATCGCTACGGCTTCAGATCAGAAGCGCGCGCCAGGGCTGCAAGTTCAGTTTCTAGCTTTGGCCGGTGCTTAAAGATCGCGTCGATCAACGCCGGTACAGGCTGCTCGGTGTCCTCCACCAGCATTGCTCTCTCGGCGCGCTTGGAGGGGGCGAAGACACGCTTAACGATAGTCGGCGAGCCTTTAAGGCCGCATTTCGAGATATCTGCAACGCCTGCGTCCTGCGCGTTCCATTTGACGATGTCGGTGCGTGCCGCACGCAACGCATCCATCATGCTCCCTCGCCGAATCTCGTTTGTCGCCTCTAGCATGGTAATGAGACATGGCAGCTTTGTGCGCAACACCTGCACACCGCCTTCCGAGCGTCGCTCAACCTCGATCGCGCGCGATGCCAGATCCAGGCTCGTGATCCCGGCGACATAAGTGAGTTGCACCACTCCGAGCCGTTTGGCAATGCCAGGCCCAACCTGTGCGGTATCACCATCGATCGTCTGCTTGCCGGCAAAGATGAGGTCGGGTGGCCCATACTCCTCTCCGATTTTGCGAATGGCCGTTGCCAGCGCGTAAGTGGTCGCAAGCGTGTCGGCCCCCGCGAAAACACGATCGGTGAGCAACACCGCACGATCTGCACCGAACGTCAGTGCCTTTCGCAGCGAGTCTTCGGCGGCTATCGGCCCCATGGTGAGAACCGTGACCTCGCCGCCAATCTTGTCGCGCAGCTCCAGCGCGGCCTCGAGCGCGAACAAGTCGTAAGGATTGACGATCGTCGGGACGCCCTGGCGCATGATGGTGTTGGTCACGGGATGCACGCGTATCTGCGCGGAGTCCGGAACCTGCTTTATGCAGACGACGTTGTGCATCGACGATCTCTCCAAAGGCTGCAGGGAATTGAATTGAAACGGCAAGTCTCATGCCTGTGAACGGACTTCCAAAATTGGACGTCGATGTAGGGATGTGTCGGAGTCACCGAGGGCGTCGGTCGGTGTCTTAAGCTCAACAATTCCGACGGCACGTCGCAGATAGGACAATGCTTTTCGCAAATTCCGGCCGCGTACGACAAAGCGATGCTGCGATTCGTGAAGACATTCCATACGCGTATCCTCCGGGCGCCCTTGAGCTTAGGCGGTGTCATTGCGAATTGCCGCCAGGTCGATGGGAGTTCCTGGCTGAGAACGACGGGGCGGGCCTGACGCACGAGCAGGGGCGCACCTGGCCCGCCCCTACATCACCAGGCTGGGTGGCGATGCTACGTTGAACAAAGCAAGCAACGTGCCGCAATCGAGAACGGTGCTTTCACAAGCAATTCGCACGAGCACCTTCCAAGGAAGGGCTACCGAACATCAAATCATCCGAATTGTCAGCAACGCAACAATTGGTTGCTTCGCGAGCCGTCGCGATGGGCTGGCGATAGTCCGCAATCATAGTGATTCTCTGCTTTTTGCTTTTCATCAGAGGCGTCTTTCGGCGTTTGGACTTACCTGGGGTATCCTCGATCACCGAAAGAGATTTGTGCGAGCTGGAGGCACGCGTTCTAAACGTGATTCGTAAGTGGCGGGCCCGGGCTGCCTAGCAATCCGAGCCCATAGCCTCAGCAATCCGGCAAGTCGGTTGTTCGGCTACAAATACAACGTTGATGGAGACGCTCGGAAAACGCATTGATGTCGCTCAAGAGATCCGTATCGGAAAGTTCGGTCGCGCAACTCGCATGTGTGAATAGCGGCCGACTTGAGATCGCACAACCTGATGCCATCCAAGATTCAAGACTCCTTATACGCCGGGGGTTGAACCGTACGTAGCGTCAGGTTGTAGGGATAGTTCAACGGCGTTGCTTTCTTTTGAAAAGAGGTCCTGCGACCTCCGACTTTGTGCCTACGCTAGCGGTGCACTTTCGTAGACGTCGGAAAACCCATGATGGTGGGCAGAGTTAAACGGATCTTGGCTTGCTCGACAGGACTCAGTTGCTTGCAGAGTTGGACGTTCAATAGTCCTGTCGGGTGGACGCTCGCGTGATCGCCTTTAAACCAACAGGATATATCATGGCACGATTTGCGCGCCCCGCTGAACGGAGCGCCTATGGAAGGCATTGATTTGTTTGTCTTGGTCATGGCAGGGATGACCTTGGGAGGATTGGCTGCCGCCATCGCACGCGAAGGGTCTGAGCGCGAGTTTTGCTGGTGGAAGCATCTCGCATTGTGGGCTGCCGCAATCGCGCTGCTCTGCATTATCGCCCATAAGATAGTTGAGGCCGAGGCCAACCGCGGCGTCGAATTAGACAGTATAAGTCCAGGCACGACGCTGCCGCTAGCCGCCAGCCCTTCCCGAGACAGCAGTTATGGGCCTCCATCCACGCAGAGTGCGACAAGCTGGCGAGGAGGGTCGCCGCCGCCAGACCTTCACGAGCGTCAAATCCCATGCCGCGAGGCTTGGTGCCCTGATGATTGATCTGAAGGATCTCTGTGAGCTAAACGCGACGGCCGTGCAGGACCGGGCATCGAACAACCGCAAAGTCCGATATAAACTCAAACTTGATGTTCCTTTCGCGGGGGGGAGCATCGTCCCTGTGCCGCTCGGCGTGCGACGAAAGGTTTGCGTCTCCGCCAGAACAGGCTTGACGTGACCACCGCTGCGGTCCTGCATCACTGATGCGACCGAACTGTCGTCAACCTCAGCC
The DNA here is from genome assembly GCF_024199885.1 of Bradyrhizobium sp. CCGUVB23. Taxonomy (NCBI): domain Bacteria; kingdom Pseudomonadati; phylum Pseudomonadota; class Alphaproteobacteria; order Hyphomicrobiales; family Nitrobacteraceae; genus Bradyrhizobium; species Bradyrhizobium sp. CCGUVB23. Next base: position 2,178,066 of record NZ_JANADQ010000001.1, read on the forward strand.
GCCCCTTTGCGCGCATCAGCGAAGCCGGCGCGACTGCTCTATAACGCAGATCGCCCGGCAATGGCGCTGCCACGCGCGTAACCACATACAGTACGGGCACGAACGGCCAATCGCAGCGGCTTTCCCTGACACGAGGTCTATGGCCGGTGAACTGGTCCATGAGAGTGTGTGAACGACCAGATCGCTCGCATATTGTATCTCTTCACGATCATGGTGCGAACAAGAACTCGGAGAACACTGATATTTGCATCGATCTGCCGGGAAGTGCGATGGCCACCCCCGTTGATCCGTCTCGCTATCAGCGGCTACGCCGCATTGGGCGCTTTCTTGTCGAGCAACCCGGCCTCGATCAGCGCCTGTTCAATACCCATGATCTCCGAGGGATCGAGCTTCACCAAGGGCGGCCGCACCACTGCGCGCGGCAATCTGCCGAGCAGTACCAGAGCTTCTTTCATGCGGTTGTGCATATCGACGAACGGATCGGCGTAGAACACGCGCGTCAACGGCTCGATACGATCATTGAGCCGCTTGGCCTCGGCGAGATCGTTGCCCTGCACGGCACGGTATAGGCGCACTTGCAATTCCGCGATAACGCTTCCGGAGCCCGATAGCAATCCATTGCAGCCGAGCACCAGCGAAGAGAACAGCCAGGCGCTGTGGGTCGTAAGCACGTTCACAGATCGCGGCAGATTTTGCAGCGTGCGCACGTGCCACTCATGATGCGGCACGTTGCCGACCCAGTCCTTGATGGCGCAAACGGTCGGCACCTCCTCGCACAGCTTCAGCAGTGCGTCCTTCGGATAGGTTTGACCAGTTGCGAGCGGATATTGGAACACGATCAGCGGCAGGTCGGTCGCATCGGCGATGCACTTGAAATGAGAGAGAGCCATTTGCGGCGTCTGGCCGAGGCTGAACGCCGCCGGCGAAAACACCAGGAGTGCGGAGGCGCCGCCTAGCGTTGCCATGCGGGCCGCCTCGAGGCTGCCATTCGCCCAGATGCCGGTGATCAGCGGCAGCTTGGCTCCGATTTCGTCCTGCGCGATATCAAGCACACGGCGCTGCTCGTCGAAACTGCAGGATGCGACCTCGGTCGAATGAGCGTTGACGGTGATGGCCGAAAGACCTTCGACGGAGCTCACATCTCGAAGGTGCTTGCGGACGCTCGCCTCGTCAATGGCCTGATTATTGTCAAACGGTAGCAGGACCTCCGGGATCACGCCGTGCGGAACATAGTTCACGTGGCGGGGCATAGCTCGTCTCCTGTCAGTCGTTCATCCGGAAATCGCGGGTAAAGCGCGCGAACCCAGAATACAGAAACGAACGCTGAACGAGTACGTCTGCATTTTCCGGGTTTGCCATGTCTCGTCTTCGAGGGATGATAAACATTTCGCCATCGCCTTCACCCGGCGCGCTGACTTAGCCGACTTCTCCGATAGTCGATCGGCGGCAACGCGCACCATGCGCGCTTCTGGAGGATCTTTCACGACCGTCGCCAGATCTGATTTGAAATTCCGATCGCGCCGAGGACCTGGGCGTCGAAACATCGCACTTCAGCGCGGCGCAGCGTGACATCACCGGCCGGGATCAATTGATCAATCGTCCGCTTCGCGTTGCTCGGAAGCAGATGCGCTCGTCTTTGACGGCGCCTCCGCGCCGACCTGGCGCGCTTCCATCAGATCGAGGAGGGCGCGACCCTTTTCCGTGATGCGCCAGCCACCATTTACCCGCTCAACGAGCTTCTGCGTAAAAATGTCGAGGTTCGGGACACGGGCGGCCATTCTCTTGGTGCGCTCGGCCCAGTCTCGACCACTCGTCGCTAGAATGGCCATGTCGCGTTTGAGCTCCGCCATCGGCGCGAATCCGTCCGGGTAGCTCACAAGGATCTTAAGAACGGTAACCTGGAAATTCACCTGCGTGGGAGATCATATTGTCCGCGCCTACCGCCACATGGTCGGTGCATCGCGAAGTGCTTCGAGGCCAATCTGTTTGAGGCGGTCGGGTATCGTTTCACCTCTGGTGGCGGCTTCCAGAAGCTTAGCGGCAACATGCGCGCGGACGCCAGTCTCGTAGCGCGAAATGCGCGCGCAGACCTCCTCGAGGACCGCGCGCAGAAGCTCGGCGGTAGCCGAATCCACCATTTGGAGATCTCCCGCGTGCTCGACATGAGGAAGATAATACGGATCGCGCGTTCCGAAATTCAAGTGGGATGAATGACCTAGCTTCCAACCGTGCTTTCTGCGCCCTTGTCGCAACGCCACCGGGCGGGCTGCCCTTCGTTGTTCGATTGCGGCGGCTCGGCTTCGATCGCACTTGTCGCCGCATCTACTCTCACTTGAATTTTCGGAGTTCTGCTTCGGCGCGGCGCTCGAGCTCCTTTACTTGGCGGCCATTTCTATCCGGCACTCCACGCCAGCCTGCGCCCTGTCGAAGTCCAACACAGTCCTACGAGCAGGCTCATCTTCGCTTGGAGTCCAGCACAATGTCTGGCTCTGGCATCCGCGCGGCGGTAGAGATGGCCAGTCATGCCGTCACCTGCCGAATTGAGAATGTGCTTTACCTTGTGCTTCTTCAGCGATTCCCAGACAATCGGCGCGTGAAAAAGGTTAGAGCTTACACTGCATGGTAGCCAGCTTTCGAGTTTGATGAGTGCAACGAGTTCGTACTTCGGCGCACAAATTCCGCGTCTGGTTGCAATTTTCGACGGATTTCACTTGTTTCGCTCACGGTGCTCTCACGATTTGCATCTATCTTTGCTTGCTCGAAGATTGTGCCACCCGAATAACAGGATGACGAGCCTGCGATTGCAGATAAGGGGTTGAAGCTGGGTTTGAGGCCTTTAGCCGCCTCGGGACGCCTTTGGCGTAGATGCTCTGAACGTCATCACGGCGCCGGAAAACCGAGGAGCAGGCGAAAACTTCGTAAAATCAATGCCGTAAACGTCTATTGTCCTTAGGCATTCATTTCTTTATCACCGTGGATGGTTTTGAGGGCTTGAACAGAGCTTCCGTCGGGGTACGGGCGGAGGGTGACTGAGGGGCACGTAAAACCGATCGGTTCGTTTGCACCAGGGTAGAATTTGACAAGTCAGAACTCTCAACGGCGGGTCGCTTTGATTACCGGCGTGACCGGGCAGGATGGCGCCTATCTCTCCGAATATCTATTATCGCTCGGCTATGTCGTGCATGGCATCAAGCGACGGTCCTCTTCCTTCAATACCGCGCGCGTCGATCATCTCTATCAGGACCGGCATGCCGGGAACGTGCCGTTTCTGATGCACTACGGCGACATGACCGACTCGACCAATCTGATCCGCTTGATCCAGCAGATCCGACCGACCGAGATCTACAACCTTGCCGCCCAGAGCCATGTCGGCGTGAGCTTTGAAAGCCCAGAATATACTGCAAACGCCAAAGCGATCGGCGTGCTGCGCCTGCTCGAGGCGATCCGGATCCTTGGCCTGGAGAAAGAGACACGCTTCTACAGGCTTCTACTTCCGAGCTTTACGGCCTGGTTCAGGAAGTCCCCCAGAAGGAGACCACGCCGTTCTATCCGCGCTCGCCCTATGGTGTGGCCAAACTGTACGGCTACTGGATCACGGTGAACTATCGCGAAGCCTACGGCATATTCCCAAGTAACGGCGTCCTCTTCAATCACGAGAGCCCAGTCCGCGGCGAGACCTTTGTTACCCGTAAGATCACCCGCGCCGTCGCCCGCATTGAGGTCGGTCTTGAGGAGACGCTCTACCTCGGCAACCTCGAAGCCAAGCGCGACTGGGGGCATGCACGCGACTATATCGAGGGCATGTACATGATTTTGCAGGCGGACCAGCCCGATGATTTCGTGCTCGCGACCGGCGAGACGCGGTCGATGCGCGAGATGGTCCAGCTTGCATTTGCCGAGGTCGGCCGCCGCATCGAGTGGCGCAGCAAGGGCGTCGATGAGACTGGTGTTGACGCGAAGAGCGGTAAGACCGTGGTTCGAATCGATCCGACCTATTTCCGTCCGACAGAGGTTGATCTTCTCATTGGGGATGCCAGCAAAGCGCGCGAGCAGCTCGGCTGGAAGCCGAAGCGCAGCTTTGCGCAGCTCGTGCAGGAGATGGTGGCAAGCGATCTAGACGAGGCGAAGCGGGAGGCCGCCGGTGGCCGCCACACCGTTTGAGCTGAAAGGGAAATCCGTCTATGTCGCCGGCCATCGCGGTATGGTCGGGGCCGCGCTCATGCGGCGCCTTGTGCAGGAAAATGCGCGCCTCGTCATCTTGGAGCGAAGCGAGGTCGATCTGCGCGACCAGGCTCAGGTGTTCGACTGGTTCGCCAAGGCACGGCCACAGGTCGTGTTCTTGGCTGCCGCCAAGGTCGGCGGCATCAAGATGGTGGAAGCCTATCGCAGTCAGTACGGAAGCGACTTCATCAGCGTGATGCCAAGCAACCTGTACGGCCCCCGCGACAACTACCACCCCGAATATAGCCACGTCGTCGCAGCCCTGATCCGCCGCTTTCACGAAGCCAAAGTCGCTGATAAAAGAAGCGTCGTGGTGTGGGGCACGGGCGCGCCACGCCGTGAATTCCTCTATGTCGACGACATGGCGGATGCCTGCGTGCATCTGATGAAGACCTATTCGGGGGCCGATCTCGTCAACATCGGTACCGGCGAGGACATCACCATCGGCGAGTTCGCCCGCGTCGTTGCCGACATCGTCGGCTATCGAGGTGAAATCACTTTCGACACCTCGCGTCCCGACGGTCCCCCCCGTAAGTTGCTCGACGTCAGCCGACTCGCAAAGCTGGGCTGGCGCGCGAAAACCTCCCTGAAAGATGGCATCCAGCAAGCTTACCAAGCCTTTCTGACATCAGGCAACGACTGAAGAAGATTGCCCGGCTACAAAGCCCAGTCCACGGCGAGACTTTGTCGCCCGTCAGATCACCCGCGCCGTCGGCCGCATTGAGGCCGGCCTGGAGGATTCGCTCCATCTCGACTAGCTCGATGCCAGCCGCGACTGAGGGCGTGCACGAGATCATGTAAGACAAGCACGTGATCCTGCAGGCCGACAAGTCCCGGGACCGGCGAGCCACGGTCAGTGTGCGAGATGGTCGAGTTCGCGTTTGCCGAGGTCGGCCTCGAATGGCGCGGCAAAGGCGTCGAAGAAACTGGCATCGATACCAAGAGCTATAAGGCCGTTGAGCTCGCCATAACGTCGGTAAGACCATCTCCCGGTTGCATCAATGCCGGAGTGGCTTGCATTCATTGCAAGAAGCTGATGCATCCTCATTCCGCTGCAATTTTGGTGAGCTCTGCCAGTGGTCCCGGTTCTACTCGGATATCACCGGAAAAAGGACGCTCTTGCAGGCCAATGAGTCCCAGCGCTATCACAACGGCTACTGAGAACACGGTTAATGCCGTAATTTGCGCACCGACCTTCTTCAGGTGCACCAATCCGATCGATATTTGTGTGACCACGCCAAGGATGAGGACGAGAATCCATTTGGCATCGATGGTGCGGTCGGAAGCCAAGGCGAGCCGTTCGGAACGCGCGCTGCCCGCTCCGACTGCGGCATTTAACAAGGCTGTCTGCACTGCCCCGCCCGCTACTTGAGCGATCTGCGGATCGCTCACTTCTCGCAGCAAGGCGTCATAGGCGGGACCAGGCGAAGCGGCCTTCTGGTCCTGTGCCATCGCCGGCCACTCGTCGTCCACGAGGGCGGCGACGTATTTCGCAACCACTGAGCGGAGGCTGGCCATGTCCGAGACGGACGCGTGACTAACAGCATAGATGTTGCGCAGCTCCGCCGCCTCTGACTGCACCGCGCGGGCCGCTTGACGGTTGCGATCGGTTATATCATTGGCCAGAAATCCGGTCAGGAACGCAAACAACACTCCGACCGTGCCGAAAAACGGAGCGACCACGCCTTCTACGCGGCGCATCGGCACAACCGTTGCAGGGCTGAAACTCGCGATCACAATGACAGCGCCGGTCGTTGCGTAAAGAGTGATGAGGACAGCGAACAAGTCAAATATCGGAAGGTCCAGCCAAGCTTTGATCATTGGGTTAGCCGATCCTCTGATGCAAGGCGCAGGCTCCGATTGAAGCATATGAGCATTCGGCCGCCCGATAGTGCATTGCCAGCGAAAGCACAACTCTGGGCCCGCGCTGGAACGGTCCAGGGATTGGGTTCGTTCGCTTAAGGATCATAATTCTCTCAGACTTTTTTCATGGCTTTTGCAAGGGCCAACTCTGGGCAAGAGATCACCTCGCTGCGACATTTGGTCCGCATGGTACAGCCCGCCTACGTGATGCCTTATGTCCACCCGAACAAGACGGGTGCCGCGGATGCAGAAGCGGCTTGTGAGCTGGCCGCCGGCCGACAACGGCCGAACAACAAGCCGCGGGTATGATTTGTGGACGCGGAAATGCTGATGAGGCAGCGTAGCCTGACATGCGTGTCGACAAGGTCGAATTGGACATTGTGGCAGGCACCGCAAAGTCGCTGACAATTCTTCGGAACGAAAACGACGACAGAATCCGTGGTGCCGCCCGCTACGCCCGCTGAACAGATAGAGCTGCTTATACGTTCAGGCGCGAAAATAACCCGGTCAATGCCCCTTCCTCCTCGACGTCTGACGTGAATGCAGGACGACCATCATCGTCTGCAGCGACAGGCCGCCGAATCGACCGTGTAGCGGGCACCAATGCCTGCCGGATCAACTCATTTCCATGCGAATGCCCCGGGCAAGGTTTGCAAGCTTCGTAGCGCGACACTCCGAGCCTCGAAATCGCACCGCCAATGCAAGGATGCCCCCGAGAAACGGGAGATAAATTCCATTGATAGTGCGACTGCCGAAACTCGTAGGTTTTTCCGGATTGATGATCTCCGCCTCGAACAACCCACTCTGGTCACCTGCCCTGACACTGACATCTTGAAAATCGAGGAATTCACCGGTTTCTGGCGAATAGGACTTGTATACAGCTTCCTTGATTACGAAGATTAGTTTCGGGCCAAGGCGATTGCTGGACCATTCCCGACGCTGTAGTTCCGCGCAGGTGCATATGATTGGCAGAAGGTCGGCTCCGAGCGGCTCGTCATCTTCGATGTCTAATCCCAGAGCGAGGACGTTCCTTGAGCGTCCCGCAACGGCCCCACAGTCGGATGAAGAGTGGGAAATGCTCCCGACGACTCCGAGAGGCCAAAGAGGAGCCCGATCACTTCTAGACAAAATGGGAACAGGAGTGAAGCCGAGGCGACGCAATGCTTCATGGGCGTGATGCCGCCCCCAAGCGAATTCACGCCGACGACGCAGGGCTACGTTTCCTAACATTTTCACCTCAAGAGGAAACAGAGGGGGAGCGGGATCATATATTGGTCCGCCCGAAAAGCTGATATCGTTCGCCAAAGCTGTGCCGATGGCGGCTCCTAACGTCGTGAGCGCTTTCATAGATGTGACAAGCCCCTTCTCTCGCGGTAGTGCGCCTGAGACGACGTCAATAGCATTCGGTCATTTCGCTGAAATGCTGGCACGCGCTTTGTGTGCTCGCTCCTCCTTGCGGGTGCCGGAGCGCGAGATGTCGATCGCCGGGAAGGTCCGCTTGTCCGAGACCTTGCGGTCGTGCGATGTTCTGCATCAGCACGGTTTTACCGGTGCGCGTGGGGCGATATGCGCTCCGAAGTTCCTTTTTTTGAGGAAGCGCAATAGCTGCACTCGTTGTGAGTGGTCGGGAGATGTACCGCATGTTTTTGCGCCTCGGCTTCAGATCGTTCTCGGCGAGGTGGCGCGGTTACGCCCCAGCTGCGCGAATGGTTCGAGGCCAAGCCGAGGCGAGCCAGGCAGCGAACTCCTTCTCAAATTAGAATGACCCAAGCGATCACGCGGTGCCCCGATCTCGGCTGGCTCGCAGGTCCGGCTCGGCGTCCACTTCCGATTGCCGTGGCGGTGGCCTGCAACATCCAGCGCGCCACCCCTCAAGACGAATACTATTGCGCATGGCTTTTGCGCGTTGCGCTCGTCATGACTTTGGAGCGCAACACCTCCCCGGCTAGGCCTCATGCTCTGGGCTCCGGTGATATGATATGTGTTGCCAGGTCACCCCACAATCTCGATTGGTCCTGAAGCAGGGTGCCGGAGCGCGCGTCTGAGCTCAGCGAACTGGTGGAACATGACAAACAGCGCGATCATTCCGGCGCCCAGCTCGGCGATTGCTTGACTGGCCAACACTCCGTTGAAACCCGATATGATCGGGAAAAACAGTACCGCCGGTATGAAAAGATAGCCTTGCCTCGCGAAGGACACAACTGCGCTGAGGCGCGCTCTCCCGAACGAATGAAGCATCGTCGTCACGAAACTCTCAATACCAAAAAGTCCAAAAAAAAGATGGAAGACGATGCAGGTCGAGATGCCAATTTCCCTGACCTTATCGCTATCGCTGAACAGGTTGACCAAAGGCCGGGCAAAAGTCACAACGGCTGCAGAATATGCAACCGAGAAAGCGACATTTATAGAGAGTATGAGCTTCGCAGCCTTCAGCACTCGAGCAAAGTCCCGTGCGCCCCAGCCGAAACCGAGGACAGCTTGAGAGCCTATACAGAAGCCAGTGATAGGCAGTGCGCCGATCGTCAAGATCCGCACAGCTATTCCCACGGCCGCGATGGACTCGTCCCCGAACGGTGCGGCAGCTCCGTATAAGAGCATCACGGCAATAGCAGATAAAATGCTGGTCATGGACGCCGGCGCACCTATCGACGCGAGCTGTCTGATGCGATCGGCTCGCAACGAGACGTGAGATATCCTGACGAGGACTATCCCGCGGAGCGTCGTAAAATACGCGATATAGAGGCTGATCGCAGCGATCTGGGACACAAGCGTTGCGAGGGCAGCGCCTCGCACACCGAGGTCCAGTAGGAATATGAAGATCGGATCAAGCACAGCGTTCAGTATGAAGGCGGTAACCATGGTCCACATGCTGAATCGTGTATTGCCTTCGGCTCTGACAACAAATCCGTTGACGATATTGAGAAGCATCAACGTGTACCCGAACAAAAGCGTCGCTGCGTAGTCGAGCGCCATGGGCATGATGGTTGGAGTCGCGCCGAGCGTTAAGAAGATCCCTCGCAGGCTTGGAAGCAGAGCGAACGTAACAGTGATACCGATCGGAGCCGCGAGCGCAAGTGCGGTGCTCGCGTCTTTGCTCGCCTCCAGGTACTCACCAGCGCCAAGATGACGGGATATAATCGACGCTGTTCCAACACCGATCCCCTGTCCAGCTGCCGCGAGCAGGACCACGATTGGCAAGGCCATGCTGACAGCTGCAATCGCCTGTGGGCCAAGTGCGCCAACAAAGATCGCGTTGACGACCTGCTGTAGCGCGTTGATCGATAAGCCAACAACAGAGGGAATGGCGAGCCGCAGAATGAGACTCGAGAGATTTGGGTCCGAAAGGTCACTATGCGGGCTCTTTTTTGTTATCACACCGCGATCGCTCTCGATGGCGAATTCCGCATCGGGTTCATTCATGGGTGAACGTGCCGCGAACTGTTCCGAAATTCGCTAATCGTCTCCAAAAGCTCCTGTTGCAATGTTGTGCAAAGATTACGGGTCGGCTCATAACCGACTTGGCTTGAATCGTACCTCGCTTCGATCTGTAGCTGGCCGGCTTGATATCCGACATCGAACCACAAGAGATGACCCACGGACGCCTCATCCATGTCTTCGCCGATCCAGAGTGGAGAGGGTTCCTTGGCTAGGAGACGGCGTGGAAAATGGCGCTGCACACCCGCTCGATAATTCAATCCAATTCTTGGTAGGGGCAGGCGATCGACCCGGCTCCGCACGGCTGGATCTCGGTTAAGGAATTTCATGGCCCGAAGCCCTATTCCCCTGCGCGGCAGGGCATTGCGCTGGCGGTATATTGAACGCGCACGATCGGAGCGGCGCTTCGTTCCTGTCAGTCTCAAGGGAAGCGGAACAAGCTCGCTGATATTGCCGATGATTTGAGATGATTCGAGATCGTCAAACACCCGACCTCGGATTGAGGTAAGGTTATCGATCCAAAGCGAGTAGTTGCCGCAGACGCGTCCGAAGGCGCCAGATATAGCGGCAAGAAAGACATCGACGTCCTGACAATGCGCCCATCTGGCTGCAATATTGAAGAGGTCGGCCGTCGCTTCTTTGTCGATCTCAAGATAGTATTTGGCCTGATCTTCCCAAAGGGGGCGGCAGTTCGCTTCGTCCACGCGACGTTCAAGTCGCGCATAGTGAAGCTCTCTCGCGGTCACTTTCGAAAAGCTCGCGCCGCCTGATGAAGTGTCGCTGACGTGGAAATCGAACTGATGGTAGTCAATTCCCTCCCAGTATGTGAGTTCCGTCGGCGCTTCGCTGTTCGCGTAGTGCTCAAGGCGCTTCCACCATGGAGCGAGCATTTGTATGCTCTCGGCACCACTCTCGATATGGCCCGAAGCAAGCGCGTTGTACGCCGTATCCAATGCTTCCAGGAACAGTCGATAGCCGATCCCGTCCACTACAAAATGATGCATCAGGACCAGCAGATAGTAATCGCCGCTTTCCGCGGTGCGGAAGGCCGTGACGTTAACAAGAGGCCTCTGGCCATCAAACCGAAACATGTGCTGACGTCTTGCCGAGATGCTCTCGATCATCTTGCGCTGCTGAAGGACGTTCATTCCGACAAGATCGATCTCTTCCACGAGGCGTTCGGCCACGGACCGTCCGATTGTCAGACGTAGGCCCTCAACAGTTCGAGCAATATGGAGTCTGAGGCCTTCGTGCCTATCCATGACATGGGCAAGGGCGCGCTCCAGCGTTCGGGCGTCCAGGATGCCGGCGGGCAAGAAGAACAGATCGCCGATGTTGAAATGCTCATCGAAGCCGGCAAGACGGTTCCAAGGTGAGATTACGGGGGTCACTGGCAATGAGCCGTCTGGGGAACGGAAGGCATCGCGTGCAACCGCTTCGTCTGCCGCCAATTCCCTGATGGTCGGTGTTCGATGGAGCCGCTCGACGGTGAGATTCAGCCCGGCTTTGCGCGCCAGCGTGACGCAGCGCACGCTGAGAAGAGAATCTCCGCCGATATCAAAGAAGCTCCGATCTAGTCCGACCGACTTGGCGCCTAATAGATCCTGCCAGATCTCAGCAAGAATGCGCTCCTTTTTCGTGCGGGGCTCAGCACATGGAACTGGCCCGACCTCGCGGGTGGGAATGGACGACAGGCGAGAACGATCTATCTTCCCACTTGCCGTAAGGGGGACGCTGTCAACCAAACGGAAGGCGGCAGGGATCATGTAGGACGGCAATGTGTGGCGCAGGTGAGTGATGATATCTCCAGAGCTCAGACTGTCGCGAGCCTGAACCACGTTAGCGATCAAGCGACGATGATTATCCATGCCTTCCGCGACCACAGCGGCCTTTGCGATTGCAGGATGAGACTCAAGAGCCGTTTCGACCTCCTCCAGCTCGACGCGAAAGCCCCGTATTTTGATCTGATTGTCCGATCGGCCGCAAATTTCGAGCAGACCGTTGGTTGAGATGCGTGCGATATCGCCACTTCGATAGAGAACGCTGTATTGGCCGTCATCATAGGGATTGCGGACGAAACAGCGGTTGGTCCGATCCTGATCCCGCCAGTACCCAGCGCTGACGCAACGTCCGGCGATGCAGAGTTCGCCGGCAGCTCCGACAGGGACTCTCTTCAACTGGGCATCGAGAACGTAGAGTTTGACGTTATCGATTGGGCGTCCAACGGGGACAAGCGACGAGCCGTTGCAGGCGTCCGATGTTTCATAGACTGCTGCATTGGACGCACATTCCGTAGCACCGTAAAAGTTCCACAATGGCACGTCCGGGAACTTTGCACGCCAGCCACCGGGGAGCGAGGAAGGCATCGGTTCGGCGCTGCTTGTGACCAGCCGCAAGGCTGTCGGTCGCGACTGCCGTTCTTGCGAAGCAATGATGCCGGACAGGAGGGGGGGCGAGGCAAATAAATGTGTCACGCGACGTTTTGCCAACGTGCATAACAACAGATCTGGATCCAGCAACTGCTCCTGGGTCAGGATCAGCGTAGGTACACCCTTCAGAAGCCCCCCAAAGTACTCCCAAGAGGAAGCAACAAGGGAAGCGGACTTCTGGACAACCATAACGTCGGTACGCTCGAAGGGAAAGCGTCGCCACATCCAGTTCAGCCGATTGAGGGTTGCCGATTCCGGTATGAGAACCCCCTTCGGCTTCCCGGTTGAGGACGAGGTGTATATAAGGCTTGCAATTCCCTGATCTGATGGTTTGTCGCTGCGCCCAAAATCGTGCGCGCCCACGCTGGACCCTTCTAGGGTCAATAGACAGACCGACGGCACGTCGAAACCAGGTTCATCGGTATTTGCGTGAACCAAGAGCCTTGCCTGACTATCTCGTAGGATATGTTCGATCCGATCACGCGGACAGTCCGGCGATATTGGGACAACCACGGCCTGCAGGGCTCGTGTCGCGAGAATAACCGCCGCCACGTCAGACGACCGGTCGACCAGCATGGCGATCATATCGCCAGCCCTCACGTCCGAAGCTCGCAATAGCGACCTGATAGCTGCTACGCGCTCGCACAGTTGGCCGAATGTGATCTCGCCGAAATTGCCAAAATATGCCACCCGGCTCCGATTAGAGACGCTGATTTGCTCGAACGCCTCGACAAGCGAGCATTCAGTCTCATATGGCTGCGCCGAGCCATTTAGCGAGTCCAGCATAGCGAGCTCTAACGCGCTGAGGCAGCTCAGATCTCTAATGGGCGCAAGCGGTTTCTCAATGCAGGCTGCAATCAGACAGCGCAGATTGTCGGCCATGCGGACAATCAGATCGCTCGAAAATATGTCTTCCGCATACGCTAGCTGGAGGACAATTTCATCGCCCAGATCTTGCGCGTACAATGTCAGATCGAATTTTACATAGCCGGTCTCATATTCGCGGAATGTCAGATCCAAATCATGTTTGCCGGGTGGCTCCGCGGCCTCGGAGTACATGTTGAACATGACCTGGAAGATCGGCGAGCGTCCCGCTTCGCGATGTACACGGGCATCCCTTACCATCCAGCCGAATGGATATGCCGAATTTGCGATGGCACTGCTGACGAGGTCCTGGACGCGCAGGGCATGAACCACAAAGGATTGGCCGACATCGATCGCGGTGCGGATCGGCAGCATATTCAGGAAAAATCCAACAATTTCTGTGCTGCCAGGTTGATCCCGTACGACGTGCGGTATGCCAACGAGAATATCGTCCTGGCCGCTATACATCCGCAGCAGCAGCTTGAAGCATGCGAGGAGTGTTGTCGACGTGGTGCACCTATGTCGGCGGGCAAACTCCCGGACCTGATTGGAGAGCTCGCTGCGAAGCAGCACCGCATGCGAGGCGCCGCGGTAGGAATTTGTCTGCAGCCGCGCTCGTCCCGTTCCAAGCGAAAGCACCGGCGGATCATCACCAATCTGACGACGCCAATAATTACGCTGGTTGGCCAGCGCTTCTGTAGTCGTGTGTTGCGTTTCCCAGAGCGCGTAGGTCGAAAGTGACGCGCGGTTCTCTGGCGAGAACGACGCAGGATCTACGTACCTTTGTCGAAGGTCCCTAAGCAGAACGGAGATCGACCAGGCATCGATGATGATTTCGTGAGCGGTGATCAGTATGAGATGGTTGTCGGGGCCAAAACGGATCATACGCGCGCGGAACAGGTGTCCTTGGCTGAGATCAAAGCTGCCGTTCAGCTCTGTTCGCCGTAACTCTGCTATCAGCTCCTCAGCTTCCTGCGCCGTGAGGTGAGATGCATCGACCAATTCAAGGCTTGCGCATTGCGGAGCATCGAAAAGCTGAACCGGACCGTTTTCGTCCGTGAAACGTGCAGAAAGTGCCTGATGGGAGTGAACAACATCGGTCCAGGCACCATTGAACGCGGCCGGATCGATGATGCCTCTTAGTCGCAGGCCGCCTTGAATGATGTAGTTCCTGGCAGACGGATCGAGCTGCGACAAAAACCATAGGTGCTCCTGAACTCGCGTCAGGGGCGCTCGCATAAGCTTGCCGTGCGCCGGGGCTGTGCACGGTTTCGATTCGACTCGGGCCGAGATCGACGCCGCAAGAGACCGGACCGTTCCATTCAGAACCAGCCTGAAATCCACTCTTGCTCCGAGCTGGGTCTGCAGCCGGCCCAATATGAGCATGGCCCGAAGCGAGTCTCCGCCGAGGCTAATGAACTCGTCATTGACGCCAATGTTCTCAATACGCAGAATTTCGGACCAAATTTGGCACAGCCGAGCTTCGAGCTCTGTTTGCGGCTCCTCGAATGGAGTCGGCAAGAGAGGGCGAACGCCGGTCGGGTCCGGCAAGGCTCCAAAATCGACCTTTCCGTTGCTGGTCAGTGGAATACTGTCGACGTGAATGATCCTTTCTGGGAGCATGTAGGTGGGAAGCGATTCGGCCAGGAAGGTCTGAAGCTCGCCCTCCCCTACTTCTGGCGGGGCTGACACATACGCGATGAGTCGCCTCGATCCGGTTTCTCCCTCGACCCCGGTTATGTCTCTCGCCGTAAGCTTTACGCCTGCGCAGACCGAGGCGACCACGGCGGCGCCACGTACCAATTGATGGGCGGAAAGCCGGGCCTCGATTTCTCCCAGCTCAATTCTGTGCCCGCGAATTTTGACCTGACGGTCCCGTCGACCGAGACATTCCAAGAGGCCATCGGAACGAACTCGCCCGAGATCGCCTGTCCGGTATAGGCGCTGGAACGAAGGATCGTTCGAGAACGGGTTTGGCCCAAAGGCATCCTCGGTGCGGGCATCGTCATTGACGTAACCAGCAGCGACACCAATGCCGCTAACACAGATTTCGCCGACCTCTCCCGTGTTGCACAGCCGCGGTCCGTCCGCGATATAAACCTCAAGGTTAGAAATCGCTTTGCCGACCGGCACATACGTGTCAGCCAGCGCGGGAGCGACGGAAAGCAGATGATGCGTAACGCCGTCCGCGCACTCGGTCGGCCCGTAGTGGTTGAGAATGGGAACCTGGGGATATAGGGCAAGCCACGCGCGCGCCAGTCCGGGTGTTAGAGGTTCTCCGACCGTAGAAATACTCCGCAAAGCATCCAAAGCTCGCTCAGCGGCCGCAAGCGACTGCAGATATTCAACAAATATCGCAAGCATCGACGGCACGAATTGAACGACCGTCCCGCGGTATTGTTGAATGGCTTGGAGAAGAGATACTGGCGATTTCAGTGTCGCATCATCGATGATCGCGATACAGCCTCCGACACAAAGTCCCGCCAGAAGCTGCCACAGCGAGATGTCAAAGCAGTGCGACGCTGTCTGCGCGACGCAATCCGTCCGAGTGAGATTTAAAGCGTCAATCTTTGCCACCAGATGATTATTGAGGGCTGCGCGCTCAATCATTGCGCCCTTCGGCTGGCCCGTCGAACCAGACGTAAACAGAATGTAGGCTACTCCACCCTCGTTCGGTGATGGTACAACGGACGAAGTCTGGCCCTCGCGCAACGCCGCCTCTATCGTCACGAATTGGGTGGTGGCCTTGCTGGTAGCCTGGAATAGGCTGAGCTGCTCCAGCTGGTCCGGGCCAATAATCAGAGCGCAGCGGCTCTGCTCGATCATGAATGATGTGCGGGAAACCGGTAACGATGGATCGAGAGGCAGGTAGGTTGATCCAGCCTTCAAAATTGCGACGACCGCCGTCGCCCAGTCGAGGTCTCGCTCACCCCAATAGCCGACCACCGCGCCGTGAGCCACCTTCTCTCGTAACGTCCTCGCGAGCGCATCAGATCTTGATCGCAGTGCTTGGTAGGTGAGTGCGTCTACGCCGTACCTGAGTGCAACCCTTTCCGGATCCGAGCTTGCAAGCCGATCGATCGCCATGATGGCGTCGAGCGGTTGACCTTCCACGAGCGGATTTTTGCCCGACCGATTTTCCGTAGGCATACGCCTGCCGCCATTCCTCACCCTGTGCGGCCTTTCAGCCAGAACATCGAGGGTCCTGAATGGGTTGTGCGTTGCTTAGCCACCCTGGTTCTGCCAGTCATAATACGCCGATTTGCCTATTTGCTAGCTTCTCGCTTTTTGCGTTCACGATGTCCTCGATGATCGGCAGGGAACATGACCGAACGCTAGGGCCTCAAGTTGGCGGTGGCATCTACCGGATCTTGTAGTAGACACGCGCCTAATCTGCATGACACCCGCAATCAGCGCCTCCAGAGACTCGGCTCCGGCCTGTGATTTCCTGCATTTGTAGGCGCCTGGGCTATGGTTTGGTGCCGTCTTCATGAAAGAAGACTTGGCGCTCGCCGGGCTGCAGGTCACCCCCGGGGCGGCGGAAAGCGATGACGTCGATTGTGCAAGAACCAAGACGGAACCGTCTCATCTTCTTCCACGAGGCCCACGTCGTTTGCGTGGCCGCTGAAGGCAGTCGTTAAGTGCTCGAATTTTTGGACGCTCTTCGCTATAGCGAAATGGTTAAGAGCAGCGTAACGAATCGTCGGCGTGCAGAACCACCCACCGCGATTGATATGCTGTTCGCAGTCGTCCGCCTTGGTCCACACGAAAACGCACGCAGAAATATCTATTCTGGACGTGCAGACTACGCGAAAGGGCGTCGTTTCGATACGCTTTCCGAACCGGGATTGAACGTGGGGTAGCGCTGCTTGGCCGCCATGACGTGCACGCTCGACAACTCCTTTCAGCGCGTCAAAGCAAACTTCCGTCTCGCCGCCGACAGCAGATCCGATACGAACAATGTTGCGGAGCCGCTTAGCACTCAGGCGAAGCCGGAGTGTTATCATCGCGCGGGTGTCGGTGGTAAGCTTGAAGGGCTGATGATGAGCCTTTTCCTGCCGTGCAGCGTCGCGCAACCGATCGCTCGTCACGTTTTGGCGCGAGCCAGACTTCGATAGCCGCAGCCTAGCCAACAACGAAGGCGGTTTCCTGCAGCGCAGCCTGCTGTACGCTTCGCTACAGAGCGATTGTGAGCTTTAAGACCATTGTCCATAAGTTGACGCATGCACCCGGTACGAAGCAACTGGTGCCCCCTCAATTTCCAAGCGGCACGCTGCTTGCTTCATTCGCGGTGCCATCACCGACGCGAGCTCGAAAATGCTCGGTTGTGGATAGGGATAGC
Organism: Bradyrhizobium sp. CCGUVB23; assembly: GCF_024199885.1. Lineage (NCBI taxonomy): Bacteria > Pseudomonadati > Pseudomonadota > Alphaproteobacteria > Hyphomicrobiales > Nitrobacteraceae > Bradyrhizobium > Bradyrhizobium sp. CCGUVB23. Next base: position 2,195,220 of record NZ_JANADQ010000001.1, read on the forward strand.
CCTGCGGAGTGTTTAATGCGATCTGGAGTTCGTTCTGGGGGAGCGACAACGATTGCGCTGGAAGCAAGCGGCGTAGCCAATTCGGCGGATCTTGAGCCAGCAGTACATCTGCCATCGGCCCCGCGGAGCTGGTCCGGAGAATATATAGGCGCGCACGCCCGCAGTATCTGCGCTCAAACATGCTTCAGAAATCCCGACGTTCCGTCTGTCTATGGCGGCCGCGCCGATACTCCCGCCTTTTCTGCAGGCGACCGGATCGGCTACAACTCGCAGAGAAATGGTTGGGTGTTTGGCCTCAAACGCGATGCAAACGGCTCTGTCTCCAACTGCACAAATACCTGTCTTGCCGGCTCCGGCATAGCAGTGAGGATAAACTGCAAGGCGGGTCCAAGCGGCTTTGTCACCGGAGCCGGTCGCTTTGGGCACGCAGAGCCACACCGTGCCCTACCTCAAGGGAAGGGTGGCTTGGAAATGCAAATGTCGGCGACGGAGCGCTCGACTTCTGCAAGACGCGAGGTTTGTTGGGCGCGAACCGAGCGTCTACCGAAGGGGCGATCGACGTCTTGGCCGACAAGCGTTGCGGCAAGTACGGCCTGGTGTTCGAATGCCTGGTCAAGGATCGCGACGCACCCCGAACAGGGATCTCTTGCCAAACCACCAATTCCATCGAGAGCCTGTTCGCCACCGGGCAATACAGGAGCATGCGGACGAAGGGCTCCTTGATGCCAACCACCGCCAGGCCGATGGTGTTCGAGCTGCTGCATAAGGGACCCGGCGGCGGCTTAAGGCACACATAAGCGCCCAAGGTCGCAGTTGTCAGATTCAATGACGGCATTGAAATCATCCAAGTGCCGAGCGCGCCTGATCCCTTCGTCATCCAAATCCCGAATAGCTCAGCCTAATGGGCCGATAATTCAATGGAGAATTCTCAATGACTATTGATGGCGAGAAGGCAGCCCCGCCGGCTCTGTCCTCGGGTGGGACGCATATGCTCATCGACCTATGGGGAGCGAAGAACCTTGACGACCCGGCCATTGCGGAAGACGCAATCCGAAAAGCCGTGCTTGCGGCGAGTGCGACCTTACTCCACCTTCATGTTCATGAGTTTTGTCCGGGTCACGGCGTCTCGGCAATAGCCTTGCTGGCGGAATCGCACATCACCTTGCATACTTGGCCTGAGAGGTCCTACGCGGCCGCTGATGTTTTCGTATGTGGCAACAGCGATCCTGCGAGCGTCGTGCCGGTTCTAGTTCAGGCCTTTCAGCCCGAACAGTCCGACGTTCGTCGTTTCCGCAGATGCGCGTCAATCAAACCAACGCGATGAAGCAGATGGTCGATCTCCTTGGAACAGCAGAGGATGCTGCTTCGCTCGCGCGCGTCGCACCGGCAGTTTTCCGAATGCCGTTTAGGGGCCGGCGTTGTGCGCAATCTTGCGGCCATTGGCGCGGATGACAGGATTCGGAGTGTCTTGAGTGCCAGGTCGGCGGTATGCATTGATGGAGCGGATGGCCTCCGTATCCGAGATCATGGTGGCCTCCCGAAGATCACGCCAAGGAGAGCCCGTATGGTGCCAGCGAGCAGGCTCTGATGCTCAGCATTGCGTCAATTAGGCCTACAATCCGATACTTAGCTTTTGAGATGCCAATCGGCTGTTCTTGGCAAGCAAGACTAGCCGTTTGTTGACGTAGTGAAGAGACTCCTCGTCGAGCCCGTCAAGCATTGTAGAGTTAAGAGCTTGTCTTTTGCTTGACAGCTTCCTGATGTCCGCCTGCGCCTTTTCAGTCAGCGACATCCGCAGGTATCGCGCATCATCAGGCGATGTCACGCGGGCAAGGAGCTCCAGCTTTTCGAGTCGCTTTGTTTGATGGCTGACGAAGGCGGGATGGATACGCAGTTTGTTCGCAACCGCTATTCCCGAGACGCCTCCACCTTCGTCGAGTTCGTCGATGGCCATCAAGATCAACCACTGCGGCTCGGTTACGCCTAATAGCTGAGCCCAACTCTTGTGTATTTCCTCGAGAATGGAATGCACCTCGACGATATTCCAGATGAAGTCACTAACGGCTCGATCGAGTCTTTCTTTCATTTGCATCTGGCGTCTTGTTTGTTTCCGGCAGGTCTCGGTGTCGCCAATCACGGTTGGTGTTCACTTCGGCCGAAACGTACGTAACCTTCTTGTGTGATCCAAAATGGGCTCAGGCAACACGATGCATCAAAACAACTGAGATCAGCAATTGTTGAGCGCCGATCTCAAGGAATAGCCGGTTCTTCAGCGCCAGCTTGGGCCCTATGCACAAATAGTAGCCGGCAACACAGACGAAACTTCACGGTAGTAGGCCATATACCGCCGAAATTCTGCTCTTTGTCGCGGGAACCGCGCAGCTTTTCATCCGAATAAAGCCATCAGATGTTCCTCGACTGAGATGATGCTCGCATCCTATGAATTGGGGGCGAACGGGCGCCAGCGGCACGGTGAAAGCGGAGCTTGGTTCGTGAGTTGGCGAAACGAGCGGCAAAAGCCATTCTGATGATGCGTTCGGGAATTCCAAGAGAGGCTATCCAAAGCTCCTTGCTCCTGGTCGCGGCGAGCTGGGATTCAAGCCAAAAACAGCGCTCAGACTTCTTCAGGGCATCGTCCGTTAACGAACCCCACACAATTGGCCGCGCTCTTCAGGGCTCGAGGAATTACAGCGCCAAACAAGGAAACGGCCTCAGCGGGCTCCGGGGGGATATGCTGAGGCCGAACCTACGCCTCGCGGACAAGCCGGAGGCGGAGCCAGAACGAGGAATGGTTGGCTGATTTTCGTTTGCGCGAGGAAGACTATCCAAGTCGGAGATTTTCGGCGGCGACTCTGCCAGAACGTCCGGTCGTTATCTCATAGCTAATCTTTGCACCCTCTGCCAGCTCGCTATAGCCGGCCCTTTCAACGGCACGAATGTGCACGAAGACATCAGGGCCGCCATCCGGCTTGATAAAGCCGTGGCCCTTAGTTGCGCTGAACCATTTCACAGTACCTATCGCCACAACGGTAACTCCAAGTTGAACGCGCGCGATTTAGCCAGAGTTCCCACTGAGCATCAAGACCATCCGCAGTGTGAGACGTCCGTGTTGGTAGACCGCGCGATCGTAACGAATCCGCAGCTGCGTACCATAGCGGCGCCTAGGGCCCCGGTCGCATAGAACTTCTGACCGTTGATACGATATCCGTCGCCATCAGGGGTCATCGTTGTCTCGAAAATTCCGGCATGCTTGCTTTTGGCTTCCGAGACCGCGTTACCGAAGCGATAACCTTGCAAGGCCTTACTGAACCAGAAGTTCTTCTGCTATTCGGAGCCGGTCAGTCGCAGTAGGTCCAGGACTCTCAGATGACTTTGTGGAATTTGCCCAAGCGAGGGGTCGGCAGCCGAGATGATCTTGACCACTTCTCCAACCGTCACGAACGAGACGCCTGCCCCGCCATAAGATTTCGGCACGGAGATGCCCCAGAGACCGCTTGATGAAAAACGATCAAGTTCGGCTACCGGCTGACGCCGTTCGCGATCGCGCGCTGGAGCCTCGAGCGCAAGTTCGGCGGCCACTTTGTGCGCGATGTCGATGGCTTCGGCATCGGACCTGATGATCTGCGCTTTCGGTACAACGCTGAATTCCGATCCCGGCCCGGATCGGTCGGCGCGTCCAACTCGTGCGCTCATGAAGAACTCCCAACGCCTGCTCGTCACCCCGGCTGGCCGGCGCCGTAACGTGCCGTTCACTATCCGATCCTGATCGCCGCATCTCCCGCGGCATGCACGAGGTTCCAATGCTCCGCGGGTTGCCCTGCGAAGTTCGAACTATGCCTATTCGGTTTTCACCCATCGTTGCGACATGTAGGGTGACGCCATTCGCCGGAATAAAGCGCTTCGTAAGTCGGCGCGGTCACTTCGCCGGTGATGCCGAGTAGGGAGCGGAGGGCGTTGAATGGATAGAATCGCCGATTGAACCGGAAGGTAAACTCGTTGAGGTAGGCTTGCAGGTGCTGCGGGCTGACGCCGTGGTGGGTGCCGATCAGCCAAGTCTTCAAGTTGGCGAACACCAGATGAACTATCGGCAGGTGCTCCTCGGCGACTCGCGGATCACTCCGTTCCGCGACTGCATGATGGTCATACCCAAGCTTGGTGAGATCTGCGTACCCGGACCAATTGTCGGTGACGACCTTCGCCCCAGGCGCGACGGCTTGTTCAACAAAGCCGCACAGTGATCCGGCGCTGCGGTCCGGAATGACCGCGAGTCGGATCCGCCCGGCGTAGCGTCCGTTCCTGCGCGCGTCGCGTTTGGTCCCCGGTACACGTTGACGTACTTCGGTAGCGGCCGCAACTAGCGTCTTGTGGTGGACGCCGCTGCCTTCGCCGCGCGTGCGTCCGCCAACCCAAGTTTCGTCGACTTCGACATGCTCGTTGGCGCGCCCACCGATGCGGTCATGGGCCGGCCGCACCATCCCGGCGCGCAACTTGTGCAGGATCTGGAATGCCGTCTCATAGCGCTTTAATCCAATCTGGCGCTGGAACTGCGCGGCGGACATGCCGGGCGTTTGACTAGAGACAAGATACGCTGCCCAGAACCAAACACTGAGCGGCGTATGCGAGCGCTCCATCACCGTGCCCACAGTTAGCCCTGTATTCTTCCGGCAGTTGCGGCAGCGTAAGACCCCGGGGCGGTTGGTGAAACGGAATGGTGAACCGGAAACTCCGCAATGAGGGCAAACGAACTCATCCTTCCAACGGACCTTTTCGAGGTAGCCAGCGCAAGCCGCGTCGTCGGGGAACAATCGCTGAAACTCAGGCAGAGACTGCGGGAACGGCAGGTCGTCGCGCTGAAAAATATCCATCAAGCTGCGACTATGGCTTCGGATTTTTGGACTCCTGGCAACAAAGCGTCCGCGAGAAAATGGAAATCCTTCCCCAGGATTTCGGGAGACCGCTTATGGCCGTCGTTATCGTGGACTTCATATCGTCGGTAAGGCGCCACGGCTCGTTCAAGTCGTTGAAGTAGGTCAGCGACTTCAACGTGATCATCGGAGGCACACTCGACCCGAAAAGGGCCTCCAACGCGGCTAGTCCGCGCGGCAGGCTCTGCCCGTTTGCAAGTATGACAGCGATATCCTGGTAATCCTTGGCTTCGCCCCGATCATGAATCAGCTTATGTGCGAACAAGTCGTACATCGACGCGACGCACAGGACATCGTCGTCGGTCTTGTCCGGTTCACATACGCAACCGTTCTTCACGCCCCCGAAGAATGACACCTTTATCGGCGCGCCCATATGATCGACGCTGACTGTCAACGTATCCTTCTCGTTTTGCAGTACGGAGGCGCCTTTGAGCCACGCGATTTCGTTCAGCAGGTTGTACTTTTGTCCGTCGTCGAGATCAGCGTCCGAAAAAAAGTCGAAATCGACGGATTGACGATGTCCGAGGCGAAGCGCAATCGCCGTACCGCCATATAGAACAAAGTGGCCGGGCACTTGGGCGAGATGAGGCCATAGGCTGCGTTGAGCAGGGGGTAGAATGTCGAGGCGCGGCGTAAACACCATAAGCAAATCCAGCGTCAGGAAAACCGGCGACGCGACTTCGGCGGTGTTCCATGCCCGCCCAATCGATAATGCCAAAAAGCGAGCGATCGGTTGGAGACTACGCCAACTGGGGGAGAATTTAGAACTTCCCTAAACATATCAATTCCGACGCATTCGATCAGCGCGGAGGCGTCTTCCCAGGTACCCATCTCCATCACATTAGCAACGAGCCTAGACATTCCGTCGGACGCAACAATATCGGGCGGCGTCCACCACACGTACTTGGCCGCAAGCCGCAGTATTTCCGAACTTCGAAAAGTCTCGTTCATTGCGGCATCTCCAGTGGTCTGAAACTAGCACTAGCCGGTGTGCGTCAACCGGATAGGCTTAGTTCGAACTATTCTCCGCCTTCGTAGAACAGCTCTAGCGGAAGGCCGACCAGCGATTTGCCAATCCAGTCCCGAGCAATGATGTTGGACGGCCCCATTGCGATGGCAGCACGAGCGTCGCGGAAGGAACGCTCGATCGGCCCTCGGTGATAGCCATAACCTCCCGTCACCGTCAGTGCAGCGGCGGCGACCTTGTTCGCGACCTCGGCGGCGTGCACCTTGAACTCGGTCAGCGGGATCAGGATTTCACTTTGCGGCTTGCCGACGCGCCAGAGTTCGTCCAGCCTTGCTGCTAGTTCAAGGCGCCACGGCCGCAACGATTCGACGAGCACCTTGGCCGCACCGAGCTCCTGTCGGATTGCCTGATAGTCCGCAAGTCTTTTGTTCCGATCCTTGTGTACGAAACTTGCGGTGTGCTTGACGGCCGCATTCAACACGCCCCTCGCCAGGCCTTCCCAGACGGCCCCGAGCCCGATCAGATAGACTGGCGAGACACCGTTGTAGATGATTTCCTTCCCCTGTCCTTCTGCGCCGAGCCGGTCCCGTTGCGGTACCCGCACGCTGGTGTACTGGATAGGCCCCGAGTGATTGGCGCGCACGCCGAGGGCGTTCCAAGGCTTCGATTCGATCCCGGGAGACTTGCCGTCGACGATGAAAAAGACAATGTCGGCCTGATCCTTGGCGCCGGGCGTACGTGTCTGCACGACATAGAAGTCAGCCTGACCGGAGCTCGTTGTGAATGATTTCTTGGCATCGAGCAGATAGTCGTCACCGTCGCGCGATGCCTCCGATAGATTATACCACCAGTGTCCCCCGGTCGCGCGTTCACTGGTCGAATATGTACCCAGCAAGGCACCGTTCTTCGCCTTGAGCCAGCGCTCCTTCTGGTCGTCGCTGCCATATAGATTGATGGTCTGAGCCGCGCCGACATGCATGACGTAGATAAGGCCAGTCGATGCATCAACCTGGCCAATACGATGGGCAGCTTCGGCAAAATCGACATGGCCTTGGCCAAGGCCGCCAAACCGGGTTTCGTTCAGGACGCCGGTCCAGCCCGCTTCGGCCAACGCCTCCAGATTCTCTTTGGGAAAGCGGCTTTCGAGATCGTTGCGTTCGGCATTGACCCTTATGGTCGCATCGATGGCGGCATCCAGCCGGGAATAGAGGTCATGGTCGAAATTGTGTACCAGCTTGGCTACGGCCATAGTTAGTCTCTCCTTTTTTCTGACGAATTCAGGCAACGGCGTGCGTCAGCACTTTCTTTGTGGAGTCTGTTTGCAGTGAGCCGCCGAGGTAAAGCGCTTTGATCTCGTCGCGGTTGCGCAAGGCGACTGATGCACCGGACAGGACGCTATGGCCGTTCTCGAGGACGACCGCGTGGTCGGAAAAGCGTAGCGCGACCGTCGAATTCTGTTCAGCTACCAGGATCGAGAGGCCCCGCTCTCTGTTGAGCCGCTTCAGCGCTCGGAAAATGCTCTCAACGACAAGCGGGGCGAGCCCCATGGACGGTTCGTCGAGCACCAACAGCCGCGGCCGCGACATCAGCGCGCGGCCGATCGCTGTCATCTGCTGTTCGCCGCCCGACGTTAGTCCCGAGATAGACCTGCGATGATCCTTCAGTCGCGGGAAAAGCTCGTAGATCTCCTCCAGATCCGTGCGGATCATGCGAGACTTGGCCTCTCGGCCAATGGCACCCGTAATAAGGTTCTCTTCCACGGTCAACGATAGGAAGCAATGCCGACCTTCAAGCACCGGAACGATCCCGGATCGGACCAATTTGGCGGGCGACGCAGATGCGATGTCGCGGCCTTCAAAAGCGATCCGCCCGGCAGCTATCTGACCGCGCCGCGCCGGTAAGAGGCACGAGATCGCTTGAAGCGTGGTCGATTTGCCCGCACCATTGGCGCCGAGGAGAGCGACGATCTCGCCGCGCCGAACCGCGAACGATACCTCGTTCACGGCACGGATGACGTAATTGTACGTCGCCGCAAGCCCCTCGACTGAAAGCAGAATGTCACTCATGCCGGATCCATCCATCCCAAGGCGGCACCGTTCGTAAGCTGACGCTCCCGAAAGGTACCGCCTATTCCTTCACTACTGGCTCACCGGATCATCACCGGAGGTACGGATCTTGATGCCATGCTCCTTGGCATAGGCCGTCGACGACTTCTCGATGATCGGCCGGAGGAACGCCCAGTTGGGCGCGATCCAATCCGAGACGACCTTCCACTTGCTGCCGTCCCATTGCTGAAACGTGACACGGCCGTCGCCCTCATGATTGTCCCAGGTGACGTTGATCGAATGGAATAGCCCCTTCGCGCCCAGTGCTTCCACCCGCGCCGAATCCAGCTGGAGGTGCTCAAAGCCCCAGCGAACCTCGTCGCCCGTCAGGGTGCGCTTGCCGAACCTGGCCTGCGCGATCCGGACAGATTCGACATTGAGGATACCATTTACAATCCCGAGATTGTGGTAGACGCTGCCGATCCGCTTCTTGTCGTCGAGATTGCCCTTGTTCGCGCCGTAGACGGTTTTGATCACCTCCTGCAGCACCGGATATTCGGCGCCGGACGCCTGGGTCGTAATCGCGATATAGCCCTTGGCCGCATCACCCGCGGGAATAACGTCTTCCTCGGAATTGGACCAAACATTGCCGATGATGTGGTCGGCTGGGAAGCCGACCTTTTGTGCGGTCTTCAAGGCCACTGGATTCATCACGCCCCAGCCGCGCAGTACCACATAGTCCGGCTTTGCCCGTCGGATCGACAGCCACTGCGATTGCTGCTCGTTGCCCGGATGCGGAACCTCGATCTGCTCTAGGCCAAAGCCGTACTTGTCCGCGAGCAGCTTATAGATCGGGATCGTCTCCTTGCCGTAGGGCGAGCCATGATAGAGCACGACGATCTTCTTGCCGTTCAGCTTGTCCGGGCCGCCTTCTCTCGAGGCGAGATAGTTCACGATTCCGGAGGTCTCGCTATAGGGATTGAGCAGCAGCGGAAAGACGTAAGGAAACACCCGGCCATCGGTCGAATCGGTACGACCATGGTTGATCGTGATCAGCGGCACCCTATCCTTGGTGATACGGTCGATCATGGCATAGGCGATGCCGACCGACAGGGGATTCCAGGCGGCGATGCCGGGACGGTTCTTCAGCCGCTCATAGACCTCTATGCCGCGCTCGACTTCGTATTGGGTCTCGCCCTCATCCCAGGTCAATTTCACGCCATTGACGCCGCCATCGCGGATGTTGATCAGATTGAGGTAGTCGATGAAACCGCCGAAGAAGCCGGTGCCGCCGGCGGCATAAGGACCAACGCGGTAGCTCTGCAGCGGGAAAAACTGTTCGTCGGCGTGGGCCGCCGGCGTACTGGCAAGGCCGGCGGCAAGCACCGCCCCCATGATCAATTTGAAGCGTCTTAGTTTGCTCATTGCAAGCTCCTTTGAGTAAGAGATCAAGTCGGCGCTGCCGTGCGCCTTGCAGACCAAAGGGTAGACCAGGTGCGATCCCATAAGGCGATCAGCCCGCGTGGTTCTGCGATCAGAAACCCAATGATGAGCGCACCGATCACGATACGTTGGCTCATCTCCAGAATGCCGGAATCAAAGACGCTGCCGAGCAGAGCCGCGCCGACGCGCGACAGCAGAAGCGGGAATACAACGATGAAGCCCGCCCCGATGAAAGAGCCGCGCAACGAGCCGAGCCCGCCGATGATGATGATGAACAGAATCTGGAACGAACGGTCGAGATTGAAGCCGGCCGGCTCGACTGTGCGCAAATAAGCAAAGGCCCAGAGAACGCCGGCAACGCCGATGAGGAAGGACGAGATGCCGAAGGCGAGCAGCTTGGTTCGAAGCAGTGGCACGCCGATCACTTTGGCCGCGACCTCATGGTCGCGCACCGCGATGAAGTTACGGCCTGACTGAGATCGTAGCAATCGCAGTGTCAGCAAGGTCGAGATAACCACGATCGTTAGCGAAAAGACATACCGCTCCGCAGCGTTCGTGAACGAAATGCCCGCAACGGTTAGAACGGGTGCATCGATCACGCCGGACGGATTGTCGTTAGAGAACCAGCCGAATTTGGTGAGCGCCCATTGAACGAAGAATTGTGCGGTGAGGGTCGATACCGCCAGATAGAACCCCCGCAGCCGTAGGCTGGGCAATCCGAACAGGATCCCAACGGCAGCAGCGATGCCGCCCGCCAGCACCAGATCAATCAGCAGCGGCAAGCTCGGGATGCGGAGATGAAGGTTATAGGCAGCGTACGCGCCGACCGCGAGAAAGGCGGCCGAGCCGAGCGAGACCTGTCCGGTGTATCCGGTGAGAACGTTGAGCCCCACGGCGGCCAGTGCCAGCGCCAGGAACGGCGTCAGCACGGCATCGAGCAGATAGTCGGATCCGACGAACGGAACGACACCGTAGGCGACCATCAAGACAATCGCGCCCCAGAGAGTTTCGGCCGACGGACAGCTTGATTTGCTGGAGGCGGGAATCGCCATTGCCTATACCCTCTCCACCGGCTTCTTTCCGAACAGGCCCGATGGCCGGATCAAGAGGAGCGCAAGTGCCGCGACGTAGGCTACCCAGGTCTCGATGCCACCTCCAAAGGAGGGCCCGACATAGACTTCGGCCAATTTCTCGATTGCCCCAACCACAAGCCCGCCGACGATCGCGCCTAGGATGGAATCAAAGCCGCCGAGCACCAGCACCGGCAGCGCCTTCAACACAACCAACGACAGCGAAAACTGCACACCGAGCCGCGCGCCCCACAATAGCCCGCCGACCAGCGCCACGATCCCGGCCACTGTCCAAACTGCGGCCCAAACACGTGGCAGCCGCAGGCCGACTGCAAGCGCTGCAAACTGATCGTCAGCGACCGCACGGAACGAGAGTCCAGTGCGGGTGTAGCGAAAGAACAGCGCAAACACCGCCACCAGGCTGCCCGCAACCGCGGCCGCGAACAGGTCGAACCGGCTGATCAGCACGCCGGCGACTTCGAATGGGGTATCACTGATTCCGATGTCGAGCCCATGTACTTGCGTGCCCCAGAGGAGCTGTGCGGCGCCTTCGATCACGTAGGAGAGCCCGAGCGTCGCCATGAACAAGGTGATCGGGGGCTGGTTGACCAGCGGCCGCAACACCGTGCGCTCGATGGCGAGGCCCAGTACGATCATGGTGGCCAGCGTTGCCACGAGCGCCGCGGGAAGCGACGCGCCGCGTTCGACCAAGCTGACAAAGGTCAGCGCCGCGAACAGCAGCATCGCGCCTTGGGCAAAATTGAGTACGCCGGAGGCCTTGTAGATCAGCACAAAGCCGATCGCGACCAGGGAGTACATCACTCCCGACAGCAGGCCACCAATCAGCACCTCAATGAAGAACTGATAGTCGAACATCAAATCGCAAACTCCATATCGTTCCCGTGGTCTACGCCGAGATAGGCATCGATCACGGCCGGATCGGCTCGGACTTCCTCAGGGGTGCCGTCGGCTATCTTCCGTCCGTGGTCGAGCACGGCCACGCGGTCGGACAGCCCCATCACGACGCCGATGTCATGCTCGATCAGGACGACGGTGGCCCCGAAGCTATCGCGGGCTTTGCGCACGTAGTGCGATAACTCCTGCTTTTCGGTCAGCGTCACACCGGCGAATGGCTCGTCCAGCAGCAGGAGCTTTGGCCGGCCCACCAGCGCCCGCGCAAGCTCGACGCGCTTCTGCACGCCATAAGGCAGCGTTCCGGCTAGACTGTCCTGAACGTGATCGAGATACAGGAAGCCGATGATCTCCTTCGCCGCCGACCGGTTCTCCGCCTCGATCCGCCGCGCCAGCGGCGAGCCGACGATCTGCCGCAGAAAGCCTGCCCGGACACGGTGCGCAAGACCCATGAGCACATTGTCGAAGACCGAAAGTCCCTTGAACAGGCCAAGATTCTGAAATGTCCGCGCCACACCATGGGCGGCGAGCTTCGACGTCGGCACCTCACGGAACGAATGCTCGCCGAACCACACTTCGCCTTGATCGGGACAATAGAGTCCGCTGACGACATTGAGCAGCGAGCTCTTGCCGGCCCCGTTCGGCCCAATGACCGCACGGATTTCGGCCCGCGCGACTTGTAAATCAACATCGCGCAGTGCTGCGACACCTCCGAAGCCCAGCGAGATGTTCGAAAGTCCGAGGACCGGACTTTGAAGCGTAACAGGCTCCGCGCGGCTCACAATCGCCTTGCCGCGCTCTTGCCTCGCGTGACGGACATGTTCGTCGGGAGAATCGTCCTCCAGACCAAGCGCAGCCGCTCCTGTCGCAATCCCCGCCACTTGGCCCCCTTCCATAACGAACTCGATTATTCGGCAGCTTGCGCCCGCACGGGCGCGCTCGCCTCGAGCTCCCGAACGAGCGGGATCACATGCTTGCCGAAATATTCGACCTCTTCCTGGAAATGGAGGAAGCCGAGCAGGATCAGATCGGCACCAGCGCCCTTGAGCTCGATAATGCGTTCGGCGACCTGTTGCGGGGTTCCGATCAAGTTCGAGCGGAAGCCATCATTGTATTGAACGAGGTCCTGGAAGGTGGATTTGGCCCAGTTGCCCTCGCGCTCGGGGCTGGCATTGCCGGCATTCTGGACCTCGTGGTGGAATCCGCGAACCGCATCGGGGATCGCCTTATCGATAATCTCCTGCAAGACCTCCTTGGCCTCGTCTTCTGTTTGCCGGACGACACCGAAGGCATTGATTCCGATTTTGGTGCGCCAGCTTTTGCCGAAGGCCTTTTCCTTGGTCCTAATGTCCTCAACCTGGGCCTTCAGGCCGTCCGGCGTATTGCCATTGGTGAAATACCAGTCGGACACACGGGCAGCCATGTCGCGGGCTGCCCGCGAAGAGCCGCCCTGAAAGATCTCCGGCAGCGGATCGAGCGGCTTTGGCTTGAGCGAATAATCGTTGAACCGATAGAAGTCGCCCTTCAGGGTGAAGCTTTCCTCGGTCCAGATCCCCCGTAGCGCGGTGATGAATTCCTCCGAGCGACGGTAACGCTCGTCGTGGTCCAGCCAGGGCTCGCCGATCGCATGGAATTCGCCGCGGAACCAGCCCGAGACGATATTGACCGCAACGCGCGCATTCGTCAGCTGGTTAATTGTGGCAATCTGCTTTGCGGCCAGCGCCGGGTTCCAAGGTCCGGGAAGGAGAGCGGCGATAACCTTGAGCTTCTCGGTCGCGCCAAGGAGCGCGTGGGAGAAGCTGACGGACTCGTGTTGTTTGTCGGCGCCATAACCTGCGGTGAATCGGATCTGGCTTAAGGCATAGTCGAAGCCAGACTTCTCGGCGATTTGAGCAAGTTTGCGATTGTAATCGATATCCCAGCTGGTGCGCTGCTCGATCGAAGAAATCACAAGACCGCCGGATACGTTCGGCACCCAATAAGCGAATTTGATCGGATTGTTGCTCACAGTCATCCTGTTTGTCCCTCAAGAATTAGGCTTGCGTGGAGAAGAGCGACGATCTCAGGCGGGCAGCATCGTGCTGTCCCGCCCGTCGAGACGGGCGCGGCTCACTTGTTGTTCGTAGTCGTCGTTTAGGCTATTGATTCAGAAGCGCTACAGTCGTCTCGGACACCATCCGAGCGCGTGCATTTTCAGCCGCTTCAACACAGGCACGCGCAACAGCATCGACCAGCTGTGGGCTTGGTCAAATCACTCAACTTGTCGACGATGTTGTTGCGCATCATGAGCGTCCCCGGCTGTCATCATTGCGTGACCATCGTCTCAGAGAAGCCTCGACTGCGCGAGTCGAAGACGAACTATTTTTCCGACGTTGGAGATAATCCGATTTTGTAATTTTTCATCAGACGCGACGTTTATTGCGCGAATGAGAACTCTCACTGGCTGAATGCCTACGACCTTGTCGCAAAGCTCACGATCGTCAGCCAACGTCTCTCTTGTTCGTCGAAAGGACTTTCGCCGAGTTTCTGACAGTCAGGAGCACTCTTGCTTATCGTCCCATAAGTTTTTCTAAAACCCTCGCCATGCCCCTCTCGGGGCAACGCACGCACCCGCTAGGATCACTGGTCCTCGCGATTTCGTCTGCATGGTGGAGCGGCCTTTTGACTGCCCGCCGAGGTCCGTATGCTGCTCATCAAGACCAGCTGTCGCAAGCAAAACAGACATCTGGAGCGCTCGACGGGGGGATGCCTTCGTACCGCCGTGGCTGGACGCTAACTCATGCCACGCCCCACGATGACAGGCAGACGCCTCGCGGCGTCGCGCCTTGAGATGTTCATCGCTCACGGAAGGGTTTTTCATTAGTGACCGTCCATAGGAAACAATCATGGAGGATAGCGGACGAACCATGTCCGCCGCCGACGGCGAGCGGATCGTGCAACTTTGGATCGTGGTGGCGTCTATGCTTGTGTGCGCTCCCGCCGACATCGGCGCTCTCATCCGCGACTGGGGCAAGCGCCTCAAGCTTGATCAGTCAACGCTGGCCAAACACATCGGCCGTGATCCACCCGCGTGCAGAGCTGCGACTGGTGCTCCGAGCCCTCGGTGCCTCGGGCTTTGGCCAGGAAGCAAGGGACGAACCAATCAGTCCTAGCGCGTTCAAATCCCGCGTGGACATCAACGCCATCGCGACAAGAGCCAGAACCAGAAAGAGCGCCCTTGTTTGATCCGTTCGGTGGGCTATCCGCGGCCGGTCGATTGAACGATGGACGAGGCTCTGCCTCTCAGTGGCGAGCTGGACGCCACCGCGACGAAGCGTTCAATGCTCCCCCCACATTCATGGACGGCGGCTAGGGCTGACCCTAGTTGGTGAGCCGGTGCGTCAGGATTTGGTGAGGGGCGCTGGTCTGCGACCTTGTCGAGCTAAGTCTCCGGTAACGCCGGTACAGTTGGGTGGGTACCGCAGTCCCGCGTCTTTGCCTTTGATAAACCTAGCGTTTTTTAGATGCGCCGATGACTTTTGTAGGGGACTTTTGTATTTTCCTCAACAACAAATCACTCGGTCTTGCGAGCTAAGCGAATTTGCCGATACCGCTGGTCCGAGACACGATGTCCAGCACTTCTCCTAATGTTGCGAACTAGCGGAAGACCGGGGTTTGGGCTGGCTTACAAGCTGGAGGGTGGTGCTTCGGCTGAGTGCGTTGTTTCAGCGGGGGGAGTTGGTTGCGTTGATGCTACGATTGCGGCGGGATTGAACTCAGAAAACCGAGCAAAAATCTCCTCGATTTCTGCGAACGGCGAACTCGCCATATCCTCGGCAGCTTTGACGAAGGCGTTCTTGAAGCGCCCGAAGTCGAGACCGCAATGCTTATTTGAGCAGAAAATCTGCAAAATCGGCCGCCCTGGAATCTTTTTCCGCCAAGTGCCATCCGAAAGGCTCGTCTCCAACTCCGTCATCGTCTGTCGAGTGAAGGCGGCTATGTCGTTGGCCGAGAGAGCCTCGTTGAGCCGCAGTCGCTCGGAGGCTGCCTCCGCTTCAAAGAGCGCAATAAGCTCGTCCGTTGTCTTGCCCTGGCATCCTTTGGGCATCAGATCGACGTTTCCTGCGCGCTCGCGAAAATGCGCACTCACCACTAGCGCTGCGGCATATGACAGTATCTCGCGCGCAATTGTCTTCAAACGCTCGTCGATAGCCACTGGATCGCGGAGCCAAGAGCGCTCGGACGCTTCTGTTTCGAACGGCTCAAAAATGCGCGCGATTACTTCTGCGTCCAAGAAGTAGTTCTCTAAGTGATAGCGCTTCAACACCTGCATCCGGCCTTGAGACAACTCAGTGAGCCTCCCCAAGTCGCGGCTTGGTGGCACGGCATCGGCGTCGCACAACATGAAAAAGCTAACGCCCCAAATCGTTTTCTTAAGCACCAGATCGTTCAGTGATCCAAATGACTGAATGAAGCCTTTGCCTCCGCTTGGGACCAACACCAAGTCCGGAAATCTTCCCCGCAGCACTGCACCATAGGTCTGCTTGTCCAAGCTGCCGTGCTGTCCCTCAATGAGCACAATCTTTTTTCCGAGCGCCACTATGCCTATTGATTGCCCAACCAGCCGCAGTGCTTGGTGGGTATCATCATTTTCGGTGACCCGGATGGCTTGATTAATGGGCGGCTGCTTTGGAGGAGCAATGAAAATGACCGAGTTGTCGAGCGAAGCAGAGATGATTTCGGCCGAATGGGTGCAAAAGATGAACTGATTGCGAGCACCCGCAGTGCGCAGCGTCTGGATCAGACGGTAGCTGAGCTCTGGATGAAGATGCAGCTCTGGCTCGTCGAACACAACTATGCAGTCGGATGGGTTTCGCAGCAGGAAATCGAAGACGATATTTACGACCTCCCGCTCCCCTGAACTAAGCGCAGTGATAGGGAAGCTCTGTCCCTCATGTTCGTAGAACAACTGCGACTTCTTCGGATCGGGCTCTTCTAGCTGCTTGGGAGACAAGAGGCGCGCAAAGGCTTCCTTGAATGGGACCAATGGATCGGGAAAGTCATCGGGATTGATGATGATGCCATTTACCAATCCCTCTTGCCCGGCATGTGCACTACCATTCTGACGCTGAGTCCGCATTTGCTCTTCGACGTGAAGAGAAATGTTCTCTCTCCGGCTCCGGACTTTTCTAAAGATCGAGTGCACGGTGTCATTGAACCGGTTACTCAAGGTGTTGAAGCCGTAGTTCCAACCAATGTCTTCAAGAAAAGGATCGGCGTAATCCCAACTAAATTGGTACGGCTGTATATTTGTTATCTTTCTGTCGCTCTCGAAATTGAGAAGGCTGCTCTTCGTATCAGCTCGTTTTCGGCCGCCCCGTTGGAGGGTTTGTTGGAGCAGGCCAACATCCTGCGCATTTCTGGTATCGAGGCGCGACTTTCCCCACGCGGATCGCTCGGTTTCGGAGGTAGCGTCGACTATGATCCAGTTCTGTGCGTTGGCGGAGGGGTTTTGAAATTGGTTCAACATCCATTGTAGGAAGCGGCTCTTTCCGACGCCATTCGGACCTGCAAGGACCACCACATCTGATAGGCTATCTGCTTCGACCAATTTGATCGGCTGGATATTCTCGGCGTGAAACGCAACCAGCCTCATTAAATCCTCCCCCGCTCACCGTCCTCGACGGAGCACGCATAGCGGGAATCTCGCACCCCAAACAATTACCAGGTTTGACGGTATGCACAGCTTTTTAGCTATCATGGGAAAACAGTCCGGATGGGCGAACGCCAACGATATCAGCTTCAGCAGAAAGGCAAACCGTTTGCGATGGCACACGCCGTGGGGAATCCCTGGGATTCCGAAAGGGCGCTTCGACCTTTACGCAGGCCTTTGTATTTTTGAGAAGTTGACCACTCGCTATGTGTGGGTTGATTTCCTTCGATGCAAAAGGAGCCTCTATGGCTGAAACGTCGATCGAATGGACCGATGCTACGTGGAACCCCGTCGCTGGGTGCACGGTCCTGACTGCCGGTTGCACCAGCTGCTACGCAAACAGCGCGCCTCGATGCGATGGGGCAAGCTAAGTACAAGGGACTGACCAGACGGAGCGGTGGCCGGTGGGTATGGACCGGAAAAGTACGGCTGGACCCAAATTCGATTGAAACCCCGAAGTCATGGGCGAAACCCCGCCGGGTCTTTGTCAACTCCATGTCCGACTTGTTTCATGGGGACGTACCGACCGCGTTCATCGCACGCGTTTGAGCGACCATGAAGGAGACCCCGAGGCACACCTATCAAATTCTGACAAAGCGCCCCGACCGCATGGCGAGCGTCTTGTCCCAGAGGGATTGCGAGGTGCTTCCTAACGTCTGGCTTGGCACAAGCGTGGAAGATGGCCGTGTCCTCTCTAGGCTCGACGAATTACGGAAGGTGCCCGCGGCTGTCCGATTTGTTTCCCTAGAGCCATTGGGTTGGTGGCTGAGGCAGACTTTACCAATGTTGACTGGGCGATTGTAGGCGGGGAAATCGCCGCCGCATCGCCGCACTCATTAGACGGAGGGATTCCATAATAGACTTTGTCCATAAATCCATTGACTTACTAACGAACCATATTCAGCATTGCTGGTCTATTTATAGATCAAACCATCGACAAATCCGGATTTTGGCTATAAATGGCCCAGTTGGGTCCATGAGGTCCATTAATGGCTCAGTGATGATGAAGAAAACGAGACCCTATTCCCGCTACGCAAAGGAGGCGGCTGTCCTTTTAGGTCAGCTCATTCGTAAGGCGCGCATCGACCGAAAGATGACGACCGAAGAACTCGCCGACCGCGCGGGCCTTTCGCGCGGACTCCTGCGGCGAATCGAGAACGGAGATCTCGGCTGCACGCTGGGCGCCGTCTTCGAAGCCGCCGCTATCGTTGGCGTGCCGCTGTTTGCTGCCGATGAACGCGCTCTGACCAGCGCGCTCGCATCGAATACAGCCGTAATGACGCTGATGCCGAAAGCCGTCCACACATCGCGCGCGAAACCCGATGACAACTTCTGACAAGAAGCCGACTGAAACCTATGTGTGGGTCTGGCTGCCCGGCGAGACGGCGCCGGTCGTAGCCGGCCGCTTGTTCGCTTCGGGCAATCAGTTCCTCTTCAACTACGGCCAAAGCTATCTCGCGCGCAACAACGCGATTGCACTCTACGATCCGGAATTGCCTTGATTCCCCAATCTACGAAGGGCCCGAGCATAATTGGCAGCGGTCCTCGGTCGCAGACCCTGGCGTGCAAAATGTTGTGCCGCGTCCTGGATGAGGCGACGATCTTTGTCCGATAGACAAGGAAAATATCGGTCTTGAGGGGCCACCTCTCTAGAAACAAGAGAGTCGGCACGGCGCGCCTCGTGCAAGTGCTGCTCAAAGTCCTCTGACCCGGACCGCCCCACTTCCTGCTGATGCAACATGGCATCGTCGGCCTGCCAATGACCTGGATCGAATCGATTGGAATAGTTTAGGTCCACACCAACCCTCCGTGTCCGAAGTCAATCAGATCAGGTTGCCTACCCCGCCTGGCTGTCGAGAAGCTGAAGAGCCCCGCCCTCCAACGCAGAAAGGCACATCTTGAGTGCAGGCGACTCTGCTTGAGTGCAGGTGGCCGAGCCGTTCGTGGACCCGACGCTCGAACTGGCTTGGCCCGATGCGACTCTCGCTCCAGCCGCTTCCGGCTACAATCTGAGCACCGCGCTAAACCAGTCCGCTGCTAGCGTGTTTCGCTCGTCCCGATGGTTATAGATCGTGTGCTCGCCGTCTGGCCAGGACTTGAGGCGCGATCGGGGATCGGTGTTGCCTTCGAGAAACGCACTCTGAGATCCCGGCTTGACCAGCGCATCGGCGTCGCCCTCCAGCACCAGCGTCGCGCAGGCGATAGAAACGCGGCCGTCGAAGACAAGCGCGGAAACGCGCTCGGCAAGCAAATCCGGATCGTGGCAGCCGAACATCGCGGCGAGCTGCTCTTGCGCCGTTCGGAACGGCGGCACCTCCGTGCGCGCCGGAGCACCATTAATGCAGCAGGCGCGCACGCGGGTATCGCGGATGGCGGTGAGTGCCGCGAGCAGCCCGCCATAGCTGTTGCCCCACAGCCCAATCCTCTGACCAGGCGAGCGCATCAGGGCAAGATCGACGAAGCGGCTCAAACCGCTTGCAACGTCCTCATCGGCGAGGATGCCTCCCTCAAGCCTGCTCTCGCCCTGCCCGGGACCATCTACCAGAAAGCACGCGATCCCTCGCGCGCAGAGCGCTTCCGCCATCGAGCGATAGGCCGTGGACCAGCCACTCATGCCCCCGAACACGATCACGCTCGCGCGGGTCAGCTCCTCGACCGGTTGAAAGTGCCATCCGAACAGCGTCCCCTGCCGGTATGGCACTTCCACCTTCGTCGCCGGGTAATTCGACAGTGCAGCAAAGCGCGCGAAGCACTGGGTCATCCGGCGATAGAGCTCCCGCTTACGGTCGCCATCCGCATTGAAGGCCATTTGAGCAAAGATCAGGCTCACAGCAGCGGCGTGCCAGCTTTCGCGGGCAAGCGCTGCGTCATCGGCCACCTCGGCAAGGCGCTCCGCCTCGTGCGCCATCTCTTCAAGCACGAGGTCCCAGGGCCTCCCCTCGCGCACCCGCTGATGTGCGAGCCGTGCCTTATCGCGCGTCATGCCATAGTCGACCATGCGCGTGACCGACATCGCACGGCACAGGGCCTCGATTTCTTTGGCCTGTTCTTCGGATATGGCCATGTTCACGCTGCCAAGGCCGTCGCGTGCCACGACAGCTTCTGCTGGAGCTTTTCTGCAAGGTCGGCGACGTCCTTCAGCCCGGCGGCAAAGCCAAACAGATTGGTGTCCGGACGGGTGACCATCGCGGCAGCGTTCTTTCCAGCGAGACAAGACGAATAGGTTCTATCGATATCGAGCATACGTTCAACGCCGGCGCCGGCATCGTCGGCGAGCGTGAATGCGCGACAACCGAGACTCCGAAGAAAGCCCATCCGCGATGGGCCAAGAACAGCCGCTGGATTGCGTTCAGCAATGAGTGCGAAACTGTAGCCGACCTGGTCGTCGAGCCTTGCAATGCGATCGCCGATCCTGACACGCCCCTGCGGCGGTACCGAGCCCACGGCCTTGCCCCAGGCGCCGCGACGGTCGTCCTGGATGATGCCGGCGGAAAGGGACGGAAATGGCGGCGGCGGCGGGAACAGATTGAACCGGAAGGCAAGATCACGGAAGAACGCGACCGTTCGGCTATGTGTATTGGCGATTTTCCCCAACATCACCGCCGTGCGCATGATGTGGGCGACATGTGGACGGCGCTCGGGCTCGTAGCTCTCAAGGACTTCCGGTGAAGCGACGTTCCGGAGCACGAGATCAAGCTTCCAGGCGAAATTCGCGGCGTCCCTGATACCGGAGCAAGCGCCCTGCCCGAGATAGGGCGGCATGGTATGCGCGGCGTCGCCTCCCAGGAACACCGGCCCGCTGCGCCAGCTCTGCGCCATACGGCATTCGAAGGTGTAGACGATCTGCCTAATGATCCGAAGGTCGTCCGGGCCGACATCGTGATATTGCTTCAAGATTCTCCACGCGCTCTCTGCCCGCTCCATCTCGTCAGTGTCCTCGTCCGGCAGCAGCGCAAATTCGAACCGCTGTCGATTTGCCCCGATCGGCAGGAACATGTGGCCTCGTGCCGGGTCGCAATACTGCTTGGTTTCTTCGAAGCTTGCGGGAAGCGGCCGCTTGCGCTCCCCGTCGATATTGAGCCAGCGCTCGTTGAAGCCGGAGTCGTCGCGCTCAATCCCGAGCGCGGCCCTCACGAAGCTCCTGGCACCATCGGCCGCAAAGACGTAGCGCGCGTGCGCGGTTTCCGCGGCGTCGCCCGCCCTTAGCGCGAGTTCGACCCTTCCGGCTGAAATCTTCAAGCCGGTGAGCTCCACCCCCTGGCGCACCGTTACATTCGGCAAGCTGCGCACCTTGCGGTCGATCGCCGCCTCGATATCAGGCTGATGAATCGAAATATGCGCCGGAAATCCCATCGGCAGGCTAGGAATATCGACGACATCGACCAGCCGCTTTCCTTTCGCGTTATAGAAAATGTAGGACTCGATCGGCGATGAGTCCCTGAGCGCCTCCTCGATGTCGCATGCGAAGCTGAGCAGCCTTGCGGTCTCTCCATCGATGTGCGTCAATCGCGGAAGACCATAGAGAGAGGGCCATCGCTCGACGACCAGGACGCGGTGGCCCAGCTGCCCCAGGAGCGATGCCGCCGTCAGGCCCGTTGGCCCGTATCCGATGACGGCCACATCGAAGTCGGTCTGAGCCATGAACGTCCTCCCGGTTTTTTTGCAGCTTGTGATACTGAGAGGCATTGGTACAATCGATTGTCTTTATGAGCCATATCTATAGCGTGGATGCCCCATCATGCGCTTCAAAGGTCTCGACCTGAACCTCCTCGTCGCACTCGACGCGCTGATGACCGAGCGCAGCCTAACTGCGGCAGCGCGCAGCATCCATTTGAGCCAGCCGGCCATGAGCGCGGCGGTCGCAAGATTGCGTGCCTATTTCCGCGACGATCTCTTCACGATGCACGGCCACGAACTGGTTCCGACGCCGCTTGCCGAAGCGCTGGCTGCGCCGACCCGCGAAGCGCTGCTGCACATCCGGCTTTCCATGACCGAGCGTGACACGTTCGACCCGGCCAAATCGGACCGCCGCTTCCGGGTCATTCTGTCTGATTTCATGGCATTGGTGTTCTTCCGGACGGTGATCGCGCGTGTTGCGCGCGAGGCCCCCAACATCACGTTCGAGCTGATTCCGTTTGACGACCAACCGGACGAGCCGCTTCGTCGCGGCGAGGTCGATTTCCTCATCTTTCCGGAAATGTACATGTCAAACGCGCACCCCAAGGCAAAGCTGTTTGACGAGACGCTGGTGTGCGTGGGCTGTCACACGAACAAGCAGCTTTCACGCAAGCTCACCTTCGATCGGTACATGTCGATGGGTCACGTTGCGGCGCAGTTCGGACAAACGGGCAAGCCCTCCATCGAGGCATGGCTCCTGCTCGAGCATGGTCACAAGCGGCGTGTCGAGGTTGCAGTGCCGAGCTTCAGCTTGATCCCGCCCCTGCTGCTGGGCACCGAGCGGATCGCGACAATGCATTCGCGGCTGGCGCGACATTTCGCAACGACGATGCGGCTAAGGATCGTTGATCTTCCAATCCCGCTACCGGCCTTTACGGAAGCCGTACAATGGCCGGCTCTTCACAACAATGATCAGGCAAACATCTGGATGAGGGAGATCATGTTGCAGGAGGCGTCCCGCATGGCGTGAGACCACAAGAGTCGCATAGCTGCTTGGAGAGCCGAGCGTTTCGCCTCAATCTACCGAAAGCGCTACCTGAATGAAATGTTCGCTTTCTACGACCGACCTTGATTTGTCACGTCCAGCAACCTGAGCGACTTTCGCAATCGGATTGAGGCGGAAATCGCAGCTCAGATGGAATTTGCGATCATCGGACGCATGTGAAAAAGGCCCCATACAAAGCCAGCAATCCAAATTTCCGTGGCGTGATTCTATTGGACAATTTCCAATGCAAGAAAACAGGCGCGCCGGCATTTCGAGGCATAGTACGCCCGCATTTTTTCAGGAATGCTTAGCAGCGCGCGGGCCCTGCAGTCGTGATGTCCGCCCACTGTCGGCAAAAGCCGGACCTCGCTGGCCCGCGCTCGGCAAAGACCGGTTCTGGGATGAGGGACCGCTGAAAATATGCCCGATCGGTAAAAAACATCTCATTTCCTGGAAAAGATCCCGATCGGGAAGATTCGCTCATTCCGCGACGGGGACGCGGGAGCTGTCCGGAACACATCGCCTCTTCGTCGGTCGCTGGCGCCGGGTGTTCCGGTCAACCGTGCGTCGGCGCGATCATCATCGTCAGCACCAGCAACAGTAGCAGTCGTAGCCGGTTCGGCGCGGCGATGATCGCCGCGAACATGCCGACCATCATTAGCGGTACCGTGTCCGGCGATCTTCTCGCCTCTCGAGCGCCGCAGAGGCTCTTGTCGATGCCTCCAATTGTGGCCAGCAACCAGGCCGCAAAAGTGGCAACCGCTGCATGCATCCATAAAAGGCGGGGCGGTGCGTCGGATCAGGGCCGGCGGTAGTCATTTGATTTGGTCGGACGCGCGCGACCAGCAGTTCTCCGACGCACGCCCTGATCAGAGCGCTTCAATTCGAAGCCTCTCGCCCGCGACGGGCGATGAGCGAGTACGCGACCGGCACCACAAACAGGGTGAAGAGCGTTCCGATCGACAGGCCCGTGGCGATCACAAGACCCATGTTGTAGCGGGACACCGCGCCGGCGCCACTCGCTGTGACCAGCGGCAGCACGCCAAGCACCATGGCCGCCGTCGTCATGAGAATGGGCCGCAGCCTGATTGTCGCCGCCTCGATGATGGCCTCCGTGCGGTTTCTCCCTTCGGCGCGCAACACATTCGCCACCTCCACCATCAAGATCCCATGTTTGCTGACGAGACCCATCAGGGTGACGAGGCCGACCTGAGTGTAGATATTGATACTGGCGCCGCCGATGCCGACGCTGATGAAGATCAGCGCGCCGGCGAGCGACATCGGTACCGATATCAAAATAATGACCGGATCCAGGAAGCTGTTGAATAGTGCGGCAAGGGAAAGATAGATGATGATGAACGCGAACATGAACATGGTGACGAAGCCGCCCGATTCCTGCTCGAGTTGGCGGGAGGCGCCTGCGAAGTCGGTCGAGTAGCCCGCCGGAAGGGATTTTGCGAGCGTCTTCAAGGTCGCAAGCGCATCGCCCATCGCGACGCCCGGCATCGCCACCCCGGAAATGGTCGCGGCGTTGATCTGCTGGAAATGGTTGAGTGCCTGCGGAGCGGCCTTATTGTCGAGATGGGCGACCGTTGCCAGCGGCACCATGGTGTTGTTGCTGGTCCGAATCTGGTAGCTCAGCAGTTGCTCGGTGGTGAGGCGGTCGTTTTGCCGGACCTGCGCGATCACCTTGTAGGAGCGGCCGTCCAGGTTGAAATACTCGACGTAATTGCCGCCCAGCATGGTCGCCAGGGCGCCACCGAGATCGCTCATCTTCAAACCGAGATCGCCGGCCTTGTCGCGGTCGAACACGACGGTGCTCTTCGGCTTGTCGATCTTGAGGTCGTTGTCAAGGAACATGAACTGCCCGGTCTTGAGCGCCTCCGCCATGAAGTTCCGGGCGACCTCGTCAAGCTCGTTGAACGAGCCCGTCGTGCCGATGACGAACTGGATCGGCAAGCCGTTGCTGCCCGGCAGCGGCGGCGGTTGGAATGCCACCGAACGCGTGCCCGCGATGCCGTTGAGTAGGTCCTGGAATTGAAACTGAAGCGTGCCGGTGGTCACACTACGCTTGTTCCACGGCTTGAGCACCCAGCCGGCAATCGCCTGGGAGGGCGTATCGATCTGGAAGACGAGCCCGGTCTCAGGGCGCTTCGAGACGAGGTCGTACACCTGTTGCGCGTAGAACCGACGCTGCTCAGGCGTGGCCGAGGGCGCCGAATTAGTCATCGTCAGGATCACGCCTTGATCCTCATCCGGCGCGAGTTCGTTCTTCGAGCTCGCATAGAGCCAGGGGATGCTGGCGAGCAGCAGCAGCGCGAAGACCACCACGACGGCCTTGGTGACAAAGAGAGATTCAAGGCGGCGGCGATAGGCGGCGGTCAGCCGCTCCAGCGCGTGATCGATCCTGCGTACCAGACGCGCCTGCCAATTCGTAGCATCCCGCTCGGTCCGGCGCAGCAGCCAGGCACAATTCATGGGGGACAAGGTCAATGCGATGACCGCCGACACGATAACCGCACCAGCCAGCGTGAACGCGAATTCCGTGAACAGAGCGCCCGTGAGACCGCCCTGGAAGCCGACCGGAACGTACACCGCGATCAGGACGACCGTCATTGCGATGATGGGGCTGACGAGCGCGCGGGCCGATTGGATCGCCGCCTCGACGGGCGGCGTGCCCTGATCAATCAGGCGGTGGACGCTCTCCACGACGATGATGGCATCGTCGACGACTAGTCCGATCGCGAGCACCAGGGCCAGCAGCGTCAGGAGATTGATCGAGAATCCCATCAGCAGCATTAGTTCGAAGGTGCCGATTAGGGACAAAGGGATCGCGATCACCGGGATCAGCACCGACCGCCACGAGCCGAGGAAAAGGAAGACCACGATAGTCACGATGACAACCGCCTCAAGCAGCGAATGGACGACCTCATCGATCGAACTGCTCACGAACCGCGTCGAGTCGTAGAGGATCTCGCTGGTGATGCCGTTCGGCAGGCTCGCATTGATGTCGGGAAGCACCCTTTTTACCCCCTTAATGACATCGAGCAGGTTCGCGGTCGGCGCCACCTGGATGCCGAGATAGACGGCCGTCTTGCCGTTGAACTTGGCCGAGCTATCATAGTCGTCGTTGCCAAGCGTCACGTTCGCCACATCCTTCAGGCGGATAATCGCGCCGTTCACGTGCTTGATGACGAGATTGCGGTACTGCTCGAGCGAATGAAGGTTCGTCGTGGCCGAGAGATCGACCTGGACGAGCCGTCCCCTTGTCGAACCGAGACCGGCGATATAGTCGTTGCCGGACATCGCGGTGGAGACGTCGCTCGCCGTCAGCCCATAGGCTCCAAGCTTATCGGCGTCGAGCCAGGCACGCAGGGCGAACTTCTTGCCGCCGATCAACTCGGCCGTCTGAACGCCCGGCACGGTCTGCAGCTTGGGCTGCACCACGCGGGTCAGGTAGTCAGTGATCTGGTTGGGAGCGAGCACCTCGCTCGCAAACCCGATGTACATTGCATCGATGGTCTGGCCCACCTTCAGCGTCAAAGTCGGCTGCTGGGAGCCAGTCGGAAGCTGGTTGAGGACGGAGTTGACCTTGGCGTTGATCTCCGTCATCGCCTTGCCGGAATCGTAGTTCAGTCGCAGGTTTACAGTGATGGTGCTGGTACCGGTGGTGCTGCTGGAATTCATGTAGTCGATGCCGTTCGCCTGGGCGATCGCGTTCTCCAGCGGCGTGGTGATGAAGCCGGTGATGATGTCGGAATCGGCACCGGCATAGGCCGTCGTCACCGTAACGATCGCGTTCTGGGTACGCGGATATTGCAGGATCGACAACGAGGTCATCGACCGCAACCCGAGCACCAGAATCAGCGCGCTGACCACAAGGGCGAGCATCGGGCGACGAATGAAAATGTCCGTGAAGCGCATCGTATCGCTCTTGCTGCTCGTCCCGTCGTTCACTGGTCAACGACTGTCGGCGCCACTTCCGCGAGCGGAACGTGGGAATTGTCGATTTTTACCGGGCTACCGTTGCGAAGCTTGATCTGCCCCGCAATCATGACGGTCTCGCCGGGCTTGATGCCGTCAGTCACGGCGATGCGGTCGCCCTTTGCCGGCTTGGTCTTGACGAACATCTGCCGCGCGGCGCCCTGCCCGTCGTGCAGACCGTCCACGAGATAGACCAGGTCGCCATAGGCATTATTGACGATTGACGTGAGCGGAACGGTGACGATCTCTTCCTGCTTTCCGATGTCTATCTCGACCTTGGCGAACATGCCCGGGAGGAGACGGGCCGGATTGTTTCGGATCGTCGCCCGAACCTGGATGTTGCGGCTTGCGCTGTCGACCTTGGCGTTGACCGCCGATATCCGGCCCCAGAAGCGTTCGCCGGGGAACGCATCCACCGTCGCGGTGACGTCCTGGCCGATGACGATCGAGGCCAGCGCCTGCTGCGGCAGAAAGAAATCGATGTATATCGGATCGAGACTCTGCAATGTGACGATGGCCGTGCCCGCGCTCAAGAACTGGCCGATATCGACGGCGCGAATCCCGAGCCGCCCGGCGAACGGCGCCTTGAGCGTCTTTTGCTCGACGATGGCCTTTTGCTGCTCGACCAGGGCTCTGGCATTCTTCAGATTGGCTTTATCGCTGTCGAGCGTGGCCTGACTGACAGCGTTGAACTTGATCTGCTCCTCATCGCGTTTGACTATAATCGCGTTGTTCTCGGCGATGGCCTGCAGCGACTGCAGCTTGGCGACGTCGTCGGACGCGACGAGCTGGAGCAAGGGCTGGCCTTCAGTCACCTCGTCGCCGGAAGAGAACTGGATACTCTGCACGATCCCGGAAGCCTGCAGCGCGAGATCGGCGCCGTTCACCGCGCGGAGCGAGCCGACGGAGGAAAGGGTCGATCGCCAGGGCGCTGTTACCGCGACCACGGTGGACACGGTCTGCGGCGGATTCTTCATGGCGCCGATCGCCTTCCTGATCATCATGTCCTTGAAGGTCTGAACGCCGTAGAGGCCGGCGAACAGGACCCCCATCACGGCGAGCATGATCGTCATGCGCTTGATCATCGCATTGCTTCCTGTGTTGAGCGGTTGGGACCGGCGAAATAACCGGGATTGGCGCGAGGCAGAGCATCGACCGTCAGGTCGGCTCTGTTCCACCATCCGCCGCCGAGCGACTGGAATAGCGCTGCGGTGTCGGCGAAGCGCGCCGCCTGCGCCTTAATACGCGATATCCGCGCGTTGAGATAGGATTGCTGAGCCGTGATGACGTTGGCGTAAGGGACCGCGCCGGTCTTGAACTGCTCGATCGACATCGAAAGACTGTCGGATGCGGCCTTCTCCGCTTCGGCTTGCGCCTTCAGCGTCGCCGCGTCGTACTGAATCGCGCGCAGCGAATCCGCGACGTTCTGGAACGCTGTGATCACAGTGCTCTTGTAGGCCGCCATATCCTGCTCGAAGAGCGCAACGTCGGCTTCTTTGGTGTGATAGAGCGTGCCGCCGTCGATCAGCTTCTGCGTGACGGTGGAGGTCGCGTCCCAGACGATCGTTCCGGGCGAAAACAGCTTGCCCGTTCCGCTCGCACCGTAGCTGCCGGACAGCGTGATCTGCGGCAAAAGATTTGCCATACCGACACCGACGGCCGCGGTCGCCTGATGCAGCGTCGCCTCGGCCTGGCGGATGTCCGGACGCTGACGGACGAGCTCTGACGACAACGACACCGGAAGCCTTCCAGGCAAACGCAGTTCGGCAAGCATGACATGCTCGCCGCGATCCTCGCTCGGCAGGCGCCCAAGATAGGCCATCAGCTGATTGCGCTGCTGCACGAGCTGCTTCTGCAGCGGCGGCAGCGTCGCCTTGGCCTGCGCAAGCGTCGATTCCTGGGACAGCACATCGGACTTGGAGACCGCCCCGATCTCGAACTGGCGCTGGATACGCGCCAGCTGATCCGTCTCGGCCTTGACGATCTCCTCGGTCGCTGAGATCTGGTCGCGGAGCGAGGCGTCGGCGATCGCCGCCGTGATCACATTAGCGGTCAGCGCCAGGTAGGCCGCCTCCAGCTTGAACGCTTGGTAGTCGGCTTGCGCCTCGAGCGCCTCGACTTCCCGGTGCGTGCCGCCCCAGAGATCGAGCGCGTAGGAGACGCTGACCGAGCTGTTGAAGAGCTTGTAGAGCGGGCCCTGCTCGCGTGCGGCAGAACCCGTCCCGGTCGCTTGCGGGATCAAGGCGCCCTGCTCGGCGAGCGCGGTCTCCCGGGCGGCGCGCAGCGCAAATTCGGCGGACTGAATATCGGGATGGTTGCGAACGGCTTCTTCAACGAATGCTGTGAGCTTGCGCGAGTGAAAGTGCCCCCACCAGTCGCCTGAGATGTCGCCTCCCGGCGAAAACACTTGCGAATTGCCCCCGGCCGTTTTGGTGCTGTCGGTCGAGGCGAGGTGAGGCTCCCGTGTGTAGCGGTCAACGGCCGGGGCGTTGGGCGCAACGAAGTTCGGTCCGACCGCGCAAGAGGCGAGCAAAAAAAAGCAGGTGCGACGGCGCCCGCCAAAAGGCGAACGCATCCGAGCCGCGACATGACGGGACACCGTGCAACCGTGCGCCTTCCGCTCCGCCGTGCTGCCACAAAAGGTTCGCTATTCCCCAAAACCGACATTCTCTTCCGACACCAAATATCGAACTGTACGGTTCGGTACCGATATTGTGCGCAGAGATCTCTGTCAACCAACCGTACCGTGAGGCTCTATTTTTTGAGCACCATCACTGCGCACGAGGTGCAACTGCGGGGTCTGCTCCGGCAGCGCTCACATGCGACGGCTTATCTTCCTGGTGGGTCAGCCCCGAAAACCGAAAAACCAGAAAGGCTGGAAATCAAGTGCAACATTTGCTGCAAAGTCGTCGATTTGCGGGCGCAGCATTGTCGGCCCGCGCCTTTGCTGTGTGGCTTGCGTCGGGGCACCCATGACTCCGCGAGAACTTTCGAGTGTGACGGACAGGAGAGGACCGCGCACGACCGGACTCGGCCGGTGAGTACCCGCAAAAGAGTTACTGTGTGGATCGCTATCGATGGGGCTCGCCGGTGCGGCAGGCCGCGAGGAAGAACGAAACGCTCTCCGCCACATGGCCACGCATGTGTGCCTTAAGCCGCTTGGGATCTTCGCCGAACACCGCCCGCATCACGAGCGGCGCGACGACGAGATCCAGGAAGAACTGCGCCGTTCTAGTCAGCCGCTCCTGAGCGAAGGCGGCATACGCCCTGCCCTGCTTGGAGTGAGTCACGTCTTTCAAGACGTTAGCCGCGTGATGAGTGCCGCGTTCGCGCATCATTCGCTCCACCTTGGCCAGATCAGGGAAACGCCGCGCTTCGGCAGCCGCGAGACGCATGAAATCGACACTATCGGCGGCAAGGACGTGCTTGAGTATCTCGCTCCCAAGGACCGTCAATCGCTCTTCGATCGTGTCGCCAGAGGGTACCGCACTTTCGTAGCCTTCCCGCACCTTCTCCGCGTTGCGCATCGCAATTGCAGCGAATAGAGCCTCTTTGGTTGAAAAACGCGTATAGATCGTTGCCTTGCTTGCACGGGCAAGGCTCGCAATTTCCCCGACGCTGACCCCGGCGAGCCCCCGAGCGAGAAACAACTCACGCGCTGCGCTCAGGATTCGCTCATCCACTTCGGCGGCCAACTCCTTCGGAGGGCGACCAACGCGGACAGCCTTCTGCAGAGCCTTGCCCTTGTGTCCCGTCTCCATTGATCCACCTTAGTTTTTCGAAAGGGCCGCCTGGGACAGAAATTGCGCTGCCCATGCAGCGGTTTACCCGGCACTATAAAGGAAGTAAATAGAACTTATCGGTACACATTTCTTACTAGGGCACCATGCATTCTCGTGGTGAACAAGATTTCGGACGCCGCAGCCCCCAGCCTCAGAGGTCAACTTTGAACTTAAGGCGCATTTTACAAGCCCTTCATCCCCTGCGAAGGTGCCCTGGAAGCGGTTTTCTGAGCGCCGATCGTGCTTCCCGCTTGTCGTCTTTGGGGCGTGGCCATGCTCGAGGCGCGCCACCCACCATGTGTATGACGAGCCTCCTCGTTGCGTGGCAAACTGCCGGCTAGATGTGTTCGGATAAGTCCGATCGACCTTCTAGAGGCTGTTAGGGACTGATTAACCATAGATGTTGAGGTTTGCGGGATGTCGATTCCCCGCGAGCCTTATCCTTCTGACGTTTCCGATGACGAGTGGGCGCTTGTTGCGCCGTATCTGACACTTTTGCCCGAGGACGCCTCGCAGCGGACGCACGCGCTTCGCGAGGTGTTCAACGGCCTGCGCTATATCGTGAAGACCGGCGCGCCCTGGCGCTGGATGCCGAACGATTTGCCGCCGTGGGAGATCGTGTATCAACAGGCGCAGCGGTGGTTGCTCGCGGGTTGCTTTGAAGCCCTGGCCGAGGATCTGCGCGTTATCCTGCGCCTTGCGGCTGGACGACCCGCGCAGCCGACCGCCGCCATCATCGACAGTCGAACTCTGCGCTCGACGCCCGAGAGTGGCGCCCGCGGCGCCTACGACGGAGCCAAACGCAAGAAAGGTTCGAAGCTGCATTTGGCCGTCGATACGCTCGGCCATCTTCTGGCGCTGCATGTCACGCCCGCCAACACCGACGATCGCGCCGAGATTGGCCGGATCGCCAAGACGATTCAGGCAGAGACTGGTCAGAGCGTCGAAGTCGCCTTCGTTGACCAGGGCTACACAGGCGACAAGCCTGCAACGGCGGCTGCAGAACACGGCATTGCCTTCGAGGTCATAAAGCTGTCGGAGGCCAAACGAGGCTTCGTGCTGCTCCCAAGGCGATGGGTCGTCGAACGATCTTTCGCGTGGGCCACACGCTTCCGAAGACTTGCCAAAGATTACGAGCGATGCGCTCAGACCCTCGCCGACCTCCACCTCATCGCCTTCGCATGCATCCTGCTCAAAAACGTCGCTAAACTCACTGCTGGTCCCTAACAGCCTCTAATTGGTGGGAAGCAGCCCTGATGTGATGGAAGAGGCGCACAACATTGAACAAAGACAAGGCGTAAGACATTCTAAGATCAAGACCCGACTATGAGCAGCGCGCCTTCGAAGTCGAAAACAATCAGCTTCATTCGGCGTCTTCCTTGCTAAACGGCAGCTACTGTCTGTGGTGGATCTCTGCAGGTCGGCCAAGCGCCCGCCGCATTTCGGCGGCGAGATCCGCCTAGAGCGCCCCTTCAATCGGAACCACTGGTGCTCGACGATCTCCGTTCCTCGAAAGTCGCGTCGACGATCTGATAGAACGCCATCGGGCTGTTGGCGAGTTCCCACACAGCCAAAATCACTTGGTAGCCGGTGCGCCTTGGCAGCTCGCACATGTGCACAGTGGGCGCCGTGGGCATCAGGTTGGCATTCGGATCCCAAAACGGCTGGCGGCCATTCTGGATTGTGCAAAATGGCTTCACTTCGAACTGCGCGCGCGTGAGCGGCGAGGACGGATTCCAGTCCACCCGTGTGATGAAGTAGTTCCAACGCCGTGTCGGGTGAGGCGCATCGTATTCCCACTTGAACTTCTGCTTCGCGCCGGAGTGTAAGCGAATCTTCTCCCAGCGCGTTGGCGTCTGCTCATCTAGCAAGGGCACATCGCCGCGCACGGTGCTGCCGGCAATGTGCCCGTCCGCTGGCGGCGCCGCGTTCTGCACATCGGTCGGTGCGATCGGGTCTAGCAGACCCCCCTTGGTGGCGGGAAAGAATTTGCCGCCCTCCATCGCGTTTGCCCTCCACAAATCGATTGGACAGTCCTTATTCCTGTGCTCGGCACAGAGCACGACACGTGAGGCAGGTTCAGTAAGGCGACCTTGCGCGTGCACGCTAGCAGCGGCGAACAACGATGCCGCGCCGCCGAAGAGTGCACTGGACCGGCGCTGAAATACATACTTCATGGTTTACCTCGTAACTGTCGGATGGGCATATGAAGAAAGTCCGCCAAGCCGAGGCAGATGTCCGCCGTCAGGCAGCCCAGCCCCTGCGGGACAGAGGGGTGCTAGGTGGCGCTCGCCATCCCTGCTACGCCTTCGGCACGCACATCGCGATTGCGGAGGCGTCTGGTGAGCCGCACCCAACTCTCTGGGACCCCAAGATTTTCCGGTGACGACGCGCAGGTTTGGCCAATTGAGCTGTAGGGCGGTGGCGGGGTGATTATTTCAAGTCACTTCGCTTAAGACATCTCTCCATCCGCTGTTGTTCAGCCTCGATCAGGATTCAACCTGCGCGCGAAGCGCGCCATGGATGTAGCAAGTCACAAGCAGCTAGCGCTGCGACACACAAGACGCGCCACCACCCCCTCCAGGCCTCCAGCAAGCTAAGCTTGTCGAACTGCGAGAATCCCCGCCTCATCTCGCCAACACTTGCCAGACACGATAGGGACCAAAGCCACCTGTTGAGAGCGGCGGCGGCTATCTTCGACGAACTCGGCAACGCTGCAATCAACGGGACCAGATCAATGATGCAGCGTCTGTGACATCGATTGAATCCGATTGAGCAGTTGAATTTGAACTCGCGAGACAGGTGTCTGCGCTGTCACGGTATTCTTGCAATTGACGTGCCGCTTTGCCCCTCCTCGAAGCGCGGCGAAACCATATGCTTCGTGCCAAGCCGAACGTACTGTTGCGCTGCTGCCACGTGTCGCGAAGCCGACATCGAGCAGGGAAACACGACACCTGCTCACGCGTGACGGCTGGCTCAGTTCCTGCATGGTTGCGGGCGATCATGTCGTGGGTGCCCTCCTGAAGAATTATTGTTCGGTAGCGGCGCCGAAAGAAGCGGAAGTCTCACGTGATGCGCAAGGTGTCTATTGCTACCCTCCTAGTTCTCGTCTCATCCCATGCGATTGCGAATGACGAATTGATGAGGGCGGCCAGACAGATTTTCAAACCGATCCCCTCTGCTATCCCCGCAGTCAAGGACAATCCTGTCACTGTCGAGAAGGCCGAACTCGGCAAGATGCTATTTTTCGACCCTCGCCTCTCGGCGAGCGGGATCATCAGCTGCAACACGTGCCATAATCTTGGCACTGGCGGGGTCGACGCCGGGCCAACCTCGGTCGGTCACGGCTGGCAAAAGGGGGCGCGTCGGGCGCCAACCGTCTACAATTCGGTATTCAATGCGGCGCAATTCTGGGACGGACGCGCGCCGGATCTCAAGGCACAAGCCAAGGGACCCGTTCAGGCGAGCGTCGAAATGAATGCGACCCCGGATCGTGTGACGAGCACGTTGAACTCGATGGAAGGTTATGTCGGTAAGTTTAAGCGAGCCTTCCCGAATGATACACCGCCGGTCACCTTCGATAATTTCGCGAAAGCGATCGAGGCCTTTGAAGCTACCCTTACGACACCGGCGGCTCCGTTCGACCAGTACCTGAATGGCGATGTCAGCGCTCTAGATGATCAGCAAAAGGCGGGATTGAAGCTGTTCATGGACAAAGGATGCGCCTCCTGTCATAACGGACTGAATATTGGCGGCCAGGATTATTTCCCGTTTGGCGTAATCGAAAAGCCCGATATCAAACTGCTTCCTACGACCGACAAGGGACGGTTCGCAGTCACCAATGCTCCCGGCGACGAATACGTGTTCCGTGTCGCCCCCTTGCGCAACGTTGCCTTGCGAGCTCCCTACTTCCATTCGGGGCAAGTTTGGACTCTCAAGGAAGCCGTAGGAATCATGAGCGAAGTACAGCTCGGCGCCAAGCTGAGCGAGAAGGAGAATAACGATATTGTTGCCTTTCTTAATTCACTGAGCGGGCGCCTCCCCAAGATCGAATATCCGATACTGCCAACGCGCACAAAGGAGACGCCACCCCCCTCCTTAGGCAGATAGTGTCGTTCTTCCACAAACGGGATCACACATTGTCAAATGGACCATGGGTCAAGTCGATCCTCTTTGCAGCCTACTTGCGACGCCGCTGCTGCGTTCGGGAGCGGCGTCGCAAGCCCGAATGCCGTTTAGGTCGTCGAAGTGGCTGTCTCGAAGCATCGCGGGCCGTCCCTATCCCGACCGGCAGAGGTACTGGATCATGAAGTACATGCAGCATCGCGCGGTCAATCGGGAGCCGTCACGGAGGTCAGATGACAACGGTCATTAGAAATCTGCTCGCTCGAAAGCAGAAGCTGATTGAGCAACTCGATTCGACTACAGATGTTAAGCAGCGCGAGAAGATCGAGCATCAACTTCAGCAAGTAAACACGGCGCTCGACCTTCTCGATCGGCCTAAGCAGCCGAGCGACTGAGAACGCGAGACCAACGCCCGGTGCATCTTGAAGGGGGGACTTTTTGGCTTTCCAGCAAGCTTTAACTCTGGCAAGCTTTAACTCTGAATGGTGTCCGCCGGGCCTCAGCGTCGCAATCAATTTCTCCTAACGGACCATCGCTGTTCGCCCCCGCTGACAATCGTGTTCAGCCAACGTCGACTGCAGATAGCGGTTCCAGAATTAACCCGTGGCGGCGACATCAAGCTTAATGCAGGGGTTTGCTTGCGATAGTACTGCAGGGCGTTAGGCTCCGCGCACCGGACATTGCCCCGTCCGGGTCCGCCCAAGGCGAAGTCGTCGCGCCAATATACTCGGCGCGGCGCATCGTTTGATTGGAAAGCGTCATCGTAGCGTAAGCCGCCGCTGTCCGCCGCTTTCTATGCCCGCCTCTGGATCACCTTGCTCGTGCTAGTCGTCGCTGGCTTAGCCCGCATGAACGTGGAGGCCATGAACAGAGGTAGCCAACACCAAGTTGCTCGCCTCCGCAGAACGGGCGGCCCCGCGCGTCACTCCGGCGCGATCGTCGCAAGTCCAGCTTCGATGACTGCAATTTCTTGACTTACTTGCGCGACGGCTCGACTTGGATCGATGCCGGTGACGCTGCTTAGTTGCCTCAGCAGCTCCCGCCGATGCGCAAGAAGACCCTCCAGCGCGCCACGATCCTTTAGTCTGACGTAGCCGTTGACGATCAACTCAACTGAATGCGACATCTATCTCTCAAATAAACGATTGGCCTGAATTGGCCAATATAATTACCCACGCAGCTGAATGCAGCATCCCAATAGCAAAAACCTTCATCGGTAAGACTAACGAGCAAAGCTCCTTGTCGCCGTACATTCACCGCGCCCATCCTGGCGGTGGTCGCGAAGGTGCCGATGTCTCGCGTAACCTGCGTCTTCGCGGCAAGGGGCCGCCGCCTCCAGAAGCGGCGGCCCCGCCCAACGCGAGCGAACAATGCTAGAGCGTCTGCCAAATGATGAAGACACGTCACTTATCTTTCGCGACTTTCTCGAAGGCGCTGGCATACGCCTCAATGGAAGGACGTACCGTCCGCCCTGGCATGCCTGTTCTCACTCGAAATGAAGCGGCAAGCTGCCGTGGACGCGAATAAGATCTAGTTGCAACGCTCGCCTATCGAACGGTCACAACGTACGTGCCGAGCCATCGTAGGCAACGACCTAGGATGAGCACCGAGACGGACGCTCATTTGAATGCATCGTTGAGGATCGCCGCAATCCTGGCGCCGGCGAGTGCAATCCGCTGGTTGGCGATCCTGTGG
The DNA here is from genome assembly GCF_024199885.1 of Bradyrhizobium sp. CCGUVB23. NCBI lineage: Bacteria > Pseudomonadati > Pseudomonadota > Alphaproteobacteria > Hyphomicrobiales > Nitrobacteraceae > Bradyrhizobium > Bradyrhizobium sp. CCGUVB23. The sequence goes on from NZ_JANADQ010000001.1 coordinate 2,231,522, forward strand.
GCCCTTGACTGATAAGGCTGCGTGAGTTTGTACGGGCCGTCGCCGCCGCGAATCGGCGGCGCATACACTGAACTCTTGGCGATCTCGAAGCTCTCCTGGATCCAATCGTTCTCATCCGTCGAACCGCTATCCACTGTCCGAAGATCCGCCGCGGCGTCGATGGCATCCTGCGGTGGCGCGCTGGTCGGTCCCAACAACCCATCCCAGAACGCGTGGAGTTCCCTCGCGCTTCCACATTTTCTGCAACTGATCTTGACGTCGTTTCCTCCGGCGTCGCCATCCTGCTCGGCGTGCGTAAAGCGAGAGGTCGCGTGCAGCGGCTGGTGCAGGTCACCGATGAGATGCAGCAGCCAGGAAAGATCGTATGAGCGCACGTCATCCGATGCCGTCTTATCCGCAAGCGTTTTCTTGAAGACCGCGACCTCAGTCTGCGCGTTAGGCGATTGCGGCTGCTGCAATGGGGTGCCATCCGTCGAGAACGGTTCATCAATGAAGTGCCAATACTTGTGGCGAAAGTGATCGGCATATCCGATGTTCTGCGACGCTTCGGGGGTTTGCGGCGCAACATCGCCGTTTCTGTCGCCATCGTTGTGGTGGTCGCTGAGCGATTTGATCTGGTCCGGCCACGTCGCCGCCTTGACGAACGCGACCTGGTCGCGCTGGCCCGCCGGCACGCCCTGGATCCAGCCATCGTATTGAGGATTGAGTTTGAGAAGGCGCGTGGCTTCCTGCTTGGCGGCAGGCGTCAGCTGGCTCCAGGCCAGCGCAGCTGCCTCCATATGTCCGAAATTATTCCAAGCGTTGGCGGACGATCCAACGAGTACTGCACAACCCAGCGCGATCAAGAAACGAATCTTCATGGAAAATCCTCACTGATGGACAATTGAAAAAGCTCGCTTACGTTGTGAATGTATATTTACGCACGTCTTGGGTCATCAAAAAGAAGGTAAAGATGGTGCTTGCCACGCAGACGTCGCTTGGGCCGAGTTCAAAACAAGCTCGGACCGAATAGCCGTCGAGGTCCTTGCCTCCCGCGCGCTCACTCAAGCTCCAACCAGTTCAACGCTGCACTCACCATCTGTCGGGCGCGGTCTCCACGACTCCTCCGAGCTTAAGCCAATGGAGGTTTTTTGGACCTAGAGGGCTCGCCAGGACGCGCCACCGTATTGATCCATGACATTGTGGCGACCCCGACCTCAAGCCAACATGAAGCGGCAGTCAGCAAGGCCTCGAGTCCGACAGGAACGAGATCTTGCGTATCGCGCCTAAAGAAGGCTCGCGGTACAAGGTACGGGAACGCGATGTCTGTTAGGTGACGGCGTCGATAGCAATCGTAGTCGCAATATCCTCCCCCTGTTCGCACATCTCGCACGTAACCTGGACCTAAGGACCGAGAACATCCGCTGCAGGTTCTATCGCCGTGCGGGGTCCTGTGATTCACGAGGATGAATTTCATAGTCTGCGCCCGTTAGGGGTCTCATTCCGGCCTGAGATCTTGTCAGCGATCCGAGCGTTCGAAATCGCGCCAATCTTGGTTCCGAGCCGGTCTGGATGGATATTTAAGGTCGTCTTGCAGCAACGAATGCCTATGATCCGGTATCCTACTGGGGCATCCGAGAAAGAAGACCGTGGTCTTTCTCAACGTCCGCGTGGCACACGCTGCCAGCTGCTAGGCCGCTCGCAGCCAGGAAAGCCATTTATGATCGGCTTCTCGCCGCATCCTGAGGCGGTCGACGCATTTCTTGGAACAAAGAGCCGTTCGCCAGCAGTAGTAGCGGATCAGACCGAACCTTCCACCGCAGATCGCACAGCACCTTGCTGAGCCATGCTCCGAATTATGCGAGCTGTTTCGCATTGTCGCCTCCTGTCGGCGTTAGCTGGATAGTCCTCGCCTTGCGCGCAGCACTACGTGCGCACGCCGCGCGCGACTTGGGCCGGTCGCCAAGCTTTTCCGGCTTGTACGGATACCGTGCGCAATCGCTTGATGTGCACCGATTTTGACGAAGCAACCACTCCATTGGGAGGGCTTCGCCGATCGCTGACTATAAGCGTCATTCAATCTTGATTAGTGCAATCAATACCGAAGTTGAGCCTAAATCCTGCGCCAAATCGCCAATACCCGACGAATTTTAACGAGATTGACCGAGAACCTGCATCCAGCAGCATTGGCTTGGAGCAAGCGCTGCCTTCGCCTGTCAAAGGGTGGCAATCCATCCGTCTCGAACTGTTCGATCGGCATGGTCACTGCGGGCCGGCCGAGATGTTGCTTTTGTAGTTGGCTTGGCGAAGGCGAGGCCGTTCACACTGCTCAGGAATGCGGATGATACGGCGGATCAAATTTGGTCCGCGGGGGTCTTGAGCTCAGGATGCAGAAAGGGCGAGTAGCGGACGGCAGAGAAATCACCGTCATACGCACAAGCGACAAAGACCGGCCGAATTCGAGCTTGCGAGGCGGAGGACCTTCAGCCGTTCATAGCCTGGTTGCAACAGTGGCCTGCACCATTGGGCGAGCAGGAAACAATATGGCCGCCCCTCAATTGGCCGCTGCTTCACAATATGCTTGATGCTGTGACGCTCGCACTTATGACCGCCGGTGGGCATCGCGCACCTTGGTCGCCCCCTTTTGCTCCCAGAGCTGTCGGGCTCCGATGTTCGTCAGTCGAGCCCGTTCGCTCGGACTACAGGCTCACTTGCGGCTTAAGGATGACGTTATCGATCAGCCGCGTCGAGCCGACGTAGGCCGCGGCGCACAGAGCAGCAGGATTGCTCAAGGGATTCGAGGCAGGCTCAAGCGTGTCTGCATCGACGAGCTCGAGATATTGCAGCCGGTCGACTTCATCCAAATGCCGCCTGGCGATTGCAATAAGCTTCTCGCATTCGCGTTCGCCTGCGCGAAATTCGGCCTCCGCTGCGAACAGACCGCGACTGATCGCAAGAGCCCGCCGGCGCTCTTCTTTATTGAGATAGCGATTGCGGCTGCTCATAGCGAGCCTGTCCGGCTCCCGAACGGTTGGCACGGTGACGATCTCGATGGGAAGATTGAGATCAATTGCCATGCGACGTACGACCGCGCATTGCTGGAAATCCTTCTGTCCGAAAAACGCGACATTCGGCTGCACCATGCTGAACAGCTTGCAGACGACGGTTGCGACACCGCGAAAGTGCCCAGGCCTGAAAGCCCCGCACAAGGGTTTTGCGAGTTCGCCGGGTTCGATGAAGGTCTCGAACTGAGCCGGATAGACCTCCCGTGCACCCGGAGCAAAAACAATGGTCACGCCGGCATCACGGCACAGCCCCTCATCCCGGAGAAAGGAACGCGGATAGGTACCGAGATCTTCGTTCGGCCCGAACTGAGTGGGATTGACGAAGATGCTTACAACCGTGACGTCGCATTGCGCGCGACTCGCGTCGACCAATGCCAGATGACCGTCGTGCAGGTAGCCCATTGTCGGCACGAAGCCGACACGCTTGTCTGAATTGCGAGCTTTTGCAAGAGCGGCACGTAGCTCAGCGACCGTCGTAACTGTTTGCATGTTGGAGCTTTATCTCAGGTTGGATTGGAAGGCGCCCAGCTTGCGATAGCATCGCTCAAGCCTTCGGGAAGCCGATAGCACTCTTGTGACGTCGGAAATGCACCATTGCGGACATCTGCGGCCCAGCGTGACAGCGCCTCCTGCAATAGCTGAAAACCCTCGACATAGGTGCGAACGAATTTTGGCCGATGGCTTGCAGTCAGGCCAAGCACGTCATGGAACACAAGTACCTGGCCCGAACAACTAGGGCCAGCCCCAATTCCAATTGTCGGGATTGTCAGGGTCTCGGTCGCTCGGGCGGCGAGTTCTGCCGGGATACCTTCCAGGACGAGAGCGAAACATCCGGCTTCCTGTAGACGATGGGCGTCGTCGAGCAGACGCAAGGCATCATCGGCGTTCCGACCTTGCACCTTGAAACCACCCATAACATTGACGCTCTGCGGGGTCAGGCCGAGATGGCCCATCACTGGAATGTCGCAATCGACCAAGGCGCGTACGATTTCGGTACGCTTGGCCCCACCCTCGAGTTTGACGGCGTCGGCCCCACGCTGCAAGAAGCCTCCGGCGTTGCGGATCGTCTCCTCTGGACCAAGGTGAAAGCTAAGAAAGGGCATGTCGGCTACAAGCAGGGCTCGAGGCCTTGTCCGTGACACGGCTTCGAGGTGATGGTTCATCATCGCCATGCTAACCGGCAACGTATTATCAAATCCGAGACAGACATTGCCAACGCTATCCCCAACAAGGATAATGTCGACAATGGGGTCAGCGATGCATGCCGTGACAGCGTCGTAAGCGGTGGTCATTGCGACACGCCGCCCTTCCCCCTTCCACCGCTGCAGCACCGGAATGGTGATGCGCTCGACAGGCGCCTGCGAAATGTGGCTCATCCTAAATCCGATCCGTCAACTAACCCGCATACCCAGAGTCGTCGCTTCCTATGGAAGGCGAGAGAAAATTGTCAACGGTGAGGAGAAAAAAGTAAGATACCTCGCCAAAGTTATGGACGAAAGCACCAAAACATCCAATGATCGCGCAATCATCGAATAAGACCTTCCAGGCCGCCACCAACATAGAGACCGATTGCGCGGCAGGCGCGTGTCGGTCTGCAGGCGGGACGGTTGCGGCGTTTCCGCTCTGCCTTCTTGCCGAGCGTACCGTGGCAAATCGCATGTGCTCTCATAGAGCCACAGAGAACGAATATGACCCGTCTTCCTCGACCATCGCGGGTCAACCTAAGCAGGAGTGCGCGATAGCGGCCCGCAGCGCACCGCCGTTCTCATTTACGTGTGACGGCAACGCGGGCAGCCCTGCGGGAAGCAGGCGCGGCAGAAAGGCTTGCCGCATGAATTGCAGGGCGCATGGCCCGCGGTATCGGTCAGGTGCAGCTTGTCGTCGCACACGAGGCGCACGCGATCGAGGCCCGGTCCCGCCTCGCAGAGCGGCCGCTCAAGCGTCCTGACCAGCGGGTGCCAGTCAAGCCGGATCATGCGCTGCCCTTTGCGGCGGCGAATCAGCACCTCGAAGCGTTGCACCGGTACATAGATCTCAAGCGCTTGGACCCATTCGACCGTGACGCGCAGCGCGTAGTTACGGCGTAGATCGTCGAGCTTGGCGCGATATTCACGCTCGATCGCCTCCACCCGCAGCGTCTCGCGCCGCCGGTCGGCCTCTGCGCGGTCTCCGTCCGTGCGGTTGAGCGCCGCCAGGCGTTTCAGAGATGTCTCGCGCAGGTCATTGTGATAGGCATGGACACGGTCGCGGTCTCGCTCCAGTCGGCGGCGCATCGCCCGCAGGAACGGCTCCATGCTATCCTGTGCCTCGCGCTCGAGCAGCGGACGCAACCGCGCCGCGAGCGTCCCTGAGCTCCATCCCGGTCCGGCCACGCGCTTGGTCGCCGCGTCGGGCATGTGCCAATCGGCAGTTTGCGCCAGCGCGGGCCGCAGCTGTGCCAGGACGTCGCTGATCGGCGCGCCAGTCGCGAGGTTGAAGCCGAGCCAGATCAGTTTCTCGCGCTTCTCGTCCGACAGCGCGGTGATGCGGAACGCCAGCATCAGGCAGCGTGTCCAGGTTGCAGACATGCTCTGGAGCCGCCAGATCGCGTTCGGCAGGTCGAGGACGCGATCGAGCAGCTTTTCGGGGGCACTGGGAGGTGGAACCAGAGCGGGGAGCCGAACCTCCCGTTCGCTCCATCGTCCCTCGTCGGCGAGGATCGCGCCGAAGCGGTCGAGCCAGTCCCCCTCGAGCGCTATCGCAACCGCGCCCGGAGCTTGTTGCGACCCGAAGCCGAGATGCGTGAGTTCGGGCCAGCCCAGCTGTCGTTGCAGGGGAGTAGGCGCGAGCACTTCAAGCCGGTCCGAAGCGAGAGCCTCGACGGCGGCGCCCCGGTGTTCCAGCAGATCAGCGACAAAGTCGCGCAGTTCACTCATCGGCTCGGCTCACACGGTCTCAAATTCATCACCGAACAGGGCGGTGTCGAGGGCCTTGGCACTTTCGTGGTGCTCGCGCGCTCCCTTCAGACGGCGGCCGAGCGCTTCCAACGCCTCCGCGCGGCCCGTCTCGGTTGAACGCAGCCATGCATCGAGCATGAGGTCGGCGAAATCGCGGTCCTCGTCGAGGCCGCCCAGGATCGCCCCGACCTCACCTACGACAAGCTCGAACATCGAGATCTTTTCGTCGAGCAGCGACAAAATCTGCTGCTCCAGAGTGCTGCGAGTCACAAGGTTGAACACGAACACCTCGCGTTGCTGGCCGATGCGATCGATGCGTCCGATGCGCTGCTCGATCGTCATCGGGTTCCACGGCACGTCGAAATTGATCAGTGTATTGCAAAACTGGAGATTGCGGCCTTCGCCACCCGACTCCGTGCACAGCAGCACCGGCACCCGCTCGCGGAATTCTGCAATGGCGGCGTCCTTGGCGGGGCCGCTGAGCGCGCCCTCGAAGCGCTCGAAGGCAAAACCTTCGCGTGCCAGCAGCGTGGCCAGATGCTCAAGCGTCTCGCGGTAATGAACGAAGACCAGCTTCTTCTCGTCCGGGTTCCGACGCAAGAGGTCGAGGAGCGCCGCCTCCTTGCCGCCGACACCGATACAGGCCCATTTCTGCGCCAGCGCGTGCCAGCTCGCATCGACGTGGCGGCCGGACAAGCGCCGCACGGCGGCGGCGGCCGCGGCCGGAGATGATCCGGCAGCGCCGAGCAGATGCCGAAGGGCCAGCCGATTTGTCCCCTGGGCCGCCAGTTGCCGCACCGCGGCCTCGAGCTCGCGGTAGGCTGTCAGCTCGCCCTCGGTGCCATCCGCGCAGATCGTCACGGCGTGACGGCGCGGCAATTTTAGCGCGACGACCGCGCGGGTGTTGCGCACCATGGCGCCGCGCATCAACTCGCGCAGGCGCTCGGGATTGGCCGGTTGGCGCGGCTTGCCCGTCGTCACGTGAGCCGCGCGAAACTCCTTCATGGTTTTGAAGATACCAGGTTTGAGCAGCGTCAGCAGGTTGTAGAGCTCAGTGAGATCGTTCTGCACCGGCGTCGCCGACAGCAGCAGGACGAAGCGCTTGTTGAGCGCATCCACCAGCTTGTAGCTTTGGCTCGTGCGGTCACGTAGATGGTGGGCTTCGTCCACGATGACGAGATCAAAGCTGCGGTCGAGAATGTACGCCGCATGCTCGCTGCGACGCGCCAGGGCGAGCGAAGCGATCAGGCGATTCTGCCGCCAGAACCCCTTCGGGTCGCTGCGCAGCAGCGCATCATGGGTGGTCGCGCAGGCAATGTCGAACTTCGATTCGAGTTCCTCCTGCCACTGCCCGACGAGCGAGGCCGGAGTCAGCACCAGAACGCTGTCGACGATGCCGCGCAAAAGATACTCCTTGAGGATCATGCCGGCCTCGACGGTCTTGCCGAGCCCGACCTCGTCGGCAAGCAGAACGCGACCACGATGCTGCTTGAGCACCTTACGCACGGTCTCGACCTGGTACCAGAAGGTTTCGATGCCGCGCAGATGCGGCAGGCAGAGCAGTTCGTCGAAGCCTTGAGCGAGGCCGAGATGGGCAAAGCGCTCGCGCAAGCCATACCAGGCGCCGTCGCTGTTCGGTGGCTTGTGCAAGGCGTCCAACAATGGCGCGAGATTGAGCTCGGTGGTGAAGGGAATATCGATGTCGATCAGCGGCAACGAAACCGGTATGGTCGGCGTAACGGACCCTTCCGTGGGCGGCCTGGGCTTGACCCGGGTCTTGGCTTTTGGCACCGGGCCGGCGGCCAAGCGCCTGCTCCGGACGGTCTTGCTGGGCTCGAAGATCCGAGCGTAGTGACGGTAGAGCCATCCCCGACGCTCAAGGCCTCCGGGAAAAACGTTCGCAACGTTGAGCCAATCCGTGAGCCCGTGGGCTTCAAGCAGCGAACGCGCCGGCAGGAGCCTGTTCTGCTGCGCAAGTGCCAGGGCGTTCAACAGGTAGCAGGCACCGATCGCAACGTAGCGCTTGCGGAAGCGTTTCAGAAAGACCTGTGCGCGGGCCGCATCCTCGTCCAGCAGCGCCGCCGTGGCGGCGAGCAGCAGGATATACCCATCGCCAGGCTGTGCGCGCACGGCCTCCTCAGCCAGCGGCAAAAAACCCGACTTGAAGCCGCGATCGGCGAAGGCAGCCAACAGAACTTGATCCCACGCCGCGTCCTTCCGATCTCCGCGCGACAGCTCTTCCGGCTGATCGCCAAATGGGAAAACCCTCTGCGCCGGGGATGCATGCGGCATTAAAAAAATCCCACTACCGCTCCGCCTGGAGGCGAAACCAATGACTCGGAAACAGCGACGCTACGCTGAAACGAGAGGCATGCAAGTACGCGATAGCTGTGCGGTAGCATCTGGTTGTGGAAAGATGCCTTGGAGCTTGGAGAACTCCCGAGCACCCGCACTCGCCATGGCCGCGTTGTATCCGAAGCCCCGCGAGGCGGAGCACAAAATCGCAGGCCATCGCGCCTTGGCAAACGGAGTTTATGGCCGGCTGCTGCATCGTAGTCCACGACGAAGCAATCGTGCCCTGTCATCGGGCCGTGGCGCGCCGTTCAAATCACGTGGATCCCGGATGTCCGGTAGGCCAAGGTCGAGAACATTCCGCGCCGGGTTCTCAGATAACAGGTCGAGCGCCAGCTTGCTGTTCGCAGTTTCGAGAACCTCGTATCCATCCCGTTCGCAGCAGCTTGCATATCGGTGGTCCGTCGTCGATGACCATCACTCTGACAGGAGTTGCGGCCATAGGTGCGCCCAGCCACTCGGTGCCTGAAATGGGTCCACATCAAGGCCAGATTAAGCTGTTCCAGCACGTTGACACGGGGCTCACCCAGCAGCGCCCCAGAACGGCCCTTGTATTTTTTGTGACCAGGTCGCGAACCACCGTGTCACTCACGCAGATGTTTGTCTCGTGGAAGTGCGATGGTAGCCGGTTCGTCGGTGATCACAAACCACTTTAGCACCGGGATTCTGTCTGGTGGGGCAAGCCGAGCAGATCCGGTTCATGACATCGCCCCCCGGCCGTGTCGACCGCGCCAATCAGGACCTCTGCCTCGGCGATCGCCATGACGGCCTTCCGCGAAACCAGGTTCTCGGGAATCGGAGCGGTCTCCGTGCCGAGCCCCATTGCACGTACGGCGCGGTTACAGACCTCGACTTCCGCACGTCGCTGCAGACGGCGGCGAACTCGCTTGATCCCGGCCTACCACCGCCTTACAACCCGGACCTGGCGCAAGCACGAGGCCGACAAAGCACAACGCTGTCAAAACACAACGCTGCGAGCGAGGATTGTGACGAACCTGGGGCCGCCAGCACAACTCCGGCGGCCTTACGCGCTCTGCCGTTCGTCGGAATTGAACCGAGTGGGTCCGTATTCCGCGACAATCCACTTGGTCGTCGTGACGGTGCCGCCAATTTCGTTCTCCGTTGCCAACCGGGCTGCTTCGAGCCTGGCCTCGGCAACGGCCAAACCGTCAAATATGCCAACCAATGTTGTGTTCGGCAGTCGATATCGCACGTTGTTCGAGCCAAGGATCCACAGTTTCCAGCCCTGCGCCGCTGCTTGCTTCAAAAAAGTGGGGTGCGAATCAGGATTGGTCTCCTTCAAATCATACGACGCAAGGTAGACAGGCATTCTGAGACCCCCAATGCGAGCAAATAATCACGCCGTCAAATAGTTCTGCAGGAGTTTCAGATGATCACGACCTGACCCCGGCGAGAAAACCATCGACTTCCAATTTGAGACGATGGCTACTTTGAGCGAGCGCATTCGCAGACGTCAGTACCTGCGAGGATGATGCACCTGTGCTTGAGGCGCTCAATGCAACCTGCCGGATGTTGCTGGCGACCTGCGTCGACATTTCTGCCGCATGTTGGATATTCTGCGCTATATCGTTGGTTGCCGTACCCTGCGCTTCGACCGCAGCAGCAATCCTCGAGCCGATTTGCGAGATCCTGCTAATACTGCCGCCGATCTGCGTGATGGCGCAAACCGACTCCTCCGTGGCTGCTTGGATATCTGCGATTTGCTCTGCAATTTCCGAGGTCGCCTTGGCTGTTTGTGTTGCCAGCGACTTTACCTCGTGCGCAACAACGGCAAAGCCGCGGCCGGCTTTGCCCGCGCGTGCAGCCTCGATCGTTGCGTTAAGAGCCAAAAGGTTTGTTTGCCTGGCAATTGCGGCGATCAGCTCAACGACGCCACCAACCCTTAGCGCAGCTGCCGACAGGTGCTTTATTTGTCGGTCGGTTTCTTCCGCCTGACGCACGGCGGCTCTTGCGATTTCTGCAGATTGCTCGACTTGGCGTCTAACCTCAGTAGCAGACGCGATCATCTCGACGGTACGTGCAGAGACAATCTGAACATTGCCTGAAGCTTCCTCCGAGGCGGAGGCGACCTTGCGCGAGACTTCCTGCGTATTGTGCGCCGTGTCCGTCAGACTACTAGCGGACGCCTCCAACTCGGTCGAAGCGGATGACAGTGTGTCGATGACGCCGCTTACTGCATTTTCAAAGGTCCTGGCAAGTTTCTCAAGCTCCGCCTTCCGTCGCAGTCCCGCCAAGCGATCCTGTTCCAGATTCGCTACAAGCTCGGCTTGCGCCTTTTCTCTCAATTTGAGCTTGAACGATTCCATGGCCCTCGCCATCTCACCGATCTCGTCCGATCGGCCAAGTCCGGGTAGGGTCACCTAATTGTCCAGCCGCCAGCTGGCGCATCGCTTTGGTCATGCAAGTGATCAGCCGAGCTATGCCCTGCCCGACAAAAATCGCAATGAATCCGATTGCGAGTGTGGCAAGCCCAATTCCCCAGCCCAGCATCTGGCGGATTCGCAAGGCACGCTCTTCCGCTGCGGCAGCGCTGGCATCAGCTGCCGCGATCGCTTTCAACAGGAGAGGATGATTGCGACCATAGATCTGCCCGAGATCATCAACCTGGTCATCCAATGCCTGTTGGGCAACCATGAACGCCACGAAGCTAGCTCGGTAGGAACCAATGAGCGTCTTCAGTTCCAATTTGGTGGCCGGCGCCAACTCGGAAGACGCCAGCGCGGTTCCGAACTCGGCAACCCGCTTGTCCAGTTCATCGCCGTACTTCTCCTCACGCCGCAGCATAAAATCTTTCTCGTGCCGCCGCATCATCAGCATCAATACGGTTAGCTGCGGCTGATTGAACTGCGCAATCCGGGATTCGGCTTGATGCACGATGTCGCGCAGCTTGCCCTGCAGGCCATCGTTCTCGGCGAACCCGAGCACGCGTTGCGCTGAAACGATGTTGTTGAAACGCGTTGCGTAAAGGCCAATGCCGGTTCGGAGGAATGATACGTCCTTCAGAGGATCGCCCTCTGGCAAGGAAGCAACATACTCCTCGATCTGGTCGAGGTCACCCAGCGCCTTCCTTATGCCCTGCGCGTGCCGCGCGATCAAGGCTTCGTCGTGCTTACGCAGAAACTCCAGCGCAATCTGCTGCGATTCAAGGAACGCTTCGGAAAGCACCGCCAGGTGAGCGCGAAGATGGATGCTCTGGTCTGCCTCGCGCTGCGCCTGCGCAACATAATTCAGCCCCACGATGCAAGTCGCCCCTGTGACGAGCACGCCCACTATTCCAAGCAGGGCGATCTTGGTTCGCAGGCTTGGCCGAAGTCGACGAAGAATTGGCAATACGAACCGTTTCGTAGCCGTTGAGACGGACATCAAATTGCCAATCAATCCGTGAACATTTCCGGCGCGCTTCTGATCAGCACGCTCGAAACGTGAGCTCGGGGAGATACTGACCATTCGCAACCTCTAGGTTGGGTTTGTTACACAAGGTTGACGAAGAGACCGGGATCGATAGCGTCCCGTGAGGAGAGTGGAGGGGCAGTTTGCTTTTGCGTTCTTCTTTCGCGTCCGCAGGCTCAACGTGTTCGCTTCGCCGATTCACCGATCGTCGACAATGCAAAGAACGATTGCGAGATCGGCATATCACGTCATCTAGCTGCGGACTCGCACCGCAGGTGACAGCTCGCGCATAAATCGAGCGATTTTTGGCATAGTTGCGCAGGATTCACTCCCTCCGCTAGGGAGCGCCACAGGTTCCAGAAGCGCTGGTAAATCAAAAGCTTCACGCAAATCATGGCTTTGGCTGCGCTCGGGTGGTATCACTACGACGTAGCTTTGATGCGCGCGCTTATGGGTCTGATCAGAGACAGACACGGGACGTATTACGCCCAGCGGAAGGTGCCTGAACGCCTTCAAGAGGCGGTTGCCCGCGTGGTCAACGCCGATGACGCGTCTTTCTCAAGAAGTCACTCGGCACGAAGAGCCTCAAGGCTGCCAACGTAGCTGCAACGCACGTGCTGGCAGACTTCGATAGGACCATCGCGGCGGCCGAGGCCCTGCTTACTACACGCCCTGTCCTGCCCTCGCTGACAGACGCCCAGATACGGCGGATGGCCGAGAGCCACTATGCCTCCATGCTGGCCACTGATGAGGAGGAGCGCCGCGACGGTACAGGTTCGGAGCCGGTGTTTCAGGAGATCGCACAGCAGATCAGGGAAGCAGGCCTCAAAGTCCAGACGCCGTTCGCTGTGGGGACTTTGCCGGAGGTGGGTCTGTCGGACCGGGAGTTCTGAAGCGCACCGAGACGCTGGAACACCCAGCTCACAACGTCAACGGCGGCGTTGGCACGCGGAGACATCACCGTCATTCGAGAGCACCTAGACGACCTTCAGGACGGCTTCCAGTCGCACGTCGATCGCGCCAGCTCGTCCTATCGAAAGCTCGGAATGGCTGTGCTCACGGCTCACGTCAGGGCACTCAAGGACATCGAGAGGCGCAACGCCGGAGAGCCTGTAGAGACACCTGCCCTTGCGCTCCCGCCCGGCTCCGCAGTCTCATCAGGTAAGCAGAACGGCTCACTGCGCGATGCCTTCGAGGGCTGGAAGAAAGAAAGGGAGCGACCTGAGGGCACCGTGCATGAGTACGGCCGCGCAGTGGAGATGTTCATCCAGTTGCACGGTAACCTGCAACTCGTGGACATGAGACGTTCGCACGCGCGCACCTTCCGCGAGGAGCTTCAGATGGTGCCCAAGGTGCGCAGAGGGGCGCTGTTGAAGGCATCGCCGCCCGAGCTGAGCGAGCACGGCCGCGCGAATCCCTCGGTCACCAAAGTCTCCGCAGGCACAATTAACAAGCAACTGGGAGCGGTGCAGGCAATCACGGGATGGGGTCAGCACAACGGTCTTGTGCCTGATGATGTGCTGTGGGCAGACCCGTTTGCTGAGATGAGGTTGGAGGGGGAACAGTCAGACCGCGAGCCATACGACGCGGATGATCTGCAAGCGATCTTCGACGCCCCGCTGTTCACTGAGCATCGGCTCCCAGTTGCAGCGAAGGGAGCCGCCGGAGTGTGGCTACCGCTGCTCACGTTGTTCGCCGGCGCACGGCAGGCGGAGTACGCAGGCCTTGCAGGTCGAGGACCCCAACGCTGGCGCTGGCATCTTCCAGACCCTCACCGAGGACCAAGCCCAACAGCACGTCGTAGAGCAGACCCAGCAGGTGGGTCTCACGGAACACGACGCCGCAAAGGTGGCGAAGGCTCAGAAGCACGGTCTCTGAGATGTTGCGTATCCCCGACCTGTGGACAGCCGCTCTAGCCCGCAACAACCTCGGGCCGGCCTCAGTCATCCGACAATTCATCCGACGCGCCACCGAAGTCGGGCGCGAGGCTGTTCCGGCGGGTGACTTTGTGACCGTTCGTGAGGCCTGCGTGGTTTACATGCTTGCCCGATCGAACAACCACTCCGCGGATTTCCAGCGCCTTGAGTGTCTCTCTGGAATGAACGGCGGCAGCGTCTCATTCGTGTCCAGCAGCCTAGAGAGCAAGCGCCTTGTAACCGTTGAGCGCGGAGACAGCATCGTCATCAATCTCACCGATAACGGCCGAGAGCTGGTGCGTAAATGTCGCGCGGCCAATGCCCAAGTCTAGCAGAGCCGCGACCTGCGATCTGCTCGTCAAGATCGGCAGCATTTCGACCGATCTCCCCGTGCCTGACATCTCCGCCGAGCTGGCAGATGTCACCGGCATGGATCGAGAGACATGCAGGGCGATGGTGATTTCACTGCGCAAGTGCACCGGCGCTTATGATCTCATATCGACTTGCCTCCCCACTGAAAACCACCTGCGTCCCCCTTAGAGCCGCCAAAAGCGGGCCCTCAGGGTGGACCAAAGCTGACCGAGCGTCAGAAAGGATACCCCCCCGATGTCCCATTCGACATCAACCACTGAAAAGCACGAAGCCTTCCTGCGGCAACGCGATCACCTCGAACGCGGCGAGGCGGAAGCGATGGACCAATACCGCGAGTTGACCAAGCAGCAAGAGCGTCGAGAGCGCAGCGCTGCGAGAGCGCTTGAGCCCGGCGATACGTACCGGCCTCCCTTCGACATCAGGAACAATGCGAGCTTCGGTGCACGATAATGACCGATAACGTCGTTTCACAAGCATCCACCCAGGATGCACCTCAGTCCGCACCGGCGGCCCCCGAAGTTGCACCAGCGCCCACCTCGGTTGACACTTTGCGGCCCTCTTGGTTGCCCGAGCAGTTCGCCACCGCCGAAGACATGGCGAAGGCTTACGCAGATCTGGAGCGCGCACAGACTTCTGGGCATGGCTCACAAGCTACGCCGCAGCGGGCGTCCCCAGCGCACAGCGGCGACGTGCCCGCCAATCACAGCGACGCCGCAATGCTCGTGGAGAGCGCTGGTCTCGACTTCAACACCGAGTATGCGCAGAAAGGCACCCTGAGTGCCAAGTCTTACGCCGACCTTGCTCGCGCCGGCATAGACCGCGCGATCGTTGATGGCTACATCGCAGGCCAGCAGGCGATTGCTCAGGACATGAAGAGCGCTGTGTTCGATGCCGCGGGAGGCGCCGACGCCTACACGGACCTGACAGGCTGGGCCGCTGTCATCCTCTGATGCTCCAGCACTTCATGACATCCAGTGAAACCCCGGTGTTACTCAATAGCACCGGGGAGCAGCGGCTCGTAGGTTACATTGTGGTTGATCACCGCACCGGCAAGCCGATCAAGTCGCAAGGCGGCCGACGTGTGGTCCTTTATCAACACGCCGGCACCGCACGCCGCTTCAAAAGCGAGAGCTGCCACCGCAAGAGCGAGATATATCGCTGCGTCATTCACCCGAGAGAGGCTGACGCGGTGCCGATGGGTTACGTGCTCATGCGAGGTGACACACCTGTGCGCATTGGTCGACCTCGTGACGCCACCATCAGACTTCAGTTGACCGCCGGTGGAGCCCGAGTTGCCGCCAATCGCAACCCCGGTGCCACCGTGCGCCGTGTGTATCTCGCATGACCACTTGAGGGCGACTCCCCACTACGATGCGGCCACCGGCATCGTCGCATGGAGGGCTCTCTGTCTCTCTCCCCCGGTAATGCCCCCATCGGATCAATCCCGGGGCGCAGTCGACAGGCGCGGGATCAGGAAGATCGGTATCGACGGCCCCCTTCTATCAGGTATCGAGTTAGGCCATGTACGGACTGACCACAGCCCAAAGGGCGCTCCTTGGCGCGTCGCCGCATTGCATCCTAAAACGAAACTTGCGGTCGCGCAGCATTGATGCACGTCAAGGCTATGCAAGCTAGTCACTGTCGGCCGACTAATCAGATGCCGGGGCAATCGCCGAAACAAATCAAATTTCGACACACAACCAATGGAAGTGCGCGCGCGAATATGCTCTAATCGATCTGTCGCCACTTTCGTGAATGGAGTACTTTCATGCGCGTCGCCGCTCGGCTATTTTTTGCTGGCTGTTTGTCGATGGCGCCCGGCGTCGCGCGAGCTGACGCGGTGGAAGACTATTACGCGCTTCTCCAAGAGTATTTCAAGGGTTCGCATTGGATTCCAATCATCATTCCTCGCGGTGAGCAGATCGGCAATGTTTACAATATCCGCAATCTGCAGTTTGTCGCTGACGGCAAGACTTGCTTCCCGAAGCTGAAGGTCCCCGCGCCCACAGCATCTACAGTTCCGGATGCTGCCAAAGGTAAGAAGATAAATGGCGCCCTCGCGCTGGGTGTCAAAGACGTTGCCGCTGCGGAAGCTCAACTAGGTAAGTCAGATGAGATGAGTTTGCAGTTTACTGACCCTCATGTCCTAGCGGTGTCCGCCGTCACGTTGGCAAATTCGTTCAATTCCGCGAAGTGCCGATTTCTGAAGAGTCAAGTCGAGGCAACGCTCTCCGGACAGTCGCTAACTGGCGAAACCGCAAACCTTGTAGTTGGTGAGATCTTGTTCGCGAAGCGGAGCTTAGTTATGAGCTATGCTGATGGGGCCAAAGCGACGGCAGAGGTATCCAACTGGCAGCGCTTCATCAAGCTTATCGGCCTGACCGCGAGTGCTAGTGTCGATGCCCAATCAGGGCGAAGCATATCGGTGACAACGTCAGAGCTTCTACCTGTAGCAATACGGCCCGCGTTTATTCCGGATAAATTTCCGGACGTAAGGCTCGGCTACGATAAGCAAAACACAGCGGTACGTTGGACACCGTTGAACATGGACACGCAAACCGATCAACACAGGGTCAATGATCTCGCCGAAAAGCTGAAGGATAGCCTGCCTCGGGCAAATAACCTGAAAAGCTTTTGAGGTTTGCCCGCTCACCTTTTCCAGATGCGCAGCTTATCCAGCGTAATTTCATCCGCCATGGTGTCGAGAACGTCATACCCCGAAATTCCTAGAGGACCGGATTTTTCAAAGGTGGCGGCAAATTTGCTCAATTCTCTGGTCTTCGCAGATGCCGGTTTTTCGTAATTGGCGATTTGCAACAATCGCTCATGATCGGCTGGATGACTGCTGTCTGGGACAGAAGGCTCCTTTTCGTGCATTAAAATCAGGTGGGCCAAGGTGGTGTAGCTAGCGGCAAACAAGTCGGTCTTGCTAGTCTTGAGGATGTCCAACGCAAATCTATCGGCTTCTAGTTCTTGTTTTCGTCGCCTCTTCGCGAGATCAGATTCAGTTTCGTTAGGATACGGTCCAAATCGGTGCTGGAGCGCAACATGACCAGCTTCGTGAGCGACAACGAACAGAGTCATATCAACGGAAAGCAAAGTGGCAGATCGCACTGCTTCTTCCGACTGATCGGTAACAGACGACATGCCGGCTGCGTCGAACGGCTCTATCCACGAAGAATTCGGCTGTTTCCTCAATTTTCGATGGTATAGGAGATATTTGAACCACCACGATGTATCGCTCAGTTGCACTTGCGAGAGGACCATGGCGAGGGCGCATATGTCGAGTGCACTTATTCCGCCCAACGATATGTTGATCGTCTGCCTGGGGTAATCTTGCCCATGCGAATAAAAAGAAAATGGCTGTTCCTGCAGTTCATAGCGCAAATCCGCAGCGGTCAGACGCCCAGCCACTGTTTTCGAGACACTAGACAAAATAGTCTTCATGTTGAGCTCAACCGTGAGCTTGGATGAGTTAAGCATCCAGTCCATCGCTTGCTCACGGGTGAAATTATTGAATTGGCTGAAATCAGGCGGTGCAGCCGCAGCAACGCGATACATCCCGAGGGATAGAACCGAGCTTAGCAAAGTTCGTCGGGTGAGAGCTTGTGCGCACATTCCTCGCCTCCAAGGATTGCGGCCAGCAGAATACCAAATGCTCGCCTTAGTTGAAACCCTATTCCGCTTGGCTTGTTCGCTGAGTTGATGACCGCAGGCATGAAAGGCTCAGCCGCGTCTGTTACGGGTAGTCCGCGTGGACAGCGACAGTCACTATCGTCACCATGCGCAATCGTTTTGAACGGTGTTCTGAATGCGGCCATGACCATGACCACCATGAACGGCAATTGCCAGTTTCCGCTTGACCGACAGAAGCGGACGTCTGCGCCTTTGTGAGCACACGCCCCGGATAATTGGCAGAAAAATGCGAGCGTCAATCGATAGACTAGCGGCTGCAATTTCCCCCCGTGCCCGGCCAAGCTCGTCCCTTCTTTCCCATTAGGAGGTAAATCAGCACCCTCCGGATGCGCACGCCCTGTGGCTCCGAGCTACGCAATCCTCTCAAGTACCCTGCTCACCTGCACAGCCGACCATTCGCCCATGCTCCCGCTTGGCTGCGGTATGCCGCGCTCGGTCAGGGCCTTCGCGATCTCGCTCAGAGAGCCTGCACCGGCCTTTCTGATCTGGGTAATGATCGGCGCGAGGTTATCGGCCTTCTGCGCCGCCTTGGCCTTCACGGCCTCTGTAGCGGCCTTCTGACCAGCACCGGCAACCAAGTGGTGCTTGGCCCTCCGGTCCCATTGCCCACACGCGCCACCTTGGCAGCCAAAGCGGCCTTGGTGCGCGGACGCCTAGATCACATCAACAGAGACCGGCTGGATAACAGGCTGGAGAACCTCCGCGAGTGCTCAGCGTCCGAGAACAGGATGAACAGTAGCGTCCGTTCGGACTGCATCAGTGGACTCAAGGCCGCTTCATTCGATCGCCGAACGGGGCGCTACAAAGCAGTGATCAGGATGACCGGACGGGGCGGCAGGCGGAAGTATCTTGGCACGTACAAAACTGCCGAAGAGGCCCACCGAGCGTTCTGTAAAGCGTCGCAAGAGCGGAGCAGCGCGTTCTTCAGTGAGGCCACCAAGCCGGAAGCCTGATCGCCCACCGGGTGCCATATCGGTGGCACCTGAGCGGCCCACCTGCGGTCGCACGCTAGGTGCACGTTGGTTGCACAAGCGGGCGCCGCGTCGCCCGAGGACGAAGCATCTATCAAAACCAATCAATCGGCATTTCTTCGATTAGTGCGCGAGCATATGCAGCCGCAACGAGAGCAGCGTAATTCTGCCAAACGTCGTTTTTTTGCTCATCACAATAGTCGCAGACGCCCCGCACGACGAATGCGTCCTTCCCTTGCGCCCAAGCTGCGTTCTGTAACCCGCTGGCTTCCATCTCGACCGCGCGAACGTTGAACTGATCGCGTAGTTGGTCGCGCGTTGTGTGGTTCTTCAGCAGCGTGTCAGCGGTCCCAATGGCACCGCCGTGCACCTTGGGAAGGGTGTCGCGCACATCGGGATGTGCGACCGCTTTGCCGTTTTCATAAAGAACGTCTTGAGAGCTTGGTGGGCGGGCAAACTTGGCACCTAGTCTCAGTTGCGCGTGCGCCAATATAGATTCCCACGGTCTTTCATTCATCAACTCTCGGGTTGTGAGGTGCCCAGCCGCTTGTAGCAGCTTCGCTGACGGCCGCTGAGGAGAGCTGCGCGTTTGGCGACCCTCTTGCGTCTCTTTGACGAAGTCATATTCGATTATTCCGGCAGAGCTTGAAAACACAACATCGCCCAGCCGCACGTGGTCATCGGGCTTTTGTGTGTTGGGACAACCGCCGGCAATACCCACCATGAGTATGTGTTCAACATTCGGGAATGATCGCAGAGCATTTGCAGTGACGGTAGCTGCGTTCGCCTTGCCCATGCCAGCAGAGGCGAGAACAACCGTTCGGCGCTCACCCCCCTTAACGAAGGTGCCTACAGAATACAGATTGCTGTCATCGGGTCTGCCGAACTGTGTAGCATCATCAAGGGTGGAGAGAACCGCTGCGTTCTCTTTTGGTAGCGCAGTGACGATGAGCACTTTTGCCATTTGGGCGCGCTCGTGCGCTCCGGGAGAGCGGGAGCCCGCTTGCTTTTCCATTTTGAATAAATCCTGTCCATCCGCGTTATATTCGATGCGCTTCATTGCAGGATACAGAGAGGTATGTCGCGCTGCGGCCTCAAGCCGCGCTCGCGTTAGCGAGCCGGGATTGGCGGCTTCGTAAGCCCGTAAAACGGGCCCTGCATAAGCAGCACAGTTGTCGGCATTTCGTGCCATGTGCTCCAACAGGCGCTGCTTTACCCGATCAACGTCCTCATCAGCAAACCAATCCATGATGAGGGTTTCCAAACCGTCGAAGTAAATACCTCGCAGTCCGGTCGCAAGTCCAGCGCGCGGCTCCGGGTCAGGGTCTTCTGACCCTTGTACGAGAAACTCATAATTGTCTTGAGCGGTCTGAACATCTTTGACGGCCAATTGAAAGGCATACTTCCTTATATTCGGCGGCTGCGCCTCTACATCATGTAGCGGCAGGCGCAGGTCCTTAAGATTGAAGTTGGGATTTTCGTAGGTTGCCCAAATCGAATACTGCGCCACGATTGGGTCGGGGTGCAAATTTAGCTCACCGATGACCTTGCGATTGGGCATGTTCAGCGTAAACAGATTTTCGGGGGCCTTGTCTAAGCCGACCAGAATGCCTGCGAGCCTCAACTCCGGCGGGTCTGCATAGTCAATCTGCACACGCGCCACTCGAAGCTCATTCTGGAAATGACCGCTGTGTTGGACAGCAGCCATTAGGGTCGCTCCCGCGAGCGGCAGATCAGCTCGTTCGAGCTCCTTCCTCGCCTCCTCGGCTGGGAGCAACGCGCACAACGCAGATACGCCCGCACCTAAAATGTCGGGGTCGTTACGATTTCGTTGGATAGCCTCGACAATTGCCCGTGTGTTGTCTCGGTTTCCGATCAACGCCAACGCGTTCAACGCCCAGCGCTTGACCCTGGGGGCTGTATCGTGGAGCAGCCCCATTAAGTGGATCGATATTCGCTCAGGCTGATGGTGTCGCAGACCTTGACGGTACAGCTTGCAAAGTCGCTGGAGACCGATCTTCTTGCTCTCTGGGTCTCTGTCCCCGATGAGCAGCTCAATGTAAGCGACTTCGGTCGGATCAAGATACCTATTAGTACGCCGAGGCCGCAGCATGGCAACTTTGAGCCTCGTGTCCCAGTAATCCCGTGAGGTTTTCCAACACAAGCCGCGACCAAGGATCGAAATCCTCGTAGTGGTTGATTTGGAACTTCAGATCATGCCAAGCGAGGTCATTTATCGCCAAGCGACGAGTGATCGGTTCAAGCCACTCCGGCGCTTGGAACGCGACAACTCCGAGCAGATTGAGAGGATTGTCATTGTTGGCGCAGATGAATCCTTTCAACTCAGCGCCGCGCGAGAGTTGGAGGTCAGTGCTTAGGCTCAAGTCGACTGAGACGGCACGGAGTCCACTGGCCACAATCCCATGGTCCTCTTGATCAAAGAGGGTGAGGTCATCGTGCACGACCGGACAGAAAAACCCGACTGATCTTTTTTGCAGGAAGTTGTCGCGATCTTCGCGATATCGGCCGTGCCTATACGTAAGCACATGATTGCTGCGCAGGACGAGCACGAACGACCACACAAGGACATCATCCGGGGTTCTACGACGCGAACTCGAAGCGTAGTGATAGTGCCGCTCGCTCAAAAGCTGTAAGACTTCACTTGATGCGACGACAGTGCGCCGGCAAAGCTCACTAGCGCTGTTGGAGTTGAGGGCCAGCGCGTGGTGGTACGCCAATTCGCGTCGTCTGCGCCTCGCGACAATCGGCACCCGATATTCAGCCGGAATTGCTGGGTCTGTTAGAAACTCGCGCAGGAAAAAGTACCCGGGCCTCGTGCGGAAGAAAGCGCTGCGCTCGCGGCGGGAGAGGATGTCCTCGCTTAACCGAGCTTGTAGCGTCTTATGTTGCGTCTTGCCGTACAATGAGGGCGGAACAATACCAGACGATAGGCCGCGCCTCAGGATTTCGCGGGGCGGTAACGGCCTCCGCGCTTCGCGCAGTACACGGCTTGCGATGTCTAGATACGCATCCAAAGGATTGTTTCCGGTAATGAATGCACGCTAACAGGGACGTCTCACGGGTTCAACGACGTGCGCGCTCTTATCACAGCCTAGGCACCTTGCGTGGTGGTAGCACCATGTGGTAGTAACCGCTCAGCAGTCGAGCTGATTTGTGCTGATTTTTCAGTATCTTCCTGCCTTGCCCGCGCCCTCCGCTAGGGGCGCGCCAGCGGCGCTAGAAGCGCTGATAGATCAAAAACATCCCGCAAATCATGACTTTGACTGCACGTAGCTTTGATGCGCGCGCTAATGGGACTGATCAAGGACAGACATGGTACCTTCTACGCCAAGCGGAAGGTGCCCGAGCGCCTACAAGAGGCCGTTGCCCGTGTGCTTAACTGAGACTGCGAGAGGCAGGTTTTCTCAAGAAATCGCTCGGCACGAATGGCCCCAAAGCGGCCAACGTAGCAGCGACGGGTGTACTGGCAATCTTTGATAGGGCCATCGAGGCAGCCGAGGCCCTGCTTGCAGCGCATCCTGTCCCGCCCTCGCTGACTGACGCTGAGATACGGCGCATGGCTGCGGCGGCCGGCGGCACGTGAGAGTGTGGTTCGGCGACGGAGCAAGCGGGCCCAGCGAGCGTTGGAGCACGGCAGCCAAGGAGGAGTACGGGCTGCCGGCACCATCTTCCTCAGAGAGATTGCCAAACCTGAGCGCGTGAGAGTGCTGGTGTCTAAGTTGTTTCGTCACCTCTAGCCGTACGCTAGGCACACTACAGGGGCAACCAGAGGAGGTAAGGGGACATGCTGCGGACTTCAGCGCCACGGTGAGAGCCGAAAGCAACCTGTTGGGCTTAGGCACCGCACCCTGCAAAGCGTCCCATGACGCGCGTGACACGGTGGGCGAAGTGGCAACGATGGGATGGGTGACCGGGTGGTTAGTCAATACAGCCTTTCGTCGGCGGTGCTCTTGCTCAGCCTTCGGCCAAACCCCAGGGTACGATTAGGTAGTAGATCGCCGCGCAACGACTACGTTGTCCGGGGCGCTACAACCAAACCACGGACTTTACTTACCGAAGATAGAGAAGTCGTCGGCCTCAAATGGGTTCGCAAAGCCCCTTCGAGCGATAAAGAAACCGACGATATGTGCGGCGGGGAAACGGTTGCTCAACACCTCTTTGGCAGCACGAAAGTGAGTGCCAGCAGTCAACACATCGTCTACGATCCCAATTCGGGTCGGTTCTGGGTTGCAGACCGACTCGTCTATTGCGAGGCATCCTTGATCTCCTGAACGGAAGGACGTTGATCGCTTTCATGCGCTGCACGCAAATTTGCCGTCTGCAATAGCAGCTCTCGCACGTCGATAGCTACTGCGGATCACAGTGCCCGGCAGATTTGCGCCACTCGGTCGTCGTCGGCGTCAGTTCTGATCTTCGACGGCGGCATCGGAACCAGCACTCCGCCAGTAAGCCATCTCGGGTTGATAGCTGGCCCCAGCACCGCTGCGCACTCGTTGATTGCTCGCCCTTTGTAAACGTAGTGGAGCTGGTTCCGCTGAGAAGGCTTCTTTTTCAAGTTAGAAATAAGAGAATTCGTCGCGCTGAAAACCGTAGCCCTGCCGGGCCGTGTACTCGAACCGGTAATAGCACTCATCATTTGGCTGTATGAAATGATGGTCGATACGGTTCTGATCATCGATTTGTCGAAGCTGGATGGTCACCCAAAGCGTCCCAAATATCTTCCGACTTCTTCACACGGATCGCCCCCCGCGCCTCGTAAGTGGCTGGCCAGGTGATGTCCGATCTTGCGAAGCAAGAGTCCAAAATGAAGAGCTTCCGCCGTTGATGAAGCGCGGCGCGCGCTTGGGTTAGCGTCCCGCTCACCCGCTTCGACGATAATGGTTGCTTCGGTGAGCGCACTCATCGTGATGTTTCGCTCAGGGAAGAACAGTCTGTTTTGTGGCACGGCCTGCTTTGAGTAACGTAGAACCGGCACCTGAGAGATTAAAAGGTAATCGCTCGCGATCTGAGCCTGCAGCTCAGCATTTTCTTTGGGATACGTCACTCCGAGAGGAGTGCCGATCACCGCAATTGTACGCCCCTTAGCTTCGAGCGTGGCCCTGTGCGCAGCGGTGTCAATACCGGCAGCGAGACCCGAGACCACCGTGAATCCGGCGCCAACCAGCTCACGCGCAATCCGGGCAGCGCGCTTTAGACCTTCCTCAGATGCTCTACGGCTACCGACAACTGCCACGCCGCGGGTCTCGGACAATTCCCACGTGCCCCGATAGTAGAGCAACTCAACCGGATGCTGAGCATCTCGCAACCGCTCGGGATAGTCACCAGCGTGGTTGATCCGAATGCCGAAGCCATGGTCGCCCGCAGTCTTCAAGGCTTGAAAGACTTCCCGTGCTCTTGCGTCCGCAATCGAGTGAGCAACAAAGTCGGAGGGTAGCGCTGTCGGGTCCTTCGCAAACCGCTCTGCAATGTTTTTGAAGGTAGCTCCAGGTTGGAGCCACATTTCCTCGTAGGCTCCAAGCTCGCGAGCAGGCGAGATGGGGTTTATTGCGGGCGAACTATCCCGCGAAGCAAAGAGAGCATTCTTCATTCTGACCCACCATCCGGTTTCATTATCTTACGGCAATTCCCTATTAACAAATTGGACTGTTGATGAAGCTGAACGGCTTCGGTGAGCTACGTACCATGGCTGAACCAGAGATCGTTCTCATTTGGTGACAAAGTCAAGGCCGGGATCGACCTGCCTATAGCCTTCCTATTTTGCCTCGGCGGCGCAGCTATAGGCTCCGCCTGAACTAAACGGGCGGATCGAATTTCGTTTGCTGGATGGCGTCGTAGATGCGAACGCGAACCTTCGGAAAGCGGCGCTTCAGTTCGACGGCGCCATCTTCAGCGCCCTCCCTGGTGGTGAACTTGGACTTGAGAATTCCGTCGATCTCGATGGCGTAACCCGTCTTCGGCAGTTCGATATTTCGCCCAGGCATTATTTGTCCTCGTCCTTGGTGGATCTCCGATCGCAGGGTTACGTTGTGTCCGTCGGGTCGGACAAGCCGGCCACGTCCGAAAGGAAGGGATAACGCGTGAGTGATCCGTACGACCTGCAGCGTTTCGTGGACGCGCAAAACCCGGTTTACCGGCGGGTCGTCGAAGAACTGGGCCGCGGCCGTAAGGCGACGCGTTGGATGTGGTTTGTTTTCCCGCAAATCGCTGGTCTAGGCTTCAGCGCGATGGCGCAGCGGTTGCGATTAGCTCTCGCGCCGAAGCCGCCGCTTATCTGCAACATGATGTGCTGGGACCTCGCCTCGTTGAATGCACCCGGGCTTATCGTGGCGGCCAGCGACAAATCGATTGCCGATATTCTCGGGTCGCCCGACGACATGAAGTTTCGATCGAGTATGACGGCTGTTCGACGCCGTCTCGAAGCAGCCGATCTTCAACGACGCTATCGTGGCCTTCTATCCGGAAGGCAAAGATCCGGCGACCGTGTCGACAGTTCAGCGAAGCGAAGCTCGTTGACCGTGGTCCTGTGAGAACTGCGGACGGCACGGCGTGTCTTGCGACTGGCCGCGGACTGTGGCCGACTTGGGACCACCGGCTAACTCGGGTGGAGGGCTGGCGCCAACTGCGGACCAAATTTTATTACTTTGAGGTATTTAGGTCGTGATATTGACGGGCGACGCGGCTGGATGTTGGCCGCCTTTTGGCGCCCAGATGCTTCGGATAGGTTGGAACTGTAGGGTCGGTTTGAGTCTCACCGGCCTGGAATCCCATCTCGGGTGAGGCTATTGGCCACTACTCCAGAGAGCTATTGTAATTGCACAACATATTTTTATTGAGATCGCACGACATATTATTGTTGTAATCGAATTCATCCTCGCCAATCTCAACTCGCGTTCGGGGAGGAGCTTGCAGTTTTAGCATCACGCCATCTGCCACGCCCCACCTCAATCTCGGGGGGCGCAGTACCTTTCTCGTCTTCTGAAGGATACTTCTCCGAGCGCATCTCCCTGGGAATTCAGCTACTGATTGGTACGAGCCAGCGTCGCCGAGCGGTCACGGGTGCACATCGCGGCAGCGATGATTGCCCGGCGCCAATTTCTCACCCCATAAAGTTCGTCACGCCTTTGCGACTTATGGAGAACGCGATCTCGGTTTCGGCGAAGAAGAAGCAGACCTCATTTTGGACCATCTTGAAGGGGTCTCTTCGAAAGACGTTACGAGACAATTCTACTCTTCGGACCCACGGGCTCGCCGAAAGTGGGCGGCGGCGATCAGGCGTTCTCATCCTGATCGGGTTCTTCCGCATATTTGGTGCAGCATAGCGATAGGTTGCCTGGTCGTTCTCAAGCAGCCAGGAGGACGCGTCGACGTAATAGTGGGTAGCTCGCACATTTGTCGTTTGATGGCTTTGATCCTGCTGATCTGGCCTTCGACCGGACTGGTTGTCCAGGATGTAGTTATTGCCGCTCGGACCGCATCGATGTCGCGCGCGATGCCGTTGGCGAAGCTCTTGAGCTCGCTGTTGCCTGCTTGCATGATCCATTCATCGAGCTCGGCGATGTCGCTACCGTTGAGAAGGGACACAAACCGCTTCGCCAGATCGGCCGCCGTGGCAAGCTCTGGAGCTTGTGCAAACAGATGACCGAGGAACAGCCTGGTTTGAGCATCGATCTGATCCGGATTCTGGCTCAAGTACCAAGCACAACGACGACGCGTGGGAGCTTTCCAGGTCAGGTGTGGTTGTGCGGCTCCTCCCGCT
Source organism: Bradyrhizobium sp. CCGUVB23 (assembly GCF_024199885.1). NCBI lineage: Bacteria > Pseudomonadati > Pseudomonadota > Alphaproteobacteria > Hyphomicrobiales > Nitrobacteraceae > Bradyrhizobium > Bradyrhizobium sp. CCGUVB23. Next base: position 2,257,997 of record NZ_JANADQ010000001.1, read on the forward strand.
TCTGCATGTGCGCGTCTGTCAGCGGCCCATCGCGCGACGGTCACCCGACTTCCAGTATACCCCTGTTGCTGAAGCTCCCGCCAAAGCTGCTGGCCCACCTGGCAGCCGGAGGCCCACTGCGCTTCGAGCCATGCCTCGAAGGGCGCGAGAAGATGTGAAGGTCTTTTGGGACGTGAATGCTCCGGTTCACCGCCAGCGGCCAGCCAGCGCTGAACAGTGCGCTTGTCGACGCCGAGCAGTTGAGCGGTCCTGGATGTCGGGCAACCTTGCTCGCGTAGGCGACAGATTTCATCCCAGCGTTCGCGTCGCGCAGCCTTTCGATCCGCCCGCAACTGCGCAAGGCCGGGCGGCAGCGTGGAACTGCCGGTCTTCGCTTGTTGCGCGGACGCCATGATTTGCACAGCGGCGGCTACGTTGTGACGATGGCGGCCGACCGCATGGCGCAGGGCCTCACCCAAACTATTGAGCAGGTGCCAGCGGTCCGCCACCTGCACCGCGTCGGGCGCGCCGCAGCGTGTGCCATCAGCATAGAGTCCCGCACGATCGCGGGCGACGACCTTGATTCCCGGCCAGCGCTTCAGCCAGTTCGCAACACTGTCGGCGTTACGATCGGGAAGCAGATCAAGTACGCAATTGCGCTCCAGATCGCAGATGATCGTTCCATATCGCTGGCCACGACGCCAAGCCCAATCATCGATGCCGACGACGGTCGGGGCAACGAAATCCGGCAAGGGAGCCGAGTGAACCATTCGGAGCAAAGTGTCGCCGCTGACCGGCATGGCCAGTTTGCGCGACAGGCGCGAGCCGGGCTCACCGCCGACGGCAAAGCCGATCGCCAGTTGGCTCTCGCCGAGGCGGGTTGTGCGTCTTGCTTTCGGCCGCACCGTTGCCGGTAGCCGCTCGGCGAATATCCGACGCGAGCATTGCGGATTCGCGCATCGAAACCGTCGCGCGTGAAGCCGGATTTCGACAACCCGCCCCCGCCACGGCAGATCGGCTAAGCGTCGCACGTAATGGCTGTGGACGCGACCCGTCTGGCAGGCGCAACAAGGACAGAATGAGACCGCTGACTTCGGCCGAGCCACGAGCACCACCCTGTCGGTGTGGGGGAGGATCTGGACAATCGAAAGCTCGGGGGAAACCAGTGAGCGGAAGGCTTGAAGCAAGGCGAATCACGGGCGTCGACTGCGATCCTGACCTTATGCCCTTATTCGCACTGTCCGTGAATCCCGCAGCCTGCACCAAATGTGCGGAAGAACCCCTGATTGTCGCGCCATACGAAAGCGGGAAATGATGCATGCTTGGGTCGCTTGGTGCGAACACTGGGCGACCCGTGCCATCGCCGAAGACCCTTTGCTCCTGGATCGCGAATATATGGCGGAGGCAGCCAAGTAGTCTTAGAGACCTGAGCTGGGCGCGGCTCATGCCGAACCAAAATCTTGGGACGACGCTTTCGTGCGCGGCAGGTAGACACGAGGCCACCGCCCGGCGCTAGCCGCCGTTGACCGCCACGCCGCGACTCAAGCACGACATGGCCGGGTTTCAGGCGCGCGTCACGACGTTGATCGAGTTCATCGGGAGCCTGCCACGATGGCGACCCGCCATTGCCTTCTCAGCGGCCAATCGCATTCGGAGAAAAAAAACCCTGTGGGTTATCCTCGGCGTTCCAATAGTCCTTTGTGGCGGGTACTTCGTCGCGCCACTCAATCTCCGTCGCGGCGTCGTAGTTTTCCCATCTGGCGTTCTGTCCTTCTCTCACGAATGCGTTCGTCCTCGCCCAGGCCTCAATGGCGCCGTCCACTGTGGCCTCATGTATGGTTGAGACTACCTCCTGCGCGCGCAAGCACGCGCGCGTGATGGGCCCTGGTTCGCTTCGCTTCGTGAGCGCCCTCATGCCTCCGATGTAGTCGCCGCGAAATACGGTCGGAATGATGACTTGCGCCTGGTTACCTCTCAAAAGTTCTGAAGTGAGGTGCAGGCGCGATATGCGTCCGTTGCCGTCATCGAACGGATGCACTTCCGCGATCAGACAATGGAGGAAGACGCCACGTGCGAAAGGTTCGGTGAGCCCCTGCAGGAGATCGTAGCCGTACTTCAGCGTGCCAACGACCAGGTCGGGCTGGACCATTGAGATCCCACTGACCTTGTTGTTGACTGTCTTGAACCTGCCGGGCTGCTTTTCGGGACGGGCGTCCATCAAGAGCGCATGACGCGCCCTCAGCATGTTCTCGAACTCCTGATAGTCAGCAGGCACCGCCGTCAGTGCGCGTTCGTCGGTGAGTAGCCGGTACGTTGCGATCACGTCGTGCCCGTCCGCCGGACGGTTGATAGGCGCGACGCCTTCGAAGACGATGCGCTTCGCCTCTACCACCGTAAATTCGGTGCCTTCGATGAAGTTGGAAAAGTAGGCCTCGAGGAACGCGTTCGACTGTCTCACCCCCTGGTCCTGGGATACGGGCCGATCAGGAAAAGATAGCGACTTGAGGTGCGCGAACAGCTCCTGCAGTCGGGCGCAGCAGTTCTTGTCGGCGCCCGCCCGTCTAATTTCCGCAGCCTTGCTCGCGAAGCGCACTTTTTGCGTTCCGAGCAAACCGCCCATCAGGCGGTCGAGCTTCTTGAACTCTTCCTCAGCGCTAAGCTGAGGTGCGAGCTTCCTCGCTTCGTCGCGCATTTTGTTGAAATTGTCCGGCCCGCCCGAGTCAAGCAGGGTGACTAGGTAGTCCTCGAATTCGGCATCGCTCAGATTTCGCTGCACTCCGCCCCGTGTCCGCGTGGGTTTGAGGTTCTCAAGTAGAGAACGTGGACGGGACGGTGAATAGAACTCGGCGGTGATCATTGGACTGTCGCCAGGCAGAGCCGACGGCCCTTCGATTAGTCGAATTTCCATGCCCGGAAGCTCGACTGTCCGGTTGGAGTATGGCCCTGTGAGGAATACGTAAGATTTCCCGCCCTTCTCTGGCTGATATGGTCGCATCTTTGCGCCGGTGCGAGATGTCACCACCGTTTTGGGAAACAGGTGCGGTAAGATGTACCAGATGTTCCGCCCCACGACGGCTTCGAGACCGTCTTTCAGATTTGACGTATAGACGCGCTCGACGATTTGCCTAAGTTCACCGGCCTGGGCGCGCCTGCGGATCTGCCGGCTGCCGGCTTGGTCGTCTTTTGTCGTGATGAGGATCTCGCCGTAGGTCGCCATAGCCGTGTCCGCTGCGGTCGAATAAGGAGGACGACCGTCCATTAAAGTCGGTTAAACGCCCATTTTGGTCCGCATTAGTCGAATTGGAACCCGCTTCCAGCTCTAATATTCGAGTATCCTGCCCATATTCAAGGGGATAGTCCGTAAAAATCGTTTAAGGTGCCGTTTTTGTCCGCAATGCTCGAATAGACTGACACGGACATATTCGAATAATACGGACAAAAAGTCAATAATATCTGACTTTTACGGACAATCCACCTGGCAAATCGACTGTGGCGGACGCCGCATAGGACTAGGCGGTTGGAGCGGCCCGCTTCGGCCCCAGTCTGATCGAAAGCCGTTCAATCAGATGCGGTTTGAATTCAACCTTCGGGACGAACACCGGAACCTCGGGATCGGGCTTGTCTTTGTCGTGTTTGGGATTGGCGCTCCAGTCATCCCGCTGTGGGACGTTCTCCAGCCCGACCACAAACATGTCGAACCCATCTTCCGCCAGTCGGAACCGCAGGAAGTTGTTGTACGCGCCGATCCGCAGCGAACTGAACGCATCGTTACGGTTCATCCTGAACAGCAGGCAGGTGATCAGCATGTTCAGACCAAACAGCGTGCTCCCGATCAGAAAGCAACGAACCGTCCGCCGGCCCAGCAGCTCTCAGTTCTATTGGTGACATGACGACAGTCCTCTCTCCCAACTGCTGGGTCGAGACATAGCCTGAGTCGCAAAATCGGTTGCGCATCAAATCCGCGTCGCCGCGCCGCCGTCGAGCCTGTGATCGGCCATCTCAAGGACGACCACCGGATGCGCCGTAACCATCTCAAGGGCCGCGACGGCGACCGCATCAACGTGCTTGCCGCCACCGGCTACAACTTCAGCCTGCTCCGCCGCTGGCTCGCGGAACATTTACGCGGCCTGTTATGGATACTCTGTCGCCACCCATCGCAGCCACACCTTGCGTAAAAACGGTACTCAGAACGTTCTTCACAAACGACGATTTACAGTCAGCCCCCCCTTCGTCACTCGGGAGACCCCCGCAACAGCGTCAGGCAGTGGGCCCGAAATCGTGTCCAACTCCGCCTGACCAGTGAAACGGCGCGTTCATCAGTGTGGTGAAGATCACGCCCTGCTGAACCGGCTCAATGCCAGCCGCGATCTCAACTAGCTTCCGGGCGGCGGTTACCGCGCCCCACGGACAAACGACAGCTGTCCATAAGTCGGACGCCCCTTTCAATCTTGCGAGCGTGACGAACCTCTACCGGCTCCTTCGTCAAAGCCCACCGCGGACTCAGGATCGGGTAAGCGCAATACTCGCCCCATCGGTCGGAATAATAAGAAGAAGTTGGCGCTCGAGTGCCTATGCACGCAGAGCGTTCCTTCCAGCCAGCGCATCGGCGGCATCTTTGATGCCCGCATAGATCTCGTCAAGGTCTGCCGCTGTCGCACAATACGGCGGCATCACGTAGATCGTATTGCCGAGCGGCCGCAGCAGCAGATTTCGATTCTTGAAGAAGGCGTGAAGCTTCGGACCGATGTCCGCCAGATAGCCCGCATCGCTCGTCTTCAGATCGAGCGCTGTAATCGTGCCGGTTCGACGAACGCTTCCGAAGCGCGCATCGCCCCGGAATGGCTCAATTGCCTGTTCTTGCATCGCGGCGATCGCCGCCACGCGTTGGCGAGTTTCGGGATCTTGCCAGAGGTCCAGATTGGCTCTTGCGGCCGCGCAGGCCACGGGATTTGCGGTATATGAGCTCGAATGAAAGAACGTGCGCGTGCGATCCTTCGAATAGTGGGCATCGAATATATCGGCGCGGCAGAGCGTCACCGCGAGGGGAAGCGCTCCGCCCGTAATTCCCTTGGAGTAACAGACGATATCGGGTGTAAAATCGGCCTGTTCGCACGCGAAGAGTGTTCCCGTGCGGCCCCAGCCCGTCATGACCTCGTCGGCAATGAACAGGACCTCCGATGCCTCGCAGATCCGCTTCATCTCTCTGAGCACCCAGGCTGGGTACATCAGCATTCCGCCGGCCCCCAATATCAGAGGCTCCACGATAAAGGCTGCCGGAATTTCGTTTCGACATGCAGACTCAAGCGCGTCGAGCGTGTCCTGCTCTCGACCTGTTGCAGGAAACGGGACTGAGGTGACGTCAAACAACAAAGGCCCGTACGCCTCGTTGAACACGCCCCGCGCACCAACCGACATCCCGCCTACCGTGTCGCCATGATAGGAATGTTGCATCACGACAATGCGTATTCGCTGCTTGCCGATATTATGCCAATAGCCGAGCGCCATTTTTAGCGCGACTTCCACGCTTGTAGAGCCGCTGTCGGAGAAGAAGACATGCTCTAGCCCGCGGGGCGCAAATTTCAGGAGCTGCGCCGCAACTTCCTCAGCCGGATCGTGGGTGTGGCCGGCAAAGATGACCTGGTTGAGCTTGCCGGCCTGTTCTTGAATCGCGCGCACAATATCCGGGTGACAATGACCATGCGTCACCACCCACCAGGATGAGATTGCATCGATGATACGCCGACCATCGGCGGTGTGGAGATAGGCACCACTACCCCGAACAACCCTCGTCATCTCATCTTGAAGAGCGTGTTGCGTGAATGGATGCCAGATCGGAGATTTATTCTTTGGCATACAACTTGAAACTATCTGCCCGGAATGAGGTCTTGAATGTGGCCTGCAGCGTGTCCGCGGTGAGGGGAGAGAGCCATGGCAACCGTCCCAGCCAACGCACCCGGCCCATCTCGCGGATGACGGTCTGAGTCTCGGCATTTCGTTCACCAATGAAGGCCATCCCGAGAATGGGGATCTCACGCTTTCGGAGAGCCTCTATCGACAGCAATGAGTGATTGATGGTGCCCAGCTTCGTGCTCGCGCAAAGCACGACTGGAAGGCGCCATCGCTCGAACACATCAATGTAAAGAGTATCGCCAGTCAGCGGCACCATGAGCCCGCCCGCTCCCTCGATAACCAATGGCTGCCGACTAGTATCGGGCACATCGAGCGAATCTGCCTCGACGCGAACTCCGTCAACCTCCGCGGAATAGTGGGGCGAGGCTGGTGTTCGAAGGCGGTAGCGCTCTGGCAAGATGCGGTCGGCCGACAAGCCGCCGAGCCGCGCGACAGTCTCGGTGTCGGTCTCTCCATCGAGGCCGGCCTGAATCGGCTTCCAATAATTCGCGCCGAGAAGGTTCGCGAGCCCCGCGGAAAACACCGTCTTTCCGATTCCAGTATCTGTGCCCGTTACCACGATACGCGGAGTCATCGAAGTCCACCTTTTGTCTCCTCGGCCAAGGCATCGAGCATTGAGCATACGTCGTCTTCGAGGACGTTGAGCGTTAGCGAAACTCGCAAACGGGCCGTGCCCGCCGGCACGGTTGGCGGCCGAATAGCGCGGATGTCGAAGCCGCGCGCCTGCAGCGCCGAGGCAAGCCGCATCGCACGCGCGTTGTCGCCTACGATGAACGGTACGATCTGCGAGACCGAAGGACTTTTCCAACCACGCTCTCTCATCTGCCGATGCGCGAACGCGACCAATTCGATGAGTCGCTGCTGACGCTCGGGTTCCTGCTGCAGGATCAGAATCGCCTCTCGCACGGCGACGGCCGTCAATGGCGAGGGGGCGGTGGCGAAGATGAATGGACGGCACCGATTGACCATGAAATCTCGCAGGACGCCGGAGGCAGTAACGAGCGCCCCCGCAGCGCCCAGTGCCTTGCCGCAAGTATGAACAACCAGAAGATTTTCTCGCCCCTCATAAGGCGCGGTGAATCCCCGTCCCTTCTCACCGTAAACACCTGTGGCATGGGCCTCATCCACCATCAGGAACGCATCATGCCGGTCGGCGAGCGCAACCAGTTCTTGGAGCGGCGCAAAATCGCCGTCCATGCTGTAGAGACTTTCGGCAACGATCCAGATTCGCCCCACTCCGCCATTTGCCCGCCAGTCACGAATCGTGCTTTCGACCGAATCCGGGTCGTTATGCGCGCTTATCCGAAAGTCAGCGCGGCCGGCCCGCGCGCCTTCATGAATGCTCGCGTGCACCAGAGAATCGAGAACGAGCAGATCGCCTTTCTGCGGCACCGTCGTCAGGACAGCAAAATTTGCGACATAGCCGCCGCCAAAGAAGAGCGCTGTCTTGGCCCCAAAGAACCTGGCAGCTTCAGCTTCCAGACTTTCGTGCTCCTCGCAATTGCCGCGCAGGAGCCGCGAGCCGCCGGCTCCGATCGGTGTGCCGGCCTCGATCGCTGCCAACACAGCCTTCTTCATGCGCGGCGCGCTCGCGAGCGCCAGATAGTCGTTCGACGTGAAATCGATTCCTGCACGCGGACTGAGGCTGCGCAACCGGTGATCTTCTTTCAGGACGTTCAACGCCGAGGCATATCGGACAGCTTTTCCCGCGTGGATTGAATTCATTCTGCACTCTGAGAGCATTGAAATCGCGCAAAGTTCTCACCATGCGCGCAGAAAAACGGCTTCGAATGGCCGCTCGGCGATCAAACCGGCGATATTCGATTTTCTCGATCAACCAACACAACGCGCGGTCTGAATGTTTTTGCTTCCGCCTCGTCAAAGGAGGCATATGCAACGATGATAATTTTGTCTCCGGGCATCGCTAGTCGCGCAGCCGCACCATTCAGGCCTATGATGCCCGACCCCTGCGGCGCCTCGATCACATAGGTGGCGAAGCGCGCTCCGGTTTCGATGTTGTAGATTTCGACGCGCTCGTTAACCAGGAACCCTGCCGCGTCCAGCAGCGTACGATCGACTGAAATCGAGCCTTCATAGTGCAGATCGGCTTCGGTCACCGAGGCGCGGTGAATTTTGCCTTTCATCAAGGTAATTTGCATTTCTCACCTAAGCTTAAGGAGTTTGCAGCTCGCCGTCCTGCTTCGTTCAGGCAAGGGCGGACGTGATGCCGAGCTTGGTCAGCAACTTTGCGTCGCGGTCGGCTTTCGGATTTTTGGTGGTCAGCAGTACGTCCCCGATAAAAATTGAATTTGCACCGGCCAAAAAGCACAGTGCTTGCAACTCGTCGGTCATGTCATGCCGTCCGGCGGACAACCGCACGATGCTCTTCGGCATCATGATCCGGGCGGTTGCGACCAGACGCACGAGCGCGATCGGATCAGGACGCTCCGCGCTGTCATTGACGGGAACCCCCTTGACCTCGTTCCAAAGATTGATCGGCACGCTTTCCGGAGGTTTTCGGAGATTGGCGAGCAGGACGAGCATGTCGAGACGGTCCTCAACGCGCTCGCCCATGCCGATTATGCCGCCACAGCAGATCTTGATGCCCGCCTCGCGCACATGCTCGAGCGTGTCAATTCGGTCCTGCAGCGTGCGGGTTGTAATGATCCTGCCGTAGAACTCAGGCGAGGTGTCGACATTGTGATTGTAGAAGTCTAGCCCTGCCTCGGAAAGCTGTCCTGCCTGTTTCGGTGTCAGCATGCCGAGTGTGACGCAGGTTTCCATGCCAAGGTCTTTGACGGCGCTGACCATCTCACAGACCCGATCGAGATCACGGTCTTTCGGACTGCGCCAGGCCGCAGCCATGCAGAAGCGGGTTGCGCCAGCCTCCTTGGCACGTTGCGCGGTGGCGACCACATGGGCGCGATCCATCAGGCGGCTCGCTTTCACCCCCGTCTCGTAGTGCGCGCTCTGCGCGCAGTAGCCGCAGTCTTCCGGGCAGCCACCCGTCTTGATGCTGAGTAGACTTGCTGTTTCGACGTGGTTTGGATCGAAGTTATCGCGGTGAACGCTTTGCGCCCGAAACATCAACTCAGCGAACGGCAGACCATAGAGCGCTTCGGCCTCGCTACGCTTCCATTTGCGGCCGACCTGCGCCAGCTCGCAACTTCCGTTCCGGTCAACTCCAACAGCAACATCCATAGCCCTGAACCCGTAATCATAGATAATGATGTAAATTATCTATCGTTATCGACATTTGATCGATGCTAATCGATGTGATATCGGGGCGCACCCATTTTTCCGATAGATAATCTATGATGAGTGAGAACAGGACGACTGCTGGACGCATCGCAGAGTCGATTGGTGAGCGCATTATCAACGGCGCTTTGCAGCCGGACTCGCCACTCCGGCAGGATCATGTCGCACGGGAATTCAATTCGAGCCACGTCCCGGTACGGGAGGCTTTTCGACAATTAGAGGCTCAACATCTTGTCGTGAGTGCACCTCGCCGCGGCGTGCGGGTCGCTCCGCTCGACACGAATTCGGTGAAAGAGATCGCCGAGATGCGTGCGGCGCTCGAGGTGGTCGCGCTACGCAATGCAGCTCCAAAGCTCTCATCGACCCACCTGGCACGCATTGAACTTGCCCTGATTGAAGGAGACAATGCCAAGACCATTGAGGAGTTTGAGATGGCCAACCGGGCCTTTCACTCCGCCCTGGTTGCGCCCTGTGCGATGCCGCGTCTGCTGGCCAGCCTTGACGAACTACAGCTTGCAAATTCTCGGCTGGTGTTCGCGATGGCGCGGACGGCCGGCTGGCGTCCACGGTCCAACCAGGATCATCGCCTGATTTTGCAGGCCCTGCGAAGTCGCAATCTTGATCAAGCCTGTAACCTGCTTGCGCGTCACATTCAGACCATCGAACGCTTGGCCCTTCCGACGTCCTGATCAGGAAGAGGCTCTTGGGAGTTCAGTTGCAGCCTGCGAGGGGCGACACTGTCAAACAATCGATCGTCAACCAGCGATGCAGCAGCGGGGCGTTGCAGAGGGCTCGATCCCAAGTTAGTTATGCGTCCCATCTCTGACAGCAATGCTAGATCCATCCATGATTCGTCACATCGTTTTGTTCACCGCCAAGGATGAGGGGCACATTGACGGGATAATCGAAGGCCTCTCGGTTCTCACGACCATCCCGCATGCACGCCGGCTCGAGGTTGCTCGCAACCGCAAGAGCGACCAGCTCGGAAACGACATCGACGTCATCGTCTATGGTGAATTCGACAACGAGGCGGAACTCGCAGCTTACAAAGCGCATGATCTATACCAGGAATCGATCAGGCGGGTACGCCCACTCCGCGAGCTGCGGTACGCGGCAGACTACAATGTATCGACCGATGTGCGTTTGCTCACTCGCCGCGCTGTGTCCACTGGCGGAGACTAAGCTGACCGCCGGTTTCATGAGCTTGCAGGTTCCGATCGAACTTCGCTATTGTTTGGCGCGGGCCGTAAATCGCGGCGCGCGGATGCCACTCGCCGGTGACTGACAGCCCGATGCACGTCCGCGAACTGCCATGGATTGCCCCTGTCGCAGCGATGCAGCGCCTCGCCCGCAGGCCTCATCTTACGTTTCTCGATAGCGCATCAAGCCACGAGCTACTTGGACGCTACTCATATCTGACCTGCGACCCGTTCGGCACCTATATCGTCGCGGATGGACGGGCAAGTTGGAACGGACAGGTTCTTGACGACGCCCCCTGGGAAGTCCTTCGCACCCTTCTTGCGAGGTATCCGCAAGAGCATCGCCCAGATCTGCCGCCATTTCAGGGAGGAGCGGCCGGGTTCTTCGGTTATGATCTGAACAGGACATTGGAGCGATTGCCAGTTCCGGCAACCTCCGGACACTGTTTGCCTCAATCCATCCTGCATTTTTATGACGTGGTCGTCAGCTACGATCACCGTGAGAAGAGATGCTGGATGGTGTCTACAGGATGGCCGGAGCAGGAGCCCGCACGCCGCACCGCGCGTGCATGCCGTCGAGCCAATGAGTTTGCAGCTCTCCTTGCCAACTCAAACTCGCCGCGGACTAGCGCCTACGGCGCGGTCGGACCATGGCAATCGAATTTCAGCCGCGCGGGCTACATTGCGGCGGTACAGCGCGTCAACGATCTGATTCTGGCTGGAGACATCTTTCAAGCCAACATTGCGCAGCGCTTTAGCGCGCGCTTGCCGACCTCATTTGATCCTGTTGCCTTCTACTGCCAACTGCGATCATTGAACCCCGCCCCGTTTGCAGCCCTCCTGCGTTACGGCAACCTCACCATTGCATCGAGCTCGCCGGAGCGGTTCTTGAGGCTCGACGGACGACGGGTCGAAACGCGCCCCATCAAAGGCACGATCGCGCGCTCCACTGATCCCATGGAAGATCAGCGTCGCGCTCAACTCCTGGTCACATCCGACAAAGATCGTGCCGAGAACATCATGATCGTCGACCTCCTACGGAATGATCTGTCACGTGTTTGCACTCCGCATTCGGTTGATGTTCCTGCGCTGTGCAATCTCGAAACTTATGCCTCGGTGCACCACCTCGTGTCGGTCGTAACTGGTGAGCTTGCAGGAGACCAGGACGCCATCACCCTCCTTCGCGCCTGTTTTCCGGGCGGCTCCATTACCGGGGCGCCGAAGGTGCGATCGATGGAAATTATTGCGGAAATCGAGCGAGTCGCACGAGAGGTCTATTGCGGAGCGATCGGCTTCATCGCGTTCAGCGGCCACATGGATACGAATATTGCGATCCGCACTGTCACCATCGACGACGGCATGGCTGTGTTTCACGCAGGTGGCGGGATAACGGCAATGTCGGATCCGGCGGCCGAATACGAGGAGACACTCGTCAAGGCACAGCGAATGTTTGACGCATTTTGCGCCAATTCTTCCGGTGATTCGTGATTGTCATCATCGACAACTACGACTCCTTCGTCTTCAACATTGCCCGCTACTTCCGTAGGCTCGGTGAAGCAACGGAAGTGATCAGGAATGACGCGATTTGCATCGACGATATTGTTCTTCTCAAGCCGCGCGCCGTGGTCATTTCCCCCGGTCCCTGCACTCCAATAGAAGCCGGAATATCGACCTCGGTCGTTCGCGACCTTTCAGGTCGTGTCCCAATTTTCGGCATCTGCCTTGGGCATCAATGCATTGGTAGCGTTTTCGGCGGAACGGTGGCACGTGCACGTCGTCCCATGCACGGCCGGTCGTCATACGTTACGCATGACCGCAGAGGGATATTTGAAGGACTTCCTTCGCCCCTTTGCGTGGGGCGCTACCATTCACTCGTTGTGGAGATCGATCAGTTACACGCGTCGCATCTGACGGTAACGGCGCGTTCGGACGAGGGCGAGATCATGGCCCTTGCACATCGCGATCAACCTACCTACGGTGTCCAGTTCCATCCTGAATCGATACTGACCCACCAGGGCGAGACTCTGCTTAAAAACTTTTTGCGACTCGCAGAGAATTTCCAAGCGTGACGGCGGGCTATCCTCTCGTACGCCTCCGCCGCAATCAGGCGGCGGCGGCATCCCCAACATCTCAAATCGTATCGCATTCTCGGCCATCTGGTTCGGCCAGCAGCCCATAGAGCGCGCTTTCAACAGCCGAGGCGCGCGCGCTTAGGACACGACCGGTCACCACCGCAACCTATATCCGGGCAGCGCTTTACGCGGTCTTCCATCGTTTCGCTTTCCATGAAGCTGCTCCGCAGGATAAGCGCGTTTTTAGGTCTGTGAGGAGACGCGCCGTACTCCAGAGCATCCGGTTCACTGCGACATAAAACAACTTGTATCTCACGCGGTGTCAGATTGTAGGCTTCCATACGCAGCAACTGACCGCCTTGCTCAAGCGGGGAAGACCTTACACAAGCGCGAGAGAGAGCTTCGTGGATACGCTGGATGTCATTGGCGTCGGGATCGGTCCGTTCAATCTCAGCCTGGCAGCGCTGATTGAACCCACCCCTTTACGCGCACTATTCCTTGAGAAGCGCGAGACATTTTGCTGGCATCCGGGACTAGCGCTTCCGAACAGCCGCCTGCAAGTGTCGCCATTCAAGGATTGTGTGACCTTGGTAAACCCAACCAGTCCCTATTCTTTCCTGAATTACCTCGCACAAAACGGGCGGCTCTACAGTTTCATCAACAAACGCAACGCCTCGACCTCTCGGCGGGAGTTCACTGACTATTACCAGTGGGTCTCACGTCAACTCGGCACGGTCCGCTTCAACGAGGAAGTGGTCGACATCGCCCCCTTCAGGGACGCCTATCGCGTCAGTACGAGCACAACCACATACCTTGCGCGCGCCGTGGTGATAGCAGTTGGCGTCGAGCCAAAGATCCCCCGGTGCGCTAAGCCTCTCATTTGCGATACTATCTACCATGCGGCTGACTATCTTGATCGAGACCCACCACGCAGGGACGAGCATGTGCTCGTGGTGGGCGGTGGTCAAAGCTGGCGCAGAGATTGTCGAGCACATGCTCAATCGCCCCGATGTTCCCCGGATTACCTGGGTCACTTCGCGCTCGAACCTGTTTGCGATGGACGATACCAGTTTCGTCAACGAGGCCTATATGCCCGGTTATAGCCGGCGCTTTCACGCCCTGCCGCTTCAGCATCGCCGTGCCATCATAGAACGCGAAAAGCTGACAAGCGATGGCATTTCTGCCGAATTGTGCAACCGCCTCTACGACATTTTGTATGAACGAGACGTGGAAGGTGCGCTTCTTGAGAGCTTCCATTTACTCTCCAGTGTCGTCCTGAAGCACATCACGCCTCTCGACAAGCGCTGGCTAGTCGAGCTGACCGGTCTTTTCAGGCAGCAGCATCACAGTATCGTCGTTGATCGCATCGTGCTCGCCACGGGCTTCCAACCGCGCACGCCCCGCTTTCTGCAGTCGCTCCTAGGCAGCGCCCACATGGAGGACGACCTGCCCGTGCTCGGTCCGGACTACGCGGTCAGCTTCATGCAGCAAATGCCAGGACCGGTCTATTTGCAGAATCAAAGCCGTCTGCAGCACGGATTGCAGAGCGCAAATCTGTCGCTGGTGGCGTACCGCAACAGCCTCATTATCAACAGCCTCCTCGGGCAGCCGTTTTACCTCGATCAATCTGGGCAACTCCTAGGCGGTTACGAGGGGCCAGACGATGCAGAACTGAACGATCTATCGGATGCAAGGACATCGGCAGAAAACATGAGCGCGATCACATGAACGCGGGACGGCCCTCTATCTTGCGTATCGTCGATGTGCCCCCAGGAGCTGCGGACCGCCTCGCTAGCAGACTGCCCTACCGCGCCTTCGGACCATTTCTGCTCGCATCTGGTGTCATTGCTGCAGCCTATGGCACGAGCTTCGTACTGCCGGAATATGTGGAAACCCTCGGTATGGAGCGCGACGTCGCTGGCTCCATGATCTCAAGTGGCATGGTTGCGACAATCGTGTGTTGCTGCCTGGCAGGCCGTCTTGCTCAGCGTATCGGCATTATGCAGACGATGGCTGCCGCCACGGTCGTGATGGCACTGGCCATGGCAGCTTTTGCCGCCGCAGTGTTCGACACGCGAATAGCGTATTTAGGCGGCATGCTCGTCGGTGTGGGATGGTCAGTGTTGTTCATCCTGTCGCCGCTGCAGATTATCCGCCATCTACGCCCCACAGCACGTATCCAACATCTGACGATCTTGTCTGGCGCGCAAATGGCCGGGCTTGGCCTAGCGGCTCCGCTCGGCCACTTTCTGGCAGACTACACGGGGTCAATGGCGATCATGTACGCGCTGTTCGCCATGGCCTGCGCAGTCGCGGCCATCTGCATAGGCGTCGCACGAAATGCCATGTTGAGCATCCCCTCGGTGCCGATGCCTCACATCGAGATCACCCTCACCACGACGCTCGCCCTGCTTCGACACGCGACGGCCGCACCGATCCTCATGATCGCGGTTGCGGCCTGCATCTTCTCGGGGCTATCGACCTATCAGAGTGCCTATGCAGCATCACGTGACCTCAATCCCGACCTCTTTTTCCTGGTATTCACCATTACCAGCGTGGCGCTTCGCTTTTCTGTCGCCCATACGCTGGACCGAGTGCCCGTACACCGGCTTGCGCTCACGCTCTTTATCGCGACCGGCGCCTCATTGGCGTTGTTCATTGTCAATGAAGGCGACGATCTGCTCTATATCCTGGCCGCCGCAATCTTCGCCACAGGCTACGGGCTCAGCTATTCCACCCTTAACGGAATGGCCGTCAATCTCGCTGGCGAGCGTGGGCTCTCCGCACCGGTTACCTCGCAGATCTTCACCTTAGCCTATTTTCTCGGGTTGTTCGGCTTTCCGTTCCTTGGGGGGCAGTTGATCCGCGAATTTGGCCCCGATGCGATGTTGCTCACGCTATTGGGTGCGACCGCCTTTAATGGAGTGCTCGCAACCGCACTCCGCCCAAAGGCAACAATTGGCTCTCTGTAACATGAGAAAGGAGCTCACGACATGCTGACCGACGCACAAAAGGCGAAATGGCATCAGGATGGATATCTTCCACTCGAAGGCTTCTTTGACGCACCTACGCGCGACAGGATCTCTGGTTTTGTGGAGGACGTCGCACGCTGGGAAGTAAGCATCGACAAATGGATGATGTGGTTCGAGAAGACCACAGATGATCGCAAGATCATCTCAAAGGTCGAGAACTTCCTGGACTACCATGATGCGCTACGTCAGACGCTGCTGGCCGACGGTCGCATTTGCACCGCGATCGAAAAACTACTCGATGAAGACACCCGGATGTTGAAGGAGCTGCTGATCTTCAAGTACCCCGATAGCGGCGGGTACCGCCCACATCAGGACATATATCACATCCCCCACAAGCTTCCGGAGCGAATGGTGCATGCCATAGCAGCCGTTGCGATCGACGATTCGGCTCCTGACAATGGAGGCCTGTTCTTCACCCCTCGGCTCCATAAGGAGGGAGTATTTCCCATGGATGCCGGCGGTGTCATCAACCCGGAAGTGATCGAGAGCTTTGAATGGGAACCGGTGCCGTGGAAGGCAGGCGACGTGTTTATTTTCGACGACTACGCGCCCCACTACTCACTCCCGAACAAGAGCGATCGCTCTCGTCGCACGCTCTATTTGGTGTTCCAGCGGGCATCCACTGCCGGTCCTGATCGTGCCGAATACAACCGGATGAAGCGTGCCTATAACCCACCGGAGGGCAAGGTAGCTGACCTCCAAGATCTAAAGACGCCTAACGGCATCTTTTATCGCGAGTGATCGCAACGCCTAAGGAAAGACGACGTGTACACGAAGCAGATCGATCGCTCCCTGATGCGAACCGAATATGGCGTGCTGGTTTGTCGCTTGCTGGAGCATTTGCCGGACGATCTCAGCCCCGAGTTCGGTGCCTCGGTCGTTGAGGTCACCCCCGGTGGCGCGGTCGATCTGCACGCGCACCATGAGCACGAATTATGGGTGCTGATTTCCGGTGAGGGAGAGTTCGAGGCCTCCGGGCAGATCCGGTCGGTCAAGGACGTGACTTTGTTCTACATGCCCCCGCACCAGACCCACGCCATCCGCAATCTCAGCCAGGAGAATACTCTGAAATTCCTCTCGATCTGGTGGGATTGACATGCGCACCTATTTCGTATGTCCGGCTCCCCCCTGCCCTAACGGCAAATTGCATCTCGGTCACGTCGGCGGCGTATACCTGCTCGCCGACATCTTCGTGCGTTTTCAGCGTATGGCCGGCCATCGCGCACACTACATCACCGGCGCAGATGAGCATGGCACGTATACGCTTCTAAAGGCAAGAAAGCTCGGGCAACCCGTCAGCGAGATCGCGCAAAAGCACATTGACGAGATCCTGAAGTGCCTGCGTGCGGTGCACATCACGCCCGATGTCTTCGTTCGCACGTCCAGCGAGATACATAAGGAGAACGCGCTGGCGATTTTCCGCGAGCTGCAGGAGGCCGGTTACATCGAGGTTCTCCAGGGTGTCCAACTCTATTGCGAGCATTGCGATGAATTTGTCGCGGACTCGCTGGCAATCGGGAATTGTCCGGCATGCAATTCAGCGAGCGACAGTAACTTGTGCGAGAACTGTGGCCTGGCAATTCGCCACGACACATTATGCAATGCCCGGCACACCACCTGCGGCCACAATCTTGTACTAAGGCCCGTTGAGCAGGCCGTGTTCGATACGCCCCGCCTCGCCCATGCTCTGGTCGCAGCAATTGGACAAAGCGCCTGGGCCGCGCCCATACGAGACAAGGCGCGCGCTTGGCTCGCCAGCGATGTGCATGGTTTGCCGATGTCGCGCCACTTCAGTCATGGTGTGGAGTTACTGCAGCCTGAAGCTTTGTTCGGCCAAACCCTGCTCACATGGTTTGAAGGCTTGTGGTGCTTTGACACCGGAATTCGTGAGCAATCCGCCAATGATTTTCTGGACGCAAAATCAACCATGCACGACCCTAGCACCAGGCTTGTGTTTTTCATGGGCCAGGACAATCGCTTCTACTACACGATAGGTGTGGCCGGCGCGCTGCTCGCGCGCGGCTATCCAATTCCTACGAACCACTCGATCCAGGATTTCTACAAGCTCGAGGGCGAAAAATTTTCGACCAGTCGCGACCATGCGCTTTGGGCCGACGAAGTGGCGCACGCGGTGGATCCCAATGGACTTCGCTACGCGCTCGCTCGAATTGCGCGGCCATTCGGCAGAGACGAGAACGAGTTTAATGTTGACGGACTGGTCACGGCTGCATCACACCTTCGGGTCTGGGAAGACGCATTGCGCCAATATGCAATCAACGCACGCACATTGGACAGCAGACGTCTGAGATCTCGTTTGCGCATCCTGGCTCAGCGTTACGCGGATGCAATCGAGGAACTCCGATTTTGGGATGCGCTTGATATCGTCGATGGGTACTTCGAGGTAGCCGATTTTGCGCGTGACAACAGCGGCATGTGGAATGCCATGGAGATCTCGCTGTTCCTGAGCCTGCTGTACCCTGTGGTACCCGAGCTTTCGATCCGATATGGCCGGCATTTCTTCGGTGCAGCATGGCAGCCGTCCTTCGGGAAGCTGGCAGCGAAAGCTGGCCTGCCACCAAAGATAGATTTCCCACGCCTCAGCGCCGCGGTACCCACGCATTTCATCGCAGCGTACAATGAGCGTTTTCGCAGGCGCCAGCTAAGTAAGATAGCAGGATATGAATGAGCAAGCCATGAACTCGCCTGTCTCGACGCGCAGCTCCCTCGCTCAGGGCTTTGCGCCGTTCAACTACTCAGCTGCGAAGCACGCCATCAATTTCGGGTATGGGCTTCCCGATCCGGCGATGTTCTCAGAGTTGGCCTGGCCGGACGCATTAAGCCAAAATACTGGCGTCGCCACCGCTGATCTGCTTCAATATACGGATGCGGTCGGTTTGCCCAAGCTCCGAACAAGGCTCGCACAGCGTTATAATGTGCAGCATCAGGAGGTTATCCTTACCGCTGGTGCTTCACAGGCTCTGCAACTGATCGGCGATACCTGGCTCGACCCGGGCGATGTGGTCCTGACCGAGGACCCGTCCTACCTGGGTGCACTGCGCATCTTTTCGATCGCGGGAGCTACCATCCTCCAGCTTGGGATGAGCGCCGATGGCGTCGATGTGAGCGAGCTTGAATCGACCTTGCGCCACAATGCCCGCGTGAAACTTTTCTACACCTCGCCAGCATTTCATAACCCGACTGGGCGCCAGATATCGCGCGCCCACATGGCCCGCCTTGCAGCGATGCTAGCCCAGCACGGGGTGGCGTTGGTACAGGATCTCGTCTATTCGGAGTTACCGTACAACGGTGTAGCTGATTGGCTGCCGCCAGGCGGCAACGTCATAAATATCCACAGCATCTCCAAGCTGGCTGGACCGGGATTGCGAGTGGGTTGGGTCCTTGCAGACTTGGATGTCATCACCAGGTTGGCACGCCTCAAATGCGACGGCGGCGTCAGCCCTATTGTCAGCAATATCGTTTTGTCGTTGCTGCAGTCCGACGCACTTGATACGCACATTGTGCGACTACGCCAGCATTATCGTGCCAAGCGCGACAGCTTGAACACATTGCTGCAGGATAGCCGGTTTTGCGAGCCAGACTATCTCCTTCCAAGCGGCGGTTTTTCGTTTTGGGTACGGCTCGCCCCTGGAATTGAGGCTGAAGCTTTCATTGAGGCTGCGCGCTGCGAGCACGACGTGCATCTTGTGCACGGCCTTCATTATGGCCCACGAAGTGGGCAGCATGTACGCCTGTGCTTTAGCTACCTTCCGACGAATTTGATTGAGGAGGGATTAGCGAGATTGGATAAGCTGCATACAAAGCTGTACACGAGATCGCTACGGACGCTCGCGGAAAGTGGCCGATTCGAACTGTGATATACTCCGAGTTTTACCCAGGAATGACGGGCCGGTCCAATACGTCTGCGAGTTCGAGAGGTGGCTCGATCAATATGCGTGGCCGGGACTGAAATGCCTCCCGAACAGGAAGGATGACTTCCAACGTCCGGTAACGACCGTCTTCGGTTATAAGCGCGGTTTGGGTGACGACTAGCCGAGCAAAGCGTTCAGAACTAGGCCACAACAGCGTAAGCGCTTTTTTCTACGCACCTGTGCAATTGAGAGCCCGGATGGGATGAGGTGTCCACCATGAACAAGGTGGACACCATCGATGATCACTCCAGAAGCCCCTTTTAAGCTTGAGACGCTCGGCGTGTTGCGGAATGGCCGTCGTCGCTATGACCCAGCCAGCAAACAGCGGCTGGTCGAGGCCTGTCTGCAGCCTGGCGTGTCGCTGGCGGGGCTGGCGTTGCAACACGGCGTGAACGCGAACCTGCTGCGCAAGTGGGTGGCCAAGCGACAACTTCAGAACGGGAATGGCCAGCCGGAGGCGCGGGCGGCGATTGCGCCGGCGTTTATTCCGGTGAGCGCGCCGTCGCGGTCGCCAACCCGATCTGCCGGCGCGATCGCCCTTTGCGCTACGGAGCGATCCTCTGCTGGGCGGCTGACGGCATCGATGCCGAACGGCGTGACGCTTTCGCTGGAAGGCGGCGACGCGCAGTTGCTGTCGGTGGTGATTGAAGCGCTGGGGCGTTGCGATGTTCCGGCTGGCGTCTGATCTTCGAGTCTACCTTCACCGCGCGCCGATTGACTTCCGGGCGGTGTTGGTGACTTTCTAAATCCGCACAAAAATGACGACAAGAATGGGCGGTAGGATGGTGAGGGAACTAAAAAGGCGGCCCGCAAAGGCCGCCGCCGAGTGTCGCAGTGGTGTGTGTTTCAGAAGGAGTGTGGTTGCTCTTCGTCGTCGCGGTGATCGGCCGGCGCTTGTTGCTCCTGGATGAGTTCCTGGATCTTGAGGCAGTAGTGCGACCAGATGCTGTCGGATAGATCCTTGAGGAGCTCGTGGACAGCGAGCGCCTGCTCCGGGGTCCATTCGGGATTGATGAGGAAGCTGATCCCGAAGTTGAGGCCGGATGGTTGATGGTGGTTTCTGGTCATGCAACGTGCTCCTTCTCGTTGGTACTGGCGGGCCGGCTTCGATGCTGTGTGCTCTGGGCCTCGGCGCGTTCCAGAGCTTCCTTGAGGCGGTAGGATTCGCCGTCGATGGAGATCACCTCGGATCGGTGCACGAGGCGGTCGACGAGGCTGACGACGCATGCGGCATTTGGGAAGACCTCCGTCCATGCGGCGAAGGGCTTGTTGGTGGTCACGATTGTGGAGCGGGCCTGATAGCGCCGGCTGACGAGTTCGAACAGCAGGTCTGCGTGACGGTTCGAGTAGGATAGATATCCCACCTCGTCGATCGCCAGAACGTCGGCGGCGGCGTAGTGATGGAGCCTTCGGCGCAAAGCGGTATCGCTGTCGAGGGCGGCAAGCTCGCCGAGCATTTCGCTGGCCGATCGGAACAAGACCGAGTGACCGGCGATGAGCGCCTGGTAGGCGATATTCTGCGCGAGGGTCGATTTGCCGACGCCGTTTGGTCCGACGAAGACGATGTTGGTTGCGTCGTTCATGAAGGACAGCGACATCAATTGCTCCACTGCGGCGCGGTCGAGGCGCCTGGGCCAGAGCCAGTCGTAATCGGCCATCGGTTTGAAGTGACCGATCCTGGCGTCGCGCAGGCGTCGCTGCAGCGAGCGCCGGGCACGTTCCTCCTCCTCCCATTGCAGCATGGGGGCCAGCCATGGGGCGCCGGCGATTTCGTCCCAGTGTTCGACCAGGCCGTTGAGGCGCAGCGCCTTGGCGCGGTTCAGCAGGGCATCATCAGTGCTCATCGTCGTTATCTCCAGAAGGGGTCAGTTGGTCGTAGCTGTCGAGGCGGTGCGGCCGGACCGTTGTATCCTTGCGCCGCACATGTTCGGGCAGGCTGGTTTCGACGGGCGGCGGTTCACCACGCTCAAGGCGCCGACGTTCGAGTGCGGCGCGGACCGTCGCCGCATGGACGGAGCCCGCACGCAAAGCGTCCTCGACGGCGGCCTGCAATTCCGTTGCGCCGTAGCGATCGAGCAGCCGCAGCAGCGCGGTCGTGAGCGCACCGATGTTGGCGCCACGTTCGGCGGCCCTGATCATCAGGGTCTGACAGACCGGCACGGTTCGGGTGAGGCTGTTGAGGCCGCGATGCTGGCGCGCCTCACGCTTGATCTCGGCGAGATCCTTCAGGTGTCGTCGGTCTTCGATCTCTTGGCCACGATCATAGCTGCGACGGTGACTGGCGATCATTTGCGCGCCGTCGAAGATCCGGACCTGGCTGAGATCGGCCCGCACGCTCAGCATGCGCCGAACATGGGTATGGGGAACCGTGTAGTCGTTCAGGTCGAACCGCACATAGGGCGTTTTGCCGACCTTCACGGCGACCTGCTCCTCAACGGGATACGGGTTGGCGGGCAGCGGCAGAAGCAGTGGTTGCTCCTTTGCGAACGCCTGGCGTACTGTCATCTCGCGATCCTCCGGACATGGTCGGTCCGCCGCTTCGGATCGGCACCATTGTTCGGCCTGGGCATTCAGCTCGTCGAGATCGGTGAACTTGCGGGCGATGAAGAATGCCTCCCGGATATGCCGTATAGCGCGCTCGACACGGCCTTTTTCGTTGCCCCGGGCAACCGCGACAGGACGCGGCTCGAACCGATAATGGCCGGCGAAGGCAAGCAGCGTGGGATGGAATCGGATCGCATCGCCCTGGCGCTCGAGCACCGCGCTCTTAAGATTGTCGTAGAGCAGGACCCGGGGCAGCCCACACCATGTGTTGAACGCGCCGATGTGGCCGCGCAGGAAGTTTTCCATGCGCGCATCGAGGAAGAAGCGCAGGTAGATGTCGCGCGAGTACGACAGCACCATGACGAACGCCATCAGCGGACGGCGGGCGCGACCGATCTCGATGTGACCGAAGTGCCCCCAATCCACCTGCCCTTGTTCAGACGGCAACGTGCGCAGCCGCAGGAACGCCTCGGCTGGCTTGCGTGGACGGTGCAGAGCGATCAGGTGCCGGAAGTAGCTGGGCGACCCGCGGTAGCCGCGCTCACGCATCATCGCATACAGGCGGCTGGCCGTGAGTGCGGGGAACTGCTCCAGCGTCTTCAGGACGATCGGCAGATAGGGCTCGATCTTCGTGGGGCGCAATATCGGCCTATTCCTGGGCAGTCCGGCCTGGGTCAGGACGCGATGCACGGTCGTGTGATGAACGTGCAACTGCTTCGCAATGGTGCCGCAGCGCCATTTCTCGACGTGATACAGACGCAGGATCTGCGCTTCCAATTCAGGGGTAACGGTCATCGGTCGGGTCTCGGCCTCCATAGGGGTGAGCATGACGAGGCCCCCGGCGACGCACGAAGCCGGTACGAAGGAACAGCGACAACCGACAGCCGCAGAACCGACAGCTCGGCATGGGCATGATCGATGTCGTCGCTCGCTCGCCGACGTCAGTAGGTGCAACAACGACATCGTCCGCAGGCCGGCGCAGTAGTGAACCGACAGGCCATGCGGGTGGAGAGTGATGCGTCACGTTATTGTGCCGCGCCCGGTATCGTCGGGCGCGGGTCGCATGCGCCAGGCGTCCGCGGCGGCTGCGCTGATAACGCCGTCCCGCCTCGCGCAGGCTCTCGCGGCGGGCAGCACGGGCGCAGTCATGGCCGCAATAGCGTTGTCCCCGGTCGCAGTTGCGGCAGATCGTTACCTGCGAACGGCAGCGGCCGCACAGAAAGAAGCGGCCCGTGAGCATCCGCGGCGGTCCTTTCGGAGCGCCGCCGGAGGTTGGTGGAAAAGGTCGACGGAATGCGCTGACAGTGCGATAGTGCAGGCCGCGCACCGTCCGTGGGGCGTGACATCGAGCCCCACTTGCCAGTTGAGATCGGTGTTACGCCGGCTTTGTTTCTGCGGCGCTGATTACCCGCAGATCTACCATAAGGCAGGCGCAAAGCGGGGTACGTCGAAAGGAGCCTCAGGGCGCCCGGAGACGTGCCCCGCGTCTTTTATTCCTCAACTCAGACGCTGGTCGTCGCCGCAAAGGCGTCCGCCCGCTTCGGCGCGATTGGTGAGCGCGCGTGCGGACGCCTTCGCTCTACCGCCGTCGACCTCGTCGTCATTCTTGCGCGGTTTTCGACAGTCAACGACAGGGCGGGGATCAACAGCCTGGCGATCGTGGTCGAGCAGTCGATGGGGCAGGATCCGTTCCAGCGCGCGGTGTTCGCGTTCTGCAATCGCCGCCGCGACCGGGTCAAGCTGCTGATTTATGATCGGTCGGGATTTTGGATGCTGTTGAAGCGGCTGGAGGCGGACCGATTCCATTGGCCCCGAAGCCAGGAGGCGGTGCTGACGCTGACGACGGAGGAACTGCACTGGCTGCTTGACGGCATCGACATCGCGGCGGTGCGGCGCCATCCGGTGCGGCAATATCACAGCGTGGGCTGACCGTGTTCGATGCGGGCGGCGTCATCACCGCTATCGGGTGACGCCGCCAACCGCATGGAACCCGGTTGACGCGGCGGCATGACTTCGATTCAAGACTACGATGAGTCGCAAGCCCACGACGCACGAGATGGAAGCCCTGATCGCGGCGCACGCGGCCGAGATCGCGGCGCTGAAGGCCGAGAACGAGAAACTCGCGCAACGTGTCCTGCATCTTGAGGAGCAGTTGCGCCTGGAGCGCTTGCACCGCTACGCGCCGAAGAGCGAAAAGCTCAAGGAGCGCATCTTCAACGAAGCCGAGCAGGCCGCCGCTGAAAGCCGGGACGACGGCGATGTCGAGGCGGTCGCCGTGCCGGACATGGGATTGCCGGAGGCTCCAAAGCCGGCGCCGAAGACACGCGGCCGCAAGCCGCTGCCTGACGATCTGCCGCGCCAGCGCGTCGAACATGATCTGGGTGAGGATCAAAAGGACTGTCCGTGCTGCCGCAATCGGATGCATCGGATGGGCGAGACCGTCACCGAGCAGTTGCACGTCGAGGTAAAGGCGTCGGTGCTGCAACATGTGCGGTTCAAATATGCGTGCCGTCACTGCGAGCGCACCGCGCTGAACACCCCGATCGTGACCGCGCCGATGCCGGCGCAGCCGTTGCCGGGCAGCGTCGCCACGCCATCGACGCTGGCGCTCGTGCTCGCCAACAAATACGTCGACGGCACGCCGCTGTATCGTGTGGCGGACGCGCTGGGGCGGGCCGAGATCAGCATCAGCCGCGGGACGCTGGGCAACTGGGTGATCCGGGCGAGCGAATTGCATCTGCATCGGGTCTATGACGCGCTACAGCAAAAGCTCAGGGCGCAGCCCCTGGTCCACGGTGACGAAACCTGGGTGCAGGTTCTGAAAGAGGAGGGCCGGGACGCGCAGGCCAAATCCTTCATGTGGGCCTACCGCAGCGGCCAGGACTGCGCGCAGCCGGTCGTGCTGTTCGATTACCAGCCCGGTCGCGGTCAGGAGTATCCGCAGGCGTTCCTGGCCGGCTATCGCGGCTTGTTGATGAGCGATGGCTATGACGCCTGGCGCACGCTGACAGGCGCGACCCATCTCGGCTGTATGGCGCATGCCCGCAGGAAATTTACCGACGCGCTCAAGGCCAGGAAGACGCCCGGCGGTTCACCATTGCAGGCGCTCAAGTTCTTCGAGGCGTTGTATGAGGTCGAGAGAGTGGCGCGCCAGACGCCGCCCGACGGCGAAACGCGCGCCGCATACACCGTGCGGCTGCGCCAGCAGCATAGCCTGCCGGTATTGGCCGCCTTCAAGACGTGGCTCGACGACCAGGCGCCGAAGGTCCTGCCCGAAAGCTTGACCGGCAAGGCGATCGCCTATGCGCGCAACCAATGGGACTATCTGACCCGCTACACCAGTGACGGTCTTGCGCCAATCGACAACAATGTTCTGGAGCGCGACATCAGGCCGTTTTGCACCGGAAGAAAAAGTTGGCTGTTCAGCGATACCGTTGCCGGCGCCAAGGCAAGCGCCGTGATCTACAGTTTGGTGCTGACATGCCGGGCATGCGACGTCGATCCCTATGCATGGTTACGTCACGCGCTCACTGAACTGCCTCAGCGTGCGCCCGACGCCGACATCGAAGATCTGTTGCCGTTCAACTGCACCGGTCAAACACACCTGCCAGCTGAGAACAGCGGCTGACGTTCGAACGCTCAGGTCAACCAAGCCGTTCCGATGATCCCGCTGGGGCCCGGCGTCACACCACGCCGCGGCCACCCGCGCGCGCAGCCTGTGCAGTAAAATGCGCGCTTACACAACAGCAACCCCAGCTAGGCGAAGATTAGGCCGGGCCTATTGGCCAATCGCAGCGCCAACCAGTTGGTCGTGCCAGTCTGGTAGCGACAGATATTGACGGCCGAGATGGCCGTCGCCCTTCATGCGACCAGTCTACGAGGTCCATGGAAGAGTGGCGACTGAGCTCGCGTTTGATTGCGCCATAGACGCAGCGCTTCTGGCCGACAATCAAGACACGGCGCAGGTTCGGCAAATAGCTCTCGGTCGACACAGGCGCTGTCGATGATGTGGCCGGTGAGAGCTCGGCGGCATTCGAGAATGCCGCCGAGCTGTTGCCGTCATACGGTTGCCCGGCAGGCCTTTCGTTCCGCAGGATCTGGCCTCATGGGCACGGCCTGTGGATGATGGCGGTGAGTGCATGACGCCGAACTCAGATGACGCTGAGCTTCTTCCTGCCGATGTACTCGATCCCAGGTGCTTCCGCGCGGTGCTTCTATCCAAACGGCGCGCTGACTACCGTCGGTGTCCGAGCGGAATGCCTAGCTTTAGCGCCTTCTGACGCAGTGATCCGACGCTTCTCTTTGTAAGCTTTGCGATTTTCGTAACGGGTGTCTTCGCTCTCGAGTGTGCGCGCAGTTCCTTTACGTCCGTCTTCGTGTACTCGCGACGTACAATCTTCTTATTCAGCGTCTTGGCCATCATAACTCCCTTGGCATTTCTGAGCACGCATCTAGCCGAGATAAAGTAGAGCTGCCAAGCATGCGGGGGTTGCATGCCCAAGGCCTCCTGAACCCACCGGATACCCTTCACTTTTTCCAAGCTCAGGAGTGGTCTATCCAGATCGAAGCAAATCTAGCTGTTGGCCACGCGAATATGTCACTGGTAAGTATAGATCTGGGCGCTACACATCGGTTTGCGCGGACGCAATGTCGAACGAGGGTTGCGGAAAGTACTCGAGAAGCTCGCGCTCGATTCGGACCTCGCGCTGTGCGGTCGCCTAAAACTACGACGAGCAATTTCAGGCCGGTTTGCGAGATCGTACGAACGAAGCTCGCTTACGAGTCGTCCTCCAGCCAGCCGATCTTGCTTTTCAGGAATTGGAAGCCCAGTACCTGAAAGCCAGCCTGCTCCTTGTTGTCCCGGCCATAGCCGTGGCCGCCAGCGTTCGGCTCGTAGAGATAAGCCTCATAGCCCATCGCTTGAAGCTTGGCGACCATCTTCCGAGCGTGCCCGGGATGGACGCGATCGTCCCGCCGCGTCGTGGCGATCAGGATCGGCGGGTAGTCCTGCCCGGGCGCGGCGTTATGGTAGGCGGAATAGGTCTTGAGCCATTCCCATTCCTCGGGCTTGTCAGGATCGCCAAATTCCGCGATCCAACTCGCGCCCGCGAGCAGCTTCGTGTAGCGGCGCATGTCGATCAGCGGGATGGTGCAGAACAGCGCGCCGAAACGCTCAGGGTACCGCGTCAGCATATTGCTGATGAGAATGCCACCGTTCGATCCGCCCTCGGCCACGATCCGTTTTGCCTGTGTGACGCCGCGGCGGACAAGGTCGGCCGCGACGCTTGCGAAATCATCATGGGAGAGCCGCTTGCCGGCGAGGCGTCCAGCATCGTGCCATCGCGTGCCGAACTCGCCGCCGCCACGCAAATGTGCCTGCACCGTGGTGCCCCCACGCTCGAGCCACAGCTTGCCGAGCGCGGAATTGTAGTACGGCTTCACTGAGGTACCGAACCCGCCATAACCGCTCATGTGCACGGGCGCCTCACCCGTCTCCTGTTTCGGCCCGGTCTGCACATACGGAATGCGCTCGCCGTCGACCGAGATCGCTTCATGCTGGGTGACCACCAGACCATCAGCGATAAACGTTTTTGGCGCCTCCTTCAGCACGGCTGGACTGGAGACACCCTCTTGCAATAGCATCAGTAACGGAGGCGTAAGCGGATCCTGGATCTTCGCAAGCAGGTCACCATTGCTCTCTAATGGATCGCGATCAAGCGGCCAGACATCAACGACGCCGATATCGGGGAGCACGCTCACCTGCTCGCGGCTCCAAGTCGTAGCGGATGGCGTGCAGATCTCGAACACCGGTCGCAGCTCGTCCAGGATGGAGAGGACAAGCCTACCGCCCGACCAGAAAAATCCCTGCAGTGCGCGCCGCGGGGTCGCCATAAAAAGCACCGCAAAATTACGTTTCCCAGCGAGAAAGTCGGTCAACGATATGCCGACCAGGGTATCTGCCGGGTAGATCACTCCGGCGATTGTCGCAGCCGAGCGGAGCTTCACCGCGAGCCAATCCTGATGCGCCTGCAGCCAGACATCGGTAGGAGGGTCGAGCTGGATGTTCGCCCCTAATTCGGTTCCGAGCCAGGTGTGGGAGTTGAAGAAATTCAGCTGTTCGGTGAACCAGACGCGTTTTTCTTGGCCGGTTCGATCGATCGTGCAGTTGACGCCAATACGATCGGCAGTCGTCTCAAACACCACGGCCGCTCGTTCGATGGGGTCACCGCGGTGCCACAATCGGATGGTCCGGGCATAGCCCGAAACTGTCGCCATGCCCTTGCCATACGCGCTGGACACCAGCAGCTTGTCCTGATCGACCCAAGTGGCACTGCTCTTCGCTTCCCCAAGCACAAAACCATCAGCCACAAAACTCTTCGTGGCCATGTCAAACTCGCGCAGCGTCACGGCATCGCTGCCGCCCCGTGACAGAGCGAGTATGACTTGCGAGCTACTAGGCAGCATGGCGGTCCAGCTTACAAGCCAGTCCTCGCCTTCAATGGCCGCGAGCCGATCCACATCGAGTAAAACGTCCCATGACGGCTTCGACTTTCGAAATTCTTCTAAATTGGTTCGACGCCAGAGGCCCCGCGGATTATTGGCATCTTTCCAAAGGTTGTAGAGATGGTCGCCGTGCCGGCTGACATGCGGTATATTGTCCGCCCGGTCGTAGATTGAAGCCAGCGCGTCGCGATGCTGCGTGAATGTCGCTCCGCCGAACACCTGCAGAGTTTTGCCATTTTGCTGCTCGATAAAGTCAAGTGCCCGCGAGCCCTCTATCTCTTCCAGCCAGAGATAGGGATCATCATCTGGAGCGGAGAGCGTTGGCTTTCCTTGCCCTGACGGCTCTGTCGGCGAAGTTCCTTCAACCACAAATCACTCCAATGTTAGCATCAACTGGGCTTTTATAAGCTGCCAACGCCTGCGTTATACGGACTCCAGCCTACAACCTGCCGCGCCAGTCACTTCAAGCTCTTTCCCACCAGAGCAGTGCGATTATCCGTGGCTCGGGGCTTTGCATGGCCTGAGGCGCAGACTTTTCTGCGCACTAGGATAGCAGGCCTATGATAGTTGTTCAGATCGCCGACTTATTTGAATGGGTCACGGTCTGGAGACTTAGGGAATGCGGGGCATGCTTTGCATCCCTTGCTCGAACGCGGCGAACAGCCGCTTTCGAAAGTGACCAAGAAACACGAAATAGCCGTAGCAGGAGCGCCGACGACGCTGATCGAGGAGTGTTTCGCCGCTCTTCGCGTCTGCGATCAGGTGACGGGTTAGCGATCCTCTGCTCGAGTTGATCGAGCGACTGCCGCGCCTCAGTCATTCTGTTACATCGAGACCCCACCAAATGATCGGGACGAGAGCTGAAAGCAACGTCTTCTATATCAGGTGGATTGCGTCGTGAAAATATAATGCTCAGCGACTGACAATCGATCCGCTCCCAATGCTCAGCAAAGCCATGCCGCACCACCATGCCGCGGGTCTCATCCCGCGCGATGAGCGATTCAAAAATCGGCGGCATGCTTCGCCGGCTGACGGAGTCAATCCCGTTGACGAGGAAAGGTGTTGGAACTCCGGACCATGCCAACTCGAGCGCCACCGGCGCATCAAGCGATGAAGCGTATTAGAGAACTACAACCGAGTCGCTATAGGGAGCATCATCGTCAAAACTCGCGCAGGCGAGGCGTGAGGGGTGGCTGGCGTCACATAGGCGCCCATTTGCCAACCGTATTCGGTGGCTACGGCGATGTCAGAAATCCAACAAGCCTCCGCATTCTTCGTTTGGGGCCGCCGCTAGCACGCGCGTTCTCGCGTCGGGGCAAGATGCTCCGCTCTTCCGCGATCGGCACGCCCTTTGCTGGGATCAGGACGAAGGCCCCGTAGCCAATGTTGCTCGCACCGCAGGGCGCCAGGAGTTCATGGTGAGACCTACTTGTTACCATCGTTCTGAGATAATCACACCGTGCTTTTCCTTCGTTGCACCTCCGCTCTCTGCACAGGGGCGGGCGGTGCTTTGATGATATTTGAGGCATTTGGCCGCACAAGCTGCATTACGTGTATGTGGAGGACCGCGAGGCTTTGATCGCGTGATTTTCAAGATGCTTCAGCGCCGCGCTGCCCTAGGCAAGCCGTTTCCTGAAAGCGGAGTCAATCCATGCTTAAAGTGAACTCCATAGGCCAAGCAGCTTCCCAGATTCGATCATTACGATTGATCGCTCTTCTATACGGCTTGCTCGCTTATGCGGCTTTTCTTGTCACCATTGTCTACACTGCCGGCTTTGTAAGCGGCATAGGCGTACCAAAGACGATTGACACGGGGCCTCACACGTCCGTCGTCGATGCGCTTTCCATAAACACGTTGTTGATGGCTCTGTTTGCCATCCAGCACACCGGCATGGCGCGCAAGTGGTTCAAGAACCGGTGGACACGATATGTGCCGAACTACATCGAACGAAGTACTTACGTGCTAATCGCGAGCCTTTGCCTCATGTTGCTATTCTGGCAGTGGCGGCCGCTTCCGGCGGTTATTTGGCACGTCGAGGACCCCGACGTATCCGTAATGATTGGAACCCTATCATTCATCGGCTGGACGCTGGTGTTCGCCAGCACGTTCCTGATCGATCATTTTGAATTGTTCGGACTGCGTCACGTTATCGCCAATCTCAGGGGGCGCGGCATAGCGGCGCAGCAGTTCCGGACGCCGCTGTACTACAAATTCGTGCGACATCCGATCTATCTCGGCTTCATCATCGCGTTCTGGGCCGCGCCAGTGATGACAATCGGGCATTTACTGTTTGCAGCCGTGACCACCACCTACATCTTTGTCGGGATTTTCTTCGAAGAGCAGGATCTTCTCCAGCTGTTTGGGGAGCAGTACGGCCAATACAAAAAACAAGTCAGCATGCTCATCCCGTGGCGCAAATTGGACCGGTAGGAATCAGATAGAAAAGGCAGTCGCTCCCGAAAAGTGCATCGCCAGGTTCACGATCCCATCGGAGGACCTGCGAGCGGCGCTCCATCCATCTCAGACATCGCTGTGTCCGAAGGGCCGAAGGCGCACCGATCATCGGCACTCTAACATTCGCTGCTGCGCATGCAGCAAAGCATTATCGAGCTGCTAGTCCGGTTCAGTATAGGGAATCATTTCGGCGCGCGGCCCTGTCGGTACGATTGAGGCGGTGATGACCCACCGCGCAGCACTCCACGAACCAGTTGCCGATACAGCACGGCATCCTCGCCGCGCTTATCCTCTCACAGATGGACACGACAATTTCGACGAAAGCACACGAGTTGTCATTGACATCTAAATTCACTCGTGCCGCACTCCAATTGTTGTCCATCACCGAAAGCATACCGTGGCCGTCCTTCGTCAACGAGCTTCGACCCACGGCCACCAATTACATTGTCGAAACTTCCTGTACGCATCTGATACAGATCGCTGCGTTCATTGTTAGTGATATTCAAGCGTACAACCTCACGCAGCGTCAGAATCAAGCCGATTCTTTGAGAGTGAATGTTGCGCCGCAGTTACAGCAATTCGCGTTGGCGCTGTTATGACGCGCGCGGCCGGGGGCCCTCTAAAGGAAATGAAGCTCGAAATGAAGAACTTGTTGCTTATGACTGCGAGCATCGTCGCACTCAGCGCTGCGGCGCCTGCATTCGCTGCGGATCTCGCTGCACAGCCGGTCTACACCAAGGCGCCACCGCCGCCCGCACCGGTCGCGGTCGCGCTCTACGACTGGAGTGGTTTCTATGCTGGTATCAACGGCGGCTGGGGTTCGAGCCACAACTCCTGGGATTTCGCAGGCACGACCCCTGAGGGCTCCCACGACGCAAGCGGCGGTACGCTCGGTGGGCAGATCGGTTATCGCTGGCAGATCGGCCAGGCAGTGCTTGGCGTCGAAGGCCAGGGCAACTGGGCCGATTTCAACGGCTCCAATGTCAGCACGGCCTTTCCGGCCAACAGCAATCACACGAGGATCGACTCGTTCGGCTTGATCACCGGCCAGATCGGGTATGCCATCAGCAACATGCTGCTCTACGCGAAAGGGGGCGCCGCCGTGGTGAGCAGCAACTATCAGATCAACTCCGTTTCGCCAGGCACGCCGCTTGGCAGCGCGGACACCACGCGTTGGGGGGGCGTCGCTGGTGCGGGGCTCGAGATCAACCTGACGCCGAACTGGTCAGCTGGTGTTGAGTATGACCACGTATTCATGCCGACCAGCGACGTGAGCTTCGCAGCCGCTGGAGGTGGTACGCTTGGGAACGATCGCATCCGTCAAGATTTCGATCTCGTGACCGCGCGGCTCAATTACAAGTTTGGCTGGCCCGTGGTCTTCAAATAACGATCTTCTCACCTGCAATCGCGATCGAGAGCTCCGACCCTTGGGCCGGGGCTCTTTGAGGTATTCATTTGAGTGTAGGCACCCCTTGCCTTCTCGTTTTGAGGGTCCTGGGAGAGGTCGGTGCGGAAGTGCTGAACGACACCGACCGCGCAAGGCGCCATGAATCCCGGCGTTTGCATTCGGCAATCATGGCGAAAGCGGACGTCATTCTCATTAGGCGGCTCTCCGGCAAGTGTGGAATACCGGACGATCTGCATCTAAGGCATTTTCCACGCACTCGATGCCGCGCGTAAAGCTCAGGAAAGACCATTCAAAGTGCCTCTCGCTAAGTGATGCTGCGAGTACGGAAAATCCTCACCAGCAAGGCACGGCTGGTCTGCTGGCGCCGGCCGAATGAATGGCAGCGCCAATCGATCAAGTCACGACCCAATAGACGTTCGCGGCGATTCATGGCGACAAGCGCAGCCGTTTGAGGCCATACTGCCGCGAGGCGTGTTCCTTCTGAGATTTCAGTTCACCACATTCATGGGGAGCCTTGCGAGCGGACGCGAAACCAGCTAGGCGACCATCGGCGTTGCCAACGCGGGCGCCGAAAATTCAATAAGACCAAGGCGAAGTGCCTTTACGAGGCCTTGAGTCCGGTTCGCCGTGCCGAGCTTTCGTATTGCGTTCTTAAGATGAAAATTCACTGTATTCTCACTAACATTCAGTATCTTACCGATTTCCCAGGACGATTTTCCCTCCGCCACCCATCGTAGGCAATCCTTTTCGCGCTCCGATAGGGTCACTTTCCTATCGCAGGCACTGTCGGTGGGCTTTGCGATGTCCGCAAATGCAACATGGAAGTGCCAAGCCAACGCGTTGAGACGCCTCACATTCCCCTGAGGATCGGCATCATCAAAACGGGACGCGAACGACACCACAGATATCCGGCCTGATGGCCCAAATAGTGGCACGCTGATGCCACGCTTCAGGCCTGCCTCTCTGGCCTCGTCTAGTACGCGTTGCTCACACGCCTGCAGCTGATATTCCTTGGCGAGTTCGTCCCATAGAAATGGTCCCGCAAACATCGGTGTCCGCCGTACCACCGGATCGACGGTATAGTACTTGCGTTCCAAATAGCGTTGACACCAGTCTGGCGGAGCCTTCATAGCCACCAGAGGCGGTGGGCACCCCGGTAGACGAAGCGGCTCCGCGAACGTGAGCGCTCCGTAAGCGACCTCAGTGAAGCCCTCTTCGCTTGCACAGTTCACAAGCAGATCAAACAGAGCTTTCAGAGATTGCGTTTGGTTCGCGCATTCGACGAAGCTAAAGAGATTCATTTGGCGCCTCACGCGATCGCCAGAAGGCCGCTATACGCCATTCAACTGAACTCGTTTCAGACGCAGATTAGCTCGCGACTTCTTCCCGTTCGCAATGTGGTCGCGCGAATGCCGCGATAGCCGCGGATCGCAAACGGCTCGCAGCCCGGGTAAGATCTGCATACGCTGGCGATACAGGCGAAGTCGGAACGTCCTCGCGTTTCCGCCGACTTAGATGGCAGTGTCCCCGTAGTTCCCTTGATGTCCGACCGATGGTAGATCGCGCGTGACACGCCTGGGCCGATATTCCGCCATAGAGTAAACGGCCTTGACGGTCCCCGATCCGCCAGTCGAGCATCAGCCGGTCGCTTGATCGCTGGCGCGGCGAGACTCTCCGCCCCAATTTTGACCAGCGGCGCGAGCTGCAGTGCGCAGGACCATCTGATGCCGGGCTCAGGCTGTTTGAACTCACGATTGACGATCTGCTTGCGATCGACAATAAGCTCGGCGGGACTATATCTCCTGCAACTTCTTGAGGATCGCGGCTGCCCGCGCATAGTTGATCGGCCGTGAGCCGGCATCGGCGAATGCGGAATCGGCGAAGAGCACGGCAGGCTCGTATGAGGACAATACCTTCGGAAAGGAATCCGATCCGTCTGCGGGTCCTACTGCGAGGACGGTGATTTCGCCGTCGAACTCCTCGCGCAGGTCCGGCCCCCCTTCCAACAAGCGCCGTTCGAGGCGAACGATGACCGTCACCGCGCGGGCGCGCGCTGATATTGGTGAGAGGCTGCACGCGATTTCGAACGGACTCGGGAACCTGTTTGATCCAGATGACGCTGTGCATACGCTTCTCCAAAACTTTGCAAGGCTCTGAGATGAGCGCAGCAAGTGTCATACCACTCGCGGCCCACGCGACAATTCGTCGTCAATACAAGCACTTGAAGGGATCGCCAGATTTTGACCGACTTTAAGCACTGCGACTTACGTCGGAACTGCAACAGCGCGGTTTGCGTCAGCCCCGACATCCGTAGACGAAATTGAAACACGGCACACGGATTCCTCCTCGCACTCCCAAAGGCTGAGCAAAGCTGGAGGCTGCACGCTCGCGAGCGGTCGAAGCTCTTGACCGATTTGCATCGCACGATGCCTGCATCGCTGCCCCATTTTTGGTTACGCAATCAATCGCCCCCCGACCCACTGAAGGATCGGAATTGTGTGCTCCTCGTTGTCGACATCCAACGATTTGTGCGCCAGTCAACTACCAACGCTAGCAATTGATCGGGATCACGGACACGTGCCAATAAGTGCTTAGTTAATGCAGCGCAGGTCACGCCTCCTAGGATACTCGGCATGCAACATAGATCTGTTCGCGCAACCGACTCCGATCGAGGTGCGAACTCGCCACCCGACGATATGCTCCGACCTCAGATTTGCTCGAACGATCACCTCTCCTTTCTTATGGAAGCCCATGACGGACTTTCGGGAGCGATCGCCCAGCGCGCAGGTTTTAAAGCACTCTGGGCTTCTGGTCGGTCAATTGCGTCCTCTCTTGGCTACCGCGATGCCAACGAGGCCTCTTGGAGCCAACTCGTCGACGTGCTCGAACGCATCGTGGACTCGAGCGAGCTGCCGGTGCTCGTTGACGGCGATACCGGCTTCGGCAATTTTAACAATGCGCGTCTCCTAGCACGCAAACTCCGGCAACGTGGGGCTGCCGCCCTCGCGCTGCAGGACAGCTGTTTTCCGAAAATGAACTCCTGCCAGCGGCATGTCCTCGCCGACATCGGTGAGTTCTCGGGCCGTCTGCGAGCAGTGAGGGATACAGTTGGGCGAGAGTTGGTTCTCGTCGCAGGGATCGAAGCGCTGATTGTCGGTCGTGAAATAGACGAAGCGGTTTCGCGCGCTCACGCTTACGCCGACGCGGGGGCCGACGCGACTCTCATTCACTCGCGAAAGAGTACCGCGGAAGAGATCTTTGAATTTGCGAGTGCCTGGCGGAACCGACTACCCGTCGTGATCATCCCAACAAAGTACTATCAAACGCCGGTCTCTGCATATCGCGAGGCGCGCATTTCCACGGTGATCTGGGCCAACCACTCCATGCGAGCCGCAATATTGGTATGCGCAGGGTCTGCGCTCGGATCATGGCTAGGGAAGGGATCGCGAGTATTGAGCCCCATATTGCGACGCTTGCTGAGATTTTCGATCTATTGGGGTACGACGAACTCGTCCGTGCCGAAGCGCGATATCTCCAACCCGATGACCAAAAAAGCTAGCTCCTCATGCGCCACTGGACACATGCAGTTTCGACGAACTGGAGCCATGCACCCATTTCATCGTTGTCCGCCATTGAACCCCGCAGCGCAGCACGTGGAGATTTGATGGCGCGACAGCCCTATTACACGACCTACTTCGGTCCCATCAACTTGCTCGGCGGCCAGGCACCGAGGAAAAGCACCGAATTCATTCGGCGGCCAGAAACAATCAAGAAGGGGCTCTGATGTGTGTTTTAGATCAATTCCGGTGTTACTTTTGCTGCAAATCCGACAGATCTGCGGCCGCCCAGCAACGATCCCACAAAATTTAGGGGCGAGCGCTCTTGTTGGCGCACCGGACAGCTTTGGTCAAATTGTGGGGCCAAACTGCGATCAGGACCGCCGGAAAGGAGGGTACTGCACGCGGCGAGGATATCATTGATCTGACCGCAGAAGAGATCTGGAGCGAACTCGCTCCATCCGTGCGCGAGGGCGCGATTGCAGCGATCAACGGCAACCTCAACTGCTATACCGACCAGATCGGGCTGCTGGCGCTGCGCCATGCACTTGCTCGCAAGCTTTCCGCTGAGACGGCTCAGCCATGGTCGGCAGACGAAATCGCTGTGACGAGCGGCGCCAAGCAGGCGCTCTTCAATGCGGCCCTGGCCCTTCTAAATCCCGGTGACGAAGTACTGATCCCCGCCCCCTACTGGACGACTTTTCCCACACAGGTAATTATTGCCGGCGGGACGCCGATCTTTGTCGAAAGTCGACACAACAATTACGTGCCGAGGCTTACGGATCTTGCCGCGGCCATTACATCGAGAACCAAAGCGGTCGTGGTCAACACGCCAAACAATCCGACAGGCACAGTCTACGACCGCGACACCCTTAGTGGGATTGCCCAACTCGCGAGGGATCGGAACTTCTGGATAATCTTCGACGAATCCTACGGAGCTTTCGTTCATCCCCCACATTTGCATCATTCGATCCTATCGGTGGCGCCCCAGGCACGCGATCGCATATTGATCGTCAATTCCTTTTCGACGTCGTTGGCCCTCACTGGCTGGCGGATTGGCTATATCGCTGGGCCCAAAGCTGTTGTCAGTGCGGTTAAGGCGCTACAAACCCATACAACATCGAACCCCAATGTCATTGCGCAGCATGCGCTACTGTATCACCTCAACTCTGGCGACTCTGCCTTCGAATTGAAATTGCAGCGCCACATTTCGGACGCGCGAGTACTCGGGCTCTCGATTCTTTCAGATCTGAAACTGGTATCCCCGCCTGCTGCCCAAGGCGGATTGTTTTTCTACCTCGATCTCAGCGGTTTCCAGCGGCGTCCGACGGCCAATGGCTGCGAATTCAACCCCGATGACATCGCTGATGCGTTACTAATGAACGCTGGCGTCGCAACAGTTTCGGGCACCGCCTTTGGCGATCCATCCGGTCTCCGGCTTTCCTACGGCGTCGATCTTGAACTACTCGGTAAGGGTTTGCGGCGCCTGACTACAACTCTGAACGAGTGGAACTGAAATTTGGCTTCACGATTCTCAATATGAATCGAACTATCATTGACCTCCACTTTCAGCTCGCGCCATCATGTTTGTGGCAGGACGCGACTTGCGCCCGCGTCATTGGTGTGTTGAGTGTATTGTAAGACCGCATGTCCGCCTCCGCCGGTGAGGTGACTCGCCCTACACTGCGCGTCCGAGGGTTACTCGGGCGGACCGAGCCGATCCTCATCACTGCAGGACGAGCCATGGCAGATTATAGGGAAGCGTTTGTCGGAATCGATGTGGCCAATCTGAGAAATGCCGTCGCGATCGCTGATGCAGGCCGGGAAGGAGAGGTGCGCTTCTTACGGCGAGGCCGATGCCCACCAACATGCGCCGCGTCATAGTGCGGATCGACCAACCGATTTGACCACGTCCACTTCTATCACGGTGCCGGCCCGGCTGGCTATGGTCTTTATCGCCTGATCCGGGCCCTCGGCCATGAAATGCACGGTGGTGGCGCCATCGTTGATCCCAAGGAAGCTAGGCGATCGGGTGAAGAGAACCGCCGAGACGCCGTTCCTCTCGCGCGACTGCTACGGGCCGGTGAACTGACGGCGGTATGAGTTCCCAATGACGGCCACGAGGCGATGAGCGATCTCGTTCACGCCCGACCGGCAGCGGTTGAAGCGCTGCCGGTCCACCGGCAACAGGTGAGCGCGTTCATGCTCAAAAACGGCCGCATCTATCCCCGCAAGGGCTGGACAATGCGTTATCTGCGCTGGTTTCAGGAACAGACGTACGATCACCCGGCACATCAAATCGCGCTTCCATTGGCAGCTGCGGTCGTTTGCAAAGCTCTGCCGCCTTTTAGACGGCTAGCGCCGTCTCGACGAGGTTGGCCCAGTAGCCAATGCCATAAGGCAACGCTTCGTCGTTGAAATCATACTCCGGGTTGTGGAGGGAGGCGGTCGGACCATTACCAAGTAAAATGTAAGCACCCGGCCGTGCCTCAAGCATGTAGGCGAAATCCTCAGATCCCATCCTCGGCTTCATCTTGTCATCCACGGATTCAGATCCCACGAGGGTACGCGCGGCCTGAACTGCGAGATGAGTCCCCTCGGGATGATTGAAGGTGACAGGACAATCGCGCCGGTACTTGAACTCGACCCCCCCCCCAAATCCGCGCGCAACGCCCTGAGCTAACGCTAAGATCTGTTGCTCAGCGAAAGTTCGCAGCTCAGATGAGAAAGTCCTGACAGTA
The DNA here is from genome assembly GCF_024199885.1 of Bradyrhizobium sp. CCGUVB23. Classification (NCBI taxonomy): domain Bacteria; kingdom Pseudomonadati; phylum Pseudomonadota; class Alphaproteobacteria; order Hyphomicrobiales; family Nitrobacteraceae; genus Bradyrhizobium; species Bradyrhizobium sp. CCGUVB23. The sequence goes on from NZ_JANADQ010000001.1 coordinate 2,296,585, forward strand.
CCGCCCATTTCTGCGGAGCCGGGAATGATGTTGTAAGCGGTGCCTGCGTTTAGCTTAGTGATGGAGATCACGAGCGCCTCAAGCGGGTTCGTGTTCCGCGAGACTAAAGTCTGCAACCCCACAACAATTTGTGCAGCAATGACGATTGGATCGATGGTCTGGCTCGGATTGGCCGCATGCCCCCCCTTGCCGGTCACAACGAGATCGAAGTCGTCAAGCGACGCCAGAGTTGGGCCGTGACCAATTGCGAATCTTCCGATCTCCAAGCCGGGAGAATTGTGCATGCCAAAAATCTGGGAGATACCGAAACGATCCATGACCCCTTCGTGGACCATCCTTTTGGCGCCCGATGGTAGCACTTCTTCCGCCGGTTGAAAGATTAGTGCAACGCAGCCCCTGAACTTGCGCCTTCTGGCAAGGTACTTCGCGGCGCCGAGGAGCATAGCTGTGTGGCCGTCATGGCCACAACCGTGCATCTTGCCGGGCGTCTCGGACGACCACGGCTTGTTCGATGCCTCGAGTATTGGCAGAGCGTCCATATCGGCCCTTAATCCGATCGTCGGACCGTCTCCGCCCTCACCGTGAATCAAAGCCACGATACCGGTTTCGGCTATCCCCGTTTCAATGTGATTGATGCCGAAGGAAGCTAGCTTCTCCATTACAAAGCTTGCAGTCGTGTGTAAGCGATAGTCTAGCTCGGGATGTCGGTGGAGATAACGACGCCACTCGGTCACCTCGCTGTGCAAATACCGAAAATTGTCAACGCTGAGCATTTTAAGATCTCTCTGAAACAGACCAAATCAAACGTGCGAGGCGCCGTGCCAAGTCACCAGCAACGACTGGCCGCGCGCTAGAAGAATGCACGGCCGGTGAATAGAATGGCCAGCCTGCAAATCGTCCCAGCGAGATCAAGCCCCGCATTTGAACTTTCCTCCTGTGCTTTCCGAAACGTGTAGCATAAAAGTGTAGCACTCCGGCACTCTCAACAAAAAAAGCAGCGAGGCTCCCGCGGGTACGACCGGTGCAGCGGCACCGCACGATTGAGACAGGAAGTCGACGCTTGGGCCCCACGTCCGGTGCATAAGGACAATTGCTTTCGGTGATCACCGCGCCCTACTTTAGGTCTCGCGCTAGCAATCGTAGTTCGAGAAACTCGAATCTTCGATGCAGATATTATTTCGTGCGCAACCTTAATCTAGTCAATTTAGCCTCTCTCGGCGCAGAACTCCTGCGTTTTGCGGCGAGGTCTGTAGAATTTGCGCGGCACGTCGTCGCCGGCATTCAAAACATCGCGGCGACGAGAATACGTAAGCGGCAAGCTGCGGCCGTCAGCCGGCGTGGTTCCGTGGCGTAAGCGCGTCGATTTGGCTGCTCGGCCAACCGTTGGCGATCCGCTCAAGCGTTAGGGTGAGCCAGGCGAGCGGATCGACGTGGTTCATCTGCGCTGTCTGCAGAGTGTGGCGACGTTCGCCCAGGTCCGTCCGCCGCCATCACTACCAGCGAGGAGAGTATTTTTTTCTCGTAATTGTTTGCGGCCTGATGGCCCGTTCGACGATGTTCGAACCGAGCTCGATGCGACCATCGGTCAGGAAGCGTTCGAAGATGGCACGGCGCAAGACGGCGTAGCGGATCGCCTCGGCCAGTTTTGATCTGCTGGAGATCCGCCGCAAGGTCTGCTCCCAGAGATCGAAGAGATCTGCGGCGACCGCCGCGGAGGCCTGCTAGCGCGCGGCAACGCATGCGTCGGGGTCATGACGACGCACAGTCTTCTCGACCTAGCAGAGCGTTGCCATCCGCTCGATTGTCGTCGTTGCCACTCTCGAGCTCCCTGCAACATGCAGCTCGTAGAACTTGCGCCTGCAGTGTGACCAGCAGCCAGCCAATGTGATGCCATCATTGCCGCGATCGGGGCGCGCCAATTTGTCATAGGCGGCATAGCCATCCACTTGCAGGATGCCCCGATAACCATGGAGATGTCGGACCGCGCATTCGCCGGAGCGGCTGTCTTCAAAGCGATAAGCCACCATCGGGGGACCACTGCGGCCAAAGGTTCGGTCATCTCGGGCATAGGCCCATAAGTAGGCCATCTTCGTCGATCCGGAGCCGGGAGCGAGCGTCGGCATGGTGGTTTCGTCGGCAAAGACCCGTTCGGCCTTCTTGACCTCGCTGAAGATGGAGAATACGAGCGCTCCTCACGTTGTTAAACTGATCATGGCGCGTCTGGCGGGCGCCTGCAAGCGTGATAGTAGGATTACAGTGTTAAGGGGATGACGCTGGCTTGCATCATCTGAGCGGGACTGCTAGGCAATGTGGAATCTAAGGGTTCCCTTTTTAGAGCAAATCAGAGCGACTGGCTGTGCCGCGAACACCAGCTTAAGGTCGGCCGCAGCGCCATCACCGAAGCACCGATAGCACTGTTGAAAACGTCGCCAGCTCAGGCCGGCTCGCCCCATGTGAGTTCCCTGTTCACATCGATCTTGATTCCCTGCCGATCTCGCCAGAGGACGCCCTGATCTCCCAAGGTTTTGTCTGAGCCGACGAAAACAACGCTCGGACTAGCGAAAACATCGCTCGGACTAGCCCGCGGCACTGTTCTCGGAGACAGTTTGGATCGGCACGCTCGGCGCCTCGCAGGCCACCACGGCAACCTGACGACACATCGTGAGCAGCCCGCCGGGCAACGCCATTACGTGCACCACCTTAAAGATGTCCGCACCCTCAAACCCCTCAGCCAGAGGGCCAACCTTCTTCTCGCCTAGGGATCACCTTTTCTGCCTACCATCAAGTATGGTAGTCGCCCACCGATCAGTTCATGCCAGGCCGTATCACTGCGAACCACACGATGATTAGGTGTGGCCAATGCTTACTCAAGAAGGATACTTCTTAAAGTGAGCAATGATTAGCTCAGCAACCTGATCCGAATGATCAACCCCACTTACTAATTTTGCGTCGTATAGCCCTCCCGGGTCCGCAATATTAATTTCAAGTATGTAGGGATACGCCATATCAATCCCGATAAAATTGATCCCATGTGCCATCAGCTTTTTACCGATCAACTCGGCAAGTTCGATTTCACTGGAATGTAAATCGACTTCAATCAGCTTTCCTCCTTGCGTTAAATTCGACCTGTGATCGTCTGGATGCAGTTGCCGACCATGCCAGGCAACAGCCTTTCCGCAAGCCACGACGACGCGCTTTTCGCCTTGGGCTACTTCCGGGATGAACTGCTGAAGAACAGCATACTCAGCCTTGAAGCCGCCTATACCATAGTCGAATACGTGTCGCGCGGCGGTGTTTCCGGTAAGGCATTGGAGGATTGCGCGAACATTTGGTCCGTTTGGATGAAGTAAGAAGACATTTTGCCCGCAAAAGGCATTTGGCGGCTTGGCAACCCACGACTGATCTGGGTTCTTCCGATAGCGTTGCCAGAGCAACGAGAAGTCATTCGATGTATATGAAAAAGGCCTGTTCTCTTTTGGCACGACGTAGCCCAATGCATGTTTTGTGTTTAGAAACGTCATGCCTTCAATGCTATTGACGAAAGGCGTGTGTTGGGATGCTAACCACAGCATTTGCCAGATATCGCGGGCCACGCAATCCTGGGGCTGTCTCATGACCCAGATCAGCTGGCATTCATCAAAAAAATATGCGCCTCGATCCCCTTGTGCCGCAGAACCGGGATCGTACAGCTGGCCGTTTCTCGGTACCAGCACTCCTCGTGTGAAATAGCGATAGTCATCTGCCGAAATAGCATTGATCTCGCCGAAGATTACTTCGCAGCCGGAACGACGGAAGGCGTTACCGAGAGGTGCATCATTCTCACCTAAGCAATTGAGGCTGTTTGTGAGTATGAGCAATCTCATCACGTTCTCCTAGCCAGATAAAGCAAACACGGACGGAACTAGCTGTGCAATCCAGGGTATCGATGACGTCGAGAAGGCTGTCTGCCGTGCATGATGTAGACAAGCCCATTTCGGAAATCACCTCGAAACGAATTTCGGAGCCATTCGCGACCATCTGCTTTGTTGCTGTGACAATCGAGATTCTGCCTTCCGGTATTACTCGGTCTTGCTGCATCCCAAAGCAACCGCCGTGCCAGCGCGGTCCTCACTCGGTAAGCTACTCAATTGCGCGTTGAAAGATCTGGATTTGGCCAAGGAAGTCATGTGTTTTGAATCTGACGGGATTTGTGTCGTTGGCGGAAGCCCGACAAGAAACGCAGGCCTCGAGCTGGTAGAATCCGCTTGCAACGGGTCATTTTCCGGCGGGTGGAACGGAAGTTGCTAATTCTGCACGCTACTTTGTGTGGCCCAATTTCCAAGAGAGAGTGACGATGCAGATCCTGCTCGAAACATCGAAGGCGTGGACCACCGATGGGCGTTTGTCATTCGGGCAGACGAGATTGCCCACGCAGCCTGCAATTCAGGCTGCGCCATGAAGTCGAAAGCCGACAGCTGGCGAGGCAGGAGGAGGCCCAAGCTAGCTAACGGTAATGCCGCTATATGAGGGCCCCTTCTGAAGGAAGAGCGGACCGGTGCTGCTCCATGAATAAGCGGCACAATCATAGACATTCGCATCGGAAATAGTCAGCGACAGGTGGCTGCCCAAGCTGATCGCGGAGGCTGAATGATGGCCAGGGTGCCGGCTTCGCCAAGGTCTTTGCCGGCCGCTGGCGCATCGTCGAGATGGACAAGTGGGACAGCGAGTCCCGCGATCTTGACGAAGAGACGCCTCTCACCTTCAATGGCAAGTCCGTCGGTGAAATCGCCTTCGGTGCGCTGAACGGCTTTCTCGACGTCCGCTACGGCCCCGTGACGGTACAGCCTGCGCGGAGTTCTCATGCGAAGGGCACGACGAGAATGACCCCATCTGCGGTGCGGATGGGTTATGACCGGCAAGCAGAAAGGCTCGTCGGCCACTCCTACATACACAATGGCGACGATTCAGGCTTCGTTTGCCAACGCGGCTGAGTTCTTCAACAGCCTGCTAGTCTTACTGAGTCAGAGTGTCGCGGCGTTTACCGAGAAGAATCATGTATTTGAGAAGACTCATCTTTTCAGCATGCGGAGAGGCTGAGATGGGTCTGGCAAAATCGGGGGACGTCGCGTCGCGGTTTTCGGCGTATGTTGAGGGTCTTACGAGCGTGATCGGACACGCAGACCGAGCCAAACCGCTTCGCGATTACTGCACCGGTCTGATGATGCCTTGCGATCGCAAGAGTGTCGAGCCGATGGCGGCCATCACGGCTCCTGAGCGGACAGCAGCGCAGCACCAGTCGTTGTTGCATTTTGTCGGTCAAGGCGACTGGTCGGACCAGCAAGTGTTGGCCAAAGTCCGTGAGTTAGTGCTGCCGAGCATCGAACGCCACGGAGAGATCGAAGCTTGGATCATCGATGATACGGGCTTTCCTAAGAAGGGGCGGCATTCGGTCGGGGTTGCACGGCAATATTGCGGCCAACTGGGCAAGCAAGACAATTGTCAGGTCGCCGTGACCCTTTCGATTGCCAACCATCACGCGAGCCTGCCGGTGGCGTATCGCCTTTATCTACCAAAGGAATGGGCGACCGACCGTCCGCGTCGGCGCAAAGCCGGTGTGCCCAACGAGATCACCTTCAAAACCAAGCCGGCCATCGCGCTTGAGCAATTGCGCTGGGCCTGTGCAGGGGGCTTGCCGCGTGGCGTAGTGCTGATGGACGCCGGCTATGGTACTGATACTGATCTGCGTACGAACATCACAGATCTCGGCTTGAACTATGTGGCCGGCATCCAGCCACAAACGTCCGTATGGCGCCCTGGCACTGGGCCGCGGGCGCCGAAGAAGTGGTCGGGGAGCGGACGACCTCCGAAGTTGCTGCGACGTGATGGCAAGTATCAACCGATCTCAGTTAAGAAGCTTGCGATTGGTCTGCCAATGGATGCTTGGCGCAAGATCACGTGGCGTGAGGGGACGGCAGAACGCTTATCCTCGCGCTTTGCCCGTGTGCGCATCCGTGCGGCACATCGAGATTACTGGCTCGCCGAAAGCCGGCCGGAGGAATGGCTGCTGATCGAATGGCCGGAGGGCGAGGAAGCACCCACCAAATATTGGTTCTCGACGCTTCCGGCGAACATTGAATTCCGTCAGCTGGTCGACACCGCCAAGCTGCGCTGGCGCATTGAGCGCGACTACTACGAACTCAAACAGGAGATCGGCCTTGGCCACTTCGAGGGGCGAGGCTGGCGCGGCTTCCACCATCACGCAACGCTGTGCATCGCGGCCTACGGATTCCTGGTCTCCGAGCGGGAGACGATTCCCCCCTCAGCAACAGGTTCCGCCGGGCTTTTCAAAGAAATTACAATTCCCGAAACTTATCGCCCGAGGGGGGCCGCCATTGCGGCCTGAACGGCACGTTCCAAATTCGATCGCGACCGTTCGGCGAGGATTGAGCGTCGCTCTCGCGTCCACACTATCTCGATGCCCCTGTTGCATCAGGGCAGTCTCACGTCAAAGTAGCTATCGAAATTTGTGACGCAGTAAGACTAGGTATCTGGAATGCAAGTTCGTCCCATAGTCGAGCTGGCACTTGCTGGCGAGCCTGAAGCTGACTGCTATCTGCGATCATAGGCTATTTGACGGGGCCGGCCGACAAGAGCCGAGCCTCCGCGAGACCCTGGTGTTGTGCCCGCAAGAACGAGCGGCGCATCGAGATGCCCTCAAACTTGCGCGCTTCCCGTTCGTTCGCGATCTCTCCGGCTTCGAGTTCTCGGCCCAGCCGCTCCCAAGCAGGTACGCTAGCTTGCCGGCGCGCGCTGGATTGTCAATGGCGAGAATCTCCCGCCGCTTAGGCCGTCTGGCGTTGGCAAGATGCACCTTGCAGTCGCGCTGGGGCGTGAATCGATCCTGGCTGGGCATTCCGTGCGGTTCGTCGAGCCAACACACTCGTTGCGCAGCTTGCTGCCAAGCCAAAGTTCTTGATCGACGAGCGCAGATATCTGCCCTTTCAGCCCAATGCCGCGCATCTGTTCTTCCAGCTCGTTAGCCGCCATTATAAGCAAGGCCCGATCCTGCTTAGCAGTAACCGCAACATCGGCGAGCGGGACGTGTCTTCAGTGACCCGCCGTCGCCAACGTGATCCTGTCTGCTGCACCACACCCACGTCATCACCGTGACCGTGGCACGAATTTCTGCGGCAGCACGCCGTTCCACTGATGCGACCGCCGCCAACCGCCATAACAAAGTTGAATCATGAGGCGACACCTATCAGTCTACCTGATCCTTCTCGCCTGCCTCGCATCGCCCATGGGGCCAAGTCTATCGTCCTTCTGCGAGCCGGACTCTAACTCCATCTGGAGGAAATACGCAGCGGCAGGTCAAGTGAATGATGCGGTCGGGGACGACCTGGTCCTCGTGGCCCGAATCGCGGCGCTGACCGCTAATCATGGGATGGACGAAGCTTTTTGCGAGCTCACGTCACGCTTATGCCGACGCGGAAGCCGCGCGATCCTCATTCACTCGTGAAGGAGCATGTTTGAACGCGATGGAAGCCCTCTCGGTGCGTGAGCCACTGCCCGGGAAACCTCGATCCAGCGCGGGGCGGGATCGTACGCGAGCCGATCCATATCGTTCATGTCCCCGTAGCCGGTCAGTCGTCCGAACGCGGATCGGTGAAGCCGCACGATCAGCGGCTGGCGACTGCCGGTCTTGGTGCCGGCACGAGCCGCTCCATCAGCCTGAGCGTCATCGAGCTCGGCGTCGCAACGCTAAGGTGCACGAGCGCTGAGTCGATCTTGCAATGCCTTCCGACGGACGACGAGGTTGTCGAGGTGCAACAGCAGCTCATCATCAGGTCGCTGTCTCTGCGCCAATCGTCCAACCAGCGCCCGCGTGGCCTCGAGCACAAAGACGCCGCAATCATAATTGTTCTGCTGCTGAGCTATGCGCGCTGGCTGTAGTCTGGCACCTAACCTTCCTGAGAGATGTTCTGCAATGGAGCTGTTAGATCCTCCGAAGGAGTCGTAGTGATAGGCAATCATCCCTTCCGGTGCGCGGCGATCAATGAGCAGCAGCGACCAATGGGTGCCGCGGCGGGCGGGGTCCGCAGCGCTGGCATTGCTCACTGGCAGAAACAGGAAGTCGGCTGTATCATTCTCGTGCTCGTCTTCGACGACCGCCTGGAGGGCTGTCAGAAGTTCGATCTCGCACTCGGTCCAGCGCAGCAGGTGGGCCATGGCAGGCCGCACGAACCGCGTCCGCGCGGCCAGATCCGGATTGTCGGTCTGCCATTCTTGCTCCAGGAGCATGTAATCCGCCGTGATATGCTGGTCACCCAGCCATTCCGTGTTGCTGAGCTTCAGCCGACGCTGCGGCGGGATGCCAGATCCGGACGCCCGTCTATCCGGTTGGCCCAGACGTACGGTCGACTTTTTGCGACGACTCCCCTCGAAGGCTTTGCCAAGCCCTAACTTAAGACACCACCACCGTCCGAAGCATTTGCCATCCGACGTCCGTGTCGCAGACCTCTCCGCCCCGGTCGATGACGATGTCTTTTCTGCATTTTTCGGGAAGCCTTCGATGGACGCCCCTACGGGTTCGTGAGATCGAAGTCCGTGTCCAGGAATGAGCGTAACGCGAAGTCCACGCGGATTGTTTAGAGTCGCCTCCTTTGTCCCTTGCCCAAGCTTCGTCGTGTAAGGCCGACCATGGATGTAAAAATGTGTCTGCGGCCGGAGCGGTGTCGCCGGCAAGACGCCCTTTCTGTGGAGTGAACCGATCAGGGCATCGGGCGCCGATTGGCAACCATGATCCCATCCCAAGCCGACGATATGTGTGAAGTCTTCCACTGGCACGGTAGCCTGTATGTCGACCGCGGGGTGCGATACTTGGAATGGCAGTTCCAAGCGGCTCGAAGCGCCCCTTGACCCGGGAGGCGAAGGTCGCTCAGGATCGCCGAAGGCCACGGATGGCTCTGCACTAACCGACCGCGATGGTGACATTGGCAACGTCCTCGTAAAGGTCCCGTCGCGGGATTGGCTGAAGTTGAAGGGACATAGTCTCCGCTCGCGCGCCGAAGATCAAGCTCTTCAACGTGACGATCTCTGCGCGCAGATCGTCGTTCTTCGCCTTCGAACGCAAGCACCATCTCGGCGAGAGCCGCAGGGTCAGAGGGGAGATCTTCAGGGCGAAGCGCCATATCGCAGAGCTACACGAACACACTCGCAATCGCCAGCAAAACAAGACGATCGAGGCAACTTTCGTCGGCCGCTTCGTCACCTTCGGGACCACACGCGACCACTCCGCAAGACCTTCGATCAGCATCGCCAGTTGCGCCTCCGTCACCAGCATCGTACCCTCGCGAACAGGTGGCCACGCGAAGCTCCCATCCTCGAGCTACTTCGTCGCTAGAACTATTCCCGAGCCGTCAAAAACGAGAAGCTTCAAACGATCCGATCGCTTCGATCGGAAGACATAAACGTCGCCGCTGTCGGGCTTGCCGCTCAACCCCTCCGCCACCAGCGTGACCAGGCCATGAACTCCTTTGCGAAAGTCAATCGGCTGCGTCGCGACGAACACACGGACCATTGGACCGAACGAGATCATCGCATCGACCTCACCGCCGCCAGCACGCGCTCCAGCGTCGCGGCGTCGACGCCGACGGGCACGCGCACCGTCGCGCCCGCGATCACCACCTCGATCCGCTCGGCCGGACCCGTCAGAACGTGAGGCTTGCCGATCGCGTTCGCCCGCGCCTCGACTGCGTCCTCGAGCCTGACCTGTACGAACTGCGGCGCTTCGCTCGACGCAAGCCGCGCATTGCGCCGCCACACACCGAGCAGTCCCCGGTTGACCCCATTGCGCCGCGCCACCTCGGAAATGCTCGTCTCCGGATCGGCGCTCTCGGCCACGATCCGCGCCTTCTCCGCATCGCTCCAACTGCGTCGTCGCCTCTCCCCTGTAATCACTTCGATCCGCTGATAGGAGTCGGCATCATGCCTGTCTTGATGCCTGTCTTGATCCATTGAAATGAGCGTCCCTCGCGTTGTCTGTCCCCGCGCGAGACTCACTCATCCCGTCATCGTATACCAGGTGGAGCCGTCGTACCGTTTACAGTCTACCGAAGAGAAGATATTGACACTTTCTCCCGAAACGCGACTTGAGCAGCGCCTGCGATGCACGCGCGATGGGCGCGATCGGCCGCGAGCACCAGGGCTTTTGCCGGATGAATTCGTCGCCTATGCGTTCGCGGATCCGTCATTCGCGGCCATGCCATAGCCACCGACGGAGCCGCGTTGCGAAGCAACGGCGCGTGATACCACGTCGCGTATCGTCCCCAAACGAGCGACGACGGCCTCAAAATTCGGTCATTCAGCTACGCGCTCGGGGCGCCGGTGCCTAGGTCAGCACTAGTTAGTACCTTAAAGACCACAGCATGCTCACCGGCCTTGGTTAAAAACGGTTTGCATTTCGGCGGTTGCCCCGTATCGGGCGGCCGGCGAGTAGTCGTGCTTCTCGATAAGATCACTTCGTTTGTCTAAGATCTTGCTGTCAGTGCGTGCGGCTCGCTCGAGCACATGGTTGGAGAAAAATTGCAGCGATACCGCGCCCGAATTGATGATGCCGGCAGTGGTTAGCGAGAGCACGCCTTCATTTGAAATGCTGATGAGCCCCGCTTCATTTAGTCTCTTAAGCTCGCGACGAAAGTATTGCTCCATGGACACGCCAAATTCCCTCTCGAAACGAAAGAGCGACACTCCGCTACTTCGCAACGCCAGCATCACCGTTCTGCGCATCAGATCGTCTTGCGACAGGACGACGCCCTTCCACACTGGTTTCTCGCCACGCTCGACCCTAAGCAAGTAGCGACCTAAATCTGCCTCGTTGTAGAACTGGCACTGACTCACGTAGCCAAATCCGCCAACGCCAAACGGGATCAGATTATTGTCGTTCCATGAATCGTATTTGCGGCACTGCTGAATGGAGTGCGGCTGCGACTTCTTGGTCCAGAAGAAGATCGGACCATGGCGATAGCCAAGTCTCGTGAGGATGTGCTCCGCCATGAAATGCATGATGATGCGCTCCTTCGCCCCGGCGAATTGATATCGCCCTCTGCTCAAATGGCGAGCTATGGGGTCCGTCGATTTGAACAACAATGGAAATATGTTGAATTTCTCCACTCCCATATTCAATAGACCGATGAGCGAGTCGTACCAGCTCCGCAGCGTTTGCTGCGGCAATCCATAGATGAGGTCCAGCGATAGATTCTGAACCCCCATCTTATTCAGCAATTTGACGAGCTTACTAACCTCACCCACACCGTGGCCGCGGTTCAAGATACGCAAGATGTCTTGATCAAGACTTTGAACGCCCAGCACGAAGCGGTTTACGCCATTACTAAGCAGAGTGGATATGCGATCTGCGGCATCCACCTGCTTTGCAAGAGAGGGATGCAATTCGAAGCTGACTTCGCACTTCGATAGATCAAAGCGCTGCTTGATCATGTCGAATAGCGTTTTGAGTTGTGGGTTTGTCAGCATTGACGGGGTGCCGCCGCCAAAGAACGCTGTCTCGATAGTTCTGCCGGCAAGCGCCGTGTCCGACCAACTCATCTCTTTATCGAGAGCCGCCAGGTAACGTTCCACTCGCCCGGGACGTGGATTGATTTCCTTGGCGAAATGACAAAAGGTGCAATACTGATTGCAGAAGGGGATGTGAAAGTAGAGATCGATCGACGAGGTAATCTCGCTCAACAGCCTTTCGGCATTCAGCTCACCCATTGCTTTGAGAGGTGGATAGGTACCGACAAGGTAATCATTGTAGGTGTCAAGGTGTAGTTTTCGAGCCCTCAGCATGTCGAGGTTGATGTCGTACGAGCGGTCGATCGCGAACTCTAGAGCCTCGCAATAGCTTGGCGCACGCATATTTTTTGTCTCCTTTAGCTATCGTACGAGGCAGGTCGCGCCGACACACAGGCGTCAGAGGAGCGACCTTCGGTTCAGCGTCGATACAGGCACGGTGAAATTCGCGCGAGCACTCAGCGGCTGCCTCGGCTCCGTGCAGATCATATCCTGCGTTGCTATCCACTGCGCGACACCGACAGTCATAATTCGGCGCGGATAGCGGCAGCGACACCAGCATGCCGCAGCGAACCTCCAGCGGGACCGCACTCACGGGGGCAGCGTCCATCGCATTGATTTGGACCAGTCGAGCACGCTCATTTCAAATCCTGGACAGTGAGAGCAGCACATGTTGCTCATTCTTCTCCGTGTCCAGCAATTGGCATGCCATCAAAAACGTCCTACGAGGCTTGCGTGGAGTAGAACGAAAAACTATCGGCCTCGCACCGCATCGGCATAGACTTGCGCGCTACGTTCGATTCTGGACATCAGCGTCTAGAGCCGAACACGACTGAAACACGACAGCTGGGACATATCGCGTGATGACGGTCTCTCTCAAGCGCGGACTCGGACAACCGCCCCGCGACTGTGCCCAGAACGGCGAGGTTACGACGACCTGAGTGTTCCTCCTGTCGACCGAGTTTCTTTCGCTCCCCTCTATGTCAGGCAGGCGACGTTGCGCTTCATCCGGGATCAACTGATGGAATACCAACGGAGCCCGCGTGTTGACACCCATCTGGCGCTGGCGGGCATGCCGAGCAGGTGCGTGCGCAGTGCATGAGCACCTCGAGCCGCCTCACGGCGATCACGCTCATGATGCGGCGTCAGCAAAGAGGATTTGCAGGAAGACTCGTGTGGATTGGCTGCGCTTGATGCAGGTGAACTCGTATCGTGCAAGGAGCAGCAACGGCTCCAGCTCTGCTGACTTCACATATTCGCAATCTGCACAAGGCTGGTCCCAAGGCCACGACAGCGGAGAACTTTTTCCGAGGTGCTCAGAACGTAGAAGAACTGTTCACCCGGAAGACCGAGAATAGAACACACACCATTCCACACCAAACGAACTTTCGCTTCCGCTTGTCTAAATGATTATGCCGCGTCGAAGAGAGCGCGTGGATGGTTTCAAAGTTTTCATAGCTACTGACATTCTCTTTCGACCAGAGCAAGGATACGCTACCATTGAACCGCAAGGTTCTATGCAGCCCATGTCTCTTCTTGGCTTTACACGCTTTGATCGAATGCCTGACGCTAGCGAAAAATGTGCTCGGCGACCGGCACGATCTGCAACTCCCGACGAGCATGACAGCCTCCGAGACCCTTTCGTATTGGACTGCAAGGCTCGCGCTTGTCCGGCTATTCCTAGGGTCGAAAAGCGCAATTTTGAGGTAACCGTCGCGCGCGATGTCGAAGAATGGAGCGTGGATCAAGCGCGTTCGACGCGCCAGTCTCGTTGCCTCATTCGGCCCATGGCGGTTCGAATGATGAAGCGGCGGTTCGGCCGCGATGACCTCACCTTGGTCCGACGGACAGACGAAAGGAGCAGATCACCCACCTCGCGCACGTCAGGCAGGCAAATGTACAGCCCCGGCAAAATCGATCTGATCCAAGAAAGGTTAATTGGCGCAGAAGCGAGGGGAGCTGCTCCAAGTTTGCGCCAGAGCAAAATATTGCCGCCCCAAGCTTTAGGGGGGTCGGCGTCCAAAATTTGGAAGCTGATCGCCACCCCGGTAAGGTAAGCTAAAGCGCGATGAGTTGGGATGAATCGTCATCGTGCTTTAGCTTGATGTTTGGGCATGATCTCCGCGCAAACGCGTTTGCGCGTTTGTCGCGAGGGAAAACCGCTCCACACTTTGCGCTAACGCGGCCCTTCGGGTCCGGACCATACTTTAGCCGGCAGCGAAGTCGTCAGGGCGGAAGAAAGGTCCGTCGATGACGAACCGACGGCATCTTAAAGACCGCCGGGGTACGGCCGGCGGCGGATCAACTCCTGCGGCGACCCTCCGATCGACTTGTTGCTCGCCGGCCTGCCAACGACTTGGAAAGAGGGCGCATCCTGGCCGTCGTATCGGCAGATCCTCAAATCGAAAAGCGAGGGGACCCGCCTTGACCGGCTCGTTCGGGCGAGCCTGCCATCCTCGTGTCGGCGAGAGCTGTTCGAGCCAACTTCATCAGCCTAAGCCGTATCAGCTCCAAGTCGGTCCTGGAGCGCCGGCCGATTGGCGACGAGGTGGTCAAGGTGCAGCGGCTCGCGCCCTGGCCGCTCTCCTTGCGCCAATCGTCTAACCAGCGCCCGCGTGGCGTCCACAACAAAGACGCCGCAATCATAGCCGTTCTGCTGCCGGGTTATGCGAGCGACCTGCAGACGGACGCCGAGTCTTGCTGCGAGTTGTTCTGCAACTGGGGTGTTGTGTGCCCCGGCGGAGTCGTAGTGGTACGCAAGCGCTCCCTCCGGCGTGTGGCGATCCACGAACAACAGCGACCAATGCGTGCCTTCGTCATCAGCATGACCATCGCTCACTGGCACGAGCAGGAACCTGGCGGTGTCGTTACCATCCCGATCATGTACGATCCGCTGGAAAGTTTCCAGCCAGCCGCTCGGGCTCGGGGTCAAGCGCAGCAGATGGGCTTGGGCCGGCTGAACGAACCGCATCTCGGCCGCCAGACCCGGATCGTCCCCCCGCAACTGCTCGTTAAGGAGCGCGTAGTCGGCCGCGATATGCTCGTCACCCAGCCATTCCGTGGCGCCAGGCACCAGGCTGGCGTGGAGCGAGGCTGTCGGATCCAAGGAAGCGACCTGGGCATCGGATGTTTTGCGCGGAAAAACCCGCGGATAATGAACATCATCAGGCATCATCTGCTCTGTCGACGGCAAATCAACCACGGACCCAACGCTTCCGTAGACGTTTGACCGCGGAGCGCTCGCAGGTGATGGTGCCGCGGGTCCCGGCCTCTCCTCCTTGAGCCGAACCGATGCTTCCGCGCTCGGAGGGTTTGACGCTGTGGGAAGCCCCTGAAACGAGCTGGCCAACGAGGCTTCTTCCCCGGCGCCGCCACAGAGATAGCCGTGCAGCGCCGTCACACACGCATCCGCGTTCTTGTTGTCGTTCCTCTTATGGGGCGGAACGACCGTGATATCTGCTTGGCGATACTGCGGAATTCGCTCCTTGACGATTTCCTCGAAGAGCTCCTTCTTGATGGCCACCTTGTTCGCGCTCCCCTCGCCCGAGGTCTCCTCCGCCTCGTCGATCCGCAACAACGGCCGGCTGGTGTCATTTGCAAGGCGCTTCCAAATCTCGCCGCGGTCGGTATCGAGCCAGATCGAGACCGCTTTATCCAGGATGAGGCGCCGCGTTTCCTCACGCTCGAACGAGCCACCGCCGGTTGCAAGGATCAAGTTCCCTTTGTCGACCAACTGCGCGATCAAGCTCGCCTCGCGGTTCCTGAACCACTGCTTGCCTTTGTCTTTGGCGGCGAAAATTTGCGTAATCGCCATACCGGTCTCCCTTTCAATTTTCTTGTCGGTGTCGACGAAGGCGAGCCCTAGTCGTCGTGCGAGAGCAGGCCCAATGCGGGACTTTCCGGCGGCTGGTAGTCCGACAAGCACAACCGGCCGCGAGCCCAGAACAGAGACAACCTCTTTTGCGATCAGTGATCGCTCGGGCATTCTTGACCGTTCGGCAGCTCGCGGGCCAAAGATGGCGCCGGCAGCTGATCGGGCGTCGAGTTCGTTTCCCCAGTGGGAAATCTCTCTGGCGCCCTCCGGGATCGGCACGCCCTTACAGACCTCCCGCGCGCGCTGGGCGAGTTGTTGCGTAGCCTCGTCGAGAGCATCTCCACTCGCTCGCAGCCGCAGCCTGCCTCGCTCCTTGTAGGTATCGTGATTGGCAATCTTGGCTTCAAAGCTCTGTGGCGTATGGAACTCTACCTCAAAGCGATAGCCGTCCGGCGTGGTCAGTACTGTGGTGACACCGAGGAAGGTTGGATCTCGCATCCTGAACCAATTCCTAGTGCTGACCTCGGCGTAGCCCCGCTCATCGAACGCCAACATGGCCTTCTTGAAACCATTTGTGAAATCTTTGCCAGGGATTTCGAAGAGATGACGAACGGCGTTGCTGATCAGCTGGGTGTTGCCGTCAGACTTGATGATCGCTCCCGTCAGTTGGTCTGTCATTGATCCCTTTGATCTCAAGCAGCGATTTAAACGAGGCATGCTCACCTCGATATCGGCCCGCCTGAGTATCTCGGCGACCCGAAGGGTCGCCGTGGTGATGTCGTTCTCCTCTTCTACGGCCCTGGCAGACTCCGCCCCGGCGCGGTCGGCAGCCTCCGCGCTGGTCAAAATCATCGCCATAGCGGAATCATCCGTGGGGAGCTGTCGAGCGGAGGACTTAGGGAGGATGTGTTTGTCGGCAGCGAGCTTGATTGAGGCTTCCATGACTGAAGCCGCTAGCGTCGGATTGTCCTTCAGATCGTCCAGGGACGTATCGACATCGAACCTGCCATGCATGAGCGTGGCAGCTACGCCTTTGATATAGGGCACGGCTTTCAGGCCCGGCGTCTTGTGCAGGAGGCGCTGAAGGTGTTGGCCTTTTTTAAGGAAAAGTCGGGCACTAGTATCGGATTTATAGGCGTCGGTCCCGACCTTGTTGCCAAGGCTCAGGAGGTTGATTGTGCTTTGTACGACGTCGTCCGGCTCGTAACCATCCGGTCGTGGATCGATGCGCGCAGGATATTGATCGAGTAAGGCCTGGACGCGGTCTCGCGGGTGAGCGGAGGTCCGATAGGCGTCCGCCAAGTCCGGAAAAAGCTCGCAAGCCGTTTGGCTCAGCCCAGGGTCGAGATCGGAGGCGCTTTCTGTTTCGACCGGGACCGGCGCATCCGCGCTCGAAGCCCACGCCTCTAAGTCGGCCACGAGCAATTCGGTGACCTCGCGAGCGATTGGGTGCTCTGCGACGTCGATCTCGCGCATCGCCCTTTCGAGCGTCGCCTGAATATCCTGCCCGCTTGTCTCCTCCCGGTTCAATAAGTCACGGATCTCTTGCCTGAACTCGTGGTCAACGCCCTCGTAGATGCCAAAGATGGCCCGTTCCGCAAACCAGCGCCGGGCTTGATCGGATTGAGCCAGAAAGTTTCTCTGCAGAGTGCTATAAGTTTCCAAGGTGTCCTGCGTGGCTGCCAGGATCTGGTTGCCACGACTGAATTGGTACCTGCCGTCCTCGATCGCGGGGGTATGCGACTTTGGCGGCTTGAGCGAGCGGACTCCGCGAGCCTGCTCCTCGGCATCAAACTGCCGGACATGCTCATAAAGCTGCGGCCGGTCCCCGATAATAATGACGGTGTCCCCATCGAAGTCGCCGTCGAGCTTTTTCTGTTCATCGGGCGGGACGGCAACCAGGGACCCGGGAGCGAAGACCTCGGTGGCTTGGAGCATGCCGACACAATCGAGTGAGGTGTCCGCCGTCACACGGTCCTTGCGCTCGGTCCAGCTCGAATGGGATTTCACGTCCTCAGCCGACATCACCAGCCCACGATCTCGATAGTTGGCCGGCCACGCCTCATCAGGCACCACGATCAGAATGCCTTTTGCGAAAAAGGTCGGATCGTCGGCCGCCAGTTGAGCACCTGACTTCTCGGCAACATTAAAGCTGTATTGAAACGCCACGCATTTATCGAGGAACGCCGCTGTGGAATCACCTTCAGATGCCGTCTTTACGCGTTCGGTTGTGAACGGGCGCAGGTTTGCCTTATCATATGGCGAGCGGCCGATCAGCACGCCAGCCGCCCCAGCCAACGTATCGCTCTTGAGCTTGGGCACGTGCAGATGGCCATCATCGGAGGGCACGGCGATCGCGCCGGGCGCTTCGATGTGTCCGGCCGTCACGGTCCGATACAGCTGTTCCGAACTCAGCGGCTCCCCTTTTCTTCTCTCAAGCCAGCTCCTGGTTTTCTCGCTTACTTCCTGCGCCACTTGCTCGCTGCGCGAATAAAATTGCAGCGCCGCGGCGGGCAGCGACGCCTTCCTTTCCTCACCGTAGGCAAGTAGCCGATCAGGACCTTCCTGCTGACCACCTCGGCGAACAGCCAACATGCGCTCGGCTAACGAGGCTCTGATGAAGCCGCAGCCATCGTGCGGGCGCAAAGCGATCGGCCCGTCTGGTCCAATCAGCTTAAAGGGATGTTCCTCGCCGGCAGGGCGGTCCGGCAGCAGCGACAACTTAAAGGCACCTTCCAGGGCGTAGTCATGAGGGCCAAGATCTTTGATAACAGGTGGCGCGGCAAACCCCCTGCGCTGAGTATAATAATATGCTTCCTTAAACGGGGCCCAGGCGCGCGATAGCTGCTCGAACGCCGTGCCCGGTGCGGTGTCGGCATACGGAATCGCCAACAGCTTCCCGCCGGAAGCCGCGGGTCTTTGCTCGCCCGGAGCGACGGCAGCAATCTGCGACAGGGTTGGTTTCGGTGCCTTTAACTTACTTCCGCCGAACAGGTCCATCCGGTAGGGCACATCATCGACACAGAACACGCGCCTCAACATGAAGGGGCTCGGCTTTTTCGGTAGTTGCACCGCGACGACCGGTAACGCTCCCGAGGTCAAGCGATGAAACATCGAGTATCGCGTCTCGGGTGCCGTAGGCAGTCGGCGCCCCTGCATGTCCACGACCGGCAACTGCATCAGTCCTGCCTTGCCCTGCGGCGGTCTAGGCTCGTGATCCATGGTTCGTAACACCTGGTGCGCATCGAAGACGGACGAGGGATGTTGAGTTTGGATCGCGCCCTCATCGAGCGACATGAATGAGTCGAGCGCATCAACCACATCGTCCGCCTCGATCTGCGCGATCAGATTCCAGCTCATGTTGGAAAGATCGCCTTCGATCAGGGCTCGTGTGTCCGCCAGGATCTTCTTGGTCACATGCTCCAGCTGTTGCCGACGCATCGCCAAATCAGACTTGTTGCCCTCGACATACGGCCGACGGTACAAAGTCTCTAGGACCTTACGCGCCTTGAGCACCTGAAAAATCGAGAGTGCGGGACGGCGGGCCGAAAACGAACTCTGGGTCCGCCGCTCGGCTTTGCTTGCCGCCAGATATGCCGCTATTTTCTGCTCCAATACCGGTTGCAGATCGTTGAGCAGGTTGAGAGCTTGCCTCCGGTGCCACTGCATCGACTTCTGCGGGCTGCGCGCCAGCGGCAGCAGAGCGATACAAATATTGCCCATGGATTCGAGGTTGTTCTCGCGGGCAAAGCCCGAGGCATGAAGCAATTCCTCGAGTCTAGTCAAGCCTGTCGGTGCGAGCAGACCGAGTTCGTCAAAAAGCCGGGCCTTTCCAATCGCCTTGAACATGTTGGTTATGCTCAAGACATCGGCCTGCTCGAGCCGATCATTTGCATAGTGCAAGTAATGAACCAGCTGCTGCAGCCGGTCTTTGAGCAAAGTGGCGTCAGCAATCTCTCCACCTTCCTCCGCCCTCATGAAACTTCGGCCCACAGCATTGGCGATCATGCTGAGCTGAGGCGTGTTAAACACAGCGAACCGCTCACCTCCCCGACCAAGGTCCCGCGCAAGGTGTACCATCACCTGGGTGCACGAAATCTCTCCACGCCATTTGATGAAGCTGTTCATCAAGTCAGCCTGTTGCTGCGGAGTAAAATCGCGGAGGCGGCGGCGGCTGAGGATCTCCCGAGCGATCGCGGCGGCGGCTTCGGAGCAGTCTTCGTCTGCAGGCCACTTGCCAAAGCCGTTCAGCAGGTTCGCCAGCCCCTGGCTATCAGAACCGGATAGCCTGTTGCGGTCGCATAGCTCGCGGGCGATCGCGGCTGTTGCGCGGCGACAGCTCTCATCAGTCGGCCACTTGCAAAAGCCGTTCACGAGGTTCGCAGACTGCTGGCGGGTAAAGGCCGAAAGCCGATCGGAGCGGCTGAGCACCTCACCGGCGATTGCGATCGTGGCTTGAAGCACAAGCGTCTGGTCTGGCCATTTGCTGAAAGCGTTCGCCAGGTTCGAAAGCGACTGCTCGGTGAAGCCAGTGAGGCGACTGTCACGATCGGCACGACCAAGGGTCTCTCGGGCGACTGCGCCTATGCCTTCGCCGCAGGCCGGCTCTGCCTGCCACTTGCTGAAACCGTTTGCCAGACTGGCCAGTTCCTGCGGCGTACAATGAGAAAGGCGGCCAGGAAGCCTGAGGATCTCGTCGGCAATCGCGACGGTTGCCTGACGACAGCCCTTCTCATGCGGCCACTTGCTGAAACCATTCGCCGCCACAGCGAGGTCTTGTGCAGGATAGTCAGAAAGTCCGTCGGTTCGGCGGGCGAGCTCAAGAACCTCAGAGGCTATGACCACGGTGCCCGCACGACAGGTCGGATCTTCCGGCCATTTGCTGAAACCGTTTACCAGGACGGTCTGGCCCTGCGGGGTAAGACCACGCAGTCGCCCGCCCAGGACCGCTCCGGCGATTGCCGCTGTCGCCGCGCGACAGTCCGCTTCCTCGGGCCGCTTGCTGAAACCGCTCACGAGGTTCACCAACGCCTGTGGCGTGAAATGGCCGAGCCCACGGCGGAGGACCTCCCCGGCGATTGCCACGATGGCCGCGCGACAGTTCTCCTCGTCCGGCCATTTGCTGAAGCCGTTTGCAAGGAGGGACAGGTTCTGATGAGTAAACGCAGAGATGTCCCGGCGGCAGATCTCACCGGCAATTGCGACGGCCGCTCGCCGGGTAGGCCGCTCGTCCGGCCACTTGTCGAAGCCGTTCACCAGGTTCGCCAGGCCCTGCGGCTCAAAATTACCCAGCCGGCGCCCGGCAACCTCCCTGGCGATGGCGATCGTCGCGAGCTTACAGCTCGTTCGGTCCGGCCACTTGCAGAACGCATTCGCCAGGTTCGTAAGTGCCTGCGGATTGAAATCGGAAAGGTGTGCGCGACCAGACACCTCATCGGCAATCACGACGCTCGCCCGGCAGCACTTCGCCTCGTCGGGCCACTTGCAGAAGGCGTTTGCCAGGTTGGACAGTTGCTGCTGAGTGGCATGGGAGAGCCCCGCACCGCGTGCGCGGCGAGAGACTTCGCTCGCAATCGCGACCGTGGCTTGCCGACACTCCGCCCGTTCCGGCCACTTGCTAAGTCCGTTCGCGAGCAACGAGAGACTCTGTTCGTTCAGCTCCTGAAGCGCTTCATGATCATCGCGAAAGAACTCGGCGATCCTGATTGTTCCATTGCGGCACCTACTCGATTGTGTGTGCCGCCCGAATGAAGTCGCAAAAAGGGAAAACGCCTTGAGGTCGACTTTCCTCATGAGGGAGTCATCAAGTCCTGACAGTCGCGCTGCCATGGCCTTGCAAGCGTCTATACCCGCTTGACCTCCGGCCTCCCGGCTCACTGCATTGCAGGTCGTAGCGTAGCCCCACGATTGCTGGTAGCGGAGGTTGTCTTCCCATAGCGGGACGAATTCAGTCTTGAAAAGAGTCGCGGCCTTTTGCAGAAAAGCTGCCAGCCCAGGCATCTTCAACTGCTTGGGATTATTCTGTTGTGTATGGACGACCACGGTTCGAGAGAATTGATTGAAGTCATGCGCGCGACAAGCCCGATCAATGGTCTCGATCGCTGCGCGAACTTTTCCACTCTCGAGCTCTGCACGTCCATACCGTTCCGAAGTCGCGGCATGCGGGCGGTGCTCAGCCAGCTCGTCGAAGCGGCGCTTACCTGCCCTGGAGGGAAGCAGCGAGGCCGATTGCGCGTGCGGCGCAAGTGTGCCCGTTCGCGAGCTTTCGGTGGCTCCGTTATCTCGCCGATCCGCAAGGCGAGAATGGGTTAAGCCGCCTTCCGGTTCTTGCGCGTTGCGATAAGTGGTATGACGCCAATCGTGGACGCTATGACCTCCTTTATCGCCGGCACGATGCGTTCCCCATTCCGCGTCCCGTCCCGACACGCCTCGGCGCAGTTGCAGCGCACCTGTTTGCGAGCTTTCCGGCCGCAGATCGGCGTCGAAGGGATCGACACCGGAACGAGAGGAGCTTGGCTTCCGAGTTTGGGCGCCACGCTTGTGTCCCGCGGACCGCTCGCGCCCGCCATTGGCTGCGTACGGCGCACCCGCTCCGGTTCTGTGTGCGTCAACGCTAGGATCGGCAAGGGTATCGCAACGATCATCACCAGGCACGGACGGGGTGCGTGTTGAGGGAGCATCTGCATCTTGAGGCTCAGAGTGCATCCGCGCAAGCACAGCTCCGAACCTTCCGCTAGCTCCATCGCCGCGCCGAGACGCGAATTGAGATTCATCATCCCGAGCGGTTAAGCCCGTTTCGAAGTCCGAAATCCGTGCGTTTCTACGTCTGGTGACGTCTCTCATGCCGTGTCTCCCAAGAGGATGCGAATGCGCGAGCGATAATGCTTATCGCCCTAGCTGCGTGCTGGGCCGATCCGTCGTGGCGGCTGCTAGGAGCGCAGGAGCACCAAATGACGATGCTAACGCTGCTGCGCACACAACGGATGGCTGGATAAGGGTGTTTCGAGCAACAGAAGCGAGCACCGTCGTTCATCGCCAAGGGTGCATCTGTCGCAAGGACAGATACATTTGCTCGCCCGCTTCGATGTTCGAGGTAAGCTGGATTCGACGCTCATTGCCGCCCGACAGCGCGACTAGCTCTGCCGGGCTTGCAGCATTCCGTGAAGTTGATTTTTGGTGTCAGCTGATGAACGTCGAACGACGGATCAGAACTTCTCACTCAATGATCTCGGCTCGAACAATTTCGCGCGAAAGACCCTGCTGAGTTTGGAGATGCCCGCCAATACCCTCCACGACGACGCGTTGGAGCATATCGGTTGGAGGGCCATAGGCTGGAGAATTCTCACTGCAAAATGGATGATCCTAGCTGTCTATTGAAGGCGGCACAGAGCTAAAGGGGCGAGCTGACGAGAAGCTGACGAATTCGCTGCGGACACTCACGGCTAGCGGCCCAAGCGCTGGCTCCTCGGGCCATGGCATCAGAACGACCGGTCTGTCGGCAAGACCCAGCCGAAAGCAAGACCAAGCCGAAAGGAAGTCTATCAAGCAGTTTGTTGCCACTGAGCGACGTGTCCAGCCACATGACCGCTTCTGAAATCCTCCTTTATGCGATTGAACGATCGCCCCCGCATCAATGCGCGGCGCTGGAGGACATGCTTTCGTGACGAAAGCTCATGTACAAGCCACTCGGCTGAACCATGCCATGTTATTGCAGACGCGAAAAAACGACAAAGTCTTTGGCTGTCCTCTCAAACCCGACCTTGTCAAGAAGGCCACTTGGTTCGTCGTCGCAGGTCAAGCGTCCCGTGAACGAGATCACTGATTGCGCAGCCGCGGACCGACGACGGCCAAAAGATTCACCGCAGCAAGACGCATCGGACGAGGAGGCGAAATCTACGTCTTCAGGTAAGCTTGCCACCCCGGGCAGAAGACATTGCGTGCTTGACGAGCACCCTCTTCCCATCGAGAGGCGATGGAACCACGATGCTCATAGCCAGGAAAATTGCTCGGTTCGGACAAGACGCCTTTCGGAGCAGCTGCGCTTTCTCAAATTCCAATATCGTCACCCCATCTGGAGGCATGTGCGCTTGATATAGCCAAGCTACGAGCGCTCATAGGGGCTTGAATCGGACGGAGCGTCAGATTGTACGATTCGAAACAGGTACAGGACGTATCACAGCTTAAGTCGCGGCGGTCTCCGGCCCTCGCAACTTCACGACAGATAGAATGTCTCAAATGCTCCAAGCTCGCCTCCCTCTAATCCCTCAAGCTTCTTGGCCACGCCACCCAAGCCCCTGCTGCCGGCATAGCCTATGCGACCTTGACGCCGTATCAGCTCTGCCCCACTTGCAGCCCAAACCGGACGAGCGGTTCGCCGGCGCGCCAACCGGCTTGAAGTTGCGTCTCGAATTGGGAAGGCAGATCAATCAAAGTCCGATCTCTGACCTTCGTATCCATTGGCCAAAATCAGTGGAACGTAGGCAACTCAACCGCCTAAGTGGCATGCGTCACAACGAAAGATACGAAATGCGCTCGCCAATGGTTCGGCGCCCGACGGGTGCATCGCCGCCAGCGTATCGGACGTGACTGAATGTCGGGTCTGGCGAAGTTTCGGTGCCCATCGAGGGTCTGTCCTTTGCAGCGAGAGAGATTGGCTCGAAGCGATAAAGACCGAGCAAGTTAATGGCCTTGCAAACCCGACGATAGGTCGTCCACGCGGCGATCGAGACTTTGATGTAGCAGGAGCTAACCGCGCACGGGCTCGCGTGGCCGAACGGTTAAGTCCGCTGGTCCGCACGCAAAAGTCTACCGGCGCGAGGGGCTTCGCAAATTGGGAACGCAACGATGCAAATCGGCCGAAATCACCGCTCATCAGCCATCAAACCTGCGGCCGTGAGGCTGCACCGCTCGCTCATCAAAGCATCGATCGCGATGAGGCGATTTCGATCCAGCCTCCGGGAACAACATCACCGATCCGGAATGTGAATGCATTTCATCCAAACAATCGATTTCACCATCACGTGTGCTCGCAATCATATTGCCCCCCTGATGTCGTTGACAACTGCCAAAATTGTCGCGGCGATGAGCGAGGGTTCTACCATCCTGTCGATGCGTTTGATTGATTGCGGTCGATGCCTCTGAGGCAAGGCCAGACTGGAGGTCCACCAGGATGCATGCGAGCCAGATGAGGCTGTCGAAAATGCGAGTCGAGCTGACATTGGATCGGATCAAGTGCGCGATTGGTTAGTACCGTTCTTCTTCGTCTATTCCGGCTGCAAACGCTTACACGAAAGCCGGACTGCTCAATTTCGCTCGACGTCATGTTCGAACATGACCTGCTGAGTGTTTTGGCATGACTTGGTAAGAGGTGATGACATGCGAACGCTACTGGTTGATCATGAGACGGCCCCAGCTCGCGTTGTACACGAAGCGCTCTCGGACTGCGGTTTTGCCGTTGACGTAACGTGCACGCTCGATGAGGCCGCCGCCGCCTTTGGTTGTGCCCGCTATGACATCCTTCTCCTCGAGCTGCTTCTACCGGATGGAGACGGCTTGGAGTGGCTGAAGCAGTTGAGGCGCGACGGATATTCGATGCCTGCCGTGATGATGAGCAGCCTTAACGAGCTCGGTAGGCGGATCGCGATTTTCAATGGCGGTGCGGACGACTTCCTGCCCAAGCCCGTGTCTACGGATGAACTCATCGCACGGATGCGCGCCACTCTGCGCCGATCAACGCAAATGACGGCCCCCGTCGTTACTTTTGGCAATCTAAGATTCGATCCGATCGGTCGGCAGGCCTCCGTTAATGGTCGGCCGCTGAAGATCGCGCGCCGCGAAGTGTGCATTCTTGAGCATCTGCTCAGCCGCGCAGGCCGCACCGTCGTGCGCGCGTCATTGGAGGATGGCCTCTATGCGTTTGACAACGAGGTTTCGACCAATGCGCTTGAGGTCGGAATCTATCGTTTACGCGGTCATTTGAGTCAGTCCGGCGCAACGCTACGGATCAAAACCGCGCGCGGGATCGGCTACGTCCTTGAATTAAAAGGCGCGGCGTCGGCCGCGTAGTCAATCGAACTTGAAAGAAAAGACTGTCTTGAACATCGTTTTTGATAAGCATGCGGGCGTCCGTCGCGTATCGATCGCTGTGAGCGCCCTTTTATCCGCCTTTCTTCCTTGTCTTTCGCATCTTTTGTGCGTGGTCGTTCTGCTATGCCCGCTCGCGGCCGCAGCTCAGATCAAGCGGAATGATGGAGGGGGGCCGCCGCGTACGGCTCCTGACGGCATTAGCGGGACACTGACCCTTTCCTCTTCGCTCGGTAAGACAATTCATCTGCCCGCGCCAGCTGCGAGCATCTTTGTCGCCGATCCTACGATCGCGGACTATCAGGCGCCGTCGAACAATACCATCTTCGTTTTTGGCAAAAAATCGGGACGGACCAGCTTGTTCGCACTGAACGAGAACGGGGAGGCTCTCGCTGAGCTGCGTGTTGTCGTCACGCAGCCGATCGAGGATTTGCGCGCCACGCTGAAAGCACAGGTCGGCGACTATCCGATCCAGGTCAGTTATACCCCGCGCGGCGCCATCCTTAGCGGTACGGCGCCCAATGCGGAGATCGTCGATAGCGCAATGAAAGTGACTGAGCAATTTCTCGGCGCCGGCGCGCTCGTCGTCAACAAGATCCAGGTGGCTGGGTCATTGCAGGTCAATCTGAGCGTGCGCGTGGCGGAGGTCTCCCGGAGCGCCATGAAGGAGCTCGGCGTCAACCTCTCCGCGTCCGGTCAAGCTGGCCCTTTCACGCTCGGCTTGGTCAGTGGCAGTGGCGGCGGTAACGGCGCGGCGCAGGGCGGCGGTACGGCAAGGATCGGAGTCAACACTGGCAATGTCAACGTCAGCGCTGTACTCGATGCAATGGCCCACGAGCACCTCGCTTCCGTACTTGCTGAACCGAACCTCACCGCAATGTCGGGCGAATCCGCCAGCTTCCTGGCAGGCGGCGAATTTCCCATTCCGGTCTTGCAGGACAATCGGCAGGTCTCCGTCGAGTTTCGTCACTTCGGCGTCAGCCTGGAGTTCGTGCCGACCGTTCTCAGTAACAATCAGATCAACATCCGCGTGAAGCCCGAAGTCAGCGAACTATCGACACAAGGCGCGGTCACCATCAACGGCATCTCCGTGCCGGCTCTCTCCACCCGGCGTGCCAACACGGTCGTCGAGCTCGCCAGCGGCCAAAGCTTTGCAATCGGTGGGCTCATTCGGCGCAACTTCAGCACTGATATTACGACTTTCCCTTGGCTCGGCGACGTGCCGATTCTTGGTGCGCTGTTTCGCTCATCCTCATTTCAACAGGAGGAGACGGAACTCGTGATTATCGTCACGCCCTACGTTGTGCGGCCACGATCGAACACGAGGCCGATGAGTGCCCCCACCGACCGCACCGCACCGCCCTCAGACCTCGCGCGCAGTCTGACGAACACGATGGCAACTCGCCCGCCTGGTCGCGGCGCTCCCCCGACTAGCGTACCAAGCACGACACGGGGTGGCGGCCATATCATCGAATGAGGATCGACCAATGACATTTCGAATCGTGCGCCCCCTGATCGCTCTGACGGTAAGCCTAGGTGGCTGCACAAGCAGCGCGCCGATCTATCCCGAGCCGACTTCACAAGCGATCATGGTTCAACAGGAGAAGAACGTCTTGCTGTTACAGAGCCTTCGAGGGACTGAGCGGCAGCGCCTGCGGTATTTCATAGCCAGTACCAGTCGCGGTCGGCGTGACGCGCTCCATCTCGATATCACCGGCTCACCTCGGCTCGGAGCGCAGATAGCCAGTGAGGCCCGCGCAATGGGCGTCGACCCTTACAATATCCGCTTCTTGGGCCCATCCATCGACCGGCGCGATGGCTCTGCCGCGCGAATCGAGGCGATTACGTATGAGGCATACCCTCCGGTCTGTCCGTCGATGTCGATCGTCGGCCCTTCAGTGAACGACAATTCTTTCGACCCGACGCTTGGCTGCTCGATCCGCAATAATCTGGCCGGGATGGTCAACGATCCGCACGACTTGCTCGACAATCAGGCCGTTATGCCGAGTGATGGCAATCGTGCGGCCATTCCCGTTGCCACATATAAAAGCTTCGCGACAGGCAATAGCAGCAACTTGGGCACAGCTAACAACAAGGTATCATCAGATCCCACCTCAAGCGGAACCCAGGCCGCACAGCCGTCTCGGTAGCGATCAACGTCCCCACTCGTCATGCGACGTCTTTCGCAACACGAACTAGACTTGGCCGGTGGCAAGGAGTGCTCTTGCGACAGATTCGAAATACTGCATAGGAATGGGGCTGCCAAGCTTGGTCTTACGGATAAGCTCGTGGACCAGGCCGTGGTCATCGACAATACTGAGACGAAGGGCTCGCGCCTCATCCGAGAGTCGCGAAGCCGCTTCGCCCTCACCGCGGCAAACCAGGACCGGCACGCCGGTTTCGCCACGGACGTAGCGCAGCCCGACCAGCATCTTTCCCCCAGTCAAGATCAATGTTGCGCGATGCACGCCGAGCGGGGGCTCATTCGCCTGCTCCCGCCGGAGACGATGGTGTTCCCGTTTCAGCTCCGGATTACCTTGCTGCTCCTTGTGCTCGCGCTTCATCTCGCTCTCAGTCATGCGCATGTTGCGCAAAAACAACCAGCGCTGGAGGAGGAGATCGATCAATCCGACGATCAGAAACGCGCCGCAGGCAATTCCGATCAACAGTTTCACTTCTGTGAAGAGGAAGTCGAAGCAGCCCATGCCGCAAACCGGCAGATAGACCAGTGTCCTCCACGCGCCGACAACGACAAGGAGAAAGATCGCGCCGAGGCAGACGAGCTTGAACAAGCTCTTGCCAAGCTCGACGAGGGAACGCAAAGAAGCGATGCGCTTCAACCCTTTGATGGGATCAATGTTCTCGAATTTCGGCGTCATCGGCTCCGTGGAGAACACCGGTCCACCATTGGCCAGGACTGCCGTCAGAATTGCGCAGATGACAACACTCCCAAGGAGCGGGCCAACAATTCGGAGGGCAAGTTCGGGCAAGACGCCGAGCGCCAGATCGACCGCAATATTGAACGGCTGATTCAGCAGCTTGTCAGTCAGCATGAGCGCTTCACGGCACTTGCCCTGGATGGAACTCGCTTCCAGCCAGAGATAGCCGAGACCGGCGCAAGCACTGACGGCTTTGACGAGATCGGTACTGTGCGGAACCGTTCCTTTCTTGCGCGCATCTTTTAGCTTCTTGTCGCTGGCGGCGTGCGTTTTCTCTTCGCTCGTGTCGCTCATTTCAGTTGCCTTTCAAGCCTCTCCAGCTCGCGGCCCGACTGCGTGATTTCCGATTGCATGTATTCGATGAGATATACCGCGTAAGTGACCATGATGATCGCAAAGCCGATATTTTTGATCGTTAAAGTCAGATCCTTCGGGTTCAATTGCGGCGCAAAGCGCTCGAGCAAGAGCGCTGATATGTCGACCAGCAACAGGAAAGCCACCACAGGCCCAGAGACCAGGAGGGTGGTACGTATGATGCTGTCGAGCACACCCCACAACTCCATTGTCCTCTGCATGCTCAGCGTGGGTCCAAACTGATAAACCGGCCAGATCAGATAGCTGCCGTAAAGCCCGCTGATCATGGTTTGCAGCCCCCCTGATACGACGAAGATCGTGATCGCGGTGATACCGATAAACAGTCCCGTCGCCGAAGCCTGACTACGCGTCGCGGGATCGGCGGGCGTGACCACGCTGCTGATGCCTCGTTGCGTGTCGATAATCTCGCCGACGGCCTGAAGGCTCCAGAGTGGAATGCTGAGCAGGGCACCGATCATCAGTCCGACACACGCCTCCTTAAGACCGAGTAGTGTGATTTTGAGCAGACGTGTGTCCGGATCCAGCGCCTTCAGGCCATCGGCGACTTGCGTCAAGTATGGTAGTTCGATCGCAACAGCCAGGCAGCCGCGGATCAGCCGGCCGATCTGCGGACGCGTAAATACGGGCAGCACCAGCATAATGCCCGCGGGGCGGGCCGCACCAAGGCCGGCAGCAACGACGAGTTCAATGGCCGCCTGGATCAGACTTTGAGTCTCGGCGGTTGACAAATCATACATGGCGACGGCTGCTGGTGGCTCTGCACAGTGATTTTGACGGGTTGCGTCCAGGGCAGTCAGATTGGCTCCAGGAGGCTTTTGGGATCAGTGAGGGCCTCGATGCTGCGAGCTGTCCTCGGCTGCCTTCTGATGACGCCAGTTGGTTCCAGCATCAGCACCATTTGGTGAACCAAGGGGGCTGACGCGAAAATAGTATAGTCCTGCATCTCGCTTTCGGACCGGGGGTCTCACGGGCAAGGAAGAAGCGCTGCTGGTGACAAACGCCTGCTCGAATCCTCCAAGCCGGCCGCTCCCGTTGGTGCTGCTGGCACGCAAATGGTCAAACTGACCGCGCATGAGAGCCTGTCGTGCGAGACGGTGAGCCCCTGCCCAGCCGAGAACGAGTTCTCTAGCGCCGACTATCGAGAGTGATTCCCCGCGGCCTATGTTGGGCTATCGGGTAGCATCCCGTCCAGCGCGGTGCGGATTTTTGTTGCTCTCGACGTCTCTATAGATGCGCTATACTGGCGGGAGTCCCGTCTAACGGCAAAAGCTTCGAGGCGTTCGCTCAATGGCTCCGTTTTTGGGGCTCGCCTGCTAGTGCTCAAGTCTATTTCTTTAATGCGGGGTTGATGAGCTGCGACGTCTTCAATTGCTCCGCTGGAGTGCGAGTGCTTGTAAAACAATGCCGGAAGAAACCTCTCCCCGTGGAACAGGTTGATTTGTGCAAACTCCAGCATGGCGTCGGGCGAAGGCATGTAGGCGCTGCGATCGCCACTAATGTCCGCTATCGTTCCATGCCGATAAAGGTTGTCATGCCACTGGTCGAAGGTTTGCGCATGCCTGTATGCTGCTAGCGCAAACTGCATACTAAACATTACGCAGTCTGCAGCAGACTTCTGGGCACCGACATCGATAAAGGCCCACTTCGGCTCCGTTCCAAGCTGTTGTATCGTTTGCTGCCGCAGTCCAAGATAGAAAGTTATGAACGTATAAAGGTTGGCAGGCTCCATCACGATGATGGTCGGAGCTGCACCCGCGCGCATCCGAACATCGGCGGAAACGTGGTGCATTTCACCGTCCTTCAGTCGCACGACAGCGCGCCAGGCGCAATCTGAGGACTGGTGGACCAGCGCAGCGAGAAACTGGGCGGGCGAATCTATGTGCCTAAGGTTAAGGTCCGAGGAGCGTTGGTTATAGCTGGCCGCCAATTGATGAAAATTGTCAATGTCCAACGACAGGAGTTGGTCGTCAGGCTGTTTGTTGGCAGACAAATAGGAAGCGACCTGCTGACCGTATTCCATCAGTCCAGATGAAAGTTGCGCTTGCCTCGCACGCTGCAGCGTTTGGGAGAGCAATTGGAGCTTCTCGCCAATGCGTGGGGCCTCGTCAGCGCTCGATGTCGTCACGTCGTCGGTGGGGCGAGATGACCCTGGCGACTGGCGTTGAATGGATCGAGACTGGCTTGGCCGTAAGGACCGGACGTGAGCGGCAAATTCGGTCTCCTGAACGTATTGATCGTGCTGAGAGGTGTCATGACTTCCGCTCAGCCGAGAGATGCAGCCGCCCATTTCTATCCTCATCTCACCTGCGAGAAACACACTATTCCGAGCTGTTTGACGTAGCTCGGTTGAATATCCGTTCGAGCTGTTGCATGATGCTCAAGGCAGTATCGCCACCGAGAGATCCAACATTGTCAAACTACGATGGTTAGCTTTCGAGAAGCTGACGAGGACAGAAAGTAGCGGTTATTGCAGAAGTGACGCTGCCCTCGATTGGAGTTCATGCTTACTGATCGGCGAAATGCGCCCGCCGATCAGACCCAAATCGGGGCAGATCGAGCACTACGACTGTGAGTACGGCACAAGGGCACCGCGAGCGTGTTCGTGATCTTGGATGTGAACAGCCTTTGGCACAGGGTGAAGGTCTCGTTCCACTACGGCCCCAAGCGCGCCAGCTGGATCTCATCGTGGAGAATGAGATCAGCGCTTCTGGTCCGCAAATACCCTCGATCAACGCGTTGTGGGCGGCGACGATCAAGGTGACACGCTCTCATCCTGAGAGTTGCGCAATAGTGGAACGCGCCCCGGACAAAATAGATGTTCACAACCGAGAAAGCCCGCGCACAAAATGGGCCGTACCTACCCAAAACCTATCGCCAAATCAGGCCGAGCTCAAAGTGTCAAAACCTCTGTGACGAGGTACTAGGGCTCGGACTCATTAGACCCACCATACAAGAGCGGCGACGAGACAAACAGAGGCGAGATAGTTTCGAGCGAGTCGGTCGTAACGGGTGGCGATGCGCCTGAAGTCCTTCAATCTGTTGAAGGCACTCTCGATACGCCAGCGAAGCTTGTAGAGCCGCTTGCTGAACCTGAATGGTTGCTTTCGATTGCTGCGGTTGGGAATGACCGGTTTGGTTCCACGTTCATCGAGCTCGTCGCGCAGTTCGGCACTGTCGTAGGCCTTGTCGCCGAGCATGCATTTCGATGGCTTCACGCGGCGAATAAGGCGCTCCGCGACCGGGCAATCGTGGGCTTCACCACCGGTCAACAGGATGGCGATAAGTCGCCCTTTAGCATCTGCGAGTGCGTGGATCTTCGTGTTACGCCCTCCGCGCGAACGGCCAACAGCCTGCTTTTGCTCCCCCCTTTTCCGCCCGCCGCCGAACGGTGAGCTTTAACGTGAGTGGAATCGATCATCTGCGTATCCAGCGACCGGCCGTTTTCGGCAAGCACTCGGAACAGACGTTCCCAAACACCGCGGCGAGCCCAGCGCACGAACCGGTTATAGATTGTCGTCGGCGGGCCATAGACTTCCGGGCAATCGCACCAGCGGCAGCCGCTTTTGAGCACATGCACAATCCCGCTGATGACGCGACGATCATCCACTCGCTCTTTGCCTCGAACATCCGTCGGCAAATGCGGTTCAATCCGCTCCCACTGCTCATCGCTCAGCCAAAAGAGATTCCTGCTCATGAATACGATATCTCGCTCAAAACGAATCAATATCGTATTGTGAAAGCAGAAGGATTAATGAGTTCTAACCCTAGTAACCGGTCGTGAGCGCGGGAAAGTCAGTGAAGATCTGCTTGGCTTGCTCGATAAGCGGGGCGCTCAGGACCGGAGAAAACAGACCGATAATCCCAACAATGACCAGAAGCTTCACGGTGAGTGGCAATGTCTGGTCCTGGATCTGCGTTGCCGCCTGGATGATGCCGATGACGGTTTCGGCGACCGCCGCTGCAATGAGTGGAGGCAGAACCCAGATCATGAAAAGCACCAGCGATCGGCTCATATGAGTGAGAATAGTGGTCTCATCCATGCTCAACCTCCAGGCGTTGTATAGCTCAGCACGAGCCCGTGCATGAGACGCGACCAGCCATCAATGGCCACGAATAGAAAGAGCTTGAAAGGAACAGATATCACTGTCGGAGACACCATTGACATGCCCAGGGCCATCAGAATGGTCGTTACGATCAGATCGATCGTGATAAAGGGAAGATAGAGTAGAAATCCGATTTCGAAGGCACGCTTGAGTTCTGAGATTAGAAAAGATGGGACAAGAATAACAAAATCATCGACCGTGGCTCTGCCGCGCATCTCCTCTGGCCAGACACGTTCGGTCGAGGACAGGAAAAAGTCTCGTTGTTCTTCATTGGTGAACTTCTTGAGATAGCCTCGCAGCGGCTCCTGCCCCTCCTTCGCAGCGGTTACAAAATCCTCAAGCGTCTGATAGCGCAGCTGCAGATCGGCGATTTTATCGTAGCTCTGCTCAAAGATGGGGGCGCTCGTGAAGGCGGTGAGGATCAATGCGGCGCCGTATAGAACGATGTTCGGAGGTATCGATTGGGTCCCAAGTGCATTGCGAACGAGGAAGAGAACGACAGATACCTTTATGAACGCCGTGGTCGTGACGACGGCGAAGACCAGGAGGCCGAGCCCGGCCGTGATGACAAGAAGCGCCAGGATTGCTGGTTGGATGTCAGTCATTGCCCGCTAACCCGCCACGCAGTCTGATGCCGAGCTCGTCCCCAATACGGACGATGTCGCCACGTCCGATGCGCACCCCGTTTGCAAAGATATCGACCGGGCCGTCGACCGGCCGGCCAAGTTCGAACACATGTCCTTCGCCGATGCTCCTCAATGCTCCCAGCGTTATCGGCCAGCGGCCGCATTCGAAGACAAGCGAGATCTCGATATCCTCGAGATCGGCTTCCGAGGGCGGCTGCAGTTGACCGGGTTGTGTCGTCATATGCGCATACTCCAGGGGGCGCGGTCGCGAATGAAATGGTCCGCACAGGATCAGGCGGTTGCCGGCGACATCTGCCGCGGTCCATAACCGACCCGCAGTGAGGATGATCTGGCCATGAGCGAATGGCATGACCTCTGGCAACAAAGCATCGCCTGCACTTGTCTTGCGAAGAAGCGAGGCTGAAGCGCGGAGCGCGCCGATCTCTCCTGCAACGATGATGGGTAGCTCTGTGGAAAGCTTGCGCATCTCTCGCGGCAACTTGGCGAGCAGCTCGCCTAAGGCGCGGAACGCCGGCGGTATCGGCCCATCAAGAGGCGAGAAAAGAAGCAGGCGACCTTTGCCCTTGACTGGGCCGTAGACGATGTCAAATTCGATATAAGGCCCTTTCGTCTCGGCCTTTCCGACATGGAGAAGTTGCAGTTTCTGCTGTGTCTCAGTCTCCAGACGAGCGAGCAACGGCTCGAGTGCAAGTTCGAGAACGAGCGAACGACTTGGCTCGGAAAATAGAGCTAGGCTACTGCCGCCCTGCACTGTCGAGATCAACGCCTCGGTAAGCGCATACGGAATCGACAAGACAATCGCATCATCTCCAACGCCCCAAACGCAGTCGAGCATCGAGGGAGCGGAAGGCTCCTGCTGCCACACAAGTCGACCCACGCGCACCGATAGCGGCTTATCGCCAAGGTTACTCCGCAAAGACGTGCGGAGCCCCGCGATTGTATTGAGCCACGAGACGAGAGTATGGGTCAGAATCTGGGACGGCTCGTACTTGGCGTACTCGTCCGCACGACTTGCAGGAGCTGGGTCTACAGGACAGCACCTTTGCAGCCCAACAGGACTAGCCGTTGTCATCAAATTGAACTTTCCGCCACCGCCGTGAGCAAGCCGCTCCCATAGCGAAGCAAGACTTCATCATCGGCCTCTAGCTCAGCTGTCGCTTCCGAATGGGTATCGGCCGCACGCCAAACGTCGGTCTCGATTTGTCGCCATTTATGAGTCGCGGCGAAACGTTTGGCCCAGTGCGCCCGCTTCTCCGATGCCGCTGTCTCGGCCTGCTTTTGAGCGATACGCGCGTCTTCAAGCGCCTGGCGTTTCGACGTGATCTCAATTGCGAGCCTCTCAAGGGTGAGCTCGCAACGATCCAGTTCGACGACGGACAAGGTACCGAGCGATGTCAAATGCTGGTAAACCTCGGCCTCCGCCTGGGTGTGGTGCTGTTCTGCAATTGCAAGTTCCTGCCATGCGTGCTCCGCGGCTAAGGTCGCGATATGACGTTTGGCTTCCATATTGGACAACTCACTACGAGCACTACGCTCACGCATGTCCTTCACGTGCCGCAATCTCGAAGCGTGAATGCAACTCATGCGGTCAGACGGCACATCCATGTAACGGTTTCCTCAAAAGTAGACGCATCGTCTTCACCCTGGCGCAAAAACTCGCGCAGATCGTCGATCGAGGCGATAGCTCGGTCCGTCAGCAAATCGCTGCCTTGCTTGTATTCGCCAACCTTGATCAAGAATTCCGCCTCTGCATGGCGGGAGAGCAGATCACGGAACAAGGATGCTGCCTGGCGATGCGGCGCAGATACGACGGCATCCATGATGCGGCTGCGGCTCGACAGCACATCGATGGCGGGGAAATGCCCCCGTGCCGCAAGAGATCGTGAGAGAACGATATGGCCATCGAGAATGCCGCGCGTTTCCTCGGCGATTGGATCGCCCGCGCCGTCACCTTCTACAAGCACGGTATAGAAGGCCGTAATCGAGCCGTGCTCCCCCATGCCAGCGCGTTCCAGCAAACCTGGCAGCATGGCAAAGACAGAGGGAGGAAAGCCCCGGCGGGTCGGTGGCTCACCGGCAGCCAGACCGATTTCGCGCATGGCGCGGCTAAATCGCGTCAATGAATCCATCATCAGAACGACGCGCAGGCCTTGTTCGCGAAAATATTCGGCGAGCGCGGTTGCCGTATAAGCACATTGCGCCCGCTCCATCGCTGAGCGATCGGAGGTCTCAACGACGACGACCGTGCGGCGAAGCGCCGCCTCCCCAAGATGCCGCTCGATGAATTCACGCACTTCGCGTCCACGCTCGCCTATCAGCGCAACCACGGTGGCGTCAGCGGCCGCGCCTTTTACGATCTGCGACAATAACGTCGACTTGCCGCCACCAGGCTCTCCATAAATGCCGATCCGCTGGCCCTCGCCACATGTCAGAAGACCATCCATGGCGCGAACGCCGAGTGGCAGGGGGCGCTCGATGATACGTCTCGTCATCGGGTTTGGCGCTTTGCCGCGCAGGGGGCGAGTTTCCGTGGCTTTGACTGCGCCCTTGCCATCGAGCGGACGGCCGAAGCTGTCGATCACCCGGCCAAGCAAATCGGGGCCGACAGGCACTTCGTGCATCCGTCCGGTGGCAACGACTTCTGCGCGGCTGGACATGCCTTGCAGGTCACCAATGGGCGTCAGCAACACGCCATCGTGCAACAGACCGATCACCTCGGCCTGAAGCGAGGATCCGGTGCGCGGATCCTGAAGGACACACAGCTCTCCAATACGAGCATCCGGCAAGACCGCATGGATGAGCGTGCCGATCGCCCGCGTGATCCGTCCGCGTACGGCACGCGTGTCCACATGCCCTGCTCTAGATCGAAGACGCGCCAGCGCCGCGTGCAGGGTCTCCTCTCCATCAGGGCCGGCATAGTTTGGTCCCGGCGCCGTCACTGTTCGCCTGCCTCATGATCTAACCCAAAACCCGAGCGCAGGGCGCGAAGCTGCGCGTCAAGTCCGAGATTGATATTGCCAAATTCGCTCCACAGCACGCATTCGTGCGGAAGCAGCGCCGGATCCGGAATGATTCGGACCGCCGGCCGACCTTCCCGGCCGTCGCAGGTAGCAAATTCGCGCGTAAGCGCATCTGCATCCATGGGGGACACATGAAGAGAAAGTTCCGCCCCACCATATTTTTGCAGCATCGTGTGACGAACCGTCCTCACCAGCATCTCGCCGGGGTCGAACGCGCCCAATAGGTCGGTTACGATGTCCATCACAAGCGCCGACAACTCCTCCTCCAGAACGGCTTTTCGTCGTGCCAGTTCCGAGGCAGCCTGAGCGATCAGTTGTGCCATTTCCTCGGTGCCGGCCTTCACCCCCTCGGCATGACCGCGCGCTCGCTCCTTCTGATAAGCTCTGCGCGCCCAGGTGCGAACCCGCGCTAGATGCCGCTCTGCTGCGGCACACGCCTCGACGGCGTTCTGCCAGATCTTAAGATCGCTTGCCGCCACCAGTGGCCCAAGCGGGCGGATGTGCGGCGTGTTGGGCGGCGCGGAGTCGTCGGCCATCATCCCGCTGGGGCCTCCGTCGCCAATTGGGCCAACACCAGGGAAAACAATCGGCCTGCGCCATCGCGGTGTTCAGTGGCAGGATTGTCCGCAGCCGTTCCGACAGCTAGGCGTAGAAGCACGCGGCGGCGATCAAGCGCAGAAACTTCATCGAGCCAAGCGCCGAGACAGGCATGTCCATCGTCCTCAATCTCTTGCGCAAGTTGCTCCGGATCGGCAATAACTCCGGTCGAAACCGCATGCGCTGCATGTCGGATTCCGAAAGCCTGCACCTCGGTGCCGATGCGCCCGATCAGAATAGTGACATCGTGCTTTGAAATCAGCCTTGTCAGCGAACGGGCATGCCAGATACCGCCAGCGAGCCGAGCAGCCCTGCTCGGATCACGTCCGAAGAGAGGGTCTGGCCCGAAGTCACTTCCGTTCAAGTCCATGTCATTGCCGAGCAGCAACCCCGGCAATCTTAGCTGCAGCCTGGGACTCTTCTGCAGCCGTAGCAACGTCGCAGCCGAGAGGTTCGTGTCAAGACGCGCGGCAAGGCGGGTCGGATGAATCGAGGCGGCAAGCTCACGAACACCTACGGAGGGCAATTTGAGCGGACGATGCCGCTCGGCGGATGGCTTCGGTCTCGCCATATCGGAACCCACACTACGCCGCATTAAGGTTGATCGCTTTGCGCACGGCCTCGATGGCGGACACACCCGAACGCCCCGGAACCCTGCCCACTTTGTGAGCTGATTGCCTGCGCTGACGCATACGAGCGCTCAGCAAGACGTAGGATAGTACGCCGAATACAGAGCCGCCGAGACCCATGCCGACCGCAAGCAACGGCGTTGAAATCAATCCTGATGCTTGGGCGAAACCGGCTGCAGGCGCCGGCCGCGGTTCCAGTGCAGGCCGTTCGACCGACACGAAAACCACAGCCACCTTGTCATAGGATAAGCCCTCGATGCTGTTGGCGACGAGCATCTTGATCTGCGGCAGCAGAATTGAGAGATTTGCCCTCGAGTCATGCCGGATGAAAACCGACGCTGAAGATGGCGTGGTGTCACGTCGTAACAGCTCATTCTTCGGCAGAACAACATGGACGCGTGCTGAGAGGACACCATCGATATCGCTGATCGTGCGCGACAATTCCTCGCTCAGCGCATAGACGTAACGGGCTCGTTCCTCGGTCGGCGAAGCAATCAGCCCCCCCGCGTTGAACACTTCGCCGAGACTCTTGAAAGCATGGCGCGGCAACCCTTCTCCATTCAGCAGGTCGATTGAGGAGGCAATCTGATTCTGCTCGACCTGGATCGTGCTGGTCCCGTCCTTAGCAGCAACGCGGACCGCATCGATCCCGTTCTTGAGGAGGACCGCAAGCATCTCGTTCGCCTCACGCTCTTGCACTTTGGTGTAGAGATCGGCTTTGCAACCGACAAGGAGAAGCAGCAGCGGCAGCAGGGCCACAACGCGAAATCGCTTGTTGGATGGACGAGCCTGGCCGCTTTGGCGACAACAGATTGAACCAATCATTCGCCCCACTCAGCCGGCCGACATCAGCTTGTTCAGGGATGAACCGAGGCTGCCGATACCATTTGAAATGAGCGTAACCTGAATGACGCCGTCAGAAACATCCTTTAGATTCGCCATCATCGCTTCGAAATCACCTGGGCCATGGGGGGCGACCGGCTCACGTGTTTCTGCCGCGCCCGGCTTCAGCAAAAGGGGCTCCGACGCCGGCCCAGGCTCCGCACCCTTTGGAACTGCGTTGACCCGATACATCGACGAAAGATTTTGGAGGATGCGATCGCCGAGCGGGCTCGCCTGCGTTGTTGTACGTGATACCTCGGATGTCGGCGGAACTGGCGCCACTTCTGTCACTGGAGGTCCTGCCACTGGCGGCGCAGTGTCTTGAACTGAAGCCGCCTGCAAAAGACTCTGTTGAAACTGGGCCTGTTGGTCGACCGCTGTTGCCGAACAGGTCTTGGACAGACCTTCGGTTAGAGTGTGAGACATCGGCGCAGCGCCTAACATCATCATGGAAAGACCTCGCTTTCTTCGACCTCGCTCTCTTCGAGATGTGATGCGACCAGCCGCTCAAGCCCATTAACGGTTCAACGTTCTAGAGAGGCCAGCTGACGAAAAGCTGACGAGTTCGCCCGTTCATGGTCATCTAAAGATCACGTTTCGCGTTCACGTTTAGGCAACGTTACTCCTGTTGGTTTAGGTCAAAGAGAACCCGTGAATGCTCATTCGATTCATTATCCGTTACGTTTTGAACGGAGTCCTCTGTTTCGGCGTTTTCGTTTCAAGCGGAATACAGATGGCGCTCGGCGCATCCCTGTCGCTACCCTCGACCGCTTATCGCTATACGGTTCTAGATCAGGAGCTTTCTGCCGCGTTGCAGGAATTCGGCAACAACCTCAATATCAGAGTCACCGTCAGCGCCGAGGTGAAGGGACGGATTCGCGGGCACATGCCGGATCTGCCACCGCGCGAGTTCCTCGATCATCTGACGCAGCTCTACAATCTTCAATGGTATTACGATGGGCTCATGCTTTACGTGTCTACCGCAAAGGAAGCGCAAACTCGTCTGCTTCTTCTAACTTCAATCAGCTTCGATGCGCTCAAGGCGACCCTGGATACGCTCAACATTTCTGACGAGCGCTACATCTTGAGACCGGCACCGGGAAATGGCCTCGTCCTTGTCTCCGGTCCGCCACGCTTCATCGCACTCGTGGAACAGACGCTCAATGGTCTTGTGGCGGAGGCGCAGGCGCGACCACGCTCCGCCCAGATGCCGTCGCGGGACTCTGTGCTGATGCTATATCGCGGGTCCTCAGCGACAGTTGTTCGAGATGGGCGAACTGAAAGCCCCTCTTCTTCAGATACCCCGCGCCAGGACGGCGCCTTGCCCGCGCACACGGCGGGCCAAAGATGATATTGAGGCGCGCTTGTTGCCGAATTCCTGTTCAGCAGCCGCCCCCTCAATGAGCCCGTTACGCTGGGTTGTGCAGGGAGCTTGGACCGATCGTCCCGGTCAGACACCGTACAAGGATGGCAACGCGTCTCGTAAATCGGCTCTACACAGGCGAATTGCCGCTGCGCCACCTTGTCTTCCAGTATCGGGATGGCCGGTCGCCGTTCGGCAACCATCCGCCCAGGCTGAAGTGCCGTTGCACTGGCGGCGCGATTCTCCGCCGGGATTTGGTCCAAGCCAAGAGGTTGTCAGGATCGGCCTTTTTAAGTTCGCCTGGCCGTTCGTCACCTCATGCCGTCGGCGCCGGCCGACCCGTCGCGCCCTTTGGATGACAGGCCTTGCGGCAACCATTCACAATCCATGAGGTGATGCAGTGAGATTGGCACCTTAAGATTTTTCACATCGCCAAATCAGCTATTTTCGATGAGGATCGTCACACGCCACCGGAAATAGCGGACTCGACCAATATCTTTATGCGCCGACCGCACTCAAGCCTCCCATTTTGAGACAAGCGGGAGGGGAATTTCGCGGGATCCCGATGACGAGAACCGAACGAAAGGCAGGCCCAATGCCGCATGACCGACAGACACCACACGAAACGGGCGAATGATGTCGCCAGCGCGAATACATAAGGATGATCGCGCAGGCGCCAGTTTGGTTAGCGAGGCCTGCACGTTCTCCTCAAGCGGAAGAGCTATCCGATCCCTTCTACCGAAAAGAGAGGCTCACGCCTCGCCGCCGTGGTGGGCAAAATCGGGCAACGGTAACCGAGCGCCGAATGGTGCCGATACCGTCGAACGACCGTTTAGTAAGCCGCCTTCAATGAGCAACCGACAAGTTTGCCGGCTCGGTCCTCTCCATCGCGACTGGTCTGCCAGGAATCCGAAAGCGATCCCTACATAAAGTCATACTCATCCTCGGACTGGACGCGCGGTGTTTCACTCTGGCTATCACCGTCCTCAGCTTTGGATAAGTATAGGCCCGGCTTGTCCGCCCGCTGCCATTCGTCGTCCCGATTTTTGATCCACTTTTCGGGATGCTGGGTGGGATCAAGCACCATGTTATCGGCATCTACATCAACAAAGCCCAACTGCAGCGAGCGGGCTCTGGCTTCTCGATTGGCAGGACGAGAATGGAGCAACGCGTTATCGCCGTCGAGCCGAAGCTGATGTTCCAGTAGGATATCGCCCGCGTTATCGACGAGCGGATGAACAATCTGAAGATCTACGGTGGACGTGACTTCGTTTCGTCCGGGGAACGATTTCCGCCACTGTTCTTCTGCAAACACGTCGCGCATCGCAAATCCGCCCTCCGTTCTCAGAAGACCGACACTCTTGTTGCCGAGCTGATATCTGAAATAGCGCGCGTTCGCGGTATCGTATTGCGTGGTTCCGTATTTCTTAGCGACCTTTTTTGTGCGCTTGGCCTTGTCGGATATGTGAGGCGAGTACTCTTGTGGGTTCGCAGCAATATGCTTGATCTCATCGCCATGGTAAGCCTTTGCCTGTTCAGCAAATGAGCGCTTTGAGAGCTCCACGACAGGGGGGCGGTCGACCAGGGAGTACGCCCGCGACGAAGACGAGCCAGCGTGTGAGTTCGATTCCAAGTGGATGTTTTCAAGCGTTTGCAAGAAGCTGTGGCTATCTGCCGAATATCCCGCCTCATCAGCGTGGCTATCGTTGCTGAACTGGCTGGATGAGCCATGGATTCGGCCATACATGGAAATTTGCCTCGTGTCGGTGAAGTTGCGTGGCAGCGCGTTCAGGCTGCTGCTCAGGTGGGCGGAGATTGATGGTCGCGCCAGCTGACGCGCTAGGTGAGCATCTGCATCGGCTTCTAGGTGGCGGGCATTCGACAACGGCGATGGACGCGGCTCGCGTGTCATGGGTTGCAGAACAGGGTTCGCGGTGCTGGCTATCGAACTGGAGTGACAGATTGCAAACTTTTGCGCAATCTCTGATTCCCTGGCGCTGCCGCGAGAGGCTTACTTGCACCTGCACCTCGTCATACCATCACCTCGCGGGAGTGGCGCTCGATTTAGCCGGTGATGTCCTGTTGGCTGATGTTACCGAAATCGCGGTTTCCCAACATGAACGTTGCCGGCGCGCACAAGCGCGGACGTTCTTGAGAGAGGCTATAGAAGTCGGCTTCTCGAAACGCCGGCACGGTCCGGCAAAGGTATGTCGAGCTGCAGCGTGGGCAGTTAAGCGGTAACGGTCCGGCGGAGACCCGGCAGGACAGTAGCTGTCATTCGGATTCCTCGTCAGCTTCTCGAAAGCTAAGCCTCTTAGCGAGAAGGTGTCGATCTGGGTCCAGCGTTAATTGTTCGGATCTGAAGGAGAATGGGATGGATCCGCTCAACAATGTCAACCCATTCGAGACCCCGGATTTCGCCGGGACGGACCACGACGAGCTGCAACAGTCTCGCGTGGACCAAACGGGGTTTCAGCAGAACCTGAACGAGTTGCACCTGCGCGAGCGCCCGCCCCGCAATCCAAATCGTCGCGGCGACCATCCTTATGTTGTGTCGAACCGAGATGCGGACTGGCTAGACCACGTCGGGGAAGGCACCTCGCGGTTGCCCTCCAATCCGCCCGTCACCTCTGAACAGAGGGACAATCAGCATGTGGTTTTTGCGGCCGCCAATCGCAGTGGCCAGTTGCCAGCCAGCAGTTTCAGTCTGACGGACTATTGGCACAGCATGGATTCAGCTGTCCACTTGCCGATGCATCGTGTCGATCAGGAGGAGTATTCGTGGGCGGAGGCCGACGATGAGTGGCCAACGACCCCCACAGCTTCTTGGGACCATAATCTCGAGGCATCGAGCCTCGACCGACAGCCTCGGTCGGGCGATGGCAATACTTCAGAGGGGCACTGGCTCACCCCGGCAGCGGCGCAGTGGGACGAAGCCTCGAGCGACGGGCGGGCCTCTCCCGCCGGCCCTACCGGCGAACCGAAGAACGTTGAAA
Organism: Bradyrhizobium sp. CCGUVB23; assembly: GCF_024199885.1. Lineage (NCBI taxonomy): Bacteria > Pseudomonadati > Pseudomonadota > Alphaproteobacteria > Hyphomicrobiales > Nitrobacteraceae > Bradyrhizobium > Bradyrhizobium sp. CCGUVB23. The sequence continues at coordinate 2,339,583 of NZ_JANADQ010000001.1, forward strand.
ACCCCATCCTCCGGCAATCGCAGCTTGACGATATCCTGAACAGTTGGGCTGGCGAGGAGGGGCAGACAGAAGACGAGGAGCGGCAAGAAGCGGTAAGACGAATCAAAGCCTGGGGAGAGGCCGGCGACGTCTATGCACGGCTGGAGCTGTCATACCTGCGCCTGACGACCTTGCCCGCCGCCTTCCCTTCCGATCTGCGGATGCTCAATGTGAGCGACAACGAGTTGATGCACCTGCCCGACACCCTTCCGGCCGAACTCCGCACGCTCGAAGTCGGCAACAATCGTCTGATCAGTCTGCCTGACATCCTGCCGGCGGCCCTTCAGTCATTCGCCATCGCTGGCAACCAGCTGACCAGCCTGCCCGTAACACTTCCGGAGGGCCTACAGACACTCGCCGTCGGCAGCAACCACCTGACCAGCCTACCAGAAACCCTGCCGGCCGAGCTCCAGGACCTCGATGTCCGCGGCAATCGGCTGACCAGCCTGCCTGAGACCCTCCCGGTCGAACTTCAGGAGCTCGAAGCCGACGGCAACCGGCTGACCAGCCTGCCCGAGAGCCTCCCCTCCGAGCTCCAGTTGCTTTTCGTCCGCGACAACCAGCTGACTAGCCTGCCCGATACTCTCCCGCCTGAGCTCCAGAGGCTTCATGCCAGCGGCAACCGGCTGACCAGTCTGCCCGAGACCCTCCCGGCCGAGCTCCAGGTGCTCGAGGCGCGCGACAACCGGCTGGCCAGCCTGCCGGAGTCCCTGCTAACGCAGCTGGGTTCTGGGTGTATGGCTTATCTGGAGAATAATCCGCTATCCGAGCGGGTGCGGACGAATCTGGCAGCAGCCATGAATGCGCCAGGCTATGTCGGTCCTCGGGTCTTCTTTTCGATGGACGAGGCAATCGCGGAAACTCAGGCGCGGCCGCTGCCCGAAGTGGTGGCGGACTGGCTCGACGAGGCGCCCGAGTCATTGGCCGCCTGGCAGAACTTCGCCGAGGAGGCGGGTGCTCCCGAATACGCGCGCTTTCTCGACAGGCTGCGGGACACCGTGAATTCTGGCAATCCCCAGTTCCGGCAGGCCGTGATCGAAGATCTGCAGCAGGCGGCGATGAGGCCGCAATTGCGCCAGCAGTACTTTCAGCTGGCCTTCGGGGCGAGCGAGAGCTGCGAGGATCGCATCACTTTGACCTGGAACGGCATGCAGAGCGCACGTCTGAGCGCTGACGTCGAGGGCGGCGCCTATGACCATCGGCTCGGTGATCTCGTCGAACAAGGCCGCATTCTGTTCCGCCTGGGCGCGCTCGAGGGAATCGCCCGGGAGAAGGTCAACTCGCTCCGCTTTGTCGACGAGATCGAGGTCTATCTCGCCTATCAGGTCAAGCTGCGCGAGAAGCTGGAGCTACGGCACATCGCCCCGGACATGCGCTTCTTCGGCGTCTCATGGGTTACCGACGACGATCTCAGCACGGCCGAGACGCGGGTGCGCGAGGAGGAGGCGACGGGGTTCGCCGACTATCTGGCAACCCGGTGGCAGCCCTGGGAGACGGTGATGAGCCGGATCGTCCCCGAAGCCCATGCACAGATGCAGGATCGGCTCGTCGAAGCGATGGGCGAAGAGTTCGACAGCCGCCTCCAGCAACGGCTTGCCGATCATGACCTGATCGGCAACAGAGATGCCGAGCGGCAGTTCGGAGTCCAGGTCCGTGACGAGATCGCTCGCGAGATCAAGGGCGCGCTGACGCGTCAGGTGCTCGCGGACCACGGGCTTGAGCTGTGAAGCGGCCATCCAGTTGCAAGGGGGTGTCCATGCTGTTTTGCCGATTGGACCGCCATGAAGGCTCTCAGGATGTCGTGGCCGCCATGTGCGGCCCCCTTGTCATGGTCGCGGATCTTGGCGCCGCGCAAATGGAGTGGACCTGCATCGAACCTGCCATGGTCGGCAGAGACGTGATGTCGGCTTTGCGGGCTTCCTTCGCCAGCAGGAAGCTTGGATCAGAACCGGCCTGATTGGGGAATCCAAAACGCTTCTGGTCGCAAATCCGCTCGACTGCGTGTGCCCGAGCATCAGTCCCTCGCCAGGCACCGCAGTGTCAGATTGGCGGAGCAATGCCGCAGCGAGCAAGGCCGAGAAAGCATAGCCGAGGCCCGGCAATATCAGCGTGACCGCTTAGCCGAATCTCGCCGCGATCAATCCACTCGCTGCGAAGCCACCAACGCGAACGCCGACATCACCGAAGTCAGGAACGCGACATCTGTGCCCGCGTTGCCCGGCCGGGCGAGCCCGAGAAAACCAGTTCGTGAATGTAATATGCTGGACTGCGAGTGCCGCGAACACGATCCCAACGCTCGCGACGGCGCTCACACGAACGTCAACATAGCCATCAATAATCGCAAGCGCTCCAAAATCGATGGCCAGGACTGCGCAGCCCCAGATCAAGCCTCGGTGCGGCGTCATTCGCGCGAGGATCGCGCTGGTGCCTTAGAGTGTTGTCATGCATCGTTGCTCGATCTGGCGAAATCTGCAGCCTTAGCCGACGTCGTCAAGATCGTCGCCATCGACCATGAAATGATGAAAGGCCTTCTTTCCCGAGCCGACGATTGCAAAGCTATGATTTGCGAACATTGACGTGGGACAGGTGTTGGTGACTTTCTAAATCCGCACAAAAATGACGACAAGAATGGGCGGTAGGATGGTGAGGGAACTAAAAAGGCGGCCCGCAAAGGCCGCCGCCGAGTGTCGCAGTGGTGTGTGTTTCAGAAGGAGTGTGGTTGCTCTTCGTCGTCGCGGTGATCGGCCGGCGCTTGTTGCTCCTGGATGAGTTCCTGGATCTTGAGGCAGTAGTGCGACCAGATGCTGTCGGATAGATCCTTGAGGAGCTCGTGGACAGCGAGCGCCTGCTCCGGGGTCCATTCGGGATTGATGAGGAAGCTGATCCCGAAGTTGAGGCCGGATGGTTGATGGTGGTTTCTGGTCATGCAACGTGCTCCTTCTCGTTGGTACTGGCGGGCCGGCTTCGATGCTGTGTGCTCTGGGCCTCGGCGCGTTCCAGAGCTTCCTTGAGGCGGTAGGATTCGCCGTCGATGGAGATCACCTCGGATCGGTGCACGAGGCGGTCGACGAGGCTGACGACGCATGCGGCATTTGGGAAGACCTCCGTCCATGCGGCGAAGGGCTTGTTGGTGGTCACGATTGTGGAGCGGGCCTGATAGCGCCGGCTGACGAGTTCGAACAGCAGGTCTGCGTGACGGTTCGAGTAGGATAGATATCCCACCTCGTCGATCGCCAGAACGTCGGCGGCGGCGTAGTGATGGAGCCTTCGGCGCAAAGCGGTATCGCTGTCGAGGGCGGCAAGCTCGCCGAGCATTTCGCTGGCCGATCGGAACAAGACCGAGTGACCGGCGATGAGCGCCTGGTAGGCGATATTCTGCGCGAGGGTCGATTTGCCGACGCCGTTTGGTCCGACGAAGACGATGTTGGTTGCGTCGTTCATGAAGGACAGCGACATCAATTGCTCCACTGCGGCGCGGTCGAGGCGCCTGGGCCAGAGCCAGTCGTAATCGGCCATCGGTTTGAAGTGACCGATCCTGGCGTCGCGCAGGCGTCGCTGCAGCGAGCGCCGGGCACGTTCCTCCTCCTCCCATTGCAGCATGGGGGCCAGCCATGGGGCGCCGGCGATTTCGTCCCAGTGTTCGACCAGGCCGTTGAGGCGCAGCGCCTTGGCGCGGTTCAGCAGGGCATCATCAGTGCTCATCGTCGTTATCTCCAGAAGGGGTCAGTTGGTCGTAGCTGTCGAGGCGGTGCGGCCGGACCGTTGTATCCTTGCGCCGCACATGTTCGGGCAGGCTGGTTTCGACGGGCGGCGGTTCACCACGCTCAAGGCGCCGACGTTCGAGTGCGGCGCGGACCGTCGCCGCATGGACGGAGCCCGCACGCAAAGCGTCCTCGACGGCGGCCTGCAATTCCGTTGCGCCGTAGCGATCGAGCAGCCGCAGCAGCGCGGTCGTGAGCGCACCGATGTTGGCGCCACGTTCGGCGGCCCTGATCATCAGGGTCTGACAGACCGGCACGGTTCGGGTGAGGCTGTTGAGGCCGCGATGCTGGCGCGCCTCACGCTTGATCTCGGCGAGATCCTTCAGGTGTCGTCGGTCTTCGATCTCTTGGCCACGATCATAGCTGCGACGGTGACTGGCGATCATTTGCGCGCCGTCGAAGATCCGGACCTGGCTGAGATCGGCCCGCACGCTCAGCATGCGCCGAACATGGGTATGGGGAACCGTGTAGTCGTTCAGGTCGAACCGCACATAGGGCGTTTTGCCGACCTTCACGGCGACCTGCTCCTCAACGGGATACGGGTTGGCGGGCAGCGGCAGAAGCAGTGGTTGCTCCTTTGCGAACGCCTGGCGTACTGTCATCTCGCGATCCTCCGGACATGGTCGGTCCGCCGCTTCGGATCGGCACCATTGTTCGGCCTGGGCATTCAGCTCGTCGAGATCGGTGAACTTGCGGGCGATGAAGAATGCCTCCCGGATATGCCGTATAGCGCGCTCGACACGGCCTTTTTCGTTGCCCCGGGCAACCGCGACAGGACGCGGCTCGAACCGATAATGGCCGGCGAAGGCAAGCAGCGTGGGATGGAATCGGATCGCATCGCCCTGGCGCTCGAGCACCGCGCTCTTAAGATTGTCGTAGAGCAGGACCCGGGGCAGCCCACACCATGTGTTGAACGCGCCGATGTGGCCGCGCAGGAAGTTTTCCATGCGCGCATCGAGGAAGAAGCGCAGGTAGATGTCGCGCGAGTACGACAGCACCATGACGAACGCCATCAGCGGACGGCGGGCGCGACCGATCTCGATGTGACCGAAGTGCCCCCAATCCACCTGCCCTTGTTCAGACGGCAACGTGCGCAGCCGCAGGAACGCCTCGGCTGGCTTGCGTGGACGGTGCAGAGCGATCAGGTGCCGGAAGTAGCTGGGCGACCCGCGGTAGCCGCGCTCACGCATCATCGCATACAGGCGGCTGGCCGTGAGTGCGGGGAACTGCTCCAGCGTCTTCAGGACGATCGGCAGATAGGGCTCGATCTTCGTGGGGCGCAATATCGGCCTATTCCTGGGCAGTCCGGCCTGGGTCAGGACGCGATGCACGGTCGTGTGATGAACGTGCAACTGCTTCGCAATGGTGCCGCAGCGCCATTTCTCGACGTGATACAGACGCAGGATCTGCGCTTCCAATTCAGGGGTAACGGTCATCGGTCGGGTCTCGGCCTCCATAGGGGTGAGCATGACGAGGCCCCCGGCGACGCACGAAGCCGGTACGAAGGAACAGCGACAACCGACAGCCGCAGAACCGACAGCTCGGCATGGGCATGATCGATGTCGTCGCTCGCTCGCCGACGTCAGTAGGTGCAACAACGACATCGTCCGCAGGCCGGCGCAGTAGTGAACCGACAGGCCATGCGGGTGGAGAGTGATGCGTCACGTTATTGTGCCGCGCCCGGTATCGTCGGGCGCGGGTCGCATGCGCCAGGCGTCCGCGGCGGCTGCGCTGATAACGCCGTCCCGCCTCGCGCAGGCTCTCGCGGCGGGCAGCACGGGCGCAGTCATGGCCGCAATAGCGTTGTCCCCGGTCGCAGTTGCGGCAGATCGTTACCTGCGAACGGCAGCGGCCGCACAGAAAGAAGCGGCCCGTGAGCATCCGCGGCGGTCCTTTCGGAGCGCCGCCGGAGGTTGGTGGAAAAGGTCGACGGAATGCGCTGACAGTGCGATAGTGCAGGCCGCGCACCGTCCGTGGGGCGTGACATCGAGCCCCACTTGCCAGTTGAGATCGGTGTTACGCCGGCTTTGTTTCTGCGGCGCTGATTACCCGCAGATCTACCATAAGGCAGGCGCAAAGCGGGGTACGTCGAAAGGAGCCTCAGGGCGCCCGGAGACGTGCCCCGCGTCTTTTATTCCTCAACTCAGACGCTGGTCGTCGCCGCAAAGGCGTCCGCCCGCTTCGGCGCGATTGGTGAGCGCGCGTGCGGACGCCTTCGCTCTACCGCCGTCGACCTCGTCGTCATTCTTGCGCGGTTTTCGACAGTCAACGACAACAGGTACAGTCCATACGACCTCAAGCCGACGTCCCGCACCTTGACGCCCACCAAGTCGCGATGCCAGCAATGCTTCGACGTCCTCGACAGTGAGCACCACATGACTCCATCACAATCGTGCCGGTAGGAAAGCCCTCTATGGGTCGCTCGGATTTCAACGGCTCGGACGCGAGCTTGGAGTTGCAAAACACTTGCCGGCGAGACGCTAAACGGATCGGTTTCCCGACATGGCGTTAGTCATCGAGCACAGGTGACGGAGGCAACCGGCGTGGATGGTGCCTCGCACAGACTTGGCGAAAAAGACTTGGCGAAAAAGACTTGCGTGTGCAGTGCGGTCGCGTATTATTGCAGTGCGGTAGCGTCTCGCGCTGCCGCTGCCCTCCTTGGGCGTTTCCTCCCTAGACTTGGGCCGCTTGTCAATCAAGCGGCCCTTTTTCTTGCCCATCAGTCCGAGCATTGAGCTCGCGTGCGCCAGATTCAGCATTCGCGCCCGCCTTGCCTGAGCAGCGCGAATGGATCCAGGCCTACTCGCCCTATCAGAAGTTAGTGCCGGGCCAGACCTACCCGGCCCCCTTCATTCTCACCTCCACAAAGGACGACCGCGTTCATCCGGCCCATGGCCGCAAGGCAGCCGCAAGGCTCGCTGAGCTAGGCCAGCCCTATTTCTACTATGAGAATCTCGACGGGGGGCATAGTGCCGCCGCCAATCTCATCGAAGACGCACGGCGGGCGGCCCTGGAATATACATATGCATCTGGGCGGCTTGGATTGAGTGAGGTCGAAAAGAAAGGTCGTTAAGCGACAAGTGCATGCGGCAATTGTCTGAACCGCTGAGACCGCTCCAGTGCACTGGCGCTTTGGCGCGAGCGACGCCACGCCTACGCCTTCGGGGAAGGTGGGCCTCGTCAGCTTCTCGAAAGCTTGCCCGTGACCGCATCTTGTTCGCTCAAGCGGCGATTGCGCATTTCGCGACATAGGTCGAGCCCTCAGCATCACGGCACCGGCCGGAATACGACCGACGGCCCGCAGGAATTCGTAGGTGAGGTGCAGCTGGCTGTTCCTGGAGCGCGCGGAGTTGGAGTTCTCCGCAAGCCTGCGGGCCGCGAGCAAGATCGGTCGTAGCCGGGACTCTCGGAAGCAATCATATGGGGCTAGGATTTCGGTTGCGGTCTCGCACTAAGAAACGCTGATCTACGATACGCGCGCGAACCCGAACTTGCTTGTGACCTAGTTCGCCGTGGGCCTGATCATCGCTTCGACCTCTGCGCGAAACGCCTGCCGCGAGCCTTCGCGCGAGTAGAACATGTGGCCGCCTGGAAAGACCACGAGCTTGACCCGCGGCACCGAGGCAAAGGCCGGCAACTGGTCGAGCAACATCTTCGAGGCAAAATAAGGCGTGGCAAGATCGAACAGGCCGTGCCCGACCAGCACGTTCATCTTCGCGTCCGTCGCAAGGATCTGGCGCAGCCCCGACAGCGACTCGGGAGGTCTGCCGCCAAAATCCCACCCCCGCCAAACCGCGCCGTTCAGCACCTCATAGGAGCCGTCCGGCCGCCAGTTCAGCTTGCGCGTGAGGAGATCGACGGCGGCACTGGTCAGCGGCGCCTGAAGCGTGTCGCCGGAGGGATCGCCGAAGCGGGAGGCGCCGGAATCCGGATAGGGATCGAAGCCGCGCACAGAGGCATCGTAGCGGCCGGTCACCTTGCCGTTCTTGCGGTCGAGTTCACGGCGGAATTCACCGATGTCGAAGCGGCCCGAGAGCCTGCGGCTCACCGCCTGGTCGATGCCGGTCAGTGTGGCGACCTTGTCGGCCAGACGCGTAGTCACCTCCCTGTCCGCCTCGCCTTTGACGAGGTCGGCCAGGAACTCGCCGCGTGCATAAGCTTCCACATCGGCGAGATCGGCCCGCTTCACCGGCCCCTTGGCTTCGCGCACGGTCGCAACATAGCTCGGCAGCGTTGCGACATATTGCAGAAGGCTCGTGCCGTTGAACTCGCGGTAGTCGAACAAGGGCGAGATCATGATCAGGCCCTTGACGCCGACGCCCTGCTGCATCTGCAACTGGGCTACGACCTTCGGCCCGCGAATGCCGCCATAGCTTTCGCCCGCGACATATTTTGGCGATAGCAGGCGGTCGTGCTTCTCGAGCCAGCGGCGGATCACCAGCGCGAGCGCGCTGACATCGCCGTCCACGGAAAAGAACCGCCTGCGGACATCCTTACCGGTCGCAACGAAACGGCTATAGCCGGTCCCGACCGGATCGATGAAGACAAGGTCGGTGAAATCGAGCCAGGTCTCGGCGTTTGGCTTCACCTCAGAAGAAGTCGATGGCGTGACCTCGTCGGCGTTGATCGGCAGCCGCCACGGACCGGCATTGCCAAGTTGCAGCCAGGCCGACGATGCGCCGGGCCCGCCGTTGAAGAAGAACGTCACCGGGCGCGTGGCGCGGTCGGTGCCGTCGAGCTGATAAGAGGTGTAGGCGATCTCGGCCTGCGGCTCGCCCTTGTCGTCGAACAGGCGGATGGAGCCTGCGGTCGCTGCGAAGGCGAGCGTCCGCCCGGGCAGCTCGAGCGTTTGCCTGGTGGTGGAGTCCGGCGGCAGACGATGCGGCTCGGCCATAGACGGCGTTTGGCCGGACGGTGCGCCGGGACCGCCTTTCTGGCCGGCAGGCGTCGCGGCATCGGGACGCTGCGGCCGATCGTCTGCCCAAGCGCTCCCCATCACGCCGCAGGCAAACAGGGCCAGCACAAGACAGGCGCGGCGCAGCGCGGTCAAATCAAACTGCATCGAGTTTCTCCCCTTCCGGCCGCTCTTTGCGTGCACGAGGCGTGTCTCCCAGCCCTACTCACTTAGCTGATAGTCGAGAAATTACAGGCCTACTAAGTCCGGTAGTATTCGCTATCCTTGGGTCCCGCCTGTCGGCAGCAGCGCCAGAGCAGCGGGCCTGTGCTTGCAGATGGCGATCGCTTGCCGACGAGCACATCCACACGGATTAGGAGCTCCCGGCGCACGAATTGCATCGAGAAAACCCGCATCTTGCCGCCCAGACGTGGTTCATGGATGGCCTCATAGCCCTTAGGCGCCGGCTTGTGGGACAAACCTGGAGCGAGTCAACATGTATAGACCCGCCGGCGCGGCCACGCGCGCTCATGAGCGAAACGTACATTGAGAACTTTGCAGCATACGAAGCGCGGCTAGAAGGCGCGATCCAGACGGGGGTTTATAAGTTTTGAACGTCGATTGACAGTTTGTGACGTGCAGAATTCGAGCAGTCCCGAGGCGCGTTCCCAGCGATTTTCGATCACGTGTCGTCGACCCGACAATAGGCCTCACGTCTGTAGTTCATCAGATTGCAGTTGCGCTGCTGACCTGCTTCCGTTGGCAAAACCGCGGCCAGAATAGCGCGAGGCGGGTTAAAACATGCCAATGGCCGAGACCGAGATCGACACCGTCACCGCGGCAATCCCCCGCCAGAATCCGCTCTGTTCATCACGCCCCGCCACAGGCGGCCTGTCCTGGCGATGACAATGGAGCTCGTCCAGATCGTGCCGATCGCCGCGTTCGAATGCTTATCGCAACCTCCCACTTCAGAGTGCTGCGACGACCGATTGAATCCGCCCCCTTAAAGACCGGTCACGGCTCGCGGCCGCGTTGTTTGATGCGTTTTCGGATTCGACGCCCGTATCGAGATAGCTCTGCTGGGTGCGGCCATACACATAAACGCCGGCATAGAACGGGTTGGTGAGGACCTGGTGGATCTTTGTGTAAATGGGGGCGTCCCATCGGAGGGGGACGCCGGTCTTCTGGCTAAGGGGGCAATCATTTGCAGGCCGAATGACACGCCAGTCTCAGACGTCGTAAGCCGCAGGCTGAGACCGTTAGCCGGCGTGGCTTACAATGAGCACAGATCACCCCGTCCCACGAATCTTCACTTCGAGGTCACGGTCATATTGTCGAAGTTGAAGTTCATTCCGCCTGGCGATGAGGTGATCTCGACGCCGTATTGGACGCTACCGACGTTTATGTCGCCGAAGTAACCCTTCGACTTGATCCACTCTAGGATGCCTTTGATATCCACTGTCCCGCTATTGCTCTTCGAAATGGGCACGAGCGAGATGACGTTGTGACCATTATTCCCTTCAAACACGTTCCAGGTCGTCCCTCCTACAGCGACATTGCGATAGACCGGGATCGACGCCCCGGAAGGGGCGTATTTATACGAAATGGGCTTAACGTTGCCGCTACCGTCCGAGTTTCCGGTGTAGTTTGTCCAGATCATGATCTCTTGCTGGTTTGAGCTGTCCCAAATATCATAGGCAGTGTCCCAGGCCCCGCTTTTAGGAACGTGCTGATTGAAGGTCGAGGTCAAAGTGTTGATTGCACTGAGCGGCTTTCCGATATGGACAGCCTCGTGCGGATAGCTCTTGATGCCACCAGTTTCAGGCTGGTTCGACCACAAGCTCCATCGGTTCGCTTCATGCACCGAAATGGTCTGAGGCCCTGCACCACTGCCCCACACGTCGTTGTTCCAGGTATTGCCATCGCGTGAAAAGTTCCCGTATGGATCGCTCGACCTCCAAATCAGATTTTGTGCCGGCATGGGGGCGGTCGCCGATGACCTCACATTATTCACAGCCTGGCTAAAAAGATCATGTTCCTCCTGTGAGTAAACGTACCCCATTGGGGACTCTGGCGAGCCGGCACCGTTTATCCGATTAAAATCCATAGTGCTCTCTTCCTCTTTCTGCCAGCGGGGTATCCTGGAATGGGTGAGCAGTTCAGTCTTAGGTGGCCTCATCTGAAGGCAGGTTCGAATTCTACGAAGCTTGGCTTTCGAGAAGCTGACCCGTGCAAGGAGAAAGGTGGACTGCGTATTGCCGCACAGATCGATGCTCTCGAGTGCGATCGGTTGCCCTTATTTACTTTGCTCCCGGCTTGGGTTGAGGAGGAGGCCGGGTGCGGAGATGGGCGGGGTTTCGGAGCGCCCGGCCTCCCCCGCTGGCACCTGGCACATCATTGGGTTGTTGTGCCCTCGTGCCCCAGCAGCGCTTTCTCTGCAGGAACGAACAATAATGTACATGAGAGCTTTGCAGCATACGAAGCGCGGTTTGGAAGGCGCGATCCAGACGGGGGGGGGGCTATACGTTTTGCACGTCGATTGACAGTTTGTGATGTGCAGAATTCGATGCCAGCAGTCCGAAGGCGCGTTCCCGGCGATTTTCGATCACGTGTCGTCGGCCCGACAAAAAGCCTCACGTCTGTGACTCATGAAATTGCAGTTGCGCTGCTGACCTACTTCCGTTGGCAAATCCGCGGCCAGAATCGCGCAAGGCGGGTGAAAAATGGCAATGACCGAGACCGAGATCGACACCGTCACGTGCTAAATCGGTTCCTCTCGGGTAGTCGCGGCTCTTTCGGAGGTTGGAACTGGACTGCTCCGAAATGGCATCGAAAGTTTGCTCGAGGTGCGACTGACGGCTAAGTCAGGGGCGGGACGCCGATGGCCCTGGCGCCCGCCCCCGAACATCACCGCTGGAGCGTTGGTTTGGTGATGGTGCCGCGAACAAAGCAAACGGCGTGCCGGTTCGAAAAGTGCAGTGTCTGCCGGCACTGGTAATCGCGTGTCGTGTCAGATTGCAGACGCTGGCGGGCAACTGGCGGGCGATTTCGTACAACTCGGGCGCCCTACCGGTCGGCGGTCATCATTCCATCATCTCGTCCGCGTCATCGAACACGGCAAGGCGCGTTGATCAGCTACCGTGACGAGCGCTTGCGCCACAGTGATGTCTGCAATTAATCCGCCACGCTTACCGAAAAGAAAGTAAGCGGCGTGTCTCCCGCACCTTGTTGCTGTTGAGCAGATCGGCAATATGCGTTCCGTCTTGACGAGGGCGGTGTGCATAGATGATCGGGCGTGTTGTCGACGCATCTCAGCGACGGGTCCGGCGACGCTGGAGCGACGAGGTTAAGGGACGCATCGTTGCGGAATCCTTTGTGCCGGGCGCGATCGTCTCGGACGTCGCGCGGCGCTACGGTCTGTCGCCACAGCATTTGTCGACCTGGCGCAGGGCGGTGCGCGACGGGTTGTTGAAGTTGTCGGAACACACGGAGCCGGTGGCGAGGAGGAGGCCTGCTGGAGCGGTCGCGATCCAGGAAGCGAGTTCATCAAGCGGCGAGGCTGTTAGTTTGCTCGGCGCGCCACGCCCAGGGCATGAGTTCGTCCAGACGCGAGGACGGCCAGAGGTTGACGAGTCTGGTGAGGACGTCGGTCAGATAGGCCTGCGGCTCGACACCGCAGAGCTTGCAGGTCTCGATCAGCGAAGCGATGCAGGCCCAGTTCTCCGCGCCCTCATCATGCCCCGCGAACAGCGCATTCTTGCGATTAAGGACAAGAGGACGGATGCTTCGCTCGACAATATTTGTGTCGAGCTCGATGCGACCGTCGTCGAGGAAGCGCGTCAGGCCAACCCAGTGGTTCAAGGCGTAACGGATGTGCTCGGCGATTGTCGCTTTGCCCGAGACGCGGGTGAGTTGCTGCTCGAACCAGGCCTTGAGCGCCGCTGCCTGCGGCTTGCTGCGCTCCTGGCGGACGGCACGGCGCTCATCGGCGCTGCGGCCCGTGATCGTCTTCTCGATGGCATAGAGAGCGGCGATACGCTCGAGCGCTTCACTCGCGATCGGGGCAGGACCGTCCTGGACAACGTCGAAGAAGCGCCGCCGCAGATGAGCCCAGCAGAAGGCGAGCGTGATCGCCGCGTCAGGCGCGGTGTTGGCAATGGTCTTGTAGACGGTATAGCCGTCGCATTGCACGATGCCGCGATAACCGTCGAGCAGCTTGAGCGCGTGGACGGCTCCGCGACCAGGTGCATAAGTGTAGGCCACTGCCGGCGGGTCAGCTCCGCCCCACGGCCGATCGTCGCGCGCGATTGCCCAGAAGAAACCCTTCTTGGTGCGGCCGCGGCCGGGGTCGAGCACCGGCGCTGTGGTCTCGTCCGCCGCGATCTTGCCCGCGGTCAGAATGGTCTCGCGCAGCCTGAGCCAGAGCGGACGAAGCTCCGCGGCCGCATAGCCGACCCAGAACGCCAGAACCGAGCGCTTGATGTCGATACCCTGCGCCAGCAGCATCTGAGCCTGCCGATACAGTGGCAGGTGCCAGGCATATTTGGCGACCAGCACATGGGCGACCATCGCCTCGGTCGGCAAGCCGCCCTTGATCAGCCGCTCTGGTGCCGGCGCCTGGACCACGCCATCCGTGCAGGCCCGGCAGGCATATTTGGGACGATGGGTGACGATCACGCGGAACTGCGCCGGGACGACGTCGAGCCGCCGTGAGGTCTCCTCACCGATCACATGCAGAGGCGCGCGACAGCACGGACAGCAGGTCACCTCCGGGGCAATCGTGACGTCGATATGCGGCAGATGGGCCGGAAGCGCACCACGGCTGCCCCGGCGCCGTTCAGCACGCTGGCGTGCGCCTGCCGTGTCCTTCCGGTCCTGAGCCGCCTCGTCGCTGGCAATGGCCTGCTCGATGTCCTCGATCGCCAGCTGCAACTGCTCAGGATCGAGCTTCTCCGAGCGGCGACCGAACTGCGCGCGTTGCAGCTGGCGCAAGAGATGCTGAAGGCGATCCATTTGCGACAGCGCCTGGTCGCGTTCGACGATCGCCGCGTCGCACTTTGCGATCGCCGCGTCGCGCTCCGCGCGTGCCGCCGCAACCAGCGCCTGCAGCGCCTCGATATCGGTCGGAAGTTGATCCGTGGTCTCGCTCACGCCCGGCACTCAAGCTGATTCGCGGGCCGTTGTGGAATATTGCAGCCGACGTGATTCAATTGGTCACAGGGTTTATGACGTTGCGCTCGGCTGAGCAATGTCGCGGGTATGCAGGCGCGACCAGTCCAGGCCGTCCATCAGCGCAGCGAGCTGTGAGGCAGACAAGCGCATCACGCCATCGCTGATCGGCGGCCAGCGGAACGCACTATGCTCCAGCCGCTTCCACAGCAGCACAAGCCCGGACCCGTCCCAGGCAAAAATCTTCAAACGGTCTGCTCGCTTTGAACGGAAGACAAAAATCGTTCCCGCGAATGGATCATCGTGGAGTTGCTCGCGCACCAGCGCGGCGAGACCGTCAGCACCTTTACGGAAGTCGACCGGCCGCGTCGCGATCATGATCTTCACGCCCGCCGAAGCCGCGATCATGCGGTCGCCCTCACGGCCCGCAGCACATCGCGCAGCCAGGCCGGATCGACCCCCGCCGCGGCCCGAACCACCGCATCACCAATCTCGATGCTGATCGTTATCGCGTTCCGCGTTGCCGCTTCCACGCACATCCCAGCGGGACGCAGCTCCGACACCACCGGAACGAAGAGTGGCGCATCCTCCGCCGGCAAGCTCAGCAGACCGGCGCGCGCGGCCTTGCGCCAAGCGAACAAATGTTGCGGTGAGAGGTCGTGCCGGCGCGCCACCTCCGACACGACTGCGCCCGGCGCATACGACTCCGCCACGATCCGTCCCTTGACCGCGTCGCTCCACCGCCGCCGACGCCCCGCTCCGACTTGGATATCCACCCGGCCCCGGGGCTCCGAAGCGTCGACCATATCGTCAACCATATATGCGAGCCTTAACTGTATATGACGGCTCGCATGTTGCCGATCAGCTCACGCCGAACAAGGTGCGGAAGGCACGCCGCTTACAAAAGAAATGAGCCGGTCCTGTTTAGACAGCTGCCATACCTTGCTCGCGGCGTAGCGACTTACAGCAACTACGCGTGCCATCGCGATTGGCTTTGAACGGAAACACGCCCCCGCGCTGATCGAAAGTCAACCTTCGTCGCCGCCCGATTTCACCGGTAGCGTCAAGTTCGACCTGGGGGTCCAGTTCCAGCGGATACCGAGACAGCAGCATCGTATTTCGGGCAATGCGGCCTATTATTTTCGATCACATCGAAGAAAAGGCCTGTTTCAGCCGCCGCTTGACCTGCCGGCACGATGGCGGGCCCTCGCAGTGACACGCGGCCCAATACCTACACGCTCGCCGGGTGCTCTTCCGTTCGCCCTATATCTCGGCAGGATTTAGATTAGGCTCTTGGGGAAACTGAGGGATAGTCAACTTCCAATTTCATGGCGTTGCTGGATCCGCGATGGGGGCGGCCGTTGATGCCTGATCGTCTGAAGCGCTCCTTATCATTGAAGCGAGATGTCGTCCGGCCGCCATCACCCTAACGGTAACGCCGAAGCGCGACACCGCGACAATTAGATTAACTTGAAAAGATGTTCCAGCAGTCCAACAGATCCACGCTTTTCTGCTTCAGCGCGTCGCGCAAAGCTCCTGGTCTGGATTCTGGCCGACCGCGCACTCAATGCGTTCTCGCATGGCTTGATCGATATCTTTTGCGCCAAGCAATTTTGGCGGCGGCGTCTCCTGCACCTGAAGAGCTGGTCTATCCCAGCTGGCGCAACCGCCGAGCCCTAGAATGGAAAGGAGAGCTGAGAACGAGAGCAGACAAAATGGGCCCAAGCGCCACTGCACTGCTTTCCGACGTGAATTCATTCGGTCCATCTTATATCGACTGCTGCGCCTGTGAATCGTCCGCAACGAGCATGTTGCTAAGTTCCTCCGACGGAGCCTTGTCCTTCGCAGCTGCGAGTGTGATGGATCCAACCGGCTGAATTGTGAAGTCCGAGGCAAGGTCTTGATAGGATAGAACAGCAAGATCGATCCCATTGCGGGTGAGAAAACCGCGGACAAAGCGCCTTATATCCATCGAAGCAAGGATAACGGGCTGGATCTGACCTCGGACTGCGTTCGAATGGATCTGACGCATTTTTGACAGCAGCGCCTCGCTTTGCCCGTCCGTCAAAACCAGGTAGGGCCCTTTGGGAGTGTCACGCACCGCGCTGCGAACAATATCCTCGGTTTGACGTTCGATGATAAAGACCGGCACGACACGGTGTGCGTTGGCATAGCGGTGGCAGATCTGCCGTCTCAGGCCGGAGCGAACATATTCCGTGAGCAAGACGACGTTTTGTTCACGTCCGCTCCATTCGGCCAATGCCTCCAAGACCAGCCGCGTGTTCCGGATCGGAATACCCTCTTCCAGGAGGCGCCGTAAGACGTCGGCGACCTTGGGGATCGGCGTCGTACGTAAGACCTCCTTCACAAGATCCGAATATTCCGTCTCCATCCGCGCCAGCAATTGGCGCGTCTCCTGGATACCCACCAAGCACTGTGCATAGCGGGTCAACGCTGAATGGACGCGCAAGGCCAGGATTTCAATGGGACGATGATGCCCGATGCCGGCTGCTTTGAGAGCTGGTGCGTTGCTCTGTTCAATCCAGATTTGATCCGTCTCCGCCTCCCGCCGAAACGGGATGCCGCTCAATTCAATATTGGCCGGATCGTCGCGGAGTAAAAGCTGCGTTGGATCAATCGAACCCTGATCGACCGGCACGCCCTCGACATCCACCCTGAACTGCAACTCCGGCAAGCGCTCGTCAACCTCAACCGGGATGCGCGGAATCGTGATGCCAAGATCAGCTGAGACAAGACCCGAAACGCGCTCAATATGCTGTTGCAATTCGTCCTTGTCGATCGGCCGTGTCAGACTGGGCGCAAGGAACACCGCGACGGGAAGTGCCCCCGCAGGCACGGTTTGCTTGTTAGACTGTTCGGGAGCCGGGCGAGAGACATCGGCGCCTTTCTTGGCGCTTTGGATCACACCGTCGGCAAAGCTCGCTGCCGCAAAGACTGCGGCCAAGAGGAGAAAGACCGGGAGCGGGAAACCCGGAATGGCCCCCATGACGACCAGGACGCAGGCAGATAGCCGCAATGCGTGCGGATTGGCCGTGAGCTGGTTAACGATGTCGGTACCAAGATTGAGCCTTACAACCCCATTGACACGAGTGATGATCGTCCCGGCTGTAATCGAGAGCAGCAGCGAGGGAATCTGTGAAATGAGCGCATCACCTATCGTCAGCAAGGTATATTGATGCAGCGCCGCCTCGAAAGACATGCCCTTGGAGAGCAGGCCGATGGTGATCCCGCCCAGCATGTTGATGCAGATGACCACCAAGCCTGCGATGGCATCGCCCTTTACGAACTTCATGGCGCCATCCATAGCCCCATAAAGCTGGCTTTCTTTCTCCAATGTAGCGCGCCGGCTGCGGGCTTCGTTCTGATCGATATGGCCGTTGCGCAGCTCCGCATCGATCCCCATCTGCTTGCCTGGCAGAGCATCGAGCGTGAAGCGCGCCGCCACCTCCGCCACGCGCTCAGCGCCCTTGGCGACGACGATGAACTGCACCATGGTCACGACTAAAAATATGACAATGCCGACGACGATGTTTCCCGATATGACGAAATCACCGAACGTGTGAATGATGCTGCCGGCATCCCCCTCAGCCAAGATCAGCCGCGTCGTCGAGATGGTGAGCGCCAGGCGGAATACCGTGGAAATCAGGATGACGCCCGGCAAGGACGAGAAATCAAGCGGAGTGCTGATATAGAGAGCAACCATCAGCAGCAATATGGCGAAACCCAGATTGAAGCCGATAAGCGTATCGATCGCCACTATCGGGATCGGCATGATCATCATGCTGACCGTCAGAAGCAGTGCCAACGCAACCATCAAATCGGAGCTGGCCGACGCGCCCGCAATGATGTTACGCAGGACGCTGGCCATGGGGACCTTCCGATCGTTGGTTGATAGGGCCGTTGCTGTCACGCAACGAAACATAGTTTTGGAAAACCGCGCGTGCCTCGTCTATGAGGCCGGCCCGCCGCAGCGCATGGCTACGCAAGAGCATCAAAGAGGCGCGCGAAGACGATTCATCATCAAGTGCGTCCAGCCTATCCAGGATCGGCAGCGCTTCATCGCCGAGGCCTTCCGAGATGAGGGCGTAGGCGAGAATCCGCAGCAGATCGACATCTTCAGAGTCGTCGCGGACGATGAGCCGCAAGAGAGCCAGGCATTCTGCGCTCTGCCCACATGCAAGATACAGATAGGAAAGGGCACAAAGCAAATCGCGTTCCTGTCCGGCACTCAGCGAGACGTTATCGGATTTGGAAACATCTGTCGTCCGTTGCGCTCCATCGGAGTTGGACATTATTAGACTTCGATCAAGCTGTTCCGGTTTTGCCGAAGCAGCGCCAACCACTGCAGCCCCTGCTGCAGGACGACGACACCTTCGTGCGCCATCGAATCCGCAGGCGCGGCCGCGAGCTTATGAGCGAGACGTTCCAGAAGAATGCCATACCGCTCTGCCCGCAGCATGTCCGGATGACGCAGCCTTGGCGTGACGAAGGAGAGCAGATCATGCGCGATACCGCGCCCATAGAGCGACGCCGCCACCGCGGGCGGCTCGATCTCATAATTGCGAGTGCGTATCTCGTTGAGACTGACGCGCCCGACTGCATCAATATCTTTGGCCTCCCCTATGGCTTTTATTGCTACATCCGGCGGTTTATACGATGCGTTCAGCTCGCGCCAGATCGACGCCGGCTCCTTCTCACGATCAGTGCAAGCACCGTCGATCGCAACCTTATTTGGTTGGCGGATGGTCGGCCCGATGAGCGGCGCATGATAGTCCTCGTTTGGTTGCTGCGAAACACTGCTAGGCCCGACATCGTAGTGGGACAGCTTTGACATGACGCTCTCCTTATCTTTCCTTCGAGCCCGGAAAGTCTAATAGGGGATGGCAGCAAAACGGCCATTGCGGCTTAGCAGCACGCGCCCCTCCTCGATTCGATTGACCGCCCATCCGTCGGCCAACAGAGCGCCGACGAAATACTTCTGTCCACCGATAAGGAGATAGGGCTCGGTTCCGTGCCAAACAGCTTCGACAGCGATTGCGGATGGCTGCTTGTCCTCCTTGACCACGACTCCGTTCACCAGTGCCACCGCACCGTTTGTACGACCATCAAACCATTGCTGGAGCTCCTGCCATTTCGTAACCGCTGCAGGCGTTACTGTTCCCTCAGCGCTCACAAAACCCGGCCCAGAACCGACCCTGATATCGAGCAGGCCGGCCTTATCAACTTCCTGTTTCAGCACTTCGGCTGCGGCCTGAGCTCGCCGATCATCAGGTCTGTTCATGCCCAGCTTGGGCACAAGCTCGGCGGCAGGCGGCGCGATGGCGCTCGGTGCACTTCCGCTGGCCTTGAAGAAAACGGTCGAGAGAGCGCCTAGACCAAGAAAGGCGAGCAGCACGATGGCGAGCGCTGAGATCGAAGCGCGCGATAGGCTGGTCGAGCGAACCTCAACTGCGTTCTGGATCGACCAGCGAATTGACATCGCGCCTGCGCGAACGACGCCGGGAAGAGAAAGAACAACGCGTCCACCTGCGGCGATATCCTCTTCGCCCTCTGGGGCGCTTACGGCTGCAAGAGCCTCAATCTCGATTGAATTCCCAACAAGCGCGATACGAAGGTGATGCGGCTCAAGCCCTTGCTCGACGAAGACCATATCTGCGTCAAGGCCACTACCGATAAGGCTCGCTCCGGCAGCCGCCTTTCCGCTTAGACCGGCATAAAGCCCAGATAGCACCTCGAAATGCAAGGAGGCAGCAGCCTCATCCACGGACAATCCTCCGAACCAAGGAGCACGACAGGCGATTGCGGCACGGCGCATTGCCAGGCTGCGCGCCTCACATCGCCGCCACGACGGAAAAAGCGGAGCGAAGACTCGCCCCGCCTTCCAGGGTCAGCCGCTAGCCCGCTCGCTCGCCGCCTTCCTCTCACTCGATAGCTCGGTCGACAGCGCACGCAACCGCATGTCCTGCACCATGGCTTGCTGATTAACAGCCTTCAACTGTGCGATCAGCGCCTCGAAGGTCGCCGCCCCACCAACCTGATCGAGCACAGCCCCAGGCCCAGATGCGGCAGCCCCAGCCCCAGGCGCAGCGCCAGGCGCTGGGGCCCCGCCACCGGAATCTCCGGGCTTGGTAGCAGTCTTGTTATCAACCTTGCTGTCATGGTTGTCATGGTCAGCATGAGAAGAGCTGGCACTAGTTATTTTCGTCATATCGCTCACCTTCTGTTTTGAACCTGCCGCCACGAATGGCGACACACCCCTGACGTCGGAGATTTCGACGTCAGGAATCCTCATCTGTTTCAGATACGGCTTCGTGAAGATTTGCCATGTTTCGCTCCACACACTGAATCGCGACCATGTTAAGAACCGAACCAAAAGCCGATTCTAAGTTTTGACGATCAGCTGCAGACTGCGAGCTGCAACTATCAGAATTGGTACGAACCACGCTTTCGATTGCGCCTGCCATCTGGTGCCTCTCATTTTAGTTCCATCAGAAAGGTGGCATCACCTACCGAGCGATCCACGTTGCTTACGCTAACGGGAAGAGCTGTCGAGAAGCTGACCAGAAGGACGAATCCGGCAACTACCTTAATATCAGTCAACATCACCGGCGAGGTGAGAGTCGCGGGCACATGCCGGATCCGGCACCGCGCGCGTTCTCGGCCGCGTCTCTTGAGCTCTACAACATCTCCGACGAGCGCCCGATTGTCTTGGCGCTCGATCCACTCACACATCGTCATACTTGTGGATCGCACGCTCGATGGTGAATGGCGAGGCGCAGACGCAACCACGCGCAGTCGTAAATGCCGACGCGAGGCTCGGTGGTGATGTTGTTTGCGGCTCCTCGACGATGGTCATTCGCAACTGGACGACCGGAGGGGCCTTATTCTTCCAGCATGCCACATCAGGAGAGCGTCATGCCGCATGTGCTGGGCCGGAGACGAACACTCAGCGCCGCCTGGAGAAATCAAGATGGTCGCGCTGCTCTGCGCAAGCCTTCTTTGATTCTGAGACTCGTCAGCTTGTCGAAAGCTTGTGTGCCTATCACATAGCCTTGATCTCTAACCGCCGATCCCGCCCGTTGACCGCAATGGAAATGTACTCACATGCAGCTCAATAACTTTTCGCTACCAGCCAGTGCAAATCCAGTTCTGTCGGCGTTAGGACCTTCCGCGCACACGCCCGACCAGATTCGGCAAGGGGAACCTTCGACATTCGAGGCAATGGTGTCCGTTTGCGCGCGGGACGACCAAGCCGACGCGCCCCCCCCGTCACCGGACCTACTGCACCCAAAGCTGCCTATGCCAGAGGATCCGCTGGACCACCTGCCCGCGCAGGTGAAGGCGGCGATCGAGGCAATGGAGCGGGGCGAGCCCCTTCCCTCCTCAAGCGGCACATCGGCGACGGCTGAGCCTGCAGATCTACCGACCGCTCCGGTGCCAAGCTCGAGGATCACGTGGAATGGCGGCACGCTGACCAATGCCGAGTTGCAGATCGTGGCAGTGTTGAACCGGCACAAGGACCAATGCCCGCTCAGCTGGGACTCGCTGGCAGACAAGGCCAACGATCCGTCGACGCCGCCGGATCTGAAGCAGGCGATCAACGGATTGCGGCGCGACCCAGAGCTCTTCTACGCGATTGGCTCCCAAGGCGACGGCCGCTGCGGAGGCAAGATCAAGGACAAGGATCTGTCCGAGTTTTCCGACAGCCACTCGCAGGTTGCTACATTCCAGGAGCAGCAGGCGCACAGCTACGAGCAGAACTATATTCCATCCGACGGCACCGGGACTGGACAACCGTCGGTCATGACCTTGAGTGATGCATTGCGCGAGCTGTACAAGTATTCTGACTACCTACCCACGAATTTGAGCCTGGACGATTTCAAGGGGATCGTCGACGGCAACGCCAAAACCGGCAAGTGTCCGCCCCAGGTGATCGCGGCGGCCCAATACTTCCTCGACCATCCGGACAGCTGGAAGCAGTTGTACGGTGGCGCGATTGATAAGGTCCACAAGGAAGACTTCCTGCAAGTCGCCTCGTCGTCGATGAACCTCTCGCTAAGCGAGCTGGACACGCTCGGCACGATCAACAAGAATCAGGATGCCTTCTTCGGGGGCGGCGTCCTGACACGAGAGAAGTTGGCCAGCATGGTGGGCGACAAAACTCTCGACCCGAAGGTACGACAAGCGGCGTCACAGCTGCTTTCGGATCCCGTGTTGTTCGGCCTGCTAAACAATTCGATTACGGGCTACAAGACCCATCACAAGTTCTTCGACTTCGGCGGCGGGCATACGGTCGATTCCGGTAATATCAGCAGCAACGACTTTACGCACTTCTACAGCAACATGTCGGCTGCGAACCACACCGTCCAGCAGACAAAGACCCACCTCCCCAAGACCGTTGCCGATCAGAGCGCTGTCGCGGACATGATGGCAGGCGTGGCCGACCAGCCCGACATCAAGTCTCACAAGAAGAGCGGCGGGGCCTTCATGCATGCGCTCGACGGCGTGGCCAAAGTGGGCTCGAAGGTGCTTGATTGGACCGCCACGGCGGTCGGTTTGCTCGGTTTCATTCCGGGGCTGGGTGAACTGGCCGATGCAGCATCAATGGTGATCGAGTGCGAGTCGCAAGCAGCGAACCTTTTGCACACCGCCATTAGCGGGGGCAATATGAAGCAAGCGCTCGAAGAAGCTGGCCTCAACGTCGCGGCGCAGGCCGTTGGCTGCATCTCTGGGCCCGAGGTCAAATTCGCGATGCGCGAAGGGCTAATGAAGACAGTGATGGAAGGGGCCGCGACGACCGGAATCGACCTGACGGTCTCGCAAGCGCAATCCTATGCGGACAACTATTTGGACGACCTGAAGACGAGGCTTGAAACCGAGCCGGCGTAAGCCACTGTCGGCCTTGAATGACCACATCGTCGCCATCGGGAAACACATCGAAAACCAGCCATGACCTTGCATCAACTGTTCCAACATTCGAATGACGCATCGAGGCGTCTTCCCGACCATGAAGACGATCGTGTCGCCCATCGGCCTTCCTGCTTTCGCGAGCGCGTCAAAGCGTCCAGTCACGACACGATCGGCAGGGCAAATTGAAAGGTCGCGCCCGGCCCTTGGTTGCGGACGATTGACAGGCGCCCTCCGTGAGCTTCCACGATCGAACGACAGATCGACAGACCCATTCCAAGGCCGCTCGTTTTGGTGGTGAAGAACGGATCTAAGATGCGATCCCTATCTTCCTCAGCGATCCCGGCGCCGCAATCGGTCACGGAGAGCTGCACGCGCCCCTCACCGTCCCTGGATGATTGGATCACCAGTCCGCGCGCTCGATCGTCAACCGCTTGCATGGCCTCGATCCCGTTCGTCACCAGATTGATGATCACCTGTTGCAGCTGAATCCGGTCACCAAGAATCGTGGGAAGCATTGGGGTCAACTCGGTTCGCAAGGTCACTTGGTGATTGACCAGCTCACGTGTCACCAACGTGATGGCCTCCTTAACGACGTCATTGACATCGAGCGATACCATCTCAATCTCGCCTTTCTTCGCAAGTGCGCGGACCCTGCGGATCACCTCGCTTGCCCGGATCGCGTCTTTGACGATCCACTCCACCGATCTGCGCGCGGCGGAAAGCTCAGGAATTTCGTGTCCCATCCAAGCGAGGCACGCATCGGCGTTGCTGACAATGGCGGAGAGCGGCTGGTTTACTTCGTGGGCGATGGAGGCTGTTAGTTCCCCCAGCGTCGTCACGCGCGATACATGCGCAAGATCCGCCTGTGCCTTCCGCAGCTCTTGTTCGGCCTGATCTGCGCGGATCTTCGCGGTGATGTCGGTGCTGACGCCTCGGTAGCCGAGAAAGTTGCCGCTTACATCAAAAAACGGCTTGCCGCTGGTCCGGACGTAGATCGGAGTCCCGGTC
Organism: Bradyrhizobium sp. CCGUVB23; assembly: GCF_024199885.1. Classification (NCBI taxonomy): domain Bacteria; kingdom Pseudomonadati; phylum Pseudomonadota; class Alphaproteobacteria; order Hyphomicrobiales; family Nitrobacteraceae; genus Bradyrhizobium; species Bradyrhizobium sp. CCGUVB23. The sequence goes on from NZ_JANADQ010000001.1 coordinate 2,363,385, forward strand.
CTATTGACGGCGCGATAGACGAGATCACGAAATGGCAGATGTGCGTCTAGCGTCGCCCGATGCTGCCGCCACTTCTCGGGGTCTTCTTCGACGTCGCACGCAATTTCCCAGCGAGGCAAGCCGATGAGCCGTGTGGCCATGATGCCCGTAGCGCTGGCGTGCTCCGATAAGTGGGTGACCAGGTGGTCCGGCCCGGTCTCCCAGAGCCAGTCGGAAGCAGTTTCGGCGTAGTCACGAAAGCGCTGCTCGCTCTCACGCAGCGCGGCAAGGGTGTTTTCCAACCGTTCCCTGGCTGCGTGTTGCTCGGTGACATCCATATGCGTTCCGATGAGTTCGACGGTGTCGCCATCGCTTCCCAACACGGCGTGCGCAACTGAGTGTATGTGCCTTATCGTGCCATCGGGAAGACGGATTCGGAAATCATACTCGAAGTTACCTGCCTTCTGTTCGATAGCCTGACGCTGCACTTCCTGCTGCGGCGCCAAGTCATCTGGATGAATACGCGACCGGATGGCCTCAAGCGATACAGGCTCGTCCGGATCGAAGCCAAACAGACGACTGACTTCGGCGGAGCGATACGCAAAACAGTGACGACGGCAGTCCCAGGACCAAGTGCCCGTGCGACTGAGCTGCTGCGCGTCGGCCAGATAGGCCTCGCTACGGCGCAACTGCTGTTCCGTCTGCTTGGCTGCCGTGATGTCCGTCGCCGCCCCGACGAACTCGATATCGCCAGACGCGGTTTTCGTGGCCCGTGCCAGCGTGTGAATGTGCTTTACCGACCCGTCGGGCATCTGCAGTCGGTATTCATGCTCGAAATCCTGGCCTTGAAACGCTCGATCTAGCGTCTCTTGGACGGCAGCCTTATCTTCTGGGTGGACGCGGTTAAGGACGTGTTGCGGTGTCACTTTCGTCTCCGGATCGTATTGGAAAATCCGAAAAACCTCCTTAGACCAAACGACCTCGCCGGTGGCGACGTTCCAGCCGAAGCTGCCAGTATGGCTCAATTCCTGCGCCTGGGCCAAATAGGCTTCACTCCGCTGCAGAGCAAGTTCAGTCCGCTTCTGCTCGGTGATATCTTCGCAGGCAATGAGGACGATGGGCTTGTCATCGGCCCACAGCATGGCTTTGGCGTTTTCGCGCACCCACAGCACCGAACCGTCCTTCCTGATCTTCTGGATGTCCCAGGTGTGCGATTGGCCGATATTTGTAAGACACTGCCCGATACGTTTGCGAACGACCTCACGATCTTCTTTCAGAAAGACATTCAGCACGGATAAGCCGACCAACTGCGCAGGAGCATAGCCGAGTTGAGTCGCGCCGAAAGTATTGACGTTGAGGACCGTTCCGGCTTCATCGACCATGAAGTACATGACTGGATTATGTTCAAAGATTGCACGCCAGCGCTTCTCGCGGTCATGCAGATCGGCCGCTCTGTGCCGTAGCTTGGCTACCGCCTCACGCGCAGCCTCTCTTTCGTGGCGGACTTTTCCAATCAGGTGCGTTCCGACAATTGAGGCGGTGAGGAACGTGACAATCACCAAAAAGTCCTGAGGGTCATCGGTCCGGAGACTGAACGTGGGGGACGTAAACAAGTAGGCTAACGCAGCGACAGAGACGATAGAAAGCACCGACGATGCGATGAAGCCGCCCATCAGCGAAAACAGCAATATCACAACGAGATAGGCGAACGCCGTCGCTGCGAAAGGGCTGTGAATATACAAGGACATGAGCGTCACCGCAGCTAGCGCAACGCTTCCGAAAACCAGCTGCATCGCTGAACGTCCGAACGTGGTGAGCTGGTTACACATGCTTGTAGCGGTCCGGCCTTTCGAGCGGGAGAGGTTAACAATTGAGCAAAAATACAGCAATTCATTTCGACCCCGATAGGTGCTCCTGAGCGGTTTCGAGATCGGCGACTGAACTGCACAGCCGAAGGAAGGTGTATTACAAACCTTCGTATAGTTCTCTTAAACCTATTAATATCGAACGCTCTCATCGGACAATTAGGTCTTGGTATTCACGCCGTTCGCCTTTCTCCGCGATGGTAAAAGCACCATGTTGCAGCCGGATTGCCTCGGAGCCGGCAGAAGGAATCGCGGTTGATCCGATGGATGGCCGCTGGTCTTCACCATGTCGCGAGAGCTCCAATGAGTAGCGCTCTCAGGCCGACTCTCCAACGTTCTCACGATCACGGCTTCGATGCGGGCATCGTCAATCGTGCGCGGCGCGCCGGAGCGCGGCTCGTCGTGCAGTCCGGCCACGCGCTGCTCCATAAAACGCCGCCGCCACTTGCCTAGCATCACAGTTGCGTTTTTCGCGGAGTTCTGAATCCATGGGCAACCATGATTCGAATGTCGTGGGCGCGGGCCGCGTCGGTTGAGGAGACGCTTGCGTTGTGGGCGGCGTCGCTTCGAGAGATCAAGCAGCGGATACGTCCGTTGTTCACGCAAGAGCGTGTTGCGACGAATGCGGGTCTGTTCCTGGAAGGTCTGCTCGGAGATGAGCAGCGCAAGACCGGTTGGATGCGCGCGGAGGCGGCAGGCGATCCTGGCCCATGGCGGCAGCAGGCGATTCTGGGTCGTGGGGATTGGGACGCCGATGCCCTGCGCGATATCGTGCGCGACTATGTCATCGAGCATTTGGCGGATGACGATGCGGTGCTGGTGATCGACGAGACCGGTTTTCTCAAACAAGGCAAAGCGTCATGCGGAGTGGCGCGGCAATACACTGGTTCGGCAGGGAAGATCACGAACTGCCAGATCGGCGTCTTCGCTGCCTACGTTTCGCGTCATGGCCATGCGTTCATCGATCGCGCGTTGTATCTTCCGAAGGAATGGACCGACGATCCAGATCGTCTGGAAGCCACCTATGTGCCTGCTGATGTCGGCTTTGCGACCAAACCAAAGCTTGCGACGAGAATGATCGCACGCGCGATAGCCGCGTCTGTACCATTCAAGTGGGTTGCCGGTGATACCGTCTACGGTGTTGGCAACATCGAACAGCAACTACGTCGGGCAGGCAAAGGCTACGTGCTTGGGGTCAGCAGCGCTCATGTGTTTCGATCCTGGGGCAAGCGACCGCCGGTCGCCGGTACGGCTGCAGACCTCGCCCGGACGCGACGCTCATCCGACTGGAAGCGCCTGTCGGCGGGAGCCGGAACCAAAGGACCGCGGCTGCACGATTGGTGTTATCTCGAGTTGGCCGATCTCGAGGCCGAGCAGTTCAACAGTGCAAATGACGGCTTGTGGACACGCGGTCTACTGATCCGTCGTCGCATCGCCGATGATGACCTCGCCTTCTTCACCACCTGGTGCCCAGCGGGAACCGCCATTGAAACGCTGGTCGCGGTCGAAGGCCATCGATGGGCGATCGAGGACAGCTTTGAAACCGCGAAAAACGAGCTCGGGCTCGATCACAACGAAAGCAGATCCTGGCATGGCTGGCACCGTCACGTGTCCTTGGTGATGCTCGCCTTCGCCATAATGGCCGCGATCCGACATCGCGCTAACCCGCCACCGCCCAAAAAAACGAAACGGCGCCCCCCGGCAAAAGCCAAAGCGCAACCACCCCACCGCTGATCCGTTGGTCAATCCAGGAAATCCGCCGAATTGCTATCAGACTTGCTCGAAAGCGGATTCAACCCGCACACATCATCGCATGGTCTTTCTGGCGCAGAGCTCACCAGGCTGCCGCTCAACGCGCCCACTTCAAATCAAAACAGCAACTGTAATGCTAAGGTCTGCCGGTCCAGCCCCAGCTTGGCCGCCACTTCCGTGTTCTGACCACCTTCCGCACAGGTCAGCACGATCCGGACTCTTAGAGCCCGCACCTGCGCCGTTCCGCCGCATCGTCAACGACGTCAGTCCGGCGCGCTCGTCGTCGCTCAATATCAGAGGGCAAGTTGTTGGACCGCCATTGGGGACTCCGTCGCTGCTTGCCTCCATCCTTGGCACAGCGACGCGAATCTACTGCGAATCCAGCTAGTCTCTACACCCTGCCCCTGGGAGGGCTTGGCTCGGGATTGCCCGTGAAGGTTTCCCCAACGTTGAGCAGTTCTGCACCTGGGGCTTGCCCTAGGGCACTCATTGGCAAAGTCCGATGCCTCTATCAATTCCGCCACGGCCAGTTCGACACGGCCCCAATCGCGCAAGAAGAGAACACAGTTGTTACACGGTTTGAGTAGCTTAGCGCCGGACCCGGTCTGTCCTGGATAGGATTTTGGTGCTAGTGGTTGTCTAAAGGTTCATTGAAAGTACTTTTGCATGCCGTGGCGAGCGATGGAGCCTGACCATCTTCCTGAAGTTCGCGCCATCGCAGATCGCGTCCACCTGAACTACCCAGAGGATGAGGTCGTTTTCTCCGAGCGGCTGGAGCTGTACCCTGAGGGATGTTTTGTGCTTGAGCGCCCGCGGGACGGCCTGGCCGGCTATATCGTCAGCCATCCTTGGCACTTCAATAAGCCTCCCGCGCTGAATGTGCTTGTGGGTGGCGTGCCCGAGCCTGCATCGACCTACTATATTCACGACATCGCGTTGTTGCCGGAAGCGCGCGGCAACGGTGCGGCGTCCGAGGTCGTGCTTAAGCTGGTCAGATACGCGGCAAAAGCCGGCTTTCCCAACCTCTCGCTGGTCGCCGTCCGCAATTCAGCGAAGTTCTGGGAGAGGCACGGGTTCCGAACGCTCGATGACGCGGATTTGAACCAGAAGTGGCTCAATAAGTAACGCAGATCTGATGGAGCAGATCTACGTCGTTGGGCGGTCGGTCGGGCTGGTTCATCGGTTGCCATGCGACACACCCTCCGCTCAGACGAACAAGCAACGGTACGCTTGCGTGATTAGGACGGGCCTGACGTCAAGAACTCGATTGCGTCCAAGCCTACTCGTATTGCTGGTGATGATATCATCATCGCGTTCTTGGCGATCTTACGCTCGCTGATGAGGTGAGATGCTCGAGTCGGGCGTGTTGCCACGATCGCGATAGCCTGGTCCGCCAAGTGCGGGGACAGATGCGTGACGTCTGCGTGTGTCAGATTGCAGTCAGCTGGAGGTTGTATGTGGTCCACGAAGCTTGAACGGCAAGAGCTCCCAAGAGCTCCGTAGTAACAAATCTGCCAATAGGAGCGAGAATCTGATGTATGGCCACAGCATTTCAGCCAGCCAATCCGCAGGCGCTAGCCGGACTGATGAATCAGGCGAGTCAGGCGATAGCCAGCGCTTCGAGGGAACCCTTGCAAGCATGGAGCCAGGCAGTTCGTCGTCGGCTAGCACGCGGCCATACTCTCTCGTTTCCACCCCACCGATTGAGGAGATCCAAAGAGATACCTTCAACAGAGAAGTGAGGGAATTTTTCGGCGACGAAATCAAACACATCGCCGATAATCCACGAGAGTACTCGGATTTTGTATCCACAAAAGCTGAGCGCGCGGCAATGGTCGCGAGAGGTTACGCCAGCACGACAGACGATCCTAACAACAAGGCAAAATTTTTCCGCTATCGATTGGGCGACACAACTGTTGGGCTTCTAAGAGCAGGAGGCCCCGTTCGCGTTAGAGGGGACCGGCTTCAGCGACAATTCGGACGCAATGAGTTCACGTCCGTTGTAGATCTTCGGCTTAGCCATCCGCTTGTCGAGAACGCAGGTGATATTCTGCTGGAACATCAACTTCGGCAAGACGGCGATCAGCCGTTGGTCATGTCACGTCCTGCCTTGCCAGGCGTGGAACCCCGTCTAGCGGAGATGGGGTTTGTTCATTTGGGTGGCAATCACTGGGCGCTTGATCCGACCCAGCATCCCGAAAAGTGGACGAAGAACGCTGACGATGAATGGCAGCGGTCAGACAAACCCGCACTGTATCTTTCAAAGGCTGAAGGCGGTGATAGCGATACTGAAGCAGGTATCGAGGCGAATTCGAGCGAAGCAAGCGTAGAGACAGACTCGACTGGCGATGACCCTTCTTGGTATCTTGAGCGCGCTCTTACTTTCAGCTGAGTATTGCCCGTGAAGTCGGGCGCATCGACGAGGTCGCACCTGAACGTGATTGCTATCTCGCCGTTTAAGCGGCGGTGGTGCGAGCCCCCAGCGAGTGGCAGGTACCATCACTCGTGACGATGCAAGATCCCGCGCATCGATCGCTTCGCATAATGTGTCGTCCGTGGAACAGTGCGCAAACCGCTGAGCGGGATTCGGTTTTTGGCACGCTGGTGGGTTTGAGATTGCGGGCTTTCGAGAGTTGACGCCTCAAAAGCCTGCGAGTCCACTCTCAAGGTAGCCTCGAGTCAGCAATCGTGATTCCCTCGTCGCAACGGAAGTGATGCGACCGAAGCAACCGAAGACGACTGGAAGGCGATCGAGGCAGGCTGCATCATTATCGATGTCCAGCATGTGCTGGCGCAGCTTGGCGGCAAGACTCGACTGGGACTGGGTCGATCACGAGATCGCACCGTCTGCTGCCAGAAGGAGCGGCCGGAGACCGAGAGACGGTTCGTCATCGGGCTGCTGCTCGAGCACATCTACGCTTGTCCGTAACCGGTATGAGGTCCCACATCTGTGGTGATCAGCGGGCGCGTGCGTAGCGGATCGGCATCCAGTGCTGGCGCAAGGCCTCGACGGTCATTGGAATATCGTGGTGGGCGTTGCGCAGAAAGTCTCGGGGCTCGCGGCCGGTCCGTGGCGGTCCGAGTAGCGGACCGCCCTGATCGTCGCGACTGTGCAGCAGGATAGGCAGAAGCAGACGGTGATTGACGTTGCTGGCGTCCAGCAATGGCGCCCAAGCCGACAGCCTGAGCCGCATCGCGGCGTAGAATCCCTGACACCATGGTCGCGGATCGACGTCGCCATTGGGTTGACGCCGGTGCATCGGGGCGAACTGGTTAGGCGTGGTAGAAAGGACCTGGCTGATCTCGTTATGACGCAGCGCGACGGCGGAGATCGCGGCGAACTCCGGGGTGCCGCCGTGGTTGAAAGCATCGACATCGATGGCGAGCAGTGGGCAGATCCAGTCGAGCGGGCTCATCGACACCGGTCCGGCCACGATCGCGGCGACGTAGCCGTCGAGCATGGGGAGACTGGTGGCGGCAGGATGCTGATCGACGCGAGCCTGGAGCCATCGCTCGAGCTCCGCAAGCGGCATCGCGGCGGCCGCCATAGACGATGAAGCTTTAGGGCGACGTGGGCTCATGCTGCAGCCTGTGCGATGCGCTGGCGGGCCGCCTTCCAGCTCCAGGCGAGCAGCTCGTGGAGCTGATGGCTCTTGGTTCGCCCGGAGACGATGCGTTCCAGCACGTCGGCCAGGTAGGCCTGCGGATCGAGATCGTGGAGTTTTGCCGTGTTCACGATCGACGCCAGGATCGCCCAGCTCTCGGCGCCGTCTTCGCTGCCGCTGAACAATGAGTTGCGTCTTCCCATGGCAATCGGGCGCATGGAACGCTCGACCGTATTGCTGTCGACCTCGACGCGGCCGTCGCTGAGAAACAGCGTCAACCCGTCCCAGTGATTGAGCGCATAGTTGATGGCCTCCGCCAGCTTCGACTGCGAGAAGAGCTGGTCGACCATCTCGGTCAGTCGCGCCTTGAGCGCCGCCGTCAGCGGTGCGCTCCTGGTGCGGCGGGCGGCAAGCCGCTGCTCGGCACTGCTGCCGCGGATCTCCGCCTCGATCGCATAGACCGCCTGCAGGCGTTCGATCACCTCACGCGCGAATGGCGACTGCATCGTCTTGTAGACCTCGACGAATTTGCGTCGGGCATGGGCGAGACAAAAAGCCAGCTGGATCGCGCCGCCATGACCGCGGGCAAGCGCCTTGTAGGCAGCATAACCATCCACCTGCAGAATGCCGGAAAAGCCCTTCAACTGTCCGGCGATCTCCTCCGTGCCGCGGCCGTCAGCGAACACGTAGGCGACCGCCGGCGGCGAGGGGCCGCCCCATGGCCGGTCATCCATGGCATGTGCCCAGAACTGGCAGATGCGAGGGCGATGTCGTCCGGGATCGAGCACTGGCATTGGCGTCTCATCGCAGAACACGCGAGGCGAGGCCTGGATCGTGCGCAGCTGAAGCTCATAGAGGCTCCTGAGCCACCAGGCCGCACGCTTCACCCAGCCGGCCAGCGTCGCCCGGTCGAGATGGACACCCTGGCCGGCCAGAATTTGCACCTGTCGGTACAGCGGCAGATACCAGGCGAACTTCGAGACCACCACGTGGCTCACGAGTGCGGTCGAGGCCATGCCGCTCTCGATCAGGCGCGGCAGCACCTTCGCTTGGACCACACCATCGGTGCAGCTGCGCAGCCATATTTGGGACGGATCGTGCGCAGCACCCGCAGGATCGCCGGGATGATGTCCAGCACCTCGCTGACGTCCTCGCCGATCTTGTGGAGCTGACCCCGGCAGCACGGGCACGCCGTCGCCTCCGGCTCCAGCCGCTGCTCGCAGCGCGGCAGGTGCTTTGGGAGTGCGCCGATGTTGCGGCGCGCCTTCTTGCGCACCTTGCCGGGCGGCTTCGCCGCAGGCGCATCGTCGTTGGCCTGCACCGGCAACGTGGCGTCGGTCTCGAGATCGCCCAGCTCAAGCGCGAGTTGCTTGTCCACGAGCACCGCAAGTCGCTCCGAGCGCTTCCCGAAGATCATCTCCCTGAGCGTCTGCATCGCCACACGCAGCTTCTCGTTCTCTGCGTCAAGCGCGAGCACCATCTCGGTCAGAGCTGACGGATCGGTCGGGAGAGCATCGGGGCGAATCGCCATGACCAGACGATACATCCGCGCGCCACAGGCTCCAGCGAAATCCCCACCTCTCAGCCGACAACGGCCGGCTGCTTCACAGGCTTGGGTGAGACACGCGTCCACTCGAGGCCATCGAGCAGCATCGCAAGCTGCGTCGCACTCAGATGCACCACGCCGTCGCGGATCGGCGGCCAGGTGAAGCGTCCCTCGTGCAACCACTTCGTCACCAGCACCATGCCGCTGCCGTCCCACGCCAGAAGCTTCACTCTGTCCATGCGCTTGCTGCGGAACACGAAGACGTCACCGCAATACGGGTTCGCACGCAGCGCTTCGCTCACCAGCGCCGACAGCGTGTGCACCGACTTGCGGAAATCGATCGGCTGTGTCGCTAACACCACCTTGAGGTCGGACCGTAACGCAATCACCGGCAACCCCGGAGCGCCGCCAGCACCGTCGACAGCGTCGCCAACTCCACGCCCGGCTCGACGCGGATGCGCGCTCCGCTCACCTCGATCTCGATCACCCCGCAGACCTTGGCCGAGGGCGCGGCGATCTCCAAAGCCTTCGTCTGTGCCGGCGAAGCACGCTCGGACTCGCCAGCTGTCTCGCCACCGATTCCGGCGCCAATTTGAATCGGCACGAAGTTTGGCGCCTTGCCGGCTACCGCCGCCGCTCCTTGGCGTCGCCACACCGTGAGCAGCCCGCGGGAAACGTCGTTGCGCCGCGCCACCTCGGAGATGTTCGCACCCGCCTCAAAGCTCTCCGCCACGATCCGGGCCTTCTCCTCGCCCGTCCACCGTCGCCGTCGGCGCTCCCCAGTGATCACCTCGACGCGACGATAGGAGTCACCTTCCTGCCTGGCATCAAGCATGGCATTTGCCATCGCTCCACCTCCACCGATCAGCTCATGCCAAGCTGTATTGCAGCCGAGCCGAAGGATGGCGAGGTGGGTGCCTCATGCCGGTTACGCTTGTCCGACGAGGGCAAGCGCGAACCCGAGCTCGATCAGGCTCGACATCGACGACACGGTCGACGTGGTGCATGGCCGTCAGCAACTCTCGCTGTTCAACGCCCATTATGACGAACACTGCTTCCTGCCGATCCACGTCTACGACACCGAGCACAGCCGGCCTGTTGCGGTCATGCTGCGCCCCGGCAAGACGCCGAGCGGCATCGAGGTGCGAGCACATCTGCGCCGCCTGGTTCGGCGCATTCGCCGGCGCTGGCCCGATACGCGTATCACCTTCCGCGGCGACAGCCATTACGCCTGCCCCAAGGCGATGACTTTTTGCGAGCAAAACGGCGTCGATTACATCTTCGCGCTGGCCGGCACAAAGCCGCTCGCCAGAAAGGTCAACGAGGTCGGTGATGCAGTTCGAACCGAACGTGCGGTCGCGAACAAGATCTTGGTTCGCGGCTACACCGAGACCAGCCACGCGGCAGGTTCCTGGCATCGTGAGCGCCGCGTCATCGCCCGCATCGAAGCACCCCAACAAGGGCTCGACATCCGCCACGTCGTCACCAGCCTGAATATCAGCACGGCGGGGTGGATCTATGATAGCCTCTACCGGGCACGCGGACAGGCCGAGAACCTAATCAAGCTGCACAAGACCCAGCCCGCCTCCGATCGCACCAGCTGCCGCTCGGCGATCGCCAACCTGGTCCGCCTCGTCCACGCCGCCGCCTATTGGCTCATCCTCGCCATGCGCGACGCCATCCCGAAGCCGCGTGATCTGGCAACCGCCGAATTCAACACCATCAGGCTCACATTTCTCAAGATCGCAGCCCGTGTCGTCGAGACCGCCACCCGCGTACGTCTGGCCTTCGCTGCAGCGTGCGCCGACGCCAACCTGTTCCGCGGCGCGGCAAACGCTCTGGTCCCGCAAGCGTCCTGACGCTCGGGGCATGAGCCCCGGTCATCCCCGCCGCCGTCCTCCAACGCGTTCAGGAAGTCCGGTCGAAAAGCGGCGAAAAAGCCCGTTGCGTTCGCGCGCGCCTTCAACCCCGACCGGAAATGTTCCAGCAGCCCGCCCGGCACTCATGATTAAGACGAGCTAGAAATCTGGTTGCAGAGTCTCTAAGACAAGCTCTCGTGCTCGCTGCAATGGTGTTACGAAGAATGAAGATACAGATATTCTCATTGCGGGAGCGACCAGATCTGATCCCATTGGTCTTTTCGAATGACTTGGAGGAGGTGTGGCCCGAGTTCATGCGACATGACGCGACGTCAGAGCTCTACTTTGGGCGATCTGTGTTTTTCGATTACCTCGACTACGCCTTTGGAGCACTTCTCGATGGCGAGATCGTCGGGCGCGCTTTTGGTGTTCCATTTGCCTTCAACATCGAGGGCCGCTCCGAATTGCCTGACGGCGGCTGGGACCAGGTTATCCGCTGGGCTCACGAAGACAGGCTTGTTGGACGTAGGCCGACGACGATAAGCGCGCTCGAAATCGCCCTTGTCCCCAAGGCGAGGGGCATTGGCAATGCACTGGCGATGTTGAATGCCTTGAAGGCGTGCGCGAAGAAAATGGGCTTTGCAGAAATGTTTGCCCCTGTCCGGCCCAGCCAAAAGCAACTCGACTCGCGGAAGGCAATGCGCGAGTATGTCACATTGCACCGTGCCGACGGTTTGCCAACGGACACGTGGTTGCGAACTCACGTCCGCGCCGGAGGCAAGATATTGAAGATCGCTCCCTACTCCATGACCATCGTTGGGACCATCGCGGAGTGGACGCAATGGACAGGGGCAGCCTTCAATTGTTCGGGCCAGGCAGAGGTCGAGGGTGCATTGGTACCGGTACTTGTATCGGTTGAGCAGAATTATGGAGTTTACGTGGAGCCGAATGTGTGGGTCCAACATGCATTGTGATATCTGTTGCATCCAACGGGGTAGCTGGATGTGCCATTCGACCCTTTAATTGCAGATTGATGTCAATTGGCCTCTCGTTCTTTTCTTGACGGTGGTAACGCTCGAGACAGGTTGCGCGCTGACTTTACGTCAACGAAAGCGCCTATCGCCCGTTTCTGGAGAACCTCACGGCACACGGTCCCGTGGGCGTTCTCAAGCCTTGTTGTATAATGAGGAAAGGCCTCACGGGGCGATCGGCAATCGACCGCCGATTTTGCTGCAGAACCACGTCGGCGCATCCAGCCCGCCAACGTGTTTAGAGTCGTAAAACTCTAGTTTCGAGTGGTCCAAAGTTCGGTCTCGCTGCATCGGTAACTCACCCTCAATTTAGGGATGAATGAGATCGGCAAGGTGTAGCGTTGAAGATTCCCCCGGGCGTCGTCGCCACCGCCCCCGCCCGTCAGTCCTTGTCCGAATTGACACACCTGCAAAATCGAATTGGGACACCGAATAAAAACGCCACCTGCTTGAAATAGCTTGCAGGCGGCGCTTATCGAGCCCCGGGAGGGTGATGCAAAATCCCGGCTCCCATTAGTCAGCACAACCTGTGCCAAGGTTTTATGTCTCGGGGCGGGACACTTGCGGGTTGGGGATAGAATCGACAGAGGCCGCTCACTGAGGCTAGCCTGTCTCTGTCCAATCTGCAGCTTTTTCGTCATCGTCATGCTCTTCATCATCTGCCGGCAAGGGATCCGGCAACTCTCCCGCCAACATTTTGTCCTTACTGAGCAGGCCGGCGTCCTCCAGCGTGTCCATGTCCGGCAGATCGCGCAGCGTCGCCAGCCGAAATGCACCAAAACCCCTTAGTGATGACGTAGGTGTAGGGCGCGCCGGGCTGCGCGGGCCACTTGCAATGAAGCCTAATTTAGGCAGTCATGCGCCTTGACAGGCGAATTGAGGTCGATCAATGTAATGTTATAACATTACATTGGCAGGCTCCTCGTGTGCCACTCCACCGCTCTCACCCTATCTCCTTGAAAAAGGCTCTTCGATCTCCATGCAAATACTCCCCGTCACCGTCTTGTCCGGTTTCCTCGGGGCTGGAAAGACCACTTTGCTGAACCACGTCCTGAACAACCGGCACGGCCTGAAGGTGGCAGTGATCGTCAACGACATGAGCGAGGTGAACATCGACGCGGATCTGGTTCGCGATGGCGGTGCGAACCTGTCCCGGACCGATGAGAAGCTCGTCGAGATGACCAACGGCTGCATCTGCTGCACGCTGAGGGACGACCTTCTGAAGGAGGTGCGCGCCCTCGCCGAGAGCGGCCGCTTCGATTATCTCCTGATCGAATCCACCGGCATCTCCGAGCCGCTGCCAGTGGCGGCAACCTTCGACTTCCGCTCCGAAGACGGCGAAAGCCTCTCCGACGTGGCACGCCTCGACACCATGGTCACCGTGGTCGACGCCGTGAACCTACTCAAGGACTATTCGTCGACCGACTTTCTGCAGGATCGCGGCGAGGCACTGGAAGACGACAGACGAACGCTGGTCGACCTGCTTGTGGAGCAGATCGAGTTTGCTGATGTGGTGGTGCTCAACAAGGTCGACGACGCCACGGAAGCTCAGCGCGAAGCGGCGCGCAAGATTATCCGCTCGCTCAATCCGGAGGCCGATATCATCGAGGCAAACCACAGCCGTGTGCCCTTCGATCGCGTACTCGACACCGGCCGCTTCGACTTTGAGAAGGCCCAGCAGCACCCGCTCTGGTACAAGGAGCTCTATGGCTTCGCCGAGCACGTGCCCGAGAGCGAAGAATACGGCGTGACGAACTTCGTCTACCGCGGCCGCAGGCCGTTCGATCCCGCCAAGTTCGACCAGTTCATCAAGCAGCCTTGGCCGGGTGTCGTCCGGGCGAAAGGTCATTTCTGGCTGGCGACCCGGCCGCAATGGCTCGGCGAGATCAGCCAGGCGGGTTCGATCATGCGAACCGGAGCATTGGGATTCTGGTGGGCGGCCGTTCCTGCCGAACGCTGGCCCGACGATCCCTTCTGGCGCAAAAATCTGCGGAAGCACTGGAACGAGATCTATGGCGACCGCCGCCAGGAAATCGTATTCATCGGCGTCGGCATGGACGAAGGGGCGATCCGCGCGCGGCTCGATGCCTGCCTCGTGCCGGGCAGGCCTGCAATGGATGTTGCCGAATGGGCAAAGCTGTCAGATCCATTTCCAGCCTGGCGACGCGCCGATCAGGCCGCCTGAATGGCAGCCGTGGCGGCGATCCGTTGCGGGCTGGATTGGCCGTGCTCGGGCGGTTCGCGCTCGGCGTGACGATCGCCGCTTGGCTTGCGGCTGGAGCCTTGGCGGTGGAACAGCCGTCGGAAACTCCGGCCTGGTTGAAGAACCATGTCGGAGACGGCGAGGGACAGATCGTCCCAGTGGTCCTGCAGAGAGCGCGCGCTCTCTACCTGCGAAAGGTCGCGGCAGCCGTCGTCAAAAACCCCTGCTATTTCGCCATGGACGCGACGCGGCCGAGCGATGGCGGATTGGGAAAGCGCTTCTACGAGATCTGCGAAGCCGACCGGTCATTTCGCGCGATGTCCGCGGGGCACGGCAGCGGCCGCAATATCAAGGGCGCGGTGAATTTCGCGAACGGAAAGGAGTGCGCGAAAAATTTCGGCAATGCACTGGACTCGAATCTGACGACCGGCGGCGCCTATGTGACGGCCGAGACGAAAGCCTCCTTCAAGGGTTACTTTCGCAACGCCGCAAAACGGGAGGCCATCCTGATGCGCTCGTTCGTTCAGTTCGATGGCGAGGGAGAGACCGCCAATGCCAGGGAGCGTGCGATCGGCGGACATGCAGCCATTGTCCTGAAGGGCATCCATTATCGAAGCATGGCGCGCAGTCCGTATGCCAATGTGAATGGTTGCGTTCCGGTCGGAACCCTCGTGGACTACGCGAGCGGACGCAGCAATGGATGCACGAGTTGGTCGCGATCCGACGCAGAACAGATCATTCCGCTGCTCGATGAACCGACGACAGTCTACATCTACCCGGAAGCGCAGGACATCAAGGCGGTTGCGCAAGCCGTTTCGGCGCGCCGATCGTTTTCGTCCAATGGCCCTTATTGGAACGCCCTTTGCCTGAAGGAGATCGGCGCTCCGAAATTCTGGTCGAATGAGATGCTCGAACCGATCCTCGCTCGTTACCGCCGGGATCCTGAGCGGCCCGCGAGCCCCGTGCCGACTTGCAGGCCGTAACCTCTTCTCCGCTTCCTTCGTCGCGGGCATCACCGCGAGAACATCCAGAGTTGCTCTGTAACCGGCTAGCAGCAGGGCACCGAAGGCAACAATCGCCACCGACGCCGCGACCTCGAGCGCCCGGATCGCGAGCATGCCAAAGCCGGCCTGAGCCTTGGCAACACGGCCGGCGATGTCGCGCGCGCTGACCGCGAGCGTTGCGATCGCCGCGACGGTCACCGCCGTGCCGAGACCCATCAGCAGTGTGGCGCCGACGCCGGTCCAGAAGAGGTCTTGCGCCAGTCCAAAGAAGAGCAGCATGATCGCGCCCGAGCACAGCCCGACCGCGACGACCGCGGAGAGACCGCGCTGCCAGCCGCCCGTGCCGGCAAGTTCGGCCGGTTCAGGCCCGCGCGTGTGTCCCCAGGCAGATTGCTCCCGAGTGCGATCGGTTGCCTCATTTGTTTTGCTCCCGGCTTGGGTTGAGGAGGAGGCCGGGTGCGGAGATGGCCAGGGTTTCGGAGCGCCCGGCCTCCTCCGCTGGCGTCTGCCACATCATTGGGTTGTTGTGACCTCATGCCCCAGCAGCGTTTCCCCCGTAGGAACGAACAACAACGCGTTCGCTTGCTCGCTGCGCCAGGATTTAAGCCGACGTTGAAGCGTTCGAAGAAGCTTGTTCGGATAGGTCCAGGATATTCCGCCTGCAACCGGGAGAGCAGTTCGCTACCAGTCCGCCAAGGCTCGGCTTCAAACCATTTTCGCAAATCTGGCGTTGCCCGGATGAGCGGGTCGGGACGCCGCCGGCCTCTTTTCGCTTTCACGATTGGCCGCTCCGTCGGTTGCATAGCTCCGTCCTTCCAGGCGGTTCGTAGGCTTGCCAGGAAGAGATCGATCGATTGCGCTGCCGCAGCAGGATGGGCGATTGGCTGGGTATCCGCGAGCGCCGCGAGGCGTTCCTGCGCGCCGCGGATGTCGCGCAACAACGCGACCGGGTCGAGAGCGGCATAGATTTCTTGGAGATGGTGGCGAACCGCGTCGGGCGTGCGGGCGTCGGCGGCCAAGCGCTGGTGTAGCGTTGCCGGCGCGCTGTATGTCTTGCGCACACGAGCACCGGCGCGCTGCTTGGCCATCAATTTGAACGAGGGTTGGAAGAAGTTCACGAACAGCCGCGCCGATCGATAGAGTTCAGCCAGCAGCTTGGCCGTTTCCAGGCCCTCGAACCGACGATAGCCGACCATCCTGCGTACGACGGCGCCGTTCTTCTGCTCGACGAACGCCTGATCGCTCTTCCGGTAGGGCCAGCAGCGCGTGAAGACGATGGTGGCCGCATCGCAGTAGGCTTTCAGCGTCTCGTTCATGAACACGGTGTCATTGTCCGTATCGAGGCCGACCAGCGCAAAGGGCAATTGTTTGCGCAATTCCGTCAACACCGTACTCAACAGCGTATGTTCGCGCACGATCAGAGGAGCGCACTCCGTCCAGCCGGTAGCAATGTCGGTGAGCTCGAGGGTCTGGATGAAGCTGCCGCGCGGCAATTCGGGTGGAAGCGTTTAACTTCTTCCATCAATTCGGGGCAGGCGGAGAGATACCAATAGGCATCACGCACGCAGGCGTGGCCGAGGTAAGTGGGGAGCACTGGGAGTTGTTGTGATACCAGTCGAGCGGCGTCTGGATGGCGAAGCGATGACGATAATTCCGCCAGCGGAATTACTGGCATAGTTCCGGCACCGCGATTATTCCGGCAACCGGCGGCGAGCTGCATTTTTCCGGGCGGATCACGCGAGGGTGAGCGCATCGTTGGCGGAATAATCAGAGAGCTTGCAGGAAGGCGAGGACGCGATCGCTCGGCCGATAGCGAGATGCGGGGATCCGTGTGGCTGTAGTCATCGCCAACGCCTTTTCCTTCAGCCGCATGTCAGCCTGCAGGTAAATGGAAGTCGTCTCCATATTTTCATGCCCTAACCAGAGGGCGATGACGGAGCGATCGACGCCGTGGCGAAGAAGGTTCATCGCCAGCGAATGTCTCAAGGAGTGGAACGTGACGCGTTTTTTGGTCAACGTGGGGCACTGACGACGAGCGACGGCAAGATGTTTTTTGAGCAAGTACTCCAGACCGTCGGAGCCCAAGGCCCGACCGCGGGTAGTTGGAAAGACCGGATCAGAGGGTTGACCACGCCGTTCTCGCAACCACGCGCGCAGAACCGTAACGGTCTCTCTGCGAAGCGGAGTACATCTTGTCTTCCGTCCTTTCCCCAAGCACTGCACGTGTGCGCCTGTACCCAGCACGATGTTCTCGCAGCGCAGGCCGGTCACCTCTGATACGCGCAATCCGGTCTGCACAGCGAGCAGCAACAGAGTTCGATCACGTCGTCCACTCCAAGTGTTGAGGTCTGGCGCGGCAAGCAGAAAATCAATTTCGACCGCGGTGAGAAAGCATATAGGTCGTCGCACGTAGCGTTTGCTGGGTATGGCAAGCACACGCTGCGCCAAAGCACTGTACTCGGGCGCATGCAATGCAACGTAGCGAAAGAACGAATGAAGAGCGGCCAAACGTACATTGCGACTACGGGCGCTGTTGTCGCGTGTTTTCTCAAGATGATCGAGGAACGTGCCGAGGAATGCCGTGTCCAAGTCCGGTAAAACCAACTGCGAAGGGGTTTTGCGGAGCCGTTGCTGTGCATATTGCATCAGCAAGCGAAAGGTGTCGCGGTAGCTTGCGATCGTGTGGGGACTTGCCTGCCGCTGTCGCATCAGGCGATCCATGAAGAATGACTCCAACAGAACGGGGAACTGGCTGGCACCTTTCATGGACGGGCCCTCCGCTCGGATCGTTCCACTCGTCTTAGCGCGTAGCGCAACAACTGCGGGGTCGCCGTCAAGTACCACTGGGTATCAGTGATATGTGCGTGCCCCAAGTACGTGGCAAGCGTGGGCAGACGGCGCTCGACATCGATCCCGCCGCGATACCATTTGAGAAGCGTATTGATGGCCAGCCGATGACGGAATCCATGCAGACGGGGGCCGTGCGAGTCGCCGGGAGCGCGCAGGCCGATCTCATGGGAGACTTTAACGAACGTCCATCGCAGCATGTCATACGTCACGCGGGTTCCGCGGTCGGAGAGGAAGAAGTGGGGACTGGCGGGCGTGCGGCACAAGCGATCCCGAAGCTTCGCGTAGCGCTCCAGAGCCCGCCGCGTGGATAAATGCACAGGCACGAATCTCGTCTTGCCAAACTTGGTATCCCGGATCGTCAGCACGCCGTTAGCGAGGTCCACGTCCTCACGACGCAGGCACAATGCTTCGTTGGCTCGCAGACCGGTGGCAACGTACAGCCCGAATAGCGTGGCATAGGTGTGCGGTCGCAAGCCGTTTGTGGACGGCAACCGTCGAGCCGCCTTCAATAGACGGATGATCTGCTCGTCGCTGTAGATATAGGGCGCGACCCGACGATACCGATGGGGAAGCAAGTCGGGAGGCGGCACCTTGGTCCGCGGATCGTTGCCGTAGCAATACCGGGCGAAACGGCGCACCATCCCCAAACGGTTGGCCCACTGAGAGGGCTGTGCGTGGGCCGGCTGGGTTGCCCACTTCAAAGCCAGTTCAGGCGTGATGTAATCGGCGTGCGCGTGTTCGGCAAAGTCAACAAATCGCCGCAACAGACGTCCTGTCAGAATGAGCTTGTGTCCCAAAGCGCGACGGGCGCCGAGATACTCATCGAGCGCGGTTCGCAACGAGTTCATGAAACACCTCCCATCCAGGGAAGGGCAATGCCGCGCAACGCCTTGATATCGACTTTGGCGTAGATTTGCGTGGTTGTCGGCTGCTTGTGACGGAGGAGTTGACCGATCTCGCCCAAGGATGCGCCTCTGCGCAACATCGTGGTCGCCAGGGAATGCCTCAACAGGTGCGCCCCTTTGAAATCCGGATCTAATCCAGCGCGTTTGAGGGCGCGGCGAACCACGCAGCAAATAGCGGTGAGGCGAAGGCCACGCAGCGGAGCCTTCAATCGGATAAAGACATTGCGCGACGAACACGCGGGACGGACGTGACGAAGATAGTGAACCAGGGCCGTCCCGACATCTCTGGGCAATGGCAATCGTTCCAACCGCTGACCCTTGCCGCGCACAATCATCTCGCCGTGCTCCCAGTCCAGGTCGTCCAAGGTCATCGCCAGGACTTCTCCACCGCGCAAGCCCAGTCGAGCCAGCAGCAGCAAGATAGCGTAGTCGCGTTGGCCGGACGGCGTGCAGCGATCACAGCTGCGGAGCAGTTGCTCGACTTGTCCCGGCGGTAGCGACTTGGGTATGTGAGACAATCGCCAGTGAGCTACCCCGGGCAGCGCGGCGGCCAAGTCAGTCTTGATGGCCCCACGTTGGCGCAGGAAACGCAGAAACGAGCGCAGCGCCGTGACTGTCATCCGGGCATGAATGCGACTGACGCGCCGTCCTTGACGAAGAATGAAGCGATTCAGGTCCGCTGGGCGCAGCTCCTCAAGGCGCAGCGACTTGGTCCCGAAGCGCTCGGTCAGAAGTCTCCTCACTATCGGCAGATAGCAAACCACCGTCGCACGTGCCAGGCCGCGCTCCGAACTCAGGAATCTGCAGTAGTCTCGAATGATCCGATCGAGAGCGGTTCGGTCCATCTTTTGTGGTAACGAAGAGATGACTCCGAGGCGGCGGCGTAAAAACTCCAGCAACTGATGGCCGGTAAACACATCGCCGCGCCGGAGCGAGCGGCGATCGTAGGCGTGAAACTGCTTGAGCCTCTGCTCATCAAGTCTTGCCAGCGGCAGTCCACGTCGTGCGAGCCAGCGGCTGAGATCCGCCACCAGAGCTCGCTTCACCTTTACCGTCCGCGAGGGGTAACCCTCACAAACCAGGAACTCCGCGAATCTATCGATGTAACAAGCCAGCGGCCCGACGCAGACGCGTTGACCTGACGCCGTTGCAGCACCGTTGTGAGTAATCGTCATCGTCCGTCTCCTCAAAACCGGGGAACGATCCCCAATGGGAGACGGCAGGTTGTCTGATTATCCCGCCAACGATGCGCTCACCCTCGCGTAATCCCCCGGAAAATGCGGGAGCTCGCCGCCGGTTGCCGGAATAATCGCGGTGCCGGAACTATGCCGGAAGTCGTGCACGCGTGGCCCGGTACGATCACCCTGGTCGCCGCAGCCCGATCTCTCGGGACAACCGCCAGAAGACGCGATGAACGTACTGGTTCAGCAAGCGGCCTCCCTGTTCGGCAACGAAGAAGGTCGAGCCGCAGCTTGACCCGAGCATCGCGTCGCGCCGGTGGGCGTAGTCGCGCAGCGCGGTTCTCGTCGTCGGATGCAATGGCACGAGCCTGCGGCATACTTACCGAACTTGGTCAGCCGGACCGTCAGCACGCCAGCCTCGAGATCAACGTCATCACACTCCAGGCCCATCGCCTCGGATATACGCATGCCCATCCGGTGCTCGTACTTGTACCCCAACCTCTTGCGCATGCTCAGGTACTTATCGACCGCGGAGCGCAGATCGGTCATTGCACGCCTCCCGACCAGGGCAGACTCAATGCTCTCAGCGCATTGATGTCGACCTTCGCGTAAATCCGGGTGGTGTCATGGTTCCCGTGCCGCGGCAACTGTCCGATCTCCGACAAGGTCGCCCCAGATCGGAGAAGCTCGGTAGCGAGACTGTGTCAGAAGATATGGGCGCCGCGGTGGGCGCAACCTTCGATTCCAACGCGATCAAGGGCGGCCTTGGCGATCATGGTGACCGCGCATCCGGAAGCAAAGCAGACGTGTGGCGCGAGTGTGCGGACGAACAGCCGTCGGCACGACGACTTTGGGCGGCCATTGCGCAGATATGCAACAATAGCCGCGCCAATGTCAGGCGGTATCGGTATTCGTGCACGCTGTCGGCCCTTGGCGCGAACGAGTATCTCGCTGGCGCGCCAGTCGATCTCGTCGAGGGTGAGCGTTGCAACATCGTCGGCTCGCAGGCCGAGCTTGGCCAGCAACAACAGAGCGGCCTCGCACCTCGCTTCCTGCTGCATGTCTAGAACAAGGAATACGACCTTGACTCGCGCATGCGGACGCTCGTATTCGGCGACAAAGCCTGACGGCCGCGATTCCGACCGCTTGATGTCCTCGCGAATCTTATACTTGAATGCAGGAGGAGCCGCCTTTTCCGCCACCTCCTTCAATATTCGATCACTTCCTCCACATCTTTGATGTAGGCGTAGGTCAGGTGAAAAAAGACCAGGCAATGATCATAGGCGAACAGATTTTGAAAGTGGCTGGTCAGCTGCTTTTGCATCGACTCCTGCCTGATCGGCCGACCGCAGACCACCGCCCCCATGACGGTCAGCGTTATGCCATCCTTGTGTACCGCAAGATCTCGTTCGCCGGGATTTCCGTTGGCCGTCCAGCCTCCCTTTGACTGATCTGCCGGCTGAGCAATGGTCAAATGGTGTCGTCCCCAGCAGTCGCGCCCCTCGCTGATCGCCGCTCAGAGTTGGTGAAGCGCGCGCTTGAATTATTGCGATAACCAAGCCGTCGCGTGTAAGCGCGGACACATGCTTGGCGCCTGTGCGTCAGGTTAAGGTCAGCTAATCTGCATAGGCTCTCGCTCGACAACGTGCAATTTGGCGATAGGCGAGGAATCTGATGTACGGTCGAATCGTTGCCTCATCCACGCAGTCCATAAGCGCTAGCGAGGCAGATGAATCGAGAGACTCAGAAGATGCCGTTCGCTTTGCGGAAACGATTGCGGGCATGGAGCTAAGTGATGATCAAGCGATGCAACATTCAGGGGGCGCTCAGGACGACGTACACTCAAGTATGTCGCGAGCCAGTTCTGGCCGGCAGACGGATCAAGCGGAATCGTCCGGCGCATTGCGCTCGGAACTTCAAGCCTGGTGCAATCAAGCACCCACGAAGAACAAATCGTCATTCTTTCGCAGCAAACTGTGTTGCGCTCCATCGACGTCAGATGAAGCAAGCGCGTCGCAATCACGCGAGCAAAGGCAAGCGGCCATGGATCATATCCTGCGCTGTTTTGACGAAGGTGGGACGGACTTAGATTTAAGTGACCTGAATTTGTCCCAGCTGCCCCCTGGGCTCAATCGGATTCATCACCTGCGCCGCTTGGATATTTCGGAGAACGCCGCGCTCACCCAGTTGCCCAACGAAATTTCGCAGTGCAAGCATTTGACGGAGCTCATTGCGGACCTTTGCTCAATTGTCAAGCTGCCTCATAGTATTGGGATGTTAAAGAACCTAACCACGCTTTCACTATCCTTCAACTCATTACGTGGACTGCCGGATGAAATAGGCGACTGCGAAGCGCTTGAGAACCTTAGCTTGGCAGGCTGCAAACTGCGACTGCTACCCAGCACACTGGGAAATCTTCAAAATCTTTCGACGTTAGATTTGGCATCAAATAGTGAATTGAGCAATCTTCCCGACATGAACCTTAGAAATTTGGCGGTCTACGTTACAGGGACACAGCTGGCACTCATGTCCCGGATATTCCGGCCTCCGGCGTTAGAGCATCCGGAGCGCTTGTCTTTGTCTAGAACATGTGAGGAAATAAAACGCAGATGGAGTCAAGTCGGAAGTGAGTTATCCGCCGATGCGTGCTTCCGCATTAACAAGCTGCGGTGTTCCGCCTCCACAACATTGGCGGAGAATCATGAA
This sequence comes from Bradyrhizobium sp. CCGUVB23, assembly GCF_024199885.1. Taxonomy (NCBI): domain Bacteria; kingdom Pseudomonadati; phylum Pseudomonadota; class Alphaproteobacteria; order Hyphomicrobiales; family Nitrobacteraceae; genus Bradyrhizobium; species Bradyrhizobium sp. CCGUVB23. The sequence goes on from NZ_JANADQ010000001.1 coordinate 2,385,871, forward strand.
ATCGATTCTTCATGGCAGCATGCTGCAGCCAAAGTGCAGGAGTGGGCGAAGAAGAATTCCCCATTCACGAAAGAAGGCATTTTTGAACTAAATCGTATATTGCTGGGAAATGCGGATGAGGCTACGCACATCGGCGCTCTGCGAAAGGTGCTTGTGCAGGCTGCAGACGAGGATACTTGGACTGCCAAGAGATATCCGCCACCTCAAACACTTTCCAAAGAAATGGCCGCTTTCGCCGATTGGGCCGCAGGCAACGAGCGTGACTTGACATCCAGTGATCCGATGGCTGTGGTGGAGTTCGCGGCTCAGGTCCATCAGCGGCTGGCCAGTCTGCATCCCTTTGAGGATGGCAACGGACGAACCGCTCGCTTGGCAATGGACTGGGTGCTTTTGCGGCACGGACTACCGCCGTCACCGCCGATTGGACCAGCTAGCCGCGCCCCGGCCGTGTTCTTAGGGGTTGGGGAAATTCAGATTGAGGATGTCGTACGAGAAACAGTTCAAGGCATGGAGGCTGCGCTTCGAGAAGCGGCGCCCGACGTGCCATACCGGACCCGTTCGGCATAGTTCGGCGGGCCGCATAAACCTGCAAGATGAACGACGTCGATCCGCAAGCCTGGCTCGCTGACGTGCTGGCCAGACTTCCAGATTACCCTGTCAACAGAGTCGCCGACCAGCTCCAGTGGAATTGGAAGGCGACCCGACAGTCCAAAGCGGCTGCCGCCTGAGCGCCACGGCAGGCCGGCGCGTCCGCCCGGGGTGCTGGCCGAATGCGTACGTTTTCGACCATGCCGTGATCGACAAGGCGGACGGCGTTGTTTTCCGCTGCACGCTGGATGGATCGGAGACGCAGCGTTTTCTGGAGATCCCATCCTGGATGTTCGACCGCGCGGCATGTGTTCGGGGTTGCAGCCTAACGACAGAGCCCCTTGTCAGCCTGGAAGCGCTCAACGCGATTCAGTGGTCAAGAGCCCGGCATCATCATTGAATGAACCGCTTTCCGGTGCATGCGGAGTCTCTCACGACCAGAAGCGGGAGAGGCTCATGGCAAGCAGGACGGCGATACCGGCGAACCCGGTTCGGCGCAACCGGCTGTTCGGCATGCATCAGATGGACCTGTTCGCGGGTGGCATCACGCACAGCGCCGTTGGGGTTCCAGAGTGGCGGGAGCTGCCGAAGGAGGCGCGGGATGCGCTGGGCGCTTAAAGAATGAACTGCGTTGCACCGCCGGCGATCAACAGCTTCGAGCCCTCAAGTTCGCCGTTCACTTCGTCGGCGACATTCATCAGCCGTTTCACGCGATCTGGGAAAGCAGCGGCGGCAACGGGATTGCCATTAAGGTGATCCAGCTCAAGGGCAAGACCTGCACGGCGGACCACTGCTCGACGCCTCCCGACAATCTTCACAAGATGTGGGACACGACGCTGATACGCGCGATGGAGTACAATTGGCCGACTTTCGTCGATGATCTTGAGGCAGGCTGGCTGACCAGCGATGTCGCGAAGAATGACACGAAGGACAATCCGGTCATGTGGGCGGAGGATGCGCACAATGAAGCGATCGCCGGTAATATCTGGGTCGATGGTGATACGCTGGACCAAGCTTACTATGATCGGGCCACACCACTCTTAACACAACAACTTGGCTTCGCCGGCTTACGCTTGGCGCGGTACCTGAACGACGTCATCAGTTCCTCGCAGTGCCCTCCTATACATCTCACATGTGTGCTGGTGACAGTAGCGATAGGCAGCGACGTCACGCCGCCATCATGTCGAACTCGACATGCACGCGGTCATAGGGAAATTCCACGCCCCCACTTTCCGTTCGCTCCAAAATCCCTGCGCCCAGTAGCAGCGTCACGTCGGAGTGAACCCCCTTAAAGTCACGGTCGACCCGACGCGCAACTTCTCGGATCGTCAACGGGCCGGCTCCGGTCATAACGCGCACGATCTCCATACGCTTGGGCGCCAGCACCCGCCAAAGGTCGCTGACGCTCTCGAATGAAATTCGATCGTCCCCAGCCTTACGCTGCCCGTGCGCAGTCGCCAGGATGCGGCGCGTCAGGTCGCTTTGTGTCTCGACGCCCAAGATAACCGTCCGCATGCTCTATCTCCGTTTATTCACGTCGCGCCAAAAATCCGCCAGCAGCCGCTCCAGCCCACGAAACGTATAAGTGCTTTCCTTGCCATCCAGGTGGCGATGATCGCCCTTGCCTCGCTCATTGTCGTACCGCACGCGGCAGACGCCATTCACTACATAGGCGAGCCGGTATTTGTAGCTGTGCGGACTGCCCGAAACGGGCTCGGGAACTTCACACAACCAGCTCGGCAAAGCCGGGGCCGACGACAACCCGGGTTCGCGTGATCTTACGTGCTTTGACCATTGATGGAATATTTTACATCAACAAGACCTTGATGTCAATGAATACATCAATGCCTGACAATTCCGGAGGATTTGTTTGTTTTCCGCGAGGGGAAGTATCGCCCTCGTGGGTAGTCATACTGACTATCGCGCGTTATCCGCGTTTCCGCATCAGCGATCTCGAGCTCAACCTGCGAAAACGGCGTGGGGTCCGGAGTCTGATCAGAGCAATAGACTCTTGATTCTCCTCCTACCAGATTGGGGTCTGAGGCTGCCCCTCAATCTTAAGCCACACGTTCGCGCGGTAGCGATCAAGGACCATGGCGAAGACTTGCGATTGCGGGACCGAACCGTCATTTCTCCGATGGAGAGATTTGCAAATCGTGTGACCTCAGCTTGAAACGATGCGTTGACCGTACCGGTCGGACCGTGGCGCTGCTTGCCGATAATGATTTCGGCTTTGCCCCGCGCCGTATCGATCTCCGCTTCCCATTTGAAACGAGCATCGGTGCCGGGCACCGGCTCTCTGCCCTTTAGGTAGTATTCCTCGCGATACAAGAAGAGCACCACGTCCGCATCCTGTTCGATCGATCCAGACTCGCGCAGATCTGACAATTGCGGCCGCCGTTCATCTCTGTTGTCGACGTTGCGGGACAACTGCGACAACGCAATATCCGGCACGTTCAACTCTTTCGCGAGCGCTTTGAGACCGGTCGTAATCTCGCTTACCTCCTGCACCCTGTTTTGCGAGGCACGAGAGGTCGTGCTGTGCATAAGCTGAATGTAATCGACGACGATCAGATCAAGTCCGCGCGGTCGCTTCAGGCCGCGGGCCCGGGCGGCCAGTTGGTTGATAGAGAGAGCGCCGGTCTGATACCTCCCGCTTCATCGACGAGAGTACTGCCAATCATCAGCGTTCCCCTCCTCTCAATCACCATTGATTGACGCTCAAGACTCTCAGAGAGGAAACGAGCTTGCGAGTCCAGGATCAACTCTTTTTCATCGCGTCTGAAAACTCATTTTCTAGATTCGCGACAAACGGTTTGTTTGTTGCGGCGCGCTTTAAAACTCTCGCCCATACAGACGTTCGCGAAACGACGACTCAAAAAGCACCGGTAGTTATTTCTTTCGCGGAACTGGCGTCGCGAGACAATTTTCTCCTACAGAAAGACTCACGCACGTTCATTTCAAGCGCGACGTTAGAAACAGTGACGGCGCCACGGATGTTGTCCCGGGGCCGTCTATATCCAGCTGCTGTCCTCTCCGGACGGGTCGCTTCAACATCTCCGCGCCGCGCCGTTTCTCGAAAGCGTAGCGCCGCTCAGACGGAGGTCCGATTCGTCGACTGCTCCAAGCCACTTGTGTCGATGATCAGATCGAGATCTGCAGTCGCGAGCGACGACGCGCGTCGGGATCGCTCGCGTCACTGGCTCGGGCGAGTCGAAGATCACGGCCTCGACCTGACCCATCCATTCGCGCCAGCGCAACTCCACCGGCGGGTCTGCGAACTCGGTGTCGAGATCCTCTTACGGTCGCGCCCGCCGTCCCATGTCAGAGCCCGTACAATCGGAAAGTCGGCCGGCCGGTCGACCGAAGTACAGGACCGGATGCGAACCGCCCTGACCGGCGCAATCGACACCTTCTTTTCAACTCGAAAGATCGCGGGAGCTGACAGAGTGACGCTCAAGACGCGCTCGTCCTCGATACCAGTCTGGCCTTCCTTACGATTCGTCCGTCGATGGGAGGACCGACGCGAGATCTGGCTCGACATCGAGGCCATACTGGTGTGCGAGGGCCGCGATGTGCGTTCCGAACGTCGCCCGCAGCTCACCTAATGCGACGAAGAAGGACGGACTCCCCTCTTCATCGTCTGCATGCCTCGCGCCGAGCCATCGCGTCAGGTTGCGAAAATCGGGCGTGGGCTCCTCAAGGAAGCGGCGACACGCTGTGCGCATCGCGCGAGTGGAACCTGCCGCACGCGACGTCTCGGGCAGAGCCTGCAGAACCTTCGTCAAGATTTTTCGCATCTCGAGCACAGAGGACGTGACCTGGGAGACAACCTCCAGGTGATAGGGAACAAACAGGACGCGCCGATCCTCCATAGCGGTGAGGAGCCCTCTGACAATCTCACGCTCGTCAGCGGGAGGCGTCCATTGCACGCCGAAGAAAGGGAGTGAGAACCCGCTTAGGGCTTGTTCAGGAACTATCGCTGCGAACTGAGGTTTGCGGCCTTATGGTGTAGTTCCAGTCGCCGTGGAATTTATGGCGGAGGATGTTGATGGCGTCCATTTCGTCATCAGTGACTTTGATGCCTGCCGGATAGGTGTTGGGGTCGATCTCGGATTGCACCTTTAGGCCTGTATCGGTGGTCGTGGCGGCGATCAGTTGGACGATGGTTTGGTGGCTGACGAGTGGCTTGCCGCGCCAATTCTGTGTGATGAACGAGAACAGGCGATGCTCGATCTTGTTCCATTTGCTGGTGCCGGGCGGCAGATGGCAGACCGTGACGGCAATGCCGAGTTCATTGGCCAGGTTTTGCAGCTCGCGCTTCCAAAGGCGGACGCGGGCACCGTTGCTGCCGCCGCAATCGGCGGTGATCAGAAGTTTTGTCGCGTGCGGATAGCGCGCGCGCCCCATCGTCTGCCACCAGCGGCGAATGGAGTTGACCGCGAAGCCTGCCGTGTCTTTGTCGATGCCGACACTCACCCAGCCGGCATTGTCGGCAATGTCATAGACGCCGTAGGGCGCCGCCCGACCAAGCTCCGGGATGATGAAGTCGTGCACACGCACCGACTCGGGCTGACCCTTCGGACGGTACTCGCGGCCGCCATTCTTGAAATCGCCGACCAGCTCCTTCTTGGTATCGACCGAGATCGCCGGCTCCCGCGCGGCCAGCGCTTGCTTCACCTTTCTATTGATGTACCCAAACTGGGCATTGCGGTCGGGATGGTTCGTCCCCTCGCGGATCTTGCGGTTGGCTTGAAGGCTGTACCCCAGATCGCGCAAAAGATCGGCCACCACATTGTGACCAATACGATGGCCAAGCTCACGAAGCCCGGCGGCCAGGTTGCGCAGGCTCTTGGCGGTCCACAGCAGCGGCGCCGTCGGATCGCCGCGCGTCGTCGGTTCTACCAAGTCTTTGAGATCGGTGAGCAGCGTTGGATCCGTGACGACCAGAGGCCTGCGTCCGCCACCCTTCCGGCGCACCCGATCGGGCGCCGCGTCGGGCTCTGCCTCGCCGCGCAACTCCGCTAGTCCGCGGTCGATCGTACTGCGCGCTATGCCCGTGATCCGCGCGACCGCCGTGACCCCGCCACGCCCAGCGGCCAACGCCTCAGCGGCCGCAAACCGACGTCGCCCGCGCTCATCCAGCACCGGGTCGAGCGCTGCATAGCGCAATTTGATCGCCGCATCGTCAATCACCATGCGATTCTATATAAGCTGCGAGTCACCGTGGGAATCCCCCGAACGGAAAAATCCGATCCGGTAAATGATCAACGGGTTCTAAGTCGATGCACCAGTGAATTCGCTGCAATCCGGCCCTTCTTGGTGATATCGCGAGGTCTGCCCATGTTCTCCCCTTAGGTCTCGGTCAATTTGACCGACCAAGCTATTGGTCAAGTCCAAAACTTATTCCAATAGTCGCACGAGCACGTCTGACTGCTCGGCGAATTTTTGGGTATTGGCCTTCCGCAATCGCTCGAGGTTTTGCAGCTTCCACCGGACGCCCGGGAGTTGCTCCAGATGCGGGATGCCCAGCAGATTCCATTCTGGCTCAGCAGCGACCAATGACAACAGGAACCGGCGCTCATCCGCCGTCAGCTCCTGCTGGAGTTCGTGCGCCATTCGCTCGCGCGCGGCCAGGAGCGCGCCGAGCTCGACGGGCTCGGCGGTCATGCCGATGAAATTGTGCTCAAACTCCTGGCGGATGTCGCGCATGGACGGAAACAGCACCTCATGCACAGGCCGGTTATGGCTCGCGAGGTAAACGACGAAGGCACGGCGGATGGCGGCCGTGATCCCCTCGTGGGCGAAGAGCTGCATGACGTCGAACAGATCGCGGGGATGCTGGCGGTCCATCGCAGCGACGAGCTTGCCGCCATACACGTCCTCGAGCGAAACGACCGGGATTTCGAGATCCGCCTGCAGCGTGTCACGTGCATTCTGCGTCAGCGACGCCACGCGCACCGCGTTGACGGTGCCGCGCATAACGAAATTGGCCTCAATCTTGACCTCGATGGCCCCCTGTCGCACCAGCAGCTTGGTCTCGCCTACATCTGTCGAAGCGGGCGCGTGGGTTCGAAAGCCGCGCTTGTTCAGGCGTGCAACGGATTGGCGAATGGCTTCGTTGATGCGCTTGAGCGCCTCGTCGCGCGGCAGCGTGTGATCGGGAAAGACCAGGTCGAGATCGACCGAGAGCCGCGGCATGTCGCGAACGAAGAGGTTGATCGCTGTGCCGCCCTTGAGCGCGAAGGTGTCATCGACGAGCACCAGCGGCGCGACTCGCGTCAGCAATCGGGCGCTGTCGAGATAGGTCTGATTCACGGCTTGAGCACCAGAAGCCCGTCAGCCGAGCGCGACACCCATCGCCGATCGCTGCCCTTAGGCAACTGGGATGGATCGAGCTTACCCATCCACGGCAGGGAAAGCTCGTGTCCGAGCTGCAGGCAGAGGCGCACGGTCTTGACGCTGGCGCATCTCTTGAGCAGGTCGCCGAGCACGTCGGCGCGCAAGCTGTAGCTGCTCTCAACCAGTTCGCGCGCTTCTTGCAGCGGCTGACGAACACCAACTTCGCTCAGAACCTCCAGTAGTGCGCGCTCCGGTGCCGAGACGAATGGTGCGCCTTTGCGGTTCTCGAAGGGCCGGACCTGCAGGAGCGCGTCGGGGCGCTCCTCGAACAGCCGCTTGCGGTGATACTCGGCTGGAAAGCGCTGGGTGAACCACTCGGGGAGACGCCCCGCCTTCCAGCCATAGAGATGAAGGACGGGTTGCTGGGCCACGTAATGGCGGATGCCATGCCAGTCAAGCGCAGACTTGCCGCCGACATGCAGGCCTTCAAAGCTTCGCTGCAGCAACGCCAGGCTCGGATGCAATGCGGGCGGATCGTTGGGGCGACAATAGACCCCACGCGCCAGCCGTTCCAACCAGCCCGCCCGGACATAATGGACGGCCAGATCCGCCGATATCCCAAGTGCGGCGAGGTCCTCGGAGATCAGCGGCGTCCCCGGTGCGAGATGGGAATAGAGCCGGTTTAGCTTATCTCTTTGAGTCGTAGCCATACTACGATATTAGGAACAATTCCAAAAATCGGCAAGTTTAGATTCGAATCGTGGATCGAAGCTAAATTACGATAATCTATCCTTTTCTAAACAGTGAGCCTGCCTGGGGTGCGGAACTGGAAGCAGACATCGTCAGGCGCTCGATCAGATAATTAGGCCAAGCGGTCCAAATGCGTGAGCGCCGAGATTAGGGGAGCACCTATCCAGAAATCCTCCCGCGAAGGGATCGAGCCGCCCTTGCGATCGAGGATGACCTTCTTGCCGAAAAACTGGGACAGCTCGCCGCGGGCCATGCGATTGATTTGTAAGCGCTCCTTTCTATGGAGACACGCCGCTTACGAAAGAACCCTCACGAAAGAATCACACATGTTGGGGGAGTAAACCCCAACGGGACGCAGTGGAAGCGATCCATCGATCAGGCTATCAAAGATATCGAGAGCGACGAATGGAAGTTCTATGTCGAAGAAAACGGCCGCAGGGTTGATGTCGTGTGGGCCACGCACGAGGGACACAGGTACATCAAGACAGCGGCGGACGACATTCAACCCAACAATCTTCTTCTGCTCGCTAACTGTCCGTGACATCGCGTCAGCTCAGCTAATCGCGCCTGGGAGCAGTCATTCAAAAGAAAGCCGGCCTCCTCGAAGTACGGGCAAGCATTCTTAAAACGGAGGCTGCTTACGTCGCTTTGCGGCGCAGCCTTTATGTTCACTTCGACGCGGCCGCGCTCGCCGCGGATGCGGTGCAAGCGGTCAGGCAAGTGATGGGCTGCACGGCGGAGAGTGCGCCCCCACGGGGATGATTATACCCTTCCTGACCCATGCGTCGAACGCGGCCTCGGAGCAGCCGCAGTAGGTTGCTGCGTCGGGCTGTGTAAGACCACGTGGGTCGATCTGGTTGGTGCATTTTATCCGCCCCGAACGCCTGCGTTCGCCAGCGAAGCTTTGTCCCGTTGGTAATTTCGGTTTGTTCCAGCCACCAGTAGAAAGTTAGCGGCGACGTTAGTCGGCACCCAATTTGTCGTGCGCATGGGATCGTGTCCCACGGCGTGGTGTAGCTGGCGGCGGGTCACCGCGTTCGCCGGCGTGAGCCGAGCTGGTCAGCTGGCGATTGCCTGTAGGCTGACGGTCGGATCATCGCTCAACGGCGTGATGGTTTCCAGCCTCATGTAGCGGGCGCGCTGGACAGCCCACTCATCGTTCTGCTCGAGCAGGATCGCGCCGATGAGCCAGATCAAATATGATCTGAGGCCTACAGGCATCGCAACCTCGTCGAGCGCTGTGTCAATCGCATCAAACAGTTCCGTCGCGTCTCTACCCGCTACGAAAAGACTGCCAGAGCTTACCTATCGATGCTAAGCATCGCCGCAGCGATGCTCTGGATTAGAACCGTCAACACGACCTAGAATCAAGTGGAAGTGTTTTCGCAAAACAACTTTCCCTGATTCGCTGCCCCGATGCGCTTAAACTTCGTGAGATATACGGGTTAGCAGCGCTTGCCGATCGACGACGAGATTGTCGAGGTTCCGCAGGTCTGCTTGCCGTGTTCCCGCCAATCGCCCAACCAGCGTCCGCGTGCCATCCACTACGAAGACGCCGCAATCATAATCGTTCCTCTGCTGACGCATGCTGGCGTCTTGCAGGTTGGCACCCAGCCGTGCTGCCAGCCATGCGGCAGGTTGATCATTGTGCCCCCCGGAGGAGTCGTAGTGATAGGCAACCGGGCCTTCGCGATCGCGACGGTCAACCAGCAGCAGCGACCAATGGGTGCCCCGGCGATTAAGGTCCGTAGCGCTGGCATCGTTCACCGGCAAGAACAGGAAGTCAGCAGAATCATTACCGTTACGATCAACGACAATGCGCTGGAATGCGGCTAGCGCGTCGCTGTCGACGGCGTGGCCCAGCTGAAAGGCTATCAGGGGATCCACGAGCCGCGTGCGAGCAGCGAGATTCGGATTGTCTCTCTGCAACTCCTGCTCCAGCAGCCTGTAATCCCTCAGGATATGCTGGTCGCGCAGCCATTGCCTGGGACCGAGCACGAGCGAGCCTACCGAAGCGCGTGTGTGGGCATCCGAAGCCGAGGATTGGCGAGGATGATGGACGAAGTAAGCATCGCGGCGCCCTTGTCCCAACTCGATCGAGTAGGTCTCACCGTTGATAGAGACCGACTTTGGAACGCTGTGCGAACTAGGCATGAGCATTTTGTTATCGAGTACATCGATCAGGAGGTCTGACACCGGCTGAGATCCGTGCTGCCAATCCTCGCCGACGAGATAACCGATATCTTCTAGCAACTGAGATGCGCGTGATGGCCCCATCATGAACGGCGATCTGGCGGCGCGGTTCGGCTCCGGCGGATAATACGCATCGTCCGGCGTCTCGTGCGCTGTGGACGGCAAATCAACCAGAGAGTCAAGACCGCCGTATATTTCTGATGACCGGGCTGATGGACCTTCCGGACTTGGCCACATACTCGCATCAAAGTCGGACGGCACTCGCGGTGACCAGGCTGAGCTCGACCCGGCACTTTCCTGCCGACCGGCCTGTCCTGACGAACCTTCCCGCGTTGGCCACTCACTGGCCTCAAAGTCGGATCGCAATCGTGGCGACCAGATTGAACTCGTCCCGGCAGGCGGCGGCTCCCCACCTGTCTGCTCAGGAGACAACCCGAGCGCCGCGTTCGCCTCGACGACGTGTAGGTACTGCCCAAGCCTATCGAGGCTCACTGAGCATTGTCCGACTGCTTCGACGAAGTCCCGGTAGTCTACTTTCAACGACCATTTCTGCACATCGCTGCCGTTGACTCGGCTTACTATGCTTTCCCGACCGCCTTGGCGGAGCCAATCACTAAATTTGCGTTGCTTGCTGGCAATTTTCAGGGCGTTATCTCTCTGTCTAGTCGAATCCATTCCGAGCTTGGTTAGCTCTTGGTGAGCCAGGCCCTCGATAAGGCGAGCGTCGTCTGGATAAGGATCAAAAGGGGCCGATTTCGATGCGGACTCGGCGCCTAGGTACTGCCGAAGCTGATCCAGACGCAGGACGGGTTTTCCCTCGGTCTTGGCAAAGTCCTTCACGTCTAGTTTCAACGACTGTCGCTGCTGATCGCTGCCAATGAGACGGCTCACTATGCTCCCCCTATCTCCCGCTTTGAGCCAATCACTGAACCTGCGTCGCCCGCTGGCAGTATCCACGGCACGTCTTCTCTGGGCGGGCAAGTCGGATTCGAGTTTGCTCAGCTCTTCCTTGACCACGGCATCGATGATGCGGGCGTCGTCCGCATACGGATTCAGTTTTTGGACCCCGGGGCCCAGGCCTCGGTACTTCCGAATCTGATCGAGACTGACGGTCTGTCTTGTGGCTTTGTAGAAGTCTGTTTGATCTGCTCTCAACGACAGTTGCTGCTGTTCAGTTCCGCTGATTCGGCTCACTATGCTGCCCCTAGCCTCCCTTTGGAGCCAATCACTAAACCTACGTTGCTTGGTGGCCATCGTTGAGACGCGGCTTTTTTGCTCTGGAGTCGGGTCGGGTCCAGCGTTGCTCAGAGCTTCATTGACAACGGCATCGATAATGCGGGTGTCGTCGGGATAAGGATGATTTTTGAAGCGTCCCATCAGGCGGGGCCCGGGGCCGACGGCGTGGAGTTCCTGCCCATCAGGCGAGAGTCTCCGCAGATGAGACAGTGCCGACTTGAGACGCTCACGATGGTCGCCCCCGCTTGCCCTGTAATCCTCGATATCAGCGGCTAATGACTCTGGATCGTTAAACAGCCGAGAAGCCATCGGATCCCTGTTCTGTGCTCGAAGCCAACGAGCAAACGCGGTAAGAACGCCCTGATTGTCCGTGAGGGTGGGCTCGGGAACCCTTCCGTCCCCTCGGCCGAGGCTACCGTCAGGTAGAATTTCGTACCCTCGGACTGCTTCCGCGAACTGCCCAATGCAGCGCTCGTCTTCCGGATGCATGTCCTCGCCGGCGGAGCGACCACGCTTGACGAAATCCATCCGAAGCTCTGAAGACATCGCGTCGGGGCCCGAGCCGCCGGAGAACTTTTCGCGACGGCTCCCCCCGAAGGCCTTGCCGAGCCGCGACTTAACACGCGACCACAGCCCTCCACTCCTCTTATCCCTCGTCCGCGCGACAACCTCCGGTTCCGACGGTGCCGTATAGCGCGTGCTGTTGAATAGCCTCTCACGCAGATCAGAGCGCGATCCCTCCACAGCCGAACCACGAAGGTGAGCTCGCGGCAGGTCTACGCTGTGGCGCGTCCTGCTGAATCCGTTGTCCTGCAAGTTGGATCGGGACGGCGTCCGTATCGAACCACCGTCGACAGTACGCTGGATACTTCCATGCCCCTCCGCGGCTCGAGTGTCGGGTGAACTCAGCTCAGCGGAGCTCTCCTCACATGCGCGGAGTTGCAGCTTGCTCAACTGCTGCTCAAAGCCAGCTTGATCCACAGACAAATTGTCCGACTCTTGCCGCGCACGCTGCAGCTCATGCTGCTCAGCGTACCAACGCATCCAATGATTCCGATCGTTATAGCTCGGTTCCACACCACTCTCCCTAGGTGAGGTTAATCGGTTAATCTTCATAGCCGCCGAGAGCTAAACTCGGGTGCACTGACCGCAACGACGCCAGCTTCAGAAAGCCGATCGCCGAGGTCGGCAGCCAGAACTTGAGGACAGTCGTCGAGCGCACGCTCCAAGCTCGTGCATTGCTCACACCGCCCAGCCTTAGCTGCCGCAGAAGAACTCCCTGGCCCTCCTTAGCACTAGGTGGCCGATGCGCCAGAAGTGCGGCCATGCGACGAGCCCCATCACAAGAGGCCTGGATCCATGCTGTGGTTTTGCACTCACGACAACCCGGAGGCTGCGAAAGAGGCATTCGCTCTATCGGAAGGCAACAGTGTTGGCACCCTTCTGCTCGAAAACACGACATGAGGTACATCGGACTGAAGTTGGGATCGCCCGAATACAAGATGCCAGAATTCCACGTTGAGACCGCCTAGGTGCGCCCGTCAGGCCACCTTCTGCGACGATGCCGTCGTGCCAACCTGACTCGGAGCCTATGCGGCTTGCATGGGACTGGCCTCGAGGCGCTCCTTCAGGTTATTCAAATAGTCCTCCGCATGGGATTGCGCCTGCGAAACCGCCAAGTCGACCCCGGCATTCGCGGCCCTTTCAATGAGTTCTTTCGCTAGCCCCTCGCGCATCGCGAGTTTGACCTCGGGCCCGGAGATACAGCCAATTGCCTGCGCCGCAATACTGAGGCCGAACTCTTCCAGCGCATGGTCCATATTGCTCCCGCTAATGGCGGTGTGGAGAAGAGTCGTCGTTGCTGACTCGAATTCGAGGGCCATTGATGCAAGATCGGCCAATTGGCCCAGGCCCGGAATGAAGCCAAGCGCGCCAACCGCTGTGGCGGCCCAGTCAGTCGCCTTCGCTTCGACATTGAGCACGCCGTCGAGTATGGGCTTCGCGTCGTCGAGTGCGTGCTTGAGCGCCCCGCCATTCTTCTTCACAGACTTGATATCGGGCTGGTCGGCCACGCCCATCATCATGTCCGCGACCGCGGACTGCTCGGCCTCGGTTTTGGGAACATGGGTTTTCGTCTGCTGAACGGTGCGGTTCGCAGCCGACATGTTGCTGTAGAAGTTCGTGAAGTCGTTGTTGCTGATGTTACCGGAATCGACCCTATGTCCGCCACCGAAGTCGAAGAACTTGTGATGGGTCTTGTAGCCCGTAATCGAATTGTTCAGCAGTGCGAACAATAGCGGATCCGAGAGCAGCTGCGACGCCGCTTGCCGTACCTTCGGATCAAGACTCTTGTCCTCGGCCATGCTCGCCAGCTTGTCCCGGGTCAGCACGCCGCCTCCAAAGAAGGCGCCCTGATTCTTGTTGATCGTGTCGAGCGTGTTCAGCTCGGTTTGCGTGAGGCCCATCGACGATGAAGCGACTTGAAGGAAATCCTCTTTGTGGACCTGATCAATCGCACCACCGTACAGCTGCTTCCAGGCATCCGGGTGGTCGAGGAAGTATTGAGCCGCCGCGATCACCTGCGGCGGGGTCTTGCCAGTTTGGGCGTTGCCGTCGACGATCTGTTGGAAATCAGCCAGGCTCAGATTCTTGGGCAGGTAGTCGGAATACCGGTAAAGCTCGCGCATTGCGTCGTTCACGGTCATGACTGACGGTTGGCCATTTCCGGTACCATCGGAGGGGATGTAGTTCTGCTCGTAGCTGTGCGCCTGCTGCTCCTGGAATGCGGCAACTTGCGGATGATTGCTGCAGAAGCTGGACAAACGATCGGCAACTCTATAGGACCTCCAGTCGGATGTCCCTCCGAGCGCAGCGAAGAGCTTGCGGTCCTGGTGCAATCCTTGGATTGCGGCTTTCAGATCCGGCGGCACTGATGGATCGAAGTCGGTGGGCGTGATGTGTCCCCACCAGAGGGGCAACTGATCCTTGTGGCGGTTCAGCACTGCCACGATCTGCAACTCGGCATTGGTCAGCGTGCCGTCAATCCACGTGACGTTCGACATTTCCGGCGCGGGAGCGCCCTCCTCCGCGGCCTTAACCGCCGCCTTCACATTCGCCGGCAACAGATCCAAGGGATCCTCCGGTACAGGTAGCTTCGGGTCCAGCAGCTCCGGTGGCGGGGACGGCAGCTCGGATTTGGCTTCTCGCGCGCAACTGGACAACATGGCCTCGAAGGGGTCGCCTTGCTCACCGGGCGGCTGCACGGAAGGACCCACGGCCGTGGTTTCCGGACCAAGCACGAACAGAGCTGGAACCGCACTGGCGGATGACAAAGAGGTGTTGAGCTGCATAGCACTATACCCGGATGTGAGGGTGGAGGTCGTTTGAGGAGCCCGAGTCCAACCTATCGGCCCGAAGGATGCCGAACTTTTGGGTTACGTCGAACCTTTGAGTGACTGTTCATTTCGTAAGGCGCTCACTCAACTGCCTCGCAATACAAAGTTCGAAATTGCGCTTTGCTGGGTCAGGCCCGGCGTCTGCGCAGAAGGTCCCAGAGCCAACGTGGCCCTGGGGTAAACGCCGGCTGAGGCTGATTTCCGCTGCTGGCTGGCGAAAGGTTGCTGAGCGACATGGTGCATCCCCGGATGTGACATTGATGACCGTCACAAGTTCACCTTGTGGCGCCGCCGTGTTCACGACGAACAACACGCAAGACCTGATGGAAATGTTGATCGGGACCTGGCCACGGCCTGGCGGCTCACTAAAAATGTCGCCACGATGTCCTGCGCGCCAGGCCCGACGTTCATTTCCGTTACGGTCAATAGGCGACAGCGCCGTCTAGAGACCCAGGCTCTCATGTTAGGGAGGTTAGCTTTCGAGAAGCTGACGCGTCTGAAAGCGAGCCACCAATGACGATGGCAAATCCATGAGTTCTGCCGGAAGCTGCAGCGTGCTCTCGATGTGTCTGGTCAGCTCAGGCGCGGGCACGATGCCGTGTTGAAGGGGTATGGCGAGTGCGACATCAAGCGAATTTCGCAAGCTTTGCCGGCACGATCATTCTGCGGCTTCTACGATAGTGGAGGTTTGAGCGGCTCGCGGCTGGTCGCAAAGGTGGGCATGCAGTGCCGCCACGCATTCATCCACTTGCGTCCCATACGACATGTCACGCGATACGCGCTTCCACCCAAATTGCCGCGCGGCACCGGTCCCGCGTAGCGGATGCGCCGAGCGGGGTCGCTCAGCGGCCACGGGATCGACCAACTACGATGGCGCGCGCATCGATAATACGGAGCAAATGATTTGCGAGCATGACGATTTCGGCGACTTCTTCCGGATCATCCAGTGCAACATTGCGATGCGAATGCGGGTTCTTATAAGAATCGATGGCGCCGCTAAAGAGATGTGCACGCGCCCGCGAAACTCCCGGCAAGGGACGTCGGTACCACGCTGCAAGGCGCCGTGGCATCGATTTTTGGGACTCCATACATGCCTTCCGCGCCGCCGACCGCGCCGGATCTAATGATGTACGTCCCGGGCTGGCTGCACCGCGACCGACGTGCGCATCTGGAGCTCATGCGGGGCATGCACTGCATGGGCGTGTTGCCGAACGAGGACCGGCAGCAGACGAATTTCACCATTTGTAGCGTGCCGTACACGGCAATGTTGGCCCCCGTCACGTAAGCAAAACGACATTCGGGTTGACCGAAATCAAACAAATGATTGTCGCTGACAAATAGGATGCAAGCAGAAGCTGCGTCGGCTCTCGATGAGGGCCGATGTCGTCTCGAAGTCCGAGCTGCCGAGTTGGCGTTACGCCCTCGTCGTCCGCTGATGAGATGATGCTCACTGCAATGTGCGCTCGTTTGGAGCCTCTACAAATATTCATCAGCTGCGCAGCACGCGGCGCAACCGTCGCCGTTCACTCTATGGCGTCGGTCGTGAAGAATTCGGAAGCGATTGATCTGTCGCTGTGATTTGACGTGAGCAAGTATTCGATTGTGCAAGAAAGCCGTGTGTAGGTGTTGGTTTTCTTGCGTTTTTGGATTCCGGATTTGGCGACTTCGTGATTCCTTTGACGGCGAGATTCGCTGTTGGGGAGAACCCATGAGCCATCCGCGCGACGATCGTCAGGACGATCTGTTTCGTCCATCTCTGGAGAAGATCATCAACCTTCGCCATCCGTTGGTGCGTCTGGCGGCGGAGATCGATTGGGACTTCCTGGCGGGACGCTTCAGTTCGGTCTGTCGCCTCGGGCCGGGGCAGCCACCGTTGCCGACACGATTGGTAGCCGGACTGTTCATCCTCAAGCACATGCACAATCTCTCTGACGAGGCGCTGTGCGACAGGTGGGTCGAGAACCCGTATTTTCAGTATTTCTGCGGCGAGGTGGTGTTCCGGCACGACCTGCCGTTCGATCGCTCGTCGCTGACCCGCTGGCGCCAGCGGCTGGGTGAGGAGCAGATCGCTGCGCTATTGCAAGAAAGCCTCTCGGTGGCGCACCGAACTGGGGCGATCGAGACCAAAGATCTCGAGCGGGTCGTTGTGGACACCACCATCCAGGAGAAGGCGATCGCGCATCCGAGCGATGGGCGGCTTATGCACCGGGCGATCGAGAAGCTGGTCGATTTGGCCAAACGCGAGAGCGTCGAACTGCGCCAGAGCTATCTGCGCGTGGCCAAGCGCGCCGCCATCATGGTAGGGCGGTACACGCATGCCCACCAGTTCAAGCGTGCCCGACGAGAGCTCAAATTCCTGCGCACCCGGCTTGGCCGCATCATCCGTGACATCAGACGCAAGATCGAGGGCGACCCTGCGCTTGAGGATCGCTTTGGTCCGCTGCTCGATCTCGCCCACCGGGTTCGCCATCAAGAGCAGCGTCAGCGCGGTCCCAAGGTCTACTCGTTGCACGCCCCCGAGGTGGAGTGCATCGGCAAAGGCAAGGCCCGGGCACCTTACGAGTTAATGGCATGGACACGCCCGCTCTCAGCGGCAACATGAAGCCCCGGCAAGAGAAGGAGCACAAGCCATGTCCACTACGAACATTGTCACGATTGGCATCGATCTAGGGAAAAACACATTCCATGTGGTGGGGCTCGATGCTATGGGAGCAATCGCCCTACGCAAGAAGCGATCGAGAAATCAGCTGGAGCAGTCGCTGGCCAATGTTCCGTCCTGCCTGATCGGAATGGAGGCTTGTGCAGGAGCACACCACATCGGTCGGAGGCTCGAAAAATTAGGCCATCAAGTCCGGCTCTTGCCAGCACAATATGTGAAGCCGTACCTCAAGGGTCACAAGAATGACTTCCGTGACGCTGAAGCCATCGCCGAACCCGTTCAGCGCCCGACAATGCGATTCGTCCCATTGAAATCGACGGAGCAGCTCGATTTGCAGGCGCTCCACAGAGTGCGCAGTCGACTGGTGACGCAGCGAACAGCGGTCATCAATCAAATCCGGGGCTTTCTACTCGAGCGAGGGCTGCCGGTTCGGCAGGGAGCGGCAGCACTCCGATTGGCGCTTCCTCAGCTTCTCTCAATGCCCTCGGATAACCTGTCGCCTCGAGTAGTTCAGCTCGTTCAGGACTTGGTCGAGGACTGGCGCTATCTCGACCGGCGGGTTACATCAATTACGAAAGAAATCAACGAGCTCGCCGAGCAGGATGCACACTGTCATCGGCTGATGACTGCGCCGGGCGTCGGACCGATCATCTCAAGCGCGATGCTCGCCGCGATCGGGACTGGCGATGCTTTTCGCAAGGGCCGCGACTTTGCGGCATGGCTTGGTCTGGTACCGAAACAATTCTCGACCGGCGATCGAACCATTCTCGGCCGCATATCGAGGCGCGGCAACCGGTACCTGCGAACGCTCTTCATTCAAGGGGCCAGAGCCGTGCTTCTGAGGCGCCAGACTTGGTCCAGGCACGGGTTTGGAGCCTGGTTGGAAGCAGCGTCCAAGCGGCTCCACTCGAATGTACTGGTTGTCGCCTTGGCCGCAAAACTCGCGCGCATGGCCTGGAGCATGCTCGCAAAGGGCCGTGACTACGACGCCAATTTCTTAGGCCAGACCGCCTAAGACACACGACCGGGAAGAAGGATCCACGATCTCAATCGGAAGGGCACAATATCCCGCCGAGGTTTGCGAGACGGAAAGGACGAATGGAGAAACGGTTCCACCGACACTTCTGAAGCCTGGTTCGCAGCCATGGGCCCCTTGTCGAGGCCGTCGAGTTATTGAGGACAGGGGTGGGCGGATATCCATATTGGCTCGAGGCGACAGCCTCAAATTGAAGCCGGATAGATTGGCGCAGACCGCTACATCCTTTTGTTGATTCCTCTTGCAACGCGGGCGTGGTCCATAGATTGGTTGCAAAGTCTCGCTTGCCACGCCTGCCACCGCGCCCAAAGGCGGGCAGTTTGTGCTGCATGCCAAGGCCCTGCACGGCAATCCCTATGACGGCCACACGCTCGGTCCCGTCATCGCCGACCTCGAAAAGCTCACAGGTGTTGCAGCGCGCCGCATCCACGGCGACAAGGGCTACCGCGGCCACAACTATCCCGACCGGTTCAAGGTCTGGATCAGCGGCCAGGTTCGCCGTGTCACCAAAGCGATCCGTCGCGAGATGCGGCGTCGCGCCGCCGTCGAGCCTGTGATCGGCCATCTCAAGGACGACCACCGAATGCGCCGTAACCATCTCAAGGGCCGCGACGGCGACCGCATCAACGCCGTGCTCGCCGCCGCCGGCTACAACTTCAGCCTGCTCCGACGCTGGCTCGCGGAACTTTTACGCGGCCTGTTATGGATACTCTGTCGCCGCCTATCGCAACCACACCTTGCGTAAAAACGCTGCTCAGAAACGTTCTTCACAAACGACTATGGCGAAATCCTCGACTTGCACGCGACCGCCCGTCGTCGCGCGGGATCGCGCCGCGGATCGGCATGAGCGTGAGGACAGTCTAGCGCTTGCTTGCTGCAGGCGGTGACTCTGCAGCACCGGCAGCGACCCGCAGCATCCGTCCTCGTTGATCCTTTCCGAGATTATCTGGAAAAGCGCTGGGAAGAGGGTGACGCCGCGCGTCGCCAATTGTTGACAGAGGTCAAGCTCTGCGGTTTTGAAGGCAGCGAAGCGACCGTCTACCGATAGACGGCCGCCCGCGCGCAAAGCTCATCGACGGCTGCGCCAAATGTGCGGTGGCCTCCCCCCGCATAGCTCCTGAGCAAAGAGCCTGCATGGCTCGATCATCTGGCAGCGGCATCATGGGCAGAAGCAAGTGCGTCTATGATGCGCCCCCAGACACCAGCCCTCCTCCGGCGAACGAAGCGGTTGTAGCAAGTGGCATATGGGCCGAATACCTCTGGCAGATCCCGCCAGGGGCTGCAGATCGCAAGCCCCTGTTGGATACAGAGCCTGACTCACCACCGCAAATGCGCCGCTTCTGGCAATCATGCTTCGTGAGAGCAGCTCGGTCGGAAAGGCTTCGGTAAAAGGGTTCAGAGATCTCCATCTTTGATCAGGTTGAAGCGAACGTCGTCAGCAACCGTTAATCAACAGCCGTTTCCTTCATATTGCCATACGAATAAAAGAGCCAGCTGCCGCCCGGAAGAAAGGGACACACTTTCGTCGCACCGAAAATGTCCCGGCAGGGACCGGCCTCAACTCCAAGTGCTCAAATGGGATCGTTAGAGCGCTTGATCAGGCTGCGCGCCCGCACTGATACGATCGAGCGAAGCGACCAGCCGCGACGGCCCGCTGTACGTGGTCGACACGATTGCGATCAGTACGATCGGGCTCGTCAGCGCGTCGGAGATGCTCTGGAGGAGGCTTCCGCATCATACTCCGAGTCTGCCGGATCTGACTGTCCACCGAGATACGAGCTTGTCGATTGCTCAAACGCAGTCGGAGGCGGGGTTCTACTCAATGGGCGCATCAGCACGTCACGGGCACGTTCCAGCACTTCGCTCGGAAATTGGGTCTCGGCGGTCCTGCCAAGGCCGATATTGCCGAGCCGATTCGGAGGCACCCTCGCGACGAAGCGGCTGTTCTCCAATTCCCCAACGAAATTGGCCGACCAGTTTTGGAGTGAATTTTCTCGAAGCGTCTTCATCATCGCCTCCCAGCGTGAGCGGCGTTCATCGAGGGGCATCTCCATGGCCTCTAAGATCGCGCGCTTTATGCCGGAGATGTCCTTCGGATCAACGAGCAATGCCTCCTTGAGTTCGTCGGCTGCGCCTGCATATTTCGACAGAACCGGCACGCCGGGATCATTCGGATCTTGCGCAGCGACATATTCTTTGACAACGAGGTTCATGCCATCACGTATCGGTGTCACCACAGCAACATGCGCGGCGCGATAGAGGCCAGCGAGCACCTTCTGGCTGACGCCCTCAACCTGATGTCTTATCGGAATCCAATCGTCCGTAGCATGACGCGCATTCGCGTCTTCGACGAGTTCGACGAACCGGTCTCGGTATTTGCTGTACATCTCAATCTTGGCGCGCGTTGGCGTTGCTACCTGCAAGAGCGAGATGCTGCCTGGCCTCTCAGTCCACAGCTGATCGAAAGCCTCGATCCGCTCGTGGAGACCTTTCGTATAATCGAGCCGGTCGACGCCAACCGCAAGCTTCTCGCCATTCAGGCCGCTCTGCAGCGAGGCGACTTTGGAATTCGATGTTGACTCTGCAGCGTACTGAGCAAACTGATCTGCATCAATGCCGATCGGAAATACCTTGCAGCGGGTGAGACCGCGGTTGGACGCCACCACACCGTCCTTGATTCTCAGACCAAGATCGGAATGGACACAATCGAGGAAATTCCGACAGTCCCGCTCGGTGTGAAAGCCTAAAAGATCGTACGCCATCATCGATTCGATGAGCTCATCATGGTGAGGCACTCGCTGCCATACATCTGGCCCCGGCCAAGGCGCATGCAGGAAGAATCCGATTGGCCGGTCGATAGCTTTCTCACGCAGCTTGGCACCGAGTACCAGCAATTGATAGTCGTGCACCCAGAACGCATCTCGGTCGCCAAACTTGAGCAACGCATTCGCCATGATCTCGTTAATCGTGTGATAGCTTTCATAATTGCGGTCAGAATTCGAAACCGAGATCCGCTCGCTGAGGGAATGCAGTGCGGGCCAGAGCGTCGAATTTGCAAAGCCGTCGTAGTAGCCCGCATATTCGGCCTCAGGCAGCTCCAGTTTCACCAGCGCGCCATTTCCGAGCTCGTGGACGGACGCTTTGTTCTGACTGGGATCGCCCGAGTTCTGACTGGGATCACCCGATGAACCCATCCAAACGGCGCCGGAATCCTCAACCACCGGGAGTAGGGCCGCGGCAAGCCCACCAGTCGCCGGCTCATTCGGCTTGCCATCCGCAACTCGGTTCGAGACGAGGACAAGGTTCATATGTCGTCCCTGGGTCGCCATGTCCGTGGGATCCGCCTGATCCGCAGACAATATGCGACGCGAGGATCCTGCACCGGCTTGACGACGTCTACTCTGTTGCGGCTCGCTCAAGTGGCGCTCGAAGGTTGCTTGCTGCGCCCATTGCTCTTCCATCATGGGATGCGACGTTTCGGCGCGATTGGGGCCCAGCGGGTTGATATTCGTGTCCATCCCAGGTCCTCCGTTTGACGAGCTTTGTGATCGGAACAGCGAGTGTCCGATCTGCACTTCTGATATTATGACAGCTTTCTTTCGAGAAGCTGACGGGTCTGAAAGCGAGCCGCGACGTTGATTTCTTCCACGGTGCGTCCGGGATACGCTCGTGACCCAAGAACTGAGGGATATCGTCCGATGTCGGAGGCGGACCACAGCAGAACCTGATTGGGACGCTAGACGACCGATTCCATGAAGCCGGCACGGAACTGGAAGGGTGTTCGTGGATTCCTCGTTTTGAGATTGTCCGAACGAGGGTTGGTATCATGGCAACATGGCGGCAAGCAGTCGAGTTGGCGATGACTGAGAAGGAGATTGAAACGTTGACGCCTCTTTCGCGGTCTCGAACCGAGTCGGCGAGCCGGGTGTCGCGGGCAGCAATGCTGCTGGCCTATCGCGAGAACCCGTCGTTCTTTGCCGTGGGACGAAGACTTGGTGTGCATCATCAGACGGTTCAGCGCTGCGTCGAGCGGGCGGTAGCCTATGGTGCGCTGGCGGCACTCGACGACCGACCGCGACCGGGCAAGGAGCCGGTGATCACGCCGGAGGCCAAGGCCTGGCTGGTGTCTTTGGCGTGCGACAAGGCCAAGGAGCACGGCTACCCGCACGAGCTGTGGACGACGCGGCTGCTGGCACGCCATGCGCGTGAGCATGGCCCGTCGGCGGGACACCAATGCGTTGCCAACCTGGTCCAGGGCACGGTGTGCAAGATTCTCGGCCAAGAGGAAATTAAGCCGCACAAGGTGCGCTACTATCTGGAGCGTCGCGATGCCGAGTTCGAGCAGAAAATGGCGGAGGTCCTGTGTGTCTATCGCGAGGTCCAGATCCTGAAGAAGAGCGCAGCCAGGTCGAAGAAATCGGGCAAGCGGGTGGCGATCGTCTCCTACGACGAGAAGCCGGGAATCCAGGCGATCGCGACGACGGCGCCGGATTTGCCCCCTGTGCCAGGCGTCTATCCGGCCTTTGCGCGCGATTTTGAGTATAGACGTCATGGCACGCTCAGCTTGTTGGCTGGAATCGATCTGCTGACCGGCAAGGTCCACGCTCTCGTCAAAGACCGCCACCGCAGCCGCGAGTTCATCGAATTCCTCAAACTTATCGATGCTGCCTATCCGGCCGGTACCCGATCAAGTTGATTCTCGACAATCACTCCGCACACATCTCGAAAGAAACCAGAGCCTGGCTCGATACACAACCGGCAGGCCGCTTCGAGTTTACGTTCACGCCCAAGCACGGCTCCTGGCTCAACCTCATCGAGGGCTTCTTCTCCAAATTCGCTCGCTCCGTCCTGCGCCACATCCGGGTGACCTCAAAACACGAACTCAAGGAGCGCATCATGGCCGGCATCGACGACGTCAATCGGTGTCCAGTCATCCACACCTGGTCCTACAAGCTCGCCGAGGCCGCTTGATATGATTCGAACCACCAAAACGCAGACCTAGTACCTCGACTCGACATGGAGGTTTTGACTCGTTGAACTTGGCGCGATTTGACCGAAGTGGTGTCCGGTCGATGACTTGGAGGTGTGAGTCCTCGATGGACCTTGGTGATAGGAACCGTTAGCCGAACAGCAAGGGCATCGTCACGAAGCGAGATCCGCAGGAAGCTGTAATCAAAGCACCGGCATGACGAACAGGAAGCACATACGAAGCGTCCGCATCCGGGCGAGGAAGCCACAAAGCTTGAAGCCCAATGTCACCTAGAGACTGCGGCCGTAGATGCGACAGGTAGATAGCACGAAGGTCGCGCGTCTTACCTGCGAGATCTGACAGCAGATGCCGTGGACCCTGCCCTCGATCAAGGCGATCTATCTTGCCGAGAGTGCCGATGCCGCTCTGCTCAGGCTCGGAGGACTTTGAAGCCGAGTGGGGAAGCACAATTCAGCGAAGGGGCGGCCTGGCGGCGGGCATGGGAGCACGTCATTCCGTTCTTCGCTTTTGCGCCGGAGATCCGCAAAATGATCGACACCACCACCGCGGTCGAGGCGCTGAACCGTTCGCTGCGCAAAGATCATCGAGACGCGCGGCAGTTCTCCAACGACGAGGCGGCGATGAAGCTACTTTACTTCGCCATCAGAAATCCACGCATCCATTGGCGACGACCGGTTGCATGGACGGCCGCGATGGGCCAATTTGCGATCCAGTTGGGCGAGCGCTTTGCAGGCTCAGCGGACTGACCCCATGGGGTCAGTCCGCTGCCCCCGCAAACTTCTCACAGAGGCGCTCTTACACAAAACTTCTGTCACTCCCGCGACCGCAGGCGCCGCTCAGTCCATCGAGCTGTGGTCGACCACATGACCCCGCCATGGAATTGTAGTCCGGACATCCGCAACAGAAGGGTAGCCGATGCATAGCCGCGATACGCTTACCACCTCGGGCGCGGCGCGACAACGAGATGCTGATCGCTTTCTAGGCCGAGCCAGCTGAGCACTTCACCGCCCATTGGAAGGTAACAACGCCCAAAAGGAACCCACGCGTAGGCGCCTTAGCTCGGCAGGGCACAAAGGCGCCGGACAACGATTAAAGCCGACGCGTCCTCTGCCACGAGGTCACCCGCGCAAACTAACAACCGCCCGTACCGGCTATCCCCAATCGCACCGCTCAAACTCGCAGCCAGCGCCGGCTCTCACCCAACGCCCAGCGCTCCGCCTTCCGCAACCGGCAGCCGTGATGTACGCACGGAGTCGATTGCCGCATTTTTGACGGAACGAGGCTGTGCCGTGGTTGTCACCACGCGGAACATGCCACGAGCTTGCAGGCCCGACTCATTCCATCTTCTGTGTGGTGACTGTCGCCAAATGCCGCCCGTTGGGGTCCCTGTAACGATTGGCGAGGCTTTGGAACAAGTCCTCCATCTCCTCTGAGTGAACAGTAAATTCTCCATAGTTAGGATCAAAGAGTGTGGTTCTTCCACCCTGCGCCGCTGTTGCAACTGTGTGTGAGCCTCCTTCGGCGAAATACAAAGTGAGCAAATACTCCGATCCGTCGTTGGTGATCTTCCCAAGCATGCGCGAGACGCTCGAATGCTCGCCGAATTGGTAGACCTTCTCCTTTCCGGATGGTCTCAGGCCTGCTCGCCGCAACATGCTGTTTTGTGCCTCTAAGTCTGCCTGAGAATCTCCCAATCCCTCGAGTCGCAACTGGTCCTTGCCGTCTTGATACTCCTCCTGCCGCTCAGCCGCTGAATAGTACATTTGTGATCCGGGTGTTAGCGCACTCATTCGAGTTGATGGGCTGTTGTGGAGATTGCGGAGCCACTCCGCAGTCAACCCGACGCAGATGCCGTCTACATTTGCTTCGTGCAATTCGGCCGTCCTGTAGTCGAACAGGGGGGTGATCGGCCTCGCCGTAGAGGATGTACCGGGATCATGTGGATCCGTGGCCTGTGGCGTGCTGACGCAACACCCCATTTTGTCGGGCAACTCCCCAGGTGGCAGCCTCCTCCGCGAGGTGAGATTTTGCCTGGTTCTGCCAAATGGTAGCCTTTCGAATTCCATGACAGGAGGTTGGGAAACGAGCGAATACGGCCGTGTTGGCGCCGAAGACAAAGTTGCATGGGGATCTGGCACCGATCGGGACGACATGCCCGCCAATGTTTGCCGAAAGCGGTCGCTGTCTATCGACTGAGTCGGCTCGTGAGCATGGTTGAGGAATGTGGATGGGCCACTGATTCGATTGTGCATGGTGATTTTCGCTTCCCTTCGGCGTCAAGTCTCTTCGCAGAGAACTGAGGCTGCTTAGGTCCGGCTGCGAATGATACTCACACAAGCTGATCCCAAGCTGACGGGCAGGCGTTGCTCAGCTTAACAGAGCATGACGAAGACAGAGCATGAAGCAGGGTATCGTCGCGCGACCGGGCATCCGACGGAGCTTGGACGGTAGCAGCATCGTATACAGGCGGCGAGCGCGACCCGTGGTGATGGCGGCCCATGTCAGGCAGACGATCCCTGGGACCTCGATAGATGCTTGCAGTCAAGCGATGGCAAAGCAGGTTCGCGATGGATCGTCGACAGAAAGAAGCACGGTACTTTCGTGTCGATTTGAAGCGCATCATCCGCCGTTTCTTCGGCGAGCAAGCTAGCGGGAGCCGGAAGATTCGACGAAGCCCCTCATGATGCGCGCGAACTATCGCAATTGCGCCACGCTGATAGGTGCATAAAATCTCACACCTGCAAGGGTCGTCTCATCACCAGATTAAGGTTCAGTCCAGAAGATGCAGTCAGGCCCACCTGGGTCTATTCATCGTTGTCGAGCGCCATACCAACGGCGACGTTCAGGTCTAATGGATCGAGTGCGCGTTCCATTCCGCTCCCTATCGAGAGAGCTTGAATCGTACGTAACGTTACATTGTACGATCCCGATCGCATGAACCCAGACCAACGCCGGTTGTGACAATCCAGCCGATTGACTGCCCATTGGTGCGAGCTTCAATGGCATGGCCAATTTCTATCGCAAGAGGTAGGAGGACTGAGAGAACAATGACCAATGCCGGCGTACTGGGGAGTGGATTTTGCGCCGGCGGTTACCGAACTCGCAGAAATCTCGACATTGAGTTGGTCCCGGGCTCGGCGCGCTTGCTCCGGCAGATCCGTGCCCCTGCTGGGATTTCAATTGGATGGGCGGGAGGAAAGCCGCACGAGGTGGGATATCTACTTTCGTCGTGAGCTCTGTCGCCTTTATCGCCCAGTCATCCGAGAACATGCACGACCGAGAACGTGCGTGAGTAAGCCCTCATGAAGAACGCAAATCGGCGGTCCTGCGTCGGAACGCTCTTTGTTCCGGCCATTCCGGAGAACCCTGCAAATGATTGAATCATACCCGGAGAATATACAGAACCTGCGCGCTGCAATCCCTCTTGGCGGCAGGGTCCTGGAGATAACGACGACCACGGGCTGCGTCGTCGGATGTTCTTATTGTCCTCAGGACAAGTTCGCCGAACGGCAAAGAGCCGTGTCACACGCAAAGCATCTTCGGCTCGAAGATTTCAAGAGGTGCCTTTCGCACGTACCAGCAGCTGTCGACATCAGCTTTGCCGGGTACTCAGAGCCCTGGCTCAATCCGGCTTGCACCGAAATGGTTGAGCATGCCTACGCAGCTGGCCATGGCATCCGAATTTTCACGACACTCGCAGGAATGAGCGAGCGGAATCTACGACGCTTGCAAGCGCTGCAATTCCGAGTTTTCCTGGTGCACGTGTTTGATGACGGCACGTACATGAACAGTCGCCTGGTCAGACGCAAGTATGTCGATTTGATGCGTCAACTGGTCGACGCAGACATTCCATCGATGCTGTTCATAGTCATGGGTGAGGTTCATCCCGAGCTTGTCGACATAATCCCCGAGGAAGCGCTGGTTCGTTCGCGTCCGCTGAGCAGCAGGGGTGGAAGCGTCGATCCAAAGATCGTTGAGGCACGACAGCCGATCGTCGGAGCACTAACATGTGTCGACGAACGAGAACATCGTAATGTTCTTCTCCCAAACGGCGACGTCACCCTTTGCTGCATGGATTTTGAGCGACGCCACATCCTGGGCAATCTCCTCCGCGATGAATATCAAGATCTCTTCAAAGGACCGACTTTTCGCAAGATTGTCGATCGCATGAACGGGGAGGACGGTTTTCTTCTCTGCCGGATATGTGAATTCGCTAAGCCAACGGCATCGGGATGCTGATTTGTGAGGGGACCGACGCCCTGCCCTGGCGCACAACTGCCGCGAAAGCGCGTCGCTCAAGGCGAGACTCTGCCCGACCAAGCTGCTCTGTTTGGACCGTTCTGGCTCGTGCATGTCAACAGCTTTGGCCAAATTCATCAGGTCATCGGTCACGACGTTCGTGGGCGAAAGATTTTTACTCTGCAAGCGCCCACCCTTTTTTTGAGGCTAATCGACGCGCATGCATTCGGCATGCGGACCTTCAGCACGGGCACTCTAACAGCCAGGCAATGACCGAGTTTCCACAAGGGCGTCCGGGACGAGCCAAGTGCGCCGATCGGTTTTCGGAACGGGTAGAATCTCTCGATGGCAAATCGAGTGACGGTTTTCTTCTATGGCCTTTCATGGACCCGGAAGGCTTGATGGCAAAAGGTCTTCGTCCGGCCAATTTCAGAAGGGCCTATCTCGAGCGGTTTGCGCTGAGGCTATCAAACCGTGCAACGTTGGTGGCCTATCATAAGGGGCGGGTTTACGGCACAATCGCTACTCTTACCCATGCCGAACTAGATCGGCTCTATTCAGAGCCGAGCGTCGCAGCCTATCGACCCGAGCCTGTCCTCGCCCGACTTGCCGACGGCACGGCAGAGCTGGCGCTTTGCTTCAATCTTCCAACGATCCCGGACGACAGGACGACCGATCCGGGCTATGTAGCTGACCTGCGAGCGATCGCGCGGAAGGTCGGCTTGTCGGAGTCATACGTGGCCAGCATTGGCAAGGACGAATAAGGGCTATGATGGCACCTCGCGACGGGGCTTGCGCCAACGACAATCGCGACCGGACACATCGCGCTGAAGCGCTGAGCCTCATCGCTTGACATGAGCCGCGATCGGGGGACCGGCCCCAAATCAGTGCAATATCCCGGCCTACCGCCTACCTCTTGCGTGATCGTCCGTACTGAAGGTGTCAAAGGCCGTGCTCAACTCTCGTTGAGCTTCCATTCCAGCGACAATGAGATGCCGTTCAGCGCCGCTGGCCGCCCGCCCGCCCTATTGACCAAGTTCTTTAGGGTTGGCGGTACCGTTCTTTTTCAAATTCAAAGTTCTTAGCTCGCTGCTTCGGTGGATTTGAACATGCTCACGCGGGCGCGCGCCCAAGGGACTTGAATCGCACGGAACGTCATATTGTAGGATTTTCAAAGTAGGTCGCGACGGTCTGACTAGGCGTACGTTCGACGCTGGCGCTGACAGTTCTCATGAGCCGTCTTGACCTGTCCTTTATGGGCACGTCGCCATGAGGCATGGCCGATGTCCCATGCCATAGGTGGGGCAATGACGTCCAACGCCGTTGACGTTTGTGTAGTCGGCAGTGGTGCCAGCGGCTCGATCGTCGCCCACGAGATCGCCAGAAACGGATTCCGGGTACACGTCCTCGAAGCGGGCTTGAAGCTTCCCACTGACGCCTCACTGGCGACGGTCCAAAATGGTATTGACGCCGCCCTGGTGCGCTCCCCGACCGGTACATTGAGGCCGATCGGCTGGCCGTGGACCGTGTCGACGCTCGGTGGTGGAATGACACTCTACGCCGGCATCGCTTTCCGATATCGCAAGGTTGATTTCGACGCACGAGCGCATGTCGCCCCCGACGCGCTCGACCCGGTCTGGCCCATCGACTACGGCGAACTGCGCCCCTATTACGAGGAGCTCGAACAGCGGATGGGGGTGGCGAGGTTGGCTGGCGCGGATCCACTCGAACCGCCCAGTGATCCCGCCGTGCTGCCACCGCACAGGTATAGCTTGCAGGGCGGATTGATCGCTACGGCGGGCGGACGCCTAGGCCGGCAGCCGTTCCCGACCCCGCTGGCGATCAACTCGGTCCCCTACCGCGGCCGGCCGGCCTGTGACCGGTGCGGCCCGTGCAACGAACACCCGTGTCCAAGCGGCGCGCGTGCCGATGCGCACTCACCATTCACCGACGTTTGCCTGCCACCCGGCGCCCTGTCGGTCAGCTCGGGCAGCAAAGCTGTGCATATCGAACTTGGCAGCGTCAGCCGCGCCGATACGGTCGAATGGTTGGACACCGTCACCCGGCAACGCGCACGGATCCATGCCCGCTGCATGGTGCTCGCTGGCAACGCGATTCAATCTGCCGCCTTGCTGCTACGCTCAGTGCAGCGAGCGGCCCCCAACGGCATCGGCAACACCACGGGCATGGTCGGCAGGGCCATCTGTTTCAAGATCAGCGGCTACGTCTCTGGGACCATCACAATGAATCGGCTGCCTTTGCATTCGTCCGGTGGACCGCTCTCCACTGTTGCGATGACCGATCACTATCTCGACGGTGATGCGCCCTCTGGCCTCGGCGGACTTATTTACGAAGCCAGTCCAGCAGATCGGGCGGCCGGCGAGGGACAGGTGCCGCTAAGAGTGCATTTCCTGGCGGCCGATCAGCCCATGCGCAGCAACGCCGTTCGACTGGCCAACAGTCGCGATCGGCTCGGTCTGCCCAATATCATTCTTGAATACCGCACCCATCCGCTCGACAAGCGCCGTCTCGGCTATTTGTCCCAACGCGCATCGGACGTGCTGACCGAGGCAGGCGTGAAAGAGATCGATTACGAGGATTCCAACTATCAGTTCGGTAGCGGCCATCTGCATGGCGGCTGTCGAGCGGGAGTTGATCCAAAGGAATCCGTAGTCGACCGCTGGGGTCGCGTGCACGATATCGACAATCTCTATGTCGCGGACGGCGGGTTCTTCCCGTATCCCGGAGGCGTCAACCCGACCTTCACCATTCAGGCCAACGCGCTGCGGATCGCTCGGCGAATCCTCACGCAGCTGGCCTGAGGGCCGCGACGATCGGAGAATTTTTGATGTTCACCAGCACACCCCACGGCACGTTGGCCACGACGGATACGCACAAATCCGCACTGCGCCGCGCGTTGCGGATCACTGCGTCGGAGAAATGGGATCTCAATCGGCGTTTTCCCCTCGTCATGAGCCATGCCTGCGGTGCGCATGTCTTTGATGTCGATGGAAGGCAATACGTGGATCTCACCTCCTGTAGCGGGGCTGCGCCGCTTGGAGCTGGATATCAACCGGTCGTCGATCATGTGACTGCAGAATTGCGCCGCACCGGCGGCATCCTGCCCGGGCTGTTGTCCGTGCATCGGATCGAAGTGGCCGAGCGGCTAGCGGAGATATTCCCGCTCGCGCAGCGCTCGATATTTTTCCGCACTGGCTCCTGCGCCACGACCGCCGCAGTCCGCCTTGCTCGTTCACATAGCGGTGTGAACCTGGTGCTTACCAGCGGATATCACGGTTGGCACGACTGGCACTTGCAGGACCGTCCGGGGATGGGACTACCCGACCGGGACCTGGACAGTATCGACTTCCATTACGACCTTGACCTGCTCAAGAGACTGACCAGAGCGCAGCGCGTCGCTGCTGTGATCATCACTCCCGAGGTCAACTTCTTTCCGCCCGAATATCACCGGGAATTGCAAAATCTCGTGCACCAATGCGGTGCCCTGCTCATCCTGGACGAGGTGATGACGGGATTCCGCTATCGCTTCGGCGGCTATCACACCGCGATCGGGCTTGCGCCCGACCTGATCACACTCAGCAAGGGACTGGCCAACGGCATGGCGCTATCGGCGGTGGCTGGTCGGGCAGACGTGATTGGCGCCGCCGAAAAGACATACATGGGCAACACCTATCAACGCGAGATCACCCCGTTCGCTGCCGCCCTGAGCACCCTCGACGCGCTGAGCGACGGCGCCGCGCTCGCCCGGATGCACCAGGTTGGCGAGGACCTCATCAATGGCCTCAACGAGGTCTTCGCCCGCCATCAGGTTCAGGCGAGCGCGTTCGCATGGCCGACCATGTTCGACGTCGTGTTTGCCAATGCCGAGCTCGGTCACACATTCTTTCAGGAGATGTGGTCGCGCGGCTTCCTCATGCAGTACGGCGGCCGTTTCATGCCGTCCGCCGCGCTCTCCGATGCCGACGTGCAAGGTGCGATTGATGCCGCCGGACAGGCTCTGACGGCGGCACTGGCCCGGGTAGACGCTACTGGCGACAATCCGGATCCGATCGCCGCTGCGGTGCGGTTTGCCGGTGATCACTTCATCGCAACGCCGGACACCGTCCGGCGGTGGGTCACCGCTGCGAGCCATCCATGAATACCAGCAGTCGAGGAGCGGACACTCCCATGCCCAAGGCCGACCTGTTCTCCAGCTCGCCGGTGCTGCTCGGTGGCGAGAATCGATCCGGCACCACCTTGTTGAGCGTCGTGCTGGACTCCCATGCCGATCTGGTGGTCGGGCCGGAGATCGACTTTCTAGAACCGCCGAACCTCGGGCCGCACATTCTAGGAGCGACCGACATGCTCGCAGCTAGCGATTCCCGGGTCAGCGGCACCACCAAGAGCGCGATCGACGCGTTCTGGTATGACGGCGCGCATTTCGTGGTGCAATGCCAGCGGTTCGGCCTGAACTTCGATGATGTGCGCAAGCTTGTTACCAAGGTGATGGACGAGACGGCGGGCGATATCATTTCGTTCGCCGACAGATGCAGGCTGATCAACGAGATCGGTGAGTTCCGTAAGGTACGAACAGGGGCAAGGCGCTGGGGACTGAAGCTCCAACGCAAGATCACCCAAATCGACGTCTTCGCACAGCTATGGCCCGATGCGCATTTCGTGCACATCGTCCGGGATGGTCGGGACCTTGCCGCCTCGCATTTGAAAACCGTGCCAGACTGGGGATACCGAACTGTGGCAGAGGCCGCGCACGGCTGGCTTGAAGTCGTATCTCGGCCGCATCTCCTCGCGCCGCCGGCGCGCTATCTCGAGGTGCGCTATGAGGATTTGGTGACTCGCCCTCGTCCCAGCCTCATGCAGATCTTGGATCACCTGCAGCTACCCTGGGATGAAGCCGTGCTGCGGCACGCCGAGCATAAGCACGCGCTGTTCGAAAGGCCGCACGGCCATCCGGCAGCCGAGTCCGCGGGCAAACCGTTGCACGCAGGCCGCCTTGGCCGGTACAGGCAGGATCTGACACTCACGGAAGTCGCGGAATTCGAGCGGATCGCCGGCGGCGAATTGGCCCGGTTGGGTTATCTGTCGACCTCGAGCCCGGCCATCGACGTATGAATCCCACCGAGATCTCCCCCTCATCTCGAGGATTACCGCGCGGCTACTTAGGGCTGCTCGTCGGGCGCACTGTATCGGAATTGGGATCCGAAGTGACGGTGCTGGCGCTACCCCTGACGGCGATCACTCTGCTGGGAGCGGGCCCGGCGCAGACCGGGTTGTTGCTTGCCTGCGGCCGGGCGCCGAACCTCGTGATTGGCCTGCTTGCCGGGGTGATCGTGGACCGCCTGCCACACCAATGCATCCTGTTGACTGCCAATTTAGTGATGGCAGTAACGCTCGCAACCATTCCGCTGCTCGCCAGTCTTGGCTGGCTCGGAATGGTCCAACTGTGTGCGGCAACCACGCTTGTCGGGACGGCTGCGGTAATCGGTGAAGTCGCCTATCTGGCGTGCGTGCCAACCGTCGTTGATCGTGCTCTACTCGTCAGAGCGCAGAGCTCCTGGCAACTCAGCAGATCTTGCGTGGTGACCGTCGGTCCGTTTCTGGCAGGCTGGCTGGTCAGCGCGTTCTCCGCGCCAACCGCGATTCTCGCCGACTCGGCCTCGTTCGTGCTGGCCACCGTCTTGCTGCCGCTGGTGCCGAAACGCACGGCCGAACCGCCGGCAACT
This sequence comes from Bradyrhizobium sp. CCGUVB23, assembly GCF_024199885.1. NCBI lineage: Bacteria > Pseudomonadati > Pseudomonadota > Alphaproteobacteria > Hyphomicrobiales > Nitrobacteraceae > Bradyrhizobium > Bradyrhizobium sp. CCGUVB23. The sequence continues at coordinate 2,419,040 of NZ_JANADQ010000001.1, forward strand.
GGATCGAGCTCGGTCATCAGTCAGATCGCGGAAGGACTGACGACCGTGTTTGGCAACCCGATTCTGCGGGCGGTTACGTTTGCGACCGGCAGTTTCATCTTCTGCTACAACGCTTACTCTGCGGTCTTTCTGCTTTATCTGACCCAACATCTTGGTTTGGACGGTTGGACCACGGGCGTGGTTCTCAGCATCGGCGCACTGGGTGGTATTGGGGGCGCGGCCACCGCAGCATGGGCCGGCCGCGCGATCGGCGTTGGGCCTGTGTTAATGGTTACCTTGGCGCTTAGCGGCGCCGGCATGACCCTGGCAGCACTGCTCACGCAGCAGCGGCCGGCGGCAGTCATTTGCGTTGCGCTGTCCCAGTTCGTGCTGTCGTTTGGTCAAGAGATCTACAACGTACACCAGGTCTCCGTTCGATACGCGCTGTCTCCGCCTCGGGTGCTGGGCCGCGTCAACGGGAGCATCCGCAGCCTGGTGTGGGGGCTTGCGCCGCTAGGCGCGCTGCTTGGCGGTGCGGTCGGCGCCGGGCCTGGCCTGCGGACTGCGCTAGTGGCCAGCAGCGCGCTGGGTGCGGCCTCCATGCTGTGGATCTGGCGATCGCCCCTGCGCCGCACCCACAGCTTGCATCTCTGATACCACGGACTGGCTGGCAGGACTGCGCATGGAGATCAACGAGCTCGGGGACCTCGAGTTGTGGCCGGGCCGGCTGACCTTGTGGCGCATCAGCGTGCCCGGCACGGCCAGATGGCGCCCGGACCCGCGTCGCCCGTCCTATGTTCAGGAGGAACACCTTCGCTGTTTCGAGAATGGCCGGCCAGCCTGGCTGGGCGTCGCGTTTGAATGGTCGGGCGAGGTCGATACGGCAGCACTGAGCTGCGCGATCCTTGGCTGGGTCGACCGGCACGAGGCACTACGCTGCCGCTTCGACAAGGACGGCACCGCGATCCACCTTGCGACGGTCGGCCCAGGGGCGGCAGCACTCGATCTGGTCGAACTCGGTGACTATGCCGATCCGGACGAATTGGCCCGGACGCTAGATGAAGTGTTCGACACCGAAACGAAACCGCTGAGCTGGCCACCGTATGTCTTCGCAACAATCAGCCGGCCCGAATGCACCACTCTCGTCATCGCCTCCGACCACTCGGTGACGGACGCCTACTCCATGGCCTCGGTACCCTACGAGATCAGGGAACTCTACTCCGCGGCGATTCAGGGCGTGGCCCCGCGACTGGCTCCGGCGCACAGCTATCTGGAGTACGCCGTCTCCGAGCGCGCCCGTGTGAGCGATCTGACCGACGGGGATCCGGTGATCGGACACTGGCGCGAGCTGATTGCGGCCACCGGCGGTCAACTGCCCGATTTTCCGGTGTCACTCGGTGCACTGGGCGGCGGCGCCGTCTTGCAGCAAACCAGACGGATCTGGCTATCTGACGCGGAACGCGCAGTGAGGTTCGATCGGGCGTGCCGCGCCCAAGGCGGACATACAATGGCAGGCATGTTTGCGTGCCTGGCCTTGGCGGGGAAAGCGCTGGGCAACCAAAAGAAATTCCACTCCGTCGTTCCCTTTCACACGCGAAACGCAACGCGATGGAAGAACTCGGTTGGGTGGTATGTCGGGATGAGCCCGGTAAGCTTCCCGGTGTCCGACACGTTCCCAGATCTACTGCGCTCCGTTAGGCTCGAACTGAAGCGGGCCAATGAAACCGCGCAGGTGCCTTTTTCCAAGGCGATGGACGTGCTAGGCGCTGCATTGCGGGATCGCTTTATGGTCTCCTATATGGACGATCGGGTGGTTCCCGGATCGCATTGCTGGGCGCGCTGGCGAACGAGATTTCTGATAAGCCGCAGCAGCGACCCGCAGGAGGTCTATGTGTGGGTCAGCCGGTCGCACGATGGAATCTGCTTGAATTTCCGTCACCCCGGCACGCCAACCGCCCGCACCGCAGTGGACCGCTATTTCGCCGAAGTCGCGAGGCTAGCCAACGGGATCAGCGGTGCATTATCGCGGCCAATCGTGATGGACGACTGACTTGGCTACCGGCGTACAAAAAACTCTCACGTTTGCCGATCGAAAACCGGTGTCCCAGGGACGTCCAACCGTAGCTGCGTTGGATGATGTGCGCCGTCGCGAAGAGACCGTTCAGCACGATCGCTCAGCGAGACATCCACGATCATGGAAGCCTTGTGAGCGGCGATGTCACGGTGCCGCTCCTATGACATTGGCCGGTGTCCCTCGGCGTAAAGGGTGGGCATGCAGCGCGGCCACCGCGCTTAGCGATGCAGCCCAGATTGATGTCTTCTTTTTTCTAGCGACCATTCTGTCGCGGGCTCATCAAAACGTTGCCCAGATTCCGACAGTCGACAACAAAAGAGACGTTCGACCCGCCAATCCACATGCGGTTTGACTGATTCCAGATAGCCAGCCGGGCGCGCGAGGCTGGCTCACTTCGGTTGAGCGGCTTCAGGCCAATCTGAGAACTCCATCTCAAACCGACCAAATCCAGCCGGCTTGGTCGTAAAGTTGACTGCCTTTCCTGACAGCGCCGCTAATGAGCCGGATGCGAACTTAAAGACCATCTTACCGGATGCTGCTATGCCAAGAGGTCTCTTATCCCGCATGATTAGGAAGGCGGTCCCCTCCAGAAGCTGTCCAACTGCAAATCCGTCGATCGCGTGGTGAATATCGAGAGACGCTAAAGACGTCCCTTTCTGACCATCCAACTCGCTGACCGAAATCGCCGTGATCGTGGCATCTCTCAATGGCCCGTCGGCCAGGTGACAGGTATATTGAAGGCTGATGATGACGTGCTCATCCCGATCGCCCATTGGCTCTCGATCAACCCCGTCTGTCGAGCAGTCATAGCGCCGGATCGTGTCCGCACGCGCTCCCCCGCTCAGCCCGAGCAAACCCAAAGCGGAACATAGAACGATCGCGAGAAAGGATGTCTTCATCCGCTTATGCCTTCGTGGGATACCCTCCTTGATACGTACAACTTGACGCTACGACCGATTCAAGCTCTCGGGTGGGATACGTTAGGGCGACCCAGAGCTGCATTTGTGGAAGCGTAAGAATATCGAGTCCCTTCGTTCTCGGGTTCGCGGTCGAAGCCGCCGACGCCTCCCGCATCCCGCGTCGCACTGGAAGAACGAGGATCTCTTGCGGTTGCGTCGCGATTTATAAAAGCGGTGCATTTACCTTGGGTTGGCGGGCTTATGAGGAAATCATACAGCCAGACCTTTCCCTGCCTGGAATTCGCGCTGCGTGTCCGTATTGGCCATCAATTTATAGGGCGCGTCGATCGAAAGGGAAAACCGAGACCGCCGGTCATGCTTCCTGAATTGCTCGAGGCGGCCAAAGCACAGGGACTGATCTCCGGCGAGATTGAGTGGGCGCCCCTTGCGACGATTACGGCGATGATTGCGGAGCTATTCGATCCTCGGCCAATTCACTAATTTGCGATACATTTCAATGGCTTAATCTATTTGCTAGATACATTTCATCGCGAAATCTATTGACAATTGCAAGGGTTTCTATCATGCTCCTCTTATGGAAACGGTACCCACGCGGCAGGAAGATCGCGCGGCCTCGCTCCTTCAGGAACGGGGGATGATGCGCCTGTCCGAATTCATCAAAGAAGGCATCACCGCCACCACGATCTCGCGAATGGAGCAGAAGGGCCTCCTCAATCAACTGAGCCGCGGCCTCTACCAGCTTCCCGATGCTCCGCTCGATGTCCATCATTCGCTGGCGGTGGCCGCCAAGCTCGTGCCAAACGGAGTTATTTGCTACGATTCCGCCCTCGCCTTTTACGAACTCACGGACCGTATTCCTCCCTATGTCTGGGTCGCAATCGGCCCGCGCGAATGGCGGCCGAAGATCGAGCGTCCCAGAGTTGAAATCGTCCGCTTTGGGCCCAAGGTGTTCGACAAGGGCATCGAGCATCACACAATCGAGAATGTCCCTGTCCGCATCTATTCTCCGGCAAAGACCATTATCGACCTATTCAGAAGCGCGCGCTTTCAGCATGCGGCTTACGAGAGCACCGGCGGGTTCGTGCAGGCGACACAGGCCATGAAAGAAGCCCTGCGACTGCGCAAAACCACGCCCGCCGAGATCGCACGGTTTGCCGTCGAAGGCGGTGTCTGGGAAAAAGTCGTTCAGCCTCGCCTGGAGGCGCTAACTCTGGATGCGTAAGCCGCTGCAAAATGTCGGCGCGTCCATCCGCGCGCGCCTTCTCAATCTTTTGAAGCAACGCAACGAGCCCTTCGAACTGCTGCTCACGCAGTACACGCTTGAACGGCTTCTCTACCGGCTCAGCATCAGCAAAGAGCGCAACCGGTTCGTCCTCAAGGGTGCCATGCTCATGCGGCTGGACGATCCTCACCGACCTACCCGCGATCTTGATCTGCTCGGGTTCGGCGAAAGCGATCCCGAGCTAACTCTCAAAGCCTTTAACGAAGTCTGCGCCATCAGCGCCGATGACGGTGTAATCTTTGACGCCAAAGACCTGACGGTCGATCGGGTTCGCGATGAATCCGGGTGTAGTGGCCTTCGGCTCAAGACCTATGCGACGGTTGATGGCGCACGTGTCCGCATCGTCATCGACATCGGCTATGGTGATGCCACCGAGCCGGGCCTCGAAGAGATCGAGCTGCCCGCTCGGCTCGATCAGCCGGCGCCCAAACTTCGCGCCTATCCGCCCGAAACAGTCGTTGCTGAAAAATTCCAGGCCATGGTGATGCTTGGCCTTGCCAACACGCGGCTCAAGGATTTCTACGACATCTGGGTCTTGGCGAAGACGCATCAGTTCTCCGACGACCGGCTGGCCCGGGCCATCGCCGCGACCTTCGCACGAAGGAAGACGGCTATTCCGACCGAGCGGCCCGATGCGCTGACGCCGATCTTTGCAGCCGATCCGACCAAGCAGCAGCAATGGGTTGCCTTCATCCGGGACGTCGCCATTGATCCCGGATCGCTTGCCGACGTGGTTGAAGCGCTAGCGGGTTTTCTGATGCCTCATGCGAGCAATGCACTGGAGTTGGTGCGCAACAACGAGTGACCCGACGTGCAGAATCCGGCTTCGCCAGTCAAAACTGACCCAACAACATCCGCGACATCTTCATGGAGGCTCTGGATCGGCTCGATCAAGCACGCACAGGGTGGCGGGTTTGTTCACGGATGTGCAGCTCGTAGCTTCCATGCGCCCGGCTGGAACGATGAAGCGACCTTCGCACTATCCGCCAACGCGCAGCTAACCGTCCATCAGGCCACCGTCACGGACGACGCATTTGCAGTCTTCCACGACAAGATCATGCGTGGCACCATCGATACGGCGGCAGTATCTCCTTCGAATTTCCAGCTCCGTGTGGCGGCCGCCCGCGTCATCGTTCAGGAAGCTCTCGGTCAATCAGGCGTTCCAACCGAGTTGTACTACTCCCTTCCCGACGTGGAGGCTCTGGTCGGTCGGGAACATGAACCGCTCGCAAGCCTCCTCTCGGTTCTACAGCAACAACTCAACCTGCCATTCCCAGAGACCTATGCCAGCCACCTGGGCAACTTCGAAATTTTCCGCCTGCACCCTTGGCTTGACGGACAGTCTCCGTTCCTCATCGAGGCCGTACCGAACACTGATTTGAATCGTGATCTCCCCCAGACGAGCGAGATATGCCGCACGCCACAAGTCGCGTCTGCGACCCATGCCGCACATCTGGTCGGACGCTCGCACGGAGACGTGGTTCTCGATCGCATCATCAAGCTCTCGCCGAGTGAACGTCGCGTCCCAACACCGGCTCCGTGCGCGTGCCCTCCGACTCCGAACTTAGGACTATGTCGAGTGAGGAACGTATAGCCTTTCGCAATTCTCAAAGCACTCCATGAAGCGATATGCTCAGGGCGCGAGCGTCGCACTGATGTTTGCGCTGGTCATCGCGGTTGTCGCACTCGTCGCGCAAGCGGGGGGCCTTTAATCGGTGATGTTGCTGAAATCGAGCTCGGAGAGGACCGATCGCTTGTTGCCGCGTTGCTTGCTGCGATCCGAATCCCACATAGACCCGAAGTTGTGACATGCCGCCTTGACGCTCCTAGACGGGGCGCAAAAAAACCGAGAAAGCATCGGGAGACGTTGAAAACCGTTGCGGTGTCAAGGCCTCAGTTTCTCTAAAATCAGGTTACGCTACAGCATCGCCGATATCGATCGGACTGTGATAGCATCCCGGACCAGGCAATCCAAAGCAGCACACTCGTTTCGACCAGCATCGCGACCACTATGAGCGCCAACGCGTGCCTTTCGACCGAGCATTCTCCTAGCCAACAGTTACGCCACCCTTGAGCATTTCTTCGCCGAAGCTGAACAAATGCAGAAGTTCGCCATTAACGACAGGTTTCGACGCTCGGAAAGCGGGACAGCCGTCGATCTTGTCAAAAGGAAAAAATGATGAGCGGCAGAAGAACATTGCGCCTGGCTTTGTTGTCGATCACGCTTACATCTTGCCTTGCAGGGAATGGGCTCGCGGCGCCCACAATTTCGGCATATTACCTGACTGGCCCCGGCGCAGAAAAAGGCACGCCGGACTACTACGCGAGTCTGGAAAATCTCAAGGAGCTCAGCGAGAAGATCGAGCACGATCAGACGAATTTCAACAGCCTCGTGCTGTCGTTCGTGCAGCCCGGTTTGACCAAATACACATCGAACGATCTGACCTGCACGGGACTTTTTGGTTATACCTGTAGCAGTGACAGAGGCACAACCAAGGCTGTCTCTGCGGAGAACAGAGATCCGAAAGCCGATTTCGAGACTCTGAAAAGGATCGTCGCCGATCTAAGAGCCCACGGCGTGGAAACCTCCATAGCAGTCGGCGGATGGAATTTCAGTTGTTATCCCAATATCTACGATGCGACGGCAGGAAAGAGCAATTCATGCGGCCCCGAGGATGAAGTGTATGATACCTTTCCGAACCCTTCGACTGAAATACCTCGTCCTCAATTTGAAAGCGGCATCATAGGAAGCGGCGCGGACAGCGCATACAAGAACATCGTTGCGCTCGCAAATGATCTTGGGGTTACGGGCATCGATGTCGATTATGAAGAGTTCTGGCACGCCGACATCAATGCCAAGTCTTGGACGTTGACTCCCGACAAACTCACGCCGCCCGCACCGACCAATGATGCGATGAAAGCGGAGATGCTAGACGACAAGGCCTTGATGCAGCTTGGCATCGGAGCTGACGTATTTGGCGACGCCATGAAACTCAATCCTGACAGCGACAAGCTTCCACGTGCCATGCCGCGGACGGTCGAGAAGTTCGCTGCGATTCTGAAATCGTTGGACAACGCGATCACAAGCATCAATCGGTCCTTGAAGCTCAGCGTTGCAGCCCCTGCCAACGGTGGGATCCCGAATATGTCGGCCAATTGGGACACTGTCGCTCCGAACTCGGGCATTTATGGAGGTGTATGGCGGGGCGGCAATCTTTATGGCCTGATCTACAACACCGCCCTCCTCCACAAAGCGGAGATAGACAAGTTAAGCCAGGTCGGCATTATGTCCTACGATCTTGGTGAACTGGACTGTGAGCGCACCCGTCCCGGGACTCACATTCCATGTGATCTCGTAGGACAAGTAAACTATTACTATGCGCAGTCCGCGGTTTGGCTCAAAAATGGCAACGGACTACCGGCAGATTCGAAGTTTGCAGACTTGCACGCAAAAGTCTCAGGATCGAGAACCGGCGCTCGAGCCTCAATTCAGCCCCGCAAACTCCTGATCACGCCACCGATCGCGGTCGGCTTTGAAGTGGGACAACCAGCAAGCGGGAATCTGCCACTTACCAGAGATGATCTGACGAAGATCATAGATGAGACAATCAAGCATTCTCGGTCAGGGATCATCATGTGGGATTTATACAAAAACGTCCGCTTCGATCGAGATCAATGGAAACCGAACTGGGCTAGCCCGAAGGACGTGCTGAAGGAAGCTTGCACGAAAATGGGGCTTTCCGGACAGTATTATAACTGCGAGGCCAACATCCCACGCTAGAGGAGATCCAGTTACTCAAGATCATATCCTGCTGCCTTGAAGGCGGGTTCTGCCGGCGTCAGTTTATCGAAAGCGAAAGCCGATAGCCTCCCATAGGGCCGTGATTGTCTGCTCGGCCGTGGCTTGCCAGATTGCCTGGAGCCGTGACTGCGACCGGGTGGGATAGCGACCTGCTAGATGCACATGAGTTTTGCCAAGGAGCACGCTTGGATCTCACGAACTCTTACGTGTGAACAAGATCGGAGACCATGCCTTGAGCCAGCGAGCGCTGGCGAATGCGCACTGATCGCGAAGTGCTAACGGCGAATTCGCTCCGAGCGGCTGCCGTTGTGCACAGTGAGAATAAATCGTGCTTGGATCGTCACTCGAATTGACTGGATCTCGATCCACGATGTGCATGAACGAGAAACTCGTGTGAGTGGCTCAAGAGCCCGGTGCGATGGAAAGTGTTGTTGCACCTCGATCATCGCTCATCGTATGAGCTGCTCTCAAGTGCTTCAGCCGCGGATTTGTTGCGAAGAACTATCTGTTCGTCCCTTCGGCATCCACCAACAAGCTGATTTGGACCGGCAGAACATCAACCACCTGCTCGCGATTCGCTATCATCGTACGAGCACGGCGTCCCGCCATTCATACCGTAGCCGGGACTTCGGAAATGACATGATGGGTGCCGCCGCGGCGCGGCGTCATTTCGGTTGAGCAGCCTCAGGCCAATCTGTGAACTCCAACTCGAACCGACGAGCACCGGCCGGCATGGTCGTAAATTTGACAGTCTTTCCGGAGAGAGCTGCCAACGAGCCGGATGCGAACTTAAACGCCGTCTTACCCGAAGCTGCGATGCCAGCGGTCCTGTTGTTCTCCATGACTGAGGAGCCGATCCCCTCCAAGAGCTGACCAACTGCAAATCCTTCGAGCGCGCGGTGAACGTCGAGAGAAGCCAGGTACTTCCCTTTCTCACCGTCCCACTCGCTGACCGATATTCCCGTAATTCCCGCGTCCTTCAACAGCCCATCCGCGACGCGACAGGTGTATTGAAGGCTGACAATGATGTGCCCATTCCGATCGCCTACCGGCTCTCGATCCGCCCCGTCTATGGTGCAATTATAGCGTCGGGTGGAGTCCGCAAGTGCAACCGTATTCGGCCCGAGCAAACCGAAAACGGAACATAGTACAACAGTGAGAAGGTTTTTTTTCATTTGCCTATGCTTCGCGGATATGCCTCCGGAATGGTGTACAACTTAACGCTACGACCGATTCAAGCGCATTTGACGCGTTGGCGCTCCTCACTCTAGCAACGGACCATTCAGGGCTGATCCGACCGATAGGCACGCAAGTGTCAGCTGCCATGCAAAGTTTGATGCTGCTGGTGGGCAGCACCAGGAATACTTCGACCACGGGATGAATGACTGAAACCTGCTGACGATGCGAGAGAGGCGGCACTCGCGTCCAATCAGACAACTATATCCGACTCAGCAACCCGGAATTTATCGGCAAAGAACGCGCATGATGCGTAACAGAGACAGAAAGGCGAACGAGGCCTCGCTTCCGCCGAAGGAGCAAGACAACTTGAGCGATTGAAATACCGACAATGTCAAAACAAGGGATTTGCCCATAGTCGTCTGCGCAAGGTATCGAAAAACGATACCTTGCGCAGACATCTGCGGAAAATCGCCTATATGCGCGGGACTACCCTGAAGCGACCCGATGCTAGCGGGCGCTATCCGTCGTGCGCAAGGACCTTGTTGAGGGCAGCGACTGTCTGCAACTGCTCCTCTCCCGGCCGGGCGAGCGGGTGAACAACCTCTTCAAGCAAGGCTGCGAGAGCATCGGAACGCACCCGAGTTCGCCGAACGGATATTTCACCGACAATCTGCGGTCGAATACGCATTAGGAGAATTCAAGCGGGTCGCGGGTCGCGCATCGCCGTCTCTTAAGAAGTTAGCGGCGGAGCGCAGCCCATCAAACAACGTGCAGGAGGGAGATGTTTTGTTTCTTTTCGTGCACAGTCATGGAGGCGGCGAGTTCGATTTATGGATCGCGACTAGCCATAAAGCAGTTCAGTTCGAGTTCGTCGCGGGTGCGGCAAGCGGCTGCGCCGCGGCTTGCGGGGCGCGGCCGACCGCGACGGTCAATAAGCCCTGCCTCCAGAGCCGCTTTGCGGCCTGCCTGGCGTCGTCCAGCGTCACGGCATCGACAATGGCATTGTGCTTCTCGATATAATCAATCGGCAGCTTGTCCTGCTGATATTGCAGCAGCGCCTGGGCGAGCTTAGAGGAGGTGTCAAGCGCCAGCATCTGCGAGCCCTTGAGGTAGGACTTCGCCTCGTCGAGCTCCTTCTGCGTCGGTCCTTCCTCGGCGATGCGGCGCACCTCCTTCTCGATCGCATCGATGGTGTCGCCGGCGCGGTCGGCGCGCGTGCCGGTGCTGCCGATGAACACGGCCGAGTGCTCCATCCAGAGCAGCGATTCAAACAGCGAATAGGCGAGCCCGCGCTTCTCGCGCACCTCGCGATAGAGGCGGGAGGACAATCCACCGCCGCCCAAGATGTGGTTGACGACGTAGGCGGCCATGAAGTTCGGATCGCTGCGCTTCACGCCGGGGCCGCCGAAGGTGATCACGGTCTGCGGCACGTCGAGCGGCACGAAGGCGCGCTGCGGCGGCGCGGCTGCCTCGACGTCGGCGACCGGGGTGAGGTTCGCCTTGGCCGGTAGGCTGCCAAAGGTCTTGTCGAGCAGCTTGCCGAGGGTTGCCGGGTCGACGTCGCCGACGACAGCAACCTTCAGCCTGTCCCTGGCCAGCACGCGGCCGACATAATCCTTCATGTCGGCGACCGTGATGGTCGGCACGCTTTCCAGCGTCCCGCTGGTCTGCCGACCGTAGGGATGATCGCCGAAGGCCATCTCCAGGAACTTGCGGCCGGCAAGCGCGGTCGGATTGGTGGTGCGGCGACGCAGGCCGGAGATCACCTGGGAACGGATACGCTCGACATCGGCGGTGTCGAAATGCGGTGAGGTCAGCGCCATCCGCAACAGGTCAAAGGCCTCGTCCTTGTTGTCGCGGAGCATACGCAGGCTGCCTCGGAACGTGTCACGGCCGGCGTTGAAGGAGAGCTCGATGGCGCGGCACTCGAGCCGCTCGTGGAAGGTCTTGGAATCGAGATTGCCGGAGCCTTCGTCGAGAAGGTCGCCGACGAGGTTGGCGACGCCCGGCTTGTCCTTGGGATCCTGCGACGCACCACCGGCAAAGGAATACTCCATCGCGATCAGCGGCACGGTCGCATCCTGCACGAACCAGGCTTCGATGCCGTCCGGCGAGACCAAATGCTCAATCTTGGCAGCGGCGAACGACGGCGCGGCCGCCCCGAGCGAGACTACGAGTCCGCCTGCAAGGGAGAGCGCAGTGCGTCGAGTGCAAAGGAAGGACTGGTTCACAAACGCTTCTCCTCGCGCTTGGCGGTGGTGGTGTCCTTGATCAGATAGCCGGTGACCGAGCGCTTCTTCTCGAGCCATTTCTGCGCGGCGGCGCGTACCTGGGCGGCGGTCACGGCGCGGATGCGATCGGGCCAACCGCGGATGTCCTCGATGGACAGGCCCGTCGTCAACGCGCCACCGTACCATTGCGCCAGCACCGCCTGACTGTCCTGGGCGTAGATCGCTCTCGCGATGAGCCGGCTCTTGATCCGTTCGAGATCCTCGGCACGGATGGGGTTCTGCACGATGTCGGCGATCACGTTGTCGATGACCTGCTCGACCTCCGCGAAGCTGACGCCCTGCTTGGGCGAGGCCGCGATCGAGAACTGGCTCGGGTCGAGCGAGATGCTCGAATAGCTGGCGCTGACGGAGACCGCGAGCGGTTTGTCGACGACGAGCGCGCGGTAGAGATAGGAGTTGCTGCCGCCCCCTATCAATTGCGCGAGCACCTCGAGTGCCTCGCTCTCGCCGGGCGCCGCGGTCGCGGCTGAGGGCACGAGATAAATGCGCTGCACGCTCGGCTGCTCGACGCGCGGATCGGACAGCGTGACGGTGCGCGGGCCGGCGGGCTCCGGCTCCTGGGGACGGATGCGTTGTGCGGGAATCGCGGGCCGGGCCGGGATCCAGCCGAAATTGTACTCGGCCAGCAGGCGCACGTCGGCGGCTGCGACGTCGCCAGCGATCACCAGGATCGCATTGTTCGGTGCATAAAAGCGGCGGTAGAAGGCAAGCGCGTCTTCGCGATCCAACTTTTCGATCTCTTGTCGCCAACCGATGATCGGCCGTCCATAGGGGTGATTGAGGTAGAGCGCTCCCTCCATTTGCTCGTACAGCCGCGCCTCGGGACTGTTGGCAACGCGCATGTTGTGCTCTTCAAGCACGACGTCGCGCTCAGCTAGCACGTTCTCGTCCTTCAGAACCAGGCCAGTCATCCGGTCGGCCTCGAGGTCCATCATGGTCGACAGTTGTTCGCGCGGGACGCGCTGAAAATAGGCAGTGAAATCAGTGGACGTGAAGGCGTTTTGGTTTCCACCGACGCGATGCACGATCTGCGAAAGATCACCGATCGCATGCTCCTCCGTGCCTTTGAACATGAGATGTTCGAGAAAATGGGCGAGCCCGGATTTGCCCGGCGCCTCATCTGCGGAGCCTACTTTGTACCAGATCATCTGCGTCACCACCGGTGTGCGATGGTCCGGGATCACGACCACTTGCAGGCCGTTACCAAGCGCAAAGCTGTTGAGTTGCATCGAGCTCGCAAGACTCTTTTTTGATACACCAGCTATTACGAAGGCACACGTCAGGACCCGCGCTAGAAGGCAAACGACCGATCGCGATGAGGACGTCGGAAGTCTTGACAGCAGTCGTGATAGATTTTTCGAAACGAAAGCCCGATCGCGCCGTCGACGGGGCATGGCATTGTTTTCAAAACGGTTCGTCAACCGCTGGATCGGCATGGCTTTTTGCAAGCGCCATCGCGATTGGTTCTGTATGAGGAATGTGGTCATGATCGAAGTCATCTGTCAGATGCTCCATGCTTTTGGTTAATCGACAGATCCCCTTGCTTCAGGGGATATCGTCGGCCAGGCGCGTCGCCGACGAACCCAAAGCATTAGTCGTGCCAAAGGAGAAACTGTTTGAACTGCAACGTGATCGCCCTAAGCAGCCTGTCAGCATCTTCACACATCGTCATACATCGGACACGGTGCGCGCGTTGGAACAGGTGCGGCTATCGAGAGACTCCTTCTTGCGAATCACAGTTCACCCGCCCAGCGCGTTGCTGGCCTGCCTACTTTCTGGAATGAGATGACCAAGTGCATGGGCGGCCGCGATCAGCGCCAGTTCGAGAACTTGTGCAAGGTCCCAGCAGGATGCCGCTGTTCGGTTTGTGGTCAGCTCGGCGGTCTAGGCTGCAGAAAGCTGCGATCGACGTTTCACAACCGTTAAACTTGCGCGAGCGTAGAAATGGCGGGCTGTGGCGCGAGTGCAGAACGATCTTGGGACCAGGAGCTTGCAATAGAGAAATCGACGCGCGATTTGCAGTTGCCGCATCTGACCGTGATCGAACGCCATTTTATCAAAGGCCAATCACGCATTTGGGATGTAGGGGAGCGTAATGGCAGATCTGTCGGCAAACGCACATCATTCTAACCGCCGGCAGCGCCTGGCCTCCCGTCATAACGATGCAAGCTTTTGAGCTTTGACGGCTCAAAAGCTTGCAGTTTGCAGCCTCCGGCCGACTCGAGGCACGGCACCTAACATTACAGTTGCTGTTTTGATTTGAAGTGGGCGCGTTGAGCGGCAGCCTGGTGAGCTCTGCGCCAGAAAGACCATGCGATGATGTGTGCGGGTTGAATCCGCTTTCGAGCAAGTCTGATAGCAATTCGGCGGATTTCCTGGATTGACCAACGGATCAGCGGTGGGGTGGTTGCGCTTTGGCTTTTGCCGGGGGGCGCCGTTTCGTTTTTTTGGGCGGTGGCGGGTTAGCGCGATGTCGGATCGCGGCCATTATGGCGAAGGCGAGCATCACCAAGGACACGTGACGGTGCCAGCCATGCCAGGATCTGCTTTCGTTGTGATCGAGCCCGAGCTCGTTTTTCGCGGTTTCAAAGCTGTCCTCGATCGCCCATCGATGGCCTTCGACCGCGACCAGCGTTTCAATGGCGGTTCCCGCTGGGCACCAGGTGGTGAAGAAGGCGAGGTCATCATCGGCGATGCGACGACGGATCAGTAGACCGCGTGTCCACAAGCCGTCATTTGCACTGTTGAACTGCTCGGCCTCGAGATCGGCCAACTCGAGATAACACCAATCGTGCAGCCGCGGTCCTTTGGTTCCGGCTCCCGCCGACAGGCGCTTCCAGTCGGATGAGCGTCGCGTCCGGGCGAGGTCTGCAGCCGTACCGGCGACCGGCGGTCGCTTGCCCCAGGATCGAAACACATGAGCGCTGCTGACCCCAAGCACGTAGCCTTTGCCTGCCCGACGTAGTTGCTGTTCGATGTTGCCAACACCGTAGACGGTATCACCGGCAACCCACTTGAATGGTACAGACGCGGCTATCGCGCGTGCGATCATTCTCGTCGCAAGCTTTGGTTTGGTCGCAAAGCCGACATCAGCAGGCACATAGGTGGCTTCCAGACGATCTGGATCGTCGGTCCATTCCTTCGGAAGATACAACGCGCGATCGATGAACGCATGGCCATGACGCGAAACGTAGGCAGCGAAGACGCCGATCTGGCAGTTCGTGATCTTCCCTGCCGAACCAGTGTATTGCCGCGCCACTCCGCATGACGCTTTGCCTTGTTTGAGAAAACCGGTCTCGTCGATCACCAGCACCGCATCGTCATCCGCCAAATGCTCGATGACATAGTCGCGCACGATATCGCGCAGGGCATCGGCGTCCCAATCCCCACGACCCAGAATCGCCTGCTGCCGCCATGGGCCAGGATCGCCTGCCGCCTCCGCGCGCATCCAACCGGTCTTGCGCTGCTCATCTCCGAGCAGACCTTCCAGGAACAGACCCGCATTCGTCGCAACACGCTCTTGCGTGAACAACGGACGTATCCGCTGCTTGATCTCTCGAAGCGACGCCGCCCACAACGCAAGCGTCTCCTCAACCGACGCGGCCCGCGCCCACGACATTCGAATCATGGTTGCCCATGGATTCAGAACTCCGCGAAAAACGCAACTGTGATGCTAAGCTTTCGCCTTTGATGGTCGCCCCTCTAGTCGGTGTCTTTCGACGCGTAGAGCGAGGGGGGAACGAGTTTAGTGAAACTTGTAGGAGACCTGCAGGAACGTGCCCCCATCGTTCCATGCGATAGTTCGCAAGGTAGGGCCCAGAGGTGACGGGAAAGGTGCGCGCCTGCTCGGCTTGGGTGGCGAATTGCTCACTATCTCTCGGACTCCACATCGCCCAGTAACGGCCGCCGACGCCGACGCTGAAATTGCTGGTGATGAGGTACGATAGAACGCCTTCTATTTGTACCCCATGGCCACCACTCCCGCGATGATCGATGAAGGTCGTGAGGTCGCGCAGCAGATGATTGTCGCGCCCCTGGAAATCCGTCCAGGGCAAATAGGCGACATCGGCGCTCACGCGCCAACGATCGAGAAACATGGTCTCAGCGGTGAGGCCGATGCGCAGCGCATTCCAGTTGGTATCTTGGCTGCCAATTGTCCTTTGATCGCCCGGCGCGAGACATTGAAGCGACGCGATCCGAACGCATCCTGTCGAATCGGACTTTTGGCCGTAATAGGTCCAGCCGGTGAACCCACCGATCTTGTACGTGCTCCCACGCAAAAAATCATAGCCCGCATCGGCCGTGTAGTACATGAACCTTCCGTTTGCCTGACCCGAGATCGTGTTGGTATAGGCCATGGGATCGCCGGCGTCCCAAACTAAGCCCCAATCTTCATCATTCTCATTCCCGCTGTTAAAGAGCCCGAATCCGATATTGCCCTTCAGGAAGATCCCCCAGGGGCTGTCAACCCGTTCGAACAACTCACCGGAAATCCCATCCAGCTTGTGATAGGTCAGCCTCGACACAAGACCGGGCGGACCATTTTCCCATTGAAATTTTCCTCGGCTCAGCCAGAGCCGTGTGCCGCTTTCAAGCGACCAGCCTGCGGCGAAGGGAATAGCCGGCGCGCTAAAGGTCGGCTTTATCGGATAGAGCGGCGTATCCGGCCATCGCGGCGTCAATGCATCGGCATCAAAATGGTAGTTCAGAGCGATCTTGCCGATCTGGTAGCCGCTGGTCAGGTGAGTGGTGTTAGCTGGCACCGTTGCCAAGGGTGGATATTCTAGCGTCGAAGGGGTTGCCACACTTGGTCCGCCGAACTTCAGATAATCATATTCGAGACTGACCGACCACGCCGGCGTGAGCGCGTGTTCGACACCCGCGCCGATGATGCCTCCCCAACGACCATAGTCAAAATGGGTTGCATTCTGTGGCGCCCATCCGGAGGGGTAAGGCTTGCTACGAAACTCGTTACCGTTGGCGATATCGCCGTGGTTGTGTTGCCAGGCCACACCTGCTTTGAAATAGGCAAGCGTGCGGCCCTGCGGGCCAAAGGCATAACCCAGCCGGCCGGTCCCGGTGACGAAGACGTCCGGACTTGCGTTGCAGTTTGCGCTCACGAGAACACCGGAAGCGGCAAGACAGGTGTTTGCACCGTCCGAGATGCCGCCGCTGACATCCAATTCAAGGCCAAAGATCCAGTGGTCTCTCTGCCAATTGTAACCGATCTGCGCTCCTGCCAGGAATACAGGGGTTTCGACCACGTCGCCATAGATCGAGGGACCGTAGGGATCACTAAATGATGTCCGGCCGTAGCCCCCGCCGACCTGCCCGCCGAAATATCCTCCGGTCCAGCTCCATAAGACAGGCGGGACCTTTACTGCCGGCTTAAAATCTGCCGAATTGACGACCCCGCTTGCAACGAGCGCTGCCGTTGCCGTCCCCCAAAACAAAAGTTCAGGTCTCATATCACCTCACGAACACACAACGCGCGCGCCAACTTGCAACGAAGGCCGAATGACCGACGTTGTCGCACTGCTTCCACGGGGCGAATGTTGTGCAGGATCCAGGCCATCGGACGCGGCGCGCATTCCCTGCAGTTGCTCGTCAGTGATGTCGCCTTCGCAACAAGACCGATGATCTTTGAAACAAGTCCGCGTCTGATGTAGGTCATACCGCGCGCGCTTGACGCTCGGCATCCAGCGGATGGATAGGGGGACGCTCTGTAATCGTCCGGTGACGATAGCGGCAGACGTGCTGTTGACTTACAAGATATGGATCACGCAGCCCTCAAGTAGGCCGCTCTGCCCGGATAGAGATTCCGAGTTGATTTGCTGAAGCATGTCGCGTTCTGGCCACATACGAAGCCAGTCGATCTCCACTCCTGCCGCCAACGCAAACAGCAACACACAGGGGGCCGAATGTATGTGATACGTCCCAGGGAAGTTGGGATCGTCCGGATGACGAAAGCGTTTGTACTTGGCCTCAGCCGCGCCCTCGATAGGATTGATGTACCTAGCCCGACCTGCAATGCCGGCCCGCCGAAGTACGGCCACGTCTTACTCTTGACGTCCTACTATTTTGGCTACGAAAAAATTCGTGAAGATCATTTGGGACGAACCAAAGCGGCTCGCCAATCTCGGCAAGCACGGGATGGATTTCGCCGATCTCAACGAGAAGTTCTTCGATACGGCTGTCGTCTTGGAAGCCAAGCGAGACCGTTATCGCGCAATCGGCGTGAATATTCGCGACGTTATTTCGCGATGTACGGCAAGGAGACCGTCAGCATCATCAGCATGCGCCCAGCCAGTAAAGCAGAAAGGGAGCTCTATGAAGCGAATCGTCGCTAAGAAGCGCTATACCGCCAGCGATATGCGTGCTGTAAGCGATAACCCCGAATGGACTAATCGCGACTTTGCAAAGGCAAAAGCCATCCACGAGGTCTTCCCAACGATGCGAAAGGGCCGCGGCCCCAATAAGGCGTCTACGAAGAATCTGGTTTCGCGGCGGCTCAGCCCCGTTGTTCTAGATCATTTCAAGGCTGGCGGCCCCAATTGGCAGAGCAGAATCGACGAAGCGCTTGTGAAGATTGTTAAACGAAAGGCTGGATAGCCGATCCGTCGTTTGACAGGAGCGCGGGAGCAATCCGATCGCGGATTTGCAAGGCGCGCTAAGATCCACCTCACTCCCGTTTAGGCAAAACGCGGAAGGTACGGCCTTCAGCAAAACCAAAGAACCGCAGCAATCCGAAAGCAGCGAAGCCCGGCAGGAAAGCCGGGCTTCGCCTCTCTTGAGACGGAGGGCAACTCCGCTCCCCTACTCTGTCGGCTGACCAGTTTTGCCGTCCGACCTCAAAAGCCAAAGTCGAGTTGACGCGGCCAAGAACGCCAGTGCTCACAAACGTGCTCACGGCGTCCATGGCGTAGTCGCGTGTACGCGCTTTGGCCCCGAATTGGGATCATCTCCCATTTTGGTTCTCCATGGTTTGGCGGGTGGAAGCGCGCTGCTCCAACTGCTCTTTGCAGTTGCGCTTGCGTGGAGCCCGGCGTGAGCCGGTCATGGAGACGATGCCGACGCTAGTGGGTGACCGATTCTAACCGATTCGCGTAACCGAGTTGATCCTTGCGCCGCCTGCGCAGGAACATGCAGAGGACCCGAGAAGGTGCTGCTCAGCAGCGTTGGCGGCAGCGTCAGACAGGCGCGCCCCTTGCCGACTCTTCGTTGCAGAAATACTGCGCGACAGCGCCCATTGAAGCAGCTTTCCGGACGCTTGGGTGGGAGCTGACGCGAGACAAAACTTCTCGACTGCGAATATGATGCAGCGTCATTTACGGCAGATCGTCACTCAAACATCCCCATAACCTCGAGATCATAAAGGGGATCAGGCTCGATACGGTGAGCTCGGACTTGGATTGGGACAGCAAGAACGGACGTTATCGAGTGCGACTTGAGGGAAATGGGTGGACCTTTCCGACGACCTGGTGATTACCGCACCCAGTTTGGTTGGGCGCACGATGGTTTGGCTATTTGATCTGGACGTTATCTGTCCGCTGCTTGCAGCGCATTGGCCGCTCGACGCGGAAGCAATGACACCCACAGGGATTCGCTTGCTCGTTCATCAGGAACGGAATAAGAGCGATGCATATTGAGACGGAATTATCGAGTGCACTACGATTTCGACAAGCATCGCCGCGGGAGCCCGATGGGTTTGAGAACTACCTTGCCGCGGCACAAGCAGTTCACCGGCTGAGCGGACCAGCGCTTAGCTGACCCTGTCAAAAAGCACGGTCGGAGCCCTCCCCTTCAATAGAGAACTGGAGGGGATAATACTTCATGCTTTCCGCTAGGCGCACGATAGCACTGATCAGGATTTGGGCGAGGGAAGTTGATGCGATTCATACACACGTCGGACTGGCAGCTCGGTAAGCCGTTTGGACGAGTGCCCGACCAAGCTCGCACTGCTCTATTCGAAGCGCGTCTCGATGCGATTGACACGCTTGCCGCCGCGGCGCGTCGCGAAGGCGCCGAAATCGTGCTGGTGGCTGGCGATGTGTTCGATAGTCCAGAACCAGGTGACCGCGTCTATCGTCAGGCGCTCACGCGCATGAAAGCCGCATCAGACATACGTTGGGTCCTGCTTCCGGGCAATCACGATCCGGCGCGTGCCGACGGTCTCTGGAGCCGTCTCATCGGCGAGGTGCCCGACACTGTAACCGTGTGCCTCGAACCACGGCCTCTCGAACTCAAGGATGGATTCTGGCTGCTCCCTGCCCCGCTGCAGTTCAAGCGGGCGCTAGAAGACCCGACTGCATGGTTCGATTTCGCGGAAACCCCCGCGGGCGCGAAGCGCATCGGTCTCGCACATGGCCCAATCCGAGATTTCGGTTCCCGCGAAACGGCTGGAAACCTGATTGCGCCGGATCGAGCGCGCCGGTCTGGCCTCACCTATCTTGCACTCGGCGACTGGCACAGCCGGCACGAAATCGATCCCAACACCTATTATTCTGGAACGCCTGAACCTGATGATTTCGGCCGCGAGGTGAGCGGCGTCGCGCTTTGCGTGGACCTAGGTTTCGAAAGGCCAAGCGTAGCGGACCTATCGACCGGGCGCTACCATTGGAGAGCAGAAACTTGGTCGCTCAGCAGCGCGGCCGACCTGAACGTCTTGCTCGCCGGTCTGGCCCCTGCCGTCGAGCGTGGAAACCTTATCTTGCGTCTTAAATTATCTGGCCTTCTCACACTCGCAGAGCGAGTGGTTCTACGCGACCGGCTCGAAGGAGAGCTGGCTCACGAAGTGCGCTGGCTTGACCTCAATCTCGACGATCTCTATGCGCGTCCGACCGATACGGATCTCGCTGACATCGATGCCCATGGCGTGCTGCACGTGGCTGCCGAACGCCTGCAGGCCTTGTCTGCGGAAGGCGGTGTGCTCGCCAAGCGCGCTGCCGCCGCGCTCGAGCGCCTTTATGTCGAACAGCGCCGAGCCGCCCGCGCGGAGGCACACTGATGCTGATCCGCGACCTCGCTATCGATAATTTCCGAAAGTTTCGCCGGCCGATCCGGCTGGCCGGCTTCAAGGCCGGCTTGAACCTGGTGTGCGACCAAAATGAAGCAGGCAAGTCGACAGCGCTTGAGGCATTGCGAGCCGTGTTGTTCGAACGGCATGGATCGCGAAGCGATCGCATTCGTTCGTTTCGGCCGCATGGCGACGATGTAGCGCCCTCTGTCGATTTGACTTTCGAGATCAGGGGCGATGTCTGGAGGCTGCGCAAACGCTTCCTCCAGAACGCTTCGGTGGAGCTCGAAGGGCCCAATGGGCGCGCGACTGGCGACGAAGCCGAGGAACGCCTGCAAGCGCTACTTGGGTTCGCCCGCGCTGGCAATCGCGGCGCCGACGAGGACAGTCGCGGGGCGCTAGGGTTGCTTTGGGTAGAGCAAGGCCAGTCCTTCGTGTTTGGAGTCCCGGGGCAAGGTGCCCGCCGGACGCTTGAGGAGGTCCTGGCCAGCGAGGTCGGCGTTGTAACCGGCGGCCAGCGTACGACTACGGTGCTGCAGGCCATTGAACGAAATCTCGCTGATTTTCACACCCCGACGGGCCGCCCCGCCCGCCGCCTCCTTGAGGCTCAGGAAAGAGCAACTGCCGCCTGCGAAGAGGCGCGCGTTGCACAGGCCGACCTGGAGCAGTTCGATACAGTGCTCAATCGACTCGAGTCGAAGCGTAACGAGCAACGGCGGTTAGTTCGCGAACTCGAGGATCCCGAACAGGGCGAACGTCTCGCCCAACTGGAGGCCGATATCGATCGCGCGAAGGCCGCGGGACAAGCATTGCGCACTGCCGAAGCATTGCTGCGCGAAGCTACCGGCGAACGCGTGCGATTGGAAGCCCGTGAGGTATCTCGGCGCGAGTTACGCGACCAATTGGAGCGCGCCGAGCGGACCGCAGCGACCGTACGTCAGGTCGCCGCGGATCATGACGCCGTTCAGGGATCGGCCGAGCAGGCCGAAAGTGAGGCGGCCGCAACACTCGAGACCGCTCGGGTCGCCTTGCGCATGGCCGACGAAGACAGGCTTTCAGCGCAACAAGCGCGAACTGCGCGAATGCGCCAGCGCGCGCTTGCCGCAGCCTTTGCCCGCCTCGAGGCCGCCGAAAGGATTGCAGCCGAGCTCCAGGCGCGTCGCGGCGAAGTCGCGGCGATTCGGATGACGCTGGAAGCGAGCGCGCGGTTGCAGGAGCTCGAACAGACCCTCGTCGAAGCCAAAGCGGCCGCCACCGCTGGCGCGGCCCTCATCAAGATCGATTTGCTGCAGCCGGCGCCGCAAGTTCGCCTGAACGGCGCTCTGGTAGAGGGCAGCAGTCGCGTCTTCGTGACCGACACCCAGACTCTCGTGTTCGAAGGTATCGGAAGCGTGACGGTTACGCCGCCTGCTTCTGGAGCCCCTGCACAAGCCCGACTTCGTGCAGTAGAACAGGATCTCGCCGCGTTTCTCGCCGAGGTCGGCTGTACCGATACAATCACCGCCAAGGAGACGGCGCGAGCGCGCGTGGAAGCGACCCAAGCGGTCTCTGTGCTGTCGGCTCGACTTGCGGCCTCCTGTCCCGAGGATCCGGAGCTCGGCATTGCCGCAGGCCTGGATTCGCTGCGCGGCGCGCTCGCAACCACAGACCGGCCAGCACAGCTCGCCGAGGATGGCACCGATCGAACTGAAGGCGATTTCGAAGAAGCCTGGCGGGCCGCGCGCACCGCTGAACGAGAAGCCGAGGGTCGTCGCCAGGCTGCGCTCGAGACGCTGCAGGAGGCGCAGCTCGCCCATGTTCGCCTGGCGGGTCAGGTCGAGCGCGCTGTAGCAGACGTTTCACGGCTCGGTGACCAACTCGCGACCGAGCTCGAAGCTTTCGACGATATTGCACTCGGCGCCGCATTGGCGGCTGCAAAGGCAACCGAAGCGCGTGCGATCGTTGCTCGCGACGAAGCGCGGCGCGCCGTCGAAGGGCTCGACGAGACCGTGCTGGTGCAGCGTCGCGACAATCTACGCAAGCGAGGCGAGCGACTGGCCACTGACAGGCTTGTTCTTGTGAGCGAAATCGCCCAGCTCGAAGAACGCGCCAAGACGCTCGGCGGCACGGGGCCGACCAGCCGCGCGGCAGCCGCCGCCGAGCTCGCGGAGGCTGCGACCGCAGCACATGCCCGGCTGAAGGAGGAAGCCGAGATGCTCGCAATGCTCGCGGAGACCATCCGCGAAGCACAACGCGAAGCCGCCCGTCGTCTTCTTGCACCCATCACACAGCGCGTCACGCCCTTCGTCGGCCGGCTCTTGCCCAATGCATCGATCACATTCGCGGAGGATCTCCGTCCGATGCAGCTGTTGCGCGCCGGCCGCGAAGAAGCCACCGATGATCTCAGCAAGGGGACCCAGGAACAACTTGCCGTCCTCACGCGCATCGCCTTTGCGGACCTACTCATCGAGAACGGAAAACCTGCCTCGCTTGTGCTCGATGACGCGCTGGTGTTTGCGGATGATGATCGCTTCGAAGTCATGCTGGAGATATTGACCGAAGCCGCCCAGCGCATGCAGATCATCATTTTGAGCTGCCGCACCAGCGCCTACCGCGGTCTCGAGGCTAACCGGATCATGCTTGCATGATAGCTCAAAGCGCATCTCAGCGGATCGCCGCAGCCCACTCAGTCTGATCAGGGAAGAAATGCATGGCGGCCAAGAGCAAGGCCGAGATCGCGCAGGAATTTGCCCAGAGCGCGCTGAGCGCCACCCCAGTGATCATCCTCGGGAGTGGCGCCTCGGCGGCGCATGGTGTGCCGGGAATGGGAGCGCTGGCAAAGCATTTGTCTGCCGCGTCGCTTCCCTCTAGATGGACAGCTGAAGAGAATGCCGAATGGACGTCGTTCATTGGTCATCTCAAGGCCGGCACCGATCTTGAAAGCGCGCTACAGGCGGTACGTCCTACCGAACGCCAAACGCAGTTCATTGCAGGCGCTACGCGGGAATTTCTGCTGCCTTCCGACCTGGCTGTCCTCGCATCGCTATTGGCCGATCGCCACACCTTGCCGCTAACCAGGCTTTATCGGCACCTCTTCGACAGCACGCACACGACGATCCATGTCGTCACGCCCAATTATGACCGGCTCGCGGAATACGCCGCCGACGCGGCCGATGTTAGCACGTTCACGGGCTTCAACCATGGCTATCTGCAGACCCGGGCGCGGGCGCCCAATACCCGTGTCACCGTGAACGGGCGGCCGTCGCGCACGGTGGCGATCTGGAAGGTCCATGGCTCCCTCGATTGGTTCCAGGACGCAGCCAACCAGATCGTTGGCGTGAGAAGCGCCCTCCCAATCCCGGCGGCCTATACGCCGCTCATGATCACGCCGGGCATTGACAAGTACCGCCTGACCCATGGCGAGCCGTTCCGCACAATCCTGAGCTGCAGCGACAACGCGCTAGAGAATGCCCGCTCTTATTTCTGCGTCGGCTACGGTTTTAATGATGAGCATGTCCAGACCAAGCTTATTGAGCGTTGCGACTATAATTCCATACCGCTGGTCGTGATCACAAAGGAGCTGACCGTCAGCGCTAAGGCCTTTCTGACCGGCGGCCGTTGCCGCCGCTATCTCGCCATCGAAGACAGCGCCGCAGGCGCTCGCGCATATACGCACGATGCGCCAGCAGGATTCGACCTAGACAAGCCGCTGTGGCGCCTCGACCGATTTCTCGACCACATAACAGGAATACCCGCATGAGCATGCTCGACTTTGCCGATGCAGAGGCGCTCGGACGTGTCCAATCGGTCGATACCGCCACCGTGATTGTTCGCGTCGATGACGTCGATGCATTGCGTGCACTACAGGTCAATCGGCTGGTCGCGCTCCAAAGCAGCTTGGCCGGCCACAAGCTGATTGGCGTTATCCACAAGATCACGCGCACCGCGCTCGAGGAAGCGAAAGTGGCCGACGTGGAGCGTGCCGACGAGGCTCATCCCGAGGTTAATCTGGTCCGCATCACGTTGATTGGAACTCTGCTCGACCGGGACGGGACGCGGGCTAACGTATTCCGGCGTACGCTCGAAACGGTTCCGGAAATCGATGCATGCTGTTTCGCACTTGAGGGCGAACGGCTGACCCGCTTCATGGGCGTCATCTCTGAGGTGACTGGGGGAGCTCAGCGTCTGTCGCTCGGCGCTTATACTCTCGATCCCAACGCGGAGGCTTTCGTCAACGGCAACAGGCTTTTCCAGCGCCACGCCCTCGTCGTCGGCAGTACTGGCTCCGGTAAATCCTGGACGACAGCGCGTCTCCTAGAACAAGTGGCCGAGCTTGAAAGCGCTAGCTATCGTGTTCGACATGCACGGCGAATATGCGTCCATGGCCGGCGACGGTTTCGTGCATCTTCGAGTCGCGGGTCCGGGCGATATTGATGCGGACAAAGGCCTCACTGACGGCGTGCTTCACCTTCCCTACTGGCTGATGAGCTACGAAGCGCTAGTCTCGATGTTCGTCGACCGCAGCGACCAAAACGCGCCTAATCAGGCCATGGTTATGTCCCGTGCGATCGTCGATGCGAAGACCAGCTTCCTGACTGCAGGGGGCCACACCGATGTCCTCGCCAACTTCACGATCGATAGCCCCGTCCCTTTTGCGATGGCATCGGTGCTCACGGAACTCGATCGTCTGAATACGGAAATGGTGCCAGGCGCCAGGACCGAAAAAAAAGCAGGGCGACTTTCACGGGAAGCTCAGCCGCTTGATTCAGCGCCTCGAAGGCAAGCGCACAGATCGTCGACTCGGGTTCTTATTTCCGGCAGCGGGCGTCGCCGATGGCTATAAGTGGCTCGATGAAGCAGTCACGCTGCTCCTAGGCGGACGAGCTGCCAAGGGAGGCCGCGGCGGGGTAAAGGTGATCGACTTTTCCGAAGTACCCTCGGACATTCTGCCGCTGATCGTCGGCATGGTTGCCCGTATGGTCTTTCATGTGCAGCAGTGGAGTCCGCAGGGGGCGCGTCATCCAGTGGCGCTGTTCTGCGACGAGGCGCATCTCTATATTCCCCAGGACGCGACCTCCGGCGCCGCCGAGAATGCGATCGCGACCTTTGAGCGCATTGCCAAGGAAGGCCGAAAATATGGCGTTGGCCTTGTCGTCATCAGCCAGCGGCCCGCCGAAGTGAATCGCACCGTCGTAAGTCAGTGCAACAATTTGATTGCCATGCGCTTGACCAATGGTGACGATCAGACGGTGGTACGCCGCCTGCTGCCCGATAGCCTGGGCGGGTTTGGTGATCTGCTGCCCGTGCTCGACACCGGCGAGGCCCTCGTGGTCGGCGATGCGATCTTATTACCTACACGCATCCGGATCGCAAAGCCGACCAACGAACCGCTTAGCGGCACGATTGAGTTTTGGGACCGCTGGGCGGATCCAAGGGCTGCAGCCGCGCTCGACAAGGCCGTGGAGAGTTGGCGCCGTCAGACGCTCGTCAAATAGCGTTGGGTCAAACCGAGCTACGGAGGCAGCCCACGCCGCTTATCGCGCCCGTCACCCGTTTCACTTCGGGTCGCCTATCTGCGGGCAACTTCCGTTGGCTGCCGCGATCGTCGGCCATGAGAAAGTTCGAATCGTGGGGCTCGCAACAACCCTCTTGCGGTTGGTCGAATACCAAGTTCCGAGATTAGCTGCTTGACAGCGGGATTCCTGGGACCAGTGTCCAGAACGTACGGAACATCTTCTAATCTATTGATTTTGTTGCTGCGATGCGCTTTTCCGCTCACGAGGCGAGCGTGTGCCCATAGTCCTTGGCGGGCGCATTCCCGGAGGAGCGCGTTATTCCATTTTCCGATGCACAACTCCGGAATACTCTCGAATTGCAGAAGTGACCCAGCCTATATTGCTAATTGCGTGAAGACATTGGTGCGCAGCGTGCCAAAAAGGAGGGTACGCGGGCATTTTTATCAATCCTGCGATGTTTTTTGTAACGTAGCATTTGGGGGCAGAGGGTGGAGCAGACACGGGCTGGGGGATCGGTGGGCGGAACGCTGAAGGTAGTTTGCACCGCCGCGGACAACATCAATGTTGCTTTTTATCAGAACGCGGTCCCGATTATCCGCGAACTGGCGCTCGAAAATCGTGAAGGCCGCGACCTGAGGGAGCTTTCGGTGCACCTCACGTCAGAACCCGCGTTCATGACGCCGGGGGTCTGGCATATTGAACAAATCGCGGCCGGGGCGACACACCATATCCGTAGCCTGGATCTGAAACTGGACCCGGCATTCTTAGCAGCTATCAATGCCTCGAGACGAGCCGAGTTGCGCATCCGTGTGGAAGCGGCTGGCGAAACCCTTGTCGAGAATGCCAGCGAGGTCAATCTGCTGCCGCCGTCGCACTGGGGCGGTGTCAATGCCGCGCCCGAACTGTTGGCGGCCTTCGTCAGACCCACAGATCCCAGCGTCGACGTCATCTTGCGGGAAGCCTCAAGCAAGCTGGCCGCGGCGGGACGCGACGACGCGATGGACGGGTATCGCAAGAAGACCAAGGCTAGAGCCTGGGAGATCGCCGACGCTCTTTGGGCGGCGCTCGTTTCCCACTCGATCGCCTACGTTCTTCCTCCGAAGAGTTTCGAACGGTCGGGCCAGCAAATTCGCGGACCGAGCGAGATCCTTTCTCGCAAGGTCGGCACCTGCCTTGATCTGGCGCTTCTCTATGCGTCCTGTCTCGAACAGGCAGGCCTCAATCCGGTGCTGGTCCTGACCGAAGGCCATGCTTTCGTTGGCGTGTGGCTCGTGGATGAAGATTTCTCGAGCCTTGCAATCGATGACCCACAGATGCTGCGCAAACGCGTGCAGCTCGAGGAGATGCTGTTGGTGGAGACGACGATCCTCACCGGCGCAAATCCTGGGCGTTTCAAGCAAGCGGTCGATGCCGGTGCAAAGCTGATCGCCGAGGACGCAACATCGCCGTTCGAGCTTGCCATTGACGTCAAGCGCGCGCGGAGTGCCAAGATCCGGCCGCTTGATCTCTCCAGCTCCGGCACCTCAACCATAACGCCGGCTGGCGCAGCTTCCAGCTCCCAAGAAGTCGGTGAAATTCCGAAGTTCGAGGAGGATTTCGACAAGCCGCGCGAGCCCGTTTCCGAGCGGAGCCTGGATCGGCTCGAGATATGGAAGCGGAACCTCTTAGATCTAACGCTGAAGAACCGCCTACTGAACTTCAGGGACGCGAAATCCACTATCTCGATCGAGTGCCCCGATGCAGCAATGCTCGAGGACAAGCTTTCCAGCGGGGACCGTTTTAAGCTGCTTGGCAGAGCGACCGTTCTCGACGGTACAGACGGGCGCGACGCCACTCTGCTCGCGCAACGGCGACACGACGACGTCCGCCAGGATTTCATTAAAGAGGCGATGGCCCGCGGCGAATTGCACACCCTCGTTCCGGAGACTGAGCTTGACGGACGCCTCACCGATCTCTACCGCGCCTCCCGCCTCACTTTTGAGGAAGGCGGCGCAAATATCCTG
Organism: Bradyrhizobium sp. CCGUVB23; assembly: GCF_024199885.1. Classification (NCBI taxonomy): domain Bacteria; kingdom Pseudomonadati; phylum Pseudomonadota; class Alphaproteobacteria; order Hyphomicrobiales; family Nitrobacteraceae; genus Bradyrhizobium; species Bradyrhizobium sp. CCGUVB23. The sequence continues at coordinate 2,447,081 of NZ_JANADQ010000001.1, forward strand.
TATCTGTGCCTAGGCTTGCTTAAGTGGACACCACAGGAGGGCGCGGGGCCTTACCGCGCACCGCTGATCCTCGTTCCGGTTCAGCTTGAGCGCAAAAGTGTGCGTTCCGGATTTCGGCTGGCGCTACACGAGGACGAGGCACGATTCAATCCGACATTGCTACAGATGCTGAAGCAGGATTTCGACCTGTCGATACCGGAGCTTGAAGGAGAATTGCCACAGGACGCCAAAGGTGTCGATGTCGCGGGGATCTGGAAGACAATCAGACGTCATATCAAGAGCATCAAAAGCTGGGAGGTCACCGAGCACGTCGTGATCGCGACATTGTCCTTCACGAAGTACCTGATGTGGAAGGACCTTGTCGACCGCTCGGACATTCTGAAGCGGAATCCTGTCGTCCGCCATCTGATAGACACGCCTACCCACACCTATGATGGATCGGGAGCCACCTTCGTCGCCGAGAACACGATCGACCAGATCGTAGATCCGGCTGAGCTCTTTACGCCGTTGTCGGCCGATTCCTCGCAGGTCGCCGCCGTTGTGGCCGCTCAACGCGGGGCCGATTTCGTGCTGTTCGGCCCCCCCGGTACGGGCAAGAGCCAGACGATCGCGAATATGATTACCAATTGCCTTGCCCACCAGAAGACAGTGCTGTTCGTGTCCCAGAAGACGGCGGCACTGGAAGTCGTGAGGCAGCGCATGCACGCGATCGGCCTTGGCAACTACTGCCTCGAGGTCCATTCGACCAAGGCTCAAAAGTCGAGTGTGCTCAACCAGCTTGCCACCGCCTGGCGCGAACACGGTCTTGTCACCGAAGAGCATTGGTCGGCCGCCGCCAGCGAACTGAAGCGGCGGCGCGACCAGCTGAATAAGCTTGTTTCCGCGCTGCACCGGCGTCGTGCTAACGGGATGACGGCCTACGAGGCCTTCGGACGCGTCATTGCCGATCGCGAACGGTTTTTGCATGTCGGACTGACATGGCCCGCTGGGACAATGCACGCTCCCGAAGACCTCGCGAGGATGCGCGAGACTTGCGCGGATATTCGCACTGCACTCGAGGCCGTCGGCGATCCCGTCGACCATCCGCTCAAGGGCATCGAGCAGGCCCGCTGGAGCCCGGCCTGGGTGCAGTCGCTTCACCAGTTGGTCGACCGCCTCCATCTCGCACTGCGTGAAGTAAGGGCCGCCGCCGACGATCTGGTGTCGTCGATCGGGCTCGACGGCAGCGCCGGCGACGATGCTCTCCTGCCGCAGCTGATCAAGCTCGTCTCACTGATGCTGCATGCCGATGCCGCAGACGGAGCGCTCTTGCTCTCAGCCGAGACACCAGAACGCGTGAACGCATTGTACGATCTTGCAGACGTCGTGGCCCGAGTGAAGGAAAAGATATCGGAACTCTCTGTCCGATACGATCTCAAAGCTGCGCTGCTCGACCTGCAATCGCTCGAGCGTGAGTGGCTCGAGGCGTGCGCGTCGAACATGTTCGTTCGAAGCGCCCGGAAAAAGAAGGTCAGACTAGCACTGAGCCCATACTGTTCGGGCGAGGTGCCTGACGATATTGGCCGAGACATTGTAGTGCTGCAGGATCTCGCTGTCCTGCTACGCGAAATCGAGACCATAAAGCCGCGCTTCAGGGGCATGGAGCGCTTGTGGCGCGGGGTGCAGACCGAGGTGTCGCGTTTCCAGGGGCTGATCGACTGGGCCGCAAGCATGCGCGACGCGGTCGATGCCTATCCGATCGAGGGAACCGCACCGGATCGGGTTCTCTCGCACATCACAGATCTATTGCTGCGCGATAGCTCGCGCTTCCGGCCCGGGGGACAGGTACGACATGCCTTCGAGACGATGCACAAGGCATTTCCGACCATGCACCGGACGGCCAAAGAGTTGGGCGTATGTATCGGCCTCGATGATCCAGACGACATCGTCAAGATCGAAGCCGACTGGGTGGAGGCGCTCCTCCAACGAACCGCGAGCTGGAAGGCAAATCTCAACAAGGCCCCGCAATGGGCGACTTGGCGTTCCGCCGCTCAGACGGCACGGGCGGCCGGACTTTCCCCTCTTATCGATGCTGTCGAAGTCGGAGCCGTGAACGGCAGCGTTCTCACCAGCATCTTCGATTATGCTTATGCGCGCTGGGTCGCTGAAACCATCGTGAACGAGGACGCGACCCTAAGTAGCTTTCTCGCAGAGAAACACGAGGCCACGATCGATGCGTTCGTTGCCGCCGACCGGAAAGTTGCAGAGCTCGCGAGAGATATCGTGAAGGCACGCATCGGAACGGCAATACCGACCCAGACCAACTTCGGCAAAGATCCGGAATGGGGCACGCTTGCACGTGAAATCAACAAGAAGGCCCGACAGATGCCGCTTCGGCAACTATTCGGCCGCATCCCAACCGTGCTGACTCAACTTGCCCCGTGCGTAATGATGAGCCCACTTTCCATCGCACAATATCTACCCGCGGAAGCCAAACCTTTCGATGTGGTAATCTTCGACGAAGCCTCCCAAATCCTGGTATGGGACGCGATCGGAGCGATAGCGCGCGGCAGCCAGGTCGTGATCGTTGGTGATCCGGAACAGCTGCCTCCCACAAACGTGGGACAGCGTGGCGTGGACGATGAAGACGACGACGGCTCAATAGTCCAGAGCCAGCAGAGCATACTTGATGAGTGCTTGGCATCGAACGTCCCGAGCATGCGGCTGTCGTGGCACTATCGCAGCCGGCACGAGAGCCTGATCGCGTTCTCGAACGTCAAATACTATCGCGGCGAACTGACGACTTTCCCCTCTCCAGTGACGCGCGATACCGCGGTGCGCTACGTTCATGTCGATGGAGGCGTATACGAGCGGGGCGGCGCCAAGGTGAACCGGAAGGAGGCCGAGGCCGTCGTGGCCGAGGTTATCAGGCGCATGAGGATATCTACCCATTCGATCGGCGTCGTCACATTCAACGGAGAACAGCAGCGTCTGATCGAGAACTTGCTCGACCAGGCCCGCCGGACCGACCCGTCGCTGGAGCCGCATTTCGACCGCAACCAGACCAGGGAGCCGATTCTCGTCAAGAACATCGAGAACGTGCAGGGCGATGAACGCGACGTAATCATCTTCTCGGTCGCCGTCGGGCCAGATAAGACCGGACGGGTCACGGCCCAGATCTCTTCATTGAACAGCGAGGGCGGCCACCGCCGCCTCAACGTTGCCGTCACCCGCGCCCGACGCGAACTTCTGGTGTTCGCGACATTGCGGCCCGAGCAGATTGACTTGGGACGCACGAGCGCTAAAGGCGTGGTCGACTTCAAGCACTTTCTCGAGTTCGCCGCGAACGGCGCGCGCGCCATCGCCGAAGCGTTCTCGCCAACCGGGCGCGACACGGAATCGCCGTTCGAGGACGCTGTGATGCGAGCCCTTCAGGAGAAGGGGTGGGAAGTGCATCCTCAAGTGGGCGTCTCGTTCTTCCGGATCGACCTCGGCATCGTGCATCCGGACTTTCCGGGGCGCTACCTCGCCGGCGTCGAATGCGACGGAGCTGCCTATCACCGGTCCGCAACTGCACGCGATCGCGACCACCTGCGTGAAATGGTGCTCACGGATCTTGGCTGGCGAGTTCTGCGAATCTGGAGCACCGAATGGTGGATGGATTCATCCGCCGCAGTGGAAAAGCTTCACACCAGGCTGATGGCTGATCTCGAGGCCGACCGTGCCTCTCGTCCAATTGTCGCCATAGTTGATAAAGCTGCGTCTCCACTGGAGGCAAGCCCATCTGCAGATGGCTCCGACCTGCCCGTTGGCGCCGAGCTCTCGAGCGCAGAGACGCAGGCCGATGCGGAGCAGGCCGAAGTCACGCCTGAACCGGCAAACGACGACAGACAGCCGGTCGAACAACCGAAAGTCTACGCGCGAGGACCGGTAAACGATGGGCATGAGGCTACTCAAAAGCAGGCCACATATGTCAAGGCTGATCCCGCTAACGTTGCTACACCCGACCGCGAGCGTTTCTATGACGTCGGCTACCGCGGAACATTGCGTAGCATGGTTGACCACGTCATCGCGATCGAGGGCCCTATCTACTTCGATGTCCTCGTCGAACGCATTGCCCGCGCACATGGTTTCCTGCGCTCGGGCGAGACCGTGCAGAAAACCGTCGCGGCATCGCTTGGTCGTAATCGCTTTCCGACGACCAAGGACGGCGAACGGCAGATCATATGGCCGCAGGATGGCACGGCTGACGACAGCACGCCCTATCGAGGGGCTGGCGAGCGGGATCACGGAGACATTCCGGTCCCTGAATTGGCGGGACTTGCCCGGATGCTACGGAGCAGTGGCCTGGAGGAAGATGAGGACATCATCCGCGGTATGCAGGACCACTTCGGTTTGGGACGCCTCGCAGCTTCCACACGCGAACGCTTCGAGGCCGCTGTGACGGTTGCGGGTTAGAGGGAACAGGTTCCGCTTCGCCTCGCCCTGGAGGCACCGTGGTGCGCCGAGTTCAACTCCCGATTACGGGCGCTCCAGCGGATGTGCAGACCGCCAGGCCAGCCCCAACACGTTCGAGTGGGTTCAGTGGAAAAGCTGCAATTCTTACAAATCATTCTCAAAAATCCGCGCAAGAAGCGGATTTATATAGACGGTTCAAAGCGTTCCCCCCGGTGCGCCGAATAACAGTTTACGATGCGTCATACCCGCCTCGCCGGGGAGAGTTACTCTCGACGCGCCAACTATCCCCGCCGCCAAAGACACGCGGCCATCCAAACGCAGCCGACTACGACCAGTAATCCACGTGTAATGCGGAGCGGCTGCGCGCTGAAGAATTGCGGGAATGTGTACAAGGACATCCCGGCAGCGAAGAACGCCGCTTGCCCTCGGATACTGACAGGAGCGCCAAAGCAGCGCCGTTGCGGTCGCAATGGCTGAGACCGCAGGGAGCAGCGGGCCGCTAATGAGCATCACAGGGCCGGTCCGGAGCGGATGGCGTCGGAGTTCTGCCGGAGCGCTTCCTGCCCCAGCGCGTGAAGACCATAGGTTTCGCCGCCGTAGAACGGCAGCTTAAAGCCTATGCCAATCACGCTCAAGACGACGGAGACAAGGAGCCGACGTTCGGCGGGCGTCGCAAGGAGAGAGCGTTGCAACTCTAAGAAGCCCTAATGGCAGCAACACAAACGGCACAACGGTAAGCATGTGCGACGCCAGCCATGCCCCAGCCCCCCAGACCCGAAGGCAGCGGCGCCAGCAGCGACCTTTCGTCGGAGAACGGTCGAAGTGCCGGTAGATCACGAACAGGATTCCGGAGACGGCGAGAGCGCCAGCGCCGAAACGGATACGGTTCGCAAACATCGATCCCTCTGAGGCGATTACATGAGCCTAGCTTCGCGACCGTGCACCTCAAGCAGCTTTTCCGAGAAGGCACAGCGAAGTCGGGATGGCTTTTTCGCAAAATCGGGCGTTTCGTCGTGGCTCCACAGATAGACCCATCCTCATCGGCATTGGCGCGGCAGCTTTCCAAACGCGAGAGCAGCGATGTTCCTTGGAAAGCTGAGAGGGACTGACCTGCCACTTAGCTTCATCCAGCGGCGGTTGAAGGCTCGGGGTTACTGAGACGCAGGAGCCAATCGGCGGGTATCTCTAGTGCTAGGATCGCGCAAGGAAAACGCGCCTTCGAGGCGATGAACGAAGAAAAGCTGCGCTCGGACACAACAAAAGGCCTGCAGAATGCATGGACGATGAACCAGCATACCATCGTGCTATGCATACCCACGCGGTTAATGCCCGCTGCCGCGAACAACGAGCGGTCCTCGCTCTGCCCGCGCACTGTGGTCGCGAGCTCAATTGCAAATCCCGCCAGTTGGAGGTGATGTTCGCGATCGGCCGCAGCGTGGCCGGAAGTCGGTATGGTCAGGCGTCGCACCAACACTTTGCAACAAGGTCCTCGCAACCCGCATCGGCCCGTCATAGAGCTCTGGTAAAAAGAAACAGGATTGTTGCAACCTTTAAGCGCAACCCAAGGCAACAAAAAGTGGAGGCATCTCAAGATGCGTCGTGCGGTTTCGATCTCGATTCTGGCCGTGGCCCTCGGCATCGCCTCATCTCCCGCCCGCGCATGGTGGGACGAGGGGCACATGCAGATCGCCTATCTGGCATACAAGCGACTGTCCGATCCCGTCCGGGACAAGGCCGACGCCTTGCTGAAGCTGAACGGGGACTACGCTAAGTGGACGGCGGGCGCGCCCGACGACAAGACGGCCAAGATGTACGCATTCGTTCACGCCGCCACGTGGGCCGACGACATCAAGACCAAACAATACGGCTACACGCGCGACGCCGTCACAAGCCCCACGGCGGGACAGAACATCGGCTATTCGGACCACAACCAGCACGCATTCTGGCACTTCAAGGACATCGATTTCAGTCCAGACGGGACGCCCCTGCCCCCCGTGGATCCGGTCGACTTCGTCACGCAGCTCAAGCTCCTGACCGCGGCCCTGCCCGCATCGTCGGGCGCATCTGACGACGTGCGTTCGTACGATCTCGTCTGGATCCTGCATCTCGTCGGCGATGCCCACCAGCCTCTCCACGCGGCCGCACGGTACACGGTCCAGATCCCGGATGGCGACGCTGGCGGCAACGCCGAGTCCGTGATTCCGGCGAGCGGCTGGAGCATGGTGCTGCATGCCTATTGGGACGCGATCTTCGGTGGCTATTCTTCGCCCTATGGCGCGATCTTCGACGCGGACGACAAGGACGGATTGTCGAGCGTCGGCGTCAGCCAAGCTGAGGCGCAGATTGCCGATCCCGCCGTATGGGCTCAGGAGAGCGCAGATCTTGCGAAACAGTTCGCGTATGCGCCGCCGGTCGGCGCGGGAAAGAACCCGGTCTTCCTAACGCGCGAGTACGAGACCAATGCCAAGAACGTGGCCCGAGCGCGGGCCGCCTTGGCTGCGGCCAGACTGGCCAATCTGATCGACAACGCGCTGAAGTGATTTTTTTTTGCCGACCACCGGCGAGATGCAGAATTGGAGGATCGAACAATGAAAAGATACTTTGCGGCTATCATGGTATCCGTAGCGTCGTTCCTGGTCGAGCCTGTCTTCGCAGCGTCGCCGCTCGCCCAATTGACGCCAATCACCGGGACGCCTGTCTTCTTTGACGCGAAGAAAATTACGGCCGTCGTCGCTCTGCCGACCAGCGAATTTCGCGTCGACGCCGAAACCCTGCGCCTTTCGCCGCAAATCTTCTTTCCGGTGCCGGCCGAGCTGTCGTCGAACGGTCCGAAACCGCCGGTTACGCAGGTGCTCGGCATCTTCGCAAACCTGATGCCAGTGAAAGAGTCCGTGGACGACGTCCTCAAGCTTGCGGGCCGCGACCAATTCGTTCAGTTCACGCTGCTTTCCGGGGACAAAGTCTGGATGCGAGCCTCCGCGATCGGCTGGCTATCGCGCGAATACCCGGCCGCGGCGAATCCGGGCGCCGGCAGCTACCTCGGTCTCGGCCTGGCTCCCGGACGGCCGACGGCGGTGAAGGAAGACGTCGACACCGCTCGCAAGGCCATCGAGCAGGCTTTGCCGAACTAAGGCCGCCGCTCCTCCTCGCATATCTGCCGCCGGACAGGAGCGCGAAGCGGTTCTGTTTGCGGTGGTGGCTGGCAGATAGGCCCGGACGAATCTGGCGACCCCTCATCTGTCTAGTCTGGGCGGTTCACACCACAGTGGTTCATTTTGACGTGTCAAGCATCTTTACTGAATCACAGTCCTTCCAGCAGCTTGCCGATCGCTCACCGGCGTTTTTCCCGTACCGGATCGACGGCCTGCACCGCAGCTCCTTTGGGCCGAGCGTCATGCGTTGACTCACCCGCGGTAACTGCAAACGCATGAGCTTTTGCTAACGCATGATCTACTGATTGCCGACAGCTAGGACAACTGCTTGAGACCGCGCATTGGTCACGCATGGCCGCGGCCGCAGACGGCAGCGCAACGACATCTATTCGAGGCATAATCACGCGATACAAGCTGATCGTCGTGCCCGTATTGGTGAAGCCAGCCAGTCATCGCTTCACGCCGATGCTGATCGTGGCCAACCGCCAGGGTTGAGCCGTGTCGGTTGGTCCAATGAAATATCTTGCCGGGTTCGTAGACTGTCTGGCCGATGAACCAAGCCGCTGTCCGACGGCCTTGTTGTCGGATCCCACAAGGCCTATCCGGCTCACCGCGCAGCGACGGCTTCAGGGGCGCGGGTGCCCTTGATCGGAACATTCGCTTCGATACCGGGAGGCGACAGCCACAATTCCGGCGCCTTACAACTGCTAAAGTGGCCGGTTGCATGAGAGAGCCAAACTCTGGCGGCACAAACTGTTCCTCCTGCGCTCGCGCAGCGCGTCCAATCCGTGAAAGCCAATTCTTTCTGTTGCTTTCAGAATGCACTTGACGGTTTCAGACCGCACCGTGCCGGTAGCATGCAGAGCCGGTTTACGGTCGACAGCCTTAGTCAGGCCTGCGCGAGGTCGGCGATTGTTGATCGTTTCATCGCACCTCCCATACGTGCCATCAACACATGATGTTATACGACGCAAAGAGACTCTGTTCTGAAAACATCATTTCTTTCTGGAATTGGTGATGATGGCAGCACCATCAATGTCGTAACCACAGGAGCACAATTTTATCGCGACGGATGATCCTATCGTCTCCATCACCATCATCCAACCTCGGCTTCCATGACTCGACGGAAGCCATTAAGGAATCTTCTTGGATGTCGATCACCCCGGAAACGGCAGCGTTCTTGCATGCCGAAACACACCGTGCCCGGGCCTTCGTCTGGGGTGCTGGGTTTGCGACATTTGCGTGGGAGCCCTGACGTTGGCTCAACTATGCGTCGCCCTGTTCGAAGCAAGGTTTTGCACAAGGTCTTTACTGGCACGGCAATTGCTGGACCGTGAATGTCCGTCCTCGCCAACCTTTGGGGTTCTGATGTTCCTGCGACTTGGCAATTATTGCCGCAACTGAAAGCCAGCTGTGACAGCGCATTCGCAACTTCAGGCGCAATGCGGCAGGTCCGTTTCGATCTGGCCGCAGCCTAACGGTTACTCTACCAAGTCGGTTATCTGATGGGAAGTCAGGAGGGAGGTGAAATGAGTACAGGGTCCGAGGCTGTCGCCGGAATGGGGTGGCACCCCTCAGATACGACCTCGTCTCCGCTGAATGACTGCCAGAAGCGAACGAGGTTGGAGGGAATCCGACCAGCCTCGAACGCGGTCCAACACGAGCCCTCGGAGAGGAAATGATGATCAGGTATGCAGTCGTCGGCGCTGGCTCGATTTCGCAACAGGCCTTCTTGCCGGGAGTCGGACAGTCCGCAAACTCGAAGGTTACGGCAATCGTAACCGGTCATCGAGACAAGGCCGCGCGACTGGCGGATTTCCATGGTGTTGGTCAGGTCGTCAACTATGACGGATACGATGCCCTTTTGAGAGGCTCCGACGTCGACGCGGTATATATTGCTCTGCCCAACCACTTGCACACTGACTACGCTGTTCGGGCGGCTCGCGCCGGCAAGCACATTTTGGTCGAGAAGCCGCTGGCCACCAACGAACAAGATGCCCTCGCCATGATCGCCGCCGCGCGCGAGGCCGGCGTGCTTCTGATGACCGCCTACCGGCTCCACAACGAACCCGGAACCGTCGCGGTCCTTGAACACATCCGCAACGACGCGATCGGCCGACCGCTCTTCTTTCAATCGGCGTTCAGTTTCCAGACGGCGGCAGGGAACCACAGACTCAAGGCTGCGAGTTGGGGTGGACCGCTCCAGGACGTCGGGGTCTACTGCGTCAACGCGGCGCGTCATATCTTTGCTGAAGAGCCGATCGAGGCCGTGGCAATGGCGCACCGACCGATCGATGACCAGCGGTTCGGCGAGGTGGAAGCGTCGGTCGCGGCCTTGCTGCGTTTTCCTTCAGGCGGCTTGGCCCAATTCGTCGCGAGCTTCGGGGCGGCTACCGTCGACAATTATCGGGTCGTCGGAACGGCTGGCGATCTCGAACTCGACCCCGGCTACAGGTTCGAGACGGCAACAAAATTGCGACTGCGCCGCGACGGCGAGGTCGGCGAAACCCAGTTTCCGCACATCGACCATTTTGCCGCGCAGGTGCAGTACTTTTCAGATTGCATCAAGGCTGGAACGGCACCCGAAGCCGATGGCGAGGAAGGCTTGGCGGACCTGCGCGCGCTGCTCGCAATTGAGACGGCCATCCTGACCGGGCAACCGCAAACGATCACATCCCGTCCACGTGCCCGCCATCCAACACCCGACATGGTGCGATTTGTCCCTGCAACCGATCGACGACTGGTCCTCTGAGGAGACTCCTGTCATCAACGCGGACGAAACGCATTCGACCTGCATAGATTCCAGCCTTCGCCGAACCTCCGCGCCGTGGTAGAGGCCGAGCTGCCGCGTCCGGCGTGCGACCCAGCTTGTTTGCTGCCTGGCCTCGAAGTGTGGTGGGCGCTGCCATCATGTTTTCATCGTCCGTTGTAAGCCGGTAGTCACAAGCAGTTAGTCTCAGTCCATCGCGTGATACCGTGGGCATGGATACCTCGAAGTCGCCACCAAGCCGACCGCTGAACGCGAAGAGAGCAAGTGCGAACGTTTTTTGCCGTCTTCGCCTGCATATAGCGACGTGCCGACGACGTTTGCCCTACTGAAGCTCCTGATGTCACCTTGAAAGAACTCGCGTGCGGCAGACCATGGTCGCTGTTTCGAGCACGTCAGGCGTTGTGCGTTCGTCAGACACTGGACACGGACCAGTGGTCGTTTCCGCACGAAAAGCATTCGTTTTCCGGCGATTATCGCAGCAGCCTTTGGAATGGAAATTGCTGTACTCAATCACAAAGACAGTCAGGCTTGATGCGAGGACCTCCTCGATCGTGATCAAGCGTCGCTTTATCCTCGAAGGTCGCCGATTTCGCCATGACTGGATCGGCTTGGATACGATCGAAGAGCTTGCGTTGTTCCTGCAACCGCCGCCGGTTGCGTTACGTGCACTGTCTTTCGTCCTATTAGAACACATTCACGAGCAGTCTTTCTTTCGCCCCCGAGCGGATTCGGACAAGCCGTTCGCAAACATTGGTCCTAGTCGTCTAGATCGATTTGACGTATTCGGCAAAGAGAACTCGTTAACTGAGCGTCGAACCTTGTGAGCTGAACGTTCTGGCAAGTCGAACTTGACGTGTAGCACAACGATGGCTCTGCCCGAGCGGGCGGCTGCCACACGCGTCAATTCACCGCGCCGTAGGCAACAGATCAATTCGCAACTCTGTCACGCCGGAGAAATAAGATTGCGAAGTGGGACATTTAGCGGGGCGCTCTCATGCCCATTCTTATAAAGCCCCGAACGCTGGGTCTGTTGACCAAATGCGAGCGACGTCCTCGCGGGGCAAGCCTCATCATTTCCGCCTTGGCGATGTTCGACCTCGCGAACCCCTGCGCTGACCGCCTGGAGGGCGAGCAGGAACTTTGGGTCATGAGCGCGAAAGAACTCCCGCCCGGCAGCCCGCTTGATATCGGCATGCCCAAGCCGCAAGCGGAAGTGCTCATCGGTGGACATGCGGCAGCGCCCGAGGGACCGCCGATCCAGCGCATGATGTTGGGCTGGTCGCTCGGACCAATACAGAAGCGCCTGTTGGTGACGGGCGATCGCTATTGGCAGATGACGGCGTCCGGCTGGCGACCAACAGCTGCCAAACCTTTCCGGCGGATGCCGCTAATGCATCAGCGCGCATTCGGCGGGGCCGGACATCCGACGAATCCGACTGGCACGGGCCACGAGGCTCTTCGCCGTAGCATGGCCGGCGAAGTGGTAGCCCTACCCAACCTCGAAGATCCCGACTACGCGGTTCAGTTCATCGAGACAGCGGCGCGACCCGCAGCGTTCGGACCAATGGCCCTCGATGATAAGGAGCGCCTGCGACACGCCGGCACTTATGACGCGGCGTGGCTGAAATCGGCCGCTCCCGCGTTGGCGCTTGATGTCGATCCGCGCCTCTTTCTGTTCGCACCGCTGGACCAGCGCTTGAGCGGCTTTCTTTGCGGCGGAGAACCCTATGCGCTGCAAAACTTCTCCTCGGAAGATCCATTGATCGAGGGCCAGCTGCCCACCTTTCGCGTGCGATGCTTCATCGGTTGGAGCGCTCCAGAGCGTGCTGTCAGTGAACTGCAGACGCGCATCGACACGCTGTGGCTGTTGGCCGGGGCTCGCCGGGGAATTATGATCTACCGCGCCGCGACCGCCGTGCAGGAAATCGACGGCAGCGACGTTGCCGACATTATGGTCGCCTACGAGCGGCAGAGCGATCCCGCGCGCTCGGCGGATCATTATCTGAATGTCAGGCGGCTGCGCCTCGACCCGAAAACCGCCGCGCGATACGCCTTTTCGGAACATCAACTCACGCCCGCGCTTTCGTCTGCCGAGCGCGAGCGCCGCGCAGCACGGCGAGGAGAATTGGCCGAACAGCGTGCATCGCGCCAGCAGGCCTCAAGGCGCTGGGCGCTCGACCAAGAACTCGCACGTATCGATCTTCCACCTGCGCTGCGCCCTACATTCGAGACCTCGCCCATCGAACCGTCAACTATTCCCGAATTGTCGCCCGAGGAACTCGAGAGCGGCGAAATCGACTTGGCCGAGATTCTCGACGCCGTAGAGACGGTCCAGTCCAAGGCCGTGTCCGATGTCGACAAGCTTGCTGCTCAATGCGAGCCTATGCGCGAGGCGTATGAAAGGATTTCCGGCGGGAGTGCTATGTCGGGCGATATCGACACGTTGCTTGCCGCGATCGGCAGCATGGACGCTGCGCACGCGATGGATGCAAGCTTTGAGCAGATCCAGCCATTGCCTATCTTGCCGCCGGAAGTTGATCCGACCCTCGTGCACGAGTTCGAAGCCAAGCTCGCGCGGGCAAAGGACTGGCGTGGCGAGATTGTTGGCGCAGCAACACGGCCAGTCGACGAGCATCAGCAATTCGAACTTGCGCACGCTCGCCTCTTCGGCCTGCCGGCTGGCAGACCGCTTGAGTCGATACAAGCCTCGTTATCGGACGACGCTTTTTCACTGCCCGACGTCCCTTCACTTGCGCTGCCAAAGGAAGCCCAGCGCGTCAAGTGCCAGCCGCCGCGGCCACCGACCATTGACGACATAATAGCGCAGATCGAGAACAACGGTGCACCCACTGAATCCGTGCAGCGTCTGCGCACGATCTTCACCGATGCCGAAGCGGCGCTCAGAGGCACCCTGCCCTCGTTAGCCAGCGATGGCCGTGCGCCGTTCGAGGCATTCGTCGGGACCGATCAACCGCCGCTCGCCGATACGACCGAAGCGGCGCTGGATGAGGCCGTCCGGAAAAGTAAGGAGGCCCTGACCGGCCTGCAGACCGAGATCGATCGCGCCGAAGGTCAGCTCGCGCCCGCCATGGCCGCGGTCAGGCTGGCCTCACCCAAGCCGCTCGAACCTCAATCGGCGCTGGCTCCAGCCGTGGCACGCGCGCTGGGCGAGGTCGTGGAGGAAGAATACGGCCGCGGCCGCTCGCTCGCTGGCCGCGATCTTGCCGGCGCCGACCTGTCGGGCAGGCAATTCGCCAATGCGGATTTCTCCGGCGCCTTTCTCGAACGCGCCAAGCTGAACGGGACCAACCTTGCCGGCGCAAAACTTATGAAGGCCACGCTTGCCGGCGCGGTGCTCGTCAACGCTGATCTAAGCGCGAGCGACCTTACTGACGCCAATCTTGGTGAAGCCGACTGCCGCGGGGCGCGTTTCGCAGGCGGCCGGCTTGTACGTACTCATGTTCTCGGAGCACGAATGGTGGGTGTGTCCTTCGACCACGCACGTCTGGCTAATCTACAAATGTTGCACCTGCCAATGATCGGATCAACATTCCGCTCTGCGCAGCTACATCAATGCGGGTTCATTCGAGCCGCCCTGGATAACAGCTTATGGCAGGGTGCCCTCCTCCAGCGAACACAATTCATGGACTTGTCGCTGTGTGGTGCGGTCTTTTCCGGCACTCGCCTCGAGCAAACCTGCTTCCTCAAAGTGGCAGCGCCGCAACTCGATTTCAGTGCCTCCAAATTTGACCAGGTCAGCTTCATCGGTGAAATCGATCTTCGCGATGCCCGCTTCGACCGTAGCAGCGCGGAGGCGCTTTCCTTTCAGGACGCCGACATCAGCGGCACCGACTTCAGCAGGGCGCGGCTCAACGGCGTCTATTTCGGGAAGTCAACTTTGTTGCGCGCGATCTTCCGAATGACCTCGCTGAAAGGCGCGGTCCTCACCGGCAACGATCTGCGCGGCTGCGACTTTTATGCTGCCAACCTGCTCGAGGCACATCTCAATCAGGCGGATCTGGCCGGCGCCAGTTTGCGCAATGCGAATCTCTATGGTGCCGACCTAATGGATTCGACATTGGACGCCGTTGATTTGAGCAACGCCAATATCGAGCGTACCGTCCTTATGGTCCCTCGCCATGTCAATTGATCTGCTGTTGCAATCAATCGCCCACCGCCTCCCGGTACGCCAAGTCAATCTCGATGGCGAGACGCTGTCTGGATTATCCTTGAACGATGGCGTCGTGCTGAGCTCATCCTTTCGGAACAGCAACTTCGGCGGCACCTCCCTGACTGGCATGACTTTTCAGGACTGCGACTTCAGCGGCGCTTTATTCGCCGACGCTTGCCTCGACAAATGCACGTTTGTCAATTGCTGCGCAGGCGATTCCAACTGGCGAAGGGCTAATCTCGTCCAGTCGACGTTGATGTCGTCGGATCTCAGCCGTGGCGACTTTAGCGAGACGCGGCTCACTCAAGCGACAATGATGCGCTGTGTCTTGGCCTGCGCCGTCCTGCGTGACGCCACCTTGTCACAAAGCGCCATCATGGAATGCGACCTGACCAATCTCGTGCTCGACGGCACCACACTCACGAACGCCGCCATCACGCAGGCCGATTTGCGCAGCGCTAGTCTCGCAAATATGCGATGCGACACTATCCTGTTGGCGGAATGCGATCTATCCGAGCGAGACCTCACAGGTCTGACGCTGATGCGCGCGAACTTGAGCGGGGCAAGGCTGAACGGCGTCAACTTGTCCGGTGTAGACCTCTCTGGCTCGATTCTGTCAGGCGCCAGCCTCGTGGGCGCCGACCTCTCACGCGCCACCGCCTCGAATACGCTGTTCGACAAGGCGGACTTGCGAGCCGCCAACCTGCGAAGCGCCGATTTGATGCAATGCATCTTCCAGGAAGCGCGCCTCGACAGCTGCGATCTCTCGAACACAACATTGGAGATGGCCGTATTTACGCGTGCATCCGCCAAGTCTACCTCGTTTCGCGGTGCAAAGATGCCTTATGCGCTGATGCACCATGCTAAGGCCGATGGCAGCGACTTCTCCGGCGCACGCTTTCTACGCACCGATTTCCATTGCACATCGACTAACGGCAGCCTGTTCGTCGGCGCGCGTGGCAGCGCCCTGCCGACGGTGCCTGAACGCGCTGTTGCCGAACTCTACGATGCCAGTTTCGTGACCCCGTTCAATGGAGAGTTCTGAACCATGCCCTACGTCAATGCCAACGGCCCCATGTCGGCGCAGGATCTCGGCTTTCCCGACGTATGCAACACACCGGCCGGTCCCGCCGTCGTGCCCACCCCCTATCCGAATATCAATTTGAACACGACAAGCATTCCCAGCCAATCTCGTTGCCTGCTCATGTGTATGCCGGCGCACAATATGAAGACGGTGCGCGCGATATCGACGGGTGACAACGCGGGCGTGGCCCTCGGCGTCATGTCGGGCACGGTCATGGGTCCAGGTCGCGCCATGAAGGGATCGACCAATTTGTTCATCGGTGGCCCGCCGGCGACCAAGATGGCGATGCCAACCAAGCAGAACGGTTCCAGCCCGAACACATTCGGACTGTCGATATCACCGTCTCAAACACGATTAATGGCGCTACGCTAAAGCACCCATCCGAATGACCGAGGAGCCGATTATGTCGAATGCCTATGCCCGATTTTTCGTCCCAGAAACACCAAACTCTCCCCTGACGAGCTCGAGCTATCTGCGGCTCGGCGCTTATTCGGTCGGCGAGGAGGAGATTGTTACCGACCTCATCTCAACCAGCGACAACAATTCGACCAAGCATGAAAGCGACCACGCTGGCATACTTGCCTTCACCCAGAAGGACTTCCAGGTAACCGCTGAGGGCGCTTCGCTCATGAGAATCGGCCGCGGCCACACGACCGAGGTCAGGAACGGCGACGCCAGATATAAGGTCCTAAACGGCGCCTATGAGATCTCGGCCCAGAACGACGTATCGATCAGCGCCGGTGCCGACGGAACCGCGGGCAACATCAGCTTGACCGCCTCGCATTACGAGCAGACCACCAAGGGCGACGTGTCGGAGACCACTCACGGCAACTCGACACGGACCACAAACGGCTCGGCTATGGAAATCTACAACGGTGCCAGAGTGACCTGCGTTCAAGGCGCAAACGTTATCACGGCTGTGGGCCTCAGTGTAGCTGCGTTCCTCGGCGGGGCGATCTCCATCGGGGCTGGCTACAATCTTTCAATCAGCTGTGGCGGCAACTGCTCGATCAGGTTCCTCTTTGCAAATGCGCTAACGATCGGCAACGAATTCAACAAGGTGACAGGCAATATGACCAGGATCATCGGTGGATACAACGTGCAGGTCGCTGATTCTGATATCCGTTATGTCAAGAAGACCTATCTCAAGGTGGTAGACGATGCTGACGTGAAAAGGGTCAAGCTCGACGGCACGTGGTGCGAAACGCGCGTGCAAGTAGCAGACGCACAAGTGCAAATCGGTCAAATGAGCTCCGATCAGCACCAGGTTGTCGACAGAGTGTGCGAGGTCGAAAGCGCAACCGGCCGGTATAACACCCAAAACTGGCGTACGCTCCTGTACCTGTAGCCAGCAGGAGTGAGAATATGACAGTGGCCTTCCGCACCAACGCTGAGCTCTTGGCGCCAACCGAGCGCCTGCTTGATCCTGGGCATCACACTGCCCGTATCGTGGCAATCGATGACAATGGCACAGCGTCGGAGGTGGAAGTCGCCGGCGCTCGTCATACGGCGGTGGTAGCTTTCGGCTGTCTGGTACGGCCGATTCCTCAGGACCTCGTGCTAATCTTCAGCGATGCGAGGCAGGTCTTCATTCTGGCTGTGCTCGAGCGGCCGAGGTCAAGTTGCGGGACCCTCGCTTTGCCCGCAGGTGGCAATCTATCGATTGAGGGCGACACCATCGCTATCGCCGGCCGTCAGCGAATGTCCCTGCGCGCCGACACTATCGATCTGCGGACTAAGCTGTTTGCCGTGTTCGCGGACAGGGCCAGCTGGATCGGCAGGCTTTACACGTTGATTGCGGACCGTTTCCGCAGCGTGACGCGCATCCAGGAAGCGAGCGCGGATTCGCTTACCGTAAAGGCAGTCGAGCGTATCGCTATCATCGACCGTATCGACTCGCTTCAGACCGAAACCCAGGTGATTAAAGTGACCGGCATTGCCTCCGAGACGGCTCACAGCAAGGTCATTGCCGTGACCGAGGACCTCCGCCTCGACGGCAAACGTGTGACGGTCGCATAGCGCGCATGCCGACCACTGGCTTTCCGGCTCCAACCTGGCAAGACCGCCTTAGAACGGCGCAGGAGTTCATTGCAACCAACCGTCTCGATGAGGCGGAGGCGCTGCTGAACGATGTCCGTATCGTAGCCAACGATCCTGACATACTCAACGTAAAGGCGACACTAGCGCTCGCGCGGCGGCGGACCGAGTTTGCGTTCGAGATGCTGGCGGAAGCGGCAACCCTCTATCCTGAGCACTCCGGCCTCGTCACTAATCTCGGCATCGCCCACGAATTGCTCGGCCGCTTCGACGAGGCGGTGATCTGTCTGGAACGCGCGTCGGCACTCGTCCCGCACAACCAAGACATCAAGCTCGCGCTTGCTCATGCGCTGCTGTGCCGCGGCGACATTGCGCAAGCCCGCGCGATCACGCAAGCCGCTCTAAAACACGAGCCTGCCAATGCGCGCGCCTTCCTCCAACTTGGAGCCATCGATCTCGCCTTGCGCGAATACCCATCGGCCGAGGCGGCCTTGCTTCGCGCCCTGGAACTTATCCCGGACGATCCCGATACGCTGCGCAACATGTCGGTGCTCTTGCTCGAACAGAGCCGCTTCGACGAAGCGCTGAGTTTTGCGGAACGCGCCCATTTGCGGGCCCCGCTCGATACGGCCGGGCTTCTGCATCTGGCCTATTGCCGCGCCGCGACTGGACTCTGGCTGCAAGCGGAAGCCGCTTGCAAGAAGTTGCTTGCCTATGCGCCGACCCTTCTCGGCGCGCGCGAAATCCTGGCCCGCGTCACGATCGCAAACGGTGAGGTGGATCGAGGCATTACGGAGCTCACGCAGTTCGTACGCACCCACAAATCAGATCTTTCCGCCGCGCTTGTTCTGGCGCGCACCCTGCAGTTTGTCGGCCGGTTCAATGACGCCCTCACGCTTGCCAGCCACGTCGCGCACGCCTGCCCCGACGATGAAACGGCAAGCCGTCTGAAGACGACCCTTGAACTGACGCTCGGTCGCTTCCCGACGCCCGAGCCGGTCGCCTTGGCCCTTGTAACTTTGGTTTATGTGCCGCCGACGACTTGCATGCTCGAATTCGTGGCGCTCGTTCTTCTTGTGCGTCGGCTGGCGAGCCAGCAAGTTGTGCGCGTCATTGCGGAGCCACATTACCAGGCAGTTCTCACCAGCCTGGCTGAGCAGGTCATTTCAGAGGAGCCAAAGTCTGGACTCTCCACCACCTCGCTGCAATCGTTATTGCGCGTACTGGCGATCGATGCGCACAACATTGCCGATGGCATCCCTTATCTGCGACCCGATCCGGGATTATCCGCCAAATGGCGAGACGCTCTGGCCGGACTTGCAAGACCATTGTCGGCATCGTGTGGGACGGTGGTGTTCTCGGTCTAACCATGGAACAGATCGCCGCTACGCTCCCCAACTCCATCACGCCGGTCAGTTTGATGACCGACGCGCAACGGCACGACATGAAGCGATGGAGCCGCCCTATTGATGCTGGTGTGCATATTGACAGCCCAGCGGAATTGATTGCAGGGATCGCCATTCTCGACGCGATGATTGGACCCGACAGCTTCGCGGTCCATATTGCGGGCGCGCTCGGAATTCCCGGCGTTGTCTTCGTGCCGAACGGTTACCCTTGGTACTGGGCCCAGGGCAACGGAAAGCCGCTCTGGTACCCATCATTCGAAGTCATTGTGCAGGAGGAGCTCGGGAATTGGTCCGGGGTGATCGACGAAGGTCGACGCCGGCTCGCCGCGCTATTGCACGCGCACGCGATCGATTGAACGGTTTGCGCCGCCCAGAGCGTAACCGGAGGTCACCATTTGCGTGCTGCAGACATTCGCCAAACGCCTAACTCCGACATGAGAGCGTGCCGCGGACAGGCTGGCCCGGCAGAAGCCTCCTAGCGGGCTCCCGCTCATCCTGGAGATTGGCGCCGGGTAACGACTGGCGCCTTGCGGTTATACAGCTTGGCAAACGCCGCCTGGCTGTAGATATCCATGAAAGGTCTGCTGATAGATCTTGCCCACGCGCCCTTCGTGTTGCCGACATAGAAGATGTCCTGCGCGCCGGTCACTCGCTCTCGAACTCGCCATACGCTCGCCCTTTATCTGCAAGACCAGGCCCCTGTTTGCATTCAGCTTCACGCACTTTTCGCCTTTCCTGGTCTCGGCGCCGCGCATGTTGGATACCGAGGATCGCGACAGCGAGGTCTGACGCGCCGCTTATGGGCGGTCCGAAGGTTTCAAGCGGTCGGCGCGTAGGAAAGGTTCGGCGTTCATTGGCGGCCGCGACAAGCCCCTTGAACAGGCCGGACAACGCCGGCACGGCCCTTGCTATCAAGAGGCAGCAACCCTGAGTGAGGCTGAGTGCCTCCTCGCCGCATCGGAGTGGGATTATGACGGGTAGTCCGCAGGCTAAAAAGCAAAAGCAAAACCCTCCGAACGAGCTCTCTTGTGTGGACGAGGCGCTGATCTCCGATTTTGAGGAAACACTTAAGCGTCTGTATCCGTTCAGATACCTCGGGTACCCAAGTGTTCTTCGCAGGTTCAGTAACTGGCTCAAGATCGGCAAGAAGGAGCCCATGACTTGCCGACTTTTCCATGATGGGCTTACGGACGATGCAGAACAGTTCAAGCGTGAATTCGGGAGCAGCACGATCTGCCCCGCGTTGACGTTGCTTCGGGAACAACATCGTGAGCCAGCAGGGGGGCACACCGGTGAGGGCAGTTCGCAGCAAATTACCGGGGCATCGTCTTCAACCGGGGCCGTGTCGTCCTCGGCCATCAGCAGTCTCGGATCGTTGCCATCCGAATCGAGCAATCGCGGTTTGGACTTGGATCTGAATGCGCCCCTACCGGATGAGTGGCTTATTTCCCACTTCGGACACCAAGCCATTACGGACGGCTGGACCCAAGGCGTCGTGGCGCGACAGATCCGCGAGCTTACGAAATTCGCCGCCTGGCGTCACCAGACTGGTAAGCCGGCAATGGCCGATCAGCTCGATCAGCTCGATCAGCTGCATGGCGATTCGCAGGCCTATGCGGTAAGTCAAAAAGTTGATCCCGACGCCGTTGCTACCCTAAGAAGGGCGTTGAACGGGCTTGCGGAAGCCGCGGCCGGGAAAAACGTGAGTGGTCCTCTAAGGAAAGCAAAATACGACGAGGACGAAGATCTTATTGACAAATACGGGGCAACAACAGACTTGAATATGAAGCCGGACTCTGTCCGCTCATACGCAGCGGTGCTGCGTCGGTTCAGTGACTGGCTCTTTGACAACGACAAGGCGCCGATCGCGCGCCGACTTCACCGCGACGAGCTGTTGGAGGATGCTAATCAATTCAAGGTCTCGTCCAGTAACCCATCGATCCGAGCCGCGCTGACAAAGCTTCGGAGCTTCATCCTCGAGCAAGCGGATTCCTCCGCCGGGGTAGACACTCCGCAGCCCAGCTCGTCCCAGGTACCTGCCCAGTCGCTCGTGGAGCTCCCGTCCTCGGGTTTCGGCGGAGGGAGGCCCGTGGCGGAGTATGGACATCTTGTTGACTTGGGCTGGCAGCATGGCCGCCAAGCGGCCCCGGACATCCTGATCGCCGAACTGACGAAAAGCGGCCTTCTGCCAACGACGCCGTTCCAGTCGACAAGTATGTACATCCGCGGCCAGCCCTACACGGCGCAGTTGGATCCAGCGAAGGACGTCGTGACCGGAAACAATCCGCGAGGCGGCAATAGCATTATCCTTATCCCGCAAATTAAACTCGAACCGGACGAGTCGGCGGGAGCGCACATCGCACACGTCCCGGAATCACAGCCGTTTGCACAACAACGGCCAACAGATACCTGATCCAAATCATCTTACGCAACACAGGCGCAGCCGTCCCGACCTGCCTTGCCCGGTGCAAGGGGCGTCCGGCGGTCAATGATGGCCGCAGGCGACCGCGGCGCGACGCGAAGCGTCCTTGAGGACCGACCGCCCCCTTGCGATGGTGGGTTCAGGTGGGACTCGGAGGCGTGTCGGATGGTGCAACTCAGCTCTTCTAATCGGCTACGCGACTACCAAGCCGTGGGCGGGTCAACGCTCTTCGAGCGTAAGAGCCTCCTCCTCAAAAAGCCCGTCGCTCCTTCGTATAGGCCTGCACATCGGCATTCAGTTGGTTAGGCCGATTGGCCATTGGCGACCACGGTCTTGCGAATCCATCTGCTAAACCTCGCCGTCCATCGCACATAATTTCAGGCGCGGTCCCCCTTTTGGCTTCCGTTCGAAGTGGGAAATAAGTGCAGCGTCAATCTCGAGGCCGAGCGCCTCTGGTTGGTCAGAAGACTTGTCGGGCGGCCGTGCTTTGCTTCTTGTGCGGCGGGCTGTCGGTCATGGTCCATCTTCGACTCAGGATGAACTCCGCGCCCAACCACTTTGGGAACATCTCAAAAGCAGGGGCCGCGCGAACGAAATCTACCGAAATTGTTCAGCTTGGAACGCCTCGCACACGACGGACGGTGTCCGACGTTCCAAGTCCAGCAGAATTGTCGTCAGAAGCATGACACGGTCAACTGTCGTTCGCGCGCGAACAGTTGCCGTCCCGCGCAATAGCCGCATCAGCTGCCGGAACGGAACTGCTCTAACCTCAATCACGAAGCCTGTCAGGTTCGACTGAAGAGAAACGAAATGGCCATAGTCCGATGATGCCTCTTCGTCGGCGATGATCAATTTACCCGCGGAGCCTTGCCATGCATGCTGCACCACGAGTTCGAAATCACCAGCCATACCAAACGCCCCCGAAGCAAGGCCGCCTCCCCCTGGCTAAAGACACTAAGCCGCGCAAGCAACGACTTGAGATCGACCGCAGCTACCGCAGCGTTCCCCAGCCATGGCGCGACCAAGGCGCCCCCAAAAGGGCGGCGTACGAGCTGAGCTGGAACTCACAAAGCTTTCGCCGCCGCACAGCGGCCTGGGGGCCGAAGTCGTTCACCACTTGTCTTCGCCGGTGGTACTGCCAGGAATGTGTTCCCATTTCACTTCTTTGTAGGTGAACGACCACTCTTCCATGTTTTGGAAGAAGTTGTTCTGCGGGTTGATCGTCAGTGGCACAAAAGCCTTGCCTTCGATCAAGGTCGCGTTCTTCCAGGTCGTTTTGAAGAATTTTTGCGGCTTCGGCATCCCCCCTGGGTCGGCGCGGTAGAACTCGCACACCACCTCTTCAAGCAGCTCATTGGTGGCCAGCGCCTGCCAGAGCAGCGGCGAGGCACGATCGAAGAACTTGGTGAAGACCACCGGCTGATGATTGCGTGCGCCGGTGGCGACACCGCTCGTCATATCGCGTGGGACAATGATTCCACTGGTGAAGGCAACGACCGTGACCTTTGATTGGTTGTCGGCGTCGCTTTTGGCGACCTGCCCGATGCTATCAAGCTTGGACGCATCTTTGGAGATGTCGCCCTGCTTCTTGCCTTTGATCGTCATGTAAGCTTCAAGCGCCACTTTTGCCTCCATTGTCTGATATGCGCCGCGCACGAATTGACGCAACAGACATCGCAACATCCGTGCCAAATGTCGTCGGCATAAAGATCGTTTGTATTTGCCAATCTTTTGCATATGCCGACGAAAGAAGGCTGCGCAGATTCCGGCGTACCGTTCCCGCTAGGTTCTCTGCGCAAGTACAGCGATCCCTCACAGCATGGCAGAGCCTGCTGACTCCAGTCGACACTCGACATCGAGAAACGCACGCGTGGCAACGTCGAGCACAGCCTGCCCCGTCACCTGATAACCGATGCGTTTGTCGACGACTGCACTGCCCCGCACTGCGTAGATGACCACTGTACGAGGACCTCGTTGCTGCAGCGTTAGATACTGCGTAGATAGCAGCAGGCGCAATTCGCGTCCGTTGCGAAGCAGTTGTAAGCGAATGCCATCGGACGACGGCGGCGGCACGTTGATCGTCGGTGTTGGCAGGATGGCTGCGCGCGCTGCATTGGCGACCGCTTCTTCTAACGGATCGATCTCGCGGGTCGCGGGTCGCCAGACAGTCATAAAGCGCTACAAGATGAAGAAATCACGCAGGCCCATCGAATATCTCGATAGAGGCGCCTGACTGCGACTTGATGCGATTGAACAAATGTGTCTCGGAGGTCACGACTCCCTTCATATCGGGATTGTGCACCGCGCCGACCACCACCGGCCGGTCAATATCGCCGTTTATGTAACCGACAAGAACTTCCGTTCCGGCGACCAGGGGAAAATGGAGCCCGGTTTCACTCGGGCCAGCGTAAGGCTCGAGCTTTCTGACGTAGTCGCTGCCAAGTCCTTTCGACGCCGCTTCGTCGGCGAACGTAAACTGCAGCTTGTAACGGCCTTGGTCGTCGATTTCAGCCCGTTCGTTCCACCTCTCTCCATCGATCTTGGCGCTATAGAGACCGACGCCCGGCGGCACAGGCGTCATAGCGACTGGACGGTAAGGCACATCCGACCGGATGCAGTGGACCATGTTGTAGTAGGCGCGCCCCTTCCCCGGCAACGCGTTGAACCCGGTCGGCGCCGGCCGGTAGGCCGAGTGATCTGCCGCGACGACCAGATATTCGCCGTCGAACCGTGGATGGCCCTGCAGTGCGAAAATGCGTCCTGCACGGAGCTGCGGCGCATCGCTATGGGCAATGTACATCGTTTGACTAGCGCCAATTTGCTCCGCACGGATCTTGGCAAGCGTGATCGCTTCTCCTTCGGAAGCAAAATGCCCGCCGAACCGTTCGGCCTGCCCCAAGAAGCCGCCACCTTGCCCGACCTCTTCATCCACGGATATGATGGAAGGCACCGTTTCGTTGTAATCGCGGAGCTTGATCGTCTTTGTCGAGAGAACGCGGCGTTGCCGGACTGACAGAATTGCGCTTTCGTCGATGCGGCGAGACGTGCCGCTGTCGCGTTGGTGCGAATATAGGATGGCTGCGCTCGGGCCGAACCTGACCTTGGGAAATGCCAGGTTTTTGTCACCAAAGACGACGGTCTCACCGTCGTCTTCCTGCTTGAAAAAATAGAAAATTCCGTTCCGTTCGCAAAGGCGCGAAATGAAATTGAAATCACTTTCATTGTACTGCGCGACGTAATTTCGCTTTGGGTAGCTATCCAGATTGTACTCGGCCGGGATGCTGATGGCTGCCCTGTTCAGCTCCTGCTTGACGATGTCATCCACGCCGACTGGCTGGCCAGGGCCGTAAACGCGGCTAGCTATCGAGAGTTCGGTGACCGAGAAGCGCGGGCGTAAGACGAATTGAAGCACCCGAAGTTCGGATATTGTTGGGTCCAGTTCCTCTACCAGGGCGCAGAGGCCCGAGGCAATCCATCGGCCGCATGCGGTATTGATCGTCAGCCTGGCACGTTCACCGATCATTGAGCCGATATCTGTATCACTCGATGTCGTGGCATAAACCTGATAGCTGAACGGCAGCGAAATGCACTCTGTGCCTTCGAAGCCTTGCACGTCGAGCTCCAGCTCTGGCTTACTGAGAATATCCAGACTCATGCTGAGATTATATTCTTGCATCGGTACACCACGTCGAAACGCTTGCGGAGCCAAGAAGCTCGTATCTGTTACCGTCGAGCGAGCTGCCATCAGAGCCGGCAAGTGTGCTCGCAATTTCCAAGCATTGGAAATGATCAAATAGTATCTTGCCTCCTTGCACGCTTTACGACAGCCGCATGGCGCGCACCGCCCCACACGCGGTAAAACCAAGGCGGCCGGGTGAGACCCTGGACAAACTCATCGACCGTCTGGATTCTGTCGTCGCGGTTGAGGGCAAGACCTGAGGCCAGTGCCCGCCATTGCGCCGTCGAAATGGTCGAAGGCGGCGCGGGTGTCAGATTCTCGTAGAGCGCCACGTCGGCCGGCCGCCGCGCATATGGATGCGTGCCGGTCAGCACCAGATAGGCCACCACAGCAAGAGAATAGACATCATCGCTTTCCGCACGCGGTTCGCCCATCAGCATCTCTGGCGATGCATAGGCCGGGGTCATAAGGGCGATCTGATCGGACAGCACCGCGGCCCTATCGCTTCGTGTCGTCACCCCTCCTGCAAGCACCGCACCAAAATCCAGAATCTTGACTGCTCCGCTTGACGTCATAAAGATGTTTCCCGGTTTCAGGTCGCCATGGACCATTCCGAAACGGTGCATATGGGCGAGCCCCTGCCCCGCAGCGCCGATGACACGAAAGGAAGCAGCGGGTGAGAGTGGACGTCCCTGATGTTCAATCAGGATCTGGGCTAGCGAGCGGCCCTCGAGGAGCTCCATCACTTGGTAATGGTACTTGCCGTCGTAATCGGAGTCATAAATGCGCACCAAATTCCGGTGTGCGACCTTCCGCAAAAGGCGTGCCTCGCGATGCAGCAGCTCGACCAATTCCTGGCAATCGGTGGGATGCTGCCGGATGACCTTCACTGCAACCTCGGGATTTGGTTCGCGCGCCCGCAGGCCGATCCGATCGATCGCGCGATAGACGGTGCTGATGCCGCCGACACCGATCACGTCCACCAGGTCGAAACGGCCGCCGAGCACGTATCCCACGGGCGCGACCGCCCCCAACGAGGACGCGTTCAAAGTGGATCCTCGCTCAAGCGGGCAACGATCGCGCGGACATCACCGGTTGCTCCCCTGGTGCAAGCACAAAATAGGCGGGGCGCGGAGCCCGCGGGACCTATTTCAAAACGCAATTGCGAGCTCTGCTTGTAGCCCGGCGACCAGCGATCGCCTTGCGTCGGATGGGACGCCGGCGAGGATAGGTTGAGCCGTTGATGCCTCGGCGCAATGAGGCACCATTGGCCGGGCTCTTCCCGCAGATACAGAAAAGAACGCCGACGCCCACTGGTCATAGGCTATCCGGACACCGAAACGAACGAAGGACACTCAATCTGAACGGATTGCTCACGCTGGCTGCGCGCAGCTCGTAGGTCACGTTAGTCCCATCCGGCTTACCGATCGTCATCGCAAACCGATCCGAAGCGCCGGCTGAGGCCAGTTGTGACGCGTCGAACAGCCGGAACAGTGCCCAGGGGCCTGAGCGTTCGATCCTCTCCTCGGCTTTGTCCGCCGCGGTCAGCGTAATGGAAGCGATACTTGCATCGGTTTGCGTCGGCCATTCGAACTCGTAGGCACGCGGCGCCTCATGACGATAGGCGATTTCCTTGCCGTCCAGGACGAACGTCGCGCCCATCAATTTGGGGCTGAGGTAGACTGGCTTGATGCTGAACCTCACTGCCGGTGCGGACCCGGGGCTGCTGAAGAACGCATTGCGAATCTCCCGCGCGCGCTGAAATTGTATCAATGCGCCCGCTCGGATTGGTGCCTCTGCACCATCGATAGTCGCCGGTGCAAGGCCGGACCGACGGTCGACGACCAGCGGAGAAAGGTATTTCTGAGAAAAGTCATCGACGATGCCGCCGGGACGGAAGAAATCACCGAAATCCTTGAGGCTCATGTCTTCGCTTGCCAATTCAAACACTGGATAGCGCTGAAAAATAATGCCCTGGCAGACCGGAATCACTTCGTGCGTCCAAACCGTATCGACATGGTCATGCGCCCGCTTGAGCAAGGAGCTCCACGTCTGAAGGGCCGTCTCGTTCATGATGGTGCGGATCGGCTCCGGTCGCAGCGCCGAGTCGGCGCGCAGGGCACCGAAAGCATCGCTATTCGGATCCTTGGCGCGTCGCTGAACGAGCTGAAACGCGGCCTGGTTCGGATCCGGTGCTGCCACGATGTTGGCCATTGCCGCATAAAGACCGCCGAAGAGACCACGGATATGATCCATGCCCGTCGACTGTCCAGCCGCCTCGTCTGTGGCCAGTTGGGCCAGAGGCCGGAACGCTTCGGTGATCCGCGTTCCCGGCCACGGTGCATCGCCAAACGCAGCACGGAACAGAGCGCCCGCGGCATGACCGGCGGCCGCCGAGGAAGGCCCGGCGGTGGTGCCAGTATCTCCGGCCTTGGCCAGGGTCTGCTCCCCTGGCGGCAGCAAATTCGAATTGTCGCGTACGAGCGAAACGACCTGCTGGAGCGTGCTTTGAGAACCGGCCAATCCGCGCATGATCGCTGAGCCGCGTTGCAAATCGTCAAACTTGACAACATGGATACTGCTCAGGGCATTTGACCAAACACGGATATAATCGTTGACATACCGATCCATGACTTTGAGAGCGATCTGTTGAATATCTACCGTGTCGATCGGGGCGCCAGCGAGTAGCCAGTCGGCGTTCTGCTCGGCTCGGGCGATGAGCGGCAGGTTCGGCAGCACGAAATTGAGGAAACCCTCGCGCGTGAAGATCCCAGGGATCATGGCAGCATTGCCAACCGGTTCCTGTTCGTCAATGGCGGGAAAGGCAATCTGCAAGGCGGGCATCTGGGTGATCTCAAGCTGGCCTGAGCCCACCAGACCAATCAAATCGATCGGCCGCAGGCGCGTGTTCTGCGCGGCTTCGCGGAGGAGGCGGGCGTAGACCTGCTCGACGACAGGACGCTTGTTTAGCCGGGACCGTACCGTTCCCACGAATTGCTGGTCGACACTGATGGGCTTCGGCAGCAACTCGATAAGCCGCGCAAAATGCTGGTTCAGCTCGCCCGCCGACGTCGGATCGAGCGCAAACGTGTGCGCGACTTCATTGCGCGCAGCGTGCTCGACTTCGCCACGGTCGAAATGCCCGGGATCGCTCAGCATCCAATAGGTACGGAACACCTGCTTGACCTGATCCAGCAAAGCGTCGTTGCCGGCGCGCAACAGGGCATCGATGCGGATGGCGAGCCTGCCCGCGAAAACCGGCAGCAGACGATTGAGTAGAATGCGGTCGTAGGCATTTTGGGCAGCTGGCGCAAGCACAGGGGTCGCCGAGATGCCGAGACCATCAAGCCAAGCAAACCAACTGTCTTCCCCAGCCGCCAGTCGTAGCCGGTGCGCGGCATTGAGTGTTGGCAGGACGGCCTTAAGGTCGAGCGGTCCGCGCGTCTCCAGGAGGCGCGCCTCTGCAATCTGCGCCGTCGCTCTGGTTTGGTCGATACGCGCCTCATTGCGAGTGAAGGCACTATACCACACAATGAAGGCAGCCACCGTCAGCACCATTGCCATGATATGCCCGCCGCCATGTACCAGCGCGAGCCGGCGCTCAAGTTTTAAATTGCGGCCGACCAGTCCCTGCTCGGCAAAGATCACTTCGGTCAGCAGCTGCTTGATAAAGAACCCCCTCCCCGGCCCAACAGTCGGCATGCGCCGGGTCAACTGCAAACCAAAGTTCCGACCAATCGCATCGATCACGCGATCGATCGGCTCTCCCTCCTGTGTGCCGCTGGTAAAGTAGACGCCACGCAGCATCGGCTCTACTTCGAAGCGGCGCGATCGGAAGACCTCACCAACGAAGCCGGCGATTGCGCTCCGGATACCCCAGAACTCCTTCGGAAACGCATACATGAGTCCCCGCCGGATGAGATCACGTTCATCGTGCATGCGAAGGGCCAGTCTCGCCTCAAGCCGCTCCGCAAGCTCCTGCATCTCCAGACTCACGGCGTCGCCGATACGATCGCACGGCCCGAGAGGAAACGTCTTGCCCCAGACTTGGGCACGGCCTTGCTGGTCGAGATCGTCGAAATATTCGGTAAAGCCAGGCACCATATCGCATTTGTTCACCAGCAAATAAACCGGAATGCGCATCCGAAACGTCTTCAGCAGCTCCTGTATCCGCGAACGGATGGCCTCGGTGTGCCGCCGCCTCACCGGCTCGTCCGGCGACAAGAGATCGGCCAAGCTGACCGCAACCAGGATACCGTTGATGGGCCGCCGCCGCCGATGTGTCAGGAGAAGATCGAGAAAGCCGCGCCAGGCCGCACGGTCGACCTCGGCATCCTTGTCCTGCGTCGTGTAACGGCTTGCCGTGTCGATCAAGACTGCATCTTCTGCGAACCACCAATCGCAGTTTCGTGTGCCGCCGATGCCTGCGACCGGCTCGCCTCCAAGCTGCCGGGAGAGCGGAAACTCGAGCCCAGAGTTGCGAAAAATCGTCGTTTTGCCCGCGCCCGGTGGGCCAATGATGATGTACCAAGGCAACTCGAACAGATAACTTGGTCCGCGCTTGCCCGCGAACACCGTATCACGCAGGACCTTCAGTGCGTCCTCGAAACGCCTGCGAATGAGTTCGACTTCCTCCCGGCTGTTGTCGGCATGCCCGATCAGGCCCTCGCTCTCCATCAGTGACAAGATGATGCGTCGGTTAGTGCGACGCGCCAGCCAGTAACGGGCAAGCGTGACGAGCACGACCACGAAGAAAAGGCTCACGATCGCGGCGGCCCGAACGGTCATCTGGTCGAGCGGACGTTGCTCGGACACGACGAGATAAGGACCGCCGAACCAGATGAGTAGACTGATCGCGAGCAAGCAGACCAGCGTAACGATGCCTCGAACCGAGAAGAGTACCGCCAATTGTGCGCCGAACACCTGCGTCTCCCCCTAAAGCGGTCCCGAGCGGCCGATCGACTCGATCAACTGCTCGACAGCCGCCAATTGGCTTCCGAGGCGCCAACGGAAAATGGTGTAGCCGATGAGCATTACAGAGGCGGCGACGGCGAAGGCAATCCACAAGGGCCCGTACTTGCGCACACTGGTGCGCGCCCTGATGCCGCGCCATTCGCCCGACAGTTGAGCAGGCGGCGCGGTCGTGTATTCGCCCAAAAGGCGATGGACCTCCGCGCGCAGGTCTTCAAGCTGCTCGCGGCCGCCTTGCATGACGCGATATTTGCCTTCAAAGCCCATCAGCAAGCAGACATTGACGAGCTTTAGCAGTGCGAGGTATTTGGCCGGCTCGGCCTGGATACGCTCGACGATCTGGAAGACCTTTTCGCCGCCCCAGGTCTCGTTGTGGAACTGGTTGAGCAGACTATTGTCGCTCCAGGCGCTTTCACTGCCCCATGGCGTCGTCATCACAGCTTCGTCGACCAGCGCGCATATGAGGTAACGCGCGGCGCTCACATCGCCGCGGCGCGCCTGATTTTTGACGGCCCGCTCTTCGAAGCGACGAATTTGCTCGACAGTTCCACGGCGCATCGCCCCTATATCGGCGTTCTCGACCATGCGAAGCTGCGCGACGATCAATAGGATCGGTGTTGCCGCCGCAACCAAGGTGTCTTCCAGTGCGGTTGGCTCGAACAGACCCTGCGCGACAATTTCGGCATGATTGGCGATCCCAACTCCGCCGGGTTCAGCTACTGGTGTTGGCGTAACGGGAAACCTCGCTGCGGCGGCCCCGGACGGAACGCGAACGGAAGATTGGCCGCGTTGAATATTAGGGGTCGGAGCGAGCGGTCTACGCCCAATGACTGTCGGCTCATCCATGTGTTTCAGCCTGGTTAGCTAAACGTTCTCCGCGGATAGCCCAGAATTCGAGATGCAGATCCGGGTAGTCACCGCTAACGTGAAAAGCGAAGGCCGCCGATCGCGGCAGGGTGCGCCACAGCTCCACTGACTGATCGAGCTCGAAATAGACGGCGCTCTGGATGTAGGGTATCTGGCGCGGTGCCACAGGCAGCGCGCGAATAGGAACACCGGGGAGCTGAAGATTGACGAGATCTCGGATCTGCTCGACCGAGCCTACCTTCATTTGCGCCGGAAGCTGGATGCGCAGCGTCTCGGTCGCCACACTCGCCACCGCTACAAGAACGAAGCGAGCATCCTGAAACAAGGCGCGGTCGGCAATGAGAGCGATTAGGATGCCGTAACCGCGATCCTGTAGCGGCAGCGATATCGCGGCGCCCTGAATCACGACGGACAAGAGCTCGCGCAGGATACGTACCAGAGCTGTGAAGCCGGTTTCGAGATCCTCATGACAATAGGCGGGCATATCTGCGGGTGTGCGGCGGTCGCCGGCGAAACTCGACAGCTGTCCTGCAAGGCCGAGCAGCGCGCGGAAAAGCGTTTCTGGATGATGCCCGCGCGTCGCTGCGAAATGGTCGAAAACGGCTTCGGCGCCGTTCACGATGGATAGCGTGACGAGATCGATCAGTCCCGCGCCATCTGCCCTCGAGCGTGACGGATCGGCGCGCGCGGCAAGAGCTTCAGCGCGGGTCCGAAGCAACGACCTGACCTCGTTCAATAGCGCAATCAGCGGCTGGACCGCATGGATATCGAGGGCCGGCGGGAGGTAGGTGGCGATCAACGTAATGGCGCCGGCCGAATCGACCTCGTGGATCCGACCGATAGGCATCGTGATCAGCTCGTCCTGCTCCTCACTGTCGAACACGAGATGCGTTGTCAGCGCTGCAACATTGATATCGACGGGAGGCTTTTCAGGCGCAGTCGCATTCCGGACCTGCAGGACCTCCTGACGATGGCGACTCAAAGGTGAATTCCCGGGAGAGTGATCGTTGCCGGCTTTCCGGCGCCGCGCCACAGCGATCTTCACCGGCAGGTTCTTCGCCGCAGCTGGAGGTGTTCGTCCAGGTGGAAGCTGACCGTACTCAGGTAATCGAAGCGCCGTGCCGTCGGGCATAATTGCTTCGAGCTCGGTAAGGACGACCTGCCCGAGCGCGAGGCAGCTGCGATCAAAGGCAATCTTCCGAACGCCCCAACCGTGGGCGATCAGACAGCCGACGCGATTCTCGAGCAGTTGCTCGACCCAACGGTCGTATTGCTGCAAGTGCTGCGGCCGCACCAACATGCCTTCCGACCAGATCGGTCTACTCGTCACAGACATCGCCAAGTCGCTTTGTTAATCGGGTCTGCTCAGGACCTCGCCATGACGGCGACAGAGGCAATCAAAAGATCTTCCACCAGTTTTGGCTGGCTTCAACGCTGATCGCATGCGCCGTCAATTTCACCAAAATCGTGTTGTCTCGGTCGGGCTTGATTTCGGCCGACGATCGCCATTGCGCATCGTTGCCCAGTCGGAAACCGGCGATCACGCCGATATAGCGAGTGTCAATGGGCGTGTTGCGCTCGAAATCGTATTTCTCGCCAGGCTTGAGTTCAGTCTCGCGCTTAGCCACCAGGTCGGGCCCGAGGCGTTTGGCGTCGTTGTCGAGCAGCTCGAAGAACTGCGCCCGGTCGAAATTAGTCGTCGACTTCAGCTCATAAATGCGTACGACAACCGGCGACGGCTCACCGCGCGCGTTCTGATTGACAAGCGGATCGGTCTGGATGACGAATTTGATCGGCGTTGTCTTCAGGCTCTTATCGATCGAGCAGCTGGCTCCTACGGCGGCTATCAGCAATGCCCCGCTCACGAGAGATAGCCGCTGAAGCTTGTACGGCGACACCATCATGGCGCCTTCCGCCCGCTTGGGCCAAGTGCCGAGAGCCGCGAGTCGTAGGCTCTCGCAAACTCTTCTGCGGTATAGGTGCGCACAGCCCGATCGACGTCATTGACCATCGATGCATGCAGCTCGACAAACCTGTCCCACAGCTTGGCCTTGTTGATGCGGGTGCCAAAGAGGCCTTTCCTGGCGCCATCACTCTCGATCCGTTGCGGGCTCATATGTGTCAGGACATTGGTGACCCCCGCGCGGATCGCCGCTATGGCCGCGGCCTCATGCGCCTTGATGTCGTAGAACCCTTCACGGACTGATTGGGAAAGCGAGAGCAAAGCGTGATCCATCGCAAGCGTCTCGCGCAGCGCGCTATAACCGCTCTTCATGAACTTGAATGCGTTGTTGTCGCCAGCGCGTGCCCGTGCTGGCTCAATCTGGAGTTCGTGTTTGACTATGGTCCACGCAGCCAGAAGCGATTGCAGGCCGTTGGCCATTTCTGTGACCGCGCGGCCGACTTCAGCGAGGACCTCCCGGCGCTGCGCCGACGGCAGACACCCCGGATCGATCCCCAGTGCGTTCCAGAACTCTTGGAGTTCACCTGATTCCGCCGCCGCCGCTGCGGGGGAAAGCGAGGCTGCAATGGGCGTCGCGTCGTGAGCCTGCGAAGCGTCGATCGGCCTCCGCGCAGCCCGCTCATTTATGACCCCCGCCCCATCAGGCCCGCGCTGTCCGGGACAAACATCCGATGCACTGGGAGCGCTCAATGGCCCGCGATCGGCACAAGCGGGACTGATCGGATTGGGCGCGACCTGAAACGGGGCGCTTGGTGCGTCGAGGCACCAATTCGTCTCTCGTGGCGATGCGGGCGGCGCCACTCCGAACGAGCTAACCCCTGGCAACAGATCGCCAATTTCAAGGCCCTCTGGAATGATCGGTGCAGGACGGCCGGTCGATTGTGCGGCCCAGCTTTCCTTGAATAGTGTAGGCGGTCGACGCAATTGCTCGTCAAATGAGGTCTCAGCCTGCGGCAACGGAAAAGGAGGTTCGCGCAGTCGCGCATGGGCGGGCGGCATCTCCGCGTCAACCGCGCTTGAGCATCGCGCCATCCGAGACGAGCCCGCCAGCAGATCCGGCTCGGCTGATCCCTCGTCCTTGCCGGGAACCTCGTCTTCAAGAAGACACAAGAGATCACGCACCTGTGGTGAAACGACCGCCTGTCGCTTCTCTTGCGCAGCTGAATGGGAGGACGACTGCCACCCGTCGATCGCGGTTAACGGATCGAGTGGAAGATCTGTGTCCCTGCCCAACAGCCCGGTAGCCGCAAGGGGCACATCGGGCAACTCCTCACCGAGTGAAGGCGACGGCACGGCGGGCGTTGCGCCAATGATGCGCACGGCGTTCGAGCTCGTTAAGCCGAGCTGCTTGCGTTTCTCGTCAGGATGGTGCTCGATCATGACCGAGATGATGTAGCTAGCCATGTATAATGTGTCGCCATCGGCCAATGGCGCCGTATTGCCACGCCCCAACGGCGCGTCAATCGTGTTGATGTAGACGCCGTTCGTGCTGGTGTCGGTGACGGAGAATCCGATACCGTCGAATGCGATCTGCGCATGGCGTGCCGATAGAGTCTTGGTTGGATCCGGAAGCTGCCAGTTGCAGCCAAGTCCCCGCCCGATAACGCCACCTTCCGGTCCGAACGACTGTATTGCGTTTCGGCCTAGGGCTTGCGCGTTCTCTCCGATGATTCCGAGTATGAGATGCATCCCAGCCTTGTTCGACTTTACTTTTCAGCGCGCCTTTCGTATGCGCCCACCAGACCAGACTTGTGCGAGGCGCCAACCGTAGCTGCCTCCCCTGCACCTGTTCTTTGCACCACATTTTGAGGTCGATCGACCGATTCGCACGCACATTCGCTTTTCGTGGACTCTCTGGCGGGTGAAGGAAGCAGTGATTTTTTCCTCTCAGGAGCGCGGCACATAGGTGCGAGAGAAGAAGAGCATCGCTCGTCCTGCGTGTCCGCCTGCATTTAAACCCCTCTCTTAACGGCATCCTGTTAGCAACCGCCGTGCCAACGGTTCTCACTCTTCAAGCTACTGATTGGCATTTGAAAATGGGGCGCTGCAAACGACGGCCGGTGTTCTGAACGTGACAGGGCGCTACGACTGTCAGATACTGGACAAGCGTCAACATGGGGCTGAGCTCCGAGACGACCCCTTCACTTGATCTCGCCGGTGTAGCCGATCCGTGCAGGCTCGGCAGAGGGCACTTGGGGCAGTCGCTGGATGCCTGCGCATCTACCATCTGGCTTCGTCTTTTCAATGCATCAAAGACGAGGGCCTGCCAGAAGCGTGCGCGCCGGAGCTCAATAAATCGAGCCTGACGAATGAAATTGCGAAGACGATCACAAGAGAACTGAGCTCTCTGTCGCCTCGAAAGGGTCGACCAACGTCGTCCAGCCCAATTCTCCTTTACCGAGAGCCCATTCCGGCATCTCTCCGGGCGCCAGTTCTAGCTTGAGGTCCCAGGTCAGCGGCTCGCGCAACATGGCACTTATAAGACGGCAAAGGATGGTGTGGGTCTCGCGAGCGGGCAGCAGCGACAAAAACTGCTGCTTGCTGAGCGGACCGAGGCAAAGCCGAAATTTGCCCATTAGGTCCGGCATTGTTTCGCCAGCAAGAGTATCAAAGCCGAGCTGAACACCAGGGCTACCCAGACGCCACTGCGCTTCCGGCGGAATCTCGATTTCGCGCCAAATGAATTCTTCAACCCGGGCCGGAATGTCCAGATGGTTTGAAATGACGCCGGCTACGAGCGGTGCCGATCGGCTGGACAAGGCAAGCTGACCTGCATGAGGCAGCAACCGGGCCCGCCATTCCCGTTCATCAGCTGTGCTTTCCGCGGGCATGAGCCCAAAAAGCGCACCGACCAACACCGATATCGCATCGGTCGCTCCCTCCTCGAATCGCAAATGGTGGCGATAGTACTTCCAAATTCGCAGCAGCAGGCTAATCAGACGGTGATTGAAAAAGTCAAAAAATTGGCCGAGCGCCCCAGTGCCGTCCCCGTGAATCACCCGTTCGGTGAACAAGGGGGGCAGCGGCGACGATGGGCCGTGCAGCCCCAGGAAATTGACAAACACTTCCAGCCGCTCGCCGATGGCCTTGACTTGCCTGATCTCCGCGATCTCGTCGGCGGGAAAGCCGAGCATCGGCGCCGCGCGGAAGCGCACCGCCTCACGCGCAGGATCGTCGGTTGATCCGATTGGCGGAGCATCGCTGAAGCGCCGTTCAAGAAGGGCTGCGAGAGAGAAAAATCCGTAAGCCGCGAGCTCCTTGACATCATCGGGCGCAGTCAGAACGGCGTGATCTTTCCGCTTCTCGCTGGCCATGTGTAGTGCGCGTTGCTCTCCGTGCCGCGGACCGAAAACCGGTGCAGCATGTTGATACCGGCGAAGGTCGCGAGGAAGGCGTCGAGTACCGAGCCGAACAGGAACAATTCGCCTTCACTACCGATCTTGCTGTCAGCCACGAAGAGTTCGATGTTGCGCATCCGGATCGGGGCGCCGCGCACCACATGATCCGTATCGGTCGTCACGAACCGGTCGAGCCCCTCGAGCAACAGCTCCAGGCGACGGCGCGCCTGAAGATCGTACACCGCACGGAAATCGTAACTGGAAATAACGGTCCGCAGCGCATCGATATTGACCATGGAGCCGTAATTGCGCGCCAGATTGGCCGTCAAGCGCCGCAACAGGCCGTCATTGATCGGTGGCGGCACCTCTGCAACGACCCCGGTAATGTTGGAGAAGGTGACCGAGCGAGGCGTGTCGGAGGAAGGCTGATCCACCGCACCAACCGGTAGCCGCTCGGCGATGGGGCCGTTGGAACAGGTCAAGTGAAGCGAGGCGACATCGATCGGCGGATGTTGGGTGATGTCGAGTCGATCAACGAAACTGACATAGTGATCGATGCCCCGGCCGATCACTGCGGGGCGAATGCGCTGGCGAAAGTAAGCTCGGCTGCGACCGGCCCCGGGTAGATCGTGGCGCAGCAGACCGAATGGCTCGAACTCGATACGTTCGGGATGTCCTTGCCTATGGCCGGTCACGCGATCGACAGAACGGATGCTGAAGTTCGGTCCCCCCGACGAAAGCACACGGTATTCGGTTTTCTTCCGCTCCAGGCGGATCGGCGACGCCTCGTGAGCGAAGACATTGATGGCTGGCGCGCAATTCAAGCGAATCTGATCCTTGCTTAAGCGCAATTGCGCGGGGAACGGACGATGAAACTCGATGCTGAGCTTGCACTCGCTCTCCGTCTTGGTTCCGACCGGGTCGAGACCGGACAATTCGACATAGAGGAACTTCGAGGGATAAGTCAGATACTCTTGAACGATCCGGAATCCCGAGAACCCGTTCGGCGGCCAAGGCAAAACCGCCTCGTCATCGCCAAAGCCGACTGGCGCGATTTGTGTTGGCCCAATTGCGGCAACGACCTGTTGATCTCCCACGGTGACCGTCGCTGTCGTGACGTGACGGCGCAGCCAGGTCAATAGATAGCGACCTACTTGCGGCTCGCGCTCAGTCGAAAAGAAGAACCGGAGCCGGCCTTTCCGAAGACATGACAGGTTTTGCCGACCGGTTGCCTTGATAGCCAGGGTAAGGCGAGCCGAACTCGTCCGATTCTCGAGCTCGATGTCCTTGATCTCCAGCGGCAGCACGTCAATTGGATAGCGGGTGACAAACGCGCAACTGGTTCCGTCAATCGGACGCGAGCGGATGCTCGTACCGGCAGGAACGTTCACGCTCACGGCGCTCGCCGATGGCTTCACGGCAAACGCCAGCGTCGTGATGGGCGGCAGGGGTTGAAGATATTGTGGCCATACCATCCGCAACAGGTCATGGACAAGTTCTGGGAACTCGTCGTCGAGCTTCTGACGTAGCCGCGCCACGAGGAAGGCGAAGCCTTCCAAGAGCCGCTCGACGTCCGGATCGGTCGCATCACGCCCGAGAAAGGGAGCGAGCTCGGGACTAGTCTGGGCGAAGTCGCGACCAAGCTCGCGCAAGTAGGACAGTTCATCTTCGTAATACGGGTTGATGGCCACCGCTTTAGCCTCTCAGGAGGACGTGCCTGTCGTCGCTCAAGATCGTGTCAAACGAGACGTGCTCGACCTGGTCGTTATCGTTCACCATTGCGGTTACGTGGAACGTCAGCTGTAACGGCTTGTCGGGATCGGCATGAAAGCGGATCGAAACATTCCTCAATCGAGGTTCGAACGCCTCGATCTCCTGCTTGAGCATGCGAGCGACCGCGCGAACCGCGTCAACTCCCTGGCCGATCGCGTCGTTTAGATCTGGCAAGCCGTAGTCGGGTCGCGTCTCGCAGCAGCCCTGGCGCGAGTTCAAGATCCGACGCAGATTTTCCAGAATACTCGCTTGGAGGCGGTCGAACGAAAGATGATGCGATGGGACCATGGTCACGGCTGCTTCTTCCAAGCGCTCAATAAGACTGCGGTCGAACATCGACTGCCGACCCCTTTTATTGCTTGTCGAGCCTGCCCTTTAGCGTCAAAGCAAAATCCGCGCCCATGTACTTCAGGTGCGGGACGACGGATATGCCGACGCGATACCAGCCCGGCTCACCTTCGACATCTTCAACGTCGATCTCCGCCTTACGCAAGGGACGGCGCGAGCGGACATCTGCCGACGGATTCTGCTGATCGGATACATACTGGCGGATCCAGTTGTTGAGCTCGCTCTGCAGCTCTTCCCTGCTCTTCCACGAGCCGATGTTTTCACGCTGCAGCACCTTGATATAGTGTGCGAACCGGTTGATGATGAACATATAGGGCAGCTGGGTACCAAGCTTGTAGTTGAGCCCGGCTGCCTTCCCTTCCTGAGTATTGCCGAAATACTTCGGCTTTTGCACGGAATTGGCCGAGAAGAAAGCGGCGTTGTCCGAGCCCTTGCGCATGGTCAGGGCAATGAAGCCCTGTTCGGCAAGCTCGAACTCGCGCCGGTCCGAGATGAGGACCTCCGTAGGTACTTTACTTTGCAACTGCCCCATCGATTCAAAGGTATGCAGATTGAGGTCCTCCACCGCCCCACCTGACTGTGGGCCGATAATGTTTGGACACCAGCGGTACTTGGCGAAGCTTTCGGTCAGACGGGTTGCGAAAGCAAAGGCGCCGTTGCCCCACAGATAGTTGTTTGTCTCGCCATCCGAAGCTTCCTGATAGTTGAAACTCTTT
Organism: Bradyrhizobium sp. CCGUVB23; assembly: GCF_024199885.1. Lineage (NCBI taxonomy): Bacteria > Pseudomonadati > Pseudomonadota > Alphaproteobacteria > Hyphomicrobiales > Nitrobacteraceae > Bradyrhizobium > Bradyrhizobium sp. CCGUVB23. Next base: position 2,486,215 of record NZ_JANADQ010000001.1, read on the forward strand.
ACTGGAACCGTCTCCGGTCCATAGGGCAAGCGCAGAAGGAACCGCGGTAGCGTTAAGCCGAAATAGCGAGCGTCCTCGCTTTCGCGGAACGAATTCCACTTGGCATATTTCGGCCCCTCGAAAATCGATTGGAGGTCCTTGAGATTGGCGATCTCCTCATGTTTTTCGACGCCGAACATCTCAGGCCCGGCTGAGGCGATGACAGGCGAATGCGACATGGCGCCTACCGCGCCCATGTACCGCATGAGCTTAACGTCTTGATTCCAACTGCCAAACTCGTAGGCTGATATCATGGCCGCGACGGGCTGGCCGCCAAACTGGCCAAACTCGGCTGTGTAGACGAGCTTATACAGACCGGACTTGACGATCTCCGGGCTGTCTTCGAAGTCGGTGAGCAGCTCGTCCTTGGAGACGCCGAGAAGTTCTATCTTGATGTTCTGACGAAAATCGGTTCGGTCGACCAAGAACTTGAGGCCGCGCCATGCCGCCTCGAGCTTTTGGAACTCTTCGGCATGCAGCACGGCATCGAGCTGAGCCGAGATCTTGCGATCGATCTCCGCGATCATCCGATCGATGAGCGCATTGTTGACCTTCCCATCGGCCCGCCCCGGTTTGATGAGCTCGGCAAGGAAAGCCGCAACACCCCGGCGGGCGAGGTCGTACCCCTCGTCGCGTGGTGTGATTTTTGTTTCGACGAGAACCTGATCAAGCAGCGAAAGCTCAGTGGTCGTAGTAGTGACTTCGGCAGTTTGCTGCGCGCTTGCGTCAGTCATAGCACCCTCGCTCATGCCACTTACTCCGGCTTGCCGGTGAGCTCGCCAAGTAGCCGCGGCCTAGCGCCGTCGTCTTCGAGCAAGTTCTGGATGGCCTTACGGAAGTTCGGCACATTGCCAAGCGGGCTCTTCAGAGCGATCAGCGCTGCGCGTAATTCGGTCAGCGCTCGAACTTCGGAGATTTGTTGCGCGACACGCTCGGGCTCAAAATCCTTCAGGCTCTCAAACTTCAGCGTTACCGACAGCTTGCCGGCCTCAGGCGATTCGTCGAGCTTGTTCTCAGCCAAAATATCAAGGCTTAGTTTCTTACCTTTGACGACCTCGTTAAAGTTGTCCTTGTTGATATCGACGAGTTCTCGGTCCTCTATGGGACAATCATCGACCCGTCCGGTGAAGTCGCCCAAAACCATCAGCTTGAGCGGCAACTCGACATCCTCCTTGAGGTTGCCGGTTGCCGGCTTGAAGCGGATATTAACGCGCTCCTTCGGAGCGACCGAGCTTTCTTGTGCCATACCAGCTCCCGTTAGCCCTTTGGCTTTGACGAACTCAGCCGCGACCTAGGCGGCTCGCCCGTGCGATGTCGATCCGTGCTGCTCGCATTCGGATCTGCTCCAGCGCGAGGCGACGGCGAGGCTCGTCGATCATCTGTTGCGACTCGGAATGGGTCATTGCGCGGAAGCGCAGTTCGGCAGCTTCAAGCGCAAGCGCGGGCTCCCAACTTTCCAGGTCGCGCTTAGCGACAACCCCTTCAATGTGATCTAACAGCGGGACGGCGGTCGTGACGAATCCGGTGTCGACGCAGAAACGCGCTTGCGCAAGCTGGCCGACGAAACGCGCTCTCTCGCAGATCGCTCCATCCAGCGCCCGCGACAGCCTCTCCAGCGCCGCCTGCGGCTGCCCTTCACCGATGAGCTTGTATGCGTCAGCGACAGCTTCCTCCACGGGATCAGGGCCCGCCGTCGCGTCTATCACCGCTGCGGCCCAAGCACGCGTTTCGTCATCTGCAAACGGCCTGCCGTTGTTGAAATGAAATTCCAAGATCCGCGGATAGCGTGTAACCAGCATGGTTACTGCCCCGCGTACCACCGTGGCTGCCGCCTCAAATGACGGCCCCATTTGCTCCAGCGCCTCGGCCGCATGCCGGTGAGCGTCGAGCCAGAACGGTCCCGTCCAGGCGATCTCTTCGGCCAAATTCACAACATCGGCGTGCTGACCGGCCACCACCTTTACTTCTAACGCGACGATGCTATCGGCGGGCGGAAATATCTCGGTGCGGCCACCCGAATCGGGCGGGAGCGCGTCAAAACGCATCCACGAGCCGACGCGATTGAGCAGATAGGCCTTCGGGTTTGTCGGCGAGGCGGCGCGCACGGCGGCCGCTGCCTGCCGGAGCATATCCGGTAAACGCTCCGTGAACTCGGCCCAGTCGCCATCGACGCCGCCCAGGACCGCCCGATGTGGTACCGCATGTTGAGGCCCATCAGCCGGGGGCCGAGCTTTCGCCGGCGCGGCCGAGGTCTCCTCGGCAGCACAGACCGCGTCGGCCACGCGATCCTCTGCCTCGGCGCCCGCGCGTTTGGCTTCCTTGTAATGCGGCTTCAGCGCCCGGAAAAGCTCGCCCAAGACAACGTGCTCGTTGACCAATTTATCGCCGAACTGGTGATCCAGGTCATCAAGCGCTTCATAGGCGGCAAGCACCGCTGGATAATCGGCTTCAATCGCCGCAGTTTCGGCCACGGCCGGCCCAAGGCGACCAACGAGCCAATCGACCGCTCCAACCCGTGCACGTTCCCGCTTGATCGGGGGATAAAGCCCATCCCAATGCACGTCCATCATGCCGCGCAAGATTGCTAGTCCCACGGCAAGACCCTGATATCCCTCGATGCGAAAGAGACCATAGACAGCCCAACAGGCGATCAGAATGTCTTTTGATTGGTTCGCCAGGATATGAAGCGAAAGCTTACAGACTTTCCGCCAATCGACCGCGGCTGGTCCGTCAACCTCCATACGCCGCACCTCGGCTTCGAGCTGCTCAAAGTCGGCCGCATCACGGACGTCAGCGCCGGCAGGCACGGCGCCGGGCACGGGCGCGGCGCCGTAGAGCGCGCGCGCATCGGAGGCGCCACGAACCGCTATGCCCGGGTGTTCGATCACGGTGAAACACTCGTGCGCGGACGCGCATTGCGGCGCTTAGCGACCTTGGCGCGGTCGAATGCATACCCGCCGCATCCAGTGAACTGAGAAGCCCCAATCTTGTAAACCATGACTCCGACTCGTTAGGGAGGCGATGCTGGATGACATCCATCGTTCAAGACTTGTGCCAATTGCGAGGGGCTTGATTTGTAAGAATATTTGCTCAAGCTGACGTGTCTGCCCCGACAGCCTGTCGCAACTTCGACAGTCGGCATCAGAGACGCTTGATCTCCATCTCGCAGTACTTGCCCAGAGCGGCTATTGAGCTTCGTAGCCGATCCCATGCTTCTGGTATGTTCCTCAAAATCTGAATCACGGCAAATACTGCGCAAGTTGAGGTGCCATCGTGATCCGGGTCGACACGACAGCCCCGTCGAGTTAGTTCGACCACTTCAACGGTAGCAATCCAAAGGGGTCCTACAATGCGAGGAGCCTCGGGCTTAGCGTCTGGCGCGGAGCCTCAACAATGCGAAGACCGCCGCGATCAACATTGATGAAGCGACTACAGACTCGGTGGGCAAATTGCCTCCGATCGAACACCTATCTTTTGAATTCTGATACCAACGAACGTACACCCTACAATTGTCGGGGCGGAGCCGCGACGCCCTGCATCAATTCGCCTCCACATAACAATTTTGCGCCTCAGTCAACTACCAACGCTAGCAATTGATCTGCGTGACAGAAACATGTCACTTTCGGTGGATGAACGTCGGCAGGTCGAACGAGACCTGCAAGGATTTCGGCATGCAACATCAACCACAATATGTATTCGATAACGGACCTAGCCGATCGGCTGTTTCGTCGTCCGTAGAAATGCTGCGCGCTCTGGTCTGCTCCAATAGCGAGCTCTCGTTCCTCATGGAAGCGCATGACGGACTCTCCGCCGCGATCGCCAAGCGTGCAGGATTCAAAGGTCTCTGGGCGTCGGGCCTGTCGATTGCCACCTCTCTCGGCTACCGCGATGCCAACGAAGCTTCATGGAGTCAGTTCGTCGACGTGGTCGAGCGCATCGTGGACTCGACCGCGCTTCCTGTGCTCGTTGACGGCGATGGCGGCTTTGGAAACTTCAATAATGCACGCCTCTTGGCGCGCAAGCTCCGTCAGCGTGGCGCAGCCGGCGTCGCGCTCGAGGACAGTTGTTTTCCGAAGATGAACTCATTTGTTGGCGAGCGGCATCCCCTCGCCGATGTCAATGAATTCTCCGGCCGTCTGCGGGCCGTGAAGGATACCGTCGGGGAAGACCTGGTCCTCGTAGCTCGGATCGAAGCCCTGATCGGCGGTCATGGAATGGACGAAGCAATTTTGCGCGCTCACGCTTACGCTGACGCGGGAGCCGATGCGATCCTTATCCACTCACGAACGAGTAGCGCGGACGAGATCCTTTCATTTGTGAGTGCCTGGCAGAACCGGCTGCCGGTCGTCATCGTTCCAACGAAATACTTCCGAACCCCGGTCTCAGCATATCGCGATACCGACATCTCGACAGTGATTTGGGCGAACCACTCCATGCGAGCTGCAATGGCGGCAATGCGGCAAGTCTGCAATGAGATCATGGCCGAGGAAGGCGTTGCCGGCGTTGAGCCACGTATCGCCACGCTCGACGAGGTCTTCGCGCTGTTGGAATACGACGAACTCGCCCGTTCGGAAGCGCGATATCTGGTTTCCCGATAACTTACGGCAGTCGTTTCTCATGCACACAACAACATACTCGTTTGGGAATGCTGCCATGCAGCACAGCATGCGGTGCTCCATCATCTGGAATCCGAAATACTGCCTTCCAACTGGAATTGCAGGGTCACGTTGCTAACGCACGGGCGCTCGGGCTCTCGATCCTGTCAGCACTAACATCGGTGCCACAGCCCGCGGCCCAAGGTGGATACTATTTTTATCTCGATCTTACCGAATTGCAGCGCCGCGCCGAGATCAGTGGGCGTGAGCTCGACGCCGATGAGGTCGTTAACGCGTTACTGATGGAAGCTGGTGTCGCAACAGTTTCGGGCACAGCCTTTGGTGACCCGCCGGCATCCGACTCTCCTACGGCATCGACCTCGAACTTCTAGAGGCTGTTAGGGACTGATTAATCATAGATGTTGAGGTTTGGGGGATGTCGATTCCCCGCGAGCCTTATCCTTCTGACGTTTCCGATGACGAGTGGGCGCTTGTTGCGCCGTATCTGACACTTTTGCCCGAGGACGCCTCGCAGCGGACGCACGCACTTCGCGAGGTGTTCAACGGCCTGCGCTATATCGTGAAGACCGGCGCGCCCTGGCGCTGGATGCCGAACGATTTGCCGCCGTGGGAGATCGTCTATCAACAGGCGCAGCGGTGGTTGCGCGCGGGTTGTTTTGAGGCCCTGGCCGAGGATCTGCGCGTCATCCTGCGCCTTGCGGCTGGACGACCCGCGCAGCCGACCGCCGCCATCATCGACAGTCGAACTCTGCGCTCGACGCCCGAGAGTGGCGCCCGCGGCGCCTACGACGGAGCCAAGCGCAAGAAAGGTTCGAAGCTGCATCTGGCCGTCGATACGCTCGGCCATCTTCCGGCGCTGCATGTCACGCCCGCCAACACCGACGATCGCGCCGAGATTGGCCGGATCGCCAAGACGATTCAGGCAGAGACTGGTCAGAGCGTCGAAGTCGCCTTCGTTGACCAGGGCTACACAGGCGACAAGCCTGCAACGGCGGCTGCAGAACACGGCATTGCCCTCGAGGTCATAAAGCTGTCGGAGGCCAAACGAGGCTTCGTGCTGCTCCCAAGGCGATGGGTCGTCGAACGATCCTTCGCGTGGGCCACACGCTTCCGAAGACTTGTCAAAGACTACGAGCGATGCGCTCAGACCCTCGCCGACCTCCACCTCATCGCCTTCGCATGCATCATGCTCAAAAACGTCGCTAAACTCGCTGCTGGTTCCTAACAGCCTCTTCACACCCGTGGCATCGACTTCCTCCTCACCTGAACGCGTCTCCGTAGAGCAAAATTCTGGTCCATGAGGCGGATTTGACTTGGGGAATAGGCTTTGGCCGCCTCTCACAAGGCAACGCTGAACGATTGTCCCTTTATCGATTTGTTGCGGCGCGTTTCACCTTTGAGAACCCTTTGTCTGTCGCCATGAATCTTTGGATCATCGGAGCGATGAGCTTGGCGGGACCGGGGGCCGACTGTCCGCTCTCGCGCGCGATCGCCTCGGCGTAGCTTTTAAGATCCCTGAAGACCGCCGCCGACAGCTCGATCGTGAGCTTGACCGGCTTGTCGTCCGCGAGCGGTCCAAGCTTGAGCTTCGTCACAGTGCTCCTCCTTTCCGGTAGGAAGCCAGGACTAAGTCTCGCGTAACAATTACACGGACCGGAAAACCTGGCCGAATGGTCAGGATGTTGAGCTGACGCTGCACGATCTGCTGGCCGGTCTGGCTGATGCTGTTGGACGCGCCGCTACGGATCGCTTGAACGAGATTGTTCTCGTTCTGGCTCGTGCCCGCCTCGGCGCCGACGCTGAGCATGGTCGAGAGAACGGCGGCCTTGAACAGCATGCCCCAATGGTTGTCGACCTCGTCCTCGAGCCCGGCATAACCACCGGTGTCGGCGCCGGGCTGCGTTCGAGCCCGATCGAGTTGCCATCCGGCATAATGATGCGGGTCCAGACCAGCAAGATGCGGCTCTGGCCGAACGCGACGGAGCTGTCATATTGGCCGATCAGTATGCCCGTGATGAGCGCAGCCGGGATCACGGTGCCCGCCTGCACGACATACGGAGAGACCTTGGCCTCGAGCCGGTCCGGACTGACGGTGCGCTTGTCGGTCGAAGCGTTGAGAAAAGCCGTCTTGCGGTCCTGCATGTTCTGGGCGGACCCGGCATCGACGGGTGGTGTCGTGGCCAGGGTCGTCGCCGTTGGTGTTGAGCTATTCGGGAGGATTTGGCCGACGCTCTGCGGTTGCTGAACAGTCTGGGCGAAGAGGCGACTGACGCGGGCCGCCTCGATCTCCTGGCTTCTCCGCTGCGCCTCCGGATCGGACGTCGTTCCGGGGACCACAGTGTTCGGTGCAGCGCCAGCGTTGAGGATCGGCTTGCCGAGATCGCCGGGCAGCGGCGGCCCGAGCGGCGGCACCAGGCGCGGCAAGCCCGTATAATCCTCCGGCAAGGCGGCGAGGCCCTCGGCCGAAGGGCTATTCTGGGTGCTGAGCAACTCCTGGCCGGACTCCTGCTTGTTGCTGTTCTGAAGCGCGTAGCCGAGCGCTCCCGCGACCGCCAGCGCAGACACTGCGCCAAGGCCGATCAGCATCTTGCGGGAGAGGCGGGTGACCGGTGGCTGCTCCCCTCGGAGCCGAAGATCCGGCGGCGTCACGGGTGGGATGTCGCTCTGACGTTCGTCTTCGCTGCCTATCGCCATGAGCGCGGGCTTCCGTCAGTGCGAACAACGCGCACGCGTCGCTCGCTATCCTTGTCGCCAAGACGCAGTTCGGCGGCGGCGAACAAGCGATCGACGATGTAGTAGTTGCGGTTCGCGCGGTAGTTCACCAGTTCGGATCCGCCGGCCGGACCGATGACGAACAGTGGCGGCATATCGCCCTGGACGATCCCGCTGGGGAATTCGATGTAAACCTTGCTCCCGTCATCGAAGGCGCGCAGCGGACGCCAGGCTGGATCATCGCCCTCGATCGCGTAGCGAAAGTTGATCGAGCCGAGATCGACGCCAGCCGCGATTGGCGCTGCGGCCTCTGCCGTCGCATTCTGCTGCCACAGCGCGATGAGCTGGTCCTCGGATACTGCCAGGAGACCGAGGCCATGTAGGTCTTCTCCGTCGAGCGCAGCTCGAGGAGATAGGTCCGCCGGTCGGTGTTAATGACGAGATTCGTGATCAACTCCGGCCGCGTCGGCTTGACCAGGATACGGATCTTATTGGTCGCGCCCGCCCCGCTCTCGGTATCACCGATGATCCAGCGCACGGTGTCGCCAGCGGCGACCGGACCGGAGCCTGTGAGTTGCTCGCCCTCCTGAAGGGCGACATCGGTGATCTGGCCGGGCGCCGCATAGACCTGGTAGAGGGCTCCGCCGGAGAACGGATAGACCTGGACAGCGTTGATGAAGCCGTTGCGGACCGGCTGCACGCGTGCCGCGGCGTTGGCCTGTTTGACGCGAACCTTGGGATCTGCGGCTTCCGGGACGCGTTTGCCCGCGGCGAGCGGTTTCAACTGCCCGGGCAGCGGCAGGGGCTTTGGCATTTCCACGATCTTGACCGGTGGTGGCGGCGGATCCGTGGTGAGGGTTGCCGGCTCGGCACTATCGTAGTTGATGTCGGGCGGGATGAAATTGTGTGCGCAGCCGCCGAGCGCCGAGACGGACATCAGCAAAACCGCAAGGGCGGATTTACAGAAGCACGTATCGCGGATTTTCCGGCTTGGCTGAACGATGGAGAGACGCGAAGCCGGACGGCCGGCGCCCAAAGAAATCGGCGGGGTCATTGTCCCAGCTCCTTTGACCAATTGATGGCGTTGACGTAGATGCCGAGTGGATTCTTGCGCAGCCGATCGGCGTCTGTGGGCGGCTGAATCGCGATGGTGAGTATCGCGGTCCAACGTGTGGTGCCGGCGAGCGCTCCGTCCTGATAGCGGTGCTCCACCCAGGCCACGCGAAAACTGTCGGGCGAGGCGCGGATGACGCTGGAGACGTCGATTGCGACCTGCTGCTTGCCAAGACTGGCGAAGGGGTCGTTGGCACGGGCGTAATCGTTCAGCGCCATCGCGCCTGCCGTGGTCGTGAAATCATACGCTTTCAGCCAGTTCTCCCGCACAATGATCGGGTCGGCGGGAAGCGAGCGTACCATCGCGATGAAGTGCGCGAGGTACCAGGCGATCTGCGGGTCGCTCGGCCGGTAATCGGCCTCAGCGGGCGCCACGGCTTGTGCTTCGCCAAGCTTGTCGACCTGCACCACCCAGGGAACGACGGTGCCATGCGTGGATTGCCAGACGAGCCAGCCGGCGAGACCGCAAGAAAGGGTCAGCGAACCAAAGGCCATCAGCCGCCAGTTCTTCGCCTGCACGCGCGCCGCGCGCTGATAGGGAGTTTCGGGTTCGGGCGTGCGGCCGTAGCGGACCGACGATCGCCTGAAGACTGACATTGATTATTCTGATTATTCTCCTCCCGAGAGGTCGACGGAGTGGCCGCCGCCATGACTGTCGCCGGACTTGAGGGCTTGCGCGGCCGTCTGCGCGCCGTGAACAACCGCCTAATTGCGTTTGACGCGTTGGGCCCAGGCGGGCGGCCCCTTATCGACGGCCGCTCCAGAGGTGGCTCTATCGTTTGCAGCCGCGCTGCTCTCGATGGTCCCCATGGTCGAGGAGCCACCCGTGTTTGCGACACCGGCGCGGGCGCCAGAGGTGAAGCTCTCCATCATCGTAGCTGCCGCTTGCTCAGTGGCGCGCCTGACGGGTGCTGCCGCGCTACTTGCCGCAGCACGGCTCGCACCAGCGAGACCGGAGGCGACACCGCTGGCGCCGGACCGGTCGGCTGAGGCGAGGCTGTAGGCGGAGGATGCCGCCCGCCATCGACGCGCCACCACGTGCGGCCGCCGCGGCCCCGGAGGCTGCGACCATCGCTCCCCTTCCGGCTAGGCCAAGCGCGGCGCCCCCCGCCATCGCCGTACCGGCGACGGCAAGGCCGGTGCCGACGGCAGCACCCGCGCCGAGCTGCGGCGCACCTGAGACAAGACCGGTTGCGATGCCGGGCCCGAAGATGCCGAGGCCGAGAAAGGCGAGCGCCGCGAGCACGACGGAGAGCACCTGCTCGATGGTCGGCTGACCTCCAGCATGGACAGTGGTGAACTTGGAGAACAGCCCGGTGCCGATGCCGACGATGACGGCAAACACCATGACCTTCACGCCGGAGGCGACGACGTTGCCCAGCACCTTCTCCGCGAGGAAGGCGGTATTGTTGAAGAGGGCGAAGGGAATGAGGATGAAGCCGGCAAGCATCGTCAGCTTGAACTCGAGCAACGTGACGAACAGTTGCACCGTCAGAATGAAGGAGGCGATGAGCACCAAGAGCCAGGACACCATCAGCACGGCGATCTGGACGAAATTGGCCAAGAATCTGGTGAAGCCCATATCTGGCTTGCCGCGTCCAGCAGCGGCTGCCCGGCGTCGAGGGCCGACCTGTGCGAGCCGGCCGGGCCGCAGGAAGTCCGCTGTCGAGATCGACGAGCCGCCGGCCTTCAGGCCGAGACCGGCGAAGCTGTTGAAGATGACCCTTGAGAGACTTTTGAAATTGGTGATGATGAAGGCGAAGAAACTGATGTAGAGCGTCTTCTTGACCAGAGCCTCGGGCACCGGTCATCCCGGTGGGATCGTCGTGGAGACCGCCAACCATGATCTCGGTCTCTCCCAAATCTCGCCCCCAACCTCTCACAGAGATGCGCATTGGGCGTCTTCATCGAGTTCATCCACGACGTCAGACGCGAACTCGTTGTCGAGGGGTTCCTTCTTCTCCACAGTGTCACGAGCCAGTTCCAGTTGCCGCCGGTCGGCGCTGTTCGGGTCATCTACGTCGGTCCGGTCGTCGGCCGAGGCGAGCGGGGCCGTGGGGGCGCGGCGGGAGTGGCCGTGAACTCCAATCGTCCGGCCGGCTGTCGCTGGGCTTGGTCAGCGCCGGTGGCGCCAAGATGCGCTCCTGAAAACGGCTGTCCTCGCGGATCGGATGGAGGCCCGACATCATGACAATCTCATCTGATGGCGGGAGCTGCATCATCTCGCCGGGGCTCAGGAGCGGGCGGGCGGTCTCCGACCGCGACACCATGAGGTGACCGAGCCAAGGGTGCCAGCCGGCTGCCGGCATAGTTCTTCATCGCCTTTATCTCGGTCGCCATCCCCAGTGCGTCGGACACCCCGCTTTGGCATCCTTTCGTCATTGGTCGCGAAGCTGACCCGAACGTAACAGTTGTCGAGGATCGAGTTGTTTGGCCCGTAGACCTTCTCGAGCCGGCGGCCATAAAGGCTAGCGCGGACTCAAAGAAGTCGAGCCGGCCGAGCGCAGGAAATTCATCGAGCATCAGGAGGAGCCGGCGTCGTCCTGCCTTGGCCTTAAGATCCTCGGTCAAGCGGCAGTCGATCTGATTGAGGATCAGCCGGATCGGCGGTCTTGTGCGGTTGACGTCCGATGGCGGCACGACGAGGTACAGCGTGGACGTTCGACCTCTCCCGACAATGTCGGTGATCCGCCAGTCGCAACGTCGTGTCACTTCTGCCACGACGGGATCTCGGTAGAGGCCTAGGAACGACATTGCCGTGCTCAGGACACCGGAGCGTTCGTTGCCGGACTTGTTGAGCAGCTCACGTGCGGCGGAGGCGACGACGGGATGGACGCCGGCCTCGCCTAAATGCGCCGTGCGCATCATTGCCGCGAGCGTCGTCTCGATCGGCCGCTCAGGATCGGACAGGAAGGTCGCGACGCCGGCGAGGGTCTTGTCCTCCTCTGCGTAGAGGACATGGAGAATGGCGCCGACTAGCAATGCGTGGCTGGTCTTCGCCCAGTGGTTCCGCTTCTCGAGGTTACCATCAGGGTCGACGAGGATGTCGGCGATGTTCTGGACGTCGCACACCTCCCACTCGCCGCGGCCAACGGGTTATAGGCTGACGACTTCGCGTTGGTGGGAACAGAAGGAAGCGGCCGTGCTGGGCGCGAAAGCCGGCGGTGAACTGCCAGTGCACCTGACAGGAATGAAAGAATATCATCGAGAGTGCTTCAGCTCTGACGATGGCGATCGCGGTCTGGCGTAGCGAAAGAAATGGCGGGTCGATCAGGCGGGCTCGGCTTTGTCTTGTGTCGGATCAAGACTTCCCGTGTCATACGATTCGAGACTGACTTCCTTGAGAAGCGACGATCCGCTGGAGAGCCGCCGTCCGAGCGCTTCGACAAAGCGATCGTAGCGTTCAGCGCCCTTGGCGCGCGCTGCTGGGCTCGATTGCTCCGGCAATGCCGGAGTTGCCGTCAACCAGAAGCGGATGAACAGGGCAATCGTTTCCAGGGTAACACCGTCATTGCGCTCCAGGCGCTCGAGCACGCGCACGATCCGGTCGAGCCGCTTGGCTATCGCCGCTTCCCGCCTTTCGAACTCATCGGGAGACAGAAAGGAGGCAATGGCAGCCTCCGCAACCAGCGACTTGGGCTTGCCCTGACGTTTTGCGAATGCCTCAAGGCTGCGAAAGATCTCTGGATCGAGGTAGATGCTGAGCTGGGCCTTCTTCATCGCGCCATCCTCAGAGGCCCATCTTATCGTCGGGGTCGAGGCTGACCGAACGTGCAAGCCCCTGCATCGAGCGGTTCGGTGCCGTCGCTTGCACAGCATCGGCATCGCTATCATCGAGCATGGCATCAAATTCGTTATCGGCGCGCGGCGCTGAGATCACGACCTCCTCCTGCTGAGGCAGTTCTGGCTCGCGTCGAATGCCACCATTCCCTTCGCGGACGTTGCGCTTCAACGCGGTAAGCAGATCGATCGAGGGCGGAATCGGTGTATGGGCCGACCAATCGTCGGGCTGCGAGACCAAGCCGACTGGAACGCTGCGCGACGGGCCTAATATCCGGCCTTGTAATTGCGGATCTTCGTAGTAGCGGACCTTGCGCGCGCGCACGGGATGCACGCCTGAGACCATCACAACGGCCTCGCTGGCCGAGAGCTGCATGACTTCCCCGGGTGTGAGCAGCGGACGAGATGTTTCCTGGCGGCTGACCATCAGGTGGCCAAGCCATGGCGAGAGCCGATGCCCGGCATAGTTCTTCATCGCGCGCATTTCGGTGGCAGTTCCGAGCGCGTCGGACACGCGTTTGGCCGTGCGCTCGTCGTTGGTCGAGAAGGCAACGCGGATATGGCAATTGTCGAGGATTGCGTGGTTCGCCCCATAGGCGCGCTCGAGCTGGTTCAGGCTCTGGGTGATGAGAAAGCTGCGGATGCCATAGCCTGCCATGAAGGCGAGCTGGCTCTCGAAGAAGTCGAGCCGGCCGAGGGCTGCGAACTCATCGAGCATCAGGAGCAGCTTCTGCCGCCGTCGGTCGGTATCGAGGCTCTCGGTTAACCGCCGCCCGATCTGGTTGAGCACGAGCCGCATCAAGGGCTTTGTCCGGGCGATGTCGGAGGGCGGCACCACAAGGTAAAGCGAGATCGGTCGGGGTCCATCGACAAGATCGCGAATACGCCAGTCGCTCCGCCCCGTGACCTTGGCAACCACGGGGTCCCGGTAGAGCCCTAGGAAGCTCATCGTGGTCGACAGTACGCCGGAACGTTCATTTTCACTCTTGTTGAGGAGTTCGCGCGCCGCCGAAGCCACGACCGGATGGACACGCTCTCCCAGATGGGGCGTCGCCAACATCGCGTTCAGGGTCGTTTCGATCGGGCGCAACGGGTCCGACAGGAAGTTGGCAACGCCGGCAAGCGTCTTGTCTGGTTCCGCGTAGAGAACATGGAGAATTGCCCCAACCAGTAGGGAATGGCTGGTCTTCTCCCAGTGATTGCGACGCTCGAGCGCGCCTTCGGGATCGACGAGAATGTCGGCGATGTTCTGGGCGTCGCGGACCTCGCAGTCGCCCCGGCGAATCTCGAGCAGAGGATTGTAGGCCGCGCTCGCCGGATTGGTCGGGTCAAATAACAGCACTGGCCCAAAGCGGGCGCGCCATCCGGACGTCAACTGGAAATTCTCGCCCTTGATGTCGTGGACGATCGTGGAGTTCGGCCAGGTCAGCAGTGTCGGAATGACAAGGCCGACACCTTTGCCGGAACGGGTCGGGGCAAAGCACAAGACATGCTCGGGTCCATCGTGCCGGAGGTAACGGCCCTCGAAGCGACCGAGCACGACGCCATCTTGCCCCAGAAGTCCCGCACGGCGAACCTCCCGCGCATCCGCCCAACGGGACGACCCATATGTTGTCACATGCTGAGCCTCCTTTGCCCGCCACACCGAAAGGAAGATGGCGACGCCGACCGATGCGATCCCGCCGCTTGCGGCGATGCACGCTCCCTTGACGAAGATGACAGGCGCGTAGGCGTCGAACTCGAACCACCAAAGAAAGAAGGCAGCCGGTTGGTAGATAGGCCAGCCCGCGATCATGAACCAGGCTGGCCCGAGCTGCGGCTGGAAAGCCAGACGCCAAGCCGTCCATTCGGTGGCCGCCCAGAGGAAAGCGAGCACGACCATCGAGACAAAGAGCAGTTGACCCCAAAGAATCTTCGTTGCGGGCATGGCCAGAATTGATGCGCACGGCGAGGGCGCCATTCAACGGCTATCCTGTCGAGGTCGCGGTGTCGCGCAGCATGGCGAAGAGATCGGCGGGTTAGAGCGAAAGGTCGCGCTTGCGCCCAAAACTCCAGTCGACCCCGCCGGGACCTGCGATGCCGCTGACCTGTTTGCCCAGCTCACGCTCGAGCGACGGTGTCCAGGGCACGAGCTGGAAGCCAAGCCCGTTGTCGATCATGGCAAAGCGACCGGAGGCGAGCGAGACCCTTTGGCGGTAAACGCCCGCGATGGTCTCTCCCGCCTCAGCGGGCAAATGCGCCAGCCCTGTTTCAGAGGCCAAGCGCCGACCCACGGTAACGAGCTCACGGTTGCGCAAAGTGCCAATCAGGTTGCGGCCTAATGTGACTTTGTCGCCATCCCGGCGGGCAAGCCCCTGCTCTACCAGCGCATCGATCCGGCGATCGAGCGCGGCCCGAACCTCGGCGCCGAAACCGCCGCGCGCGAGATCGACAGGCTCACGAGCGACCAGGCGCCGGTCGAGCCAGGTCGCCCCTTCCGAAGCCACCTGCTGGTCGAGATTAAGATCTGAGCGGACGGCAAGCGCGATTCGCTGGCGGCCCCTCGTATCCTCGAAGCGACGCAGTTCGACGATACCGCCAACCGGACCGTCGCCGGCCGCATCGATGTCGGGAAGCCTGAGATGATGCACACGTCCGTCAATCCCGTCGACAACGGCGAATGCCGATCCCTTGAGCTCATCATCGAGGCCGCGGGTGATAAGGCGGCCGATAACGAGTTCGCCATGGCGTTCGCCTTCGAGCGCCCAGGAGGATGGCGCACGAGAGGCGCCATCCTTTGCGAGTGTCTTGTGCAGCCGCTTGATGATATCGCCGCGTTCTGAAAGCGCACGCAAGCGCAGCTCCGTATCAGGGGCGAGAACCCAACGCGCGGGACCGGCGGGCTCAGCGAGCCCCAGCCGCTCGAGCGTCCGCATCCGGCCAATCCGGATCTCGCGCAATGGGTCGGACCCGCCGCCGCGCTCTGGCCGCAGATCGATCACCCCGTCCGTCCGTCCCGCTTCCCGAGCAAGCGCGCGGTCAAGCCGCGTCCAGCGCTCGGCCGCAACCTCTGCCTCAAGGCCGCGCCGAACCTCAAGCTCCGATCGGGGACCAAGCTCGCGCGTGACGAGATCACTTGCGCGGGCCCGCAGGCCTTTGCTGATATAATCGCGGCTGATCACCAGATCGGAACCATCGTCTGCACGGCCGCGCACAAGGATGTGGATATGCGGATGCTCAGTGTTCCAATGGTCGATGGCGACCCAGTCGAGCCGCGTACCGAGATCGCGTGAGGCCTGATCCATCAACTCGCGCGTAAAGCTCCGTAAGCTTCCCAATTCGCCGGCGTCATCCGGCGAGACGATGAAGCGAAAATGATGCCGATCGTTCTCGCAGCGCTCGGCAAAGCCTCGGCCATCTGCGCCATCTCCGGCAGCATCGAATAGTTCGCCACGCGATCCGTCACGGGTGACGCCGTCACGCCGCAGGTAACCGATATGGGCCCGCAGGCCGCCTGGCGAGCGCATCCGCCGCACGACACGCGCCTTGACCATGGCACCGCGGCCTCGTTCTTGCAGGAGCCGGTTGGCGCTAAGGGTCGCAGCGCGCCCACGCCCAAACCGGCCGCCACGAGTGCCGGCACGACGTGAAAGACCGCCGGCCTTCTGCGCGGCTTGGAGCGCTTGCGCCAGGAAGGGCTTTGCCCGCGGCCAGCGTGTCGAGCGAATTTGGCCTGGGCGGACGCGAAAATCATCGTTACGCGTCATCTTGGTCCCCGCAATGTGCAGAAAGTCGAGCCAAAACAGTGTCGTGGCGAAAATGACAAGTTGTGGCAGATGTTCGCAATGTTTGGAGCGTATCTGAATTTGCTGGCAATTCTCACCCGACCGACCGGCCGCACCTTGCGGCTTTTATCCTGCCATCCGCGATCGACTAGCCCCTGCTCCCTCCCCAGCACTCTCCAACGCGCGACAAACTTCGACAACATGCGACGAAATGCGATTGCGATCATCGGGACTCCGCTTCGGTTGATCGCTGCACAAAGAGCTTGGTCGCGCCAGATACGAAGGCAAGCATTCCCAGGTTCGAGAGATCTTTCGGGCTGTTCATTGAATGCAGAGCCGATGTCGATCTGGCATTGACCGACGCGCCGTCGGAGCGATCAAAGAATAGTGCTGCCTGCTGCCACGTAAGAGTGCGTCGGGCAGCCAAAGTGGCATACCGGTCTCGTGTGATTCCGATCAATCCTGCGAGCCTGGCGACGTAAACCTGCGTTTCCCGAGGTAGTGGTCGCCCCGTAGCCAGATGCGCCTCGTACCGCTCTGGACCGGCGTTGTAAGCTGCGAGAAATCCTCCCGACCCAAACCGATCGAGCATCTCGCGAAGGTAGGCGGTGCCTGCGAGAATGTTGTCGCGGGGGTCAAAGGGGTCGACACCGAGGCTGTAGCGAATACTCAGGTCGACCCAGGTCTCAGGCATGATTTGCATCAGGCCCAATGCTCCCCGAGAGGAAACGGCGCCCACGTTTCCGCCGCTCTCGACCCGCACGACAGCACGGATCCAGTGCTCCGGGATCGCAAATTTGCGGGAAGCTTCGGCGACGAAGGCGGTATGTGGATCGACATCCACGGAGCTGAGCGAATGGGACTCAAGCGCCGGGATTGCGGTCTCAGCCAAAGCGTCCGACGAGAGTTCAAGAACCAGCACAGCACCCAAGGCGCAGACCGCCACTAAAGAGATCGAACTGCAAGCGTTTGCGCTCGCGAAGGGTACGGGTAGCGGGCTCGGCCGCTGCGTGCGAGGCCATCGCCGACAAGCACCGCGCACGATCGTCTTCAAGAATCTGGCCGGGACGGAGCGAAGGTGCGGCGATCCATCGACCGGCGGTATTGCATATCCACAAAGCAGGCTCAGCAAGATCAGTCTTCCTTTGTCCACACGGGGAGCGCTTGTCCGATCACGGCGGATGCTGGAATTGGCCCGAAGTAGCGGCCATCAAAGGAATCCGCCGACTGCCAGTTCATGAGAAAGACTTCATCTGACGCTATGAGGTGGCATCCGAGCCAAACCGGCAGCGGCCGGCCACGTGCATCGCGCTCCCGCGCCAGTCCCATCTCGATGTTGTCGACGGAGATGGCGAGGCCAGTTCTGCAAACGGTTTGCCCCGGCAGCGCCAGGACGCGTTTGAGCATGGGAACACCGGTCGGCAGATAACCGTTCAAGTCCAGGAAGCTCGCAAGTGGCTCGGGCGGCCGAACCGCCACGAGTTCAGTGACAGTCAATTGTCGCGCTGGTTGCAGTCGATAGAAGCCGATCGGAACGCTGTCTGAAGCGTTCCAGATGTACGATGGCGGCGCCTCTCTGTCCGAGCACAGCGCCAGAGCTGCCGATCCGCAGATGGCAAGCATAATTGATAGCCGTTCCATCAGTGCTCCCGTCTTCGACGTCGCAGCCAAGCCTGATGGCGCGCACGGGTGTAGGTTCGCGGGCTTTCGTTGACAGAGAGACGGTTGTGAACGTGATGCCAGTACTCGGGCGCAGCATCTGCAGGATTGATACCAAGTGCCTCCACCGCATCGATCAATTGCAGTGCGCGCTCGACCTTTGTCCAACCTGACAATCGCATCAGGCTCTCCCCGCCGGGATTGACCCAAGGGACCGTCGAATATCGCTGCTGGGGCACTGCGGCGCGCAAAATGTCGATGCGGGACAGAACGGTTCCAAAATCGTTGGACGTCCAGCGTACGAATGCAAAAATGCTGCCGGTTGCGAATGACAGAACGCGGCGGTGGCGGTCAATGACCTTTTCCGATACGGGCTGGCCGAACCGAATTCGGTTCTCGAACCGCCCTTCGACCCACAAGAGTTCAACGGTTGTGACATCGCTCATCTAGCGGCTCCTTTGTTCACAGACGTCTCTGGTCCGCGCCAACAGGCGCTTATCTTTCGGCAAATGGCAGTAATAACGTTGGCTGCAGCTGAGTGGCTGTCGTGAGCTGGAGGTCGGCGCCGCTCCTGGATTTTCGCGGCGGTTACCTTGCCGATCGCAGACGAACGGATCTGACCCGTTATAAGCAATCCGAGGGATTGGGGATTGGCAGAGTTAGGGGATTGGAAAGCGATCGCACAGCAAACCCTTGGCAGTGATTTCCGTTCCCGATAGTACGAAGGTGCGGCCGCCGATGGCACGAAAATTCTGGTCCGTGATAGCACGATGCAATTCACAGGCTTTCCTCCGGCCTTGAGATGCGCCCGCACCTTCCCAGCCTTTCTGCAGAGGGGACGGACCTGAAGTGGCGCGAAGTTCGATCGCTCCACACCGTCAGTGTCACGCGTAATGACAAGCCGATACGCGGGTGAAGTCTGCCGACGGACGAACTGGCGCGGGTCGTAAGCAAAGTGCTTGAGCGGGGATCGGCTACCCGACTTGGCGTGGAGGTTTACGAAATCAAAGCTCCAGCCGCACGTTTGACGTCGGCCATGTTTTCGCAGGAGGCGAACGAGCCAGCATTCAAATCTACCAATCAGATCGAAATAGGCTCGGTCGATCGTCAACACGAGGGCATCATCGAGAACCCCCGTGTAGAGCCAATCCGGTAAGATCAGCTCGATTCCGCAGGCATAGCGGTGCATATCTGCCGTTTCCTTCCATCTGTTGATCCGGAGAAGCGGTGCCGGCGGCGCTCGGTCGGCCGGCGGATCGCGTACACGACCGTTACTGATTGCAGCCGGTCGAGTGCTGCCTTGACGTTCGCAGTCGCGCACGCTGGTGCCGCGATCTACGTAGGTCAGGATCTCGTATGAAGTGGGTTCATCAATCCGGATGGCTTCAAGCCGGTATCTCGAGCCTCGACAATCTGCAAAGCGGTCCAGATCACAACGTCCGCATCCCAAATCCGCTCCACGCCATGTTCCGGCACAGCCTCCATACGAATCGTGATTGTCCCGGCGCGGAGGTCGATTGGCACAATCCGTTTCGACTTTGCCGGCGAGAAGAGCGGATATGCCGTCAGGTCTGACGCATCGCGCGGCATGAGATCGCCGGGCAATGAGCGAAACAGATCTGAGTTGGCCGCGCTCCGAGTGACGTTGCCCATAAGCAAAACATGTGTCGTTCGACATGGATCAGCGCCGCTCCTTGCCCGCATACGGAATGGGTGCATGCCGCTTCGCAGGCAAGACCGTGCCTATGCCGGGATCGCTGGTTGATTTCTTTGCTCCGCGGTCCACCCAGGCTTTTAGGTCTTCGAGCGCATAAACAACGCGCCCACCAAGCTTGCGATAGGTCGGCCCGGTGCCATAGGTGCGATGCTTTTCCAAAGTTCGGCCGGACAGGCCGAGAAAGCGTGCCGCTTCGGGGGTTCGTAAGTATCGCGGCGGCAGGCCGGCGGTCGGATCGGGCATTTGAGAGGCTCCGTGCTCATCTGGAGGGCTCGCGCGTCTGATCGCGCGCCGACGAGCATGATGGCGGAGTAGAAGCACTTAAGGGGATGCCGAAGATGCGGGGCTGATTTTCGGCACCCCTGCTCCGTTCCTTGCGAGATGACAGGCAGAGCACCATCCGTCGATCTCCGCTCCTCAGCACCAAACAGGTTACGCAAAGCGATAGTCAGCTGGGTCGTTCGAGGGTTTAGAGGCGCGCTGAGGAATCGTTCGAGGTCGACCACCAATTGTGCGATGGCGCGGTGGGCATCGATTCCTTCGACGGCTCGCAGCATCAACCTCAAACCTTCGCGGCGCTGGGGTAAATGAACAGAGGTCCCGGTGGGCGGCGCGCGATGGTGCGCCACGGACGATATAAGGCGTCTGCGCTGGTATCGAAAGCTGCATCGAGCGGCAGTTTGACTGGATAACGCGCACAGAACTGATTGCCGTGTCTCTTTCAGATACGGGGGTCGTTAAACGGATACGGCATCAATCCACGCTCTGAATGTGTTCGATCAAAACTATTGATTTTTGCCGATCTTACGAGTGGCGGATAATACGGGTCAGGTTGGCAAACACAGAAATGGACCGATTATCATCTTTGCCAAGGCTTCTGAGAAGAACTCTAACGTTTGCGGCGAGCATCGGCCAACACCAGCCCATTGCGACCCTTTGGCTGGCGAGGAAAACGGCATCGTGCCGGCTCGAAGCGACGGACTTCCTCTGTCGCGTAGCCGCCTGTTTCCAATAAACCACGGTATAGGTATTCAGAGGCTCTCTATATCGCTTAGCTCCGTGCGACTGAGCGATGCTTCGGGATCTCTGGCCTCGCAAGGAATTGGTCGCAGCCGATTGCAGGTCCAGTGCTGTGGCTGGCTAGATGGTTTGAATTCATCGCACCCAGATCGTGCGAAACATGGATCGGCTCGTCTTCGCGAGGCGCTGCGATTGGGAGCGATAGAAGATCCAATCTGTGCGCAACAACACTGAACAACCAGCAATCTCTGTACGCAATGCCTTAATCGGACGTGCCGTGCTTGCGTCGATCTGAAGCGCGCGGTGGGCGATCATGCAGCGAAGAAGCCAGAGCGCGACCACAATGTCATCGGATGTTGTCGCGGCATGATGTCATCCTCGCGAACGGCACGTCATCTGAGGATGGGGATGGTTGAAACCCATCTGAATCGCCATTGCTGGCGATGTTTCTTTCGACCGGACGAAGGGTTCAGGACGGACGCTCGGTCTGGCCAAGGATAGGATGTTGAATGATGAACCACGATGTAAGCAATTCGCCTGCGCTGTGCTTTGTTCTCGGTCTTCCGCGCTCGGGGACGACGCTGCTAGCGCATTTGCTTCAGCGGCACCCGGATATTTTGGCTCCGCCTGAGCCCTGGCTCATGTTGGCACTTGAGGCCTTCGGTAAAGTGGACCACCGTCACCCAGCCGGCGCATCACTGGTTCACACCGCAACCTCGGAGTTCTTGGGACGGATAGATCGAGCGATCGTTACCCGCGCTTTTGCCGATGCGGCTTATGGCCGGTATTTGGCCGCTGCAGGCAAGCGCACCCTCCTAGACAAGACGCCGCGCTATTGGACGGTGCTCGACTTCTTGGATTCCCTCTATCCGGAGGCACCGCGTCTCGTTCTCATGCGCAACCCCTACGCCATTGCCGCATCACTGAAATCGACGTGGGGCGTCCCTCTCCTGGCCGCAAGTTGCCCGTCCGCGATCGCATCATGTCTTGCCGATATCGCGCTGGGCCAGCCCACCCCCGCAATCGCATCGTCTCTCGCCGACCTCGTTCTGGGCCTGCCCGCGCTAGCAGCGTACCGCAGTCGACCTCAGACGCAGGTGGTACACTACGAGGTCCTTGTGGCGCAGCCCGACGAGGAAATCCGGTGCGTGCTTGCTGGCCTTGGTTACACTCCGGCCGACATGTCATCGGCGCCGATGGGGCAAACGGACTATCTTCGGACCAGCACTTTCGGGGATCGCAAGATCCTGGAGAGAAAAACCGTCGATGACCGCTCAGTACAGGCTTGGCAATCTGACTTGAGCGTCGAAGAGATGCAGGTCGTGACCGACCTGGTGGGGGCGGAGCTTTTGATAGAGCTCGGTTATGAGCAGGACCTTCAGTTCGCAAAGCAAGCCGGCGTCGTTGATAAGGGGCCAGAAGCAACGGAAGGCTATCGCCACTTGTTTCGGACCTGCTGGGATTTCCTGGACGGCAAGACAGGAGGATCGTTCGACATCGCCGCTGATGGCGCCGAACGAGACAGTATTGGTCGGCAAGCTGAGGAAAACTCCTCGTTGGCTTTCGGGCCCTCGGTATTTCAGCAAGCGCAACGTCTGGCCGCGACCAAGAAGGAAGAGAATTTGCGGATGGCAAAATCGATCGCGGCGCAGTTGAATGAGGAACTCACGGCTTCGAAGGCCGATCGAGATGCGCTGCCGGGAGGCCATTCGTGAACGCGTGCCAGCATGATGACATTGCGGGGGCAAGATCATGCGGCTCGGGCAGACCTCGTCATTTCAGATGGCAATCTGAGACACCGCTTCAGCTATCATGCGCAAGAAAACTGACATTGGAGAACCACCTGCGAGATTTGAGACAGAGATGGCCGAGGTATCCGGGACAGGTCAGAGCGATTGCTCGCTTGCTCTCGTCAGAATTTCCCGAGCGCCAGGCGCATAGGCAATGCACAAGCCGCTCTTCTACAATTGAGCTCGCTAAATTTCAGGGAACCTCAGCGCGTCCGAGGGCTTGACCTCGGCCGACCTACCCAGTCCAGCCAGTCTGGCGTCAGAGCTGACGTTTGCTTACTGCAAGCGAAATGAACCCGCAGCGTGTTGCGGCACCCGGCGATGGCTCCGCAACACGCCAAGACTTGCATTCCAGGTTCGGTCACGATGGCACTAAAGCGCGATGAGATTAGGATGAATCGTCATCGCGCTTTAGGTTATTGTTTGCGCATGATCTCCACGCAAACGCGTTCCGCGTTTGTCGCGAGGGAAAACCGCTTCACACTTTGCGCTAACGCGGCCCTTCGGGTCCGGATCATGCTTTAAAGGACTCCTCTCGCAGGTTGAGCAATGATTTTCGCCTCACGATTTTTTGCGAGACGCAGGACGGAGCAAGGCACGATAGCCGCGGCGCATCAGCGCCAAACCCGCCTTAACCAGGCGAATAACTCGGCTGCGCAGGTCGTGGGTTTTCCAGGCGCGCTCGGAGACGCGTCTTGAACCAAACAACACCTCGGCGATGGCTCGATAGGAGGCGCCATCCATGCATCCATCGAGGGCGCGCAGCGCCAGCGCCAATCGCTTACGTCGTTGTACCGATAGATGATGAAACGGAGGTCCTGGCGGGCGACCGTTGATCGCACGCAACAACCGATTTGCGGCATGGGCACGGATCTCAAACGCGTCAGGCGGCAGTTCGAATGCATAAGTGGCACCGAACTGCGGGGCCTGTTTCAGCCACAGATGATGTTTGGCTCCCTGAATGCGCAATACAACATGCCAACCATCCGCCGCCTTTCTGATCCTGTCCGATGCAGGTTCGGCAAGCGCAAGCGCAGCGGCAACGATATCCGAGCCGGAAGCGCTCCGAACGATCGGTAGCACCGCCGGTAAAGCCTCCGGCGCCCAGAAGATGGCCTGCTGATGAAAGGACCTCTGCGGGTCATGAGCGAAAGCAGAGGCCCCATCTCCTCCGAAATTCAGGAGTCACCTGCCCGTGTTTCGAAACCGTGTTCCGATAGTCAGCTTGATACTTGGGATTGCGACGGAGGATTTCCCAGGCGAAATCCGACGTCTCGCCATCTTTGACGCTCTGATACGACGCCGGTGAGCGCCAGTCGAATTTAGACACTGCTGTGATCTCCCGCCAAATCGAAATTGCGGCGCAGTGTCTATAAATCCTGGGGTTGTTGTGGTAGCCACAAATTGTGCATCACGCGTGATGCAAATAGTCGATCACGCCATCAACGGGAGAAGTTCTTTCTCCCTGCGCAATCCAGGCGATGAATTTTTGCTATTTTGGAGCGCCAACACGAAGCAAGTCGCGGTAGCCGTGGTCCGCCATCCATTTTGCGCGTGCCAAATGGCTGTCGAATGCATTGCGAGCGCGCCCTGGCTCGCGATCCGGATCGATGTGCAACACGATCCTGGCAACTTCGCTCCAATCAGCGCCATCCGCCTCGGCATCGAGGAGTCGCCAATACGTCACCAGATGCTGCTGGTCATAGGACGTCAGCTCCGATTCATTCGGCGCCGCGTCCGCGACATCAGGATCTAACGCCGGCTCTTTCATGTCAGCTCACGCGGCGAGTTCGTTATCTTCAGTTGACGAACTTACCGTAATAGAGCGGTTATAGCCAGTGGTTTGATGGCCGGCCCAATGGCTGCTTTGGCGCATGAAAGCTCGTGCGCTTGTGGCCTGGAATGTGCGCCGGATCCGCGTGGATCTCGGTATTCCGCAGGAGCAATTGGCTTACGATGCGGAGATTGACCGCTCATATCTGGGCGGCGTAGAGCGGCAAGAGGAGAACCCGACAATCGATCTTCTCGACCGGATCGCTAAAACGCTTGGTGTTCATTTATCTGAGTTCTTTGTCCAACCACCCAAGGGAGCAACCTCCCACAAGACATTGCGCAAAGGTCGCAAGCCGGCTCGTCCACGTCACAAGAAGAAATAGCGGGACTGCTCGCATAAGTTCGCCGAAAACATCACAGTTTGGACGGCCAGAGTTTCGAAAAGGCTGCGGAAGCGAAAAGGCTTCACGCAGGAGAAAATTCGCCGATGCCTTTGGCGTTACTCAACAATACATCAGCGGGTTGAAATGTGGTCAGCGCAATCCGACTGTAGTGACGCTGTTCGAGCTCGCAAGCACGCTGGGCGTCAGTCACGTCAACCTTATCTTGCCTGACGAAGAATTTTGCAAAGCACGTCCCAAGATCGCGAAGCGAAATTCATAAATCCGATCGATTGCGGATCAATCCGGCGGTCTGGGCCATTTTTTTCTGCTGGCGTCAAAGAACGCCCCGCCCGATTGGATCGGGCGGGGCGTAGGTGTTGTGAGGCTTACTCGCCGGTCTTGCGCGGCCGCGACCAGAGCAGCGTACAGCCTTCGCCGTCTTCATCGTCGAACAGGTTCGCGTAGATCGGCGCGTTGAACGAGGGGTCATCGAGCTTGAGCGAGAGGTAGTCGCGGCCTTCCTCGGAGCGCTTGGACCAGGCCGCCCCGATTTCTGCCCGGCCCACATAGACGCGGTGGCTGGGAGCGTTCTCGTTTGAGCGGTTGGCCTCGGCGACGATGCGGACGCCCCTGGCCTGTAGGCTCAGCGTGACGATCTCGCCCTGGAAGTCGGAGCCGACCTTCTTGAAAGAACCGATGGTAGCCATGTCACTTCTCCTTGGTTTGTTTCGAGCCCCGCGACCACCGCGGCCTCGATGGCGATCTGAAGGCCGAAGACGATCGGCGACGCACCCGCGTCTTCCCGCGGGCCGGAGCGTTAAGCGGAGGATGCCGGCGGGGAGACTTTCTTGCCTCGCGAGGAATGGGCGTTAGCCCAGGGGAAGAAAGTCTCACCGGCGGCATTGCGTCTCAGACGATCGAGGCGCAGCCGGTCTTCGGCCAGATCAAGCCAACGAGGCGAGGTGCGTCCGAGCGCTGAACACAGACTTAAGCGGGAAAGACGTGGCAGACCTCGCTTTGCAACACAAGAAAGCGGCAGGTCTCGGCGCAGAGAAAGAAAGAGCGTGCGGGAAAAGGCGACACGACATTGCCGTTGCGCAGCGGTTGCGACCAAGCATCTACCGTCCACCGCTCACGGAGGGCCGAGTGGAGCCGTCGGTCTGATCTAGCGTTACGAAGTAGCGGGAATCAGCCATTGAGCGATGATCTCTGTCTTGAAGAGAGAGCCATCAAGGCGGTACGGCGGTTACGCGAAGCTCTGCTGTCGCAAATTCGGAAAACTGCGCAAGCGGCCGCACATCGAGCGCTCATGAGCTTGCTGCCAGATTTCGACCGAGCAATCCTCGAGGTTCGACCTCCATCAATCGGGCCGAAGCTACTTGATGTGGGTGCGAGAGCGGTCACCCAATCGGACGAGGCGCGGCAGGTCTTCAACGATGCGGCTGAGGGGCTCGCCAGGCCCCGACTGCTCGCGAGGTGCAGTTGGCCTATGTTCACCTGCGAAAGCACATCGCGAACGGTCCCGATTTAGATGATGGCTGACCGACCACAGCTTAACTGGATGACCTATTTGCCGCTTCGATCATTGCCTCAACTTATCACGAACTGGTTCGCATCCGGGCGGCGGCTGTGAAAGGGCGGCGCTGAACCGCCAGGTCTTCGATCGAACATCCTCGTGAACGGGAACGCCGCGCGGCCAACTGGAGCGCGACGGCACCACTGGCACTCCGCCGCACGTACGTCCAGTACCTGCCGGGGGCTACACCAGTCCGGCTTCGTTCAGCGCTGGCAGTGCTGCGCCGCGAACTGATGGCCTGCTTGCGATCAGGACGCGGTGTCTGCCGGGCAGAAGACTCAAGACCACGGGATCTTCCATGGAATTGGAGGCCACGATGATTCGGATTCTTTTTTGTGCATCCGCGAGAATGCTTTTCGTCAGCTAATGGTCAGCCAGGCGATTTATCCTGACAGGCTTCGCATTATCGCCTGGATCGGAGGTGGATATGACGGGCATTGGCCGGCTGCGGCCTTTCAAGTCGCAGGTTGAGGCTGCTAGAGCGGACAGCACGTCGGGATCGAGCAGTTCGCGCTCGGAATCAGGACTTGCCGCTGGGGAAGGTAGCCAATCGTTCGATTCCGTCTTGGAGCGGATGCGCTCTGGGCCTCAAGACAGAACGGCGCCGGACCTCAGCCAGCCGCGAGCTTCGGGTACGGAGGTCCCCATTTCGGCGACAGGCGACGAGATCGAGGCAGCAAAGCGACAAATGGACGGCCTGCTTGAGGAACTTGACACTTGCCGTAATGCGGCCACGCAAGTGTTGCGGAACTCGTCGGAGGCGCAAGAGCGGATCGACCAGCTCGTCAAGGCAGGCGCAAAAGTTCTGGACTACCGCACGACCCTGCCCCCGCATGTGGCGCGTAGGGTTCTGTCCGATGATCGGGCTCGCCGGCTCCGCGACGAGGTGCTCCATGCGGCGGACCAATGCAACACACTGGCCACCCAGACTATCTACACCTTGGAGCAGAGCAGGAAGAGTGCGGCCACCGTGCTCGACCGGATGCGCCGATCCAACGCTCCCTCTGACCAGCTGAGCCGAGCGGTTTTTAGTGTGGCGGACCGCTATGCGGCCTGCATGACGTGGTGGGGAAAGAAGGCATTGCGCTCGGAACGGATGCAGACCGTCTGCGCCGCCACCGCCAACTTACCAAGTACAACGGCCGAGATGCGGCAGGCCGAAGAGGCGGCACTGCGGCTGCACACCGGCTGGGCACTCAATACGAAGTGCATGCATCTGCAATCGCGGATCGCTCTCGCGCAGGTCATGATTGAGCCGCAGGCGAGCACGTTCGAACCAGCCTTGAGGGATATCCTGATGGGTGAGAACGGGCGGGTGCGTCTGCTGGGAACCTTCATCGAAGATGTTTTTCCTGCATTCGTCTCGACGGCCGATGCCGTTCTAAACAGCAAAGGACGCGCACTCGATGCAGAGCACTGCGCCGTTCTGGAAGGAGTCATGGAGCGGCTTTCGGAATTTGCGTCGGCGTTGCATGACATCGGTGCCAAGCTAAGCGATGTCGGAACAGGTGCCGATCTCCCATTGGAGCTCTTGGGTAAGATCGTGGAAGGCGCGTGGGTCACTGCGCACGAGGCGATGCGCTTCCTGGCACTGCAGCCGAAGACCGCAGCCAACATTGCACCGCCGGCCGACGCTCGGGCTGCGATACCGACCAACGCGACCGGCGATGCTGCATTGGCGGAAGGCACGACAGCGCGCAGGAAGGGGAAAGGCAAGCGCACGCCGGCCGCTGGCGCCGGGAGCTCAGCGACCGGGCGGACGCAGCCGCAGGTCGCTACGTCCGAGACGGCGCCAGCAGCCAAGGTTCTCGTGCTCTCGGATCTGGGAACGAAGAAGCTCGTGAGCGCAGAGGAGGCGCATGCGAGGGCATCATCGTCGGCGACGCACTTGGCAATCTGGCAGGCCCCGCCGTCGATGGAGGCACTGACGCCACTCCTCAAGCGTTTGGACGAACTTTTGCAATTCGATCTGGCTGGTCAGCAAAGGACCGCCTCGCAAGTGCGCGAGATGAAACCCGAGGACGCCGACCACGTCGTGGACACCGTGGTCAAGCGCCTGCAGACCCAGGCCACGGAGATGCAGGCCTGTGTGGCCGCGTTGGAGGAGCCTCGCCGGCGCGGTCTACTCACGCCTGTGCAGTTGCGCGAAGTGCACGACAAAATAGTCCGGCTCAAAGTGATGGGGTCCGAGGCCCAGGGGCTGGCCAAGGCTTTGAACGAGCGAAAGGCCACGACGAGGATTGATTGCATGAAGACGTATGCCTTTCCGTCGCAGAAGTACCTTGAACACTTGCGGGCGGCCGAGGAATTGGCGCCTGCGGATGTACCGCGCGCGTTAAAGGGCGAGCCAGGTGCGCTGTTTGAGATCAAGCTGCAACCCAGGGCGCTGCGCAATGGTGCAATTCCGAATCCGATGTGGGTGCACATCCATACGAAGCGGCCGGTGCACGCGCGGCAGTTGGCGACGCTTGATGACGCCGACTTCGCCGCTTGCCACGTCAAGTCCAATGAGCAGCGCGGCTACAACCGGCAGTGGCAGAACGCCCAGGCAGCGACGGGGCATGAGAGCGTCGTGGTCCACCGCGGAAAGCTCACGCCTGGGTTCTGTAAGCCCTTGTTGACCACGGCGCTTAGCGGCCACCCAGGCTATCCGTTTGCTGAGGCGGAGCACTGGTCGACGCAGGCCGCTCGACACTTGTAGTTGGGGCGTCTCACGGTAGAGCGCCTCGTGGTGACACCATCAGTGAGACCTCAGGCTCCGGAGCCAGGAAGCCGTGATCAGGTCGCTGTCCTTCGGCAGGCGGTAGACTGAAAGCTTCCGAGACGAAGTCCTGTCGCTCGCCGCCGAACGCACGGCCAGCTCTCGCGGTGATCGCTCCGAAAAGCAGTTCCAAAGCCCATGTTGCCGAAGCCAAGCCCCTGATGACGACCAGGAATTGGGCCGATCACGGCTCCTCCCACTTGTTGCACTGGCGCCGGCAGCTCAGGCCTTGAAAGGCTGCAACTTTGCAACCTGGCTCGGACTCCACACCGCTGCTGCGGACCACGGGTGGAAAGCAGAAAGCTCGGCGAGACGTTTCGCATGGATGAGCGAGCCCTGCGCAGGCTGCTGACCATTGCAGCGAGGGCGGCGGTGCGTTGGGCAATGGGCAAAGGCTCGCCAAATGTGTGGCTCATGCGCATGCTGAATCGCAGACCGCCCATTCTCGTGATCGTTGCCCTCGCCAACAAGATGTCCACGCAAGGGCATTGATGGCCAGAGACGGAATTTATTGAGTTCTAACTAAAGCGCGATGAGATTAGGATGAATCATCATCGCGCTTTAGGTTATTGTTTGAGCGCATGATCTTTTCGGAAAGCCGCTTCACACTTTTCCGAATCATGCTCCAGCTACCCCGGATAGTTCTGCCGCCACGCCTTGAAGTGTGAGAAGGTCAAACAGAGCATGGCGGTCTTGCGGCGCCGCGTCCTAGACCACGCTGGCGTCAGAGCCATGACGCCGGATCTGCGTTCGATCGGGCGTATCGACGGTTAAGCTACCGCTGGCCGCGCGCGAGACACAGGTGCAGAGCTTGCTGTTTATCGCCCGCTCTTCACTGCTGAAGAAGACGTCACGATGATCGACATGGACCGACGGCTCCAAGATCGGCAGGACGCAGAGGCCGCATTCTCCGCGCCGGCAACCGAAGATCATCTCGACGCCAGCATCTTCAAGCGCCTCCAGCATGGAGCGATTGGCAGGGACGTCGATTTCTAGACCCAATCGGGGAATCCTGATCTTGAACGGCGCATCCGCAATGTTGCCGGCATTGCCAAACGTCTCATAGCGGAGGTGCGGCGCGGGCCTGCCCGCTTCGCGCCACAAGCGCTTTGCCACCTCCAACATCCCGAATGGGCCACACACATAGAGCTCGCCGCGCGGATCCAGTTTGGCGATCTCGCCGGCGATATCGATGCGCTGTCCCTCTTCACTGACAAAGATCTGGAGCCGTTCGCCAATGTAGCGGGCAAGTTCCTCCGCGAACGCCAGGTCGAGACGGCTGCGCGCTGCATAAAGCAGGCGAAACTTCGCGCCCGTTTGCTTCAGCGCGAGCGCCATTGTGTAGATCGGCGTAATGCCGATGCCACCGGCCAGCAGCAAATAGTCCGGCCGGCCATAGCTCAACTCAAAGCTATTCCTCGGCTCGGAGATCGTGAGCCGTTCGCCCGTCCTGAGGTGCCACATGCCGGCTGACCCGCCCCGGCTGGAAGCGAGCCGCTTGACGGCGATGCGATAGAGCCCGTCCCCGCAAGGTCCTACCAGCGAATAGCTACGAAGCTGCGCCCGCCCATCAATCGGCACGACAACGTCGATGTGACTGCCAGGCGTTATCCTGATCAACGGCCGATCCGGCTCGATCTCGAAAAGACGGACGTCGGGCGTGAGATCGCGCGTGGCGCGAAGACGTGCACTCATCCGTTCCATCGGCTTGGCCATGCCTTTTCGCTTATTCAGCTGCAACGTCTTCGATCACGCCGTCCTGTTCGCCGGCCATCATCCGGTCGATCAGCCGCCGTGCCCAGAGCGCGCCCGCATCGATGTTGAGATCGTAAAAAGGCGAGCGCGGGTTCTTGTCGATGGCGGCCTGCTGCGCCTCCAAGATCCTGTGATCCTGATCGTAGACGCCTGCCCCGCCATTGACGTGGGCCAGCTGGAGCTCTCTCGTCAGTTCCACATCATCCTTCCGATAATTTCGGACGAAGTTCCAGAAATAGTGGCAGGTCGTCTCGGTTTCGGGCGTGATCGCCGCCAAGAACGCGCCGCTGACGCCGTGCGAGCGATCGCCTTGCGGCGCGCCCGTATTTGTCAGCGCCACGCCGACGTCGCCGACCACGACCGACGGTGCCTGAAAGGTCACGATCTGCCAGCGATCGACGCGGCCCGGCCGTGCGAGCTGACGCCCCCAGAATGGGGGCGGCTCGATGTCGATCATCCAGCGCGTCATCGTCGCCGTGTTGTCCGTGTGGGTCACATCGAAGGGCGCAGCCGTGATCGCCTCGTCGCCGATGCTGCCGGCGTGCACATAGGTCTCGTGCGTGAGGTCCATGAGGTTGTCGACCACCAGGCGATAGTCGCATTTCAACTGATAGAAAGTGCCACCCTCGCCAACCCATTGTGTGCCACCGTTCCAGTGAAAATCCGGAATTTTGTCAGCGTCCGCAAGCGCTGGATCGCCGGGCCAGAGCCAGACGAGGCGATGTCGCTCAGCGACCGGATAGGCACGCACGCAGGCTGACGGATTGATCGTCTTCTGTGCAGGCATGTAGGAACAGCGTCCGGCCGAATTGAAGACCAGCCCGTGATAGCCGCACATGACGTCATCGCCCTTGAGATGTCCGAGCGACAACGGCAGCAGCCGGTGCCAGCAGGCATCCTCCAGCGCTGTGATGGCGCCATCCGTGCGGCGGTAGAGCACGACGTTCTTGCCGCAGATGGTGCGGGCGGAAAGCTCGCGGGCGATCTCGTGACACCAAGCAGCCGCGTACCAGGCATTGAGCGGAAAGGCTTTGGGTGCGTTCATCGGGCAGCTATCTCCATGGTTCGGTCGATGGTCGCGGGCTTGCCGTCTTAACTCCCACTTTCGAGCAGATTGCGTTGGCAATGGTGGTCGGACAATCGGACAGAGTTGATATCCCTTATCTACTCTTTCGATATCGCATCGTTTTTTCGCCGGGAGAGTCTTGAGGAGATGGCAAAGGATTGGGATCCATTCGCGATTGATTTTGCCGCGATCCGTACCTTGCGCCTGGTGTCGGAACTGGGTTCGTTTTCGAAGGCCGCCGAAGCACTCGGCACCAATCAATCGACGATCAGCTACACCATGGATCGGCTACGCTCGGCGTTCCACGACAAGCTGTTCGTGCGCCAGCGCGGCGGCATCGCACCAACGCCCCGCTGCGTCGAGATCGTCGAATGTGCCAGCCGCCTGCTCGAAGGTTTTGAGGGCTTGATGCAGCCGACGGATTTCGATCCCGCAAGCGCGGCCGGCCGGGTGACAATCGCCTGCAACTATTACGAACGCTCGATCATTCTGCCGCGCACCATCGCCGAGATCAGGCGCCGGGCGCCGCGCCTGGTGCTGGAGATCAAGACCGCGCGCGCCAAAGGTATTGCGTATCTCAAACGCGGCGAAGCCGATCTTCTCCTCGGCCCCTACGACGTGCATGAGGATAGCCTCTATCATCGCCATCTGCTGGATGACCACTATATGTGCGTGATGCACCGCAGCCATCTGCTCGCCGGCAGGAGGCTGCGTGTCGACGACTATGTCAAGGCGAGCCACGCCGTCGTCACCTATGGCGGCACCTGGCGATCAGGTTATCTCAGAGGATTGGATGAACGCGGCCTCTCGCTCAACCAGGTGGTCACGGTGCCGAGCATTTCCGATCTCACCCACATTCTCCCCGGCACGGATCTGATTTCGACGGTGCCAAGCCGCATCGCTTCGAACATCGCCAAATCCGTCGTGGCCACGTCGTGTCCTTTCCCCGAGCCGTTTCAGGTCGGGATGACCTGGACGTCCCGGACGCACCATTCCGCCGCCCACCGGTGGCTGAGGCAACTCATGGCTCGAATTGCCGGCGCTCTGCCGTACAGGGCCGCTCTTGCCGCGCCGTCCGGGCGCAACCTCGGCAGCGCCGATGCGAGAACTTGAATTGCCTGCCCGCCGGCACGTCGGTCTCTCCGCTGCTTTCGAATTTTCGTTCCCCCCTCCTCTATTCTCACGAAGCCGCCTACGTGCCGACGGCCCTTGCACGGCGAACAGTTCCCGGCAGCTCGATCGGCCTCGTGAGTTCCAATCGGACGAGTTCTGGTCGTTACGCCCGCGTGGATCGAAACGAGAAAAACCGACGTTCCCGGTGCCTTGCTGCCCGCTTCAAAGAGCGCTGCTTCCGTGCGGATCGAAGGGGCGCACCACACATACTCCTCGGTCTTGCCCGGCCACCACGAAACGCACGTTTGGCTTTCGCCGACTTCGTCATCAAACACGTTCAAACAATCGAGAGAGCAGGTTATACGAGTCTACCAAGTATGATGTTTTTGGGAGATTTGACGTGAGGCTTTCCTGCGCTTAAGCAGGAGATGTTTTCGACAGTGGGCCAGCATATGCGTTTGGCAAACGATGAATTGCGCCGTGGCCGCGGACACAACGAGCAAGGCGAGCGCGGGATGAACTCCTCTTTCCGTCGACTGCTCGCAGATTACGTGGAGTATCATCGCGATCCCTACAATTGCGCGATGCACGTGTTCGGCATCCTGCTCTTGTTCCTGGCTGCCAGTCTTCCGCTCAGTCTTTGGGTCATCACACTATTCGAGATCCAGATCAGCGTGGCGACCATCGCGCTCACGCCTGTGCTGATCTTTTGGCTCGTGCTCGATTTCGAGCTTGGCGCCGCGATCCTTGCCGCTGTGATCGCATTGCTTGCAGCCGCCGCCGTGATCCTCAACCATGTGACGACCGTCGGGATGTGGTCGCTTGCTGCCACCATAAGTGGGCTCGGTGTTGCATTGCTGATCATTGGGCACTTGGTGTTCGAGCGCCTGCGGCCGGCAATGGTCGACAATCCGACCCATCTGTTGGTCGGACCCATGTTTGTCATGGCGAAGTTGGTTGTCGCGCTCGGCTTTCGGCGCGATCTCGGCATCATCGTCGGGAAGCGTCGCCCGGCCTCTTCCCGTTGAACCATGCTTTCTTGCCACCGTCGCTTCGCAAGGGCCCATTTGATGGGCTACGGCTTTGTGGCTGCAGGTCGATGAAGGTACGGATATAGACCTCTAGCCGCCCGACCGCGAAGTGTGAGCACCTCGTTGGATTTCCTTTCTGGTGCGTTCAGCCAGCCCGGGCTCGATGATTGATCCATGACGCAGACGTCGGCGTAGATTCGGTATGATGCTGTAGCTGTTGAGGGAACTACGCTC
This sequence comes from Bradyrhizobium sp. CCGUVB23, assembly GCF_024199885.1. Lineage (NCBI taxonomy): Bacteria > Pseudomonadati > Pseudomonadota > Alphaproteobacteria > Hyphomicrobiales > Nitrobacteraceae > Bradyrhizobium > Bradyrhizobium sp. CCGUVB23. The sequence goes on from NZ_JANADQ010000001.1 coordinate 2,520,117, forward strand.
CGATCTTAGGTATCTGGTGCTTTCGAGACAGATCGTGAGCGCAACATTGAAATTGGAAATCATCTTCGTCGAGGTGCGGCAGCATCCTTATCGCACCAGAGGGTTGATGGCACAAAGCGTCCCGCCGAGATGGCGGGACGTGGCTCTATCAGACGAAGGTAAAGTCTGACGCGGTCAGGTGCAGGTGGGCCAGATCGGCCACACCTTGAACACTGCCCAGATGGGCGAATTCGTCCACGTGGTTCGCGGACGTGACAAAGGCCAAATTCGCGGTTTGGGTCTGGTAGTCGTGGTAGACGATGATGTCGCCGGCGTTCTCGCCGGAGATCGCACTCGCCGCCTGAGTACCGGAGGCGAAAGACCGATCAGTGATCACCACCACGTGTTCGCCATTGGCACCGGAGGCCGGGCCGCTGTAAAAGGTGTCAACCGGATAGCCCGGCTGTTCACTGGCGTGGTTGCCGAAGTTCGCCCTGGAACCGTCGTTATAGAGACCCACAGCATCAAAGGCGAGAGTGTCCTGCGCCGGATCGAAATCCCAGATGCTGGTATTGTCCGGATCCGGCCCGTATTTCGGGTCGAGCCCGGGGATCGGGTCGTGGAACTGGAAGACAAAGGTGTCGTGGCCGGAGCCACCGCTCAGAAAATCCCTGCCGTCACCGGCAAAGAGCACATCATCGCCGGGGCCGCCGTAGAGCTTGTCATTGTCTACACCGATGATGCGCGGTTGGTCGCGGTTATTGCCGCCGTAGTCGCCGCCATAGAGATAGTCGTTGCCCTCTTCGCCGAAGACCTGGTCATTACCGGCACCACCGAAGACGCGGTCATTGCCCTCGCCGGCCGAGATGGAGTCGTTGCCAGGCCCCCCGTCGATCCAGTCATTGCCGCGGGGATCCATCATCAGATCGTCGCCGCTGCTGCCGAAGAGGCTATTGTCACCCGAGCTACCCCAGATAAACCTTTCCATCGCAAATGCTCCTTAGGATTCACCCCCACATCGCTGCCCGATGCCTTCGTATTCCTCGTTAGGACGGCGAAAGAAATCGATTGTTTTGATGGATATCATTTACATTGCGAATGCATTCATATGCGCCTCACGGGCTTAGACTCACACGTGTTCTCCGTCATCGAGGGTCCGTCACCATTCATAAATGAGAGTCGAATGCGCGTGATTGCAACTGCTGCAACCACAGGCGCACGCGAGGGCGAAGCCTGCCCCATCATGCTGATGGTGACGTTCTGGCAAGTTTCCACATTCCTTGATGCGTCAATCGAATTCTCGCGCGATAAAGCTCGCAGAACTTGTGAGCCGAGAGCTGATGTCGTCTCCTTGGGTCTCCAAGAACCGGAAACCAAGTCCAGAGAGCGGAGCGGGCGACCTGATGCCTGGCGCCTGAATGGCCGGACATCTCAGTCGCCGTTAGATTTTTCCGGTTCTTGAGAGACTAAACGCGCCTTTGGCCTTGTTGATCGTTTTCGGCCGCGCTTTCGTGATCCGCTTGCCCCGTTCGCCTTCGAGCGCAAGACGTAGCACCGGCCAGCCGATGCTCGCCGATGGCAACCTTATTCTTGGCCATAAGCCCTCCTCGCACGTGACTTGGGTGCGCCTACCCAAGAGAGCGCCCCGCCCGATTAGATCGGGCGGGGCGGGTGATGCGAGGCTTACTCGCCGGTCTTGCGCGGCCGCGACCAGAGCAGCGTACAGCCTTCGCCGTCTTCATCGTCGAACAGGTTGGCGTAGATCGGCGCGTTGAACGAGGGGTCATCGAGCTTGAGCGAGAGGTAGTCGCGGCCTTCCTCGGAGCGCTTGGACCATGCCGCCCCGATTTCTGCCCGGCCCACATAGACGCGGTGGCTGGGAGCGTTCTCGTTCGAGCGGTTGGCCTCGGCGACGATGCGGACGCCCCTGGCCTGTAGGCTCAGCGTGACGATCTCGCCCTGGAAATCGGCGCCGACCTTCTTGAAAGAACCGATGGTAGCCATGTGACTTCTCCTTGGTTTGTTTCGAGCCCCGCGACCACCGCGGCCTCGATGGCGATCTGACGGCCGAAGACGATCGGCGACGCACCCGCGTCTTCCCGCGGGCCGGAGCGTTAAGCGGAGGATGCCGGCGGGGAGACTTTCTTGCCTCGCGAGGAATGGGCGTAGCCCAGGGGAAGAAAGTCTCCCCGGCGGCGTTGCGTCTCAGACGATCGAGGCGCAGCCGGTCTTCGGCCAGATCAAGCCAACGAGGCGAGGTGCGTCCGAGCGCTGAACACAGACTTAAGCGGGAAAGACGTGGCAGACCTCGCTTTGCAACACAAGAAGGCGGTAGGTTTCGGCGCAGAGAAAGAAAGAGCGTGCGGGAAAAGGCGACGTTACCGCCAGGTAAAAAGCCGCAACCAAGCCCCTCCCACTGGCCCCGTGACAGGGCCGAATGAGGCCGGCACAGTCCGATTGAGCGCTACGAAGTCCGCCCTTTCCCGAAGAGCTCCTGCAATGAGGCCTCGGCGCCCACAGAGGAAAAGCAACCGAGATGTAGCGGCCAGAGGCGATTCCTCAGGCGTCGCGGACGAGAGAGCCGGTTGATGCAGAATGGGTCAACCTGCCCGACGCCGCATCTGGCCCGCTCAAGGTAGTGATCTGCGTCCAGGCCTTCCCGGCGATGAAGATTGCGCCGACGCATGCGAAGACCTCACGCCAGAACGGCGAGGATACGCCGATCTGCGATAAGGCGAGCATGACATGGTATCCAGAAATTCCTGCCGGAATGGCAAATACTCCGCCAATCATGCCGCGCAAGATGATCGGCCGCGCCATAGAATGGGCGAATTGACCAATGGCGAGCATCGAGGCGGCACTGATGATGGCGACAATGAGCGCGCCAGTCATCCCGGCGCCGCGCTCCAATGCCATTGCAGCGGCGCTGACCGCAACAAAGAATGGGAGGGCATAGACTGCGAGAGCAAAGATCAGCCAGAACAAGAGGCCGAGCCCAACGAGATTGAGGGCAAGTCCAAGGGCAAGCACGGTGGTGGTTCCCGCTCGAGAGAGTACGGACTGCGCCTTCCACCACCACCACGGCGCGACTGATTGTATAGAACCAAAACGTGATCAAATCGCGGCGCAAACTGATGCAGGTTTTGTAGCGATTGAGGTCTCGAGGACAATTCGACCGCTGCGTCCGATTCTTGTTGGAATCGACCAAAGCGGGCTTGCGAGCGGTCCTTGGCAAACTTCCAAATCGGATCGCGTTCTAGCCCGATAGCTTTTGCGGAGTTCGAAACCCCTTTCCCCCTCCGCAAGTGCCGCTACTCGCAAAACGCGTCCGGCACCACATCAGCGTTTTGGCGAGCTCGAGCGCTGGACAGGAATGAAGCGTATCGTCCGAATGGATCTTCGACCCATCGACGATTGACGTCAGACCGATGCCAGCTCTGCATTCACCTGCAGCGCCGCTTGGCTGGTGCGTCAAACACGACAAGGTGATCGAAATGGCCGATCGACGATAGCGAGGCGCTGCTCGCAACTTGTGATCCTGCGAGCCGAACACGAAAAAGCATCCGATCGAAATCGCGCTGTGATCGTGCCCGCCCTTGCGCCGAGGGATGCCGGTTTCACGACAGCTCCCTTAGGCTCCCTCGCAACGGTATCAAAGGCACAATGATTGGCATCGCTGCACAGATCAAAGACAGGATGGGCTTGTCAGACTGCGAGCTGGACCCGACATCCTGCTTCCTTCCGTCACTCAGATCGTGTGATGAGCGAGACGTGATGGATCACGCGTCAACTCAGTGTGGGTGCCCCTCGCCTCGGCCGATGAACTCCAACACCGTCTCGGCCTTGTTGATCTCACGTGAGATACGCTCCAGTACCCGGATCGTAGATGCCTGCGTCGGGATCAGACCCGCTCTTTCGTACGCAAGCTCCAAATGATGCATCACCTGTTCGTTGGTAGGAGCGGCCCGGCTCTGCAGCGCGCTGATTGTCAATGATGCGAGCATGTGCTCGACCACGCTTTTTTCGGCCTGTATCAATACTGCTTGCCTCTCTGGTCGTTCTCGACTTTTTGAGATCGATTATCGGCAAAAGTGTGTGCATTCCGAACCATCGGCGCACCGATTGGCGCGTACGTTGTGGATTGGCAACGCGCATGATGCGGAGGATTTCGCCGAAGGCCCCGACATCCGCGGGCGGAGAAGTGCTAGCACCGGAAAGCAATTGGTAAAGATCAGGCCAAGGCATCTGTCCAAGGCATCCGTCTTGGCTCGAAGCGTGTCGCTCAAGGAGTCAGTCAAGACAGCGAAAGGACGATCAGAAATCGTGACACGAATCCGAATCTTGGTCGGTTCTGTGCGCGTCGCACCGTTCTGCGTACCGGGCTAGCTTGTCGTATTCCTCGGCGACTTTCAGGAGCCTGTCTCTGGGTTTGCCGGGGCTGAGCGAGTCCGCTTTGAGACGCGTTGCGAGCGCACGACTGCGCCAGAGGTGTGGATCGTAGATTGGTCTGTATGGCATGTCGACGACGATGCATTTCGCAGATCAAGAAAGTACGACGGCCGACCTCCGTATCATTACGTAGGCTGCGATTCGTAAGCCCACAGCTCACTGATCTTGAAAACTGGCGGCAACGGACGAGCACGCGCTTTTGGGATCAGTTGGCGCTCGTCATCCGCAACGTCGGTGCTGGCGAGCGCGAGCTCGTGATGATGCGGGAGGTGATTTGCCGTACAAACCGGAACCGGCGGCGCACCGGTAACAAACGTCGGCGATGCCGCCTCGTTCGCAACCGGCTCGCCTGGCGGAATCCGAAAGAACCGCTTTCGCGGTAGCGGTCAACAGCTTTGCCGAATACGCGACAGAGTCAGATCCGACGATCAGGTTGGCCTGGCTTGCTCTGGCAAGCTCGCGGTCGCTGTTCGCCCTCGCCGGATGGTGGCACTGCCTATCCGTTTCCCCATTCGGCGCCGTAGAGCCTACGCATCTCGGCATAGGCACGGCGGATCATTGCGCACTTGAACAGACGGTCCACGATTACGCAGGCTGCAAGCGCAAATAGGCCGGCCATACAATCGTTCGTCCAACTCCAGTAGACATTCGAAACCATCACGGGGAAAAACGCGACCAGCATCGCACCTTTGCAGATCCATCGCATTTTTTTGAAATCTCCCAGCCTGAGCGCGCACCAAAAGCTGCCCATCCGAGCAAAATAATAGCACAAAAGGTCGCAGAAGTTCTTCGCTCGCCTACACCGGCAGGTGCAGGAACTCAACGTAAAAGGCCGAGTGCGCGAGGAAAACATGCGCCGAGTTCGACATCATGTCCGAGGAAACATCGGGCGGCGGCCGGCCAAAGATTCACATTTGTCATGGCGGCGCCTTCTGGGTATGTGTTGCTTGGTGTGTGTTGCTTGGTATGTGTTTCTTGGCCTGTGTTACTTTCCTGCAATGAGCGTTGAGATGGAAAACTGTGTGATTGTGCGTGCTTACGGAAGAGTACTGGATCAGTTGCGCGAGGAGGCATCTCGCGTTTCGAAAGGACACAAGACGGACTGGTGGATCGAGCGTGGTGACAAAGGGGTAAGCTTTTGCTTCGAGGACGCCGAAGCGAAAAAGGCTTTTGCGTCGATCTGCGAAAATCTCGCTATTTCGTACACGGAAGCTTAGACAGGCGATCCAAATCAAAGGCCGGCTGGAAAATAATTGATAGATACGGCCGGGATGACTCGGCGCCCGATATGCGCGCGCTTTTTCGGCACGGCAACGACCGGAGCAGCACTCTTTCTGGATCACTTTCCGCGTGAATAGTGGAACTCCAAGGAAGCGAACAAGGAACGAAGAGGACCGGCCCACCCGCTCGGTGTCTCGATGCACCATCGAACCCTGCGCCATCGATCCTTTCAACGTGCCGCACCATAGCTTTCAGCGTCAACCAGGACGGCGCTCACGCGCCGTCCTTGCCAAACTTCCAGACCGGGATACCGAGCTTCTTCGCCTTGTCGGCGAGGTTGTCCTGGATGCCTGTGCCCGGAAAGTGCATGACTCCGATTGGCATGACGTCGAGCATCGCGTCGTTACGCTTGAATGGTGCGGCCTTCGCATGTTTCGTCCAGTCCGGCTTGAAGGCGATCTGCGGCACCTTGCGATGGGTGGCCCATTTGGCAGCGATCAATTCGGCGCCTTTCGGCGAGCCGCCGTGCAGGAGAACCATATCGGGATGTTTTGCGTGGACCTTGTCGAGGCGATCCCAGACGAGCGAAACGTCGTTGAATTCGAGCCCACCGGTGAGTGCGACCTTTGGCCCAGGTGGGAACAACACCTCGGTTTCGGCCCTACGCCTGGCAGCGAGAAAATCGCGGCTGTCGATCATCGCGGCGGTGAGGGTACGATGGCTGACGATTGACCCGGAGCGCGGCCGCCAAGGCGAACCGGTGTGGACTTCGAAGCGTTCGGCAGCCTGGTCGCGAAAGAGCTCCATGGCGTTGCGGCGTTCGATGAGCGTAATGCCCTGGGCGATGAGTCGTTCGAGCTCGACGGATCGCACCTCCGAGCCGTTCTGCTCGCGTTGGCTCTTCTGCTGCGCCTGCTCGTTGGCGTCGAGCTCGTGTTCAATGCGGCCCGCTGCGCGATGGAAGAGATTGACGGTCGACCAGAGCAAGTCCTCGAGGTCAGGTTCCAGGCGCGTGTCATTCAACGTCGCGACGAGCGCATCGAAGATATCGGCGACGGCGCCGGTGATCGCCATGCTCTCGGGAAGCAGCCGTGGATCTGGCTCGTCATGCAAGGGACGATATCCGAAGAGTTGAAGTTCGGCGAGAACGTGATCGGTCGGGGACGAAGCAAAGAGCGGCTCGAATTGAGGGTCGTCGTTGTCGGTCGTCATGGGTGAGGTCCTTTGCCGGATCGGCCGCGCCCATCGCGGCCTTCGTGGCGATCACATGACGGCGAGTGGAACGGAACAGCACCCGTAGCAAAGCGGAGGGCCGAAGCAGAGCGGAGGATGGCAGAGGCACAGCTATTTTGATTCGCGATGCAAAGGCGCGGAACGCGCCGGCGGAAAATAGCTGTGTCGCTGCCATTGCCGGCCCGTACCGCTTGCCGTTCGATCGCCTTCTAGAAGGCATGGGGGGCGGCTCTATCCGCGCGGCGACCCCACAGGGAGCGATCATGACGAGCATCGCTAAGACCATCCGCATTGAACCGACATCGAAACGCGACCGGACGCATGAATTGCGCGGCGGCTTTCATTTTGGAGCTGATCGACGAGATCAGCTCTCGTAGCAGGCGCTTCAGCGCGATACCGGCATCAACATGTGGAGCAAGAAGCGTGAAGGTGGCGAAAGGACACGATGCGGGGCAGTGGCTCTAACACTCGTCAGATTCCAGAAAGCTATGCCTGCTAGCTGACAAGAAGAATCTGCGAGGCTGTATCAACACGGAGATACGGAATGGATCGAATTTCTGACACACTCAACGCAGCAGCGTCGGTTCCCGATGGTACATTATACGCCACTGAGCAACATGAACGAATAGACCAGGCGGTCTTCGACCAGCAACTGAGCGCGCCACCACCGGGACAAGAGCCACAAGGCGATACAGGTCCTGCCGGTCCTGGTGTCTCGGTGCAGTCCGAGGTCAACCGCAATGCGACAGCCCAGCAATCAGACATGAAGCTTGTCGTCATTTCGAACCGCGTTTCGCCCTTCGACCCCACTAAAGCCCAGACCGGGGGGCTTGCCGCGGCCCTCGAGCCCGTCGTGGAACGTTCCGGCGCGATCTGGATAGGCTCGTCGGACAAGCAGAGCGATAAGACTGACCGGTCCCTGTCACTCGAGAAGATTGGCGAAGGTCACGTGGCCAGGCTCGATCTGCCGGCCGTGCCCCATCGTGGCTATTATCGAGGTTTTTCGAATTCGATGCTGTGGCCGGTGCTCCACTCCCTCGCCGACCGCATCTCGGGCGAGGAAGGTGACTACGAAAGCTATCGCGCGATCAACGACCATATGGCGCACGTGGCGTTCAACTTGCGGGATCGGGACGCATTCTGGGTGCATGATTATCATTTAATTCCGCTCGCGGCTGATCTGCATAAAATCGGCGTCGACCGGCCGACCGGCTTCTTCCTCCATACGCCATGGCCGACGCCTGACATGATCGAACGAGTGCCCAATCATCGTGAACTGATGAAATCGATGCTGGAGTACGATCTGATCGGCTTTCAGACAAAACGGGACGTGAGCAATTTCCTCGCCTGTCTGAAGTCACATCTCGGGCTGGAGAGCAAGGATGGCGTGGTGCTCACGGAGCGTGGCCAGTCGCGATGTCAAAATTTTCCAATCAGTATCGATCCGAAGCAGTTCACAGAACATCTTCCTGCAGAGCTTCCTGCCGAGGAGGAAGCAAAAGTCTCGTCTTTGCTGGAGCAGCTCAGGGGCCCCAAGCTTGCGATCGGCGTCGACCGGCTCGAGTATACCAAGGGTATCGACAAGCGGGTCGAAGCCTTCAACCACGTCTTGACGGCCAATCCGGGCAGCATCTCGCTCCTGCAGATCGCGCCCCCCTCACGCGCCGACATCGAAGCGTATCAGGAGTATAGCAAAGATGTCGAGAAAGCGATCGACCAAGTCAATACCGAGCATAGCACGGACAATTGGAAACCGATCCACTACAAGAACGAATCCTTCAGCCAGGCTGCACTCGCCCGTCTTTACCGCGCCGCGGACGTTGGTGTTGTGGCGCCATTGGCCGACGGCATGAATCTGGTGGCAAAAGAATATGTTGCCGCACAAGATCCGGACGATCCCGGCGTTCTGGTTTTGTCGAAGTTTGCCGGTGCGGCTGAAGGTTTCAATGAGGATGAAGCACTACTCATAGATCCGAACCGCCCGGAAGACATCGCAGCCGCGATATCCAAGGCGGCAGAGATGCCGCGCGATGAGCGGATCAAGCGCTGGCGGTCGATGATGGACAAACTTGAAGCCTATACAATCCACGATTGGGCGGCGGACTACCTTGCGAAGCTGGACGACAGCCGGGTCACCCTGCCGGCCGATCACTTCCCATATCTCGGTCTAGGCTGGACCAACGAGAGTCAAATGCCCCTGTACCCGAACTATTCCGAGGCGGCGGTCGCCTATGCGGCGGTGGATCCGGCCGATGTCGAGTTGAAGCAGGCCGCCTATGCCAATATGAAGACGGCCTTTGACGAGTTAGCGGGCCCGCTGACGCACACACAGGATCGACTTTGGGTGCTGCCGAACAATGGTGTAGACCAAATGGGAGGCGCGACCGAAGGATCGATCGAGCAATAGGATCGTCCTTGGTCAAAACTGAAAGATGCCCTCAGCACTCCAGCTGTATTTATACCTGAGTCGGCTTTGCCATCGATGCGTGGAATTGCGCTGACCTCCGCCTCGAAAACGAAAGGAGTTGCAAGCGCGAGCAAGAGAGTCACAAAAGCGCGATGTGTCATTCTGTGGCCGATGACGAGACTGTCGCCTGGGGCCAGGCGCGCGCCAGGGGCGCATCGCCTCATCGAAAATGGCACCCGCAAGAGCGTGAGCATAGCGACGCCGAAGGCGGCACGCGGGACCGAGTGCCGCGAGGAGACCGGTTAAAAGGGCACCCGGGACAGGGGCAGTGATAGCGACGCCGGCATACTTCGTCATGCCGGTGGGCCCCTTTCCCGAGTGTCCCCGGCGAGGAGCTCAGGATGTCTTACGCGAGGGATTGCTACCCGAAGGGGCCGAGACCCGAGTGCTACCCGAAGGGGCCGAGACCCGAGTGCTACCCGAAGCGGCCGAGACCCAAGGCTCGGTGAGCGCAGCGAGTAAAGCCGGGCCGCCATCGGCGGACGCGCCCACAAAGCTAGAACCCACAAAGCCAGTCCGCACACCGCTTCCCGCGATCATGCCGTTGAAAGGATCGGCAGGCTCGCGCCGATTCAGAGCATCCGCAGGGCCGTGCTTACCTTGCGCGCCCGTAATGGCGCTCAGCGCGATCGGCGTGCCTAAAGCGCAATGAGATTGGAAGGAGTGGTCTTCGCACTTCGGACTATTATGATTTCCGCACGAACGCGCCGCGCGCGTCGCCTGGGAACGCCGCTTCACACTTGTCCGAATCACGCTCTGGCTAGGAGAGCGCGGCTTGCCGGTGCTGATCGTCGGCGGCGGCGGCCTATTCGGGTGTTCGATCCGGCAGGATGGCCGAGTCCGACGTTCTAAAGCATGATCCGGAAAAGTGCGAAGCGGTTTTCCGGAAAGATCATGCGCAAACAACAACCTAAAGCGCGATGATGATTCATCCTGATCTCATCGCGCTTTAGTTTCCGGGATTAGGTCGAGTGTTCAAGGTCGCTTCCGCTTCTGCGATTCGTTCGATGATGTCTTCGAACGGTGGGATTTCTCCGAAGATCATGCCGGCCATCTTGTCGTAATCTTCCTTCAAGGGGCCGAGCATGCCCTCGGGTGGCGCGATGCCGAACGTCCCGGGAGTAGCCAGATCGAGGTCGAGAGGCTTTCGATCGAAATAAAGACGAGCGTGATCAGCGCAGCTCTTCGCGAGCTCGAGGTCGGCCATCGCACTCATGCCATGTTCTGAAGCGAGAAGCCGATAGACGTCGTAATAGTGACGCGAGAGCCGCTGCCCGTCCTTGTAGAGTTCATCTCTGTTTTGAAACCAGTGCCGCTGTCCGTGAAGAATGATGATCTTGTCCCAAAATGTCCGTTGCGGCTTGATCGTGAGCACGTTTTGGATTGCAAGATTTAGCCCCTCCGCGTCTATTGCAGAATAAGGAGCGATGGTCCTTACTTCGTGGGGATCGAGCGCCGACTTCGCTCCCGATTCGATCTTCACGACGCGTCGTATGTAACCGTCCTTAGAATCTCTGAACGCGCTCGGGTAATGGAACAGCAGTGACTGGCCGTCCGGGTCGTCTGGATCTGGCTCGATTTTGAACTGCAATTCCTCGAGCTCTCTGGTGGCCACGCTCGTGAGGGCGCTCTTGAAATCGCCATTGATGAAGCCGCCGCAGCGCCTTTTGATCTCATCCAGCTTTCGGCTCCGTTGCTTGGACCCCAGCGCACGCAATTCATCGTCAGAAGGAAAGTCCTCACCCAGTAGGTCGGTGCGGAACACGGTTATGTCGATGTCCTCTGAGAACCGCTGTATCAGATCGAATGCCTTGGATAGGGACGTACCACCCTTGAAGAGGAGCCGCGGCTTGATAGGAGCTTTGTTGTAGAGCACATCAAGGGTCCAGCAGACCCAGAAGTCCTTTTCGACGTTCTCAGGTGCGCATCCGAGACGTTGGCCGGTCTGCTGGAACAACCCCCGTCGGTCCTCGGTCCTTGCCTGGATGATTTTCGGCATGTCGTTCATGAGCGGATTCCCAGGGCATGCGTGGACCGCCGCGAAGGATCGGTGTCCGGCTCCATCGTGTCAGACTTAAGGAGGTCTTTGACGACGGGCACTAACCAGACGGGCAGATCGCCAAGGTTGTCTTGCAGATCCTTCCGGATGCGGTCTCCGGCATCACCCTTGTTCAAGATGGCCTTCAGACGCTTTGTGATCCTGTCCCCATCTGACGAAAGAACGTCTCGCAGCCAAATGAGAGCCTGTACGACCTGGGCAGCAGGTCGGTTGGCCCACACGAGGCGGCTCGGTGCAACTTGCTTAAACTCGATGATCATTCTGTCGAGCTTGATCGGTTTGACCCGAGCGTCCGTCCACACGACGACTTTTGAGGGAACCGCGTTGGTGAGGCCAAGGTTGTTGGCGGCGGTTATTCCGTCGACTAGGACCTTAGTGCCATCTCGCCGTGCGACAGCCTGGATCACCGACTTGTAGTCGGGTGGCGAGAACTTCTTCGTGAGTTGGTTCGTGTGGGGAACGTCGTACAGACCGTGATCGATGCGACGTATCCGCTTATTGCTCTGAAGCCTGTGAAGAGCGACGTCGATAGCCGATCGCGTTCCGATGTCCGCAAAGTCGCGTGCAGTCCACACTTTGGTGGACTGGGAATCTTGAGTCATTCTATCGTAGATGCGGTCCGCAATGCTGGCCATGGCAACCCCTTGTAAGAAATATACAGCACAAATCTTACATAAGCAAGCAAGTTGTAAGAAAATTATCACATATTTCTTACAAACCGGCCATTTTGTAAGAAAAACTCTGCAAATTTCTTACAAACTAAAACCTGTTCGTAACTCTCGCCAGGCGAAAACGTGGCTCCGCCCTCAGCTTCGAGCACAAGCCGCGGCAAATAGGATCGAGCTCCTCCTGCTCCAATGTTTTCGCGCGGTCCTTAGTCAAGTACGGGGCTAGCTCGGCGATGCACGATTGCGGCGGACGGCGCGCCGGAGCGGCCTCTTCAAGGGGACCTTGCCGAATTGCTCGGCGATCTCCGCGTAGAGCTGGACGCACCGACCTGTGGAACCCACTCCACGCGGCTCCATCAATGATGTGTCAGTGGCGATGACGACTTGACGCTCCTATTCTTCCGACAAGCCACGTCAAACTAATGTCATGCCCGAAGCAGGTTTGAAGATGAGATTGAGAATACGCCGTCCAGATCATGCGGGTTCTTCTCGAAAAATGAACGTGGTCGCCGTTGGTCCATTGTGAGACCTGCCGATCTTGTAAGCTTCTCGCAAGGTTACCCTGCCAGCATGAGAGCCAGGAACTTTGGATTGCAGGCAGTTGAGTGAGCGTGTTGTGAAATGAACAGTTACGCAAAGCTCGACATCAACCGAAAGTTCGGCATCCTTCCAACCGACGGATTGGACGCGGGCTCCTCAAACGTCCTCCGCCCTCACATCCGAATATAGCGCTATGCAGCTCAACAACTCTTCATCATCCGCGAGTGCGGACCCAACTCGATTCGTACTTGTTTCGCAGCACCACGGCCCTGAAACAATCCGTGCAGTCGCTCGGCCAGATTCGGCAAGGCGCAACCTTCCCTTCGAGGCAATCTTGTCCATTTGCGCGCACAAAGACCAGCCCGATTGCCCCCCTCACGCCAGCGGATCTAAAGCCGCCAGATCCAAAATCAACGGTGGATGATCTGCTGGATCTGCCGTTGGCGGATATGAGCGGCGATTGAGACGGGAGGGATCACGATTCCAAGTCGCGATCTTCGAGTCACGCTTTTCAGGTCACGATTTCCAAGGCTGCCTTCGGGGCCAAATTCATGGCGCCGTCGGATAATACGTGTCACAGGAGTCTACATATTGGCGGCTGCATTTCACGACTGAACGTACGGCGCGCGCGCAGCCAGGACTATGGACCCACTCAGGAAACCGAGTTTGTGCTCACCCTGAGTCCGCGCCATCAAGTCCGCCTCCATCCAGTATTGAATTGCAGCGCTCGCTAAAATGATCTGGAGAGACCGGCGATGAAGACACATCGAGCCGTGACCGCTCACCACGCATTAACGAGAAGCTCGAGTTGCTCGCTCAAACTCGGAGCGTGCCAGGCAAGCAGGAATTCCATCCAGTCTAATGGAATACGATCAGCAGGTAGCTCCTCACCACCTGTCCGCCAACATACAGCCTGACGAGAAAATTTTGTCGCTCGACATCAACGATTTTCATCATCTGGCGACCAGCCACAACAGACGCTACTCGGGCCTTGACCTTAGGCACATGGACTCGCCTGCCAAGTTTCCGGACGACACTGGACACGATGTTACGGGACGATTGATGAGGTCTCCATATCGATTGGGTGGAAGCTCCAGGTCTTCGCTCGGGATTACAATTTGACACCGAACGCACCGAGTCAGGCTCTACATCACCGGGCGACTTGGTGATGCTGCCTTGAGCGAGGCAAGCAGCGTGCCGGACCGAGGCTGCGGTTAATGCAAGCATGCCATGCGAAGAGCGGGTGTCAACGCAACATTAAATTGCATATTCTACGTCTTAGCGTTATGCGGGTACGAAAGATGGATTTGAAATGGTGACAAACGCAGTTAATGGACAAGACTCACCGCGTAAGATGTTCTTCTTAACCGAGCTCGGTCCGCTGATCGTCTTCTATGGTGTGAACGCGAAATTTCAGCTGTTCGCGGCTACCGCCGCATTCATGGGGGTGACTGTCCTGGCAGAGATCGTCTCCCTCGTGGTGAAGGGTTACATGGCGATCACAGCGCTGATCACCTGCGTCAGCGTGCTGGTATTCGGTACGCTGACGCTGGTGATGCATGACGAGACGTTCATCAAGCTCGATGCAACGGTCGTCAGCGCACTGCTTTCGACGGTTCTCGGCGGTGGACTTCTGTTTGGCCGCTCCTTCATTGTGGTGCTATTGGATCACATTTTCAATCTGACACCGAAGGGCTGGCGTATCCTCACCCTCCTTTGGGCAGCGTTTTTCGCAAGCATGGCGATCTTGAACGAGGTCATCTGGCGAACCCAGAGTACGGATGTCTGGGTGACCTTCAGGGTGTTCGGCATAACGATCTTGAGTCTGCTCTTCGCGACCGGTCTGATGCCGCTGACCAAGCGCTACCATGCCGCGCCTGTGTCGCGTTCCGCTCAATCATCTCCTGTCCAAGTCCACCAGCAATTGCCCGAGTCGAAAGATGTCGAGGGTGTGCCAGGCGAACACGATTCGATTGGACCGCCCGGCGAACATTGAATCAAGCGGCATACCTTTCGGCATGATCCAAAAGACTGATTGGATCTGAATCGAAACAAAGCGATGCACAAAGCCGCAGGCATCCGGCGTCACACTCCCGGCGAAGTTCTTGCCTTGCGTGTCCGTTCGGCGTTGCCCGTTATGAACCTCGATTCGCAGATATAGATGCGTCAATGCTGCAATTCGCTGCACCGTTGCTGATTCGGCAGTGGCGAGCTGATATCTTGCGCCTCGTGAAACGGCGCCGATAGAGTGAGCGTCTGCCGGAAGTCGTGCGCTGGAACGTTGGGGGAGCGGCTCACCTCTAGCAATCGGCGCAATTTTGTGGATGAGGTCGGCAACTATGGCCGTGCAGCAGCGGAAGTCACGGCGCTCTTTCGCACATGAGCTTCTGCGCGTTGAAGAACGACAAGCGGGCGACCGTCACTGCCGCATCGCATGCCCGGCGCGCTCGTGCTGCGGAGTGGACTCGATCAAGTCGAGCAGTTGTCGTTCAGACGTGCAGCCCTTGCTTTTCTTCTTTCGTCCGCACCGTCTGGCTGGCGCGGGTCGAACAGCACGAGGCCGGCCGCGCCCCCCAAAGCGCACCAAGCTCGCCGACCGTGAGCGGAAGCTGCCGGCGCGCCGCCATCGGCACCTGTCAGCTCGAAGCTCTGATTGACCGGTGCCGGCTTTTCTTCAGCGGACTGCTGGCTTCGAAATCTTCGAGAGTTCCATCCGTGCAATTTGGGATCGCTATGGGGTTTGTCAGCTTATCGACAGCAAAACCGGTCAGAGCATGAGAACGTCTCGATCTGGACTGATAGGCCCGGCCTGATCTGCTCAGATCTGGCAGAGGGGAATGATGGATCCCTTTAACAATCTGAAGCGATTGGAGAACTGAGATTTGGTGCGGACGCGCTATCTCTGGCAGCACTGCTCGGTGGGTAAAATGGAGAAACGTGTTGGGCGGTGTTTGACGGGAGCCGATCTTTGAATCGCCTGCTTCATCAGTCGTGGTGATCACCACCAGCGGTGACAGCCGCGAGCTTCGAACAGCGCCGCTCCGGCGCATTCCCTTATGATTTGGCTACCGAAGAGACGGCCTCGATGAATACAGAACAGGTGCAGCTTGGCGCCGGCGCCGCCTCGGAATCTTCCGAGATCGAAACGTCCGATTCCGAAACCTCCGAACCTGGGTCTCCCGCCGCGGCGCGATGGGCCGATGCCTTGACGAATACGCGGGTATCTGCCGCCGACCCCGGCTCGTCCCAGGATCAGATCTTGGCGGGTTGGGCTGCCGAAGAGAGGCAGGCAGAAGGAGAGAACCGGCAAGAGGCGGTTAGTCGAACGAGTGATTGGCGGGAGCAGGGCGATGTCCATGAGAGTCTGGATCTATCTTCCTTGTCCCTGACCGCCTTGCCCGCCCCCCTTCCGACCGATCTCCGGCGGCTCTACGCCATCAGCAACAGGCTGACCAGCCTGCCCGCAGGCCTGCCACCCCGGCTCCGGCGCCTGATGGTCGACAATAACCAGCTAACGCATCTGCCCACCCTTCCGCCAACGCTTCGCGAGTTGGATGCCAGCGGCAACCGGCTGACCAGTCTGCCCGACTTACCAGCCAGGCTCCAGCGCCTGAACGTCGACTACAATCAGCTTACCAATCTGCCCGAGCCCCTCCCCGCAGGGCTCGAATGGCTGAGCGCTAGCCACAACGGACTGACCAACCTGCCGGAGACGTTCCCCGCCGAGCTCTTCTGGCTCGGCGCCAGCGACAATCAGCTGGCCAGCGTTCCCGACACCCTGTTGACGCAGCTAGGCCGCGAGTCCAGCGTTGATTTGGAAAATAATCCGCTGCCTGAGCCGGTGGTGACCCACCTGTCGGCAGCCATGCACGCCGGGGACTATGCTGGCCCGCAGATCTTTCTCTCGATGGACGAAGGCGCGGAGGAAGTTGAGCCGCGGCCCCTGCACGAGGTTGTCGCGGACTGGCTGGAGGGCGAGCCGGCGGCAGTAGCCGCCTGGCAACGCTTCGCCCCAGAGCCGGGTGCCCAGGACTATGCACGTTTCCTCGACAGGCTCCGGGGCACTGTGAACTATAGCAATGACGCGTTCCGGCAGGCGGTGATCGAGGATCTGCGGCAGGGGATGGCAAGGCCGCCATTGCGCGAGCAGCTCTTCGAGCTGGCTTCCGAAGCGAGCATGAGCTGTGAGGATCGTATCACTTTGACCTGGAACCGCATGCAAACCGCACGCGTGAACGCTGACGTCGAAGAAGGCGCCTATGACGGTCGGCTCGACGAATTGCTCCAGCATGGCCGTGTCATGTTCCGCTTGGAAGCGCTGGACAGGATCGCGCGCCAGAGGGTCGATTCGCTCCGCCTTGCCGACCCGGACGCCGAGGTCGACGAGATCGAGGTCTATCTTGCCTACCAGACGCAGCTGCGCGAGCCGCTGGAGCTCTGGCACATCGCCCCGGACATGCGCTTCTTGAATGTCTCTCACGTCAACGAGGAAGACATTGCCAGCGCCGAGACCTCTGTGCGGAGCCAGGAGACGACGGGCTTTGCGGACTATCTGGCAACGAGCTGGCAACCGTGGGAGACGGTTATGAGGCGCATCGCCCCCGAAGACCATGCCGAGATGCAGGCGCGGCTCGCCGAGGCGTCGGGCGAGGAGTTTCAAACCCGCCTGAACCAGGGGCTCGCCGAGCGTGGTCTGATAGGCGATCTCGATGCCGAGCGGGGGCTCGGAGCCGAGATCATTAAAGAAATCGCCCGCGACATCAAAAGTGAGGTCATGCACCGGGTGCTCAGCGATCGCGGCATCGAACTGTGAAGCGTTCTTTGATTGCAAACGGTTGACGATGTCCGCTTCCATGTGACTCCGTCGCAATCGTGATCTTTGGGAGGACGGGACGGCGCCGGGTGAAGAACGCGGATTGACCTGAGAAATAAGCAGGGTTGGTCTTGATATAGTATTCGATTTTACAGGAAAGCGGAGTATTGGACCTCGCTTTCTTGCGTTTTACGATTTTTCTTTTGGGCGATTCGTGATTCCCTGACGGGGTCGTCGACATTGGGAATGCGATGAGCAAGCCACGGGATGATCGCCAGAAAGATCTGTTGCTTCCGGCGCTCGATCAGATCATCGACATCGGTCATCCGCTGGTGCGGTTGGCATCGCTGATCGACTGGAACATCCTGAATGAGCGCTTCAGTTCGGTTTGCAAAGCAGGGTTTCGCAGCTCGGTTTCCATGACTGATCGCGCCGCTTAAGCGCGATCAACCTTCCAAAACGGCCTACCCACGGACCGTCGTCGGATGCGTACCATTCGATGCAGCAATCATTCCTGCAATCATCGGGAGGTTTGCCAATAATCACGGTACGCCCGCACGGACCCGCACGCCATCAAAGCGCGAGCTCAGTTTTTCGTTCGCTCCTTGCGCCACGCGATGGTGCGCCAAGCTTTGGCCGGCAGGCCCAATCGCGAGCGCTTTGACCGTGGCCGGCTAATCTGACGGTCGTGACGCATCAGTTTCGGTGGACGGCTGCGGCCCGACCATGGCTTCAGCGACAAGGGACCGGTGCCGTAAGCCCAGGTCTCGGCGAGAGCCGCTCCAAGCCCAGCTCTATCAGTAGAGGCTGACGTCAACCCGCCAGTCGGTTTCGCAGTGCCAGCCGATCGACGATGAGGTTGTCAAGGTGCAACTCGGCCGGCCGCCATCTTTCCGACAATCGGCTAACCAGCGTCCGCGTGCCATCCACCACGAAGACGCCGCAATCATAGTCGTTCCGCTGCTGGGTCATGCGGACGGGCTCCGGACGCGCACGCAGCCGTTGTGCGAGTATTGCTGCAAGCTCGTCGTTTTGTCCCCGGTGAGAGTCGTAGTGATAGGCAACTGGACTTGCCCGCTCGCGACGGTCAACGAGCAGCAGCGACCAGTGGGTGCCGCGGCGAACCGGATCCGAAGCACTGGCGTCGCTCACTGGCATGAACAGGAAGTCGGCTGTATCGTTACCACCGACATTTACAATGCGCTGGAAGGCGGCGAGCATCACGCTCGCCGACCCCAGGCGCAGTTGATAGTGGGCGATGAGGGGATCGACGAGCCGCGTCCGGGCGGCAAGGTCCGGATTGTTCTGCTGCAAGTCCTGCATCAGCAGTTCGTAATCCCGCAGGATATGCTGGTCGCCCAGCCATTCCCTAGCCCGGAGCACCCGCCCGCTGCGATCGGGGGACGGCGCTTCCAACGCATCGGAGGTTGTGCTCGGAAACGCCGACACAGAATGAGCATCATCTCGCAGTTCCTGCCAGATGGACGGCGACCAAGCGGGCGTCCCGTCGGGAAATAGACTCCAATCAAAGCTGGGCGGTATCTGTGGCGACCAACTTGCCTCGGAGCGCGCAGATTGATCCGACTGCGACGATAGCCCCGACCAGGGAGGGGCGCCCAACCCGGCAGGTGACCGCCCTCCGGCTTGGTCCACCTCGCACCAAAGCTGTTCCTGGTCGTAACTGACCGTTTGCGACCCGGCAGTTTGATCCGATTGCAACGACGGTCCCGACCAAGAACCGTCCCACCCGGCCGTGGCCCGCGATCCGGCTTGCTCCACATCCCGCCAAAGCTGCTCCTGATCGTAATCGGCAAATTGCGCTCCCGCGGGGACCTGCCCTTGTTCCGCCGGGGATGCCCCGAGCGCCGCGTGAGGGTCCTCCCATTGTCCCCGGAACTCCAGGATATCGTCGGCTGATGACCGTGGAGCGGTTAGAAGCCGAGAATCGATCGAGTCCCTGTTCTCTGTTGGGCGCCCGCTGGAACGGGCCACATCATCGGTAACATGCCCGCCTTCCCCGGAGGGGCGACGACCTCGGGGCCCGAGATCAGGTAAAATTTGGGGCTCACGATACTCACGAAGGGCTACCAACGCCGTCTTCATCGTCCAGCTATTCGGGAACGACTTATTGACGTGAGCGACTAGAGAGTTGTGATCGATTGCAGTTATCGTTTGCTGAGGCCCGAGAGAGTCCGCGAGCTTGCGCAAGCTCCTAACATACACTTCGACGGTGCTCGGTTTCCATCCCCGGCGCAGAGTAGCGGCCAGGATCGCGCTGTCGATGAGACGCGCGTCTTCCTCAGAGACTTCCATAACTGGGCGCTGGTTAACTGGAGCACCGGGGTCGCGATACTTCCGAAGCGCGTGCAACGCGGTACCCATTTCCGCGTCACGCGGGAAACACTTTTTAACGTGGGCGACCAGGAAGTCGCCATCGGCTCCAGCGATCGTATGGCCCTGCTCCTTGAGATGCATTCCCAAGCGACAAAGAGCCGTAGTGTAACCCTCGCTTGTTCTTGGTTTCAGATTCCGGCAATCAGCCTCGGCCCGGACCGCCTCGTCGATGAGCCTTGCATCTTCCACAGAGATTTCGTCACGTGGACGTTTCTTATTTGGAGGACCGGGATCGCGATACGCCCGAAGGGCGTTTAGCGCGAGAACCATTTGCGGGTCACGCGGGAAAGCCTTTTCGGCGTGAGCGACCAAAAAACCGTGCTCGACTCCAAGAATCGTTTGGCCCTGTTCCCCGAGATGATTCCCCAATCTACGAAGTGCTCGAGCATAATTAGTAACGGTCCCCGGTCGCAGCCCCCGGCGTGCAAACTCCTGTGCCGCGCCCTCGATGTAGCGACGATCTTTGTCAGATAGATGCGGCCAATATCGGTCTTGAGGGGAAGCCCCTCCAGAAACGAGAGCGTCGGCTCGGAGCGTCCCGTGCAAGTGCTGCTCGAAGCTTTCGGGCCTGTCCCGTTCCACCTCTTGCTCTTGAAACATGGCATCGCACGCTTGCCAAGAATCTGGATGGACGAAATTAACTGGGGGCACACTAACATTCCTGTCCGAAGTCAATCCGAATCACGGTGCCTACATGGGCTAGCTGTCGAGAGGCTGACGAGCCTTTCGGCCGGTGAGTGACGCGGTCGCCACACTTCTCATGCGCACCCCGTCGTCGACTCCGCGAAGCGGCTGCAATGCGCCCGGAGTATGAGCCGAAGTGGGCTACAAGGAAGATTGGGTCAGTGGACGCACGTGCACTGGCACACCACAGGGCGGCGTCCTGGCTCCCTGAACGCAAAAGACAACTCTTTGATCGCGTCATCACCGGACGGTAGGCCCAACGGCTGAGGGCGGCGCGACGCTTGCTCGCGAAACAATCGTGCATGGCGGAGGCGGCTTTGGCGCTGTCACGCGAAGGAGATCGCAAGGCGCCACGGTCTGTTGCCGCAGCCTCTGGGCCGAGCGTGGGGCGCAGAATCCGCGTTGAACCTGCACCAGGTCGAGGGCATGTTAGTTTCGGACGAACGATCTGTGCCTGTTCCCGGCACAGAAATTGCTGTCTTGATAGCGTGCTGGTCAGCGTGATGTAGGAAGATCGACAATGTCGTTCGCGTCGAGCGTCATAGAACGTCCCATTCTATTTGAAGAGGGTGCGTTCGCCCAGATGACATGCCCGACGGGACGCTTCAATTTCTCGTCACGCCAGAATTTGGACGACGCGGAAGGCGCATGAGCTGACCACAGCATGCAGAACGTGCTGGGGCCGCCAATTCGCACCCGGCAATCATGACGATAAGATATGGCGTGGGCTTTCGTGAACGATGCGCCCGTGCACCCGACAAGGAGAGCGAGATGGATGGTCCGATGATTACGGAAGTAAATCTCCATGACTTACGGATCACGGATCCGCTCATTGGAAAATACCAGCAATTGGTGAGGGAGGTGACGATTCCTCATCAGTGGGAGGCGCTGAACGATCGTATTGCCGAAGTCCCACCGAGCCATGCGATAGGAAACTTCCGGATCGCCGCCAACCGAGCAAAGGGCGAGTTCTACGGCACGGTTTTTCAGGACAGTGACGTGGCGAAATGGCTGGAAGCGGTCGCCTGGTCCCTGTGCCAAACACCCAATCCAGAACTGGAGAAAACCGCCGATGACCTGATCGACCTGATTGCGGCCGCCCAGTGCAGCGATGGTTATCTCAATACTTACTTCACGGTAAAGGCGCCTGGGGAGCGCTGGAGCAATCTCAGTGAATGCCACGAGCTTTACTGCGCCGGCCACTTGATTGAAGCGGGCGTCGCTTTCTTTCATGCTACTGGCAAACGGCGCCTGCTGGACGTCGTTTGCAGGCTGGCTGACCACATCGCCGTGGTTTTTGGCCCGGAGCGCCATCAGTTACATGGCTATGATGCCCATCCGGAAATCGAACTTGCATTGACGCGCCTCTACGAAGTGACGCAGGAGCGCCGATATCTCACACTCGCGAATTATTTCGTCGAGCAACGCGGCGCTGAGCCGCACTTCTATGACATAGAATATGAGACGCGTTCCGGTCACCGGAAATCACACGTAACGCCTTGGGTGGTCAAAGATAAAGCCTATAGTCAGGCGCACCTGCCGGTCTCGGAGCAGCGGACTGCAACAGGTCACGCGGTTCGGTTTGTATACCTCATGACTGGGGTTGCCCATCTGGCGCGTTTGAACCAGAACGAGCGGCTACGCCAAGCTTGCCTCCGGCTATGGCAAAACATGGTGCAGCGGCAGATCTATATTACCGGCGGTATCGGCTCGCAAAGCGCCGGCGAAGCATTCAGCAGCGACTACGATCTGCCGAACGATACCATGTATTCGGAAAGCTGCGCCTCGATTGGTCTGATGATGTTCGCCCGCCGGATGCTGGAGATGGAGGCGGACGGTCGCTATGCCGACGTGATGGAGCGTGCGCTCTATAACACCGTTCTGGGCAGCATTGCGTTGGATGGACGCCATTTCTTCTATGTCAATCCGCTTGAAGTTCACCCCAAATCGCTGCGGTCCAATCGCATCTTCAGTCATGTCACACCGGTACGCCAGCCCTGGTTCGGGTGCGCCTGCTGTCCGCCGAACATCGCGCGCCTTTTCACATCAATCGGTCACTACATCTATACGTCACGCTCCGACGCGCTCTATGTCAATCTTTACATTGGCAACAGTGTGGCGCTACCGGTCGGAGAGCATACGCTGCGCCTGCGCATGAGCGGGAACTATCCCTGGGAGGACCAGGTGGAGATCGCCGTGGAATCCGAGCAGCCCATCACCCATACCCTCGCCCTGCGTCTGCCGGATTGGTGCGGCGCGCCAGAGGCCAGGCTGAACGGCGAACCGGTCAATTGCGAGTCGCGCAAAGGGTATTTGCACATTCAGCGCACGTGGCGGCGGGGCGATCGCGTCGAATTGCTGCTGCCCATGAAAGTGCGCCGCGTGTACGGTCATCCGCAACTTCGTCATTTGGCCGGCAAAGTGGCTATTCAGCGTGGCCCTCTGGTTTACTGTCTGGAAGAAGCTGACAATGGGCCGGAGCTACACAATATTTGGCTGGATGCAGACAGCCGGTTTTCGCTTGTTGAAGGCAAGGGCCTCTTTGCCCGCAAGATTTTGCTGCAGGCTGAGGGGTTCCGTTTGCAGCATATGCTCTCTGAGGAAGCACCGCTTTATCACTACGACGAGGTGCCTGGACAGCGGCATCCGCAGCGCTTGACATTCATTCCGTGGTTCAGCTGGGCCAACCGTGGCGAAGGCGAAATGCGAATCTGGATCAATGAGTGGTAACCGGGGCCAAGAGCGGTAGCTGTTTGAAGCACACTTGGCCGAAGAGGAGAGGAGTGGTTGAGAGCCGGCATGGGCTGGTCCGTCGCATGCAGGGCAGTTGGCCTGTTCAAGAGCGACGGTCAGATCGATGTCTCAACTCGACTTTCGGCCTTTTAGCGATTCCAACTCCATCGACCTTCAAGACGGCGTTGGAAGCGTCAGCCTTTGAGAAGCTGACGGGCATCAGCATGGCCAATTGAAGGATCGCATTCAGCGGGCCTTGATTGCAGCCGGGCATACGGAGCGCGCGACATCCTGCAGAGTAAACTGGAGCTGCAGGGGCTAAGCACACTTGACCGATGGCCATTGAAGAGCGTTCCGCCAAAGCATTCTTGAAATGAACGGGGTGCGCGCCGGAGCGTCCCAGAAATCGTAAAGATACTTGGACGTGACGCGGATGCGGATAGATTTTGCCTACTCAACATTGCGCGAACCAGGCGCGATGGCGGACTCCAAAGGGGCCGGCTTACGACTCTCAATCTGCAACAGTTCTCCGCCTGCAATCCCGACCACCAATACGTAAAGCCAGCCTTCATACGCGTCCATCAGGTGCGAATTGAAAATCGAGCTTGCAATATTCTGCACTGTCGCAAGCATTCCGATCCAGGCGACTAGGGCCCTGCTGCAGAACAGCCGTACGTGCGCTATCCACATTGCCCAGACAAGGAGGATTCCAACGCTGCCCCATTGCACCGCGGCAGCAAGCGTCTGATTGTGAGGATTGCTCACAACCAGGGCCGATATTCCAGTTCGCCCAATCGATTCTTGCCCGAAAAGGCGTCGGATCGAACCAGTCCCATGACCCAGGACCGGTGCTCTTTCAATGAACTGAACCGACTTGCGCCAAAATTCAAGCCTTTCAGCTGCCGAAGGCTCTTTCTCTCCGATCTCGGCATCTGGCTGGAATGCAGCCACTTCTACGAAAATGGCAGAGACTTTTCGTTGGAGATTGGGAGATGTCTGCCACAACGCCGCGCATAAGATGCAGATTCCGATGAACCCAACCGACGCAGTTCTTGGGCTTGAGTAACGTATTGTCAGGAGGACCAGCATTATCGGCAAATAGAAGAACGCCGTTCGGGCGACATTGATGAAGGCAAGGTTGGCAAAGAACAGGAGACTGACCGCTCCAAGCACCGCAACCCAATAATGCTTTTGCTGAGACGCAGCCTCGAATGCCAGGCCTGCCAACGCCACGGCAACAAGCGAAAACCCTTGGCTTTGGTCAATGTAATTTCTCACGGGAACGCCGTGGCCACCGATTCTTTGAGCAATCGCCAATTCCGGCACTGCCGATGCAACGAACGAGTAGACCAGCAGAATCATGTTCGAGCCTACGAAGGTTGCGAACATCCATTTGGCGCGCGGACTGGATTGGAAATGGAACAACAGGAGCGGGAGCAACAGCAGCTTGGTCATCTTTCCCAAAGCACTGAGCCGCTCCGGCCAAGGTACTCCGCTTGCCCAGGTTACCCCTATCGCCGCTAGCAATACGAGCGCGAGCGGCAGCGCGCCGGCGGGATGACTGATAGTTGCGAGCATCCGCTCGGTACGGAACGTTGTCAAAATGCCAAAGAAGAGTACGACTCCAAGTATGCTGGTTAGGCTCGTCGACCAGGGTAGTCCGGCCACAAGCGCAAGCACGACGATGTCCACATTCCGCAGCCTCAGACTGTCCGCACGCCCGACCTCTGGGCCGCTCCAAATTGTGCAGGCGAGCGACGCCTCGATCACAAATCGCCGAGAACAAAGTAGAACAGCTGACATCATCTGCATATTGAGTACCCGTGTCCCATTGCGGCCGACCGCGGTCGCGCTGAGGCTTATGAAGCGGATCGATCGCCATGTCGTAATTGGTTGACGGTGTTCTGGAAGGAAGCGCGAAACAGGCGGTTACAATTTCTGTCACTGCCAACTTCCACCTAGCTGTTGCACGATTTCCCAAGCAGGAAACTCAGAAAAGAAGGGCTCTTTCTGTGTCGGTGATGCGCGGAAGATGATCCGGTGAGATTTCGTGATGGCAAATCCACGAGCTGACGGCCTTCGTTGTCTTTGCCAACCCTGTTGTCGAGCCCGCGATGTCAACCAAACGTGAGGCCCTTTTCCAAGAGCGCGCAGGTGGTGTCATTCTCGGGTCATGGACGTCGACGCTTCCTGCTGCCCCGCTCCTGCCAATCGCTCAACGGGATTGTCCTTGATCGGCGCAGCGAGGCCACACGCTGGTTTGGGAATCCCGGCGAGGCACATAGCAGTGGAATAAACGCCCCGCGCGTCCCATTTGGGATGGCATCTACCTGCCGCGGTTCCTCTCGCGAGGGGCGTAGGCTCTACTAGCTCGGAAAAATAGTCCGTTGAACATCAGTCTCCGTGTGAGGCCCCGGGCACGTCGTGCCTCGGCCCCACTCGCGCAACAGTCAGGGCCCTTCCATGAACAAGCGCCTTTTGCATTGAGCGGTCTTGTTTCGAGTCCATTCCAGGCGAACGCGCGCTGCAGTGATATTGGCCAGCCCACCATCGCTAGCGTACCGGCCAGAACCGCTGTTCCACACGATACACGGCAGAGGGGCAACCGAGATGATAGCCAAGAGCACGAAGGGCGTACTCGTAACCTTACGCCGTTCATGATCGTGGTGCGTTTGAGACACGGCTACATAGCGTAGACCTTGGGCCGCGCAAACTTCACGCTTCACCCGGCTGGCGAACTGTTGCCGATAGGCCGAGCAGCCGATCCGCGGCGAACGCTGCGCGCGACAATAACGAACCCGCCTATCTCAAATGGGACTGGCGCTCCCTCAAAGCTTCCCGCATGGGTACGTAAATCGATACCGACGGCCGGGATATGCAAGCTAACCGACGAACTCATCACTTCGGTGCGATCGCGCCATCGCTCGAGATGATCCCGTTTTCAAGGTCGATTGCAGGATGCCGTGGAGCGGTTCCCGGTGTCAAAGGACAAGGGCAGCCAAGACGGGCTGGCGTAATCCCGCCTTTCAGCTGCCGAAGCTTGAGCAATTGAATGCGCATTCTCGTATCGGGTGGCGCCGGCTTTATCGGGTCGGCGGTTTGCCGTCATTTCGTTTTAGAGCTCGGCCACGAAGTGGTCGTGTTGGACAAGCTCACCTATGCGGGGAACTTGGCGTCACTGGCACCGATTGCCAACGATCCGCGCTATCATTTTGAGCAGCGGGACATCTGTGACGAGGAGGCCGTCGACGCTCTGTTTGCGAAATATCGCCCCGATGGCGTGATTCATTTGGCCGCTGAGAGCCACGTTGATCGATCGATTTCAGGGTCTGATGTCTTCGTGCAAACCAATGTGATCGGGACCTTCGCCTTGCTCGAAGCTGCCCGGCGACACTTCTCATCTCAAAACGTGCCAGACTTTCGCTTTGTTCACGTCTCGACTGATGAAGTCTATGGTTCGCTCGGAGAGCGCGGACTATTCACTGAAGCAACGCCGTACGATCCAAGCTCTCCTTACTCTGCGACCAAGGCCGCATCAGATCATCTCGCGAAGGCCTGGTATCGAACGTATGGCTTGCCGGTGATCGTTTCCAATTGCTCGAACAACTACGGCCCTTATCACTTCCCGGAAAAGCTCATCCCGTTGATGATCCTCAATGCCCTGGATCGCCAGCCGCTTCCCGTATACGGGACTGGCTCGAATGTTCGCGATTGGCTCCACGTTGAAGACCATGCGCGCGCGCTTGGTCTCATTTTGAAGGGCGGACGACCGGGCGAGACGTACAATATCGGCGGAAGAAATGAACGCCAGAACATCGATGTGGTGCGCCAGGTTTGCTCGTGGATGGACCTCCTGCGTCCAACTGATCGGTCGCATCACGAGCTCATCCAATTCGTGCCGGACCGGCCGGGTCACGACCGCCGCTATGCTATCGACGCCTCGAAACTCGAAAATGAGTTGGGTTGGCGGGCCCAAGAAACGTTTGAGAGCGGACTTGCGAAGACGGTCCATTGGTACCTGTCAAACCAACATTGGTGGCAGCCTCTAAGAGAGAAGATATATGCCGGCGAACGCCTCGGTCTTGTAAGAGGATGAGGACATCGTGCGCCTCTACGTGATCGGGACGAAGGGACAAGTATCGAGGTCCCTCAGGGAGTTGGCTGCGTTCGTGAGCGACTTGGTCATTGGTTTTGCGAGCCGGCCCGAGCTCGATCTCGCGCGGCCCCAATCCGTGGCCAGTGCAATTGCGTCGTTCAGGCCGGATATCGTGATCAATCCGGCTGCCTACACAGCTGTCGATCGGGCGGAGACGGAACCCGATCTAGCCTATACCATAAACCGCGACGCGGCCGGCGAAGTTGCGAAAGCGGCAAACGCGATTGGTGCGACTATCATTCATCTCTCCACTGATTACGTTTTCGACGGCAAAAAGCCGGGCCCTTACGTGGAGACGGACCAACCTAATCCGCAAGGCGTTTATGGACGCTCCAAACTGGAGGGCGAGCTTGCTGTCGCCGCCGCCAATCCTCGCCACGTGATCTTGCGGACGTCTTGGGTTTATGCGCCGTTTGGGCACAATTTCCTTCGCACGATGCTGAAGGTCGGCGCGGAACGAGAGCGCGTTCGCGTGGTGGACGATCAACGGGGCTGCCCGACCTATGCGCCCGACATCGCAGCTTCGATCGTCTCAATCGCCAGAAGATTGAGACATTGGCAGCAGCAATATGGCGGGACCACCCACCTCGCCGGGTTAGAAGCTATGACGTGGCATCAATTTGCCGGTGTGATTTTTAGCGAAAGCGCGAAACGAGCGGGTCCCTCGGCCGAGGTCGAACCCATTTCGTCCGCTGAATATCCGACTGCGGCCGTACGGCCAGCCAATTCACAGCTGTCCACTGAACGGTTGCGCTCACTTTTCGAGATCAGCTTGCCATCGACACCATCATCCATCTCGGACTGCTTGGATCGCATTTCGCACGAGGAGAAAGGACTATGAAGGGAATCATCCTTGCCGGTGGGAACGGTACTCGCCTTTATCCAATGACGGCAGTGACATCCAAGCAGCTTCTGCCGGTCTACGACAAACCAATGATCTACTACCCCCTTACAACCCTGATGCTCGCAGGTATTCGAGACATTTTGATTATAGCGACGCCCCACGATCTTCCGTTGTTCCAGTCCCTCCTTGGAGATGGCGCTCAATGGGGGATGTCACTGTCGTACAAGGCGCAGCCAAAGCCTGAGGGGGTGGCGCAAGCCTTTATTATTGGTGCGACGTTTGTGGAGGGGCACAATTCAGCGCTCATCTTAGGCGACAATATTTTCTTTGGACACGGTCTTCCTGCGCTGCTTGCGAACGCACGTGCACGCACAATCGGCGCCACCGTGTTCGCCTATCAGGTTTCAGATCCTGAGCGTTACGGCGTCATCACCTTTAATGAGAGCGGCAAGGCCAATTCCCTTGAGGAGAAGCCAAGACAACCAAAGTCCAACTTTGCCGTGACGGGACTTTATTTCTACGACCCGCAGGTTGTCCATCTGGCAGCCGGTATACGGCCGTCGGCTCGAGGCGAGCTGGAGATCACCGATCTGAATAGGGCTTACCTCGATCGGGAGCAGCTTACTGTCGAGCGCATGAGTCGCGGCTTCACCTGGCTTGACGCCGGAACGCCCGACAGCCTGCTCACCGCGGCGGAGTTTGTTTCCGTGCTCGAGCGACGTCAGGGATTCAGAATTGCGTGCCCAGAGGAGATCGCCTTCGGACAGGGATTCATTGATCGCGACCAACTGATCCGGCTTGCCGGAACGTTGGGAAGAGGTGACTACGCGCGATACATCGTTGGCGTCGCCGATGGCCACAGCTGACATAGGAACATTGGGTCAGCATAGAGAGCGTGCAGAAGTGTTCCACAAACTCGCTTCAAATGAACACCTGGACTATTTGAGGTCGCGCGCGCATCGCTTACCGAACTGGATGCGCTCGCCGCTCAAACGTCTATTCAACGCTACGAACCAACTGCAAACTCGACAATACCAGAGGTGGGTACAACAATATGACACGCTCACCCCTTCAGATGTTGACGCAATCCGTCGCCATGTAGACCTCTTACGACACAAGCCCCTATTGTCGGTCATTATGCCGGTTTATAACCCACCGACCTGGGCTCTCCGTGCGGCAATTGAAAGCGTTCGCGAGCAATTGTACCCTAACTGGGAGCTGTGCATTGCCGACGATGCATCGCCGGATCGGCATGTACAAGCCTTGCTGGAAGAGTCGACGAGAGATCCTCGAATCAAACTGGTCAGGCGGGCCGTTAACGGCAACATTTCGGCCGCCTCCAATTCTGCGTTATCGCTCGTTCAAGGCGAGTTCGTCGCCTTGATGGATCACGACGACGTCCTTTCTGCGCACGCCCTTTATGAAGTTGTCGTGGCGCTCAATGACCGCTCCGATCTCGACATCATATACAGCGATGAAGATCAGATCGATCGGCGAGGTCGCCGTCAGTCACCCTATTTTAAGACCGACTGGAACAAAGAACTGTTCTTGGGCCATAACCTCATTAGCCATTTGGGAGTCTATCGGCGCTCTCTGCTGGAGAGTGTCGGCGGATTTCGATTGGGCTTTGAAGGTAGTCAGGACTACGATCTCGCGCTGCGATGTGTTGAATCCAGCTCACCCGATCGAATTCACCACATTCCAACTGTCCTTTATCACTGGCGTCGCGATTTTGGAGCGAGGTCGTTCTCCGAAGCAACACCCGCGCCGTGTGCTCAAGCGGCTCGGCGGGCCATCGATGAGCACCTGCAGAGAGGTCATGAGAACGCCGTCGCGGAATCACATCCTGTTTTGCCGCATTGGGTGCGTGTTCGCCGAAGGCCTCCAACAACGGCGCCGACCGTCACACTCATCGTCCCAATGCTCGTCGGAACAGGTTTGCCAGCCGCTCGCGCAAGAGATCTCCTTGAGCAGACCGACTATCCCAACGTCGAGCTTCTTGTCGTCGAACACGAAAGCCGATCCACAGAACGCCAATCGCTGCTTCATAGGCTCAGTGACGATCCCCGCGTTCGTACCCTCACCTACAGGGGGGCGTTCAACTATTCTGCAATGGTCAATATGGCGGCCCGTCGGGCAAACGGAGCAATACTCGGTTTGTTGAGTGATGAAATTGAGGTCATCAATCCGGGTTGGCTTTCCGAAATGGTCTCATGGGCCGTTCGAGACGACGTGGGTGCAGTTGGGGCCAAGCTGGTCCATTCGGATGGTCGCGTTCGACATGGCGGGTTGGCGCTCGCTTTGCCCGGTATTGCCAATCCGTTCAATTATCGATTGCGCCGAAATGCCGCCGGGTATTTCGGTCGGAACGCGCTGGTTTCCGAAGTCTCTGCCGTAGCTGGAGCCTGTCTTCTTGTACGAAGATCGGTGTACGAACAGGTCGGCGGACTGGATGACATCAACCTGCCCGTTACGTTCAATGACGTTGACCTTTGTCTGAAGATCAGACGCTGCGGGTACCGGAACATCTGGACCCCGCATGCGGAGCTCTATCATCATCAATCGAGGGGCGAAAACTCCGACGCGCACCTGGATAATTCGAAAGATGTGCGAGCCGAGGCCGCCCACATGCTCAAAACATGGAGCCTGGAGCTGTCGCGTGATCCCTTTCACAACGACAATCTCGTCAATGACGCGACAACCTCCTTTGAACTCGCGTTTCCTCCGCGACGCCGGAAGCCGTGGCAAGGTCAACTAGCGGCGCGTGATCATTCGGTGATTCGGCAGCCCTTCAGCAAAGAGACTCCGGTTCAGGCGCGCATAGCATCCAGATCCACTGCCGCGGGCCGACTGCATGATTGATGCAACCGACTTCAGACCTAAAGTCTTTGCAATCTTGAGACAAACTCAGCACGCCGCGAAGTAACCGAGCAAGCCGATGCATCCATTGTCTGTTGATCGAAGTCAGTTCGACGTCCGCCTCCCGGCAACGACTACCGCTCGAGGCTTCAAGAGTGCCCGCTTGGATCTCCTGGATGGCCTAACCCATTGGAGGCTTTGGGGGTCCTTGGGTTGGAACGAGATCGTCCAGCGGTATCGGCGCTCCGTTCTGGGCCCGTTTTGGTTGACCGCCAGCATGGGCGTCATGGTCATCGCTTTGGGCGTGGTATATGCGGAGCTCTTTCAGCAGGAAGTCGACCGATTTATTCCGTTCTTCTGTTCCGGCATGTTGGTCTGGACGTTGATGGCGAGCTATTTGACTGAGAGCGGGACGCTGTTCACCGGCTCTGAGTGCTACATCAAGCAAATTAGCTTGCCTTTCTCGGTCTATGTTTTTCGTTTCAACTGGACCAAGCTGATCATTTTTGCACACAATTTCATCGTATATTTGGGCGTTGTTATTTATTTCAGAATTTGGCCTGGATCGGTTGCCCTTTTAGCGGTCGTTGGCCTCTTGGCCATTGTCGTGAATGGGATCTTTGCAAGCCTGACAATTGGAATGGTCTCCGCGAGATTTCGCGACATTCCGCAAGTCATCAATTCGGTCGTCCAAATTCTGTTCTTTCTCACACCGATCTTTTGGCGGCCGGACTTACTGAGGGGACACGCCTTTATCACCCGATACAATCCGTTCTTTCATCTGCTGCAGGTGGCGCGCGCGCCGCTCCTGGGAGAGATGCCATCAACGGAAAACTACTGCGCGGTCGTATTGATCACAGTCCTCAACATCGGCGTATCAGTCTATCTGCTTTCGCGCTTCCGCGGCCGAATCGCGTATTGGATCTAAGGATGGTTACATCAGCCTTTGACCGGACGGCTCTGCTTGCGTTTGACGATGTAAGCGTTTCCTTTCCTATCTACCAAACAGGTTCGCGCTCCCTCAAAAAGCATCTGTTGTTTCGTGGCACAGGCGGCCAGCTTGCAACAGATGCCAGTCATCGGATCGTCGTCGAGGCGCTCCGAAACGTCTCTTTGCGGTTGACCGCCGGTGATCGCATAGCTCTCATCGGAAGAAACGGGGCCGGTAAGACAACCTTGCTTCGAGCAATGGCCGGAGTCTACCAACCGACAAGCGGGAACGTAACGTCCCGTGGCCGGATTTCACCTCTGTTTGATATCGCCTTGGGAATCGACGCTGACTTGAGCGGATACGACAATATCCGGCTGCGTGGCATGCTGCTTGGGCTAAGCTCGAGCCAGATAGAATCGCACATGGCGGACATTGGCGATTTTACCGGGCTCGGTGACTATCTGAGCATCCCGGTACGGACCTATTCATCGGGTATGATGACGCGATTGACGTTCGCCGTGGCAACCTGTTTCTCGCCGGAAATCCTATTGATGGATGAGTGGATCATGGCTGGCGATGCAGCTTTTCTTGCCAAAGCGCAGCACCGTGTAGCTTCCTTCGTAGAACGAGCCAGCATCCTGGTGCTTGCTTCTCACAGCTTCGAAATTTGTCGGCAGTGGTGCACCAAAGCCATTTGGATGGAGCGCGGTCGAATCCAGATGTTTGGTGAAATTGAGGCCGTCCTACAAGCATACGCGGAGATCTGTGCCGGTGGTACTTGATACTTCCTAGCGTCTGTTCGGGACTGAGCTTAAGGCCGCGCTGCAAGCAGGTTATTTGCGAGGCGGCGAAGCCTCAAGATAGTGCCAATCCGCGGGAAGACGCCTCGCATCAGGATAGGTCTCTGATTGAGAACTGTGCCGATGCCAAGCTGAACAGAGAAGCCGATCGCTTCAAAGCGATCGTGAATCTCGTCTACCCCTCGCTTCACGACAAGGTGCGTTCAAGAATGACGCTGACGGTGACGCGTTTGGCCGCGATAAAGAGCCCGGAAGTCTCGCGTTCTTCACTCGCCGCGCGTAGGCCGGATGGTCGACGCAGATGCGTTGAGGATCAGGCGCCAGCTGCAGGCCTGCGCGAGCGCGACGACATCCGATACGGGATCGTTTTGATGCACGTCAGCGATCAGCACATCGCCGTAAGAGAGATCGACAATGCGCGGCGCAGGATGGACCGGCGCCCACATGGCGCGCTCGGGGTGGCCTGCTTGCTTATGTCGGACGACCACGTGTCTTGGTCGTCTAGGGAGCGCTGATCTATATCGGCGATACGACTTCCGCACAGCGCTGTCGCCAACTTGTTCGGCACCCAGATTGCGATAGATTCAACTTTAGATTAGATCCCCTTCACTGCAGGTTGACAACTAGGAGTTCCCATGGGCGCGTCCGATGATCTCTCGATCGTGGCTATTATTCCGATGTACAATGGCGCCATGTTCATCAAAGAATCTGTCGCAAGCGTGCTGGCTCAGACCCTTCCCCCGAGCGAGGTTCTGGTTGTGGACGACGGCTCAACCGATAATGGAGCGGCCATCGTCGCGAGCCTGGCGATGGTACATCCGAAGATCAGGCTGCTTCGCAAGCCGAACGGCGGCCAATCGTCTGCTCGAAATTTTGGTGTCTCCCACTCCAAAAGTCGTCTGATTGCCCTGCTTGATCAGGATGATGTCTGGCATCCTCATCACCTCGAGAGGCTGTCCAAGCCATTCCAGAAGAAGCGCGGAATTCCACTTGGCTGGGTCTACAGCAACCTTGATGAAATCGATGAAAGCGGCGGAATGGTCACAAAGCGCTATTTGGATGGGGTGCCCGCTCAACACCCAAAACGAAGCATTATCGAGTGTCTGGCCAGGGACATGTTCATCCTGCCATCAGCCTCACTCATCTCGCGGCGAGCATTCGAGGCCGTCGGTGGATTCGACGAAAGGCTATCCGGTTATGAGGATGATGACCTATTTCTACGGCTGTTTCGCGCCGGATACGATCACGTCTATCTTGACGAACCTCTTTCGAAATGGCGCATCTATCCAGGCTCGACATCGTATAGCCCGCGCATGGCGAGGTCCCGTATGATC
The DNA here is from genome assembly GCF_024199885.1 of Bradyrhizobium sp. CCGUVB23. Taxonomy (NCBI): domain Bacteria; kingdom Pseudomonadati; phylum Pseudomonadota; class Alphaproteobacteria; order Hyphomicrobiales; family Nitrobacteraceae; genus Bradyrhizobium; species Bradyrhizobium sp. CCGUVB23. Next base: position 2,554,281 of record NZ_JANADQ010000001.1, read on the forward strand.
TACGCATACAAGCTTGCGACGACCTTTCCCGACAATCCTCGTCAGAATCGGTATTTCGTCCGTGACCTGATCGCGCCGCGGTTTTACGCAAACCTGCACGGCGAATACGTAACGGCTGTTCGCCGCGGTGACCGCGAGGCAATCAACCGTGTCCTTACCGACATCGGAGCGATCCTGCCGCACTTGAGGAAGCGACATGCTTTGATGTTTCGTTCGATGGGCACTTTGCTGCGCGATCCAATAATCGGCTACGTAGGTGTCGGTATCAGGCACTGTCTGACAGGACTGATCCGGGCTCGTGCGTCGTGAAGGCAGGCGCGGTGATCCACGAAGCAGCGAAGACAGTCTCTGAGCAGATCGCAACGGTTGATGATCTCATGAAACGGGGGGCGATCTATTGCGCGGGTCCCACACATCTAGACGCGCAGGGCAAATAACCGCGTCACTCCATCCAAGACATGAGCAATTTTTGGCCGCAGAGGCGCGTCGCTCTCGGGGATAGGCCTTCTGCTGCAAGGTTCAGCAATCATCTTTGGCTGAACTATAAGAAATGGCCTGAGCCGTAAGGCCGAAAGTCGCTGCCCTGACGGTCGACGGCCTGTCGCCTGCTCGGCGCTGCCAACCCGGCAAACTGTATGCATCCTGGTCGGTCAGAAATATATCCGAACATGCATCGGTGGTTGCCCCGCGCAACACGCTGGTTCTTGGAAGATGCCGCGACGGGGCTCAATTGGTCGCGTCGATGTACCGATAGAGGGCAGCGGCTACGTGCTCGGGGACCGGTCATAGTAAGCTCGGAGGTCAAGCGATCATGCTGAGAGGTGCTCTCTTCGCCAGGATTTGAGATGACGCTCACGCCACGAGGATACATGCGCCATGCTAGGGGGTGATCGACGGCCAATCAACACCAGACCAGGCACGGTGCTGTCGCTGCAGATACCTGGCCGGTTGTTCCAAAGCGAAGGCTGGAGGCTGATGTCAAACCCGCGCTTCGGAGCATACATCTGTCAAGTCCCTAAGGCGCGGATACCGGCTGTCCTTGTCCGAGAGAACTGCACTCGCACGGCGTAGAGGCCACTCGATCCCGAGGTCGGGATCGCTCCAAAGAATGCCCCTATCGCAGTCTGGTGCGTAATAATCGGTGACCTTGTAAAGGACCTCCGTATTCTCTTCGAGCGTCATGAAGCCATGCGCGAAGCCTGCAGGTACCAGAAGTTGGCTCCCTGTCTCAGCCGAAATCATAGCATTCACGTGCTGACCATAGGTCGGTGAGTTGTCGCGTATATCGACGGCAACATCAAAGATGGCGCCGCGTACCACACGCACAAGCTTTGCTTGCGCACGCGGTGGGATCTGAAAATGTAGCCCTCGCACGGTGCCTGTCGCAGCCGAGAACGAGTGGTTATCCTGGACGAAATCAAGTTCAAGGCCACCTTCCAGCAAGGCGCGCTTATTCCAGGTCTCAGAAAAAAAGCCTCGATGATCGCCGAACTTCGGTGACCGGATGAGCTTCACCTCCGCGATGGCAAGAGACTGGATTTCGACCGTCATGTGACTTCCTTTCGATGGTATTGAATACGACCGCGGGTCTTCACCATGGAGCGTGTGAGCGCTGCGAATAGCAAACGAAGGCGAGTGGGCAGGCCGATCAGATATGAGGGAGGCTTCGAGGTGATAGCCGAACAAAATTAGGCCGCAAACGCCCAAGCTTTCGTCGGAAGCAGATCATCAAACCTTGTTCGCGATCACAGCCAACAGCATTGCGAGATTTGCGAGCGGCGTCTGCCGGTAAACTCCGGACCGCCACAAGTTCCACAAACGTCGCGGGAGGCTTTCCGCTAGGCGCATCTCAACGAATCTCTCGAGAACACTCATGTTCTCCTCTGTCATGCGGTGTGATAGGTGGTGCATCAGTGCCGTGACATTGAGGGAATTCCAGCCTCGCCACTGACCCGCAAGGATCTTCTTCGCGCGATGAACGGCGGCTTGAAAGCCCAGATTTGACCCAACCAAGTTGTCCCGATGCTGACGATATCTCACCGAAGGAGTCTGATCATAGAAGATCATCCCGCCTGCTGCAGAGACCGTAAGATAAGTCATCCAGTCATGGGCGACAACGATCTCATCGGGCACATGCCGGAGTAGATCGCCGGCAAGCCGATTGAACACCATAGTGTTTCCCCCTCCGACATTTTGGACAAGCGCGTTTCGAAAGCTCGGAGGACGTTTGAATGCGGTCGAGTATCCAAGATGGCGCCCTGCTTCATCGATCAGTTCAGTTCGCGAACAGTAGAGCGCGGGCTGGTCGCGCGGCACGGTGCGCAGCATGTTGATCGCCCTGCCGAGCTTTTCGGCATACCAAATGTCATCCTGATCGCTGAAGGCGAAATAATCCGCTTCAATTTTGCCATCGCACAACAAACTTAAGAAGTTGGCCGCAGCTCCCGTGCGAGGGCCACAGCGCAGGGTCACCTCCTGCGGCACGCCGCCCGCGAAGTCCTGAATTATATCGTGGGTTCCATCGCTGGATCCGTCATCCGAGACATGGACGGACCAGTTGGGGTGGGTCTGCTCCGCATATGATTGGAGTTGTTCGGACAGGAAACGTGCGCCATTCCTAACAGCAAGCAGGATAGCTACGTGTGGGCTGTCCGTGTTGCGATCGCTGGCAACAACGAAAGCCGGTCGGCTATTTCTCATAAAGGCGGCCCAAGATGCAAGCTGCTCACACATTATTCGCAGCACTAACGAAGGCGGGACAACAGCGAGATCAACTCGCCCTGTCGCTTGGTCGCGGTCCGCACAAAAACGGCTTTGAGGTGATTGCGAGCCGTTCCCGCGGAAATGTTCATTTCGCGGGCGATTTCCTTTAGCGATTTTCCCATGACGAGGAGTCGTGCAAGATGTGCTTGAACGCGAGTCAAGCCGAAGATCTCTATAAGAGAAATTTGAGAAATGACAGGCATCTCATTCAGATCCGTCAGGAGAAGAAGAGCGCCGATGTCACAAGTCGAGCTTTTGCAGGGCCACTCTTGCCAGACGGCTTCGATAATGATCGGTCGACGATCCGAACGATGGATTACGACTTGCGAAGCGAAAATCTCTTGCGAGCAGGACGCCAAACGGACCCGATTCAGCAACTCCTCCAATTTCATGCGCGATTGGTAATCGGTGACGTAAAGACGCCGCCCCCGCACGAAGAGCTCGCCGTCAAACAGCTTTGAAGCCTTGGCGCTCACAGCCAGCACCGAGCCGTTTCGATCCATCCAAATGGCCGGACAGTTGATAACGTCGAGCACGCTGATGATGCTCGAATACTCCTCCGGGTTCATGGAGGACTGAGGGAACGCGGCTCTTCCTGCGCACAAATCAAGCATTTCAACTCTACGCGTCGTTGGTCATGAGCAAGTCTCCAAGCGTGCCTACAACCTGACGTAAGGTGCGGTTCAAGTGAATTTCCAACAATTGGCGGATCTCTCTCCGATCTGCCGCCCAGCGAGAATAAAGCTTCCCACTCCGGAACAACGACGCGAGTTCCACTTTTCCCTACCCGTTCCGATTTTCGCCTCGCCAGGTCCGAGAATTTGCAGCAGCTGAGGCAAGGTGACTTCAAGAACGAGTGCTGGATCTTGGTTGTGTGACAGAACCGACTTACTCCCGCGCGTGCCGCTTTATCAGCCTTGGACTAATCCACGATGCGAACGTGCTTTGGGCTGCGGCGCAGAGATCGCCTTTTTGAAGTCGGCGCGGCTCTGTCGGGCATGGGCCTCACCAGATCGGTCAGGACGGCAGAACAAACATCTGTCACCTGGCCGTTCCCCGGCGTATGAAGCGAACGACATCCTGCGGCGCGAGTTGGATGCGCAGTGCCGCTCGCAGCGCGCCGAGGCCGAACGTTCGCAGGTCCTCGTTGAAGTCTGAAAGTCGAGGCGATAAGGCAATCGCCTCGACACCGGCCTGCATGGCGCGCTCGGTCAGGGCCGCTACCGCGAGAGCGCCTGCCGCATCGGCATCGCGTGCAATGTAGAGGCGACGTAGCGTCAGCGGAAGCCGCAGGGCGGCAAGATGGTTTGCGGAAAGCGCAGCAGCCATTGGCATCGTCGGAGCCGCGCAGCGGAGCGAGAGCATCGTCTCGATCCCCTCTCCCGCCGTAAGCACCTCATCGGCGGCACCGAATCTGACCGCGTTACCGAGCAGATCGCCCATGGCACGTCGCGGCGTGTCGATTGGCGCTTTTCCGAGGCGCACGCGATCGAAGCCGTGAGGATCAAGCCAGGTGCGATGCACGCCAGTAATCCGACCATTTAGATCCGTAACGCGAGCGATCAATGCCGGCCAGATCTCTGTTTCGGTGTCCTCATCGGATCGGTAGTAACAGTGCGGGTGGAAGCGCAGCTCACCATCGATGCAGCAAGGTGCAATGCCCCGGCCACGCAAATAGGCTTCCGCGAGAGTTCCGGCGACCAGCCGCGACATGGCGTAGAGGCGCACGGCCGCCTCGGGCGAACCCGCCAGTGCTTTATTGTGCGCAACCTTAGAGGATGGCGCGGGGGTCGAACGAGGCAAGTTGAGAAAACGCCGCGCCTCCCCGGCAACGTCACGGAAATCAACAAGCCCGCAGCTTTCGCGGATGATATCGAGCAGGTCGCCATGCTCACCCGTTGCAGCGTCGGTCCATTTGCCGGCTGGCCCCTTGGGGGAGGCCATCAGTCGCACGAACATCGAGCGTCCCGGCGTGTTGCGGGCATCACCAACCATCCAGTAGCGGCCTTGGAGCCGGCCGTTGGAGAGATAATGGCGGCACACCGCCTCGGCCTCACGCGCGAGACGATGTGCCAGTTCGGAAAGCGGGCGTCCCATCACGCGGCCTCGCGTTCAGCGATCCGCCTAAGCGGATAGCGCTCCCGCTTTTGGGCGCGGATCCCAGATCGGGTCGCATCTGCCGGGACGAACCTGCGCAGCTTCCAGGAGATGATCTCGCGGAAAAGGCCGTAAGACTTGGGACGGTCCCCCATCGTGCCGTTGAACCCGGAGACTTCAGTGCGGTTTACATCCATCACTCGTACGCGGCGGAGCTGAAGATCTTCGGCGAGCTCGAAAACGGGCTTCCCGGCGTGGCTCTCCTCGAAGACGATCATTCGGTCGAAGTCGGAGCCCAACCATTCAACGATCTGCGTTACACGCGAAAGCTTTTCGCCGCGTTCGTCGGTGGGCAGCGTAGCGTGGGTGGTAAATCGGACGCCTTCCGAAAGCCGGATCGGGGTGTCCTGACGGAAACGCGACAGCGGTCTCACAAGCAGCCGCGCCATGCCGGGCGCGGACCAGTCGCGCTGCGCATCTTCGATCAGTTCGTCAGACTTGCTGATCCAGACCGCCCGGCGGCGGCCCTTGAGCCAATTGTCGAGCAGGATACCGGCGACCTGCCCCTTGCCTGCGCCGAGCCGGACGTCCGACAGAACACCATCGGCCATAAGACTTGAAGGCCGGTGCGGACGGTCGTTCGGCTTCGGTAACGCAACGGACTCCACCGCCGCGGATTGCACGAGCTTGATCGGATGTGCGCACGATCCGGGAATGCGGATCGACTGCAATTCTTCGGCAAAGGTGGCGAGCAAGCCGGTCCGCGCTGAGGGCTTCAAAATGCGGTCGGCCGGCGTAATGCCGGCTGCGGTGCATGCCGCAAGCCCGAGCGGGATCGGGGTCGAGAATTGCTGAAGCGCCTGACAGTCCTCGGAACGCCGCGTATGGATCTGCAGACACTTTACAGTTCTCGCGAGCAGGGGCAGCATCGCGACCGTCGAACCAGGCTTGGACCGCATGACCGGACCAAACTTGCGCACAAATAGAACGGTCGCCGCCTCGAAAGTGTCATAGGCGGTCTTCCAGTTCCAGGCGCCGTCCGCGTCCGAGGCGCCAAAGGCAGCCTTCATAGCGCTGCGCAGGACACCGACATCGATACGACGGTCGCGTTCGAGGTCCGTCAAGAGCTGCCGCGCAGCCCTGACGACGGCGGAGGTGATATTTGCAGCGGCACGCATCGATAGCGGCGCGGCGACAGCGCCGCCGGCGAGAGATTCGGTCATGGCAGGATTTCTTTCGGAGAGCAGGAGCGGGTCGAGCCGGCTGGCGCTCTCTCTGGACCAGGCCGGCTCAAACCCGTAACGGCGGCCCTCTCAGCTCTTATCACGCGGCCGCCCTCACGCCGGGCCACCAGGCGATACGGGCCTCGCGCATCGCGTTCGTAAGCTGCAACAACGGATCGCCCTGGCAGCGCCGCGGCGCGCGGAAGCACACGAGATCGTGCCCCTGCAGCTCATCGAGTACTGGAAACGCCGCGCTCCCGCGCGAACACGGCGAAACGCGCTGCCGGACAGACTACCGCGAGCCGGAGCTGCTATTTGATCATGTTGATGGAAACGAAGAAAATAGCCGCGATGTCTTGCTCGGAACAGCCTTGTTCGCGCAACGTCTGGGATACACGAAACTGGCCCGAGGGGATGAGGCGCGACGCGATGAAACGATATCGGCGAGCTGAGCCTCTTCCGCGCTGATCTCGGTGATCGCATCACCGACAATGCAGCGGACCGACGCGGTCTTCACAAGGCGTCCGCTTCACCAGGAGTCCAAGCGCGCGATAGCGGCGGCTCCCGACACTCTGCAGCAGTATCTTGCGGTGCACTTTCTGTGCTGCACGCAACTGCGAGTTTGCCAACGGGTCCCCGCCGAAAGCCGTCGCGGGATTATGGGCCCGCGACGGCGTCGCATTCCGGTCTTTTCGAGAGGAAGCACAACTAAAATCCGCGCATCGGAAAAGCGCAGACGCACCGAGCATTAAGATCCGAAAAATGCCCGGCGTCGCGGAAATCACGCCACCCGATCGAGCAACTTCTTGGCTTTGGCCTCCATGTCCAGGCGGGCATCCTGATGCGGCTTGTCGCGCGCGACGGCGGTGATGCCCTGCACAAAATCGAAGATGCTTTCAGGCGGACGGCCTTCCTCCGCCAGCACCGCGTCGATCACCTTGCTTGTCTCGGCCTTGGAGAAACCGCGGCGGCGCAGAAACTCGGTGCGATCCTCGTCGCCGCGCGCCACGATCCGCTCGCGGGCGGTCTTAATGCCATTGACGAATGGCATGGGTGAGGAGTTGGCGAAGTTCAGCAGCGCCGGAGCGGCCTCGTGAGCAAAGCGGGAGGCTGCGTATTTGGAATGGCGGATGGTGATTTCCTCGAAATCCTCCACGCCCCACAAATTACGGTTTTGACAAACTGCACGGAGATAGAAGCTCGCCATGCCGAGCGTCTTCGCCCCGACTTCCGAGTTCCAGCAGTAGAAGCCGCGGAAATAGAGGTCAGGCGAGCCGTCCCGGAGACGACCAGCTTCGATCGGGTTGAGGTCATCGACGAGGAAAAGGAAGACGTCCCTGTCCGATGCATAGAGGGTGGTCGTGTCCTTGGAAATGTCGACACGTGGATTGTAGATCCCGGTCGACCAGTCGAGCACACCCGGCACCTTCCACCGCGTATCGCCCGTGCCATTGCCGGCGATGCGCTGCACGGCCTCGACCAACTCGTGGTCATAGATCCGCCCGTAGTCGGGGCCGGTGACGGCGCGCAGCTCAACGCGGCTATCCTCGGTCTCGAGCGTCTTGATCTGTTCGACGCGATTGGCGGTCAGACCATATTGCAGGTTGATGCCTGCGAGTGCCGCGGGGAGCTGTCGTAGGTAAGCGGCTGGAGCGCCAACCTGGCTTGCAAGCTGGCCGAAGCTCCAGTGGGTCGGCGCGACTGGCTTGTCCGAGCCGGGCAGCATCAGTGCCAAGCGTTCGGGGTCGGTACGGCTTGCTTCCACATGGATGAGCGCGCTTTCGACCACGCGCGTCCTGCTGCGGTCCGTGCGCTCGCGCACCGTGCGGGCCAATTCGTTGAGCGAGAGATAACGCTCATCAGCGGGACGAGAAAACCACTCCGAGGACACCCGACCGACGCGCTCGCCGCGACTTACATCCACTCTGTAGCCGCCGCTTGTATCGCGGTGGGCATCAAGAACCTGCGTATTCATGGGGGCAATCTCCATGACGGGCGCCGGAAGACTCTCCTCCGACCCTCAACCCGTCACGGCCTACACCGCTCCACTCTTCCTCTCCTGCATCGTCTGTCGCCGAAGCCTTACGAAATTCCGCGCCAGCCGCAGCTTCTGTCAGGATGGAAGCCTGAAGGGCGAAAACCCGGCTCAAGCCGGGTTTTTCCGCGCCAGCCGACAGCCCGGTCCCGCAGGGACACGACAAGCCATTGGGGGGCTGATCAGCAAAACCCGTCGATGAATACATTGCGCGTTTTTGAAGCGATATGATGCTGCGCGCCGACGAAGTTCCGCATGCGGAATCAGCAAAGCGATGGCCGCGCGTCGAGCGGATCATTGAACGTGCTCGGATCGGTATAAAAGAGATTGATCATATCCAATGTGCGATTGCCGAACGCGCGGCATTTGAACAGCCGCCTCGGAATGCTTTGCTTCTTGGCCACTGCTCCCCCTTCAGCGGCGATTCGGGTCCGAAATTCTGAACGATCCGGAGATCGGTTTTAGCACCACGTTCTCGGCCCAGTCGATATTGGCGAAAGGGCTTGCCTGTTGCTGGACGAATGGAGGCGGGATCGGAATCATCCTCGACCAGATCGCGGCGAAGTATGTAAAGCTTTTCGCGCATCTTCGCTGTGATGCTTCGGGCAGTGCACAAGAAGCCTCAATTCCTCCGGGTCGACTTTGTGGATGACAATGGACACGTCTGTCAGGGCAACGACGCTATCGCTATGGTTTGGTTTCTTTTTAGCCGCGACTGTCATGGGAAACCGATCCGGCAATTGCTCGGAAAGAGCATGGCCGACCGCCACGTCGATTTCGGCCGGCTGTCGGCCAGCGCGCTTCCGCTTCGGGTATTGGCGGCACGCTAACTGCAATCCATCGCTACACCCACTCCCCGACCTGCGTCGCGAGCGCATTCAGACCTCTGAGGCGAGCCAAGCGCGGGCCGAGTAGCTGCATTTCGTAGCCCTTTGTTTGTGGGCCAAGCCTCGCTTTGCGAGGCTGTCCAACGCGGACTCCGTTGATTGCCTCTGGCGCCGACGCCCGCCTCGGCTACTCCAGCCGCATTTTAGCCACTGAGAGCGGGGGCCTCTTCATACCGCACCGCGTCTTTAGCAACCTTGAGCGGTGACGCTTTAACCGATTTGCTGGCTGGCTTGGCCGCGAATTCCATCGGCTGCTTCGTGAAGGGATTAACTCCGCTACGGGCCTCAGTAGCGGGCTTGTTCACCACCGACATCTTTACGAAGCCGGGAATGACGAACTCACCGGACTGGTTCAACTCCTTGTAGCCTACACTCGCCATCTGCTCGATGACGGCCTTTACGTCAGCCTTGGAAATCTGCGTTCCTTCAGCAATCGCGTCAATTAGCTGGTTCTTGGTCATCTTGGGCATGGGGGATTCCTTTGAGAGCCGCAAATCGATTCAAATGTGTGAGCTACGCCGGCATCGTTACTTTGTTCGAGCACGGCAATGCCGCATGAATCGCTTCTCGTTCACGCCGAGGTCATGAGGTGACGGGCTTTAAACCTATCGGAAGCCAAAACACAAGGATCCGTTCGAGGTGTTTCCGACATCCCGCCCACTTCTTACGTCGGATGTTACGTGGCCATCGACCTCGGCAAAGTGCACAGCCTTGCCCGCCAGATCGGGCGAGCGCTGCCCCTAAGCAAACCCGCCCCGGGGGTTACAGGCCAGACGAGGGATGATCCATGAAGCGCGAGGATCGCCGTGGATCATGATCCTCGGCACGATCAGGATCGCCATCATCATCGGCGCGATAATCGCCGTATCATTATCAGCGCGATGATGATCGGCACTGATCATCGTCGGCGGCATGGGCTTGATAGCCGTCCTGTCCCGGCCGTTGGTCTGTTGGCGCTGAGGTAGCTGGAAAGGCGTTTTCCGCGGATTTAGGCCATTGGCCGCGATTTTCGTATACTTATATGTAGCCGCATCATCGGATATTGGATACATATAAGTTGACAATTTGACGTATTTGGATATATATAAGTATCCAATTTCAGCTATTGTGTATACATAAGAGTTAACAGATGGGCATCAAAACCATTGTCCAGCAGCAATACCGCAGCATCGTCGACAGCGCTGCCTCAACCCTTGCCGGTCTCAAGACGCCGCCGGAAGGCTGGCTGCGCACGGTTCGGAGTGCGCTCGGTATGTCGGGTACTGATGTCGCAATGAAGATGGGTGTCACCCGCGCACGCATCACGAAAGCAGAACACGCCGAACTCACGGGCGGTGTCACCCTGAAATCCATGCAGACGGCAGCCGAGGCGATGGGATGCCGCTTCGTTTATGCGATCGTCCCGGCGTCAGGGCGCATCGAAGATATAATCACGACCCAGGCACGCAAAAAGGCCATGGCGATCGTCGGCACCGCCAGCAAGCATATGGCCCTCGAAAACCAGAAATTGCCAGACGACAAGATCGCTCAAGAAGTCGAACGTCTCACTCGAGAGATTGCGCTGGAAATGCCTCCGAATTTTTGGAACGATAAATGATCGAGGATATTCAGTATCCGCAAGGGGCGATGCCGCTTGACCCAAACGAGCTTGGCGGGCTGAAGCATAAGCACATCACAACGCAAGGCGAACTCGATCAATTGGAACAGGCCAATATCGAGTCTGGCCTGCGTTGGCTTGGTCGCCAGCGGGCACACGTCCTTACCGACAATTTTGCCATTATGTTACACAAGCGCCTGTTCGGTGACGTGTGGGACTGGGCGGGCACGTTCCGAAGGACAGGCAAGAACTTCGGCATCGATCCTATTCACATCCCGGTCGATGTGCGTACCCTTATGGGCGATGCGAAGTACTGGGCTGACAACAAAACTTACTCGCCTTCAGAGGCAGCGGTTCGCCTGCACCATCGCCTTGTAAAGATTCATCCGTTTCCCAACGGCAACGGCAGGCATGCTCGCATCATGGCGGATACGGTTCTAGATCGTGTCTATAACGCAAAGCCGATTGACTGGGCGGGCGGCATGATCTTCAAAAGATGAATGAACGGCGAACTGCGTATATCGCTGCGCTCAAGGCGGCGGACCAGGATGATATCGATCCTTTAATGAAATTTGTAGGCGAGGCGTGATGAACACTCGGCCAAATGATTGACTACGAAAACACAAGAAAGAAAGGACCGACATGGCTTCAACCACAAATCTAAGACCACGCGGAAGAAGCACGATCCGATTAAAACCGCGCGCAACAAAGGCGTTCAGCACATCGCAAGATTGAACACTTGCGAGGAGAATTGCGCGAGAGCGAAGAGCACCTAAAAAGCCGCTTGCGTGATCGAGAAGCTGAGATCGCCAGTCTGCGCAACACAATACTGGCGGCAGCTCGGCTCCCCCAATCGGATGAGGTTGCCCGACAGCAGCATCATCTTTCGAAGCAAAGGGCTTGATTGGTTAATCGGATGAGCCAACCTGGTTGATGGTCCAAGCATTCTGGCTCGCAATAACCTGACTTACGAGATTGACGGACATCTCTGAAGGGCAAACCTGCTCGCCAGCAGCAGGAAACGCAAAACGAGAAAGCCCGCGTAGACGGTCGTCCCAATTGACAATCCGATCCAGATACCAATGGCGCCAAGCCCGATCTTCAAACCAAGCACGTAGCTAAGGGTGAAGCCGATCGCCCAATTGGCTATGCAGGCGAACAGTAGCGGGACGCGGGTGTCCTTCAGTCCGCGCAAACCGCCCGCCGCAATGTGCTGTGCGGCATCACTGACAAAGAAGCTCGCGCCGATCAAAAGGAGGTTTGCCGCCAGTTCTGTCGTCGCGCCGGTGCCGTCAGCCGTCTGGTCCATAAAAAGACCGGTAATCTGAAAACGCATCGCGACGACCGCGGTCGTCAGCAGTGCAGCAGCCAGAATGCCGAGCAGTATAGCGATCAGCCCTGCCCTTTTGACGCCGGGACCGTCACCGCGGCCGACTGCATGGCCAACGCGCACGGCCGCCGCCGTGCTGATGCCTAGCGGAACCACGAACAACATCAAGTCGACCTGGAATGCGATCTGATGGGCAGTGAGTGCGCTGACGCTGACCAGTCCGGCCAGCAGCCCCGCGGCGGAAAACAATCCGTATTCCAGCAAAACAATCAGTGAGATCGGAATCCCGGTCACGAGCAACCGCCGCATGAAGGGCCAATCGAAATGCCAGAAATGCGCAAGGACGTGATAATCTCGGAAAGGGCGACGCATTGTCGTAAACCACAGAACGACCAGGAACATCGCAAAGTTCATGAAGGTGCTTGCAAGACCGGCCCCGAACAGGCCAAGCGGCGGCAGGCCCAGCCTCCCATAGATCAAGAGATAAGCCATCAGGGCGTTGAAGGGGATGGCCCCAAGCGTAATCCACAACACCGGCTGCGGCCGGTGGACCGCGGCCATGAAGTTGCGGAAACCTTGAAACCACAGTGCCGGCACCACGCCAACGGCTAGTCCGAACAGGTATTGCTGTGCAAGCCGCGCCACGTCGGGCGCTTCGCCGCAAGCGAGCAGTATTTGCTCACCGTGAAACGCGAATGCCATGATCGGGAGCGATAGCAGCAGCGCCGCCCAGAGTCCCATGCGCAGCGTGCATCTTACCGCGGCAAGATCCTCCGCCCCGAACGCCTGGGCTGCCAGGGGCGCGATCGGCGCCAGCAAACCCACGCCAAGAGTGAAGCCAACGAGGTAGGTCGTGGCCCCCAGCGCTGCTGCAGCAAGCGCCTCAGGACCGATGCGCCCGATCAAGGCAAGGTCGGTCGTCATCATCGCGACCTGCCCAAGCTGCGTCAACACCATCGGCCATGCGAGCTTCGCAACTTCGGCAAGCTCGACAGCGAAGTGATGGTATTTCCCCCATGTCTTCCGTTTGTGCTGGAAGGTGAGCTGGGGCTTTTCGACGAGTTTGTCCATAGAAATAACGCTGTCCGGTTTGTTTTGCCGGCCCCACAACTTCTGCTTCACAGAGAAGAGGATTCGCTTCCCTGCCCTAAAACTCGCGATGACTAGTGAGGCGAGCTCACATCAGCGATTGCGCGCGATAGATCCGCATTGAGCTCGTGGCCCGCCCGCTGCTCGCCGACTGATGAGAGCGCTCCGTCACTTCCGCCAGCGGCACCGCCTTCGTGTGAAGGAGATGCGGCTGCTGGCCGACACACCGAAATGCTCGATCACCAACATCGCACACGGTTATCGGCGCGAACTGGATCCCAGCGTGCTCGATTTAGCCGGAAAATCTCGCAAGAGCGCGCAGCCAAAAGGGTAGCGGCGTTAAATGTCCCGAAGTCACGTTCCTCGCATACGGGTAATTGATATCGTCGGTCACCTGAGAATCCTTGAACTTCCGTCCTGAACGAGTTTCTCTCTTCAAAGCTCGTGCCAACGCGAAAGCCTTGAACGAGAAGGCGATCCGCTGAAGCGGACGTGTCGCGGCTCTGACAGCACGTCAGAAATCCGACAGCCGCCATCAGGGATACGTAATCTCGATCTTGCAGTGGTTTGAGGCAAACCGTTCAGGCGTGGCCCAACACTGTCCTCTCTTCGGCATCGACCGCTCGGATCTTTTGAGCCTGCAAAGGGCGCGGCACGATGCTCTTTCGCCAATGGCTTGAAGCGTCAGCCTTCATGGGTCGAATATTGGGCTGGCTCAGCACCCGCTGTATTGAAGACCATGTCGCCTGAGAAAGAATAGGAGAGCGATAGCTTTGATCATTCGATACTCCTCGGCGGTCGGCGAGGAGCCTCGCGAGCCTCGCTTTCGGCCCGCCATCAAACAGTCGCGGAAGCCCCACCACCCGTCCCACTCTGCTCTCGAACAAAAAAGGAAGAGTTCGCGCAAGATCGCGGGGCCGCAACCTTCTTCTCTTCAGCTCTGTCGGCAGGCATCCGACAAAAAGCGGGGAATCCAATTTGCCGCCTCGCTGGTCTTCCTTGACACGTGGAGTGCAGCAGCCGGGAGAATGTATCGTGTGGTGCAAGAAGAGGGGCTAGAGGCGCGGCAACTCACAAGGGAGGCAGCCGCTGGCGCGCTGCACGGCGTCACCCGTTGGTTGGACGCAAGGATCGACGACAGTCCTCAAAATCGCTTAAAAAGCACAGGCAGGCGCGCCCCTACATACACCGGCGCGAAACCCGCCGGGCCCCCGGGACCCGAGTGCCTTCGGCGAGGGACACAACCTTGAGCGCGCGGGATCGAAGCCGGATGGCGTGCGCCGTTGAGGCGTGGAGAAGAAGGGAGTGTTCGAAAGAATGGAGCCTGCTGGTTATGGCTCTTACTTGCCCGGCTTACCGGTGTCGGAAACGACTGAGACTCCGAAAGGGGAACGGGACCAAAGCATGCCGGGAACGTCTCAAAATCGGGCGCCGCAGTCCGGTGGAGAGCACAGAGTAAGGTGTGCATGGTGAAAGCTGTATTGCCTGAATCCCAGTTTCCAGTTGCCAAAGGGCTGGCCGTAGCGAACGCGGCTGACACGCTATGCCACGCGGGGCAGATCGCACCGGCCAGTGCGATCCGCCACCAGTCTGCGTGGGACGACCACCATCTGTGGATCAAGGAGACGAATGGGGCACCTAAACACACCGCAACTTCCTACACACGCAACTACGGGATCGCCTGCAGCAGGCTCTTTCGAGAACCTGTATGGCGACGGAGCCGTCATAGTACCCAAATGCCCGGCGTAATGGTCGGGACAGCCACCGCGAGGTGGACGATCATGCGTATAAGGCCGGGTGACCGGACCGAAAGCGCCTCCGATCGGGGGAAGGACGATGCCGCCAACAGCGGCATTTGCAGTATGCGTAGAAGAGATTCTTCGACGGAGAGGTTCTGCTGATGCAGGCCGCTACCATCCAGAGAAGAATTGAATCACTGCCGACTTTGTCGCGGTCGGGTAGGCGCGTAAATGGCCTTCACCGCCTGATGAGATCTCCGCATCTCTTCGAGTGGGCCTACGAAAAGGTCTCCCGCAACAAGGGAGCCCTGACGCCCGGTGTAGATGGCAAGACCTTCGACGGCATGTCGCTGGCGAAGCTCGCTGACATCGCCAGGCGCGTAGCAGATGGCACTTATCGCTTCCGGCCAGTCCGGCGGGTCTATATCCCAAAGGACAACGGCAAAACACGACCGCTGGGTATCCCGACGCGCCAGGCATAATGCACCTCACACAGTTTACGTTGGGCATGCTGGGTGGAGATGGCTCGAGTTTGCGACCCATTCTCGCAGTCGTTGATCAACATTGTCGTCGATTTTGATGGCATATGGCGCATTTGATTTTCGTTGTGTCGCCGAGACAATGCCACGTTCGATCCAATAATGGACAACCCACAGGCTGACGCCATATCTCGCGCGGACCTGGCGGACATTGAGTGTTCCATCGGGAAGCAGCGGTCTGGAAATGCGATGCTTGTAACGGGTCCAGCTTATCATGCTGGCGGTGAATAGTTTACCGGTCGAGCTCGTCAAACCTTCTGCTTTGAGGCGCGCAACGATCTCCGTGTCATCGTATCGTTCCGCCATGGTGCGGATTTTAGCAACGAATGCGTCGGGATAGCGGAGCACATCAGGGTAGCTCGGCCGCTGCTGAACTTCGGTTGTTTCCGTCGCCCCTCCCTGCCAGCAGATCTGCAAGCGGAGCAGCTTTGGTTGTGGGGCCTTGCTGACGGTAATATCGCGGATCAGCAGACGGAGTATGCGCTTGCGGTCGCGAGCCGAGGTGGTTGGTGCCTTCCACAGTCGAGGAAAGTCTCGACCGAGCCGCAGAATCTGCTGCTTCTGCTCAGCCGTAACGCTGCGCATTGATTGGCGTTCGAAATGCGCCAGTTCGGCTTCCAGTTCAATCACCCGCTGCATCGCGTCGTTCCAGCGTTTCTCGAGTGTAGCGGCGACGAGCCGGTTGCTGGGGTCAGACTCCTCGTAACGGCGCTCCGCTAAATCAGCTTCGTAGCGGGCCCGCTCGATTCTTCGACGCCATTGCGCAGAAATCGTTTTGTCGCGCACTTCCAAGTTGTTCAGCGCCTCGAGCGCTAATTTGATTGTCAGTGGCGTAACGGCGGTCAACAAACGCGCCGCAATGGCATCATCCAACGGCTTTGCCGGCAAAGACATGCAGTGGCGAAGCGGCGATGCGTCCCGACTTCTCGAATTGCAGTCATAGCTCGGGTAGAGACCGCCGTTGCCGGCATAACGTGTACTCAGACGCCGCCCGCAAATGCCACAAAGCAATACGCCTTGCAGCAAACAGAGACCTTCGCGAGCAGGCCCAGCGAGAACCTCGCTGTTGGTCCGGTTCGCTGCGAGGTGACTACGATTGGCAAGGAATTGAGCCCAGGTGATGTAGCCCGGATGGTGGTCCGGAATAACTACACGCCACTGATCTTGTGGCATCTGGCGCGATTGAGTTGAGATTTCGCCGGCGGGACCGATCTTCTTGCAGGATTGATACCGACCAAATACGTAGGTGCCGGCATAAGACGGATTCGTGAGAACGCCGAGAACTCGTGAATGGGTCAACCGACCCCAGATAAGCTTGCCATTCCAGACACCGCCGTACGACCGACGCGGAAAGAGAAGGCCGAGTTGGTGGAAGCGTTGAACGACACCGTAGGCGCTGTTCTCCTGCTCAAACAGTTCGAAGGCCGCTCGAACAGCGCCTTGCACTTCTTGGTCGGGGTCGAGAACGATTTTGTCGCCGTCGAATACCAAACCAACCGGCAGAGGAAAACGCAACTCGCCTTTGTGCGCCTTATTGAGTTTGCCGCCGTGGAGACGCGCGCGAATGATGTGCAGTTCGGCCTGAGCGAACGTGCCCTTCATCCCAAGAACGAGGCTGTCGTTGAAGTCGGATGGATCGTAGCAACCATCGCCATCGAACACCAAGGTCTTGGTAATGGCGCATAGTTCCAGCAATCGGTGCCAATCCTTGTTGGAGCGCGCCAGGCGCGACGACTCCAACGAGAAGATGGCACCGACTTGCCCCATCGCTACGTCGGTCACAAGGGTCTTGAAGTCGTCGCGCTTGGTTGTCTGTTGCCCCGACTGGGCAAGATCCCCGTCGAGAATCCGAATCTGTTCTGGGCTCCAGCCGAGCGACTTCGCTTGGTCTGCCAGATTGTACTGACGCTCTGTGCTCTCCTGGTTGAACCGCACTTGCGCCATCGTCGACTGGCGAATGTAGATACAAGCGTGCCGCGTCAGATGATGATCGGCAATCTTCGCATTCAACAGCATGTTCGGCTCCTTCCGCACTGAGCGGCGAGGCGCCGGCAGCAAGATAGGATTCGATCATGTTGGCGATGATGGCGCCCGCCTTGGCAATATCGAGGGCTGCGATCGCCGGGTCCATTTAGTCGAGACTCTCGCGGCGGCGCAGAAGCTCGGCATTGATCGCACAAATCTCGTTGAGCATCTCCTGAAGCGTGCGGTAATTGCCAAGAAACTCTGCGACTTTTGGGTAGATCGCATTTGGTACATAGCCGAGCCGTGGTCGCTCGCCGGTTCGCGCAATTGTCGATAAATATCGCTTGGGTCCGTGTCCAGGTCCGTCGATACAATGACAACTGGGACGGCCACAACGCTTGTAGGTCTCGATCAGAGAGCCACGTACGATCTGCTCGATTGACGGCAAATCCCGCACCAGCTTGCGTCGGCGTCGGCGTAAAGCAGCGGAGGAAGCCTTTTCCATATCTGCCGGACCGAATCAATTTTATGTCCGATTGATTCAGAGCTGGAGTCATCGGTCAAGCTCTCGTTTTGTGCTTTATCGAGACGACGAGATCCGCGAGTGCTAACAGTCCGGTGACATCAATGAGCAGCGGCAAATTTGCCTCGGTGGGCTCACTCGGGGTGCCAGGGGGTGCCCAGTCGGTCCAATCGCGACGGACAGCAAAAGAACCCATCGAGGCATGACGCAGGCTCAACGTCTCAACGCCGGACATCCTTCTGATCTTCAGAACAACGAACCGTTGGCCGCGAAGCGGATGAAAAGGATGGGTGATCTCAGCCGATCCCAAAGTCTGACCAGGCCGAAGTGCAGTTCGAAGCAGCCGTGCCAACGGTGGAAGACCGGCTCGTTCAGGAGGCGGTCAGGATTCTTCTCGAAGCGATCTACGAACCCGTGTTCCTCGACGAGTCGCATGGGTTCCGCCCGAGACGATCCTGTCATACCGCACTCAAGTCCATCAAGAAGACCTGGACGGGCTGTAAGTGGCTGGTCGAAGTGGATGTGCGTGGGTTCTTCGACAACATCGACCATGACATTTTGCTTGGGCTTCTAAAGAAGCGGATTGATGACGATAGGTTCATCGCTCTGATCGAAGGAATGCTCAAAGCAGGTTACATGGAAGATTGGGTCTACGGACGCACTTATAGTGGCACGCCACAGGGCGGCGTTGTCTCGCCCCTGCTCGCCAACATCTATCTGCACGAGCTGGACCAGCACATGCAGACAATGAAGGCGGGCTTCGACAAAGGCCGCGACCGACGTCCATTCCCGCGCTACGCGGCGCTGGAACGGCGCGTCCTCAGTCTCCGCCGCAAAATTGAACGGCTCCGCGCCAGCGGCGCGGATCGGGCCGAGATCGACGCGGCACTCGCGGAGATCAAAGCCATTAATAAGGAGAGACGGAAAGTGCCCTCCGTCGATCCGATGGACCCAAACTTCAAAAGGCTCCGCTACTGCCGCTACGCCGATGACTTCCTCATCGGCATAATCGGGAGCAAGCGGGAAGCGTGTGAGATCATGGTCTGCGTCGAACAATTCCTGACGCAGACATTGAAGCTCACCGTGTCGCCCGAGAAAAGTGGGGTCTATGCCGCTTCAAAGGGAGTGACCTTCCTCAGCTATCGCATCTCGACATACACATCCTATGGGGCTGGACGCAAATCCAACCGCACGGGACCGGATGGACGGACATGGCGCGTGGTACGCCGGCCGACCACCGGAAATGTCAGTTTGCGCGTGCCGCGGAAGGAGGTCACCGCGTTCTGCAAGCGACACGACTATGGCGATCTCGCCAGAAAAACTGGCCGTCCTCGCGAGCAGTTCTTGGTTACCAGCGATGTCGCAACCGTCCTCGCCTATAACTCAGAGTTCCGTGGTTTTGCGAACTACCATTCGTTTGCTGATGACTTCAAGGGCGCCTTGGGACTGTTGGAGCTCGTTGTGTTCCGCAGCCTCGTGAAGACGCTGGCGATGCGACATCGGACGACGAGAGCGAGAACCATGGCGCGTCTGTGGAATGGTACGGACTACGAGGTCAGCTCCGTGGTCCGTGGTAAGCTTCGCAGCATCAAGCTGTGGAGGCTGAAGCATCTGACCCAAACCTACTGGACGAGTCCTGTGGTCGACAACGTCACGGCAGGGGCGTGGTGGGTCAAAAGCCCAAATGATCTGATCGATCGCCTCAACGCTCGCAGATGCGAAGCGTGCGGCGATACGACGGGACCATTTGAGATGCATCACCTCCGCCGCGTAGGAGACCTGCGAAGCGGATCGCTGACGGATTGGAAACGGTCCGGTTGGCGGCGCAAGACCATCGTCCTGTGTCCGTCATGCCGTTTAACCGTCTCCGGTCGAGAGCATGCGCGTATGGAAAGCCGTGTGCATTGAAAAGTGCCCGCACGGTTTGGGGGGAGGCGTAGGGATATCCTCGTCGAGGTATCCCGCGCCTACCCTACCGAGACGCGACGCGGCTCGGTTTACGAGGGCCCGGTGCGGCCAGCCGCACGCGCAGCAAAAACCGAAAGCGGGAAAGTCAGGCGCGAAAGCTAGACTTCCTCTCTGGACTTTGTCTGAGCATCATAAATTCTGACCTGAAGCCTGGGAAAGCGCTGCTTTAACTCCTTCGCTCCGGCCCAGGCCCCGTCTTTGGTCGCAAATTCAGCTTTCAATCGACCATCCACTTCGAGAGCAAAACCGGAAGCGGGAAGTTTTGGAGCGGCAGCGACCATTTCATTCCTTCAGCACGTTGGACTGATCGATGACGGCTGCTTAACCTGAGTCGGCCGGGCCTCGCCAGCGCCGACGACCGCCATATTGCACAAGCATGATGCAACGGGGAATTTCCGCGGGCCTCAGAGTACCGGTCGGGCCCCGCGGAATTCGCGCCCTCCAAACCGTAACTGCTTGCGGCAGAGCAGCAAGACCCTTCGACCGCCCACAACAGGAGCCCAGTCGGGCCTGCATCGTCCTTTTGCCGCAAACGAATCGTCCATATAGTCGAAATATGGGAAGTTTTGCGATCAGGCCTGGCTGCCTACGAAATTGGCGAATTCGGCCGCACAGACTGTTGTGGCCGGCATCAAGGCACTTTCTTTCGATTTCTAACCGGAGATATGGCGTGACATTTAGGATCGTCCCGCGCTTGCAGCCAGAGGATGCATCATGAGCGAGCTCTCGCAAGAGATGCGGTCGCGCACAAGTCCTGATGACGCCATCGTCCTGGTCGTCGACGACGACGCTTCGATGCGCGCGGCTCTCACAAATCTGTTCGAATCGGTGGGCCTTCAGGTCGAGGCTTTCGGCTCTGCAGCCGAAATTTTGCAAGCCGACCCGCCAGAGCTGCCGAGTTGCCTCGTGCTCGACATCCGTCTGCCGGGATCGAGCGGCCTCGAGCTCCAGTCCGATCTCGCTAAGGCTAACATCCACACTCCCATCATCTTTATCACAGGTCACGGCGATATTCCCATGACCGTCCAGGCCATGAAGAGCGGTGCGGTCGACTTCCTGACCAAGCCGGTACGCGAGCAGGACTTGCTCGACGCGGTCCAGGCCGCGATCGAACGAGATCGCAGGCGGCGCGACCTCGAGAAAACGGTCTCCGACCTGCGATCCCGCTTCCAAAGCCTAACGCCACGCGAGCGCGATATTCTGCCCCTGGTCACATCTGGCCTGTTGAACAAGCAAGTGGCGGGCGAGCTCGGCCTCGCGGAAATTACGGTCAAGATCTATCGCGGGCAGGTCATGCGCAAAATGCGGGCCAAATCGCTGGCTGACCTGATAAAAATGAGTGAAGCGCTCGGAATCTCCCGTCCGAAGGGGGACGTACAAACCTAAGTATGCTTTTCAATCCTGTGCCACGCCCCCACTTTCCATCGTCGGCCGCAGCCGCGGCAAGCAGTTCCCCGATCATGAGCAGTCATCTTGTCAACGCCACCTGTCATTTCGGTCATCGACGATGATCCATCAGTTCGCGCCGCAACGACCAACCTTCTGACATCGTGCGGATATAGCGTCCAAACCTTTGCCTCCGCCGTTGAATTCCTCCAATCGGCGGAAATGCACGAGGCGTCCTGCGTAATTTCGGACATCCAGATGCCGGCGATGAGCGGACTAGACCTGCTCAGGCACATGCGCGGCCTGGGCCATCACATGCCTTTCATCTTGATCACGGCCTTTCCGGACGATGCAGTGCGCGCCCGCGCGATCAACGCCGGCGCAATCGGGTTTCTTGCCAAACCGCTTGTCACGCAAGCCTTGATCAAATGCGTAAAGATTGCTCTGGATGGATCGGACGGTCCAAGCGGATGACGCCTCAGCCGCTGTCCACCACTCATCACTGGTTCCAGTTTATGTTGAAATCAACGGCGTTGTTGATCGAAATCAACGGCGTTGTTGATCGGCCACATTCTGCGATGACCATCCGGTCACGCAGCCATTCATGATGAGCGAGATCGGCAAAAGGTGTTGAGCGCGCGGCCGACCAAAGGGGCTCATGAAACAAGGATCCATGGCGCACGCTCTCAAATCCCACCGGACCTCCACCGAAATCGCAGTATTCTCCATTGCGGTGCAATGAGTATGCACAAATCATCACCGCGCTCCCCTGAGGATTGTTTATCTCGCCGATGAGGTAATCCTTACGTACGTGACGAATGAGCAACCGCATACGGTTGCCAAGTCTCCCGAGATGCAACGTGGAGGCGCTTCCTCGCCCTGCCGTCAAGGGGCAAGGCGAGGTCAGCGGTACTGCAGTTGCGGCCCTGCTTAGGCTGCAGTGCTGCGCCCGATTTCTTCACACACCCTGGCCGCTCCAGCTGCAACTTTCGCATCCGGCGGCAGGGTCCCAAAACCACCGCGGGTCAAAGAGCCACGAACTCCTTTTGACGTGGTCTGTTCTTGGCTCGGCATCGGCGCTTTCTCTCCGTAAGCCCAAGATCCTGTCGTGCTGCTCATGTTCAGCTCCTTCAAATCGGCCTCTATTGACCTACTGCGAGAAACAGCAAGGGCCGTGCCAACGCGCCTTACGAGCATTGAGCGCGTGATTGCGCTTCGCATGAGCTCGCGAGGACAATCGCCTGGTGTTTTGGATCTCGCACTTTGTGAAGCGCTGTCAGACTCAGAACAAGGATCGAGAGCTGGCAGCCGGATCCTATCGAGAATAAAGCCGGATGCACTATCGACTTTGCACAGACCACGGTAGGCCGAGGTCGAGCGGGTGGGAGAAGGGGCAGGATCGATCGTGGAATGGCTGACTGATGATCGATCCCCCGCTTTCGCTACGTCGAGCCTGTCTACCCGTTTCTCGTTGTCGTCGTCTTGCGCGGCTTTCATTTCTCCTCAGACAGACACATAAAAGCTCGTAAGGTACAACTTCACGCCGCGTGCGATTCAAGCCTCATCGGGGCCATCCTGGCATGAGATAGCTGCAGGTGCTGCAGCGTCGGGATGTTTGCTACGTTCAAAGCCGCATCACAACCTCCCAGGTGATGCTGGGGCGGACTCGGCGCATCCCCCGATCCAAAGACGTCGGTGCCGCCCCACTCTTTTTTTCAACGACCGATCGGCAGGAAGGGATGCAAAACCGAGCGGCCGCAGCTGTGTCTCGTCGACTCCCGCATCTGGTCCTCAGAGCGCACGCGCGCGAAACCTTTCGTATATGATGATCAGCATCTCCGTCCGGGGACAGAGTGACTGGTAAAGTCAGATGGAGCTTTGGCCACGTGCGGCTTCCTTATCCAATTCCCTTGCGCGGTTATCTCAGCCCGAGACATAAACCTTGGCACAGGACGTGCAGACCCATTGTTTACCGGGATTTTGCACCACCTCCCGAGTCCTGAGTAACGCCGCCTGCCATTATTTCAAGCGGGCGGCGTTGCTGTTTCACCAGGCGACCAACCACAGCGCGAGCCCTTCACACATGAATGTGCCGCCCATATCAACCATTCGGATGTTGAGGCCTTGCGCGCAATCCATCGCGATTTCCCTTGTTCGCCTCCGCTTATGGATTTCCTCAGCAGCAATTGGGCAATACCTACTTCTTTATGTCCATATGCTTTCCGGCGTAAGGATCTCGAACGGGACGATCCGTTGCTCGATTGACGGCGTGTCTCGACATTCGACCAAGCGCAGCATCACATCGATCAGCTCCTGCGGCATTTTGTCGAAGGGATGGCATATAGACGCGGTAAACAGTCCTTCGCTCAGGCCCTTGCGTGTCTCAGGTGCTAGGTCGCGGCAGACGATGCGGATTTTCCGCTGTCGTTCGGGAGACAGCTCGCGCATCGCACCTAAGACGCCGGAAATGCCGCCATCATTGACGAAGATGCCGCTGAGGTCCGGATTTTCGTCGATCAGTTTTCCGATGATTCCATGGGCCTTCCCGGGGTCTTCATGAATCAGCAATGTGTCGCTGACGTCGAAGTCCGGGGCATGCTCGCGCATGTAGGAGCGAAAACTCGCGTCTGAAATATCCTGGCACTGATAGCGGTGGCTGCCGATCAAGGGAAATACCTTGCCTCGCTCGCGGACCATCTGCCTGATCAACCAGGCCGCTGTTCGACCGGCCTTCCAGTTGTCAGTTCCCACAAAGCCTGCGCGGCTCGCGGCGGAGAGGTCGGTGATATAGGCCACGACTGGAACGCGTGTGGCCCGCAATTCGTCGATCGCCTGACTGACCAGTGGATGGTCGGCGGTGATGACGGCGACGGCGTCGCTATCCTTCCCAAGGCTCAAGAGGTTGGTGGCGACGGCTTCCGGGGCCAGGTCGTCCTCGAAGAGCACATCCGCCTTGATAACGGTATCAGTGCGCCGGGCTGCGGCAGCGACGATTTGTGCGGCCCACAGCTGATAAAGCGGCCGATGCGACTGCTGCATCAGAAAGCCGAGATTCCGGTGCGGCTTCCTGCGCTCGCGCAGCGTGCCCTTCCCGTAAAAGCCGATTCTTTCTGCTGTTTCCACGATGTGCTCGACGGTTTCGGAGCGCACCGTGGCACCACCATGCAGGAGCCGGCTTACCGTCGACGTACTCACGCCGGCTGCCTGCGCCAAGTCGGCGATCGTTGGCCGTTTCATCGCTATCTCCCGGATGTGTCATCCGTGAATTGAGATGCCATGACGAAAACATATAGTTTCTCTTTCTGGCATCTCTAAGTTACAGATCAAGCCGCATTCAACGAAGTGCACACGTCTACGCCAGCGGCCTGCATAGTCCGATAAACGAGCCAAAAGGATGTGAATTGGCACGCTGCCAGCTAAGGGCTGCCCCGCTCGCCATCAGAACGGTGCACGAGCATAGCGTGACTCGTGGCCGACAACACTTCGCCCACCTGTCGGTCTGGCGGCTGAAAGAGTGGCCATGCACGATTGACTGCGCGGACAATAGCGGAGCAACCCTTTTAACGGCTGCCGAAACGCCGACCAGGCTCAGAGGCGACTTCAAACACTGCAGCTGTGTAGGGACATGTTTATTGAATTCGCCAGTGTGACCGTGCTGTTGCCGGTCGCGCACAAATAGAGCGGCCAGCGTATGGACGCTTGACTTTACGCGCTTGAGCGAAACGCGCTCATCGATGAGCATGAAGGCGCCGCGCTGACCTCGGAAAGGTCGCCACTCCAAAAACTCGTCGACACCTCACCAGCTCTTCTTGAATCCCGCCGTCAAGCTCATGTTGGTCGTGCCTTGCGCGGTTTCCCCGATTGAGCTCGCGATGGTGACACTGTCGAAAAGCTTCTGCTCTGCGCCAAAGGTGCGCAGCCATTTATCGTCAGTGGTCGACATGCTCTGGCCGACGACAAAGCTGGTGCCGGTCCTTCCGATTGTGACTTTGGCCGATTGATGGGTCTCGTAATTGCTTACCTGTCCGCCGATGCCGAAGGGCGACATGTTCCCCTGCTGAAGCACGTTGCAATCGATCTGCAAGGCCAGCGAGTGTACGTTGGGCAGCGGCACCGACCTGATGAGCGAGGCGCCGATCTTGCTGCTCTCCGCGCCCGGATCGACGCGCGCCTCCACCACTGTTTTGTCCCAGATGACGCCTGCGCCGGGCGCGGTCGCAACAACCCAAACGTTGCCGGAGGATTGCGGCACGTTTCCGCCATTAGCGGCCTTCTCCGCCAGCAAATCCGACATCGTGGCGGGCTGGCGCGCCACCGTCATGTCGGCGCCAATCCAAGTGTCCCAGAACGGCAAGATCGACTGCTTGGCGGTGACGGCGGAAGCGCCGTTCGATTGGGTACTGGATGACCAATTCAGACTGTCGGTCGCGGGCGCAGCCTGCGTGGCGTGCGGCGCAACAGCAGTTATAGACGAGACAACGAACGCGGCCGCCCATAGCGCGGGCTTGGCCCAGTCAAGCCCTGACGTGAATTCCATAGTCCTGCCCGCAGTCGATCCCGCGTCAAGATGCATGGCGAGAAACGGCTTTGTCATTTTGAAGGTCTCATGGCAGCGCTTTCGCGCGTTGCTTACAACTTGACGCTACGCTCGATTCAAGCCTTTTCGCACATCGCGACGACTGGAGAACAAATTATTGGCCGGTAAGAGCAAGAGACAATTGCTCTGTGCTTCAGACGCAGCTTACCGTGTAGATTAGAGTTTCTCCGTCCCAACACGGACTGCCGTGACGGCGCATGGCCTTGATTTGGATCGCGCGGCACCGACGTCTACGTGGCCACCTAACCAATAAGCTCGCGAGTCGTCGCCGCATGTCTTGATTGACTAATCGTCTGAAACTCGTCCGCTCACCCTTATAAGTGCCCTGACCAGACCTCTCGACTGTATGAGCCTTCTTTGCATTACGGTTCGTCCTTTCGAAACGCTACAGCCGAACCAAAAGAGCCCGCGGAGGATGTCACAAGTCGTCACACCACTTCGGAAGCCTTACGTACGAGTTTGTGACGTTAGGTTAGCCTTCGCGACCGCTTGCGCGCGTTTGCGCCACATGTTGTTGTCCAACCGCGACCTGTCTGATGTTTAGAATCCGCCGAGCTGCTTGCGAGACGACATCGGGAAAGGTGCTGCTTGCCAAACCGTGGTTGTTTTGAAGGAGAAGAGCATATGCAGTTCAGTGGCAGACGCCTGCCGATCCTGTTGTCCTTGTTTGTGGCTGCGAGCATGAGCACGATCGCCAAGGCCGATGAGCCCTCGCCGAAATACGCCGAAGTGCTCAGTGCCCTGCAGGGCGGCAAGGATGTGAAGCTCATACTGGACCTCAGCCGCTGTACCACTGTCGATGGCGGCAAGCCCGGGCCGGCCGTGCAGGGCGGGTTGACTATCAGCGCCTTCAGGGTGAGCGACCAGCACGGCATCAGCTTCGCCAATGCGCATCAAACCGTGGACATCTCCGGACACCCGGTTACGGAATACATTCGCCACAGCCTCAGCCGCGAAGGCAAGGTCACGGTGCGGGCCTCCAAGCTGGCGGCCGGGGCGGCCGAAGTCGTGAACCAGGGCGATTTTGTCTGCGAACTGCCGGACGGCGCGAAGTTCGTCTGGTAATCCGAAGAAATACGCACACGATGCGTGGTGCGCTTTTGCCACCTCCGATCAAGGCCGTGTGGACACCTCATCGGAGCCAACATGGTAGTTGCGAACGTGCGGCGGCCAGTTGGTTTCTGGCCGTCTTCTGGTAGTGGGCCGCCACACGAAGAAATTGGGTCGGCGCGATCACCCGCCGGCTGTGAGCTCAGGCCAAGCCCCGCCTCGCACTACCATCAAAATAGTGTTTTCGGCGCATGCAGGGATCCGATGGAGGCCGGTCACACGTGGCCGGCCGTTGTCGTTGGACGTTGAGCGATGAGCAGCGAGGAGCGCGCGCGATCTCATGAAACTGACGACCGACGCGTGCACCGCACTACGCTCGTATCTTGATCAGAAAATCGCTGACCTGTCCTTGCAACGAACCGATATTGTTGTTCAACTCTTGGACGTTGTCGACGACTTGGTCAGCCGATGAGCCGGAGGCGCGCGATGCATCATTCAGTCGGTCAATATCTCGGGATGCCTCTCGCATATCAGCACTGATGTGTGTGATGCTCTTTGAGATGTCATTCGTAACAATCGATTGCTGCTCTATCGCCGCCGATATACTGCCCGAGATCTCGCGCATCTTGTCTATTATCTCAGCGGTGTCGGCCATCGCGGCAGCCGCCAGCCTCGCCCTTTCCTGAATGGCAAGTATCTGAACATCGACCTCGCTCGTCGCGTTTGCCGCCTGGGCTGCAAGATTCTTCACTTCGCTCGCCACGACTGCAAAGCCTCTGCCCGCTTCGCCAGCTCGCGCGGCCTCGATAGTCGCATTGAGCGCCAGCAAATTGGTTTGCGATGCTATTCCCTCGATGAGCTGGACGACGCTACTGATCTTTGTCACCGACGCAACGAGCTCACTTAGTGTTGCTTCAGCGTGCACCGTCTTATCGCGGGCAGTTTGCGAAACGTCCGCCGCGGTCGAAACTTGCCTACCGATCTCCGAGATTGAGGCCGAGAATTCTTGGGCAGCTGACGACACGGCATTGGAGTTTTCTTCGGTCTTTTTCACTATCCCGGTCATACCTTCAGTACGACGACAGACATCGTCTGTGGAGGCCGTAATTGCCAATGAGCCTGTTTGCATGTGACGCATGGAGCCGACCAAAACATCGACAACCCGCGACACGTCGTTTTCGAAATTCTTAGCTAGGCTCAACCGCTCCTCGCGCATACGGACCAGGTCAGTTATGTCCTGCCAACCACACACGACTATCGGGCGGCCTTCGAATTGAGACACCACAAGACTTGTCCTGACCGGAATGGAAGTCTGGTCCTTACGGCGGAGCCACCACTCGATCGCGATATGGCCTGATTGCATGATGATTTTATTGGTCTCTTCGAACATCTGCGCAACGCTCTTACCGTTCGGCTGCGGATCAACCGAAAGCTCGGCAAGTGCCAGCCCTCGCATTTCTTTCCAATTGGAAAACCCAAGGATGTGAGCTGCAGCATCGTTGCTCAGGACGCACTTGTCGGAGTCAAAAACTGCGATTCCATCCTTGATGGATTCAAAGGCGTTAATGGCCATCACATCGTCTAAGGTCGGTGCTGCGGTCTTCCTTCGCGTCGAAGTCGCGAAGGAAACGGCCAACATTAATCCACCGACAAGCAGCCCGCTCCAGAAGTGAATTGACAACGCATCCGCATTGGCAGCGACGGTTGCTGCCGGGATAGACAACGCCAGCGCGAGATTTGATATTCGATTATGCCACATCGAAGCCCCCAAATGCGGATGAACCCAAGTCAAGTGGCTGTATCGAATCTCGATTAAAACTCTCTTTCAGTGCTGGACGACCTGCCCATCCAGATCTGCCTGCTCCATGCGAACCCTCTCATAACGAAGTCGGAGACGCGAAGCGCTTGGAAGCGATCGAATTGAGGCGCGGCGCACTGTCCGCAGTCGACGCGTTGATAAAACTGGGCGAATTTGTCTGTTGCTCGTTCGGCGCCACAGGCGGAGATCAACGCCTACGCATCCTTTGCGCGTAGCGCGCATATACCAAAGTATACTCACCTATACGTCGGTATATCGGAGCTTTTGAGCGGGCAGCTCCGACGCCGTTCAAAGCGATACGACTCCGCGCGCGCGTCTCCAAGACTCTGCGGTGATGCTCGCACAAAGAAGCAAGTGGCGCGTCGAATAACGCATAGCGTTCCGTCAAGGGTGCCCGCGCCATCGCTCGTTCGATCTGCGGGTGAAAATCCTGCAGCTGCTCGGATACATCACCCGCGCGCGCCTGAACGAGTGCGAATCATCATCGCCGTCCATCGGCCAGTGCTGCGAACGCCGTCTTCAGCATCGCCACGTCGAGCGACCGCCCCCCGCACCGAGGCCCGGGCGCGCCTGAAGCCGCAAATGATCGCGACTGCTGGTGAGAACATCAAGAGCGACATCACAAAGGCGGTCGCAACCTACGTAACGGAGTTAGACGGGCTCCCCGAACAGCATTGGGTCGCAATGGACTGTGGCCCCAAACCGAGCGAGCGGATATAGCGCGACTGCGGTCCGCCGAACTTCAACACGGTGTCCGGCCATTCGAAATGCGTACCGACCCGCTCTATTTATTTGAGCGACGGCCTCATTGACCAGACCGGCGTGACGCTGCTGGAACACGGTCCGAATTGGGTTCAATACTTACGCACGATCGCAACCTTGCCCGCCCTGAAGTTTCGGGGAGGCGGTCGGTCCTTTCGGAAATGAAAAGGTGAGCGGGAAGGTTTTGGCAAAAAGAGAATGGAGCGCGGCCTGCTCCTCTGCAAGGCGTCTTTCGATGAACTCGCGATCTACGTCCGACAGCCTTGTTTCTAGCACTCGTCGACACCGGTGCATGTTGTTGCGATGAGCCCGAATTCGAGCCAGGTCTTCATCGAGCATCGTTGTCACTCCTGAAGACCCATGTCCTCTTTGATTTCGAGCAGCAGCAAGAGATCTTGCAGCGAAACGCTTTGGCCTCTTTAGAGCGCACGCCGCATCGGAGAAACGTCCGGCAGCCAGCATACATTTCGCTCACTTCCCGAACTCGTTTCTCCATTTCAAAGTCGTGCTTCACCAAGGGCGCGGTGGGCCGGATCCCGCTCGCCGGGCTAGGCCCAATACATAGACGATGCCTGGTATTGATTATTGCGACGGCTTGCCGAATGGCGCCTTAATCCCGCGTTTGAACGCCTTTTTCGACTTATTTCATCATATCGGCATATGCTTGCGCTGGTGCCAGACCGATTTCCCCACCTAATAAGCGGCCGTGAAGCCAGTGTTCGAAAGCCGGGTCGTCACGCCGACGTTCGGCGATACACTGCTCCCGCAACCGCGAATGTTCGAAACATACGGCGAGCTGTCTCGCGTATCGTGTAAGCCGCGCTGCGGATCCACGCACATGTCGATCGAAAGCACTCCAGCAAACGTTGAAGTCTTGCGACTTAGGCGGCATTGGCCAGGCTCCTGCGCGAGCTGTCGTTCCACCGTCCCACGGACGCCATTCCGAGCGCCTTCAAATAAGGGGCACCGTCGGTGTGTTCCACCGAAAGACTTTCGTTCAAGCTCCCGTCACACGCTTGAGCATTGTAGGAAAACGAAATGCCACGTCCGAACATCCCGCCCGACGAAATCTTACAACGCGCGAGCGCCTTCCCGTTGCCCTGGCTGAAGTTCACTACTCAGCGGCCGCTGAATCGCACTGTCCGTGCGCTCTGGACGCCAGGGCGAAAGCCCACTCACCTATTGCCGAACGAGCGGAAAGACTGCGCGTGACAGCCCCGCTACGCTGATTATCGTCACTGCTGCGGCGCCTAACATTGCCCCTCCTGCTTGGCTCATGACCACACGGTTAAGGGTATTCGCCATAGTGTCATGGCAGGAGCTTTCCTTGCGTTCGCCGGCGACAACGCTATCTTGGGGCCCGTGAATAGGCTATCTCGCTTGCATCTTTGGATTTGCCTCTTCATTCATTCGGTACCGGCCTCTGGTTCGAGCGCGCTTTCATCGAACGGGCTCATTGCGAGGTGACTCGCCTCCACGGAGCGCGGAGTGGGGTGCGACATGGTACATCGTTTCAGCCTGAGCGCTCTGCTCGGCTAGTTCGGTTGAGTGCAGAATGCTTAGGAACAGGTCTCGGCCATGGAGCAAAGAAGAGGAAAAACGCCTTCTCGATCTCGCTTCGAACAATGAAACCCCAAAGCGGATTTCAATCCTGCTCGAGAGAAGCGAGAACGCCGTCGCTCGGCGGCTCAGGAAATTGCGACCGAGTCCCCCAAAATCCCAGCCGTCCTCCTGAGCGTGGGGCAATGCGCGGGAGCAAAGCTCCGCGCCGGCGGCCGCTGAGCAGCTCAGCTGGCGCTGGGCTTGCCCCACACTAATTTCCTCGAGCGCATCCGACCTAGCGCTTCTAATAGATGTGCGGTAGGTCCTAGCATTCATGAATACCATTGCACTGAGAGTTCTGATCCAGGCTCAGACTCAGGGCTGATGCCCCAATTTCACGATCATCTTCGAGTGGCGTTCACTCAAGGCCTTCAACGCGAGCAAACTCTTCCGTTCGCTTTCCCGGTTGTCCGTGTAAGTCCCAGGCTCGACGTCGTGCTCCCAACCCCAACGCGTGTGGGCAGCGTCACCCGTCAGGAGCACCGGACCTGTTGGCGTGCGAGCGAGATAGGAGACATGGCCCGGAGTATGTCCCGGGGTTTGGATCGCAAACAACGAACCATCACCGAAAACATCGATCACCCCTTCGAATTTCCCATCCGGATCTTTCGTGAACTGGAACTCCCGAAGTGCGGGCCTTCCTTCAAGGAGGCTGTCCTCCGTCCCTTGAACGGCCATATGCACAAAGCTCGAATACTCGGGCTCACCGGGGCCCGTGTAGATCGGCACGTCCTTTGGAACGTCCGGCATCCCAGAGATATGATCGAGATGTAGATGGGTCATAAAGACACCTTTGAGCGGAACGCCTTCCGATTTGATGACCGACAACGTGTCTTGCCGGACCTCCATCCTTTGGATCTTCGCAAATTTTCTCAGCACCCATCCGACCCCGACGCTCGCGGGATCCTCCACCAGCCGCTTTGAAACCCCGGTATCGACCAGAAAAAATCCCTGCGTCGGATGTCGCACGACATGTGTATAGATCTTGATCGGCTCCTCGTGATCCTTGAGACCGGCCTGAACAGCTTTCGGATCGTTCAGATTGAGCAGTCCCGAAAGATCGGCAATCCAATCCGCGCCGACGACCGTCTTGAGCTCAATTGGTCCCGGCTGATCGATCAAGGCTTCCATGGCCGCCGAGCTGATCGGCTTGCCGAGATCGGCGGGCTTCCCCGGATGCGAGGTCTGCGTGCATGCGGAAAGCGCGGCGATGGTAAGGGCGCGCCAATGCAAAAGAGTCCTGATTTGCGGAGCATGATTGTTTTCCTCATTTCTGGCGCCCCTTTCGCTCTGGACAGCCAGAATAGCAATCGCCTAACTTCCTATGTTGTCATACATAAATGGATGGCCCGCGGATCAGCCTCAGGAGTGATAGGTGGAACTACAGTGGGATGACCTCCGGATTTTTCTCGCCGTTTGCGACGCTGGGAGCCTGAGCGGCGCCGCGCGACGCCTCAGGGTGAGTCAACCCACTCTGAGCCGGAGGATTGCGGAGATGGAGTACGGGCTCGGCGAGCCGCTTTTCGTTCGCAAGAACCTGGGCATCTCCTTGACGAAAGCCGGACAAAGGCTCCTTCCCGCGGTTCAAGGAATGGCGCAATGGGCGACGGAAGCCAATCGCTCACTTGACGCTAAGACCTCGTCCGTGAGCGGCCGCGTGCGCATCGCGGCGATACCATCGTTCGCCTTCGATTTCCTGGCTCCGATTGCGGAAAAGCTCAAGAGAAAGCATCCACAGATCACTCTCGAAGTTCTGGCCAGCACTCAACGTCTGAACCTCTCGCTCGGCGAGGCCGATATCGCACTCAGGAGATATCCGTCCAATGATCCTGACCTGATGACCGTCGAAGAAGTTGTCGTTCCGATCGGTGCCTACGCGAGCAGGGATTACGCTCGGAGACTGCCTGCGAAGTACAATTTTCGCGACCTCGACTGGATCGCATGGGCAGGTGTTGGTGACTTTCTAAATCCGCACAAAAATGACGACAAGAATGGGCGGTAGGATGGTGAGGGAACTAAAAAGGCGGCCCGCAAAGGCCGCCGCCGAGTGTCGCAGTGGTGTGTGTTTCAGAAGGAGTGTGGTTGCTCTTCGTCGTCGCGGTGATCGGCCGGCGCTTGTTGCTCCTGGATGAGTTCCTGGATCTTGAGGCAGTAGTGCGACCAGATGCTGTCGGATAGATCCTTGAGGAGCTCGTGGACAGCGAGCGCCTGCTCCGGGGTCCATTCGGGATTGATGAGGAAGCTGATCCCGAAGTTGAGGCCGGATGGTTGATGGTGGTTTCTGGTCATGCAACGTGCTCCTTCTCGTTGGTACTGGCGGGCCGGCTTCGATGCTGTGTGCTCTGGGCCTCGGCGCGTTCCAGAGCTTCCTTGAGGCGGTAGGATTCGCCGTCGATGGAGATCACCTCGGATCGGTGCACGAGGCGGTCGACGAGGCTGACGACGCATGCGGCATTTGGGAAGACCTCCGTCCATGCGGCGAAGGGCTTGTTGGTGGTCACGATTGTGGAGCGGGCCTGATAGCGCCGGCTGACGAGTTCGAACAGCAGGTCTGCGTGACGGTTCGAGTAGGATAGATATCCCACCTCGTCGATCGCCAGAACGTCGGCGGCGGCGTAGTGATGGAGCCTTCGGCGCAAAGCGGTATCGCTGTCGAGGGCGGCAAGCTCGCCGAGCATTTCGCTGGCCGATCGGAACAAGACCGAGTGACCGGCGATGAGCGCCTGGTAGGCGATATTCTGCGCGAGGGTCGATTTGCCGACGCCGTTTGGTCCGACGAAGACGATGTTGGTTGCGTCGTTCATGAAGGACAGCGACATCAATTGCTCCACTGCGGCGCGGTCGAGGCGCCTGGGCCAGAGCCAGTCGTAATCGGCCATCGGTTTGAAGTGACCGATCCTGGCGTCGCGCAGGCGTCGCTGCAGCGAGCGCCGGGCACGTTCCTCCTCCTCCCATTGCAGCATGGGGGCCAGCCATGGGGCGCCGGCGATTTCGTCCCAGTGTTCGACCAGGCCGTTGAGGCGCAGCGCCTTGGCGCGGTTCAGCAGGGCATCATCAGTGCTCATCGTCGTTATCTCCAGAAGGGGTCAGTTGGTCGTAGCTGTCGAGGCGGTGCGGCCGGACCGTTGTATCCTTGCGCCGCACATGTTCGGGCAGGCTGGTTTCGACGGGCGGCGGTTCACCACGCTCAAGGCGCCGACGTTCGAGTGCGGCGCGGACCGTCGCCGCATGGACGGAGCCCGCACGCAAAGCGTCCTCGACGGCGGCCTGCAATTCCGTTGCGCCGTAGCGATCGAGCAGCCGCAGCAGCGCGGTCGTGAGCGCACCGATGTTGGCGCCACGTTCGGCGGCCCTGATCATCAGGGTCTGACAGACCGGCACGGTTCGGGTGAGGCTGTTGAGGCCGCGATGCTGGCGCGCCTCACGCTTGATCTCGGCGAGATCCTTCAGGTGTCGTCGGTCTTCGATCTCTTGGCCACGATCATAGCTGCGACGGTGACTGGCGATCATTTGCGCGCCGTCGAAGATCCGGACCTGGCTGAGATCGGCCCGCACGCTCAGCATGCGCCGAACATGGGTATGGGGAACCGTGTAGTCGTTCAGGTCGAACCGCACATAGGGCGTTTTGCCGACCTTCACGGCGACCTGCTCCTCAACGGGATACGGGTTGGCGGGCAGCGGCAGAAGCAGTGGTTGCTCCTTTGCGAACGCCTGGCGTACTGTCATCTCGCGATCCTCCGGACATGGTCGGTCCGCCGCTTCGGATCGGCACCATTGTTCGGCCTGGGCATTCAGCTCGTCGAGATCGGTGAACTTGCGGGCGATGAAGAATGCCTCCCGGATATGCCGTATAGCGCGCTCGACACGGCCTTTTTCGTTGCCCCGGGCAACCGCGACAGGACGCGGCTCGAACCGATAATGGCCGGCGAAGGCAAGCAGCGTGGGATGGAATCGGATCGCATCGCCCTGGCGCTCGAGCACCGCGCTCTTAAGATTGTCGTAGAGCAGGACCCGGGGCAGCCCACACCATGTGTTGAACGCGCCGATGTGGCCGCGCAGGAAGTTTTCCATGCGCGCATCGAGGAAGAAGCGCAGGTAGATGTCGCGCGAGTACGACAGCACCATGACGAACGCCATCAGCGGACGGCGGGCGCGACCGATCTCGATGTGACCGAAGTGCCCCCAATCCACCTGCCCTTGTTCAGACGGCAACGTGCGCAGCCGCAGGAACGCCTCGGCTGGCTTGCGTGGACGGTGCAGAGCGATCAGGTGCCGGAAGTAGCTGGGCGACCCGCGGTAGCCGCGCTCACGCATCATCGCATACAGGCGGCTGGCCGTGAGTGCGGGGAACTGCTCCAGCGTCTTCAGGACGATCGGCAGATAGGGCTCGATCTTCGTGGGGCGCAATATCGGCCTATTCCTGGGCAGTCCGGCCTGGGTCAGGACGCGATGCACGGTCGTGTGATGAACGTGCAACTGCTTCGCAATGGTGCCGCAGCGCCATTTCTCGACGTGATACAGACGCAGGATCTGCGCTTCCAATTCAGGGGTAACGGTCATCGGTCGGGTCTCGGCCTCCATAGGGGTGAGCATGACGAGGCCCCCGGCGACGCACGAAGCCGGTACGAAGGAACAGCGACAACCGACAGCCGCAGAACCGACAGCTCGGCATGGGCATGATCGATGTCGTCGCTCGCTCGCCGACGTCAGTAGGTGCAACAACGACATCGTCCGCAGGCCGGCGCAGTAGTGAACCGACAGGCCATGCGGGTGGAGAGTGATGCGTCACGTTATTGTGCCGCGCCCGGTATCGTCGGGCGCGGGTCGCATGCGCCAGGCGTCCGCGGCGGCTGCGCTGATAACGCCGTCCCGCCTCGCGCAGGCTCTCGCGGCGGGCAGCACGGGCGCAGTCATGGCCGCAATAGCGTTGTCCCCGGTCGCAGTTGCGGCAGATCGTTACCTGCGAACGGCAGCGGCCGCACAGAAAGAAGCGGCCCGTGAGCATCCGCGGCGGTCCTTTCGGAGCGCCGCCGGAGGTTGGTGGAAAAGGTCGACGGAATGCGCTGACAGTGCGATAGTGCAGGCCGCGCACCGTCCGTGGGGCGTGACATCGAGCCCCACTTGCCAGTTGAGATCGGTGTTACGCCGGCTTTGTTTCTGCGGCGCTGATTACCCGCAGATCTACCATAAGGCAGGCGCAAAGCGGGGTACGTCGAAAGGAGCCTCAGGGCGCCCGGAGACGTGCCCCGCGTCTTTTATTCCTCAACTCAGACGCTGGTCGTCGCCGCAAAGGCGTCCGCCCGCTTCGGCGCGATTGGTGAGCGCGCGTGCGGACGCCTTCGCTCTACCGCCGTCGACCTCGTCGTCATTCTTGCGCGGTTTTCGACAGTCAACGACAGCAGGAGAGCGTGAGATGACGAGCCCGAATCCGGAGCTAGCGGCCAGGATCCCTGACTTTCGTCCCGCTTTCACATCTGACGACTACAGCGTGCAGGTCGCGGCCTGTCAGGCCGGCGTTGGCGCGATGATCCTTCTGAAGACATCCCATCGGCTCAAGCGACCGGGCGAGCTTGTGGAGCTCAAGCTCGAGCTTCCGACCTCGCTCCGCGCAGAACTCGCGATCATCTGCCACAAGCGCATGGCGGATCTACCCAAGGTCAGAACCGTCGTGGATCTGCTCAAGCAGGAATTTGTCGATCTGAGGAAGACCCGAGGCGCGAGCAAACTTTGAATAGTGACGCCAACGATCCAAGGCAGGTAAGAGATAACAAAGACGCCTCAGCCAAACATTCGAGTGCGAGAGGCTCAAGAGTGTTAAAGTTCGTCGGAAATGCTGACACCTTCGGATCCTTGGTCTCCCATGCACGGCCATAGGGTCGGAAAGCGCCACACTGTCTTCGTTCCCCGGGAGAATCCTCGATAGCCGCTTACTGGATAGGTTTGGTTGCGCGGCCTGAATGCTGGCTAAGACAGCGCCCGGTCGGATGGCCTCCAACCGGGCGACAATTCAACTAGTCAGGGAAGAACGTGCCGTTGTCTATGCAGCAGCGTTCGTACCGGACATCTGATCGAAGCAGTCCAGGGTACGAGCTGTATAGACTAGCGCCGCGCCTGCATTCATCGCAATCGCGACGCCCAGCGCCTCGGCAATCTCAGCCTTCGACACGCCATGCTTCATCGCAGCCTCAACGTGGCTGGCGATGCAGCCATCACAGCGGGTAGTGACCGCAACCGCAAGTGAGATCAACTCGCGCGTCTTCGCGTCGAGATGCTGTGCTTTATCGCCGGAATTGGCCAGAGCTAGATATCCTTTGACCGTTTCCGGCGCGAGCTTGGACAAGTCGCCAACCCGCGACTTCACGGCAGCGCGATACTTCAGCCAGTCTAACATGCAATCTCCTCTTCTCTTCTGCTTTTCAGAACATCGTCGCATCATATGAGACGAAGCTGTCAACAAACGCGTCAAAGTTCGCGCGCTCGATCCTCGTGCAAGTACTATCCGTGCGTTTCCCCTCCGGCCACCTCGTCGCGGCACACCGCGACACGCTTGAAAGCCATAGCCTCAGTGCAGAATCTGACTGAGAAACAGCTTTGTGCGATTGTGCTGTGGGTTGCGAAAGCTGCTCAGGCCAGACCTGCTATAAAGCCAATTGCCTTGACCGTGCGCCCGAACATCAACGCGATCCCCGCGTTGTAATGGATTGCGTGACGCACATTGACCAGACACAGCTGCCCATCGGACAACCGATCCGCGAAGGGCACGCGCATGGCTCGGGAAATATGGTCGCTGCGTATCCCAGACCGCACCTCGTTTGGTTTGGGGGTCTTGCTTTCTTCTGTTTCCTGACCGCCAGCATCGCGTGCCTTTTTGAAACAAGCAAACGAGATATATTCACTAGGCCGTTCAATTTTTTTGAAGTGAAATCCGCCGTCGTGCCCGAACGCCTCCGTTTTGATATCAGTGCTCGAGAGCAGTTCGTAGGGCGATGGCTTCATCTCCGCGCGTGCATCACAGTCATTGGATCGATACTCGATTGGGCTCGCCGTGACGTTCTCGCTCTCGAACCATCATGCGAGCTTGCCGGTGGCCTATCGGCTCTATCTACCAAGGGAGAGGGTGACGGACCGTGTACGTCGGCGCAAAGCCCGAGTTCCCAAGGACATCACCTTCAAGACGAAGCCGGCAATTGCACTTGATCATTTGCGCTGAGCCTGTGCGGCGGGCTTGCCGCACGGCGTGGTCCTGATGGACGCCGGCTATTGGCACCGACACCGCTCTGCGTGGGAGTACTACCGAACTGGGCCTGATCTATGCGTGGCCGGCACCTTACCACAGACCTCGGTGTGGGCGCCCGGAACCGGACGGTGGCCACCGAAGAAGTGGACGGGGAGCGGAGGACCTCCAAAACTGCTAAGGCGCGATAGCAAACACCGACCGATTTCGGTCAAGAAGCTTGCGAGCAGTCTCGCCAGCACATGCCTGGCACAAGATCACGTGGCGTGAGGGTACGGCAGAACAGTTGTCTACGCATTTTGCCCGTGTGCGCGTCCGTCCGGCACATCGAGAACTGGCTCGCCGAAAGCCGGCCTGAGGAATGGCTACGGGTCGAATGGCCAGAGGGCGAGACCGCACCGACCAAATATTGGTTTTCAACGCTTCCGGCCAGCATTGGATTTCGTCAGCTGGTCGATATCGCCAAAACTGCGCTGGCGCGTTGAGGCGCGACTACCACGAACTCAAACAGGAGGTCGGCCTTGGCCACTTCGAGGGGCGGGGTTGGCGCGGCTTCCACCATCACGCAACGCTGTGCATCGCCGCTTATGGATTCCTGGTCTCGGAGCGAGAAACGATTTCCTCCTCAGCAACAGCCTCCACAAAAAATCTTCAAGGAAGCTACGATTCTCGAACTTTATCGGCCGAGAGGATCTGCCATTGCGGCCTGAACGGCACGTTCCAAATTCGATTGCGACCGTCCGACGAAGATTGAGCGCAGCCTCGTCGCGAGTAGCCATCGAAATTTATGGCGCAGTAAGACTAAGGACTTTCCAAGTGTACCACAGCCAAGCGTGGGTTTTAGGTTCACAGCGAGCGGCCTTGTGTGAATGCCAACCATTCCTGGTAGGTGCGGCGACCGTCGGGATCTAGCATGCTCAATCGCCATCAGGCGAACGGACGTATGGATTAAATTGTACTCGTTGTTGGATGCTTGAAAATGTCGGGCATGAGGCAACGGCTTAGAGTCGCAATGTTCAAGAAGGTTGAGGCTTGACAGAGCAGGTGCGGACCAACAGGAAGTCGAAGTCCCGACACCATGAATTTTTGGAATGACACACACCCCGGCACTTCTTTGCCGGTGCTGCTGCATTTGAAAATCAAGCGCGCGATCTAGACATCGCCGATCTCTGTCTGGCAGGCCGAACCAACCTTATAGAGAGTGTTGAAGAAGCACGTGGCCTTCCAAAGGCCGCATTCTCTGTGGTAGGGCAGTACTTGAAAGTGCGCAGCGTATGGCTGCGCAACTTGAGACGAGAGGAGGATTCCGATGTTCGAGGCTAAAGACTATCGCGTGTGTTGCCACCACTTTGTCACTCCAACCGACCGCGCCGTCTACCCGGCGCAGGAGCCCTTACTAACCTACCCTGAGGCCCTCCGCCACGTGCAGGCTGAGCAGGCCAAGGGCTACATGGTGGCCTGGGTCATCGACCGCGCCGGAGCAGGCGCCACCAAATGAGATTGGTGATTCGAACGCGAAGCGTTCCCACTGAGCGATGGTATGCATGGGACTGTTAGGACTTAGTCCGCGGCAGCATCAGCTATGACCGAGTTGGCTGGCGCATTTCGAGGGGGCCTGCAGGGCCACCATCCCGCACGGTGGCCGGGTATTGCTGATCAACAAGACGACCATTGAAGGGTTTACGTCCGTTGATGAAGTTGACAAGGCTTTCGTCGACGTGCTTTCGGGGCCGACAGGCGTTGGCTTTGTCCATGTCAAGGAACGAGACGAAAGGGACAGATACGAGTCAAGTTTCTGCCGACATGCCGCTGCCGTTGAACGAGCAGCGGCATGATTGTGCCGAGTAGCTGCACAAGCGTATGCTGCAAGAGCCGCTGCCGGAGGTCGCGGCCGTCACCGAGATCGAGGCGATCCACGCGGTTGATCTGCCGCAGCATTCGCCGCGAGCCGTTCCCGGTCAGAAATGGCAGCTGTTGCGGACGAAAACGGAGTCGATCAATGGCTTCTTGCTACGGGAAAGGAATGCAAGGCGATGCTTGAGGCGCCGACAATGCGCATTTTGCTCCGCGATCTCGTTGATATCCTTGGTGACTAGCGCGACGCGACGGTCGAGATAGCGCGCCAGTCCTCGGCCAAGTCCTGCCCTCGCTCAAGCAAAAAGCCCGGATTTGATCTATGACCGGCGTCCTCCGCGTCACCAATCGACTCGCCGGAGAGCTGCTTTGGATAGGCCGTGCGAAAATCAGTGAGGCCGGTACGGCGCAGGGCGTCGCCAACCTGCGCGCGGCGCTGCGCGGGCGAGAGCTGAGGCTGTCCGCAGGCGGCGCGCCGCGCAGTTCCGCAGCGCCCGATGACGGCAGCAGCAGCCCGCCGAGGATCGACAAGAGCGTGCTCTTGCCGCAGCCCGACGGCCCGACAATCGCCACCACCTCGCCCGCGCTGACGGTGAAGGAGACGCCGTCGAGCACAGCGAGCTCGCCGAAGCGGTGGGTGATGTGGTTGGCGATCAGGTCCATCTGCCAGGCCTCACTCTCGACCGTCATCCTGAGGTGCGAGCATTGCGGTGCATATGCACCGCAATGAGAGCCTCGAAGGATGAACGGCCGGGCTGCATAGGGGCCGTCCACCCTTCGAGGCTCGCTTCGCGAGCACCTCACGCGACAACGGCTTCGCCGTTGCGCGGGGATGACGGGGAGGGTTGGGAGCGCGCGTCATCAATCCGCCTTCACATAGTCCTTCGCAATGATCGTGTCCGCGTCAAAGCCCTTGTCGGCAAAACCCTGCGCTTGCAGCCATTTGATCTGGTTGTCGACGTTCTTTACGTCCAGCTTGCCGTCCGGATCGATATAGGCGCAATTGCCGACCACCTGCTCGACCGGCAGGTCGGTGTACTTTGCGATGATCTCGAGCAGCGGTTTAGTCTGCTCATTGATCGGCACAACGCCGTCCTTCATCGCGGTCAAAATGACGTCGTGATATTCGCGATCGGCTTTTGCCAACGCACCGAGCAGCTTCGTCACCAGCACCTTGTTGGCGAGCGTCTTCGGCGAGGCGAAGACGGCGCCGAGCTGCCAGGGCGTCTCGTCGCCGACCCAACCCAGGAATTTCGCGCCGCCCTCGTCCATCAGCTTTCGCGCGGTGGAGATGGGAAGCAGCGCGGCGTCGACGGTCTCGCCCTTCAGCGCAGCCGCCGCATTCGACAGCGATTGCAGCGGCACGATCTTCACCTCCGACAGCTTGAAGCCGTATTTGTCCGCGAGCAGACCGAGGGAATAGTGAAAGGATGATCCGACCTGCGTCATCGCCACGCGCTTGCCGGCAAGGTCCTTCGGCGTTTTCAGCCCGGCCGCGTACGCGTTGTTGCTGGCGAAATAGCCGATCAGGGGATAGCCGGCCTTCTCGCGGCTCATGCCGCCGATCACCTTCAGCGTACCCTTTCCGGCGAGATTGTAGAGACCGGCGGTGAAGGCGGTGATGCCGAAATCGACGTCGCCCGAGGTGGTGGCGACCGCGATCGGCTGTGCCGCATCGAAGAACTTCAGCTCGATATCGAGGCCGGCGTCGCGGAAATAGCCCTTGTCCTGCGCGATGAAGACCGGCGCGGAGGACGACAGCCTGAGCACACCAATCCTGGCCTTCAGCGCCTCCTCGGCCTGCGCTGTTGCAATCGTCGTCAGCGCCAACAAACCAGCTACAGCAAACCGCGCAACCCAACCCATCCGGCTTCCTCCGTCGTTTCTTTACAGGCCCTCTGGCACGGTCTGGTCCCGCCCGATGAAGGCGCCCTGTTGTTTCAATGTTTCCTGCAATTTTGCAACCGGGATGTCACGCGGGATCTGGTTGCCCGACAGCGCCAGCGCAGCGGCGGAACCAGCCGCCTCCCCCATCACGAAGCAGGCCCCGGAGACGCGTGCCGCCGACTGGCCCTCATGGGTCATGGAGGCGCAGCGGCCGGCGACCAGGAGATTGTCTACGCCCTCCGGCACCAGCATGCGATACGGCAATTCGTTGTAGCCGCGCGATTCCGGGATCGGCGGGAAGGTGAAGACGACGTCGCCAGGCACATGGGCCTCGATCGGCCAGCCATTGACGCCGATGGAGTCCTCGAAGGAGGCACAAGCGAGCACATCCTCGCCGCTGAGCTGATAGCCGCCAGTGATACGGCGGGTCTCGCGAATGCCGAGCTGCGGCGGCAGGTCGACGATGTAGGATTTTTCAAAGCCCGGCACGGTGCGCAGGAATTCGAAGGCGGCGAGCGCCTGGCGACGACCGTCGATCTCACCGCGGGTGAGATCATCAGGCTCGATGCCATTGATGGCGTGGCCGTCCTCGCGCGCAATTTGCGTGAAATTCACCCGCCACTCGATGCCGTGGCGCTGCGGCCGCACGATCGCGCTTTTGCGCGGAAAGCTGTGCGTGCCGGCGGCGAGCGCCTTTTCCATCAATTGCGGAATGGTGCGCCAGGCTTCGCCCGCCCGATCGGGATCAATGCCGTTGAGGCGGAACATCATGGACGGATAGAGCGGATGGCCGTGCTCATCGCCGACCTCGTAGGGCGCACCGGCCCAGACCGCGAGATCGCCGTCGCCGGAGCAATCGATGAAGATCTCGGCCCGCACCGCCTGCCGTCCCGCCTTGGTCTCGACCATCAGCGCATCGATGCGGCGCGCATCGCCCATCACGACGCCGGCGCCGAGAGCGTGGAAGAGGATATCGACCTTGTGGCTCGCGAGCAGATCATCCGCCGCGATCTTGTAGGCCGCGGTGTCA
The DNA here is from genome assembly GCF_024199885.1 of Bradyrhizobium sp. CCGUVB23. NCBI lineage: Bacteria > Pseudomonadati > Pseudomonadota > Alphaproteobacteria > Hyphomicrobiales > Nitrobacteraceae > Bradyrhizobium > Bradyrhizobium sp. CCGUVB23. Next base: position 2,597,257 of record NZ_JANADQ010000001.1, read on the forward strand.
TAGGCCTGCGCAAAAACCTTGCCGAGGATCAGATGCGGCTCGTTGAGGCCGTCGAGCCGATCGATCCGCGCGAGCAGCTCGGAGGCCATGCCCTGCACCAGACGGTGGTGCCTGCCATGGACATTGCCATGCAGGCCGCAGAAATTGGTCACGCCGGCGGCCGTGCCCATGCCGCCCAAGAAACCGTAGCGTTCGATCAGCAGCGTTCGCCGCCCTGCCCGCGCGGCCGAGGCCGCTGCGACGATGCCAGCCGGGCCGCCGCCGAGCACGACAACTTCATATTCGCCGTAGAGCGGCACCTGGCGCGCAGGTTCCTGAATGGATTTTTGCTGCAAGACGATATTCCAGTCGTTTGAGGCCCAAGGAGGGCCATTCCTGCTATCTCGACAAAGGGATCGACGAAGTAAAGCCCTGTGGCGCCACAAGACGATTGATCCCGTACGGCGGAACTGACAGAAGATACGCCTCGAGTGCTAAACTGTCCGAGCAGCGAATTCTATTCCTTCAACGGCGTTATGGAGGCGTTGCAGCACCATCCTTGCAGCACCATGATGCCGGTAGTTTGGAGGCTGATTTCGAGGGAATGTCCCGCACGATTTTGAAGTTGGGGGAGCGAGCGTTGTGTGACATGGAGATTACGGCCTTTCGATTGCGCTCAAGAGTGGGCGATCTTGAATGGCTCTCAGCGCAGCCTTCAGGATCGGCAATTGCTTCACGCGTTCAGCCGCCTGAAGCCCTTCGTCGCTTCGATCGTTGCCCGCAGCGAGCGTCGCGCTACCGCTTGACGTTGCTCAGATGCGGCGGATCGTGCCATTCATGTTCTCGATGATGTTGGTGCAGACGAGCGATCGGCGGAGTTGCTGCGGCCCAGAAGCCAGGTTGCCGATAGGCTTATCCCAGAAGATTGAGCCGCTTCTGGTTTAGCAACGTCCACGAGCTTTCGACGCGTCAAGCAAACGCTCACCGGCCCGAATTCTCTTCGAACTCTTGATCCAACGCCTCATGACCACGCCTTTTGAGCGCAGCCGGTTGGTTTGAGGCCCGCGCCTGATTGCCGCCCCCCGGGAAAGTCCCGTTCCACTTCCTGCCGTTGAAACATGGCATCGTACGCCTGCCGCCAACCTGGATCGAATGGATTGAAAGTATATGGGCCCACAGCAACCTTCCGTTTCTCGAAGTTAAGTCGGATCGGATTGCTACTCAGGCTAGCTGTCGAGAAGCTGACGACTCTAGTCGACGGTCCTTCCCTCTGCCTCGTGCTCCATGCGGGCGCAATGGCGGTAGCGACCGACAGAACGGCGCTGCGTCCCCTGGCGCGGCCGATGCTCCAGGACCAGTTGAAGCAGGCTGAAACGCGGTCCTTTCAGGTTTGCGGGTGTCACCATCGTCGCCCGTACGGACTCAAGCCGGGAGAGACGCCTCAGCTCGGCGGGCGAAGGTTTGTCCCGTTGGTGATCCCCGTCCATTCGGACCCCAGGGCGAAGTTAGCGGCAACCTGACTCGGCGCCTGATGTCAGATACAGCGCAGTCCCTACCACGCCCGCCGCTAACTTCAACGGTCCCAGCCTCAAGCGGCAGAAGCTGACCGTCGGATGCATCCGTCCAGAAAAACTTCACTGGCACAGCCACCAGAGCTGGCCGCCGCAAGTGGCTTGACGATCAGTCTGGGACCGAAAGCAGCGCGGGCGCGACTCGGCGCCGGGTCGGCTTGGGGGCAATGAAACAGGCGCTGTCCCTACCGCGTCCGCGCTGCTAATTGAGGTTAGCAGCGACGCGACTCGGCGCTGACCCTTCTGGATAGATAGCGCTGTCCCTACCACGCGCCTAACCTCAATGGTTCTGTATTCGGACTAGCTTTCCAAAAGCTGACGAGAGCCCGACGCAATTCACAAAACGACAAGCGGTCCGTGTTGCCCGCTTGTCAATCGGCGCGCACGACGATCTCGCCAATGGCAATCTCGATCACTGCGCCTGCCACAGAAGCCACCGCACCATCGCAATCCGAGTGCCGCGAGAGATAAAGCTGCTCAGCCCGAGCATCACGGCGCCAAGCGAACAGCTGCGACGGGTGGATGCCGATCCGGTGGGCGATGGCCGATACGCTCGCGCCACGCTCCAGTGCCTCTCACAACATCGGGGCCTTGAGACCCTGTGAGTTCAGCCATTCCGCGATGTGGGCGGGTACATCAGCTCCGTGAGCCTTCTTCGGAAGGTCCTCACGCTCCTTGCCCCGGGGGAGGAGCTCTGCCTTTTCCCTCGCGATCCGAGCTTCCTTGATGAGCCGTTCGCCAAGCGCTCTGCTCTGCCTGAACCGGATGCGCCTCATGTTTTCTTCCCTCCGTAATCGCTTTTCCAACAAGCTTTTATCGAGGCCAAGCCGTTTCCGAGAAACGTTAGCGCCGAAACACACCGCCGCTCCCAATCCGTTCGATGGGATCGGATTCCTCGATCTGGCTTGGCATCATCAGCCCCGGTGTCGCGAAGCGGTCTGGCTCGTCCCGCACGTAAGGCCCTCAACACATGCCGAAATATCCGCGACTCCACGTCCCCCGATTTTGTCAGACCCATCTCAGCCTTCTGAAAAGTGAGTCTTCTCAATTGATTCATGCCGGCAAGGGCCGCGCCCCTCTGGCTCAGTAAGATTAGGCGGCCTCGAGCGATCATTCCCGCACCGGCGAGTTCTGTATCATGACGTTCACCGCGCGCTCGCGACGGCTTCGCCTGTCGCGAGCGACTTCAAAGAGAACAACATCACCCACGTAGAGCGTATCGGCATAATCAACGCACTGACGTGAACAAACTGATCGGCACCGCCGTCGTCACACCGAATGAAACCGAAAAGGCGATCGCGATTCCAGTAAATCACTTTGCCCATCTCCACTTCTATTCTCCGTGATCAGGACCACACAGTAAACGTAAAGTGCGCTCCTTCCCGGCGATCAAATAGGCAGATGCGACCGCAGCTGATTTTCACTGTAAAGTAGGATGCGGTGTCGTGATCGAAGCCGGTGTACGCCCCGAGGCGCTTCGGGGCGAGCTGTAAGGGTGCCCCTGTTCCATGGTCGACATTTGTGATCGTAGTCGAATCCGTTCGCATTATTCCCGCGTACAGAGACACTTGTCCCGCTGTAACCATGAGTTTCATGCTCGTAGACGCTCACAACGTCGCGGCGAAGGCCGAGCGCAAATGCGGTTGCCTGGCGCCGTTCGCGGAAGCGCTCAAGAGAAACCACCCACAGATCACTCTCGAGGTTTTGGCCAGCACGGAGCGTCTGAATCTCTCGCGCGGCGAGGCGGACATCGCGCTCAGGAGATATCCCTCCGATGATCTCGATCTGATAACAGTAGGTGAAGTGGTGATTCCGATCGGTGCGTACGTCAGCAGGGACTACGCACGGATGGCCTCCAACCGGGCGACAATTCAACTATTCAGGGAAGAACCGGCCGTTGCCTATGCAGCAGCGTTCGTACCGGACATCTGATCGAAGCAATCCAGGGTACGAGCTGTATAGACCAGCGCCGCACCCGCATTCATTGCAATCGCGACGCCAAGTGCCTCGGCAATCTCAGCCTTCGACACGCCATGCTTCGTTGCGGCCTCAACGTGGCTGGCGATGCAACCATCACAGTGTGTGGTGACAGCAACCGCAAGTGAGATCAACTCGCGCGTCTTCCCGTCGAGATGCTGCGCTTTATCGCCGGAGTTGGCCAGAGCCAGATATCCCTTGACCGTTTCCGGTGCGAGCTTCGACAAGTCGCCAACCCGCGACTTCACGGCAGCACGATACTTCAACCAGTCTAACATGTACTCTCCTCTTCTCTTCTGCTCTTCAGAACTCGCATCATATGAGACGAAGCTGTCAACAAACGCGCCAAAGTTTGCGCGCTCGATAGTCGTGCAAGCGCTAAAGGTGTCGTCCCTTTCGGCTATCCGTCGCGGCCCTCCGCGACACGCTTGAGAGGCATCCCCTCAGTGTAGAATTTGGCTAAGAAACAGCTTCGTCCGGTTGTGTTGTGGGTTTCCGAAGAATTCGGCCGGCGTGTTCTGCTCGACGATCTGACCGGAATCCATGAAGATGACACGGTTAGCCACCTTGCGCGCGAACCCCATCTCGTGAGTGACGCACAACATGGTCATCCGCTCTTCGGCCAGACTCACCATCGTCTCCAAGACCTCCTTGACCATCTCCGGATCGAGCGCCGAGGTTGGCTCGTCAAACAGCATGATCCGGGGCTTCATACAGAGAGAACGCGCAATCGCGACGCGCTGCTGCTGACCGCCAGACAGTTGACCGGGGTACTTATTAGCCTGCTCGGGAATCTTTACCTTGCGCAGGTAATGCATCGCGATTTCCTCTGCTTCCTTGCGCGGCATCTTGCGAACCCAAATTGGCGCCAGCGTGCAGTTTTGTAGGATCGTGAGGTGCGGGAAGAGGTTGAAGTGTTGAAACACCATGCCGACCTCACGACGGACCTCGTCAATCTTTTTGAGATCGCTGGTGAGCTCCTTGCCGTCGACGATGATTTTACCCTTCTGGTGCTCCTCGAGGCGATTGATGCAGCGAATCATTGTCGATTTGCCGGATCCCGAAGGCCCACAAATAACAATGCGCTCGCCGCATATAACCTTGAGGTTCACGTCCTTTAGTACGTGATAGCCGCCGTACCATTTGTTCATGCCGATGATCTCGACCGCGACTTCATTCGCCGAGACTTGCGTCCTGCTGAGATCTACGTTCGCAGCGCGAGACGTACGTTTTGTGCTCATCTGCAGGCTCCCTTCTCACCGCCCATGCCCAGTTTCAAGACGCCGTTCCACATACTGCGAATATCGAGACATACCGAAGCAGAAGATCCAGAAAATCACTGCGGCAAAAACATAACCGGTCCTTGCGGTTTGCGGCGTCGCCCAATTGGCGTCTCCGGAAATGCCCTGCTTGACGATCCCAAGCAGATCGAACATCGAGATGACGAGGACCAGCGTCGTGTCCTTGAACAGTCCAATGAAAGAATTGACGATCCCTGGAATGACGAGCTTTAGGGCCTGCGGCATGATGATCAGCCCGGTCTTTTGCCAATAGCTGAGCCCAAGAGAATCCGCTCCCTCGTATTGGCCCTTGGGCATGGCCTGAAGCCCTCCCCGCACCACTTCCGCCATGTAAGCAGATGAAAACAGCGCAACGCCGATGAGCGCGCGGAGCAACTTGTCGAATGTCGTACCGGGCGGCACAAAAAGAGGAAGCATGAACGCTGCCATGAACAGCACTGTGACCAGTGGAACTCCCCGAACAGTTTCGATGAAGATGACAGAAAGTAGCTTGATCGTCGGCATTCTGGATCGACGGCCAAGAGCCAAGACAATGCCCAGGGGGAGCGAGACGACGATACCAACGTAGGCAAGGACGAGAGTGACCATAAGTCCACCCCATAGCGGGGTTTCGACGTAAGGCAGCCCGAAAACCCCGCCAATCAACAGAACGAAGGCGATAAACGGATAGATGCCGAAGAACAGGATCGCATTGGCCCGTTTGAGCGGCGCGCGCGGAATGAGCAGCGGGACGAGCAGTCCCACGAAAATGGCGCCCGCCAGCATCACGCGCCAGCGCTCTTCCAACGGATAACGGCCAAACATGAAATAGCCGAACCGGTTGGATACGAACGGCCAGCACGCAGCCGACCAACCGGCCGGCAGTTGGCCGCCCTGTTCGATGGTGAGGCAGGCAGTTCGATCGGTGCCAACCCAGACGGCATTGAAGAACAGCCAGCTCAGGATCTGTGGCAACGCCCACGCGGCTATGATCACAGCAACAACCGTCAGGAGCATGTCCGCCGGCGTGGCGAGGAGATTCTTGCGCATCCAAGCTAGAATCCCGACCTCGGAGTTCGGCGCAGGTTGCGCAAGGGTCATGTCGGTGCGCACCCAGCAAATGTCATGTTGCTTCATGCCTCACCTCTGCCTGAGTGCCAGCTTGACGTTGAACCAGTTCATGACGAGAGAGGTCAGAATGCTCAAACCGAGATAGACCACCATAAAGATGACGACGACCTCGATGGCGCGCCCGGTCTGGTTCAGGATTGTACCGCCCACTGCGTACAAATCCGCATAACCGACGGCCACTGCAAGCGACGAGTTCTTCGTCAAGTTCAGATATTGGCTCGTCAGCAGTGGGATGATGATACGTAGTGCCTGCGGAATGATCACCAGACGCAATCCTTGCCCAGGGCGAATGCCCAGGGAGGAATAAGCCTCCGCCTGCCCCTTCGGCACACCCTGGATACCAGCGCGAACGATCTCTGCGATGAACGATGCCGTATAGAAGGACAGCGCCAAAAGTAACGACAGAAATTCGGGCTTCACGTCGAGCCCTCCCGTCAGCATGAAGGTGCCCTTCTGCGGGAATTCGACGGTCATTGGAAACCCTGCCAGCACGCAACCAAGCAGCGGCAAACCTATGAGGAGTGCAACTGAAACCCAGAAGACGGGGAGTTGCTGCCCCGTTGCCATCTGGCGGGCATGCGCTCTTCGCGCGACGTACCATGACAGCCCAATGGCTACCATGAGCCCTGCAATAATGAGCCAAGCTCCCTGGCTCCAGATCAGGCGCGGGAGATAGAGACCGCGGTTGTTGAGGTATGAACCGAAGGGTAAAGCCAGGCTGCTGCGCACGTTCGGCAGCAACGCAAGCACTCCTTGGTACCAAAATAGAATCACGAGCAGTAGGGGCACATTGCGGAAGACTTCAATGTAGATGGTCGCAAGCTTGCGTATCATCCAGTTGCTCGATAGTCGGCCGATGCCAACCACAAAGCCTACGATTGTTGCGACAATGATGCCCAAGACGGCAACACGCGCGGTGTTCACAATGCCAACCAGCAAGGCCCGTCCGTAGGATGACTCCGAACTGTAATCAATAAGCCGGTCAGGAATCTCGAACCCGGAGCGTGAGTTCAGAAACTCAAATCCTGTCGGAATATTGGAACGACGCAGATTTTCGATGGTATTGTCAGAGATCCACCAGAGCCCGAACACCAGCAGAACGACAATTGCGACCTGGACAACGATGCTCCGGAGCTTCGGGTCATAGAACGGCGACGCCTTCGTCGGCGCGACATCGAGAACTACCTCTTGTGACACTGCGCTCCCCTCGCGTGAATTCTTGATGCCGATGTGGCGTGCTAGGACCCAGAATTGTGCCGAATTGCCCCAGCCCATCGTAGGGCTATCAGCGTATCGGCACGCCGTATTGGATACCGCCTTTGGTCCACAATGCGTTGACACCACGAGAGATATTCAAAGGGCTACCCGACCCGAGGTTACGCTCAAAGATTTCCCCATAGTTACCGGTCGCCTTGACGATGTTGACGACCCAGTCGTTTGACAGGCCCAGATCAGTACCGATCTTCGTTCCGGCTTCGGTCCCAAGTATCCGCTTGATGTCGGGATTGCTGCTCCCCTTCATCTCATCGACATTCGACCGGTTAATGCCAGCCTCCTCGGCATCAAGCAGCGCAAAGTAGGTCCACTTCACGATGTTCAGCCACTTAGCGTCCCCTTGACGCACGGCTGGCCCGAGCGGTTCCTTGGAAATAATCTCCGGCAATACGACGAAGTCCTTCGGCGACGAGGTCTGCAGGCGAGCTGCGTAAAGACCGGATTGATCGTTTGTGAAGGCATCGCATCGACCCGCATTGTAGGCCGCAGTCGCCTCCTCAAGGGTGTCGAAGACCACTGGTGTGTAGTCGATCTTGTTGGCCTTGAAGTAGTCGGCAAGATTCAATTCGGTCGTTGTCCCCGCCGCCACGCAAATCACCGCGCCCGACAGCTGCTTGACCGACTTGACATCGGGCAACTTCCGCGCGTTGATCATGAAGCCTTGCCCGTCATAATACATGACGCCAACGAAGCTGATGCCAAGCGAAGTGTCGCGGCTCACCGTCCAAGTGGTGTTGCGCGACAGGACATCGATTTCTCCAGATTGAAGCGCGGTGAACCGGTCTTTGGCCGTCAGCCCGGTGAATTTGACCTTGCTGGGATCACCGAATACGGCTGCCGCGACCGCACGGCAGAAGTCAACATCGAGACCAGTCCACTGACCCTTGTCATCCGAAGCGGAAAAGCCCGCCAAGGCTACGTTCACACCGCACTGGAGGAAGCCCTTTGACTTGATGTTGGACAACGTGTCCGCCGACGCTATCGATGCAGTCAGCGCAAGCGACGCCATACCTGCTGCGACTGCCAATGATTTCTTTCTCATGGTCTCCACCCTCTTCTTCGTCAAACATCTTCGCCACGGACTTCGAACCCGTGAGCTGACTCGGCATCGAGAGCCGTTTCGGATCGTTACAGCCAATGGGATCTCGGCGAGACTTGCTCGGGCCAGATCCGTTATGGCGCAGATTGTTTTTTAGCCCGCACACCCGAACGTCAACGCGATCCATGCGTTGCAACTGATTGCGGAACACGTGTTGACCAGACGCAGTTGCCCATCGAACGACCGGTCGCGATCGGCTCGTGCATAGCTCTGGGAATGATCCCACATACCCTCGACCGCACCTTGCTTGGCTTACACCAGCGCACATCCGGCGGTTAATCCGAAGCGATCCGCGCCTTGCGAACTAGCCCCCCACTCAACTCGTTCGCCAGACCGTGTACTCGTAATGCTGAGTACACAGATCGGAACGGCGTCGCATGTACTGCCCCAGAAAGACTGGCATAAGCGACCTTACCTCCCAATCAGCAATATTATGGTGGCCATTACCATTGTGACTCCGATGCCAGGGGCAACGATCCAGAAGGTCTCGTTTCTCGTCTCGAAACATCTGCGGGCGATATTCCATTTCGACAGCAACACGACCGAAAATCGAGATATTTGCTTGTGCCGGCAATAAAGCCGCGTCCACAGCATCTCCATCCAGTTCGACATCTGCGCCCTTATGAGTGCACACCCTCGAAGCTTCGCGATTTCCTGATCACCCAGCATCGCGTTGTTTTTTGAATCAAGCAAACGAGATATATTCACGGATGAGTTCAACTTTTTTTAAGTGACCCCGCCGTCGTACGAACGCTTGGGTTTTGATCTCAGTGATATAGAGCCGTTCGTAAAGCAGACACTTCGACTTCCGCGCACGTCCCTCGGATATCGGATCGATTCTCGATCGGGCGCCCGATCGGCACCGCCATCTTCCGTTCGCAGGAGAGCGACTTCGCGTGAAAGATCGTAGAGCTACCATGCTCGTCGGCGTTAGGCTTCACCAACGTAACGGCGCGACCTCCGCCGGCGCATGCCGCCGATGCCCCTCTCGCCAGTCTCTAAGCTACTGGTGCCTGCAATCGAATGCCCGGTCAGGCCTGCATACAGCGATAACCAACACTGACCGGCAACAACAAATTCGCTTATGGATATCGTCAACAAATTTGGGTTGTGAAGCTTACGCCCTAGGCGTAGTCATACGGCGCCTCGCATAATGCGGGGCGGCACTCTCGGAGTGCCCACGAATATCGGCCTCCACATCACGCCGAGAATCTGCTTCTTCGCAGGATTTAGTACCTTTCGTCGCGCGCGGTTGATCTCCCCTACGTCAAGGTTTGCATCATGAAAAAAGACACGCTGCTCGTCCGCGGCGGCCGCGCGCCCACCGGTCCGGTGAATCCCCCGGTATCACGGGCCTCCACGATCTTGTTCGAGGATCTTGCCGCTTTCGACGCGACGCGCGCCGATCGGTTCGGAGCGCTGCGTTACGGCATCCATGGCACTGACACACTATTCTCGCTCGAGCACGCAATCACGAAGCTCGAAGGTTGCCATCGCGCGATTGTGGTGCCGTCTGGGCTTGCTGCCATTACGGCCGCTCTCACTGCCGTCCTTAAGACCGGTGATCACCTCCTCATGGTGGATACGGTTTACGGACCGACGCGCGCATTCTGCGATGGCTTGCTGGCGCGAAGCGGTGTCGAGACGACTTATTACGACCCCCTGATCGGCGACGGAATCGCCGAGCTGTTCCGTGACAATACGCGAGCCGTATTCTGCGAAAGTCCCGGCTCGCTCACCTTCGAGGTGCAGGACATACCCGCCATCGCGAAGGCCGCGCACGCGAGATCGATCCCTGTTCTGCTCGATAACACCTGGGCCAGTCCGCTGTTCTTTGACGCGCTCACTAAGGGAGTTGACATCTCGATCCAGGCGGCAACCAAATATCTCTGCGGCCACTCCGATGTGATGATGGGCACTATCGCCACGACCGAGGGGTGGTGGCGACCAATTCGCGACGTCGTGGCTGACCTGGGCTTCTCGACCAGTCCAGATGACTGCTATCTGGTCCTGCGGGGCATGCGCACACTCGGTGTGCGGATGCGCCACCAGATGCGGAGTGCGCTCTCCGTCGCGCGCTGGCTTCAAACACAGCCGGACGTAGTGCGCGTACTGCATCCCGGCCTGCCCGACGATCCGGGGCACGCGCTCTGGTCACGCGACTTCAGTGGATCCTCTGCACTCTTCGGCGTCGAGCTTGCCTCCCGTTCTCAACCCGCGCTGACCGCCTTCATGGATTCGCTGGAGCTGTTCGGAATCGGCTCGAGCTGGGGAGGCTATGAGAGCCTTGCCTTGCCGGCTCGATTCACCCGTACTGACCGCCCGTTCCCATTATCAGGTACTCTGGTGCGGCTGCATGTTGGCCTCGAGGACCCCACCGATCTCATTGCCGACCTCGCAAAGGCTCTCGCAGCCATGCGCGCGACGGAGGCCCGTGCAATATGAACCGGCATCAAATCGGCGATAAGTCCCTCCGCCGCGAGACTCGTATCGTTGCACACCGGTATCGTTGCCGCGAACTCGCCCACACGATCACTCTTCCGCAAGACATCGCGCCGAGGCCAAGCGAACCAAGGAGCAGCAATGGGGCTTAGATAGTCTCGCTTACAGCTGGCGTTAGGATTTTTCATTACCCGACTTGCGGCGGTACTGGCATGATCTCATGGATTGTGCGCGGCACCGTTTTCCCAACGGCGGCTTTGTCGCGCCTCACACCAAGAATGGTACGAAGGCATTACGACCTACTAGATGCTGCCGATCAGTTCGTACCGTTAATGCAATCGATGATCGTTGTGCTGCAGTGGCGACTGCAGTTCAAAAGCATTCGCTCCGGAGGGAGACACATGATCGACAGACGCGACCTGCTCAAAGGAGCGGGCTTCGCCGCACTTGCGGCCACACTGAATTCCACCAAGGCATTGGCGCTCGACACCGTCACGCTCCCGTTCGCCAATGGCGAACGGCCGCTGGTGAAATATCCGCAGAAGCGGCCGATGATCCGCCTCACCAGCCGGCCGCCGCAGCTCGAGACACCGTTTGCGATCTTCAACGACGGCCCGATCACGCCGAATAACGCGTTCTTCGTGCGCTATCACCTAGCGGGCCTGCCCTACGATCTCGATCCGGACAAGTTCATGCTCGAGGTCAAGGGCAAGGTCGACGAGCCGCTGAAGCTGTCGCTGAAGGACATCAAGAAATTGAAGCCAACGGAGATCGTCGCCGTCGCGCAGTGCTCCGGCAACAGCCGCGGACTGTTCGAGCCGCGCGTGGCCGGCGGCCAGCTCGCCAACGGCGCGATGGGCTGCGCGCGATGGCGCGGTGTGCCGCTGAAGACCGTGCTGGAGATGGCAGGCGTGCAGGCCGGCGCCAAGCAGGTCACCTTTGGCGGCATAGACGGGCCGGTCAGCGACAAGACGCCCGATTTCGTCAAGGCGCTCGACGTCGACCACGCCAGGGACGGCGAGGTGATGCTGGCCTACGGCATGAACGGCGAGGACCTACCGTTCCTCAACGGCTTCCCGCTGCGCCTGATCGTGCCCGGCTATTACGGCACCTACTGGGTCAAGCACCTCAACGAGATCACCGTGATCGACAATGTCTATGACGGCTTCTGGATGAAGTCGGCCTATCGCATTCCCGATACGCCGGACAATTCGGTCGAGCCGGGCACCGCGCCGAAGGCGACGATCCCGATCAACCGCTTCACCATCCGCTCCTTCATCACCAACGTCCCCGACGGCGCCAAGCTGAAGGCGGGACGCACGACGCTCCGCGGCATCGCCTTCGACAGCGGCAAGGGCATCAAGGAGGTGCAAATCTCCACCGACGGCGGCAAGACCTGGGCGAACGCCAAGCTCGGCAAGGATCTCGGCAAATATGCCTTCCGCGAATGGAATCTGCCGGTGAAGCTCGCGGCGGGCAATGTCGAGCTCAAGGTGCGCGCCACCGGCAACGGCGGCGAGACGCAACCGGACACGCCGCGCTGGAACCCGGCGGGTTATTTGCGCAACGTCGTCGAAACCGTCCGCGTCAGCGTAGCCTGAGGGAGAATGATCATGCAGCGCGCCGTTCTCCTCGCCGCCACACTCGCCGTCGCGATGGGCTCGGCCCTCGCCGCGCCGGTCGATTACAAGACACCGGATGAGACAGCAGCCTTCAGGCCCGGGCCCAATCTCGAGGTCGCGCAGGGCAATTGCACCGCCTGCCACTCGTCCGACTACATCGCGACGCAGCCGCCGATGAAGGACAAGAAAGCGTTCTGGCAGGCCGAGGTGGCCAAAATGATCAAGGTCTATGGCGCGCCGATCGACGATGCCGATGTCGGCAAGATCGTCGATTACCTAGCCACGACATATTGAGCTCCAGTGAGGCTCCCAAATCCCGAATCTGGATCGATTAGCCTGACGGGATTGCACAAGTTTCAAAGCAATCGGACCTGGATCGCGACATGGATGAATTTCATCTGCTCTCCAAGCGCTTCGGCCCCCTGGCGGCGGATCTAGAGCTCGACGACAGCGCCCCTGCCGTCCACAGACAGCTGGCCAAGCGCGGCTCTGTTCGGAAATTCCGTCCCGAACAAATCCAAGGTCACGTCCTGCGGCGACTTTGCGCGCTCGCGCTATGTGCCCCAACCAAGAGCGATCTGCAGCAACGCGACATCATCATTATCGATTCGCCTGCCTTGCGATCCGAAATCTGCGTGCTTTTGGCGAGCGGCCGCCTAGGCCAGAAGTGGCTCGAGGAAGTCCCGAACCTTCTGATCTTCTGCGGTAACAATCGGCGGCAGCGGCGCCTCCATGCGCTGAGGGCTAGACCCTTTGTCAACGACCATTTGGACGCCTTCTTCAATGCCACGGTCGATGCCGCGATAGCACTCTCATCATTTGTGGTCGCGGCGGAAGCAGCAGGCCTTGGCGTCTGCCCCATCAGCGCGGTGCGCAATCACCCGGACCGGCTCGCAGAGTTGCTGAACCTACCCGAACAGGTCTTTCCCGTGGCAGGCCTAGCCGTCGGGTATCCAGATGAGCCGCCACCAAGGAGTTTGCGGCTACCTCTGCCCGCTACTATTCACCACAACACCTATACCGACGATACGCTCGACGCCGCGATCGAGGAATACGATCGGCGTAGATCGGCCGAGCAGCCTTATGTAACGCAACGATACGTCAACGAACTCGGTCGATCCGAGAGCTATGGCTGGTCCGAGGACAAGGCGCGGCAGTATGCGTTTCCGGAGCGCCAAGACTTCGGGACCTACGTCAAGCGCATCGGCTTCAAGTTAGACTGATCGACGGCGTTTCGGCGCCGAACTATCCAACAGGCGGACCTGCGCCGCACGTTAAGCTGGTGACGGCCTCACCCGGGCGGCCCCTCCCCTCAGCTCCCCTTTGTGTCGTGGACGTAGGTAAAGAAGAGGTCCTTCCAGTTGCTGGTCGTGTCATTGATCAGCCCCGCGGCGTGCATTCCATTGAGAAATACCAGCAGCTTCTGAGGCTCGGTCGTCCACTTGTTCTCCGGATTCTTGATGATTGCCTCCGCATCCTCTTCCGAAAGCTTGAGGTGGTCCCCCTTGATCCAAAGACTCGCGGCTGTCCTGGGATCAGAATTGATCAAATTGATGCTCTCCTTAAGCGCCGCATAGAATGCCGCGACGATTTTCGGGTTCGCGGTCACGAACTTGTCGGTTGCCCACACGACGCTGAACGTATGGGGGCCGTCGAGAACCTGATAGCTGTCAAGCACTCGATGCGCCCTGGGATCCTTGAGCTCCATCTCCTGAAACGGAGAAGATCCGAAATGCGAGGTGATGCCTGCCTTGCCACCCAGCATCGCAACCTGAGCGTCGGGATGACTCAAGGATACTGTCAGCGAGTCAAGCTTGGTGGCCTGCCCCTTCCCGAACTGCTTCTCGACAGCCATCTGCAACGTGATCGCCTGAATCGAGGTCTTCACCGTCGGCATTGCGATCTTGTCGGCGCTACCGAAGTCCGCGATCGACTTCACGTTTGGATTGACTGTCACGAGGTAAAGGGGCAGCGAAGCCATCGCTGAGATGCCCCTGATCTTGTAGTTCTTCAACGTCCGCGACCAAATCGTGAGCATAGGGCCGACACCACCCGATGCTACGTCGAGGTTTCCGGAGAGAAGCGCCTCGTTCATCCCTGAGCCGGCGGAGAACTGCAGCCACTCGGTTTTGACGGTTTGACCGTTCTTGGCTGCCTCCTTTTCGAGGAGTTGCTCTTCCTGCATGATGGTCAGCGGCAGATAGGCCAGGCCATATTGCTTGGCGAGACGTATTGTCGAAACTTCCGCCCGCGAGGCGTTTGGGGTCAGCACGCTCGCCAGAGCGAGCGCGACAAGTGCCAGGCAACTGGATTTCACCGTTTGTCCTCCCATTCGAGTCGCCTCCCGCTTATGCGAGGAGATTCTCACTGTCATCAGCTGTGGGCGCCCCACCGATTGATCGTTCTCTGCTCGATGACGCGGAAAATAAGGTTCTCGACGACAAGCCCAATCAAGATGACGGTCAACAGGCCGGCAAACACGTTCGGAATATCGAGCATGTTCTTGTTCTCGAAGATGAACCATCCCAGACCGCCTGAGCCGGAGCTGACGCCGAACACAAGCTCGGCCGCGATCAATGTTCGCCAGGCAAATGCCCAGCCAATTTTCAACCCGGTCAGAATGCTGGGGAATGCTGCGGGAATCAGAATCTTGATGATGAAAGCAGGACCGCCAAGTCCGTAGTTGCGGCCGACCATCTTCAAGGTCTTGCTCACGGACAGGAAGCCGGCATGAGTATTGAGCGCAATCGCCCAAGTGACTGAGTGCACCAAGACAAACACCAGACTTCCATTCCCTAGTCCAAACCAGATCAAGGCGAGCGGGAGCAGCGCGATCGCCGGCAGGGGATTGAACATGGAAGTCATCGTCTCGAGAAAATCCCTGCCAATCCGGGATGCGATCGCAAGACCGGTCAGCAGCGCGGCGAGAACGATGCCCGACGCGTACCCCATCAGCAGAATTCTGATCGACCCCCATGCCCGGCCGGGCAGAACCCCATTGACAACGCCCTTGGCGAACGCCGACATGGTCGCCCCGAAGGTCGGGAAGAGGAGTTCGTTGTCGAGCCAACGCCCATACCCTTCCCAGACAAGTGCCAGGGCTATGAGAATGAATGCCTTCCGAACGAAGTCCTCGCCGTAGAGCTTATCGAATAGCGATCGAGGCTTCTCGACCACCCTGATTTCCTCGACGCTCTGAGCATTCCGGATTTCGGGACGAAGTGAGTTGGCCATTTGCGAATTTGACACGACGCTCAATTGATTATGCATGGGCCGCCTCCGGCGCAGCTTCGGAAAACAGCATTTCGTGAATTTGCCGCTCGAGGTGCGCGACGTCTTCAGGGGTTGTTGCGCTGTTGAGCTCAGCTCGCACCCGGCCCGGATGTGGCGACAACAGAAGGATACGATTCCCGATCTTGATGGCCTCGGCGATCGAATGCGTGACAAACATGACGGTGAAGCGCGTCTTGTCCCACAGAGAGAGAAGCTCATCCTGCATTTTGCGTCGCGTCAACGCGTCGAGGGCAGCGAACGGTTCATCCATCAGCAGGATGTCAGGCTCCATTGCCATGCCGCGGGCAATCGCGACGCGCTGCTTCATGCCGCCCGACAGCATGTGAGGATAGCTGTTAGCGAATTTTGAGAGCCCCACCATCTCGACGTAATGGCCAGCTCGATCAGCCGCTTCACGCTTGGGCATCTTTTTCGCTGCTTCGAGTGCGAAAGCGACGTTCTGTTGCACCGTCTTCCAAGGCAAGAGCTGATCAAATTCCTGGAAGACCATCATCCGATCAGGGCCTGGTTTCGTGATTAGCTTGCCCTTGAGACGCATTTCGCCTTCGGTCGGCGTGATATATCCGCCAACGGCCTTCTGAAGCGTCGACTTCCCGCATCCCGACGGGCCGAGCAGCACGAACCGATCGCTCTTCAACATCTCAAAGCCGACGCGGTACGTTGCCGTCACAATATGAGACGTGGTCTTATACTGCAGCGTAACGCCGGATACTTTTAGAAGCGGCTCGTCTCGGTCCATTTCTCCTCCCATCTGTGTCCCTGATGTCTTTCTGGGATCCGGCTATTCCGGCGACGCGATATCGTCGACACCACCACGATGACTGGCATTCCGCACTTGGAGACCGCGTGGTCGTCGCGCCACCCAACCGGTGACGTGATATGCGCAGCCTCCAGCGAGCCCAGCCGAGCCGTGGCTCCGACGAGAGCGAGAGGTCCTGACCCAAGGACTAATACCGAGCACCTCTAGCGCTTTCCTCACGCGGGCTTCGTCTTGCATTTCGAAATTGGATATCTTGCCCGGCTTCCAAAATACTGGCGTAAAGTCCTTCTTTCTCAAAGGCACAAATGCTAACGCTTATTGAAACTTTGTCTTACATCTCGGCGGAGTCGTAAATGTCGATCCGAACCCTCAAAACGTTGATTGCTGTGGCGGACCAAGGGAGCTTCAGTGCAGCCGCGAAGGAGGTATTTGTTACGCACGCCGCTGTAAGCCAGCAGATCAGGGCTCTTGAAGAGGAGTGGAAGATCGCGCTTTTCGACAGAAGCCGCCGAACGCCGGAGCTGACTCCCGCGGGACGGGCACTGGTATCGAAGGCTCGTGAGGTTGTCGCTGCTTACGACAGCATCGTCCCAAGCATATTGGGCAATCAAGGAATCGAGGGCGTGTTCTCTCTAGGGGCCGTCCCAACGACGCTCACGGGCCTCGTGCCCCTAGCGGTATCGAAGCTGAAGAGCGATTATCCGGGCCTGCATGTCACCATCACACCCGGCCTGACCACCGCACTGATCCAACAGGTCGAGAGAGGTCATCTTGATCTCGCGATCGTCTCAAAGCCGCAGTTCATTCCTCGCAATCTTGTCTGGTACGATCTTGCAGAAGAGCCTTTTGAACTGCTGGCGTCTCTCGAGGCTGAGGGCAAGGATCCGCTCCAGTTGCTGAAAAACAGTCCGTTCATACGGTTCTCACGCCAGGCCGTCGTCGGCGGATTGATCGAAACTTGGCTCCAGGAAAACAAGATCGCCGTGAACGAGAGCATGGAGCTGGAGAGCCTGGAGGCCATCTCGAGCATGGTCTACTACAATCTTGGCGTCTCTATCGCGCCGCGAACCTGCGTTAGTGCATCGAACGCCCTTCGCCTTAAGCACTTGCCGCTCGGACCGGACAAGCGCCTGGTCCGCATTCTCGGGTGCATATCTCGAGCCGACAGCGTCAGGATTCGCGCCATCGACGAGATGAATGCTCGATTTGCCGCAGCGATACGCGATGGGCAGCCCTCGCCAGACTCGCGTCAGCCGGCACTCAAGAAGAGGCCGTCGAGGCGAAAACGATAAGAGCAAGCGAAGCTCTGGTGTGCTGCTCCACCAGTTAGCCAAGCAGCACTTCCTTGGCGACGATGATCAATCCCGAGACAAACATCAGGCAGACCAGCAGCTTTCGAAATTGATCGTCTGACAGCCTCTTGAAAGCCCAGATACCAGCTTGGGCCGAGATCAGGGTAATAGGGAGCGCAATCAGGATCAGCGGAACGCTTCTGGACGAGTAATAGCCACTCATCGCGTAGACGGCGGCCGCAATCGCCAGGATGACGACGTTGAATGGCTGCATGACGGCTCGTTGCTCGGACTTTGTCCAAGGCTGGAGCGTGCACCAGATCGTCGGCATCACTCCAGATAACGAGGCCGCCCCTCCTAGAATTCCGCCTACGAATCCGACAGCGCAGTCCAATATTGGCTTCGGTTGGGGCAACCGTGGAAGCTCTCGGCGCAGCAATATGAAACTACCATACACAATGAGGAATGCTGCTACCGTGAGCTTGATCGCGAGCGGGCTCGCGATCGCGAGCAGCTTGACGCCAATCGGGATACCAAGGAGTCCGGGGAGGACGAACCTCGACAGGCGCAGCGGATTTTCACGGATACTATCGCGGACGAGAGCAACGCCCTGCAGCCCGCTGACCACGGACATGATGACGATCATCGAGACGGCCTCGGTCGGCGGCAGTATCTGCAGCCAGAAACCAAGCGCAAAAAGCGCAGTTCCGAACCCTGCAAGACCGTTGATGAAGCCGCCCGCCGCGGAGCCTGCCGCAAGCCAAAGATAGAAGCTCATGACTTGGATGCCGACCGTGTTATCGACCGTAATCTATTGCCTAGTTCGGTACACGAAAGAATGGCGCGGGCACCAGCAGCTTGTTTTCGACCTTCGCTACAAGAGGACGCATTTTCTTGGCGTAGGACTGCCATGCCGGCGACGCTTGCAGTTGCTTTCGTCGCTCGAACCGATCATCCAGGCTTTCATATCCCCACATGTGGACGATCTGATTTAGTGGGCCGAAATCGGTATAGTAATAGCCAACCATCCTGCCCAAGATGCGAACCTGGCACTCCATCCCTTCTTCTTCGTAGAGCTTCAAGAAGGTGGGGACCTGGCCCGCATGCAGGGAGTATATTCTTTCGTCCACGAACATTGTGCGTCCTTGTAGCCTGCTGGCGAATTGAGCGATCCCGGACCTATCCCGTGCGAGCTTCGCTGCGATTAACCGATTAGCTCGTCCGACCGATCGTCGGTTTCGCCGAACCGCTTCAGTACCGCCGGCTTCGTGCCCGCGTAGACACGCTCGAGATTGGCCGACACCTTGGCGTTCTCGCGCTCGAACAGGCTATTGCCGTCTAAGTCGCTCTCGACGATGAAGGGCCCCATGTTCTCGGCTTCGATCAACCACATGGCCTGGGCAAGCCCGAGTTCCTTCTTCCAGTAGATATCGCGCGCGCGTTTGATGCCGCGCCCCAATAGCGCGCCGGTGCCGTACCCCACCGTCGTCAGGTAGATTGCGCCGTTCGGGACGAAATGCTCTTTGTAGTCGTGCGACGTCATGCCTCCCTTGCCGATGATGAGCTTCGCGCCGGAAATGCGCAGCCACTCCCCGATCCACTTCGAGAAGCGGAAGGAGGCCGTGGCCGTCACGGCGCCCATCGTAATGTTACCGTCTTGATCAACGGTAGCCGCCGGCGAACAGTGGAAATTGGCAGCACTTTCTTCCGGCAAGCTCAACGGGAGAGGTTCCTTCCCCTCGAGAGCGCGCATGTAAACGCCCTCGCGACCCGTATAGATCAGCCCATCCAGATAGACGATGTCTCCAATCTTCAGGGCCGCCAGATCTTCCCGCGTAGGCTTGGTGCTCAGGCGGATTTGCTTAGGCTTGGAAGCACGTTCCATTCCACCGTCTCCCGACGTTGATAATCAGTGAACCAATCCGGATCGGTCCGGTACTCGACACGGCCGTCGCCATGGATGCGTGCTACCGCGCGGCGAGACGACAGACAAAACGCGTGGACGCTCATCTGCATACCGCCGGTATGGCAATATCCGACTTCGATATGGCAATCGATCACCATCGATTTGCCGACGAATCCCATCGCGCCCATTCCGATGGAGTTGCCCAGCTCCTTGAACTCCCGCTCCATTTCCGCAATGCGCGGGTCCGGGTTTCGGCTTCCGACTGTTCGCAAGCAGGCGGCACGCTTACCCAGAACCATGCAGGCGTCCTTCGACCCTCCGAGACCAATGCCGATGATCGCCGGCTGACAGGCCAGGCCTCGTTTTCCAAATGCAACGAGGCTGTCGAGATAGAAGCGCTTGATGCCGGCGATACCGTCGGACGGAAACAACATGCGATAATCGGTTCCGAAGAGACCACCCTTGTGAACCGTAATCAGGTCGACCCAGTCGCCATCCGGCTCGAACGCATATTCAATCTCGGGGGCACCGATACCGACGTTGTTATCGTGATCGGTACGCCAAAGCGGATGCACGCGATTCGGCCTGAGTGGAACGTTCCTGGTTGCATTGGCGGTGGCGCGCCGCAGGGCGGTTTCCAGAGCGATTGGCCCCCCCTCGATGCTGGCCTCATTACCCATCTTGACGTACCAGCGCGGACAGCCGGTGTCCCCGCACATCGCGCGACGATCCTGCTTGGCCGCCTCATAGTTTTCAAGCATGGCTTGGAGAACGAACGAGGACAGATCACCATCTTCGACGTCTGCAGCGGCCTTGAGGCCATCGAGATAGTCTTCGGGTATCTCGATGGCGGCCTTCTCCATCAGGATTTCCGCGGCCTTCTGAATCGCATCGATGGAGATCATTCTGCAGCCCTCACGAGGGTGTCGGGTTCTTCGGTGGATAGGATCGAGTGGCCGGGCTGTACGATAGTAAATCTCACCCGTTCCCGGCTCATCTGAAGCTCCTCGTCGCGCTTGCGCGCCAAGGTGAAGTATGACTTCTCCAGGCTTCCGCTTTCTGGAAAGTCTTCCCGGTAGTGAGCTCCACGAGAATTTTCTCGCTCTAAACCCGCCTTGGTAATGACCTCCGAGATGTCGCAGAGCGAACTCACGTTCAGCCAGTCGTGCCAGGTGAGATTGAAGGCCCGGCTGCCTCCTGCCACGCCGACATTCATGAGCTCGGACCGAATCTCCGAAATGCGGCGAGCTGCCCTGGTCATTCCTGCCGCAGTTCGCATCACGCCGACGTTGTCCCACATCGTATTCTGAAGTTCGTTGCGCAACTCCCGGATGTTTCCTGGTGATTTCGTGAACGGATAGACGACCCGTTCTATTTCGGTCTGGAGAATCGCCTCGTCCGGATCGCGCAGACGTGCCATCTTGCGGATGTCGCGGCCCATGACGTCGCCAGCAATCCCGCCGTAGACGGTTGAATTGGCCACGCCGTTTCCGCCCAGCCTATTCGATCCGTGTGCACCGCCGGCGTCCTCGCCTGCGACGTACAGCCCTTCCATCTCGGTGTGCGTGTCGGTATCCACGACAATGCCACCCATGAAATAGTGCGCTGTGGGAACCACCTCGACCTGCCCTGCGGCGAGGTCAACGCCGCTGTCCGCGCAGCGCTTCACCATGCCTTTGAACTTCTGCCGTACGTTCTCTGGGCCGAGATGGGCCATCGAGATGTATACGCCGCCGTTCTTCGAGGTGTTGTTCTTGCGCATCTCCGCATAGATCCCTCGGCTGACGACGTCGCGGGTCGCTCTTTCGCCCTTTGCGTCATAGTCGAACATGAAGCGATGGCCGTAACTGTTCAACAAATGGCCCCCGGCACCCCGAAGCCCCTCCTCCAAGACTGTGCCGGTCATCCGAGTATCTTCACCCGCGAGCAAGCCGGTGGGATGGAACTGGACCATCTCCATGTCGCGGAGCGGCAAGCCGGTCCGAAGAGCCATGGCGAGGCCGTCCATCGTCTTGTCGCCGGATGGTGTGTGATACTTGTACATTGTCGGCCCGCCGCCGGTCGCCATCAGCACCGTCTTGGCGCGCACCAACCGCAGTGCACCCGTGCGCATATCGATGAACAAGACGCCGGCAAGGGACGGACCATCCTTCGATGGAATCAAACCTACGGCACGGTGTTCCTGCAATTTCTCGACTGGTCGAGCGAGCACTTGCTCCATGAGGCGACTGATGATCTCGATGCCAGTCAAGTCACCCTTATGAACGGTTCTGTCCGCCGTTTGCCCGGCGAACGCCTTCTGGTGCAACGTGCCGTCTGGATTTCTATCGAAAAAGCAGCCGATCTCGTTCTCGAGTTCGCGGATGCGCACCACGGCCTGCTCACAGAGCCTCCAGGCCATGTCCTGGTTGGGAAGCCATTTTCCGCCAATGATCGTGTCCATGAAATGACGTTCGACGGAGTCGCCGCCGCCCAGCGCCACATTGTAGCCGCCCTGGACCATCCGCGTGCAGCCACACTTCCCGATGAGACCTTTCACGGCGATCGTGATCTTGGTGCCTTCGGGAGCCGCCTGCTGCGCGTGAAGCGCCGCAAAAAGGCCGGCTCCGCCGGTTCCGATGATCAGGATGTCGGTGTCGTGACGTTCAAGATCGAATGGGGCCGCCATGATCAAATCGCCCTCAGGAGGAAGCTGCCGGCGACCATGAACGCGAACGCCACACTGGCCGCGGCCCAGGTCTTCTGATCCCTCGTCCAGGTGAGCAATTCGAACGCCATGAGCCGGAGGCCGCCGAAGAAATGGACCGCCAGCAGGAACACGAGCCCAAACTCGGCGGCCTTCACCAGCGGGTTGTCCGCCCAATGCAGGAAGCCATCTAGATCCTTCGGTGCGGTGAGCGCGAGGGAGAGGACGTAGAAGTGCGCCGGAAGAAAGATCGCGAGCGCCAAGCCGGATAACCTGTGAAGGAAGTAGGCCAACCAGAGCGGATGATGTCGGTGCGGACGGATCATAGCGCGGTCACCGATAGAACTGCGCGCAGCCCGGAGAAAAGCGAGAAAGCGCACAGGGCCCAAGCCAATGCGTTGAGCAGAAGACCGCGCATGTGGAGAACTTCTGCGGCGATTACCCTCACACCGATCGCGGCATGGATCGATACCGCCACTACAAAGGTCCCATAGAAGAGAGCCCAGGGAAGGCTTCCCTGCGTTCTAGATAGAATCGCTCCGGTCGATAGGCCGCCACGTATCGCATAGACCATCACGGCCAAGTGCCCCAGCACCAGGGGAGCCATGATTAGCGCTGTCACCCGCTGCAGCATGAAAAGGCGAAATGTCAGCATGATCACTGCCCCTTGAAGAAGGACTTCATCGTCTCGCGCTTCAACCCGGCGATCGACGTAATCGGGCTCAGCTCATTCGGGCAGAACTTGGCGCAACTTCCCTGAGAATGGCAGTTGTGGCAGCCACCCCGCTGTGACACCGCATCGAGAATATCGGCCCGCTTCCCGTCCTTCTCATCGTTGATGAGGGTCCATGCGCGATTCAGCGCAGCGGGCCCTAGGTACTCCGGATTGCCCTGTACGGTGTCGCAGGAAGCGTAGCATACGGCGCAGTTGATGCATTCGATCGCGGCATCCGCGAGAATGCGATCGTCACTCATCGGGTCGACTTTGACGATGTCGTCATTTCTGGTACCCGTCGGGTGGAATACTCC
Organism: Bradyrhizobium sp. CCGUVB23; assembly: GCF_024199885.1. Lineage (NCBI taxonomy): Bacteria > Pseudomonadati > Pseudomonadota > Alphaproteobacteria > Hyphomicrobiales > Nitrobacteraceae > Bradyrhizobium > Bradyrhizobium sp. CCGUVB23. Next base: position 2,620,600 of record NZ_JANADQ010000001.1, read on the forward strand.
TTCGGCCTTGACCCACCTCGTGAAGAAGGGATCCATATCCGTCGCGAGATCCTTGATCACCGGCAAATTGCGAAGCGGCGCCACCTCGATGCGATTGTCGCGGACAACCTTCTGCACGTGCGTCCGGCAAGTCCACCGAGGCTGGCCATTGACCATCATCGCGCAAGATCCGCACATACCCACCCGGCACGCGTATCGATAGGCAAGCGTGGGATCGATCTTCTGTTGAATCCAAACCACGACGTCGAGAATGGTCTGGCTTTCCTGATTGGGAACTTGAAAGCGCTCAAACTTCCCGCCAGCGCTGTCTCCCCGCCACACAGATACGTCGAGGGTTTTTGCGTCCGAGGACAAGCGCTCGCTCCCAGGAATATTGTTTGCCTGAGCTCGACTATATTGACGATTTTTCTGACAGAAACCCAAAAATAGTGACGGAAAATGTAAGAAAAACTATCACCGCAAACGCGGTCCGCCGAAAGGCACTTCTTAGGCGCACGTCTTCCGGCAGAGCACCAATCAATCGACGATGCACTTCACGAATCCTGAAATGCAATTTCAGGAAAGTTAGTTTGCTCACATCTCTCCGATAGGCCAGGGCTTGTCTGTTTGCGCGCTGAAACAGGAGATCGAAGGCATGGCCGACCGCTCGAAAGATTCAAATGAGCACATGCTCGTCGCTTCGCGCCGCCAATTCTTGCGCGAGGGAGGCACGCTTGTTGGAGGTGCGGCTGTCAGCGCGGTCGTCGGCGGAGATGCTCTCGCAGACCCGCTCAATGGCGAAAATCTGCCGCCGAACGTCCCCGAATGGATGAAGTCGCCCGGCGATCCTGTCGGCAGCCAGCTCTACGGGACGCCGTCTCCGTTCGAAAAGGGTGTCACGCGAAACATACCGAAAAGTGGCGATCCGGTTTTTTGGACGTCCAGTCGCACTCCCCTTCAGGATCTGGATGGCATCATCACCCCGAACGGGCTTTTCTACGAACGTCACCATTCGGGTGTTCCGGCGATCGATCCGGCCCAACACCGCCTGATCGTCCACGGACTCGTCGACAATCCTCTCATTTTCACGATGGATGACCTGAGACGCTTCCCATCTGAATCACACATCTACTTTCTCGAGTGTTCCGGTAACCCCGGGTTCAAGAAGCCGTACGGCAAGACAGCATCTGACTTGGTCGGCTTGGTCAGTTGCGCCGAGTTTACCGGTGTCAAGCTCAGCCATGTGCTGCAGGAAGCAGGATTGCGGCGCGAGGCAAAGTGGATCGTCGCTGAAGGCGCAGATGCAGCAGCATTGACACGCAGCATTCCGATCGAGAAATGTCTCGACGACGCGCTGCTCGTCTATAGCCAAAACGGTGAGCGGCTTCGTCCGCAGCAAGGCTATCCCTTGCGTCTATTCTTGCCGGGCTTTGAAGGTAACATGAGCGTAAAGTGGCTGCGCCGCCTGCATGTCGTTGCCGAGCCGGTCTATTCTCGCGAAGAAACGTCGAAATATACGGACCTCTTGCCGGACGGTAAGGCGCGAGAGTTCACGTTCTACATGGACGCAAAGTCCATCATTACCCATCCGTCCGGCGGCCAAAAGCTCAAGTCGCATGGCTTCCACGAGATATCGGGTATCGCATGGACTGGCCGTGGCAAGATCAAGCGCGTCGACGTCTCGGTCGACGATGGCAAGAGCTGGCAAGAAGCACAGCTACAGGAGCCGGTACTTACGCGAGCTCTAACGCGCTTCAGACTGCCATGGCGATGGGATGGCAGCCCCACCGTGATCCAAAGCCGGGCGATCGACGAAACTGGCTATGTTCAGCCGACATTGTCTGACCTGGTCGGCGTACGCGGCGACAACTCGTTCTATCACAACAACGCAGTCCAACCCTGGCGGGTTGCCGCGGACGGCGAGGTTACCAATGCAAATGCGTAATCTTTTGATTGCGAGTTCCGCCGCATTATTCCTGGTCTCGGCGGCGCATTCGGAGTCCTCGGTTAAACTCGGGATTGGACGTACAGCGACTAAAGCTGAAATCGCTGGCTGGAATATTGATATTGACCGCAATGGGACGAATCTGCCGCCAGGCAAAGGCTCGGTCGGCCTCGGCAGGGAAGTGTTCGATCAACAGTGCGCCGCCTGCCACGGCTCGAAAGGTGAAGGCGGCGTCGGTGATAAGCTTGTTGGCGGACAAGGTACATTGGCCACGCCGAATCCTGTTAAGACCGTTGGATCCTATTGGCCTTACGCGACCACTTTGTTCGACTATATTCGCCGAGCCATGCCGCACCCTTCCCCCCAATCGCTCAGCAATGAGGAGGTCTATGCGGTCACAGCTTATGTTCTTCATCTCAACGGCCTGCTACCCGACAACGCCGCCTTGGATGCGAAGAACCTGCCCGCCATCAGGATGCCCAACCGCGATAATTTCGTTGGAGATCCCCGTCCAGACGTAAAGTGACTTGTGTCAAGGTTCACTCGGATGGCTCAACTATGATCACGGGGCTGGCAGAAAGATTTCGCTCGATTGTTGGCGGGCGACTACCCCGACTCATGCTCCTCATTTCGCGGCCCGCAGAGTCGTCGGAGATACTGTTCTACAGCATGATTTTCGATGATGTGGTGGTCGAACCTCCGGCTCAGCCATCTCCCCTTAGCGGTCAAAGGCAGCAGCAATCCGCCAACATCCTTAGGGGAACTCGGATATCTCCCGCCGTGATTCCTAGAGGACGACCCAAATGTGAAGCTGGTTGCGCTATTCGGATCCTAAGGACACGCAGCGAGACGCTTGTTTTTCAGCAGAGTGGATGCGGAACTGTCACACTGTTGCTGACCAAGATGACCGATACCGTCCCTGACGATCCAGTTCTCGAGTTCAGCGCGACGACCCAAACGACCAGCATGGGTGTCGTCCTGGGCCGAGACTTTCAGAACCGAATGCCTCGCGTCGGCGGCGCACAGTTCGCTCTCATTGAAGAGGGAGACCAAGTCCGACAATTCGTAGCTAACGCTGCTAGAGCCGGCCTCTATGAACGGCTTCTTGGCGGTGCGACGGGCCTCGAACCATGACGAAACGAACGACAGGACCATTTTTTGAGCGGATGGCGCTTATCCATCGCTAGGATTGGGTACTTCCGGATCATCCAACAAGTTGTCGAATACTCGTGCGGCAGGTCTCGGAGTTCGGTCCGATAGCCTCAGTCGCCATAGTGAGCGCTCTACCGTGATTCCGCGAAGCTCTACGGCCTTCAGATAGCCCAGCCGGACTTGGTCTCTCGTCGCAACAGTTGAAACGATGGAGACGCCAATACCCGCCGCCACTGCCTGCTTGATCGCGGCCGTGCTGCCGATCTCCAGAAACCGAAGCGGCTCGATGTTGTTCGACGCGAGGACCTGCGTCACGACTTCGCGCGAGCCTGATCCCGGCTCACGCAGTATCAATACCTCCCCTCCTAGAAGCTGTGGATCGATGGCTTCCTTCGCCGAAGCGAAATCATGATGCTCCGAGACGATCAACTTCATGACGTCGGTCCGCCATTTCTCCGCTACCACGACACCTTCGTCGATCGGCCCCTCGACCAAGCCAATATCTATTTCTTGTGCCGCCATCTGCTCGGCAATTTCGCGTGTATTCGCGCTGACAAGATGGAGATCAATCCCCGGGTGCGCCCTATGAAAGGCTCCGAGATAAGGAGCGAGCATGTAAGTGGCAATCGTCGTACTTGCACCAATGCGCAGTGATCCGTTGTCCAGATTGCGCTTAGACGAGAGCATTTCCTCCGCCGCGCGCTCGGCGGCAAATAAATCCTCCGCATGCTTCAGCAAAGCGAAGCCTTCCGACGTAGGCACGACGCCTTTTTGAGACCGGTTCAGCAGCCGACAGCCGACCTGAAGTTCGAAGTCCCGCACTCCTTTTGAAATCGCGGGCTGACTTAGATTCATGGTTTCAGCGGCCCGAGAGAAGCTGCCTACTCGGGACACCGCCACGAACATTCGAAGCAAATGCAGATTGAGGGCCATAATTCCTCATTATCGGCTTATGACAAATCAATATTTTCCAAAATCGATCCTGTCACGCATATTTCGTCCTCTTTAGAGGAACCCGATGTCGGATCAAGTCGATTGTAAGAAGCCTGCACCGGCCATTTCCACCTTTGCGATGGCCTCCTCTGTTCTTCCCGGGATTGTCCTCTGCGCTGCCGTGACAGGGATCGCGATTGGTCTTCAGACGGCACAGGAAGCTTCCTTTGGTCATCCCTACCTCGAAGCGATCGTGATCGCCATTATCGTCGGAACGGCCATCCGGACCTTTTGGACGCCAGGCACCCGCTGGCGCGCAGGCATTGCCTTCAGTGCGAAGCAACTGCTCGAGGTGGCTGTCGCGTTGCTGGGTGCATCGATTACGTTCTCGACGATAGCGGCCTCCGGGCCAACTCTACTGGTGGCGACCGTATGCGTTGTCATTCTCACCATCTTGATCAGCTACACGGTGAGCCGATCATTGGGGCTTTCAAATCGTCTTTCCATACTGGTCGCCTGTGGCAACTCAATCTGCGGAAACTCTGCCATCGCCGCTGTTGCGCCACTAATCGGCGCAAGCTCCGATGAAATTGCCTCGTCGATCGCCTTCACTGCGATTCTAGGTGTCATCGTTGTTCTGGCACTGCCTCTTCTCATTCCGCTCTTCGCTCTTTCGGAGGTTCAATACGGGATACTAGCGGGCATGACCGTCTACGCCGTACCGCAAGTGTTGGCGGCCACCATGCCGGCCAGCCTCGTCAGCACGCAGATCGGCACCGTCGTCAAGCTGGTGCGCGTCATGATGCTGGGGCCGGTTGTCGCTTCAATCGCCTATCTGGCGCGTGGCCTGCGCACTGACGGAGCGACGGGATCGTCAAAGCAGAAGCTCTTCAAAGCAGTACCGTGGTTCATCATCGTGTTTTTTGCGTTGGCGGCGTTGCGGTCCCTATCTTTGATTCCCGACAACTTTATCTCGCCGATCCGCTACATCGCGAGCGTCTTCACGGTCCTGTCGATGGCTGCGCTCGGCCTGGGCGTGGATCTTCGCGTAGTCGGACAGGTCGGAGCCCGAGTGACGGCCGCCGTAACGTTATCGCTCATCTTCTTGATCGCAGTCAGCTTCTGTCTCGTTCGCTACGTGATACCGACCTAGCGCAGGATGGATTGATCTATATCCACGACGGCCGGTGATCGCGCCTGTCAGGTGGAGACAAATGCCGATCTGGCTTCCTTTACGGATCCGGAGATAAACCTGTGTACCTCCTGGATGCGCCGCGTCTCGTGCGTGTCGGGATGAGACGTTATCCAATAGTTTCGAACGAAACGAACCTCTGGCAGCAAGCGTCTCAACTCGGGATATCGCTGCGCCGCATAGTCGTGAAGAATGCCAACGCCGTGCCCAGCCCGGACGGCCTCCATTTGTGCGACCACGCTTCCGCATTCGTATCGACGTGACATCAGCCGACCGAGAACGGAGGCGTAGTCCAGAGCGCGACTGTAAGCAAAATCCTCGACATGCGTTACGAACAAGCGGCCGGCCAATTCGGCCTGGCTGGCGATGGGTCCCTCGCGTTCGAGGTAGCTCTCTGCGGCGTAGACGCTCAGCGTGTAGTCCGTCAGCTTCGACAGGATAAGTCGCCCCTGCTTGGGGCGATCCAACGTAATCGCGATGTCCGCCTCGCGCCGGGACAGCGAAAATGTTCGAGGCAACGGAACGAGCTGAACCACCAGCTTTGAATGGCTCGCGGCGAGCGCTCCGAGACGATCCGCGAGAAAGTAATTTCCCAGGCCGTCAGGGGCGCCGACGCGCACGGTGCCAGTGATCGCCTCCGTGGCTCCTCCGATGCTGGAGCCAACTCGGAGGAACTCGCTTTCGGCGCGCTCGGCGGCAGCGACCAACGCCTCCCCCGCTGCGGTCAAAGTGCAGCCGGTTGTGTGTCGCTCGATCAGCCTGGCGTTCAGGCTCCGCTCGAGCGCCGTAAGCTGTCGCGCAACGGTCGCATGATTGAGCCGTAAGCTTTTTGACGCTTTCAGGATCTGTCCCGCTCTTGCGACTTCAAGAAATATCCGAACCCGTTCCCAATCCATCGACTACAATTTCTACACAACGGAGCCGCGAATTCGGCCGTTGAAGTGCGATTTTAGGCGCTCCATACCCAAACGATCAAGCTTCGTTTGAAGGAAAAGACCATGCAGGCGACCATTCCGAATTTCATCAATGGTGAGTTGGTGCCAAGCCAGGCCCCCCGCACCACGGCCGTTTACAATCCGGCCACCGGCGAACAATCGGGAATTCTGGGACTAGCATCAGCACAAGATGTTCGATCAGCGGTGATCGCTGCTCGGAAGGCATTCCCGGCTTGGGCGAACACACCTCCTCTACGACGCGCTCGCATCCTCAGCCGCTTCCTTCGGATTGTCGAGGACCGCATCGACGAGCTCGCGCAGATCATTACCGCGGAGCACGGCAAAGTCCTTTCAGACGCCAAAGGCGAGATCCAGCGCGGCATGGAAGTGGTAGAGTTCGCAACCGGTGCACCGCAGCTTCTCAAGGGCGAGGTTACAGAGAACGTCGGAACGCGCGTTGACAGCCACTCGCTCCGTCAGCCTCTCGGTGTGGTCGCCGGGATCACGCCGTTCAATTTCCCGGCCATGGTTCCGATGTGGATGTTCCCGGTCGCCCTCGCCTGCGGCAACACCTTCATCCTCAAGCCCTCCGAGCGCGATCCTTCCACCTCCCTCGTTCTCGCGCAGTGGCTGAAGGAAGCTGGACTTCCCGACGGCGTCTTCAACGTCGTCCAAGGTGACAAGGAAGCCGTGGACGCCATCTTGTCTGATCCCGGTATCGTTGCCGTCAGCTTCGTCGGCTCGACCCCGATTGCACGCTACATCTACGAGACGGCGACCCAGCACGGAAAGCGATGCCAGGCGCTTGGCGGCGCGAAGAACCACATGATCGTCATGCCAGACGCCGACATGGATCAGGCTGTCGACGCGCTGATCGGAGCCGCCTATGGCTCCGCCGGCGAGCGCTGCATGGCAATCTCGGTGGCGGTACCCATCGGCGACAGCACCGCCGACAGATTGATCGAAAAGCTCGCGCCAAAGGTCCGCGCCCTGAATATCGGTCCAGGGACGGATCCTGAAGCCGAGATGGGACCTCTGGTGACCAAGCAGCACCTCGACAAGGTCCGCGGATACATTGATGCAGGCGTCGACGAAGGTGCAAAGCTTGTCGTCGACGGCCGGGATTTCCGGCGTCAGGGGTATGAAAAGGGATACTTCATCGGCGGATCGCTCTTCGACAACGTGACAACCGATATGAAGATCTACAGGGAAGAGATCTTTGGACCGGTGCTCGCCATCGCGCGCGCCAAGTCGTACGACGAAGCAGCCGAGATGATCAACGAGCACGAGTTCGGCAACGGCACCGCCATCTTCACGCGAGACGGCGACGCGGCCCGTGAATTCGCGCATCAAATTCAGGTGGGCATGGTCGGCATCAACGTGCCAATCCCTGTGCCAATGGCATTTCATTCCTTCGGTGGCTGGAAGGCATCCCTCTTTGGCGATCATCACATGCATGGCCCCGAGGGGGTACGCTTCTATACCAAGCTCAAGACCATCACCACGCGGTGGCCCACTGGCATCCGATCAGGTGCCGAGTTCGTTATGCCAACGATGCGTTGATCTCACGGCGGGCGAAGATCGCATCGGTCTTCGCCTAGCCTTTCGGCCGAGTAGTGAGAGGCCCCTCAACAGAGCATCAGGGGAGTTCAGCGCGCATCTTCGTTGCGAACTCGCCATACGTCTCGGCAAGCTCATCGAGCACCTTGCCCCGCAGCAAGCCTAATGTTGATGCGTCGGGCGGTGCCGTTCGACCAGGTCGATCCGTGTGCTGGAACTTGAAGCCGGTCGAAGCCTTGATTTCATCGAGATCGTATCCGGGGTGAATGCTGTCGAGAATGAATCCCGGATGCGAATTGTCGAAGCGAAAGAGGCCCTTGCCTGTTAGCAGTGCGATCGGCCCCCCACTTCTGAAGACCCCCCTTTCGCTCACGCCGGGCGCGCTCACAAAATCAACTTTGTCGACGAGAACGCGCGGCGAATGTTCCTCACGGAAGAGTATGACCCGAGGGACGACAAAATACAGATATGCCGACCCGAAAGATCCAGGCCAGCGCACGTCCGACTGCGGATAGCCACCCGCGCCCACGAGATTGACGTTACCAACCCCATCAATTTGGCCGCCGCCAAGGAAGAACGCATCGATGCGTCCCTGCGCTGCGCAATCGAACAGCTCGGCCGAGCCGTTGGTGAAGAAGTTGTGTTCAACGGAGCCCAGTACCGAAATGCGGGGGACAGGCTCTCCCTTGGCAGCCTTCATTGCGCGCAAGAGCATGGCCCCAGCGGCGGGGATCGGCGACGAGGCGCCTACAGCTACGTGTTTGACGCCGTCCAATAGCTGCGCGATGGCGTAGATCAGTATCTCGCGGGGATGGATGGCAGTCACGATACTGTCTCCGACCCGACGTCAGCCATGTATCTAGAGAATCCCTCGGCCGTTCGCGCCGCCTTCGCATAGCGATTGAGTTCTGTCACGTCCGGGGGATATTCGCCCCACAAGCCGTATGGCCATGCGCCTCGCGAGGCCTGTCCGACAGCCCCAATGTAGAGGGCTGGCAACACACCTGCCGCCGTCAGCTCATCCGCCAGTAGATTCTCCTCCACGATGCGCTCAACTGTGACTAATGTCGTCGTTGACGCATAGGCCATGGCTGCGAGCTCGCGACGACGACCGATCCAGACGTTCCCGAAACGGTCAGCCATCGGAGCGTGAAAGACAGCTACGTCTGGCTTGATGGCTGGGATCAGGACAATCGGATCGGCGGTATCAGCAAGCGGATTGTCGAGGACGCGCCAGTCTTCCCGGTGCCGAAGCAGGTCCGTGCCGATCAGCCCGCGCATCGGCAGAAATGGAATGCCTTTCTGTGCAGCCATCAAGCCAGCATGAATCGCCGGACACGTCGCGTCCTTCAGGCGAATCGAGCCGTCCTTCACGGCGGCATTGAATCGAGGCGCGCCGCCTGCCTCCCCCAATGAGACAGCGCTCGTCTCGACCGTCCCGACCAGGCCGGCTCCGATGAGTTGATCAACTTGCAGGCCTCCGGTCGGCACACAGACCAGATGAAGGTCATTCGCACCCCGCCGGATCATTTCGCGCGTCATGGCCATCGATACGCCGGCGTAGTCTACCGGCAGCGCGATGGTCATTCCACGCTCGATGCATTTCGCCATTGCGCCAAGAGAGCTCGCCAAAGATGCCTCCGCTTGCTTCACAGTAGGTACGTCGTACGGGACGTTGTCGGCGAGCGACCAATCATCGGCCAAGATCACCCCAGTCACGCCAATGCAGCGTACAAATTGCAATCAGCGCCGAGTGAGCCGGCACTGATCACTGCGCTAAGCGGCGACTACCCGCAATGATCTGCGCAGACCTTCGAGACAGCTCGCGCTTCTACGCGCGCGACGCCATCGATCCTTGCAGTCTGGCCAGCTTGTATTCGCTCTCATGGCTGCCTGGCTTCAAGAGGCTGCGCTCCTGGAGCAGGCTCTGGGCGAGTGGCAGCTTGTTCGCGCGAAGAGCCGCCTCAAGAAGGTACTGATCGAAGATGTCGCGCTGAGCGTGACTTGCACCGATCGGACCAGTGACGTGACGCAGCGGCAGAATTCCGCCCACGACATCGTCATATCGACCTTGCTCGAATGCAATGATACTCTCACAGAGCGGAACGCCGAGCCTACGGATAACGCCGCTTGCGTAGCGGGTCTCGTCGCCGGCATAGTTCTTCATCGATTCGATTACCTTCTGGGCCGCCTCGAATCGACGCTCATGTGCCAACGACATCACACAATGAACATCGGTAAAGATCAGCGCATGATCATCGATGTGCGTCTCGGCGTGATCGGCGAGAGCCCCCCATCGGTTCCCGACATCGACACCACAGAACTCGAGCCGGGCGAGAAGAGACGCGGCGTTCTGAATATCGAGATAGAAGTCGGATTTGTCGCCTTTGATGGCCTCATCATAGAGCTGCAGCGCGCCATCGAGACGTCCCGCGTCGATGTTGAACAATGCCTTGTGCCACCACAGGTGACGCCGAAACGGATTTCTATCGTTCCACTGGTCGAGAGGATGATTGAGCCATTTCAGCCCCTCGCCGTGACGACTTTGCATCTCCAGCACGTGCGCGACGGCATGCAATGCCCATAAGTCGTCTGGGCAGATCTCGACGGCCTCGCGTCCACAACGTTCGGCGTTCGCGTATTCACCGTTCTCCTCAAAGCCAAACGCAAGCATGCCCAGAACGTTACCGTAGCCGGGCATGTCTTTGCTCCAACTCGCCAGCACGGATGCAGGGACCGCGCGCAAAGCGCGGGTCTGCCCCATCCAGAAGCAGTTGAAGTGATGAAGCCGCAAGGCAAGAAGGTCGTGGGGGTGCTCGAAAAGAATTTGCTCCCAGCAGGTGTTGGCGGCCATAAGATCGCCGGCAATCCAGAGGCCCAACGCTTCGACGTGGCGTCGCTCGCGGGTGTTTGCATTGCCTAGGGTCGATTGAGCATCCTTGAAAGCAGCACGCGCCTTATCCATGACCAAGAACGTGCCGAAGACCATGAAGAAATAGCCACGCAAGCAATGCGCCAGGCAGAACTGCGGATCGGCATCCAACGCTTCCTTTGTCAGGGGCATTGCCGTCGTCCGGTACTCGAGAAAGCTCTTGACCGCCCGATTATAGGAAGTCACGGCGGCCTCGTTCTGGCTGCTAAGTTCCAAACCTCGATCGTCGAACATAGGACCTCTAAAGTCTGTCGTTTTCGGTTGAAGATATTCACGGCGAGCGTTCGAGGGCCCTTCACGCCTCGGGCGCTACACCCGCAAAAGGGAAGGGATACTCAAATAATCAAGCAGTGGCGCGCGTCCTAGTCTGGAGACGGACCTACAAAGCTGTTGCGCGTGTGCACGATCGCCTGCACGGAGCGCGCAAATCTGCACTTCACCGCCTGTTCTTGGGACTGCATTTGCGACGCTCATTCGTTTGCGCTTGGAGCATCTTATTTCGCGTCATTTTCCAACTTAAGCAAACGAGATAAATTCACGCACCAATTCAAAAATAATGAAGTCAAGTTCGCAGCCGGCCACCGGCAGAGGTAAGGTCGCGTAGCACGGGTGCTGTCCCTTGTCCGGCAGCATTCGCTATTGAAACGAGCAGCCTGAAAGACCATTCGGCGCACGCCGAACCGGCGCCTACACGGAGGCGGCGTGGCCGTGGCTTATCATTTGTGTGATCGCCTCCGCCGAATATCCAAGAACCTCAGACAAGACTTGGCGAGTGTGTTCACCCAGCGCCGGAGCGGGAGACTGCTTCCCGGCATTCAGATTGATTGGAAGAGTTTGTGGCATTCTGACCGAACCCAAAACCGGGTCATCGACGGCATTCAAATCTCTGGCGCTCAGATGTTCGTCGCTGGCCATATCCTCAATAGATTGGATTGGCCCGACGCCAAGCGATTTCGATTCGAAAGCTGCGATAACGGTCGTCCGATCTCTTTCCCCTATCCAGGTCGCGACCCAAGCCTCAATCTCGTCGCGATGAGCGGTGCGTTGCGAGAGGGTCGCGAATCTAGCGTCGGAAGCCCAGTCAGGACGGTCGACAAGTGCTGCGCAGCGCGCAAATTGTTCGTCATTTTGAACGGAAAGACATATCCATTTGTCGTCCGCCGTCTTGAAATGCCCCGTTGGGGCCCCTCCAAGACTGTGATTGCCGTCTCGCTGCCAAGCCTCTCCAGTAGCTTCATAGTAGGAAATGAGTGGCGCAATCATTCGGAACGCGACGTCATAGAGCGCGACATCGACCGACGACATCGGCTCCATTCCGCCCTTTCGCTGATAGAGCGCCAACACCGCGCCGAACGCGCCAAGCACTCCCGTCATGAAGTCGCAGACTGGTACGGCACCACCTGCCCTCATGGGCGGTCCATCGCGCTCACCCGTCAGGTTGCTTAGCCCGCAAAATCCCTGCGCGACCGGATCGTACCCGCCCCGCTTCGAATTTGGTCCAATTCGGCCAAACGCAGAGACATGCACGACGATCAATCTCGGATTCAACGACTGGAGCGCTTCGTCGTTGAGTCCAATTTTGTCAAGTACGCCGGGCCGCAGGCTATCGATGAGCACGTCACCGGCCTTCAGGAGATCCCGCAGAATAGAAAGTCCACCGTCGCGGGTGATGTCGAGCACGACCGACTTTTTGTTTCGGCTGTTTACCTGCCAAAACGCGCTGGTTCCATTGACCATGGGACCAAACTGCCGAAGTACATCGCCCCGCCCCGGCCGCTCGATCTTGATGACTTCTGCTCCGTTGTCAGCAAGCAATGTCCCCACGAAAGGTCCAGCTATGAGCTCTCCTAGCTCAATCACACGCGTCCCGGCGAGCGGCTTTGCGAAGGAAGTCGTCATGTTGTAGGTGCCCCACTTACAATAGGATGCGTCGATTGCACGACGCTTTCGAAAAAGAGCCCGGCATGTACATTTGCACACGCCGGGCTCGAGTAGCGGGGCCTGCGGGCCCCCGATCCGACCGGGAGGCGGCCGAAAAGCGTATCTCCGCTTTCGGACGAGCGAAGAGCACCGTCATGAGCCCTTTTCCGAGGCGGACGAGGCTCCTAAGCCTCATCCGGCGAGATGGTCGATAGGGCCCTGCCCAGCCCTCAGACAGTCATCCTATTCGGCAGCATCGCGGCCTTGGCTTCGCGCAACGTGGGTGTAACCGTCACGTGTCTGCGGCATCTTCATGCCAAGCACGCGCGAGGCTACCAAGGTTCTGAGCACTTGAGCAGTTCCGCCGGCAATGGTGAACATGCGAGCATCTCTCACCGCGCGCTCCATTGGATAATTGCGCGAGTATCCCCGAGCGCCGAAGAGCTGCAATGCCTGGTTGGTGACGTTGTTGGCGGTCTCGGAAGCGATGATCTTCGCTTGGGCGGCCATGAGAGGGTCCGGAAATGGATTCGCACTCAAAGCGGCTTGATGCAACGACAGGCGCGCGGCATTCACGGCTACGGCCATGTCGGCCACCATCCATTGCAATCCTTGAAATTCCGCAATGGGACGACCGAACTGCTCACGCTCCTTCACGAAAGCAAGAGACTTTTCGAATGCGCCTTGCGCGATGCCGAGCGCCACAGTGCCCGCGCCGACGCGCTGGCTGTTATAGGCGTCAATCAGATCAGCGAAGCCACGACGAAGCCCGCGCGGCGGCAGGACGAGCATATCGTCCTTGACCTCAAGGTCCTCGAAAATGATCTCCGTTTCGGGAATTCCGCGAAGCCCCATCGCCGGCTCACGCTTGCCGACCTTCAAACCCGGGGTCCCGGCAACGGCCAAAAACCCTCCGATCCCCTGCTCCGCTCCCCGCTCATCGAAAATGCGGGCAAAGATCAAGTGCAGCTTGGACACGCCGCCGCCGGTGATCCAGTGCTTTTTGCCGTTGATGACATACGTGCCGCCACGCTTGTCTGCTCGCGTTGTCATCTCGGTAGCGGCCGAGCCCGCGTTCGGTTCGGTAATGCAGATCGCAGGCTTGTCGCCGGCGAGCACCAACTCCGCCGCCATCCGCTTCTGCTTTTCGCTGCCGTACTGCATGACGGCTGAGATCGCGCCCATGTTGGCTTCGACCGCAATACGCCCGGTAGCACCGCAGACGCGGGCCATTTCCTCGATGATGAGGGTGGCCTCGAAGAAGCTACCGCCGCGACCGCCATACTCCTTAGGCACCGTGTAACCCATGAACCCAGCTTCGGTCAGCGCCTTCACGTTGTCGTAGGGATAGGCCTCCGTTCGGTCTACCTCTGCAGCCTTTTCGGCGAATTTGGACTCTGCAAGCTCGCGCGCAGCGGCTTTCAGCTTCTGTTGCTCAGGCGAGAGCTTCATATCCATAGGGGTGAATCCTCTTCGGGTACGGGACGGTCAGCCGTTTTCACTCCGCGAACTATCGAAAGGCAAACGAATATTTTGCGAGCCAGACTTCAAAATATGTTAAGTTGGCTGTCATGAGCATCAGACAGCTTCGTACACTCGTGGCCATTGCAGACGGCGGCAGCTTTAACGCGGCCGCCCAGCGGCTCTACATGACCCAGTCGGCGGTCAGCATGCAGATGAAAGCCTTGGAAGTCGACATGAGAGCCAGGCTCTTTGACCGGACCATCAGACCGCCGGTTCTCAATAGCAACGGATGGCGCCTTGTCGACGAAGCCAGACAGATTATCGAACGCTACGATGCCCTTCGGCTACTTGCATCAACTCCTTCGACGGGCCTTACGGGTTCGTTGCGGCTGGGTGTTATTCCCTCCGTTGCGACGCACCTTCTTCCTCAAACGCTATCAAAACTGCGGAACGAGCATGCGAGCTTGAGAATTCAAGTTCAAAGCGGCCTGTCTCCCGAGCTTGCCTTTAAGGTTGAGGAAAAGCGCTTGGATGTTGCGATCGTTACGGAGCTGGAACGCTTGGATCCGTCGATCGCCTTTGAGCAAATATCGGAAGAAGAGCTTAAGGTTGTCATTCACAAGGATCTGGCCCGCGGTTCGATCGGGGAACTGCTGCGAACATATCCATTCGTTCGCTTCAATCCTGCGATGGGAGTTGGACGAGTAATCGATTCGACGTTGCGTGCACGTCGCATTCTGGTGAACGACTTCATGGAGTTCGACTCCATCGAGACAATGATAAGCATTGTAAGGCTCAAACTCGGCGTGACCATTATTCCCGTCGGCCTGTTTTCTCCGGACCTCGACGCCCTAAAGTCGATTTCTTTCGATCCGCCAGTTCATAGACGAATCGGGATTCTGGCTCGTCGTGGGACGATTGATGCCCCTACCGTTCGCGCGGTCGCTGACGCATTCAGATCATTCGTAACGGCGCCCCGCTACACGCCCCGCAAACGTAAGCGATAGTCAGAGCGGCGTAGCGGCTATTCGACTTGAACGCCCGCTCTTTTGATGATGGGAGTCCACCGATCAATCTCGCGCCTGACCAGGTCTCTGTCCTCGGGCATGTCGGCGACATCGGGGACAGGGAATCGACCGACCGCAAGGGCTTAGGTCATGAATTCCTAAGTTATTGCTCGTTGGAAATTGGCACGATCACGCGACCGCGCACTGCCCCTGCAGTGAGACGATCTGTAAGGGGGATGCAGACTTCGAGCGACACACGTTCGGTCATCGCTTCGAGGGGTGGAAGGATCGATCAGCTCGCTTTCGAGCGGAGAGCGCTCTTTTGAAGGTATATGATCCCAAACAGGATCAAGCCGAAGACGATCGGATGAATCCAGTCGTGATGAAAGACCGTCAACTGCAGGACGAAGGCTGCAATATCGATCGGCACCAGCAGCAATAGCGCGGCCCACGGAGAGAAACGTGGCACTAGAACACCAACTCCACCGACAACCTCCAAAGCCCCGGTGAAATACATAAACCAGAGGCCCAGGCCCAGATAGTTGAAATCTTCAATCATCATGGGCGTTGCCATCAGCTTCATCGCACCGGTAGCAATGAAAACAAAGGCCATGAGGCCACGCAGAACCCAAAGACTGATTTTCCCGGGTTTCAGCACAGAGTCTTCAGACATACGATCACACGCCTATTCTATTGAGCGATGGTCAAATCCATTCCGCAAGGTCATCCGCCTCGAATGGAGCGAATGACCTTGTCATGCTTGGTCTCAGGAACTATCAGATTTGGTTCCAGCCGCCGTCGACGCAAAGTTCGCTGCCTGTCAGATAGGACGAGTCATCGGAGGCCAGGAACAGGACGGCCTTTGCGATCTCATCGACGGTGCCGCTGCGGTGCATCGGAATTTGAGCATGCACTTGGGTCTTGGTCTGCTGGATCATCTCCTCGCTCACACCCGATTTGCGCGCCTGGTCAGTGTCGATGTAGCCGGGCGCCATGGCGTTCACTCGTATGCCCTTGTCGATGAGTTCCACCGTGAGCGAGCGCGCCAGCGAGCGAATGGCGGCTTTGCCCGCCGAATAGACGCTGACATAGGGCATGCCCTTGGTGGTCAGGGTCGTGGTGTTGAGAACGATCGAGCCACCGGATGTCATGAGCGGCAGGAGCTTCTGGACCGTGAAGAAGGTCCCCTTGAAGGTGCAGGCGACCGTGAAATCGAATTCTTCCTCCGACATGTATTCAAACATGTTCGGTCGCGCCGCACCTGCGTTCGCGAAGATGATGTCGACGCGGCCGAGCTTTCTCTCGACAAACGCACTCAGTGCTTCAATGTCCGCCATCTTCGAAATATCGCAGCCGATCGCGTCGGCGCCGTTTCCGATGCTCTGCGCCGCGGCATCGAGCCTCGCCTGATCGCGCCCGGTGATGATGACCTTCGCACCCTCGCGTGCGAACAGCTTGGCTGTCGCCAGTCCCATTCCGTCACTGCCGCCGGTGATGACAGCGACCTTACCGTCTAGTTTACCCATATTTTATCTCCTATCGTCCTTTGGCGCGCACGATGTGAACCGCGCGTTTGTGGAGCTTGATTTGTTTTTCTCGTTCAGGCGCTCCTTTTGCCTTGGACAAGCAGAATAGCAATCTCCCAACTTCCTATGCCGACATACAAAAATGGATGGCGTAGACCAACCCAAGGAGTGAAGGCCGCGGTCCTGATGGAAAAGGTCGGGCTGTCGCTAGATATGATGCGGCGGCTTCCTCATGAATTCTGCGGCGGGCAACTCCGGCGGATCGCGATCGCCCAAGCGCTCATACTGGACCCGAAAGTCATCGTTGCCGATGAAACGGTGCCGACACTCGACGTTTCGATCAAGGCGCAGGTCTGCAACCTGTTGCTCCATTTGCAGCAGAGCCCGGCTTTCCTCGTCATCTCGCACGACATGGCCGTCGTGGAGCGGGTGAGATCGCTGAAATCGGGCCGCGCGCGGCCGTGTTCGAAGAACCGCAACATGTCTACGCGAAAGGCTGACGGCGGCGGTACCCGTGCTGGACCCTGCGCGGCGCAGGATCCGGCGGCACATCGCTGATGACGACCGATTGGACATGAACCACCGGCAAGACATTCCCGAGAAGCATCGGAGAGTCATCTGATCAGGGGGAACGAAACCGATTGCCCCCCTGCTCTATGCATCCCGTCGAATGCGGCTTGCATGCTTAGAAGTTCGCATCAAACGAACACGACTGAATTTCCCCGCGAGCTCAAAAAGTGGCGCATGGTCGGCGCCATGCCAAACTTCGGCGCAGTCTCCCTGTCGGAGCAGCAACTCGAACATCGCATGGCGGTTGCATCCCCCCGCTTGAACCGCAGTGGAAAACATCTGGTCTCAGTAGCCGAGGGCGATGCCATCCCGACGGGGATCGGCCCCACCTCTGAGAAGTCCACGTTTGCGGTCGATCCATACCGCTTGGGCTGTTCCGAGTGGATTTGCCGCTCGCGTCGGGAGGTGCCCTAAGGCGCGAAGGCCCTCGACGATATTACCCGGAACGGTCGCTTCAACGTCCAGCTGGTCTCCACGCGCGAAGATGCGGGGCTGATCGATCGCCTCCTGCACCGACATTTCGTGATCGAGTAGGTTCGACAGAAGTTGGATTTGTCCAATCGGCTGGAAATGCCCGCCTGTCACACCGAACGACAGCACCCATTCGCCGTCCCGCGTCAGCATCGCAGGCAGGATTGTGTGCATTGGTCGCTTGCCGCCAGCAAACATATTGGGATGGCCGGGATCGAGCACAAAGCCGAAGCCGCGGTTATGCAGCAGGACCCCACATTCGGGTGCCACGATGCCACTGCCGAAATCGTCGAAGATGGAGTTGATAAATGACACTGCGGTGCGATCCTTGTCGACGACAGACAGGAACACCGTATCCTTGTGTTCCGGCATTGAGATCGGCGTGATGTCGCTCAGCCGTCTGTTCAATGATATCTGGCGAGCGAGGATGTCGGCACGGGTTGACGAGGTCATGCGCTCGACCGGCACATGCCCGGTATCGGGGTCGCCGACGAAGATGTCGCGCTCCGCATAGCCAATCCGGGCGATCTCGGCCAGGAGATGATAGCGCTCCACCGATATCGGAGCAAAGTCGGCGACATTGTAACGGTCGAGCAGACTTGCCATGGCCAGAGCGGCAACGCCCGAGCCGTTCGGGGGACATTCCCACAGTTCAAAACCACGGTAAGATGCTGATATTGGCGTCTCGTATCGCGGCCGGAACGCTGCGAAATCCTCGACGGTGTGAAAACCACCGAGCGAGCGCAGCGCCTTTACGATGCTTTCGGCAATCCATCCCTCGTAAAACACATCCGCCCCTTGTCTGGCGACATCCCGAAGGGTGCGGGCCAACATTGGCTGCCTGTGCAAATCGCCGGGAGCCGGCGCTTCGCGACGGGGAAGAAAGATCGAAGTCGTAGCGGCCAGACGAGAGAGCTTCGGCACGTGCCTCGCCCAGTCCCGCGCGAGCCGCTCAGTGACGGGATAGCCATTTTCCGCAGCGGCGATGGCAGGGGCGAGTAGGCGCGCGAGATTAAGTGTTCCGTGATCTTCTGCCAGGCGAGCCCATGTCCGTACGGCACCTGGAACAGTAACTGCGTGCGCACTCTCCGGGTCGAGTGTCGTCATGCCGGCTTCTGCGAGCCGTTCGACACTCGCGGCTGATGGCGCGGCTCCGGATCCGTTGAGAGCTATGACCGGCTGCCCTTCCCGCTTCAGCAGAACGAAGCAGTCTCCACCCACGCCGGTCTGGCTTGGCTCAACGACGGCAAGCATCGCTCCGGCCGTCACGGCTGCATCTATGGCGTTTCCGCCTTCGCGGAGCACGTCGATTGCGGCCAGCGTGGCCAACGGGTGCGTGGTCGCGGCCATTCCGTTGACGCCGAATGCTTCGGAACGTCCTGGCGATTGGAAATCTCTCATTTCAGTACCGGCACCCGTACGATTCGCAATTTTGCCGATCTCACTCCTTCGGATCTCAGCTCCGATTCGAATGATCTCGCGCAGCCGCGGGTTAAGAAAAGCGCCGGGGCAAGAGCCCCGGCAAGTTTGGGAGATAGGCAATCGAACGCAGGTAGAAAACTGAGCTTGGGCCCTATCATTATTGCGTTTGACGTCGAGAAACGCGTCTAAATGCTCTTCCATTTTGCAAGAATGTTGCAGGTTGGGGCCACAAGTCACAAAGCCGCCTTGCGAGATGCCGTTCTGTCAGGGAGACGGGTGCGGAAACTTCGTCGATGGCGTTAGACGATTGATCGAAGCGCGCGACCTATTTATTCGCTTTCTCCGTGGGCAACTTCAGGCGCATCGACGCTTTGACCCGATCCATGACCACCATCGTCTTGAAATGTTTGACGTTGTGATTCTCGAAAAACAAACGCTTGGTAAGCTCTTCGTAATCTCGCATCGAAGCAATGGTGATCACCAACACGAAATCCATGTCGCCAGTAATGTAGTAGCATTGCTGGACTTCCGGGGTGGCAATGAACGCTTTCTTGGCGGCCTCGAGTAGATCAAGACGCTCGCTCTCGATGTGGACTTCCACGAGGATTGTGATCGGCAAACCCACGGTCTCCGGATCGAGGATAGCGACGTTGCTTTCAATGACGCCCCCCTTCTGAAGCCTGCTGATCCGGCGCTGAACGGCCGCAGCGGACAGGTTGACCATGTCTCCGACAGTGCGTTGCGGAGTCGTGTTGTCGCGCTGAAGAATTTCGAGGATTGCTAGATCATATTGATCGAGGTCATCCACCCCGAGCTTCTTCGGCATCAACGCCTCCATCGTCCAGTAAGCCTCTCAAGCTAAAAGCTTTTTTGAGCCCGCGCGCAATATCTTTTCGACGAGCTTCCCCGCATCTCGCCGCTCTCCTTTCGTCGACAACCCCGACCCGAGCTCGCGGCGCTCCCCCGAAATGGCGCTCCGGGCGGTTTCGAGTGAACCACCACAATTCGTTCGGCCAATGCCGAGAAAACGAGGGAAGATTGCATTCAGCAGCTTGAATCCGAGCGCACACCTCGGCGACGCCGCAATATTGATCATGCCCGGTTATGCACATTCCATGGGCACAAGAACCGCGGCACAGGAGGCGGCGGCCTGAGTTCGCAGTGGGCGATATTTCCTTTCCGGAGTTCTGATGTCCAACGTTGCCCAGACCATGAGGGAAGCTGCGATCGCCGCCGCGCGAAGCTATGTCCTAGATGGCGAATTCTCGGCCGACATGGCCCCTCGCATTGCCATCCGCAGCGAAAGCCCTCGAGAGGACAGCCGCCACGACCACTTGCGCTACCTGAACGAGGAAATGCGTCCGCTCCTGGAGCGGATGGGATTTACATGCCAGCTCCTCGAAAACCCGGTCGAGCAGCGTCTACCGGCGATGTATGCCGAGCGGATCGAGGATCCGGGTCGCCCGACCATCCTGATCTACGGCCACGGCGATGTGCTGTGGGGCATGAGTGGCGATTGGAAGGACGGCCGCGATCCCTGGGTACTGGATGAAGCCGGAGGACGCGTCTACGGCCGAGGTACTGCGGACAACAAGGGTCAGCACTCAATCAATCTTGCTGCCTTGCGCATCGTGCTGGATAGACGCGGCCGACTGGGCTTCAACACGAAAGTGCTTATCGAGATGGGCGAAGAGACCGGCTCGCTCGGGTTGGTCGAACTCGCGAGGCAGCATCGCGATCTGCTCAGGTCGGACTGTCTCATCGCTTCCGATGGCCCCCGTTTGGCCGCAGGCGCGCCCACTCTGTTTCTCGGCGGTCGAGGCAGCGTTGGCTTTCGTCTGACCTGCGAGACCTGCGAAGGAGCATATCATTCCGGAAACTGGGGCGGCCTGCTCGTCAATCCCGGCATTAGGCTTGCCCATGCGATCGCCACCATTACCGATCCAACCGGCCGCATCGCGATCCCGGAATGGACTCCGGAGCGTATGCCACCCGAGGTCCGCGCGGCCCTAAAAAAAGTCGTCCTCGAAACAGGCCCCGATGACCCGGCGATTGACGACAACTGGGGTGAGCCCGACTTGGCGGGCGCGGAACAGGTCTATGGCTGGTGCAATTTCGAGATCCTAGCCTTCCTCTGCGGCCGGCCTGATGCCCCCGTCAACGCCGTACCGGGGACCGCTCAAGCAACATGTCAACTGCGCTACGTCGTTGGCGTCGATCCGGAGAAAGTGCTTCCCGCGTTGCGCGCTCATCTGGATGCGCGAGGGTTCTCCGACGTGAAATTCGAGGAAATCAAGGAAGACTACTATCTTGCGACCCGGACAACCTCGACAACGGCTGGGTTCAGTTCGCCCTCTCGTCGATGGAAGCGACGCTCGGTCGCGAAGCATCTTTGTTGCCCAACTTTGGTGGATCGCTGCCAAACGAGGTCTTTTCCGAGATCATCGGCATGCCGACACCCTGGATCCCGCACTCTTACCCCTCCTACTCCCAGCACGCACCGGACGAGCACATGCTCGTCAGCGTCCCGGAGGAAGGAATGCAGATCATGACCGGACTGTCCTGGGACCTCGGCGAGGCTCTGTTGCCAGACGGGCGCCCCCCATAGCGTCGGCGACTGCCTGACGCCAGCCGGTCCTCGCCAAGCCTCGTAGAACAAACGGTGACGCCGCAAGGCGTCACCCAAGACAATAAAAGCAAAGCATCATCTAAGCAGGAAGGATCGACTATGGAGACATTAGGAAACTCTCACACGCGCGCTGGCAGGCCGCATTCAAAGCTGGCGGTCGCGCTTGGTGCCGCAGTCCTGGTCGCTGCGATGGCAATCGCTCCGCTTAGCGCTCAGGCGCAAACCCAGAGCGGACAGGGCGCCTCCACTTCAGACAAGGTCGACACCCTCGGAGCCATTAAGGCTCGCGGATACCTCATCTGCGGAGTCGCAGGCGATCGACCCGGCTTCAGCTTCCCGGACAGCAAGGGCGTGATGCAAGGGCTGGATGCGGACATCTGCCGCTCGGTCGCAGCCGCGATCTTCGGTGATGCGGAAAAGATTCGCTTCGCGTCCCTCACCAGCTTGACGCGCTTTCCTGCACTCCAATCCGGCGAAGTCGACATGCTGGCTCGCTTCACCACCTGGACGCTCACTCGCGAAGCCAGCCTGGGTCTCGACGTCGCCTCGGTCTATTTCTATGACGGCCAGGGGTTCATGGCAAAGAAGAGCCTCGGCGTAAAAAGCGCGCTGGAGCTCGACGGCGCGACCGTCTGCGTGACGCAGGGCACGACAAGCGAAGCCAACATGGTCGACTTCTTCCGCGCCCACAATCTCGGATTGAAGCCTGTCGTCATCGAAAAGATCGAACAGGTTCGCGATGCGTTGGCAAGCAACCGATGTGACGCCTATACAAATGATGCCTCGCAACTCGGCTCCCTGAAACTTACAATGGGACCGGCCGGCGACGAATACATTCTTCTTCCCGAGATCATTTCAAAGGAACCGCTGGGAGCCTTCGTGCGCAAGGGCGACCAGCGCTTCTTCGACATCGTTCGCTGGACTTACATTGCCATGCTGACCGCCGAGGAGCTCGGTATCGCCAAAAGCAATATCGACACCTTCCGGAAGACGCGCGATCCGCAAAATCAACGCTTCATGGGCGAGACCGGCGATCTGGGCGCCGCCCTAGGCCTGGATCCACAATGGGCCGCCAATGTGGTCAAGGCCGTCGGCAATACCGCCGAGTTGTGGGACCGCACCATCGCCAACCTGGGAATTCAGCGCGGCGTAAACCGCCTCGCGAAGGATGGTGGCCTTCAATACGCTCCCCCGATGCGTTGATACCGCTCGCGAGCGGCGGCGAGAAGAAGGCCTTCCGGCGATCCTCTCGCCTTCTCCTGGGGAGATGTCCCCTCAACTTGACCCACTTCTTGCAATTCGTGGCAGAGCGACATGACGGCACTCAACAACGGCATACAGACGCACAATCGTCGGGCAACAATGCTGGGCTCGTTTGTTTCAAACGTCGCCGTTCGTAGATTTGGTTGGCAAGCGCTCGCGGCGCTCGCCTTGTTTGGAAGCGTCTTCTGGCTCGCAGGCAACCTCCATCACAATCTCGCAGCGCGCAACATCTCCTCGGGCTTCGGCTTCCTTACTCGTGAAGCGGGCCTGCCGATTGCGGAACACTTGATCTCTTACACGCCGGCAGACAGCTATTTCCGCGCACTTCTCATAGGGACGCTGAATACGCTGTGGGTCGCGTCCTGGGCTATCATTCTTGGGACCATTCTCGGCACCGCCATCGGCATCGCGCGCACCTCGAAGAATTGGCTGCTCGCCAAGCTTACTTCCATCTACGTCGATTTATTCCGAGACGTCCCGCTCCTGCTACAGCTCTTTCTTTGGTACACGATCCTCCAGAAATTGCCGCCGGTGCGGCAAGCTCTCAATCCCGTCGCCGGTGTTTTCCTGTCGAATCGTGGATTGAGCTTCCCCGTTCTCGATTGGCAAACCGCGCATAGTTGGACGCTGCTCGCCTTTGCGCTTGGCCTGGTGGCAACGACGCTTTACGCGAAGAGAGCGTCGCGCAGGCAATTGGAGGACGGCCGCGCAAGGTCGCTCTGGCCCGCAGCCACGCTCCTTCTGGTCGTCGTCCCCCTTGTCGTAGCATTCGCGCTCGGCGCATCCGTAGACATCGACATGCCGCAGCCGAAGGGTTTCAACATTCGCGGCGGCGTCACCGTATCTCCCGAATTCTTCGCACTTCTTGTAGGTCTCATCGTCTACAATGCCGCCTTCATCGCCGAAATTGTTCGATCGGGCCTCGAATCGGTGGGTCGTGGTCAGCACGAAGCGGCGCGCGCCCTCGGGCTCCATCCGAAAAACATTCTGACGTGGATCGTATTTCCGCAGGCGTTGCGCGTCATCGTGCCTCCGTTGACCAGCCAATATCTAAATGTGACCAAAGGCTCCTCCCTCGCCGTCGCGATCGGTTACCAGGACATTGTGTCCGTCGCGACGACCTCGATGAATCAAACGGGTCAGTCCATCGAGCTCGTGGGCATCATCATGGCGGTCTATTTGACGATCAGTCTTTCGATCAGTCTTCTGATGAACATCTACAACGCCCGCGTGGCCCTGGTGGAGCGCTGATTATGGCCGCTTTCGTTGAACACATGATCAATCCGACCCTCATTGAAGCACGCGAACGCCCGGAATTGATCGGTGGCGGGTTCTTCGCTTGGGCGCGGGAGAATCTCTTCTACTCCTGGCTTTCCTCGCTCATGACATTGATCTTACTCGCGGTCATGACGAAGGCAGGCCTCTCGCTGTTCCAATGGGCTTTCGTGAATGCCATCTGGCAGGTTCCATCCGGTCCACAGGGTCCCATCACGGATAGCTGTAGAGCGCTAGGAAGTGGGGCTTGCTGGGCAATCATCGGGGAGAAGTACCGCTTCATCCTTTTCGGCATATATCCGTTCGAGCAGCAATGGCGACCAACGGTCGTTATTGCGCTCTTCGTTGGATTGTTCGTCGTTTCAGCAATGAAGCGGTTCTGGCGCATCGAACTCGCAGCAGTGTGGGTGCTTACGCTCCTCCTGATTGGGCTTCTCATGTGGGGCGGCATTTTCGGGCTCACATTCGTTTCCCAGGTGAACTGGGGCGGCCTGGCACTCACTCTTATCATTGCGACCATCGGGGTGGCGATCGCGTTTCCGTTGTCAGTCCTCGTAGCGCTCGGCCGACGTTCGGACCTTCCGTTCATTAAATGGCTCTGCGTGGCCTATGTCGAAGTCATTCGCGGCGTCCCCCTGATTACCCTCCTTTTCATGGCCAGCGTCATGTTTCCGCTGTTGATGCCCGAAGGCGTCAATCTCGACAAATTACTTCGAGCCCAGATCGCCATCATCCTGTTCTTTGCCGCGTATCTCGCGGAAGTCGTGCGCGGCGGCCTACAAGCGCTTCCGAAGGGACAGTACGAGGCTGCGTACGTGTTGGGGCTTTCCTATTGG
This sequence comes from Bradyrhizobium sp. CCGUVB23, assembly GCF_024199885.1. Lineage (NCBI taxonomy): Bacteria > Pseudomonadati > Pseudomonadota > Alphaproteobacteria > Hyphomicrobiales > Nitrobacteraceae > Bradyrhizobium > Bradyrhizobium sp. CCGUVB23. The sequence goes on from NZ_JANADQ010000001.1 coordinate 2,645,611, forward strand.
CAGACTTCAAGACGGATCGTGCTTCCGCAGGCCTTGCGGACCGTCATTCCACCGCTCGTAAACAACTTCATCGGGTTCTTTAAGGACACCTCGCTGGTTCTGGTCATCGGTCTATACGACCTTCTGCACTCGGCGCAGGTCGCCGTCGCCGAGCCAGCCTGGCAAGGATTCGGGTTGGAAACCTACATCTTTGCAGGCCTGATCTACTTCGCCTTCTGCTTCGCAATGTCGCGATACAGCCAATGGCTGGAAATCGGCCTCAACATGCATAGACACCGCTAGTCATTAATCACCCCGGGCGAGTTCTTGAACCGCCCCTCCTGCGAGAGACTCCAGATGACTCGAAAGGGATTTAAAGTGATCGAGCCAGCGATCATCGAGACTAGTTCGCCAGCAAGGGCGACGGCCGTTTCGATACAGAAGGTCAACAAGTGGTACGGTAGCTTGCACGTACTTCGCGACGTCGATCTCGATGTGGCAGCCGGCGAACGGGTCGTGATCTGCGGGCCGTCGGGCTCGGGCAAGTCCACGCTTATCCGCTGTATCAACAATCTCGAGGAACATCAGCAGGGCAAGATCTTCGTGGACGGCATACAGGTCGACAATGATCTGGCTCATCTGGACGCCATTCGACGGGAAGTCGGGATGGTATTCCAAAGCTTCAATCTGTTCCCGCACCTAACAGTTCTCGAAAACTGCACGCTTGCACCTATGCTCGTGCGCGGCATCGCTCGTGCAGAGGCTGATGCGCAAGCTAGAGCCTACCTGGAGCGCGTCCGCATTCCCGATCAAGCCAATAAGTTCCCGGGACAACTTTCGGGCGGACAGCAACAGCGCGTCGCCATCGCCCGCGCCCTATGCATGAAGCCTAAGATCATGCTGTTCGACGAACCAACGTCGGCTCTCGATCCCGAGATGGTCAAAGAGGTGCTCGATACGATGGTTTCGCTCGCCCGGGATGGCATGACGATGATCTGCGTCACCCATGAGATGGGATTTGCTCGCGAAGTCGCCGATCGCGTCGTGTTCATGGACCACGGGCAAATCGTCGAGTCGGGCAGCCCGCATTCCGTATTCGGTCAGCCGAGGACGGATCGCCTGAAGCTGTTCTTGGGGCAAGTTCTCAGAGAGCATTGACCTTCTGTCGTGCAACTCGAGACATGACGAACGATCGGATCATCTGATTATCAAAACGGGGCGCAGCAGCTGACAAACCAGCCTGAAGGCGGCCTCCATGGAAAGGTGGAAATGACTATTGCGATTGACGCAGCTCGCCTGATCGAGCGTATCAAAGAACTGGGCGCGATCGGCCGAGACGAAGCCGGTCGCCTCTGCCGTGTTGCCGGCACCGACGCTGATCGCGAGGGGCGAGACCTTCTTTGTGAATGGTTGAAGCAGGCGGGCTTGCGGATCGACGTCGACCGCATTGGTAACATCTATGGCATCTGGGAGCCGAAAGATGCTTCAGGTGAGCCGGTCGTGATGGGATCCCATATCGATACGGTCATCGACGCCGGCATCTACGATGGCTGCTTTGGCGTGCTGGCCGGCTTGGCAGTGATCGAAGCAATGCAACAAGCGAGCCTTCGACCGGCCCGGCCTCTCGCCGTGGTCGCCTACACCAACGAAGAGGGCGTACGCTTCGCTCCTGACATGATGGGCAGCCTCGTCGCCGCCGGAGGACTCGCTACCGATGAAGCTCTTTCTGCCATCGGGACCGACGGAACCACCCTTGGTGCGGAGCTTGCCCGTATCGGCTACGCCGGATCCAGAGAACCGGGATTCCTGCGACCCCATGCTTACGTCGAACTTCACATAGAACAAGGCCCTGTCTTGGAAGCCGAAGGCCTGCCTATCGGTGCTGTCGAAAACCTCCAGGGCATTTCGTGGCAAAGGGTGTCAATAGCCGGCACGGCGAACCACGCAGGAACCACGCCCATGGTGATGCGTCGCGATGCCGGTGTTGCAGCGGGGCGAGTTATCACCTTCCTTGATGACCTGGCGCGAAGAACGCAGGACGCCGTGGCGACGGTCGGCACCATCCGGTTCGAACCGAACGCGATCAACGTGATTCCGTCAGCCGCAATTTTCACTGTCGACCTGAGGAATCCCGACGAGGATCGGCTGAGATCTCAGGAGGCGGCGCTTCAGAGGTTCCTGGACGGACTTGTCACCGAAGGCTACGAGGTAAGGACCGAGCGTTTGGCTCGCTTTGAGCCGGTGATATTCGCGCCTGAGATTGTGAGCGCCGTTGAGGAATCCGCTGGCCAGCGGCAGCTGCTCTGCCGGCGAATGACGTCAGGCGCAGGTCACGACGCGCAAATGATGGCGCGCGTTGCGCCGGCGGCAATGATATTCGTACCATCGAAGGGCGGAATTAGTCATAACCCCGCAGAGTTCACGGCCGATCATGAGCTGATCGCCGGCGCTAACGTCCTTCTCGACGTCGCGAGGAAGCTGAGCCAATGAGTAAGAGGGCTCAACGGTTGACCCGACGCACGCATCGAACGCCGCCGACGCGAAACGCTCATTTGACAGGGTGAGCGAGAGGGAAATCTGCGATATCCGGGTGAAATTGTAGCGCCGTGATCACATGAGGACGGTATCTATGATGAACTTGCTCAACGGAAGATGACGCCATGTTGCTTCGCAATACTCTCAGTGACTATCGTTCTGCACTCGACCCTTCCGATGCCGACGCTCTCGGCATTGAGGCGGCTCAAGCGGTGGAGCGCTTTCTCCAACATCGAGAGGGGGCGACCCCGACCCCACTGGTTTCCCTTCCGGCTCTTGCGCGTCGCTTGGGTGTCGAGTCCATATACCTCAAGGACGAGGGGCACCGCCTAGGTCTCGGCAGCTTCAAAGCGCTCGGAGGAGCTTATGCCGTCATCCAGCTTGTCCTCGAGTTGGCGTCGAAACAACTCGGCCGTCCCGTCGACGTTTCCGAATGGCGCTCACCTGAGGTGGCCGCAGTCGCCGCGGGACTAACGGTGACCTGTGCCACCGACGGCAACCACGGCCGGTCGGTCGCACAAGGCGCCCAACTGGTTGGGGCAAACTGCGTCATCTTTGTCCATGCGGGCGTTAGTGAGGAGCGATGCCGAGCGATCGCCCGCTATGGTGCTCGCATCGAGCACGTTGAGGGCAACTACGATGATTCCGTTGCGACGGCATCGCGTGTCGCAAGCGAGCGGGGCTGGATCGTGGTGTCCGACACATCGTGGCCTGGTTACGAACGCATCCCACACCTTGTCATGCAGGGCTATACCGCGCTACTGCGTGAGGCGCTTACCGCACTACCAAAACCTCCGACCCATGTGTTTATTCAGGCTGGTGTCGGCGGAATTGCCGCAGCGGTTGCCGCACATTTTGCACTCGTCTTCGGGAATGACAGACCCTTCCTCACTGTGGTGGACCCGTCGCGAGCCGCCTGCCTTTTTGAGAGTGCCAAGGCCGGCCACATCGTGAAGATTCCGCATGACAAGCCGACAGTCATGGCGATGCTCGAATGCTACGAGCCATCCCTGGTTGCCTGGCGAATTCTCTCCCGCGTCGCAGATGCCTTCATGACCGTTGAGGACGACGCGGCGATCGCGACGATGAAGGATCTCGCGTATCCCGTCGACGGCGACCCGGCGATCGTCGCCGGCGAAAGCGGCGGCGTCGGTCTCGCTGGATTGGCAAAGGTGGCGAGTGAGCCAGCCCTGCGTGCCGAGATCGGGCTCGGCCCAGATTCATCCGTCTTCCTGATCAATACCGAAGGGGCGACTGATCCGGTGCTCTATCGGAAGCTTGTGGGCATTCGTCCCGAGGACGTGACGGCAAGAGTACTCAGCAAGCATTGAACTGCAAAGAGCTCAATTCAATGGGGAACTTACCGCGAAGGAAACGGAGGCCTTTTCAGCGCGCGCAACGGCCACAACGTCAGACGTCGCATCGGGCGTCGAAGAGTACGGCCGCCACATGCCTGCAAACGAAACCCTGGACCACCCCGTAAGGCCTGGGCCCGGCGGCCTCGTATCGACGGCAAAGCATCGTGACATTCGAGCTTGCTGACCTATCCTAAAGCGGCAGGATGCGGTTCAGCAGATCCAGCAGCGTACGCTGCTCGGCCTCGCTGAGCGGTTCCAGCATCTTCTTGTTGTAGGGCTCCGTCAGCTTTGCCCCCTCCTCGATGAGCCTTGTGCCCTTCAGCGTCAGCATGAGCTCGATTGCGCGGCGATCGGACTTCGAGCGATTGCGCCTGATGAAGCCGGACGATTCCAGCTCGTTCAGGATCTTGATCAAGTTCGGCAGGCGCAGCCGCAGCAGGGTCGCGAGGCTGCTCGGCGGCACGCCTGGATTATCGCGGATGACGGCAAAGATCGCATAGGTCGCGGGCGTGAGGCCCAGTGCGGCGAATTCCTCGTAGAAGCCTTCGAAGAACTTCAGCTGCGCGAGGCGCAGCATGAAGCCAGGTGTGCGTCGTAGCGCGCGAAGGTCCAGCGAACTTTCCGGCTGCGATGCGGATTTCGCGCCGGGTTTCCGGGTTTTCGAGCTCATGATTTTCAATCCAAGGCCGGGCGAATTGACACTCCCAAAAATAGCTATAAAATATAACTATTATTCAGCGGCACCAAGACCGCCTATGGGAGGGACACAATGAACAGCAAATTCCTGCATAAATTGTGCATTTTGGCCGCAACGCTGACCGCCATGCCGGCCTTCGCGCAGGACGCCGTGAAGATCGGCATCCTCAACGACCAGTCGGGCCCGTTCGCGAGCTATCAAGGCATCGGCTCGGTCGTCGCAGCCAAGATGGCCGTCGAGGATTTCGGCGGAAAGGCCGCTGGCAAGCCGGTCGAGGTCGTTGCCGCCGATCATCAGAACAAGACCGACATCGGGATCGGGATCGCCCGGCGCTGGTACGAGAACGATGGCGTCGATGCGATCTTCGACATCCCGAACTCGTCGATCGCGCTCGCCGTCGCCGGCATGAGCGCCGACAAGAACAAGGTCTTCGTCGGATCGGGCGCCGGCACCGTGCTCCTCACCGGCGAGAAGTGCACGCCGAACACCGTGCACTGGACCTACGACACCTATGCCTACGGTCGCGGCCTCGGCAAGGCGATCGTGCAGCAGGGCGGCAAGAAGTGGTTCTTCATCACCGCCGACTATGCTTTCGGCCATGACCTGGAGAAGCAGGCCGCGGAAGCCGTAAAGGCCTCCGGTGGCGAGGTGCTCGGCAGCGTGCGGCATCCCCTGGGAACGGCCGATTACGCCTCGTTCCTGCTCCAGGCCCAGGCGTCGGGAGCCAATGTCATCGGCTTCGCCAATGCCGGCGACGACACCATCACGTCGATGAAGCAGGCCGCCGAGTTCGGGCTGACCAAGGACCACAAGCTGGTCGGATTGATCCTGGGCATGAACGGCCTTCCCGCGCTCGGCCTCAAGTTTGCACAAGGCGCGCAGATCATGAATCCGTTCTACTGGGATATGAACGACGGCACGCGGGCCTTCGCCAAGCGTTTCGCCGAGCGCATTCCCTCGAAAGCCTATCCGAACGACATGCAGGCCGGCGTCTATGCTTCGGTCATTCACTATCTCAAGGCGGTCGACAAGGTCGGCGGCGCCAAGGACGGCAAGGCCGTCGTCGCCGCGATGAAGGAGATGCCGACCGACGATGCGCTGTTCGGCAAGGGCTATATCCGCAAGGACGGACGCAAGATCCATCCGCTCTATCTATTGCAGGTCAAGTCGCCCGAGGAGTCGACCTCGAACTGGGATCTCTTGAAGGTCGTCGCCACGATCAAGGGCGAGGACGCGTTTCGCCCAGAGAGCGAAGGCCACTGCCCGCTCAGCAAGCAATAGAGGCGGAGCGGACCATGAGCGCCATGACATCCAGTCCGGTCGATCCGTTTGCACCCGACTTCCTGATCGACCCCTATCCCGCCTACGAGGCGCTGCGCGCGCTCGGCCCCGCTTTCGAGCTGGAGCGTTACGGCGTGTGGGCCATGGCCCGCTATGGCGAGGTCGAGCCGGCCCTGAAGGACTGGAAGACGTTTATCAGCAGCGAGGGCGTCGGGCTGCATGGGATGAACCCTGCGCTGCCAAAGCCGCTCACGCTGCAGATTGATCCGCCCGACCATGACAAGGGCCGGCGGGTGCTCGGCCGAACGCTGTCTCCGGGCGTCGCAAGGAAGCTGCGCGAAACGTTCCAGCAGGAGGCGGAGAAGAAGGTCACGGAGCTGATCGACAAGGGCTCGTTCGACGCCGTCTCCGATCTTGCCGAGGCTTACCCGATGAAGGTGTTTCCGGATGCGATCGGCATCCGGCCGGACGGCCGCGAAAAGCTGCTGGCCTGGAGCACCTTCGTATTCAACAGCTTCGGCCCGGAGAACGAGATCTTCGCGGCTTCACGGACGGAAGGCCTCGCGGCGCAAAGCTGGATCATGGAATGCTGCGCGCGGGAGGCGTTGCGGCCCGATAGTCTCGGCATGATGATCTACCAGGCAGCCGACGAGGGCGAGATCACCGAGCACGAGGCAACGCATCTGGTGCGGCCGTTCCTCACCGCCGGGGTCGACACCACCGTCAACGGCATTGGCAATACCCTGCTCGCGCTCGCCACCCATCCGGGCGAATACCGCAAGCTGCACCACAGACCGGAGCTGGCGCGCAACGCCTTCGAGGAAGGCCTGCGCTACGATTCACCGGTGCAGACGTTCTTTCGCACCACCTCGCGGAACGTCGAGATCGGCGGCGGCGTGATCCCCGCCCATCGCAAGGTGCTGCTATTCATGGCCTCGGCCAACCGCGATGCGGCGCGGTGGGAGCGGCCCGACCGTTTTGAGGTCGAGCGGGCCGCGACCGGGCATGTCGGCTTCGGCGCCGGCATCCACGCCTGCGTCGGCCAGATGATCGCCCGTCTAGAAGGCGAATTGATCTTCAGCGAGCTCGCAAGGCGCGTGAGGACCATCGAGCTCACGGCCGAGCCGAGGCGCAGGCTCAACAATTCCCTGCGCGGGCTGGAGAGCATGCCGATGCGTGTGACGGCGGCGTGAGCTGTATCACGTGCGCGGTTGGCCCGCTTTACGGTCAAACTGTCACGACTACCTTTGGCTAATTGCGAGATTTTTTCTGCTCAGAACCGATAGATCGAAGCGCAACCTCAATGTGGCAGCGGTTTGGAAGCCAGGGCGCTATGCCGCCTCACTATGCCCGAGCCGGGCATTGAGTTTGCGGATCAGTTCCTCGGCGGCCTCCGCGATCACCGTGCCGGGCGGGAAGATCGCCTCGGCACCGGCCGCGTAGAGCGCATCGTAATCCTGCGGCGGCACCACGCCGCCGACGATGATCATGATGTCGTCGCGCCCCTGCTTCTTCAGCGCGGCCTTCAGCTCCGGCACCGCGGTGAGATGGGCGGCGGCGAGCGAGGAGACGCCGAGGATGTGGACGTCGTTCTCGACCGCCTGCCGCGCGGCCTCGTCGGCGGTGGCGAACAGCGGCCCGATATCGACGTCGAAGCCGATATCGGCGAAGGCCGACGCAATCACCTTCTGGCCGCGGTCGTGGCCGTCCTGGCCGATCTTGGCAACGAGGATGCGCGGGCGGCGGCCCTCCGCCTCCTCGAACGCGTCGATCAGCGCCTGAACCTTCTCGACCTGGTTGCCCATGCTGGACGCCTCCCGCTTGTAGACGCCGGTGATGGATTTGATCTCGGCGCGGTGCCGGCCGAACACCTTTTCCATCGCGTCCGAAATCTCGCCGACGGTCGCCTTGGCGCGCGCAGCATCAATGGCGAGCGCGAGCAGATTGCCATTGCCTTCGCCGGCGGAACGCGTGATCGCGGCAAGTGCCGCATCGACGTCCTTCTGGCTACGCTCGGATCTCAGCCGCGTCAGCTTGTCGATCTGCAAGCGCCGGACGTTGGTGTTGTCGACCTTGAGGATGTCGATGGCGGCCTCGTCGGTCGGCTTGTACTTGTTGACGCCGATCACCGCCTGCTTGCCGGCATCGATCCGCGCTTGCGTCTTGGCGGAAGCTTCCTCGATGCGCAGCTTCGGTACGCCGGCTTCGATCGCCTTGGCCATGCCGCCGAGCTCCTCGACCTCCTGGATGTGGCTCCAGGCTTTCGCTGCGAGGTCGCGCGTGAGCCGCTCGACATAGTAGGAGCCGCCCCAGGGATCGATGATGCGGGTGGTGCCGCTCTCCTGCTGCAGAAACAGCTGGGTGTTGCGGGCGATGCGCGCCGAGAAATCGGTCGGCAACGCCAAGGCCTCGTCGAGCGCGTTGGTGTGCAGCGACTGGGTGTGGCCTTGCGTGGCCGCCATTGCCTCCACGGTCGTGCGCATCACATTGTTGAACACGTCCTGCGCGGTCAGCGACCAGCCCGAGGTCTGCGAATGCGTGCGCAGCGACAGCGAGCGCGGGTCTTTCGGGTTGAACGGCTTGAGCAGCTTGGCCCAGAGCAGGCGCGCGGCGCGCAGCTTGGCGACTTCCATGAAGAAATTCATGCCGATCGCCCAGAAGAACGACAGCCGCGGTGCGAAGCGATCGACGTCGAGGCCAGCGGCAAGACCGGCGCGCAGATATTCTACGCCGTCGGCGAGCGTATAGGCGAGCTCGAGATCCTGCGTCGCGCCGGCCTCCTGCATATGATAGCCGGAGATCGAGGTCGAATTATATTTCGGCATTTTTTGCGAGGTGTACGCAAAAATGTCCGAGATGATCCGCATCGAGGGCGCGGGCGGATAGATGTAGGTGTTGCGCACCATGAACTCTTTCAGAATGTCGTTCTGAATGGTGCCCGACAGCTTTTCCGGCGCTACGCCCTGTTCGCCGGCGGCGGCGACATAGAGCGCGAGGATCGGCAGCACCGCGCCGTTCATGGTCATCGACACGCTCATCTGGTCGAGCGGAATGCCCGCAAACAGCGTGCGCATGTCGTAGATGGAATCGATGGCCACGCCGGCCATGCCGACGTCGCCGCCGACGCGCGGATGATCCGAGTCATAGCCGCGATGGGTGGCGAGATCGAACGCGACCGAGAGGCCTTTTTGTCCGGCGGCGAGATTGCGGCGATAGAACGCGTTGGAATCCTCCGCCGTGGAGAAGCCGGCATATTGCCGGACGGTCCAGGGCTGATTGACATACATGGTCGGGTAGGGGCCGCGCAGGTAGGGCGCGATGCCGGGATAGGTGTCGAGGAAATCGAGCCCCGCGAGATCAGCCTCGCCATAAGCCGGCTTCACCAGGATGCCCTCAGGCGTCAACCACGGCTCAATGCGACCCGCGGGTGCAGGGTTTGCGACCTTCTCGAACGCAACATCACCGAAATTGGGAATGCGGGTCATCGTTTCGTCCATATCGCCGTTGAGCGCACGAGGCGCAGAATCTTGCTCTATACCTGTTCGGTCCGCTGATAGACGTCCTGCAGCATCGCGAGCGCGTCGGTGCCGGCAAAGATGAAGTCGGCGACGCCGGCCGCACGCAGTGCCGTCTCCGCTTCGGCTGGACGGCCTGCCAGATAGGTGTGCCGGCCGCCGGCAGCTTGTAACGCCTTAGCTGCAGCTTCCGCCTGGTTGGCATAGACCTTGTCACTGGAACAGAGGCAGGCAATCGTAGCGCCTGACGCCTTGAACGCAGCAACAAGCTCGGCCGGATCGGTAAAGCCGTCATTACCGACAGCCAGAATGCCGCCGGCCTCGAAGAGGCTCTTGGCAAAGGTCGCGCGCGCGGTGAAATCGGCGGGCGTACCGAGATTGGCGAGGAACACTTTTGGCCGCGATCCACGTGCCTTCAACGCCGCATCCGATTTGTCGCGCAGCGCCTCGAACGGCTGCGCGAGCCGAATCGGCGGCAGTGCGTCGAACTTGTATTTCTGCTCGCCGTAAGGCGGAAGCGCGACAGGCGCCGCCTTCAGCACCGTCGTTTCGCTCTCATGCAGGTTCGGAAACTCGCTGGCACCGGTCAGCACGTCACGACGCTTGGCGATGTTGGCCTCGCGCGCCTTGCGCGTTGCCGCGACCTTGCCCTGGAACAGGCCCTGCTGAAGTGCGGCAAAGGCGCCGCCGGCCTTCTCGCTCTCTTGAAACAGCGCCCAGGCGGCCTCGCAGAGCTGCGTCGTGAGCGTCTCGATGCCGCCGGATCCCGCCGCGGGATCGCTGACCTTGGCGAGGTTGCTCTCTTCGAGCAGCAGAAGCTGGGTGTTGCGTGCAACGCGCCGCGCAAACGCATCAGGCAGCCCGAGCGCCAGTGTATGCGGCAGCACGGTGATCGCATTGGTGCCGGCAAGGCCCGCCGCGAATGTCGCGATGGTCGCGCGCAGCATGTTCACGTAGGGATCGCGCTGCGTCAGCATGCGCCAGGCCGTGTCGGCGGCAATGAACAGCGGCTTCGGTGTCAGCCCGCACGCCGTCTCGATGCGCGCCCACAGCGGCCGCAGCGCGCGGAATTTGGCCATGGTCAGGAACTGGTCGGCGTCTGCGGCGAGCCGCGCGTAGACCATGCCTTGCGCCTGCTCGAGCGGAACGCCGGCGCTCTCGATCGCGCGCAGATAGGCGATTCCGCAGGCGAGCACGAAGGCGAGCTCCTGCACCTCGGAGCCGCCGGCATCGTGGATCACGCGTCCGTCGGCGGAGGCAAACGGTCCCTTGAAGCCGAGCCCGACGAGGCCCTTGATCGCGCCGGTGACGGCGGGAACGATCTCGTCCCAGGTGTAAGGGCTATGCCCCCATACCGCGCCCGCCGCGAGCGGGTCGAGCCCGAAGTGGATGTTGCAGGCGGCGGGATCGAGGCCGTTGCTCTTCACATATTCCGCGACATGTATCGCCGCCATCTGCGACTGAGGTCCGATCTCGAGCTCGATGCCGATGCCGGCGTCGAGATGGATGTTCTTCAGGACCTTCGCGACCATATCGGCCGAAGGTTCCAGGCCGAAACCATGCGCGCCATTGGCGCCAGCGAACACCAGGGAGAGCCCCGTCGCTCCGTTTTCGAGATCGGTCAGCGCCTGCGCATTCGCAATCGTCGCATCGGGATGGTCGATCCGCTGCATGATCTGCCACGGCGCGGCGGCAGCTCGTCCGACCACGGGCGTAACGCCCTTGGCCCGCGGATAGAGCGGATCGATCTTGATGCCGTCATAGGTCTTGCCGACCAGCTTCTCGAACGGCGCGCCCTTCAGCACGCCGTCGACCAGCTTGCGCCAGTCTTCGACAGTAGCCTTGGGAAAATCGGCCGCCAGCGGCAGGTCGTCCGGCGTCACGGCCTGAGCCCTTGCACATCGGCGCAAAATAGCGGCTCGGGTCCGGACGGCATCGACAATCCTCCTTGCGAAAATTGACCAACTGGCGATTCTTTCAGGAGCTCATGACCGCCGCGAGCGGCAGTTCTTGGGCCGACCGTCTGCGAAACCGAAGTAGCGTCCATTTGGGATCTCCCATCCGATTTTCTTGATCGTTGGTTGCTCGTTGAGAGAATGCGCTATCCGAACTCCAGGATCAGCGCGTCCACTGCAAGCGTGGCGCCAGCGTTGGCGTGGATCTTCTTGACCGTGCCGTCCCGCTCCGCCCGCAGCACGTTCTGCATCTTCATGGCTTCGACCACGGCCAGCGTCTCGCCAGCCTTGACCTCCTGCCCTTCGGTCACGGCGATCGATACGATCAGGCCGGGCATCGGGCACAACAACTTCTTGCCGGTGTCGGAGGCCGTCGTCACCGGCATCAGCCGCGCGGACGCAGCTTCCGCCTCCGTCCAGACACAGACCGGCACCTCGACGCCCTGATGCGCCAGGCGAATGCCGTTGGCGATCGGGCGGGCCTGCACGGCGACGAAATGGCCATCGATGGTGCCCTGCCAGACCGGATCACCCGGCTTCCATGCGGATTGCAGCAGATGCGCATTGCCGGCCTTGCCCTTGGCATCGACGAAGCGCACCGCGATCGCCTCACCCTCGCGCGCGACCTCGAGCAGTATCTCCTGGCGGTCGAGCCAGACCGCACGGCGGCGCTCGCGCTGCACGATACGGCCGCCCATCTGGCCGGAGATCTGCCGCTTGCGCTCACCGAGCACGTGATCAATGGCAGCGCCAACCGCGGCGATGCGGCGCGCGACCTCGCCTTCGGGCACACGCACCGCAAAACCCTTGGGGAATTCCTCGGCGATGAAGCCGGTCGACAGATTGCCCTCGCGCCAGCGCGGATGATGCATCAGCGCCGACAGGAACGGAATGTTGTGACGGATGCCATCGACATAGAACGAATCCAGCGCAGTCGCCTGCGCCTCGATCGCAGCCGCGCGCGACGGCGCGTGCGTGACGAGTTTTGCGATCATTGGATCGTAATGGATCGAGATCTCGCCACCTTCCTGTACGCCGGTGTCGTTGCGCACGGTGATGCCGTCCTTGCTCACTTCCGCCGGCGGGCGATACTTCACCAGCCGCCCGATCGAAGGCAGGAAGTTGCGGAACGGGTCTTCGGCATAAAGGCGCGATTCCACGGCCCAGCCGGTCAGCGTGACGTCCTTCTGCGTAAGCGCGAGCTTTTCGCCCGCGGCCACGCGGATCATCTGCTCGACGAGGTCGACGCCGGTGACGAGCTCGGTGACGGGATGCTCGACCTGGAGACGCGTGTTCATCTCCAGGAAGTAGAAGCTCTTGTCCTGCCCTGCGACGAACTCGACGGTGCCGGCGGAATCGTAATTCACGGCCTTGGCGAGCGCGACCGCCTGCTCGCCCATCTTGCGGCGGGTGGCTTCGTCGAGCAGCGGCGACGGCGCCTCCTCGATGACCTTCTGGTTGCGGCGCTGGATCGAGCATTCGCGCTCGCCGAGATAGATAACGTTGCCGTGCTTGTCGCCCAGCACCTGGATCTCGATGTGGCGGGGATCGACGATGAACTTTTCGACGAAGACGCGGTCGTCGCCGAACGAGGCTTTCGCCTCGGCCTTGGCGAGGTTGAAGCCTTCCGCGACCTCGGCCTTGGAATGGGCGATGCGCATCCCCTTGCCGCCGCCGCCGGCCGAGGCCTTGATCATCACGGGGTAGCCGATCTCGTCGGCGATCTTCACCGCGTGCTTGTCGTCCTCGATCACGCCGAGATGGCCCGGCACGGTCGAGACCTTGGCTTTCGCAGCCGCCTTCTTGGATTCGATCTTGTCACCCATCGCCGCGATCGCGCCCGGGTTCGGGCCGATAAAGACGATGCCAGCGGCTTCCAGCGCGCGCGGAAACGCCTCGCGCTCGGACAGGAAGCCGTAACCGGGATGCACGGCCTCGGCGCCGGTCTTGCGGCAGGCCTCGACGATCTTCTCGATCACCAGATAGCTCTCGGCCGCGGCAGGCGGCCCGATCAGCACGGCCTCATCGGCCATCTCGACATGGAGGGCGTCGCGGTCGGCCTCGGAATAGACCGCAACCGTCTGAATTCCCATCTTGCGGGCGGTCTTGATGACCCGGCAAGCGATTTCGCCGCGATTGGCGATCAGAATTTTTTTGAACACTGCTATCTCACAACGGCAAATTATCGTGCTTCTTCGTCGGCATTTCCGTCTTCTTGTCCTTCAGCATTGCCAACGCCCGCGCGATGCGCTTGCGCGTCGAGTGCGGCATGATGACGTCGTCGATGTAGCCGCGCTCGGCAGCGATGAAGGGTGACAGGAATCGATCTTCGTATTCCTTGGTTCGCGCCGCTATCTTGTCGGGGTCGCCGATATCAGAGCGGAAGATGATCTCGACCGCGCCCTTGGCGCCCATCACGGCGATCTGGGCGGTCGGCCAGGCGTAGTTCATGTCGGCGCCGATTTCCTTCGACGCCATGACGTCGAAGGCGCCGCCATAGGCCTTGCGGGTGATGATGGTGACGAGCGGCACGGTGCACTGCGAATAGGCGAACAGCAGTTTCGCGCCGTGCTTGATCAGGCCGCCATATTCTTGCGCGGTTCCGGGCAGGAAGCCCGGCACGTCGACGAAGGTCACGATCGGGATGTTGAAGGCGTCACAAAAACGAACAAAGCGCGCGGCCTTCCGGGATGCATCGCTGTCGAGCACGCCGGCCAGCACCATCGGCTGGTTGGCGACGAAGCCCACCGTGCGGCCCGCGATGCGACCGAAGCCGGTCACGATGTTCTTGGCAAAACTCTCCGCGATCTCGAAGAAGTCGCCCTCGTCCACGACCTTCAGGATCAATTCCTTCATGTCGTAGGGCTTGTTCGGATTGTCAGGGATCAGCGTGTCCAAGGACATGTCGATCCGGGCGGTGTCATCGAAGCTCGGCCATTCCGGCACGCCGTCGGTGTTGTTCGACGGCAGGAAATCGATCAGGCGGCGCATCTGCAGCAGCGTCTCGACGTCGTTCTCGAAGGCGCCGTCGGCGATCGAGGAGCGCGTGGCGTGCACCGAGGCGCCGCCGAGCTCTTCCGCGGTGACGACCTCGTTGGTCACCGTCTTCACCACGTCGGGCCCGGTGACGAACATGTAGCTGGTGTTCTTCACCATGAAGATGAAGTCGGTCATCGCCGGCGAATAGACGTCGCCGCCGGCGCAGGGGCCCATGATGACGGAGATCTGCGGGATCACGCCCGAGGCGAGCACGTTGCGGCGGAACACATAGGAATAGCCGGCGAGCGCGGCGACGCCTTCCTGGATGCGGGCGCCGCCCGCGTCATAGAGGCCGATGATGGGCGCCCGTGCCTTCATCGCCATGTCCTGGAGTTTTGTAATTTTCAGCGCGTGCGTCTCCGAGAGAGACCCGCCGAACACGGTAAAATCCTTGGCGAAGACAAACGTCTTGCGGCCGTTGACGGTGCCCCAGCCGGTGACGACACCGTCGCCGGGCACCTTGTTCTTCTCCATCCCGAACTCGGTGGAGCGATGCTCGACGAACATGTCGAACTCCTCGAACGATCCCTTGTCGAGCAGGAGGTCGATGCGCTCGCGCGCGGTCAGCTTGCCGCGGGCGTGCTGCGCCTCGATGCGCTTCTGCCCGCCGCCGAGCTTGGCTCCGGTGCGCCGGTCTTCGAGCATCTCGATCACTTCAAGCATCGGGTTGGCCTCGCTCGTTGTTCGTCCAACCTCGTGCGGAGTAGAACGCGAGGGCGACTGCGGTGACTTTCAGCAAGTCAGCGGTAATGAATGGAAAGAAGCCGAGCCGCAGCAGTGGTGCATCGAAGCCAATGACGATCCCAAGCCATAGAAGACCCGAAACGTAAATAGTCGCCAGGAAGACCCCGGCGCTCGCTACGATCGAGAGGAATGAGCCATTCCGATCACGCTCAGCGAGGTAACCAGCCAACAGCACTGCCGGGAGACAAGCGAGCAGGTAGCCACCCGTCGGTCCCAGAATGTAGGCGAGACCGATGCCCTTTTCGGGAGAGCCGGCAAAGACAGGAAACCCTGCAATACCCTCGAAAAGATAGGCGAGTACGGCAAGACTGCCTCGGATCGGACCGAGGGTTAGGCTGATGCCGAAGACCACGAAGGTCTGCATGGTCATTGGCACCGGAAAGAACGGGACCTGAACCTTCGCTGAGACGGCAATGAGCAGCGAAGCGCTTACGATCATCGCCAAGTCGAAGCTAACGCGTCGCGGTGCGCTGCGGAGCACGCCAGGATTGTAAATCGTCATCATGAGCTCGATTGGAGAACGGAACGGTCTCCGTACGGGCCAAAGCGCCTCCGCGAAAGGCTTGAAGAGGCACATCTGTACATGATACAAATTTGCGAATTGAAAATTGCAAAATTGCGAAGATGTCGAATGGAAAGCTCTATATTGGGCGACGGGTTCGCGAGGTCCGCGAAGCGGCGAAGTTGACCCAGACGGCATTCGCGGAAAGATTAGGTATTTCAGTCAGTTATATAAACCAAATCGAGAACAACCAGCGATCAGTCTCGGCCTCGGTTTTGGTTCTTCTGGCCGAGCGATTTGGGATAGACCTCAGTTCCATATCGACGAACGACAGCGATCGGCTCATCGCAATGCTATCGGAAGCATTGGCAGATCCCGTCTTCTCCCCCCACTCTCCCAGCCTCCAGGAGCTGAAGCTCGTCGTTCAGAACGCACCTAGCTTTGCGCAGGCGCTGCTCAGTTGCCATCAGGCCTACCGGCGCAATAGCGAGCAACTCGCAAGCCTGGATAACCACATCGGCAGCTGGAGCACCGAACCAACCCCCTACGAGGAGGTTCGCGACTTCTTTCACTTCACCGATAACTATGTTCACGATCTCGACGTTTCAGCCGAGAGCCTGGCACGCGAGCTCGACATCGCCAACAGCGACGCAAACGCCGCGCTCGCAAAGCATTTGGAGAACCAACACGGTGTGCTGATCCGGAGAACGGATCCTGGCGATAGCTTCTTGAGGCGTTTCGACCCTGCATCACGAACCCTCTTCTTGAGCCCATATCTGCCTGCCGCGACACGCAGCTTTCAAATGGCGTTTCAGATCGCCGCGCTTGAGCAGGAAGACGAGATTGAAAGAATTGCGAAACGCGCCGAGTTTCGCACTGCTGACGCGCGCGAGGTGTGCAAGGCCGGCCTGCGGAACTATTATGCAGGAGCGCTGATCTTGCCGTATCAGGCATTCCTCACAACTTCGAAAGAGTTGCGCCATGACCTTGACCTGATCGCGGCCCGCTTCGGCGCGAGCCTGGAGCAGGTTGCCCACCGGCTCTCCACGCTACAACGACCAGGTCAAAAGGGTGTGCCGGTTTTTTTCGCGCGTGTCGACCGCGCGGGAAATATCACAAAGCGCCATAGCGCGGCGAAATTGCAGTTTGCGCGCTATGGCGCAGCGTGCCCACTATGGAATGTGCATCAGGCGTTCGAGTCACCGAGCCGCATCATTCGGCAGCTCGCCGAAACACCGGACGGCGTGCGCTTTCTCTGCATCGCGACCGAACTCGCTAAGGGGCACGGTGGGTTCGGAACGCTGCGGCCGCGCTATGCCATCGCCCTCGGATGTGAAATCTCCTACGCACGAGATTTCGTGTATGCTGATGGGCTCGATCTGACCAGCCAAGGCGCTTACGATCCGATCGGAATCTCCTGCCGCATCTGCGAACGTGCGGATTGTGCGCAACGCGCCGTTCCTCCATTGAAAAGCCGATTGACCGTCCACCGCAATCGGCGAAACGTTCTGCCATATGAGATTTCCTGAGCCCTGAATATCGGCCGCTGACCTCGCCACTTCAAGAAATCGATTCGGCAGGTAAATGATGATGGCACCACAGGATCCAAAGAAAGCGGGCCATTCCGGAGAATGGCCCGCCAAGTCAGGGAGGAAACGTCCCCTAAAGGACAGCTGGGATCAGGCCGCAGCCTGTTCGATAGGCGAGAATGGCAGCCCAAGGCTTTCGGCGACTGCCTTATAGGTGAGGCGCCCCCGGTAGACATTGAGACCCGAGCGAAGATGCGGATTCTCAAGCACGGCTGCGAATCCCTTATTGGCGAGCGCCAATCCGAACGGCAGTGTCGCGTTGTTCAGCGCCTGGCTCGAGGTGAATGGGACAGCTCCGGGCATGTTGGCCACGCAATAGTGGATAACGCCATCGACTTCATACGTCGGATCTGCGTGCGTCGTGGCATGAGACGTCTCGAAGCAGCCTCCCTGATCGATGGCAACATCGACGATGACCGAGCCTTTCCGCATCGAGCGCAGCATGCCGCGGCTGACGAGTTTCGGCGCGCTAGCGCCGGGAATCAAAACTGCGCCGATCACGACATCCGCAGCGAAGACTTCTTCTTCGACTGAGTCTATCGTCGAAAATCTGGTACGAACCCGGCCCTCGAACAACTCAACCAGTTCGCGAAGCCGCGGTATCGAGCGATCGAGAATTGTGACCTCAGCACCCAAGCCGACGGCCATTCGTGCTGCGTGCGCACCGACAACACCACCTCCGATCACAACAATGCGGGACGGCTGGACGCCCGGTACACCGCCGATCAGAAGCCCCCTTCCCCCCGCGTATCGCTTAAGAGCTGCGCCCGCCGCTTCGATCGAAAGCCTTCCCGCAACCTCACTCATGGGCGCGAGCAACGGAAGGCCGCCTTGAGCATCCGTCACTGTCTCGTAAGCAATTGCAGTGCACCCAGATTTCAGGAGACCCTTGGCTTGCTCAGGATCCGGCGCCAGGTGAAGATAAGTGAAGAGGATGTGGTTCTCTCGTAGCCGAGCCCATTCGGAAGGTTGTGGTTCCTTCACCTTTACGATCATCTCACTCGAGGCGAACACCTCGCCGGCAGAGTTCGCGACTGTCGCCCCGGCATTTCGATAATTCTCGTCTGTTGCGCCGATACCTGCACCGGCATCAGTCTCGACCAGGACGGAGTGACCGGCTGCGACATATTCGCGGACGGCGCCGGGTGTGAGGCCCACCCGGTATTCATGAGTCTTAATTTCCTTGGGAACACCGACCTTAATTTGAAATCTCCGCTCTGCCGTCGCCTCTTCTAACTGCAAACACGCAGTGAAATTGCGAAAGAAGCGGCCAAACGATGCAGCAATTGAGCAACGTTCGGCCCCTCGCGCAGGTTTACAGCCGATCGTGTGGAGAGGATGGAGTGCTTCTCGTCAGGTGAGCGACGCCATCGAACGGGTGAGTCGGGCCGTTCGCAGAACTCGCATCTGCTGAGGTGGCGCTGGCCGAGAAGCTCATCCGCGCGGCTTCGGAGGAGGAGTTGTCCCGCGGTCCGCCCCTTTCGCGAATTTGTGGAAGTTTGCGTCATTTCACCGATCCAGCGAAGCGGCGAGCGCAGCGGCCTTGAGTGCAGCCCGCGGCGCCGATAGGGGCCACCACAGAATCAGATTTTCTGACCTTCCTGCACGAGCTGATCCATCACTGACCGAACCGCGGACTCCGTGATGGAGACCATCTCGTCGATTTCGGCGATCGTGATGACCAGAGGAGGCGCGAAGCCGAGAATATCGCCATGAGGCATGGCTCGCGCAATCAGCCCGCGGTCGCGCGCGGCCTTTGAAACTCGAGCGCCGACCTTGAGCGCCGGATCGAAGCGGGTCTTCTTGTCGCGATCAGCCACGAACTCGATTGCACCCATCAGGCCGACGCCGCGTACTTCTCCGACGATCGGCAGCTGAGCGAATTTCGTCCGCAGCTGAGCCTGAAAGTAGCTTCCGACCGCGTCGGCTTGGCCAGGGAGATCCTCCTTCTCCACGATGTCGAGTACGGCATTGGCTGCAGCTGCGCCGATTGGATGACCGGAGTATGTATAACCGTGGGAGAATGCACCGACCCGGTCGGCAGCATCTTCCATGACCCGGTAGACTTTCTCGCTGACGATTGCGCCGGACAGTGGAAAATAAGCCGATGTCAGTCCTTTGGCGATGGTGATCAGGTCGGGTTCTATGCCGTAATGGTCCGAGCCGAACATGGAGCCGGTACGACCAAACCCTGTGATCACTTCATCCGCAATGAGTAGCACGTCATGTTTGCGTAGGACGGCTTGGATGGCTTCCCAGTACCCCTCCGGCGGAGGTGTGATGCCGCCGGTGCCGAGGACGGGCTCGCCGATGAAGGCGCCGACCGTTTCCGGCCCCTCCCGTTGGATGAGTTCGTCAAGTTCGCGAGCCCGGCGCTTCGAAAATTCGACCTCGGTTTCCCCAGGTTGCGCGCCCCAGTAGTGATGTGGAACGCCTGTATGGAGGACCTGAGAAAACGGCAAGTCCATGTGATCGTGATAGAAGCTCATCCCCGTCATGGAGCCGGAGATGATGCTGCAGCCGTGATAACCGCGGTCTCTTGAGATGATCTTCTTCTTCTGAGGTTTGCCACGAAGATTGTTGTAGTACCAGACCAGCTTGGCTTGCGTCTCGTTCGCGTCCGAGCCGGACATTCCGTAGAAGACCTTGCTCATCTTGCCGGGCGCCATCTTCACCAGGCGATCCGACAGAATTGCCAGCTCATCGGTGGTATGCGCGGCGTAGGAATGATAATAGGCTAGGCGATAAGCCTGCCGCGAGATCGCTTCCGCAACTTCGGTCCGGCCGTAGCCGACGTTTACGCAATAGAGCCCGGCAAAGCCGTCAATAAACTCCTTGCCGGCTGCATCCTGGATGCGAATGCCCTTACCGGTCTCGACAATGGTCGGATCACCGGCTTTTCCAGTCGCAAACTCCTTCAGCTGTGTGAAAGGATGCAGGACCGAGCGGCGGTCCAATTCGCTGATCTTCGCGATATCGATAGTCACTGTCTTTGTCCTTTCAAGCTGCAAGGCCGCCGAGGCAAACGTATTTCGGCTCCAGATACTCGGCCAATCCGAGCTTCGAGCCTTCCCGGCCGAGGCCCGACTGTTTCCACCCTCCGAACGGTATGGGCGCGCCGGTGAATTTTGGTGTGTTCACGGCAACCATTCCGTACTCGAGGCGATCGGTCACGCGCATGGCGCGCGCGAGATCTTGTGTGTAGACGTATGCCGCCAGACCCATCTCGGAGTTATTCGCCCGCGCGATCACCTCGTTCTCGTGGTCGAAGGGAAGAATAGCCGCGACAGGACCGAACGTTTCTTCTTTCGCGATCAGCATGTCGTCGGTGACGTCCGCAAGCACAGTCGGAGTGACGAAGTTGCCGCCGAGTGGACTATCCTGTCCGCCTGCAACAATGCGTGCCCCGGCTGACAAGGCTTGCGAAATGTGCTCGCGGCACTTCTCGGCCACAGCGGGACGCGTCATCGGACCGATGTCAGTGCCGCTTGCCAAGCCGTGACCGACTTTCAATTTCGCGACCGCGTCGGCAAAGTCGCGCACGAAACGCTGGTAAATGCCGCGTTGGATATAGATGCGGTTCGCGGCCAGGCAATCCTGGCCTGATGTCGAGAACTTCGCGACCATGCATCCCCGGACCGATGCGTCGAGCATGGCGTCATCGAACAGCAGGAAGGGAGCGTGACCTCCGAGCTCCATGGAGACTTTCTTCACGGTCTGCGCGGATTGACCGAGCAGGAGGCGTCCGACGTCCGTCGATCCTGTAAACGAAAAGGCGCGAATCTCGGTGTGCTCGAGCAACTTCCTGGTCAGTGGAGGCGCTTCGCCCGTCAGGACTTGGAATACACCGGCCGGCATACCAGCTCCTTCAGCGAGCTTCGCGAGGGCAAGGGCAGAGAGCGGCGTCTCCGGTGCGGGCTTGACGATCATGCTGCAGCCTGCCGCAAGGGCAGCCGCAGCCTTGCGCGTGATCATCGCAGAAGGGAAATTCCAGGGCGTGATTGCGAGCGTGACGCCGATCGGCTGCATCTGAACTGACAGTCTGCTACCCGGCAGATGGCTCGGAATCGTATCTCCGTAGGCGCGCAGTCCCTCGGCGGCAAACCAATCGACGAAATCGGCGCCATAGGCGATTTCGCCGCGGGCTTCGAGGAGCGGTTTGCCTTGCTCGCAGGTCATGATGACGGCAAGATCCTCGGCGTTTTGTCTCATCGCCGAAGCCCAACTGCGCAACACCGCGGCGCGCTCACTTGGCAGGCGTTCGCGCCAATCCAGGAATGCCCTGGCAGCAACCTTGACCGCGAAATCAACGTCGCTGGCGCTGCAAGCAGTCACATTGCAGAGGCGCTCACCCGTTGCAGGATCGATGACCGGAAGGGTCCGGCCCGTCTCGACCCAGGCACCATCCAAAAATGCGCGTGTCTGGAGCAGATCCGGGTGTCTCAGCTGCTTGAGTGCTGCGGGGGCAAGACCTTCCATCAATGGCTTCCCATAAACATCGGTGAGCCATCAATTTAGAGCTGCCCCCTCACAGGAAAGCGGCGAGTGAGAGCGCTTCTGCTATTTAATCCTGCAAAAAAGCGCACAAGGCCGCAGGAATGCAGCTACTGGAAGGTTTCGACGCCGATTATCGATTTACGGCTGCTGCCCACTGGACCGCATCGGTTGACCCCGCCCCAATCCACCTGCGCGCTTTTCCCGCAGAGCCGTGTCCGGCATCGACAAGGCAAGTCGGTGGAAGACCGAAAGGAGGAATCGCGCATCAACGCGAGTCCCCTGCCCGCAATGACTGTCCTCGAATCTTCTCGCGATTCCTGTTGATTGAGGACCCAGGCGCATGCCCAAACAGAAGCCCTAGGTGTTGGTTTCGGGCGCCTCAATGGGAATCGTGAAGCCGACTTTCACCCGGTCCATGATTACTAGGGTTTTGAAGCCCTTGATGTCGGGATTTTCATAGAAGAAGCGGCGGGTGAACTGCTCGTAGCCTTCCATGTCGGTAGCCGTGACGATGATGACGAAGTCAGCCTCTCCCGTCACATAGTAACCGCTCATGACCTCCGCATTGGCTCGCAACGCTTGCTTGAACCTGTCGATGATGTCTGCCCGCTCTCGCTCGAGTGAGACGAGCACCAACATTGAGACCGGGCGGCCGACCGCTTTTGGCGAAACGATCGATACGTCCGCCTCGATGATTCCAGCGTCTCGAAGTTTCTTGAGCCGCCGCTGGACCGCGGTTGCAGAGAGCCCAACGCGCTCGCCAATCTCATCTGATGTGAGACGATTATTAGCCTGGACGAGCGTCATGATGCGCGCATCCAGGCGATCGTATGCAAAGGCCATTCGCATTTTTCCTGCGTATGGCAGAAGATTATCGCAGGTTTACTGCGAGTGCTAGCAAATACTCTCGGCTTACGCGCGGCTAAGCGACATTTCACGAGTGATGGCAACCAGCGACCAGAGAGCTGGCCGTTGGAGCCGATACGTTGGACTGCCTTACGTGGAAATTTCGAAGAGCTCGCGCGGCAACTTGGTGAATGGTTCACCGCCGGCATCGGTGACGCGGAAAGTTTCGCTGATCACATAGCCAACGTCTTCACCGATCCAGTTTCCAAGCATCAGATGGAAGGTCATGTTCGGCTTCAGGACGGTCATGTCCCCTTCCTTCAGACTTGCCGTCGGCTCGGTCCAATCGATCCCAACGGCATAACCGCAGCGCGATTCCTTCTCAAACCCGTGCTTCTTGAGCGTCGTGTTGAAGGCTGCTGCGACATCGTTGCAGGTACTCCCGGTTTTTGCCGCGACAAGGGCAGCTTCCAGACCTGCGACTTCGCCCTCATGGAGCCGACGAATGTGATCTGACGGTTTCCCGATGGACATGGTGCGCATCAGTGGAGATGTATAGCCGTGACGAACGCCGCTAAACTCGAGGTTGACCTGTGAGCCCTGCTGGAAGACGTCCTCCGTCCAACGGATGTGACAGGTCGACGTGCGGGGTGTCGCGCACAGAAAGA
The DNA here is from genome assembly GCF_024199885.1 of Bradyrhizobium sp. CCGUVB23. Classification (NCBI taxonomy): domain Bacteria; kingdom Pseudomonadati; phylum Pseudomonadota; class Alphaproteobacteria; order Hyphomicrobiales; family Nitrobacteraceae; genus Bradyrhizobium; species Bradyrhizobium sp. CCGUVB23. The sequence continues at coordinate 2,668,816 of NZ_JANADQ010000001.1, forward strand.
AGCTTGCAAGATCGGTTCCGGGCTTGCCGTTGGCGCCTCGCACCAGCGTCGCTATGATCTCGGCAGAAGCATCTGCCTCGCGTACGCGCGGACGGATGACTTCCTTTGCCTTGAGCATGCCGGCATCGGAGATGGCGGCTGCCTCTCGCATCAAGGCAATCTCCAGATCCGATTTCACGCCCCGGATCCAGGTCACAGCGTTGGTGCAATCGACGATTTTGGCTCCCGTCACCCGAGCCCTGAATTTCTCGACGGTCAACGCTGGAAGGAGCTTGGTTTCGACGCCGACCGCCTTCGGTCGGCCCTCCTTCTCCAGGATGAAGTCGATGATCGCATCGTAACCGTCGCGATCGGGATTGGCGATCAGGGCTTCGGGGTAGCCGATCACGCGGCTGCGATCAATGAACATCTGGTGGATCGCCGCAGGTCCATCCATTCGACGCGTCAAGAACGTCGGCTCTTCATCCTTCAGCGACACAACCAGTCCCTGGGGCACGTATCCGGACTTGGACGTATATCCCGACAGATAGGTAATGTTGGCTGGGGCCGTGACCACCAGGACATCAACCTCGCGCCGCTCCATCTCTGATTTCACCGCAGCCAATCTTCGCAGATATTCGGCACGGGGAAACACCGGCGTGGCTTTGGGCATTGTCATGGCATCATCTCCTTGGGTTGAGTACGTTCTTTGTTGATCATTGACGAGGTCGGCGCCGGCAAGCTGAGAAGCGCGGGGCTCTCGGCGCAAGCCGCAGACAGCGCGGCCGGCAAGACTCCAAAGGAGAAGGCGGCATCCGGTTTCGCATGAATTCGATCATCATGCGTTTTTTAGCGCCAGGTTTGTGAACGAGGTCGAACACGTGAGGTCACTTAAGAGTTGAGCATCTCGAGGCAGTATCGGACTGCGAGTTCAGTTGTCGGAACGAGAAGGTCGTCCGATGCTCCGAATGTCGGGGTGTGAACGCCGGAATGGTTGCGCTCATCTTCGCTGCCGAACCAGAAATACAGCGAAGGTACGCAGGTGGAATAGAAGCCGAAGTCATCGCTGCCGCCGCCGGCGACCGGCGATATTTTGTCAGCAAATCGATCCTCCCCGACGGTGTCGACAACCAGCCGTCGAAACCGGTCGACCATGGCAGCATCATTGACGACGGGCGGCTCGCCAAATCGGTGAGAGAATTCTGCTTTCCCACGATGCATGGCGGCGACGCCCTCGGCGATCTCTCGAACGCGTTGGACGAGGAGCGTTCGTCTCTCGGGACTGCTGGTCCTGATGGTGCCGGTCATGGTGACAGACGGGCAGATGATGTTTGTAGCCTCGCCGCCGGCGATAGTGCCGATCGTGATGATCGCACCGTCTGCAAACGGCATTTCTCGCGATACGATCTTCTGGACTTCGTTGATGAACGCTCCCGCCATCGCGATAGCATCCACACCCGCGTGGGGCCTAGCGCCATGAGCCATGGTGCCGATGAGTTTGAGCGCGAATTGATCTGCTGACTTGGTCACCGCGCCTGCGCGTGCACCGTACATGCCGGCAGGCAGATCGGTCTTGACGTGGAAGCCGATGGCGGCCTCAAAGCCCTTGAGTAGCCCTTCTTCCGCAACTGAGCGGCCGCCGAGGGGTTCAGCCTCCTCGGCGGGCTGGAAGATCACGCGAAGTTTGCCGGAAAAGTTCTCTCGCATCCGGTGAAAGGCGAGCGCGGTGCCAAGGGCGATCGAGGCGTGCATGTCGTGGCCGCAGGCGTGCATCAAGCCAGGAACCTGCGAGTGGTAAGGCAGGTCATCCCGCGTTTCCTGGATCGGCAATGCATCGATATCGCCGCGAAGAGCGATTGCCCGCCGTGGTCCCTCGGCCGCCCCTTCGATATCGACGTAGAGGCCTGTCTTGTGGAAGATCTTGGCGTCCGACAATCCGAACCGTTCCAGAGCGTCACGGATCCTTTGCTGAGTTTTCCATTCATTATTGGAAAGCTCGGGCTCGCGATGCATGGCCTGGCGCATCTCGATGATCGCGTCCCGCTCGACGCCGGATAGCAAGCTGTTGTCGATTGTTCTCATGTTCACCTGGGCACCAAGATGAGTTGAGGCTAACGGTCGGAACGTAGCAGAGCGAGACAAGCGGGAAGCAGCGAGTCGACCTCATCGAGCGCAGCAAAGCTGCAAGATTGGCTCCCGACGCGCACGACGGCGCGGACGTTGTTGATCACTGCGACAAACTCCGTACCGCTGGTAGCTGCTTTTGAGAGGAAGCGCCCCAAGGCGCCCCCGGTCCTTAAGAGCGAAACGATCAGTTCGGCTGGGGTATTGATGCCGATCGGAGAATGACAGCTCAGCTTCTAAGCTCCTTGGTCATGCGCTCACCGAGAGCTGCGCCTTGCGCCATGAAAGCCTTCCAGTCGATCGGCTTCTTCAAGGCAGCGCGCTCCTGGGAGTTGATGAGGATCTCCGCCTTCAACTCGCCGAGTTCGACGTCGGTCGTGGGCCCATAGCGGAGCGCTTTCGGGACCGCGAGCATGCCCCGATCGGAAAGAAGCTGATTGATGTAGGCGAGTGCCGCCTCTTTGTTGCGGCATCCACGCACGATGTTCGTGTAGGACGTCACGGCATAGATGCCTTCTCGGGCGACGACTGTTTGCAGCGGAGTTCCGGACTTCCGCGCCTCATGGGCGCGGCCGTCCCACAATGTGCCGGCTTGCGCCTCGCCTTGTGTGAAGGCTTGCAGTTGTGCAACCGAGCTCGGAGGCGTCGCAATGATATTGTCCTTGGCGGCGGCGAGCACCTTGTAGGCGGGCTCCATATTTGCCAAAGACCCGCCGTTGCCCTCGGCAAGAGCAAGCAAGACCATCCAGCCCGTGTAGCTGTTGGCCGGCATGGTCGAGACCTTTCCCTTCAGGTCCGGCCGAGCGATGTCGGAAAAACCCGTCAGCGGCGGCTTGACCGTGCTCGCGTTGTAGACGGGTACGATCGACGCGACGCTGAATGGTGCGCCGTAATCGCCGAACTCGCGAAAACCCGGAAGCACCCGCGACAGGTTGGGGACGTCCGACGCGCTGATTGGGTCAAGGATGTCGCCCGCAATCGCCTGTGGGATGAGCGGGCTATCGGCCATCAGGAGATCGATATGAGGATTGCTCTTGTTCGACAGAAGTTTTGCAATATCAGCTGACGGGCTCGACGGGATATATTCGACCTTCAAGCCCGTGCTTTCTTCGAGCGGTTTGGCAACCCCTTCGATCAGAGCTTTGTCATAGGTCCCTCCGTAGCCGTTGACCCGGAGCGTTACGCCTGCAAACTTCTTCTGCTGAGCATGCACGGCCGGAGCTACGATGGCTGCCAGAGCCGAGGCGGCACCTGCCGCCAGAAAGTCCCGTCTTCTCATGGTCTCCTCCTCCACTCATTGCGCTTGGTGAAAAGCAATGCTCCGCTTTGCTAGGTCCGCTTTCTCACTGAGCGGCGGGTACAAAGCGCAAGCCGGTCGGGTCGATGGCGATATCGATCTCGTCCCCTGGCCTCGGCTTTTGGCCTACGGCAAATCTGGTATCCATGATCAGCTTGGAACTGCCGATACGAAGGTGCAGGCGGGTCAGAGCTCCGTGATAGTCGCTTGCCTCGACAACAGCGCGGTGTGCCGCAATCTGCGGCATCTCGTCCGCCTTCTTCACGCTCTCTGGCCTGACGACCGCAGTTGCCCGGCCAGAGCATCCTGAAGCTGGCAGGCCCAGCCCGTCATCGGTTTTGAACTCTTTTCCATCGAGACATTGTCCGTCCAACAGGGAGCACCGCCCGATGAATTCAGCCACGAAGCGGGTTGCTGGAGCATCGTAGACATCTTCTGGGCTACCGACCTGCTCGACCGCGCCCTTGTTCATGATCACAATCCGATCCGCCAGTGTGAGGGCCTCGTCCTGATCGTGAGTGACAAAGAGCGTCGTCATTTCGAGGCTGCGGATCAGCGCATGGAGGTCTTCGCGAAGTCGCACGCGCAGCTGCGCATCCAGGTTCGAGAAGGGCTCATCGAGGAGCAGCACTTTTGGCTGCAGCGCAAGCGCTCGCGCCAGCGCAACGCGTTGTTGCTGGCCGCCCGAGAGCTCGCGGGGGTAGCGTTCAGAGAGATGCTGCAGCTCGACGCGGCGCAGCATGTCATCGACCCGCTTGATCCGCTCGCCTCTCTTCATGCCAATGTTGACGAGGCCGTACTCGACGTTCTTGGCCACGGTCATATGAGGAAAGAGCGCGTAGTTCTGAAATACGATTCCGACGTCCCGCCTATAAGCGGGGACACGCGTCACATCTTGACCATCGATCAGGATTTCGCCGCCTGTCGGCGGTATAAAGCCGGCCAGCATGCGGAGCGTCGTTGTCTTGCCACATCCTGAGGGGCCGAGAAGGCACACGAGTTCGCCGCGGCGGATCTCGAGCGAAAAGTCGGGCACAACGGTGATGGCGCCGTAGTCCTTCCGCAGGTGTCGGAAGGAGACGATCGTTTCGCGCGACCGGCTGGACGCAAATGCATCTTGAACGAGAGTATGCATGTTTCTCCTAGATGACGGACTTTGGTCCCGAGATGCGGTCGGCAATCAAAATGGCGACGAGAGTGAAGACGATCACAACTGAGGACACGGCGGCAACCAGTGGATCCACGGTTTGCTCGACATAGGCCAGCACCTGGACTGGAAGAGTGACATTGCCGCCGGCGCCGAGAAAGACCGAGAGGCTTACATTTCCGAATGAGGTGACGAACGCGAATACGCCAGCGGAAATGATACCCGGCACGAGCAGAGGGATCGTTACCGTTCGTAAGACCGTCGCGGGCGTCGCGCGCAGGCTCATTGCGGCTTGCTCGAGATTGCGGTCGAACAGCACCATGCTGGCCGACAGCGTGCGGACCACGTAAGGAAGCGTCACGACGACGTGCCCGATCAGCAGGCCAACAAAGGTTTGGCTAAGGCCGATCCAGACCTGCAACTGCATCAGCCCGAGGCCGAGGACGACGGCGGGAATCAGCAGTGGAGAAAGCATGAAGCCGCGCATGAGCTCGCGGCCGCGAAAATCGCACCGCTCTATTCCGAAAGCAGCGGCAAAACCGAACAGAAGGGACAGAACTGTTGCAAGTGCAGCGACCTTCAAGCTCAGGATCAGGGAGTCGATGAAGAGTGGGCTGTCCCAGAAGGCGTAGTACCAGCGCAGCGAGAAGCCGGTCGGCGGAAACCGCATAGCGTCGCCGGACGTGAACGACGTCGCGACTACGATGACGGCGGGAAGGATGAGCGCCAGATAGACGAGCACACGAACGAGCTTGCCCAACACCGCCAGTATTCTGTCCACAGCGTCAGCGAACATGGAGGCCTCTCGTGAGCGGACGAATGAGCGTGGCGTTCAGGATGGCCATCAGTCCGAAGCCGACGGCGAGTAGAATGAAGGCCATTGCGGCGCCGAATGGCCAGTTGGATGTGGTCAGGATCTGATCATAAATGAACCCACCGACCATTTGAGCGCGCGGGCCGCCGACCAGGCGCGGTGTCACGAATGCAGAAACGGCCATGACAAAAATCAAGGAGAGTCCGGCCAGAATGCCTGGTGTGGAGAGCGGAATGATCACCTTGATGAACGTCCGGACGCGATTTGCACGCAGGCTGGTGGAGGCCTGCTCCAGGACAGGATCAATCTGCATGACCACATTCATCACCGAAAGGATCATGAAGGGGAGGAACTGCTGGATCAGAACGATCACGACGGCAGTTCGATTGAACAGCAGCTGTTGTGGGCTAGCCACAATGCCGAGCCAGAGCAGCATGTTATTGACCAGGCCTTGCCGGCCCAGAAGCACCATCCAGCCGAACACGACCACGACCAGGCTCAGCGTCAACGGGACGATGACTAGGAGCATTCGCAGGCGGCGTTTGGCAGGCGGGTGGCGCGCCAGCGAATACCCAACGGGAAAACCAAGGACGAGACAGCCGAGGCAGACGATCAGCGCATACGCCACGGTCTCCCACAGCACCGACAGATACAGCGAATCGCCAAAGAACTTCACATATTGAGCAAGCGAGTAACCTGTTGCCCCGATGGTCGACGTCCCCGGATAGAAGCTGATCCGCAGCACGATCGCAGCTGGAATCAGCAGAAAGACAAAGAGCGTAAGAGATGCCGGCGCCAGGAGCGGCAGCCAGTGCTTTTTCCCGCCTTCCCCTTCAGCTGCGGACGATTTCATGCCGTTCCTCGGAGAACTGAGTAATCGCGCGCTTGCGGCCGTGCTCTGCACTTGGATTGCGCTCCCTGGCCTTCTCGAAACTGTCAGCTCACGATCTGCAAAGCGTAGCTCCGGCAAGGGGATGAAAAGCTGTAAAATTAGGTCAGCTTGTGCAGGAATCCTGCGCAAATGTAAGACGGCCGCAGTATTCAGGCTGAAATGCGGCTCCTGGCGAGAGCCCGAAATGGCTGGGGTCATTCAGAAAGCCGAGTCCGCGTGAGTACCGGAAGCCCGGCATCGAGATCCCACCACGCCTTCAGCTGTGATGAGGGATGCAAACTCCGCGCCGGCCCAGGAGTTGTTTCGCAGGATAAGATAAGGTCGGCGCGTACTTGACGCCGTCCACGCCAGGCTGCGCGCACTGTGCTCCCGAGCAAAGGCTGTCGAGGCGTCCTAGACCACTTCTCGCGACTGACCCCTCATCCAAATCCCTGCCCAGCGGTCGGAGACGCCGCGAAGGACTCGGCTTCATTGAATAGAATCAGTCGAGAGCAGCAATGGTCGTGCAGCACAGGCTCACGATGTCATAGACAGGCAGTTTGGCGAGGCGACGGATGGTGGGTGCGACAATCGGAAAGCCCGCGCATTCGAGCAGGATCGCGCCGATCTCCGGGTGTGCCGTGCGAAGGCGCGCAACACATGCTTTCACATCCGATTCGATGCTGGCTACGCTCGTGGGAGGCACCGGACGCTTCAATTCATTGTGCCAGAATTCTCCGCCCTCGATGCCGCCAATGACGATGCGGGCGCGCTGCGCCGCCTCTTCCAGGTCAAGCAGATCTTCCGTCAAATGCGCGGAATCATAAGTGAGCACCGCCATCATTGCGGAGGCAGGCAGCTGGCGCAGCAGTGTCGGAATCAGCAGCAAACTCGACATCACGACAGGAACGTTCACTGCTGCGGCAATCGCCGCTTGATGCCGGACCGAAAAGCCGCAGTTTGAGCTGATCGCGATGGCTCCTCGTGACACGAGTCGTTGTGCTGATTGAACATACGCTCCTTCAAGCGAGGGATCGCCGCGGACGACATTCTCGACCCACGCCCCGGGTACTGTCTCGAAGATCGCTGGTCGTTGAAAAGTGGCGGGATGGCGCAACGATCCGAACGCCGGCGTTGGGCGAGGCATATCCGGTGGCAGGCCACGCTCGAGTTCCAGAATACCAAGAGAGCCGTGGCTCGCCATGCGATGCTCCGAACTGCCGAGAAAAATGTCGCCAACAAAAAGATAGACGGATTCAAAGCCGGAATTTTGCTAAAGAGGCGGGATTGCGCAGAAAACCTGCGTCAATGGTCACATAGCCGCTTGTCTTCACCAGGTCCAAGCCTGAAGGCGCGATTGGCGTCCTTGCCGTTTTGCGCTACCCGTCGGTTCACTCGTAAGTCGCCAAGATCAAGGTCGGATTCTGCTCCGTGGCGAGGCTTCGCGCAGCAATTCGGCGCGATTAGGCAGCATTGGATCTGTGTCCGCACTCTCTATGAAGTAATGTGCAGGTGTCATCAACAGTTCGGTTGCCGAGAGCAAGGCCGACGCATCGTCTGACTGAGGTGACTTGGAAGCTATGAACAAGCAGATGCGTCCCGATACGCAAACGATTTCGTCCGCTCCTTTTTCGCCGCTCAAGAACAGTACGTTTCGTGCGATCTGGTTGGCGGGACTGGTGTCCGGGCTCGGCTGGTTGATCCAAACGGTCGCGATGAGCTGGCTCATGGCGACGATCTCGTCGTCGAACCTGATGGTTGCACTGGTACAAGCCTCGGCAACTCTACCTCCTTTCCTTCTGTCCGTGTTCGCCGGTGCCATCGTCGACAATTTCGACAGGCGCAAGGTCATGTTGACCGCCCGATGCCTGATGACCGTAGCAGGCGGCGCGCTGACCATTGTCGTCGCCCTCGGCTTCCTCAATCCTTGGATTATCCTCGGCTTCAGCTTCCTGGCCGGTTGTGCGATCGCTTTCAACGACCCCGCCTGGCAGGCCTCGGTTGGTGATATCGTAAACAGGCGAGACCTTCCCGCCGCCCTTACACTGACATCTGTCGGCTTCAACACGGTCCGCAGCGTCGGGCCGGCGCTTGGGGGAATCATCCTCGCCTCCTTTGGACCACTTACGGCTTTTGCGCTCTACACGTTATGTCTCCTTGTCCCTTTGCTGGTGGTTTGGCGCTGCAAGTGGCCGGTTCCTACGTCGTCACTGCCGCGAGAGGCTTTGATTACTGCGATTTCGGGGGGCATCCGCTTTGCAATCATGTCGAAGGAGATTACCGCGGCCATAGTTCGCGGAATCCTGTTCGGTGTCGCCGGCATTTCCACGCTCGCGCTATTGCCGTTGGTTGTCCGCGACCATTTGCAGGGTGGGCCAGTCGCATACGGCGCGCTCATGGCCGGGTTCGGCAGCGGTGCCCTGCTGGCCGGCCTGATTTCAGGGCATTTGAGGCAGATGTTGCCGGAGGAGACTCTGCTGAAGCTAGCGTGCATTGCTTGCGGCGCCTGCTCACTCAGCTTAGCACTAACTTCCTCTCTGCTCGTTGCGGCAGCAGCTCTCATGGTCGGCGGAGCCGGATGGGTGATCGGTTGGTCCGGATCGAACATCAGCGTTCAATGGGCGAGCCCGCGCTGGATTGTCGGACGCACCATCGCGCTATACTATGCGCTGACGAATGACGGTATCGCGCTGGGCAGTTGGCTGTGGGGAGCGATGGCGCAGGGCTATTCGCTTGGCTCGGCGCTGGAAGCTTCTTTTGGAGCCCTGTTGCTCGTTGCTGCTCTTGGCTTTTTCCTGCCTATCCACGAGCGCGCCGAAGCCGATTTGGGTCCATCTGAGAGTGATGACATCCCCATCGCGGCTCTTGATCTTGAGCCGCGTAGCGGTCCTATCACGATCAGGATCGAATATGTCATCCCGTGCAGAAACCTCGAGGGCTTTCTGGGGCTCATGCGAGAGCGCCGCCGCGCCCAAAGCCGTATTGGTGCTCGCGGGTGGACGCTATTGCGGAGCCTCCAAGATACGTCGCGCTGGACAGAGACATTCCGAACTGCGACTTGGGCCGACTACTTGCGGCTGAACCATCATTTGAGCGCCGATGATAGGGACCTCAATGAGCGCATCGTCTGTTTGCACGCTGGCGCCCTTCCGCCATCGATCGATTTATGGATAGAGCGGCCGACAGTGCCAGTGCGGAAAAGTGTGCCATTGAGGCCCCTGATCTCTCAGCCATGACTGGAGTTAGCCTTCCGATACATTGGGCTACACAGCGGCTACTGGCGCCGTGCCAACAGCAATCCATCGCTGCATCCGTTCCTCGACCTGCTCCGCGAGCGCTATCCGGACCTCTCGGCTGCGCCAGATGCGGGAACAGACTGATCACCGTTTCGTCGAGCCTTCGCAAAGGTCGATCGGTCGCCATGAATCGCTCGATCGTCGGCGCAATCAGTTTGCCGGGCTCGGTCGACGTTACGCCTCCGCTACGCGCCAAAACCTCAGCATAGACTTTGATATCTCTGGGCACACGGTTTGCCGCTGGGGATCGCGCAGCGCGGCCGCTTCGGAGACATGTATTTGGACAACAGAAGCGCCCGACCGGCGCATCGGCACGTTGGCCTGAGCAGGAGGATAGTCCAAAGCCTTGTGGCCTGACACAAATGGTAGAGCTGCGGTTGGGTTTCAGATGTCAGAGACAGGTGCAATCCCTCCAACAGGTCCGCTTAAAAATGCCCCGCCGTCGTGAGACGGCGGGGCCGTGGCCGCAAGCATAAGCCGCGACCAAGTCTGGGGAGGAAACGCCCCAAGGGGCAGCGACAGCGAACGCCGCAGTTGGCGCTCGCTGTCGCCTAGTTACCGTTCGGCCACTTGGAAAGCCGAACGGATCTCATCGTGACGCCGAAACCCCACGAAAGCTGCTTAAACGTCAACGTCTGATCCGGCTTCACGCCAAGAATGGCGTCGAGGCCCCCGCTGCGGATCCGCCGATGTAGCTCTTTCTCTCGTCCTTTTTCGGAAATTTTTGCGGTCATGCGAGTAGCAGCCCCTCGACCGTCTGACGAAAGCGGCGCGCGATTTGCGGCCGACTGTGATGCTGGCCATTTTCAACAACCTTGCGGCCGCGTGCCCATACGCAATCAACCAACGGGCGTCCGGCGCCGAAAATCCAGCTGTCGAGTATTGCGTCACCCGAGCGACCAGCCAACGCCGTGTTCTCCGCATCAAGGCTGACGATATCGGCGAACGCGCCCACGCTCAGTCCATCTTTGGTCAGGCCGAGCGCCTGCGAACCACCGCGCAGAGCGCTGTCGAACAACGCGCGGCCAGTTGAGTTGGTGTTGGTGGACGACGTGATATTCCGGGCCCTCAGTGCGAGGCGTTGAGAGTATTCCAGTTGCCGTAGTTCATCGGTCAAACCGATCAATACGTTGGAATCCGTTCCGACACCGAAGACCCCACCCTGCTCGATGAATTCCGGTGCATGAAAGGTTCCGTCGCCAAGGTTGGCTTCCGTCACCGGGCATAGCCCGGCCACCGCGCCGCTGTTGGCCATCGCGAGGATTTCCGCCGATGTCGCGTGAGTCGCATGAATAAGACACCAGAGGCGATCGACCGGCGCATGGTCGAACAGCCATTGCAAGGGACGCAGCCCACTCCAGGCAATGCATTCATCGACTTCGCGGGTCTGTTCCGCGACGTGGATATGAATCGGACCGTCTGGAACGAGAGCTATCACCGCATCAAGCTCGTCAGGCGTGACGGCCCGCAGCGAGTGCGGCGCGAGACCGACGATCGCGCCATCCTGTCGCGCCACTGCACGGCGGCAACCGTCCATCAACCGCGAAAACCCGTCGATGCTATTGACGAAACGCCGCTGGCCCGGATCGGGGCTTCGACCGCCAAATCCCGCATGCGCATAAAACACAGGCAAGAGTGTGAGACCGATGCCTGCAATGTCCGTAGCCGAGACGATCCGCTCGGCCAGTTCGGCCGGATTCTTGTAAGGCGCCCCGGAAACATCGTGGTGAATGTAGTGAAACTCTCCGACCCGGGTGAATCCCGCCTCCAGCATTTCGACATAGGCTTGCGCGGCGACGGCCTCGATATCGTCGGCAGTCATGCGTCCGACGAAACGATACATGACGTCGCGCCAGGTCCAGAAACTGTCCGTCGACGCTCCCCTGATCTCGGCCAGACCGGCCATTCCCCGCTGAAAGGCATGGCTGTGCAGATTGCACATGCCCGAGAGCCCGATCCGATGATGCTCATCGCCGGGCTCCGCCGCACCACCACTTCCGACACTAATAATGCGTCCGGCATCGACGGCGATCCTGACGTCGTGCGCCCAGCCCTGGGGCAACAGCGCCGCATCGAAAAACAACCCCGTCATCCTTTATCTCCGCAGTCAGCATCCCCTCTGGACGGACAGAGTTTCATGTTATATGTATAGACAAGTTAGCCATATATGCACATACAAATAGGCGAGATGCAAGCAAGTAACTTTAGCACCGGACTGCAGAGTTCATGACAGCAGTCGATCACATTTGGCACGGATGCCGCCTTGCTACGCTTTCGCCGTCGCGTGAAGGCCTCGGGTTGGTCGATGAAGGGATAATCGCCGCCGCTGGCGGCCGCATCGTCTATGCTGGCCCTGCCTCGGATGCGCCTGGTACGCTCAAGGCCAAGCAACGAACCGATTGCGACGGCCGCTGGATCACACCGGGTTTGATCGACTGTCACACCCATCTGGTTTACGGTAGCAATCGCGCCCGGGAGTTTGAACAGCGCCTCGCTGGCGCAAGCTATGAGGAAATCGCGCGAGCTGGCGGCGGAATAGTCTCGACAGTGGATGCGACGCGCCAGGCCAGCGTCGAGCAATTGGTCGCCGCGACGCGGCCGCGGCTTGACTCATTGATCGCCGAGGGCGTCACGACCATTGAGATCAAATCCGGTTACGGCCTCGAACTCGAGACCGAACGCCGGCAATTGCAGGCCGCGCGACAGCTCGGCGGTGAGCGCGCAATCGCGGTGCGAACCAGCTTTCTCGGCGCTCACACGGTGCCGCCCGAGATGAAGGGTCGCAGTAGCGACTATATTGACAAGATATGCACCACGATGCTGCCGCAGATCGCTGCGGAGGGATTGGCCGATGCGGTCGACGCCTTTTGCGAGGGGATTGCATTTTCGCCCGATGAAACTGCTCGCGTTTTCGCGACAGCACAAGCCTTGGGTCTGCCCGTCAAGCTTCATGCGGACCAATTATCGAACCTTCACGGTGCCTCGCTAGCCGCTCGCTTTGGCGCACTGTCCGCAGACCATCTCGAATATGCCGACGATGACGGCATGGCGGCGATGGCCAAGGCTGGCACCGTCGCCGTGGTTCTGCCCGGCGCGTTTTACTTCATTCGCGAGAAGCAACTGCCGCCGATCGCTGCGATGCGCCAACACGGCGTACGGATCGCACTCGCGACCGACAGCAACCCAGGGACATCACCGCTGACATCGCTGCTTATGGCGATGAATATGGGTGCGACACTATTTCGGTTAACCGTCGAGGAGTGTATCGCCGCTGTAACGAGAGAGGCCGCTCAGGCGCTCGGGCTATCGATTGAGACCGGCAGCCTGGACGCCGGGAAATATTGCGATCTCGCGATCTGGGATATCGAACGACCGGCAGAGCTCGTCTATCGGATGGGCTTCAATCCACTCCACACCCGGGTATGGCGCGGCGCGCCATCACCGCGCGCCTGACGTCTCCAATTGAAGGAATTCAGACCATGACCCGCATTGACAATGCCCGCGTGATCCGTGCCGCGCGCGGCAGTGAGCTTTCCGCCAAATCGTGGCTGACGGAAGCGCCGATGCGGATGCTGATGAACAATCTCGATCCGGACGTGGCGGAAAAGCCGGGCGAGCTCGTGGTCTATGGCGGGATCGGCCGCGCCGCGCGCGACTGGGAAAGTTTCGATCGCATCGTGACGACGCTCAAGCGCCTGGAAGGCGACGAAACGCTGCTGGTCCAGTCCGGCAAGCCGGTCGGCGTGTTTCGCACCCATGCCGACGCGCCGCGCGTTCTGATCGCCAACTCGAACCTGGTGCCGCATTGGGCGAACTGGGAGCATTTCAGCCTACTCGACCGCAAAGGCCTGATGATGTACGGGCAAATGACGGCCGGCTCGTGGATCTACATAGGCAGCCAGGGTATCGTTCAGGGCACCTATGAAACCTTCGTCGAGATGGGTCGGCAGCATTTCGGCGGCGACCTCTCCGGTAAATGGATTCTGACCGCCGGTCTTGGCGGTATGGGCGGCGCGCAACCGCTCGCGGCCGTGCTGGCCGGCGCCTCATGCCTTGCGGTCGAATGCCAGCCGTCGCGCATCGAAATGCGCCTGCGCACGCGCTATCTCGACCGGCAGGCCACCAACCTCGATGAAGCTCTGGCGATCATCGAACAGGCAGCTCGGGATCGTAAGCCGGTGTCGGTTGGGCTGCTCGGAAACGCCGCCGAGATTTTTCCCGAGTTGGTTCGACGCGGCGTACGCCCCGACGCCGTTACCGACCAAACCTCCGCGCACGATCCTGTCAACGGCTATTTGCCAAAGGGCTGGACCACCAGCGAATGGGAGGCACGGCGCGAGACCGATCCGAAAGGCGTAGCCAGCGCTGCGCGCAAATCGATGGCCGAACACGTTCGCGCCATGCTCGATTTTCACCGCATGGGGATTCCGGTTGTCGACTACGGCAACAATATTCGCCAAATGGCGCTTGAAGAGGGGGTCAAGGACGCCTTCGATTTCCCGGGCTTCGTGCCGGCCTACATCAGGCCGCTGTTCTGCCGCGGCATCGGACCTTTTCGTTGGGCGGCTCTGTCCGGCGATCCCGAAGACATCTATCGCACTGATGCCAAGGTGAAGGAGTTGCTGCCCGATAACGCCGCGCTACACCACCGGCTCGATATGGCGCGCGAGCGCGTCGCGTTCCAGGGCCTTCCCGCGCGCATTTGCTGGGTCGGCCTTGGCGACCGTCATCGGTTGGGCCTCGCCTTCAACGAGATGGTAGCACGCGGCGAACTGAAAGCGCCGGTCGTGATCGGGCGCGATCATCTGGATTCCGGCTCGGTTGCTTCGCCTAACCGTGAAACCGAAGCAATGATGGACGGCTCCGACGCCGTGTCGGATTGGCCGCTCCTCAATGCGCTACTTAATTGCGCCAGCGGCGCCACGTGGGTTTCGCTGCATCATGGCGGCGGCGTCGGCATGGGATTCTCGCAGCACTCCGGCATGGTGATCGTCTGCGACGGCACGTCCGAGGCGGCCAGACGGATCGGTCGCGTGCTGTGGAACGATCCGGCCACCGGAGTCATGCGCCATGCAGATGCCGGTTACGACATCGCAATCGATTCAGCGCGAGCAAACAAGCTCGATCTGCCGAGCCTAAGCTGACGGGAGACTGGCCCATTGAACATCATTCGTGCTACCGACCGGACGACAACGCCATGGAAGAATGGCGGGGGCTCGACCACGGAGATCGCAGCGGAACCAGCCGGCGCATCGCTAGATACATTCGACTGGCGCATCAGCATGGCGCAGATCGCGGTAGATGGGCCCTTCTCCGAATTTTTAGGAATTGACCGCACTTTGTCTGTCGTGAAGGGAATTGGGCTGTCGCTAAAGATCGGCGACAATGCCCCGGTGACGTTGGATCGCAGATCTGGCGCGATCAGTTTTGCCGGAGAACTCGCAACGTCAGCACAACTCACCTCGGGCGAGATCACCGACCTTAACGTTATGACGCGGCGACAACGCTTCAGTCATCGCGTGCGGCGCGTCTGGGAACCAGCCTCTCACGACTTCGACGGTGCTGATATCGCCGTCGTCCTTTCGCTCAACGAAGGCATGAAGGTAACCACGGAAAAAGCCGCTGCCACGTTAGGTCCGGGCGATGCAGCCATTTTGCTTCGTCCAAATGACGTTCGATTTCGAATGGTGCCGAGAGTTTCGAGCGTCTGCTATCTGGTGTTACTGTATAAAAAGCCGAACCTGCCTTACGCCGACCGCGCCAAAGATTGATCGAGAGCCTTCACCGCCTGATAAACTACCGCCGTACCAGCGGCAATGGCTTCACGATCCGCCCATTCCTCTGGCGCGTGGCTCTTGCCACCGCGACATGGCACGAAAACCATCGCGGACGGACAGATCCGGCTCATGAACGCCGCATCGTGACCGGCTCCGCTTGGCAGATCGGTGTCGGCGAGGCCTAAATCGCTTGCCCCCCGGCGCAGGGCAGAACGCAGATGGGCGTCGCAGGCAACTGGTTTGCTGTCGGACAACGTGGTAAAGGAGGCGCGCGTGACCCGGGCGGCAGCAGCGTGCTCTGCGCTCTCTTGCTCGATGATCTCAACGAAACGCCTTGTCAATGTTGGTTCCGTTGTCCGCGCGTCGATAACAAGACGGCACTGTCCCGGCACGATGTTTGATGCCGAAGGATCGACCGTTAAGATGCCAACAGTTGCGACGAAGTAACCTTCCTCAGCGGCAAGTTGTTCTGCTGCTCGCCGGACGGAGACAACCGTGTTTGAAGCAGCCACGAGTGCGTCGTGACGTAGCTCCATTGGCGTGGTGCCGGCATGATCGGCCTCGCCTTGAAATACTATCTCGATCCGGCGGATTCCGACGATGGAGGTAACAATGCCGACATCGAGCAACCGGGATTCGAGCACGATGCCCTGCTCGATATGCAGCTCCAGAAAAGCGCGGATATCGTTGCGTCTCGCCTGAGCGAGGCGATCAGGATCGCCTCCGACGCGCCGCAATGCGTCGCAAAGCTTCTCTCCTCCTGGTTCAGTGAGATCAAGCATCTTGCCTTCAAGTGCTCCTGTCATGCCGCGGCTACCCACGCATGAGAGGCCGTATTCGCTCGGCTCTTCAGCGAGAAAATCGATGATCTCGATCGTATGATTCAATCGCGTGTTCGTTTCGCGCAGAGCACGAATGATTTCGAGTCCTGCCGCCACACCGGCGATGCCATCGAACCGCCCGCCGGCCGGTACGGTATCGCAGTGCGATCCGATCGCAATCACACCAAGTGTGGGATGTCGGCCCTCGATCCGGCCGATCAGATTGCCGGCCGCATCGATCCGCGTGGAAAGACCAGCTTCAACGAACCGCTGTGTCAGCCAGGCTCGACCTTCCAGAAACAGCGCAGTGAACGAACGTCGTGTATAGGGACGCGCCGGGTCGGTGATTTCCGCAAGCGACATCACATCGGCCCAGAGCCGAGCCGCGTTGATTGGGAGATTCGTCCGTGAAGTGGGCTGTTGAAAGTGCGTTGGCATAGAAGACTTCAGGCCTTTGCGTGCGAAACCTCGAGCCAATATGTATATACTATATATGAATATCGTATAATCAAAAAATACTAACGATTGCGTGTTTCCAGCAGGAAGCTTGGGCGCCGGGCCGTAAACCAATTCCCTCGACGCACATGCCAGTCTAAGGCTAAACGAATGCCCATTTTGGGCTAAACGAATAACCCACTTGGACTAAGCTTTTTGCAGCCTTGAAATCGAGACGATTGAATGAAGAAGCCGCGCGGGGACACAATTCACCCCCATCCCAAAGCCCCACGAAATCCTGCGCTACCTATTCATCTCGAGATACAGCTGGATATTGAGGGCAAGATCGAGAGAGGCGAGTGGCGGCCTGGCGACCGGGTGCCGGTCGAGCAGGAACTGACCAAGGTCTACAATTGCTCGCGAATGACTGTGAGCAAGGCGCTATCCAGGCTCTCGGCGTCCGGGTTGCTGGTGCGCAAGCGGCGCAGCGGCACTTTTGTCGCAATGCCTCGGCTGGCCGAGCCCCTACTCACCATTCCGGACATTCGAGCGGAGGTTCTGTCGACTGACCGAACCTACAGCTTCAATATCCTCGGTCGCACGATCCGAACGGTCACCGACCTCACCGACGCGAATCACCTTGGAGTTCCTCTGCGAAGTCAGATGCTCTGCTTCGATGTCATGCACTATGCCGACTCGTTGCCCTTCGCGCTCGAGGCACGGCAGATCAATCTCCGTGTGGTACCCAGCGCGGCTGACGAGACCTTCGAGAAGATATCGCCCGGCGAGTGGCTTGTGGCTAATCTCGCATGGTCTGAAGGAGAACATTCTTTACGAGCCATTTCAGCAGACGAGATCCTTGCGCGGCAGTTGAAGATACCCGTCGGCACGGCTTGCTTTTCAGTTGCGCGCCGCACGTGGCTTAACGGGGAGCTCATCACTTTCGTGCGGCTGGTTTATCCTGGTGAACGGCACCGTTTCGTCCTGCGGTTCGGCCCTGGAGGGCCTCCCCCGCAAAATCCGGCTTCTTGAGCCTGATCGATTACCCCAACGACCTGGCTGTATTCCAGCCACGTAGCATCGTCGTATTTGATCAACTAGAAGCCCGCTGCTTTCACGCCGGGCTTCTAATCTTCTTGCGAGGATCAAAAGTTACGCCTTAGGCGAAGGTCGGCGATGTAGGCGTCAGCTGACTTGAACAGGGCGTTGCCAGCGGCGACCGTAGAATCCGAGACTGTGATGTGGCGGTATTCAAAGTCCGTGTAGATCGCCAAGCTCTGGTTGCCGAATGGAGTCCACTTGATCTGAGTCCCGAGTTCGAAAGCCTTGTAGTTGAGCGGACCGGCGGTGTTCTGGTTGCTATATACATAATACGACGGCACAAGATCGAACTCGATTGTCGGTGTGATATGCGCTTCGAGAGCCGAAGCAATAGTCCACTCTCTGGACAGTTGCAGGACACCGTTAGCAACCGCCGCGTCAGCGCCAAGATCGGCGCTAGCAAAGGTCCCTAGCCCCTGGTAGCCCCAAGAATAGGCCAAACCTGTCGCGCCAACGGCGTACGCGGCTTGAACACCCCACTTGGACCCGGGTCCGAACAACGGAACGTTGAAGTTCACGCCGGCCTGAACGCCATAACCGTTCCCGCTGCAGGGTCCGGTGCTGCAGAGAACGTTCCCCAAGCTCGTGCTAGAGGTCTCATAGAGCTGGTGGTAGCCGACCGAGAGCTGGGCCGCGCCCCAAGCCTGCGAGACTTTCAGCGCCCCGATTATGTCGGGAATATCCAAACCGCCGTAGGCGAACGAAAGTCCGCTCTTGCGAGATACGGTTAAGCCGCCAGCGGTGGCGTTCGACTTCTGGGTGCCACCGGTGGTCGGGTCTTCGACCGAGACCGTAGCAGTGAAGCCGTTGCCGAGTTGGGCGGTGTAGGCGAACTGGTTGACCCAGTATTCGCTGAAGGCTTCGAACTGGAAGAATATGTTGGTGTTGATCAGGAAGTTATATTGAGTTTCGTCGCGACCGACGTGAAAGCCAGCAAGGTCAATGAAGGCTTTGTCGAACGTAAACGTGGGGACGCCCGTGATCGAACCGGCGGGGCTGTTGACATTGCCAACGTTGGAGTTCGTTCCGAAGTCGCCGCGGAATTCCAAGTAGGATCGCAGCACCCCCCAATCGGTAGCCGTGCGGGCATCGAACTGGAAGTCTGCGCGCACGGTTTCAGCAACTTGGTTCTTCGCTTGGACACTCTGGCCGAGCTTGAGACCGCTGTTGATGACGCCGATGTCAGAACCACGCGTCGTATTGCCCGTATATGAGTCGGAACGTGCAAACCCGCCAATCCTGAGGCAGGTACCGCCCACCCCGGCCAAACCCGGGAGGCTCGGAACGTAGATAAAGTTGGGACCGTATTCCTTACAAATCTTCACGTAGTCGACCGGGATTTTGACGGGCAGATCACCGGCCTGAGCGCCGGTAGCCGTTGAGACGATCGTAGCGATTACGGCCAGGGAACCGAGTGCGACCCTCTTTTGCTTTTTGATCGCAACCGCAGAGTCTCGAAGATTTAGATAGCTCATGCCTACTCCCCCTTTTGAATGTGATCTGAACAAACTCCGGTGCGCATATCCCCCGCGACCGGGTCTATTGGTGCATACAATTGGGATGTTTTGTCTATGACAAATATGTCACAGCCTCGCCTTAATTTTGGTAATTTTCATGCATTGACAAAATGAATGAATATATACATTTGGGTTGCGAATGCCGTTCGTTCGCTTCCAGGAGATCCAATGTCATCACCAGAAACACTCGAGTTTCGCGCCCCCAGCGTGGACTTGTCGTTCCGCGCCAGATTGCTCGCGGACGAAAACCCTGACGTCGTCCAGCAAGTGCTCGCCCAGCTTCCACTGCAAAGCGTGCTTGGCCATGTTGTCGTCTCCGGAGAGGCGATTTGGATGCCGACCCGGATCGTGCATCTTGGTCGAAGCAACATGGTCGTACGCCACCCCGGCGCGGTCTATCTCTACGCTCCCGGCCAGACGATCTGCCTTACCTACGGCCGCATCACCGAGAGTGCGAAGGTCAACAAATTCGGTGAGGTCTTCGAAAGCGATCTGCCGATCCTGCAAAAGCTCGGCGAGCTCGTTTACGAACAGACTGTCGCCCAGCCACGCCGCAACATCGTCGAAATCAACGTCCGGAGGGCTTCATAATGTCCGCAATCACGAAGTTCGAAGGCGATTGGCGGGAAGCCAAGAAGCTTATCGAAAAGGAAATCGACCGGGTGTGGTTCAACGAGCCCGAAGAGATTCAGAAAATCCGCTGGGGCGTCATCGATAGCGGCGCCGGAAGCGGTGAGCAGTCATTTTCGGTGCTCGTGCACCTTGAAGCATATCTAATGCTGGTCGGCGCCGACGTGATGTATCGCTTTCTGAAAATCTCCCAGTACGACGATATGGAGCTTTCAACCCTCAACCGGTTATCGCGCGAATTTCTGACGGGCACGTTCAACGTTTTCGAGTTCATGACCGACCTGGGGATTACCCACATGCACGAGATCGGCCAGATGTACTCCGACGCACTCGACACCCTGACAACCAAGGAAGAGTACGTCGAATTAACGGGGGCCATGATGACGTATGTGATCCGCATGCATCGCTGGATCCACTACATCTTTCCGTGGAATCTGGGCGTAGCCTTCCCTCACCGCAAACCGGCGGAGGTCCTCAGCTTTGCTGCTGTAGCGGCCAACGCCTGAACACGCATGAAGCTGTAAAACTGATTGCGTGGCAAAGCCGCAGTTTGGGGCTTTGCCACGCCCTGAGAATAAAATATACGGCCCCTTGCTTCTTGAATATATTGATACATGAGCAATGGGGCCGAGTCGCATGAAGCGAGACAACAAGCAGGTTTCCGAGGCAGGAGCCCCACTCCAGGGCAATCAAGTGAGCGACCGTCAGGCGATCCAGGCGGAGCTCGATCGCCGGACTGAGGGGCAACGATTGACACCCGCCCAGCGACGCATCGCTCAATGTCTCACCGAGCGCAGCGGAGAGATCGGCTTTCTTTCCAGCATGGAATTAGCTGAATTCGCCAATGTCAGCCAACCCTCGGTAACACGATTTGCGATGGCACTCGGCTTCGACGGCTACCTTGAAATGCGAAAATATCTGCGCGCCGTGGTTGCCACTGACGAGACGGCCTCCAGTGCACAGACCAACCGCTATCAAGCTGCTGCCCTCGCTGAACTCGCGAACCTCTCAGAGCTTGCACAGTCGCTCATCAATGAATCCGAGATCGACCGGATCGGCAAGGTGCTCGCCGGTTCTCGTCCCCTGGCAGTGCTTGGCTTGCGGGCCTCCGCCGGCCTTGCTTGTCAGTTCGGCTTCTACGCCTCGAAAGTGCATCCCGACGTGCGCGTAATTGAGAGTGGCGGGTCGATGGTAGAAGATCAGCTTGAGCAATGTGTTTCGGCCGGCGGTCGCACGCTTTTGGCCTTCATGTTGCCGCTGTATCCAAAAGAGACCGTTCGAGCGCTGGAATTTGCGCGTCAGATCGGCATGCACATCGTGCTTATTTCCGACGCCAGCTACGGTGACCATCAGAAGCTTGCGGATATGCTGCTGAAGGCGCGAGTCAGCACTCGATTAGTCTTCGATTCTCATGCTGCGTTCGCCGCGTTGGTCTCGGTGCTGTTGGACGCCATGTGCAACAACATGAATGGCGAGGCCCAAAAGCGCCTTGAACAGATCGATTACTCGTCGAAGAAGCGGAAGGTCTTTGCGTCCTAGTTGCGACAAGACCTGATTTTCGCTGGTTCCTGTCTGGAATTTCCATTGCGCAACGGCTCGAGTCCATTGGCGCACTCTCCTCAGGAGCGCAGCAAGAAATTTGTGAATTGAAAATTACATTCTATTGATGTATTGAATTTTCCATACATAGGGAATATGGCATAATTCCTGACGGAGGGGGAGGGAATGGCGTAATGCGTGAATCAGAACGTCCGAGCCTAGTGCTATGCTCCGGCTTCGCCAGTGCATCAAAGCATGCCCTGTTCTGTGCCCGAATTCAGTATCAGGGCGGGTGGCCGAATTGATCCAACTCGGACCTCTAGGCTTGCTCGGATTTGGGCCCAACGGTTGGGGTGGCATCCTCTTAATTGGGGCTAGCGTAACTCTAGCTGCGGCAGCTTGCGGCCTTCTGGTTGCGGCTCTCTTTGGGGCTCTCGGTGCCCGTGCGAAGCTGACAGGCGGCCGATCTGCGGTGCTGGCCGCTGAGGCCTATACGACGGCCTTGCGAGGTGTTCCTGACCTGCTCGTTATCTACCTGCTTTACTTTGGCAGCAGTTCGGTCCTCACCGGCGTCGCCGGATTTTTCAACCAACCGGGATTTCTTGCGCTGCCGGGCTTTTTCGCAGGCGTTCTGGCGCTCGGCGTTGTTGGCGGAGCTCAAATGACCGAAGTCTTCCGCGGCGCTTTCCTCACGGTGAAGCCAGGGCAAATCGAGGCCGCCAAAGCCTGTGGGATGAGCACGCCGCTGCGCTTTAGGCGAATAATCGTTCCACTCACAATGCGCTATGCGCTTCCCGGAATCGGTAACGTCTGGATTGGCCTTCTGAAAGGATCATCGCTTCTGTCCGCCACCGGCGTCGCAGAATTGATGCGACAGGCCCAAGTCGCAGCTGGCTCAACTCGACTACCGTTTGATTTCTATCTGGCCGCTGCTGGAATCTATATCGCGCTCGCGGTCTCATCTGGCTTCGTGTTTCAGGCAGCCGAACGATATTATTCGCGGGGCTTTGCGAGGGCATGACGGACCTTCGCTTCATCGCAGAGACAATTCTCAGCCTGCTTAGTGGCGTTCCCCTCACGCTGCAACTCTCGGCACTCGCCAATATCGGCGGCATCCTCTTAGGCTTCGTTATCGCCAGCATGCGGCTTTCTGGTACCGCCGCTCTCTATGCACCAGCCTGGCTTTACATTCAGATTATTCGCAGCACGCCCCTGCTGGTGCTGATGTTTCTGATCTATTATGGACTCAGCCAATTCACCGCCATTCGCACGAGCCTGCTGTGGCCGGTGCTGCGCGAACCGTATTGGTGCGCGGTGCTGGCCCTCGTGATCAACAGCTCAGGGTACGCGGCCGAGATCATTCGCGGCGGCCTGCTGTCAGTTGGGCGCAATGAAATAGAAGCCGCTCGTGCTTGCGGAATGTCTGGCAGGCTCCTTCTCCGCCGGATCATCATCCCACTCGCCGTTCGTCAGGCATTGCCAGCCTACAGCAACGAAATGGTGGCAATGGTGAAGGCGACGTCGCTTGCCTCCCTCGTCACGTTGATGGATGTCACCGGCATCGCGACCTCGATCGCATCGTCAACCTACCGACCGATCGCAGTGTTTGTGGCAGCGGGAGTGATCTATCTTACCATCAATGGCGTGTTGGCTCGCGCGGTCAAAGTTCTCGAGTATCGCCTGACGCCACACCTACGACAGGCTGATACGCCACCGCCTCTCCCGCCCAAATCGATCCTGGAGCATTCCTGACATGACGACGGCGGTGCGACTTGAAAACATTCACAAGCGTTTTGGTGGGCTTGAGGTTCTGCGCGGTATCACGCTCGAAGCGAGGGAAGGCGAAGTCGTCTCCATCTTGGGGTCATCAGGCTCCGGCAAATCGACGATGCTGAGATGCATCAACATGCTGGAAATTCCGAGCGAGGGAACGGTTTGGGTGGCGGGAGAAGAGGTGAAATTTGGCCGTTCCCGTGGCGGAGCGTCGCGAAGCGTTGACCCGGCTCAGGTCGACCGGTTGCGTTCCCGCATTGGGATGGTGTTTCAGAGCTTCAATCTCTGGCCGCACATGACCATTCTCCAAAACATCATCGAAGCGCCTATCCACGTTCTTAAACGTCCACGTTCCGAATGCGTCGACGAAGCCCGCATCCTTCTCGAAAAAGTGGGCATTGCAGACAAAGCAAATCAGTATCCCGCACATCTATCAGGCGGACAGCAACAGCGCGCCGCAATTGCACGCGCGCTCGCCATGCGCCCGAACCTCATGCTGTTCGACGAGCCCACATCAGCACTCGATCCTGAACTTGTGGGCGGCGTGCTGCGCGTCATGCGCTCTCTGGCCGAAGAAGGTCGAACGATGCTTGTCGTCACGCACGAGATGAGTTTCGCGCGTGATGTCTCAAGCAGGGTCATTTTTCTGCACCAGGGCACCGTCGAGGCTGACGGCAAGCCCGAAGAGATCTTCACGCAGAGCAATTCGCCTCGCTTCCAACAATTTCTGGGCAGGTGAACGCAGCAGCCGACTGATCATTCGACCTTCGAAACGGGAAACACATCATGACGCGCAACAAAGTCATCGCTACCACCTTAATCGCACTAGCCGCGGCAGGCACGGTCGAGGCTCAGGATCGTAAATGGACCGAAGTCCGCATAGTCACCGAAGGAGGTTTCCTACCCTGGAACTATACCAAACCCGACGGCACGCTCGCTGGATTCGAAATCGAACTCGCAAATGATCTCTGCCGAAGAATGCAGGTCAAGTGCACGATCACCGCGCAATCGTTCGACAGTCTGATCCCGGCACTCAATGCGGGAAAGTTCGATGCAATCATCGATGATGTCGCCATCACGGCGAAACGCGAGGAGGTTATTGCTTTCTCTAGGCCATATGCGTCGCTCTGCTACACTTTTGCGACCTCCAGCGACAGCGACCTCGCAAGTAAGCTTCAGGCCGACGATCGCATCATTCCCCTTGCCAACGAGGCTGCCGTGGCAAGCGCCCTGGAGCCCCTGAAAACGGCATTCAAAGACAAGACGCTGGGCACACTATCAGCCGGCACCTCAGTCGCTTTCGTCGAAGCCTATCTCAAGGGAGTCGCCCAGACGCGGCAATACAAGACGCCAGAAGCGCGTGACCTTGACCTCGTCTCCGGCCGGGTCGATGTCATCGTAGGGTCTAAGGACGCTCTGCTGGCAGCCTCAGCCCAACAGGGCAAAGACTCCATGAAAATCGTCGGCCCTTGTTTTCAGGGCGGCGTGGTAGGCAAAGGCGCTGGCATAGGCCTTCGCAAGCAGGACGCCGACCTCAAGGCCATGTTCGATAAGGCAATCGCTGAAGCGCTGGAAGACGGGACAATCAAGAAGCTGTCGATGCCGATCTTTGGCATGGATGTGACGCCCCAATAGCGCACCAAATCCCCAAGAACAGGCCATTCTGTTCGCTACGAATTACCAGGTACAAGACCAATGTTGGACAAGGTTGATGGGCTGCCGACCGTGCGGGTCGGCGTCGACTCAGGCGGAACTTTCACCGATGTTTGCATTTACGACACTGGGAAGAAGTACATCAGCATCTGGAAAGTCAGCAGCACGCCCCAGGACCCGTCTGTTGGAATTGCCGGCGGGATCGAACAGGGGCTGCTAGCCTATCGAGAGGCCACCAACGCGAAACCGGTGGTGGAATATGTTGGCCACGGGACAACCGTGGCCACCAACGCGCTGATCGTCGGGCGGGGTGCAGAAACCGGAATGATCACAACAGCGGGGTTTCGCGATGTCCTCGAGCTAAGACGACAGAAGCGCGACGCCCTCTACGATCTGCAAACGGAAAAGCCCCCCATCCTCGCAAGGCGCGACAGGCGCCTCGAGGTCAAAGAGCGCGTGCTGTTCGACGGCCGCATCCTTGTCCCGTTGGCGGAAGAGGAAGTCCGGACCGCCGCGCGGAAACTTCGAAGTGAAGGTGTCAAGGCAATCGCGGTATGCTGCCTGTTCAGCTTCATCGACGCGCGCCACGAACAGACTATCAAGCGTATTGTTCTTGAGGAATTTCCAGAGGCATTCCTGAGCGTTTCGCACGAGGTCGCGCCTGAGTTTCGAGAGTACGAACGTTTCTCCACGACCGTGGTGAACGCCTATCTCGGGCCGGTAATGCGCCA
Source organism: Bradyrhizobium sp. CCGUVB23 (assembly GCF_024199885.1). Taxonomy (NCBI): domain Bacteria; kingdom Pseudomonadati; phylum Pseudomonadota; class Alphaproteobacteria; order Hyphomicrobiales; family Nitrobacteraceae; genus Bradyrhizobium; species Bradyrhizobium sp. CCGUVB23. The sequence goes on from NZ_JANADQ010000001.1 coordinate 2,694,321, forward strand.
ATACTTGCAACGGTTGGAGCCGCGCCTCGAAGAGCTTGGCATCTCTGTCGAACCGCACCTCACGCAGTCGAACGGCGGAGTCATCTCGGCCGAGACGGCGCAAAACTTTCCAGTGCGCACCGTTCTCTCGGGCCCCGCCGCCGGCGTGACCGGTGCAACCGCAATCGGCAGCCTTAGCGGCTTCGAGGACCTCATCACGTTTGATATGGGAGGCACCTCCACTGACGTGTCACTGATCCAGCAAGGTCGGGCGCAGACTTCAAACGAAGCCGTCGTCCACGGTTATCCTCTCAAAGTACCAATGCTCGACATCTATGCCGTGGGTGCTGGTGGCGGCTCGATCGCATATGTCGATGCCGGCGGAATGCTGCAGGTTGGGCCGCGTAGCGCTTCCGCTGTCCCTGGACCGATCTGCTACAATCAGGGCAATGACGACGAACCGACCGTCACGGATGCAAATGTCGTTCTGCAGATCCTGAATCCAACCCATTTGCTCGATGGTCGTCTGCCCATCGACCAGGCCAAAGCGAAGCAAGCGATCGCGACCCTTGGTGCGAAGCTTGGCTTGGATACAATGGCGACTGCGCAGGGCATCATCAGCGTTGTTGTGGCAAACATGGCAAAGGCTATTCGCGTCATCTCGGTGGAGCGCGGATACGATCCACGGGAATATACTCTGTTTGCGTTCGGTGGTGCCGGCCCCATCCATGCGACACGGCTTGCTCGCGCATTAGACATGCGCCGTGTCGTGATTCCGAAATTCCCAGGAGTGATGTGCGCTCTCGGGTTGCTACTGACCGATCTTCGCACCAGCCTTTCGACGACGAAAATGCAAGAATTGGCAGAGGATTGCGGTGGAGATATCGCGCGGGGATTAGTGGATCTAGAACAGCGTGCGGAGGCTTGGTTCGAGGCCGAGAGTATCGCCCAGGAAGACCGGAAGGTCGTCCGATCGGTCGATTTGCGATATGGCGGGCAGGGCTACGAAATTAACATTGGCCTTCCGGAAGGCGAGATCGACGCCAAGGTTGTTGCTGCCCTTCGGTCCGATTTCAAGTCCGCTCATCAACGGCTCTATGGCTATGTCTCCGAAGGCGAGCCAATTCACATAACAACGATCCGCCTTGAGTTGACCGGACGAGTTGCCAAGGTCGAGCTTAAGCCACACCCTGCGGTTACAACGAGCGTCTCCCAGGCATTGAAAGCCTATAGGCAGGTCTGGCTCCCGGAAGTGGGAGGGTTTGTCGACTGTCCGCTTTATGATCGAGATCGCCTCGGTCCGGAGCATGTGATCCAGGGCCCGGCCATCATCGACCAATTCGATTCAACGACGCTTGTTCTTCCGGGGCAATCCGCGAATGTGGATCCTTATCTCAATCTGATTATCGAGGAAAACGATGCGTAAAAAAATCGCCGCGCGGTCGCGGACGGGAAATGCCTCTGTTGATCCAATCACCGTCGCAGTCATTTCGAGTGCGTTGTCGACTATCGCCGAAGAAATGGGCAAAACGGTTATTCGATCGGCCTATTCGACGAACATCAAGGAACGGCAAGATTGCTCGACTGTCGTCTTCGACGCAAAGGGCGAGACGTTGGCGCTTGCCGAGCATATTCCGATCCATCTCGGATCGCTGATCGGCATCGCATCCTACGTGTTGGAGCATTGCGATTTGTCCGACCTCCAGCCGGGCGATGCTTTCATTGGAAACGACGCCTACACGGGTGGGGGAACTCATCTAAACGATTTCGTCCTCATGGAGCCGGTCTTTTACGACGGAGATCTTGTCGCGTGGGTCGCCAACCTCGCACATCACTCAGATTTCGTGGATCGAAGCCACGCTCATATCTATCAGGAGGGATTGCGGATACCGCCCGTCAGGCTCTATCGGAGCGGGAAGCTGCAAGGGGACATTCAGAATTTGATCCTCCTGAATTGCCAGGTCCCACGCGAGCGTATCAACGATCTGCGAGCGCAGATGGCCGCAAACCATCTCGGCGTACGGCGATATCAAGGCCTCTGCGACAAATACGGGCCCGAGGTCGTCGCGACCGCTGCCCATGAAGCGCTCGACTCCACCGAGCGCAGAACGCGGGCCGGCATCGCGCTCATTCCGGACGGATCCTACAGTTTTGAACATCGGTTCGACACCAATCTGATTGACGAGGTCGTTAATCTCAAAGTTGTCGTTACGGTGCGCAGCGACGAGATTTTCTTTGATTTTCCCGGCGCGCCACCGCAAATGCCTGCACCTATCAACATGGTCCGTACGGCACTTTTGGCGACGGTCTATTTTGCGGTGAAGGCGCTGATCGATCCCGACATCCCCGTCAACGGCGGGTTCTATCGCCCGATCCATGTGACAGCTCCGGTCAATAGCGTCCTTAATGCTTCGGCGCCTGCAGCGGTCTACAGCCGGACCGATTTTGCTAGCCGTCTGGTCGACATGATCTTTGCCGCGTTGGCATCAACTCTGCCTGAGCGCGTGGCTGCGGGCTCGACCGGAGGAACTCTCCTCACCACCAGCGGCTTCCATCCGAGAACGGGGCGCTTCTACGTCTACAATGAAATGCACGGCGGCGGCATGGGCGCACGCTCAAGCAAGGATGGCCTCGACGGCGTTCAGGTCAACACCACGAATTCTGCTAATCTCCCGATCGAAGCACTTGAGATCGAACACCCCATCTTGATTGACAGCTACGAGCTCGTTCGCGACTCCGGTGGCCCGGGACAGTTTCGGGGGGGCATGACAATTCGGCGGCAGGCAAGGATCATCGACCACGATGCAACGATCTCTGCAGGCGGAACCAATAGTATTATCCCGCCTTTCGGTATCCTCGGTGGCCATCCGGGCACCGTCGCTCGAGTGGAGCTCTCGCCGGGCGCTTCCGAGCTTCACAAACGCTCCGGCCACCTCGATGCTAATCAATGGGTGGGCATGGTAGCGGCGGGGGGTGGCGGCTATGGCGATCCGAAGCGCCGAGAACGCGCGTCGGTATTGCGCGACTTGCGCGAGGAGCGGATTTCAAGGTCCGCGGCCATCGAAATCTACGGACTAGATGCCGGCGAGATTCCTGCGGATCTGGCGGGCTAAGCGTCCGAGGCGACTTCAACGGCGAACTGCGGCCGCACTTCAACTAACTCATTCGCGGCCCGACATCAGGCCCACAACACCCTGCTCGAAATTGGGCCGCTGCTTTCGGCTCTCGGCAGTGTTCTGACGTCAGAGTCGGTCGCAATAATTGGACCATCTCGAAATCGCTTTGCCTGTTCACTCCACTGAGCCCGATTTTGCGATCCACCACCGCGGGTTTTCCCCCGCGTGTCGGTTCCCACGCATCCCTCGATCGATATTGTATAGACAATAAATACAATATAAATATACATAACGAATGTGAGCTATGGGCAATCCCGCTGCTGACCTTTGGATGGCTTGTCGATCGAGACGATTGTCCTGTCCAGTTTTCGGCGCCTGTTCGTTTGCTTCGCGCGATAAAGGAAAAGATCAATGCCGATTACACTTTCTCCAGGCTCAGTTTCTCTTCGAGACCTAGAGGCGATTTTCTGGTCGGCGGTACCGGTTAAGCTCGATCGGGCGTCCGATAGCCCGATGCAGAATGCACGCCAACGCATCGTGGACATCTCGACCGGTAACCTACCTGTCTATGGCGTGAATACCGGTTTTGGAAAGCTCGCTTCGGTCAAGATCGATACAGAGGATCTGGCCACACTTCAGCGTAATCTCATTCTGTCGCACTGCTGTGGGATGGGCTCTCCCCTCCCCGACAATGTTGTGCGCCTGATCATGGCGCTGAAACTCATATCGCTCGGGCGCGGCGCATCCGGCGTTCGCTTGGAGATCGTCCGTTTGCTCGAAGACATGATCACGACCGGTATCATGCCGATCATCCCTGAAAAGGGATCGGTGGGGGCCTCAGGCGACCTAGCGCCGCTTGCCCATATGACTGCGGTAATGATGGGACATGGCGAAGCGTTGTTTCGGGGCAAAACTATGCCCGGGCATGACGCACTCACGCAGGCCGGCCTGACGCCATTAGTGCTCGAAGCGAAGGAAGGCTTGGCGCTGATCAATGGTACACAGGCTTCAACGGCCCTCGCCCTCGCAGGGCTCTTCCGCGCCCACCGCGCACTTCAATCGGTGCTGATCACTGGAGCTCTATCAACCGACGCGGCAATGGGATCGTCTGCGCCCTTCCATCCGGAAATTCATGACCTTCGAGGTCACAAAGGTCAAGTTGACACGGCCCGAAGCCTTCGCCGTTTGCTCGAAGGATCAGCAATCCGCGAAAGCCACATCGATGGCGACGAACGTGTACAAGATCCCTATAGTATTCGTTGTCAGCCTCAGGTGGTTGGCGCCTGCCTAGATCAATTGCGCATGGCTGCCCATACGCTCGAGGTCGAGGCAAACGCTGTAACGGACAATCCGCTGGTGCTGAGTGATGGATCAGTTGTCTCCGGCGGCAACTTCCATGCCGAGCCAGTTGCTCTGGCCGCCGATCAGATCGCAATCGCCATTTGTGAAATAGGTGCGATCGCGCAGCGGCGTATTGCAACGCTTGTTGATCCAGCGCTCAATTGGGGTCTTCCCGCCTTTCTTACCCCAAAGCCTGGCTTAAACTCCGGTTTCATGATCGCCGAAGTTACCTCGGCCGCGCTGATGTCGGAAAACAAGCAGATGTCTCATCCGGCTTCGGTCGACTCGACCCCAACGTCAGCCAATCAGGAAGACCATGTTTCCATGGCATGCCATGGCGCCCGTCGTCTCTTGCGGATGACCGATAATCTCTTTGGGATCGTGGGCATTGAGGCTCTGGTTGGCGTCCAGGGCACCGAACTACGCGCTCCATTGAAAACGAGTGATGAACTTCAGAAGGTTATCACCGCGGTTCGGCAGAGGGTGAGCTTTTTGCATACAGATCGGTTCATGGCACCGGATCTCTCCAGTGCGGCAACAATGGTCCACAGGGGAGAGATCTGTTCATCGGTATCTGATGGCATACTGCCGAATCTCTGAATTGATGCCACCGGTTTATTCGAGTAAAGCGCCCAGCGTGTCAGCATCTTGAGATCAGCCACCCGCCCGAAGGCGCGCAGCCAAAAGCTTTCGTTAGTAGGCTAGCGGCAGGCTGGATCGCCCATGCGGTTCGGGCCTGTCTGTTGTCCTACCTAGCGTTGAAGGAATGCGCACAAAAGCTGATCGGCTTCGAGCGCCCACGCCACAAATCGAAACCAACACCCAACCGCTACGCCGAACGGACCGTATCAAGAAATCTACCAACCTCAAGCTTGAGGCGATTGCTCTCGCCGGACAAAGATTGAGCCGACGAAAGAACTTTTGCAGAAGCGGAGCCCGTCTCGCGGGCTCCGCTGTTTACGCTAACAATGTTGGTGGCAACCTGGGAGGTCCCTAACGCTGCCTGCTCGACATTGCGGGCAATTTCTCGCGTCGCGCCGCCTTGTTGCTCGACGGAAGATGCGATCGTTGCCGCAATTTCCGAGATCTGAGCGATTGTTGAGCCAATTTGCTTGATGGCCAGAACCGAATCCTGAGTCGCCACCTGCATCCCGGCAATCTGCCCGCTGATCTCGTTAGTCGCCTTGGCCGTCTGTGCCGCTAGCGCCTTCACCTCCTGCGCTACGACCGCAAAGCCACGTCCCGATTCTCCCGCGCGGGCGGCCTCGATGGTGGCGTTCAACGCGAGCAAATTGGTTTGCTCCGCGATTGTCGTGATCAAATTAACAACGTCTCCAATCCGCAAAGCCGCCTTCGACAACTCGTTGACACGCTGATCTGTGACTTCGGCCTGCGTAACGGCCTCTCCCGCAATCCGGTTTGACTCCTGCACTTGGCGGCTGATCTCAAGAATGGAGGCGGCCATCTCATCGGCCGCCGCGGCTACCGATCTGACATTATTTGAGGCTTCCCCGGATACCGTTTCGACCATTTCGGAAAGCTGCTGCGTCTCCTCCGCCGTGTTGGTCAGGGTGATTGCTGAGGTCTCCAACTCAGTCGAGGCGCAGGAAACCGTTTGGACGATTTTGCCGATTGCGGCCTCAAATTCGTCCGCGAGCTTCCGCATTTCTGATTTTCTCTCAGAAATAACATGCTTCTCCATTTCCGCGCGTTCGAGACGTAGCCGGTTGGACTCAATCATGTTTTCCTTGAATATCTGAAGCGCGCCGGCCATATCTGCAATCTCGTCCGAACCATTGGTCACGATCTCCGTACTCAGGTCGCCGGAGGCAATGGATTTCATGCTGTTCTGGAGATGCACAAGGCGACGCACGACGCCACGTCCAACGTAGTACCAACAGACGATCAGCGTTATCGCCAAGCTTGCAAGGGCGAGAGAGATGAGAACAATCCGGCTCTTCTGGATCTCCGTTGCAGAGGCGCGAACTGCAGTGGCGGCCGCCTCCTCGCTGCGCTTCGACATGCCCACAACTTCTAGGTCAAGCTCTTTGGCCAGCACGCGGTTCACCCTCACCACATTCGCAGCAGCCTTCACTGCCGTCAGCTCTTTTTGCGTGAGGTCGAAAACATTGCCATCGCCGCGGCCTGCCTTGATTAGTTCGTTGACGAGCGCCGAAGTCTCGGAATTTTTAAGGATTGTCGCGGCCTTACCAAGACGGTCTGCGGCGGCTGCGAAACGGTCCTTGAGCGACGGTAGTGGATCGACCGATGACAGGGCGGCCACTTCGATGAGTATTCCCAGCGCGGTATCGGCTTCTTCGTGCAACTCCGTGATTGCTTGCAAAGAAGTGAGGTCCTTTTCGGCAAGTCCGATGAGGGTCTTCTGAGCGACTTCCAGATCTTCCTTTGTTTCGGCCGTCTTGAGGCCGGTTGTCACGGCGAGACGGGCGGCAGCTGCCATCGGCGAGAGCTTCTCTGCAAGCTTCTGATGCGAGCCCCGAACAGCGTTGATCAGTGCATTGCGGCTGCCCACGATGGCCTGTCGATCGGCGACAGACTTCACCAGTTGGCTAAGGTTTTCCTGAATGCGATCGGCGGTAGCCGTGAGCCCTGTAGTATCCTCCTCGTGGAGCGCGCTGATGTGTTCCGCGAGTGCTTGGCGGGCGCTGGTCAGCACCATCATTGCCCGCTTTCGCTCGTCAGCGTCGGCAGCGGCGAGTAGTCCTGAGGCTGCGGCAGCGACCTCGCTGGTGGCCTTTACCGCCTTAAAGGCGCGCGTGATCTCGGGCAGGCTCTTTTCGGTGACCGCGGCCAGAGAACGCGCGAAGTTGCCATAGGAAATAATTGCACACCCGCTCGCCAGTACGGTGAGAGCCGCGACAATCCCGAAGGCCATAAACAACCGCCCCTTCAGACCCAGGCGAAACCACGACATAGCGGTCTTCATCATCAAGCTCCAAATGTGACGAGAGCGACCCAAGGTAGCGAACTTTCGACCTCGGAACGGCACAACGATCGAGTTAGGAACTTGCCCTCAAATCGTTCAAAATGGATTAAGTATGGACTTAAATAGACTTATGTATATACTAATGTCGCTTTTGGCCGTAAGCTGAATGCCAGCCCGATAAACCACCACCTCGTTGCGCGAGCGTGCGGACACCCTTTGGTCAAGCGCGGGCAACTTGGCCGGCCCGTACAATGACGGATTGATTATGCGTCGTGTCATCGCGATTGCCGCAGCAGGATTGAGTTTGACCGGCTGCACTTCTTTTTCTTCCTCGGACCCGTTACCTAGCCTTTCGGATGCCCTGAGCAGGCCCCCGCCGGCAGCCCTGCAACTCCAACTCGTGTCGACCCCGCCGGGGGCAAATGCCCTTACATCCCTCGGACCGGGTTGCACGACGCCCTGCTCGGTAGCGCTGCAAGCTCCGGAAACCGGATTTTCGACCACCTCCGAATTTACGATCTCCTACACGATGGACGGCTTCCTGCCGGCTACTATGGTCGTGCAAGTCGTTCATGTGGGGGGTAGCTTGGCCGCTCCGCCGTCGACAAAGATCAATCCGAACCCAGTAGTCGCGGTGCTTCAGGCTGTTGCGCCAACGCCGAATCCTACCAAGAAGATGATCAGGCCAGACAAACCGGCGAAGAACTCCGTTGTTGATCCATCTGCCCCACCGAGGGCGTCCGCGGCGCAAGAGTTAGAGCGTCTCCATGCTCTTCTCGTCCGAGGCGTGATTTCTCAGACCGACTTCGACAGCCTGAAAGCCAAGCTGCTGAGGAGCAGTCTTTATTAAGCTGCGAACTGGTCGAACCCAACTTGCTGACCCGCAACTTTTTCGGACGCGAACTTTCCTCTCATCATGCATCGCGCCTTCCAAAATTTCATTGATCACCTGTCGAGCGGCCAGGATCCAGATGCCCTCCGTGAGGTGAAACGGACTAGCAACGAAACCATCCCCCTCTTGCCCAGAAAGAGGAATTCAAACAAGCGGAGTGTCAGAGTGAACGCGATAGAGTGTACGTATGCGAGATCTGGAATTCCTTCCAATCATGTCGCACGAACACTAACTGTCGGCCTGAGAATCCGATCACAACGTTGCGGATCGCGGTATGACGGCCGGCAGATCGAACCTGATGCCAGTGATGAGTGCCCCCCCGGGTCACGGAGCCAGCGTGCACGACAAAAGGTGGGACTTTCGCCTCGAGACGGTCTGGAGCCTGCTCGAACACGACATGAAACATGCCGAACAGCGTTGCTAGGGTCATTGCTACCCGGCCTAGCTGCGACGGGGTGTTTCTGAAGAGACGATCGATCTGACGCTACAACTCGTTATAGGGCTCCGTGCCAGTGGAATTTCGCGATCTACGCTGGGCAATCGCTGCGTCCCAGCATCGAAGTCTTCGCCAAGCGGCAGAGACACTCAGAGTTAAGCAGTCAACGCTGAGTCGCTGCCTGCGCAATCTCGAACACACGTTGGGCAGTACGCTTTTCGAGCGCACCAACGGCGGTACGCGACTGACTATCCAAGGTCAGGAATTCCTGGATGCCGCCCGGCGCATCGTGGGTGAGACGGAAGCCATGACGGCGCGCCTCAAAACCCACGCCAGCGGCGAGAGCGGCCGATTGATCATCGGCATCCATGCTTCCCTCTCGGCCGGCAATCTCAAGGCCACCCTCCTGGAGCACCGGCATCGCTTCCCCGATGTCGATTCACATCTCGTCGACGGGACAAGAGACCAACTGATCTCCGATCTCATCAATTCCGCGATTGATATCGCCTTGGTGGCCGAGCCCAATCCGAGGTGGAGCGACAAGTCATTATTGGTCTGGAGCGAACGTGTCGTCGTCGCTCTTCCCGAACACCATCCGCTGACCGCCCGCAATGTAGTTCACTGGGGTGAACTGCGGCACGAAACGCTGTTGTTGTCACAGCACGGTCCGGGACCGGAATTCCACAAGCTGCTCATCAGCAAGTTGGGAGCTTCCGATCCTTGCCCGGTGCTTCGTCATGATGTGTCGCTCGACCGGCTGCTCACCCTGGTCGGCGCCAACTGGGGGATGCTGCTTGCCCTGGAAGGTGCGACCGGCGCTAACTATCCGGGCGTCACCTTCCGCGAGGTTCATGATGCAGAGGGCCCGACACGGCTAAGCTTCCGCGCCTACTGGCGCCATGCCAACAGCAATCCATCGCTGCGTCCGTTTCTCGACCTGCTTCGCGAGCGCTATCCGGACCTCTCCGCGGCGCCAGGTAAGGGTACGGACTGATCACCGTTTCGTCGGGCCTTCGCAAAGGCGCGGTCGGTCGCCATGAAGCGCTCTATCATCGGCGCAATCAGTTTGCCGGGCTCGGTCGGCGTCGTCGTGCCTCCATTGCGCGTCAGGATCTCAGCATAGCTTTTGAGATCCCTGAAGACCGCCGCCGGCAGCTCGACGGTGAGCTTGACTGGTTTGTCGTCTTCGAGTGGCCCAAGCTTGAGCTTTGTCACGGTGTTGCTCCTTTCCGGTACGGTGCCAGCACGAGATCGCGCGTGACGATCACGCGGACCGGGAAACCCGGCCGGACGGTCAGCGTCGGCTGGATGTTGAGCTGGCGCTGCACGATCTGCTGGCCGGTCTGGCTAATGCTATTGGAGGCACCGCTGCGGATCGCTTGAACTAGGTTGTTCTCGTTCTGACTCGTGCCCGCCTCGGCGCCGACGCTGAGCATGGTCGAAAGGACGGCGGCCTTGAACAGCATGCCCCAGTGGTTGTCGACCTCGTCCTCAAGGCCTGCATAACCGCCGGTGTCGGCGCCGGGCTGGCGCTCCAGCACGATCGAGTTGCCGTCCGGCATGATGATGCGGGTCCAGACCAGGAGGATCCGACTCTGGCCGAACGCAACGGAGCTGTCATACTGACCGATCAGCTTGGCGCCCTGGGGCACCAAAAGATATTTCCCGGATGGACTATCATAGACCGCCTCAGTGACCTGAGCGGTGATTTGTCCTGGCAGATCAGACCTGATGCCCGTGATGAGCGCCGCCGGAATCACGGTGCCGGCCTGCACGACATACGGAGAGACTTTGGCCTCGAGCCGATCGGGACTGACAGTGCGCTTGTCCGTCGAAGCGTTGAGGAAGGCCGTCTTGCGATCCTGCATGTTTTGAGCAGATCCAGCATCGACGGGTGGCGTTGTGGTCGGGGTCGTCGCAGTTGCGGCCGAGGTATTTGGCATAACTTGGCCGGCGTTCTGCGGTTGCTGAACAGTCTGGGCGAAGAGGCGGCTGACGCGGGCCGCCTCGATCTCCTGGGATCTGTGCTGCGCCTCCGGATCGGGCGCCGTTCCCGGAACCACGGTGTTGGGTGCCGCGCCTGCGTTGAGGATCGGCTTGCCGAGATCGCCGGGCAGCGGCGGTCCGAGCGGCGGCGCCTGACGCGGCAAACCTGTGTAGTCCTTCGGCAAGGCGGCAAGGCCTTCTGGTGAAGGGCGGTTCTGGGTGCTGAGCAACTCCTGGCCGGCTTGCTGCTTGTTGCGGGTCTGCAGCGCGTAGCCGAGCGCTCCTGCCACTGCGAGAGCAGACACCGCACCGAGGCCGATCAGCATCTTGCGCGAGAGGCGCGTTACAGGTGGCCGCTCGCCCCGGAGCCGGAGATCCGGCGGCGCGACGGGTGGGATATCGTTCTGACGTTCGTCTTCGCTGCCTATCGCCATGCGCGTGGCCTTCCGTCGGTGCGGACGATGCGCACGCGCCGCTCACTGTCCTTGTCGCCGAGGCGCAGTTCGGCGGCGGCGAACAGGCGATCGACGATGTAGTAGTTGCGGTTCGCCCGGTAGTTGACCAGCTCGGACCCGCCGGCTGGTCCGATGACGAACAGCGGCGGCATTTCGCCCTGAACGATCCCGCTGGGGAATTCGATGTAGACCTTACTCCCGTCGTCGAAAGCGCGCAGCGGACGCCAGGCCGGATCATCGCCCTCGATCGCGTAGCGGAAGTTGATCGAGCCGAGATCGACACCGGCTGCAATCGGCGCTGCCGCCTCAGCCGTCGCGTTCTGCTGCCGCAGTGCGATCAGCTGGTCCTCGGGATATTGCCAGGAGACCGAAGCCATATAAGTCTTTTCCGTCGAGCGCAGCTCGAGGAGATACGTCCGCCGATCAGTATTGATGACGAGATTGGTGATCAACTCCGGCCGCGTCGGCTTGACCAAAATGTGGATCTTCTTGCTCGCACCGGCGCCACTCTCGGTATCGCCGATGATCCAGCGCACGGTGTCGCCGGCGGCGACCGGACCGGAGCCGACAAGTTGCTCGCCCTCCTGGAGGGCGACATCGGTGATTTGGCCGGGCGCCGTATAGACCTGGTAAAGGGCTCCGCCTGAGAAGGGATAGACCTGGACCGCATTGATGAAACCGTTGCGGACCGGCTGCACGCGAGCCGCGGCATTGGCCTGTTTGACGCGAACTTTTGGGTCGGCGGCTTCCAGTACGTGCTTGCCGGCGGCGAGCGGTTTCAACTGGCCGGGAAGCGGCAGGGGTTTTGGCAATTCCACGATCTTGACCGGTGGCGGTGGATCGCTGGTCAGCGTCGCGGGCTCCGCGCTATCGTAGTTGATGTCGGGCGGGATGAAGTTGTGCGCGCAGCCGCCAAGCACCGAGACGGACATCAGCAAAGCCGCCAAAGCGGATTTACGGAAACACGTATCGCTGGCTTTCCGGTTTTGATGAATGATGTAGAGACGTGAAGCCGGACCTCCGGCATTTGGAGAAAACGGCGGGGTCATTGTCCCAGCTCCTTCGACCAGTTGATGGCGTTGACGTAGATGCCGAGTGGATTCTTGCGAAGCCGATCGGCGTCGGTGGGCGGCTGAATGGCGATGGTGAGGATCGCGGTCCAACGTGTGGTGCCGGCGAGCGCGCCGTCCTGATAGCGGTGCTCCACCCAGGCCACGCGAAAACTGTCTGATGATGCGCGGATGACGCTGGAGACGTCGATTGCGACCTGCTGCTTGCCGAGACTGGCGAAGGGGTCGTTGGCACGAGCGTAGTCGTTCAGCGCCACCGCGCCCGCCGTGGTCGTAAAATCATACGCCTTGAGCCAATTCTCCCGCACGATGATCGGATCGGCCGGAAGCGAGCGCACCATCGCGATGAAATGGGCGAGGTACCAGGCAATTTGCGGATCGCTCGGCCGGTAGTCGGCCGCGGCCGGCGCCACGGCTTGCGCCTCGCCGAGCTTGTCGACCTGCACCACCCAGGGAACGACGGTGCCGTGCGTGGACTGCCAGACCAGACCGCCGGCAAGGCCGCAGCTAAGGATCAGCGAGCCGAAGGCCATCAGCCGCCAGTTCTTCGCCTGCACGCGCGCTGAGCCGATGCGGTCGTCCCACGCTTGCGCGGCGCGCTGATACGGGGTTGTGGGCTCGGGCGTGCGGCCGTAGCGGACCGACGATCGCCTGAAGACTGACATTGATTATTCTCCTCCACTGAGGTCGACGGAGTGGCCGCCGCCATGGCTGTCGCCGGATTTGAGGGCTTGCGCGGCCGTCTGCGCGCCGTGAACGATCGTCTGATTGCGCTTGACGCGCTGGGCCCAGGCAGGCGGACCGTTCTCGCTCGCCGCTCCAGGGGTGGCTCCATCGTTTGCGGCCGCGCCACGCTCAATGGTCCCCATGGTCGAGGAACCACCCGTGTTTGCGACACCGGCGCTGGCGCCAGAGGCGAAACTCTCCGTCATTGCCCCTGCTGCTTGCGCAGCGGCGCGTCTTGCGGGAGCTGTCGCCGCGCTGGCTGCAGCGCGGCCGGCGCCACCGAGACCGGAAGCGATGCCGCCGGCGCCAGATTGACCGGCTGATGCGAGGCTGTAGGCGGAGGACATGCCGCCTGCCATCGCCGCACCACCGCGTGCGGCAGCCGCAGCACCGGAGGTCGCGGCCATTGCTCCCCTCCCCGCGAGCCCCAGCCCCGCGCCCGCCGCCATCGCCGTGCCGGCAACGGCAAGGCCGGTGCCGACGGCAGCACCCGCGCCAAGCTGCGGTGCCCCTGAGACAAGACCGGTTGCGATGCCGGGACCGAAGATGCCAAGACCGAGCATGGCGAGCGAGGCGAGCACGACAGAGAGCGCCTGCTCGATGGTCGGCTGGCCGCCGGCATAGGCTGACGTGAACTGGGAGAACAGCCCGGAGCCAATGCCGACGATGACGGCGAGCACCATCACCTTGATGCCGGAGGCGACCACGTTGCCGAGCACCTTCTCGGCCAAGAACGCGGTCTTGTTGAATAGGGCAAAGGGAATGAGGATGAAGCCGGCGAGCGTCGTCAGCTTGAACTCGATCAGGGTGACGAACAGCTGCACCGCCAGAATGAAGAAGGCGATCAGCACCAGCAGCCAGGAGACCATCAGCACGGCGATCTGGACGAAATTGGCGAAGAAGCTGGTGAAGCCCATCATCTGGCTTGCGGCGTCGAGCAGCGGCTGCCCGGCATCGAGGCCGACCTGCGCAAGCCGGCCTGGCCGCAGGAAGTCTGCGGTCGATATCGACGAGCCGCCGGCCTTCAGGCCAAGGCCGGCGAAGCTGTTGAAGATGACGCCGGAGAGATTGTTGAAGTTGGTGATAATGAAGGCGAAGAAACCGATATAGAGAGTCTTTTTCACCAACCGCTGAAGAATGTCTTCGTCGGCGCCCCAGGCCCAGAATATGCCGGCCAGGGTGATGTCGACGACGATAAGCGTCGAGGCGAGATAGGTGACCTCGCCTTTGATCAGGCCGAAGCCAGAGTCGATATAGGTGGTGTAGGTATTGAGGAAGGTGTCGATGACGCCGACGTTGTTCATCGCTCACCTCCTTCCTTGGCATTCGCCGTCGGCGGATTGGCCGGCGCGGCCTGTGGCAGCAGCGGCCGCGCCGGCCTGCCGAAGAAGCGCGCGCGGTTCTCCTCCCAGACCGCCCGACAGTGCGGATCTTCGGCATCCTCCGGCCCGAGCGCGCGGCAGCGGCGCAGCTCGGCCGAGAGATCATCGGGTGCGGAGATGGCGGGAGCCTCGGATACCGGCCGCGGCACTGGGCGCCGATGGATATAGGACAGCGTGGCCATGAAGAGGGCCAACAGGGCGACCATCGCGACTGCGCGCCAAAAATCCGAGCGATCCATCTTCCGCGCCTTCAGTTGCCGCTGAACATGGTGACGTTGCCAGGCTGGTAGCCGCTGCGCGTCGCAAAGATCTTGTATTGCTGGGCGCCTTGCGACTCCGTCGCCGTCACGCGTGCCTGCTCGAGCGCGTCCGCGCGTCCCTTCGCCGCGAGAACCGCGACCAAGTCTGAGAGCTGCTGAGATTGCAGGGCAAGGAGCTGGTTGCCGGCTTGAGCTGCCTGCAGCGCGCCACTGGCGGACTGGCTGGCTGATACCAGCGACGTCATCGCGCTGGAGTTGGTCGGGATATTGCCGACAACGCCAGCCTGCACTTTCAGCGAGTCCTCGAAGGCGCCTACCGAGTTCTGCCAACGGGTTTGGGCGGCGGCGAACAGCGTCGCGTTGGATCCCGTGGTCGGCGCCGCGCCGTAGCTGCCGGAATATGCAGTTTGAATCTGCTGGACGTTGAAAGAAATGTTCTGCGCCTGGCTCAGCAGCGATTGCGTCCGCGCGATCGTTGACTGGAGCTGCGCCAGCGTCGACATCGGCAGGCTGGCGAGGTTCTTCGCCTGATTCACCAGGCTCTGAGACTGGTTGGTCAGCATCTGGATCTGATTATTGATCTGCTGCAGCTCGCGCGCAGCCGTCAGCACGTTCTGGCTAAAGTTCGTGGGGTCGTAGACGATCCACTGCGCGTCAGCCCGCGTCATCACAAGCGGCGAGAACGATAGAGCAAGCGAGAGAGCGGTCGCGGCCATTAAGCCCACGCGCCTCGTCTTACGAACGGTCATGATTACACCTCCAGGTTTGTTAGGTCGGGGATGAGATCGGCGGCCCACAGGAGCTCGTGATCCGCGAGCCAGGCCGGCGTAAAATTCTCGCGGCCGTGCTCGGCGAGCAGCCGTTCGATCGCGGCATGGTCGTCCCTGGAGGATGCCGCGCAGAAGGCGAGCGCGATCGGGCCTAAACCCAGCTCGAACAGTCGATTGCCGCGCCGCGATTGGCAGTAGTAGTCCCGCTTCGGTGTCGCTCGCGCGATGATCTCGATCTGGCGATCATTGAGGCCGAAGCGCCGATAAATCGCTGTGAGCTGGGGCTCTATGGCGCGCTCGTTCGGCAGGAAGATTCGCGTTGGGCAGCTTTCGACGATCGCGGGCGCGATGTTGCTGCCATCGATGTCGGAGAGCGATTGCGTAGCGAAGACGACGGATGCGTTCTTCTTCCGGAGCGTCTTCAGCCATTCGCGAAGCTGTTGGGCGAAGGCCGGATCGTCGAGGACGAGCCAGCCCTCGTCGATGATCAGGAGCGTCGGTCGGCCGTCGAGCCGTCCTTCGATGCGATGGAAGAGGTAGGTGAGGACGGCGGGCGCCGCACCGGCGCCGATCAGACCCTCGGTCTCGAACGCCTGGACTGACGCGAGGCCAAGCCGCTCATCCTCGGCATCGAGCAGCCGGCCGGAGGGACCGCCGACGCAATAGGGTTGCAGCGCCTGCTTGAGCGCGGTCGATTGCAGCAGGACGGTCAGGCCGGTGATTGTGCGTTCCTCGACGGGCGAAGACGCGAGTGAGGTCAAGGCCGACCAGACATGCTCCTTCGCGGTCGGATCGATGGTGACGCCCTCCTTAGCGAGGATCGCGGTCACCCATTCGGCGGCCCAGGCGCGCTCCGCCGCATCACCGATGCGCGCAAGCGGTTGAAGCGAGACGGAATCCTCGACGCTATTGGACAGGCTGCCGCCGAGGTCGTGCCAGTCGCCGCCCATGGCGAGTGCCGCGGTTCGGATCGAGCCGCCGAAATCGAAGGCAAAGATCTGGCTCTTCCGATAGCGGCGAAACTGGATCGCCATCAGCGCCAACAGCACAGACTTGCCGGCGCCGGTGGGGCCAACGATCAGGCTGTGGCCGACGTCGCCGACATGGAGCGAGAAGCGGAATGGCGTCGAGCCTTCGGTCTTGCCAAACAACAGCGGCGGCGCCTTGAAATGCTCGTCGCGCGCCGGCCCCGCCCAAACAGCCGAAAGCGGAATCAAGTGGGCCAGATTCAATGTCGAGAGCGGCGGCTGGCGAACGTTGGCATAGGCGTGCCCCGGCAGCGAGCCGAGCCAGGCCTCTAACGCATTCACCCCTTCCGGCATGCAGGTGAAGTCGCGACCCTGGATCACTTTCTCGACGAGGCGAAGTTTTTCGGTGGCGCGACCAGGATCCTCATCCCAGAGAGTGACGGTCGCGGTGACGTAGGCTTGGCCGACATCATCGGTGCCCAGCTCCTGCAAGGCGAGATCGGCATCAGTGGCCTTGTTGGCAGCGTCGCTATCGACCAGTGTCGAAGCCTCGTTCGTCATCACCTCCTTGACGATGGCAGCGATCGACTTCCGCTTGGCGAACCACTGCCGGCGGATCCTGGTCAAGAGCTTCACCGCCTCGGTCTTGTCGAGGAGGATCGCACGCGTCGACCAGCGGTAAGGAAAAGCAAGCCGGTTCAGCTCGTCAAGGATTCCGGGATGGGTCGCGGTCGGAAAACCGACCACCGTGAGCGTGCGAAGATGATGGCTGCCAAGGCGAGGCTCGAGGCCGCCGGCGAGCGGCTCGTCCGCGAGCAGCGCGTCGAGGTGCATCGGCGTCTCCGGGACGCGGATGCGCTGTTGCCGGGTCGAGATGGTCGAGTGCAGGTATGTGAGCGTGTCGCCGTCATCGAGCCAGCCCACCTCGGGCATGAACCCCTCGACCAATTGCAGGACGCGGTTGGTCCGATCGACGAAGCCGCGCAGCAGCTCGTAAGGGTCGACGCCGTTCTTTGCTCGCCCCTCATAGAGCCAACCCTCGATGCGCGATGCATCCTCGGCCGGCGGGAGCCAGACAAAGGTCAGGAAATACCGACTCTCGAAATGCGCGCCGGCCTCCTCGAACGCATCCCGCCGCTCGAGATCAACCAGCGCGGATGCCGCATCGGGAAAGGCACCGTACGGATAGGTCTGCGCGGCGATGCGCTGGGCCTCGACGAAGATCGCCCAGCCTGAGCCGAGACGGCGCAATGCGTTGTTGAGGCGGGCTGTTACGCCGACCAGCTCCGCAGACGTCGCGCTGTCGAGATCAGGACCACGGAAGCGCGCCGTCCGCTGGAACGATCCGTCCTTGTTGAGGACGACGCCGCGTTCGACCAGAGCGGCCCAGGGCAGAAAGTCCGGAAGGCTGGCGGGTCGATTACGATACTCAGTGAGGTTCAGCATGGCAGCCTCATGTGGCGAGGTATGGCGGATAGCGGAGGTGGCGCCTGACGACGTCCACGAATTGCGGGTCGCGCTTGGCCGCCCAGACGGCGGCTGCGTGGCCAACAGCCCAGAGCAGCGCGCCGGGAATCCAGAGGCGCAGGCCGAGCGCAATGGCGGCCGCCAGCGTGCCGTTGGCGATCGCGACGCTGCGCGGCGCGCCCCCCATCAGGATTGGGTCCGTCAGCGCCCGATGGACCGGCGCGAAAAAGCCCGGCACCTCTGGATCGACGATTCCCACCATCAGACCAGTGCCCCACCCGAGAAGGAGAAGAAGGTCAGGAAGAAGCTCGATGCAGCGAAGGCGATCGACAGGCCGAAGACGATCTGGATCAGTCGGCGGAAGCCGCCGGCGGTGTCGCCGAACGCAAGCGTCAGGCCTGTCACGGTGATGATGATGACCGAGATGATTTTGGCGACCGGACCCTGCACCGACTCCAGGATCTGATTGAGCGGCGTCTCCCACGGCATCGAGGAGCCGGAGGCGTAGGCCGCGGGCGCGAACACGATTGACATGAAGGCAATCGCGGCGACCTCGGTGAAGCGGCCGCGGACGTGACGGAGCGAGGGGGGAAGCTGGATCATGGTGGATCTCCGGGAAGCGAGGGGTCGCCGCCCGCCCCGGCGGATTGGATGCGGTAATCGCCGGTTGCGGGATCGAGCCCGGCGACGAGAGCAAGTTCAGCAAGGCGGCGTTCGCTACCGCGGCCGCGTAGCACCGCGACGAGATCGATCGTCTCGGCGATCAGCGCCTTGGGAACAGTGAGGACGGCTTCCTGGATGAGCTGTTCGAGGCGGCGAAGCGCGCCCAGCGCGGAGCCCGCGTGAATCGTTCCGATTCCACCGGGGTGGCCGGTGCCCCAGGCTTTGAGGAGCTCCAAAGCTTCGCTGCCTCGCACCTCTCCGACCGGAATGCGGTCGGGGCGCAAACGCAGCGAAGACCGGACCAGATCGGATAGCGACGCGACGCCGTCCTTGGTGCGCAGCGCAACCAGATTGGGCGCGCGGCATTGCAGCTCGCGCGTGTCCTCAATCAGCACCACGCGATCGGTGGTGCCGGCGATCTCGGCGAGCAGTGCGTTGGTGAGCGTGGTCTTGCCGGTCGAGGTGCCGCCAGCGACCAGGATGTTCTTGCGCGAAGCGACCGCAGCGCGCAGCGCCGCCGCCTGACCGGCGGTCATGGTGCCGGCGGCGACGTAGTCATCCAGCGTGAACACCGCTACCGCAGGCTTGCGGATTGCAAAGGCAGGCGCCGAAACGACAGGCGGAAGCAGTCCCTCGAACCTCTCTCCCGTCTCGGGAAGCTCGGCCGAAACGCGGGGTTTGTTGGCATGGACCTCAGCGCCGACATGGTGCGCGACCAGGCGCACGATCCGTTCACCATCGGCCGCGGGCATCGTCTGTCCGCTGTCCTCCAGTCCGCCTGATAGTCGGTCGATCCAGAGCCGACCGTCGGGATTGAGCATCACCTCGACAATCGAAGGGTCTTCGAGGAACGTCGCGATCGCCGGACCAAGCGCGGTGCGCAGCATGCGCGCGCCACGCGAGAAGGCTTCTGAATGGATTGAAGTGACCGCCACGACCGCCCCCGTCGAGCGTCAATCGCAAAATGCGATCGACGACGGGGATGAGTAGAGAAGGCAGGAAACGAGTTAGTTCAACAAATATTCAGCCGTGGTAGGGATCCGGCGTAGTGCAGAGAAAAAATACTTGCTGGATCGAAAACGTACTGATCGGACGAGCGTGCCGAAAACGACGCTATTGGCGGGAACGGATCCCGGATGCGATCAAATGGCTGAAGGACATTTTCGTCTCACGCCAGCTGGCCGACGTCGGAGTAGCCGGCGAAAATCAATACTTCTCTTTCATGAATCTGTTGCGATGTCGTCATGAAGCATTTGGGGGGCATGATGTAGTTGTGAATTTTCCGCCGTAAAGTTTCCAACGGAGATCGGCCATGAAGGCGCGTATGTTTCTAGTTGCAGCAACCGTGATGACTTTCCCACAGGTGGCCGATGCTCAGTGCCTTAAGGAGGCCGGTGACTTTGCCGAGCGGATCTGCGGGCAGGTAAAGCAGGCTGGAAAGTCTACGATGGTTACAGCCAAAGGCGATTTGACCGCGGAAGCGAAAGGACTAATTGCAAAAGCCCTCGGCCAACTCGGAGGCGAAGTTGGCGTCAATGTTCAAACGAAAGATTTTGAGAACGTCGTTCAGGAGCAACTCGCTGGAGAACTGGTAGACGTACGCAAGTGCGGGACCCAGATGGCAACGCTTGCAATAAATCAGATCTGCACGAAAGCGCCGAACTGGAAGGTCTGTTCAAGCCAAGCCTTTGGAATTGATCATTGGGAAAATTCAGAGAGATTGCAGGGAACGACCGGCTGGCGGGGCGGCGGTTACAACCCGGGAGCTTATTGCACAGATTTCATCAACTCTGTCGTCAGCAGCCGTCAATTGGGCGACAAACCGCACGACGTCAGCGACGTAACTCCCGGTGAAGAAAACAGGCGTACCGGAATGTTTAAGGACCACGCTGAATATAACTACCATTGCGCCATAACGCTGCGCTGGAATCCCGTTTACAAGCAAAAAGCGGATCCGATCTGCGGTGCAGAGTAGTCGTAAGCGCACTCCTAAGTATCGGATGGGAATGCAAGGTCTAGGTCCGCACGCGGAAGAGTAAGGCGCCCGCCCCTCACGTCGGCTCGCTTTCCTGAACATCCTCCGGGATCTCCTGCCGCAGCTTCGGCCCTTGACTGAGCCGTCGCCCGAGGGCGGCGACGAAGTTGTCGTAGCGCGCGCCCGCCTGTGCCCGTGCCGCTTTTGCGGCCGGTTCGGGGAGTGGCGGTGTCGTTGTGAGCCAGAAGCGGACGAACAACGCCATGGTCTCGACCGAGATCCCAACATCCCGCTCAAGCCGCGCGATGCGGCGATCGACCTGGTCGAGTCTCTTGGCAATGGCAGCCTCCCGCCGCTCATCGGCGTCGGGTGACAGGAAGGACGCGATGGCGGCTTCTGCGATGAGCGACATCGGCTGCTCGCGCCGGGCGGCATAGGCCGACAGCGTCTTCATGACCTCCGGGTCGAGGTAGACCGACATCTGGGCTTTCTTCTTCGGTGCGGTCATGCTGCCTCACAATCCGAGATCGTCGCCGGGATCGAGTGATGCCTGGCGCGCGACGCCCTGCATCACATCGTTCATGCGCCTGATCCGCGGGGCATCTTCGTCGAACTCGTCGGCAAGATCGGCCGCGAACTCGTTGTCGAGCGGTTCCGTCTTCTCCACTGTGTCGTGACCCAGTTCATGCTGCCGCCGACGATCGGCAATCTTCGGATCCTCTACGTCGGTCTCGTCGCTGGCCGAGGCCGGAGGGGGCATGGGGCGCGGCGGGAGTGGCCGTAAACTCCAATCGTCCGGCCGTGTGTCGTTGGGCTTGGTCAGCATCGGCGGCGCCAAAATGCGCTCCTGGAAACGAGTGTCCTCGTAGTAGCGCGCCTTCCTCGCGCGGATCGGATGCAGGCCGGACATCATGACGATCTCGTCTGATGGCGGAAGCTGCATCATCTCACCGGGCGTCAACAGCGGCCGGGCGGTCTCCGACCGCGATACCATGAGATGTCCGAGCCAAGGTGCCAGCCGGCTGCCGGCATAGTTCTTCATCGCCTTCATCTCAGTCGCCATCCCCAACGCGTCAGACACCCGCTTCGCCGTCCGTTCGTCATTGGTCGCGAAGCTGACCCGGACGTGACAGTTGTCGAGGATCGAATTGTTCGGCCCATAGGCCTTCTCGATCTGGTTCAGCGACTGCGCGATCAGGAAGCTCTTGATGCCGTAGCCGGCCATGAAGGCGAGCGCCGACTCGAAGAAATCGAGCCGGCCGAGCGCCGGGAATTCGTCGAGCATCAGGAGGAGCCGGCGCCGGCCTGCCTTGGCCTGGAGATCTTCGGTCAGGCGGCGGCCGATCTGATTGAGGATCAACCGGATCAGCGGCTTGGTGCGGTTGATGTCCGATGGCGGCACGACGAGGTAAAGGGTTGTCGCTCGCTCTGCGCCAACGATGTCTGATATCCGCCAGTCGCAGCGCCGCGTCACCTCCGCCACCACTGGATCCCGGTAGAGACCCAGGAACGACATCGCCGTGCTCAAGACGCCGGAGCGTTCATTGCCGGATTTGTTCAATAATTCTCGCGCTGCGGAGGCGACGACAGGGTGCACGCCCGCCTCACCGAGATGCGCCGTCCGCATCATCGCAGCGAGCGTCGATTCGATCGGCCGCTTGGGATCGGATAGGAAGGCCGCAACGCCGGCGAGGGTCTTGTCCTCCTCGGCATAGAGGACGTGGAGGATGGCACCGACCAGGAGCGCGTGGCTGGTCTTCTCCCAATGGTTCCGCTTCTCGAGGCTGCCCTCGGGGTCGACAAGGATGTCGGCGATATTCTGGACATCACGCACCTCCCACTCGCCGTGCCGAACCTCCAGCAACGGGTTGTAGGCTGACGACTTTGCATTGGTCGGATCGAACAGAAGAACCCGGCCATGCCCCGCACGAAAACCGGCGGTAAGCTGCCAGTTCTCGCCCTTGATGTCGTGGACGATCGCCGATCCCGGCCAGGTCAGCAGCGACGGGATGACGAGGCCGACGCCCTTGCCCGATCTCGTGGGAGCAAAGCACAGGACGTGCTCCGGTCCATCATGGCGGAGATAGGCGCGTTCGAACCGGCCGAGAACCACACCGTCAGGCCCGAGCAGGCCGGCCTGCGCGATCTCCTTCGCGTCTGCCCACCGCGCGGAGCCATAGGTCTCGGCATTCTTGGCTTCGCGGGCGCGCCAGACCGACATGCCGATCGCGACTGCGGCGGCGATGATGCCGCCGGATGCTGCGATATAGGCGCCCTCGATGAATACGTGCGGCGCATAGGCATCGTACGCGTACCACCACCATAAAAAGGCGGGCGGAAGGTAGATCGGAAAACCAAGCAGTTCGAACCAAGGCTGCCCGAGTTGAGGTTGGAAACCGAGCTGCCAGGCCGTCCATTCCGTTGCTGTCCAGAACGTCAGCAAGACGATCACTAAGACAGTGATGACCTGCCCCCAAAGGATCTTGGTCGCGGACATGGCGGCCGCCCTTTCCTTGAACTTGGTGAGTGGAGGTTTACTCACAGGCCGAGCCCTCGGCCGCGCCCAAAGCCCCAATCGACGCCACCGTCGTCGCGGGCAACGCCGGAGACATGGCGACCGAGTTGCTTTTCGAGTGAGGGCGTCCACGGCACGAGCTGGAAGCCGAGACCGTCGTCGATCATGGCGAAGCGGCCGGAGGCGAGCGCGAAACGCTGTCGATAGGTCCCAGCGACATATTCTCCGGCAGCGGACGGACTGAATGGCTGGCCCGTCTCGGCGGCGAGATGCTGACCCAGAGCCTCCAACTCCCGACGGCGCAGCGTGCCGATGAGGTTCGTCGCGAATACCAATCCAGGCACCTGGCGCTCGACGAGACCTTGCTCGATCAGCTCCTCCGCGCGCCGTTCCATGGCCTGCCGGACCTCGGCGCCAAAGCCAGCCTGGCCAAGTGGCACCGGATCGCGCGCGACCGCCTGCCGGTCGAGCCATGTCGCGCCACTCGCCGTCACCTGCGCTTCAATCGACAGATCGGAGCGAACGGCCAGCGCCACGCGACGCTGTCCCCGCGCGTCGTCGAACTTGCGGAGTTCGACGATCGAGCCTGGTGCACTGTCGCCAGCAGCATCAAGATCGGCGAGCCTGATATGGTGGGTACGGCCATCGACGCCGTCGACGACGGCATAGGCAGTCCCCTTGAGCTCGTCGTCGAGACCGCGATCGACGAGGCGTCCGATTACAGGGACGTCGAGGCTTTCGCCTGCCAGCACGTAGCTCGCGGTCCCGCGGTCGATGCCGCGTTCGGTCAGACTGCGGTGGATCCGTTTGATGATGTCGCCGCGATCTCCGAGCTCGCGCAACGTCGTCTCAGCACCCTCGTCCATGACCCATTGGCCTGACCCGACCTGATGCGCCAGGCCAAGGCTCTCCAGGCGCCGCAGCCGGCCGACCTTCAGCGCGTGGAACTGATCGGGCTGCTGGGTCCGATCGGGCGCAAGGTCGATGACGCCGTGCTGGCCTGCGTCGCGAACAAGCTGGCGATCGAGCTGTGTCCAGCGTTCGGCTTCGACTTGGTGCTCAAGCGAACGGCGAATGTCGAGATCGGAGCGCAGTCCGAGCTCCTGTGTGACCAGATCCTGCGCGCGGGCACGCATTCCCTCCTTGATATAGGCACGGGAGATGACAAGGTCCTGCCCCTCCTCGGCGACGCCGCGCACGAGGATGTGGACGTGCGGGTGCTGGGTATTCCAATGATCGACGGCGACCCAATCGAGCTTGGTACCGAGGTCGACCTCCATCTGGCCGACGAGCTCGCGGGTAAAGCCTTTGAGGTCAGCTAAATCGGCTGCGTCCTCCGGCGAGACAATGAAGCGGAAGTGGTGCCGGTCGTCTTGGCAGCGCTCGGCGAAGGCCTTCGGATCGGCATCCTCTGTCTCGGGGCCGAACAGGTGCGCTCTCTCCCCGTCCCGGGTGACGCCCTCGCGACGGAGATAGCCGAGATGCGCGGCGAGCGGCGTTGATCTGGCGGCATGACGGACCACGCGAGTCTTGATCGTCACCAGCCGCGAGCGGCCCGTAAGCAGACGATTCGCCCGCTCGCTGGCGACCCGGCCACGGCCGAAACGCGACTGACGATGGCTGGTGAGGCGGCCGGCCCGCGAGACGCCGCCGCCGGCGCGCTGAGCGGCCGCGAGTGCCTGGGCGATGAACGGCTTGGCCCGCTGGCTTCGTGAGGAGCGGATGCGGCCGGGCCGAGGCTGAAATTCCTTCTCTTCAGCCATGGCCGGCCTTCGCAATGTGCGAAATGTAGAACCCGCGCAATGAGTTGATGGTGAGGCACACATTGCGCGCCCAAGACGCACATTGCCGGATCAGCAAAAAACGCAAGCAACAACAACCGACCGACCGAGCCGCACATTGCGGCCTTTTATCTCGCCCTCTTAATCGGTCGTGTTGTTGCTCTGCTCGCACCCATTCTCGTTTCCTTTCTCGTTTGCGACAAGGCCCTCTGCGCCACGCTTGAACGCGCTTGTCCACCACAGCCGCGAGTCCTGGTGCGCCGCGCACTCTTCCGCGCTCAGCGACGGGGGTGTTCGGCTGCAACGCGGCAGCACGCGAATCGTCGCGGCGCAATTTTCCATCGGCATGACGGAGCCACATCACAGGCATTCGTGCGTGGTCCACGTCGCACCTCATGCGCGTGGCCACAGGCAAGATAGCGTGCGTTCCGTCGTCGTTGATCTGCACCAAGATCTCTTCCGCTTGTGGCGGAGCTCCGTGTTCAAACACTACGTTGATCGGGTCATCGAGCTGCAAACGGCTCCCGGTTGGTCATCTATGGGCTCCGAGCAGCTTGCGTTCCTTGACCGCCGTGCGCGCGTTCACGTCGGCCTGCGATGCGGTTGGATCGCCGCAGTAGAACGTGCCGTCGACCCACATCGCATGCATAATCACGGCGAGCTTGCGCGCCACCGCGACGGTCGCCTTGCGGTGGCTGGTGCGCTTGGCGATCGCCAGGCCCCAGGTCTTGACCTTGTCCTTCTTCTTGAAGCGGGTCAAAAGCGCGCTGGCCGCCTCATAGAGCGCCCGCCGCACGTCGCCATCGCCGGCCTTGCTGATCCGCCCCTGCACGTCGATCGAGGTGCCGGACTGCCAGCGCCGCGAGGTCAGGCCAAAATAGGCCGCGACATCGCGCGATCGTTTGAAGCGTCTGGGATCGTCGATCGCAGTCATAAAGCTCAACGCCGCGACCGGCCCGACACCGGGAATCTGCATGAAGCGGCGGCACAGCTCGTGGCTCGCCACCAGCTTGACGACCAGATCGTGCAGCCGGCAGTACTCCTTCCACAGCGCGGCGCGCGCATTCAGCATGGCGTCGATCAGCTCGCTGACCAACGCATCGCCTGCGACCGCCTCGCGCACGGCCTGCGCAAAGCCGCCGCGGCCGACATGGCTCAGGCGAACACCAAACACCTTCAGCGAATGCCGGATCGCGTTCTCGAGATCCAGAAACTTGCGCTTCAGATTGCGCCGGTGCGTCAGCAACAGCCGCAGCCGGTAGCAGGCCGCGCTCTTGATGTGCGCCCGCCGGAACCAGCCGGTGCGCATCAGATGGGCGATGCCGAGGGCATCGGCCCGGTCGGTCTTGTTGCGCTGCGCCTTCAGCGCGGCGCGCACATGCTGGGTCTCCAAACACACCGCCGGCAAGCCGAGCCGAAGCAATTCCGGATGCAGCCACGGCGACAGCGACCCCGCCTCATGACCGACGCGCCGAAGCCGCGCCAGATAGGGTTTGAGCGCTGTCTTGATCACCTCGGCATCCGTCACCACCGCCATCTCCAGCATCACCTTGCCCTTGTCGTCCACCACGCACATCGCCGTCTCGTCCATGCCGACATCCAGGCCACAGAAGTAGTCCATCGCGCGCCTCCCGCGTTGCTGAGACGACAGCGGTGGCGCCGCAACCGCGCCGTTTGATGGTCGCTCGCCGGGTTTTCCACCGCCAGACCGATTACGGGCGGCAATCGTTCCGGTCGCTGGTTCCCTGGGCTCAACGTCCAAGCCAACAGACTTTCGGCACTCGCGGCGATTTGCGACAAAACACGTCGGCTGGTGACCGATTTATTGCGAAAGAGCGGCCGCGACCTGGCAGTTGACTTGCGAAGCCCCCACTGTTTGCGAGCGCTTGCGATAGCGATCGTTACCCGAAGGGCCGAGACACCCGTAGGGTGGCTCGGTGAGGAGCGAAGCGACGAGTAGAGCGCGGGCCGAAGGCATCGCCCATATGCCGTCAGCACGTTATTATCGCACTCCTCCGCTTCGCGGCCGATGGCGGTGGTAAGCTGCCATCGCGCGACCAATAGCCAGACTTCCGCAGCAAGGACGCAGACGGGCGAGCGTCGTTCCTTATGTTCATGCTGATGACAACGTGCAGTCATCGCGATCCACCCGTTGTCGAGAGTGCGACGAATAGGCCATTCGACTGCGGTGCGATGGCCGAAAGATCATGCACGGGAACCGCAGCCGGCTTGTCGGTCGCCGGTCGATCGGATGCCGCTCGTGTCGTGGAAGACAGTCCGTCAGCGCGGGCGAAAAACAGAGGAGCCCGCATCCAGGATGAACGAGAAGAGGCCGCGACGAGGAGAGGTCCTGGCGTGCTCTCCACATCGACAAAAGGGACGATGGCGGCAACGTAGGCGACGGTCTCGGTGGGCAGCGGACGATGTCGGTCGCGGTAGTCTTCATAGCGGCCGGGACCAGCATTATAGGCCGCGAGGAATCCCGGCGAGCCGTAGCGGTCGTGCAGCTCGCGAAGGAAAGCGGCGCCCGCAAAGATGTTGTCATGCGGATCGAAGGGATCGTGTCCGAGGCCATAGCGCACGCGCATCTCCGTCCAGGTCTTGGGCATGAGTTGCATCAAGCCGAGCGCGCCTTTGGGTGACACCGCGCGCCGATCGCCACCGCTTTCGATCCGCATGACGGCACGGATCCAGTCCACCGGAATGCCGAAGCGTTGCGCGGCTTCCGCGACATGAGTGGCATAGCGCTCGCTCGCCTGTTGACGTTGGATTGGTGCTGCCTGCGCTTGCGCCGTCGGCCCACCAATCACCAGCAGGCCGGTAAGCAGAATAATTGCAAAGCCTGCCAGGTCTCCGCCGTAATGGGAGCAAGCCGCGTTGCTCGTGCCCGTCGAAGGCGTGCTCCGCGCGCCACCCCGCGGTCGCCATTGACGGCCGCGCGCGACCGCCGCCCGAAGCTTGAGGGGGATCAGGCGAAGAGACGACACGAACCAGGAGATCGAGCCTTGATGCGCGTTGCAGCCAGCACACGTGACGGGATCCTGCATGCGATCAGTCCCGCTCGGCGCGCTGGGGCTGACGATTCCAGTTCAGCGTCCAGATCGATTTGTCGTCGCTCGACTGGAAGAGATTGGCGCGGATCGGGCGCGATAGCGTGGGATCGTCGATGACGAGCGAAACGTAGTCGCCCGCCTTTTCGCCGGTGCGTTTCCAGCCCGCGCCGATCTCCGGACCTTCGCCATCACCGAGGCGGATACGGTAGTCCGGCGCGTTTTCGGCATCTGAGGATTCGGCCGGGACGAGGGTGAGAATTCGCTCGAAGAACAGCGTTTCAATGCGCCCGGTGAAGCCGGACTTCTCGCGGGTGAACTGACCGATTTGCGCCATGGAAACCTCCTTGGTTGGCGGATTGGGATGCGGGTCAATGGGTAGCGGCACGCCAGACGAAACGGCCGTCGCCGGCCTCATCCGTCCAAAGCGGGATCGCGCGCGCGACGATCGAGCTGATGGGCAGTGCGCCGAAATAGCGTCCGTCCAGGCTGTCCGGGACGGTTGGGTTCATGAGGAAGACCTCGCCCAGCTCAAGCGTGGTGCAACCGCTCCAACGCGGCAGCGGACGGCCGAGATGGTCGCGATCGTGAGCTGCGCCGACATCAACAGCATCCACGGTGATAGCGTCGCCGGACCGGCATACGGTCTGTCCGGGCAGCGCCATCACATGCTTCAGCAGCGGCACGCCTTTTGGCAGGAAGTCGCCCTCGGCAAGGAAGTTCGCGATCCCCTCTGGGAGCCGCACCACGACGAGGTCGAGCGCGTGCAGTTCACCGATGGGATGTAGCGCATAGAGCCCCGTCGGCGTGCTTGCTGTGGCGTTCCAGATCAGTCGCGGAGCAGGCTGAACAAACACTAGCCCCCAGGCGGCGAGCGACGCGATGTATGTCAGAACGACGTAGCTGAACCGGGTCATGACGTGACACTCCGGCGCTTGAGCCAGGCGACGTGCTGCTCGCGCGTGTAGGCGCGTGGCACATGGCCGGCGGCGAGGCGGTTGTGGAGATGCCGCCAGTATTCGGGCGCGACATCAGCCGGATCGATAGCGAGCGCGTCGATGGCATCGACCGCCTGCAACACGCGCTCAACCTTGGGCCAGCTATCGACGCGCAACAGGATCTCGCCACCGGGCCGCACAAAGGGCAGCGTCTGATAGCGCTGGCCGCTCTCCACGGCGCGCACGATGTCCATGCGCGACACCACGGTGCCATAGTCGTTCGAGGCCCAACGGACAAAGCCGAAGATGCTGCCGGGGACGAAACTCGAAACACTGCGGCGGCGGTCGAGGATCTTCTCCTCCGTACGCCGACCAAAGCGCAGCCAGTGCTCGATCCTCTTCTCGATCCAGGTCAGCTCGACATGCGTGAGCCCAACGTCACGCCGATGCGAGGACGGCACGGCACGCGGCGGCAAGGCCTCGTTGTCATTCATGACGGCTCTCCAGTGTCAGTGGGGAACTCCCGCGCCAGCAGAGCGCGCAGCATGTCGGCGACGGTGACGCCACGCTGGAACGCCACGACCTTGATGCGGCCGCGCAGCGCCGGCGTGACGTCGATGGTCAGGCGCGCGGTGAATGCGGCCGCATCATCCGAGCGGCGCGACGCCGTCTCGCTGGCCTTGATCCAGCTTTCGGCATCGCCGGGTCGCGACACGAAGCCACGCTTGATGGACCGTTCGTTCATGGCGCGAACCTCGCAACTTCAGCGGCGAGTGCGGTGATTTCGCGAGCAGCGGGGCTCTCATCCGCAAACTCGAAGACGAGCCGGCCGGACTGCGCGGCGTCCGCGAAGACCACGCGCTGACCGATGGTGCTGGTGAGCACCGGCGGATCATGATCGGCGAGCGTCTCGGCTGTCTCGCGGGCGATGATCGTACGCGCTCCGCAGCGGTTGAGCACAAAGCGAGCAGCGAGTTGCGGACGGTAGATGCGCGCCTCCCGCAGCAGATCCAGCATCTCGGCGGACGCCCAACCGTCGAATGGCGACGGCTGCACGGGGATCAGCACCAGGTCAGCCGCCAACAGCGCCGAACGCATCAGTCCGGCGACGCGCGGCGGTCCGTCAATGACGACGTGATCGGCGTCGCGCGCAATCTCCGGCGCCTCGCGATGGAGCGTGTCGCGCGCAAGACCAACGACACCGAACAACCGCGCGACGTTTTCTCGCGCTCGTTGCTGCGACCAGTCAAGGGCCGAACCCTGCGGGTCGGCATCGATCAACGTCACGCGCTTTCCGCGCAGCGCCCATTCGCCGGCGAGGTGCAGAGCGAGCGTCGTTTTCCCGACACCGCCCTTCTGGTTGAGCAGCGCGACAATCATCGCCCGCCTCCCGTCTTATGGTCGGGATGCGGTAGAGATTGTTCGCTTGAATGCTCGGTTGGCAGCTCAGCGCTCGCGGCGGCGTTATCCGCAACACGCACCGGCCCACTACAACAGTTAGATTCTAGGTTAGACTCTAAGTTACGGCCCGGGATCGTTGCGTCTTGCCAGAGCGTTAGCTGTGGTTTGCACTCCCGAAATCCCGATACAGGGACGCCCGAAGTCCCGATAGCGCGAACGCCCGAAGTCCCGAGCTGATTCACAGCACCATCCACAGGTGCTGTGGATGACTTGCACGGCAGGATGCGCAGCAGCTCACGCCGATCCCTGCGCTCGATGTTCAGGCGGTAACCGGGCAGCGGCTGACGCGCAGCGATCCGGCGGAGATCAAAGGCGAAGTCAGCGAGCTTGGCGAGGCTGCCGGATTTCTCGTGAAGATGCGCGACCTCGAACAGCCAGCCTCGCGGCTGACGTCCGGCGTGCTTGCGCGCGACGCGGTACAGCCAGCGCTCGATCCCGCCTGTCAGGCTGAAGTACGCCGGATCGATGGTGAGAACGAGGGAGCGATCAATGACGCCGCGATAGAACCAGTCGGGAAGGACAAATTCCATGCCTTCGATGCGGCCATCGCCCCTCGCACATTCCTCCCATTCGTTGATCCAGGAGAATTGGTGACGCCGCCAATTCTCGCCGTGCCGGATGCTGGTGCGGACGACGGTCGCTTGCAGACGGGCCAACGCCCCCTTGAGCAGCTTGTAATCCCGGGCCCCAGTCTGTCGACCGACCGCGATCAGAAGCTGGTAGGGCGTGAAGCGCAGGAAACGTGAGGTCTTCAGACCGAGGTTCTCGGCCTCGACAATCTGACTTGCCGCCCAAATCAGCACATCGGCATCCCAAATGGTCGCCATTCCGTGCTCTGGGACGGCATAGACTTCGACGGATACGTCGCCGGTCTGATAGAGAATGGGCCTGGTCCGCTTGGCCTTGGCGAGCGAGAAAAATGGCCGCTCCATCAGGTCGCGCTGGTCGCGGGGGCTGGCGTCACCGGTAACGACGACGAACGGGTCGAGCTTGCTTCGCTCGCTGGGCACAATGAGACGACGCGACATAGGCGAGCGCTGCCTTTAGCGATGCGCGTTGCCGGCGGCGCGGGCCTCGACATAGCGAGGATCGGACGTTGACGTGCAGGCAGCTTGATCGGCCCAAGCCTCGAGATCGCCGATCGCGTAGACAACGCGGCCACCAAGCTTGCGGAAGGTCGGGCCGTTGCCGTGGCAGCGGTATTTCTCCAGCGTGCGCGGCGAGAGGCCAAGGAGGCGCGCAGCCTCCGGGGTGCGCACATAGCGCGTGGTGAGCTGCGCGGTCCGGTCGAGCATGGGAGATCTCCGTCTAGCCTTGAAGCGCCACGGCCAAGTCGCGGCGTGTCGGGGCGAGAATGGCGGAGAGGTCAGGCGTTGGGGGTGGACGAAAAAGTTTGCAGGTGTATGTCCCCCCACAATCGCAACGATGCGAGCCGCGGCCTCACCGGCCCATGTAGCTTCATCGCGACGGATTGACTTGAGGATCGATGAGGCGGTCAGCGGCCGCGCAGGAGCTTCAGATAACCTCGTTCGACCAAGGCTATCGACTCGTGAATGAGGCGGTTCGCTTTGCGACGCGCATGCGAATCCTTCCACTCGACCGAGCGGCGCTGGGCGTGGTCGGAGCGGAGCACCTTTGCGGCCACATCTCGCGGGCCGCCGCCCAGGTTATGGACGTCGAAGGCATGAAGGAGCTGGATCAAGCGTCGTTTCTGAAACGCCGTCAGCCGCAAGGCCGCCGGCAGAAGAGCGGAGCGCTGGCCTCCAAGACGGCGGATGAGGTGGAGAGCGACCTCAAGCCGCAATTCGGATATGCTGTCGATCGGCAGGAGCACGGCGGGACGCCTCGCAGCCTGTTCATCCTGCAAGCGGATATGAAGTTCACCGGATTGGTCTGCGATCACCAATTCACGTCCATCGGCATCGGTCAGCTCGACAAGCGGCAGGCCGAGGGCGTTGCGATCGACGGCTTTGGCGACATCGAAGCCGGCCGGCGCCGGCTCCAGGATCAGTGTTCCCGGAGAGACCTGGGGCAGCCATAGGGTTGGCTCAGGCCCGACCGGAGAGACCGGATCATGGGCGAAACCTTAACCCCCAACGACGTGCGAGTTCGGAACGAACGGTCTCGGGTTCCGCGCCGTCGCGTGCGATTTGGCGCTGTGTGCGGGCGAAGTCGCGGCGGTAGTCTGCGTTGCGGCGAAGGAACTCGAGGGCGAAGCCTGGGCGTTCGAGACTCTTGAGACGTTCGATCGTCTCCGGCGAGCGCCAATACTGTGTGGGCATGCGTGTCTTCTCTTCTTTATGTTTGTCCTCCCGAAGGAGAGACGCACAACGATCCGAAAAGACGGCCAGCCGAACTAGACCCAGAGGTTGCATCACGTACGATCGCAATTCGCGCGATGGGACACCCCTCACTGCATCCGCGGTTCCAGCAGATGCCGATATCCGGCTTCCACCATCCATCGAGCGCGGGCGAGATGACTCTCGTGGACGGTCTTGGCTCGATCAGGTTCGCGCGTCGGATCAAGACCGAAGATCACTTGCACGACCTCGGTCCAGTCGGCGCCCTCTTCCTCTGCCATCAGTAACCGCACGTAGATTGCAAGATTTTTCTCATCATAGGCATTCACACGATCGGTTTGTGGCGGGCGGTCCAGGAATGGCAATTCGTTCATTACAATCGTCCCCTCAGCATCGAAGTAAATATCAGACTTTCCTTCGGCGGCGGAACTTTGCAAGCCGCAAGCGTCTCACGACCCGCACTGCGATGCGTAGGCCGCATCACGGTATCCCCGCAAGGGGCAAACAGCGATCCGTCAGGGCCAATCTATAACACGGCGCTGCACGAATCGGAACGATCGTTCCTGGAACGATCGTGCCGATGTTGGTTCCCATGTCGCGATGGATCTCAAAGAGGTCATGGCGACCAATCTGCGTCGGATACGCCACGTGAAGAAGATGACGCAGGAGGAGTTGGCTGATAGCGCCGGGCTAAGTGTCCGTTACGTCGGCGCAATTGAACGCGCCGATGTGTCGGCCAGCGTAACGGTGCTCGGTCGCATCGCGGAAGCGCTCGGCGTCGAAGCAACTGACCTGATCAAACGAACGACGCCTCACGCTCATCGTGCTCGATGACAAAGTGAATTGCTGCTCCGACCGCGCCGCTGCACGTCGTGGATCAATTCCAAACTGCCACACGCAAAAGTAGATTGGCAGCTTTGGGCAAATCTGCTCTGTCGTCAGAGACGCTTGCCTGATCCAAGGGACGAGCGAGATGGGGTAGACGCCATGGGTCTGTACGAGCATCTGCCAGCCGATATCCGTGCAACGGTGGACGCGCTCGTTGTGGAACTTACGCCGCAAGCTTGGTCAACTCGATTCCTCGCGCTGATTGGCCTGCTCGGAGAGAAGCTGGAGTCAAGGACCGAGCCAGAGCCCTGGCAACTGATCCAGCAATGGGCGGGCATCGTGACGGCAACGTTGGAGCACTTACGGCCCGACAGTTCGATCGTCGAATGTCTGGGGCTGATGAGCATCAGTTTCAATGATCAGTGGCGCGCGCAGGCGCTCGGCCAGATTGAGCGTGATCCCAGGGCGCTGGACCGGCTCGTTGCAGTCTGTCCTGCATGGGAGGACATCGTCGGTAGCGTCTTGGAGGCCAATCAAAGACGGCCGATCAAATCAGGGCGCGGCCGCTAGTCAGGAGTCGTTGCCCACTTGCGCCGGCGCGGCCGGCGTAGCGCCGTGACGGCGCCCCAGCGTAGCGATGCCCCGCCCGGATGTGCCGGGCGAGGCATTGTTGGCGGGTCAGTCGCTGCGCCGCCCGTTGGGGCGGGACCAGATCAGGCTATAGCCCTCGCCGTCCTCGTCGTCGAAGAGATTTGCGAAGATCGGAGCGACGAAGCTCGGATCATCGAGCTTGAGGCCCAGATAGTCGCGGCCCTCGTTGGAGCGCTTGGCCCAGGCGGCGCCGATCTCAACTCGGCCGACATAGACGCGGTGGCTGGGGCTGTTCTCGCCGGAGCGGTTGGTCTCGGGGACGATGCGGACGTTCTTGGCCTGAACCGAGAGCGTGACGATCTGGCCGGTGAATTCGTTCGATTCGGTCTTCTTGAAGGTGCCGATGGTCGCCATGGTTGTTCTCCTTGATGTCTGTTTTTCGAGCCCGCACCGTGCGGCCTCGATGGTGATCGACGGGCCGGAGGCGGCCGACGGCGCACCCCGAAGGGGCTCGACAGCAAAGGAGGAACTTTCTTGTCTCGCGAGGAATGACGGCGCAGCCGGCAGGGGAAGAAAGTTGTGACGCCGCTGTTGCGCCTTAGGCGGTCGAGGCTTCAGCCGGCCTTCGGCCAGATCAATCCATCGAAGAGGCCGTTCGGTGCGCTCGATCTAAACAGAGCTGAGATCAAGGACGACGTAGCGACGTTTGCGCCACCTTGAGATCCCGCAAGAGAATTCACGGCGAACGAAGCCTTCGGTGTGAATCAAAAGCGGGCACTCGGCCGCACAAACACTGCTTGGCGGAACGTCCCACCTACACCAGTCGGGATGGCATCTTGGCCGGCGTGACTGAGCTTGCTCCCATCACTAGGGCCACGCGTTGGGCTCAAGAGATAATCGGTCTGAGCTTCGCCACTCCGATCGACCGCACCTTCGACGATCGCCGCTGAGCTATCGAAGTAGGGTCTAGTCCAACTCACGTCTTCCGCTGAAACCATGTCAACCTCGTGCGAGGCCTTGTCCGGCAGGTCCGGGGGCGGCCACGCCTGTGAAACGCAGGAACGCCGTGACACTGACCGCGCTGGCGCCGATCACGGAAAAGATCATCTGCCAGGTTGCCGACGGGATTGCCATTTGGGCGATACCATGGGTGGCGCTGTATCCCGCGACGGTCGCGGGTGCGACGTAGAGCAGAATGACCACCAGCCGGAGCCAGACCCATGGCACGAAGGCGAGCGCAAGCTTCCCAATTCCGAAAGTCGCCCCGCCGGCCGCGAGGCCCGCGAGGATGGCGCCGGGCGCGCCCGCTCCGGCATGGAGCGCGAAGATGCCGATCGTCAGGCCGACGAAGAAGGGCAATGCGAAGACGGCAAGCATGAACAGCAGCCAGCAGAAGAAGCCGATGCCTGCGATGACGAGGAGTGGTCCGAAGATGATCATGGTGGCGGCTCCCGTGAGTTAAAGCTCTGACGGTTGCGCCTTCCACCACCACCACGGCGCAACGCAGAGTATAGCAGTAAACGCACGCAGCCGGCAGCGGAAATCCCGTTGTGATTCCGCCGCCTGCTCATGTTGCTGACGCGCCCCTTCATCGCTGGAAGGGATCGAATTCGTGGATGACGGCTGCGGGATCTCCGTCGTATTCAGAGGCGGGCATGACGCCGTATTCGCCGGTGCCGGCTTGGAAGATGATGACGCAGACCATGAGGGTGATGGCGAGATTCCAGCCATTGGCGAAAGCGAGAGACTGAGACATTGATCCGG
The DNA here is from genome assembly GCF_024199885.1 of Bradyrhizobium sp. CCGUVB23. Classification (NCBI taxonomy): domain Bacteria; kingdom Pseudomonadati; phylum Pseudomonadota; class Alphaproteobacteria; order Hyphomicrobiales; family Nitrobacteraceae; genus Bradyrhizobium; species Bradyrhizobium sp. CCGUVB23. The sequence goes on from NZ_JANADQ010000001.1 coordinate 2,729,982, forward strand.
TTCCTGTGCGGTGGCGGGGACCATCCCCGCGCGACAGGCGCCCGATGTGTCCGGCAGGGGCCGCAATCACCGCGTAGACGAAGGCGAAGCGGCGGCACGCTTCAGCGTAAGCCGACCCCTTGCGGGTTGATGGCGTCAGGCTCCTGGCCGGACCAAGGATCAGCGCCATGGAAGCGGGGTGGCATCCGCCGGCAGCAACCGCCAAAGCCCATTGTCCATTGCGGCCGAAGCCTCGTTATTCACGCGGTGTGCCGGGCGTTCGGCTAAGCTGCACTTGCGCGTCGGCATGATGGCTGACATAGGCGCAATGGCGGAGTTCACGGGGCGCGAACTGCATCTGGTGAGGAAGCGCTTGCTGTGGTGGCGCTGACTGCTGAGCGGCAGTGCGGGCCATCTGAATCGAGGTTTGATCAGGACGAAGTAAGGGCGCGGCTCGACGAGCTGATCGAGAGCGATACCGATTTGGCCTTCTACGCGCACTCCGTTCCGGCGCCAGCAACCTTGAATTCTTCCGCCTATCCGGAGGATTGAAGGCGGAAGATGGCGGCGCCTAAGCGCCGCCTGTTCCAAACCGCCAGACCGGAATGCCAAGCTTCTTGGCCTTGTCGGCGAGGTTATCCTGGATGCCGGTACCCGGAAAGTGCATCACGCCGATCGGCAGCACGTTAAGCATTGCATCGTTACGCTTGAATGGTGCGGCCTTGTTATGCTTCGTCCAGTCGGGCTTGAAGGCGATCTGCGGCACCTTGCGGTGGTCGGCCCATTTGGCGGCGATCAATTCGGCGCCCTTCGGCGATCCGCCGTGTAGCAGAACCATGTCCGGATGCTTGGCGTAGACTTGGTCGAGCTTGTTCCAGATCAGTTGGTGATCGTTGAAGTCGAGGCCGCCGGTCAGCGCCACTTTCGGCCCTGCGGGGAGAAGCACCTGGTTGTCGGCGCGCTTCTTCGCTGCGAGGAATTCACGACTGTCGATCATGGCTGCTGTGAGATTGCGGTGATTGACCTTCGATCCGTTCCGCGGACGCCACGCTGAATGGGTGTGGCGCTCGAAGTGTTCGGCGGCCTGGTCGCGCATCAACTCGAAGGCGTTGCGTCGCTCGATCAGCGTTTGGCCCTCTGCCGTCAGGCGCTCCAGCTCGACGGATTTGACCTCGCTGCCGTCCTGCTCCCGCTGCGACCGCTGTTGCGCCAGTTCGTTATCGTCGAGCTCACGCTCGATCCGGTCGATGGCACGATGGAAGACGTTCACCGTCGACCAGAGCAGGTCTTCAAGGTCAGGTTCGAGACGGGTGTCAGACAATGCCACCACGATGGCATCGAAGATGTCGGAGATGCTGCCGGCGAGGATTCGCGCTTCCGGGAGCGGCCGGGGATCTGGCTCATCGTGGAAGGGGCGGTGGCCATAGAGCTGGAGTTCCTGGAGGACGTGGTCGGTTGGGGATGAGCTCTGCTGCGGTTCGAAGTCGTCGTCATGGTCGGTGGTCATTGCGGCTTTCCTCGTCGGATCGGCCGCGCCCATCGCGGCCTTCGTGGCGACGAAGGCGGCGGGCGGGACGGACTTGCACCCGCAGCGCAGCGAAGGGCCGAAGCGGAGCGGAGGACCGAAGGGAGCCGACTATTTTGCTTCGCGATGTAAAGGCGGCTCTGCCGCCGACGGAAAATAGTCGGCTTCCGAGGTTGCCGGTCCGAGCCGCTTGCCGCCCGATCGCCCTCTTGAAGGCCGTGGGTGTGGCCCTCTTTGACGCTGAGGAAAGCAACGCCGCCGGCCTCACGTGACGGCGTTGCCACACCGCCCCTCATCCCGTTCCGGCTATGCAGCCAAATCCATGAAGCGGCCAACGTCCTGCTCCGCGATCTGCACCCGGCTGGTGGCGCGAAGGGCGTCGATCCCGAGCTGGCGAAGATCTTCGTCAAAGTCGCCAAGCCGCGGCGAGATCACGATCGCCTCGATCCCGGCCGCCTGCGCCCGCTCGATCAAAGTCGTCATGGCGCCATCGCCGGCAGGATCATCGTCGCGTGCGATGTAGAGCCGGCGAAGCGTGTCCGGGAACAGGATGGAGGAGAGATGCGCTGCCGAGAGCGCCGCCGCCATTGGCATGCTGGGCAGAACGCACCGAAGCGACAACATCGTTTCGATGCCTTCACCGGCCGCCATCACCTCGCCCGCCACACCGAAGCGAACCGCATGTCCAAGCAAGTCGCCCATGGCCCGTCGCGGCGTGTCGACGGGCGCCTTGCCGAGATGGGCTTCGTTGAAGCCGCCCGGATCAAGCCAGGTGCGATGCGCGCCAGTCACGTGGCCGCAGAGATCTGTGACGGCAGCGATCATCGCCGGCCAGGTCTCGGTCGGAGAGTGCTCGTCCGGCCGATAATAGCAGCGGGGATGGAATCGGAGGCTTCCGGTTCCGTGCAAAGCCGTAATGCCGCGGCTACGGAGATACGCTTCTACGAGCGTACCCTCGATGGGTTGCGAGATCGCGAAGAGTCTTCGCGCCGCTTCCGGCGATCCGGCAGGCGCGCTCGATTTCCGCGAACCCGCGCGGCTGACCTTGGGCTCCGGTTCGGGACGCGGCATACTGAGGAAAGAGCGGGCTTCGTTGACGACGTCCTTGAAGTCGACGAAGCCGCAGCTTTCTCGGATCACGTCGAGTAAATCACCATGCTCGGAGGTGGCGGCGTCGGTCCATTTGCCTGCCGGTCCCTTCGCGGTTTCCTTGAGCCGCACAAACATCGAGCGGCCGGGGGTATTGCGCACATCGCCGACAAGCCAATAGCCGCCTTGTCGCCGTCCTGCGGAGAGATAATGTCGACACACCGCCTCGGCATCACGCGCGAGACGGCGGACCAGGTCGGAGGCGTCGTGGCGAGCCATCAGGCAGCCTCCCGCTCGCCGATGCGCTCGATCGGATAGTGGCCCAGCACCTTCGCCAACACGCCGACACCGGTTGCATCTGATGGCACGAACATGCGCAGCTTCCATGAGATGATCTCGCTGAAGAGGCCGTAAGCGCGTAGTCGGTCCCGCATCGTGTCGGCGAAGCCGGAAAGCTCGATGCGGTGGGTGCCCATCACGCGCACGCGGCGGAGCTGCAGATCCTCGGCGAGGTCGAGGACCGTCCTCCCCTCCATCAGCGCCGCGAAAGCCGCCTCCGGTGAAAGGGCGGTAGTCCCGATCATCGAGGCGTTTGCTGCCCAGGCTGACGACACCCTGCGGCCGATGATGCGCTCGCCATCGTCGGTCTGAAGCCGATAGACCCGCATGGAGTCGGTCGGCAGCCGCTTCCAGATCGGCAACAAGATGCCGGCGACGATGTTGAGCGTGCTATCGGCGAACTCCGGCACCTCAGCGACTTCGGCGGTCCATGCGGCGGCGAACGCCTCGCGCTCGGCCGCCTGCCAGTGGCTCTCCTCCATCATCTTCAGCGAAGCATGATGGTGCTCCATCGGCCGGATCAACCGGACACGACGTTCGATCTCGCCGTCATCGAGCATGAAGCTCGGCGCGGGGATCTGCACCGCGGCGCGGCCCGAGCGCTCGTTGACGAGTAGTGCAGCCCGAGCATCAGCCAGATAATCGAGCGCTTGATCCAGCGTTAGGGGGCGATTGCGCCGGCGCTCGGCGATGGTGAGAAGACGCGTCTCCGCGCCGGTGGCGGGATGTGTGTAGATCGTGCGCCTGTCGGTGACGAGGAAGCTCTCGGCCTGGAGCGTTTCGAGCCCGACGTCATAGACCCCGCTCGCGATGGCGCCCTCGACCTTGGTGTTCAGCAACTGCTCAAACGCGGTGAACAGTGCGCCCTGCAAGTTGATGGTCAGCGCCAGCAGGCGGTTCAGGAACGTCGTGATCGGCGGCAATTCGTCCTTGATGCCGTTCTCGTCTGTCAGCTTGAGGCCGGTGGCGTCCTGAAATATCTGGAGCGAGCAGCCTTCGACCTTGCCGCGCACGAGCAGCAGATAGAGTTGCCGAAGCGCATCTCTGGCGTAGTGGCTCTCCAGATTGTCCTCGGGCCGGAACAGGCCCTGTCCCCCGGTTTGGCGCTGCCCGCGCGTGATGGCCCCGAGCGTGTCGAGGCGGCGGGCAATGGTCGAGAGGAAGCGCTTCTCCGCCTTGACGTCGGTGGCAATCGGACGAAAAAGCGGTGGTTGTGCCTGGTTGGTGCGGTTCGTCCGTCCGAGGCCCTGGATCGCGGCATCGGCCTTCCAGCCAGGTTCGAGCAAATAGTGGACGCGAAGACGACGATTTCGCGCTGACAGCTCGGCGTGATAGCTGCGTCCGGTGCCACCGGCATCCGAGAAGACAAGCACGCGCTTCAGATCGTCCATGAAGGCGGCGGTCTCGGCGAGATTGGCGGAGGCGGCCCGGTTCTCGACCGCAAGGCGGTCACCCCTGCGCACCACGCGCCGCGAACGCCCGGTCACTTCCGCCACGAGATCCGTGCCGAAACGCTGCACGATCTGGTCGAGCGCACCGGGAACAGGCGGAAGCGAGGCGAGCCGTTCGATCAGCTCACTGCGGCGGGCGACCGCCTCGCGGCTCTCGACCGGCTGGCCGTGGCGGAAGACGGGCCGGGACGAGAGATTGCCCTCGCTGTCGGTGAAGGGTTCGTAGAGCTGCACCGGGAAGGAATGGGCGAGGTAATCAAGCACATATTCGCGCGGCGTGATGTCGACGCGGACATCGTTCCACTCCTCAGGTGGGATCTCGGCGAGCCGCCGCTCCATCAGCGCTTCGCCGGTCGACACGATCTGGATGACGGCGGCATGGCCGTCGGCCATGTCCCGCTCGATGGAGTGGAGCAGGGTCGGTGTCTTCATGCTCGTGATCAGATGGCCGAAGAAACGCTGCTTGGCCGACTCAAAGGCCGAGCGCGCGGCCGACTTCGCTTGGCGATTGAGCGTGCCGGTCTCACCGGTAATGTTGGCGGCTTGCATCGCCGCCTCGAGGTGATTGTGGATGACGCTGAATGCACCGGCATAAGCGTCATAGATCCGGCGCTGCTCGTCCGTGAGCTGGTGCTCGACCAGTTCATACTCGACTCCGTCGTAGGATAGCGAGCGGGCGGTGTAGAGGCCGAGCGCGCGCAGGTCGCGGGCCAGCACTTCCATTGCCGCGACGCCGCCATCCTCGATCGCCTCGACGAACTCGGCGCGCGTTGCGAACGGAAAATCCTCACCGCCCCAGAGGCCGAGCCTCTGGGCGTAAGCGAGATTGTGGACGGTGGTGGCGCCGGTCGCCGAGACATAGACAATGCGGGCGTTCGGCAGCGCGTGCTGCAGGCGCAAGCCCGCACGGCCCTGCTGCGAGGGCGCAACATCGCCCCGCTCGCCCTTACCGCCGCCGGCATTCTGCATTGCATGACTCTCGTCGAAAATGATGACGCCGTCGAAGTCGGCTCCCAACCATTGAACAATTTGCCGGACGCGCGAAAGCTTCTGGCCGCGATCGTCGGACCGCAGCGTAGCGTAGGTTAAAAATAGGATGCCTTCGGAGAGAAGGATCGGGCGCCCTTGCGCGAAGCGCGACAGCGGTGTGACGAGCAAACGCTCCATACCGAGCGCCGACCAGTCGCGCTGGGCGTCTTCCAGCAGCTTATCGGACTTCGAGATCCAAACTGCCTTGCGCCGGCCCCTCAGCCAATTGTCGAGAATGATGCCGGCGGACTGGCGACCCTTTCCGGCGCCGGTCCCATCGCCAAGCATGAATCCCCGACGGAAGCGCACGGCGTTCGGCGCCTCGTCGCGCGCGGCGGTGACGACATCGAAGGTCTCGTCCACTGTCCAGGCACCGGCGAGATAGTCGCCGTGCGCCTCACCGGCATAGACCATTGTCTCGAGCTGGGCGTCCGACAGGATGCCGTCACTGACGAGGTTCGCCGGCAGGCGCGGCCGATAGCTCGGCTTGGGCGGCGCGACCGAGGCCATAGCGGCCGACTGCACCAGCTTGGTCGGGTGTGTCTGCGCGCCAGAGATCCGGATCGACTGGAGCCGGTACTCCTCATAGATGGCGTCGCTGAGATGCGCGCCCTCAGGCGGCGCCCAGTCGATTGTCTCATAGGCGAGGTGGACGGCTTCGGGATCGGAGACCGACGCCTTGGCCGAATGTGCGGCGGCCCGCGCGAGATAGCCGCGCACAGTGCGCAGCGCGAGCGAGGCGGCCACGGGAAGCGCGACGGTCGGAGCGACGGTCAGGCGAGGTGGAACGTATTTGCCGATCCAACAGAGCAGCGTCGCGACATCGGGCGCAATTCCTGGGGACTCCGGAAATTGATGCGGGTCATCGGCCGGCGCCTTGTCGATGACGGTCAGCCGCGTCTCGATCGTGGTGCCGTGCTTGGCATAGACCGAGCCGTCGATCGCCGCGGTGAACACCACGCGGCCGCGCTCCTGCAAGCGGGCGAAGGCTTCACGCCAAACTGATCCTTCGGGTGAAAAGTTTGCGCCGGTGATCGCCACCAGCCGGCCGCCGTCGCCGAGACGAGCGAGCGCCGAGGCGATGTGTCGGTATGCGGCGTCAGCCATGCGGCCGGTAACATTCGCCATCGCCGAGAACGGCGGGTTCATCAGGACGACGCTCGGCATGACGCCTACATCGAGATGATCATCGATCTGGGCGGCGTCGAACCGCGTGATCTCAATGCCGACGAAGAGTTGATCGAGCAACTCAGCGCGAGGTTCGGCCAACTCGTTCAATATCAGGCCGCCGCCGGCGAGTTCGGCGAAAATGGCGAGCAAGCCTGTCCCGGCGGACGGCTCCAGAACGCGGTCGGCCGGTGTAACGGCGGCTGCGGTACATGCGGCCAGTCCGAGTGGGATCGGCGTCGAAAATTGTTGAAGTGCCTGGCTGTCCTCGGAACGCCGCGTATGGGTCGGCAGACAGCTCGCGACTTTCGCGAGCATCGGCAGCATCGCGGCCGTCGAACCAGCCTTGGTCCGCATGGCCGGACCGAACTTGCGAAGGAATAGAACGGTTGCCGCCTCGCAGGCGTCATAGGCGGTCTTCCAATTCCAGGCACCGGCCGCGTCCGAGGCGCCGAAGGCAGCCTCCATGGCGCCACGCAGGACCGCGGCATCGATGCGCCGGCCGCGTTCGAGATCGGTCAAGAGCTGTCGCGCAGCCCTGATCGTAGCGGAGGTGATAGTTGCAGCGGCACACATCGAGAGCGGCGCAGCGGCAGCGCCGCCGGCGAGAGATTCGGTCATGGGGATTTCTTTCGGAGAGCAGGAACGGGTCGAACCGCCCAGCGCTCTCCTTAAGACCACGGCGATTCAAACCCTTCCCGGCCCCACTCTCCCTCTCAGCCGTTCCCAATAAAAATGGGACCGGTGCTGGACACCGGTCCCCAAGCAAATGTAGGAAGGCCGAAGACCCTCGACGATGTCACTCAGCCGCGTCGAGCTGTTGCGGATCCTCGTCGCTGCCGTTCTCTGGATCCTCCTCGTCAGCGAGGAATTCTGGCAGCGCGCCCGCTTCACTTTCCGGCTCCACCGAAGACGGGCTGGAATCGACGAGACGCAGCGGCTCCGGCAACCAGCCCGAGCCATCCAGGAGACGCTCGGCCTCCTTGGCCATGTCGGCCTTCTTCAGATGGTCGATCAGTTGGGCCGACGACTCGCCCTTGGCTTCCCGCACCGCCTCCAGAATGCGAGGTTTAGTGACTCGCCCAAGATAGTTGTCGACGGTCGGTCTCCAGCCAGCCTGCACCATGTCGAGTCCGGCAGCGCGCGCAAGCACGTTGGCCTGGTCAAGACGCGTGCGGACGCCGTGAGCGGAGACGCGCCCCTGATTGTAGCGATTGGCCGGCTCATAGACGGCGTTGACCGCAAAGGACGCACAGTGGGCGAACAGCGATGCCTGTGCACCACCATCGAGAGCCGTCAGCGCATCCCAGAGATCGTTCTCGCTCTTCGGCAACCGTGCCTTCCAGGCCTCATGCCGCACCTCGACAGCCTTAGCCGAGACGCTTTCCCGCAGCCCCGGAGCTTGAGCGGGAAAGTTTGGTGTGCGCAGCCCGATCTCAAGGCAGCTCCCGGACGAAGCGAACCGGTAAAAGGCCGTCAGCACGAAGTTATGCAGCACCGCCTGGAATGCGATGGCGGGATTTTCCGCCAGCGCGTCCCGCAATGCCAGCGTTCGGTGGGCCGTGAGCTCGATGATGAGCCGATCCGGCAGCGGCCTTGCCGGGTCTTCATCATCCTCCTCCGGTTCGGTTGGTGCGCCGGCGACCGAGATCGCCGCGCGTTGTACGGGGGCATCAGCCTCCTGCCCATTGGGCGACGAAGCATCGGTGCCCTGTTCAACGTCGCAACCGGCCGCAGGCGCCTCATCCTCAGGCCGAACATAGCCCCGATCGACGGAAAGCCGTCCTTCGGAATCGATGCTGACGAAGACGCCGGCCCGGGCAATCTCGGCCGGATCGTAAGTTTTCGGCCGATCTTCGAGCGCCAGCAGCGCCGCCTCGATCGCGCCGAGACGCTGGTCGATCTCTTCGGGCAGCTCATCCGCATCCTGATATTCGGTTTCGAGCTTCGCCTGCTCGGCGTTGAGAGCTTCGATGGTGGCCTGTTCCTCGGAGGTCAGATCGACAGGCTGGCCTCCCAGTTCGCGCAGGCGCGTCGTGTGACCGTAGGGGAAGTCAACGGCGACGGAGATCCATTTCCACCCCTCCGCGGCGATCCACTCGGCCTCGGCTTTGAGTTTCTCCGTGACAAGACGATCGAGCAAGGTGACATCTTGAAGCCAGCCGCCATCATCGTGCTCGAACAGGTCGCGCAAAATGCCGCCGCCTGCCTGCTGGTAAACATCGAGCCCAATGAACTGCGCGCGGCGATCGGACGCCCGCACAGTATTTTCGGTCAGCATCCGCCGGATTTGATAAGGTTCATCGTAGCCCGAGCGGCTGACATTCTCCCAGACCTGTTCCTGCCGCGTCTGATCCGCGGTAACAGAAAAGGCCATGAGCTGCTCGAGGGTCATGCCGTCTTCGGCATAGACGTCGTGCAGCTTTGGCGACACGGACGCCAGCCGGAGGCGTTGCTTGACGACAGCCGGCGCCACGAAGTGTCGAGCCGCGATGTCCTCCTCGGACATGCCGGCGCCACTCAAGGTCTGGAAGGCCCGGAACTGATCGAGCGGATGAAGCCCTACCCGCTCATCGTTCTCTGCAAGCGAGTCGTCTTCGGCGATGCCCCCCTCGCGCACAACGCACGGAACGGTCTGTGCCTTCGCCATGCGCTTCTGCTTGACGAGAAGTTCCAGCGCGCGATAGCGCCGGCCACCCGCCGGCACCTCGAACATGCCGGTCTCATTGCCTTCCGCATCTACAACCGCCCGCACATTGAGACTTTGCAGGAGCGTCCGCTGGGCGATGCTTTCGGCGAGCTGTTCGATCGAGACGCCCGCTTTCACGCGGCGGACGTTGGACTGGCTGAGCACCAGCTTGTTGAACGGAATGTCGCGCGAGGGCGACAGCGTGATCTTTTGGACAGCCTTCGTCATGTCTGATCTCCACGACGGGCGGCCGACAGCCTCTCTCTCGACCTCCAACCCGTCGCGAAAACCGCATCTCCCCTCTCACTCTCGTTTCCGAAGCGACTGGCGAGATCTTCACGCGGCCTCCTGCTCCGCTCTCCCGGTCGTCATGTCGACAACGGGCTCCGGCAAGAATCCAAGGAGATAATCCGCAGCTTTGCTGGCCTGGGAAGCAGCGCGCACGATCGCGCGATTGTCCTCGCGCAGCACTTCAAGCCAGGAGCCGACGTAGTCGGCGTGCCGCACCGTCGGCACGATACCAAGCGACGCGCAACTGAAAGCAGCCGAGATCTCTGCGACATATCCTGACAGTCCAGCCCCCTTTTGAAATTTTACTCCGTTGGGGATGGTGCTGATCATGCGGCCATCTCCTCGGTTCGAGGCTGCTGGGCGTGCATCCAATCAGCCGCCTGTTGAGCCTTGCTGGCGGCGGTGAAGATGGCGCGAGGGTCGTCCTTGAGGAGGCGCAACCAGGATGCCACGTACGCCGCGTGATCGGGCCTGGGATGATGGGCGACCGCCAAATCTGCCAGAATGAATGAAGCGGTCAATTCGGCGGTCGCCTCTTCGATCGGCAGCCAATCGCGCTTGAACCGTTCCAGGAAGTTCCGGTCGAGCCTGTGCTTTGCGCCAGTGGCGTGAGCTGCCTCATGTATTAATGTGCCGGCTTGGGCGGCTGGGCTCGTGAACGCCGCATATTCCGGCATGAAGATCGTGTCGAGGTCGATGCGGTAGTGCGCATTGTAATTGCCGGTGACGATAGGGATCTTCAGCGCATCGATGAATTCGCCGACGTGAGTGAGGCGATCGCTCTCTGGAAGCTTCTCGACGACCTGCGGTTCGTAGCCATCGACTTGGGCGACATTGAACACCGTGAATGCGCGTGCAAAGACGCGGCGACGAGCGTCATCGTCACCGTCGTCTGCATCGTCGTTGATGGCCGCCTTTGCCTGCTTCCACAGAACAACCGTCGTTCCTTGTTCGCCCTTGCGCACCTGCGCACCGACAGCCAGCCACTGCCGATAGGTTCCCCAGAGGCCGTTGGCGTAGCCATGAGCTTGCGCAGCAATCCAGAGTGCGAGCACATTGACCCCACGGTATCGGTTGCCTGACGAGATGTTCTGAGGGCGGGTGATGGCGGTGCCGTCGTGATGCCAGGGCATGCGCCATTCGCCGGCGCCAGCTTCGATCGCGGCGACGATCTCGGCGGTGATGCGGGTGTAGACATCGGCGCGCTCCGCCGAACTCGAGGTATGGGACATGGGAGAATCTCCGCGGCCGGCGGAGCAAGCCTCTCTCACTCCCTCAACCGGCCGCCCGATTCCGGCCCTCCTCGTCCTCTCCCGCCGCCCGACAGGGCGGCCGTCTTTGGTTCTGTGCTGTCTCATCATGATGGGTGCTCCCGTTCGGCCGGGGTCCGTCCCCGGCGGCGGAGCAGCCACCTGCGATGCCCGAGAGCGCGACCGCGCACTCGCAGAGCCGAAGCGACAGCGGAGGACGGCGATCAGCCGTTGCGCGGCCGTGCGGGGCATCGCGCGCTCCGACTATGCCGGGACGGACGCCGACGAGAGCCATCCGGCGCGGCCACAACATCAGGCCTGGAGTTCTGACGTCAGTTGCCGCGATCGATATCGTCGAGGACAGCCTCGATGCGCGCGAGATCCTGTTGCAGAGCGGAGCGCTGTAGCGAGGACAATCGCTTCTCTTTAAGGACGGCTCTCGCCTCATCTGCGGAACGCGCCCATGCTGGCCGGTGTCTGGCGGTGATGCAGGCGTTTGGACAACGTGTTGGTTGGCAAAGCGCCGTCAGCGGCGTCTTGTTGTCGGCGTTGGTTGCCTGCTTCAGGCATAGGGCGGTCCCGGGATCGAAGAAGCAATCGGCGAGCACCCCGACGTGCAATGTGCGCGCGAGACTGGCGAGCATCGTGCGAAGCCGCGCGCGATCTGCGATCATGACTGGAAGGGGATCAAGTTCTGCCGCCGCAGCATCAAGCGCCTTTGATATGCGCGGCGCCGCTGGTCCGGACAGCGTCGAGCCAGTCTGTCGCTCATCGAAGTAAACCAGCAGATCATCGAGTTGCCCAAGCGCACGCTGGCTCTCGACCTCGGCGCGAAAGCCGGACTTGCTGGAGCCGGCATAGCCTTCGAAGGCAGCGACGGAGGCGTGCTTATACTGGATCATGCCGGCGATCGTGCCGAAGGGACGGTTGGCGATATGCCACGCGATCGTTCGGCGAAATTGCCGTGTTGTGATGCGCCAAGGCTTGCCTTCGGGGCTGTTGGGAATAACCGGCTCGTTAACCGTGCCGAACAGCTTATTGAGGTGATCGCGATAAAGATTGAGCTGCCGCACGATCTCGGCAGAGAGGTGATCCTTGCACACGGATTTAGCGGCTAGGACCGGCCAGAGTGTCGTGAGTCCGCGGGCGGTTGCCGCCGGGAACGACAGGCGCTCCAATACCTCGACGGCTTTGGCGACGGGTTCGATCGTGATCCATTCGGCCGCTTGGCCATGGCTCGACTTGCCTTTGTAGGCGACCGATCGGACGCGGTGGCGCATGAGCAGACCATCTTCGCTGCGGTTAATGGAGAGACACCCGCGCTGCATTGCTTGAACTTCGCAGTCGCGCATGCCGCTCAGATAGGCGCACAGGACATAGGCCGCTGATTGCAGCATCCGCTCTTCTTGGGCGAGCGTCTTGGCGTCGAAACGGGGTCGCCACGGTCGACCGGTCTCCGGCAGAAGAGAGATGCAGGTGTCCATGCCGCCGGTCTCAACGCCGAGTTCGCGTATGGCTGCATCGATCAGGTCCGGCGCTCCGCTCGCAAGTTGAATATGCATCCTGGACTCTGCGCGGGCATCGATCCCAATATGGAGATGAAGCAGGTGCGAGTTGACAGGAGGCGATACGTCACCTGTCTCTGGATGCCGCCAAATGGTGCCATTGTGAGCAGTCCCCCAGATCGGCACACCGCGCTCTTCACGCCGGCGCCGCTCAAAGTAGTCCGTGAGACACCGGCGCTGTCTGTCACGGCGCTGTTTGCGGTCGAGGACCTGGTCTGATCCAACAAGCTTAGCGCAATGGGCCTCCAACCGATCAAGCTCGTCGCGGGCGGCGAAGATATCGGGCGCAAACTCGGTGACGTAGCGGATCGACCAGGCCAACAGTGGCGCGATGACTTCTTCCGGCATCCGTGGGGTGCGGTTCTCGCGGACGTGGCGATAACCAGCGACGCGGGCTGGAGCGCGTCCGCTCCATGGCTGGAACCGCAGCCCTCCGGAGAGAAGATGATCGCGAAAAGCATAGAGGTCGACCGGCACTTCGAGAAGGTGACCAACAATGACAGGCCGTCGGCTGCAATCGGTCTGGAGATGGCGGGCATAGTGGTCGAGCAATTGCTGATCGACCCGCGAGAGATCGACAGCGCCGAGTTCGCCGCGGACGAACTCGAAGAAACGGCGCGCCCTGTTGAATATCTGCCGGACACAGGCAGGTGGGAGCTTCTTGCGATGACCAGGAAGGTCGACGTTGAGCCGGGCATAGAGGAACTCCCGGATCGCTTCGCGGGTACCGACGTCTTCGACCGACCGGAAATGTACGGTGACATGGCAGCGACGGGCGTTCTCGCGGAATACGGCCGGACCGAGATCCCAGCTTGCGTCGCCATAGCGAGACAGGCAGCTCCGATCGAAGTCCTTCTTCAGCGGGGCAGAAGCGAGGACCGGCCGGTCATCCAGTTCCTGTAGGCTTGGAGCGAGGGCAACTTTGCTCATGGCCGCACCTCCGGCGGAAGATAGAGAGATTGTTGGGTAGCCTCGCTGCGAGCTTGGGCGATCAAACCTTCGGAGAAGACGGGCAGAATCTGCTGGGTGATGCGCGCATGCGCACGACCGAACTTGATGCTCCAGTCGGCAGCAGAGAGCCCGGCCCGCTCGCCCTCGATAAAGTTCAGAAACGCAAGGATCGCGGGTAGCTTGCGAGCGGTGATGACTGCGTTGCGGCATTCCAGGCAACCCCAGAATGGCTGCGGACAGGGCGAACCTGCTTCAGCAAAGGGACTGTTCTGGAAACCCGAGCACGCCGCGAGCCAAACGTCCTGATCTCCATCCAGGAGCGCCGGCACGCTAATGGTCTGCACGGGGACATCAGCACCCTGGCGCCAAAGAGATTCATTGTCGGGTGATAAAACGATCGGTCCTGCCGCCGCGACAACTTCCGTAAGCGCCTCGGCGACGGTGGCTTCATGCAATGGGCGCAATGACGGAATATCCGCATAGTGACGAGCGGCGATCTCCGGCGTGTGGCCGACGGCAAAGCGCGCCATGTGCCCTTCGGTCTTGAGATACCAGAGCGCCTTATGTGTCTTGCGAAGCCGAGAGAGAATGAGGTGAAGCGGACGGCCATCGTCGTCGATGATGCCGTGTCCAGCGACCCAGTTATCCACCAACTGGTGCGGGTGATCGATGCCGGACCGAAACTGTCCTCGTCCTTTATAGTGATAGACCCAGAGAGACTCGACCGGAAGGAAGCGCCTGGTGAAGCCTGTCACTTCGATTAGCTTGCGGATCAGTCCGCCAGGCGTGCCGAGGCCGCCATCACGAACTCGCAGACGCTTCTGCTCGGCGCCACGCGCGCGACGCTTTATGTAGCTGATCTCGATCGTGCCGGGTCCGGGGTTCTGTAAACAGTCGATGGTCAGCGTCTTGCAGCATTCGATCTCGAGCCCTGTCTCCAATGACAGGAACGTCAGCAAGGGCGGCAGATCGGATGCGAGCAAATGATGGCGGTTATGGACGTCCTCGGAAAAGCTGGAGACCGGCAGGCCACGTCGCAGGCGCATGAAGTACAGGCGTTTGAAGGCGAGGTCGGAGTGATCGATCTTGCCTTCTGCGGCAATCCTGGCTTCAACATCGGCAACCGCACTGCGGAGGTTGGAATCACCCGCTTCGTCGAGCGGGCGGCCGATACGCCGGAAGATTTTGCCGATATCGGCCCGAGCCGCGTCACGTAGCTGACGAGCGACGAACGGGCTATATGCGTCGCGGGGCTGCGAACGACCTGCGGATTGCGCGCTCGTGTAGCTCAGGCGACGGCGGAGCCCCTCATCGAGAAGGGCGGGTTGATCTATATCGATGGAGCGCAGCGCAAGAATCGCCTTCGCGAGGACCGTGTGCCGGTGGATCGGCGTCATGCCGGCGGCCTCAAGGGAGGCTTCGAATCCGTCGATATCCTGCGCCCGAAGCTCGGCTGGCTTCGTGGCATGAGAGTGGTCTCTCAGATACGCGAAAAACCGGCGATATGCGGCAATGTGCTGCTTGATGGTGCTGCGCGCTCCCAACGCACCGCCGAGTTCGGCCTGTCGGCGGACAGCGCCGGCAAAGGCTATCGCGAGTGCTCGCGGACGCAGGTTGGTGAGATCGACTTCGACGATCCCACCATAACACGCCTCGATGTTGAAGCGCAGGCCGAGCACCTGGTCACCGGCATGAGCCGGGACGACACCATCTGCGGGCGCAAAACGAACTGGAGTTCCCTTCCGCGGCCGCCGCCTCATAACGAGTGCTCCGAGGGAAGCAGCGCCAGTAACTCCTCGACGGCGGCATCGACGGTATCGGCGCGCGAAGCGATATGATCGAGATAGATGTAGGTCGTTGCGAGGCTGGCGTGGCCAAGGAGGCGCTGGACCTGTTGCAAGGGATCGCCGAGGATCTGCCGATATCCCTCCATCGATCCGGCGGCCAAAGCTGCATCGCGCAGCCGATGCTGGATCAGCATCGCAAGCATATGCACGGCAAAGGTATGGCGGAGCTGGTGCGGGGTGATGTTGATCGAAAAGCCTAGAGACCTGCACCGCTCGGATGCCCGGGCAAAGATCACTTCCCAGGAGTTCGGTTGAACCGGAAATCCGACTTCTGTGAGCCACAGCACTGCCGGCTCGCTCGGTGTACCGTCGTCATCGCAGACGATAATCTTGCTGCGCTCTTCAGGGCTGAGCAGATCAAGGGCGATGTCGCTCCGGTCGAGCAACCGCAATCGGGAGGCTGACCGCTCCCTGTGAACGAAGATCGGACGTTCGAACGATTGCCAGCCGGAGCGTCGCCGGAACTTCGTGACCGCATGAGCACGTTCAACCGCAATGTAGGCTCGCGCCTGTTCAAGCAGTCGACCGGAAAGAAGGATCTGGCGACCACGATCACCCTTGGTCATCGCGTCCGGCAGATCGAGCCACACCTGTCGAGCTGTTCGCCGGTCGACGGCAGCAAGGTCGGATGCAAACAGAAAGGAGGCTTCCTCCAGCCGAAGACCTGTCGTGACAAGGAGATCGGAAAACAACGCATTGCGAATGCCGTTGCGGTCGCGGGCGCCGGGACGCGTTCCGCCATCCGGCAGCAACCCTCTCAGGCCGACGTCCCGAAATATGCGGTAGTCATCGAGCGTGACAAAGCTGACATCCGCTCGACGTGCAGCCGGCTCATAGGCGTCGTTGCGTGCCGTAATCTGCGCTCGCCGGCCGCCGTATGCTTGCCTCCAAATGGAGCGGTGCGTGAACGGCGCCTCAGAGACCAAGCCCTCGTGAACACCCCAGCGATAGAGACGATCGAGACAGGCAACAGATCGATTCCAGGAAGCCGCGGAGATACGTTGGCCAGCCTCGGCCCGGCGACGAACTCGATGGTAGGCAAGGACGTCGCGACGGTCACCTTGCCATACGGACTTGCCGCAGGCTTCCGAAAGGAAGCGGACCCAGACGAGGACGTCATAGCCGTATGCACGAAGGGAGTGCCGCGAGCGAACGCCATTGAGAGGAAGATCACGGAAGAAACGCTCCAGATCAGGATCGTAGAGCACCCCGTCCCGGAGGATCATGGGGACGTGGGCATCAAGCCCGTCTGCTGATCGGCGCTCCTGAATGGTGATGTTCGAAGCCGGCGTTACCTTGTCCACAAGTTCAACCTTCCCCCGGACCCCCATCCGGGGAACCAGCATCAACGAAGGCGTTCAGCTTGCCCGGCGCTATCCAGGCCGGCCGCGGCCAGCTATGTGGGAGCGCTGCGGCCGGCGGTGACCACCGCAAAGCCGTCCGCCCGCTACGGCGCTATTGGATGGCGCGCGTGCGGACGGCTTTGCTCTACCGAGCTACACACAAGTGGCGACACGACCTATCGCCTCCGTCGGTCCTGTTGCATCGACGTCAGCAAGACACTGAGAGTCGGTGCAGACTGTCAAGATAATGCGATGAGCTCCTCGAAGGCGTACTTCCTGGTACCGTAGCTGCCTGACAAGTCGCGGTTGAGACGTGACGGATGGCCGCTGGCATGCGCCAGCTCATGCAAGGCGGTTCGATGCCAGTTGATCGGCTCAAAATAGGCCTGTGGTGGAGGCACTTGCACATAGTCTTCTGCCGGCGCATAGAATGCACGGTCGCCGCCGATGCGGAAGTCGATGCCGGTCGCCTTGATGAGCTTTTCGACCTGCGGCTCGATCAGGCCTGGTGCCGGAGGTGGCGCCGTCGTCGCGATCTCCGAAGGCAGCTCGTCGCATTGATCAGTATTAAAGACAGTGAAGCGCTTGAGGAACGGGATCCCCTGCGCTTCGTCGCCCGTTTCGCTCGCACGCCGCTTTTCCTCAACCGGTACAAAGCGATCAGCATAGACCACGGTCGTCCCGCGCTCGCCCTTGCGGACGTGGCCACCGAGCGACAACGCCTGGCGGAAGGTAAGCCAGCTCTGACCCGTGAATGCATGTTCGGTGGCGGCCCCCCAGAGGATCAGAACGTTGATGCCACTGTATTGCCGGTTGGTCGACGTATTTTTCGGCATCGCCAGCGGCGCTTTCACCGCGGCCGTACCCCAGGGCTGAACCCAGGGGACGTGTCCGGCCTCGAGCTCGGCAATGATCTTGTCGGTGATTTCGTTATAGAGGTTCGCGCGGTCCTGGCCGGCGCGCGCGCGAGCAGTAGGATTTGACATCGCGGGTCTCCGCGACGGGCACCGCGAGCCTCTCTCGCAGCTTGTAACCCGTCACAGAAAAACCCAGCCTGCACTCTTACTCTCAGCCTCTTCGCAATCTGCTTCAGGGCCGCAGGCCTGATCAGGCGTGCGCCAGGGACGCATCGCCTCAACGGAAAATGGCACCCGGAGAGCGTGAGCATAGCGACCCGCAGGGGCACGCGGGTCCGAGTGCAGCGACGAGACCGGTTCAATAGCGGCACCCGGGAACGGGGCAGTGATAGCGATCGCCGCAGGCGAGCCCCTTTCCCGAGTGCCCCCGGCGAGGAGCACCAAAGCTCTGGCGCGAGGGATCGAAGCCGGAAGGCGTGCGCCGTTGAGGCGTGGAGAAGAAGGGAGTGTTCGAAAGAATGGAGCCTGCTGGTTATGGCTCTTACTTGCCCGGCTTACCGGTGTCGGAAACGACTGAGACTCCGAAAGGAGAACGGGACCAAAGCATGCCGGGAAACGTCTCGAAATCGGGCGCCGCAGCCCGGTGGAGAGCACAGAAGTAAGGTGTGCACGGTGAAAGCTATATTGCCTGAATCCCAGTTTCCAGTTGCCAAAGGGCTGGCCGTAGCGAACGCGGCTGACACGCTATGCCACGCGGGGCAGATCGCACCGGCCAGTGCGATCCGCCACCAGTCTGCGTGGGACGACCACCATCCGTGGGTCAAGGAGACGAATGGGGCACCTAAACACACCGCAACTTCCTACACACGCAACTACGGGATCGCCTGCAGCAGGCTCTTTCGAGGACCTGTATGGCGACGGAGCCGTCATAGTACCCAAATGCCCGGCGTAATGGCCGGGACAGCCGCCGCGAGGTGGACGATAAAGCGCATAAGGCCGGGTGACCGGACCGAAAGCGCCTCTGATCGGGGGAAGGACGATGCCGCTAAAAACGGCATTTGCAGTATGCGTAGAAGAGATTCTTCGACGGAGAGGTTCTGCTGATGCAGGCCGCTACCATCCAGAGAAGAATTGAATCACTGCCGACTTTGTCGCGGTCGGGTAAGCGCGTAAATGGCCTTCACCGCCTGATGAGATCTCCGCATCTCTTCGAGTGGGCCTACGAAAAGGTCTCCCGCAACAGGGGAGCCCTGACGCCCGGTGTAGATGGCAAGACCTTCGACGGCATGTCGCTGGCGAAGCTCGCTGACATCGCCAGGCGCGTAGCAGATGGCACTTATCGCTTCCGGCCAGTCCGGCGGGTCTATATCCCAAAGGACAACGGCAAAACACGACCGCTGGGTATCCCAACGGTGGAAGACCGGCTCGTTCAGGAGGCGGTCAGGATTCTGCTCGAAGCGATCTACGAACCCGTGTTCCTCGATGAGTCGCATGGGTTCCGTCCGAGACGATCCTGTCATACCGCACTCAAGTCCATCAAGAAGACCTGGACAGGCTGCAAGTGGCTAGTCGAAGTGGATGTGCGTGGGTTCTTCGACAACATCGACCATGACATTCTGCTTGGGCTTCTAAAGAAGCGGATCGATGACGATAGGTTCATCGCTCTGATCGAAGGAATGCTCAAAGCAGGTTACATGGAAGATTGGGTCTACGGACGCACTTACAGTGGCACGCCACAGGGCGGCGTTGTCTCGCCCCTGCTCGCCAACATCTATCTGCACGAGCTGGACCAGCACATGCAGACGATGAAGACGGGCTTCGACAAAGGCCGCGATCGACGTCCATTCCCGCGCTATGCGGCGCTGGAACGGCGCGTCCTCAGTCTCCGCCGCAAAATTGAACGGATCCGCGCCAGCGGCGCGGATCGGGCCGAGATCGACGCGGCACTCGCGGAGATCAAAGCCATCAATAAGGAGAGACGGAAAGTGCCCTCCGTCGATCCGATGGACCCGAACTTCAAAAGGCTCCGCTACTGCCGCTACGCCGATGACTTCCTCATCGGCATAATCGGGAGCAAGCGGGAAGCGTGTGAGATCATGGCTTGCGTCGAACAATTCCTGACGCAGACATTGAAGCTCACCGTGTCGCCCGAGAAAAGTGGGGTCTACGCCGCTTCAAAGGGAGTGACCTTCCTGAGCTATCGCATCTCGACATACACATCCTACGGGGCTGGACGCAAATCCAACCGCACGGGACCGGATGGACGGACATGGCGCGTGGTACGCCGGCCGACCACCGGCAATGTCAGTTTGCGAGTGCCGCGGAAGGAGGTTACCGCGTTCTGCAAGCGACACGGCTATGGCGATCTCGCCAGAAAAACTGGCCGTCCTCGCGAGCAGTTCTTGGTTACCAGCGACGTCGCAACCGTCCTCGCCTATAACTCAGAATTCCGTGGTTTTACGAACTACCACTCGTTTGCTGATGACTTCAAGAGCGCCTTGGGACTGCTGGAACTTGTTGTGTTCCGCAGCCTTGTGAAGACGCTGGCGATGCGACATCGGACGACGAGAGCGAGAACCATGGCACGTCTGTGGAATGGTACGGACTACGAGGTCAGCTCTGTGGTCCGTGGAAAGCTTCGCAGCATCAAGCTGTGGAGACTGAAGCATCTGACCCAAACCTACTGGACGAGTCCTGTTGTCGACAACGTCACGGCGGGTGCGTGGTGGGTCAAAAGCCCAAATGATCTGATCGATCGCCTCAACGCTCGCAGATGCGAAGCGTGCGGCGATACGACGGGACCATTTGAGATGCATCACCTCCGCCGCGTAGGAGACCTGCGAAGCGGATCGCTGACGGATTGGAAACGGTCCGGTTGGCGGCGCAAGACCATCGTCCTGTGTCCGTCATGCCGTTTAACCGTCTCCGGTCGAGAGCATGCGCGTATGGAAAGCCGTGTGCATTGAAAAGTGCCCGCACGGTTTGGGGGGAGGCGTAGGGATATCCTCGTCGAGGTATCCCGCGCCTACCCTACCGAGACGCAACGCGGCTCGGTTCACGAGAGCCCGATGCAGCGATAGCTGCACGCGCCCTCCGTGACGAACGCGCACAAAGGTGATAGGAAGCTTCCATGCTACCCTTTGTTGTTGCCCAAAAACTCGATCAAGGGGTCACGAACCCAATCGTCGCGCGGCTCACGTTGCAGAACTTCGAGCTATTGAAAAACTGCACGATCCCGAAGGAGACTGCCGAGAACATTCAGGCCATCTATTTGAACGAACTGACGCCAAAGCTGCTGCGGTGTTCCCAAATCCATGAAAAGCTCCGCACCGATGTTGAAGCGAAAGCCGCTTCCTACAAGCCGCCCGGCAAAGGCGCCACATCGGTCGTGCTGCCGCAGGTCATGCAGCTCGAGGAGGAATGCCGGAACTATCTCTATGAGGCAAAAAACTTCCTGCGGGATCTCCTCAAGATATTTAATCTCCTGTTCGGGACGAGTTTTGAGGACGGGAGCGAGTGGACGATTGCCAAAAAGCCAAGGCCTTCGGTCATCGCGTATGCGGAAGCCAACTTCCAGCGGCAACGGGATCATATCCGCTACCTGAAGCAGCTCCCGGCCTGCACGGAGCCGTTTGTGAAGATGCGGAATGCCGTCGAGCATCCGGGCGGCTACAACGGTGACCTCGTGATCCGCAATTTCCGGTTTGAGCCGGACGGCTCCCTCGCGGCGCCGGACTGGCGCCGCGACAGAGGCGGCCAAACGGAGTACGGCCCGGTTTCGGTCGTCGAGGACATGCGCATTGGCGTTCACAACCTGCTCACTCTGGCCGAGGATGTCCTCATCATGTGGGCGGTCGATCATGCGGCGATGCCGGGTTTGATGGAGGTGAGTGTTATCCCTGAGGACAAGCGCGATCCCGCTTGCCCGGTCAAATACAAGATGAATCTGCGACCCGGGCTCTTGGCTCAGTTGGGGACCTCGGCTCAATAAGCCATCGGCTTCGCCGCGGCATGTTTACCCTTCACAGCTACCAAAAGTTGTGAGAGGCTTCCGCCATATTGGGTCGGGCTTTTCTAAGCGATGTCTTTGGATCAAAGATTTGGCTTCGCGCGGCATCTCGCCGGCAGCTTTTGCAAATGCGGCGGCGCGTTGGTGCTTCTCCTGCCAGTCCCGGCCCATCGCCCCGAAACCGATCGTGCGTATGACCGCACGGGCTACTTCAAAATGAACGCTGTTTGTGCCCCGTGAACCGGAGGACTTCGATGGCCGACAACAACGGAGTACCTGTCGAGGCGGACAATCGCAAAGCTGCTGAGCAGCAAGCAGCAGAAATCATCCGATCGCCGGCTGGCCTTGAGATTGCGAAGACATTTGCCCTTGGGGTCGCGCCAGTCGATGCGGCCATGGTCTATTCGATTGAAGATCGACAGCGTGTCCTCGCTCAAGTGTCTTTTGCTCTCGACAACTTTTACGTCCACTTGCCTCGAAAAAAGTCCATCTATGGCTTTGATGCGGTGCGTGCGTTGGCGCTCCTTCGCCTCCGGGTCGAGACGCTTACCGATGGCGAGTTTCATGAATCTCTCGTCGAGATCCTGGCGCGCGTGAGAGATCGACACGTCATGTTCTTCGGCCGGGCGCCTTACGGGTTCTCAGCCGTCCTGCCGTTGACCATCGAGACCTGTTGGGACAATAGCAACAAACTCCATGTCGTGACCAAGATTGATGCCGGTGCAAACCTGAAAGCCCTTTCGGTAGGTGCACGCGTCAGCCATTGGAATGGTATCCCCATAGACCGCTATGTACGTTTAAACGCAAACTTGTTTGATGGCGGGAATGAGGCTGCGTCGGTTGCGCGGAGCCTTGCCTTTCTGACGCATCGTCCGCTCACGCAATTTGGTCCACCGCTCGAGGAATGGGTGGACTTGCGCTTCCTGGACAAGAACGGCGCGATCGCTGAAGAGCGATTTGCCTGGACGGGCTTCGACACGGCCACGCTTCCGAGCGCGCCAGCGCTCGGTCGTAACCTGACCGGATTTGGCGGCGACGTTCTCCTTATGGATCTTCAAAAGGCGCGCCGCGTGCGCTCGGCGCCTCAGACGTTTGACGCTTTACAACCCTTGCAACATGCGGCTCCACCGCTCGGTGTTCCCGTCATCCTAGGCCGCGGTGCAAATGGCGTGTTCGACTATGGCACGCTGACCACGCACGACGGTACGTTCGCCTATCTGCGTTTTTGGTCGTTTAGCGCCAACAACGTGGACGATCTCGTTGACGCCTTGGCTCCCGTGCTCGGCACGCTGCCGCAGAATGGGCTTGTATTTGATATGCGTGGGAATACGGGCGGTTACATCGCTGCGGGCGAGCGGCTACTTCAGCTCTTTACCGCCGGGCCGATCGTACCGGCGCGGTTTCAGTTTCGTATCACCGACGCGACCCGGGCAATGGCCGAGGCGAGCGACGAATTTGCACGATGGCGTCCCTCGTTCGTTGAAGCGTTCGGCACCGGCGAGGAATATACTCGGGGCATTCCAATCGAGGGAGACGACGCGGACTATAACAAAGTGGGACGCAAATACGCAGGTCCCGTAGTTCTCATCAGTGATGCGCTTGCGTTTAGCACCGCGGACATATTCGCGGGCGGCTTCATCGACAACGGCATCGGCAAGGTGATCTGTACTGACGCCAATATGGCCGCTGCCGGCGGCAACAACTGGGGCTGGGATGTCGTTCGGCTGTTCAATCCGGATTTCCGGGTGGATGGGAAGTTCAAGGGCGATTTCAACAGCGGCAAACTATCAAAGCAGGTAATGGACGCGTTCAACGCAGCCGGCATCTCTTTGTCGAATGAGGCGACGCTGTCCGCCGGCCGCCCGCAGTACGATGGCACCGTGTGGAGTATCCAGGACGGCGCATTGAGCCATTTGGTTCGCGACGTGCCGTGGATGAGTGCCGATCTGGAAGTTTATCTCGCAAAGAGTCCTGCCGGCCTGGCTGACCTCCCCACGGGCATCTACCTCAGTCTCACAATGCGTCGCGCGCTCCGCGTCAAAGCCAACGAAGGCCGCGTCCTAGAAGACGTCGGGATCGTTCCCGATATCGTCTATCACATGACATTGCGGGACGTGTTGGACAAGAATCAAGATTTGCTCGAGCGTGCAGGCAAGGAGCTCGTTGGAGCTGCGGTCGTCTAATTCGCGCTATCTTGCGACCCTTGCCGAGGCGCTCGGAGCGGACGACAACAGTGGACGTACGACGCAATCCTACTCCTCATGCGGCACACTTCCCGACCATCGGTCGGGCAATAAGTATCAGCTATCTGCCCACGGTTTTGCCCAACGATGGCCGATCTGGAATGAGAAGAGCCTCTCCTTCAGCCGACTTTCCGACTTCATAGACTTGTCATGAATTTTCTTGAAACGAAGCGCTATGAACTCTCTGTGCCTCGGAGAGCGCGTCTTCGGCTTGGCTCTAAGCCGCTGCGCAGTGACGGGAATGGCGCTCCTTTCGCACAAATGGGCGAATAGCTCCCAAGCCACGAAGAAGCGCTCGTCGTCCTTTGCAGCAAGCGCGACGTCCAGCCACGCCAGGCACCTCCAGGTCTTCTGGATATTCCGCTTGGCATCCTGATAAACGGCGCCGATCCACCCATCGATCGGCGCTGCGGCAAGGTCGTTCTTCCAGAGTAAACGCACGCTCGGGGAATCGTCGAGAAACCCCGCGAGTGTGATCGCTCGTGCGATATCCCCGGGCACACCCGAGGTACCAAGCAATTCCTTGATAAGCGCGATCGCCCATGCGGTTCGCTTGTGGCGGACGATGAAGGTAGCGAGCGTCAGGAGCTTCCAGTCGTTACTTGCGTCCATGATCTGCTGGCGGCGCAACGCGTTCACTTCCTCGCCATCGGAAGCCTCGAAAGGCGCCTGCTCAATATCTTCGCCGGGTTGGAACACGCTGTCGGAACGGCTCAGTTTCGTCCAGTATTGCGCGCCCTTGGCCGGCTGCAATTCCAAGAACGCTTGCATGAGATCCATTCTTGGAAATTCCCATCGTGCGAAGGCAGGATCGTCCCCAACTTCGAACAGACGGTCGGCCAGCATGGCTAGTTCACCCGGCTTTTGTTCCACCAGCTTCTTCGTCGCTCGCTCGTGTGTGATCCGGTAGCCGAGCAAGGTGCGGGTCCTGGGCGGATTAAGCTCCTGTTCGACCCTTGCCTTCAGAAAGGCCTCAAAAGCGTAGGCACAATCCGGCCGGTACTTGACCACGTGCCAAGGGATCATGCTCCATTCCGCGCCTGTCCGCTCGGCGATGGCCTTGAAGGAGCGGGGCGTAGCGAGCATCGCGAGAAGGGATGCGCCAGCCCAGTTTTCCTTGACTGGGCGCTCCGCGGAAGCGCGCCAAGGAGATTTCAAATGCCGTTGCGCCAGAAACTTATCGCGGGCGTCCAATGCGATTGAAAAGGCATACTCGCGGATGCTGGGCTCTTCATGATCAAACAGCCTGGCCAATACGTTCCAACGCGGCGGAAGCTCTCTTGCTGCGCTGAGCATAAGATAGGCCAGCCATCCGGCCAGTCGGTCAACGGGCTGATCCGGTGCCAGCCGCGCACCAAGGCCCTTCACCTGTGAAGGTGACGGGGCGCGTAACACATGCTTCAGTTCCAAGAGAGGGGACCGTGGGGCCCCGAGCTCGTGCCAGAGCGTCATCTGCTCGCGAGGCGCGTTGCCAAACAGCGCGGTTGTCACCAGCGCATGGTCAACCTGATCAAACTCGCTCTCGTGCCTATCTTTACGACGCGCCATAAGAACCTTGCATATCTTCTTCTGGATGGGCGGCGTCAGCAGGATCGCAAGTTTCTCGAGCGAGAACGTGTAGCCAAGGAGGCGCGTTTCATCGCGGTGGCCAATAGAAAGTAGGAAGCGCCGATAAAGCGCGACAAGCTCTTTCGGAGCCCAGCGCGCCAAGGCCGGCATCGTCCGCTCCAGATCGATACCTGCAGCCGTCTGACCGCGCCCATCACCAAGATCGGTGACGGGGAAAGAGCGGGCGTAGCGCTTGAGGCGTATCAGGTGTTTTGGCGCGACGCCTGCATCGGGATCGGCCGCAAATTCCGAGAGGATCGAGAGAGCGACTACTTCGTTTGGCGGCTCTTTCCCCGAAAATGTAACAAACCCGTCGACCAATGACGCCTGCGAGGCCGAAGAACTCGATTGGCGAATGTCCGGCTGCACCAATGCGATCTTGGCAAGAGCGGCAGCCCCGCCATGCGCTTCGAGCAGGCTAGTGGCCCTGGCCCTGATGTCGGTCGACGGCAAAGCCAGAAGGCCGTCGACGGTCTGGAGCAGTACTTCGGTTGCGGCCTCCGCGTCGACCGTATTCACGCGCAGCGACCAGGCAACGTCATCCAGGTGATTTTCACTGCCCATGACGGCACGACTTGCAACCCATCCGCGCCAGAGAGGTGCTTGCGCTGCTCGCGGGAGGTAGGTCGCGATCGAATTTGTGCGATAGAACACCCAGCTGGCACTGATGCCGTCCTCGGCGCGGATGAGATCGAGGCCTGCAAAGGATTCCGGGCCGATATCGCTGCGAATGCGATCGAGGCGCGCTTGCGTTGCTGCGAACGCCTCGGCTCTTTGCCCCGGGGAAGGATGATAATTGATAAATTGCCCCTCGCGCGGGGCGGGCCAATAGGTTCGCGCCCATTTCGCAAGGAAGGCGATGACGTCTGCTTCCTTGCCGCCATCGCGGCCGACATTCGCAATGCTTTTGATGAGGATCTCGTCAACCGACGTGCCCTCGGAGCGTTGTAGCCAGATGGCTTCGGCCACGTCGAGCAGCGGCGCCGGGTTGACGCTGCCAATGCGCCATAGTTGCTGGAAATGCGCCCCAGAAAAATTATGCGAGGTGATCCAGCGCCTCAACAGAACCCGGATAACGAGGGCGGGATAGTCCTTGTCGAGGAAGGTGAGCGCAATGACCGCAGCCAGGATATTTACGCCAAGCGACTGATCCTCCGTGGGGCCAAGGAAACGGTCCGCGCTACTGTCGATCTCCTCCTCGGTCGTGAGCGATTTCAGTTCGCTGTGCAACGCGAGGCCGATCGCTAAAGGCAGGACCGCTTTGTCGATTTCGAATTGGTGCGCTGCGGTCGGACGAAACCAGACACCCGATGTCACTTCGTCGATCGCTTGCAGGATGTCCTTTTCAGGTCCGCCCGTGAAGCCCGCCAGCTTCGCCTTCAGCGCAGCACGGGAGAAGATGCTGGACGTATTCCAGCTGCGCTGGATATCCCGGCCGAGGTCCGACAGGAATTGGCGGAATACCGCATCGTCCATTATCGGCGCGTTGACACGTGTGCTGACCCGATGCTGGACATAGCGGAGCATCAGTTGCTCGGCCGAGTGTGCCGTCCAGTCATATTCCTGGTCAAACATTTCCGCGGCCACGGCAAACCAGCTCGGCCATTTGATCAGGCTCAGCACTTGCGGAGAGAATGCCGCGCGGGTCTTCCCATGCCTGGCAAGCAGTGCATCGAGTTCAGTTTTGCGGAAATGGCTTACCGTGAGGGTTGCAGGACGCGGCTCCAAGAACTGGCCTGACCGGAAACCGGATTGCCAATGCAACGGCCGATCGGTGAGAACGATCCGCACTGCGCCCTTCCAATCGGAATCGGCTGCTTCGGTGAGCAGTTGAGTTACCAGCGCCTGCGCGGTGCCCTCGTTAGTCCCATCGAGCATCAGCCAGATGAAGGGACCCTCCCCGGGATGCGCCAATGCGTTTTGTCGCCAGCGTTGGACGCGCTTGCCCCAGAACGCGGCGGATCGACCAGGGCTTGGTGCCCATTTATCAAGCGCCGCAGCGAGGACGTCCGCGAGGGATCCGGACGTGACGTCGCGGGCGGCAAACCAGACACATAGGCGTGCCGGATCGCGCGCGGCCTCGCGTTGCCACCAATCGAACAGGAGCCAGGTTTTGCCAGCACCTTCTTCGCCCAGAACCGCACATATGGGTGGGGCGCCAGGGTCCCCTGCCCATCGTGAGACCGCGGCGCATTCGTCATCGCGCTGCGCCCAAATGCGGCCGGGGGCCCGAAGATCAACGCTATTTTGCAGTCTCGATTTGGAATCGCCGCGTGTTTGCAACGTCTGGCCAATTCTCGCCCTGACGGAATCGGCCGTAAAAATGCGTCCGAGGTCGGGATGCTGTACCTCTCGCAGGAAGCCGGTCTTTCTGGCTTCAAACTCCGGATGATCCGCGACTTGCCCAATGGCTTGCCCGAGTTTGTGCCCCAGCACGCGCTCGACGGTGTGGGGCGCAAGGCTCAAGAGAAGAGGCAAGCGCGCAAAGAAATCACCGCGTGAACCCCAGTCGAGCACAAGCACGCCGAGCCCTTGTTCCTCACCTATCTTCTTGAGCTCGCCAACATCGTCGGCGGAAACTTCCTTGCTGGCTGCCAGAATCCAGAGCTCGATCGGGCTTCCGGACCGGGTGGCTGCATCATGCACCTTTTTCTTGAGATCATCGAGCGCCAGACCAGTTGTTTCGCGATAGCGCTTGGCTTCAATGCCAACTGCAATCTGGCCGCTGGCCTCGTCGGCAATGGCATCGACCCCGCCTTGCGCCGATGACTTCTGAATCCGCCCGGAGATCCCCGTGGCCTCGATGAAGGCATCGCGGATGAACCCTTCGAAGCCGTCGGCGCCGCTTGCGCGCAGCTTCAGGAGCGCGCGCTGTAGGGACGAACACAGTTTAGTCGCATCGGACGGCACGACCGTACCTCGTACAGGAAGACCTGGCGATCGCGCCTGGCGGAGCCGGGGTCACTCGGGCAGCAGCTTGCGGCTTACGAAGCGGCGCCCTTGACCCGCAGCCAAGACACCCACTAACGAGCAAACATGCCGCTTTCTTCGCAAGGTGGACTGATTCTTGGTGAGCGCACAACTCACGTGCTGCCCGCAGAGCGCGCTGAAAGCCATCGCGATCAGCAGGAAGTGGGAAGGATCGGCCCTCGATCGGCGAACCTTTTCTTGTCCTGGCCCCCTGACACCGGGGATCGAGATTCAAAGAATGGATCGTAGCGTTCCTTTCCGGGAACAAGGGCGAATTTCAATGGTCGTCTCGCATGCGAATGTCGAAGTGAAAGTCCGGTGGAGTCGATGTAGCTAAAGAGGACTGGCGCAAGCCAGCAGTGGCAAAAGCACGAATAGGACTGAAGTGAAGAAGATCATGATAGCTGCAGCGCTTTTGACGGCGAACGTCGAGGCGCACGCAGCACCGAAGTCGATAGCAACCGAGGTGACCAACGCCGCTTACCTGCATGCGAGGTTCACCGATGTCTTCGTCGCGGTGGATCGCTGCCCGAAGCTAACGGTTGACATCAAGAGGTGGGACCAGGAAATGCCGACCAGCGCCATGATCATCGTGAAAGCCTTCAACGCCACGGAGCAAGGCGCCGCCTGGTACGGCAAGCGCGATGCCGATTTCGAGGCCGATCCTGCTAAGGAATGCGCCGACGCGGAGAAGTGGTATGGCGCGGAGGGCATGGGCCTTCTCAAGCGAAAGTAGACCATGCCGCCCTTCGAGAAGAAGCATACCGATCCGACCGCCAATCAGACCGCCGAGGATGTTGAAAGATATTACCGGAACGTCAAACCGGGTGACGCGGCCGTAGTTCGCTGCACCCAGGGAAACCTCCTCAGGCTTGTGGTGGATAGGATCGCCGAAGGCAGCCCGAAGAGGGGCCGCATGCCCCGGACAGTAAAGCCGGGTCGTGGGTCCGATAGGGTAAGACCCGCCTCACAGCGCAAGCGGCGTGGCCTTGAGCGGCCGCGCGGCGTGGGCCAAATACTTTCTCGCATCCTGGTTCTCCAAGAGACCCCTAAAGAACGACGCACTCCAACTGTTCTCTCCCGATGTCGAAATGCTCCTTCTTAGTGAACGGGCGATCTCTTTGCAGGCGCGAGCGGACGATACCGGGCCAGTGCCCTCAACCTCATCCCTTAGATGCTGGGGGTAAGTAGCCCAAAGGTTAGCCGCATTACGATGGAACTGCGGCCCGAGAACATGGCGCAGATGAAATTGCACGAGTTCGCGGTTGTTCGCGCTTAAGCCGGGTATCGGGGTCGGCTCAAATTGTGCGGCCTGATAGGGTGCAATGACACGTGTCAGCCACAAAGGCTCACCGGCCAGCGCATCGAAGTATGGATGGAGAAATCGCTCATTCGGGGTCGCACCTCGAAATGTTCGACCCTTCACACCCGAGTTACAGTGAGAGCAGGCTGGCACCAAATTGGCGGCCATCACCGAAAACTCTGGAAAGTCTTCTTTAGGAAGATAGTGATCGACGCTTCCGGTCACGGAGGAACCGCACATCGGACAGCTCTGTAACTGCATGTGGCGGATCTTTACGATCCACTGCGAGCTTGATCGCGACCCATAAAGATCCGTTTGCTGGCCGCTTACGTCAGGGATGAAGTTGGTTCGGGCGACATGCCAGGGGTTTCCTTTGTGATTGCGATAGTTCGCATAGGCTATCTGCCACAAAGCGTGGTGAGGCGACCACGGCTGCCGGTCGCAGAGTTTCTTGAGATAGGCATCGTCGTCTGCCGCCAACGGCGCGTCTATCTTTATCATTATGAACGGCTTCGAATGAGGCGCGCGACGTAGGAAAGCGTCTCACTGTTCATCTGATTGCCGAACTGCTCTATAATTGCGTCGATCGAGATGTTCGGGCCAAGCGAATCAAGCCAGGTTTGCAGGGTCTCCTGATATTGGTGCGATATGCTTGTGTCCGCGAAGACGAATTGAGAAATGCTGTCAATGCTCGCTCCAAACGTTTGGAGCCGTGGCTTGTCGATAGCAATCTTGCGATCTTCCAGTGAGAAGATACGGACCCTTTGGCTGGGTACCTCGCGAACCACGTAGGCAGAATGGGTTACGATAATCGCGACGGACTGTGTCGCGGCCACAACCGTGTTCAAAATCGCCATGAACTCCGAAACAAAATTCGGGTGCAGGTGGGTTTCCGGTTCATCAAACAGAAACAGGCACCCGCGTTCGGCCGAACCGGCAGCCTGTGCTGCAAAACGCAGCATTGCCAATTCGCCGCTGCTCAATTCACGGACTCCAGGCCCAATTCCAAAGAGCACCGGCTGCTGTTGAGGGTCGATAGCTTGCGCCAACAGTATGCGGCGCTTTTCGTTTAAGTTCTTCGCATCAGCGAGTCGATAATAGAGGCGATCTCCGCGTTGATGCGTAAAAAGGTCGTAGGGCTCGTTTGAGGATTTAAGAGGGAGGTAAACGGAGGGCGCAAACCCTAGAGAATTGAGCGCTTGGTCAAGCAAAGCCATTCGCCCGGTCTGCGCGAACATAGAACCGTCACCAGCGGTAAAGGCAATCTTGCCATCGTCCCGCAAGCAGTCGGTGATAGCCGACGTAAGTGAGTCCTCCTTGTCCTGCTGACCGACAATCATCGAGAAGTATTGATAGTCCACCCCCAGCCACGGTGAAATTGACCGCGGATACACATCCGATGCCACCGAGGAAAAGACAAAGACACGATTGAAGGAAGCTGGCGGACTAATGCTAACCGGATGGCTCTGGGGATCGGTTTCGTGACCAGCCTTCATCGCGGCGATGAAGTTTAGCAGCAGTTGCGTTTTTCCCGTCCCATTCCTTCCGATCAGGACCGTTATTCGATTGCGCAAAAGCGTATCGGGATCAAAATCAAAATCCACGACGTAGGGATTGTCTGCCGATGGCAGATGCGCCGTCACGGCGAAACTCGTTGCCGCATCCGCGACCTCGATCACCGGTTGCGGCCGCAAATACTTTGTTCCGCGACGATAGGCCACATATGTGGGTTCGGTGCGCAGCGCGCCGTAGGAAAACGTCTCCGATTCCAAAAGCGCGACCCTTGCGGGGTCAGTCCTTTCGAAGCGCAGCACCGCGGCGTCGCCCAAGTAGCGCAGTGCCGTAACCGCCCGCTCGAAACCGAGAAGACTAACGATCTCGCGATATAGATCTAGACTTCCCAGCACGGAGCAATAAGGAAAACGGGCTTCGGCAAGAGGTGCCCAGACCCTCTGACCGAGCAACTCAGCGATCGCATGTTCGGTTCGGTCTTTCCCCTCGAACATGAAGCGTATGTCGAGGGACTTAGCCTCTCTGGCGGAAGTCATCACCAGCAGCGTTGCGCCGAAGTGATTGCCAAAGTCATTCCAGTCCGTATGAACGGGCAGAATCGCTAGTGCCGGTCTATCATTAAAAGCGGTGATTGCGGCTTGCGCGTTTTGCGCCACCACGATCGGGATGGGGGCATTTGCAGGAAATTGTTCGGCCATGATCTATAAGGAAAACCGCGATGTTAAGCTGCGATTCATTGGTAGGGGAAAGTAGATTTCTGTTCAATAGCCCATACGCGCCGAGGTTGACGTGGATCGTAGTGACACCAGAAAAGCTTAACCCGCGAACAAGCGCGAGGGTGCGCATCTCATGCTGGAGAAGGCCGTGGCCGCACCGGCTGTACGAACTGGACTGTCAAGTGCTCGTGCGCCTTCCCGTCATCCCAGCTCATCGTGACCCAATTGGTTGAAGTGGGATACGAGACAACGATCCGCCCCGGTCGGTACTTCGCTTCGCGCAAAAAGGGATGTTTGCTTAGGTCCAGAGGCTCAAGCAACAGCACGAAGCCTAAGCCCAAGATATTGAACGCCAAGGCTTCGATATCTTCCTGGTCGTTCGTAAGGGGCTGGAGCTGAAAACGCGGGTGATTTACGGTCGTGTCGCCCGTGTTCATGACACAG
The DNA here is from genome assembly GCF_024199885.1 of Bradyrhizobium sp. CCGUVB23. NCBI lineage: Bacteria > Pseudomonadati > Pseudomonadota > Alphaproteobacteria > Hyphomicrobiales > Nitrobacteraceae > Bradyrhizobium > Bradyrhizobium sp. CCGUVB23. The sequence continues at coordinate 2,762,159 of NZ_JANADQ010000001.1, forward strand.
TAGAGCCCCGTGCCGTCGGGCCACTGACGAGGGTCGTCGAGCATATTTAGTATCGCGTCGTCCTGCGAGAAAGCGCCCGACAGCCGCTCCCTTCCCCTCGCGAAATTCTTTGAGACAGCGGCAGCTTTGGCTGTTTTCAATAGCCATCGTTCAATGTCATGCCCCGAGACAAGCGCGTGTCTCGATGCTGCATCCGTCTCGAAGTATGATTTGAGCGAGGCGAAGAAATAGTGGGCAGCATCATCGAGCGGATGAAGCGCGCTGTTGTGTTTGACACAAAGACACTTTGCCGTTGGAGGCGCGATGATCTTTTCTTCGCCCGCTTCAAGCCAGGGAAGGCCTGAAATCGAGAAGTCGCCGTCAGCCATTAAGACCCGGCAGACCGACTCTGAAATGATGTGTTCGCCGGAGATGGGGCCGACACACGAACCCAGCTCCTTCATGTAGCACCGCTCGACCTTCGAAGCTGGCGGCAGGGATTTCAGCCCGAGAACGGCGGATACCTTGTGCCAGTCGCGGCCGTTGAAGCAGCAGATGCGCGCAACCTTCGCAGAACCGCATGGACACGGACCGTTTAGAACGGCGTCCTTTTTGCGCTTAGCCTCACCCACGGAGGATCTCGGTTGCGTGATTCGGATGTCGCATCATGGCAGCTTAGCCAAACTTTCACGCCGCAGCGCGATCTTCCTTGTCCACGCCGCGCGCGACAATTCTCAGAGCATCGTCCGGCAGGGGCCTCTGTAGCGCCCTCGCCTCGTCCCACGGCGCGCGCATCCACACATCGCGCTCTTCGTCGGTCGTCAGGATGACCGGCATTGCTTTCGGGTGGATCGGTTCCACAACCGCATTCGGCGCGGTGGTCAGGAAGCCGTAGACGAGATGTGGGCCGGGGATGGGTTTTGACTTGCTTCCACGGTCGCCTTTGAACTCAGTCCACAGACCGGCGAAAGCGAACAGGGGCCTCTCGTCGTTCAACGCGAACCACACCACATCCTTCTTGCCCGTCGCGGGATTGGGCTCGGGCGCATATTCGGCAAAGCTGTTGGCCGGAACGAGACAGCGGCTCTCGGGTTTCAGCCAACCGCGCCAATGTGGGGACGTAGTGTTGCGGATGTTGGTGACGGGGAAGCCCGCACGTGGTGGAGGTGGCATACCCCAGCGCATGAGAGTCATTTCGCGTTCCGCACCGGCGTTCCTGACGACGGGCGCGGGGTAGTCGGGAAACACGCCAGGCATCGGTGCGAGGTTGCCGACATAGCGGTTGACGACGCGAAAGAGCGCCCGAATGGCCTCCTGGTTGGTCGTGATCGAATAGAGATTGCACATGGTGGTCCTGCAAATCTGTCAGCGAGTATCCCTCGGATTGAACTTCGGCCAGTTCTCGAGCGGTTTCAAGGACGGCAGATTTGTTGGGCGCTCGGGATAGTGAAACTCCGTGCCGCGCAACCAGCGGCCCTCGAAGCGATCCCAGAACAGGATGGCGTCCATTTGCCAGGCAAACTCATAGACCTTCCACACCCCATCGCCCTGAATGGTCTCGCCGGTTGAGTTGAAGGGCAGACTGTTGAGGCGGCACAGCGCATTGATCTCACTCCAGTGCTCGCGGATATATTGATCCTGAAGAGCAACATGAAAGGGTCGGTCGGCGCGCCAGCGCGGTCCACTACCACGCGGATAGAAACCCTGACGTGGCATCAGGAATTCCGGAATGCGCACAATCGCCTTGCCGATCCGGCGCGCTTCCTCGGACGTAAGCTTGCTGGCGCCAAAGCTGTAACGCTGGGTGTCGTCGCGGCAATAAATCCACGCGAGCGTCACGCCGTTGGCGTCCCGCACCTCATAGCAGTCGGAATTCTCCCGGATCAGGCTCCAGGGCGGTTTGAAACGGCGGCTTGACTCCATAAGAACAAAATAAGAACATAGAGGCAAGCCGGTCAACATGGAACAGCGTCATGTCCTCTGCTTCAGAAGCGAACGCATGGGACGCGGGCGAGCTTGAGGTTGCCATCGATCAGGCGATTGCGGCGTGCGACGGCGACTTGCGGTCGACTATTCGCGCGCTGATTGTCGCGAATGAATATCTGGAATCGGAAGTGAGCGAACTGATGAAGGCCGTCTCCCACGCCTATGTACGCGGGAGATTTCATACCTATTCCGGCTAGGAGAGCATTATTGAGTTGGTGAGGACTTCTCTTTAGTTTGGTAGAATATTCCACCAGTAGCACCGAGTAGTCGCATGGCTGAGACACATATTGAATGGACCGACGCAACATGGAATCCCGTGGCGGGCTGCTCAATCGTCACGGCCGGTTGCACGAACTGCTATGCGATGCAAATGGCCAAGCGTCTTGAAGCAATGGGCGTCGAAAAATACGACGGACTGACGCGGCGTAGCGGCAAGCGAACCGTTTGGAACGGTGTCGTGAGAGAAGACAGAGCAGCGCTCGAAATACCTTACGGATGGAAGAAGCCGAAGAAGATATTCGTAAACTCGATGAGCGATCTCTTCCACGAACAGGTAACTGACAAATTTATTCTGGATGTTTGGCGGGTCATGCGAGAGACCCCGCAGCATAACTATCAGATTCTCACCAAGCGTCCGCAGCGAATGGCGCAGCTTGTTGCCGATCGGGTGGGTAACGTCCTTCCAAACGTTTGGCTCGGAACCAGCATTGAAAATGCAGAGGTACGTGATCGTGCCCATGATCTCCGCGCCGTGCCGGCTGCGATCCGGTTCGTTTCGTTCGAACCTTTGATCGGTGCCGTCGGGTCGATAGACCTGACTGGCATTCATTGGGCTATCGTCGGCGGCGAAAGCGGCAGCGCGGCCCGTCCAATTCGAGAAGAGTGGATTGACGAAATATATTCACAGTGCACGCGGCAAGGGACGGCATTCTTCTTCAAGCAATGGGGAACGTGGGGAAAAGATAATAAGCGCCGTTCAAAAAAGGCCAACGGAAGAGAATATCGCGGGCAGTATTGGGATCAGATGCCAGAACACGCCATGGGCGCCGGCTAGTGGGGGAGAATGGTTGAAAAGCCTTATCAGTGGCCAGACGGCGCGAAGCTTGAAGAGCATTCAAAGCGCAAACACAAAATACTTAGAGAATATTTCTCTCGCTATCTGACCGTCCGCTGCCAACTACCTCAACAGGAAAAGTTCCGACTGGCCATCGTCGAAGGATTCGCAGGTGCCGGAAAATATAGCTGTGGCGCCCCCGGCTCTCCGCTGATCTTTCTCGAAGAGCTAAAGGCCGCGGTGGACCGGTTCAACATCTACAGATCCGCAAATGGACTGAAGCCCCTTGAAATTGAATGCTTGCTCATTCTCAACGACGCCAATCCGCAGGCGATCGAGATTCTGAAGACACATGTCGCGCCGCTTCTTGCTGAAGTGAGGCAAAATCATCCCAAGCTGCATATCAGCATCGAATACAGAAGCGACGAATTCGAGACGGCTTACCCTGTCATCAAGCAGTCGCTACAGCAGGGTCGATTTCGCAACGTCGTATTCAATCTCGACCAATGCGGACACAGTCGTGTCAATCGCTCGACGTTGATTGACATCATGCGCTCTTATCCGTCAGCCGAAATCTTTTACACCTTTGCAATCGAGTCTCTGCTCGCGTTTTTGCGGGCGAAAGAGCCGACGGCATTAGCATCGCAACTGGCTGCCATCGACTTGAGCGAAACCGATTTGAAGAACCTCGAAGGCGGCATGAACAAAAAGACCTGGCTTGGCGTCGCCGAGAAACTGGTCTTCGGAGCATTTTGGAGCTGCGCGCCCTTCGTCAGTCCCTTCTCGATCAACAACCCGGATGGCTGGAGATATTGGCTGATCCATTTCGCGAACTCTTATAGGGCGCGACAATGGTACAACGACATACTCCATGCAAATAGCAGCTTTCAGGCGCACTACGGACGGTCAGGCCTGGATATGCTGTCTTATGATCCCACTCACGACAGTGGCGCTCTCTATCTTTTCGACATGTCTGGACGAGCCTCCGCCAAGGATCAGCTAACGGCAGACATTCCGCGTCTGGTATCGGAATTCGGTGACGCGATAGAGGTCGGCACGTTTTATGAGAGCATCTACAACGCCACGCCTGCCCATACCGACGACATCCATTCGGCAATTATCGATAACCCGGACCTCGAAGTCATCACCGAGGCCGGCGGCGAGCGTCGAAAGGCGAATACTATAGTCGCCAGCGATGTTATTCGAATCAAAACCCAGCGAAGCTTTTTCCCGATGTTTTCAATCCCGCCGAAGGCACGCTCGTAAATTCTCGGTTCGCGGCACGGTGGACCTACCTAGCTCCCGGAATGAACGAAATTAGGCGGTGTTGCGGCATGCGGCGCGAGGGGTGCCGCGAAGTCCGCCATTCTGCAAAGCTGGTTATAAAGGATTACAAAACGCGTCAACGCGTCGCACGATTCACCGACCCCAGGTCGGACATCAATCTCCATTTCGATGATCCGCACAGGGCCGAAAGCGGTCTCACGCTCGTGCAGGCACAACCATTTTGCCATCGATCCTATGTGATCACGATGCAGAAACAGATTTCGATATTCGGTGATGTCGGCAAGCCACGGGTCAGAGGCTTTTGCATCCGAGGCCGCGAGAAGCCGTACAATCAGATCGTCATTCAGCGCGGCTGCATTGGCCGATTTCTTGAGCCACCCCTCCAGTCTGCTTAAGGCATCGATATTATCCGGTGCCTTGACGCGGCGTGCCGCAACTTGGGCAAGGTAATCGCGAGCGCTCGCCATCTCGGCGGCAACCGAATGAAACGCGAGGTGCAAGTCAATCATCGGGACATTGCTAAATCGACGGCCGACTTGCTGTCCCGCGACAAGCCCCGATCGAAGCTGCTTATGATATTCGTCGGAAGCGTTACGCAATTGAAGACTCGCGGCCCGCAAGCTTACGGAAAGATTGCTGGCCAACCGCCCATATCCGAGGTCGTTCGCCATGCGGGCCGATGATGCAATCATGCCCCAGGTGTCGCTTGCTGCATGCTTGAGCAGCGGCGGGCCTAGGAGAGGTCGCCAAATTCGGATGGGCAAATTTTGATCGGTGCCGCTGATTTCGTCTGCACCAAACAGCAATGTGCCGGCAGACCGCCCGACACCTCCAATGTTCTCATCGCCGAACGTCCCGACAAACTGAAGATGGCCTTCGCGCAATACCGGGCCGATGGCCCATCCGCCTTCGACTCTCAGCGCACGCAAACCGCCGGTGAAGTGCAACTCGTCTCTCACTGCGGTCGTTCCGACTTTAAGGTTGGTGATCGGGATTGAAGGTGGCACCGGCATCCGCGCTATCTTTCGGTAGGTCGGTCAGTATCGATCAGCGGCTTTTCGTTTTGCTTCGCGTTCGCATCGATCAATCGACGGCAGTACGAGGTTGCGAATACCTCATCGGCAATGATTTCGGCTCGCTCCGTCCCGTCATGGTCGACAGCCAGAGCCAGTTTCTCGGCAGCTTTCTCCATACGATCGGTGATGGGCAGCCATTCGCGATAGCCCGACTTCCAAATCTCTTTGATACATACGAGCAGGTCACTATTGTTGGCCTGAAAGCTTGACGCGATAGCGGTATCGAGAAGCGTGAGCATGCGCGACATTTGAAGATTGTAGCTGCCGCGCGACAAGGGTGTGATGCAGACCCGCTCGAAGAGGCTGCATGCGAGCGCCTTATTTTTTTCGACCAATGCGGGTGATGCCCAAAGCGCGAGGGCTCCCGCAAAATCGGGCAGGTCTTTTGTTGTTCCCCATTTCTCTCGAACCTCGTCCGGGTTGGTGGTCAACTCCATGTGCCGCACGGCCTGGATCGAGAGCCTGTGAAATGTATTCCAAGACTCCGTCGGAAAATTGCCGGCCGAGAGAAGTTTGAACGCATGGTCAAGCGCCAGCTCGTTCAACCGCTCCACCGAAGGCCGCTGAGCCTCGGACGTGCTGGCGACGACTGCAAAAGCAAAACGCCCCGCGCTCGCTGCGCGCGTCATGATCGATTGCCACGGCCCCGGTTGGCGGCCGGAAATGAACGGTTGAGCCATGAGTCGTTCCGCAGCAAGCGCCGTGCTTGACACAAGATCGCTCGTTCGACGTCCGACGCCCCGATTATCTTTTTCGTAGAGAAGAATAAGAGACGGCGCGGTCCAGTCGGCGATGGCCGCGAAACGAGGCTCGTCGGGAAGGAAGTATTCTTTCGAAACGGCTTCAGGCGTCTTCGCAAGCCCGATGAAATCCCGCAATCGATCGATGTTACGCTTCAGCAGCCAGTCCCTGTTACCCTGATGGGTCAGTTTCGCGGCCAGCCGATGCCGGATTTCGGCGGTATCAACGAAGATGGGGTCGAGCGAGCGCATTTGCTCTTCGGATAGCCCTTCAGAGGGCCACTCCGTCGCCATATCGCCGAGCATGTCTTCGAGGGCTGGCAACAGCTCGGCGTAGGTTTTCTCAGCGTGGCCGAGTTGGTTCCGCAGCATATTGCTTTCTGCTTCGGCATTGCGAAGTCCACCCATCGCCTGCTCTGGATGCTCCTCGACGTACCTCAATCGCGCGCTGGTCTGCTGGCGCGCATGTTCGTTCCAGTAGCGTGCGTGGATGGCATTCTTGATGCGCATACCGGTCATCCACGTTGCGTCCGACGACGCGAACCCGGCGGCCACGAGCGACTTGTGGCAATCGCTAAGGCTATTGAGAGAATCCTGGCTGATCGGACAGACAAGAGAAGCGGCCCCGAGACATTTGATGGCAACGTTCTTGCTCTCGAGAAGCGCAGAGGTGGCGGCTTTGCCGTCAAACGGAAAGACCATATGGAGCGCCGCGCTTCCAATGATGGCGACGGTGAGGTTATCCGGATGGGCTCCAATCCAATCGTCAATAATGCTGGGGTCGACACGGAAAAGGATGCGAACGACGAAACCCAGGCCGAAATGGCCGAACACGCGATCGGGATGTCCGATGCGGTGCACGGCTGCACTGAACGTATTCCAGTCTAGCGTTGCGCGCGAAAGCCATTGGGCTAGGGCAACGTCGTCGACCCCAGTCTCTTGCGGGATGGCGCGATCACAAGCGACCGCGGCGTCAAAAAGCTTTTGCAGCGATAGTAGCGCCCGTTGTGCCTTCAGACGTGTCACCAGCAGATCCGCCAACGATGGCACATGAGACCGCGCGGCTATTTCGCCGAGGCCGTGCACAATTTCGCCCAAGTGGTCGGGATCGCCCGGCAATCGCTCCAGATTTTCCTCGGCTAGGCGCATGACCATGTCGCCATCCGCTTTCCACTGGGGCCCATCGTCGGCCAATATCATCCCTGCCGCTTGCGCAGCCTGCGGGATACCACTCTCCGCGTGGTGTTGAAGAAGCCATGCGAGCGCCGCGTGTACGCTCGGCATGTCCTGTAGTTTTGGCAAGTTAAGCCGCATTCGACGGCCACCTGAAGTTGACCGAGAGCGATTTGTTTTTCGCAATGTCGCTGCCGTCGGCAAGGGCTTCGATATAGCGTTGAACCTGCCGGCTGATGTCGGGCGCCAGAAGGCTCATGGCGAACGGCCAATTGCCGGCCATCTTGTTGATGCTGTTCGACAGGAGAAAAACCTTGGCCGGAGATTCATGCGGATAAAGGAGCAGGTAACGGTCGTGAAAGGCGCGGTCCTTGCCGTCCACGAGGTTGAACATGGTTAGGCGCGGCGTCAAAAATGGCTGAAGCTTTCCAAGGGCGGCCTCAAGCTTTGCGGTCGGGCTCTCGCTAGGCGGCAGTTCTTCGTTCGTGTCGGGATCGATATCGGTCCAGCTGGTGAGTATGGTTAGACGGACATTCTGGCTGCTAAGTCTCAATACGAATTGATGAAGAGCGTCGGCTCCGAACCAGGGATCGACGAGGACGGCCTTCGAAATCTGACCTCCGTCGATGAGGTGATTGAGGTGCGCAATGGCGCCGATTTCTCCCTCGATGCCGCGCGGAAACCATTTGTCCTCGCTGGGCGATGGCAGATGGGTTGCGACTGTTTGCTCCATATCCTCCGCAAACTTGCGCCAACTGCCCGGAGGGGGAGCGCCGATCATCGAACGGTGCGAGGAATGAACGATAACGGTGGAGGCCTGCGAGCCTAAACTTTTGTCTTTGCTTTTTGCGCGGTTGCTGAGGTCGTCCTCGATCGTCATCTGACGGCCGACCGGCGCCAAATTGAACCCGATACGATTGATAAAGCGGGGCTGCTCGGAATGCAGCAGCGTTTCGCCATCTTCGCTGAACACGCGAAAATCGAATTCATCGAGCGTTTCCGGTGCAGTCACCGGAACTCGGCGTTCGCCCCGAGGCAGCTTGACGAGGCGGTCGAGAACAACCTCGCCGTTGACCCGGCCGACGATATGCGCGATGTGGGCCGCCGCCGCGAACGCCGGTAGCCGGCAGAATTCCAGTGTTTGGGGACGGCTGCGGTCAAGGTCAGGATTGGGGATGGCCTCTATAAGAAGGGGTAGCGGCGCGTCGAGCCACGGGCGCAATTCGAACAGCTCGAAATTGCCGAGATGCGCGGCATAAGCGCCATTGAATGGCAGGCCGAGTTGCTCCTGCAAAGCGGACAGGACGCTTTCAAGGGCGCCGTCCCCGATACCGACGAGGTTTTTAACGTTCGGCAAAGTGTAATGCAGCACGGTTCGGACGCCCGACTGGCCAAGCCCCGTCTGGAGAATGGCGCGCGTTGCGGCTATGCGGACCTGACCTTTCTTTGAGGGCAGCACGAAACTTGCGTCAATCTGCCCTGCGTTAAGGGCATCGCGGAAGTGAACAAAATTTTCGTCGGCGACGGTAGCTTGATGGACGACCAGCTTGCCGCCGGGAATCTCGATAGCGGCTTCGTCGCTCCAGCCCGGCAAACGGGAATTCCGCGCCGCGCAACCATAGACAAAGCCGCCGCCATCCGGACGCTCGATCCAAGCCATCCATAGCCACCACGAGCGCGAGGCGGTCTCGCACTCAATGGGATCATAGCTGGCTTGTGGCCCATCCGGTTCGTGCACGTCTGCGGCCCTTATAAGTTTTGCGCGTGGCTACCCACGATCCTCGCGCGATCCCATTCCCTCAGTTCCCGAAGGTCGCCGCGCTCCATCAATCGACAAGCGAGTCGTTGAATGGTCGCGTAGAGCTGTCTCGGAAGACGAACAGCCATGTTAGAGTGTCCAACGAGCCTCAGCATCTGAACCCTCAATCTTCGTGTAGACCGGTTGTTCACCCGCCTCAACGAGAGGGCTGAAGGGGTCTCGTTGTCGAGCATATTGCCCAACAAAAAGCTGGATCGTCGAATTGGGCAAATCAAGGAAACAGTTGCACATATCGATGCCGGCATCTGTACGTCGATAGGTGGATTCCGAATTATTCGGCCAATGCACCTTAAAGCCGTTCATCAAACCGTCCTTGTCCGCCAGGACTTCCATTAGACCTTTGTAGATAGGGTCATACGGGATGACTTGACCGGCACGTTCACCCCAGAACCGTCGAGCTTCACGTTCCAACCCAAAGAATGCCCCAATAAAGGCTTTGGCTTTCGTAATCAGATCGTCGAGTTCCTCGTATGAGATCTTAAAGGCACCGGTCCAATTGCCGTTCCTGCATCTGAAGCCATCATCGGTTAGAATGAAATCGGAATGGCTGATGGCGTTGCGCAGATCGCCTCGGTAAAATTCCTCAATGATACCGCCAACTGGAATGCCGGCTTCCGTCCCCAATTTTTTGACGATGTTAATTTTTTGCCGTGGGAAAAGACCTCTCTTTTTGAATTGCTTCTGCTCTTTCTCACTGAGAAATTGATAGAAGGGATTGGGGCTATATCCGCGCTGTAGAGCAAATCGCAGCAGGTTCGTCAGCACCTCGTACGGTGCATCCATCTCAACGATATGATTGTAGAAAACGAGACCAAGCCTAAAAATCGTTCGGTCTGGCGCTGGAAACCGATCAGGTGGCAGATCGATTTGCATTAGCGAATTTAGATCGTCGAGTATGGCGCGTGATTCTGCATACGGATCCCAGCCGTTATCTTCCATGCCCACCACGCGCAGCAAAGACGCAAAGTAACGGATAATGTCATGACCGATGGGATCCTTCGGAAAGAACAAAGGCGTCATCACATCGACATAGCGGTCGCGGATTGCGTCTAGCTTCTGCTCTCCTGTTAGTTCTTCAGTCATGTCACAGTCTTCTCGCTCGCAATGCGAGCATTCCGCTTCGATGGAGCCTAGATCGACCATTTGGGAAGGCCCCATTTGCAGACTAGAACAATTACCGAACATTCTCAATGATTACAATTCGTCTCACTCCAAAATACAAGATATACTCAAGTAATTTCAGATGCTTATTGATATCTGTACCCCATCTATTTTGTCATGACATTGTCTGGCGCAGTATGGTATGGTGCTGCCAAGGAGTGAAGAATGGGTCAGCGTATCAACCGAACAGAAAAGCTCGATTTGCGGCTCAGTAAAGCGGCAAAGCAGACGTTGCAGGCCGCAGCTACTGCCGAACACAGATCGGTCAGCGAGTTCGTGCTCGATTCCGCACTCAGCGTTGCCGAGGAGCGGCTTGCTGATCGGCGTGCCTTCACGCTTGGCGCCAAGAGCTGGGACGCGTTTATTGCCGCGCTTGATGCGCCTCCCCGCCGGCATGCTCGCCTTGAACGTCTCTTTCGCGAACCGTCTGTCTTCGATGTCAAAAGTGAATCGTGACCGGTTCGCTTCGCATCGAAAAGCTGGATCGCAATCACGCGATCGAACCCTTCACCTGCGGGCAACCTGAACTCGATCGCTTTCTGATCCGGCATGCCCTTCAGGCCCAACAGTCAAACTCATCGCAGACCTATGTTGCCGTAGCAGACCAAGAGGTCATCGGCTTCTATACAATTGTAGCCGGGGAAGTTCATCACGCGAACGCACCAGAACGAGTCGTGAAAGGGATGCCGCGCCATCCGATCCCACTTCTGGTCCTGGCGCGGCTTGCCGTTCATACTTCAATGCAAGGGCGCCGCATCGGATCTGGACTGCTGCTCGATGCGCTGGGGCGAACGCTGCAAGTAGCCGATGTCGTCGGAATACGAGCGCTTGCCGTTCATGCGAAGGACGATGAAGCTGCGGCGTTCTATCGGCATTTCGGCTTCGTGCCGTCGCCAACCGATCCACGCCATCTCTTCATGATTATCAAGGATATTCGTCTGGCAGCGGGCCAGGAGCCTTAGTCGCTCTTTGACTGCCGCACGCATTGCTGTCGAATTTGGCGGTCGTGGAGCGAATAGAGCCCGACCGGCGTAGCCGGGCGCGCCATTTCTTGACGGAATAGGTTGTCCGGCCTAGCGTCCACTAATCTCAAACATAGCAGCCGTGCGTCATGAACTACCGCTATCAATGGCAGATCATTGCCAGCCGCGTGCGCGGCTTGATGCAGGCCGCTGAGCTTCACGCGCGGTTCCTGTCCGTTCGGTCTAGCGACTCGTATGGCAGAACAGCGCGCCTTCGCGAAGAAGGTGAGCGCATCATCGCGGAAGTTTCGGACTTCGGCGATCGCTTTCAGAAAGCGCTGCCGCGAGAGGTCACCGCTCGCATTGAGGAGTTTGAGAAAAAGGCGATCCCGTTATTCCAAAAAAAGACGGACGGTACGCCCGACAGTCGCGAGGAGTTGGTTTGGGCGGGACTGGTCACCCTCAGCGCGTTCGAACCGGAAATCTCGTTCCTGCTCGCCGATGTGCAGCAGGCCATCCGGTCAAGATCAGAATTGGCATTTGCGCATTTGCAGAGGTCGATTGTTGTTGACGAAGAATTTCGAAAAAAATGGCAGGCCGCATTCTCTTCCGGCGAAGTGCAGTGCGAAGCGCTCGGCGCCGTTCATCTGCTCTCGCACGGGATTTGGGCCTTCAAAGTCAGCGCGGAGGGAGAGCGCACCGATCTTGTCTATCAGGAAGCGGCTGCACGATTTGAACGTGAGCAAAGCAATGCCGAAGGTCTTGTCCTGACCGAATGGAAGAAAGCTACGTCGAAAAGCCAAGCCGAGGCGAAGTTCAAAGAGGCGCGCGATCAAGCGCATCGATACGGACGCGGCGTTCTCGCGGGCAATGAGCTGACCAGCTATCGCTTCGCCATCGTCGTGTCGGAAGAGCAAGTCCCAATTCCGGACGATATCACTCTCGAAGGTATTGTGTATCGTCATATCAACATTGCCGTGAAACCCAAGCCGCCGTCGAAGAGCTAATCCCGGTGATGGATGGGGAACTATAGCGCCGCTCAATCTCTCCTATGGCTGTCGGCGGCCTTGGTTATCGTCGCACTCGTTGCCGCCTATAGGATGTTGCGGAGGAAGAATATGTATCGGCGCGAACTTCCCCGGGTCTTCGAACTGCATGACCTGGTCATGCCGTCATCTTCGCCGGATGCATATTTTCGTAACTTCGAGCAATCGCTGTCCGAAATTCGTCAAAAGCTGAAGCAGTTCCGCGACATCGAAGCGGATTTGCGGGGGCTGGACGCGGAAGCGTGGGCATTCTTGAAGAGTGAAATAGCGCCATTGCTTAAAGTAAGACATCCGACACGCGGATGGCAGTTTCTGTTCGACAAACTCAACCAGGCGAAAGCGTACAATTATCTGAAGGGCGCAGGATATCCAAATGTACGTTTCATTCCGCCGTCTGCCGTCCCTGGCCAACAAACGCCGGACCTTGAGGCCGATGGCGTGCTCTGCGAGGTCAAGACAATCAATGCTTCCGATGCTGAGGCCAAGCGCAGGCACAGCGGTGGCGTCGGGAGCGTCACCGACCAGTTGGACGAAGGCTTCTTCAGAAAACTGTCGTCCGATCTGAAAAAGGCCAAAGCGCAGATGGTGTCGTATGACGGCGGCGTGAGCAGCAAGCACATCGTCTACATCATCGCCAATTTTGACGACAGCCTGCACGAATATGCAGACCGTTATCAGCCTCAGATCGACAGCTATGTCGCGGCCGATCCGGTGCCGGGGCTTCAACTGGTCGTCTTCGACGTCAAGCCGCCGTTCTACACAGCGATGGCCTGACGCGTCGCAATGCGCTTAGGAGCCATCGCGGCCCAGGCGCGTCACGCGCAAGGTCTCTTCCGCTCGCTGTCGCGGGTGCGGTCTTCTTCTGGACCGGGTCCGAACTCGGTTGCACCACCGAAGATGCGGAAGCCTTCACTTGGAGGCGGATTGCACATCGTTGCGGATAGTACTGCCGCTCGAATTGCCAACAGAGCTGTCGGATCTATGCGCGCGAACTTGCGCGTGGTCGGATCCTAAAATCGTGTGTTAGGGTTCGCCAACGTTCGCCGACGCTTATTCAACGGATCTAAGTCGTTGAAAATCCCCGGCGCTCCCTAGGGGAATCGAACCCCTGTTTCAGCCTTGAGAGAGCATCGTTCGAATCGACCGGGCGATCAAAGACGATGCGGTGGGATCTGTGCCCCTCCTTCCTCAATCCGGACTGCAACTTGAACTTAGAAAGTCAGACTGAATGCATCGGAAGACGCAGCAATTCGGTCGGCCGCCTAGCGAGCACCATAACCAGCTCTACGGTGGTAGCTACTTGGTAGCTACAAAGGACCAGCAGATCTCCGAACTTCCTGTAAGCAGCTGATTTATTTGGTACAGTTGGGTGGGCTCGAACCACCGACCTCCTGTTCCACAGACAGGCGCTCTAACCAACTGAGCTACAACTGCATTTTCGCGCGAGCCGCCCTTGAGGCTGCCTGAAAGGCTTGAAGCACCGAGGGGGCTGGACGGGCCGGAAACTAGGTGCAACGGCCCTGTTTGGCAAGGCCGCAGCTAAGCTAAAATCCGGCCTAAATCACCTTATTCCAAAACAAAACCCGGGCCGCGGGGCCCGGGTTTCTTAACTTATAAGGAGGCCGATCGGATCAGGCGGCGGGCTTGTAGAACTTCGAGGCGCTGGCCTTGATGGGCTCGACGGTCTCGGTAGCAACGCGCTGGCCGAGCTCGGCGAGCTCCTTGGCCTGGGCCTGGAAGGTCTCGAGCTGCTTCCTGGTGTGGGTGTTCCACAGCTCCATCGCTTCCGACGGCGACTTCAGGCCGAGCAGCTCCTGGGCGAAGTCCAGATGCGCGCTGGTGTTGGCCTTCGTGAATTCCATCAGCTTGGCGGTGTACTCGCCAAAGCCCTTGTTGGCGGAGGCGAACACCGCCTCGATGGTGCCGTTCTGGCTCTCGGCAGCATCCTTGAACTTGGCGTAGTTTTCGCGGGCCTGCGACACGCCCTTTTCAGCGAACGCACGCATCTGCTCGGGGACCTCGAACGGAATGATCGAGGCGGAGAATGGATCAGTCGCACCTGTCATGGTTATCCCTCACAATGGTCAAAGAATGAGTGAGCCGTCTGGCGCCCGCCCTCCCAAGATGGCGGGTACGATAGAGGTGGAAACGCTAAAAACGAGATGGCTCGCCCAGCGCCTCCGTTTATCTACGGATATCATGTCAACATTGTGCGTCGCAATGCGACATGAGGTGCAACGCCGCAATTTAATCCCGGCCAGGACGTAGTTCCTGACCAGGGAACCCTGGGGTTGCGCGGTAAATTCTTCCGTCATTCCGGGGCTCGCGAAGCGAGGGCGCGGAATCCATTGGGCCGCAGTGCATCATTGCCACGAAGGAAATGCGCTCTCTCTCCCGCTTGCGGGAGAGGGTTTGGGTGAGGGTGTCTCCGCGTCGGGATTGTCTGAGAACTGCGGAGAAAATCCCTTGGGTGGGGAAAGCCCCCACCCGCCGCGCTTCGCGCGTCGACCTCCCCCGCAAGCGGGAGAGGTGCAGCGAGCCCGCGGCCCGAGCGCGGAATCCATCGGGCCGCAGGACATGCGGGTCGATGGATTCCGGGCTCGATGCTTCGCATCGCCGCGGAATGACATCTCCCAAGCGGCCTCAGTGCTTCGGCTTGGTCGCGTCGATGGCAGCGCGGCTGACGGCCTGGCCCATTTCGCTGGCCTGCTCGGCCAGCGCCTTCATCTGCGCCTGCACATATTCGCTGTGCAGCCGCATGATCTCGGACAGGTCCTTGGCGTGGATCAGCGACTGGGCGTAGTCGAGCGAGGCCTGCACGTTCCTCTCGGCAAAGCCCAGCGCGCGGGCGTTGAGGTCCTTGGCGCCGGCGCGCATGGTTTCGCCGCGCTCCTCGATCGAGCCGGCCGCGGCCTGGGCGCCGCTGAGGAATTTCTCGAAGGCATCACGCGCCTGCTTGAAGCTCGTCTCCGCCATGGATCGCATCTCCTGGGGAATCTCGAAATGTTCACGGGCTGGTTCGCTCATGCTGCCACTCCTGTTGTTTTGGTCTCGGCCTTGTCCGCCCTTCTGGGCTGGCCGTTGTTTTGGAAGCTCCACCAGCTTAGCGGCGTATGGCCTGGCCGGTATGACACCGCGCGATGGCCGGCTTCCGTAGAACCCACAGCCCTTACCCACATCCAACGCGCTGGCGGGCTTGCGGGTTCAGCTAGATTAAGGTTATCGCGGCTTATGGTCGCTTTCCGGGGCCAGCGGCCGTGGACCTGCCCGCGGGCGCAGGCGATACTAACCCTTTCTTAAGGCTGCCATTCCTGCGACGGCCTTGCGATCAAGAGTTGCATGACCACCAAGACAAGCCGGTTGGATGAATAGCTCGGATTTCCAGTTGCGAGGCGTGGACGATCCGCGGCTGGCCGTGCATGCGACCTCCCCCCTGCCGGCTTGGCTGTGGTCGATCGACGGCGCGCGGGTGGTCTGGGCCAATCCGGTCGGCGCAAAGCTGTTCGGCGCGGCCAATGCCACCGAGCTCGCCAAAAAGACCTTCGGGCCGGCCGATCCGCACCGCCGCCAGGTCGCGCAGCTCGGCCGGCGCCTGGCGGCCGGCGGCGCGGTGCGGCTCGAGCGGCTGCGCGGTTTCGGCGCCTCTCTCGGCACGCTGATGACCTGCGCCTGCGCGCGGCTCGAATTTCCCGACGGCAGCAGCAGTGTGCTGGTCGCCGCGATGTCGTCGAGCGGCCGCGTCATGCCGCTGGTGGAACGGCTGCAGCGCCTCGTCGAAGGCGCTGACGTGCCGATGGCGGCCTTCGCACCGGACGGCCTGTTCATCGGCGCGAGCGAGACCGCGCGCACCCTGCTCGGCTTTCCCGATCTCAACGCGGCAGGTCTCGCGCAGGCGCGCTGCGATGCACTCGCGCAAGGGCGGGCCAGGACGCCGCTCGGCATCGGCCACCTGGTGCTGCAACGGGTTGGCTTCGGTGCCGATACCGGCCTCGTCGCGCTGTACGAGCGAGGCGCATTTGAGGCCGCCCAGATGCCGCGCGATGTCGCGCCAGAGACGAATTCCGAGCCGCCGGCCGCCGCGCCCGTTCAATCCGGGCTGCCGGCAACGCCCGCGTTGCCCGACTACGAGCAGCCGGCGCTGGCGAACGAGGCCCCGGCCGAGTTCGCGCTGTTCGACGCTTTCGCCGAGCCGCTCGAAGCGGAGGCAAGGGGCGAAGCGGCGCCAGAGCCGCCCGCAGCCGCAACTGCTGCGAGCGAACAAGCGGTTGATAACCCGGCCGAAGACATTGTCTCGCCCAAAGCCGAGCCGATCAGTGCGGCGATGGACCAGCCGCCCCCAGCTGCGGACGCGCCTGCCACGCCACGCAATCAGCCCATGCGCTTCGTGTGGCAGATGGATGCTGTGGGGCGCTTCGTGCTCGGGTCGGACGACTTCATCCGCCTGATGGGCGCGCGCACCGCCGCCGGCTTCGGCCGGCTGTGGTCGGAGATCTCAGAGGAGTTTGCGCTCGACCCCGAGGGGCGCGTCGCCAGGGCTCTCGCCACCCGCGACACCTGGGCCGGCATCACCGTGAACTGGCCGGTCGATGGCGGCGAGCGGCTACTGGTCGAGCTCGCCGGCCTGCCGATCTATGACCGGCTGCGCAACTTCGCGGGCTTCAAGGGCTTTGGCGTCTGCCGCGATCTCGACGGCCTCAACCGGCTCGATGCGCTGAGGCGCTTCGAGCTGTTCACCGATCCGCCTTCGCCGCTGCGCGTATCGGCCGACACCATCGAGCCGGCCACGGAGCCGGAGCCCGAACCGCCGGTCGTATCAGAGATACCAGAGCCCATTGCCGAACTGCCTGAACCCTTCATCGACGCGAATTCACAACAAGCCGATTTGGATAAGCAAGTGGAAACGCCCCCCAACGTCGTGCCATTCCGCCCGCTCGGCGACAACAAATCGCCGATGCTGACACCGGTCGAAAACTCCGCCTTCAACGAGCTCGCCCGGCAATTGTCCGAGCGGCTCGAGCGCGAAAGGGACGCGGCCGCCGCAATCGTCGAGCCGCAAGAGACGACGCAGGCGATCGTCGAGGAGCCGCCTGCCCCACCCGCAGAGGAGAGGCCGCGCGAACTGGCCGAGTGGCTGGTGACCGAGCCCGAGCCGCCGCCGCGCGGCGAGTCCTTGCGCGACCGCACGCTGCTCGATCTCGTGCCGACCGGCATCCTGATCTACCGGCTCGACCGCCTGCTCTACGCCAACCCCGCGTTCCTTGCGCGCGTCGGCCATCCCAACCTGGGTGCGCTGGAGGAAGCCGGCGGTCTGGATGCGCTCTACGTCGCGCCGGGCGTGTCATCCGAAAGCAGCACGTCGGAGGCCGGCACGCCGGTGACGATCAGCGCGACCGACGGGTCTGACGCGACCGAGGCCCATCTGCACACCATCGACTGGGACGGCGACACCGCGCATGCGCTGATCTGCGCGCTGCCGCCAGCCGCGCCCGTCGTTGCCCAAGCCGTCACTGCTGCGGAAGAGCCCGAGCCTGAGCCCGAGTACGAACCCGAGCCGGAGCTCGAACCCGGCCAAGCCAATGCGGAAGATCTCGCCGCGATTCTCGACACCACGGCCGAGGGCATCATCATGTTCGATGCCGAAGGCAATATCCATGCCTGCAACCGCAGCGCCGAGGCGCTGTTCGGCTATGACGGCGAGACGCTGCTGCAGCAGAACCTCACGACGCTGTTCGCGCCGGAAAGCCAGCGCCTCGTCATCGACTATCTCGAGAGCATCAGGAGCGGCAATATCGCGAGCCTGCTCGACCATGGCCGCGAGGTGCTGGGCCGCGAGTGCAAGGGCGGCGTCATTCCGCTCGCCATGATCATGGGCCGCACCCAGCCGGACGGCCCGAACTTCTTCGCCGTGTTCCGCGATCTCTCCCAGAGCAAGAAGGGCGAGAGCGAATTGAAGCAGGCGCAGCGCCTCGCCGACGGCGCAGCGAACGCCAAGGCCGACATGCTGGCGCGCATCAGCCACGAGATCCGCACGCCGCTCAACGCCATCATCGGGTTTGCCGAGGTGATGATCTCCGAGCGTTTCGGCGCGCTCGGCAACGAGCGCTACGGCGACTATATGAAGGACATCCGCGCCTCCGGCGAGCGCGTGATCGCCATCATCGACGATCTCTCGGAGCTTTCGCGGATCGAGACCGGCAAGCTCGATCTCACCTTCGGCAATCTCAACCTCAACGATCTCGTCGAGGCCTGTGTCGTGGTGATGCAGCCGCAGGCCAACCGCGAGCGCATCATCATCCGCACCTCGCTCGCGCATGCGCTGCCGCAGGTTTCGGCCGATGCCCGCGCGCTGCGGCAGATCACCATGAACCTGGTCGGCAATTCGATCCGGCTCGCCAGCGCCGGCGGCCAGGTCATCGTCTCGACGGCACTCACCGACCGCGGCGAAGTCGCACTTCGCATCCGCGACACCGGCCATGGCCTTTCCGAGAAGGAAGTCGCCGCCGCGATGGAGCCGTTCCGAACCCCGCCTCCGCTGGATGCCTCGGAAAGCGCCGGCCTCAGCCTGTCCCTGATCAGGGCGCTGGTCGAAGCCAACCGCGCCCGGTTCAACATCAAGAGCGCGGCGAATACCGGCACGTTGATCGAGGTGGTGTTCGCTCCGTCGCTGGCGAGGGCTTAGCGCGCGGGCACCGCGGCGCGCGGAATCGCCAGCGCGCGGCGTTTGCTGCCGACGAGCAGCGGGCCGAAGGCGATCGCAAAGCCCGCGAACGCCGCGGCCCAGCCGAATGCTGCGACATGCAGCAGCACCTCGCTATGCGCAGGCTGGACCACCGCGCAGACCCGCGCCAGCGCCGCCACGACGATCGCGGCATAGATCGCTTGCGTCGCGACGGAGGCCGTCAGCGCCTGACCGGTATGGCCGAGGGTTGCACGCGTCATCACCGCAAGCGTCATGGTGCCGGCCGCCCCCGCCATCCAGGCGTGAATGCCCGCGCTTGGCGGCAGCGCGCCGAAGGCGGCCGCCGCGTGCAGCAGGAAGCCGAGCGGCACGAAGGCGTAGCCGATATGCAGGACCAGCAGCAGCCGCTCGCCCGTGGTGCGATCGCCGGCCCAACGCGCAAGACGCACGATGTGCAGCACGCCGGCCAGCGCCATTGCAACGCCCGTGAGCGCACTCAGCGGGCTCGCGATCCAGCACACGAGCGCCAGCGCGCTCAAGGCGATCACGCCGCCGTCGAAGCGGCCGAACGGCACCGGCAGGCGGCCCGGATTCATCTTGACCAGCCAGTTCCGCGTAAAGCTCGGGATGATGCGGCCGCCGATCAGCTGTAACAGCAGCACGACCACACTGATGCCGATGCGGATGCTATAGTCCGCGGCGCCCGCGATATGCGCCTCCAGATGGAACGCGACGTTGCCGGCGAGCAGCAACGCCACCAGCAGCACCACCGGCAAGTTGCGCCAGTTTTTTCCAGCGGCGATCTCGCGCAGGGCGGCGGCGACGACCAGCGCAAGGAACGCAGCATCGACCGCGAGCGCAACGGCCCAGCCGAGCCCGGCCGAGCACGTCACCGCGATGCGGCCCGCAAGCCATACGATAACCAGGGCCGCGAGCGGCGTGCCCTGGATCGGCAGCCGCCCGGTCCAGTTCGGGATCGCCGTGAACAGGAATCCCGTGATCACGGCCGGCAGGAAGCCATAGAGCATCTCGTGCACATGCCAGTCGCGCGGCGAGAACGCGGAACTCAGCGACAGCTCGCCGTAGAACAGCGGCAGCCAGACCAGGATCGAAACTGCCGCCTGGATCGCGGCCAGCAGGAAGAACGGGCGAAAGCTGTGCGCCAGCAGCGGCCAGCCTTGGTGGTTGCGGGTACGGGCGCCAGCCATATCGGTAAACTCCGGCTCAATCGGGCTTTGCACACAAAAATACCGGCGCTGGACCGGCCAGTTTTGCGCTAACGCAAATTGCCGGCCGAATGGCGTGCAATCACAAAGTCCTGAACGCCCGCGCCATGGAGGCAGAATGGCCAAGGTCGACCCGTCACTGGTTGCGCATTTGCCGCTGTTTGCCGGCTTCACGAACGATGAGCTCGAGGAGATCCTGCGCGAGGCGCGCTCGTCACGTCATCCGAAGAACAGTGCGGTCTTCGCGCAAGGCGAGGACGCGCATTCCTTCTTCCTGTTGCTGCACGGCCATGTCCGCGCCGCCAAGACCACGCCGACCGGCGAGCAGATCGTGGTGCGCTATGTGGCGCCCGGCGAGACCTTCGGGCTCGCAATGGCGATCGGGCTCACGCAATATCCGGCAACCGCGACCGCGGTGGACGACAGCGTCGTGCTGGCCTGGCCGACCGGCGCCTGGCCGCGGCTGGTCGAGAGGTTCCCTCCGCTCGCGACCAACACGCTTCAGACCGTCGGCACGCGCTTGCAGGAGAGCCACACCCGCGTGCTGGAGATGTCGACCCAGCAGGTCGAGCAGCGCGTCGCGCATGCGCTGCTGCGGCTTGCCAAGCAATCCGGCAAGAAGCTCGACCACGGCATCGAGATCGATTTTCCGATCAGCCGCCAGGACATCGCGCAGATGACCGGCACCACGCTGCACACCGTGAGCCGCATCCTCAGCGGCTGGGAGAGCCAGGGCCTAGTCGAAAGCGGCCGCCAGCGCATCATCCTGCGCGAGCCGCACAAAATCGTCGTGCTGGCCGAGCAGAGCGCCAACGGCGGACGCTGACTACGCCGGCACGCTCTCGCAGAGCGCGGACAGGAACTTTGCGCGATCGATGCCATGCTCGCGGCAGGCGTCGTCGACGGTGTGGAAGCAGGCGATCGGACAGCCGACGCACGCCATCCGGAATTCCAGGAACACGCGGATCGTGTGCGGCGCCGAGCGCATGATGTCGTCGACGAGATCGTCAGATCGGAAGGGCATGGGCAACTCCGTTCCGATGGGACGATAGCGGCCCTCCCAGCAACCTCTTTGTTGAAGCGCAAGCTGGCGCCAGTTCCTCCGCCCGTCATTCCGGGCTCGCGCTGTCGCGCGCCCTGGAATGACAGTGGGAGGGAACCTACACCGCCCGGCTGTGCAGCTGCTTGGCGGCGTCCAGATGCGCGTCGAAGGCGGCGGCGACGCTGCGGACGAGGAAGCGGGAATCCCTGGCGACCGCGAGCTGGTTGCCGTCGAGCCTGACCACGCCGTCGGAGATCAGCGTCTTCAGCCGCGGCGTGGATTGCAGCATCGCGTCGGCCCTCGCGCCATGCCGGGCGCAGATCGCGCCGAGATCGGCGCCGTAGTCGCACATGATGCGCTCGATGATGTCGGCGCGCAGCCTGTCGTCGCCGGTCAGCGCGTAGCCCTTGACGGTTGCGAGACGGCCGGCCTCGATGGCCTTCGCATAGGCGACGATCGACACCTCGTTCTGGACATAGCCCTGTGGCAAATGGCCGATCGCGCTGGCGCCGAAGCCGAGCAGCACGTCGCTCACATCGGTCGTGTAGCCCTGGAAATTGCGGCGCAGGGTCTTGCTCTCGAAGGCCAGCGCCATGGCGTCGTCGGGCCGCGCGAAATGGTCGAGCCCGATCTGCACATAGCCGGCCTCCTTCAGCGCGCTGGCGATCGCGCAGGCCTGGTCGTGGCGTGCCGGGCCGTCGGGCAGGACCGCTTCGTCGATCTTGCGCTGGTGCTTCTTGAAGGTCGGCACATGGGCATAGCCGAACACCGAGAAGCGGTCGGGCTTAAGCTCGAGGCTGCGCCGCACGGTCTCGAGACAGGAGGCGATGGTCTGAAGCGGCAGCCCGTAGATCAGGTCGAAATTGACGCCCTTGATGCCGGCGCGTCGCAAGGTCTGCGTGACGGCAGCGGTCTGCTCGAAGCTCTGCACGCGGTTGATCGCAAGCTGCACGCGCGGATCGAAGCTCTGTACGCCGAGGCTGGCGCGGTTGACGCCGGCAAGCGCCAGCGCGTCGGTCATCTCTTGCGTCAGCGTCCGCGGATCGATCTCGATCGCGATCTCGGCCGACGGCAGCACGAAGTACACCTGCCGGATCGCCGCCATCAATTCGGTGAAGGCCTCCGGCGCCATGATCGTCGGCGTACCGCCGCCGAAATGGATGTGTGCGACCTTGATGCGGCGGCCGATGGTGTCGGCCACCAGGTCGACCTCGCGACGCAGCGTCCGCTGATAGGCGGCGATCAGATCGTCGCGGCGGGCGATCTGGGTATGACAGCCGCAGTACCAGCACATCTTGCGGCAGAACGGCACGTGCAGATAGAGCGAGGCGCTGACATTGGTGGGAAGCTCGGCGAGCCATTGGCCGTAGGCCTCGGCCTTGACCGCGGGCGAGAAATGCGGAGCGGTCGGGTAGCTCGTATAGCGCGGCAGACGTTCGTCGCCATAGCTCGCCGCCAGATCCGCTCTCATGTCCTGATCCATTCCTGATGTTGAGGTCTTAATGGGACGCGCCCCGCAAGTGCTTCTGCTACCCCGGATTTGGCCGTTCCACCTTGCGCTCGCTCAAAGTGCCGCGGAATTGGAACGTCGGAACTTTGCGCTCGCGCAAAGCGCGTACGGCGGTTTCGGCGCTAGCTGCGCGTCTCCAACCAAGGGAAACATCCGTCATGAAACATTCCAAGCGCGCATTCGCCTGCGCGGCCGCGCTGTCGTGCCTTTGGTCGCAACCGGCGCTGGCCGGTGATGCGAGGCATGGCGATCTCGTCATCAGCAAAGCCTGGAGCCGCGCAACGCCCGGCGGCGCCAAGGTCGCCGGCGGCTATCTCACCATCGAGAACAAGGGAGCTGCGCCGGAGCGGCTGAAGGCGGCATCGACGACGCTCGCCGCCAAGACAGAAATCCACGAGATGGCGATCAACAACGGCGTCATGACCATGCGGCCGCTCCACTCCGGCCTTGCGATCGCGCCGGGACAATCCGTCCAGCTCGCGCCGGGCGGCGGACATCTGATGTTCGAGGGCCTCAAGGCGCCGCTGCACCAGGGCGATCAGGTGCCGGTCACGCTGTCATTCGAGCACGCCGGCGAGGTGAAGGTGACGCTCGACGTGCAGGCCATCGGCGCGCAAGCGCCAGAGCAGTCAAACGCCGCGCAAGCGCCGGAGCAGACAAACAACGCGCAAGCGGCGGCGTCTGCAAATCGCACGGAAGCCATAACGGCTGCGCCCGCGCCAGCCGCCAGCGAAGCGGACGAAAGCTTCTTCACCCATCTGCATGCCGAGAAGGCGATGGCCAACGTCACGGTCTCGCCGGGTCGCGCCGGTCCGGTCGAGATCGCGATTCAGCTTGAAGATGCGAATGAGTTGCCGCTCGCAGCGAGCTCCGTCTCGGTCACACTCGGCAATATCGAGCATGGCGTTGCGCCTGTCACTGCGAATGCAGAACGCGTCGGTCACGATCAATGGCGCGTAACGATGTCGGCGCCACTGTCCGGACGCTGGTCGCTCGGCCTCGACATCCACATCACGCCGTCGGATGCGGTTAACGTCGTCTCACCGATCCTGCTTCGGTGAACGACCTAAGTAGTGCTCCGGAGGCAAATCAGGCGAAAGGTTGTTGCAGCGCAAACTCTCTTGCACCAGGAAGCGCAGAGTGGGTCCCGTCATCAAAACCTTTTCAGATGAAGGATGCTTCCGATGCTAACCCGCAGAGCCGCATTGATCAGCGCCGCCGCGACCGCCCTGATGCTGGCGACCCCCGCTCTTGCCGCCGACGATCTCAAATTGCCGCGGCAGAGGGTCGAGCTGGTCGCACCGCCCTTCGTGCATGCGCACGAGCAGGCCACCAAGCAGGCGCCTAAGATCATGGAGTTCACGCTCACGATCCAGGAGAAGAAGGTCGTCATCGACGAGAAGGGCACCACCTTCCAGGCGATGACCTTCAACGGCTCGATGCCGGGCCCGCTGATGGTGGTGCATGAAGGCGACTATGTCGAAGTGACGCTGGTCAACCCCGCCACCAACACCATGCCGCACAACATCGACTTCCACTCCGCGACCGGTGCGCTCGGCGGCGGCGCCCTCACGCTGATCAATCCCGGCGAGCAGGTCGTGCTGCGCTGGAAGGCCACCAAGACCGGCGTGTTCGTCTATCACTGCGCGCCGGGCGGCGCGATGATCCCCTGGCACGTCGTCTCCGGCATGAACGGCGCCGTGATGGTGCTGCCGCGTGACGGGCTGAACGACGGCAAGGGCCACGCGCTGAAATACGACAAGGTCTACTACATCGGCGAGCAGGACATGTATGTGCCGCGCGACGAGAAGGGCAACTTCAAGTCCTACGACTCGCCCGGCGAGGCCTACACCGACACCGAGGAGGTGATGAAGAAGCTCGTTCCCTCCCACGTCGTATTCAACGGCAAGGTCGGCGCACTCACCGGCAAGAACGCCCTGACCGCCAATGTCGGCGAGAACGTGCTGATCGTGCACTCGCAGGCCAATCGCGACAGTCGCCCGCATCTGATCGGCGGCCACGGCGATTATGTCTGGGAGACCGGCAAGTTCAGTAACGCGCCGGAGACCGGGCTCGAGACCTGGTTCATCCGTGGCGGCTCGGCGGGCGCAGCGCTGTACAAGTTCCTGCAGCCCGGCATCTACGCCTATGTCACGCATAATTTGATCGAGGCCGCCGACCTCGGTGCCACCGCGCACTTCAAGATCGAAGGCAAGTGGAACGACGATCTGATGACCCAGGTGAAGGCGCCTGCGGACATTTCGGCCCCGACCAACTAGCGCGTACGAGGGGCCGGTGATGAACCGGCCCCTTCTTCTTTCGGGGGACTCCCATGCTGATCGCATTCAAGCTCAAGCTGGCGCTCGCCTGCGTCGCCGGATTTGCAACGCCGCTTGCCGTTGCGCCTTTGATGACCGATGTCACAACGCGCGGCGCGGCAAGCGAGCCGGCGATGGTCGAGATCGCCGCCGGCAGTTTCGCCTATCGTGCCGCAGGCGATTTCACCCGTGCGGGCCAACAGGCGGAAGCGCCGCTGCGCAAGTTACGCTTTGCAAAGCCGCTTGCGATCATGCAGCAGCAGGTGTCCTCCGCCGATTATCAGCTCTGCGTGCACGACGGCGCGTGCCGCGCGCTCGACCGCGACGTCGTGGTCGCATCCGATCGCCCCGCGGTGCAGGTGAGCTGGCACGATGCGCAGGCCTATGCCGGCTGGCTGTCGCGCAAGACCGGCAAGAGCTGGCGCCTGCCGAGCGATGAGGAATGGGCATTCGCTGCCGGCAGCAAGTTCAGGGATGACAGCTCCCCAGTCGACGCCGCCGATCCCTCAAAACGATGGATCAGCCGCTACGAGCGCGAATCCGAACGCGACCGGTCGGACGCCGCAACCTATCCGTTCGGCAAGTTCGGCCCGAACGAGCATGGGATCTTGGATTTCGCCGGCAATGTCTGGGAATGGACCTCGACCTGCTTCGTGCGCGACCGGGTGGACGAGAACGGCAATGCGGGCCGTCAGACCATCAATTGCGGCGTACGCGTCGCCGAGGGCGCGCACCGTGCTTACGTCACCGACTTCATCCGCGACGCCCGCGCCGGCGGCTGCGCCCAAGGCGTCCCGCCCGCCAATCTCGGCTTCCGCCTGGTTCGCGAGGAGACGTCGTGGGTGGCGAGCGTGTCGCAGCGGTGGGGCAGGGTTTGGGCCGTGAGGTCGTAGCGGCACTCCGTTGTTGCAAGCGCATGCGTGCCCCACCCTCGGTGTCATCGCCCGACTTGATCGGGCGATCCAGTACTCCGAGACGGTCATGCTAGAATCGATAGGCCGCGGCGTACTGGATGCCCCGCCTTCGCGGGGCATGGCAGCGTCAAATGCGGAAGGCGCGCGGCGTCAACAACGCGCCGTCGAGGGAACTACCCCGCAAACGAAAATGGCCGGGACGAGCCCGGCCACATCGGCAACGATCAAATTCGCAGCTTACGTGTTCTTCAGCGCGACACGAAACTCGGCTTCGGTCTTGGACTTGACCTCGTCGAGCGTGACGCCGTCTGCGAGCTCGATCAGGGCCATGCCGCCGTCGCCGTGCTTGTCGATGGTGAAGACAGCGAGATCAGTGACGACCATGTCGACGACGCGCTCGCCGGTCAGCGGCAGGGTGCAGCTCTTCAGGAGCTTCGCGCCGTCCTTGGCGGAATGCTCCATCACCACCACGACACGCTTGACGCCGGCGACGAGGTCCATTGCGCCGCCCATGCCCTTGACCATCTTGCCGGGGATCATCCAGTTGGCGAGGTCGCCGTTCTGGGCCACCTGCATGGCGCCGAGGATCGACAGGTCCATGTGGCCGCCGCGGATCATGCCGAAGGAATCCGCGCTCGAGAAATAGCTGGTCGACGGCAGCTCGCTCACGGTCTGCTTGCCGGCGTTGATGAGGTCGGCGTCTTCCTCGCCCTCATACGGGAAAGGTCCCATGCCGAGCATGCCGTTCTCGCTCTGCAGGCTGACGTCCATGCCGTCGGGGATGTAGTTCGACACCAGCGTCGGGATGCCGATGCCGAGGTTGACGTAGTAGCCGTCACGCAATTCCTTCGCGGCGCGCGCGGCCATCTGTTCACGGGTCCAGGCCATCTTATTCTCCTGTAGTCCTTAGTTGCGCGTGATCTTGCCGGAAAACCGGTCTCCACTTTTCCGGATCATGCGCTCAAGCTGCCGGGCGCGGGCGGGTGTTGCGGAATTCGATGCGCTTCTTGGCCGTGCCGACCTCGACGATGCGCTTCACGAAAAGACCAGGCGTATGGATGTGGTCGGGATTGAGTTCACCGGCCGGAACCAGATGCTCGACCTCGGCCACCGTGATCTTCGCGGCGGTCGCCATCATCGGGTTAAAGTTGCGCGCGGTCTTGCGGTAGATGAGGTTGCCGGCAGTGTCGCCTTTCCAGGCGTGGATGATGGCGAGGTCGGCGAACAGGCCGCGCTCCATCAGGTACTTCTGGCCGTCGAACTCCTTCACTTCCTTGCCCTCGGCGATCAGCGTGCCGACGCCGGTCTTGGTGTAGAAGGCCGGGATGCCCGCACCGCCGGCGCGGATGCGCTCGGCCAGCGTGCCTTGCGGGTTGAATTCGAGTTCCAGCTCGCCCGCGAGGTACTGCTGGGCGAACAGCTTGTTCTCGCCGACATAGGACGAGATCATCTTCTTGATCTGCCGGGTTTCCAGCAGGCGGCTGAGCCCGATGCCGTCGACGCCGGCATTATTGGAGACCACCGTCAGGCCCTTGACGCCGGAGTCGCGGATCGCGTCCGAGAGCGCCTCGGCGATACCGCAGAGGCCGAAACCGCCCGACATGATCATCATGCCGTCCTTGAGAATGCCATCGAGAGCCGACTTGGCGTCGGGATAGACCTTGTTCATGCCGGGAAACCTTGGGTGTGAGGCGTTAAGCCCGTTGTTGGCCGGGATTATTAGGCGAAATGATCTTGAGCCGTCAATGATACGGGGTTTTACGCGCCCGGCTGCGGTGGTAGAGGCTGCCCACGCCGTGGGCATAACCGCCTCCGCGGCCTTGAAAGCGACAAGAAAACCCATCAAGTTACGGGACTTGACGTTAAGGACTTGCGCGCGGAGCGTGTTGGGCTCCCGACTCGGCCAGTTGAGCACCCGACAACACGACCCGATCAGGACATGCCATTGACGATGGCCCAAGGAATGAAGCGCCTGGGGACGCCGATTGCGGCGCTGCTCGGCATCGTGCTGATCGCCCTGGTCGCGACCTCCTGGCTTATCAACCGCGACGCGCTGCGCAAGGCGGTGGAGGGCCAGATCCGCGCCGTCACCGGGCTCGAGCTCAATGTCGCTGGCGCCATCGACATCTCAGTGCTGCCGGCGAGCTACGTCTCCTTCCATGACGTCAGCCTGAAGGGCCCCGGCGGGCACAGCGATCCGGCTCTGCATGTCGACGTGCTCACCGCGAATTTGCGCCTGCTGCCGCTCCTCCTCCAGCGCTTCGAGATCGCCGACCTGATGCTGCTGCGGCCGCATATCCACGTCAGCCTCGAGGCCAATGGCGACAGCAACTGGACCCCCTTCATCCAGACCATCGCGCGCACCATGACGCCGGGCGCCGACAACCAGGTGTCGTTCTCCGAGATCCGGGTCCAGGACGGCGTGCTCGACTACGAGGACGTCGCCAGCCACAGCACCGAAAAGCTCGAGGACATCGACCTTTCGCTGGCCTGGCCCTCGATCTCGCGCTCCTTTGCCGCGACCGGGCAGTTCGACTGGCGCGGCGAGCGCGTCGACGGCTCGATCAGCTTCTCCGATTTCGTCGCAGCGCTCTCCGGCGACCGCTCGGGCCTGAAGGCGCGGATCACCAGCCCGCCGCTCAAGCTCGCCTTCGACGGCAGCGTCGCCAACCGCACCAGCGCGATGATGGAAGGCACGCTCACCATCGACAGTCCGTCCCTGCGCAACGCGCTGCGCTGGACCGGCCAGCCGCAGCCGGGCAGCGGCGGATTCGGCCGCTTCGCGCTCAAGGCGCGCGCCAACGTGGTGGGCGCCTCGATCGCGCTCACCAACGTCAATGTCGAGCTCGACGGCAACGTCGCCGAGGGCGTCATGACCTACGCCAACAACGGCCGGCAGACGCTCCAGGCAACGCTCGCAGCCGACGCGCTCGACTTCACGCCCTACATCTCCACCTTCCGCCTGCTGGCAAGCGGCGCGCGCGACTGGAACAGGCAGCTGTTCGACCTCAACGGCCTGTCGACCACAGATCTCGACATGCGCCTGTCGGCGGCGCGGCTGACGGTCGGACCGTCGAAACTCGGCCGCACCGCGATCGGCGCGAATTTGCGCAACGGCACGCTGGCGCTCTCGGTTGGCGAGGCGCAGGTCTATGGCGGCATCGCCAGGGGCTCGTTCGGGATCGCGCGCTCCGACACGGTCGCCGACGTCAAGGCGCAATTCCAGTTCACCGACGTCGATCTGCAGGCCTGCACCTCCGAGCTGTTCGGCATCAACAAGCTGTCCGGCCGCGGCAACATCAACGTGTCCCTGGTCGCTTCCGGCTCGAGCCCGTTCGGCCTCGTGCAATCGCTCGACGGTACTGCCTCGGTGACCGGGCACGACGGCGCGATCTCCGGCTTCAACGCCGAGCAGCTGCTGAAGCGGCTGGAGCGGCGGCCGCTGTCGGGCGGCGGCAATTTCCGCAGCGGCTCGACGCCCTACAACAACATGACGTTGTCGGTGAAATTCGCCGACGGCATCGCCACCGCCGACGACATCCACATCGAGGGACCGACGGCAAAGATCACGCTGACCGGCACCGCCTCGGTGCCGACGCGCGAATACGACATGAAGGGCGTGGCGAGCCTGAACGGCGCGTCCGGCTTCGAGCTGCCCTTCGTCGTGCAGGGGCCCTGGGACGATCCGCTGATCTTCCCCGATCCGGAAAGCCTGATCCGCCGCTCGCCGGCGTCCGCGCCGTTGCTCGAATCCGTGCGCAATCCCAAGACGCGCGACGCCGTGCGCTCGGTGCTCGAGCGCTTCACCGGCGCCAAGCCCGCCGCCCCCGATGCCGCGGCGGCACCGACCGCGGAGAACGCGAAGGAAAGCGTCAAGGACGGCGCGAAATCCAACTAGCGCTACTACGTCACAAGCATTCCCTTCCTCATCCTGAGGAGCGCGCAACGCGCGTCCCGAAGGATGGCCGCGCGTAAGATCCGGGCCTTCATGGTTCGCCCGGCGATGCGGCGCATCGTCCGGAGACGCGCTCCGGCTCCTCACCATCAGGGTCTTGTGACGCAGCAGGACTAGCGGCGCGCAACCAACGCAGCGCGAATTGATTGCCGTGAATTGATGCGTCGATTGGATCGATGGCGCGACATTAAGACTGTTCGCGACCGAATCCACCTCGACCTAGGTCTGACAAGATGCCGCTAGATCGGCTCCCGCCCATGCGCTAGTGTTTTTCCCGACCGGTTAAAACATCGGCGACTTGAGGGAGAAAAACGTGAAATCTAAGGTTATTGGCGCATTTTCACTCGCGGTAGCTGCGGCCGGGCTGTTCGCCGTCACTGCACCCGCGTTTGCCCAGCAGAAGACCATCACGGTCTGGTGGGGCAAGGGATTTTATAAATCTGAAGACGACGCGCTGCTCGACACCATCAAGAAATTCGAGGCGAAGACCGGCATCAAGGTCGAATTGTCGCAGTACGCGATCCAGGACATGATTCCGAAGACGGTGGCCGCGCTCGATGCCGGCACCGTGCCGGATGTCGCCTATTCCGATTCCTATGACGTGCAGGCGCAGGGCAAGTGGGCCTATGAGGGCAAGCTCGAGGATCTGTCCGACGTCATGGAGCCGATCAAGGACCGGTTCGTACCGAACACGCTGGAAGCGTCGATCCTCTACAACGACGTCGCCAAGAAGAAGGCCTATTACGGCTTCCCGCTGAAGCAGCAGAGCATGCACGTCCAGATCTGGGGCGACATGCTGGAGAAGGCCGGCTTCAAGCAGAGCGACATCCCGAACGACTGGGTAGGCTACTGGTCGTTCTGGTGCGACAAGGTGCAGCCGGCGATCCGCAAGGCGACCGGCCAGCGCATCTATGCCGTGGGCCAGCCGATGGGCGTGGAATCCACCGATAGCTTCCAGTCGTTCTACACCTTCATGGACGCCTACCACGTCAAGCTCGTCGACGACGACGGCAAGCTCCTGGTCGACGACCCCAAGGTCCGCGACGGTCTGATCAAGGCGATGAAGGACTACACCGACACCTACATCAAGGGCTGCACGCCGCCCTCCTCCACGACCTGGAAGGATCCGGACAACAACGTCGCCTTCCACAACAAGACCATCGTGATGACCCACAACTTCACGATCTCGATCGCAGCGAAGTGGTTCGAGGACTCCACCAACCAGAACCTGACGCCGGAGCAGCGCGAAGCCGGCAAGAAGGCCTATGAGCAGGATATCATCACCGCGTCCTTCCCGAAGGCGCCCGATGGTTCGACCATCCGCTACCGTTCCGACGTCAAGACCGGGCTGATCTTCACCGCGGCCAAGAACAAGGCCGAGGCCAAGCAGTTCATCAGCTTCCTGCTCCAGGAAGAGAACGTCCGTCCTTACATCGAGGGCGCGCTCGGCCGCTGGTTCCCGGTGACGAAGGAAAGCCAGGCGAGCCCGTTCTGGCAGGCTGACCGGCATCGCAAGGCGGTCTACAACCAGTTCACCGGCGGCACCGCGCCGTTCGACTTCACCAAGAACTGGAAGTTCACCATCCTGAACAACGAGAACGTCTGGGCCAAGGCGATGAACCGGGTGGTGAGCGAGAAGGTCCCGGTCGACAAGGCCGTCGACGAACTCATCGCCCGCATCAAGCAGGTCGTGGGTTAAGTCATCCTGCCTCTCCCCGCTTTGCGGGGAGAGGTGTAAAACAACACCGGCCGCATTTTGCGGCCGACAGCTCGTTTGAAGAGTTCGAAAAGAGAGTTCGAAAAGAATGGCGATCACGCTCTCTGGCGATCAAGCGGTAGCATCGCCGCCCCTGTCGGCGCGGCTGACCCCGGCGCAGGTCTGGGGCATCGTGTTGCTTGCACCCTATTTCCTGGTCTTCCTGGCCTTCGTCGTCTACCCCGTCTGTTACGGCTTGTGGCTGGCGCGCCATCCCGAGAGCTATGTCGCCCTCTACAACGACCCGATCTTCGCGCGCGCCGCGGTCAACACCCTGATCTTCCTGGTCATCGGCATCAACATCAAGATGCTGATCGCGCTGTTCCTGTCCGGCTTCTTCGCGCAGCAGCGCACCTGGATCAAATGGCTTTCGGTGATCTTCATCCTGCCCTGGGCGGTGCCGTCGATCCCGACCATCCTGTCGGTGCGCTTCATGCTCAATCCCGAATGGGGCATGGTCAACCACTTCATCTTCAGCCTCACCGGCGATGACGGCCCGAACTGGCTGAACGATCCGACTGTCGCGCTGACCATGGCGATCGGCGTGCACATCTGGAAATCGCTGCCGTTCTGGACGCTGATCCTGATCACCGGACGCCTTGCGATTTCGCACGATCTGTTCGAGGCCGCCGAGGTCGACGGCGCGAGCTGGTGGCAGAAATTCCGCTACATCACCTGGCCGTCGATGCAGACGCTCTACGTGACCTGCACGCTGCTCTCGATGATCTGGACGCTCGGCGACTTCAACAGCGTCTACCTCCTGACCGGCGGCGGCCCGGCCGACCTCACGCATGTGCTGTCGACGCTCGGCATCCGCTATCTCCGGCTCGACCAGCTCTCGCTCGCGATGGCCTCCATCGTCTGCGCGATGCCGTTCGTCCTGCCGCTCGTGTATTTCATGATGAAACGGTTGTCGCGATGAAGCTCCCCACCCTGCGCGAAGTCGCGACCGAAGCGAAGTTGCTGCTGATCGGAATCCCGGTATTCATCTGGACGATGGTGCCGATCTATCACATGTTCCTGTTCGCGATCTCCCCGAAGGAAGACGCGTTCTCCGGAAAACTGTGGCCGGACCATCCGACGCTGCACAACTTCTCGATCGTGTTCAACCAGCAGCACTATTTCCTGCGCGACTTCTACGTCCAGTTCTGGAATTCCGTGGTGATCGCGGCGTCTGTCGGCGCGCTGACGCTGTTCATCGCGACCGCGGCGGCGTTCTCGATCTCTCGGCTGCGCGTGCCCGGCGGGCGCGTGGTGATGAATCTCGCGCTCTTCACCTATTTCATCCCGGCGGCGTTCCTCGCCGTGCCGATGTACCGGACCATGGGCAATTACGGCCTCCTCAACAATCACTGGTCGCTGATCCTTGCGATGGTGACGATCGCCTCGCCCTACGCGATCTGGGTGTTGAAGCAGGCCTCCGACAAGCTGCCGGTCGAGCTCGATGAAGCCGCGGTGATGGACGGCGCCACCACGCTGCAGATCTTCCGCCTGGTCTATCTGCCCCTGATGATGCCCTCGCTGGTCGCGATCGGCACCTATGCGGTGCTACTGGCCTGGAACGAATATCTCTACGCGTTCCTGCTGCTGTCGAACGACCGCGAGATCACCCTCCCCGTCGCGCTCGGCAACTTCCTCGCCGCCGACGACTCGCCCTGGGAGCTGTTGATGACGACCGGCTTCATCTACGCGCTGCCGCCGGCCGCGATCTACTACGCCTTCCGCCGCTACATGGTGGGCGGCCTCACCGCGGGTGCGGTGAAGTCCTAACTATCAGCAGTGCGCTTCCTGCGATAGGCGACCAGCAGCGCGATGGTCGTGCCGATGAAATGACCCGCGGTCGCGCCCGAGATGGCGCGGCCAGCCAGATCGCCACGATACGCCGAAGAAGGACGGCGCCGCGCAGATGCCCTCACCCCGCCTTGCGCATAGTCTGTAAGAATTCTGCGACGTCTTTCTTGAGCGCCCGTGCTTGATCTTGCAATGCCGAAGCCGCCGTGAGTGCAGCTTCGGCGCCGGCGTCGGTTTCTCCAGCCACGGTGCGGACTGCGCCGACCTGGTCGGTCACGGCCGCCGTGCCGTTTGCGGCCTGCTCGACATTGCGGGCGATCTCGCTGGTTGCTGCACCCTGCTCCTCGACGGCGGAGGCAATCGTAGTCGCGATCTCCGTCATCTCAGCGATGGTTTTGCCGATCTGGCCGATCGCGGCGACGGACTGTCCGGTCGAGCCCTGGATCTCCGCGACGAGCCCTGCGATCTCCCCGGTGGCGCGCGCGGTCTGAGTTGCAAGGCTCTTCACTTCGTTTGCGACCACGGCAAAGCCCTTGCCTGCATCACCGGCTCGCGCCGACTCAATCGTGGCATTGAGGGCCAGGAGATTGGTCTGGCTCGCGATCGCCTGGATGAGTTGGACCACCGTACCAATCCGCTCGGCGGAATCCGACAGCGCGCGCATCAGCGCCTCGGTACGGGACGCCTCAACCTTGGCCTGGTCCGACACCGATACGGAGCGTGCGACCTGGCTCGAGATCTCCTTGATCGAGGCGGCAAGTTGATGCGTTGCGGCCGCAACGGTCTGCACATTCGAGGAAGCTTGGGCCGACGTCGCGGCGACCTGCTCGGCGAGCGAGCGACCGCGCTCGGCGACGCGGGCGAGACTTTCGGCGCTCTGTCCCATCTCCTCGGCGCGGCTTGAGACGCCGCCAATGACGCCCTCCATGCCGCTATCGAAGCGATCGGCAAGCTGAGCCATCATCGACGCACGTTCTGTCTCGGCTGCGGCACGCTGCGCTGCGGCCTCCTGCTCCATGCGCCGGACGGTCTGCGCATTCTGGCGGAACACTTCGACCGCTCCAGCCATATGACCAATCTCGTCGCCGCGCCCGCCACCCGGGATCGCCTCATCGAGCTCGCCCGCTGCAAGGCTCTGCATGCGCAAGGTCATCTGGCCGATTGGACGCGACACGCTGCGTCCGATCAGCCAGGCCAGCAGTGCACCCAAGACGAGCGCGGACGCGGCGACCGTGAACACGAGATTGCGCGTATGATCGACCGACTCTGCCGTCAGCCGGCTCTGCTCGGTGCGCGTAGCGCCGAGGGCCCGGTTGATCTCGGCTGTCTTGGCGTCGATCGTGCTGCTGGATTTGACGAGATCGGCTTGCGCCTTGCGCAGCTCGCCTATCGCGGCAGAAAGCTCGGTCAGTGTCGCCGATTGATCGGCAAGAGCCTTCTTCAGAGCTGCGATCAGGCTCTTCAGTCGTGGCGCCTCGATATCGGCGATTTCTGCCTCGCTATCGGCAACCGCGGTCAGTGCATAGCCGATCGTCAGCGAAGCATCATCGGCGTCGACCTGAGCCTGGGTGATGGTGAAACGCAGCACTGCCACGCGCATCGCATCCACCGTGCCGGCCAGACGCAGCGGCTGGAGCAGACGGTCGGGCTGGTTGGCGAGCGTCACATTGATCGCGCTGACGTCGAGGCCTGCTGAGGCGCCGAGCGCCTCGCCCCTGGTGCTCGCGTTGCGCAGACGATCGACGGCGCCAGCTACCGCCGTGAAGGAATTTCGATAAGCGCCAAGCGCACCCACCAACGCGCTTCGGCCCGCGGCAATCGCCGGCAGGCGAGCGAATTGCTGGTCGACCTGATCAAACGTCTGGCCAAAGCCGTCGATCGCCTTCATGGCGCTATCGCGGTCGCCGATATTGCGCGTACGGATGAATTTCTCGACGGTGACGTTCGCCGAGAGCAGCGCGGCATGCACCCTCGCCATGCCGGCATCACCATCAGCGCTGGTGACGAGATCTCCGACAGTGCCGCCGATCTCGGACAGCCGCAAGACGGCGAGCAGCGCCAACACGCAGAGGAAACCCAGCACCAGTGCGAAGCCGCCGAAGATGCGTGGGCGGATGCCGATGCGCGACAGGAGCAATGAAAGTTTCATAACATTTCCCGGGGAATTACGGCGTAGCCCGGATCCGGGCGAGCAGATCCTTGCCGAAGCGCTTCTCGAATTCGGGCTCCAGGGGCTTCACGGCATCGATGAACGGCTGGCGATCGACCTTTTCGATGATCTCCATGCCAGCTTTGCGCAGCTCCTCGAGCTTCTTCGTCTCCTCCGCGACGCCGCTCTGCCAGGTCGCCTCCGCACCGGCCTTGGCAGCGGCAATGATCGCGGCCTGGTCGGCCGGCTTCAGGGCCTGGAACACATCGCGATTGGCGACGAAGGCGATGGGCGCGAAGAAATGCCCTGTCAGGCTGGCATATTTTTGCACTTCCTCGAGATGGCTGGTCGCAATCGTCATGACCGGGTTCTCCTGCCCATCGATGCGGCCGTCCTTCAATGCGGAGTACACCTGCGTGAACTCCATCGGCACGACCTCGGCGCCCAGCGCTTTGAAGGTCATCTGATAGACCTCGTTCGGCAGAACGCGAATCTTCAGCCCTTGGAGGTCTGCGGGAGAATGAATCGGCCGCTTCGAATTGGTGACGTTGCGAAAGCCCTGCTTGCCGATCGCGAGCAGCACCAATCCCTTGTCGGCGAAATGCTTGGCGAATAGAGCGCCGACCGGCCCCTCCGCGACCGCCTTGGCTTGCGCAGCATCGCGGAACAGGAACGGCACGTCGAATACGCCGAATTCAGGGACGGCGGAACTGACGACGGAGCCAGACAGGGTCGCCATATCGACCACACCACTGCGCATTGCGGCAAGGATCGCGGTCTCGCTGCCCAACGTGATGCCACCACGTTCGTCGAGGATGATACGGCCTTGCGCGATCTCGACGAGCTTGCGGCGAAATTCGTCCGAGCCAATCTGCTGCGGCGACTGCGGCGAGCCATTGTACAGTAGCGACACCATCTGCGTCGCGCCGGCCGACGGCCGAACAGCGAGACAGAATAAGGCCAGAGCTGCGCTGACCACGCCAATATGGAGCTGCTTCATCGCCCACCCTTCCCCAAGCGACGCGACGATAACCAGACAAGCTATACGAACGGTTAACCTAGATACCAAGCGGGCCCAAGGATCGGTCTCGGTCGAGATAGGTTCGCATCGACCTGCTGCCATCGACCGCGGCTTTTCGCGACTCGGTCGCATTCTACGGGCAGGGAAGCCTCAAACGGGCGCCGCGGTCGAGCCGATCACTCCACGACGCGCTTCCTGCGATAGGCGACCAGCAGCGCAATGGTCGAGCCGATGAACTAGCCGGCGGTCGCGCCCGAGACGGCGCGGCCGACGATGATCGCGAGCGCGCGGTCGCTCGCATCGATCGCCGAGATCACGCCCACGCTATATTGCAGGCCGAACACGATGAGGTTGCGGATCAGCGGAAACGCGCTGCCGGGACGGATGATCTCGCCGCTCTTGTGATCCATCTCGAACGGGCGCGGCGTCAGGATACCGAGCGGCAGCAGCGCCAGAGCCGCCGCGATCCAGGCAACGAACGGCCACGCGCTATCCTGATGGCCGAAGCCGATCCGCGAGACGCCCCAGACGATGAACACGACCGGCACGATCAGAGCGCGCCAGATCGGCGTCGTGCGCGGCTGCATGGCCTTGATGCCCTGCCACACCAGAAAGGCGAGCAGCGCGAACACCCAGACCGGGGTGTGGATCAGGATCTGATAGGCAAAGGTCATGATTGCTCCCTGCTCAAAGCGGCGCCGCGCTCTCGCCCTGCGAGCTCGACAGTTTCGAGGCGAGCGAGGCAATGACGATGACGATGGCAATCAGGCCGATCACCAGCGTGCAGATGGCGTTGATCTCGGGCTTCACCCCGAGCCGCACCTCGGAATAGATCCGGATCGGCAGCGTCGCCGAGCCGGGGCCGGTGGTGAAGCTCGCGATCACGAGATCGTCGAGCGACAGCGTGAAGGCCAGCATCCAGCCGGCCACGATCGCCGGCGCGATCAGCGGCAGCGTGACCAAAAGGAAGGCACGGACGGGGGCGCAGCCGAGATCCATGGCGGCCTCCTCGAGCGAGCGGTCGAGCGAGCCGAGGCGCGACTGCACCACGACGGCGACGAAGCACATCGTCAGCGTGGTGTGCGCGATCGTCACCGTCCAGAAGCCGCGCTCGGCGTTCAAGGCGACGAACAGCAGCAAGAGCGACAGGCCGGTGATCACCTCCGGCATCACCAGCGGCGCATAGAGCATCCCCGAGAACAGCGTGCGGCCGCGAAATCCCTCGCCGCGCGACAGCGCCATCGCGGCCAGCGTTCCGAGCACTGTCGCCATGCTGGCCGAAGCGACCGCGACGCGCAGGCTCATCCAGGCCGCCTCGATCATGGCGCGGTCGTTGAAGAACTCGCGATACCAGCGCAGCGACCAGCCGCCCCACACCGTCACCAGCCGCGAGGCATTGAAGGAATAGATGACGAGGATGAGGATCGGCAGATAAAGGAACGCCAGCCCCAGCGCGAGCGAGGCGACGTTGAAGCGGGAGAGGCGGGAGACCTTGCCCATCTCACCGCTCCTCCAATTGCCGCCGCTGGACCCGTTCGTAGAGCAGCAGCGGTGCGAGCAGCACGATCAGCAGAATGATGGCTGCTGCGGATGCGACTGGCCAGTCCTTGTTGGTGAAGAATTCCAGCCACAGCGTCTGGCCAATCATCAGCGAGTTGGAGCCAGCAAGCAGATCCGGGATCACGAACTCGCCGACGATCGGAATGAAGCAGAGCAACACGCCGGCGCCGACGCCGG
Organism: Bradyrhizobium sp. CCGUVB23; assembly: GCF_024199885.1. Lineage (NCBI taxonomy): Bacteria > Pseudomonadati > Pseudomonadota > Alphaproteobacteria > Hyphomicrobiales > Nitrobacteraceae > Bradyrhizobium > Bradyrhizobium sp. CCGUVB23. The sequence continues at coordinate 2,800,540 of NZ_JANADQ010000001.1, forward strand.
GCAGCGACAGCGGAAAGGTGACCAGCCAGAACACCGCCCCCGGCGGCGCGCCGAGATCGGCGGCGGCCTCCTCCAGCGCCGGCTCCATCTTGGCGAGCGTCGCATAGAGCGGCAGGATCATGAACGGCAGGTAGGAATAGACGATGCCGAGATACATCGCGCTGTCGGTGGAGAGCCACACCACCGGCTGGCTGACGAGATGCAAGGCGAGCAGGATCTGGTTGAGCAGGCCGTCATGCTGCAGGATGTTGATCCAGGCGTAGATGCGGATCAGGAACGAGGTCCAGAACGGCACGATGACCAGCACCATCGCCACCGCCTGCCAGCGCGCCGGCAGCCGCGCCATGCCATAGGCGATGGGATAGCCGATCAGGAGCAGGATCGCGGTGGCCGTGATCGCGACGGTGAGGCTTCTGACATAGGCAAACACGTACAGGTCGTCGGAGACGAGCAGCTTGAAGTTCTCGATCGACAGCGCGCCGAACGCGGCCTTGATCGCCGCCCATCCCGCGGTGAAGTCGAACACCGGCTCGTAAGGCGGCTGCGCGATCGCCGTCTGCGACAGGCTGATCTTCAGCACGAAGCCGAACGGCACCAGGAAGAACAGCGCCATCCAGAGGTAAGGCGCGATCGCGGCAAAGCGCGCGGGCCTGGCAAAGATGCGGCGCGCGCTCATTGCTCCAGCACCACGCAATCATTTGACGTGAACCAAACCACCACGCGTTGGTTCACGCTGTACGCATCGCTGTCGCGGCGCGCGGTATTCGCGATCGCGGACCGCACCGTGCCACCTGCATCGAGCTTCACCTTGTAGGCGGTGCTGCCGCCAAGATAGCAGACGTCGCTGACGGTGCCTTCTAGCCGATTGATCGCAGGCCCCTGGTCCGCATCACCATCGAGCGCACGGCGCGAAAGCTTGACCTTCTCGGGGCGGATCGCCACCGACACTGTCGTCTTGCCGACCGGCGCGCGCGGCTCGGCCACGACGAGCGTTCCGGCATCGCGGGTGGCAATGGTCACGCGATGGGCTTCACGCGATTGCAGCTCGCCCTCGAACAGGTTGATGTCGCCAACGAACTGCGCGATCCATCGCGAGCGCGGCGCCTCATAGAGCTCGCGCGGCGATGCGACCTGCACGAGCTTGCCGGCGTCCATCACGCCGATTCTCGTCGCCATCGTCATCGCCTCCTCCTGATCGTGGGTGACGATGATGAAGGTCATGCCGAGCCGGCGCTGCAGCTCCATCAGCTCTCCTTGCGTACTTTCACGCAGTTTCTTGTCGAGCGCCGCCAGCGGCTCGTCGAGCAGCAGCAGTTGCGGGCGGCGCGCCAACGCACGCGCCAGCGCGACGCGCTGCCGCTGACCGCCGGAGAGCTGGTCCGGCTTGCGCTTCTCCATCCCGTCCAGCTTCACCAGCGCAACCATCTCGGCCACGCGCGTGGCGATATCGGCGCGCGCCATGCCGGCGCGCTTCAGGCCGAAAGCGATGTTGTCGCGCACCGACAGATGCGGAAACAGCGCGTAGCTCTGGAACATCATGTTGACGGGCCGCTCGTGCGGCAGCGCCTGCGCGATGTCGCTGCCGCCGAGCAGGATGCGCCCCGCGTCCGGCGCCTCGAAACCGGCCAGCATGCGCAATAGCGTGGTCTTGCCGCAGCCGGAGGGACCGAGCAGCGCAAAGAACTCGCCGGCCCCGATGTCGAGCGACACGCCGTCGACCGCGCGGAACGCGCCGAAATTCTTCACCACGCCGTCAATGCGCAGCAGCGGCCGACCCGTCGCTGGATGCGCGCCCGGCCTGGCCGCGTCGGCCGCCTTGATCCCCTCGAGTTCGTCAGCCATGTTCCCTGCGGGCCCCAATGCAGCCGCACGCTAGCGGCGGAAGGCCCCCGGCTCAACCGGTTCGATGCCGATCATTCACACCGCATTCGCCATGAACGCAGCCAGTGCGTCGTGATCGGCGGGCGGCATGGTCAGTCCGAGCTTGGAGCGGCGCCACAGGACGTCGTCGGGGAAGCGGGCCCATTCGGTTTGCATGAGGTAGCGCACCTCGGCTCCCGTCAGTTCGGGACCGAAAGCCGGCCCCAGCTCGGCACGACTCGTCGCCTCCCCCAGCACGGCCGACAGCCGCGAACCATAGGCACCCACCAGGCGTTGCGCCTGCGCCTCGGAGAGAAAGCGCCAGCGGTCGCGCGCGGCGTCGACTTCCGCCTCGAAGCTCTGCCAGGGAAAGTCCCCGCCCGGAAGCGCCACCGCCGCCGTCCAGGGCCGCGACATCGGATAGAACGGCGTCAGCCTGGTCACGGCCCGCTCGGCGCGCCACCGCGCGGTCGTGACGTCGCCGCCGAACATCGTGATCAGCGGCGCCTTGCGCCGCCGCGCATCGAATGCGAGCGCACCATCACGCCGGCGCCCGGGGGCAGGCGCCAGATTGACGCCCGACATCGTCCGCACCACATCGACCGGCACGACAGGCTCGCGAAAATAGCGACTGGCGGCCTCGCAGAGATAGCTCACATCAGCGGCCGGCATGGCGACGATCGCCGGATCGCCCCTGAAGTCATGCGTCACGGTGCCGATCAGGGTGAAATCACGCTCGAACGGGCTTGCGAAGATCAGGCGGCCATCGCTGTTCTGGAAGACGTAGACATTGTCGGGTTCGAACAGCCGCGGCACGACGATCTGGCTGATCTGCACGACTGCGCCCGCGCGCGGTGGCGGCTGTCGGAGCACGGTCTCGGCGACGCTCACGCTCCATCCGCCGCTGGTGTTCGCGAGCGCGCGGGTCGTGATGACCCTGCGGTGGCCGCGATCGACGACGGCGAGCCGCCAGATATCGGCGCGATCGGCCCGCACGCAGCGCGCGCCGGTGCGGATCACTGCGCCGCGCTCCGCCGCGTCCAGCGCGGTCAAGACAACGAGCCTGGAATCATCGACGACGCAATCCGAATATTCAAAGGCGGTGCCGAACGGCCGCCTCAACGCGTTGCCGACCGGATGATGCGTGATGTCGATGGTCGAGGACGGCGGCAGGCCGCCGCGCCCTGCAAGGCGGTCGTAGAGCAGGAGACCGGTGCGCAGCAACCAGGGTGGACGTTCCTCGGAATGCGCAGGGATGACGAAGCGCATCGGACGAACCAGATGCGGGGCGATCGCGAGCCACACCTTGCGCTCGGCCAGCGCCCGGCGCACGCGACGGAAGCCGCGACGCTCCAGCACCGAGAGATCGCCGTGGATCAAATGCGGCGTCGCCGACGAGGCCGCGCCACCGAGATCGCCCTGCTCCAACAGAATGACGCGAAGGCCGCGCCCGGCGGCGTCGCGCGCGATGCTGACGCCGTTCAGGCCACCGCCGATGATCGCGAGGTCGTAATCCGCCATGAAGCCGTCGTGAACGAACGAAGCGAGGACTTCGCCATCACTAGCGCATGATCCGGAAAAGTGTGTAGCAGTTTTTCCTCGCGACAAACGCGGAACGCGTTTGCGCGGAGATCATGCACAAACAGATGGCCAGAGCGCGACCCGCGCACTAGCCGGTCTTGAGCGCAAGCTCCATCGTCTCGGCGCGGCCGATGAGGCGGCCATATTGCCCGATCGGCAAGGGCTTGCCGAGCAGATAGCCCTGCACGCCGTCGCAGCCCTCCTTGGCGAGGAAGGCGAGCTGCTCGATCGTCTCGACGCCTTCGGCGATGATCGACATTTCCAGGCCATGACCGAGATCGATCACGGCACGCACGATCGCTGCCGATTGCGGATTACGGCCGAGATTGATCACGAAGGCGCGGTCGATCTTGATCTTGTCGAACGGGAACGCCTGGAGATAGCTCAGCGAGGAATAGCCGCTGCCGAAATCGTCCATCGAGATGCGCACACCCAGCGCCTTCAGGCGGCGCAGCAACGCGAGGCCGCGATCGAAATCCTCGATCAGCACGCCCTCGGTGATTTCGAGCTCGAGCCGGCCGGGTGAAAGCCCGGTCTCCAGCAAGATCGAGTGAACGAGGCCGACCACGTCGCCATGGGCAAACTGCGCCGGCGAGAGGTTGACCGCGACCTGGAGCGGCTTGGCCCAGGAGGCCGCCTCGCGGCAGGCCTGGCGCAGGATCCATTCGCCCATCTCGACGATCAGACCGCTCTCCTCCGCGATCGGAATGAACTCGGCCGGCGAGACCTGGCCGCGGACCGGGTGCTGCCAGCGCGCCAGCGCCTCGAAGCCGATGATCTCGCTCTCGGCGACGGTGTGGCCGGCGACGCCCTGCGGCTGGAACGCGAGCGAGAGCTCGCCGTTCTTGATCGCCTTCGACAGGTCCTGGTGCAGCACGCGGCGGTCGCGGATCTGCTGGTCCATCTCGGGCTGGTAGAGGCTGATCGTGCCGCGCGACTTCTGCTTGGCGCGGAACAGCGCTGCGCCGGCATTGGCGAGCAGCGAGGCGGCGTCCGCGCCGTTGTGCGGGAAGACCGATATGCCGGTGGTGACCCCGGCGCGCACCGCGCGGCCGTCGATCTGGAATTCCTGGGATAGGGCTTCACCAAGCTGGCGGGCCAGCGCGAGGCCCGTGTCGGGCTGCTTGCCATCGATGATGAGGCCGAATTCGTCGCCGGACAGCCGCGCGACCACACCACCACGGGCGGCGTCCTGGAGCCGCTGGGCGACCTCGACGAGGAGCTTGTCGCCGAGCGCATGGCCGAAGACGTCGTTGACCTCCTTCAGCCCGTCGAGGTCGACGCAGAGCACGGCGAACTCCTCACTGGTGCCCTCGCAGGCCTCGATCATCTGCGTCAGCGCCTGGAGGAAGGCGGCGCGATTGGGCAGGTCGGTCAGGCCGTCGTGATAGGCCATGTGCGCCATGCGCGACTCGGTCTGGCGGCGATCGGTGACGTCCTCGTGGGTCTTGATCAGATATTCCGGCTCGCCAGCATCGTTGAGCACGGTGGCGCGGCGGGTGAGGAACAGCCGCAAGCCATCCTTGGTCGAGATAGGATGCTCTTCGGTGATCATTCCCCGCTTCCTGATCGCGGCCTCGTCGCGCGCGATGATCAGCTTGGCCTCTTTGGCATTGAAGATATCGGCGGCGGTCAGTCCCGTGGCTTCCTCGCGCTTGCGGTTGAGGATGGTTTCGGCGCTGCGATTGGCGAGCAGATAACGGCCATCGTTGACCTGCTCCACGATCAGCGCCACCGGGATATTGTCGACCACGAGTTCGAGGAATTTCTTGGTGCTCTCCAGCTCCCGCGACAACGAGCGTCGATCGGTAACGTCTTCGAACACCAGCAGCAGAAATTCCGGCTGATTCTTCTCGTTTCGAACCACGATCCGGATCGAGGCAACCATGCGCCCCCCCGAGCCGCGCTCGACCTCGAACTGGTTGCGGAACTGCCCGTCGGGCGCATCGAGCGCCGCCCGATCGGCCGCCTCGATGCTGGCAGCCGAGGCAGGTGCAAACAGCTCTCGCGCGTTCTTGCCGACGACATGGTCCCGCGAGAAACCCCAGAACCGCTCATAGGCGCTGTTCGCGAAGATATAGCGGCCGTCCTCGATGGTCTTGGCGGCCACGCAGGCTGGCACGTTGTTCAGCACCGTTTCCAGAAACTGCTTGGTGGACGCAAGCTGCCGCGACAGGGTGCGCTGCTCGCTGACGTCGAGATGCGTCGCAACCGAGCCGCCATTCGGCAGCACGAAATATTTCGCCAGAATGGCGCGCCCGTCGGGCAGCTCGGTGATCAGGCCGTTCGAGCTGGCGGCCTTCTCGTAGTACTCGTCGTCGGTCACGCCGAGCACGCCGCGCTCACGACGCAGCCTGAGGATGTCGGCCCTGGTCATGTCGGTCCAGAGATCCGCCCGCGCCAGCCCATAGATCTCGAGATAGCGGTCGTTGCAGAAGATGATCCGCGCTTGCGCGTCGGTCATTACGACGCCCTGGTTCAGATTGTTCAGCGCGGACGAGACGAAGGCATTGCGCCTGAGCTGCGTGCGCCTTACCCGTCGCAACGCCGAGTGGATCCACAGCACGATGGCCGCCAGGAACGAGCACACCGCGATGCCGCCAAGCAGCGCCTCCCAGACCAGATTGGGATCGAGCCTGCCCAGGTAGCTCTGCGGGGCGAAATTGTCGGACAGCGCAAAGGCGCGCGCGGGCGCAACCGTGCAGGCCAGGCATGCCAGGGCCTGCACAGGCGTCAGAAACGCGCCGCTCGCGTGCCAGTTCTTGTCAGCCATCAGCCACCCGCGATTTCAACTCGGGATTGTCTGGCCTCACGGGTTGGGATCGGGTAAACGCCTGTCAGCACGACAGAAAAATGTGGCGCCAGATACGGCAATTGCCCTGACATGATAAATTCTTCCTTAATGGAGAGCCGCCTTGGGTGCGGTTTCTTAAGCCTCTCGTTGAGCCCCTTGTTGAACTCCTTGGCCCCGCCACTCACGGACCTGCCGTCCCACCATGGATAGAGTTGACTGCGTCGTCATCGGAGCGGGCGTGGTCGGGCTCGCGGTCGCCCGAAAGCTCGCCCAGGCCGGGCGCGAGGTGATCGTGCTCGAAGCGGCGGAGGCCATCGGCACCGTCACCTCCTCGCGCAACAGCGAGGTGATCCATGCCGGGATCTACTACCGGGCCGGGAGCTGGATGGCGCGGCTGTGCGTCAGCGGCAAGCATGCGCTCTACCGCTACTGCGCCGAGCGCAACATTCCGCACAAAAATTGCGGCAAGCTGATCGTCGCGACCAATCCGAAAGAGACCGAGAAGCTGCAATCGATCAAGGCACATGCCGAGCCCAATGGCGTGCTCGATATGCAGATGCTCGCAGGCGACGCCGCGCGCGCGCTGGAGCCGGCGCTCGCCTGCGATGCCGCGTTGCTCTCGCCCTCGACCGGCATCATCGACAGCCACGCCTACATGCTCTCGCTGCGCGGCGAGGCCGAAGCGGCGGGAGCCGCGTTCGCGTTTCACACGCCGCTGATCCGCGCCAAGGCGTCAGGCGGCGTCGTCGAAATCGATGCCGGCGGCGAGGCGCCGATGACGCTGCAATGCAGCCTGCTGGTCAACGCGGCAGGTCTTTCAGCGACGACGGTGGCGCGCAACATCGATGGCATGCCGCTCGACCGGATTCCGCCGATCTATCTCGCCAAGGGCAACTATTTCAGCTGCAGCACCAAGGCGCCGTTCTCACGGCTGATCTATCCCGTGCCCGAGCCCGGCGGACTCGGCGTGCACCTGACGCTGGACATGGCAGGCCAGGCGCGCTTCGGTCCCGACGTGGAGTGGATCGAAACGATCGACTATGCCGTCGACCCCGCACGCGCGGAGCGATTCTATCCGGCAATCCGCAAATACTGGCCGGACCTGCCTGATGGCGCGTTGATGCCGAGCTATTCGGGCATACGGCCGAAGATCGTCCCGCCGGCGGTGGCCATGCAGGATTTCCTGATGCAGGGCCCGCGCGATCACGGCGTGGATGGCGTGATCAATCTCTTCGGGATCGAGTCGCCCGGCCTGACGTCATCGCTCGCGATCGCCGACCACGTCGCCGAGCTCGCAAACATATAGCGCATGATCCAGACCCGGAGGGCCGCGTTAGCGTGAAGCGGTTTTCCCTCGCGACAAACGCGGAACACGTTTGCGCGGAGATCATGCTCAAACAACAACCTGAAGCGCGCTGACGATTCATCGCGCTTTAACCATCGCACGAAACTAATCGCACGAGGCTTCGCACCTCGACGCAGGGATGAGCGCAACAGCTCTCATCCCTGCGTGAAGGGGGCGAGATCAGGCTTACATGTGTACGGGGGTTGCTAGTGGAGCGTGTCGTCGGCGCCGTGCCTCAACCGCTCGATCTGGTCCTTGACCATCAACTTCCGGCGCTTCAACTCAACAATTTGCAGGTCGTCTGTTGAAAGGTGCACGAGAGCTTCGTGCAATTCGTTTTCGAGAAGTTTGTGCTTCCGCTCCAATTCAACAAGATGTGCCTGAATTGTCATTCGAAACCTCCTCGGTAGGGTTGAACCTCAGGATTCGATCCGGACGAAGAAGTGTACATCACCGATTCGTTCTGTCGATAAGTATCCGTAGTCCCACTGTCATTTTTGAAAATTCATATGTAATGAACAGTGAGTAAGGAACCACCGCAGGAATCATCCATGATTTCAATGCGCCTGCGCGCTGGCGGCGCGATCCACCGAAATATCTTTGCGAGAGACCGTTGATAGGGGACCCAGATCGCTTGCGATCACGTCGCGCAAGGACGATACTTTCCACAGGCCTTCCACAGGCTTTCGCAACCTCATCGGGTTTTCCGGCTACCGCACATCATGACCAATGAACACGAGCGCGAACTCGAAGCCGAGCTCGCCCGGTTGCAGCAGGAACACCGAGATCTCGATGCGGCGATCGATGCATTGCATCAATCGCCCGCCCCCGACCTGTTGCGGTTACAGCGTCTGAAGAAACGCAAGCTGTTGTTGCGCGACCGTATCGCCTTCATCGAAGACCAGATCACGCCCGACATCATCGCCTGATCCCAGCCGGTGCGCCCGATGCGTTTTCCGCGCATCGGATTCCACTTGACTCAAAAAGAACAAAAGAAGAACATTCGAGCCTCAACCAGCTTCCGGGGAAATGCCATGTCCGCAGCCGCCTTCGACAACAGCCATTATGAACAAGCCTGCGATCAGGCGATCGCGATGTGTGACGGCAATCTGCGCAGCACCATCAAGGCGCTGATCATGGCCAACGAATATCTAGAAGCGGAGCTCGAGGAATTGCAGGCGGCAATTTCGGCCGGCTGCATTCCCGAGACGTCGCGCAACAAGATGCGGAGCACCTCCAGCGCCGCGTAGCCAACGAGCACTCGGAGCCGACCATGTCCGATGTCACCTACTATGTCGCACTGCCTTTCCTCACCGACGAAGATGGATCGCCGGTCGCGGGCGCCGCGGAGGAATGTCAGACCTCGGCCGCCGCGCTGCGGCGCGCCGAGATCCTGGCGCACGGCGCCGGCCATATCGGCGCGATCGCGTTCAGCCGCAGCGGCGATCCCATGACTGGCGAGTTCGGCGACGCCAAGCTGCTGCGCAAGTTCGGCAACGTGCCGGAAGACCTCAGCGCGCTTTGAAGCGCAATCGCTTTACGTTCGATCGCTGCCACACAAAAGGTGCGCTCCCTCTCCCGCTTGCGGGGGAGGGCTGGGGTGGGGGTGTCTCCGCAATCGATACTCCCAACGTAGAGAGAGCCCCCACCCGGCGCTTCGCGCCGACCTCCCCCGCAAGCGGGAGAGTTGAGCGAGCCTGTGGCCCAATCGATCCAACCCCTAACTACTGATCAATCTGATCCGCGGCTCATGCCGCCGCTGGGCCTTGCGCACATACATGGCCGCGTCGGCTTCCTCCAGCGCGCGGCCTGCCTCGGCGTGAGATCCAAGCAGCGCGACGCCGGCGGAGGCACCCGCATTCACGCGCTGGTCGCGAAAGACAAAGGACAAATCGTCGATCGCCTGCTCGAAAGCTGCGGCCTTGGCCCTGGCATCGGTCTCGCTGAGGTTCCACAACAGCAGCGCAAACTCGTCGCCGCCGAGGCGGCCGACCACGTCGGAGGCGCGGACCTGCCGCGTCAGCGTGCCGGCGATCGCCTTGAGCACCTCGTCGCCGGCAGCGTGACCGAAGGAGTCGTTGATGGGCTTCAGGCGGTCGACGTCGAGCACGATCAGCGCGCCACGGGCGGCGTAGCGCGTCATGTAGGCAATCGCACGGTGCAGCTCACGCTCGAAGCCGCGCCGGTTCGGGATGCCGAGCAGAAAGTCCGTGTCGGCGGCAGCCTCCAGCTCGTCGATGCGCCGCTGGGCCTGGGCGAGCCTGGTGCGCAGGTTGCGGATGATCGCCTTGGCGTTCTTGGCCTCTCCGGTGGTCACAGCGGGCTGGCCCGCCGACCGGGCCGCGCGCCTGGCCGCGGGTTTGGCTCGGCTCCCGCTGCTTTTCCGGGCCTTTTTTGCCTTCGCAGCGATCGCCCTTTTTGGTTTCTTCATGGGCGTCCTGCTCAATGAAGGCTTGCGGGGATTCACCAAGACAGGATAGTGCATTCCCTTCTCCTTGCCACCGCCTTGCGAGCCGCCGGCCGGAACCGATAATCTGGCCTATGTTTCTGTATTCCCGAGCACAATTGACGTCATGACCGCGCCGATCGCCATCATCATGGGAAGCCAGTCGGATTGGGACACGATGCGGCATGCCGCCGATACGCTCACAGCGCTCGGCGTCGCCTGCGAAAGCCGCATCGTCTCGGCCCACCGCACCCCGGACCGGCTGTTCACCTTTGCCAAGGGCGCCAAGGCCGAAGGCTTCAAGGTCATCATCGCCGGCGCCGGCGGTGCTGCGCATCTGCCCGGCATGACGGCGGCGCTGACGGAACTGCCGGTGTTCGGCGTTCCCGTCGAATCCAAGGCGCTGAGGGGCGTCGACTCGCTCCACTCGATCGTGCAGATGCCCGCCGGCATCCCGGTCGGCACGCTCGCCATCGGCAAGGCGGGCGCAATCAACGCTGCGCTGCTGGCCGCCGCCGTGCTGGCCCTATCCGATCCGGCCCTCTCAGACCGCCTTGTGGCCTGGCGCAAAGCGCAGACCGACGCCGTGGGCGAGCGCCCGGAGGACAAGGCGTGACTGGCACCAAACGGGTGAAGCTGAAGCCCGGCGACACCATCGGAATCCTCGGCGGCGGACAATTGGGACGGATGCTTGCGATGGCCGCGGCGCGGCTCGGCTTGCGCTGCCAGGTGTTTTCGCCCGACCCGGACTCACCGGCCTTCGACGTCGTGCTCAACGCGACCTGCGCGGAATATGCCGACGTCGAGGCGCTTGAGCTGTTCGCGAACGACGTCGACGTCATCACCTACGAGTTCGAGAACGTGCCGGCCGCGGCCGCGCTGGTGCTGGACGCGCGCCGCCCCGTGCTACCCAACCGCAAGATCCTCGAGACCACCCAGGACCGGCTGGCCGAGAAGGAATTCATCACCCGGCTCGGGATCGGCACCGCTGCCTATGCCGACGTCACCTCGGTCGCATCGTTGCGCGAGGCAATCGTCAGGATCGGGCTTCCGGCCGTGCTGAAGACGCGCCGCTTCGGCTATGACGGCAAGGGCCAGGCCATCATCCGCGAGGGCGACGAGATCGCGAAAGTGTGGACCGGCCTCGGCACCAAGTCGGCGATCCTCGAAGCCTTCGTGCCGTTCGAGCGCGAGATTTCCGTGATCGCCGCGCGCTCGGCCGAAGGCCAGGTCGAGTGTTTCGACGTCACCGAGAACGAGCACCGCGATCACATCCTCAAGATCTCGCGCGCGCCGGCCGAGATTCCGGATGCTCTTGCCGAGGAGGCGCGCAACGTCGCCGGCAAGATCGCCGACGCGCTCGATTATGTCGGCGTGCTGGCAGTCGAGATGTTCGTGCTCGCCAACGGCACGGGACCGAAGGTGCTGGTGAATGAGATTGCGCCGCGCGTGCATAATTCCGGGCACTGGACGCTCGACGGCGCGTCCGTCTCGCAGTTCGAGCAGCATATCCGCGCCATCGCCGGCTGGCCGCTCGGCAAGCCCGTGCGGCACGGCGAGGTCGTCACCATGACCAACCTGATCGGCGACGAGATCAACCGCTACACAGAGTGGCTCACGGTCCCCGGAGCCACCGTACACCTCTACGGGAAGGGCACACCCAAGCCGGGCCGCAAGATGGGCCACGTCACCGAGGTCGCGCCCGCCCGCGGCAAGTAAGGGGACCGCGGCGCTGCGCGATCCCCCTAAAGCGCGATCATCGTCGCACTTTAGATTTTTATTTGAGCATGATCTCCGCGCAAACGCGTTCCGCGTTTGTCGCGAGGAAAAACCGCTTCACACTTTGCGCTAACGCGGCCCTCCGGGTCCGGATCATGCTCCGACGATCACGCGGTCTTCACACCGGCGACGACGCCGGCCGGCTCTTCGCTGAGCCAGCGATAGATCACGCCGCCGAGTGCGCCGCCGATCAGCGGCGCAAGCCAGAACAGCCACAGTTGCGCCAGCGCCCAGCCGCCGACGAACAAGGCGGGCCCGGTGCTGCGCGCCGGGTTCACCGACGTGTTGGTGACGGGAATGCTGACGAGATGGATCATCACCAGCGCAAGCCCGATCGCGAGTGGCGCGAAGCCCGCAGGCGCCCTTCCATGCGTGGCACCCATGATGATGAACAGGAACATCATGGTCATCACCACTTCTGTGATGAAGCACACCACCATGCCGTACTGGCCCGGCGAATGCGCACCATAGCCGTTCGACGCAAAGCCCTTGGTGACGTCGAAGCCCGGGGCGCCGCTGGCAATCACATAGAGCAGCGTTGCCGCGACAATCGCGCCGATGACCTGCGCGACGATATAGGGCAGGATCTGTCCGGTCGGGAACCGGCCGCCCGCGGCAAGACCGACCGTGACGGCCGGGTTGAGGTGGCAGCCCGAGATATGGCCGATCGCGTAGGCCATGGTGACGACGCTCAGGCCGAACGCCAGGGACACGCCGACCAGGCCGATGCCGACCTGCGGAAAGCCGGCTGCGATCACCGCGCTCCCGCACCCTGCGAATGTGAGCCAAAAGGTACCGATGGCCTCGGCCGCATATTTCTTCATTTCCATGGACGTCTCCCCTGATTTCCGAGTTCTCCGGATCAAAGCTCCGGGAACGGCCCCGTCATTGGCGCCAAATCACCCAAATCAGGGCCACACGGGGGCATTTTTGCCCTATTTAATGGCTTATCTTGGCCCGAAAGGCCGCTTGGACGATGGACATCTCAGGTTTTGTCTGTTACATCCGCGCGCTCAAGGTTAAGGGCTTGTGCTTTCTGCCATCCCCTTTGACTTACCAGAATTCAAATCCGATCCACTGAAGAGGATGCCGCGTGCAGGTTCTCGTTCGCGATAACAATGTCGATCAAGCCCTCAAGGCGCTGAAGAAGAAGATGCAGCGCGAGGGTATTTTCCGCGAGATGAAGCTCCGCGGTCACTACGAAAAGCCCTCCGAGAAGAAGGCCCGCGAAAAGGCCGAAGCCGTGCGCCGCGCGCGCAAGCTGGCCCGCAAGAAGCTGCAGCGTGAAGGGCTGCTGCCGATGAAGCCGAAGCCGGTGTTCGGCGCTGGCCCCGGTGGCGAGCGTGGCGCTGGCGGCCGTGGCGGCCCGGGCGCAGGTCCGCGCGGACCGCGCTGATTTTGCTGTTCTTGCAAGACTGAGTTTTCGATGACGCGGGCCCCGGGCCCGCGTTATTGTTTTGTGAGCGGTGCCTTTTCTGGGACGGGGCACTACCGATGCGGCACCAGCGCGAGCGAATCCGTAGATGGACTCCCCTCTCCCCGAGCACAGCCCGGCACGGTCGTGCCGACCGTGGCGGCGCTCCGTCACACTTTCACTGATCGCGCTCGCACTGTCCGGCTGCTCGTTCGACCTGGGATCGCTGATGCCGGAGAAGGATAAGCCCCAGGACGCGCCCAAATCTGCTACCGCGCCTGCTGCTGCGCCCGCCGAAAGCGCGGTCAGCGCCGGCAATGTCGCTGAGGCCCAGAGCCATACGGCAAAGGGCCAGGCGCTTGCGAAATCGGGAGAGACGGCGGCGGCGCTCGAGGAGTTCAACCGCGCGGTCGCGCTCGATCCCTACAATGCGCACGCGCTCTATGGCCGTGCCCTGATCTATCAGGCGAGCAACGAGCACGAGTTCGCGATCGCGGATTTCAGCGCAGCGAGCGGGCTCAATCCCCAGAAGCCGGAGCCGCTGCTCGGCCGCGCCATCAGCTACCTCGCGGTGGGCAAGGTCAAGGAAGCCGCAGCCGACCTCGACGAGGCCTCCGAGGCCGACCCGCACAATGCGCAAGTCTGGACCACGCGGGGGCTCGCCTATGAGCGCCTCGGCGACAAGGCCAAGGCGGCGGCGTCCTACACCAAGGCGGTCGCGCTACGTCCACGCGACGATGCCGCGCGCAGCGGTCTGGCCCGTGTCGGCGGCTGAAGCGCGATGAGATTAAATGCAGTCGGCTGCCGGGGTCACCTCTCCCCGGCGGGGTGAGGTGATCAGCGCCTTGGGCTCACACCAATTCAACCAAAAGTCATCCCGCACTAGTCGGGGGTGACGCCCTTCGGCAGGACCGCGTGGAACATCGACTTGACGCCTGACAGCATCTCGTCGGCGACGTTGGTCTTTGCCTTCGGCATGGGACCGGCCGCATCGGCCCGCAGATCGAGCGGCGGTGCGATCACCACCGGGACCGGGATATCGGCCGGCGGTGTCAGCCGATTCGCATCATCCGAGCCGACGGACGCGGTGTAAGGTGGGTTCGACGACATCGGGGAACCATAAGCCTCCGGGCCCGGCGTCGACACCGTGATCGGCGGCGGCAGCGGCCGCACGGAAGGCGGGGCCGCCGTCACGAGCCGTGGCGCCTCCTGGACGCGCGGGGCTTCGCCCGCATGGGCCGTCTCCTGCGGGGCAGCCTCGGGCGACTTGCGCAGCCGCTCGATCGCTGCGCGGGCGAGATCGTTGGCGTCAGGGGTCGCGGCAGTCGATGCCGGAGCCTGAGTGGTCTCGGAGGCCGGTGCAGTAACGACCGGGGCCGGCGTTGCCTTGGCCATGGCCTTGCTGTCGCGGGATGGCGTCGACCGGCCGCGCGGCGTGGCGGGAGCGGCGGCGGTCTCGGCGTCAGCGGGCTTGGTCTCGGTCGGCTGGTCAGCGGCCTTGTTGTCAGCCGGCTTCTCGGCCGCCGGCTTGTCCGTCACGGTCTTCTCGGAGATGCCCTTCTCGGAAATGCCCTTCTCGGAAATGCCCTTGGCCTTCACTCCGGGCGCGGGGAGATTCGCGACCTCGGCAGGCTTGGCATCCTTCTTGGTCTGGGCAGGGGCAACCGCGGCAGCGGGAGTGTCGGGGGCCGGCCGGGCGTTGATGTAGTGATTAACGATGTACGCCCCGATGATCGTCGCGAGCACCGAGGGGAAGATATCCATGGAGATTTTAGTCAGGTATTTCAGCATTCCGGCCACTCCCCACACGGTCTGATGCGGGAACTTTGAGGCAATAGTAAGGGATCAACTGCGACGGATCGGTGGCAATTGGCAAGCCACTTTTACGGTTTCAGCTCGACTTCAAGGAACACGATCTCTGTTGCAGTTTCGTTAAGCACGTCGTGCGCGACACCGGCCTTGCGGAAGTAGGACTTGCCCGCCGAAAGCTGCGCCTTGGAGCGCTCGCCAGTGGGTGCCACGATGGTCATCTCACCCGCGGTGACCGGAACAATCACGTAGTCCATCCCGTGAATGTGATGACCGGTGGCGCCGCCGGGCGGGAGCCGCCACTGGGTGACCCGGACCTCGTCGTTGTCGACCTGAACCTCGGATTTGGCGGCCAGCATTCCCGTTCTCCCGACTAAGGCGCGATGATTCGTCATCGCGCTTTAGGTTGTTGTTTGCGCATGATCTTTTCGGAAAACCGCTTCACACTTTGCGCTAACGCGGCCCTCCGGGTCCGGATCATGCTTATGGCACGAACACCATGAATACGTAGACGGCAAATACCACCATATGGACCAGTCCGAACAGGACGTTGGTTCTGCCGGTGCCGAAGGTCAGCATGCTTAGGAAGAAGGTCAGGAGCAGCAGGACGCTGCCCTGGGGGCTGAGGCCGAGCTCGAGCTCCTTGTCGAGTGCATAGGTGGCGATGCCGACCGCCGGGATCGTCAGCCCGATGGTCGCGAGCGAGGAGCCCAGCGCCAGATTGATGCTCTTCTGGAGGTCGTTCTTGCGCGCAGCGGCAATCGCTGAGACGCCCTCGGGCAACAGGATCAGGAGCGCGACGAGCAGGCCCGCGAACGCCGGCGGCGCACCGATCCTGGCTGCGACCGCGTCGACCACCAGCGAGAACTTCTTCGCCAGCAGCACCACGGCCAAGAGCGAGATCAGGAGCAGCACGACGCTGAGCAGGAACAGCCCGCCCGACAGATGGGCCTCACCGCCCTCGCCTTCCGCGGCCTCGTTGACGAAGTAATCCCGGTGCAGGACGGTCTGGGTGTAGAGGAACACGCCGTAGAGCGCGAGCGTGACGACGTCGACGAAGCCGAGCTGGATCGACGAGTAGAACGGTCCCGGCGTGGTGACCGTGTAGTTCGGCATGATCAGCGTGATGGTCGCGAGCGCAAACAGCACGCTGAGATAGACGTTGGCGCCGGAGACTTGAAAGCCCTGTTCGCGATAGCGCAGGCCGCCGATGAACACGCAGACGCCGACCAGCCCGTTGCAGACGATCATGACGACCGCGAACACGGTGTCGCGCGCCAGCTCCGGGGCCGGCTTCTCGCCCAGCATGATCGTGGTGATCAGCGCCACCTCGATGATCGTCACCGCGAGCGTCAGCAGCAGCGTTCCATAGGGCTCGCCGACCCGTTCGGCGATCACTTCGGCATGATGAACGGCCGCGAACACCGTGCCGAACAGGATCACCAACAGGACAATTGCGAAAACGAAGCCGCCGGGCGACAGAGTGAATGTGTAGTCCGCCGCCGTCACGGCAACGAACAACAGCACGGCCAGCGCGGGAAAGATCCAGGCCGACCGGGGCATCGGGCTATGCGCGCTCATCAATGTCTTCCAGTTGCGTCACCCGAGACGTACCAAATCGGCCAGCAGATTCAATGCCAGTGCAGGATCGGCGCAACCGGCAGGATGGTGAGCAGCAGGAACAGCGGGATCAGCACCGCACCCGCGCGCAACAGATAGCCGAAGAAGCTCGGCATCTCGATGCCGCTCTCGTTCGCAATGCTGCTCACCATGAAATTCGGCGCGTTGCCGATATAGGTGAGCGCCCCCATGTAGACCGCCCCCATGGAGATCGAGGCAAGCGTGCCGGAGAGCTCGTTCATCAACACCTGTGGATCGCCGCCGGCGAGCTCGAAGAACAACAGGTAGGTCGGCGCATTGTCGAGGAAAGCCGACATCAATCCGGTGAACCAGAAATAGGCCACCTCGCGCGGGCTCCCGTCCGGCGCCGTCACCGCCGACAACAGCCAGGCGAACGCACCGTGATGGCCGGCATCGAGCATGGCGATGACCGGAATGATGGCGACGAAGATTGCCGCAAAGAGCTTTGCGACCTCGCGGATCGGCTCCCAGGTGAAGCCATTGGCCTGCCGGTGCTCGTCGGGCGTCAGCCACATCGACAGACCCGCAATCGCCAGCAGCACCACATTGCGGACGATGCTCTCCAGCTCCAGCCTGGTTCCGAGAATGTCGAACGCGATGCCCGGCTTCCACATCGCCGACACGAGCAGGCTCGCGACGATGGCGGCGATCAGCGGGAGATTGATGAGGCCGCGGAGCCTCAGCGGCTCTCCGGGTCCTGTGCCGGTGGACAACGGCTCGCCGCGAAACCGCCAGACATCGACGACGGCGAAGATCGCGAGCAGGAATCCCGCAACGATCGCCGTCTGGAGCCAGAGATTCCGCGTGGTCCAGAAGAAGTCGACGCCATGCAGGAAGCCGACGAACAGCGGAGGATCGCCGAGCGGGCTCAGCGCGCCACCGACATTGGCGACCAGGATGATGAAGAAGATGACGACATGGGCGTTGGTGCGCCGCTGTCGATTGGCGCGGATCAGCGGGCGGATCAGGATCATCGCAGCGCCCGTGGTGCCGACGACGCTGGCCATCAGCGTACCCAGCGCGAGGATGCCGGTATTGACTCCCGGCGTGCCCTTGATGTAGCCGCTGATAAGGATGCCGCCGGCCACGACATAGAGCGAGAACAGCAGCACGATGAAGCCGAGATATTCGGCAAGCATGGCGTGAACGAGCGCGCCCAGCGTCGCCATGCCGCCTGCGAGCCAGACCAGCGAGATGAGCGCCAGCACCGACCAGGCGGCGGCGATCTTGCCGTAATGGTGATGCCAGAACTTCGGAAAGAAGAGCGGCCCGAGCGCGATCGACAGCAGGAGGCCGGCAAACGGCAGCGCGTAGGGCCAGCGCATCGCCGCGCCGTCGAGCCCGGCCGCGGCAGAGGCCTGCTGCGGCAACAGCGCGAAGATCAAAGCGATGAGCGGACCCACGCATCTCGGGACGAGGCCTCTAGGATGCAATGAAGTGCCTCGCCGTTTCGATTGCACCGAAGGAATCGAGATTATCGTGTCCGCCGCCCGGAAAGCGTACGAACTGTTTTGGCTCGTGCGCGAGCGCGAACAGACGCTCTCCGAAGACGATGGGAATGACAAGGTCATTGGCGCCATGCATGATCAGCAGCGGCACCGTGACGCGCGCAATCCGCTCGTCGGAGCGAAACCGATCGCGCATCAGGAGGCGGACCGGAACGAACCAGAATGCCGACGCAGCGACGTCGACCGTCGAGGTGTAAGGCGCTTCCAGGATCAATTTGCCTATCGGATGCTCGGATGCAACCGCGACGGCCACGCCGCTCCCGAGCGAGAAGCCCCAGACGACGATCCGTTCCGCCGCATAGTGCGCGGTGGTGAAGGCATAGGCGGCCGCGGCATCGCGCAGCAGGCCCTGTTCGCTCGGCGCACCGCCGGAGCCGGCATAGCCGCGATAGGACAGCGCGACGAGGCCGGTGCCGTCAGCCGTCATCGCCCTGAAGCGGCTGACGAGGCCGGCAAGAAAATCGCCATTGCCGGGGAAGAAGAGGATCACGGGACGGCCAGGCTTTGCCGGCACGTGCCAGATGATGACCTTTTCGCCGTCCGATGTCGTGAGCACGTGCTCTTCCGCCTCGGGAAAGCCTGCGGCATCAGGCAGCGTTCGACCGACCGGCGGGATCGGGAACAGCATGTCGCGCTGCCTCACATACAGCACGACGAGACCGGCGAGATAGCCGGTCGCGATGACGATCGCGATCCACTTCAGGAATGTCATGGCTGCACAGCCGATCCGTAGCTCAAGCCTTGCGACGGCTTCGCAGCAATTTCAGGACGTCGGACCGTATGCTTGCCGGAATCTCGCGGCAACCGCACGCCGCCCTGTGGGCCACGTGCCATTCGATGCGCTGCGCCCGCGTCGCCGCCTTGAGTGTCGCTTTGGGCGGCATGCGATGGGACCGGTGCCATTCCTTGTTGATGGCCACCGTCCGCTCCTAGCGCGTTGTTACATCGCCTTGACGATGTTCTCGGTGACCTTCTTGGCGTCGCCGAGCAGCATCATGGTGTTGTCGCGATAGAACAGCGGATTGTCGATGCCGGCGTAACCCGAGGCCAGCGAGCGCTTGATGAACATCACCGTGCCCGCCTTCCAGACCTGGAGCACCGGCATGCCGTAGATCGGCGAGGTCTTGTCCTCTTCGGCGGCAGGGTTGGTGACGTCGTTGGCGCCGATCACGAAGGCGATGTCGGCCTGCGCGAATTCGGAGTTGATGTCCTCGAGCTCGAACACCTCGTCATAGGGCACGTTGGCTTCGGCCAGGAGCACGTTCATGTGGCCGGGCATGCGGCCCGCGACCGGGTGGATCGCGTACTTCACCTCGACGCCTTCCTTCTTCAGCATGTCCGCCATCTCGCGCAACGCGTGCTGGGCCTGCGCCACCGCCATGCCGTAGCCGGGCACGATGATGACTTTGGAAGCATTCTTCATGATGAAGGCGGCATCGTCGGCCGAACCGAGCTTCGCCGGCTTCTGCTCACCGGTCGCCCCGCCGGCCGCCGCGGTCTCGCCGCCGAAGCCGCCGAGGATGACCGAGATGAAGGACCGGTTCATCGCGTGGCACATGATGTAGGACAGGATCGCGCCCGACGAGCCGACCAGCGCGCCGGTGATGATCAGCGCGGAATTGCCGAGCGTGAAGCCGATGCCGGCCGCGGCCCATCCCGAATAGGAGTTCAGCATCGAGATCACGACCGGCATGTCGGCGCCGCCGATCGGGATGATCATGAGCACGCCGAGCGCCAGCGCCAGGATGACATTGAGCCAGAAGAACACCGGGCTGCCGGTGACGACGAGTCCGACGATGCAGGCGACCAGTGCGACCGCGAGCGCGATGTTGATGAGGTGCCGCGCCGGCAGGATGATCGGCGCGCCGCTCATGCGGGCCGACAGCTTCAGGAACGCGATCACCGAGCCGGTGAAGGTCAGCGCGCCGATGGCGACGCCGAGCGACATTTCGACCAGGCTCTGGGTGTGGATGTTGCCGGGGGTGCCGATGTCGAAGGCTTCCGGCGCATAGAACGCGCCGGCGGCGACCAGCACCGCGGCCATGCCGACCAGCGAGTGGAATGCGGCGACCAGCTCCGGCATCGAGGTCATCGGCACGCGGCGCGCGATGACCGCGCCGATCGCCGCACCGATGGCGATGCCGACGATGACGAGCAGCCAGGCGAGGCCGTCGGCCGGCGGATGGTTGGCAAGCGTGGTGGCGACCGCGATCGCCATGCCGATCATGCCGAACAGGTTGCCCTGGCGCGAAGACGCCGGGCTGGAAAGGCCGCGCAGCGACAGGATGAACAGCACACCCGCCACGAGATACAACAATGCAGAGAGATTAGCGTTCATCTCAGGTCCCCATCTGTCCCATCAGCCCGAGGTGGCCGCTTACTTGGCCTTCTTCTTGTACATCGCCAGCATGCGCTGGGTGACAAGGAAGCCGCCGAAGATATTGATGCAGGCAAAGATCAGCGCGATGAAGCCGAAGCCGCGCGCCCAGCCCGAGCCGCTCGACACGTTCGCAACGCCGCCCGCGAGCAGCGCGCCGACCACGATCACCGAGGAGATCGCGTTGGTGACGCTCATCAGCGGCGTATGCAGCGCCGGGGTCACCGACCACACCACGAAATAGCCGACGAACACCGCCAGCACGAAAATCGACAGCCGGAAGATGAAGGGATCGACGACCTGTGCGACATGCTCCATGGTTTCTCTCCTTGAGCCCAATTAAGCCGACTTGGGCTGGAAGTTCGGGTGGATGACGGCGCCGTCCTTGGTCAGCGCGGTCGCCTTCACGAGCTCGTCGTCCCAGTTCACGGCAAGCTTCTTCTCTTTCTTGTCGATCATGGTCTCGATGAAGGAAAACAGGTTGCGCGCGTAGAGGCCGGAGGCCGAGGCAGCGACGCGGCCGGCGACATTGGTGTAGCCGACGATCTTGATGCCATCGAGATCGACGACCTCGCCCGGCTTGGCGCCCTCGACATTGCCGCCGCGCTCGACGGCGAGGTCGACCAGCACCGAACCCGGCTTCATCGACTTGACCATCTCCGCACTGACGAGCTTCGGCGCGGGCCGGCCCGGGATCAGCGCCGTCGTGATCACGATGTCCTGCTTCTTGATGTGCTCGGCGGTCAGCGCGGCCTGCTTGTCCTGGTACTCCTTGGACATTTCCTTGGCGTAGCCGCCGGCGGTCTGCGCGTTCTTGAACTCCTCGTCCTCGACGGCAAGGAATTTGGCACCGAGCGATTCGACCTGCTCCTTGGTGGCAGGGCGCACGTCGGTTGCGGTGACGATGGCGCCGAGACGGCGCGCGGTCGCGATCGCCTGGAGGCCGGCGACGCCGACGCCCATCACGAACACTTTTGCGGCGGGCACGGTGCCGGCCGCGGTCATCATCATCGGGAAGGCGCGACCGAAGGCTTCGGCGCCCTCGATCACGGCACGGTAGCCGGCAAGGTTCGCCTGCGACGACAGCACGTCCATCACCTGGGCGCGCGTGATGCGCGGCATCAGCTCCATGGCGAAGGCAGCGATACCGGCATCGGCCATCGTCTTCAGCGCGGTGTCATTGCCGTAGGGATCCATGATGGCGACGACCAGCGCGCCGCGCTTGTACTGGCCAAGCTCGGACGCCTCGGGGCGCTTCACCTTGATGATGATGTCGGCATCAGCAAGCGCATCGGCACTGACGGTGGCACCGGCGGCGGTGTAGTCGGAATCGAGCAGGCCCGACTTGACGCCGGCACCGGGCTCGACGGCGATCTCGGCGCCCAGAGCCTTGAACTTCTTCACCGTATCCGGCGAAGCGGCGACCCGCGGCTCGGACGGATCGATTTCCTTGGCAACGGCAATCTTCATGGGCCCTCCGGCGGCGCGGGAAAGCGCGCACGCGAACTTAGCGTTACTCCCGCAACGTTGGATACCGGTTTTAGAACCGGCTTGGATGCAAATTTTCTGAGCAACCGCCGCCTTTGGCGGTGCAGCCGACGATGGATCAGGTCAGGAAGATCGCCATCAGGATGACGATGAGCGCGACCGTGGCCGTGCCATACTTCACCAGCTTGATGAAGCCCTCATAGGTCTGCTCGTGGGCAACGTAGTCGTTGCCGTCGGCGGTGGTGTACGCCACTTCGCTATGGTCAGCCATGGATGTCCCCAGTCGAAAGTCGAATTCCCGGCTGGCATTACCGCAATCCGCCGGGCAGGGCAACGGCACAGCTGCGCAGTTTTCCCGCAAATCGGCTCATTTGGAATCCTGATTGTCGGGACCGGGGAAGACGGCCGCCGCCTAGCCCTGATCAAGCGCGGTGACCATGACGGGCGCAATTTGAGGCTGCTGCACCGGCAAGCCGAGCGCCCCGCGGACGGCGTCGATCGCCGGCTCGCCGACGTCGGTAAATCTGGCTGTGCGGGGATCGACGCCGGACCCGACCGCCACGGGATTGTCGCCGCACAGGAAGCCGTGGGTCATGTGGAACCCGAGCGCGCGGTAAACCTCGAACTGCTCCTCGGAGAAGAACTGATCGCCCGTGGTCTCGTGCGGGAAGGTGGCGTGGCGCCGCGCATAGTCACGAATGTAGTCGTTCTCGTCACCGGTCAGGGACGACTTGATGTAGACGAGAAAACCTTGGTCGCTGCCGCCATAGTCGATCGTGCCGATCGCGACGTGAACGTCATCCTGCGGCCCATCATCACGCCGATGCTGACAAGGGGGCGGCTCGCCGCTGGTATTGCGCGCCATCAACGCACGCGTGCGCTCGCGGATCGGCGTCCACGGCAGATCGATCCTGACGCCGAGATCGATGCGGGCGTAGCGCTGCAGCGTCATCAGCGAAGCAAAATTCATGGGCGTGTCCGCCTCTGCGTCCACGGCGAGGATCACTCTGCAACGCCGGCGCAACAGCTCGTAGACGCCGAGATTTTCGATGTGCCCACCGTCGGTGAGATAAACCCCATCGCTGTTCTCATAGAGGCGACCGGAGATTTCGGACCAGAAATAGAGCGGCGAGAAACGATGGAACGAGCGCGCATTCACGTAACGCGGATTCCGCAGCCAATAGCCGAGCCGTACGTTGAGAAGGGCGAGCGTCGGCGTCAAAGCCTTGATCGAGCTCGATCCCATGTTGGAGGATGCTGCGGCTCCCGAGATCGCCATGGCGGTAGCAAGGTCGAGACTTTGCTCGACTTTCTCGAGGGCCAGGGTCGTCGCGTATCCGGTCGCCTCGCTGCCGACGTTGCGCGGCGAAAACACGAAGAAGTCGGCATTGCGGCCGCGCCTGTTGGCGAAATCCGATCCCTGGATGTTCAGCGCGGTGTTGATCAGGTGGTAGGGCGCGCTCAGCTTCGGCCCGGCATTCGGGTCGTCGGCGTTGGCGACGGCATAGAGGTCGCTCAGCTTCATGCGGTCGAGCGGCTTGAAATCGCGGCCCTGGTCGAGACTGGCTTCCGCGCGCGCGATATCGCCGTCGGCGGACCGGGTCGGATCGAACAGGAACGCCTTGCTCAGCCGGTCACGGTAGAGCCTGTGCAGTGAGTTCGCGTTCGGCGTCAGAAGCAACGAGACGATCAACAGCAAGGCGCCCGTCAAGACATACAGGATGACCATCGGCAGACTGAAGGAATAAGCAAGCTCTGAAGCCTTCCCCTGGAACTGGCTAGGGAATTGTGCGTGGAAGATGTCGCCCACCCGCTTTGCGGCGGACAGCAGCCATCCGGGGGCGTGCCAGGTCGGCGTCAGCCGCTCCGTGTCATCCACAACGCGGGGCGCTGCCTTCGGTTTGATCTCGGCGGACAAGGTCCCGGAATCTGCGTCGAACTGGATCTTGCCGGCGAGGCTTCCCTGCGAGGAAGCGGCCGACCTGGCACTGACGAGGCATTCGCGCTGGGTGGGGGACGGTGGGCATCGTTCGAACAGGTCGTTGGCGATACCCCAGTACGACAAATACAAGTACGCGACCCAGATGATCAGAGGCAACGCCAGGCCTGCGATCCAGAGTGCGGCCTTGGCGACGATTGCAAGCACCAGCGATCCCCACTGCGAGGACACGCCGTTTCCCTTCAGGAGCTCGGCGAACTGCTGCCGGAAAGCCGTGACGAACACGCCGATCGGCGCGGCAATGGCTGCGAGCGACTTGATCCAGGTGATCGTAGCGCCGGCAACCGGCCCGCCGATCACGCTGCTATCGGCCGCATCGAACATTTCGCGCAGCATGAAGGGCTGAAATTCGAAGAAGGCGTTCACTGCCAGCACCACGAGGAAGGTTGCGCCTGCGCTTGGCAGGTGCGAGCGGAATTCCTGACGCTTCTCCGGACTGGCAAATGATCGGACAACTGCCCAAATGAAGAATAGGACGACCCCGAGAATCCCTATCGCCAGCGTCAAAGCGAAGTTCTTCACCTGAAGCAGGCGGGCGAAGTCGCAGGCGACGCCGACGAGGAGCGCGATGCCGGCGAGATAGGCGAATACGATGCTTGGCCCGCTTCCCCTCTCGGACCGAGAACTCAGATAGGTCAGCCCGCTACAGACAAGCAGGATCAGCGCGAGAACGGCGCCGATGGCCGTAAACCCGTAACGGTTCACGATGCTGAAATCGTGCAGCTCACACAATTTGTCATCGCTGATGGCGACGCCGAACAGGGTCGCGACCGTCAGGCAATGACGCGTCGGCGTCGACCAGATCGTGACCGCAGCCAGCATCAGGACGATCGGCAGGGTGAGGCCGATATTGGCGATCAACCCGCGCACCACGATCGCTATCCCGGTCAGGAGATCGCGCACGCCGGCGGGGATCAGATAGTTGGAGTAGTTCCTGATGTGCCCGACCGACGGCGTATCGCTGATCTCGCAGGCGGTCGCCGTGTCGCCCGCCGGCCGTTCTCCGAAAACAAAGCGTCTTGCGACGGTCATCGTCGCACCGAGCGAGGTGCCGATATATCCGCCGCCCGATACGGTTGACAAATAGTCGATCCGGCCGAACAGGTTGTGATGGTTCAGCGCCTGGAGAACGCCGAGACAGAGGGCCGAGGAGCGGATCCCGCCACCGGACAGGGCGAGGCCCGTGACGTCGAGCATCTGGCAGGGTTGCAGATCGTCGATCCGGAGCTGGCGCGTACCCTCGCGACGCGTGTTGATGGCTTCGATCTCGTCGCGAACGATCCGGTCATGCTTTTCGCACCAGGGCCTATCGTCGGCGGATGCGGCTTTCCGGGCTTCTAGCGGGGCAGTCGACTGGACCTGATCAAGCATGCTCTCCCCCAACGGCAGAGCGATAAACAATCACTGGTTGTAGAATGGATTTTGAAAACCTTATACGAATTAGTCTTGCCGCCCGCGCGAACGTTCAATCCCACGTAGCAGGGTCTCCGGACCTGTCTCGAAGGTCGCCTGGAAATGGGCGGGCTGAAAAAGAAAAAAGAGGGCGCGAAGGCTGCAAGATGCGCTGAACTGCAGGGCAATGACGTCGTTCGAGACCGGTTCCACCGAGACGGGAGGCACCTGCGGCACTGCGTCCACGAGCTCATAGCCGAGCTCGCGAAAAAATGTCGCAGCCATGAGACGCGGACCAATCCCGTTGAGAGGGCTGACGCGGCCAGGCCGCTTCAGCCCATCGCCTCCAGCTCGTCGATCATGCCGGCGATGACGCTTAGGCCGCCGTCCCAGAACTTGGGATCCTTGGCATCGAGCCCGAACGGGCGCAGCAACTCGGAATAATGCTTGGTGCCGCCGGCAGCGAGCATGTCGAGATAGCGCTCGGCAAAGCCCTCAGCGGCATTCTCGTAGACCGCATAGAGCGAGTTCACGAGGCAGTCGCCGAAGGCATAGGCGTAGACATAGAACGGCGAATGGATGAAGTGCGGGATGTACATCCAGTAATTCTCGTAGCCCGCCTTGATCTCGATCGCGGGACCCAAGCTTTCGCCCTGCACCGAAAGCCAGATCTCGCCGAGCCGCGTCGCGGTGAGCTCGCCGTTCTTGCGCTCGCTATGTACGGCGCGCTCGAACGAATAGAACGCGATCTGCCGCACCACGGTGTTGATCATGTCCTCGACCTTGCCGGCGAGCAGCGCCTGGCGCTGTTTTGCATTCTTGGTCTGTGCAAGGAGCCGCTTGAACGTGAGCATCTCCCCGAAGACGCTGGCGGTCTCGGCCAACGTCAGCGGCGTCGGCGCCATCAGCGCGCCGTTCCTGGCCGCCAGCACCTGGTGCACGCCGTGGCCGAGCTCGTGCGCAAGCGTCATCACGTCGCGCGGCTTGCCCTGATAGTTCATCAGCACGTAAGGGTGCGCCGACGGCGTAGTCGGATGCGAGAAGGCGCCCGGCGCCTTGCCGGGACGGACCGGCGCATCGATCCAGCGATCGCTGAAGAAGCGCTCGGCGATGTCGGCCATCTTGGGCGAGAAGCCGCGATAGGCCGTCAGCACCATGTTCCTCGCCTCGGGCCAGGCAATGGTGTCGGTCGCGGCAAAGGGCAGCGGCGCGTTGCGATCCCAATAGGCGAGCCGCTTCTTCTTGAACCAGCGCGCCTTCAGTCCGTAGTAGCGATGCGACAGTCTCGGATAGGCCGCGCGCACCGAGGCGACCAGTGCATCCACCACCTCGCGCTCGACGCGGTTGTTCAGATGGCGGGAATCCGCGACGTCCTTGAAGCCGCGCCAGCGGTCGGAGATGTCCTTGTCCTTGGCAAGCGTGTTGGTGATCAGCGCGAAGGTACGCTCATTGGCCTTGAAGGTTTTTGCCAAGGCTTCCGCCGCGGTCTTGCGCTTGGCGCCGTCGCGGTCCTGCAGGAGATTCAGCGTCGGCTCGATCGCAAGCTCTTTGGCGCCGACCTTGAAGCGCAGGCCGGAGATGGTCTGGTCGAACAGCCTGTTCCAGGCCGAATAGCCGGTCTGCGCCTTTTCCAGGAAGAGCTGCTCGAGCTTGTCGTCGAGCTGATACGGCTTCTCCTTGCGCAGATCCTCGATCCAGGGGCGGTAATGCGCGAGCTCGGAAGCCTGCATCGCGCGGGTCAAAATATCGTCATCGATCCGGTTGAGCTCGAGCGCGAAAAACAGAAGATGGGTGGAGGCGGCCGTCAGCCGCTCCGACACGTCGCCGTAAAACTTTGAAATCTTGGGATCAACACTGTCGCCGGCATGCACGAGCCCGGCAAAGGAGCCGAGCCGGCCGGCGAGATCGTCGATCGCCTCGTAACGCCGCACGGCCTCCGCGAGCCATTTTCCGCCATCTTCCTTTGCTGTCCCTGTCGCGAGCTTGCCCTTGTAGTCGGTCTCGAACGCGACGCAATCGGCATCCATCTTCTCCAGATCGCGCGCCACTTCCGGCGCGGTGATCCCGGAATAGAGATCGGCGAGGTTCCACTCCGGAAGCTTGCCGGCTTTGGTTGGAGCTTTGCCGGAGGGTTTTGCCTTGGCGGTGGCTTTTCTGGTGTTCGGCTTGCGGAGAACAGACGTGCTAGAAGCGGGCTTGTTAAGAGCGGACTTGTTAAGAGGGGACTTGAAGCGCGAAGTCATTGTGCTGGAAACCTGTGTTCAACGTTCGCAATGGATGGGGTCAGCAAGGTTTAAGAGTGCGTTAATCGGCTTCGGCCAGAGTGCCCCGATTCGAGACAGATAGTTGTAGCGTGCGGGGAACACCATGGCTGCCAGTATTTTGATTGCCGATGACGACGCCGTCGCGCGCCGCCTGGTCGAGAACATGGTGCAGAAATGCGGCTATGAAACGATCATCGTCGATTCCGGCGATGCCGCGCTCGCCGCCCTCACCGCCCCCGACGCACCGGCGGTCGACGCCGTCATCCTCGATCTCGTGATGCCCGGCCTCGACGGTATGGGCGTCCTGGCAAAGATCCGCGAGGCGGGCCTCAGCGTGCCCGTCATCGTACAGACCGCGCATGGCGGCATCGACAACGTGATCTCGGCGATGCGTGCAGGCGCGGCCGACTTCGTGGTCAAGCCGGTCGGCATGGAGCGGCTCCAGGTCTCCTTGCGCAACGCGCTCAACGCGTCCGCGCTGAAGGGCGAATTGCAGCGCATCCGGCACAGCCGCGAGGGCCGGCTGACGTTTTCCGACATCATCACGCGCAGCGACGCGATGGCGCATGTGATGCGTGCCGCGCAGAAGGCGGCAAATTCTTCGATTCCCGTCCTGATCGAAGGCGACTCCGGCGTCGGCAAGGAGATGTTCGCGCGCGCCATCCATGGCAGCGGCGAGCGCAAGGCAAAGCCGTTCGTCGCAGTCAATTGCGGCGCGATTCCCGACAATCTCGTCGAGTCGATCCTGTTCGGCCATGAGAAGGGCGCCTTCACCGGCGCGACCGAACGGCACGCCGGCAAATTCGTCGAGGCCCATGGCGGCACCCTGTTTCTGGACGAGGTCAGCGAGCTGCCGCTGACCGCGCAGGTCAAGCTGTTGCGCGCGCTGCAGGAAAGCGCGGTCGAGGCCGTCGGCGGCCGCAAGCCGGTCAAGGTCGACGTCCGCATCATCTCCGCGACCAACCGCAAGCTCCTGGACCGGGTGAAGCAGGGCCACTTCCGCGAGGATTTGTTCTACCGCCTTCACGTGCTGCCGCTGACGATCCCAAGCCTGCGCGCGCGGCGCGAGGACATCCCGCATCTCTTGCGGCATTTCCTGGCGCGGTTCGCTGCCGAAGAGAACCGCCCGATCACCGGCATCAGCGGCGAGGCGATGGCGCATCTCGCCACGCTCGACTGGCCCGGCAACATCCGCCAGCTCGAGAACGCGGTCTATCGCGCGGTGGTCATGAGCGAGGGCGACCAGCTTGGTCTGGACGATTTCCCGCTGCTCGCCGGGCATCCGCATCAGATGAGCGACGCCCCGACGGCCCCGCTGATCCTGGAGCCGGTCGCGTCCACAGTCCCCGCCATGATCTCAGGTAACGAAATACCGATCGCCCCGTTGCCTGCCGCCGGCTCGCTCGCGATGCTGACCAGCACCGGAGAAGTACGGCCCCTGGAGGAAATGGAAAACGAAATCATCCGCTTCGCGATCTCGCATTACCGCGGACAGATGTCGGAGGTCGCGCGCCGCCTCAAAATTGGCCGCTCCACGCTCTACCGCAAACTCGACGAAGCCGGCGTCCAAGGACATGGCGGCAAAAGCGGTGAGGAGACGCACTGAGCGGGCTCGCGCAACGACGTTCTCTATTGTGGCCCAAACGGGGCGCAAGTCCTTCGCATTGCGTACGATTTGAACCGTGACCGGGAAGTGACAGACAAAGGGAAAAGCGCGTGGCAGAAGCGCACAATCCGTTGCCAAGAGGCTTCCTTGAAGTCAGTTTGTCGTGAGTTGTCCCTGGTAGCGCTGGCTGCAAAAACGGGGCCTGTATATCGTCTGCGTACGTATAGAGAGTCGTGGCGTGCAGGCGTGCAACTTTCGAGAAGCCGGCGCGGTTAGCCGAAGCTCATAGACGATAACGAAGCTGCTCCAAGAGGGGCAGTTCACCCGGGGTGCGACACAATGCGTGACTGTTTGAACCACCGTGCAGGCTTCGACCGCGTGCTGATGACGGTCGCGGCGACCTTCCTCACGGTGTCGGCCACTTCGGCGCTGGCCCAGGACCAGGCGCGCAGCAGCGCCGCGGAGCTCGCGATCGAAGCCGCGATCCCGCGCCCCGAACCGGCCAACGTCCCGCCGCCGACCGCCGCCGACATCAAGCTCGACACCACGGCCACGGTGCAGGAGCCGACCAAGGACGCGACCAGCAAGGAGCCCGTGAAGGCGGAAGCCACACCAGCGCCCGAGAAAGTAGAAACCAAACCTTCCGACGTCGCCACGACGCCCGCCACTGAGGCGCCGAAGAGCGAGACGGCGAAGACCGAACCCGCCAAAACTGAACCGGCGAAAGCCGAAGCTGCGACCGCGCCGGCAGCTCCCGCGGCGCCTGCGACCGCTGCAGCACCAGCCGAGCCGCCGAAGGATGTCGCCAAGGAGCCGGCCTCCGAGCCGGTGAAGGCCGCGAGCAACGTTCCCGCCGCCGACCAGCCGGCTGCCGACAAGATCAAGGACGCGCTCAGCGCCAAGAGCTCGCGCTATTTCGATCGCAAGAACGAGCGCGCCGCCGTCGAGAAGTTTTACGGCGGGCGCGACTTCGCGCCGGTCTGGACGCAGGGCGGCAGCCTCTCCGCCGCCGCCAAGGGCGTGATCGCGCGGCTGAAGGATGCGGCCTCCGACGGCCTCAACGCCGCCGACTACCCGGTACCGGATTTCGCCGCGGCCACGACGCCCGATGCGCTCGCCGAGGCCGAGCTCAAGCTCACCGCCAGCATGCTGGACTATGCGCGCCAGGCGCAGAGCGGCCGCATGCACTGGTCGCAGGTCAGCGCCGATATCCTCTATCCCGAGCATCCGATCGACCCGAGCGAGGTGCTGACCAAGGTCACGACCGCGACTGATGCGTCGGCGACGCTCGACAGCTACAACCCGCCGCAGAAGCTCTACAAGGAGCTCAAGGCGAAGCTCGCCCAGCTCCGCGGCCAGGGCGAAGGCCCGGTGATCGAGATCACCGATGGCCCGGCGCTGAAGTACACGCCGGCACGCGGCAAGAAGCAGGCGGAAGTCGTGGTGCAGGATCCGCGCGTGCCGCAGCTCCGCGCCAAGCTCGGCATCACCGAGAACGCCAACGACGACCACTATGATGCAACGGTTGCGGAAGCCGTGCGGAAATTCCAGGACGGCGCCGAGATGAAGGCGACCGGCGTGCTCGATGCGCCGACCGTGAGGGCGCTGAACAGCCCGAAGCGCGACAAGCAGATCGACACCGTGCTCGTGAACATGGAGCGCTGGCGCTGGCTGCCGCGCGATCTCGGCGTGCCGTCGCTCGGCGATGCCTACGTCATCCTCAACATTCCCGACTACACGCTGAAGGTGATGCAGCGCGGACAGCAGGTCTGGACCACGCGCGTGGTCACGGGCAAGCCCGGCACGCACGCCACCCCGCTGCTCAGCGAGACGATGAAGTACATCACGGTCAACCCGACCTGGAACGTGCCGCCGTCGATCGTCTACAACGAATATCTGCCGGCACTGCAGCAGGACCCGACCGTGCTCCAGCGCATGGGCCTGCGCCTCGAGCAGAACCGCGACGGCTCCGTGCACATCTCACAGCCGCCGGGTGAAGCCAACGCGCTCGGCCGCATCCGCTTCAACTTCCCGAACAAGTTCCTGGTCTATCAGCACGACACGCCGGACAAGCATCTGTTCGCCAGGGAAGACCGTGCATTCAGTCATGGCTGCATGCGGGTGCAGAATCCGGATCAGTATGCCTCGGTGCTGCTCAATATCGCGATGCCGAACGAGCACTACACGCCGGAGCGCATCCGCGGCATGTACGGCTCCAGCGAGATCGACCTGAAATTCCCCACCCCGATCCCGGTCAACATCACCTACCAGACCGCGTTCGTGGATGACGGCGGCAAGCTGCAATTCCGCAAGGACGTCTATGGCCGCGACGCGACCATGATCAACATCCTGAAGAACGGCCGCGGCAAGGACCTCGAGAACGTCGTCGCGCATTCCCAGCCGAGCTACTCGCGGCCTGCCACGACCCTGCCCTCCGGCGTCGCGGTGGCGAACAGTGGCTTCGGTGGCGGCTTTTCGTCCGGCCCGTCGTTCTTCGAGCGGCTGTTCGGCGCGCCGACCCCGCCGCCGGCTCCGGTCGGCCGGCGTCAGCAGCGCGTTTTCACCCGCTGATCCCTACCAGCGGGCCTCGCGCCTAAGAATAAATTCCTCAATGAAATCAACGGCCCCGTCATCTGACGGGATCGTTTAACGTTAACCATTCTCCACCAGATCCGCCGCGAGGGGCGTTTTTTCGCCACACTCGACCGGTTAGGTCTGTACCCTGACTTGGGTTTTTCGACTTGGGTTTTCAACTTGGGATCCCTCTTGGGATTTCGTTGGGGTTGGGGGCGGGAAGGTAAACTTCAAATTAACCTTCTCGCTTTAAGAAAGCGTTCATCCTCTTTCGCGCGCTAGCGGGGTTGGCGGGAGAGTCCATTGAACGCTCGTCGACTGGGTGGGCTCATTCGTGCTGGCTGGTTTCGCACGCCAATTCGTTGCGGTGTCGTTGTCCCATGCGGGAATCAGGGCCGGATCCCGGATCGGCCTGACCTCGCTGCTTTTGCTTGCCGGCGCCGGCTCCGTTCACGATGCGACCGCGCTGAACGAGACCCGCACCCTCTCCTTCCACCATACCCATTCCGGCGAAGACCTCACCGTCACCTTCAAGCGCGACGGGCGCTATGACGAGGCCGCGCTGAAGCAGCTCAATCACTATCTCCGTGACTGGCGCAGCCAGGACGAGACCGTGATGGACCGCCACCTCTTCGATATCCTCTGGGAAGTCTATCGCGACGTCGACGGCAAGCAGCCGATCCAGATCGTCTCCTCCTACCGCTCCCCCGCCACCAACGCCATGCTCCGCCGCCGCTCATCAGGAGTGGCGCGCTTCAGCCAGCACATGCTGGGCCATGCGATGGACTTCTACATTCCCGGCGTGCCACTGGAGCAGATCCGCTTCGCGGGGCTCCGCCTGCAACGCGGCGGTGTCGGCTTCTACCCGACCTCCGGCTCGCCTTTCGTACATCTGGACACCGGCAGCATCCGGCACTGGCCGCGCATGACGCATGACCAGCTCGCCCGTGTCTTCCCGGACGGCCGCACGGTGCACCTGCCGACCGATGGCACGCCGCTGAAGGGCTATGAGCTCGCCAGGGCCGACATCGAGCGGCGCGGCAATGGCGACGACGCGGCGACGATCGGCAAGCCGGGCTTCCTGGCGGCGCTGTTCAGGGGCAAGTCGGCCCCCAGCAGCGACGAGGATGACGAGGGCGCGCCGGCCGTCAGTGCGAAGCCGGCGGCGCCGACCGTGGTTGCGGCAGCCGCGCCTGCCAAGACCACTGAGAAGACCGCCGATCCGGTGCCGACGCCGCGCGCCAAGCCGCAAGTTGCGGCCGCACTCCAACTCGCCGCGGCCGACATGCAGGTCGTGCAGCCGGCCAAGCCGAAGGCAGCTCCTGCCGCCGACAAATCGGCTGAGGCCAAATCAACTGAAACGAAGCCGCAGACGCCCGCCGACATCATCAACGCCCGCGGCTTCTGGGATGCGCCGGCGGCTCCACAGCAGGCGACGCCGGCCCAGGTCGCGGCGCTCAGGGCACGCCAGGCGCTGGCATCGGCGACCGATCCGCAGGCGACCGCAAGCGTTTCTTCCTCGGCCTACCAGGCGCTGGCCTATGCGCCGGCCGCCGCTTCTCCGGTTGACCGCGCCAACGTCGTCGCCGCCTCCGCGCCGATCCCGCGCGCGGGCCGCCCCAGTTCCGCGACCCGCAGCCTCGCCCAGGCGACCGAGATCAACACCGTCGTTGCGAAGGGCGCGCAGGGCATGATCGCCACCTCGACGCGACTCTCCGCCGCCAAGGGCGAGAGCATGTGGCTCAAGATCGTGATGCTGGCGCCGAGCGCCAGCCGCTCGATGTCGGTGACGCTGATGGGCGATGTCGACATGGCCGCGATGCGCGCCTATTTCGTCAAGCCCCAGGCCGTCATCGCGATGGGCTTCACGGACGATCCGATGCAGGGCATGTCCTGCGACAGCTTCTCGGGCTCGGCGACCACCAAGCTCGAGACGACGTCCTTCGTGGTGCGCACCGCCGCGCTGCGCTGATTGCTCCTCCCCACTCTCCGCAAATTCGACGTCGTCCTGCCGAAGCCCATGGGCTTTCGCCAGGACGACGTCGGAACTATCTCCGGCCGCGGCGGTCGAGGTGATATGTGAGCGCCAGCGACAGGCAGACCGCGAGCGGCTGCTTCGCCAGCGCGCCCGCCAGCGGCAACAGCAGCGCGCGGTTCTGCCTATATTCGAACTGGTTTGGAAACCGCTCGCGAAAACTCTCGATCAGCGTTGTCTTGCAGTTGAACAGAACTGCGGCATGATCATCGGACTCCTTCACGCGACCGAGCCGGATGGTGCTGCCGCTTCCGCTTCGCTCGGTCAGATAGGACGGCTCGCCCCATTTCAGCGTCTCGGTCAGCGGACCGACGTCGTCATGCGCCTTGGCCGTTGCAAAGATCAGCTTGCGGACGTCGAGAAGTCGCCGGCGCACCAGCGGCGGAAAAGCCTCGAAGGCTCGGCTCACCTCGCGCGGCAATGGCGGCTCAGTCACGCTCTCCCCCTTGATGGTTCAGGCCGGCAGGCCGGCCCCGCGAAGGCCCGTCTCGTAGCGCTGACGATCGACCTCGCGCTTATAGTGCTGGGTGGTGAGATGATTGGCTACCGAAAATGCCGGCTCGCGCTTGAGAACCTCGGCCGCGTGAGCGCCGGCCGCAACCGCATTGCCCATTTGCGCGAAGATCGCGGCCAGGAATGCATGATGAGTATGATCGGGCCGTGTGATCCGTGAAAAGGCTTCGGCGGCTTCGGCATATTTCTCGGCACAATAATAAGCACGCCCGAGATGGCTCCAGAAGCGCTCGGGGTGATAGGGGTTGAGCCGCATCGCCTTCTTGATCCAGTCGACACCTTCCTCCGGCCGGCCGAGCCAGGTCAGCAGCTCGCCCTGCTGCACCACCACGAGATCATAGTTCGGGTTGAGCGCGAGCGCCCGCTCCTGATGATAGGTGGCCCTGTCATGGTCGTCGCGGTTCAGGTTGAGCGCGGCGAGGATGCGGTGGACGTCGCTGTCATTGTCGTCGAGCGCCAGCGCCGTCTCCAGCTCGGAAGACACGTGCTGGAAAGTCAGGTCGCGATCCGCACACCAGCCGTAAACCCAGGTCTGGCCGAGGACGCATGCTTTCCAGGCATGCGCGTGGGCGTAGTTCGCGTCGAGCGAAAGCGCCCGGTCGAGCAGAGACTGCGCCTGCGCGTTGTCGTCGCGGTTCGAGCGGTGGTGCAGGATCTTGGCGGCGAGCACGCATTCATAGGCCGCCATGTTGTCGGTCGGCTTGCGTTTCGCGCGATCGTGGCTCGCCGCCTCGACGCGGCCGGGCAGCGTCGAGACGATCGCGCGGGTCATCTCGTCCTGGATCGCGAAGATGTCCTCGAGCTCGCGGTCATAGCGATCCGCCCAGATGTGCCGGTCAGTCTCGGCGTCGATCAGCTGCACGGTGACGCGCACGCGCCCTCCCGCCTTTCGCACGCTCCCTTCGACGACATAGTCGACGCGGAACTCGCGGGCGACGTCCTGCACCTTCACCGCCTTGCCCTTGTACACGAAGGCCGAGTTGCGGGAGATGACGAGTAGATCGTGGAAGCGCGACAGCTCGGTGATGATGTCTTCGGTCAGGCCGTCAGCGAAAAACTCCTGCTCCGGATCGCCGCTCATGTTGGCGAAGGGCAGCACCGCGATCGAAGGCTTCTTCGAAACGCCCGGCGCGGGGGCGGTGTCCGTCGTGCCGTCAGGCGCGTCGGCCGTCTCCTCGTGCAGCCGGACTCGGAACACGCGGATGGGCCGCACGATGTTCTTGACGTTCTGCTCGCCGAGATCGTCGAATTCGACGCCATCGAGACGCTGGCCAAGCTGATCGCGAACGGCGCTCGAGATGCAGATGCCGCCAGGTTCGGCCAGCGCCTCCAGCCGGGCCGCGACGTTGACGCCATCGCCGAAAATGTCATTCTCGTCGACGATCACGTCGCCCAGATTGATGCCGATGCGAAACTGTATCCACCGTCCCGGCGCAACATCGGCATTACGCCGACCCATGCGGCGCTGAACCTCGGCCGCACACAGCACGGCATCGACGACGCTGTGGAATTCGACGAGCAGACCGTCGCCCGTGGTCTTGATGATGCGTCCGCGGTTGCGACTGATGACCGGATCGATGAGCTCGATCCGGTGGGTCTTGAGGCGCGCAAGCGTGCCCGCCTCGTCGGCCTCCATGAGACGACTATAGCCGACCATGTCAGCGGCGAGGACTGCGGCGAGCCTGCGCTCTGGTCCAGGCGCATCCATTGCTCGGTCCCTTCACCGAGCAGCTTAGCAGAGAAGCGGATTTTGCCTAGGTTTGGTGCGCTGCAATTGAAAGGCCGTGCCGGCCCCTCAGAGCATTCCCAGCGCCTGCATGTAGGTCTCGAGGATCGTTTCGGCCTCGGCGCGCTCGTTGGGGTCCTGCTTGCGCAGGCGCACGATGGTGCGCAGCGCCTTCACGTCGTAGCCGTTGCCCTTGCTCTCGGCATAGACGTCGCGGATGTCGTCGGAGATCGCCTTCTTCTCTTCCTCCAGCCGCTCGATGCGCTCGATGATGGAGCGGAGCTGATCCTTGGCGAATTTCGTGGCGGGCGCTTCTTCGTCGACGGCGGTAGCAATGGCCATCTCGTACTCCTGATGGAATTGGCAAGGTGAGGTAACGCCGGCGACCTCGCACCGCGCGTGCTGGTTTGACCCTTAGGTTTGGCAGCCGTTACGTCAAGGCAGCATCGCGCTCGTCCACAGCGCACCCACAAGAGATGCGGCGGAGCAGATGGTCGTGCCCCAAACCTGCGTCATTTCGGAGCGATGCAACGCATCGAGCCCGGAATCTCGAGATTCCGAGTTCGCCTTCGGCGCCCCGGAACGACGAACCTGACCGGCTCAATGCCCGGGATGGACCTTCTTCATGGCTTCGAGCTGCTCAGGCGTGGCCGTGCCCTGGTACTTCGCCTTCCAGGTCTCGTAGGGCATGCCATAGACCGCCTCGCGGCTCTCGTCCTTGCTGAGCGGCACCCCTTTTGAGTCGGCGGCGTCCTTCAGCCAATTGGACAGGCAATTACGGCAGAAGCCGGCGAGATTCATCAGATCGATGTTCTGGACGTCGGTCCGCGTCTTCAGATGCTCGACCAGGCGCCGGAAGGCCGCTGCCTCGAGCTCTGTTCTGGTTTTGTCGTCGATTGGCATGACGATGACCTCACTGTCCGGACTGACCATTTACGGACTAGGTAGGCCTTTGTCACAGATTTTGCCATATCACGGTGCAAACGAGGCCCTTGAACCGTCCTTAGGCAGTTCCCGCGCCCTACGCCAAATCGTCAATGATCTGATATAGCTTCCCGCGACTATGATCGCCGAATCTCCCGCCTTCCAGCGCCTCTCCACATGGCTCGTCCGCCTCGCCCCGGCGCTGGCGATCGCCGTGCTATGTCTGTCGACCAGCCCCGCATCGGCCGACTTCCGCCTCTGCAACAACACTTCGAGCCGGGTCGGGATCGCGCTGGGCTACAAGGACGCCGATGGGTGGACAACGGAGGGCTGGTGGAACATCTCGTCCCGCTCCTGCGAGACGCTGCTGCGGGGCACGCTGGTCGCGCGCTACTATTACATCTACGCGATCGACTACGACCGCGGCGGCGAATGGTCGGGCCAGGCCTTCATGTGCTCGCGGGACAAGGAATTCACCATCCGCGGCACCGAGGACTGCCTCGCCCGCGGCTATGACCGGACCGGCTATTTCGAGGTCGATACCGGCGAGCAGCGCGCCTGGACGGTGCAGCTGACCGACGCCAACGAACAGCCCTCGCAACAGCGGGTACCTGGTCTGCCGGGCCCGGTTGGCCCGGGTGGCGGCGTTCCGGGTTTGCCCAATAGCCCGCCGGGTGCTACGCCCCCGGGCTCTCCTGGCCTTGCGCCAGCACCCCCGCCCCCGCCTGGAAATAAGCCATGAGGCGACTTCGCCGTATCAAGATTCTCGCGACCCTGGGACCTGCCTCTTCGGACCTCGCGACGATCCGCCGCCTGTTCGAGGCCGGTGCAGACATCTTTCGCATCAATATGAGCCACACCCCGCATGACAAGATGCGGGAGCTGGTGGCGACGATCCGCAATGTCGAATCCAGCTACGGGCGGCCGATCGGCATCCTGGTCGACCTTCAGGGGCCGAAGCTCCGGCTCGGCTCGTTCGCCGAAGGAGCCGTGCAACTCCAGAACGGCCAGACCTTCACGCTGGACTCCGACAAGGCACCGGGCGACACGACCCGCGTCTACCTTCCGCACCCGGAGATCCTGGCCGCGCTCCGGCCCGGCCATGCGCTCTTGCTCGATGACGGCAAGGTGCGGCTGATCGCGGAGCAGACCTCGAAAGAACACGCGGTGACGCGTGTCGTGGTCGGCGGCAAGATGTCGGACCGCAAGGGCGTCAGCCTGCCCGATACCGACCTGCCGGTCTCGGCGATGACCCAGAAGGACCGCGCCGACCTCGAGGCTGCGGTGACCACCGGCATCGACTGGATCGCGCTGTCCTTCGTGCAGCGCGCCGATGACGTGCTTGAAGCCAAGAAGATGATCCGCGGCCGTGCCGCCGTGATGGCCAAGATCGAGAAGCCGCAGGCGATCGACCGCCTCGCCGACATCATCGAGGCCTCCGACGCGCTGATGGTGGCGCGCGGCGATCTCGGCGTCGAGCTGCCGCTGGAGCGCGTGCCGAGCCTGCAGAAGCAGATGACGCGGATGGCGCGCGGCGCCGGCAAGCCGGTGGTGATCGCCACCCAGATGCTGGAATCCATGATCCAGTCGCCGGTGCCGACCCGCGCCGAAGTCTCTGACGTCGCGACTGCCGTCTATGAAGGCGCCGACGCCATCATGCTGTCGGCCGAATCGGCTGCCGGCAAGTTCCCGGTCGAGGCGGTTTCGACCATGAACCGCATCGGCGAGGAGGTCGAGCGCGACCCGACCTATCGCTCCGTGCTCACCGCCCAGCGGCCGGACCCGGAAGCGACCGCAGGCGATGCGATCGCCGACGCCGCGCGCGTGATGGCCGAGACGCTCGACCTGCCAGCACTGATCTGCTGGACCAGCTCCGGCTCGACCGCGATCCGGGTGGCACGCGAACGGCCGAAGCCGCCGATCGTGGCGATCACGCCGAACATCACGACGGGACGCAAGCTCGCGGTGGTCTGGGGCGTGCATTGCGTGGTGGCGGAAGACGCGCGCGACCAGGACGACATGGTCAGCCGCGCCGGCCAGATCGCGTTTCGCGATGGCTTTGTCCGCGCCGGCCAGCGCGTGATCATCGTCGCCGGCGTGCCGCTCGGCATCCCCGGCACCACCAACATGGTGCGGATCGCCTCCGTCGGCCCCGAGGGCGACGCGAATATGTAACATCCCGTCTCTTTCCGGGGCGTCCGCGCAAAGCGCGGGCGAACCCGGAACCGGAGATTGTGACGCGAGATTCCGGGCTCGCGCTTTGCGCGCTCCCCGGAATGACAACTTCCACTTAAGCGCCCACCAGCGCCTTCGCCGGCAACACCGTCTGCTGCACCACGAGGCCACGGGCGCGGGCATCCATGACGCCCACGGCACGCAGCGCCAGCAGCGTGACCGTCTGCACGGCATCGCGCAGCTTGACCGGATCCTCCAGATTGTCGGGCGCGAGCGGCCCGACCAGCGCCTCGTGCAGCGCGCCGAGCAGCGCCGTTGCGGCTAGCGCGGTGTCCTGCGCCGGCAGATGACCGGCACGCACGGCGGCGTCGATCCGGGAGGCGATTTCGCCCGCGATCTCGCGCCGGCTCGCAAGCCTGGAGGCGCTGACATCGACGTCGACGGGCTCGGCCAGAATGCCCCAGGCGAGCTTGCGCTGGGAAAGCGTGTGCACCGCAACCGTGGTGACAGCGGCCGCCAGCGCCGAGGACGGACCGGGCGCGGCGTCGGCCGCCCGGCGAATCGCGGCAAGCTCGTCGCGCGACACTTCGGCGATCAGCTCGGAGATCAGGTCGGCTTTTGAGGGGAAATAGCGGTAAACCGTTCCCGCTGCGACGTTGGCCCTGATCGCGACCGGGGCGATCTGCACCGCCACCATACCGCCTTCCGCTGCTGCCTCCCGCGCCGCCGCCAGAATGGCGCTACGCCGGGCGGCGAGGCGTTTCACCACTTGATGGGTCCGCCGGTAAACCATGGCGCGCTTCCTGTCCCACGCGCCTGGCCGCCCGTTTCGGCCGAACGCTTCTTCCACTGTTTTCGCTGCAAATCGCCCCGCAAAAACTGAACAACTATTCAGAGCGGATGACAAGACCTCAAATGTGCGAGCTGACCTGCCAACTCACGAAGAGGCAAGGGACGAGGCAAGAGACGAGGCATGGCCCGGCGGGGACGCCGGCAGGTCACGCCAATCGGCGACCGCACGGGCGACGATGAGTGCGGCAACGATCAACGTCGCCGCAAGCCCGACCGGGATTTTCAGAAACGGAAAGCTCGCAAGCAGCGCAAGCACGAGGCCGAGCGCAGGAGGCTCGTAAGCACGGAAGCCGGCGCGCACAAGCCAGGCGACGGGAATGGCCAGCACCGCGAAATCATACATGTACGTGTAGGGCGAGCACAGCAGCGTGCCGGTCGCAAGCGCAGCCGCCTTCAGCGCATAAGGCACCTTGCTGCGCCAAATCAGCACGAGCCCGATCGCGACAGCAGCAGCCACCACCGCCTGCAGCACCCAGCCAAGCGTCTCGTTGCCGCCGAGACAGCGCACCATCGCGAACACGCTCTGGAGCCTCAGCCAGGATTCCGAACCTTCGGAGAGAACCGCCTTCGAGATCATCGGCATCCAATGGAAGAAGGCAACCCAACTCTCGACGCCAAAGACAAGCATCGACGCGAGCGCAATGGACGCGGCAGTGATGGCCGCCGAGACGAAGACTTTCCATTCACCGCTTGCGACAAGGACGAGCGGAAACAAGATTCCGTATTGCGGCTTGTAGGTGAGAAGGCCCAGACAGATTCCAGCAAGCACCTTATGGCGCGGCAATAGATACAGCGTGCCGCCGATCAGGCTGGCGGTCAGAAAACCGTTCTGCCCGATCGCGAGATTGTCGAAGGTCGCCGGAAACGCGATCGCAAGCATGACACCGAAGCTGCGCCCGACGATCGCGCGCACCAGCGCGACGTAGGGCAGCATGCTGGCGAAGGCCCAGCCCGCGAAAGCCAGGGCATAGGGAAATTGCGCGAGGAAGGCGGCGACGAACAGGAACGGCGGCGGATAGTGCCAGGCGAAATAGCCGGCAAAATCCTGACCCAACACGGCGACCTCGACCTGCTTCTGCACCTGCCAGTCCCACGCCTGTATCGCGTGGCCGTCGAGTGCCAGCCTGCCGGCGGCCCACACGTTCACGAAATCGGTGGGGTTACCCAGCCCGTTCGCGTCGTAGATCCAGGAATGCGAAATATAGGCGAGCGGGAAATGCAGCAGCGTGAGGACGAGCAGCACGAGGCAGACGTTGAACAGCACGGACGGCGCCGAGCCTGGCCGCAGGCCTGACGGCGGGCTCAAGGCGAGTTCGGCCATGCTGCATTCCCCTCAAGAAAATCGCGCGCAGCGGCTGAAATGAAAGAGCCCCGGAATCCCGGGGCTCTTCGAATTCACGTCGATCGTCCGAACTTACTTCAGGCTGGACGAGATCGAGCCGAACTTGGAGTTCAGCGAGGTGCCGAGGTTATTGACCACGGTGATGATGGCCAGCGCGATGCCGGCGGCGATCAGACCGTATTCAATAGCGGTGGCGCCGGATTCATCCTTCACAAAGCGCGCAACGAGGTTCTTCATAGAGTGCTCCAAAGTGTACACAAAGGCTACAACTAGTCTGGTCTGACCGGCTTCCCAGCGCCGCGCGACCATGGAACAGACCGTAGCGACAAAGAATTGCACCGCAGTTAATTCGTCCGCGGAAACATGCAGCGGTTTGCGTGTATTCCGCGATGGTAAATCGAAATTGAAAACAATCGGTTAAATCGTCCGGAAACATACCCGCCGCATCTGTGCCGGTTTACTCGAAGTTATGACCGTCATGGTCCAATGCCGCCCGCTAAAGCGCGATGAAGCGTCATCGCGCTTTAGGTTCTTGTTTGAGCATGATCTCCGCGCAAACGCGTTCCGCGTTTGTCGCGAGGGAAAACCGCTTCACACTTTTCCGGATCATGCTTTGGAAGCCGGCAGGATCAACGTCCGGCAGAAACGACGAGGCGGAATGTCCCTCTCCTCTACCTACAGCATGGCCATGCAGAGCCGCGCGCGAGTCCTGGTGCCGCTCTGCGTCGGCGCGGGCGCCTATCTTTGCTTCCTCTTTATCGGCGACACGCTGCTCCAGGATTCCGACTCGTTCTGGCAGATCAAGATCGGGCAATGGATTCTCGATCATCGCGCGCTGCCCTATACGGACATCTATTCCTTCACGCGGTCGGGCCAGCCCTGGATCTCCACCTCATGGCTGTCGCAAGTAGCGTTCGCGAGCTCCTATGCGCAATGGGGCTGGGCGGGACCGGTGATCCTCACGACGGTCGGGATCGCGCTCACTGTCACAATCTTCGTCTATCTGCTCGACGCGCATCTCGAGCTTCCGCGCTCGGTGCTGTTTGCGATGCTGGCGCTGGTCTTGTCGCTGCATCACCTTCTGGCGCGTCCGCACATCCTGGCGCTGCCCGTCATGGTGCTGTGGGCCGGCGTGTTGATGGCGGCCGCCGATCGCCGGAGCGCGCCGTCATGGCTCTGGCTGCCGTTGATGGTGTTGTGGGCGAACCTGCATGGCGGCTTCGTGCTGGGCCTGGCGTTGATCGGCCCGATCGCGCTCGAGGCGGTCGAGCACGCCGAGAAAGGACGACGGATCCAGCTATTCCTGCGCTGGGTGCTGTTCGGCATCGCCGCGCTGATCGCAAGCTGCGCCACGCCGTATGGCTGGAGGACGCTATGGGGCGCGACCAACATCCTCAACCTCGGCGAACTGCTGACGGTGATCTTCGAGTGGATGCCGGCGAATTTCGCCTCGTTCTCGGCGTTCGAAGGCGCGCTGCTCGGCCTTATCGCCATCGGCTTCTATCGCGGCCTCGTGCTGTCGGCGCCGCGAATTTTCCTGATCCTGTTCCTGACCTGGAGCGCGCTGACGCATGTCAGGAGCATCGAGGCATTTGCGTTCCTGGTGCCGCTCGTGCTGGCAAAGCCGCTCGGGCAATTGTCACCGCGCCCCGCACCGGACTCGGGCAATGACGAAATCTGGCCGGCTCGCTACGTCACCGTGACGGGCGCGCTGATGATCGTGGCAGCTGGCTGGACCTCGACGGTGATCTATATGGGACATCACCGCTTCGCGTTCACGATGTTTCAGACGCCCGTCGCCGCGGTCGACGTGCTCAAACAACGCAAGGTGCAGCGCATCTTCAACGCCTACCAGTTCGGAGGCTATCTGATCTCGCGCGATGTCCCGGTCTTCGTCGACGGCCGCGCCGAGCTCTATGGCGAGAAATTCGTCATGGACTTCTTCAAGGCGACCGAAGGGAAGCAGCCCGAGATTCTGCCGCGCCTGCTCGACGAATATAAGATCGACGCGACGCTGCTGGTTGCCGATGCCCCGGGCCCGCAGATCCTCGATCACCTCAAGGGTTGGAAACGGATCTATGCCGACGACATCGCGGTGATCCACGTGCGGGACGATGCGGACGGCGGGGCTGCGACGTCATCGAATTGAGGATGGAACTGTAGGGCTTGTACTTTAAATGAGATGCCGCTTCTAAAGGTGATGCAGACTTAGGTGGACGCTCCGGTCGTTTCGCCGTTTGCCCCTTGGCAGAAATCAACGTTGTGCGGTCAACATGCCCAACATGCCTTCCGAATGGCTTCGTCAGCTGCCCTATTTGGTTCACACCAATAGAGAACTCGGCCTAATGCTGAGGGGCGTCAAGCCCCTCGCATATTTCATGGAGTTCGTCGGTCGTGAGCCAGACATCTGTATTCGATATTGGCGGATGTTCGACAGGCATGTTGCCGTTGGCCACCTGATAAGAC
The DNA here is from genome assembly GCF_024199885.1 of Bradyrhizobium sp. CCGUVB23. Taxonomy (NCBI): domain Bacteria; kingdom Pseudomonadati; phylum Pseudomonadota; class Alphaproteobacteria; order Hyphomicrobiales; family Nitrobacteraceae; genus Bradyrhizobium; species Bradyrhizobium sp. CCGUVB23. The sequence goes on from NZ_JANADQ010000001.1 coordinate 2,844,450, forward strand.
GCGAAGCGATTGGAGCATGCCCTGACCTGCCACAGCTGGAATATCGGATGCTGTTCTACGCCTTACCGGGCCACGAGTGGCGGATTGATGCCATGCTTACGCTCCTGAACGAACCCGGAGCTTGGGCCGACAACCGCGAACGGCGCTTTGGCGAATTGCTTGGCTACGAGGGGTGGCAGATCGACTATTGGCTGAAGCATCGTCCCTCGCCGGCCGACGCTTAGTTTGCTGTTGGCACCGAGCAGACATCGACAGTCCTTCTGCGAACCTCAGTTGTAGCGTGGGCAAAGCGCGAGCGTGCCAACCACTTCTGTCGCTGTTACCGAGAGATGATTGGCACGGCGCGTGCGCGCCTTTGCCCGCCCACACCTGCTCGGTTGGCTCGCAATGACCGAGTGTGAGTGACGAACTTCCTCGCTCTCGTGTCCCGGACGCGCCGCAACGCTCTTGGCGTTGCGGCGCAGAGCCGGGACCCAGAAGGCCGCGCAAACCGCCGCTGCATAGGCCCCGGCTCTGCAGCGCACCGCCGAAGGGGCGCTGCGCTGCGTCCGGGGCACGAGACCTGAGTTTCGAGCACAGCTGCACCAACACCGACAATTGCGAGCCACCCGGGCCGCGCTTCGTGCGGCCCGGGTGGCTCGCAATGACGGGGTGCCGAGTTGCCCGCGTCGCAGACCACCATCGCCAACAAAAAACGCGGCGTTGCCGCCGCGTTTTTCAATTCGATCGGCCGCTTGCGATTACGCCTGCGGCTGCGGCTCCAGGCCGGGATCCGGATCGGGCCGCGGGCGCGACTTGCCGGCCGGCGGCACCGCGGAAGCGCGCGGCGTGCTCGGCTCGAGCACGGACTCGCGGTTCGGCTTCTTGCCCTTGAGGAGATCGACGATCTCATCCCCCGTCAGCGTCTCGAACTCGAGCAGGCCCTTGGCCAGCGCTTCGAGGTCGGCATGCTTCTCGGTGAGAATGCGGGTCGCCTCCTTGTAGCCCTCCTCGACCAGGCGCTTGATCTCGGAGTCGATCTTCTGGACGGTCGCCTCGGAAGCATTCTGCGTCCGCGACACCGACATGCCCAAAAATACCTCGTCCTGGTTCTCGCCGTAGGAGACCGTGCCGAGTTCTTCCGACAGGCCCCAGCGCGTCACCATCATGCGGGCAAGGCGCGTGGCCTGCTCGATGTCGGAGGCGGCACCCGAGGTCACCTTCTCGCGGCCGAAGATCAGCTCTTCGGCGACGCGGCCGCCCATCATGATGGCGAGGCGCGAGGTCATCTGCTCCAGCGACATCGACAGCTTGTCGCGTTCGGGGAGCTGCATGACCATGCCGAGCGCGCGGCCGCGCGGAATGATGGTCGCCTTGTGGATCGGATCGGTCGCCGGGACATTGAGGCCGACGATGGCGTGGCCGCCCTCGTGATAGGCCGTCAGCAGCTTCTCTTCCTCGGTCATGACGAGCGACTTGCGCTCGGCGCCCATCATCACCTTGTCCTTGGCTTCCTCGAATTCTGCCTGGGTCACCATCCGCTTGTTGCGGCGGGCGGCAGTCAAGGCAGCCTCGTTGACGAGATTCATCAGGTCGGCGCCGGAGAAGCCGGGCGTGCCGCGCGCGATGGTCTTGAGGTTGATATCCGGCGCGAGCGGCACCTTGCGGACGTGAACCTTCAAAATCTGCTCGCGGCCGACGACATCCGGATTGGGCACCACGACCTGGCGGTCGAAGCGGCCCGGACGCAGCAGCGCGGGATCGAGCACGTCGGGACGGTTGGTCGCGGCGATCAGGATCACGCCCTCGTTCGCCTCGAAGCCGTCCATCTCGACCAGCAACTGGTTCAGCGTCTGTTCGCGCTCGTCATTGCCGCCGCCGAGGCCGGCGCCACGGTGACGACCGACGGCATCGATTTCGTCGATGAAGATGATGCAGGGCGCGTTCTTCTTGGCCTGCTCGAACATGTCGCGCACGCGCGAGGCACCGACGCCGACGAACATCTCGACGAAGTCGGAACCGGAAATGGTGAAGAATGGCACGTTGGCTTCGCCCGCGACCGCGCGCGCGATCAGCGTCTTGCCGGTGCCGGGCGGGCCGACCAGCAGCACGCCGCGCGGAATACGGCCGCCGAGACGCTGGAATTTGCCGGGATCGCGCAGGAATTCGACGATCTCCTGGAGGTCCTGCTTGGCCTCGTCGACGCCGGCGACGTCCTCGAAGGTGACGCGGCCATGCGCCTCGGTCAGCATCTTGGCGCGCGACTTACCAAAGCCCATCGCCTTGCCGGCGCCGCCCTGCATCTGCCGCGACAGGAAGATCCACACGCCGATCAGCGCGATGAAGGGCAGCCAGGAGACCAGCAGCGAGACGAACCACGGCACGTTGTCGCCGGGCGCCTTCGCGGTGATCTGGACCTTGCTGTCGTAGAGGCGCTTCACCAGCGTCGGGTCGTTGGGGGCATAGGTCTGGAAGCTCGAGCCGTTGGTGAACGTCCCGTGAATCTCCGGTCCCTGGATCACAACGTCGCGCACATTGCCCCGATCGACCTCGCTCAGGAGCTGCGAGAAGGCGATGTCCTGGGAGGAGGCGCGCTGGCCGGGATTCTGGAAGAGCGTGAACAACGCCAATAGCAGCAAGACAATGATGACCCAGAGGGCGAAATTGCGCAGATTGGCGTTCATCGATCTTCCTTCGTGGTCGCGCGGATCGCGGCCCTATTCCTTGGGCAAGCTAGAGAAAATCCCCAAGGAATCCTCTCGGTTAGACGCATACAATTTAGGTGCCGCCCCGGTCGCTGCCAAGGGAACGAGATGGGACTATTTATCCCATCTTAGCCCGATTCCCGCGGAAATAATGGCGGGGCAGGCTGGGTTTTTCCGGCCTGGTTAAGCCTGGTTAAGGTGTCCTGAGGGGCAAGGGCGAGCGAGCCGGTGTCATGATCCGGCCCTGACACGCCGGGCCGGCGCCGGCTCGATCAGGATGCGCCCCCGGGACAGGCTGATGAGGGCCCCGGCGAGCGTCTGTTTGACGTGCGGCCGACTGGCTCCGACGGCGCGACCGCCCATGCCGTCGGCAATACCGCGGTCGAGGACCGCCAAAAGGGACTCGACCTTGCCAAGTTCCGCCGGCCCCTCGTGCCCGACAGCGTCGATCGCCCGCATCAGGAGCCGCAAACGCACCTCCTCGGGTAGTGTCGCGAAGGCCGAGACTTCGAAGCTTCGCGCGGGCGCATCGGGCGGCGGGCGATCGCGATCCCTCAGAGCGAGAAAGCGCTCGGCGCCGTCAGCCAGCACGTCGACTGCGGCATTGGCACGGGCGAGCCGCGCCGCGAGCCGCGCCAGATTGCGCGCGCTGCCGCCTTCGGCAGCAAGCTGCGGCAAAAGCGCCCGCAGCCGCGGGCGCGTGAAGGCGGTGTCGCGGTTGGTCGGATCGTCAGCGAAAGCGATATTAGCGCGCTTCAAGGTCGCGATCAGCTGCGCCTTCGGCACATCGAGCAGCGGACGCGCCAGCGCGATCCCGTCCCGCTCCGTGACGGGCGCCATCGCGGACAGACCGGCGATGCCGCTGCCGCGCAACAATCGCATCAGCAAAGTCTCGGCCTGGTCGTCACGGGTATGCGCGGTGAGCACATGGGTCGCGCCGGCCGCGCGCGCGGCCTGCATCAGCAGTCGGTAGCGCGCGTCCCGCGCTGCGGCGGGCAGGCCGGTCTTCGGCTTGGCCCCGCTCCAGCGCATCGTCCGATGCGGCAGATCGAGCGAACGCGCCAGACGCTTGACGTCGCGCGCCTCGCGCGCCGCTTGCGGCCGGAGGCCATGATCGACAGTGACTGCGATCAGCCGTGGGCCTCTCGCGAGAGTCTTGCGCCAGCGCGCGGCAAGCCACATCAGCGCGACGGAATCCGGCCCGCCCGAAACCGCAAGCACGAGCGCCGGCGCGCGTCTTAAGTCGGCGAAGAGCAGCTTCGCCTCGCGCGCCGAGATCGGAGAATTGTCGTCGTCTGACATGACGCTGCCCGCAGGATGGCGCGCCTATTTAGCGCAGCGCCATCCGCATTGTCAGCGCTCTAGAGCCGTTTCCTTTCCGATTGAATCGGAACGTGGCTCTTCACGCGAACCGGTGTCCACCTCGCTGGAAAACGCTCCAATGAGGCAAAGCGGCTAGCACTTCACCCGCTTCTGCTCGCGATCGACGGCGGCCTTGACGCCGGCTGAGGCGCGCGGGAATTTGCGGCCGACCTCGCCGAAAGCGGCGCAGGCGGCTTCCTTCTCCTTCAGCGCGGCCAGCGATTGGCCGAGCCGCAGCAGGGAGTCCGGAGCTTTTGCGGACTTGTCATATTTCGTGGTGACGGCGAGGAAGGCCTCTGCGGCATCACGATATTGCTGACGCTGGAAGTAGCTCTCGCCGAGCCAGTACTGGGCGTCGCCGAGCAGGGGATCGCTCGGATATTTCTGCGTAAAGGTCTTCATGGTCTGCTCGGCCAGCGCATAGTCCTTGCGCTGCATGTAGCCGATACCGAGGTCGAACTCGTCGCGCGGCGATTGCGAGGGCGGCTGGGTCGCCAGACCGCCGCCTGCGGCCGGCGCCGGATAACCTGGCTGCGCCGCCGGATAGCCGGGCTGCGCGGCCGGCGCTGCCGCTTGCGGATAGCGTCCGCCGGTGTTGCCAAGGTCGAGCGGCTCGCCGGCGCCGCGGCCGCCGGGCGCGCCGACCGGTGCTCCCGCCGCCATCGGCTGCTGACCACCGCCGAGCGCGCGCGGCGCACCGGGGGCATTGGGATTTTGATTCGGATCGAACGCATCGCCACGCCGGCGGGTGCCGGGCGCTCCCGGCGCCGGCTGCTCCTGCACGATCGGTGCGGGCGCAGCGACCTGCGGCTCATAGGCTGGCTGCTGCACCGGCTGCTGCTGTTGCCGATAACCCGGCGCGGGCTGCATGGGCGGGGCAGCCGCGACATTAGGCTGTGCCGGCCCCTGTCCGGGGGCTCCTTGCGCGCCACCTTCGAGCTGCCGGAGGCGCTCCTCGAGCTGGCGGTTGCGGTACTGCAGCTCTTCGTTCTGGCCAGTGAGCTGGCGCAGCTGGTTCTCAAGCCGCTCGATCCGCATCTCCGGGTCGGCATCGTCCGACTGCGCGAAGGCGGGCGAGCACAGCGAAAGCAGCGCGGCGATCGCCACGGTGCCGGTAAAAGCCTGGAATCTGGATGACATCTTGCCCTGACGACGAAAGCGACGTGGCACGCGGCGGACAACTCGCCGCGCGAAACATTGAGAGTGGGAGTACGCCAAAAATGTGACTGGTACCAAGGGCTTTCTATGACTTGGTCCGTGAAACGAAACCGGCGCCCAAGGGGGCGCCGGCAAATCAGGTTTCCTTGGTCAGGTTTCCTTGACGGAACGACGCCTCGCTCAGGAGCTCGCGTTCAGCACGGTGACGGCACGACGGTTCTGCGACCAGCAGGAGATGTCGTTACAGACGGCGACCGGCCGCTCCTTGCCGTACGAGATGGTGCGCATGCGGTTCGGGTCGATGCCGCGCGAAGCCAGGAACGAGCGTACCGACTGGGCACGGCGCGCGCCGAGCGCGATATTGTATTCGCGGGTTCCGCGTTCATCCGCATGACCTTCGATGGTGAAGGAGTAGCGCGGATAGCTCTGGAGCCACTGCGCCTGCTTCTCCAGCGTGACGATCGCCTGCGGCGTCAGATCGGTCTGATCGCTCTCGAAGAACACGCGGTCGCCCACGTTCACGACGAAATCCTGCTGGCTGCCCGGCGTAGCAGCGTTGGCCATCGCATCCGAAGCAAGGTTCTTGTTGGCGCAGGCGCCCATCGACAGCGCGACGGCAAGCACCGCGACCAGCTTCAATCCCTGGAGGATACGCATAGGATGTTTCATTCCGGAGCCTCCACGCTCACGTTAGTCCACTGCCGTCCGGTCTACAGGGGGTTGGTTAAGCGAACGTTCCGTCAACCTTGATGGGACGTTGCTACGGCCGGTCAAATGCCCCCGATCGGCGAAAAGCAACCGCGATGGTTAATGGGTTGTAAATGTGGCGTGATGGTGAAGGCAAGCCACTTCAGATCGGAAAGAAGCTGCGGACGTGGAAACCTGGGCCGGGCCTCGACTGAGGAACACCTCCTGGAATGGCCTACTTGGCCCCCAAGGACATCGCCTGAAGCGACACGAGCTCTGCGCTCTTGGTCTCGTCTAACTGGGGAAGTTTGCTTCCAGATCGGCGCTGAAACAGCATTCGGCGCTCGAAGGCGCTGGATCGCATGAAGGGGAATCGATGGAACACCCTTTCTCGGATGCTCGGATAATGGGCCGCCATAAGTCCGACCGGCTTAATCAATCCGGGATACAGCCGCGGCTGCCCCCAAGGCTCTTGCAGGAAGACCCGCCGATAGAACGCGCGGTGTTCGGCGCGAACATTGGCAAGCCCGATATCCGCGTTGAAATGACCGCAGGCGATGTAGCCAAGGCGCACCGTGACATACGGCAGTTCCGGGAATTTCTTCACCTTTTCAGGGTCCGCCACGAAGCGGGTCGGGTCGATGATGATCTTGCCCCGATCGAGTTCAGGATGAAGCAGATCGCTAAACATCTCCGACGACAGCGAATCGCGCCACTTTGGGGTCAGAACGCTGATCCTGATCGAGCTGTACAGCTCTCCTCGAATGTAGACCGCGAACGTAAAACTGTTGGGCAGATCGTCGTAACGGTCAGTAACCCGCTCCGACTCGGACGGGAGGATGGCGCCTTCGCGCAGATAGGCCCGATAGCGGAGACTATTGACCTCTTCCCACTCCTCCGGCGTTTCCACGAGCCGATAGTCGACATTTTCCATCGGATCCCACGTCCGCGCCGGGACCACAGGCTGGGCGGCGGCAGACTCCATTCGATACTCCTAAACGTCAACAACTTTGGCGCGTGCGGCAATTTATTAACAGCTCCTTAATGATTAAGCAAAACAATCACTATTTTAGGGTTAACCCCGTAGAATTACGGATTCATGCCTCGATCGACATTAGCGAAGAGAGAAAGGTATCAGGCGAACGAGCGCGAGCCGACAACCTGGAGATGGTCCTCGCCGCGCCGACCATGGGAGGCATTCAGGAGCTGGCGCATCCGCACGGCTGGGACAGGGCGGCTGAACAGATACCCCTGGCCCTCAGTGATGGTGCCGTCGGCACTGATCAGTTCGAGCTGCTCGTTGGTCTCGATGCCCTCGACCACCACCGACATGCCGAGGTCGGCGGACAGCCGCGCCACGCCGCGCAGCAGCGTCAGCGGCCGGTCGGTGTCGATGCCTTCGAGGAAGGAGCGGTCGATCTTCACCTTCTGCATCGGGAAGTTATGCAGGTAGCTGAGGCTCGAATAGCCGGTGCCGAAATCATCGAGCGAGATGCTGACCCCGAGCGCGTGCAACTGCGACAGGATGTCATGCGTGAGCTGCGTATTGCGCAGCAGGGAGGACTCGGTGATCTCGATCTCGAGGCGATGGGCCGGGAGCCCTGAGACCTCGAGCGCATAGCGGATCTCGCTGAGCACATCGCGCTGGTGGAATTGCTGCGGCGAGAAGTTGACGGCGACGCTGACCGCTTCCGGCCACTTCATGCATTCCATGCAGGCCCGGCGCAGGATCCAGCGGCCGAGATCCACGATCAGTCCCATATCCTCGGCGACCGGAATGATGTCGACCGGTGAGACGGTGCCACGCACCGGATGGTTCCAGCGCAGCAGCGCCTCGCAGGTGGTGATCTTGCCGGACTTCAGATTGACCAGCGGCTGGTAGAACAGCTCGAACTCCTCGTTGGCCAGCGCCTTGCGCAGATCGAGCTCGAGGATGCGGCGGGCCTCGACGGTTGCCGCCATCTCGTCGCGGAAGAAGCAGAAGGTGCCGCGGCCGTCGGCCTTGGCGCGGTAGAGCGCCATGTCGGCATTCTTCAAAAGCGTATCGGCGCTGGAGCCCTCGGGCGAGGTCAGTGCGATGCCGACACTGGCGCCGATCTCGACCAGATGATTGTCGATGCGGTAGCGCTCGCTGAGCCGCTCGACGATGCGGCGGGCAAGCGCCGCGGCATCCTCGGGCGAATTGAGGTTCTGCTGGAACACGACGAACTCATCGCCGCCGAAGCGGGCGACGAAATCTTCGGGGCGCAGCATCTCGCGCAGGCGGTTCGCCACCGCGCACAGGAGCTGGTCGCCGCAGGGGTGGCCAAGCGTGTCGTTGACCTGCTTGAACTGGTCGAGATCGACGAACAGCAGCGCCGAAAGGCGCTCGGAATGCTGCGAAATCGCGAGAAGACGCTCGATCTCGTCGCGGAAATTGACGCGGTTGGGCAGTGTCGTTAGCTCGTCATAGCGGGCGAGATGGCTGATCCGGGCTTCGGCGTTCTTGCGCTCGGTGATGTCCTCGATCAGCATGACCGTGCCGCCGTCGGCCATCGGCTGGAACGTCCAGGACAGGGTCCGCCCGCGCTGCAGATCGGGGTCGGTGGTGGTGATTTCGCGGATCCTCGCGTCCTCGATCTCGCACAGGATCAGATTGCCGCTCTCCGCCGAGATCGCGCCTGACGCAACGCATGCCGAAATGATGTTGGCGGCGCTAGCGCAGCGCTTGACCACATCGTCCGACAGCTCCATCAGATCGGCGAAGCGACGATTCATCACCGCCAGCACGCCGTCGGCGCGGAACATGCATAATCCGTGAGGCATATTGTTCAGCGCGGTATCGAACTGGCTCGCAAGCGATGCCTCTCGCTCGCGGGCCAGCAAGGCGCGCACGAACATCGCCTGCAGACTGGTGGAAAGCTGCTTGAGGGCGAAGAAGAACAGTACGTTCAGGAACGCCATCACGATGTAATATGGACCGCCTTGCAAGGCCAATCCGAGCGTGAGCGGGCCACACGCCAGCAGCACTTGGATGTGAAAGATCCAAGGACGACCATAGGTACGAGCACCACCGGCGGCCATGTAGCAAAGTGTGACCGAAGTGGCGATCATATGTGCCACCGCGTCGTCGCTGCCGATCAATGCAATGATGCACCACAACCCAAGCGCAGCAGCATACGCCATCGCACCGATCTGGTAGCGAATTTCCCACCCGATCACATCCTTCGGCGACAGCTTCGATCGTTGATTTTGAAATTGGCCAACATCAATGGCGCGGCCGGCGCCGCTTAGTATCAAAAGCCCCACGCACGGCCACAGCCACACGTTCCCGGTCTTCAACGCCGTCATCAGTGCAGCAACTGCAGCGCAAAGCGCGCCGGCGAACAATGGGCCAGGGTCTTGGAACAGCGAATCGATCAACGCCGCGCGAATCGTCGGGGAAGCTTCCTGATCGGTCTTTGCACTCTCAGATGCGAGCTGCATTTCGGTGGTACGCGCCCTGTTTGCTGCGTACTTTTACCCAGCCGGTATGAAGTCTTTCTGAGGGAACATCGTTAAGTTCGCGTTGTTTTGCAACGCGTGCGATCAAAATTCATATGACAAATCAACTGACTAGGAAAATTTTACCCAGCTCAGGATGAACGAATGTTTGCCGGAAAAGCAAAGCTCGCAGATTTTCCGCGAGAAAAGGAGCGCGCGAACACGCGCGCTGCCGGCGATTTACTGGCCTGACGTTGAGGACAGCAACGGCGACCAGGCGGGGTCGGATGCGTAGCCCGGTGTCGGCACGCGCTGCTCGTTGCGCCCCGAGATATCGACGCTGAACAGCGACGGCCCACCATTGCCGCCGGGATCGCGGAAGAACATCACGACGCGGCCGTTCGGCGCGAACGTCGGTCCCTCGTTGTGGAAGCCGGAGGTGAGAAGACGCTCGCCACTGCCATCGGGCTTGATGATGCCGATCGAAAACTGTCCGCCACCTTGTCGCGTGAACGCGATGTAGTCGCCGCGCGGCGACCATACCGGCGTGGAATAGCTGGCGTTGGTGTCGTCCTTGGCGAAGGAGATGCGCTGCGCCGGTCCGCCGCTTGCCGCCATCACATAGATCTGCGGCCTGCCGCCGCGATCGGACTCGAAGCAGATGCGGGTGCCGTCCGGTGAGTACGAAGGAGAAGTGTCGATCGCCGGCGTGTCGGTGAGCCGCGTGGTCGAGCGCGAGCGCAGATCCATCACGAACAGGTTGGAGTTGCCGCCCTGCTGGAGGCTCATGATGACGCGCTGGCCGTCCGGCGAGAACCGCGGCGCAAAGGTCATGCCCGGGAAATTGCCGACGATTTCGCGCTGGCCGGTTTCGATGTTGTAGAGATAGACCTTCGGATCGCCCTGGCCGAACTCCATGTAGGTGATCTCTTGCGAGTTCGGCGAGAAGCGCGGCGTCAGCACGAGGTCCGAGCCGCGCGTCAGATAGCGCACATTTGCGCCGTCCTGGTCCATGATCGCGAGCTTCTTGACGCGGCGCTCCTTCGGCCCGCTCTCGTCCACGAAGACGACGCGGCTGTCGAAATAGCCCGTCTCGCCGGTGAGGCGCTGATAGATCTGGTCGGAGATGATGTGAGAGATGCGGCGCCAGTATTCCGGCGAGGTGAAATATTGCTGGCCGGTGAGCTGCTGGCCCGAGACGACGTCCCACAGGCGGAATTCGGCCTTGAGCCGACCGTCCGGCTGGCGCGTCATGCGGCCGGTAACCAGCGCCTGGGCATTGATCTGCTTCCAGCTCTGGAATTGCGGCGCGACGTCGATATTGGTTATCCGCTCGAGATAAGCCGCCTGATCGATCGGATTGAACAGGCCCGAGCGCTTCAGGTTGTTGGTGATCACCTGCGTCACGCCGGCGCCGACCTCGCCGTCAGACGGCGAGCCTGCCACGAAATTCGGGATCGCGATCGGAATCGGCTGGAATTCGGTCGGGTCGACTTTGAGGCGCCCCTGCGCAAATGCGGAGCGGCCGGCCAGCACGGTGGCGGTCGATCCTGCGGCGATGATGAACCCACGTCGAGAAAGCAGTCGCATCTTATTCATCTGAGTTATGTCTTTTCACGCTTACAGCATATCTTTGAGGCCGAACGTCATCGGAATGTATTTCCAGGTGTCGTATTGCGCCTTGGGCAGGAATGCATAGGCCTGGCACTCCTCGACCGCGCGTTTTGCGCTCTCGGCCATCGCCGTGCCGACCGAGCGCGACGGTCCGCGCACGGCGACGATCGTTGGCGAGGAGGCAACCGTGCCGTCCGGACGCATCTGGATGTCGATATCGACCTCGAACTGATCCGCATCCTGCCCGTTGTAGGGGAATCTGAAGCAGCGCCTGACGGCGGCGACGAACGCACCCTTCCACGTCGCGACGATCGCGGTGTCCTTGCCGTTCTGCGTTCCCAGTGCACTGGTCGCATTCGGCGTCGCGCCCGTCATCTCGTGCCGCGTCGGATCGCGCTTGTCCTCGAGCTTGGCCATGATGTCCATCGGATTGAACGGCCGGTCCTTCGGCTTCGGCGGCTGGGGCTTGGCCTCCTGCTGCTTGGGCGGCGGCGGCTTCTTCTCCTTCTCCGGCTTGTTCAAGGCGTCGGCGATCGGATCGATCTTTTCCTCGGGCTTCTTGTCGGCCGGCTTGCTCTCTTCCTTGGCCTTACTTTCCTGAACCGGCTTCGGCGGATCCGGCTTCTTCTCAACGGGCTTCTCCACCACCTTCGGCGGCGGCGGAGGCGTCGTGTTGGTCTGGATCAGCTCCTTCTTGGTCGTGATCTTGCCCTGGGACTCCTCGGGCGGCGTCACTTCCGGAGCAACCTTGTCGACCTTGGGCTTCTGCTTGTCCTTTTCGGCGGTCTGCACGCCGGCGGTTGCCTTGGCCGGCTGATCCAATGAAATATCGACCGGAATGACGGACTCTTCCGGCACTTCGAGGGCGCGCGAGCTAAAGGAGATCAGCCCCCAGCCGATCACGAGGACGTGGAGAACAATCGACGCAACAACAGTCTTGTCGACTTTGACCTTCATCCCTGCTCCGGGATAATCACGATATTGGCCTTGAAGCCGGCGGCGCGCACCTGCCCCAGCAGCTTCATCATGTCGGTGTAGCAGACGTCCTTGTCACCGCGCAGATAGACGACCCGTTCGGCGTCGGACCGCGTCTCCTTGATCGCCTCGATCTTGGGCTGGAGATCCGCAGCCGAGATCGGGCTGTCGCCGAGATACAATTCCACATTCGAATTGCAGCCGCCGGTCGTCCGCTTCACCGATAGCGTCAAGGGCGGCGCGTTCGAGGAGATCGACCTGCCGCCGTTGGCGACCGGCAGGTCGATGTCGATATTCGACGTCATCAGCGGCGCTGCGACCATGAAGATGATGAGCAGCACCAGCATCACGTCGACCATCGGCGTGACGTTGATCTCGGCCATGACCGATTTGCGCCGGCTGCGGCGGCCGCCGCCACCGGACGAACTGGCTACGTTCATCGCCATGATCTAGAGCCCACGATGGTCTTCACTATAGTGCCCCTCACCCACGCTCGTCGATCTGACGGGACAGGATGGCTGAAAATTCATCTGCAAAGCCCTCGAGCCGCTGGGCCTGCCGGTTCACCTCGGAGGTGAACTTATTGTAGAAAATAGTGGCAGGAATGGCGGCGATAAGGCCGATTGCCGTCGCAAACAGCGCCTCGGCGATGCCGGGCGCCACCACCGCCAGAGAGGTATTCTTCGAAGCCGCGATCGACTGGAAGCTCGACATGATGCCCCAGACGGTGCCGAACAGGCCGACGAAGGGGCCGGCGGAGCCGACGGTCGCGAGCACCAGGAGGCGCCGTTCCAGCCGCTCGATCTCGCGCGCGATCGACACGTTCATCACCTTCTCGATGCGCATCTGAAGGCCCGCGACCGAGCGCGCGTGGCTTTCGAACGAGCGCTTCCACTCACGCATCGCCGCGACGAAGCAGGCCGCCATCGAATGGGTCGGCTTGGCCGACAGCGTGCGATAGAGCTCTTCGATCGACTCGCCGGACCAGAACGCCTGCTCGAAACGGTCCATCGAGCGGCGGGTGCGCGCATAGAGGAAGATCTTGTCGATCGCGATCGCCCAGACCCAGACCGAGCAGGCTAACAGGCCCAGCATGACCCCTTTCACGATCCAGTGAGCCTGCCAGAACAGCGCAATCAGCGACACGTCGGCGGAAGCAGCAACCGGCAGGGCTGACTGAGCGACGTCGGCCGGATTCATAAGCAGTATCCTCTCAAGGCGATCGTTCCATGTCCTCCGGGAGCGAAATGGCTGCCGGTTCCCCAAAGCCGCGCGGGTCGCGCGCAGTCGCCAAGCCTGCGCAAAGCCTTGTCTTTTTGGATTGCAGCGGCCCGTCCAAAGCCGGCCGTCTGCTTTCCCTGCCAAGATGTCAAAACTAAGGGCCTCGACTAAGCCATTGGGCGCGACTTGCCGACCCTACCAGACGCCGCCGATAGTTAATGCGGGGTTAGCGCGGGCGCATTCGGCTGCCGGAAAGGAAGGCAGGCCAGGGGCTTGGCAGGGATTGGTGCGGCATTCCGCCCGCATGGAGCCATTGTCTTTCGGGGGAGCGCAGTCAGCCCAGAGCAAGGTCGGTTCCCTTCCCCCTTGCGGGGGCGCCAGGGAGGGGGTGCCCCACGGGGACTCCCTCCGCGAGGTTTTCTCAACGATGGATACGCCTTCCCCTGGGCTACCCCTCCCCTGCCCTCCCCCGCAAGGGGGGAGGGAGCAGAGCGGAGTGCGCGGCGCCACCGAAGTCACAGCGCGATTGAGCCTGTCAGCGCGCGCCTCGGCTGCGCGACGCAATTCAGAGTTTTGCCGGCGATGCATTTTGGACTGCTTCGCAATGACAGTCCCGCGCCTTCTCTGAACCATTCGCCCGGCACGGCGCACCAAACAGCGTCATGCGCCGAGCTTGCGTTGTGTTGAACATTGCTCCGAGGGAGGGAGAGATGAGGACCGCCCAACTGGTTGCCGCCATCGTCGTGGCATGCATTACGGCGGCACCGGCCGCGCAAGCCAGCCGCTGGACCTACCACGACGAGAGAAATGACGGGCACATCCTCGCCTATGTCGAGGACGGCAAGATCGTGTTCGAGCTCGCGTGTGGCCGCGGATTCTCCCTGCTCATCAAGCACCCGGCGCAAGCGAAGACGGATGGCAAGGCGCGCCTCACGCTCGTCGCCGGAAGGAACAACATCAATCTCGCCGGCGAATACGTTCGGCCGGCCGAAAACTCGGCGGCCAATTTCTACCAGAGCTATCTCGGCTACGGCAAAAACGACGAGAGAGTCTATGGCAAGCGATGGCAGGAGCTCGAGTCGCGCCTGCTCGACGCGATCGAATCCAAATCGGGCTTTACGATCGCGGCCGGCGAGGCAAACTATCATCTGCCGGGGGTCGACATCGACAAGTGGCGCAGGCCCTTCGACCTCTGCGGCTACGGCTTTTGGGTGACGCCAAGCGAATTTCCGGGCGAGACCAACTAACCTCGCGGCGTTGTGCTCCCGGATCGCTCGTTGAATCTGGAGGTCGGTGGTGCGCGCGCCTCCGCCTTGCTAGAGCCCCAAACTGTAGCTCTCTTGGCGACAACAACATGTGCCGGGATTCACCGGCCCAGCCCAGGGAGCGTCCCGTGCAGAAATCAGCAACAGGCGTGCGGTGGATCGTCGCCGCGATCGTCTCGGTCAGCCTCACAACATTCAGCCCCGCGCGTGCGGCATCGGTCGCGCCGGTCGCCGCGGAAAACGGCATGGTGGTGTCCGCGCAGCATCTGGCAACAGAGGTGGGCGTGAATGTGCTCAAGCGCGGCGGCAATGCCGTCGATGCCGCAGTCGCGGTCGGCTACGCATTGGCGGTGGTCTATCCGGCAGCCGGTAATCTCGGCGGCGGCGGCTTCATGACGATCGAGCTCGCCGACGGCCGCAAGACCTTCCTCGATTTCCGCGAGACAGCGCCCAAGGGCGCGACCGCCAACATGTATCTCGACAAGGATGGCAACGTCATCAAGGGCATCTCGACCAAGGGGCACCTGGCCGTTGGCGTGCCGGGATCCGTATCGGGCATGGAATATGCGCGCGAAAAGTACGGCACCATGAAGCGCGCCGATCTGCTCGCCCCCGCGATCCAGCTCGCCGAGCAGGGCTTTGCGCTGGACCAGGGCGACATCGACTTGTTGCTTACCTCCACCGCGGATTTTCAGGACGATCCTGCGTCGGCCGCCATCTTCCTCAACAACGGTCAGCCGTTCCAGGTGGGCGAAAAGCTGGTGCAGTCGGAGCTCGCCAAGACCCTGCGCGAGATCAGCAGCAAAGGCACCGACGGTTTCTACAAGGGCTGGGTCGGCAGCGCCATCGTGGCCTCGAGCCAGGCCGGCAAAGGCCTGCTGACGCAGGACGACCTCGACGGCTACAAGACGCGCGAGCTCGCGCCCGTCGAATGCGACTATCGCGGTTACCACGTGATCTCCGCGCCGCCACCGAGCTCCGGCGGCGTCATCATCTGCGAGATCCTGAATATCCTGGAGGGCTATCCGCTAAGGCAGCTGGGCTATCACTCCGCGCAGGCCGTGCACGTCCAGATCGAGGCCATGCGCCACGCTTACGTGGACCGCAACAGCTATCTCGGCGATCCGGACTTCGTGAAGAACCCGCTCGATCGTCTGCTCGACAAGAATTACGCGACCAAGATCCGCGCCGTGATCGATCCGAACAAGGCTGGCATCTCCAAGGACATCAAGCCGGGCGTAGAGCCGCATGAGGGCAGCAACACCACACACTATTCGATCGCGGACAAGGACGGTAACGCGGTTTCGGTGACGTACACGCTGAACGACTGGTTCGGCGCCAAGGTGACGGCGGCCAAGACCGGCGTCCTGCTGAACGATGAAATGGACGACTTCACCGCCAAGGTCGGCGTGCCGAACCTCTATGGCCTGGTGCAGGGCGAGGCCAATTCCATTGCTCCCGGCAAGCGGCCGCTGTCCTCGATGAGCCCGACCATCGTCACCAAAGACGGCAAGACCGTCATGGTGGTAGGCACGCCCGGCGGCAGCCGCATCATCACGGCTGTCTTGCAGACCATGATCAACGCGATCGACTACGACATGAATGCGCAGGAGGCCGTCGACATGCCGCGCATCCATCAGCAATGGCTGCCCGACCTGACCAATGTCGAAGACTATGCGCTGTCGCCGGACACCCGCAAGATTCTGGAAGGCATAGGCCACAAGTTCGGCCCGCCGCAGCCCGCCAACCATCTGGCGGTCATCATCGTCGGCGCGCCATCGCTGAACGGCAAGCCGGTCGGCAACAACCGCTACTATGGCGCCAACGATCCCCGGCGCAACTCGGGACTGGCCGCCGGGTATTGAGAGCTTCGCAGGGTGGGCACAGGCACGAAGCGCCGTGCCCACCGCTTCTGCGGAAGCAGACGAGGTGGGCACGCTTCGCTTTGCCTACCCTACCAGAGTGCCGCTCGGCAGACGGTGCCGAGCTGAAAACGCCCCTATGCAGCTTGTGCCACGCGCGAGGGTTTATTTCACCGGGCGATCGGCAACACACTCTATTGTCTTTGCCCACAAGCCGCCTGACGATGCGGGAGTGGGCCGCTCGTCAGACGACTGCAGTGGCTGGCGAACTGCCCGACGACCTCGTACGGGAGATCCGCATGGAACAGATTCTGATCAACCTCGTCTCGGGCGCACTCGGTGGAATTGGCGCGGGCAAGTCTTCGCCGACATTTGATCTCGGAATGGCCGGAAACGTCATTTCGGGTCTGGTCGGCGGCGGAGTGCTCGGCCAGGTCATTACGCTGCTGCTTCCGTCCATCATGGCCGCAGCAGAATCTGGAAACTTGAGCGTTGGCGGCGTCGTGTCACAAGTCGTCGCCGGTGGCGCCGGCGGGGCGATCCTCACCGCAATCGTCGGAGCCATCAAGAACAAGGCAGCCGCCTGATCGGTGAGACGAGGGACAAGACCTCACCACTTCTCCTTCGACGTCCGCACGTCGAGCTCGAACGACCAGGCCCGTTCAGGCTGCCGGTAGAGGAAGGCAAACGCATCGACGATGCCTTCGATGCTGATCAGGCTGTCCTGCCGGCTCGCAGCATCGGGGAAGCGGTTCATGATCTTGTCGCCGGCGATCGCGCCGTCGACCACGACGTGGCCGACGTGGATGCCGTCGGGGGCATATTCCTTGGCCATCGCCTGGGCGAGCGTGCGCAGGCTGGCCTTGGCAGAGTTGAAAGCGCCAAAGCCGGAGCGCCCGCGCAGCGAAGCGCTGGCGCCGGTGAATAGCAGCGTGCCGGTCTTCTTCGGCACCATGCGACGCATCGCCTCGCGGCCGAACAGGAAGCCGCCGAAGCAGACGACACGCCAGGCGTTCTCGAAATAGTCGGCTTCCATCTCGATGATTCTGCCGGGCGTGTTGTTGCCGGCGTTGTAGATTGCGAGATCAAGGTCGCTTCCGGCGGCGTCGAACAGCGCGGCGACGTCGCTCTCCCTGGTGGCGTCGGCGACGAAGGGAACGGCCTGTCCTCCCGATTTCTCGATAGCGTTCGCAACAGCCTCGAGCGTGGACGAGGTCCGGCCCGCTACGATCACTTTGAGCCCGTCGGCAGCAAACCGCCTGCAGAGCTGGGCGCCGAGCCCGCGGTCCGGGCCCACACCGATCACGATTGCCGCCTTCATCGCATCCTCCCGCAGAGCTTGGAGCCTGGGTCGCTACTCCCGCAGTCCATTGCTTACTAGTTCTGAAATAGAACTTTATAGCAATTCGTCATTTTTGGCTAGACATAGGCAAGTTGTCGCCTCCTCACGAGCTTTCATTCCATTTTGGAATTTTGTATCGTAGTCACGACGAACGCATTGGAATTTCAGTTTTTTCGGGGTCGGACGAATGCGGTGGGATTCGCTTGAGCAGGAACAGTGCTCGGTCGCCAGGACGGTGGCCGTGATCGGCGATCGCTGGAGCCTGCTGATCCTGCGCGACTGCTTTCTGCGCGTGCGCCGGTTCGAGGAGTTTCAGTCCCGGCTCGGGGTCACCCGGCACGTCCTCGCCGATCGCCTGAAGAAGCTCGTCCGGTTCGGCGTGCTCAGGCGTTCGCCCTATCAGGAGAATCCGACGCGCTACGAATACATCCTCACACAGAAGGGACTGGATCTCTATCCCGTGGTGATGGCGATCGTGCATTGGGGCGACACCCACATGGTGGACGAGCGCGGCCGCCCCATGCTTCACCAGCACAAGAACTGCGGCAAGATGTTCGATCCGGTGCTGGTCTGCTCCGAATGCGGCGAGCCGATCGTTGCGAAGGAGGTCCACGTGCACGCCGGCCCCGGCGCGGCGAAAGGCATGGCCGAGGAGCTCGCAGCGCGCGCGAAATAGCGGCAGCTTACTGTGCGCCTCGCCGCCCTTGCCTGCGCACGCCGAGCGCATAGAGCCAGCCTCCAACGGCGATGAGCACCGGCAGGACATAGAGGATGAAGAAGATGGAAACCCTGAACACGCTCATGCGTGCAACGCCTCCGGGATGATCCGCTGCGATGCATGGTACAGCACGAGGGATGCGAGCTGGTACAGCACGAAACTGACGAACACCTGCCCCGGCGTGAAACCGGCCGGCCAGTTGGGAAAGAATACGAGCAACATGAGCATGCCAAAGCTGCCCTTCTGGCAGACGGTGGCTACGCGATCCAGCGCAAAGGCACATCGCTTCATCCGTTCGCGTTCAGCCTCGTCCACGTTCGCGCCTTCTGGTTCGCGGCTTGCGGAATGCCCACCGTCAGGGCTTTAGTCGGGACTGGCGCAGATTGGGTTCTACCCCCAAAAGCCAAACCGCCCGCCTGCGGGGTTCGCAGGCGGGCGGCTCGGGGCCATCAGGACTTTTGGGGGCGTGCGCCTGAAGGCTTTGAGGATCAGATCAGCCCTGCGTCGGCGGCTCGTTCGACGGCGTCGGACGGCTCTTGTGCTGCGCCATGAACTGGTCGAACTCTTCCTTGTCCTTGGCGTGACGAAGCCGCGTCAGGAAATCCTTGAACTCGCGCTGCTCTTCCTCGAGCCGCTGGAGAGTCTCGGTGCGGTACTCGTCGAAGGCACGGTTTCCGGAAGACGGCGGGCCGAAGCCAAAGCCGAAGCCGCGGCGCTCCATGCGGTCGCGCATGCGGTCCATCCGGTACTGCATCTTCTCCATCTTGTTCTGCCAGCGATCCTGGTGGCTCCAGCACGACATTCTTCTGCTCCCGAGTGTGAAAAAGAGAAGGGCAAGCCCGATCGGCCACCAGATGATGAAGCCCAGGATGGTCACGGCAATCCAGCCGGGATGCCAGGGCGTATCGAGCATGTGGGGGCGGTAGTAGGGGTCGTCCGAGGGGCCGCGCCATCGATTGACATCAGCGGTGTAGGCCATTTCCCATCTCCATCACGGCTGTCACGCCGTTGTGAATGTAAATAACATTTACATAGGTAGCCGATCCCGCGGTTTTGTCAAGCCGGCCACCAGACAGGCCCGCCGATTTATTTGCGCAACTTTATTTCAGCTTGCCCCAGGGGCCGCCCGGAGAGGTGGCCGAACCGGAGGATGCCTCCGGCGGCACCGGCGGCGGCTCCGCGCCTTTCGCCGTACGACGGTCGATCGGGAAGCCAAGGCCGCGCAGATAGATCAGCACCTCGGCTTCGAGCAGCTCATCCGGCGTCATCGGCAGCTTGCGCCGGGCGGCGTCGCCGCGGGAGAACAGCGAGGCCACGCCATGCGACATCGACCAGATGTGCAGCGCCATCATCATCGCCGGCGGCCGCGGCGTACCCGGCGGCGTCAACGCTGCGAGGCGCTCTGCAGCCGCACGAATGACGCCGAAAGCGCGCTCGCCTGCTGCCATCAGTGCCGGATTGGCGTCGACGGGCAGGCCGGATTCGAACATTGCGGAATAGAAAGCGGGCTCTTCGCGCGCGAAGGCGAGATAGGCTTTGCCGACGCGCTCGAACGCCGTGACGGTGTCCGGGCGGCCATCGTCCCAGGCGGCGGTCAGGCGCGCCTCGAACTGCTCGAAGCCACGCTGGGCGATCGAAGAGAGCAACTCGTCGCGGTCGCGAAAATGCCGGTAGGGAGCGGCCGGGCTGACGCCGGCCATCCGCGCGGCATCGGCAAAGGTGAAGCCGGCCGCGCCCTTCTCGGCGATCAGCCCCAGCGCTGCCTGGAGCAACGCCTCCTTCAGATTGCCGTGATGATAGCCGCGCTCGGCGCGGCGCTGCTCGTCCTTGCGCCAGCTCATGTGAATGACTTTTACATGAGCCGGGCGCGAAGGTCACTAGCGCGGGCGGGGATTGATTAACCCCGTAATTTCCACGGTTACGCAGTCATTCCGGGCCGGGCACACCGTCATTCCGGGGGGCGCAAAGCGCAAACGCGGAATGACGTGTGGGTGTGTCCGAAGATCGGCTAACCGCCGGGGATCGGCAGCACCGGCATGATCTCGACCCGCTCACCCGGGAAGATCGCAAAATGCGGATGGTTCTCGAACATTTTTGCCGCGGCCTCGTGCGAGGCGGCCTTGACCACGGTGAAGGCGCCCATCTCGTTGGCGATGTCGGCGATACCCCTGGCGTCGACCTTCTTGGTCTTGCCAAGCGGGCCTCCCATGGCCTGGATCGCGCCCTGGTGCTTCTGGACCCAGGCATGCCACGCCGCCATGCCTTCCTTCTCCTTCGCCTTGCGTTCGGCTTCCGGCAGCGCATTCCAGGCGGCCATCTTCGCGCTCTCCTTGCTGCCGAGAAAGACGGCGAGATAGGTGTCGTTGGTGCTCATGAGCTTCACTCCTCCGTTGCGTTAACGCTTTGACGAAAGGCAATCGCGCTGGCTATCGGCCGGATTGGCTGCCTTTCCGCAGCTCGGCAAAGCCGGCGGCCGCCTCCTGCACATCAGGCGAAAAGTCGGCCATCTCCTGTACCTGGCGGATCTCGATGATCTCGTTGGGCGAGGCCGGGCACTTCTTCGCCCAGGCGATCGCTTCCTCGCGCGAAGCGACCTCGATCATCCAGTAGCCCCCCAAGACTTCCTTGGACTCGGCAAAGGGGCCGTCGGTCACGATCGGCTCGCCGGTCGCAAACGAGACGCGCGCGCCCGCCGAGGGCGGATGCAAACCGTCGAGCGTGATCAGAACGCCGGCGTTCTGGAGTGCCTCGTTGTAGCGCATCATGGCGGCGACGCGCTCGGGATCGAGTTGAACGTCCTTCGGCGCGGTCTCGTAGCCGAGCGGGATCATCAGCATCATGAATCGCATAGGGCATCCTCTTATTTTTCGTTACTCCGGGATGCCGTGAGGCGCAGGCCCGGAATGACGATGGGGTTAACTCTTCGCGGCTGCCGCGCGTGTCCGCTCTTCCTGTTCGCGCAGCTCGGGCGTGAAGGCTTCGCCGAAATCCTCCGCCGCAAACACCTGGCGGATCTCGATCTCGGAGCCGGGCTCGAACGGCGCACGCTTCATCCAGGAGAGCGCCTCATCCAGCGACGCGGTCTTGATCAGCCAGAAGCCGGCAACCAGGTCGGAAGAGAGGTCGAACGGGCCGCTTGTGACGCTGGTCTCGCCGCGTCCATATCCGATACGTGCGCCCTTGACGGTCGGATGCAGGCCCTCGCCCGCCTCGATCACACCGGCCTTCGCCATTTCCTCGTTGAACTTGCCCATGGCGGCCAGCATCTCCGTCGACGGCATCTTGCCCGCTTCGGTGTCCCGGTTGGCCTTCACGATCACCATGAAACGCATCGTCATTGCTCCGCTTTCTCCTTGATGTCAGGCCGCGATCACCGGCGCTCATGAATAAGACGAACCGGGCGTTGCGGTCCCGACAGGCGCAGGGAGATTTTTTGCGAGGTGACAGCCGGAAGGCGTAAGCCTCATCCGGAGACGGGTTCCCAGCGCCGCGTCATCTCGCTTCCGCCGTCCGGCAGCGCCTCGAAGATCGCTGACGCCAGCACGGCGTGGACGTGCAGCGTCACGGTTCCCACGTTGCGGAAGCCGTGCTTGCGCCCGGCGGGCACCAGCACCGACTGGCCGGCGATCACCCTTGCGCGCGTCTCCTCGAGCCAGATCTCGGCCTCGCCTTCACGCACCGTCAGCACCTCCTCGACGAAATGGCTGTGCGTCGGCGCGCCGGCGCCGGGGTCGACCCACTGCTCGAAGATGCAGAGCGCGGTGGCGCCGGAGCGGGCCGACGCCAGCATGCGGGTCTTGACGCCTGGCCGCCACTCTTCCAGCGCGGAAGGATCGGTGGGCTGCATGCGGAGGCCTTTCTTGCGGGGGCGAAAGCGCAGTAAAAGACGCGAAGACCGTCCGCCCTGGTGGCCGGCGTTTCGGGTACAGGACAGATTAGCAGATGACTTCAAGCCAGCAAAAGGTTGCCCTCGTCACCGGAGCCGCGCGCGGCATCGGCCTTGCGACGGCCAGGAAATTCCTCGCAGAGGGCTGGCGCGTGGCGCTGCTCGACATCGAGGGAGAGTTGCTGGCGCACGCCGTCGCCACGATCGGCCAGGGCGAGACGACGCTGGCGCTGACTTGCGACATCTCCGATAGCGCGGCGGTCGGTGCGGCGATGAAGGCGGTCGAACAGCGCTTCGGCCGGCTCGATGCGCTCGTCAACAATGCCGGCATCGCGGTGTTCGCGCCGCTGATGGAGACGTCGGACAAGGACTGGAGTCGCGTGCTCGAGGTCAACCTCACCGGGCCCTTCATCGGCACCAAGGCCGCGGTGCCCCTGATACGCGAGGCCGGCGGCGGCGCCATCGTCAACATCACCTCGATCTCGGCGGTGCGCGCCTCGACGCTGCGCTCGGCCTACGGCACGAGCAAGGCGGGGCTGGCGCATCTGACGAAGCAGCTCGCGGTCGAGCTCGCCGCGCTCAACATCCGCGTCAATGCGGTCGCGCCCGGACCGGTCGATACCGCGATGGCCAAAGAGGTGCACACGCCGGAGATCCGCGCCGACTATCACGATGCCATCCCGCTCAACCGCTATGGCCTGGAAGAGGAACTCGCGGAGGCGATCTTTTTCCTGTGCTCGGATCGATCGAGCTACATTACCGGCCAAATTTTGGCCGTCGATGGCGGCTTCGATGCAGCAGGCATCGGCCTGCCGACGCTGCGCGGACAGCGGAGGAACGGGTAGGTCCCGCTGCGTAGGGTGGGTTAGCGAAGCGTAACCCACCGCATCTCTCTCGGCATGGTGGGTTACGCCTTCGGCTAACCCAGCCTACGATATCGAGCCTGTGGAGCACTGCATGCGACGCATCACCTTGGTCACGGCGTGGATGCTCTCATTCGCATTGCTGGTCGCCTCGCCCGCGTCCGCCGAGATCCGCATCATCCAGTCTCCGGGCGGACGAGTTGGGCCGTTCCTCGAACTGTTCGACCAGGTGCGCGAGTCCGGCGAGCGCGTGGTGATCGACGGGCCCTGCCTCTCCGCCTGCACGCTGGTGCTGAGTCTGGTGCCCGGCGAGCGCATCTGCGTCACAAGGCGCGCGGTGCTCGGCTTCCACGCCGCCCGCTCGGTCGACCGGAGCGGCCGCTTCTATGCCGAGCCGGAAGCCTCTGAAGCCGTGCTGGCGGCCTATCCGGCACCGGTGCGCGACTGGATCAGAAGCCGCGGCGGATTGACGTCGCGGCTATTGCTGCTGAAGGGCCGCGACCTCGCCGCAATCTATCCACGGTGCAGGTGACAATCGAATGCGCCACCTTCTCCCGCAAGGGGAGAAGGGAACGCAGCGTGCGCGTGGCAGCAGATCGAATTGCGGGATCACATCCCTTCCGCCGGGCAGTTCACCATCCAGGGAATGCCGAACTGGTCGATGCACATGCCAAAGCCCTTGGCCCAGAACGTCTTGCTGAAGGGCATGGTGACGGTGCCGCCATCGGCGAGCGCGTTGAACTTGCGTTCGGCATCGGCCACGTTGGTGATCGTCAGCGAAATCGCAAAGCCCTGCGGCTTCTGCGAATGCTCCGGCGGCGCGTCAGAGGCCATCAGGACGCTGCCATCGGGAAGCGACATGCGCGCATGCATGATGGTCTTTTCGCGGCCGGGTGCAGCCGGCATCTCCGGAGGGGCGTCGGAGGCGCGCAGCATCGCCTCGACCTTTCCACCGAGCACGCGCGCATAATAGTTGAACGCGGCTTCGCACTTGTCCTGGTAGAACAGGTATGGATTGAGCATGTGTCTCTCCTTGACGTGAGGCTTCTACTTCTCGGTGAGCTTCTTCAGATTGGCGAGGCTGGTCTCGAAATCCTTGCCGATCATGTTGTCCATGTTGACGAACACCTGCATCAGCTTGGACAGGAACGGGGCCGGACCGTACATCGCCCATGTGACCAGTGTTGCACCGCCTTGCGGCACAAACGTGAACTCGGCGATGTTGTGACCTTCGAACGGACGCTCGAAATCGAGCTTGATGCGGAGTTTCGACGGTGTGCTCGCTTCGAGAATTTCCATGCGTCCGGCGCCGATGTCCTTGTTCCCGTCCCAGGCATAGGTCGCGCCCCTGCCCTGCGCGGTCCCGCCGAAGGTGCGCTTCATGCCGGGATCGCGCCCTTCGTAGGGCGACCAGCTCGTCCAGCGCTGGAAATCGGCGATCAGGGGGTAAATGGCATCGGCAGGCGCCTTGACGGCGAGCGTGCGTTCGACGCGAAACATGTCCGGCTTGGTGGCGGCGAAGACCAGAATGCCGGCGATGCCGGCGGCAAGCACAAGGGCGATAATGGCAACAGCTTTCAGCATGACGGGCTCCCTTCGACTGGCCTAAGGACGAAGGGAGCGGTGCGAGACCGACAGGTGCGGGGAGAATTTTTCTCGCCGACTTTTTGGTGTCATTCCGGGGCGGTCCGCAGGACCGAACCCGGAATCCCGAGATTCCGGATTCGATGCTTCGCATCGCCCCCGAATGATCCCAACGGCATCACTTCGCCTTCGCGCCCTCTTTGGACGCCTTTGGCTGGCTGTCCCTGATCAGGCGATCGAGATGCATGCGGATGTGGGCGGCCTCGGCCGAGGTGTTGGCGAGCGCAATCGCGCGGTCGAAGGCGACGCGGGCCTCGTCGTTGCGGCCGAGCTGCATCAGGAAGGCGCCGCGCACGCCGTAGAAGTGGAAATAGTTGGCAAGCTTCGGCGCTAGGGGCTCGATCAGTGCGAGCGCTGCTTCCGCGCCGCGCACCTTGGAGACCGCGACCGCGCGGTTGAGCGTCACCACCGGAGAGGGCTGCACGAGCTCGAGCGCTCCATAGAGCAGGTCGATCTGCGCCCAGTCGGTTTCCTCGGGCGTCGCGGCGCGGGCATGTAGCGCCGCGATCGCCGCCTGGATCTGATACGGCCCGCTCCTGCGATGGCGCATCGCCTTGTCGATCAGCGCGAGCCCCTCGGCGATCATGGTGCTGCTCCACAGCGAGCGGTTCTGATCCTCGAGCAGGATCAGCGAGCCGTCGGCTGCAAAGCGCGCCGCGCTGCGCGCATGCTGCAACAGCAACAGCGCGGTCAGCCCCATGATCTCCGGCTCGCCTGGAAACAGCCGCAACAACAGCCGCGCCAGCCGGATCGCCTCCTCGCATAGGGGTTTTCGGATCTCGGCGGTGTCGCCGCTCGCCGAATAGCCTTCGTTGAAGATCAGGTAGACAATCGCGGCAACGGCTGCGAGCCGCTCGCCGCGCTCGACCGCGCCGGGTGTCTCGAACGGCACGCCGGCATCGGCGATCTTGGCCTTGGCGCGGGTGATGCGCTGCTCCATCGCCGCTTCCGAGACCAGGAAGGCGCGCGCGATCTGCTTCACGGTGAGGCCGGAGACGATGCGCAGTGCGAGTGCGATCTGCTGTGTCGCCGGCAGATCCGGATGACAGCAGATGAACATCAGCCGCAAAATGTCGTCGCGATAGTGCGAGCCGTCGAGCCGCTCGGCAAGCTTCCCTTCGGCATCGTCGAGATCGGAGATCGCCTGGTCGTCCTCGGGTAACGGCTCCTGCTTGCGCGCGCGGCGTACCTCGTCGATCGCGACGTTGCGGCCGACCATGATCAGCCAGGCTGCGGGATCGCGTGGCGGCCCGTTCTGCGGCCAGGTCTTCAGCGCGCGCAGGCAGGCATTCTGGAACGCTTCTTCCGCGGTATCGAGATCGCGGAAATAGCGCAGCAGCGCGCCCACCGCCTGGGGCCGCGCCGAGGTCAGCGCGGTCTCGATCCAGGCGGCATCGGTCTCGCTCACGTCAAATTCCCTCCCGGCCTGAACACACCGACGGGACGCACCTCATAGGCGCCGCCGGGATTGGCCGCGCCGAGATCGCGCGCGACGTCGAGCGCGTCGTCGAGGTTCTTGCAATCGACGATGTAGAAGCCGAGCAACTGCTCCTTGGTCTCGGCATAGGGACCGTCGAGCACCAGCGGCGGGTCTTCCTTCCGCAGCGTCGCCGCCGCCGTGGTGGGCAGGAGCCGCGCGACGGGACCGAGGCGTCCCTGCTTGGTGAGCTTGTCCTGCACCACGGCGAGCTTTTTCATCACGGCTTCGTCCTGCTCCTTGCTCCAGGAGCCGACGAAATCCTCATCGTGGTAGCAAAGGATGGCATAGAGCATGGGTACGTCCTGTTTTCTCTTATTATGAAGACGATGCACTATGCCCTGCCCCGACACGACTTGCGGAAATTTTTTGCAGGAAATGTCCGCGCGTTCGTGCCAAGGAGGGCCCTGAACGGGAACTCGATGGGACATGACGAATGACTAAGGGCGCGCTGGCACTCCTGATCAACAGCAAGCAGCAGAACTGGCTGCCGGAACGCTGGAAAGCGCGTTTTGAAGCGGTCTGCGGCGACCGGCGCGTGGTGCTGCTGCCTGATACGGAGCTCTACCCGGCCGAGGTGCACTATGCCGCGGTGTGGAAGCCTGTTCCGGGCGATCTCAAGTCTTTCCCGAACCTGCGCGCGATCTTCAATCTCGGCGCCGGCGTCGACGCGCTGATGGCGGACAAGAGCCTGCCGGACGTACCGCTGGTCCGCGTCGCCGTGCCCGATCTCACCGGACGCATGACCGAATATGTCGTGCTTCACGTGCTGATGCATCATCGACAGGAGCTTTACCTGCGGCAGTCGCAGCGCGAGAAAGCCTGGGACCCGAAACACCAATGGCCGGCGAACGCGGTCACGGTCGGCATCATGGGGCTCGGCACGCTGGGCGCGGACGCGGCCGACGTGCTGCGCCGGCTCGGCTTCCGCGTGGTGGGCTGGAGCCGTAGCCCGCGAAGCGTCGATGGCGTAGAGTCTTTCCACGGCGCGGGCCAGATGGACGCGTTCCTGCGCGCGACCGACATTCTGGTCTGCCTGTTGCCGCTGACGCCACAGACGCATGGCATCCTCAACCGCGAGGTCTTTACGAAGCTCAATCGTAACAGTCCGCTCGGCGCGCCGGTCTTGATCAATGCAGGCCGCGGCGGGTTGCAGAATGAGGAGGACATCCTC
The DNA here is from genome assembly GCF_024199885.1 of Bradyrhizobium sp. CCGUVB23. Lineage (NCBI taxonomy): Bacteria > Pseudomonadati > Pseudomonadota > Alphaproteobacteria > Hyphomicrobiales > Nitrobacteraceae > Bradyrhizobium > Bradyrhizobium sp. CCGUVB23. The sequence goes on from NZ_JANADQ010000001.1 coordinate 2,871,844, forward strand.
GCCTGCCTCGACGACGGCACGCTCGGTGCCGCCTCGCTCGACGTGTTCGTCGAGGAGCCGCTGCCGGCGGCGAGCCGCTTCTGGAGCCATCCGAAGGTGGTGGTGACGCCGCACAACGCGGCCGATACCGATGCGGATGCAATCTCGGCCTATGTCGCGGAGCAGATCGCGCGTTTCGAGGCCGGCTCCGCGCTGGAGAATGTGGTGGATCGGGCGCGCGGATATTGAAACGCCGGCCGACGCGCGTCTTTGCCCTAGCGGCGAGCGCCGAAAGCTAGCGGCGATGCGCCGGGCGGCAGCGGCGAATTGATGTCGCTGTCGACCAGTCCGGACGACTGCTGGGTGAAGCTCGCGCCGAACGACAGGCTGAGATTCGACGTCGGGCGGAATTCGATTCCCGCATTGGCGCGATAGCCGCCCGGCAGCGTCGGCGAGGTGGAGTCGAAGGGCGTGATCGGACCGCCGGTCCCGAGATTGTATTTCAAAGTGTCGAAGCCGGTATAGATCGTGACCGGCGCATTCGTGAAGTTGTAGCCGAACCTTACGCCCTCGGACGAGAGCGAGCCGTAATTGCCGAACGCCCTCGCCTGATCGAAGCCATTCATGCTCCACGCCGTGCTGCCGCGTGAGCTGCTGAGAAACCAGCCCTTTGGGAACTTGGACTGCGGATCGCTGGCGTCGAAAGCCGGATTGTCGCTCCAGCCCATCAGCCAGCCCGAGTTCATGTAGGGCACGGGGGCGGCCTGGGCATGGGCCGTTCGCTCGCCCAGACAGAGCGCAACCAGGACCAGTGCGAGAGCCAAACCACGTGCGAAACTGAACATTCGTGACACCATCGAGTGTTCTGAAACTATACGCTTTCGGTATCGCGAAAGCCAGAACTGCGCCCGGCGCCTGCCTGAGAGAAGCAGGGCCGCAACGTGGTTATGGGGCGCCCGGATCGGCGCTCCGCTTCGCTGCGCTTGTCCGGGACGGGTGCTTTGACGCCAACCGTCTCCCGAATTGTGCGGCACAGAGCCGCGTCCCTCCCTGTTCACCCTCTCTTAGCGGGAAATTGATAGTCGTTTTTGACCAACATGGAAGGAACGAGCAGGACATGCGGGCGACCCTTGGGCTCAGAATGCGGATCACGGTCGCCCTGGCGGTTACGGCGGCTGCGACCGCCCTGTTCGCCGTGCTCGGCGCGATGTGGATCATCTCCGGCATCATCGATCGCGCCGACCAGCGCGAGCTGCGCAGCCATTACGATGCCCTGCAATCGCGCATCGCCGAGGAATCCCGCCGCGCCGCGGCGATGAGCGCCGTCGTTGCCGCCATGCCGGCAACGCAGGAGGCCATGGCGGGGCAGGACCGTGACATGCTGGTGCGCCTGTTCGGACCGGTCTTCGCCGCCACCAAGTCGGACTACGGCGTCGATCAATTCCAGTTTCACGTGCCGCCGGCGACGTCGTTCCTGCGTGTGCATCAGGCGGCAAGATTTGGCGACGACCTCTCCTCCTTCCGCAAGACCGTCGTGATCGCCAACCAGGAGCGCAAGGTGGTCGTCGGCCTCGAAGGCGGCCAGGCCGGGCTGGGCATCCGCGGCGTGGTACCGATCGCGCACGACGGCAAGCATCTCGGCACCGTCGAGTTCGGGCTGACCTTCGGCCAGCCCTTTCTGGACGACTTCAAGTCCAATCGCCACGTCGACGTCGCCTTCCATCTCGCCGACGGCAGCGGCTTCAGGCTATTCGGCGGAACGCTGAAGGGACAGACCTTCTTCGAAGTTGCCGACTACGGCCGCGCGGCCGAAGGCGTCTTCACGGTCCGCCAAGCAAAGCTCGACGGCGCGCCGGTGGCCGCGCTGCTCGGACCGATCAAGGATTTTTCCGGCAAGCCGCTCGGCGCGGTGGAGCTGGTGATGGACAATGCCGAGTATGAGGCGTCCCTGGACCGCGCGCGATGGCTCGCGCTCGGCATCGCCGCCCTCGGGCTCGTGCTCGCCGCGATCATCGGCTACCTCATCGCGCGGAGCATTTCGCGACCGATCCTGTCCATCACCTCGGCGATGCGAGAACTCGCGGACGGACGGCTCGACGTCGCAATTCCCCTCGGCAAATCGAATGACGAGGTGGGCGCGATGGTGAAGGCGGTCGCGGTGTTCCGCGACAACGCCGTCAGCTTCAACCGCCTCCAGGCCGAACAGCTTGAAGCCAAGGCGCAGTCCGAAGAGGAGAAGCGGCGCGCCTTTGCAGCGCTCGCCGACAATTTCGAGGCCAGCATTCGCGATGTCGTCAACACGGTATCGTCGGCCGCGGTCGAGATGGAGCAGACGGCCCGCTCAATGTCCGACATCGTCGAGCAATCGCGACATCAGACGCGCGCAGTCTCGTCGGCCTCGGCGCTGGCCTCGGAGAACGTCCAGACGGTGGCAGCCGCCGCTGAGGAGCTGTCGTCATCGATGACCGAGATCAGCCGCCGCCTCGCGCTTGCCACCGAGGTCGTCGGCCGCGCCGCGAGCGACGGACGGCAGTCCAATGCTCGCGTGCAGAGCCTTGCCGATGCCGCACAGAAGATCGGCGATGTCGTCTCGTTCATCAATGGCATTGCTGGCCAGACCAATCTGCTCGCGCTCAACGCAACGATCGAAGCGGCACGCGCCGGCGAAGCTGGGAGAGGCTTTGCGGTGGTGGCATCCGAGGTCAAGGCGCTGGCGACGCAAACCGCAAAGGCGACGGAGGAGATCGGCGCCCAGGTGACCGCCGTGCAAGGCGAGACAACTGGCGCGGTCCAGGGCATCCAGTCGATCTGCGCGACGATCCAGCAGGTCGACGAGATCTCGGCCGCGATCGCGGCAGCGGTAGGCCAGCAGGGTACGGCGACGCAGGAGATCGCGCAGAACGTCCAGCAGGCGGCAGCTCGTACCGGCGAGGTCTCGCAAAACATCGCCGGCGTCACCGAGGGCATCGCCGCGACGGGGTCGGCGGCGCAGGAGGTGCTGGGTTCGGCTGTCGAGCTCTCCCGCCAGTCGCAACGTCTGCGCGACGAGGTCGATCGCTTCCTCGCGCATATCCGGGCGGCGTAGTCGGCGGCTGACCGGCGCATACTGCGGAGCGCGAAAGGGGCGGCGCATAGCGCGCCAAGGACGACACCGGGGAGAGAGCTCCCCTCGCCCCAGTCAGAGATCGACGACGATATAGGTATCCTCGACCGTCACGGGATATCGTTCGGCCACGTAGGGGCCCATCACGAGATCGCCGCCCGCCTCACGTTTGACCTCGAAGCTTCGCACCCTGGTGCGGCGCGGATCGCACCAGGATTGGCCGGTCGCCATGTCGAACTCCCAGCCGTGCCAGGGACAGCGCAAGAATTCGCCGCGGCGCTCCAGGCGGTAGTCGCCGGGACCCGACGACTGGCTGAGGCCGGTGACAACGCCGGAGCAGATCGCAGCCCCGCCATGCGGACAGCGGTTGAGCAGCGCGTGCAGGCGCCCCTCGACATTGAACACGCCGATCTCGCGCCCGTCGATGACGACGACCTTGCGCGTGCCGGGCGGCAGCTCGGCGGCCGGACAGACCACATGGCGGCTCATGTGAGGCGATACAATGCCATCGCATTGTCCCTGAATATCTTGCGGCGCTGCTCCTCGGTCATCGGGAATTTGAAAGCAAAGGACGGATTGTCATAGTCCCAGTGCGGATAGTCCGACGAATAGAGCAGCCGGTCCCAGCCGATCCAGTCAATGATCTCGACGATGTGGCGCGATTGCGCCGGCTCCTCGATCGGCTGCGTCGTCCACCAGATGTGCTCGCGCAGATATTCGGAGGGACGCCGCTTGAGATGCGCCACCTCCTTGCGGAATTTCTCGAAATGCTTGTCCATGCGCCAGGCCAGCGCCGGCGCCCAGCCGAACCCGCCCTCGACCAGCACGACCTTCAGTTTCGGGAAACGCTCGAACACGCCCTCGATGATCAGGCTCGCGGCCAATGCCTCCATGCAGGCGACGAAGACGTAGTGCTCCTGCAAATAGAAGGTCGGCCAGCCGGAGCCGGTGGAGGGATGGCCGCCATTGTAGCCGACCGGATGCAGGCCTATCGGCAGGCCGGCGCGTTCCGCCGCCTCATAGATCGGCCAGTAGCGTCGATGGCCGAGCGGATCTGACGGCCGCGACGACAGCATGATCTGCACATAGCGCCGATCGCCGGCGCAACGTTCGATCTCGGCGACGGCTGCCTCGGGAAACTCCTGCGGCACTACGATGCCGGCGCGAAGCCGCGGTTCCTCGCGCACCCAGCGGTCGATCTGCCAATCATTGGTGGCGTGCGACAGCGCCGCCGCAAGACCGGGATTGCGCTCCTCCATGCCGCCCTTGCTGAGCGCCATCAACAGGCCGAACTCGACATTGACGGGATCGAGATGCTGTTTGCGCAGGAGATCGAGATCGGACCCCGCAGGGCCGCCATTCTCAGGAAGCGAATCGGCGCGCATGCCGCCAGCCATCATGCGCGGATACATCAGCGCGTTCGGCAGCGCCTGCCGCACATGCACGCCATGGGTCTGGTAGTGCTCACGCCAGCGCGGCTCGAGGTAGGGCAAGAGTTCGCCGGGTGTGCGATGCGCCGGATGGATGTCGCAATCGACGACCGCGAGGTTCTGCCGGGCTTTCTGTTCGATGAAAGGTGCATTCATCGCACGTCCTCCTTCGCCTGCTCGGCGGCGAGTGTGGTCGCGACCTGCGCCAGACGAGGATAGGTTTCCAGCGCATTCGCCACGAGGATTTTCATGAGCGAGTGCGGCGACAACCCGTCCGGCAGTACGTCAGCGCCGTCGAACTGCCAGTGCGGATAGTCGGTGGAGAACAGCAGCACCTGATCGGTACCGATGCGGTCGATCGTTTGCCCAACCGCCGTCGCGTCGGGCGCATCGAACGGCTGGATGGTGAAGCGCAGATGCTCGCGGATGATCTCCGAAGGCCAGCGGTCGACCCAGGGCACTTCCGGCCGCGCACCACGCCAGGTCTTGTCGGTGCGCCACATGGTCATCGGCAGCCAGCTCACGCCGGACTCGAGCATCACCACCTTTAGCCGTGGAAAGCGGTGGAACACGCCCTCGACGACGAGGCTGATCGTCTGGTTGGCGAAGGCCTGTGCCTGCGCCACGTAATCTTCGAACTGATAGGACGGCCAGCCCACGATCGTCGGCGCGTAGCGATAGGTGCTGCCCGCGTGCACGGCAACGACGAGCCCGTGCCGTTCTGCCGCCTCATACAGTGGAAAGAACTCGCGCCGGCCGAGCAGCTTTTCGCCCATCACCGGCAGCAGCACCTGCACAAAGCGTTGGTCGGGCGCCAGGCGCTCGATCTCGGCAACGGCCTGCGCCGGATCCTGCGGTGTCACCAGGATCGAGCCGCGCAGCCGCGGCTCGCGGTCCAGCCATTCCGCGCGTAGCCAGTCATTCACGGCACGACAGATCGCCGCCGCCATGTCGTCGTTGTGGAGCGCGATCGCGCCGTGCATCACATTGGCGATGCCGAAATAAAGACCAAAGGCGTCGAGGACATCAGTGCGCAGAGTGTCGAGTTCGCTCCGTCCGGTCTGCGCCGCGCGCCAGTCGGCTCGCGCGCTGACAGGCGCATTCGGCGGATAGCTCATCATGGCGAACGACATGCGGTCGATCGCACGGTTGGTGATCTGGTCGCGCCAGTAATCATCGAGGTAGGGCAGCAACTGCGCCATGCTGGGCATGGGCGGATGCAGGTCGCAATCGATCGCTCCTGCGAACGGTATTCTCATCTTCGGCCTCCGTTGCTTCGCGCGATTGCGGCTAGGCTGTTGCCGCCTGGTCGATCTTGCGCGCCGCCGCGCTTTGCTTGCGTTGGGAGATCCCCAGCGCCAGGACGCAAGCCGCCACCACCAGGGGCGGCAGTGCGGCGAGCAGGAACAGGCTCGAGAACGGCAGCTGTTGCGCGATAAGTATCCCGGCGACCAGCGGTCCGCTGATCGAGCCGATCTTGGCGACCGACAAGGCCCAGCCGACGGCCGTCGTGCGGTTGGTGCTGGAATAGAACTGGCCGACCGAGCTGTTCAGGCCCTGGTGACCGCCCACCACGAAGAAGCCGACGCAGACCATCGTCGCGAGGTAGGTGCTGTCACCAAGTCCGGCCCAGCCGAGCGAAGCGACCAGCGGCGAGGCAATCAGCGGCACGATCGCAATGGCGATGACGCCGAACCGGTCGAGCACCCGGCCAATGGTGAGGCCGCCGACGGCGCCTCCGAGGCTAAACACGGTCAGGCCCATGGCGGCCTGCGCGGGCGTATGCCCGGACGCCTCCGCCAGGATCGGCGTCCAGCTGTTGAGGAAGAACATCGTGATCGAGCTTGCGATGTAGGCCACCCACAGGAACGGCGTGATGACCGCAAGCCGTCCGTCGAACAGCGTGGCGAGCTGCGACACGAGCCCCGTGCCGGCGCTGCCAGCGGAAGCTTCATCGCGAAGGACGAAGTGCGTCGTCGCGTGCGCCTGGAGCGAGGGCTCGATCCGGTTCAGGATGCGCGCGACTTCCGCGGGCTCGCGATTGCGCACCACGAGGAACTTGATCGATTCCGGAAGCGCGAAGTAACACAGCGCGGCCCCGAGGAGCGGCAGCACGCCGCCGATCCAGAATACGATGGTCCAGCCAAACTGCGGCACGAGACCGGCGGCGATGAAGCCACCGATGCTGCTGCCCGCGACATAGCCAACCATGATGATTGCGACCGCCGTGCCGCGATAGCGGCTCGGCGCATATTCGAGGTTGAGCGCATAGCACAGAGGCGACAAGCCGCCGATGCCGATGCCGGCGAGGAAGCGAAGCACGATCAGGCTCGTGATGTCGCTCGCCCATACCGTCGCCAGCGTGAAGCTGCCGAACACCAGCATCGAAGCGACGATCGATAGCCGGCGGCCGATGCGGTCGCCGAGCGATCCGAACACGAGGCCGCCGACGAGAATGCCGAAAATACCGGCGCTGAAGACGATCCCGAGCGCGGCCCGCTGGATGCCCCAGGCGCGGATGATCGACGGTGCGGCGAAGGCCATCGCCTGGAGGTCGTAACCATCCAGGAACATCATCGTCGTCGACAGGATCAGGACCGTCAGGACCAGGCCGTTACGGCGCTGGCGCTCGATGACATCAGTGACATCGATGACGTCGGGTGCGCTCATTGCTCGTTCCTCCGCGTTGCCGTTTCGCTTGTTCTGGTGACGGCTTATCGCGCCAAGCAATCTATTTCCTTCGAGAACGAGGGAGAATAAGCTACTTTGAGCGATGATCTTTTCCAGATTGGACTAAATGGCCGATAGCCTCTTGAATATGAAGGCATTTTTGGCGACGGCGCGAGCCGGCAGCTTCTCCGAGGCGGGCCGACAGCTTGGGGTGGCGCCATCCGTCATCACCAAGCGGGTCGGACAATTGGAGTGGTCGCTGAAGGCCACGCTGTTGCGGCGGAGCACGCGCCGCCTGGCGCTCACCGAGGTCGGCGAGCGCTATCTCGACGTCATCCGCCAGATCGTGCGCGAATACGACGAGATGGCGAAGGGGATCATGCGATCGCCGAACGAGCTCGAGGGCCAATTGCGCATCAAGGCGCCGGCATCACCGATGGTCATCGACCTCGCGCAACTGCTGTCGTCGTTTCAGATCAAGTATCCGCGCGTGACGCTCGACGCGGTGTTGGTGGACCGTACGGTCAATCCGGTCGAGGAAGGCTTTGACATCGTGCTCACCATGATGCCGTCGTCCTTCGACGGCGTGCTCGAGGAGCCCTTGCACGTGTTCGAACGCGTGCTTTGTGCCGCGCCCTCCTACCTGGCGCGGCGCGGCCATCCCCGGCATGCCCGCGATCTCGTCAATCACGACTGCATCGTGTTTTCGCCTATCGGGCCCGCCTGGACTTTTGAAGGCCGCAATGGCGTGACGACGGTCGCGGTTCGGCCGCACCTCGTGACGAACAACGGCGCGCTCGTGATCGACAGCCTGTGTGCGGGCAGCGGAATAGCAATCGCTTCGCGCACCGCAGTGGCGGAGCGGCTCAAGACCGGCACGCTGGTCGAGCTCCTCCCGCAACTCCATATCCCTGATCTCTGGGTCAAGGCACTTGTCCCGGCGACGCGCTCCAACCTCGCCCGCGTGCAGACCCTGCTGGGCTCCATTCGCGATGCATTCCGGGAAGCCGCGACATCTGCGGCGGCACTCGGGCGGGAGGCGGGGTAGCCGCGCTCTCGCTGTCGCCCCGGCGAAGGGTCAGCCTTTCACCCCCACCATCACATCGATCGCTCCCTTCACGATCGCGTCGAGCTCCTTGCGCGGGACGCGGGCGCGGGAACGGATGGCGATGGTGTGGATGGTGGCCGAGGCGAGCTGCGCCAGCACGACCGGGTCGGCGCTGTCGGCCAACTCGCCCTTCTCCTTGGCGCGGCGGAAGCAATTGGCAAAAGCCTTGTCGAGCTCGGACAGGCCGTCCAGTACCATGGCGCGGATCTCGGGATCGCCGACGGCCTCGGAGGCCGCGGTCACCACCGTGAAGCAGCCGCGCGGACCGGCCTCACCGGAGAGATAGATGGCGAGTGCGGAGGCGAAGATGCGCTCCAGCCGTTCGCGCAGCGGCAGATCCGCGCGAAAGATCTCCACCATCGAGGCGCGCGCCTGCTCGCGGTAACGCTGATAGCTCTTGATGTAGAGCTCGCGCTTGTCGCCGAAGGCGCCGTAGAGGCTCGGCCGGTTCATGCCGGTGGCCTCACTGAGATCGTCGAGCGAGGTCGCGGCAAAGCCCTGGGTGCGGAACAGGTCGAGCGCCTTGCCGAGCGCGACGTCGGGCTCATAGGCGCGCGGCCGGCCGCGCCGCTTCGGCGGCTCGGGTGCAGCGATCGGCGGGCCTTTTGATTTTTGTACCATCTCGCAAAATAATCCTTGACCGCTTCCATATTATGCGGAACAGTACAAAAATCAATCCGGCCGGGTTGCGAACGCAAGGTCAAATGACACCACGCCCAAGGAGGCACCCCATGGATCTCTATTTCTCGCCGCTCGCCTGCTCGATGGCGACCCGCGTCGCGCTGTATGAAGCGGGCGCCGAGGCGAACTATCTCGAAGTCGATTCACCGACCAAGACCGTGCTGAATGACGGCTCCGACTTCCGCGCCGTCAATCCGATCGGCCTGGTGCCGACACTGCGCACCGACGAGGGCGTGGTGCTGACCGAGAACGCAGCGATCCTGCAGTATGTCGCGGACCGCTTTCCGCAATCCGGCCTCGGCACCGGACCTGGCATCGACCGCACGCGTCTGCATCAATGGCTCTGCTTCATCGGCACCGAGCTGCACAAGGGGTTGTTCATCCCCGTGCTCGATCGCAAGTCGCCGCAGGAGAGCAAGGCTTATGCGCTGGAGAAGAACCTGTCGCGACTTGACTATGTCGAGAACCACCTGAAGGGCCGCGAGTTCCTGCTCGACCACTTCACCGTCGCCGACGCCTATCTCGTCACGGTGATCAACTGGACCATGGCGACGCCGCCGATCGAGCTGGCGAAATGGCCGAATCTGAAGGCCTATTACGAGCGCCTCAAGCAGCGCCCATCGATCGCGAAGGCGATCGCCGAGGAGTTCGAACTGTACAAGGCTGAGCAGACGCGGCGGAAGGCGGCGGCATAGGTCGCGTCGATCAACAGATCGTCCCGGCCACGGCCGGGACGATCACGTGCTGCGGGAAAAATACCGCTGGGTGCGAAGGAAGGCGATGCTGGTCTCGATGCTGTGCAGCGGATCGGCAGACACGTCCTGCTCGACGAAGGCGTGTTGCACGCCGCTTGCAGGCAGGGCCGCGAATATCCCTGCGAAATCGATCGTGCCGCGCCCCAGTTCAGTGGTCGCCCCGTCCTTCGCCATGTCCTTGAGATGAACCAGCCGAAATCGCGATGGAAAGGCCTTCAGGACATCAGCGGCATCGCGACCTCCCCTGGTCGCCCAGTAGACGTCGAGCTCGAGCTTGACGACACGCTCGTCAGTACGACTGAGCAGAACGTCGTAGGGCTGCATGCCGCCGGCGAGCTCTCGAAACTCGAAATCATGATTGTGATAGGCGAGCGTCAGGGCGGAACCTGCCGCCAGTTCGCCGATCCTGTTCAGTTCGTCGCAGATCCGCTTCCAGTCGTCGATCGTCTGTCGCACTGGTGGGTCCAGCCACGGACAGACGACGAACCGGCTTCCGAGCGCATGGGCGATATCGAAGATGATCCGGTCTTATCGCGCAGGCCCGCGCAGTCGAGATGCAGCGACGGGGCGGCCAGGCCAAGGCTGCGCAAGAGCTCGCTTGTGCGCTTCACGTCAGGGCCGAGAATGCCGGCGAACTCCACCTCGCGATAGCCGAGGCGGGCAACCTTGCGGAGCGTGCCTTCGAAGTCGCTCTTCAGGAGGTCGCGGACCGTATAGAGCTGGAGGCCGATCCTGCGCGCCTCGCCGCCGGATGCCGGGGCCGCTCCCAGCGCCGCTGCGGCAGCGAGTCCTCGGAGGACGTCGCGCCTGTTGACCGGCGGGCTGCCGAAACTGCGATGCACGGCTATTTCGGTGCTTCGAGGACGATGCCGTAGCGACGATAGATCCGATCGATCGTGCCGTCGGCTCGCAAGCGGTCGACCGCCCCATCGATCGCTTCGCGCAACGCATCGTCCGGGCGAACCATGCCGACCGCGACGTTCCAGTTCAGGTCGGTCACGCTCTCGTCACGGGCGAGGATCCGAAGCGGCTTCTCCGGATGCGTGAGGTTGAAATAGCTCGCCGCCGTCGGCGTGACGGCGGCGGCGTCCAGTTCATTGTTCGAAAGGGCGTCGAGGCTGTCGCTCTCGAAGCCGAAGGTCGACGTCGGCACGCGGCGCTGGCCGATGATCATGGCGGCGACGGAGCCGACCTGCACGCCAACCTTGGTGTGCTCGTTCAGGCTCTTGAACGAGGTGAGTGCGCTGGACGATGGCACCGCCAGCGCAACGCCAGTGCGGTAATACGGCTTCGAAATACGCAGGCGGGTTTCGCCTTGCGCCTCACGATCGGCGATGACGTCGAGAAGGACATCGCAAGTGGCGCTGCGCATCTGATACTGCGTGATGATCCAGTCGAGCCTCAGCGAGACGCCGAGCTCGCGTGCCAGTGCCCGTCCCAATTCGACCTGAAATCCGGGAGGATCGCCGGCCTTGCTGGCGAAGGGAAGCGAGTTGGGATGGGCGCACAGCCCGATCTCGCCGGCTGAGCGGATCGCCTCCAGGGTGCGCGCCTGCGCCGCTGCCGAGAGCGCGACGGCGGCACCGACCATGAGCGAGAGGATCAACTTCATTCCGAAAGCCTCGTGTTCTCGGATCAAACTTGGATTTCGCCTCACCCCTCGTGCGGCTTCAATTGCCGGATATACTTTATGATCTCGTCGATCTGCGCGTCACTGAAGGTCTCGCCGAACGCAGGCATCGCGCCAGACTTGCCCTGCCTGATGCGGTTGCGAAGATAATCGTCGTCGCGAGCCGTATTCATGAGCTGCGGCCCCTTGCCGGCCGCGCGCCCCCCATCGGAATGACACCAGCCACAGGTCGTTGCGAACAGTTGCCTGGCGTCGAATTCCTCGTTGCCCGGCGCCGGGGAAGCCTGTTGTGCGGATGCGGGCATGGCACACGCGAAGCACGTGGACAGTACCGCCGTCCACAGCACCGGCAAATTCAATCGCATGGGGCGGAACTCCATTTTTATGTTCCATCTACCCCTCTGTCCTTTCCAACGCGCGGGGAGCGGGCTTGTGCCCGCTCCCCGTCCAACCGTCCGAAAAGGCCTATTTCAGGCTGTAAACGATGAGCGCGCCGTCATCGCGCGGCATGCTCTTGTAAACGCCGCCGAAGGTCGGCGCATAATCATCCGACGCCATGCCGCCAAAGCCCGCAGTCACCGCGATATACTGCTTACCGCCGGCGGAGTAGCTGATGATTCCGCCCTGATGGCCGGTGCCGTCAGAGTGATTCCACAGCTCGGTCCCGCTTTCGGCATCGTAGGCATGAATGGTACCGCGCGAGTCGGGCACGAACACCAGATTGCCTCCGGTCGACAGGACGCTCGCAAGCGGCGGCTCGGGGAAACGGACCTCCCACTTCTTGGCGCCAGTCACCGGATCGCGCGCGTCGAGATGACCATAGATCTCCCCGCTTGGAGGAGGCGCAATCTTGAAATCGGCCCCGATATTGAGCTGTACTTGCGGGGCAGTCACCGGTGTCGTCTTCATGACCTCGAGGGTCATGCACCATTCCTGGCCGAGCTTGTAGTAGAGGCCCGTCTTCGGATTGTAGGAGCCAGCATTGAAGCTGACGCCGCCGGAGATGTGCGGGCACAGTGGCTCATCAACCTTTCCCGCTGCAAAGTCACGCCGACCGATCAGTTCGCCGGTCTTTGGGTCGATGTTCTTGACGAAATTGCTGTTCTCGGTAATCCGCCAGACGTTCTTCAAACCGAGATTGCGATCGTAGACAAAGATGTAGCCGCTCTTGTTCGGATGCACCACCAGCTTCTGGCCGTCGCGATCGAGCATGACGAATTCACCGACGGCGCTGTCAAAGTCCCAACCGTCGTGCGGCAGCTCCTGATGATAGAATTTCAGCTTTCCGGTATCGATGTCCAGACCGATCACCGAGCTCGTGTAGAGATTGTCGCCGGGACGCGCACCTTGCGTCTTGTAATCCTTGCCCGACCAGTCGTAGAGCGGAGCCGGGTTTGCGGTGCCCCAGAGGATGGTGTTGGTCTCGGAGTCGTAGGTGCCCGGCATCCAGCCGCCACCCCCGCCAGTACGCCACGAATCATTTCCCCATGTCTTCATGGCTTCATCGGTGCCGGCAACCGTCAGGAATTCCCATTTCTTTTTGCCTGTGGTGGCATCGACGGCGAAGATCGGGCCGCGGCCCGGCCACTCGCCACCTTGCGCGCCGATGATCACGGTGCCTTTCGCATAAAGCGGCGCACCGGTGAAGCCGACCGTCAGCTTCTGCGAGTCGATCAGCTTGGTTTCCCAGAGAACCTTGCCCGTCTTCGCATCCAGCCCGAACAGGCGGCCGTCCATCGTGCCGACGAAGACCTTGCCCTCGCCGAGCGCGACGCCGCGATTGTAAGGAGAATGGGTCTGCCTGCTGATGAGCGCCTCATCGAGCTCGGGAAAGAAGTTCCACATCACCTCGCCGGTCGCGCCGTTCAGCGCAAACACCCTGCTGTAGGAACCCGAGTAATAGAGCACGCCATCGGCCACGAGTGGCATGGATTGTAGGCCGCGCGTCGACCGTCCGGGAATGTGGATCCAGGCAACGCCCAGATTGCCGACATTGCCCGCATTGATCTGCGCGAGCGGGCTGTAGTGATAGGACTTGTAGGAGCCGTGATAGGTCAGCCAGTCGTTCTGGCCGCCAGCGTCGATGCGCGCAGTGTCCACGGTTTGGGCCAAGGCCGGCGACACCATGAGTGTCGCACCAACGACAAGAGGCAGACCAGAATAGCACCACCAATTCTTCATGTGCAGTTCCTCCCGCTTGTGTGTTTCTTGACAGTGTGTTTGGCAGAACGTCTCTGCGACGGACGCTTGCAGCCCGGTCAAGTGTCGGTTCGTCTCCTTGGTTCCTAAAGGTGTGTCGGCGACAGCTTTCCGTCTCTCTCGGCGCCCATCGCCCAAGGAGGTCCGGTCTGTTTGATTGGCTGCTGTTGCTCCCGCTCGCGGGCATAGAGTACGCCGGATCGCGCGGAGTGCAATCAGGGAATACGCGCAGAACACGAATGTCAGTGGCGCTGACTATTTCAGCGTCAACAAATCCCACAGCGGGCGGCAGCTTGCTCGCGCCGGCTCACAGCAGGAAGGCGAGCGCAGCTTCGCAGCGCTCCTCGACCTTCAGCGTCAACAGATCGTCCGCGCGGGTGCGTCCGAGATTGACGGCGGCAATCGGAATGCTCTTGCGTGCCGCCATCTGCACGAAGCGGAAGCCGGAATAGACCATCAGCGATGAGCCGACGATCAGCATGGCGTCGGCCTGCTCCAGATGTTCTTGCGCTGAGGCAACGACATCGCGCGGCACGCTCTCGCCGAAGAACACGACATCGGGCTTGAGGATGCCACCGCAGGTTTGGCAGGCCGGCACGTCGAACGAGAAAAAATCCTCATGTTCGAGATCGGCATCGCCATCGGGCGCATCCGCGGCATCGAGTGAGAGCCAGGCGGGATTCGCACGACCGAGGGAGCGCTGAAATCCGTCGCGCGGCGTCTTCTCGCCGCAGCCCATGCAGCGCACGAGATCGAGCCGGCCGTGCAGATCGATCACCTGGTGGTGGCCCGCCGACTGATGCAGCCGGTCGACGTTCTGAGTCAGCAGCATCTCGCACTGCCCGTTCGCCTCGAGGCGAGCCAGCGCATGATGCGCGTCGTTGGGCATGGCCTGGCCGAACCGCCGCCAGCCGATCAGGCTGCGCGCCCAGTATCGCTGCCGCGTGCGCGGATCACCCATGAAGGCCTGGTAGTTGACCGGCTGGGTTCGCTTCCAGTTGCCCTGGTTGTCGCGATAATCGGGAATGCCGGAATTGGTGCTGCAGCCTGCCCCGGTCAGAACGAAGAGACGCTGGTGCCGGGCGACGAAATCTTCGAGCGGACGTTTTGCCATGGCTGAGGATGTAGTCTGCTTCGATCGGCTTTGCCAGATGGAGGAGCGCATGACGATGCTGCGCTGCGGCTCGCGCGCCGACGAAATTGTGATTATCGGCCCTGCCCCGGACGGCCCATGATGAAAAGGCACCGACCTGCAATGCGATCCGGGGCACTCCATGACGTCAGTCGCGATTCCTCCCGCCGTCCATCGTCATCATCAACCCTGGTACAAGATCCTCTACGTCCAGGTGCTGATCGCGATCGCGCTCGGGATCCTGGTCGGCTATTTCAATCCCGACCTCGGCAAGGAGCTGAAACCGCTGGGTGACGGCTTCATCGCGCTGATCAAGATGATGATCGCGCCGGTGATCTTCTGCACCGTGGTGCATGGCATCTCCTCGATGGGCGACCTCAAGCGGGTCGGCCGGGTCGGACTGAAGGCGCTGGTCTATTTCGAGACGGTCTCGACGGTGGCGCTCGCGGTCGGCCTGCTCGTCGGCGAGGTGCTCCAGCCCGGGCACGGCTTCAACATCGATCCCTCCACGATCGATCCGAAGTCGGTGGCGACCTACGTCACCAAGGCCAAGGAAGAGGGCATCGTCGCCCACCTGATGGCGATCATCCCGGACAGCTATATCGGCGCGATCGCGCGCGGCGACATCCTTCAGGTGCTGCTGATCTCGATCCTGTCAGGATTCTCCATCGCCTTCCTCGGCAAGGCCGGCGAGCCGATCGTCGACGCCGTCGACAAGGCCGCGAAGATGTTCTTCGGCATTATCCGCATCGTCGTGCGCGTCGCACCGATCGGCGCATTCGGCGCGATGGCCTTCACCGTCGGCGCCTATGGCCTTGGCTCGCTGCTCAACCTCGTCGCGCTGATCGGCACGTTCTATCTCACCAGCATCCTGTTCGTGCTGATCGTGCTCGGCGCGATCGCGCGGGTCGCAGGCTTCTCGATCCTGCGCTTCATCGCCTACATCAAGGACGAGCTCTTGATCGTGCTCGGCACCTCGTCATCGGAAACGGTGCTGCCGCAGATGATCGAGAAGATGGAGCATCTTGGCGCTTCGCGCTCCGTGGTCGGCCTCGTCATTCCGACCGGCTACAGCTTCAACCTCGACGGCACCAACATCTACATGACGCTGGCGACGCTGTTCCTGGCCCAGGCGACCAACACCAACCTCACGATCTGGCAGGAGCTCGGCATTCTCGGCATCGCCATGATCACATCCAAGGGCGCCTCGGGCGTGACCGGTGCCGGCTTCATCACGTTGGCGGCGACGCTCTCCATCGTGCCCGACATCCCGGTCCAGTCGATCGCGATCCTGGTCGGCATCGACAAGTTCATGAGCGAGTGCCGCGCGCTCACCAATCTGATCGGCAACGGCGTCGCCTGCGTCGTGATCAGCATGTCAGAGGGCGAGCTCGATCGCACCGCGCTGCACGAGACCATGGCGCATCCGCTCGCGATCGGCGAGGCGCTGGAGCCGGGTGGCGGGTCCTGAGACTCAGATCACGACGTGACGTCGTCGAGTCCGTAGATCGCAGCCGCGTTCTTTGACGACACCAGCCCGCTCTCGACGTCCTCCTGCACGCTGGTCCGTTCGCGTTCCCGGGGATTGCCGATCCCGGCGCCGCCCGGCGTCATCACGACGAGGCGATCTTCGGGCGGTACCTGTTGAAAGCCTTTGCCGCGCATTTTCTTGCCGGACTTTAGCCCGACATAGCCGGCCTCGCCGTCACGGCCACCATCGCGGCCGCGTGGTGGATGATCGATGCGATCGAACGCCGCCAGGATGTCGAAGGGCGCATCGACGCCGCTGCCGACCTCGATGATCTGGCCCAGACCGCCGCGGGTTCGCCCCGCGCCGCCGGAATCCGGGCGCAGCTCCTTGCGCCAGAAGATCAGCGGCGTCTGCGTCTCCGCGATCTCGACCGGCGTGCCGCGCACGCCGCTCGGATAGGCGGTCGCCGACAGCCCGTCCTTGGCAAAGCGCGCGCCGGTGCCGCCATTGCTGGTCACCGCCATCGAGAACCCGTAATTGCCGACAGCGCCGGAACGGGTCTGCCCGCGCACGTTGAGATTCCACAGGCACGAAGTGCCTTCGGCCGGCACGCGCTCGGGGATGATCTGGCGCAGGCAGCCGAACACGACGTCCGGCAGCATCTGGCCGATCACGTGGCGCGAAGCCACCGGCGCAGGTTTTGGCGCATTGAGGATCGCGCCTGATGGCGCCGACACCGTCAGCGGAGAGAGCGAGCCGGCATTGTTGGGAATCTCCGAGGCGACGACGCAGCCAAGGCCGAACACGGTGTAGGCGGTGGTGTAGGAGAGCGGCACGTTGATGCCGAACTTCGAGGCCGGCGAAGTGCCGGTGAAATCGACGTGAATGCCTTTCTCCGAGATCGTCAGCATTGCCGATAGCGTCACCGGCGCATCATAGCCGTCGACGATCATGGTGTTGCGCCAGCTTCCCTTCGGCAGCTTCGCGATCTCGGCGAGCACGGCCTCGCGCGAACGGTCACAGATGTAGTCGCCGAGCTCATCGAGCGTGTCGATGCCGAACTCGGTCATCATCGCGACCAGGCGCTCGCAGCCGACGTCGTTGCAGCCGGCCAGCGAATAGGTGTCGCCCTCGGTGTCGATCGGCAGCCGCGTGTTGGTGCGGATCATCGCCATCAGCGTCTCGTTGACGACGCCCTGGTCGATCAGCTTCAGCATGGGGATGTAGAGCCCCTCCATGAAGACGTCGGTGGCGTCAGGCCCGAAGCCGATGCCGCCGATGTCCATGAGATGGCTGGTGCAGGAGAATAGCGCGACCAGCTTGCCGTTCTTGAAGCAGGGCGTGGTGACGACGAAATCGTTGAGATGGCCGGTTCCCATCCAGGGATCGTTGGTGATGTAGGCGTCCCCCTCCTTCATCGTCTCCAGCGGAAAATGCCCGATGAAGTGCTTGACCGATTCCGCCATCGAGTTGACGTGACCCGGCGTGCCCGTCACGGCCTGCGCCAGCATGCGCCCCCTGAGGTCGAACACGCCGGCCGAGAGATCGCCGCATTCGCGCACGATCGGGCTGAAGGCGGTGCGGAGCAGCACCTGCGCCTGCTCCTCGACCACCGCGATCAACCGGTGCCACATGATCTGAAGATCGATCAGGCTTGTGCTTGCGCTATTCATGGTCACGCCGCCTTCCGTTCCATGACGATGCTGCCGGCACCGTCGATGTGGGCGTCAAAACTGGTCGAAACGAAAGTCGAGGTCTCATCTTCCGCGATCACGGCAGGGCCGGCGATGGTCGCGCCCGGCACCATGTCCTCGCGGCGGTACAGGGGGATTTCGACCAGGCGCCCGGCCCTTCCATCGAAGAACTTTCGGCTGCCGGATGCCTTGCCGGCCAGCTTGCGGGCGACGGCATCGACGACCGGCGGATTGCGCGGCTCGGTGGTCGCAAGCACCGACCAGCTCAGCACCTCGATCGCAGCGCCCGGAATCGGTCGCTCGAACATCGCGGCATAATCGGTCTCGAAGGATTTTCGCAAGCCAGCGAGATCGGCCGCGGTCAGCGGCCGGTTCGGCAGCTCGACCGCGATCTCATGGCCCTGGCCGACATAGCGCATAAAGGCGGCGCGGCGCTCGCGCACCGGCGCGCCGGCAGCGCCGGGCTCGACCAGCGCCCGCGCCTCGGTCGCCATCTCCTGCAGGAGATCCGAGACCGCTGCGGTATCGAATTCGTCGAGCCGGACATGGCGGCTGCGCACCAGCTCATAGGCGATGGGCGCAGCCAGAAACCCGACGGCCGACCCGACACCGGCGTTGGACGGGACGATCACCCGGGAGACGCCGATCTTCTCGGCAACGCGCGCCGCATGCAGCGGCGCGGCGCCGCCGAAGGCGATTAGGGTATGCTGGCCGACCACCGCGCCGCGCTCGACCGCGTGCACGCGCGCCGCGCTCGCCATGTTCTCGCAGACGACCTCGTGCACCGCGTAGGCGGCATTCTCCGCCGACAGGCCCAGCGCCTCACCGACATCGTGCAGCAATGCCGCCTTCGACAACTCCGGATCGAGCTTGATCGTGCCGCCGGCAAAGGCGTCGGGATCGATCATGCCGAGCGCGACGTCCGCATCGGTCACCGCAGGCCGCGTGCCGCCGCGGCCATAGCAGGCCGGGCCAGGCTCAGACGACGCACTCTCGGGACCGACGGTGACGCGCTTCATGGCATCGATCCGCGCGATCGAGCCGCCGCCGGCGCCGATCTCCACCATCTCGATCACGGGAATGCGCACTGGCAGGCCCGAACCCTTCAAAAAGCGCGCGGCGCGATCGACCTCAAACACGCGCGAGGTCTCCGGCTGAAACTTCTCGATCAGGCAGATTTTTGCCGTGGTGCCGCCCATGTCAAAGGAGAGCACCTTGCTTTCGCCGAGCCGCGCCGCGATCTGCGCCGCGAAGATCGCGCCGCCCGCGGGACCGGATTCGACGAGGCGTACCGGAAAGCGCCGCGCCGTCTCGATCGAGGTGACACCACCGCCGGAAGTCACGAGATAGATCGCGCCGCGGAACTGCTCGACCGCCAGCGCCTCTGCCATGCGCGCGAGATAGCCGTCGATCAAAGGCTGCACATAGGCATTGGCGACAGCGGTCGAGGTGCGCTCATACTCGCGGATTTCGGGGCACACCGCCGAAGACATCGTCACGGAGATGCCGGGTATCTCCTGCTCGAGGATCGCGGCCGTTCGCCGCTCATGCTCGGGATTGGCGTAAGAGTGCAGGAAAGCGATGGCGATGCTTTCGACATTCAGCGCACGCAATTTCGGCACCAGCGCGCGCACCGCGGCCTCGTCCAGCGGTAGCCGCACCGCGCCATGCGCATCGACGCGCTCGGGGACGGTGAAGCGCAGGGAACGTGGCGCCAGCGGCTTCGGCTTGTCGATGGTGAGATCATATTGATCATAGCGGCTCTCAGTGCCGATATCGAGCACGTCGCGAAAGCCTTCGGTCGCGATCAGCGCGGTCCTCGCGCCGCGGCGCTCGATGATGGCGTTGGTCGCCAGCGTCGTGCCATGAATGAAGACGTCGATATCGCTGATATGCGCATGCGCGTCGGTGAGAATGAGACGGATGCCGTCGAGCACCGCCTGCTCGGGGCGTGTCGGGGTCGTCAGCACCTTGCGCGTCTTGCGCTCCTGTCCCACATCCAGCACGATATCGGTGAACGTTCCTCCGATATCGACTGCAAGCCGCACTTCGGCTCCCTCACGCATTCCAGATGTCTCCGTGCTGATCGACAGGTTGGGTTCAAGCGTTGAGCAATTTGTATGCCATCGACTCCACCGATGGCAACGCGCTCCACGATTTTGCCGGGCACCTATGCAATAGCTAAGGATGCGAGCAGCTCAGCCGTTGAAGGCGGCCTGCGCTTCCGGCAGATCCCAGATTTTCCCGATCGCAGCCGCGCCTTGCGACGTGATCGCGGCTTCATTGCCATGAACGAGACGGCCGGCATCGATGAGCACGCGGCCGTCGACCATGACCTGGTCGATATTGGCGCGGTTGGCGAGTGCGACCAATGCGCGCCTGACATCGAACAGCGGCTGCAAATGCGGGTGGGTCAGATCGACGACGGTGAGATCGGCGGTCGCCCCCGGCGCGATCCGGCCGAGATCGGGCCGCTTGATGATGTCGGCGGCGGTTGCGGTGATCGACTCGATTAGCTCGGGGGAATTCGCGACATCGGCGCGCTGCGACGACGTCTTGGAGATGAGCGAGGCGGCATTGAGCTCGCCGAGCAGGTCCATGTTGTAGCCGTCGGTGCCGACCACAGTGCGGACGCCATGGCCGGCGAAGCGGCTGAATGCCGCAGTCACGCCGGCACGCGCGAACACGCGCGGGCAGTTCAGCACGGTCGCGCCGCGCGCGGCCATCAGCTTCAGATCGTCATCGGTGCTGGCGATGCAGTGCGCGGCGAGCAGGTCCGGCGCAAGAATGCCAAGCCAATCCAGATATTCCGCCGGCGTGCGGCCGCCGTAGCGCTTGCCGATGGTCTCGACCTCGGCGCGGCTCTGCGCCAGATGCGTCGTGATGGGGACATCAAGCTCACGCGCTCGCGCCGCGCACGCCTTGAGCAGATCGGGCCCACACGTATCTGTCGCGTGCGGGCTCATCGCAAGGCCGATGCGCCCCTCACCGCGGCCATTCCAGCGCTGGTACAGCGCGTCCCAGGTTGCCATATCAGCCACGCCGTCATCGCCGGCATAGCTGACCACGCCGTCGGGGCCTGCCTTGGCGTCGGAGGTAGAGAAGAGGTAGGGCGCGCCGTAGAAGCGGATGCCCATTTCCTCGGCGGCGTCGAACATCTCCGGGATCGAATTGCGGAACGGCTCCATCACGGTGGTGGCGCCGCCCTTCAGGAGCTGGAGGATGCCGAGCCGCGCCACCGCGAGGCGTTCTTCCGGCGACAACAGATCGGCGCCGCGCTTGGTCAGCGGCAGCAGCACCGTGTAGACGATGCTTTGGTTGTTGCGGCGGCCGTTGCCGTCTTCGGTGTGGCTGCGCGCCACGGCCTCGCTGAAACAGTGGTTGTGCAGATTCAACAGCCCCGGCAGGATGAGGCGGCCGGGCTTGTCATAGACCCGATCGGCGCGCGGCTTGTCACGCGTAACCGCGGCGATCGTCTTGCCCTCGACCAGCACCCAATGGTCGCGCAAGACATGCTGCGCGCCGTCCTTGCGCGTCAATGCGTAGCTGCCGAAGATCGCGATCGTGCTCATGCGGGGCGTACGTTCCAGAAGACGGCGGTGCCGTCGAGAATACCGGTGATGGACTTGCGATAGGCGGTTGGCTGCTTGTACAGGCCGATCGGGAGGTAAGGAATCTCCTCGAACGCCAGCGCCTGGATCTCGCGGCAGATGCGTTGCTGCTCGGCAAGTTCGGATGCCGCCAGCCACTGGCCGCGCAAGCCGGCCATCTTCTCGCTCTTGTACCAGCCGGCGACCTTGCCTTCGCCGCGCAAATTCGTGTTGCCGGCGGGATTGAGCCAGTCGATGCCCTGCCAGTTGCCAACCGCGGCACTCCAGCCGCCCTGCCCGATCGGCTCCTTCTTCAACTGGCGTTGCAGCACGACAGCGAAATCGAGCGCGGCGTATTCGGCATTCATGCCGGCCTTGCGCAGCGTGTCGGCGGCGATCTCACCGAGCGGGCGCTGCGCCAGCGAATTGGTGGGCACGAGCAGCACGACCTTCTCGCCATTGTAGCCGGCGGCCTTGAGATCCGCCTTGACCTTGGCGTAGTCGCGCGGGCCGCGGAAGACGTCGAGCCCGACCTCGCTGGCCATCGGCGTTCCCGGTGCGAAGAATCCGATCGGCGAGACCTGATAGGCGGGATCGATGCCCGCGACCGCCGTCATGAATGACGACTGATCGATCGCGCCCAGCAATGCGCGGCGAACCGCGGGATTGTCGAACGGCGGCTGGAGATGATTGAGCCGCAGCATGCAGGTGTAGCCACGCGGATCGAGCACACGCGTTTCGATGTCACCGGCAGCCTTGATCACCGGCAACAGATCGTGCGGTGTGGTTTCCTGCCAGTCCTGCTCGCCGGTCTGGAGCGCAGCGACGCCGGTGCCGGCGTCCGGCGTGGTGGTCCAGACCACGCGGTCGTAATGCACGATCTTGGGACCGGCGGTCCAATCCGGTTTGCCGTCGCTGCGCGGCTGGTAGCGGTCGAAGCGGGCATAGGCGTTGCGCGCGCCCTGCACGCGCTCATCGGCGAGATAGCGGAACGGACCGCTGCCGATGACTTCGGTCAGCGGCTTGAACGGATCCTGGCTTGCGAGCCGTTCCGGCATCATGAAGCAGGCGTTGATCGCGGCCTTGCCCAGCGCCTGCGGCAACAGCGGGAACGGACGCTTGAGGCGGAAGCGGATGGTGCGGTCGTCGGCAGCCGAGAGTTCGTCGGTTGCCTCCATCAGCTCGCCGCCAAAGCCGTCGCGCGCCGCCCAGCGGCGGATGCTAGCGACGCAATCGCGCGCGAGCACGCGCTCACCATCGTGCCAGAGCAGGCCGTCGCGGAGGGTGAGGTCCCACTGGAGCCCGTCATTGGAGATGACATGCCCCGACAGCATCTGCGGCGAGACCTGGAGCGAGGCGCTCATGCCGTAGAGCGTGTCGTAGACCATGAAGCCGTGATTGCGCGAGACCTGCGCGGGCGAATAGATCGGGTCGACGAAGGCGAGATCGATCACCGGGATGAAACGCAGCGTGGTCTGCTCCTCGGCACGCAGGATCCCCGGCAGCGACAGTGCTGGCGCTGCGGCTGCAGCCTTGAGCAGGGAGCGGCGAGTAATCGGCATCGAACAAACCTCCTAGGACGCAAAGCGCGCGAGACGGCCGATCGGCGCGCCCTGCACCTCGTCGTCGCGCATCACGGTGTGGCCGCGCACGATGGTGGCGACTGGCCAGCCCGCGATCGTCTTGCCCGCGAACGGCGTCCAGCCGCAGGGCGAGACGATCCAGGAGTCCTCGATGGTGCGCTTCGCCTTCATGTCGACCAGCGTGACGTCGGCGTCGTAACCGGCAGCGAGCCGCCCCTTGCCGACGAGGCCGTAGACCCGCGCGGGACCGGCGGCCATGAGGTCGACCATGCGCGACAGCGACAGCCGGCCGGCATTGACGTGATCGAGCATGACAGGAACGAGCGTCTGCACGCCGGTGAGACCCGCCGGACAATCCGGCCAGGGCAACTCCTTGGCGGTGCGCGAATGCGGCGCGTGATCGCTGCCGATAGTGTCGACGATGCCGTCGCGCAGCGCGGCCCAGCTCGCCTCGCGATGCCGCTCGCCGCGGATCGGCGGGTTCATCACGCCGAAGCCTTTCAGCGTGTCGTAGCACTCCGGTGCCACCTGCGTCAGGTGGTTGACCAGCACCTCGACGGTCGCGACGTCGCGATAATCGCGCAAATAGCTGAGCTCCTCCGCCGTGGAGACGTGAAGGATATGCGCGGGCCGACCGGTCTTGCGCGCCAGCGCCATCAGGCGGCGCGTGCCGAGGAAGGCGCATTCCTCGTCGCGCCACTCCATGTGCGAGCGATGCGGCATGCCGCGCGAAAACATCGGCTTGCGGGCCTGGAGGCGATATTCGTCCTCGCTGTGATAGGCGATGCGGCGGCGCCCCGCGCGCATCAGCTTTTCCAGGTGCTCGTCGTCCTCGACAAGCAGCGACGCGGTCGAAGAGCCGGCGAAAACCTTGATGGCGCACACGCCATGCTCGCTTTCGAGATGCGCGAGCTGATCGATATTGGTCTTGGCGCCGGCGATGTAGAGGCCGATGTCGCAAAAGCTCTGCGCTTCCGCGTAGCCGCGCTTCCAGTCGAGCCGCTCCTGATCGACGATCGGCGGATTGGTGTTGGGCATGTCGAACAGCGTGGCGATGCCGCCGAGTATTGCAGCGCGCGTGCCTGTCGCCAACGTTTCCACCGTCGCATCGCCGGGATCGCGCAGATGGACATGGCTGTCGATCAGGCCGGGCAGGACGTGAAGGCCGCTGGCGTCGATCACCTGGTCGGCCGTGTCGGCCGAAGTCGCGGACAGCGTCGCAATGCGGCCGCCGGAGATGCCGACATGGGCAGCTTCCTCGCCCCAAGGCGTGACGCAGGTGCCGTTCCGGATCAGGAGATCAAAATGCATCGTCCGCCTTTCATGCTTTCAACAACACCGCGCCGATCGCCGCAGCGACCGCCTGCTGCGCCGGTTCGACCACGGGAACGCCGATCGCGTCCTCGATCGCGGCGCGGTGCGAGGCCATGCCGGCGCAGCCCATCACCACGACGTCGGCGCGGGTTTGCGTGACCAGCGCGCGGCCCGCCTCGATCAGGCGCCCACGGATATCGGCGCTCGCTGTTTCCGCCGCGCTTGCGCCGACCGACCAGCTTCCGGCATAGCGACCGTCCACGCCCATCTGCCGCACCATGCGCTGCTGGCGGCGAATGCTTTGCGGCGACAGCGCGATGATGCCAAACCGCTCGCCGAGCGTCAGCGCGCGCAAGATGCCCCATTCGGCAATGCCCATCACCGGGCGGCCGCCTGCCGCCTCGCGCACCGCATGCAACCCGGGATCGCTGAAGCAGGCGAGCACGAAGGCGTCGGCATCCTCGCGCGCAACACGATTGACGAGCGGCATGACGACGCTGTCGGCGTCGCGCTGCGAGGTGATGCTGGGCGGGCCTTCGGCGAGCCCCACCACTACGATCTCCGGCCCGCCGGAGATCCTGAGCGGCGCGACCGCTTCGTCGATCGCCGCCGTGACCGCCGCGGAGGAGTTCGGGTTGATCGTCAGGATGCGACGGCGGGTCATGCTGTGCTCAACGCTTGGCGGCCTCATGGCGCTGGAAGTTCGCGGCGATGGCCTCGCCCGTCGTGATCCAGAGGTCTGGACAGGATTTTGCGTAGGTCAAGAATTCTCGCAACAGACGAAGTCGCATGGGACGTCCGCTGCATTGCGGATGCAAGACCGTCGTCACCATCGCGCCCCAGTCCCTGACCTCGTCGAGTTCGTCCTTCCAGATCGAGAGCACGTGCTCCTTGGGAAAGATGGAACGCGGGCTGAAGCGGGCGGAGAGGCCGTGCATCCAGTCGTCATAGCTCGCGGTCACCGGCAACTCGATCGTGCCCGGCTTGCCGTCGGCGAGGCGATGGCGATAGGGCCTGACGTCATCGCGGAACGAGGAAGTATAGACGATGCCGTGGCGCACCAGCGCGACGCGCAGCTCCTCGGTGAACTCGCCATAGGGCGCGCGGTAGCCGATCGGCTTGACGCCGAGCCGGCGCTTCAGCGCCTCAAAGCCACGCTCCAGCTCCTCCTCGATCCAGGGATCGCCGGGATCGGGCAGGAGGTGGTGGTAGCCGTGATGGCCAATCTCGTGACCAGCCTTGAGGATCGACTCGGCCATGGCGGGGTGCGCATCGACCGACCATCCCGTGACGAAGAACGTCGCCTTGAGATCGAGCTGATCGAGCAGCTCCAGCAGCTTCGGCGTGCCGACGCGCGCCTCGTAGCCGCCGTAGCTCATGGTGATCAGGCGCTGCGCGTGCACGGCGTCCTTGCTGGTCCACGCGCTCTCCGCATCGACGTCGAACGACAGGAACATCGCCGACGTATAGGGCTTTGGCCAGGGATAGTGCGGCGCAGGGTCCGCGGTGTTCGCCGGGACGAGCGGGATGCTCTGGAGTGCCTTACTGTCCAGCATTGATGGTCGCCTTCTCTATTCCGTTGTCGTTCAGTTTCCATTTCGCCAGCAGCGTACGATAGGTGCCGTCCGCGATCAGCGCATCGATGGCCTCGACCATCGCCTGCTGCAATGCCTTTTCCTTAACCGGCAGCGCGATGCCCGTGAACTGCGTTGCGAAGGCGTCGCCGACCGGCGCATAGGTGCCGGGCTCGAGGTCCATGATATAGGGCAGCGTCTCGTTGCCCTGCACGGCAGCGTCGATGCGGCCTTGCCTGAGCTGCGTGCGCGCATCAGCCGAGCCGTCCGTGCCGACGAACTGGATCGGGTTGCTGCCGCAATTCTTCTCGCTCCACGCCGCGATCTCTGCCGGGAACATGGTGCGGCGGCTGGCGCCGACCTTCTTGCCGCACAGCGCGGCCATGTCCTTGAACTCAGCCGCGCGCGACTGCTGCACGAAGAATTTTGGACCGCTGCGCAAATAATCGACGAAAGACGCGATCTCGTGCCTGCTGGCATAATCGGTGAAGCCCGACAGGATGGCGTCCACCCGGCCCGTCGAGATCGACGGCATGAACTCGGCGAAACTGGTCTCCTGCCATTCGATCTTGACGCCGAGCTTGCGGCCGAGCGCCTCGCCGAGGTCGATGTCGAATCCGGAAAGCGTGTTGGTGGCGGGATCGCGGAACTCCATCGGCGGATAGTTCGGCACCAGCGCGACCTTGATGCTGCCCCGTTTGGCAATCTCAGGCGGCAGCTCGATCGCCATCACTGATGCCGTCGTCGCACACACCAGCGCCGCCGCAACCAACACTCTCATCATCGAAACGCCCCCATTTTAGATCACCGCGGAAAGAAAAGCTTTGGTGCGCGCCTCGCGCGGCGCGCCGAGCACGTCAGATGCCGTCCCGGATTCGACGATCGCGCCCTGGTCCATGTAGACGACACGATCGGCGACCTCGCGAGCGAAACCGAGTTCGTGCGTCACCACCATCATGGTCATGCCGCTTTGCGCGAGCTCCTTCATGACCGCGAGCACCTCGCCGACGAGCTCGGGATCAAGCGCGCTGGTCGGCTCGTCGAACAGCATCAGCATCGGTTTCATGGCGAGCGCGCGCGCGATCGCGACGCGCTGCTGCTGGCCGCCGGAGAGCTGCGCGGGATAGGAATCGGCCTTGGCCGCAAGCCCGACGCGCCTGAGGAGCTCGATGGCTTCACCGCGCACCTCGTCGGATTTCCGGCCCTGCACCTGCAGCGGACCTTCGGTGATGTTCTCAAGTGCCGTCTTGTGCGGAAACAGGTTGAAGCGCTGGAACACCATGCCGGTCTTCAGCCGCTGCCGGGCAATCTGCCGCTCGGTCAGACGATAGAGCCGCCCGCCCTCTTCCCGCACGCCGAGCAGCTCGCCATCGAGCCAGATGCCGCCGCTGTCGATCGCGGTGAGCTGGTTGACGCAACGGAGCAGCGTCGTCTTGCCCGAGCCGGACGCGCCGATCAGGCACATCACCTCGCCGGGCCACACGTCGAGCGAGACACTTCCGAGAGCTTGAAACTCTCCAAAATGCTTGCTGACCAAGCGGATCGCGACGAGGGGTTTTGTCATCGGGCAAACCGCAATGTGCCGCGAGCAAAGCGTCGCTCGAGCAGCATCTGGAGCGGCGTCAGGATCGACACCACCAGGAGATACCAGAGCCCGGCGACGATCAGGAGCTCGATCACGCGCGAGTTGGCGTAGTAGATGTTCTCAGCGTTGTGCAGTACCTCCGGATACTGGATGACGCTGGCGAGCGAGGTCGCCTTGACGAGGCCGATGAACTCGTTGCCGATCGGCGGAATCACGACGCGCATCGCCTGCGGCAGAATGATCCGGCGCAGCGCGCGCAAGCGTCCCATGCCGATTGCCTGCGCCGCCTCATATTGCCCGATGTCGACCGACAGCATGCCGGCACGCATCACCTCGGAGGTGTAGGCGCCCTGGTTGATGCCGAGCCCGAGCAATGCTGCGAGGAACGGCGTCATGACGTCGACGGCGCGTGCGCTCCACAGGCCGGGAATGCCGATGGTCGGAAACACCAGCGCGAGGTTGAACCACAACAGAAGCTGGAGGATCAGCGGAGTGCCGCGGAACAACCAGGTGTAGCCGGCAGCGACCGACTTCAGCACCGGGTTCGGCGACAGCCGCATGATCGCTACGATCACGCCAAGAAAAATACCGAGCGCCATCGCGAGCACGGCCATCACCATGGTGTTGACGATACCCTCGAGGATCACTTTCGCCGTCAGGAAGCGGCTGACATAGGACCATTCGATCTGGCCGCCCGCGAAGGCGCGGCCAATGGCAGCCAGCACCAGAACGATGAGCGCCGCGCTGAACCAGCGAAACCAGTGCGGCTCGCGCGCAACGTGCAGCCCGGACAGGTCGGGAAATCCCTCCGCGAGGGCGGGCGCGGCCTTCATTGCGGCGCCGCGTTCATCAAGGGCTTCTCGACGGCGTTCGCACCCAATCCCCATTTGTCGAGAATAGCCTTGTAGGATCCATCGGCAATCATGGCGGCGAGCTTTTCCGTCACCACTTCGCGGAGCGCCGCATCATCTTTGCGGAACATGATGCCCTGAAAGCCCTTCGCGAAGGGCTCGCCGACCACGCGATATTTGCCGGCCTCCTGCGATTGCGCGTAAGGCAAGGTCTCGCTGCCCTGCACGGCGGCATCGATGCGGCCCTGCTTGAGCTGGTTGCGGACGTCGATCGAGTTCTCGCCGGGAACGTACTGGATCGCCGGCTTGCCAGCCGCCTCGCAATTCTGCTTGCTCCACTTCTCAATCTCGACGGGGAAGCTGGTGCTGCGCGTCGTGCCGACCTTCTTGCCGCAAATATCCGTCGCCGCTTTCGCCTCGCTCTCGGCCGTCACGAAGAACTGCGGGCCTGTCGTCAGATAGTCGACGAAATCGGCGGTCTCGCGCCGCGAGGCACGGTCCGAGATGCCGCTGATGATGAAATCGGCGCGCTTGGTCTGGAGCGAGGGGATCAGTTCGGCGAACGGCGTCTCGCTCCAGACGATCTTGAGGCCGCCGAGCCGCTTGGCGAGCTCGTTTGCAAGATCGATGTCGAGCCCGACGAGCTCGTTGGTTGCGGGATCGCGATATTCCATCGGCGCGTAGGTCGAGTTGACCGTGAGCTTCAACGTGGCCGCCTGCTTGATCTCCGCCGGAAGCTCGGCCGCCTGCGCGGACGTCACGGCAGCCAACGCTGCGAACCCGAGAAAATGCGAGAGGCGTGTCATGTCAGCTCCCTTGGCTGGCGCCGCGACCGGCCGTTTGATGTCAATCCGCGTCGAGAACGGCCGGCTCGATGACGCCGGCGCGTTCGGTGATCACCCTGTATTGCTCCGGCCGCCGGTGGGCGGCGAAGTTGAACATCTTGTCCTTGCCCTGGCGGCAGAGGTCGAGATCGATGTCGGCGACGATCACTTCATCAGCCAGCGTCTCGGCCTGCGCAACGATACGACCGCTGGGATCGACGATGCAGGAGCCGCCGATCAATCCGGAGCCATCCTCCTCGCCCGCCTTGGCGACCGAGATCGCCCAGGTCGCGTTCATATAGGCATTGGCCTGCGTCACCAGCGTCGAATGGAAGGTGCGAAGGCCGGCGTCTTCCGTCGTGCCGCCATTGGGATCATAGGCCGCCGAATTGTAGCCGATGCAGACGAGCTCGACGCCTTGCAGGCCGAGCACGCGCCAGGATTCCGGCCAGCGCCGGTCATTGCAGATCATCATGCCCATGATTGCATGGGCCCAGGCCGAGCCGGCGCGGAAGGCGGGAAAGCCGAGGTCGCCATACTCGAAATAACGCTTCTCGAGCTGCTGATAGCGCGCGCCCGGCCGCGGCTCGACCGAGCCCGGCAGATGCACCTTGCGATAGCGGCCGAGAATCTCGCCGTCGCGATCGACCAGGATGGAGCAATTGAAGCGGCGGCCGTCCGCCGTCAGCTCGGCATAGCCGACATAGAAGCCGACGCGGAGCGCACGCGCGCGCTCGAACAGCTTTGCCACGGCCGGGTTTGGCATTCCGCGCTCGAAATATTCGTCGAGCGCTGCGCCTTCGAGCAGCCAGCGCGGAAAGAAGGTGGTGAAGGCAAGCTCGGGAAACACCACGAGGTTGGCGCCGCGAGCGGCAGCCTCCTCCAGCAGCTTCAGCATCCGGCCAAGCGTATGCGCGCGCGCATCGGCTTTTTGCGTCGGCCCCATCTGGGCGGCGGCGGCGCGAAGGACACGAACCAAGACTGCCTCCAATCTGTGCGCGCTGCTGCCTCGTTGGGCGGCGGAACTCCTTGATCCAGCGTGCAAATCCGCGGCCATTACGCGGAAACGGGAGTTGAAAATCAATTCATTGTGCTATGATATTTTGACCGAGAGTATAATCGTGGCTTATATGAACCTCCGCCAGCTCGAGATCCTGCGTGCCGTCATTCGCCACCGCACCACGGTCGCGGCAGCGGACGAGCTGGCGCTGTCACAGCCCGCGGTGAGCAACGCGCTGAAGACGATGGAGGCGCAGGCCGGCTTTGCGCTGTTCGAGCGCGTCAACAACCGGCTGTTTCCGACCGCCGAAGCGATGGCGCTCTACAAGGAGAGCGAGGCAATCTTCGCGCTGCATGCCAAGCTCGAAAGCCGCGTGCGCGATCTGCGGGAGAACCGCTCGGGACATCTGTCGCTCGTGGCGACGCCGCCGCTTGCCTACAGCATCATCCCCTCCGCTCTGTCCAGCTTCCTGCGCCGCCGTCCGGAGACGCGGGTGTTCTTCGATGTCCGGCGCTACGAGGGCATCATCGAGGGCGTGCTGAGCCATGTCGCCGAGCTCGGCTTCGCGCTCGGGCTCACGCATCATCCCGGCATCGCGCATGAGGTGGTGCACACCGGCGAGATGGTCTGCGTGCTGCCGCCAAAGCATCCGCTGGCCGGGCAGCCGGTGATCTCCGCCTCCGATCTCGTCGGCCTGCCCTTCATCGGGCTCGAGCGCGGCACACGGTTAGGTGAAGCCGTGCGCGACAGTTTTGCCCGCGCCGGCGCGCCTTTCCAGCCGACGGTCGAGGTGCGCTACTGCAACACGGCCTGCGTGCTCGCGGCCGCCGGCGTGGGCGCCGCGGTGGTCGATCCATTTTCGCCGCGGCAAAATGGCGGCAACGGCCTCGTCGTGCGGCCGTTCGCGCCGACGACGCGCGCGGTCGCCTATATGCTGTGGTCGGAAGCAGAGCCGCTGTCGCGGCTGGCAAAGGCCTTCCTCAACGAGGTTCGCAAGGAGAGCAGGCTTCTGGAGAGCGGCACGCCACAGGAGGCACAGCGCGACTGAGCTTGCGCAGGCACACACAATCTCTTAACCGAGGACACGTTCTTAGCCGAGGCCCCAAATCTTAGCCGAGGATACATGGCACGCATCACCATCATCGAGACCGGAGCCGTCCCTCGCAAACATCGCGAGCGCCACGGCTCGTTTCCGGACATGTTCGAGCGCATGATCCGTACCGAGGATTCTTCTGCTGCGTTCGACGTCGTCAGCATCCCCGATGGCGAGGCGCTCCCCGACCCTCGCCAGTTGGAGGCGATCCTGATCACCGGCGCGGCGGCCGGCGTCTATGACGGGCTCGACTGGATCGCGCCGCTCGAAGAATTCGTGCGCACGGCCCATGCCAACAAGACGCCGATGGTCGGCGTCTGCTTCGGCCACCAACTGATCGCGCAGGCGCTGGGCGGCACCGTGCGCAAGTCGGACAAGGGCTGGGGCATCGGCCGGCACGTCTATCAGGTGGCGCCGAACAACGGCGTCATCGGCGGCGAACAGCTCGCAATCGCCTGCTCGCACCAGGACCAGGTCATCGAACCACCGCAGGACGCGCGGACGATCCTGTATTCGGAATTCGCCCCGCATGCCGGCCTGCTCTACGCCAACGGCACGACGCTCTCCGTGCAGCCGCATCCGGAATTCGACAAGAGCTTCGCGCAAGTCTGCTGCGAGCTCCGCGAAGGCCACGCGCCCGACAACGTCGTCGCCGCCGCCAAGGCTTCGCTCGCCGAGCCGCTGGACAGTGCGAAGCTCGGTGGCGCCATCACGAGGTTTCTGACGAGGCCGGCGACAACTTCTTAGTTCGCGAGATGCGGCCACAGCCACCCTCTCCCGCAAGGGGAGAGGGTGCAGCGCGCCAAGCTCAGCTTCTGTCGATGCGTCTTAGAATGGACTATCGCCCAGTCCCGCCACATCGGCGGGCCTTGGCCCCGGTGCAGGCCAGTGGAAGCGGCGATCGCTCTCCGCGATGGCGATGTCGTTGATCGACGCCTCGCGACGCTTCATCAGGCCGTGCTCGTCGAACTCCCACTGCTCGTTGCCGTAAGAGCGATACCACTGGCCGCTCGTGTCGTGCCATTCGTACTGGAAGCGCACAGCGATGCGGTTGCCGTCATAGGCCCAGAGGTCCTTGATCAGCCGATAGTCGAGCTCCTTTGCCCATTTGCGGGTGAGAAACGCCACGATCGCCTCGCGCCCCCAAAACACCTCCGAGCGATTGCGCCAGCGGCTGTCCTCGGTATAGGCCAGCGCGACACGCTGCGGGTCGCGCGAATTCCAGGCGTCCTCGGCCATGCGGGCCTTTTGAGCGGCGGTCTCTCTCGTGAAGGGCGGAAGCGGCGGACGCGACATGGCTGGCCTCATCAGTTGGGGACACGCAAATCTACGCTCGCGCGCCTGGAAGTCGATGGCCCGTCTTCCCTATCGGCTCATTTCGTAATCACGTCGGCCTTCATCAGGTTCCGGATTGATTTCGGGATCGGCTGGGCGCGGCCGCCGCTGATGAAGGCGACGCGCACTTCCGCTTTCACCAGCACGTCCTCGGCGCGCCGCACCTCCTGCGCCAGCATGATCGAGGCGCCCTTCACCGCGATCGGCCAGGTCACGATGTCGAGCACATCGTCCATGCGCGCGGGCTTGAGGAAATCCAGATGCATCGAGCGCACCACGAAGGCAAAGCCGGCATCTTCCGTCTCGACCTGCTCGAACAGCGCCTGCTGCTCGGCGCCCATCAGCCGCAGATGGTTGGTCCGCCCGCGCTCCATGAAGCGCAGATAGTTGGCGTGATAGACGATGCCGGAAAAGTCCGTGTCCTCGTAGTAGACGCGGACCTGCATGTGGTGGCGGCCTTCGCGGATCTCACCATCGAGATGAACTGTCACTGCGCGAGCCTTGGTTCATTGTCCACGCTCGTGTTTTGCGCAAATCAGCCCGACGCGCAAGCCATCGCTATGACACCGCCTGCCCCGCGTTCCCCAGCGTTACCAGCACGATTTCCGGAGGAACACCAAGGCGGAAGGGTATGATGCTGCAGCCCAGCCCGCCGGAGACGACGACGTCGCAATTCTTGCGGACGTGGCCATAGGCGAGTTCTGGTCTCGACGGAGCGGCCGGTGACCAGCCCAGCAGCCGCACCTGGCCTCCATGGGTGTGACCGGACAATTGCAGCGCGACGCGCGCCGGCACGCGCGAAGCGATGTCGGGTTCGTGCGCGAGCAGGATCAGCGGAGCGCTGTCGGTCACCTTGGCGAGCGTCGCGCTGAGATCGTCGACGCCGACGCGCCGCATCGGGCGAAAGTGGCGCGCCGGCACATAGGCGAGTTGGTCACCAAGCCCGGCGAGCCAGAACGGACGTCCGGCTTTGGTGAGGCGCGTTGCGTCGTTCTCATAGACGGGAATGCCGGCGGCCTCCAGCGCGATCCGCGCGGCCGGCAGTCCCCTGCCCTCGCGCTGCACGGTCTTGTCATCCCAATAATCGTGATTGCCGAGAATGGCGTGCACTCCGAGCGGCGCTTTCAACCCGCCCAGCACCGATGCCCACTCGCTGGCCGGAATGGCGCGCGTGGCATGGCGCTGACTGACGACGTAGTCGCCGAGCAGCACGGTAATGTCGGGCTGGAGCGCATTGGTACGTTGGACGATGCCAGCGATGCGTTCGAGCGACATCCAGGGATCGCAGGCATGCAAATCGGCGATGACGGCGATCCTCAGATCGAAATCGACGGGCCATTGCGGCGGCGACAGGTTGTAGCGGGTGACCAGCAACCGCTCCGGCTCGATGCCAACGCCGTAAGCCGTCGTTGATACGCCAGCGACGGACAGACCGCCGATAGACCGAAAGAAAGCGCGACGAGAGATCATGGGAAACCGATTGTGATGCCTTGCCTTGATGTCCTCCGATTGAAGCGGAATTGGGGTGCGCTTGTGCAGATCGTGAGCAGAAACGTTAACGGTCCCTCACGCCGACCAGCGCATCCAGACGCGTCTTCAATTCGTCGGACGCCCGGTAATACCAGACGCCGCCGAGCAAGTCATGGAAGCGCCTGTCAGCGCGGGCCTCGCGCTCGATGCGGTCGATCGTGCGCAGGCTGATCACGTCCTCGAGCGGACCGGCCGCCAGCACCGACAGCAGCACGGGATTGGACTCCACCCTGAGGATCTCCAGGATCAGGTCGATCATCCGGTCGGGATCGTCCTCGCGCAAATCGCGCTCGAAATCCATGATCGCGAACAGATTGTCGTCCTGGTCGCGGTCGGACCTGGAATATTGCTCGATCCAGGCCTGCGCCAGCTCGGACAGCGACATGCTGGCGCAATCGAGCAGCTCGCGCGGAGTGCGCTGGGCCAGGTGATCGGCGTGCCAGGCCGCTTGATTGGCAATCCCTGCGATGCGCCGCATCAGCGGCTCCTCGTCGCCGAAATGTACGCCCCCGAGCAGCCAGCGCAGCCGCGCATTGTGCTTCGCCTCATGCTCGATACGCCCGATCACCTCGTCGCCATGGGCATAGAGCAGCGCCAGCAAGAACTTGTCGTTGAGCTGCATCACGGTCGGCTTGTCGGTCTCGGTCTTCAGCACGTCTAGGATGAGATCGAGCGCGCGCTGCGGGCGACGATGCGGCAGATGATCGAAATAGAGTTTCAGCGCCCAGATGCTGCCGGCCTGGTCGCGCCGGCTGACGCGCTGAAGCGCGCACCACATCGAGGCCAGCTCGGCCAGCGGCATCGGATCGAGGAACGCTTCGGTCTCGTCGGGCGTCCGCAGTTGCGGTGCGGACGCGATGCTTTCAAGCAGTGTTGCTTGCTCACTCAGCCCCATTCTTCCCACTCCAGCCAATGTGCGTTGCGCCAGCGACCCCGATCGCCGCGCGTTCGCATTAGTGGGAGCACGAAACAGGTGGGTTCAACGTCGCTTTAGTCGTCGCTCTCGTCCGTGCCGAACAGGCCGAACTGTGCCGTATCGCGCGAGGGCTCAGTGAGGCCGAGATGGCGGAAGGCATGCGTGGTGAGGAGACGGCCGCGCGGGGTACGCTGGAGATAGCCGCACTGGATCAGATAGGGCTCGATGATGTCCTCGATGGCATCGCGCGGCTCGGACAGCGCGGCGGCCATGGTCTCGACGCCGACCGGGCCGCCCCCATAATTGAGCGCAATTGTCGTCAGGTAGCGCCGGTCCATGGCATCCAGGCCCGCGGCATCGACCTCCAGCGCGCTCAGCGCATGGTCGGCGATCTCGCGATCAATGGTTTCAGCGTTGGCGGCGGAGGCAAAGTCGCGCACCCGCCTGAGCAGCCGGCCGGCGATGCGCGGCGTGCCGCGGGCGCGGCGCGCGATCTCGTTGGCGCCATCCGGGCTCATGCCGACATTGAGCACGCGCGCGCCGCGGGTGACGATGCCTTCCAGCTCCTCGACCGTATAGAAGTTGAGCCGGATCGGGATGCCGAAACGGTCGCGCAGCGGATTGGTGAGAAGGCCGGCACGCGTCGTCGCGCCGACGAGGGTGAACTTTGCAAGCTCGATCTTGACCGAGCGCGCCGCCGGCCCCTCGCCGATGATGAGGTCGAGCTGGAAATCCTCCATCGCGGGATAGAGCACCTCTTCCACTGCTGGGCTCAGGCGGTGGATCTCGTCGATGAAGAGTACGTCGCGCTCTTCGAGGTTGGTGAGGAGCGCGGCGAGATCGCCGGCCTTGGCGATCACCGGGCCCGATGTGGCGCGAAAGCCGACGCCGAGCTCGCGCGCCACGATCTGCGCCAGCGTGGTCTTGCCGAGGCCGGGGGGACCCACGAACAGCACGTGATCCAGCGCCTCGCCGCGCTTGCGCGCAGCATCGATGAAGATGGACAGATTCTTGCGCGCCTGCTGCTGGCCGACGAATTCAGTCAGCGATTGCGGACGCAGCGCCGTGTCGCCGACATCGTCGCTGCGGCGCTCGGGTGTGACGATGCGGGAGGGGGTGTTCACTCGTTGCCCCGCCGGTATTTGTTCGGCAAGAGCTCGCCGATGCTGACGACCTTCGGCTCGCGGCCATTGTCGGGAACGATGACCCGCGCCTTGGCGTCGTAATCGTGGATCAGCTCGCGGCAGATGCCGCAGGGTGAGACGACGGCGATGTCGCCGGGCTCGTCCGGCTTGGGATGGCGCACGGCGACGATCGTCTCGATGCCGCGGTCACCGGTCTCCGTAATGGCGCGTCCGATCGCGATCGCCTCGGCGCAGACTGCAATGCGGCCGATATAGGCGTCGATGTTCACGCCGGTGACGATGCGGCCGTCGCGCGTGCGCATAGCAGCGCCCACCTCCTGCCAGTCGTTGCGATAACGCTCGCTGATCGCGGCGGTCGCGGCGGCGATGAGTTCCTTGTCTTCGTTGCTCAGCATGGCGGAAAATGCATTCCTTCGTCAGTCAGCGGGCCGCGCAGGATAGTCTATTTCGACAATTCTTTCAGACCCAAACGGATGAGCTGCGCGGTTTCCGCATTCTCGCCGGCATTGCGTGACGCCGTGGCGATGGCGGCCGCCGCCTGCGGCTGGCCGTAGCCGAGATTGACCAGCGCGGAGATCGCGTCCGCGACGGGCCGCGGGGCACGCTGGTCGTCGACGGCGCCGGCGAGATGAACGACGTGCGGATCGACATTGGCAAAGGCCGGCGCCTTGTCCTTCAACTCGGTGACGATGCGCTCGGCCACCTTGGGACCTACGCCCGGCGTGCGCGACACCGCGGCCTTGTCGCGCAGCGCGATCGCGTTCGCGAGGTCGGAAGGCTGCAGCGTGCCGAGCACGGCGAGCGCGACCTTGGCGCCGACCCCCTGCACGGTCTGGAGCAGGCGAAACCATTCGCGCTCCTGGTCGGTGCGGAAGCCGAACAGCTTGATCTGATCCTCGCGGACATAGGTCTCGATCGAGAGCACGGCCGCTTCGCCGGGCGTGGGCAGATGCTGCAGCGTGCGGGTCGAGCAATGCACCTGATAGCCGACGCCGCCGACGTCGAGGATGACGAAATCCTCGCCGTAGGAATCGATCAGGCCCTTGAGCTTGCCGATCATATCCCCACCACCTTCAGCCGCAGGGCGGCACTTTGGCGGTGATGGGCGTGGGTGATGGCGATGGCGAGCGCGTCGGCGGCGTCCGCCGACGGCGGCTCGGCTTTGGGCAGCAGGATCTTCAGCATCACCGCGATCTGGTTCTTGTCGGCGTGACCGGCGCCGACCACGGTCTTCTTGACCTGGTTGGGCGCGTATTCGGCCACCGTGATGCCGAACATCGCGGGCGCCAGCATGGCGACGCCGCGGGCCTGGCCGAGTTTGAGCGTCGCAACGCCGTCCTTGTTGACGAAGGTCTGCTCGACGGCGGCTTCCATCGGCTTGTGGTGGGAGAGCACAGACGCGAGCCCCTCATGGATCGCGAGCAACCGGCTCGACAGCGCCAAGCCCTCAGGCGGTTCCACCGAGCCGCAGGCGACATAGACGAGGCGATTGCCGTCGGCCTCGATCACGCCCCAGCCGGTGCGGCGCAGGCCGGGGTCGATGCCGATGATGCGGACGGGATGGCGAATCGGGAGCGCGGTCATGGGCCAGTGATAGCGGCTGGCCGGAGGGAGGGAAACAGAAACGGAACGCAAGTCCCCGGGGAAGTATGGTCTCGTGCCCCGGGCGCAGCGCAGCACGCAGTGATGCGCTGCTGAACCGGGGCCCATCTCTGCATCGGCAGACTGGGAAGCGTGGGTCCCGGCTCTGCGTCGCACCGCTTCGCAGTGCGCCGCGTCCGGGACACGAGAGCCGCTTTATCCGCCCATCTTCGCCATCAGCGCGTCGGAAATCTCGAAATTGGCATAGACGTTCTGGACGTCGTCGTGCTCGTTGAGCAGGTCCATCAGCTTGAGGAGCTTCTCGCCGGTCTCGTCGTCGACGGCCACCGTGTTCTGCGGCTTCCAGATCAGCGCGGCCTTGCGCGGCTCGCCGAACTTCGCTTCGAGCGCCTTGGCCACATCGCGGTAGCTTTCGGTCGAGGCGTAGATCTCATGGCCGTTCTCGCCCGAGATGACGTCGTCTGCACCGGCCTCGATCGCGGCATCGAGCACCGCGTCGTCGGAAGCGACGCTGCGGTCATATTCGATGATGCCGGTGCGGTCGAACATGAAGGAGACCGAGCCGGTTTCGCCGAGATTTCCGCCGGATTTTGTAAAGAAGGAGCGGATGTCGGAGGCGGCGCGGTTGCGGTTGTCGGTCAACGCCTCGACGATGACGGCGACGCCGCCGGGGCCATAGCCCTCGTAGCGGATCTCGTCATAGTTCTCGCCCTCATTGCCGAGCGCCTTCTTGATGGCGCGCTCGATATTGTCCTTCGGCATGTTCTCCTGGCGCGCCGCGATCACGGCCGCGCGCAGGCGCGGATTCATGTTGGGGTCGGGCGTGCCGAGCTTGGCCGCGACGGTGATTTCGCGGGCCAGCTTGCCGAAGAGCTTCGACTTCTGCGCATCCTGCCGCCCCTTGCGGTGCATGATGTTCTTGAATTGGGAATGTCCGGCCATGCGTGGTCTCTGAGGAATCGTCAGCCAAGGTAAGGGGATGGAGCGCGGGCCTTATAGGCCGCGAGCCCCCCGGAATGAAAGAGCATACTTGAAGGTAATATCGTAGGGCAGCTGCCGCGCCATCAGGCACCTGTTAACCCTGACTTCATTTCGGGATGTGAAAATATCCACGTCCCGTCCCCCGACAAGAGCGACCTGATGGCCTTCGGACTACTTCGGAAGCGTCTGCCGGAACAGGCTGCGGCTACGCCGCAGGTGGCCCAAGCCGTCGCCGAGCCCGCTGCTGCGCCGGAAGGCGATTCAGCCAAGGAAATTCTTGAGCTTCTGGAACTCGAGCTCGGCGCGATGATCCGCCAGCTCGAGCGCGCCGCCGAATCGGTCGCCGGCGGGGCGGAAGCAACCGCCAACACGCTCGCGACCATCCGCGAGCGCACCGATGCCCTCACGGGGCGCAGCAGCGCCGCGCAATCGACCGCGACCACCTTTGCCAGCGCGGCCGAGAAATTCACCCAGTCCGCGCAGGGCATCGGCGCCCAGGTCCGCGAGGCCGGCAAGCTTGCGGATGCTGCGAGCGCCGCCGCGCAAGAAGCCCGCGCCAATGTTGACCGCTTGCGCGAATCCTCCGCGGCGATCGGCAACGTCGTCAATTTGATCGCGCAGATCGCGCGCCAGACCACGCTGCTCGCGCTGAACTCGACCATCGAGGCAGCGCGCGCCGGCGCGGCCGGAAAAGGCTTTGCCGTCGTTGCCACCGAGGTGAAGGCGCTCGCGGTGCAGACCCAGAGCGCGACCGAGGAGATCACCAGGAAGATCGAGGCACTGCAAAAGGACGCGGCAGGCTCGGCGGAAGCCGTGCACCGCATCTCACAGGCGATCGAGGCGATCCGCCCGGTGTTCGACACCGTCAATGGCGCGGTCGCCGAGCAGACCGCGACCACCAGCGAGGTCTCCGGCAACGCGGCAACCGCATCGAAATTCATCGTATCCGTCGGCGACAGCGCCGCCGAGATCGATGCCGCCACCAAGGCGGCGGAAGCCCATGGCGAAAGCGTCTCCAGCGCCGGCAAGGCTGTCACGATGTTCGCGCAGAAGCTGAAATCGCGCTGCGCCGTGCTGCTCAGGCAGAGCGACGGCGACGACCGCCGCAAGACCGAGCGCCTGCCCTGCCATCTCAAGCTCGAGATCAAGGGCCGCCGCGCGACGATACCGGTCTACGAGATTGCGATGGACGGCGTCCTGATCGGCGGCGCGGATGCCGCGAGGCTTTCGGTGCACGAGACCATCGACGGCGTGCTCCAGGATATCGGCGCCTGCCGCCTGCGCGTCGCCGAGCAGTCCAAGGCCGGCGCGCGGGCGCAGTTCCAGGCGCCGAACGCCGAGCTGCGCGAAAAAATCGAGGACAAGCTCTGGTCGATCCACGAGGAGAACACGGAATTCGTGACCCGCGCGATGGAAGCGGGCGCCGCGCTGACGAGGATATTCGAGCAGGCAGTCGCGCGCGGCGAGGTCAGGCTCGACGATCTCTTCGACACCGATTACGCGGAAATCGCCGGTACCAATCCGCAGCAGTACCGCACGAGATATCTCAACTGGGCCGACCGCGCCCTCCCCTCCTTCCAGGAAGCATTCCTGGCGAAGGATCAGCGTATGGCGTTCTGCGCCATGGTCGACCGCAACGGCTTCCTGCCGGTGCACAACAAGATCTATTCGCATCCGCAACGCCCGGGCGATGTCGCCTGGAACACAGCGAATAGTCGCAACCGGCGCATCTTCAACGACCCGGCGGGCCTCGCTGCGGCGCGCAATCTGCGCTCTTACCTGGTGCAGAGCTACGCGCGCGACATGGGCAACGGCAACACGGTGATGATGCGCGAGATCGACGTACCGATTCGCGTGCAGGGCCGGCACTGGGGCGGGTTCCGGACGGCCTACAAGCTCTAAAGCATGATCCGGAAAAGTGTGAAGCGGTTTTCCGAAAAGATCATGCACAAACAACAACCTAAAGCGCGATGACGGTTCATCCAAATCTCATCGCGCTTTAGTGCACGCTCAGGCAAGACGGCAAAGCGCGAATCAGCATTAAAACGAATCACGCTTTGAAATGGGAATGGGAATGCCGTTTGTGAGTCGATAGTCGACTCCGGCTGGAGGAAGTTCGAATATGTCCGTCGTGCAGCGTGCAGTCATGGACACGTCATCCAACCGGACGCTGGCCGAACGCCTCATAGACCAGCTCGCCGATCGCATCGGCGGCCTCGGGGTTGAGCTCGCCGACATCGCCGGCAACGTCCAGGAGGTCGCCAATCGCGTTGCCAGCCAGTCGGAGCGGTTCCACCATCTGCAGAAGACGGCAGAGACGATGGTCTCGGCCAATCGCGAGATCGCCAATGCGTCGCAGGCGGTGCAATCGACGACATCCACCGCGGTCGGCGAG
Organism: Bradyrhizobium sp. CCGUVB23; assembly: GCF_024199885.1. NCBI lineage: Bacteria > Pseudomonadati > Pseudomonadota > Alphaproteobacteria > Hyphomicrobiales > Nitrobacteraceae > Bradyrhizobium > Bradyrhizobium sp. CCGUVB23. Next base: position 2,913,014 of record NZ_JANADQ010000001.1, read on the forward strand.
ATCGCGCAGTCGCGCGACGTGGTCGAGACCGCGGTTGGCCACATCTCCGAGCTTGTCGCAGCCGTCGCTCGCATCGAAGCGCGGCTCGCCGCGGTCGGCTCGGCACTGAGCCAGGTCGCCAAGGTCTCCGGCTCGATCGAGGCGATTGCGAAGCAGACCAACCTGCTCGCGCTCAACGCCACGATCGAGGCGGCGCGCGCCGGCAGCGCCGGCCGCGGCTTCGCCGTCGTGGCGAGCGAGGTGAAGAGCCTTGCGGAAGCGACCCGGCAGGCCACGCAACAGATCGCGGACACGGTGCGCGATCTCGACGGCCAGATCGGCAGCCTGATCGGCGAAAGCGGCGATGCCTCGCTGCGCGCGAAGAACGCCGGCGACGGCGCGCAGCAGATCTCCCGCATCATCACGCGCGTGCAGCAGGGCTTTGCCTCCGTGGGCGCGGAGATCGACAGCGTCGCGCGCGCCGCGACCTCCAATCTCGGCCATTGCGACACCGTGATCTCGGAGCTCAGCGAGCTCGCCAAGGGCGTCGACCTCTCCTCGCGCGATCTCAGGAATGCCGACGAGCGGGTGGCAAAGCTGCTCGACACCTCCGAGGGCCTGATCGCGCTGATCGCCGACAGCGGCGTGGAGACGTCGGACGCGCCGCTGATCAATATCGTCGTCGATACCGCAAGGCGCATCTCGGCCGAGTTCGAGGCGGCGATCGACCGCGGCGAGATCACGCTCAATCAGCTCATGGACGAGACATATCGCGAAATTCCCGGCACCGATCCCAAGCAATTTCTCACCAGCTACGTCGACTTTACCGACCGCGTGCTGCCGGCGATCCAGGACCCGATCCAGAAGTCGGACCCGCGCATCGTGTTCTGCGTCGCCTGGGCGAAGGGCGGCTATCTGCCGACCCACAATCCGAACTATCGCCTGCCGCAGGGCAAGGACCCCGTCTGGAACAACGCCAATTGCCGCAACCGCCGCCTGTTCAACGACCGCGCGGTGAGGAAGGTCGCGGCGAACACAAAGCCGTTCCTGCTGCAGACCTACCGCCGCGACATGGGCGGCGGCCAATTCGTGCTGATGAAGGATCTGTCCTCGCCGATCATCGTGAAGGGCAAGCACTGGGGCGCCTTCCGGATGGGATTCCGGCAGGGGTGAAGCCGCGCGCTGCTGTCCCTTCTCCCCTTGCGGGAGAAGGCGGCGCGAAGCGCCGGATGAGGGGTTGCTTCCGCAAGCTACACTGCGAGAGAGTGACTCGCGGATAGAACCCCTCACCCGGCTTCGATGCTTCGCATCGAAGCCACCCTCTCCCGCAAGGGGAGAGGGTGCAGCGTCAGTGCCGCGCTAGATTTCTAACTCAACCAGAACCTCGGCGTCGCCGGCTCGAGCCGACCACCTGCGCGCACCGGCGCAATCTTCAGCGCGAGCCCTGTTGCATCATCCGTCTCCACCGCGACCCCGCTCAGCGTCGCCGTGCCCATCGCCGGCTCGAAACGGCCGGAGGGGATGCCGGAGGTGAAACGGCGCAGCGGCTCTTCCTTTTGCATGCCGATGATCGAATCGTAGTCGCCGGTCATGCCGGCATCGGTCATGTAGGCGGTGCCGCCGGGGAGGATCTGGTGATCGGCGGTCGGCACATGCGTATGCGTACCGACGACGAGGCTGGCGCGGCCGTCGCAGAAGAAGCCGATGCCCTGCTTCTCGCTGGTCGCCTCGCAATGGAAATCGACCACGATCGCATCCGCCGCCTCGCGCAGGGGACAGGCGCCGAGCTCGCGCTCGATCGCCGCGAAGGGATCGTCGAACGGCGTCATGAAGACGCGGCCCAGCGCGTTGACGACGAGCGCATGACGGCCGTTCTTCGTCTCGACCAGAGCGGCGCCGCGACCCGGCGTGCCGCGCGGATAGTTCGCCGGCCGCACCAGGCGCTCGGCGCGCTCGATGAACACCAGCGCCTCGCGCTGGTCCCAGGAATGGTTGCCGAGCGTGACCGCATCGGCGCCGGCGTCGAGCAGCTCCTGATAGATCGCTTCCGTGATGCCGAATCCACCGGCGGAATTTTCACCGTTGACGACGACGAAATCGAGCGACCAGTCACGGACCATGTTGGGCAGGTGCTCGGCGATCGCCGCGCGGCCGGCCCGGCCGACGACGTCACCCACGAAGAGAATGCGCAACTTCAGAACTCCGGAAATCGAACACGTCGGTTTCCGTTAGCACATAATCCAGCGCGACGTCGTGCGATAGTGCGGGAACAGCATCGATCTCCTGCGCCGCAAAGGCGAGCCCGATGCCGACGACATGCTTGGTCTTGCGCAAATGCGCGAAGGTGAAATCGTAATGTCCCGCGCCATAGCCGATGCGGTGGCCGAGACGGTCGAACGCGGCAAGCGGCGTCAGCATGATGTCGGGGATGACCTCGGCCGCCGCCGGCGACGGCTCGGGAATGCCGAGCGGGCCGAGCATCAGCCGGTCGCTCGGATGCCAGATGCGGAAGATCAATGACTTGCCGCGCGTCGTGACGCAAGGCAGCGCCAGCCGCGCGCCTTCGGCCGCGAGCTTCTGCATCAGGGGCACCGGATCGATCTCGCTGCGGATCGGCGAATAGCCGGAGACGATGCTGCCGGGTACGATCTCGAACGGCAGGCCGCGCTTGCCGAGCTTTGCGGCGGCAGCAGTGCGCTTCTTTTCGCTGAGCGCATCGCGCTTGGCGAGAGCCTTGGCACGGAGTTCGGCTTTTGAGTTGGTCATCAGCGTTTTCCCTGAGGCAGAACCTTGTTCTGCCGTCATCTCCCGCGAAGGCGGGCGATCCAGAATTCCAGAGACGCCAGAGCATGAACCTCGACAGCGCGGCGTACTGGATGCCCCGCTTTCGCGGGGCATGACACCGAGACTAAATTCAACCGCAAGTGTGTCGGGGACGCAAATTAGACAGGCACAAACCAGGCAAACAAAAGCGCGAAGCCGCAAACGCCGTTGAAGCACTCGATCCCGGAGTTCCCTACGAAAGTAGGTGGGCACCATATGTCCGAGCCCACGGGCCCGGCCAGGGACAGTTCCCTAAAGGATCGATAAGGCCCCGGGGATATATGGCTCCTGACGCGCGTCGCAGCTTCGCTTGACGCAATCTAGCAACGACGCTGACGAATCGCCAGCCCGCTCCTTCGTCAACCGATCGCAATCCCGTTGCCGACGGTCCGGTTCAGGACCTGGGTCGATTTCTCGATGCGCTCGGCTGCGGCGTTCAGCGCATTGACCACCGCGGTCTGCGTCATCCGGGCGCGCTCGGCGGCGGCATTGCGGAAATCCCGCAGCTCGTTCACCTCGGCTTCCAGCGTCCGGATGCGGTTGCCGGCATCGACCAGCTCGTCGCATGCGGTGAGTGCCGCCATCACGGTGAGCCGCGCGTCACCAATCTCGCCGAATTTTCCGCGCAGGTTCTGGATCCGCGACTCCAGGCCTTCGGCGAGCTTCAACAGCCGCACCTCCTGCCCTTCCTCGCAGGCCATGCGATATTGCCGGCCGTTGATGGTGACGTTGATGTGGCTCATCCGTCCTCTCCGGTATCGAGCACCGAACGTATCGTGACGATCGCGGAATCCAGCCGATCGGAGATTTCGCGATTGGTGCGCTCGAGCTTGCGCGCCTTCATCAGCGCACCGTCGAGCTCGTCGGCGAGTCGCGAGCGGTCCGTGCCCAGCGCCTGGATGCGCGTCGCGAGCTCGTTCTCGTCGCGATCGGCATCGCGCCGTCGTTCGACCGCGCTCTCCAGCGCGTCGAGCGCCGACGTGAGTCTCCGGGTCGCGATCTCGATCTCGACGGCGGCGGACTCCGTCATGGCGGAACTGTTGGCAGCGCGATCGCTCATGCAGTCAGCGGCGGACCCTTGTGTTGGCCTTTTCACCAGGACTTGCCGCTCGGCAAAAGACTCGGTTCGGCAAGCGCTTAGAAGCAGAAATTTACGTGGCAGGGAAGCGAAGCGCAACGCCGCGGCAAAACTATGCACCGATAGATCGGGATCGGGCGTCCCGCCCCGACAGGTTCCTGTCGCGCGCGACCACCGTTGGGGCTTTTCCCGATCGCGCTTGGAGCAACTTTTCGCCCGGGGATGACGTTCGATTGCCTTGGACTCCCGGAACCGAGATGCTATCCAGCCCCCGACCTTCCAGCGGCCGAAAGGCTCCTTCCCGCGCGGGCGTACACCGCCACCAAGCGCCTCATTTCAGACGGATTTCAGACATGACGCAGGTCGATCCCACCCGTATGGCCAATGCGATCCGCGGGCTCTCGATGGACGCGGTCGAGAGGGCCAAGTCGGGCCATCCCGGCCTGCCGATGGGAGCCGCCGACATCGCGACCGTCCTGTTCACGCAGTTCCTGAAATTCGACGCCCAGGCACCCGCCTGGCCCGACCGCGACCGCTTCGTGCTGTCGGCCGGCCACGGCTCGATGCTGCTCTATTCGCTGCTGTTCCTGACCGGCAATCCGGACATGACGGTGGACCAGCTCAGACACTTCCGCCAGCTGGGATCGTTGACCCCCGGCCACCCCGAGAACTTCCACACCAAGGGCATCGAGACCACCACCGGCCCGCTCGGCCAGGGCATTTCCACCGCAGTCGGCATGGCGCTCGCCGAGAAAATGCTCGCGGCGGAGTTCGGCAAGAAGATTGTCGATCACCACACCTACGTGCTCGCCTCCGACGGCGACCTGATGGAAGGCGTGTCGCAGGAAGCCATCGCCATGGCCGGACACTGGAAGCTCAATAAGCTGATCGTGCTCTATGACGACAACGGCATCTCGATCGACGGCCCGACCTCGATCGCAGACTCGGTCGACCAGGTGAAGCGCTTCAAGTCGGCGGGCTGGGCCGCCGAGAAGATCGACGGCCAGGACCAGGCCGCAATCACCGCCGCTATCACGCGCGCAAAAAAATCCAACAAGCCAACGCTGATCGCCTGCCGCACCACCATCGGCTATGGCGCGCCGCATAAGGCCGGTACCGCGAAGGTGCATGGCGAGGCGCTTGGCGCCGACGAGCTGAAGGCCGCCAAGGAAAATCTCGGCATCTCGCTCGAGCCGTTCTCGGTGCCCGACGACGTGCTCAAGGCCTGGCGCGCGGCTGGCAGCCGTGGCGCGGCCGCACGGCAGGAGTGGGAAGCGCGGATTGGTGAACTCGGCAGCCGCAAGCGCGCCGAGTTCGAGCGCCGCCTGCGCCACGAGCGCCCTGCTTCACTCGCGAAGGCGCTGAAGGCGCACAAGAAGAGCCTTCTGGAAAATCCACTCAACGTCGCGACGCGCAAATCCTCGGAAGCCGCGATCGAGGCGATCGCCGCCGCGATGCCGATGGAATTTTTGGCGGGTTCGGCCGACCTCACCGGCTCCAACAACAACAAGGCGAAGTCGGCGATCGCCTTCTCCGCCAAGACACCGAAGGGCCGCTTCATCCATTACGGCATTCGCGAGCACGGCATGTGCGCCGCGATGAACGGCATCTTCCTGCACGGCGGCTTCGCGCCGAACGGCGCGACCTTCCTGGTGTTCACGGATTACGCGCGGCCTGCGATGCGGATTGCCGCGTTGATGGGCGCGGGCGTCGTCTACGTCATGACCCACGATTCCATCGGGCTTGGCGAAGACGGCCCGACCCATCAGCCGGTCGAGCATCTCGCCGCGCTGCGCGCGATTCCGAACATGCGCGTGTTGCGCCCCTGCGACTCCATCGAGGTCGCCGAGTGCTGGGAGCTGGCGCTGAACCGTATCGACGGTCCGACGGTGCTCGCACTGACGCGCCAGAACCTGCCGCAGCTCCGCAGCTCCGCGAACGAGAACCCCTGCCAGTACGGCGCCTACGAGCTGGTCGCCGCCCAAGGCGAGGCCAAGGCGACGCTGTTCGCCTCGGGCTCCGAGGTCGAGATCGCGGTCGCCGCCCAAAAGCAGCTCGCCGAGCGCGGCATCCCGACGCGGGTGGTCTCGGTGCCCTCGCTCGAGCTCTTGTTAGCGCAACCAGAGGCGAAGCGTGCCGCCATCATCGGCAACGCGCCGGTCAAGGTCGCGATCGAGGCCGCGGTCCGCTGGGGCTGGGATGCCGTGATCGGCCAGGATGGCGAATTTATCGGCATGCATTCCTTCGGCGCGAGCGCGCCTGCCAAGGACCTTTTCAAGCACTTTGGAATTACCGCCGAGGCTGCAGTTAACGCTGTCCTGAAGCGCATTTCCTGAGAGTTGAGCTTGCCGGAAAAAAGGACTACCAAGCTCCCCATATGATCAAGTACCGCCCGGCCGAACCGGGCGTCCGCCCTAAAAACCCTCGCAGGCGCGCTAGCTAGCGTTCCGCGGGATGACAACGGTCATTGAAGGAGACGAAAGATGGCAGTCCGCGTTGCAATTAACGGTTTTGGCCGCATCGGCCGCAACATCCTGCGCGCCATCGCGGAGTCCGGCCGCAAGGACGTCGAGGTGGTCGCCATCAACGATCTCGGACCGGTCGAGACCAACGCGCATCTGCTCCGCTTCGACTCCGTGCACGGCCGCTTCCCGGGAACCGTGACCGTCGACGGCGATACGATCAATCTCGGCAACGGCAAGATCAAGGTGACCGCCGAGCGCGATCCTTCGAAGCTGCCCTGGAAAGATCTCGGCGTCGACATCGCGATGGAGTGCACCGGCATCTTCACCTCGAAGGATAAGGCCGCCTTGCATCTGACCGCCGGCGCCAAGCGCGTGCTGGTCTCCGCACCCGCCGACGGCGCCGATGCAACCATCGTCTACGGTGTCAACCACGACACGCTGACGAAGAATCATCTGGTCGTCTCGAACGGCTCCTGCACCACCAACTGCCTGGCCCCGATCGCCAAGGTGCTGAACGACCTCGTCGGCATCGAGACGGGCTTCATGACGACGATCCACGCCTACACCGGCGACCAGCCGACGCTGGACACGCTGCACAAGGATCTCTACCGCGGCCGCGCCGCGGCGATGTCGATGATCCCGACCTCGACCGGCGCTGCGAAGGCGATCGGCCTCGTGCTGCCGGAGCTGAAGGGCAAGCTCGACGGCGTCGCGATCCGCGTGCCGACCCCGAACGTCTCGGTCGTCGACCTCAAGATCGTCGCCAAGCGCGCCACCGACGCCAAGGAAGTCAACGCGGCGATGAAGCGCGCCTCCGAGCAGCAGCTCAAGGGCATCCTCGGCTACACCACGGCACCGAACGTCTCGATCGACTTCAACCACGACCCGCACTCCTCCACGTTCCACGAGGACCAGACCAAGGTGCAGAACGGCACGCTGGTGCGCGTGATGTCCTGGTACGACAACGAGTGGGGTTTCTCGAACCGCATGGCGGACACCGCCGTTGCGATGAGCAAGGTGATCTAAGGGAGCGCGATGCTTCCTGCCTGGATCGGAATTCCTGGCGTCATCCTGCTGTTCGCATTGATCGCGTACGGCATGCGCCAGGGAAGCAAGGTAACGACCAGGCAGGAAGGCAATCCACCTGAGCGCGATGCGCCGTAACGTCGCCAGTTAACGAGTGATCAGAAAAATGGCCAGATTTCGCACCCTCGACGACGTCGACGTGAAGGGCAAGCGCGTGCTGCTGCGCGTCGATCTCAACGTGCCCATGGACAACGGGCGCGTCACCGACGCAACGCGGCTCGAGCGCGTCGCGCCGACCATCACCGAAATCGCCGACAAGGGCGGCAAGGTCATCCTGCTCGCGCATTTCGGCCGGCCGAAGGGACGCGACCCCAAGGACTCGCTCAAGCCGGTGGCCGAAGCGCTGTCGAAGGTCGTGAAGAAGCCGGTTGCATTTGCCGACGATTGCATCGGCGAGCCCGCGGCCAAGGCCGTGGCGGCGCTGAACGATGGCGACATCCTGTGCCTGGAAAACACCCGCTTCCGCAAAGAGGAAGAGAAGAACGATCCCACCTTCGTCGCGGAATTGGCAAAGCTCGGCGACATCTGGGTCAATGACGCCTTCTCCGCCGCGCACCGCGCCCACGCCTCGACCGAGGGCCTCGGCCACAAGCTGCCGGCCTATGCCGGCCGCACCATGCAGGCCGAGTTGGATGCGCTGGAAAAGGCGCTGGAAGCACCGACCAAGCCCGTCATCGCGATCATCGGCGGCGCCAAGGTCTCGACCAAGATCGACCTCCTGGAAAACCTCGTCAGCAAGGTCGATGCGCTCGTGATCGGCGGCGGCATGGCCAATACCTTCCTGCACGCCCAGGGCGTTGCGGTCGGCAAGTCGCTGGCCGAAAAGGATCTCGCCGCAACGGCGGTGCGCATCATGGAGAAGGCCGAGGCCGCGAACTGCGCGATCATCCTCCCGGTCGACGCCACCGTCGCCTATCATTTCGCCGCCAATGCGCCCTCGCATGCCTACGGGCTCGATGCGATCCCGGCTGATGGCATGATCCTCGACGTCGGCCCACAATCGGTTGTGCGCATCCATGCCGCGATCGACGATGCGGCAACGCTGGTCTGGAACGGACCGCTTGGAGCCTTCGAGCTTCAGCCGTTCGACCGCGGCACCGTGGCGGCCGCCAAGCACGCCGCCGAACGCACCAAAACCAAGAAGCTGATCTCGATCGCAGGCGGTGGCGACACCGTCGCGGCGCTCAACCAGGCTGGTGTCGGCTCCGATTTCACCTATGTCTCGACCGCCGGTGGCGCATTTCTTGAATGGATGGAAGGCAAGCCCCTGCCCGGCGTCGAGGTTTTGCGCACAAAGTAAGTTAGTTGGCCGGAAGGCCGAAACGGGAGAAAAACAGAGATGGCTCGGATCACGTTGCGTCAATTGCTCGACCATGCGGCGGAGAACGATTACGGCGTACCGGCCTTCAACATCAACAACATGGAGCAGGCGCTGGCGATCATGGACGCGGCCAACCAGGTCGATGCGCCCGTCATCATCCAGGCCTCGCGCGGCGCGCGCTCCTACGCCAATGACGTCATGCTCAAGCACATGATGGACGCGGTCACCGAGATCTATCCGCACATCCCGGTCTGCGTGCATCTCGACCACGGCAACGAGCCCGCAACCTGCATGACCGCGATCCAGGCCGGCTTCACCTCCGTCATGATGGACGGCTCGCTGAAGGCCGACGGCAAGACCCCGGGCGACTGGGGCTACAATGTCGGCGTCACCAAGACCGTAACGGACATGGCCCATCTCGGCGGCATCTCGGTGGAAGGCGAACTCGGCGTGCTCGGCTCGCTCGAGACCGGCATGGGCGACAAGGAAGACGGCCACGGCGCCGAGGGCAAGCTGTCGCACGACCAGCTCCTGACCAATCCGGATGAGGCCGTGAAGTTCGTCAAGGAGACCCAGGTCGACGCGCTCGCGATCGCGATGGGCACCTCGCACGGCGCCTACAAGTTCACCCGCAAGCCGGATGGCGACATCCTCGCCATGAACGTGATCGAGGAGATCCACCGCAAGCTGCCGAACACGCATCTTGTGATGCACGGCTCCTCCTCGGTGCCGCAGGAGCTTCAGGAGATCATCAACGCCAACGGCGGCAAGATGAAGCCGACCTGGGGCGTGCCGGTCGCCGAGATCCAGCGCGGCATCAAGAACGGCGTGCGCAAGATCAACATCGACACCGACAACCGCATGGCGATGACCGGCCAGATCCGCAAGGTCCTGAAGGACAACCCGGAAGAGTTCGATCCGCGCAAGTATCTGAAGCCGGCCATGGAAGCCATGACCAAGCTGTGCAAGCAGCGGCTCCAGGAGTTCAACACCGCCGGCCAGGCCTCCAAGATCAAGCGCGTCCTGACCACCGCCGAAATGGCCAAGCGCTACGCCAAGGGCGAACTCAACCCGAAGATTGCGTGATCTATCCCTCCCTCTCCCCGCCCCTCGCGGGGAGAGGGTTGGGGTGAGGGGCCGCCTCAGCAAATGCGGTAACAGTCGAATTCGCGGAGAGTCCCGCTCACCCGCATCGCATCTTCGATGCGATGCGACCTCTCCCCGCAAGCGGGGCGAGGTAAGCGGTCGCCCAGACCGGTCAAAAACGCAGACCCTAACGATCTCCCCCCTTTACCCTGCGACCAACGTTAACTCGGCAATTGCCCGAGAACGGTCTATTTTCGCGGGCAAGGCAGAAACGTTTTGGGAGGACCTCTCGATGAATCTGACTGAGCTCAACAAGGTCGCACAGGCCATGGTTACGCCCGGCAAGGGCATCCTCGCCGCCGACGAATCCTCCGGCACCATCAAGAAACGTTTTGACGCAATCGGTGTCGAATCCACCGAAGACAACCGCCGCGACTACCGCGAGATGCTGTTTCGCTCCAAAGACGCCATGAGCCAGCACATCTCCGGCGTCATCCTCTATGACGAGACGATCTGGCAGAATGCCAAGGATGGCACCCCGCTGGTGAAGCTGATCGAAGCGAGCGGCGCCATTCCCGGCATCAAGGTCGATGAGGGCACGCAGGCACTGCCGATGTGCCCGGGCGAGCTGGTTACCGTCGGCCTGGACAAGCTCGCCGAGCGGCTGAAGAAATACTATGAGCGCGGCGCCCGCTTCGCCAAATGGCGCGCGGTGATCGACATCGGCAGCGGCATCCCCTCGATGACGGCCATCAGCGTCAACGCGCATGCGCTGGCGCGCTACGCGGCGCTGTGCCAGGCCGCGCAGATCGTGCCGATCGTCGAGCCGGAGGTACTGATGGACGGCGACCACGACATCGACCGCTGCTATGACGTCACGCAGCGCGTGCTCAACAAGACGTTCCAGGAATTGCGCGTGCAGCGCGTCGCGCTCGAAGGCATGGTGCTGAAGCCCAACATGGCAGTCTCAGGCAAGAAGTGCCCCAAGCAGGCCCCCGTCGCGGAGGTCGCCGAGAAGACCGTGCGTCTGCTGAAGGCGTGCGTGCCGGCCGCAGTGCCCGGCATCGCATTCCTCTCCGGCGGCCAGTCCGACGAGGAGTCAACCGCGCATCTCGATGCCATGAACAGGCTTGGCCCGCTGCCGTGGCGGCTGACCTTCTCCTATGGCCGCGCGCTCCAGGCCGCGCCGCAGAAGGCCTGGTCGGGCAAGGCGGAAAACGTCGCGGCCGGTCAAAGCGCCTTCGCCCATCGCGCGCGGATGAACGCGCTCGCCAGCCGCGGCGAATGGGACAGCGGGCTCGAAAAGAAGGCGGCGTAGACTTGTCGAACAATTCCGCTTCCGCGCGCCCGGCGCCGCGGCTTTATCTCGCGACGCCGCTCGTCGACGACCCCGCTTCGCTTCTCGGCGAGCTGCCCGCTCTGCTCGCCGCCGCCGATGTCGCGGCCGTGCTGGTGCGACTGAAGGAAACAGACCAGCGCACGATGATCACGCGGGTGAAGGCGCTGGCGCCGGTCGTTCAGAAGGCCGGCGCTGCGTTGCTGCTCGACGGCCATGTCGAGCTGGTCGCGCGCGGCGGCGCCGATGGCGCGCATCTGATCGGCATCGCCGCGCTCGAAGAAGCCATGCCGTCGCTGAAGCCGAACCGCATCGCCGGCGTCGGCGGGCTCACGACCAGGCATGATTCCATGAGCGCAGGCGAGATGGGCGCGGATTACGTGCTGTTCGGCGAGCCCGACGCAAACGGCCAGCGCCCCTCGGTGCAGGCGATCGCGGAGCGGCTGGACTGGTGGGCAGAGCTGTTCGAGCCGCCCTGCGTCGGCTTTGCCACCTCATTGGCGGAAGCCTTCGAGTTCGCCGCTGCGGGCGCGGATTTCGTGCTGGTTGGCGATTTCATCTGGGCCGACCCGCGCGGGCCGAAGGCTGCGCTGGTCGACGCGGAAGCCGCGATCAAGAAGGCCTATGCGGAAGCGCCCGCAAGCCGGGAGCATGGCTAGCAGCCGATCATGAAGCCCCCGCTTTCCACATCGTTCCTAGCGCTGTTACTCCTCGCCACGCCTGCGGCCGCGCAGCTCTCGCTGACGCCGCCGGCGGCAACGCCGAGCCCTGCGCCCGAGAAACCCAAAGAAAATCCCAAGGAAAATCCAAAGGAAAAATCTGCGGCCAAGCCGCACGCGATCACCAAGAAGAAGGAGGCCGCGCCGGCGCCAAAACCCTCGGCCTCGCCGAGCCCGCCGCCGGCCGCGACCGTGATCCCGGCGCCGCCGACAGACAATTCCAATGCCGACCTCGTGTACGGCGCCTATCAGCGCGGCCAGTACAAGACCGCCTTCGACCTTGCTACCGCGCGAGCGCAAGCCGGCGATCCCAAGGCGATGACCATGCTGGGCCAGCTCTATTCCAACGCCCTCGGCATCAAGCGCGACTATGTCAAGGCCGCCGAATGGTACAAACGCGCGTCGGATGCCGGCGACCGGGAGGCGATGTTCGAGCTCGCGATGATGCGCGTGGCCGGCCGCGGCGGCCCGATCGACAAGGGCGATGCGGTAAAACTGCTCGCCTCAGCCGCCAAGCTCGGCGAGCCAAAGGCCGCCTACAATCTCGCGCTGCTCTATCTCGACGGGCAGACGCTGCCGCAGGACGTCAGGCGCTCGGCCGAGCTGCTGCGCCAGGCCGCAGATGCAGGGCTACCCGAGGCGCAATACGCGCTCGCGACCTTCTACAAGGAAGGCACCGGCGTGCCGAAGGACATCGACCGGGCGGTGCGGCTGCTTCAGGCCGCCTCGCTCGCCGACAATGTCGATGCCGAGGTCGAATATGCCATCGCGCTATTCAACGGCACCGGCACGCCGAGGAACAAGCCAGCCGCTGTGGCGCTACTGCGCAAGGCGGCCCGCCAGGGTAGCCCAATCGCACAGAGCCGACTGGCTTGGGTGCTGATTTATGGTGACGGTACGCCGGTAGACAAGATCGAGGGTTTCAAATGGCATCTTATCGCCCGAACCGCCGGCAAGGGCGAACCCGATCTCGACAAGCAATTGAGCGATCTGGCCCCCGAGGACCGGGCCAAGGCCGAGGCCGCCGCCAAGAAATGGCTCGGGACCAAATGACTTGACGCCAGCCCGGCCGCAGGGCACCCAGTCCCCAAATCGAGCGGCTAGAGCATGATCCGGAAAAGTGCGTAGCGGTTTTCCGAAAAGATCATGCTCAAACAACAACCTGAAGCGCGATGACGGTTTATCCCAATCTCATCGCGCTTGAGGGCCGAATTCCTGCAAATCAAGACTGATCTCATGCTGTATTCCGCAACTATCAACGTCATGGTCAAAGCCGCGCGCCGCGCCGGACGCAGCCTCAAGCGCGATCTCGGCGAGATCGAGCACTTGCAGGTCTCGCTGAAGGGCCCTGCGAATTTCGTCTCGCTCGCCGACAGGCGCGCCGAAGAGATCCTCTACCAGGACCTCGCCAAGGCCCGCCCCGGCTACGGCTTCATCGGCGAGGAAGGCGGCACGCGTGAAGGCACCGACAAGAGCCACACCTGGATCGTCGATCCCCTCGACGGCACCACCAACTTCCTGCACGGCATTCCGCAATTCGCGATCTCGATCGCGCTGGCGCGCGAAGGTACCGTGATCGCAGGCGTGATCTACAACCCCGCCAATGACGAGCTCTACATCGCCGAGCGCGGCAAGGGCGCCTTCCTCAACGACCAGCGCCTGCGGGTGGCCGGCCGCCGCCAGCTCAACGAATGCGTCATCGCATGCGGCCTGCCGCATATCGGCCGCGGCGACCACGAATCCTTCCGCCGCGAGATGACCGCGATCCAGGACCGCGTGGCGGGCCTGCGCCGTTTCGGCGCCGCCTCCCTCGACCTCGCCTTCGTCGCCGCCGGCCGCCTCGACGGCTACTGGGAGCGCAATTTGCAATCCTGGGACATCGCTGCCGGCCAGATCATGGTCCGCGAAGCGGGTGGCACCGTCAGCGACATCGAAACCCCGGGCGACGCACTGGTGACCGGCCACGTCGTGTGCGGCAACGAGTTCGTGCACGGCGAGTTGGTGAAGATCTTGCGGAAGTCGGCGTAATAAGCCGCCACGTTCTACGCTGTCATCACCCGCGAAAAGCGGGTGATCCAGTATTCCAGAGACGTTCGTTGGATACGGACGGAAGCGGCGGACTCGATGCCCTACCTGCGGGGAATTATATATTCGAGAAGTAAAGCCCGGCGACGGTGAGGGCAGCAAAGATTGCCCATGGAACGGCTTGATCTCGCAAGACACCGCCGCGACATGCCGAAGACAGCGTACCGGGGAGCCAGTAGAGCATGATGAACAGCTTGGGCCGTATCCCGCCCCACCTGACATAGCCGGGTTGGTTATCGATCGGCTTTCGAAAATCACGCCAAACGTAGAGAGCGCCCGTAAGTATTTAAGCGATCGCCATGACGGCCACGATTCTCATCGATCACTTGCCCCTTCCCAAACCGCTGGCGCGGCAGCGCTGCGGCTCGATCTGCCGCGGCTAAGAATCATCATCGCCCGATTCCTCGTCGCGATATTCCCCGCCGAGAGTCAGGCCCTCGATCGTCGTAGCCCCTTTCGACTTGATGACCCGGCGAAGCGGGACAGAGCTCTCGCTTCGCAATGCCTCCATCAGCTGTTCCGAATGGGTGACGATCCAGATGTCGGCGCGGCGTGATGCCTTGGCGATCAGCCGGGCCAAGGGCGCCAGGAGCGAGGGATGCAAGCTAGTCTCGGGTTCGTTCAGCGCGATGAACGGCGGAAGCCGATAACCCATGAACACCGCGAGCAGGCAAATGTATTTCAGCGTCCCGTCGGATAGTTCATGCGCCCTGAACGGCCGCGGCATATCCTCCAGCTGCAGATCAAACTCGCACAAGCCGCTCGCTTCCCAGGCGCGGAGCTCAGCGCCCGGGAATGCATCCTGGATGGCGTCCTGAAGGTCGATGGCGTCTTCCCTGATAGTATAGAGCGTCGCCAGGGCCGCAGCCAGATCGCTTCCATCGGCGCTGAGCGAGGGCGTCGTGATCGCCAGACAGGGCTTTCGTATCGGTGACGCCGGATCGGTACGAAAGTCGTGATAGAATCGCCAACCGAGGATTGCGTTTCTGATCACATCGATTTCGGGGCATTCCTTGCCATCGGAAAAACCCGCAAGCGCCGTCTCGGACGGCAGCACCGCATCCTTGTGGCTGCTCCAGGCGCCGCTCTCGCCGCGCACGCTGACAAGCGCGTTCTTCCGCTCCATCAGCTGAACCGTTCGCTTGCCCTGTGTCGCCTCGATAGTTTCGGCCTTGATCATCGGCTCGCCGGAAAACGCTGCCTCGAGAGGGCCGGGAAATCCGATCTCGATGGAATATTTGAGACGGTCGAACCTGGCCGACAACCGTAGTCGCCCATCCTCGCCACGCTTGCGAATGCCGGACCAGCAGACTGAATTCAATCCACCTTCGTCGGCGATCGTGCGCGTGATCCGCCCGGTCGCCGCGTCGCGCAAAAGCGACAAGGACTTGTAGAGATTGGATTTGCCGACGCCATTCTCGCCCACGAAGACGGACAGGGGATGGATTGGTATCGAGAGCCGCCGAATGGAGCGATAGTTCGAGATCGCAATGTCGGTCGGACGCATCACATGCTCTCAATCGGCAGGCTGTACGTGCTTTCGCGGCGCGAATGCACATGTTCAATCCAGGGATGCACTCTGGATCGACGCTCCTGCGAAAGCAAGCCGAACGCCTGTTTGACGTCGCGCGACTTGGAGGCCGCAAGATCGCGGCCTCCCGTCTCAGGTCACACGGCGGCTGTTACCACGCCACCCATTTGCGGCCGCGCCAGTAACCGCGGCCCTCGTGCTCGCGGAACGCAAACTTTTCGCGCGGGCCCCAGTGCCATTTGTCCTCGTGAACAACGACCCCTGCTTCGTGAGGAAAGTCGTAGGCCTCATGCGTGTGCCAGCAGGTGTGGCCCTGGCACATGATTGCCGCCGATGCGGTGAAGGTCGACATCATCAGCACGCCGGTGCCGACAGCAGCAGCGGAAAGAAGCTTCTTCAACATTTTGACGATTTCTCCGTGGAACCCCTAACCCCGCGGGCAATCAGATTTGCCTACGTCGGGTTCCGTCAGAGAATGTGAAGCTTTGGTAAGGATTCGCGCGGAGCTATCGCTTAACCTCCGCCGGCGGCCCATACGCCTCGCTGTCCTTCGCGGCCTTCGGCTCCCTGTCTCCCGCCAGCACGCGCTGCACGGAGACGAAGAACACCGGCACCATCAGCAGCGCCAGGATCACCACCGCGATCATGCCGCCCATCACGACGGTGCCGAGCGATTGCTGGCTGGCGCCGCCGGCGCCGTGGGCGATCGCCATCGGCAGCACGCCGCAGATGAAGGCAAGGCCGGTCATCAGGATCGGGCGGAAGCGCAGGCGGCAGGCCTCGATGGTGGCTTCCACCAGTGGCTTGCCCTCTTTGCGCAAGTCCTTGGCGAACTCGATGATGAGGATCGCATCCTTCGCCGCAAGGCCGATGATGGTGATGAGGCCGACGGTAAAATAGACGTCGTTCGGAAGCCCGCGCAGCATCGCCGCGATCACGGCGCCGGTGACGCCGAGCGGCACGGTCAAGAGCACCGCGAGCGGAATGGTCCAGCTCTCATAGAGCGCGGCCAGACACAGGAACACCACGAACACCGAGAGCGCGAGCAGGAACGGCGCCTGCGAGCCCGACAGCTTCTCCTGCAGCGACTGCCCGGTCCATTCATAACCGAAGCCGCGCGGCAGTTTGCCGGCAAGCTTCTCCATCTCGGCGATCGCATCGCCCGAGGTGAAGCCGGGCTTTGCCTCGCCCGAGATGCGCACCGCCGGATAATAGTTGAAACCCGCGATCTGCGTCGGCCCGCGCGACCATTCGACCGTCGCGAAGGAGGAGAAAGGCACGAGCTGGCCGCGACTGTTCTTGACATTGTAGTTGAGGATGTCCTCGGTCTTCATGCGGTCGCGCGCGTCGGCCTGCACCACGACGCGCTGCATGCGGCCGCGGTTCGGGAAGTCGTTGATGTAGTTCGAGCCGAGATTGGTCGAGATCGTGTTGTTGATGTCCTCGAAGGTGACGCCAAAGGCGCCGGCTTTTTCGCGGTCGATCACGAGATTGACCACGCCCGCCTCGGGCAGGCCCTCGATATAGACCTTTTGCAGCACGGGACTCGCATTGGCCTCCGCGATGAGCTGGTCGGCGGCGCGCATCAGGGCCGGATAGCCCTTCTGGCCGCGGTCCTGGAGGCGGAACGAAAAGCCCGAGGAGTTACCGAGATTATCGATCGGCGGCGGCTGGAGCGCCGAGATCTTTGCGTCACGGATCGAGGACAGGTCGCGGTTGATGTCGGAGACGATCGCGGCGGCAGACTCCTTCGGGCCGCGCTCCGACCAATCCTTCAGCGTGATGAAGGCCTGCGCGGTATTCATGCCCTGGCCCGAGAAGCTGAAGCCGGTGAGGAAGGTGACGTCCTTCACGCCGGGGCGTTCGGCGAGATATTTCTCGACCTTCTCGATCACCGCCTCGGTGCGGGCATAGGACGAATCCGAAGGCGCCTGCACGTCAGTGGTGACAAAGCCCTGGTCGTCGACGGGCAAGAAGCCGCCGGGCAGGTTGACGAAAGCCCAGGACAGGCCGACCAACAGTGCGGCATAGACCAGCATCAGCCGTCCCGTGCGCTTCAGCGAGAAGCCGACGGTGCGGGAATAGCCCTGCTTGCCGCCCTCGAGCATGCGGTTGAACCAGCCGAACACGCCCTTCTTCGCATGGCCATGGCCGGCCGCGACGGGTTTGAGCAGCGTGGCACACAGCGCCGGCGTCAGCGACAGCGCGAGGAAGGCCGAGAAGCCGATCGCGGCGACCATGGTGACGGAGAACTGGCGGTAGATGATGCCGACCGAGCCCGGGAAGAACGCCATCGGCACGAACACGGCCATCAGCACCAGCGTGATGCCGATGATGGCGCCCGTGATCTGCGACATCGCCTTGCGCGTCGCTTCCTTCGGCGGCAGGCCTTCTTCGGCCATGATGCGCTCGACGTTCTCGACCACGACGATGGCATCGTCGACGAGGATACCGACCGCGAGCACCATGCCGAACATCGAGAGCATGTTGATGGAGTAGCCGGCGAGCAGCAGCGTGGTGCAGGCGCCCAGCAGTGCCACCGGCACCACGATGGTCGGGATGATGGTGTAGCGGATGTTCTGCAGAAATAAGAACATCACCACGAATACCAGCACCACGGCCTCGACCAGCGTCGATAGCACCTTCTTGATCGAGGCCTCGACGACAGGCGTGATGTTGTAGGGAATCTCGTAACTGATGTTGGCCGGGAAGAAGCGCGACAGCTCCTTCATCTTGGCCTCGACCGCGCTCGCGGTCGCGAGCGCATTGCCGGTCGGCGACAGCAGCACTGAGAGGCCCGCGGTCGGCTTGCCGTTCAGGCGGGTGTTGAACTGGTAGCTGAGGCCACCGACCTCGACGCGCGCGACGTCACGCAGGCGCACGGTCGAACCATCGGGATTGGCGCGCAGGATAATGGCGCCGAACTCATCCGGGGAGGAGAGCTGGCCCTTGACCAGCACCAGCGCGGAGATGCGCTGGTCGGCCGTCGACGGCTCGGCGCCGATGCTGCCGGAGGCGACCTGCGCGTTCTGCGCGCTGATCGCCTTGTTGACGTCATCCGCCGTCAGCCCATAGCCGACGAGCTTTGCCGGATCGACCCAGACGCGAAGCGAGCGCTCGGTCGAATAGAGCGTGGCGCGGCCGACGCCGGGGATGCGGCGGATCTCGCCGAGCACGTTGCGGATCATGAAGTCGCCGAGCCCGACCTCATCCAGGCTGCCGTCGGTCGAGTTCAGCGTGATGATCTGCAGCACGGCGCTTGATGCTTCCTCGATCAGGATACCCTGCTGGATCACCGCGCGCGGCAGCCGCGCCTCGACACGCTTGATGCGGTTCTGCACCTCGACCGAGGCCGCGCCGGTGTCGGTGCCAGGAACGAAGTTGGCGATGATCTCGACCTGGCCGAGCGAGTCGCTGGTCGATTCGAAGTTGAGGATGCCGGAGGCGCCGTTGAGCTCCTCTTCGATCAGCCGCGTGACACTGTTGTAGAGGTTTTCCGGTGAGGCGCCGGGGTAGCTGGTCGAGATCGAGATCGAGGGCGGCGCGATGATCGGATATTGCGCGATCGGCAATAGCGGGATCGAGATCGCGCCGATCAAGCAGATGAACAACGCGACCACCCAGGCGAAGATCGGCCTGTCGATGAAGAAGCTCGGCATGGCGCGTTACCGCAAGGCCCTGGCGTGCTGGGCATCCGCCGTCGCATCGGCCTCGGCCCAGGACTGCGGCTTGACCTTGTCGCCGGCGGCGAATTTCTGGAAGCCTTCGACCACGACCTTGTCGCCGGCCCTCAATCCGTCGGTGACGAACCAGATGCCGTCCTGCACCGAGCCGGTGCGCACCGGCTGCACCGCGATGCGGTTGTCGTCCTTGACGACGAACACCTCGCTGCCGCCACCGCCATTGCGCTGGATCGCCTGCTGCGGCACGGCAATCGCATCGGCATCGATGCCCTGGTCGATGCGGACGCGGACGTACATGCCCGGCAGCAATTCGCGCTTGGGATTGCGGAACTCACCGCGCAGCGTCACCTGGCCGGTATGGGCGTCGACCTTGGCGTCGGAGAACAAGAGCTTGCCGTCGAGCGAATAGAGCGTGTTGTCGTCGAGCACGAGGCGGACTTTCGCGGCATCGGCCGCGATGCGGTCGAGATCGCCGTTCTCGAAGGCGCGGCGAAGCTGGTTCAGCTCGGTGACCGACTGGGTGAAGTCGGCATAGATCGGATCGAGCTGCTGGACCGTGGCGAGATTGGTCTCGTTCTGCACCACGAGCGCGCCTTCGCTGACGATCGCCGCACCAACGACGCCGTCGATCGGCGCGCGCACGGTGGCGTAATCGAGGTTGAGTTTGGCGCGCGCGAGCTCCGCTTTGCGGCCCTCGACCTCGGCCTGGGCCTGGCGCTCGGCGGCGATCGCCTTCTCGTTCTCGGCTTCGGGGGCGGCACGCTGGCTGGTGAGCGTGGCGATGCGGCGCGCCTGCTGCTGCGCCTGCATCAACGCGGCCTCGGCCTTGGCGAGCCCTGCCTCGTTCGCCATCACCTCGACCTCGAACGGCCGCGGATCGATGCGATAGAGCGCTTCTCCCGCCTTCACCTCGCTGCCCTGGCGGAACAGACGCTCGACGACGATACCGGAGACGCGCGGCCGCACTTCGGCGACGCGCGTCGGCGCGATGCGGCCGGGCAACTCGCGCACCACGGCGCGCGATTGCGGCTTGACGACGACGATGCTGACATCGGGTTCGGAAGGTTGGACGGCGGAGACCGCGGAGCTGGATTCATCACAGCCCGCAAGCAGCGGCGCAAAGGCCGCGAGCATCATTGCAACGCATGCCGATCGCGCTCGAAGTCCTGACATGAAGTGGGGTGCCCCGGTGTTGTTGAACAAAGCAACACGCACGGAACAATATCGAAGCGATTCCGCGCGGCTGATCCGGTCAAGATAGAATGCGCGTGCTGCGACGCAACGCATGCTACGGGCGGCTCAATGTCACACGCGCTAGGGCGCTGAGTTCGTGGCCGTTTTCAGACCTCACTGGCTTGTGAGTCAGGCTGCAGGTCCCACAACTGCGACAGAACATCGCAAGCGAACGTTACGAGCCCGGGCATGTGCGCACAAAGATGTAGATGATCTCGGCTTCTGACGGCCAAGCGGAAGATTCCGCAATCAATTAGAAACTTTCCGCTTGTGAGCCTGAACGGACACGGCAGGTGCAAAAAAACTGGACGCAATGCGGTCCGACGCGGTCGCCCTAACTCCTGCCGTACTGGTCTTGATCGTAGGCCTGCAGGATGCGAACAAAATCGGCCATGCTGGATCGATCCTGATTTTCGGCCATAGCCGCAACCTGAGCATTGGACGCGGGCTGGCTCCCTTGCCAAAACCACATCAGGAGGTCGGCGATGTTTTTCATGGCGCACTCTCCGCAGCCAATTGTGGCAGTAGACACTGGAGTGGCAACGCGCGGCTCGATCAAGGGGAAGGCCGGCGGGCGCTACGCCGTAGACCTTGTCCTGCAACTGCCTGCTCGCGGGCCGGTTCCGTTGCTTTTCGCTCTGCATTCGTTAGGTAGCACCGAGCACCTGGGCGAGGCCATTGCGCGCAGGTATGAAGTGACCGTACGGAGGTACGCTCGGGCTAATGCATCGGTATAGCTCGACGAGACGTCGGTTTAGTCCCGAGGCCCTAGTTCCAAGGATTCGGCATCGATAGCCGCGCGAGCTTGCTCCGCCGCGCCGACGAGGTGATCGAATAAGGTTGGGGGATAGAGTCAAAGGCAATCGAGGAAACCGTCAGCGTCTAGCCGCGCTCAAGCAACGTCAGCTTGCGGACTGCCCTCCTCCTCGCTGGCAAGCGCATCGAGATCGATGATCTGTAGATCGTCCCAAGGGGTCTCGTCCTGGCCCCCGCCGCTGCCATGAACGTGCATCAGGGTCTGCACGCGCCTCGCATTGAGATAGTCCACATGCTGGTGCCGCAGGGCGATGGGCAGCAGCGTCTTCGGCAGCTCGACCAGCGCGAAGGCAGGCGCTTTGCGCGCCTCGCTGCCCTCCTGCCACTTGAGCGGATTGAGCGTATAGATCAATTGCCGCTCGACCTCCGGACGCTGCGGGCGCGTGGCGGCGGGCGGCGGCGGCGCGATGTTGACGTTACCCACCCGCGTGCGCGCTGCCAGTGTCCTCAGCTCCCAGCAGACCAGATCCGCGGCCGACAGCACCTCGCGACGCACCTCGTCCACGCTGGCGGAGAAGCCCGTCGCCTCCGCGACCGTTACTGCACCCTTGGCGACAGCGCCGACCAGCGCGGCTGCGCCCGAAGCAAATCCCGGGACGGCCAGATCGATCGCCGCTGCAAGCGCCTCGATACGATCCGCAAGCAATTCGCGGTCGCGCTGCGCAATGGCGTCGGCCAGTGCGCGCTCGGTTGCGACGATCTGTTCGTTGGTTTCTCCGAGGGCCGCGCGCGCCGTCTTGACGCGATCCTCAACCGAACGCAGCTCGGCCTCCGCACGCGCGAGCTTGGCATTGCCGGCGCCAGCCATCGCCAGCCGCTCGGCAGCAACACGTGTTTCCGCAAGCACGGATTCGGCAAGGCCCAGCCGGTCGACCAGCTTTTGCCGCTTCGCCTGTCTGCTTTTCAGTGCGCTTTCGAAACGCTCGACTGGGCCGAGCTCACGCTTGAAGAATGCCATGGCAATATCCTCAGGAATCGCGATCCATCACCGAATCAGTTGGCAGATCCAATGCCCGAGCCCTAGTTGGAAATTTGGTTAAGATTGCGGCTCGCCGAAAAGGCGCGAGACTCACCCTGTCCGCGCGAGTTGCCCGTACGCGGAAGAGAGGAGCCAGCGCGTTAACGATCTGTTAACCATCGCGGCCTAGCCTGTCGTCATCAGCGCACACACGACTGCCCGGTTCAGTCCCAGGAGGACAGCCGATGCCTATTGAGACGCTGACATATGCCGCACTTGGTGCTCGCCTGAAGATCTCGCCATTGGCAGCTCGTTCGCTTGCCAAGCGGCGCCGCTTGCCGCGCTCACTTTCGGATACCGGAAAGGCACTGGTGAGCATTGATCTCGCCGATCTACGGCATACGCCACGACGACCAGGAAGTCGGCAAGCAGGCGACGGCGCGCTGCAAGCAGAAAAGATCCTGGCACTGCAGGTGGAGATCGCGCGGCTCGAAGCAACAGCAGCCGGTCATCGGGTGGATTTCGAGCGGGAGCGAGAGCGCGCCGATCGCCTGACAACTGAGCTGCTGCAGGCGACTGCCGAGGCGACGGCCGCCAAGGAGGCAGCGGCGCGGCTTGAAGGCTCTCTGCGAACCGGCGGCCGATCCGGTGGTTCGACCGACGGCCACGGACAAGCCACATCCCGACTGGGGCATCTCCTCGCCGACCTGGTGGAAGCAGACCGCAGAGCATGCAAGTAGCAATCCCAGTTCTCACATTCTCCAACCCGCCGAAGTAAAGCGTGAGGCAAAAATGACTGACATCACCGATCTTCGCGAGCTGAAAGCGCGCATTGTCGTGTTCGGGGTCGGCGGCGCCGGCGGCAATGCGGTCAACAACATGATCGCGGCTGGGTTACAAGGCGTCGACTTCATCGTCGCCAATACGGACGCACAGGCGCTCACCATGTCGAACGCCAAGCACGTCATCCAGATGGGCACCCAGGTGACTAAAGGCCTTGGCGCCGGCTCGCAGCCCGAGGTCGGGCGCGCCGCAGCCGAAGAGGTGATCGACGCGATCCGCGATCATTTGACCGGCGCACATATGGTGTTTGTGACTGCCGGCATGGGCGGCGGCACCGGCACCGGGGCAGCGCCTGTGATAGCCAGGACCGCGCGCGAGCTTGGCATTCTCACCATTGGTGTGGTCACCAAGCCATTTCACTTCGAGGGTCAGCGCCGCATGCGCCTTGCCGAAGCGGGCATCGCGGATCTGCTGAAGGCGGTGGACACCCTGCTGATCATCCCGAACCAGAATCTGTTCCGGGTGGCCAACGAGAAGACCACATTCGCCGCTGCTTTTGCCCTGGCCGATCAAGTGCTCTATTCGGGTGTGGCCTGCATCAGCGACCTCATCGTCAAGGAAGGTCTGATCAATCTCGATTTCGCCGACGTTCTCTCCATCATGCACGAGAAGGGCAAGGCGATGATGGGCAGGGGCGAGGCCTCGGGCGCAAAGCGCGTGCTCAACGCCGCCGTGGCCGCGATTTCCAATCCATTGATCGAGGACCCGTCGATCAAGCGAGCCAGTGGCCTCATCATCTCCATTACCGGCGGCAGGGACCTGACACTGTTCGAGGTCGACGAAGCTGCCAGCCGCATTCGCGAGGAGGCCGACCAGGATGCCAACATCATCGTCGGCGCCACTTTTGACGAGCGCCTCGAGGGCATAGTCCGCGTCTCGGTGGTGGCGACCGGCATCGATAATCTTGGGCCGGCACGCCAGGTGCAACAAGCGCAAGGCTCAATCGCGGAACTCGCCGGCAGGCTGGGCAACGACGGCCGTCGCGTCGCCGACCGGATTGAGCGCAGCGCACCGATGCCGCCGCCATTGGAGAGCCCGCCGCCCGCACCGACGGCCCGCCACCCTGAGGGCAGACCCGCAAAGCCGACTTCGGAATATGCGCGCCATGCGGCTCCGCAGGGCCTCGATCCGTACGGCCGTTCCTCTACGGCACGCAATTGGATCGAGGAAGACGTTCTCGATATCCCGGCCTTCCTGCGCCGCAAGGCCAACTTCTGATATGTTTGGGCGGTCTAACCGCCTCGTCTCACACTGTCGAGAAACTGCTCGCGTTCGCCAGGCGCGTAACCCTGGGAATCTCCCGGATACGGGCCATTGTAATCATCGTACGGTGCCGGCCGGTAGTGGACCGCCGGTCCGGATGGCGCGTAGGCAAAACCCGAAGCGGGGTCGGAGGCGATCGTGCCCTGACCGGGACGAACGATAGCGTGCCCTCGGTGCGTGTGATGCACTGTAGCCGCGTTCGCAGAGCCACACAGGGTGATCAAAAGGCCCAATGCCAAAATAGAACGCATCGCTTTTTCTCCAATCGACAGCCGCGCCTGCTTAGGTAAGGCCCAGGTCGCGCCGTCCCAACAACAGCGGCTTCACGATTAGTCACATCGCTGGCATCACGGGCGCCGGACGTCTTGCGGGGATTTCCCCTCCGGGCTGAACTGGAAGCACCGCGCGGCGGCGCTGGATCGGTCCGCATATGGCCTTCTGCGACATGTGCGCCCGGCAGAACGCCAACTTTGCTGCCGATGCTCGCAATAGAATGCTTCATTGGCGCGAGAAGGGAAGCGGGGCTCACCCGCGTTAGCAGCTTGCACCATCGCACCAGCGGGCTGCAGCCGCTGTTTCGGGAATAAAGGATCGTAGCAAATCGATCGATTGGCTATATTTCCGAAGCCGTTTCTTCCGGCGTTTGGTTGGAGAGAGATGCCCCCGGGGCCACGTCTTTCGCAAAGTGGACGGCCGCGCCTCATGCTTGGCGGCTCGACGATCACGCTCGTCCGCGCAGTGGCGATCGTGATGGCGCTGGGCGCGATTCGCGCGTTCGCCGCTGACATTGGTTATCTGACGCCGCCAAGAATCCCTGCAAAGGAGTTTCCCTCACCTAGGCGTCCGATTGCCCCGATCGGCAGCCTGAGTCGCTCGGCCGAGGAGCACCGCGACTCCTTGAATGAAGCCGGAGAGGTTGCACTTCTCCTTGGGCTAAAACCAGGCATGACGGTCGGCGATATCGGTGCAGGCAGCGGCTACTACACGGTCCGTCTGTCGTACGTCGTTGGCCCCACGGGCGCCATCATCGCCCAGGACGTCATGCGGGACTACCTCATCGAACTCGGCAGGCGCACGGAACGACTGGGGCTGGCAAACGTCATGTTCGCGATGGGCGAACCACACGACCCTCGCCTGCCCGCTTCCTCGCTGGATGCCGCCATCCTCGGGCACATGTACCACGAGATAACCCAGCCCTACGCCTTTCTCTATAATCTCGCGCCCGCCTTGAAGCCGGGCGCGCGGATCGGAATTGTCGATTTCGAGCGTCCGACCTCAAGGCATGGCACGCCGATTGAGCTGTTGCGCTGCGAATTGTCCGCCGTCGGCTATCGCGAGATCGCCACGTATCAGCTCGCAGGCGATGGTGGATATTTGGCGGTGTTTGTCCCACCGCTGGAAGCGGGTCGAAAATCTCCCCGCGATATAGTTGCTTGTACGGATCATGCCGGCTCGCGCTAGGTCGATGGGGACTGCCGTTTAAGCCAGGTCAAGTGCTAAGGCTTCCGACTGGGGGCGACGAACGGGTTACTCTCAACGTCGGCGTGGCTGTTTCTCTCAAAACATGATTCCAGGCGTTCAAGGGCCGCAGTACTTCCGTCGAGTGGTACCTTCAACGTCGCTCCTTCTCCTCTCACCTGGAGGATATTCGCCGTGCGCACTCTCTCGCTGAGCGGGCGGTCCGATAGAGCGATCGTTACGCTCCTGCCTTCAGCCAACGCTTTTGCCTGGACTGATCGCGCACCTGCAACGAGCGTCACATCGTACGCCTTGCCTCTCTCGAGCTTCCATTTCGATGAATCGAGAAACAGGCGCAAGCCGTCATTGGATCTTGCAAACTTTATATCGAGATCATTAGCGGACCGGCTCATCGTGCACCCGTCAAACTTCTCCGCTTTGAATGAAGTTGCAATCGTCCATGGTCCAACGGAGATGGTCTGATCTTGCTCACGCGCAATGACCGATGTGACCTGAATCAGTACGACAGAGACTGCAACTGGCAACCGCATCTTTTCCTCCTGATACCGGGGCAAGGCAGAAACCTAATCAAAAACACTGTATCCTTTGCGCGCGCCGAACGCAGCCGGGACTCATCGCCGGTATTGACCTCAGCGCCCCGACCGCCGTGTTCCATCGCGCCCCATACTCTCCATCGTGCGGCCATGCTTTCGTCAAGACTGCATTCAGAGCTTGGTCGCCGACGTCGCAACTCGCAAAAGTAACAAAGTATAAGGCACCGAATCGGATCGCAGGTCATAACCCAACCCACCTTGGCGGCCGGGGGCGCACGCAGCTGGGGACACAAACCATGGATCGCACTGATTCAGATGAGCGCGCGGGCAACGAGGCCCGAAGGAGCGAGCAGGTCTCTTGTGCGAGATGTGCCGCCAGGCTTCATCTTTTCATCGAGATACTCGATTCCCGCAACGGTAGGACGCTTCGCCTGTTTCGATGCCTGTGCGGAGAATTTGCCTGGGGCGACTGAGGTCGCCTCAGTTGGCGGCTTCTTTTTTCGTTTCGCGATGTCGCCTGTTGCCCCCAAGCCGAACTCATCGGTCAAGGCTAGACCAACTTCTGCGCTGCCCCTGTTGCGCCGCTATCCGAGGGCGTAGCGGACTTCAGCGTACCCAGAGTATTGTTCGTAAAATTGATCATTGCGAGAAATGATATTTGCGGGAGGACCGAGCATGCAAATCAATGGCGTTGCCCACACGTTCATCACGGCTGGAAATTTTTCAGCCGCACGTGCCTTCTACGGACAACTGCTACCGTTTATGGGCCTTACGATCGTGGCCGACACATCGAACACCTTCTATTGCGTCGGCGGCCGTACGGGATTCGGCATTCATGCGCCCGCAGAGGAGTATGTTGGCCAACGATTCCGCCAGGGCTCTGTTGGATTGCATCACCACTGTTTCCGTGCACGAGAACGTGCCGATGTCGACGAGGCGTATGACTTCCTCGTAAAGATCGGCGCACATATCATTCACGGACCACGAGACGACAGTTTTGCCCCCGGCTACTACTCGGTGCTGTTCGAGGATCCAGACGGCACGAGGCTGGAGATTAATCATGTTCCGGGCAAAGGGCTGCTCGCTCCAGGAACACAGATTGGCGGCGGCTACGCGGATGGGACGCAGAATGGGTAACAGCTTCAAATGATCAGGCTCAAGACGCCAAGACGCTCGGCCTGACCCCTTGCGCCGACGCTGCCCCGCCCGGCCACTTCCGGTTATGGCCCCGAGTGGACTGCGCCGCCTAGCTCACAACATGCGCGATAGTCGAAACGGCAAAACCGTTCGCTTTTACGAGCGCCGGCGCGGCGAACGCATCTGGGACGATTGCCCTCTGGGGTCGGTATTTAACGCTCAGCGAAACACTAACCTTTGTTATTTGAGCGGCCACGCCCTCCAAGGTAGAATGTTCCGGTCAGAGGAATGGGCATCCTCAGATGGAAATCTTCAAGCAACCAGAACGTTTGAGCGCACCTATTTGCGCCAAGTGCGGCATCGCGATGACTTGGATTAATTCGGCGTTGATCAAGGCCGAGCGCACCGTCCTGCACAAGTTCACATGCCAGAATTGTGGCAATAGCAGCCAAATCAGAACGCCAGCGAAGCTCGCTAAAGAGTAGGGCCGCCCCAGTTGGCGGCCTCTTTCATTTCGCGAATGTCGCCTGTTGGCCCAACTCGGACCTCTGGTGAGGTCGGCGATTGCGCCGCTCTCGCTTTCGAGCGCGGGAAAATAAACCGGTGCGAGGCGACCTCAGGAAGTTTAACGTCAAAGTTGCGCGCGAACAGAACCCGGCTGTGCGGCTTGGGTCCGTACCGTTCTCACGCAGCGCGAGATTGTCTTTGTCTTAAGACGGAGGACACTCCATGCCGAGAAAAGAGATTCTCGACCAGATTCAGAAGTACATCCACCCCTTCCGTATCTCCAGCGGCAAGGGCTTTCAGCTGAAGGACTTCGACCCCGGCGACACGCGCGGTCTGAACATGGAAAAGGGCGAAGCTGCCGATCTTCTGCAGCGGGGCACTCGATGGCTCGCAGAAGAACAGGACATGCTTTACGCCCAGGACCGTTGGTCGCTGCTGCTCGTGTTCCAGGCCATGGATGCGGCTGGCAAGGACAGCACCATTAAACACGTCATGTCGGGGGTGAATCCGCAGGGCTGCCAGGTCTTTTCGTTCAAGCAGCCCTCACAAGAGGATCTCGCGCATGACTTCATGTGGCGCTACGCATCGCGTCTGCCGGAGCGTGGACGGATCGGAATCTTCAATCGTTCCTATTACGAGGAGGTCCTCATTGTGCGCGTTCACGAGGATATCCTGAAGCAGCAGAGGCTGCCGTCGTCGTTCGTGGGCAGCAGGATCTGGGACGAACGGCTGGCCGACATCGCGCGCTTTGAGGATTACCTCACCCGGCAGGGCACAGTCATCCTCAAGTTCTTTCTGCATGTGTCGCGCGCAGAGCAAAAGAAACGCTTCATGAAGCGCCTCGACAATCCCGAAAAGAACTGGAAGTTCTCCGCGTCGGACGTGCGCGAGCGCAGGTACTGGGCCGATTATATGGGCGCGTACCAAGCGGCGGTCACGGCCACTGCATCGGAGCAGGCGCCGTGGTACGTGGTGCCGGCCGACAACAGATGGTTCACCCGTCTTGTCGTCGCCGCGGCAATCGTGGAGGCCGTGGAGAAACTCGACCTCGCATATCCGAAGGTAAGCCCGGAGCAGAAGAAGGAGCTGGCCACGGCTCGAGCGGAACTTGCGCGCGAAGCCTGACTCCTGAGGCTCAAGACGAGGCGTCTCCTGAACCTGCTTCCGCGGCGACAACGATCTTTCGCAAGGAGCTTGACGAGCGAATGACAAGCTTTTCGGCCTCGACCACGAGGAAGAACAGCAATCCGCCCAGGAGAAGCCAAGGCCACACCCAAAGCGGGACAGATTCGTTGCCAAACATCGCCTGGACCGGTGGTACGTAGGTGAAAATCAGTTGCAGGATCACGACGGCAGCGATGCCGAGCGGCAAGTACGCATTGCCCGAGTGCGCCCTCACGGAGAGCGACGAATCGAGCAGGTAGCGGCTATTCAGCAGATAGAACACCTGGCCGATTGTGATGGCATTGACGGCTACCGTTCGGGCAAGCCCATCCGATGCGCCTTGCCCTGTCATCCAGAAGAACGCCAGCAAGGTGTAAGCAAGGAGCGCCAAGCCGACGAAGATGATCCGCCAAATCCCGAAGCCGGTCACGATGGGGCGGTCTACTGCGCGCGGCGGCCGGTGCATCACATCGATCTCGTGCGGCTCGAAGGAGATGACCAGGCCGAGCGCGACCGACGTGACCATATTGACCCAGAGCACTTGCGGGGCCGTGATCGGCATGGTGAACCCGACAAAGATCGCCACCGCAATGACCAGCGCCTGCGCGACGTTGGTCGGCAGCATAAATAGCATGGCCTTCTCGATATTGTTGTAGACGGTGCGGCCTTCCTTCACCGCCGCCGAGATCGAGGCGAAGTTATCGTCGGCGAGGATCATTTCGGCAGCTCCCTTCGTGACCTCGGTGCCTTTGATCCCCATCGCGACTCCGATGTCGGCTTTCTTGAGAGAGGGCGCGTCGTTCACACCGTCACCTGTCATCGCCACGATTTGATTGTTGGCCTGGATCGCTTTCACCAGGCGCAGCTTGTGTTCGGGGCTGGCGCGCGCGAAGACGTCGACGGCGCGAACGCGTTCCTGCAGCGTCGCGGTGTCCATGTCCTCGATTTCGGCGCCCGTGATCGCGGTCTTTCCGTCGCCGAGCCCAAGCATCTTGGCGATGGCCGCGGCGGTGATCTTGTGATCGCCGGTGATCATGGTGACGCGGATGCCGCCACCTTGGCACTCCTTCACGGCTTCGATGGCCTCCTTGCGCGGCGGGTCCAGGAGGCCGATCAGGCCGAGCAGGACGAGCGTCCTTGGCAGATCGGCCGCGGTGAGACCGCCAGCCTTCACATTCGGGTTCTGGAGCCACGCGAACGCCAGCACACGTTCGCCTTGGGCCGCAAGCCTGTCCGATTGTTTCGAGAAGTGATTGCGGTCGAGCGGGCTCGGCTGGCCATCGTCGGTCTGCTGGCGATCGCAATGTTCAAGAATGACTTCCGGGGCGCCCTTGACGAGCAGGACTTGCTCGCCCTTCGCATCTCTCTGGAGTGTCGCCATAAACTTGTGCTCGGATTCAAACGGAATGGCGTCGATACGCGGAGATGCAGCCTGCTCGAGCTGCCGATCCATGCCGAGCTTTGCCGCGAACGGATAAAGTGCCCCCTCGGTCGGATCGCCCTCCACCTTCCAGGTGCCCTCCTCCTGGAACAGCTCCGCGTCGTTGCAGAGCAGGGACACTCGCCCCATCAGCGCGAGGACCGGATCCTTGCCAGCGGGCTGTCCGTCCTTCTTGATTTCGCCCACTGGAGAATAGCCATCGCCGGTGACCTGATACGCCGACTCGGCCGTGACGGCGGACACCACCATCATCTCCATGAGCGTCAGCGTACCCGTCTTGTCCGAGCAGATCCGCGACACGGAGCCGAGCGTCTCGACTGCGGGCAACCGCCGGATAATCGCGTTGCGCTGGGCCATGCGCTGGACGCCGATGGCCAGGGTGATCGTGATAAGTGCAGGTAGTCCTTCCGGGATGAGTGATACGGCGATGCCGACGACTGCCTGGAAGAGCTCCACAAAGTCGATCCCTTTCACCCACTTGCCGTAGGCGAAGATCAGGACGCTGATCACCCCGATTGCCGCGCTGATGGCGTAGCCAAATTTCTTGATCTGGCGCAGCAGCGGAGTCTCGAGCGGGCTGACGTCGGCGAGCAACTGGTTGATACGGCCGAGTTCGGTCTGAGGGCCGGTCGCGACGACCAATCCGGTTGCGCGACCGGATACGACCATGGTGCCGGAAAATGCCATGTTCTCGCGATCACCTACCGTCGCGTTGGCAGGCACCGCGTCGACGCTCTTTTCCGCCGGCACCGATTCACCAGTGAGGGCCGCCTCTTCGGTCCGCAGGTTCTTTGTCTCGAACAGTCGCAGATCCGCAGGAATCTTGTCGCCCGACTCCAGGAGCACGATGTCCCCCGGGACAAGCTGCTCCGCGGGGATCATGCGGGTTTCCCCACCGCGTACCGCCCTGGCCTCGGCGGTCAGCATGTTGCGGATGGAATCCAATGCCTTCTCGGCCTTGCCCTCCTGAATGAAACCGAGGAGCGCGTTGAGAACGACCACGCCAAAGATGATCGCCGCGTCGACCCACAGGTTCAGCATCAACTTGGTGAACCCTGCGGCGAGCAGCACGTAGACCAGGATGTTGTTGAACTGTGCGAGAAGCCTCGCAAACGAGCCGCGTTTCCTCCCTTCGGGCAAGCGGTTCTGACCGTATTTCTGAAGTCGGACAGCGGCCTCAGCCGGAGCAAGCCCTTTCTCGCAGCTGGTAGCAAGTCGCTCCACGACCTCATGCTGAGGTATCGCGTGCCAGGGCGCCACCTCGTCGGTTGTGTTCGCATTCGCTGCTGCGCTCATGCCATTCTGCCTATCGGCCGACGTCTAGAACTGGTTTAGTTCGCTTACGGAGTCGACATCTGACATTTCTTTCGAAGTCCCAATGACATGGGTCGTGATCCGCAAGGCCCTTGACCTGAATCAAGGGACTGAGACCCGTTGGAAGACCGGTTTCAATCCGGAGAATCCCTCACTCAACCTGGGGCTTCGCAGTATGGTTTGGCGGGGCCCCTCCGATAGCCCCACCGGTTCCTCGTTTAATTTGTCGCGCAGGCTTCCCGTATCGGCCCAACTCAGACCTGGTCTAAGCTCCGCTATCGCGCCGCGATCAGAGGCACAGCGGATCTCGTGCACACTCTACGGCGTGCGGGGTCGCGAGCACGCCCCCTGTGCCGCCGCCTTCATCCGGTAATGACTGACGCCCCATTCGCTGCCGTTGGCGTAACCGAACAGACCTGCGGTGGCGAGGAAGAACCAGCGCCAGCGCCGCATCCAGAGCACGGTCTCGTCGCCATAGACCTTGCGCAAGATCGCTTCGATGGCCTCCCGGTTGGAATCGAAATTGACCAGCCAGTCGTTCGCGGTGCGCTGATAATGCGTGCCGCTCCAGCACCATTCCTTCTCGACCTCGAACAGGTCGGGATATTGCCTGACGAGGTGATGGCTCGGCATCACGCCGCCGGTGAAGAAATGCTGCGCGATCCAATCGTCGCGGTCGGTGCGGTCGAAGAGATACGAGCCGGAGCGATGGGTGAAGATGTGCATGAAGAAGCGTCCGTCGACATCGAGCCAGGAGCGGACGTTCGTCAAGAGCTTGCGCCAGTTCATCATGTGCTCGAACATTTCCACCGAGACGACGCGGTCGAACCGGCGGTCGGACGCGAACACATTCATATCAGACGTGACGACGCGAAGATTTTTGAGACCGCGCAGCCGCGCCTCCTCCTCGATATGGTCGCGCTGCGAATGCGAGTTCGACACTGCCGTCACCTCGGCATGGGGGAACTGCCGCGCCATCCACAGCGACAGCGAGCCCCAGCCGCAGCCGAGCTCGAGGATGGTCTGCCCGTCGGCAAGGTCGGCATGGGCGACGGTCTGGCGCAGGGCTTCCTCTTCCGCCTCCTGCAACGTGGTCGCAGCAGTCTTGTAGAAGCAGGACGAATATTTGCGGTTGGGGCCGAGCACCGCCGCGAAGAAGGCAGACGGCACCTCGTAGTGCTGGGTGTTGGCGGCATCGGCATACCCGGCGATCGGCCGCAGCATCATTTGACCGGCAAACACCGTGTCATCCGCCGCGGTGCGGTCGGCAAGGCGTGTCGCGGTGCGCGAGCATAGCCGCTGGATCGCGGCGCGGACGACGACGTCGGGCAGAGGCACGCGCTCGGCGGTGCCGATGATGGCGGAGACGAAGCTCACGCGGTCGCTCCCCGGACAATCGCTTTGGGCGGCAAGGGAAAGAAGGCGCTGGTTCGCGCCTGGTAGGCACGGTAGCGCTCGCCGCGCGAGCGCAGCATCTGTTCCTCCAGTGGCGGGATGCCGGTGACGTGGACCAGGATCCAGTACATCAAGATCGGCGCAAGCAGGCTGGCCCAGCCCCATGCGTAGCCGGACGCAAGGCCGATCACGGGATAGGCGAGCCAGCACAGCCATTCGAAGAAGTAGTTGGGATGCCGCGACCAGCGCCACAGGCCGACATCGCAGACCTGGACGGCGTTGGCCGGGTCCTGCCTGAACCGCCGCAACTGCGCGTCCGCCAGCCCTTCGCCGAGGATGCCGGCGAGCAGGATCGCCGCGCCCAGGAAATCCTGGACGCGCAGGGCGGGTTCTGGGACATGCGCGGCGACGAAGATCGCGAACACCAGCGGCACCGAGCCCAGCGCCTGGTTCTGGAGGAAGATGAACATCCGCCGCCGCGCGTTAAGGCCCCAGTCCTTCGCAAACGCGGCATAGCGCGGATCGTCGGAGATGCGAGCGGTGCGGATCGCAATATGCATCCCGAGCCGGCCTGACCACAGTGCCACCAGGCCCGCGACCAGCCACTGCCGTGCGTTGGGCGCATGGCCGAAAGCCGGCCAGAGCGCACTGGAGGCGCCGACCAGCCCGACGGAAAAGGTCCAGATGGTATCGACCCAGCCGGAATTGCCGGTCAGCTCGCGCACCACCCAGGCGAGCGCCATCAAGATCGCAAGCGACAACGCGATGACGGCAAGCGCCCCGAGATAGGTCGTCATGCAAAAAATCCGACTTGAGCCTGTGAAACGCCGAAGTTTTGCAAAATACGTAACCTTCAAAGCCCGGTTTCAGGTTTGAGTTCCCCCACCCAGCCCCGAAATCGACCCCGCCCAGCTTTTTTTGCGCTCGCGCTGTGCCATAGTGCGGGCCGCAATTTGAGGTTTCGCAACGGATGACATCGGCCATGAAGCCTGGCACTTCGCCCCGCTCCCCCATGGACATCGACTACATCAAACTGTCCTCGCCCAGCGTGTTCCTGGTGCGGATGCTGGTGTTTCTGGTGCTCTGCTCGCTGGTCGGGGTCGTGCTCTACAAGCAGATCATCACCGCCTTCTTCGCCAATCCCGGGCTGAACGCCCTGATCGGCGGCGTGCTGTTCATCGGCATTATCCTGGCCTTCCGCCAGGTCATCCGGCTCTATCCCGAGGTCTCCTGGGTCAACAATTTCCGCATCGCCGATCCCGGCCTTGCGCAGTCGCGCCATCCGAGACTGCTGGCCCCGATGGCGGCGATCCTCGGGGGCGAGCGGTCCGGGCGCATGAGCATCACCCAGCAGACCATGCGGCACCTGCTTGATTCGATCGCGACCCGCCTGGACGAGGCTCGCGACATCTCCCGCTATATGACCGGATTGCTGGTGTTCCTCGGCCTGCTCGGCACCTTCTGGGGTCTGATCGAGACCGTCGGCTCGGTCGGCAAGGTGATCGACGGGCTGAAGGTTGGCGGCGACGCCGGTGCTCTGTTCGACACCCTGAAGGAAGGCCTCGCCGCGCCGCTCGGCGGCATGGGTATCTCGTTCTCCAGCTCGCTGTTCGGCCTTGCCGGCTCGCTCATCCTCGGCTTCCTCGACCTGCAATCGAGCCAGGCCCAGAACCGTTTCTACACCGACCTCGAAGACTGGCTTGCCACCACCGTGCGCGAATATGGCAGCGGCGAAGTGGCGGCCGTCGCCAGTGGCGGCGGTGTGGCCTCGGGCGAGCTTCAGGCTGCCGTCGAACGGCTGCGCTCGGTACTCGAGGAAGGCAACGCCAGCCGCGGCACGACAGCCGCGATGGCGAGCCTTGCCGAGGCCATCCAGGCACTGGTCTCGCATATGCGAACTGAACAGCAGATGATCCGCGAATGGGCTGACGGCCAGGGCGAGCAGAATCGCGAGATCCGTCGCCTGCTCGAGCGCCTCGCGCGCCAGCCGGAGAAGAGTTGAGTACTCGTTGGGCTACCCTGCCCCGGACGCAGCGCAGCACGCAGTGGTGCGCTGCTGAGCCGGGGCCCAGCGTTACTTGAGATGTGGGTCCCGGCTCTGCGGAGCAGCGTTGCACGCTGCACCGCGTCCGGGACACGGAAGTGGAGACAAACGAGATGGCACTTGCCCGCGCCCGCCGCAGCGAAGGCCCCTTCAACTACTGGCCCGGTTTCGTCGACGCGCTGTCGACGCTGGTGCTGTCGATCGTGTTCCTGCTCTCGGTCTTCCTGGTCGTGCAGTTCTTCCTGTCGCAGGAGGTCACCGGCAAGGACAAGGCGCTGGAGCAGCTCAACGCCAAGATCGCGCAGCTCAACGAGCTATTGTCGCTGGAAAAGCTCGGCAAGCTCAGCCTCGACGACCAGGTCTCGCAGCTCAAGGCTGGCCTTGCCTCGGCCGAGACCGAGCGCGACCGCCTCAAGGGCCTCTATGAAGGCCTTGCGAACGCCGGCAACGATGCCCAGGGCAAGACGACCGAGCTCAGCAAGGCGCTGGACTCCGAGAAGCAGGTGTCCGCACGGGCGCTGGCACAGATCGAGGTTCTGAACCAGCAGATCAGTGCGCTGCGGCGGCAATTGGCGGCGCTCGAGGAAGCCCTCGACGCCTCCGAGAAGCGCGACAAGGAATCGCAGACGCGGATCGCCGATCTGGGTTCTCGCCTCAACGTGGCTTTGGCCCAGCGCGTGCAGGAATTGTCGCGCTACCGCTCGGAATTCTTCGGCCGCCTGCGCGCCATCCTCGGCAACCGTCCCGACATCCGGATCGTCGGCGACCGCTTCGTGTTCCAGTCCGAAGTGTTCTTCGATACCGGCCAGGCAACGCTGCTGCCCGAGGGCCGCACCGAGCTCGACACGGTCGCAAGCGCGCTCAATGAGCTCAACGGCAAGATCCCGAGCGACATTCCCTGGGTGCTCCGCGTCGACGGCCACACCGACGTGCGGCCGGTCACCGGCGCCAACTTCAAATCCAACTGGGAATTGTCATCGGCCCGCGCGATTTCGGTGGTGCAGTACCTGATCTCGCTCGGCGTCCCCGCCGAGCGGCTGGTCGCGGCCGGCTTTGCCGAATTCCAGCCACTCGATACCGGCAACACCGAAGAAGCCTTCAAGCGCAACCGCCGCATCGAGCTGAAGCTGACGGAGCGGTAGTGAGCTTCCACCTCCGCCCCTATCGCGCCGAGGACGAGGCGGCGGCGATCGCGCTGTGGCATCGCACCTGGCAGCAGGCCTATCCGCAGATCGACTTCGCGGCGCGGCTGGAGTGGTGGCGCGAGCGCTGGCGCAAGGACCTCGTGCCGAAGGCGGCGATCGTCGTCGCCGAGCAGGATGATGGCGCGCCGATCGGCTTCGTCACCATCGACGGCGAAGGCTATCTCGACCAGCTCGTGGTCGATCCCGGGCAATGGGGCTCGGATGCCGCGCGCTTGCTGGTGGATGAAGCCAAGCGCCTCTCGCCAACGGGCGTCACCCTGCTCGTCAACAAGGACAACACCCGCGCCATCCGCTTCTACGAGCGCAACGGCTTTGCCCATGCGGGGGATGATGTGAACCCGACCTCGGGGCGTCCGGTGCTGCGGATGGAATGGAAGCCGTAGGCGCTGCAGCCAGCCCCACACTCAGCCGTCATTGCCAGGGAACGAAGCATCCCCAATGTCGTCCTGGCGCAGGCCAGGACCCATACCGCGGAATCTATCGTTGTGCACGGTGCCAATCCCGAACGACCGGCTTTCGCCAAACCGCTCCCTGGGGTTATGGGTCCTGGCCTGCGCCAGGACGACACCGAGTTTTTTGGCTACTTGCTCACAAATGACGGAGCTTGAGGGACTTCGGCCCCCGCCTCCGGCGAACGCTCGGCTACTTTGCATGGGGTTGTTTTCGAGGTTCTGGTTTGAAGACGCCTCACGCCCCCTCGAACTGCAGCCTTGCCAGCCGCGCATAAAGCCCGTTGGCTGCGACCAGCTCGGCATGCGTGCCCTGTTCGACGATCCGGCCCTGGTCCATCACCAGAATGCGATCGCATGACAGCACCGTTGCGAGGCGATGGGCGATCACGATCGTGGTGCGATGGCTCATCAGCTCTTCCAGCGCGGTCTGAACCAGCGTCTCGCTTTCTGCGTCCAGCGAGGACGTCGCCTCGTCGAGCAAGAGCAGCGGTGCATCGCGCAGGATCGCACGCGCGATCGCGATGCGTTGGCGCTGGCCGCCGGAGAGCGTCACGCCGCGCTCGCCGAGCGGGGTCTCAAACCCCTCCGGAAGGCGGCGAATGAACTCGGCGGCATGCGCAAGTTCGGCGGCGCGCTCGACCTCGGCGTCGGTCGCATCGGGCCGGCCGAAGCGGATGTTTTCGCGGGCGGTTGCTGCGAACACTACCGATTCCTGCGGCACCAGCGCGATGCGCGCGCGCAGCTCGCGCGGATCGACTGATCTGACCGGCACGCCGTCGAGCGCAATCGCGCCCGACCGCGGATCGTAGAACCGCAGCAACAGATGAAACAGCGTGCTCTTGCCGGCACCGGACG
Source organism: Bradyrhizobium sp. CCGUVB23 (assembly GCF_024199885.1). Lineage (NCBI taxonomy): Bacteria > Pseudomonadati > Pseudomonadota > Alphaproteobacteria > Hyphomicrobiales > Nitrobacteraceae > Bradyrhizobium > Bradyrhizobium sp. CCGUVB23. The sequence continues at coordinate 2,950,845 of NZ_JANADQ010000001.1, forward strand.
GACCGACGATCGCGACCTTCTCGCCGGGGCGCACGTTGAGCGAGACGCTGTCGAGCACCTTGACGTCGGGCCGCGCCGGATAGGCGAAGCTCACCCTGTCGAAGCCGACCTCGCCGCGCGCGGGCGACGGCAGCGCACGCGGCATTGCCGGCGCGGTGATCTCTGGCTGCACATGCAGGATCTCGAACAGGCGCTCGGCGGCACCGGAGGCGGCGGCGACCTCGCCCCAGACCTCGCTGAGCTGGCCAAGGCCGGCGGCGGCAAATGCCGTGTAGAGCACGAACTGGCCGAGACGGCCGGGCGTGATCGAGCCGATCAGGACGTCATGCGAGCCGATCCAGAGGATCGCGACCACGCTGGTGAATACGATGAAGATGATGATGGCGGTGAGCACCGCGCGCGCCTGGGTCGAGGTGCGCGCTGCCTCATAGGCCTGCTCGACCTCGCCGCCGAAGCGCTTTCCGGCGAGCTGCTCGCTGGTATAGGCCTGCACGGTGCGGATGGCGCCGACCAGCTCGGAGGCGTAGGCGGAGGCGTCCGCAAGCGTATCCTGCGCGTTGCGCGACAGCCGCCGCACCCAGCGCCCGAAGGCGACAAGCGGCAGCACGATCAGGGGAATGGCGAGCAGCACGAAACCGGAGAGCCGTGGGCTCGTGATCACCATCATCGCGACCGCGCCCAGAAACATCATCATGTTGCGCAGCGCGATCGATACGGAGGCGCCGACCGCGGACTTGATCTGGGTGGTGTCGGCGGTGAGCCGCGAGACCAGCTCGCCGCTGCGCGCAGAGTCGAAGAAGGTCGGCGAGAGCGAAAGCAGGTGGCCGAACACGTCGCGGCGAAGATCGGCGACGATGCGCTCGCCGATCGTCATCACGAGGTAGTAGCGCGCAGCGCTGGCGAGGGCGAGCACAGCGACGACCGCGATCATCACCGCAAAGTAGCTGTTGATCAGCGCGATGCCTTCCGGCGTGAAGCCGAAATCGATCATCCGCCGCACCGCGACGGGCACCAGAAGCGTGGTCAGCGCGGCAATCGTCAGCGCGACGAAGGCAAGCGCGGCGCGTCCGCGATAGCGGCCCACATAGGGCGCAAGCGCCATCAGCGGCCGCAGCTTTGCGCGGCTTTTGGCCGGCTGCTCGATCAGCTCGGCCTCGATCGAAGGGGTGTCCGCGGCGTTCATCTCGCCCTGATCGACGTACCGGTCATCAAGCCGTTCCAGTGCGCTCATGAGATCCGACCCATTGGATTAGTCCGCTCCCAATAGGCTGGTGCAAGGGTAGTGGCAAATCCGGGATGTCCCTTAGGGGCAAGCCCGGTTCACCCCCCGCAATGGCTTGTTTTGCGAGGTTTCGTGGGGTATAGAGCCGCCCAAATCCGTCATTCGCTAGCCACTCAATGAGGCGCCGGGGCGCCGAGGAATTGCCATGAAAGCCGAGATTCACCCGAATTATCATACGATTACCGTCGTGATGACCGACGGTACCGAGTTCCAGACCCGCTCCACCTGGGGCAAGGAAGGCGACAAGCTCCAGCTCGACATCGACCCGAAGTCGCACCCGGCCTGGACCGGTGGCTCCGCCCAGATCATGGACCGCGGCGGCCGCGTCTCCCGGTTCCAGAAGAAGTTCTCGGGCTTCCTCAAGAAGGATTGATCCGGCCGATCAGGCCGCGACGAAAAACGCCCCTGGGAGACCAGGGGCGTTTCTGTTTTTTGGGCCGCAGCAGTCGGGCCGTCGCTCTTCGAGGCCCGCTTCGCGGGCACCTCAGGGTGACGGTTAGAGTTGAGCTTACCCCTCGAACGCGGCCTTGAGCGCGTTGAGCTGGGGCACCAGGGGATTGCCGATCGGCATGCGGTCAGTCTGCGGGGTGTGGATGCTGGTGTCGAGGCGGCGCACGCGCGTTTGCAGGCTCATCGAGCGGGTGATCAGGTCCTGCAATTGCTGCGGCAGCTTCTCGATCGTGTCGGTGGGGCCGGGATCGGCCGCGGTCAGCTTGACCTTGGTCTTTTCGCGGTTGGCCTGGACCAGCGTCATCTCGCCTTCCTTCACCGCGCGGTGCAGCAGCAGCCAGGAGGCAAGCTGCATCAGGCGGGTGGTGAGGCGCATGCTTTCGGTTGCGTAGGTCAGGCTGACGGCGCGGTCGAGCGCCTTGGCCTCGGTACGGCCCGCGCCGTCGAGATAGGCCGCGGTCTCCTCCACCAGGTCCATGCCTTCGCGGAACAACGCGCTGAACGCCGCCGAATTGGTGAACCGTTCGCTAAGTTGAACGAGAGCGCCGTCGGCTTGCAAACGTTCCATGGTTAACGCCCCTTACGCAACTGTTTACCATCCGGCTTTGGCGCCGGCTTATGATGAACAAATCATTGCGCGGGCGCCTCGCGAAGTCCAGCGGCAACCGCGTTTATGGTTTCCGCGCCTCATTGCACCAGGGCGGGACACGTGAGGCGCAAAAAAAGAGCCGCCGGAGACCGGCGGCTTTGAAAGTTGATAACAGGGAGGCGTCAAACAGAGTGGACAGGAGCCACTCGGTGTCCAAACGAGGACGGTTCCAGTCATAATCGCGAAAGCTTAATCGACCGTAAACGAGCGAATTTTTTGAGGGTTCGTTAGCCATGTCGGCCATTGGCCGAGCGGTCTCATGGAACGTTTTTCCACCCGTCACTCCGGGACGAAGTCGCGAGCTATGATGCGCAATTGCGCGTCTGAGAATCCATAACCCCAAGCAGATGGAATAACCCGGGTCTGTCAGCCGGCCCGCTTCAACGGCCTGTGGTTATGGATTCCGGGCTCGGCGCTGACGCGCCGACCCGGAATGACGCGGGGGAATTCAGTCCGACGCGTCCAAGACGCGCGCGTTGCTACGACTTGAAAATGCTGTTCGCGGCGTCGCGCGAGGCGCGTTTCTTGGTTGCGGCTTCCTCGAGCCTTGCGATCTCGGATTTCAGCAGCGCGATGCGCTCGGTCAATTCCTCGACCGACAACAGTGAGAGGTCCTGTCCGATCTCGTGGCTGATCTTCTTGCGCGGCCGGTCGTCGTCGTCCATCGCCATCGTTTGCTCCTCCATCACAACCGAAGCCGAAGCGGTTGCCAGCGCGTGGCCCGCTGGCTAATCCATTGCCTCGTTCATCCTGCACCCTTAAGGCCCAAGGGATAATCGAGGACAAATCATGGAAAAGCTGCCTGCGCAAATGACCGTGGTCGCCATCTCCAAGCCCGGCGGTCCGGAAGTGCTGGTGCCGGAGCAGCGTGCGCTGCCGCAGCCGGGCCCCGACGAGATCCTGATCAAGGTGATGGCCGCCGGCGTGAACCGGCCCGACGTCGCGCAACGTTCCGGTTCCTACCCGCCGCCGCCCGGCGCCAGCGATCTGCCGGGGCTGGAGGTTGCAGGCGAAGTGGTCGCGGTCGGCAGCAACGCCAAGCGGCACAAAATTGGCGACAAGGTGATGTCGCTCGTCGCCGGCGGGGGTTACGCGCAATACTGCATCGCCCAGGACGCCCAGGCGATGAGCGTGCCGCCGGCGCTGTCGATCAAGGAAGCCGGCGCGCTGCCGGAAACCCTGATGACGGTCTGGCACAACGTGTTCGAGCGCGGCGGCCTGAAGGCCGGCGAGACGCTGCTGATCCATGGCGGCTCTTCCGGCATCGGCACCATGGCGATCCAGCTTGCGAAAGCGTTCGGCGCAAAGGTGATCGTCACCGTCGGCTCGCAGGACAAGATCGATGCCTGCCTCAAGCTCGGCGCCGACCGCGCGATCAACTATAAGACCGAAGACTTTGTCGCCGTGGTCAAGGCGGAGACCGGCAATGCCGGCGCCAATCTGATCCTCGACATGGTCGCCGGCGACTATGTCGACCGCAACTATGATGCCGCCGCGGTCGACGGCCGCATCGTGCAGATCGCAACCCTCAATGGCCCCAAGGTCAACGTCAACATCGCCAAGGTCATGGTGAAGCGCCTCACCCATACCGGCTCGACGCTGCGCCCCCGTAGTAATGCGGACAAGGCGGCGATGGTGGCCGCGATCGAGGCCAAGGTGATGCCGCTCTTGCGCGAAGGGCGCATCAAACCGCTGATGGACAGCACTTTCCCGCTGGAAAAGGCGGCGGACGCGCACCGGCGGATGGAGACAAGTGCACATATTGGCAAAATTGTGTTGGAAGTCTAGCCCGCACGCCCCGCAAGCGAGGCGGAAACCCTTTGATTTTCCTCGCTTTCGTGGCATCTATCGTGAAGCGCCGAACCATCTCGTTCCGTTCGGAAATTCGCTTAGCACTGAAGAGTTTGCGTCGAACGCGGAGAACTGACCTTGCGTCTGATCAGGTGCCTCGCGCCCATTGCGCTGGGCCTCATGATTCTTGTCGCCGCGTCGCCTGCACGCGCGCTCGATGCCGTCAGCGTCCGCAGCGACGCGCCCGCGATCGACCTCACCGCCGTTCTCGAACACCAGCGCAGCGACGCTGACCGCATCCAGGTGTCCACCGCGCCCGGCACCGACGGCATCGTCCGCCGCATCGAGGTGCGCGCCCGCGAGGGCGGCCAGAACTGGGTGGTATTCGCGCTCGCCAACAACACCGACGACCAGCTCGACCGTTTGATCGTCGCGCCGCATTACCGCATCGTCTCGTCCGGCCTCTTGTGGCCCGACCTCGGGCTGTCGCGCATCGCGACCATCACGCCCTCGATCGGCGACCGGCCCGAGCGCCAGGAGAGCGCGACCGCGGATGTCTTCCGCATCACGCTCGACCCCGGCTCCGTCGTCACCTTCGTCGCGGAGTTGCGTACCGACAAGCTGCCGCAGCTCTATCTGTGGGAGCCGGAGGCCTACAAGGACAAGGTCAACTCGTTCACGCTCTACCAGGGCATCGTGATCGGCATCTCGGGCCTGCTTGCGCTCGTGCTCACCATCCTGTTCGTGGTGAAGGGCAGCATCATGTTCCCGGCGGCCGCCGCGCTCGCCTGGGCGGTGCTGGTCTATATCGGCGTCGATTTCGGCTTCTGGGGCAAGGTGCTCGACATGTCGAACAACGCCGAGCGCATCTGGCGCGCGGCGGGCGAAGCAATTCTGGCCGCGACGCTGCTGGTGTTCCTGTTCGCCTATCTCAACCTCAGCCGCTGGCACGTGCGCTATTCGCACATCACCGTGGGTTGGCTCGCCTTCCTGGGCTCGCTCGTCGCGCTCGCCCTGTTCGATCCGGCGGTCGCCTCCGGCATTGCGCGCATGTCGCTGGTGCTCATCGCCTTCGCCGGCTTCGCGCTGATCGTCTATCTCTCGACCCACGGCTTCGACCGCGCGGTGCTGCTGATCCCGACCTGGTTCCTGCTCGTGATCTGGGTGGTCGCTGCCGGCATGACGGTCGCGGGCTCCGTGACCAACGACATCGTCGGCCCCGCGCTGCTCGGCGGCCTCGTGCTGATCGTGATGCTGATCGGCTTCACGGTCATGCAGCACGCCTTCTCCGGTGGCGGCGCGACCACCGGCGTCGTGTCCGACATCGAGCGGCGGGCGCTCGCGCTCGCCGGCTCCGGCGATCTGATCTGGGACTGGGACGTTTCCGCCGACAAGGTGTTCACCAGCCCCGAGACCGAGGCACTGCTCGGCCTGAAACGCGGGACGCTGGAAGGGCCGGCTGCGACCTGGCTCGAGGTGCTGCATCCGCTCGATCAGGATCGCTTCCGCGCCGCGCTCGACAGCGTGCTCGACCAGCGCCGCGGCCGCCTGGTGCAGGATTTCCGCCTGCGCACTCCGGATGGCCATTTCATGTGGTTCGCGCTGAAGGCACGGCCCGTGGTCGGCTCCGACGGCGAGGTCTCGCGCGTCGTCGGCACGCTCACCGACGTCACCGAGCTGCGCAATGCCGAAGAGCGCCTGCTGCACGATTCCGTGCACGACAATCTGACCGGCCTGCCCAACCGCAAGCTGTTCATGGACCGCCTCGGCGCCGTCGCCAATTTCGCCAAGACCATGCCGACGCTGCGGCCGACGCTGATGGTGATCGATCTCGACCGCTTCAAGCAGGTCAACGATTCCGTCGGCATCGCGGTCGGCGATTCCATCCTGCTCACGCTCGCCCGCCGCCTCACCCGCATCCTGAAGCCGCAGGATACGCTGGCGCGGCTCGCCGGCGACCAGTTCGGCCTGATCCTCTTGTCGGAACAGGATCCGGCCCGCATCACCGCCTTTGCCGAGACCATCCGCAAGACCATCCGCGCGCCGATCGCCTTCAACGACCGCGAGATCTTCCTCACCGCCTCGATCGGCCTCGCGCTCTCCGATCCGCAGACCCAATTGACGGATGAGATCATCAAGGACGCCGAGCTTGCGATGTATCATTCCAAGCGCATCGGCGGCGACCGCATCGATGTGTATAAGCCCGCGATGCGCGCGCGAAAAACGGACCGCCTGACGCTGGAGAGCGAGCTGCGCCGCGCCATCGAGCGGCAAGAGTTGACGATCCTCTACCAGCCGATCGTGCGGCTGGAAGATCGCTCGATCGCCGGCTTCGAGGCGCTGTCGCGCTGGGATCATCCAAAACTCGGACGGATGTCGCCGTCGGAATTCATCACGATTGCGGAAGAGACCGGCCTGATCGTCGACCTCGGCCTGTTCGTGCTCGACCAGACCGCAAAGCAGCTCTCGGTCTGGCAGCGCGCGATGCGCTCACGCGAACCGATCTTCGCATCCGTCAACGTCTCCTCGCGGCAACTGCTGCGCCACGACCTCATCCACGACATCCGCACCGTGCTGTCGCGCTCCTCGGTCGCACGCGGCACGCTGAAGCTCGAATTGACGGAATCGCTAGTGATGGAGAATCCGGAGCACGCAGCCCAGATGCTGACGCGGATCCGCGAGCTCGGCACCGGGCTGTCGCTCGACGATTTCGGCACCGGCCATTCCTCGCTCGCCTATCTCCAGCGCTTCCCGTTCGACACCATCAAGATCGACCAGTCGTTCGTCCGCACCACCAGCCGCGGCACCCGCCCGGTGATCCTGAAATCGATCATCGCGCTGGCGCACGATCTTGGCATGGACGTAGTGGCGGAAGGCGCGGAGACCGACTCGGATGCGGTCGAGCTCTACCAGCTCGGCTGCGAATACGCCCAAGGCTTCGCCTTCGGCGAGCCGATGGACGCCGACGCCGCGATGCGCCTGCTCACGGAAGTGCGGCTGGAAGCGGCGAGCTAGTAGCGCCGCTTCTCGCTCGGCATCTTCCTGAACCGCACGCTCTTGCCGTCCGGCATCCGCGTCGCGGTGAAGCCCGCGGCGAGGCAGGCTTCGCGCTGCGGCATCTGGATGTCGGGGCTGCGCAGGCTGTCCCACCAGGACGCGCGCTGCGCCGCACGCGGCAGGGCTGCGCCGATGATCTCCTCGATCTGGTCAAAGCTCAGCACGAGCTCCATCTGCTTCTGCCGCTTCAGGTAATCGCGCAACGCGTCGTAGTCGTTCACCGTCGTCCTCGATCGTTCATCGGGGGCCGCCCTTGCCGAAAAGCGTTAGCCCCGGAAACCGTTTCTTAACTGATTGCGACGCCGGCGTCCTAGCTTAAAGACTACTCAAGATTTCAGGTGCATCCACTAGTGTCGGGAGCAAGTGATGCTGGCTGGATGGCGCGAAGGCACGGCCCGGCGGCCGTGGCGGATCTCGGCGAAGCTGCTGATCATCTCGTCGGTCGTGACGGTGATCGGCTTTTCCGCCATTTGCGTCAACGTGATGCTCGACATGCGACGCGGCGAGGAGGCGCTCGCCCGCCAGACCCTGGAAAACCTGGCCACGACCATCGAGGCCGACATCAGCCGCAACATCGAGATCTACGACCTGTCCCTGAAGGCTGTGGCCAGCAACATGCTGCTGCCCGAGATCGGGACGGTCAGCAAATCGATCCGGCAGCTCATCCTGTTCGACCACGCCACGACCGCCAAGCATTTTGGCGCCATTCAGGTGTTCGACGCCGACGGCAAGCTGACCATCGACGCATCCACGCTCGACCCGGTCCCGGAGAACCGCGCCGACGAGGAGTATTTCAGGGTTCATCGCGACAACCCCAATGCAGGGCTGTTCATCAGCCGCCCGATGCTGTTTCGCGGCGCCTACGCCATTGTGCTGAGCCGGCGGGTCAACGATCAGGACGGCGGCTTCATGGGGGTCGTCGCCGGCTCGATCCGCTTCAGCTATTTCCACGAGCTGTTCGAGCGGCTGAGCCTCGATCCGCAGGACACCATCACCGTGCTCAAGCGCGACCGCACCATCATGATGCGGCGGCCGTTCGATCTCGACGTGATCGGCAAAAATCTGGCAGACCGGCAGAACTGGAAGGCGGACAATCTGAAAGAAGGCGGTTCGTTCGCGGGACAGGGTCCGGTGGATACGACGCCGCGCCTCTATGTCCGCAGCAGCAGTACCACGCCCCCCCTGTTCGTCGTCGCCGGCAAGCCGCTCAACGCCGTGTTCGAGCTCTGGCAGAAGGAGGCCTTGCGCATCGGGGGCGTGGTGCTGGTGCTCGCATTGTTCGTGCTGGGCTCGACGGCGGTGCTGGCGCGCGAGATCGGCCGGCGCGCCAAGGCGGAGAACAAGCTCGAGGAGATGGCGACCACCGACGCGCTCACGGGCCTGCGCAACCGCCGCAAGTTCGATTCCGTGATCGACGTCGAATGGCGGCGCGCGATGCGGCAGAAGACGCCAGTCGCGCTCTTGATGATCGATGCCGATCACTTCAAGGCTTACAACGACACGTTCGGCCACCAGGCCGGCGACCAGGTGCTGGTCGGCATCGCCATCTGCATCTCCGATTCCGTGCGCCGCGCCGGCGATTGCCCCGCACGCTATGGCGGCGAGGAATTTGCGGTGCTGCTGCCCGACACCTCTGAAGCCGCCGCGTTCAAGATCGCCGAGACGATCCGCTGCAAGGTGCAGGGCTGGTCCGACGACCAGGCGAGTACGACGGTCTCCTGCGGCATCGCGAGCCTCGTCCCCGCGGCCGGCATGGACTGGTCCATCCTGGTGACCGCCGCCGACAAGGCGCTCTACGCTGCCAAGGCCGGCGGCCGCAATCAGTCCGTGGTCGCGAACATTCCGAAACTGTCGCTGGTGGCGTGAGTTCAAGCCGTCATTCCGGGGCGATGCGAAGCATCGGACCCGGAATCTCGAGATCCCACAATGCGCAATTGCGCATTGTGGTTCGGTCCTGCGGACCGCCCCGGGATGATATCGAATGCGTATACGCCTTCGATATCACTTCTCCAGATAGTTCTTCATCTCCGCGAGCAGGCCGTCGCGCAACTCGGGGCGCTTCAGGGCGTAGGCGATGTTGGCGCGCAGGAAGCCCGCCTTAGAGCCGCAATCATGGCGCTCGCCTTCGAACTCGACGCCATAGAACTTCTGCGATTTGGCGAGCCCGATCATGGCGTCGGTGAGCTGGATTTCACCGCCGGCGCCACGCTCCTGGCTCTCCAGGATCTTGAAGATCTCCGGCTGGAGAATGTAGCGGCCGGTGATCGACAGGTTGGAGGGCGCAGTGCCCTTCGGCGGCTTCTCCACCATGCCGTCGACCTCGAAGATCCTGCCGATGCGTTTTCCAACGCCACAGACGCCGTATTGGTGCGTGAGATGGTCCGGCACGGCCTCGACCGCGAGCACGTTGGACTTCTCGCCGAGCTGGCTTGCGGCCTCGATCATCTGCTTAAGGCAGCCCGGCGTGTTGAGCACGAGCTCATCGGGCAGCACGACGGCGAACGGCTCGTTGCCGACGATGTCGCGCGCGCACCAGACCGCATGTCCGAGGCCGAGCGGCGCCTGCTGGCGGGTGAAACTTACGGCACCGGCCTCGGGCTGGTTCTGCGCCAAAACCTCTTGCTCGGCCTTCTTGCCGCGCGCGGCGAGCGTAGAGTCGAGCTCGAACATGCGATCGAAATGGTCTTCTATGACGTTCTTGTTGCGCCCGGTGACGAAGACGAAATGCTCGATGCCGGCCTCTCTCGCCTCGTCATAGACGTACTGGATCAGCGGCTTGTCGACGATGGTGAGCATTTCCTTGGGCATCGCCTTGGTGGCGGGCAGCACTCGGGTGCCGAGGCCGGCGACGGGGAATACGGCTTTGCGGATTTTCATGGGATTGATCGAATACCTTGGGACATGCGGGCGTGGAGCAATGACATCTTGCTAGCCGGTTTGCAGCCGGTAACAAAGGCGGATGTTGGGCCCCTGCCCCGGGATTCCAAAGGAAAGGGCCGCCTACAAAATTTCACCTTTGTTAAGGTATTGGCAACCGTAACAAGGGCCTCCTGCAGCCGGATTTTGGCCGCACAGGTGGGACATGACGCGATCGATGGCAGGACTTGCAGGACTGACCGGCGCAACCCTGGTTGCGGCCGCCCTCCTGTGCCCGCTTCAGGCGCGCGCGCAGGGATCAAACGGCCTGTCCAACCTGTTCGGCGGCATTTTTTCCGGCCAAACCCCGTCGTCTACGCAGCCCGCGCCGGCCCAAGGCGGCGCGCAGGCGGGAAGTCAATCTTGGAGCGGCGAGGACGGCGCTTCCGGCCATCCCCTGATGACTGCAGCCGCGATCCGCGAGGCCGCCGCCAATTTTGACAATTGCGTTGCATCGATGTGGCCTGATGCCGCACGTCGCAACATCACGCAGGAGAATTTTCAGCGCTTCACCGCCGGGCTCACGCCCGACCTGCGCATCATGGATCTGCTGGATTCGCAGCCGGAGTTCACCAAGTCGATCTGGGACTATCTCGACATCCTCGTGAACGACAACCGCCTCGCCAAGGGCAAGGAGATCCTCGCCAAGTACAAGGCGCAGTTCGACGCCACCGAGAAAGCCTACGGCGTCGACCGCTATATCATCGCGGCGATCTGGGGCATCGAATCCAACTACTCGACCCAGATGGGCGACCGCAGCGTGCTGCAATCCACTGCGACGCTGGCCTGCATCGGCCGCCGCCAGGCCTATTTCAGGGACGAATTCCTCTCCGCGCTGGAGATCCTCAACCGTGGCGATCTGAACCCTGATCAGATGCGCGGCTCCTGGGCCGGCGCGTTCGGCCCGACGCAATTCATGCCGACCGCGTTCAAGCGCTTTGCAGTGGATGCCGATGGCGACGGAAGGCGCGACGTGGTCGACAATCCGGCCGACCTGATCGCCTCCACCGCCAACAATCTGAAGAAGGACGGCTGGCAGAGCGGCGCGAGCTGGGGCTACGAGGTCGTGGTGCCGCAGGGCTTCAACTACATGCTGGCGGATCGGGCCAAGGCAATGACGATCGCGCAGTGGGAGAAGCTTGGGATCAAGCGCGCGACCAGCCAGCCCTTCCCGCAGGCGGCCGACAAAGCCTATCTGCTGACGCCCGCCGGGGCACAAGGGCCGGGCTTCCTGATGCTCCAGAATTTCCGCGTGATCATGAAGTACAACCCGGCCGAGGCCTATGCGCTGGCGATCGGCCATTTCGCCGACCGGCTGCGGGGCGGCCAGCCCTTCGTGCAGCCCTGGCCGCGGCAGGAGCGGGAACTGTCCCGCGCCGAGCGGCTGGAATTGCAGCAACTCCTGGCCCAGCGTGGCTTCTACAAGGGCACACCTGACGGCCAGTTCGGCGGCCAGACCCGGGACGCCCTGCGCAACTTCCAGGCCTCGATCGGGGCTCCCGCGGACGGATTTGCCTCCTCCGACATGCTGGAACGGCTGCGCGGGCGATAAATCCGTCCCGAAAGTAACCCTGAACACGAAATCCGGCCTCCGCCCTTGACGAGGGCGGCAGTTCCCCGGTGTATGGCGCAATCAAATCTGCCCGTTTGCGGCCCGATTCCGTTATTATATCGAGCCTATTCCGAAACCGTGGCGCGCGCCTCAGAACCGCATGTCGAAGCCGAAATCATTTTTCAAGGCCCTGACCGAGACCGGCCCGTTGATCGCGCTGGGGACGGCGCTTGCGATCATGGTGTCGGTGGCCGGCCCTGCGTCAGCGCAGTTCTTCAACTTCCCCGGCTTCGGCGGACCGTCGCGGCCCGCGCCGCCGCGCAGCGGAGGCGGCGGCTGGTTCGGCGGCGACTTCTTCGCGCCCTTCCAGCAGCCACAGCAGCAAGCACCTCGCCAGGATTTTTCTCGCGCGCCGGCACCGGCCAAGCGCGATACGGTCGCCGAGCGCAATGTGCTGGTGATCGGCGACGCCATGGCGGACTGGCTCGCCTATGGTTTGGAAGACGCCTACACCGAGCAGCCCGACATGGGCGTGATCCGCAAGCACAAGACCTCGTCCGGCCTGATCAAGTACCAGCCAAAGGGTGAGCCCTCGGACTGGGCCGCCGCAGCCAAGGGCATTCTCGAAACCGAGAAGCCCGACGTCATCGTTATCATGCTCGGCCTTAACGACCGTCTGGCGATCCGCGAGCCGGCGGCGGACAAATCCGACAAGCCTGCCGACAAGAAGAACGACAAGGGTGCGCGCGCCAAGCCGCAAGGCAAGCCGGGCGACGCCAAGACCGACACCAAGCCCGGCCCGGATGCGGCCGCCAAACCCGACGACAAGCCGGCAGACACCGACCTGCCGCAGGACGACGCCGACAATGCCGATGCGCCGCAGACCGCGGCGCCGGAAAAGACCGCGCGCTCGCCGAACGGGCTCTATGAATTCCGCGACGACCGCTGGGTCGAGCTCTACGGCAAGAAAATCGAGGAGCTGATCGGCGTGCTCAAAGCCAAGGGCGTGCCGGTGCTCTGGGTCGGCCTGCCCGCAATTCGCGGTCCGAAGGGTACGGCGGACATGCTGTTCCTGGACTCGCTCTATCGCGAAGGCGCGGCCAAGGCCGGCATCACCTATGTCGACGTCTGGGACGGCTTTGTCGATGAAGCAGGCCGCTTCCTCCAGAAGGGCCCCGACTTCGAAGGCCAGATCCGTCAGCTCCGTACCTCTGATGGCGTCTATTTCACCAAGGCCGGCGCACGCAAGCTCGCGCACTATGTCGAGCGCGAGATTACGCGTCTGCTGGCGGGGCGCTCAGGCCCGATCGCACTGCCGAGCGAGCCGGCAACGCCGGACACCAGCGCCGAGCCCGGCAAGCCCGCGCCGCGGCCGCTTGCCGGGCCGATCGTGCCGCTGGTTGCGGCCTCGATCTCCGCCGATCAATTGTTGGGCGGACCGGGATCGCGTCCGGCCGCCGTCGATGCACTCGCGGCCAAGACGCTGGTGAAGGGCGAGCCGCTGACGCCTCCGGCAGGCCGCGCCGACGACTATGCCTGGCCACGGCGCGAGGTCGGTCGCGAGCAGGCCAAGGGCGATACGCCGGTCGCGGCGACGACGCCTGAGGGCGGCGCTGCCAATCCAACCGCGGGGACTGCGCCGAATGCTGCTGCTGCCGCGATCGCCCCGCCAAAGCTCGCGCCGAAGAAGCCGCCGGTGCAGCAACCGGCACAGGCAACGCCGTCACCGTCGTTGCGCGATTTCTTCGGCTTCGGTTCGCCATCGCCGCCGCGTCAACTGGCGCCGCAGCCGCCGCGCAATCCGAATCCCAATCCGGCGATCCCGCGTCCGCCGGGCAACGTTGGGCGATCGGCGGAATTCTATGCGCCGCGATAGTCGGCTCGTGTAGGCTAGCTGTAGTAGCGCCAGCGCGGCGGCGGGCGGCGGGCTGGCCGCGACATCAACAGCGCGAGCGCAAAGCCAATGCCGCCGGCGACCAGCAGCGCGCCGATCGGGTTCGCCTGCACTCTCTTTGCAAGTGCCTGCGTCCCGTCGCGGAATGTATCCTGGCCAGCTTCATAGGCGCCCTTCGCGTAACCGGCAGCGCTATCCGTGGCATCACGCGCGGCATCCTTCGCCTGGCCGTACAGGTTCTGCACGGTGCCGGCCGCTTCGCGCGCCTTGGCCGAGGCCTGCGTCTTCGCGTCTCCCGTCATCTCACCGACCGCACCTTCGACGCGTCCGGCAAACTCCTTGGCTGATCCGGCAATCCGATCGTTGTCCATGTTGGTCCTCCTCGAGGGTCAGCCCAAGTAACCGATCAGCCGCAGCGCGGTTCCGCATTCGCTTTAGAGAATGAGCCCGCCGTCGACGACGATGGTCTGGCCGATGATGTAGGACGACAACGGCGAAGCCAGGAACAAGGCCGCACCCGCCATGTCAGCCGGCGTGCCCAATCGCCGCAGCGGAATGCGTGACAGCGCGCCCTCGAGCCGCTGCGGATTGGAGGTCGTGACTTTGGTCATCTTGGTATCGACGAGCCCCGGCGCGATGCCGTTGACGCGGATGCCGTCCTCGGCCCAGGCCTCGCCCAGCGTCCGCGTCAATCCGACCGCGCCGGTCTTCGAGGCATTGTAGGCCGGATTGCCCATGGTGGAGTGATAGGCCGCAGTCGAGGAGACGATGATCAGCGATCCCCCCGAATCCCGCAGCATGGGATGAAAGCGCGTGGCACAGGCCATCAGGCTCATGAGATTGACTTCGAGCACCCTACGGAAGCCGGCCATCTCGAATTCGCCGCGGCGATAGATCACTGCGCCTTGTGCCAGCACCAGCACGTCGAGACGTTCGAACGACGGCTTGAACGCGTCGATCGCCCTGGCATCGCTGACATCGAGCTGGGCGTAAACGAGACCGGTGAGATCCGAGCCTTCTTCCGCTGAATAGTCCTTCGCATGTGCGCGGGTGCCGCAGACCGCGACTTGTGCGCCCTTTGCACGAAACGCCTGTGCGATGCCGTTACCGATGCCGCTGGAACCGCCGACGACCAGCACCTGCTTACCTGAGAAATCGAGCTCGTTCATCGCGGCCTCCCTTTGCTTTTGCTTTGTTTGACGTGTGTGCGGATCGATGCCAGCCTTGTCAATGAGACAACAATAAGCGAGCAGGCGCGGGGAAGCAGCATGCCAGAGTTCAAGCAGCTCAGCCGGTCCGTCAGGGGACTGACCGTTCTCATTACGGGCGCGGCAAGCGGCATGGGGCGCGCGACTACGCGTGTTCGGCGCGGAAGGCGCCAATGTCGCCGTGACCGACTACGAGCCGGATGGCGCGCAAGCCGTCGCCAGGGAGATCACCGCGAGCGGCGGCTCTGCCGAGGCGTGGAAGCTCGATGTTGCCAACGCCAAGGAGATCAGCCGCGTGGTGGGCGACGTCGCCGCGCATTTCGGCGGGCTCGACATCGTCGTCAACAATGCCGGCATTTCCGTGCGCGTCGCGATCGACGACGAAAGTTACGAAGACGCCTGGGCCAAGGGTATCGCGGTGATGCTGACGGCGCATCCGCGCATCGTCCGCGCCGCCCTGCCCTACCTGCGCAAATCGAAGAGCCCGCGCATCGTCAACATCGCCTCCACCGAGGCGCTCGGCGCTACCGCGCTGCACAGCCCCTATTCAGCCGCCAAGGGCGGCGTTGCGAGCCTGACGCGCTCACTCGCCGTCGAGCTCGGCCGCGAGGGCATCACCGTGAACTGCATCTGTCCGGGGCCGATCCGCACCGCGATCACCGACCGGATTCCGGAAGAGCACAAGACGATCTACGCCAAGCGCCGCACCGCACTCGGGCGTTACGGCGATCCCGAGGAGGTCGCGCACATGACCCTGAGCCTGTGCCTGCCGGCAGCCTCGTTCCTGACCGGCGCGGTGATCCCGGTCGACGGCGGCTTGATGGCACGGAACGCGTGAGAGCCATGCGCGCACAGCGTTGACATCGGCAGGCGCGGGGATAGCCTTTTCGCCAACAGAGCGGGCAAACCGCTCGCACGCCCCGGGAGAACGCCAGGAGAATCGCAATGACGATCGCCATCCGGCAGCTTCAGAAGCATTTTGTCGGCGAGGTTTCGGGCCTCGATCTGCGCCAGCCGCTCACGACGGATGAGGCGCGCCAGATCGAGGCTGCGATGGACAAATACGCGGTGCTGGTTTTTCACGACCAGGACATCACCGATGAGCAGCAGATGGCTTTTGCGCTGAACTTCGGCCAGCGCGAGGACGCGCGCGGCGGCACCGTCACCAAGGAGAAGGACTATCGTCTCAGCTCTGGCCTGAACGATGTCAGCAATCTCGGCAAGGACGGCAAACCGCTGGCGAAAGACAGCCGCACGCATCTGTTCAATCTCGGCAATTGCCTCTGGCATTCCGACAGCTCGTTTCGCCCAATCCCTGCAAAGTTCTCGCTGCTGTCGGCGCGCGTGGTGAACCCGAAGGGCGGCAACACCGAATTCGCCGACATGCGTGCGGCCTATGACGCGCTCGATGACGAAACCAAGGCGGAGATCGAGGATATGATCTGCGAGCATTCGCTGATGTATTCGCGCGGCTCGCTCGGCTTCACCGAATATAGCGACGAGGAGAAGGCGATGTTCAAACCGGTATTGCAGCGCCTGGTGCGCACGCACCCGGTGCATCGCCGCAAGTCGCTGTACCTGTCCTCACATGCCGGCAAGATCGTGCGCATGAGCGTGCCCGAAGGCCGGCTGCTGCTGCGCGATCTCAACGAGCACGCGACGCAAGGAGAATTCGTCTACGTGCACAAATGGAAGCTGCATGATCTCGTGATGTGGGACAACCGCCAGACCATGCACCGCGTGCGGCGCTACGACCAGTCGCAGCCCCGCGACATGCGCCGCGCGACGGTCGCGGGCACCGAGCCGACGGTGCAGCAGCAGGCGGCGGAGTAGGTTTTTCTGATGAACAGCGTCATCGCCCGGCTTGACCGGGCGATCCAGTACTCCGAGACGGTCGTGTTAGAATCGATAAGCCACGGCGTACTGGATGCCCCGCCGGAGCCTGTCATCGGGCTCGCCGAAGGCGAGACCCGGTGGCGGGGCATGACAGCGAGCGCGCACCTACGCGTGCCCCGCCTCGTTCGAGAGCATGCCGGGATCGATGCCGATCTTGCGCAAGGCGCGCGCGTACTTGTCTTCGACGTCATCACCGAAGATCAGATCCGCATCCGCGTCGCAATGCAGCCAGCCATTGCTCTGGATCTCGGTCTCGAGCTGACCCGGCGCCCAGCCGGCATAGCCGAGCGCAAGGATGGCACGCTTCGGGCCGGAGCCGTTGGCGATCGCGCGCAGGATGTCGACGGTCGCGGTGAGGCAGACACCGTCATCGATTCGCAGCGTCGCGTTCTCGATGTAGAAGTCGCTGGAATGCAGCACGAAGCCGCGCCCCGTATCGACCGGGCCGCCGCGCAATACCTTCATGCTCTCGGCGTTCTCCGGCAGCTCGATCTGCGCGCCCTTCTTGATGATACCGAGTTGCTCCAGCAGCTCCGGAAAATCGATGCTGCCAGCGGGATGATTGACGATGATGCCCATCGCGCCCTCGGCCGAATGGGCGCAGAGATAGATCACCGAGCGCTCGAAGCGCGGGTCGCCCATGACCGGCATGGCGATCAAGAGCCGCCCGTCGAGATAGCCCGCCGAATTGGGGACGGCGGGGCCGGTCGCCGGGGTGCTGTCGCCAGTTCTCTTGCCTGCAGAACCCATCGGTGAAGCACTCCCCTCTCGGTTCATATCCTGATGTCGGGCTTGCCCGCTGTCAAATCAAGGCTTGCATGGACCGAATTCCCCACGCCTAACTCCCAAGCCAAATTCCAAAGCCAATTCCGATGCGTCCATCACAAGCAATTCAATGGTTTGCGCCGGACCGACCCTGTAAAGACGTGCTATGCTCACCATGGTTCCCAAGCACGCCGCGACCATCGTCGCCGTAACCTTGCTCGTGTCCGCGCAGCCCTCGCGCGCCGACGACGCCTCGCCCTGGCAGCGCGACGGCCATTCCGCCGTGCGCCTTTTGGCGGGATCGCGCAGCGGCCCGGTGCTGCTCGGCGGCATCGCATTCCAGCTTCAGCACGGCTGGAAGACTTATTGGCGCACGCCTGGCGATTCCGGCGTTCCGCCGCGTTTCGACTTCTCCAAGTCCGAAAATGTCGAAGCTGTGACCGTGCTGTGGCCGGCGCCGCTGAAATTCGACGATGGCGCCGGTGGCCATTCGATCGGCTATCACGACCAGATCGTGCTGCCGCTGCGCATCGTCGCCAAGGTCCCGGACAAGCCCGTGACCCTGCGCGCCGAAATCAATTACGCGGTCTGCGAAAAGCTCTGTATCCCCGTCGAGGCCAGCGCCGAGCTCGGCTTCAACAGCGTCGCCTCGACCGAGGACGGCGCGCTGTTCGCGGCGCTCGACACGGTGCCGAAGCCCGCCAATGTCGGCGATCCCGTTCCGCTGACCATCCGCGACGTCAAGCGCGAGGGCGCGACGAAGGTGCTGGTCGACGTGGCCACGCCCGATGGGCGCGACGTCAACCTGTTCGTGGAGGGGCCGACGCCCGACTGGGCGCTGCCGGTCCCCTCACCCGTTGAGCATAGCCCGGCGGGCGTCAAGCGCTTCGCCTTCGAACTCGACGGCCTGCCGCCCGGCGCCAAGCCCGACGGTGCCGCGTTGAAGTTCACGCTGGTGGGGCCGGAGAAGTCGTACGAGTTCAATATCAACCTCGATTGACCCGTCGCGTCGTCCTGGACAAGCGCAGCGAAGCGGAGCGCAGATCCAGGACCCATTACCACCGGCGGCAGCTTGACGGCACGGTGGCTGTTATCTCCCTTCCAATAACTTCTGCCTGGGGTAATGGGTCCTGGTTTGCGCCAGGACGACCACGCGGGGGCCACCCAACCAAATCTTAACGAATGGTTGCTAGTCGGAAGGCTGCCGCAGCATGCGGGACGCCTGGGGATCTCGACGTGACCGTGATGGATGCAGAACCCGCAAGGACCGGGCCGGCCGGCCTGATTGCGCGGCTGCGCGGCAAGTTGACCGGCGGCACCAGCGAGGCGTCGCTGACGCGCCGGCTCGCAGGTACCATCTTCCTCATCCGCGTGATCAGCGCAGGTCTTGCCTATCTCTCGCAGATCCTGCTGGCGCGCTGGATGGGCACGTCCGACTACGGCGTCTATGTCTATGTCTGGACCTGGGTGCTGCTGCTCGGCAGCATGATGGATTTCGGCATCTCGGCTTCCGCACAGAAAATCATTCCGGAATACCGCACCAGCGGCGAACACGCGCTGCTGCGCGGCTTCCTCTCCGGCAGCCGCTGGCTGACCTTCGTGGTCTCGGCCCTGGTCTCGCTTGCGCTCGCCGGCGTCGTCCTCCTGCTCTCGCCATGGATCGATCCGGCCGCACGGCTGCCGCTCTATATCGGTTGCATGACGCTGCCGGCCTTCGTGGTCGCCAACACCCAGGACGGCATTGCGCGCGCGCATGACTGGATGCAGCTCGGCCTGATGCCGCAATTCATCATTCGTCAGGCGCTGATCATTGGCATCACCGCGTCCGCCTTCCTGCTCGGCTTTCATCTCGGCGCGATCGCCGCGATGGTGGCGAGTGCGGCTGCGGTGTGGATCGCCATGACCAGCCAGATGGTGGTGCTCAACCGCAAGCTCGCCGATCATGTCGAGGACGGCCCCAAGGCCTACGACGTTGGCGGCTGGCTTGCGATCTCGCTGCCGATCCTGCTGGTCGAGAGTTTTTACCTGCTGTTGTCCTACACCGACGTGCTGGTGCTCCAGCAATTCCGTCCCTCCGACGAGGTCGGCGTCTATTTCGCCGTGGTGAAGACGCTGGCGCTGGTGTCCTTCATCCACTACGCTATGTCGGCAACGACGGCGCATCGCTTTGCCGAATACAACGCGCTCGGCGACAAGACGCGCCTGTCGGCCTATGTCACGCACGCCATCAATTGGACCTTCTGGCCCTCGCTCGCCGCGACCGCCGTGCTTCTGGCGCTCGGCAAGCCGCTGCTCTGGCTGTTCGGACCGCAATTCGTGATCGGCTACGACATCATGTTCATCGCCGCGATCGGGCTCGTGGTACGCGCCGCGATCGGGCCGGTCGAGCGTCTCCTCAACATGCTCGGTCACCAGAAGATCTGCGCGCTCGCCTACGCGCTCGCCTTCGTGATGAACGTCATCCTCTGCATCGCAATGGTGCGGCGCTTCGGCGGCCACGGCGCGGCCGCCGCGACCTCGATCTCCCTCACCTTCGAGACCGTGCTGTTGTTTTGGATCGTGCGGCAGCGGCTCGGCCTGCACGTGCTGGCGTTCGGCCGATAGACGGCAAAAAACGCCTCTCCCGAGCGGAACCTTTTCAGCCCCTTCTTCGTTTGACTTGGCCCTGCACCGCAAAACGGTCATTTCGTGGGGAGGGGACATTTGGGCAAAAATCACCACCAATCTCCAATCCACGCATGGTTTCTTCTTATTTTTCCGCGGTGCATTGCCGTCAGCAGCAACTTTATTCTACGCGTATTGCTTGACCAACGAGATAAACCTAGACTCGCCAAGACATGATTGACCCGCTCTACGTCGCTTCAGGATTCGGCGTCGGCCTGCTTGTCGGTATGACCGGCGTTGGCGGCGGCTCGCTGATGACCCCGCTGCTGATCCTGTTGTTCGGTGTCCACCCGTCGACCGCGGTCGGGACCGACCTGCTCTACGCCGCCGGCACCAAGACGGGCGGCAGCGTGGTGCATGGCTGGTCGCGCAGCGTGCATTGGCCCGCGGTGCTGCGGCTAGCGTGCGGCAGCATTCCGGCGAGTGCGCTGACGTTGTTCGTGCTTTGGAAGCTCGATCTCAAGAGCGACACCGAGCGCAGCCTGGTCAATCTGGTGCTGTGCTTCGCGCTGCTGCTCACCGCAACCTCGCTGATCTTCCGCAAGACGATCATGGATCGCTGGCGCCACTCGCTCGAGCGCGTCGAGGACCGCGCCACCGCGATCGCGACCGTGGTCACCGGTGCCGTGCTGGGCGTGCTGGTCTCGATTTCGTCGGTCGGTGCCGGCGCGGTCGGCGTGACCGTGCTGCTCCTGCTCTATCCGCGCCTGCCGATGGCGACCATCGTCGGCTCCGACATCGCACACGCCGTCCCGCTGACGCTGGTGGCCGGCACCGGACACTGGGCGCTTGGTGACGTGGATTGGGCGCTGATGGGCGTGCTGCTGATGGGCTCGCTGCCCGGCATCGTGCTCGGCAGCTTCAGCGCGACGCGCGTGCCGGAGACGGTGCTTCGCCTGACGCTTGCCAGCGTCCTCTTCGTGGTCTCAGGCAAGATCATGTTTGCCGAGCTGAACCTGTCGTCCGCGATCGTGACCGCGCTGGCCTGGACGCATTGAACACAGAACGGCCGCACAACTCTCGCTGTCATCGCCCGGCTTGCCGCCTTCGCTGAAGCTTCGGCGCGCCTGCATCGCGAGCCTCGTCGGAGCCTTGGCGGAGACGGGACCGGGCGATCCAGTACTCCGAGACGGCTGTGATTGAATCGATAGGCCGCGGCGTACTGGATGCCCCGCCTTCGCGGGGCATGACAGAGAGTGGATTTACTCCGCCGTCCAGCCGCCGTCGATCGAGAGGTTGGTGCCGGTGATCTGCGCGGCATCGTCGCTGCACAGGAACAGCGCCAGCGCCGCCACCTGCTCGGAGGTGACGAACTCTTTCGTCGGCTGCGCGTCGAGCAGAACGTCATGGATGACCTGCTCGCGCGTCAGATTGCGCGCTTTCATCGTGTCCGGAATCTGCTTCTCGACCAGCGGCGTCCAGACATAGCCGGGGCTGATGCAGTTGCAGGTGATCTTGTGGGTCGCAACTTCGAGCGCCACGGTCTTGGTGAGGCCGGCGATGCCGTGCTTGGCCGAGACGTAGGCCGACTTGAAGGGCGAGGCGACCAGCGAATGCGCCGACGCCGTGTTGATGATACGGCCCCAGCCCTTCTTCTTCATGCCGGGCACCGCGGCGCGGATGGCATGGAAAGCCGAAGACAGGTTGATCGAGATGATCTGGTCCCACTTCTCGAGCGGGAATTCCTCGATCGGCGAGACGAACTGGATGCCGGCATTGTTGACGAGGACGTCGACCGAGCCGAAGGTCTTGTCGCCGAGCGCGATCATCTCGGCGATCTCGGCAGGCTTGGTCATGTCGGCGGGCGAATAGATCGCCTTCACCTTGAAATCGGACTCGATCTTGGCACGCTCCTTCTCGATATCCTCGGGCGAGCCGAAACCATTGATGACGACGTTGGCGCCGGCGCCAGCAAAGGCACGCGCATAAGCGAGCCCGATGCCGCTGGTCGATCCGGTCACGACAGCGTTCTTGCCTGACAAGCTACCCATATCATTCACTCCTGGTTGAGGCCGGGGGCACGGGTACGTCCCCTGTGAGATCGTAAGTCACCATGGTCTCGCCGGATTGCGGCTTTTCGAGCCAATCCTTGTGGCGCATCGACAGATGCACGTCGCGCACACCGGCTTCCCAATGCTCGACCATGGCGACATGCGAGAAGTCGTAGTCCTTGGACGAGGACTCGTAGTTCTTGCTGCGGTAGATCAGGTGCACGACGGTCACGGTACTTTCACGCGCCGCCTTGGCGAGGAATTCGACGGAGGGATCGTTCTTCAGATAATCCGGCAATTTGCTGATCAGGTCGCGCACCGCCCTGCGGGCATTGTGCAGCTGCTTGTTCTTGTCGGTGTTCATCCGCGTGCGGCTGGAATAGCGGATGTCCTTCTCGCGCTCGGCGGCGTCCAGCAGCGAGGTCGGCAATTCGCCCCGCGCGCTGAACAGGTCGACCTGGAAGATCAACATGTCGCGATCGATTTGGGCATCGAGCACGTAGTCGAGCGGCGTGTTGGATGCGATGCCGCCGTCCCAGTAATGCTCGCCTTCGATGATGACGGAGGGAAAGCCTGGCGGCAGCGCGCCGGACGCCATGATGTGCTCAGGGCCGATCTTCTTGCCGAGCTTCTTGAACTCGTAATTGTCGAAGTAGCGGAAGTTGCCGGAGGTGACGCCGACCGCGCCGACCGACAGGCGCGTCTTCAGATCGTTGATGCGGTCGAAATCGACCAGCCGCTCCAGCGTCTTCTTCAGCGGTCCGGTGTCGTAATAGCTTTCCGCCTCGGGATGGCCCGGCGGCCAGAGCGGCGCGGGCGGAACGCGCGGGACGAAGAATCCGGGCACGCCGAAGGTCGCGATCAGCGCCGCACTCGTGGAGTTGAACAGCTCGCGGCTGTGATCGCTCTTGCCGATCGGCTTCCACGGCACCGGCGCCGACACCATCTCCCAGAATTCCTTCAGCCGCTTGACGCGGGTCTGGCCCTCATTGCCGGCAATGATGGCGGCGTTGACCGCGCCGATCGAGATGCCGGCAACCCATTCCGGCTCGAAGCCGAAATGGCACAGTGACTGATAGGCGCCCGCTTGATAGGAGCCCAGCGCACCACCGCCCTGGAGCACCAGGACGCGCTGCGCATTGGCGGGGATTCTGTTCGATGCCGGGCCTTGATGATCGGTCATGAGGGGATCAATGGAATGAGGGCGGCCCACCGTGACCCCAGTTCACGGCGGCGTCAATGTTTTGGGGATCAAGACTGGCTTATCGGGGCTCGGTAGATGCCAGAATCATCGTCCAGAACACCTTGTATTTGGTGTTCGGAGCATAGCTCGCCGCTATGCCCAATTTTGTGACACCGCTCTTGAGCATGTTGGCCCGGTGCGGGGGCGAGTCGCGCCAGCCGGAAAATGCTTCCGCCAGCGTATGATAGCCGGCCGAGATGTTCTCGACCGCGACGGTCGCCGGATAGCCGCCGGCGGCGAGCCGCTTGGCGAGCGGCGCGCGGACGTCGTGGTCCATCTTGTTGGCGGCCGCCATCGCCTGGGACTGGGATTCGGCCAGTTTCATCAGGTCGGGATCGATGATGAGGGTACCGAGGCTGTTGTTCTGGCGGTACTGCGAGATCATCACGGCGGCTGCCTGCGCATCGAGCCGCGCGCCTGGTACGGCCATGTCGGCATACATCGACGGCTGTTCGACCGGCGCTTCGTTGCCCGCGCAGCCGGCGAGAAGCAAAGCGATGAGAATTGCGGCCGCAGCGCGCATGAATCAGGGCCCCCAAAAAGACGGGCCGTTGTTGCATACCAACCGTGGCTGAAAGGTGAATTTTGCAGAGAATTATACCGACGTCATTCCGGGCTGTGCGACGCGCAGACCCGGAATCTCGAGATTGTGGCACGAGATTCCGGGTTCGCGCTCACGCCCAGGAATGACGGGCTTCCTAACCCGCAAAGATCCGGTAGCGGCGGGGTACAAGGCCGATCCTGTCGCCTTGTCGCAGTTCCTTGTCGCGGGGGGCGTCGATCTCGATGGTCTCGCCACCGAACAGGGAAACCTCGGCCCGCTGAACGGGACCAAAATTTCGCACATGCTGCACGGCGCCGTCGAAGGCGCCCGATCCGGGCGGCCCGACCAGCATGTCGTGTCGCCGCACGAACAGCCTTGACGCGCCAGACGCCGTCGCTCCGGCTGTCAGGTTGAGCTGGCGCTCGCCGAGCCGTACCGCGCCGCCCGTCACCTCGACCGGCAGCACGATGGACTCGCCGATGAAACCATGGACGAAGGCGGTGGCCGGATTGTCGTAGACATCATCGGGCGAGCCGATCTGCTCAATCCTGCCCTTGTCCATCACAACGACGCGGTTGGCGACTTCGAGCGCCTCCTCCTGGTCGTGCGTGACGAAGATCGAGGTGACGTTGATCTCATGGTGCAGCGAGCGCAGCCATTTGCGCAGCTCCTTGCGCACCTTCGCATCCAGCGCACCGAAGGGCTCGTCGAGCAACAGGATGCGCGGCTCGATCGCGAGCGCACGCGCCAGCGCAATACGCTGGCGCTGGCCGCCCGAAAGCTGGCTCGGATAACGGTCGGCGAGCCAGTCGAGCTGCACGAGATCGAGCAGCTCTTTTACGCGCGCGCGGATGGCGGCCTCATCCTTCCGAACCGCACGCGGCTGCACGCGCAGGCCGAAGGCGACGTTCTCGAACACCGTCATGTGGCGGAACAGCGCGTAGTGCTGGAACACGAAACCGACATGACGCTCGCGCGCACCCCGCGCCAGCGCGTCCTCGCCATTGAAGGAGACTTCGCCGGAGTCGGGCCAGTCGAGGCCGGCGATGATCCGAAGCAGCGTCGTCTTGCCGGAACCGGACGGCCCGAGCAGCGCGAGCAACTCGCCATTGTCGACCTTGAGGTCGACGCCGTCGAGCGCGGCAAAGCTCCCGAATTTCTTGACGAGATTCCTGACTTCAATGGTCACGGGCGTCGTGTCCTTCGTCCAGCTGACGTTCGAGAATGGTTTTGGCGATCAGGGTGATCAGCGCCAGCATCGCGAGCAGCGAGGCGATCGCGAACGCGGCAACGAACTGGTATTCGTTGTAGAGAATCTCGACCAAGAGCGGCATGGTGTTGGTCTCACCGCGGATATGGCCGGAGACGACGGAGACCGCGCCGAACTCGCCCATCGCGCGCGCATTGCAGAGCAGCACGCCATAGAGCACGCCCCATTTGATGTTCGGCAGGGTGACGCGGAAAAACGTTTGCAGGCCCGAGGCGCCGAGCGAGATCGCAGCCTCCTCCTCCTGCGTGCCCTGCTCCTGCATCAAGGGGATCAGCGCGCGCGCAACGAACGGGAAAGTCACGAAGGTGGTCGCAAGCGCAATGCCGGGCACCGCGAACAGGATCTGGATGTTGTGGTCACGCAGCCAGCCGCCGAAATAGCCCTGCGCGCCGAACAGGAGCACGAAGACGAGACCCGAGATCACGGGACTGACCGAGAACGGCAGGTCGATCAGCGTGATCAGGAAGGTCTTGCCCCTGAACTCGAACTTGGCGATCGCCCAGGCCGCGACCAGACCGAACACGAGATTGAGGCCGACCGAAATCGCCGCCACCAGCAGCGTCAGTCGGATCGCGGCCAGCGCCTCCGGCTCCGACAGCGCGGCAAGATAGGCCATGATGCCCTTGGAGAAAGCCTGCGCGAACACGACGACCAGCGGCAGCACGACGAAGACGGTGAGAAAGAGGACCGCGACGGAAATGATCGCGATGCGCACCGCCTTCGGCTCGGTACGAAGGTTTTCGCGCGCGGCGACCGCATGCAGGCGCGCCTTCGCGTCGGGCGTGGAGAGCGAAACTGAATCTGCAATCTGCATCGTCATCGTATCAGCCCTCAATGCACCGGAATCCGGTCCTGCGCCCAGCGCTGTAACCGGTTGACGGCGAAGATGATGACGAAGGACACGATGAGCATGACGACCGCAATTGCGGTCGCATCGGCATAGCGGAACTCGGAGAGCCGGATCACGATGAGGAGCGGCGCGATCTCCGAGACGTTCGGCAGATTGCCGGCGATGAAGATCACCGAGCCGTACTCACCGACGGCGCGCGCGAAGGCGAGCGCCAGGCCCGTCAGCAGCGCCGGCCCGAGCGAGGGCAGGATCACGCGGATGATGGTCTGCCAGCGGCTTGCCCCCAGACTGCCGGCGGCCTCCTCGATCTCGGGATCGAGGTCCTGCAGCACCGGCTGCACGGTGCGCACCACGAAGGGGATGCCGATGAAGATCATCGCAATGAAGATGCCGAGCGGCGTGAACGCCACCTTGATGCCCAGCGCTGCGAGCGGCGCACCCAGCCAGCCCATCTCCGCAAACAGCGAGGTCAGCGCAACGCCGGCGACCGCGGTCGGCAGTGCAAAGGGCACGTCGACGATGGCATCGAACAGCCGCCGGCCGGGGAAGCGATAGCGCACCAGCGCCCAGACGATGATGCTGCCCATCACGAGATTGACGCAGGCCGCAGCGAAGGCGAGCCCGAAGGAGACGCGCAACGCGTTCAGGGTCCGGCGGCTGGAGAGAATGGCCCAGAACTGCTCGGGGCTGAGCTCGAGCGTGCGCAGGAAGAGGCCTGCGAGCGGAATCAGGATGATGATCGACAGCCAGGACAGCGTCAGTCCCATCGTGAGACCGAAGCCCGGCAATGTCCGTCGTCGTGTTGCGATTGCGCTCACCAGGCCCCCTGCTAAAGCCTCCTAAAGCGCGATGAGATTGGAATGAATCATCATCGCGCTTTAGGTTGTTGTTTGAGCATGATCTTTCCGGAAAACCGCTTCACACTTTTCCGGATCATGCTCTGCGACAGCGCCCGATCAGTTCTTGTAGATCTGATCGAAGACGCCGCCATCGGCGAAATGTTCCTTCTGCGCCTTGGTCCACCCGCCGAAAACGTCGTCGATCGTGAACAGCTCGACTTTTGCGAAAGAATTCTCGTATTTCTTCGCGACTTCGGAATCGCGCGGACGATAGAAATTGCGAGCGGCGATTTCCTGACCTTCCTTGGTATACCAATATTGCAGATAGGCATCGGCCACGCTGCGCGTGCCCTTCTTGTCGGCAACCTTGTCGACAATCGTGACAGGCGGCTCGGCGAGGATCGAGAGCGGCGGTGCCACGATCTCGAACTTCTCAGGGCCGAATTCCTTCAGGGCCAGGTACGCCTCGTTCTCCCAGGCGAGCAGCACGTCGCCAACGCCGCGCTCCACGAAAGTCACAGTCGAGCCGCGGGCGCCGGTGTCGAGCACCGGCACCTGCTGGTAAAGCTTGCCAATGAACTCCTTGGTCTTGTCGACGGAGCCGAACTTCTTCTGCGCATAGCCCCAGGCGGCAAGATAGTTCCAGCGCGCGCCGCCCGAAGTCTTCGGGTTCGGTGTGATCACGGCAACGCCTGGCTTGATCAAGTCGTCCCAGTCCTTGATGCCCTTGGGATTGCCCTTGCGCACCAGGAACACGATGGTCGAGGTATAGGGCGAGGAATTCTGCGGCAGGCGCTTCTGCCAGTCGGCAGCGGTGAGCCCCTTGGCCGCGATCGCGTCGATGTCGTAGGCGAGCGCGAGCGTCACCACGTCGGCCTGCAGTCCGTCGATCACCGCGCGCGCCTGCGATCCGCTGCCGCCATGCGACTGCTTGATCTCGACGCTCTTGCCGGTCTCCTTCTGATAGGCGGTCGCAAACGCCTTGTTGAATTCGACATAGAGCTCACGCGTCGGATCATACGACACGTTCAAGAGGTTGATGTCAGCAGCGAAAGCCAAGCTTGCCCAGAGGAGGCCTGCCGCGAGCGGAACGATACGGCGGATCATATCCATCTCCATTTACCTCGACGACATCGGCGTCATCGATGGCATGCGGGCATAACTCGGGTCGAAATGCTCTTAAGTCAACGGAACCGGATTTTCTTGTTTGCGGCGACGTAGCGCGGCTGTGCTACGAAATCTTCATCGTGTGGATGCCGCATTCTGTCTTGGCGCGACCGCGCCAACGACCCGCCCGCTCGTCCTCGCCTTCGGCGGCGCGGCTGGTGCAAGGCATACACCCAACCGACAGGAAACCTGAGGCCTGAAGCGGGTGCTGCGGCAATTTGGCACGCGCGAAGATCGCCTTGATGTCGTCACGCGAGACATTGGCGAACGGATTGAACTTCAACCGCGCGCCGTCATCCTCGACGACCGCAATCTCGGCACGCTCGCCGCCCTGAAAACGCTTGCGGCCGTTGATCCATGCGGCGAACGGTTTTAGTGCCCGCGCCAGCGGCTCGACTTTGCGGATCCGGCAGCAGGCGTCGGGATTGGAGAACCAGAGATCGCGGTCGGGATCTTCGCGCGTCAACGTTTCCTCGAGAGGCGTGATCGAGCGCACATCCTTCAGGCCGAGCGCTGCGATCAATGTATCGCGATAGGCGAGCGTCTCCTCGAACAGCCAGCCGGTATCGAGGAAGACCACCGGGATCGCCGGATCGACGTCGGCCACCACCTTGAGCAGTGCCGCCGACTCAGTGCCGAACGACGACACGACCGCCAATTGTTCGCGGCCGACGACCTTCAATGCCGCAGCAACGACCTCCCCCGGCGAGGCATCGCGCAACGCGCGATCCAGTTCGTCGGTGGACGGCAGCGCCGGCGCGGATGGCAATGATTCCTGAGGCGCGATCGCGCTCATGTGCCGACACCTTCCGAATGGCGCAGTTGCATGCGCCGATGCAGCGCCGTGATGCGGCCATCGCCGGTCGGCTGGTAAAACACCGAATAGCGCTTCACGGTCTGCGTAAAGGCTTCCGCATCGGCCTGCTTCTTCACCTCGAAGCTATCGAAGCCGGCACGCAGCATGAACACGAACTGGTCACGCAGCACTTGGCCCGTTGCGCGCAGCTCGCCGCGATAGTCGTGGCGTTCGCGCAGCAGCCGCGACTGGCTGTAGGCGCGACCGTCACGGAAGGTCGGGAAGACCAGCGCGACCGCGGCAAGCTTGCCGAGATACGGCACCAGCTCGTCGATGTCGCGGTTGTTCGGCCAGATCACGCCGACCTTGCCGCGACGCGCGAGCAAGGCGGCCGCATCCTTCAGGAAGCGATCGCCAGGTACCAGGATATCGCCGGCGGCGGGCAGCGGCGCATCGACGTCGAGCTTGACGAAACTATCCTCGACGATCTTTCCGCCCTTAACGAGTGGCATAAACCCGCTCCTTGAATGGTTCGACGCCGAGGCGCTTCACGGTATCGATAAAGAGTTCTTCCGGCCGCTCACGCAGCGCCAGATAGGCCTCGACGACATCCTCGATGACGTCGGCGACCTCGTCGAACTTCACGCCGGGCCCGATCAGGGTCCCGAGCGCCGCACTCTCGTCGGCGCGGCCGCCGATGGTGATCTGGTAGACCTCCTCGCCGTTCTTCTCGACGCCGAGAATACCGATATGACCGACATGGTGATGGCCGCAGGCATTGATGCAGCCGGAGATGTTGATGTGCAGCCGGCCGATCAGGTTGGCGAGCTCGTGATTGGCAAAGCGGCGCGTCAGTTCCTGCGCGATCGGGATCGAGCGCGCGTTCGCCAGCGAGCAATAATCCAGGCCCGGGCAGGCGATGATGTCGGTGATCAGGTTGACGTTCGGCGTGGCCAGCCCGAGCTTGTCGAGCGCCTTCCACAGGGCCGGCAGATCGCGCTTGGCGACATGCGGCAGCGCCAGGTTCTGCTCATGGCCGACGCGGATCTCGCCGAACGAGTATTTCTCGGCAAGGTCGGCGAGCGCGTCCATCTGCTCGGCCGTGGCATCGCCCGGAGGTCCGCCGGTCGGCTTCAGCGAGATCGTGACGATCGAGTAGCCCTGGACCTTGTGCGGAGCCACCGAGTTCTTCCGCCACGCCTCGAACTCCGGATCGGCCGCGGCCTGGCGGAGCTCGTCCGGCATATGCGGCAGCTTCTCGTAAGCCGGATAGGTGAAGCGCGAGCGGATGTCCTCGATCACGCTGTCGTCGATCTGGAGCGAGGAGTTGCGGATGTGCTGCCACTCGTCCTCGACCTCGCGCGAAAACTTCTCGATGCCGAGCTCGTGCACAAGAATCTTGATACGTGCCTTGTAGATGTTGTCGCGGCGGCCGTACTGGTTGTAGACGCGCAAGATCGCCTCGACATAGCTCAGGATGTCGCGGCCATGAACGAAATGCTTGATGGTCTTGGCGATGAACGGCGTGCGGCCGAGCCCGCCGCCGACCAGCACCTCGAATCCGGTCTCGCCCTTCTCGTTCTTGACGAGGCGCAGGCCGATGTCGTGGATCTTGATCGCGGCGCGGTCGTGATCGGACGCGGTGATCGCGATCTTGAATTTGCGCGGCAGGAACGAGAACTCCGGATGCAGCGTGGTGTGCTGGCGGAGCAGCTCCGACCAGATCCGCGGATCCTCGATCTCGCCCGGCGCGACGCCGGCCCACTGGTCCGAGGTGACGTTGCGCATGTTGTTGCCGGAGGTCTGCATCGCATGGATGCCGACTTCGGCGAGATCGGCGAGCGCATCCGGCAATTCGGCGAGCTTGATCCAGTTGAACTGGATGTTCTGCCGCGTGGTGAAGTGGCCATAGCCGCGGTCGTAGCGACGCGCGATGTGCGCGAGGCGGCGCAATTGTTCCGACGACAGCGTCCCGTAGGGGATCGCGACGCGGAACATGTAGGCGTGCAGTTGCAGATAGACGCCGTTCTGCAGGCGCAGGATCTTGAACTCGTCCTCGGTGAGCTCGCCTGAGAGGCGGCGCTTCACCTGGTCGCGAAACTCCGAGACCCGCTCGTTGACCAGCGTGCGGTCGATTTCATCGTAAGCGTACATCGAGAGTGCCTTAAACCTGGGCCTGCGATCCGATGGTCACACCGGTGCGGCGGATCTGCTCACGCAGGTTTCCGGGGAGGATCTTGCCTTCCTCGTCGACCTGTACAGGCGCGATATAGGCGCCGACTGCGCCGACGTCATCGGCTACCGACTCTGCTAGCAACGCCTTGGCCTCATCCGAGTTGCGCACGATCGCGGCATCCGACAGGTCCACGGACCAGCCCTTGGCGGCGGTACGATAGACCACGATGCCATCCCAGGTGCGGTTGGCGGTCACCACCGAGGGGCCGGCGATCTTGATTTTCTTTTGTTCAAGCGGAGAGGTCATTGGGCAGCTTCCAATAGCTCAGAGATGATTTGCCTGGGGGATTGATGGCGAAAGGCGCCGGCATGCCGGACCACATCGCCGATGATGAGAATGGCGGGACCGCCGTCGAGGCGTTTGACGAGCTCGGGCAACTCGGCAAGCGTGCCGATCGCGCCTTGCGCATCGGGGCGCGTGACACGGGCGAACACGCCGACCGGCGTCTCCGGCGAGCGGCCGGCGGCCAGAAGACCCTCGCGCACCGTGGGTGCTGCGGTCATGCCCATATAGACGACGACCGTCATCCTGGTGTCGGTCAGCGTCGACCAGTCCACGGTCTCGGCATCGCGCGCCTTGTGCGCGGTGACGAAGGTGATGCGAAGCGCTTCGTGACGATAGGTGAGCGGCACCTCGAAATCCGCAGCGGCGCCGAGACCAGCGGTAATGCCGGGCACGATGGAATAGGCGACGCCCGCTGCGCGCAGCGCTTCGACTTCCTCGCCGCCGCGGCCGAATACGAAGGAATCGCCACCCTTCAGGCGCACCACACGCTGGCCGGACTGCGCGGCCTCGATCATCAATTTGTTGATGGCGTCCTGGCCGATGCCGGGCTTGCCGACGCGGCGGCCGACCGGAATGCGCGCCGTGTCGCGACGGATACGATCGAGGATTTCAGGTGACACCAGCTCGTCATAGAAAACGACGTCGGCATCCTGGAGCGCGCGCAGCGCCTTGATGGTGAGGAGATCGGGATCGCCGGGGCCGGCGCCGACCAGCGCGACGTTCCCCGCCGGCTTGTCCGCCAGCGCGAATGCGGAGGGATCGGCGATGGCCTTGAGCGCGGCTTCTGCTTCGGCCTTTCGGCCTGCAAGCACCAGCGCGCCAATTGGACCATCGATCACGCGCTCCCAGAAGCGGCGGCGCAGCGGAAACTCGGCAATCGCGGCATGAATGGATTTGCGGAAGCCGCCGATGAATTCGGCGAGATCGCCAATTCTGGCGGGCAGCAGCGCTTCGATCTTCTCGCGCACGCGCCGCGCCACGACCGGCGAGGCGCCACCCGTGCCGACGGCCACCACGACGTCGCCGCGGTCGACGATCGCGGGGAAGATGAAGCTCGAATGTTCGAGATCGTCCATGACGTTGACGGGCAGCCCGAGCGACCGCGCGCGCGCCGACATCGCCACGCCAATGTCACCCGCGCCTGCGCATACTATGGCGATGACGCCGGTCAGATCAGCGGTCAGCGGATCGCCGGCAAGAAAGGTTACGCGTTGCGCATCATCAGCGCCGACGCCGCTGAGGTCGTGATTGCCGTCCGTCGCATGCACGCGGATACGCGCGCCGGCGGCCGCGAGCACGCGCAATTTGGCGCGCAGCAGCTCGCCGGCGCCGATGAGGACCACCGGACCGGTCTTGATGTCGAGGAACACCGGCAAGAAGCGCATACGGTACTCGCTTCCCCAATTACGGGGTTGACTGGAATTATTTTCTATATATGTCTCATTTCGAGCGCGCAAAGAGAAAATTTTTTCTTCTCTCCCGCGCCGCAACTATAGAATTTTCGCCTCCAAACGCAAAGTGGCAGAGATGCATCTTCTCAAGGACGATTCCGCAGCTGTCGGAGTGAGCAGCCCGGCCCTCATCGGGCGCGTCGGCGCGCAAGAATTTTCTGCAGATCTTCCGCCCAGCATGGACCATCTCGACCAGTTGGAAGCGCAGAGCATCTATATCTTCCGCGAGGCCTTCGCCCGGTTGAAGAAGATCGCTCTGCTGTGGTCGCTGGGCAAAGACTCCAACGTCATGATCTGGCTTGCGCGGAAGGCCTTCTTTGGCCGCATGCCGTTCCCCGCCCTGCATGTCGACACCGGCAAGAAGTTTCCGGAGATGTATCGCTTCCGCGATCATTACGGAAAGGAATGGGATCTCGACCTGCGCGTCGAGCCCTGCCCGCCCATCGATGCCGTCGATCCGACGCTGCCGCCTGCCGCACGCTCGGCCGCGCGCAAGACCGAAGGCCTCAAGATGGCACTCGCCAAATTTGGCTTCGACGGTCTGATCGCCGGCATCCGCCGCGACGAGGAGGCGACGCGCGCCAAGGAGCGCGTGTTCTCGCCGCGCGGCCTGGAGGGCAATTGGGACGTACGCGACCAGCCGCCGGAGTTCTGGGACCATTTCAACGCCTCGCCGCCGCAGGGCGCCCATTTGCGCATCCACCCGATCCTGCATTGGACCGAGGCCGACATCTGGGCCTACACCAAGCGCGAGAACATCCCGATCATTCCGCTGTATCTTGCCAAGGACGGCAAGCGCTATCGCTCGCTGGGTGATCAGGACATCACCAATCCGGTGAATTCGACTGCGTCGAACATCGACGAGATCCTGATCGAGCTCGAACAGACCAAGGTGCCGGAGCGCGCGGGCCGTGCGCTCGACCACGAGACCGAGGACGCCTTCGAGCGTCTGCGCGTCGCCGGCTATCTCTGATCCCTGAGGACGCAACGCGGCTATGAACATGATCGTCACTTCTGCTACGCCGGCAACTCCGAACGGCACCACGCGTCCGCAGGTCCGCATCGTCATCGTCGGCCATGTCGACCACGGCAAGTCGACGCTGGTCGGCCGCCTCCTGCATGAGACCGGCAGCCTGCCCGAGGGCAAGCTCGAGATGCTCAAGGCCGTGAGTGTGCGGCGCGGCATGCCCTTCGAATGGTCGTTCCTGCTCGACGCCCTCCAGACCGAGCGCGACCAGGGCATCACCATCGACACGACGCAGATCCGCTTCCGCACCAATTCGCGCGACATCGTGCTGATCGACGCGCCCGGCCACGCGGAATTCCTGCGCAACATGATCACCGGCGCCTCGCAGGCCGACGGCGCGGTGCTGATCATCGATGCGCTCGAAGGCGTGCGCGACCAGACCCGCCGGCACGGCTATCTCCTGCATCTGCTCGGCGTGAAGCAGGTCGCGATCGTCGTCAACAAGATGGACCGCGTCGATTTCAGCGCCGATCGCTTCAAGGAGATCAGCGACGAGATTTCAGCGCATCTGAAGGGCCTCGGCGTGACGCCGACGGCAGTGATCCCGATATCGGCTCGCGACGGCGACGGTGTCGCGGAGCGAACCGACCGCATCGGCTGGTACAAGGGCCCGACCGTCGTCGAGGCGCTCGATCATCTCGAGCCGGCGCGGCCGCTGGAGACGCTGGCGCTGCGCCTGCCCGTGCAGGCGATCTACAAGTTCGACGATCGCCGCATCGTGGCGGGCCGCATCGAATCCGGCAGCCTGAAAGCCGGAGACGAGATCGTGATCATGCCGGCCGGCAAGATCGCCAAGATCAAGACCGTCGAGAGCTGGCCGGTGACGCCGGTCGCCACCCGCCAGGGCGCGGGCCGCTCGGTCGGCATCACGCTCGACCGCGAGCTGTTCGTCGAGCGCGGCGACATCATCGCGCATGCCGGCGCCGCGCCGCGTGAGACGCGGCGTCTGCGCGCGCGCATCTTCTGGCTGCACGACAAGCCGCTCGCCAAGGGCGATCAGCTCCTGGTGCGCTGCGGGCCGAAGGAAAGCCGCGCCACGGTCGTTGCGATCGAGAAGGCGGTCGACCCCGGCGAGCTCGAGAGCAGCGAGAACAAGGCGATCGGCCGCAACCATGTCGGCGAGATCGATATTTCGCTTTCGAATCCGATTGCCACCGATCCCTATACCGAGAACCCGCGCACCGGGCGGCTGGTGATCGAAGTCTCAGGGCGCATCGCCGGCGGCGGCCTCGTGCTGTCGGTCGATGCCGGCCAGCGCGCCGTGCCGGTCGACATCGTGCCGGTGGAATCCGCACTCCGTCCCGACGAGCGCTCCGCGCGCTATCAGCACAACGGCGCCGTGGTCTGGCTCACCGGCCTTCCCGCCTCCGGCAAGTCGACGCTGGCAAAGGCACTGGAGCGGCGTCTGTTCACGAATGGCGGCTCGCCGATCCTGCTCGACGGCGACACGCTGCGCGCTGGCCTGAACAGCGATCTCGGCTTCTCCGCCGCCGATCGCAGCGAGAACATCCGGCGGCTTGCGGAAGTCGCGACGCATCTTGCTCGCAACGGTCACATCGCGATCGTCGCCGCCGTCTCGCCCGCGCGCGAGGACCGCGCCACCGCGCGCCGCATCGCCGACACGACGTTCCGCGAGATCTACGTCGCGACGCCCGCCGAAGTCTGCGAGAGCCGTGATCCCAAGGGCCACTACGCCAAAGCCCGCTCCGGCGCGCTTCAGTCGTTCACCGGCATCGGCAACGACTACCAGCCGCCGCAAGGCGCCGAGCTGAGCATCGACACCTCGACGCGTACGGTCGCGGATGCGACGGACGCGATCGAGCAGATGCTGAAGGCAAGCGGCGTGCTGTTCGACGAGGTCGTCGACCTCGCCGCGAATATTTGAGCCTGTCCTATTTCTCCAAGTCGTCGCCCGGCTTGCCGCCTTCGCTGAAGCTTCGGCGAGCAGAGTTCGCGAGCCTCGTCGGAGCCTTGGCGGAGACGGGACCGGGCGACCCAGTATTCCAGAGACAGCGATGGGATACGGAGAAGCGGCAGCGGCCTGGATTCCCCGCCTTCGCGGGGAATGACAACGGTGCGTGGGGCACCCACCTCATCTTGACATTTTGACAGACCTTTAGGGGTCTTCTCACGGCCCCAGTTTTGAGGCTAATAGGGCCTCGAAAGCCGCCCTTTATGGGCGCATTTTGCTGCCGACGGGTCAAAGGCAGCCAAAAAACGCCATTTCCAACAAGAAAGCCCCTCATGAAACGCCACGACGCCCATGGTTTGAAGATCGCCCCTGTTCTCTTCGACTTCATCGCGAAGGAAGCGGCCCCGAAGACCGGGATCGCACCGGACGCGTTCTGGGCTGGGCTTGCCGCGATCGTGAAGGATCTGGGTCCCAAGAACCGCGCGCTGCTCGCGGTTCGCGACAGCTTGCAGGCCAAGATCGACGACTGGCACCGCGCGAACAATGGCAAACCGTTCGACATCAATGCCTATACCGCCTTCCTGAAGGAGATCGGCTATCTCTTGCCCGAGCCTGCGACGCAGAAGGTCGAGACCGCTGATGTCGACGAGGAGATCGGCAATATCTGCGGGCCGCAGCTCGTCGTGCCTCTCACCAATGCGCGCTACGCGCTGAACGCAGCGAATGCGCGCTGGGGCTCGCTCTACGACGCCTTCTACGGCACCGATGCGATCCCGCATGACGCTGCCGATACCGCCAAGGGCTACAGCAAAGCGCGCGGCGACAAGGTCATCGCGAAAGCGAAGGCATTCCTCGACGCCGCCGTGCCGCTCGCGACCGGCAGCCACACCGACGTCACCGCCTATAGCGTGGTCGCTGGCCAGCTTGCGGTGAAGCTGAAGAGCGGCAACGCCACCGCGCCGAAGAACGCTGCGCAGTTCGCGGGCTTCCAGGGCGATGTGGCGGCGCCTTCCGCGGTGCTGCTCGTGAACAATGGCCTGCATGTCGAAGTGAAGATCGACCGCAGCAACACGATCGGCAAGGACGATCCGGCCGGGGTTGCCGACATGATCATGGAGGCGGCCGTCTCCACCATCCTCGACATGGAAGACTCCGTCGCCGCGGTCGATGCCGAGGACAAGGTGCTGGTCTACCGCAACACGCTCGGGCTAATGAACGGCACGCTGTCGGCGGATTTCGAGAAGGGCGGCAAGACACTGACCCGCGCACTCAACACCGACCGCAGCTACAAGACGCCGGACGGCAAGGGCGAGGTGAAGCTGCACGGCCGCAGCCTGCTCCTGATCCGCAATTGCGGTCACCACATGTTCACCGATGCGGTGCTCGACGAGACCGGCGAGGAGATTCCGGAAGGCCTGCTAGATGCGGCCGTCACCGGCCTGCTCGCGATCCACGACCTCAAGGGTCTTTCCAAGAGCAACAACAGCCGCACCGGCTCGGTCTACATCGTCAAGCCGAAGATGCACGGCCCCGACGAGGTCGCGCTGACCTGCGAGATCTTCGGCCGCGTCGAGCAGATGCTCGCACTGCCGGAGAACACGCTCAAGGTCGGCATCATGGACGAGGAGCGGCGCACCACCGTCAACCTCAAGGCCTGCATCCAGCAGGCCTCCAAGCGCATCGTCTTCATCAACACCGGCTTCCTCGACCGCACCGGCGACGAGATCCACACCTCGATGGAAGCGGGGCCGATGATCCGCAAGAACGAGATGAAGGCGCAGGCATGGATCAAGGCCTATGAGGACTGGAACGTCGACATGGGGCTGATCGACGGCCTGCCCGGCCACGCCCAGATCGGCAAAGGCATGTGGGCGGCGCCCGACAAGATGGCGGACATGCTGCAACAGAAGCTCGCCCATCCGCAGGCCGGCGCCACCACCGCCTGGGTGCCCTCGCCGACGGCGGCGACGCTGCACGCGCTGCACTACCATCAGGTCAACGTCATCGCGCGCCAGCAGGAGCTCACCAAGGGCGGGCCGCGCGCAAAACTCTCCGACATCCTCACCATTCCGGTGTCGAAGTCGAACTGGGCGCCCGATGACGTCAAGCAGGAGATCGACAACAACTGCCAGGGCATTCTGGGCTATGTGGTGCGCTGGATCGACCAGGGCGTCGGCTGCTCCAAGGTCCCTGACATCCACGACGTCGGGCTGATGGAAGACCGCGCCACCTTGCGCATCTCGAGCCAGCATCTCGCCAACTGGCTGCACCAGGGCGTCATCACCGAAGCGCAGGTGATGGAATCGCTCAAGCGCATGGCCGTCGTCGTCGACAAGCAGAATGCCGGTGACCTGCTCTACAAGCCGATGGCGCCGTCGTTCGACGGCGTCGCCTTCAAGGCCGCCTGCGACCTCGTGTTCAAGGGCCGCACGCAGCCGAACGGCTACACCGAATACATCCTCACCGCACGCCGCCGCGAGGCGAAGGCCGCCGGTTAATTACGGCTGGCCTGTCAGACGTCAAAAGCCCCGGTTCGCGCCGGGGCTTTTTTGCGAGATCCGTAGATGGATAACGGGCCCCGCTAAAACACCGTGAGGTACTTCAACAGCGAGACGATGCCGATGATGATGACGATGACGCGCGCGATCTGCTTGGCGCGGCCGTCCATCGGCAGCATGTTGATGAGATAAAGAACGAGGATGACGACGAGAAAGGTGACGAGTACGCCAACGAGCATCGGAAGGCCCCCTTCAGGCAAATTGCTAACGAACTCCTAACGCCGCGCCCGCCCTTCGGTTCCATTCAAGCAACCCGTTGCAACTTCTAGTAAATACGTACTTCTACCAGCCGAGCTACTGATTAAAACTTTACCCTTTTCCTTCCAAATGCCGAAGCGCTTGCGCCGCGCCGCAGGCGGGCATTGCCGATTTGAAGACCGCTCCTTCCTGATTCGATTGTCGGGGCGCTGCTTTCCGAGCTTTGAAATAGGAATTGGGGGACTTCGATGCTCAATCGTCTGACCGTATCCGTGCTGCTCAAGGCGGTGATCGCGATCACGTCGGTCTGCGTGGTGATTGCACTGTCCCTCACCGCCCTCGAGTCATGGGAGCGTCTCAGGACCGCAAACCGCATCTCGCGGATTGCCGACGCGTCCGCCGATCTCTTCAAGGCGATGCACAATCTGCGCACCGACCGCTCGACGACCTCGCGGCTCCTCAACGCGAGCGAGCCGATGGACGCCGAGATCGACAAATACCTGCGCGACTTGCGTGAGGCCGAGATGCCGGCGATGGCACGCGCGCTCGAGCTGCTGCCGACCATGGACTTCCCGCAATCGACGACGCTGGTGCCCGAGCTTGCCCGCCTGTTCAAGCTGCTCGGCGACGAGCAGAAGCAATTCTGGGACGAGGTGGTGAAGCCGAAGGAGCAGCGCCGGACAAGCCTCGCCAAGGAATATATGGAGACGACGCAAGGCCTGTTGGAGACGCTCGACAAGACCTCCAATATCCTCGCCGCCAGCGTCAATCACCAGGATGCAATGATCGACCAGTTGCTGGCGATCAAGCAGAATGCCTGGCTGCTTCGCAACACCGGTGGCGAGGCGTCGCTGATCGTCTCCAACGGCATCGGCGCCGGCCGTCTCGCGCCCGAGACCCGCATCGCCTACATCCAATATGTCGGCGGCATCGCCGCGACGTGGAAAGCGCTGGATTTATCGACCTCCGGCATGCAATTGCCGCCGGCACTCGTCTCGGCGATGACCGCTGCCAAGGCCGCCTATTTCGATCCCGATTACCTCGCGCTGCGCGATCGTCTCGCCAACGCGGCGGCCAATGGCGAGAAGCCCGAACTAACCGCAAATCAGTGGACGCAGGCCACGGTGGCGCGGCTCGCGAGCGCCGTCGTCGTTGCCGAAGCCGCGCTCGACGCCGCCAAGAGCCATACGCTGGAGCAGCGCATCGCAGCCCAGCGCGCACTGATCGTGCAGCTCACGCTCCTGGTGCTGGCCTTGGCACTGACCGCCGGAGCGATCATGCTCGTCACCCGCCGTGTCATCACGCCGCTGGTCAATATTCGCGATGCCATGCTGAAGGTCGCCGGCGGCGATCTCGCCGTCGATAGCGGCTATCTCGACCGGCAGGACGAGATCGGCGCGCTCGCCGGCGCGCTGGAAACCTTCAAGCAGCAGGCCAATGACAAGCTGAACATCGAGGCCCAGGAGCGCGAGCGCAATGCAGGTGCCGCGGCACGTCAACGCGCGGTCGAAACCTATGTCGGCGAGTTCGAGGGCGTCATCCGCAAGACACTTGGCGAGCTGGGTGAGGCCTCCGGAGAAATGCGCAAGACCTCGGGCGATCTCTCGGCCGTCTCACGCCAGACCAACGACCGCGTCCAGGTCGCCGGCAAGGCCTCGGGTGACGCCTCGATGAGCGTGGACAGCGTGGCGGCAGCGGCCGAGGAGCTCAGCGCCTCGATCAACGACATCAGCCAGCAGGCGGCGCACGCCGCGGGCATCGCCAGCCGCGCGGTCAGCCAGGCGCGGGAGACCGACGGCACCGTGCAGGGCCTTGCCAAATCCGCCGGACGCATCGGTGAGGTTGTCGGGTTGATCAACACCATTGCCGCGCAAACCAACCTGCTCGCGCTCAATGCGACCATCGAAGCCGCCCGCGCCGGTGAAGCCGGCCGCGGCTTTGCCGTGGTTGCCTCCGAAGTGAAGTCGCTGGCGAGCCAGACCGCCAAGGCGACCGAGGAGATCTCCGAGCAGATCTCCGACATCCAGAAGGTCGCGGGCGATGCCATCAACGCCATCCAGGCAATCGGTGGCATCATTGGCGAGGTCAACGAGGTCGCGACCGCGATTGCCACCGCCGTCCAGCAGCAGGGCGCGGCGACGCAGGAGATCACACGCAGCACGCAATTTGCCGCGCAAGGCACCAGGAACGTCTCGGACAATATCACGGGCGTGAAGGCCGATGCGGATGCCGCCGCGGCCGCAGCCGATAATGTCAAGCACGCCTCGGAAACGCTGGAGACCCAGAGCCGTCAGCTCGGCCACCAGGTCACCGACTTCCTCGGCAAGATCCGCGCGGCGTAGGCTGCGCACTCGATGTCGTTCATTGCCGTCATTGCGAGGAGCGAAGCGGCGAAGCAATCCGGAATCCCGCCGCGGAGACATTCTAGATTGCTTCGCTTCGCTCGCAATGACGGGATTGGGGCAGGGATGATCCCACAAGCCCGGGGGCCCCAACAAAAATGTCGAAAACAACCCCATGCAAAGTAGCCGGGACCTCTCAAACGACGC
Source organism: Bradyrhizobium sp. CCGUVB23 (assembly GCF_024199885.1). Taxonomy (NCBI): domain Bacteria; kingdom Pseudomonadati; phylum Pseudomonadota; class Alphaproteobacteria; order Hyphomicrobiales; family Nitrobacteraceae; genus Bradyrhizobium; species Bradyrhizobium sp. CCGUVB23. The sequence goes on from NZ_JANADQ010000001.1 coordinate 2,991,885, forward strand.
CAGGGGCGTTTGACGCGTCGGGCAAATCAGAGCGGAGATCCATCATCGGCCAGACTGGCCGCCCCGCCCTCGCCGGGCACGATGCCAGCCCGGCGCGCCGATATCGGCACTACTCCCGCGCCACCACCGGCAGGTGGCGGAATTTCGCCCGCACGGACTCCGGCAGCGGCGAGAAGTTCATGGTGACGCCACGCCTGTCGCTGGCGTTGCGATTGGCGACCACCAATCCGCCGGGGCTCGCGACGATATCGCCCTTGCGCAAGGTCGGATCGTCCGTGACCTTGACCGCGGCGAGGCCGACGAAATCCTTGCCGTTGCAGGTACAGCCCGCGACGAGCTCGTTGCGATAGCGGTAGGCATTCGGCAGGTCGGAATAGTCCTGCCCCGTCTCCGTGACTGCCTCGTCGATGTCGCTGCCATAGACCAGCGTGGTTTCGGCTGAGGGACAGAAGCTGTTGCAGCTCTGCGCCTTGCTCTCGCTGTCGTTGCCTTGCGCCGGAAAGTGGCGCCCATCGCAGGTGCGCACGCACCAGGCCTGCCCGCCGCCATAGGAACGCACCCGCGGCGCCTCGTAGCGCGGCATGTCGTCGGTGGGGAACGGCATCCTGATCTGTGGCGGCGGCCGGGCGCCGAACGCACCGAACAGCGCCGAGAGGAAATCCTCCGCGCGCGCCGACGACGTCAGCGCCAGGCTGAGCGAAGCGAACAGCAACACCGCCGCGCCGCCGGCCACTTTGACTGTCGAACGCCCGATCATGTTACCTCGGCGCCGAACTGTTCAGGGAGACGGGCGAAAGATTGAGCGCCTGGCGTCCCGAGGCCAGTGTCGTCGCGGCCGGGCGCGCCGCTTTGCGCGACTGATCGCCGCCACGCGCCAGCAGCGGCGCGTTCTTCGGGAGCACCACGACCCTGGTGCCGATATTGACCCGGTTGAAGAGATCGACGACGTCCTCGTTGGTCATGCGGATGCAGCCCGAGGAGACGAACTTCCCGATCGTGGTGGGGTCATTGGTGCCGTGGATGCGATACTCGCTCGCGCCCAGATACATCGCACGCGCGCCGAGCGGATTGCCGAGGCCGCCAGCGACAAAGCGCGGCAGATAGGGCTGGCGCGCGATCATCTCCGCCGGCGGATGCCAATCCGGCCATTCCGCCTTGCGGCTGATCGCCTGCACGCCGGACCAGGTGAAGCCGTCGCGCCCGACCCCGACGCCGTAGCGGATCGCACGTCCCTGGCCGAGCACGTAGTAGAGCACGGTATTGCCGGTATCGATCACGATCGTCCCGGCCGGCTGGCTGCCGTCGAAGCTGACGATCTGCCGGCGCAGCCGCTCGGGCAGGACGGAATCGTCCGAGGCGACCGGATCATCCGAGGCCTGCGGCTGCCCGGTTACATAGCCTTGCGCATAACCCTGCGGAAAAGCCTGCGGCTGCATTGGCATAAAGCCGAGCGTCTGCGCACTTGCGGCGCCGAGTGGCATCGTCAGCAATGCTGTCGCAAAGGCAAGCGTGGTGAAGGCGCGCGGCGAACGCCGGCGGTGGGATGCAGATAACTGTGTCATGTGCTGCCCCGTTTGAATCCAAGTGCATCAGGGTGATGCGCTGGCCGAACAAACGCGCTTGCGACGACTCAAGTTCCGCGCGCTCGCGCAGCCGGCCGGTCACAGTCAAGCGAAGGCAACTTCACGAGTCCGCGACGGAACCTTCCAGTCAGAGGCACGTTCTTCAGCAGTCTTGCGCGCGCGGAGCGTGAGCTTCGTGCGGGAGAATGGCTGTGCACGTCCTTCCCGGTGAACGTCTGCTTTCCAACGACAGCGAAGGCGCACCGCTTCCCGACAGCAAAAGCGACCTGCCGCCGGTGATCCGGCGCACCGAGTTCGTTGCCTTCTCGCTCGCTTGTATGCTTCTGATCGCGGTCGTGGCCGTGCTCTATGTCGGCAAGCCGTTCTTCCTTCCCGTCGTGATGGCCTTCGTCACCGGCACCATGCTGTCGCCGGCGGCAACGTCACTGGAACGGCAACGGGTGCCACGCGCGCTGGCCGCTGTGCTGATCGTGGTCACGGTCACCGCGATGGTTACCTTCGTCGTCGCCCTGATCGCTTCGCCGGTCATGGAATGGAGCACCCGCCTGCCGGAGCTCGGCGCACGGCTCAAGGACAAGCTGCATTTGTTCGACCGGCCGCTGGCACTGTGGCAGGAGCTGCAAGCAATGGTCGGCGGTTCGGAAGGCCTGCCGAGCTTCCAGATGCCGAAATTCGAATGGGTGCAGCCGACCCTGGAATTCCTGTCGCCGACCTTCACCGAATTCCTGCTGTTCTTCGCGACCCTGATCCTGTTCATCGCAAGCTGGCGCGACCTGAGGCGCGCGCTGATCATGACCTTCAGCGATCGCGACGCGCGGCTGCGCACCTTACGGATCCTCAACGAGATCGAGGTCCATCTCGGCAACTATCTCGTGACGGTGACGGTCATCAATATCGGCGTCGGCATCGCCACCGGGATCGTCTGTGCGCTGACCGGCATGCCCAATCCGGCCGGGCTCGGCGCGCTGGCGGCGGCGCTGAACTTCATCCCGATCATCGGACCGATCGCGATGTTCGTCGTGCTGGTCGTGGTCGGCCTGATCGCCTTTCCGACCCTCGGCAGCGGATTGATGGCAGCGGTCGCTTTCGGCGGCCTCACCTTCCTGGAGGGACATTTCGTCACGCCCACCATCATCGGCCGGCGGCTGGCACTGAATGCACTGGCGGTATTCCTCGCGCTCGCCTTCTGGACCTGGCTGTGGGGGCCGATGGGGGCCTTCTTGTCATCGCCGCTTCTGATCGTCGCGCTCATTCTGAAAGAGCATCTCCTTCCTCCCGATGCGCCGCAACTACCAGGCGACTGAGTGGTTTCCACAAGGGGAACTTCCGTCACGGCGGAACGTTTTTCCGGCTAGCTCACCGCCAACGATCCGGAGCTTTCGATGTCAATGACCAATGCCGAAACAGGAATGAAAGACTGGACCGACAAGGCCACCCGCGAACGCCTCGAAAAGGATGTCCTAGCCGTGAAAAACGATATCGCCGCCCTCACCGAACAGATCACTGACGCCCTCAATACCTTTGCCAACTCCGCGGGCAAGCAAGCCCGGCGCGGCTACAAGCAGGCGCGCCAGCAGATGGATTCGGCCATGGATGATGCCTCCGAGCGCGGCAGCGCGATGATGGATGCGGCACAGGACGCAGCGACCTCGCTGGAGGAAACGCTCGAGGATGCGATCACGCAGCGCCCGCTCGCGACCGTGGGTATTGCGCTCGGTATCGGCTTCCTGATCGGCATTGCCTGGCGCCGCTAAAAGCCGAAACCACGAAGAGGACCGAACTTCATCGCCGTGCTGGCGGGAGGGATTGAGGAGCGAGGGCGATGTTTCAGCGGATAATCGATGGCATCAGTGCCTCGACGGGTACGACCCTGCGGCTGACCTCGCTTGCGGCAGCCGCAGCGCTTGCGCTCTTCATCACCACGGCATTTCTCTGCGCCGCAGTCTTCATCCTGGTGCTGCAAAACTATGGTCCGGTGCAGGCATGCCTCGCCGGGGCCGGCGTGTTCTTCCTGCTCACGCTGGCCGCCGCCGGCAGCTACATCGCCTACAAGCGAGAGACCGAGAAGCGCGCGCGACAGGCAGCGGAAAAAGCCGCGCGATCCGCAGCCCAAAGCATGCTGTCCGATCCGATGCTGATCGCAACGGGCTTGCAGATCGTCCGCGCCATCGGCGTCAAGCGGCTGCTTCCCATCCTTGCGATCGGCGGCGTGGCGCTCGGTATCATGGCAAGCCGGGCCGGGACACCCGAAGAGGAGGCCTCGCCCGAGCCGGCCGAATAATTATCGGGCAAAATTCGAACTGATCAGGTCACGCAACGGCCGGGCTGGAGCAGCTTTGCGATTTCGGTCAGCGAGCTGACGACGGGCTCGCAGGCGACCGTGGGCTTGCGCCCCTGCTTTTGCAGCAAGACGGGCGGCTTGGCATGGCTGGCATTGCCGGTCTCGATCGTCGCGGGAACACGCAGCAGCACTGACGTATCGGCGAGATCGTTGAGACGCATCGACACGGTGCGGGTCGCAACGGCCGCGGGCCTCGGATTGGCGATGCGGTCGGCCTTGCCGGCGCGATTGACGATGTGGCCCGGCTCGTCGGCGACGGCCTGCCAGCGCTGCACGAGATCGTGGCCCGACGCCAGCTGCACGGCACCAACCGTCAACGAGATGGCGACCGCGCCTAAAAACGCTTTGCTGATCTGTGACATGGTTGTTCGTCCCTCGCCCCATGGCGATCACTGGAACAACGCTGCCGGATTGTCAGGGGTTCTCAGGCGTCACGATCACTTAACCGTGTGCGAAAAAGAGACAGGCAAGAGAAATACTGGGATCAAAAATAATTTGCGGCGCCCTGGAACGACTCTTGTGCGCCGGAGTCATCATGGCAGCCGGTTATTCCCCCCTGCCCCATAAACCGGCGACGTAGGGCGCGACTGTGGTGATGCCAGTCGCGCCTTACTTTTTTCTGCGACAGACCTGGATAGTCAGCTCGTCTCGATCGGGCGATTTGATCGCGTGGCTCGATCAGGTGACTTGATCAGGTGACTTGATCAGGTGACTTGATCAGGTGACTTGCCGGGCAACGTCGCCGACGTCGAATGGACGGTCATTTCCAAGCGACGTGGCAGTGAGGACCGTGGCTGTGAAGCAGGGCGGCCAAGCCTGAGAACGCACACACTCGCATGCAATCATCCGGCTAGCGCTGGGAAGCCAAGACGGCCGCCCCGCTATTCCTGCCAAGGTCAGGGAGAAGCAGGTTCTCTTCGGGTGGCGCTGGTGAATCCGCCGGCCATTGCGGGTAGACAAGCGCACTCCCTGTAGTTGCGCTTGTATTTACATACACGTCAAGACGTTAACGCGCGTTAAAGCGGACCATTCAAATCGCGCGCGACACAACCAACGATGCGCGGCAAGTTGCCGCATACGCGGAACAGGCGAGTTACCGGCTTGCTGATCAAGCTGCGCCGGGCCGCGCTACACCTGCCAGCCACTCGCGCCCTTCCGAATAAAGCTTCTCGACCTCGGCGCCGGTCAGGCCGGGCATGTCGCGCTTGACCTTGTAGCCGATCAACTCCTGCATGTAGCCGAGGTGGCAGTAGCCTTCGGGAAGCGCAGCCAAACGCGCCGCGTCGAGCCGGAGGACCGCGGCGGGATCGACCGGATCGAGCCGGTCCTTTTCATAGATCGGCTGGCGGCGAACGATGCCCCATTTGCCCTGCCGCTTCTCCAGGAAGTCGTAGAAGCGCCCGGTGCAGACCACGTCGCAGACGACATCGTGGACCGGCGCCCGCTGCGAGATCGTCATCTTGGTCTGCGCGATGGCGCGCTCGCCGGCGAGATCGATGCTGGTGCCACCGAGGAAGTGCAGGATGCGCACGCCCTTGGCAAAGCCTTCGCGGCTCACCCGGATGAAGTCCGCAGCCGGCCCCTGAAACCAGGTCGCCGACATCCACCCCTCCGCGTGCCAGACGGACGCAAAGCGCTCCCAGTCACCGGCGTCGCGCCAGACCACCCAGTTATCGATGAGATCGCGGATGGCGAGACGATCGAGCAATGCTTGGTCGAGCATGGGCAAAGTCTCCGGACAGAACACGGCCGCCTCACGACCGTTTCCGTCACCTATGGAGGACGAACTCCGCAGCCGTCAAGCGCGCCGGACGAACAACAAAAATCCGGCGCGCCATGTCGGCGCGCCGGATCAGTTCGTCACTACGTTCTATGCTTTACGCCGCGCGCGCCATCCTTAAGCCGCTGGCGCTTTGGGCGCGCGATTACGCGAGTTGCGCTGGAAGAAGAGCGCCTGGCTCGCCACCGCCGAGACCATCGCGGGCTGGAACGGCTTTGAGATCAGGAACGCCGGCTCCGGCCGCTCGCCGGTGAGGAAGCGCTCCGGGTAAGCAGTGATGAACACCACCGGCACCTCGAAGCTGCGCAGGAGCTCGTTGACCGCATCGAGGCCCGAGGAGCCGTCGGCAAGCTGGATGTCGGCGAGGATCAGGCCGGGCCGCTTGTTCTTGGCGAGCGCGACCGCATCAGCATGGGTGCGGGCGACGCCGACAACGTTGTGACCGAGATTCTTCACGAGGCTCTCGAGGTCCATGGCGATGAAGGTCTCGTCCTCGATGATCAGCACATCGGTCGCGATCTCCGCTGCCATCTCGCGGCCTGCAGCGTCCGCGAGCCTGCGCGTCTCGCCGACGTCGGTGCCGAGGATGAAGGCGACTTCCTCCTCCGAAAATCCCTCGAGCGACAGCAGCAGGAAAGCCTGGCGCGGCAGCGGCGTGATGTTCGACAGCCGCCGCTCCGGCGGCATCGGCAGCGTCGTCACCTCGGCATCATCGTTGAGCGAGACCGAATTCCAGATCTGGGTGAACAGCCGAAACAGGCCGGCGCGCGCTCCGTGGCTCTCGTCGAGCACCGCCGGATCCCCGAGCATGGCTTCCAACATGGCTGCGACATAGGCGTCGCCGGACGGCTGGCTGCCCGTCAGGGCACGCGCGTACCGGCGCAACAACGGCAAGTGTTCAGCAACAAGCTGTGAACGGGACATCCCCACTCCATTCGTCTTCGGGCCAGATATCGGCCAGGGGCGGCCCTGGTTCCCCTGCTGGCGTGACTACGCTTCAACCACAGAAAAGTTCCGGAACGGCTGGAACTTTTTGTGCAACTTCGCATTAGGCCTAACTAGGGAACGGCTCCCGGTTGAGAAAATTTCTCGATTTGACAGTGACTTAACTCGGGGAAACGTGGAACAGGTCATGAAAGATCTCAAATCTCAAGCCAGCAGAAACACGACCCCCGGCAAGGGAGGGCTGACACCGGAGATCCAATCCCGGATCGGCCATCAATTGCGCGCCATGTACGACGACGTCGTGCGGCAGGGGGTCCCCGAGCGGTTCGCCGAGCTGATCAAGAAGCTTGATGCGCCGGGAGGGACACCCCAAGATCAAACCAATGGGGGAACCAACGACAACAATGGGAGGGACTAATGCCTCTCACGGAATCCCTGCGCGACGACATCCTGGCGGCAGTCCCGAGCCTGCGCGCGTTCGCCATCTCACTGAGCGGCAATGCCGACCGTGCCGACGATCTGGTCCAGGAGACGTTGTTGCGCGCACTCGCCAACATCGACTCGTTCCAGCCCGGCTCGAACCTGCCGGCCTGGCTGTTCACCATCCTGCGCAACCTGTTCCGCTCCGACTATCGCAAGCGGCGGCGGGAGGTGGAGGATGCTGAAGGCAACTATGCCAAGACGCTGAAGACCCAGCCGTCGCAGAATGCGCATCTCGAGTTCGAAGAGTTTCGCGCGGCGCTCGACAAGCTACCGCAGGACCAGCGTGAAGCGCTGATCCTCGTCGGTGCGTCCGGCTTCTCCTATGAGGACGCGGCGTCGATCTGCGGCTGCGCGGTGGGCACGATCAAGAGCCGCGTCAACCGCGCGCGCTCGAAGCTCGCAGCACTGCTGTATGTCGACGGCGCCGAAGATTTCGGCCCCGACGAGACCGTGCGCGCCGTGATCGGCGGCAGCGGCGGCTGACGGACAGCTTCGGTCGGAATGATGAACGAGGGGAAGGCGGCCATTTCAATGGCCGCCTTCGCATGCGTGATTTAATGCGCGTGTGCTCTCCCTTCTCCCCTTGTGGAGAAGGTAAGCGAAGATCGCGTCGGCTTCAGCGCGCGGGCCTTACCGGCGCCGAGAATTTTTCCGTGCGGTCGCGCTCGGTCATGTCGACGACGGTCTCCATTGGCGCGGTCAGCTCGTAGACGTAGGACGCATCGGTGAAGTAGCGCTTGGCGGTGCCGCCGAGCGCTTCGGGCGCGACGCGGTCGAGCAGGATGAGGCCGAAATCGGAATCGGCGCGCCGCGTCGCCTCGCTGGTGTTGAACTCCTCCCAGCGGAAATGGAAGACCGTGTCGGGCTCCTCGCCCGTCACCGTCCAGTTCGCGGTGATGTGCGGATGCTTGCCGACCAGCGACAGGCCCTCGTCGGAATGCGAGGCGAGCTCGAAGAACAGCAGCGACAGGCTCTGCGCGGCGCGCGCGCTGACCGCGATGTCGGGCCCGCTGATGGCGATGCGGTCAGCATGCGGAATGGCGCGCGCCTCGAACAGACCCTTCAGCTTCACGCCCTGCCACTGGCTTTCGCTGAGCAGCGAAACGACGTTGGACATCGCGTGGATACGCCCGATCAACAATTCACGCGCGACGTCGATGTCGGAGCCGTGACGCAGCGTTCGCGTCACGATCGACTGGATCACCGCCAGAATGTTCTTCACGCGATGATTCAGCTCGTCGATGACCGCCGTCAGCCGGCGCTCGAATCCGATCCGCACCTGGATTTCGCGGCTGAGCCTCAAGTTGTTGTAGGCGACATAGCCGAACAGGCCGCACACCATCGCCGTGATGGCGAAGCCGATCGCCGCGACGATGACAGCGGTCTGCTCGGCGCGCCGCGCCGAGTTGGTCTTGGCGAAGTAGCTGAGCTGCCAGTCGCGGCCGCCGAAGCTGACCGTGCGCGTCGAGGAGGGCTGTGGACCATCCTGCGAGATGGTCCGCGCGCTGACGACGCCCTGATCGTTGGCGATCAGCTCGCCGCCGGTCGCGCGCGGATCGCGCAATGCGACCGAGAACAGCGACATGTCGTCATTGGTCAGCATCAGCGAGGCGAGCTCGTAGGAAAACGTGATGAACCCGGCAGGCTCCGTCTCGCCTTCCGGAATGACCGGCGCGGCCACGATGATGCCGATGGGTCCGTTCGGACGGAGCAGCGGCACCGGATCGGAGGCGACCGACTTCCTCTCGGCCATGGCGCGCGCCAGCATCGCGCCGCGCACGCCGTCCTGATCGAAGCTGCGACCGGGCAGCACCTTGGTCTCCTCGCTGCGCGGCTCGAGATCCATCAGCACGTTGATCGGCTGGGTGATCTTCGTGGTGTCGAGCAGCGTGTCGTCGTAGTTGCGGATGTGCGGATTGGGAAAGCCGGCAGAGCTGAGCGCCGCCTGCGCCGCGCTCAGCTCCGTCGGCTTGAGACGGGCGATCCAGGAGGCGACCACGAAGTCGGTCTTGAAGGCATAAATGGCCGAGCGCAGCGGCTCCAGCATGTTCGGCTTGATCACGGCGGGCGTGCGGAACAGACCGGAGGCGACGCGCGCCAGAAGCTCGCGCTCGGTCAGGCGGTCCTGCACCAGGCTCGCATGAACGTCGATCGCGCGAGCCAGCGCGATGCGATCGATCGCCAGCTCCTGATCGTGGACGCGATAGGCCGCGAGCCCGGAGAGCAGTATCCCGAGCAGCGCGATAAAACCGATGATAAATCCCAGCCGAACCACTCGTTTACTCAGAAGGTGAGAGGCTGGCGAATAACACGGAGCATCTGAACGCCGCTCGAACGGCCAGTTGCCGAAAGAGAGTGAAACCCCACGGAAGGCGATAATGAAGGAGGAGCCATCGTGACGCAACTTGGGTTGACCGGAATGCTTAATCCGCCAGCCGAGGCATCAGCGCTCCGGGCACCCGAAGTAAGTTAATCATCGTGGCGAACATTGGTTCCGCAGGGACATATTTTGCCGCAGATATTAACGGGCAGACACTAACAGTCGTGTCAGACTTGGCTAATGTCGCCAGGCACCGGACCTGCCCTTCGCCCCGTCCTCGTCAGCCCGCCCTTTTCAACCCGCCCTTTTTAACCCGCCTTTGGCCTCGATGAAGCCGATGATGCGGTCGAGTCCCTCGCTCTTCTTCAGGTTGGTCATGACGAAGGGGCGCTCGCCCCGCATCCGCTTCGCATCAAGCTGCATCTTCTCCAGCGAGGCGCCGACATGCGGTGCGAGGTCGATCTTGTTGATAACCAGGAGGTCGGAGCGTGTGATGCCCGGTCCGCCCTTCGACGGGATCTTGTCGCCCGCCGCGACGTCGATGACATAGATGGTGATGTCGGCGAGCTCCGGGGAAAAAGTGGCAGCGAGATTGTCGCCGCCGGACTCGATCAGCACCAGATCGAGTCCGGGAAACTTTGCGCGCATGTCCGCAACCGCCGCCAGATTCATCGAGGCATCCTCGCGGATCGCGGTATGCGGGCAGCCGCCGGTCTCGACGCCGGCGATGCGGTCCGGCGTCAGCGAGCCCGAGCGCACCAGGTATTCCGCGTCCCACTTGGTGTAGATGTCGTTGGTGATCGCCGCGATGTCATAGCGCTCGCGCATGGACTTGCAGAGCAGATCCATCAGCGCCGTCTTGCCCGATCCGACGGGACCGCCGACACCGACACGCAGGGGGCCGTGAGACGTAGCCATTGAGTCTTTCCTATTGTCGTCCTGGCGAAAGCCAGGACCCATTACCACCGAACTCTGTTGCCGCGGCAAACTGGGGCCACAGCCGCGCATAACCACGAGCATTTGTGGTTATGGGTCCTGGCTTTCGCCAGGACGACGGCGGAGTGCGCTGCCCCGCCCTCACGATCTAAACAGCCGCGTATATTGTGTCTCGTGCCGCAGACTTGCGAGATCGGCGCGGAACGTCGCGCTGCCGAGATCGTCAAGGGTCGCGCTCAACGCGCGGGCGGCGGTTGCGGCCACGGCGCCCTCCAGGGCGGCGAGCACACGCTGGCTGTCGGTCTGGCCGAGCGGGATCAGCCGGCTCGCCGCCGAAATCCAGTTCGAGACCAGCGCGTGCAGGAAGGCATGCAGCGTCGGCTCCAGCCGGACGCCATGGGCGCTAGCGACCACGCCGACCGCGACGGGATAGACCAGCGGCCCCGCGCAGGCCGCGACCATCGCATCCAGCCCGTCCGCATTCCAGGCCGCGCGCGCGATGTCGATGAAGGCGCGGCCCTGCGACGTGGTCTCGAGCTGTCGCTCGCGCGAGGGCACGAAGGCGGCCGCAAGCTCCGCGGTGTCACGCAAGCGAGCCTCATCGCCCGCCTCCGCCGCGCGAAACGCCTGAACCAGGAAAATCGCATCGCAAAAGCCCGCGCCGTCGCCGAGCATCGCGTCGAGCCAGTTCGCGAGCGTCGCCGTGTCGATGATGTCGCCCGCCTCCACCGCCCATTCGATGCCGCTGGAGTAGGAGAAACCGCCGACGGGAAACGCTGGCGACAACCACGTCATCAGCCGGTAGAGCGCCGCCGCCTCGCGTTCCGTCAGGCGGCCGGCACCAGCTGGCTCATTTGTGGTCATGAGCATGGCCGTGGCCGTGGTGATGGTCGGGATGGTCGCAATGCTCGTCGTGGTGATGATGGTGACCGTGGTCATGGTGGTCATGCGCGGCATGATCATGGTGGTCATGGTCATGACCGTGATGATCATGGTGGTGATGCCCGTGATCATGATGCGCATGGTCATCATGCCCATGATCGTCAGCATGCGCGTGGCCGGCATCAGCATAGGCGCCACCTTCGGGATCGAAGGGAGCCTCGATCTCGATCACCCGCGCACCCAGCCCCTTCACCATCGCCTCGATCACATGATCCTTTCGGATACGCAGGCTCTTGGCCATGATCTGCGTCGGCAGGTGCCGGTTGCCGAGATGCCAGGCGACGCGGACGAGATGGAGCGGATCGCGGCCGCGGATCTCGAGCAGCGGCTCGGGAGCCGCGACCACCTCGACCAGCCGGCCGTCCTCCAGCACCAGCGCATCGCCGCCGCGCAGCGCGACCGCGTTTTCAAGGTCGAGCAGGAATTCGAGCCCGCGCGTGCCGGTCATCGCCATGCGGCGGCGATGCCGATCGTCGAAGTCGAGCACGACCGTATCCGCCGCTGCTTCCGTGAAGCGGTGCTGTTCCCTGACCTGCGTCGCCCGGATCATGCGCTCTATCCTGTTACCTGGTCTCGACCTTTTCCGGCGTGATCACTTCGACCTTCGGCGGCGCCGCAAAGCACTTCACCGCAACGCGGCCGAACGTCTTCACGTGCTCCATGGCACGATGCGGTACCAGCGCTTCGGCATTTTCCCACTGCTCGACGAACACCATCTTGGTGTGATCGGTGACGCTCTCGTGCAGATCATAGGCGATATTGCCGGGTTCCTTGCGCGTCTCCTTGATGCAGGCGGTGGCCGCTGCAATGAACTCGGCGCGCGTTTCGGGCTTGATGGTCAAGGTGGCAACGACGTAGATCACGAAAAATCCTCCCGGCTTTTCTTTAAGGCTTCAAGATACCGGGCGCGACATTAGACCAAGCGCGACGAGACGCAAAACCGGAAAATCCGCCCTCGGACAGGCGCCGAGGGCGCAACGTTCGACGGTAATTTCAGTACATGAAATACCGCTGCGCCATCGGCAGCACCTCGGCCGGCGCGCAGGTCAGAAGCTCGCCGTCGGCGCGCACCTCATAGGTCTCCGGATCGACCTCGATGTCAGGCGTGGCGTCGTTGTGGATCATGCTCTTCTTGGAGATCTTGCCGCGGGTGTTCTGGACCGCATAGAGCTTCTTGTCGATGCCGAGCTTTCGCGCGAGGCCGCCGGTGACCGCGGCCTTCGAGGTGAAGACGACGGAGGATGCCGTGCGCGCCTTGCCGAAGGCGCCGAACATCGGCTGATAATGCACCGGCTGCGGCGTCGGGATCGAGGCATTGGGATCGCCCATGGGAGCGGCGACGATCGTGCCGCCCTTGACGATGCAGTCCGGCTTGACGCCGAAGAACGCCGGCGACCACAGCACGAGATCGGCGAGCTTGCCCTTTTCGACCGAGCCGATCAGCTTTGACACGCCATGGGCGATCGCGGGGTTGATCGTGTACTTGGCGATGTAGCGCTTGACGCGGAAGTTGTCGTTATCCTTGCCCTTGTCCTGCGGCAGTGACCCGCGCTGCTTCTTCATCTTGTCGGCGGTCTGCCAGGTGCGGATGATGACCTCGCCGAGGCGGCCCATGGCCTGCGAGTCCGAGGACATCATCGAGAGCGCGCCGAGGTCGTGCAGGATGTCTTCAGCCGCGATCGTCTCCTTGCGGATCCGGCTCTCGGCAAACGCGAGGTCTTCCGCGATCGAGGGATCGAGATGGTGGCACACCATCAGCATGTCCAGATGCTCGTCGATGGTGTTGCGCGTGAAGGGACGCGTCGGGTTGGTCGAGGACGGCAGCACGTTCTTCAGGCCCGCGACCTTGATGATGTCAGGCGCGTGACCGCCACCGGCACCTTCGGTGTGGAAGGCGTGGATGGTGCGGCCCTTGAAGGCCTTGATCGTATCTTCGACGAAGCCCGACTCGTTCAGCGTGTCGGAATGCAGCATGACCTGGACGTCGTAGTCGTCGGCAACCGACAGGCAGTTGTCGATCGCCGCCGGCGTCGTGCCCCAATCCTCGTGCAGCTTCAGCGCACAGGCGCCGCCCTTGATCATCTCGACCAGCGCGGCGGGCCGCGAGGCATTACCTTTGCCGGAGATTCCGAGATTGACCGGAAATGCGTCGAACGACTGGATCATCCGCGCGATGTGCCACGGCCCCGGCGTGCAGGTGGTGGCGAACGTGCCGTGCGACGGGCCGGTGCCGCCGCCCAGCATCGAGGTGACGCCCGACATCAGCGCGTGCTCGATCTGCTGCGGGCAAATGAAATGGATGTGGCTGTCGAAGCCGCCGGCCGTGAGGATTTTTCCTTCGCCCGCGATCACGTCGGTGCCGGGGCCGATGATGATGGTAACGCCGGGCTGGATATCCGGGTTACCCGCCTTGCCGATCGCGGAGATCATGCCGTCCTTGATCGCGACGTCGGCCTTGACGATGCCCCAGTGGTCGACGATCAGCGCGTTGGTGATGACCGTGTCGGCAGCGCCCTGCTTGTTGGTCACCTGCGACTGCCCCATGCCGTCGCGGATCACCTTGCCGCCACCGAACTTCACCTCCTCGCCATAGGTGGTGAAATCCTTCTCGACCTCGATGATGAGGTCGGTGTCGGCCAGCCGCACCTTGTCGCCGGTGGTCGGGCCGAACATGTCGGCATAGACGGAACGTTTCATCTTGACGGACATCACAAGCCCCGTTTGCGTTTGAATGTTTGGCCGGTCACAGCGAGGCCCTCGCTGCCTTTACGGCATCATCGAATTTCGTATCGAGCCATGGATTGCCGCCGCGGCAGCCGGCGACCACCTGCTCGGCCCAGCCCGTGTAATCGACGAGATCGTCGCGTTCCTCGGGGTTCGGCTCGGCATGAATGCGCGCGCCGATATTGCTGATCTTGTCGGCGATCTTGATCAGCTTTGCGTCGGCGGATTTTTTGGGCGCATCGATCACCTGGCGGCGCCGCCGCTCGGCCTTCGGCAGGCTCATGTCGTCCGTGCACTCGACGACGAGAGAGGCAACGCGGTCGGAAAATTTCGCAGCCAGCTCCTCGCGCGTGGTGTCGGTATCCTCGATGGTGTCGTGCAGCCAGCCGGCGGCGACGAGCTCGGCATCCGCGCCGTCGGTCGCGGTGGCAAGCAGGTTCGCGACCTCGGCGAGGTGATTGACGTAGGGTTCGCTGCCACGTCCCTTGCGCGCCATCCCGTTGTGGCGACGGGCAGCGAGCTCGGCGGCTTCGGAGATGAGGCGAACGGGTGACAGCATGCCTCACACCTCCTCGCCATTGGACGCATCGCTCTCTCCGTTCCCTCCCCCCTTGCGGGGGAGGGGCAGGGAGGGGAGTGCACCTTGCTCCGCAGCCTGCAGAATCGTGAGAGCCACGCCCTCCAGATTTTTCATCACGTCGTCATTGGTGAAGCGCAGCACGCGATAGCCGCGCGAGGCGAACCATTGGTCGCGCGCCTCGTCCTTGCGAAGCCGCTCTTCGAATTCATGGCTCTCGCCGTCGACCTCGACGATGAGCTTGCAGGAATGCGCGACGAAGTCGGCGATGTAATTGCCCATTGGCGCCTGCCGGCGGAGGCCGAGGCGAGCCAGCCGATGCGCTTTGAGATGACGCCACAACAGCGTCTCCGCGCGCGTCATCGCACTCCGCAACTGCCTGGCGCGAGTTCTTTGTAACGGAGAGACCTCGTCGTGTGGCATACCCCCCTCCCCGACCCTCCCCCGCAAGGGGGGAGGGAGCCAGACAGATGTGCTCACCTCACTGGATATTGCGGCATCCCAATGCGAGTCCGGACTCTCGGCTAGCAATCCGTCTTCGATCCATTCAGCTCCGCTCTCTCCGTTCCCTCCCCCCTTGCGGGGGAGGGTTAGGGAGGGGGGTGCACCTTGCTCCGTTGGACGACGTATCGTGAGGACAGCGCTCTGAGTGACGTCGACCGCGCCCCGGTTTGCAAGAGCTCGTCGCACGTCGTCGTGCCGAGCCTGGGGCTTACCCCCCTCCCCGGCCCTCCCCCGCAAGGGGGGAGGGAGCGAGACAGTCGTGCTCACCTCACTATTGATCACGGCCCGCATCTCGTCTTAGCGCGCGCTCACAGCTTCCCCATGACGTCGCCGCGGAAGCCGTAGATGGTTTTCTTGCCGGCGAGGGCGACGAGCTGGATGTCGCGGGTCTGGCCGGGCTCGAAGCGGACTGCGGTGCCGGCGGCGATGTCGAGGCGCATGCCGCGGGCTTTCTTGCGATCGAACTTCAAGGCTGGATTGGTTTCGAAGAAATGGTAGTGCGAGCCAACCTGGATCGGACGGTCGCCAGTGTTGGCCACCGTCAGCGTCACGGTCTTGCGGCCGACATTGAGCTCGATCTCGCCGTCCTGGATGAAGAGTTCGCCGGGGATCATGCTCTGCTCCTACCTGATCGGCTCGTGGACGGTGACGAGCTTGGTGCCGTCCGGGAACGTCGCCTCGACCTGGATGTCGTGGATCATCTCGGGAATGCCCGGCATCACCTGCTCGCGGGTCAGCACTTGCGCGCCGGCCTGCATCAACTCCGCCACGGTGCGGCCGTCTCGCGCGCCTTCCAGAATGAAATCGGAGATGATCGCGACCGCCTCCGGGTGATTGAGCTTGACGCCGCGATCGAGCCTGCGCCGCGCGACGATGGCCGCCATCGAAATCAGAAGCTTGTCCTTTTCGCGGGGAGACAGGTTCATGCGAAATCTCTTCCGTTCACGTCATCAATTCAGCCACAGCCGCGGCAGCGCGACGCCGGTGCGCGCCAGCACCGCCATCATGTCGGCGCGCAAGCGCGCCGCATCTTGGGCACAGAACCGCGCCATTGCAAAGCCATTCCAGGCGGATATCCCGACCTCGCCGGCGAAAGATTCCGAGGCTTCCCTGATGCGCTCGACCAGGGCCTCATCGCCCGGGACGATCAGTGCGGTGCCGATCGCTGCGCCGCCTTTGGCGACGGCAGGACGCGCCAGCTTGGCGCCGATATCGCCGTCGAGCCTGACGGTCTCGGCGAACACCAGCCGGCCGCCGCGGGAGAGGCGCCAGCGGTCGACGAATTCACCCTGCTCCATGCGCTCACCCATCGCGGTGCGTCCGAACACCACGATCTCGCAGAGCAGGAGCGAGGCCGCATCATCGAGCGCGATGTCGAAGCGGCGATGGACACGGGCGCGATCGAACAGGATCGTCTCCTGAGGCAGCCAGCCGAGATGCGCGCCCGCGGCAACCTTCAGGGCAATATTGAGCTCTGCCGCCGCACCGGGCGCGCGATAGACCTTCTCGGCTGCCGCCGTGGTCAGCGTCAGACGCGAGGCCTGGCCCGCCGCGATTTCGATATCAAAGCGGTCTCCGCCGGCAACCCCGCCGGCGGTGTTGACGAACACGCCGGAGAGCCCCTCACCTTCCGGCGAGGGAAAGCGCACGCGCAAGGAGCCAGACTCGTGCAGCGTCCCGCGCCGCGTCACGCCGTCGCGCGAATGCACGTCGAAGCGCACCGCGCCGCGGGCGCGGTTGGCCTCGAACACCATGGATGTGGCTGATAGCTCGCTGCGCATCCGCCTCCCCAACCGGTCGCGGCAGAATGAAAGGCTTACAGCGCCATCTGGCGGCTGATTTCGCCCGGGTCAAGGTTGGTGCGATCGCAGGTGTATTTCACCGCGCCGCGATCCATCACTGCAAAACTGTCGCCGAGTTCGCACGCAAAGTCGAGATATTGTTCGACCAGCACGATGGCGATGTTGCCGAGATTGCGCAGGTAGGAGATCGCGCGGCCGATGTCCTTGATGATCGAGGGCTGGATACCCTCGGTCGGCTCGTCGAGCAGCAGCAACTTTGGCCGCATCACCAGCGCGCGGCCGATCGCGAGCTGCTGCTGCTGACCGCCGGAGAGGTCGCCGCCACGCCGGCCGAGCATGGATTGCAGCACCGGAAACAGTGAGAACACATCATCAGGGATGAAGCGCTCGTCGCGCTTGAGCGGGCCGAAGCCGGTCTTGAGGTTTTCCTCGACGGTCAGCAGCGGAAAGATCTCGCGGCCCTGCGGCACGAAACCGATGCCCTTGCGCGCCCGCTCATAGGGCTTGAGTGCGGTGATGTCGCTGCCGTCGAACACGATCGCACCCGAGGAGATCGGATACTGCCCGACCATCGCGCGCAGCAGCGAGGTCTTGCCGACGCCATTGCGCCCCAGCACGCAAGTGACCTTGCCGGGCTCGGCCGCGATCGAGACGCCGCGCAGTGCCTGCGCCGCGCCGTAGAAGAGGTTGATGTCCTTGACCTCGAGCATGGCTCAGCGTCCCAGATACACTTCGATGACCCGCTCGTTCGACGAGACCTGGTCGATGGAGCCTTCGGCAAGCACCGAGCCTTCGTGCAGGCAGGTGACCTTTACGCCCAATTCGCGGACGAAGGTCATGTCGTGCTCGACCACCATCACGGTATGGTTCTTGTTGATCTCCTTGAGCAGCTCGGCCGTGAGGTGCGTCTCGACGTCGGTCATGCCGGCGACGGGCTCGTCGACCAGCAGCAGCTTTGGATCCTGTGCCAGCAGCATGCCGATCTCCAGCCACTGCTTCTGGCCGTGGCTGAGGCTGCCGGCAAGGCGGCTCCGCGCATCGGTCAGGCGGATGGTCTCCAGCACCTTGTCGATGCGCTCGGATTCCGCCTTGCTGCCGCTCCAGAACAGCGTGCCGCGGACCGAGTGGTCGACGTTGAGCGCGAGCAGCAGATTGTCCTCGACCGTCTGGCTCTCGAACACGGTCGGCTTCTGGAATTTGCGGCCAATGCCGAGCTCGGCGATACGGGTCTCGTCGAGGCGTGTGAGATCGGTGACGCCGTCGAACAGCACGGTGCCTTCATCCGGCTTGGTCTTGCCGGTGATGATGTCCATCATCGTGGTCTTGCCGGCGCCGTTCGGGCCGATGATAGCGCGCATCTCGCCGGGCGCGAGCGTCAGCGACAAATTGTTGATGGCGTGGAAGCCGTCGAACGAGACGTGCACGCCGTCGAGATAGAGCATCGCGGAGGTCGCGCGGGTATCCATGACGTTCATTTCCGCTTACTCCGCCATGTCAGGTTCGCTGACGCCGTCTTCGGCCGCAGCGCTCTCGGTGGTTTCAGCCGGGCGTTTTGCCTTGAACGGCTCCCACCAGGAATTGAAGGTGCCGACGATGCCCTTGGGCAGCAGCAGCGTCACCAGGATGAACAGCGCCCCCAACATGAACAGCCAGTACGGTGCGAGCACGCCGGAGGTGAAGAACGTCTTGGCGTAGTTGACGACGACGGCGCCGAGCGCTGCGCCGACCAGCGTGCCGCGACCGCCGACCGCGACCCAGATGACCGCCTCGATCGAGTTGCCCGGCGCGAATTCGCTTGGATTGATGATGCCGACCTGCGGCACGTAGAGCGCGCCGGCGACGCCGGCCATGCAGGCCGACACCGTGAACACGAACAGCTTGTAGGACTCGACGCGGTAGCCGAGGAAGCGCGTGCGCGATTCCGCGTCGCGGATTGCGATCAGCACCTTGCCGAGCTTGGAGGTGACGATGGCCCGGCAGATCAGGAAGCCGGCGATCAGGGCGAGACAGCTCAGCGCGAACAGCGTGGCGCGCGTGCCCTCCGCCTGCACGTTGAAGCCAAGGATGTCCTTGAAGTCGGTCAGGCCGTTGTTGCCGCCGAAGCCGAAATCGTTGCGGAAGAAGCCGAGCAAGAGCGCATAGGTCATCGCCTGCGTGATGATCGACAGGTACACGCCGGTGACGCGCGAGCGGAAGGCGAGCCAGCCGAAGCAGAAGGCGAGCAGGCCCGGCACGAACAGCACCATCAGCGCGGCGAACCAGAACATGTCGAAGCCGTACCAGTACCAGGGCAGCTTCTGCCAGTTCAGGAACACCATGAAGTCGGGCAGGATCGGATTGCCGTAGACGCCGCGGGTGCCGATCTGCCGCATCAGGTACATGCCCATGGCGTAGCCGCCGAGCGCGAAGAACGCGCCGTGGCCGAGCGAGAGGATGCCGCAATAGCCCCAGATCAGGTCGATCGACAGCGCCAGGATCGCGTAGCAGACATATTTGCCCCAGAGCGCGACCAGATAGGTTGGCACCTGGAAGAACGAGCCTGCGGGCAGCAGCAGGTTGGAGAGCGGAATGAGGATGCCGCAGGCGGCGACGATGGCCAAAAACATCGTCGCGCCGCGGTCCAGCGATCGCGTGAGCATGTGAGGGGTCATGCTTCCACCGCACGGCCCTTGAGCGCGAACAGGCCGCGCGGGCGCTTTTGAATGAACAGGATGATCAGGACCAGGATCGCGATCTTGCCGAGCACGGCGCCGGCGACCGGCTCCAGGAACTTGTTGGCGATGCCGAGCGTGAAGGCGCCGACCAGCGTGCCCCAGAGATTGCCGACCCCGCCGAACACCACGACCATGAAGCTGTCGATGATGTAGCTCTGGCCGAGATTGGGGCTGACGTTGTCGATCTGCGACAGCGCGACGCCGGCGATGCCGGCAATGCCGGAGCCGAGGCCGAAGGTCAGTGCGTCAACGCGTGAGGTGGCAATGCCCATCGAGGCCGCCATGCGGCGGTTCTGCGTCACGGCGCGCATTTCGAGGCCGAGTGCAGTGTAGCGTAGCATCGCGAGCAGGATCGCGAACACCGCGAGCGTGAAGCAGAGGATCCAGAGCCGGTTGTAGGTGATGGTGATCTGTCCGAGCTCGAACGCGCCACTCATCCAGGAGGGGTTGCCGACCTCGCGGTTGGTCGGACCGAACGCGGTGCGCACCGCCTGCTGGAGCACCAGGGACAGGCCCCAGGTCGCAAGCAGCGTCTCGAGCGGGCGGCCGTAGAGGAAGCGGATGATGCTGCGCTCGATCAAGACGCCGATCGCGCCTGAGACCAGGAAGGCGAGCGGCACCGCGATAATCAGCGAATAGTCGAACAGAGCGGGATAGCGGGTGCGGATCACCTCCTGCACCACGAAGGTGGTGTAGGCGCCCAGCATCACCATCTCGCCATGGGCCATGTTGATGACGCCCATCACGCCGAAGGTGATGGCAAGCCCGATCGCGGCGAGCAGCAGCACCGAGCCGAGCGACAGGCCGTACCAGGCGTTCTGTACCGTCGACCAGACCGCGAGCGAGCTCTGGATCGAGCCGATCGCGCTCGCGGCCGCCTTGGTCACTGAAGCCGGTTGGTCGCTGCCGGTATCGGAGAGAAGCGCCAGCGCGTCCTGGTCGCCGCGAGCCTTGAGGGTGGCGACGGCCTCGAGCTTCTCGACCTCCGTGGCGTCCGACTTGAATAGCAGAATCGCCGCGCGGGCTTCACTGAGCGCGGTCCTGGCGGACTTGTTGGTTTCCTTGGCGAGCGCGGCGTCGACGGCCTCGAGCGCCGTCTCTTCATGCGACTTGAAGACGGATTGCGCGGCCTGGATGCGCGTCGAAAGATCCGGCGACTGAAGCGTCAGGCTGCCGAGCGCGGCATCGACGCTGCGGCGCAGACGATTGTTGAGGCGGACAGCGCTGGCGCCGTCGGGAACGCTCGCGACCGGCTGACCGGTCGTGGCATCGATCGACTTGCCGTCCGTGCCGGTGACGTAAACCTTCTTACTGTCCGGATCGGCCATCAGGCGGCCGTCCTGCAACGCGTTGATGATCGGAAACGCGAGCGGATTGCCGCTGCTCGCAACCGCGCCGATCGCTTCTTCGGTGTCGGAAAAATCGTCGTTGGCGAATTTGGCGACCGCGTCCTCAAACGGACCGGCCAAGGCCGGCAGCGCGAACGCGATCAGGAGAAACGAAAGCGCAAGCGTGCAGAGACGGGCTGGCAATTTTGCGAGCACTGTGAATTACCCCGGCAGAAATGGGTGGAGAGGGCGGCGGGATCGCCGCCCTCTCCGTGTCGTCGTATCACGTCAGACCGCGATCAGGAGCCCGAACCGAGGCACTTGTTGGTCTTGATGTTGTAGTTGCCGCACTTCTTCTCGACCCAGTCGCCGATCAGGTCCTTGGAGCCGTCGAGCTCCTTCGACCAGGCGTCGCCCGGAACGAGGCTCGGGGTCTTCCAGACCACGTCGAACTGGCCGTTGCCCTTGATCTCGCCGATGAACACCGGCTTGGTGATGTGGTGGTTCGGCAGCATCTTCGAGGTGCCACCGGTCAGGTTCGGCGCCTCGATGCCGGGAAGCGCAGCGATCACCTTGTCCGGATCGGTCGACTTCACCTTCTCGACCGCCTTCACCCACATGTTGAAGCCGATCACGTGGGCTTCCATCGGGTCGTTGGTGGTGCGCTTCGGGTTCTTGGTGTAGGCCTGCCACTCCTTGATGAACTTCTCGTTCGCCGGAGTCTTGATCGACTGGAAGTAGTTCCAGGCGGCAAGATGGCCGACCAGCGGCTTGGTGTCGATGCCGGCGAGTTCTTCCTCACCCACCGAGAACGCGACCACCGGGATGTCCTTGGCCTTGATGCCCTGGTTGCCGAGCTCCTTGTAGAAGGGAACGTTGGCGTCGCCGTTGATGGTCGAGACCACCGCGGTCTTCTTGCCGGCCGAGCCGAACTTCTTGATGTCGGCCACGATCGTCTGCCAGTCGGAGTGACCGAACGGCGTGTAGTTGATCATGATGTCTTCCTGGGCGACACCCTTCGACTTCAGGTAGGCCTCCAGGATCTTGTTGGTGGTGCGCGGATAGACGTAGTCGGTGCCCGCGAGCACCCAGCGCTTCACCTTCTCTTCCTTCATCAGGTAGTCGACGGCGGGGATCGCCTGCTGGTTCGGCGCAGCGCCCGTGTAGAACACGTTACGCTCGGACTCTTCGCCCTCGTACTGCACGGGGTAGAACAGGATGCTGTTCAGTTCCTTGAAGACCGGGAGCACCGACTTGCGCGACACCGAGGTCCAGCAGCCGAACACGACCGCGACCTTGTCCTTGGTGATGAGCTCGCGCGCCTTCTCGGCGAACAGCGGCCAGTTCGAGGCGGGATCGACCACGACGGCCTCGAGCTTCTTGCCGTTGACGCCGCCCTTCTTGTTCTGCTCGTCGATCAGGAAAAGGATGGTGTCCTTCAGCGTGGTTTCGCTGATGGCCATGGTGCCAGAGAGAGAATGCAGCACACCCACCTTGATGGTGTCGTCTGCGGCCTTTGCGCCGGTAAAGGAAGCCAGACCCAGCATCAGTCCGGCGGTCGCGGCGAGCAAGCCGCGGCGGCTAAATGACGCCGCTATATCGTGAGTGGATTTAGTAAGCATGAGGTATCATCTCCCTGACGCAGACGTGAAAACGCTGCGAACGGCCCCACGGCCGCCAGCGATTAACGGAATCGCAAGAACCATGCCATGGGCCTGGAGAGCGCTAAGCCGCTGCTCCGTAACAGGAATTTTGCCGGAACCAAGGAGTTGGCACGCTTGGTCGGCCCAAATATTGGGCATAAAAAATGTATGCTTATGCGGCATACAGTCTATTTTTTGATCAAAATTCGCCCGCTGTCTAAATTTCCGGCATAACTATTCGTGCACCGCAACGCCAGGCTGCGGCCGCGTCGCCTTGAAAGCGCCCCCGGGATGCTGCATATGAAGCCGCGAGACCTCCGAATCATCCGAATGATCAGGGGTCGTAGCGAGCCGCGTGTTCTTAAGCCCGTTTGGGCCTCTGGCTTGCCCCTCTCATCAAGCAATCCGACACCCCAAACACGCAGGTGTCTTCTCGACACCCTTGCGCGCGCCACGCGGAAACAGCGTGGGCGCTCGCCTTTGACATTGGAAAGAACCCCTCTTTTGACTTCCTTTCAGGACTTCGGCCTGGCCGATCCCATTTCGCGTGCCCTCAAAGAAGAAAACTACGTCACGCCGACCCCCATTCAGGCTCAAACCATCCCCCTGGCATTGACCGGACGGGACGTCGTCGGCATTGCCCAGACCGGCACCGGCAAGACCGCGTCCTTCGCGCTGCCGATCCTGCACCGTCTGCTGGACAACCGCGTCAAGCCGCAGCCCAAGACCTGCCGCGTGCTCGTGCTGTCGCCCACCCGCGAGCTGTCCGGCCAGATCCTCGACAGCTTCAACGCCTATGGCCGCCACATCCGCCTGTCCTCGGCGCTCGCCATCGGCGGCGTGCCGATGGGCCGCCAGGTCCGCGCGCTGATGCCTGGTATCGAGGTGCTGGTTGCCACCCCCGGCCGCCTGCTCGACCTCGTGCAGAGCAACGGGCTGAAGCTTTCGAGCGTCGAGTTCCTCGTGCTCGATGAAGCCGACCGCATGCTCGACATGGGCTTCATCAACGACATCCGCAAAATCGTCGCCAAGCTGCCGATCAAGCGCCAGACGCTGTTCTTCTCGGCTACCATGCCGAAGGACATCGCCGAGCTTGCCGACTCGATGCTGCGCGACCCGGCGCGCGTCGCCGTCACCCCGGTGTCCTCGACGGCGGAACGCATCCGCCAGCGCATCATCCAGGTGGATTTCTCCGCCAAGCCCGCCTTCCTGACCAAGCTGCTGAAGGACGAGCCGATCGACCGGGCGCTGGTTTTCACTCGCACCAAGCACGGCGCCGACAAGGTGGTGAAGACGCTGGCCAAGGCCGGCATCGCCTCCAACGCCATTCACGGCAACAAGTCGCAGAACCATCGCGAGCGCACGCTGGCCCAGTTCCGCTCGGGCGAGATCCGCACGCTGGTGGCGACCGACATCGCCGCCCGCGGCATCGATGTCGACGGCATCAGCCACGTCATCAATTTCGACCTGCCGAACGTGCCGGAGACCTATGTCCACCGGATCGGCCGCACCGCGCGGGCCGGCGCCGACGGCACCGCGATCTCGCTGGTCGCAGGCGGCGAGGAACTCAGCTATCTCCGCGATATCGAGCGCCTGATCCGCGTCGCGCTCCCGCGCGAGGATCATCGCACCGACGCCGGCCGCGAGGCGGCGCATGCGCCGTCTGCTCCCGCCAAGCAGCATCGTCCGGGCCGCCCCGGCCCGCGCCTGCAGGGCGCGCGGCATGGCGATGGCCGGCATGGTGACGGACGGCATGGTGACGGACGGCATGTGGATGGCAGGCCCGGCGACGGCCACAAGGCCTCGAAGGGGTCTCGCCGCCGCCGTTCCGGTGGTAAGATGAATTCGTCACCAAATGATCGGTCGGAACAGCGTCCCGCGCATGGCGCCGGCCAGTCTGATGGGATACAAGGCGTTGCGTTTTTACGCCGCGAGAGTCGTCCGAACGGTCGGCCCAACCACAAACCCTATTCGCGCTAGCCGTCCCACGACCTGGAGAAATTCATGGCTAAGGAAGAGCTGATCCAGTTCGAAGGACTGGTCACCGAAATCCTCCCCGACGCGCGCTACCGCGTGCAGCTCGACGCCGGGCACGAGATCGTTGCCTACACCGCCGGCAAGATGAAGAAGAACCGCATCAAGACGCTGGCGGGCGACCGCGTGACGGTGGAGATGTCGCCCTACGACCTGGAGAAAGGACGGCTGATTTTCCGCCACAAGGACGAACGTCCGGGTCCGACCGGTGGCCCGCCGCGGGGCGGGGCTCAGCGCGGCGGACAGTTCCGCCGCCGTTAAGGCCTGCGGCCACGCCGCGGTACGGAAATAAAGTCCTGGCCTGATGCGATCTGCCGCCCACCCGGGCGGCGGATCAAAAAATCGTGCACGTCAGGATTGTTTTGAAACCCCCTTTCCAATAAAATGAATTAATCGATTTTCGGCCGGACGACATTAGCATCCACCGGTACAGCCGGTTCAGACACGCTGACGACCCTTCCAGAAATTCGATCTAACCCGTCCGCGAAAGCGGGCATCGACACTGTGTATCTGAGAAGGGACTACCCCCATGAGCATGGGAACCGTGAAGTGGTTTAACGCGACCAAGGGCTTTGGCTTCATCCAGCCCGACGACGGCGGCAAGGACGTGTTCGTGCACATCAGCGCCGTGGAACGTGCTGGCCTCGGCACGCTGCGCGAAGGCCAGAAGATCTCCTACGAGATCGTGGCCGATCGTCGGTCCGGCAAGTCGGCAGCAGACAACCTCCGCTCCGCCGGCTAAGCCGGCCCCGCTCCAGGCGGACCTGAGCAAACGAAAAGGCCGTGCGTGGCGCGCGGCCTTTTTTCATGTCCGAAGATCCGAGGCGCTCAGTAGGTCGTGCAGCTCGTCGACGGGCTGTAGTAGACGCAAGTCGATTGACGCGGGCGCGTATAGGCGACGTCGCTCAGCGCGATCGCGTTCTTGAGCACGTAGCCGATCGTCGGCGTGTAGACGTAGCTGACCTCGCTGAAGATCACATAGGTGCCGCCGATCGCGAGCGTCGAGGGGATGGTCACCACGGAGGCCTGCGACCGCGGCGAGGATCCCTTGCTCCATTGCACGCGCGCCACCTTGGTCGTGGGATCGACGTAGAGCTCGCTGATCGTCGCCGACGTGACCGAGCTATTGTAGTACGGCGTCATGATGCCGTAGGACGCCGCGAAGAAGTTGGTCATGTCGGTGTCGGCGACCGACGTCGATTGCGAGGTGAGGTCGGACAGCGTGCGTGCCATCATCGTGACCTTGCGGTCGATCGCCACCGCCGACGAAACCTCGACGGTACCGAAGAACAACACCAGCATCAGCGGCACCACCACCGCGAACTCGGTCGCCGCCACCGCGCGGCTGTCTGCACGGAAATCGCGCGCGGAGGAGGCGGCGTTTCGCCAGATTTTCGCAATCGCCTGCATGGTTCTGCTCGGGGCCGTTGGCATCAGTTGGAGTAGGGTTCGTTCTTGAAGGCGGCCGTCGCGACCAGGAGGCGCTTGTTGCCTGCGAGGTTCGAGGGGTTGTAGCCGAGCCCGGTGACGTAGAGCGGCCACTGGTAGAACAGCCGGACGACCACGATGTCGCCGGCACTGCCCGCGCTATAGCTCATGCTCGTATCGAAATTGCCGGCCGAATCGATATGGCTCGGCAGCGTGACCGCCGAGAACGACGAAAAGCTCGAAACGTCGACGTAGAGACTGCTGCAATCGAAGAACAGCGCCGGGATCTGGGTGCAGACGTAATTCTTGAACGTCGTCTGCGTGCAGGCGGCGGCCACACCGGAGACCGCGCAGGCCGACACCGAGCCGGTCTGCGCCTGGCCGGTCAGGACCGAGCGCGCGGCATCCTGCGTGACGGTCTCGAGCACCTGGCCTGCGAAGAACATGATCGCGGTCTCGATGATCGCGAACAACAGCGCGAAGAAGATCGGCGCGACCAGCGCGAACTCGACCGCCGCAGAGCCGCGGCGGTTGCGGCGAAACCGCTGGATCATGCTGCGGATCGAAAACTTCCAGACGGCAGGCGATGGCATCGCAGAAAATCCCCAGCGGCAGCGATCAACCGCCCAACGAAGAGAGAAGCGATTGCCTAAATGTTTCGCAGGATCGGCGGATCACGGCCACTGGCGTCAACAGTGCGTAAACCGGTTTCCGCGACTGCGCCGCCCGATGGAAGCTATTTTCGGCCGCACGCGGGCTTGCAGTTGAGCACCTCCGTGGTGGTGGCGCCCCGATAGACCGTCACGAGGTTGCTGGTGTTGTTCTCGGCAACGACATTCTTCTTCTCGTTGTCGGCAATGCTGCGCAGCGCGAGGGACAGGGTGCCGCTCTGACGCGATGCGGACAGCAATTCGACTTCGCCAGGGGTCAACTCCAGGGTAGCCGTCTTGCCCAGAACCGCATTCTGCCCCTCCTTTTCCTTGGGGGCTTGATCGATCGCGAGAACACGTATGTTGGTCAGAATGGCTTGCGACGAAATGGTGTCGGTCTGAGCTTCCGAGTTGGCGGGCGGTTTCTCGCGCTTTGTGAGAATCACGTCCACGCGATCATTCGGCAATATGAAGCCGCCTGCGCCAGTCTCCGCGGATATCTCGGTTGAAATGGCGCGCTTGCCCGAAGGCAGGATGGCCGCCATGAAGCCAGAACCGTCTGCCCTGACCAGTTTCTGCTCTCGGATCGGCTCGCCCGCGATAAATGGTTGACGGGCAATCGAACCCGTAATTTGCGTGATTGCCTCGGGTCGATCCGGGCGGCGAATAAAATTGCCGCTGGCCGAAGATTGCGTCCACGTCTGCCACTGAAGCTCGTTGGGGCCGACCGTCTGTCCCAATCCGATGTCCGTCTTGGCCACAAGGACCTCAATGGTCGGCAATTGGGCGACTTGTGGAGGCGGGGGCGCACCGCTATCGGTCGAACTGCTTGCGAGATAGGCAGCGAGGGCGCCGGCTACGAGGGCGATCGCTAGAACAATAAAACGCGCGGGCTTCATAACTCTACTCTCACACAACCCCGAGCGGGCTCGCCGCTGCTCCAAGAGTTAGCCAGCTATACGTCAAAGCGACGTTAATGCGCCGGCTTCAACTCGCTGCGAACGGCAATTTCGGCCCTGCCTTACGGCCTTCGGAAGCTCCTCCGGCCTATTCGTCCTAGTGACGGAACGGATAGGCGAGCTGGCCGCCGATCTCGCTCGGCATCTCCGCTTCGTCCTTGCCATAGTCCTGCGGCAGCTCGTTCGCCGGCATCCGGAAGGTCCCGAACAGGATGTCCCAGAGCGGGAAGGTGCCGGCAAAATTGGTATTGCCGCCCTGCTCGAGCGAGGTGTGGTGCCAGCGGTGAAACACCGGCGTCGCCAGCACATATTTGAACGGTCCGAGCGTCCAGTTGAGATTGGCGTGCACGAAGGCAGAATGGAAGGTGGTGAACGGCCCGAGCCAGATCATCACGTTCGGCGAGATGCCGACGGTGAGCAGCACGACGTCAACGCCGATCGTGCCGAGCACCAGATTTACCGGATGGAAGCGCGCCGCCGAGATCCAGCCCAGCTCCTCCGAGGAATGATGGATCGCGTGGTACTTCCAGAAGCCGCCGCCGTGAAACAGCCGGTGCAGCCAGTACAGCATGAAATCGGACAGGACGACGAACAGCACCGCCTGCGCCCATAGAGGCAGCTCCGACAGCGGACCATGGCCGTTGTCGTAGAAGGCGATCAGTTCGTCAGGACCGTGGATGTTGAAGATGACGCCGGCCGTAACGATCAACAACCCGATCCGCATCGTGCGGGCGAACACCGGCACGAAGAACCAGTAGCAGATGTCGGTGACGATCTCGCGCTTGCGCCACCACGCCACGCCGGGATTGCAGGCCCAGAAATGCTCGAGCACCGTGAAGACCACCGCGAGCGCCGCGGTAACGGGGATGACCTTTGCGATGGTCTCGCCGAGCATCAAGGCGACGTCCATGGGCAGGCTCGACATCAGCGTCTCACTTCTCATCTGTTCGGCCTTACGCCTACGCTTCGAAATTTAAGGGAGCGTGAAGCCGCTCTGCATATCAGCGGCCTTTCGGGCCGCCGACCGCAAAAGCGGGGGAATTCAGGCGAGCGCCTTAAGGGGAAATTGACTCTGCTGAAAAGCATCGCGCCACGATCGAGTTTCCGTGATCAGGTTAACCGTACCGCAACGGCTGAGCTCTCATCCTCGCAACGCTAGAGAATTGCGCGGAACGAAGCCACCCACACCCACATGGAGATCTACTCATGAAGAACCTCATTGCGCGTTT
This sequence comes from Bradyrhizobium sp. CCGUVB23, assembly GCF_024199885.1. Lineage (NCBI taxonomy): Bacteria > Pseudomonadati > Pseudomonadota > Alphaproteobacteria > Hyphomicrobiales > Nitrobacteraceae > Bradyrhizobium > Bradyrhizobium sp. CCGUVB23. Next base: position 3,020,807 of record NZ_JANADQ010000001.1, read on the forward strand.
CGTGAAGGACGAATCCGGCGCCACCGCCATCGAGTACGGCCTGATCGCCGCCGGCATCGCGCTCGCGATCATCACCGTCGTCAACAACCTCGGCACCTCGCTGAACTCCAAGTTCGGCTCGATCAGCAGCTCGCTGAAGTAAGCCTCCGACCAGTTGCAGCAGAGGCCCCGGATACGTCCGGGGCTTTGTCTTTCCGGAAAGCCTCGAGTTCCAGTGGCGTTGCGTAAGACCAGGACCGATGCAGTGTTCGAAACGGCAGCCTCCGCGCATAGCGAGGCGCCGACCCATTGGGTCTGCCTTGCGCTGTTGCTCGCACTGGTCACGCTCGCGGCCCGGATCGCCAGCATCTGGTGACCTCCGCCGCATACCGTTTCAGGTTTGTTTAGCACTGCCGGCTAGAATCCCGCGAGCTCCGATCCCGCGCCGGCCAGCGCTCCCTTAAGAAGCAGATCATGATCCTCGACCTCGCGCGCCTTCTGCTCTTCCCGGCCCTGATAGCCTTCGCCGCCGCGAGCGACCTGTTCACGATGACCATCTCGAACCGGGTGTCGCTGGCGCTGATCGCCGGCTTCTTCGTTCTTGCCCTCATCGGCGGCATGGCGCCTTACGACATGCTGACCCATGTCGGCGCCGGTGCCCTGATGCTGGCCGTCGCGTTCACCTGCTTTGCCATGGGCTGGGTCGGAGGCGGTGACGCGAAAGTTGCAGCCTCCGTCGCGCTGTGGTTCGGCTTTACCCACCTGATGAACTTCCTGCTCTACGCCTCGCTGTTCGGCGGCGCGCTGACCTTGCTGCTGCTGCAATTCCGGCAATGGCCGTTGCCTTACGGACTTGCCGGACAGGCCTGGCTCGCGCGGTTGCACGCCAAGGAGAGCGGCATCCCCTACGGCATCGCGCTCGCGATCAGCGCGCTGATGGTCTATCCGGAGACGGAATGGGTGAAAGCGATTGATCTCGCTCACCTCGCGCTGCGCTGAACACACCGGATAAACCCGGCGTTAAGGCGATTTAGATACGCCTCATTAACCATGCTTTGACGTTTAGCTGGTCAACTGCCATCACGGCGGCGGCAGCGTCGCGGCGTTTTGTGGAAAGTGAAGCGTAATGAATACCGCACGCATTGTCGTCCTGACGATCGCTATCGGTGCCGGCGGCATCGCCGCGTACCTGGCGAGCGGGTCCGACAGCCCGGCGCCGCCCCCGGCCGCGCCGATCGCTCAGCTTCCGACCGCCGACATCCTGGTAGCCAAGTCCGACATCGACCTCGTTCAGGTCGTCAAACCCGAAGACATGCAGTGGCAGACCTGGCCGGTTTCGGCATTCCGAGCCTGATGACCGCACAGAAGTGACGATGGGGATCTTCGATATGAAATGCAGGGGCAATCGGGCGGCGTTGCGGACCAGCATGGTCCGCGCCCTGTCGTTTTCAGCCGCGCTCGCACTGACGCTCAACCCGGCGCTTACCCCGGTCATCGCCGCCGACTATCGCAACGCGGCGCCGATCGCGGCCGACGGCCAGATGAACGCGCGCTTCCTGTCGCTCGGCGTCGGCAAGTCGATCGTGATCGACCTGCCGCGCGACATCAAGGACGTGCTGGTCGCCGATCCCAAGATCGCAAACGCGGTGGTCCGCTCGGCGCAGCGCGCCTATATCATCGGCGCCGCCGTCGGCCAGACCAACATCGTGTTCTTCGATTCCGCCGGCCAGCAGATCGCGGCCTATGACATCGCGGTCAAGCGCGACCTCAACGGCATCCGCGCCGCGCTGAAGCAGGTCGCGCCCAACTCGGACATCCAGATCGACGGTCTCGGCGAGAACGTCATCCTGACCGGCACGGCGGCCACCCCGATCGAGGCCCAGCAGGCCAACGACCTCGCCACGCGTCTTGCCGGCGGCGCCGACAAGGTGGTGAACTCCATCGTGGTCCGCGGCCGCGACCAGGTCATGCTGAAGGTGACGGTCGCCGAAGTCGCGCGCAACATCGTCAAGCAGCTCGGCATCGACCTGTCCGCCAATCTCGCCTACGGCACCGCGGTGGTGAACTTCACCAACGCCAACCCGTTCACGGCTCTTGGTCGCAATCTTGTGGACGGCAACAGCCTGACGACGAGGTTCGGCGGGACCCCATCGGTGCAAGCCACCCTGCGCGCGATGGAAACCGCGGGCGTGATCCGCACGCTCGCCGAGCCCAACCTGACCGCGATCTCGGGCGAATCGGCGACCTTCATCGCCGGCGGCGAATTCCCGGTGCCGGCGGGCTATGCCTGCGATCCGACGACACACGTCTGTACCAACCAGATCAGCTTCAAGAAGTTCGGCATCTCGCTCAACTTTACCCCGCTGGTGCTGACCGAGGGCAAGATCAGCCTGCGCGTCATGACCGAGGTCTCGGAGCTGTCCAACGACAATTCGATCACGCTGTCGCAGTCGGTCGGCACGAACACGACGAACTCGCTGACGGTGCCCTCGATCAGGACCCGGCGGGCAGAGACCACGCTGGAAATTCCCTCCGGCGGCGCGATGGCGATGGCGGGCCTGATCCAGGAGCAGACCAAGCAAGCGGTCAGCGGCTTGCCCGGGCTGATGCAGCTTCCGGTGCTCGGCACGCTGTTCCGCAGCCGCGATTACGTCAACAACCAGACCGAGCTGATGGTCCTGGTGACGCCCTATATCGTGCGCGCCGTCGCGCAGAAGGACCTGTCGCGTCCAGATGACGGCTTTGCCGCGCCTTCCGATCCGCAGGCCGAGCTGCTTGGCAACATCAATCGCATCTATGGCGTGCCGGGCCGGGTCGATCCCGCGCGGAATTACCGCGGCACCTACGGCTTCATCACGGACTGAGGCGGAACGGGGACTTCGAGAATGGCCACCAGATCACCCCAGAATCGCAACAGCGCCCTTCGCGTCAGCGGCGCGCTCGTCGGCATTGCAATCGCGCTCGGCGCCTGCACTCATACCGATGAGGCGGTCACCGCTTCCATTCCCGACGATTTCAAGCAGCGCCACCCGATCGCGATCGAGGAGCAGAACCGCTCCATCGTCGTCTTCGTCGGTCACGCGCGCGGCGGCCTGACCGCAGCCCAGCGCGCCGACGTCATGGGTCTGGCTTCGACCTGGACACATGAGGGCACCGGTGCGATCCATATCGACGTGCCGACCGACACACCCAATGCGCGCCCGGCTGCGGAATCGCTGCGGGAAATCCAGGCCATGCTGGCCGCCGCCGGCGTGCCGCCGCGCGGCGTCCTCGTGCGCCGCTATCGCCCCGAAGACCCGCGCTTCCTGCCGCCGATCCGCCTGACCTATTCCAGGATCGCCGCGGTCGCGGGTCCCTGCGGGCTGTGGCCGGAGGATATCGGTCCCTCCTCGAAGAACCCGCGATGGTTCGAGAACAAGTCCTATTACAATTTCGGCTGCAGCTATCAGCGCAACATGGCCGCAATGATCGACAATCCGTCGGACCTCGAGCAGCCGCGGCCTGAAACGCCGGCCTACACCATGCGCCGCAGTGAAGCCTTCGAGAAATATCGCAAGGGTCAGACGACGGCGACCGTTTATCCCGAGGCCGAGAAGGCCAAACTCAGCGACACCGGCAAATGATCAGCTACGCTCGCCAGACTCAGGAAGAACAGCCGCAGGGCGCGCCGCCGCCGGCAGAGGAGCATATTGCACCTGCCCCGCGCGTCTCGGTCCAGGCGTTCTGCGAGACCGTGGAGACCGCCGCCGCCGTGCAGTCGGCCGGCGAGGACCGCCGCCTCGGCAAGGCTCATCTGAAGATCCAGATGGGCGGCATCGCGGCCGCGGCCGAAGCCTATCGCTCCGCCCCCACACCGAACGTGATCGTCCTGGAGAGCGACGGGCGGGCCGACCTGCTCGGCGGGCTCGACCAGCTCGCGACCGTCTGCGATGCCGGCACGCGCGTCGTCGTGATCGGCCGCATCAACGACGTCATGCTCTATCGCGAGCTCGTACGCCGCGGCGTCAGCGACTATGTGCTGGCACCGGTTGGCCCGATCGACGTGGTGCGATCGATCTGCAATCTGTTCTCTGCGCCGGAAGCCAAGGCGGTCGGCCGCATCATTGCAGTCGTCGGCGCCAAGGGCGGCGTCGGTGCGTCCACCATCAGCCACAACGTCGCCTGGGCGATCGCGCGCGACCTCGCCATGGACGCGGTGGTCGCCGATCTCGACCTCGCCTTCGGCACCGCCGGGCTCGACTACAATCAGGATCCGCCGCAGGGCATCGCCGACGCCGTGTTCTCGCCGGACCGTATCGATACGGCCTTCGTCGACCGTCTGCTGTCGAAATGCACCGACCATCTGAGCCTGCTGGCCGCGCCGGCCACGCTCGACCGGGTCTACGATTTCGGCACCGACGCCTTTGACGCCGTGTTCGACACGCTGCGCTCGACCATGCCCTGCATCGTACTCGACATCCCGCACCAATGGACGGGCTGGACCAAGCGCGCCCTGATCGGGGCGGACGACATCCTGATCGTGGCCGCCCCCGACCTTGCGAACCTGCGCAACACCAAGAACCTGTTCGACCTCTTGAAAGCGGCCCGGCCGAACGACCGGCCGCCACTGTACTGCCTGAACCAGGTCGGCGTCCCCAAGCGCCCCGAAATCGCCGCCACCGAGTTCGCCAAGGCGATCGAGAGCCAGCCGATCGCCTCGATCCCGTTCGAGCCCCAGACTTTCGGCTCCGCGGCCAATAACGGCCAGATGATCGCGGAAATCTCGGCCAACCATAAGACGATCGACATGTTCCTCCAGATCGCCCAGCGCCTGACCGGCCGCAGCGAGACCAAGAAGCAAAAGTCGTCGTTCCTTTCACCCCTGATTGAGAAGTTGCGCGGAAAATAGCCGCCGCATGGAGTTGTTAAGTGTTCGGTAAGCGTAGCGGAACAGACACCGACTTTCGGGCCCCCAAGCCCGGCGCCGTGTCGCCAGAGCCTGCCCAGGCCCCGGCGCCAAGTGTTTCGCGCGCGCCGCCGCCCCCGGCCATCGCCTCACCGCCGCTGGCGCCGATCAAGGCCCCGCCGCCTCCGCCCATGGAGAGCCGCCGCTCGGACAATTACTACGAGGTCAAGGCGACGATCTTCGGCGCCCTGATCGAGGCGATCGACCTCGCCCAGCTCGCCAAGCTCGATTCCGAGTCCGCGCGCGAGGAAATCCGCGACATCGTCAACGAGATCATCGCGATCAAGAACATCGTGATGTCGATTGCCGAGCAGGAGGAGCTGCTCGACGACATCTGCAACGACGTGCTCGGTTATGGCCCGCTCGAGCCGCTGCTGTCGCGCGATGACATCGCCGACATCATGGTCAACGGCGCCAACACGGTGTTCATCGAAGTCGGCGGCAAGATCCAGCGCACCGGCATCCGCTTTCGCGACAACCAGCAGCTCCTCAACATCTGCCAGCGCATCGTCAGCCAGGTCGGCCGGCGCGTCGACGAATCCTCGCCGATCTGCGACGCCCGTCTCGCCGACGGCTCCCGCGTCAACGCCATCGTGCCGCCGCTCTCGATCGACGGCCCCGCACTCACCATCCGCAAGTTCAGGAAGGACAAGCTGACGCTGGATCAGCTCGTCAAGTTCGGCGCGATCACCCCTGAAGGCGCCGAGATCCTCCAGATCATCGGCCGCTGCCGCTGCAACGTGCTGATCTCCGGCGGTACCGGTTCGGGCAAGACGACGCTCCTCAACTGCATGACAAACTACATCGAGCACGACGAGCGCGTCATCACCTGCGAGGACGCGGCCGAACTGCAGCTCCAGCAGCCTCACGTGGTGCGGCTGGAAACCCGCCCGCCCAACATCGAGGGTGAAGGCCAGGTCACGATGCGCGAATTGGTGCGCAACTGCCTGCGTATGCGCCCCGAACGCATCATCGTCGGCGAGGTCCGCGGACCCGAAGCCTTCGACCTGTTGCAGGCCATGAACACCGGCCATGACGGCTCGATGGGAACGCTGCACGCCAACAACCCACGCGAGGCGCTGTCGCGCTGCGAATCCATGATCACGATGGGCGGCTTCTCCCTGCCCTCGCGCACTATCCGCGAGATGATCTGCGCCTCCATCGACGTCATCATCCAGGCCGCCCGCCTGCGCGACGGTTCGCGCCGGATCACCCACATCACCGAGGTGATGGGCATGGAAGGGGACACCATCATCACCCAGGACATCTTCCTCTATGACCTCGTCGGTGAGGACGCCAACGGCAAGATCATCGGACGGCATCGCTCGACCGGCATCGGCCGCCCCCGCTTCTGGGAGCGCGCCCGCTACTACGGCGAGGAGAAGCGCCTTGCCGCCGCGCTCGATGCGGCGGAAGTGGCAGCGCAGACGTGAGCAGTAACGCACCATGAAGATGCAGGTCCTCGCCCTCTCCTTTCTCGCCACCGCCGCGGTCGGCGGCGTCGCCTGGGTTTTCCTCTATCCGTTGTTGTCCGGCGAACGGAAGGCGGAGAGCCGCCGCGCCTCAATCGGGCGCGCCGAACCCGTCGCCGCCCGGCAGGCCGAGAAGACGCAGCGCTCGCGCCGCGAGCAGGTCGAGACCACGCTCAAGGATCTCGAGGCGCGGCGCCTGCAGGAGAAGAGCGTTCCGCTCAGCGTGCGGCTCTCGCAGGCCGGGCTCGACTGGACGCCGCAGAAATTCTGGATCGTCTCCGCCGCGCTCGGCGGCGCGTTCTTCTTCCTCGCCATGTTCGCCGGCGGCGGGCTGCTGGGGGCCGCGGGCCTTGGCTTCGCCGGCGGCCTCGGCCTGCCGCGCTGGATGCTGAGCTTCCTGAAGAAGCGCCGCGAGAACAAGTTCCTGGCAGCGCTCCCCGACGCCGTCGACGTCATCGTCCGCGGCATCAAGGCCGGCCTGCCGCTGTTCGAATCGATCAAGGTCGTCGCAGCGGATTCGCCGGAGCCGCTGCGCAGCGAATTCCTGGCCATCATCGAGACCCAGGCGATCGGCATGCCGCTGGGCGAGGCCTGCTCGCGTCTCTATGAGCGCATGCCGTTGCCGGAGGCGAACTTCTTCGGCATCGTCGTGTCGATCCAGCAGAAGTCCGGCGGCAACCTCTCCGAGGCACTCGGCAACCTCTCGAAGGTGCTGCGCGACCGCAAGAAGATGAAGGAAAAGATCCAGGCGATGTCGATGGAGGCCAAGGCCTCGGCCGGCATCATCGGCTCGCTGCCGCCGATCGTGATGTTCCTGGTCTATCTCACGACCCCGCAATACATCTCGCTGCTGTGGACCCATCCCACCGGCCAGCTCATGCTGGTCGGCTGCGTCGTCTGGATGTCGATCGGCATCATGGTGATGAAGAAAATGATCAACTTCGATTTCTGACGGTGCCAGTATGGTCGATCTCCTCGTCACGAAACTGCACGACGTTCACTTCATGACGATGCTGCTAGCGGCGATCGCCGCCAGCGCCACCGTCTACACGCTGGTGATGCCGTTGTTCGCCGGCGAAGGCCTTGCCAAGCGCATGAAGGCGGTGGCAAGCGAGCGCGAGCGCATCCGGCAGCGCGAGCGCGACCGGCTCGCCAAGACCGAGAAGGTTTCGCTGCGCCAGACGCCGAAGCAGCTCGTCTCCAAGGTGGTCGAGGACTTCAACCTCACCAAATGGCTGGCGCAGGAGGCCGCGCGCGAAAAGCTCGTGATGGCAGGCTATCGCGGCCAGGCGCCTTACATCACCTTCCTGTTCGCCCGCATGGTGACGCCGCTCGTGCTGTTCGTCGGCGCCATGCTCTACGTGTTCCTGATCGCGCATATGCAGCAGTCGCTGCCGATCAAGATCGGCATTTGCGTCGGCGCCGCCTATCTCGGCCTCCAGGCGCCGATGCTGTTCCTGAAGAACGCGATCTCCAAACGCCAGCTATCGATCAAACGCGCCTTCCCCGACGCGCTCGACCTGCTGCTGATCTGTATCGAGTCGGGCATGTCGGTCGAGATGGCGTTCCGGAAAGTCGCGACCGAGATCGTCGGCCAGTCGATCGCGCTGTCTGAGGAGTTCACGTTGACCACGGCCGAGCTGTCCTACTTGCAGGACCGCAAGGTGGCCTATGAGAACCTGGCGCGGCGTACCGGCCTCGAAGGCGTCAAATCGGTCTGTCTCGCGCTCCAGCAGGCGGAGCGCTACGGCACCCCGCTCGGCCATTCCTTGCGCGTGATGGCGCAGGAAAACCGCGACATGCGCATGAACGAGGCCGAGAAGAAGGCCGCCGCACTGCCGCCGAAGCTGACCGTGCCGATGATCCTGTTCTTCCTGCCGGTGCTGTTCGTCGTCATTCTCGGACCGACCGGCATCAAGGTCTCCGAGCTGCACTGACCGTAGAGCGCGATGAGATCAAGCGCGAGCGGTTGCAAAGGTTCACCTCCGAGGGGCCGCAGCGTTCGGCGCAGGCCTTACCCCCTCACCCGGATCGCATCCAAAGATGCGATCCGACCTCTCCCTACGGGAGAGGTGAACCGCGCCTCCGGCTCGCGCCAGAAACTCGTCTTGTTCTAGCCAGCTATTCGGATTGGCTGAGGGAAGCGACCGGCACCGGCATACGCTTGGCCGGGCTGCGCGGCGTGTCGTTGCGGTTCAGCATTTCCTTGAGGTAGGCGACGTTCGCCGCGGCTTCGTCCGGCGGCAGGTCGGCCTTGACGATGGTCTCGGCCTCCGCGAAGCGTCCCTGCAAGCCGACCACCAGCGCAAGATTCTGCCGCACCCGCGCGTTGGCGCGTGGCGAGGCATAGGCCTGCCGGAGCGTCTCTTCCGCCCGCGGCAGTTCCTTCGTGAGCATGTAGGACAGGCCGAGATTGGACAGGACGCCGGGATCACCGGGCGTGATTTTCAGCGCGCTGACATAGTAGCGGCGCGCCTCCTCGTGCTTGCCCATCTGGTCGAGGCAGGTGCCCTGCACCGAGAGCAGGCGCCAGTCCGGGTTGTCGGGCGAGTGCGCCTTCGACAGCACGTCGAAGGCCTGCTGGAAATTGCCGTTGTCGGCGAGTGCGCGACCATAGAGCGCCAGAAGCGACTTGTTGCCGGGATGGGCGATGGTTGCCTGCTCCAGCACGGCGGCGGCCTGCGCCCGCTGGCCGTTGGCGCGCAACGCCTGGCCATAGACAAGCGCGGCGTCGGGATCTTTGGGATTGGCGCGGTAGCGTTCACCATAGACGTCGGCGGCGCGGGCAGGATCTGCGGGCGCTGCGGCTTCCGCGCGCGGCGTCACCGAGCCCGTGATGTCGGCCATGGTCTGGCAGCCGCCAAGGCTTGCGGCCAAGACCGCCACCAGCGAACTGGACGCAAGAAGCCGGGCAACACAAAACCGCTGACGCATGACGCTTTTGACTCTCGAGCCGATTGATCGAGCCGAACGCGCCAGCAATAGACTGTTAACCCTAACGGCCGGTTAACGGAACCGCAGCACGGGGTAGCGCGCCGGCTGGCGGCGGTCGGTCGAGGTCAGTCCCGGGATTTGGTGTCAGCTCTTCCTGCGAGCTGCGCGATCAGATCGCCAATGGTGTCGCCAGGCGCGGCTCAATATTCCATGGCCAGCCGCTTCCTCACCTCGTCGATGCGCTTGTCGAGCGCGTCGAAGCGCGCATGGACCGCGCGGTCGTGGAGATAGAAGACGTAGCCGCCGGCGAGGAACGCAAAGATCCAGTGATGATGCTCGACATAGGCGAAGACCGCCTCGATGGCCTGGCCGAAAAACGCGACCACGCTCCAAAGAAATTCCATTGCATTCCCTCCCGGCACGGCTTGTCTTGAACCCGCTCTTGGACCCGCCCTTGGACCCGCGGCACTGGCGCCGCGGACGAGTTTTGCCGGAACCTAGCATGGTGACGGCAAGCCGAGTAGCAGCTCGCGAGCGCGCCGGCTGGCGGCAAAGCCGATTGCAGGTGCCACGAAACTCTGCGAAGTCTCTTTTCATCATCTGAACCATCTTGGGGCGGCCCCGCCAATGCCTTCCGTATTCGAGACGTCGTCTGCCGCCATTCCCATCACCTTCGTGACCCAATCGAGCTGGGACCAGGTCGCCGAGACGCTGTCGCCGCCGCAACGCCAGTTCGCAACGGCCAATGGCTTTGCTGGCAAGCCGGGCGCATATCTCGCTTTGCCGGCGCCGGACGGCGCGGTCGCAGGAGTGCTGTTCGGCCTCGAGGACGAGGCCGCACGATCACGCGACCTGTTCCGGGCAGGCAGCCTGCCGGGCCTGCTGCCGCCGGGCATCTACCGTTTCGCCAATGCGCCGCATGATGCGCGCCTAGCCGCCCTCGCCTTCGCGCTCGGCAGCTACCGCTTTGCCCGCTACCGCAAGGCGGATGCGCCCGACGTCAGGCTGGTGCCGCCCGACGGTGTCGACATTGCTGAAGTTGCGCGGATCGCGGATGCCGCGTATCTGGCGCGCGATCTCGTCAATACCCCCGCCAACGACATGGGGCCGGAGGAGCTCGCTGCGACCGCAAAGGCGCTCGCCGCCGAGTTCGGCGCAAGCTTTGGCTGCATCGTCGGCGACGAATTGAAGGCGCAGAATTTTCCGCTGATCCATGCCGTCGGCATGGCTTCGACCCGCGCGCCGCGCCTGATCGACATCGCCTGGGGTAACCCTGCGCATCCCAAGGTCACGCTGGTTGGCAAGGGCGTCTGCTTCGACACCGGCGGGCTCGACCTGAAGCCGTCGAGCGGCATGCTGATCATGAAGAAGGACATGGGCGGTGCGGCCAACGTGCTGGCGCTCGCGCGCATGGTAATGGGCGCCAAGCTCAAGGTGCGGCTGCGCGTATTGATCCCCGCCGTGGAGAACGCGGTCGCCGGCAACGCCTTCCGGCCGCTCGACATCTTTCCCTCGCGCAAGGGGATCACGGTCGAGATCGGCAATACTGACGCCGAAGGCCGGCTGGTGCTGGCCGACGCACTGGCGCTGGCGGACGAGGAAAAGCCCGATCTGCTGATCGATCTGGGCACGCTCACCGGCGCGGCACGCGTTGCGCTGGGGCCGGATTTACCGCCCTTTTACACCAATGATGAGACGCTTGCCGCCGACGTCGCGCGCTGCGCCGTGAGGGAGAACGATCCGTTGTGGCGGATGCCGCTATGGCCGGCTTACGATTCCTGGCTGGACTCCAAGACGGCCAATATCACCAACGCGCCGTCGGGCACTTTTGCCGGCTCGATCACATGCGCCTTGTTCCTGCAGCGTTTCGTCGAGCAGGCGAAGAGCTGGCTGCATGTCGACATCTACGCGTGGACACCGTCGGCAAAACCCGCGCGCCCCGAGGGCGGCGAATGCCAGGCCGCGCGCGCACTCTACCTACTGCTGAGCGAACGCTATGCATGATAAGCGGGTGACGCCGGCACGCGGCGACATCGCCGCGAAATATCTCGAAGGCCAGGTCGAGGCGGATCGCTTCGTCGAGGGCGAAGAGTTCGAGGTGATCGAGGCCATCGCGCCGCTGCGTGAACAGCCGTCGTCGAACGCGATGCTGATGACCGAGGCACTGCGCGGCGAGCGCGTCACGATCTACGATCGCAACGGCGAAGGCTGGGCCTGGGGCCAGCTCGTGAGCGACGGCTATGTCGGCTGGCTTCCCGATGCGGCGCTCGCCAAGCCCGCGGCTGCGCCGACACACAAGGTCAGCGCGCTCCGGATCCTTGCGTTTCCGGGCCCGTCGATCAAGCTTCCGCCATCAGACGCGCTGGTGATGGGATCGAAGGTCGCGGTGACGCGCGAGGATGGCAGCTTTGCCATCACGCATGCGGGCCAATATCTGCCCAAGACACATCTGGCCAACCTCGACCATCGCGAGTCGGATTTCGTCACCGTAGCCGAGCGTTTCGTCGGCACGCCCTATCTCTGGGGCGGCAAGAGCTCACTTGGCATCGATTGCTCCGGCCTGGTCCAGGTTTCGCTGACCGCCGCCGGCATCGGCTGCCCGCGCGACAGCGACATGCAACTGGCCGGCCTTGGGCGAAGCTTGGAGCAGCATGAGAGGACCAAGCTGCAACGCGGCGATCTGATCTTCTGGAAGGGCCATGTCGCGATCGTGCGCGATGCCCATACGATAGTGCACGCCAACGCGCATCACATGGCGACCGAAATCGAGAACACGAATGACGCGATTGCGCGGATCAAGCAGGCCGGCAGCGAGATCGTCGCGATCAAGCGGCTCTAACCCCTGATCGTCATTCCGGGGCACACGAAGCGTGAACCCCAATGCGCAATTGCGCATTGGGGAATCTCGAGATTCCGGGTTCGATGCTTCGCATCGCCTCGGAATGACGGCAACTACGTCGCCACCGATCCATTCCCCGCCGTCTCCAGCCGGAACGCGGCCGCGAACAGCGCGCGCGTGTAGTCGGTCTTCGGACTCTTGAAGAGCTCCGCCGCCTGCCCTTCCTCGACCACCTTGCCGCCGCGCATCACGATCAAATGGCTGGCGAGCGAGGCCACGACGCGCAGGTCGTGCGAGATGAACATGTAGGTGAGATCGCGCTTGCGCTGCAACTCGCGCAGGAGATCGACCATCTGCGCCTGGAACAGCATGTCGAGCGCGCTGGTCGGCTCGTCCAGCACGACGAAATCGGGCTCGAGCACGATCGCGCGCGCAATGCTGATGCGCTGGCGCTGGCCGCCGGAGAATTCGTGCGGATAGCGGAAGCGCGTCTCCGGATTGAGGCCGACATCCTCCAGCGCCTTGATGACGCGCGCCTCACGGTCCTCGCGCGACAGGTTTGGCTGATGCACCGAGAGGCCCTCGCCGACGATATCGGCGACCGACATGCGTGGACTGAGCGAGCCGAACGGATCCTGGAATACGATCTGCATGTCGCGCCGGAACGGGCGCATCTCCTTGAAGCGCAGGCCCTGGATGTCTTTCCCCAGGAAGACGATGCGGCCGTTCGACGAGATCAGCCGCAATAACGCCAGCCCGAGCGTGGTCTTGCCGGAGCCGGACTCGCCGACGACGCCGAGCGTCTCGCCCTTGCGCACCGCGACATTGACGCCGTCGACCGCCTTGATGTGACCGACCGTCTTGCGCAGGAAACCGCGCTTGATCGGGAACCAGACCTTCAGCGCGTCCGCCGACATCACGATGGGCGCGTTCGGCTGGGGCGGCGCGGGGTCCGGCTTCGGCTCAGCCGCGAGCAGGTCACGCGTATAGGGATGTTTCGGCGCCTTGAAGACCTGCTCAACCGGCCCCTGCTCGACGATCTTGCCGCTCTTCATGACGCAGACAGTGTCGGCGATACGGCGCACGATGCCGAGATCGTGGGTGATGAACAGCAGGCTCATGCCGAGACGCGAGCGTATCTCGGCAAGCAGCGCCAGGATCTGCGCCTGCACGGTGACGTCGAGCGCCGTGGTCGGCTCGTCTGCAATCAACAGATCGGGCTCGTTGGCGAGCGCCATCGCGATCATCACGCGCTGGCGCTGACCGCCGGAGAGCTGGTGCGGATAGCTCGCGAGCCGCGTCTCGGGCTCGGGGATACCGACCTGGGTGAGCAGTTCCAGCGTCCGCTTGCGCGCCAGCGCATTGCTGGTCGGATTGTGGAGCTGGATGATCTCGCCGATCTGCGCCTCGATCGTGTGCAGCGGATTGAGCGAGGTCATCGGCTCCTGGAAGATGATCGAGATGTCGCTGCCGCGGACGGCGCGCATCTCCCGCTCCGAAAGGTTCAGGATCTCACGCCCCTTGAAGCGGATGCTTCCCGAGGGATGCGAGGCGTTCGGATAAGGAAGGAGCTTCATGACCGAGAGCGCGCTGACCGACTTGCCGGAGCCGGATTCGCCGACCAGCGCCACGCATTCGCCGCGCTTGATCTGGAACGACACCTTGTCGACGGCGAGCGTCGTACCCGCGCCCTGGTGGAAGGCCACCGAGAGGTCGCGCACGCTGAGCAGGGGCTGGTTGATCGCATCCATGGCTTACCTGAACGTCTTGCGCGGATCGAAGGCGTCGCGCACCGCTTCGCCAGTGAAGATCAGGAGCGACAGCATGATCGCGACGGCAAAGAAGCCGGAGAAGCCGAGCCACGGCGCCTGCACGTTGGCCTTGGCCTGCGCCAGCATCTCGCCGAGCGACGGCGAGCCGGGCGGCAGGCCGAAGCCCAGGAAGTCGAGGGCCGTCAGCGTCATCACCGACGAGGAGACAATGAACGGCAGGAACGTCATCGTCGCCACCATCGCGTTCGGCAGCAGGTGGCGGAACATGATCACGGCATTGGACACCCCGAGCGCCCGCGCCGCCTGGATGTATTCGAAATTGCGCCCGCGCAAGAACTCCGCGCGCACGAGGCCGACCAGCGCCACCCAGTGAAACAGCACCATGATGCCGAGCAGGATGAAGAAGCCCGGCGGGAGCACCGCCGATATGATGAGCAGCAGATAGAGATAGGGTATGGCGTTCCAGATCTCGATGAAGCGCTGGAAGAACAGATCGATCCAGCCGCCGAAATAGCCCTGCACGCCGCCGGCGATGATGCCGATGACGGAGGAGACGATGGTCAGCGTCAGGCCGAACAGCACCGAGATGCGGAAGCCGTAGATCAGCCGCGCGACCACGTCGCGGCCCTGGTCGTCGGTGCCGAGCCAGTTGTATTCGAGATCACGGCAGCTCTTCAGGCCCTTCTTCTCCACCACCGGCTTGCATTGCGCCTCCGTCAGCATCCAGGTCGGCGGCGACGGTGCGGGCGTCGGCAAATCGAGATTGTGCGTGTCGTAGGAATAGCGGATGAGCGGCCAGACGATCAGGCCGCCCTTGTCCTTGATCAGCTTCTGCAAGTAGGGATCGCGATAGTCGGCCGCGGTCTCGAAGTCGCCGCCGAAGGTGGTCTCCGAATAGGTGACGAAGGCGGGCCAGTAGAGACGGCCGTCGAACTTGATCATGAACGGACGGTCGTTGGCGATCAGTTCGGCGAACAGCGAGACCACGAACAGGACCATGAAAATCCAGAACGACCAGTAGCCGCGCCTGTTCGCCTTGAAGTTCTGCCAGCGCCGGCGATTGAGCGGCGATGGCTCGAAGGCCTTGCGCGGCGACGGCGCCGCCTCGCCGGCCGGCAATTTTGGCTTGGTCTCGATAGGTGTGGGCGCCGTGACCGACATCAGACCTCCCGCGCCTCGAAATCGATCCGGGGATCGATCCACATATAGGTGAGATCGGAGATCAGATTAACCACGAGCCCCATCAACGAAAAGATATAGAGCGTGCCGAACACGACGGGATAATCACGGTTGAGAACGCTTTCGAAACCGAGCAGCCCGAGCCCATCCAGCGAGAAGATGGTCTCGATCAGGAGCGAGCCGGAGAAGAAGGCGCCGATAAAGGCGCCGGGGAACCCAGCGATCACGATCAGCATGGCGTTGCGGAAGATGTGGCCGTAGAGCACCTGGCGCTCGCTACATCCCTTGGCCCGCGCGGTCATGACGTATTGCTTTCGGATCTCGTCCAGGAACGAGTTCTTGGTGAGGAACGTCATGGTCGCGAACGCACCGAGTGCCATTGAGATCAGCGGCAAGGTCAGGTGCCAGAAATAATCGAGGATCTTCCAGTACCAGGGAAATTGCGACCAGCCGTCCGACGTCAGCCCGCGCAGCGGGAACCAATTGAAGAACGAGCCGCCGGCGAACAGGATGATCAGGAGGATCGCGAACAGGAAGCCGGGAATCGCGTAGCCGAGCACGATCACCGCCGAGGTCCAGGTGTCGAATCGCGCGCCGTCCTTGACCGCCTTCCGAATGCCGAGCGGGATCGAGATCAGATACGTTATCAGCATCAGCCAGATGCCGAGCGAGATCGAGACCGGCAGTTTCTCCTTGATGAGCTGAATGACGCTGACGGTGCGGAAATAGCTCATGCCAAAATCGAACCGCGCGAAATTCCAGACCATCAGCAGGAATCGCTCGGGCGCAGGCTTGTCGAAGCCGAACTGCTGCTCCAGCTTCTTGATGAACTCGGGATCGAGCCCCTGCGCGCCGCGGTATTTCGAGTTGACGGCGTCGGCACCGGCGCCAACCTGTCCCGGCGCACGCTGGGCGAAGTCGCCACCGCCCGAGATGCGCGAGGTGCCGCCGGTGTCGGCGCCGGAGAGCTGCGCGATCACGCGCTCCACCGGGCCGCCCGGCGCGAATTGCACCACCACGAAGGAAATGAAGAGAATCCCGAGCAGCGTCGGGATCATCAGGAGAATACGGCGGGCGATATAGGCGCTCATGAGCTACTTCGCCTGATCGAGCTTGGCGGCCTTGGCGGCGTCGAACCACCACAGGGTCCGCTCGCCGACGTCGCTGGAATAGTCACTCAACTGGTAGCGCGGCAACTCCTTCGGGTGATCGAACATGTCCCAATAGGCCAGCCGGTGGCTGGTGTTGTTCCATTGCGGCACCCAATAGCGCCCGGCGCGAAAGACGCGATCGATCGCGCGGCATGCGACCGTCAGATCCTTGCGCGTCTCGGCCGCCATCGCTTTCTCCACCAACGCGTCGATCGCAGGATTGGTGACGCCGGCCAGATTATGGGATCCTTTCGTGGCTGCGGCCTGCGAAGTGAAGTAGGTCCGCAGGCTGTCACCGGGTGTCGGCGTCATGCTGATGCGCTCGATCGCGACGTCGAAATCGAACGCTTCGACCCGCGCACGATGCTGGACGGCATCGACGACGCGCAGACTTGCCTCGATCCCGAGCGTGTTCAGGTTTTTGATGAAGGACGCGTGATGCGGCTGGAACGACGGCTCGTCGATCAGGAATTCGACGGTAAAGACGTCGCCATTCGGCAGCAGACGCTTGCCATCCTTGATCGGCACCTTTGCCTCCTGCAGCAACTGCTGCGCCTTGCGCAGCAGCGCGCGGTCCTGTCCTGAACCGTCCGTCGCCGGCGGAACGAAGGGCTCGCCGAACACTTCGTCGGGGACCTGGCCGCGGAACGGCTCGAGCAGCTTCAACTCCTCTGGCGAGGGCACGCCCTGCGCAACGAGATCCGAGTTCTGGAACGGCGAGATTGTGCGCGCATAGGCGCCGTACATGATGGTCTTGTTGGTCCACTCGAAGTCAAACGCGCAATTCATGGCGTCGCGGACTTTCACGTCCTTGAACTTGTCGCGGCGGGTGTTGATGAACCAGCCTTGGCCGCCCGAAGGCGTTCGGTCCGGCACCTGTTCGCGCTTGACGCGGCCGTCCTTGATGGCCGGAAAATCGTAGCGCGTCGCCCAGATGCGCGAGGTGAATTCCTCGCGATAGAGGTAATTCTTGCCGGTAAAGCCCTCGAACGCGACGTCGCGATCGCGGTAGTACTCGTAGCGGATCACGTCGAAATTGTTGCTGCCGCGACAGACCGGCAGGTCGGCAGCCCACCAGTCCTTCACCCGCTCGAACTCGATGTAGCGATTGATTTCGAACTTCCCGACCTTGTACGGGCCCGACCCCAGCGGGACATCCGTCGTCGATTCCTCGAACGGCCTCGTCGCGTAATAGGCCTTCGAGAAGATCGGCAAGCCAGCCGCATAGAGCGGCACGTCGCGCGCGCGCTTCTCGGCGAAATTCACCACCACGGTGGCGTCATCGAGCGCCCCGGCGCCCTTGACGTCGCGCATCTGCAACTGGACCAACGGATGGCCCTTCTCCTTCAGCGTATTGATGGAGAAAGCGACATCATGCGCGGTCAACTTCGAGCCGTCGTGAAACCGCGCCTCGGGCCGAATCGTGAAGCGGTAGGCGAGCTTGTCTGGGGAGATCTGCACCGATTTGGCGGCATAGCCGTACATCGCATCCGGCTCATCGCCGGCATGCGCCATCAGCGAGACGAAGGTCAGATCCATGCCCTGCGCACCCTCGCCCTTGAGGATGAAGGCATTGAGCGAGCTGAACGTGAAGAAGGATTGATTGTAGGCGCGCACAGCCGGGATGAGCGAGAGCGTGCCTCCCTTCGGTGCATCGACATTGACGTAGTCGAAATGGTGGAAGTCGGCAGCATATTTGAGATCGCCGAACGCCGAGATGCCGTGCATCTCGGCCGGAATTTCGGCCGGCTCCTCGGATGCCTGCGCGCGGCGCAGCCAGGACGGGCTCAGCGACGCACTTAAGGCACCGCCAGCGCCGAAGGCCAGCACATGCCGGCGTGAAAGCTGCGCCATGCGCGAAAGCTTTCTCAAGAGCGTTTTCCGATTCGGGCGGCCTTCTCGGCGTCGTACCACCATAGCGTCGGCAGGCCTGACCTGCCATATTTCGGCAGCGGCTCGGCATGGCTGAAGCGGTCCCATCGGGCGTAGCGCGAGAATGGATAGGTAAACTGGGGCACGACGTAGAAATTCCACAGCAGCACGCGATCGAGCGCACGCGTTGCGGCGACGAGACCGGCGCGGTCCTTGGCGAAGATCACTTTCTCAATCAATGCATCCACGGCCGGGTTCTTGATGCCGATGGTGTTGCGCGCCCCCGGCACGTCGGCCGTCTGCGATCCCCAGAACTCGCGCTGCTCGTTGCCGGGCGAGAGCGACTCGCCCCACTGATCGATGATCATGTCGAAATCGAAGCTGCGCAGCCGGTTCTGGTACTGCGCGTCGTCGACCGTACGAACCGACGTATTGACGCCGATCCGCTCCAGCGACGGCTTGTAGAACAGCGCGATACGCTCGGACGAGGGATCCTGTACCAGGATCTCGACCGTCAGAACCTTGCCCGAGGCGTCGACCAGCTTGTGGTCGCGTACCTCGAAGCCCGCCTCTTTCAGCAGCTTTGCCGCTTCGCGTAAATTGGCGCGCACCGCTTCCGGATTGCCGCCGACCGGATTCTGGTAAGGCGTGGTGAAGACTTCCGGCGGCACCTTGTCCTTCACGGTCTCGAGGATCTGCAATTCCTCACCCTGAGGCAGGCCCGTCGCGGCGAGCTCGGTGCCTTCGAAATAGCTGTTGATGCGCTTGTACTGACCGAAGAAGAGCTGCTTGTTCATCTCCTCGAAGTCGAAAGCATAGTTGAAGGCCCGCCGCACCCGCGCGTCTTTGAACTGGTCGCGCCTGCTGTTGACCACGAAGGCCTGCATGCGGCCGGAGTCGTTGATCGGAAATTCTTCCTTGACCACCCGCTTCTCGGTGACCGCCGGAAAATCGTAGGCGGTCGCCCATTGCTTGGCGGAATTCTCCGCGATCCAGTCGGCCTGATCGGCCTTGAAGGCTTCCAGCGCGACGATGTTGTCGCGGAAGAACTCGAAGCGCAGCTCGTCGAAATTGTTCTGCCCGATCTGGCTCGGCAAGTTCGCGCCCCAATGGTCCTTGACCCGTTCGAGCTTGATCGAGCGTCCCGCCACGAATTCCTTGATCCGGTATGGACCTGAGCCGAGCGGAATCTCGAGCGTCGTCGCGCCGACGTCTCGCTTCCGTCCCTGCGCGTCGGTACCTTCCCACCAATGCTTCGGCAGCACCGTGAGCTCGCCGACGATGGTGGGCAGTTCCCTGTTGCCGGGACCGTCAAAGGTGAACTTCACGTCGCGCTCGCCGACCTTCTCGGCCTTCACCACGTGCCGGTAGTAAGACCCGTACATCGGGCTCTGCTTCTTCAAAGTCTCCAGCGAGAAGATAACATCCTCAGGCGTCACCGGCTTGCCGTCGTGCCAGCGGGCTTCCATGCGCAGACGATAGATCACCCAGGAAAAATCGCCCGGATGCTGGGCAGTTTCGGCAAGCTCACCGTACTGGGTCGCCACCTCGTCCTGCGCGCGCGTCATCAGGGTTTCATGGATCAGGCCGGCAGCTGGCGCGATCACGCCTTTGATGCCGGCGACCGCAATGTTGAAATTGTCGAAGGTGCCGATCGAGATCATGCGCGCGACGCCGCCCTTCGGCGCGTCCGGATTGACGTAGTCGAAGCGCTTGAAGTCTGCCGGATATTTGATGTCGCCAAACAGGGAGAGACCGTGGCGCCAGGGCAGCTCACTGGCCGATTGCGCCTCGGCGGCCCTGACAATCGGAACACCTGCGGCGGAACCGAGGACGGGGAGCGCAGCAGTCGCAGCGCCGGCTAGCAGAAGATCGCGTCGGGTAATGGCCAAATGAACGTCCCTGTCTGGAAGGAGGTTACCCCTTTAAGGCCCGAATATACGGCAAGGTTTCGACCGATTGTGTTGCTTTTTCCTCATCTTGGAAGCCCGAGGGGACGGTTCACTGCGGCGAAACGCCCCGATAACAACGCTGCGAGGCGGCCTAGCGGTAGATAAGGAAACGGCCAGGCTTTTCGAGCCTGGCCGCAGGTCGGCATAATTCTTTTGGCGATCTTACTTCGCCGCGGTCGGCAGCGGCTTCGGGCTATCGGCCAGGCTGTTCAGATAGGCAATGACGTCGGCGCGCTCGGAGTCCTTCGGAATGCCGGCGAAGCCCATCGCGGTGCCCGAGATAAAGCCCTTCGGATTGGTAATGAACTTGTTGAGATCGTCGATGGTCCACTCGCCGCCCTTGGCCTTCATGGCGGCGGAGTAGTTGAAGCCGGCCTCGGACGCGCGGGCGCGGCCGACGATGCCGAAGAGGTTCGGGCCGACGCGATTCGGGCCGCCCTTCTCGAAGGTGTGGCAGGCGCCGCACTTCTTGGCGGCCGAGGCTCCCTTCTCGACAGAGGCGGTCTGGAGCAGCTTCTCGATTGGCTCGGACGGCGCCGCGGCAGCGCCGCCCTCAGCGCCATGGCCAGCCTCTTCCTTCACGGCGATCTCAAAACCGGGCTTCTCCGGCGGTTTCGCAGCGAACAGCGCCTGGGCGGTGAAGCTTGTCACCAGGACGACGAGGCAGGTGCCGAGGATCGCACCGAGGATCTTGTTGAGTTCGAAAGAGTCCATTTCCGGCCAGGCCCCACACCGCAAGAAGGATAAAGCGGCCCCAAGCGGCCGCCAGGACGTGCCTCGGGAGAATCAAATGTTCCTTATCGTTCCCCCGAGTTTTGACATTGAGATATCGGTTTGCCCGTGGTCTGGCAACCCGTATAAACGGCCCCGCTTTCCTCCCATCCCCACCCGATTTCCCGGTGCGGAAAACGCCCCGTTTCCAGGCCCTTGACCCCATGACCGATCCCCGCATTTTAGTGCTGATCCCGGCCCGCATGGCGGCTACCCGCCTGCCCGGTAAGCCGCTGAAGGACATCGCCGGACAGCCGATGATCGTGCATGTGCTGCGGCGGGCCGAAGAGGCCGCGATCGGGCGGGTTGCGGTCGCAACCGACACCCAGGAGATCGCCGACGTCGTCACCGCGCATGGCGGCGTCGCCGTAATGACCCGCCCTGAGCATCCGTCGGGGTCGGACCGCATCCACGAGGCCATGCAGAAGCTCGATCCCGAAGGCAAAGCCGAAATCGTGGTCAATCTCCAGGGCGATTTCCCGACCATCTCGACCGCCAACATCCGCGACGTGCTGCCTCCGCTGGCTGACCCCGCCGTCGATATCGCGACGCTGGCCTCGCAGATCCACACCGAGGAGGAGGATCTCGCCCCGAGCGTGGTGAAGGCGGTGGGAACCTCGCTCGGCGGGCGGCGCATGCGCGCGCTATATTTTACCCGCGCGACCGCCCCTACCGGGGAGGGACCGCGTTACCACCATATCGGCCTCTACGCCTATCGCCGCGCGGCGCTGGAGCGGTTCGTGTCGCTGCCGCCCTCGCCGCTGGAATTGCAGGAGAAGCTGGAGCAGCTCCGGGCGCTGGAGGCCGGCATGCGCATCGACTTCACCATCGTCGATACCGTCCCCCGCGGCGTCGACACTGCGGCGGACTTAGAGACCGCCCGCAGCATCCTTTCCAAATCCTGAGCCGCTGTTACAAGGCCCGACATGAGCAAGATGAAAATCGCATTCCAGGGCGAGCCTGGGGCCAATTCCCACATCGCCATCGACGAGGCCTATCCCGACGCCGAGCCGATGCCGTGCGCGACCTTCGAGGATGCGCTGTCGGCGATCTCCTCGGGCGAGGCCGATCTCGGCATGATCCCGATCGAGAACTCGGTCGCGGGACGCGTCGCCGACATCCATCATTTGCTGCCGGCCTCCGGCCTCTTCATCATCGGCGAGTGGTTCCTGCCGATCCAGCATCAATTGATGGCGGTGAAGGGCACCAGGCTCGAAGACATCAAGAGCGTCGAGAGCCATGTGCACGCGCTCGGCCAGTGCCGCCGCATGATCCGCAAGCTCGGCGTCAAGCCGATCGTGGCGGCCGATACCGCGGGCAGCGCGCGCGATATTTCCGAGCGCAAGGATAAAAGCGTCGCCGCGATCGCCTCGCGGCTTGCCGCAAAGATCTACGGCCTCGACATTCTGGCCGAGGACATCGAGGACGAGGCCCACAACACCACGCGCTTCGTCGTGCTGGCGCGCGAGGCGAAATGGGCCGAGCAGGGTTCGGGCCCGCTGGTCACCTCTTTTGTATTCCGGGTGCGCAACCTGCCGGCGGCGCTCTACAAGGCGCTCGGCGGCTTTGCCACCAATGGCGTCAACATGACCAAGCTCGAAAGCTACATGGTTGACGGCAATTTCTTCGCCACGCAGTTCTACGCCGATGTCGACGGCCATCCCGACGACAAGGGCCTTGCCTTCGCGCTCGAGGAGTTGAAATTCTTCTCGCGCGAATTCCGCATCGTCGGCGTGTATCCGGGGCATCCGTTCCGGGCGACGTTCAGCGAGAAGATGGAGTAGCTATCGTGTCCCGGACGCGCGAAGCGCGAGCCGGGACCCAGGGGCCACGATGGGCCCCGGCTCAGCAGCGCATCACTCCGTGCCGCGCTGCGTCCGGGGCACGATAGCTTCTACGCCGCCTCTCCCTTCACTAGCCCGAACGCATCAGCCAGCAGCGAATACGACTTCTTCCGCGCCTCGTGGTCATACACGGCCGTGATGACCATCAGCTCGTCCGGCTTGCTCGCGTCGAGCAGCGGCTTCAGCTTCTGCTGCACCGTCGCGGGGCTCCCGACGAAGAGGCGCGAGCGGTTGCGGGCGATCGAGGCACGATCGGCGTCCGTATAGGGATAGGCAAGCGCCTCCTCCACGCTCGGCAGCGGCAGATATTGGCCGCGGTCGCGGCGCAGGCGATTGAGGTCGAAGGACGAGGCGAGCTTTTCCGCCTCCTCGTCGGTATCCGCCGTGACGACTGCCACCGCGAGAATCGCGTGCGGCGTCGCGCGCCAGGCCGACGGCTGGAAACGGTTGCGATAGTGCACCATCGCGTCGATCGCATCATGGCTCGCAAAATGATGCGCGAAGGCGAAGCCCATGCCGACCTGGGCTGCCAATTCCGACGAATAGTCGCTGGAGCCGAGCAGCCAGATCGGCGGCAGGGGCGTGTCGTCGGGCATTGCCACGACGTTGTTGTACGGATGGCCTGAGGGGAATTCGCGCGTCTCCCACAGGATCAATTCATGCAGCCGCTCCAGGAAATCGTCGCCCTCGCGGCGGTCGAGCCGGCTCCTGAGCGCGTACGCAGTGGCGCCATCGGTGCCGGGCGCGCGGCCCAGGCCGAGATCGATGCGGCCGGGAAACAGCGCCTCCAGCATCTTGAAACGTTCGGCGACCACCAGCGGTGCATGATTGGGCAGCATCACGCCGCCGGAGCCGACACGGATGTTCTTCGTCACCGCCGCGATCTGCCCGATCATGACGTCAGGCGCGGGGCTCGCGACGGAAGCAAGGTTGTGGTGCTCGGCGAGCCAGTAGCGGACATAGCCGAGCTGATCGACATGGCGCGCGAGATTGATGCTGTTGCGCAGCGCCGCTGCCGGCTTCGTGCCGGACGTGACGACGGAGAGATCGAGGACGGAGAGCGGAATCATGGCCGGTTCAAAGTAGTGCGCAGCGGCGGGGCGGCAATGGCCGGCAGGAGCAGAGCTGACGTGTGCTAGGGCGAGACGGCCGGGGGGATTTGCTCGAAGCCGGTGGGATATCGCAAGCCTCAATCATCAGCGATTCACACTGCCCACCGAGCTTATCAAGATCTGAAAATCTTAAACATCATATAACTCGTTGAAAGCGTGTGCATTTATAGATTTTACCGACTTCCCACCTCAATTGGCTTTGGCACAAAAATGTCGGTTCAGTGAGCAATAGTGGGCGATTTCCCATCACCGATGGGCTGTCGAGAAGATCCCGTTTGGCCTATCTTAGCGCTTCCCAAGCTAAATCTGCCGCAGGTGCGAAGAGATCTGGAGTGAGTGGTGCCATGACCGAGCCGACGACGCCTGCCCGTAACGGGCAAGACAATGGGCAAGACGGGCACCTCGCCAAGCGTCCGGCGATCTCCTTCGAGTTCTTTCCGCCCAAGACCGAGGAGATGGAGAAGAACCTGTGGGAGACCATCAATCGCCTCGCCCCGCTCGAGCCGAAATTCGTCTCGGTGACCTATGGCGCGGGCGGCTCGACCCGTGAGCGCACCCACGCCACCATCGCCCGCATCCTGAAGGAGACGTCGCTGTTGCCGGCCGCGCACCTCACCTGCGTCGGCGCCTCGCGCGGCGAGATCGACGAGATCGTCGACCGCTATCACGAGGTGGGCGTCCGCCACATCGTCGGCCTGCGCGGTGACCCGCCCGGCGGCATCGGTACGCCCTACTCCACCCATCCCGACGGATACCAGAGTTCGGCCGAGCTCGTTGCCGGCATCAAGAAGCGCCATGCCGACATCGAGGTTTCAGTCTCGGCCTATCCCGAGAAGCACCCCGAAGCGCGTGACTTCGACGCCGACATCGACACGCTGAAGGCCAAGGTCGATGCGGGCGCGACGCGCGCGATCACGCAGGTGTTCTTCGATAACGACCTCTACTTCCGCTATCTCGACCGCGTCCGCGCTCGCGGCATCGAGATTCCGATCGTGCCGGGCATCATGCCCATGCACAATTTCAAGCAGGCCCGCAATTTCGTTACCCGCGCCGGCACCAGCGTGCCGAACTGGCTCGCGGAGAAGTTCGACGGGCTCGACGACGATCCGGAAACGCGCAAGCTCGTCGCAGCGACGGTCGCCGCCGGCCAGGTGCACAAGCTCGCCAAGCACGGCGTCGACACCTTCCATTTCTACACCATGAACCGCGCCGATCTCGTGTTCGCGATCAGCCATTTGCTCGGCATTCGCGCCAAGAGCGCGCAGAAGGCGGCGTAACCGATGACCGTGACCGTTTCCCCGAAGCGTACTGCCCTGCTCGCCGCCGCGCGCGAGCGCATTCTGGTGCTCGACGGCGCCATGGGCACGATGATCCAGGGCCTGCAGTTCGACGAGGCCGCCTTCCGCGGCGAGCGCTTCAAGAATTTTCACCGGGACCTCCGTGGCAACAACGACCTGTTGATCCTCACCCAGCCGCAGGCGATCGAGGACATCCACGCCGCCTATTTGCGCGCCGGCGCCGACATCGTTGCGACCAACACCTTCTCCACGACATCGATCGCGCAGGCCGATTACGACCTCGCCGAAATCGTCTACGAGATGGCGCGCGAAGGCGCCCGCCTCGCCGGCAACGCCGCCAAACGTGTTGAGGCCGAGGACGGCAAGCCGCGCTTCGTCGCCGGCGCCATCGGTCCCACCAACCGCACCGCCTCGATCTCGCCTGATGTCGCAAACCCCGGCTACCGCGCCGTCACCTTCGACGACCTGCGCGAGTCCTACGGCGAGCAGATCCGGGGCCTCATCGACGGCGGCGTCGACCTCTTGCTGGTCGAGACCATCTTCGACACGCTGAACGCCAAGGCCGCGCTCTATGCGATCGCCGAGATCACGGAAGAACGCGGCATCGACATGCCCGTGATGGTCTCAGGCACCATCACCGACAAGTCCGGCCGCCTGCTGTCGGGACAGATGCCGGAGGCGTTCTGGAATTCGGTGCGGCACGCAAAGCCCATCACCATCGGCTTCAACTGCGCGCTCGGCGCGGAAGACCTGCGCGCGCATATCGCGGACATTGGCCGCGTCGCCGACACCCTTGTGTGTGCCTATCCCAATGCCGGCCTGCCCAACGAGTTCGGCCAGTATGACGAGACGCCGGAATATATGGCCCGCCTGGTCGGCGAGTTCGCGCGTGATGGTCTCGTCAACATCGTCGGTGGCTGCTGCGGCACCACGCCGGAGCACATCGCGGCGATTGCGGCTGCGGTGGCGCCGCACAAGCCGCGCCTTGTGCCGGCGATCGAGCCGCGCTTAAGGCTCTCCGGCCTCGAGCCGTTCGTGCTGACGGATGCGATCCCCTTCGTCAACGTCGGCGAGCGCACCAACGTCACGGGCTCGGCCCGCTTCCGTAAATTGATCACGGCCGGCGACTACACGGCCGCGCTCCAGGTCGCGCGCGATCAGGTCGAGAACGGCGCGGTAGTTATCGACGTCAACATGGACGAGGGTCTTCTGGACTCGGAAGCCGCGATGCGGACCTTCCTCAACCTCGTCGCCGCCGAGCCCGACATCGCCCGCGTGCCCGTGATGGTCGACTCCTCGAAATTCTCGGTCATCGAGGCCGGGCTGAAATGCGTGCAGGGCAAGCCGGTCGTCAACTCGATCTCGATGAAGGAAGGCGAGGAGAAGTTCATCCTTGAAGCCAAGATCGCGCGGCGCCACGGCGCGGCTGTCGTGGTGATGGCATTCGACGAGGTCGGCCAGGCCGATACGTTCGCGCGCAAGACCGAGATCTGCAAGCGCGCCTACGACATC
This sequence comes from Bradyrhizobium sp. CCGUVB23, assembly GCF_024199885.1. Classification (NCBI taxonomy): domain Bacteria; kingdom Pseudomonadati; phylum Pseudomonadota; class Alphaproteobacteria; order Hyphomicrobiales; family Nitrobacteraceae; genus Bradyrhizobium; species Bradyrhizobium sp. CCGUVB23. Next base: position 3,047,439 of record NZ_JANADQ010000001.1, read on the forward strand.
CTGGTGAACCGCATCGGTTTCCCGCCCGAAGACATCATCTTCGATCCCAACATCTTTGCGATCGCGACGGGCATCGAGGAGCACAACAATTACGGCGTCGACTTCATCGAGGCGACGCGCTGGATCCGCCAAAATCTACCGGGCGCGCACATCTCGGGCGGTGTCTCCAACCTGTCCTTCTCGTTCCGCGGCAACGAGCCGGTGCGCGAGGCCATGCATTCGGTGTTCCTGTATCATGCCATCGAGGCCGGCATGGACATGGGCATCGTCAATGCCGGGCAAATGATCGTCTATGACGACATCGATCCGGAGCTGCGCCAGGTTTGCGAGGACGTGGTCCTCAATCGCGATCCCGGCGCGTCCGAGCGGCTGCTCGCGCTTGCCGAAAAATTTCGCGGCAAGAAGACCGAGAGCAAGGAAGCCGATCTCGCCTGGCGCGAATGGCCGGTCGAGAAGCGCCTGTCGCACGCCCTCGTGCATGGCATCACCGAGTTCATCGAGCAGGATACCGAAGAAGCCCGCAAGGCGTCCTCGCGCCCGCTCGACGTGATCGAAGGCCCGTTGATGGCCGGCATGAACGTGGTCGGCGATCTCTTCGGCGACGGCAAGATGTTTTTGCCGCAGGTCGTGAAATCGGCGCGCGTGATGAAGCAGGCGGTCGCCTGGCTGATGCCGTTCATGGAGGAGGAGAAGGCGCGCAACCTCGCGAGCGGCATCGGCGGCGATACCAACTCGTCCGCGGGCAAGATCGTGCTCGCGACCGTGAAGGGCGACGTCCACGACATCGGCAAGAACATCGTCGGCATCGTGCTCCAGTGCAACAATTTTGAGGTCATCGACCTCGGCGTGATGGTGCCGGCCGCAAAGATCGTCGAGACCGTGAAGGCGGAGAAGGCCGACATCGTCGGCCTGTCCGGCCTGATCACGCCCTCGCTCGACGAGATGGCGTTCTTCGCCGGCGAATTGCAGCGCGAAGGCTTGAAGCTGCCGCTGCTGATCGGCGGCGCCACGACCAGCCGCGTGCACACGGCCGTCAAGATCGACCCGAACTACAGGGCCGGCCCCGTCGTGCATGTCAACGACGCAAGCCGCGCCGTCGGCGTCGCCTCCTCGCTGCTCTCGCCCGAGAAACGCGAGACCTATGCCGCCGAAGTGCGCGCCGAATACGCAAGAATTTCGGAGGCGCATCTGCGCGCGCAGGCCGACAAGAAGCGCCTGAAGCTCACGGATGCCCGCGCCAACCGCGTGCCGGTCGATTTCGTCGCGACAAAGCCGGTGAAGCCGACCTTCCTCGGCACGAAGACGTTCGACGACTACGACCTCGCCGAGCTCGTCGACTCCATCGACTGGACGCCGTTCTTCCAGACCTGGGAGCTCGCCGGCCGCTTCCCCGCGATCCTCGACGACCCCAAGGTGGGCGAGGTCGCGCGCTCGCTCTATGACGACGCGCGCAAGATGCTCGACCTCATCGTCAAGCAAAAATGGTTCCGGGCGCGCGCCACGATCGGCTTCTGGCCGGCGAACGCGCAAGGCGATGACGTCGTGCTCTACGCCGACGAGAGCCGGACGAAGAAGATCGCGACGCTGCACACGCTGCGCCAGCAGCTCGAGAAGCGCGAGGGCCGATTCAACGCGGCGCTGTCCGACTTCGTTGCGCCTGCGGGGTCGGGCGTGCCGGACTACATCGGTGGCTTCGTCGTCACCGCCGGCATTGGCGAGGATGCGGTCGCCGACCACTTCAAGAAGGCCAATGACGATTACTCCTCGATCCTGTGCAAGGCGCTGGCCGATCGCCTCGCCGAAGCCTTTGCCGAGCGCATGCACGCCCGCGTCCGCCGCGAGTTCTGGGCCTATGCGCCGGACGAGAAACTCTCCAACGAGGAGCTGATCCTCGAAAAATATCAGGGCATCCGCCCTGCCCCCGGCTATCCAGCGCAACCCGACCACACCGAGAAGAAGACGCTGTTCGCCCTGCTCGATGCGGAGAACACCGCCGGCGTGAAGCTGACCGAGAGCTTTGCGATGTGGCCGGGCAGTAGCGTGAGCGGGCTCTATTTTGCGAATCCCGAGAGCTATTATTTCGGCGTCGGCAAGATTGAGCGCGACCAGGTCGAGGATTATGCGGCACGCAAGGACATGAGCGTTGCCGAGGTCGAGCGCTGGCTGGCGCCGATTTTGAACTACATCCCGGCGCAGCAGGAGACTAACAAGGCCTTCGCGGCAACGCCCGCGAACGACGAGACGTCAAATGACCTCGCCTCGCATCCGCCGGGCTGCACCTGTGCGGTACATCTCGTCTGGCAGAAGAAGCGCGCGGGAGCGGGGTAAGCGCACCACATCTCCGCTGTCGTCCTGGCGAAAGCCAGGACCCATACCGCGGGATCTATCGACCGCGGCGGTCGGAGTACCGAGCTACTTCGCCAAACTCCTCCCTGGGGTAATGGGTCCCGGCCCCCGTGCGCAATTGCGCACGAGGCCGGGACGACGTTGTGGTGAACAGGGTGCCGACCATCATGATCGCCGGGTGATGGTCGCAGATAGAGATGCGCCGACACCTCCCAGACCAAAAAAGTGAAAAACAACCCCATGCAAAGTAGAAAATTGCGGGGCCGACCAACTACGCATTTCCCGAAATGACTTGACTCGTCGGGCAAATCACCGGTAATATGTCATTATTGCGAACTGCGCCGGATGGACCCGCGCCGCAGCATCGAGAGCAACGGCGCAGACTGATTGAAACCAGGTTCCTCGGGCGCTACTTTGCGATCTCTGAGCTCATTGTTGAAGGGGTGCTTCCGATGACAAGGTTTGCATTCTCATTTGCAGCAGCTTGTGTGCTCCTGCTTCATGCGGGCGAAGCTGGTGCGCAGAGCCTCACGCTGAGCAGCCCGGACATCAGCGAAGGCGCCACGATTGCCGGCGAACATATATTCAAAGGCTTCGGCTGTACCGGCAACAACACCTCTCCGGCCTTGAGCTGGAGCGGTGCTCCGGCGGGCACCAAGAGCTTCGCCGTGGCGATACATGATCCTGATGCGCCAACCGGCAGCGGCTGGTGGCATTGGGTCGTCTTCAATCTTCCGCCATCCGTCACTGCGCTTCCCAAGGGGGCCGGCGATCCAAAGAAGAAGCTGATGCCGAAAGGGGCGATCCAGAGCCGCACTGACTTCGGCAGCGACGGCTATGGCGGACCATGCCCGCCGCCCGGCGACAAGCCGCACCGCTATCAGATCACCGTATTCGCCGTTGACGTCGATAAGCTTCCGAACGCCAAGGACCATTCAGCATCCGCGGCACTGGTCGGTTTCGATCTGCACTTCCATACGCTCGGAAAGGCTACCCTGACCGGTCTCTACGGCCGCTGACGGGACGCGGGAGGGTTCGCCAGGCGCGCGTAGGGTGGCTTAGCGTCAGCGTAACCCACCTCTTTGCTTTCCGCGCATTGAGAGAAGTGGTGGGTTACGCTTCGCTGACCCACCCCACGAACCTGCGCTCGCTCACCCCTTGGGCGGCGCGAGCGGCTGGACGATCTCTTTGAACGGCGCCAGCGCCTCGCAGAGCTCGGAATGCGCCGTGAGTGCCGGATAGCGCGCAGGATCGAACAGCTGCGGGTGCGCCTCGCGGGTGAAGCGGACGACGCAGGCAACTACGACGTCGGCGTGGCCGATGCGCGTCCCCAGCCAGTACGGCGTCGTTACTTTCGCGCGCTCGGTTTCCAGCACCTTCAACACATCGGCGATTTGCGCCTGGCAGCGCTCGACCCACAACGCGAGTTGTTCTTTCCGCAACACACGCTCATAGAGCAGGCTGACTGCCTTGTCGCCGAGGCCGCTCGCCAGCGCGCAGATGCGCAAATGCCGCCGCCGATCGATACCACCGCGCGGCAGCATCGCTTTCTCTGGCCCGGCGAGATCGTCGAGATAGTCGAGGATGATCGTGCTCTCGATGAGCCCCTCGCCGTCGTCGAGCACCAGCGTCGGCACGCGGCGCAAAGGATTGTACGGCGCGATCTTGTCGGCATCGCCGAACGTCGACCACGGCCTGTGCTCGAAGGCGATACCGTAAAGCTTCAACGCAATCGCGACACGGCGGACGAAGGGGGAATCATACTGGCCGATCAGGAACATGGTCTGCGCTCTTTCTCGTTGGCGCGGCAGGGCCGGCCAGTTCATCGCCAATGCGCGCGGCTGACAAGGAAAATCTTGGAAAGGGAGCATTGCGCCGGCTGCAACGAGCGTGGCTCAATGGACGACAGCACCGTCGGGAGGCTCACAGGAGGTGTTTTGAGCGCGTCGTAGCCCGCAAGAGCATAGCGACATGCGGGAAAGTCTTGCAGCAGCTCCCGGATATCGCTGCGCTCATCCGGTCTCGACCGATCACTCGATGACCGGCACATGCCTCGCCGCCGTGCGCGGCACCGTGCCATCGAGGCGCGGGTCGTCGGCGATTTCGATCTGACGGCAGAAGGCGCGGAAGCCGGAGCGCTGGTAGAAGGCGAGCGCCGCGGGGTGATCGAAGGTGCAGGTGTGCACCCAGACGCGCCTGACGCCTTGCGACCAGGCGCGTTCGAGCGCGCGGTTCATCAGCCAGCGGCCTGCGCCGGTGCCGATGAGTTTTGCGGTGACGCCAAAGAACACGATCTCGCATTGACCCGCCTCGCGGAAGTCGAGCTCGAGCAGGCCTTCTTCGCGGCCATCATCGACGAGCGCGTAGATCTCGACCCTCGGCGACTGCACGATCGCCGCGAGCTCCGCATCCGGCATGCACAGGCGCGAGAACCACAGCCAGTCCTCGCCAACCCGCGCATAGAGTGCACGAAACCAGTCGAGACCGGGTTGCTCGACTCGGCGCAACGTCCAGGCGCCCAGCGGATCGTCACGCAGCGGCGGCCGCGCGGTCATCTCCAGATGCGTGACGACCGCGGCGATCTTCCCGCTCGGCACGTCCGAATAGCCGTCGGGGAGGATCATTCGCCGCTCACTCTCCCTCGTCGCTCGCGAGCACGCCCTTCACCGCGCGCGCCCAGCCGGCAAGCTTCCGTTCGCGCGTCGCCTGGCTCATGCTCGGCTTGAAGCGGTGCTCGAGGCGCCAGTTGTCGGCGAATTGCGTCGGCTCGGGATAGACGCCGGCGTTGAGGCCGGCGAGATAGGCGGCACCCAGCGCCGTCGTCTCCTGGATCACCGGGCGGTCGACCGGCGCATCGAGGAGATCGGCAAGACGCTGCATGGTCCAGTCCGAGGCGGTCATGCCGCCGTCGACGCGCAAGACCACGCTCGCCGTTTCCGAGCTCGGCCAATCCGCCCGCATCGCGGCCCAGAGATCGAAAGTCTGGTAGCAGACGCTTTCCAGCGCGGCATGGGCGAGCTCGGCCGGGCCGGTGTTGCGGGTCAGGCCGAACAGTGCGCCGCGCACGCGCGGATTCCAGTACGGCGCGCCCATGCCGACGAAAGCCGGCACGAGATAGACGCTCTGCATGGAATCGGACTGGTCGGCGAGCGGGCCGGTCTCGGCCGCGTGCTTGATGATGCCGAGGCCATCGCGCAGCCATTGCACCGCGCTGCCGGCAACGAAGATCGAGCCTTCGAGCGCGTAGGTGCGTTTTCCGCCGAGCTGATAGGCGATGGTGGTCAGCAGCTTGTTCTTCGAGGCCACCGGCGTGGTGCCGGTGTTGAGCAGGGCAAAGCAGCCGGTGCCGTAGGTCGACTTCATCATGCCCGGGCGGAAGCAGGCCTGGCCGATGGTCGCTGCCTGCTGGTCGCCGGCGATGCCGCAGATCGGAATCGCGCCGCCGAACAGGTCGGGGGTGGTCTCGCCGAAACGGGCGGAAGAATCCTTCACTTCGGGGAGCATCGAGCGCGGCACGCCGATGAGCTCGAGCAGTTCGTCGTCCCATTCGCCGGTGTGGATGTTGAACAGCAGCGTGCGCGAGGCGTTGGTCGCATCCGTTGCATGCACCTTGCCGCCGGTGAGCCGCCAGAGCAGGTAGCAATCGACCGTGCCGAACATCAGTTCGCCGCGCGCGGCCCGCGCACGGGCGCCGGGGACGTTGTCGAGGATCCAGGCGACCTTGGTGCCGGAGAAATAGGGATCGATGATCAGGCCGGTCTTGTCTGAGATCCGGGGCTCGTGACCTTCGGCCTTCAGCTTCGAGCAGACATCGGCAGTGCGGCGGTCCTGCCAGACGATGGCGCGGTGTACGGCCTGGCCGGTGGCGCGGTCCCACACCACGGTGGTCTCGCGCTGGTTGGTGATGCCTATCGCGGCAACGTCCTTGGCCGTGACGCCGGCGCTCTGGAGTGCGTCGCGACAAACCATCACGGTCGAGGTCCAGATGTCCTCCGGCTCATGCTCGACCCAGCCCGAGGCGGGGAAATGCTGCGGAAACTCCTGCTGCGCCTTCGCCGCGATGGAAATATCGCTGCGAAACACGATGGCGCGCGAGGAGGTGGTGCCCTGATCGATGGCGAGAACGAAAGACATGAATGTTGACCTTGGCGATTCCGGTATCCCGGGAGGGTTATTGTGTCGCGGCTAAAGGGAGCGGATTGGGACGGGAAGGTCAAGACCGCCCTGTTCCATCGAAGCAAGCGCCTGTCCCGCCCCGCCGCAAGGCCAAAGCGCGATGAGATTTGGATGAATCGTTATCGCGCTTTAGGTCATTGTTTGAGCATGATCTTTTCGGAAAACCGCTTCGCACATCGCGCTAACGGGGCCCTTCGGGTCCGGATCATTCCCTGGGACGGCGGGAGCGAAAGTGTAACTTGCCGGGACCGGCAAACGGGGCGGCATGACCTTCACGTCTCTTCAGTTCGGCGTTTTCGTCGCGGTCGTATTCGGCGCCTACTATTTGCCGCCCTTGCGCCATTTCCAGGTCCAGCTCCTCGTGCTCGCGAGCGTATTCTTCTACGGCTTCGGCCAGCCGGAGCTCCTGCCGCTGCTGCTCGTTGCGGTGCTCGGCACCTGGGTCTGCCTGGTGCTGGCGTTCGACAACCGCGCGATGTGGATGCCGGCGGGGATCATCTTCAATCTCGGGCTGCTCGCCTTCTTCAAATACAAGTTCCTGTTCGTCGACCCGGCCTCGGCTCATCCGATCGGATTCGCGCCGGTCGACTTCCTGTTGCGCTTGCCGCTGCCGATCGGCATTTCGTTCTTCGTCTTCCACAACATCAGCCTGCTGGTCGACCTGACGCGCGAAAAACGCCCGCCGCCGCTGCGCGACGTCTTCCTCTACATCATCTTCTTTCCACAGCTCGTCTCCGGCCCGATCACGCGCGCGGGCCAGTTCATGCCGCAGATCGCGCCCAAGCACCTCGCCGACGTCGCCTTCGTGGAGGCGGCCAAATGGATCCTGACCGGCTATTTCTTCAAGCTCTATGTGGCGAACAACCTCAACGAGATGACATCCTATATGGACTTTCCGCTCTATGAGACGGTGCGCACGCAGGACCGCTGGCTGCTGGTGTTCTTGTACAGTTACCAGATCTATGCCGACTTCTTCGGTTATTCGGCGATCGCGCTCGGCCTCGGGCTTTTGTTCGGATACCGCCTGCCGGTCAATTTCGACCTGCCCTACATCTCGGCCTCGTTCTCCGAATTCTGGACGCGCTGGCACATTTCGCTGTCCAATTGGCTCAAGACCTATCTCTACATCCCGCTGGGCGGCAACCGAAAGGGCGTGGTGCGAACCTGTCTCAACCTGATGATCGTGATGATGCTCGGCGGACTCTGGCACGGCGCGAGCCTGAGCTACGCGCTGTGGGGCATGCTGCACGGGCTTCTGCTCGTCATCGAGCGGCCGTTTCTGAAAGTGCTGGACAAGGCCGGACCACTCACGCGGCTGCTCCGCATGGGCATCGTATTCCTGTGCGTGACGATGCTCTGGATCTTCTTCAAGCTGCCGAACTTCGATCACGCGCTCGGCTATCTCCAGGGCATGTTCACGCCGACGACCAATCCCAATCCGACGAAGCTGTTCTACAATCTGGCCCTGCTCTACAGCCTTCCCGTGATCATCCAGCATCTCGGTATCGGCGCGATCGTCGAGGGCCGACTGCGACGATGGGAGCCCTATCTCTATGGCGCGCTCGCGGCCCTTGCTTTTCTCGAGGCGGGCCCTGACGCCGCCTTCATCTATTTCCAGTTCTGATCATGCCGCGGACCTCGCCACTTCCATGGCTGGTTCGATGCGCCGCTACAGCGGCGGCGCTGCTGTTGGCCTGCGGTCTTGCGACGGCATGGATCGGCGCGGCGCTTCAGCAGCCGGCGGTCACGACCCGTGACGGCAGCCTCATCACCCTCAACCGTTATGTGAGGGAGCCCGTGCCTGACGTCGTGCTGGTCGGCAGCTCGGTCACCTGGCGTCTCAAGGAGGAATATTTCTCACGTCCCCGCGTACGCAATCTTGCGCTGGCCGGCGGCTCTCCAGTGACCGGCCTCGAGATCGTCGCGAAGCAACCGCGCCTGCCGAAAATCATCCTGATCGAGACCAACGTTCTCTCGCGCGCCGTCGACGGCGCGCTGGTTGAACGGTTCACCGGTGCCGAACGGGCGGGCGCGTTGTTTCTCCGTCCGGTGCGAACGGCGATCGCGGCGTTTGAGACCCTTAATCACGCGCCGCCGGATGCCGCGAAGGCGCGCGCCGAGCGCCAGGACCTGCTGAGCCAGTCGCCCTCCGGCTTCGACAACCACGTCTATGTCGAGCGCGCCGTAGGGGAGATGAACGCGGAGGAGCCGTCTGCCCGCGCCAAGGACAATGCGACGCTCATCAAACAACTCATCGGCGAGATCGAGCGCCGCGGCGGGCGCGCTTTTCTGATCGCCGTTCCGTTCTCGCCGGAGATCGAAGCGACGAGCTCCGTCAGGGCGACCAGGACGATCGTGCAAGACGCCTTCCCGGATCAAGGCGCATGGCTGGCGATCGACGCACCACTCTCGGAGCTGCGCTGGGCCGATGGCGTCCACCTCGACGAGCGCTCCGCCCTGATCGTCGCGCGCGCGACCGAGAAGGCGTTGGCGGAACGCTAGCTGCATCGCGTGGGTGGGCACGCAGTCGTCGATGACGATACGATTGCGACCTTGCCGGTGAGATCGAACGGAGATTTTTGCTGGGCTCCCTGGCTCAGCTCGTTCGACCGTCATCGCCCGGCTTGACCGGGCGATCCAGTAACGCAGAGGCGGCGCGGATAGAACCGAGAAGCCGCAGCGTACTGGATTCCCCGCTTTCGCGGGGAATGACAGCTTCCGTGCGTCAGATCAACCCGCCCGCATCCGCGACGCGGCGCTGGTGATACTCGGTGTCGCCAAACGTGTTCTCGATCATGGTCAGGCGCTTGAAGTAGTGGCCGATCTTCGCCTCCATGGTCATGCCGATGCCGCCGTGGAGCTGGATCGACTGCTGGCCGACGAACTTCAGCGACTTCCCGATCTGCACCTTGGCGGCTGCGATCGCGTTGGAGCGCTCCTTGGCGTCCTCGAAATCGTTCGCCATGGTCGCGAACATCGACATCGAGCGGGCCTGCTCGGCGGCGACGAACATGTCGGAGGCGCGGTGCTGGAGCGACTGGAACGAGCCGATCGCGACACCGAACTGCTTGCGCGTCTTGATGTACTCGACGGTGGTCTTCAGCGATTCATCCATCAGGCCGACCGCTTCGGCGCAAAGCGCGACGCGGGCCTCGTCGACGACGCGCTCGATCAACGCGAGCGAATCCTCAGGATTGCCGATCGCCGCATCGGCGCCGACCTCGACACCGGTCAAGGCGATGTCGGCAGCGTGCAGGCCGTCCTGCGTCGGATACGACTTCCTGGTGACACCCTTGGCGTTCGCCGGCACTAGAAACACGCCGATGCCGCTTCTCTGGCGGCGATCACCCTTGGTGCGGGCGATGACGATGAGCGTGTCGGCGTTCTCGCCGTTCAGCACGACGAACTTCTCGCCGTCGATGACCCAGCCGCTACCCTTCTTCTTCGCTGACGTGGCGACGTCGAAGAGGTCGTAGCGCGAATTCTTCTCGAGCTGCGCAAAGGCGAGCGTCTGGCTGCCGTCGATGATGCCGGGCAGGTGCGCGGCCTTCTGCGCATCCGAGCCGGCATGGCGCAGGAAGCCGCCGCCGATCACCACGGTTGCGAGATACGGCTCGAGCACGAGCGCCTTGCCGAGGGCTTCCATCACGATCATGGTCTCGACGCCGCCGCCGCCGAAACCGCCATCGGCTTCCGCGAAGGGCAGGCCCAGGAGGCCCTGCTCGGCGAGCCTGCCCCAGACGGCTTTGCTCCAGCCGCCCTTCTCCTGCATGTACTTCTTGCGGCTCTCGAAATCGTAGGAGTCGGTCAAGAGACCGTCGACACTGTCCTTGAGAAGCCGCTGCTCCTCGGTCAAATCAAAATCCATCTGTCTCTCCAAAATCGACGCAGGGTTCTGTTCGCCTGCCGTCGCCTCACCCTCAGACGTCATCCCCGCGAAGGCGGGGATCCAGTAAACGCAACCGCATGCCGTAATCACGACCGCCGCGGCGTACTGGGTCCCCCGCCTTCGCGGGGGACGACACCGTTTGTTGCGTCTCTCACAGCCCCAGCACCGCCTTGGCGATGATGTTGCGCTGGATCTCGTTGGAGCCGCCGTAGATCGAGACCTTGCGGTTGTTGAAATAGCTCGGCGCGATCTGCGCGGTCCAGTCCATGGCTTCGTTCGAGCCGTCGTCGCCGTGGATGTCGTAGGGCGCGGCGAACGGGCCGATGACTTCCATGAGCAGTTCGGTCGTGGTCTGCTGGATCTCGGAACCCTTGATCTTCAGCACCGAGGATGCCGGATTGGGCTTGCCCTTGCCGTGCTTGCCCTCATCCGCAACGACGCGAAGCTGCGTGAGCTCCAGCGCCTTCAGCTCGATCTCGCAAGCCGCAAGCTTCTCGCGGAAGGCAGCATCCTGGATGATCGGCTTGCCGCCGGACTCGACCTTGGACGCCAGCTCCTTGATGCGGCGGATGCGCTCCTTGGAGACGCCGACGCGCGCGATGCCGGTGCGCTCGTTGCCGAGCAGGAATTTTGCGTAGTCCCAGCCCTTGTTCTCCTCGCCGATCAGGTTCTCAATGGGCACCTCGACGTCGTCGAAGAAGACTTCGTTGACCTCGACGCCGCCGTCGATGGTCTGGATCGGGCGCACGGTCACGCCCTTCGACTTCATGCTGAAGACGATGAAAGAGATGCCCATCTGCTTCTTGGCCGACGGATCGGTGCGGCAGAGGCAGAAGATCATGTCGGCGTGCTGGGCGAGCGTGGTCCAGGTCTTCTGGCCGTTGATGATCCACTTGTCGCCCTTGCGCTCAGCCTTGGTCTTCAGCGAGGCGAGGTCCGAACCGGAGCCGGGCTCGGAGAAGCCCTGGCACCACCAATCGTCGACATTGGCAATGCGCGGCAGATACTTTTTCTTCTGCTCCTCATTGCCGAAGGTGTAGATCACCGGGCCCACCATGCTGACGCCGAAGGCGAGCGGCTGCGGCGCCGGATAGGACTGCAGCTCCTCGTTGAAGATGTAGTGCTGCACGGATGTCCAGCCGGTGCCACCATATTGCTTCGGCCAGTGGCTGACGCCCCAGCCCTTCTTGTTGAGGATGCGCCACCACGTCACCATCTCGTCCTTCGAGAGATGGCGGCCTTCGACCAGCTTGCGGCGCGTGTCCGGCGGCACGTTGTCGCGGAAGAACTGCCGCACTTCCTCGCGAAACGCCTGCTCTTCTTTCGTGAATGCGAGATCCATCGGATCCTCCTGTCCAGCTTCTTTCTCTTCGTCATCCTGGCGAAAGCCAGGATCCATTACCACCGGCCGTCATGGTGTCGGTCGGTGGCTGCCGTCCGTGCCTCATCGCGACACACGGGGTAATGGGTCCTGGCCTTCGCCAGGACGACAGCAACTACTGCAACACCTCAAAAAGTCCCGCCGCGCCCATGCCGCCGCCGACGCACATGGTGACGACCGCGTATTTGGCCTTGCGGCGGCGGCCTTCGATCAGGGCGTGACCGGTCAGCCGCGCGCCCGACATGCCGTAGGGATGGCCGACCGAGATCGCGCCGCCATCGACGTTGATCTTGTCGGGGTCGATGCCGAGCTTGTCGCGGCAGTAGAGCACCTGCACCGCGAACGCCTCGTTCAATTCCCACAGACCGATGTCGTCGACCTTGAGCCCGTGGCGCTTGAGCAGGCGCGGCACGGCGAAGACCGGGCCGATGCCCATCTCGTCGGGCTCGCAGCCGGCAGAGACGAAGCCGCGGAAGATGCCGAGCGGCTGCAGGCCACGCTTGGCCGCTTCCTTGTCGCTCATGATCACCGACGCGCTGGCGCCGTCCGAAAGCTGGCTGGCATTGCCGGCGGTGACGGTGAAGCCTTCGCCACGCACGGGCTTCAGGCCGGCGAGGCCTTCGGCGGTGGTTTCGGGGCGCGGACCTTCGTCCTGAGAGAGCGTCACGTCCTTGAAGGAGACTTCGCCGGTCGCCTTGTCGGTCACGGCCATCTTGGTGGTGATCGGCGCGAGCTCGTCCTTGAACTTTCCACCCTGCTGCGCGGCCGCGGTGCGGCGCTGGCTCTCCAGCGAATACTCATCCTGCTTCTCGCGCGAGATGCCATAGCGCTTCGCCACGACCTCAGCCGTGTCGATCATGGGCATGTAGACCTCGCCCTTGATCTTGAGCAGCGCCGGGTCCTGGGCGTGAAAGGCGTTCATCTTGTCGTTCTGCACCAGCGAGATCGACTCGCCGCCGCCACCGACCGCGATCTCGACACCGTCGAAGATCACCGAGCGCGCGGCAAGCGCGATCGCCTGGAGACCGGAGGCGCACTGACGATCGATGGTGGTGCCAGCGACGGTGACGGGCAGACCGGCACGCAGCAGCGCCTTGCGCGCGATGTTGCCGCCGGTCGAGCCCTGCTGGAGGGCGGCGCCCATCACGACGTCCTCAACCTCCTTCGGATCGATCTTCGCGCGCGCAACGGCCTCGCCGATGGCATGACCGAGCAGCGTCGCGCCCTCGGTGTTGTTGAGCGCGCCGCGATAGGCCTTGCCGATCGGCGTGCGGGCGGTGGAAACGATGACGGCGTCGGTCACGAGCGGACTCCTGTAGCGCTTTGTTGGGTGGATTGGGATGGTTTCTGCTGCTGGCGCAATTCATGGCGCGACAGCTTGCCGACCGGCGTGCGCGGCAGCTCATCGACAAATTCGAGGGCGGCCGGCAATTCATGCTTGCCGACCTTGCCGGTGAGGAAGGCGCGCAGATCGTCGATCGAGAACGACGTGGCATCCGGCTTGAGCTTGACGAACGCCTTGGCCGCCTCGCCGCGATATTGGTCGGGAATGCCGATGACGATGACCTCGTGCACGCCCGGGTGCGTATAGATCGCCTGCTCGATCATCTGCGGATAGACGTTGAATCCGCCGGAGATGATCATGTCCTTCTTGCGGTCGACCAGGAAGAAATAGCCGTCCGCGTCGCGATAGCCGATGTCGCCGGTGAGGAAGCGGCCATCGGCAAAGGATTCCACGCTCTCCTTTGGCTTGTTCCAGTAGCCCCTGGTGACGTTCGGGCCCTTGATGCGGATCTCGCCCACTTCGCCCGGCGGCAGCACCTTCGTGGGATCATCGAGCGACACCACATCGAGTTCGATGCCGGGCAGCATCAACCCGATCGAGCCCGGCTTTTCCGGACCGGCGGGCGGATGGCCGGTGCCTGGCGAGCAGGTCTCGGTCATGCCCCAGCCGCTCTTGAGCTTCTTGCCGACCTTGCGCTCGAAGAAATTCGCCACCTCCACCGGCAGCGGCGCGCCGCCGGAGCCGATCAGGGAGAGCGAAGAGAAATCGCGCTTGTCGAGATCGGGGAGCGCCGCGATCGCGATCCACATCGTCGGCACGCCCGGAAAGTAGGTCGCGCGCTTGACCTCGATGTCGTGCATGACAGCCTCGACGTCGAAGCGCTGGTGCAGCGAGATCAGGTTGCCGCGGCGGAGCGAGGACAAGAGAACGACGGTCAGCGCGTAGATGTGGAACAGTGGCAGCACGCAGATCACGCGCTCGATGACGTTGCCGCGCGCGGCGCGGGCCGGCTTGCCCCAGACGTCGTAGATCGACACGGCCGAGGTGAGATTGCCATGGGTGAGCATCGCGCCTTTCGGCAGACCGGTGGTGCCGCCGGTATATTGCAGCAGCGCGACGTCATCGGCGGTGACGACAGGCCACTGCGCCGGCTTGGTCGCGCCGTCGACGAAGGTCTTGAAGGTGACGATCCTGGGATCGGCGGGGATCGCGGCTTGCGGCGTGCCCACCTTGCCCCAATGATCGTCCTCGCAGACGACCAGGCGGTCGATCTGGTTTTTTTCCAGAAACTTCAGCGCGGTCGGCAGCAGCGCTGCCAAGTTCGAGGTGACGAGCACCCGCGCGCCGGAGTCGCGGACCTTGTGCGAGAGCGCGATCTCGCCGTCGAGCGGAGAGAGATGCGCGACGCGCGCGCCGGCCTTCAACGCACCGAAGAAATTGACGGGATGATCCGGCGTGTTGCCGAGGAACAGCGCAACGGAAGAGCCCTTGCTGCAGTCGGCGCGCAGGAAGGCAGCGGCGGCCGATTCCGCCATCGCCTCCAGCTCGGTGTAGCTGATCGGGCGATCGCGGAATTCGAGCGCGGCACGCGCGCCGAAGTCGGCGGCTGCCTTCGAGAGGAGATCAGGCAACGTGCCCTGGACGATCGTGTCGTCCCAATGCACGCCTTCGGGATAAAACTGTTCGCCGGGATGGGTCATTGAGGTTCGTTACTCTGCATGGCCTGCAGCGATTTTGCGTGAGGTGGGCACACTGCCCGAGCTCCCTTCCCCCTTGCGGGGAAGGGTTGGGGAACGGGGTGCCACGAGCGCTGACCTCGCCCGGGGCTACCCCCCTCCCTGGCCCTCCCCCGCAAGGGGGGAGGGAACGGAGAGAGAGTCCCCTGGAACGTGAAATTCACGCGGCCAGCGCGATCCAATTGCATCACGCCGCTTTCGACTCGGCTGCGAGCGAGGCGAAGGTCTTGCCTTCGGCCGCGAGCTTCTTCAGCAGCGGCGCGGGCTCGAGGCTCGGGTCGTTGGTCTCCTTGGCGTAGACCGACAAACGATCGGCGATGTGCTTGAGGCCAACCGTGTCAGCCCAGTACATCGGGCCACCGCGATAGATCGGCCAGCCGTAGCCATAGAGCCAGACCACATCGATATCCGACGGACGCGCGGCGATGCCTTCTTCGAGGATCTTCGCGCCCTCGTTGATCATCGGGTACATCATACGCTCGAGGATCTCCTCGTCGCTGACGACGCGCTTCTTGCGACCGAGCCGCAGCAAGGTCTCGTCGATCAGCTTCTCGACCTCGGGATCGGGCAGCGGCGCGCGGGAGCCGGCTTCATACTTGTAATAGCCCTTGCCGGTCTTCTGGCCGAAGCGGCCGGCTTCGCACAGCGCGTCCGCGATCTCCGACTTGATGCCGCGGTCCTTGCGCGAGCGCCAGCCAATGTCGAGGCCGGCGAGATCGCCCATCGCGAACGGACCCATCGGCATGCCGAACTTGGTCACGACAGCGTCGACCTGCTGCGGCAGCGCGCCTTCGAACAGCAGCTTTTCGGCCTGCTTGCCGCGCTGCGCCAGCATGCGGTTGCCGACAAAGCCGTCGCAGACGCCGACCACGGCCGGCACCTTCGCGATCTTGCGCGCGATGGTGACGGCGGTCACCAGCGCATCCGGCGCGGTCTTGTCGGCGCGCACGATCTCGCACAGCTTCATGACGTTGGCCGGCGAGAAGAAATGCATGCCCAAAACGTCCTGCGGACGCTTGGTGGACTTGGCGATCTCGTCGATGTTGAGATACGAGGTGTTGGAGGCGAGCACGGCGCCCGGCTTGACGTATTGGTCGAGCTTGCCGAACACTTCCTTCTTCACCGCCATGGTCTCGAACACGGCCTCGATGACGAGGTCGGCATTGCCGACATTCTCGATGCCGACAACACCGTTGATCAGCGCCATGCGCTTGGCGGGCGCGTCCGCCGGGATGCCACCGCGCGCCGCGGTCGCTTCCCAGTTCTTCTGCATGATGCCCATGCCACGCTTGAGCTGCTCCTCGCCGGTCTCGATCAGGGTCACGGGGATGCCGGCATTGGCAAAGGACATCGCGATGCCGCCGCCCATGGTGCCCGCGCCGAGGATGGCGACGCGCTCGACGGGACGCGACTTGGTGCCCTCGGGCACGCCGGCGATCTTGTTGGCCTCGCGCTCGGCGAAGAAGGCGTAGCGCTGCGCCTTGGACTGGTCGCTGGTGAGGAGCTTGAGGAAGCCTTCGCGCTCCTTTTTCAGGCCCTCGTCGAACGGCAGGTCGATGGCATAGCCAACGGCGTCCGCGGCGGCGAACGGCGCTTCCAGGCCGCGCGACTTCTTAGTCATCGCGGCGACCGCGTTGGTGAAGATCGAGCGATCGGCCCTGGCAGCCGCGATCTTGCTGTCGTCGTCGCGCAGGCGCCGCAAGGGACGCTTCTCGGCGAGCAGCTTGCGGACGAAGGCTTCGCCGCCGGCCGCCGGACCTTCGACGATCTCCTCGATCAAGCCGTTCTTCAGCGCTTCCGCCGCGCCGATCGGATCACCGCCGACGATCATCTTGACCGCGAGCTCCGGGCCGACCGCTCGCGGCAGACGCTGGGTGCCACCGGCGCCGGGCAGGAGACCGAGCTTCACCTCGGGCAGGCCGAGCTTTGCCTCTTTCGTCGCCACACGGAAATGACAGGCAAGCGCAACCTCGAGACCGCCGCCGAGCGCGGTGCCATGGATCGCGGCGACGACGGGCTTGGGCGAATTCTCGATCTCCGAGAGCACGTCATTGAGCGCGGGCGGCTTCGGCGGCTTGCCGAACTCGGTGATATCGGCGCCGGCGATGAAGGTGCGGCCGGCGCAGGTCAGCACGATGCCCTTGATGTCGGGATCGGCGACCGCCTGCTTGACGCATTCCAGGATTCCGCCGCGGACGGCCGCACTGAGCGCATTTACCGGAGGGCTATTGACCGTGACGACCCCGATCTCGTCATGACGCTCAAGCTTGACCACTTCGCTCACGGCATACCCTCCAGTTAAGGATTTACTTTTGTTTCAATTTCGCAGTGCGGAATTTAATTCCGCATCTTGACGGCAGGGTTATTTTGAAGCACGAGCCTTGTCAACGACTCCGCGCAAGAAGCAGATCAGGGATGAAGCGTACAGGAAAGAAACCAGCGACCGATCGGAACTTCGTCGTCGCGCTTTCCCGCGGGCTCGATGTATTGCGCGCATTCCAACCCAACGACGGGCTTCTCGGCAATCAGGAGATCGCGGCCCGCACGAATTTGCCCAAGCCAACCGTGTCGCGGCTGACTTATACGTTGACGAAACTCGGTTATCTTACACCGGTTCCCCGCTTCGAAAAGTACCAGCTCGCGCCCGCCGCCTTGGCGCTCGGTTACGCGGCGCTGGCCAATCTCGGCATTCGACACCTGTCCGAGCCGTTTCGCGAGGAAGTGATGCGCGCCACGGGCGGCGCGGTCGCGGTCGGCGGTCGCGACCGCCAGAGCATGATCTATTTCGGGCAGAGCCGGGGCAGCGAAACGGTCGGCGTTCAACTTGACGTCGGCTCCCGCGTGCCAATTGCAACCAGCGCGATGGGCCGCGCCTATTTCTGGGCGCTCGACGAAGAGGAGCGCGCTTCGCTCCTGCGCGACCTGCGCGAACACTACGGCAGCCGCTGGCCGAAATTGCGCGACGGGTTGGAGCGTTCCGGCGAGACGGTCGCGAAATACGGCTTTGCGATTTCAGTCGGCGACTGGCACGACGACATCGGCGCCGCGGGCGTCGCACTCAGGCTGAACGACGGAACCGGACCCTACGCGTTCAATTGCGGCGCGCCCGCATTCCGTTTCACGGAAGAGCGTTTGATCACCGACATTGGACCACGTCTCTTGGCGATGGTAAGGAACATCGAAGCGGCGCTCGGCGGAATAGCGCCGCAATTCAAAAAAGAAGCCGGCAAGAAGCTAAAATCAGGAGGAAAAGTTGCACGTGTGGCCGAGGGGATCAGATAGCCGTCGTCGTTGCAGAGGGCGCTTCGTGTCGCCCTCCGGCCCACTCAACGGTGTAGGCGAGACGAGATGACGCAGGTACAGCTCGCGCAGGGGAATTCTCCTCTGCTCGCGGTTCGCGACGTCAGCGTCGTGTTCGGCGGCATCGTCGCGCTCAACGGCGTGTCTTTTGACATGCACAAGGGCCAGATCCTCGGATTGATCGGCCCCAACGGTGCCGGCAAGACCACGCTGTTCAATTGCCTCTCGCGGCTCTACCAGCCCTCGTCCGGCGACATCCTGATGGAAGGCGCGAGCATTTTGACGCGCCCGCCGCACCGGATCGCCGAGATCGGCATCGGCCGCACCTTCCAGAACGTGGCGCTGTTCCCCAACCTGTCGGTGATGGACAATGTGCGCGTCGGCACGCATGCGCGCACCTCCAGCGACATCATCAGCGACTCGCTTCGCCTCGCCTGGGTTCGCCGCAGCGAGTCGAGCGTCAACAAGAAGGTGCACGAGATCCTCGCCTATCTCGACCTCGAGGACGTCGCTCACACCACCGTCTCCGGCCTGCCCTTCGGTACGCAGAAGCGCGTCGAGCTGGCGCGGGCGCTGGCGGCTGATCCAAAAATCCTGCTGCTCGACGAGCCGGCCGGCGGTCTCAACCATGAAGAGGTCTACGTGCTCGGCGACCTCATCCGCCGCATCCGCGACGACCGCCACATGACCGTGCTGCTGGTCGAGCACCACATGGGCCTCGTCATGTCGATCGCCGACCATGTCGTGGCGCTGAATTTCGGCAAGAAGCTCGCGGAAGGCACGCCCGCCCAGGTGCAGGCGGATCCCGACGTCATCAAGGCCTATCTCGGGAGCAAGGACCAATGACGATGCTGCTCAACGTCAAGGACCTGCGCGCCTATTACGGCCAGGTGCAGGCCCTTCACGGCCTGTCCTTTTCGCTCAACGAGGGCTCGCTGACCACGCTCTTGGGGGCCAACGGCGCGGGCAAGACCACGACGCTGCGCGCGATCTGCAACATGGTGCGTTCCACCGGTGCGATCGAGTTCGACGGCAAGCCGCTCGCCAGCCGCTCGACCGAGAACATCGTGCGCTTCGGCATCGCGCATGTGCCGCAGGGCCGCGGCACCTTCACCAACATGACGGTGGAGGAAAATCTTCAACTCGGAGCCATCACCCGCAAGGACAATGCCGGCATCGTCACCGACATCGAGCGCATGTATGCGCATTTCCCGGTCCTCAAGCAGCGGCACACCCAGCAGGCCGGCACGCTCTCGGGCGGCGAGCAGCAGATGCTCGCGGTTGCCCGTGCGCTGATGCTGCGGCCGCGCCTGATGCTGCTGGACGAGCCGTCCTTCGGACTTGCGCCGCTGGTCGTACGCGACCTTTTCAAGATCCTCGGCAAGATCAACCGCGAAGACAAGGTCACGATCCTGGTGGTCGAGCAGAACGCCCAGCTCGCGCTCGAGCTCGCCGACCAGGCCTACGTGATCGAGACCGGCCGCATCGTGATGTCGGGTAACGCCAAGGACATCGCGAACAACGAGGACATCCGCAAATCCTATCTGGGTTACTGAGGGAGCCGGGACGATGGAGCTTTTCACCAACCAGGTCCTGGCCGGGATTGCGACCGGCGCGATCTATGCCTGCATGGCGCTCGCAGTGGTCATGATCTACCAGGCGATCGACCATCTCAACTTCGCGCAGGGCGAGATGGCGATGTTCGCGACCTTCATCTCCTGGCAGCTGATGCAATGGGGTGTGCCCTATTGGGCCGCCTTCGTGATCACGCTGGCGTTCGCTTTCGTCGGCGGCATCGCGATCGAGCGCATCCTGTTCAAGCCGCTCGCCAAGGCGCCGATCCTGACCAACGTCGCCGGCTTCATCGCGCTGTTTGCCATCATCAACTCCTCGGCCGGCCTGATCTGGGACTTCACCATCAAGCAATATCCGACCCCGTTCGGCTCCTCGCCGTTCCTCGGCAGCCAGCTCATCTCGACCCACCAGGCCGGCATGATCGGCGTCACCTTGCTGCTGCTGGTTGGCCTGTTCTTCTTCTTCCAGTACACTCGAATCGGCCTCGCGATGCGGGCAGCTGCCTCGCTGCCTGAATCGGCGCGGCTCGTCGGCATCAACACGAGCTGGATGATCGCGCTCGGCTGGGGCATGGCATCGGCGATCGGCGCGATCGCCGGCATGCTGATCGCCCCGGTGGTATTTCTCGAGCCCAACATGATGGGCGGCGTCCTGATCTACGGCTTTGCCGCGGCCGTGCTCGGCGGCCTGTCGAGCCCGTTCGGCGCGGTGGTCGGCGGCTTCCTGGTCGGCATCTTCGAGAACCTCGCCGGCACCTACATCCCCGGCGTCGGCAATGAGCTGAAGCTCCCGATCGCGCTCGCGCTGATCATTTCCGTCCTGGTCGTCAAACCCGCTGGCCTGTTCGGCCGGCACATCGTCAAGCGAGTTTGATCATGAGCGCAGCAGAAGAAGTCGTTGCCGAAGGCCACGAGGCGGTCGAGGCAGTTCCGAAGCGGGCCATGACGCTGAGCACGACCACCTCGCTGGTGGTGCTCGCAGTACTCCTGATCGTTCCGCTGTTCGCCAAGAACTTCATCATCTTCCAGCTGACGATGCTCCTGATCTACGGGCTCGCAGTGCTGGCGCTGAACATTCTCACCGGCGGGAGCGGCCAGTTCTCACTCGGCCAGAGCGCGTTCTACGCCGTCGGTGCCTATGTCACTGCGGTGCTGATGGAGCAGTTCAACGTCAACTATGCGCTCACGCTGCCGGTCGCCGGCGTGATCTGCTTCGGCTTCGGCTTCCTGTTCGGCCAGCCGGCGCTGCGGCTCTCCGGCGTCTATCTCGCGCTCGCGACGTTTGCGCTCGCCACCGCCATGCCGCAGCTTCTGAAGCTGAACTTCCTCGAGCACTGGACCGGCGGCGTACAGGGGCTCGTCGTCACCAAGCCGGACGCCCCGTTCGGCCTGCCGATGGGCCAGGACATGTGGCTCTATTACTTCACGCTCGTCGTCACGCTCGCGATCTACATCTTCTCGGTGAATCTCTTGCGCTCCCGCTCGGGCCGCGCCTTCATGGCGATCCGCGACAACGAGATCGCGGCATCCTCAATGGGCGTCAACGTCGCTCTCTACAAGACGCTGGCCTTCGGCGTGTCCGCCGGCATCACCGGTGTCGCCGGCGGCCTCAGCGCCATCGCGGTGCAGTTCGTCGCACCCGACAGCTACACCATCACGCTCGCGATCTCGCTGTTCCTCGGCATGGTCGTCGGTGGCGTCGGCTGGCTGCCCGGCTCGTTCGTCGGCGCCGCTTTCATCATCTTCGTGCCGAACATGGCGGAAAGCATCTCAAAAGGCCTCTCCGGCGCAGTGTTCGGCGTGCTCCTGTTCCTCGTCATCTTCCTGGTGCCGCATGGCGCAAGGCAGGTTGCGATCGTCAGCCAACAGTTGATTGGCAAACTCAAGAAGAACTGAAACGTCTAAAGGAGACTGAATTGCTGTTCGCAAGAATACTGGGAATCGTCGCTGTCGGAACGGCGGTCGCAACGATCACCTCCGGCGCAGCACTCGCCCAAAAGAAGTACGATACCGGCGCGACCGACACCGAGATCAAGATCGGCAACATCATGCCGTATAGTGGTCCGGCCTCCGCCTACGGCGTCATCGGCAAGACCGAAGAAGCCTATTTCAAGATGATCAACGACAAGGGCGGCATCAATGGCCGCAAGGTCAACTTCGTCACCTATGACGACGCTTACTCGCCGCCGAAGGCGGTCGAGCAGGTCCGCAAGCTCGTCGAGAGCGATGAGGTGCTGGCCGTGTTCAACCCGCTCGGCACGCCCTCCAACACAGCGATCCAGAAATATCTCAACGCCAAGAAGATCCCGCAGCTGTTCGTCGCGACCGGCGCCACCAAGTGGAACGATCCAAAGAACTTCCCATGGACCATGGGCTGGCAGCCCTCCTACCAGAGCGAAGCGCAAATCTACGCGAAGTGGCTCTTGAGGGAGAAACCCGACGCCAAGGTGGCGGTGCTCTATCAGAACGACGATTTCGGCAAGGACTATCTCAAGGGCACCAAGGACGGGTTCGGCGGCAAGGCCTCGAACATCATCATGGAAGAGAGCTATGAGGTGTCCGAGCCGTCGATCGACGGCCATATCGTCAAGATCAAGGCCGCCAATCCGGACGTGTTCGTGATCTACGCAACGCCGAAATTCGCCGCCCAGGCCATCAAGAAGGTGGCCGAGCTTTCCTGGAAGCCCCTTCAGATCGTCACCAACGTTTCGAGCTCGGTCGGCGGCGTGATGAAGCCCGCGGGCCTCGAAAACTCGCAAGGCATCCTGTCTGCCACTTACGGCAAGGACGCCGGCGACCCGCAGTGGGACAGTGACCCCGGCATGAAGAAGTGGTCGGAGTTCGTCGACAAGTACATGCCTGGCACGGACAAGAACGACAGCTTCGTCGTCTATGGCTATGGCGTTGCGCAGACGCTCGCAAAGGTGCTGGAAATGTGCGGCGATGATCTAACCCACGCAAACGTCATGAAGCAGGCGGCGAGCCTGAAGGACTTCGCTCCTGACACCTTGCTGCCCGGCGTGAAGATCAATACCAGCGCGACCGATTTTGCCCCCATCAGCCAGCTCCAGATGCAACGCTTCAAGGGCGAGAAATGGGAACTCTTCGGCGAGATCATCAGCGGCGACGTCCCCTCCCAATGAAGCGCTGACGCAACAGCTTACCAGGTGAGCCCCCGCGAGCGATCGCGGGGGCTTTTTGTTGACGGCCGGCGCCAATCTTGTTCAATGCAGAGCCGATCCAACCGGGTGGGAGAGCAATGGCTGTCGTCCGTCTTCAGTTCGCGGCCCTGTCGGCCGCATTCATCTTGTGCACCGCAACGAACGGCACAGCTCTGGCACAAAAGAAATATGACACCGGCGCCACCGACACCGAGATCAGGATCGGCAACATCATGCCCTACAGCGGTCCGGCCTCCGCCTATGGCGTGATCGGCAAGACCGAAGAGGCCTATTTCAACAAGATCAATGCGGAAGGCGGTATCAACGGTCGCAAGATCAAGTTCATCTCCTACGACGATGCCTACTCGCCGCCGAAGACGCTCGAACAGGCCCGCAAGCTCGTCGAAAGCGACGAGGTGTTCCTAATCTTCGGATCGCTCGGCACCTCGACCAACGCCGCCATCCGCAAGTACATGAACGAGAAGAAGGTGCCGCAATTGTTCGTGGCGAGCGGCGCCTCCAAATGGAACGATCCGAAAAACTACCCATGGACCATGGGCTGGCAACCGAGCTACGCCAGCGAAGCGCGCATCTACGCCAAATACATCATCAAGGAGAAGCCCGAAGCCAGGATCGCCGTGCTCTACCAGAACGACGATTTCGGCAAGGACTATCTGAGGGGCCTGAAGGACGGCCTCGGGCCGAAGGCCTCGATGATCGTGCTCGAGGACGGCTACGACACCTCCGAGCCAGCGATCGACGAGCGCGTCGTGAAGCTAAAGGCCTCGGGCGCCGACGTCTTCATCAGCATTACCACGCCGAAATTCGCCGCCCAGGCGATCAAGAAGGCGGCCGAGATCAACTGGCATCCGATGCAAATCATCTCCAACGTCTCGGCATCGGTCGGCGGCGTGATCGAGCCGGCGGGCTTCGAGGTGTCGCAGGGCATCCTCTCGGCGACCTACGTCAAGGACGGCACCGACCCGCAGTGGAACGCCGACGACGGGATGAAGAGGTTCTACGATTTCCTCGCGCAATTTGATCCGAAGGCGAACAGGCTCGACGCCGCCGTCGCGTTCGGCTACGGCGCGGCGCAGACGATGGCGAAGGTTCTCCAGATGTGCGGCGACGATCTCACGCGCGAGAACGTCATGAGGCAGGCGGCGAGCTTGAAGGATTTCGCTCCGGACACGCTGCTTCCCGGCATCAAGATCAACACCGCGCCGGACAATTTCGCGCCGATCGCACAGCTCCAGATGATGCGCTTCAAGGGCAGGTCGTGGGAGCTGTTCGGCGACGTCATCTCCAGCGAACTCGGCCACTAGGGTACGCGGGGTGCGCACAACCGAAAATCGCAAGAGACAGTTTGAACAACTTCCATCAACAACATGCTCGGCGCGTGCCGCTATCTCGCAACTGCAACCGGTCACGTGCGCACATCATCCAATGTTTCGCACGCCTCCGCCAAGCGGATGACTACTAAAGGAGCAGCCCTCACGACGCCGTTGCGGGGGCTTTTTCTTGATGCTGCAACGCAAATCGTATTCAATTGCTGCCACGTCGCAAAAAAAAACAACGACAAGAAAAGGACGCACACACACCAAGAAAATCAGGGAGACTGGAATGCCCGCTGTCACTGGCAAACTTGCTGCCGCGTCAGTCGCGCTTGCGCTGTTCGCGGCCTCGACCTCCACTGCATCCGCCCAGAAGAAATACGATACCGGCGCGACCGACACCGAGATCAAGATCGGCAACATCATGCCCTATAGCGGCCCTGCGTCCGCCTACGGCATCATCGGCCGCACCGAGGCCGCCTATTTCAAGAAGATCAACGATGAGGGCGGCATCAACGGCCGCAAGATCAACTTCATCTCCTATGACGACGCCTATTCGCCGCCGAAGACGGTGGAGCAAGCACGCAAGCTCGTCGAGAGCGACGAGGTGTTGTTCATCTTCAACTCGCTCGGCACGCCGCCAAACTCGGCGATCCAGAAATACATGAACTCCAAGAAGGTGCCGCAGCTCTTCGTCGCGACCGGCGCCACCAAGTGGAATGATCCGAAAGACTTCCCCTGGACCATGGGCTGGCAGCCCAACTACCAGAGCGAGACGCAGATCTACGCAAAGTGGCTCTTGAAGAACAAGCCGGACGCCAAGATCGCGGTGCTGTTCCAGAACGACGACTACGGCAAGGACTATCTCAAGGGCCTCAAGGACGGTCTCGGCGCGAAGGCAGCGAGCATGATCGTCGCAGAGGAGAGCTATGAAACGTCCGAGCCGACCATCGACAACCATATCGTGAAGCTGAAATCGATCGGCGCCGACGTCTTCATGAACATCACGACGCCGAAATTCGCCGCGCAAGCGATCAAGAAGAACGCCGAGATCGGCTGGAAGCCGCTTCATTTCCTGAACAACGTCTCGGCCTCGGTCGGCAGCGTGCTCAAGCCCGCGGGCTTCGAGAATTCGCAGGACATCATCTCCGCGGACTATCTGAAGGACGTTTCCGACCCGCAATGGAACAAGGATCCCGGCATGAAGGAGTTTCTCGCCTTCATGACGAAGTACTTCCCGGACGGCGACAAGCTCGACCACGGCACCATCGTCGGCTACGGCGTGGCGCAGACCCTGGTGCAGGTGTTGAAGCAGTGCGGCGACAATCTCACGCGCGAGAACATCATGAAGCAGGCGGCGAGCCTGAAGGAC
Source organism: Bradyrhizobium sp. CCGUVB23 (assembly GCF_024199885.1). NCBI lineage: Bacteria > Pseudomonadati > Pseudomonadota > Alphaproteobacteria > Hyphomicrobiales > Nitrobacteraceae > Bradyrhizobium > Bradyrhizobium sp. CCGUVB23. The sequence continues at coordinate 3,072,993 of NZ_JANADQ010000001.1, forward strand.
TTCCGGACCGAGGTGCTGCTGCCCGGGATCCAGATCAATACGTCAGCGACCGACTTCGCGCCGATCAGCCAGCTCCAGCTCGAGAAGTTCAAGGGCGAGAAGTGGGAGCTGTTCGGCGACGTGATCAGCGCCGACGTCGGCGGCTAGCCGCCGGCAGATTGGCCCGCGAAAAACGCCCCCCGCGAGAGTCTCGCGGGGGGTTTTCGTTGCCCATCACGCGATCGCATAATCGAATGATGGGCAAGCCCGCTTACGCTTTGCGCGGCGATGCGCTAGGCAAGGGGCAGGCCTACTCCGGCGAGGTCGCCGGTGCCGCCTCTCCTTGACGAAAGCATCGCCATGACCGACCGACGTCCCCTGCTCCGCGCCCTATATGACGCCGCCGTTGCCGCCGCCCATCCGAGCACGATTCTCGCACCGCATCTGCGCCCCGCGCCGAAGGGCCGCGTGATCTGCCTCGCCGCCGGAAAGGGCGCGGGCGCCATGGCCGCGGCCGCAGAGCGGCACTATCTCGATGGGCTCAAGCTCGATCCGGAGCGGCTGGTCGGCATCGCCACCACCCGCCACGGCTACGGCGTACCGACGCGACGCATCCGCGTGGTCGAGGCCGGCCATCCCGTGCCGGACGAAGCCGGCCTGAAGGGCGCCGCTGACACGCTCGCGCTCGCTGGCGAGGCCGGCCCTGATGATCTGCTGCTGGTGCTGCTCACCGGTGGCGGCTCGGCGAACTGGATCGCGCCGGTGGACGGCATCAGCTTTGCCCAGAAGCAGGCGGTCAACAAGGCGCTGCTCCGCTCGGGCGCGCCGATCGGCGAGATGAATGTCGTCCGCAAGCATCTGTCGCGCATCAAGGGCGGGCGGCTGGCGCGCGCCGGCAAAAATGCCGCCGAGATCGTCACGCTCGCGATCTCCGACGTGCCGCATGACGATCCCTCCGCGATCGCCTCCGGCCCCACCGTGCCGGATCCGACCACGCTGGCTGACGCGCGCGCGATCGTCGCGAAATACAAGCTCGACATCGACGATGCCGTTCGCCGCGCGCTCGACGATCCCGCCAACGAAAGCTGCAAGCCCGGCGATGCCGCGTTTGCGCGCGCCCATTTCGAACTGATCGCGCGGCCCAAGCAGTCCCTCGACGCCGCCGTCAAGCTCGCGAAGGACGCGGGCTATGAGGTGATCGATCTCGGCGCCGATCTCGAAGGCGAGGCGCGCGAGGTTGCCGCCGAGCATGCGAGGCTGGCCTTGAAGGCGCGCGCCGCTGGCAAACGCACCGCCATCCTCTCCGGCGGCGAGCTCACGGTGACCGTGCGCGGCAATGGCCGCGGCGGCCCGAACCAGGAATACGCGCTGGCGCTCGCCGGCCTGTTGAAGGACACACCCGACATCGCCGCGCTCGCCGGCGACACTGACGGCGCCGATGGCGGCGCCGGCAAGCCCACCGACCCCGCCGGCGCACTGATCGATGCTGCAACCTTCGCGAAGATGAAGACGCTGGCGCTCGAGCCGCAGGCCTATCTCGACAACAACGACGCGACGGCGTTCTTTGCCGCAACCGGAGACTTGCTGCTGCCCGGGCCGACGCTGACCAACGTGAACGACATCAGGGTAATTCTGGTGGATTGAGCCACGGCTCTCCCCTGTCATTGCGAGCGAAGCGAAGCAATCCAGGCTGCGTCCACGGATACAGTCTGGATTGCTTCGTCGCTGCGCTCCTCGCAATGACGGGATGTGTGGGCGCAGCTCACTCCTTGCCGCCGACGTGCTCCAGGAGCGCGAGCAGGCCTTTCAGCAGGTCGAGCGGCGACGGCGGGCAGCCCTTGATGTGCAGATCCACCGGAACGACCTCGGACACGCCGCCGACGCAGGCGTAGCTGCCTTTGAAGATGCCGCCATCAGCGGCGCAGCCGCCCACCGCGACCACCCATTTCGGATCGGGCGTGGCGTTATAGGTCCGCTCCAGCGCCTGCCTCATGTTCTTCGTCACCGGTCCCGTGACCAGCAGGACGTCGGCATGGCGCGGCGAGGCGACGAAGCGCAGACCGAAACGTTCGATGTCGTAGAAGGCGTTGGAGAGCGCATGGATCTCCAGCTCGCAGCCATTGCACGAACCGGCGTCGACCTGGCGGATCGCGAGCGACCGGCCGAGTCTTGCCTGCGCCGCGCGGTCGACCTTGCTGGCAAGTTCAGCCAGCGCGGTCTCGTCCGGCGCCGGGGCGGGCTCGGTCAGAGAGCCGTGGGTGAGACTTTCGAGCAGGGTCTTGCGCATGGCTCAGAGATCCGCGCCCGAATAGGAACAGTTGAACGATTTGTTGCAGAGCGGGAAGTCGGCGATGATGTTGCCCTCGATCGCGGTCTCCAGCAGCGGCCACTGGAACCAGGAGGCATCGCGCAGGTGGCAGCGCTGCACGCGCAACTCCCGGTCCAGCCTGAGCCAGACCAGCACGTCACCGCGAAACGCTTCGGTCACAGCCAGGCCTTCGCATTCGCCGTGCCCGGCCGGCAGCGCGCTCATGATCTCGCCCGGTGCCATCAGGTCCAGAATCTGCGCGATCAGCGCAACGCTCTGCTCGACCTCGCGGATGCGGATCCAGACCCGCGCATTGACGTCGCCCGCCTCGAGCACCGGCACCTCGAACGACAGCCGATCGTAGGGGGCGTAGGCAAGCATGCGCCGCGCATCGAAATTGCGCCCCGAGGCACGGCCGACATAGCCGCCGGCGCCGAACTGGCGCGCATATTCCGTTTTCACGATGCCCGTGGTGACGGTGCGGTCCTGAAGCGACGCCGTGTTGTCGTAGAGTTCGATCAGGCGTGGAAACACCTTGTCGATTTCGGCAAGCAGCGTGCGCAGTGCCGCAATGCCGTCCGGTGCGATGTCGCGCACCACGCCGCCGGGCACGATGACGTCCATCATTAACCGATGGCCGAATGCAGCATCGGCGGCGCGCAGGCAGCGCTCGCGCAAAATGCCGGTCTGCGCATGCATCAACGCGAAAGAGGCGTCATTGCAGATCGCGCCGATGTCGCCGAAATGATTGGCAAGCCGCTCCAATTCCGCCATCAGCGCCCGCAAGTGCGTCGCGTGCGGCGGCGCCTCGATGTCGAGCGCTGCCTCGGCAGCGCGCGCAAAGGCAAAAGCGTAGGCGACGGCGCTGTCGCCAGAGGTACGATTGGCGAGCTTTGCCGCAGCCTCAAGGTTCGCGCCCTGCAGCAGGGATTCGACGCCCTTATGGGTATAGCCAAGCCATTGCTCCAGCCGCACCACATGCTCGCCATTGGCGGTGAAGCGGAAATGGCCGGGCTCGATGATGCCGGCATGGACGGGTCCCACCGCAACCTGATGCAGCGCCTCGCCTTCGGCCGGTAGGAACCGATACGGGACCGCCTCGCGCGGCGCGTTGCGGCTGCCGAGCGGGAACGATTTGTCCCAGACGTAATGGTCGAGCCACGGACGCACATCGTCGGCGCTGGTTGACGTCAGCCCGAACAGGTCGTGGATGGTACGCTCCAGCCGCAGCGCGGGCGAGTGATGGCGGGCGACGCTTGGAAAGCTACCCGCCGCACATTCGTAGGTGACGACCGCGATCTCGGCGACGGCTTCATTGAGCAGCGCCATGTGGACAACGGCCGGCTCACCCCAGAGGCCAAGCAGGGTCAGACGGCCGGCGGCCAGTTCGTCGACTGCGGCCCGCCAGCCCGCTTCTGCCACGACGACACGCGGCCAGGGGCGGTGCGACGGCACCGCGTGAACATGGGGGATGCTGTCGAGGATACCCATCGCCTATCCCAGCAGCTTTGCGACGTTAGTAAAGCCGGTCACCAGGACCGGCGGCAGATAGATCCCGGCCATCGCGACCAGCGCCAGATGCGTGAACATCGGCACGTAGGAGGCCTCCGCCGGCGCGGTCTTGCCTTTGGGCTCGCCGAACATCACGACGCCGATCCGCAGCAAGAGCCCGCCGAGCGCGATGATGATACCGAGCACCAGGATCGCGGTCAGCCATGGCGCGCGGGAAAAGGTCGAGCTGACGACCAGGAACTCGCTCATGAAGATGCCGAGCGGCGGCAGGCCGACGATGGCGATGACGCCGAGCATCAGGCCCCAGCCGAGCACCGGGTTGGTCACCGTGAGCCCACCAATGTCGGCGATCTTCTGCGTACCCTTGACCTGCGCGATGTGACCGACCGCGAAGAAGATCGCGGACTTGGTCAGCGAGTGCATGGTCATGTGCAGAAGGCCCGCGAAGTTCGCGAGCGGCCCGCCCATGCCGAAGGCAAAGACGATGATGCCCATGTGCTCGATCGAGGAATAGGCGAACATGCGCTTGATGTCGCGGCGGCGGTACAGCATCAGCGCCGCGAAGATCACCGAGATCAGGCCCATCGTCACCATCAGCGGCCCCGGCGCGATCGCCGCCGAATTGACCGCGAGCATCATCTTGAAGCGCAGAAGCGCATAGAGCGCGACATTCAGCAGAAGGCCCGAGAGCACCGCGGAGATCGGCGTTGGGCCTTCGGCGTGCGCGTCGGGCAGCCAGGCGTGCAGCGGCGCGAGGCCGACCTTCGTGCCGTAGCCAAGCAGCAGGAAGACGAAGGCGACGTTGAGCAGCGCCGGATCGAATGCGGCGGCGTGCTGGACCAGCACGGTCCACACCATGCCGTCGAGCCCTTCGCCCACCGCAGGACGCGCCGCCATGTAGACCAGGATGGTGCCGAACAGCGCCAGCGCGATGCCGACGCTGCCGAGGATGAAATACTTCCACGCGGCTTCGAGCGCCTCATGGGTACGGTAGATACCGACCATCAGCACGGTCGTCAGCGTCGCGACCTCGACCGCAACCCACATCAGGCCGATATTGTTGGCGATGAGCGCGAGGTTCATCGCGAACATCAGGATCTGGTACATCGCGTGATAGAAGCGCAGGAAGGCCGGCGTCAGCCGTCCGGTCTCGATTTCGTGATGGATGTAGCTCGCGCTGAACACGGATGTGGTGAAGCCGACGAAGGTCGTCAGCACGATGAAGACCTTGTTGAGGTCGTCGAGCAGCAGATATTGCCCTGACGTCGGTTCGATCACGAACAGCGAGAGCGAGGTGAGGAAGGTCGCGAGCGCCGCAACGACGTTGAGCTTTGCCGTCAGGAAGTAGCCGGGCAGTATCGCGAGCAGCGCGGCCGAGATGGCCGGGATCAACAGGATGGCACCGAGCGCGTCGATCGTCATCGCCGCTCTCCCCTGAAGCGGTCGAGCGCCTGCACATCGACACTGTCGAAACGCTCGCGGATGCGAAACAGGAAGATGCCGATCACGATGAAGGCGATCAGCACCGAAAAGGCGACGCTGATCTCGACCACCAGCGGCATGCCCTTGGCACCAGTCGCCGCCAGCACGAGGCCATTCTCCAGCGACATGAAACCGACCACCTGGCTCACGGCATTGCGCCGCGTCACCATGATCAGGAGCCCGAGCAGCACCACCGACAGCGCGAAGGCCAGATCCTCGCGCGCGAGCGCATCCGCGCCCGGCGTCACCCGCAGCATCACCACCATCGACAGCGCGACGAGGCCGATGCCGGCCATCATGGTGAGCCCGATGCCGATCACGTTCTCGATCTCGCGGTGAATGCCGAGCCGCCGGATGATCCGGTGCAGCGCTACCGGAATGATGATGGCCTTGAAAACGAGAGCGATCAGCGCGGTGACATAGAGATGCGGCGCCGCCTGCACATAGGCCTGCCAGGCCACCGACAACGCCAGCACGCCGGCGTGCAGCGCATAGACGTTGAGCAGCGCATAGAGCCGGTCCTGGTAAAGCAGCATGAAGCTCGCCAGCACGAGCGATCCGGCGAGCAGGTGGGCGATATCGAATTGCAGGCTGCTCATGTCCTACAGGCTCCCCGACACGAAGCGCAGCAGCGTCGCGAGCAGCGCCAGCATCAGCGCCGCCCCCAAAAACTCCGGAATACGGAATACGCGCATCTTGGCGATCGACGTCTCGAACAGCGCGAGCAGGAAGCCAAGAACTGCAAGCTTGCCGAAATAGAGCAGCGCGCCGAACGCCAGTGTCGCGACGCTCGCATCCGCAGTCGCGGTGCCCCAGGGCAGGAACACGCAGGCGATCAGCGAGACGTAGAGCAGCAGCTTGAGCTGCGACGACAGGTCGATCAGCGCAAGATGCCGCCCCGAATATTCCAGCACCATGGCCTCATGAACCATCGTGAGCTCGAGATGGGTCGCGGGATTGTCGACGGGGATGCGGGCATTCTCCGCCAGCGCCACAATGGTCAGCGCGACGAACGCCATGCCGAGCGACACGCGCAGACCGACCGCGTCCGAGCCCATGAACTCGGCAACGTTGGAAAGCTGGGTCGAGCCCGCGATCATGGCGACCGCGAACACCGTTATCAGGATGGCAGGCTCGGCCAGTGTCGCGATCATCACCTCGCGGCTGGAGCCGATGCCGCCGAAGGCGGTGCCGACATCCATGCCGGCAAGCGCCTGGAAGAAACGCGCGCTGCCGAGCAGCGCAATGATGGCGATGAGGTCGGCGGTCCCGGAGAACAACAGACCGTTGCCGAAGGTCGGCACCAGCGAAGCCGCTACCCAGGTGCCGGCAAACATCAGATAGGGAATGACGCGGAACAGCCATGAAGCGTTGTCCGCGAGCACGACGTCCTTGCGCATCAGGCGGACGAGGTCGCGATAGGGCTGAACCAGCGGCGGTCCGCGCCGGCGGAGCAGCCGCGCCTTCACCTTGCGGACAAAGCCGGTCAGCAGCGGGGCGAGCAGCAGCACCAGCAGCATCTGCGCGCCCTGCGAGAGGATGTCGCGCAGCGCGGTCATAGCGCCACCACCAGGAGCAGAACGATGAGCGCTCCGAAGACCAGCGTCAGATAGCGGCGGATGGTGAGGAATTGCAGGGTGTTGATGCGTTCGGTGGCGAAGCCGATGATCGTCGCGATCGGCGCGTAGAGCGCGTCCCAGATCAGATCGTGCAGTTCGACCTTGAGCCGTGCAGGCAGCGGCGATGATGGCGGTGGCATCTCGCCGATCTCGCGTGCCGCGAAGATCACGCTGCCGAACACGCGGCGGATCGGCTGCGAGAAGCTCGAGGCGGAGTATTGGATCGTGGGGTCGGGGTCGGGATACCCGCAATCCCAGGCGGGCGCGCGGCGCAGGCGATCGGAGGCGAGGCGGTGAATGGCCGACGCCGCGGCGGTGCCGCAGAGCGCAACGAACAGGAAGACGAGAAGGCCGTTATAAGAGCTGCGGCTTTCCGCGATCGGCACGATCGTGAGCCATTCCAGCCCGGTCTGATGCGGCATGACGTTGCCGACCATGGCCTTGCTCACCGGCGCCAGCGCGTCGATGAACAGGCCGGGCAGGATGCCGGCGACGAGGCAGAGTGCCGCAAGCGCGAACATCGCAGCCAGCGAGAAGCGATCGGTCTCATGCGCGCTTGCGGCGACATCCGTGCGCGGCCGGCCGAGGAAGCTGATGCCATAGAGTTTGACGAAGCAGGCCGCGGCGAAAGCCGCCGCCAGCGCCAGGAGGCCGCCGACCGCGGGGATGGCGAGCTTCAAACCCCAGGATGGCAGTTGCGGCGACAGCAGGATTGCCTGGAAGGTCAGCCATTCCGAGACAAAACCGTTGAAGGGCGGCAGCGCCGAGATCGCGACGCAGCCGACCAGCATCGCGAAGGCCGTGCGTGGCATGCGATGGATCAGCCCGCCGAGCTTCTCCATGTCGCGCGCGCCGGTTGCCTCCAGCACCGCGCCGGCGCCGAAGAACAGAAGGCTCTTGAACAGCGCGTGATTGAAGACGTGCAGCATCGCCGCGGTGAAGGCGAGCGCCGCCACCCAGTCGAGCCCCTGCGCCTTGAAAGCGAGCGCGAGCCCGAGGCCGGTGAAGATGATGCCGATGTTCTCGATGGTCGAATAGGCCAGCACGCGCTTGATGTCGCGCTGCATCAGCGCATAGAGCACGCCCAGCGTCGCGGTGGGGCCGCCGACCAGCAGCACCACCATGCTCCACCACCACTCAGGCTCCGGCAACAGGTCAAACACGATGCGGACGAAACCATAGACGGCGACCTTGGTCATCACGCCGCTCATGAGGGCCGAGACGTGGCTGGGAGCGGCGGGATGAGCAAGTGGCAGCCAGGCGTGCAGCGGCACGACGCCCGCCTTCGAGCCGGCGCCGAGCAGGACGAGGATCACCACCATGCCGGCGAGCGCGGCCGAGGGATGCGAAGCGCGGATCGCGTCGAAATCGTAACCGGCACCGCTCGCAAGCAGACCGAAGGCGAGCAGCAGGACCAGCGTGCCGAAGCTTGCCATCAGGAGATAGACATAGCCGGCACGGATATTCTCCGCCTCGCGGTGGTGCGACACCACCAGAGCCCAGGAGGTCAGCGACATGAACTCCCACGCCACCAGAAAGCTGAAGGCGTCGTTGGCGAGCACGACCGTATTCATGCCGGCGAGATAGGCGGGATAGAACGGCAGCACGCGACCGGGAGATTCTTCATGCGCGCCGTAGCCGAGCGCGAACAGGCTGGCGGCCGCGCCACCAAGATTGATCACGACCAGGAAGAAGGCCGACAGCGCATCGAGACGGAAGTGAGCCCCCAGCCAGGGCAGGCCGATCGGCAGAGTGGCACTCAACACGGGATGGGCCGAATCGAGCAGGTGAAGGAGCGCGGTGACGCAGAGTGCCGCGGTGACGACCAGGCAGGCGCCATAGAGCACGGCCGAACCGCGCGGGTACGACGACAGCACGATCCCGACCGGCGCCAGCGCCAGCAGCAGTGCCACCGACCATAGCGCCACCGAGATCATTAGAGCTCCCGGATTGCGAGTTGTGCGCGCGTCGTCATTTGTTGTCCTCGCCCGCGCTGGGCTGGGATTTCAGCCGTACGCCGCGGCCACTTCCGGTCGAGGGCGCGCCCTCGCCGATCAGCTCGATGCCCGCGGCCGCGAGCGCCTCGACCAGCTTCATCAGGGAATCGACATTGCCGCGAATGACGCCCTCGGAGGCCTCCATGCGCTGGATCGTCGGCAGCGACAGCGAGCAGCGCTGCGCCAGCTCGCGCTGGTCGATCCCGAGCAGGGCGCGAGCGGCCCGAAGCTGCGCGGCGGTAATCACTGACAGCACCTCCCATGGCAAGCGCCGTGATTGATAAAGCAAGCATATGACATCTAAAATGATGTATCAAGCATCAATTATACCGCGTTGCACATCAGGAGGCGGTTGCCTGCCCGCTGCAATCTCATTGCATCCCTTAACGTGAAATTCGCTGCAACTTCAGGAACCTGCCTGCGCGGGAGGCAGATCGTGGAGACCGTTCACCGGCCTCTGCTCTAATGCTTTCCGCGCTTGAAGGGGGCGAACATACATGGAGGATCGCGACAGGCAGGTCGCCGACAACGGCCCGCCGGAGCCGCTCGGCTCGCTCGCCTTGGGCGGGTTGCTCGAGCAGGCCGTCAACAATCTTTGGCTTGGCATCATCCTGTTCAACCGGAGCCGCGAAGTCATCTACTGCAACCAGCGCTACATGGACATGTACGGGCTTGCGCCGGACGAAGTGCGGCCGGGCACACCGGTCAGCAATCTGATCCAGCACCGGCTCAAGCTCGGATTGAAGGTCCGCGGTGAGGCCGATGACTATGTTCGTGCCCGCACAGAGCGCACGATCGTCAGCGAACGGGCCGTGCAGGACTTCGCGGACGGGCGGATCATCGCCTATACCGTTCACCCTCTGCCGGACGGCGGCGGCATGGCCACCCACGAGGACATCACCGAGCGCGAGGAGCTCAGCGCACGGCTGCAACAGCGCAACATGCAGTTCGACATCGCGATCAACAACATGTCGCACGGGCTGTGCTTCTTCGATGCCAATCACCGGCTGATCGTGTGCAACAAGGACTTCATCGACATGTACGGGCTGCCGCCTGAGCGTGTCCGTCCCGGCACGCCCCTGTCGGACATCGTCGACATGCGCTTTGAGGCCGGCAGCGTGCCCGCGATGTCGCGGGCCGAGTACATGAAATGGCGCACCGGCGTCGTGGTTTCGGCCGAGCCCGTCGACAGCATCGTCGAGATGCGAAACGGGCGTACCTTCAAGATCCGCCATCGCCCGATGCCGGACCTCGGCTGGGTGGCGACCCACGAAGACATCACCGAGCAGCGGCGGACCGAGCTCAGAATCGCGCATATGGCGCATCACGACGCGCTGACGGATCTTGCCAATCGCGCCCTGCTCAACCAGCGGCTCGAGCAGGCGTTCGCATCGAACCAGACCTTTGCCGTGCATCACATCGACCTCGACAAGTTCAAGTCGGTGAACGACACGCTGGGGCATCATGCCGGCGATGCCCTGCTCAAGGGCGTGAGCGAGCGTCTGCGCCGCCTCGTTCGTCCCGGCGACACGATCGCCCGGATGGGCGGCGACGAATTCGTCGTCCTGCAAAGCCCGATCAGCGAGGCAAGCGAAGCAAGCACGCTTGCACAGCGCATTATCGGGCAGATGAGCGCGCCGTTCGAGATCGACGCTCAGCAGACGATCGCGGGGGCAAGCATCGGAATCGCCATTGCGCCGACCGATGGAGCAACACCCGAGCAATTGCTGCGCAACGCCGACCTTGCGCTCTACCGGGCCAAGAGCGACGGTCGGGGCATGTACCGCTTTTTCGAGCCGGCGATGGACGAGCAGGTGCAAAGCCGCCGCGCATTGGAGCTCGATCTGCGCAAAGCGCTCGCTGGCGGCGAATTCGAGCTTCACTATCAGCCGCTGGTGAAGAGCCACAGCGGCGCGATCAGCGGCTTCGAGGCGTTGATCCGCTGGCAGCATCCGCAGCGCGGACTGATCCCTCGGGGCAGCTTCATTCCGCTTGCCGAGGAGATCGGCCTGATCGTGCCGATCGGCGAGTGGGTGATCCGGCAGGCCTGCATGACCGCCAGCCGGTGGCCAAAGCACCTCCACGTCGCCGTCAACATATCGGCCGTACAATTCCGTTACGCCGGTCTTGCCGAGGTGATCGTGGGCGCGCTCGCGGCCGCGGGGCTGGACGCCAGCCGGCTCGAAATCGAGATCACCGAGAGCGTCCTCTTGCAGGACAAGGAGGGGACGCTCGCCACGCTGCACCGGCTGCGCGAGCTCGGGATCCGGATCGCGATGGACGATTTCGGCACCGGCTATTCGTCGCTGACCTATCTGCAATGTTTTCCGTTCGACAAGATCAAGATCGACCGCTCCTTCGTGCGCGACGTCGCCACCGATGCCGGATCACTCAACATCGTGCGGGCGATTGCTGCGCTCGCAAGCGGGTTGGGAATGACGGCGACGGCGGAAGGCGTCGAAACGCACGAGCAGCTCGACCGGATCGCGGCGGAAGGATGCACGGAAATGCAGGGCTATCTGTTCAGCCGCCCACTGCCCGCAGCCGAAATCGAGCGCCGCTTCCTGTCCCCGGAAGCGCCCGCCTTGCCCGACCGGATCGCTGCGGCGTAATCGCTTCCGGCAGCGGGGCCGAGCAAGCGATCGCCTTGGCATCAAACGCAAACCGCCAAGCCCGCGAGCATCGAGTCTCTTGCCGCGCGACAGGTGCGTTCCCTCCCCCCTTGCGGGGGAGGGCCAGGGAGGGGGGTGCCGCACGGCGCGCTCTCTCGGCTCTAGCGAATCGACCGCTCGCGAATCTCACGCACCTTTTGCTGGGCTACCCCCCTCCCCTGCCCTCCCCCGCAAGGGAGGAGGGAGCGTAGGGTGTTGCGGGGCGAGAACCGAGCTCCGGGGTGACGAGATCGCTCAAAACTCGTTGGCGATCTTGGAGAGCATCGCGATCAGGGACTCGCGGTTGGCCCCACCCAACAGCTCGTTCAACCGCGCCTCATGCTTGGTGGCGACGAGCTTTTTGGCGCGGCCAAGCACGGCCTTGCCCTTGTCGGTCAGGACCAGGATGTGCGAGCGACGATCGTTGGTGGAACGGATCCGCGCGCAAAGGTCGCGACTCTCGAGATTATCCAGCATGGCCACGAAATTCGGGCGCAGGATGCCGAGCGTGGAGGCGATCTCGGTTTGATTGCGGCCGGGATTCTTTTCGACCAGCAACAGCACGGAAAACTGCGCCGGCGTGAGCTGGAGCGAAGCCATGCAGCGCAGGAAGTTCTCGAATACCTTGAGCTGGGCGCGCTTGAGCACGTAGCCGAGCTGTTCGGAGAGCTCGCCAAGCTGAAGCGCCTCGCCGGCTTCATCGCTGGCGTCCCTGCGCGCCCTGGCTGCCTCCGCGCCCTTTGCCGTTGCTTCCGCCGATTTTTCCGCCGCCTTGGAAACGGTCATCGCCTGTTGCTCGCAATCCCGTTAGATTTAAGCCCGGTGTTCCCCGGCCCTTGAAGTTATATTCGATAATTGTTATTGATCATATCAAATATCGTCAGCGATTTTCAATGGCTGTGAGGGACGATCCACCGCGAAAGGGGGATCGGTCCGGATCTTAAGGGGGAGCGTCCGGTCTTGAATACCACCATCCTGCTGTTCCTTCTCCAGGACGGCATCACCAACGGCGCGATCTACGCGCTGCTCGGACTGGCGCTGGTGCTGGTGTTCGCCGTCACCCGCGTCATCCTGATTCCACAAGGCGAATTCGTCACGTATGGCGCGCTGACCTATGCCTCGCTCGCCTCCGGCCAGATGCCGGGCACGGCCAAGCTTGCGCTCGCGATGGGCATCGTCGCCTTTGTGTTCGACCTTTTCGCGGCGCGCAAAGCGCTGCACGGGCGGTTGATCCTCCGCACCTTCCTCACCAACATCGTGCTGCCGGGAATCGTGCTGGCGGCGACCCTTTACTTCGCCGGCCAGAAGCCGCCGGTTGCGATCTCGATGGCGCTGTCGCTCGTCATCGTCGCGCTGATCGGCGTATCGCTCTATCGCATCGTCTTCCAGCCACTGGCGCACACCTCGGTGCTCGTGCTGCTGATCGCCTCCGTCGGCGTCCATCTTGCGCTGCAGGGCCTCGGCCTTCTGTTCTTCGGCGCCGAAGGCCAGCGCGGACCGGCGGTGCTGTCGACGGCCTTCACGCTCGGCGCGTTGCGCTTCACCGGCCAGAGCATCACGGTCTACGGCATCACCATCGCCTTCATCGTCGGCCTCTGGCTGTTCTTCGGCTTCACGCGCTACGGCAAGGCGCTGCGCGCGACCGCCGTCAACCGGCTGGGGGCGCGGCTCGCCGGCATCCGCACCTCGCTGTCGGGGCAGATCGCCTTCCTGCTGGCGTCCGTGATCGGTGCGCTGTCGGGCATACTGATCGTCCCGATTACAACTCTCTACTACGACAGCGGCTTCCTGATCGGCCTGAAGGGCTTCGTCGCCGCGATCATCGGCGGCCTCGTCAGCTATCCCTTGACGGCGATCGCCGCGCTCTTTGTCGGCATCGTCGAGGCGTTCTCGTCCTTCTACGCCAGCAACTACAAGGAGGTCATCGTCTTCATGCTCCTGATCCCGGTGCTGCTGCTGCGCTCGCTCGCGGCCCCCGCGGTCGAGGAAGAGAAGGACTGAGCGCGATGAACGGCCGGCTCCCCATTCTCGTCTTCGCGCTTGTCATGGCGGCGATCCCGTTCATTCCCGGCATGCCGCCGTTCTGGATCGTGCTCCTGGACAATATCGGCCTCGCCGCGCTGGTTGCGATGGGCCTCGTGCTGCTGACCGGCGTCGGCGGCCTGACCTCGTTCGGACAGGCGGCCTTCGTCGGCTTCGGCGCCTACACCACTGCGGTGCTCTCGACGGCGTATGGCCTGTCGCCCTGGCTGACCTTGCCGCTTTCGCTGCTCGTCAGTGGCCTGTTCGCAGTACTGCTCGGACTGATCACGGTCCGCCTTTCGGGCCACTATCTGCCGCTCGGCACGCTCGCCTGGGGGCTCGGACTGTTCTACCTCTTCAGCAAGCTCGAGTTTCTGGGACGCAACGACGGCATCTCCGCGATCCCCCCGCTGTCGATCGGCACGTTCAAGATGCTCTCACCCGGCTCGATCTATTACGCGATCTGGGTTGCGGTGATCGTCTCGGCGCTGCTCACCATGAACCTGCTGGACTCCCGCACCGGCCGCGCCATCCGCGCGCTCAGGCGTGGGCATGTCGCAGCCGAAGCCTTTGGCGTGCAGACGCCGCGTGCCAAGCTGCTGGTGTTCATCCATGCCGCCGTGCTCGCAGGTCTCTCCGGCTGGCTCTATGCGCATCTCCAGCGCGCAGTGAATCCGACGCCGTTCGGCGCGCAGGCTGGCATCGAGTATCTCTTCATCGCGGTGGTCGGCGGCGCCGGCTATGTCTGGGGCGGCGTTCTCGGCGCAGCGATCGTCGTGATCCTGAAGGAGGTGCTGCAGAGTTATCTGCCGCTCATCCTGCCGGGCTCCGGACAGGTCGAAACCATCGTGTTCGGAATCATGCTAGTGGCGCTGCTTCAGCTTGCACCCGGCGGCGTCTGGCCGTGGCTGATGTCGTTGCTGCCGCAGAAGGCTGGCGGCAGGAAGCCGGACACTGCGCTGACACTGCCGGCGCGGGTCCGCGCGCCAGGCGAGGCAAGCGTGCTGCTCCAGGTCGAAAAGGCGCGAAAGCAGTTCGGCGGCGTAATCGCGGTGAACAATGTCTCCTTCGACGTCCAGGCCCGCGAGATCGTCGCGCTGATCGGTCCGAACGGTGCCGGCAAGAGCACGACGTTCAACCTGATCACCGGCGTGCTGTCGGCGACGTCGGGCTCGATCTCGGTGCTCGGCAAGAAGGTCGACAGGGCGCCGCCGCAGGAGATCGTCAAGCTCGGCATTTCCCGCACCTTCCAGCACGTGAAGCTGGTGCCCGACATGACCGTGCTGGAGAACGTCGCGATCGGCGCGCATCTGCGCGGCCATTCCGGCCCCATTGCCTCGATGCTGCGGCTCGACCGCGCTGACGAGGCGCGGCTGCTGGCGGAAGCCGCGCGCCAGATCGAGCGCGTCGGCTTGGGCGAGCAGATGCATCAGCTCGCGGGCTCGCTCTCGCTCGGACAACAGCGCATCGTCGAGATCGCACGCGCGTTGTGCGTCGATCCGATGCTGCTGCTGCTGGACGAACCGGCCGCCGGCCTGCGCCACATGGAGAAGCAGCAGCTCGCCAAGCTGCTGCGCGACTTGCGCGACGGCGGCATGAGCGTGCTGCTGGTCGAGCACGACATGGGCTTCGTGATGAATCTGGCCGACCGGATCGTGGTGCTCGATTTCGGTACCAAGATCGCGGAAGGCACGCCCGCCACGATCAAGACCAATCCCGAAGTGATCAAGGCCTATCTCGGAGTGGCGGCATGAGCGCGCTGTTGTCAGTCACCGACGCGCATGTGTCGTACGGCAAGGTAGAGGCGGTCCGCTCCGTCTCGCTCGAGGTCGGTGCGAACGAGATCGTCACCATCGTCGGCGCCAACGGCGCCGGCAAGACCACGCTGCTCTCCGCCATCATGGGGATCCTGCCGCTGAAGGGCCGGGTCGCCTTTGCCGGGCAGGACCTCGCACGGCTCGACATCGAGGACCGCGTTGCGATGGGGCTAGGGCTCGTGCCGGAGCACCGTGAGTTGTTCGTGACCATGAATGTCGAGGACAATCTGGAGCTCGGGGCCTTCCGCATCGAGAAGAGCAGGGCGAAGAACTCGATCGAGCGCGTCTACGCGCTGTTCCCGCGGCTGAAGGAGCGGCGCAAGCAGCTCGCCGGCACGTTGTCCGGCGGCGAGCAGCAGATGCTCGCAATGGGCCGCGCGCTGATGGGAGAACCGAAACTGCTGATGCTCGACGAGCCGAGCCTGGGCTTGGCCCCGATCATCGTCGCCGACATCTTCCGCATCGTCATCGAGCTGCGCGCCAGCGGCGTCTCGGTGTTGCTGGTCGAGCAGAATGCACAGGCCGCGCTGAAGATCGCTGACAAGGCTTACGTGATGGAGCTCGGCGAGTTCGTGCTAAGCGGAAAGGCCAGCGACATCGCGGCCAACGAGCGCGTCGCGGCGAGCTATCTCGGCTTCCAGCACGAAGGTGAGAGTGCGCTGTAGTCTTGCCGCGAACTCCACTTCCCTTCTCCCCTTGTGGGAGAAGGTGGCGCGAAGCGCCGGATGAGGGGCTGTCTCCGCGAATTCATGCGAGAGATTTACTCGTGGAGAGAGACCCCTCACCCGTCTCGCCGCTACGCGGCGAGCCACCCTCTCCCACAAGGGGAGAGGGGGCAGCGTCTTCGCTGCGCTAGTTTGAATGCGACACTTCAGCTAACCACCGTCCGCCCCTTCAGCGCCGCCACCTCCGCCTCCAGCTCCGCAATCCTTGCATCGCGTGCCGCGAGTGCTGCGGCGACATCCGCCGCGTCGAATTTCTGCGGGATGTGCTGCGGGCAGTTGGTGTCCCAGGCTTCGATCCTGAACACGATGACCTGCTCGGGGCGGGCCTTGTAGCCTTTTGGCATCAGCGACTGCGTCAGCGCAGGATCGTCCTCCACCACGCGCGCTTCGCCCCAGATCTTCACCCTGCGGCGATGGGCGTAGTCCATCACGAAGATATAGGCTTTTGGATTTTCGGAGAGATTTCCTTGCGTGAGGTACTGCCGGTTGCCGGCGTAGTCGGCGAAGGCGAGCGTCTGCTTGTCCAGCACCTTCAAAAAGCCCTTGGGACCACCGCGGTGCTGGATATAGGGCTGGCCGTCGGCTGAGGCCGTAGCGAGATAGAAACTGCTGGCATCGGCCAGGAATGCCGCGAGATTTTCGTCGACCTCGGTGCGCCAACCGCGCTGCTCGGCGTGGGAATAGGCCTCGCGCGAGCCTTTTCGCGTCTGAATCGATTTGACTGCCGGCGTGAAGGCGACGTCGCTGGCATAGGTATGGGCGGACGGCATCGGAGCACCTCCAGGACACTGGCGCGTTCTCGCGCCCCTCACACGCGAAAATATGGCCTCCTTTCGATTTAGAACAATCAGCCAGCTTGACACTTCATCGTTGCGATATATGCAATAATGGCCATGGACAGGCTCGAGGCCATGCACGTCTTCGTCACCGTCGCGGAGCTGCGCGGCTTTGCGCCGGCGGCACGAAAACTGCGGCTGTCGCCCTCGGCGGTGACGCGGCTGATCGCGGCGCTGGAGGAACATCTCGGCGCCCGGCTGTTGCAGCGGACCACGCGGCAGGTCACGCTGACCGACGTCGGCACGCGCTATCTGGAGCGCGCGCGGCGGATCCTCGCCGATGTCGAGGAGGCCGACAGCTCCGCGCGGGAGGAGCGCAACCGGCCGAGCGGACGTCTCGTGGTGTCGGCGCCGGTCGGGTTCGGCCGGCTCCATGTCGGGCCGGTCATGACCGCCTATCTCAAGCGCTATCCCGAAGTCGCCTGCGAACTCAGGCTGTCGGATCATCTCGTCAACCTCGTGGAAGACGCCGTCGATGCCGCGGTGCGGATCGGCCATCTCGCCGACTCGTCTCTGGTCGCGCGCCAGGTCGGCGAGATGAGGCGCATCGTCGTGGCCTCGCCCGGCTATCTGAAGCGGTACGGCGAACCAAAGACGCCGGAGGCGCTGCTCGAGCATCAGACCATCCAGTTCGGCCCGGCGACCGACCGACGCTTCCTGCGCGACGGGCGCGAGATCGAGGTGACACCGTCTCCCCGCTTCATCAGCAACAGCGCCGACGCGGCCCTGCAATATGCCGAAGCCGGCGGCGGCGTGACGCGCGTGCTGGCCTATCAGGCCGCCGAGGGCTTGAGGCGCGGCGGCCTGAAAATCGTGCTGGCGAAGTATGAGCTGCCGGCGCTGCCGATCCACATCGTCTATCCGACCTCGCGGCTGCTTTCGGCCAAGGTGCGCGCATTCATCGATCTCGTGGTGGAAACGACGAACTGGCGGTTCGGGTAGCTCTCGTGCCCCTGACGCAGCGCAGCAGGTACTGATACGCTGCAGAGCCGGGGCCCATCTCTTCGCGGACGCATGGGTCCCGGCTCTGCGGAGCGGCACTTCGCGCCGCACCGCGTCCGGGACACAAGACCGTTCACTCCTTCTTCGGCACCACGCGGAACGCGCCGTTGGCCCGCGCGATCACGACGTCGTCGGCCTTGATCAACGACTGCGCGAAGCAGATCGTGCTGCCGGTCTTGATCACCTCGCTCTCGACCGCACACCACTGCCCGATCTCGGCCGCGCCGACGTAATCGACGGCGAGCGAGATCGTCACGAAGGAGGTCCTCCAGCCCGTCGCCTGCGCGCAGCTATAGCCCATCGCGGCATCGGCAAGGGCGGCAATGAGACCGCCGTGAATGAGCCCGCGCGCGTTGGTGTGCGGCTTTGCCAGCCGCAATCCAACGATCACGGCCTTGTCGGTGCGCTTTGAATAGAGCGGCTCCCAGGGATCGGTGAGTGGGCTTTTGCGGAAATGCGGCTCGAAGCCGTCGGGAATGGCGGTGGCGGTCATATGCATCTCGCATCGTTCATTGCCGCCATTGAACGCGATGGACGTGACGGATGCATCACCTACAAAGTTTTAAACGACATTTGCGCGGGCGTTTGAAATGCGCACGCGGCTGTCACGTCACGAAGATTGTCATCACCCGCGAAAGCGGGCGATCCAGTATTCCAGAGACAGCGATGGGATACGGAGAGGCCGCGGCGTACTGGATGCCCGCTTTCGCGGGGCATGACACCTGTGGTTAGAACGGCAGCCCGACATAATTCTCCGACAACGACGTCATCGCGGCCTGCGATTGCGTGACATAGTCGAGCTCGGCGAGCTGGATGCGCGCGCCGATGGTGCCGGTGTCGGGGAACTTGTGCAGCATCGAGGTCATCCACCAGGAGAAGCGCACGGCCTTCCAGACCCGCGCCAGCGCCTTGGTGGAATAGGCATCGATCCCGGCGCTCGACTTCTCGTCGTAATATTCGCGGAGCGCGGTTGCGAGGTAATGCGCATCTGACGCCGCGAGGTTCAACCCCTTGGCGCCGGTCGGCGGCACGATGTGGGCGGCATCGCCGCACAGGAACATCCGGCCAAAGCGCATCGGCTCGGCGACGAAGCTGCGCAAGGGCGCGATGCTCTTCTCGATCGAGGGTCCCGTGACGAGGCTGTCGGCCGCCTCCTGATCGATCCGGCGCTTCAACTCGTCCCAGAAGCGATCATCCGGCCACTGGTCGACGTGATCGTCGAGCGAGCACTGAACGTAATGCCGGCTGCGTTTCGTCGAGCGCATGGTGCAGAGCGCAAAACCGCGAGCGTGATTGGAATAGATCAGCTCATGACTGACCGGCGGCGTATCCGACAAAATGCCGAGCCAGCCGAACGGATAGATCCGCTCGAACTCCTCGATCGCCGACGGCTTGACACTGGCGCGGCTGACGCCGTGGAAACCATCGCAACCGGCGATGAAGTCGCAGAGAATCTCGTGGCTGACGCCGTCCTTGACGTAGGTTACGCGCGGGTGACTGCCGTCGAAATCATGCGGCTGCACGTCCTTGGACTCGTAGATCGAGGTCAGTCCCGCCGCCTTCCGCGCATTCATCAAATCGAGGGTCACCTCGGTCTGGCCGTAGATCATGACCGTCTTGCCGGTCGCTGCCTTCATGTCGATGCGGTGACGGCGGCCGGAAAAGGCAAGCTCGATGCCCTCATGCAAGAGGCCCTCGGCATGCGCGCGCGCTCCCGCGCCGACTTCGTCGAGCAGCGCAACGGTTCCCTCCTCGAGGAGGCCGGCGCGGATGCGCCCGAGCACGTAGTCCGGGCTCTGCCGCTCGAGAATGACATTGTCGATGCCGTAACTGTGCAGCAATTGGCCAAGCAGTAGTCCCGCCGGCCCAGCGCCGATGATTGCGACTTTTGTCCGCAATACTTGCTCCTCCCGATCCTGTAGGGTGCGGCGCGAGCTTGCTTGTCGCGGTCGTCCGCGCGCGATAATTATAACATATAACGTTTGAGCAAAAGGGAGTGCCATTCGCCGCAGCGCGACATATCCGGGCGACAGCTTTCCGCGAGACGAAAGCAGCCGCGCTGCCAGTTCCGGCTTGAACCAGCGATCCAATTATATAACATGTTAAATAACGAGACCGGGCCGAAGAAGCCTGCGGTCAAGAACAGGGAGAGACGAGCAATGAGGAAAGCCTGTCTGGCGTTGCTGCTGGCAGCAAGCGTGACGCCTGCCTTCGCGCAGGACAAGAATTTCGATCTGAAGATCTCGCACTGGGTGCCGGCCTCGCATCCGCTTCAGAAATCGCTGGAAGACTGGGCTGCCGCGGTGGAGAAGGATTCCGGCGGCACCATCAAGAGCAAGGTGTTCCCGGCGCAGCAGCTCGGCAAGGCGTTCGACCATTATGATATGGCCCGCGACGGCATCGCCGATGTCACCTATGTCAATCCGGGCTACCAGCCCGGCCGCTTCCCGATCGTCGGCGCCGGCGAATTGCCGTTCCTGGTCTCGGACGCCAAGGGCGGCTCGATGGGGCTCGATGCCTGGTATCGCAAATATGCCGAGAAGGAGATGAAGGACGTCAAATACTGTCTCGCCTTCGTCCACTCGCCCTCCTCGTTCCACTCCCGCACCAAGAAGATTGTGGTGCCGGAGGACGTGAAGGGGCTGAAGATCCGCCCGGCCCACGCCACCATGGCGAATTTCGTCACCTCGCTCGGCGGCACCAACGTGCAGTCCTCCGCGCCCGAAGTGCGCGACATCATCGAGCGCGGCGTCGCCGACGGCGTCACCTTCCCGTGGGGCTCGCTGTTGCTGTTCGGCATCGACAAGGTGACGAAGTACGACATGGAGGCGCCGCTCTATGTCACGACGTTCGTCTTCGTGATGAACAAGGACAAATACAATGCGATGTCCGACAGGCAGAAGGCGGCGATCGACAAGAACTGCACGACCGAGATGGCCGGCGTGGTCGGCGAGCACTGGGGCAAGTTCGAGGACGCCGGCATCGACAAGATCAAGGCGGAGGAAGGCCACGAGGTCTACAAGCTGAACCCGGAGCAGACCGCGTCCTGGAAGAAGGCCGCCGAGCCGCTGGTCAAGACCTGGGGCGAGGGCGTGAAGAAGACCGGCACTGATCCGGACGCAGCGCTTGCCGAGCTGAAGGCCTCGCTGAAGAAATACAACGCGCTGGCGGAGTGACGCGACGCCGTCGCGGGAGAGCTCTTCTTCCCCCTCTCCCCGTTCTTGCGGGGCCGCGACGAGCTTCGCTCGCGCTGGGAGGGTTGGGGTGAGGGGCAGCTTCCGCAGATATGGTGACAGACAGACTCGCGGAGACTCCCCCTCACCCGGAATCCGCGCTTACGCGCGCATTCCGACCTCTCCCCGCAAGCAGGGCGAGGTGAAGTACGCGGCGAGACCGGACACAAGCAAATGACGTCACGCAAAGGGATCACCACCCCATGAAGCGCGCCTGGATGGATCGCTTTATCGACACGATCGAATGGATCGCGGCCGGCTTCGTCGGCCTCGTCGCGCTCGACATCTTCGTTTCTGTCCTGCTGCGCAACACGCTGAACTATTCGATCCCCGACAGCTTCGACATCGGCCGCATGCTGCTCGGCATCCTGATCTTCTGGGGCATCGCCGCGACCTCCTATCGCGGCACGCACATCACGGTCGACCTGATCTGGGCCAATTCAAGCCCGCGCTACCAGCGCTGGATCGACGTGTTCGCAACGCTGGTGCTGCTGTTCGTCGTCACGGTGCAGACCTGGACGCTGTTCGACAAGGTACGCGGCACTTACAACGACAACGTCCAGACCTTCGACATGCACATGCCGACCTGGCCGTTCTTTGCGATCGCCTGGATCGGCGACGTCTCGGCGGTGCTGCTGATCGCGATCCGCACCTACCGGCTGATCTTCCACCCCGAAGAAATGCACGATCCCAAGCTGAAGGCGACGGAGTAATCATGAGCACCGATGCCGTCGCCGTAATCGGCTTCGTTTCCTTGTTTCTCCTGATGCTGCTGCGCGTGCCGGTCGGCATGGCCATGGGCCTCGTCGGCGTGTCCGGCTTCTCCTATCTGGTCGGCGCCACGCCGGCGCTGAAACTGGTCGGCCAGACGTCGATGCGCACGGTCACCGACTACACTTTTGGCGTCATCCCGATGTTCTTGCTGATGGGCTCCTTCGTCAGCAATTCCGGCATGAGCCGCGAGCTATTCCGCGCCGCCAACGGCTTCGTCGGCCATCTGCGCGGCGGCCTCGGCATCGCGACCGTCGGCGCCTGCGGCGGCTTTGCCGCGATCTGCGGCTCCTCCGTCGCAACAGCAGCGACCTTCTCCGCCGTCGCCTACCCCGAGATGCGCCGCTTCGGCTATCCGCAATCCTTTGCCACCGGCGTGATCGCGGCCGGCGGCACGCTAGGTGCAATGCTGCCGCCCTCCACCGTGCTCGCGGTCTACGGCATCATCACCGAACAAGACATCGGAAAGCTCTTCATCGCCGGCATCATCCCTGGCCTGCTCGCGATGAGCATGTACATGATCACCATCGGCCTGATCGGATACTTCCGTCCGGATTTTTTGCCAAAGGGCAAGAAGCTGCCATGGAACGAGCGCTTTGCGGGCCTGAAGGACATCTGGGCGCCGGCCTTGCTGTTCATCTTCGTCATCGGCGGCCTCTACGGCCTGCCCTTCCTGCCGCGCTTCACGCCGACCGAAGCCGGCGGCGTCGGCGCCACCGGCGCCTTCATCATCGGCGTGCTCACCGGGCGGCTCGACCGCGAGAAGATTTTGGCCTCGCTCCTGCAAGCGACGCGCACCGCGGCCGCCGTGTTTACCGTGCTGATCGGCGCGCTGATCTTCGGCTATTTCCTCACGGTGACGCAGACCCCGCAGAAGGTCACGGAATTCCTCACCGGCCTCGGCCTCGGCTCTTACGGCGTGCTGGCGCTGATCATGGTGATGTATCTCGTGCTCGGCTGCCTGATGGACGCCATGGCGATGATCATCCTCACGGTGCCGATCATCTTCCCCGTGATCACGCATCTCGGCTTCGATCCGATCTGGTTCGGCGTCATCATCGTCATGACGGTCGAGCTCGGCCTGATCCACCCGCCGGTCGGCATGAACGTCTTCGTCATCAAGAGCGTGGTGAAGGATGTGTCCTTCTCCACCATCTTCAAGGGCGTGATCCCGTTCGTGGCCACCGACCTGGTGCGTCTGGTGATCCTGATCGGCTTCCCGCTGCTTGCGACCTGGCTGCCGACGCGGATGATGGCGCACTAACGTGCTCGGGTTTCAGCCGTCACGCGCTGTCTTCCCCTCTCCCCTTGTGGGAGAGGGTGGCTCGCCGCGTTAGCGGCGAGACGGGTGAGGGGTCTCTCTCAGCGCACAGATCTTTTCGCGATAGAGTTTGCGGATACAACCCCTCATCCGGCGCTTCGCGCCACCTTCTCCCACAAGGGGAGAAGGGAGGGCCGCGCCTTGGTGGCGCGATGCAATGGAGGCGACTGATGACCACACCCACTCTCGAGACAAAATACGTCTTCACCATCACCGCCCGTATCGGCGACGTCATCACCGCAGGCGAGACCGGCACGGGTGTCCGCCGCATCATCCCGATCATCGGCGGCGAGGTGCGGGGTGCTGTCAACGGCAAGGTCTTGCCGTTCGGCGCCGACTTCCAGATCATCCGCCCCAGCGAGCTGATCGACCTGGAAGCCAAGTACGCCTTCGAAACCGACGACGGCGCCATTGTCTATGTCGAGAACAAGGGCATCCGCTTCGGCCCGGTGGACCTGCTGCAGAAGCTCAAGCGCGGCGAACTCGTCGACCCCGAGCTGATCTACTTTCGCACCGTGCCGAGGTTCGAGACCGGGCACGAGAAGTACCGCTGGCTGATGCAGCACATCTTCGTCGCCTCAGCCGCGCGGCACGCGGACCGCGTGGTGATCGACGTGCATCAGGTGATGTGAGGTCTTTCGCGAGCGCTGCAACTGGATCGCAATTCTGCCCCCTCGTCATTGCGAGGAGCGAAGCGACGAAGCAATCCAGAATTCCTCCGCGGAAAGACCCTGGATTGCTTCGCTGCGCTCGCAATGACGAGGATATTGCAACAGCAGCGCCTCACACTCCGCTCGTCGTCCCGGAGCGCGACAAAGTCGCGAGCCCGGGCCCCATAACTCCGGGATAGAGTTGTTGGGGAAATTCGGGCCACGAGCCTTCGCCAAACTTCTCCCTGGGGTTATCTCGACGAGCGCAAGCGCATGCGCGGGGGTCCCGGCCTTCGCCGGGACGACACCGGATGTGGACCGCCCCCGCCTACCCAGCTGATGCCCGGAACTCGCCACCCCCGTATTGACTCCCCCGAAATTCGTTATACAACATAACTATTCTGAAAAGGACGCAAATGACCCAGGGAAACGCCGATACCGCAGCAGCGGGACCTGATGCGCTGCTCAAGATCGAGAGGGCGGACAAGGTCTTGACCGTGGGCCTGAACCGGCCGGCCAAGCGCAATGCGCTCAATGACGGTATCATTCACGCGATCGGCGACTGCTTTGCGACGCTGCCGGACGACATCGGCGCGGTCGTCATCCATGGCATCGGCGACCATTTCTCCTCCGGCCTCGATCTCTCCGAGCTGACCGACCACGACGCCACTGGCGGCCTCCTTCACTCCCAGATGTGGCACCGGGTGTTCGACCGCATCCAGTACAGTCGCGTGCCCGTGATTGCTGCGCTGAAGGGTGCTGTGATCGGCGGCGGGCTGGAGCTGGCCTGCGCCGCGCATATCCGCGTCGCCGAGCCCTCGACCTATTTTGCGCTGCCGGAAGGCCAGCGCGGCATCTTCGTCGGCGGCGGCGGCTCGGTGCGGCTGCCCCGCCTGATCGGCGTCGCGCGAATGATGGACATGATGCTGACCGGCCGCGTCTATCCCGCGACCGAAGGTGCCTCCTACGGCTTTGCGCAATATCTGACCGAGGAAGGCGGCTCGCTGACGAAGTCGCTCGAACTCGCCGCGCGCATCGCCTCGAATGCGCCGCTGACGAATTTCGCCGTGCTCCAGGCGCTACCGATGATCGCCGAGGCCAATCCGCAGGCCGGCCTGTTGATGGAATCGCTGATGGCGACGGTTGCCCAGAGCGACAAGGAAGCCAAGCGCCGGATCCGCGAGTTCCTCGAGCACAAGACCGCCAAGGTGAAGCCCAAGTCATGAGCGCGAAGCCGTCCTCTTCCACCACGGAGCGCGGGGCGAGCACCTCCCCGCTGCGGCCGATCTCGTTCGGCGATCCCGTCGTCAACATCGAGCGGCGCGATGACGGCACGATTTACTTGCGGCCGAAACAGCCGCTCGGCGACTATCCGGTACGCATCACCGACCGCCTGCATCATTGGGCGAAGACGACGCCGGATCGCGTCTTCATGGCCGAGCGCGAAGGCGGCCGCGACTGGCGCAAGATCACCTATGCCGAGCTCCTCACCGCGAGCCGGCACATCGCATCTAGCCTGATCCAGCGTGGCCTGTCGGCAGAGAAGCCCGTCGTCATCCTCTCCGGCAATTCGATCGACCACGCGCTGCTCGCCTTCGGCGCGTACTATGCCGGCGTGCCGTTCTGCCCGGTCTCGCCGGCCTATTCGCTGGTCTCGAAGGACTACGGCAAGCTCTCTTATCTGATGAAGCTGCTGACGCCCGGCCTCGTCTTTGCCGAGGACGCCGACAGGTTTGCGGACGCGCTTGCCACCAACGTCTCGCCCGGCACCGAGATCGCCGCGTCCTACGGCACCGTGCCGGGACGCAACGTCACGCTGCTCGCCGACCTCATGGCAACGCCAATCCATCCTGCACTCGACGAGCTGCACGGGAGAATCGGCCCCGACACGATCGCCAAATTCCTGCTGACGTCAGGCTCGACCGGCAATCCCAAGGCCGTCATCAACACGCAGCGCATGATCTGCGCCAACCAGGTGATGCTGCGCGAGACACTGGCGTTCCTGAAGGACGAGCCGCCGGTCATCATCGACTGGCTGCCCTGGAACCACACCTTTGGCGGCAATCACAATATAGGCCTGACGCTCTATAACGGCGGCTCGATGTATCTCGATGCCGGCAAGCCGGTGCCTGGAGGTATCGAGGAGACCGTGCGCAATCTCCAGGAGATTTCGCCGACGGTCTATTTCAACGTGCCGAAGGGCTACGAATCGCTGCTGCCCTATTTGCGCGACGACCAGGGCTTGCGCGCAAAGTTCTTCGACCGCCTGCATGCGATGTTCTTCTCCGGCGCGGCGCTCTCGCCCTTCGTCTGGAACAGCCTCGACGAGCTCGCGGTAAAGGAGAAGGGCTATCGCGTGCCGATGCTGACGGGCTTAGGCGCCACCGAGACTGCGCCGTTCTTCATGTCGGTCAATCCACGCACCAGCCGCTCCGGCCATGTCGGCCTGCCCGTCTCCGGCAATGACGCCAAGCTCGTGCCGAACAACGGCAAGCTGGAAGTGCGTGCCAAGGGCCCGAACGTCATGCCCGGCTACTGGCGCCAGCCCGACGTCACGGCAAAATCCTTCGACGAGGAAGGTTTCTACAAGCTCGGCGATGCGCTGAAGCCCGCCGATCCTGATGACCTCAATGCCGGCTTCGACTTCGACGGCCGCGTCAGTGAGGACTTCAAGCTCGCGAGCGGCACCTGGGTCAGCGTCGGCCCCCTGCGCGCGCGCTTCGTTGCGGCCTGCGCGCCGCTGGTGCGCGACGTCGTCATCGCCGGCATCAACCGCGACGAGATTTCCGCGCTCGTGGTGCTCGACCTCGACGGCTGCCGCCTGATCAACCCGACGCTGCCGGCGGACGATCTCGTCGTCACCACGCGTGACCGTCTCGTCCGCGAGGCGTTCCGCGAGCGCCTCACCCAGTTCCTCGGCTCGGCCACCGGCTCCTCGACCAGGATCACCCGTGCGATCCTTCTGGACGCGCCGCTCTCGATCGACAAGGGCGAGGTTACCGACAAAGGCTCGATCAACCAGCGCGCCGTGATCGAGCATCGCAGCCTCCTGATTGACGAGCTCTATGCTGCAAATCCATCGGACCGTGTGATATCGGTCGCCTAGAAACAATCCGCCAAAGGAGAACGCCATGTTGTTGAAGGATCAGGCAGCCATCGTCACCGGCGGTGCATCGGGACTGGGTGCGGCGACCGCACGCAAGCTGGCGGCGCAGGGCGCCAAGGTCGCGGTGTGCGACCTCAATACCAAGCTCGCCGAAACCGTTGCGGCAGAGATCAAGGGCGTGGCCGTGACCTGCGACGTCTCCGACGCCGCCTCGGCCGAAGCCGCGATCGCGGCGGCCACCAAGGCCCACGGTCCGGCCCGCGTGCTCGTCAACTGCGCCGGCATCGGCGTTGCCAAACGCGTGGTCGGCCGCGACGGTCCGATGGCGCTTGCCGATTTCGACAAGGTGATCAAGGTCAACCTGATCGGCACCTTCAACATGCTGCGTCTTGCCGCCACCGAGATGTCCAAGCTCGAGCCACAGGCCAGCGGCGAGCGCGGTGTCATCATCAACACGGCTTCCGTCGCGGCCTATGACGGCCAGATCGGCCAGTCAGCCTATTCGGCGTCCAAGGGCGGCATCGTCGGCATGACGCTGCCGATCGCGCGCGAGCTCGCACAGTTCGGTGTCCGCGTGCTGACCATTGCCCCCGGCCTGTTCCTCACGCCTCTGCTCGCCAGCCTGCCGCAGGAGGCGCAGGACTCGCTCGCCGCCGCGATCCCGTTCCCGCGCCGCCTTGGCAATGCCGACGAGTTCGCCGCGCTTGCACTGCACATGGTCGAGAATGCCTATCTCAACGGCGAGGTGGTGCGGCTCGACGGCTCGCTGCGCATGGCGCCGAAGTAAACCGAATGACTGAATTTGTAGCCGCGATTTCGACCTTACCTCTCCCTCGGGAGAGGTAGGGCGCAGCATTAGTGGGTACATTACGCATGTTCGTTCATCGGCGCGACGTTCAGATCCAGTGGGGCGACTGCGACCCCGCCAACATCGTCTATTACCCGCGCTACTTCTCGATGTTCGACGATTCGACCTCGGTCCTGTTCGAGAAGGCCGGCTTCTCGAAGCAGGACCTGGTCCATAAATACGGCCTGGTCGGCATTCCCATGGTCGACACGCGGGCGAAGTTCTACATCCCCTCGACCCATGGCGACTGGATCACCATCGAGACGAAGATCGAGAGCATCAAGCGCTCGAGCTTCGAGGTGAAGCACAACGTCTACAAGGGCGAGGCCCTGGCAATCGAGGCCTTCGAGACCCGCGTCCTCGTCGGCCGCGACCCGGCCAATCCCGACAAGCTGAAATCCGCGCCCTTTCCGCCGGAGATGGTGGCCAAATTCGTGGGCAACTAGATTCTGGAGCTAAATCGCCGCACCGCCCAAAGACGGGGCTGAATTCGATCACAAAGTCTGCTTTCAAAGACACACCTTAAGGGAGGAAAGAATGAAACGGTTTTACCTGAGCGCCGCGATAACAGCGGCAACACTGGCTCTGCCGGCGCTGCCCGCGATGGCCCAGACCAACGAAATCACCGTCGGCATCACCACCACCACGACCGGCCCGGGCGCGGCGCTCGGCATTCCCGAGCGCAACGCGCTGGAGTTCGTGCCGAAGGAAATCGCCGGCGTGCCGCTGAAGGTGATCGTGCTCGATGACGGCGGCGATCCGACCACTGCGACCACCAACGCGCGGCGCTTCGTCACGGAATCCAAGGCCGACATCATCATGGGCTCGGCGCTGACGCCGCCGACGATCGCGGTCTCCAATGTCGCCAACGAAGCCGGCATTCCGCATTTCGGCCTCGCCCCCTTCCCGATCACGCCGGAGCGGGCGAAGTGGTCGGTCGCGATGCCACAGCCGATCCCGATCGTGGGTAAGGTGTTGTACGATCACATGAAGACCAAGGGCGTGAAGACGGTCGGCTACATCGGCTATTCTGACTCCTATGGCGACCTCTGGTTCAACGACCTGAAGGCGCAGACCGGGCCGATGGGCATCACCATCGCGGACGAGGAGCGCTTCGCGCGTCCCGATACGTCGGTGACCGGACAGGTGCTCAAGCTCGTCGCGGCCAATCCCGATGCGATCCTGGTCGGCGCGTCCGGCACCGCGGCGGCACTGCCGCAGACCGAGCTGCGTGAGCGCGGCTATCAGGGCCTGATCTACCAGACCCATGGTGCGGCGAGCATGGACTTCATCCGCATCGCCGGCAAGGCGGCGGAAGGCGTGCTGATGGCCTCGGGGCCCGTGATGGATCCGGAAGACCAGCCGGACGAGGCGCAGACCAAGAAGCCGGGCCTTGCGCTCAACACCGCCTATGAAGGCAAGTATGGCCCGAACAGCCGCAGCCAGTTCGCCGGCCACTCCTACGACGCCTTCGAGCTCCTGAAGCGCATCATTCCGACGGCGCTGAAGACCGCCAAGCCCGGCACGCCGGAATTCCGCGAGGCGATCCGCCAGGCCCTGCTGTCGGAGAAGGAATTGGCCGCAAGCCAGGGCGTCTACAACTTCACCGAAAAGGATCGCTACGGCCTCGACGAGCGCTCGCGCATCCTGCTCACGGTATCGAACGGCAAGTACAAGCTGGTGAAGTGAGCGCGCCTATCATTCCAGCCCGATCAGAGCCGGCCCCTTGGGCCGGCTCTTTTTCTTTGTCACGCCGCCTGCCGCAGCTTCGTCCAGGCGAACTCCGGATAGTACTGATCCATCATGCGGTCGACATAGGCGGTGAGGTTCGGAAACTCTTCCGCACGCTCGCGCAGCTTGGATTCGAAGAACGGCGTCAAAATTCCCGCGAGCGCACCGAAGGCGGTGGCGTCGACGCCTGAGGGCTTGTTGCCCATCAAATAGGCCTTGTCGCCGAGCTGCACGGACAGTGCAAACAGCGAGCGCACGGCGAGATCGACGTCGTCATCGGGCGCGTGGCGGCCAAGACCTGACAGCAGATAGTTCTCGGCGACGCGGAATTGCGCATCCTCCCGCAGCTTCTCGCGGTTGTGCTCCGGCGCGCCATCGAAGAAATGCGCCGGGCCCTTAGCGAAATTGACCGGGTCCACCCAGCGCGCGCCGACCAGTCCCCAATAGACGTGATGTTCGATCATGCGCTCGAAGGCCCAGGCCTGGGCGCGTTCCTGCAATGACAGGCCGGCATCGAAGTCGAAACCATAGCGACGTTCGATATGCGCCCGGATGAAGGTGGAATCGGCAACTGCCTCGCCATCGTCGTCGATGAACGGCAACTGCCCCTTGGGCGAAGCGGGCGGCATCGCCCGCTCCTTCCGGTAGGGCAGTCCTGCCATCTTCAACTGCACCTCAGTCTTGGTGACGAAGGGGCTGATTTCCGGCAGGCCGAAGCCGATGCCAAAGCCGTAAAGCGTGATCATGCTATTGCTCCTGATCCCCGAAACCGTTGTTGGAACCTACCGACCGGCTGCTGCCACCATGGTGGCAGCAGCCGTGATATCCTGCGCGAAACGGGCCCCCTGCCAGGCGCGGCCCATGACGTGGCGAACCACGGCGTCCGCAGCCCCGAGCAGCGAGCGTGCGATGAGAGCGACGATCGCGAGACGGAGATCGACGAACATGAGATCGAACGCGCCGAGACGGCCAAGAGTGAAGGTTTGCAGCAAGGCCTGCACCCGCCACAGCGGGCTCGCCTGGCTAAAGGTGGTGGGAAGCATCATGGACAAATCCTCTTCATTCGAAGTGTTGTCCCGGTATAAAACTCCCCTGCTGCCAACATCCTGTCAGCATCCGCGCGCCGGTTTTTAAACGGCGCCAAATCGGAAGACGTGTCATGAGACGTGCCGACCGGCTGTTTCAGATCATCCAGGTGCTACGGCGCAGCCGCAAACCGCTGACGGCGGACGCGATCGCGGCCGAGCTCGAGACCTCCAAGCGCACCGTCTATCGGGACATCGCAACGCTGATCGGCCAGCGCGTGCCGATCCGCGGCGAGGCAGGCATGGGCTACATCCTGGAAAAGGGTTTTGATCTGCCGCCCTTGATGCTGACACCCGACGAGATCGAGGCCGCGGTGCTGGGCGCGCAATGGGTTGCCGGCCACGCCGACACGGCGCTGGCGCGCGCCGCCGAGGATCTGATGGCGAAGATCGCCGACACAGTGCCCGAGCGCCTGCGTCCCTTCGTGCTGGAGCCGGCAAGCCGCGCGCGACCGAGCTGGAATCGTGAACCCGACCGCATGGACATGGTGCGCACGCGCACGCAAATCCATGAGGGCAAGAAGATCACGTTGCGCTATCGCGACGAGCAAGGCCGCGACAGCCAGCGCACGATCTGGCCGATTGCGGTCGGCTATCTCGAAGCAGTGCGGCTGCTTGCAGCCTGGTGCGAGCTGCGCAACGATTTCCGCAGCTTCCGCACCGACCGTGTGGTGGATGCGACCTATCTCGACGAGAGATATCCGGAGCGGCGCGACGTGTTGCGCGCCAAGTGGCGGCAGAGCCTGGTCTGGGGTCCGCCAAAGGACAATTGAGCGACATGGACCAGAATTCCGCGACCGACCCGTCGCAGCTCTGCCAGGCTTGCGGCGCCTGCTGCGCCTATTCGGCGAACTGGCCGCGCTTCTCGATCGAGAGCGAGGACGAGCTCGCAGCTATCCCGCAAGCGTTCGTCAACGAGAGGCAATCGGGCATGCGCTGCGACGGCGATCGCTGTTCGGCGCTGAAAGGGAAAGTCGGGGATGCGACTGCCTGCGGCATCTATGCCGTGCGGCCGGAGGTGTGCCGTACTTGCATGCCTGGCGATGCCGAATGCGCGATGGCGCGGCGGAAGTTCGGACTGCCGGTGATCGAGATCGGCGCTTAAAGCATGACCCGGAAAAGTATGAAGCGGTTTTCCCTCGCGACAAACGCGGGAGGCGTTTGCGCGGAGATCATGCGCAGACTAAAGAACTAAAGCGCGATCTATCGCGCTTTAGGCTGGAACGGCTTCAGCGAGATCGTCGTCGAACTCGTCCTCGAGCGGCGCAAGCACCGAGAGCGGTTTGGTCGACAGCGTGATCGGCTTGCGGCTGCCCGACAGCGCCGGCGATGCCTTGGCCGTGCTTTCACGCGACAGCGTGTAAAGCGTGGAGCCGACGCGCCCCCCGCTCTCGATCAGTTCGCGCTCCGTGCAGCTCGCCGCGATCGCGACCGCCAGCGAATGCAGATGGCTGCGGCGGTAGCAGAACAAGGCCAGCCTGGCGCGAGCCTCGGGGGCAACACTCTCGACCAGCCTCGGCAGGCCGCTCTCGCTGGCGCGATACATCTCGCCAAGGAGCTCGTCGCGGACCGGGCAGAAATCGCTTTCGTAGGCGTCTCGGCTTGAAAACATTGCGGTTCTCCCTCGTATGCGGAAGATGCCGCGCGACTCTCTAACGAAAGGTTAACCACACGGGCCGGTATGTCCCGGGGTCATGCGCCCGATTTACGAATCAGAACGCAGCCGAAGCCGGCGGGGTCAGTTCGCCGCCATGAAGATCGACAGGCCGAACCCGGTGAGGTGGTGCAGTGCCTGGTCCACGCCGATCAGGGTCCAGAACCAGGGATGCTCCTGGTTGACTCCGAAATTCGCGGAGACCAGCCCCTTGGCCCGATCAACGGTGATGTGGATCGCAAAATCGATCAGGGCGACGAACCAGAATCTTGGAGCGACCAACAGGATCAGCGGCAGCGCAACCGCAAGGTGAACGAGGCAGTGCACCAGGAGCGGCAGGGCCCAGCCATGCTTCTGGTCCTTGCCGTGCGCCATCCAGGCGGTCTGCAGGACGAAGTCGGCAATGATGTGCTTGAAGGTGAGCAGCAGCATCCAGCCAATGAGCGCTTCGACCGGAACCGCCGATGACATGGGTGGAAACGACAAAGCTGGACGCCCTCATTGAACGTGGAAGAAAAAATGGAGCGTTCAGTGCGACTTCTTCTTGGGTCCGGCCAAATCGCCGAGATCGCGCTTTTATGACATCTCTCGCGGCGGAATGCACCCCGGAAGGAACCGGAATATCGCAAGGTGTGGCCGAACGACGATAGGGACGGACCGCCGCCACGCCCCTCGCGGTAACGTTACCTGCGGCTCGAAATTTGCATTCTGCCGCCAGGGAGCTATCATCCCGAGGTAGAAGATTATCGTACTTTTTCAGGCGTTTACGAATTTTCGGACGGCCTTTGCCGGCAGGCCGGCCCGCCGCCTGGCAACGGAATAAGGCCAGCCATGAGTGCTGAAGGCCAGATGTCATCGACCGAGCAGACCCCACAGTCGCGCCCGAAGGTCATCAAGACCAATCAGCAGCAGGTCGTGCTCTATGTCGTGCTGACCTTGATCCTGTCGCTTGCCACCGTTTGGGGCGGCCGGGCCATGCTTCGCAGTTCGGAGACCCTGATCTTTGCCGTCGGCGATGCCAATAGCGGCGAGGCGCGTTTCGCCAATAAGCTCGCCGCCGTGCTCAAGAACAATGCGTCGCGGTTCCGGATCAAGATCGTCAGCAATCCTGACAACGCCAAGGCGATTGCCCAATTCGACCGCAAGCAGGCCGATCTCGCCATCCTGCGCACCGACGGCAAGGTGCCGCCGCGGGCGCGCGCGCTCGCCATCCTCGAGCACGATCTCGTGCTGCTGCTCGGCCCCGGCAACAAGAAGGTCAAGTCGCTCGCGGAACTGAAAAAGAAGAAGATCGCGGTGCTCGCCGAGAACGATTCTTCGCTCGCCTTCGTCCGCAGCATCCTCGACGTCCCCGACACGCCGGACGCTGCGGCACGCGTGCAGATGGCCCCGCAGGGCGTAACGCTGGACAAGCTGCTCGCACCCGCAAGCGGCTATAGCGCGGTGATTGCCATCGTCCACGCCTCGAAGGCGGTGCGCGACAAGGCCTATGAGCAGGTCGCCAGGCGCGGCGGATTCACACTGAACGCCATCGACGAGGCCAAGGCGCTGGCGCGCAAGATTCCCGGCATTTCCGAGGAAACCCTGACGGCGGGAACGCTGTCGGCCTCGCCGGAGATTCCCGACGACGATCTCGACACGATCGGGCTCGAATGGCTGCTGGTCGCGCAGTCGAAGATGTCGCTGTCCACTGCGGGCGATCTCGCGCGCATCGTCTACGAGAACAAGTCCGAGCTCGGCCTCGAAAGCGGGTTCGCGACCCGGATCGAGCCGGCCTCCGTCGACAAGGACGCCTTCGTCATGGCGCACCAGGGCGCGGCAGACTACATCAACGACGACACCAAGTCGTTCATGGATAAATACAGCGACATGATGTATCTGGGCGCCGGCGCGCTCAGCGTCATCGGCTCGATCTTCGCGGCGATCTACGCCAAGGTCACCAGGATCGCACCGGAGAAGGCCAGCGAGCTCTCCACGGCCATCCTCGATGTCGGCGAGCGCATCGAGCATGCCCATTCGCTCGACGAGCTCGAGTGCCTGGCGGACGAGCTCGAAGCGATCCTGCGCAGAGCCGTGGTGGGACTGAGAGACGGCACCATCAGTACCGACGGGCTCGATACATTCAAGCTCGGCTATGAATTCGTCCGCGACGAGATCGGCATGCGGCGCGAGCATCTGAAGCGGCACGCAGGCGATGCAGAGAAGCCTGGCGACGCCACAGCGCGCGAGGCTCTCGCGCATGACGACACCAACGTGGTGGTGGTGAAGACCGCACAGAGCGCCTGAAGCCTGGCCTCGCATGCGGCGCGGGAACCCGCGCGCGCGACGGCGCGCGCGGACCTGGAACTGACTTGATCTGCAACCGTTGATGCTCCGCGCAACCGGAGATCGGCCATGCGTTCACTGCTCATCATCATCCTGCTCGCGATGCTCGCCGGCGTCGGCTATTTCGCCTACTCTGCCCTGTCCGTCGACGGTGAGCCGATTCCGACCGAAGGCTACGTGGCGCTCGCGCTGGGCGCGGGCTTCTCGGTGATCGTCGGCGTCGGGCTCATGGCGCTGCTGTTCTTCTCGAGCCGCCGCGGCTACGACGAGCCGCCCCATTTCAAATAGCGGTCTCGGCCATTTCGTCCCCAGGATTGCGGCTTGCATGGCAGGCGCCGATAACGCTGTCAGCGTCCTGTCGTTGACGGCCTTCGCCTGCGAAGGCACTTTGGCGCGGCAGTCCCAACCGGGACAGGCAAACCAGCCAAGACCGGACCTCAATCCCGTATGTCCAAGCCGTTGACCCCCGCTCTGGCGAAATTCGTGGCCGCGACGGCCGGCCGGAACATGACCACGGCGGCCTATGTCGCGGTCACGGTCGGCGTCGTGACCACGATGCTGTTGACGGTCGACCCGGCCTATGAAGCCGCGCATCACTGGGCGAATGCGTTGCTCTGGGCGTGTCTGGCCTATTTCGTGTTCGAATGGCTGGTCCGGCTGCGCCACATGGCAAGACAGCAGCGGCTTGGGGTCTACCTGCTGTCCTCGAGCGGGCTGGTCGATGCGATCGGGGCGCTGGCGGTGCCGGTCGCGCTGGTGCTGGGCGTCGAACCCAAGACGGCGTGGCTCCTCAGCGTGCTCTGGGTGCTCAAGGTCGTGCCGGGCATCCCCGGCCTGCGCCAGCTTCGCCGCGTGCTGGTGCTGGAATCGGGGCCGCTGCTCAGCGTGCTCGTGATCTTCCTGATGGTGGTGTTTCTCGCCTCCGTTGCCGAGTATTTCCTGGAGCGCGACGTGCAGCCCCAGACCTTCGGCAGCGTGCCGTCGGCATTATGGTGGGCGGTGGTGACGCTGACGACGACCGGCTATGGCGACGTCGTGCCGGTGACGCCGCTCGGGCGGATGGTGGCCGCGCTGGTGATGATCTCCGGCCTTGGCGTGTTCGGCCTCTGGACCGGTATTCTGGCGACCGGCTTTGCCGCCGAGACGCGCCGCGACAACTTCCTCAAGACCTGGGAGACCGTCAGCAAGGTGCCGTTCTTTGCCGCTCTCGGACCTTCCGCGATCGCCGATGTCACCCATATGCTGCGCACCATGGACCTGCCGGCCCGCACCATGATCATCAGGAAGGGCGCGCAGGGCGACTGCATGTATTTCATCGCCTCCGGCGAGGTTGAGGTCGACCTGCCTGGCAAGAAGGTGGCGCTCGGCGAAGGTGCGTTCTTCGGCGAGATGGCGCTGCTCGGCAACAATGTGCGCGGCGCCAACGTCACGACCGTCACGGTCTCGCGGCTGCTCGTGCTCGACCTCGTCGATTTCCGCGTGCTGATGGCACGGCATCCCGATCTCGCCGAGACCATCGATGCCGAAGCCAAACGCCGCGCGCTCGAAAACAAGTAAGTGGAGACAGCAATGTCGGATGCGGCCGAGACCGCCAGCACGCCCCTGCTCGACATCGACGGCGCGCGCGCCACCATCCGCCTCAACCGGCCGAGGCATCTCAACCGGTTGCAGGCCGAAGATCTCGGCGAGCTCTTAAAACTGTTCGACCGGATCGAGGCCGATGCCGCCATCCGCGTGCTGGTGCTGACCGGCACCGGGCGCGCCTTCTCCGCCGGCTACGATCTCAATTCGGTAGCCGAGCGTGCGGTGAGCGCCAGGGAGCGGCAGAGCGCGGGTTCGGCGTTCGAGGTCGTGGTCAACCGGCTGGAGGATCTCGGCGTGCCCACGATCTGCCGCCTCAACGGCGGCGTCTATGGCGGCTCGACCGACCTTGCGCTCGCCTGCGATTTCCGCATCGGCGCCGACACTGCCGAGATGTTCATGCCGGCTGCACGGTTGGGACTTCACTACTACACCAGCGGTATCAAGCGTTATGTGACGCGGCTCGGCGTCGATAACGCCAAAATGCTGTTCCTGACCGCGCAAAGGATCAGCGCGCCGGAGATGCTGCGCATCGGCTATCTCACCGCCATGGTGGCACCAGAGCTTCTCGACGAGGAAGTCGACAAGCTCGCCAATATCCTCGCCGGCAACGCGCCGATCGCGATGCGCGGCATGAAGCGCGCCATCAACGAATTCTCCCGTGGCGCGCTCGACGAGGACGCCGCCGACCGCCGCCATCGCGAAAGCATGCGCGGCGACGAGATCAAGGAAGGCATCAAGGCGTTTGCGGAGAAGAGGTCGCCGCGGTTTTGACTTCGGCAAAATCGGCAACCGCGATCTCGCGCCACAACACCTTCCTGTGGTTATCGCGACGAGCGCAGCGCGCTCGCGCGGAGGTCCCGGGCTCGCGCTTGGCGCGCCCGGGACGACGAGTGGAGATTGAGCTCAACTGCCCTCCCACACGTCATTGCGAGCGCAGCTAAGCAATCCAGACTGTCGCCGCGGAAAGATTCTGGATTGCTTCGCTGCGCTCGCAATGACGGAAGAGAGATGGTGACGCCACCCTCATACAGTTGACCGCTGCTCGCCGCCGGAACGGCGCGCGGCGCCGCATCGCGACGCGCAAAACCCAGAGGCCGGCCCGCCTCCCGCTCTCCACGAAACAATCCTGAAACACGATTCTTCTCGGCGCATGTGAACGCGTTTCGGAGTCACACCGACCGAGATGCAGGGACACAACAACGGCTTCGTGCCACACTGGAGAGAAGAGAATGTTTCGTAAGCTTGCCCTTGGTCTCGTCGCCGCCGGTTCGCTCGGCGTTGCTGCCCTTGCGCCCAGCGCCGCGTCGGCCCACGGCTTCCATCATCATTGGGGTCCCGGCTGGGGCTGGGGTTATGGCGGAATCTATGTCAACACCGGCGCGAGCGGCTGCTACCAGCAACGCGTGGTGCCCACCCGGCACGGCCCGCGCGTGCGCGTCGTGAACGTCTGCGCGTACGGCATCTACTAGCGACAACTACGCCGACAACGAAGCCCCGATCTTGGCGATCGGGGCTTTCGTCGGCCGCAACTCACTCGTCCACGAACGTCACGGTATCAGCTACGCTTGCCCGCGAGGTGCGGTAGCTATTGACCTTGTGATCATGGTCGGCATAGCCGAACGAGATGCCGCACACGATGCGGCGGTCGTCGGCCAAATTGAAATGCCGGCGGATCAGGCCGGAATGACGCGCCAGCGCGGCCTGCGGAATCGTGCCGAGCCCGAGCGCCTGCGCGGCCAGCATGAAATTGCTGACATAGGCGCCGCAATCGATCGCACCATAGATGCCGAGCGGCTCGTTGGTGTGGATGATCGCGACATGCGGCGCACCAAAGAAGTTGTAGTTCTCCAGCGCCTGTTTTGCGTAGGCGGCCTTGTCGCCGCGGGCGATGCCCAGCGTGTTGTAGAGCTGAAAGCCGCTCTCGCGGCGGCGCTCGAGATACGCGCCGACATATTCGCGCGGGGGGGTGAAATCGTAGTCATCGCCGAGGCCGCCTGAGGCCTCCTGATAGATCGCCTTGCGAAACCGCTCCTTGGCCTCACCGCTCGCGATGACGACCTGCCAGGGCTGGCTGTTGCACCAGGATGCGGTGCGCTGGGCCGTCGTCAGAACATGCGCGATGGTCGCGCGATCGACCTCCTTCGGCAGGAAGGCGCGCACCGAATAGCGCTCGTTGAGGAGCTCTTCGAGCACGCCGATGCGGTCTTTTTGGTTCACGCTTGCGTCCATGGATCAACTCGCTTTCGTGCCCCGGACGCAGCGCAGCGCGAAGTGGTGCGCTGCAGAGCCGGGGCCCATTGTGCTGGGTCCCGGCTCTGCGAAGCAGCACTGCGTGCTGCATCGCGTCCGGGACACGAGAGATTTCACCGCCCCTTGGTCGGGATCTTGTTATATGGCACGTCCTTGTCGACACGAATGTCACCGGGCAGGCCCAGCACGCGCTCGGCGATGATGTTGCGCAAGATCTCGTCGGTGCCACCCGCAATACGCATCGAGGGCGATGACAGCAACATCTGCTGGAACTGGCCGTGGACAGTTTCCTCGTCCGCGCCTGTGAGAACGCCAGCCGCGCCTTGCAGGTCCATCGCATAGGTCGCGATGTCCTGGAGCATTATGCCCGACACCAGCTTGCCGATGGAGTTTTCCGGGCCCGGACGCTCGCCCTTCGACAGCGCCGAGATCGCGCGGTAGCTGGTATATTTCAGCCCGCTCGATTTCACCGCCCAGCTCGCAAGTTTCGACCGCACGGCGGGATCGTCGATCGCAAGGCCATCCTCCAGCATCAGGTTCGAGCAGAACTCGAACATCTCCGGCACGCCGGTCGCAAGCCGCGAGCCGATCGACATGCGCTCGTTCATCAGCGTGGTCAGCGACACGTTCCAGCCGTCGCCGACGGCGCCCAGGCGCTGGCTGTCCGGGATTACCACGTCGGTGAAATAGACCTCGTTGAACTCCTGCATGCCGTTGGCCTGCCTGATCGGCCGCACCTCCACGCCCGGGCTCTTCATGCTGAGGAAGAACATGGTGAGGCCCTTGTGCTTGGGCACGTTGGGATCGGTCCGCGCAATCAGGAGCCCATAGTCCGAATAATGCGCGCCCGACGTCCAGATCTTCTGGCCATTGACGACCCAGTTGTCGCCCTTCTTCTCGGCGCGGGTGCGCAAGCCCGCAACGTCGGAGCCGGCCGACGGCTCGGAGAAAAGTTGGCACCAGATTTCCTCGCCCGAGGCGAGCTTCGGCAGGTAACGGCGCTTCGCCTCCTCGCTGCCCCAGGCCATCACGGTCGGGCCGCACATGCCTTCGCCGATCTGGAACGGCTGCGTCAGCTTGCCGTAGACGCCCTCTTCCTGCTGCCAGATCACACGCTCGATCGGCGTTGCGCCACGACCGCCATATTCCTTCGGCCAGTGCAGGCAGGCCCAACCCGCCTCCGATTTCTTCTTCTGCCAAGCCTTGCCGACCTCGACCATGTCGTGTTTCGCAAGCCGGATGCGACCGAGCGAGGACTTTGACAGCTCCTCCTCGAACTCCTTCGGCGCGTTGGCGGCGACCCATGTACGGGCCGTAGCTCGAAACTCGGCTTCCTGCGGCGTGTCGTCGAAATTCATGGCGCTTCCCTTTTTCTTGTCATTCCGGGGCGCGCGAAGCGCGAACCCGGAATCTCGATCCACAACCTCTGGATTCCGGGCTCGATGCTTCGCATCGCCCCGGAATGACGGCTAAGTTCTCCCCTTCGTCGGGATCTTGTTGAATGGCACGTCCTTGTCGACGCGGATGTCGCCGGGCAGGCCCAGCACGCGCTCCGCGATGATGTTGCGCATGATCTCGTCCGTGCCGCCCTCGACGCGGGTGCCAGGCGCGCGCAGCAGCATGGCCTGGAAGCGGCCTGCGACTTCGGCATCCTCGGGGCCGCTGACGACGCCGGCCGCGCCCTGCAGGTCGAGCGCGTACATCGCGACCTCCTGGATCATGGAGCCTGCGACCAGCTTGCCGATGGAGTTTTCCGGCCCCGGACGCTCGCCGCGCGACAGCGCCGAGATCGCGCGCATGCTGGTGTACTTCAGGCCGCTCGCCCTCACCGCGTAATTTGCAAGCTTTGAGCGCACGCTACGGTCTTCGATCGCCGGACCCTCGTCGAGCATCAAGCTCGCGCAATAGTCGAACAGCTCCGGGAAACCGGTGGCAACGCCGGCACCGATCGACATCCGCTCGTTCATCAGCGTGGTCAGCGAGACGTTCCAGCCGTCATTGACCTCGCCGAGACGCTGGTGATCGGGAATGCGGACATTGGTGAAATAGACTTCGTTGAAGTCGGAATTGCCGTTGGCCTGCCTGATCGGCCGCACCTCGACACCCGGACTCTTCATGTCCAGGAAGAACATGGTGAGCCCCTTGTGCTTGGGCACGTTGGGATCGGTACGGGTGAGCAGGATGCCGTAGTCGGAATAATGCGCGCCCGAGGTCCAGATCTTCTGGCCGTTGATCACCCAGTCGTCGCCGTCCTTCTCGGCGCGGGTGCGCAGGCCTGCGACGTCCGAGCCGCCGGCCGGCTCGGAGAAGAGCTGGCACCAGATCTTCTCGCCGGAGGCAAGTGGCGGCAAAAATTTGCGCTTATGCTCCTCACGCGCGAACGCCATCATGGTCGGCCCGCACATGCCGTGGCCGATGATGAACATCGCCGAGAGCTTGCCGAATACGCCCTCTTCCTGCTGCCAGATCACGCGTTCGATCGGGGAAGCGCCACGGCCGCCATAGTCCTTCGGCCAGTGCAGACAGGCCCAGCCCGCATCCGCTTTCTTCTTCTGCCAGGCTTTTGCGACGTCCAGGATGTCAGCGTTCCTGAGCTGCGTGCGGCCGAGTGAGGATTCGCGAAGCTCGTCCTCATACTGCTTCGGCGCATTCGCGGCGATCCAGGCGCGCGCCGTGGTGCGGAACGCGGCTTCCTGCGGGGTGTCGTCGAAGTTCATCTTCTTGTCTCTCGGTTCGTTCCCCGGACGCAGCGCAGCACGAAGTGGTGCGCTGCTGATCCGGGGTCCATTGCGGCCACCTGGGTCCCGGCTCTGCGAAGCGGCACTACGTGCCGCATCGCGTCCGGGACACGAACGGCACGTTACGCCGCGTTCTTCTTGCGCATGCGGTCGATCAGCTGATCTTCCCAATACGATAGGCTGCCGAGCCCCAGCGCGAGCGCGTTGGCGCGGCGGTAGTACATGTGACAGTCGAACTCCCAGGTGAAACCCATGCCGCCGTGAACCTGGATGTTGTTCTTGGCGCAATGCTGGAACGCCTGCGTCGCGCTGATGCGCGCGGCGGCAGCGGCCTCCGGCAGCTCGGATGCATTGGTCGAAAGCGCCCAGGCGCCGTAGTAGCTGTTGGAGCGCGCCAGCGTTGCCGCGACATACATGTCCGCCAACATGTGCTTGATCGCCTGGAACGAGCCGATCGGACGGCCGAAGGCGATGCGGTCGAGCGAGTAGTCGCGCCCCATCTCCAGCGCGCGATCGGCGCCGCCGACCTGCTCGAAGGCCGTAAGCACCGCGGCGCGATCGAGCACCTGGGTCAGGATGCTCCAGCCTTCGCCGGCGGCGCCCAGCGGCTCGGCCTTGCAGTTCTTGAAAGTGAGCTCGGCCTGCACGCGCGTCGGATCGAGATTGGTGAGGCTCCTCGCCCCGACGCCGCCAGCCTTGAGATCGACGAGGAACAGCGAGATATCGTTATCGCGACCGCTGGATCCGGTGCGCGCAGCAAGGATCGCGAAATCGGCAATCGCGCCATCCGGCACCGGCTTCTTCACACCGTTGAGCAAACCGTTGGAAGCGGCAAGCTTGATGTTCTTCGGCGACGGATTACCCGTGCCCTCGAAAAGCGCCAGCGTACCGATGGCCTCACCGGAGGCGATCGCTGGCAACCATTTTGTCTTCTGCGCGTCGCTCCCGGCGATCAGCAACGTTTC
Organism: Bradyrhizobium sp. CCGUVB23; assembly: GCF_024199885.1. NCBI lineage: Bacteria > Pseudomonadati > Pseudomonadota > Alphaproteobacteria > Hyphomicrobiales > Nitrobacteraceae > Bradyrhizobium > Bradyrhizobium sp. CCGUVB23. Next base: position 3,115,203 of record NZ_JANADQ010000001.1, read on the forward strand.
GGCCGCGAGATAGACCGTGGAGGAGAACGGCACTGGCGCGTTCGCCCGGCCCATCTCCTCGGCGATCACGCAGAGTTCGAGATGGCCGGCACCCGCGCCGCCGAACTCCTCGGGAATGGCGACACCGAGGAAGCCCATCTCGGCGAGGCCCTTCCACAGCTCCTTGTCATAGGGCGCCTTGCCGTCGAGCACGACGCGCACCGCCTTGGGCGAGCATTTTTCACTGAGGAATTTGCGCGCCTGGTCGCGGAGCTGCTTTTGGTCATCAGAGAAATCGAAGTTCATGGCGGCTTACCTTTTTTATTTTGTCATTAGTTTGTGCCGTCATTCCGGGATGGCCCGAAGGGCCAGGCCCGGAATCCATACCCCCGACTGGTGGTTATGGATTCCGGGCTCGCGACTTCGTCGCGCCCCGGAATGACGAGTGGTGAGAGTGTTGATTTCATCGCAGCACGATCACGTCGTCATCAGGCTTCTCGGCATAAAGCCGCTCCACCAGCGCGGCGCGGCGCTCGAGGCCAGCGCGCTGGTTGATGTAGCCTTTGTCTGTCAGCTCATTGCCATCGATCGATGGCGGTTCGATCATCAGCATGGCGCGGGCAATGATGCGGCTGCTCGCGCCCTCGCATTCCCTGTTGTGTGTCTCCAGCCCACGCCTGAAGCAGGCGATCACCTCGGGGTGCTTCACTGCGTCCTCAAAACTCAGCTCCGAATTGCCGACGAGCTGGCGGCATGCATGCAGGTTCGGCCAAGCAAGCAAACCAATGCAGGCGCGATCCTGTCCGGCGACCAGCGCGTCATGCAAGACCGGCGTCGCGGCCGCGATCGCGTCGGTGCGGAGCGAGCCGACATGCACGAAGGTGCCAGTCGTGAGCTTGAAATCCTCGACGACGCGCCCCGCGAAGATGATGCCCTGTACCGGATCGGCATCGTCGACGAAGATGCCGGCATCGCCGATGCAGTAAAAACCCTCCTCGTCGAACATCTTCCTGGTCAGCTCAGCCTGACCGAAATAACCGGGCGTGACGTTGACGCCGCGCAGACGCAGCTCGTACTTCGAGCCGCATGGCACCATCTTCAATTCGACGCCAGGGAACGGCAGGCCGATCAGGCCGACGCGCTCGGTGTCCCAATAGGTGCCGGTCGAGGTCGGCGCGGTCTCGGTCGAGCCCCAGCCGGTGTAGAACACGATGCGTTCGCCGGTGGTTTTCACCGCGAGGGCCTGCATGCGGTCGTAGAGGTCGTCCGGTAGGCGCGCCCCGCCATAGGCCATGATGGAGAGGTTCTTGAAGAAGGAGCGGCAGAGCGCATCGTCCTTCTCCATCGCGGCAGCGAGCGCGGCGTAACCTGCCGGCACGTTGGCGTAGTAGGTCGGCGAGATCTCGTGCAAATTGCGCAGCGTCTCCTCGAACTGGCCCGGCATCGGCCGTCCGTCGTCGATATAGAGCGTGCCGCCATCGACCAGGATCGGATGAAACGCGGCATTGCCGCCCATGGTGTGATTCCAGGGCATCCAGTCGAGCATGGTCGAGATCGGACCATTCGGGTCGCGCGGCCGCACCTGCATCATCATCGCCGCGTTGGCACACATCATCGCCTGCGTGTTGATGACGGCCTTGGGCATGCCGGTCGAACCCGACGTAAACAGGAGCTTGCCGACCGTCTGCGGTGTGATCTGCGCGATCGAGGCATCGACGTCAGCCGTTACCGGCGGTGTCGCAAACTCAGCGAAACTGACGCTCTTGATGCCTTCACAGGGTCGCACGACGTGAACGACGGTAACGCCGTTGAGGTCGAGCGCTTTCAGCGCCTTCTCGAAAGTCGGACCGTCCTGCACCATCACGACGGCCGGCTTGATCAGGTCGAACAAATATTTCAGCTTGACGTGATCATGGCTCATCAACGAGTAAGCCGGCGACACCGGCGCGGCCGGCGAACGCGCCTGCATCGCAGCCTGCGTCATCAGCGCGTGCTCGATCGAATTGCCGGAGAGGATCGCAACGGGCCGGCCGTCGAGACCGAGATTGAGCAGCCCTTGCGTCAGCGCATCCACCGTTCGCTTGGCTTCACCGTAGGACACCTCGCGCCATGCGCGATCCGGCCCGCCGCGCTGCGCGAGCCAGATGCGCTCGGGCGCTTCCCTCGCCCATTTCGCCAGCGAGGCGGGAATGTGCGTCTCGTAAGGCTGCAGCGGAATGCGCGACTTCAGCACCACCGTGCCGTCGTCGCGCCGCTCGACGTCGATGTCGCGCGGCAGCCATTCGATCTTGCGAAAAGCGGGCTTCGTCATCACCGCCGCCGCATTCCCACTCATTTTGCGTCTCCCGGAATTATCGTCCTTTGCGGATCATTCTGGTTCAGCGCTTGATATAGACAGGCTTTCGCTCGTCGAGGAAGTGAACTTCCTGCATCCGCGGCATGAGGTGCCGATTGCTGCGCCCTCTCCGCTTGTGGGAGAGGGCATGGATCGCTGTGAGCCAAGAGTTCGCTTGGGTGAGGGGTTTGTCTCCACGGATAGAACCCCTCATCCGGCGCCATAGCCGATGCGAAGCATCGGCGTCCTTTTAAGAACGGCGGCCGAAGGCCGCCTATGCCACCTTCTCCCGCAAGGGGAGAAGGAAGAAACGCATCACTTACCGCGGCGCCATGCGGATGGCGCCGTCGAGGCGGATGGTCTCGCCGTTGAGCATGGCGTTCTCGACGATGTGCACGGCGAGCGCGCCGTACTCGGCTGCATCGCCGAGGCGCGAGGGATGCGGCACCTGCGAGCCAAGGCTCTTCAGTGCCTCTTCGCTCAGGCCCATCAGCAGCGGCGTGAAGAACAGGCCGGGCGCGATGGTATTGACGCGGATCTTCTGGCTCGCCAGATCGCGCGCTGCGGGCAGCGTGAGACCGACGACGCCGCCTTTCGAGGCCGAGTAAGCGATCTGGCCGATCTGGCCTTCATAGGCCGCAGCGGACGCGGTGTTGATGATGACGCCACGCTCCTCGCCGATCGGCTCTGCCGTGACTAGGCGCTCGGCGAACAGGCGCAGGCAGTTGAAGGTGCCGATCAGGTTGACGTTGATGATGCGCGCGAACTTCGCCAGCGGATAGACGCCGTCCCTGCCGACGATGCGCTGCGAGCCGCCGATGCCGGCGCAGTTCATCAGCACGCGCGCGATGCCATGCGCGCTTTCCCCCTTCGCGATCGCGGCCTTGATGCCGTCCTCGTCGGTGACGTCGGCGTGCAGCGCGACGCCCTTTACTTCCGCCGCGACCTTCTCGGCGTTCTCCTTGCTCTGGTCGATCACGCCGATCCTGGCGCCCTTGGCGGCCATGGCGCGGGCGGTCGCGGCACCAAGGCCCGAACCACCACCGGTGATGAGAACGGCTACGTCTTTCAACTGCATCGCTAGTACCTCTCCTTGGGCGTTTCTTCTCTGGACTTGAACGTCTCTGGACTTAAACGTCTCTCTTGAACGTTTTGGGCCGATTATCCGGCCGCGGCAGCTTCCTCGGCTTGCGTGAGGATGCCGCCGCAGATCAGCGTTTCCATGTGCTTGATGTATTGCCGGCAGACTTCGTCGGTGACCGGGCCGACGCCGGTCGCGCGAGACATCGCGTGCCGGCCGAAGAACAGGTGATCGCAGGCGCCGATCAGGCTGGTGTAGAACAGCACCGGATCGGTGATACGGAACTCGCCGCGGCTGACGCCCTCGGCGAGCAGGCGGCGATGGAAATCGAGCAGGGGCGCGACGAAGAACTTTGAGACCTCGTCGGCGGACTCCGCCGTGCTCTCATGCAGGAGATAATGGATCAGCCGGTTCATGTAGGGGAACCGGTGATAGGCGCGGATGATCCCGCCGATATGCAGCTTCAGCTTCGCGGTCGGCGTGATCGGCTGCACAAGGAGATATTCGAGGTTGGACAGCTCGGTCGCGGCATCACGTGCGAGCAGCGCGAGCAAGAGGCCGTCCTTGTTGCCGAAATGATATTTGACCAGCGCGGCGTTGGCGCCGGACTTCTGCGCAATGTCGCTGAGCGAAATCTCGATCGACGAGCGTTCGATCATCAGCTCGCTCGCGGCCACCAGCAGTTTCTCTGCCGTGGAATTTTTGCCGCCCGGAAGCCTGTTCGGTACGCTGGTAGTCACGGAGATCCCTGTCCCGCCGTGTGAAGGGCCGCAGATAAGCGCATGCAGCGCCTCCCCACAAGAGTTAATTGATCGATTGACTAAATCATCATCGCCCCCTTTAATCCGCCCCCGACAACCAACCGTTCAGAAGAATTCAGGGAGAAACCGATATGGCCGAGGCTTACATCGTCGCCGCCGCGCGAACCGCTGGCGGGCGCAAGGGGGGCCGCCTCGCCGGCTGGCATCCGGCCGATCTCGCCGCAAAGGTGCTGGACGAGCTGGTCGACCGCAGCAAGGTCGATCCGGCCCAGGTCGAGGACGTCATCATGGGCTGCGTGATGCAGGTCGGCGAGCAGTCCAACAACGTCGCGCGCAACGCGATCATGGCCTCGAAACTGCCGGAGAGCGTGCCGGGCACCTCGATCGACCGGCAGTGCGGCTCCTCGCAGCAGGCACTGCATTTCGCTGCGCAAGCCGTGATGTCCGGCGCGATGGACGTCGTGATCGCGGCCGGCGTGGAATCGATGACCCGCGTGCCGATGGGCCTGTCCTCGCAGCTCGCGGCGAAGAACGGCTTTGGCCACTACAAGAGCCCGGGCATCGAGCAGCGCTATCCGAACATCGTGTTCAGCCAGTTCACCGGCGCGGAGATGATGGCCGAGAAGTACGGCCTCTCCAAGGACGAACTCGACGAGTATTCCTACAACAGCCATCAGCGCGCGATTGCCGCGACGCAAGCAGGCCACTTCAAGGACGAGATCGTACCGCTCGAGATCACCCGCGCCGACGGCTCGAAGGACACCCATCACATCGACGAAGGCATCCGGTTCGACGCCAGCCTCGACGGCATCAAGAGCGTCAAGCTGATCGCCGAGAACGGCAAGCTGACGGCTGCGAGCGCCAGCCAGATCTGCGACGGCGCCTCCGGCGTGATGGTGGTGAACGAGCGCGGCCTCAAGTCGCTCGGCGTCAAGCCGCTCGCGCGCGTGCATCACATGACCATGACGGGCGGCGATCCCGTGATCATGCTGGATGCGCCGCTGCACGCCACCAAGCGCGCGCTGGAAAAGGCCGGCATGGCAATCGGCGACATCGACCTGTTCGAGGTCAACGAGGCCTTCGCCTCGGTTCCGACGGCGTGGCTGAAGGCCACCGGCGCCGATCCCGCCCGCCTCAACGTCAACGGCGGCGCGATCGCGCTCGGCCATCCCCTCGGCGGCTCCGGCACCAAGCTGATGACGACGTTGCTGCATGCGCTGAAGCAGCGTGGCAAGCGCTACGGCCTCCAGACCATGTGCGAAGGCGGTGGCATGGCGAATGTGACGATCGTTGAAAGACTGTAAGCTGCTGCCACAATCAGAAGTGTCGTCCGGACCAGCGAGCGTCAGCGAGTGCAGACCCGGGACCATAACCACAGGACGTGGTTTGGCGAAGAGTGGTAACCACTATCTCACGCTACAACCTCTCCCTTGAGTTATGGGTCCCCGCCTTCGCGGGGACGACATCTCGTTTGCCTTGGGATCTGCGTCAATGACCCACCCCTCCGTCTACGCCCGCACCACACCCGACAAGATCGCCTACCAGATGGCCGGAACCGGCAAGGCGATCACTTATCGCGAGCTCGACGAGCTCTCGAACCAGGGTGCAAACCTGTTCCGCTCGCTCGGACTGAAGGCCGGCGATCACATCGCGCTGTTGATGGAGAACCGTCTTGCATTCTTGGAGATCTGCTGGGCCGCGCAGCGCAGCGGGCTCTATTACACCGCGATCAGCCGCTACCTGAAGCAGGACGAGATCGACTACATCATCGGCGATTGCGGCGCCAAGATCGTCATCACCACGCCGACATGCGCCGACCAGATCAAGGGGTTGATCAAGGGCGCAACAGGCGAGCCCATCTTCTACATGATGGACGAGCCGCTGCCCGGCTTCCGCTCCTACGACAAGGAAGCCGCGGCCCAGCCGGTTACGCCGATCGCGGACGAGGTCGCCGGCTATGACATGCTGTATTCGTCGGGCACCACGGGCCGCCCCAAGGGCATCAAGAAGGCCTTCGAGGGCAAGCCCATCGACGAGCCGAACGCATTTCTGCGCGTGCTCTGCGCCGACATGTGCGGCATGAACGCCGGGACCATCTATCTGTCACCCGCCCCGCTCTATCACGCAGCTCCCTTGCGCTTCAACATGATGGCGATCGTGCTCGGCGGCACCTCGATCATCATGGAGCATTTCGACGCCGAGGAGTTCTTGAAGCTGGTCGAGAAGTACAAGGTGACGCAGTCGCAGCTCGTCCCGACCATGTTCGTGCGCATGCTGAAGCTGCCGGACGAGACCCGCGCGAAGTACAATGTCTCCACCCTCAAGGGCGCGATCCATGCTGCCGCGCCCTGCCCGGTCGACGTGAAAGCGAAAATGATCGAATGGTGGGGGCCGATCCTGATCGAGTATTATGCGGGCTCGGAAGGCAACGGCGTCACCGTCTGCAACTCCGCGCAATGGCTCGAACATCGCGGCAGCGTGGGCCGCGCGGTGGTCGGCAAGATCAAGATTTTGGACGAGAACGACGAGGAGCAACCGACCGGCGAGATCGGCACGGTCTATTTCGCCGACGCGCCGGCCTTCACCTATCACAACGATCCCGACAAGACGAAAAAGGCCTATAACGCCAAGGGCTGGTCGACGCTCGGCGACGTCGGTTATCTCGACAAGGACGGCTTCCTCTATCTCACCGACCGCAAGTCCTACATGATCATCTCGGGCGGCGTGAACATCTACCCGCAGGAGACCGAGGACGTGCTGATCAGCCACCCCGAGGTTGCCGACGTCGCCGTGTTCGGCGTGCCGAACGAGGAGATGGGCGAGGAGGTGAAGGCGGTGGTGCAGCCGCACGACATGGGCCGCGCCGGCAAGGAACTCGAAGCCGACCTGATCGCCTACTGCAAAAGCCGCCTCTCCGCCCTCAAGTGCCCGCGCTCGATCGATTTCGAGGCCGAGCTGCCACGCACGCCCACCGGCAAGCTGGTCAAGCGCCATTTGCGCGACCGGTATTGGCCGAAGGCGGCGGTGAAGATCTAAGTGAGCCTCGTGTCCCGGACGCGCCGCACCGCGCAAGCGGTGCGGCGCAGAGCCGGGACCCATGGCGATTTTCTGTATAGTGTCGAAAAGCTGGGCCCCGGACGCAGCGCGTCATTGCATGCCGCGCTGCGTCCGGGGCACGAGAAAGCTCGCTGCGTCCGCGACACGACGAGGAAATGCCATGACCGATCTCCCCGACATCCCCCTGCCCTCCGGCATCCGCTCGCGTTACGTCGATGGTATCAACGGCCTGCGCATGCACGTGCTCGAAGCCGGCTTCGAGACGCGGGGGCGGCCCTGCGTGCTGCTGCTGCACGGCTTTCCGGAGCTCGCCTTCTCCTGGCGCAAGGTCATGCCGGCGCTCGCCGCTGCCGGCTATCACGTGATCGCCCCGGACCAGCGCGGCTATGGGCGCACCACCGGATGGCAGGCAGACTACGACGGCGATCTCGCGCCCTTCCGGCTCTTCAACCTCGTGCGCGACGCACTCGGGCTGGTGTCGGCGTTCGGCTATCGGCACGTCGACGTGATCGGGCATGATTTCGGCAGCCCGGTTGCATCCTGGTGCGCGCTGGTGCGGCCTGACGTGTTCCGCTCGGTGGTGATGATGAGCGCGCCGTTCGGCGGACCGCCGCCCGTGCCGTTCAACACGATCGACAAGCCGGCGGCGGCGCCGAGCGATGATCCCGTGCATCGCGAGCTCGCCGCGCTGCCGCGACCGCGCAAGCACTACCAGTGGTACTATTCGACACGTGAAGCGAATGCCGACATGCATCTCGCGCCGCAGGGCGTACACGATTTCCTGCGCGCCTATTATCATCACAAGAGCGCGGACTGGAAAGACAACAAGCCCTATCCGCTGAAATCCTGGTCCGCCGGCGAGCTCGCAAAGCTGCCGACCTATTACGTGATGGATCTCGGCGAGACCATGCCGCAGACGGTCGCGAAGGAAATGCCCTCGCCTTCCGAGATCGCCGCCAACCAGTGGCTGCCGGATCAGGAGCTTGCCTACTATAGTGCCGAATATGGTCGCATTGGATTCCAGGGCGGGCTGCAATGGTACCGCTGCGGCACGTCGGGTGCTTTCAATAACGAATTGCAACTGTTCTCCGGCCGCACCATCGACGTGCCCTCCTGCTTCATCTCCGGCAAGCAGGATTGGGGCACGTATCAGCGTCCTGGCGTGTTCGAGGCGATGCAGGCCCGCGCCTGCACGAACATGCTCGGCTGCCATCTCGTCGATGGCGCCGGTCATTGGGTGCAGCAGGAGCAGCCCGCCGAGGTCAGCCGGCTGTTGATCGAGTTCCTCGCCCGGGCCCAAACGGCCAGCGGGACGGTTTGACCGCGGAAACTCGGAGCCCTATAACACTTTAGAACCATTCTAAAGTTGTTGGACCCGTCGTGAAGAATTTCGCCGATCTGACCGAACGCGAGGTGCTCGCGGTCGCCATCGCCTCCGAGGAGGAGGACAGCCGCATCTACATGGCTTTCGCCGAGGACCTGAAGGACCGCTATCCGGACTCGGCAAAACTGTTCGAGGAGATGGCCGAAGAGGAGCGCGGCCATCGCCATATGCTGCTGGAAATGTATGAGCAGCGCTTCGGACCGCATCTGCCGCCGATCCGCCGCGAGGACGTCAAGGGCTTCCTGCGCCGCCGCCCGATCTGGCTGACCAAGAACTTATCCCTCGACACCATCCGCAAGGAGGTCGAGACGATGGAGCTGCAGGCCGAACGATTCTACATCAAGGCCGCCGAACAGGCCCAGGACGTCGGCGTGCGCCGGCTCCTGGGCGATCTCGCCGAAGCCGAGAAGGCCCACGAGAAGACCGCAACGCGGCTGACCGGCGAGATCCTCAGTCCCGACGTGCGCGCCGAAGAAGATCGCACCAGCCGCCGCATGTTCCTGCTGCAATATGTGCAGCCGGGCTTGGCCGGCCTGATGGACGGCTCGGTCTCGACGCTCGCGCCGCTGTTCGCCGCGGCCTTCGCGACGCATCAGAACTGGCAGACGTTTCTGGTCGGCCTTGCAGCTTCGATCGGCGCCGGCATCAGCATGGGCTTTGCGGAAGCCTTGTCGGACGACGGCTCGCTCACCGGCCGCGGCTCACCCTGGTTGCGCGGCGTCACCTGCGGCCTGATGACGACGCTCGGCGGGCTAGGCCACACCATGCCCTATCTCGTCCCGGACTCCTGGCCCAACGCGTTCTGGATCGCCACCGTGATCGCCTGCGTCGTCGTGTTCTTCGAATTGTGGGCGATCGCATTCATCCGCGCGCGCTACATGGATACGCCGTTCCTCCAGGCGGTGTTCCAGATCGTGCTCGGCGGCGCCATCGTGCTCGGAGTCGGGATATTGATAGGCGCGGCGTAGGTCTTGCTGCGTTCCTGCGTCCCACCGCAATCACCGTCAAACGGCGGCTGCGGCGTTCGGCCAAGCTGCGCACCACTCTCCGCTGTCATGCCCCGGCTCGACCGGGGCATCCAGTATTCCAGAGGCCGCGAGGCCTGCAACAACTGCCGCGGCGTACTGGATCGCCCGGTCAAGCCGGGCGATGACACCTGAATTGGGGCAGCAACGCTGAGTTCGCGTCGGCACTAGCTATCGAACATGATCACGCTGCGCAGCGTCTTGCCGGCTTTCATGTTGGCGAAGCCTTCGTTGATTTCGGAGAGTTTCAGCTTGGCGGAGATCCAATCTTCCAGGTGCAGGCGGCCGCGCAGATAGAAATCGACCAAACGCGGCATGTCGACGCGAAAATGGTTCGAGCCCATCGAGGAGCCCTGGATCTTGCGCTCGCGCAGGAAGTCGAAGCCATGCAGCTCGATCTTCTGGCCGAACGGGATCATGCCGACGATCGTCGCGGTGCCGCCGGCGGCGAGCATGCCGAACGCCTGCTCGGCGGTCTCCTTGCGTCCGAGCACCTCGAAGGAATGATGCACTCCGCCATTGGTGAGGTCGCGCACCTGCTTCACAACGTCGCCCTCAGTGGGATTGATGATGTCGGTCGCCCCTAACTTGGTCGCGAGCTGGAGTTTTGCCGGGTTGGTATCGATGGCGATGATGCGGCCGGCACCCGCAATCTCGGCGCCGTTGATCGCGGCCATGCCGACGCCGCCGCAGCCGATCACCGCCACGGTCTCGCCCGCCTGGACTTTTGCGGTGTTCACGACCGCGCCGTAGCCGGTGATCACGCCGCAACCGATCAGCGCGGCAAGCTCGAGCGGCATGTCCTTGCGGATTTTGACGATAGCGTTCTCGTGCACCAGCATCTGCTCGGCGAAGGACGACAGGTTGAGGAACTGGTGCAGCTTCTCCGGCTTCGACCACTGCATCCGATCGGAGACGCCCGGCAGCATCTTGACCGTGGTGTCGGTGCAGAGCACGGTGCGTCCCGTCGTGCAATTGTCACAGGTGCCGCAGAACACGGAGAGACAGGTGACGACGTGATCGCCCGGCTTCACATAGGTGACATCGGAGCCCACCTGCTCGACGACACCAGCCGATTCATGGCCGAGCACCGCGGGCAGCGGATGCGGATAGAGCCCTTCCATGAAGTGCAGGTCGGAGTGGCAGAGGCCCGCGACCGCGGTGCGGATCAAAACCTCGCGCGGGCCCGGCTTCGACAGGCTGACATCCTCGATGACGAGCGGCTTGTTGACCTCATGGAGAACGGCAGCCTTCATCGGTCTTTCCTCGTTTTTTTGAGTTCGTTGGGTGCAGGCCCCCACCTCTCTCATCGGGAGAGGTGGGGGACGAGCCTACGCCGCCAGAACCAGCTCGCCAACCTCGGGCATCGCAGCCGCACGCTTGCCCAGCAGCAGCGACACGATGGCTTGTTGCGTCGGATTTTCCGTGACCCGGAACGGATCGCTCGCCGAGACCCGATGATCGATCACGAGCCGCGACAACAGCAGCCGTCGGGCATCGCCGCGCATCTCGTGGATGCGATGTGATTCCCATGCGAGCGCGACCGCGCTTGCGACATGATAGAGCAGGCTGGTGGCGCGCCGCGCATCGGCTTCATTGTCGGCGCTATCAGCGACCTCGCGCGCGAAGCCGACGGCACGATCGGTAAGCCCGTGCAGGCGATCGCGCCAGGCCTGCGGCACGGATGCGCTGTCGTTCAGCCGGGCATGCAGATCGGCGGCGAGTGCGGCTTCTGCGCCATGACGGCCGATCGCGCGCGTCAAGGCGTCGATCGCCACGATGTTGCCGGTGCCTTCCCAGATCGAGCCGAGATGGGCATCGCGCAACAGGCGCGCGGTGGCGAACTCCTCGATATAGCCGATGCCGCCGCGCATCTCGAGCGCATCGCCGCAGACCTTTCGCGCATCGCGCGTGGCGCGGAACTTCAGCGTCGGGGTGAGGATGCGCAGCAGCGCTGCTGCATCCTGGCTGCCGGCCTCGGCGCGGTCGAGTGCGTCGGCGGTCAGAAAGCTCATCGACAACGCCTGCTCGACCGGCAGCAGGATCTTCATCATCTGCCGCCGTCCGAGCGGCAGGTCGATGATGCGCTTACCGAACACGACGCGATTGGTCGCCACAGTCATCGCATCGTGGTAGGCGCGGCGCATCAGCGCCGTCGACTTCACGCCGTTCGAGAGCCGCGAGGAGTTGACCATCTCAGCCATCTGCACGAAGCCGCGTTCGAGCTTGCCGACAGCATAGGCGATCGCGCCTTCGAGCTTGATCTCGCCCGAGGCCATCGAGCGGGTGCCGAGCTTGTCCTTCAGCCGCACGATCCGGTAGTGATTTTGCGAACCGTCATCGAGGAAGCGTGGCATCAGGAACAGGCCGACACCACGTGTGCCGGGACCGGCGCCTTCAGGACGCGCCAGCAGCATCACGACTTTAGCGTCGGCATTCGAGCAGAACCATTTTTCGCCGTGGAGCCGCCAATGATCGCCCTCCGACACGGCGCGCGTCGTCAACGTGCCGACATCGGAGCCGCCCTCCTTCTCCGTCATGAACTGGCCGCCTTGCGTCAATTTGGTCATGTCGGTCTGGGTCAGGCCGTCCAGATATTTCGCCTTCAGCGCCTCACTGCCGAAATTCGCCAGAAGCTTGGCGCAGCCGTCGGTGACGTTGATCGGGCAGCCCATGCCGAATTCGGTCTGGTTGAACAGGAAGGTGAAGGCGTGTTTTGCCACGACGGGATATTTGTCCGGCCAACCCATGATGCCCTTGCGGATCGACAGCGCGTGAATGCCGAACTCGCCGAACGCAGCTCTCTCGAGTTCGCGATAGGCCGGATGATATTCGATCCACTGCACGTCGCGCCCGAACTTGTCGCGCTGATGCAGCACCGGCGTATGCCGGTCGGCGAGCCGCGCACATTCGTCGAGAGTGCCGCCGGCGAGCTCGCCGAGACGATCGAGATGCGGCTCGATGTGACGGAACAACGGATCGGGCAAGTGGATGCGCAACAGGTCCGTCAACGCCCGATCGGCGCGATAGAAATTCATGCCTGTGGTGTCGGGCGCAAGCAGGCCCGGCTGCTCGGCCGCGACGCTTTCCTGCTGCGACGTACCCGGCTTGTGCATGGTCGACCTCTTTCGTTTCCGTCCCGCGGCATTTCCTGCCGCTTTGGTGCTTGCTGCTTTGGATGATGTCGATCATGCTCCAGGCGAGGCTGTCGATAAAGCCGCAAATCGTCAGGGAGGCATGAGCGTGGCGATGGCCGGACCGCTCTGCGGAATTGTGATCGACCGCCTCAGTGGACGCGGCTGGTCGTCCGAGCGAAGCATGCATAGATCCGCTGTTCCCGCTCCCCAAAGGATCGCACCATGGAACATCCCAAATACAACATCGCGCTCATCGTCGGTGCCGGCGAAGGTTTGAGCGCCTCGCTGGCACGGCTGTTGTCCGCCCGGGGCCTGCGCGTAGCGCTCGCCGCGCGGAAGATCGAAAAGCTCGGCGCACTCTGCGGCGAGACAGGCGCTAAGGCCTATATTTGTGACGCAAGCAAGCCGGAGGAGGTCGAACGCCTGTTCGGCCTCGTCGAGCGCGAGATCGGCACGCCCGACGTCGTGGTCTACAACGCGAGCGGCCGGACGCGCGGGCCGTTCGTCGAGCTCGTCGCAGCCGATGTCGCGCAGTCGATCACGGTCAGCGCCTTCGGCGGTTTCCTGGTGGCGCAAGAGGCGGCCAAACGCATGCTGCCCAACAAGCACGGCGCGATCCTGTTCACGGGCGCATCGGCGAGCGTCAAGGGCTATGCGCAGTCGGCGCCATTTGCGATGGGCAAGTTCGCGCTACGCGGGCTCGCGCAGAGCATGGCGCGCGAGCTCGCGCCGCAGGGCATTCACGTCGCACATTTCGTCATTGACGGCGGCATCGGTAGCGCAGCCCGCACGGAGGCGCCGGACAGGCCGGATTCGATGCTCGATCCCGATGCGATCGCACAGAGCTACTGGAACGTCCTGCAACAGCCGCGCAGCGCCTGGACCTGGGAAATGGAGCTGCGCCCCTGGGTGGAGAAGTTTTGAGGTGAACTGCCGTAGGGTGGGCAAAGGCGCGCAGCGCCGTGCCCACCTCTCATGATCACACGGGATGCAGAAGCGGTGGGCACGCTGCGCTTTGCCTACCCTACGGGAGCATGGAAGCATGACCATCGAAACCATCATCGACACCGGCACCGACGAACTCCTCTGCGTCATTCGCGACCGCGTCGCGGTGATCACGCTGAACCGGCCCGAGGCGCGCAACTCGCTGTCGGACACGCTGACGCCGGCGCTGCGCGCCATGATCCGGACCTGCGGCGAGGATCAAAGTGTCGGCGCGCTGCTGATCACCGGTGCCGGCGCCGCCTTCTGCGCCGGCGGCAACGTCAAGGGCATGGGCGCGCATCGCGACAAGGCCAAGCTCGAAATGTCCTTCGACGACCGGGTCGCCGATTTGCAGGAGCGGCAGCGGCTCCTCACCGGCGCGCTGGTCTCCGTGCGCAAGCCGACAATCGCGGCCCTGTCCGGGCCCGCGGTCGGCGCGGGGCTCGCAATCGCCATGGCCTGTGACATCCGCATCGCCGCGCAATCGGCGTTCGTTGCCACCGGCTATGCCCGCGTTGCGCTCAGCGGCGACTACGGCATCGGCTGGTTGCTCACGCGTCTGGTCGGCACGGCGCGGGCGCGCGAATTGATGTTCACTGGCGACAAGGTGGACGCGGCACGCTGCGAGGCGATCGGCCTCGTCAATCGCGTCGTGCCGGACGACAAATTGCAGGAGGAGGCGTTCGCACTGGCCAAATCGCTGGCCGCGGGCCCACGGCTGGCGCTGCGTTACATGAAGGACAATCTCGACGAGGCCCTGCTGTTCGATTTCGAGACCGCCCGCGACCACGAGGCCGGGCGGCTGATCCGCCTGACCGCGACGGCCGATCACAAGGAAGCGGTGCAGGCCTTCATCGAGAAGCGCAAGCCGGTGTTCACGGGGAAGTAACGCGCTTCGCCGTTCATTCGGCAGCGATCGATATTTCGCAGCCCGGATTGCGCTTCGCTCCGGCCGGGCTACGCGGCAGGCGTCCGTGCGAAATCGACGAAGGCCCGTAGTGCTGCCGGCAATTGCCGGCGGCTCGGATAGTACAGGAAGAAACCCGGATAGGCCGGGCACCAGTCGGCAAGCACGCGGACCAGCTTGCGCTTCGCGAGCAGCTCTTCCACCTGCCCTTCGAGCACATAGGCAAGGCCGGCACCGTCGAGCGCTGCATCGACCATGAGGTCCTGGTCGTTCAGCGTCAGCGGTCCCATGACGTCGATATCGACCTCGATGCCTCCGCGCTCGAACTCCCAATGATAGAGCGCACCGCTGGTGAAGCGGTAGCGGATGCAGGGCAGTGCTTTCAGGTCGTGCGGCGTCGCCGGCGTCTTGTAGGACTTGAAGAAAGCAGGCGAGCCGATCACTGCAAAGCGATGACGCGGGCCGATCGGCACCGCGATCATGTCTGCAGCGATGGTCTCGCCAAAGCGCACGCCGGCATCGAAGCCGGCCGCGACCATGTCGATCAGGGCATCGTTGATCATGATCTCGATGCTGACGTCCGGAAACGCCCTGAGGAAACGCGTCACGATCGGCAACAGCACGAGCTGCGCCGACTGGCGCGCGGCGGTGAAGCGCAGCGTGCCGGCCGGCTTGCCGCGGAAAATTGTTGAGGTCTTCGAGCGCGTCGTCGATATCGCGAAACGCCGGCTTGATGCGGGCAAACAGACGCTCGCCGGCTTCGGTCAAGGCCACGCTCCGCGTGGTGCGGTTCACCAGCCGCAGGCCGAGCCGTTCCTCGATGTTGCGCAGCGCATGGGACAACGCCGATGGCGTGACACCGAGCTCGGTCGCCGCCGCCCGAAAGCTGCGGTGACGGGCAATGGCGAGGAAGGTCGCGAGGTCGGATGGGTCGATCCGCATTGATGAATTTTGTTCACTAACTTGAAGAATATATAGCGGATTATCTCAGCTATGGCGAGGCGCTACACGTTTGTCCATCAGCTTCGGCACGTCGTCGGGGCCTCAAATGGAAAGAGCAAACACCATGCGTGTCTGGTTCATCACAGGAGCGTCCCGCGGATTTGGCGCGTTGATTGCCGAAGCGGCACTCAAGGCTGGCGATGCCGTGGTCGCGACCACGCGCGATCCCTCGACCGGCACCGCGCGGCTCGGCAGTCACGAGCGCCTGCTGGCCACCCGGCTCGACGTCACCAGCGAGGCCGAAGCCCATGAGGCCGCGGGCCAGGCGGTGAAGCGCTTCGGGCGTATCGACATCCTGGTCAACAATGCTGGCTACGGCCTGCTCGGTGCGATCGAGGAGGCGAGCGCCGCGGAAACGCAGAAGCTGTTCGCCACGAATGTGTTCGGCCTGCTCGGCGTCACCCGTGCGGTGCTGCCGCATATGCGCCACCAACGCTCAGGCCACATCATCAACATCTCGTCGGTCGGCGGCTACACCGGCTATCCTGGCTGGGGCGTCTATGGCGCCACCAAATTCGCGGTCGAAGGGATCAGCGAGGCGCTGGCCGGCGAAGTGGCTCCCCTCGGAATCAAAGTGACCGTGGTCGAGCCGGGCTTCTTCCGCACCGATTTTCTCGACGAGACCTCACTGTCGCGCACGGCACTCCAGATCGACGATTACAGTGAGACCGTCGGCAAGACGCGCGCGCACGCCGCCGACGTCAATCACGGCCAGCGCGGCGATCCGCGCAAGCTGGCGCAGGCGTTCCTCGAACTGGCCGACGCGGCGAAAGCGCCGCTGCGCTTGCCGCTCGGCAGCGACACCGTGGAACGGATCGAGGCAAAGAACGCCTTTGTCGCGAGGGAGCTCGCGGAGTGGCTGATGGTGTCGACCTCGACCGACTTTACCGGCGATCAGGCCGTGTGATGTGGGAAAAAATCAGCCCGGTTCTGGTTCGACAGAACCGGGCTTTCAGTCGTGTCAGGCTGTGGCTGAGGGGCTTTCGGCCTGACGGGAAAGGGCGGCGAGACGCCAGCTTGCGCAGGGAATGTCGTTCGGCTCGACTGCGATCTCCTTGTCGAAGCGAACCAGCTTCCAGTCGTCCGGGTGATTGACGAAGGCAAAGCCGGATTTGCGGGCGAGCGAGATCATCACGTCGTTGGCGCGAAGCGTGTCGCCGAAAATGTGTTCGGCGCCGAAGGCAGCCGCGCGGCATTCGAGATTTTTGAGGAGCGCTGTGCCGATGCCGTGGCCCTGCCAGCGGTCGTCGACCGACAAGCCGAATTCGAAGCTCGAGCTCTCGGCGTGGAAGGCATAGCGCGCTTCGCCGACGATGGTCTCGAAACCATCGACCATCATGGTCGCGATCACGCTGAAGCGTTCGCGCTCGCCGACATGGGTGAAGTCGTGCAGGAGTGCCTTCGGCAACTCGCTCAGCGCTCCGAAGAAACGGTTGTAGCGGGAGCGGGACGACAGCGAGCGGAAATAGTGCTGGATTTCGTCGGTGTCGCGCGGCTCGACGAAGCGCACAGTCAGCACGTCGCCGTCGCGGGTCCGCAGGGTGTCCGAATATTGCTTGAGATCATCCAGACGCAGCGTGCTCATGGGAGCCTCCCGCGACAAAAAGGGACCGCCGGCGCCCCACTCCTGAGGCGGCGCCGGCCCGGCGGCCAATCAGGCCCGCCAGAAGGGCTTTTCAGCCTCAAAGGCAATGTCACTCCAGGAGAGGCCGACGTCCTGAAGATCGCGGGTGGTCCACTGGGACAGCTCTTTGCGGGTGCGGTAGCGCTCGTGCCAGACATGGAGGGTTTCGCCGATCTGGTAGAGCAGGCCTGGCGCATGATGATTTGTCATCGAATTGTCGGTCAACGTAGACATTTTCAGCTCCTGGAGCTAACTTACAGACTGCAATATCTGCCTTGATCATCGCTTCGACAAACGACAATTTGTACCCTTTCGCATGAAATAAGCTCATGCATCCTGCTGCCAAATGACTGCCAGATTGCCCTCCCTGAACGGTTTGCGTGCCTTTGAGGCCGCCGCGCGCCACCTCAGCTTCACGCTGGCCGCGACCGAGCTGAACGTGACGCAGACTGCGATCAGCCATCAGATCCGCAGGCTCGAGGAGGAGCTCGGCATCCGCCTGTTCGTCCGTCAGAACCGCGCGCTCTCGCTGACGCCCGAAGCACGCGACTACCTCCCCGGCGTACGCGCCGCCTTCAACGACCTCAGGCTTGCCACCGACCGGCTGCTCCGAAAGGACGACGACAAGGTGCTGACCGTCTCGACCATTGCCTCTCTCGCCGCCAAATGGCTGTTGCCGCGGCTGACCAATTTCCAGGAGCAGCATCCCGGCATCGACGTCCGCATCACGACATCGACGAGCCTCGTGGATTTCCAGCGCGACAATGTCGATGCCGCGATCCGTTACGGCCGCGGCCAATGGCCGGGCGTGCGCGCCGAGTGGCTGATGCGGGACGAGCTGTTCCCGGTGTGCAGCCCGTCGCTGCTCAGAGGTGACAAGCCGCTGCGCACGCCACAGGACCTGAAGGACCACGTGCTGCTGCACACCAACAATGGCGACGACTGGCGACTGTGGCTGACGGCGGCAGGACTCTCGACCAGCATTTCCAAACAGCTTGGCATCACCTTCGACATGACGCTCATGACGGTCCAGGCGGCGATCGACGGCATGGGGGTGGCGATGGGACGAACCACCTACGTGCAGGACGACATCGCCAAGGGCCGCCTCGTGGTCCCCTTCCGCATCGCGCTGCCCGCAGATGCCGGCTTCTACCTGGTCGCGCCGGATGGCCGCCGCGAGGCGCCGAAACTGGTTGCGTTCCGCGACTGGCTGGTCGCTGCAGCGCAGAATAAAGCCTGAAAAATCATCAGCTTCGTCCGCGAAATCGGTTGACTCCCGCCCCCCTGCGCGAGAGGGGTAAGACAGATTGTCGCACCTGAAATCTGTCGCCTGCGGCGAAGTCGAGTTCCGGGTCCGGCCACATGTTCAGGGAGTAAGCGTCATGGCAGGACCTGCCACTTCAACCAATCCGCCCGAGATCACGTCGCGAATCGGCGCCATCCTGCGCGCGACCTCGGGCAATTTCCTCGAGCAGTTCGATTTCTTCCTGTTCGGCTTCTATGCCGCGGCGATCGGCAAGGCGTTCTTCCCCTCGACCAATGAGACGGCCTCGCTGCTTAACACCTTTGGCGTGTTCTGGCTCGGCGCGTTGATGCGCCCCGTCGGCGCGATCGTGCTTGGGGCCTACATCGACCGCATCGGCCGCCGCCAGGGCCTGATCGTCACGCTCGCGATCATGGCCGCCGGCACGGTGGTGATCGCGTTCTGCCCGAGCTATGCGACCATCGGCATCGCCGCGCCGATCATCGTGCTGCTCGGCCGCCTGCTGCAAGGCTTCTCCGCCGGCGTCGAGCTCGGCGGTGTGTCGGTCTACCTTGCGGAGATCTCGACGCCCGGCAATCGCGGCTTCTACACCTCGTTCCAGTCCTCGAGCCAGCAGGTCGCAATCTTCGTGGCGTCGATCCTCGGCTACATCCTCTCCGAGCTGATGCCGGCCGACATGGTTGCCGACTGGGGCTGGCGCATTCCCTTCTTCGTCGGCTGCCTGATCATTCCGCTGATCTTCTTCCTGCGGCGAACGCTCCAGGAGACGCCGGAGTTTCTGGCGATGAAGAAGCATCCGACCGCTGCCCAGGTGTTCTCGTCGGCCCTCGCCAACTGGCGCATCGTCATCCTCGGCATGATGATCGCGATCCTCACCACCACGACGTTCTATTTCGTCACGGTCTACACGCCGACCTTCGGCAAGAACGTGCTGAAGCTGTCGACGCAGGATGCGCTGCTTGTCACGCTGCTCGTCGCCGTGACCAACTTCATCTGGAATCCGGTCGGCGGCGCGCTATCCGACCGCATCGGCCGCAAGCCGGTGCTGCTCACCATCGCCTGCCTGTCGCTGTTCACGGCCTATCCGGCGCTGCATTGGCTGGTGGCGGCGCCGACCTTCGGCAAGCTGCTCGCCGTCGAGATGATGTTCTCGTTCTATTTCGGCGTCTATAGCGGCACCATGCTGGGTGCGCTCGTCGAGATCGTGCCGGCGCATGTGCGCACCACCTGCTTCTCGCTCGCCTTTGCGCTCGCGGCCGCCTTGTTCGGCACCTTCACGCCGTTCGCCTCGACCTGGCTGATCGAAAAAACCGGCGACAAGGCATCGCCCGGCTTCTGGCTGATGTTCGCCGCCGCGCTCGGCATCATCGCGGCCACGACCGTCTATCGCGGCGGCGGCAAGGCGGTGGCGACGTATGATCCGGTGGCGGAGCCGGTTGCCGGTCGCTAACCGCATTGTCATTCCGGGGCGATGCGAAGCATCGAGCCCGGAATCCATGATGCCACAGGAGTGCTGGGAGAAATGGATTCCGGGCTCGCCTCTTCGAGTGCGCGCCGGAAATGACGGTGGTGCTAGAGTTCCACCACCACGTAGTCGCTCTCGACCCTGACAGGAATCGTCTCGGCGATATACGGGCCCTTCACGACGCTTGTGCCCGGTTCGACGCCGGCTGGATACGCCTTCACGCGGAAGCGGCGGGGGTCGCAGTAGGATTGCCCCGTGCGCACGTCAAATTCCCATCCGTGCCAGGGGCAGCGGATGATCTCCCCCAGCTTGCTGTACTCGATCTCGCCTGGATCCTTGGATTGCGCGAGCCCGATCAGCGGCCCCTCGCACAGCGCTGCGCCCTGATGCGGGCAGCGATTGAGCAGGCCGAAATATTCGCCCTTGATGTTGAAGACCGCGATCGGCCGGCCGTCGATCTCCAAAAATTTTCGTGTGCCGGGCGGCAACTCATCAACCGGCGCAATCACATGACGCGCCATCAATTGATCCCGTACAGCTTCCGCGCATTGCCGAGATAAAACGCCTCGCGGCTCGCTTCGCTGACGCCGGGCGGCAGCACGCGGGACGGCTCGTCATAGTCCCAATGCGGATAGTCAGTCGCGAACAGAAGCCGGTCCCAGCCGATCCATTTGATGACGTCGAACAGGTCTTCGCGCCGCTCCGGATCTTCCATCGGCTGTGTCGTCCACCACACCTGCTCGCGGATATATTCGGACGGCGGCCGCTTCACATGCGGCACCTCGCTGCGCAGCCGCTGCCAGACCTTGTCGAGCCGCCAGGCGAGCGACGGCGTCCAGCCGAAGCCGGCTTCAATCATCACCATCTTCAATTTTGGGAAGCGCTCGAACACGCCTTCGAGCACCAGACTCGCGAGCGCCGATTGTTGGCACTGCGAATGTCCCACCATCTCCTCGATGTAGTAGCTCGGCCAGCCCGAGGGCGTGATCGGATTGCCGCCGAAGCCAAAGGCGTGCACGCCGACCGGCAGGCCCGCCTCTTCCGCGGCCTGATAGATCGGCCAGTAACGGCGTTGGCCGATCGGCTCGACATTGCGGCTGAGCAGCAGCACTTGGACAAAGTTCTTGTCGCCTGCGCGCTCGCGGATCTCGGCAGCCGCCGTCATCGCATCCTCATTGCCGACGACGATCGAGGCCTTCAGCCGCTTGTCCTTGCTGGTCCATTTGTCGATCTGCCAGTCGTTGATCGCCGAGCACAGCGCCGCCGAGAGCTCGTGATTGCGGATGCCCTGCCCGGTGCCGAGCGGATTGAGTACCCCGAACTGCACGTTGTTGGGATCGAGGTGCTGCTCTTGCATGAAGGAGAGCGAAGAGCCCTGCGGGCCGCCTTCCGGCGGATAGGCATCGCGGCGCGAAGCGTTGGGCTGGGCTTTCGGATAGGGCGGGCCTTCCATCATGCCTTGATAGGCATGCACGCCGTAGACGTCGAGATGATGCTGCCAGCGTTTGGCGAGATAGGGATAGAGCTCGGTTCGAGTCGCGCGCGCCGGGTGAATGTCGCAGTCCGCAATTGCCGTTTTGGTGGTCACGGCGGACGCGGACTCGGTCGCTTCGCGGAACTGGATATTCATCGCCTTGCCTCCTTTGGCAGCGGCTAAGTCAGGCGGGGGTAGGTTGCATGCGGATTGTCGATCATGATCTTGCGCACGAGATCGGGGGTGAGACCTTCGGGCAGCGCGTCCTGGCCGTCGAATTGCCAGTGCGGATAGTCCGTGGAGAATAGGACTAATTCGTCAGACTGCATATGCTCAAACAGGCGAATTAATGTCGCCTGTTCCGGTGGTGCGTCAAATGGTTGTAACGAGAAACGGATGTTGCTGCGCACAATTTCCAGCGGAGCGCGATCGACCCAGGGAGTCTCCATCCGCACCCCGCGCCAGAACTTGTGCAGCCGCCAGAGATAGGGCGCGATCCAGGTGATACCGGATTCCAGCATCACCATCTTCAGCCGCGGATGGCGGGCGAACACGCCCTCGACGATCAGGCTGGTGAGTTGGGTCTGAAACGCCTGCGCCTGACCGACATAGTCCTCGATGTGATAGGAGCCCCACCCCACAGCGGTCGGCGGGTTGTGATAGGCGGAACCAGCATGGATGCCAACCGCGAGGTCGAACCGCTCGGCCGCCGCATAGATCGGCCACAGTGCGCGCTTTCCCAGCGGCGTGTCGCCCATGACAAGCATCAGCACCTGCACGAAGCGCTTGTCCGCCGCGCAGCGCTCGATCTCGGCCACCGACTTCTCGACATTTTGTACGGGAATAACGATCGAGCCGCGCAGCCGCGGTTCCCGGTCGAGCCATTCCCTCGCCAGCCAGTCGTTCAGCGCGCGGCAGAAGGCGTTTTGCATGTCTTCGGAAAACACCATCTGTACGCCATAGAGCGGGTTGCAGATGGCGTGGCTAAGCGCGAAGGGATCGAGCACATGGCGCTGCATGTCCTCAAGGCCGGATCCCGGCTTGCCGGTTTCCGGGCGCCAATCGGGGCGGGCCGTGATCGGCGAATTCTGCGGATAAGACTGCGAGACCAGATCGACCATGCCGCGCGTCGTCACCTGGTCGCGCCAGTAATCGTTCAGATACGGCAAAAGGCTGGTGAGATGCGGCACCGCCGGGTGCACGTCGCAGTCCACGCCGCCGGCGATCAGGGACGTCATGACGCTTCCTCTTCACGCGTGCTCGGCCGCGCCGCTTGCTGATGCCATTCAAGCAGGCCCGCAAGCCGCCTGCAACTCGGCCAGCGCCGCTGTCATATGCTAGAACAGCGCAGCTAGGTTGCCAGGTGGTGAGGCGCAAGATGAAAGAGCTCGTGGGGATTGCGGAACAGGCCGCGGCCAAATTGATCGCGCGCAAAGAAACCATTGCAGTGGCGGAATCCTCCGCCGGCGGCTTGATCGCCGCGAGCCTGCTCGCAGTGCCTGGCGCCTCGGCCTATTTCCTCGGCGGCGCCGTGGTCTATACACGCGATGCGCGGCGCGTGCTGATGGATATTTCGGATGACGGCATGAAGGGCTTTCGCTCCTCATCCGAGCCTTACGCAAGACTGCTCGCCGAACGGATGCGCAAGCGCTTCGGCTGCGACTGGGGCCTGTCCGAGACCGGCGCGGCGGGCCCGACCGGCAATCGCTACGGCGACGCCGCCGGCCATAGCTGCATGGCGATCGCCGGCCCCGCGACCGAAGTGATGACGCTGGAGACGGCCAGCAACGACCGCTTCGCGAACATGCAGACGTTTGCCGCGACGGCGCTGAGGCTGCTGCTGCGAAAACTTTCGGAGTGATTTCGATCCGCGACGTGAGGATGAGAAAGTATCGCTGCACATACCGCAGTCATGCCCCGCGAAAGCGGGGCATCCAGTACGCCGCGGCTTCTCGATTCTAGCTGCGCTGTCTCTGGAGTACTGGATCGCCCGGTCAAGCCGGGCGATGACGGCAGAAGGCGCATCGGCGCTATCCCCCCAGATGCTTGGTAAAAATCCGCACCACATACCCCTTGAAGCGCGGCGCTTCGTCGTAGAGGTCTGAGGCGATCCGTTCGATGGTCTCGCGCAGCGAGAGAAATTGCGCCTGGCGTGCGCTGCTTTCCGTGCCCTGCATGCCGGCGAGCTCATCCATCGCGGCGTCGCTGATCTGGCACGTCACTTCCTCGCCGTCACTCAGCATGGTGAAGCGGAAGGCCAGACGTTCAACGTCGTGGCCGATGATCTTGTCGCGCGTCAGCGGCATCCAATTGTCCCGGTCGCGCCCCCGGCCGGGACAATGCGGAAATTTTTGCGGCTTGTCACCGCTTTTGGGGTGAGTTAGCCGTCAATACACCAGCGCCGTGCCCGTCGGCTTGTCCAGTGCCGCGGCCAGCGACTTGTATTCCTCGCAAGTCGTGCCGCAGATTGCGGCGATCTTTTCCAGGTGATACATCGCCTGCTCGCGATTGCCCTGCTCGAGCTGCCACAGGCCGTAATACTGCCAGGTCAGCACGTGGTTCGGATCGATCGCCAGGGCGTGCTCGTACCAGACCTGCGACTGCCTGTAGTCGCCGAGCTTGCGGTAGGAATAGCCGATGAGATTGGCGACGTTCGGATTGTCGTCGCGGCCGAGCGCCTTCAGTTGCGCGATCGCGGAGGCATAATCGTTGCGCTCGTAGATGGTGTCATAGGCCGCGCGATAGGCAGCCGCAAAGGCGGGGTCGC
This sequence comes from Bradyrhizobium sp. CCGUVB23, assembly GCF_024199885.1. Lineage (NCBI taxonomy): Bacteria > Pseudomonadati > Pseudomonadota > Alphaproteobacteria > Hyphomicrobiales > Nitrobacteraceae > Bradyrhizobium > Bradyrhizobium sp. CCGUVB23. The sequence goes on from NZ_JANADQ010000001.1 coordinate 3,139,449, forward strand.
CGATGCTCGACTGGTTGTTGGGCTTCTTGCCCTTCTGGGTGGCCTTCGTGCCGGACCGATTCGGATAGGACGGCGCGGGCGTATTCCGGTTCTGGCCTGCGGACGTACTCGCAAAGGGATCAACACCCCCCGCACCTCCGCCTCCACCTCCGCCTCCGCCGCCACCACCACCGCCTGCCGCAAAGACCGGGGCGAATATCGGCGGCACGAACAGCGCCACCACACATGCTCCCAGCACGACATACCTGATCAGGGGATTGCTCATGTCTGCTCCTGTGGCCTTGGTCAAGGGAGCCCCGGATAGGTGTTAACCCTGCACTGGCAGTGAATATTCCGGAGGGCTTGTGCGCTCACGCAGACGTCAGTGCGGCGTATGACAGTTACGCTGCCCTAAGCGCACGCGAGCATCAGACGCTGAAGCTACTGAAATGCCACCTCGGCAAAACTGCGCAGCTTACGCGAATGCAGGCGTTCCGACTCCTGGTGCTTGAGCCGTTCGAGCGCCTTCAGGCCGATCTCGAGATGCTGGCTGACGCGCTGCCGGTAAAATGCGCTCGCCATCCCTGCGAGCTTGATCTCGCCGTGCAGGGGCTTGTCCGAGACGCACAGCAAGGTGCCGTAGGGAACGCGGAAGCGATAGCCGTTGGCGGCGATCGCCGCAGATTCCATGTCGAGCGCAACGGCGCGGGATTGCGACAGACGGCGAATGACCGCGGCGCCGCTGATCTCCCAATTGCGGTTGTCGACGCTCGCGACCGTTCCGGTCCGCATCAGGCGCTTGAGCTCGAAGCCGGACAATCCCGTGACCTCCTCGACCGCCTCCTCGAGCGCGACCTGCACTTCGGCAAGCGCCGGGATCGGCACCCAGGGCGGCAGCTCCTGATCGAGCACGTGGTCCTCGCGGACGTAACCATGCGCCAGCACGTAGTCGCCGAGCCGCTGCGTATTCCGGAGGCCGGCGCAATGTCCGACCATCAGCCAGGCATGCGGCCGCAGCACCGCGACATGGTCGGTGACGTTCCGCGCATTGGAAGGGCCCGTGCCGATGTTGATCAGGGTGATGCCCTGATAGCCGGGCTCGACGAGATGGAAGGCCGGCATCTGCGGCGCGCGATCCGGCGCAGTCCCGCTCGTACCGCCGCCGAACCTCGCGTTGCGGGTGATCACGTTGCCCGGTCCGACGAAGGCCTCGATGCCGTCGTCGCCCGATGCGAGCCGCTGCTGGCAGAGTTGCACGAAGGCATCGACGTAGAACTGGTAGTTGGTGAAGATCACGAAATTCTGGAAGTGCTCGGGATCGGTGCCGGTGTAGTGATAGAGCCGCCGAAGTGAATAGTCGACGCGCGCCGCGCGGAACAGGGCCAGCGGCTCCGGCGCTCCGGGCGCCAGCGCGAGCGTGCCGTCGGCGATCGCATCATCCATGGCGGCAAGATCGGGCGTGTCGAACACGTCGCGCATGAGCCGTGTGCCGACCGTATCGCCCGTGCTGATCGCCGCCTCGATGTTGATGTCTCGCCGATAGGCGAAATGAATCGGGATCGGCTCAATGGACTCGCCGATCTCGACCGGCACACCGTGATTCTTGATCAGCAGGCTGATCTGCTCGGTGAGATAGGTCCGAAACACGTCCGGCCGCGTCACACTGGTCTCGTGCACGCCGGGTCCGGCAACGAAGCCGTAGGCCAGGCGCGAATCGAGCCGCGCATGGGTGGCGGTGGTCAGGCGGACGAACGGGTAGAACGCGCGCACGCGCGTCGTCGGCGACCTGCCGCCCAGATAGGCCTCGAAGTGATCGCGCAGGAATTTCGTGTTGCGCTCGTAGATCTCTTCGAGCCGGGCGACCGCAAGGCTCGCATCGGTGAAGGCTTCCGTGGCAATAGTCGGCGGGGTCTGGATCGGGGCGTGATGCATGTGTCTGACGCCGTTTCATGCTGAGTAGTCTGCTCGGAGCCAGAGTATAGCAACAACGGCGCCGCTCATTGCAACTCGTCATTGCGAGGAGCTCTTGCGACGAAGCAATCCAGGCTGCCGCCGCGGAACGATTCTGGATTGCTTCGCTACGCTCGCAATGACGATTGAAGCGGCGCTCCGCCTCACTTCTCCCGGAACGCCCGCATCAGCTGATCGTGCAGCGGCTTCATCAGGTAGGACAGCATGGTGCGGTCGCCGGTCTGCACGAAGGCCTCGACCGGCATGCCGGGGATCAGCTTGACCTCGCCGAGGCGGGCGACCTCTTCCGGCGGCATCGAGACGCGGATGGTGTAATAGCTCTGCCCGGTGCGCTGGTCGGTGGTGACGTCGGGCGAGACGCGGCTCACGACGCCGTTGAGCTCCGGCGTGGTGCGCTGGTTGAAGGCGGACAGGCGCAGCAGCGTCTTCTGGCCGACCTGAAGCTTGTCGATGTCGGTCGGATTGACTTTGGCCTCGACCTGCAGGTCGTCCTGCTGCGGCACGATCAGCATGAGGGTATCGCCGGCGGTGACGACGCCACCGACGGTGTGCACGGTCGATTGCAACACCATGCCATCCTGTGGCGCGCGGATGTCGACGCGGCGGAGCTGATCCTCGGCGGTGACCTTGCGCTCGATCAGCTCGCCGATCTTGTCGTTGGTCTCGCGCAAATCCTTTGAGACCTCGCTCACCATGTCCTTGTCGACCTGGATGATCTGCAGCTCGGTTTCGGTGATCTTGCCCTTGGCCTGGGCGCGCGAGGCGATGTACTGCGCGCGCTCGCCGTTGAGGCGGGCCGAGTCGCGCTCTAGCGTCGTCAGGCGCGAGAGCTGCACCAGGTGCTTGTCATAGAGATCGCGGACACCGGTGAGCTCCTGCTGCACCAGCACGATCTCCTTGTCCTTGGCGGTCTCCTGCGCCTTCAGGCCCTCGATTTCCTCGTTGAGCTGCTGGATGCGCTCACGAAGCTGCGCCTTCTGACCGGCACGGCCATTGACGCGGACGTCGAACAATTTGCCTTCACTGGCGAGCAGTGTCGCCACGTCGGGATCGCTTGCGCGATCGAGCAGCCCCTGCGGGAATTCGATCTTTGCAAGCCCGCGCTGCTCGGCCTGCAGCCGCGCCGCGCGCGCCTGGCCGGCGTCGAGGTTCTTGGTGACGATGGCGAGGTTCGCCTTGGTGACGGTGTCGTCGAGCCGCACCACGATGTCGCCGGCCTTGACCAGGTCGCCGTCGCGGGCGCGCACCTCGCCGACCACGCCGCCGGTCGGATGCTGCACCTTCTTCACGTTGGATTCGACGACGATCTGCCCCGGCGCGATCAGCGCGCCGGAGATCAGCACGGTCGACGCCCAGCCGCCGAGCCCGACGGCGAGCAGCAGCACGATCCCGAGACCGAGCAGCAGGTGAAACCTGATCGACTGCCGCACGCTTCGCTTTGCCGCGGGCTTGGCGCCCGCCATCGTCATCGAGCTCATGGTTTGGCCACTCCGCCTTCGCTGACGATCTTGATCGGCGGCGCCGGCGGGGCGACGCGCGGCTGCAGCACCTGTGCGAGCACCTGCTCCTTCGGGCCGAAGGCCTGCATGCGGCCGTCGCGCAGCACCAGGATCTGATCGACCGCCTCGACGCCAATCGGCCGATGCGCCACGACGACGACGATGGCCCCGCGCTCGCGCGCGGCGCGGATCGCGCGGGTCAGGGCTTCGTCGCCTTCGGTGTCGAGGTTGGAGTTGGGTTCGTCGAGCACGATCAGGAACGGATTGCCGTAGAGCGCGCGCGCCAGCGCCACGCGCTGGGCCTGGCCGGCGGACAACGCCGTGCCCTGCTCGCCGACCTGGGTGTTGTAACCCTCGCGCATCTTGATGATCATCTCATGCACGCCAGCCTCCTTCGCCGCGGCAATGATGGCATCGGAGGTCGCGTCGGGATCAAACCGGCTGATGTTCTGCGCGATACTACCGCCGAACAGCTCGACGTCCTGCGGCAAATAGCCGATGTGGCGGCCGAGCACGTCGGAGGCCCACTGGTCGAGCGCCGCGCCGTCGAGCCGCACCTTGCCGCGCACCGGCTGCCAGACGCCGACCAGCGCCCGGATCAGCGACGATTTGCCCGAACCGCTCGGGCCGATCACGCCGAGGCCCATGCCGGCATTGAGCGCGAACGTCACGTCCTGCACGATGACGCGCTGATCGCCCGGCGGCACGATGCTGACGCCTTCGACCGCGAGGCGGCTCGAGGGCGCCTGCAACTGGGTCGGCATCGCCTGGGCCGGAATCTGCTCCAGCAGGCGGCTGAGCCGCTGCCAGCTCTGCCGCGCGGCGACAAAGGACTTCCAGTGCGCGATCGCGAGATCGACCGGCGCGAGCGCGCGCGCCGAGAGGATCGAGCCCGCGATGATGATGCCGGCGGTCGCCTCCTGATGAATGACGAGATAGGCACCGACCGCGAGCACGGCCGATTGCAGCATCATGCGCAGCACTTTTGCGATGGCACCGAGACCGCCGGCGACATCGCTGGCGCGCTGATTGCCGGCGAGATATTTTTCGTTGGCCTCGCTCCAGCGCTGGTTGAGCCGGCCGGCCATACCCATCGCCACCAGCACCTCGGCATTGCGGCGGCTGGAAGCGGCGAGATCGTTGCGCTGTGCGGCGAGGCTCGTCGCCTCGCGTGCGGGCCGGCGGGACATGAACTCCGTCACCAGCGTGAGGCCAACCAGGATGATCGCACCGACCAAAGCCGTGACGCCGATCAGCCAATGGAAGGCGAAGCAGATGGCGAGATAGAGCGGCAGCCATGGCAGGTCGAAGAACGCGCTCGGTCCCATGCCACCGAGGAAGGAACGGACGTTGTCGAGGTCGCGCAGCGGCTGGAGGCCTTCGTTGCGGTTGCCGGCCAGGAGCGGCAGACGCACGATGGTGTCGAACACCCGCTTGTTCAGGGCCTCGTCGAGCGCAGTGCCGATACGGCCAAGGATGCGGCCGCGTATCAGGTCCAGAACGCCTTGCGCGATGTAGAGACCGCCGGCGAGGATGATCAGGCCGACCAGCGTCGGGATGCTGCGGCTGGGCAGCACCCGATCGTAGACCTCCAGCATGAAGATCGACCCGGTCAGATAGAGCAGGTTGATCATGCAGCTCATCAACCCGAGGCCCAGGAACGCAGCGCGACAGGCACGCAAGGCATTACCGAGTTCGGAACGGCGCAAGCCGGGAACCGCTGCCATCAGTCGCTTCTCATCGGATGAGGGGTAAAACCCCTGATTTCACAAGCTAAATTTGGGGTACTCGACCCAGATTAATATCGCGTTTGTGGCTGTCGTCCAATGCACGACAGTTGATCAACAATCTCTGGCTCAAAACCTCTAGCGCAGCCGCGCTGCGGCGCAAATCCGGAATTCCACAGTTTTTGGAGCTGCCGCGACGAATTTATCATCGCGGCGGCCGGTTTTTCGCAGGAACCGCTAGAGCCGCCCGCCGCCGCGCACCAGGCGGACCACCAGAAGCAGAATGATGGCGCCGATTGCGGAGTAGATGATCTCCGAGACCAGCCCCACGCCGAGATGGATGCCGAGCCGCGGGAACAGGAAGCTCGCGACAAACGCGCCCGCGATGCCGATCACGATGTCGCCGATGATGCCGAACCCGCTTCCGCGTACCACCTTGCCAGCAAGCCAGCCGGCAACCAGGCCGACGAACAGGATGACGATGAGGCTTTGGCCAGAAATGTACATAAGTTGAAGTCCCTCTCCGTGAATGGGGGCGCATGGAACCCTCCCCGGGATGAATGGGAACTGAATGCCTGTCACGTCTCCCCAGGAGGTCTCACCCCGACAAAATGTCGAAAACAACCCAATGCAAAGTAGAACCGGCCTTTGGCTGGACGCGCGCGGTGGATCGCGGCAACTGCGTGCTGGTGCTTGAGATTTTTGAGGTGAGGAGCATTTCGAAGTGAGGAGTGCACCCGCTCTCTCATTCCCTCCCCCCTTGCTGGGGAGGGGCAGGGAGGGGGGTGGCACGAACGCTGACCTCTCCCGGGGCTACCCCCCTCCCCGCGCAAGGGAGGGAGTGCAGTGTGCACGTGGCTGGGCTTGAGATCGAAGGGAGCAAGCTACGAAGCGACCGTCGCCGCCTCCGCGAGCACACACCGCGCCGCCCTGCCGGGTCCCACCTGCACGTTCGCGGGCAGTTGCTCCAGGCACTGCGGCTGGGCGACGGCGCAGCGGGGGGCGAAGGAGCAGTTGTGCGGTTTCTGGCCAAGCGAGGGCGGAGTTCCGGGGATGGTCTCGAGCCGCGCGCCGCGCTTGGCGCCGTGAATGGTCGAGGCGAGCAGGCCCTTGGCGTAGGGGTGCACCGGCGCGCGCACGATGTCGCGCAAGCTCCCCTGCTCCACGATCTGGCCGGCATACATGACCGCGACACGGTCGCAGATCTCGATCGCCACGCCGATGTCGTGGGTGACGAAAATGACGGACATGCCGAACTCGCGCTGCAGCTCGCGCAGCAGCAAGAGGATCTGGATCTGTACGGTGGCATCGAGCGCGGTGGTCGGCTCGTCCGCGAGCAGGATCTTCGGCCGGCAGGCGAGCGCCAGCGCGATCATCGCGCGCTGGCGCATGCCGCCGGACATCTCGTGCGGATAGGCATCGAGCCGGCGCTTTGCGGAAGGGATGCGCACGACCTCGAGCATCTCCAGCGCGCGCCCCCACCCTTCCGCATAGCTTTTGCCTTCGTGACGCACCACGCTCTCGGCGATCTGCGCCCCGATGGTGTAGACCGGATCGAGCGCAAGCGCCGGCTCCTGGAAGATCATCGACACCGTCTGGCCGCGGAATGTAGAGAGCTCCTCTTCGCCCATGGCGAGCACGTCGCGGCCCATGACGTTGACGGTGCCCGAGATCTGCGTGCGCTTCTTCGGCAGAAGCCGCATCAGGGCGCGCAGCGTCACGCTCTTGCCCGAGCCGGACTCGCCGAGCAGGCCCAGCACCTCGCCGTCACCGAGCGAGAGATCGAGATCGTTCACGGCATAGACCGTGCGCTCGCCGGTGAAGCGGATGTTGAGGCCTGAGATCGCGACGAGCTTTGTCATGACGGCAGCTTCGGCACCTTGGCGTGATAATCGGTCGCGCGCTGGAACGCGGCGCCGATGGTGAGCAGGGTCGCTTCGTCGAACGCGCGACCTATGAGCTGCATGCCGACCGGCAGGCCGCCTTTGGTGAAGCCCGATGGCACGACCAGCGACGGCAGGCCGAGATAGTTCACCGGACGGGTGAACAGCGTCAGCCGCTGCAACAGCGCCGGCGCATGCGCATCCCCGCCGACATCGCTCTCGGCGATCGTCGGCGCCGGCACCGGCGAGACCGGCGCGATCACCGCATCGACGCCGGCGATGGCCGCGTGATGGGCGGCAAGCGCAGGTCCGCGCCAGCGCATCGCTTCGAGATAGGTGATGGCGGGGACCGCAAGCCCGTTCTGGAGACGCATCAGCACCTGCGCGCCATAGTCCTGCGGACGTTCGATCAGCCAGCGCTTGTGGAAGGCGGCGGCCTCCACCGCCAGCACGAGCTGGCTCGCCGCCTGCAATTGCCGCTGATCCGGCAGCTCGACCTTGACGATGTCGGCGCCCTCGCGCTTGAGCACGGCGATGGTCTCGTCGAGCACGCGCGCCACTTCAGGATCGAGATCATCGACATAGAAGGATGTGGGCACGCCGATCTTGAGGCCCTTCAGCGAGCCTTGTGTCGCGGCAACGTAGTCCGCCACAGGCTCGGCGCTCGCTGTCGGATCCTCAGGATCAGGACCCGCCATCAGCGCGAGCAGCAGCGCGCAGTCCTCCGCGGTCTGCGCGAGCGGACCGACGGTGTCGAGCGATTGCGACAGCGGCATCGCACCGGCGCGGCTGACGCGGCCCCAGGTGACCTTGAGGCCCGTGACGCCGCAGAAATTCGCGGGCATGCGGATCGAGCCACCGGTATCCGAGCCGAGCGCGGCGAAGGTCAGCCGCGCCGCGACCGCCGAGCCCGAACCCGACGACGAGCCGCCGGTGATATGCGCGACATTCCAGGGATTGCGCACCGGACCATAATGGCCGTTGTGACCGGTCGGCCCATAGGCGAACTCGGCCATGTGCAGCGTGCCAAGCCGGACCTGGCCGGCATCCTTCAGGCGCTGGAGCGCCGTCGACGTCGTGGTGGCGACATAGTCGCGGCGGATCAGCGAGCCGCAGGTCACGACTTTCCCTGCGTCGTAATACATGTCTTTGTGCGCGAGCGGCACGCCGTGCAGCGGGCCGCGCACCTCGCCTTTGGCGAGCGCCTCGTCGGCCTCTTCAGCCGCCTTCAACGCAGCCTCCGACTCGATCGCCATGAAGGCGTTGAGATGCGGCTGCCACTGCGCGATGCGATGCAGCAGCGCGCGCGTCACCTCGTGCGAAGACAACTGCTTCATCGCGATCGCGCGCGCGACCTCGGTCAGCGTCATCAATGCGGGTTCAGTGCTCATGCCGGAACCTTCGTGGTTTGCGCCAGCACATAGAGAGACGGCTCGAGATCCATCGGCAGCGTGCCGGCGATGGTCGCAAAGCCGTCGAACACGGGACCCATGTTGTTCGCGATACGAACCGCGATCTCGTCCTCGACGGGGACGCCGGCTGTGTCAGCCATGGCCTTGATGTCTTTTGCGGTCGGTCTTGTCATGCTGCTCCATCTTGCGGCGCGCGGCTGTGGCCCGATCCCGGTATGGCCATATAGCAGGCGGCCTCGTGGCCCATTGTATCGAGCGCGGTGAGCTTTGGCGTTACTTTTGCGCAGAGCGGCTCCGCGAACGGACAACGGGTGTGGAAACGGCAGCCGGAGGGCGGATCGATCGGGTTGGGCGGATCGCCCGAGATCGGCGGCGTCTCGGTGCGCTTGTCCGGATCGGAGGACGGCATCGCCGCCAGCAACGCACGCGTATAGGGATGGGCGGGCGCGTCCCAGACCGCATCGACCGGGCCGAGTTCGACGACCTCGCCGAGATACATCACCAGCACCCGGTCGGAGATGTAGCGGACCACGTTGAGGTCGTGGCTGATGAAGAGATAGGTGAGCCCGAATTCGCGTTTGAGGTCGGCTAGCAGGTTGAGCACCTGCGCCTCGACCGACTTGTCGAGCGCAGAAACGGCCTCATCCAAAATCACCAGCCGCGGCGACAGCGCCAGCGCCCGCGCGATATTGACGCGCTGGCGCTGGCCGCCGGAGATCTCGTGCGGGTAGCGATTGGCGAAATTTTCCGGACGCAAGCCGACTTTGCCGAGCAATTCGCGCGCGAGCGCCCGGGCCGCGCCGTCGGTCATGCCGTGGACCTTGGGGCCGAACGCGATCGATTCCTCGATCGTCAGGCGCGGGTTGAGCGAGGCGTAGGAATCCTGGAACACCATCTGCATGCCCCGGCGCAGCTCGCGCAAGCTGAGCGCCTGGCCGACGGTCATGCCGTCATAGATGATGTCGCCGGCATCGCGCTGCATCAGATGCATCAGGAGCCGCGCGGTGGTCGACTTGCCGCAGCCGGATTCGCCGACGATGCCGACGGTCTCGCCCTTGGCAACGGAGAAGGACACGTTGTCGACGGCACGCACCGTGCGCTTCGCGCTGAACAGCTCGCCGCGCACGGGGAAATGCTTGGTCAGGCCATTCACCCTTAACAGCGGCTGCGCGACGCCACCGCGATCCTCGACGGGCTCCAGCATGGCAATGGAGGCGTTGGTGTCGATCATGATCGTCGCCCTTCACCTCTCCCCATCGGGGAGAGGTCGGCGCGCAGCGCCGGGTGAGGGGCACAGGTCCCTCGATAAAGCGTACCCCCTCACCCAGATCGCATCTGACGATGCGATCCGACCTCTCCCTTTGGGAGAGGTGATCTTCGCCGCGGAGCCAGTGTCGGTCGATGTCGTCATCTCTTAGTTCCTGATGTCCATGGCGCTGCGCAGGCCGTCCGAGAGCAGGTTGAAGCAGATCGAGACCGCGAAGATCATCGCGCCGGGCAACGCTGCGACCCAGGGATTGACGTAGATCGCGGTGCGCAGCGTGTTCAGCATCAGTCCCCACTCCGGCTCCGGCGGCTTTGTGCCGAGCCCGAGGAAGGAGAGACCGGCGGCCAGGATCATCGAGACCGAGATCAGGCTGGTCGCATAGACGAAGATCGCGCCCAGCACGTTGCCGAGGATATGCACGCGCATGATGGTGAACGCCCCCGCACCGGAGGCGCGCGCGGCCTCGACGAAATCCATGTTGCGCACGCCGGTGGTGACGCTTTCGGCGACGCGGGTGATCTGCGGCACGAACACGATGGTCAGCGCCACGATGGAGTTGAGGATGCCGGCCCCTAACGCACCGGAGATGGCGATAGCAAGCAGCACAGAGGGGAAGGCGTAGAACACGTCAACCGTGCGCATGATCGCGGTGTTGAGCTTGCCGCCGACATAGCCGGCGACGAGGCCGAGCGAGGTGCCGATGCCGAAGGCGAGGATCACCGGCAGAATGCCGATGACGAGGGAGAGACGACCGCCATAGATCAGCCGCGCCAGCATGTCGCGGCCGAGCTCGTCGGTGCCGAGCGGATAGCCCGTCGTGCCGATGTGGCGCAGGCGGCGAATCATCGAGCCCTTGTAGGGGTCCTCGAGGCCGAGCCACGGCGCGAGCAGTGCGGAGAGGAAGATCAGCAGCAGCACCAGCGCGCAGGCCATGCTGACCTTATCACGCATGATGCGGCGGCCCACTGTCGCCCAGTAGCCGCGCGCTTTCGTCGCGGGTGCGGCCTGAAGCGCTGCTTCGCTGGTGGCTGACAACGGAAGCTCGCTCATCGGCTAGCCCCGCTTGATGCGCGGATCGATCGCGGCTTGCGCGATGTCGACCAGCAGATTGAGAAAGACGAAGAACAGCGCCAGCACCAGGATCGTGCCCTGCAACAGCGGCAGGTCGCGCTGGAAGATCGCGGAGTTGAGCAGGAAGCCCGAGCCCGGCCAGGAGAACACCGTCTCGATCAGGATCGAGCCGCCGAGCATGTAGCCAAGCTGGAGGCCCATTACCGCCAGCGCAGTGGGCGCGGCGTTCTTGATGACGTGGCGGAACACACCAGTTTCGCGCAGGCCTTTTGCGCGCAGGGCCTCGACGAAATCCTGGCTGAGGATGTCGCCGGTGAGCGCGCGCACGGTTCGGGTGACGATGCCCATGGGAATCACGGATGTCGTGATCGCCGGCAGCACGAGATATTGCAGATGCGCCCAGTCCCAGGCCCATGCGCCGGAGCCGCCGGGGCCGGCGCCGACCGCGGGCAGCCAGTTCAGTTCGACCGAGAAGATGATGACGAGCAGCATGCCAAGCCAGTAATGCGGCACCGAGACGCCGGCGATGGCAAAGGATGTCGCCAGCTTGTCGATCCAGGTCTCGCGGAAATAGCCGGCGATCAGGCCAAGCAGGATCCCCATCGTGAAACCGATGATGGCAGCCGCGATTGCAAGCGTCACGGTGTTGCCGACCGCGCGCATCACCTCAGCAAGTACGGGCCGTCCCGTCGCAATGGAATTACCGAGATCGCCGTGCAGCGCGCGCAGCAGCCAGAGGCCGAACTGCACCGGCAGCGGCCGGTCGAAGCCGTAGGCCGCACGCAGTTGCGCCGCAAGCTCCTGTGACGCATCGGCCGGCAGCACGGCGACGAGCGGATCGCCGGGCGTGATGTGCACCAGCAGAAAACACACCAGCGCCACGCTGATGACGATCGGGATGACGTAGACGATGCGTCTGGCGATATAGGCGAGCACTGGTCTTCTTCCTTCCTTCTCCCCCTGTGGGAGAAGGTGGCGCGAAGCGCCGGATGAGGGGTTCTATCCGCGGGTACTGTCGTTTCAAATGCGAGAGGGTCATCCGCGGAGAGAGACCCCTCACCCGGCTTCGCTTTGCGAAGCCACCCTCTCCCGCAAGGGGAGAGGGTGCAGCGAGCGCGTTGCGCGAACTACGGCACCATCGACACCGGCGAGAAGTCGACGAACCAGCTCTTGGGCTGCACGAAGCCCTTCACCTTCGGGCTCATGGCGCGCGGGGCGACGTCGTGGGCGACGTAGAGAAAGGCGGCGTCGTCGACGGAGGCCGCGTGCAGCTCGGCGAGTGCGGCGTCGCGTGCGGCGGGATCGAATGTCTGCCGCGCCTTGGTGACCAGCTCGTCGAATTTGGGGTTGTTGATGTAGCCCCAATTGTTCGAGAGGGGCGGCGCCATTGACGACTGCAGGAAGCGCACCAGGGCGAAGAACGGATCCATCGCCGCATAGGTCACATTGACCGCGTTGGAGCCGTTGGCGGAAGCATCCTTGGCGCCGCGCCGCCAGTTGTTGACCAGCGTATTCCACTCGATGACGTCGAATTGCACGTCGAAGTAACATTCGGCGAGTGCCTGCTGGAGGTATTCGTTCATGGGCAGCGGCATCATCTGGCCGGAACCCGAGGCCGAGGTCTGGATCTTGACCGCCACGTGCTTGTTGGGACCATAGCCCGCCTCTGCCATCAATTTCAGCGCGGCCGGCTTGTCATACTTGATCAGGAAGGTTGGATTGCCGCGCCAGGGATGGCCGGGCTCGAAGGTGCCGGTCGCCGGCACCATGTATCCGCCGAGCAGGCCGTCTCGCAGGCCCTCCCGGTCGATACAGAGATTGGCCGCTTTGCGGACGCGGATGTCGCTCCAGGGCGAGCCTTCGACCCGCGAGAACTGCCACGGCCAGACATGGGGCTCTTCGTTGGAGTAGATGACGAAACCGCGCTGCTTGATCTGGGCAATCGCGTCGGGCGCGGGCGCCTCGACCCAGTCGACCTGCCCCGACAGTAGCGCCGCGGTGCGCGCATTCGCCTCCGGCATCGGCAACAGCACCATGCGGTCGACATGTGGAACGCGTGCCTTGTCCCAGTAGTTTTCATTCCTGGCGAGCTCCAGCCGCTCGCGCGGCGTAAAGCTCGTCATCTTCCACGGACCGGTGCCGGAGGCATCGCGTGCAAATGCTTCCCATGCGGCGGCCGATTTCGCCTTCGCATCAGCGCCGCTGGCGGCGTCATAAAGCTTCTGCCATTTCGCAGGGCTCGCCATGAACAGATTGGAGAGATTGATCGGCATAAAGCTGTCCGGCTCCTTCGTGGTCAGCTCCACCGCCAGGTCGTCGATCTTGCGAGCGGACAGCAGCGTCGGCATACGCGAGGCGGTGAGGCCGACCTGGCTCGGGTCGTATTGCAGGGCATCCTTGTTCAGCACCTTGTCAACGTTCCACACCACAGCATCGGCGTTGAAGTCGCTGCCGTCATGGAATTTCACGCCAGGGCGCAGCTTGAAAGTCCACTTCTTGTGATCGGTCTCGTCGACCTTCCACTCGGTCGCAAGCCCCGGGATCAGCACGCTCGGCTTGTCGGCCGAGGAGAGGTCCCACATGGTCAGTGCGTCGTACATGGTGAGGCCGGTGAAGCGATTGCCTTCGAATCCCTGATCGGGCTGGCCCAGCGTGCGCGGAATATCGGCAGCGGTCATGCCGATGCGCAGCACGGTTTCGGCACCGGCCGCACGCGGCCAGGCCGCGGCGGTTGTGAACGCCAGCGCCGCAATCAATGCTGCGCGGGTGGTTTTATCGATAAGCATCGCCTCAATCCTTTTCCGGCTTTCGATGATTATTTTTGATGCAAGCCCATGCAATGGCTGTGCCAATGGGGAAACTTATTCTGCAAATTGCCCCTGTGACGACAAGTCCTTGTGATGCTGCGCAGGCGAAGGTGCTACGCTGCCTATTCTGGCATCAAGATTGCAAGTTCGGCTCCAAATTATTCGTTGGGAGCTTTGGTCATGCGCAATCGAATCTCGACCGGTCTCGTCGCGCTTGCGCTGGCGTTCTCCGCAATCTCGGCACGTGCCGAAACCCTGGTGCGTTACGGCATCTCGATGGCGGATATTCCGCTGACCACAGGCCAACCCGATCGCGGCGCCGGCGCCTACCAGTTCACGGCTTACACGATCTACGATCCGCTCGTTGCGTGGGAGATGGACGTCGCCGACCGGCCGGGCAAGCTGGTGCCGGGGCTCGCCACCGAATGGAAGGTCGACAACACGGACAAGACCAAATGGCGCTTCACCTTGCGCAAGGGCGTGAAGTTTCACGATGGCAGCGATTTCAACGCCGATGCGGTGATCTGGAATCTCGACAAGGTGCTCAACGACAAGGCGCCGCAATTCGACAAGCGACAGAGCGCGCAGGTCAAGACCCGGCTTCCTTCCGTCGCGAGCTATGCCAAGATCAACGACGATACTGTCGAGATCACCACCAAGACGGTCGATTCCTTTTTTCCCTACCAGATGCTCTGGTTCCTGGTATCGAGCCCGGCACAGTATGAGAATCTCGGCAAGGACTGGGACAAGTTCGCAAGCCAGCCCTCCGGCACCGGCCCGTTCAAGCTCACGAAGCTCGTGCCGCGCGAGCTCGCCGAGCTCAGCAAGAATCCGGACTACTGGAACAAGAAGCGGATTCCGAAGGTCGACAAGCTCGTGCTCGTGCCGATGCCGGAAGCGCTGACGCGCACCAATGCGCTGCTCGCCGGACAAGTCGACCTGATCGAGACGCCCGCTCCCGACGCCGTGCCGCAGCTGAAGGCAGCCGGCATGAGGATCGTCGACAACGTCACGCCGCATGTGTGGAATTATCATTTGAGCGTGTTGCCGGGCTCGCCCTGGACGGACATCCGCCTGCGCAAGGCGCTCAATCTCGCGATCGACCGCGACGCGGTGGTCGGGCTGATGAACGGTCTCGCAAAACCTGCCAAGGGCCAGGTCGATCCGTCCAGCCCGTGGTTCGGCAAGCCGACGTTTGAACTGAAGTACGATCTCACTGCTGCGAAGAAGCTGGTCGAGGAGGCCGGGTACAGCAAGGACAAGCCGCTAAAGACCACCTTCATCATCGCGCAGGGCGGCACCGGCCAGATGCTGTCGCTGCCGATGAACGAATTCCTGCAGCAGAGCTTCAAGGAGATCGGCATCGACATCGACTTCAAGGTCGTCGAGCTCGAGACGCTCTACACCCACTGGCGCAAGGGCGCGGCCGACGAGATGAATTCCGGCATCACCGCCAACAACATCGCCTACGTCACCTCCGACCCGCTCTACGCCATCGTGCGCTTCTTCCATTCGGGCCAGATCGCGCCGGTCGGCGTCAACTGGGGCGGCTACAAGAACCCGAAGGTCGATGGGCTGATCGACGAAGCCAAGCAGACTTTCGATACCGCGAAGCAGGACGAGCTATTGGCGCAGGCGCATGCAGAGATCGTCGACGATGCCGCGCTGGTCTGGGTCGTCCACGATACCAACCCGCATGCGCTATCGCCGAAGATCAAGCAGTTCGTGCAGGCGCAGCACTGGTTCCAGGATCTGACGACGATCGGGGTGGAGTGAGGGGCGGCGCATGCTGCGCCATGCACTCCGATGTCGTCCTGGCGAAAGCCAGGACCCATAACCACCGGCCTTTGTTTTGCGGAGACTGGCGGTTGACAGCTCGGCACCACAGCTACGCCCTGGGGTAATGGGTCCTGGCTTTTGCCAGGACGACATGAATATTGTGCTACTACGATCCTCACTCATGCCATCTGCTACTTCGACAGCAGCGCGTAGGCGCCGTTCCAGTCGTCCGGCGGCGGATTGGCCTGGAAATACCTGATCCGCGCCTCGTACAGCCTGAACAGCCTCTCCAGCGTGTCGGCGTCTTCGCTTTTGCGGCCGCGCTCGATCGCGTCCAGCGCGCCCTGCCAGTCGCGGCTGCGGTAGCAGGCGAGCATCTCGATGGTGAGGTTGCGCAGGCGCTGGAAGGCGCCAGAATTCATCACGTCCTCGCGGCCGACGACGGCGTAGATGACCTCAGGCTCGGTCTTGCCCTTCACCATGATGAAGTCGAGCTCGAGGATCGCGAACTTGTCCTTCGCGGCAAGCGCGGTCTTCGAGCCGACGATGATCGGGAAGCCGTATTCCTTGGTCTGCCCCTCCAGGCGCGAGGCCAGATTGACGCTGTCGCCGAGTACCGAATAATTGAACTTGAGGTCCGATCCCATGTTGCCGACCACGCCGACGCCGGTGTTGAGGCCGATGCCGACATTGAGCGGAATGTAAACATGGCCGCCGTCGGCGGCTTCCTCCTCGCGCTCCTTGTTGACCTCGTCGATCTTCTCCAGCATGTCGATCGCCGCCTCGCAGGCGTTGATCTCGTGCTGCTTGTCGTCGAGCGGCGCGTTCCAGAACGCCATGATGGCGTCGCCCATATACTTGTCGACATAGCCCTTGCGGGCGAGGATGGCGTTGGTGAGCGGCGTCAGGAAGCGGTTCATCAGCGCAGTCAACCCTTGCGGGTCGTGCTTGTAGGTCTCCGAGATCGTGGTGAAGCCACGCACGTCGGAGAACATGATCGTCATCTCGCGCTCCTCGCCGCCGAGCACGACCTTTTCTGGCGACTGCGCCATCTGCTCGACCAGAACAGGCGACAAGTATTGCGCGAAGTGGCCGCGGATCTGCTTGCGCTGCTGCTGCTCGCGCACGAAGCTTGCAAAGACCAGCGTCAAATAGATCGCGGTGGTCGAGAACAGCGGATAGGTCGGATCGATCAAGAGGCGATAGTGCACATAATAGTACCAGGAGAAGCCGCCCAACACCGAAGCGAACAGCGCGCCGACGCCGACCAGCGTGACGGGCCCGAATTTCGGCGCGAAGATGATCACCAGGAGGCCCATGATGATGGCGGCGAAGAACTCGATCGCGAGGCCGTAATTCGGCTGCGAGATGACCGAGCCGGTCAGCGCGCTTTCCAGCACCTGGGCGTGGATCTCGACGCCGGGCATGGCGGGATCAACCGGCGTCGTCTTGATATCGTTGAGGCCTGTTGCCGAGGTACCAATCAGCACCAGCCGTTGCGCGATCCGATCCGGCGCAACCCGCCCCTCCAGCACGTCGACCGCTGGCACATAGATCGAGGGATCCTGCGGGGCGAAATGCACCCAGAGCTGGCCGTTCTTGTCGGTCGGGATCGAGAAGCCCTTCACGCCGACGCTGCGGATGCCTTCCTTGTCGGTCTTGACCAGCATGGTGTCGGAGCCGGTAACCACGCGCAGCATCTCGAAGGTCAGCGAGGGCATGATGACGCCCTGTGCCTGCATGATGACCGGTACGCGGCGCACGATCCCGTCGCGCTCGGGCCTGATGGTGAAGAGACCGCGGCCCGCAGCAGCGGCTTCGATCACCGGGACATTGCGCAAGAGGCCAGGGAATTCGTAGAGGAAGGGAAGCGGATCCTCGCCCAGCGACGCCAGCCCTGTCTGCGGCAGCTTCTTGTCAAGAAGCGCATTCGAGTTCGGGAGGCCGGACTCACCCACCACCACGCGCGACGACTTGATCGCCGCGGCAAAGATCTGGTCGTTGCTCGGCAGCGCCTTCAGCTTTTCGCGCGTCGCCTCGTCGAGGCTGCGAAACGTGTCGGCGGCGATGTCGGGGTTGAGCCGGTCGGGCTCAGAAAACACCGCGTCGAAGGCGATCGCGGCCGCGCCGAGCCGCGTCAGTTCGGTGACGAGGTCCGCAATCTTCGTGCGCGGCCATGGCCACTGGCCAATCACCTTCAGGCTCTTCTCGTCGAGATCGACGATGATGACGGGCTTTTGGGTCTTCTGACGGGGGTCGAACTTCTGGAAGTAATCGAAGGTGCGGACGCGAAACTCCTCGACGAACCCCGGATCGGCGAGGCGCACGGCGGCAAAGCCGACGAGCAGCGCAAGGCAGACCAGCCGCGCATAGCCGAACCTGCGCGCGAACCACCGCCGCCATATCCTGAGCCGCTTCATGCCTGTTGGACTTCCCGTAAACCGACCAGGGGCGATTTTGGATCGTCAGGACGCAAATGGCCATGGCCGCAAGCGACGATCCGGGGATTTTTTGCTGTCCCCGCGACCGGAGAGCGAGGCTCGCGCTACGTCGTGCCGTGGTTCGTGACGATGAAATCGCTCGCGTGCAGGTTGCCGGCGGCCACGTTCTTGAGCAGGATCGTCTCGTGATCGTCCAGCGTGATCAGCGTATCGGCGTTCTGCTGCGTGATGGTGAGGTCGGCGACCGAATTGATGGTATCGAACTGCCGCAGGTCGATCTTGTCCTGGGTCGTATCGAAGCCGTAGACGGTGTGCTGGACGGCGTCCGTCGTTGACGCCGGGCCGAACACGAACTGGTCCTGCCCGCCGCCGCTGATCAGCGTGTCGCTGGACTCGGTGGCGAAGATGACGTCCTTGCCGCTGGTGCCGGTCAGCGTGACCGGACCCGAGCCGCCTTCGTCGAAGATGAAGTTGACGGTGTCGCTGGCGCCAAGGCTGTCGGTCACCTTGAAGGTGATCATGTCGGTATCGGGCGGGTTGGCGCCCGGATCGTAGGTCACGCTGTGGAGAGCCGTGTTGACCTGGTCGAGCGAGACGCCATCGATGGAGGACGGCGTCACGCCGGTGCCTTCCTTCGCGCCCTCGGTCTCCGCCGTCACCGTGTAGGTTTCCGTCGAGGACCCCGAGATCGACAGACCCGTGACCGTGTCGGTATTCGTCGCCTCGTCGTGCACGTGGGTGAAGTGAGTGGTGTCGATCACCGGCGACTGGTGGCTCCAGAGGAGCTTGGTGCCGCCGCTGCCGTCGCTGCTCGTGCTGAAGCCGGTTTCGTTGTAACCGCCGGTAATGGTGAAGTAGTCGCCGTCGCCGGTGCCGTAGTGGACCTCGAGCCCGCTTTCGGTCGATACCAGCGAAACGTTCTTCGGGTCGATGCCGGCGAGATCGATATTGTCGCCGTAACTGAAGCCGGTCACCGTGCCCGTGAAGTGCGACGTAGAGTCCAGATGCAGCGTGCCGACGCCAGAGCCGACGAACTGGATCGCGGAATCGGAGGTGCCGCCGAGCTCGAGGCTCGCGCTCATGATCTGAACCGTGCCGGAGCCGGTGAGATCGCCGAGGATCGTCGTTGCCCCGGTATCGGCAACGAGAACGCCGTGGTTGGCAACCGAGCCGGTGTCGTTGATGGTGCCCTCGAGGACGAGCTTGCCGTAGACGTCGATATGGATGTCGCCGCCGACCGACATGGCGCTCGCCGAGCCGTTGAAGGTCGTGGTGCCCAACACCTCGAAATGGGAATAGGAGTCGGCGGTCAGCGTCGTGCCGTTGATGATCGAGGCGCGCAGCAACGCGACCGAGCCCTCTCCGAACAGGTCGATCTCGCCGTCATTGATCGTGGTGTAAAAGAGGCCGATATGCCCGCCGTCGTCCGCTTCCAGCGTGCCGCCGGCGTTGTCGATGGTGCTGCCGGACAGATTGCCGAAGTTCAAGATCCCATATCGTTCGTCGGCGACGATGGTGCCGGTGTTGACGACGTGCTGGACGGCGTCAAGATAGGCATCGGCGACGTCGATATGGCCGTGATTGACGAGGGTGCCGTTCACCAGCAGAAAGCTGTCAACGCTTTCGTACTCGGAGTCGTAGCCGGTGCCCTTAATGTCGAGCCTGGTCACGCCGGAGAGCGACAGCCCGCCGATCGTGGTGCCGTTGCCGTCCACCGCCAGATCCACCACGCTGTCGGTATCGACCAATGCGGTTTCGGTCGCGGTGGGGGCGTGACCCAGCGACCAGTTGCCGTCATTGTTCCAGCTCTGGTCGACGTCCCCCGTCCACACGTCGACATTCGCATCGTCAGCGGCATTCAACGTGATCAGCGTGTGGCCGGTGCCATCGTCACTGGCGGCGAAATGCGCGTTGCTGTAGTCGCCGATCAGCTTCACCGTGATGCTGTGGTCGTAGGCATCGCTGACGACGAGGTTGCCGGTCTCCGCGTCATAGGTCGCGGTGGTGCCGCCGTCGAAGGTGATCATCGACAGGTCCAGCTTGTCGGTCGTGGCCAGTCCCGCAATCGAACCGCCGAAACTCGCGGTATCGATCTGGAGCTCGGCGCCGTCCCCTGAGAAGGTTATGGTCTGCGCGACGGTGGCGTTGACCTCGAGCGTCGCATTGGCGTCGATGGTGACGGAGCCGGAGCCTGACAGCGAGCCGAACAGCGTCATGGTGCCGCTGTCGATCTCGATGCTGCCGGTGTTGGTGATGGCGCCGGTGATGGAGGTCGTGCCCCAGCTCTCGATCCCGCCGGAGTTGGTGATGGCGAAGGCCGCACCATCAGCACCGGAAATCGACGCGCCGTCGTGCAGATCGATCTCGCCGGCATTGCCGAGGGTGGACAGGGTGCCGAAGAAGCTCGAACCGGACACCGTCCAGGTGCCGCCGGCCTCGTTGCTGAAGGTCGCGCCGGCGACCGAGATATTGCCGTTGATGTCGCCGGTGTTGTTGATCGTGACGTGGCCGCCAGTCTCCACGATGGCATAGGTCGTGGAAGTCACGGCACCAGTATCGTCGGGCCCGATGGTGCCGGAATTGTCGATCAGCGCGGAGCCGGTGGCGTTCTCCTGGACGAAGATCGCGGCATGGCCGTCCGCGCCCACGACCGAGCCGGTGTTGGTGACGTGGGTCGAGCCGGTCGCGCCGTCGCTGTTCTGCGTGACGACGATGCCGACCGTGCCGGTGCCGGTAAGGTCGCCGTCATTGACGATGGTGATGTCGCCGCCGCCGGTGGCAAACGCGGACAGGCCGACAAAGCCGGTGGCGTCGCCTTCATTGGTGACGCTGACGTCGCCGCCGCCGTGATCGAAGGCGCCGATTGCGGTGCCGGCGGCCGTAATCGACGACGCCGTACCGGTCATCACCGTGACGTCGCCGACGCCCCAGGTGAAGGCCTCGATGCCAAAGCCGGCATCCGCCGTGATCGTGGCGTCGCTCTCGACCGTGACGTCGCCATTGACCTGGCTGGAGAAGGTGGAATTGCCGCCGGGCTTGTAGCCGGCGATGATCGCGCCTGGCGTGGTTTCGTCGTTGTTCAGAGTGGAGCCGGAATGGATCGTTCCATGCGCCTCGACCGTGATCGTGCTGTCCAGACCGCTCGCGATGGCAGTCGCATAGTTGACCGCCACGATGCCCGAGCTGCCCGACGTCAGCACGTCGCCCGTCGACAGCGACACGTCGATATCGCCGGCGTCGATGCTGTAGGCGAGGATGGCGTAGCCTGAGGTGCCCGTGACGTTGGCGTTGGCGCCGACGGTGACTTCGACATCGCCGGTGCCGCCGCTCAAGGCTTGCGCCCGGATGCCCTGAACGGCGCCGGTCACTGTGGTACCGGCCTCGTCGTTCACGGTCACGTCGCCATTGCCGTAGTTGTAGGCGTGCAGGCCATAGCCGGCGGCGGCCGTGACATTGGCGTAGTTGTTGATGGTCACCGAGCCGTTGACGTCGGTGTTGGCGACCGAGCCCGTCGTTGCGCCGTTGTAGCCAGCCTGGATGCCGGCCGGCGGATTGCCGCTCTGGTTGAGGTTGCTGCCGGAATTGATCGTGCCATAGGCGGTGACGGTGATCGTGCTGTCGCTGTCCGCATCGATCGAAGTTGCCCGGTTGACCGCGACGATGCCGGAGCTGCCGGAGTTGATGAAGGTGCCTGCATCCGTGGTGACAGTCTCGCTGCCGCTGCCGTAGCTGCGCGCACGGATGCCGTAGACCGAGCCTCCGGTGACGTTGCCACCCGCTTCGATGCTGATGTCGCCGTCACCCTTGGTCGTTGCGTCGATGCCGTAGGCGCCGCCCGCGGCGCCGCCGAGCTGCTCGATGGTGATATCGCCGGCATTGGCGGTGTTGAGATTTTCAACGAGCAGGCCAACGGAATTGGCGCCCGTTCCGGTCGCCTTGCCGGTGAGATTGGTCACGGTGATGTCGCCGGTTCCGGTCGCGCTATCGCGCAGCCAGATGCCGTTGCCGTTCAGGCCCGTGATGTCCTTTGTCGCCGCCAGCGAGATGTCGCCGACGCCGTTCTGGGTCACGAAGATGCCGCCCGCTGCGCCCGTCAGCGCGCCTGTCGGCGTGAGCACGATGTCGGCGGCATCGCCGATCGTGCCGCCGCTTGCCGTGAAGTCGAGCGCATCGCCGCTCGCCGTGGTGACGTTGCCAGCGCCCGCGATGGTGAACGTGCCGCCGGACGAGGACTGGCCGGCGATGGTGCCGGTAAAACTCTGGCCCGCGACATTGTCGAGCTGAAGCGTATCGGCGCCGCCGGCAAAAGTGACCGTCTGCGCGTTGGCGCCGGCGAGCTCCAGCGTCGCGCCGTCGTCGATGATGAGCGAGCCGGTGCCGCTGAGGCCGCCGGCGAGATCGAGCGTGCCGCCCTGCACTTCGATCGTGCCGGTGTTGGTGACCGCGGCCGTGATGCTGTTGCTGCCGGTGACGGCGTAGATATTGCCGGCGTTGCCGAGGCTTCCGCCGTTGATCGTGACGTCGGACAGATACAGCTTCGAGGTACCGTCGACCGTCACCGTCCCCGTCGTGTTGGTGACCGTGACCGTACCGAGCTTGAGCACGCCGCCGTTGATCGCCTCGAGCGTACCGGCGTTGATGATCAGATCGCCGGTGATGTCGAGCTCGCCACCATTCGCCTCGATGAGGTTCTGATTGGTGATGGTGTGCTGCACGAGCGGGTCGATCGTCAGCGTCCCGCCGGTGACGTCGATCGTACCGGCGTTGGTGATGTCTGCGCTGTTGATGGCACTGATTCCGGTCGAGACCAGCGTGCCGGACAGCGTCAGCGTGCCGCCGGTGATCTCGGCCTGATCGAGGACCAGCACGCCATGGTCGTCGACGGTGATGGTGCCGGACGAATTGGCGACCTTGGTCCCAATGTCCAGCGTCAGCGTCGCACCGGCCTGGATTTCGATGGTCGAGTCGTTGTCGACGGTCTCGTTGTCGAAAGCGACGGTCCCCGTGACGGTGACGGCGCCGGAATTGTCCAGCTTGCCATTGGTCAGGAAACTCGTCCCCTCCAGCACCAACGCGCCGCCGATGATCAGCTTGCCGCTGTCGATGGTCCCGCCGTTGATGTCCAGCGTTGCACCGGCATCGATCTTGAGCTTGCCGCCGGCATTGTGGATCTCGGCCAGCATCTTGAGTGTGCCGCCGGTGAGCTCGATCGTGCCGGCATTGGTGATAGAGGCGCCGACGGCGAAGTCGCCGCCCCCCGCGAGCGTCAGCGTGCCGGAATTCGTCAGCACGCTGGTGTCAAGGATCTCCGCTTTGCCGCCGACGGAAATCGTGGCGCCCACGGAATTGGTCAGGATCGAGTCGGCGCTGAGACTGAGCGCTCCGGCGATCGTCAGCGTGCTCTGGTTGATGACCTGCGGCGCCGTATGCCCGGCGGACGTGTCGAAATCGTTCATGGTCAGCGATTTGGCGAACGCCGCCTCGTCGATCGTGACCGGATAGGACGGCGTCAGGCCGTGCAGCTGATCGGTGATGACGATGACGTCGTCATTGATCGTCGGCACGGTGCCGGTTTCCCAGTTCGCGGCGTCCTTCCAGAAGCCGCCGGGCGGCGACCCGGCCTCGGTCGTCGCGACCCACACCACCGCGGGGCTGTCGGTGCCCTTGATGGTGACGGTGACGGTCTGGGTCGCGGTCGCGCCCTGCGAATCCGTGACCGTCACGGTGTAGGTCAGCGTCAGGACCTCACCCTTCGGAATGAAGTCGGCGAGGTAGACGGGCAGATCCGCGAGCGACCAGTCGATGACGCCGTCGCCCGTCCCGGTGCTGTCCGTATCGATCGCAACCGACATCGCTTTTTCGAAGATCGCCAGCGGTCCCGGCGGCACCGTGCTGCCGTCCGGCAGGGTCGCGCCGGTCAGTTTCACCGACACCTTGTGGGTGTCGGTGAGATCGACATCCTTGAAGGTCAGCGTCCCCGAGGTCGGCACCTCTGAGGTGAGCGGACCGCCGGGCACGCTGGTGCCGCCCGCGAAGGTGATGGTCGGAACGCTCGAGGTGATCACCGGCGTGTCGTTGGTGCCGGTCACCGTGATGGTGATGTCGACGAAGGCAGTTTCGTTGAAGGCGGCGAAATTGTTGTCGACGCGGACCTTGTAGGTCAGCGTCAGCGTTTCGCCGGCGGCGAGGAAATCGAACGCGTTGTCCGGAACGCTGTAGGTCCAGCTTGCCGAGCCGGTGTTGGTGTTGCCCGAGGTGGGAACGACCGTGATCTTGGCCTCGGTCGCGGCAATGTCGGCCTTTTGCAGGTCCGACAATCCGGCGGTGACGTCGTCGTGATTGGCGTTATGGTAGGTGAAGGAGTCGAAATTCACCTTCACGGTCGGCCGGTCACCGAGGTTGTAATCGAAGAAGGTGATCTTGCCACCGATCACGTCGAGATCGCTGGTATCGCCGGTCTTGCCGTCGAGCTCAGACAGCGCGAACGCCGCCTTCACGTTGCCGTTGAGGTCGAGGCTGCTCGCGAGCGGCGCGCCGGGAACACGGCTGACGGTCGTCGGCTTGTCGGAGGTATTGGTCGACTGTTCGTTGTTGCCGCTAGTGACTGTGTTGACGAAAGTTACCTGCGCCGTCGCACCGCTCGCCGTCTTGATCAGCAACAGGTTGGCGTCCTGCGTGATCGAATCGGTCGAGTTGTTGGTCAGCTTGGTGTTGGTGCCGTTGTCCGTGAACTTCAGCGAGAACACGTCCGTGATCAGCTTCTGCACGTCCGGCGACAGCAGCGCGTTGGTGACCGAGACGTTGCCGCCGCTGATCTGGATCATCTGCCCCGCCTGGTTGACGGTGGCGATCGGCAGCAGCGTGACCTTGTCGAACAGGATGTAGGAGCCGGTGGTGCCGTCCGGCTCGACCAGCACCTGGAAATTCGCCTGCGGTTGCGGATCGCCGCCGCCCGACGGAATCGAGAAGCTGATTTCCGTCAGCACGGCGGTGCCGCGGATGCCCATGGTGGCGACCGGCGTATCGATCTTCATGTCGCCGTGCTTGGCGGTCTCGCCGGCGACGAAGGTGATCGTGCCCGCGACCAGGCTCAGCAGTGAGGAGTTGCTCGACCCGTTCGGGTCATAGACCATCTCGTTCAGCACCATCCGCGCGTTGGAGGAGAGGCCGAAGACGGTGCCGTCGATGAAGGTGACGCCGAGGGTCGAGTCCGACCCGGTCGAGAGAACGTCGCCCTTCTCGACGTTGTCGCCGTTGTTCAGGATGATCGAGACGCCGTTGCGGACCGCGGTCGCGCTGCCGGTCAGTTTGGTGATATGGCCGATGACCTGCGCGGCGGCGGCGCCACCCGCCGCCTGCGCGTACTGGATGTTGCCGGCGAGCGCATTGACGAGGTCGCCGGTGAGATGGGCGCCATCGGGCGAGGCGATCGCGGCGCGCTTCTCGCCCTTGAAGTAGTCGTGAATGACGAACTCGTGTCCGTCATTGGACAGGACGAGATCAACGCCTGCGCGCTTGAAGTCGCCATGGAACAGCAGATTGGGATCGGGAACGAAGAACGCGCCCGGCGGCACGGTTCCATGACCCGAAACGGAAAACGATTCGACATGGCCATCGGCGGGCGCGTGGAAACCCTGGCCATGCAAGGAGAGCGCGGCGTCAAATTTGCCAGCGTAGTTCAACGGGGGAGCACCGCAAAAAGGGTTAATATTTAAAGAAGTATCTGCTGCCTATGCTTGCATATCATTACCAAGTCCTTAGCGAAACCGTCTATTGCTTGAGCGAATCGACACGGCGGCCGCACCACAGCCGTCAGAAGACCGCAAGAGACCAGAGTAGCAAAGGTAATTCCTGGAATTCTTACAGGTATAGTCCCCCAAAATCGGCGACATATCCCACCACCCCAAGTATTCTGACGTATAAATCAAACTCACGAATACTTACGTCATCTGTCCTTTGCAGAGCCCTGCAACATACTGCGGCAAATACGGAGTTTTAACCGTAACCTGGCTAACAGAAGTGACGCGATAAGCACGTCATTAGTCATAAGCAGCAGATTCGGCCGCTAACTCAAGCCCTGTCCGCAATTGATTCCATTTCGCGGCAGACTGTGGCTTTCCCCGGCTTGGCCGGTAAAATTTTACGTAAACCGGAGAGACCGGTTTCAGCCTGTTCCGCGGTTTTGAGCCCCCCGCGGGGCGCGTTAAGCAGAACAAAACGGCCTCCCCCCACTATCTCCGCACCAGAAACAAAGCCGGCACGTGCGGGTCAGGGGTGTCCTGCCGATGCTGGACAGGGGAAGTCAGATGGAGACCGTTGCTCACTCGCGCGCCTGGCGCGCAGTCCTGTTCCTATGCGGATTGATCCTGCTCGGATCGACCGCCGACCTTCGCGCCGGCACGCTGCTGTCGCCCGGGTCCGCCGTCCTCGTGCGGAAATCCGCAGAACCGTTCGGCGTGTTCGCCTTCGCGATCTCCGCAGGTCGCGTCCGCGACAAGTGGCTTCACCTGAAGGACAAGTTCGACGACGAGATGGTGCAGCTCGCGCTATGCGACGGCGACCGCGACAACTGCGTCTCGCCGGCTGCATTGAAGCTGCTCGCCATCGTCGACCAGGCGCGCAGCCGCGAAGGTCGCGCCCGCCTCGGTGAAGCCAACCGCGCCGTCAATCTCGCGATCAAGGCGGCCAGTGACGGCACTGACGACGTCTGGAGTTCGCCGCTCGCCACCTTCCAGCGCGGCGCCGGCGATTGCGAGGACTATGCAATCGCCAAGCTCGCCGCGCTCCGCCTCGCGGGCATTCCGCCAGAGGATCTCCGCATCGTTTTCGTGCGCGACACGCAAGTCGGCGAGGAGCATGCGGTCGCGGCCGCCAGGCTCGACGGCCACTGGCTGATGCTCGACAACCGCCGCATGGCCATGGTCGAGGATGAGGCGGCACGGACCTATCAGCCGCTGTTCGTGCTCTATCAGTCCGCAGTGCTGAAATATGTCGACGAGCCGGCTTTCGTGCCGGTGAGCAGCCGGACGGCGCAGGTCGCCGCCAACGAGGCACGCTGACACGGCGAGCCGCGGCCACAAACCCGTTTCGTCCCGCCGCAGGGGAAGCTAGCATGGCGCATCATGCGGGCTTCGGGGACAAGCGGAATGCGAGCGTTGGTGCTGGCGATGGTTGCGGCGATGGTGCCGCTGATGTCACCTGCGCGCGCGCAGGGGGTCAATCCGGATCCAGCGATCGCCGACAAGCTGCCGCTGTTTGCGAAAAATCACTGCGAGCAGCAGCGCGATCCAGCAGGTCAGCTGTTTTGCGGCGATGGCGAGCTTGCCGCAGCGGCCGAGAAACTCGGTGCGGCCATCGAGGCGCGGCTCTCCCGCCTGCCGGATCGTCTGCCGGCGATCGAGGAGAACGCGCTGTGGATCCGGCAGCGCAACCTCAGCTGCGGCATCGTCGGCCAGACCGCGCTCCGCACCGACGACATCGATCGCGTCAAGACCTGCCTGCTGAGGGAGACCGAGGAGCGCGCCGCGATCGTGCGCGACCCCGATTTCGATTGCCTCGCGGCCAACACGGCGGCCGGCGCGCTGATCTGTAGCGATCCGGAGCTGGCGCTGGCGGAGGAGGAGCTCAACGGCCAGGTCCTCGGCTTGATCGGCAAGCTGAACCCGAGCGAAGCCCGCTTTGCCTTCGCCGAATACGGCCGCTGGACAAGGGAGCGCGATCGCAAATGCGACCTCGTCGGCAAGGAGAACGTGCCGCTGGCCGAGCTGTCATCCGCGCAAGGCTGCATCGCCGAATATCTGAGCCGAAAGACGGCTGATATTCGTGGTGCCAAGGGCGATCCGAAGCGGGTGTTCGGCCGCCAGATCGCTGCACGGCTGCCTGACACCGATGCCGCCGACTTCTGCGTCGCCAAAATCCATGCGGCCAATTCCTGCGGCGACTTCGTCCGCATCAGTCGCGTGGTCGCGACCGGCAGCGACGTCGGGGAGCAGGACGCGAAGGTCACCGCCGACATCGACATGGTCGTGCTGTCGCCCTTCACCACCTGCAGCCCGGTCGCATCGACCTGCACCGGCACCTGCTGGGACCCCAGGTCCGGCAAGGCGCAACCGGCTGCCGCCAAGCAGAACTCCCGGGAAAGCTTCAATGTGACGCGCCGGCTCAGGATCCAGCGAACCTTCGCCTTCCAGAAAGCCGCCGACGGCTGGCGCTGCAGGGAGGACGAGCTGGCACCGGTGGAGTCCGGCGTCGCGGGCGGGGGATCGTAGGCTCGTTGCTTCCTTCTCCCCCTTCTGGGAAATGCAAGGGCGTAAATAGCCTTATAGAAACAATGCGGTCGGCCTCGTGTGTCCTCCATCGTGTCCCGATCCGCCGAGCTTCTGGGAAGGCCGCTGATACGGCGTTTTGTTCGCCCGATGTCCAGTAGCGGCGACGTCGATTCCGCTCATGGGCGGCGCGCGCGCTTAGATCGCCGGCCAAGTCTTGCCTGACAGGTAGCTCTCGTGGGCGTCGTCCACCGAGCCGATGCGCGCGGCGAGGTCGCGCAATTGCTCGCGCAACTGGTCGAGCGCGGGCTTGCCTCCGATGAACATCAGAAAGTCCGCCACGGCGGAGAGCGCCAGATGCCCGAGAGCAAAGAGAGGTTGCGGGCGCGGGCGGCCCCAGTCGAGTTTTGGTGTGAATGCGCCGGCCTCATCCGTTTCTAAGTGGAATTGATATAGGTCGTGCCAAGAGCCGTGAACGTTGTGGGACATGCCACCGAAGACGGCCAGATACGGCTGCTCCAGCCCGACCGCTATCGCCTTCTGACGTAGGTCTTTGCCGCCCCAAGGAGCTCGGTCCTTGAGATCAACGCTGTCGAGCGCGATAGCGGCTATCCGCGCCGCGCGATCAATGGAATTGAGCATGCGCTGCTCAACATGAAGAACGTCTCCGCCGCGCTCTTGGATATTGGCTTGGATCGTGTCGTGCAGCCTGCGCTCGTGCTTCAGCGAATATCGGACGAGGGAGTTGACGAGTTCTGGGGAGAAGTTCGCGATCAGATAGCGCACATTGACGATGGTCTCGAACGCCAGCCGGCTGAGGATGGTGCTAGTTTCCATTTTCTTCTGCACGGTTTGGTCGAGGAATGCCGAGAGCAATTTGGAGAGCCGCACCATGTTGCCGCCAACTGCAGCTTGATCGCGCGTCCATGCCGGTGCCGGTCCAAGCGTACATGCCGCCACGCTTACGTAGGATGTCACCTCTCGCAATAGCTCCGACGCGAGGACCATGAAGTCCCACTCGCGCGAGAAAGCGGCAATTGCGACCGGGTCTACGGTCACCCGCTCGACAGTGGGAAGTGGTTCTTTTGATGCGGTCATTACGCCAGCCCCATCGCTTGCCGCAGCATTTGGGCCTTGCCGCAAACGCTTATCAACCGATGCGTGCGGTTATCCCCGCGTTTCATAGCCTAGATGCCGCGACCACAACCAGCACGATGAGCAGAGCTGCCGCTATCGCTCCGATGCCCTCGGCCTTGAGATGCAATCCCCAGAAGCTGACCTGCAGTCGATTGCGCGTGGCAAAGCTCTCCATTGAAAAAACATGAGAGCCTTCGGGGGATGATTTATCTGCGCGTCGATTTGCCGGCGCGTCAACAAAGATGCTGCCGCCCTCTCCCTTGGCAAGGGAGATACCAAAAGCCGCAAAGCGTTGGCGTCACATGACAATCCACGGTGCTGACGAGCCGCTGTGTCAATTCTGCGCCAAACCAACCTGTGGATAATCCGTCTCCGCGCCCGCTGCACCCTCGCGATTGTTGATGGGGTTCAGGGGCTCTGCGGAGGCCGCTCGTGAGGAGGCCGCTGATGCGTCGGTCGGCTGGCCGGCGTGGTTGCCGGCGACGTCGATCGCGGCGCATGGGTGGGGCTGGCTGGGAGCCCTACCTACCCGCGAATTTGGTGAACACATGGTCAAGCGCAGCTAACACGCAGACCGTCGCGCGCTCAGGGTCTGTCGACCGGCGCTTCTCGTCCCGCGCGACGTTGATCCAAGCACTGCGTTCCTGCCCTAATGCGCGCACAAGCTCATCAACATCGATGTCTGCCAGTCTCATGGGGCTGCTTTCTCCTTGCGATTGCTGCGGCGGCTGCGGATCAAGCGCATCGGCGGGGCTCGGGTCGTTATCGGAAATCCGGGTTGGGCGGTCAACGGGGCGTGGCGGTCAAAACAGGAAAGACGTGGCGTTCGGGAAGATTTGCTGCGCCGTCTGAAGCGCATTGTCGATGTCGCGCAAGGTAACATCGAGGACCCGGACGTCCAGTTCAGAACTTAAACCGTCGTCGTCGGTGATGATCGGGCGCACCAGCAGTAGGGCAGTGGCAAGCGAATCCGCCACTGACAAAGCATTCGATCGCTGTAGGTTAGTCGCAGCCGATTGAGCGAGCGTAAGACCTGCGACGCTCGCTTCCATCGCCTGTGTTATGGCTCTGGCTTCCTGAATGCGCATATAAAATTCGATGGTGGCCTGCGGGTGCTTCAGCAGTGCGATGCGATCCGCGATTGCCGGATACACCACAGGGCTGACGAGGTTCTTAGTGATGTAGGAAGCGCGTGCGACCGGTATGATTTGATCTTTTGTTGCGATCTCTTGGCAAATTTTAAGCGCGTCGATCACGTACTTGGCGTACGTTGCGATTTCGGTGCGGAGGGCCGCACGAACGTTTTTGATTTCCTCAATCCGCGCCTCTTCCGCCGCGAACCTTTGCGCGGTGATCTGCTGCCGAACCGCGAACCATGCGACTACTGCCGCGACAAGCGCCACGACTGCACCGATGACGCTCCCGGCGAAGCCTAGCCAATCTGTCCGACTTCCTTCTTTCGCGACATTGATCGCGACCGTCACCCAAAGCGGGAGCGTGAAAAAGGAAATGCTCACCCCCGCGGTGAAGGCTACCGCAATCGCAACGATGTTTATCCTCGGCCCCATACCGCGAAGGTTGCCGCACACCCATGCCGTTGTCGAGGGGTATGAGGGGTCTGCCTCAACGAGCCCAATGCGAAAGCTCTATTCGCGGAGAGAACCCCTCACCCGGCTTCGATGCTTCGCATCGAATCCACCCTCTCCCACAAGGGGAGAGGGTGCAGCACCCTTGCGGAGAGAGGCGAAGATCAGAACATCAGATTGTCCTTCACGAGGACCCAGCGTCCGCCCTTGACCTGCTGCACCTGGGTGATGGTGTTGGCGAGGTGATCGGTCTTGGTGAACCTCGTCGGCGGCGAGTTGAAGATGTCGAGGAATTTTTCGCCCGACTCGAGCGAGTCCAGCATCGTCTGTCCCGTGAGATCCTTGCCCGCCTTCTGCGCGTAGAAGGCAAAGGTCATCACCGTGTTGTAGCCGATGATCGCCTGCGTATTGGCGTCCGAATTGAACATCTTCTTGTAGTTGGCAAGCCAGTCCTTCACCGGGCCCTTGGCGCTGTCCTCATAGGGAATCTCGAACTGGGACGCGGCATAAAGCCCTTCTACGGCATCCTTGCCCAGCGCCGGCACTTCCAGCACGTTGGTCGGCGTCGCGCCGAGGAAAGTGACGTCCCAACCGAGCTTCTTCGCTTCCGTCATCGCCCCGATGGTCTCGCGGATCACGGTGCCGAGCACTACGAGATCGCAGCCGTCCGACTTCATCTTGGCGACTTGCGCGCTGAAGTCCGAGGCGCCGCGCTTGTAGCTGGTGATCGAAGCCGGTTGCACCTTCATGGTGGCGAGCTGCCGATTGAAGCCGTCGAGCACGTTCTTACCGTACTCGTCGTCCTGATGCATGATGCAGGGCTTCTGGAAATTCTTCGACTCCATCATGTATTTCAGCGCGGCCCGCGTGCTCTCGACGTAGGGCAGCAGATTGCTGAACTTCAGCCGTTCCTGCGGCTTGGCCGGATCGAACTTGAAGGTGAACTCGGCTGCCGAGAGGGGGAAGAGCTGGAGCACGCCGGCGTCGAACAGGATGTCCTGCGCTGCAAGCACGGTCGGCGATCCCATCGCTCCCACCATAGCGAAGACCTTGTCACGCTCGATCAGCTTTTGCGAGGCCAGCACAGCCTTTTTCGGATCGTAGCCGCTGTCCTCGACGACCAGTCGAATCTTGCGGCCGTTAACGCCGCCTGCCGCGTTGATCTCCTCGACCGCCATCTTCATTCCGTTGGCGACGGGCACGCCCCACCCCTTGATCGGGCCTGACAGATCCTGATGGGTGCCGATGACGATCTCGCCCGCCGAGATGCCTTCATTGGTGAACTTGGTTTGCGCAGCAGCCGGCAAACAGATGAGCACCACCGCGCTTGCCGCAAGGCCGAACGCCCAAAACGATTTCGACATCGACGTCTCCTCTCCTCAAGGCCCTTGTTGCGCGAAGAACGGGGCCCATCGCTCCTTCGCTTTTTTTGAATGGTTTGCTCACGCCACCGCGCGCTCGCGATACATCGCGTCGATCTCGGCCGCATAGCGCCTGTTCACAAAGCTCCGTTTCAGCTTCATGGTCGGCGTCAGCTCCTCATCCTCGGGCGTAAGCTGGCGTTCGATCAAATAGAATTTCTTGATGGTCTCGACGCGGGCGAAGTTGCCGTTGACCTGTTCGATCTCGCGCCAGATCAGGCCCTGGATCTCGATCGCCCGGCACAGGCTGGCATAATTGGTGAAGGGAATGTCGTGGTCCTGCGCGAATTTCTCGACGTTCTCCTGGTCGATCATGACGAGGCAGGTGAGATACGGCCGCCTGTCGCCGATCACGACGGCGTCGGAGATATAGGGCGAGAATTTGAGCTGGTTCTCGATCTCCGACGGCGTGATGTTCTTGCCGCCGGAAGTGATGATGATGTCCTTCATGCGGTCGGTGATCCTGACGAAACCTTCGTCGTCCATGGTGCCGACGTCACCGGTGTGCAGCCAGCCGCGCGCATCAATGGTCTCGGCCGTCTTCTCCGGCTGGTTCAAATAGCCCATGAACAGGAAGTCGCCCTTGATCAGGATCTCGCCATCGGCAGCGAGACTGACCTCACCCCAGGGCACGGCCTTGCCGACCGAGCCGAGCTTGATGCGCTCGGAAGGCATCATGGTTGCCACCCCGCAATTCTCGGTCTGGCCATAGACCTCGTGCATGTCGATCCCGAGCGCGAGATACCAGCGGATCAGATCCGGCGAGATCGGCGCGGCGCCCGTGAACGCAATGCGGCAGCGATCGAGCCCGATCATGCGGCGGACATTGCGGAACACCAGCCAATAGGCGAAGCGGTTCGCGATCCTGAGCGCAAGCGACGGTGCTGCGCCCTCGAGCCGGCGATCGGTCATGAGGAAGCCGATGTCGACGGCGCGGCGATAGACCCATTGCTGGAACGGCGTCGCATCCTTCAACGCGATGGTAATCGCCGAATAGAACTTCTCCCAAACGCGCGGCACCGCGAGGAAGACGGTCGGCTGCACCTCGCGCAGATTGTCCGGTACGGTCTCGGGGCTTTCGGCGAAATTCATCACCGAGCCGAGTGCCACCGAGATGTAGTAGCCGCCGACCCGCTCGGCGACGTGGCAGAGCGGCAGGAAGATCAGCCGGTCCTCGTCCTCCCTCGCCGGGATGAAATCGTTGGCGTGGCGCATCTGATGCGTCACGCTGCGGTTGGAATGCATTGCGCCCTTGGGCGGGCCCGTCGTGCCCGACGTGTAGACGAGAATCGCCAGATCGCCCGGGCCGCGGCGGTCGATCATCTCGTGCCAGAGCTGCTCGCGGCCGACCATGTGATTGCGCCCGAGCGCGCGGAACTCGTCGATCGACATCACCATGTCGTCGGCGAAGCCGCGCAGGCCTTCCATGTCGAACACAACGATCCTCTCGAGCGTCGGGCATCGCGCGCGGCAGGCGAGGATCTTGTCGAGTTGTTCTTCGTCCTCGGCAAAGATCACGCGCGTAGCGGAGTCGTTGACGAGATATTCGACCTGCGCCGATGAATCGGTTGGATAGATCCCGGACGAGACGCCGGCCGCGCACAAGATGCCCATGTCGGCATAGATCCATTCCGGCACGGCGTTGGCCATGATGGAGGCGACGTCCCCCGGCTTGAAGCCCGAAGCATGAAGCGCGTAGGCGATCTCCTTGGATATCTCCAGCCATTCGCGCCAGCTCGTCGGCTGCCAGATGCCGAACTGCTTCTCGCGGATTGCAGGTCTGTCACCGCGCGCCTCCACCGCGCGCAGGAAACTCTTTGCGATCGTGTCTGCGACTGTCAGCATCGCCGGTCGGGCCATGCCATTCCCTCCTTGTCGCTTCATCCCTCGCGCTGCCGGCTTTGCCGGCGGTCTGTTCGTCAACGAGGAGATGCCATATTTAACGCCACGTTTTCTTCTTTTTCCAGCGCCGTTCGCCCCGCGCGCCAGCCTCCTTGGCACCAAGATAAAATTCCTGGATGTCCTGGGAATGCATCAAGCGGTCGCAGGTGTCGTTCATGACGACGCGGCCGATCTCCAGCACATAGCCGTAATGCGCCGTTTCCAGCGCCACCTTGGCATTCTGCTCGACGAGCAGGATCGACATGCCCTGCTCCTCGTTGACGCGGCGGATGATCGTGAAGATCTCCTTCACCAGGATCGGCGACAGGCCCAGCGATGGCTCGTCCAGCAGCAGCAGCGTCGGCCGGTTCATCAGCGCGCGGCCGATCGCCAGCATCTGCTGCTCGCCGCCGGAAAGCTGGCCGGCCGGCTGGTCGATGCGCTCCTTCAACCGCGGGAAATAGCCGTAGACGCGCTCCAGATCCTCCGTGACACCGTCGCGATCCTTCCGCGGATAGGCGCCCATCATCAGGTTTTCGCGCACCGAGAGGAACGGAAACACCTCGCGCCCCTCCGGCACGTGGCTGAGGCCGAGGCGAACGATCTTGTCGGCCTCCATGCGCTGGATCGGCTTGCCCATGAACTCGATCGTGCCCTTCTGCGGATCGAGAATCCCCGAGATGGTCTTCAGCACCGTGGTCTTGCCCGCGCCATTGGCGCCCAGCAAGGTGACGATGCGGCCGCGCGGCACCTCGAGCGAGATGCCGCGGATCGCCATGATCGGCCCGTAATAGCTCTCGATATTGGAAAGCTTCAGGATGATGTCGGGCGAAACGGCGGCGTCCATCGCGTCAGGCTCCGAGATAGGCGGCGACGACGTCGGGATGCTGCTGCACCTCGGCGGGCGAGCCCATCGCCAGCACCCGGCCGTAGTTCAGCGCGATCACGCGATCGGAGACGCGGTTGACCAGCGACATGTCGTGCTCGACCATCAGCACGGTGATGCCGAGCTCGCTTTTCATGTCGCGGATCCAGAACGACATGTCGTCGGTCTCCTCGACGTTCAGTCCCGATGACGGCTCGTCGAGCAGAATGAGCTTCGGTTCCGAGCAAAGCGCGCGGGCAAGCTCGATCACCTTGCGCACGCCGTAAGGCAGACCCGAGATCACCTTGTCGCGATAGGGCTCGAGATCGAGGAACTCGATCACCTGCTCGACGCGGCGCCGGTGCAGCTTCTCGTTGGCGCGCACGCTCGGCAGGAACAACAATTCCTGCCAAAGCTGTGTGGTCGAGTGACGGTGGCGCCCGACCAGGAGGTTCGCGAGCACGGTCGCATTCTCGAACAGTTCGATGTTCTGGAAGGTGCGGGCGATGCCGAGCCTCGCGATGTCGTAGGGCGGCTGTTCCGTGATATCCTGGTCCTCGAAGAAGATGCGGCCCGCGGTCGGGCGGTAGATCCGCGAGATCAGGTTGAAGATCGAGCTTTTTCCGGCGCCGTTCGGCCCGATGATCGAGAGGATCTCGCCCTTCTCGACCGCAAACGAGACCGCGTCGACCGCCTTGAGGCCACCGAAATGCAGCGACAGGTTTTCGGCGCGGAAATAGCTCATCGGTTCCGCTCCGACTTCACATAGATCTTCTGGCGCTTGAAGGTCGCGCGCTTGTAGAGCGGGAACAGCTGGAAGAAGAGCTTGATCTTCAGCCAGCGGCCGTAGAGGCCGAGCGGCTCGAACAGCACGAACAGCACGATGATGATGCCGTAGATTGCGCCCTTCAGGCCGTTGAGCGAGGCGAAGGCTGCGACCTTCGACTGGACGTTCGCCGCGCTCTCGCTACCAGCCCCGAGGGTCGCGGCGATGCCGGCGATGATGCCGGGCATGTCGTCCTTCAGATAGGTCAGGAACGGATCGATCATCACGATGAAGATCGCCCCCAGCACCGCACCGTGCAGGCTGAACGTGCCGCCGATCAGGATCACGATGATGAACTCGATCGAGAGCTGGAGCGTGAACATCTCCGGCGAGATGAAGGAGAGCTTGTGCGCGAACAGCACGCCGGCAAAGCCGGTGATCGCCGCCGAGATCGCAAAGGATTTCACCTTGTAGAGCGCGACGTTGACGCCCATGCTGCGCGCCGCCGTCTCGGAGTCGCGGATCGCAACGAAGGCGCGGCCCGTCGGCGAGCGCAAGAGATTGAGCGTTCCGACGATCGTCAGAATCAGAACGGCCAGGCAAAGGAAATAGAACGTCGGACTGTCGCGCGGCACGGCGACGCCGAGCAGCGAGAGCGTCTTGATGCGCATGCCCTCATTGCCGTTGGTGACGCTTTCCCAGCGTGCCAGAACTTCCTCGACGATGAAGGCGAAGGAAATCGTGGCGATGACGAGATAGATGCCCTGGAGCCGCAGTGCCGGGAAGCCGACCAGCGCGCCGATCAATCCGGTCAGGAGCCCAGCGGCGACGAAATAGACCGGAAACGGCACGTTGTATTTCTGCAAGTAGGCCGCGGTGTAGGCGCCGATCGCAAGGAACGCGGCATGCCCGAGCGACGCCTGCCCGGTGAAGCCGGTGAGGATCAGCAGCGCCACGCCGACTGTCGCATAGATGCAGACGAAAACGAGCTGGCTCATCAGATAGCTGGAGAGCACGTAGGGCGCGATCAGCAGCACCGCGATCAGGAGCCCGTAGGAGACCAAGTAGCCCGAATGCGGGAACAGGCGGATGTCGTCCTCATAGTCGGTCTTGAACAGGAAGCGCATGGCGTTCAGACCTTCTTGCGCACGTGAAGGCCGAACAGGCCTTCGGGCTTCAGCAGCAGCACCGCCAGCAGCACGATGTAGGGCGCAACGTCCTTCCAGCCTTCCGGCAGATAAAAGCCGGCCATGCTCTCGATGATACCGATCAAGACTCCACCAACGACTGCGCCGGGAATCGAGCCGAAGCCGCCGAGCACGGCGGCAGGAAAGGCTTTCAGCCCGAGCACGAGCCCGACATTGGAGTGAATGAAGGTGATCGGCGCCAGCAGCACGCCGGCGCAGGTCGCCACCGCTGCACTGATCGCCCACACGATCGACACGACGCGCTTCACGGGGATGCCCATGTAGTAGGCCGCGAGCATGTTCTCGGAGCTGGCGCGCATCGCGGTGCCGAGCGTGGTCTTGTTGAAGAAGAGATAGAGCAGCGCGCAGAGGATGACGGTTGCCGCGATCACGGACAGCTTGTCATAGGCGAGCACGAGCGCGCCGATGCGCAGCACGCCCTGGCTGAACGGCGTCTCGATCTTGAAGTCGTCGGTGCCCCAGATCATGCCGGCGATCGAGCGCAGGAAGTAGCCGAGCCCGATGGTTGCCATGATGATGGAGAATTGCGGATAGCCGAGAATCGGGCGCACCACGATGCGTTCGGCAAGCATGCCGAACAGCGCCATCGCGGCGAGCGCGCCGGCGAAGCCGACCCAGTAGTTCAGGCCCATCATGCCGATGAAGGTGAAGGCGAAGAAGCCGCCGAGCATCATCAGATCGCCCTGGGCGAAGTTGACGACCTCGGTTGCCTTGTAAACGAGCACGAAGCCAAGCGCGATCAGGCCGTAGACGCAGCCGAGTGCAATGCCACTGACCAGCTGCTGAACGAAGTCCAGCATCGCCGAGCATCCTCCCCGATGCGATCCTGCGGCTCTTGGCGGCCGTCTCGTCGCATCTTGTGTCCAGTCGCTACGCGATCATTATGAGTCGCGGAAAGCGCCATTTGCCCGGTGCAATTCAGCCTGAACCGCCAAGCGCTGTCAATAAAACGAGAGGCGGATGCATCCGTGCGGGATGACGGAATTTGTGGCAGGTTAATTCACCGTGCCGAAACATCTTCAGATCAAGGTCGCAAGCGATGCGAAACCGTATGGTGTGGCCGTCATGAAACCGGACAGCTCGGCGCTGAGCGTGCGAGGGTTAACGAAGCGTTTTGACCGCTTGGCGGTCGATTCCCTCGATCTCACCATTCACGCCGGTGAATTCTACGCACTGGTCGGCCCCAACGGCGCCGGCAAGACCACCACCTTGCGCATGGTCGCAGGGCTGCTGCGGCCCGATGCCGGCGAAGTGTCGATCTTCGGCATCGATGCCCTCGCCGATCCGGTGGCCGCCAAGCAGGTGATGGCCTGGGTCTCGGACGAGCCCATGATTTATGACAAGCTGACGCCGCTCGAATATCTCGAATTCGTCGCCGGCCTCTGGGGCATCGCGCCCGCCGCCTCCGAACCGGTCGCGCAGGAGCTGCTGAGCTCGCTCGGCCTTGCGCCGCACCGGCACGAGCGCTGCGAGGGATTTTCCAAGGGCATGCGCCAGAAGGTCGCGCTGGCCGGCGCGCTGGTCCACGGCCCCCGCCTCATCATTCTCGATGAGCCGTTGACCGGCCTCGACGCCGTCTCCGCCCGCCATGTGAAGGGCCTTTTGGCCGAGCGCGTCCGCGCCGGCTGCACCGTGATCATGACAACGCATATTCTCGAGGTCGCCGAGCGCATGGCCGATCGGATCGGCGTGATCGCGTCAGGCAGCCTCGTCGCCGAAGGCACGCTCGCCGAGCTGCGCCAGCAGAACGGCCACACCGACACCAGTCTCGAGGATCTCTTCATCGCGCTGGTCACGCTGGAGGCCGCCGCCGCATGAGCTCGGCGACTGCATTATCGTGGTTTGCCCGCCACGAGCTCCGCCTCGCCTGGCGCGAATGGCTCGCGATGATGACGGGCCAGCGCAAGCGGAAGCGCGCGGCGGTGATCGGCCTGGTCGCCTTTGCCGCACTCCTGCACCTGCCGGCCTGGGCCGTGATCGGCCGCTTCGCCGGACTTCGATTGCCGCTCGACAAACCGTCGCTGATCGTAATCACGGCGACGATCGCGCTCGCCTGGTCGCTGATGCTGTCGCAGGCGATCGAATCGGTGACCCGGGTGTTTTACGCCCGCGCCGATCTCGATCTCATCATGTCGTCGCCGGCAACTCTCACCAACCTGTTCTCGGTACGCATCGCCGCGATTGCGCTTGCGATCACGATGATGGCGCTGCTGTTCTCCACGCCCTTCATCGACGTTCTCGTGATCGGCGGCGGGCCGCGATGGCTCGCGGCGTTCGGCGTGGTCGTCGCCATGGGGCTGTCGGCCGCTGCTATCGCAATCGCGATCACGATTCTGCTGTTCAGGTTGATCGGTCCGGCACGGACGCGCTTCATCGCGCAGATCCTCGCCGCGATCATCGGCGCCGGCTTCGTCATCGCGCTCCAGATCGCCGCGATCATCTCCTACGGCACGCTGTCGCGCTTTGCAGTGCTGACCTCTGACGCCACGGCCGCCTATGCCCCCGATGTGGACAGCATCATCTGGTTGCCCGCACGGGCGGTGATGGGCGACAGCGAGGCGCTGGCGCTGCTGCTCGCGCTCGGCCTCATCATGCTCGGCGGCGTGATGGCGCTGTTCTCGGGCCGCTTCGCCGACACCGCCATCGACGCCGCCGCCCGCGGCGCGACCGGCCGCCGGACCACGCGCGAGCGGAAGTTTCGCACAGGCACGCGGCCACAGGCGCTGCGGCGCAAGGAGTTCATGCTGCTGTGGCGCGATCCCTGGCTGATCTCGCAAACCTTGATGCAACTGCTCTATCTGGCGCCGCCCGCGCTCCTGCTGTGGCGAAGCTTTGCCGACAGCTCTGCGGCGCTGGTGCTGATCACGCCCGTCATCGTGATGGCGGCAGGACAGCTTGCCGGCGGTCTCGCCTGGCTGACGATTTCGGGCGAGGACGCCCCCGATCTCGTCGCGACCGCTCCGCTGTCGCCTTCGCGCGTCATCCGCGCCAAGATCGAGGTCGTACTGATCGCGATCGCCGTGATCTTCGCCCCGCTGATCGCAGCGCTTGCCTTTGCCTCGCCGCTCCAGGCGGAGATCACGGCGGGCGCGATCATCGTCAGCGCGGCGTCCGCCACCGCGATCCAGCTCTGGTTCCGTGTGCAGGCGCGGCGCAGCCAATTTCGCCGCCGCCAGACCTCGTCGCGCCTTGCGACTTTCGCCGAGGCTTTTTCCTCGATCGGCTGGGCAGCAAGCGCCGCACTGCTGCTCGCGTTTCCCCTCGCCGGCCTCATCAGCGGCCTGATCACCGCGGGCCTCGTCGCCGTCACCTGGAAGTTCAGCCCGCGGCGGGAGTGAAGGGCAAAGCCACTCGCATGCTCGGATAATAACGCCAACGTGTTATGCTCGAGCGTGTATTCATAAATCAGAGCGGGGCCAATCCGCCTAGCCTCCAACAGCGCTGCGAAAGCAGACATTCCGGGACCGCCGCTATGGGCCATCGGCGGAAATGCGAGCTTTGGTCGTCCCCAGTTGCTACATGATGCTTGTCGGACGGGCGCCCCCTGAGCTTAGGGCGCCCGTCACCATATTCTACTTGCCAGCGTGCGACTGCATGGCCTTCTCGATCTGCTCCTTGACGGCTTCCAGGTTGAAGCTCGCACCCTTCTGCATCGGTGGAAACTCGATCGCAGTCTGGGCGAGCTTACCCACCTCCTGCTGAACGAACTGGAATCGCCAGAACTCGTAAGCGAACCAGTTATAGAATGCCAATGACCCCTTATCGCCGTTCGGCAAGTTTGTGCGTTCGAAGGGATCGAGGCGGAGATTGGTGAGGATCGGCCAATCAACCTTGACTGTGCCGCCCAACCAGCCGCCGGGCTGATCGGTGAAGCGATACTTGAAGTCGTCGACGCGCACCGCGCTCAGTGTGCCCTCCGTGAAATAGAAGATCGCGTGCCGCGCAGACGGGCCTTTTCCGGTAATCAGGTCCGTCTGGTTGTATCCGTCGAGATAGACCTTATAGGTCTTGTCGCCGAGCTGCTTTCCCTTCCTCAACTCGTCGGCGATATTCGGATTGCCGGCGGCGGCGACAAAAGTCGGGAACCAGTCTAGTCCGGACATGATGCCGTTCTCGACCTTTCCCGCCGGCACCTTACCCGGCCAGCGGATCATGCAGGGCACACGGAAGCCGCCTTCCAGGGCTGTTCCCTTGCCGCCCGCGAACGGCGTCTGGCCGCCATCAGGCCAGGTGAAGTTCTCGGCGCCGTTGTCGGTTGTGAACGCGACGATCGTGTTGTCGTCGAAGCCCTCGTCCTTGAGCTTCTTCATCACGGCGCCGACGATGTCGTCGAGTTGGGCGAACCCGCCCTCGGAAACCGACCAGCCGTTTTCCGAGTTGCGCATGTTCTCGTATTTTTCCGAAAGATGGGTGACGACGTGCATGCGCGTGGGGTTGAGCCAGACGAAGAACGGCTTATTGTCCTGCTTCGCCTTGTCGATGAAGGCGAAGGTGGTTTGCAGAATCTCGTCGTCGACCGTTTCCATCCGCTTCGGATACAGGGGCCCGGCGTCCTCGATCCGCTGCTTGCCGATCTTGCCCCAGCGGGCTTGCACCGACGGATCGTCGACGTTGGTCGCCCATGAATGAACCATGTTGCGAGGACCGACCGTGGCCAGTAGCGATTGCGGGTAATTGCGGTGGGCGGGGTCCTCCATCGCGTC
Source organism: Bradyrhizobium sp. CCGUVB23 (assembly GCF_024199885.1). Taxonomy (NCBI): domain Bacteria; kingdom Pseudomonadati; phylum Pseudomonadota; class Alphaproteobacteria; order Hyphomicrobiales; family Nitrobacteraceae; genus Bradyrhizobium; species Bradyrhizobium sp. CCGUVB23. The sequence continues at coordinate 3,181,117 of NZ_JANADQ010000001.1, forward strand.
GAGGTGATAGAGGTAGCCAAAGAACTCATCGAAGCCGTGCACCGTCGGCAGAAACTCGTTGAGGTCGCCGAGGTGGTTCTTGCCGAACTGACCCGTGGTGTACCCCATGGATTTCAGCACGGTCGCAATGGTCGGCGCTTGCGCCGGCATGCCGATCGGGGAGCCAGCCTGGCCGACTGTGGTAAGGCCCGTGCGGATCGGCAGTTCGCCGGTGATGAAGTTGGCGCGGCCCGCCGTGCAACTCGCCTCTGCGTAGTAGTCGGTGAAGCGCATTCCCTCCGCGGCGAGCCTGTCGAGGTTTGGCGTCCGGCTCGCCATGATGCCCTGATGGTAGGCACCAATGTTGAACCAGCCAATGTCATCACCCATGATGAAGACGATGTTCGGCCTCTGGCCGGCCGATGCGGGTGCTGGCCCGGTTGTTGGTTGCTGCGCCTGCGCGGGGGTTGTCAGTCCGACGGCCGAAAGCGCCGAAGCCGCGACAAGAGAACTGCCGCTCAACAGCAGGTCGCGGCGTTTCAGTCCTCCGTTGGCCAACTCGATGCTCTCAGGGTTTTTCGAAATCTTGTCATCGCTCATGACGCGATCCTCTTTCCTGTGATGCGCCTGAAGCCGACACGAAGGGGCAGCTTTCCGGGTTGATCTAGATCAAGGATGTCCGCAACGGGTCTTGGCCGTGTAAAAACGGCTTCAAAAGGCGTCCACCCAGGAAGCCAGGAAGCGCGCCTGTCTCAGACCGCGATCGCAGCGATCAGTGGCGTGGTCCCGACGATGTTCATGACCCGTGTTCGATCACCGCGCCCCCCGCGGGCACATTCGGGTAATCCCGCATTCCGAAGACCCTCAATCAACAGCAGGGCCACAAGCTGCCGTTCGCGTTGGGACGCTGACGCATTTCCATCCGCTTTTACCTCCCGTGCGCGACTTTTTGCCCCATCGCCTGAACTTTGGGATCGGTGTGCCGAACAAACAGAGATATCTGATGGGGAGTTTAGCTCCCTCGTAGAGTTCACAGCGGTAGCGTATACGTTTGTATGAGTCGCAATGCGGCTCGCAATTTCGAACTGACGACACGCTTTGTCCGCAAAGAGCCCAAGCGCTCCGAGTCATCCAGAGGTATCGCTGCCTTTTAGAAGGAGGAGACCTCATGCAACTCAAGCAAATCGCAATCCGCATATTAGCGGCCGCCTGTCTCACCTGGACCACGACAGTTTTCGCGGAGCAAGGCGAGCCTCAGGACGCGAGGATCAAGACCGCCATGGACCTCTTGGTGTCGATCGCGGCCCAACTGGGGCCGCCAAAAATCGAAGGTACTGACTCCGTTGCAGGCAAGGAGGTACCTGTCATTTACTTTGGTTCGGCCAAGATGAACAACAGTTTCGACCTGGTCGACGAAGTCGTGAAGAAAGCGCAGGGCACGGCCACAATCTTCGTCAAAAGCGGTGACGAGTATGTTCGCGTCGCGACTAACGTGAAGAAGGACGATGGCTCCCGAGCGATCGGAACCATTCTGGACCCCAAGGGCAAGGCCATCGAGTCCATCAGGAAAGGCGAAGCGTTCTATGGCGAGGTCGACATCCTCGGTAAGCCCTACATCACAGGCTATAAGCCTATCCGGGATGCCTCGCAAAACGTGATCGGCATCTACTACGTAGGCTATTTGAAGTAGACCCTCTCTGCCCTCTGTGGCGCCGCCAACGCTGCCCTGACGCCCAGGCTGAGCGCGATCGAGCAACCCGTGGTCTGGGCATCGATCGCGCACGGCGCGCTTTCCGGGACGTTCGGGTCTAGCCGAATGTCTTCGAGCGGCAATGGCGCGAAACGGCGCCGGAAAACTGATCAGGCTCCAATGTCCGCGATCCTGACGCGCTGTTGATCGCGGCACATTGGCCGCAGGCCGGATTGCACGCTAGACTTCCCCGACGTCATTGGGGACGGATCTATGTGGCGACTTGTTTCCGCGATCCTTGCGCTGCTCGGCGCATCCCTCGCGCCCGCGACCGCCCAACAGCCACAGCGCAGCGAGTGCCTGGCGATGGCCAATGCGGCGCCGCGCGTACTGCCGGTCGCCTTTCGGCAGGCGGCGAATGCCGCCGAGGTGGAGATCACCTATGCCGGCCATTCCACCTATTTCATCGACACACCCGGCGGCTTGCGCATCGCCACCGACTATAGCGGCGCCTATCAGGTCGGCCGGCTCCCCGACGTCGTCACCATGAACCGGGCGCACAGCACGCACTACTCGCTATATCCCGACAAGCGCATTCCCCATGTACTGCATGGCTGGGGCGAAGACGGCAAGCCGGCGGTGATTTCCGAGCGCATCGGCGACACCTTCATCCGCAACGTCACCACCGACATCCGCCGTTACTTTGGCGACGATTCCGGCACGGACATGATCCGTGACGGCAATTCGATCTTCATCTTCGAGGTCGCGGGCCTCTGCATCGGCCATCTCGGCCATCTCCACCACAAGCTCGACGACAGCCATTTTGCCCAGATCGGCCGCCTCGACATCGTCATGGTGCCGATCGATGGCACTTACACCATGTCGCTCGACGGCATCTCGGAGATCACGAAACGCCTGCGAGCCTCCGTGGTGCTGCCCATGCACCGCTTCGCCACCCCGCTCGACGACTTCATGCGCCGGATCGGCCGCGACTTCGAGATCGACCGGCGCCTCGAACGCTCCTTGCGGATCTCGCGGGATTCGCTGCCGGGCACTCCGACGGTGATCATTCTCGACGGCGTGTGAGTGGCCTCGCGCAATTTTCTCCAAGCCGGTCGCCGTCTGCGCGTGATGGTGTATCCGCAGCAACGGAGACTGACATGACCGACTTTGCCAGATTTCTGCACGCCGACGGGCCTAACCGCGAACATGCGCAAGCGCTAAGGCTTTACGGCCAGTTCATCGGCGATTGGGATGCCGAGGTCATCGCGCACGCACCCGACGGCACCACCCATCGCGCACCCGGCGAAATCCATTTCGGCTGGGTGCTTGAGGGCCGCGCCATCCAGGACGTCTGGATGATCCCGCGCGCAACAGACGCGCCACCCTTCCCGATCGCTGGCAACTGGTACGGCACGACGTTGCGCGTGTACGATCCGACCATCGACGCCTGGCGGATTTTTTGGCTCGATCCCGGCCGCAGCGTGTTCCGTCAGCAGATCGGCCGTCGCAGCGGCGCTGATATCGTGCAGGAAGGCACCACCGACAGCGGTGACCTGTCACGCTGGAGCTTTACGGAGATCACCGAGAACGCGTTCCACTGGCTCGGCGAGGCCAAGCCGGCCACCGCGCCGGAGTGGCAGCTGGTGGTGGAGGTGAAGGCGCGGCGGCGCCGGGTTATTGTTTGAGCATGATCCTTTCGGAGAACCGCTTCACACTTTTCCGGATCATGCTCCTGATGCGCTCCTGCCGAAGGGCGCGGTTGCGCAACACGCGCTGCCGCGCATCGTCCCCGGATGTTAGCTTCATCGGCAACGACAATCAGGGGAGCGAATGCGATGGCCGCGAGCAGCATGCCCGCCAACAAGAGCGGACTCTTTGCCGATCCGCGCGAGGACTGGCTCGCGCTCCACCGCGAGGACATCCTCGATCCCTTACGGCCGATCGTCGATCCCCACCACCATCTCTGGGATCGCGGCGGGCAGCGCTATCTGATCGAGGAGATGGCCGCTGACATCGCCTCCGGTCACAACCTCATTGCAACCGTGTATGTCGACTGCCGCTCGATGTACCGCGCACACGGGCCCGAGGCCTTCCGTCCCGTCGGTGAGGTCGAGTTCGCCAATGGCGTTGCCGCGATGAGTGCGAGCGGCGGCTATGGCAAGGCCGCGATCTGTGCCGGCATCGTCAGCCACGTCAATCTCTTGCTTGGCGATGCGGCAAAGCCGGTGCTGGAAGCCGAGATCGCCGCCGGTAACGGCCGCTTTCGCGGTATCCGGCATTCCTCCGCCTGGGACGAGGACCCGGTGGTCGCGGGCATGTATGCCAACCGGCCGAGGGGGTTGCTGGAGGACGCGACCTTCCGCAAGGGCTTTGCCTGCCTCGCGCCGCTTAATTTGAGCTTCGACGCCTGGCTGTTTCATCCGCAGATCGGCGAATTGACCGAACTGGCGCGGGCCTTTCCCGACACCAGAATCGTGCTCGACCATTGCGGCGGGCCGGCCGGCACCGGCCGGTTCGCAGGACGGCGCGAGGAGGTGTTTCCGGCGTGGCGGGCCGCGATCACGGAGATCGCGAGATGCGAGAACGTCGTGGTCAAGCTCGGCGGACTTGCGATGTGCCTGCTCGGCTTTGACTTCCATCTGCGCGAAAGGCCACCGTCGTCCGAGGAGCTTGCGGCGGCGTGGCGGCCCTATGTCGAGACCTGCATCGAGGCGTTCGGTGCGAGGCGCGCGATGTTCGAGAGCAATTTCCCGCCGGACAAGGGCCAGTGCAGCTACCAGGTGATCTTCAATGCGTTCAAGCGCATCGCGGCGCCGCTGAGCGAAGCCGAGAAGACGGCGCTGTTTTCGCAGACGGCGTCCAGCTTCTACCGGCTAGAACTGCCGTCATGACATGAGAAGGGGCCGGGACGTCAGTCCCGACCCCTTCCGACACCATTCGCTGGGTAGCGCCTTGGTAGAACTTCGGGTTAGCCGGCACCCATGAGGGTCGCGGGACGACGCTCGCCGGGCGAGAAGAACATCCGCTTCAGCTTGTTGACGACCCGGACCATGAAGCCGATCAGCGCCGGATTGGTCTTGCGGCAAAAGGCGATCTTCTTGACGTGGCCCTCGACGTGCCATTTGGCATGCGCACCGTCGCGGAAGAAGATCACGTCGCCGACGCCGTAGCGCTTCGGCGGCATGCCTTCACTCTCGAGCACGATCGATCCTTCCAGGATCATGATGGTCTCGTCGAAATCGTAGTACCAGTTGAAGCGCCCTTCGGTGCAGGACCAGATGATGGTCGATGCGGTGCCGTCGGCGCTGGTCGACAGGATGTGCGACCGCGACACCGGATTGCCTTCGATGATCCAGGACGGCTCGATCGGCCGCAGCTCCAGATCGACGGCACAACTTCCGGTTTCAATTGACGCGCGCGACATTGGCTTCCTCTGGGGATACAATATGACTGGCCGGCCCCTCGGGCCGCTTCAAACAGTGCCTATGACGCTAGAAGCCGTTTTTTAATTCTTCCTTACGCTTGCCCGGACAATCAGCCGCAAGTTGCATGTGCGGCGCGCCTAACGCGCCGATTTGCCTTTGGATTCGTGCATTTGAACCCGGTTTTTGCAGGGTGCGACAAAATGCGCGGAGTCCAATCAGCAAGGAGCCTGTCCGATGCCCCTCTTCCCCGAGGCCGTCAGCGCCAATAGCGAGGTCGCCGAGCAGCTCGCGGCCCTCGACGTCTCCCTTGAAGTCGACGACGGGCCGCCGGACTGGTTCTCCATCGACGGCATCGAGGCGCCCCGGCAGCTCGGCAGTGACGGCACGGGCGGCGCGTTCGTGCTGCTGCCGTCAAACCATGTGCTCTATGCGTCGTCGGAGGGCCGCGCCGGCATCATCGCAGCGACATTCGAGGACTTCATCCAGATCGTCGTCGCCTGTCCTTATTGGCTCGACATCCTCAAATTCTCCGCCGGCGGCGACGTCGACGAGATGCGGCGCGCGGCGGTCGCGCTGGAGGCGACGCTCGACGACGAGGACGACATCAACGACGCCCGCGACGCGATCCGTGACGCGTTTGGCCTTTCTGCCCTGGAGGATCCCGTCGGCGCGCTCTATGAAGCGGTCGCCGCGTCCGACGCCATCGTGCGCACGACCGATGGCAGTCCGTTCACCACGCTGTTCAACCGCTTCACGATCGATCGCAATCCGATGCTGCGCAACGCAGCGGCGTGAGGCTCGCGGCCTACTTTGCCCACTCGCCCTTGCGGAACACCGGCTCCTTGCTGCCGTCGGCCAGGATGCCGTCGATGTCGGTCTCGGCTGAGCCGATCATCCAGTCGATGTGGATCAGGCTCTGGTTGCCGCCCTGTGCCGCGATCTGCTGCGGCGTCAGCTTGGCGCCATTGATGAAGCACTTCGAATAGCACTGGCCAAGCGCGATGTGCGAGGCCGCGTTCTCGTCGAACAGCGTGTTGAAGAACAACAGCCCGCTCTGCGAGATCGGCGAGGAATGCGGCACCAGCGCCACCTCGCCGAGCCGCCGCGCGCCTTCGTCGGTGTCGAGCACCTTGTTCAGCACCTCCTCGCCGCGCGAGGCCTTTGCATCGACGATCTTGCCGTCCTCGAATCGCACCGCGATGTTGTCGATCAGCGTGCCCTGATAGGACAGCGGCTTCGAGCTGACGACGTGGCCGTAGACGCGACGGCAATGCGGGGTGGTGAAGACCTCCTCGGTCGGGATGTTGGCATTGCAACTGATGCCGTTCTTGGAGAGCGAGGCACCGCCTTCCCATTCATGACCATCGGCAAGGCCGATGGTGAGATCGGTGCCGGGACCGGAGTATTGCAGCGCGCGGAAACGCTTGCCGTTCAACCAGTCCGTGCGCTCGCGCAGCGCTGCATTGTGCTGCGCCCAGTTCGCCATTGCATCCTCGCGATCGACGCGGGACGCGGCGAAAATCGCATCCGCGAGCTTGCCGATCGCGATCTCCTCGGGATCATCGGGAAACACCTGCTTCGCCCAGGACGAGCTCGGATAGGCGATGATATTCCAGTTGGTGTCGAAATTGACGATCTTTTCCAGCGCAGGCTGGTAGGCCATGGAATTGGCCTTGCTGGCGCGCGCCACCTTGGCGGGATCCTCGCCCGACAGCAGCATCGGATTGTCGCCGACGATGGCCAGCCGCGCGGTATTCTCCGAGAATGCCTTCGCCATGCCCTCGTAGAGCCAGCCGGCGGCACGATCAAAACTTTCGTCGTGGCCGTGGCGGTAGCGCGCCAGCGTCATCTCTTCATCGGAGAGGATCGGCGTGACGATGCCCGCGCCGGCCTTGTAGGCATGCACGGCGATCCGCCGCACCAGGGGCAGCGCGATCGCCGGTGCGGTGAGCAGCAGATCCTGGCCCGGCCGCAAGCCCAGGCCCACCTTCACCGCCACCTCGGCCAGCCGGTCGAGTTTTGCGGGATCGATGGGAGTTGAGGTATTGCGTTGATCGGTCATGCCGGGCCCTCTGCCGAAATCTCTATTCCATCTAAGTCTAGCATCGCATGGCGCAAGTGCGCGAGCCAATTGCGCGCCTTGAGCCAAGATACGCAATTTCACGCATCTTGGTTTTCAACACGTTGCCGCGCCGGCAGCCTGATCGAGCGAGGCCGAGGTCATTTTTCGGTGAAACGGGCGCCGCGATTGTGGCGCGGTTCTGCAACGCAGTCGTTGCGAGCCGTCATCCTGTCGAAACTTTAATCCATCGGCACCGGCAGGTTGCTTTATCTCTGGCGCGAGGCGTCGATCGCCTTTGCATGACGATGAGACCTTGATGTTGAAATCGTTTCGTTCTGTTGCCGGGGTCTTGCTGCTTGCAAGCCTCACAGCAGGCGCGCTGTCGCCAGCGTCCGCTGCACCGATCGGCGATCCGTTGGCGGTCACGCCATCGCAATCCGCAAATGTCGAGCAGGTCCGCTGGTACGGACATCGCGGCTTCGGCGGCGGCGCATTCGTCGGCGGCCTCGCAGCCGGCGCGCTGATCGGCGGCGCGCTCGCTGCACCTTCCTATTATGGTCCAGGCTATCCGCCTCCGCCGCCCGCCTACTATGCCGCACCGCCTGCCGACGATGCGGTCGCCTATTGCATGCAGCGCTACCGGTCCTTCGATCCGAATAGCGGCACCTTCCTCGGCGATGACGGCCGCCGTCATCCGTGTCCGTAACCCCCTCGTCATAAATCGCAGGGCGGACAGGGCGCAAAGTGCGGCTTTTGCCCACCCTTGGAAGTCCTGACCCCCCTCTCGGCCGGTTCCATCGCCCGGCCGCCCATCGACGACATGGCTGGCATCTGCCCAGTTCAGGGCAACCGACGCCCCTTCGATGAACCAGGAGTGCGTCTCGATGGACTCACAGAATCAAAGCCCAATTCATGTTGCCGTTTCAGATGCCTGATTTTGTCGTGAGGCCAGAGCCGTCGCAGTGCAGTTTCTGTTTAGCGATCATCTACTTGACACCGACAGGCGGGAGCTGAGCCGCGATCAGGTTCCCGTCGCAGTCGAGCCCCAGGTCTTCGACCTCGTCGTTCACCTGATGCGGAATCGCGACCGCGTGGTGACGAAGGATGAGCTGATCGACAAGATCTGGCTTGGGCGTTCCGTCTCGGAATCGACCCTGACCAGTCGGATCAATGCGGCGCGCAAGGCGATCGGCGATTCCGGCGCGAGCCAGGCGCTGATCCGCACCGTGGCGCGCAAAGGCTTTCGCTTCGTCGGCAACGTCGAGATGCGGAACGGCCATGGCCGCCCAGCGGAGCCAGCCGGCCAGGCCAGGGAAGCCCCGGCGGCGCTGCCGCTGCCCGATCGCCCTGCAATCGCCGTGCTGCCCTTCACCAATTTGAGCGGCGACCGCGAGCAGGATTACTTTTCCGACGGGATCAGCGAGGACATCATCACCGCGCTGTCGAAGCTGCGCTGGTTCTTCGTCATCGCGCGCAACTCCTCCTTCGTCTACAAGGGCCGCGCCGTACATATCGGCGAGATCGCCCGCGAGCTCGGCGTGCGCTACGTCGTCGAGGGCAGCGTCAGGCGGAGCGGCGACCGGGTGCGCATCTCCGCGCAGCTCAACGACGCCACGACCGGCAGCCATCTGTGGGCCGAGCGCTACGATCGCAGCATCGCCGACGTCTTCGCCGTGCAGGACGAGATCACCGACGCCATCGTCGCCGCGATCGAGCCGCAGCTCTACGCCGCCGAAAGCTTTCGCGCCCAGCAAAAGCCGCCCGGAAGCCTGGATGCCTGGGATCTGGTGATGCGAGCGCTGTCGCATTACTGGCGCATCACGCGGGGCGACAATGTCGCAGCCCAGGGGCTACTGGAGAAGGCGATCGCGATCGATCCGGCCTATGGCAAGGCGCTCGGCCTGCTCGCGACCAGCCATATGTTTGGCGCCCATATGGGCTGGGCCGACATGGCGGCCACGCTGCCGATCGCGGAGCGCGCCGCTTTCGCCGCGGTCGAGGCAGACCGCGACGACGCCTGGGCCCATCACGGGCTCGGCTACACCTATCTGTTCCGGCGGCGCTTCGACGACGCCATCGCTGCATTCGAACTGGCGCTGCGCCTCAATCCCAATTTTGCCATGACGCACGCCTTCTACGGCGTGACGCTGTGCTATGCGGGCCGCTGGCAAGACGGCGATGCCGCCGCGCGCCGGGCCCTGCGGCTCAGTCCGCGCGATCCTTTCTCGGCGATCTATTGCGGGGTCGCCGCCTATGCGCAGTTCATCGGCCATCGCTACGAAGAAGCGATCCAGTTCGCGCGCGAATCGCTCAGGCAACGCAGCGATTTCGTCGGCGCCCATCGCGCGCTGACGGCCGCCGCCGGCATGCTCGGCAATCGCGAGCTGGCGGCCTCCGCACTCGAGGGCCTGCGTCGCGCCCAGCCCAACGTGTCGCTCGCCTGGATCGCCAGCGAGCTGCCGATGCAGCGCGCCGAGGATCGGGAGCATTACCTCAAGGGCTTGCGGCGCGCGGGGTTGAGGTAGCCTACCCCCTCTCCCCGTTCTTAGGGGGCCGCGACGAGCTTCGCTCGCGCTGAGAGGGTTGGGTGAGGGGCTGCATCCGCAGTCACGGCGAGAGTTGGACTCGCGGAAGCTCCCCCTCACCCGGAATCCGCGCTGCGCGTGCATTCCGGCCTCTCCCCGCAAGCAGGGAGAGGCGAAGCAATCACCTACTCCTTCATCATCTCGCCGCTGCCGCCGAACTCTGCAGGAAAATCCTTCAGCTTAGGCAGGCCGTCGCGCATCGGCAGCACGGTGTCGGCGTAGTTGACGTGGACGGTGGGCGTGAAAGCGAGCGTCGGGATGGTCGCGGTGAAGACGTCGATCAGGCCGAGCGGCGGATGGCTGGTCATAAGATGGCCACCGCATTTGCGGCAATATTTGCGCTGGCTGAGCGGCGTCTTGGCGTAGGTCGCAACGTGATCAGCGCCGTCGGTGATGCGCACGGCCTCCGGCTTCCACAGGCTGAAGGCGGTGACCGGCCCGCCCGACCACGAGCGGCAGGAGCGGCAATGGCAATAACCCATCGCCTCCGGCGCGCCCGTCACTTCGATCGCGACCGCGCCGCAGAAGCAGTTTCCGAGGTGTTTCATTGAAGTGTTCTCCTTGGATGAGGATGCAGATCTAGTTGAGGCGAAGATCAAACTGACCGGCGCCAGGGAATAAGCATCGATACGCGCTGTTTGTATTGCCGGTACTCGTCGCCAAACAGCGCGACGAGGTCGCGCTCCTCGAGCGTGATGCCGAGCAGGATGTAGAGCGTGATCACGGATGCAAATAGCAGGTGCCCCACGGTCATGGTCGGCGCGGCCCAGACTGCGATGATGAAGCCGAGATAGAGCGGATGCCGGACGAATTTGTAGAACAGCGGCGTCCTGAAACGCGGCGGCGAGGCCTGCTTGTCGACCAGTTGCTGCGTCACCTGCTGCAGACCGAACAACTCGAAGTGATTGATCAGGAAGGTCGAGGTGAAGACCAGCACCCAACCGGCGAAGGATAGCGTGACGATGGTCACGGCGACATCCGGGTCCTGGACGTCCCATATGATCGCCGGCAGCGGCCGCCACTGCCAGAACAGAAGCAGCAGCGACAGGCTCGCCAGCAACACATAGGTGCTGCGCTCGACGGCCTTTGGCACAAACTGCGTCCACCACTCCTTGAACTGCTGCCGTGCCATCACGCTGTGTTGAACGGCAAACAGCGCCATCAGGAGCAGATTGATGACGACGGCCTCGATCGCCGAGGAATCGGTTCCGGTGTCGATGCTTTTCGGCACCACCAGGCCCGTGATGAAACCGATGGCGTAAAGGATGGTCGCGAGAAATACGAGATAGGCCGCAATTCCGTACAGAAAGGCGATGAACCTGAACACTTTGGAGCCCACGACATTCGGGCTGATAGAATGAACTTGCTGATCCAGTTGGGTCATAGACAGCTCCGTTGTGCCGAACGACTGGCACTCATTAAGTCGCTGCACCCTGCCGGATCGGACGTCCCCAGGCTTTTGCGGACGATTGATTTTCGCCTGAGACGACGCTGATTTTTGCTTGAGACGATGAGACGTGCGATTTCGCTTTGAAAATCATGTGCTGGACTGCGACCTGCGCGAGCTCACGCGTGACGGCGTTCCGGTTCCATTGCAGCCGCAGGTATTCGATCTGCTCGTGCACCTCGTCGCGCAGCGGGGCCGCGTCGTCACGAAGGACGACCTGATCAGCGAGGTCTGGGACAACCGCATCGTTTCGGACTCTGCGCTGAATAGCCGCATCAACGCGGCGCGAAAGGCGCTCGGCGACGACGGCGCGGCGCAGCGGCTGATCAAGACCATCCCGCGCAAGGGTTTTCGCTTCGTCGGCGAGGTGCTGGACGAGACGCCGGCGCCGCCTGCGGCCGAGACGAAGGCGCTACGAAGCGCGCCCGAGCGCCCGGCGATCGCGGTGCTGGCGTTCGAGAACATGAGCGACGACCCCGAGCAGGAGTATTTTTGCGACGGGATCGCCGAGGACATCCTCACCTCGCTGTCGAAGGTGCGCTGGTTCCTGGTGATCGCCCGTAACTCGTCCTTCACCTACAAGGGACGCGCCGTCCATATCAGGCAGATCGCCGAGGAGCTCGGCGTCGGCTATGTCGTCGAAGGCAGCGTGCGCAAGGCCGGCGGCAGCGTGCGGATCACTGCGCAGCTCAACGATGCCGTCACCGGCAGCCACATCTGGGCCGAGCATTACGATCGCGAGCTCGGCGACGTCTTCGCCGTTCAGGACGAGATCACCAACGCGATCGTCGCGGCGATCGAGCCGCAGATCTATGCGGCGGAGAATTTTCACGCCCGGCGCAAGCAGCCGGCGAGCCTGGACGCCTGGGAGCTCGTGATGCGAGGGCTGTCGCACTACTGGCGCGTGACGCGGCAAGATCATCTGATGGCGCAGGCGCTGCTCGCGCAGGCGATTGCGATCGATCCCGACTATGGCCAGGCCCAGTCGGTGCTGGCGGCAAGCCACATGTTCGGCGTGCATCTCGGCTGGGCGGAGCTTGCGACCGCCGCGCCGATCGCCGAAGCAGCCGCGCTCGCGGCGGTCAAGTGCGACCATGAGGATGCCTGGGCGCATACCGCGCTCGGCAGCGTCTATTTCTCGACGCGGCGGCTCGACGACGCGCTGTCGGAGTTCGAGCAGGCGCTCAGGCTCAATCCGAATTTCTCGCTGGCGCAGGGCTATTACGCGCTGGCGCTGTCCTATGCCGGCCGTTCGAGCTGCTCGTTCGACGCGGCGCAAAAGGCCATCCGCCTCAGTCCGCGCGATCCGTCGCTCGCGATCTACTACGGGATCGCCGGCTATGCCCGCTTCACCGAGCGCCGTTATGACGAGGCGATCGCACTTGCCCGGGAGGCGATCCGCCACCGCGGCGATCTCACCGGCGCCTATCGCGTGCTCGCGGTCTCGGCCGGAATGGCCGGCGACCAGGAGCTCGCCGCGACCGCCTTGCAGGAGCTGCACCGCACCCAACCCAACATCTCGCTCGCCTGGATCACGACGCAACTGCCCTGGCGGAGCGAAGCGGATCGCGAGCACTATCTGGAGGGATTTCGAAGGGCGGGATTGAGGTAAGGAAGATCAAACGCTCGACGCGAATTCGTCGAGTACCTTGTTGAACGCCTCCGCCTTCTCCCATTGCGGCGCGTGGCCGGCGCCGTCGATCACCTGCACCTCGCCGCGCCACAGCGTCGGCGCCGCCAGTCGCTGGAGATAGCGGAGATCGACGATCTGCTCTTCACGGCCGTGGACGATCGCAAGCGGAATTTTGAGATTGCGGACGATCTCGGCCTCGTCGGAGATGCGGCCGGCCTGGACGTTGGCGCCGAGATAGCCCCGAGCGTTGCCGTCCGTGTTGCGGAAGTCCACGACGACGAAATCGGGAATCGGCGCATAGCCCGGCGCGAAGGCCGATTTCGTCCATTCCTCGATCTCGGCCTCGCTCGGCTTCGGCGTGAACACCGTGGCCGACAGGCCCTTGAAGCCGGAAAAGCCGTCCGGCGCCTTGCCGATCGGCGGCGTGCCGAAGATCATCAGACCGGCGGCCATCGGCAGCGCGGCCGCCGCATTGAGCACGGCATGGCCGCCGAGGCTCCAGCCGACCACCACGGCGTTTTTCAGATCGAGCTCACGGGCGATCGCGGCGATCACTGACGCATAGCCACCACCTGAATAATTGGCTTCAGGATTGGGCGGCGGCGACGACGCGCCGTGGCCCGGCAGGTCGATCGCGATCACACGGAATTTTGCCCCCAACGGCCCCTGCAACTGCTTCTGCCAGATCCGGGACGAGGACGAATTGCCGTGGATCAGGAGGATCGGGCGGCCGGTGCCTGCGCTCTCAAAGCCGGCGATTTTCTGGGCGCCGATCTGCAAGCTCAGCGGGCGCAAGGCGGGTCCTGGAAAAGGCCGATCATTCATGATCCACCGATCTGGTTGTTGAAACTGTTCTTGGCGATCGGACGCATCTTGGCACGCGGCATGGAACAGTGTCATCACCTTTGCGGTGATCCGGACATGACGCGATCCGCGAAATTGACCTGCATCAATGGCCGTTGACCGCCCGTCCGCCACACTGTCTGAGGACGGGAATTCTCGATGCAGGTTCGCAATTCAGCCGAGGGCTATGGCGCGGTCGCGATGACGCTGCATTGGGCCGTCGTGACGCTGGTGTTCTGCGCGTGGCTGCTCGGGGAGTTCGGCGACGCCCTGCCGCGCGGACCGCAGCGCGAAACCGGCGAGGTCATCCACATCTTCCTCGGGCTTTTGATCCTGGTTCTGGTCGCCGTGCGGCTGTGCTGGCGCCTCACCGACCCGCCGCCCGCGCCAGATGCAGCGATCGGCCCCTGGAGCGAGCGCGCGGCGAGCGCGATGCACTATATAATGTATGCGCTGCTGGTCGCCGCGCCGGTCGCCGGCATTCTGGTACAATTCGCCCGCGGTCATGCCTTGCCGGTGTTCGACCTGGTCGAGATCGCCTCGCCCTGGGCGGCCGACCGCGCTTTCGCTCGCGACGTCAGGGAAGTGCACGAGGCGCTCGCCAACGCGCTGCTGATCCTGATCGGCCTGCACGCCGCAGCCGCGCTTCTTCACCACTACGTGCTGCGCGACCGCACCCTGAAGCGCATGCTGCCGTGGTCGCGGGGCTAGCCTCTTGGCGCCGGCTTCTTGCGAAGGTGCACGACGACGTCGAGCCGCACGATATCGTGCCCCGGCAGCGCCTCCGGCAGTTTGGTGAAGCTCAGCCCCTCGGAGACGTCGACCAGAATGTCCTCGCCTTCGAGGTAGAAGTGCGGATGCACGCTGGTGTCGGTATCGAAGAACGATTTCAGGCCGTCGGCTGCGATCCGGCGCAACAGGCCCGCCTCGGTGAACTGGTTCAGCGTATTGTAGACGGTTGCGAGCGACAGCCGCATGTTCGCCGCGATCGCCTCCTCGAACAGCGCCTCTGCCGTGACATGCCGGTGGCCGTTCAGGAACAGGAGCTGCCCGAGATCCACGCGCTGGCGTGTCGGTCTCAATCCGGCATCGCGCAGCAATTGAACGCAGCGGGCAAGGCCGACGTCGTCGGCGCTTTCCAGCGTGAATTCGCCTGCATCGCGAGTGGAGATATCGGTCGAAAGGACGTCCATTGCCAATCCGCTGTTGTTGCCATCGGATCGCAAAAGCGAGGCGTTGGCTTTGATCCGGATCAAATTCAGCGGACGGGACGGTCGGGCGAACCTCTACCGATTAGCGAGCAACTGCCTCCACGCCGTCATTGCGAGCGCAGCGAAGCAATCCAGCGTCCCTCCGCGGAGAGATTCTGGATTGCTTCGCTACGCTCGCAATGACGAGCTTGTCGCGACAGCACGGGCGAGCGGCCGCTGCGGCAAAGTCCTTACTTTGCCTTCACCTGCGCCGGCTTCGGCGGCGGCGCGGCGGCCCATTCCTTGTCGGCGCGCGGACCGTTGACGTCGCCGGTCAGGCCAACGAGCTGGCCGGGCTGGACGTCGAGGGACTGTTGCCAGGTCTGGGTCTGGCACAAGAACCTGATCAGGCAGCCTTTGAGTTTCAATTTGTCGGCAGCCTCGCGCCACAGCGAGACCGCATAGCGCTTGCCGTCCTCGGCATTGTAGATCTCGCCAACAAAGCGGCCCTCCGGTGTCGCCTCGAGGCCCATGATGAGCTGATGGCCGAGCAGCGCGCGGGCGCGCTTGTCGGGATCGGGATTTTCACTGTCGCGGAGCGGTTGGCCGCGCGCATCCAGCGGGGTCTTCATCCAGACGATGAAGCCGCAGATGCGGTCGCGCCCCAAACCGCAGCGCTCGAGCCGGATGCGGGCGCGGCCGTCCTCGGTGACCCAGGTGCCGGCGGGATCAGTTGGGCTCACCGCCCCGGCGCGGCCGTCGAAGATCATCAGCGCGACGGTGATCGCGACGCGGACGACGATGCGAAGAAGGATGTTCATCTTTCGGCGGCCTCTCTGGCTTCAGTTCAGTTGCGCCATGAAGGCGTCGGCGCCCTTGTCGATGCCGGCCGTGGCGGCGGCGAGCGAGCCGACGCTCGCCTTGATGTCGTAGGCGCCGGGATATTGCTTGGTGACGTAAGCGCTGAGCAGGCGCGAGGTCGAGGCGTCGAAGATCTCGACGCCGTAGATGACCGAGCCGGTCAGCGTGCCCTCGCCATCGCGCGCGGCCTGCACGCCGTTATAGACGGCGCCCGCGACATCGAAGCGCGACAGCGTGCCGAGCACCGCCGTGTTGGCGACTGCGCCGGTCAAGGTGAGCCGCACCCGCAGCGTGTTCGGCCCGCGGGCAGTCACCAGCGCAAAGCGGCTGCGCAGCTTGTCGGCGAAGCGGTTCTGCATGTAGGCGGCGAGCGTCGCCTTGTCCTTGTCGGACATGTCGCCGAACTGATGATCCTTGCCGCGGTAGATTACGACGGGGTCGAGGATGACTTTATTGTAGGTGCGCCAATCGACCTGCGTGGCGTAGCGGTAGGGCACGCGGCCGGAGGTGTCCGACTTGTCCGGCGCCATGTAGGCCGACGAGGCCATCTCCGAATAGGGCACCGGCGTCACGCTGGCGCAGCCGACCACGACGGCGCACAGCGCAAGCGTTCCCAGACCGCGCATGGCGATCGAGCGATCCATTCCTCACTCCTCTTAAGGCGCGACGCGAGGCAGCGGCGACCGCAGCCGCGTACGGGACAAGAACGCGGCTGCGGTGCTCACAATTACCGACCCAAGGCATCTTCCGGGGCCATGATCCGAAGCCTTGGGCCGGGCCTCAGTGTTTTCGCTTATAAAACCGACTAGTCGGTTTGTAAAGTGCCAAAAGCGGGTGATGCCGTTTGGCCGCAGACCGGGCCGACGAGAGGATCGAGGCAGAATTGTTAACGGCGAATCAGGCGCGCTTGCGCGCGGTCGCGCTCTTGGCGGGTGTCGCTGCACCCGCCTTCACGGCGCGCGGCTTGGCAGGCTTTTCCAGCGCGCTCCACTGGCTATCGTCGAGCAGGCGCGCGAACAGGCGCTGATGCTCCTCCTTGCTGAGCGGCGACATGCCGAACAGGCCGCTGAGCAGCAGTCCGCGTGCAGCGGCCCAGCGCAGCAATGCAAGATCCGGGTCGGCGGCCTCAGCCTTGATGGCCGCGACCCTCTTCATCTCGCGATCGCGCGGCAGCGACATCAGGCCCGGGTTTTCGACCATGGCCGCAACCAGCGCCAGCGCCGCCGAATTCGGCGACGCGGCTGCTTCTCGGACTGTCGCGAGCTGGGTCGCGAGCGCGGGGTTCGCGGAGGTGGCGCTCACCTTCGCCATGTAGCCTTTGGAGAACTCCTCGAAATGCGCCATCTGCCGCTCGAGCAGCGCCTTGAGCACCGATTCCTTGGTGCGGAACTGGTGCATGACGCCGCCCTTGCTGAGGCCGCTCTCGCGCGCGATGGCGTCGAGCGTCAGCCGGCCGGGTCCATCGCGCGCAATGATGGCAATCGCCGCTTCAAGCGCAGCGTTGCGAGATCGTTCCGAGCGGGTGGCGTTGTCCATGGCGGACTTGTCTCCGTGACAGGGAGATGAATCAAGTGAAAACAGGATCGCGCTGTACGTTTTTTGTGCGACGGCTGTCGAGACTTTCATCTTGCGGCGCGGAACGGGACCTGTGAGCCCACGCGCGAGTGCTCGCGGCCATGCCGGACGGAAAGAGCGCGCGCCGGCGGCGTGATCAGTCGCGCGGACGGCGCGCCTCGCGACGGTGAGCTTCCTTCACCTTCGCCACGCCGTGCAGCATCGCCTTGAACTCCTTGATCGCCTTGTCGCGCTCGAGCGTCCCATCGGCCTCACCTTCCAGATGCTCGATGACGACCAGCAGCGCATCCGCGATCTGGCCGATCTGCCTGCCGTAGCTGCCGACATCCGACAGCACGTCCCTCTCGACCTCGGGCGCCGAGGACTGCCCGACCGTGATGTTGACCAGCCCGAACTGGCTGCCAGTGGGGCTGAAGAACGACGGATAGATGGACTGCACGACATCCCCCGACAGGGGCAGCTTGAACACAGGCATGCGATTTCCCCTCGCTGACGCTCGACCGGCAAGGGGAACATTAGCACGACCACGCCCGCCTTCGGATCGGCCCGAATCAGCGCTAGTGCATTCACCTCATCGACGTCGCTTACTCGAGGTGACATGACGGGCCCCGAACTGAAGCAATTGCGCGCCGACCTGTCCGAAGCGATCGGCCGGGAGCTCACGGTCGCCGACATGGCGAAGCTGTGCGGCCTGCCGGCCGCGAACGGAACCGTGACGATCCGGCGCTGGGAGGTGCGCGGCCCGAGCGCGTCGGCGGCCAAGGTGCTCGGCGTGCTCGCGATGGCGAGCGAGCGCTATCCGATCCTCGACAAGTTCGACATCTTCGATCGCCACACCATCGCCGAGAAGGATCGGCCCGCACAGCGCCAAAAATTTCGCGAGCAGATGCGCGAGGAAGTCCGCAGGCGTCTTGCTTGACGAAGAGCGGCCGATCGTCTCCTCAAGCGCTGCGCGTTAAGCCTTCCTTCACCGTTTCTTAAGCTGCCGTTAAGCACGAAAAGCATTTGCCGGCCAATGCGTTGGGTTGGCTGCCGCTGTGCCACGCATGTGACAGCATTTTAGTCAAAAGCCCGCTATCTGCGAAGCAACGACGGCGCGGGATGCGCGCCTGCCGGGAATGAAGTGTTGGAGTTAGAGACGATGAAGAAGATTCTGTTCGCGACCGTTACGCTGCTCTCGTTAAGCGCGGCCGCGCCCGCCGTCGGTGCCGATCTCGGCGCCCGCCCCTATTACAGCAAGACGCCTGCGCCGGCTTATGTCGCGCCGATCTACAACTGGACCGGCTTCTATCTCGGTGCGCATCTGGGCGGCGCGTTCTCGAGCGACAACAATTTCAACGGCCTCTCCACCGGCAACAACGGCAACGGTCGCTTTCTCGGCGGTCTCCAGGTCGGCGCGGACTGGCAGTTCCACCCGAACTTTGTGGTCGGCGTCGAAGGCCAGTACTCCTGGCTGTCCGGCAGCGTCGGCGCGGTGTTCCCGAGCGGCTACGCCTACACCAACGACCAGCGCGGCCTCGGCTCGATCACCGGTCGCGTCGGTTACACCTGGGGTCCGGGCCTGCTCTACGTGAAGGGCGGCTACGCCTATTCGAACAACAACGAGACTGTGACGCTCGGCGGCGCGCCGGTCGCGTTCGCGATCTCCGGCGATCATCGCAACGGCTACACCGTCGGCGCCGGTCTCGAATACATGTTCGCCCCGAGCTGGTCGGCCAAGGCCGAGTACCAGTACTACAATTTCGGCAGCGCCACCTTCACCGCTCCGGCCGCGCTGGTGCCCGCCGGCAGCTTCACCACCGACGACCACACCGTGAAGGCGGGCGTCAACTACCGCTTCAACTGGGGCGCCCCTGTGGCCGCGCGTTACTGATCGCTAACCACAACTGATCCTGCGGAAGGGCCGGCAGACTCGCCGGCCCTTCTTTTTTCGCCGTGTGGAAAGAGCGCAAGCGATTGCGCCACTTGCGATTTTTTAACTCGCTCCCCCGATACTGCCGGCCGCAAAACATAAAGTAATCGGCGTGGGGGAATTCTGATGGCGATCCGTGTGAGCCTGGGCAGATTCAGGCCTCGTGTCTCGTTGCCTAAATGGGGCGTGCGCGGCAGCCTGTTCGCTGCCTTCGCAGTGATCGCGGGCATGGGCCTCGTGATCTCGGCGGGCGCCGGTTACGTGCTGCAAAATCTCGGCGAGCGAATGATCGACCTGAGCGGACGGGACATCCCGCGCCTCGCCGCAAGCCTGCAATTGTCGGCACTGAGCGCGAGCCTCGCGGCACAGGGACCGGCCCTGCTCGCCGCGCCGAGTGAGGACGCGCTGAACGAGCGCACCAAGAAGCTGAAGGAATTGCAGCAGCAGGTCCAGCAGAAGCTCGGCGAGATCATCGAGCTCGGCGCCGACAAGACGATCGTCACGGGACTCAACGACACCATCAAGAATCTCAATGAGGCAGCTCAAAGCCTGACTTCGGCCGCGCGCGAGCGGCTCGACGTCGCGGCGCTTCACGACAAGCAATACGATGCGCTGCGCAAGGCGCAGGGCGATTTCGTAGGCGCGGCAAGTCCCGCGATGCTCAACGCCCAGACCCAGGTGAACGCGATTCTCGGTTCGGCGAACCTGTCGGCCGAAGACGCCACCGAAGCTGCGCAGACCGTCGGCCAGCTCGGCAATGTCGTCGCCAGCGGCAATCTCGCGGCAGCCGACATGAGCGCAGCGCTCTCGGCCAATACCGCCGACAAGCTCGACGACATCCAGAAGGATTTCAAGACGGCGCAGGGCCGCCTGCGGTCCAACCTCGACCTGCTGCCGGACAATCAGGGCAGCAAGATGCTGCGCGAGACGGCCGAAAGGCTGCTGGCGCTCGGCACCGGCAAGACCGGCGTGTTCAACCTGCGCGAGAAGGAGCTCGACGCCACCGACTACGGCCAGACCGTGCTCGACGAAACCCGCAAGCTCAATGTCGGCCTCGGCATCAGCGTGCAGCAACTCGTCGAAGGCGTGCAGAAGGAGACCAACGACTCGACCTTCCAGGCGCGCAGGCAAATTTCGTTCGCCACCATGGTCATGTTGGCGCTGGGCGCGCTGACCCTGGTCGGCTCGGTGCTGTTCGTCTGGCTCTATGTCGGACGCAACATCCTGCGCCGCATTGGCGGACTGCAGCGCGCAATGCAGCTGCTCTCGACCGGCGATCTCGACGCAGAGATCGTCCGCACCAAACACAATGACGAGATCGGCGCCATGACCGATACGCTTCAGGTGTTCCGCCAGAGCATGATCGAGGCCCGCGCGCTCTCCAGCGAGCAGGACAAGGACCGCGCCGCCAAAGCCGAGCGCGCCGCGCGCATGGAAGCGCAGATCGGATCGTTCGAAGGCACCGTGCGAACAGCCCTCGACAACCTCGCTCAATCGGCCAATTCGATGCAGACGACCGCGCAGAGCATGTCGTCGACGGCCGACCAGTCCAATGCGCTGGTCAACGCCGTGGCGTCGGCCGCCGAGGAGACCTCGGTCAACGTGCAGACGGTGTCGGCCGGCACCGAGCAATTGTCATCGTCGATTGCCGAGATCAGCCGCCAGGTGGTCACCTCGGCGGAGATCGCCAAGAAGGCGGTCATCGAAGCCGGAGCGACCGATGCGACCGTGCAGGGCCTCGCCGACAGCGCGAGCCGCATCAGCGTGGTCGTCGATCTCATCCAGACCATCGCCTCGCAGACCAATCTGCTCGCGCTCAACGCCACGATCGAAGCGGCGCGCGCCGGCGAAGCCGGCCGCGGTTTCGCCGTGGTCGCCTCCGAAGTGAAGAGCCTTGCAAGTCAGACCGCGAAGGCCACGGACGAGATCCGCACCCAGATCGCCAGCATGCAGCAGGTCACGACCTCTGCGGTCGGCGCGATCAGGGGCATCGGCCAGATCATAGGCGAGATCAACGACGTGACCACGGCGATCGCCGCCGCCGTCGAGGAACAGGGTGCCGCGACGCACGAGATCGCCCGCAACATCCAGCACGCCGCCGGTGGCACCAGCGAGGTCTCCAGCAACATCGTCGGCGTCTCCACGGCCTCGGCCGAGGCGGGCGCCGCGGCGACGGAGGTGCTGAGCGCCTCCGATGCGCTGCGCCGCGAGGCCGACGTGCTGCGCGGGGAAATCGACGCGTTCCTCAGCAATATCCGCGCGGCGTGATCGTCATTCCAGGGCGGTGCGCCAGCACCGAACCCGGAATCGCGCGCCACTACCTCGGGATTCCGGGTTCGCGGCTTTGCCGCGCCCCGGAATGACGTCGTGTCCGCCCGCCGGAATGACGGCCATGCGAACGTCACCCCGCGTGGTTTTTCGGCTGGCGTCCCGCCCGATGTGCGGGTACCGATAGTGCATGCATTCGAAGAGCGACAGTGTGCAGTCCTCGGCCGAGGCCCTGCGCTACCCCTGGGAACAGCACCCCGGCCCTGAAGAGGTCGTGGAGGTGCGTCCCGGCGTGTTGTGGGTGCGGCTCAAGCTGCCGTTCCGCCTCAACCACGTGAACATCTACCTGCTCGCCGACGGCGACGGGTATGCGATGATCGACTCCGGCTTCGGCAATGAGGAGACGATCGAGGCCTGGACGAAGCTGTTCGACGGGCCGCTGAAGGGCGTCAACATCTCGCGGCTTATTGTCACTCACTCCCATCCTGACCATGTCGGGCTCGCGGGCTGGATCGTCGAGCGGTTCAACTGTCCGCTCGAGATGTCGCAGGTCGAGTATCTGCAATCGGTCTATCACCAGAATCGCGGTACCGAGGAGCGCCGCAACGCGCAGCGGCTGTTCTTCCGCCGCCACGGCATGGACGAGACGCTGACCGACAAGCTGCTTGGCCGCGGCCAGGAATATCTGAAGCGCGTGTCGGTGCTGCCTGCCTCCTACCGCCGCATCTCGCATGGCGACGAGGTCGTGATCGGCACGCGCCGCTTCAAGGTGATCACCGGCGGCGGGCACGCGCTCGACCAGGTGATGCTGTATTGCGCCGACGACAAGCTGTTCCTGTCCGCCGACCAGGTGCTGAGCAAGATCTCGCCGAACGTCAGTGTCTGGGCTGTCGAGCCCGACCAGAACTCGCTCGGCGAATATCTGGCCTCGCTCGCGAGCCTCACCACGACGCTGCCCTATGACGTGCTGGTGCTGCCCGGCCACGGCGTGCCGTTCTACGGATTGAAGACCCGCATCAAGCAGCTCGCCGACCACCACGAGGAGCGCTGCCGCATGATCGCGGAAGCCTGCCGCGAGGTGCCGCAGACCTCGTCCCAGCTCGTGCCTGTCGTGTTCCACAAGCACGTGCTCGATCCCCACCAGATGGGCTTTGCCGCGGGCGAGTTGATCGCCCACGTCAACTACATGCTGGTCGAGGGACGACTGACCGCCGAAGAGAAGGACGGCATGCTTCAGTTCAGGACGACCTGAGCGCTCGGCTCACTTCATCTGCGCGATCGCGTGCATCGCCGCGATGTAGCCATAGGGCCCGAGCCCGCAGATCACGCCGGTTGCGACGAACGAAATCTTCGAGTGCCGGTGATATTCGTCGCGGGCGTGGATATTGGAGATGTGCACCTCCAGCACGGGGCCCTCGAACGCCTTGATCGCGTCCATGATCGCAACCGACGTGAAGGAGAAGCCGGCCGGATTGATGATGACGGCATCGGCATCCTGCCGCGCCGACTGGATCAGGTCGACGAGGACACCCTCGTGGTTGGACTGGTGGAAGGCAACCGTGAGTCCGAGCTTCGCGGCGGCCTCCTCGCAGCTCGCCTTGATCTCGGGAAGCGTCGTCGTGCCGTAGATATGCGGCTCGCGCACGCCGAGGAGATTGAGGTTCGGGCCGTTCAGGATCATCACTCGTTTCATGGCGCTTCCCTTTGCAAGAGCTGTCCTCCGGGCGAGCGACGCCGCAGCCGGTTCAACAGAACGGCCGCGCGCCCGGCTCAGCCGGTTCCGCGATCATGACCGGCTAGGCGCCATGGACAAAATGTCCATGCCGCCTGAGCGCGACCGCGCAGCCCAAGCGGCCGGCTCGCCGGCCGCGACGCGGTGGCACTAGCCGGTTGATCCACATCAATTATTACCGATGGCCCGCCGCTATGAATGGCGCTGCCCGCCGCACCGCCAAATGTGGGCTGGTACATAGACATTGGAGCTGGAAAAGCTCTAAGAAGAAATGGCCGCATGGGCCCAGGTTCAGCCGCAGGTCTGCCGATGGATTACAACGCGTACTTCAATTCCGCCCTCGACCGCCTCCACGCCGAGCGGCGCTATCGCGTCTTCGCCGATCTGGAGCGTATCGCCGGCCGGTTCCCGCATGCGATATGGCACTCGCCCAAGGGCAAGCGCGACGTCGTGATCTGGTGCTCCAACGACTATCTCGGCATGGGCCAGCACCCGAAGGTGGTCGGCGCCATGGTCGAGACTGCGACCCGGGTCGGTACCGGTGCGGGCGGCACGCGCAACATCGCCGGCACGCACCATCCGTTGGTGCAGCTCGAGGCCGAGCTCGCCGATCTCCATGGCAAGGAGGCCGCTCTCCTCTTCACCTCCGGCTACGTCTCGAACCAGACCGGGATTGCGACCATCGCAAAGCTGATCCCGAACTGCCTGATCCTGTCGGACGAGCTCAACCACAATTCGATGATCGAGGGCATCCGTCAGTCCGGCTGCGAACGGATCGTGTTCCGCCACAACGATCTCGCCGATCTCGAAGCGCTATTGAAGGCCGCCGGCCCGAGCCGGCCAAAACTGATCGCCTGCGAGAGCCTCTATTCGATGGACGGTGACGTCGCCCCGCTCGCAAAAATCTGCGACCTCGCCGAGAAATACGGCGCGATGACCTATGTGGATGAAGTCCACGCGGTCGGCATGTACGGCCCGCGCGGCGGCGGCATCGCCGAACGTGACGGCGTGATGCACCGCATCGACATCCTGGAAGGCACGCTGGCGAAAGCCTTCGGCTGCCTCGGCGGCTACATCGCCGCCAATGGCCAGGTCATCGACGCCGTGCGCTCCTATGCGCCAGGCTTCATCTTCACCACCGCGCTGCCGCCGGCGATCTGCTCGGCCGCGACCGCCGCGATCAAGCATCTGAAGACCTCGAGCTGGGAGCGCGAGCGCCACCAGGACCGCGCCGCCCGCGTCAAGGCGATCCTCGATGCCGCCGGCCTGCCGGTGATGTCGAGCGACACCCACATCGTGCCGCTGTTCGTCGGCGATCCCGAGAAGTGCAAACAGGCCTCCGACCTCCTGCTCGAAGAGCACGGCATCTACATCCAGCCGATCAACTATCCCACCGTGGCCAAGGGCACCGAGCGGCTGCGTATCACGCCCTCGCCCTATCACGACGACGGCCTCATCGATCAGCTCGCTGAAGCCCTGCTCCAGGTCTGGGACCGCCTCGGCCTGCCACTGCGCCAGAAATCTCTGGCGGCGGAGTAGGTCCTCCTTCAACTGCCACCGTCCCCGGGGCTACCCCCCCTCCCCAGCCCTCCCCCGCAAGGGGGGAGGGAGCGAGACAGGTGCTTACCCTCACGTCGATTGAGCGCACATACGGACACGGAGCTTGTCTCGTGCCTGTTGCAGCGGGCGATGCTCGCCCCGTTCCCTCCCCCCTTGCGGGGGAGGGTCAGGGGAGGGGGGTGCCACACGGGGACTCTCTCGGAAGGCCTGAGACCACCGTGCGGTCAGGCCACACCGCGCGGCTTAACGACGATGATGGTTCCTGCGGCAACCGGAAAAATGGCTGTCGCTTGCGGCAGGCTTAAGCGCTAGATTTTCTTCGGAAAATGAGATCGGACGCGGCCCCCGCCGCGACGCAAGGGAGAGGTTCCCCAGCAATGCTGCATGACTGGGGCGTGATCGCAGCCGCTTTCGGCTATATCGGCTTTCTGTTCCTGGTGGCGAGTCATGGCGACCGCCGCTCCCAGGCTAAAGCCGGCCGTGCCTCCGGCCTGATCTACCCGCTTTCGCTCGCGATCTATTGCACCTCGTGGACCTTCTTCGGCTCGGTCGGCTTCGCCACCCGCACCTCGACCGACTTCCTCGCGATCTATGTCGGCCCGGTCCTGATGATCGGGATCGGCACCGGCATCCTGCGCCGCGTGATCCAGCTCGCCAAGGCGCAGAACATCACCTCGATCGCCGACTTCATCGGTGCGCGCTACGGCAAGAGCCAGGCGGTGGCGGCAACGGTCGCTCTGATCGCGATCATCGGCTCGGTGCCCTATATCGCCCTGCAACTGAAGGCCGTCGCCTCCTCGCTCGAAACCATCTTGAGCGAGGACCAGGCCTTCTCCCACATCCCGATCCTCGGCGACATGGCGCTGATGGTGACGCTGACGATGGCGGCCTTCGCCGTGCTGTTCGGCACGCGTCAGACCGACGCCACCGAGCATCAGCACGGATTGATGCTCGCGGTCGCGACCGAATCCATCGTCAAGCTGGTCGCCTTCCTCGCCGCCGGCGCCTTCGTCACCTTCTGGATGTTCTCGCCGCAGGAACTGATCGAGCGCGCGATGAAGACGCCGGAGGCGGTGCGCGCCATCAACTATTCGCCCTCGATCGGCAACTTCCTCACCATGACGCTGCTGTCGTTCTGCGCGGTCATGCTGCTGCCGCGCCAGTTCCACGTCAGCGTGGTCGAGAATTCGTCCGATGCCGAGGTCGGCCGCGCACGCTGGCTGTTCCCGCTCTATCTCGTCGCCATCAACGTGTTCGTGATCCCGATCGCGCTCGCCGGCCTCGTGACCTTCCCGTTCGGCGCGATCGACCCCGACATGTACGTGCTGGCGCTGCCGATGGAGGGCGGCAACGACCTGCTCAGCGTCGCCATCTTCGTCGGCGGATTGTCGGCGGCGACCGCGATGGTGATCGTGGAATGCGTCGCGCTCTCCATCATGGTCTCCAACGACCTGGTGGTGCCGCTGGTGCTGAAGCGCCGGCCCGAGGGCCGCGCCGGCGCCACGGATTTCATCAACTTCCTGCTGCGCTCACGGCGGCTCGCGATCTTCGCCATCATGGTGATGGCCTATTTCTATTATCGCGCGCTCGGCAACACCCAGCTCGCGGCGATTGGTCTGCTGTCCTTCGCCGCCATCGCCCAGCTTGCGCCGAGCTTCTTCGGCGGCCTGTTGTGGCGGCGCGCGACCGCGCGCGGCGCCATCGGCGGCATGCTGGTCGGCTTCGCGGTGTGGCTCTACACGCTGTTCCTGCCGAGCTTCCTCGACTCCTCGACGTCAGGCATCCTGCTCCTCCAGCACGGTCCGTTCGGCATCGAAGCGTTGCGGCCGCAGGCGCTGTTCGGCGCCGACCTGCCGCCGCTGCTGCATGGCGTCGCCTGGTCGCTGTCGCTCAACGTCCTCACCTACGTACTGCTCTCGCTGGCGCGCCAGCCGAGCTCGATCGAGCTCGTGCAGGGCGACCTGTTCGTCCCCAACACGCTCGCGCCGATCGCACCGAATTTCCGCCGCTGGCGCACCACCGTCACCGTGCAGGACATCCAGAGCACCGTCGCGCAATATCTCGGGCCCGACCGCGCGCGGCATTCCTTCGAAGCCTTTGCAGCACGGCGCAATGTGCGGCTCGAAGCCGGGGCGCCGGCCGATTTCGAGCTGCTGCAGCATGCCGAGCACATGATCGCTTCCTCGATCGGGGCGGCCTCCTCACGCCTCGTGATGTCGCTCCTGCTGCGCAAGCGGACCGTATCGGCAAAAGCCGCGCTCAAACTCCTCGACGATTCCCATGCGGCGCTGCATTTCAACCGCGAGATCCTCCAGACCGCGCTCAACCATGTGCGCCAGGGCATCGCCGTGTTCGACGAGGACCTGCAGCTGATCTGCTCGAACCGGCAGTTCGGCGAGTTGCTGAGCGTGCCGCCGCATTTCATCCAGTTCGGCACGCCGCTGCGGGAGATCCTGGAATTCATGGGTGCCGGCAATCCGGCGGAAGTCGACGACCACGAGGCGATGCTGGCGCGGCGGCTCATCGCCTATACGACCGACAGCGCGCCGTATCTGGAGCGCCTGCCCGATCGCCACATGGTCATCGAGGTCCTGACCAATCGCATGCCCGGCGGCGGCTTCGTCATTACCTTCACCGACGTCACGCCCACCTTCGAGGCGGCGGAGGCACTGGAGCGCGCCAATGCCACGCTGGAAAAGCGGGTGCGCGACCGCACCGAGGAGCTGACCCGACTGAACTCGGAGCTGGCGCAGGCGAAGAGCAACGCCGAAGACGCCAACATATCCAAGACGCGCTTCCTCGCAGCGGCGAGCCACGACATTCTCCAGCCGCTGAACGCCGCGCGGCTCTACGCGACGAGCCTGGTCGAGCGTCAGCATGGCGGCGAGGAGACGCGGCTGGTCGAGAACATCGACGAGTCGCTCCAGGCGATCGAGGAGATTCTGGGCGCGCTGCTCGACATCTCGCGGCTGGATGCGGGTGCCATGACGACCTCGATCTCGAGCTTCAAGATCGGCGACCTGATGCGGTCGCTGGAGATCGAATTCGCGCCGATTGCACGCGCCAAGGGTTTGCGGCTGACCTTCATGCCCTGCTCGCTGGCGGTCAAATCGGACCGGCTGCTGCTGCGGCGCCTGCTCCAGAACCTGATTTCCAACGCGATAAAATATACGCCGCGCGGGCGCGTCCTGGTCGGTTGCCGCCGCCATGGACAATCGCTGAAAGTCTGCGTCTACGATACCGGCGTCGGCATCCCCGCCGTGAAGCGCAGCGAGATCTTCAAGGAATTCCACCGCCTCGAACAGGGCGCGCGGATCGCACGCGGCCTGGGGCTGGGCCTGTCGATCGTCGAGCGCCTGGCGCGAGTGCTCAAGCACGGCATCGCCATCGATGCCAATGCGAGCGGCGGCTCGATGTTCTCGGTGACGGTGCCGACCGCGAAGGCTGCGACCCATACCGCGGCCGTGACCAGCGCCACGCCGCTCGCACGCACACCGATTGCCGGCGCGCTGATCGTGTGCATCGAGAACGACGCGGCGATCCTCGACGGCATGCGCACGCTGCTGAAGGCCTGGGATGCCGAGGTCATCGCGGTCGCCGATCCCGAGGGCGCGATCAGCGCGATCGAGGCGGCCGGCCGCAACGTGACGGGCCTGCTCGTCGACTATCATCTCGACCGCGGCAACGGCATCGCCGCCATCCGCGACATCCGCCGCCGCTTCGGCGACAACATCCCCGCCATCCTGATCACCGCCGACCGCAGCCCGGCCGTGCAGCTCGCGGCGCGCGAGGAGCAGATCGCGGTGCTGAACAAGCCGGTGAAGCCGGCTTCACTGCGCGCTTTGCTTGGCCAATGGCGCACGCAGCAGATGGTGGCTGCGGAGTAACCCTCCACCATCCATGTGAACCCTCGTTCATGTCGGCCGTGCGATCGGGCGGCACATGCCTATCCGTGTCGCCATAGGCCCAGACAATGAGGCGCGACGGGCACAGCCTATTCAGAAATTGGGCACTATCGGTGTGGAACCCGTTGCCTTATGGCTTGGACAGGCGCTTCGCGCCGCAAGACGCTGTGCTTCGCAGCATCGCCCTACCAGGCGATCCGGATGATCGAGCTGTTCGGCATCGACATGCTCTATACCGCGACCGAGCAACTGGTCTCGCTGGTTCGCGTGGCCCGAAAAACCGGTGCGCTCGTGCGAAGCCTGCGCACGACCGTGGTCGCCGGCGGCATTCCCACACGCGCCTTGCTGGAAGGCGCGGCCGTCTATCTGTGCAAGAACATCGCCTGCCGCTACGGCACCTCGGAGCTTGGCGTGCTGGCTGAAGCGCCGGCCAGCAAGGTGCTGCAAAACCCCGGACTGATCGGCCATGTGCTGCCCGGGTTCGAGATGGCCGGTTTCAAGGAAGACGGCAGCCAATGTGCCCCCGGCGAAATGGGCATCGTCAAGGCCCGCGTCAAACCCAATCCGGACCGCGGCGAAGACTCCTGGACCGATCACGGCGACGTTGGCTGGGTCACAGCTGCGGAAGAGGTCTTCGTGGTCGGCCGGACCTCGGACATACGACCGGCCGACTTTGCCTCGGCCGCGGCGCGCGAGGTCTCGCCGGTCTACGAGATCGAGCATCTGGTGCGACTGGAGTGGGACGCCGCCGACGCTGCGGCTCTCATGGTCGAATCAGCCGGTGCCGGCGGCGGTCCGGAAATCTGGGTCGCAACGGTCGATTGCAAGGACGCGCGCGCCGACCGGATTGAAGACATCCTTCGCCAGCGCGGCATTGCGGGCAAGGTCCGTCTGTTCTCCGTCGCGGCAATTCCCCGTGGCGCGGCCGGCAAGATCCAGCGCGTGGAGTTGCAGTCCTTGCTGCGGAACGCCGACGAGCAAGCCTGAGAGACGCATCAATCCGGCCGGCATCCGACTACTCCGTCGGCGTGCCCTGCTTCCACTGGCCGCCGGCGATCTTGGCGGCGGCGATCACGGCCTGGGTGCGGCTTTCGACGCCGAGCTTTTGCAGGATGGCGGAGACGTGGGCCTTGATGGTCGCCTCGGAGACGCCGAGCTCATAGGCGATCTGCTTGTTGAGGAGACCTTCCGACAGCATCATCAGCACCCGCACCTGCTGCGGCGTCAGCGTCACCAGGCGATCGCGCAGACGCATCATGTCGGGATCGGCGGCGGAGTTGAGGTCGGTGTCCGGCGGCACCCAGACGTCGCCGTCCATCACCTTCAGGATGGCGTCACGCAGGGTCTCGACGCCGAACCGCTTGGGAATGAAACCGGAAGCGCCGAAGTCGAGCGAGCGGCGGATCGTGGCGCTGTCGTCGGACGCCGAGACGATGACCACCGGGATCGCCGGGTATTGCGCACGCAGATAGATCAGGCCGGAAAAGCCCGAAATTCCCGGCATCGACAGGTCGAGCAGGACCAGGTCGACGTCGGAATCCTGTTCCAGGAGCTTGGTCAGGTCTTCGAACGATCCAGCCTCGTCGACCCTCGCCGAGGTCAGAACGCCGGCCACGGCCTGGCGCAGCGCATCGCGGAACAGGGGATGATCATCGGCGATGACGAGGCGGGTTGCGGGAGCGTTCATCGATCTCTTGCTGTCGTTGTGGTCGGGCCAATTAGCCGAGGCACCGGCGGGTCAATTCTTCCCCGAGCGGCCGTGGCATGCAAGCACACATTATCCCTTTGCCGCAAAGGGGTTAATCCCGATCTTCTACCTCCCGCGGCATTGCATGCCAGCAGCCGTCAGGCACGCGTCAGTGCGAAAGGCCGAAAGTCGTATTGGGGCGGGTTTCACGGCGATGTTACCTTTGGGGCAAGCCCAGAGGCTGTTCGGCCGCGTCCGGACACCTGGGAGCGAGGAAACGATTTTCGGGGAGCGAACTCAACATGTCGACAATGACTGTGTCCCAGGCTCGTGCGGGAGGGATGACGAAGGACGAACGGTTCGTCATTCTCGCCTCTTCGCTCGGCACCGTCTTCGAGTGGTACGATTTTTACCTCTACGGTTCGCTCGCCGGCATCATCGGCCTGCAATTCTTCTCGGATTATCCGCCGGCGACCCGTGACATCTTCGCGCTGCTGGCCTTCGCGGCAGGCTTCCTGGTGCGCCCGTTCGGCGCCATCGTGTTCGGCCGCATCGGCGACATCGTCGGCCGCAAATACACCTTCCTCGTCACCATCCTGATCATGGGTCTGTCGACCTTCATCGTCGGCCTGCTGCCGAACGCCGCGACGATCGGGTTCGCAGCTCCCGTGATCCTGATCGCGCTGCGCCTCGCCCAGGGTCTCGCCCTCGGCGGCGAGTATGGCGGGGCGGCGACCTACGTTGCCGAACACGCGCCGAACGGCAAACGCGGCTACTATACCTCCTTCATCCAGACCACCGCGACGCTCGGTCTGTTCCTGTCGCTGCTGGTGATCCTGTTCACCCGCACCGCGACCGGCGAAGCCGACTTCGCCAAGTGGGGCTGGCGCATTCCGTTCCTGGTCTCCGTGCTCTTGCTTGGTGTCTCGGTCTGGATCCGGCTCCGCCTCAATGAATCGCCGATCTTCCAGAAGATGAAGGAAGAAGGAAAGAGCTCCAAGGCGCCGCTGACGGAAGCCTTCGCCAACTGGCAGAACGGCAAGCTCGTGCTGCTCGCCCTGCTCGGCGGCACCATGGGTCAGGGCGTGGTCTGGTACACCGGCCAGTTCTATGCGCTGTTCTTCCTGCAATCGATCCTGAAGGTCGACGGCTACACCGCGAACCTGCTGATCGCCTGGTCGCTCTTGCTGGGCACCGGCTTCTTCGTCGTGTTCGGCGCACTGTCCGACAAGATCGGCCGCAAGCCGATCATCCTCGGCGGCTGCCTGATCGCGGCGCTGACCTTCTTCCCGATCTTCAAGATGATCACCACCAACGCCAACCCGGCGCTGGAAAAGGCGATCGAATCGGGCAAGGTCGAGGTGTGGGCAGATCCCGCGGGCTGCGGCGACCTGTTCAACCCGGTCGGCACCCGCGTCTTCACCGCACCTTGCGACACCGCGCGCGCCTTCCTGTCCCAGTCGTCGGTCAAATACGTGACGATGCCGGGCACGGCCGGCTCCGGCGTCAAGGTCGTCGTCAACGGCAAGGAAGTGCCCTACGCCAACGCCAAGGACAGCAACCCGGCCGTCCTCGCGGCGGTGCAGGCAGCCGGTTATCCCAAGGCGGGTGACCCCGGCATCGTTAAGATGGCGCATCCGTTCGACATCTTCCGTCCGCAGGTGGCCGCGATCATCGGCCTGCTGTTCATCCTGGTGATCTTCGTCACAATGGTGTACGGGCCGATCGCGGCGATGCTGGTCGAGCTGTTCCCGACCAAAATCCGGTACACCTCGATGTCGCTGCCCTACCACATCGGCAACGGCTGGTTCGGCGGTCTGTTGCCGGCGACCGCGTTCGCGATCGTGGCCTCGACCGGCGACATCTATGCCGGCCTCTGGTATCCGATCGTGTTCGCAGTGATCACCGCCGTGGTCGGCTTCCTGTTCCTGCCTGAGACCAAGGACGTCGACATCAAGGCGACCTGATCGCGCAAGCTGCCGGCGCCTGCCGCCGGCGGCGCAAGCCAATAGCAAACCGGCCGCGGCATCCCGCGGCCGGTTTTGTTTTGTCAGCCCATGCCGGTCTGGCCGATGAATTGCAGCACGACCTCGCGGCGGTGCGGCGCCTTGCGATGCTCGACCAGATAGATCCCCTGCCAGGTGCCGAGTGCCAGTTCGCCCTTCAGGACCGGCACCTGGAGCGATGTCCCCGTTAGCATGGTCTTGATATGCGCCGGCATATCGTCCGGCCCTTCGAGGTCATGCACCCACCCGGAATTCTCCGGCGCGAGCCGCGACAGCGCCGTCGTGAGATCGACGAGCACGGAGGGATCGGCGTTCTCCTGGATCGTCAGCGATGCCGAGGTATGACGGATGAACAGCGTCAGCGCGCCCTCGCGCGCATGAACGTCGCGCACGAATTTCTCGGCTTCCGCGGTGAGATCGATAAAACCGCGGCCTGAAGTGTGCACCGTCAGCAACGATGTGCTGATCGTCGCGGACTGCACGGTCGATGGCGCGGAGCGCGTGGTCGATGTCATGAAAGGTCTCGCTCTATCGAACGCCATAGTAGGGCGGGCAAAGCGAAGCGTGCCCACCTCTTCTATAGCAATCGTGAAAAGACTGTGGGCACGGCGCTGACGCGCCTTTGCCCACCCTTCGAAGGCTCAACGCATCGGCGCGCCAGCGGGTCCTCAAATCTTCCCCGACACGTCCTTCTGCACGCGGTTGGCCATCTCGATCAATCGTCGCCAGGCACGCTCCAGGAATGACACCACGCGGTCGACGTCCTGATCGCTCGGCAACGGGACCTCGATCTTGCGATTGTTCTCCGCAGCTTTCGGCTCGGCCTTCTTCAGCGAGTCAGATTTCGGCAGCGCCTCCTCGACCTTGCCGGAGACGGTCGGCCCGGCGGCCACCTGCGCCTTCAGCTTCTCGAGCTCGGCCTGCAGGCGGCCGATCTCGGCATCGAGCGCGGAGCGCTCGTCGGGTACGGCGTAGCAGGCCCAGCCCGCCCCGTTGTTCGAGCAGGTGGACACGACCCCCGTGCGCGTATCGAGCCGCAACACGCCGTCCGGGGTCGGCGTCATCGTGTAGCGGCCGTTCTCGCTGTCGGGCGCCGCCTGCGCGAAAACGAGACCGCCACCCGCCGCGACAGCCACGGCGATGACGGCCGCCGAAAACCACGATGTCCTGGATGACGTCGCCGACCTCATGGCGCTGCTCCGTCGGAAATGATCTGACCTGTCCGCAATCCTACACCCCGCACGCGAAAAACGCGCCGGCGGGATGACTGATTTCCGTACCTCGTTCGGTATCCGCACAGCGGCCAAATCCGGGCAAGGCCCGCTGATTGCGGCGCGAGCTGCTGCGGTGCGGCGTCACGCTGTGTGTAGCGCTGGGGAACGCGGCGTTATCGCAAGTAATATCAAATAGATAAACGAAAACGACGCAATCGTGGCTTGGCTTGACTTGATTATGTGCGGTCAGTATGGTCCGCGCGGCTTTCGAGGGTGGCGGGCGTAATTTCCATTCAACCGCGGCGTTTCGGGTCTTCGTTGCATGACTACAGGCACGGGGCACGGCGAGAATGGAAATGGCGATAAATCGCCTGAGGAAGCTGCGCTTTCCGCAAGGCTCGGAAGTCTTAATCAGCGGTTGTCCGAATTTCGCGACCGCAGGATCAAGACCGAGCAACCCGAAGGTGAAGGTGGAGACAGAGCGGCCAGAGCCTCGGCGATGGCGCTTGGTTTCCGGCTATCCTCCGAGTTGATCGCCGGGGTCATTGTCGGAGCGGGGATTGGCTGGGGTTTCGACCGCTTGCTGTCGACGTCGCCTTTCGGATTTATCGTGTTCACGCTGCTCGGCTTCGTGGCTGGTGTGGTGAACGTGGTGAGATCGGCGGGCGCGGGTCAAAACAGGCGCAGTGGTTCGTAGCCCCTCAGGCCAGAGGAATTGATCGTGCCGGCCTCGCCGGTACGGGCCGGCCCGGCCGGCTGACCGAGACCAGCCGGCTTGCCCGGCAGACCGAGAGATGCCGCGCGGATGACAATCGACCCGATCCATCAGTTCAATATCGAGCCTCTCTTCACGATCGGCCATATCGGCAATCACGCGATCGCCTTCACCAATTCGTCGCTCTACATGCTGGTGGCGGTGGCGGTGATCTCGCTCCTGATGCTCGCCAGCGGCACCCAGCTCGTTCCCGGCCGCCTGCAGTCGGTTGCCGAAATCTCCTACGAATTCGTCGCGACCATGATCCGCAGCAACGCCGGCGCGGAAGGCATGAAGTTCTTCCCGCTGATCTTCTCGCTGTTCATGTTCATCGCCGTCTCGAACCTGATCGGCATCATCCCCTACACCTTCACGGTCGCGAGCCAGCTGATCATTACCGCGACGCTCGCGCTCCTGGTCTTCTTCACCGTCCTGATCTACGGCGTCTACAAGAACGGCCTGAAATTCTTTAGTATTTTCGTGCCGCACGGCGTTCCCGGCTACATCCTGCCGCTGGTGATGTTCATCGAGATCCTGTCGTTCTTACTGCGGCCGGTCTCGCACAGCGTGCGTCTGTTCGCCAACATGCTGGCCGGCCACATCGCGCTGAAGGTGTTCGCGGGCTTCGTCGCCATGCTCGGCGTCTCGCTCGGCGCCGTCGGCTGGATCGGCGGCGTGATGCCGCTCGCCCTTACCGTCGCGCTCACCGCGCTCGAACTTCTGGTCGCGTTCCTCCAGGCCTACGTGTTCGCGATCCTGACCTGCATCTACCTCAACGACGCCCTTCATCCCGGACACTGAGCGGTCCGGGGAATATCCACCCACAACCCAATCTTTCTTCCAAGGAGTCAAAAATGGATCCGGCAGCAGCAAAACTTATCGGCGCGGGCATCGCGTGCATCGGCATGGGCGGTGCGGGCGTCGGCGTTGGCGTCCTCTTCGGCAACTACCTCGCAGCCGCAGTGCGCAATCCGTCGGCCGCCCAGGGCCAGTTCGGCAACCTGATCTTCGGCTTCGCCGTGACCGAAGCGCTCGGCATCTTCTCGCTGCTGATCGCGCTGCTTCTGCTGTTCGTTCCGCTCTGAGGACGTGTTCGCGCCGCCCGACCTACGGGCGGCGCGCATGACAGCAACAGGAGATCTCCATGGCTGAGAGTCATGGCGGGGCAAAAGGCCCGGAGGCCAATGCTCACACCGAGGCCGAGGGCGGTCACCACGGCGGAGGCTTTCCGCCGTTCGACAGCAGCACCTTTCCATCGCAATTGGTGTCGCTCGCGATCTTCTTCGTCGCGCTCTATCTGATCGTGTCGCGCATTGCGCTGCCGCGCGTCGGCGGCGCGATCGAGGCGCGTCAGAACAAGATCGACGGTGATCTGGCCGAGGCGCAGAAGCTGAAGGACCAGTCCGACGCGGCGCTGAAGGCCTATGAAGGCGAGCTCGCTTCGGCGCGTTCGCGCGCCCAGGCGATCAGCAACGAGACCCGCGAAAAGTCGAATGCGCAGGCGGAAGCCGAACGCAAGACGCTGGAAGAGCAATTGGCGAAAAAGCTCGCCGAGGCGGAGAAGACCATCGCCTCGACCCGCGCCACCGCCATGGGCAACGTCCGCGGCATCGCGGCCGATGCGGCCGGCACGATCGTGCAGCGGCTGACCGGCGTCGTTCCCGACGCTGCGTCGGTCAACGCCGCGGTCGATGCGTCCCTGAAAGGTTAGTCGAGATGTTCTTCGAACCTGAATTTTGGGTCGCCGTCGCCTTTGTAATCCTGATGGTCGTGTTTGGCTATCTCGGCATTCACAAGACCGTGCTGACCACGCTCGACCACCGCGCCGAGCGCATCAAGGCCGAGCTCGACGACGCCCTGCGCCTCAAGCAGGAGGCGGCCAAGGTGCTCGCCGACTACAAGGCCCGCAGCGCCTCCGCCGAGCGTGAGGCCCAGGACATCATCGCCAACGCAAAGGCCGAAGCCGAACGCATCGCGGCCGAAGCCAAGGCGAAGATGGAGGATTTCGTCGCCCGCAGAACCAAGACCGCGGAGAGCAAGATCGCGCTCGCCGAGGCCCAGGCGCTCGCCGACGTCCGCGCCGCAGCCGCAGAGGCCGCCGTCCAGGCCGCCTCTACGATCCTGTCGCAGTCGGTCAAGGGCAAGGTCGCGGACGACCTCCTCGCCAAGGGCATCACCGAGGTCCGGCAGAAGCTGAACTGAGGCGAGCTTCCTCACAAATCGAAAAGCCGGCGCGATGAGCGCCGGCTTTTTTTTGTTGGCTGTTGTTGGGCTCGCACGCTTTCCAGATTCTCGTCGTCATCGCCCGCCTTGTGCGCAATTGCGCACTGGGGCGGGCGATCCAGTATTCCAGAGGCGGTGACGAATACGGAGAAGCCGCGGCGTACCGGATGCCCCGGTCAAGCCGGGGCATGACAGCCGAATTGATGGCCCCAGCTACCCGCTTATTTCTTCTTCTTCGCCGGCGCCTTCGACGATCCCGACAACGCCTGCGGGTCGAAGCCGACGTAGAAGATGTAGGAATCGGCGGTCGCGGCAGACGGCATCGAATAGACCATGTCCTCGGCGACGAAGGTGAAGGGCACGCTGCCGTCCTCGGACATCGCCACCGTGGTGCGATAGGCCTTCGACCCGATCACCTTTTCGCCGACACCGCCCTGCACCACCGCGACGCGCAGCGGAATCTCCACAGACGACGGCGCACCGGCGGGGCCGGCGACGATACGGCCCTGGATGCCGATCCGCGCGGTGATCTCGCTGCCGTTGCGGACGCATTCGCGCGCCATCTTGGTGATCGAGGCCTGGTAGCGCACGTCGTTGCCGACCGCCTGCTTGCCGGGAACGGCCACGGCATAGGTGGACGCGCCCGAACGCACCGTGACCGGCGGGCAATCGACCTCGGTCTGGGCGTCGGCCGGCTGGCCGGGTGCCGGCGTCGTGGTCTGGGGCGCCTGCTCGTCCGAGGATCCGCCGAAGAGGCTCTTGAACCGGTCAGTCAGCGACTGCGCCGTAGCCGGCGAGGCCGCCGCGAACACAATCGACAACGCCAGCGCCATCACCGGACCTCGCCGCAGCGCGGTCTGCGAGGACCGAAGCTCTCTCACCTTCAAGGGACCATACTCCATGACAATGTCCCGGCAGATCGCCGGCCTGCTGCGCGTTATATCGCCAAAATCGGCGAACCCAAGGCACACGACACGGTAACTTTCGGCCTGCTTAGCCGCGGAAATCCTCGTGCAGCAAGCCGAACAACAGATGGTCCTGCCAGACCCCGTTGATGCAGAGATAGCGGCGCGCCAGCCCCTCGCGGGAGAAGCCGCACTTCTCCAGCACCCGGATCGACGGCGCATTGGTGGGGATGCAGGCGGCCTCCACCCGGTGCAGATTGAGCTCGCCGAACAGGGTCGGCAGCAGCACCCGCAGCGCCGCGGTCATATAGCCGCGATGGGCGTAGGGCTGCCCGACCCAGTAGCCGATCGTGCCGGCCTGGACGATGCCACGGCGGACATTGGCAAGCGTAATGCCGCCGACCATGGCGCTGTCGAGTTCCCGGAAGATCAGGAACGGATAGGAGCGGTCCGCGGCGATGTCCTCGGCATAGCGGCGCAGGCGCCGGCGGAAGCCCGAGCGAGTGAGATCATCGGACGGCCAGATCGGCTCCCAGGGCGTCAGGTAGTCCCTGCTTCCCTCGCGCAGATGCGCCCATTGCAGGAAGTCGGACATCTGCGGCGCACGCAACAGCAGCCCGTTGCCGCGCGGGGCGAGGGCGGCGGGTCCACTGGATGGCAAGCGAAAAAGGGCCATGTGATGCTTCCCGGGGCGCAGCATGAGCCCTTTCGGCATAGCTCCTAGTGGAGCCTTGCCTTGGCTCGCGCCCGGGTCAATCCTTCCGCAAAAGACACTGCCGTGTCCAGACCCCTGCCGCTGCCCAATGCAACGACCGCGGGGCGGCTCCGCGATAATAGCGCTCGCGCCGCATTTCGCGTCGATTCGACGCTGACGGCATCGATTCGAGCCACCAGCTCCTGCACCGTCTGGGGCCGCCCATAGGCCAGCACATGCCGCGCGAGCTGCTCGGCGCGCGAAGAGCAGCTCTCCAGCGCCATCAGGAGGCCCGCCTTCATCTGTGCTTTTGCGCGCGCGATCTCGGCCTCGGTCAGCGTCTCCACCGAATCATTGATGATGTCGACGACGACCTCCATCATCTCCGGCGCGTCCCCCGGATCGGTGCCGGTGTAGAGCCCGAAGAAGCCGGTATCGGTATAGGGCGCATGGAAGCTGTAAATCGAGTAGCACAGCCCGCGCTTCTCCCGCACCTCCTGGAACA
The DNA here is from genome assembly GCF_024199885.1 of Bradyrhizobium sp. CCGUVB23. Classification (NCBI taxonomy): domain Bacteria; kingdom Pseudomonadati; phylum Pseudomonadota; class Alphaproteobacteria; order Hyphomicrobiales; family Nitrobacteraceae; genus Bradyrhizobium; species Bradyrhizobium sp. CCGUVB23. The sequence continues at coordinate 3,219,775 of NZ_JANADQ010000001.1, forward strand.
GCCGCGACGACATCCCGCCGCCGAGGACGTTGGTGAAGACCTGGAGCGAGAACAGCGACGGATCGGTCTGCGGCACGCCTTCCAGCGCCAGCGTCAGATGCGCCTGCTCGAGCTCGCGATGCACCACCTTGGCCCCGCCCTTGCCGAACATCGCAGGCGCCGGCTTCGGCCCTGGCGTCGCCTCGAAACTCGCAAACCGCTTCGCCACCTCGTCCACGACCTGACGGTGGTCGACCGCGCCTGCGGCAGCCACCACCATGTCGGGGCCGCGATAATGCGTGGAGAGATAGCCGCGCAGCATGTCGCGGTTGAAGCCGCGCAGCGTCTTGGCGGTGCCGAGCAGCGAGCGGCCCATCGGCTGGTCGGGATAGCAGAGCTCGTTGAGATGCTCGAACACGACGTCGTCGGGCGTGTCCTGCGCAGCGCCGATCTCCTGCACGATGACGTTCTTCTCGCGCTCGAGCTCTTCCGGCTCGAAGGCGGGATTGGCGAGGATGTCGGCGAGCACGTCGAGCGCCAGCGGCACGTCGGCCTTCATCACCCGCGCGTAGTAGGACGTCGTCTCGGTCGAGGTGCCGGCGTTGAGATCTCCGCCGACTGCCTCGATCTCCTCGACGATCTCGCGCGAGGAGCGCCGGGTGGTCCCCTTGAAGGCCATGTGCTCGAGCAGGTGCGAGATGCCATGCTCGTTCGACTTCTCGTCGCGGCCGCCCACGCCGGCCCAGACGCCGAGCGCGGCGGTCTCGACATGGGGCATGTTGTCGGTGACGACGGTGAGGCCGGAGCCAAGCTTGGAGATCTCGACGCTCATCCGGCAACTCCCTGCTTTGCGGCGCGGCTAACCGACAACACGAACCGCTCCACCTCGGCCTGATCGTTCTTCATCACCTTCATGTGTTCGGATTTGGTCATCAAGCCGTCGAGCCAGGCCGGCAATTGCGGCCGCATGCTGCAGGCGGCCTCGACCGCGTCGGGGAATTTGGCGGGATGCGCGGTGGACAGCACGATATTGGGCACCGTCGTGTCCGTGGTGTCGCGATCGGCCACCGCGAGGGCCACTGCGGTATGGGGATCGACGAGCTCGCCGGCCTCACGCCAGGCGGCACGGATCGCAGCCGAGGTTTCGGTCTCGTCCGCGCGGCCGGCATCGAACTCCTCGCGGATCGCAGCGAGCGTTGCGTCGGGCAGCACGAAGCGTCCCGACTGCTTCAGCGAATCCATCAGCCGGCGGACGCCGGCCGCATCGCGCCGGCTCGCCTCGAACATCAGCCGCTCGAAGTTCGAGGAGATCTGGATGTCCATCGAGGGCGACGCGGTGGCGTGCACCTCGCGCACTTCGTAGATGCCGGTCTTGAGCGTGCGCGCCAGGATGTCGTTGACATTGGCGGCGATGCGCAAGGTGCGCACCGGAAGCCCCATGCGCTTGGCGACGTAGCCCGCAAAGATGTCGCCGAAATTGCCGGTCGGCACCGTGAAATCGACCTGCCGCGCCGGCGCGCCCACCGCGACCGCGGAGGTGAAGTAGTAGACCACCTGCGCCACGATGCGCGCCCAGTTGATCGAGTTGACTCCGGACAGAGCGACGGTGTCGCGGAAGCGGTGATGGTTGAACATCCCCTTCACCAGCGCCTGGCAATCGTCGAACGTGCCTTCGATGGCGAGCGCATGCACGTTGGCGGCGCCCGTCGTCGTCATCATGCGCTGCTGCACGTTGGAGACGCGGTTGTGCGGAAACAGCACGATGAGGTCGACATTCTCCAGGCCCGCGAAGGCTTCGACGGCGGCGCCGCCGGTGTCGCCTGAGGTCGCGACCGCGATGGTGGTGCGCTGGCCGCGCTTGGCGAGGACGTGATCCATCAGCCGCGAGATCAGCTGCATCGCGACGTCCTTGAAGGCGAGCGTCGGACCGTGAAACAGCTCCAGCACGAATTGATGCGGCGACATCTGGCGCAGCGGCACCACGGCCGGGTGGCGGAAGGTGGCATAGGCCTCGTTCGCCATGCGGCCGAGATCGGCATCCGAGATCTCACCGCCGGTGAACGGGCGGATCACGTCGACCGCGACCTCCCAATAGGGACGGCCGAAGAATCCCGCGATCGTCTCTGGCGAGAGCTGCGGCCAGGCGAGGGGCACATAGAGCCCGCCATCGCGGGCAAGCCCGGTCAGCATCACGTCGCAGAAGCCAAGCTCGGGGGCCTCGCCCCGTGTGGAGATATATCGAGTCAAACCGCCCTCCAAAGGCCGGCCGATCGCCTAAACCTTTGATTTTAATGAAGTTACTTTCTCTTGCCGCAGCAAGCTGGAGGGCACCATAAAGCGTTTTGCCGCATCGGGAAACCGCTTCCCGTGTCGCCCCCGGCCTAAAGCGGCGCAAGAAAAAGGGCTGCGGCGGTGCCGCAGCCCTCTCCTGGAAGGGTCTGTCGTTACGTGTGCAGACCGGTTTTACCCATGTTCAGAGGCCGGTTCGTGGGCCAGGGCCTCGTCAAATCATTCGCCGTGAGCTTTTGGTCGGGTGTCATCTCATCGTCAAGGGAAAAACGGTTTGCGCCGGAGAACGTTCCAACTTTTCCCGCAACCTGCCAATGCGATGATCGCGGATCGCGCTCCGCTTTGAAGCTCGGCGTGACACGCCTGCTATTTTTTCCCGCCGCTGGAAGGCCGTTCAGTTGGGACGACCGAACTCAGTTCATCCCGACCGCCACCGCGATCCGGATCAGGTCAGAGTGGTTTTTCGCGCCAAGCTTCTGCTTCAACAGCGACGTGGTGTTGGCGACGGTCTTGTAGGAGATGCCGAGCGCTTCGGCGACCTCGACGATCTTGTCGCCGCGCCCTAACAGCCGCAGGATTTCCAATTCCCGCGGCGTCATCTGCGAGGCCGGGTTCGCCTTGATCGCCGCGCCGGAAAAGGTCACGGCCTCCGCGAGTTGCGGCGAGATGAAATTGTCGCCGGCCGCGACCTTGCGCACCGCCTTGACCAGGATCTTGATGTCGTCGCCCTTGGAGACATAGCCCTGTGCGCCCATCTCGACCGCCCGGACCACAAAAGCCGGATCGTCGTTGGTGCTGAGCATGATGATCTTGGCGTCCGGATCGTCCTTGCGGATACGGCGCATCAGCTCGAAGCCGGAGACGTCAGGCAGGCTGATGTCGATCAGGGTGACGTCGGGACGCTTGCTGACGAAGGCGCGGTGACCGGACTTTGCATCACTGGCCTCGTCGATCCGGATCGAGTGATCTGACGCGAACAGCGACCTGCAGCCGAATACGACGACCGGATGGTCGTCGACGATCAATATCCGCGTGGCCGGCTTGACGATGTCTTGCATTGTTCGTGCTCGCTTTCCCAAACAGATAAGCCAGCGGGAACAAATGGAAAGAGTGAAAATGCGACCTGCGTTAGAATTTAACTAAATGGGGAAGACCCTACGTGCATCTGGCTGCGCCCGTTTGCATATTTGGCGGCGCGGGGCCATTCCCCCGCTAGCAGGCAGAGCAGTCCATCGGATTCTGCCGCGCCGGCGCGCAGGTGGTCCGGGAAATCTTGCCATCGGCGCTGAAGCCGAAGCTGGCGCGGATGCGCAACGAGCCGGCAATCGAATATTCGAGCTCGACGCCCTGCGGCGCGGGGCTGATGTCCTCGAGCCCGAATCCGGCAGAGGAGAGTGCCCCAAGCCGCGATCCCCAATAAGCTTCGAGCTCGCTGCGGCCGTGGTAGAGATGCGTGCCCCCGCATTGGCATTCGAGGCTGGCATCATCGGTGTAGAGATCGATCAGCGACCTGAGGTCGCCCTTGCGACAGGCGTCCAGCCAGTCGACGACAATGCCCATCTGGTCGAAGTCACTCACGCGTCCATCCCGATCTGCTAACGCGAATTCGTTTCGCGGCTTTTGGCCACAGTCGCGAATGAACGCTGAATGGTAAAGCCCGGAAGATTCCGGGTTCCGCCGCGGAAACCGGTGGATCAGCTCCGCCGCCGTCCCCTCACCCATACGCCGAACGCGATCAGCACCGCGGCGGCGAGCGTGAACCAGGTGATGGCGTATTGCAGATGATCATCCTTCAGATGCACGTCGAGCGGTCCGGGACGCGGGATGCCGTTCTCGGGCGCAGGCTGTTCCAGATCGATGTAGAATGGTGCGACCGCGCCCCAGCCGAGCGCACTTGCCATCAGATGCTGATCGCGCACGAACCACAGCCGCTTGGTGCGATTCTCCGCAGGCGTGAGCCAGCCCGGCGCTTCCGGAAAACGCAAGTATCCGGTGAGCGCGACCGGCCCGCCGGTGACGAGCTTGGTTACAGCACGATCCTCGACGGACCGATCCTGCATCGTATTCTCGACGAAGCCGGCATCGATCACGATCATCTCGCCGGTCGGCAGCCGTGCCGGCAGGAAGGCCCAGGTGCCGGGACCGGCGGCATCCTTGCGCACGGCCGAGCCGGAGCTGTAGACCATGGCGTCTGGAAGCGGCGCGTAGGTGGCCGTGAAGCTCACGCGGCGAAACTCGTCATTGGCCGCGTTGAGCGTGCTCCACTGTAGAGGCGGCGGCAGCGCGACCGGCGGCGCTGCAAGCCGCTCGGTCAGCGCTGCGATCAATTCATGCTTGGCGACGCGGCGCTGCAATTGCCAGACACCGAGCGCGATGAAGGCTGCGATCATGGCGAGCGTGAACAGGCCAAAGCCCACCACGCCGCGGCGGCGCGTCGCGGTCCCGTTCATTTCGCGCGATCGACCAGCCGGCCCGGCGCCGCCTTGTGGTGGAATTGCAGCGCGATCAACAGAGACTTCATGGCGCGCAGCGGCAACAGCGTGGTGGCCAGGATCAGCGGCAGCCACAGCACCGCATGCAGCCAGAACGGCGGCTGGTATTTGACCTCGACGATCAGCGCGCAGGCCACCACGATCGCGCCGGCCAGCATGATGATGAAGATCGCCGGCCCGTCGCCGGAATCGATGAAGGCGTAATCGAGGCCACAGACCTCACACGACGGAGCGAGCGTGAGAAAGCCTGCATAGAGCTTGCCCCGTCCGCAGCGCGGGCATTTGCAGGCAAGTCCGCGCATCGCGCTCTGGAAAACGGTCGTGGGAGGATACTCGGTCATGCACTTTCCTTCGCCTCTCCCCACCTTAAGCAAAAGGGGCGGCCCTTGAGGCCGCCCCTTTGTATCACGATCGACGGGGCGTTAATGCGCGCCGTGGGCCATGGTCTCGGCGCCGCGACCCCAGACGTAGATGCAGATGAACAGGAACAGCCAGACCACGTCGACGAAGTGCCAGTACCAGGCGGCAAACTCGAAGCCGAGGTGCTGCTTCGGCGTGAAGTGACCGGCATAGGCGCGCGCCAGGCACACCAGCAGGAACACGGTGCCGACCAGCACGTGGAAACCGTGGAAGCCGGTCGCCATGAAGAAGGTCGCGCCGTAGATGTTGCCGGCAAAGGAGAACGCGGCGTGGCTGTACTCATAGGCCTGCACGCAGGTAAAGGTCGCGCCCAGGAGCACGGTAAGGATCAGACCGTACTTGAGGCCCTGGCGGTCGTTTTCCAGCAGCGCATGGTGCGCCCAGGTCGCGGTGGTGCCGGAGGTCAGGAGGATCAGCGTGTTAAGGAGCGGCAAGTGCCAGGGATCGAAGGTCTCGATGCCGTGCGGCGGCCAGGTGCCGGGCACGCTGCAGGCGCCGGCCGCGGTGCCCAGTCCGCAACCGAAGACTGCGTCACGGGTGGCCTGGATGGAGAAGTCGGGGAACAGCGCCGAGTTGAAGAAGGCCCAGAACCAGGCGACGAAGAACATCACCTCGGAGGCGATGAACAGGATCATGCCGTAGCGGTGGTGCAGCTGCACGACGCGGGTGTGGTCGCCCTTGTACTGGGCTTCCCTGATCACGTCGCCCCACCAGCTCGCCATGGTGTAGAGCACGCCGACGGTGCCGAAGCCGAAGATGATCGGCGCAGCCGCGAACATGTGGTGCATCCAGGCGATGGCGCCGAATGCCATGACGAAGGCCGAGACCGAGCCGACGGCCGGCCACGGAGACGGATCGACCAGGTGATAGTCGTGATGCTTGCCTTGCGCGGTCGCCATTTCCGTCTCTCTCCTTAGCCCGTGCCCGTCAGGCACTTATCCCCTTTAATTCCAATCCCCGGATCTGAGCCCGGCGATCAAAGATTGCCTTTGCGCTTGTCATCCTCGCCGGATGCGAGCGGCTTCACCGCCGGCTCGCGCACCGGATAGAACGTATAGGACAGCGTGATCGTGCCCAGCCCGTCATTGTCGTGATCGTCGATGATCGATGGATCGACATAGAACACCACGGGCATCTCCCGCTTCTCGCCGGGCGCCATGGTCTGCTCGGTGAAGCAGAAGCAGTTGATCTTCTGGAAATAGGACCCGACCGTCAGCGGCGCGACATTGTAGGCCGCTTGCCCCGCGGTGGTGCGCGCGGCCTGGTTGGTCACGGTGTAGTAGACGGTCGTGACCTGGCCGACATTGACCTCGATCTCGGTCTGCTCGGGCTCGAACTTCCAGGGCAGGCCCGGCGCGACGTTGGAATCGAAGCGCACCGCGATCTTGCGCGCGATCGGCCCGGTGGTAGGCGCGGAGGTCGCGACTTGAGTGGTGCCGTTGAAGCCGGTGGCGCGGCAGAACCAGTTGTAGAACGGCACGGCCGCGTAGGAGGCGCCGACCATCAGTGCGACCACGCCGCCACAGATCGAGGCGACCAGTGCGTCGCGGCCAAGACCGTTGAAAAGACCACGCCCCTTCGTGGCCCTTCGGCTCTCATCCCGCGATATGGTCGGCTTCTGATCCATCTTTCCTACAATGGCCGAACTAGCACCGCTGGTCCCTTGACCATGGTGACCGCGAAAAACAGCACCACGAGCACGCCGAGCGCGAGCGCGATCGCGATCGAGCGCTGACGGCGGCTCCTCTTCTGCGCCTCGGTGAGGACGATTCCATCTGGCTCGGGTTTGTCGGGCATGCCAGCGTCATGCGCCCCCTACCATCGGAGCAAGGGCGCGGAACACGACCTCGGCGAGCAGGGTCGCGAACAGCGCGAACAGATAAAGAATCGAGAAAGCAAACAATTTGCGCGTCGCCCGCAGCGACTGGCTGCGCTCGCGCCGCATATAGACGTTGCTGGCGAGCACCAGCATGCCGGCGCCGAGCACCAGCGAGGTGACGCCGTAGATCCAGTCGAAATAACCGAGCGCCCAGGGCGCCGCCGCCACCGCGATCAGGACGACGGTGTAGAGCAGGATCTGCAGCCGCGTCGCGTCGGGACCGGAGACGTTGGGCAGCATCGGGATGCCGGCACGGGCGTAATCGTCGGAGCGGAACAGCGCCAGCGCCCAGAAGTGCGGCGGAGTCCAGAAGAAGATGATGAGGAACAGGAGCAGCGGCTCGACGTCGACCGTGCCGGTCACTGCGGCCCAGGCGACCACCGGCGGCAGCGCGCCGGCGGCGCCGCCGATCACGATGTTCTGCGCGGTCCAGCGCTTCAACAGCATCGTGTAGATCACGACGTAGAAGAAGATGGTGAAGGCAAGCAGCGCGCCCGCGATCCAGTTGACGAGAATGCCGAGCGTCATCACCGAGAAGAAGGCGAGCGTCATGCCGAAGGTCATCGCCTCGGGCTTGGTGATGCGGCCGCGCGGGATTGGCCGGTTCGCGGTGCGCGACATCTTGGCGTCGATGTCGCCTTCCAGCGCCATGTTCAGCGCACCGGAGGCGCCGGCGCCGACCGCGATGCAGAGCAGCGAGGTGATCGCGAGCACGGGGTGGAAATGCCCGGGCGCCAGCATCAGCCCGACCAGCGCGGTGAAGATCACGAGCGACATCACCCGCGGCTTCAAGAGCGCGATGTAGTCGCCGACCTCCGCCTCGGAGATCCTGATATCGACAGCGTTCTGATCGAGGACCGACACTTAAACCTACTCGCTTCGTTATAGAGCAGCGGCGCCCGTAACAGGCGCCGCGGCGAAGGGTTGCTTACTGCACGCGGGGCAGCACTTCGAACTGGTGGAACGGCGGCGGCGAGGGCAGCGTCCACTCCAGCGTGGTTGCGCCGGCACCCCAGGGATTGTCGGCCGCCCGCTCCTTGCGGATGAAGGCGTCGAACACGCAGTAGAGGAAGATCAGCACGCCGAAGCCGGAGATGTAGGAGCCGATCGAGGAGATCAGGTTCCAGCCCGCGAACGCGTCGGGATAGTCGACATAGCGGCGCGGCATGCCCGACAGGCCGAGGAAGTGCTGCGGGAAGAACACCAGATTGACGCCGATGAAGGTGACCCAGAAGTGTGCCTTGGCGAGCGTCTCGTTGTACATGTAGCCCGTCATCTTCGGGAACCAGTAGTACCAGCCGGCGAAGATCGCGAACACCGCGCCGAGCGACAGCACATAGTGGAAGTGCGCGACGACGTAGTAGGTCTCCTGGAGCACGCGGTCGACGCCGGCATTCGCCAGCACGACGCCGGTGACGCCGCCGACCGTGAACAGGAAGATGAAGCCCACCGCCCAGATCATCGGCGCGCGGAACTCGATCGAGCCGCCCCACATCGTGGCGATCCACGAGAAGATCTTCACGCCCGTGGGCACCGCGATCACCATGGTCGCGGCGACGAAATAGGCCTGCGTCGCCGAGGACATGCCGACCGTGTACATGTGGTGCGCCCACACCACGAAGCCGATGCCGCCGATCGCGACCATGGCGTAGGCCATGCCGAGATAGCCGAACACGGGCTTGCGCGAGAAGGTCGACACGATCTGGCTGACCATGCCGAAGCCGGGCAGGATCAGGATGTACACCTCGGGGTGGCCGAAGAACCAGAACAGGTGCTGGAACAGCACGGGGTCGCCGCCGCCGTCCGGCGAGAAGAAGGTGGTGCCGAAGTTGCGGTCGGTGAGCAGCATGGTGATCGCGCCGGCGAGCACCGGCAGCGACAGCAGCAGCAGGAACACCGTCACCAGGATCGACCAGACGAACAGCGGCATCTTGTGCAGGGTCATGCCCGGTGCGCGCATGTTGAAGATCGTGGTGATGAAGTTGATCGCGCCCAGGATCGAGGAGGCACCGGCAAGGTGCAGCGACAGGATCGCGAAATCGACGGCCGGGCCCGGATGACCCGTGGTCGACAGCGGCGCGTAGATGGTCCAGCCCGCACCGACGCCGTTGGCGCCCGGCTCGCCCTCGACGAAGGTCGAGCAGAGCAGCAGCGCGAAGGAGGCCGGCAGCAGCCAGAACGAGATGTTGTTCATGCGCGGGAACGCCATGTCCGGCGCACCGATCATCAGCGGCACGAACCAGTTACCGAAGCCGCCGATCATCGCGGGCATGACCATGAAGAAGATCATGATCAGGCCGTGGCTGGTCACGAACACATTGTAGGTGTGGGTCTCGTGGAAGATCTGCACGCCCGGATACATCAGCTCGGCGCGGATCGCGATCGACATCGCCGCACCGATGATGCCCGCGATGACCGCGAAGATCAGGTACATCGTGCCGATGTCCTTGTGGTTGGTCGAATAGACGTAGCGCCGCCATCCGGTCGGATGGCCGTGATCGTCGTGTGCGTGGTCTTGGGCGTGATCGCCGTGTGTCGCTGCACTCGTTGCCATTTTCAAATCCTGCCTTGCGTCCCGTTCGGACCCCGAGAGGTCCCGCCCTTTCGTCCCCTGAACCGGCGCTTACTGCGCCGGGCCGGCCGCGGAGGCGTAAGTGCTCGTGCCACCGCTCGCAAATTTCTTCTTCGCCGTATCAACCCAGGAGGCGAATTCCTGGTCGCTGACCACGCGAATCGCGATCGGCATGAAGGCATGGTCCTTGCCGCAGAGCTCCGAGCACTGGCCGTAATACATGCCGGTCTTGGTCGCCTTGAACCAGGTCTCGTTCAGGCGGCCCGGAATCGCGTCGATCTTGACGCCGAAGGCCGGCAACGCGAAGGCGTGGATGACGTCGGCGCCGGTGGTCTGGACGCGAATCACCTTGTTGACCGGCACCACCATCTCGTTGTCGACGCCGAGCAGGCGGGGCTGCTTGTCCTGCGCCATCAGCGAGTCGAACTCGAACTTGCCGTTGTCCGGATAGGCGTAGGACCAGTACCACTGCTTGCCGGTGGCCTTGATGGTGAGGTCCGCCTTCGGCACGTCGAGCTCGAGGAACAGGAGGCGGAACGACGGCACCGCAATGCCGACCAGGATCAGCACCGGCACCAGCGTCCAGAGCACCTCGATCAGCGTGTTGTGGGTGGTCCGCGACGGCACCGGATTGGCTCTCGCGTTGAACTTCACGACCACGATCACCAGCAGCGCAAGCACGAACAGCGTGATCACGGTGATGAGCACGAACAGGAAATTGTGGAACCAGACGATGTTGTCCATCACCGGGGAACCGGATTGCTGGAGTGTCCACTCCCACGGCGCCGGCTGACCCAGCTCGGCAAATGCCGCGCCACCAGTGGCCAGCGTCAGGCCAGCTACGGCCAATCCCAGCAAGTGCCGGCCCATCCGGCCCATCGACATCCTCATGCCGCTCGCGCTCCCCTTACGAAATCACCCCAATGCGCTCCCCTATTTTTGGGGAACGCTTATTCGATCCGCCCGTCCGACAAACCGCCGCGCAAGAATACCTCTAAGAGGAATTGGGGCCAGATCGCTAGAACGCCGAAATCAAGCCTCTCAAACCATAATTCTTGATGTATCGCAATGCAGTCTTGAGCCCGGTCTGCCAGCCATCACACGCAAGATATTTCAGACAAAATGAGCGGTCCCGGGAGTGTCGCGGCTTGACAGCAGGATTGCCCGCTGTAGGCACTGATCGGCCGCCCCCGCAGGAGCCTGATTCGCGCGGGAAAAGGCGACCGGCGCGGCGCGAGATTTGCTTGTTGGTTGCTTGGGATCCGCCTTCAAGCCGCCGTCATTTCCGTACCTGAGTGAAAGCGAAGCCGCCCAAGCAGGTTGCGAACAGAGGGATCGACCCCGATGGGGCTTTCGACACGCATGGCGAAACCCGCTCCTTACCGCCATTTTGGCACGCTGGCCTGTCTTCTGGTGGCCGCCGCCCTCCTCCTGCCGGGCCTTGCGCATGCGCAAGGCGCGGTGCGCTCGGTCCATGGTGACTGGCAGATCCGCTGCGACACCCCGCCGGGCGCCCAGGCCGAGCAATGCGCCCTGATCCAGAGCGTTGTCGCCGAGGACCGCTCCAATGCCGGCCTGACCGTGATCGTGCTGAAGACCGCCGACCAGAAGAGCCGCCTGATGCGGGTGGTCGCGCCGCTCGGCGTGCTGCTGCCCTCCGGCCTCGGGCTGAAGCTCGACAACCAGGACGTCGGCCGCGCCGGCTTTGTCCGCTGCCTGCCAAACGGCTGCGTCGCCGAGGTCGTCCTGGAGGACAAGCTGCTCGGCCAGCTCCGTTCAGCCAAGACCGCGACCTTCATCATCTTCGAAACCCCCGAGGAAGGCATCGGCTTCCCGCTCAGCTTGAACGGGCTCGGCGAGGGCTATGACAAGTTGCCGTAGGGCGATGCCAGTCCCGACATCCTGAGGTGCGAGCCGCAAGGCTCGCCTCGAAGGATGAACAGCAGAATGGCCGGCCGGGCCGTCGCCCTTCGAGCCCTCCGCTACGCTCCAGCACCTCCAGCGACAATGGCTTCGCCATTGCGCGGTGGTGACGGTGACGGAGTGGACCCTAGCCACTCGAGTCATTGCGAGGAGCTCTTGCGACGAAGCAATCCAGAGTCTTTCCGCGGATTGCAGTCTGGATTGCTTCGCTGCGCTCGCAATGACGGGAGTGTGGGCCGCTCGTCCGCACCTCACGCCCTGTCGACGCGATAAAGCTCCGTCTCGCACCAGGTGCAGCGGTAGATGCGGCCGGCACTGGTGACAGCCATTCCGGCCGCCTTCTGCCGGCACTTGGCGCAGACGACGCCGCCCGCCGTCGCTGAGCCTGGATGGGCCGCGACGTACTGTTCGCGCGTGGGGTAGGATTTCCAGCCACGCCGGAAGATGAGCTGGTTGACGAACAGGACCAGGGCCAGCACGGCAAAGCCGATGATCAGGCCGTGATACTGATCCCAGAATGCAAGCAGGGAATTCCACATGCTTTGGCCGCCGGTTCACACAGGTGTGCGCCCGTATAGGCTGAAAACCTTGAAAACCGGCTTAAGACGAGGCCAATCGAAAGGCTGGCCGGGTGCGATCCCGACCATGTCGTTTCAGTAATGTGACGGCCCGCCCCCCTCGCCGAACGCTTTTGAAACCATTATCTTGCCCCACATCTCCCGATAATGGATCGCCGATGACCAACCCTGCCACGACCTCCCTGCTCGACCGCGCCAATCTCGATCGCGACCAGGTTCGCCACGAAGTCGCGCGCGGGCTTTCGGGCGCCGACGACGGCGAATTGTTCCTGGAATACAGCCAGACCGAAGCGCTGATGTTCGACAATGGGCGGCTGAAGCAGGCGACCTATGACACCTCGCAGGGCTTTGGCCTGCGCGCCGTGAAAGACGACGCGGTCGGCTACGCGCATTCCTCCGACGTGTCGCTGCCGGCGCTGATCCGCGCGGCCGATGCGGTCGCAGCAGTCCGCGGCGGCTATTCGGGAAGCTTTGCCGCGCCGCCGCCGCATACCAATGTGCGGCTCTATGCCGACGACAATCCGCTGGATGCGCCGGGTTTTGAAGCCAAGGTCAAGCTGCTCGCGGAGATCGACGCGTATTTGCGCGACAAGGATCCGCGCGTGCGGCAGGTCAGCGTGAGTATAGGGGCGACCTGGCAGGTGGTTGAAATCCTCCGCCCCGATGGCGAGAGCTATCGCGACATCCGCCCGTTGGTGCGCGTGAACATTTCCGTTGTCGCCGGCCAGGGCGATCGTCAGGAAAGCGGCAGCAAGGGCTATGGCGGCCGTGCCGGCTATGCCGAATTCATCGAGACCAGGAACTGGCGCGACGCAGCTGACGGCGCGCTGCGCGAGGCGCTGGTGAATCTGGAATCCGTGCCGGCGCCCGCCGGCGAGATGGACGTGGTGCTTGGCGCCGGCTGGCCCGGCGTCATGTTGCATGAGGCGGTCGGCCATGGCCTGGAGGGCGACTTCAACCGCAAGAAGACCTCGGCGTTTGCAGGGCTGATGGGCCAGCAGGTGGCGGCCAAGGGCGTCACCGTGGTCGACGACGGCACCATTGCCTCACGGCGCGGCTCGCTGTCGATCGACGACGAGGGCACGCCGACCAACCGCACGGTGCTGATCGATGACGGCATCCTGGTCGGCTATATGCAGGACCGCCAGAACGCGCGCCTGATGAACATGAAACCGACCGGCAACGGTCGCCGGCAGGGCTACGCCCATGTGCCGATGCCGCGCATGACCAACACCTACATGCTCGCGGGCGACCGCGAGCCGGGCGAGATCCTCGCCTCGGTGAAGAACGGCGTCTTCGCCGCGAATTTCGGCGGCGGCCAGGTCGACATCACCTCGGGCAAATACGTCTTCCAGTGCACCGAGGCCTACAAGATCGAGAACGGCAAGATCGGCGCGCCGCTGAAGGGCGCCATGCTGATCGGCAACGGGCCGACCGACCTGCATCGCATCCGCGCAATCGGCAACGATCTCGCGCTCGATACCGGCATCGGTACCTGCGGCAAGAACGGCCAGGGCGTGCCGGTCGGCGTCGGCCAGCCGACGCTTCTGATGGAACGGATTACGGTGGGTGGTACGGGCGCATGAGCGTTGAGAAAATGACTGCAACAACCAAGCCCAAGAGCGGCGGCAAGAACAGCGGCAAGAGCGGCACCTGGCGCGGACAGCTCGTGCAGCTTGCCGGCATCGTCGCCGCCGTGTTCATCGCCAAGGGTGCGCTGGCCGAGCCATTCTACGTGCCGTCGGGCTCGATGGAGCCGACCTTGCTGATCGGCGACGCGCTGCTCGCCTCGAAATTCCCCTATGGCTACGGCACCTCGTCGTTGCCGATCCAGATCAACCTGCCGGAAACCGGCCGCGTCTTCGCCGAGACGCCGAAGCTCGGCGACGTCGTCGTGTTCCGCTGGCCCGGCGACCGCTCGCAGGCCTGGGTCAAGCGCGTGGTCGGTCTGCCCGGCGACCGCATCCAGATGCGGCAGGGCCAGCTCTTCATCAACGACCGTCCTGCGGAGCTGAAGCCCGATGGCGTCGGCCAGGCTGAGGACGACAACGGCGGCAACGAGCCCGCCTATCGCTATGTCGAGACGCTGCCGAATGGCGTCTCGCATCTCATTTTCAAGATGCGCGACAACGGCCCGCTCGACAACACGCCGGAAGTGACGGTGCCGGCCGGGCATCTCTTCGTGCTCGGCGACAACAGGGACAACTCCGCCGACAGCCGCGTGTCGCTGCGCTCCGGCGGCGTCGGGCTGTTGCCGATCGACAATCTCGTCGGCCGCGCCGACGCAGTACTCGGCTCCTGGGATCTCGGCATGCGCAGCCAGCCGATGTGGACCTGGCTCTCGGGCTTCCGGATGGCCCGGTTCTTCACCGCGGTGAAGTGAGGCACGGAGCCGGAAGATCGTAGGCTGGGCACAGCGAAAGCGTGCCCGCCACTTCTGTCGCAATCCTGGAGAGATGGTGGGCACGACGCGCGAAGTGCGCGCCTTTGCCCACTCTACGATTCCCGATGACCCGCGACGAATTCCTCGCATTGGCGCTGCGCAATCCCGTCAACGTCGCGATCACCGACGCGCTCGCGCAGCTTGCGCTGCCGGATGCCTGGCTGGTGTCGGGATGCCTGGTGCAGACGGCGTGGAACGTGATCACGGGCCGCGCGATCGATCACGGCATCGCCGACTACGACGTGTTCTATTTCGACCCTGACACCTCGTGGGAAGCGGAAGACGCGGTGATCCGCAAGCTGGACGCCAGCCTTGCGCATCTCGGCGCGAAGATCGAAGCGCGCAACCAGGCGCGTGCATCTGTGGTACCCCGACAAGCACGGCCTGCCCTATCCGCCGCTGACCTGTTCGACCGACGGCATCGACCGTTTCCTGACGCAGAACACACAGATCGGCATCCGGCGTGCAGGCGATCGCTACGACGTCTATGCGCCGCACGGGTTCGACGACGTCGCGGGGTTGATCGCGCGTCCCAATCCGGGCGCGAATTTCTCCGCGACGAACTACGCGGCGAAAACTCAGCGATGGAAATCGCTATGGCCGGAGATCGCGATCATTGCGGCGGAGTAGGTCTCGTGTCCGGACGCGGCGCGGCACGCAGTGACGCGACGCAGAGCCGGGACCCAGCGACGTGGGCCCCGGTTCAGCAGCGCATCACTGCGTGCTGCACTGCGCCCGGGGCGCGAGAGTATCCCTACCTGACCACGCCCGACGTAAACCCCGCCTTCCTGCGTGGCGGCTTGATTTCCTTCTTCAGGAAGCATTTCGCGGCGCGCCCGGTATAACCGGGGCGCGCGAAGGTGAAGGCGCGGCACTTGTTGTCGGCGACGCAGGCGGCCTTGCAGGCGTCCTCGCCTTCGTCGACCTTCAGTTCGAAATTGCGCAGGTCCCCGCCGGGACGATCGATCGACGTCTCGACACCCTCGACGCGCGGCTCGATCACGCCCGCGCCGCGGACGCCGGAGATGCAGCAATTCGCCGGGCTGCGCGGCGGCACGGTGTTCTTCAGCCAGCACACCGCAGGCGCGCCCTCGACGTCGGGATAGCTGAAGCTCCAGGATCGGCAGCGCCGGTCGCGCTCGCACAGCAGCGCGCAGTCCTCGGGATCCCCTGACGCAACGGGCGTGTTGAAATAGTCGCCGCCGGGCCGGTCGAATGCGGTCTGGGCACTCGCCGGCACGATGGTAGGCAGGACTGCCAGCAGCATGACCCACGCCATACCCTGTGCCACGACCCTCGTCACGGCTCTTGCCATGACCTTTGCCATCAAGGCCCCTGGCAGGCGGCCTTTCCCCATTAGAACAGCTTTCGAGTTATTGAACGCGCTTGGATTTTTCAGCCGGTCATTTGATCGCCGCAAACCTGTACGGGCGATGAACGGCGGCGCGCCGCTCGTCCGGCTGAACTAGAACGCGTAGTCCTCGTAGGCCGGTTCCACGGATTCCTTCCAGGCGCCGTGAAATTTCTCCAGCATCTCCTCGGCCGGGGTCCGTCCGCAATCGATGATGCGGTCGAGTGGCTCCAGATGGCGGGTCTCATCCCGGCCGAGCTGGTCGATCCGGCCACGGCGGCGCAGGCCGGCATGGGCCAGCACCAGGCATTCCTTGGCAATCTCGAAGAGATAGCGGTCCTTGATCCGGGCCTTGAAGCCGAAGCGCGGCACATCGTCGCGCAGCGCCTGGCGCTCATGCGCGCTCCAGTGCTTCACCAGATCCCAGGCGGCATCGAGCGAGACGTTGTCATAGAGCAGCCCGACCCAGAACGCCGACAGCGCCGGCAGCCGGCCCCACGGACCACCGTCGGAGCCGCGCATCTCGAGGTAACGCTTCAGCCGCACCTCCGGGAAGATGGTCGAGAGATGATTGGCCCAGTCCGACAGCGTCGGCCGCTCGCCGGGAAGGTTGTTGTTGCGGCCGTCGAAGAAGGCGCGGAAGGAGGAGCCCGAGACGTCGATGTAGTCCTCGCCGCGCTTGACGAAATACATGGGCACGTCGAGCGCATAGTCGACATAGCGCTCAAAGCCCATGCCGTCCTCGAACGCGAAAGGCAGCATGCCGGAGCGTGCATTGTCGGTGTCGCGCCAGATTTCCGAGCGGAAGGACAGGAAGCCGTTGGGCTTGCCTTCGGTGAACGGCGAATTGGCAAACAGGGCAGTTGCGACCGGCTGAAGCGCAAGCGAGACGCGGAGCTTCTTGACCATGTCCGCTTCGGACGAGAAGTCGAGATTGGTCTGCACCGTGCAGGTGCGGTACATCATGTCGAGGCCGTATTTGCCGACCTTCGGCATGTAGTTGGTCATGATCTTGTAGCGGCCTTTCGGCATCACCGGAATGTCGGCGCGCGACCAGGACGGCGTCATGCCAAGGCCAAGGAAGCCGATGCCGAGCGGGGTCGCGATCTCCCGCACCTGCGCCAGATGCGCCATCAGCTCGCTCTGCGTCTGGTGCACGGTCTCGACCGGCGCGCCGGACAATTCGAACTGCCCGCCGGGTTCGAGCGAGATCGCGCCGCCGCCGGTAACGTCGTAGAGGCCGATGATGTTGCCCTTCTCCATGATCGGCTCCCAGCCGAGCAGGAGCTTCATGCCTTCGAGCAGCGCGCCGATGCCGCGCGCACCCTCGTAAGGAACCGGGCGGCGGCCTTCGAGCGTGAACGGCGTCTTCTCATGCTCGGTGCCGATGCGGAAGTCGTCGAGCGGCTTGCAGCCGGCCTCGAACCACGCGACGAGCTCGTCGCGTGACTGCAGCGGCGTCATATCGATCTGGTCTCGCGCCATATCAAACTCTAATCAAAAGCGCTTCGACCGAACGCGCGCGGGTGACAGGGATGGTCCGCGAACCCACCGGTTGCGCGGACATGTTGGTTTGCTGCGGAGTCATCGCAACGGTGTGCTTTCGTTGGCGACCGGCAGCTTCATCTCGCCGCAGGAGCAACCGAGACGGTCGAGCAGACCGCTGAGCTTGACGGCATCCGCATCGGACAGTTTTGAGCCGACATACTTCTCGATTGCGGCGGAATAGGCTCCCCACATCCGCTTCTGCAACTCGCGACCGGCTTCGGTGATCTCGACGAACTGGCCGCGCTTGTCGATCTTGCATTCGCGGCGCACGGCGAGGCCCTCGTCGACCAGGCGGTCGATCAACCGCGAGGTCGAATATTGCGGGATCAGCATCTGGCGCTCGAGCTCCACGGGGCGCAGCTCGCCCGACGGCGCGCGCGACAGCTCGAGAAGCGCATCATACCAGGCGAGCGGCGGGAAACCGGCTTTCTTCAGGTCCTGCTCCACGCAGTCGAGCACGCGGCTCTGCACCCGCATCAGGCGGATCCAGGCGGACGTCGCCTCGGTCGATGGTCTGCGTTTCATGGTCCCGCTCAAGTGTGTAGCCTGTTCTTAGCGCACTTGATGCACCTGCATCAATCTTGACTATTCCATGCAGATGCATGTAGGCGTTCTTTCGCCCCAACCAACCATCGGCAGGAGAAAATTCCATGAAACTCTATTACTCGCCGGGAGCGTGCTCGTTGTCCCCTCACATCGCCCTCCTCGAAGCCGACCTGCCCTACGAACTCGTCAAGGTCGATATCCGCGCCAAGAAGCTCGAAAACGGTGAGGATTTTCTGAAGGTCAACCCGAAGGGCCAGGTGCCGGCGCTCGGCCTCGATAGCGGAGAGATCGTGACCGAAGGCCCGGTCATTGTCCAGATGATCGCCGATCAGGCCTCGGCCAAAAGCCTGGCGCCTGCGCGCGACAGTTCCGAGCGCTACAAGCTGCTGGAGTGGCTGAACTTCCTCACCTCGGAGGTACACAAGAGCTTTGGCCCGCAGTTCTCGCCGGTGCTGGCCGACGATGCCAAGGCCTTCTTCAAGGACCGCGTGATGGGCAAGCTGAAATATATCGACGGTGAGCTCGCCGGACGCGACTACCTCATGGGCAAGCAGTTCACGGTCGCCGACGGCTATCTCTTCACCATGCTGACCTGGGCCGAGCGGATGAAGTTCGACCTCTCGGCGATGCCGAACCTCCTCGCCTACAAGGCCCGCGTCGCCGCGCGGCCGAAGGTGCAGGAAGCACTGAAGCGCGAAGGGCTCGCGCAGGCGGCGTGAGACCGTCGATCGAGGTTCAGTGACAAGGAGCCGGATCAGTGATCCGGCTCTTCTTTTTTGTTCGTTGGATTGCTCGTTTGCAGGCGAGCCGCGTCGGGAGCAATTGAACAGCATTGTCGCAGTTAATAATAACCGGCCTTGTGAACGGCGTGCGTAACACCATTGTTGCGTGAGCGACCGGGTTGGCCAACTATCGATTGCAGGGGGCGTTGGTGAAGTGGAATTGGAACTGTGACCGTTGCCGTCACCCTCCTGCTTGCGAGCCTGGTCGTCGGACTGGCGACAGGTCTGTTGTTCCGGGTCTGGGCGCTGGCGCTGGCTTCGCCGTTGGTCGCGGTCGTGTCCGCGATCGCTCTTCAGTCCGCGGGCTTTGAGTTTTTCGCCGGTGTGTCCGTGATCGTCGGGTGCCTCGTCGTCAGCCAGCTCGCCTATCTGCTGGCGACGTTCCACCTGCACCGGGAGAAACACTCAATGGAGGACGAAGTCGACGGCCTTCCAGGCAAACACCGCCAGAAGAATATCCGCGACCAGTACGAGTAGCGTCAATCCCGCCCAGGACGGAACCTTGCGGCGCTGACGCAAGGACTTTCGGCGCGTCAGCAGGCCACTCACAAAGGACAGGGGCGTGAATTGGAGCGCGATGCCGGCCGCACTCTTTTGGGACACCAGTGAGTTCATTGGGGGACACCTTCATTGCTGATCGTCGCCTTACCGGCTTGCTGGTGGGAACGGTAGCAAGAGCGGTGCCAGTACGCCGTGGGCGTGGCGTCCCTGCGGACGCGGCGCGGCCGGAGTGTGTCATCGCGGATGCGTGATGGCACCTGACGCGGGGTGCCAGGCAGCAGTTGCACGCAAAAATCGCATCGATGCCGCGAACTGCATGATCCGTCGCAGCGACCAAGGGCTGAACATCCTCACGCGAGAATATCCACTGATGAACCTGATCGTATTCATGACGTCCTCCGGGACGTACCTCGCCATGCTGCTACTGTCGCAACCTGTCGCGCCGCAACGCGACTGTGTCTTCACGCTTCACCCGGGGATGACCAGCGCCGCGTTCGAGAGCAGAGAGGGCCAGATCGTGTTTCCCGATCGGCCCACCGAATATCGCTGCACATACACCGAACGGAAGGACGGCGCGGAGATCGCGTTCACCAACCAGAACGACTGGCATTTCGAGGTGCGCGTTGCGCGCGGCAACAAGGGCAGCTGGACCGCCAGCAAGGGCGATGAACGCGTCTCCGGTCATGCGCTCTATCCGGAAGACTGCCTGGAATGAACGCGCAGGTCGAAAACCAAAAAAAGGCCGGATCGGTGATCCGGCCTTTTCACTACATAGCGACAGCGGAGTCTTACGCCGCCGATTTCTTCGGCGCGAAGCGCCCGTAGAAGGTCTCGCCCTTCGCCGCCATCTCCTCGAGCAGTTTGGGCGGCGTGAAGCGGGAGCCGTATTTGGCTTCCAGCTTGTGGCAGAGCTCGACGAACTTCTTCGTGCCCATGAAGTCGATGTAGGACAGCGTGCCGCCGGTGAACGGCGCGAAGCCGAAGCCGAGGATCGAGCCGACGTCCGCCTCGCGCGGATCAGTGATGACGTGATCCTCCACCGTGCGCGCGGCCTCCACCGCCTGCACCACCAGGAAGCGCTGCTTCAGCTCCTCGACGTCGAGCGTATCAGGATCGAGCTGCTTGGGCTGGAGCGCCGACAGCCCCGGCCACAGGCTCTTCTGACCCTTGCCCTTCTCCGGATAGTCGTAGAAGCCCTTGCTGTTTTTGCGGCCAAGCCGGCCCTGCTTCTCGACCATCTCCACCATCAGCTTCTTCTGATCGGGGTTGATGGCGTTGGGGCCGAGATCAGCTTCCGTCGCCTTCATGATCTTCAGACCGAGGTCGAGCGCGACTTCGTCGGACAGCGAGAGCGGGCCGACCGGCATGCCCGCCATCTTGGCGCAATTCTCGATCATCGCCGGCGGGACGCCTTCGAGGAACATCTCGTTGCCTTCGGCGACATAGCGGCCGACGCAACGGTTGGCGAAGAAGCCGCGGCTGTCGTTCACGACGATCGGCGTCTTGCCGATGGTGCGGACGTAGTCGAGCGCGGTCGCCAGCGCGACGTCACCGGTGTTCTTGCCGAGAATGATCTCGACCAGCATCATCTTCTCGACCGGCGAGAAGAAGTGGATGCCGACGAACTTGCCCTGGTCATTGAAGCTCTCGGCGAGCGAGGTGATCGGCAGCGTGGACGTGTTCGACGCGAAGATTACGTCGGACTTCAGATACTCCTGCGCCTTGGCGAACGTTTCCGCCTTGACCTTGCGATCCTCGAACACCGCCTCGATGACGAGGTCGACGTCCTTCAGCGCAGCATAATCAGCGGTCGGCGTGATGCGCGCGAGCAGCGCTTCGGCATCCGTGGGCTTGGCGCGGCCCTTCTTGATCTGCTCCTCAATCACCTTCTGCGCATGCGCCTTGCCCTTGTCGGCGCTCTCCTGGTCGCGGTCGATCAGGACGACGTCGAGACCGGCGCGGGCCGAGACGTAGCCGACGCTGGCGCCCATGAAGCCGGCGCCGATCACGGCGATCTTCTTCACCTTGGTCGGCGGCACGTCCTTCGGACGGCGCGCGCCCTTGTTGAGCTCCTGCATCGACAGGAACAGGCTGCGGATCATCGCAGCCGCTTCCTTGGAGCGCAGCACCGAGGTGAAGTAGCGCGACTCGACGCGCAACGCGGCGTCGATCGGCAACTGCAGGCCCTCATAGACGCAGCTCATGATCGCTCGCGCGGCCGGATAGTTGTCGTAGGTCTCGCGGCGGTAGATGGCATTGCCCGCTGGGAACATCATCATGCCGTTCTTGGAGAACACCGGGCCACCGGGCAGCTTGAAGCCCTTCTCGTCCCAGGGCGCGACCGCCTTGCCGCCGCCCTTGATCCAGTCCTTTGCCGCCTTGATGAGATCGGCCGCGGGAACGATGGCGTGGATCAGGTTGAGTTGCTTGGCCTTGTCGAGCGCGACGGGATCGCCCTTCAGCAGGATGGTCATCGCGTCCTGCGGCGGCACCAGGCGCGGCACGCGCTGCGTACCGCCGGCGCCGGGGAACAGGCCGACCTTGACCTCGGGCAGGCCGAGACGCGTCTTGGGATTCTCCGCCGCCACGCGATAGTGGCAGCACAGCGTGATCTCGAAGCCGCCGCCGAGCGCGAGGCCATTGATCGCGGCCGCCCACGGCTTGCCGGAGGTCTCGATCGAACGCAGCACCTGCGAGAAGCGGCGGCTCTGGTCGAACAGCATCTGGTTCGCGGCCGTCTCGCCCTGCTCCTTGAAGACCTTGGCGTAGGCCTGGTTCATGCCCTCGAGCATCGACAGATCGGCGCCGGCGCAGAACGCCTCCTTGCTGGAGGTGATGACGACGCCCTTCACCGCGTCATCCGCGGTGGTCTCTTTCACGATCGCATCGAGCTCGCTGGTCGAGGTCTCGTCGAGCACGTTCATCGAACGGCCCGGGATGTCCCAGGTGACGAGCGCGATGCCGTCGGCGTCGGTCTCAACCTTGAAGTTCTTGTAAGCCATGTTGGTTGCTCCTCGGTGCCGCAGCCAGTCTTTCGGCGCGGCGGTTGACTGTGATCTCGTAGGGTGGGCAAAGGCGCTCTTGCGCCGTGCCCACCATCATTCGCGGAGACATCAGTGGTGGGCACGCTTCGCTTTGCCCACCCTACGGCAGCTCGTTACACCCGCTCGATGATGGTCGCGGTACCCATGCCGCCGCCGATGCACAGCGTCACCAGCGCGGTCGACTTGTTGGTGCGCTCGAGCTCGTCGAGCACGGTGCCCAGGATCATCGCACCGGTTGCGCCGAGGGGATGGCCGAGTGCGATCGCGCCGCCATTGACGTTGATCCTGGCGTTGTCGATCTCGAAGGCCTGGATGTAGCGCAGCACGACGGAAGCAAAGGCCTCGTTGAGCTCGAACAGGTCGATGTCCGACTTCTTCATGCCCGAACGCGCAAACAGCTTTTCGGTGACGTCGACCGGACCGGTCAGCATCATCGCCGGCTCCGAGCCGATATTGGCGAAGGCGCGGATCTTTGCGCGCGGCTTCATGCCGTATTTCGCACCCGCCTCCTTGCTGCCGAGCAGCACGGCGCCGGCACCGTCGACGATGCCGGAAGAGTTGCCGGCATGGTGCACGTAATTGACGCGCTCGATCTCCGGATGCGACTGGACCGCCACCGCGTCGAAGCCGCCCATCTGCGCCATCATGGTGAAGGACGGCTGCAGCTGCGCCAACGACTGCATGGTCGTGGTGGGCCGCATATGCTCGTCCTTGGCGAGGATGGTGAGGCCGTTGATGTCCTTCACCGGCACCACCGACTTGTTGAAGCGGCCTTCGTCCCAGGCCTTGCCGGCACGCTGCTGGCTCTGCACGGCATAGGCGTCGACGTCGTCGCGGGAGAAGCCGTACTTCGTGGCGATCAGATCGGCCGAGACGCCCTGCGGCATGAAATAGGCCGGCACTGCCATCGAGGGATCCATCGGCCATGCACCGCCGGACGCGCCGATGCCGACGCGGCTCATGGATTCGGCGCCGCCGCCGATCACCAGCTCATGCTGGCCGCTCATGACCTGGGCAGCAGCGAAGTTCACGGCATCGAGGCCGGAGGCACAGAAGCGGCTGATCTGCACGCCGGGGACGGCTTCGCCGAGGCCGGCTTTGAGCGCCGCGAAGCGCGCGATGTCGCTGCCGGCCTCGCCGACGGGATCGACCACGCCGAGCACGACGTCATCGACGGAGTCCACGGGCAGGTTGTTGCGCTCCTTCAGCGCCTGCAGCGGCACGGTGGCGAGCGCCAACGCCGTGACCTCGTGCAGCGCGCCGTCCGGCTTGCCGCGGCCGCGCGGTGTGCGAACGTGGTCGTAGATGAATGCCTCAGGCATGACGCCCTCCTGATGTGATGTTCAATGCGATTGGGACCTGGCGACGGAAGCGGGCTTAAAATGCTTCCGCCGGCAGTTCCATGACGGTGGCGCAGCCGGCCTGGATGCGCGCGAGATTGGCCGCGGTCTCCGGCAGCATCCGCTCCATGAAGAAACGGCCGGTAACGAGCTTGGTCGAGAGATAGGGCGTGGACCCGGACTCGGCAATCTTGGCCTGCGTGACTTTCGCCATCCGCGCCCACATGTAGCCGAGCGCGACGAAGCCGAAGAGATGCAGGTAATCGGTTGCGGCGGCACCGGCATTGTCCGGCTTCGCCATCGCGTTCTGCATCAGCCAGGTGGTGGCCTGCTGGAGATGGCCGAGCGCGGTCGAGAGCGGCGCGACAAAAGGCTT
This sequence comes from Bradyrhizobium sp. CCGUVB23, assembly GCF_024199885.1. Lineage (NCBI taxonomy): Bacteria > Pseudomonadati > Pseudomonadota > Alphaproteobacteria > Hyphomicrobiales > Nitrobacteraceae > Bradyrhizobium > Bradyrhizobium sp. CCGUVB23. Next base: position 3,243,838 of record NZ_JANADQ010000001.1, read on the forward strand.
CAGCGCCTCGTCGCCGCCGTTCTCCTTGGCAAAGGCTCCGACCTCGCCGAAGAACGCCATGATGGCGCGGCCGCCGTCGCGCGGCAGCTTGCGGCCGACGAGGTCGAGCGCCTGGATGCCGTTGGCGCCTTCATAGATCATGGCGATGCGGGCATCGCGCACGAACTGCTCCATGCCCTGCTCGGCGATGTAGCCGTGGCCGCCATACATCTGCTGCGCCTGCACGGCGTTGGCAAAACCGTAGTCGGTGAGGAAGCCCTTCAGCACCGGCGTCATCAGGCCCATGTGATCGTCGGCGGCCTGGCGGTCCTTGGGATCCTCGGAGCGGTGGGCGACATCGCTCTTCAAGGCAGTCCACACCACGAAGGCGCGCGCGGCTTCATTGAAGGCGCGGATGGACAGCAGCGTGCGGCGCACATCGGGATGCACGATGATCGGGTCGGCCGCCTTGTCCGGCGCCTTTGTACCGGTGAGCGCGCGGCCCTGGATGCGCTCGCGCGCATAGGCAACCGCGTTCTGATAGGCGACCTCGGACTGCGCGAGACCCTGCACTGCGACGCCGAGGCGGGCCTCGTTCATCATCACGAACATGCCCTGCATGCCCTTGTTCTCTTCGCCAATCAGCCACCCGGTGGCGTTGTCGTAGTTCATCACACAGGTGGAATTGCCGTGGATGCCCATCTTGTGCTCGATCGAGCCGCAGACCACCCCATTGCGCGCGCCGACGGAGCCGTCGGCATTGACCAGGAATTTCGGCACCACGAACAGCGAGACGCCCTTGATGCCGGCGGGCGCGCCCTCGATACGGGCCAGCACGAGGTGAATGATGTTGCCAGCAAGATCATGCTCGCCGGCCGAGATGAAGATCTTCGTGCCCGTGATCTTGAAGCTGCCGTCGGCCTGGCGCACCGCCTTGGTGCGGAGCATGCCGAGGTCGGTGCCGCAATGCGGCTCGGTCAGGTTCATGGTGCCGGTCCATTCACCCGCCACCATCTTCGGCACGTAAGTCTTCTTCTGCTCGGGGCTGCCGTGCACGAGCAGCGCCGCGGTCGCGCCCATGGTCAGGCCGCCATACATCGCGAAAGCCATGTTGGCCGAGCACTGGAATTCGTTGACCGCCTGGCTCAACGCCACCGGCAGGCCCTGCCCGCCATATTCGGTCGGCACGGAGAGGCCGAGCCAGCCGCCTTCGGCGAGCTGCTTGAAGGCGTCCTTGAAACCCTTCGGCGTGGTGACGCTGCCGTCGTCAGCGCGCTTGCAGCCTTCGAGATCGCCGACGCGGTTGAGCGGCTGCAGCACCTCTTCGGCGAGCTTGGCGGCTTCGCCCAGGATCGCCTCGCGCACATCGCTCGATGCGTCGGAGAAGCCGGGCAGATTGTCGTAGCGGTCGATCTGGAAGACGTCGTTGAAGAGGAAGTTCACGTCTTCGACGGGGGCTTTGTAGATCGGCATGGCGTTCTCCCGGCATGGAGCCGTTAAGTGGTGGTATTCTTTAAAATGCCCTGCGGCGCAGTCCTAGTCGCGAGTCTAGCGGTTTCTGCAACCTCAGGGCAGGTGGTATCGAGCACGCAGTTCGGCGAAAGCCTCACTGGGCTGCGAGCTGCTCCGCCATCAGGCGGTGCAGCATGTTGATGGCCTTGAGCGGACGCACCATCACCTTGAAATGCGTGATGCGGCCCTCGTTATCGAAGGTGATGATGTCGACGCCGTTGATCTCGATGCCGTCGATCTCTGTCTTGAATTCGAGCACGGCGCCGCTCGCGCTCTTCCACTCGCCGACATAACGGAAGCTGGGGCCGCCAAGCACCGTCTCGGCGCTCGACAGATATTTGAAGGTGATGTCGCGCCCGCGCTGCGGCGTGTGCACGACGGGACTTTCGAAGACGGCGTCGGGATGAAGCAGGTCCCACAGTTCGGCGCGCGCCGCAGCGCGGTCTCCAGCGTGCTCTTGGGACTTCATGTAGCCGTACCAGGAATCGAGGCCGGTCATTCTCAGGGTGCCTCCCTTGATAAAAGGCGTTGGCAAAAAGCTTGAAAACAACCCCATGCAAAGTAGCGCGAAGGCCGACGCCGGCTGGGCAACAGGCCGACCGTCATATGCACATTGACGCATATGCGTGGATATGCATAAAGTCAAGTCAATTGGTCGGGTACGTCTTAAGGGAGCCGTGTCATGGCGCTGGGCGACGCAATCCTCGCATGCCTGACGGAACGTCCGATGACGGGCTACGAGCTCGCCAAGACGTTCGACTCCTCGATCGGCTTCTTCTGGAAGGCCGACCACCAGCAGATCTATCGCGAGCTCTCCAAGCTGCGCGACCGCGGCTACATCCAGGGCCGCGAGGTCGTGCAGTCCGGCAAGCCCAACAAGCTGGTTTATACGCTTACCGAGGAGGGACGAACAGCGCTGCGGCACTGGGCCGCGCGCCCGAGCACCCCAGCCTCGACCAAGGATGACCTGCTCGTCCGCCTCCATGCCCTAGACAGCATCGACATCGAGCCCCTGCGCACCGATTTGATGGCCCGCCTGGAGCATCACCGCGACCGCCATGCCAATTACGAGCGCATCCTGAAGAAGCGCTTTCCGGACGGAGAGGCGTCGGGCGTGCTCGACCTCGGCAATTTGCTGCTGCTCCGCCTCGGCGCCCGGCACGAGCAGATGGTGGCCGACTTCTGCGAGGAAGCGCTCGAGGCGCTGTCGACCATGAACGCGCGCGGCACCGTGGTGCCGATCGACGAGGGCAAGCGCGAGAAGGGCTGAGCAACCAAGCGTGACACGAGGCAATGCCGCCGCCAGCCACTCCGCCGTCATCGCCCGGCTTGACCGGGCGATCCAGTACTCCGAGACGGTCATGATCGAATCGAATAGGCCGCGGCGTACTGGACGCCCCGCCTTCGCGGGGCATGACACCGGTGAATGTGGCAAATCGGGAGCGAGCCGCGGGCTCGAACAACCTCTCCCGCAAGCAGGAGAGGGAGCGCACCGACAATGCGCCACTCCTGTTCCCTGCGCCCAACTTTAAGACAGCGGCGACGGCTTCCTTAACCCGTTATTTACCGTAACAGAGAAAAGTCGGTTTTTGAGGCAGACGACCCGCGCCGAATGGAATTGTCTCTGCAACTGGGACGCGCGGGAAAGCTGGAGGCATCGGGTGGGGTGCCGAAGTCGGAACCGGACAGAAGTCATGAATTCGCGCGTATCGTGGAGTGTTGACGGCATCGATCCATCCGTCAGGGAGCGGGCCGAAGCAGCCGCGCGCCGTGCCGGCATGTCACTCAACGATTGGCTGAACTCCACCCTCGGCGACACCATCCCGCCGAACTTCCGCGGACCTTACGAGCAGCGCCCGCAAGCCCCGCAGGCCCCACACCTGGCACCGAGTCAGGAAAGCCGCGACGTCGCCGACATCCACCAGCGGCTGGATGCGATCACCCAGCAGATCGAGCGCATCTCGAAGCCCGCGCCGCGCCAAGACACGTCGCGCGACGCCTCGCGCGAGCAGGGCGTCGCGCGTCAGCTGAACGATGCGATCTCGCGGCTGGACGCGCGGCTGTCGCAGATCTCGCGGCCGCAGGCGCAGGCATCGCGGCCCGCTCCGGTCGAGACGCGCCAGCGCCAGGCCGAGGTGGTCGAGCGCGCGGCAGCACAGGTCTATCGCAACTCGCCGCCGCTCAGCCCCGCCTCGCTCGACGTTGCGGTGGCCGAAATCAGCGCGCGGCAGAACGAGCTCGACAGCTTTGCGCCCCGGCAGATGCCGCCGCGCGCGGCGCCTTCGATTGCGCCCGCCGCGCCGATGGCTCCCGCAATGTCTCCCCCGTTGGCGCCCCCTGCCCCCGCCTACGCGCCGCCGCCTCCGCAGCCGAGCTCCGACTTCTCTGCGCTCGAACGGCATCTCCTCAAGATCACCAGCCAGATCGAGGCGCTGCAGCGCCCCGATCACATCGAGCAGTCGATCACGGCGTTCCGCAACGAGCTTGCGGAGATCCGCCACGTCATCACCGAGGCGATGCCGCGCCGCGCGATCGAATCGATCGAAAACGAGATCCGCTCGCTGCATCGTCGCATTGATGAGACGCGCACCTCCAGCACCGACGGCCAGGCGCTCGCCGGCGTCGAGCACGCGCTATCCGAGATCAAGCAGGTGCTGCGCACGCTGACGCCGGCCGAGCAGCTCACCGGCTATGACGAGGCGATCCGCAATCTCGGCGGCAAGCTCGACCTGATCCTGCGCGCCAATGACGATCCCGGCACGGTGCAGCAGCTCGAAGGCGCGATCTCGGCGCTGCGCGGCATCGTCTCCAACGCCGCCTCCAACGAGGCGCTGGCACGGCTGTCCGAGGACGTGCAGCTGCTGTCGTCCAAGGTCGATCAGATCAGCCGCGCCTCCGTCCCCAGCGGCGACAGTTTTGCGGTGCTGGAGCAGCGCATCGCCGCGCTCACCGCGGCGCTGGAGACGCGCGAACAGCCTGCGCCGTCCCAAAGCACCGAGCATCTGGAGAACGCGATCCGCGCGCTGTCCGATCGCTTCGACCGCATGCAGGTCGGCGGCGACTCCGCCTCCACGTTCGCGCATCTCGAGCAGCGCGTGTCGTATCTCCTGGAGCGGATCGAGGCTGCCTCCGATCCGCGCAACGGCAATCTGAGCCGCGTCGAGGACGGCCTGCACGACATCCTGCGGCATCTGGAGCGGCAGCAGGCGACCTATGCCGCGCTCGCCGAGAGCCGCAGCTCGGCGCCGGCTTCCGATTCCGGCGTGGTCGATCTCGTCAAGCGCGAGCTCTCCGACATCCGCTTCAGCCAGGCTGAGACCAATCGCCACACGCAGGACTCGCTCGACGCGGTGCACAGCACGCTCGGCCATGTCGTCGATCGCCTTTCGATGATCGAGGGCGACCTGCGCGCGGTGCGCAGCGCGCCACCTCAGGCCGCGCCGCAGGCCTTCGCAGCACCGGCAATGCCGGCCGAACCGGCGCGCAGCGCGATGCCGACGCAGCCGCCCAGAGCCGACATCAAGCCCGATCTGCCCAATCCGGCCGCGGCGCAGGCGGCCTTCGTCGCCGCACCGCGCGAATTTCACGCCGCAACGCCGGCTGCTCCGCCGCCGGTCCCGGCGGCACCGCAAGTCACAGCACCCGTGCCGCCGCGCGCGATCAGCGAAATCCTGGAGCCGCATGCCGCGCCTGTGCGCGCTGCGATCGCACCGGAGCTGCCGCCGGATCATCCGCTGGAGCCGGGCACGCGGCCGAGCGGACGCGCCCCCACGCCGTCGGAGCGCATTGCCGCGTCCGAAAGCGCGATCAGCGAAATTCCCGCCCCGCCAAAGGAGCCGGTGTCGTCGTCGAGCTTCATCGCCGCCGCACGCAGGGCCGCACAGGCGGCCGCCGCGCAGCCCGAGAAGCCCGGCCGTGGCGGCAAGGCTGCCGCAGGCGGCGCTGCCCTGGACAAGGGCAAGGAAGGCTCGACCATCACCTCGAAGATCCGCTCGCTGCTGGTCGGCGCAAGCGTGGTCGTGATCGTGCTCGGCACCTTCAAGATGGCGATGAACCTGCTCGAGGGCGGCGGCAGCACTCCACCGGTGCCGGCGATGGAGACCCCCGCAAGCGCGCCCGCGCCGCAAGCCCCTGCCCCCGCCGAGAACAGCGCGAAGCCCGCCGTGCCCGAGCAGGTCACGCCGTCGATGACCTCGCCGACCCCCCTCGGCCGGCAATCCCTGAACAATGCCGCTCCCGCGAGCTCCGGCAGCGCCGCGTCGGTCGAGATCCCGCCCCCACCGGCGGTGGCTGGAAATAGCGACATCACCGGCGCGATCCCGACGACGCCGTCGCGCGCGCGGCTCGGCACCGTCCAGGTGCCGCCGAGCGAGCGGCTGGCCGACGGCATCGGCGGTCCGGTGCTGCGCGCCGCCGCGATGAAGGGTGATGCGACCGCGGCCTATGAGATCGGCGTACGCTTCGCCGAAGGCAAAGGCGTGGCTGCGAATTACGAGGAAGCAGTCAAATGGTATGACCGCGCGGCGCAGGCCGGCGTGGTGCTCGCGACCTTCCGGCTCGGCACGCTCTATGAGAAGGGCCTCGGCGTGAAGAGAGACGCCGACATCGCCCGCCGCTACTACACGCAGGCCGCCGAGCGCGGCAATGCCAAGGCTATGCACAATCTCGCGGTGCTCGACGCCGACGGCGGCGGACGCGGCGCCAACTACAAGAGCGCGTCGCAGTGGTTCCGCAAGGCCGCCGATCGCGGCGTCGCCGACAGCCAGTACAATCTCGGCATCCTCTATGCCCGTGGCATCGGCGTCGAACAGAACCTTGCCGAATCCTACAAATGGTTCAGCCTCGCCGCAGCCCAGGGCGACTCCGATGCGGCGACCAAGCGCGACGACGTTGCCAAGCGCCTCGACCCGCAGTCGCTCGCCGCTGCCAAGCTCGCAATCCAGACGTTCAGCGCCGAGCCGCAGCCGGATGATGCCGTCAACGTCGCAACGCCTGCCGGCGGCTGGGACAGCGCCCCGGCGCAGGCCAGCGCCAAGCCCGCGCCCAAGCCTGTCGCGACCAAGCGTCAGGCCTTGCTGGTGCATTAGCGCATCAAGAAATTTAGTTAGCTCGATCTTGCCACAGACTCGCTGCACCTCTCCCGCTTGCGGGGGAGGTCGGCGCGAAGCGCCGGGTGGGGGCTGTCTCCACATTGGGAGTCTCGATTGTGGCGACACCCTCACCCCAACCCTCTCCCGCAAGCGGGAGAGGGAGCGCACGTCCCTCGTGGTTGGCAATCTCACCCCGTTCTAAGGCGAAATCCTCTCGCGACCTGCGGTTGCGCCGTCCTATACCTCGCTGCTGATGCCGTGTAGAACTGCGGGACACCCGCGCGCGGTATCCAGCAGCAAGAGGTCGCCTTGTCCGAGACTGATCGCCGGGAGGAAAGCTCCTTCCGCAGCTCTCCCACCGGTCCGCGTATCGCACCTCCGCGCGGTGCGGCCCGACGGCTGACAGTCGAGGGGCCGGTGCCCCTGCCGGCGCGCAGGCGGCTGTTCTGGTCGGTTGTCATCTTCCTGCTCCTGTCGTCAGGTGTGCTCATCCGTGCCTATCGCGACGTGTCGCGGCCCGAGGCCTGGGCCTACTGGAGAGACCAGTATGTCTCGCCGAGCCTGAGCTCGGCCGTCATCGCCAATGTCGATCTCGGCGGCGCCGCGCGCGGCCGGCGCGCACTCGCCGTCAGCGGCGAGATCGGGCCGGCAGCCGCGAACTGGCTGCGTGACCGGCTGGATGATGCGCATCTCGTCCCCGGCGATCTAGTCCTGTTGTCCTCGCCGGGCGGCAACCTCAACCAGGCCGTCATCATGGGCGAGGCGATCCGCGCGCGCGGGCTTTCGACCGCCGTCGGTGTCGCCGACGCCTCGGGCCGGGTACGGCCGGCCTATTGCGCCAGCGCCTGCGTGCTCGTCTATGCCGGCGGCAAGATCCGCTATGGTGTCGAAGGATCGGCACTCGGGGTTCATCGGTTCGTGAACACAGCCGCAGTCAGCGACCCCGTCGCCGACGCCCAGCGCACGGCCGGCGCAGTGCTCGGCTACGTGACGCGCATGGGCATCTCCTCCTCGATCGTCGAGGCCATGTCGCAAACCAGGGACGTGCGCTGGCTGGCGCCCGACCAGGCCCTGGCGATGAATTTGATCACGGATCCCGTCGGCAAGCGGTGAGGATCGGCTCGCGTTAATCTGAACTATTCACCATGCCGGGCGGTCCTGATCGGACCACGGGCGAAAACGCCGCACGCCGGAAAATTCCTTGTCCCGCCGCGCGCCAAATTCGGCTAATGAGGGACGCGGCAATCGTTCCGCCTTCCCGCGAGCATTCCGCAATCCGATCCGTCTCGCCGGAACGTGCCCGATGCAGCTTTACCTCCCCATCGCTGATCTGCCGGTCAATGTGTTCCTGGTGCTCGCGATGGGCGCCGCGGTCGGTTTCGTCTCGGGCATGTTCGGGATCGGCGGCGGATTCTTGATGACGCCGCTGCTGATCTTCGTCGGCATTGCACCGGCGGTCGCGGTCGCTTCCGTCGCGAGCCACATCGCGGCTTCGTCCTTTTCCGGCGCGATCTCCTATTGGCGGCGGCGCGCGATCGACCCGGCGCTCGCGACCGTGCTGTTATGTGGCGGCGTGACGGGCACCGCGCTCGGGGTTTGGACCTTCACGCAGCTGCGCGCGCTCGGCCAGCTCGATTTGATGATCGCGCTCTCCTACGTCGTGCTGCTCACGACCGTGGGCAGCCTGATGTTCTCGGAAGGCCTGCGCGCGATGATGCGGACGCGGCGCGGCACTGTCCCGCCGCGGCGCACGCACAACTGGATCCATGGCCTGCCGCTGAAGATGCGCTTCAAGCGCTCGAAGATCTATCTGTCGGTGATCCCCGTGGTCGTGGTCGGCATCATCATCGGCTTCATCGGCGCCATCATGGGCATCGGCGGCGGCTTTATCCTGGTGCCGATCATGATCTATCTGTTGCGGGTGCCGACCTCGACGGTGATCGGCACGTCGATGATCCTGACGCTGGTCACCATGCTGGTCGCGACCATGCTGCATGCGATGACCAATCATCTGGTCGATGCGGTGCTGGCGCTGATCCTGATGGTTGGCGGCGTCACCGGCGCGCAGTTCGGCGCACGCGCCGGGCAGAAGATCCGCGGCGAGCAGTTGCGGCTGCTCCTGGGCCTGCTCATCCTCGCCGTCGGCCTGCGCTTCGCCGTCGAGCTCGTGCTCCGTCCCGAAGACCTCTTCACCATCCGCGAGATCGGAGTGACGGGATGATCGCGCGCGCAATCATCGCTGCCCTCCTGATGCTTTTGCTCGGCGGCGCCGCGCGGGCCGAGCGGCTGATCGTGTCGGTCTCCAACCACCGCGTCACCGTGACGCCGAACTATTCCGGCGAGGAGCTGGTGCTGTTCGGCTCGGTGGAGAGGGATGCGGCAACGCCTGCGAATCGCAATGCCTACGATCTCGTCGTCACCGTGCTGGGCCCGCGCGCGGACATGGTGACGCGCCGCAAGGAACGAAAGTTCGGCATCTGGATCAACACCGACTACCGGCAATTCTTGCAGGTGCCGAGCTATCTCGCGCTGTTCGCCAATCGCCCCTTCGACCAGATCACCTCGCCCGAGATCGCGCGGCGCCAGCAGATCGGGCTCAACAACGTGCTGCTGACCCAGCGCGTCGGCACCGACTATGCCGACGTGGTGCCGGACGACGCGTTCCGCAGCGCCTTCATCCGCCTGCGCACGCAGCGCGGGCTCTACCGCGAGGATCCGTCGGCGGTGACGTTCCTGACGCCGACGCTGTTCCGCACCGGCATTCCGCTGCCCGCGGAAGTGCCGATCGGAACCTATGAGGTCGAAATCAAACTGTTCGCGAACGGCGCGCTCGTGACCAAGACCGAGACGGCGTTCGAGATCGTCAAGGTCGGCTTCGAGCAGTTCGTCGCCACCAGCGCGCGGCAGAACGGATTGGCGTATGGGCTGGTGACGGCCGCGCTGGCGCTGATGTGCGGCTGGGCGGCGTCGATCGTGTTCAGGAAGGATTGAGGCGGGCGCTCGTTATGGGCGCAGGTGGACACCAATATCTCGGAGTCGTCCTGGCGAAAGCCAGGACCCATTACCACAGGCTGTTGTTGTTAGAAAACGCGGTGGCCACGGCTTGCCGCAACAACTCGAAGTCGGGGTAATGGGTCCTGGCCTTCGCCAGGACGACGTTGGGGGAGCAGCTCGCCTTCGCTGTTCGCAGTGACAACAGCGGAGTCTGTTTAGGGCGCCTCGATCACCGTAGGTACGCCGGGCTCGAGCAGGCGCAGGCGCGGGCCGAAGCCGAGGACGTCGAAGGTCTTGCGCAGGTCCTCGCCGTTCTGGCGGAAATGCGCCCAGCCTTCGGTATGGACGGGCACGATCACCGCATCGGGAAAGGCGCGCGCGGTCTCGATGGTGTCGTTGGTGTCCATGGTGAGATGGAACGGCCCGCGCGTCTGCGCAGCGCCGGCAAAGGGCAGCACCACGCCGCAATCGAAGCGGCGCGCTACTTCCGCAACACCGTCGAACCAGGTGGTGTCTCCGCTGATATAGATCGCGCGGCTGTCCTTGTTGCTGGAGGACACGACGAAGCCGATGACATCGCCCGACAGTGGCTCGATGCCGGCCGGACCGTGGCGCGCGGGCGTTGCGGTAATCGTCAGCGTGTTGCCGTCGCGATCCCTGACCTGCGTCGTGTCCCATGGCGCAAGTCCTTCGACGTGACCGCCGAGCCGTCTTGCGCCCGCTTCCGTCGTCAGCACGCGTTTCACCTTGAAGAGCAGCTCGCGGCCGGAATTGTCGAGATTGTCAGAATGCTGGTCATGGCTGAGCAGCACGGCATCGACCGGGCCGATCGCGTCGGCTTTCAACGCCGGCCCGATCGTCTTCTCCAGCTTCACATGCGGCAGCTGATAGGCGCCCGGACCATCGAAGGTCGGATCGGTGAGGAGCCGGAAGCCGTCGATCTCGATCAGCGCGGTCGGGCCGCCGATCAGCGTGATGGAAATGGGCATGACGGGCTCCTGTTACGCGGCGGACCTGGTTGCGAGGGTTTGGGCGGGACGCGTCACGAGATAAATGCCGATCGCCACCGGAAGGATCCCGAAGAGATCGCGCGCCTCGACATGCTCCCCCAACACGAGGAACGCGAACAGCATGCCGAGCGGCGGCATCAGGAAATGATAGGCACTGGCCGCGGTCGCGCCACACACTTTGAGGAGATGGAACCAGAGCAGATAAGCGAGGATCGAGCCGCCGAGCACCAGGAAGGCGAAGGCGCCGAGGAGGCCGGGCGTGTACTGGATGGCGTGGACATCAGCGAACGTCAGCGCGATCGGCGTGAGCACGATGCCGGCCGCCATGTTCTGGATGCCGTTGCCGATCCACAAGCTGCCCTTCGGCGCGAACAGCTTGAACAGGATGGTGCCGGCGACGATGGAGGCGAGCGAGGCCAGCGTGAACATGATTCCGTGCAGGCTGTCGGTGCCGACCGCGAGGCGATGCCAGACGATGAAGGTGACCCCAACGACGCCGAGCAGGAGGCCGCTCGCCTTGCGCCAGGTCATGCCCTCGCCGAGCAGCAGCGCGGCGAGCGCCGCCGTGAATACCGGGTTGGCCGACACGATCAGACCACCGAGGCCCGCGGAGACCCATTGCAGGCCGGTATAGCCGAGCCCGAGATAGAGCGCGTTGTTGGCGATGCCGAGCACGGCGAACATTGCGGCATCACGCCAGGTCATCTCCCACGCATCGCGGCGCAGCGCCGAGACGCCGAGGATCAAGATGCCGGCGAGCGAAAAGCGCGCCGCGAGCAGGATCGGCGGCGGGCAATCGGTGACGCCCATCTTTCCGGCGACGAAGGCAAAGCTCCAGAGCAGGCAGAACAGGCCGATGTAGAACGGGAGTGGATTGAAGCGGCTGCGGGGGACGGCGAGCGAGGGGGCGAGCGACATTGCGGTTCTCTTGGCATTCTCCTGAGCCCTCGATCTAGGGACGCCCCTTGTCATTTGGAAATTAAATGATTAACTGCCGTCCAGTGGATTTATAAATGGAGGCTGATATGCTCGATCTGGAGCTCCTCCGCAGCTTCGTGTCCGTGGTGGATGCCGGCGGCTTCACCCGCGCCAGCGAACGCGTCCATCGCACGCAATCGACGGTCAGCCAGCAGATCAAGCGGCTGGAGGAGGATGTCGGCCAGGTGCTGCTGCACCGTGACGGCAAGGACGTGCGCCCGACGGAGGCCGGCGAGCGGCTTTTGTCCTACGCGCGCCGCCTGTTGTCGCTCGCCGAGGAGGCGCGTGACGTGCTCAGCGAGCCGGGCAGCGAAGGCGCAATCCGGCTCGGCATCCCCGAGGATTTCGCCGCCTATCGGCTGGCAAAACTGCTCGGCACGTTCTCGCGCTCGCATCCGGGCCTGCGGCTGGATGTGCGTGCCGACCAGAGCAGGAACCTGTCCCGCGACCTCGAACGCGGCGAGCTCGACCTTGCGCTGTTCAAGCGCGAGGCCGGCGAGAAGGGCGCGATCGCCGTGTGGCCGGAGCGGGTGCACTGGGTGACCAGCAAGAGCCATCCGATTCAAGCCGACGTGTCGTCGGTGCCGCTGATCGGCTTTCCGCTCGGCTGCCTCTATCGCGCCGGCGCCATCCACGCGCTGGAAAGCGCCGGCCGGCCCTGGCACATGGCCTATACGTCATCGAGCCTCGCCGGCATCCAGGCGGCGGTTGCCGCCGGCATGGGCCTCAGCATCTTGTCGGAGATGGCGATCCAGTCCGATCACCGCGTACTGACAGCGAAGGACGGCTTTGCGCCAATCAACGAGACGGAGGTCGCGCTGATGGCCTCCCCGGGTGCGAGCCCGGCCACGTTGCGGCTTGCGGATCGCTTGGCCGAGTTCTGCGACACGGTACAGGCGAAGGCAGCGTAGCGAGCCGACGGCTACGTGGGGTCGACCAAAGCTTCTTTGGCCAGCACCCAGCCAGAGAGGCCATACGACGAACTTAGAATGAAGCCTTTGACGCCCTTTTCCGCGAGCACCTGCGCCGCAGTAGCCAAATCGGCCGCCCACGGCCCTGGGGCGCCCGCCATACGATAAGACTCCGCGATCGCGTAGCCATACTCTGCCAACACTTGCTCAATGGAAACCACCGCCAGTGAGAAGACGATGTTTCCAAATGCGTCGTCCTCGAACTGGTATCCCTCGACACCATTGAAAACGATGGTGCAGGGCCGCTGTTCGCGCTTCGCAGCGTCTCTGGGATCCGGTCTTGTGTGAAGTTTGATCTGGCGGGTTTCGCAGTTCACCTCGTACGAAACGACGAAATCATCGTGAAGAGAGGGCAGCATGGTCGTTCCCTCAACAACACCGCGACGCCGCGATGGCGTGCACGCGATTGTCGCCGAGAAGATGCGCGGTGAAGTGGCGCGCGCCAAAGACTTTTGCGAAGGCCGCGTCGCGGATGCTGAGGCCGCCGGCATAGGCGCCGAAGGCCGGCATCACGGCGCGCATTCCGTCGGAGGCGAAGCAGCGCCGCTCCATGGAGCGGCCGCGTGCGGTAACGCGCGCCTTGGGATGGAGATGGCCGGCGATCTCGCCGCACGCGCCGGTCGGCTCGTGACGGAAAATGATCGGGCCGATCGCGACTTCGTCGGCGACGGTGCCACCGAGATCGCGCGGCAGCGCCGGGTCGTGATTGCCTGAAATCCAGATCCAGTCGCGGCCGCTCTGGAGCGAGGTCATGGCGTCGCGATCCTCAATCGACAGCCGCTCATGGGCGCTGCGATCATGAAAACTGTCGCCGAGCGCGATCACGATCCGCGGATCGTGCCGCGCGATCACGGCCGCAAGACGACTGAGCGTGGCGACCGTGTCATAAGGCGGCAGCAGCACGCCGCGCGCAGCGAAGCTCGAGCCTTTTTCCAGATGCAGGTCGGAAACGACGAGCAGGCGCTGCTCGTCCCAGAACAGCGCGCCGGAGAGATCGGCATGGAACGATGCGCCGGCGACGTCCAGCGTGCGCGTCGACGTGATCGAAATGGCCGCCTGCTCGGTCAAGGCCGGGCTTGACGACTTGGCAGGAGTTGCGCCCCAAGGATTCATTCTGCGGACAGTCTACGACATCGCCTCTTTGACGAGCTCGTCGGCGGCCTCCGCCAGCAGCTCGTCTGCAGCTTCGCCATAAACTGACTCGCGGCCGATTTCCAGCATCACGGGGACGGCGAGCGGGGAGACGTGGTCGAGTTCCCGGTGCGTGATGTGGCCGTGGATGCGCGCGAGCATGTCCCCGAGCCGGCGCAGGTCGAGCAGGCCGGTCGCGGCATCGGCGCGCGCGGCGCGCAGCAGCATGTGATCGGCCTGGTGCTTGCGCAGGACGTCGTAGACGAGATCGGTCGAGAACAACACCTGCCGGCGGCTCTTGTCTTCATCCGTGAAACGGCGCTCGATCAGGCCGGATATCAGCGCACAGTTGCGGAACATCCGCTTCATCAGCGCGGATTCGGCGAGCCAGGCCTCGAGGTCGTCGCCGAGCATATCAGGATCGAACAACGCGTTGAGATCGAGCTGGCCATTGCGGATCATGAAGGAGGCATCACCCAGCCCCCAGATCGCGACCGCATATTCATTGGCGACGAAGCCGAGCGGCCGGGCGCGGGCGCGCTCCAGCCGGCGCGTGAGCAGCATGCCGAGCGTCTGGTGCGCGAGCCGCCCCTCGAAGGGATAGCAGATGAGATAGTGCTTGTTGCCGCGCGGAAAAGTTTCGACCAGGAGCTCGCGCACCGCGGGCACGCGCGAAACATCCTTTTGCAATGACAGCCAGTCGCGCACCTGCTCCGGCAGGGCACCCCACGCGCGCTTGTCATCCAGCAGCCGGCGCACGCGCTCGGCCAGATAAGTCGACAGCGGAAACTTGCCGCCCATATAGGACGGCACCTTGGGATCGGCGTCATGGGCGCGGGAGACGTAGACCTGGTCCTCGGCCAGTGCCTCATAGCGCACCACCTCGCCGCCGAACACGAAGGTGTCGCCGGGGCTAAGGCCCTCGATGAAATATTCCTCGATCTCGCCGAGCACGCGGCCGCCGCGCGCAATGGCGCCGGTCGAGCCTCCCGCTTTTCCTTGCCCCGTGGAGCGCGAGCGCACCAGCCGGACTTTCAGCATCGGCTCCTCGACGATGGTGCCGACATTGAGGCGATAGCTCTGCCGCACTTTTGGATTGGCGACGCGCCAGCGGCCCTGCTTGTCCTGCTTGATGCGCGCGAAGCGTTCATAGGTTTTCAGCGCGTAGCCGCCGGTAGCGACGAAATCGACGACGTCGTCGAAATCCTGCCGCGACAGATCGGCGTATGGCGCCGCCGTGCGCACCTCGTCATAGAGCTCGTCCGAGAAGAACGGCTCGCCGCAGGCGCAGCCGAGCACGTGCTGCGCCAGCACGTCGAGCGCTCCGATGCGTAGGGGCGGCGTATCCTGCGCATTCTCCGCGATTGCGTCGATCGCGGCGCGACACTCCAGCACCTCGAACCGGTTGGCTGGCACCAGCACCGCGCGCGAGGCCTCATCGAGGCGGTGATTGGCGCGGCCGATGCGCTGCATCAGGCGCGAGCAGCCTTTTGGCGCGCCGATATTGATGACCAGATCGACGTCGCCCCAGTCGACGCCGAGATCCAGCGACGAGGTGCAGACCACGCCGCGCAGTTTTCCCGCCGACATCGCGTCCTCGACCTTGCGGCGCTGCGCAACGTCGAGCGAGCCGTGATGCAGCGCGATCGCAAGTCCGTCGTCGTTCATGCGCCAGAGATCCTGGAACAGCATCTCGGCCTGGCTGCGGGTGTTGACGAAGACCAGCGTGGTCTTGTTCGCCTTGATCAGCTCGTAGACCTCGGCCAGCGCATGGCGCGCAGTGTGGCCGGCCCAGGGCAGGCGCTCGCTCGTATCCAGCATCTCGACGATCGGCGCCGCCGCGCCGCCGGCCATGACGATATCTGCGGCGGCGGCCTTTCCGGCCGGCTGCGGCATGAGGAATCGCGCCAGCGAGTCCGGCTCGGCCACCGTCGCCGACAGGCCGATCATGCGCATCTCCGGCGCAAGCCGCCACAGCCGCGCAAGCCCGAGCGACAGCAGGTCGCCGCGCTTGGAGGTGACGAGCGCATGCAACTCGTCGAGCACCACGCGCTTGAGCGATGAGAACAGGAACGGCGCATCGTCGGAGGACAGCAGCAATGCGAGCTGCTCCGGCGTCGTGAGAAGGATGTCCGGCGGATAGCGGCGCTGGCGCTGCCGCCGCGACACCGGCGTGTCACCCGTGCGGGTCTCGACCTTGATCGGCAGTCCCATCTCGGCAATCGGCCGCTCAAGGTTGCGCGCGATGTCGACGGCGAGCGCTTTCAGCGGGGAGATGTAGAGGGTGTGCAAACCGCCGCTGCGCTGAACGGCGCGGCCGGTGGAGATGATCTTGTGTTTGTCGTCGGCAGGCAGGGCTGCCCGTGGCCACCCCCCTCCCCGGCCCTCCCCCACAAGGGGGGAGGGAGAAGAGAGTTCGACCAGCGTCGGCAGAAATCCCGCCAGCGTCTTGCCGGCGCCGGTTGGTGCGATCAGCAGCGCGGAGCGACCCTCGCGAGCCTTTTCCAAGAGCGCCAATTGATGCGCGCGCGGCGACCAGCCGCGGGCCGCGAACCATGTCTGGAAGCGGTCGGGCAACGGTGCGGCCGGCTCGGCCGAGGCGGTGAGGATACGGGGCGGCACGGCGATAGAGGTAAGCCGTGGGGACGGGTTCGTCGAGGGGTGGGTTCTTCGCCTCGCCCCGCTCGCGGGGAGAGGCCGGAATTCAAGCACAGCTTGAATTCCGGGTGAGGGGGAGCTTCCACGAGTCCATCTATCACCGTGAATGCGGATGCAGCCCCTCACCCCGACCCTCTCCCCGTAAGAACGGGGAGAGGGAGAGGCGGCGTCAGCGCGCGCCCGCTACTCCGTCACGGGCTTGTCGGAGACCTGCCAGTCCTTGCCGTTGAAGGTCGAGATGAACAGTGTCTTCATCGGCGTGTAGTCGTCGGGCGTGTAGCTGTAGTCGACGCCGTCGAGGAAGAACGGCGAATGGAAGCCCTTGAGGTTCGCGGCCTGCTTCAGCACATTTTCGCGCGTGAGCTCGTCGCCGCAGCGGCGCAGGATCTCGCCCATGCTCACCGCCTGGCCGTAACCGGCATAGGCGATGGTGTTGTCGGGATCGACGTTTGGCAGATAATTCTTGCGTAACGTGTCGAACGCGATCA
This sequence comes from Bradyrhizobium sp. CCGUVB23, assembly GCF_024199885.1. NCBI lineage: Bacteria > Pseudomonadati > Pseudomonadota > Alphaproteobacteria > Hyphomicrobiales > Nitrobacteraceae > Bradyrhizobium > Bradyrhizobium sp. CCGUVB23. The sequence goes on from NZ_JANADQ010000001.1 coordinate 3,260,649, forward strand.
CGTCCTTGTCATTCTCCCAGGGGCCGGGGCCGGCGTCCTTGGAATAGCGGATCGCGACGATGCCGGATGCGTTCTCGAAGCCGGCGGCGCCGAGGATGGATTTGCCGGTCGAGCCCGCCGAGAGCAATTGCAGCGGCTTCCAGCCGAGTTCGGCCGCTTTCCGGATCGACTGCGACGACGCCTTGCCGGTGGAGATGTTGTAGAAGACGTCGGCGCCCGACTTGGAGAGATTGATGAGTTGGGAATCGATGGTCGGATCGGTCAGGTCGTAGGTCTGCTCCAAAATCACCTGCGCGGTGCCGCCGGCATCCGCAAGCACCTTCTTGAAGGGCCCGAGGAAGTCGCGGCCGAAATCATCGTTCTGGTAGAGGATGCCGATCCTGGCATTCGGCTTCACGCTGATGACGTGCTTGGCGAGAATGCGCGCTTCGGTCGGATAGAGCGGCAGGCCCGCCATCGTCCATTTGAATTCCTTCGGGTTGTTCCACTTGGACGCGCCGGTATTGAGCAGGAGCTGCGGCACGCCCTTGGAATTCAGATATTTATGAACAGCGGTCTGCGGCGCGGTACCGAGCGAGCCATAGAGCGCCAGCACCTCCTCCTGCTCGACGAGGCGCCGCGTCGCCTCGACGCATTTCGGCGCGCTGTAGGCATCGTCCATGGTGAGGAATTTGACCTTGCGCCCGTTGATGCCGCCCTTCTCGTTCAGCATCTGGAAATAGGCTTCGCCGACACGACCCAGCACGCCATAGAGCGAGCCGGGGCCGGAATGCGGCACGGTCTGACCGATCTTGATCTCGGTGTCGCTCGCGCCCGCATCATATTTCTTCTCCGCAGCCCAAACGTAGGGCGCCGGCAAGGTCGAGGCTGCGATTGTGGCAAATGCACCGGCGCTGAAATCGCGCCGCGATGGATTTTTTGTCATTGGCGTTGTCTCCCTGATGCTGCGCATTGTGCGGACATCAAGGCACGCATCGCAAGTGGCAAGGCTGCGCTTTTGCGGCGCAATGACGCTCAATTTGCCGCAGCCCCAGCGCCTAGACTCAAGTTTTCTCGGCAACGATGACGAGGCCGCGCACCGGCTCGTTGTTCTCGTTTCGCGGCGAGGCCGGCGCCAGTGTCAGCAGCTTGAGGCCGGCATTCGCGATCGCAGCCTGCACATATTCCGCCGCATGGGCATAGCGCAGCCCCTCGCCCAGGACGACGCCGCTGCCGTCATGCGTCTCGAGCGTGAAGGCGAGCGTACCGCCGGTTGCGAGCACGCGCGTTGCTTCCATCAACACCGGCGCGAGATCGGACAGATACACGAACGCATCCGCAGCCACGACCAGACTCGCGCTCGCGTCCGGCTTGCTGCGCAGGCCGTCGATCATGTCGGCGACCTCCAGCTCGGCATAGAGGCCGGTGGCGCGCGCCTCCTTGATCATGCCGGGCGAAAGATCAATGCCGATGAAATGGTCGACCTGCTTTGCGAAGGCACTGGCCGCGAGCCCCGTGCCGCAGCCGAGATCGATCGCGCACTTGAAGTAGGCCGGCTTCTTCGCGGCGACGCGCGCGGCCAGCACCGCCTTGAAGATCAGCGCGGGGGCGCGATAGCCGAGATCGTTGATCAATGCATGCTCGAAGCGCGGCGCGTATTGATCGAACAGCGCCTGCACATAGGCTTTCGGCATCTCCGCCATCTGTGCCTCGCCGAGCCGCATCAGATGCAGGCCGGCGCCATGCTGGTCCTCAGGATCAGAGTCGCGCGCCTTGCGAAACGCCGCGGTCGCCTTGTCGCGCTCGCCGAGCTGCTGAAAGATTTCGCCGAGCGTGAACCAGGCCGATGTGAAGTTCGGCGCGAGCTCGATCGCCTGCTCCAGCAGGTCAGCTGCGGCCGGCAAATCGCCCTTCAGCTGCAGGTCGCGCGCGAACTCGAAACGGCGGTCGGCCATCAGATCGCCGGAGGACAGGAACAGACGCAGGGGCATTTTTGGAACCAGAAGACGACGCGGGCCAATGACTCGAATGAAACGGGCGTGCAGCCTATATGACAGAAATGCGCCCGCAAGACATCCTGTTGCCAACTGCTGCCGGCCTGTGCTGCAAGCCGGGCGGCTTCCATATCGATCCTGTCCGCCCGGTCGAGCGCGCCGTGATCACCCACGGCCATTCCGACCATGCGCGTGCCGGCCACGGCGTCGTGCTGGCGACGCAGGAGACGCTGGACATGATGCGCCTGCGCTATGGCGAGAACTTTGCCGGCACGACGCAGGCGATCCGCTATGGCGAGGAGATCCGGCTCGGCGACGTCAAGGTGAAGTTTCACCCCGCGGGCCACGTGCTGGGCTCGGCGCAGATCGCGGTGACCTGTAAGGACACCTGTATCGTCGCCTCCGGCGACTACAAGGACGCGCCGGACCCGACCTGCGCGCCGTTCGAACTCGTGCCCTGCGATGTCTTCATCACCGAGGCGACATTCGGCCTGCCGGTATTTCGCCACGGCGATGCGGCGGACGAGGTGAAGAAGCTGCTCGCCTCCGTGGAGCTGTTTCCGGAGCGCGCGCATCTCGTCGGCGCCTATTCGCTCGGCAAGGCGCAGCGCGTCATCGCACTGCTGCGCGCGGCCGGATACGACACGCCGATCTATCTGCATGGCGCGATGGAGACGATCACGCACTATTACCAGAGCCGCGGCATCGCGCTCGGCGAGCTACGCCCGGTGAAGGGCACGAAGAAGACCGATCTCGCCGGCACCATTACGCTGGCACCGCCCTCCGCCACCTCCGATATCTGGACGCGGCGGTTTCCCGATCCGGTCACGGCATTTGCTTCGGGCTGGATGCGGGTGCGCGCGCGAGCGCGGCAGGGCGGCGTGGAATTGCCGCTGGTGATTTCCGACCATGCCGATTGGGACGGCCTCACCGCGACGATCGCCGCGACCGGCGCCGGCGAAATCTGGGTCACGCACGGCCAGGAAGACGCGCTGGTGCATTGGTGCAAGAGCAAAGGATTGCGGGCCCAGCCGCTCGATCTCGTCGGCTATGGCGACGAGGAGGAGACCGAGACGCAGCTCGCAAGCGAGGCCGAGGCATGAACCGCTTCGCCCAACTGTTGGACCGTCTCGCCTACGAGCCCGGCCGCAACAACAAGCTGCGGCTGATCACCGGCTATTTTCGCGAGGTCGGCGATCCCGACCGCGGCTATGCGCTGGCGGCGCTGACCGGCGCGCTGAGCTTCAAGCACGCCAAGCCTGGGCTGATCCGCGACCTGATTGCGGCGCGTACCGATCCGGTGTTGTTCGGGTTGTCGTATGATTACGTTGGTGATCTCTCGGAAACAGTTGCGCTGATGTGGCCGAAGGGCGTCGTCAACGACAACCAGTCTTTCCTGGGCGACCCCCCTCCCCCGCCCTCCCCCGCAAGGGGGGAGGGAGCGCAGCGCGACGCGGGGCGACATGAGAGCGACACGTCGAACAACAAGTCTGAAGCAGTGGTGAGCGAAACCGTTACGGTTGTCGACGTATCGTCACGTGATGCAGGCACAGCTTCCACCGCTCCCTCCCCCCTTGCGGGGGAGGGACAGGGAGGGGGGTGCCCCGGGGGAGATGACAGCCACCATCTCCGCCCACGCAACCACAACCACCCGCCGCCACCAACCCTCACCGACGTCGTCACCACGCTGCGCACGCTCGGCAAGACCGAGCTGCCGGGCCAGCTTGCGCGCTGGCTCGACGAGCTCGACGAGACCGGCCGCTGGGCGCTGCTCAAACTCGTCACTGGCGCGCTTCGCATCGGCGTATCCGCACGCCTGGCAAAAACCGCGGCGGCCGCACTCGGCGACAAGGATCCGCATGAGATCGAGCTGATCTGGCCCGGCCTCGTCCCGCCCTATCTCGACTTGTTCGCCTGGCTCGAGGGCCGCGCGGAAAAGCCCGTCAACCGCGACCCCGCGCCGTTCCGTCCCGTCATGCTCGCGCATGCGATCGAGGACTCAGATTTCCAAAGCCTTGATCCCGCCGACTACGTTGCCGAGTGGAAATGGGACGGCATCCGCGTGCAGGCGGTGGCGGGCCGCAACGATCGCGGCCACATCACGGCGCGGCTCTATTCGCGCACCGGCGAGGACATCACGGGGAGCTTTCCGGACCTCGTGCCCTCGCTGCACCTGCCCGGCGCGATCGACGGCGAGCTGCTCGTCGTGCGCGACGGCCGCGTGCAGAGCTTCAACGTTCTCCAGCAGCGCCTCAACCGCAAGGTAGTCTCGCCAAAGCTGATCAAGGATTTTCCGATCCACCTGCGCGCCTATGATCTGCTCGGCGACGACGAGAACGATCTGCGCGAGCTGCCCTTTGCCGAGCGGCGCCAGCATCTCGAAACCTTCATCAAGAAGCTGGGCGATTCCCGCATCGACCTTTCACCGACCGTGCCCTTCGATAGCTGGGACGCACTCACCGCCGCGCGCGCCGATCCCGCAAGTGCCGGCGCCGGCGAGGATGCCGAGGCCGTCGAAGGCGTCATGCTGAAGCGGCGCGATGCACCCTATTTGCCGGGCCGGCCGAAGGGGCAATGGTGGAAATGGAAGCGCGACCCGCACATCATCGATGCCGTGCTGATGTATGCGCAGCGCGGCCATGGCAAGCGCTCGTCCTATTATTCCGACTACACCTTTGGTGTCTGGACGGGAGGCGAAGGCGGCGACGAGCTGGTACCGGTCGGCAAGGCCTATTTCGGCTTCACCGACGAGGAGCTGCTCGAGATCGACCGCTTCGTCCGCCGCAACACCACGGAAAAATTCGGCCCCGTGCGCCATGTTGTGCACGAGCCCGACAAGGGGCTGGTGCTCGAGGTCGCCTTCGAAGGATTGCAGCGCTCGCCGCGGCACAAATCCGGCGTCGCCATGCGCTTTCCCCGCATCAGCCGCCTGCGCTGGGACAAGCCGCCACGCGAGGCGGACCGGCTGGAGACGCTGGAAAAGATGCTGAAGGCGGAGGTGGCGGAGATTGAGGCGTGAAAGCGCAATGAGGCTGGATTGCGGCCAGGACGGCGGTGCCCCCTCTCCCGCTTGCGGGAGAGGGTTGGGGTGAGGGTGTCTCCGCATTGGGATTCCCCCAGAGGCGAGAGCCCTCACCCGGCGCTCCGCCATAGCCGAGGCTTTGCATCGGCGTTCTTTTAAGAGGAACGGCCGCCGGTGGCGGCCTGCGCCTCTCCCGCAAGCGGGAGAGGTTGCACCGAGCCTGCGACACGATCATCCCGCAACCAAGGCGTACTCCGCTTCCCGAATTAAAATCCCGTAAGCCGATTGACGGCCGGATGCGGGTTCCCCATCTGCCTCGCCGTGCCCTATAATGGGGATCGAATCCGCTGAGGAGTTTTTTTGAGATGGCCAACGACGTCAGAGATTTGCCGGCCGGCCACAGCGATGGCCTGAACCGCTTTCTCGGTGGCTCGCCGCTGGCGGTCGCATTCCGCCTGATCCTGCTCTCGATCCTGGTCGGCGTCGTGCTCGCTGCGATCGGTTTCGATCCCTGGAATATCATCCACAGCATTCGCCTCCTGTTCCAGCGGCTGTGGGACCTCGGCTTCGACGCGGTCAACTGGCTGTGGCGCTACTTCCTGCTCGGCGCTGTCATCGTGATCCCAGTGTGGTTTCTGTCGCGCCTGTTCGGCGCGCCGCGCGGCCGGTAGATTGGGAGAAGGAGTGCGCAGCCGATGCAATTGCGCTTTGTCGGCTGCGGCGATGCGTTCGGCTCGGGCGGCAGGGCCAACACCTGCTTTCACGTCACGGGGAGGCAGGTCAATTTCCTGATCGATTGCGGTGCCTCCTCGCTGCCGGCCTTGAAGCGGCTCGAGATCGATCGCGACGAAATCGACCTGATCCTGATCACGCATTTCCACGGCGATCATTTTGCCGGCCTCCCGTTCTTTCTGCTCGACGCGCAGTTCTCCAGGCGGACGCGACCGCTGGTGATTGCCGGCCCGCAAGGCATCGAGATGCGGCTCGCGCAGGTGATGGAGGCGCTGTTCGAGCACTCATCGAAGACCAAGCAGCGCTTCGAGCTTTCCGTCGTCGCGCTCTCGCCCGGCGAGAGCCGCAGCTTCGGTGGCGTGACGGTGACGCCCTATCCGGTCGTGCATGGCGAGTCCGGTGGGCCGTTCCTCGGCTATCGCATCGAGGCCGAAGGCCGCGTGCTCTCCTACAGCGCTGATACCGAATGGACGGAGACGCTCATTCCGCTGGCGCATGACGCGGACCTTTTCATCGTCGAAGCCTACATGTACGAGAAGGTGGTCAAGAACCATCTCAGCCTGAAAACCCTGGAACAGCATCTGCCCGAGATCGGCGCCAAGCGGCTGGTCCTCACCCATATGAGCGAGGACATGCTGTCGTGCCTTGATGACGTGCCGCATCTGGCGGCGGAGGACGGCATGATGCTGGTGTTCTGACATGCACGCACCGGTTCATCCCAGGGTCACCACAAGACAGGTGTTCGCCATCGCAGGCCCGGCGATGGTCGCGAACCTCACCACGCCGCTGATCGGCGTGGTCTCGACCACCGCGATCGGGCGGCTGAACGACGCCGCGCTGCTCGGCGGCGTCGCCATGGCGTCGGTGATCTTCGACTGCCTGTTCTGGCTGTTCGCCTTCCTGCGCATGAGCACGCTCGCCTTCACTGCGCAATCGCTCGGCGCCGGCGAGTCGGAGGAGAAGAGCGCAATTCTCGTGCGCGGCTTCATCGTGGCCGGACTGATCGGCGTCGCGCTGATCGCGCTTCAGGTACCGCTCGGCGCCGTGCTGTTCAGCCTGATGGGCGGCAGCGAGGGCGTGACGCGCGCGGCAAAGACCTATTTTGCGATCCGCATCTGGTCCTCGCCGCTGGCCTTCGCCAACTACGTCGTGCTCGGCTGGCTGGTGGGACTTGCCCGCGCCAATCTGGCGCTGCTCCAGCAGATCGTGATCAACCTCATCAACGTGGCGGCGACCGTGCTCCTGGTGCTCGTCTACGACACCGGCATTGCGGGCGCGGCGATCGCCGCTGTGATCGCGGAGGCCGCGGGCTTCCTGCTCAGCGCGATGGTGGCGCGGCGTCTCGCCAAAGGTGGTCTCGCCATTCCCCGCGCGCGGTTGTTCGACCGCGCCAAGCTGATCCGGATGCTGTCGGTCAACTCGGACATCATGGTGCGCACCGCCGCGCTGATCACCGTGTTCCTGTTCTTCACCGCCAAGGGCGCGCGGGCCGGCGATGTCACGCTCGCGGCCAATGCGGTGCTGAACAATTTCCTGCTGGTCAGCGCCTTCTTCCTCGATGGCCTCGCCAACGCCGCGCAGCAGCTCTGCGGCCGCACTTTTGGCGCGCGCGATGCGCGCGGCTTTGCCGATTCGACGCGGCTGGTGCTGCTCTGGGGCGTCGGCTTCGCGCTGGTCGTCGCGTTGCTCTTTGCGCTGTTCGGCCCGGCACTGATCAACCTGATGACCGCGAGCGAGGAGGTCCGCCGCAGCGCGCGCGATTTTCTCGTCTTCATCATCCTGGCGCCGCTGCCCGGCGTGTTCGCCTTTGGTTTCGACGGCATTTATGTCGGCGCGACCTGGGCGCGCGAGATGCGCAATCTGATGCTCGCCTCGCTCGGAATTTTTCTGGGCACGTGGTGGGCGCTGCAAGCGTTCGGCAATGCCGGACTGTGGACCGCGCTGCTCGGCTTCTATGTCGCGCGCGGCGGGCTGCAGGGCCTGCGCTATCCGGCGCTGTTTCGGGCGACGTTCGCCAAATCATGACCATCGTGTCCCGGACGCGGTGCGGCATGCCCCGGCGATGCGAAGCATCGTCCGATAATGCCGCTCCGCAGAGCCGGGACCCAGCGACTATGGGCCCCGGACCAGCAGCGCACCAAGCCAGCGAAGAGCGGCGCGCTGCGCTGCATCCGGGGCACGAGACCTTCTACATCCCCGGCCAGTCCTCGGCCGTGAGCGTGGCGGCGTCGGCGCCGACGATCTCGGACAGCGAGTCGCGCCCGGTGCGCAGCAGCGTCGAGGCGAGATCGCGCTTGATCTCGTCGACAAGGCCGAGGCCCTTGTAGACAAGCGACGAATAGAGCTGGATCAGGCTCGCGCCGGCGCGGATTTTTGTCAGCGCCGCACCGCCGCTATCCACGCCGCCGACGCCGATCAGCGGGAACGCGCCCTCGACGCGCACATAGGTCTCCGCGACCATGCGCGTCGACAGGCGAAACAGCGGCCGGCCGGAGAGACCGCCCTGCTCCTTCGCGCGCATCTGCTCGCGCAGCGTGCTCGGCCGCGCGATCGTCGTGTTCGACACGATCATGCCGTCGACCTTCCGCGCGCGGGCGACCTGCACGACGTCGTCGAGCTGGGCGAGGCTCAAATCCGGCGCGATCTTGAGCAGCACCGGCGTATCGCCGGCCGTCTCGCGCACGCGCTCGCGCGCGTCGATCACGTGGGCAAGGAGATCGTCGAGCAGCGCGCCCTCCTGCAAGTTGCGCAGGCCCGGCGTGTTCGGCGAGGAGACGTTCACGGTGAAATAGCTCGCGACCGGCGCAAACGTCTCGATCAGCTTGACGTAATCGGCGACGCGATCGGGCGAATCCTTGTTGGCCCCGACATTGACGCCGACGATGCCGCCGTTCTCAGCGCGCGCCGCAAGGCGCCGCAGCGCGATCGTCGCGCCGTCATTGTTGAAGCCCATGCGGTTGATGACGGCTTCATCGCGCTCCAGGCGAAACAGCCGCGGCCGCGGATTACCGGCCTGCGGTTTCGGCGTCACCGAGCCGATCTCGACGAAGCCGAAGCCGAGCCTGAGCAGTGCGTCCGGCACTTCCGCGCTCTTGTCGAAGCCCGCGGCCATGCCGATCGGATTGGGAAAATTCAGGCCGAAGGCCCGCACCGCCAGTTTCGGATCATCGGCGTGCGGCTTGGTCGGCGGCAGGAAGCGCAGGCCCTGGATCGCCAGGCGATGCGCATCCTCCGGATCGAGCCAGCGCAAGACAGGCAGCGAGAAAGCATCGAACGCGCGGATCACGGTGCAAGCTCCGGAATGTCGTGATTGCCGTCGGAGCGCATAGCGAGATTGATGATCGAGATCACCGCACCGAGATCGAGCTCGCCATAGAGATGCGGAAACAGCTCGTCGTTGCGCGAGCGCTCCCAGCGCAGGGCGTCGCCGAGCGCATCGCCGTCGATCTCGACCAGGAACAGGGCGCGCTGCCCGAAGAAATGCTTTCGCGCGGTCTCGGGAACCTGGGCGGCGGTGGAGAAATGGATGAAGCCGTCGCGCGCGTCATCCGCGCTGCCCCGGTACACACCCTGCCGTTCGGCCTCCCGCCAGGCCGAAGCGGCACAAATTTTATAGATCTTGACCACCTGTTGCGGTGTCCTGCTTACGCTTGCTCGTTGAGTCTCTTGGGGTTTTCGCTCCCCAAGGGTCCCAGACCCGGGCGCGACCGTAAAGGCGGCACCTTTCGAACTCAAGACTTGGCTGCCGCCTCTTGCACCGAAAACGGAAAACCGGTTCATTTGAGGCTAGTTTTCCTAGGCGGGCCGGATCGAGGATGATCAGACAGGCCAAAGCGCAGAGGATGCTGACTCACGAGCAGATCTGGGGAGCCCTGGATCGGCTCGCGGCGCGCGCCGGGCTGTCGCCGTCGGGGCTTGCCAAGCGGGCGGGGCTCGATCCCACCACCTTCAACAAGTCCAAGCGCGTGACCTCCGACGGCCGGGAGCGCTGGCCCTCGACCGAATCGATCGCCAAGGCGCTCGCGGCGGCCGGCTCGTCGATCGAGACCTTCGTGCAGCTGATCGGCGATGGCGTACGCGACGGCCGCTCGGTACCGCTGCTCGGCTTCGCGCAGGCCGCGACAAGCGGCCATTTCGACGAGCAGGGCCTCCCCGCCGGCAAGGGCTGGAGCGAAGTCGCGCTGCCCTCGGCGGAGGACGATCACAGCTTTGCGCTTGAGATTTCCGGCGATGCGCTCGCGCCCTATCGCGACGGCGACGTCATCCTGGTGTCGCCGGGCACGCCGATCCGCAAAGGCGACCGCGTGGTGGTGAAGACGAGGGCCGGCGAAATGCTGGTGAAGGCGCTGAAGCGCCGCACGGCGAAGTCGCTGGAATTGCAGTCGCTCGATGGCGCGCAGAACGAGCGCACGCTTGCGGTTGCCGATGTCGCCTGGATCGCAAGGATCGTGTGGGCGAGCCAGTGAGGGGCCGATGTGGCGCCTCAACTGCGCGATGTCGTCCTGGCGAAAGCCAGGACCCATTACCCCAGGAGGTCGTTTGGCGAAGACAACTCGTTTGGGACTGCGACCAGACGCAGTCGATAGATTCCGCGGTATGGGTCCTGGCTTTCGCAAGGACGACATCGGGGAGATAGTGCTTCCCGGATTTCGCTGCGTTCCATCCTGGCTACACGCCCTCACGCACTCCTCGCCAGCGCGCCGTCGATCATGTTGACGGCGTTCTGGATGCCGTAGACGGCGACGAAGGAGCCGAAGCGCGGGCCTTTCTCCTGGCCGAGCAGGACCTGGTAGAGCATGTTGAACCAGTCCAGCGTCACGCCGGGACGGCCATCCTTGCCCTTCTTGACCTGGTCGAGGAACGGCTCGCGGCGGCCGATCTCGTAGACCACGTTCTGGATATCCTCCGCCGAGGCGTCCTGCGGCAATTGCGAGAGCGCATCGCGCAGGTCCTGCAACGCGGCGCGCTCGCTATCGGTGGGCTCGCGGAACTGCTTCGTCGGCGCGACGAAGTCGCGATAGTAGTTGATGGCGTAGCCGACCATCGCGTCCAGCTTCGGATGCGTCTGCGGGCTCACGCCGGGGCGATAGCGGCCGATGAAGCCCCACAGCGTCTCGGCGTTTTCGGCGTTCGACGACGACACCAGCGTGAGCAGAAGCTGGAAGGTGACGGGCATGTCGGCCTTCGGCGGACGGCCGTCATGGATGTGCCAGACGGGATTGCCGAGCTGCTGCTTGGCATCCTGCCGCGAAAAGCCGTCGAGGAACTGCTGATAGTCGTCGACGTTGCGCGGGATGACATCGAAATAGAGCCGCTTGGCGGCCTTCGGCTCGCGATACATGAACAGCGACAGCGATTCCGGCGGCGCATAGCGCAGCCATTCGTCGATGGTCAGTCCGTTGCCCTTCGACTTCGAGATCTTCTGGCCCTTCTCGTCGAGGAACAGCTCGAAATTGAAGCCTTCGGGCGGCGTGCCGCCGAGCGTCCTCGCAATGGCGCCCGAGAGCTTCACCGAGTCGATCAGATCCTTGCCGGCCATCTCGTAGTCGACGCCGAGCGCGACCCAGCGCATCGCCCAGTCGGCCTTCCACTGGCACTTTACATGGCCGCCCGTGACCGGCGTCTCGACCTCTTCGCCTGTATCAGGATCGACGTAAGTGACGGTGCCGGCAGCGACGTCGCGGCGGATCATCGGCACCTGCAAGACGACGCCCATGGTCTTGCTGATGGGCAGAAACGGCGAATAGGTCGCGCGGCGGTCGGGCCCGAGCGTCGGCAGGATGATCGCCATCACTTTGTCGTAGGCGGCGAGCATCTTCAGCAGCGTCGCGTCGAACCGGCCCGAGGTGTAGTAGTCGGTTGCGCTGGCGAACTCGTAATCGAAGCCAAAGCTGTCGAGGAAGGCACGCAGGCGGGCATTGTTGTGGTGCCCGAACGACGGATAGTCGTTGGAGAACGGATCCGGCACCCGCGTCAGCGGCTTGCCGAGATGCGTCGCCAGCATCTCCCTGTTGGGCACGTTGTCGGGGACTTTCCGAAACCCGTCCATGTCATCGGAGAAGGCGATCAGCCGCGTCTTGATCTTGTCCTCGGTCAGCACGCGGAAGGCGTGACGCACCATGCTGGTGCGCGCGACCTCGCCGAAGGTGCCGATATGCGGCAGGCCGGACGGGCCGTAGCCGGTCTCGAACAGCACCTCGTCCTTCGGGCTCTTCTTCAGCCGCGCGACAAGCGCCTTCGCCTGCTCGAACGGCCAGGCGTTGGATTGTTCGGCGAGCGCACGAAGATCGCTCGGGCTGGCGGCAGGATCAATAACGGACATTCAAGGGGCCTCCGGGCCGCGGAAAATAGCGATTTCCGCGCAGAATGCAATTTTGTGGAGCGATACAACCTCACACGCCGTCATTGCGAGCGAAGCGAAGCAATCCAGAATCTTTCCGCGGAAACACTCTGGATTGCTTCGTCGCTGCGCTCCTCGCAATGACGGCGGAGGTGGCAGCGACTGACCTAAAACGGGCTCACCGAGAAGTACCGCAGCCACAGATCGGTGTAGCGGCCTTTTTCCCAGACGCGGAACAGCGCCCAGTTCAGCGCCTGCCGCAACAGATCGTTGCCCTTGCGCACGGCGATGCCGACGCCCTCGCCAAAGAAGCGGCTCTCGACGAAGGGGCCGCCGGAGAAGGCGCAGCAATCGCCGGAATCCGTGCCGTTGATCCAGAACGCCAGCGAGATGGCGTCGCCGAAGATGAAGTCGACCTCGCCGCGGCGGAGCGCGGTGCGCAAGGCCTCGTCATTGGGATAGCCGTGCAGCTCGGCATCGGTGAACATCGCCTTGAGATACGCTTCATGGGCGGAGCCCGCGATGACGCCGACCTTCTTGCCCTCGAGATATTCGGGACGGATCTCCTGCATCACCGCGTCCTTGCGCGAGGCGAAGCGCGCCGGCACGCGATAATAGGGATCGGTGAAATCGGCGCGCGCACGGAGCTGCGGGCTCACCGCCATGGACGCGATGATGGCATCGCCGCGGTTCGAGGAGAGCGCATCGACCAGCGTCTCGAAGCGGCGCATCTGCACCGTGCAGGTGACCTTGATCTCCTCGCAGAGCGCACGGGCGAGATCGACGTTGAAGCCGGCCGGATTGCCGTCGGCGCCGGTGTAGTTGAACGGCGGATAGTCGGTCTCGGTCAGGAAACGGATCACCGTCAGGCGCGACAGGTCCGGCCGTTCGGGCCGGCGGCGCGGGTCCCAGAAGCCGGGCACGGCCTGGGGAGCCGCTTGAGGCGAGACCTGCGGGGAAACCTGGGGAGCACCGGGCGCTGGCTTGGCCGGGGTCTGCGCAAGTGCGCCGGACGCAGTCGACAACAGGCAGGCGCCGGCTGCCGCCATCCCGATCAGGAGGCGGCGGACAGTTTTGAGCGATTTCGCCTGTTGCGATGGGGCCATCGGCTTGAGATTAGCGGGATTTCGTTGAGATCGGAGGGCCTTATAGACCATCCCGCCGGGAACGCGAGCGCCGATTGCAGCCCATCTGAGACCTCAGAGATACCGCTTCAGCTCGGCCGCGGCCTCTTCGGGGGGCCGCTTCATATTGAACGGCGCGACGAACCTCCCATCGCGGTCCATCAAATAGATCAGCGCGGTGTGGTCCATGGTGTAGTCGCCGTCCTTGGTCGGGACCTTCTTGGCGTAGACGCGGTAGGACGTCAGCACCTTGCTCGTCTCGGCGGGATCGCCGCTGAGGCCTTCCAGATGCGGATCGAAGCTCGACAGATAGTCCTTCATCGTCGACGGCGTGTCGCGCTCGGGATCGACCGAGATGAAATAGGCGTTCACCTTGTCGGCGTCCTTGCCCATCGCGCGCAGTACCTCCGAGATCTCGAACAGCGAGGTCGGGCAGACGTCCGGGCAATGGGTGTAGCCGAAGAAGATCAGGGTCGGCTTGCCCTTCAGGCTCTTGTCGGTGACGGTTTTGCCGTTCTGGTCGGTGAGCGTGAACGGCCCGCCAATCGCGGCCGGCTGCGCCACCTTGCTGACGCCGCCCATAGCCCAGAACATTACAAGCAGACCGACGACGAGGCTTGCGGCGAAGGCAGTCGCGATCACCAGCGGGCGGGCAGTCCGGCTCATCGTGGAGAGAATCCCATTTTACGGATCAGAAGCAGGCGGACAGGCCGGCCCTGATCACTTCAAAAAACACCTGGGTGCCGTAGTGGAACCATAGCGCCAGCGTGGCGAGCACGGCGAGACCGCCAAGCCCTGCGCCCGCAAATAGCAGCACGGACGGCGTCCTGCCGGCAGTGGGCGAATTGTCCGATACCGGATGTGCCGATTGCAGCGGTTGAGCCATGACAATGACCGGGGCGATGCGCGCCGGTTCCCTGCCCTTCAAATAGGCGCTGGCCCACGCCCGGGCAAGCGCCGCGGGCGGGCCAGAATAGCTCCCCGGATCAGCTCGTTCTGATGGATATTAGTGAAGCAGCTGGCCCCGGGCGGACTCCAGCTCATCCGCTTGCGGAAGAGCCCGGCGCGACGGCCGGCTGGGCGCGGCCTGCACGTCCATGTAGCAGGGCTTGTACATCGCCTGGAGCTGCCTGCCCCTGAGGAAGATCATGTGCGGGGTGAGGCCGCCACGCTGCGAGATCCAGCGCCTCACGTGCGACGGGTACATCGCATACAGCATCTGGGTCGCTTCGGGATTGGTGACGGCGCGGCCATTGGAGCCGAAATCCCAGGCGGCATGGAAGCCGAGCGTCGCATGCGAGGTCACGCAGATGCGGTCTCGCGGGATGGCACCGAGGACGATGGTGCAGGCAGAGGCGCAGAGCCCGTCGATGATCACGGTCTCGCCGGACTGCCGCAGGTCCTGGTACCTGTCGACATAGGTTCCGATGCGGCCGCCACGGTCGTCCGCGATACGAACCACTGCGCGAGAGGCCCCCATGCCCGCGAACAGGAGAACCGCTGCGAGCAACCCCGTCAGAAACTTCATGTCCCCCGCCCCAGTCCCATTCGAATCTGTGTGTCAGGTGATGATGCTGCGCCAGCGTCCGTCGTAACCGTGGTTTTGTCTAGGCGCGTGGGCTGGCTCAAAACAAATTCAAATACGGTGTTGCGCCCGCGCTGCACTTCGCCGATCCCTTGGCCGGCCCAATCCCAAAGTGGAACAAGTTAACGGATTCTTGCGCCCCTCCTCTTGATCCCAGCGACGGCGGCTGACAATCCGGATGACTACAGGGGGAACTCAATGGCTGAGCAGGCGGACGTCATCATTATCGGCGCGGGGTTGTCGGGGCTGGTTGCTGCAACCGAGATTGCCGATGCCGGCAAGCGCGTGATCGTCGTCGATCAGGAGGGCGAGCAATCGATCGGCGGTCAGGCGTTCTGGTCGTTCGGCGGATTGTTCCTGGTCGATTCGCCGGAACAGCGCCGGCTCGGGATCAAGGATTCCTTCGAGCTCGCATTGCAGGACTGGCTCGGCACCGCGGGCTTCGACCGCGACGAGGATTTGTGGCCAAGGAAATGGGCTGAAGCCTATGTGGCGTTCGCGGCCGGCGAGAAGCGCTCGTGGCTCCGCGCGATGGGCCATCGCATCTTCCCGGTGGTCGGCTGGGCCGAGCGCGGCGGCTATGACGCGATGGGGCACGGCAATTCGGTGCCGCGCTTTCACGTCACCTGGGGCACAGGACCCGGCATCGTCGAGCCGTTCGAGCGCCGCGCACGCGAGGCGGCCAGAAGGGGCCGGCTGACCTTCAAGTTCCGCCATCGCGTCGATGCATTGAACATCACGAACGGCACGGTCGACGGCGTGAGCGGAAAAATCCTCGAGCCTGACAGTGTCGAGCGCGGCAAGAGCTCCTCGCGCAAGGTAGTCGGCGACTTCACGTTGAAGGCGCAGGCGGTGATCGTTGCCTCCGGCGGCATCGGCGGCAATCACGATCTGGTGCGGCAGAACTGGCCGAAGCGGCTGGGCGAGCCGCCGAAGTTCATGATCTCCGGCGTGCCCGAACACGTCGACGGCCGCATGATCGGCATCACGGAAGGCGTCGGCGCGCGGCTGATCAACCGCGACCGCATGTGGCACTATGTCGAGGGCATCCAGAACTGGTCACCAATCTGGCCGCGCCACGGCATCCGCATCCTGCCCGGTCCCTCCTCGATGTGGTTCGATGCCACGGGCACGCGCCTGCCGGCGCCGCTCTTCCCAGGCTCGGACACGCTCGGCCAGCTCAAATACATCATGTCGACCGGCTATGATTATTCCTGGTTCGTGCTGACCCAGAGCATCATCAAGAAGGAATTTGCGCTCTCGGGCTCCGAGCAGAATCCGGATCTCACGGGAAAAAGCTGGCGCATGACCTTGCGCCGCGCCACCAACAAGGGCGCGCCGGCGCCGGTCGAAGCGTTCAAGAGCCATGGTGTCGACTTCATTGTGCGCGACAAGCTCGAGGAGCTCGTGGCTGCCATGAACAATCTTGCCGGCAACGATCTCCTCAGGCTCGACCATGTCAGGATGCAGATCGAGGCGCGCGACCGTGAGATCGCCAATCCCTTCGTCAAGGACGCGCAGGTCATGAATATCCACAATGCGCGCCGCTATATCGGCGACAAGCTGATCCGCACCGCCGCTCCCCATCGGATCCTCGATCCCGAGCACGGGCCGCTGATCGCGGTCAAGCTCAACATCCTGACGCGCAAGACGCTCGGCGGCTTCGAGACCGATCTGGACTCGCGCGTGTTCGGACAAGAGGGCCAGGTCATTCCCGGGCTTTACGCCGTGGGCGAGGCCGCCGGCTTCGGCGGCGGCGGCGTGCACGGCTACCGCTCGCTGGAAGGCACGTTCCTCGGCGGCTGCCTGTTCTCGGGCCGCAACGCCGGGCGCGCAGCGGCGAAGGCTGTGGGGTGACATCGTGCTGTGGCGGTGGGGCATTGGAGTTGTGGCTGCAATGCTGCTGTTCGCCGTACATGCCGAGGCCGACACGATCGACGTCAATGGCGTGACCCGCACGTTCATCATGATGCGGGCGCCGACCAAGCCGGCGCCGCTCGTCATCGTGCTGCACGGCAAGACGCAGCGCGGCGCCGACATGGTGACGCGGACATCCTGGCCGCTGATTGCCGGGCGCGACTCCTTTGCCGTGGTTTTCCCTGATGGACTGAGCAACGCCTGGGCTGATGCGCGACCCGACGCACGACGCGCCGGCCGCGGACCGCCCGAGGGCACCGACGACATCGCTTTCATCGTGGCCCTGGTCGACAAGCTCGTGAAGGACGGCACGGCAGACGCGCGCCGCGTCCATATCACCGGCATCTCCAATGGCGGCGCGATGACCATGACGCTGGCCTGCAACCGCGCCGATCTGTTCGCGGCCGCCGCGAGCGTGATCATGAACCTCAACGACGAATCGGCCGCCGCCTGCCATCCATCGCGTCCGCTGCCGATGCTGATCATGAACGGCACCGTCGATCCGCTGATCCCCTATGGCGGCGGCCGCGGCACGAGCTATTTCGCGGCCAACGGTTTCTGGTCGACCACGAAGACGCTGGCATTCTGGCGCAGTGTCGATGGCTGCGAAGCTGATGATGCCACGGCAACCGATCTGCCCGACAGGAATCCTCACGACGAGTCCACCGTGACGCAGATCGGCTCTCGCTGCCCGAAAGGGCGCGACGTCGTGCTCTATCGCGTCAATGGCGGCGGTCATCGCATGCCCGGGCATTTCCCCGACGCGAATTTCCCAAAGCTCGCGAACGGCCTGCTCGGCCCGCAGAACGGCGACATCGACGGCGCCGATACGATCTGGGCGTTCTTCAGCCGCTTTCCTTAGCGCATGATCCGGACCCGAAGGGCCGCGTTAGCGCAAAGTGCGAAGCGGTTTTCCGAAAAAGATCATGCACGATCAAGAACCTAAAGCGCGGTGACGATTGATTTCAATCTCATCGCGCTTTAGGCCGCGCATGCATCGGCCGCGACGCATGCGTCACCGGCGACGCATGCGTCACCGGGGTGGCAGAGCACAAGGCGCTGCGCTAGACAGGGCCGCCATTCCAACAGGAGATCCCCATGAGCATTCAACGTCTTGAATCCGGCCCGCGCATGAGCCAGGTCGTCGTGCACGGCAACACCGTCTATCTCGCTGGTGTCGTCGCCAGCAAGGCCGCCGGTGAAAGCGTGACGAAGCAGACCCAGGACATTCTGGCGACCATCGACAGCCATCTTGCCAAGGCAGGCACCGACAAATCGAAACTGCTGTCGGCGACGATCTACATCACCGACATGAAGACCTTTCAGGAAATGAACGCCGTGTGGGACGCCTGGGTGTCGCCCGGCAACACGCCGGCGCGTGCCACCGTGGAAGCCAAGCTCGCCGCCCCGCAATACACCGTCGAGATCATGGTGACCGCGGCGAAGTAAGCGTCGCCCGGACAAAATTGCGCGCGCCTGAAGCGCGATGAATATCATCGCGCTTCAGTTCTTTGTTGGCGCATGATCTTGTCGGAAAACCGCTTCACACCTTACCGGATCATGCGCATGACCTCCGAGGTAATCGATTGGCGCGCGCAAACCTTCGATAGTCAGGGACAGCCGAACCATCCGGCGTTTTTCGAAGGAGGCCACCATGACCGACCACATCACCCTCGCCCGCCGCTATATCGATCTCTGGAACGAGCGCACGCCGGGCAAACGGCGCGAACTGCTCAGCGAGAACTGGACGGCGGATGCGAGCTATATCGATCCCTTGATGCGCGGTGACGGCCATGACGGCGTCGATGCGCTGATCGCCGGCGTGCAGCAGCGCTTTCCGGAGTTCAGGTTCAAGCTGATCGGCGAGCCAAACGGCTATGGCGAGCACCTGCGCTTTTCCTGGGGCCTCGGCCCCGACGGCGTCGACAGCCCGATCAAGGGCACCGATTTCGCCGTACTGAAAGACGGCCGCATCAAGAGCATCACGGGATTCTTGGATCAGGTGCCTGCCGGCACGTGAGGGTGCGAATGCGGCTGCTTCACCCTCTCCCGACGCGCGTAACTTCGGGGCGATGCGGAATTTGGTCGCTCGCGGCGCATAGCGGGACCATGCCGACTTGCCGCTGGCTTAGCCGGTCGCGAATGACCATCGCGGACATTCGCTGCTGGCAGTTACTACGCTCCAAAGGACCTCTGTGATTGCACTCGACGAGAATTTCACCGTAATGTCTTGACCGTCCTCGCCGCTTTCCGCCTTCGAAAACCCAATGGATGGGGATGCTCATGAAGGTGACATACTTCGAGGATCTGAACGTCGGAGATAGTTGGACGACGACAGAACACCTCGTGGATCGAGAAGAAATGCTGGCCTATAATCGCGCATACGACCCGTGGCCTTTTCACGTTGATGCAGAGGCCGCCAGCAAATCGCCGTTCGGTGGACTGATCGCAAGCGGGGGTTACACAATCAGCTTGATGTATCGGTTGTTCCACGAAGTCGTGAACCAGCCGGATCGGAAGTGGGCTTTCTTGGGGGGCTTTGACTGGCAGGTCAAATTCCCGGAACCCGTGCGTGCAGGTGACCGGTTGCACGAATGCATCACAATTATTGAGAAGCGCCCGTCTCGCAAGCCGGGACGGGGTGTCATCAAGAACCGCGTCGAAGTGATCAACGATCGAAAAAGTGTGGTGCTATCAATCGAGGCCATTGTGTTGCTGG
This sequence comes from Bradyrhizobium sp. CCGUVB23, assembly GCF_024199885.1. NCBI lineage: Bacteria > Pseudomonadati > Pseudomonadota > Alphaproteobacteria > Hyphomicrobiales > Nitrobacteraceae > Bradyrhizobium > Bradyrhizobium sp. CCGUVB23. The sequence goes on from NZ_JANADQ010000001.1 coordinate 3,280,061, forward strand.
CCACTCGCTCACGGGGCGAGTAGACGGAATTTGCTTAGGGCCATGTGGTGCCCACTAATCCGGTTCTAGCCGTGCTGATGTCGTTTCTCCATCGCGTCATTTCGCTGCGATGCGGAAGTTGATCGCATAGCGGACTTTCTGGCGAGCCTCCGCCCTGCAACTGCAACCACGGATTTTCTCGCATTAGATGTTCTCGACAGAGGCGGTCGCGCGTACCTCGCGCTTTGGGGGCCTCCAAAGGACCCGGACGACCGATCGCCGGAGGTCGCATACCATCACCCATCGCAAGGCGTCGCGCTTCAATCCGGCACTTGGATGCCGAACCACGAGTACAATTGTTTCCTGCGGATCGTCAGCGAATGGCACAGGTTTTCGCCAAGGAACGGAGGTCGCGCATGACCATGAACAGCACCGGTATCCCCGAAGGTTTCGAACCGCACTTCCGTAAGAGCCCTTTAACCGATCCTTGGGAACCGCTCTATTCGAAGCGGACGGACAAAGCCGTGATCATGGGAGTACGGCTGGCCAAGCCGCACACCAATGCACGTGGCAACGTTCATGGCGGGCTGATCTCCGCGCTTGCTGACAACGCGATGGGCTATAGCTGCGCACAGGCGATTGGCTGGGCATCGTCGCTGGCGACGATCACTCTTGTGGTCGACTTCACCGGCATCGCACAGATCGGGCAATGGCTCACCGTGGACAGTGAGGTGATCAAAACCGGCAGAACGATCTGCTTCGCGCAAAGTCTAATCAAGGCCGACGACAGTGTAATCGCTCGGGCAAACGCCACGTTTCGCGTGGTGCGGAAGCATGAGGGTGACACTCATCCCCGCTAGCCGTTAACGCTCGCACCACACATCCGGCGTGAGAGAACATTCAGATCGATCTAGGTCCACAACGGGTCAAAATGCGAAGAACTCAACGTTAGCAAATCTTAACAAGCGTTTTCCGCGCGGCTCAATAAAAACTACGACTACGTTCAGTTTCCAAGCACGTTGCGGAGCGCTCGGTCGCGTACCGTCTTCGGACACTTTGGAGTTATGCTGCAAACCAAGGCCGAAATAGCGACAACTTCGCGAAGGCCAATCTTGTCGCACTTGAAGGTGATGGGCCCCCACCCAAGCTCGAGCGGCGGGTCAAAAAGGACCTCGTTTCCATTATGGAATGTGTAATGCTGTGGCACTTCGGCTTGCGCCTTCGACCATCCGGAAGTGCAAAGTACTACAATCAACGCAAAGCTAAATGCTTTGAACATGCAATCCTCCTCTGGCTTCAGCATTGGCGATTGCAGAATGCTAAACTATGCAACCGTTCCGATCGGTGAGGTAGATCACAGGGCGGGATGGTACCTCGGAAGATTTTTGGGTCTGCCCGTGCCCACATTGGTACCGCCACCGCTGCGACGCCGATCTCGCTACCAAGCCGCTGCGCTACGGATTGGGGTGGCCATCGCGCCAGCATCGAGCGTTCGCAAGCAGCAGGCGTCAGCATCGCCGCCCTAGGAAGGCCGTACAGTGCGCCGGGAGTGCAGGGCTACAGGAAAAGACGGGCCCGGCCTCGCCAGCGCACAGGCGGTCACGCATCATGCCGGAGTGCGCGGCAAGGAACCTCGCGCAAGGGACACTATATGGACACCGACTTCCGTTTTATCCGCTATTTCAATCGGTTGTGGATATCCTCATATTCCCACAAGGGAAGAAGGAAGTGCTCGCGGCCACATCAGCACAATCGATACGCCCGCTGCGCATTCGCTCCGAATGCTTTCTTGCGTACCTGTGGGCCCAGCTTCGTCAGACAATCATCGAGCGCGCCCTTGATCTCACCGTAGCTTCCTGCAAGCAGGCACACGGGCCAGTCGGAGCCGAAGATCAGGCGATCCTCGCCGAAGCATTTGGCGACGTGCTCGACGTAGGGCAATAGGCGCTCCGCGTCCCAGTCGTTCCAGCGGGCCTCCGTCGCAAGGCCGGAGATCTTGCACCAGACGTTGCCGCTGCTCGCGAGCGCCGCGATGCGACCGGCCCATTCGTCGCTCCATCCATCGGCGATCGGCGGCTTGGCGGCGTGATCGAGCACGAAACGCGCGTGCGGAAAGGCCTGGGCAGTTGCGATCGCGGCAGGCAGTTCGCGGGTGCGGACCAGGAAATCGTAGGTGAGATCGCACGCGAACACCGCCATCAGGCCACGCTGCACGTCCTCGCGCAACAGCCAGTCGGGATCGGCTTCGTCATGGACCTGGTGGCGGATGCCGACAAGCTTCTTGCCTTCTGGCGAGGCCCGCAGCCGGTCGAGCGTCTCGTCGAGCGCGCCATCCGTGAGATCGGCCCAGCCGACGACGCCGGCGACGAAGGGCGTTGCCGCAGCAATGCGCAGAAATTCCTCGGTCTCCGCGACCGAGGACCGGCACTGCACCAAAATGCTCGCATCGATGCCGTTCTGCTTCAGGAGCGGCGCGAGATCGGCGGGGCCGAAGGCGCGGCGGATCGGTGCGAGTTCGGTCGCCGCCATCCAGGGATAGTCGGCGCGCGCCGGGTCCCAGAAATGTTGATGCCCGTCGATCACCATGTTTCACCCTCCACCTGGCAAGATCCTAGCCTCTCCCGCCTGCGTGTCTGCAGGCGGGAGAGGAAGCGCAGGGACGTCGGGGCTGGCAGACGTCCTACTTCAAGAGTTGCGCGACGTTGTCCTTCGTCACGAGATCGAGGCCGGTGTAGATGATCTCCGGCACCTTCTCGCCCTTCTTGATCGCGAGCAGGGCGTCCATCGACTTCACGCCCATCTCGAACGGGCGCTGGCCGGTGAGCGCATTGGAATAGCCGTCACGCAGGAGCTCAAGCTGCATCTTGAGCGTATCGGCGACGACGAGCGTCAGCTTGCCGGAATCGATGTCCTTCTTGTTCTTGTTGACGAAAGCCTTGAAGCCTTCCGGCGCGAACATCGGCCAGCCACCGACCGGCACGATCGCGGCGAGGTCCGGCGTCGCGGTGCGCAGGTCCGCCATCTGCTGAACCGCGAGCGTGGAATCGTCGTTGCAGAAGGTCGGCGAGCCCGCGACCTCGACCCATTTCGAGCCCTTGAGCGCCTCGCGGACGCCATCGACGCGCTCGGCGAGGTTCTTCGCGCCCGGACCGCCGGAGACCATGGCATATTTGCCGCCCTCGGGCCGGAGCTGAAGCAATTGCTTGCCGAGCGCGAGGCCGAAGTCCTTGTTGTTGGTGCCGATATAGGCGATGCGCTTGGAGCCCGGCGCATCCGCGTCAAACGTGATGACGGGAATGCCGGCCGCGGTCGCCGCCTCGATCGACTTGGTCATTGCCGCGACGTCGGCAACGGAGATCGCCAGGCCATCCACCTTCTGGGTGATGAAGTCCTGGATGATCTGCGCCTGCGTCGCCGGCTCGTGCTCGATCGGCCCCTTGTAGATGCACTCGACGTTGCCGAGCTCTTTCGCGCGCTTCATGCAGCCGTCGCGTGCCACGTCGAAGAACGGATTGTTCATCGCCTTGGGTACGACCGCGAACTTGTAGGTCTGGGCGAACGCCGGGGTCACCATCATCGCGATGGCCATGCCGGCAAGCAGGATCTTCCTCATTACGTTCCCTCCACATTATGCCTATCCTCTTGAAAACGATGGCTCCGGAAGGCGGATAGACGATGCATTCGTTGCCCTCCCGGAGTAACTCTTGTCAGGCCATGCGCGAGCGGATGCGGTCCACCAGCACGGCCAGGATGATGATCACGCCGACCAGCGTCTGCTGCCAGTAGGAGTTGACCTGCGCGAGCACGAGGCCGTTGCGGATCACCTCGAGCAGCACGCAGCCGACGATGGCTCCCAACGGACCGCCGATGCCGCCGGCGAGATTGGCACCGCCGATGACGGCGGCCGCGATCACGTTGAGCTCGTAGGACGTCGCCATGTTCGCCGGCGCCGATCCCAGCCAGCCGGAGATGATGATGCCCTGAAGCCCCGCGGCGAGCGCGCAGATCACGTAGACCTCGATCTTCACGCGCACGACCGAGATGCCGGTCAATTCGGCCGCCTTCTCGTTGCCGCCGAGCGCAAAGACGTGACGACCGAAGGTGGTGTGGTGCAGCACCACCGCCATGACGAGGGCGAGGATCACGAGGTAAATGAACGGCGCGGGCACGCCGAACAGGTCGCCCGAGGTGAGCGCGTAGAAATAGTCGGCGTCCGGTCCGCCCGGAAAACTGCCGCGGCCGTTGGAGACGACATAAGCGAGCCCACGCACGATCGAGAGCATGCCGAGTGTCGTGACGAATGGCGACAGCCCCAGCGTCGCGATGCAGAAGCCGTTGATGAGCCCGACGACGAGTGCGGCCGCCAGCCCCGCCAGCACGGAGATCACGAGAATCAGTCCTGGCACGTTGGCGACGACGGTCTTGCCGTCAGCCGCCAAATGGACGAACAGCGACCCCGGTGCCGACAGCTCGACCATGACCATGGAGGTGATCATGGCAGAGAAGCACATCATCGAACCGACGGAAAGATCGATGCCGCCGGTGATGATGACGAAGGTGATTCCGAGGGTTGCGATGGCGATAAAGGAAAAGTTCTTCGCCACGTTCTGCATGTTGCCTTCGGTGAAGAAGTAGGGGCTGGCAAAATGCATGATGGCGAGCAGCACCAGGAGTGCGAGCAGGACGTAGCCGGTCTGCGTCGCAAGGAGACCGCGCTGCCACCATCTTGCCTTGCCGACATTGGTGAAGGTGATAGGGGATTCGATCTGGATCGCCATTACGCCGCCTCCTTCGCGCCGGTGATGAGGGCGGTGACTTCCTCGGGGCTGGTATCGTGGATCGCCTTGTCGGCGCGCTTCTCGCCGCGGCGCATCACGACGACGCGGTCGCAAACCGCGAACACGTCGGGCATGCGGTGCGAGATCAGCATCACGGCGACGCCCTGCTCCTTCAGGCGGTGGATCAGGCTCAGCACCTGCTCGACCTGGCGCACCGAGATCGCGGCGGTTGGCTCGTCCATCATCACGAGCTTGGCGTTCGACAGCCGCGTCCGCGCGATCGCGACCGCCTGGCGCTGGCCGCCCGACATCTGCTTGACGAGATCGTGCGGCCGCGTCTCCGAGCGCAACTCGCCGAACAAGTCCAGCGCGCGCGCCGCCATCGCCTTGTGGTCGAGCAGCGAGATGGGGCCGAATTTGCGCTTGAGCTCGCGGCCAAGAAAGACGTTCGCCGCAGCCGACAGATTGTCGGCGAGCGCGAGGTCCTGGTAGACCACCTCGATGCCGACAGCGCGGGCGTCGATCGGCCGGTAGAAATGCACGGCATTGCCGTCGAAGCGGATCTCGCCGTGGCTGGGACGGAAATTGCCGGCGATAATTTTCACCAGCGTCGACTTGCCGGCGCCGTTGTCGCCCATCAGGCCGACCACCTCGCCCGGATAGACCTGCATGTCGACGTCGTGCAGCGCGCGGATGGCGCCGAACTCCTTGCCGATCCCGGTCAGTTCGAGGACCGGCTGCCGTGTTGCTTCAACGTTTGTCATCAGCGGCCTCGCTCAGACGTACCGGTTGACCAGGGATTCAAGGTATTCCTGCCGGCCCGACCGCGGCTGCGGATCGAAGCCGGGGGCGAGCGCGCGATCGGCGAGATCGGCGAGCGAGCGCTGGCCGGCAAGGATGGCGCGGCCCTCAGCTCCAGCCCATCCGTTATAGCGCTCGGCGAGCGGCGCCGTGAGCGCGCCGGCATCGAGCATGTCGGCCGCCGCGAGGAAGGCCCGCGCGCAGGCATCCATCGAGGCGACATGGGCGTGGATCAGATCGTCGGGGTCGATCGATTGTCGCCTGATCTTGGCATCGAAATTGAGACCGCCCGTGGTAAAGCCGCCGCGGTTCAGCATCTCGTGGAACACCAGCACCAGCTCGCACACGTTCATCGCGAACTGGTCGGTGTCCCAGCCGAGCAGATCATCGCCGCGGTTGATGTCGAGCGAGCCGAACACACCGAGCGCCTCGGCAAGCGCAACCTCGTGCTGGAACGAGTGCCCGGCGAGGATGGCGTGGTTCTGCTCGATGTTGAGCTTGACGTCCTCGAGGAGGTCATAGCGCTGGAGGAAGCCGTAGCAGGTGGCAACGTCGAAGTCGTATTGATGCTTGGTCGGCTCCTTCGGCTTGGGCTCGATCAGGATCGGGCCCTTGAAACCGAGCTTGTGCTTGTGCTCGACGACCAGCGAGACGAAGCGGCCAAGCTGGTCGAGCTCGCGGCCGATGTCGGTGTTGAGCAGCGTCTCGTAGCCCTCGCGCCCGCCCCATAGCACGTAGTTCTGGCCGCCGAGCCGGTGCGTGACCTCGAGCGCGGCGCGCACCTGTCCGGCGGCATAGGTAAAGACGTCGGGATCCGGATTGGTCGCGGCGCCCGCCATGTAGCGACGGTGCGTGAACAGATTGGCCGTGCCCCAGAGCAGGCGCACCTTGGCGGAGGCCATCTTCTGTTCGAACAGATCGGCGATCGCGTTGAGGTTGGCGACGGATTCGGCGAGCGAGGCTCCTTCCGGCGCCGCATCGACGTCATGGAAGGTGAAGAACGGCACATCTAGCAGGCGGAACAGCTCGAAGGCGACATCGGCCTTGGCGCGCGCCATCGCCATGGCATCGCTGCCGTGATGCCATGGCCGCAGGAACGTCTCGCCGCCGAAGGGATCACCGCCCGGCCAGCAGAACGAATGCCAGTAGCAGACGGCAAAGCGCAAATGATCCTCCAGCCTGCGGCCGTGGACGATGCGGTCCTTGTCGTACCAGCGGAACGCGAGCGGGCCCTTGGCGTTCGTACCGCCATAGGCGACCGGCGCGGTCGCACCAAAGAAATTTGGGGATGCGTTCACAGCGAGAACTCCTTCAGCGCGGGATACAGTTTTCGCCACTGATGATAGGCGTCGTCATAGGCGGCAGCGGTGGACGCGCGCGGCGTGAAACTCGCGAGGCGCCGCGGCCGCGTGCAGACTTGCGCGGGCTCCTCGCCGGTGGCGGCCAGGCGTCCGAGCCGCGCGGCGCCCAGCGCAGCTCCGACCTCGCCTTCCTCGACGCGGTGGACGGGAATGCCGAGCACGTCGGCGCAGATCTGCGCCCACAAGGCCGAGCGCGATCCGCCGCCGACGAGATCGACCTCCGAAATCGCCGAGCTGGCGCTGCCGAGCGCGGCGAGATTGTCGCGCGCGGCGAAGGCAACGCCTTCGAGCACGGCCTGCACGATCTGGTCGCGTCCGTTTGCGCCGCGCAGGCCCACGAAGGCGCCGCTCGCTGCAGCATCATTGTGCGGCGTGCGCTCGCCATCGAGGTAGGGCAGGAACTTGATCGGGCTCGGCGCCTTGACGCTCTCGCCGAGCGGCGCAAGCAGCGCGGCCGCAGGCGTTGCCATCACGTCGGAAAGCCAGGCGAGGGAAGCCGCCGCCGAGAGCATCACGCCCATCTGATGCCACAGGCCGGGCAGTGCGTGGCAGAAGGCGTGCACGGCGGAAGCGGGCGCCGGCGCAAACCGGTCGGTGACACGGAAGATGACGCCGGAGGTGCCGAGCGACAGGAAGGCATCGCCGGGCGCGATCGCGCCGAGCCCGATCGCGCTCGCCGCGTTGTCACCGGCGCCACCGGCAACCACCACATTCTTCGCCATGCCCCATCGCTGCGCGTATTCTGGAGCCAGCACTGCACTGACCTCGCTGCCCTCGACGAGCCGCGGCATGTGATGCAGATCGAGGCCCGTGGCGTGCAGCAGCAGCGGCGACCAGCGGCGCTGGCCGACGTCGAGCCACAGCGTGCCGGCGGCATCCGACATGTCCTCGACCATCTCGCCGGTCAGGCGGTAGCGGACATAGGCCTTCGGCAACAGCACTTTTGCGACGCGCCTGAAGATCTCGGGCTCGTGCCCCGCGACCCACAACAGCTTTGGCGCAGTGAAACCGGGCATCGCCAGATTGCCCGCAATCGCATGCAGCGACGGACAGCGCCGCTCCAGCTTGGCACATTCGGCATGCGAGCGGCCGTCGTTCCAGAGAATGGCAGGGCGCAGCGGACGGCCGTCATCGCCAAGCAGCGTCGCGCCGTGCATCTGGCCGGACAGCCCGATGCCGCGAGTGAGCGCGACCTCGCTGCGGTTGCTGGCGGCGAGATCGTCGACCGCGCCGACCGCGGCATCGACCCAGGCGTCCGGATCCTGCTCGGACCACAGCGGCGCGGGATGCGACAGCGCAAGCTCGCGCGCGGCGGTCGCGACAATCGCACCGGCTTCGCTTACGAGCACCGCCTTCACACCGGACGTGCCGATGTCCAGTCCGAGAAACACGTTTCGTCCTCCCTTTCCGGCCCTGCTGGCGATCTCTGTCGCCTGTCCCGCACGGGCGGTCCTCACGCATCCGTTCTGCCGGCTAAGGCAGATTGTCCCGCATCACGATGTCGATGCGGATCTTCTCCTGTTCGCTCAAGATCGGCTCGCCCCGCGCCAGCGCCAGCAACACGCGCACGGCGGCGCGCGCCTCGTGCCCGGGGTTCTGCGAAATCGCGGCATCCATCACGCCCTGCAGCAGCAGCTTGCGCGTCAGGACCGTGACGTCGTGTCCGACGAACACGATCTGCTTGTCGCGGCCGGACTCCATCAGCGCCCTCGCAACGCCCTGCGTGCCCGCGCCGACATTGTAGAGGCCGACGATATCAGGGTGTTTGGCGAGCAGCCGCGCCAATAGCTGCCAGGAACGCTCGTCCTCGTCGCGCCCCTCCAGCACCGGCAGCACGCTCAGCTCGACGAACTCCGAGGCCATCACCTGGTTGAAGCCGAAGATGCGCTCGGCGTGGTCGCGCAGGCCCTGCGAGCCAGCGACGATCGCGACCTTGCCGGAGCTTAAATCTGACCTTGGACCCACGAGCCGGCCGACCAGCGCGCCCGCGGTGCGCCCCGCAGCGATGTTGTCGATGCCGACATAATGGTGGCGCCGCGACGACGGCACGTCGGAGACCAGCGTCACCACCTTGGCCCCGCCCTCGACGAGATCGTTGATCGCCGCCCGCACGCCGGGATGATCGAGCGCCACCACGGCGATGCCGTCATAGGTGCCGACGAGAGCCTCGAGCGAAGATGCGAGTACGGAAGCGTCGAACACGTCGGTCGCGATCATCTCGACCGCGAGGCGGCGGGCCGAGAGCCAGGCCGTCATCTCGCCGAGATAGGACTGGATCTGCTGCATGAAGAGGTTCGGTCCCGACGGCATCACGAAGGCAAAGCGTCGGGCGCGGCCGCGGGCGAGCTCGGCGGCGGCAACATGCGGCTGAAAGGAATTGCGTTCGATCGCCTCCTTGACGCGCCGGACCGTGTCCGGCCGCACGCCGGGCCGGTTGTGCAGAACGCGATCGACCGTGGCGAGGCTGACGCCAGCCTGGCTTGCGATGTCCCTCAATGTCAGCGCGGCGGGCGCGTCCTGCTTCATGGGCTGAAGGCTAGCAGAGGTTTTCTGAGGTACGCAACTCATTTTGAGGGACGGGCGGAAGGACGGCCGCCACCGCCGCGGCTCAGCGTCCGGTCAGGTCGAGCGTCAGGAACAGGCTGTTGCGATCCTCGACATAGCCCTCGAACGGACCGCAATCGACGAAGCCGTGCGCCCGGTAGAGCGCGTGCGCGGGCTTGAAATAATCCCACGATCCGGTTTCGAGGCTCAGCCGCGCCATGCCGCGCCCGCGCGCCTCGCCGATGATATGGCTGAGCATGAGCGCGCCAAAGCCGCGCCGGCGCGCGGTCTGAAGCGTGTGCATCGACTTCACCTCGCCATGATCGGCCGCGAGCGTCTTCAGCGCGCCGGTGGCGACCAGCGTCTCGTCATCCCAGCCGGTCCAGAACGCGACATCGGCTGCGCGAAGGCCGCTGAGATCGAGTGCATGCGCACTGCCGGGCGCCGTCTGCGCCGCCGCGCTTGTCCGGTGATAATCGAGCAGCGCGATGACGCGCGGATCATGGGTATCGCCGGTACGGATATGCATGTCGCTCCTCATCTCACGGCGCGATGTCAGTGGCGAGCCGCTTCTGCATGAAGACGAGATCGAGCCAGCGGCCGAACTTGCAGCCGACCTCCGGCATGCGCGCCACTTCGCTAAAGCCGAGCGAGGCATGCAGCGCGATCGAACCCGCATTGGCGGCCTCGATCCCTGCGATCATCGTGTGCTTGCGCATGGCGGTGGCGCGCTCGATCAGCGCGGCCATCAGGCTGCGACCGATGCCGCAGCGGTGATGGCGCTCGTCGACATACACCGAATTCTCCACGGTGTGGCGATAGCCGGGCCACGGGCGGAAGTCGCCGAAGGAGGCAAAGCCCACCACATCCGATCCGCGCATTGCGACCAGCACGGGATAGCCCGCCTCGCCGCGGGCGCGGATCCAGTCGCGCCTCGCCTCCAGATCCGACGGGCCGTCGGTCCATACTGCCGTGGTGTTCAGCGCGGCGAAATTGTAGATCGCCAAAATTTCGGCGGCGTCTTCCAGCGTGGCATCGCGCACGATCAGCGGCATCAGGCTTTCCCTTGAGTTGTTCCGCGCCGGATGACGATGACGTAGCGCGCATCCTGCCGGCTTTCGTTCTCGAAGGTCACCGCGCGCATGACGTCGAAGTCGAGACAATCGCCTTCGCGCAGGCGCAGCGTCTTGGCGTCGATATACACGGAGATCGCGCCCTCCAGCATCAGGAGCTGCTGGGTGAAGGCGGTGCGGCCCCAGGGGCTGTAGGGCACGCGCGCACCGGCCGGCAGGTCGACGACGATGATCTCGATGCCGCTAGCCGCATCCGTCGGCGAGGCGTGACGGCGGCGATAGCCGCTCTCGGGATCGCGCCATTGCGGCTGGTCGGCAAGCCGCACCAGCCGTTCCGGCGGCTTCTCGGCAAGCGCGACCACGTCGCTCAGCGAGACCTCGAGCGCCGCACAGAGCTTTCCGAGCAGCGAAGCCGTGGCGCTGCTCTGCGCGCGCTCGACGCGCCCAATCATCGCGCGGCTGACGCCCGAGCGCGCGGCGAGTTCGTTCAGGGTCATGCCGGCATGCATCCTCAATGTCTTCAATCGGCGACCGATTGCCCTGTCGAGCTTTTGCTGGTCCATGGCCCCTCATCCGAATATCGGCCGGCTGCCGGACCGCATCCGCCAAAGCAAGAACGAGCTTAGCGCGGCGCGCGGCGAACGCCGGGATCGAGAGGCTAATATATTAGAATCTTTGCGCGCCTCGCACACCCGGTTAGGATGCTGCGATCGACCGAGCACCCGTGGGAGGCAGTCACATGAGCCAGCCAACGCAGCGGATGATCCGGACCAATGGCATCAGCCTCAACGTCGCCGAGCAGGGTGAAGGGCCGGTCGTGCTGCTCTGCCACGGCTTTCCCGAGAGCTGGTACTCCTGGCGCCATCAGCTTGCCGCGCTGGCCGCGGCCGGCTTCCACGCCGTTGCGCCTGACATGCGTGGCTATGGCAAGAGCGACCGCCCCGAGGCGATCGACCAATACACGATCTTCCATATGGTCGGCGATCTGGTCGGACTGCTCGACGCTCTTGAAGCACCCACCGCCGTGATCGTCGGACACGACTGGGGCGCAACGATTGCCTGGCACACCGCGCGCCTGCGGCCGGATCGTTTTCGTGCGGCCGCCATCCTCAGCGTGCCGTTCCGCCCGCGGAGCCCGGCGCCCCCAACGAGCCTGATGCCGCAGACGGCGGAGGCGCAGTTCTATCAATTGTATTTCCAGGAGCCGGGCGTGGCAGAGGCAGAGTTCGAAAGGGATCCGCGCGCGACACTCGGTGCGATGCTCTATGGCGGATCGGGCGAAGGCGCAGCCGCGATCCGCGCGAGAGCCGCAAGCAGTGGCAGGAGCGTCGGCGTCGGCATGGTGTCGCGGACCGGCGGCATGCTGCCGAAGGTGCCGGTGCCGCTGCCGTCATGGCTCAGCGCGAGCGATCTCGACTTCTATGCCGCCGAGTTCGCCCGCAGCGGATTTCGCGGTCCCCTCAACTATTATCGCAACGTCGATCGCAACTGGGAGCTGATGGCCGCCTTCGAGGGCCTGAAGGTCACCGTGCCAACGCTCTTCATCGCCGGCGACCACGACATGGTCATCGCATTCCCCGGTGCGGCCGAGCACCTCGCCAACATGAAACAATCTGTGCCGCTGCTCCGTGACATCCAGATGCTCCCCGGCTGCGGCCACTGGACCCAGCAGGAACGGCCGAACGAGGTGAATGCGGCGATCATCGATTTCTTGAGGAGCTTGCCGAGCTAGCGGCAGCGGACGCTCGCGCGTCGGCAGATACGAGCGTTGGCTGGAAGAGCGAGCGCTTGGAGCGGGCGAAGGGAATCGAACCCTCGTATGCAGCTTGGGAAGCTGCCGTTCTACCATTGAACTACGCCCGCTTGATGCGTGGTCCGCACCCCCTTGATTAGCCGAGACGGCGTCTCGCGCCAAGCGCTTTGGCGCCTTTGCCCTCACGCTTCTTAACGTCCTGGCAAGAATCCAGGTGCGCCGGATTGTGGCGGTGTTATGATCTTTGTCCGGGCTAAGGACGTGCATGAGTGGGGCGTGCACATGGTGGGGCGGTCTTACCTGATATTCGATACGGCGATCGGCCGCTGCGGCATCGTGTGGAGCAGCGCCGGGATCGTGGCCGTGCAATTGCCGGAGGCGCGGGAGCTCGACACCCGCCGCCGGATTTTTCGGGCCCATCCCGAGGCACGCGAGCAGCGGCCGGACGGCAACACCGAGCTTGCGATCGAGGCGATCACCGCATTCCTGCATGGCGACGCCGCCGATCTCCCCGACATCAGCCTCGACATGAGCGGCGTGCCGCCCTTCAACCGGCGCGTCTATGACTTCGCCCGGGCCATCCCGCGCGGGGAGACGCGCACCTATGGCGAGATCGCCAAGGCTCTGGGCGCCTCTGGCGCTTCACATTCGGTGGCACAGGCGATCGGCAAAAATCCCTTCATAATCATCGTGCCCTGCCATCGCGTGCTGGAGGTCGGGAACTATGCCGACCGGATCTCGCCTTATGGCGGGGTGATCTCGAAACGCCGCCTGCTCTCGCTCGAGGGCGCCCACCCGGTCGCCAGCAAGACGCTGTTCGAGGTGCTGCTGCCCGTTGCCCCACCGCGCGCCAGCTAAAAGCGCGATTGTGATCGCGCTTTTGGTTTTATTTTTGGGCATGATCTTATCGGAAAACCGCTACACACTTTTCCGGATCATGCCTAGATAGGGTGGATGGAAGCGACCACGCTGAAGACGACGCCTTCGATGACGGTGTCGCGGTTTCGCTGCGATGCGGGACCGGACGACAAGCCGTTTGCCGAATACCGCACCGGCCATTCGCTCGCCTATGTCCGCGAAGGCAGCTTTGGCTGCCATTGCCGGGCCGGCTTCTTCGAGCTGGTGGCGGGCTCCGTGCTGGTCGGCCATCCCGGCGAGGAATACACCTGCACGCATGAGCATGTCAGCGGCGACGAATGCCTGTCGTTCTTCATTGGCGAAGACCTCGTCGAAGCGCTCGGCGGACGACGCGAAGTCTGGCAGGTCGGCGCCACGCCGCCGCTCCCCGAGCTGATGGTACTGGGCGAGCTGGCCCAGACGGCAGCAGATGGCAACAGCGACTTAGGCATCGACGAGATCGGCCAGATCCTTGCGGGCCGCTTCGTCGAGGTGGTCTCGGGCAAGGCGCGCAAACAGGTCGCGCCGACGGCACGCGACCGCCGCCGCGCCGTGGAGAGCGCGCTGTGGATCGACGAGAATTCAGGAGAGGACATCGACCTCGACGACGCCGCGCGGCAGGCTGGTCTCAGCCCGTTCCACTTCCTGCGACTGTTCTCAAACGTGCTCGGCGTCACCCCGCATCAATATCTCGTGCGCTCGCGGCTGCGGCACGCCGCTCGCCTGCTGACAGATCATGACATCGCGGTCACCGACATCGCCTATGACGTCGGCTTCGGCGATCTCTCCAACTTCGTCCGCACCTTCCATCGCGCCGCCGGGGTGTCTCCGACGAAGTTTCGCCAGGCCTCCCGGGGGATGCGCAAGATTTTCCAAGAGCAGCTTGCCCTCAACTGACTAGGTTCGTCTCCATGTCGCGCCATGACGAGGCGCGCTTTTGCAATGGAGACCATCATGTACGATCACATCGGATTGCGCGTTGCCGACCTCGACGCCAGCACGCGGTTCTATACCGCGGTGCTCAGTCCCCTCGGCTACGTGCTCTGCTCGAGCGGCGACGGCTATGCCGGCTTCGGGCCGAAGGGCGAGCCGGCGCTCTGGCTCCATCTGAACAAGGGCCGCAAGGCCGACGGCGCCCACATCGCATTCCGCGCCAAGGACCACGACGCCGTGAAGAAATTCCACAGCGAAGGCCTGAAGTCCGGCGGACGCGACAATGGTGGCGCGGGTCCGCGCAAGGACTACAGCCCGACCTACTACGCGGCGTTTTTGATCGACCCCGACGGCAACAATGTGGAAGCGGTGTGTACGTGAGGTGGTGACCACAGCACCACACACACTCTGTCATGCCCCGGCTTGACCGGGGCATCCAGTACGCCGCGGCTTCTCGATTCAATCACGCCCGTCTCTGGAATACCGGATCGCCCGATCAAGTCGGGCGATGACATCTGAGAGTACGGCATGCGCGTGCCCAAGGCTCGTCATCGCAATGACGGCCTTATGGCTCGTCTTTCCCAATCAAAAGGACACATCCATGGCCTCCATCCACAACGACGTTCCTCTCAACGCTCCCGCACACAAAGTGTGGGACGCGGTGCGCGATTTCGGTGCCCTGCACGAGCGTCTCGTGCCGGGCTTCGTCACGGCGTGCCAGCTCGACGGCGATGCGCGCATCGTCACCTTCTCCAACGGCTCGGTCGCGCGCGAGGTGCTGGTCGACGCCGACGACGCGCGGCAGCGGCTGGTCTATGCGATCAACAACGAGCGGCTGAAGCATTACAGCGCCTCGGTTCAGGTGATCGCCGACGGCGAGGCGAAGTGCCGGCTGGTCTGGACCATCGACATGCTGCCGAACGAGCTCGCACCTTACGTGCAGGGGCAGACCAGGGAAGCGGTGCATGCCATGCACAGGGCGTTCCCAGGTTAGCGGTTCCTCTGTGACGATTTTCACAGAGCCCTCCCCGCGCCGGCTCTAATCATGGCCCCATGCGTCCGTTTGGCTCCGCCTCCCGCGGCGCCGCGCATGCAGGGAGCCAGCCAATTGGAGCGAGCAATGAGAGGTGCTGACAAGGTGATCCGCCAGGCAGCCGCCGCGCTGCTGCTGCTGTTTTCCATCACGAGCACGCCGGCCCGCGCGCAGTTCGCAGGTCTCGGTGGCGGCGGAGGCGCCGGCGGTCAGGACATGATGACCCAGATGGCGCCGATGCTGGAGATGATGAAGGCGAAGATGGGCAAGCGCCGCTTCGCCATGCTGATGCAGACCATGGGCCCGATGATGAGCCGCATGGTGGAGAATGGCGGCGGTTTCGGCGGCATGATGGGCGGCGGCGGCGGTCTTGCCAGTGGCAGTCTCGGCGGCGGTTATGGCGGCTACGCGCCGATGGGCGGCATGGGCATGGGCGGCGGCGACATCATGGGCATGCTCGGCGGCGCGGGCGGCGGCGACATGATGGCAATGATCCCGCAACTGATGCGGCTTGCGAATGTCGGCGGTAGCGGCCATCGCCGCCACAGGCATCACTAGATCGCGTCGGCGTGGCAACCGTAGCAACAGGACAACCACCCTTCGGGGACCCGAAGGATGATTGCACCGAGCCGGTCGGATGATGCCTCGCCGATGTCAGATCCGGTCGTTGATGAGGACGCCGGAAAGCGACGGGTCGTTTGCGTTCGTCGGGTCGCCTGATCGCGTCGCGCTGTAGGTCGAATCCGCGAGCGAGCTTTTCAACGACTGAAGAAATTGTTGAAGCAGATCCGTCGCCGAATTGCCGCTTGACGAGCTGTCCGTGCCGTTGGCCGAAGAAGATCCGCTTGCATTCGCCCTGTCGCTTGCTCCTGTCGTGCTGGAAGAGCTCGAATCCGTGAGCGAGCTTGTCAGCGACTGAAGGAATTGTTGAAGCAGGTCCACCACGGAATTGCCGCTCGACGAATTATCCGTGCCGTTGGCGGGAGGAGGCCCGTCGGGTGGCGGTGGTCCACCTGCTCCACCCGGCCCATGGGAGAACGCGGCCTTGAAGATACCTTGCAGCTCGGTGCCCTGCTGGTCGGTCAGCTTGCCGGCCGACACTTCCTGCTGGATAAGATCATCGATCTTTGACTTGAAACCGTCGGTCGATGGTCTGCTACCGCTTGATTGATCGCTCGCGCTGCTCGATTGCAAGGCGGAATCAATGTCGCTGAGGGCGGACGACAGCGCCGACTGATCGGACGAATTGATCGCGCCCGAACTCACTTCAGCTTGCAGCTCGTCTTGTAGTCGCTGCAACGGCGATGTGTGGTGGTGGCGGGAGGAGAGCGCCGAAATCGAGGTCATGGTGGCTTTCCGTGCTTTAGCTGGACTCGAGGCGACGTTGTCCTCAAGAGCTTGCGCGGGGCCTTCGGCAGAGAGCAGCTCCAGTTACTCGATATTGCTTGGCGATAGATAGAAACATTTGGAAACAAAATGCGGCAAGCGCCCTAGTCCGCCGCGGCCGAAAGAACCGGCCTGATCGCGGGCTTCGTCTCGCGCGGTCCCCAGCGCGTCAGCACGACGCTGGAACAGGACAGCGTTCCAAGCAAGACCATCGAGCTTGCGGCGAGCCAGAAGTAGCTTTGCGCGGTCGCTTCATGCGTCGACAGCCACCAGCCGATCGTCGCGATGAAGACGAGCCGCGCGGTCTGCGCCAGCACCGGTCCCAGCACCTTGGCCGCGCCCTGCGAGGAAAAATACATTGCCGTGGCGAGGCCCATGAAGGCGTAGAACGGCGCGACGGTGGAGAGATATTGATGACTCGTCGCGCGCACGGTCGCGCTGTCGGTGAAGATATTGACCCAGAGATCGGGGAAGATCGCAATCAGGCTCGCGGGCGTGCCCACCGCGAAGAATGCTGCCACGCCGGCCGTCCAGGCAATGCGGCGTGCGCGTGCGATCTTGCCGCCGCCGATCGCCATGCCGACCATCGGCACCGAGGCGATGCCGAACGAGAACGCGATCGAGATCAGCAGAAACTCGAGCCGCGCGCCGACGCCGTAGCCGGCGAGGATCGCGGTGCCGAACTTGGCCAGCATATGGGTGAAGATCGAGATCGTCAGCACTGATTGCAGCGGTGAGAAGCAGGCGATGGCGCCCACTTTCAGGATGTCGAAGAACATCGCCCATTGGATCTTCAGGCCGGCCAGCTTGGGCACAACGCGCGCGCGGCCGGAAAACAAATACCAGCTCATCACGCCGATGTTGATCGTGTAGGCGATCAGCGCGCCGGCGGCGACGCCGCGCATACCGAATTGCGGGACGGGGCCGAGCCCGAGGCCCAGCGTGCCGCCGAGGATGATCTGGCATACCGCCGAATTGAGCATCAACAGCGAGGGCAGCTTCATGTTGCCGGTGCCGCGCAGCACGCCAGCCAAAGTATTGAGCAGCCAGGGCAGCACCGCGCCGCCGAAGAACACCTGCGTATAGGCGATCGCCTGCGCAAGCACATTGCCGCGGCCGCCGAGCAGCTCCAAAAGAAGCGGCCCGAAGATCAGCATGCCCAGCATGAAGACGAGGCCGAAGCTAATGCCGATCAGGAGCGCGTGCGCGGCAAGCGTTCCGGCGCGCTCGCGGTCGCCCGCCCCCAGCGCACGCGCAATCGCGGAAGCCACAGCACCGCCCATGGCGCCGCCGGACATCGTCATCATCAGGATCACGCAGGGAAACACCAGCGCCATCGCGGCGAGCGATTCGACGCCTAGGCGGCCGATATAGGAGGTCTCCGCGATCACCACGCAGGTGCCAGCGGAGAGCCCGATCACGTTCGGCCAGGCAAGCCCGAGCAGCGTGCGCAGGATCGGCCCATCGACCAGCGCGCTCCGTGGCGCAGCAGATCTCGCCGGCCGCGACTGCGGCGGCTTGGGACGCTCCTCCTCATCGACCGGAATCTCGGCGACGCCGACGTCGGACATTTCCTCTCCAAATGACTCTTTAAGATCCTCTCCAAATGACTCTTTAAGAAGGTGCTACGACGATTGGATCGCAGCGTCTGTGAGTATGATCACGTTCACCGTCAATTGACCGATTCAACCCATGAACGAACCTGATGAATGGCCAGTGTTAGCACGGCGATGACCGATTCCACCTGCGTCAGGCGCAAGCGTGCCCTGCGGGAGCGCATTTCGGCGCATGGAAGGTGCTTCGCTAACCGATGCTCCAGAGCAGCGGCGGCTTGCCGCCTGCACCCGCTTGCAGCCTGACGCCGATATGACGCCCGCAGCCGGCCGCAAGCCCCTCGAACAGGCCTTGCAGCACCTTCGCGATAGCCGGATGATAATCGGCGACATCATCCATCAGCTTCCAGCTTTGCTGACCGATCTCGAAGCCGCCTTCGGACTCCGCAAGATCGGCCGCATCGTCCTGTGCCGCGAGCAGGGCGTTCAGGAAGGATGCAAACTCCTTCGCGCCGCCGCGGCTCTTCCCCAGCGCCGCCGCGACCTCGTCAAAACTCTGCATGCCGATCAGTTTGCCCGTCAGATGCAGGAGATATCCGGCATCCTCGGGACCGAACAACTGCACCATCACAGGCGCGGCCGTGCGGACATATTCCATCGCGTAGTTGCGATAGGCCTTTTCCAGCCGCGGCTTTGGCCAGCTCGCGACCGGCAGTGCCGGCGCGCTGTCCGCATCGAACAGCGGTGCTTCGACATGGCGCGCGAATACCAGGCGCTGGTCGACCTCGAGCGGATGATCATATTCGTAGTAGTAACCTTCGAGCCCGTCCTGGCCGTCGACGCTCTGCTTGGTGCAGACGAAGCCGAGCCTGAGATCACCGAGCGCCGCGCCGTTGTTGGCGTGCCAGCCGCGCAGCATCGCGCGCGACACCTCGCCGGGAATGCCGCAGATCGCGGGGCCCTTCCAGATCCAGCGTGGCGGCGGATAGCGGATCCAGGCCTTAGCATCGCTCTCATACATGTATTCGACATGCACGCCGCCGATCCAGTTGGAGAGATAGTGATATTGCGCAGCCGCCACCGCCGGCGGCAAATGACGCAGCCCGAGCTTGTCGAGCCCGGGAAGGAAACGCTCCTGCTGCTGGTGGCGAAACACGCGGAAGACGAATTCGGCAGCATCCGCCGTGCCGCGTCGCGTCACCACGGTGAGGATGAGGCCGGTGAAATAGGCGTGGTAGAGATCGGCGATGGCGCGCCAGCGTTGCCACCGGGCTTCCTGCGCGGAGTCTGCTGCAGCGGCCATGTTCGCTCCCGATCGTTGTTTTGATCGAGTGTGTCACTGCCCCCAGTGACGAGCAAGCTGACGCTCGTGCAGGGCGCCCTGCACGCTTCCTAGCCCAATTCCGGATCACGAAGTTGGCGGCGGCGACGCAGCCTTGGCCGCGCGCTCGCGTTCGACCCTTTCGGTCACATCGCGCGCCATTGCCACCGCCCCCTGCACGGCGCCGCCAGCGTCTCTGACTAGCGCAAACGTCATCTCGATGTAGAGCTTGCGCCCGCTCTTGTGCAGCGCGCGGGTCAGCGTAGGGCGGCCGGCGAGCTTCATCGCGCCGCTCGACGTCGCAGTCTCAAAGCCCTTCCAATGCGCGGCGCGCAAATGCTCGGGAACGATCAGGTCGAGGTTCTGGCCGAGCGCCTCCTGCGCGGAGAAACCGAACAGCGCGCTCGAGGCGCGATTCCATCGGACGATCGTGCCCGCCCGATCCGAATAGATCAGCGCATCCGCGGCGTCTTCGAGAATTCTTGTGTCGAGGTCGGATTGATCTGTCATGTCGTCACCTCGGACGGAATGTAGCCCGGATGGAGCGCAGCGCAATCCGGGATCTTTTTGGTGGCGAGAGTTCCCGGATTTCGCTTCGCAACCTGACGCACATTCGGTGTCATCGCCCGACCTCGATCGGGCGATCCGGTATTCCAGAGGCGGTCGAGCCTGAACAATGGGCCGCGGCGTAGTGGTGCCCCGATCAAGCCGGGGCATGACATCGGAGGATGCGGCTACACCCGGAAATGCTTGCTCAGCTTCAGGCCCTGCGCCTGGTAGTTCGAGCCGATGCGCTGGCCGTACATTGCGTCGGGCCGCGCCAGCATCTTCTCGTAGACGAGGCGGCCGACGATCTGGCCGTGCTCGAGGATGAAGGGCACTTCGCGCGAGCGCACCTCGAGTACCGCGCGCGCGCCTTGCCCGCCCGCACCGGCATAGCCGAAGCCGGGATCGAAGAAGCCGGCATAGTGCACGCGGAATTCGCCGACCAGAGGATCGAACGGCACCATCTCCGCGGCGTAGTCCGGCGGCACCTGCACGGCTTCCTTGGAGGCGAGGATGTAGAACTCGCCGGGATCGAGAATGAGGCTGCCGTCGGGACGCGCCGAGATCGGCTCCCAGAAATCCTCGACCGCGTAGCCGGCGCGGCGATCGACGTCGACGACGCCGGTGTGTCGTTTGGCGCGATAGCCGACGAAGCCGCCGCCCTTCTCGCCGGAGAGATCGACAGAGACGGCGACACCGCCGGTGAGATCGGCCTCGTCGATATCGACGAGACGCTCGGTCGCATGCAGCGCCTCGAGCTGGTCAATGTTGAGGATGGCATCGCCGGTGCGGAAGCGCACCTGCGATAGCCGCGAGCCTTCGCTCACCAGCACCGGAAACGTTTTTGGGCTGATCTCGGCATAGAGCGGGCCATGATAGCCCGCGCCGATCATGTCGAAGCGGCGGGTGCCGTCGGCGATCACGCGGGTAAAGACGTCGAGCCGGCCGGTCGAGCTCTTCGGATTGGCGGCCGCGACGATCTCCGGCGGCAGCGCGAGGCTCTCGAGCAGCGGCACGATGTAGACGCAATTGGTCTCCAGCACCGCGCCGTCGGCAAGGCTGAACTCATGCAGCTTCAGCTCATCGATGCGCTCGGCGACGGTCGCGCCCGGCCCGGGCAGGAAGCTCGCGCGGACGCGGTAGGCGATATCGCCGAGACGCAAATCGAGGCTCGCCGGCTGGATCTGGCTTTCGACGAAGTCGTAGGCGGGCAGGATGAGCCCGTCATCCGCCATCGCCGCGATCATGCGGTCGGGCAGAATACCATTGGCGTCGGCGGCGACCGTGAACGTCAACCGGTGGTCCTCATCTCGGGTCAAACGCATCCAAAAATGCGGAAAAACGAACCTTTTACCGCTATCCGATGGATGCCTTGACGAAAAGGGCATGGCGGAATATGAGCATGACTTATCCCGTGGTGATTTGAGCCGGCCGGCTTGCAGCCACGTTAAATAAATCGCTAAACAGGCCGGGGACCTCTGTGATCCCGGCCAGTGGAGATATCCAGGCCGGTTTTTTTGTGACCATTTTCAAGTGGTCACGTTGGAGGTCCTATGTCGAAGTCCCCGGCGTCCGCCGCGCAATACCGTCCCGAAACCCGCCTGGTCCATTCCGGCACCCTGCGCTCGCAATATGGCGAGACGTCCGAGGCGTTGTTCCTGACCCAGGGCTACGTCTACGCGAGCGCCGAGGAATGCGAGGCGCGGTTCAAGGGCGAAGATCCCGGCTTCATCTATTCGCGCTATTCCAACCCCACGATCGCGATGTTCGAGCAGCGCATGATCGAGCTCGAAGGCGCCGAAGCCGCCCGCTCGGCAGCGACCGGCATGGCCGCGGTGACAACCGCGATCCTGGCGCCCTTGAAGTCTGGCGATCACGTGGTGGCATCAAAGGCACTGTTCGGCTCGTGCCTCTACGTGGTGCAGGATCTGTTGCCGCGCTACGGCATCGAGACCACGCTGGTCGATGGTCTGGATCTCGACCAGTGGCAGCGCGCGGTCAAGCCGAACACCAAGACGTTCTTCCTGGAGAGCCCGACCAATCCGACGCTCGACGTGCTCGACATCCCGGCCATCGCCGAGATCGCGCACAAGGGCGGCGCACGGCTCGTTGTCGACAACGTGTTCGCCACCCCGATCTGGCAGAGCCCGCTCGCGCTCGGTGCCGATGTCGTGGTCTATTCCGCGACCAAGCATATCGACGGCCAGGGTCGGTGCCTGGGGGGCGTCATCCTGTCGTCGGAAGCCTTCATCGCCGAGCACATCCACAATTTCATGCGCCAGACCGGGCCGTCGATCTCGCCGTTCAACGCCTGGGTTTTGCTCAAGGGGCTGGAGACGCTCGGCGTGCGCGTGCGTGCGCAGACCGACACCGCGGCCCGCGTTGCCGAGGTGCTCGCGAGCCATCCAAAGATCTCGCGGCTGGTCTATCCCGGCCGCGCCGATCATCCGCAGGCGGCGCTGGTGAAGAAGCAGATGCGCGGCGGCTCGACGCTGGTCGGCTTCGAGGTCAAGGGCGGCAAGCAGGCGGCATTCCGCGTGCTCAATGCGCTTAAGCTGGCGAAGATTTCGAACAATCTCGGCGACGCCAAGAGTCTGGTGACGCATCCGGCGACCACGACGCATCAGCGCCTGAAGCCGGAAGACCGCGCTGCGCTCGGCATCAGCGAGGGCTTTATACGCTTCTCCGCGGGGCTCGAGCATGCCGATGATCTGATCGAGGATCTCACCGCGGCGCTGGAGAAGGCGTAACCACGCACTCGAAATCGTAGGGTGGGCAAAGCGAAGCGTGCCCACCACTTCTGCCGACGTTTGAGTTAGATAAAGTGGTGGGCACGGCCCACCCTACGGCAGCTACATCGGCCTATACGTCCGCACGTCGGCAGGCACGTTGACCCCTAACTTGATCTGGCCGACGGAGCGGATGATGTCGTCGCCGAGGAGCTGCGCGAAGCAGGCGTAGCCCCAATCATTCATGTGCAGGCCGTCGGAGATCACGAAACTCTCGACCGGAATGGCCTGCTTCTCGTGCCAGTCGCGCATCACCTCGAAGCGCGGGAAGATCCCGACGTGGCGGAGCTCGGCGACACGGCCGAGCAGCTTCACCATCTTGCCGGCGCTCTCGGGGCGCTCGGTGACGCGCGGCGAATATTGCGGATCGACCAGCACGATGTCGGCATCGCCGGCCGCCTGGATGCGCGTGATGCCGTCCTCGACGAGCTTTGCGGTGTCGCCCGGATCGAGGTTGCGCAGCACCGCATTGGTGCCGACCTGCCAGATCACGAGGTCCGGATGCACGTCGATCACCTCCTTCTGGAGGCGCTTCATCATCTCGGGCGCGTCCTCGCCGCCGACACCGGCGTTGATGACGGTGATGTCGGCAGTCGGATATTGCCGGCGAAGCTGTCCGGCGAGGCGGTTCGGATAGTTGAAATCGGGCGAGCTCGCACCGAAGCCCGCCGTCGACGACGATCCGAACGCGACGATCACGACCGGCTTGCCGGCGACCAGCTTGCCCGCGACATGCGGCAGCGAGCCCATCGATTTCGCGCTGCCCTTGTTCGCGCTGCCCTTGGGCGGCAGGCACGGCACGCGGCTAAAGATGTCGCCGGCGGATTTGGCGACCTGCTTGACCCTGTCAATGGCCCGCGCGGTGAGGCCGCGCTGCTCGGGAAAGTCTTGCTGGCTGGTCGCGGGGGTCGTGATCTGCGGTGCGGGCGCCGGACCAGCGGCCTGTGGGGCCGTCGGCGCGACCGCCACGGCCTGCGCGTGGGCGGGTGACAGCGCCACAGGCATCAGCAGCGCGGCCGCTATGGGCGCAGCCAGCCATGCCGTCAGGCCAAAAGGGCGGAAAGAACTCATTTACGCTGAACCTCAATTTTGCTGCTGGGCCGGACCCAGATGGGCGGCATCGACGACGAACTGCGCCAGCGCCCGGCCAAGGCAATCATGGACCTGTTTCGCCAACTCCGGTCCACGCGACGAATTGAACAGGTCGAACTGCCCCTGATCATTCCATTGACGCATGATCGCGAAACGGTCGAACAGCGGAATATCATGCTCCTGCGCGACCACGCGCATATTATCTAGGTAGGGCGGCACCGAGATCATGGTTTCGGTCCGCGGGCTATACTGCAAGTTCATCAATATAACGTCGGCCCCAGCGTTTTGCAGCGCAGTAACGCCATCCGTGACGGCACCGCGGAACTCATCGGGATCGATGGATCGGATAGCATCCACGGTCCCGGTCTGCCAGATGACCAAAGTAGGCCTTTTCGCTTCCATAAGCTTAACGAAGGTGGATGCGGCCTCTTCTGCGGTCTTCTTGCTCTGTAGTTCTACGGAGACGTGCACCGGTTCCGACGGCAGCTTCTCCTTCAGGATCGCCTGCAGCCGGGCCGGATAGGAGCTCTCTTCCGACGACGGGATGGTGGTCGACCGGCTGCCGACGACCAGGATTTCGAGCGGCTTTTCGCTCTTCACGGCCTCGGCGACCTTCGGGAGCTGGCTTTCGGTGGCGAGCAGATAGGACGGCACCTCGCAGGCCGCAGGCCCTGCGGGAGCTTGAGGCGCAGCATTATCCTCGGCGCGCGCGGAAGGCGCGGCGAGCACACCGCATAGCAGGATCAGGCTCCGGAGAACCTTCGCCTTCATCAGCCCCCTCCCGCCAGATCGGCGTTGCCGACGGCGTTTTTGGTTTTCGAACCGCTCTTGTCAGCCACCTGCTTGTACCACGAAATCACCCAGGCCATGGCCCACATGATCAGGATTCCGCAGAGACTAATCAGCGCATGCATGCCCGGGCCACCGGACACCTCGGCCAGGATGAAATGGCCGGCAAAGGCCAGGAACACGCCGAGGCAGAAGATCTCCAGCGAATGCTGGCCGCAGAGGATCAACGGCCTCAGGAGAGGCGATTTCAGGCCCGGCCAGTCCCGCGGCAGGAAGCGCACGGTGAGCGCGGCCAGCGCCAGGAAATGCGTGAAGCGCAGCACGTCCAGATCGGTCTTGTCGATCGGATACATCCACTGCTCGATCCGCTTCGGCATGAAGTGGGAGAGCTGCGGCACGTACCAGGTCAACGTCACGTAGAACGCCGCGGCCAGATAGGCGATCGAGATCCACATCGTCACGGGTGATGCCAGGATCCGTGACATGCGCCGTGCACCTCCGAGCGCACACCAGGCACCGAACACGAACAGCAATTGCCAGGCCAGCGGGTTGAACGCCCAGAAGCCGTTCGGATAGGCCGAAAAATAGAGATCGAACTCCCAAGTCACCACGTAGAGCACGACCGACAGGCCGAGCGTGAGATCCGGCTTCCATTTCATCAGCCAGAGGATCAGCGGCAGCGCCAGCATCAACACGATGTAGAGCGGCAGCACGTCCATGTTGACGGGCCGGAAGCGCAGCAGCAGCGCCTGCACGATGGTGACGTCGGGCTGCTTGAGGAAATCCATGATGCCCATCTCTTCCGTGTAGAGCGGGTTCTCGAAGCTGGTCGCGACATAGGAGATTTCCGCGAGGAAGATCGTGAACAGGAAGACGTGGGCGACATAGATCTGCCAAACCCGACGCAGGATCCGCGCCGTGGCGATGACGACGCCTGAGTCCAGCATCGCGCGGCCGTAGACGAAGGCCGCGGTGTAGCCGGAGATGAAGATGAAGATCTCGGTGGCGTCGCTGAAGCCGTAGTTGCGGATGGTGAACCAGGTCAGCAGATTTGGCGGCAAGTGGTCGATGAAGATCAGCCACAACGCCAGCCCGCGGAAAAGGTCGAGGCGAAGCTCGCGCTCGCCGATGACGGGCAGCGTGATGGCGGGCGCCGCCGCGCGCGGCTTCGCCTCCACGGTGGACTTGGCATCCGCGGTTCCGGCGACCGGTGATCCCGTCACTTGGTCGGCAATGGTCATCGGGCCAAAACCCTTGCGCAAATCGCAGCGTTTGAGGAGTGTACCGGGCCGGTGGCCTGCTCGCAAAGCGATCGGATCACATTGGGGTGTAACTACGGTGCCAATTCGGGCGGCACGATGTCGCTGACGCCGCGAGCCACGATTGGTTCCCGGCAAGCTTTTCGTTATGATGGCAGCCATGTACCGTGCCGTGACCCGCCAGATCGAAGTGACCGTCGAGCCGAACTTTGTCCCGGAGCAGTCGTCGGCCGAGCGCTCGCGCTACTTCTGGTCCTACACCATCGTGATCACCAATTCCGGCGACGAGACCGTGCAGCTCAAGACGCGGCACTGGATCATCACCGACGCGACGGGGCGGCAGCAGGAGGTTAAAGGCGAAGGCGTGATCGGCGAGCAGCCAATCCTCGCGCCCGGCGAGCGCTACGAATACACCTCCGGCGTCCCGCTCTCGACCGCCTCGGGCTTCATGACCGGCCGCTACCAGATGGTCAACGAAAGCGGCGAGCGATTTGAGATCGACGTGCCGACGTTCTCGCTGGACAGCCCGGACGGCGGCAAGCGGGTGTTGAATTGAGGGGCGGCGAGCTGCGGTATCGCGACTGTAGCTGCCGTAGGGTGGGCAAAGCGAAGCGTGCCCACCATCTCTCCAATCATGCGACAGAAGTTGATGGGCACGCTTCGCTTTGCCCACCTACGATTTCCGAGCGCTTGGCTACGCGTTTTCCACGCCCGCCTCGTGCGGCGTGAATTGATACACCGAGCTGCAGAACTCGCAGGTCACGACGACCTTGTCGTCCTTGACCATCGCGGCACGATCATCCGGCGAAAAGCTCTTCAGCATCGCTGCCACCGCATCGCGCGAGCAGGAACATTCCGCCTTCAGACCGTGCGGCTTGAACACGCGCACGCCGCGCTCGTGGAAGAGGCGGTACAACAGCCGCTCGCCGGAGAGATCGGGATCGATCAGCTCGACGTCCTCGGCCGTGCCGATCAGCGAGCGCGCCTCGACCCAGGCATCGTCCTCGGCGACGGTATGCGGCGTGGTGCCTTCGGGCGCGTCACCGGGATGCAGGTCGGCCTGTCGCGCGCGCTCCGGCGCCTTCGGCAAGAACTGCATCAAGAGACCACCGGCGCGCCAGCGGTGCTTGCCGCCGTCGCTCGAGCGCCATTCCTCGCCGACGGCGAGGCGCACCTGGGTCGGGATCTGCTCCGAGCGCAGGAAGTACTCATGCGCGGCGTCTTCCAGGCTGCCGCCGTCGAGCGCGACGAGGCCCTGGTAGCGGCTCATATCCGCGCCCTGGTCGATGGTCATGGCGAGATGGCCGCGACCGAGCAGCGAGCCGGAGTCCTTCGCCTCGCCGAGCCGCGAGGCGTCGTAGCGGGCATAGGCGCGCAGGCGGTCGGGTGCCTTGAAGTCGACCACCAGGAATGACACCGGGCCGTCAGTCTGCGCCTGAAGAATGAAGCGACCTTCGAATTTCACCGCCGAGCCGAGCAGCGTCGTCAGCACGATGGCCTCGCCAAGCAGCTTGCCGACCGGCGCGGGATAATCGTGCTTGGTGAGGATATCGTCGAGCGTGGGCCCGAGCCGGGTCAAGCGCCCGCGCACGTCGAGCGCATCGACCTCGAAGGGCAGCACGGCATCGTCGACGGGAACGGAAGACGGCGCGCGAACCGGGCTTTCGGGCCCGGCTTTGATGTCAGGGGATTGGGAGACCATGGCGCTCTATCTGGGGTCGGAGGAGGTGAAATGGAAGGGGTGACGAGACGCTCCGTTTCGGATGCAGAATGGATCGTACACAGCACACCATATTCGGTGTCGTCCCCGATCTGCGCTCCGCTTCGCTGCGCTTGTCCGGGACGACGACCAACGTTAGGGCGAAAGCAGCGCCACGCCGCCATCGCCACGGCACTGTCGTCCGCCAGGACGACGATCCAAACCTACTTCACCGCGTCAAAGCACCAGGCCAAAATGCCCTTCTGCGCGTGCAGGCGGTTTTCGGCCTCGTCGAACACGACGGATTGCGGGCCGTCGATCACCTCGTCGGTAACCTCCTCGCCGCGATGGGCGGGCAGGCAGTGCATGAACAGCGCATCGGGCTTGGCGAGCGACATCAGCTTGGCGTTCACTTGGTAGGGCTTGAGCACGTTGTGGCGGCGCTCGCCTTCCTTGTCGCCCATCGAGACCCAGGTATCGGTGACGACGCAATCGGCGCCGCGCACCGCGGCTTCCGGATCGGTACCCAGCATGATCGGAGCGCCCGTCGCCTTCACCCAGTCGCGCATCGCCTTTTTCGGCGCGAGCTCCGGCGGGGTCGCGACATTGAGGTTGAACTTGAAGCGCTCGGCGGCATGCGCCCAGGAGGCGAGAACGTTGTTGTCGTCGCCGGTCCAGGCCACCGTCTTTCCTTCGATCGGCCCCCGATGCTCCTCATAGGTCATGAGGTCGGCCATCACCTGGCAGGGATGCGAACGCCGCGTCAGCCCGTTGATGACGGGCACGGTCGCATTCGCCGCGAGCTCGAGCAGCGCATCGTGATTGAGGATGCGGATCATGATGGCATCGACATAGCGCGACAGCACGCGCGCGGTGTCGGCGATGGTCTCGCCGCGGCCGAGCTGCATCTCGGCGCCGGTGAGCATGATGGGCTCGCCGCCGAGCTGGCGCATGGCGACATCGAACGACACCCGCGTCCGCGTCGACGGACGCTCGAAGATCATCGCCAGCGTCTTGCCTTCGAGCGGCTTGACCGGCTGATGCGCCTTCTGCTTCGCCTTCATGGCGGAGGAAGCGGCGAGCATGCTCTTGAGCTCCGCCAGCGGCAGCTCGTTGATGTCCAGGAAGTGCTTGGGCGTCTTGCTCATCAGCCTGCCGCCCGTGCCTTGAGATTCGATTCAATCGCCGTGCAGGCGCGCTCGAGCCGCGCGACCCCCTCCTCGATCTCCACCTCGGTGACGATCAAAGGCGGCAGGAAGCGCACCACATTGTCGCCGGCGCCGACGGTGAGCAGCTTTTCGTTGCGCAGCGCCGTGGCGAGATCGCCGGAGGGCACGACGGCCTTGAGGCCGATCAAAAGCCCCTCGCCGCGCACCTCGCTGACGACATCGGGATGGCGGTCGATCACGGAGGCCAGCTTCTGCTTGAGCAGCAGCGACATCTTCTGCACGTGATCGAAGAAACCGGGCTTGAGCATGACGTCGAGCACGGCGTTCGCCGCGGACACGGCGAGCGGATTGCCGCCGAAGGTCGAGCCGTGCGAGCCGGGCGTCATGCCTGAGGCGGCTTCGGCGGTCGCAAGGCACGCGCCGATCGGAAAGCCGCCGCCGAGTGCCTTCGCAAGCGACATCACGTCGGGAGTCACGCCGAGACGGCGATGGGCAAAGAGATCGCCGGTGCGGCCCATGCCGGTCTGCACCTCGTCGAAGGCAAGCAGAAGACCATGCTCGTCGCAGAGCTGGCGCAGCGCGCGATAGAAGGCGGGAGGAGCCGAGCGTACGCCGCCCTCGCCCTGGATCGGCTCGATCAGGATGCCTGCAGTCTGTGGGCCGATCGCCTTCTTGACGGCTTCGAGGTCGCCATGCGGCACCTGGTCAAAGCCGTCGAGCTGCGGGCCGAAACCTTCGAGATATTTTGCCGAGCCGGTCGCCGCGAGCGTTGCCAGCGTGCGGCCATGGAAGGCGCCCTCGAAAGTGATCATGCGGTAGCGCTCGGGATGGCCCTTGGAGGCGTGATAGCGGCGCACCACTTTGATTACGCATTCCATCGCCTCGGCGCCGGAATTGCAGAAGAACACGAAGTCCGCAAAGCTCTCGTTGCAGAGCCTGACTGCCAGCTTCTCGCCGTCCGGGCTCTGGAACAGGTTCGACATGTGCCAGAGCTTCGTGGCCTGCTCCTGCAAGGCCTTGACCAAAGCGGGATGTGCATGGCCCAGCGCATTCACGGCGACACCCGAGGTGAAATCGAGATAGCGCTCGCCATTGGTCGCGACCAGCCAGCAGCCTTCGCCGCGCTCGAAGCCGAGCTCGGCCCTGGCGAAAACGGGAAGCAAATGCGTCGCGGCGCTTTTGGTCATGACGGTCACTTGAATGTTGAGGCTGGCTCACGAGACTGCCTTGCGCAGCGCATCGTTGACCTGCCCGGAAAACGAAACGTGCCGCCTTTTAAGGGCGGCACGTGTCACCATTTTATGCTTGGAAAAACCGCTGTCAATGCCGCCAGAAGGCCCTGCAAGGCGTGCGGCCGTAGTCTTGCGGTGGCATTTTTGAGTTCTTTTAGCGACGGAACATGTGGACGCGGAGCCGCAGACTCTTGCGCGGGAGTCACGCCATATTGTAGCGTTTCCCCTGTCAGATACGACATCTCGTGCAGCAGTTCTGATCCTCTTAGTCCTCATGTACCGGCGTAGCGTTCAGGTGCGTTTTCGCGCCCGGCGAGCCTTAAGGGATTCTGGCGGCACGGGTTTTTCGAGGCTTAGACATCGCCACGCGGCCCCAAGGGATTGGCAGGCGCGCGGCGAGGGGAAGGGTGCAATGACGGTTTTGACCTGGTCCGACGATCGCGTCGAGCAATTGAAAAAGCTCTGGGAAGCCGGGCTTTCGGCCAGCCAGATCGCTGCCGAACTCGGGAATGTGACCCGCAACGCCGTAATCGGCAAGGTGCACCGGCTGGGCCTGTCCGGCCGCGCCAAGAGCCCGTCCTCGGCGGCTCCCCGGCCGCGCAAGGCGCGCCCGGCGCAGCACATGATGCGGGTGAGCCGCCCGATCTCGCGCGGCAACACCGCCCTCGCCCAGGCCTTCGAGGTCGAGGTCGAGCCCGATCCGATCACCTATGACAATGTCGTTCCGATGAGCCAGCGCCTGTCGCTGCTCGAGCTCAACGAGGCGACCTGCCACTGGCCGGTCGGCGATCCCTCGAGCCCGGATTTCTTCTTCTGCGGCGGCAAGTCGCTCTCGGGCCTGCCCTATTGCGCACAGCACTCGCGCGTCGCCTACCAGCCGGCCGCCGACCGCCGCCGCGCACCGGCCAAGCCCGGCACGCGCTGAGTTCAGCCACAAACGACAACGTCCCGGTGCAAGGCCGGGACGCTTGATCGAGAAACGTCAGCGCGCCATCCGGCGCGCTTTTTTACGTCTGCTCCGCCTTCGCGAAACGATCATCCAGCGCGTAGCCGGCGCCACGGACGGTGCGGATCGGGTCCTGCTCGCGACCGAGATTGAGCAGCTTGCGCAGGCGGCCGATGTGGACGTCGACGGTGCGCTCGTCGATATAGATGTCGCGGCCCCAGACGCTGTCGAGCAGCTGCTCGCGCGAGAACACCCGGCCGGGATGCTCCAGGAAGAACTCCAGGAGGCGATATTCGGTCGGGCCGAGGTCGATCGGCCGACCGGAGCGCGCCACGCGGCGCTTCTCGCGGTCGAGCTCGATGTCGCCAAAGGCGAGTATGGTCGCGAGCCGCTCGGGGCTTGCACGCCGGAGCAGGCCTTTCACGCGCGCGAGCAATTCGGGCACCGAGAACGGCTTGACGATGTAGTCGTCGGCGCCGGTCGCAAGCCCGCGCACCCGCTCGCTCTCCTCACCGCGCGCGGTGAGCATGATGATCGGCAGCTGCTTGGTCTCGGGCCTGGCGCGAAGCCTGCGGCACAGCTCGATGCCGGACAGTCCCGGCAGCATCCAGTC
Source organism: Bradyrhizobium sp. CCGUVB23 (assembly GCF_024199885.1). Lineage (NCBI taxonomy): Bacteria > Pseudomonadati > Pseudomonadota > Alphaproteobacteria > Hyphomicrobiales > Nitrobacteraceae > Bradyrhizobium > Bradyrhizobium sp. CCGUVB23. The sequence continues at coordinate 3,311,607 of NZ_JANADQ010000001.1, forward strand.
GAGCACGATCAGGTCGGGAATGTGCTCCTTGAGGCGGGTGTCGGCGTCGTCGCCGCGCATCACCGTCTCGACATCGTAGCCGTCGCCTTCGAGGTTGTAGCGCAACAGCTCGGTCAGCGCTTCCTCGTCCTCAACAACCAGAATGCGTGCGCCCATGGCGTCGTCGCTCCTTAAGTGTTCGGCACGGTCGTGGCGAAGGTCGTCATATCGCCCTTCGGCCGCTTGTCCGCGATGGCCTGACCTTCGATCATGTAGAAGACGGTCTCGGCGATGTTGGTCGCATGGTCGCCAATCCGCTCGATGTTCTTGGCGCAGAACATCAAATGGATGCAGAACGAGATGTTGCGCGGATCCTCCATCATGTAGGTGAGGAGCTCGCGGAACAGCGAGGTGCAGATCGCGTCGACCTCCTCGTCGCCCTTCCACACCATCATCGCCGCCGGCAGGTCATGCGCGGCATAGGCGTCCAGCACCGACTTGACCTGCTGCTGCACGAGGTCGGTCATGTGTTCCAGGCCGCGGAACAGCTTCAGCGGATGGAAATCGGTTTCCAGCGCGGCGACGCGCTTGCCCATGTTCTTGGCGAGGTCGCCGATCCGCTCCAGATCGGTCGCAACGCGCATGGCGCCGACGATCTCGCGCAGGTCGACCGCCATCGGCTGCCGGCGCGCGATCGTGAGCACGGCGCGCTCCTCGATCTTCTTCTGGAGCGCGTCGATCTCGGCGTCGGTCGCCACCACGCGCTGGCCGAGAGCGACGTCACGGCGGATCAGCGCATCGACGGAATCGACGATCATGCGCTCGGCAAGGCCGCCCATCTCCGCAACGAGCCGCGTGAGCTCCTGGAGGTCGGTGTCGAAGGCCTTTGCGGTATGTTCAGAAGCCATTTCCTGTCTCCTCAGCCGAAGCGGCCGGTGATGTAGTCCTGGGTGCGCCGGTCGCTGGGCGACGTGAAGATCTTGCTGGTCTCGTCGAACTCGATCAACTCGCCAAGATACATGAAGGCGGTCTTGTCGGAGACGCGCGCCGCCTGCTGCATGTTGTGGGTGACGATCGCGATCGTGTAGTTCTCTGCGAGCTCCTGGATAAGCTCCTCGACCTTGGCGGTCGAGATCGGATCGAGCGCCGAGCAGGGCTCGTCGAACAGGATCACCTCAGGACGCACCGCAACGGTGCGGGCGATACAGAGACGCTGCTGCTGGCCGCCGGAGAGCGACAGGCCGGAGGCGTTGAGCTTGTCCTTGACCTCGTTCCACAGCGCGCCGCCGCGCAGCGCCTTCTCGACCCGGTCGTCCATCTCGGACTTGGAGATCTTCTCATAGAGGCGGATGCCGAAGGCGATGTTCTCGTAGATCGTCATCGGGAACGGCGTCGGCTTCTGGAACACCATGCCGACGCGAGCGCGCAGCAGATTGAGGTCGAGCTTGGTGTCGAGGATGTTGGTCTGGTCGAGCATGAGCTGACCGGTGGCGCGCTGGCCCGGATAGAGATCGTACATCCGGTTGAAGATGCGCAGCAGGGTCGACTTGCCGCAGCCCGACGGACCGATGAACGCCGTAACGCGGTTGGTGCCGAGCGTCAGGTTGATGTTCTTCAGCGCGTGGTGCTCGCCGTAATAGAAATTGAGGTTGCGCACCGTCACCTTGGCCGGAGCCTCAGGCAGCGTCGGCGACGCCTGACGTCCGGTGGAACTTACGGAAACGGACAGATCGCTCATTTTGCAGTCCTCTCGGCGCCAAGAATGCGCGCGCCAATGTTCAGGGCAAGCACGGTCAGGGTGATCAGCAGCGCCCCGCTCCAGGCCAGCTGCTTCCAGTAGGCGTAGGGGCTCTGCACGAAATTGTTGATGGTGACCGGCAGATTCGCCATCGTCTTGTTCAGGCTGAGGCTGAAGAACTGGTTCGACAAGGCGGTGAACAGCAGCGGCGCGGTCTCACCGGCAACGCGGGCGGTCGCGAGCAGCACACCGGTGATGAGGCCGGAGCGCGCCGCGCGGTAGGCGATCCGCTTGATCACCAGCGAGCGCGGCAGGCCGAGCGCGGAGGCCGCTTCGCGCAGCGCGTTCGGCACCAGCAGCAGCATGTCCTCGGTCGTGCGCAGCACCACCGGGATCACGATGACGGCCAGCGCGAGGGAGCCGGCGATCGCGGAGAAGCCGCGCATCGGCACCACCACCGCGCCATAGATGAACAGGCCGATGATGATCGAGGGCGCGCTGAGCAGGATGTCGTTGATGAAGCGGATCACCGAGGTCAGCTTGTCGTTGCGGCCGTACTCGGCGAGATAGGTGCCGGCGAACAGGCCGAGCGGCGCGCCGATGCCGACGCCGATCACGGTCATGATGATCGAACCGATGATGGCATTGCGCAGGCCGCCTTCGGTCGAGCCCGGAGGCGGAGTGTCCGCGACGAAGAGCTGAAGGTTCAGACCGGTGAGGCCGTTGTAGAGCAGCGTGATCAGGATCAGCGCGAGCCAGGTCACACCGAAGGCGGCGGCTGCGATGCAGAGCCCGCGGATCACGATGTCCTTGCGGCGGCGGCGTGCGTAGATCGGGTTCATGGCGTCACTTCCCCGCCTTCTGTTCCAGCCGCAGCAGCATCAGCCGCGCACCGGCCAGCACGAAGAACGTGAGTACGAACAGCAGGAGGCCGAGCAGGATCAGGCCGGACTGGTGCAGGCCGTCGCTTTCGGCGAACTCGGATGCGATCGCCGCTGAGATCGTGGTGCCCGGCGCGAAGATCGAGGAGGAGATACGGAAGGAGTTGCCGATGATGAAGGTCACCGCCATGGTCTCGCCGAGCGCGCGGCCGAGTGCCAGCATGACCCCGCCGATGATGCCGACACGCGTATAGGGGATCACCACGCTGCGCACGACCTCCCAGGTGGTGCAGCCGACGCCATAGGCGGCTTCCTTCAGGACCGGCGGCACGGTCTTGAACACGTCGACCGAGATCGAGGTGATGAAGGGCAGCACCATGATCGCCAGGATCAGCGAGGCGTTGAACAGGCTGAGATAGGACGGCGGGCCGGCGAAGATCGCGCCCAGCACGGGAACGCCGTCGAACAGCTTGATCATGAAGGGCTGGAATGTGTTGGCCAGGAACGGACCCAGCACAAAGAAACCCCACATGCCGTAGATGATCGAGGGAATGCCGGCGAGCAGCTCGACCGCCATGCCGATCGGGCGGCGCAGCCATTGCGGGCAGAGCTCGGTGAGGAAGATCGCAATCCCGAGCCCAACGGGGATGGCGATCAGCATCGCGATGAAGGAGGTAACGAGCGTGCCGTACATCGGCCCGAGTGCGCCGAGCACGGGCGGATCGGCCGAGGGCGCCCAGCGCTGCGTCCACAGGAACGAAAGGCCGTATTCCCTGATCGCCGGGAAGGCGCCGACGATCAGCGACAGGATGATGCCCCCTAAGATCAGGAGCACCGAGATCGCGCTGAGCCGCGTGATCCAGTAGAAGGTCATGTCGCCGAGCTTGAACGCGCTCAAGGCCTTGGCGCGGTCATATGGTCCGGCGTCGTCGACGATATCGCTCTGAACGGCCATCTCTGCCACGCCGATCCCCTGCACCAATTAAGTTGCGCCTGTTGTCGGTCTCGTGCCCCGGATGCGGCGCAGCGCGAAGCGGTGCGACGCTGATCCGGGGCCGAAGTTGTGATGGTCCCGGCTCAGCGGCGCGGCATTTCATGCCGCACCGCGTCCGGGACACAAGCATCTCAGCTCTTGATCTCGGCAGCCCAGGTCTTCTCGATCAGCTGGACGACGCTGTCCGGCATCGGGATGTAGTCGAGCTCCTCGGCCGCCTTGCCGCCGTTCTTGAAGGCCCAGCGGAAGAACTTGATGGCTTCCTGCGAGGCCGCCTTGTCGGTCGCATCCTTGTGCATGAGGATGAAGGTCGCCGCGGTGATCGGCCAGGACTTGTCGCCGGGCTGGTCGGTCAGGATCACGTAATAGCCGGGCGCCTTGGACCAGTCGGCGTTGGACGCGGCCGCCTGGAACGCCTCGACGGTCGGCTGCACCGGCTTGCCGGCCTTGTTGACGAGACCGGTGTAGGTCAGCTTGTTCTGCTTGGCATAGGCGTACTCGACATAGCCGATCGAGTTCTTGGTCTGGCTGATGTTGCCGGACACGCCTTCGTTGCCCTTGGCGCCGACGCCGACCGGCCATTCGACGGCCGTGCCCTCGCCGACCTTGCTCTTCCAGTCCGCGCTGGCCTTGGAGAGATAGTTGGTGAAGTTGAAGGTGGTGCCCGAACCGTCGGAGCGGCGCACGACCGTGATCGCCTCGGAGGGCAGCTTCACGTTCGGATTGAGCTTCTTGATGGCCGGATCATCCCACTTGGTGATCTTGCCGAGATAGACGCTGGCGAGCGTCTCGCCGTCGAACACCAGTTCGCCGGCCTTCACGCCCTCGATGTTGACCACGGGAACGATGGCGCCCATGACCATCGGCCACTGCGCGAGACCGTCCTTGTCGAGTTGCTCGGCCTTGAGCGGAGCGTCGGTCGCGCCGAAGGTCACCGTCTTGGCCTGGATCTGCTTGATGCCGCCGCCGGAGCCGATCGACTGGTAGTTCAGACCGTTGCCGGTCTCCTTCTTGTAGGCGTCAGCCCACTTCGAATAGATCGGGAACGGGAAGGTCGCACCGGCGCCGGTGATATCGGCAGCGAAGGCCGACGTCGATGCGGCCACCAGGCCAGCAGCGACGATAGTTTTGATGAAATTCATGCTGGTCTCCATAGGGGGAGCGAAGCGCCATGCGCGCCCGATCGCGCTCCCGCGCCGCCCCTTTAGGAGCGGTCGGTAGTGCTTTTACGAAGGTTTCGTGACAGTCGGATGACAGGCTTAAGTTACTGAAATAACTTTGATTTCAGCTCGAAGCCGGGGGCTTCGCCTGGGGAAAACAGGCGGTGAAAGTGGCGCCCTGTTTGAGCACGCTTTCGATCAAAAGCCGGCCGCGATGCCGGTTAACAATATGTTTCACCAGCGATAATCCGAGGCCCGTCCCGCCCTGCGAGCGACTGTCGCCGACGTCAACCCGATAGAAGCGCTCGGTCAGCCGCGGCAGGTGTTCCGGTGCAATCCCGGGCCCGAAGTCGCGCACCATGACGCGGATCTCCGGCGAGCCGTCGGCCGCAGTGACCATGGTGAGCGAGACGATCACCCGCCCGCCCGAGGCGCCGTATTTCAGCGCATTCTCGATCAGGTTCTCGAACAGGCGCAACAGCTCCTCGCGGTCGCCCGCGATCATCACCGCCGTCTCCGGCAGATCGATCTCGACGTCCACCTGCCGCTCGCGCGCCAGCGGTTCGAGCCCGTCGGCGACCTGGCGGATGATCGGCACGACATCGACCAGCGTGTCGGGCCGCACATGCGCCGACAATTCCACCCGCGACAGCGACAGCAGATCGTCGATCAGCCGCGCCATGCGCGTCGCCTGGGTGTGCATGATGCCGAGGAAGCGCTCGCGCGCCTTCGGATCATCCTTGGCCTGGCCCTGAAGCGTATCGATGAAGCCGGAGAGCGCGGCCAGCGGCGTGCGCAGCTCGTGGCTGGCATTGGCGACGAAATCGGCGCGCATCTCCTCGACCCGGCGCAGCGGCGTCTGGTCATGGAAGGTCATCAACATGCATTTGTCGGCGCCGCCGAACGTGGTCGGCACCGGGACCGGCGTGATGATCAGCTCCATCCAGCGATCGACCGGAACGTGATCGAGATAATCGGCGCGGCGTGGCTCGGATGTAGCGATCGCCTCGCGCAGCGCAGTGATGATCTCGGGCGAGCGCAACGCGAACTGGGCGAGCTCGTTCTTGCGCAGCGCCGGCGCAAGCTGGGCTGCGGCGGCATTGAGATGGATGACGCGCCCGGCGCGGTCGAGCAGCACGGCCGGGTCCGGCATGCCCGAGACCACCGCGGCTACCGCTGCGCTTTCGACCGGGTTGATGCGGCGGACGTCGTCGCGCGAGGCTGCGGTATCGTGCAGTCGCCAGGGGATCAGCGCCGCGGCCGCGATGCAGAGGAAGACCGCGACCGCCCGCGTCACCGACAATTCCCCGAGCGAGACCACCACCGACAGCGCCAGCGCCGCCGCGATCAGGATGATCGCAGAATGCCGCAGCCGGTCGGACCAGGGCTGGACCGAGGGAGAAGGGTGGGCGTCGATCGCCATCGGGGCAGGCTTCTCCTTAGGAATTGTCGGCCGGTCAGGCGCTCTTGTCGCTGCGCTCTCTCACATAAGCGGCTTCGCGCGCAGGGCCGGGATCGAGCTTGAGGGCCGCCTGTTGCAGGCGTTTGGATCGGGCGCCGATAATAACCTCTCGAAACGTCAGCAAGATTACAGATATGACAAAGGGCGAAAGATAATAGAGGACGCGGAACAGGAGCATTCCCCCAAGGAGCTCCTCACGGTCCATCTGCCACAACCCGACCAGCATGGCCGCATCGAACACGCCGAGCCCGCCGGGAGAGTGGCTGGCGAAGCCGAGCAGCGTGGCGGACACGAAGATCACCGCGACCACGACGAAGCCGAGATTGGGCTCGTCCGGAACCAGCACGTACATCGCGAGCGCGCAGAAGCCGAGATCGACGATGCCGATCGCGATCTGGAGCAGCGTCAGCGGCCCGCCCGGCAGCACCACCGTCCAGGGACCACGACCGACCACGCGCGGCTGGGTCCAGACCCAGACGACATAGGCGACCAGCGCGACGATGATCGCCATCGCGACCAGCCGGTTGAGCCAGGGCGGCAGCTGGTCGATCGAGGCCGCGGCTTCGGGGTGATAGCTGATCCCGAGGCCGAGCACCGCGGCGTTGCCGAGCCAGAAGGTCAGGCCGGCGAGGAAGCAGATCTTGGCGACGTCGATCGCATTGAGGCCCCAGGCCGAGTAGATGCGATAGCGCACCGCGCCGCCGGTGAAGACGCTGGCGCCGACATTGTGACCGATCGAGTAGCTGGTGAAGGCGGCGAGCGCATTGATGCGGTAGGGAACGTGGGCGTGGCCGATCGCGCGCGTCGCAAACAGATCGTAGAAGGTCAGGGTGAAATAGCCGGCGGCCACGAACAGCGCCGCCATCGCGATCTGGCTCGGCTCGGTGCTCTTGATCGCCTCGACCACCTCGTTGAAGTCGATGCCGCGCAGCATGTGGTAAAGCACGTAGCAAGCGATGCCGATGACCGTCACGCTGATCACGACGCCAAGCTTATGCAGGATTTGCTTCTGGCGCAGCAACGTCATCGCCCTGCGTATGGCTTCCAGCATCTAGACCTCGAACTACGCTTCCGCGGCCGTGGCGGCCGCGAAGTGGCAAACGAACAGGCAGTCGGCGAACCCTTGGCGCCGGCTCCAGTTTCGCGCTTGCCCCCCACCCCTCCAGTAGCGCGTTTTGAGCCGGAGTGGAATTCGCCAATAAGCACAAAAACGCGTTTCTTCAATATTTTAGGCGGGTACCCGCGTTTGCCCTGCACCGTTTGGTTCTTTTCCGCGACGGCCGTTGCCGAATCTCTATCGCGATCCTGCGTACGGGCCGTGAAGTTTTGATGATCTCGCCCGGGGCAATGTTCCACCGCGGCTTAAGCCGGCGTCAATCTTCGGGCCTTCGATCGGCGGCGGAAAGGCAAGGCGGGACGCAGTTTTGGCATGCACCGAAGCGCCGTGGCCGTGTGCGGCGCCCAAGGCGCAGCCACTGGGACAGTCAACGCGCCTTGCGGATAGGCACGGGTGCAAGCGCAAAGCTCAGGCCGCGGGTGCGCTACGCGAGACGACCCAGTTGCGCAGGCAGGCGCCAATGGTGCAGCCGACGAGATAGCAGCCGAACATGACAAGGCCGAGGTCGAGCCAGTAGCCGAAACGGCCGGGGACCACGCGGGCGAGCGAGACCGCGACCAACGCGGCCACGAGGACCGCAAGCCAGCGGGCCAGCACCTTCGAGGTGCCGCTACCGCGCTGGACCACCGAGATCCATCCCATCGCCAGCCCGAGCAGCAGCGATCCGACCAGCCAACCCCAATGGAACGACAGCAGAAAGGACATGTCATCTCACCAGAAATTCGATGCGGCGGTTTTGTGCCTTGCCTTCGTCGGTATCGTTGCCGGCGACCGGCTGCGTGCTGCCATAGCCGACCGCCGTGAAGCGATCGGCCGGAAGGCCCGCCCTGACGAGATAGTCGATCACGGCCTGGGCGCGCTTCTCCGACAGCGCCTGGTTGAAGGCGTCCTCGCCGTCGGAATCGGTGTGGCCGGCGACCTCGATGATGGCGTTCGGGCAGCGCAGCGCCGTTTCGATGAGGTGATCGAGCAGGCCTGCGGAATCCGGGTCGATCGTGGCGCGCTTCGGCTCGAAGCGGATCTTGCCCTTGGTCAGGAGCTCGGAGAACAGCTGCTGACAGACCGTGCCGTCGACCGGACCTGCGGCAGGCTTCACCGTGATTTCCGGCTTGTACTGCCAGGTCTTGGGAAAATCCTTGCCAAGGCCTGCGCGGATATCGGCGGCCGCGCCCTCGTAGAGCGCATCGCCCGACAGCTTGACCTCGCGATCCGTCACAACCAGCGTGCCGGTCGAGAGCCGGGACAATGCGCCAAGCGCGGCGACCACCGAATTGCCGAACGAAGCAGGCGCGCCGACACTGGCCTTGAGATTGTCGACGATCTTCTCGCCGAAGAATTTTCGCCCAGCCGCCGTGGCGATGGCCGCGTGGATGGTGTTGTCGGGCACGTAGCCGGTCAGCGTCACGGTGGCCGCGACCGGATCCTTGTAGGCCTGGAAGATGTAAGGCGGCGCCTTGATGTCGTTGGTCGCGACCGAAAAACCCTCCGGCAAATTCTTCAACGCCGCCGCAATGGCTTCGCGGCCGCCGAGCTCGCGCGCCATGCCGGACAGGCTGACGTTGGTATCGGAGATCGTGATCTTGCCGTCCTTGAGCTTGCCGACCTGGTCGAGCAGGAGCATCGCGGCATTCTCGAAGCGCGGCGGCGCGCCGCGCGCCAATCCCATCTGATCGGCGACCTCGATGCCGCCGAGGTCCTTGCGGGCGGCCTCCATCAGCCGGCCCTTGACCCCCGGCAGCGGCGCGCTGCCGGACAGGGTGACCCGGACGACGTCCCGTTCCGCATTCCAGACGAAAGGCTTGGCCTCGGGAACCAGCCGGGTCTGGTCGTCGACCAGGCGCACGCCCGGCACGGTTTCGACCGCCATGACGGCGTCGCGGCGGCCCTCCTCCGAGAACGCTTCGGCGGCAAAACTGACGTCGCGGCCGGCCACCGCGATCCGGGTCTTGTCCAGGACGGTATTTTTCAGGGCGGCGGCGGATCGGGCGGAGAGGTCGGCCTCCAGCGGCAAGGTGTTATTCCAGGCCGCAATTCCCCACATGACGGCCAAGGGGATCAATCCCGGCCACCATTTGCTGGCCCACCTGAAAAGCTTCTGCATTCGACGACCCGAACTCTGGAACCGGAGACAAAACAAACCCTTGGCGGGCTGTCAAACCGGAAATGGCGGCGTTGTGAAGGCTTGGGGTGAGCAACCGGACTAACTTTTTCTTCAAGGGTTCCCCCCTAGGTTGACCGTGGAATGCCGGGGTCAACCAGCCTTCAATGAAACAACTGCGCAACAACGTCATCCGCGTCGGGCTGGAAGCACTCTATTTCAGCGGGGCGCACCACCTGCTGCGGCCGCTGCTCGCCGGCGTCGGCGCGATTTTCATGCTGCACCATGTGCGGCCGCCCCGGGAGGATGCGTTTCAGCCCAATCGGCATCTCGAGGTCACGCCGGACTTCCTGCGCACCACGCTGCGCCATCTGCGTTCGCACGACATCGACATCGTCTCGATGGACGAATTGCATGAGCGGCTGGTGCAGGGCCGGTTCACCCGCCGCTTCGCCGCCTTCACGCTCGACGACGGCTACCGCGACAACCGGGATTTTGCGCTCCCCGTGCTGCGCGAATTCGGCGCACCTTCCACCATCTATGTCGCGACCGATTTCGCCGAGGGCACCGGACGTCTCTGGTGGATCGCGCTCGAGGCCGTCATTGCCAAGGCGAGCCATGTCGAGGTGCAAATCGGCAACGCCGCATTGCGTCTCGATGCCACGACCGCGCCGGCGAAGCAGGCGGCATTCGACCGCCTGCATGACTGGCTGCGCGCGTTGCCGGGCGAGCACGACCTCCAGCGCGAGATCACCACGCTCTGCGCGAGGTATGATGTCGGCATGCCAGCGCTCTGCCGCGACCTCTGCCTGTCCTGGGACGAGCTGAAGGCGCTGGCCGCGGATTCGCAAGTCGCGATCGGCGCCCATACCATCACCCATTGCAATCTCGCCAAGCAGAGCGAGGAGATCGTCGCGCGGGAGATGGCGGCGAGCCGCGTGCGGATCGAGCACGCGCTCGGCCGCCCCGTGCAGCACTTCGCCTATCCCTATGGCGACCGGCATGCCGCGGGGAATCGCGAATTCGCGCTGGCCGCGGCGAGCGGCTTCAAGACCGCCGTGACGACGCGCCCGGGCATGCTGTTCGCCGAGAATGCCGGCCACCCGACCGCACTGCCGCGCGTCTCGCTCAACGGCAATTACCAGGACGCCCGCATCCTGCCAGTGCTGACTTCGGGCGCCGCCACTGCGATGTGGAACGGCTTCCGCCGGTTTGCGGCGGCTTAAATTGATCCAGTTACTCCGACCTCATCCTGAGGAGCGCTCCGAAGGAGCGCGGGTCAGGCAGCTGCACTTCCTTGACTCCCCCCATCACCCCGCCCACAACGAGCGGCAACCAAGGGAGACGTCATGTTCACGGATCTGTTCTCACTCAAGGGCCGCATCGCGCTCGTCACCGGCGGGTCGCGCGGCATCGGCAAGATGATCGCGGCAGGCTTCCTCAGCCAGGGCGCGGCAAAAGTCTACATCACGGCGCGCAAGGCGGCGGCCTGCGAAGCGACTGCGAACGAGCTGTCCGCGCAATATGACGGCGAATGCATCGCGCTGCCGATCGACATCTCCAACCTCGCCGGCGTCGAGATGCTGGCAGGCGAGATCAAGAAGCGCGAACCCAAGCTCGACATCCTCGTCAACAATGCAGGCGCAGCCTGGGGCGCGGAGTTCGACGAATTCCCGGAGAGCGGCTGGGACAAGGTGATGAATTTGAACGTCAAGTCGCCGTTCTTCCTGACCAAGGCGCTCGCCGGCCCCTTGCGTGCGGCGGCGTCCGCACGGCGGCCGGCGAAGGTGATCAACATCGCCTCAATCGACGGCATCTTCGTCAATCCGATGGAGACGTATTCTTATGCGGCGAGCAAGGCCGGGCTGATCCACCTGACGCGGCGGATGGCGGTGAAGCTGATCCCCGATCACATCGTTGTCACGGCGATCGCGCCGGGCCCGTTCAAATCGGACATGAACCGCGCCGCGCGCGACCACGGCGACGAGGTCGCAACCCGCGTGCCCGCGGGCCGGATCGGCACCGACGAGGACATGGCGGGTGCGGCGATCTATCTCGCCTCGCGCGCCGGCGACTACGTGGTCGGCGCGACCATCGCGGTCGACGGCGGCATCGTCTACGCGAATGCGGGGATCAAAGGAGACGGGTGGGATAGCTGAGGGCAGTTTTCGACCAAGCTGCTTACGGCCCGGGCCGTACGCTCACCCAATATTCGCTGTCATGCCCCGGCTTGATGTATAGACCGGGGCATCCAGTACGCCGCGGCTTCTCGGCATACGTCACTGTCTGTGGAGCACTGGATCACCCGCTTTCGCGGGTGATGACAGCTTCAATGTTGCAAGGGTGTTAGCCCCTGACCGCGCGGCACTGAGCCCTTACGACTCGATCTTCACGTACTCGAAATCGCCGGGCTTGTTGTCGATGCCGACTTTCGGCGGCGAGATCCAGGAGGCGAATTGGCCGATCTCGGTGACGGGCTTCATCAGGGAGGCAATGAAATCGCCGTCGTTTGTTGACGGCAGCCAGTCGTCCCTGCGCTTGGCCCAGGTGGCGTCGTCGATCAGGATGCCCTCGGGCGTCGCGTGCACATCCTTGAACTCGCCGATGTGACGATGGAAGGTAACGTGCGGCACCGTCAGCTTGAAGTCAAAGCCGGCCGTCGAGATCACCTTGTTCCAGCGCAGCATGCCCTTGACACAGTCCTGGGTGTAGTCGTCGCGCAGCCGCATGTTGAGCGCGGTCAGCGCGGGCTCGTCGACCATCTTGATCTGGCCGTCGACGAACTTCATGACCGGGTAGGTCGCACTCTTGAGCTGGTGATCGTCCTCGATCGACGTTTCCTTGTAGCGGCCCTTGATGCCGGCGTTGAACGCGTTGGCGGCGTTGGTCGACACCTCCGAGCCGAACAGGTCGAGCGACAGCGAATAGTGCAGGTTCAGCTTCTTCTGGATGGTCGGCAGGTCGATGACGCCGAGCGCTCGCACCTTGGCGATGTCGGTGGGATCGGAGATGCCCGCCTCGCTCATCGCCTCGCAGGTCCGCTGCACCACGCGGGTGATGCCGGTCTCGCCGACGAACATGTGATGCGCTTCTTCGGTCAGCATGAAGCGGCAGGTGCGCGACAACGGATCGAAGCCCGACTGCGCCAGTGAGTGCAGCTGCATCTTGCCGTCGCGGTCGGTGAAATAGGTGAACATGAAGAAGGACAGCCAGTCCGGCGTCGCCTCGTTGAAGGCGCCCAGCATGCGCGGCGCGTCCGCATCGCCGGAGCGGCGGCGCAGGAGTTCGTCCGCCTCCTCGCGGCCGTCGCGGCCGAAATATTTCTGCAGCAGATAGACCATCGCCCAGAGGTGACGGCCTTCCTCGACATTGACCTGGAACAGGTTGCGCATGTCGTAGAGCGAGGGCGCGGTCTTGCCGAGGTGACGCTGCTGTTCGACCGAGGCGGGCTCGGTGTCGCCCTGGATCACGATCAGGCGGCGCAGCATCGCGCGATGCTCGCCAGGGACCTCCTGCCAGGCCGGCTCGCCATAGCGCTCGCCGAACGGCACGACGCGGTTCTCCTCCTGCGGCGCAAGCAGGATGCCCCAGCGATAGTCGGGCATGCGCACATAGTCGAACTTGGCCCAGCCGCGCGGATCGACGGAGTAAGCGGTGCGCAAGTAAACCAGCGATTCCTGGAAGCCGTCCGGGCCCATGTCGCTCCACCAGTCCATGTAGCCGGGATGCCAGCCTTCCAGCGCCTTCAGCACCTGGCGGTCTTCGGCGAGATTCACGTTGTTGGGAATCTTGGTCGAGTAGTCGACGTTCATGATGTTCATGTTCATGGCCGTGCTCCTTGTCCGTCTCATGTCCCGGACGCAGTGCAGCGCGAAGCGATGCGCTGCTGAGCCGGGACCTATTGTCTTGTCCACGTGGGTCCCGGTTCTGCGCAGCGTCACTTCGTGCCGCGGCGCGCCCGGGACATGAGAGTTACACCCGCGTCATATCGAATTTCGGCTTCTGGCCGCTGCCGTAGCGGCGCAGCGCGCCCTCCTCGCCGACCGCGTTCGGGCGCTGGAAGATCCAGTTCTGCCACGCGGTCAGGCGCGCGAAGATTTTTGACTCCATCGTCTCCGGACCGACGAAGCGCAGGCTGGCTTCCATGCCGGTGAGGCTGTCGGGCGAGAAGCTCGCGCGCTCCTCGAGGAACACGCGGACCTCGTCATCCCAGTCGATGTCATCGAGCGCGAAGGTGACGAGGCCGAGCTCCTCGGCCTCCTCGGCGTCGAGGCTGGTGCCGACGGTGGCTTCCGCGCGCTCCACATCGGACGGATCGGCCTGGAATCGCGATTGCAGACGGGTCAGCCCATGACTCATCGGATAGGGACCGAAATTCATCGCGGAAAGTTCGATCGAGGGCGGTGGGCGGTTGTCGCCCTGGCGCGTGCCGATCAGCATGTAGGAGCGATCGGCGGCGAACACGAGCTCGGCCAGCGTGCCGGCGAAGCAGGAGCCGGGCTCGACCAGCGTCACCAGCGTGCGCGAGGTGACATCGATGCGCTTGAGCACGCGCTTCCAGTAGTGGCGGATCTCGTTGACCAGCCAGTGCGCCTTGTTGGCTTCGAGGAAGGCATCGGACGCAAGCACATGGGCGCGCTCGCCATGGCTCTTGAACACGAGCATCGCGATCTCGAGCTCGTTGATGCGCAGGTGCAGGATCGCGTCATCGAGCTCGCGCGCCACCTGGAGCGGCCAGAAGGACGCGCCCTGCGCCAGGATGCCGTCGATGTCGGCTGGCGGTGCAGCCTCCGGCGCCTTGATCGAGATGGTGGCGATGCGGGCAGTGCGATCGATATCGACGCTGACGAAGCCGTAGCGGATGCTGGTCTCGTCGATGATGCGCTTGAGCGGGGTGAGCGCAATGCCCTGGCCGCTGCCCTTGCGCTTGGATGACGCTGCAAACTCCTTGGCGCGCTCGCCAATCCTCGCTTCCAGCTTCGAGTTCGGTGCGATCTCGTCGACCAGCCGCCAGGCGACGGCGCGTTTGCCCTTCACGCCTTCCTCGATGGTGCAGAAGAAATCGGCATGGTCGCGGCGCACCTTGCGCTTGTCGACGACGCGCGTGAGCCCGCCGGTACCCGGCAGCACCGCGAGCAGCGGCACTTCGGGCAATGCAACAGCAGAAGAGCCGTCATCGGCAAGGATGATGTGGTCAGTTGCGAGCGCGAGCTCATAACCGCCACCGGCGGCCGAGCCGTTCACGACGGTGATGAAACGCTGGCCGGAATTCTCCGAGGAGTCCTCCATGCCGTTGCGGGTCTCGTTGGTGAACTTGCAGAAGTTGACCTTGTGGGCGTGGGTGGAGCCGGCGAGCATGCGGATGTTGGCGCCGGCGCAGAACACGCGGTTCTTGGCCGAGCGCATCAGCACGACCTTCACTTCCGGGTGCTCGAAGCGCAGCCGCTGGATCGCATCCGCGAGCTCGATGTCGACGCCGAGGTCGTAGGAATTGAGCTTGAGCAGGTAGCCCTCGAACAGGCCGCCATTCTCGTCGACGTCCATGGTCAGCGTCGCAACGTCGCCGTCGATCGCGAGCTTCCAGTGCCGGTAGCGCGACGGATCGGTCTGGAAATCGATGAATTTCGCACCGCCTGCGAGGCGACGATCTTCCCCGGCCATGGGCCACCCTTGAGCTTGATTATGCGCGTCTGGTTTTAACCGTTACATGCACAATAATGCATCTTTTTGGGCGCGTCTAGTCCTCCGCGGACCATATATGCATTTTGCTTCATGATTGCTCAGGAACGCGGAATCGTCCCGAGTGGGACCCAATCAGCCTTGGACAGCTGGGGACGGCCGAGTTTGGCTTGGAGACGAGCAACCAGCGCCTCGGTCGGAAAGCGGTCGACGAAGCCGTCCCCGCCGGCGGACGCCTTGCGTGTCCGGAGCTCGCCCAGTTCCTCCAGAGCCTCGCCGAACAGGCGCGAGGCCGAATGCGGCCTGACGATGCGCAGCCGCAAGTTCGCGTTGGCGACATAGATGCAGGCGCGGAGCAGGATGCGCTCGCGGCCGCGCTGGGGAGCCGCCGCCCACACCGCTTCCAGGATCTCCTGCGATTCCCAGAAGTAGCCGCGATCGTTGAGCTCGAGCCCATAGCGCAGCGCCGGATGCCGTGCCGGGACATAGCCGCGGAACGCCGGCGGCACCAGCGCCTTGGCGATGTCGAGCGTCTCGCAATCGGCGTCGAGGTCGGTTTCGCCGGGCACATAGGCCCATTGCGGCCATGGCAAGGAGCCGCCCGCGGATGGTCGCGCAGTCATCGGAGCGGAGCCTCCGATGATTCATGCGGCATGTCCCTCAAGGCCCTGGTCGGCGCGCAAGGCCGCCCGGGCAAATTCTGCAATAGCGTCAAGCGTCGCCCCAGGCGCTTCACGATGCGGAGCGTGCCCCGCCTCTGAAATGACTTTCAAATCTACCGGACAATAACATTCTTCCTGCGCAATCTCGACCTGTCGCATGGTGCCATACTGGTCATCCACACCTTGCACCATGAGGACCGGTACGCGGATATAGGCAAGGTACTCGGAAATATCCCAGTTGCGAAATTTGGGATCGAGCCAGGCGCCGTTCCAGCCACGGAAGGCATTGTCGACATCCTTGTGCCAGCGCGCCAGTTTCACTCTTAGATCAGTGGTCTCGTAAACCGTCTTGATCTCGGCGATCGACTTCACCGAGATGTCCTCGACGATGAAATGCGGTGCGATCAGCGCGATGCCTTGCAGGCGATGGTCCTGATGTGAACCGGCGTAAATAGTTGCGATCGACGCGCCGTCGGAATGGCCGAGCAACAGGCCGCGCTTGAAGCCGATCGCATCGAGCAGCTTCGGCAGCACGTCCAGCGCCTCGCGATGCATGTAGTCCAGCGGCCGCGGCAGCGTCACGGGACTCGACTGACCATAGCCGGCGCGGGAATAGAGGAAGATGCCGGCGCCGGTCGCCGCTTGCAGTTTTTCCGGAAAATCTCCCCACTGCCCGACCGAGCCGAGGCCTTCGTGCAGCATGACGATGGTGGGCGCATCCGCGGCGCGCGGTGCGAGCCATTTGTATTCGAGGCTGGCCCCGCCGATGGTGAGGAAGCCTGTGGGGGTGAGGTTGGCCATGCTGTCGTTCCCGTTCATTCCGTCATTCCGGACTGCTCGTAACGCGAGCTGATCCGGAATCTCGAGATTGTCGTTTGCCGCTCGAGATTCCGGGTTCGATGCTTCGCATCGCCCCGGAATGACGAACTCGTCAATTAGCCCCGTCGCGCAGCTTGAAGCGCTGGATCTTGCCGGTGGCCGTCTTCGGCAATGACTCCACCACGTCGATCCAGCGCGGATATTTCCAGGGGCCGATCTTCTGCTTGACGTGCTCCTTCAGCATCTCCTGGAGATCGCTGGTCTTTGCGCCGGGGCGCAGCACGACGAATGCCTTCGGCTTCAACAGGCCCTCCGGATCGGCCTCGGGCACGACGGCGGCTTCCAGCACGGCCGGGTGTGTGATCAGCGCGCTCTCGACCTCGAACGGCGACACCCAGATGCCGGAGACCTTGAACATGTCGTCGGAGCGTCCGCAGAAGGTGTAGCGGCCCTCGGCGTCGCGGACATATTTATCGCCGGTGCGCGTCCACGGACCTTCGAAGGTGCGGCGGCTCTTGTGGCGCTGGTTCCAGTAGCCTTCACCGGCCGAGGGTGCATCGACCAGGAGCTCGCCGACCTCGCCGTCAGGCACGTCCTGGCCGGCCTCGTTCACCAGCCGCACCGCATAGCCCGGCACCGGCTTGCCGGATGATCCGTATTTGATATCGCCGGGCGCATTCGACAGGAAGATGTGCAACAGCTCGGTCGAACCGACGCCGTCGAGGATGTCGACGCCGAAGCGCGCCTTCCAGCTATTGCCGACGGATTCCGGCAGCGCCTCGCCGGCCGAGGTGCAAATGCGAAGCTTCTTGCCGCCGCGTTCCTGCTTGCCGGCCTCGTCGTTGAGCATGGCCGCGAACAGTGTCGGCACGCCATAGAAGATGGTCGGGTTGTACTTGTTCATCAGCTCGAACATGCGCGCCGGCGTCGGCCGCTCGGTGTTCAGCACAGTGGTGGCGCCGACCGACATCGGAAAGGTCAGCGCATTGCCGAGGCCATAGGCGAAGAACAGTTTTGCGGCTGACAGACACACGTCATCCTCGCGGATGCCGAGCACCTGCTTGGCATAGGTGTCCGCGGTCGCCTGCAAGTTCGAGTGCAGATGGCGCACGCCCTTGGGCATGCCGGTCGAACCGGACGAATAGAGCCAGAACGCCGGCTCGTCCGGATGCGTCGCGGCAGTGGCGAAATCATCGCTCTCGCCCGCGAGCTCTTCGGCAAGCTGCTTGTGACCGTTCTGCTTGTTGCCGGAGACGACGACATGCTCGAGATCCGGCATGCGGCCGACGATGTCCTTGATGACGGGATAGAGCGCCTCGGAGACGAACAGCACGCGCGCGCGGCAGTCGGCGAGGATGTAGGCGTATTGCTCCGCAGTCAGCAGCGTGTTGAGCGGCACCGGCACGATGCCGGCGCGAATCGCGCCCAGAAACACGATCGGGAAATCGATCGTGTCGAGCATGATCATCGCCACGCGCTCCTCGCGGCGAACGCCGAGACGGCGCAGCATGTTGGCTGCGCGGCGCGTCTGTTTCTGGAGCTCGCCATAGGTCAGGCGGGAGACGGTGTCGTCGAAGACGAGCTTGTTACCCCTGCCCTCCGCGACGTTACGGTCGAGCAGCCAGGTCACCGCGTTGTAGGATCCCTCGCTCACGGACTTCTCCCCCGAATTTTGAATTATAATTCATAGAAAGACACTCCGTCGGCTTGCTGTCAATGCCATCAGGCATTATGTTTCCGACAAATGCGCCGCCGGACATCCGCTAAAAGAAGGCAAATGACCGAAAGTCCCGACGCCGAATCCCAATTCCTCGAACAGCTTGGCCAGCGCGTGCGCACCATGCGCGCGCTGCGCGGCATGTCGCGAAAAGTGCTCGCCAAGGTGTCCGGCATTTCCGAACGCTACATCGCCCAGCTCGAGAGCGGCAAAGGCAATGTCTCGATCGTGCTGCTCAGGCGCGTGTCGAACGCGATGGGCGCGCATCTGGAAGACCTCCTGCCGACGATCGAGCCGGTGCCGGACTGGCAGATGTTCCGCGACCTCCTGCGCAAGGCGACGCCTGGCCAGATCGCGCAGGCCAAGGACCTGCTCGCCGGCGGCAGCGCGTCGGCGCCGCGGCGCGCGCCGTTCTGCGGTATCGCGCTGATCGGCCTGCGCGGCGCCGGCAAGTCCACGCTCGGAAAGATCCTGGCGAAAAAGATCGGCTGGAGCTTCGTCGAGCTCAACAAGGCGATCGAGGAGCAGAACGGGCTTTCGATCGCCGAGATCATCGCGCTCTACGGCCAGGAAGGCTTTCGCCGCATGGAGCAGGCGGCGCTGCAACAGCTCCTCGCGCGCCACGAGTTGATGGTGCTCGCGACCGGCGGCGGCATCGTCTCGGAGCCGCTGACCTTCGACCAGATCCTGTCCTCGTTCTACACGATCTGGCTGAAGGCCGAGCCGGAGGAGCACATGGCCCGGGTGCGCCGCCAGGGCGACCTGCGGCCGATGGCGGACGACCGCTCGGCGATGACGGAGCTGCGCAACATATTGGTGAGCCGCGAGCCGCTCTATTCGCGGGCGACTGCGGTGGTGGATACCGCGGGGCTGTCAGTCGATGCGGCCGCCGCACGGCTGATCGATGCGGTGCGGCCTGTGCTGCAGAACGAAGCACGGTCGTTTGGGCTGCGCAGCGTGGCGTTGTAGGCGCGCGGCGGCGCCGGCGACGTAATTCCCGCCATCTCCTCATCGTCGTCCTGGCGAAAGCCAGGACCCATTAGCCCAGGAAGTGGTTTGGCGAAGATTCGTCGTTCGGTACTCCTACCGTCCCCAATCGATAGATTCCGCGGTATGGGTCCTGGCTTTCGCCAGGACGACATCGAGGAAGCACAGGTTCAGTCCACCTCGAGATAATCCGCGGCCGGCATTTCCGGAAACGGCGCCGTCGGCAGCGTCTGGTACCAGAACGCGACTGATGCGACGTCGTCCTGCAGGGGCAGGTATTTCGGCTCCTTTACGCCGGAGCGCCAGCCGAGCGCCTGGATCGTCACGCGCAGATCGCTCTGGAAGCGCACGGGGTCAGGGATGTGCCAGCGGTATAGGCCAAAGCGCTGCTGCGACTTGTAGACACCGTCGGGGCGGATCACCTGAGGCAGGCCGGCATAGGGCGTGGTGAATTCGAGATAGCGCGAGGCCGGCCCGCCGCTCGCGCCGGGATTGGCGAGCTGCCACGGCACGCGCGGATCGAAATTGTAGGCGCCGCCAAAATAATCCTCGGTGCCGGTGCCGCAGATGGTCGGAAACTCGCCGTCGCCGTCGATGAAGAATTTTATCTCGCCCTCGCCCCACCAGCCATTGTTGTTCGAGCCCCAGGCCATGTAGGTGCCGATGTAGTGGCCGTGGCCGGTGATGCCATCGAGCAGCGTGTGGACCTCCTTGTACGGTACCGGATTGCTGCGGCGGAACTGGGCATGAAAATAGGCGCAATCTTCCGGCACGTCCGTCAACGTGTAGTTGATCTGGTAGTAGATGGTCTGCGCTTCCTCGTTGCGATTCTCCAGCGTGACCCGCGCGCGCTTGCGGAACGGCATTTCCCAATAGCAATTGAAGCCGCGGCCCGGATTGACGCAGACGGCGAGCGAGGACACCTGCGCAAATTCCTCCCAGCCACAGGCAAAGAAATCGCCGATCGGACATTCGACGCTGGGCAGCGCTTGGTCATCCCAATAGATGCGCAGGATGGAACGGCGCAGACGGCCGCGCGAAATCGTCATCCAGATCTGCTGGATCGCGCCCGCGCCTTCGATGTCGGCGAGCGTAAAGGTCGCGCCGGGCTCGATGACGACGTAAGGTGAGATCTTCCAGCCTCGTCCGAGGTCACGCGCCTGAGGTGCCGCCGGGCCATCGACGGCCATGCCGCCCTTGCCTTTCTCGCCGGTGAAATTTTCCGGACTGATCGAGCGCGACTGCGCGTTCGACAGGCGCGAGAGGTTGCCGAGATGGAGGCCTAGTCCGGAGAATGTCATTGTGTCTCTCGCCTTGCTGTGCGTCGAGACACGAAACTAGCCTAGCCGGATCGGCAACAGCAAACTGCGAGCGAGCATGGTCGGCGCATTCGCGCCGCAGATTGTAGAGTGGGTTAGCGAAGCGTAACCCACCTCTTTGCTGTCCGCGCTGTGAGAAAAGCGGTGGGTTACGCGGAGCCTGTCATCGGGCCGCGCTTCGCGCGGACCCGTTGGCCAACCCACCCTACACATGTCGCTACACCGACCAGTAGTTCGGATGCTGGTAGGCTCGCGAGCGGTCGCCCCAGTCGAACTCCTCGCCGTCGAACTCGCACGGGCCGGCGCTGAGCTCGTCCAGCGTCACCTCCACCTGGAAGGCCTGGCGGTGCGGGTCGTATTTCAACGCGCTCCACTGGAGGGGATAGTGATGGTGGGTGCCGAGCAGCCCGCCGGTCTTGATCACGGCATAGGCGACCGTACCGCTCAGCTTGTCGAGCATCAGCCGCTCGATCGTGCCGAGCTTCGTGCCGTCGCGCCCGAAGACGGCGACATGCTCAACGCGATCACTGGGAACCATGGTGTGCATGGCGTGCTCCCTGGGTTCTTGCGTTGCGCGCACTATAGCACAGGCGACGGAAATGTAGGGCGGGTTAGCGTCAGCGTAACCCACCTCTTTTCGTCCCACGGAGAGAGAAGCGGTGGGTTACGCTTCGCTAACCCACCCTACGCTGCTACAGCAACTGCAAGCGCACCGACTCCGCGCCCTCGCGCAGCAGCGGCAGGAAGCGGTCGATCAGCTCCTGCGTCGGCACGCGATCGACATGGGCGCCCATGTTGATGGCGGCAACGATGGTGTCGTCGTAGCGGCGGACAGGCACGGAGATCGAGCGGAAATGCGGCTCGGCTTCGCGATCGACCAGCGAAAAACCCTGCGCCCGATCGGCGGCGATCTGCGCAAGGAGCAGCTTCGGATCGGTCACGGTCTGCGCCGTCAGCGCCTCGCGCTTCATCTTCTTCAGGCGGGCGGCGAGCGCCGCGTCGTCGAACTGTCCGAGCATAGCGCGGCCGACCGAGGTGCAAAACGCCGGCAGCCGGTAGCCGATCTCGAGCCCGCCGGAGAACACCCGCATGGGACTGCCGCGCGCGATGAACACGACGTCATCGCCGTCGAGCACGGCGAGGGAGGAGATCTCCTGCGCCGCGGTTGCGACGCGGTCGAGCAACGGCTGCAGCACGGCGACGAGCTGGTTGGAGCGCAAATACGACGCCGCCAGCGTCAGCACGTGCGGCGTCAGCGAGAACAACTTGCCGTCGCTCGCGACGAATCCGCCGCGCTGCAGTGTGAACAGGCTGCGCCGTGCGGTGGCGCGCGGCAGCTCGGCGGCGCGAGCAAGATCGCTCAGTGTCATCGGGCCGGCGGTCGTGCCGAAGGTCTGGAGCAGTCGCAGGCCGCGATCGAGGCTCTCGACGAAATCCGTCGCTCGCTCCTCCGTCTCGTTCCGCTTCAGCTTGGGCATCCGCTCCGCGCCTGCAAAATATTGCTTGCTGCCAAACCAACGCATGTCATAATTCGCCCATTCGTTCAATAGGCGAACAACGCCACTCCGAGCAAAAGGGACGCGACCGCCATGATGAGCCAGGAGCAGAACGACCTGATCACGCGCACCGGGCCGAAGGATCCCTGCGGCAGACTGATGCGGAGCTACTGGCAGCCGGCGGCGCTGGTGGACGAGCTGGAGGGCGCGCGACCGGTACGGCCCGTCAAATTGCTCGGCGAGAACCTGGTGCTGTTCCGCGACGAGAGCGGCCGCTACGGCCTGATCGACCGCCACTGCGCGCATCGCGGTGCCGACCTCGCCTTCGGACGGCTCGAGAATGGCGGTCTGCGCTGCGCCTTCCATGGCTGGTTGTTCGACGCGACGGGGCAGTGCATCGAGACGCCGGCCGAACCGAGGGATTCAAAGCTCTGCCAGAACATCCGCCAGCGCTCCTATCCCGTGGTGGAGAAGAGCGGCATCCTCTGGGCCTTTCTCGGCGAGGGTGAACCGCCGGCCTTTCCGGAGCTCGACTGTTTTGTCGCGCCGGGCACGCACACTTTTGCGTTCAAGGGCCACATGGCCTGCAACTGGCTCCAGGCGCTGGAAGTCGGCATCGATCCCGCGCACGCCTCCTATCTGCACCGCTTCTTCGAGGACGAGGACACCTCGACCGCCTACGGCAAGCAGTTCCGCGGCGCATCCGCCGGCTCCGAACTGCCGATGACCAAAATCCTGCGCGAATACGACCGTCCCATCATCAATGTCGAGCACACCGAATACGGTCTGCGGCTGATCGCGCTGCGCGAGATCGACGAGGAGCGCACACATGTGCGCGTCACCAACCAGCTCTTCCCGCACGGCTTCGTCATTCCCATGAGCACGGAGATGACGATCACGCAGTGGCACGTGCCGGTCGATGACGAGAACTGCTACTGGTACGCGATCTTCACCAGCTACACCAACCCGGTCGACAAGCAAAAGATGCGCGACCAGCGGCTCGAGCTCTACGAGCTGCCGGATTACATCTCCCGCAAGAACAAGGCCAACGACTACGGCTTTGATCCGCACGAGCAGCAGACCGTGACCTATACCGGCATGGGCACCGACATCAACGTCCACGACCAGTGGGCGGTGGAATCCATGGGCGCGATCCAGGACCGCACCAAGGAGCATCTCGGGCAGAGCGACAAGGCGATCGTGCAATTTCGCCGCCTGCTCCGGCAGGAGATCGAGAAGGTCTTGGGCGGCGAGAAGCCGATGCTGCATCTCGACGACAGCAACGCACGCAGCATCCAGGGGCCGGCGACCATGGACGGAATCGGCCCGACCCAGGGCTGGGAGACCTACTGGATGGAAGTCGACGTCAAGCGGAGGCGCGGCGCGCCCTGGATGGCACCGGTGCCGAAGGACATTGCCGATAACGTGCACCGGCTGACGGCGGCGGAGTGATAATGCCGTTCGCTGCCAGCAGGTCGCGACGGCGGCTCCCCATTCTCCGCTGTGATGCCCCGCGAAGGCGGGGCATCCAGTACGCCGCGGCCTCTCGTGGACGCGTACCGTCTCTGGAATACTGGATCGTCGCCCCAGTGCGCAAATTGCGCACAAGGCGGACGATGACAGCGTGGGTTATATTCTCACCGAGCGAGAAGGAACTACCCAAGTGAGTTTCGTCGCGCGTCATGGGCTTTGGTCGGCCGAGCAGAAGGACGCGGCGCTGCGCGTGCGGCGGCTCGTCGAGGAGAAGAACCTCGAGGTCGTCCGCCTCGCCTTCCCCGACCAGCACGGTATTTTGCGCGGCAAGACCATCATCGCATCGGAGGCCATCGCGTCGCTGGAGAGCGGCTGCTCCATCACCACGACCATGCTCGCCAAGGACACATCGCACCGCACGGTGTTTCCCGTGTTCACATCAGGCGGCGGCTTCGGCATGAAGGAGATGGAGGGCGCGGCCGACGTGCTTATGGTCGCCGATCCCACGACATTCCGCGTCCTGCCCTGGGCGCCGACCACGGGCTGGCTGCTGTGCGACCTCTACTTCAATGACGGACGGCCGGTGCCGTTCGCGACGCGCAACCTTTACCGGCGCGTGCTCGACGAGCTCGGCGCGCGCGGCCATGATTTCGTCGCCGGCCTCGAAGTCGAATTCCACATCTTCAGGCTCGACGACGCGCATATGCGCGCCGAAGACGCCGGCCAGCCCGGCACGCCGCCGTCGGTGAGCCTGCTCAGCCACGGCTATCAGTACCTCACCGAGCAGCGCTTCGATCAGATGGAGCCGGTGCTGGAAATCCTGCGCCGCGACATCGTGGCGCTCGGGCTTCCCCTGCGCTCCGTCGAGGTCGAGTTCGGACCGAGCCAGTGTGAATTTACTTTCCAGCCGCGGAAGGGCATCGAGCCCGCCGACAACATGGTGCTGTTCCGCTCCGCCGTGAAGCAGATCGCGCGCCGTCACGGCTATCACGCCACCTTCATGTGCCGGCCAAAACTGCCGAACGTATTCGCGAGCGGCTGGCATCTGCACCAGTCGATCGTCTCGCGCGCGACGGCTGAGAATCTGTTCATGGCGCAGGAAGCCGGTCAGCCGCTGAGCGAATTCGGCCGCGCCTGGCTGGCAGGCCTGCTCGATCACGCCCGCGCCTCGGCTGTATTCACGACACCGACTATCAACGGCTACAAGCGCTACCGCTCTTATTCGCTGGCGCCGGACCGCGCGATCTGGGGCCGCGACAATCGCGGCGTGATGATCCGCGTGCTCGGCGGTACAAACGATCCGGCGACGCGCCTGGAGAACCGCATCGGCGAGCCCGCCGCCAATCCCTATCTCTACATGGCTTCGCAAATCCTCTCGGGGCTGGACGGTGTCGATCGCAAGCTCGATCCCGGCCCGTCGGCCGACGCGCCCTACGAGACCAAGGCGCCGCTACTGCCAAAATCCCTGCGCGATGCCGTCGGCGCGCTGAAGGACGACCCGTTCTTCCGCGAGAAGCTGGGCGCCGAGTTCGTCGACTACTACACCCACATCAAGAATGCCGAGATCGACCGCTTCCTGGCCGAGGTGACCGACTGGGAGCATCGCGAATATTTCGAGATGTTCTAGTTTTAGGACGTCATTCCGGGGCGATGCGTCAGCATCGAGCCATGGTGCGCACTTGCGCACCTGAGAATCTCGAGATTCCCCGAAGCGCAATTGCGCTCGGAGGTTCGGTCCTCCCGGACCGCCCCGGAATGACGGCCCGCACATCTCACACCGCCGTGAGGCGACTTCGTCCCGCCTGTTCCGACGACATCACGTCGCCGCCGGACGAAGCCATTTTCCGCATCCCTCGAAAACAGCCGGAAAGATTGCGGCGCTAGGTTGCCAGCATATGATCAGACAATGGAGTTCGGTCATGTGGGGTCAATTGTTCAGCCTGATTTACCGCCTGTCTTGCCGCACCACCCTGATCGAGATCGGCGTGCACCGCCTGTCGCGCTGAGCGCGACTGCTACCTTTAGGTAAGGCGGATTGACCAAATAGCGGGGTATCCCATGCGCAAGCTGGTCATGATTGCCGCAATCTCGCTGCTGGCAACGCAGGCCTATGCCGGCGGCTCGCGGAGCCTGAGCGTCGCCGCCACCAATGCGAACGAGCAGACGGCCGCCACGACGCCGCAGGCGACGGTGACGACAACGACGACTACGCCGATGGCAACACCGCCCGCGCAAACCACCGCTCCCGCCGCGACCACCGAGCCAAAGACGACGGCTTCAAGCAAGCCCAGGCATCGCGAACCGTCAGTCGAAGCCCGCGTCATCCGCGAACTGCATCGCCACGGGATCTATTGGTGATTTGGATCGACTACCTCCCGAATGTCGTCCTGGCGAAAGCCAGGACCCATTACCCCAGGGAGGAGTTTGATGAAGATCGGTGGTCCGGTACTCCCACCACTCACAATCGATAGATTCCGCGGTATGGGTCCTGGCCTGCGCCAGGACGACACCGAAAGGCTGGCACGAGGATATCACCCCTCACCCCCGACGCGCGGTAGAGCTGCCGAAAACCTAAATCCCCAGATACCGGTGCTGCAATTCCGGCTCGGCCGTCAGCTCGTCCGAGGTGCCGCTCCACACCGTCTTGCCGCGCTCGATGATGTAGTGGCGGTCGCAGATGCGGGCGAGGTGGTCGATATTCTTGTCGACGACCAGGATGGACTGACCGCGCTTCTTGAGCAGCGACAGGCAATTCCAGATCTCCTCGCGGATCAGCGGGGCGAGGCCTTCGGTCGCTTCGTCCAGGATCAGGAGCTTTGGATTGGTCATCAGCGCACGGCCGATCGCGAGCATCTGCTGCTCACCGCCGGAGAGCTGGTTGCCCATGTTGGATGCGCGCTCGGCCAGCCGCGGGAACAAGACGTAGATCGCAGCCAGCGTCCAGGGATTGTCGCTGCCGAAGCGGTCGGCGGCAGCCGCGACGAGATTTTCGCGCACGGTGAGATTGGGAAAGATCTGGCGTCCCTCGGGGACCAGGCCGACGCCGAGCTTCGCGATCCTGTAGGACGGAAGCTGCCGCACCTCTGAGCCTGCAAAGCGGATCGCGCCGGCGCGTGCCGGCGTCAGGCCCATGATGGAGCGGATCGTGGTGGTCTTGCCCATGCCGTTGCGGCCCATCAACGAGACCATCTCGCCCGCCTTGATGGACAGCGACAGGCCGAACAGCACCTGGGAGAGACCGTAGCAGGTCTCGATGCCGTCGACGTCGAGCAGCGTGTCGGCCATCCGGTCAACCATGGCGCGTCACCACATGCTGGTCGCCGAGATAGGCGCGCTTGACCTCGTCATTGCCGCGGATCGCAGCCGGATCGCCGGAGGCGATGACGCGGCCATAGACCAGCACCGAGATGCGATCGGCGAGCGCGAACACCGCCGGCATGTCATGCTCGACCAGTACGATCGAGACTTCT
Source organism: Bradyrhizobium sp. CCGUVB23 (assembly GCF_024199885.1). NCBI lineage: Bacteria > Pseudomonadati > Pseudomonadota > Alphaproteobacteria > Hyphomicrobiales > Nitrobacteraceae > Bradyrhizobium > Bradyrhizobium sp. CCGUVB23. The sequence goes on from NZ_JANADQ010000001.1 coordinate 3,338,658, forward strand.
TTCCGCAGATCCTGAAGCAGCTTCACCATGCGCTGGGATTCGGTCACGCCAAGGCCGGCCATCGGCTCGTCCAGCAGCAGGATTTTCGGCTTGCTCGCCAGCGCGACCGCAAGCTCAAGCTCGCGCCGCTCGCCATGGCTGAGCCTGCTCACCACGACATCGGCGCGATGCGACAGGCCGACGCGATCGAGCGCGGCGTGCGCGGCATCGCGCAAGGATCGCTCCTTCCGCGCATTGGCAAAGAATCGGAACGACGTGCCGGCATGCGCCTGCGCCGCGAGTGCGACATTGTCCGCGGCGGTGAAGTCGAGCAGCAGCGAGGTAATCTGGAACGAGCGCGCGAGCCCCAGCGCACAACGGCGATAGGCCGGCAGGTACGTGATGTCGCGCCCGCCGAGCGAGACGCTGCCCGCATGCGGCGAGAGGTGGCCGGTGAGCTGGCTGATCAACGTGGTCTTGCCGGCGCCGTTCGGGCCGATGATGGCATGCAGCTCGCCGGCCGAAACATCGAGCGAGACATGGTCGGTCGCGGTGATGCCGCCGAAGCGGCGCACCAGCTTTTCGACGCGGAGCAACGGTTCAGCCACGACCAGCCCTCCCGAGCAGGCCCATGATGCCGCCGCGCCCGAACAACACGATCAGCAGCAAGAGCGGGCCCATGATCAGCGCCCAATATTCGGTGATCTGCGACAGGAATTCTTCCAGCAGCAGATACACCACCGCACCCATGACCGGGCCGAACAGCGTACCCATGCCCCCTAGGATCACCATCACCATGAGATCGCCGGATCGGGTCCAGTACATCACGGCCGGGCTGACGAAGTCGGTGTTGTTGGCGAGCAGCGCGCCGGCGAGGCCGCACATGGTGCCTGATATGACGAAGCAAACGAGCTGGTAGCGCTTTGCCGGAAAGCCGATCGCCTGCATGCGCTGCTCATTCGAGCGCAGCCCCTGCACGACGAGACCGAAGCGCGAATTGACGATGCGCCAGATCAGGAAGATGACCCCGAGCAGGCAGGCGAGGCAAAGATAGTAGAACTGCACGCGACCGGAGAGATTGATCAGCCCGGAAAAATCGCTGCGCTTGTAGACGGTGAGACCGTCGTCGCCGCCGTAGCGCGCGAGGCCCGAGGCGACGTAATAGGCCATCTGCGCGAAGGCGAGCGTGATCATGATGAAATAGACGCCGCGCGTGCGCAAGGACAGCGCGCCGATCACGAGCGCATACAGCGCGGACGCCGCAAGCGCGACCGGGAACTGGATGAAGCCCGAGCCGACGCCTTCCTGCGCCAGAATGCCGACCGCGTAGCCGCCGATGCCGAGATAGGCGGCGTGGCCAAAGCTCATCATGCCGCCATAGCCCATGATGAGGTTGAGGCTCGCGGCCGCGAGCGCCAGGATTACGATGCGGGTGAACAACGTCAAGATGAAGATGTTGCCGGACAGCTGCGAATAGAGCGGCAGCAGCACGAGGCCTGCCAGCACCAGGGCCGTGACGGCCTTGCTCACGGTCAAAGCCTTCATCGACGATTGGCTGGAAACAGCCCCTCCGGCCGCACCACCAGCACGATCGCCATCAAGAGATAGATCAGCATCGAGGACAGCGCGGGCGCGGCGGTGGACGCTGCGGTTGAACTCAGGATCTGGCGCAGCAGGTTCGGCAGGAAGGCGCGGCCGAGCGTGTCGATCATGCCGACGAAGATCGCTGCGAGGAACGCGCCGCGGATCGAGCCGATGCCGCCGATCACGATGATGACGAAGGCAAGGATCAGGATGTTCTCGCCCATGCCGATCTGCACGGTGAGAATCGGCGCCTGCATCAAGCCGGCGAGGCCCGCGAGCGCCGCGCCAAGGCCGAACACCAGCGTGTAGAGCAGCTTGATGTTGATGCCGAGCGCGCCGATCATTTCGCGGTTGGAGGCGCCGGCGCGGATCAGCATGCCGATGCGGGTGCGCATCACACCGAGATAGAGCAGCAGCGCGACCAGAAGCGCGACCACGATGATGGCTAGCCGATAGGCCGGATAATAGATGCCGGGCAGGATCGGCACCGGAACGGTGAGCCAGGGCGGCAGCGGCAGCGCCAGGCCCGCCGGCCCCCAGATCAACCGCACCGCTTCATTGAAGAACAGGATCAGGCCGAAGGTCGCGAGCACGTGGTCGAGATGGTCGCGTCCATAGAGATGCCTGAGTGCCACGACTTCGAGCACGATGCCGAGCACGAGCGTCGCGCCCAGCGCGAGCAGCGCGCCCAGCAGGAAATTGCCGGTCCATGCGACGAAGGTCGCGGCGAAATAGGCGCCCATCATGTAGAGCGAGCCGTGCGCGAGGTTGACGAGATCCATGATCCCGAACACCAGCGTCAGGCCGGCGGCCAGCAGGAAAAGAAGCAGCCCGAACTGCAATCCGTTGAGGAATTGTTCGATGACGAGCAGCATCGATGCTCTTCAGCCACGCATCACGTTGCGCCGATGTTCGAACACGGCCGCCATCAGTGAAAGAGCTCCCCCTGCCTCTTCAAGGCCAAAATCGGTAACGGCAGTATCGTTCCGACGCAAGAGCGATTCTGCGCCCGACATGCACTTTGTTGCATCTCATCGAACAGGCGATGAGCGCGCCAGGCAAGAAGATTGCTGTGGAGGATGGGTCAACCTGCCGCACCTGTCCTCAACGGACCGGCTCGACCGATGTTGAACGGTCAGGTTGTCGTCTGCGTTCGCACACAACCCATTGTGCATGCTCGGGGCGATCCTGCGGGAGGGCACCGTTGCACTGCGACCGGTGCTATCACCTCGCCCTGTTTCCGGGAGAGAGGGAAAAAGAGAACTCCCCCTCCCCGCAAGGACGGAGAGAGCGAGCAGGATCATCGCCGCAACTAGTGCGACCTCATGTGGTGAGGAAAATCGTCGGCAGCGGGGGAATCCACGGTGGAGGCTTCCAGCGCCGCCATCCGGAACAGATAGGCGAGCGTGGCGTGGCCGCAATCGTCCGCCATCTGCGCCAGCTCGAGCGCCATGTCGGACAGGTAGCCGAGATTCTCTTCCTTCATCTTCTTCTTGAGCTTCGCAAGGGTTTGGCTGTCTCGCATCATGTTCGACATCTCAGGCGGTCTTTCGTTGCGCGGCGGTGAGGCCGCAGGTGTTGGCACGGGCGATGGCATTGAGGCGCGGACCGTCCTTGCGCACGACCGTCGCCATGCCGATCCGCTCGCGCACGATATCGAGCGACTCCCGGCAAACGTCGATCGTGGCAGCCATGGTCCAGGAGCCGTCGACCAGCGCGGGCAATCCCAGAGGCGTGACGACGAATCCGATGTCGTGGAAGCGCGGCAACCACCAGGTCTCCATGACGAGGCAGAGACGCTCGATGCCCTGGTCGAGACAGAACTCCTGTGCCGATGCCATCAATTGCAGATTGACGGTTCCGTCGCGGCGATCACGTGCGACGAAGAAGCGCGACCACTCCCAGACCAGCGCGTCCGCCGGACAGCCGCGCACCGCAGCGAGATGCGGAAAGATCTCGCTCATCATCGTCGGCTTGGTGGTCGGATAGAGCCGGTAGCCGCCGATCACCCGGCGGCTCTCCAGCGCGAGCATGTAGATCGCATCCTCGTCGTCGTAGGCGTCGATCTCGCGGCCGTCGGGCTTGCGCAGCGCTTCCCACTTGCGCTCGTCGACGAATATCTCGTGCCGCAAGCGGAAGTGTTGCTCGACGACATCTTCGTACAGATAGCGATTCGCCGATGAAACTGCGTGGATCATGAAATCCCCCGTTCCTCGAAACGGGGGAAGCCTCGTTGAAAAGAGGCGGATTCGATATTGGGAAATTTCCCAGTGAGAGCTTATGGATTGATGATTTTGTGCCTGATCGCGATCGCGACTGCATGCGTACGGTTGACGGCACCGAGCTTGCGCGCAGCGGTTGCAAGATGCTCTTCCGCGGTCCGCTGCGTGATGTGGAGTATCTCGCCGATCTCCCAGGCCGACTTGCCTTGCGAGGCCCAGGCGATCACCTCGCGCTCGCGCGGCGTCAGCAGCGCCGGCGGCGTCGGACGCGGATCGAGCAGGCGGCGAATGCGGTCGAAGCCATACATCGCCATCAGGTGCAGCGCCGGCTTGCTTCGCGCGTTGAGATCGAGATGCACGCCGCCGAGCGAAACGCCGGCCTCATAGCCGGTCAGTCCGTGGATCGGCACGACGAAACCGCGCGACATGCGGAAATCGGTGGCGCGATTCATCACCTCCACCGCACCGGGCTCCCGCTCGGCATCGTAAGGCGCCTCCGACCATTCGAAGGGATTCACCGACTGCCGGCACATCCGGATCACCGGATCGAAGCGGACGTAGTTCCTCTCGGTGTACATCCTGAACCATTCCGCCGGCCAGCGCTTGGCGAGCACCATCTGCTCGAAGTGCTGCTCCGGATTCGGCAGTCCCGTGACGATGATGTGCTCGAAGCCGAAGCGGCCAAATGCCGCCTCAAGCGCGTCCATCGCATCCGGAACCCTACTGTAGGCTTCCAGTCCTTCGATGAAGTCGAGAGCTTCGCGGCCATAGTCCACGGCGGACATCGGTTCGTTCCTGCCCCCTGCCTGCCTGCGCAGATCGCGTTGTAACCTGACTCGGGCGTCGCCTCAATGCGTCGCCTCCGTAGTTTCACGGTGCAACACGCTCTGAAGGTTTAATCTACTTGTGGAGGAAGGGGGGTCAAGATACACCTCCATCGTCTGGAGCGGGAAAGCCACGATGGAAGATGAGAACATCGCCCTCAACAGCGTGCTCGGCCTGGAACTCAACCGCGTGTTCTTCGCTGTGCGCGAGACCACGAACAAGCAGAAGATCATCGAGTTCGCGCGCGAGGTGCTGGAAAGCGAACGCACCGAGCTGCCCGATAGCGTTTCGCCCGACGGGCCGGCACGCTAGAACGCAATTGCAGCAATAGCGTGTGATGAAACGCTGGCGCAACCTGCGCCGCTTTTCAATTCGAACGCACTGAATTTAGTCGAAACAATCTCACCGCGAATTTTGGTTTTCCCCTTCTCCCTTGTGGGAGAGGGCAAGCATTCCGAGCTTACGCACGTTGACAGGCATTTGCGGCTGGATGACATGACGCCTGTCGTGAAATGATGGTCACTCACGATCGTTCGTCGGGGATTATCCTAGAGCATGATGACGCTGCGCCAGGTTGAAGTGATCCGTGCCGTGATGGTGACGGGAACCATTGGCGGCGCCGCGAAGCTGTTGAACGTCTCGGCGCCCGGCATCAGCCGTCTCGTCAAATACACCGAGCGCTCGCTCGGTATCCGCTTCTTCCAGCGCCAGAACGGACGCTACTTTCCGACGCCCGAGGCCGAGAACATTTTCGAGCAGATCAACGGCGTCTACAAGAAGGTCGACGACCTCTCCGAGATCATCTCCAAGATCGGCCGCGGCGGACTGTCGGAGCTGCGCATCGGCTCGGTGCCGAGCATCTCGCAGGTGATGGTGCCGCGCGCGATCGAGCGCGTCCGGCGGCGCTATCCGGATATCGGCATCGACATCAACATCCTGAAGCTCGAGGAAGCCATTGACTATCTCATGCTCGGCCGCGGCGAGTGCGTCGCGATGAGCTACCGCCTCGAACATTCCGGCCTCGACTTCATGCCGCTCGCTTCCGGCGAGCTCTATTGCATCGTGCCGCCCGGCCATGAACTCGCCGGCCGCAAGCAGGTCTCGGCGGCCGAAATCACACGCTATCCGCTGATCGGCATCGATCCGAACGATCCTTACGGGCGGATCATGGCCGAGATCTTTGCCCGTCACCGGCTCGACTACAACATCACCATCCGCGCCCGCTTCGGCACCACGGTGTGCGCGCTGGTGAAGGCGGGCCTCGGGATCGCGATCATCGACCAGTTCACGGTCGCCCATGGCGGCTATCCCGGCATCGAGCTGTTGAAGATCACCGAGCCGACGCGGTTCGACACCTACATCGCGGTGAAGCGCGGCGCCCCGCTCTCGCTCCACGTCGAATATTTCATCGAGCAGCTCCGCGCCGAGATGCGCGCGGTCGAGCCGTCGCGCAGCGGCCAGAAGGGCGCCGCGACGCGTGGACGCAGAAAATAACATTATGTTAGGTTTGCAGGATAGATGGGTAATTGTGTTAGGCCGGAGACAGGCTATCGTCGGGCTTGAGCTTTGCCGATTTCCGCGCAACACCGCGTGGCGAAACACACACCAAGACCAATCCGGATCATGTCAACGCGCCGACCTGCTGTATCTCAGAAACTCCTCACCGGCCTGATCGGCGCGCCGATTAAGCATTCCGCCTCCCCCGCCATGCACGAGCGCGCCGCCGAGGCGCTGGGGCTGCGCGGCCACTACCAGCTCATCGAGGTCGCCGGCGCGGATGCGACCGGGCTCAGCATGATGCTCGAGGGCGTGCGGCGCCTTGGCTTTGCCGGCGTCAACGTCACCTATCCCTACAAGGAAGCCGTGGTGCCGCTGCTCGACGAGCTTGCGCCGGGCGCAGCCGCCATGGGCGCGGTCAACACCGTCGTCGTCCGGGATGGCCGGCTGATCGGCCACAACACCGATACCACGGGATTTGCCCGTGCGGTGGCGCCGCTGCTGGCGCCCGCGGGCAATGCGGTCGCCGTGATCGGCGCCGGCGGCGTCGGCAAGGCGATCGCCTTTGCGCTGGCGAGCCAGAAGGTCGCCGACATCCGCATCGTCGACAGCGAACCGGCGCGAGCCGAGAAGCTCGCCGCGCTCCTGACCGAGAACGGCGCAAAGGTCGCCTCGAGCGTCGAGGATGCGCTCGAGGGCGCAACCGGCCTGATCAACGGCACGCCGGTCGGCATGCTTCCGAACCGCGACACGCCGGTGCCGACGGCGCTGCTGCGTGCAGACCTTTGGGTCGCCGATGCCGTCTATTCGCCGCTGATCACCCCGCTGCTCGCGGCCGCGCAGGCCAAGGGCGCGCGGATCATGACCGGGCGCGAGCTCGCGATCTACCAGGCCGCGGACGCGTTCGAACTGTTCACCGGCCTTGCCCCGTCGACCGAGGTCATGGGCGAGGCTTTTGACGCCGTGATGGCGGCGCGCAGCGCCACCTATCAGGCAGCTTGACGGAAAGCGGCCGGAAACAAGGCCGCTTGCATAACTGAAGAGAAACGGGAGGAGTGAGATGAAATCGACACTACTGGGTGCCCTGCTTGCGGTTGCCATGGCAACGAGCGCCTTTGCGCAGCCGATCAAGCTGGCCGACGTCGCCGAGCTGTCCGGCGGCGGCGCCACCGTCGGCACCAACTGGAAGAACGGCATCGATCTCGCGATCGAGGAGATCAACGCCAAGGGCGGCGTGCTCGGGCGCAAGCTCGAGGTCACCCATGCCGACTCGCAGTCCAACCCGGGCGTGGCACGCGCGCAGGTCCAGAAGGCGCTCGACGCCGAGCCCTATGTGCTGCTCGGACCCGGCTATTCCGGATCGGTAAAGGTCACCGCGCCACTCGCCGCCGAAGCCGGCATCGCGCAGATCATGGGTGGCGAGGCCGCCGAGCTCACGCAAGCGGGCAACAAGTTCTTGTTCCGCACCTCCTTCGGCCAGCAATCCTCGATGCCGAAGGTCGCCAAGTACATCCACGACGACATGAAGGCGAAGTCGGTCGCGGTGGTCTGGGTCAACAACGACTTCGGCCGCGGCGGACGCGACGTCGTCGTGAAGGAGCTCGAGCGCCTCGGCTCCAAGGTGGTCGCCGATCTCTCCACCGAAGCGGGCCAGGCCGATTTTGCCGCCGACGTCGGCAAGATCAAGGCTGCCAATCCGGACGCGGTGTTCGTCTATCTCAACGAAGAAGAAAGCGCGCGTATCCTCAAAGAGCTGAAGCGCCAAGGCGTCACCGCGCCGCTGATGGGCGAAACCACGCTGATCGGCCAGAAGGTGATCGAGCTGGCCGGCGATGCCGCCAACGGCGCGCGCGGCCATGTCGGCCTCACCACGGATGCGCCAGTCGACTTGATCAAGGGCTTCCGCGATCGGTTCTCCAAGAAGTACAACTACGTGCCCGACCATAACGGCCTGAAGGGCTACCTCGCCGTCTACATGGTGAAGGCCACCACCGAGAAGATGGGCAAGGTCGACTCCAAGGCGTTCGCCGACACGCTGCACGGCCTGACCATCAAGGCCGCAGACGAGCCGGGCATTCTGATGGACGTCACCTTCAGCGATACCGGCGACATCGATCGCCAGAGCTTCCTGGTCGAGGTCGTGGAAGGCAAGCAGGTGGTGAAGCAGGTGCTGCCGAAGCTGAAGTGAGCGCGTGCGATACTCCCTCTCCCCGCTCTTCGCGGGGAGAGGGTTGGGGTGAGGGGCTGCTTCCGCGGACACGGTGAGCGATGAGCTCGCGGAGAGGGCCCCTCACCCCACCCTCTCCCCGTAAGAACGGGGAGAGGGAGAAGAACGCAGCGCGGGGAGAGGGGAAAATGTCCAATCTGTTCGATCTTCTGGTCGCGGGACTTGCAACAGGCGCGATCTACGCGCTGGTGGCAGTTGGCTTCACGCTACTCTGGCAGACCTCGCAGACGATCAATTTCGCGCAAGGCGAGTTCGTGATGCTGCCGGCGTTCCTGATGCTGGCGGCGATGCATGTGGGGGCGCCGTTCTGGCTCGCCATCATCCTCGGCATCCTGCTGTCGATGGTCCTGCTTGGCCTCGCCTTCAAGATGCTGCTGGTCGATCCGATGATGCGCCATGGCGTGCTGCCGCTGGCAATTGCCACCATGGCGCTAGCGATCGGCATCAAGGAAGCCGTCAAGCAGTTCTTCAGCGCCGAGGCCTCGCCCTTCCCCTCGATCGTGCCGACCGGTGACATCTCTGTCTTTGGACATGCGGTCTCGTTGCAAAGCATCGGCGTGCTCGTCGTCGCCATTCTCGCCGTGGTCGGGCTGACCACGCTTCTGAACCGCACCTCGCTCGGCCACCAGATGCAGGCCGCGGCGCAGAACCCGACAGTGGCGCGCATCATCGGCGTTCCCGTCGAGCGCATGATCCTCCTGACCTTCCTGATCAACGCCTTCCTGGTCGCGCTGGCCTCGCTGCTGATCACGCCGATCTATCTGGCGAAATTCTCTTCCGGCGAGGTACTCGGCCAGGCCGCCTTCATCGCCGCGATCGTCGGCGGCTTCAACCAGGTGCGCGGCGCGATCGCCGGCGGCCTCCTGATCGGGGTGCTCGATAATCTCGCGGCCTCCTACGTCTCGACCCAATACCGCGCGGCAGTGCCGATGCTCGTCCTGATCATCGTCATCCTGTTCCGTCCCCAGGGCCTGCTCGGCCGCGCAGAGGAGCGCACGGTATGAGCGGATTTGCCAAACCCCTGAAGATCGCGCTTGGCATCGCCGTCATCGCCGCGCTGATCGTCGTTCCCATGAACTTCAATCGCTACGGCCTGTTCATCCTGAGCCAGTGGGCCGTGATGACGATCGCCGCGATGGGCCTCAACCTCACGCTCGGCTATGCCGGCCAGGTCTCGCTGGCCCAGGGCGCCTTCGTCGGCATCGGCGCTTACGCCGCGGCAATCATGACGACCCATGGCTGGCCGCTGCCCGCCGCGATCGCAGCAGCCATCGTGCTGAGCTTCGCGGTCGGCTGGGTGCTCGGCTATCCGGCGCTGCGCGTGCAGCACCACTACCTCGCCTTCGTCACGCTCGCCTTCTCCACCCTCGCCTTCCTGGTGTTCCGCAACGAGAGCTGGCTCACCGGCGGCATCTACGGCATCTCCAATATTCCGCGGCCGCATATTTTCGGCATCGCGACCAACAAGCCGCTGCCGTTCTACTATGTCTGCCTCGGCTCGCTTGCGATCGTGTCGCTCGCCGTCTGGTGGCTGATCCGCTCGCCCTGGGGCCGCGCCTTCATCGCGCTGCGCGAGAACCCGCTGCGCGCACAATCGCTCGGCGTCGACACCCGCCGCTACACGCTGATGGCGTTCGCGATCGGCTCGGCGCTCGGCGGCATCGCCGGCGCGCTCTATGCGCCGCTGACGCAATATATCGATCCGGTGCCGTTCAACCTGTCGCTCTCGCTCGACCTGTTGATGATGGTGATCGTCGGCGGCGCCGGCTTCTATTTTGGCCCCTTCCTCGGCGCGATGATCGCGGTGCTGCTGCCGGAATGGCTGCGCTTCACGGAGGGCTATTACCTGATGCTCTACGCGATCGCGGTGATGCTGCTCCTGATCTGGTCGCCGACCGGCATTCTGGGGATCCTCGATCGCTACATGGCCGCGCGACGCACCAAGGCTGCGTCTGCGCTCAGGGCCGTCGCGAAATCCCGCCTGGAGACGGCGCAATGAGTGCGGTGCTCGAAGTCACCAATATCAAGAAGAACTTTGGCGGCATCTCAGCGGTCGATGGCGTCAGCTTCGATGTCCGCGAAGGCGAGATCCTCGGCCTGATCGGGCCGAACGGCTGCGGCAAGTCAACGCTGTTCAACTGCATCCTCGGCCAGCTCACGCCAAGCAGCGGCGAGGTCAAGCTCGACGGCAGGACCGTCACGGGCCTGCGCCCCTCCGAGCTCAACAAGCTCGGGGTCAGCCGCACCTTCCAGCTCCTGCAGGTGTTTCCAAAACTCTCGGTGCGCGAGAACCTGATCCTTGCCGGACAGGAGCACCAGGGCAACATGGCCTCGCGCCTCGTCGGCCGCTCCGACGCCGGGCTGACGGACGCCGCCAACCAGATGATCGGTTTCTTCAAGCTCGATCATCTCGCCGCCGAGCCGGCCGGCGGCCTCTCCTACGGCCAACAGAAGCTGCTCGATGCCGCGATGGCTTTCATGGGCGGACCGCGGCTCGTGCTGCTCGATGAGCCTGCCGGCGGCGTCAACCCGACGATGCTGTCGGACCTCAAGGAGCGCCTGATCGCGATCAACCGCGAGAAGAACGCGACTTTCGTGGTGATCGAGCACAACATGGAATTCGTGATGTCGCTGTGCTCGCGCGTGATGGTGATGGCGGAAGGCAAGGTGCTGGCGATGGGGCGGCCGGACGAGGTGCGCAAGAACCCCGCCGTGATCGAAGCCTATCTCGGACATTGAGGAGCGAGCGATGAGCGACACGATCCTCTCGGTTCACAATCTCGTCGGCGGCTACGGCAAGATGACCATCCTGAACGGCACCACGTTCGCCGTGCCGCAAGCCACCATCACCACCATCATCGGCCCTAATGGCGCCGGCAAGTCGACCGTGTTCAAGGCGATCTTCGGCCTGTTGAAGCTGCGCGAGGGCAAGATCAGCTTCGCCGACCGTGACGTCACGAATTTGAGCCAGCGCGCCCTGCTCAATGCCGGCATCTGCTACGTCCCGCAGGGCCGCAACATTTTTCCGGAGCTATCGGTGCGTCACAACATCGAGCTCGGCGGCGTCGCGGCCGAGAAGGGCATCGACTTGCCCGGGCGCATCGAGGCTGCGCTCGACCTGTTCCCGGCACTGCGGCGGAAATCTGCACAGCAGGCCTCGACACTGTCGGGCGGCGAGCAGAAACAGCTCGAGATCGCACGCTCGCTCCTGCTCGAGCCAAAACTCGTGCTGATCGACGAACCCTCGATCGGCCTGTCGCCGCTGATGGTGCAGCAGACTTTCGATATCCTCAAATCCTTGCGCGACCGCGGCGTGACGATCCTGATGATCGAGCAGAACGCGCGCTCTGCGCTGGAAATATCCGATTTCGGCATTGTTCTCGAGCTTGGCCAGACCCGCATGTTCGACAAGGCCGAACGCATACTGAATGACCCGCGCATCGGCCAGCTCTTCCTTGGCGGCGCCATGGAGGAGAGTGCCGCATGAGCGAGAAAATGCGCATCGCCGTTGCCGGCGCCGGCCTGATCGGCCGCCGCCATATCGAGCTGATCGACGCCTCGCCGGATTGCGCGCTTGCCGGCATCGCCGATCCCTCGCCCGCGGCGAAAGACTATGCGCAGGCGCGCGGCACGCCCTGCTACGCAGATCACCGCGCGCTGCTGGAGCAGGAAAAGCCGGACGGGCTGATCATCGCCTCGCCGAATGCGCTGCATCTCCAGATGGCGCTCGATTGCGTCGCCGCAAAGACGCCGGCGCTGATCGAGAAGCCGGTGACCGACACGGTCGCCACCGCACAACGTCTCTGCGCGGCGGTCAGGCAGAGCGGCGTGCCGATGCTGGTCGGCCACCACCGCCGGCACAATCCGATCATCAAGGCCGCGCGCGAGACGGTGGCGAACGGCAAGCTCGGCCAGCTCACCGCAGTGGTCGGGCTGTGGCTCCTGAAAAAGCCCGACGATTACTTCGAGGTCGTCTGGCGGCGCGAACAGGGCGGCGGACCGCTGCTGATCAATCTCATTCACGACATCGACAATCTGCGCTTCGTCTGCGGCGAAATCGTCGAGGTGCAGGCGCTGACCTCGAACAAGGTTCGCGGCTTCGCGGTCGAGGACACCGCCGCGCTGCTGCTGCGCTTCGCCAATGGCGCGCTCGGCACTGTGACTGTGTCCGATGCGACGCCCGCACCGTGGAGCTGGGAGCTGACCGCGGGCGAGAACGCAGTCTACCCGAAGCAGGACCAGCCCTGCTACGTCTTTGCCGGCACGAACGGCTCGCTGTCGGTGCCGAACATGGAGCTGTGGTCCTACCCACAAAATCCCGGCTGGCACGCGCCGCTGGTTCGCGAGCCCGTCGCACTCTCCGGTTACGATCCGCTCGCCGAGCAACTCCGGCATTTCCAGGCGGTGATCGCCGGCCGCGAGCAACCGTTGATTTCGGTCGAAGACGCGATGGGAACACTCGCCGTGGTCGAAGCCGTCAGTGAAGCGGCGCGCACGGGACAAAAGATATCGCCGGGCCGGATCATGGAGCAGGCAGCATGAACAAACGCTCGATCGCAACGGTCTCCCTCTCCGGCGCGCTGGACGAAAAGCTCCGCGCAATCGCATCGGCCGGCTTCGATGCCGTCGAGATTTTCGAGAACGACCTATTGTCGTTCGGCGCGAGCCCGCGCGAGGTGGCGCGCCTCTGCAAGGACCTCAATCTCGAGATCTGTGCCTTCCAGCCGTTCCGCGACTTCGAGGGCATGCCGGAGCCGCAGCGCTCGCGCAACTTTGCCCGCGCCGAGCGCAAGTTCGATTTGATGCAGGAGCTCGGCACCGATCTCCTCCTGATCTGCAGCAACGTCTCGCCGGCCTCGCTCGGCGGCATTGACCGCGCCGCGGACGATTTCCGCGAGCTAGGCGATCGCGCTGCCAAGCGCTCTTTGCGCGTCGGCTACGAGGCGCTGGCCTGGGGACGTCACGTCAACGACTACCGGGATGCCTGGGAGATCGTGCGCCGTGCCGACCATCCCGCGATCGGCGTCATCCTCGACAGCTTTCACGCTCTGGCGCCGGGCTTCCCGACACGCGCGATGGCCTCGATCCCCGGCGACAAGGTCTTTCTGGTACAGCTTGCCGACGCGCCGAAGCTCGAGCTCGATATCCTCTCCTGGAGCCGGCACTTCCGTTCCTTCCCCGGCCAGGGCGACCTGCCTGTCGGCGAATTCATGGAGGCGATCGCGGCGACCGGCTATGCCGGGCCGCTGTCGCTGGAAATCTTCAATGACCAGTTCCGCGCCGGCTCCGCGGCGCAGACGGCGACCGACGGCCTGCGCTCGCTGATCCTGTTGCAGGACCAGCTCGCGGCAAAATGGCCGAAGCTCGCCGACAAGCAACTCGCACCGAAGGCGAAGACCCGCGGCACCGGCTTCGTCGAGTTCGCGGTCAACGAGACCAAGGCGGAGGAGCTTGCCGGCCTGTTCTCGCAGCTCGGCTTCCGCAAGACCGGCAAGCACCGCAGCAAGGCGGTGGAGCGCTGGACGCAAGGCAAGGTCGAGCTCGTGATCAACTGCGAGACCGACGGCTTTGCGCATTCGCACTACGTCACGCACGGCCCCGGCGTCTGCGCCATCGCGCTCGACGTCGACGATTCCGGCCGCGCCATGGCGCGCGCGGAAGCCCTGAAAGCGCGCACCTTCTATTCTCCGGTCGGTCCGGGCGAGCTGGAGATCCCTGCGATCCACGGCGTTGGCGGCAGCCTGCTCTATTTCCTCGACCAGGCCGGCAAGAACTGGGACACCGATTTCGAAGAGATCGCAAGCAACGCCGGCGCCGATCAGCTTCTCGCGGTCGACCACATCGCGCAGTCGATGCCCTATGACGAGATGCTGTCCTGGCTCTTGTTCTACACCGGCATCCTCGATCTGACCCGCCTTCCGCAGATGGAGATCGCGGACCCGCGCGGCCTCGTGCAGAGCCAGGCGATCATCAATGGCGACCAGAGCCTGCGCTTCGTGCTCAACGGCTCCTCCGCCAACCGCACGCTGCCGGCGCGCTTCATCTCTGAGTTTTTTGGCTCAGGCGTGCAGCATATCGCCTTCTCCTGCCAGGACATCTTTGCGACGGTAGCCGCCATGCGCGAGCGCGGTGCGGAGTTTCTGGAAATCCCTGACAATTACTACGACGACATCGAAGCCAAGTACGATCTCGCGCCCGAGGTGATGGCGCAGCTTCGCGAGAACCAGATCCTCTACGACCGCGAGGGCGACGGCGAGTTCTTCCAGGTCTACACCCACATTTTCGACGAGCGCTTCTTCTTCGAGATCGTCGAGCGTCGCAACTACCAGGGCTTTGGCGCAGCGAACGCCGCCATCCGCCTCGCAGCGCAAGCGCGCGAGGTTCGCCCCGCGAGCATGCCGAGGATCTGAGTGGATGCAGCACGTTTGGTGCTGCATTTGATGGCGACAGCAGCCAAACTCTGACTACTTACCGGGCTTTCGACGATCTTCGGCAGGCGTCAGCGCGGCATCCCACTCTCGATCGGACAGGTTTCCGACGAGGTTCGACAGCTCGACCGCAAGCGCACGAAGCCGCGCATTCTCCTCAAGGAGCCGCAGAACCTCATCTGGCGGCGATTCATCGTCGTCGAACTCCTCCAGAAGCTGTGGTGACAGGAATCTCAACGCATCATTGGACGCGGCATCGTCCGCAGTCGAAATAGCTTCCTGTTTCTCGCTGAGCGGCAAATATTCGTTACTCATGGCAAATCCCCGAACAGGCCCCCGAGCCTTCGAAGGAATTCACTGAGTCGCTGGCGGATTTGAGTCTGAAATCGGACCAGCGCAAGGTCACGCGACGCGCCGATTAAATCAATCTTCGCGCGATATAGCGCATGATACGCAACCTCTGATCTGAAAAACGCTTAATGAGCGCTTAATGCTTTTGCGCAACTAATGGGTCACCAGCGCAAAAGTACGTCTTAGTCATAAGTGTGAACCGAGCTCCGCCCCCGGGGAGTCGAATCGGATGGGACTGCTTTTCATTGGCGTGCTGGCCGGAATTTTGATCGGCTTTGGCTTCTTTGCCCCCTCTCAGGGTTACTTCCTGGGCTGCGGCTCGCAACCCTGTTTTGACAGGGTGGCAATGGCTCAACCGCCGACAGCGAAGCCTGCTGCCCTCGGGCCGGATCCCTCGATTGCAAAGGCGAGTCCTGCGACCGCGGCAGGATCGAGCAAGAGGCCATCGGAGAAGAAGCGCGGCGACACCATTCTGGCCAAGGCGGCGCCTCCGGCGACACGGATCCGCGTCTCGCCATCCAATTCGGCCGCGGAAGATTCCGTATTGAGTAAGGCAAAGACTTCGATCGCAGCAAAGATGGAGAATCCGAACTCCGCCGAATTCAGCGATATGAAGCGGGCCAACAGGAAGAACACACTGGGGCGTTCCGTGGACACCATTTGCGGGCGCGTCAAAGGGAAAAATGCGTCAGGGGAGGAGACCGGAGAACGGCCCTTTCTCTATCTCGTGAAGGAGAACGATGCCTACGTTGTCGACGGACCGGCAAGCTCGGCGGCGGCGATCGCCTATCGCAACATCTGCAACTAGAGCGTGAGGTGAAAGCGAAAAGGGAGGTTTGCGCGCGATGAAGACCGGAGTGCATCGCCAGGCACGCGGCCGTGCGATGAATTGCGTGGAAAGAATTTCCGGGCAACTGAACTGACAGCTGCGCCCCGGCCCAAGGGTGCGCAGGAGGACCGCAAGATGGAATTGATGCATCGGCTTCCCGATGCGCAATGCGTTGCGGTCGCGGAATTGGTGAGGTGAGCTTACAGAGTTCTTTGCATTCGAGGATATTATGCACGATCAGGTTCATTCCGCTGAACGGCTCAACGAATCCCTGCAACTGCCTGTCCTGGCGCTCATCGAGCCGATCACGCTCACGCGCACCAGCATTCTGAGCATCCTCAGGCGCGAGCTGGCGTCGCTCGAGATCGTCGACATGGCGACCACCCAGGGACTGGATTGCGTGCCCACACGGGACGTTCGTCTGGTCGCGCTGAGCATCGGGGACAAGCCGCCGGACGATCGCACCGTCGAGGACGATCTTGCGCTGATCGCCGAGGGCTGCCTGAACGCCTCCATCGCCCTGATCTCCAATCGTGATGACGAGGCCACCGCACTCGCCGCAATGCAGCGGGGTGTGCGTGGTTTCTTCCCCACCTCGCTTCCCATCGAAGTCGCTGTTGCCGGTCTGCGCCTTGTTCTGGCCGGCGGGGTTTACAGGCCACTGCCGGTCATCGAGTTGAGCAAGGCACCCGGGCTCGACCAGTCATATCCTCGCGCACTTGCATCAGCGTACTCGAATGGTGACAGGAGCTCGGCCGACAGGAATACGACCGATTTCACACCTCGCGAGCAGCAGGTGCTGACGGAACTGGAGCTTGGCCTGCCCAACAAGTTGATTGCCGCCAAGCTGAATCTCTCCGAAAACACCGTCAAAATGCACATTCAGCACATCATGCGAAAATGCGCCGCCCGCAACCGCACCGAGGCGGTTCTCCGCTGGAGCGGTCGACTGTCAGCACACGGTCGCGACACCGACGCGAACGCGTCTTCGATTCCCGAGGTATAGGTGGCCAACGCGCGACGTTCAATCCTCGCGGAACGCACCATGGAAGCTGTCGAGCAGGGGCCTTAGGGCGTAAAGCGCGACGGTACCGCGTCCTGTCGTGATGAAAACCTGAACCGGCATCCCCGGGATGATCTGGATATCGTTTGCGGCGATCTGTGCGTCGTCGACGCGAATTTTCGTCGCGTAGTACGGCTGGTCGGTGCGCTTGTCGAGAAGCCGGTCGGCCGACACGTGTGTCACGATTCCCTTCAGCCGCGGCACACGACGCTGATTGTACGGGAGGAGATGGACTTCCGCATTCAGGCCCGGATGAACCACATCGATGTCCTCGGGCCTCAGGCGCGCGGTGACAATCAGGCGATCCTGCCGCGGCACCAGATCCATGAGTGGAGCCCCCGCCCCGATCACGCCCCCCGGCGTGTGAACCCGGAGGTCGGTCACGACGCCGTCCTCAGGCGCTTTGATCACCGTTCGCGACAACTGGTCCTGGGCCGCCGGCAACCGCTCGCGCAGCTGGAAAATCTGGTTCTGTGCTTCACGCAATGCTTGTGCGATCTCGTTTTGCCTGTCGCTCTCGAGCTTGATCAGGTTTGCCTGCGATTCACTGATCACTTGCCCGGCACGTGAGATCTGCGCGGCGATCTCGCCCCGACGCCCCTCGATGTCAGCCAATTCCCGTTGAAGGTTCAAAAGACGCGGTCGCCGCTCGAGGCCCTTGCTGACGAGAGTGGCGACCATGTCGAGCTCCTCCCGGGCGATGTCGATGCGCTGCGCGACGGCGGCCTCCTGGGCCTTGAGGCCCTCGATTTCCTTCTCGACCTGCCCTCGCCGCTCTCGAAGCACCGTCACCTGCGACTGAAACACCTTCCGCCGCGACAAAAAGACGGTCTGCTGCGTCGACAGAATCGTGGCGGCGGCCAGATTCGCACTGGCCGCATGCTCCAGCGTTTCCGAAAACGAGAGCTTCTCATATCCCCGCTGCTCGGCGTCGAGCCGGGCTTCGCGTGCCATTGCATCCCACAGCTGGCCCTGAAGGCTTTGCACTTCGGCACGAGCCCTGGTGTCGTCCAGCGCGATCATTGCCTGACCGCTACGCACGACGTCGCCGTCTGAAACCAGAATCTTTCCGATGATGCCGCCCTCCAGGTGCTGGATGGTCTTGCGGCTCGATTCCGATTCCACGACGCCGGAAGCGATCGCCGCGCTCTCCAGAGGCGCAAGGCTCGACCACGTACCCAGCCCCAGCATGAAGCAGAGTACGAGCAGATTGCCCGCGAGCGTCACCCCGCGGAGCCTCGTCCGTGGCGAGATCGGCGTCGGGGCCGTGCACCATGGAAACTCGAGGGGCTCGTAATCGTCGATCGCGGTAATCACGACTCCACGCCTCCGCTCGGCGGGTGGGGTGCGCAGGGGCACGCGCGTTTTCGGTTTCCGCATCATGGGCGAACCGGCTGTCCCGGCACCTTGGCGGTTGCAGGCGCGCTCTCGGCCGGCGCGACTTGCGATACCACCTGGGGCCTGCTCAGATGCCGCTCGAACATTTCCTCGCTTTCGCCGAACGCGATGACCGCGCCGCCTTCCATGATGGCGATCTTGTCCGTGGCACCAAGGATGCCCATCCGGTGAGTGACGACGATCACCGTGACATTGGCGATCTTCAACTGCTCGATGGCGTCCAGCAGCATCCGCTCCCCGGCGTAGTCGAGGCTGGCGTTCGGCTCGTCGAGAACGACGAGGCGCGGGTTGCGGAAAAAGGCCCGAGCAAGACCGAGGCGCTGGCGATATCCGCGAGAGAAGGCCACGCCCCCGCCGGGCACCACGGTGTGGTAAGCTTGCGGCAGTCGCATGATCGCGTCGTGGATGCCGACGAGCTTGGCAGTCTCGACGATCTCGCGCGGATCGGCATCGTCAAGACGCGCGATGATCTCGTTTATCGTTTCGCCAAAGAGATTGATGTCTTGAGGGAGGTATCCGAGATGGCGACCGCCTCGTCCCTCGCGGAGCAGCGATACGTCGGCATTGTCGAGCAGCACACGACCGTGCGTTGGAATCGTAAGTCCGGCGATGACTTGGCCAAGCAGCGACTTGCCCGAGCCGGACGGACCGATGATGCCAAGGCATTCGCCGGGTGCGAGACTGAATGAGATGCCTTTCAACGGAAAGTTGTTGGACCCGGACAATCTCAGGCTGACGTTATCGACGACGAGGCCGCTCAGCGGCTGCTGGGACGGGAATTCTGCATTCACGCCCGTGGCCGGAATTGCGGCGAGCACGGCGTTGAGTCGCCGATAGGCTTTCATGGCCGTCGCGAGTGATTTCCAGCTTGCAATCGCACCTTCGACCGGTGCGATGGCGCGGCCAGACATCAGTGTCGCCACAAAAATGATCGCCGGGCTCTTGCCGTAGTCGAGCACGAGCCACGCTGCCGCTCCCATGATCACGACCTGCGACAGCGCTCGTACCGGCTTGGTCGCGAGCATGATGAGCGCGTGCCGCGAGAGCGCAACATCATGCTCTCTGCGCGCTTCCTGTGCGTCGGTGTATATGAGGCGCGCCGTGCCATCCACCATTCCCATTGCGCGGATCAAGTGAATATTGCCGATCGCAGCCGCGAGCCGGCCGTAGCTCTTGGACAACGCTGCGCCGGACTTGACCGTAGCATCGTCCGTGAGCAGGTCGCCTGCAAGCGTGAGACCGAACAGCAGAATCACGCTGCAGGCTCCCACGACCCCAAGCAACGGGTGAACGAGAAAAAGGACACCGAGAAAGAAGGGTGTCCAGAGCGCATCGAACAGCAGCGGGCATGCGCTGGACTCGACGAACTGGCGCAGAGCCGTGAGATCCCGATATGCGTCCGGCGACTGGGCCCAATCGCCGCGAAAGGCGGATTCGAGGCAAGCCGAAAGCACGGAAGGACGAAGTCGGTCTTCAACCCACGCGCCAAGGCGGCCCAACAGGACGCGGCGCAATGCGTCAAGCACTCCACCGACAACGACCGTGAGCGCA
This sequence comes from Bradyrhizobium sp. CCGUVB23, assembly GCF_024199885.1. Classification (NCBI taxonomy): domain Bacteria; kingdom Pseudomonadati; phylum Pseudomonadota; class Alphaproteobacteria; order Hyphomicrobiales; family Nitrobacteraceae; genus Bradyrhizobium; species Bradyrhizobium sp. CCGUVB23. The sequence continues at coordinate 3,358,612 of NZ_JANADQ010000001.1, forward strand.
ACGATGAAGGTGAGCATCAGAAGCGTGTCGCCGCTCCGGCTCGACAACACCCGATCGTAGATCTGAAGCAGGTAGATTGAAGGCGCAAAGAGCAGCAGATTGTAGCTGCAGCTATACGCGAACACGAGACCGAGCGGGCCCGCGCAGGCCCAAAGCGCGGCTTCCAACGAAGTCCGGGCCGATGGCAGAAGCGGTGTTCGGAGAGGCGGCATCAGCATTTTTCGTCACCGCCGGAGATTTGGTTTGGCCTCACGCCTGCCCGTCGATCAGACGTGACGACGAACCATTCGCTGCAAATCCGGGACCGGCGGCACGCGCCGCCGGTCCCGCCACGCGACGAGCTGCTGGTCAGAGCACGTCGAAGTGGAAGCCCACGTCTCCACCCTGTGCGTAGTTGAGGCTTCCACCGTCACCGCCGATACCGGCGGCCGCGTCCTGGTGCTGGTCTACCCAGAGCTTGTTGATCTGGGTGGCGTCCGTATTCGCGTAGACCTTGGATGTATCGTAGCCACTCTCCGAACTCTGGCTTCCGTTCGACGTTGCGGTTCCGCCATGGGCCTTTGCGTACCATGAGGCGGTCGCATTCGCGCCGCCGGCATCCCAGTCCGCCGTTTGCTTGACGTGATCGCCGGTGTTGACGTGCACGTCGGCACCTTCCGCCTTGTTGGTTGGGTCGAAGGTGAGCGTGGGCTTGTTGATGATGGCTCCCTTGAAAGTGCCGTCACCGCCGTTTCCGACACTTTGACCACCGGTGTCGATCGATTTGAAGCCGATTGAATCTGAAATGTGGATCGCCTTGGGCATCATTTGAGCCTCCCTCCGTTTGCTGACTTGCACGCATCATCCATCCCGATCAGATGGACACGCTCAGCAACTCTGATCCGCGCATGCTGGGCGGCGATAGATGTCAAATCGGACACCATCCGGTTTGGTGGGCCTACGCACGAAAGTATGACCTCCGTGCTGACATCTTGACCTCGCAGACGTCAGGGTGCGTCCGGGTGCTTGCATGCGCGGCGCATCGACGAAGCAGCCGCGTTGCGATCGGGCGAGCGACGCAAGTCTCGCTAAAGCACGATCCGGAAAAGTGCGAAGCGGTTTTCCGAAAAGATCATGCGCAATCAATCACCTGAAGCGCGATGACGATTCATCCTGATCTCATCGCGCTTCAGGCCATCAAGTGCAGATCTGGCAGAAGATGCGTTGCAAGATCGCCACCCAGCGCCAGATTGCCATGGCCGCCGTCGCCGCCCACTCCGGCGATCTGGACCGCGCTCTGGTCGATGTGCACATCGTTGGTCTGATCCGCGATTGCCGTCGAATGCGGGCCGGCGATTGCGATATTGATGGGAGCATAGATCGCGACGCTGACGTCGATCAGGTTCCCCGAGGAATGGCCGCTCCCGCCATTGCCCGCGCCGTTGGCCCCAGTGGCAATCGCGTCGGAGCCGCCCCACAGGCTGTGAGAGACAAGGCTGCCGCCCATCGCAACGTTTCCGTTGCCCCCATGCCCGCCGATGCCGGCGATCTGAAGGGCGGACTGATCCACATACACGCTATTGGTCTGGATCGCGTAAGCACTGGAGTTGTAACCCGCGACCGCGATGTTGATCGGGTCGTACAGCACGAAGGAGGTATGAACCAGCTCTCCAGAGAAGGAACCGTCCCCGCCATTGCCGGCCTGGCTGCCACCCGTCTCCACCAGATGCCAGGCGTTTCCGCCGTTGCTTGATCCCCAGGCGGGATCGAGCGTGATGACGCTGCCGCCACCGGCGACGTTGCCGTTTCCTCCGCTCCCGCCAACACCTGCGATCTGGACGGCCGACTGATTGATATCGACCGCATTCGACTGACTTGCGTATGCGGTGCCACCTGGGCCCGCCACCGCAATATTGACCGGATGGTAGATCACGACGGGAGCGTCCACCAGCGCGCCGGAGAAATAGCCGTCGCCCCCGTTGCCGGCACTGCTGCCACCGGTCGCGATCACGGCGGAGCCCGTGGAGGCGCCACCGATGCCGCCTCCTGCCGCGATATTGCCGTTGCCGCCGTCTCCCCCGACGCCCGCCATCTGAAAGGCGGACTGATCGACATTCACGTCGTTGGTTTGCTGAGCCAATGCAACGGAGCCGTATCCGACGGACACCGATATGTTGATCGGCTCATAGATCAGGATGGAGGCATGAATGATGCCTCCATAAGAATAGCCATCTCCGCCATGACCGGCCGTGTTGCCTCCGCTCTGGATTGAGCCCGAACCGAGCCCCGAGTTACCCGATCCAGATCCGATGTTACCCGATCCAGATCCGATTCCGTCGGATGGAGTGGCGTGATGGTCGCTATCGGGCTCGGAAGACACGGCGTCGTGCCGGCTCATGATTCCAGTGGGAGAGTGCGCCTCCTGACCCGCAAACCAGAGCCGGCCATGGGCGCCAACTCCATCGTCTCCAGAAGTCGGCATGGAGGAAGGCGAAGTGTCCCTCGATGCGGAAGCGAACCTGTCATAGCCATTATCGTCAACGTGATGGTGGTCGCGGTGAAGCGGTACGATCGCGTCCGACGGGTACCGGAAATTCATGTCGCCTCCCTCGCCGCAATCGGACGGGCCTTCCCCCGACGTCAAGGAGTGTCAGCCTGGGCAGGTCAAAAGCCGAGTCGTCAATTCGAGTGCAGCGATTCGAATGGAGGACGTCAGATCGGCTACACCCGTTTGGGAGCAGACAGCCGTTGCGGGAGCAGGTCTCCGCGAACGTGCCGCAGGTGTAGCTCTTCACCTCGCCCCGCTTGCGGCGACAGGTCGCAATTCACGCGCAGCGGGAATGCGGGCGAGGGAGACTCTCCGCGAGTCCGTCTCTTACCGTGATTGTAGAGGCAGCCCTCTCCCCGTAAGAACGGGGAGAGGGAGAGGAGCGAGCTTACTTCATCGCGCACTTGTCGTGGAAGCGGTCCTGGTCGTCCTTGACGATGGTGGCAACCGTCTTCAGCGCGAGCTGTCCGTCGGCGTCCTTCACGACGTCCTGGAGATAGAAGTTCTGGATCGGGATGTGGTTGTTGCCGTACTTGTACGGACCACGCAGCGACTTGAAGTTGGCCTTCTCCATCTCGGCCTTCATCGCGTCCTTCTTGCTGGTGTCACCCTTCACCGCCACGACCGCGCTGTTGATGAGCTGGGCCGCGTCGTAGGCTTGCGCTCCGTAATAGGTCGGGCGCAGGCTGGTGTACTTCTTGCGGTAATCGGCGACAAAGCGCTTGTTCTCGTCGTTCGGGAGATCGTTGACCCATTCCTGCGCGCCGGGGATACCCAGCGCATTCTCCTTCTGAAGCGGCAGCGACAGCTCGTCGACGGTGAACACCGTATAGAGCGGGATCTGGGTCTTCAGGCCCGCCTGCACATATTGGTTGAGGAACTGCACGCCGGCCGCACCCGGATAGAACACGAAGATCGAATCCGCGCCCGAGGCGCGAGCCTTCGACAGCTCGGCGGAGAAATCGAGCTGGCTCGGCCACACCGTATATTCCTCGCCCTTGATCTCGCCCTTGAAGGTGCTCTTGACGCCCGCGAGCATGTCCTTGCCCGCGGCGTAGTTCGGTCCGATCAGGAAGACGCTCTTGACGCCCTTCTGGTTCATGTACTGGCCCATCGCCTGCGGCGTCTGGTCGTTCTGCCAGGAGGTCGAGAACACGTAAGGAGAGCAGAGCTCGCCGGCGAGCTGCGACGGGCCGGCATTGGCCGAGATCAGGAAGGTCTTCGAATCCACCGCGGTCTTGAGCGAGGCGAGCAGCACGTTGGACCAGATGTAGCCGACGATGAAATCGACCTTGTCGGACTGCACCAGCTTCTCGGTCTTCTGCTTGCCGACATCGGGCTTCTGCTGGTCGTCCTCGTAGATCACCTCGACCGGCTTGCCGTCCATCTTGCGGCCCAGATGGTCGAGCGCGAGCTCGAAGGAGTTGCGCATGTCGTTGCCAATCACCGCGGTCGGGCCGCTGAAGGTCGAGACGAAGCCGATCTTGATGGTGTCGCCGGCCGATGCCGGGCTTGCCAGCGCGAGCGCAGCCGCGCCCGCCAGCCAGAATGCCGTCCTCATAACCACTCCCCTCCTCAATTTTCATTGCCCCGAAATGGCGGATGGCCGCTTCCGGTTCGTTCTGTTTAGGACGCAAAATCGTGTGAGCCGTCAATGGCTCAGCGCCCGCCCCTGCACCATAATTCGCCCTCATCCCGGATGGCAAGAAATATAGTTCTACTCCCTTCGACGAGGGCTGCGGCGCTTTTTCGCGGTCTCGTCGATACGACGTCGCTATTCCTCAATTGATGACGGCTATTGGACCGCGACCCCGTCTTCGCTCTTTAATGAGCGGCGCGCACCCAGCGAATCGAGGGCAGCTTTCATGACTGCGAAACCCCACCGCGTCGTCATTGTCGGGGCCGGCTTCGGCGGGCTGGAGACGACCTACCGGCTCAGCGGCGTGCCGGTCGAGATCACGCTGATCGACCGCCGCAATCATCACCTGTTTCAACCGCTGCTCTACCAGGTCGCGACCGCTTCGCTCGCGACCAGCGATATTGCCTGGCCGGTCCGCCACCTCATGCGGGCGCGGCGCGAAGTGACGACGCTGTTTGCGACCGTGAACGGCGTCGATGCCGAGCGGCGCGCCGTGCTGCTCGATGACGGCAGCGAAGTTCCTTACGACACGCTGGTGCTCGCGACCGGCGTCCGCCACGCTTATTTCGGCCACGACGAATGGGAGCAGTGGGCACCCGGCTTGAAGACGCTGGAGGATGCGACCACGCTGCGCCGTCACATCCTGGTCGCGTTCGAGCGCGCCGAGCGCGAGACCGATCCGGAGCGCCGCGCCGCGCGGCTGACCTTCGTCATCATCGGCGCCGGTCCGACCGGCGTCGAGCTTGCCGGCACCATCGCCGAGATGGCGCATCACACCCTGCCGGGCGATTTTCGCAACATCGACACGCGCAAGGCGCGCGTCGTGCTGATCGAGGCGGGACCGCGCGTGCTCGCCGGCTTTGCCGACGATCTCTCGGCCTATGCACAGGCTTCGCTGGAGAAGATCGGCGTCGAGGTCGTGCTGGAGCAGCCCGTCACCGAGGTTGACCGCGACGGCGTGGTCTATGGCGGACAGCGGCTCAACGCGAAAACCAAGATCTGGGCCGCCGGCGTGCGCGCCTCGCCCGCCGCCGAATGGCTGAACGCGCCGGCCGACCGCGCGGGACGCGTGGAGGTCGAAGGCGACCTGACGGTGCCGGGCCATCCGGATGTCTTCGCCATCGGCGACACCGTCACGATTCCCGCGTGGGACGGCAAGCCCGTACCCGGCATCGCGCCGGCGGCCAAGCAGCAGGGACGCTACGTTGCAAACCTCATCAAGGCTCGGCTGCGCGGCGAGAAGCTCGGCCCCTTCCGCTACAAGCATGCCGGCAGCCTCGCGCAGATCGGCAAGCGTCTCGCGGTGATCGATTTCGGCCGCGTAAAGCTGCGCGGCGCGATCGCGTGGTGGATCTGGGGCATCGCCCACATCTACTTCCTGATCGGCCTGCGCCATCGGCTCGCCGTCGCGCTGACCTGGCTCTGGATCTACGTCCGTGACCAGCGCGCCGCACGCCTGATCACGCAAGGCAGCAGCAAGGTGTCGGGGTGACGTTCCTCTCCCTCTGCCCGTTCTTACGGGGAGAGGTGACGCCTCAGCCGTCGATGATCGCCACTGCGCGGGTCCAGCCGGCCGACGCGCGCGCGATCTTGACTGGAAAGCACGACACAGTGAATCCGGTCGAGGGCAGGAGCTCCAGATTGTGCAGCTTCTCCAGATGGCAGTAGCCGGTGTGCCGGCCGGCCTTGTGCCCCTCCCAGATCAACGAGGCATCCCTGGTTTCGGCATATTTCTGCGCTGTGAAGACAAAGGGAGCGTCCCAGCTCCAGGCATCCGTTCCGGTCAGCCGCACGCCGCGATCCAGGAGGTACATCGTCGCCTCATACCCCAGGCCGCAACCGGAACTGACGTAGTCGGGCAGGCCGAACCTGGCGCCGGCACGGGTGTTGACGACGACGATCTCAAGCGGCTTCAGCGTGTGGCCGATACGCTCGAGCTCGACTTCGACGTCCTTGGCGGTCGCCACATGACCGTCCGGCAGATGCCGGAAATCGAGCTTCACGCCCGGCTGGAAACACCATTCCAGCGGCACCTCGTCGATGGTCCACGACGACTGGCCGCGATTCATCGTCGGGTGAAAGTGCCAGGGCGCATCCAGATGGGTACCGTTATGGGTCGACAGCGTCACGTGCTCGACCGCCCAGCCCTGCCCGTCCGGCAGATCCTCCGCCTTCAGGCCTGCAAAGAATTGCAGCATGCCCGGCAGGCCTTGCTGGTGATCGATGTACTGAATGGTTGGCCGGTTGCCAGGGGGATCCGCTGGCACATCGTTCTGCAACGGGACCGAGATGTCGATGATTCGCCTTGCCATGTCTCTTGATCCTACGACGTTCCCTGCATCTCGTTGTCAGACGTCCCGACAAAGCGCGGCAATGTCCCGAGAGACAATGCCCCGAAAACGAGACACGCCACCATCAGCCAAAGTGCGGCCTCGTAGTTCTTGTTGAGGTCGAACAGGCGTCCCATGACGGCGGGGCCAGCAGCCGCGCCGACGCTGAACAGCGAATAGGCCAATCCATAGAGGAAGCCGCAATTGCGCATGCCGAAGTAGCGCGCGGTCAGGTAGGCGATGAGATCGATTTCCGCGCCGAAGGCAAAGCCGATCAGCAGTGCAGCGACCGGAGCGCCTTGCGCACCACCGTAGTTGAGAAGCGCGCAGCCTGCTGCCGCAACCAAGAAGACTGTGCAAGCCACGTAGGGCGCAAAGATGCGATCAATGCCCCATCCGATCAGCACACGCCCGGCAATGACGCCGACACCGATCAGCGAGGCGACGCCGGCGGCGGTCGACAGCGGCACGCCGGCATCCCGCAGCAGCGGCACCAGATGAACGACCGTTCCCGATATGGCTGCCGCAACGGCGAGGAACCCAATCGCGATGGTCCAGAAGACGCGAGACCGTAGCGCCTCCCAGCGTCCGGCGCCCGCCGTGACAGTACGCGTCGGCTGCATCGCGCCTTCCAGATCGCGGAAGCCGAAATAGACCAGGGGCCAGGCCACAGCGGCGAGCGCAGCCAGGACGATGAAGCCCGCGTGCCAGCCAAATGACGCGATCTGCGAGGCGAGCAGCGGCGGCAAGGCCAGTGCAGAGATCCCGCCTCCGGCCAATACGATGCCGAGCGCCAGACCGCGCGACGCGCTGAAGTTGGCGTTGACGACCCGGGTGTAGACGACCGGCGTCGTGCCGCCGCCGAAACATCCGGCGGCAAAGAACAATGCATAAAAGGCGGAGATGGAATCGTTGAGGCTGCCGAGACCGACCATGCTCAGCACCAAGAGCGGGATCGATATCAGCGCGACGATCCGCGCGCCGAACCTGTCGATCAGCGAGCCGACGACCGGCCCGGAAACGACGAGGCCGGCGGTGAGGTAGATCAAGGCGCCGGAAATCTGCCCGCGGTTCCAGTTGAACTCTCGCTGCAGCGGCTCGAAAAATACCCCGATGCTGTAGAACAAGAGAGACGACGCGCCGACCGCGATGCCGACGAGCGCCATGGCCAGGATGAACCAGCCGCGGGTGATCTCATGCTTCCGCAGCCCGACTGGATGATCGATCAAACTCACAACTCCCTCCCTCATACTGAATTCTCCCTGCGCTCTTTGCTTTGGGTTCTGTCGCGCAGATGCTGGCTTCGCTCTAGTCGGGCATCGCCCCGTAGATGTCGCTGTAGGTGCGCTGGAGATGAGCCGTGAGCTTGGTCACGGCGGCGCTGGCGGAACGCGACAGGACGACGTTGGCGAGCGCCTCGTGCTCGGCAACGAAGTCCTGCGCGACGACGGCATTCGAGAGCATCAGATTGCGATACCGCGACGCCTGATCGTAGAGCTGACTTGCCAGCCCAACGGTTCGCGGCGAACTGCAAGCCGCGATCAGGCCGGCATGAAATAATTTGTGAACCCTGTCGAGCTCGGGCGTATTCTTCAGAATCCTGGATCGACCGGCGACACGCTTGAGCTGGTGCAGGCAGGAGACGATCTCTCCCTCCCATTTCGCATCGCCATGTCGGATCGACTGGCGCAGCGCCGCCGCTTCGAGCGCAATTCGCGTCGATGTGATGTCGGCGAGATCCGTGTCGCTCATGGGCGCCACACGGAATCCACGCTGCCCCACCGCGATCACCAGCCCCTTTGACGCGAGCCGCGACAATGCCTCGCGGGCCGGCGTCTGGCTGACGCCGTAGTCAGCCGCGATGTCTGCGATCTTGAGCTTGGCGCCCGGGCGCAGCTCGCCCTTGACGATGGCGACTTCCAACGCTGCTTCGGCGCGCTCGGTAAGGGTCGCGCTTTCCTGATCCATGGACCTTGCCTTCGCTGATGGTCGTCCTGGGCTTGCGGACGAACGGCTGGCATTGACAACTTTGTATATTTTAGTGAAGAACATATATTTTTCAAGGAGCCCTCAATGAAACTTGCGACATTCGTTCCGCCTGGCGGGTCTGCCCGACCCGGCGCGATCATCGACACTGCTGGAGGTCAGCGGGTGCTCGACCTTGTGGCCGCGGCGACACGAACGGGCCGCGCGGATGCCGTTGGCGCGAGCCTGCTGCAATTGATCGAGGCGGGAGAAGCAGCTCTCGAAGCCACGCGTCGGGTGGTGGAAGCCTGTGCGGCGGACGAGGACATCTCCTCCCCGCTCGACCGCATCAGGCTCTTGGCTCCGGTCCCCGAGCCGCCGCAGATGCGCGATTTTTCGGTCTTTCCCGGGCACATCCGCGAAGCTCCGGCGGGCATGGCGCGCATCGCGCAGCGGAAGGGGGTCGCAAGCGATGCGCCCAGACGACCACTCCAGGAGGTGCCCCAAGTCTACCGCGAGCGGCCGATCTACTACATCACCAACCGCTTCAGCGTGTCCGGCCCGGACGCGACGGTGCCGTGGCCCGCGTACAGCGAGCTGATGGATTTCGAGCTCGAGTTCGGGATTTTCCTGTCGAAGGGAGGATGCGACATCCCGCTCGCGAAGGCGCGTGAGCACATCTTCGGCTACACGATCTACAATGACTTCTCCGCGCGCGACGCGCAGTTTGAGGAAATGCGGGGCATGCTCGGCCCCGCCAAAGGCAAGAGCTTCGATGCCGGCAACGTGATCGGCCCCTGGATCGTGACCTCGGACGAAATTCCCGATCCCTACAATCTTGCCATGCGTGCACGCGTCAATGGCGAGATCTGGACCGACAGCACGAGCAGCGGCATGCTGCACTCCTTCGAGGACATGATCGCCCATGTCTCGCGCGGCGAGACGTTGCGGGCGGGTGAATTCATGGGCTCAGGTACGGTCGGCGGCGGCTGCGGCCTCGAGCTCGATCGCTGGTTGCACCATGGCGATACCGTCGAGCTCGAGGTCGAGAGGATCGGCAGACTGCGCAATCAGGTGCTCCGCAGGGATGTCTGAACCGCGACGCTCTTGCAAACTCCTTCTTCTCCCCTTGTAAGGGGAGAAGTGCCGCGGATACTCGCGGCTGCAATTACTTCACCAGCGAACACCCACCCTCCGCCATCGGCCGGAAGGCCTGATCCGCAGGGATCGTCGAGACCAACTTGTAATAGTCGTACGGATATTTCGACTCCTCCGGCTTCTTCACCTCGAACAGGTACATCGGGTGCACGACGCGGCCGTCCTGGCGGATCGCAGTGTCGCCGAACAGCTTGTCCTTGCCTTGGAACTTCTTCATCTCCGGCACGACAGCCCCAGCATTATCGCTGCCAGTTGCGGCAACCGCGTTGAGATAGGCGAGCGTCGAGGCATAGACGCCGGCCTGGTTGCCGCTCGGCATCTTGCCGTTCATGCCGGGGCGCGCGGCAAAGCGTTTTGCGAAGGCGCGGGTGTCGTCGTTCATGTCCCAGTAGAAGGCTTCCATGAGCTGGAGGCCTTGAGCGACCTTCAAACCCATGCCGTGAACGTCGTTGATGAAGAGCAGGAAGGCGACGAGCTTCTGCCCGCTCTGCTGGATGCCGAACTCGGCGGCCTGCTTCACTGCGTTGATGGTGTCGCCGCCGGCATTGGCGAGGCCAATCACCTGCGCCTTCGAGCCCTGCGCCTGCAGCAGGAACGAGGCGAAATCGGAGGTGCCGAGCGGATGTTTTGAGGAGCCGATCACCTTGCCGCCATGCGCCTCGATGTATTTCTGCGCCTCTGACTCGATACCCTTGCCGAGCGCGAAGTCGACCGTGAGGAAGTACCATTCTTTGCCGCCGCGCGAGACCATCGCGGCCGCCGTGGTATTGCCGGTCGCCCAGGTGTCGTTGACCCATTGGATGGTGTTGGGCGAGCAGGCCTTGCCGGTGAGGTCGGCACTTGCCGTGGACGATGCCAGGAACGTCATGCGGCTGTCGCGCAGCAGCGTGTTGATGGAGAGACCGACCGCCGAATTCGGCACGTCGACGATCGCATCGACGCCCTCGACATCGAGCCATTTGCGCGCGATTGCCGCGCCGACGTCGGCCTTGTTCTGGTGGTCGGCATAGACGATCTCGACCTTGATGTTCTTTCCCCCGCCATTGAAGTCCTCGGCCGCCATGCGCGCGGCTTCGACAGAGCCCATGCCGTTGGTGTCCTGAAAAATGCCGGAAATGTCGTTGAGCACGCCGATACGTACGACATTGTCGGATATTTCGGCGCTGGCCGAGCCGGCAATCAGGCATGCCGCAAGCGCAAGCGTCCACTTCAAGTGCCTCATCATTCCCTCTCCTGTTGAATTTTCGGTCGTGCCACCGGTCGTTGCCGAGGGCGATCAGAACGTTAGACCTGCCGCTCCGGCAGGCGCAGCACGAGCCCGTCGAGCTCGTGTGTGATCCTGATCTGGCAGGACAGCCGGCTGTTGGCCATGCGCTCGGCGGCGGCGCCGTCGAGCAGCGCGTCCTCGTCATCCGCCATCGCCGGCAGGCGCGCGAGCCAGCCGTCGTCGACATAGACATGGCAGGTCGCGCACATCGTGTTGCCGCCGCATTCGGCCAAAATGCCGTCGAGGCCGTGGCGGGTCGCGGCGTGCATGGCGCTCTCGCCGTCGCTGACGTCAACACGATCGGTTTTGCCGCCGGAATGGATGAAGGTGATCGCAGGCATCAAAGATCCTCAAGCCGGAGTGATGGTCACCGGCAGGCTGTCGAGCCCGCGCAGCGTATTGTTGAAGCGGCGCTTCGGCTCGCCCGTGATCTCGATCTTCGCGATACGCCGCGCCAGCGCCGACAGCATCACTTCACCCTCGAGGCGTGCGACGAGCTGGCCGACGCACATGTGGATGCCCGAACCGAAGCCGACATGGCCGGAGGTACGTCGCGTGATGTCATAGGTATCGGGCTTGTCCCAGCGCCGCGGATCGCGATTGGCCGCGCCAAGGAACATCAAAACCTTCTCGCCCTCGCCGATGACAGCGCCACCAATTTCGACCTCGCGCGTCGTGGTGCGGAAGAAGGTCTGCACGGGGCTCTCGAAACGCACGGCTTCCTCGAAGGCATTGCGCGCCAACGTAGGATCATCGCGCAGCCGCTGCCACTGATCGGGAAATCGCGCGAGACAATAGACCGCGGCGCCGATGCCGTTGACGGTGGTGTCGAGCCCCGCCGACAGCAGCGAGCGCACCAGGAGCGGTGCCTCCGTCGCAGTGATCTCGCCTTCATCGACGCGGGCGTGGATGCAGGCCCCGAAACCGCCGGGCGCAAGGTTCTCGCGCTGGCATTGCTCGGCGATATAGGCCTGGTGCGGCGCCGAGCGCTCGATAGCCTCCTGGCGCAACTGGTTCGGCGGGCCGAAGGCGTTGAACACCAGGCTCGCATAGGGGATGAGATGCTCGCGGCCTTCCGGCCTCAAGCCCAACGCGTCCGGGAAGATCGAAAGCGGATAGGCTTCCGCGAGATCAGCGATCGCATCAAAGCTGCGCTTCTCCAGCAAGAGATCCACCCGCTCCTCTGCCGCTGCGGCAAAGCGATCGCGCACCTGCTTCATCACCGTCGGCGACAGCACGCGCGAGAGCACGGCGCGGGTGCGCGTGTGGGCGGGCGGATCGGCTTCCAGGATCAGGCTCGGCGGCCGCCACGGCTTCTCCTTCTTGAAGTCGCTGAGGCCCACGCCGCGGCTGGAGCAGAACGTCATGGGATCGTTCAGCACCGCATGGACTTCGGCATAGCGCGCGACGCCATAGACGTTCCACTTGTCGAGATAGACCACGGGGCCGGCGTCCCGCAGCACGTCATGGGTGGGAAAGGGATCGGCGAAGAACCCGATCGCGAAGGGATCGACATCGAGATGCGGGATGGCGGGCGGGCCGCCGGTCGAAGCGAAGCTGGCTGCACTCATTCACATCCTCCCAATTTTGCGCTTGTGGAGCGCGCGCGCATGTCCTTATTTCTGTCGCGCATGAAGCGAGCCCCGATCAGATGACCGCGCCCTCGACCAGAAGCCACAAGAAGCCTGCGGAAGCGGGGCCGACGCTCGATCTCGACCGTTACGTCCCGGCCTTCATCACCTTCATCGCCAACAAGCTCTCGAACAGCGCGACCGCATTCTATCAGCGCGAATTCGGCGTCAACGTCACGGAATGGCGGATCATGTCGCTGCTCGCGATCGAGCCGGGCATTCCGGCCTCGCGCATCTGCCACGTCATCGGCTTCGACAAGGGGCCGGTGAGCCGGACATTGGCGAGTCTCGAAAAGCGCGGGCTGGTGGCGATCCGCAGCGATCCCAACGACGGACGCACGCACTCGATCTCGCTCACCGCAAAAGGCCGCGCCACCCATGACAAGGTGATCGTCGCCGCCTTCGCGCGCGAGCGGCGGCTGCTGTCGTGCCTGTCCAGGGACGAGCAGGAGGTGCTGATCGATCTGTTGCGCCGGCTGCACGAAAATCTCGGCGCGGTGACCGGCGACGCGTAACGGCGCGCATCTCGTGCGCGCCAGATCGCGTTCACCTGGCATGCGCCAGCGATTGCCGGCGGCACCATTCCTGCCGAACATGAATCCTCCCGTTGAGGCGCAGCGGTTTTCCCGCCGTCACCCTTGCCTGCGAAGGACTCGCATAAATTAGTTGCTTAGGCAACAAAAAGTTTCAGGAGACGTTTTAGGACAGGAGCGTTGGCCTTGGTGGAAAGCCCGCGGTCTCGTGTCCCGGACGCGGCGCGGCATGAAATGACGCGACGCAGAGCCGGGACCCAGCAGTATGGGCCCCGGCTCTGCAGTGCAGCGCTACGCGCCGCACTGCGTCCGGGGCACGAGATTGCACTTCGGTCTCTCAGTTACGGCGCCTTGCAGACGAAGTTCGCGGCGTCCTCGATATCGCCCTGCCCCGAGTAGGCCGCATACGTCGGATAGGGACAGAGCGGCCGCGTGCGGCCCGGGCTCCAAGCCGCCGGGACTTCCTTGTTCGCCGGATTGATCGAGGCGACGATCCGCTCGGGCGCCTTGCCCTGCTCCACCCAATCCGTCAGCGCGGTCAGCGCATCGAACTTGTCGAGCGTGACGCCGCCGCCGCAATGCGTGCCGCCAGGCATGGTGAAGAGGCGCGCAAAATTGTTGGCGTTTCCTTGCGCGTTCTTGTTCAACCGGTCGTACCAGCGGATGGTGTCGTTGACCGAGAACACCGGATCGGCCTGCCCGTGATAGATCAGCATCTTGCGACCTGCTTTCTGCAGGCCGGCGAGCTTGGGATCATCGACATCGGGCGGCGTCATGAAGTCCATCGCCGACTCCGTGAAGGGGCCATCCTTGGCAAAAATCTTCGGCGCGTCCTTGTCGAAGTCGTAGGCCTTCAGCGCGTCGATCAGCTTCTCATTGCTGCCCTCCACCGCGACGGGCGGAGTCGAGAAGATATAGTTCAGCGACACTGCGCCCATGGTCGCGATGATCGGGAAATTGTTCCAGGGCGCGACAGGACTCTCGACCTTCCAGGCGCGCCAATTGCCGGTGCCGATGCCACCATCGAGCGGCCAGTCCGAATAGAGCGCCTCGCCCTTCGAATTTTTCGGACCGGCAAGGCTGGTCCTGAGCGCATCGACCTTGGCTTCCGGCAAGCAAGCATTGGTCTGGCCCGGAGCGCAAACTAGGATCTTGAAATCGAACGCCTTCTGGCAGGCGGCGAGATTGGACGTGAGGCCATCCTTCGCTCCATCGAGCGCATCGCAGGCCTCGGTGATGCGCGAGGCGATTGTCTGCGCCTCCTCCTTGGTGATCGACTTGCGGAGATCCGGATCAGCCTTCAGGAAGGCCTGCACGTCCCAGGCGTGCTGGACCGCGGCGCGCGGCAGATCGAAGCCGGGATTGCCGACGAGGAAGCCATCATAGTTTTCTGGCATGCGCGATGCTGCCACCATCGCATGACGTCCGCCGTTCGAGCAGCCTGCCATGTAGGAACGATCCGGCTGGCGGCCGTAATGCAGCGCGATGATCTTCTTCGCGACCGGCGAGAGCGTCATGTCGGCGGAATAGCCGTAATCGCGCCGCGCCTGCGGGTCGAGCCCGAAGGCCGCGCCTGCGGCGAGCCCGAGCGGCTTGTTCGCGGGATCGGAACCGGAATGACCACTGTCGGATGACAGCACCGCAAAACCGCGGGCGAGCGGCACCGTGCCGCCCGAGGCCCACCCGTCCGGCTTGTCACCGAGCGCCGGCACCACGACGCCGTCATTGCCGCCATTGACCTGATGGAGGAAGCGACCGTTCCATTCGGCCGGCAGCCTGAGCTCGAACTGGATGGCATAGGACTTTCCGTCCGCACCGGTGCGCTGATTGGCGAGGCCGGTCACGATGCAATGCTTGGGCAGACCGTTGCCGGCCTCCTGAAGCTTGGAGCTAACGATCTCGACGCCCGGGACGGACAACGACGCCGAGGTAACGGGCGAGCAGCCCTCGCCTTCGGCGCGCGCGAGCGCGGTGGATCCAAGAAGGGCAGCCAGCGCGACTGCCGATATCAAGCCAGACCTCACGGCGGCCTCCCATGTTTGATTATATAGTATAATTATTACTCATATTCCATATCTTGGCAAGCCGAACTCTCGTGTCCCGGACGCGGCGCAGCACGCAGTGATGCGCTGCAGAGCCGGGGCCCAGTCTTTCTTTGAAGACGGCCATGGGTCCCGGCTCTGCGTCGCATCGCCAAGCGCGCTGCGCCGCGTCCGGGGCACGAGAGCGTTTAGCGTGGAGGCGATCGGTTACCTGGCGCAGCCGATCCATTCGGCCGACGCGTCATCGTTCAGCCGCGCCACTGCCTCCGCTCGGCGCGTCAGCACGGCGCGCTGGTTGATGTAACCCTTGTCGGTGATCTCGCCACCGTCGACCGAAGGCGGCTCCGCCAGCAGCAGCGCGCGCGTCGCGTGGCCGGAGGAGTTTGCACCTTGCGCTTTCAGCTTTGCGAGCCCCAGCGCGATCGCACTTCTCACCTTGTCGTGGCCAAGCACCTCGCTCACGGCAGCTGCATCCGGCAGCCCCGCATGCGTCCGACAACCTGCGATGTTGGGAAATACCAGGAAGCGCACGTCATCGCCGCCATGGCCCGTCACGACGATGTCCTGCGCCAGCGGTGCGAGCGACGCAATGCCGGCGACGCGCAGCGTGCCGACACTGACCCAGGTGCCGGAATTCAGCTTGAAGTCCTCGGCGACGCGGCCGTCGAAGAACAGGCCGCGCTCGGGGCGCGCGCTGTCGGCGAATTTCACGGCGTCGCCGATGAGGTAAAAACCTTCCTCATCGAACGCCTGCTTCGTCAGCTCCGGCGCCTTCCAATATCCCGGCGTGACGTTGGGGCCGCGCACGCGCACTTCCAGCTTGTCACCAGAGGTGACGAGTTTCAGCTCGGTGCCGGGGATCGGCACGCCGATATTGCCGGAGCGCTCGGCCAGGAAGTGGCAGTCGGTCGCGAGCGGCGAGGTTTCCGTCGAGCCCCAGGCCGACACCATCGGCAGCGCGCGACCGACGGTCTTGAGCGAGAGCTCCTCGAGCGCATCCCAGAGATTCTGCGGCAGCGCCGCGCCGGCATAGAAGGCGAACTTGACCTCGCCGAAGAAACGGCGCCGCAGCTCCTCGTCGGTGCGCAACGCCGCGATCAGCATGTCGAAGCCGCGCGGCACGTTGAAATAGACCGTCGGCATCACGCTCTTCAAGTTCGCCAGCGACGTCGCAAAGAGTCCGGGCGCCGGCTTGCCGCCGTCGATATAGAGCGAGCCGCCATTGCGCAGCACCAGATTGAAATTGTGGTTGGCGCCGAACGTATGACTCCAGGGCAGCCAGTCGAGGATCACGAGGTCGCCGCCTTGCGCGAGAAAGGTCCAGGTCTGCGCCTTGGCCTGCTGGCTCGAGGTCAGCATGCGCTGGGTGTTGATCACGGCCTTCGGAGTGCCGGTCGAGCCCGAGGTGAACAGGAATTTTGCGATCGTGTCCGGCGTCACCGCGGCGAAAGCCTTTGCGACGTCGGAAGACTCCGGCGTCGCGGTGAGCGCGCGGAAGGACAGCGCATCGGCGTCATCGGGATTGCCGCTCACGATTTCCGCCTGATGCAGCGGCCTGATCGCGGCCAGCGCTGCCGCGAACGGTTTTGTGTCGCTGACATAGATCACGCCGGGCTGAAGCAGGCTGATCATGCTCTTGAGCTTGTCGAAATCCCTGGACATCAGCGAGTAGGCCGGCGAGATCGCGGCGGAGGGCACGCCGACATGCTGGGCAGCCAGCGCGAGCAGCGCGTGATCGACGCTGTTGTCGGAGAGGATGACGAGCGGACGCTCCGTGCTCAGCCCTTCCGCGAGGATCCAGGACGCCAGCGAGCGCACCTGCTGCAAGGCTTGCGCGTAGGTGACGCTGGTCCAGGACGCGTCAGGCTTGCCACGCTCTGCCAGGAAGATCTTGCTCGGCGCTTGCAGCGCCCATTGCTCCAGCCAGTCGCCGGTGCAGCGCGCAGCCTCGCGCAAGGGATCGGGCGAGCGCAACACGATGCTGCCGTCGGCGCGATGCTCGGCGACCGTCCTGGGCGTTGCGAACAGGCTGGAAGCCTCACCTCCTACGGCGGCCATGGTCATGGGTGTCCTCCCGGGCAGCGGCCTCGTGCGGGCTGCTTTGGCAATAATGTTGGGCAGAGCAATTGTTGTCGTCAACAACAATCTTTGCCAAAGCCCGGCGAGGCGCTAGACTTGCGCGCCGCCGGAGAAAAGAAAGTGACAACCAGTGCAGGTCGAAATGAACTGCCAACCCGCGCGCCGCGCAAGCGGGCCGGCAGGGGCGCGGCGCGTCCCGATGACGCGGACGAGGTCGGTCTCGACGCGCTGGTCGGTCACGCCGGCTATGCGGTGCGGCGCTTCCAGATCTGGATTTTTCAGGACTTCGTCCGCACGCTCGCTTCAGTCGACATCCGGCCAACGCAATATTCGGTGATGACCGTGATCGGCGCCAATCCGGGCCTCTCCCAGATGGCGGTCGCAAAGCGCCTCGGCATCGAGCGGGCGCGGCTGGTACATCTCCTCGACAGCCTCGAGGGGCGCAAGCTCGTCAGGCGGATCAAGTCGAAGACGGACCGCCGCTCCCACGCCCTGCATCTCACCGCGCAGGGCGGGCTGTCGCTGGCGAAGTTCAAGCAGCTCGCCGCCGAGCACGAGCGCCATGTCGAGGAGAAGATCGGCAGGGGGAACCGGGAGCGGCTGTTGCAGATCCTCGCCGGTTTTACCTGAACCGCCGCTGCTCAAAAGTTGCGCAAATGCACACATCCGGGCGTTACCCCCGCACCGCTGCCGGCCGGTGATTATTCTCGTAACTGACTGATCTTTCGATAATATCCGGAGAAGACGGCCTGCACGGATTCTGTACACAATGGCACATCGCTTGCTTCATGGCTGCCAGAAGTCCGTTGCCGGAGTTTTTGTTGCCATGGGGGCTGACCAGCCTGAGACGGTAGCCGCGATCGTCGCCGCGCATCGCGCGGGCGCGATGACGCCGGCGGAGACGATCGCGCGCAGCTATCAGCGTATCCGCGACTATGGCGATGATGCCGTCTTCATCAGCCTGCGCGACGAGAAGGACGCGATCGCGGAGGCTGAGAAGCTTGCGGCACGGAAAGATGCAGCGAGCCTGCCGCTCTACGGCGTGCCTGTCGCGGTGAAGGACAATATCGACGCGCTGGGCTTTCCGACCACGGCGGCCTGCCCGGCCTTCTCCTACACGCCGACGCGTGACTCCACAGCCGTCGAGCGCCTGCGCGCGGCCGGCGCCATCATCATCGGCAAGACCAATCTCGACCAGTTCGCAACCGGCCTCGTCGGCGTGCGCTCACCCTATGGGGTCCCCAAAAATCCAATTCGCGAGGATCTCGTTCCCGGCGGATCGAGCTCGGGCTCGGCAACTGCCGTCGGCGCGGGTCTCGTGCCGCTGTCGCTTGGCACCGACACTGCGGGAAGCGGCCGCGTGCCGGCGATGCTCAACAACATCGTCGGGCTGAAGCCGAGCCTCGGCATGATCTCGACGGCAGGGCTCGTGCCCGCATGCCGCACGCTCGATTGCATCTCGGTGTTCGCTCTCACGGTCGACGATGCCGCGCTCGCGCTTGCCGTGATGGCGGGGCCGGACCAGGCCGATCCATTCTCGCGCGACCGGCCGCTTGGCGCGATGACACCGTTTCCAGCCACCGTTCGTCTGGGCGTGCCGCGCAACGGGCAACTGATCTTCTTCGGCGACAAGAAATCGGAGGCCGCCTATGGCGAGGCCCTGAAGCGCTGGACGACACTTGGCGCGACACTCGTCGAGTTCGACCTCGAGCCGTTCTACGAGACCGCGCGGCTGCTCTATGAGGGACCCTGGGTCGCCGAGCGCTATCTCGTGATCCGCAATCTCCTCGCCTCCGCGCCGGATGCGATCCATCCGGTGACGCGGGAGATCACCGCCGCGGGCGCGCGGCTCACCGCGGCCGAGACCTTCTCCGCGCTCTATCGCCTGCAAGGGCTGCGCAAGATCGTCGAGCGCGCCTTCGCGCATCTGGATGCGATGGTGCTGCCGACGGCGCCCACGGTCTATTCGACCGCGCAGGTGCTCGCCAACCCGATCGAGCTCAACAGCCGGCTCGGCACCTACACCAACTTCGTCAATCTGCTCGATCTCTGCGGCCTGGCGCTGCCGGCATCGATGCGACCCGACGGCGCGCCCTTCGGCATCACGCTGCTCGCGCCCGCCGGCCGCGATGGATTCCTCGCCAGCATCGGCCGCGTGTTCCACGCCGACACCAAGCTCAGCGTGGGCGCGAAGGGTGTTGTGCAAGCACCACTCGCTCCGTTGCCGGCCAGCAGCGCCGACGAGATTCCGATTGCCGTGGTCGGCGCGCATCTGTCCGGGATGGCGCTGAACGGCGAGTTGAAGGCGCTGAACGCTCACCTGATCGAAGCCACGAAGACGGCGCCCGACTACAAGCTCTACGCGCTCGACACAACGCCGCCAAAACCTGGCATGCTGCGCGTCGAGGCCGGCAAGGGATCTGCGATCGAGCTGGAGATCTGGTCCCTTTCGGCGTCCGCCTTCGGCAAGTTCGTCAACGCGATCCCGCCGCCGCTGTCGATCGGCAGCATCAAGCTCGCCGATGGCCGCAGCGTGAAGGGCTTCATCGTCGAGCCGGAAGCGCTGGGCGCCGCGCGCGACATCACGGCCTATGGTGGCTGGCGCGCGTATATGGCGGAAGCTGCGACGGCGTAGTCGCCTGTCGTAGGGTGGGCAAAGCGTAGCGTGCCCACCAATTGTGCCGCGCGAAAAGCGGTGGGCACGGCGCTGTGCGCCTTTGCCCACCGTACGAGATCACACCGACACCGCGTAGATCTCGTACTCTCCGCGCACCAGTTCGATATGCGCGCGCATGGCGGCAGCGGCGCCTTGCTTGTCGCCGCGCATGATGGCGACGACGACGCGGTCGTGCTCGGCCTGCGACTTGGCGAGCCGGCCGAGGTTACGGAACTGGGCGCGACGGAACGGCTGCACGCGCACGCGGGTCGCAAGCGTGATTTCGGCGATATAGCCGTTCTGCGAGCCGGCATAGATCGCGTTGTGGAAGCGCTCGTTGACCTCGTGGAACCGTTCCGGATTGCCGGTGTAGCTCAAGACCCGCAGCTCCTCGTGAATGGCTTCCAGACCATGGCGCTCGGCCGCCGACATCCGCTCGGCGGCAAGGCCGGCGCACAAGGCTTCCAGTTCCGCCATCGCCTCGAACATGCCCGTCAGCCGCTCGATCGAGGGCTGCGCCACCACCGCGCCGCGATGGGCCCGCGCCTCGACGAGGCCGCTTGCGACGAGCTGACGCAGCGCTTCACGCACCGGCGTGCGCGAGACGTTGAAGCGCCGCGCGATATCGGTCTCGTCCAGCGGCGCACCGGGCGGCAGCATGCCACGCACGATCTCGTCCGCGAGCTGAAGCCGCAGCTCCTCGGCACGCGTGACCTTCTGCACCGAAGGCAGCGGCCGGTCGACGCGCGGCACCACCGTCTCAGTCGGCAGGGCTCCAGGCGGAAGGTCGTCAAGCGTCATGCGATCAGGTCTCTTTCGGCTCGTCGATGATGCTGACATGGGCGGCGACGACGCGCCAGCCCTCGGGGAAGCGGATCCAGGTCTGCATCTGCCGGCCGACCCGGCCCGGCATGGTGTCGCGATAAAACAGCGTGGAGGCGACCGCGGTGTCGCGGCCAAAGCTGGTGATCACGGTTTTCGCGGTGCGGCGGTTCAGGCCGACCGGCGAGCGCGCGGCGCGAAAGCCGGAGATCGCCTCATAGCCGTAGAGATTCTCGCCGATGCCGTAGCGCAGCGTCCGGGGATCATTGCGGAACAGCTCACCGAGCACGGCGACGTCGTTGCTGACCAGCGCGGTCTCATAACGCTCGAACGCCGACTTGACTTCCGCGATCACGTCGGGGAGATCGATCTCCATCTCAAAACCCTCTCGGCGACGGCGCGGATACCACGCCCATCCGTTCCAATGCGTGCGCGACGCGCAGCGCAATGTCCTCGCGCCAGGGCGCGGCGATGATCTGCACACCGATCGGCATCGGCTCGAGCGGCACCGGCACGGCAACCACAGGCAGGCCGATGAAGGAGATCGGCTGGGTGTGGACGCCGATATTGGCGCGCACCGGCAATTCGACGCCATCGAGCTTGAACGTCACCTGCCCGAGCTTTGGCGCCGTACAGGGCGTCGCCGGCGCGAGCAGCACATCGACCGACCCAAAGATCTCGGCGAGCCGCGCGCGGTACCAGCGGCGGAATTTTTGCGCGCGGTCGACCAGCGCCGCCGGCACCATTGCGCCCGCGATCAACCGGTCGCGCACCGCGGGGTCGAAATCGTTGGGTCGCTGGCGCAGCCGATCGAGATGCAGCGAAGCGCCTTCGGTGGTGGTGATGACATAGGCGGCCGCGCGGGCCCGCGCGGCTTCGGGAATGTCGACCACACGCGTTGCACCAAGGGCCTTGGCGACGCGGCCAACGGCTTCGACGGCTTCGGGGAAGACGTTCTTCTGAAAATAGCCGCCGGCGATTGCGACGCGCAGGCCGGAGATCGGCTCCGACAATAGCGGCGTCACCGGCTCGACCGGCCTCGTGGTACAGGCGGCATCGTCGGCATCCGGGCCCTGCATCGCGTCATAGGCGAGCGCGAGATCGGTGACGGAGCGCGCGAACGGGCCGAGATGATCGAGGCTCGCGACGAAGGGGAAGGAGCGTGCGCGCGACAGCCGGCCGTAGGTCGGCTTCAGGCCAAAGATGCCGCAGAACGAGGACGGCACGCGGATCGAACCGTTGGTGTCCGAGCCGAGCGCGATCGGCACCAGCGCGCCGCCGACAGCGCTGCCGGAGCCGCCGGACGAGCCGCCGCTCATCCGCGTCACATCGTGCGGATTGCGCGAGGGACCGTCATGGACGTTCTCGCCGGTGAAGTCGTAGGCGTATTCGCCCATGTTGAGCGCGCCGACCAGCACCGCGCCGGCAGCTTCCATCCGCTCGATCAGCGTGGCATCGCGCGCGGCGGGCGCGCGGTCGCGGTTGATCTTCGAGCCGGCCCGCGTCGGCAGGCCCGCAACGTCGAACAGATTCTTCACCGCAAACGGGACGCCCGCGAGCGGGCCGACCTTTCTGCCCGCCGCGATGTCGGCATCGATCGCGCGCGCTTTTGCGCGAGCGCGCTCGGCAGTGACGTCGGTGAAGGAATTGAGAATCGTGTCATGTTGCTTGATGCGGGCGAGCGCCGCTTCGGTCGCATCGAGTGCGGACAGCTTGCCGCCCGCCACCGCTCTGGCGATGTTCGCAGCCGTCCCTTCAGGAGCTGTCGTCATGGCAACATCAGGCGGCGAACACGGGCGCCGGCTCGGTCTCGTCCGGCAGCGCGAATTCGTCGACGAGGCGGGCGAGCCGCAGCGACACCTCGAGGTTGGCGCGAATGGCCGGTCGCCAGGCCTCCTCGATCGGCAACGCCAGCGCTTGCGCGACAGCGTCGATATAGTCGTCCAGCGGTTCGGCCATCACACTCCCAAACAGGCTCTCAGTGCACCGGCAACGGCGGATGCGGGATCGCCGTCAACAGCTCCTTGGTGTAGTCGTCCTGCGGATCGCTAAGGACCTGTTCGGAGGTCCCCTCTTCGACGATTCGACCCGCCCGCATCACAATGACACGATCGCACAGCAAGCGCACTACATTCAAATCGTGCGAGACGAACAGGTAGCTCATACCTAGCCGCGCCTTGAGGTCCTGGAGCAGATTGAGCACCACCGCCTGGACCGAGACGTCCAGCGCGGCGGTCGGCTCGTCCAGGACGACGAGCTTTGGATGCAGCGCGATCGCGCGAGCGATGCCGACGCGGGCCTTCTGTCCCCCTGACAATTGATGCGGGAAGCGGTCGAGCAGATTGTGCGGCAGGCCAACCATGGTCGCGAGTTCCTCGCAGCGCGCGCGCAGCGCATCGCGTCCCCTGACGTCGCCGAGTTGCATGATCGGATCGGCAATGGCACGCGCGGCGGTGAAGCGCGGATTGAGGCTGTCGGTCGGGTCCTGGAACACCATCTGGATGCGGCTGCGCAGCGGCAGGCGCGCAAAGGCGCTCGGCATCATGCTGCCGATCTCCTCGCCGTCGAACTGGATGCGGCCGGAGGTCTGATCCAAGAGCCGCATCACCATCATCGAGGTCGTCGATTTGCCGCAGCCGGACTCGCCGACCAGGCCAACGCTCTCGCCGGTGCGGATCGAGAAGCTGATGCCGTCGACCGCGCGGAACATCTCCGGCTCCACCGGCGGCTTGCGGCTGAACAGCTTGCCGAGCACGGCGGTCGTGCCCTGGCGCGGGTATTCCTTGACGAGCTTTTCGATGAGGAGGAGGGGTTTCTTCTCCCTCTCCCCGTCCTTCACGGGGAGAGGGTCGGGGTGAGGGGCTGATTCCACGGGCACGACTCGTGGAGAGTCCCCCTCACCCGCCGCGCTTCGCGTGTCGGCCTCTCCCCGCGTGCGGGGAGAGACGAAGGCAGCCGACTCGTCTTCAGGCAGCAAGTCTCTCAAGGACACACCGATCCGCGGCGTCGCGCGCATCAGTTTCCGGGTGTAGGGGTGCTGCGGATTGGCGAAGATGTCGGCGGCCTTGGCGGTCTCGACCACCCTGCCCTTCTCCATCACCACGACGCGGTCGCAATAGGCGGCTGCCAATCCCAGGTCGTGCGTGATCAGGATGGTCGACATCGCACGCCGCTTGGTCAGCTCGACGATCAGATCCATCACCGCCTTCTGGGTGGTGACATCGAGACCTGTGGTCGGCTCGTCCGCGATCAGGAGCTGCGGATTGCAGGCGAGTGCCAGCGCGATGACGACGCGCTGGCACATGCCGCCCGACAGCTCGAACGGATAGGCGTGGTAGCGCTCGCGCGGGCGGGCGATCTTGACCTGCTCCAGCGCCTCGATCGCCTTTTCTCCGTGGTCCGAAACCATAGCCTGCTGCACATGGGTGCGCAGCACGTCCTCGATCTGATCGCCCACCTTGCGAATGGGATTGAGTGCCGCACGCGGGTTCTGAAAGATCATCGAGACCTCGCGGCCGCGCAGGTCGCGCATCTGGTCTTCGCTCGCCGCCTTGACGTCTATGCCGGAGAACATCACCGAGCCCTCGGCGATCTTGCCGGCGCGGTCAAGGATGCGCATCACGGCATATGAGGTCACCGACTTGCCCGAGCCGGACTCGCCAACGATCGCCAGCGTCTCGCCCTTGGCGACGGAGATGTTGACGTGCTGCACCGCCTTCACGATGCCGCGCCGGGTGGTGAATTCGACCGTGAGGTCCTGGACGTCGAGCAGCGGCTGGGACGTCATGACTGCCTCCGGCTCAGAAACGTCGAAAACAACCCCATGCACAGTAGAAGGGAGCTGAATTCATTGGAGAATTTTGGCCAGAAATTCGCACGTAAGGCGGGCGCAACTCTCTCGCTCCCTCCCCCCTTGTGGGGGAGGGTTGGGGAGGGGGGCAGCCCCGGGTGAGGTCGGAGTTCGTGGCTACCCCCCTCCCTGCTCCTCCCCCACAAGGGGGGAGGGAATGAGAGGATGGTGTCCGCCTCACATGTAGGGTCCGCGTTCCTGTTCCCGCGCTTGAAACCAAACATCGCTCACGTCCTCCGCTGCGGGTCGACGATGTCGCGCAGGCCGTCGCCGAGGAGGTTGAAGCAGAACACGGCGACCATCAGAGCAAGGCCGGGGAACAGCGCGATCCACCACTCCCCCGACACCATGAAGCCCGCGCCTTCGGCGACCATGATGCCCCATTCCGCCGTCGGCGGGCGGACGCCGAGGCCGATGAAGGACAGGCCGGCGGCATTGAGGATGGCGTAGCCCATGGTCAGCGACATCTGCACGATCATGATCGGCATGATGTTGGGCAGGATGTGCACCAGGAGGATGCGGAACTCGCCGTTGCCCGACAGCCGCGCCGCCTGCACGAAGCCGGCGTTGCGGCGGACGTTCGCTTCGGCACGCGCGACGCGGGCATAGAGCGGGAAGTTCACGATGGCGGTCGCCAGGATGATGTTCTGCACGGTGTTGCCGAGCGCGGCGACGATGCCCATCGCCAGCACGAACAACGGAAAGGCCATGATGGTGTCGGCGATGCGGCCAACGATGCGGTCGGTCCAGCCGCCGAAATAGCCGGCGGCGATGCCGGCAAGCCCGCCCATCAGGAACACCAGCACGACCGAGGCGATCGCGATGAAGAAATCGAGACGCGTTGCGACAATGACGCGGCTGAAGATGTCGCGGCCGAGCTGATCGGTGCCGAACCAGTGCGCCGCCGAAGGCGATTTCAGCGCGGCTGCGGTATCCGAGGCGAGCGGATCGTACGGCACGACATAGGGACCGAGGATCGCGGCAACGAGGATCAGGATCAGGAGCGCGAAGGCGAAGCCCGTGACCTTGTTCTCGCTGAGCACATAGCGTGTCTGTTCGAGGATCGCAGTCAGTCCCGACGTGCGTGCGGGACCGACGGGTTCAACAACAGGTGCAACGGAGCTCATTGTGTCCCCCTACCCTTCCAGCCGCACACGCGGATCGATCACGCCGTAGAGAATGTCGATCACGAGATTCAAAAGCACGTACATGACCGCCATGGTCAGCACGAAACCCTGCACGGGCGCGAAGTCCGACGAAATGAGCGCTTCCACCGCATAGGAGCCGATGCCGGGCCAGGCGAAGACTTTTTCCACCAGCACGTTGGCCCCCAGCAGGAAGGAGAACACCATGCTCAGCGTGGTGATGACCGGCAGCATCGCGTTGCGGAAGGCGTAGGTGACGATCACGGTCGACGGCGACAATCCGCTGGCGCGCGCGGTGCGGACGAATTCGCTAGCGAGCACCGCGAGCATCGAGGCGCGCGTCATGCGCGCGATCGGCGCCAGCGAGAAGATCGCAAGCGTGGTCGCGGGCAGGATGAGTTGACTGAGTGCAGAACGAAAAGCCTCGACATCGCGCGCGACCAGCGTGTCGATCAGATAGAAGCCGGTGATCGTTGGCGGCGCGCTGTAGAACACATCCAACCGGCCGAGCGGCGCCGGCGACCAGCCGAGCTGGAAGTAGAAGACATAGACCAGCACGAGGCCGGTGAAGAACACCGGCAGCGACACGCCGGCCGTCGTCGTCACCCGACAGAGATGGTCTATCCACGATCCCGGCCGCGTCGCGGCCAGCACGCCGAGCGGAATCGCGATTGCGATCGAGACGATGAGGCCGAGCAGAGTCAGCTCGGCGGAAGCCGGCAGGCGGTTGCGGATCTCGGTCGCGACCGGCTGGCCGGTCGTAAGCGAATTGCCGAAATCACCATGCGCGAGATCGCCCGCGTAGCGGAAGAACTGTTCGATCAGCGGCTTGTCGAAGCCGAGCTTTTTGCGGATCTGCTCGACGGCTTCTTTCGTTGCGGCGGGGCCGGCGAAATACGCAGCCGGATCACCCGGCAGCGCGCGCGTCAGCAGGAAGGTGACGATGACAACCCCGATCAGCGAGGGAATCGCGAACATCAGCCGCTTGCCGATCATGGTCAGCATGGCGGCCTCCTTGTGCGCGAAGAGAATGAGGCTCTCGCTGCGCGCTCCTCTGCGCCCCCTCTCCCCTTGTGGGAGAGGGTTGGGGTGAGGGATAGTTCCAGGCGAGGTCGGAGTTCGTGGCTACCCCTCACCCTGCCCCTCTCCCACAAGGGGAGAGGGAATGAGAGAGCAGTGCTCACCCCACTCAAGACAGCCGGCGCCGGGGTCGTATCGCGCACCATGACGCATCACCCCTTCGCCATGGCGCGATAGTCAAGCCTGCGGTGGAACCAGTATTGATAGCCGGAGATGTTCTTCTGCATCGCGACGTTGACGAAGGGCTGGTAGAGCGGAATGCGCGGGACCTCGGCGAAGGCGAGGTCGACGAAACCCTTCACGTCGGCATCGTAGGCCGACTTGTCGCCGATGGCGGCGGCAGTGCGCGCGCCGTCGATGAGCTTGTCCATCTCCGCCGACTTGTAGCTCATGGTGTTGAAGACGGAATTGTTGCCGTGATAGCACCAGTAGAAGAAGTACTCGGGGTAATCGAGCCAGCCTGAGAACACGTTGGTGAAGAGCGGCATCTCCTTCTTGTTCAACTCGGTGCGCCAGTTGGCGCCGGGCACCTTGTTGATGGTGGTCTTGATGCCGAGCTGCGCGAGGCTCTCCTGCACCAGCACGCAGAGCGGCTCGTTGACCCCTGCGAAATTAAGGTCGAACGAGATCGTCGTCTCGAAGCCGTTGGCGTAACCTGCCTCGCTAAGCAGCGCTTTCGCCTTCTCCATGTCGGTCGCGAATTTGTGCGGCTGCGGCCAGGCGACCTCCGTCGCCTTGTCGGCGCTCGCACCGAACATGGGATTGCCGAGCCCGAACAGCACGGCGTCCATGATCTTCTGGTACGGCATCGCATAGGCCATCGCCTGCCGCACCTTGACATTGTCGAAGGGCGGCTTGGTCACGTTCATGCCGATGTACTGGATGCCATTGGAGAACGGCAGCGACACCACGTTGAGCTTGCCGTTCGCCTTCATCTCCTGAAAGTCCTTGAACGGCAGCTCGTAGGAGATGTCGGCGTCACCGCGCTCCAAAAGCGCACGGCGGTTGCCGGCCTGCGGCACCATGCGCCAGATCACGCGCTTGATCTTCGGCAAGGGGCCGCCGACCCACTCCTCGTTGCGCTCCATCACGACTTCAGTGCCGGCAGTCCACTTCGTCACCTTGTAGGCGCCGGAGCCCGCGGTCTGTTGCTTCGTGTATTCAAGACCCCATGGGTCCTTCTCGTTCGCGTTCTTCTTCACAAGCTCCGAATTGACGACGCAGGGAACAATAACGGCGAGATCGGGAATCGTCAGGCGATCCTTCTTCAGAAAGTCGACGCGCACCGTGTAATCGTCGACCACCACGAACTGCTCGGGCTTCGTCAGCGAGCCCGCGCTCATCTGGAAGGTCGGGAAGCCGCCGACGCTGACGGCGCGGTCGAGCGACCATTTCACGTCCTTCGCGGTGACCTGTGTGCCATCGTGGAATTTGGCGTTCTTCTTCAGCTTGAAGGTGACCGACATGTCGTCGATCTTCATGTCGTCGGCGAGCTCGCCCTTGAACTTGTCGCGATCGTAATAGGGCACACCGCCCGGGCCGCTCTTCATCTCGTGGCTGATCAGGCGGTCGTAGCAATTCCAGGACACCTCGTAGCCGGGCACGTTGGTGCCGACGCCGTGGATGTCGAGATTGTTGGGCCCGCCCTCGGAGACGATCAGCAGCGTCTCGGAGCGTGCATCGGCCTTAGCGGGCGAGATCACATGAAGGGCCGCCGGGAGCACCGCGCCGGCAGCCAATCCAGAGACGGATTTCAGGAAATCGCGGCGCTTCATGGCAATGCTCCAACGCAAAAAGGTTTTTGGTTGGAACAGGATTCGCAAGGTTCGTGCCAAAGCTTAACGAGACGTTACAGGCCTCCTAATCTATTGATTTACAAAGCGATTGATGCAATCGCGTCTGTGCGTCACTTCTTAAGCACCCCACAATTGCATACAAAGATGCGATTTTGATTGAAAATTAGGCTGAAAAACTGAGCGCCCTGGAATTGAGCAAGAGTGTCGCACGCCTTCAGTCAGGCGTCGCGACGGTCCGACCGCTCAGCCCGGCCAAATCAAATCCTTCATCAAGGCGCCCGGCTCCGCCTGGCCCTACTCCAGCACATCCTTGACGCTGTTCCTGATGGTCGAGGGGACCGCATGCTCGGGGACTTCGATCGTCTGGGCACCGCGCGTGATTCGGTAGCTGAACGCGTCGGCCTGACCTGGATGCGTCGCAGGGACTTTCTTCGGATCGGCAAACAACGACTCCACCGTCTTCTGGTCGACGAGCGACAAATCCGACAACGCCACTTCACCGCGGCTCTTGAGATGAGGGCCGCCGAAGCCGGCGAACCCTCCGACGCGCTCGATCTTCAAGCGATCCACGCTTCCTTCCTTTCGTAACGCGCTGCAACCGGCCTACAGCCCGACCTTTTTCCATCCTGCATCGACGGCGGCGAAGACCGCGGGGTCGGCAGGATACAACGTGTGAGCGCCCTGCCGGGTCCTCGCTGCAAACGCCTTCATCGTCATGTTCGGCGTCGGCCCGAAACCCGTGAGCGAATGGTACCACACCTGGCCGATCTTGGCCCAACTGTATCCGCCAAGCGTCGTGCAGGCCGTATGGAAGGCGAGGTTCGGCGGCCCGCTGGCGTAATGCGGATCCATGCCGGGCGTAATCTGGGAATATTGGGTCGGCTGCGGCGCCAGGCAGTGCTTGGCTGCGGGATTGGCCATGTCGCGCAGGCAGGTGAGCCCTTGCTTCTTGGCGGCGGGACCCATGATGTCACGCCCGATCAGCCAGTCGGCCTTTTGGACGTTCTGCTTGGCTTGCCACTGCCGGAACATCGAACCGAAACAGTCGGAGATGCTCTCGTTCAGGCCGCCTGCATCGCCGCTATAGGCAAGCTGGAGGCTGTGCTGGGTCACGCCATGGGTCAACTCATGCCCGATGACGTCGTTGCCTCTGGTGAAGTCGACGAAGATGCTGCCGTCCCCGTCGCCGTAGATCATCTGCGAACCATTCCACATCGCGTTGTTGTATTTGTTGCCGAAGTGAACCGACGACATCATGGTCATGCCGTGATCATCGATCGAATTCCGGTTGAAGACCTGCTGGTAGAACTTGGCCACCTTGCTCGTCTCGTTGAAGGTGCGCTTGACGGACCCGTCCGAGGACGTCTTCGGCTTCGGCACAGGGCTACCCGGCAGCGTCTGCGTGTGCTTGCAGTCGTACACCGTGATGGACGGCGCCGCCGCAAGCGTGACGAGTCCACTGGCACGCGCGGCGGCAACGCTGGTCAATCTCGCAGCCTGCTTCCGCAATTCGCGCAGTTCATGACTGATCTGGACTGTGTCGACCAGCTGCTTGCGAAGCGCAGCAGACAGCTTCTTGTCGTGGGAGAGCTTGGTCAGAACGTCGTTTGGGATGATGAAACATGAGCACGGCATGGATAATCTCCACTACAACTTTCCCGGAAAAATTATGGATGAAACAACTTCAAGATTATAGCTGCAGGCGGGCGGCCACAAGCGCCGCCGCGCGCTCAGGCTTCACGGTTCCGAGAGCGTGGACGCGCGGCTCGTTGCGCGTGGATTCACGCACTCTTCCGACGTCCAATTGAATTTGCTGACGAGTGAACGTCGCGCCTGATGCGCGACCGGTGCGGCAATCTGCGCCGTTCCTACCGGTCCGGGCTGGCGCGCTCGAACTGGCGGAGCAGCTTGTTGCCGCGCTCGACCGCGGAATCGAGTGCCGCCTGGGCGCCCTTCTTGCCGGCAAAGGCCTGCTCCAGCTCGTCCTCGATGACGCCGCGGATCAGCACGAAGGAGCCGAGCCGGATGCCCTTCGAGTTCTCCGTCGGCGGATGCAGCGTGATCTGCTCGAAGGAGATCGCGGCGCCCGGGTTGCGCTCGTAAAAGCCCTGCGCGCGGGTCAGCTCGAAGGCTGCGCGGGTGATCGGAAGGTAGCCTGTGTTCTGGTGCCAGGCCGCCTGCACGCCCGGCTGCGACAGGTAAGCGAAGAATCTCGCCACGCCCTTGTACTCGTTGCGTGGACGGTCGCGCAGCACCCACAGCGTGGCGCCTCCGATGATCGAGTTCTGTGGCGCGCCCTTCACGTCCGGCCAATACGGCATCATGCCGTAGCCGACCTCGAACTTCGAATTGGCCTTGATGTCGGCGCGCGTGCCGGACGAGCCGATGAAGATGCCGCATTCGCCGTTCTGGAAGCGCGGCTCGGCCGACTGGCCGCGGCCGCCATAGTCGAACACCTTGTCCTTCTGCCACTCGGCAAGCTCAGCGACATGGTGCACGAGAAGCGGATTGTTGATGCGCAATTCCGCATCCAGCCCGGCAAAGCCGTTGGCTCTCGTCGCAAGCGGCAGATCGTGAAACGCCGAGAAATTCTCGACAAGAATCCAGGACGGCCAGGACGTGGTGAAGCCGCAGGCCGCGCCGCGCTCGCGCAGGCGTTTTGCGGCAGCCCCGAGCTCCGGCCAGGTTTTTGGCGGCGTCTCCGGATCAAGGCCGGCGTCACGGAACATGGTCTTGTTGTAGTAGAGGATCGGCGTCGAGGCGTTGAACGGGAATGACAGCAGATTGCCGGCTGCGTCCGTGTAATAGCCGGACACGGCCGGCAGATAGGCATCGGGCGAGAACGGCTCGTTCTGATCCTGCATCAGGCTGAACACGGGATAGATCGCGCCCTTGGCCGCGGTCATGGTGGCGGTCGCCACCTCGTTGACCTGGACGATCGCCGGCTGGCCGCGCGAGCGGAAGGCGAAGATCGCCGCCGTCACCGTCTCGGTGTAGTTGCCCTTGTAGCTCGGCACGATCCGGTAGTCGGATTGCGAGGCATTGAAGTCGGAGGTGAGCTTCTCCAACTGCCGGCCGAGCTCGCCGGACATCGCGTGCCAGAGCTGGATGTCGGTCGCGGCACGCGCTGGCGAGACCGGGACAATCTGCATCAAGGCGAAGGCCGCTGCGACGGCGACGGTCTGCAAAAGACGCAAGGCTCTAACCACGATCGTTCATCCCGTCTCGCGCGAACAAAAGGCGACTACTTTTGCCCCGTACCTGCTTAAGGCGCGGCATGGCTGGTTTCAATCAGGAATAAGAATCGGCCGCGCTGCACAATCGGCCCGCTTCGCCGCTCGCGGCAGGATAGCGTTCCCCCCACCTTCTGCTAGATTGCATTGAACCTTTTCTTCCCGCCATGGACTCCATCACTGAGGGGTTGAGTGTGCCAGTGTTGAGCCGTGCCGAACTCTCGCGGACCGGGGTGGTTTTCGTCGTGCTCTTGTTCGCGATGTGCGCGACGGGGACGTTTGCGCGCGAGTTTCGCGCCGCCGATACCCAGGCCGAGGACTACCCGACCGTCCAGGCGCTGCGTTACATGGGCGCCCTGATCGCGGAACGCACTGGTGGTCGGCATGAGGTCAAGGTGTTCCACTCCCGCCAGCTCGGCGAGGAGAAGGAGACGATCGAGCAGACAAGGGTCGGCGCGATCGACCTCAACCGAACCAACGTGGCGCTGATCGGCAACTTCGTCCCGGCGATGAATGTACTCGCCATGCCATTCCTGTTCCGCTCCATCGAGCACGTGCAAAAAGTGCTGGACGGGCCGATCGGCCGCGAAATCCTCAACAGCTTCGAGCCTTTCGGCTTCGTCGGCCTTGCCTTCTACGATTCCGGCGCGCGGTCGATCTACAACCGCATCCGGCCGGTGAAGAGCGTGGCCGACCTCAGGGGCTTACGGATCCGAGTCCAGCAGTCGGAGTTGATGTCGGTGATGATACGCTCGCTCGGCGCCGAGCCGGTCGAATTGCCCTATGGGCAGGTGCTCACGGGGCTCGCGACCCATCTGATCGATGGTGCGGAAAACAACTGGCCGTCCTTCGTGACCACGGACCATTACAAATATGCAGGCTACTATACGCTGACCGAACACACGATGAGCCCGGAGGTGCTGGTGATCTCGCTAAAAGCGTGGCGAAGCCTGTCGGCGGAGGATCAGCAGATCTTTCGCGAGGCCGCGCTGCGCTCCAGCCACTTCATGCGCGAGAAGTGGCGCGATCTGGAGGAGCAGTCGCAGCGCAAGGCGCAAGCTGCCGGCGTCACCATCGTCAGGGATATCGACCGCAAGCCGTTCGAGGACGCGATGGCCCCGATCTACGCCAAGGCCGCGCAGGATCCCGCCGCGGCCGCGCTGATCGAACGTATTCGCAAGGTGGAGTGAGGCCGCTTGGCAGCGCTTGGACACAGCGAGAAGGAAAAACTGCCCGGCCCGGTCGGACGCTTGCGCGCCCGGATCGTCGGCCTGCTGCGCGCCGTCCCGATCCGCTGGCGCATCCTGTCGATCGCGGCGCTGAACTCCGCCGTGGTCGTGGTGCTGGTGGCGATGATCTGGAACGGGGCGCAGGTGCTGGCCTCAGCCTGGGACGACCTCCGCCAGGTGCGCGAGTCCGACAAGATCCTGGCGCTGCTCGAAAGCGAGACCGGGCGCCTGCAAAACCTCATCCACCGCTACATCAACCAGCCGAGCCCGGACCTGTTCGCCGAGATCCTGCTGCTCCGCGAGGCCGTGCTGGGCACGCTGACCAACCGCGCCGCCAAGGACCCGATGCTGGCGGGCTCGGTCGAGGAGCTCGAGCGCACCACCGAGCGCTTCCTCAACGGTTTTGGCGAATTGCGCAGCGTGCAGGCGACCATCGCCAAGACCTATGAGGACCAGGTGCTGGGGCCCGCCAAGGACATGGCCGGGCTCTATTCCATCATCGAAGGCGCCACCGGCCATCGCGACGCGCTGATCTGGCCCTCGCTCGGCAAGTCCCGCGAAGCCTTCACCGCCATGCTGGTCGCGGCCAATTCCTACTATCTCTCGCTCGCGTCGGCTTCCGCCGAGGACGCCCGCCGCAACACCGAGACGATCGAGAAGACCATCCCTGTCATGAGGGATCTCGCCGACAACGATCTCCAGCGCATGGCGCTGGAGCGGCTCGCCACCCGCACCACCGCGCTGCGCGAGGGCTTTGCAAACCTCTCCGAGCAGCTCACCAGCCGCACCGATCTCTTGCGCAACACCATCGACGCCAGCCAGGCCGAGGCGATCGGCGCCATCGACGACCTCTCGACCAAGATGCGCCAGCGCGAGCAGCGGGCGCAGGAGACCTTCGACCGAACGCTGTCGGACATTTCGAGAAGAGTCCTGTCGATCGCGGTGATCTTCCTCGGCATCATCCTCACCGTCGGCGTGCTGATCGCGCTGTCGATCCGGCTGCCCCTGCAGCAGATCATGACGGCGATGCGCGCGATCACGATCGGCGATCTCGACCGCGAGGTGCAGGGCATCAAGGCGCGCGACGAGGTCGGCGCCATGGCGCGCGCAGTGGAAGTGTTCCGCGAGAATGCGATCGCCAAGCGCAAGACCGAGGACGAGCTGCGCGCATCGAAGGAGAAGGCCGAGAGCGCGCTGCTGGAGCTCAACACCGCGCAGCAGAACCTGATTGACGCCGAGCGGCTTGCGGCCCTCGGCGGCCTCGTTGCCGGCGTCGCCCACGAGGTCAACAACCCCATCGGCATCAGCCTCACCGTTGCTTCCAGTTTTGCCCGGCGCAGCGAGATCTTCGAGGCGCAGTTGAAAGGCGACAGCGGCCTGCGCCGCTCGCAGCTCGAGGAGTTCGTGCATTCCTCGCGCGACGCCTCGCAGCAGCTCGTCGCCAACCTCCAGCGCGCCGGCGAGCTGATCCAGTCGTTCAAGCAGGTCGCGGTCGACCGCTCCCATGCCGAGCGGCGGCAGTTCAGCTTGAGCGAGGCCACCGACCAGATCATCGCGAGCCTGCGCCCGGTGCTGAAGCGCTCGCCGATTACGCTCAACGTCGACGTGCCGGAGGGGCTGCTGCTCGACGGCTATCCCGGCTCCTATGGCCAGATCCTGACCAACCTGTTCCTCAATGCCGCCAACCACGCTTTCGCCGACGGCCGCGCCGGCACCATCTCGATCTCGGCACGGCCACGCGGCTCTGATGACATCGAGATCAGCTTTGTCGACGACGGCGCCGGCATGACGCCGGACGTGCAGCGGCAGGCCTTTGACCCTTTCTTTACCACCCGGCGCAATGAAGGCGGCACGGGTCTCGGCCTCCATATCGTCTATAACCTGGTCACCCAGCAGCTCGGCGGGCGGATGATGCTGGAATCCAAGCTGGGACAAGGCACCACTTTTCGCATTATCATGCCCCGGGTCGCCAAGGGCGGCATGCAAAGCACAGAGACTGACGGGACTTCTCAATGGCCGAACAGGACGATGTCCTCCACCTGATCGACGACACCGCCACCGCGGCGGAGGATACGACTGCGCGGAAATGGAAGATCGCCGTCATCGACGACGATCCCGCCGTGCATGACGGTACGCGCTTTGCGCTCTCGGACTACACCCTGAACGGCCAGGGTCTCGAGATCCTCTCCGCCTATTCGGCGGCCGAGGGCCGCAAGCTGATGCGCGAGCACAACGACGTCGCCGCCGTGCTGCTCGACGTCATCATGGAGACGGATGTCGCGGGGCTCGAGCTCGTCGAATTCATCCGCAACGAGGTCCGCAACGAGACCGTCCGCATCATCCTGCGCACGGGACAGCCCGGCCAGGCGCCGGAGCGGCGCGTCATCGTCCAGTACGACATCAACGACTACAAGGCGAAGACCGAGCTCACCGCCGACAAGCTGTTCACCTCGCTGACCGCGGCGCTGCGCTCCTATCAGCAGCTCGAGCGCATGGTGCAGACGCGGCGCGGGCTCGAGATCATCATCGACGCTGCCTCCACGCTCTATGACTTCAAGTCGATGCAGCGGCTCGCCGAGGGCGTGCTGACCCAGCTCGCCTCGCTGCTTAACGTCGACTGCGCCGGTATACTGGTACTGCGCGACAATGGCGGATCGGCGGGCGCGGAGCTGTCGGTGCTGGCTGGAAGTGGCTGCTACAGCCGCTTCATCGGCACCACTACATCGAAAGCGCTCGACCCCGATCTGCGCGCGCTCGTGGAAGCCGCCTTCCAGCGCCGCAAAAACGAATTCGCCGACCATCGCAGCGTGCTCTATTTGCGCACCGGCAGCGGCCGCGAGGTCGTGGTTTTGCTCCAGGCCGAACGCGACCTGTCGGAGACCGACCGCTCGCTGGTCGAGATTTTCTCCAGCCGGCTCTCGATCGCCTTCGACAACGTCATTCTCTATCAGCAGCTCCAGGACGCCAATACCCAGCTCGAGGACCGTGTCGCCCAGCGCACCCGTGCCTTGATGCAGGCCAACCGGCGCCTCTCCGCGCAGTGGCTGCGGCTCCAGCGCGCCAACGGCTTCAAGAACGAGATTCTGGGCACCGTCGCCCATGACCTGAAGAATCCGCTCGGCGTCATCCTCGGCCGTACCGAGATGCTGAAGGAGCTGATCACGACCGGCGCCTCGAGCGGCGGCGTCATCGCGCAGGTCGATCACATTCGCGACGCCACCAAACGCCTGACCACGATGGTCGATCACCTGATCTCGGATGCGATGGCAGACGCTTTCGACATCACGATCCGCCGCGAACCTGTTGACGTCGCTTCCCTGGTGCAGGAGGTCGCCGAGGCCAACCAGCCGCTCGCCGTCAACAAGCAGCAGACGATTGGCGTCACCGCCCCTGCAAACATCGTCACCATGTGCGACACCGACCGCATCCGCGAGGCGATCGACAATTTGATCAGCAATGCGATCAAATACAGTCCGATCGGCGGCAGGATCGGCGTGACCGTCACGCATGAGGGCAGCGACACCGTCATTCGCGTCAATGACGAGGGCGCGGGCCTGTCGCCGGAGGATTTGGGCCGCCTTTTCGGCCGATTCCAGCGGCTTTCCGCAAAACCGACCGCGGGCGAGAGCTCGACAGGCCTTGGGCTTTCGATCGTCAAGCGTATTATCGACATGCACGGCGGCGAGGTGACCGCCGCGAGCGACGGCCCCGGCAAGGGCGCGACCTTCACCATCACGCTACCTTCGACCGAATTGCCATAGTTTGAGTGCCAGGATCTGAATGACATGACACAGAGCCAGCACATCATGATCGTCGACGACGAGGCCCCGGCCCGGGAAATGGTCGGCGATTACCTCAAGATGCACGGCTTCACCGTGACGCTGTGCGACGGCGGCAAGTCCTTACGCACCGCGATCCAGGGCAGCATGCCCGATCTCGTCGTGCTCGATCTCAACATGCCCGAGGAAGACGGCCTGTCGATCATCCGCGACCTCAAGAGCCGCATCAACGTGCCGGTGATCATGCTCACGGCGACCGCGAGCCCGATCGACCGCGTCGTGGGGCTCGAGCTCGGTGCCGACGATTATGTCGCCAAACCCTGCGAGCTCAGGGAGTTGATGGCACGCATCCGCTCGGTGCTGCGGCGGAGCATGCCGGTGAAGGCGGTGGCGGCGGAAACGGCGGCAGCGAAATCCGACAAGGATCAGCTGGTGCGCTTCGGGACAAAATGGCTCGATCTCGAAGCACAGGCGCTGCGCGACGACGAAGGCAACGAGCATCCGCTGACCGCATCCGAATTCGGGCTGCTCAAAGTGTTCGCGGCCAATCCGAAGCGCGTGCTGTCGCGCGAGCGTCTCCTGGAGCTCGCCAATGCGCGCGACGCCGAGGCCTTCGACCGCGCCGTCGATCTGCGCATCATGCGCATTCGCCGCAAGATCGAGCCCGACCCGACCAAGCCCGCCGTGATCCGCACGATCAGAGGCGGCGGCTATCTGTTCTCGCCGTCCGGCGAGAAGGCGTAGCCCTTCACTCTCGCGTCGCCATTCCGGGGCGCGCGTAAGCACGAACCCGGAATCTCGAGATTCTCAGGTGCGCAATTGCGCACCATAGTTCGATGCTGCGCATCGCCCCGGAATGACGGTGTGTGGAGGTCGCGCACGAACGCGGAAACCAAAGATTCGTTCCCGCCCCTGCAAAGTCCGCAGCCCCGTAAATCCCGTATATTGAAATAATTGGCTTTTTTGCCCCGAATGTTTCGTCGCCGGCCCCACGACGAAACAATTTGGCAGCGCACGAAACCATTTTCCGCTTGTCGCGCAGACATCCCGAAACGCTGGCTCTTTAACACTTTGGTCCAAGGAAACGCCGCTCGGTTGCGGCGTTACGGGGAGCCAGTCATGCAGAACGTCGTCGCCATCAACGCCCAGGCCAGCCAGGGCATCCTTGCCGCTCAGGCGACATCGGACGAAATGCTTCTGGAGAGCGTCGCCGACGGCAACCGGACGGCCATGCACATCCTGTACTGCCGTCACAATGTGCGGGTGTACCGCTTCATCCTGCGCATCGTGCGCGACGCCACCACGGCCGAAGACCTCGTGAGCCAGGTCTTCCTGGACGTGTGGCGGACCGCCAGCCAATTCCAGGGCCGCTCGCAGGTTTCGACCTGGCTGCTCTCGATCGCCCGCTTCAAGGCGCTGACCGCGATGCGCCAGCGCCGCTTCGAGGACATCGACCAGGAAGACGTGCGCCAGATCCCGGACGAGCACGACACGCCGGAAACCGCCCTCGACCGCAACGACACCAGCGCGATCCTGCGCGCCTGCGTGGCCAAGCTGTCGCCGGCGCACCGCGAGATCATCAACCTCGTCTACTACCACGAGAAATCGGTGGAGGAGGTCGGCCAGATCATCGGCATCCCCCAGAGCACGGTGAAGACGCGGATGTTCTATGCCCGCAAGCAACTCGCCGATTTGCTTAAGGTTGCCGGCGTCGACCGCTTCGCAGCCTAAAGATATGTAATCTCAAAGGGATAGGACCAGCTAAACGGCCCTGTCCCGGCACACGGAAGCGTTACCGCCGACGAAACAATTGAAACAAACCACAACATCAGGCGGAAAAACTTCCTTCCTATAAAGCTCCATACGGTTTGCTTAAACCTCCCAAGGACCTCCAACGACCCGGACGGTGTGCCCGCCTCCGGGTCGTTTTTTATTCATGGTGCAGTGAGGCGGGCACCGCTCTCTCATTCCCTCCCCCCTTGCGGGGGAGGGGCAGGGAGGGGGTGCCACGAACTCCGACCTCGCCCGGGGCTACCCCCCTCCCAGCCCTCCCCCACAAGGGGGGAGGGAGCGCACCGCCGTCGTGGCCAACACTGCTGCGTCACGAAGGCGTGACGCCGCGTAACGATCGAAGCATCCGGCCCGAACAGCCTCGTGTCCACCTACGAGTGCCCCGATGCTCGACCTGATCTTTGCTGTTCTTGCCGGCGTCCTCACCATCGCCGCGCCCTGCACGCTGCCGGTGTTGCCGATCCTGCTCGGCGCCTCGATCGGCCGCGCCGGGTATTTGCGGCCAGCGATGATTGCGCTGGGTTTCGTCGTCTCGTTCTCCGCAACCGCGCTGCTGCTCGGCGCGGTCACGCGCCTGTTCGATTTCGACCCGAACGTGCTGCGTTCGGCTGCCGCCGTTCTCCTGCTCGGCTTCGGCCTACTGATGCTGTGGCCGGCGCCGTTCGAGTGGCTGTCGATCCGGCTCCACGGCTGGCTCGATCTCGGCGCCTCGCAGAGCGCGCAGCGCGAGGGCGCGCTTGGCGGGCTGGTGCTCGGCACCACGCTTGGCCTGGTCTGGACGCCTTGCGCGGGTCCCGTGCTCGGCTCGATCCTCACCCTGGTTGCGACCTCCAAGAACCTCGCCTGGGCCGGCACGCTACTGATCGCCTACGCGATCGGCGCGGCGCTGCCGATGCTCGCCATCGCCTATGGCGGACAGGCCGTGACCACGCGTATAGCCGGCATCGCGCGCATCTCGCCGCGCTTGCAGCAGGCCTTTGGCGTCGTCGTCATCGCCTTCGCCCTCGCCGCCTACTTCCAATACGACACGCTGATCGTGGCGTGGCTCACCGGATTCTATCCCACCGGCCAGATCGGCCTGTAATCGCCTGCGTTCCATCGGAGGAAAGCTTCCATGACCCCAAGACCGATGCCAAGACTGCTCGCCGTGTCCGCCGCGCTGATCGGCTTCGTCCTGACCGGCGCCGTCATCCCCGGCATCTGCGACGAGGCCGCGCGCCCGACGCCGATGGTCACTGCTGCCGCAAGCCAGGAGATCGCGCCGGACTTCACCGGCATCAGCAACTGGTTCAACTCAAAGCCGCTGAGCCTCGCCGATCTCCGCGGCAAGGTCGTGCTGGTGGATTTCTGGACCTATGGCTGCGTCAACTGCGTCAACACGCTGCCGCATGTCACCGAGCTCTACGCCAAATACAGGGACAAGGGCCTGGTCGTTGTCGGCGTGCACACGCCGGAATTCCCGTTCGAGCGCTCAGCCTCCAACGTCCAGGCCGCGCTGAAGCGCCACGGCATCACCTATCCGGTGGCGCAGGACAATGATTCCAGGACCTGGAACGCCTATCGCAACCAGTATTGGCCGGCGCAATACATCATCGACCAGAACGGACGGATCGTGTTCGAGCATGCCGGCGAGGGCCGCTATGACGAGATCGACCGCACGGTCGCACGCCTGCTCAATGCCAGTAGCTGATCCCGCGCGGACGTCACGTGGCCGGTTTACTTGGCCGGTTTACTTGGCTGGCTTTGGATGCCGCCCTTGTTGCTTGACTCCACGGATGCGTCCGTGGAGTTTCGTGGCGACGGAATCGGCCGCCCGAAATGGACGACGCGACCACCAATAGCGACATCCGCCTTCGTGAAGGCTCCTCAATTGCGCAGCGGCTGGTGATCGCCGGCTTCGCGGCAATCGTTTCGCTTTGCTTCACGCCAGGCCTGTTCGCGCACGATGTCCTGGAACTGATCATCTCCGTGCTCGCGCTGCTCCTGGGAGCGGCGTTCATCGGCGCCGTCATGCTTGCACCGGCAGTGGTGTGGATCATCACGCCGAATGAAATCCTGATCGGGCGCCAGCGTCCGTTCGGACGACTTCGCACCAGGATCGTCGCGAAAGATGAAATCTCGCAACTGCAGGTCCAGGGACAGGTCCAGGCCCGCAAGGCGTCCACGACGCGCTTCCATCTGGCCTTCACGCTCGTCTCGGGAGAGCGCCTGACGTCCCCGCCCATCTCCGACGTCACGCATGTCCGCGACACCGTTGCCCGGATCGCCGCGCAGTTCGGCGTTCCCAATGTCGAGGCACCGGTCAATCCGCTCGATGCTGCCAATCCCGAAATGCATCTCGGCGAGCCCGTCGAGCCGTTCTCCAGCAGGGACATCAGGATCGTCGCATTGATCGCCGTCGGACTGTCCGCCGTTCCCTACGCCTACAAGCTATGGCGTGGCCTTTCGCCCGGCCCGGTCGACATGCTGCTGCTGCCGATCGGCGCGGTCGCCGCGTTCGCCGTTCACAGATACGCAAATCTCGTGACCGGCGCCTTCTGGATCATCCGGCAAGGCGATGTTCGCGTTGAACGCCTCTCGGGCGACGGCAGCTTGCGCGCTGACCATATCGAGGGACACGACGTGGAGGCGATCACGGTCGAGCGCCGCGGCCGATCCGAGGACGAGCACTGCATCGTCGTGATCAGATTGCGGTCCGGACAAAGGTTTCGCAGTCCCCGCATCGGCTCGCGGCAAGAGGCCCGCGCCGTGGGCACCGAGATCGTCCGGCGACTTAGAATAGGGCCTGAGAACAACCGGATCTAGTAAACGCGATGCCTGTTGGCTCAGGTGATTTGGCCACGCGCTTTGCTCAACCTCTCCCGCTTGCGGGAGAGGTCGCGCCGAAGGCGCGGGTGAGGGCTCTCTCCAGGCCGGGAGCTACCCATTGCGGAGACCCTCTCCCCAACCCTCTCCCGCAAGCGGGAGAGGGAGCGCACCGGCCTCGCGGCTGCATACTTCTATGCTTTTCGCGCCATGCCCCCCTGTTCGTGGCATTGATACATGTCAAAAAACCAAAACATCCTAGTGACATACCAGCCGGACGCGCCATTAACTTGCCATGAAGCTGCCCCTGAGTTTTGATGGTTCCGAATGATTTGCGCTGTGGCAGCGGGGAGAGCTTGAAATGACGGATTTTCGTCGCCTGACCGGGATGTTCATCGCCACACTCGGCCTGATTTTTTCCACCTCTTACGCTTCCGCCCAGCAGCCCGACCGCGGCGACGAGCCGGGCCTGATCGCGGACGATTCCTACCAGCTCGATCCGGAATGGCAGAAGCAGGTCGTCTACTACCGCACGACCGAAGCGCCGGGCACCATCATCATCTCGACCAACGAGCGGCACCTCTATCTGGTGCAGCCCGGCGGGCGCGCGATCCGCTACGGCATCGGCGTCGGCCGCGACGGCTTCCAGTGGCAGGGGCTAGTGAACATCACCAACAAGAAGGAA
The DNA here is from genome assembly GCF_024199885.1 of Bradyrhizobium sp. CCGUVB23. Taxonomy (NCBI): domain Bacteria; kingdom Pseudomonadati; phylum Pseudomonadota; class Alphaproteobacteria; order Hyphomicrobiales; family Nitrobacteraceae; genus Bradyrhizobium; species Bradyrhizobium sp. CCGUVB23. The sequence goes on from NZ_JANADQ010000001.1 coordinate 3,400,654, forward strand.
TGGCCGGACTGGACGCCGCCGCCGGAGATGATCCAGCGCCAGCCCTATCTGCCGCGCTTCATGGCCGGCGGCCCCGGCAACCCGCTCGGCGCGCGCGCCATGTATCTCGGCACCACCGTCTACCGCATCCACGGCACCAACCGCCCTGATACGATCGGCACCAAGGTGTCGTCGGGCTGCTTCCGTCTCGTCAACAATGACGTCGCCGATCTCTACGATCGCGTCCCGGTCGGGACCAAGGTGGTCATCCGGCAGAAGCCCGAACTCTAAGGGTTATCGTTTGAGCATGAGCTTTTCGGAAAACCGCTTCGCACTTTTCCGGATCATGCTCTCCGCCTTCGTCCAAACTCCTTTTCCCGATTTTTTCGAGAGAGACAAATCATGCGCACTTTTCGAGGCGGCCTGCTGATTGGGCTCGCAGTCGCGGTCCTGGTCGGCGCTTTGGCCGTTGTCTATGAGATGTACGACACCCGCACGCTGAAGCGCACGGTCCGGCGCGGCGAGGTCTTCTGCGGCGTCAACAAGGGGCTGCCGGGCTTCTCGATCCCCGACGACAAGGGCAACTGGACCGGTTTCGACGTCGATTTCTGCCGCGCGGTGGCGGCCGCCATCTTCAACGATCCGAGCAAGGCCAAGTTCATTCCGCTCGACGCCAGCGAGCGCTTCAAGGAGTTGCAGAGCCGGAAGGTCGACATCCTCTCGCGCAACTCCACCTGGAGCATGGCGCGTGAGCTCGACTACGATCTCTATTTCCCGGCGGTCGCCTATTACGACGGCGAAGGTTTCATGCTGCCGCGCTCGCGCAACAAGGAGACTGCGCTGGACCTGAACGGCAGCAAGGTCTGCGTGCAGGCGGGCACCACGACGCTGCTCAACCTCGCCGACTACTTCCGCGCCAACAACATGAAGTACGAAGAGGTGAAGTTCGACAAGCTCGAGGACGTCGTTAAAGCCTATGACAGCGGCAAGTGCGACACGCTGACCGCCGACGCCTCCCAGCTTTACGCGCTGCGGCTCAACCTTTCCAAGCCCGGCGACCACATGATCCTGCCGGACATGATCTCCAAGGAACCGCTCGCACCGGTCGTACGCCAGCGCGACGACGACTGGATGATGATCGTGAAGTGGACGCTTTACGCGATGATCAACGCCGAGGAGCTCGGCATCACCTCGGAGAATATCGACGAGGCCCTGAAGTCGAAGAAGCCCGAAGTGATGCGCCTCGTCGGCACCGAAGGCAATTACGGCGAGCAGCTTGGACTGACCAAGGACTGGGCCGTGCGCATCATCCGCCACGTCGGCAATTACGGCGAGATGTACGAGCGCAATATCGGCGAGAAATCCAAGCTGAAGATCCCGCGCGGCATGAACCAGCTCTGGAACGCGGGTGGTGTGCAGTACGCACCGCCGATGCGGTAGGAGGTCTCTCCTTCGTCATTGCGAGCGAAGCGAAGCAATCCAGAGTCTTTCCGCGGTGACAGTCTGGATTGCTTCGCTGCGCTCGCAATGACAAGCTTGGGGCAGACGTTCTACATCCTCTCAACTGTCATCGCCCGCGAAAGCGGGCGATCCAGTATTCCAGAGGCAGTGATGGGGTGCGGAGGGGCCGCGGCGTACTGGATCGCCCGGTCAAGCCGGGCGATGACGCCTGAGGATGAGGCGGCGTCGCTGCCTCGCCTCACTCAATACGCCTCAATACCCCCTCGCCCTCGCCAGTTGCTCGGCGTGGTAATTCGCGTCGCCGAACAATTCCTCGCAGACCCGGGCGCGCTTCATGAAGAAGCCGATGTCGAACTGGTCGGTCATGCCCATGCCGCCATGCATCTGCACGCCTTCCTGCACCGCGCGCGTCGCGGTGGTGCCGGCGCGTGCCTTGGCGACCGCGACGGCTGACGCGGCCTTGGCCACGTCGGCATCGAGCGCCTGCATCGCCTTCATGACGGCGGCGCGGGTGATCTCGATGTCGACATAGAGCTCCGCGGCACGGTGCTGCAGCGCCTGGAATTCGCCGATCAGCTTGCCGAACTGCTTGCGCTGCTTCAGGTACTCGACAGTACGGCCGAACACCTCTTCGCTCAGGCCCACCATTTCGGAGGCGACCGCGCCGCGGCCGATATCGAGCATGCCGTCGAGCAGGCTTGCGCCCTGATCGACCTCGCCGAGCACGCTGTCGGCATTGACCTCGACATTGTTGAACTCGATGCGCGCAGCATTATGCGCGTCGACCATGATGGTGCGCTCGACGGCAACGCCCTTGGCCGCAGGGTTGACCAGGAACAGCGTCAACCCCTCGCGCTCGCCGGCGGCGCCGGCCGTGCGCGCTGCAACGATGAACAAATCGGCGACATGGCCGTCGACGACCAGCGCCTTGGCGCCGGAGAGCTTGAAGCCGTTGCCGGCGCGGACCGCTTGCAGGTTGGTCTGGAGCGGCCGGTGCTTGGCGCCCTCGTCGACAGCGAGAGTGGCGAGCAGCGAGCCGTTCGAGATCTTCGGCAGATGTTCCGATTTCTGCGCGGCATTGCCGCCATGCGTGAGCGCGGACGCTGCGACCACGCTGGTTGCCAGGAACGGCGACGGCATCAGCGTGCGGCCGATCTCCTCCATGACGACGCCAGCCTCGACGCAGCCGAGCCCACTGCCACCGAACTCTTCCGGCACCAGGAGGCCGGCAAAGCCCATCTCGGCGAAGGACTGCCAGAGCTCCTTGGAGAAGCCGGTCGGATCCTTGCTGTCGCGCAAGTGCCGCAGATGCGACACCGGCGCCTTGTCGCTGATCAGCCCGCGCGCGGAGTCGCGGAGCATCGATTGTTCTTCGGTGAGGACGAGGGCCATGGCTTTAAGTCTCTAGCGTCTAGCGAAATGCATATTTGTTGATGTCATTCCGGGGCGCGCGTTCGCGCGAACCCGGAATCTCGAGGTTCCGGGTTCGGTCCTTACGGACCGCCCCGGAACGACGGCGCGGTTAAGCCCCCGGCAGATCGAGGATGCGCTTGGCGACGATACCGAGCATCACTTCGGTGGTACCGCCCTCGATCGAGTTGGCCTTGGTGCGCAGCCAGGCGCGCGGGCGGGCGCCCTGCCTGGAGCGCTCGCTCTCCCATTCCAGCGCGTCGACGCCGCCGGCCGACATCAGAATCTCGTAGCGGCGCTTGTTGAGCTCGGTGCCGTAATATTTCATCGCGGAGGAGAACGCCGGATGCGCCTGCCCCGCCTTGGCGAGATCGACCGCGCGCTCGGCGCAGGCTGCAAGCGCCGCTTCGTCGACATCGAAGCTCGCGATCTGGCCGCGCAGCATCGCATCGTCGAGCTTGCCCTGCGCATCGGTGCCGACCGAGTCAGCGGCGATCTGGCCGAGCGGACGACCGACGCCGCGCTCGCCCATGCCCGAGATCATCGCGCGCTCGTGCTGCAACAGATATTTTGCAACGTCCCAGCCACGGTTGACGGTGCCGACCACATGCGATTTCGGCAAGCGGACATTGTCGAAGAAGGTCTCGCAGAACGGCGAGTAGCCGGAGATCAGCAAAATCGGCTTGGTCGAGACGCCCTTCGAGGTCATGTCGAACAGGATGAAGCTGATGCCGTCATGCTTCTTCGCCGCCGGATCGGTGCGCACCAGGCAGAAGATCCAGTCGGCGTAGTTGGCGTAGGACGTCCAGATCTTCTGGCCCGTGATGACGAAATCGTCGCCGTCGCTCTCCGCGCGGGTCTGGAGCGAAGCGAGATCGGAGCCGGCATTCGGCTCGGAATAGCCCTGGCACCAGCGGATCAGGCCCGCCGCGATTTTTGGCAGATGCTCCTTCTTCTGCGCCTCGTTGCCGTATTTCAGCAGCGCCGGCCCGAGCATCCAGATGCCAAAGCTCGACAGCGGCGGCCGCGCGCCGATTTTTGCCATCTCGCTCCGCAGCACCTTGTGCTCGGCTGCGCTGAGGCCGCCGCCGCCAAATTCCTTCGGCCAGTCCGGCACGGTCCAGCCCTTGTCGCGCATGCGCTCGAACCAGACGCGTTGCGGCTCGGAGGAAAATTTCGCGTTACGCCCACCCCAGAACACGTCGGCATCCGAGGCCGCAGGCTTGCGCATCTCGGGCGGGCAGTTGGCTTCCAGCCAGGCGCGGGTCTCGTTGCGGAATGTTTCGAGCTCGGTTGATTCAGAATCCGGCGCTTTGGAGTCAGTCATGGGTCGCTTCCATCAAGATCACTTGTTGCCGATGACTCTGGGCCATCGCATCGCGGAATTCAACCTATTCCGCACGCTCCGGCTACTCACCCTGTTCGTCGTCGGGCTATACTTGCCGTCGCGGCGAAGCTTGAAAACACAGGGAAAACGACGATGCGCCTAAAACTACTTTCGCCTGGCGAAATGAGCGACGACCAGCGGCAGACCTATGACGAGTCGATTGCCGGAAAACGCGGCAAGCCGCCCGCGCCGATGATGGCCTGGCTCAACAGCCCGGAGATGGCGCGCCACGCGACGCGGCTCGGCGAGGTCATGCGCTTCAACACCGTCTTTCCCGCAAAGCTCTCGGAGATCGCGATTCTTGTGACGGCGCGGCACTGGACCTCGCATTACGAATGGTATGCGCACAAGCGCCTGGCGCTTCAGGGCGGGATGAAGGTAGAGATCATCGACGCGATCCGCGACCGCCGCACGCCGGAGTTCGACGATCCCAAGGGCCAGATGATCTACGACGTCGCAAAATCGCTGCATGAGGCCCACGGGCTGGCGAAGGGCCTCTACGACGAGGCCGTCGAGCTGCTCGGCGAGCGCGGGCTCGTCGAAGTGATCGGCCTGTGCGGCTATTACACGCTGGTGTCGATGACGCTGAACAGCTTTGAGTTCGAGCTGCCTGAGGGCGAGGTGTCGGAACTGGGCTAACTGCCGATCCGGAAACGCTGGGTTTCGGGATCGGCCAGTTCCACTGTCGCGCAGCAGTCCCTATGTCGGTGGATAAACGGAGCAATAGCATGTCACCAAACCCCGCCGTCAATCCCGGAACCCGCATCGGACACGTTCACCTCAAGGTCGCCGATCTCGACCGGGCGCTCGGCTTTTATTGCGGCGTGCTCGGCTTTGAGCTGATGCAGCGCATGGGCTCGGGCGCCGCCTTCATCTCCGCCGGCGGCTATCATCACCACATCGGGCTCAACACCTGGGAGAGCAAGGGCGGCTCGCCGCCGCCGCCGGGCACGACCGGGCTCTATCACACCGCGATCCTCTATCCGACGCGGCCGGCGCTGGCCGATGCGCTGCATCGCGTGCTCTCCGCCGGCATCGCGCTCGACGGCGCGAGCGACCATGGCGTGTCCGAGGCGCTGTATTTACGCGACCCCGACGAGAACGGTGTCGAGCTCTATTGGGACCGGCCCAAGGAGCAATGGCCGCTCACGCCGGACGGCAAGCTTGCGATGTTTACGAAGCGATTGGACCTGGAGGATTTGCTGAAGCAGCGGGAGGCGTGAGCTCGTAGGGTGGGCAAAGCGAAGCGTGCCCACCACTTCTGTCGCAATCGTGGAGAGATGGTGGGCACGGCGCTCCGCGCCTTTGCCCACCCTACGATTCCGAGGCTGCGGGAGAAACTCAGCAGCACTCCGTCAAATTGCATCCGGAAACTCGCCCATCGCGGCTTCCAGCTGCGCCTTGCGGCGGCGCGCCCAGGAGGCGAACGAGAGAACCGCAAGGCCCAAGAGCACCGGCGGGAACACCACCATGTTCACCGCCGACCAGCCGTAGTTGGCGAGCAACTGGCCCGACGAGAACGAGCCGATTGCCATCATGCCGAACACCAGGAAATCGTTGAACGCCTGCACCTTGTTGCGCTCGTTCGGGCGGTGCGTCTCCAGCACCAGCGCGGAGGCGCCGATGAAGGAGAAATTCCAGCCGACGCCGAGCACGATCAGCGTCGCCCAGAAATGCATCGCGGTGATGCCGGAGAGGCCGATCGCTGCGGCGCCTGCCTCCAGCAAGAGGCCGGTAGCGACGATCCTCGGCGCGCCGAAGCGCGCGATCAGCGCGCCGGTGAAGAAGCTGGGGCCGTACATGGCGACGATGTGCCATTGAATGCCGAAATTGGAATCGCTGACGCTGAGGCCGCAGAGCTTCATGGCAAGCGGCGCCGAAGTCATCACCAGGTTCATCATGGGATAGGCGATGACGCCGCACAGCGCGGCCGCGATGAAGCGCGGCTGCCGCACGATGCGCAGCAGTGGCCGTCCGCCGTGAAGATCGGCCGCGGCCGGCTTCGGCATATCGACGCCGGCAACGATGCCCATCGCGATCAGCGCCACCGCCGCCTGCACCACGAAGCTGAAGGCGAACAGATAGGGCGGCCAGACGTCCATGGTCCATTGCACGAGCTGCGGACCGAGCACGCCGGCGAACACGCCGCCCGCCATCACCCATGACACCGCCTTGGGCCGGTAGGCCGCGCTGGCGCCGTCGGCGGCGGCAAAGCGATAGGATTGCGCCACCGCTCCGTAGAGGCCACCGAGGAAGGTCGCGACACAAAACAGCGCGAACGAGCCATTGAGGATCGCGAACGAGCCGACGAGGCCGGTGAGCGTGCCGCAGGCGGTGCCGATGATGAAGGCCATGCGGCGGCCAAACCGGCGGGAGATCGCACCGGTCGGCAAGGTCCCTGCGGCAAGCCCCAGCACATACATCGACAGCGGCACGGTCGCGAGCGACATGTCGGGCGCGAGCGTCGCGCCGACGATCGAGCCGGTCGCGAAGATCACGGCCGAATTGGCGCCGGTCAGCGCCTGCGCAGCCGCAAGGCGCACCACATTGGCACGCACGCGGGCGTCGTCGACAATCTCGTCGGCTAAAGTCACGTCTAACATCGGCATTTCCGCCCGGGGAGCGTTCGTTGATTCCCGTCACTATGGAGGGGCGCGGCAGGGCGGGCAACTGGCGCAAACGGGCGCAAGCCATGCCGAGGGCGCAATTGGACAGCACCTAGCAGGCCGCGCTATCAAAGCCTTGCGCTCGATCAAGTTCACCTTGCAAATTCGCCTTTGCAAGTTCGCTTCCGGAGTTCGGATTATGCCCGTTGACGACAGGCCCACGTTGTCCGCTCCCGACGACGATCCGTATCTCTGGCTGGAAGACATCGAAGGCGAGCGGGCGCTCGACTTCGTCGAGCGGCAGAATCGCCTGACGCTGGAGCAATTCGGCGGCCCCGCGTTCGAGCGCGACAGCGATCTTCTGGCCGCCATCTACGACCGGCCGGACAATATCCCCTATGTCGGCCGCAGCGACGGCCTCCTCTACAATCTCTGGAAGGACGTGAACAATCCGCGCGGCCTGTGGCGGCGGACCACGATGGATGAATTCCGCAAGCCCAATCCATCCTGGGAGACCCTGCTCGACATCGACGCGCTCGCGGCTGATGAAGGCGAGGACTGGCTGCTGAACTGGTCGAGCTCGCTGCCCGGCGATGCCCCGCAGACGATCCTGAGCCTGTCGCGCGGCGGCAGCGATGCCGTGACCCTGCGCGAATTCGATCTGAACACGAAGAGCTTTGTCGCCGGCGGCTTCGCGCTACCGGAAGCCAAGGGCGGCGCCGCGTGGGTCGATGCCGATACGGTGCTGCTATCCAGTGCACTCGGCGAGGGCATGGCGACAAGCTCGGGCTATGCGAGGACGGTACGGCTGTGGCGGCGCGGCGAGCCCGTGGAGCAGGCGTCCCTGGTGTTCGAGACCACACCCGATCGGATGAGCGCCTATTGCGACGTCGACCGGACCGGCGAGACGCCGCGCGTCTGGTTCATCGACCGGCTGGACTTCTTCAACTTCGACATCTGGCTCGGCACCGAGCGTGGTGCGACCGTGAAGCTCGATCTTCCCTCCGACATCTGGCTGCAAATCCACCAGGACTGGTTCGCGATCAAGCTGCGCACGGCCTGGACGGTCGGCGGAGTGACCCATGCTCCGGACGCCGTGCTCGGCATTTCGCTGTCGGCCTTCCTCGCCGGCGATCGCAATTTCACCGTCGTGTTCGCGCCTGGGCCGCGCGTGCATTGCAGGGATTTTCCTGGGCCGCCGGCAAGCTCCTCCTCAGCATCCTCGACGAGCTGCGGCCGGTCTTCGAGATCTGCACGCCGTCGGCCACGGGCTGGAGCCGTGAGACGCTGCGCGGGCTGCCCGACATCGGCGTGGTCGACGTCTGGCGCTTCGACCATCATGAATCCGAAAGCAATGGCGACCTGCTCGCCAATGTCCAGGATCCGCTCATCCCACCGGCGCTGATGCTGATCGAGCGCGGCGTTGCCAGCCCGACCGTGCTCAAGCAGGCGCCGAAGACGTTCACTTCAGACGGTCTCGTGGTGACGCAGCACGAAGCCATCTCCATTGACGGCGAGCGCATCCCCTATGTGCAGACCGGGCCCGCTGGTGAGACCGGCGATGCGCCGGTCTATATGAGCGCCTATGGCGGCTTCGCGCTCTCGGTCAAGCCGTACTACAATCCGGCGCTCGGCAGGCTGTGGCTGGAGCGCGGCGGCACCACGGTGCAGGCGAATCTGCGCGGCGGCGGCGAGTTCGGCACGCGCTGGCACGATGCCGGGCGGCTCGCCGGCAAGCGGCTCTCGCATGATGATTTCGCGGCAGTCGCCGCCGACCTCGTGCGCCGCGGCGTGACGCGCGCAAAACGTATCGCCGCACAGGGCGGATCGAACGGCGGCATTCTCATCACGAACATGCTGACGCGCTATCCCGAGCGGTTCGGCGCGCTGTTCTGCACGATCCCGCTGGTCGACATGCGCCGCTACACAAAGCTGCTCGCAGGCGCGAGCTGGATCGCGGAATATGGCGACCCCGACAAACCCGAGGATTGGGAGTGGCTGAAGACCTATTCGGCCTACCATGCCGCAAAGCCCGGCCAGCCCTATCCACCGATCCTGATCGCCACGACGCGGCGGGACGATCGCGTCCATCCCGGACATGCGCGCAAGATGGCCGCAAAGCTCCAGGCCATGGGCTATGAGGCTTATTTCTACGAGCCGGCCGCGGGCGGCCATGGCTACGGCAAGGACAACAAGGAACGCGCCGGCTTCCAGGTGCTCGGCTTTGAATTCTTGAAAAGCAGGATCGGCTGGCACGACAACCGAGCGTAGCCGCCCTCGCGGCTCAGGCCTTCGCAAACACCAGCGTGAGATTGTTGGCGGGCATGTCGATCAGATCGATCAAACGCAGGCCCACGTGCTGCGCGAGCTTTTCGACGTCGCCGAGATCGCGCACGCCCCATTCCGCGTTGCCTTCGCGCAAGGAGGTGTCGAACACCGCGTTGCTGAGCGCGGTATGCTTGCCGTCGCGCTTGAAGGGGCCGTAGAGGAACAGCGTGCCGCCGGGCCGCAAATAGCGGCCGGCACCGGCGAACAGCCCCTCGGCCACGTTCCACGGCGCGATGTGGATGACATTGGCGCAGAACACCGCCGCGAGATCCTTCGGCCCCTCGCCGCTCTTCATCTCCGGGCACCAGTCGGGATCGGACAGATCGACCCGCAGCGGCGGGCGGATGTTTGGCAGGCTGGAATGGACGCGCCAGGCCTCGATGCTTTTCAGATGCCGCTGGTTGAGGTCGCTCGGCCACCAGACGAGATCAGGCGCATGGCGGGCGAAGTGGACCACATGCTGGCCGGTTCCGCTGCCGACCTCGACGACGTCGCCGAGGCGGCCGGCAAGATGTTTCTCCAGCGCCGCCCAGATCGGCTCGTGATTGCGATGGAACGCCGGCGCATCGAGGCGCCCATCGGGCTCGACCCGCCCGCCGTCCTTGCCAAATTCGGCGACATATTCAGCCAATTGAGGCCTCCGGGAAAAGACAACGAGATAAAAAACGTCACTGGACGCCGAGACGCCCCAATATTACTGGCCCGTCAGGGCCGAAACTGCCGAACAAATAGTCCGTTCGGTTGCAATGCGGAAGATCTTAACACCAATTTGCGACCTACATCGTCGTGATTGTCAGGCGGTGCCCTTTGTGCTTTGAGCACTATATTTCGCGAATGCAAACATCGACATAACGCCTCGGACCGACGCCTTGACCGCCTTTCCCCGGAAGCCCGCCCTGGTTTTCATTCTGGCCGCCCTCGCCGCGATGGCCGCTGCGCCAGCGCGCGCCCAATCCGCTGCCGCCGAGGGGCAGAAGCTCGCCTTCGACCGCGGCAAGGGCAATTGTCTGACCTGCCACGTGATCAAGGGCGGCGATCTGCCCGGCACGATCGGGCCTGAGCTGAAGGACATCAAGGCGAAGTACCCCGACCGCAACGAGTTGGTCGCGATCCTGTTCGACGAGACCAGGCGCAATCCGCAGACCATGATGCCACCGTTCGGTCGGAACCGGATTTTGACCGAACAGGAGATCAACGCGATCGTTGATTTCCTGCAGAGCCTGTGACGGCGCCGATACCTAAGGGATCGCTGAGGCGATCGACCAGGAGACTGAGATGAGTTCAACGACCGGCCTTCTCGCGACGCGGCGCCTGATCCTGCAAGGCGCGGCCTCCGTTGCGCTGATCGGCCTCGGCAATCTACCGTTCGGAGCCGCGCGCGCCGCGGCCAACGACAAATATCCGGAAGAGGCGTTCAAGCAGAAGAGCGAGGCCGACGCGATCAAGGCGCTCTATGGCAAGACCGCCGAGCCGTCCGACAAGATCAAGCTGGATGCGCCCGAGATCGCCGAGAACGGCGGAGTCGTGCCGATCTCGGTGACGACGACGCTCGAGAAGGTGACCTCGATCTCGTTCTTCGTCGCGGAGAACCCGAACGCGCTGGCAGCAAGCTACAAGATTCCCGACGGCACGGTCCCGAGCGTCGCCAACCGGCTGAAGATGGCGAAGACCACCAACGTGGTCGCGATCGTGGAGGCCGACGGCAAACTCTTCAGCGCGACCAAAGAGGTCAAGGTCACCGTCGGCGGCTGCGGCGGCTAGCGGCGAAGGAGAACCGAGATGGCATCCACCATTCGCGTACGCGCCACCGCCAACGGCGATATCACCGAGGTGCAGGCGCTGATTCAGCACCCCATGGATTCCGGCTTCGTCAAGGACGCCAAGGGCGAGCTGATCCCGGCGCACTTCATCCAGGAACTGAAATTCGAATATAACGGCAAGGACGTGTTCGTCGCCGATTGGGGCCCTGCCGTCTCCAAGGATCCCTACGTCAAGTTCAGCTTCAAGGGGGCTAAGAAGGGCGACGACCTCAAGATAAGCTGGACCGACAACAAGGGTGCGTCGGACACGACCACCGCGAAGATCTCGTGATGAAGGCGCGCTCCGCAATCTGGCTCGGCTCGGCGCTCGTCGCGCTCGCTGCGCTGGCCTTCACCGCGCCGCACGTGATCGCGGCCGACAAGATCGATACCGCCACCGAGGCCAAGGCGTTCCAGAACTTCTTCTTCCAGAAATTCCCGAACGTGAAGCACGAGGATTTCGTCAACGGTCCTTATTCCATGAACGAGGACATGAAGCGGCAGTGGCAGGAGAAGGAGGAGTTCCCGCCTTACGAGTTCGCGCTCGACGCCGGCAAGGAGATGTTTGCGACGCCATTCAAGAACGGCAAGACCTACGCCGACTGCTTCCCGAACGGCGGCATCGGCATCCGCCAGAACTATCCTTACTTCGACGAGAAGGAAGGCAAGGTCGTCACGCTCGAGCTCGCGCTCAACCGCTGCCGCGAGGCCAACGGGGAAGCACCCTACTCCTACGTCAAGGACGAAATGGCCTCGCTGACCGCCTACATGGCCTTCACTTCGCGCGGCAAGCTGATGGACATCAAGATCCCCGACGATCCGCGCGCGCTCGAGGCGTACGAAAACGGCAAGCGCTATTTCTACACGCGGCGCGGGCAGATGAACTTCTCCTGCGCGAGCTGCCATGTGCAGAGCCCGGGCGAGCGCATCCGCGCGGAGGTGCTGGCGCCTGCGCTCGGCATCATGAACGCTCTGCCGATCTACCGCAGCGAATGGAGCGGCATGGGCACGACCACCCGCCGCCTCATGACCTGCAACAGCCAGACCCGCGCGGTTCCGCTGGAACCGCAATCGGACGATTACCGCGACGTTGAATATTTCCTGTCCTACGTCGCCAATGGCCTGCCGATTTCCGGCCCGGGAGCGCGGCCATGAGCACGAGGATGATCGGAATGCGATCACTGGCACTCGTGTTGCTGCTGGCGGCTGCTGCAGCGCCCGCGCGGGCGGCAACCGAAGCCGACTACAAGGCGGCCTATGCCGCGGCGGAAGCTGCCAGCAAGGAAGCGGCCGGCTTGCGCAACCAGTGGACCACGACCGTCTCGACGATCGCCGCCGCAAAGAAGGCCGGCGACAGCGGCGATTTCGACCGTGCGGTTGCCGCCGCCAAGGAGGCCGAAGCGCTGGCGAAGGCCTCGATCTTCCAGGCGACGTCGGAAAAAGACGCCTGGAAGGCGATGGAAATCCGCTAGACTGGCTCTCGTGGAACTGTTGGGCGATCTTCTTCTTTAAGGGGCGGAGAATTTGGGATGACCATCCGCCGCCGCGATTTCCTGAGAGCCGCAGGCGCTGCCGCCGTCACGGCCGGGCTGCCGCGGCTCGCGCGCGGCACCGACACCGCCAGCATCTACGACCTCGAACGCTTCGGCAATGCGCGCATCCTGCACATCACCGATACGCATGCACAGCTCAACCCGGTCTATTTCCGCGAGCCCAGCGTCAATATCGGCATCGGCGAGATGGCGGGACGGCCGCCGCATCTGGTCGGCCGCGCCTTCCTCGAACGTTTCGGCATCCGGCCCGACAGCGCGGACGCCTATGCCTTTACCTGCTTCGAGTTCGAGAAGTCCGCGGCCCGCTTCGGCAGGCTCGGCGGCTTTGCGCATCTGAAGACGCTGATCGACCGCTTACGCAACGACGTCGGCGATCTGCATTCGCTACTGCTCGACGGCGGTGACCTCTGGCAGGGCACCGGCCTTGCCAACACCATGCAGGGCCGCGACATGGTCGAGGTGGCGAACCTGCTCGGCATCGAGGCGATGACCGGCCATTGGGAGTTCACCTATGGCGAGCAGGCGCTGCGCGACAATCTCGAGCGCTTCAAGGGCGAGTTTCTGGCGCAGAACGTCTTCCTGACGGAGGAGGCCGCCTTCAACGACGCGCGCGCCTTCGACAAGGCGACGGGGCGCGTGTTCAAGCCTTCGACCATCAGGGAACTCGGCGGTTATCGCGTCGCGATCATCGGCCAGGCCTTCCCCTACGTGCCGATCGCGCATCCCAGACGCTTCACGCCGGACTGGACCTTTGGCATCCGCGAGGAGGAGCTGCAGAAGCTCGTCGACGGCTTGCGCGGCAGAGACAAGGTCGATGCCGTGATCCTGCTGTCGCATAACGGCATGGATGTCGATCTCAAGCTTGCGAGCCGCGTCACCGGCATCGACGTCATCCTCGGCGGCCACACCCATGACGCCGTCCCGCAACCGGTGGCGGTGAAGAATGCGAGCGGTACGACGCTCGTCAGCAATGCCGGCTCGAATGGAAAGTTTCTCGCCGTGCTCGATCTGCAGCTCGCCAAGGGCAAGGTCAGCGATATCAGATACCATTTGCTGCCGGTCTATTCCGAGTTGTTGAAGCCGGATCCGGCGATGGCCGAGCTGATCGGCAAGGTGCGCGCGCCGCACGTCACCGACTGGTCGGAGAAGATCGCGACGCCCGACCGCCTGCTCTATCGCCGCGGCAATTTTTCCGGCCCCATGGATGAGCTCATCTGCGCGGCGCTACGCCACGAGCTCGATGCCGAGATCGCGCTGTCGCCGGGTTTTCGCTGGGGCGTCACCGCGCTCGCCGGCCAGCCGTTCACGCTCGAGGATGTGCTGGCGGAGACCGCGATCTCCTATCCCGAGACCTATGTGCAGGAGATGCCAGGGGCCCAGATCAGGGACGTGCTGGAGGACATCTGCGACAACCTCTTCAACGCCGATCCCTATCACCAGCAGGGCGGCGATATGGTACGCACCGGCGGGCTCAATTACACCTGCACGCCGACAGCCGCGATCGGCAGCCGCATCTCTGCCCTGACGCTCGATAACGGCAAGCCGATCGAGGCTGACAGGCGCTACAAGGTCGCGGGCTGGGCATCGGTCAATGCGCAGCAAGGCGCGCCTGTCTGGGACGTGGTCGCAAAATATCTGCGCTCGGGCCGGATGGCGGAGAACAAGAGCTCCGGCGTCACGCTCAGGGGCGTCGAGGACAATCCGGGAATTGCAGGACAGGGATGACGCGTTCGCCAAATCTTCGCACGATGCTGTTGGCGCTGGTCGCCTGGGCTTTGGTGCTGCCCGCCTTCGCGCAGCAGGTGCCCTTGCAGGACAAGCCGTTTGCTGAGCACAGGATTGTGCTCCAGCTCTCCGACGGTGATGCCAGGAAGCAGGCGCTGGTGCTCAGCGTCGCCAACAATCTCCTGAAAGCCTATGACCCCGACAAGGTCGCGATCGAGGTGGTGGCGTTCGGTCCGGGCATCGACCTGCTGCTCGCCGCCAACGACCACCGCAAGCAGGTCGAGAGCCTGATCGCGCAGGGCGTCCGCTTCGACATTTGCCTCAACACCGTCGACACGATCGAGCGCGAGACCGGCCGTCGGCCGGACTTCATCTCGTCAGCCACGCCAGTGCAGGTCGGGGTCGGCCAGATCCTGTTCCTGACCGAGAATGGCTACAATCTGGTGCGGCCGTAACCGCGCTCTCGTCATTCCGGGGCGGTCCGCAATTCCGGGGCGGTCCGCGGGACCGAACCTGGAATCCATCCCGCCCCCGGGGTCTGCGGCCAAATGGATTCCGGGCTTGATGCTTTGCATCGCCCCGGAATGACGGCCCCAGCAGCAGCAAAATCTTCCGAATTTACCGGTTCAGGCAGTAAAATACTTCTCTTTTAATCGGCCTTCGTAGTATGATTTTGAATCATCCGACGCGGGGGTCCGCCATGATCTTTCGCCAACTGTTCGACAGCGTTTCGGGAACCTACAGCTATCTGCTGGCCAGCCGCGCCGGCGGCGAGGCGCTGATCCTCGATCCCGTGCTGGAGAAGGTCGACCGCTATTGCCAATTGCTGCGCGAGCTCGACCTCAAGCTGGTCAAGGCCGTCGACACCCACCTGCATGCCGACCACGTCACCGGGCTCGGCGAGCTGCGCGACCGCACCCACTGCATGACCATCATGGGCGACCAGAGCAAGGCCGACGTGGTGGCGATGCGGGTCTCCGACGGCGACAAGGTGACGATCGAGGGCCTGTCGCTCGACGTGATGTACACGCCCGGCCACACCGATGACTCCTACTCATATCTCATGGGCGATCGCGTCTTCACCGGCGACACGCTGTTGATCCGCGGCACCGGCCGCACCGACTTCCAGAACGGATCTTCGCGCGCGCAATACGACTCGATCTTCAATCACCTGTTGAAGCTGCCCGACGAGACGCTGGTCTTCCCCGCGCATGACTACAAGGGCGACACCGTCTCCACCATCGGCGAGGAGAAGCGTTACAATCCCCGTCTCCAGGTGCGCTCGGTCGACGAATATATCGAGCTGATGGCCAACCTGAAGCTGCCCAATCCGAAGATGATGGATGTGGCGGTGCCGGCCAACATGCATGTCGGCCTGCATCAGGAGGAATTGGAGAAGGAAGGCCGCGCGCTCAGCGCCGTCGACGCGATGCGCGCACTCGGCCGGCCCGACATCCTCTTGGTCGATCTGCGCGAGAGCAATGAGCGCGCCAAGCACGGCATGCTCGAGGGCGCGCTGCATGCGCCCTATCCGTCGATCGAGGAGAGCCTGAAGCCCGGCGGCATGCTGCGCGAGGTGGCGGCCGCCACCGGCCGCCGCGTCCTGTTCTTCTGCGCCTTCGGTGAGCGCTCGGCGATGGCGGTTGCCGCCGCGAAACAGGCCGGACTCGCCAACACCGCGCATATCGCCGGCGGCATCGACGCCTGGAAGAAGGCGGGCGGGCCGGTGGTCCGGGTGTGATGGCGTTTCCCCTGTGGTGCTTTCCGAGCACCGCTTGAGAAAGGTCAAGCGGATCGGAGCGGGTCCGGTTAGCATGCGTTGATGCATCACCATCCGGAGAAGGTCATGGCCAAGGCCGGCAACAAGAACCCGCCGCCGAAGAAGGCAGACGACAACAAGAAAAAGCCGCAGCCGCCGCGCGACACCGACGACGATTACGAAGACGGCGACATCGCCACCCCGAAACGCGATCGTTACGGCACGGATGACGAGCCGCTGTAAGGGGGCGCCCTTGCGAGACCCGTCATCCTGAGGTGCGAGCAGCGCAGTGCGCCTGCACTGCGCTGGGAGCCTCGAAGGATGAACGGCCCGGATGCAGCCGGGCCGTCGCCCTTCGAGGCCTGCGCTTCGCTCCGGCACCTCAGGGTGACGGTGAGAGATAGTGTCCGCTCTTGCTTCCCGTCATTGCCGCGCAGGACTAACCCGCCCTAAGGATCGAGCTGAGATACGAGAATCATCCCTCGGCACTACCTGCCATGCGCCGGCATTCATGGACAAATAACCGCTCACGCCGATAGTTAGCGCACCGAAAAGGAAGTGAAACGGAACTGCGATGGCCGACGTTCTCGCCGCACCGCAACAGGGGAAGACCGACAGCGCGCTGCGCACGCTGACGGGGATCTCGATCGCGCATTGGGTCAGCCATTTCCATCTGCTCGTCCTGCCGATGCTGTTTCCGTTCCTCAAAACCCAGCTGGGCGTCGGCTATATCGAGCTTGGCTTTGCGCTGACCGTGTCTGCGGTTGTTTCCGGCCTGACTCAGGCGCCGACCGGCTATCTCGTCGACCATTTTGGTGCGCGAAAGATTCTGCTGATGGGCCTCGTGATCGGCGGGCTATCTCTGGTGCTGCTCGGCCTGCACCTGAGTTACGCCTCGTTGATTACCTGCGCGGTGCTGCTCGGCCTTGCCAACAGCGTCTATCACCCGGCCGATTACGCGATCCTCGCCGAGCACATGGACGAGGCGCGGATGGGCCGCGCGTTCTCGGTTCACACCTTTGCCGGCTATCTCGGCGGCGCAGTGGCGCCGGCGATCGTTGCCGCGCTCGTCACGGTCTCGGGCGGCTTCGGCGCGCTGATCGCATCGGGCGCGATCGGCGTGCTCTGCGCGCTGCTGCTCATCGTGATGAACATTCCTGACGCCGGCGCGCACAGGAGGAAACCCGGAAACGAAGCCGCGCCAAAACAGGCGGTCATTACGCCGACGCTGATCATGCTGACCGCGCTGTTCATGCTGCTCAGCCTGTCGGTTGCAGGCATCAGCAATTTCGGCGTGGTGGCGCTGATGAGCGGCTATGCCGCCTCCTACTCCGCCGCCAATGTCGCGCTGACGGCATTTTTGGGGGCAAGCGCCGTCGGCGTGCTCGCCGGCGGCTTCCTCGCGGACCGGACCGAGCGCCATGGCCAGCTCGCCGCCGCCTGCTTTGCCGCGAACGCGGCGATCGTGCTTCTGATTGCGCTCGTCGGACTGCCCGGCTTGCTGCTGACGGCTGCGATGACCGTTGCGGGCTTCCTGTCCGGCGTGATCGCACCTTCGCGCGACATGCTGGTGCGCAATGCGGCGCCTGCGGGCGCCGCCGGGCGTGCCTTCGGCATCGTCTCCACCGGCTTCAATATCGGCGGCATCATCAGCCCGCTGCTGTTCGGCTGGATCATGGACCAGAACGCGCCGCACTGGGTGTTCGGCGCGTCGGTGGTGTTCATGGTGGCCACGGTGTTCCTGTCGCTGCTGACGGAGCGGCGGGAGCAGGCTGGACGATAGCTCCGCCAGCAACGCAACTCCACTCGGTGTCGTCCCGGGGCGCGCACAGCGCGAGCTTGGGACGACAGCTTGAATTTTGGTCCGACCAACTACGTCGGCGACACCACGCCCTTCAGCGCGCCGGGCTGCGCGGCGGCGCCGCGGGTCAGCCTCGACTTCTCCGTGTTCGGCCAGAGCAGCAGCAGGCCGAGCACGCCGGAGCCGATCATGACCACCGCGTTGATGGTGTAGCCGGTCAGGTAGCCGTCGACCGTTGAGCCGGCGCGCTGGATCACGCTGCCCATCACGGCCGGGGCGATGATGCCGGCGAGCGTGTAGAGCGCGCCGTAGATCGCGATGACGGCACCGCGCTGCGAGGCCGGGGTAAACTCGCCGAGCATTGGCGGGCAGACGACGTAGATCGCCCCGCACAGGCCCGAGCCGACCACGAGCAGCGCGATCTGCAAGCCCGCACCCTGCACGTGCGGCATCGCCGCGATGATGAGACCGCCGAGCACCAGCGGGACCGAGCCGAGAACGCCGCGCGCAACGCGCGTGGTCGCGCCACGTGCCATCATCACCTGCGAGATCCACCCCGTGAGGATGACGATCGTGGCGCCAAATACCCAGGGCAAGATCGAAATGAAGCCCGCATCGGTTTGCGAGAAGCCAAACCCCTTGACGATGAAGGACGTGAACCAGGTGAGCCCGAGCGACAGCGCCCAATAGGCGCCGAAGGTCGCCGCCACGCAGCCGATGAAGGTGCGCGAGGTGAGAAGCTGGAAATAGGGAATCTTCGGCTCGGTGGCCGCCAGGAGCTGCGTGTCCTCCAGCGGTCCCTCCTTGCCGAGCGCGAGCCAGGCCGCGACCCAGATCAGGCCGACGATGCCGAGCGCGCCGAAGGCGTAGTGCCAGGAATGATTGACGATCACCCAGTTCAGCGCCGGCACCGCGAGAATGACGCCGAAGGCCGAGCCCTGCGACAGGATCGCGGTCGGCAGCGTGCGCTTCTCGTCCGGAAACCATTTGTAGATCGCATGTGCGGCGACCGAGAAGCCCGGCCCCTCGCCCGCGCCGAGCACGATACGGCAGATCAGGAGCGTGGTGAAGCTGACGGTGCCCACCATCGGAAACTGCGCCAACGACCAGATCACTGCGAGCGTCAGCAGCACCCAGCGCGTCGGCACCTTGTTGACGATGAAGCCGACTACGATGGTCGAGATCGAGAACAGGAAGAAGAAGGATGAGCCGAGCAGGCCGAACTGCTCCGGCTCGAGCTTCAGGTCGGTCATGATCGGCACGCCGGCGAGACCCACGACGATCTTGTCGGCGAAATTCACCACCATGAAGAGAAACAGGAGAAAGGTGACGGTCCAGGCGCCCTTTGGCGTTGCCTCAGCTGTCGTACTGCCCGCCGTTTTGGGCGTTCCCTGAGCGCTCATCTCTCTCCCCGATTTTTCGCTTTCGGCACTCTTGATTTGTGCCGTCTTGTTTGGCGGTCTTGCGAGCTAACAACGGCTTGAACGGCAACGCAACCCCGGCATTTTCGCATCAACTGTGCTACGCAACATCCCAGTTAATTCCGTGCGGCGCCATTCATCGTGCTGAACATTAAAAACCTCTCCAAAAGCTTCTCCTCGGCCGGCGAGCCGGTCCATGTGCTGCGCGGCGTCGATCTCGACGTGCGCCCCGGCGAGCGCGTTGCGCTGACCGGCGAATCCGGCAGCGGCAAGAGCACGCTGCTGCACCTGATCGCGGGGCTGGATGCCGCCGACGGCGGCACGATCATGCTCGAAAGCGCCGATGTGACGGCGCTGCCGGATGCAGGACGGGCGGCGCTGCGGCGCAACCGGCTGGGGCTGGTCTTCCAGCAGTTCAACCTGATCCCGAGCCTGTCGGTCGAGGACAACCTTTCATTTCAGGCGCGGATCGCCGGCCGGCACGATGCCGCCTGGCACGGCGAGCTGATCGAGCGTCTCGGGCTCCGCAAGCTCTTGAGGCGCTACCCCGAGCAACTCTCGGGCGGCCAGCAGCAGCGAGTCGCGATTGGTAGGGCGCTCGCGATCAAGCCGTCACTTCTGCTCGCGGACGAGCCGACCGGCAATCTCGACGAGGCGACCGCCGACGACGTGCTGGCCCTGACGCGCGATCTCGTGGCGCGCACAGGCTGCGGCTTTCTGATGGTAACGCACAGCTTGCATCTGGCCGGCACGCTCGACCGCCACGTCACGCTGCATGCGGGGCGGATCACATGAGGCGCGCGCTCTGGATCCTGGCCGTGCTGCTGAGCCACTGGCGGCGGCATCCGATGCAGCTCGCGACGCTGCTGATCGGCTTGATCGCGGCGACCGCGCTGTGGAGCGGTGTGCAGGCGATCAACCAGCAGGCGCGCAACGCCTATGACCGTGCGGCGGCGACGTTCGGCGGCGTGCGCACGGCGATGCTGGTTGCGCCCGATGCCGCGACGTTCTCGCAGGACCTGTTCGTCGCGCTCAGCCGCGCCGGCTGGCCAGTCTCGCCGGTCGTGGAGGGCCGCGTCCAGATCAACGGACGCTCGTTCCGCCTGCTCGGCATCGAGCCGGTGACGCTGCCGGCCGAGGTCGGCAACGCGCCGCGGCTCGGTGCGTCGGACTTGCGCGCTTTCGTCGCCCCACCCGGCCAAACGCTCGTCGCGCCGGAGACGCTCGCCGATCTCGACGCGGCGGAGGGCGCGGCGCCGCTGATCAGCAGCGGCGCAATACTGCCGCCACTGCATGCGCAGCCGCAGCTCGTGCCCGACGTGCTGGTGGTCGATATCGGCTTCGCGCAGCGGCTGCTTGGCAAGCAAGGCCAGCTCTCGCGGCTGCTGATCGGCAAGGCCAAGGGCAAACCTGCGCCGCTTGCGAGCGTGGTCGGTGACCGCTTGCAGCGGGTCGAACCGAACGCGGAGACCGAGCTCGAACGCCTCACCGACAGCTTTCATCTCAATCTCACCGCCTTTGGCCTGCTCTCGTTCTTCGTCGGGCTCTTCATCGTCAATTCGGCCGTCGGCCTTGCCTTCGAGCAGCGGCTGCCGATGCTGCGCACGTTGCGTGCCTGCGGCGCTTCCGCACGCATGCTCAACAGCGTGCTGGTGCTCGAGCTAGTGGTGCTGGCGCTCGCCGCGGGACTCGTGGGACTGGTGTGCGGCTATGTCATCGCGGCCGCGCTGCTGCCGGATGTCGTGGCATCGCTGCGCGGGCTCTATGGCGCGCAGATCCCGGGCCAACTATCGCTGCGCGGCGAATGGTGGCTAGCCGGCATCGGCATCAGCATCGCCGGCGCGCTGATCGCGGCGGCAATGAGCCTGATCAAGGCGATGCGTCTGCCTTTGCTTGCGACCGCGCAACCACAGGCCTGGCAACAGGCGCAGCGGCGCTGGCTGATCCTGCAAAGCGCGGCTGCGCTCGCCGTGTTTGCGGTCGCACTGCTGTTGCTGCGCTATGGCGATTCGTTGATCGCTGGCTTTGGCGTGCTCGCCGCGCTGATGCTGGGCGCGGCGCTGATCCTCCCAGCGCTGCTGGAGATCATCCTCTCGATCGGCCAGCGCCGCGCGCGCCGTTCGCTTGCGCTGTGGTTCTGGGCCGACAGCCGGCAGCAGCTCTCCGGGTTGTCGCTGGCGCTGATGGCGCTACTGCTCGCGCTCGCCGTCAATGTCGGCGTCTCCACCATGGTGGAAACGTTCAGCCGCACCTTCATCAGCTGGCTGAACGGGCGGCTCGCCGCCGACGTCTATATCAGCGCGCCCGATAATGCGAAGGCGGTTGCGATCCGGAGCTGGCTGCGCGAGCGCAGCGAGGTGCAGGCGATTTTGAGCGGCGGGCGGGCGGAGACGCAACTGGAGGGACACCCCGTGGAGCTGCTCGGCCTGCCCGACCACGCGCTCTATCGCGAGCGCTGGCCGCTGCTTGAAGCCGCGCCGCGCGCCTGGGCGCAGCTCGTGCCGGGTGATGCCGCCTTCGTCAGCGAGCAATTGAGCCGGCGGTTGAACCTGCGCGTCGGCGACGTCATCGAGATCCCCGCGCCGGGCGGCAGCTGGGTGCTCGACATCGCCGGCATCTATGCCGATTACGGCAATCCCAAGGGACAGCTCGCCGTGAATGTCGCAGCGCTGATCCGGCGCTTTCCGCAGACGCCGCAGACGCGGATCGGACTCATCGTTCCCCGAGACAAGATTCCCGGCCTGATCACGGCGTTGCAGAGGCAGTTTGCCCTCGACGACCGCAGCGTCGCCGACCAGGCAACGGTGAAGGCGGAATCGATCCGTATCTTCAACCGCACTTTCGCGGTGACCGGAGCACTGAACGCCTTCACCCTCGGCGTCGCCGGCATCGCGCTGCTGACCAGCCTGCTGACGCTTGCCAATTCCCGCCTGCCGCAGCTCGCGCCGCTCTGGGCGATCGGCCTCACGCGGTCGCGCCTTGCTGCGATCGAACTGACCAAGACGCTGGCGGTCGCGCTGTTCACGGCGCTGCTGGCATTACCGCTAGGACTCATCGTGGCCTGGTGCCTGATCGCTATCGTCAACGTGAAAGCGTTCGGCTGGCGCCTGCCGTTCCACGTGTTTCCGCTGCAACTGGTCGAGCTGGTCGCGGTGGCGCTGCTCGCCTCGCTGCTGGCCGCCTTGCTGCCGGTGGCGCGGCTCGCGCGGATGCAGCCGGCAAATTTGGTGAAGGTGTTCGCCAATGAGCGCTGACAGACTATCGCGCCGCGCATTTGCCGGTGGCCTTGCCGCGCTGACGTTTTCGCGCTGCGCGTTCGCACAAGGCTATGCCGGCCTCGGCGAGACCGCGGACGGCTTTGCACAGGTGACGCCTGGAAAGGCGTTTTCGTTCCCCGCCGACCACGGGCCGCATCCGGATTTCCGTATCGAGTGGTGGTACCTCACGGCGAATCTGATCGATGCCAGTGGCGCGGCTTGTGGCCTGCAATGGACGCTGTTTCGCCAGGCCACTGAGGCCGGGCCGCAGCGCGAGGGGTGGGCCAATCAGCAGCTCTGGATGGGACACGCCGCAGTGACCCGCGCCGACACCCACCGCTTCAACGAGCTGTTCGCCCGCGGCGACGTCGGGCAGGCAGGCGTGGACGCAAAGCCGTTCGCGGCCTGGATCAACGACTGGGAGATGAAGGGCGCTGAGGGCACCGATGATCGCGTGCTGTCGCCGCTGACGCTGAAGGCGTCAGGCACCGATTTCAGCTATGCGCTGACGCTTCAAGCCGATCGTCCGGTGGTGCTGCAAGGCGATGCCGGCTTCAGCCGCAAATCCGAGCGCGGCCAGGCGTCGTATTACTACAGCCAGCCGTTTTTCCGGGCGCGCGGCAGTCTCGTCATCGACGACAAGCCGATCGACGTGTCGGGCCAGGCGTGGATGGACCGCGAATGGAGCAGCCAGCCGCTCGACCCCGACCAGACCGGCTGGGACTGGCTCTCGCTGCATCTCTCATCGGGCGACAAGCTGATGCTTTACCGGCTGCGGCAGAAGGACGGCAAGGACGATCCGTTCGGCAACTGGATATCGCCCGACGGCCGCACTCAGCAGATCTTTGCCGCCGACATCCAGATGACACCGAAAGGATGGGCGGAGGTCGCGGGGCGCAAACTGCCGGTGGAATGGCAGATCGCGATCCCCTCGCGGTCGTTCACGATTACCTGCAAGCCGCTCAATCCCACCGCCTGGATGGGCACCGGCTTTTCCTATTGGGAGGGCCCGATCAGCTTCTCCGGCAGCCATGACGGCGTTGGCTATCTCGAGCTAACAGGCTATTGAGCGCCGGCGACTTCAAGGGGACCTTGTAATGTATCATCTCACCGCGCTCGTCACGCTGCTGGCCGTGGCGTTCTGCTTCTTCACAGGCGTCAATGTCGCGCGGTCGCGCGCGAAGACCGGCGTCAAGGTGCCGGCGATGTCGGGCCATCCCGACTTCGAGCGCGCCTTCCGCATCCAGATGAACACGCTGGAATGGATGCCGATCTTCCTGCCGTCGCTCTGGCTGTTCGCGATCTACATCAGTGACGCCATCGCGGCTGCAATCGGCGCGGTCTGGATCGTCGGTCGCATCGTCTATTTCATCGGCTATTCGAAGGAAGCCGCCAAGCGCGGCCCGGGATTTGCCATCCAGGCCTTCGCCAGCATCGCGCTGTGGGTGGGCGCGCTGGTCGCGGTGGTTTGGCGGCTGGGGCATTGAAGGAGAGCGGCGGCAACGATCACAGCCGTCGTCCCGGACAAGCGAAGCGAAGCGGAGCGCCGATCCGGGACGACACCAGGAATGCGGCGCTGGCGCTGCCTCACTTCGTCAGCGGGCAGCCGCTCTCCTTGACGGTGAAGAAGGCCTTGTCGCCGGGGACGGTTGCGAGCAGCTTGTAGTAGTCAAAGGGCCGCTTCGATTCCGAGGGCTTCTTGACCTCGAACAGGTACATGTCGTGGACCATGCGGCCGTTCTCCAAGACCTTGCCTTGCGCGAAGGCATCGTCGACCGGAAGCTCCTTCAGCTTCTTGGCGACCGCATCGGGATCCTTGGTGCCGGCGGCCTTGACCGCCTTCAGATAGCTCAGCGTCGCCGAATAGGTGCCGGCGTGGATCATGCTCGGCATCCGCCCGGTGCGCTTGAAGAAGCGTTCGCCGAGATCGCGCGTCTTGTCGTTGAGATCCCAGTAATAGCCTTCCGTGAGCACGAGGCCTTGCGCGGCCTGCAAGCCGAGGCCGTTGACCTCGGCAAGCGTCATCAAGAGGCCGGCGAGCTTCTGGCCGCCGGTGACGATGCCGAACTCGGCGGCCTGCTTGATCGAGTTGCTTGTGTCGAGGCCCGCATTTGCAAGGCCGACGATCTTGGCCTTGGAGCTCTGCGCCTGGAGCAGGAAGGAGGAGAAGTCCGACGAGTTGAGGGGCACGCGGACCGAGCCGACCACCTTGCCGCCATTGGCAGTGACGATCTCGCTGGTGTCCTTTTCCAGCGCATAGCCGAAGGCATAGTCGGCGGTGAGGAAGAACCAGGTATCGCCGCCGGCCTTGGTCAGCGCGCCCCCGGTGCCGACCGCGAGTGCGCGGGTGTCATAGGCCCAGTGGAAGCCATAGGGCTGGCAGGCATCGCCGGTGAGGCGCGACGTCGCAGCACCCACGACGATGTCGATCTTCTTCTTTTCCTTGGAGAGCTCATGGATCGCGAGCGCGACCGAAGAGGTCGTCAGCTCCGTGATCATGTCGACGTTCTCGACGTCGTACCAGCGCCGCGCGATGGAGGTGGCGAGATCCGGCTTGTTCTGGTGATCGGCGGTAACGAGCTCGATCTTGTGCCCCAGCACCTCGCCGCCAAAATCCTCGATCGCCATTTTTGCGGCTTCGACCGACCATTTGCCGCCGTAATCGGCGTAGACGCCGGACTGGTCGTTGAGGATGCCGATCTTGACGCCTTGATTGGCGTTTTGCGCGGTCGCCGGCGCCGCCAGCAACACGGACACGGCAGCGGCGGCCAAAAGTGCTGATTTCATATTTTAACTCCCAGCAGTTTTCTGTTTTGAAATCGCGCGGATACTAGTGAAGAACCCCGGCCCTGCCCATCCTCTTCGGCCTCAGCCGTTAGTATGGGCGCGGGGTCCATAACCACAGGAAGGAATTTGGCGAAGACCGGCAATCACGATCTCCCGCCACAACTACTCCCTGTGGTTATGGCCTTCGCCGGGGCGACACCGAGGTTGTGGATGTGGCGGTGGCCACAATGACCAATCATCCTCACGCCGCGGCAGCCTGTTTCTTCCCGCGTCCGTCCGCGAGGTTGCGCACGATCATGTAGAAGATCGGGGTGAAGACGAGACCGAACAGCGTGACGCCGAGCATGCCGAAGAACACGGCGACGCCGACGGCTTGCCGCATCTCCGAGCCCGAGCCGGTCGAGACCACGAGCGGCAGCACGCCGAGGATGAAGGCGAAGGACGTCATCAGGATCGGCCGCAGGCGCAGGCGGCAGGCTTCGATCACGGCTTCCAGCCGCGGCTTGCCTTCGAGCTCGATGTCGCGGGCGAACTCGACGATCAGGATGGCGTTTTTGGCGGCAAGCCCCACCAGCACCACGAAGCCGATTTGCGTGAGGATGTTGACGTCCTGCCCCATGATGCGCACACCGATGGTAGCAGCGAGCAGACACATCGGCACGATCAGGATCACCGCGAACGGCAGCGACCAGCTGCCGTATTGCGCGGCAAGCACGAGATAGACGAACAGCACGCAGATCGGGAACACATAGAGACCGGCATTGCCGCCGGTGACCTGCTGATAGGACAGGTCCGTCCATTCGAAGGAGAAGCCGCTCGGCAAGGTCTCGTCCGCGAGCTTCTTGATGGCGTTGAGCGCGGTGGTCGAGCTCGTGCCCGGCGCCGGCTCGCCCTGCAATTCGGACGCCGCATAGAGATTGTAGCGTGCAACGCGATCGGGTCCGGAGACGTCGCGGAAATCGACCACGCTGCCGAGCAACACCATGTCGCCGGACGCATTGCGCGTGCGCAGCCGCGCGAGATCGCTGGTTTCTTTCCGGAACGGCTGGTCGGCCTGCGCCGTGACGTGATAGGTGCGGCCGAACAGGTTGAAGTCGTTGACATAGGTCGACCCGAAATAGGTCTGGATCGTGTCGTTGATGTTGGCGATGGGAACGCCGAGCTTCTGCGCCTTGGTGCGGTCGATGTCGACGAAGACCTGGGGCGTGTTCGCCGTGAAGGGCGAGAACACCGAAGTAAGCTCCGGCGTCTTGCGTGCCGCGGCCACCAGCTCGTCGGTCGCTGCCGCCAGCAATTCCGGCCCGCGGCCCTGGCGATCCTGGATGCGGATGGTGAAGCCACCGCCGGTACCGATTCCGGGCACGGCCGGCGGCGGAATGACGATGATGAAGGCGCCTTCGATTCTCGACAGCCGCTTGCGCAGCTCGGCCGTGATGACGTTCGCGGACAGCCCTTTCTTCAGCCGCGCCTCCGGCTCGTCGAACACCGGAAACAGCGCCGCCGCATTGCCGGCCTGCGTGCGCGTCGCGCCCGAGAAACCGGCAAAGGCGGCAACGCGAACGATGCCCGGCGTATCCAGCGCTATGCGCTCGATCTCGCGGACGATCTCGGTGGTGCGCGCCAGCGACGCCGCGCCCGGCAATTGCACGGAGACGATGACATAGCCGCGATCCTGCGCCGGGATGAAGCCTTGCGGCGTGGTCGCAATCAGCCAGCCGGCGCTGCCGATCAGCGCGACATAGATCAGGAGCATCACCGCCGAATGCCGGATCACGAAGTTGGCGACGGCAGCATAGCCATGCGACAGCCGATCGAACACGCGGTTGAAGACGCCGGTGAACGCGTCCCAGCCGCGCGCGATGAAATTCCAGCGCGCCGGCGGGCGCTTTTCCGCATGCGGCGTGAGGATCTGCGAGGCCAGCGCCGGCGACAGCGTCAGCGAGCAGAAGCAGGAGATCGCGGTCGCAACCGCGATGGTGACGGCAAATTGCTGGAAGAACTGTCCGGAAATGCCGCCGAGGAACGCTGTCGGCACGAACACCGCGCACAGCACCAGCGCAATTGAGACCAGCGCGCCGCCGACCTCCTCCATCGTCTTGAGCGCAGCGTCGCGCCGGCTCATGCCGTGCTCGAGATGGCGCTCGACATTCTCGACCACCACGATGGCGTCGTCGACCACGATGCCGACGGCGAGCACGAGGCCGAACAGCGTGAGATTGTTGATGGAGAAACCGAGTGCCGCCATCACTGCGAAGGTGCCGACCAGCGAGACCGGGATCGCGATGATCGGAATGATCGCGGGCCGCCAACCCTGCAGGAAGATCAGCACCACGATGACCACGAGCAGCATGGCCTCGTAGATGGTCTTGATCAGCTCATGGACGGATTGCGCGATGAACTCGGTCGGGTTGTAGCCGATGTTGTAGTCGAGGCCCTTCGGGAAGCTCGCCTTGAGCCGGGCCATGGTGTCGGAAATGTTCTTGGCGGTCGCGAGCGCGTTCGATCCGGGCCGCTGGGTGACCAGCATGGCGACGGCTGATTTGCGCAGCAGGAAGCTGTTGGTGGTGTAGGACAGCGCGCCGAGTTCGATGCGGGCGACGTCGCGCAGGCGCACCGTGCGGCCGTCGGAGCCGGCCTTGATCAGGATGTCCTCAAACTGCCTCTGGTCTTTCAGGCGCCCCGTGAAGGTGAGGTTCGGCTGGAAGGCGCGGTCCGCGATCGGCGGCTCGGCGATCTGGCCGCCCGCGATCTGCACGTTCTGCGACCGGATCGCAGCGAGCACCTCGGTCGAGGTCAGCCCGAGATTGGCGATGCGGTCGGGATCGAGCCACAGCCGCATCGAATAGTCGCGCGCGCCAAAGATCTGGATGTCGCCGACGCCGTCGAGCCGCAGCAGCTGGTCGCGGACCTGGAGCAGCGCGTAGTTGGAGATGTAGAGCTGGTCGAACGTGTCGTCAGGCGACAGCATGAACACGACCATCAGGATGTCGGGCGAGTTCTTGCGCGTGGTGACGCCGTTGCGCTGGACTTCCTCAGGCAGACGCGGCTGCGCGATCGCGACGCGGTTCTGCACCAGCACCTGGGCCTTGTCGAGATCGGTGCCGAGCTTGAAGGTGACGGTGATGGTGAGCTGGCCGTTCGAGGTCGCCTGGCTGTAGAGATATAGCATGTCCTCGACGCCGTTGATCTCCTGCTCGATGGGAGCGGCGACCGTGTCGGACACGGTCTGCGCGGAGGCGCCGGGATATTGCGTGGTCACCACCACCGTCGGCGGCACGACTTGCGGATATTCGGAGACCGGCAGCGTGGTGTAGGCGAGCGCGCCGACGATCAGGAGCACGATCGACAGCACCATCGCCAGGATGGGCTGGTTGATGGAGAGGCGGCCGAGGTTCATGACTTGCCACCCGCCGGCGCTTGCGCTTGATGCGGGCTGACCTTGGCGCCGACGCGGGCGCGCTGGATGCCGTCAACGATCACGCGGTCATCGGCCTTCAACCCTTCGCGGATCACGCGCAGCCCCTCGTCGAGCGGACCGAGCGTCACGGGGCGCGCCTCGACGGTATCATCAGGCTTGACCACGAAGACGATCTTGCGGGACTGATCGGTCGCGACCGCGACGTCCGGAATCAGCAGCGCCTCGTAGGGCGCGCTGCCGATCAGCCGCACGCGGCCGAACTGCCCGGGCAGGATCGAGAGATCGGTGTTCTTGATGACAGCGCGGCTGCGCAGCGTGCCGGTGGAGACATCGAGGCGGTTGTCGAGGAAGTTGATGGTGCCGTCATGCGACGGCTTGGTCTCGCCGGCTAGCGTCACCTGCACCGGGTTCGGCGTATCGCGCGAGCTGGGGCGCTTGCCCTCGAACCAGAGCTTGCTGTTCTTGATGTAGGTCGCCTCGTCCATGTCGAAATAGATGTAGATCGGATCGAGCGACACGATCGAGGTCAGCAGTGTCGAGGTGCCGGTGTCACTGCCCTGGACGAGATTGCCGGGGCTGACGAGGTGACGGCTGACACGGCCGGTGAGCGGCGCCGCCACATGGGTGAACTCGATATTGAGCTTGGCGGCCTTCAGCGCGCCCTCAGCCTGCATCTCGGCGGCATGCGCGGCCTGCAAGGCCTGGCGGCGCTGGTCGACGACCTGTTCGGAGACGGCACTGGTCTGGACCAGGTTCAGGCCGCGGTCGAGTTCGCGCTTGGCAAGCTCCACCTTCGCGCGGGCATCCGAAAGCTGACCGTCAGCCTGCTCGGCGGCCGCCTCGAACGGCCGCGAGTCGATCACATAAAGGAGATCGCCGGCGTGAACGATCGCGCCGTCCTGGAATTCGACCGAGGTGACGAAGCCGCCGACCCGCGGGCGCACCTGCACTTCTTCCACGGCCTCGAAGCGGCCGGTGAATTCTTCCCAATCGGTGACGGTGCGCTTGACCGGCTGAGCGACGGTGACGGAAGGCGCCGGCGGAGCTGCCGCCTGCGAGGCCGGCTTGTCGCAGCCGGCGAAAAGGCCGGTCACCGTCAGCGCCAGAACCACGAGGAAGGGACGCGGCGCGGATTTCCGTCGGACTGGATGATGCCTCGGGTTCGGCTCGCTCATGTCTTGCCCCCTTCCTTGGTGGCTGCGGCGGCAAACAGGGTACCGGCTTACCCGCCGGCGGCACAAGATGGGTTTCAATGATGAACTCTTCAAGACGGAAGACGGCTCAATCTTTGGCGGAACGCCTAGCCGGATGGCGGGTTGTGCGGAGATAGTCGGTCGCGCAGCCGGCGATCAGGTGGCTGAGCGCGAATGGACTTATTCGCGGGCTCATGAATGCGAGGCGCCGCAAGCGCTCTCTCCTTCGCCTCTCCCCGCGAAGAGCGGGGCGAGGGAGAAGAGAGAACCCCAGCGTCTTCGCGCATGACGGGCGCCGGCGGCTCGGCTAGATTGATCGTACAAAAACAAGACGAATTGTCCGGGAGGACAGGCGTGCATCAAGGGCGTGTCGTTTTCGGCGCGATCGAGGAGGTCGTGTTCGGCCATCCGGCCGCGGGCGCTGTTCTGGCGCAGATGGATCGCTTGGGGTCAAACCGCGCCTTCCTGATGGTCTCAGGCACGCTCAACCGGCAGACCAACGAAATCCAGAAGATCACGCAGGCGCTGGGCGCGCGCTGTGCCGGCCTGTTCGACGCCATGCCGGCGCACACGCCGCGCGAAGCGGTGATCGCGGCCGCGAACATGGCGCGAGACGCGAAGGCGGACCTGATCGTCACCGTCGGCGGTGGCTCGATCACCGACGGCGCCAAGGCGGTGCAGCTCTGCCTCGCCAACGATATCGACAGCACCGATGGCATCGAACGCATCCGCGTCCACAAGGGCGTCGCACCCGAGATGAATGCCCCATTGGTGCGCCAGATCAGCGTGCCCACCACCATCGCCGGCGGCGAGTTCAGCGCTATCGCGGGGGTCACCGACCGCAGCACCCATGTGAAGCAGATGCTGCGCCATCCGCTGATGGTGCCGCGCGCAACGATCCTTGATCCTGCGATCACCGTGCACACGCCGGAATGGCTGTTCCTCTCGACCGGCATCCGTGCTGTCGACCATTGCGTCGAGGCGATCTGCTCGGGCGAGACACATCCTTATGCCGACGCGCAATCGGTAAAGGGTCTTGCGATGCTCGCCGATGCGCTACCGCGGGTGAAGGCCAACCCTTCAGATCTCGACGCACGGATGAATGCGCAGCTCGGCACCTGGCTGTCGATGGGCGCGCTTGCGGCCGGCGTTCCCATGGGCGCGAGCCATGGCATCGGCTATGTGCTGGGCGCGGCCTTCGACGTGCCGCACGGCTATACCTCCTGCATCATGCTGCCGGCGGTGATGCGCTGGAACGAGCGTGAAAATGCCGACCGCCAGATGATCGTCGCGGCCGCGATGGGCTTCCCCGGCAAGGATGCCGCCGACGTGCTCGATGCCTTCATCCGCTCGCTCGGCATGCCGCGCAGTCTCGCTGAGATGCGCGTCTCGCCAGAGCATTTCGACGCCATCGCCGAGCAGGCGATGCGCACGCCCTGGGTGCCGCGCAACCCGCGCAAGATCGACGGCCCGGCGCAGGTGCGCGAAATCCTGCTTCTCGCCGCATAACGCAACCCGGAGGACCGATGTACACAGGTACGCATGCCCGTCTGCGCCCGCTGCAGCCCGCCTTCATCATGGCCGGCACGGGCGAGACCGTCACCTATCGCGAGCTCGATGCGCGCAGCAACCGGCTGGCGCATCTGTTTCGCAAGCAGGGCTTGAGGCGGCTCGACCACTATTCGATCTTCATGGAGAACAATTCGCGCTATCTCGAAGCCTGCGGCGCGGGCGAGCGGTCCGGGCTCTACTATACCTGCGTCAACTCGTTCCTCACGTCGGCCGAGCTCGCCTACATCCTGACCAACAGCCAGTCGCGTATCCTGATCACCTCGGTTGCAAAGCTCGACATCGCGCGCGAAGCGCTGAAGGAATGTCCGAAAGTCGAGCTCTGCGTCGTCGTCGATGGGACCGGTGAGAGCGACCGTATCGTTGGGCTGGAGCAGGCGACGACAGGCCTGCCGAAGACGCCGATCGCCGACGAATGGCTGGGCACGGCGATGCTCTATTCGTCAGGCACGACGGGACGGCCGAAGGGCATCTTGCGGCCGCTGTCGGAGCAGCCGCCGCGGCACAACATGCCGCTGTTCGATTTCCTCACGAAACTTTGGCACTACCGCGAGGGCATGGTCTATCTGTCGCCGGCGCCGCTCTATCACTCGGCTCCGCAGGCCGCGGTCAATCTGACGATCCGCATGGGCGGCACCGTGATCATCATGGAGAGCTTTGACCCCGAGCGTTACCTCCAGCTCGTGGAGCAATGGGGCATCACCCATACCCAGCTCGTGCCGACGATGTTCTCGCGCATGCTGAAGCTGCCGGAGGAGGTGCGCGCCCGCCACGACCTGTCCTCGCTCGAGATCGCGATCCATGCCGCCGCGCCCTGCCCGGCGCTGGTGAAGGACGACATCATCAAATGGTGGGGGCCGATCATCCACGAATATTACGGCGCGACCGAAGGGCTCGGCTTCACCGCCTGCAACACCGAGGAATGGCTCGCCCATCGCGGCACCGTCGGCAAGGTGCTTTTCGGCGACCTGCACATTCTCGACGAGAACATGAAGGAGTGCCCGATCGGCACTGCGGGCACGGTGTGGTTCAAGACCGCCTCGGCGTTCGAATATTTCAATGATCCGGAGAAGACAAAGGAAGCGCGCTCGGCCGATGGCAGCATGAGCACGGTCGGCGACGTCGGCTATGTCGACGCAGACCGCTTCCTCTATCTCACCGACCGCGCCACCTTCATGATCATCTCGGGCGGCGTGAACATCTATCCGCAGGAATGCGAGAATCTGCTGATCACGCATCCGAAGGTCGCCGATGCTGCGGTGTTCGGCGTGCCCAATACCGATCTCGGTGAAGAGGTGAAGGCGGTGGTGCAGCCGATGGCGGGCGTGGTGCCGGGGCCCGGGCTCGCCGAGGAGCTGATCGCGTTCTGCGGGGCGTCGCTGTCGCGGCAAAAGGTGCCGCGCTCGGTCGATTTCGAAAAGGAATTGCCGCGCCTGCCGACGGGGAAACTGTACAAGCGCCTGCTGCGGGACCGCTATTGGGGGAACAAGACGTCGCGGATTGTGTGACGGCTCTCGCGCCTACGCGAGTAGGTGAGATTGATGCAAGCGCGCGCCAACATCTCGGTGTCGTCCCGGCGAAGGCCGGGACCCATACCCCCAGGGAGAAGTTGTAGCGCGAGTTGGCAACCACGAGTCTTCGCCAGACTTGATCCTGTGGCTATGGGTCCCGGATCTGCGCTCGCTCTGCTCGCTTGTCCGGGACGACGGCGGGGTTTGGGGCGACCGGCAATCTCACCCCAACATCTGCGTATCGCCGCAGATCGAGATCGCCTGGCCGGAGACGGTGCGGCCGCGAGGGCTCGCCATGAACAAAATCTGGTCGGCGATCTGCTCCGGCGTCACGTAGTCCTTGATCGAGGTGTAGGAGAATGCGATGCGCTCCATCTCGGCGTAGGAGATGCCACGCTGCTGTGCCTTCGCTTCCAGCACGCGGCGCTGGCGTTCGCCGGCGACGAGACCGGGCAAAATGGCGTTGACGCGGATCTTGTCGGGGCCGAGCTCGATCGCCAGCGACTTGGTCAGGCCGATGACGCCCCATTTCGCCGCCGCATAAGGCGTGCGCATGGCGAAGCCAACCTTCCCCGCAGCGGACGAGATGTTGACGATCGAAGCGTTCTTGCTCTCGCGCAGCAGCGGCACCGCGAGCCGCGTGCAGTTGAACTGGCCGGTGAGGCAGACCTCGACGCAGCGGTCCCAGTCCTCCGGGTTCATCTCCTCGACCTTCGCGGTCGGGCCGGCGATGCCGGCGTTGTTGACGAGCACGTCCAGCCCGCCGAGCGCGCGGACCGCCTCGTCAAACATCGTCTTCACGGCGGTGCGATCAGAGACGTCGCATTGCGAGCGCGTGATGGCGGGATCGCTGTTCGCAAGCGCGGCAAGCGCCATCTCGTCGACATCGCAGACATGCACCTTTGCGCCCTCGGCAATGAAGCGGCGGGCGATTGCAAGCCCTATGCCGCCCGCTCCCGCGGTCACCAATACGCGCAACCCCTTGATGTCGAGATCCATGATGGCTCCGATCGTGCCTTGATGCTAAGCGTGACGGTAGATCACAGCCGCCTCGGAGTTGCAAACCCATGGTTAGCAAAGTATTGGCCCGCAAAGTCATCATCACCTGCGCCGTCACCGGCGCGATCCACACGCCGTCGATGTCCCCTGCCCTGCCGGTGACGCCGCAGGAGATCGCGGACGCGGCGGTGGAGGCCGCCGAAGCGGGCGCGGCGATCGTGCACCTGCACGCGCGCAACCCCGAAACCGGCCAGCCGGATCAATCGCCGGAGGCCTTTGCGCCGTTCCTCAAGATCATCAAGCAGCGTTCCAACGCCGTGATCAACCTCACCACGGGCGGCTCGCCGACCATGACGGTGGACGAGCGCGTGCGGCCGGCCGCGGTGTACAAGCCCGAGGTGGCCTCGCTGAACATGGGCTCGATGAATTTCGGCTTCTTCGGCATGCTCAACCGTTTCAGGACCTTCAAGCATGATTGGGAACGCAAGCATGTCGAGAACAAGGACATCGTGTTCCGCAACACCTTCCAGGACATCGAGTTCGTGCTGAAGACCCTGTCGGAGACCGGAACCCGCTTCGAGTTCGAATGCTACGACACAGCGCACCTTTATAATCTCCAGTACTTCCTCGATCAGGGCCTGGTGAAGCCGCCGCTGTTCGTGCAGACCGTGTTCGGCCTGCAAGGCGGCATCGGACCGCACCCCGAGGACGTGCTGCACATGAAACGCACCGCGGAGCGGCTATTCGGCGACAAGTTCATCTGGTCGGTGCTGGGCGCCGGGCGGCATCAGCTTCCGATCGCGGCGATGGCCGCCGCAATGGGCGGCAATATCCGCGTCGGCCTGGAAGACTCGCTCTGGGCCGCGCCGGGCCGCATGGCCTCGTCGAACGCCGAGCAGGTGCGTCTCGCCCGGAAGATCATCGAGGGCCTCGGCCTCGAGGTCGCCAGCTCCGACGAGGCGCGCGAGATGCTGCATCTGAAGGGCGGCGACACGCTGCAGGTGTAGTCCACCGCTCTCCGGATTTTGATTTCGCTAGGATGTCGTCGTCCGTCGTCCCCGCGACCGCGATCCTGTATGCTCAGCAGGCATTGACAGGAGCCCCCATGCTCGCCGCGTTTCTCTTCGTTGCCGGCCTTCTTGCCATCTTGATCCTCTGCGGGCGCTGCACTGCGAAATTCGCGGCGGAGAAGGGACGTTCGCGGAGTGTCTGGTTCGTCCTGGGCGCCCTGTTCTTTCCGTTGCCCTCGATCGTCCTGGCGCTGCTGCCACCCCGCGCGCAGGCGCAACGCTAAAGACGATCTGGTTCCAATCGAAATGATGACATCAGCTTCTCTCACATTGTGAGAGAGGGGCGTGCGGCTTTACGTCATCCGAATTGTCAAGGCCGCAACGGGCCTTGGCCGTTGCCTGGCCTCGCGCGCATGGCTATCGTCGTGATCAAACAGGCCGCACAAGGCCTTGAGGCTCGAGGGAGAGAAGCATGCGGAGCGTGAGGGCGCTCGCCGCGATGGCGGCGCTATCGGTGCTGACGGTCTCAACCACCACGCTCGCCGATGAGGGCAAGCAAGGCGGCATCTTGCGGATGTACCACCGCGACAGCCCCGCAAATGCTTCGATTCACGAAGGAGCGACCTATTCGGTCAACATTCCCTTCATGCCCGTCTTCAACAATCTCGTCATCTACAAGCAGGACGAGCCGCAGAACAGGATGGACGACATCGTCCCCGAGCTCGCCGAAAGCTGGGCCTGGGTCAATGACAACAAGACGCTGACCTTCAAGCTGCGCCAGGGCGTGAAATGGCACGACGGCAAGCCGTTCACCTCGGCCGACGTTAAATGCACCTTCGACATGCTGATGGGCAAGTCGCAGCAAAAGTTCCGGCAGAACCCGCGCAAGGCCTGGTACAATGAGGTCAATGACATCTCGACGAATGGCGATTTCGAGGTCTCGTTCAATCTGAAGCGGCCGCAGCCCTCGCTGCTGGCGCTTCTCGCCTCGGGCTATACGCCGGTTTATCCCTGCCACGTCTCGCCCGGCGACATGCGCACGCATCCAATCGGCACCGGTCCCTTCAAGTTCGTCGAGTTCAAGGCCAATGAATCGATCAAGCTGACCCGCAATCCCGACTACTGGAAGAAGAGCCGGCCCTATCTCGACGGCATCGAGTTCACCATCATTCCGAACCGCTCGACTGCGATCCTCGCCTTCGTCGCCGGAAAGTTCGACATGACGTTTCCGACCGAGGTGACGATCCCGCTGGTGAAGGACGTCAAGTCGCAGGCACCGAGCGCGATCTGCGAGATCGCGCCGACCAACGTCTCGACCAACATCATCGTCAATTCGTCGGCGCCGCCGTTCGACAATGTCGACATCCGCCGCGCCATGGCGCTGGCGCTCGACCGCAAGGCGTTCATCTCGATCATGTTCGAGGGCCAGGGTGACATCGGCGGCACCATGCTGCCGCCGCCGAACGGCCTGTGGGGGCTGCCCAAGGAGATGCTGGAGACCATTCCAGGCTACGGCCCGGACGTGAGCGCCAACCGCGAGGAGGCGAAGAAGCTGATGCAGAAGGCGGGCTATGGGCCGGATAAGCATCTCGCCGTGAAGGTCTCCACGCGCAACATTCCGGTCTATCGCGACCCCGCGGTGATCCTGATCGACCAGCTCAAGAGCATCTATATCGACGGCGAGCTCGATGTGGTGGAGACCGCGAACTGGTTCCCCAAGGTCGCGCGGAAGGACTACATGATCGGACTCAACCTCACCGGCAATGCGGTGGATGATCCCGACCAGTCCTTCTACGAGAACTATTCCTGCGGCTCGGAGCGCAACTACACCAACTATTGCAACAAGGAGATCGAAAAGCTGTTCGACGTGCAGTCGCAGGAGACCGACGCTGGCAAGCGCAAGAAGCTCGTCTGGGAGATCGACAAGAGGCTGCAGGAGGACGTCGCTCGCCCGATCATCTTCCACAGCCGGATGGGCACCTGCTGGCAGCCCTACGTCAAGGGCGTGACGATCATGACCAACTCCTCCTATAATGGCTATCGCTACGAGGATCTGTGGCTGGACAAGTAATGCGGCGGGCAGGCAGCTGAAGGCTCGGCAGGAGGCGTTGGGATGTTTGCCTATCTGGTGCGCCGCCTGTTCCTGATGCTCGTGACCCTGTTCGGGATCTCGGTCGTCATCTTCTTCCTGCTGCGCATCGTGCCCGGCAACATCGTCGACATCCTGTTCGCCGCGGCCGGTTATGTCGACCCCGCCGACAAGGCCAATCTGGAAAAGGAGCTCGGCATCGACCAGCCGCTGGTGATGCAATATCTGCACTGGATCGGCGGTCTTCTGCGCGGCGATTTTGGTTACTCCTATGTCTCGGAAAAGCCGGCGCTCCAGGAGATATTGCCACGGATCCCGATCACGGCGCGGCTTGCCGGGCTGGCGCTGCTGTTCTCCGCCTCGATCGGCATTCCCTTGGGCGTGATAAGCGCGGTGAAGCAGGGAACAAAGCTCGACTATGCACTACGTGTCGTCAGCCTCAGCGGCCTGTCGCTGCCCTCGTTCTGGCTCGGGCTCTTGATCCTGACCGCGTCGGTCGCGATGTTCGGCCAGATGCCGATCTTCAATCCCAATCCGCAGACTTGGCTGGAAGCGTTTGCGACCTATGCGGTGCCGGCTGCCGCGGTCGGCTTCCGCAGCGCCGCGCTCACCATGCGCATCACGCGCTCCTCGATGCTGGAGGTGTTGCGGCAGGACTACATCCGCACCGCGCGCGCCAAGGGTGCCTCCGACGCTGCCGTGAATTATCAGCATGCGCTGAAGAACGCGATGTTGCCCGTGATCACCGTGATCGGCATCGAGGCCGCGTTCCTGATCGGCGGCCTCATCGTCACCGAAACCGTATTCAACATCCCCGGCGTCGCGCGCTTCCTGGTCGAGGCGATCCGCTGGCGGGATTATCCGATCGTGCAGAACCTCGTGATGTTCATTGCGGTCGTGGTGGTGTTCGCGAACTTCACCGTCGACATGCTCTACGCCGTGTTCGACCCGCGCATCCGGTTTACGGACTAGGAGATTCGCTTGGCCGCGATCGACTATGATCTCGAACTAAGGCGCGCCGGCGCCGGCGCGACCGGGGGCTGGCGGCGCGTGCTGTTCCTGGCGCAGCGGCATGTGCTGGGCGCGGCCGGGTTGATCATCATGACGCTGTTCGTGTTCACGGCGATCTTCGCCAACGTCCTCGCGCGCTTCGATCCGCTCACGGTCGATGCCGCGCATGCGCTGGCGCGCCCGAGCGCGCTACACTGGATGGGCACGGACTCCTTCGGCCGCGACGTGTTCAGCCGCATCATCCATGGCGCGCGGATCTCGCTCGCGGTCGGGCTTGGCTCGACCGCGCTCGGCGCCTCCATTGGCGTCATCGTCGGCCTGACGTCGGGCTATCTCTCCGGCTGGGTTGATCTCGTGTTCCAGCGCGTCTCCGACATCCTCCAGGCGCTGCCGCTTCTGGTGCTCGCGCTGGTGATGACGGCCGCGCTCGGGCCGTCGCTGCCGAACGTCATCATTGCGATCGCCATTCCGCTGATCCCGACGGTCGCGCGCGTGATCCGCGCCAACACGCTGGCGCTGCGCGAGCAGCCGTTCGTCGAAGCCGCCAAATCGATCGGCATGAGCGAGGTGCGGATCGCGCTCCGTCACGTGCTGCCGAACACGCTGGCGCCGCTGATCGTGCTCGCCACCGCACAGCTCGGCTCGACCATCTTGACCGAGGCCTCGCTCTCCTTCCTCGGCCTCGGCATTCCCGAGCCCTACCCATCCTGGGGCCGCATGCTGTCGGAATCCGCGGCCGAATATGTCCGCACCGCACCGTGGCTCGTCGTCTTCCCAGGCATTGCGATCAGCCTTGCTGTGTTCGGCACCAATTTGTTCGGCGACGCGCTTCGCGACATTCTCGATCCGAGGCAGCGCGGCTGATGAGTGATGCGTCCGATCTCGTGCTCGATGTCAAGAACCTGAAAACGGTGTTCTTCACCAATTCGGGTCTCTTCAAGGCGGTCGACGACGTCTCGTTCAGCGTGAGGCGCGGCGAGACGCTGGCGATCGTGGGCGAATCCGGCTGCGGCAAGAGCGTCACCGCGCTCTCCTTGATGCGGCTGGTGCCGGATCCGCCCGGACGCATTGTCGGCGGTTCCGTCATGCTCGAAGGCACCGACCTGCTCGCACTCGATGAAGCCAGGATGCGCGCGATCCGGGGCAACCGCATCTCCATGATCTTCCAGGAGCCGATGACCTCGCTCAATCCGGTGATGCGGATCGGCGACCAGATCACGGAGGCGGTGCGGCTGCACAGGGACATCTCGACCAGGGAGGCCCACGACATCGCGGTCGAGATGCTGCGGCTGGTGCGTATTCCAGAACCGGCACGGCGGGCAAAGGAATATCCGCACCAGCTTTCCGGCGGCATGCGCCAGCGTGCAATGATCGCGATGGCGCTGGCCTGCCGGCCGGCGCTGCTGATCGCGGACGAGCCGACCACCGCGCTCGACGTCACCATCCAGGCGCAGATTTTGGCGCTGATCCTCGATCTCCAGAAGGAGCTTGGCACCGGGCTCGTGCTGATCA
This sequence comes from Bradyrhizobium sp. CCGUVB23, assembly GCF_024199885.1. Classification (NCBI taxonomy): domain Bacteria; kingdom Pseudomonadati; phylum Pseudomonadota; class Alphaproteobacteria; order Hyphomicrobiales; family Nitrobacteraceae; genus Bradyrhizobium; species Bradyrhizobium sp. CCGUVB23. The sequence goes on from NZ_JANADQ010000001.1 coordinate 3,440,239, forward strand.
CGCATGATCTCGGCGTCGTCGCGCAGACCGCGCAGCGCGTGATCGTGATGTATGCAGGGAAGAAGGTCGAGGAAGCGAGTGTCGAGGCGCTGTTCGCCGCGCCGAAACATCCCTATACGCGCGGGCTGATGGCCTCGATCCCGGCCGTGCCGGCCTCGGGTGTCGCGTCGCAGGCGCGGCTGAACGAAATTCCCGGCACCGTGCCGTCGCTGGTGCGGCTGCCAAAAGGCTGCGCCTTTGCGCCGCGCTGCAAGCTCGCCGTAAAACGCTGCGAGGAATACCCACCGCTGATGGACTGGGGCAGCGGTCACCTCGCCGCCTGCTGGCGCGCGGCCGAGGTTGAGGAGGAGGTGGCATGAGCGAGGCGCTGCTCGAGGTCACCGATCTGATGAAGCATTATCCGGTGCGGGCCGGCGTACTGCGGCGGCAGGTCGGGACCGTGCATGCGGTCGATGGTGTCAGCTTCTCGCTTGGCACGGGCGAAACGCTGGGCCTCGTCGGCGAATCCGGTTGCGGCAAGTCGACGGTGGCGCGCAGCGTGCTGCGGCTGATCGAGCCGACCTCGGGCCAGATTCGGCTCGACGGCGAGGACATCACGCATCTCTCCAAGACCGAGCTGCGGCCGCATCGCCGTTCGATGCAGATCGTGTTCCAGGACCCGTTTGCATCGCTCAATCCGCGCATGACCGCGGGCGACATCGTCGGCGAGCCGCTCGCGGTACATGGCCTCGCGAGCGGCAAGGCGCTGGAGACGCGCGTCGCACAACTGTTCGAGCAGGTGGGCCTGCGGCCGGACCAGATGCGCAACTTTCCGCACCAGTTCTCCGGCGGCCAGCGCCAGCGCATCTGCATCGCGCGGGCGCTCGCGCTTCAGCCACGGCTGATCGTCTGCGACGAGCCGGTCTCGGCGCTCGACGTCTCGATCCAGGCGCAGGTGATCAACCTCCTGATCGACCTGCAGCGGCAGCACGGCTTCTCCTATCTCTTCATCGCGCATGATCTGGCGGTGGTCGCCCATATCAGCCACCGCGTCGCGGTGATGTATCTCGGCCGCATCGTCGAGGTCGCGGGCAAGGACGAGCTATTCAGGAATCCGCGCCATCCCTACACGCAAGCCCTGCTCGCCTCGGTCCCGATCGCCAACCCGCACGCGAAGCGGCTCGCGCCGCTGGTCGACGGCGATGTGCCAAGCCCCGTCAATCCGCCATCAGGCTGCGCGTTCCACACCCGCTGCCGCTTTGCGATGGAGCGATGCAAGACGGAACGGCCGGCGCTGATGGAGGCCGGCGACGGGCATCAGGTGGCGTGCTTGCTGAATGAAGGGACGGGGCGGAGCCCTGTAGACTTGTAGAATGGGTTAGCGAAGCGTAACCCACCGCTTCTCTGTCAGCGCGGAAGGTAGAGAGGTGGGTTACGCCTTCGGCACCCTACGATTGCGGTACTTGCGGCACTATCTCGCCTCGATCTCCACCACGATCTTCCCCGTCGTCACCTGCTCGCCCTCCGCGACGTCGATCGCCGCGACCACGCCGTCGATGCCGGCCTTGTGGACGTGCTCCATCTTCATCGCTTCCAGTGTCATGACCGGCTGGCCGGTGGTGACGCGATCACCGGGCTTGACCAGCACCGCGACGACGCGGCCGTTCATGGCGGCGCGGACCTTGCCGTCGCCGCCATTGGTTGCGGCGGCCTTCGGCGGGGCGAGGGTGAGATCGGTGACCGCAAACGGGACGCCGCGGTGCTGGAGATAGAGCCGGTCGCCGTCGCGCAGGAATTTTGCGGCGTCCATGAGACCGTTGTGGCGGAAGCGAATGGCGTCGGGATCGAGCTGATCGATCTCGAACTTGTGGCTTTGGCTATCGAGCACCACCATGTACCCGCCATCGCGCTCGCGCGTGATTTCGAGCTCGTGCATGTGACCGTCCAACTCAATCTTCGCAGGGAGCGGAAACGTTGCCGCCAGACTCCGTCCGGCCCGCCATGGCGGGGCATGGGGGTTGGTGACGTAGAACAACAAGCCCGCCAGCGCCGTGTCGAACGCACCGTTCTTGCGCGGCGCCAGCAATTCGTGGCAATGGGCGCCGATGAACGCCGTCGTCGCCTCAGCCCCGGCAAAGCCGGGATGCCGCAGGCACGACATCAGGAACGCCTGGTTGGTGGTGACGCCGAAAGCGGTGAGCTGTTCCAGGCCGCAGATAAGGCGGCTGCGTGCTTCCTCGCGGCTCGCGCCGTGGCTGATGACCTTGGCGATCATGGAATCGTAGAACGGCGGGATCTCCGTGCCGGATTGCAACGCGTGCTCGACGCGCACGCCCTCCGGAACCTGCCAGCGCGCGATGCGGCCGGACTGCGGCATGAAATCGTGTGCAGCGTCCTCCGAGCACAGCCGCACCTCGATGGCGTGGCCGAAGAACCTGATGTCCTGCTGCTTCACCGGCAGCAGCTCGCCGCGAGCGACGCGCAGTTGCAACTCGACGAGGTCCAGGCCGGTGATCGCTTCGGTGACGGGATGCTCGACCTGGAGGCGCGTGTTCATCTCCATGAAGTAGAACGCGCCGCTTTCGTCGAGCAGGAACTCCAGCGTGCCGGCTCCCTCATAACGCAGCGCCTTCACCGCTGCGACGGCGACCTCGCCCATCTTCGCACGCAACTCCGGAGTTACGGCCGGCGATGGTGCCTCCTCGATCAGCTTCTGGTGGCGCCGCTGCACCGAGCAATCGCGCTCGCCGAGATGGATGGCGTTGCCATGGGCATCACCGAACACCTGGATCTCGATGTGCCGCGGGTTTTGGATCGCCCGTTCGAGGATGACAGTGGGATCGCCAAATGCCGCCTTGGCTTCGGACCGCGCGCTGCGCAGCGCATCCGGAAACGACACGGCATTAGTGACGAGCCGCATGCCGCGGCCGCCGCCACCGGCCACCGCCTTGATCATCACGGGAAAGCCGATCTTGTTGGCCTCCGCGAGCATCACCTCGTCGCTCTGGTCGACACCCTGATAGCCTGGCACGATAGGTACGCCGGCCTTCTTCATGATCTCCTTGGCGCCGGCCTTGTTACCCATCGCCTCGATTGCCTGCGGCGACGGGCCGATGAAGACGAGACCCGCATCCTTGCAAGCCTGCGCAAACGCCTCATTCTCGGCAAGGAAGCCATAGCCGGGATGCACAGCATCCGCGCCGCTCGCTTTCGCAGCTGCAATGATGGCTGGTATGTTCAGATAGGATTGCGCCGGCAAGGCTTCGCCGATCCGCACGGCCTGGTCGGCCTGCCGCACATGCAAGGCGTCGCGATCCGCATCCGAATAGACCGCGACGACGCCGAGGCCGAGCCGCCGCGCGCTCCGCATCACCCGCAGCGCGATCTCGCCGCGATTGGCGACCAACACCTTGAAGAACGGCCGGTGCTGCACTGATCCGTTCCTCATGGGCGGGCCACCGAGAATTGCATGCGCTGGGGAGTCCGTGCGTCGCCCTCGCGGCAGATCGCGAGAACCTCGGACAGAATTGCGCGGGTGTCGCGAGGATCGATCACGCCGTCGTCGAGCACGCGGGCGCTGGTCGAGAACACATCCATCTGGCCATCGAACACTCCGATGATCTGCGCTTTCATGGCCTCGAGCTTGTCCTGCTCGATCGGCTTGCCGCGTCGCGCAGCGGCAGCCTCCGTCACGATCGCCATGGTCTCGGCGGCCTGCTCGCCGCCCATCACAGCGGTCTTGGCATTGGGCCAGGAGAAGCAGAAGCGTGGGTGGAAGCCGCGGCCGCACATGCCGTAATTGCCTGCGCCGAAGGAGGCGCCACAATAGATCGTGATCTGCGGCACGGTCGCCGACGTCACCGCCTGGATCATCTTCGAGCCGTGCTTGATCATGCCGGCTTCCTCGTAGGCCTTGCCGACCATGTAGCCAGTGGTGTTGTTGAGATACAGCAACGGCGTGCGGGTCTGGCAGCAGGCCTGGATGAAGTGCGTCGCCTTGTTGGCGCCGGCCGGATCGAGCGGACCGTTGTTGGTGACAATGCCGATCGCCTGGCCCTCGATACGGGCATGGCCGCAGACCGTGGCGGGGCCATAGTTCGGCGCCATCTCGGTGAAATCGGAATCGTCGACGATGCGGGCGATCACCTGCTTCATGTCGACTGGGCGCTTATGGTCCATCGGCATGATGCCGAGCAACTCGTCCTGGTCGTAGCGCGGCGGCTTACATTGCGCGCTCGCCCGGCCCGGCCGTTCCCATTCCAGCGCCGCCATGATCTCACGTGCGATGCGCAGGGCATCGCGATCATCCTCGGCGAGATAGTCGCCGAGACCGGAGGTCTGCGTATGCATCTCGGCGCCGCCGAGCTCTTCTTCGGTCGCGATCTCGCCGGTTGCAGCCTTGAGCAGCGGCGGCCCCGCGAGGAATGCGCGCGTGCGGCCGCGCACCATGACGATATAATCGGACAGACCCGTCTGATAGGCCCCACCCGCGGTCGATGAGCCATGCGTCACGGTGACGACGGGAAGGCCCGCCGCCGAGAGCCGCGCGAGGTTGCGAAAGATGTTGCCGCCGCGAACGAAGTCCTCGACGCGATAGCGCAAGAGGTTGGCGCCGGCGCTTTCGACCAGCTGCACGTAGGGCAGCTTGTTCTCCAGCGCGAGCTCCTGCACGCGCAGCGTCTTGTCGAGGCCGTAAGGTTGCAGCGCGCCGGCATCGATGCCGGCGTCGCTGGCGCTGACCATGCATCGAATGCCCGAGACGAAGCCGATGCCTGCGATGACGCCGCCGCCGGGCACGCTCTTGTTGGCATCGGGAACATCGAACATGTAGCCGGCAAGCGTCGAGAGCTCGATGAAGGGCGCGCCGGGATCGAGCACCAGCGCGACGCGCTCGCGCGGCAAGAGCTGGCTGCGCTTGTGGAAGCGGTCCTTCGCAGCGGCGGACGCCGCGCGCGTGCGCTCTTCCAGCGCGCGCATCCGTTCGATCAGCGCGAGCATGCCGTCACGATTGGCGTGGTAGGTCGCGCTGCCGGGGGAGATGGTGTTTTCGATGATGGACATAGCTCTTTCCTACCCGTCATTGCGAGGAGCGAAGCGACGAAGCAATCCAGGCTGTTTCCGCGGATACATTCTGGATTGCCTCGCTTCGCTCGCAATGACGGTGGGGGGAATACCTACCGATTCGTCCCAAAAATCCTCCGCGCCTCGGCCGGGCTCGCGATCTCGCGGCCGGCACGCCGCGCGCAGGCCGCCACCGCTTCGATCAACTGACCGTTCGACGTCACCTTCCTGCCGTCGGCGAGATAGAAGGTATCTTCAAGACCAGTGCGGAGATGACCGCCGAGATCGGCGCAGCGCTGGTGCAGCGGCCAGATGTCTTCGCGGCCGATTGCCGTGACCTGCCAATGCGCCTCGGGACGCTTCAGCTTGAGCAGGATCGGCAGCAGCTCGGGATCGGCGGGCATGCCGGAGGCAACACCCATGACGAAATTGTATTCGAGCGGTCCCTTGTACATGCCGACTTGAGTGTACATGCCGACACAGCGGACGATGCCGACGTCGAAACATTCGAACTCGGGGATGGTGCCGACCGCATTCATGACGTCGAGATAGTCCTTCACCTTCTCGACCGCGTTGTCGAACATCATCGGCGGCCAGGCCCAGCTGTTGTCAGCCTTCACCTTCAGATAGTTCAGCGAGCCGGCGTTGCAGGCGGCGATCTCCGGCTTGGTCTCGCGGATGCAATCGAGCGCGCCGCTGTAGTTCGGCCCCGACACGCCCGAGGTGTGATTGATGATCACACCGGGGCAGGCTTCGCGGATCGCCTGCTGGATCTCGCGCGAAACGCTGACCTCCCAGGACGGCAAGTGCCCCTTGTTCGGCGCCTGCTGACGCAGATGAATGTGCATGATGCTGGCGCCGGCATCGAATGCTGCCTTGGCCTCACGCGCCATCTCTTCGGGCGTCACCGGCACGTTGTGCTGCCGGGGATCGGTGAGAACGCCATTCAGCGCGCAGGTGATGACGGCCTTGTCGCTCATGCCTTGGATGTCTCGCAGGTTGAGAATGCAACGCTTGCGATCATGTGACGAGGGGGCTGCGGCTTCTTGCGCGGAGAAGCTAGAGCAGCCGAAGCTACCGTAGGGTGGGCAAAGGCGCTCTTGCGCCGCGCCCACCATCTCTCCAGACTTCAGCTGAAGCGGTGGGCACGCTTCGCTTTGCCCATCCTACAAGGTCCCTCGGCTAGCTTGCTTCCGCAAGCTTCACCGTCTCGCCGCTGCGATAGATCGCAAGATCGCGCGAGCCGACGAAGATCGCGCGCGGCTTCAGGCCATAGAAGCGGCGGATCGAGTGGCTGAAATGCGTGCTGTCGGGATAGCCGATGTCCTGCGCGAGATGGGCGAGGTTGAGGTCCTGGTTGGCGAAATTTAGGAGATACCGCGCGCGCTTCCAGGCGCGGAAGGAGCGGAAGGAGATGCCGGTCTCTTCCTTGAACAGGTGCAGGAAGCGCGAAGCCGAGAGGCCCGCTTCCGCCGCGCATGCTTCCGCCGTCACCGGCTCGCCGGAGAAGCGTTCGATGCGCGCGATCGCCCGCGTCACGCGAGGATCGAGCACGCGGCGCGGCAGCGCTTCGCCAAAACACGTCCCGTCGAATTCGGCGGTGGTGACGTCGCCATAGCGGCGCTGGCGCAGCAACGCGTAAGCCGCGAGGATCTTTCGCGCATAGGCCGCCTTGTCGGGCCCGGTGAGCCGCTCGGCCAGTGCCTCGATCACGCCGTCCGGCATGCTCTCCGGCTCGAGCGTCACGCTGATGACGGTGCGATAGTCGCTCGCGATGGTGTGCCGCTGGTTCGGCAGGGTCACGACAAGGATATCGGTGGTATGGACATCGTCGATGGTCAGATGCAGGCTGCCCTTCACCGCGACATAGACGTGGCAGCAGCCGGCGGTCCGCCGGCGCGGCCGGCCGAGCAACCCCGCATAGAACACGCGCTCCGGCGTGATCAGCATCAAATGGTCGGATTCGCGACCCTTATCTTCCATTGGCGTCTTCCATCGGCGGTCCTCCTCGCGCGGCTCTTCGGGCCGCTGCGGACGGGGCCACCTTAGCGGAATTTTGGGCGGTGTCACGACGGGATAGCGCTGTCATAAAACACGCTGCGTCGTTCCGGGGCGGTCCGCAGGACCGAGTCCGGAACCTGGAAATTGCAGCGCGAGATTCCGGGGTCGATGCTTCGCATCGCCCCGCAATGACGGCTTCGTTACGCCCTCAGCCTCGGCGCGACCTTCTGCTCGATGCCGGCCTTCTGTTCCGCCGCCACCGCGCGTTTGAAACCCTCGCGCCGTTGCAGCCGCGCCCAATAGGCTGCGACATTTGGCCCGAAATCCCGCGAAAGGCCGATGCTTTCTGCAAGCCGCAGGGCATAGCCGATCACGATGTCGGCGGCGGTGAAACGGCCGGCGCACAAGGCCTCGGTATTGGCAGTCGCTGCCTCGACCGCGCGCAGGCGCCCGAGGAACCATTTTGCATAGTCGCCGGCGACCTGCGGATTGCGCCGTTCCTCCGGCTCGAGCTGGGCGTAACGGAGCACCAGCGTCTGTGGGAAGGTTAACGTCGCATCGCTGAAATACATCCAGTTCAGGAAGGCGCCGAAATCGGGATCATTGGCATCGACCATCAGCGGCGTCGGCCCGTATCGGGTGCCGAGATAGTGGCAGATGCCGGACGATTCCGTCATCCGCGTCTCGCCATCGATCAGATAGGGAATCGTGCCCAGCGGATTGATCGCGAGGTACTCCCTGGCAAAGACGCGCGGCGGGAACGGCAGCATCTTCAGCTCATAGGGCAGGCCCATCTCCTCCAGCATCCAGAGCGGGCGGAAGGAGCGCGCAGCGTCGCAGTGGTAGAGCGTGATCATCAGGCGTTTCCCCTAGAGCATGATCCGGAAAAGTGTGCAGCGGTTTTCCGAAAAGATCATGCTCAAACCTTAAAGCTGCCGGGCAGCGTTCCCATCATCTTGCACAAGACCATCAGCATGACCTCATCGGCGCCGCCGCCGATCGAGGTCAGGCGGCTGTCACGATAGGCGCGGCTGACCGGCGTCTCGTTGGTAAAGCCCATTCCGCCCCAATATTGCAGGCAGGCATCGGTGAGTTCACGTCCCAAGCGGCCGGCCTTCAGCTTGGCCATGGTTGCAAGCTTCGTCACGTCCTCGCCCGCCACCAGCGCCTCGCCCGCACGATAGACCAGCGCGCGCAACAGCTCGACCTCGGTCTGCATCTCCGCAAGCTTGAAGTGCACGATCTGGTTGTCAAGGATGCTCTGGCCGAAGGCCTTGCGGTTGCGGGTATATTCGATCGTCTCGTTGATGATGTATTCGTGCGCCTTTAGGCAGGCGGCCGCGCCCCACAGCCGCTCCTCCTGGAACTGGATCATCTGGTAGGTAAATCCCTTGCCCTCCTCGCCGATCCGGTTGCGCCTGGGCACTCGGACATTGTCGAAGAAGATCTGCGCGGTGTCGGAGGAGCGCATGCCCATCTTGTCGAGCTTACGGGCCACCGTGACGCCCCTGCTCTTCATGGGGACGCAGATCAGCGACTTGTTGCGGTGAACGGGCCCGTCGCCGGTGTTGGCGAGCAGGCAGATCCAATCGGCCTGGGCGCCGTTGGTGATCCACATCTTGCCGCCGTTGATGACATAGTCATCACCGTCCGAGCGCGCATTGGTCTTGATCGAGGCGACGTCAGAGCCTGCGCCGGGTTCGGAGACGCCGATGCAGGCGACATAGTCGCCAGCGATCGACGGCGCGAGGAACTCGCGCCGCACCTCGTCGGAGCCGAAGCGAGCCAGCGCCGGCGTCGCCATATCGGTCTGTACCCCGATCGCCATCGGCACCCCGCCGCAGGTGATGGCCCCCAGTTCCTCCGCCATCATCAGCGCGTAGGAGTAATCGAGGCCCGAGCCGCCGAACTCGACCGGCTTGTTCAGCCCGAGGAAGCCGAGGCTGCCCATCTTCTTGAACAACTCGTGCGCCGGGAAGATGTCGGCCTTCTCCCATTCATCGACATGAGGATTGATCTCGTTGGCGATGAATTTTTGCAAGGAGCGGCGGATGTCGTCGTGGTCGGCGGTGAACAGCATTTCTTTCCCTTCGTCATTCCGGGGCGCGCGAAGTGCGAACCCGGAATCCAGAGATGAGTCCAAAATATCGAGATTCCGGGTTCGACGCTTCGCGTCGCCCCGGAAGGACGGTGAAGATCACAACCCCATCTGCCGCGACGCCAGATCCTTCATGATCTCCTCAGTGCCGCCGCCGATGGCGTTGACCTTGACCTCGCGGTAGATGCGCTCGGCCTTGATGCCGCGCATGAAGCCGGCACCGCCAAAGATCTGCACTGCTTCCGAGGCGCAGAACGCCATGGTCTGCGTGGCCTGGTTCTTCATCATGCAGATTTCGGCCACCGGGCTCTCGCCCTGCTCGAGCCGCCAGGCCAGCATTTCCAGCATCGCCTGGCTGGCTGCGACCTTCTGCGCCATGTCGACGATCTTGTGGCGGATCACCTGGTGCTGGGCAAGCGGCTTGCCGAACGTCTTTCGTTCCTTCGCATAGGCGATCGCCTCATCGAGGCAGACGCGGGCAAAGGCCGTGCAGCCGGCCGCCATGCCCATGCGCTCGCTGTTGAAGTTTTGCATGATGATCTTGAAGCCCTGCCCTTCTTCGCCGATCAGGTTCTCGGCCGGCACGCGGCACTCGTCGAAATGCAGCGTCGCGGTGTCCGACGCCCACCAGCCCATCTTCTTCAGCTTGGTGCGCGACAGGCCGGGCGTATCGCCCTCAATCAGCAGCAGGCTGACGCCGCCGGCGCCCTCGCCGCCCGTGCGCACGGCAACGGTCAGATAGTCGGCGCGCATGCCTGAGGTGATGAACGTCTTCTCACCGCTCACGACGTAGTGATCGCCATCACGCCGCGCTCTGGTGCGGAGGTTCGCGACGTCGGAGCCGCCGCTCGGCTCGGTGATCCCGAGCGCGGAGATCTTTTCGCCGGCAAGGATCGGCGGCAGCACCCTGGCCTTGATCTCGGCACGGCCCGCGCGCGCAATCGGCGGCGCGCCGATAGTGTGGCTCATCAGCGACGCACTGATGCCGCCGGCACCGGCCCGCGCCAGCTCCTGGCTCGCCACGATCCTCATGAACTGGTCGGCGGGGACGCCGCCAAATTCCTCGGGGAACCCAAGCCCCAAGAGGCCGATCGCGGCGGCCTTGCGATACAGCGCGCGCGGGAATTCGCCGGCCTCGTCCCATTCATGGGCATGAGGCTCGATCTCCTTTTCAACGAAGCGGCGCATCACGGCGCGGAAGGCGTCGTGCTCAGCGGTATAGAACGGGCTCGTCATCGCGTGGTCGCTTTCGCTGGCGGCGATTCTTGTTGCCACCATGGCCGGAACACCACCCGCCCACTTGCGTCGAGTGGCTGGCTTGGGACACCCGACTTCGGTCGGGCCACGCTCCAGCAACTCAACGCAAGACAGTTTAGCCCCTCGCGGACCAACTCCGAACCAAAAAAGAAACTTGCACAAAACTCCGGCCGGCCCCTCGGGGCTGGCCTGGGCATGTTTCACGGCATGACGGGCAGGCAGCGCACGACCGCAAATGGAGGGACACTTGACCGTTCGCCATTACGACTGGATCGCCCATCATAGCCGCCGCGCGCCAGACAAGATCGCGGTCCACGACCTCGCAAGCGAGCGCCGCTTCAGCTACGCGCAATTCGATGCACGGATCTCGCGCCTCGCCACACATCTGCGCGACAGCCTGAAGGTCTCGCGCGGCGATCGCGTCACGGTGCTGGCGCAGAACACGACCGACACGCTGGAAGTGCAGTTCGCCTGCTTCCGGCTCGGCGCGGTGTTCGTGCCGCTGAACACCCGCCTCACCGTTCCCGAATTGCAATTCATCGTCGCCGATTGCGCGCCGAAGGTGATGGTTCATGACCGCGATCTCGCCGAGACCGCCCTTGCGGTGACAAAACTCTGCGGCGTCGGCACGACGCTGCTGCTTGGCCCAGGAGCCTCGTACGAAGCCGGCATCGCGACGGCAAAGCCGCTCGACAGGGTCGAGCAGGTGACGCTCGATGATATCTCGACCATCATGTACACCTCGGGCACCACGGGCCATCCCAAGGGCGCGACCATCACCCATGGCATGACGTTCTGGAATTGCGTCAATCTCGGTGGCCCTGCCGGCATCGGGCCGTCCACGGTGCTGCTCACTGTGCTGCCGCTGTTCCACACCGGCGGGCTCAACTGCTACACCAACCCCGCGCTGCATGCCGGCGGCACCGTGCTGATCATGCGCGCCTTCGATCCCGCCCTCGCGCTGCAGCTGCTCGGCGATCCCGCGCAAGGCATCAACGTCTTCTTCGGCGTGCCCGCGATCTACCAGTTCATGGCGCAGCATCCGGCCTTCGCGACCACCGATCTGAGCCGGCTGGCCACCTGCGGCGTCGGCGGCGCGCCGATGCCGGTGCCGCTCTTGAAGGTCTGGGAGGCGCGCGGCGTCGCGCTTCAGCAGGGCTATGGCATGACCGAGACCTCGCCGGCCGTGCTGGTGCTCGATCGCGAGGACGCGGCGCGCAAAGCCGGTTCCGCCGGCAAGCCGGTGCTGCACACGGAGGTGCGGATCGTGCGGCCGGACGGCCGCGATGCGGATGTCGGCGAGCTTGGCGAGCTCTGGGTGAAGGGACCGAACATCACGCCCGGCTACTGGAACCGGCCGGAGGCCAACAAATCCTCCTTCACCGACGGCTGGCTGCATACGGGCGATGCGACGCGCGTCGACCAGGAGGGCTTTTACTACATCGTCGATCGCTGGAAGGACATGTACATTTCCGGCGGCGAGAACGTCTATCCGGCCGAGGTCGAGAACGTCCTGCATCAGCTCAGCGCGATTGCCGAAGCAGCCGTGATCGGCATTCCCGATGCGCAATGGGGCGAGGTTGGCCTTGCCATCGTTGCGGTCAAGCCGGGACAACGCTTGAGCGAAGCGGACATCTTCGCGCACTGCGCTGCCAATCTCGCGCGCTTCAAATGCCCGCGCCAGGTCCGCTTCGTCGACGCGCTGCCGCGCAACGCCACCGGCAAGATCCACAAGCCGACGCTGCGAAAGGAATTTTCGGCGGCTTCGGAAGTCGACAAGGCCGCGACCGCCTGAGCGTCAAGCCTCGCGCGGCTGCACGTCGCTCGCCACTTCGATCGCCACCACCGGCAGGCCGAGGCGGCGCGAATCGCCTACGGCCGCAAAGCGCGGGCAGGTCCATGCCAGCGTGGCCTCACCGGGCGATGGCAGCTCAAGGCGCAGTTCGAAGCCATCCTCATCGATCGCGATCGATCGCTCCGCGATACGTTCGCCGTCGAGATAGAAGCGAAGCCCGATTCGATTAAAGGGTTCGCGGACATTGAGGCATTGAACACGAACCACGTTGCGGCCGGGCCGCGCGCTGATCCGGACCGCGGCTTCGGGCTCACTCCAGCGGAAGGCGCGGCCCTGCCAGGTCTCCACCGCATTGAAGCCGGCCTGCGCGAGCACAGGATCGCCCAACCGCTGCAAGGGACCACCTCCAGCCTCGCGAACGCGGCGGATGCAATCGAGACGCTGAAAATCGATCAGGGCCGCAATGTAACGCTTCATCCAGCGCGCGATGCTCTCGCGCGAGCCGACACGCGCCAGCGCGGTCAGGACGCAGCGGGCATAGGCCGCAGCGAGCCGCGCCGCACCGCGCGCGGAGAGGTTGCCAAACAACGCAGGTCCGACCCAGCGCCGGAAGCCGCGCCATGTCTCGTGAGGCCGCCTCGACCATGCACGGCCATCAAGCACCAAGGCGCGAAGCGCGCTTCGCGCAAGTGCGGGATCGAAATCGTCCTGACTGCTCCATTCGACCGGAATGTCCAGAAGCTCGCTGCCGGGTTCACGTCGTCCTTCGCTGAGGTAGCGGATCTCGCCTTCCACGAAATCGAGCGTGAACGTCTTCAGGTCGGACAGCCGTCCGATGTAGTAATGATGGAAGCGCGCCTCCTCGAGATAACCGATGACGTGGCCGCGCGCATGGTAGGCGGCTGCGAGCACCCATTCGGCGAAATGGCCGAGCTCCTCGCGCAGGCCGCCACATTCCTCATAGGCCTCGCGGCGCGTCACGAAGCATTGGTCCAGCACCTTGCGCCAGGGATGTACCTTCATGCCGAAATCGATGTCGGCCTGGTACATCGCGGCCTCCGCCTCCGACAGGCGGTTGCGGCAGACCGGAATCGACTTGCAGGAAAAGCCCGACCACTCGGGATGCTCCTCGAAGGCGCGGACACACAGCGCGAGCACATCGGGCTCCGGCCAGCAGTGCGATTCCGTGAAGAACAGATATTTCCCGCGCGCCCTCGCCGCGCCGATCGCGCAAAGGCCGATGTCATGAGCCGAATCGGAGAATTCGAGCCGCGCCTCACCGCCAGCAAGCGCGGACAGATTTTCACGCGGCGAAAAGTCCGGCGGCACGACCAGGATGATCTCGTAAAGCTGGCGCGCGATGGTCTGCGACATCCAGCCCTGCCATGACTGCTCCCACTGCCCGCGGTGAAATTCAAGCGGAATGATAACGGAGAACAGCGGACGCTCGGCGTCGGGCGCGGCTTGCGGACTGGGCATGAATGACACTGGCAAATAGATTCAATAAAAAGGCAATGCCGGGACGAAAGAGCCGCTAGACCGGAAGGAACAGCGCGAATGACTCGTCCACCGTGCGGCGCAGATGGTCACGGTACAGCGCGTAGTTGATATTGTCGGGAGCAATCCGTCCCAAGGTCGGCGTCTTGACGTTTCGCGCGGGCACGAGCGCGATCGGCGCCGCGATCGGCGTCAGCTGCGAGCCGGGGCCGGCACGCAGCGTCGAGATGATGCCATACATCTCGCCGGCCACCGTCGGCCGCGACACCGTGATCACGCGATGCTGACCGTGCCGGTTGATGACGAGATATATGAAGCCGGACTGATGGGGAACGGCGACCTCGCCGGTGTGCTCATAGGCGGCGTCGGTGCGCTCACCCTCGCGGAAGACCAGCGACGAAACTTTCGGCTCCCAGACGATCTCGGTGCGATAGGCAAAGAGCGCATCCTTATCGCCGAATGACGGCCGCAGCGTGATGTAGACGTCCTCGAGCCAGGTCACCGCGCGGTGCGAATAGGAGCCGAGACTGTCGGGCGCGACATCGTTGCCTGCGGCAGGCGCCGGCGGCGCGGCGTGATTTTTCCGCAAGGCGACCCCCAGGGCCTGCTCCAGCCGCACCGTGGTCGCCAGCGTGAACGGGCGCCGGCCGCCCAGCACCTTCTCCAGCGTCGACAGGCTGAGCTTGGCCTGCTCGGCCAGCGCCTGCCGGGAGATGCGCCGCTTGGCGAGCTCCTCGCGGATTTTCTCAGCGACCTCGCGGCTTTGCTCGTCGGTAAGCTGCTTGTCCGGCGTCTGCATCGTCATTCCCTGCTCCAGACGGACATTCTAGCAGGCCGGACAAATCAGCACAAAACCGCACAGGGCCGTCTCCACGACGGCCGGCCCGGGTGGCCGGCGGCCGAACATTGCCGATCATTCTGCTCGCGAAATCAGGGCTCCGAGGCCGAAATAGAGGCCAGCCAAACGTGCTTCGGGAGCAGATGAGATGAGCATTTATGACGAGACCGACAGTGACGAGCACCCCTTGCTGCGAAATCTGATCAATCTGGGGCTGTTTCTGCTGGCGCAGGGCGTTGCCGTGATCCTGATCGCCTTCGTGGCCCTGCTCGTGAGCTTCGTGCCGAGCTGGTCGGCCACGTCAGAGCAGGCAAGCCTGCTGCAGCCCGGCGAGACCCGCTCGGGGACGCTGTTTCTGAAGGACGACGGCGCCACCACGGAGGCCGTCCGACTCGGCATCGACGTCGACATCACCGTCTCCGGCCCGACGCTGCGCGCCCGCGTCACGCAGGTGTTCAGGAATCCCTCGAAGAACTGGGTCGAGGCAACCTACGTGTATCCGATGGC
Organism: Bradyrhizobium sp. CCGUVB23; assembly: GCF_024199885.1. Lineage (NCBI taxonomy): Bacteria > Pseudomonadati > Pseudomonadota > Alphaproteobacteria > Hyphomicrobiales > Nitrobacteraceae > Bradyrhizobium > Bradyrhizobium sp. CCGUVB23. Next base: position 3,455,272 of record NZ_JANADQ010000001.1, read on the forward strand.
CACCAACGGCGCGGTCGACACTCTGAAGATGGTAGTCGGCGACCGCGTCATCGTCGGCGACATCAAGGAACGGCAGCAGGCGCGCGTGATCTACGAGCAGGCGCGCCGGGACGGCCAGAAGGCCGCACTCACCGAACAGGAACGGCCGAACATCTTCACCAACTCGGTTGCCAATATCGGCCCGGGTGAAACCGTGCTGGTGCAGATCGAATATCAGGAGCCGGTGCACCAGTCCGGCAACGAATATTCGCTGCGCGTACCGCTCGTGGTCGGGCCGCGGTACAATCCGGCGCCGATCGTGCAGAGCGTCGATTTCCGTCCCGACGGCTCTGGCTGGGGCGCGAGCAAGACCGACCCGGTGCCGGATCGTGACCGTGTCTTGCCGCCCGTGCTGGATCCCGCCAGGAATCCGCCGGTCAATCCGACCAGCATCACGGTTCGGCTCCAGGGCGGCTTCGCGCTCGGCGAGGTCAAGAGCCATCACCACGCCGTCAAGATCGAGAGCCCCGACAATGCAACGCGGATCGTTCGTCTTGCCGACGGGACCGTGCCCGCGGACCGCGATTTCGAGCTGTCCTGGAAGCCCGCAGCCGAGAAAGCGCCCTCGGTCGGCCTGTTCCGCGAGTATGTCGGCGACGCCGATTACCTGCTTGCCTTCGTGACCCCGCCGTCGGTCGAGCAAGCGACGCAAAAACCGTTGCCGCGCGAAGTCGTGTTCGTGATCGACAATTCCGGCTCCATGGGCGGCACGTCGATCATCCAGGCCAAGGCGAGCCTCAACTACGCGCTCTCACGCCTCCAGCCGAATGATCGTTTCAACGTCATCCGCTTCGACGACACCATGGACGTGCTGTTCACGACGTCGGTGCCCGCCGATGCCGAGCATGTGCGGCAGGCAACCGCTTTCGTGGACGCGCTTCAGGCGCGTGGCGGCACCGAGATGGTGCCGGCGATGCGCGCCGCACTGACCGACAGTCTCGGCGACACCAGCATGGTCCGCCAGGTCGTATTCCTGACGGACGGCGCGATCGGCAACGAGCAGCAATTGTTCGAAACGATCACGGCGATGCGTGGCCGCTCGCGCGTCTTCATGGTGGGCATCGGCTCTGCGCCCAACACCTATCTGATGACCCGCGCCTCCGAGCTTGGACGCGGCGCCTTCACCCATATCGGCTCGGTCGAGCAGGTCGAGGAGCGCATGCGCGGCCTGTTCGCCAAGCTGGAAAATCCGGCCGTGACCGGCCTCTCCGCCAAGTTCTCGGATGCCTCGGCCGATATCACGCCGGCAATCATTCCCGACGTCTATCGCGACGAGCCGCTGGTGCTCGCGGCAAAGCTCGACAAGCTTGCGGGCTCGCTCGAGATCAAGGGGCGCGTCGGTGACCGGCCATGGTCGGTGACGCTGCCTCTGCAGAACGCCGCCGAGGGCAAGGGTCTGTCAAAGCTCTGGGCCAATCGCAAGATCGGTGACGCAGAGGTCGCGCGCACCATGCGCGAGATGAGCCCCGACGATGCCGACAAGACCATCTTGCGACTGGCGCTGGAGCACCAGATCGTCACCCGGCTGACCAGCCTCGTCGCCATCGACAAGACGCCGAGCCGCCCCGAAGGCGAACCGCTCAAGCTCAGTGAGCTGCCGATCAACCTGCCGGCCGGCTGGGACTTCGAAAAGGTGTTCGGCGAACGGCCGCAGCAAGTGCCGACGCAGCTGAAGGAGCGTCATGCGGATGCGAGCACCCAGCCGACCGCGCGGCGCCCGACGCCTGCGGCCGCCGACACGATCCGCCTGCCGAAGACGGCCACCTCGGCCGAGTTGAAGATGACCGCAGGACTGATCGTGTTGTTGCTCAGCCTGGTCCTGTTCCTGTTCAACCGGCGTCAGCCCTTGCTCACTGACGCCGGGTGAAAGAGGAGGTCTCAGCCACCTTCTCTCCTTCAGCGCGCGCGGCTGCCCGTCACCCGCCCCAAACAGCCGCGCGCGCCTTTTTTCTCAGCACCGTCATTGCGAGGAGCGGAGCGACGAAGCAATCCAGACTGCCGCCGCGGATGCAGTCTGGATTGCTTCGCTCCGCTCGCAATGACGAGAGAGTGAAACATCATGCGCCGCATCATCTCCCCCGTCACCCTGGCCCTCGTCGGCGTCATCCTGTTCGGCGACGGCGCCTATATCCACGCCAAGGCATGGCTGGCGCAGGTGCTGCTGGAGCGCGCGTTCACCAAGAGCATCGCAAGCGGTCAACCGACCAAGCCGTGGTCATGGGCGGATACGTGGCCGGTGGCACGGATCGAGGTGAAGCGGATCGGCGCCAGCGCCATCGTGCTCGCCGGCAGCAGCGGCCAGGCGCTTGCCTTCGGTCCCGGACATGTCGAACAGACCGCAGATGCCGGCGAGCGCGGCGTCGCCGTCTACGCGGCGCATCGCGACACGCATTTCCGTTTCCTGCAAGATGTTGTCGTTGGTGACGAGATCGAGCTCACGCGCAGCGACGGCAAGCGCTTCCACTACCGGGCCGACGCCTCGGCCGTGGTGCGCTTCGACGCTTCGGGTATCGATCCCAATACACAAGGCTACGAGCTCGTGCTGTCGACCTGCTGGCCGTTCGACGCGCTCACCTCAGGCCCGGACCGCTACATCCTGCACGCGACGCTGATTGGAACCGGCAGCTAGGTTTGTCATCGCCGCCGTCCCGTGAGATGCTGGCAGCAGGCATACTACTTCCAGATCCAGCCGTGTGACCATGCATTCACAAGTTCAGTACCTGCCGATCACACCGGGCCTGTTTTCTATCCTGGTACTGCTGTTCGCGGGGCTAATCATCCTGATCCAGCTCCGCATCCTGCGCTATGCCTATATGAAGCTTGGCGTCGGCCCGGGAGTTGCGCTGCTGCTGTTGTTCGGCTCGCTGGTCGGCAGCTATTTCAACATCCCGATCACGGTGCTGCCGGGAAAGGCGGTGCGCTCGGGCGAGATCGTCGATTTCTTCGGCATGCGCTATGTGGTGCCGCTGGTGACGCAATGGCCGGGCACGGTGCTTGCGGTGAATGTCGGCGGCGCCGTGATCCCGACATTGATGTCGAGCTATCTCGTGCTCCGCTACCAGCTCTGGCTGAAGGCTGCGATCGCGGTGATCGCGATCGCCTTCGTCATCCACATGATGGCGACGCCGGTGCAGGGTGTCGGCATCGCGGTTCCTGTCTTCGCGCCGGTCGTAGCCACGGCGATCCTGGCCTTCCTGCTGTCGCGCGAATATGCCGCGCCGCTCGCCTATATCGGCGGCTCGATGGGCACCCTGATCGGCGCCGATCTGCTCAACCTCGACAAGATCGGCAGTCTCGGCGCCCCCGTCGCTTCGATCGGCGGTGCCGGCACGTTCGACGGCATCTTCCTGACCGGCATCCTGGCCGTGCTGCTGGCCGGCATCGCCTCGCCCTCAAGACCCAGGGAGGTCTGGTGAGAGCCTCATGTTGCGCACAATTAACGATGGCTTCTAACCATGGCTTCCGGCACTCCGTTTTGAGCGAGGAACTGAACTGGCGTCTCCGGCAGTAGACCTATAGAGAACGACTTGTGGCGAGCGGCTTCGCCGGGGCGATTTTTGATACTGCATTCCTGTTGCGGAACTTTATTGATGGACGACGAATTCAAGCAGAAGGTCTTGCAACAGCTCGATCAGATCGAAGGCCGTATCGCACTTCTGGAGAGAAACCAGCATCTCATCGCCGCGGGACAACGACGGGAGTCGTTGCGCAGTCTCTGGCGACGACCGCCGATGTGGACGTTCGAGCAATATCCGCCGCGCCTGCTCAACGCGAACGGCTTTCAGCCCGCGCCATCGGCGCCCGCGAACGCACCGCGCATCGCGATGGTGACGCCGAGCTACAATCACGTGCACTATCTCGACGCCACCATCGACAGCATCCTCAACCAGAACTATCCGAACCTGCACTATCACGTGCAGGATGGCGCCTCGATCGACGGAACGGCTGAGCTGCTGAGCAGGCGCGGCAACGGCCTGAGCTGGTGCAGCGAGCCCGACAAGGGCCAGTCCAACGCCATCAATATCGCCTTTTCCGGCGTCGACTGCGAGATCATGGCCTACCTCAACAGCGACGACATGCTGCTGCCCGGCACGCTCGCCTATGTCGCCAACTATTTCATGTCGCATCCGGACGTCGACATCGTCTATGGGCATCGCGTGTTCGTCGATCGCGACGGGCTGGAGGTCGGCCGGGCCGTGCTGCCGCCCTATCACGGCAAGACGCTCAGATATGCCGACTACATTCCGCAGGAGACCATGTTCTGGCGCAAGCGGGTGTGGGACAAGGTCGGGCCGATCGACGAAAGTTTCCATTTTGCGCTGGACTGGGACTTCATCCTTCGCGCGCAGGCGGCGGGCTTCAAATTCGTTCGTCTGCCGCGCTTCTTATCGTGCTTCCGCATCCACGATGCGCAGAAGACCGCCGCCACTTATGCGGTGGGCGTCAAGGAGATGGGAATTCTGCGGCGGCGCGTGCTGGGCTTCGATCCGACGCAGGCCGAGATCCGCCGTGTCATCGCCCCCTATCTCGCGCTCCAGATCGCCTATCACTACGGCTACAAGCTCGGTCTCCTGAAATACTGATTGAGGCAGGCCTATTCCGCGCGACGGCATTCGCGCCGCGCGGTTGCCACTCGTTCGAACTCACCCTACAAAAGCGGACGTGCCAACAAGAACGCACGCCAAGAAGAACAAGGTGAGGAACCATGGAAGCAAAGGTAACCGCTGCAACCGCCCTGCCATGGTCTCCAGCTCCCGATGCCAGCGACGTCGTGAAGGGTATCCACGCGATGCTGCATCCGCGCAACATCGTGCTGGTCGGCGCCACCGACAAGCCCGGCAACTACGCCGAGCGCATCTGGAACAACCTGATCAAGTACAGATTCGCAGGCTCGCTGTTTCCGATCAACGCGAAGCGCGAAACGATCTGGGGCGTGACCTGCTACAAGGATTTTGCAAGCCTTCCCGAGCGGCCCGATCACGTGCTGGTTCTGGTGCCGGCGCGCTTCGCCGTGCAGGTGATCCGCGACGCGGCCGCAGCCGGCGCACGCTCGGCCACCATCGTTACCTCGGGCTTCAGCGAGTTGCAGGATGAGGAGAGCCAGAAACTCGCTAGCGAATTGCAGCAGGCGATACGCGAGACCGGGCTCGCCGTCACCGGGCCGAACTGCCTCGGCAACTTGAGCGCCGGCGAAAACCTCTTCACCAATATCGACGATCGCGTCGTCACCATGGACCAGGGCGCGGTGGCGATCGCCGGACAATCCGGGGCCATCGTGATGGCGATCCGCCAGGCGCTGGAGGATCGCGGCGTCGGCGTCGGCTACATGGTGACAACGGGCAACGAGGCCGGACTCGAGACACCGGACCTCATGCGCTATTTCGCCGAGGATCCGAGCATCCGCGTGATCGTCGTCTATCTCGAGGGCGTGCGCAACACCAAGGCGTTTCGCGATGCCTGCAAGGCGGCGCGTGCCGCCAGCAAACCGGTGATCGCGCTCAAGCTCGGCGCCTCCGAAGGCGGCCGGGCGGCGGCAATGGCGCATACCGGCGCGCTTGCGGGCTCCATCGAAACCTTCGACGCCGTCGCAACGCGGGAGGGCGTGATCCGGGTGCGCGGCCTCGACGAGCTGATCGAGACCACGGAATGCTTCGTGCACAGCACTGTGCCGAAAGGCAATCGCCTTGCGGCGGTGACGCTCTCGGGCGGCAAGCGCGGGCTCCTGATCGATGCCTTCTACGCGGCCGGGCTCGACTTTGCGCCGCTGAGCCCGCATGTCAGCGGCGAGCTCGCAAAGATGCTGGGTCCCGGCTCGATCGTCGGCAATCCGCTCGACGCCGGCTTTGCCGCAGTGGTCGATCCCTCCGTCTACATGAGATCGATCAAGCTGATGATCGATGATCCCGACATCGACATCGTCATCATCGACGCCGAGCTGCCGAAGGCGCCGCATGAGCAGCGCGAGCGTAACCTGCGCATCGTCAACGAGATGGCGAGCTGGGATGCAAAGCCGGTAATCTACATCAGCGCGATGTCGATCGGCTTCACCGATTTTACAAAAGCCTTGCGCAAATCGCTGCCGCATATCGCAGTGATGCAGGGCCTCGACCGCGCGGTGACCGCGATCAAGTCGCTGCTCGACTACGCAAAGCTCGCCAAGGAAGTGCCCGATGTCGTCGCAAGCTCGAAGCGCGCGGCGCGCACCTTGCTGGAGAAGACGCTGAAGGCGGCGAACGGCGCCGCGCTCGATGAGGTCGCATCGAAGAAGCTGTTGAAGGCCTACGGCATCCCGATTTCCAAGGAAGGGATCGCGCAGACGCCGGCCGAGGCCGTGAAGATCGCCAAGCAGATCGGTTTCCCCGTGGTCGCCAAGGTCGTGAGCGCCGAGATCCTGCACAAGTCCGACATCGGCGGCGTCGTGCTCAATCTCAACAGCGCGAACGAGGTGAAGCAGGCGTTCAACGACATCACCGCGCGGGTCAAGAAGCTGAAGGGAAAGCCCAGGCTCGACGGCATCCTGATCGCTCAGCAGGTCAAGGCCGATCTCGAGCTCGTGGTCGGCGCCTCGCTCGACGCCGAGATGGGACCGGTGGTGCTGTTCGGCACCGGCGGCGTCGACATCGAGCTGATGAAGGACGTCGCGTTGGCCGGCGCGCCGCTCAATGCGGCGGAGGCACGGCAGTTGATCGGCCGCACCAAGGCTGGCGTCAAGATGCGCGGCTATCGCGGCAAGCCGAAGCTGGACGAGGCCTCCGTCGTGAAGGCCCTGGTCGGCCTCTCCAACCTGATCGCGGACGCCGGCGACCGGATCGCCTCGATCGACGTTAACCCCTTCCTGATCAATGCCAGGACCGGTGTCGCCGTAGACGCATTGATCGTCCTGAACAACGCGGCCGCCCGGCGCGCGGCCGGGCATTGATCGGCTTCCACTGGCCGCGCTTTGCCCATAAAATCGGCGCGCGGCTCCGCTTTCCTCGGCGGCGGGGCGCGGGTCGGAACGGATAATGGCGCGCAGACGTAATTTGATGATCGGAACCGTGACGCTGCTGGCGATCGCCGTGGCGTTCGGCGGGCTGCTTGGCGTGCAGAAATATCGCGCGGCCCAGAGCCGCAGCCAGCTGCGCGTGGTGTTCGAGGGCGGCTCGGCCAGCGGCCTACGCCGGGGCGGCCCGGTGAATTTCGACGGCGTGCCGGCCGGCCAGATCCTCTCGATCAAGCTCGACAATCCGCGCAAGATCGTCGCGCTCGTCATGCTCGATAACGCAGCGCCGATCCGCAAGGACACCGTGGCGGGCATCGAGTTCCAGGGCCTGACCGGCATCGCCGCGATCTCGCTGATCGGCGGCGCGCCCTCGGCACCGCCCGTGCCGCTGGATGAAGACGGCATTCCTGTGCTGACGGCCGATCTCAGCGACGCCGAGTCGATCGTCGAGACCCTGCACAATGTCGACCGCATGATCGTGAGCAACTCGGGCGCGATCAAGGACGGCCTGCGCACATTCGAAGACTATACCGCCGACCTCAAGGGCAAGGGCGAAGAGATCGACGCCGTGATGGGCAAGATCGACAAGGGCTTCGCGAGTTTCGACAATGCGGTCACGAAGATCGAAAACGTCGTACCCGGCTTCGCCGACGGCAAGGCCGACGAGCTGTTCGAGAAAGTGAAGGGACTGCGCGAGCTAGCCGACACCATGAAGAAGAAGTCGGCGAGCTTCATCGAGGACGGGCGCCGCACCCTCCTCGAGATCAGCGAAGCCGCCAACAAGATGGCCGGCACGCCGGTAGCCCCTCGCCCGCCGCGCAAGCCGCAGCAGCAGAAGCAGTGACGCTACGCGTCGCCCCGGACAAGCGAGCAGAGCAAGCGCAGATCAACCCCAGGGCATGGTTTGGCGAAGACTCGCGGTTATTGGCACACGCCACGACTCTTCCCTGGGGTTGGGTCCAGGCCTTCGCCGGGACGACGGCAGAGTGTGGGGCTAGACGCACCTACCTCACCCGTAGACAAACGCCTTGTCGTCCAGATCCGTCCTCGGGATCTCGTCCTTCTCGGTCCAGTAATCCTGGCTGTGCTGCCATTCCGGCTTGTCGCCGCGCTTCGGCAGCAGGTCCATGTTGCGCATCATGTAGCCGGGGTTGAAGTTTTCCGGATCGATCCAGGGCAGGATCGGCATGTTGTGGTCTTCGGGGCGCAGCTTGACCTCGATCTTCTTGGCGCCCTTGTCCTTCATATGGCCGAGCAGCCGGCAGACGAAGTCGGCGACGAGATCGACGCGCAGCGTCCAGCTGGCGCGGAAATAGCCGAAGACCCAGACCATGTTCGGCACGCCCGTGAACATCATGCCGCGATAGGTGACCGTGCCGCCGAAGGCGAGCGGCTTGCCGTCGATTTCGAAGGCGATGTCGCCGAGCGCGGCGAGATTGAAGCCGGTCGCGGTGACGATGACGTCCGCCTCGAGCAGCTTGCCGGATTTGAGCTGGATGCCGTCCTCGACGAAGCATTCGATCTCGTCGGTGACGACCGAGGCCTTGCCGCTGGCGATGCCCTTGAACAGATCGGCATCGGGCACGAAGGCGATGCGCTGCCGCCACGGCCGATATGTCGGCGTAAAATGCGTCTCGACATCGTAGTCCGGACCGAGGATCGCGGAGATCTGCCCGATAAGCTCCTTCTTCACCTGGTCAGGCTTGGCGACACAGAGCTTTGTGAACGCGTCCTGCTCGAACAGGATTTTCCGCCGGACGATCTCGTGGATCCATTCCTCATCCACCTGAAGCTTGCGCAATTCCTCTGCGATCTCGATGGCGTTGCGGCCGATACGGAAATAGGTCGGAGAGCGCTGCAGCATGGTGGCGTGCGCGCATTTGTCGGCGATATTCGGCAGCAGCGTCGCAGCGGTTGCACCCGAACCAACCACCACGACCTTCTTGTCGGTGAGATCGAGATCATCCGGCCAGTTCTGTGGATGGACGATGCTGCCCTTGAACCGGTCCATGCCCTTCCATTCCGGCGTATAACCTTCGGAATGGCGATAATAGCCCTGACACATCCAGAGGAAATTCGCGGTGAAGGTCTTGGCCTCGCCGGTATCGGTCGTTATCGCTTCGATGGTCCAGCGATTGGTTTCGCTCGACCAGCGTGCCGAATTGATCTTGTGCTTGTAGCGGATGTGCTTGCCGAGATCGTTCTCTTCGATCACGTCGTTCATATAGGCGAGGATCTCCTCGGCAGTCGCAATCGGCGGTCCGACCCAGGGCTTGAAGCGATAGCCGAAGGTGTGGAGATCGCTGTCGGACCGGATGCCGGGATAGCGGTGCGTGATCCAGGTGCCGCCGAAGCTGTCCTTGGTTTCCAGGATGACGAAGCTCGTGCCAGGAAGCTGCTTTGTCAGGTGATAGGCGCTGCCGATGCCGGAAATGCCGGCGCCGACGATCAGGACATCGAAATGTTCAGTGACTTGCTGCGTGGTGGGCTGAGTACGGACGGCGACATTCATTGTTGATTCTTTGCCTTTTGAGGCCGCCCTTGATCAGGCGACGCGTTTCCTCCGCGAGGGGTTCATGGTCGCCCGCCGCGCTTCCGCTTCAAAATGGCATAGATCAAATCGCAATCAAATCACAGCGCCGCACCCCAGCTCCGCGCTGTCTGCAGAATCCAGTCGCGGTAGAGCGTGAGCGGCGTGACGCCGGTCAAGCCGCCGCAGCCCGCGCTGCCATTCGGCCCCGTCGACCAGCTGATGACGCCGACGACGACGGGACCGTTCGGCTTGTCCTCGAACGCGGGACCGCCGGAATCGCCGGTGCAGGCGCCGATTCCGGCGCGAACGCCGTTGGTTACGGGGTCCACGAGCCTCATTTGCAGCGTACCGGGCTGGCCCGCCACGACGAGGCCCGCAACGCGCGTCATGCCGCCGCTCTTGCCGTCGCCAGGCACCGTGACGCCGACGCCTGCGATGGTGAAGCGGCCACCGACCACAATCGGAATTTGCGGCGCACCGATCTGCGATGTTGATTTTCCTTTGAGTGGAATTTCGAGTTGCAACAGCGCCACATCGGCGGTCGCGCGATGCGACTGCATGGCCTGCATGTTGAAGCTCGGATGGATCGCGACCGCACGCACGTTCTGCAATTGCGGTTTGCGGTCGGCGGCATAGTCGAGGATCTTGTACTCCGCACCGGGCTGCACGCAGTGTGCTGCGGTGAGCACCAGCCTCGCTGCGATCAGGCTGCCGGTGCAGAAATTGCCGCGCGATCCGACGATCGTGACGATGGAACGCGCGACGCCTTCGGATTGCGGCGTGCCGCCGCCGACGATGGCCTGGGCGGGTGCGGTGAAGAGCAGCGCCGCCGCTGCGAGCAGGATGGACGTCTTGTTCATGGGCTAGTGTGGTAGCCGCTGGGACGCCGTTAGCCAAGAGACGCTTAGAAGAGAGCCTTGAAAGACATCCTTCGTGCTGGCCGTTGCGGCGGCAGCGTGCTAGCGGTTTTCACCTGATATCGACGAGGGCAGGACGGTGGCGATCGGGGCTGTGATCTTTGACTTTGGCGGCGTGTTGACGAGCTCACCCTTCGAGGCCTTCACGCGCTTTGAGCAGGAGCGCGGCCTGCCCGCCGACATCATCCGCCGCACCAATGCCGCCAATCATCTCGAAAACGCCTGGGCGAAGTTCGAGCGCGCCGAGGTCGACATCGAGACATTTGACCGGCTGTTCGCAGCGGAATCGCTTGCGCTGGGAGCGGAGGTGCGTGGTCGCGACGTGTTGCCGCTGTTGCAAGGCAATCTGCGGCCTGAGATGGTCGAGGCGTTGAAGCGGATCAAGGCGCGTTTCAAGACCGGCTGCATCACCAATAATCTTCCCGCCAACGCCATCGGCAGCATGACCGGCCGCACACTCTATGTCGCCGAGGTGATGGCGTTGTTCGATCACGTCATCGAGTCCGCCAAGATCGGCCTGCGCAAGCCGGATCCACGGATCTACAGCATGATGGTCGAGGCGCTGCAGGTCGATCCGAACGCTTGCGTCTATCTTGACGATCTCGGCGTCAATTTGAAGCCGGCGCGCGAGATGGGGATGACGACGATCAGGGTCGTAAGCGGCGCGCAGGCGATCGCGGAACTCGAGGCAGCCACGGGATTGAAGCTCGGCTAGTTCAACTCGTCATTGCGAGGAGCGGAGCGACGAAGCAATCCAGACTGTCTTCGCGGAGGGATTCTGGATTGCTTCGCTGCGCTCGCAATGACGAGATTGCGGCGGCCTCCTTCGTCAAGCGCTTTACTCCGCCGCAGTCGCAATCCGCTCCGGGAAGGCGGCGGCGAGCGAGGCGCGATCTGGTTTCAGCACGCCACGCTCCGTGATCAAGCCCGTCACCAGCCGCGCCGGCGTCACGTCGAAGCCATAGTTGGCGACCGGCGAACCCTCGGGCACGATCCGCACCGTCTCGAGCCGCCCGTCGGCGGTGCGGCCGGTCATGTCGGTGACCTCGATGGCGCTGCGCTGCTCGATCGGGATGTCGCGGATGCCGTCCTTGACCGCGAAATCGATCGTCGGCGACGGCAGCGCGACGTAGAACGGCACATTGTTGTCGTGCGCGGCGAGTGCCTTCAGGTAAGTGCCGATCTTGTTGCAGACGTCGCCATTGGCCGCGACGCGATCGGTGCCGACGATGGCAAGGTCGACCATGCCGTGCTGCATCAAGTGACCGCCGGTGTTATCGGGGATCACCGTGTGCGGCACGCCGTGGTGCCCGAGCTCCCAGGCGGTGAGCGAGGCGCCCTGGTTGCGCGGACGGGTCTCGTCGACCCAGACATGGATCTTGATGCCGCGATCATGCGCCAGATAGATCGGCGCCGTCGCGGTGCCCCAGTCGACGGTAGCAAGCCAGCCGGCATTGCAATGGGTCAGCACGTTGATGGTGTCGCCTGGTTTCTTTCTCGCGGCAATGGCCTCGATCAGTTCGAGACCATTGCGGGCAATGCCCCGATTGATCTCGACATCTTGCTCCAGAATTTCGTCGGCGCGCGCGTAAGCCGCTTCGGCGCGCTCCGGGGGATCGATCGGCGCGAGCGTGGCGCGCATCTCGTCGAGCGCCCATTTGAGATTGATGGCTGTGGGGCGCGCCACCACCAGCGTCTCGTAGGCGCGCATCAACCCTGCATCCGAACTATCCTCGCGCATGGCGAGCGCCATGCCGAATGCAGCCGTGGCGCCGATCAGCGGAGCACCACGCACCAGCATGGTGCGGATAGCGTCGGCCGCTTCCTCGCTCGTGGTGAGACGGGCGATGACGAATTCGTGCGGCAGCCGGCGCTGGTCGATGGCACCGACCGACCAGCCGTCGCGCTCGCGCCAGATGCTGCGATAATGCTTGCCGTCGACCTTCATGGCGTTCTGCCTTTCGTCCTATGCGCGGAGCACGCGTCCCGCCACGGCATCGAGCTTCCTGAGAAGTTCCGGATCACGCGCCTCGGGCGCGGTGATCAGCGCCGTGTCAAGCGCGCGGTCCGAGCCGATCGGGCACGGCTCATGCTCGCGCGGAAAATCCTTTGCCAGCCGCGCCACCAGGGCCTTGGCCTTGTCCGCGTTCGACGTCAGAACACGGATGATATCCTGAACGGTGACGGCGTCGTGATCGGGATGCCAGCAATCGAAGTCCGTCACCATGGCAACGGTGGCGTAGCAGATCTCCGCCTCGCGGGCGAGCTTGGCCTCGGGCATGTTGGTCATGCCGATCACGGAATAACCCAGCGTCTTGTAGGTCATGCTTTCCGCAAGCGTCGAGAATTGCGGCCCCTCCATGCAGACATAGGTGCCGCCGCGCGCAATTGCGATGCCTTCGGCTTCGGCCGCGGCCGCGAGATGGATACGCAGCCGCGGCGAGACCGGATGCGCCATCGACACATGCGCGACGCACCCCTTGCCGAAGAACGAACTCTCGCGCTTGTGAGCGCGGTCGACGAACTGATCGATGAGCACGAAGGTGCCGGGCGGCAGTTCCTCCTTGAAGGAACCGCAGGCCGACAGCGAAACCAGGTCGGTAACACCGGCGCGCTTCAGGACGTCGATATTGGCGCGATAGTTGATGTCGGAGGGCGACAGGCGGTGGCCCTTGTCATGCCGCGGCAGGAACACGATCGGCAGACCGGCGATGGTGCCGCGCCTGACTGGCGCCGACGGCTCGCCCCAGGGGCTTTCGATCACCTCTTCGTGCGCACTCTCGAGTCCCGGCAGGTCGTAGATGCCGGAGCCGCCGATGATGCCCAATACCGCCTGCGTCATGCCTGCTTCACCCCGTCCGCGATGTGCAACGTGGTTAAGCTATGCCAGTTTTCGGACCGATTTGGAACGGGGAGGCCGCCCGTTGAGGGCGTCATTCCGGGGCATCGCCTTACCGACGAACCCGGAATCTCGAGATTCTCAGGTGCGCAATTGCGCACCATAGTTCGATGCTGCGCATCGCCCCGGAATGACGGGGTCTTCGGCTACGCCGCCGTCGCCGGCTGCAACTGGCTCGCCACCATCCGATGCAGCGTATCGACCGACTGGAAATTCTCCGGCGTGATTTCGGATTGCGGGATGGTGAAGTCGAACTCGGCTTCGACGCCGAGCATCAGGTTGACCATGTCCATCGAGGTGAGGCCGATGTCGACGAGGCGCGCACCCGGCTTCACATCCGCGGCGAGCGAATTCTGTTCGAGGATGCCCTTCACCAGCTTGATGATGCGATCCCGCACATCGGTATCGAACGCCTGCATCTGCAATATCCCATCCTCTGATAAGGTCCGGAGCGCCGTCTACGATGGGCATGACGGGCCGATCCCGCAATGGGCGCGACTCTTAACTCGCGTTTCTTAGTAAACGATGACTCAGATTGACTAAAACTCGTGGCTTCCTTGCATTGTTAACGCGATCTCGGAAAGTCCGGTGGCGCAAAAAACCAGGTCTTAACTGCTCGTTCCGAATTAGGCCTTGTTTACCTTCAATTTCGTCGACGAATTTGAATTAAATCCGTAAGCCTCCAGGCCAAGCAAACATGGTCGGATGATCGTCACGGCGTGACCGATCTCGAACGACGAACCGGAGGCGAACCAGCATGAACGTGCGTGAAGCGGCCCTTCAACCTGTCGACGACGCTCAGGCAAGCTTTCTCGATCACAGCCCTTCTCTGGTGGAGCGCGCCGCGCGCATGGCGACGGTGGCCGCCGGCGAAGCCGAGAGCGTCGATCGCGACGGCCGCTTTCCCAACAAGGCATTCGACGCCGCGCGCGAACAAAAACTGCTCGGCGTGATGATCCCCGTCGAATTCGGCGGCTTCGGTGCCTCGATCTACGACGTCACCGACATCTGCTACACGCTCGGGCGCGCCTGCGCTTCGACCGCAATGATCTATGCGATGCATACGACGAAGGTCGCCTGCGTTATCAGACACGGCCACGGCATTCCCTGGATGGAAACCATGATGCGCCGGGTCGGCCGCGACCAGTGGCTGCTCGCCTCCTCCACCACCGAAGGCCAGAACGGCGGCAATATCCGCGCGAGCGCGGCCGCGGTCGATCATGAAGGTGACATGATCGCGTTGACGCGCGATGCCACCGTGATCTCCTACGGCGCGGAGGCCGACGGCCTCGTCACCATCGCGCGCCGCGCGGGTGATGCAGTCGCCTCCGACCAGGTGCTGCTGGCGCTCGCCAGGGACGATTATTCGCTGAAGCGGACGCTGGGCTGGGAAACGCTCGGCATGCGCGGCACCTGCTCGACCGGCTTCGAGCTGAGGGTCGACTGCCCCGCCGACCGCGTCTTCCCGGAATCCTATGACAAGATCCACGCACAGACGATGACGCCGTTCGCGCATCTGTGCTGGTCGTCGGCCTGGGCCGGCGTTGCGGCTGCCGCCGTGACGCGCGCGCAGGCATTCGTCCGCAAGGCGGCACGTGCCTCCGGCGGGCAGATGCCGCCGGCAGCGGCCCATTTCACCGCCGCGAAGATGTCGCTGGCAAAGCTCCGCGCGCTGATCGCCTCCAATATCGACGCCTTCGCCCATCACGAGCATGACGAGCGCGCGCTCGGCTCGCTCGATTTCCAGTCTTCGATCACGCTCCTCAAGGTGCAGGCCTCCGAGCTTGCGGTCGAGACCGTGATGCACGCGATGCGCACGACCGGCCTTGCCGGCTACCGCAACGACGGCGACTTCACCATGGGCCGCCACTTACGTGACGTGCTGTCCGCACCGATCATGATCAGCAATGACCGCATCCTTGCCAACGCCGCGACCTCGACCTTGATGAGCGGCGTGCCGGCAAGCCTTCGCGACTGACAAGCCTTCGAGACCGACGAGCCTACGCGACCAACAAGAAGAATTGCAGATAACAGGAAGTTTTGGCCATGAACGTTGCCGTTCTCCCGACCTCGCCCGACACTGCGCCGCAAGCCATCGATCCGCTCGACCATCTCACCGACGTGCTGTTCCACCGCATGGGTTCGGACGGCGTCTACGCCCGCACCGCGCTCTATGAGGATGTCGTGGAGCGGCTCGCCGCGCTGATCACGCGGCACCGTGAGGCCGGCACCGAGGTGATGCGCTTTCCGCCGGTCATGAGCCGGGCGCAGCTGGAGAAATCCGGTTATCTCAAAAGCTTCCCGAACCTGCTCGGCTGCGTCTGCGGCCTGCATGGAACCGAGCGCGAGATCAACGCCGCCGTGAGCCGTTTCGACGCCGGCGGCGACTGGACCACATCGCTCTCGCCCGCCGATCTCGTGCTGTCACCGGCGGCCTGCTATCCCGTCTATCCGATCGCCGCGAGCCGCGGGCAGCTGCCGAAGGGCGGCCTGCGCTTCGACGTCGCCGCCGACTGCTTCCGCCGCGAGCCGTCGCGTCATCTCGACCGGTTGCAATCGTTCCGGATGCGCGAATATGTCTGCATCGGCAGCCCCGATGACGTTGCCGATTTCCGCGAGCGCTGGATGGTGCGCGCGCAGGCAATCGCACGTGATCTCGGTCTCACCTTCCGCGTCGACTATGCCAGCGATCCCTTCTTCGGCCGCGTCGGCCAGATGAAGGCGGTGAGCCAGAAGCAGCAGCAGCTCAAGTTCGAGCTGCTCATCCCGCTGCGCTCGGAAGAGCAGCCGACGGCCTGCATGAGCTTCAACTATCATCGCGAGCACTTCGGCACGACCTGGGGCATCCAGGACGCCAATGGCGAGCCCGCCCACACGGGCTGCGTCGCCTTCGGCATGGACCGCCTCGCCGTTGCGATGTTCCACACCCACGGCACCGATCTTTCCGCCTGGCCCGCCAAGGTGCGGGATATCCTGGGCCTGTCGCCGCATGTGGCGACTGACGCCCATGTCGAAGGCTGGCGCTAAGCGACGAGGCCGATCATTTCCACGGGCATTACGAGCGTGATCCACACCAAGGTCCGATGCCGCGAGATCACGGAGTCCGATGTCGATGCCATCGCGGACCTCTTGACGCGCGGCTTCGTCGGCCGCTCGCGCGACTACTGGATCCAGGGCCTGCGCAGGCAGGCCTTCCGGCCCGTGCCCGAGGGCTATCCGCGCTTCGGCTACATGCTCGACAATGAAGGCCTGCCGGTCGGCGTGCTGCTTCTGATCTACACGGCGCGCAAGGACGGCGAGGCCATCGCCATCCATTGCAACCTGTCGAGCTGGTATGTCGAGCCGGCGTTCCGCAACTACGCGCCGCTGTTGACCAAGATCGCGCAGCGTCACAAGGACGTGACCTATCTCAACATCAGCCCGGCGGTGTGGACCTGGCCGATCATCGAGACCCAGGGATTCAAAGCCTATTGCCGCGGCCTGTACTTCTCGGTGCCGGTGCTGTCGCGCGTGCCGCGCTGGACCAAGATCGAGGTGATCGCGCCGCACGCCAAGCGAATCGAGGGCCTCGGTGAGGCCGAAACCGAGCTTTTGACGCGGCATGCGCGCTACAATTGCCTGAGCCTTGTGGTCCGCACGCCGAAGGGCGTGTTCCCCTTCATCCTGCAACCGGTGCGCATCCGCCGCGGCTGGATCGCGCCGCCGGCGATGCAACTGATCTATTGCCGCAGCGTCGCCGAATTCGTCACCTGCGCCGGCCGCATCGGCCGCCTGCTGCTGCGGCTCGGCAAGATCTCTGTCATCGTCGTTTCCAACGGTCCCATCCCCGGCCTCACCGGCGTCTACACCGAGCGGCGCGGCCGCAAATATTTCAAGGGCCCACACCGGCCGCAGCTGGCCGATCTCACAGACACGGAGCTCGTGCTGTACGGGCCGTAGCGGTCAGCGGGCGGCAAGAGATCGCAAGTCTGCCCCCTCTCCACCGTCATGCCCCGGCTTGACCGGGGCATCCAGTACGCCGCGGCCTGTCCGTATCCCATCACTGTCTCTGGAATACTGGGCGGTTTCAACCGGTCAAGCCGGGCGATGACGGCTGGGTGTGTGGCGAGCTCGCGCCTTTCACGGCCAATGACACGGCCGACGTGGTAAGCTCTAGCGATTACGGGGAGCCAACCCATGTCCGAACGCAGCACACATTGGGAAAAGGTCTACGCGACCAAGGGCGAAAACGAGGTGAGCTGGTTCCAGGAGAGCCCAGCCATCTCGCTTCAGATGATCCACGCAGCCAATCCAGGACGAGACGCCGCCATCATCGACATCGGCGGCGGCGCGTCGCGCCTCGTCGATGCGCTATTGCGGGAGGGCTATCGTTCCATTGCGGTGCTCGATCTTTCCGCCCATGCGCTGGACACTGCAAAGGCGCGCATCGGCCCTGCCGCGGCGCACGTCGACTGGATCGTTGCCGACGTCACGACATGGCGGCCGTCACGCACATACGACATCTGGCACGACCGCGCCGCGTTTCATTTCCTGACCGAGCCTTCCGATCGGGAGGCGTATATCGATCGCCTGCGGTCGGCGGTCCGCGAGGGCGGTCACCTCATCATCGGCACCTTCGCGCTCGACGGACCCGAGAAATGCAGCGGCCTTCCGGTGCAACGCTATGACGGCAACAGTCTCGCCACAGAGCTCGGCCCGGATTTCGAGCTGCTGGAGACACGTCACGACATCCACCGCACGCCCTGGGATTCGACGCAGGCGTTTCAGTTCAGCCGTTTTCGCAGGCTCAGGTAAGCAGTCCTACGCCGCGAGCTTCACGGCATGCGCAAAATCCCAATAGAGCTTGCGCGCCTTGGTGTAGAACGGACCCGGCTTCAACTCGAGCTCGTCGATACGGATGACGGGGGCGACCTTGGCGAAGTTGCCGCTCGAGAAGATCTCGTCGGCGGCGAGGAAATCGGCATAGCGCAAGGTCTTCTCGACCACTGTGACGCCGTCGGCACGCAGCAGGCCGATCACGCGCTGGCGCGTGATGCCGTTCAGGAACGTGCCGTTCGGCGCCGGCGTGTAGACCACGCCGTCTTTTGCCATGAACACGTTGGAATTGCCGAACTCCGCGACATTGCCGAGCATGTCGAGCATCAGGGCGTTCTGGAAGCCGCGGGAGGCGGCTTCGGCGAGCGCGCGCGAATTGTTCGGATAGAGGCAGGCCGCCTTCGCCTCGACCGGCGCGCATTCCGCCGTCGGCCGGCGGAACGGCGACAGCGTGATCGCGTTGCCGACCGGCTTTGGCATCGGCGCCTCGTAGATACACAGGCACCAGTTGGTGGTTTCGGGATCGAACAGCACGCCGCCGCCCGCGCCGTTCTGCGCCCAGTACATCGGACGGATGTAGAGCTCGGCGTTCGGCGCAAAGCGCGCAATGCCGTCGCGCGCGAGCGTCATCCAGCTGTCGGTGTCGACCACCGGCTTGAGGCCAAAATTGATCGCGGATTGATTGGCACGGGCGACGTGGCGATCGAGATCGGGCGCAACGCCTTCGAACGCACGGGCACCGTCGAACACGACCGAGCCCAGCCAGGCGCCATGCGTGCGCGGTCCCATGATCGGCACGTTGCCTTCGTGCCACTTGCCTTCGAAAAAGGTCCAGCTCGGCGAGTATTCGATGGGTTTTGTGCTCTCGGCCATTAGCGGGCCTCCCCTGATTGTGATGCCGCAATATGCGTCACTATTAGCCCAATTCCTAAAGGATTTCCTGCGTGAAACTACCATTAACCTGCGTGCGCGCGCGTTCAGATTTGCAGTAATATCCGGCCATCATTTGTCGTTCACTGGTGCCCCATGCCGCTCGATCCACTTGCAAAGCGCTTGTTGACCATGATGGCCGCGGCAGGTCCCGCGGCGCGCGCCCGCCCCAGCGTCGAGGCGCGACGGCAATCGCTGGCGAAGCTGATGCAGTTTGCGCGCGCGGAGGCTCCCGGCGTTGCAACATCGGACGGCACGCTGCCCGGCCCCGGCGGCGAGCTGGCTTACCGTCTCTATGCGCCGGAAAACGCCGCACCGCGGGCGCCGGGCTTCGTGTTCTTCCACGGCGGTGGGCTCGTCGCCGGCAGCATCCAGACCCATGACCGCATCGCCGCCGGCATCGCGCACGTGACCGATTGCCGCCTGGTGTCGGTCGACTACCGGCTCGCGCCCGAGCACAAATTCCCCGCCGCGATCGACGATGCGATCGCTGCGACCGAATGGGTGGCGCGGAACGCTTCTCTCCTCGGCATCGACGCCGAGCGGCTGGTGATCGGCGGCGATTCCGCCGGCGCAACGCTTGCCGCCGTCGTGTGCCAGGAGGCAACGCAGAACGCCGGCCTTTCCATCGTCGCGCAATGCCTTATCTGCCCGGTGCTTGATTTCGAGGAGACCTCGCCCTCGCGCGAGGCCTTTGCCGAAAATTACCTGATCGATCGTGTCACGATCGACGCCGATCTCGCCGATTATCTACCCGACGGCATCGACGCCGCCGATCCCCGCATCTCGCCGCTCCGCGCGTCGCGGTTGACGGGCTTGCCACCGGCGATCATCCACACGGCCGAGTTCGACCCGATGCGCGACGAAGGCAACGCCTATGCACGCAAGCTGCTGGCGGCCGGCGTTGTCGTCGAGCATGTCTGCCACGACGGCATGGTTCACAATTTCCATGCCATGGGTGCGATCCTGCCGCAGGCGCAGCTCGTGCTGTCGCAGATCGGCGAACAGGTGCGGCGGGCCGTGGGCGCGTGAGCCCTCCCGCAATTTGGTTCAAATTTTAGCTAATTCGACAACGATCGTTAGGGTTACTTCGTCGATCTCTAGACGAATTATTGCCCGCTTTACCACCCGCCTCTAACACGAGGACGGCGGATAACGCACATCCATTGACGTGCCAATAAGTGCGACCCGCCGGACGCGGAGGTGGACGATGCGCAACGAAACGATCGCTATTCACGCCGGCTACGAACCAGAAGCGACCACGCATGCGGTCGCCGTGCCGATCTACCAGACCGCGGCCTATGCGTTCGATAGCGCCGATCATGGCGCAGCTCTCTTCAATCTCGAAGCGGAAGGCTATCGCTACAGCCGCATCGCCAATCCGACCACCGCGGTACTCGAGAAGCGCATCAGCGAGCTCGAAGGCGGCGTCGGCGCTCTTGCGGTCGCAACCGGACAGGCGGCGCTGCATTTCGCCTTCGTCAACGTCGCCGATCACGGCGGCAACATCGTTTCCGTGCCGCAGCTCTACGGCACCACGCACACCCTGCTCTCCCACATCCTGCCGCGCCAGGGCATCACGGGCCGCTTCGCCGAGAGCGACAAGCCCGATGCACTCGCGCGCCTGATCGACGAGAACACCCGCGCGGTGTTCGCCGAGACCATCGGCAACCCGGCCGGCAATGTCTGCGACATCGAGGCGCTGGCGAAGATCGCCCATGCCCATGGCGTGCCGCTGATCGTCGACAACACGGTGGCGACGCCGATCCTGCTCAAGCCGTTCGACTACGGCGCCGACATTTCCGTGCATTCGCTGACGAAGTTTCTGGGCGGCCACGGCACCACGCTCGGTGGGGCCATCGTCGACTCCGGGCGTTTTCCCTGGGCGCAGCACGCCGCGCGCTTCCCGGCCTTCAACACGCCCGACGCGTCCTATCACGGCCTCGTCTATGCCGAGCGCTTCGGCAAGACCGCCTTCATCGAGCGCGTGCGCAGTATCTATCAGCGCACCATGGGCTCGGTGCTATCGCCTTTCAACGCCTTCCTGTTGCTGCAGGGTATCGAGACCGTGGCACTGCGCATGGAGCGCCATGTCGAGAACGCACGCATGGTCGCCGAATTCTTGCGCGCGGATCCGCGCGTGGCCTGGGTCAATTATGCAGGCTTCCCGGACAGCCCGTATTATCCGCTGGTGCAGAAATATCTCGCGGGCAACGGCTCGTCCCTGTTTACCTTCGGCATCAAGGGCGGCATGGAAGCCGGCAAGGCATTCTACGACGCGCTGAAGCTGATCACGCGGCTCGTCAACATCGGCGACGCAAAATCGCTTGCCTGTCATCCGGCCTCGACCACGCACCGCCAGATGTCGGCCGAGCAGCAGCGTGCCGCCGGCGTGCTGCCGGAGACGATCCGCCTCTCGATCGGCATCGAGCATATCGCCGACATCATCGAAGACATCGACCAGGCGCTGGCAAAGGCCCGCCCGTCGGAACGGCTTCAGGCTGCGGAGTAGACGGCAGCGCCGATGACCATCTTGATCGACAAGGATCAAGGTATCTTGAGCCCGGCCCTGGTGCCGGCGCTGGACGACGCACGGGGCGATGGTCGCGAGATCACGATCGGGCTGATCAACAACATGCCGGATCCGGCACTGAAGGCGACCGAGCGACAGTTCATGAAGCTGTTGCAAGCCGCCGGCCGCGGACGCCGCATCCGCTTCCAGTGTTTCTCGCTGCCCTCGGTCAAGCGCTCACCGGAGGCGCGCTGGCATGTCGAGAGCGAATATTCCGATCTCTCCGATCTGAAGCGGCAAAGGTTCGACGGCTTGATCGTGACGGGCGCCGAGCCGGTCGCGCCCGATCTCGACCAGGAGCCCTACTGGCGCGATCTCACCGACATCATCGATTGGGCGAGGACCAATACGCGCTCGACGATCTGGTCCTGCCTTGCCGCGCATGCAGC
Source organism: Bradyrhizobium sp. CCGUVB23 (assembly GCF_024199885.1). Classification (NCBI taxonomy): domain Bacteria; kingdom Pseudomonadati; phylum Pseudomonadota; class Alphaproteobacteria; order Hyphomicrobiales; family Nitrobacteraceae; genus Bradyrhizobium; species Bradyrhizobium sp. CCGUVB23. Next base: position 3,477,348 of record NZ_JANADQ010000001.1, read on the forward strand.
GGTGCGGCATCTCGACCGGATCACGCGGCGGCCGCTTGCCGCCAAATGCCATGGCATTTTCGACTGCGAGACGATCGGCAGCGACCCGCTGACGCGCGCCGCGCCGGCAACTCTCAAAGTCTCGCATTCAAGGCTGAACGAGGTCGCAGAGGCCGACCTCACCGAGCATGGCTATCAGGTGCTGACGCGCTCGGCGAAGGCCGGCGTTGACGTTTTCGTCCGGCAATATGCCAGCCGTTTCGTGTTCTTCCAGGGCCATCCCGAATATGACGCACTGTCGCTGCAGCGTGAATATCTGCGCGATATCGGTCGCTTCCTCGCGCGCGAGCGCGAGGCCTATCCAGCGCTGCCCATGAGCTATTTTGACGCGGCGACCGAGGAGAAGCTCATCCGCTTCGAAAAGCGCGCCAGGCATCAGCGTCATCCCGCAATGGCGAGCGAGCTGCCTGCACTGAACTTGCGCAGCGATATCGCCGCAGGAAGTGCCGCGGCCGTGCTCTTCAGGAACTGGCTCGATTTTCTCGCCGAGGATGCGGCCGCGCCGTTGTCTCTGCGCTGAGGAACCGAGCGGGTTCTCCGTTAGGCATAACGAATCGTTAAGCTTGCGTCAGGCCGAGGGCGGATGGTTCATTGCTGCCGCCCCATTTGGAAATACAGGGAAACAACCCCCGTGTGGTCGGCGATCAACGGACGTGTAAGCAATCGGCTGGCCCGGCATTTCGCGGTCTCGCCGCATCGGCTGTCAGCTCATGCGCCAATGGTCAGCTTCACCTTCGATGACGCTCCCGACAGCGCCGCGAACCTTGGCGCCCCCATGCTGGAAGAGCATGGCGGCCGCGCCACGTTCTATCTGGCCGGCAGCCAGATCGGGCAGTGGTCGGGTCACTGGCTCGGGTTGTCCAACGACGCTATCCTGAGGCTCCATCATCGTGGCCATGAGATCGCTTGCCACACGTTCTCGCATCGCCGCGCGGCAGATCTCGATCAGGCCGGGCTCGCGCACGAGATCGAGCAGAACCGCAACTATTTTCACGCGCTCGACCCGACGATCAGGCTCGAAAATTTCGCCTATCCGTATGGTCTCGCCTCGATCTGGCGCAAGCCGCAGCTCACCAGGAAGTTCCGCTCGGCACGCGGCATCCTTCCCGGCGTCAATCGCGACGTCATCGACCTGCAGCTCCTGCGTTCCACGCCCTTGATCGATAAGGATATCGATGCCGGCGGCATCGATCGCTATTTCGACGAGACCGCTGCGAGTGGCGGCTGGCTGATCTTCTATGGCCACGATGTCGTCAACCAGCCGAGCCCCTATGGCTGCTCGCCGTCGTTGTTGCACCACGCATTGAAGGCGGCGCAAAAGCGCGATGTTCCGATCGTGACGGTCGCCGAAGCCCTGCGGCGAATCGGGGCTTAGCGCTCTTTCCTCCTTCTCCCCTTGTTGTGGGAGAAGGTGGCGCGCGCAGCGCGCCGGATGAGGGGTTGCTTCAGCGAATTCGAACGCCAAAGTTTCACTTGTGGAGAGAACCCCTCACCCGCCGAGCTTCGCTCGGCACCCTCTCCCACAAGGGGAGAGGGTAAGCACCGTCCGTTCCGCGCAAACACTCTTGCCACAACCGTGCCGGCATGCGACTGCCGTTCAGCTCTTCTCACGGCCCGGTTCGACACGCCCATGTCCGTCCCCTCCACTGCCCCGCTGCCGGCGCCGGCCGATGGCCGCGACCCGTTGTCGGTGCTGCATTCGGTATTCGGGCTCTCCGGTTTCCGTGGCGCGCAAGGCGAGATCGTCAGGCACGTGACGTCGGGCGGCAATTGCCTGGTGCTGATGCCGACCGGCGGCGGCAAGTCACTCTGCTACCAGCTGCCATCGCTCTTGCGCGAGGGCTGCGGCATCGTGGTGTCGCCGCTGATCGCGCTGATGCGCGACCAGGTCGCAGGGCTGATTGAATCCGGCGTCAACGCCGCCGCGCTGAATTCTTCGCTGACGCCGCAGGAGGCTTCCGAAGTCGAGCGACGCCTGATCGCGGGCGATCTCGACCTGCTCTATGTCGCGCCCGAGCGGCTGGTCACGCCGCGCTGCCTGTCGATGCTGGCGCAGGCCAGGGTCGCGCTGTTTGCGATCGACGAGGCGCACTGCGTCTCGCAATGGGGGCACGATTTTCGTCCTGAATATGTCGCGCTCTCGGTCATCGCCGAGCGCTTTCCCGACGTGCCGCGGATCGCGCTCACCGCCACCGCCGACGAACTGACGCGGAAGGAGATTGTCGAACGGCTGCAACTCTCAGGCGCGCCCCAATTCGTCTCCAGCTTCGACCGGCCGAACATCCGCTACGAGATCGTCGACAAGCGCAATTCCGTGGCGCAATTGAAGGAGTTCCTCCGGGAGCGCCATGCCGGCGACGCCGGCATCGTCTATTGCCTGTCACGCAACCGGGTCGAGGAGGTCGCGGCTGCCTTGAGCGATGCCGGCATTCCGGCGCTGCCCTATCATGCCGGCCTCGACGGCAGTGTGCGCTCGCGCAACCAGGATCGCTTCCTGAACGAAGACGGCATCGTCATCGTCGCGACCATCGCCTTCGGCATGGGCATCGACAAGCCCGACGTACGCTTCGTCGCGCATCTCGACCTGCCCAAGAGCATCGAGGCCTATTACCAGGAGACAGGGCGCGCCGGCCGCGACGGCAATCCGTCCGCAGCCTGGATGGCTTATGGCCTCTCCGACATCGTGCAGCAGCGCCGGATGATCGACGAGTCCGGCGCCTCCGACGAGTTCAAGCGGGCGTCGATCGGCAAGCTCGAGGCGCTGGTGGGGCTTGCCGAGACCGCGCATTGCCGGCGCAGGCGGCTGCTCGCCTATTTCGGCGAGACGGTTACGGCGGAGAATTGCGGCAATTGCGACAACTGCCTGACGCCGCCGCAGATGCGCGACGGCAAGGTGCTGGCGCAGAAGCTGCTCTCCTGCGTCTACCGCACCGGACAGCGCTTCGGCGCCATGCACCTGATCGACGTGCTGGTAGGGCGCCTGACCGAGAAGGTGACGCAGTTCGGCCACGACAAGCTGACGGTGTTCGGTATCGGCCGCGAGCTCAACGAGAAGCAGTGGCGCACGGTGCTCAGGCAATTGGTGGCGATGGGGCACTTGCAGAGCGACAGCGAGGCTTTTGGCGCGCTGAAGCTGACGGAGTCCTCGCGCGGCGTCTTGCGCGGCGAGACGGAAGTCTGGCTGCGCGAGGAAACTCCTGGCACCCACCTTCGCGCCAGCCGCGCGAAATCTCGTCGCGGCGATCTTGCGCCGGCATCGAATGCGCCACAGGGCGACGTCGATCCCGAATTGCGCGCGCGCCTGCGCGCCTGGCGCTCCGAGGTCGCCCGTGAGCGCGGGGTGCCCGCCTATGTCGTGCTGCATGATGCAACGATCGACGGCATCGTGCGCGCCTGGCCGACGACGCTGGATGAACTGCGCAATGTGCCAGGGATCGGCGACAAGAAGCTCGAGCACTACGGCGAGGAGCTGCTGCGGCTGGTGCGAACGAAATGAAATCGCGCGCCAATCACTCAGCTGTCATCCCCGGACAAGTGAGCGTAGCGAGCGCAGATCCGGGATCCATAGCCACAGGCAGATGTCGTTAGCGCAAGCTGGTAACCACGAGTCTTCGCCAAACCACATCCTGTGGTTATGGGTCCCGGGCTCGCGACTTGGTCGCGCCCCGGGACGATAGCCTTGATGGGGCTACAGTGTGCGCCTCAGCCGTTGCGGAACGCGTAGGCGTAGCCGTTGAGCGCGGGTGCACCGCCGAGATGCGCATAGAGAATCTTCGCGCCCTTCTCGAAATAGCCCTTCTTGGTGAGGTCGATCAGGCCCTGCATCGACTTGCCCTCGTAGACGGGGTCGGTGATCATGCCTTCGAGACGCGCGGTGAGGCGGATGGCTTCCTTGGTCTCTTCCGACGGCACGCCGTAGGTCGGATAGGCGTAGTCCTCGACCAGCACGACGTCGTCTTCGACGATCTCCTTGCCGAGTTCGACGAGTTTTGCGGTGTTCTGCGCGATCGAAAGAACTTGTGCCTTGGTCTGCGCCGGCGTGAAGGATGCATCGATGCCGATCACTTTTCGCGCACGGCCGTCCGCGGCGAAGCCGACCAGCATGCCGGCATGGGTCGAGCCGGTGACGGTGCAGACGACGATATAGTCGAACTTGAAGCCGAGATCCTTCTCCTGCTTGCGCACTTCTTCCGCGAAGCCGACATAGCCGAGGCCGCCATATTTATGCACGGAGGCGCCGGCCGGAATCGCGTAAGGCTTGCCGCCCGCGGCCTTCACTTCCTCGAGCGCCTGCTCCCAGCTCTTGCGGATGCCGATGTCAAAACCGTCCTCGACGAGACGGACATCGGCGCCCATCACGCGCGACAGCAGGATGTTGCCGACGCGGTCGTACACGGCGTCCTCGTGCGGCACCCAGGCTTCCTGCACCAGGCGGCACTTCATGCCGATCTTGGCTGCAACCGCGGCGACCATGCGGGTGTGGTTGGACTGCACGCCGCCGATCGACACCAGCGTGTCGGCGTTCGAGGCGATCGCGTCGGGAACGATGTATTCGAGCTTGCGCAGCTTGTTGCCGCCATAGGCGAGACCGGAATTACAGTCCTCACGCTTGGCATAGATCTCGACATTGCCGCCGAGGTGCTTGGACAGACGGTTCAGCTTCTCGATGGGGGGCGGCCCGAAGGTCAGCGGGTAGCGTTCGAATTTTTCCAGCTTCATTGCGAAATCATCCCGATTTGCCGTTGAACTGAAGGGAGGAACTATCACCCCCTAGATGAAATGTGCTCTCGAATATTGCGAGGATTTTGCGGGAGATATTGCGACGTTGGCGCAATTGAATAACATCTCTTCCGAAATTTTGCACTTTGACGGAATTTTCTTCCATGTCCGGCAGGTTAGACCGCACCGACCTTAAGATATTGCGATTGCTGCAGAATAACGGCCGGCTGAGCAACGCGGAGCTGGCGGAAACCGTGGCGATCAGCCCGGCAACCTGCCACCGGCGCACCCAGCGGCTGCTCGAAGAGGGTTTTATCACGGGCGTCCGCGCCATGGTGGCGCCGCGCAAAGTCGCCAAGGGCACGCTGGTGATGGTCGGCGTCGTGCTCGACCGCTCGACGCCGGAGAGCTTTGCGCTCTTCGAGCAGGCGGTAGCGAAGCTGAAATGCGTGCTCGACTGCCACCTCGTCGCCGGCGACTTCGATTATTTCCTCAAGATCCGGGTCGGCGACATGGAGGACTTCAACCGCATCCATGGCGAGCAGCTCATCGCGCTGCCCGGCGCGCGCCAGACCCGCACCTTCTTCGTGATGAAGGAGGTCGTCGACAACGCACCGCTGGAGTTTTGAGCGGCCGGCGCCGTGGCAGGCCACGTTGCTCGCGTCAATCCGGACCGGGATCGCTAGCCGCCCACCGCCCCTTCCGCCGACTCCTCGCGTCCGTCCCTCGCCTTGCCGCGTAGCGCGATCTTGTCGCCGTCGAAGGTGAGCGTCCATGTCCAGGCGTCGCCGCCTCCGACATATTGGAGGTCGATGACAAAGGTTCGCTCGTTCTGCCACGTGCCCTTGGCGGCGCGAACACCGAGAATGCCTGGCGGACTTTTGCGGTACAGGCCATCGAGACCGATCGGCCCGTCGAGGCGGCGCCGCGCGGGATCGCCCGCGCTCGTCTCCACGACGTAACGCGGGTTCTCATCGGCCAGGAACAGCGTCAGTGTTTTGATGCCCGAGGCGTTGTCGGACAATTTGTAGGTCTTGCCCGAGATCGCAGAGGCGGTTGCGGGCGTGGCGCCGACCGATGTCGGCTTCTCCATGGACACGTCCGCGACCAGCTTTGCTAGCTCTTCTGCCGCGGCTGCATCGGCCGGCAAAGCAGACTCGGATTTGACGGCGGCAGAGATCTCGTCGGCCAGCTTGCGGAATGGACAGAAATTGGTCGCCGTCATCACGGCGACGATGTCCTGCTCCCGCAGCACCATGATCACCTGGCAGTGATATCCGACGGTCATGAAGACGGGCTTGTCGGGAATGGCCCAGAACTGGTTGGCGTAGCGCAGCCCGGGTTCAAATCGCGCATTCATGTTGACGGTGGCATGATTGACGGCAACGAGGAAATCCGCCGGTAGCAATTGCTTGCCGGCCCACTCGCCGTTGCGCAGATAGAGATAGCCGATCTTCGCCATGTCCCGCGGTCGCATCGCAAGGCCGAAGCCGCCGATCGGGAGCTTTTGCGGATCGCGACGCCAGAACGGCTGAGCGATCCCGAGTGGCCCGAACAGCTTCTCCTGCGCATAGTCAGCGGTGCTCTTGCCGGTGATCCTTGCCACGATCGCGGATAGCAGATGCGAACCGCCGCTGTCGTAGTAGAACACTTCGCCCGGCGCATGCGCCATCGGGCGATCGAGGATGAATTGGACCCAATTGGAGCTCGCGCCCATGTCGCGAAGCGACTGCTCCCGGCCGCCGACATACCCCTCGTCCCACTCGAGGCCGGATGTCATGTTGAGCAACTGCTGGACCGTAATGGCCTTCTTGCGCTCGTCGAGATTGGCGACGTCGCGATCGGAAAAGAAATCCAGCATCGGACGATCGAGACGATCCAGCAGGCCATCCTTGTAGGCCATCGCCAGCAGCGTCGCGACCACCGCCTTGGTGGAGGAGTTGATCACGTGCGGCATATCAGCCGTATAAGGTGCGTAATAGGCATCGAGCACGATGCGGCCGTGGCGCGTCACCAGCAGGCTGTCGAAGCTGCGCGGGATGCCGGACGCGACCAGTTTGGCCAACGCAGCCGAATCCATGCCCTGCTCTTCCGGCGTAGAGGTCTGCCATTGAGCGGTCGGCCAGATCGGCTCAGTGCCCTGTGCACTTGCGGTGCCGGAGTAGACTGACGTGAGGAGGACGAGCGTGCCAAGCAGGGCCTTGCTTCGTGATGAAAGCCTGACGACGAAATCAGCCACCTGCATGCTCTACCCTGCCTGTGATCGTTGCGCAGAGGCATATACCACAGGCGGCATCTGCTCAATGATACAATCTTCTGATTTGCACGACCTCCGCCACCTCGTCGCCGGCGACTTCGATTATTTCCTGAAAATCCGGGTCGGCGGCATGGAGGATTTCAACCGCATCAATGGCGAGCAGCAGACCCGCACCTTCTTCGTGATGAAGGAGGTCGGCGCCGCTGGAGTTTTGAGCGGCCCGCGCCGTCACGAGACCTGTTCGGCGACGCGCTCCGCCGCGACCACGCCGCGCTCGCTGTCCTCGGGCCGCATCGCGATCACCGAGATCAGGCCGAGACCGACGCCGATCATGACGTAGAAGATCGGCGCGAGCGGGGAACCCGTCAGCGTGATCAGCCAGGTCACGAAGAACTGGGCGAAGCCGCCGAAGATCAGTACCGCGACGTTGTTGACGATCGCAAGCGCGGTCGAGCGGACGCGGATCGGGAACAGCTCGACCAGCGTGGTGCAGTAGACGCCGAGGAAGAACGCGCTGAAGAAGCCGATCACGACCTGGGCGACCAGGAGCTTTGCGATCGACGGTTCGGAAATCACCCAGGTATAGAGCGGATAGAGCGAGACGAAATAGCCGGTGAGCGATGCGAGCAGCAGCGGCTTGCGCGGATAGCGGTCGGAGAAGGCGCCGGCGATGGGGACAACGACGACCATCACGATCGCCGCGATCATCTGCACCAGAAAGCTCTGCATCAGCGGCAGCTTCAGCACTTCCTTGGCGTAGGTCACGGTATAGCCGAAAGTGACGTAGAACGAGACCGCGCTCGCGACCACCATGCCCATCCCGATCAGGAAGTTGCGGCCGGGGTGCTTCAGCGCGGCGATGAAGCGCTCCTTGTGCACGGCCGCCATGTTGCGCTGGGACGCTTCGGGCTCGACGACTTTGGCGCGCATGTAGAGCAGGATCGGAACGATCACGAGGCCGACGAAGAACGGGATGCGCCAGGCGCCGGCCGCGAGCTGCTCCTGCGTGAACGTGAGCGTGAGGACGGCACCGAGCACCGCGCCCAGAACATTCGCCATGAGCTGGCCAGCGATCTGCCAGGAGCCGTAGAAGCCGGTGCGGCCGGCAGGCGCCGCCTCGATCAGGTAGGCCGTCGAGGTGCCGAACTCGCCGCCGACGGAGAAGCCCTGAAGCAGCCGTGCCAGCAGCACGATCAACGGCGCGGCGATACCGGCCGTCGCATAGGTCGGCGTCAACGCGAGCAGTGCGACCGAGAGCGCCATGATACCCATGCCAAGCGTCATCGCCGCCTTCCGCCCCTTGCGGTCGCCGAAATAGCCGAGCACGAGACCGCCGACCGGCCGCATGAAGAAGCCGGTGCCGAACAGCGCGGTGGTGAGCAGCAGCGCGTTGATCTCGCTGCCCGGGACCTTCGGGTCGACGGGGAAGAACAGGTTCTTGATGACCGGCGTCATCAGCGCGAACACCGTGAAGTCGTACCACTCCATCGCGTTGCCTGCGATCGCCGCCACGATGGCTTTTCTGTTCGTCTGCATCTCGCGCTTGCCTGTCCGGTTGGTGGGTTACTCGGCGGGTTGATGAATGGCGTCGGCGTCGATCCATTCGTCGCCGAGGATCTCGGGCGTGGCGAACGCCTTGAGATTGGCAAAATGGATCTCGCGATCCTCGACGAAGAGGCGGCGGACGATGCCGCGGGCGAGCCGGTCGGCGCCTTCGCTGATCGCGGGGATATCGCCGGAGAGCTTTCCATGGCTCAGCGTGGCCGGATAGTTGAAGCCGTAGAGCCGCGACAGCATGGGACAGGCGCCGGTTACCCTCTCCTGGAACTGGAAGATGTCGCCGAGATCGGGCGAGCCTTCGAGCTCGGCATTATCCATGCCGACAGGCGTCGGGAAGCGATCGCGCCAGAAGCGGATATGGGGCGCGAACTCCTTCAGCTCGGGCCGCAACGCGAGATCGACCTTGAAGCCGGTGCCGAAGATGATGAAGTCGGTCTCATAACGACCCTTCGGCGTCGTCACGACGAGATGATCGCCTTCGACGACGAGATCATCGATCGGGCTTGCGAGATGGAAATGCGCGTGCGGATAGGCGGAGACGCGCAGCAAGCTCTGCCGCGGCGGCGGCGTCTGCGCTTTCAGCGTGTGGTCGAGGAAGCGCCATTTCCACTGGTCTGTGAGGCCGGCAAAGCCGTGCACGACGCCCTGGCTGCCGATGCCCGTGAATTTGTTGATGCGCGGAATGTCCGCGCGCCGAATGAAGAGATCGAGCCGCGCGGCGCCGCTCTCCAGCGCCACCGCCGCATTGTCCATCGCCGATGCGCCCGCGCCGATCACGGCGACGCGCCTGCCGCGCAGCTTTTCGAAGTCGATCGCATCGGACGAATGCGCCCAGAAGCGCCGGTCGATGCCATCGGCCAGCGGCGGCACGTAAGCGCCGCCAAGGCCGTCGCGCCCGGTCGCCAGCACGACATGGCGCGCCAGGATCTTTCGCGGCGCGCCGCGCTCGCTGACATCGAGCTCGAACAGCTCGTCGGCACGCGCGTGGATGCGCTCGACCGTCACCTCGTTGCGGACCGGCAGGTTGAGCACCTTGCGATACCAGACGAGATAATCCATCCACATCGTGCGCGGTGCGCGGTCGAGCGCCTTCCAGGCGTCGCGGCCGTATTGCGCTTCATAGAACGCGCGAAAGGTCAGCGCCGGCATGCCCATCGCGGGGCCGGTCAACTCCTTCGGCGAACGCAGCGTGCGCATCCGCGCGAAGGTGACCCATGGCCCCTCTTCGCCGGCGCGCGCACGATCGAACACCAAATGGTTGTCGACGCCGAGCCGCTTCAAGACGGCGGAGGCAACGAGGCCCGCCATGCCGGCCCCGACGATCACGACGTCGACGACGGCTTCGCCATCCACGACACGACGCGGCACCCAGGATTTGGCCGGCAGTTCCAGCCAAGACAAATCCTGCTTGAGTCGCTCTTCGATCGCCGCGAGGCCGGCTGCGTTTGGCGTCATCGTCGTCATGAGTTGGCTTTCTCGAGTTCGTCGGCTGCCTCATTGGGCTCGAGGCCTGCGGCCGCGCCGCTGTGCAGCTTTGCGCCGGGCATCAGCGCCACCGCCGCGCGTAACGCGTGGTTGAGTGCCGCAACCGTCGGCGTCAGCTCGCGCCCGGTTGGCGAGAGGGCAGCAAACAGGAAAGGAATGGAGACATCGAGACGCCGGGTGACGACGCCTTCCACCGGCAGGCTCGACGTCAGCACCGGCTCGACGATGGCGATGCCGAGCGACTGCTTGGCCATCGCGATCGCGGTCATCGAGGAATTGGTGTCGATGACCTCTGCGGGCATCACGGCCTCGCGGTCCAACGCTTCGTCTACCCGACGGCGCAGCCGGTAGGGATTGGCCATCGTCAGAAGACGGCCGCCGCCGAGATCTTTCAGCCGGATCACTTTCTTCTTCGCGAGCGGATGATCAATCGCGAGGCAAGCGACGCACGGCACCTCGCAGACCCATTGCACGTCGAGGCCGGGATGCTGGACCGGCAGGCTGGCGAGCCCGAGATCCACCGATTGCGACAACACCGACTGCACGACGTTCTCGGCCGAAAGCGCCTGCACATGCACTTGGCCCGGCAGCAGCTCGCGCTCCAGCGCGGCAAGCGCGGCCGGGATGAAGCCCGCTGCGAGCGCCGGGATCGCGGCGAGGCTCAGCACCGGAAGCGCACCGGCGCCGATCGCGTTGGCGCGCTGGCGGATGTGCTTCAGGCCCATCAACAGCCGTTCGACCTCGGCATGAAACAGCACGCCCTTCGCCGTCGGGCTGATGCGCGGACCATTGCGGGTGAACAGGAGGTAGCCGACATCGGCCTCGAGGTCCTGGATCTGCCGCGTCACCACCGGCTGCGAACGGCCGAGCAGCCGCGCCGCGCCGGTGATGCTGCCGGCCGACATCACCGCCGCGAAGGCCTCCAAGAGCCGGATGTCGATAATTTCATTGTTCATGGGCGCGCCGCTTGGATTATTCGAATACAGCATGAATGATATTTCTTGATGCGCAAGAAGAATTATGAGAGATTTTTGTCATGCCAAAGGAGCCAGTCCCTTTCCGCCATCAAGACCCGGCCGGACCGGCCTACAGGCGCGGCTGGGTCGACGAGGCCGTGGCGGCGATCGAAGCGGACCAGTGCCGCACGGCTGATACGCATCTGATCCGCCTGATCGTGCCGGCGCTGGCAGGCATCGACATCTATCTCAAGGATGAGTCGACCCATCCGACCGGCAGCCTGAAACACCGGCTGGCCCGATCGCTATTCCTCTACGCGCTCTGCAACGGCCACATCCGCGAAGGTACGCCTGTGATCGAGGCCTCGTCGGGATCGACGGCAGTCTCGGAGGCCTATTTCGCGCAGATGATCGGCGTGCCCTTCTATGCCGTGATGCCGCGCACGACCTCGGCGGAAAAAATCGCCGCGATCGAGCATTACGGCGGCAACTGCCATCTGATCGACGACGGCCGCGCGCTCTATGCGGAAGCCGCTGCGCTCGCCGCGCGGCTGAACGGCCACTACATGGATCAGTTCACCTTTGCCGAGCGTGCCACCGACTGGCGCGGCAACAACAACATCGCCGAGTCGATCTTCACCCAGCTCAAGGGCGAGCCGCGCCCGGTGCCGGACTGGATCGTGATGGGCGCCGGCACCGGCGGCACTTCGGCGACGATCGGCCGCTATTTGCGCTATCGGCAATATCCGACACGACTGTGCGTCGCCGACGTCGAGCATTCCGCCTTCTTCGACTGCTTCAGCACCCAGGACCGCACGCAGATCTGCGAGCGGCCCTCGCTGATCGAAGGCGTCGGCCGTCCGCGCTGCGAGCCCTCCTTCGTGCCCGGTGTGGTCGACCGCATGATGAAGATTCCGGACGCCGCGACGATCGCCGCGATGAATTTGCTGACACGCCGGCTGCGCCGGGCGGTCGGCGGATCCACCGGCACCAATTTCCTGGCGCTCTGCCGGCTCGCCGACGAGATGCGCAACGCGGGCGAGACGGGATCGCTGGTGACGCTGATCTGCGATTCCGGCGAGCGCTACCGTCAGACCTACTATGAGCCGCAATGGCTCGCCGCGCGCGGGCTCGACCCCGCGCCCTATGAAGCCGAGTTGTCGGCCTTCCTGGAAACAGGCAAGCCGCTCAGCTTTGCGGTCGCGGATGCCGCGAACCCACAGAGTTCGCGAGGTGCCGCGTGACGCTGATCGAAACGATGGCCGGCGTGCCCGAGGGGTCACGGCTTGGTCAGGCGCTGAAAGCGCGTGCCGAGATTCTTCGGCTGAGCGAAGCCGCCCATGACGCGGTGCTGGTGCCGCGGGAGCCGGGCGGGCTGAGCCACGGCCTGCGCGCTGCGCTCGCGGCACGGATGTGCCGGCATGTCGGCGATGCCGCGCTGACCGCACATTACGAATCCTATCTCGCGCATTCGCATGATCTGGATGTCGTCGCCCTCGCCGAGCCCGGCGGCGCTTGCGGCAATGCGCTGGACGACGCCATGGCGCGTCACGCCGACCTGTTGACGCTCTCCCCGCGCGAGGCGACGCGACAGGACATCGAGACGCTGAAGGCCGCCGGCGTCAGCGAGGCCGACATCGTGCGGCTCTCGGAGCTCGCCGCCTTCGTGAACTATCAGTTGCGGGTCGTTGCGGGCCTAAAGCTTCTCAAAGCAGTCGAGGCCCGATGAGCAAGGTCGTTCACACCTTCACCGCTGCGATACCGACCTGGTCGCCCTACGTTACCCCGGTCGAGCTCGCCTCCGCAACGCCGGAGCAGCTCGCGGCGATGAAGGTCACGCCGTCGAACAAGGGCGTGTCGCCTTACGTGCTGACGCTGGCGCACGATCCGGAATCGCTCGAGGTCCGCTCGCCGCTGTTCAACATGATCATGTACGGCAAGAACGGCCTGTCCTCTGCCGAGCGCGAGCTCGGCGCGCTCAGCGCCTCCATCGTCAACCGCTGCATCTACTGTGCGGCCGTCCACGCCTCGCGCTTCATCGGCCTTACGGGGCAGAACGATGTCGTCGAAGACATCTTTGCCGACGAGCGCGACGCCACGCTGGAGACGCGGCAGCAGGCCTTGTTCGATTTCGCCACGAAACTCTCGACCACGCCGATCGAAGCCACGGCGGACGACGCACGCGGGCTGGCTGACGCAGGCCTCAGCGAGCTCGAGCAGCTCGACCTCGTGCTGTCGGCTGCGATCTTCGGCTGGGCCAACCGGCTGATGCACACGCTGGGCGAACCGCGGGCGTGACGCCTGATGTCACCGGTTGGGAGCTCAGTCCTCCCATGTCCGAATGCTGAGCGCCGGCGCCAGAAAATCGGTCCAGAGCAGATAGCCGCCCAGCAAGGCCAGGAAACCACCGACGAAGAGCAGCCGGAAATAGACGGCTTCACTCAAAAAAAGCTCAACGCCCGCGATATACAAGCCGGCGGCGAACATCGCGCTGGCAAGAACAAACACGACGAACTTTCGCATCCCGGGCGCTCTCTTGATCAAACCTACCCGCCTTTGTCGGCGATCGGGAGAGACCGGTTCGCAAACTCGAGCCTAATTCCGCCAACCAGGGTTATGGCGCCATCGCAGCGTCACGAAGCGTCTTCGCAAGCCCGTCAGCCGCGGCGAGATTGGCCGGCAGCACTGCCGCGGAATTTACGGCGCCTGCGACCTCAAAAGACCGCGATGCGCATGTCACGGCAACTTCACTTGCCTCGCGCGAGCATGCGGGCGACGTTCGCCGTTCCCAGAACGAGGAGACCTGCCGTGCGCCTTCCCATTCTCGATCCGAAAGAGCTGACCGCCGAGCAGAAGCCGCTCTATGACGACATGCGAGCGGGCATCAAGGATCATTTCAAGGGCTTTGTGAACATGCGCGAGGACGGCGCGCTGCTCGGCCCCTGGAATCCGTGGCTCCGCGAGCCGCGCTTCGGCGGGCCGGTGTGGGAGCTGGTCAAGGCGATCGCGTCGAACCCATTGCTGCCGGCGCCGGTGCGCGAGGTCGCGATCCTCGTGACCGGCTCGCATTTCCGCTCCGGCTACGAGCTCTATGCCCATGTACTGGTCGCCGAGCAGCGCGGCCTGTCCGACGAGAAGCTCGCGACCATCGTAGCCGGCCAGCGGCCGGTCGACCTGACCAAGCAGGAGGCCGTCGCCTACGACATGGCGTCCTCTCTCGTGAGCGGTGGCGTGCTGCCCGAGCTGACCTGGCGCGCGGCGGTGAAGGAGTTCGGCGAGCACGGCGCGGCCGAATTGTCTTATCTCGTCGGCGTCTATTGCATGGTCTCGGTCACGCTGAACACGTTCGACGTGCCGGTGCCGGATTAGACGCCGGCCTCGCTTGCCCGATCACTCCGCCGCCTTGCTTGCGGGCGGCGGTGGCGACCAGGCGATGCAGCGATTGCGGCCTTCAGCCTTGGCCTGGTAGAGCGCGTGATCGGCCGCGCTCATCAACGCATCGGTGCCGGACATGCTGACGCTGGCCTCGGCGATGCCGATGCTCACAGTGACGCCGAACCGGATCTTGTGGGCGACGATGTGCGAGCTCATCACGCGCTTGCGGATGCGCTCGGCGACCGTTCTCGCACGGGACAGGCTGGTCTCGGGCAAGAGGACCGCGAACTCCTCGCCGCCAAGGCGGCCGACGATATCAGACTTGCGCTTGCCATCGAGGCACGCGGCAGCGACCGTCTTGATCGCGGCGTCGCCGACCCCATGGCCATAGCGGTCGTTGACCGACTTGAAGTGATCGATGTCGAGCATCAACACCGAGACCGAGCGATAATAGCGCTGGAAGCGGCTCCATTCGGCATCGAGGCTTTCCAGGAAATGGCGGCGGTTGAAGAGGCCGGTGAGCGGATCGGTCGTGGCCAGCGTCTCCAGCATCTTGGCCTTTTGCGTGAGGTCGGTGATGTCGACATAGGTCAGCATGCGGCCGCCATTCGACATCGTCGTGCAATGAGCGCGGATGCGCCGACCATCGGGCGTCTGAAGGTCGCGCACGTGATCGCCGGCCTTGACCTCTTCGACGCGCTTGGCCGGAAACCTTGCCAGCTCGCCTGGGGGAAGATCCGGCGCGCTGGCACGATGCACGCGCCGCACCAGCGACGCGTAGGCCGGCCGGGCCGCCGCTTCCTCTTCGCTCACCTCCCAGAACCGCCGCATCCGCCGGTTCATGAAGCTCGCGTTCAGGTCGGAGTCGAGGAGAAGCACGCCATCCTGGACGTTCTCCAGCGCGTCACGCAGAAGCTTCAGTTCGTCGGAGGAGCGCACGATATCGGTGACGGGGGTGTAGGTCAGCATCCGCCCGCCATCGGGCAGAGGGGTACACTGCACGCGCATGACATCGCCGTTGGTTCGGCGCAGATCGACCGGCGTGGGATCTCCTGCCTCAATCTGGCGAACACGCATTGCAACGAGCGCATCGAGCTCCGCGGCCGGCACTTCGTAGGCCCCGGTATCCCTTCCGTGATAGAGCAGCGTGAGGATTGAGGGATTGCTGTCGGCGACCTCCTCGGGCAGCCGCCACATCTGGCGGAATGACCGGTTGATCAGGCGCGCCCTGAGCTGCGCGTCGAGCAGCACGATGCCGGTCGGCACGTGATCGAGCGCGGCGCGCAGCGCCAGCATCTGGCTGCGCATCAAGGCGTCGCCGCGCCGCGCCGGCGGCCCCTCGTTCCTCGCCTCGCCACTGGCCCTGCCGAGAGCGACACCGATCTCGCGGTCGGAACGCCAGACCACGCGACAGGCCAGCAACTCGTCGTCCGCCAGCTTCAACTGGAACTGGTCAGGCACGCCAAGGCCGGTGTCGAGCTGGAGCATCGCCCCCTCCTCCGACATGCGGCGCACCACGCAATCGAGCGACGATTGCCCAAAGTTGAAGATAATCTTCCCGGCCAGGAACGTTCGTTCCGGCGTCAAGCGGGGCATCACAACCTCCCAGACGAAACCGGTTTCAGTCTGCCGCAGCGCTCCTTGCGGCAGGATAACGCAGCTGGCGATTTCACGAGAAAGGCTAACGATCGGTTGACGCGCGCAGCTCAAGGCGCGCCCGGCGCGCGAAAACGCCCGTTGCTCATCAGTGCGCACGAGTGGCGGCCGCGCACCACCATCCGGACAATTCCGGGACATCGGACATCCACTCAACCGAAAGATCCACTCCGCCCGAAAATCAGTTGCGCACGACGTAAATGGGCGCCCGCAGCGTCAAGCCGCATCCGCAATGTGTGGACTGCCCGGGCGCGCGCGGTTACCCTGCCGTGATCGCAACGACACACTCGCCTGCCAGGCTCGAGCAACCAGACGAGAGAGGATGAAAGCAATGAAGACATCACGCCGTGTTTTGCTGGCCGGAATGGCGGGACTCGTCGCCGCACCGCAGGCCGCAAGCAGCGCCTTCGCTTCGACCGCCGATGCCGCGGACACGACGGTCGCCGAAGAACGCTTCGCTAGGCTGATCGCAGCCGCGCACGCGCCCGACATCCTAGGCGCACGGCAGGCCGAGCACTACGCGGAAACGCATTGGCGCGAGTATGTGGCGGCCGCGCGAGTAGTGCTCGGCGCAAGAGGGTGAGAACGTCTTCTTCCTTCTCCCCTTGCGGAAGAAGGTGGCGCGCGTAGCGCGCCCGTCCTCAGAGGACGCTGAAGGGAAGCTTCGGCGATGGCGCCGCATGAGACGTTCTATCTGCGCGCTCAATTGAGAGAGCGGCACTTCGGAGTACTACCGACTCGATCTCAGCAGTACCACGGGATGATCGACGCCCGCCTCTCCATGTCGATGATTCGATACTGTTTGCCGCGAGTGCGCGACATCCTCAGCAACACACCGGAAACGTCTTCTCACGCATTGAGCAACCGACCCGCAAGCATCTGGGCGCTACGTTGAAGCGTTCAATTCTTCGCTCAGGGGTTCGCCAAGTTGACGTTTGCCACCACGCGTTTTGGTCGCCTGCTCTCGCGTTTCCGCTGCGATCGCAGCGGCAATATCGTTGTGATCTTCGCCATTGCATCGCTGCCCGTTCTCGCCGCCGTCGGCGCCGCGGTCGATTACTCCCTCGCGGTGCGGGCCCGAGCCAAGCTGATGGCGGCACTCGACACCGCGGTGCTGGTCGCCACCGCCAAGAGCGAGATCACAAACACCGCAGCCACGGCACAGAGCAATGCACTGAATACGTACGCCGCGCAGATGTCCGCTTACGGCATGACAACGAGCTCGGTGACCATGACCGTGACGGACACCGTGACCACCCGGACGGCTACCGGTACGGCAACATTGTCCGTTTCGAATTATTTCATGGGTCTGCTGGGTTACAAGACCATGACGGTGTCGGCGAGCTCGTCGGCGGCGGCCTCGCTCCCTAGCTATATCGACTTCTACGTGCTGCTCGACAACTCGCCATCGCAGGGGCTGGGCGCGACCACTGCTGACATGACCGCCTTGCAGGCCGCGACCTCCGACAGTTGCGCCTTCGCCTGCCATGACACCTATACGTCGAGCTCCAAGAAGACGAAGCAAACCAACAGCTACTATTCGATCGCGAAGAAGCTCGGCATCACGATGCGGATCGACCTGGTGCGGACCGCGACGCAGTCATTGACGGATACGGCCACGTCAAGCGAGCTCGTCAGCAACCAGTACCGCATGGCCGTCTACACCATGGGAAGCGATTGCGGCTCCATCGGCCTGACGACGATCTCATCGCTCACGTCGAGCCTCTCGTCGGTCAGGACGGCCGTCTCTTCGGTCGACCTGATGACGATTCCCTACACCAACTACAACAACGATATGTGCACCGACTTCGACGGCATTCTGTCATCGATGAACAGCACGATTCCGACTCCCGGGACCGGTACTGCATCCTCGCCGCAAAAATGGCTATTCTTCATCTCGGACGGGGTGGCCGACTACTACTACTACCCGTCGAGTTGCTCCGAGACCGTCATCGCTTCGTCGGGGCGATGCCAGGAGCCGCTCACGACCACGATCTGCGATACGATCAAGAATCGTGGCATCAACATCGCGATCCTTTACACCACGTATCTCGCGATCACCAGCAACAGCTGGTACACCACCTACATCGCGCCCTGGCGCAGCTCGATCGCGACCCAGATGAAAGCCTGCGCAACCTCAGGTTATTACTACGAGGTGTCGAGCGACAGCAGTATCAGCGACGCGCTGACCGCGCTGTTTCAGAAGGCCATCTCCTCTGCACACCTGACGCAATAGCCGCCGCCGGAAGGCCCCGCGCCCTTCGCGCGAAGCCGCGAGCATGATCCGGAAAAATGTGAAGCGGTTTTTCGAAAGGATCATGCTCAAAACCATAACCCAGCTAAGGCGCGATGACGATTCATCTCAATCTCATCGCGCTTTAGCGGGCTCAATCCATCATCTCCCAGAGCCGGTGCGCCAGCACGCCGGCGCGCTTCTCGATCGCCGCTGCGGCATCGAGCGCAAGATCCTCGCGATAGCGGCCGGCGATCAGCTGCACGCCGATCGGCTTGCCGTCATGCAACGTCACGGGGACCACGGCACCGGGCAGCCCGAGCACGTTGATCGCGGAGATGAAGCGGATGTCGTTCCAGAAGATCTCGCGCACGCGCTCGGGGCTGAGCGTATCCTCGCGCGGGCCCGGCGTCGGCTTCACCGTGGTCGGCGCCAGCACCACCGGATAGTCCTCGAAGAACAATTGCCAGGCGCGGATATGGCCGTTGCGCGCGGCGGTGGCCTGCATCCAGGACTTGAGATCGAGCACGTTGGCCTTGGTCTTCATGCCGTTCCACGCCTTGTGGAAGTCCTCGGAGGTCACCTTCAGCATGCCGGCTTCCTGCATCACCACGGTCTCGTTGGTGATGATGTCGCACCAGGTCTGCCAGACACCGCTGATGTCGGGCAGCTCGACCTCGCTGACACGATAACCGGCACGTTCGAGATGATCGGCCGCCTGCCGCAGCGCATCGCGCACCGACGGATCGACGTCCATG
The DNA here is from genome assembly GCF_024199885.1 of Bradyrhizobium sp. CCGUVB23. Taxonomy (NCBI): domain Bacteria; kingdom Pseudomonadati; phylum Pseudomonadota; class Alphaproteobacteria; order Hyphomicrobiales; family Nitrobacteraceae; genus Bradyrhizobium; species Bradyrhizobium sp. CCGUVB23. The sequence goes on from NZ_JANADQ010000001.1 coordinate 3,496,386, forward strand.
TCCGCCGGGATCTTTGCCAGCGCGACCTTGATCGGGCCCTTCGGCGTCGGACCCGACAGCGGCGCCGGCACCCACCAGGGATCGCGCGGATCGCGCTGGCTCATCACCTCGAGCGCCAATTTGATGTCGCCGACATGGCGCGCGAGCGGCCCCTGCGCCGACATCAGATGCGCAAGCATCGGACGCTCGGAGGTGGCGCTCTGGTTGAACGCGGGGATGCGGCCTTGCGTCGGCTTGATGGTGACGACCCCGTTGCAATGCGCCGGCCAGCGCAGCGAGCCGCCGATGTCGTTGCCATGCGCGATGGTACCGATGCCGGCAGCGACCGCCGCGCCCGCGCCGCCGGACGAGCCGCCGCAGGTGATGTTCTGATTCCAGGGATTGAGCGTCAGCCCGTGCAGGGGATTGTCGGTGAAACCGCGGAAGGAGAATTCCGGCGTGTTGGTCAGCCCGATGACGATCGCGCCGGCCTTCTTCAGGTTGCGCACGACCGGCGAATCCGACGGCGCGATGATGCTCATGTTCGCCGGCACGCCGTTGGGATTTGGCCGGCCCTGATAGTCGACGTTCTCCTTGATGGTGATCGGCACGCCATGCAGCAGGCCGAGCTCGCCGCCCTTCGCCCGCTGCTTGTCCGCGGCATGCGCCGCCGCAAGCGCCTCATCCGAGAGATCGACGACGACCGCGTTGAGCTTCGCATTCACCGCACGCATCCGCTCCAGATGCGCCTCGACGGTCTCGACCGCTGAAATGGCGCCACCGCGAATCGCACCCGCGGTGTCGGCTGCCGACCATTGCCAGATCGCCCCCTTGGGCCGCCGGGCCGGGGCAGCTTTGGTCGTCGCCTTCGCTATCTTCCTGGCTGCTTTCTTGGCCGACTTTTTGGTTGCCTTGGCGACGGCGCCCTTGCGCGCGCGGCGATTGCCGGCCGCCTTCTTCGTTACCATCGTTCTGGACGCATTCTTTTTCTTCTTCTTCGTTGCAGCCTTGGCCACTACTTTTCTCCTGACTTTGCGCGGCGGAGGTTACGTGCGGCATGCGCGCATGTACAGGTGCGTTTCTGCATGCAAAGGTGAGCGAGCGATGCGGCGTATGGTCAGTGGCGATCGGCCGGCGATGACCGTGTCCTTGCTCCAGGCCAGCATGGCGTTGCAGGTGAACTCGGTGCCATGGTCGGACACGATCATTCCTGGCTTGCCGCGTCGCTCGACGATTGCCGTCAGTTCGCGGGCGACGCGCCGTCGTGAGATCGACGTCTCCGGAATGGCGACCAGGCATTCCTTAGTGACGTCGTCGACGATGTTGAGAATGCGGAAGCGCCGGCCGTTGGCGAACTGGTCGTGGACGAAGTCCAGCGACCAGCGCGCGTTGGGCCTCGCCTCGATCAGGATCAACGGGTCCCCACAGCTTTGCGGCGAGCCCGCCGCTTGCGGACGGTGAGCCCTTCCTCGCGATAAAGCCGGTAGATCCGATTGATCCCCGAGGGCTCTCCCTCCCGTCGCAGCAGGACGAATAGCCGGCGGTAGCCGAACCGCCGCCGCTCGTTGGCGAGATCGCGCAACCGGCCGCGCAGAGCCGCGTCCGCAGGGCGGCTGGAGCGATAACGGATCAACTTCCGATCCGCGCCCACGATCGAGCACGCCCGCCGTTCCGACAGGCTCATGACGGCCTGCAGATGCGCGACCGCAGCGCGCTTGGCGGCGGGCCCTACCATTTTTTTGAAAGCAGCTCGCGAAGGGCGGCCGCGTCGAGCATCTGCTCGGCCAGAAGCTTCTTCAGCTTCGCGTTCTCCTCTTCCAAGGCCCTCAGCCGCTTCGCCTCGGAAACGTCCATGCCGCCGAATTTGGCCTTCCAATTGTAGATCGTCGCTTCGGAGATTCCATGCTTGCGAGCCAGGTCAGCCGTCTTCGCCCCAGCCTCATGCTCCTTCAATACAGCGATAATCTGCTCTTCCGTGAACCTTGCTCGCTTCATCTGTCCGTCCTTCTTCGGGCCGGACTCTAACTCCTTCTGGAGGAAATACTCAGTGGCAGGTCATATCCGGCCTGCCTAATATCGCGTGCTTGGAGCAGCGATATCCCATGACTGGCCATTAAAGCGCATCAAATGCAAAGCACGACCAAAACGAGCTCGCTCTTCTCGCGCAGCTTCAAAGTCTCTTTGAATGCACTGTGATGTGAGGTTACCTGCGCAGCCCTGCAGCAAAGCAACTGTCGATCTCGCCTGGAGATAAGCTCTCATGACAGCTTCCGACGGAGACACGGTGTCAGGAAGATATCGGCTTTTGAAGATTTCCCATTCCTCACTCTCAGCAGACGTCAGAACTATGCGAATCCTCTGATTAGCCAAGGAAAAAATACCGTTATGAGTTCCCATTTCTTGCTTCGCAATAGAAACTGCTGCATCGCTCAAAACCATCGTAGGCTTCCAGTCCACCACTTCTGCTGCCTGCTCCAGCAGTTTGATCTGGAAATCAGGCTGACCAAAGATTACTAGAAAGTCTGCATTGTGCCCGCTTACCCGTGAGACCCGATTGCCGAGAAATTTAGGATCTCCGTCGATGTTGGTAATCATCGACCGAGCATTTTTTCCCCCAAGCCACCATAAAACCCAGCTAAAAATTGGTGCGCGGAACGGCTCTCCTCGTGAATGATTGCAATTTTAGCGCCGGGCATTTCTTTCAGCATATACTCACCGAAAAATTTCCCCTGAACTTCAGGCGGTGTTTTCAGTGACTCCGAGTCTTCATCTGGGTCGACATCAAACACTTGTGGGACTTTTTTGAAACGAACATAGGGGCCGATTGCATTGTTTGCCTCTTTGTTCATTCGAAAAAGTAATGTCACTTTATCGACTTCAACAAGCTTGCGAGTCAGATCCAGGGTCCTCTTGAGACTTCCCTCGTCGTCATAAGAGACCAAATCTACGTCGCGGCCGCCAATACCGCCGTCATCGTTGATTTTTCGAAAATAGGCAGCCGCAACCATCAGGGAGCCTGCGCGATCAAGGTCGGCGTTCAGGAACGAGCCAACACTTCCAACTTCGATTTTTGGAAGAGAAGGCTCGGTGCCTCTGACAGTAGAATGCATGCCTAGAATTATTAGGGCTGAAACCACCGCCGTAGAGAGCAATTCTGAAATTTTGAAGTAGATCATCCGCCCGTCATGCCACGTTCGGGTTTGGTCGCATTCGCGTTCGAGTTTAGCGATTTTTGACATCGCGCGTCCGAAAGAGCGCCGAAGTGCTCGATACGCCCAATGCCACAAGAGGCACACTTAGCAAACCTCCGGAGAGCATCGCGGTTTGGACTGCGCCTGCCATTAGATGGAGGACACCTAGAAGCGCTGAAGACAGCGCCGCGACCACCATTGGGGACTTGTCACTTGGAAGGAAAAGAAGGTCGATTAGTCTGCAAACGCTTCCCACAAAAAGACTCGCCGCGGCCACACCCAGGAATGAAAAATCGGCGTAAGCGTCGGCTATAAACATCGAGTTGCTGATTGAACCCGATTGGCTTCGCCAAAGGTAAGAGACGTCCGCGAAGGCGGGATGGAAATCCGTGCCCAATAAGAGGGCTATTGGCCGTATATTCGTTCCCCAACTATGAGACAAGTAGTACGGAAACGCCGTGAAGAATTCCAGAACCGCTTCATTCGGCACGAAGAACGCTCGTCGGAAGAAGAAATTTATTGCGGTGGCCCCAAGGGCGGTCTCGGGAATGGTAAGTCTGATCAACGGATAAAATATCGCAAGCAGCATCACCGAGCCAAATGCCACTACGGGCCACGTAAGCCGATTTCGTAAACACAGTAGGCAGGCGAATCCAAGCTGAATGATCAAGAATGCAACCGGCGCTCTGCTCAAGGTTTCCATCCGCCCCAACAGTATAGTCAGCAGCAATAGGAGGGAGCCGAGCAAAAGTGTTTTCGATCTGGACGTCCAACTCTCTAGGATTCCCCAAATGAGAAAAAAAGGAGCGATTGAAGTTAGCACTAGCCGATAAGCATAGGTGTTGCTGCCCCCAAAAAGGAGGCGGTACTCGTCCTTTGCTGAAGCAAAATTTGGAGCGCTCAAAAACCCTAAAATAACTCCGAAATGATCCTCACGAAGCGAGATTAGAGCCATGTAGGCAAAAAGCGATAAGTTAGTTGCGACGAGCAGCATCGCGAAATTACTGTTTTTGCTAAGGGGTCGGTGCTCCCAATGTTTCAGTGCGCCGTCGAGTTCATATTGCTTTCCTGACAAGAATTTATCGGCGAGTTCGATTCCACCGATGCATCCCAAAAACATGATCGCAATTGAAAGATTGAGAGAAATGACTCCGTCGGCAAAATAGGGGGAATTGGCCAATTGGCGGTAAACTAAAGAGCTTTCATTGTAATATAGCATGAAAATCAAGTACGCAGGGCCATACAAGGCTAGCAAGAAACCCATCAGCATTGATGTCGTGGAAATATACCCGCGCGTCTTCAGAGTAAAATAAGCTGTGGCGCCCACCATCGATGCGGAGGCTATGAGATAGCTTTCGACCAACATCGTTACAATGCCAATTGGCGCAGAAGGGCCGTTGGAACCTTCGTGTTGATCTCAACCGTCAGCTGTTGTCGCCGCGAGTCAGCGATGGCCCCAAGAAGCAGCCCTAGAAAGAAAACGAAAGGGTATGAATACGCTAAGGCACCAGAAAACATTTCCATAAGAACGAACATCAGGAAACACGAATTGGCTAACCAAGCGTCTTTAGTCTTTGTCGCGTTCATCCCAACAATCATCGGCTTAGCCAAACTGACCGCATATAAAGTCGCTCCGACAACACCCAATTCGTAGAGCGCCTCTAAAATTGAATTGTGAGGGTAAAGCGAAGCTGACGGCGACGCCAACAACCAGTCTGGCGGTCTGTAGCCATAGTCGATGGGAAACATTCCAAATCCCCTACCAAAAATAAAGGATGCAGGGTCCATCCAGATTGCCTTTAGAGCAAACGAGTAGATTGCAATTCGTGTATTCGGGGGAGGATCAGCCTTTGACAATTCATTGATAGTTCGTACCCAGATCGGAAGATGCTCGAGATCGTCCGCGAACACAAAGAGCAGAAGCCCGGCCAAAACCGAGATTATGATTGTCCAACCAAGAATATTTCGGGAATACCACCGAGAACGGATTAAAAGTGCAAAGATCAGTCCGGCCGCAGCACCCCTCGCTTGAACTAAAATTGTCAAAGCGACGGCAGTACATAGTGAGAGACTGATAAGCGCCTTCTTAATGACACTACTCAAATCGGCGCAAAGATAGGCCGCTGAAAGCGCTCCAAGCGCCAGATATATTCCAACGTTCTGATAGAGTTGCGAGGTATCCGCGCCCGATAGAAGTACCATTCGTCCCAAACCGAAAACGTCAGCGAAATAGCCGTCTTGATACACGTCGCCCTGCGTCAGAATAAAAGCCGATAGGAAAAAAACGTAGATCGCCGACGCTGATAGCAAAATCCATGCGAGCAGCTTCATTCGCAGTGCCGTGACGAAACCAAGAGCCAAAAACATGGGAAGAAACGTAACGGTCCCTACCAAATACGTACTAGGAACGTCGTCGCCGGATACCACCAAGAAATTAGCAACAACGAGAGCATAGAAAGCGGTTATAAGAAGTAGCTCCGTCTTAACTTCCCAGGCTCGCGTGACGTGCAATCTAGAATTCATTGCCACACTGGCAATGCACAGGAGCAAAGATGCCACAAAGATTTCAGTAGAACCAAAGAACTGAAACGGAACGAAGCTTTTTGCAAACGTCGCAACTGTCGCGGTCGCAACCGTCGCGGAAGCCGCAGAGCTTTCAATGTTGGCAGTATCCGCCGCCCAATTTCCGCTTGTTTGAACGCTCACGTCGGCAGCCTGGTTCGCCTAATCATAATGACAATCAGGTACGCTGCCGCCAACGACGCGATAATTGCTGCGATGACCAAGAACAATCGCCGTGGTCCGATATTTATTGGAATTGTCGACGGTTCAAGCAAGACGCTTGGATCGCAGACGAACAAAAGTTCTTGCTCGCTAGCTGCTTTCAACTTGAGCTGACCCTCTCTGGCCTGCTGCAAGTCGGAAATCTCGCGATTTAGGCGACCCCGCTCCTCGTCGATTCGCCTCTGATCAACCTCGCGGTTCATAACCGCGTCTCTCGCTTCTCTAATGTCTGTTTCTCTGGCAAAAAGAGCTTGCATATCTTTGGAATAGCCAACCGCTTTCAACGCTTCGTCGATTTGCGAACGGGAGGCACTCACCAATTCCTGAAGAGCCTTGGATCTATGATCCAATTCCTTGAGTTCGCGTATCGCGCGGTCGATCCGCTGCGTCAGATTTTCAACAATCCGAATAGCGCTCTGAACGGTTAGGTGTATCGTCGCCCTCGCGTTTTCGGAAAAGCCGACTTGATCGAGAACGATTTGATCCAGAATCAACGTTTGAAACTTTTTGAATCTGTCCTCATCGCCGGCACTCACGATGTTCTGCAAACTGATAGACTGTCCGATAGAGCCAACCTTCAGATCTTGAAACTGCCTCAAACTAGCATCTGATGCGCCTTGGGACGCAAGATTTACCAGGACTTTTGAAAGATACAAATCCGACGTGAGTTTGGAAATCTGATCTATCGGTATCAATGCTTCCCACCGATTCGAACTTAGCGCAGTCGCAACCCTAATCGAAGATTTTACAGCCACTCTGGTTGGATAGATGGAAATAGCGGCCACCGAGGCGATGCTAATTGCCGCTGCTGTAACCAGAAAGATTTTAAGGTTTTCCCTGATGGGTTCGAAAATTCTTCCGGTCATTGGTAGCGCTATTCCCTTAAAAGTGAAGGACTATCTAAGTTTTCTAGGTTGCGTCAGCAATGCAGTCTTTGCACATCGTCGTCACAGCAGCTCAAGAGTTGCGAGGGATCGAGAACTAGAACCCCACTTCCGCTCTTTGGGCTTTTACGTGACGAGGGGGCCATGCAGGAATGCCAATTTGGCGAACGAAGGCGTTTTGAGCAATCGCCGTGGCTGACATCAAGTTTCGCTGCATCGGTCTCAACAAACTGCTGCTTCAATACGCCGATGAAGCTCTCGGCAACCGAGCGTCGCGACGAGCGAGCATCTGGTCTTAGGGGATTGCAGCCAAACTAGTCTTGTTATCATGCGCCAACATATTGGGACTTTGGGCCACACGCGCCCCTTGCGGCCCTAAAGAGCAATCGAAGCATAGTACAGCAACATCTGATCTTGATCAGGCTGCGAAATCAGCGAAACACTCGTGAGAAGAAGAAACGGGTCGGGGACCTCAGTTGGACAACGAAGGCGCAGGGCGAATCCATTGGGACTTCCAGGACCATTCTGGTGATGGTCCCGATACTCAAAAATGCCAGTCATGGCCCAGTTACACCGCGGAAGTAGTTCGCGTATCCGACTCTAAAGAATTAGAATACCGCGTAAAAAGTCAGACTGCATATCTTGCCTTCCACGACATTATTCGATCGGACGGCGAAGATAGAGTTGATGGCTCAATTCGCTCTACTCGCCAAGATTACCGCAACGCGCTTACGTTTTTGCCAGGTGGATGCTCGGCTGAGGGTTGGATAAAGTTTAAAAGACGGCAGTCTTTAGTAGTCGCGGTTCATCTGAGTCCCACTGCTGAAGAGGCAAACGATTTTCGTTTGACTGAACTTCCCCCTGCTTTGTACTTTGAAAATGAGCCATTGAAAGCCACGCTCCTAAAAATTCAAGCTGTCGTAGATCGATCTTCGATTGAAGAATCTTCTTACGCAGAAGCCCTCGGCATGGTCTTGTTGCATGAATTGAGAGAAGCGATGGGGGTCCGAGCTATATTGCCTCGGACGCGAGGCGGACCCAAAAGCCATGCATCGTGTTAACGAATATATCGATGCGAATTATTCCCGAAATATTTCTTTGTCCGAGCTGTCAGTTCTCGCTAGGACAGCGCCAGACATAGTGCGAGGAAGACGCCGCCCGGCACCAGCGCCGCGTGAAAAATGTCCTGTGTGTTGACCACGCGGTCGCTGCGGCCGGTGGCTGTCACCGCCATGGTGTGGGCCGACAGCATGGCATCGCTGAGCAAGATTAGCACCAGCGACGGCGGCACCAGCACGCCAAGCGTCGCCGCGACAGCGATCACGGCATGACGTGCCGGCGCCGCGATCCCCTCAGCGGCCAGACGCGGCGAGACCACGCGGGAGAGCGCTAGCACGCTGGCGCCCACCGAGCCGTTCATCGGACCGAGCAGCGCGCCGAGCAGCATGCCCGAGACCAGCGGCGCCGCCGGACTGCGCGGCAACACCGCGTTGCCGGCACGATAGAGCGCATCGGCGACCGGAAGGCGGTCGAGTAACAGACCCATGGTCACATAGAGCGGCAGCGCCTGGAGCAGGTCATTCTCAAGAAGGTTGACGAGCCGGACCGGCAGCGCGCCCAGCGTCGCCAGATCGAATGCGCCGGACACTACGCCGAGCACGGCGCCACAGCCGGCCATTGCGATCAGGACGACGGCCGCGGGCAGGCCGGTGCAGACGATCGCGACGCCGACCAGCACCAAGAGCGCGAGCCCCAGCCACGCCATCAGTCGCCCGCCTCGCGCGGGCGGAAGATGTCGACGAGCGCCTGGCCGAGCACGAGCGCCGCCATCAGCCAGAGCGCGATCTTGACCAGGAAGTAGCCGGGATTGCCGGAGTCCTGGAACGCTTCGAGTTGCCAAATGCTGGAGGAGATGATCCTGTTGCCCGCGATCAGCACGAACAAGGCCCAGGGCAGCAGGCCGATAGCTGCGCCGAGCCGCGCCAAGATCGCCCGCGCTCGCGGGGAATAGTGCCGCGCAAGCAGGTCGGCCGAAAGATGCGTCCGCGCACGCGTCGCCGCGGTGACGCTCACCGCGACGAACAGCGCAAAGGCGATCTGCCCGAGATCATTGGCCTCGCGCGAATAGCGCTGAACGACGTCGCGCAGCGGCCATTGCAGGAAGAGCAGGACGATCAGCGGCAGCGCCAGCCATTTGGCTGCGGCGACGATGGAGCCGATCATGCGATCAAGGCTGCGGAGGAGGATCATCATGGCGCCACCCAATATCTCGACCAGAGTGGCCTGCCGCCTGAGGCGCGACAAGAGCCAAGGGGTCGCAAAGGGGTGGCGGAGAGAGTGTTTGTTTCTTCCCCCTGGCGCAATCGCGGCCCACCGCGCTGGGGTCGTTTCGCTGCCGGTAAGACGGCCGCGGCGCACTGGCAAGGGGTTGGGGAGCGCGCGCCGAGGCCGCACAGGCCGAAGGCAGTACCGTTCGATCCAACGGTGAAAGCACTCCTCTTGATCGAGGTAATCTTGATCTGGATCAACCGCGCGCGCGGTGGTCATAGGAACGTTCCGGGCCGCGCGGGAGCGAAAGATGAACTTCAACAAGCGTGCGTTCGGTTTTTCTCTTCTATGGTTTGCGATTTTGGTGGCGCTGATGGTCTGGCTGTACGGCGTAGTCCATCATTGACGCGCTGCCTGGCGCGACGAGATCGCCCCGTGGAGCAGCCGTCCACAATAGTCCTGACGCGCCGCGTCACAAAGCTTTCACCACGGCAGTCACTGAGCGAGTTTGCAACGTTTACTTTGGGGCGGCGGCCCCGGTAGCCCCGCTAGCGCCGGTGGTTACGCCACGCCGCTCGTCACGTCGCTCCTGCCGTCCAGCACGACGATCCTCACGTCGGTTCTGGCGACCCTCGCGCCGCTCTTCTCGGCGCTCCATTCCGGCGGTCTGGGCTTCCGCATCGGAAACCGCCAAGATCGGCATCGCGCCCAGTGCTCCGGCCATCAGCGAAAACACCGTTCGGCGCGAAATCAGTCCCGATTGGATTTCTTTAGTCATGTCCAATCTCTGTGGATCTTTCCTGCCCGCAAGAGGGGCAAATGGTTGACCCGCGACGTGCTGACATTGACTTGGATCAAGGGTCCGGCGAACTGGCGGATGCGATGTGATCCGGGCGGCTGCCACAGAGGTACGCAGATGGGCATCTTGAGCCGGATCATACCTGGGCTTATCGCAGCCGGCGCCGATGCCAAGGGCTGCATTAAAGGCGCTATCGCTGGCGGCGTCGCAGGCCGCTATGCCGGTCACGGCGTGGTGGGTGCCGCCGCGGGCTGTGCCTTTTTGGGCCGCAGGCTGCTGCGACCGGTGAGATCATGTCGCCATTCATCATCTGAGAGACCTGGGTCCCCGTGCACGATTGAGTTTTACTCGTTATCTCGATTGAGGGGCGGTTCCGAACCGGTCTGCTCATCAGCGAGCCACGCATAGATGCGAGATGATGGGATCAGTTGCTTAGGCAAATGGGGATTGATCGTACCCGCGAATAATGACTGGCCCTCTGCAAGTTTTAATCGGGCGAAGGCTTTTGCTTCGGCTTCTGTCGTAAAGGTCCTTGTCTCGCGGGGGCTTCGCTGCTTAGGCAAGATGCCCCGTCTGGGAATTTCAAAGGTGACATACCACGTCGGCGTCATCGCATCACCAGCTCGTCACTCCAACTCCGAGAAGCGCCGAACTGTGGGCGCCTGTCTCGACCTAATTTTTGATCCAAGTCAATCACAGTGCGGTTCGAGCGAGAGGTCTAGAACTGCGCCGCTCTCTAGTTGCTTTGAACACAGCGAACGTTTGGGAACTGTTGGCAATCCTGCGGCTGTTCTATGCAGTTTGTGCCAGAAACCCGAAAAATGGCTGCGTCGGAGATGACCTTAATCCATTGATATGGATCAAATGATGTGTTCGCCATCGGGAAGTATCGGCAACAGATCGGCACTGATATCGGCACTGATCAAGAGGAGGCCTATCATGATGCGAACTGCAATGCAGATTTCATTCGTCGCGATCGCCCTGGCGTGCGGATTTGGTGAGATCAATTGGTTCGCGAGAGACGGCCTGTCACTCATTCAAAGCGCAGAAGCCAGAGTGGGACGACCGGCAACACCGATGAGCGTCGCTGGCGTTGCGCGCAGACAGACGCGGCGAGCAGTTGTAGGTGGCGCTGCGGTCGGTGCGGCAGCCGCCGGTACGGCATGTGTTCGCGTATTGGTGAATGGTTCATATGTGTGTCGCTGACGCACCTTCTGGACCGATACCGTGGGTGACGCGTATCGCTGAACGTGTGGTTGCCGCTTTTGGCAACAACGAATTCGTTCGAGAACGTCGCGGGCACGGAAGCGTGCCCGCGTGTCGTCCAGCGACACCGCGACGAGTGGTGTGATTGTAGCTTGAATAGGTCTTACCATCGCCGACTTCGGCGAGAGGTGTAGATCGGCGATTGCGCAGGTTGCATCTCGTAGAGATAGCCTTGGCGGGAAACGGGATATGGTCGAAGCAACCACGGGCAACGCGAGGTTCTTTCGCCGAAGTGGGCCGTATTCTCTGGCGGCCGTTGCGGGAGTGGCACGTGGAATTGCTGACGAGCGCGATCTGCTGTTCGAAGGCGTGGCCCCCCTGCAAACAGCTGGCCCCAATGAAGTGAGCTTTCTGGATAACCGACGTTATGCATCGGCGCTCAATCAGACACTGGCCGGTGCTGTGATCGTGCATCCTGAAATGGCCGCGCGAGTGCCTACTGGAACGGTGGCGATCGTAACGGCCGAGCCTTACGCTGCTTGGGCGCGTGTCGCTGCGCTGTTCTATCCCGTACCGCCGGTTTCTCCTGGTATCCACCGTTCGGCAATCGTGGCGGAGGAGGCTCTCGTCGATCCGTCAGCGGAGGTCGGGCCATTGTCTGTGATTGAGGCCGGAGCAGAAATAGGACCTCGCTCTCTGATCGGTCCTTGCGCGGTTATCGGAAGCGGCGTGATCGTCGGGCGAGATTGTCGCATAGGCGCACATGTGAGCTTGAGTCACGCGATGTTGGGGGCGCGCGTCTACGTCTATTCCGGCGCCCGCATCGGGCAGGAAGGGTTTGGATTCGCCTGCACCAGAGACGGATTTCTTTCGGTCCCCCAGCTGGGCCGGGTAATTCTGGAAGACGATGTTGAGGTCGGTGCCAATACGACGATTGATCGAGGATCATCGCGCGACACGGTGATCGGCGCTGGATCTCGTCTCGATAACTTAGTGCAGATCGGCCACAACGTGGTCCTCGGCCGATGTTGTGTCATTGTCGCTCAGGTCGGCATTTCGGGTTCCACCGTGCTTGAGGATTTTGTCCGCGTCGGGGGACAAGCCGGTATGACTGGCCATGTTCGGATCGGTCAAGGTGCAGAGATTGGAGCGCAAGCAGGCGTAATGTCGGATGTGGCCCCAGGCGCGAAAGTGCTTGGAAGCCCTGCGCAGCCAAAGCGGGACTTCTTCCGACAACTTGCCACCCTCAAAAAGATCGCAAGAATAAAGGGATAGGAATGCTTGTACTGCACGCATGGCTTTAAACATGCAGGCGAATATCCCTTGCGACTTCCATAGTTAGTAACGCCGCAGTACCGGTGTGTCCGCGACGAACGGACCAGACTTAGACGCACCACCCAAGAGCCGTTTAAACGGATCGCCGTGCATCTGTTTCGCGGACACTACAGAATGGACTTGCGGGGACCACGGAGGCTACCACGTGCGTTTGTTGTCCAAACTGCTTCGACGCTTCATACGACAGGGCACTCTGCGGGTCCGTGACGCCGAGGGGACGGTCCATGTCTTCGGCGAATGCCTGCCCGGACCCGAGGTCGCCATCCGCCTTCACGATCGCAAGCTTTACTACAAGCTGTTCATCAACCCGGAACTATACGCCGCCGAGGCCTATATGGACGGCAAACTGACGCTGGAGGACGGTAACGAAATCCAAGATTTTCTGCTTCTCTTCTCGGTCAACCGCGCCGGGCTTTATTCGTACGGCTCACAGAAGCTGATGCGACGGGTGTGGCGTGGTCTACGCCGCTGGCATCAGGCCAATCCGATCGGGCTTGCGGCCATCCACGCCCGCCACCACTACGACATCTCGACCGAACTTTATCGCCTGTTCCTCGACGATCAGATGCAATATTCCTGCGCTTATTTTCGAGACCCCGAGCATGAGACGCTCGAACAGGCGCAGCGCAACAAGTTGATTCACGCCACCAGCAAACTCCGATTGAAGCCCGGGATGACTGTCGCTGAGATCGGCTCCGGCTGGGGCGGCTTCGCCATCCATCTGGCGCGCGAGACCGGCGCCCATGTCACGGCGGTCAATGTTTCACCCGAGCAGATCAAGGCAGCACGTGTTTATGCCGAGGCTGCCGGCGTGTCCGACCGAGTCGTGTTTCGCGAATTGGACTATCGTCAACTAAACGGCCAATTTGACCGGGTGGTGTCTGTCGGCATGATGGAGCATGTCGGCATCGGACATTTTGACGAGTATTTCCTCAAAATCCGCGAACTCCTGGCCCCTGATGGCTATGCCTTTGTCCATTGCATCGGCCGGATGTCGCAGCCCGGCACCACCGGTCCTTTCATCCGCAAATACATTTTTCCCGGCGCCTACGTGCCAGCACTATCCGAGACCTTCGCTGCCACGGAGCGCTGCGGTCTGTGGTGCGACGACATGGAAGTGCTTCGGCTGCATTATCGCTACACCGTCAAACACTGGCGCGAGCGCTTCGCCAAAAATAGAGTCCAAGCTGCTGCAATCTACGACGAACGGTTCTGCCGAATGTGGGAATTCTACCTAGCCGCTGTCGAACTCGAATTCCTGCATGGCTCTCACATGGTGTTTCAATTGCTGCTGTCGATCAAACGCGATGCGGTGCCGATCACGCGCGATTTTATAGCCGACACCGAGCGGGCGGCCTGGGCTAGAACGACTGGTTGAGCGCCGGCGACCCAACGTTTCGGCTGCAGAGGTCCGAGGATTGTTCGGGTGTCTGGCGTGTCCGCGGTCGCGTCGCTCGGCACAGCAGCGTTGGGCGGCACTACTTTAACGTATTTTTGCCACCGCTCGACCTTCCTTCTCAGAAGCGATAGTGTGGGCGCGTAGATTATTCGAGCGATTTGGCGCTGCGCTGGACGCGGACCGGGTTTCAGCCCTGCGCTCGGCACAGCAATGGCGGAGAGAGTGGGATTCGAACCCACGGTACGGTTTCCCGCACACACGCTTTCCAAGCGTGCGCCTTAAGCCACTCGGCCATCTCTCCGGAGCGCCTTCTCTTGAAGGGGCGCCGCTGATTTTGCAAGGGACTGTGAGCCGATCGACTGAAAAATCCCTAAGATGTTGTATTTAAAAGGAATATTTGCGCCCCTTGGGCGCGTCTTGAGGGCCCCGGGGCTGAACCGGAGGGGGCTCCGGCGCGACGATTCACGGAAGCCTGCTTCAGACACATCAGAAGGGACACCATGACCTGCTTCCGAGCCATCGCCGCCCTTGGTTTTTTATCCGCTCTCTCGATGATCTCAGCCCCGGCGCTAGCACAGATGTGCACGCGCCAGGGCGTCGACGTCACCTGCGATGACGGCCGGCGCGGGGTACTAGCGGGCGATGCCATCATCTGGCCGGACGGCACGCGCTCAAGCGCCTCGCCGCATCCGAGCGTGATCATCGGCAACAAATCATCTGTCCATGTCGGCCAGGGCGTGTTCGTCGGCCAGGGCAAAGGCATGGTACCGATGGACGATCCCAACGCGCCCAACAAGCGGCAGTGTGCGATCCTGGACGGCGTGTCGTATTGTTATTGAGGTGCGTCTTCCCTTGGCGCGAAGCGCCGGATGAGGGTTGCATCCGCAAGCTCGAGCGACAATGGATTCGCGGAGAGAGACCCCTCACCCGGCTTCGCTTCGCGAAGCCACCCTCTCTCCCGCAAGGGGAGAGGGTGATCGAGATCGCGGCGCTGATATCAAGACAACTTGGAGCGCTAGCTACATCAACCGCACACCTGAAATCGCCGACCTCAGCCAGCGCAGCGCCTGCGGGGATTGGGCGGTCAATGGCGCAACAGTTGACTTCTCGGTCCGGCTCCGCTCCAGCTCCGCGACGAAGTCGGCGGACCATTGCTGGATAGTGTGCCCGCGCAGCTTCTTCATCATCGCCTCCCAGCGCATCTTGCGCTCGGTGAGCGGCATCGAGGCCGCGATCGAGATCGCGCGCGCCATGCCGTCGATGTCGTGCGGATTGACCAGCAGCGCGGCGTCGAGCTCGTTGGCGGCGCCTGCGAATTTCGACAGCACCAGCACGCCGGGATCGGCCGGATTTTGCGCGGCGACATATTCCTTGGCAACCAGGTTCATGCCGTCATGCAGCGGCGTCACCACGCCGACCTGCGCGGTGCGATAGAGGCCCGCGAGCACCGCCTGGCTAAACCCCTTGTTGAGATAGCGGATCGGTGTCCAGTCGACCTCGCCATGGCGGCCGTTGACGTCGGTCACGAGACGCGCGACCTCGTTCTGGAGATTGCCATACGCCTCGATGCCACCGCGCGAGGGGTTTGCGATCTGAAGCAGCGAGATGCTGCGCGAAAATTGCGGCTGCTCGGTCCACAGCCGATCGAACGCGCTGATGCGATTGACCAGGCCCTTGGAATAGTCGAGCCGGTCGACACCGATGGCGAGCTTCTCGCCGTTGAGGCTGCGGCGCAGCCGCGACACGTCGGGATGCGAGATCGACTTCGCGGCATATTGCGCGAATTTTTCTGCATCGATGCCGATCGGAAACACCTGGCACCGCGTGCGGCCATGCTTGGAGCTGACGATGCCGTCGTCGACCGTCAGTCCGAGTTCGTGACCGACATAGGTGAGAAAATTCCGGCAATCCTCCCCGGTCTGGAAGCCGATGAGATCATAGGCGAGCATCGCCTCGATCAGCTCGCGATGATGCGGCACGCCCTGCATCACCGCGGGCACCGGCCACGGCGTGTGCAGGAAGAAGCCGACGGGATCCTCGACGCCGAGCTCGCGCAGCTCCGCTCCGAGCGCGAGGAAATGATAATCCTGCACCCAGAATGCGGTGCGCTCTTTGCGGAAACGCAGCAGCGCACGCGCCATGAAGGCGTTGACCTCGCGATAGCTGAGATAGTCGCCTTGCGAGACGCGAATGAGATCGCTGCGCGAATGCAGCGCCGGCCACAACGCCGAATTGGCAAAGCCCTCGTAATAGCCGCCGTAATGCGCCGCCGGCAGATCCAGCGTCGCCAGCGCACCGGTGCCGAGCGCCTCGACCTCGGCGAAGGGTTCCTTCTGATGACCATCGCGCACCCGGCCTGAGGAACCCACCCAGATCGCTCCCGAATGTTCCACCACGGGAAGCAGAGCGGCAGCGAGGCCGCCCGTCATGGGTTCGTTGGCTTTACCGCGCGCGACGCGATTCGATACGACGACGAGATTCACAGGGTCGTCCCCTCCTGTTATTCCGCCTCGTTTAACTGGCGTTCATCAATATGGTTCCTGTTCATGGTTTCAACCAATTGAAACCAAAATCAGGCGCGCGCATCGGAACTATCTTTTGTCCTTCGAAACGAAAATCCGACGCAAAGACAGTTTTCTGCGTTCCCTTACCGCAGCAAAAATCGCGCGTGCGCAACGCGGTTCCGAGGCCTTTATGGCTCTGGCGTGGCGCTGCCTTGCTTTTACCTTGTATCGCCGTCGAGCAGATGCGCGAGGAACTCGCGCACATCACTGGGTGAGTCGAAGTGACCATTCACGCCACGCGCGCGACGCCCCACCGAGAATGCGAGCCCGTTCATATCGGGCATGATCGCGAATACCGTTTCATCGGTAACATCGTCGCCGATGAACAGCGGACGGCGGCCCCTGAACGGCTCATGCGTCATCAATTCACGCACGCCGCTCGCCTTGGTGAAGCCGGAATGCTTGATCTCGCAAACGAACTTGCCTGGCAAAACCTCGATCGGTGCATTGGGCAGGTCGGCGCGGATCAGCGACACCGCCGCATAGATCGCCTTCTCCGCATGCGGAGCGAGACGATAATGCAGCGCGAGCGAATACCCCTTGTCCTCGAGCAGAATGCCGGGCGAGAGCTTTGCGATTGCGGCGAGCCGTCGCTTCAACTCCTTGTCCATCGGGGGAGCGTGGCTTGCCACCGCCTCGCTGTCCAGCTCCAGCCGCATTTCGGCGCCATGGCCGCCGACGGCGGGGAATTGATCCGGCGCGAAAATCAGATCGATGTCGTTGAGCGAGCGTCCGCTGACGAGCGCGAGCGCGCCGGAGGTCCGCTCGACAAGGCCATTGAGCGTCTTCGAGAGGCCGGGCGGCACCCAGACCTCGCGCGGCGTCGGCATCAATTCGAGCAGCGTGCCATCGATGTCGAGCAGTATCGCCGTCTCGCTGAGATGCGGCACCAGGGCGTGCGGCACCGGCACCGTCTCCGGCGTCTCGTCATCGTCCATGGTTCGTATGTCCATCACTTCCGAAGTCATAGCCTACTCCATAAAGGCAAGCGGCCGCGCGATTTGTTCGAGCGATTTACGTTCCGCGGCGACGGCGTAGCGCCCCGCCACGATTGCGGCCGCGATCATCAGTGCCGACCCCAAAAGATAGCCTGCGAATACGCTGGTGCGGGACCCGGTGTCGATCAGCGCGCCGAACAACGCAGGACCCACGACGCCGCCAATGCCGGTGCCGATCGCATAGAACACCGCGATCGCAAGCGCGCGCACCTCCAGCGGAAAGGTTTCGCTGACAGTGAGATAGGCGGCGCTCGCGGCCGGCGACGCAAAGAAGAAGATCACCATCCAGGCGATCGTCTGTCCCCGCGCGCTCAGCGCGCCGATCGCGAACAGATAGCCCGAGATTGCAAGCAACAGGCCTGACAAGCCATAGGTCAGCACGATCATCGTGCGGCGGCCGAGCGTATCGAAGAAGCGGCCGAGCAACAGCGGGCCCAGAAAATTGCCGGCGGCGAACGGCAAAATGTACCAGCCGACGCCATCGGCGCTGATGCCGTAGAAATCGGTCAGGACCAGCGCGAAGGTGAAGAAGATCGCGTTGTAGAAGAAGGCCTGTGCGCTCATCAGCACCAGTCCCACCAGCGCGCGCTGGCGATAGACCGTGAACAGCGTGTGCACGACCTCGCCGAGCGGCGTATGGTGGCGCATCTTGAGGCGGATCTTCGCGAAAGCGGTCCCGCCCTGCTGGTGGCCGATCACGGAGCGCTCGATGTCGTCGACGATCGCGTGGGCTTCATCGGGGCGGCCGTGGATCATCAGCCAGCGCGGGCTCTCCGGGATCCACATCCGCATGAACAGCACGACCAGACCGATCGTCGCACCGATCAGGTAAGCGAGGCGCCAGCCGAGATCGGGACCGATCACGGCGGGATCGAGCAGGATGATGGCGCTCACCGCGCCCATGGCGGCGCCGATCCAGAAGCTGCCGTTGATGACGAGATCGGTCCAGCCGCGATAGCGCGCCGGCACCAATTCCTGGATGGTCGAGTTTATCGCGGTGTATTCGCCGCCAATGCCGGCGCCAGTGAGGAAACGAAACAGCGCGTAGCTCGCGATGTTCCACGACAGCGCGGTCGCTGCGGTCGCGGACAGATAGACCGCCAGCGTGATGAAAAACAGTTTCTTGCGCCCGATGCGATCGGTCAGCCAGCCGAAGCCGAGCGCGCCCAGCACCGCGCCGGCAAGATAGGCGGAGTTGGCGAAGCCGAGATCGAGATTGGAGAAGTGCAGCGTTGTGCTTTGCTTCAAGGCGCCGGAGAGCGCGCCGGCCAGCGTCACCTCCAGCCCGTCGAGAATCCAGGTTATGCCGAGCGCCAGCACGACACGGGTGTGAAAGCCGCTCCAGGGCAGCGCGTCGAGGCGCGAGGGGATGCTGGTCTCGACGATGCGATCATGCGCCGTCGCCGAGGCCGCAGAATCAAAATTCAGCGCTGGGGTTTGCTGCAAGTCCATCGCGCTATTGCTGGAGGTGCGGCCTGATTCAGTCCGCGACCATCGACAACGTTTGCGGCGAAGTCAGGTTCCATCAGGAACCGCTTCACAGCGCAGCAGTTTTCAGAGGAGCTGCAAGGAGTTAACGCATGGCTCAGGTCAGAAAGTCGACACATTCGCGCAAAACCGCAAAGCGCAAGGCGACGCATCGCACATCAAGCCGCGCACGGCGCCATCCCGCCTCGCGCAAGACGTCGAAAACGACATCGAAACGCGCAGCGCCCAAGCGCTGGTCGCAGCGGGTGACGAAGGAGAGCGACGCGCTCGATCTCAAGCGCGGCGTGTTCAAGCAGACAAGCGCGAAGAAGATCGCCGCGTCCCTGAAGCGCTCGGCCGAGCACTCCAGACGCCGCAAGTCCGGCGCCTATCGCTCGGCGCTGTCGATGCTGACCTTCTACATCAACCGCGCCGGCAAGACCTTGCCGAAGACACAGCGCACGCGGCTCGAGCGCGCGAAGGTCGAGTTGAAACGGGCGTTCGGGAGGGAGTGAATTCAGGTAGCGAATTTCACTCAGCTCGTCATCCCGGACAAGCGCAGCGAAGCGGAGCGCAGATCCGGGATCCCCGCGCGAGCGCACCGCGCTCGTCGCGAGAGCTACAGGATTGGGTTTGGCGAAGACTCGGAGTTACCAGCTCGCACCACAACCACTCCCTGGGGTCATGGATCCCGGCCTTCGCCGGATGACGGCGGAGTGGGTAGCGCGGTCGTTGTGTCCAACAAACTCGTTTGACCTCACGCCGCCCTTATGTTCGCCATGAAGCGGTCGAGCTCGGCGCGCAGGCGAGTGCTTTCGCTGGAGAGCGTCTTGGCCGAGTGCAGCACCTCTTCCGAGGCCGAGCCGGTTTCGGCGGCGCCGCGGTTGACCTGGCCGATGTCGGTGGCCGCTGTCTGCGTGCCCTGCGCGACGTTCTGGACGCTGCGGGCGATCTCCTGCGTCGCGGCGCCCTGCTCTTCCACCGCGCTGGCGATCGACGTTGCGATGGTCGAGATCTGGCCGATGGTGGCGCCGATCTCCTTGATCGCGGCAACCGACTCGGCCGTGGCGCCCTGCATGCCCGTGATGTGCGAGGAAATCTCGTCGGTCGCCTTCGCGGTCTGGCTTGCCAGCGACTTCACCTCGCTGGCGACCACCGCAAAGCCGCGGCCGGCTTCGCCGGCGCGGGCCGCTTCAATCGTGGCATTCAAGGCCAAAAGATTGGTCTGTTCCGCGATCGCCGTGATCAGCTTGACGACCTCACCGATCTGCTGCGCGGCATGCGAGAGTTTGCCGATCCGGCCGTCGGTCTCCTTGGCCTGCACGACGGCGGCCTCCGCGATGCGACTGGAATCGCGGACCTGGCGGCCGATCTCCTCGACGGAGGCCGAGAGCTCTTCGGTCGCGGTTGCGACCGACTGCATGTTGGAGGAGGCCTGCTCTGAGACGCCGGCAACCTGGCTCGACAGCGTCTGCGTCGTCTCCGCGGTGCGGGTCAGCGTGGAGGCTGCCGATTCGAGCTGCACGGCTGAAGCCGACACGTTCGAAACGATGGCGCCGACCGCGGTCTCGAAATCATCGGCAAAGCGGATCAGCTCGGAGCGGCGCGCTGCGGCCGTCTCCTTGCTCTGGGCTTCGCTCGCCGCCGCATCGCGCTCGGCTTTCGCGACTGCCTGCATCTTGAACTCTTCGACCGCGCCGGCCATCTCGCCGATCTCGTCCTTGCGGCCGAGCCCCGGCAGCACGACCTCGAAATTGCCCGAGGCGAGCTCCCGCATCGCCTTGCACATCGCGATCATCGGCCGCGAGATGCCGTTGCCCAGCATCAGCGCGAGCACGGCACCGATCGCGAGGCCTCCCAGCGCCAGCATCAGGATGAGCCGCTCGGTCTCGCCGATCGCTGCATTGGCGCTGGCCTCGATGCGCTGCTGATCAGCCGTCAGGTCCGACCTCAGTTCATTCGAGAGTTTCAGGATGGCACTGGCCGACTTCGTCATCTCGCCGTTCAGCTTGGCAACCGCCTTCACGTTGTCGGACAGTTTTGCGAAGGAGGCGCGGTACTGCTTCAGGAGATTGCCGATCTCGGTGACGCGGTCGGTGATCTTCTGCTCGCTGGCATAGATCGAGACCAAAAGGGTCTCCAGGAACTTGATGCGCGCCGTGATACCGTCGGCCGCCTTCGTCTCGGGCTTGGCGACGAAGGCGCTGACCGAGGTGGAGACGGCGAGATATTGCGAGGTGATGTCCTTGGCCGTGGTCTGCACCGACGGCAGCCCCGCCAGCGCCGCAGTGTCGGCGAGGTCGTCGAACTTGAAACGGATCTTGTTGCCGACGGCATTGAGCTCTTCGCCTGCGATCCTGGTGTTCTCGCGCGTCAGCGTGACGATGTCGGCGAAGACTTTTGCGAAGGCCTGGAATTCCTGTTGCAGCTTGCCGATCTGCTCGCGCCGCGCCGGCGCCGTGGTGGCGGCCATCGATTTCGCGATCGCCGACTTGAGGTTCTCCTCGGCGGCCTTGGCCGCGGTCTCATCGTCAGCCGCGCCGGTCAGCGTGTAGGCCCGCGCCAGCGCCTGGTAGGAGATCAGGTCGCGATCGACGCCCCGGGCAAGGTCCGCTTCCGACACGCTGGTCCGGTAGGACGTCACGGCGCCCGCGACCCGCTCGAAGCCGAGATAGGCGAAGGCCATGCTGGCAGCCAGGATGACCAGCACCGCGGCAAAGCCGAGGATGATCTTTGCTCGGAAGCGCAACGTCGGACGCATCGCTCGCTTTACCTTCGTTGCTTGCTTCGACGTTTCCTTCAAGGTTTCCTTCGAAGTTTCCTTGGACTTGACGGACATGCCCCACCCCATTTCACCTGCGGCCAGCCAGCCGCAATCCAGGAGCAGCCCGCTCCCTGACTCCCAGGGAAAATACGGCGGAAAGGATAAGCCGCGGTAAATTTGCGGCGGTGCGGGCGGTGGCAGGCCGATGCTCGAAAGGCATCCTCAACTGTCGTCCCCGGGGGCGCGCAGAGCGCGAGCCCGGGACCCCCGCGCGAGCGCACCGCGCTCGTCGCGAGAGCCCCAGGACGGGGTTTGGCGAAGACACGTGGTTACCAGTTCGCGCCGCAACCACTCCCTGTGGCTATGGGTCCCCGCCTTCGCGGGGACGGCAGCCGAGTGTGGGCGACGACGCAATGCCTAAAGCGCGGCGAATACTCACGCCGCCCTTATGTTCGCCATGAAGCGGTCGAGCTCGGCGCGCAGGCGAGTGCTTTCGCTGGAGAGCGTCTTGGCCGAGTGCAGCACTTCTTCCGAGGCCGAGCCGGTCTCGGCGGCGCCGCGGTTGACCTGGCCGATGTCGGTGGCCGCTGTCTGCGTGCCCTGCGCGACGTTCTGGACGCTGCGGGCGATCTCCTGCGTCGCGGCGCCCTGCTCTTCCACCGCGCTGGCGATCGACGTTGCGATGGTCGAGATCTGGCCGATGGTGGCGCCGATCTCCTTGATCGCGGCAACCGACTCGGCCGTGGCGCCCTGCATGCCCGTGATGTGCGAGGAAATCTCGTCGGTCGCCTTCGCGGTCTGGCTTGCCAGCGACTTCACCTCGCTGGCGACCACCGCAAAGCCGCGGCCGGCTTCGCCGGCGCGGGCCGCTTCAATCGTGGCATTCAAGGCCAAAAGATTGGTCTGTTCCGCGATCGCCGTGATCAGCTTGACGACCTCACCGATCTGCTGCGCGGCATGCGAGAGTTTGCCGATCCGGCCGTCGGTCTCCTTGGCCTGCACGACGGCGGCCTCCGCGATGCGACTGGAATCGCGGACCTGGCGGCCGATCTCCTCGACGGAGGCCGAGAGCTCTTCGGTCGCGGTTGCGACCGACTGCATGTTGGAGGAGGCCTGCTCTGAGACGCCGGCAACCTGGCTCGACAGCGTCTGCGTCGTCTCCGCGGTGCGGGTCAGCGTGGAGGCTGCCGATTCGAGCTGCACGGCTGAAGCCGACACGTTCGAAACGATGGCGCCGACCGCGGTCTCGAAATCATCGGCAAAGCGGATCAGCTCGGAGCGGCGCGCTGCGGCCGTCTCCTTGCTCTGGGCTTCGCTCGCCGCCGCATCGCGCTCGGCTTTCGCGACTGCCTGCATCTTGAACTCTTCGACCGCGCCGGCCATCTCGCCGATCTCGTCCTTGCGGCCGAGCCCCGGCAGCACGACCTCGAAATTGCCCGAGGCGAGCTCCCGCATCGCCTTGCACATCGCGATCATCGGCCGCGAGATGCCGGTGCCGAGCAGGAAGGCGAGGATGGCGCCGAGCAGCGTGCCGCCGGCAGCCAGCATCAGGATCAGATGTTCGGTCTGGTCGATGCTGGCCTCGGATTCTGTTTCCAGCCGCTGCTGCTCGGACACGAGATCAGCCTTCATCGCCGTGGCGCCCTGCATGATGGCGCCCGCCGAGCCGCTCATCTCGGTGACGAGGTCGTCGATCATCCTGGCATTGGCGACGAGCTTCTCCAGCGCTTCGCGATAGGCCGCAAGCAGGCCCTTGGCGTCCTTCAAGCCGGCGACGATCTTGTCGTCCATCGAATAGACCGCGTTGAGCGAATTCTCGACGAATTTCAGCCGCGCCAGCGCGTTTGCGGCAAGCGCCTGGTCGGAATTGAGGACGAAGTTGGTCGCCGCCGCGCTTGCGGTCTGGAACTGGGCATTGACTTGCTTGGTGCCGAATTCGATCGCCTGCGCCTCGGAATCGGAGGCGTTGTTGCCGATGTCGTCGAGCTTGTACTTGAGGAGGTTGGCGTTGCGCTGAAGCTGGTTCTCAACCAGAAGCGCGCTGTCGCGCTTGGCTTGCAGGATCTTGGCAAAGGTCGCGGAGAAGTTCGAAAACTCCTTGGCGAGCTTGCCGAGGCTTTCCAGCCGCGCCGGCCTCTTGGCGCTCTTGATGGCCTGATCGACGGCCTTCTTCAGGCCGGCTTCGGCCTCCAGCGCTACCTTGGCGTCATCTTCCTTTCCGGTGACGACGAAGTAGCGGGCGGCCGAACGATAGGCCAGCAGCTCGCGATCGATGTTGCGGGCGAGGTCAGCCTCGGAAACGCTGGTACGGTAGGAGCCGACGCCGGCCGAGACCCGCTCAAAGCCGAAATAGGCGAAGGCCATGCTGACGGCCGAGATGACGAGCACGGCGGCAAAGCCGAGAATGATCTTGGCGCGGAACTTCAGGGTCGGAAAAAATGTGCGCTTCGACTTCGACGCGGTACGCCCGGCCATTCCAACCCCCAACTTATGTTCTTGCAACATTCATGCGGCCCGGAAGCAGCCCCTCCCGAACCGATGCGGAAAATTAAGGCAGAAACGTCAAGGGGCGGTAAATTCGTCCGGCCTGCATCCTGCGTGGAGAAAGTTCCTGTCCAAGGCCGTCCGGGCGCCGTGTTGCGGCTAACCGGAAAACGCCTTACTCTTGGGGCACTTGTCGGGCACTTATCAGGCTCTTGGCGTAGACCGAGCCAGTCCTCGAGGGGAGAGACGGAGTGGGGCAAACCGATTTTCGGTTTGGCGGAGCGTCCGGCGTGGCCGTTGCCAAATCGAAGGCTGCGAGCGTCGATGAAGCCGTGGCCGAGCTCGCGGCCCAGCTCCCATCCGACGAGATGGCGCTGATCCTGGTCTTCCTCTCCCCTGCTTACGACCCCCATCACTTCATCACCGAGATCACCCGGCACTTCGATGACACCCAGGTCTGCGGTTGTACGACCGCTGGCGAGCTCGCCCCGGATGGCTGGGACGAGAACAGCGTCGTGGCGCTGGCGTTCAGCCGCGCCGACTTCTCGGCAGTAATCCGGCCCATTCTCAATCTCGACAGCTTCCGCGTCGAGGACGGCCGCAGGATCGGCGGCGAGCTCCGGCACGAGCTGCTGCGGGTCACCCCGCAGGTCGACCGTGGAAATCCCTTCGGCCTGGTCTTGATCGACGGCCTGTGCCGCCGCGAGGAAGCGGTGATGTCCGCCATCTATGCTTCACTCGACGACATCCCGGTCGTCGGAGGATCGGCGGGCGACGGGATGCGCTTCGAGAAGACCTGGGTGTTCTTCGACGGCAGGGCCCACACCAATGCCGCCCTCCTGATACTCCTGAACACGTCGCTGCCGTTCCGGGTCTTCAAGTGCGACAATTTCGAGCCGCGGCCGCAGAAGATGGTGGTCACCGAGGCCGACATCGAAAATCGAACGGTCAGGGAGCTGAACGCGGAGCCTGCGGCGAAGGAATATTCGCGCATGGTCGGGATCATGGACGCCAAACTCGACCCGTTCTCCTTCGCGTCCCACCCCGTACTGGTGCGCGTCGGCGGCTCCTATTACGCGCGATCGATCCAGCGCGTCGAACCGGACGGCTCCTTGCATTTCTTCTGCGCCATCGACGAGGGCATGGTGCTGACCGCTGCGACGTCGCGAAGCCTGGTCGGCTCGACGCGCGAGACCTTTGCCGAAATTCGCGATGAGATCGGAGACGTGTCGCTCTTCATCGGCTTCGAATGCCTGTTGCGCCGGCTGGATGCCGAGCAGCATCAGCTCGCCCGCGACATGTCCGAGCTGTACCGGCAGAACCGCGTCGTCGGCTTTCACACCTATGGCGAGCAGTTCGGCTCGATGCATGTGAACCAGACCTTCACGGGCGTCGCGATCGGAAGGCGCCCGTCGTGACGGAGACGTGGCAGGACCCTCAATCGGTCGAGCAGCTTCAGCGGGAAGCTGCGAAGCTGAAGAAGATCAATGCCGCGCTGATGTCCCGGGTCGAGCGCTCGATGGATCAGCAGCTCAATGCCTTCTCGCTGTTCGAGACGGCCATTGCGCTAGATCACCAGGTTCGCGACCGGACGCACCAGTTGCGCGAGGCGCTGCATTCGATCGAGCGCGCCAATGAGGGGCTGTACCGCGCCAAGCAGCAGGCCGAGGCCGCGAGCTCGCTCAAATCCTCTGTGCTGATCTCGGTCACCCACGACCTGTTGCAGCCGTTGAACGCGGCGCGCCTGACGCTGTCGGCGTTGACCGAGATGATGGAATCGCAGGAGGCGGGCCAGCTCATCGATCAGGTCGACCGCTCGCTGGTGACGCTGGAGGACCTGCTGCGCTCGCTGCTGGAGATCGCAAAGCTCGACGCCGGCGCGCTCAGGCCCGACGTGCGCGCGGTCGCGCTGGCGCCGTTGTTCGAGCAGCTCCGCAACGAGTTCGAGCCGATCGCCGCGCGGCAAGGTCTTTCCTTGCGCATCCGCACCTCACAGCTTGCGGTGACGTCGGATGCGATGATGCTGCGGCGGATCCTGCAAAACCTGCTTGCCAATGCGATTCGCTATACCCGCAGCGGCGGCGTCGTCATGGGATGCCGGCCGAGGGGGGAGCGCATCTGCGTTCAGGTCTCCGACACCGGGCCGGGAATTGCGCAGGCGCAGCAGGAAGCGATCTTCCGCGAATTCCAGCGTGGGGAAGCGAGCGCCACCGACCAGGCCGGTTTCGGGCTCGGCCTCTCCATCGTTCGCCGTTTCGCAACGGTGCTCGGACACGAGGTGCGGTTGTCATCGCAGGTCGGTCGGGGATCGACCTTTGCCCTCGAGCTGGAGCCAGCCGACCTCACTGAAGTCAGCGACGAGGTGCACGAGGTCAAGCTGGCCGAGCGGCACTATGGCGGGCTCGAAGGCGCCAAGATCCTGTTGATCGAGAACGATCCGAACGGCTCCGAGGCCATGGCCGCCCTGCTGGAAGGCTGGGGCTGCGACGTCGCGACCACGCGATCGGCCACAGACGCATTGCTGCGCCTCAGCGAGCTCGGCGGCGCCCCCGATGCCGTGATCGCCGATCTCCATCTCGACCACGGCGAGAGCGGCCTGTCGGCCGTCGCCGACATCCGCCGGCATTTGCAGCTGGACGTGCCGGCCATGATCATCACGGCCGACTACTCCGAAAAGGCCGCGAAGGAAGCCAGCCTCCACGGGCTCGAGGTGCTGAAGAAGCCGATCAAGCCCGCCGAGATGCGCGCGCTGCTGTCGTTCCTGTTGACTTGAGGCGGGATGGATCGGGGTCATCGACCGGCCGTCACAAAATCCGCAAAATAACCCCATGCAAAGTAGAAGCGGGCGGCGGTGACGCCCTACGCCTTATCCGAAATCGCTTGACGCGTCGGGCAAATCACCGGCAAAAGCGTATCGTCGCGAAGAGCGGCATGGCTATCGCATATGGCGCTTGAGAAGCTGGTGAAAGTGCTCGGCCTCATGGTTCGAGACGCGCCGCGGGCGGTGCTCCTCACCATGAGGGTCAAAAATTTTCGCCGCGAAACAAGACCTCATCCTGAGGAGCCCGCAAAGGCGGGCGTCTCGACGGATGGGCCGCAAAGACGTCGCTCACCCACGGTCCTTACGGCGGAGCGAGGGAGACAATTGAGACCCAATCGCGGCCGTCCCGCTACTCCGACTGCGCGCGATCGTGCTTCGCTCCCGCCCGGTCGCTTGCCAGCGTCGCGAAATCTATGCGGGACATTTCGACGATCGCCTTGGTGCGGCTCAGCACGTTGAGCTTGCGCAGGATGTCGGAGACGTGGACCTTCACGGTGGTCTCCGAGATCTTCAGCTCATAGGCGATCTGCTTGTTCTGCAGGCCGCGCTTGAGCATTTCGAGGACGCGCAATTGCTGCGGCGTCAGATCGTGCAGGCGCTTGATGAGATCCTGCGCGGGGCCGGCGGCGCGTTGCGTACGTGTCGCACGATAGGCGCCGGGGACGCAGACCGCGCCGCGCAGCACCTCGCCGATCGACTGCGCAAGATCCTGCTTGGACGAGGATTTGAGGATGTAGCCGGCGACGCCGAGCGACAATGCGCCGGAAATGATCTGCGGATCCTGATGCCCGGATACGATGACGACGGGAATTTTGGGAAACGCCTTGCGGATGCGGATGATGCCTGAAAGACCCGTCGTGCCCGGCATCGACAGATCGAGGAGAATGAGATCGAGCCCAGATGTCGTCGACAACAGCTCCAGCGCGCCGTCGATCGAGATCGCCTGAACGATATCGGCCTCGGGCGCCACCATCTGTAGCGCCCCTTCGAGCGCCTCGCGAAACAGCGGATGGTCTTCGACAATCAGAAATCGCATCACGCGTGAGCCATTCCTAAGATGTTGCCGGGTCCAACGTTGAGATGAGAATGCCTCAGCCGAGCCCAACCGGGTTGATCCAGGTCAACAACGAGAGCGCGCATTATTGCGGCCTGCCGCGATCGGCCCGCGCATAGGGCCGGCCCTTGGGATCGGGCAGGTCCATCTTGCCGATCTCGATGATCGCCTTGTTGCGGCTGAACAGGCCGAGCTTGCGCAGGATCTCAGTGATGTGCGCCTTCACGGTGGACTCCGCAAGCTGAAGTTCCTGGGCGATCTGCCGGTTCGGATAGCCGCGGCGCAGGAGGTCGAGCACGCGAAGCTGCTGCGGCGTCAGCTCGCGCAGCTTGACCGCGAGCGCCTTGCTGGTGTCGGCGCGGCGCCGCTGCGGCGTCGCGACAAAATCCTTCGGCACCGAGACCGATCCGCTCAGCACACCCTCGATCGATTGCGCGAGCTCGCGTTTCGACGTCGACTTCGGCAGATAGCCGGCAGCGCCCAGCGCCAGCGCCTCGCGGACGACGTGCTGATCCTCCTCGCTCGACACGATGGCGACCGGCAGGCGCGGATAGGTCTCGCGCAGGCGGAGAAAGCCGGAGAAGCCGGTCGCATCCGGCAGCGAGAGATCGAGCAGCGCGAGGTCGATGCCCTGTTCGGCCGAGAGGATATGCAGGGCGTCCTCGATCGACATCGCCTCGAAGATCCGCGCCTCCGGTAATGCCAGCCGCACCGCATTGCCGAGCGCCTCGCGAAACAGCGGATGATCATCGATGATCAGGAAGCTGGTCATGGCGCCTTCCCAAGAGTCGATCGCACAAGACTTCACCGCAGGAGCGGAAGCGGCGCATTCCTGCGGCGACCGTCCGGCACCGGGAGGATGCCGGATGGACGCTACCACATCCTCCCGATCGCGTCCGGTCAAGATCGTTCAGTCGTTCGATTCGGACTGGACCGTCAGCAGGAAGGAATAGATGTTGTCGAATTGATCGTCCGTGAAGACTTCCTTCCAGGCCGGCATGCCCTTGGCAGGCCGTCCTTCATGCACGGTGGTCCAGTATTTCTCGCGCATCTCGTCGCCGTAGCGGTGACGCAGCAGCCGCAGATCGATCTTCTTCTCGCTCTGGATCGCGTCGGGACCGTGACAATGTGCACAGGTGCCGTTGAAGATCTCCTTGCCCGTGCCGACGGCCTCGGCGCTTGGCGCGGCCGCATCGCCCTTGGTCTCGGTCGCCACCACGTTGGCGATCTCAGTCACCCGGGCTCCGGTTCCCGTTCCCGTCGTTATTCCCGCCGGCACCGCCTGGGCACCGAAGCGAACCGGTTGGCCGGTCGGCAAGCCGTATTTCACCGCGAGATCGGCGATCGTCTTCTGAAGCTGCGGCAGGATGGCATCGACGCGATCGCGCAGCTCCGTCGACGTCTTCGCGAAGCCGATGGCCGCGTCCCATGACAGGCCTTCGCCTTCGGTGAGCTCGATCTGGTAGCGATCGCGGTAGGTGGTCTTGTTCAGCCAGCCGGCGACGGGCCCCCAGATGAAGGCAACGTCGGCCTTGCCCTGGTCGAGCGCCTGCATGCCTTCCTCGGGCGACAGCACGGTCACCTTCTGGACGTCATCGCGGCTCGCGAGCAGGTCTTGCGGCGTGCTGGCGAACTGCACGGCGACGCGCTTGCCCTTGAGGCCGTCGACGCCGCCGATCGCCTGTCCCTTCGCCGCCACCAGGGCGTAGCCTTCCTTCGCGAAAGCGTTGGAGAAGATTACGGCCGGCCCCATGAAATCCTCGGAGCGCGGCAGGCCGATCATGGCGTCGCATTGCTTGCCGAGCAGCGTGACGCGCACTGTGCGCTTGCCGAAATAGGATTTGTACCAGTCGTACGCGATCGGCTGGCCGAGCGCCTGCGCCAGGGCCTGCCCGATCTCGACATAGAAGCCCGGCTGCGACGCACTGTCGCTCGAGAACGGCAGATTGGTCGGATCGGCACACAGGCGGAACGGCTGCGCCTCGTCCGCGTGAGCCGTTGCGATGGGCGCGGTCATCGCGGACGCTGCGACCCATACGACCAGCGCTGTCATGGCGCGATTTCGGCTCTTGCCGCTTCCAAGATGATTCCGGCGCATCCTCATCTCCCGTAGTTGGGACTTGTTGGACCAGGCGTTGCGGCACGAGGCATCAACCGATGCCGCAACGATCGTCTGGAAAAAGTGCGCGCGTATCTCGTCACCTCTGAGATACGCGCGCGAGTGGTCACTGGACGGAGAACACGAAGAGCGAACCGCCCTCGGGAGCTGCGGCCGTCATCTTCCCGCCGATACCGCCCAGGAATGCGGGCATCGCAGCGGTGCGACCGACGACGATGGCCACATATTGCTTACCGTCGACCTGATAGGTCACGGGACCTGCACCAATGCCGGAGCCGAGATTCTTGCTCCAGAGCACCTTGCCGGACTTCGCATCGATGGCGCGGAAATCGCCATGGATGTTACCGGCAAACACCAGGCCGCCAGCCGTGGTCAGCGTGCCACCGTTGAACGGCAGGTCTTCCTTGATGGACCAGACCTTCTTCTGCGCGACCGGATCCCAGGCCACGAGCTCGCCCATGAAGCCGCCGGGGCCTTCCTTGGGCGGGAACTCACCACCCAGATAGAACACGCCGCGCTTGTAGGAAATGTCGCTCACCGACCAGTCCATGCAAACATTGTTGGACGGGATGTAGACGAGACCGGTCTGCGGATTGAACGACATCGGCTGCCAGTTCTTGCCGCCGATCAGGTTCGGACAGACGTCCTTGATGGGATGGCCAGGTCCCGGACGCTTCTCGGGGTCTTCGACCGCACGCATGGTGGCGACGTCCCACTTCTGCGCCCAGTTGGAGAAGACATATTTCTCAGCCGAAAGAACCTTGCCGGTCTCGCGGTTGGCGACGAAGAAGAAGCCATTGCGATCCGCCTTCATCAGCGCCGGAACGTTGCTGCCGCCGATATTGAGGTCGGCAAGCACGGCTTCGTTGACGCCGTCATAGTCCCAGGCATCGGCCGGCGTGGTCTGGATGTGCCACTTGATCCTGCCGGTGTTGGGGTCGAGGGCGAGCGTGGAGGCCGTATAGAGATTGGTCAGCTTGCCGAAATCGCCATTGCCCGTCGAGCGGACAGCCGAGTTCCACGGAGCGGGATTGCTGGTGCCCCAATAAACCGTATCACTCTTGGGATCATAGGAGCCGACCAGCCAGGCCGCGCCGCCGCCGTGTTCGGCGGAGTCGCCCTTCCAGGTGTCGCCGCCTGGTTCGTCCGGTTTGGGGACGGTGAAGGTCTGCCACATCTGCTTGCCAGTGTTGATGTCGAACGCGAGCAGCGCGCCGCGCACGCCATACTCGCCGCCGCCGAAGCCTGTGATGACCCTGTCGCGAACGACGAGCGGCGGCGAAGTGATGACCGAACCCTGCTTGTAGTCGACCACCTTGGCGGTCCACAGCGACTTGCCGGTCGCAGCATCGAGCGCCGTCAGCTTGCCGTCGAGGCGGCCGACGAAGATCTTGCCGTCGGCGTAGGTGACGCCGCGATTGTTCACGTCGCAGCAGGCGTATTGCAGCACGTCATCGGGAATGTCGGGCTCCCAGGTCCATTTGCGCGCGCCGGTCGCGGCATCGAGCGCGTAGACGTATTTCGGGCCCCAGGAGCTCGAGACGTAGAGCGTGTTGCCGATCACGATCGGCGAGGATTCGTTCGAGCGCAGCGACGCCAGCGAGAACGAATAGGCGAGCGTCAGCTTGCCGGCGTTCTCGGTGTTGATCTGATTGAGCGGGCTGAAGCGCGTGTTGCCATAGTCGTGGCCGGAAACCGCCCACTGGTTCGCATCGGATTGCGCCTTGAGCACCGAGTCGTTGGCGCGAACGCCCGACGTGCTGGCGGCCAGCATCGCAATCATCGAAATGCCAGCCAAAAAGCCCTTCGTTCCAAAGGTCATGTATTCCCTCCGCGGTGTTGGTGTGCACGCCATGTTGGGCGCCTGAGCGCGCTGCGCTCGTGATGCGCAGTTTGTCTGCGATCCATCGTTGGAAATTACAGCATCGGCTTGGCGCGCTTAGTATAGGCGGAAGGTAGTAGTGCAAATCACTGGCGGCGTTTGCCGCTCATCTCGTTGTCGACGCTCGCGTCTTGCCATTATTTTGCAGCTCGCAATGCACGATCGGATTTGCGGCAACATCGTGCCGCGATCCGATCGTTGCACCTGACGTCGCGCGTCGATCACCTGCGTCAATCACGATGATGGCGCTACCACAGTCGCAAAGCTCTCGAAGAAATTCGCGGCCAGCTTCTTCGACGTCGAATCGATCAGCCGCGAGCCGAGTTGCGCGAGCTTGCCGCCGATCTGCGCGTCGGTCTCGTAGTGCAGGATGGTGACGTCGGGCGATTCTTCCTCGAGCCTGACTTTCGCGCCGCCCTTGGCGAAACCTGCGACGCCGCCGGCGCCTTCGCCGATGATGCGATAGCCGTTGGGCGCGTCGATATCGGCCAGCGTCACCTTGCCGCTGAACGTCGCCTTCACCGGACCAACCTTCAGCACCACGGTTGCCGTCATTTCCGTCGGCGATGCCATCTCGAGCGATTGGCAGCCGGGAATGCAGCGCCTGAGAATGTCGGGATCGTTGAGCGCAGCCCACACCTTGGCCTTCGACGCCGGGATCCGCTGACTGTCGTTCATCTGCATCGCTTCCACCCTCCTGTTTGCTTGTAGGGCCCGACTAGGGGGCGGCGTCCGCTTTCGATCAATCGCCAGCAAGTACTAGGGCGCCCCAATCGCCGCGACGGCCGGACCCTGCCAGAGGCGCCTCCAATAAAATCAATGACTTAGCTCGCAAAAACCTACTACCAAGATCGCGATTACAAAGCCGTGAGCGCGTGCTCCTATTCGCTCAACGAACAAGGCATCAAAGGGAGAAACGACGCGCGACAGGGCTGAGGTCCGAGCGCGAGCGACGTCGCGCGGCGGCATGGAAGGCACGCCGACGCAGGCGCGAAGCAGATCTTTCCGAAAGCGTCTCACGGGCCGCGCCACGCAGCTGGCGGCGGCACGAAACGTCATGATCGAATCGCGCGCCTGCGACTGGTCACGATGACCTTTCCATGACGCACGGTCCCCAAAATCCCAGTTGCAAAGTTCCGTTCGCGCTGTCTCTAATTGGAATAACGACAAAACACATATGGGAGGTACTCACGTGTCTACAGTCAAACTGACAGTGAACGGCAAGGCTGTCTCTGTCGATGTCGAGGACCGCACGCTGCTGGTCCATCTCCTGCGCGATCACCTCAACCTCACCGGCACGCATGTCGGCTGCGACACCAGCCAGTGCGGCGCCTGCGTCGTGCATATCGACGGCCGCGCGGTAAAATCCTGCACCATGCTGGCAGGCCAGGCCGACGGCGCAAACGTCACCACGATCGAAGGTCTTGCCAAGGGCGACGAACTGCACCCGATGCAGGCGGCGTTCCGCGATAATCACGGTTTGCAGTGCGGCTACTGCACGCCGGGCATGATCATGTCGGCGGTCGACATCGTGCAGCGCCACGGTGGCCAGCTCGATGAAGCCACCGTCCGCCACGAGCTCGAAGGCAATATCTGCCGCTGCACCGGTTACCACAACATCGTGAAGGCGGTGCTGGATGCCGCCGGCCGCATGAAGGTCGCGCAGGCCGCCGAGTAAGCGGCGACCTCGCCTAATCGAACAACCGCCGCAGCTTTCGATGGAAAGCGCGGTCAAACAAATTCCGGTCGGGAGGACAGGACATGGGTGTTGAAGGCATCGGCGCAAGCGTTGTGCGCAAGGAAGACAAGCGTTTCATTACCGGCAAGGGCCGGTATGTCGACGACGTCAAGCTACCGGGCATGACGTATGCCCATTTCATCCGCAGCCCCCACGCGCACGCCAAGGTGAAAGGCATCGACGCCTCCGCGGCGTTGAAGCTGCCGGGCGTGGTCGCGGTGCTCAACGGCAAGCAGATCGTCGACGACAAGGTCGGCAACCTCATCTGCGGCTGGGCCATCACCTCCAAGGACGGTAGCCCGATGAAGATGGGCGCATGGCCGGCGATGGCGCCGGAAACGGTGCGCTTCGTCGGCCAGGCGGTCGCAGTCGTGATCGCCGAAAGCAAGAACCTGGCGCGTGACGCCGCCGAAGCCGTGGTCGTCGATTACGAGGAACTGCCCGCTGTCGCGAACGTGACCGACGCGATCAAGGCCGGCGCGCCTCAACTCCATCCCGAGGCACCCGGCAACCAGATCTATGACTGGGTCATCGGCGACGAGAGTGCCGTGAACGACGCCTTCTCGAAGGCAGCCAATGTGGTGAAGCTTGACCTCACCAACAACCGCCTCGCACCGAACCCGATGGAGCCGCGCTCGGCGGTTGCCGACTACAACGAGGCGGAAGAGCATTTCACGCTCTACACGACATCGCAAAATCCGCATGTCGCGCGGCTCGTGCTGTCGGCCTTCTACAACATCGCGCCAGAGCACAAGCTGCGCGTGATCGCACCCGACGTCGGTGGCGGCTTCGGCTCCAAGATTTACATCTACCCCGAGGAGATGGTGGCGCTGTGGGCGTCGAAGAAGACCGGCCGTCCGGTGAAATGGACCGGCGACCGCACCGAGGCCTTCCTCACCGACGCGCATGGCCGCGACCATGTCACGCATGCGGAGATGGCGTTCGACGCCAACAACAAGATCACCGGCCTGAAGGTGAAAACCTACGCCAATTTCGGCGCCTATATGTCGCTGTTCTCCTCGGCGGTGCCGACCTATCTCTACGCGACGCTGCTGTCGGGCCAGTACGACATCCCGGCGATCCATGCCGAGGTGATCGCCGTCTACACCAACACCACGCCGGTCGATGCCTATCGCGGCGCGGGCCGGCCCGAGGCGAGCTACCTGGTCGAACGGATGATGGAGACGGCGGCACGGCAACTGAAGGTCGATCCTGCCGCGCTGCGCAAGACCAACTTCATCACGCAGTTCCCGCACCAGACGCCGGTCATCATGGCCTATGACACCGGCGACTTTAATGCTTCGCTCGATGCAGCCATGAAAGCGATCGACTATGCCGGCTTCGCAGGCCGCAAGGCGCAGGCGAAGGCCCAAGGCAAGCTGCGCGGCATCGGCGTCTCCTGCTACATCGAGGCCTGCGGCATCGCTCCGTCGAAGGCGGTCGGCAGCCTGGGCGCCGGCGTCGGCTTGTGGGAATCGGCCGAGGTACGCGTCAACCCGGTCGGCACCATCGAGGTCCTGACCGGTTCACACAGCCACGGCCAGGGCCATGAGACGGCGTTCGCTCAGCTCATTTCGGAACGCTTAGGGGTTCCGATCAGCCAGATCTCGATCGTCCATGGCGACACCGACAAGGTGCAGTTCGGCATGGGCACCTACGGCTCGCGCTCCGCGGCCGTCGGTCTCACCGCGATCCTGAAAGCGATGGAGAAGGTGGAGTCCAAGGCCAAGAAGATCGCGGCCCATCAGCTCGAAGCCTCGGAAGCCGACATCGTCATCGAGAATGGCGAGTTCAAGGTCACCGGCACCGACAAGTCGATCGCGCTGCCGATGGTCGCGCTCGCGGCCTATACGGCGCACAATCTACCTGACGGGATGGAGCCGGGCCTGAAGGAAAGCGCCTTCTACGACCCCTCCAACTTCACCTTCCCGGCCGGCGCCTACATCTGCGAGCTCGAGGTCGATCCCGCCACTGGCAAGACGTCGTTCGTCAACTTCGTGGCGGCCGACGATTTCGGGCGCCTGATCAATCCGATGATCGTCGAGGGCCAGGTCCATGGCGGCCTCGCACAAGGCATCGGCCAGGCGCTGCTCGAGCACGCCGTCTATGACGCCAACGGACAGCCGATCACGGCCTCGTTCATGGATTACACCATGCCGCGCGCCGACGATTTGCCGTCGTTCAAGCTCAGCCACACCACGACCCTTTGCCCGGGCAATCCGCTCGGCATCAAGGGCTGCGGCGAGGCCGGCGCGATCGGCGCGTCCGCTGCCGTGATCAACGCGATCACGGATGCGATCGGCAAGAACAATTTGGAAATGCCCGCAACCCCTGACCGGGTGTGGCGCACGATCCACGCGGCTTAAGAGGAGGAACGAAGATGTACCAGACCACTTATCATCGTGCCTCCTCTGTCGACGAGGCAGCCGCGCTGTTCGCCAAGGGCAGCGAGGCAAAATATCTCTCCGGCGGCCAGACGCTGCTGCCGGTGATGAAGCAGCGGCTCGCCAGCCCCTCCGACGTGATCGACCTTGCGAAGATCAAGGAGCTGATCGGCGTTGATGCCTCCGGCGACACGCTGACCATCAAGGCCGCGACACCGCATTACGACGTCGCGACCAGCGACGCCGCGATGAAGGCGATCCCGGCGGTTGCGTATCTGGCCTCACTGATCGGCGATCCCGCGGTGCGCTATCGCGGCACGATCGGCGGCTCGCTCGCCAACAACGATCCGGCCGCCGACTATCCGGCCGCCGTGCTGGCGCTGGGTGCGACGATCAAGACCAACAAGCGCTCGATCGCGGCGGACGACTACTTCAAGGGCCTGTTCGCGACCGCCCTTGAGGACGGCGAGATCATCACCGCCGTGTCGTTCCCGGTTCCGGCGAAGGCGGGTTACGCCAAATTCCCGCACCCGGCCTCGCGCTTCGCACTGACCGGCGTGTTCGTTGCCCAGACCAAGTCGGGCGACGTCCGGGTGGCCGTGACCGGCGCCTCGCAGAGCGGCGTGATGCGCGTTGGCGCGATCGAAGCCGCGCTCAAGGCGAACTGGGCGGCGTCAAGCATCGACGGCGTGACGATCCCGGCAAGCGGCTTGCTCTCCGATCTGCACGGCTCGTCCGACTACCGCGCCAATCTGATCAAGGTGATGGCGCAGCGCGCGGTGGCCGCCGCGGGCTGATCGCGCTTTAGCGTCTCGACGCAAATTTTCCGCGGCGCGCAGCAATGCGCGCCGCTTTTATTATGCGCCCATGCATCAAAAGCGCTTGCCTCGTCGGGTCGAAGGCGAGAAAATTTAATCGACGGATTAACTCGCCCCGCAGAGGAACGTCCAACGGGTGCCGCGTCTCCCGCGCCCGTCTTGCGACCCCGAGGAAACAACAACGTGCTCGATCAATCAGCCCAGGAAAGATCAGAAGGCTCCTCCGTCCGCGCCTCCGGCCCGCTCGCAGGTTTCCGCATCGTCGAATTCGCCGGCATCGGCCCCGGTCCCTTCGCCTGCATGCTGCTCGCCGACATGGGCGCCGAGGTCGTCACGCTCGATCGCGTCGGCGCGAAGAAGAGCATGAAGTCGGTGGCCGGCCGCGGCCGCAAGGTGATCGAGCTCGACCTGAAGGACAAGGGCGCAATCGCGCAGGTTCTCGACCTGCTCGCCAACGCGGACGCGCTGATCGAAGGTTTCCGTCCCGGCGTGATGGAGCGGCTCGGGCTCGGCCCCAACGTCGTGCTCGCGCGCAACCCAAAGCTCGTCTACGGCCGCATGACCGGCTGGGGCCAGGAAGGACCGCTGGCGAATGCCGCGGGCCACGACATCAACTACATTTCCATTACCGGCGCGCTGGCCGCGATCGGCACGAAGGATGCGCCGGTGCCGCCGCTCAACCTGGTCGGCGATTTCGGCGGCGGCGCGCTTTATCTCGTGGTCGGCGTGCTCGCGGCGCTCCTGGAAGCGCAAAGGTCCGGCAAGGGCCAGGTGGTCGACACCGCGATGTGCGACGGCGCGGCGTCGCTGATGTCGTTCTTCTTCGACATGACCGCGATGGGCCGCTGGACCGAAGGCCGCGACCAGAACTTTCTCGATGGCGGCGCGCATTTCTACGGCGTCTACGAATGCGCCTGCGGCCATTTCATCTCGATCGGCTCGATCGAGCCGCAATTCTACGCGCTGCTGCGGCAACACGCCGGGCTCACCGACGCCGATTTCGAGGCACAGATGGACCGCAAGGCCTGGCCGGCGCTGAAGGAGAAATTGAAGGCCGTCTTCAAGAGCAAAACGCGCGAGGACTGGTGCAGGATCATGGAAGGCACCGACATCTGCTTCGCGCCGGTGCTGACGATGTCGGAAGCCACCGAGCATCCGCACATGGTCGCGCGCAACGTCTTCATCGAGCGCCACGACGTGAAGCAGCCGGCGCCCGCGCCGCGGTTCTCGCGCACGCCGTCAGTGGTTCGCGAGCCGGAAGCGGCGGACATTGGGACGGTGACGAGCGCGTGGAAGGCGGGGCGGTAGCGGCGCTGCCGCCGCACTCCCCGCTCGTCGTCCCGGGGCGCGCGAAGCGCGAGCCCGGGACCCATAACCACAGGAAGTGGTTTGACGAAGACTCTGGGTTACCGCTTTCGCGCCACAACCACTCCCTGGGGTTATGGGTCCCGGCCTTCGCCGGGACGACAGTTGTGTTTGATGAGACAGCGTGCCCAACAACGCGTGCTTAAGCCGCGTCGTCCACCTTCAGCACGCCGCGCCGAATCTGATCTTCCTCGATCGATTCGAACAGCGCCTTGAAATTCCCCTCGCCAAAGCCGTCGTCGCCCTTGCGCTGGATGAACTCAAAGAAGATCGGGCCGATCGCGTTCGCCGAGAAGATCTGGAGCAGCACCTTGGTCTGGCCGCCGTCGACGACACCCTCGCCGTCGATCAAAATGCCGTTGCGCTGCAATCGCGCGACGTCCTCGCCGTGCCTGGGCAGCCGCGCGTCGACCTTCTCGAAATAGGTGTCGGGCGGTGACGGCATGAAGGGTAGGCCGGCCTCACGCAGCCCCTCGATCGTGCCGTGGATCTCGCGGCAGCCGCAGGCGATGTGCTGAATGCCTTCGCCGCGATAGACCTTCAGATATTCTTCGATCTGACCGGACTCGCCCGCATCCTCGTTGATGGGAATGCGAATCTTGCCGTCGGGGCTGGTCAGCGCGCGCGAGAACAGGCCGGACGCGCGGCCCTCGATATCGAAGAAGCGGATCTGGCGGAAGTTGAAGAGCTTCTCGTAGAAGCCAGCCCAGACATCCATGCGGCCGCGATGGACGTTGTGGGTGAGGTGATCGAGATAGAACAGGCCGGCGCCGACCGGGCGCGGGTCACGGGCGCCAAGCCATTCGAACTCGGCATCATAGGCCGAGCCTTTCGCGCCATAGCGATCGACGAGATAGAGGAGGCTGCCGCCGATGCCCTTGATCGCGGGCACATCCAGCGTCTTCTGCGCGGACGTTGCCTCGGCCGGCTCGGCGCCGAGCGCGATCGCGCGGTCATAGGCCGCCTTCGCATCGACCACGCGGAACGCCATCGATGGCGCGCACGGCCCATGCGCGGCGACGAAATCGAAGCCATGCGTGCCGGGCTCCTCGTTGACGAGGTAATTGATGTCACCCTGGCGATAGACTGTGATCTTCTTGGTGCGGTGGCGCGCGACGGGTGCAAAGCCCATCAGCGTGAACAGCGCGTGCAGCTCTTGCGGATTGGGATGGGCGTATTCGACGAACTCGAACCCGTCGGTGCCCATCGGATTGTCGGCGCTGATGGTGGCGGGCGGTGCATCGTGCGGAAACGGACCCATTGGCGATCTCTCCCGGATTGTTCGCCTGAACTATCCTTCATGGGGCGCGCAATGGGCGTGCAAACGGGACGCGATTCCGGTAGCATATGCATGGTTTGTGCATGAAATGGACAAATGACGCATGATCCAGGTCGACGCCTTCGATCTCAAGATCCTGACCGCGCTCCAGGATGACGGCCGCCTCACCAACCAGGAGCTCGCCGACATCGCGGGGCTCTCGGCCTCGCAATGCTCGCGGCGGCGGATGCGGCTGGAGGAGGAGAAGGTGATCGCGGGCTACCATGCCGACCTCTCCAGCGAGGCGCTCGGCTTCGGCGTCGTCGCCTTCATCCAGGTGACCCTGGCGACGCACTCGCCCGACAATGCCAAGCGGTTCCGCACCCTGGTCGGCCGCATCGACGAGATCCAGGAAGCCTATTCACTCACCGGCGACGCCGATTATGTGCTGAAGGCCGTGCTGCGCGACCTCAAGGGGCTCTCCAATCTCGTCAACGACGTGCTGATGCCGCACCAGAGCGTCGCGCATGTGCGCTCCTCGATCGTGCTCGACCGTCTGAAGGAGAGCTCGCGGCTGCCCTTGAAGGGACTCACGCCTGGCTGAAATCGAGGGAATTGCGGCATTCGCGCGAGGGGCGCGATCTGCGATGATCGGCGCTAGCCTATTTTTGTTTGAGCATGATCTCCGCGCAAACGCCTTCCGCGTTTGTCGCGAGGGAAGACCGCTCCACACTTTGCGCCAACGCGGCCCTTCGGGTCCGAATCATGCTCGGGGAGATTTCAGCCATGGCCCTCCAGCTTCGGCCGAACTGCGAATATTGCGACTGCGACCTGCCGCCGAATGCTACGAATGCGCGGATCTGCTCCTATGAATGCACGTTCTGTGCGGACTGCGTCGAGACGAAACTCTTCAACGTCTGCCCGAACTGCGGCGGCGGCTTTGCGCCGCGCCCGATCCGCCCCGAGAAGGAATGGCGGCCCGGCGTGTGCGTGACGAAGCACTTGCCGTCGGACAAGCGGGTGCATTTGAAATACAGCGCAGAGGTTGTCGCGGCGCATTCGGCCAGAATCCGCGGCGTGCCTCCGGAGGAGCGGTAGACTCTCGCCACACCGTCATTGCGAGGAGCGAAGCGACGAAGCAATCCAGAATCTTTCTGCGGAAGGATTCTGGATTGCTTCGCTGCGCTCGCAATGACGGAGTGTGGCGTTAGAACGTCGCCTCACTCCGCCGGTAGAATCGTCCCCTCGACCTCGCCGAAGCCGACGCGGTAGCCGTCGCCCTGGCACCAGCCGCGCATCGCGAGGCTGTCACCGTCTGCAAGGAACGATCGCTTCACCCCGCCGGGCAATTCCACCGGCTCGGTGCCGTTCCAGGATATCTCCAGCAGGCTGCCGCGCTGGTTCTTCTCCGGGCCCGAGATCGTGCCGGAGCCCAGAAGATCGCCGACATTCATGGCGCAGCCGCCGGAGGCGTGGTGCATCAATTGCTGCACCGACGACCAGTACATGTACTTGAAATTGGTGCGGCTGATGCTCGTCGCCGCATTCGTGCCGGCGGCGCGCAAGGAGACGTCGAGCTCGATATCGTAGTTCTGCGGCCGATCCTGTCTGAGATAATCGAGCGGCGCCGGGCTCTGCTCGGGACCTTTCGTGCAGAACGGCTCCAGCGCCTCGCGCGTCACCACCCACGGGCTGATCGAGGTGGCAAAGGCCTTGGCGAGGAACGGGCCCAGCGGCACATATTCCCACTGCTGGATGTCGCGCGCGCTCCAGTCGTTGAGAAGGACGAAGCCGAAGATCATCTCCTCGGCCTGTTGCTCGCTGAGCATGCCGCCCATCGGCGACGGCTGCCCGATGACGACGCCCATCTCCAGCTCGAAATCGAGCCGCTTGCAGGCTGCGAAGCTTGGCACCTCGGCCGTCGGCGGCTTCAACTGTCCGCGCGGCCGCTTCACCCTGGTGCCGCTCACGACCACCGTCGAGGCGCGGCCGTTATAGCCGATCGGCATGTAGAGCCAGTTCGGCTGCAGCGCATTGTCCTTGCCGCGGAACATCACGCCCACATTGGTGGCGTGCTCCTTGGACGAATAGAAATCGGTATAGCCGGAGACCGCGAACGGCAGATGCAGTCGCACGTCGCGCATCGGCACCAGGGCCTGCTTGCGCAGCTCCTCGTTGTCGCGCAGCTCCGGATGGTCGCGACGCAGCAGCTCGCTGATTCGCGCCCGCGTCTTCGCCCAGACTTTTGGTCCCAGCGCCATGAACGGATTGAGTGACGGCGCGGAGAACACGCCGAGCGGGCCCACGTCGAGCCGGGAATCCTGCTCGAGTTCCCAGAGGTCAAGCACGTAGTCCCCGATCGCAACACCAACCCGCGGCGCCAGATAGGCCGCCGTCGAGAACACGCCGTATGGCAGGTTCTGGATCGGGAAGTCGGAGGACGGATCGACGTCGATGAAGGAGCGGAGGCTGGGGTCGTTGGGTTGGGGCACGAGACTCTCCGGGATTGAGGTCGTCATTCCGGGATGGTCCGAAGGACCAGACCCGGAATCTCGAGATTCCGGGTTCGATGCTTCGCATCGCCCCGGAATGACAGCACGGGAGGAAACGCGTGGATCGCCGGGTCAAGCCCGGCGATGACGAGCAAAACAAATCATCACGGCCTATTCGGATCGAAGCGTTTCTCGAGGCCCTTCCAGCAATCGGCATAGTCGTCCTGGAGCGTCGACGACTTCGCGGCATGCTCAGTGACGCGCTGGGGGAAGCGGGTCT
The DNA here is from genome assembly GCF_024199885.1 of Bradyrhizobium sp. CCGUVB23. Lineage (NCBI taxonomy): Bacteria > Pseudomonadati > Pseudomonadota > Alphaproteobacteria > Hyphomicrobiales > Nitrobacteraceae > Bradyrhizobium > Bradyrhizobium sp. CCGUVB23. The sequence continues at coordinate 3,538,719 of NZ_JANADQ010000001.1, forward strand.
CGAACATGAAGGCGAGCGTGCCGGTGAGCTTGACGGGCTTCAGCTCGCCGTTGCTCGCGTGATCGAACGCGTCGCGGTCGGGGCCGTGCGGCAGCATGCAATTGTGCAGCGAGATCCCGCCCGGCACAAAGCCTTGCGGCTTCGCATCATAAACGCCGTACACCAGCCCCATGAACTCGCTCATGATGTTCATGTGATACCAGGGCGGACGGAAGGTGTTGTCGGCGACCATCCAGCGCTCCGGGAAGATGACGAAGTCGATATTCGCCGTGCCCGCCGTCTCCGACGGCGAGGTCAGCACCGTGAAGATCGAGGGATCGGGATGGTCGAAGGCGATCGCGCCGACCGGCGAGAAGCTGCGCAAATCGTATTTGTAGGGCGCGTAGTTGCCGTGCCAGGCGACCACGTCGATCGGCGAATGCGGCAGCGTCGTCTTGAACAGGGAGCCGCCCCACTTCACGTAGAGCTCGGTCGGCGTGTCCTTGTCCTCGTAGCAGGCCACCGGCGTCAGGAAGTCCCGCGCGTTGGCAAGGCAGTTGGCGCCGATCGGTCCGCGCTCCGGCAGCGTGAAGGCGCCGCCATAATTTTCGCAGAGATAGCCGCGCGCGGGCCCGTTCGGAATCTCCACGCGGAATTTGACGCCGCGCGGGATCACCACGATCTCGCCGGGCTCGGCGTCGATGCGGCCGAACTCGGTGACGAGACGAAGATTGCCCTGCTGGAGCACGAACATCAGCTCGCCGTCAGCATTGTAGAAATGCTGGTCCACCATCGATTTGGTGACGAGGTAGACATGCGCGGCCATTCCGGCCTGGGTGTTGACATCCCCGGCCGTCGTCATGGTCTGCACGCCCTCAAGGAACGTGATCTCCTCCTTCGGGATCGGCGTCGGGTCCCAGCGGAGCTGCGCAATCGGCAGATCGTTTTCATGGCACGGTGCCGAGCGCCACAGGCCGGCATCGACCTTCTCGAAGCGTCCCGAATGCTTCACCGACGGGCGGATGCGATAGAGCCAGGAGCGCTCGTTGGTGCCGCGCGGCGCGGTGAAGGGCGAGCCCGAGAGCTGTTCGGCATAGAGCCCATAGGCGCAGCGCTGCGGCGAATTGCGCCCCATCGGCAGCGCGCCCGGCAGCGCCTCCGTCTCAAAGCTGTTGCCGAAGCCGGACATGTAGCCCGGCGTGACCTGGGCCGTGCTGCGAACGATTTGATCAGGCGAGGTGTTGATGTTCATGACTATCCTCCTCCTTGCAAGGCAGCCCACATCTCCTGGTCGCGCTTGTCGGTCCAGATCACGGGGTCGTCGATCCCCGACGCCTCGTCAAAGGCGCGCGACACGTTGAATGGCAGGCAGTGCTCGTAGATGGCAAAGCTCGAAAACTTGGGATCCATCACCTCGCGCGTCGCCGCCATCGTTTCCTTCAGCGTGCGGCCCTTGGCGACGGAGATTTCGGCCGCGCCATAGAGCGTGGTGACGAAATCGCGCGTCATCGCGATTGCCTCGCGCGCGGTCGTGGTCCCCTTCAGCGCATCGCCGCGGCCCGGCGCGATCGCCTTCGGATTGAAGTTGCGGATCTCGTTCAGCGTCAGCGGCCACTCCCGCAAATGCGCATCGCCGCAATAGCAGGCCGAGTGGTATTCGATGAGATCACCGGAGAACATCACCTCGGCATCCGGCACCCAGGCGAGGATGTCGCCCGAGGTGTGGCCGGCCCCGAGCTGCATCAGCCGCACCTCGCGTTTGCCGAGATAGATCGACATCTCGCCTTCGAAGGTGAGCGTCGGCCAGGTCAGGCCGGGAATGCTTTGCGCATCCTGGAACAGACGAGGAAATCGACCATACTCGGAATCCCAGTCCTGCTTGCCGCGCTCCTCGATCAGCCGATAGGTCTCCTGCGAGGCGACGATGCCTTGCGCCTTGTAGGCGGACGCGCCCAGCACGCGGACGGCGTGATAATGCGACAGCACGACATATTTGATCGGCTTGTCGGTGACGCTGCGAACGCGCTCGATCACCTTGTTCGCCATCGCGGGCGTTGCCTGCGCGTCGAACACCAGACAGCCGTCCTCGCCGACGATGACGGCGGAGTTCGGATCGCCCTCGGCGGTGAAGGCATAGAGATCAGGGCCGATCTCGGAGAAGGTGACCTTCTTCTCCGCGAGATCGCCGGTGGATGCGAAGGTCTTCGCCATCAGTTCGTTCCTTGCACGGTTATTGTTGTTGCTGTTGCTGCTGCTTGCCGTCGACCATGCGGCGCCTGGCGAGCACGATCGCTTCCCGGAGAACGTCGATATCGCCGATATGGTTGGCGAGGATCAGGACCAGAGCGGCGTCAAAATCCGCGCTCTGCTCCTCGCTGAGACCACGATGCGCCTCGACGATGGCGCGGAAGGCGTCATCGGGCCGCGCGAAGTTCGAGCTGGTAGAGAGAGCCATTCTCGCAAAACCTTCAGTTCAAGCCTTGTTCAATTCAAGCCTTGGGCGCGCGACAATGCCGCTGCGACCATCGCCTTTGTCGGATGACGAAAGCGTGCCGCGACGTAGCCATCGGGCCGCAGCAGATAGGCCGTGTCAGACCCGGCGTCGTAGCGCTTTGCGGCGAGCCCGCCGGGGTCGACCAGTCCGCCTTCGCCGCCGACGCGGATGTCCTTCACGTCGCCGGGCAGCTCGATCGCCGCACCATTGCCAAACCCGAGCACGGCAAATTGCGTTCCGCCCTTGCGGAACATATCGGTCAAATAGGCGCCCTCCCCCGCACGCGTCCTGACCGGCGCATCCAGCATGGAACAGCCGGGCCGCGGGCCACCGTTCCACGTCTCCACGTCGGCCGAGGACAGCGGCGAGTTGTAACTACAAGGCACCGAGAGCCGGCCGCCATTGACCATGCGCTTGCCGAACTCGGTCTCTTTCGCCAGCGACAGCACCGCCTTGCGCAGCCGCGCCTCCTGGTGCGAGTTCGGCGCCATGAAGTCCGTCGAGCGGGTCGATTCGCGGATGTTCTCGTCCGCCGCCATGCTGCGCTCGACGTGGTAGCTCTCGAGCAAGGTCGCCGGCGATTGGCCGCGCAGCACCCGATCGAGCTTCCAGGAGAGATTCTCTGCGTCCTCAAGTCCCGAGTTGGCGCCGCGCGCGCCGAAGGGCGAGACCTGGTGCGCGGAGTCGCCGGCAAAGATCACGCGGCCATGGATAAAGCGGTCCATGCGCCGGCACTGGAATTTGTAGAGCGAGATCCATTCGAAATCGAACTTGTCGTGCCCGAGCATGCGCGCAATCCGCGGCCGCACGTTTTCCGGCTTCTTCTCGACGCCAGGGTCGGCATAGCGATTGAGCTGGAGGTCGATGCGCCAGACGTCATCCGGCTGCTTGTGCAAGAGCGCCGAACGTCCCGCATGGAACGGCGGATCGAACCAGAACCAGCGCTCGGTCGGGAATTCCGCGGTCATCTTGACGTCGGCGATCAGGAATTGATCCTCGAACACCTGACCGGCGAAGTCCGCACCGACCATCTGCCGCAGCGAGGAGCGCGCACCGTCGCAGGCGATAACGTATTGCGCGGAGAGGCGATAGGCGCCTTCGGGCGTCTCGATCGTCAGCAGGGCGGAATCGTTGCGTTGCTCGAGCGCCGTCACCTTGTTGCACCAGCGCAGGTCGATCTCCGGCAGATCGTTGATGCGATCGACGAGATAAGCTTCCGCATAATATTGCTGGAGATTGATGAAGGCGGGCCGCTTGTGCCCCTCTTCCGGCAAGAGGTTGAACTGGTAGAGCTGGGACTCGCCGTGGAAGATCCTGCCGACGCTCCACACCACGCCCTTTTCGACCATGCGGTCGCCGACGCCGAGCCGGTCCCAATATTCCAGCGAGCGTTTCGAGAAGCAGATCGCGCGCGAGCCCTCGCCGATCCGGTCGGCATCGTCCAGCAGCACCACGCGCTGGCCGCGCTGCGCCAGATCGATCGCGAGCGACAACCCGACCGGCCCCGCGCCCACCACCACGATCGCATGCTCGGCCGGAGTCTGGCCGGGGCGATCCTGGTCCGGGTGGCGGCGATAGCCGAACTGGGTTTTTGCCTGCGCCATGCGCTAACCTTTCGCTCTGGTCAGGAGGGGACTTATCTGCTAGATAGTCTCACGTGCAACTATCTTGGACCGGCCGCCGCCGTCCGTCAACTGGCATTCGGAGCGATTTTTTGGCGAGGACATCCAGCGAAGCCGCGCTGAAGGCGAAGGACGCGAACGAGGCGTCGCCGAAGGCGCGGCTCGATCTTTTCAAATTCGTGCCGTTCCGTCTGAATCGCCTGGCGGCGGAAGTGAGTTCCGCACTCGCGGTCGAATATCAGGAGCAGCACGGGCTCGACATTCCGGCCTGGCGCGTGCTCGCCACGCTCGGCTTCCGCAACGATGCCTGTAGCGCGCAGTTCATCTCGCAATGCACCCGCACGCATAAATCCACGATCAGCCGCGCGGTGACCGCGCTGCTACATGCCGACCTGATCGAGCGCGTCGAGAACGAAGCCGACCGCCGCGAATTCCGCCTGCAACTCACCAAGAAGGGCCGCGCGCTCTATGAAGAGCTGTTTCCGCAACTGTTGCGGCGGGAGGACGAGATCCTCAGCTGCCTCTCCGCGCAAGAGCGCAAGCAATTGTCGGCGCTGCTCGGCAAGATCGAGCAGAGCCTCGACCTGATCCAGACCAGCGAAGAGGCGGACGCGAAGCAGGCGTATTAGTCTGCCTTGTCATTCCGGGGCGCCGCGACTGCGGCGAACCCGGAATCCATCGCGCCACCGGTTGCGCGGATGAATAAATTCCGGTTCGCTCTACGCGCGCCCCGGAATGACGGCTAGGTCGTCACTTCACGAACGACTTCATCGGTGGCAGATGTAGCGCCCAGGCGTCGACGCTGTCGCTCGCGCGCGGATAGATCTCGGTGACCAGCGGATCGTGGCCGGGGATGAAGCGATCGGGATGGCCGGCGAGGCGCTCGATCGTCTCCCAGCCTGCGGCCATGTCGCCGACGTTGTAGACGATCGGGAACGGGCTGCGCCGCTGCAGATTGGCGTAGTAGTGCGCCGCGTCGGAGGCGAGCACCACTGGCCCGCGCGCGGTCTCGACCCTGACGACCTGCAAACCGTCGGAATGACCGCCGACGCGGTGCACGGTCACGCCCGGCGCGACCTCGCCGTCGCCGGAATAGAAGCCGACGCGCTCGCCATAGACATGGCGCACCATCTGCGTGACGTGCTCGACCGAGAACGGATGTCGCAATAAGCCGTTGCACATGCAGCGGCCCGTCGCGTAAGCCATCTCGCGCTCCTGCAGATGGAAACGCGCATGCGGAAAGCGATCGAGATTGCCGGCGTGGTCGTAGTGCAGATGCGTCACGATGATGTCGGCAATGGCTGAGGCCTTGACGCCAAAATGCTCGAGCGCGTCGACCGGATTGAGCGTCAGCTTGCGGGCGCGCAAGGTGGCTTCCTCGGCGTTGAACCCGGTATCGACCAGGATATCGCGGCCGCCCCCGCGGATCAGCCAGACGAAATAGTCGAGATCCTGCGCGGTGCTATCGTGCGGGTCCGGCGACAGGAAGTTCATGTGGGGGGTGCGGGGCGACATCGTCGCGTAGCGCAGCGCGTAGACTTCGTAGAGGTTTCCCATGGTTGCACTTTTTTCGTTGAGGGGAGCCTAAAGAGCGGTCGCGAGCAGCAAGCCATCGCCGGACGCAAAGGTCAAACGCCGCCTTTCGCCCGGCCCGCATGTGAGACCGATCACATTTTTGTCGCGATGGACGCGCTAAGAGGTGTTCCCGCCGGGCCCCCCTCCGATCGAGCGATGCCGTGACAGCCGCTTTCGTCCCTCCCATCTTTCCCGCGACGTCGCGGTCAATTGTCGCGATAATGCCTGTTCTCCAAGCGGTTGACGCCCCCACCCCCCGGTTTGATAATGCAAATTGCGTAAGTTAAGGTCGCCGCGGCGCAAAGCTCGCGAACGGCGCCTTTTTGGCTGGACCGCGCTCGTTATGAAGATTCGCTTTCTTTCGCTTCTGCTCTTGATGTTCTTGGTCGTCCTGACCGCTCCATCCTTTGCCGCCGGCGACCGCTATGCGCTGGTCATCGGCAATGCCAAATATCCGGACGCCGACAGCCCGCTGAAGGAGCCGATCACCGACGCACGCGACGTCGCCGACGAGCTCAAGCATGACGGCTTTACCGTCGATGTCGGCGAGAACCTGACTGGCGACGGCATGCGCCGCGCCTTCGACAAGCTCTATGGCAAGATCAAGCCGGGCGCGGTCGTGCTGATCTTCTACAGCGGCTTCGGCATCCAGTCGGCACGCCAGAGCTACATGATCCCGGTCGACGCCCAGATCTGGACCGAGTCCGACGTGCGCCGTGACGGTTTCAGCATCGAGACAGTGCTCGGCGAGATCAATACTCGCGGCGCCGGCGTCAAGATCGCGCTGATCGATGCCTCCAGGCGCAACCCGTTCGAGCGGCGGTTCCGCAGCTTCTCCGCGGGCCTCGCGCCGGTGATCGCGCCGAACGGCACGCTGGTGATGTATTCGGCCGCCTTGAGCTCGGTGACCTCGGATGGCGGCGGTGACCGCAGCCTGTTCGTCCAGGAACTTTTGAAGGAAATCCGCGTCCCCGACCTGATGGCGGAGGAAACGCTGAACCGCACCAAGATGGGCGTCACCCGCGCCTCGCGAAACGAGCAGGTGCCGTGGATCTCGTCCTCGCTAGCCGAGGATTTCTCCTTCATTCCCGGCGCCGGCGGATCGCGGCCGACCGCCACGGCGCAGCCGGCCACGCCGCCGCCGGCCCCACCCGCCCCCACACCGCCGGTGGTTGCAAACAACCCGCCGCCCGCGCCGACACCCGTCCAAACTCCGGCTGCGCCGGCGCCGCCGAAGCCGCAGGTCGAAGCGAATGTAGCGCCGCCTCCCGCACCTGCGCCTTCTCCCGCGCCAGCCCCTGCGCCATCACCGAAACCGCAGGTTGATGCGGCGATTCCCGCGACGCAGCCGCCAGTGAAGCCGGCCGACGTCGGCACCAGCCCCAATATCGGCGGCAACACCGACACTGGGCCGAGCCAGGCCGCGCTGGCCGACGATCCGACCATCAAGAGCCTGACCGCCAAGATTGCGGCCAACCCCGACGACGTGAACGCGCTCTACCGGCGCGGTCAGGTCTATGCCAGCAAGGGCGCCTATAACCTTGCGATCAAGGATTTCGACGACACGATCCGGATCAATCCCAAGGACGTCGAAGCCCTGAACAACCGCTGCTGGACCCGCACCGTGATCGGCGACCTCCAGGGCGCACTGAAGGATTGCAACGAGGCCCTGCGGCTGCGCCCGAACTTCGTCGATGCGCTGGACAGCCGCGGCCTGGTCAACCTGAAATCGGGGGCGGTGAAGAACGCCATTGCAGATTTCGATGCGGCGCTGAAGATCAACCCGCGCCTGACCTCATCGCTCTATGGGCGAGGGCTTGCCAAGCAGCGCAACGGCTCGGCCTCGGAAGGCGCGCTGGACATTGCGAACGCCAAGGCGATGGATCCGAACATCGGCCAGGAGTTCGCAAGTTACGGAGTACGTTGATATTTTTTTGAGATTCGGGGCGCCGCGCCTCGAACCCCCGAGAGCCCCGCGGAGACCAACGCAAGGATGACGCAAGGGCCCGTCCGGGCTTGTTGCAGGATTTTTTTGCAGGAGGGACTGGCAATGAGATTGGCTGCAAAGGGCGTGACCGCGATCCTCTCGATCCTCACGATCGGCGCCGCGCTGACGCTGCCGCTATCGAGCGCATTCGCAGGCGACGACAAGGACACCGGCAACAACGTCACCGAGGACCAGATCGTGCGAGCGCTGGCGCCGCCGAAGAAGCCCCTGACGCGCGGCCTCTCGATCGGACCGCAAACCACCGATCCGGCGCCGAGCACCGCCGAGACCAAATTGCTCCAGAGCGTGCGGGGCCGCGCCACGCGCTCGCTCTCGGTGACCGAACGCGAGGAAATCGCAACCGCCGCCAAGGACAAGCCGAATATCGATCTCGAGATCACCTTCGACTACAACTCGGCCAACATCAGCGCCAAGTCGATGCCGTCCGTGCAGGCGCTCGGCCGCGCGCTGACCAATCCTGACATCAAGGGCTCGACCTTCGTCGTCGCCGGCCACACCGACGCCGCTGGCGGCGAGGGCTACAACCAGGACCTGTCCGAGCGCCGCGCTGACGCGATCAAGCGCTACCTCGTCGACAAGTATAGCATTCCCGCGGCCGACCTCGTCACCGTCGGCTATGGCAAGAGCAAGCTGAAGGATCCGAGCCAGCCGATGGCGGAGGTCAATCGCCGGGTGCAGGTCGTGAATATGGAAAACAAGACCACCGCGTCCAAGTGAAGGCGGCACATTGTTCAGGTGACCGGTCGTAATGTCTGTAAATTCGAGTGTCCGATGCGCGTCCCGCAAACCCTGCGGGACGCAGCTTCGTTTCGGGGAAACTCTTTCAATAGCGGCCGCGAGCTCGCGGGCCGTGAGCCAGGCAGGATGATCCGGCGATGAACATCACCGAATATATCAAGCCTGCGGGAACCGCGCTGTTCATCGTCGCGCTCGGCGTCGGTTATTACTGGTTCGAGAACCGCCATCGCCCGGAGGTAAAGGAAACACCCGGAGACGCCGTGGTGGTCGTGACGAAATCGACCAATGCCTGCTTCTCCGATCTGGTGCGCGTGACCGGCTTCTTCGTGCCGCGCCGCGAGGCCGTGGTGACCGCCGACCAGGAAGGATCGCGCGTCACCGACCTCTTCGTCGCCGAAGGTGCCACCGTCACCGAGAACCAGGAACTGGCGCGGCTGAGCCCGCCTCCGCAGATGCCGGGCCAGCCGGCGCGACCGGGACCGCAAGGACCGATCTCGCTCAAGGCGCCCGCAGCAGGCCTCGTCACCGAAGTCCGCACCGTCGTCGGCGCTCCGGCCTCGCCGCAGGCCGGCCCGATGTTCCGCATCGCCGTGGGCGGCGAGATCGAACTCGATGCGCAGGTGCCGGCCGTGCATATGCCAAAACTCAATCCCGGCGCGACGGTGCGGATCAGCCGGGACGATGCCCCCGACCTGATCGGGCGCGTCCGGCTGGTCTCGCCCGAGATCGACCGCGCCACGCAGCTCGGCCGCGTCCGGATCAGCGTTGCCAACAATCCGTCACTGAAGGTCGGCATGTTTGCCCGCGCCTCCATCGACGCCAAGCGCAGCTGCGGCGTTGCGGTTCCCAAGACTGCCATTGACCATCTCACCGTCCAGGTGGTCAAAGGAAACACGGTCGAGACGCGACGGGTGCGGGTCGGGCTGACGTCCGACACCGCAACCGAAATCCTGGAAGGTCTCGACGTCGGCGAAATCGTCGTGGCCGACGCCGGCTCTTCGCTCCATGACGGCGACCAGATCAAGACAGTCTTCGCCGATGAACTCGATCGATCGCGAGTACGCTGATGGCTCTCAATATCTCGGCATGGTCGATCCGCAATCCGCTGCCGTCGGTCGTCTTTTCCATCATCCTCCTGATCCTGGGCTGGGTGTCCTTCACCAAGCTCGCGGTGACGCGATTGCCTTCGGCCGACATCCCCGTGATCTCGGTCGCAGTGTCGCAGTTCGGTGCTGCGCCTGCGGAGCTTGAGTCGCAGGTCACCAAGACAGTTGAAGACGCAGTCTCCGGCGTCGAGGGCGTGCGGCACATCACTTCGCAGATCACCGACGGCCTGTCGGTGACCACGATCCAGTTCGCGCTCGAGACCAATACCGACCGCGCGCTGAACGACGTCAAGGACGCGGTGACGCGGGTGCGCTCCAACCTGCCGCAGAACGTCACCGAGCCCTTGATCCAGCGCGTCGACGTCATCGGCCTGCCGATCGTCACCTATGCCGCGATCTCGCCCGGCAAGACGCCGGAACAGCTCTCCTATTTCGTCGACGACGTGGTCAAGCGCGCGCTGCAGGGCGTGCGCGGCGTCGCCCAGGTCGAGCGCATCGGCGGTGTCGAGCGCGAGATTCTGGTCTCGCTCGATCCTGACCGGCTCCAGGCCATGGGCCTCACCGCCGTCAATGTCAGCCAGAGCCTGCGCGGCACCAATGTCGACGTCGCCGGCGGCCGCGCCGAGATCGGCAAGAACGACCAGGCGATCCGGACACTGGCCGGCGCCAAGACGCTGAGCGATCTGGCCGGCACCATGATCCCGCTGTTCGGTGGCGGCGAGGTCCGGCTCGACGATCTCGGCACTGTCACCGACACCATCGCCGATCGCCGCACCTTCGCCCGCTTCAACGGCGAGCCGGTGGTCGCCCTCGGCATCAAGCGCTCGAAGGGCGCCAGCGACGTGGTGGTCGCCGCCGCCGTGCAGAAGCGCATCGATGCGCTCAAGATCGCCTATCCCGACGTCGACCTGAAGCTGATCGACACCTCGGTCGAATACACCAAGGGCAACTACGAGGCCGCGATCTCGACCCTTTTCGAGGGCGCGATCCTTGCCGTCATCATCGTGCTGCTGTTCCTGCGCGACCTGCGTGCCACCATCATCGCCGCGATCTCGCTGCCGCTGTCGATCTTCCCGGCCTTCTGGGCGATGGACCTGCTCGGCTTCTCGCTCAACCTCGTCAGCTTCCTCGCCATCACGCTGTCGACCGGCATCTTGGTCGACGACGCCATCGTCGAAATCGAGAACATCGTGCGGCACATGAACATGGGCAAATCGCCCTATCGTGCCGCACTGGAAGCCGCCGACGAGATCGGGCTCGCGGTCATCGCGATCTCGCTGACGATCATCGCGATCTTTGCGCCCGCCAGCTTCATGTCCGGTATCGCCGGGCAGTTCTTCAAGCAGTTCGGCATCACCGTCTCGGTGCAGGTGTTCTTCTCGCTGCTCGCCGCGCGCTTCGTCACCCCGATGCTGGCGGCCTATTTCCTCAAGCATCACAATCACGAGGAGCCGCCACCCGGCCGCGTGCTGCGCACTTACCACAAGATCGTGGCGTGGTCGGTGAAGCACTATTTCATCACCGTGCTGATCGGCTTCGGCATCTTCGCCGCCTCGATCTGGAGCATCACGCTGTTGCCGCAGGGCTTCCTGCCGGCGCAGGACAGCGCACGATCGCTGCTCGCGATCGAGCTGCCGCCGGGCACCCAGCTCTCCTATACCGAAAAGGTAACCGAGGACATCGTCGCGCAGCTGCGCAAGCGGCCCGAGGTGAAGAGCGTGTTCGTCGACGGCGGCCGCGTCCCGCCGGGCACGCAGGAAGTCCGGCGCGCCTCCCTGATCATCAACTATACGCCGAAGCACGACCGCAAGATCACCCAGCGCGAGCTCGAGTTTTCGATCGGCCGGGAGCTGGAAAACATCCCGGACATCCGCTTCTGGTTCCTCGACGAGAACGGCCTGCGCGCAATCTCGCTGGTCGTCACCGGCGTCGACGCCAACATCGTCAACAACGTCGCGAGCGAGCTTGCGACGCAGATGAAGCGGATCCCGACCATCTCCGACGTGATCTCGGAAACCGCGCTCGAGCGGCCCGAGCTGCGCATCGAGCCCCGCGCCGAGCTTGCGGCTCGACTGGGCGTCTCGACCGAAATCCTGTCGCAGACCATCCGCGTCGCGACCATCGGCGACGTGGGACCTGCGCTCGCGAAGTTCGACGTCGGCGACCGTCTGGTGCCGATCCGCGTTCAGCTCGAGGACGCCGCGCGCGGCAATTTGAAAACCCTCGAACAGTTGCGGGTGCCGCTCGGCGAGCACGGAGAGAAGGGCGGCGTACCGCTCTCGGTCATCGCCGACGTCAAGCTCGACCAGGGTCCGACCACCATCAACCGCTACGACCGGGAACGCCAGGCGACCGTAGCCGCCGACCTCGTCGGCCACGCTGCGCTCGGCGATGCCACCAGGAAGATCTACGAGCTGCCGGTGATGAAGAGCCTGCCGAAGGGCGTGAGGGTCAGCCCGTCCGGCGACGCCGAAAGCCTGAACGAGCTGTCGGACGGTTTTGCCACTGCAATCACCGCCGGCCTGCTGATGGTCTATGCCGTGCTGGTGCTGTTGTTCGGCACCTTCCTCCAGCCGATCACCATCCTGTTCTCGCTGCCGCTCTCGATCGGCGGCGCGATCGCGGCACTGCTCGTGACCGGCAAGCAACTCACAACGCCGGTGTGGATCGGCATTTTGATGCTGATGGGCATCGTGACCAAGAACGCGATCATGCTGGTCGAGTTTGCGATCGAAGCAATCCGCGCAGGCAAGCCGCGTGACGAAGCCATGATCGACGCCGGCATGAAGCGCGCCCGCCCGATCGTGATGACCACGATCGCGATGGTCGCCGGCATGATGCCGAGCGCACTCGCGGTCGGCGCCGGCGGCGAGTTCCGCTCGCCGATGGCACTTGCGGTGATCGGCGGCCTGATCTTCTCGACCGTGCTGTCGCTGGTCTTCGTGCCCGCGATGTTCATGGTGATGGATGACATCGGCGCGCTGATCTGGCGCTTCGGCAAGCGGCTGATCGTGCACAGCGCCGATACCGACGCCGACGAGCACCATGGTGCGCCGACGGTTACGGCTGCACCTGCTGAAGCAACACCGGTGCCAAAGAGCATCGTGCACCCGGCGGCGGAGTAGGATTTACCTTCTCCTATTCATTCCTCGCAATCGACGTCAGCTTGGACATGTTCTTCAGCAGAATCCGACCGCGCTGCAGGTCCAGGATCGCTTCCTTGCGCCAGGCCTGGAGCTGACGGTTGACGCTTTCGCGGGCGGCGCCGACGAAGACGCCGAGCTGCTCCTGCGAGATATGCACCTCCGAACCGAAATCGGCCGCCAGTGCGCAAAGCCTGCGGGCAAGCCGCACCGGCAGGGGCTGGAGCATGGACTCTTCCATACGCTCGCTCTGCCAGCGGATGCGCTGGCACAGCAGCGTGATGATCTTGATCGCGACCTTCGGCTCGCGTTCCAGGAAGGAGAGGAAATCCTCGCGTCGCAGCACGAACAGCTCGCTGGCCTCGCCCGCGGTCGCATCCGCCGTGCGGTTCTGGCCGTCGAGCACGGCGACCTCGCCGAACAGGTCTCCCGGCCCCATGAAATTCAGCGTCAGCCGGCTGCCGTCGGAGGAGCCGGTTTCAATGCGGACCTGACCGCGGCGGACGCCGAACAGTGCATCGCCGGGGTCCCCCTTCTGGAACAGCACTTCGCCATTCGCCAGATGCTGGGTGTGGCAGAGATTGGACAAGCGCTGCAGTTCGTCTGCACCGAGGTCGACGAACATCGGATTCATTCTCAGAATGACCGCAAATTCGGCCTGTTTGCTCATTGCAATTTCCTTTGCAGGACCTTGGTAATCCCCCCTTGGCAATTCCCCCCTTGGCAATTCCCTTGGAACCATCAAACATCAGAGTCGCGGAAAACCCGCGGAGAGAAGTGTGTCATAAGTCACATAATTTTGCAGCACCCCTTGTTTATTTTTGGCCGCTTGGAGCGGTTTCCCCTCCCGGGATAAACTGACGGGCAACGGACGGGTGAGCGGGCCCGGCCGGGTTCGACGCCGCCAACCGTTTGGAAAGTCGACATGAGAGCAGTGAAATTCGCCGGCGCTGCGGTCGCCGCCCTCACCATCGTCATCGCGCTTCTGCTGGTGATCGGTGTCCCCTCCGGGTTCCTGACCTCGGCGATCACCTCGCGGGTGGAAAGCGCGACCGGCTACCGCCTGACGATCGCGGGCACCACGAAGGTCAGCCTGTGGCCGACACTGAACGTGACGCTGAGCGACCTCACGCTCCAGGATCCGAAGGACCGCACCGGCATCAGCCGCCTCACCATCGACAGCGTTCAGGCCGACATGTCGCTGGCGAGCGTGTGGTCGGGGCATCCGAGGATCTCCGATCTCCTCGTCACCCACCCCGTGCTCTACCAGCCGCTGCTGCGCGAGCGCATGCCGACGAGTGCTTCCGCACCGAAGCCGGCCGTGCCGCTTGACGTAGGCGGGTTCAGCATCAAGCACGTCACCATCACAGACGGCGAAGTGGCGTTTTCGGTCGCGCGTGACCGTGTCGAAAGCCGGCTCAGCGCGATCAACGCGGACGCGACCGTGAATGCCGATAGCAAGGTCAATTTCAAGGGCACGGCGCGGGCCGGCGATCACGACATCAAGTTTGACATCAAGGCAGTGGCGCCTGCGGCGCCGGTCGAGCGACAGACGATCCCGCTCGACTTCGCCATCGACGCGCCGAGCCTGCTGCAATCCCAGCTCAGCGGCCACGCCGAGGCGCGGCTGAACAACTCGGTCGTGATGATCAATAGCATCAACGGCACGCTCGGCGAGGGCGCGTTCAACGGTTGGGCCTCGGTCGACATCGCCAGCAAGCCGCTGGTCAAGCTCGATCTCGACTTCCAGCGGCTCGACATTCCCCTGTCGAAATCCGCCGACGGCGCCGCCGGTCAGCCCTGGAGCGACGCGCCGATCAGCGTCTCCGGACTCAACTATGTCGACGCGCAGATGCGGGTCTCGGCGACCGAGGCCAACATCGGCGAAGCGCGTTTCGCACCTCTCGCGCTCGATGCAAAGCTCGCGGGCGGCGTGCTGAAGGCCGGTACGGCCAATCTCGGCGCCTATGGCGGCCAGGTCTCCGGCGAGGTGATTTTGGATGCGACCAGCGGCGCGCCGAGCTTTGCCATGCATTCCGACCTGGTCGGCGTGCGCGCATTGCCGTTGCTCAAGGGGCTCGCCGATTTCGACCGGCTCGACGGCAAGCTGCAAGCGAAGATCGCGGTGCGCTCTGCAGGCACCAGCCAGCGCGCCCTGATGGCCAACATGCAGGGCACGGTGTTCGCCAATTTCCAGGACGGCGCCATACGCGGCATCAATGTCGCGCAGATGATCCGCTCGCTGACCACGTCCACACTGTCAGGCTGGCAGGACAGCCAGGAGCAGAGCACGGATCTGACGCAGCTCTCCGCCTCCTTCCGCATCGACAATGGGCAGGCGGTGACGACCGATCTCAATCTCGTCGGCCCGCTGGTGCGCGTGACCGGCGCCGGCACCATCGCGCTCGACACCAAGATGATGGGTTTTCGCGTCGAGCCGAAACTGGTGATGACCACCGAGGGCCAGGGCCGCACCTCCGATCCCGTCGGCTTCGGCATTCCCGTGATGATCGAGGGCCCCTGGTCGCAGCCAAAGATCTATCCGGACATGGCGGGCGTGCTCGACAATCCGGAGGCTGCCTACGCAAAGCTGCGCGAGATGGGCAAGGGCCTGTTCGGCCCCGATGGCGCCAGCCTCGGCAACATCCTGGGCAGTCTCGGTCTCGGCGGCACTGCGCCAAACGGAAACAATGCCGGCAGCGCCAATCCGCAAGGACAGCCGTCGCAAAACAATCCGCTCGGCGGGTCGCTGGGCGAGGCGATCGGCAATCTGATCCAGCAGGGCCTGTCCGGCGGCGCCCCCGGAACCAGCACCGGCCGCAGCCGGAGCCTGCCGGGATCGCCCACCCAACCGGCACCGCAAGCCTCGCCCGCTCCGCCGGCCCAGGACAACCCGTCCGCCGAGCAGCAAAATAGCCAGCCGATGAATGACGTGCTGCGCCAGCTGTTTAACCGGTGATTTTTGCGGCGGCGCGTGTCCCTCGAATAGTCTTTTCCGGCCTACCCTCCCTGGAGAGGGAACCGAAAGGGCTGGGTTTGCAGCGACAATTAATCTCCTGTTCGGCCAGCGCCTTAGCCCATATCCGGCAAGCCTGGGCGGTTGTGCAGGCGGAACTGTGCTAGAACGGCGGGCAGCCCCTGCATCGGCCGTGGCGCGTGAGGATCTGGATGGCGGGAGCGAGAGACAAGACCTGGTTTTTCCGCGAGGGCCTGTTCGCCAAATATGTCGTCTCCCTCGTCGGCCTCGTCGTGTTCGTGCTCGCGGTCAACGGCGCGATGGAGACCTGGATCTCTTATCGCGCCACCAGGACAAGTCTGACCGATGGCCTCGAGGAGAAAGCGCAAGCCGTCTCCAAGCGTATCGAGCAATCGATGTCCGATCTCGAGCGCCAGATCAGCTGGGTGACGCGCGCCTCGCAGGACACCATCGAGAAGCGCCGCGCCGACTATGTCCAGCTCCTGAACCAGGTCTCGGCCGTAAGCCGGCTCACCCAGCTCGACGGCGAGGGCAAGGTGGTGCAGCGCGTCTCGCGCGCCGCGGTCTCCAGCGGCAGCAGCACGGACTACGCGCGCGACACGCGCTTCACCGACGCCGTCGCCCGCGGCACCAGTTACACGCCGGCCCATTTCGTCGACCAGGAGCCGTTCATATCGATCTCGGTCGCGCATTCCGGCTTCAAGCCCGGCGTCACGCTGGCCGAGGTCGACCTCGGCTTCCTCGCCGACTTCCTGTCCGACGCCCAGGTCGGGAAGGTTGCGTTTGCCTATGTGGTCGACCCGCATGGCAGAGTGCTGGCAGCATCGTCGAAGGGGCCGGAAGTCGCCGCCGACCTTTCGAAGCTGCCGCAGGTCGCAGCCGCGCTCGCCTCCGACCGCGACGGCGCGTCCTCCGGCGCCGACTTCAACGGCCATGCGGTGCTGACGGCCACAAGCGAGGTGCCAAAGCTCGGCTGGACGGTGCTGTTCGAGCAGCCGACTGCGCAGGCGCTGACGCCGATCCGCGACCAGCTGGTGCGGATCGGACTCCTGATCGGCATGGGCCTGCTGGTCGCGATCCTCGCCGGCACGCTTCTGGCGCGTCGCATGCTGATCCCGATCACCGCGCTCAGCGCCGGCGCGCACCGGCTCGGCGAGGGCGATTTCAGCCACCGCATCGACGTGCGCACCTCCGATGAGCTGGAGGGACTGGCAAATCAGTTCAACAGCATGGCGAACCAGATTCAGGAGACCTATTCGAGCCTGGAGACCAAGGTCGAAGCGCGCACGCGTGACCTCGCGCAGTCCATCAACGAGCTTAAGGTCCTCGAAGAAGTCGGCCGCGCCGTCGCCTCCTCGCTCGATCTCGATGCTGTCTTGCCGACGATTGCCGCCCGCGCGCTCGAGATCAGCCAGGCCGACGCAGTCTTGATCTACGGTTACGATGCCGACAAGCACCAGTTCAACCTGGTCGAGGCCAACGGCATCGACAAGTCGGTCGAAGGCGCGCACATCACCATCGACGAGGGCGCGAGCCCGCTCGGCGAAGCCGCGCGGAGCGGCGAGCCGATCGCGCTTCCCGATCTCGATGAGGCGACCAGGCAGCCATTGCGCGACGTCGCCGTCAACGCCGGCTTCCATTCCGTGCTCGTGGTGCCCCTGGTCGACCAGCAGGGCACGCTCGGCTCGCTGGTGGTGCTGCGCCGGGCGAGCGGCGAGTTCGCAAGCAGCCTCACCGGATTGATGCGCACCTTCGCGCATCAGGCGGTGCTGGCGATGCGCAATGCGCGCCTGTTCACCGAGGTCGACCACAAGGGCCGCGAGCTTGCGGCCGCTCATGAGACCGTGCAGCAGCAGGCGGCAAAGTTGCAGGAGCAGACCGAGCAGCTCCGCAACTGGAATCGCTCCCTGGAAGAGCGCGTCGAGAAGCAGCTCGGGGAGATCGGACGCATCAAGCGCCTCGAGCGCTTCCTCGCTCCGCAGGTCGCGCAGCTCATCGCCTCCTCCGACGGCCACGATGCGCTGCTCGACAGCCACCGCCGCGAGGTCACAGTCGTGTTCTGCGACCTGCGCGGCTTCACCTCGTTCACCGAGGCGACCGAGCCGGAAGAGGCAATGAACGTGCTGCGCGAATATCACGCAGCGCTCGGCGAATTGATCCACCGCTACGAAGGCACGCTCGACCGCTTTGCCGGCGACGGCGTGATGATCCTGTTCAATGCGCCGATCCAATTTGCCGACCACACCAAGCGCGCGGTGAAGATGGCCGTCGAGATGCGCGATACGATCGGCAAGCTGACCGAGAAGTGGAAGAACCGCGGCCATTCGCTCGGCTTCGGCGTCGGCGTCGCGCTCGGCTATGCCACGCTCGGCCAGATCGGCTTCGAGCAGCGCCTGGAATATGCCGCGATCGGCAGCGTCACCAATCTCGCCTCGCGGCTATGCGACGAGGCCACGGCCGGCCAGGTCGTGGTGGCGCGGCGCGTTTATGGCATCGTCGAGCCCTGGGTTGAAGCCCGCCCGCTCGACGATCTCCAGCTCAAGGGCTTCAATCATCCCGTGCTCGCAATGGAGATCTTGAGCTGGCGCGAGGAAGTCGACAACGTCGTGGATGCATCGGCGGCGCGGCGCAGGATGTGAGCTATTGCGGCTCCTTCAGCCGTGAGGAGCGCAAGGACATGCCCCAGCGTCGTCCTGGCGAAAGCCAGGACCCATACCGCGGAATCTATCAATCGCGGATGGTCGTAGTACCGAACGAATAGTCTTCGCCAAATTTCTCCCTGTGGTTATGGGTCCTGGCTTTCGCCAGGACGACGGCTGAGATCGGTGCACCACCTTCCGCAGTGGCACTATGAGATTTCCGCCACCCCTCCCACGAACCACATCCCTCCTTCCCACGACTAACCATCGCCTCAGCGACGAGGCTCAAGTTTGCATGGAGACGACCGTGACGCTTGCCCCGCCTTCGCGCGCGTATGATTTGCAGATGCTGGATCGCGCCGTCGATCGGCAGAGCGATAGCGGCTGGGTGTTCGGCCTGCCGCCGGGCATCACGAGCGAGCAGTGGCCGCTCGATCCCGTCTCCGGCTATCCGCTGATGCACGGTTTCACGCTTCTCTTGCCTCCCGACTATCGCGTGCATGGCGGGGGCATCGTCGCGCTGTCGTTCTTCGCGCCCGCCCTTGACCACAATGACGGCGGCCCGCCCTACGATCCTGAATTCCGCGAGGCGATCGCAGCACTGCCCGCACATCCGCGCACGTTTCGCATGAAGGATGTTCTCGAATACGAATACGCAGCCCTGTTGCTCACGCAAGCCGAATATGACGGCGCGTTCGCGACACCCCCCGAGCCCTCGAACCTTGCGACTTTCGAACGGCCTCGCTGGCTCGCTGTCGGCGGAGCGGCTGCCTTCGACGAATTGGCGGACAGCCGTACCGGCTGTACGTCGAAGTTGTTTGCGAGGCCGCCGCGCGCTGTGCTCGCCGAGAACCGCGCGATTGTCGCAAAACCGCGCGCGACCGACCCCAATGCCGGCAAGGCGCCGCGCGACGACTTCAGACATCGCGGCGAGCCGACAGGCTATCAGCCCTACTACTACTATGTCGGCGGCGAGACACGCCGAGAAAATTTCCGCCTGCATGACTGGGTCAAGGACCACGCCCAGAATCACATCGGCGGCACCATGCGGCCCTGCCAGGCCCTGCCGGAGATGAGCCCGTTCTACGTCGAGTTCGAGGAATATTTCGGCGGCTACAATTTCGGCGGCGGCAATGCGCAGCTCGATTTCAGGGATATGAAGTTCGACTGGGCGTGCGGTTAGCGCAGGCACCGCACACCGCTCTTCGCCGCTCACACGCCCCGCTTCAGCCCCATCGCCTCGAACTGCGCCTTCTGCTCGTCGGTGAGGCCCCACTCGAAATCGTCGAGCGCATCGCCGACGCTCTTCACCGCCTCGAGCATGCTATCCAACCGCGCTTTCACGGCCTGGAGGCGGGCTTGCGGGGTGCGCAGGTTCTGCGGCGGACAGGGGAGCAACGCTTCCATGGTGCCCATCGTGGTGTCTTGCAGCACCTCCAGCGCGGCGCGCTTGGTGTCGTCGAGGCGAAGAGCGGTCGCGATGTCGTCCGCTGGCCATTGCTGCTTGACGAGCTGCTCGTACTGGCGCTGGGCCTGCTCATCGCTCTGCGGCTCAGCGGGCGCCTTGCAGGCTGCGGCCTGCATCTCCTTGCGCTTGGTCTCGGCAGCATTCGCGCGACTGTCCTTGCCGAGCGCGTTGAGGCGCGACTTCTGCTCGTCGTCGAGCAGGCCGTAGAATTTTGCAAGCCGCGGCGCGACCGCATCCACTGCGTTGATCATCGCCTCGAGGCGACGCTGCATCAGCGCGAAGCGATCGAGCGCATTGGCGGCCGCCTCGGTCGGGCAGGAGCCGCGGATGGTCGCACCCGCAGCGCCCCAGGCGCTGACGAGCTCGTCGAGGCCGGCGCGCTGAACTTCGTTCGGCTGCACCGTGCGCAGGATCGCATCGACGGGAAGGCCGACGGCATCGCCGGTGTCGCAGAGCTGTTGGAGCTCGGGGACCCTGCGGTGACGGCGGCCGGGCGCCGTATAGGCGGCGAGCTCGGTCGGGGCATAGGGCGCGAAGATCGCGGCATAGATATCGCCATAGCCATAGGCCCACAGTGCGGTGCCATCGCCGCGCATGGTGAAGTCGGTGATGTCGTCATCGGCGAACGGCCAGAACAGCGGGCCGACCCAGCCATAGGTGCCGTCGGCGTGCTGCCACCAGCCCTGCTCGGCGCGGCCGCCGCGCCAGCCGGCGAGCGCCGCAACCGCCGTGAGCTGCGCCCGAACGGTCGGGCGCACGGCGTCCGCGGCAGAGCGGAGATCCTGCGGGCGCAGCGCGGCCATCCGGACACGGCCGTGCCGCGAGGACATGCGCATGTGGCGGATGCCGGCAACGCCGAGCATCCGGCCCATCGCGAAGCGCGCGACGCCGAGAGGACCGCCGATCCGCAGGCCGAAGCCGGCCTCGGCCACGTCAGGCAGCATCGCGAGTGTGACCAGCGCGATCCCCGCGGCCGCAATTCCCCGGCGGGATTTCGACATGATGGTCACCTTGGCTCCCTCCTCCGCGCCAAGTCCCTGCGTCAAGTCCCTGCGTCAAGCCGCATCTCGTCACAACGTCAATGACGCGCGGTAGAACAGAAAGTTCCCGCGCTCAGGTCACCCACCCTGCAATTTGCGGGATCGAGAACCCTCACCTTGCCTTGCGCGGCAAGACGAATGTCTGGCCGGGATAGATCCGGTCGGGGTTGTGGATCTTGTCGCGATTGGCGTTGTAGATCAGGGCGTAGCTGAGGCCGTCGCCGTAGGCGCGGCGGCTGATCTGCCAGAGGCTGTCGCCCCGGATGACGATGCGGCTCGAGGTAATCGAACCCGTCGACTCCCCCTTCGAGCGCAACGGACCCTTCTCGACGGGCGGTGCGGTGGCGAGCGCCAAAACGGATTGTGCGGTGCTCGGCGGCGCGGCCGAGCTGTCATCCTTGGCAGACGTTTCCTTGGACGATTCCTTGGAAGTTTCTTTGGCGGGCGTTTCTTTCGCAACCTTGGCGACATCGGTACGCGCTTGTGCAGCGCGCGGCGGCTGGGCCATGGCGTTCAGCGTCACGGGGACGTCGGTTCTCGATTTCGAAACGCTCCCGTCCGGCGCCGTCGATTGCAGGCTGAGCTTGTAACTGCCCGGCGGCAACTTTGGCGGCGTCATCACGAAGAGGCCGGATGCGTCGGCGACCGCGGAAGCATGGCTCTCGCCATCGCGTAGCAGTTCGACGCGTGCGCCCGGCGCGGCGCGGCCGGCAATCACCGCCTCGCCGTCCTCATCGACGCGGGCGACATCGAAACGCGGCCCGGTCTCCTCGCTAGCGGCCGGCGACGGAGCCGTTGGCGTCGGCAGATCGGCAAGCGCGGTCTGGGCTTTGCCGAGGGCAGTGGCGACGTCATTGCTGGGCGCCGCTGACGGTGCGACGGACGGCGCGCCCGGCGGCAGGAATGTGGGCGGCGCGGCGAGCGCCGTCCCGGCTTCCGGCTTGGATTCGACCTTGGCCTTGCCGTCGGCGACCTTGACCTCGGGCCCGCCGCGCAACGCCTGCCACAGCCCGCCAGTGCCGACGACGATCGCGGCACCGCCGGCCGCAACCAGCAGGAGCGAGCAAACGGCAACTGTCGCCTTCGATGCGATCACCATGAATCCCAACGCCCCTTACAGCCCTTCACGACAAATCACGCCCGCAAACTGCGCTCAATTCGCGCGCGCATCAAGCTGGCAATTCGATCATCCGCAATCGGTCACAGCTTCTGACCGATAGGGCCGCAATGGTACGCGTTCCCAAATAGGATCAAACCTTCAACCCGCGGGTTGTCGCAATCGCTGATGGCGGAACAATCCGGCCGGTGGGTGTCAGCGGAAACTGCATCACGTGCGCACCGGGCCTTCGGGGCCGGACGGTTTTTTGCGTGCGAAACTCAAGAGGCGAAAGGATGTCTGTCGGCTATCGATTACTCCCTCTCGTTGCGGCGCTTGCTCTGATCTGCGCCCCCGCACAAGGCCGCGACGACGGCCGGTTTGCGAATTCCCCCCTCAAAGGCTGGTTCGAAAGCCTGCACAGCAAAGGCGGCGGACCGTGCTGCGCGGATGCCGACGGCACCGCGGTAGCCGATGCCGACTGGGACACGAGGGACGGCCATTACCGCGTTCGTCTTGAGGGTATGTGGGTCGAGGTGCCCGACGACACCGTCATCACCGAGCCGAACCGCGCCGGTCGCACCATGGTCTGGCCGTACTACGTCAACGGCCGCACGCTGATCCGCTGCTTCATGCCTGGCAGCATGACGTGAGGAGTTGGGACTCTCGTGTCCCGGTTCAGCAGCGCAGCGTGCAACGATGCGCTGCTGAACCGGGACCTAGCGTTGCAGTTCGGTGTGGGCCCAGGATCAGCAACCCATCACGCCGCGAAGGGCGGCGCGCTGCGCAGCATCCGGGGCACAGAGAGCGGAGCGGAGTCGAGCTACGCCGCCCTGAGATCTTCGACGAAGCGGTTGACCTCGCGCTTCAGATCGTCCGACAGGCGCGACAGCATCTTGGCGGAATCGAGCACCTCGCCGGCGGCCGCACCCGTCTGGCCGGCAGCCTGCGAGACGCCGGAGATGTGACGTGAAACCTCCGTGGTGCCCTGGGAGGCCTGCTGCACGTTGCGGGCGATCTCACGTGTGGCGGCGCCCTGCTCCTCGACGGCAGCGGCGATCGCGGCCGCGATCTCGTTGACGCGCTGGATGGTGGTGCCGATCGACTGGATCGCGGTCACGGACGAGCGCGTCGCGCCCTGGATAGCGGCAACCTGGCCGGTGATCTCCTCGGTCGCCTTCGCGGTTTGCGTGGCGAGATTCTTCACCTCGGCTGCGACCACGGCAAAGCCGCGGCCCGCTTCGCCGGCGCGCGCGGCCTCGATGGTGGCGTTGAGCGCCAGCAGGTTGGTCTGTTCGGCAATGCCCGTGATCAGTTCGACGACATCGCCGATGCGTTGGGCGGCGTCCGCGAGCGCCTGCACCTCGCCATTGGTGCGATCGGCTTCCGCCGCAGCAGCCCCGGCAATGCTCGAGGATTCCGCAACCTGGCGGCTGATCTCGGCGATCGAGGCCGACAGCTCTTCCGTGGCGGCGGCAACCGTCTGCACATTGGACGACGCGTCGCCCGACAGGGACGCAACGGAGGCCGCTTTCGACGAGCCCTGCTCGGCGGTCGACGACATCGACTGCGCGGTGGCGTTCAGCTCGCCGGACGCCGAGGCGAGCGTATGCAGCGATTCCGTCACGGTCTTCTCGAACTCTCCGATCAGCCGCTCGACGGCAAGCTGGCGCCGCTCCTTCCGGCCCTGCTCGGCCGCCTGCTCCTCGGCGAGGCGATCACCCGTGATCATGTTCTCCCTGAAGACGGACACCGCACGCGACATCTCGCCGATCTCGTCGCCACGCTCGATGCCGGCGAGCTCGATCGCATAGTCGCGCTCGGCAAGCGAACGCATCGCCTGGGTCAATTTCCGGATCGGGACGCTGACGCGGCGGTTGACGAGGATGAAGCCGAACACGGTGATGGCGAGCGCGACCAGCATCATCGCGCCGTTGAACACCAGGCTCCACTTCGCCGAGGCCATCTGCTGCCCGGCACGCGCGACCATCTCGGCAAGCGCGACCTGACCAGCCTCGACGCTGGAGTTGAGGATGGCGGTGTTGAGCTTGGAGAGATCCTCGATCTTGATGTCGATCGTCTGGTTGTTGCTCAGCGCCTTGATGAAACCCTGCTGGCGCTCGACCATGGCCGCGGCTTCGCCCTGCTTCGAGCGCGCGACCACATCGGTGAGGCTGGCGGGCGCGTCAGCGCGGCCGGCTGCATCCAGCACCTGGCTCCAGGCCTGCTTGGCACGGCCGGTATCCTCGGCGGCGCCGACCATGTCGGCGGCGCTCCAGGGTTTTGCGCTGGCCGCCGCGGCTTCCAGGCGGATCGCGACCAGGCCGCCGAAATTGCGCGCCGCCCAGGCCGACTGCTTCACCCCCAGGAGGTGATCGACCACGGGATCGCCGAGCTTCAGCGCATTCTCGAGCTCGCCCGTCAACGCCAGAATGCCGTCGAGATAATCCTGGGCGGTCTTGCGGAAATCGTCGGCGACCTTGGCGTCACGACTGGATTTCGGCTGGTGGATGGCAGCTTCCGCCTTGGGCCGAAGCGGCACGAGTGTGTCATGGATCGCGACCAGCCTGCTCAGGGCACTGGCGAGACGGGAATCGGTCACGCCCTCGAGACGCTCGAGCACGCTCTTATAGGCGGCTTCCGACAATTGCCGGTTGGTGGCGATGCGGTTGTCGGCATTGGCGTTGGCCGGCCCCTCCGCGAGCAGCGCCGACAGGAAGGTGCCACGCTCCAGGCGAAAGCCGAGCAGGGTCGCAAACAGCTGCTGGTCGGTGCCGGCATAACGATCGAGCTTCTGCGCCGCGGCGTTGCGCTCGACGGCGCCATAGAGCCCGGTCGCGAGCTGGGCGATCAGAAACAGGCCGAGGATGCCGATGATGGCGCCGAGAACCGAACGTATGGAGGGATTGCCGAACAATTTCATTGCGGGGCCGCATCCTCTAAAAAAGATGCAGAAAATTACCGTCGCGCTCCTAAGATTTGGTTCACCTCGATACCGGCAAAGGCCGTCGCATCGGATGAAGGCGCGCGGAAGGGCAAACTCCGCAGAACTACGGAGGACACGCCCCGGACCCAGCGCCGACCTTCAGGAGCGTTCGGCCCCGCGCACTTCCGCGAACTCGGCATCGGGATGCGCGACGATGGTCGCGAACATGATGCCGCTGATGATGATCGACCAGGCGGTGTCCCAATAAATCCAAAACACGTCAGCCTCCGCAAAAGCCTCCCGCCGCAAGCAGCAATTCTAGAACAGCCGGGCGACGATGCCGTTCCTCTTCTGCTGCGGCGTGTCGGCGCACCCAAGAACCAATTCCTGCACCAATTCTTGCACCAATTCTTGCACCAACTCTTCGACCAGCATCTTGGAGCCAATATCTTGCCGAACTGTCACTTGTTGGTCGGCGGCGGCCTCCGGTCGGTTTGATCGGTGCGATGCTTTGCCACCACGTCTTCATCGCGCCGGCTGGTTTTTGGGCGTGGCGGAAATTTAGGCTGGCCGGCTTTGCGGCGCCCAATCGATACAATTTCGACATCGATCGATCCAAACTGGATTTTGGCGGAATGGCAGGGAGGCCTGTATCCTCGCCGGCAACCAA
Organism: Bradyrhizobium sp. CCGUVB23; assembly: GCF_024199885.1. Classification (NCBI taxonomy): domain Bacteria; kingdom Pseudomonadati; phylum Pseudomonadota; class Alphaproteobacteria; order Hyphomicrobiales; family Nitrobacteraceae; genus Bradyrhizobium; species Bradyrhizobium sp. CCGUVB23. The sequence goes on from NZ_JANADQ010000001.1 coordinate 3,564,200, forward strand.
GAGAAGCCATGCCGGACGGCAAGGGCGATTTTGGAAAGCTGGAGGAAGCCTGATGTCCCGACCGACCCGCCGTACTGCCCTGCAACTGCCGCTTGCGGCATGCGCCGTCGTCCTCGCCACCCACCTTGGAGCAAGCGCCGGCATGGCCGACACATTTGCCTATGTCGGCAATGCCGACAGCAACGACATCTCGGTCTTCCGCATCGACGACAAGGGCGAGATGAGCCCGGTGCAGACCGCGCCTTTCGCAGGCATCGAGAAGCCAGGCTCCTCGACGCCGCTGGCAGTGACGCCCGATCACCGCGTGCTGATCGCCGGCGTGCGCTCGCAGCCGTTCTCGGCCGTGAGCTTTGCCATCGATCAGAAGACCGGCACGCTCAAGCACATCGGCAACGGGCCGCTCGCCGACAGCATGGCGTATGTCATGACCGACCGTACCGGCAAGTTCGTGCTCAGCGCCTCCTATGGCGGCAACAAGGTCGCGCTCAATCCGCTGCTCGATACCGGCGTCGTCGGCGAGCCCAAGCAGGTCATCCCGACGGGACTGAATGCGCATGCCTTCATCCCCTCGCCCGACAACCACTTTGCGTTTGCGACCAATCTCGGCTCCGACCAGGTGCTGGCCTTTGCATTCAACGCCGCCACCGGCGAGCTGACGCCGAGCGATCCGCCGGTCCACAAGGTGCCCGAGAAATCAGGTCCCCGGCACTTCGTTTTCCACCCCAACGGCAAATACGTCTATCTCATCCACGAGCTGAACGGCGACGTCGCCGCGTTCAGCTATGACGCCAAGACCGGCGGGTGGAGCGAGATCCAGCGGACCACCGCGCTGCCCGAAGGCTTCACCGGCAAACCCTGGGCCGCCGACATCCACGTCGCGCCCGACGGCCGCTTCCTCTACGCCTCGGAGCGGACCACCAACACGCTGACCGCCTACAAGATCGATCCGGCAAGCGGCAAGCTCGCCACGGTTGGTACCGTGCCGACCGAGAAGCAGCCGCGCGGCTTCAACATCGATCCCACCAGCCGCTATCTCGCCGCCGTCGGCGAATTGTCCGACGGCATGTCGGTCTACGCGATCGACCAGGCCAGCGGCGCGTTAACCAAGCTGAAGTCCTATCCGACCGGCAAGAAGCCGAACTGGGTGGAGTTCGTCACGCTGCCGTAAGTGTGCGGGAGCCGCGACCGACCTACGCAATCATCCGTAGTTTCGGTCGCGGCTCGCTGCCGTCATACTCCGGCACGCAATGGATCGTCATATTGTCTTCAAATGCCCGCAGACCGGCATGAACGTTCAGCATCGGCTCATGGCCGAGCCGACGGATGCCAAGGATACGCACGACTCGGTCATGTGTCCGGCGTGTGCGCGCCTGCACCTGATCAATCGCACCACGGGCAGGCTGCTCGGCGAACGCCGCGGCTGACGGATGGCACCAGGCGCCGAACCTGATCTTCAATCCCGCGACTAATCAAGGGCTTGCCGTGGACGCGCCTGCGGCATTTGCTCCTGCCTGGGCACCGGGGGCGCCATGGTCTGTGCCCCCGCCATCTGCTATCGAGTGAAGCGTTTGATCCCGTGGATTAGTCCGATGCGTCATTGCACCCGCATGTCCAACAAGACCCTGTTTCCCGTGGCCGTCGCCGCCGCATTGGGGCTTGGCCTTTTTCTTGGCCCCCTCCCGGCCCGCGCCGCCGATGAGGAGGCGCCCAAGGGACCGGCCGTCACGGTGCTGAAGGCGGCAAAGTCCTGTTTCTCCGACATCGTGGAAGCGAGCGGCACGATCATCGCACGCGAGGAAACCTCGGTGCGGCCCGAGCGTCCCGGATTGAAGGTGACGGAGGTCCTGGCGGAAGCCGGCGACACCATCACCGCCGGCCAGGTGCTGGCGCGGCTGGCCTTGCCCGAAGGCGGCACAGTCCAGGTGACGGCGCCGGTTGCAGGCATGATCTCGGCTTCGACGGCGCAGATCGGCGCGCCGGCCTCGGCGCGCGGCGAAGCGCTGTTCTCGATCGTGGCGCGCAGCGAATATGACCTCGTCGGCCTCGTCGCCACCGCCGACATCAAGAAGCTCGCGGTGAACCAGCCGGCGACCGTACGCATCGCGGGTGCCGGCGACATCGACGGCAAGGTGCGCAAGATCGGGCCGACGGTCGAGCCGAACGTCCAGCAGGGCATGGTCTATATCGGCATCTCGACGCCGCGGCGGCTGCTGGTGAATTCCAGCGGGCGCGCGCTGATCAAGACCGGGCAGAGCTGCAATATCGCGGTCCCGCTGACCGCCGTGCAGTACAGCCCCGCCGGCACCGTGGTGCAGATCATCCGCCGCAACCGCGTCGAGACCAAGCGCGTCGAGATCGGGCTGATGTCCGGCGGCAATATCGAGATCCGCGACGGCGTCAACGAAGGCGACATCGTCGTCGCCCGCGCCGGCGCGCTGTTGCGCGAAGGCGACCCGGTACGCCCCGTGATGGCGAGCGCTGAGACGAAGTAACGCTTAAGAAGGGTTCTTGTCCCGGACGCACTGCAGCGTGCAACGCTGCTGGGCTGAGCCGGGACCCATCTCTTTCGAAGACTCCGCAAAAAGGCATGGGCCCCGGCTCAGCAGCGCATCATTTCATGATGCGCCGCGTCCGGGGCACGAGACTTTGCTGGAGACTTTGGTGGATATGAAGGACTAGCCGCCGGCCTGGTCGAACTGGACGTCTTCCAGGAGCGAGGACGACACGGTCGGGACCTGGTCGCCTTCGGAGGCGCGGGAGATGGCGACGCGGGTCTTGTTGAAGACGCTTTCGGCGCTGCCCTGCGCATTGAGGTTGTTCAGGAGTTCGCTGACCAGCACGCTGTGATCGCCCTTGCCGTCGTCGGCGACCTTGCCGGGCGAAGCGGAGGAGAGGATCAGCGCGTTGTCGGGCGCGCTGATCGGCGCCAGCCCGTGGCTGTAGGAGCGGAAGCGGCGCTCATAGGGGTTGCGGCGCGAGGCATCGACGACGACGAGCTTGGCCTTGGCACCCTGCTCCTTCATCATCTCGAGCACGCTCTCAATCGAGACGCCCTGGCGGCGGACGTCGCTTTCCTTCCAGATCACGGCGTCGACCGGCAACATGTAGCTCTCGCGGCCGGCCTGCACACCGTAGCCGCCGAAGAACAGCATGACGACGCTGTCGCGTGTGATCTTCGACTTCAGGCGGTTGACGGCGCGGACCATGTCGTCCTTGCTGGCGTCCTCCACCATGTCGACGTCGAAGCCGCCCCTGCGCAGCGAGGACGACAGCGCGCGCGCGTCGTTGATCGACTGCGACAGCGGCGCATTGGCGTCGGGATAATGACCATTGCCGATGACGAGGGCGAGGCGCGAGGTGTGGCCGACGGAACCGGTCACCTCAGCGGTCGAGACCGCCTTGGCGGCATCGAGGGCGCGCATGTTCAGGGCAGCGTGGGCGCCGATCGCCAGCGACACCGTGCCGATCAGAGCGGCGGCGACCGCAATGGTACGTCGGGAAATGTCGAGCTGCCTTACATTCATCTCGGTTCATTCCTGTCAGGAGCCATCGCAACGCGCGTACCTGTTTGAGTAGCGCGATGGCGTCTTTAGGTTTGAGGGATTGGCCGGGGATGTGTCCCCGAATTGCGCGCAATTTGCGGCGCCGCACCAAACAAACCCTTAACCGGATATCGCCCCCGGGGCAATAGATTGCCCTTCTTTTCAGCTAAACCACTGAATATACTGGTTAATTGCTGACGCCGCAGATGGGCCTTTTTTCATCCTTTCGGCCCCTTTTCAGGGCCGAACAAGCAGTTCCCGTCGCGACTTTTTCTGTGACATCGGTCACATTTGTGTTCCACGCGAATTCGTGACACTTTTCAAATACTTGCGGAAACACAGGCGCGCTGCCGGGACGACGCGCCGTGAACCCCGGCAAGGCCCCGCGCGACCAGGTAATTCATGAGCTTTCATTATTTCGCCGGGCACGCCTTCCGCGCCCTGACGGCACGGAAGGACGGCCCCTCGCTTTATGACCTCTGCGATCCCGTGCTGGCGGGCCCGGCCACCGGCGATCCGCATCTGGCAAAGTTCTACAAGACTGCGCTCGGCAATCCGGCCCTGCGGGCGCTGCTCCGCCGCGCCGGCCTGCCCGACCTGCGCGATGAGGCGAGGCTCACCCGGCTGCGCGCGGCGCTGACCCGTGCCCGCGACGATGCCGAGCCCGACTGGGAGGCGGTCGGCCGTCCCGTCGCCGACCTCCTCGACACCATCGCGCTCGACCATCCCAAGCCGCCACCAATGCCGTTCAACGGTGCGGGGCCGGCGCTGGCGGAGATCGACAACGTGATCCGCGACTGCGCGCATCATCTGCTGCGCAGCTACCGCCAGAACGGCTTCCTGCCGACCTATGCCGCGTTCAACCTGATCGGCGATCCCGACCTGCGCGGTCGCGAGCTGATCATGGCGCTGACCGGCCTGAACTCGCGCGGCTACAAGAACTCCTCGCTGCTGTTCAACCTGGCGCGTATCTTCGTCGCGCGCTCGAGCGCAGGCGCCATCATCAATCCGCCCTGGCGGGGCATCGCCGAGCCGATGTGGGAGCCGGTGCAGATCCGTCACCGCTCGGCCTATTACGACGCCTTCTTCATCGAGGCGCTGCTCGCCTATGGCGAGACCGGCCTCGCCTCGCCCGCCGACGCCAAGGCCGCGCAAGCCGCGATCGCCGACATGGTCGATTTCTGCATCAACATCAGCCGCGAGGAAGTGAAGGGTGCGGACGGCGCGCGCTTCGACGTCATCACTGCGCTGGCGCCGGCGCCGCATCCGCGCTTCTCGCGCTTCTTTGCGCAGATCAAGCAGGACCTCGGCTTCGGCGTCTACGTGCCGGACTGCGACACCACGGCGTGCTCGTTCTCTGCTGCGACGCAGGCAGGCAGCGAGGATCCGATCCTCGGCCAACCGCTGCTCGATTTCTACGCCGGCTACCAGGTGCGCGAGGGCGTCAACGAGCCGCGCGTCACCGTGCCGCTCAACGACAACATCGATTACGAAGGCGGCGTCGCCACCTGGATCGACAATCTCGCTGGCGAGCGGCCCTACGGCAACGATCTCGATCCGACGCTGAACCTCGACATCCTCGAAGTGTCCTTCCGCAATCTCAAGCGCTGGAAAATTCTGGAGACGCCGGCGCGGCTCGCCACCGTGCATCGCATCGTCGCCTTCCAGAAGCGGCTGGCGGCGAGCGGCGCCTTCGCCAATCCGCGCTCGCACATCTATTATCTGCCCGAGCTCTACAGCGCCTATTTCGGCCGCTGCTATGCCGCCTTCCTGTCGCTGCCGCTGGCGGCCCAGGCCGCGATCGATCCCGACGGCGCCTTCGATTTCATCCGCGCCCGCGTGCTCGGCTATGTCCAGGGCGAGATGCTCGTCGCCGAGATGAATGCATTCGACGCGGCGCTCGCCTTGATCGCGCTCGGCCATCTCGGCGCCGATCCCAAGACCTTCGCGCCGGCGCTGAACTGCATCGTCAGAGCTCTCGGCGAAGGCGGCCGCCGCGGCCCGTTCGGCGCCTATGAATGGAACAAGATGAAGACCCCGACGCGGATCCTGGTCGGCGGGCCGGAGGTGACGTCGGCCTTCGTGCTGATGGGGCTGGCGGTGGCAAGGAAGGTGATGGCGGGGCGGAGGTAAAAAGGTCTCGTGCCCCGGACGCAGCGCAGCGCTTCTAAAGCGGTGCGCTGCTGAGCCGGGGCCCATGCCACCGAGAGTGCACCCGCAATCTCTGGGTCTCGGCTCTGCGGAGCAGCGTTTCACGCCCCACCGCGTCCGGGACACGAGCCTCCAATCACGATGACAGGAAGTTGAAAGCCCATAAGTTAGGCAGGTGCTGGCCCGGCGGCCAAATACCGACCACAATTGCTGGGCTTATCGGGATTTTCATCAGACGCGGACCGGCATGTCGCGAACATTTCTTGGCTTGACTATCCTCCTCGCCTTGCCGTCGCTGGCGCAGGCTGCCGACATCACCGGCACGGCAAAGGTCCGCGACGGCGATTCCGTCCAGATCGGCAATACCCGCATCCGCATCGGCGGCATCGACGCGCCATCGAGCGACCAGCTCTGCCTCAACACCAAGGGCGAGCGCTGGACTTGCGGCGTGGCGGCGCGCGAGGAGCTCGCCAAATATGTCGAGGGCAAGAACTGGGTCTGCCATGCGAGGTCGATCGACCGGCGCGGCCGCACCGTGGCGCGCTGCGAGGTCGACGGCGAGGACATCCAGAAATGGCTGGTGCGGAGTGGCTGGGCGCTGGCCTTCACGCGCATCTCCCACGACTATGAAGCCGACGAAGCGGTCGCGCGCGAAGCCAAGGCCGGCATGTGGCAGGGCGCCTTCATCGCCCCCTGGGACTGGCGCGTGCGCAACAAGAAGACCGCGATCCTCGGCGCCACCAAGCCGCCCGAAGGAGCGCATGCGATCCTGCTCGCCTCGGCGTCGGGCCCCGTCGCGCCCTCGCCGGATTGCACCATCAAGGGCAACGTCAACAGCGCCGGCGAATGCATCTTTCACCAGCCGACCAGCCGCTGGTACGCTCAGATCAAGATGAAGATCAGCAAGGGCACCCGCTGGTTCTGCTCGGTCGAGGAAGCCGAAGCCGCCGGATGCCGCGAGACGCGGCGATAGCCATGTCCGGGCGATCGCTTCTTGCATGATTATCCCGCGTTTTACGTGCTTTTCTTGGCTCCCCACGGCGCGTAAAAAGCGTGAGCCGATGATCCTCCAGACCGTCTTCATCACATAAGGAAGAACAACAATGACCGTTCGCGCGGGCCGGGAATTTCTGGCCATCCCCGGGCCCACCACGATGCCCGACGAGGTGCTGCGGGCGATGCATCGTCCGGCGATCGACATCTACTCCAAGCAGATGACCGATCTGACCGAGAGCCTGATCAGTGATCTCTCAAAACTGTTCGCGACCAAGGGCAAGTCCTACATCTACATCGCCAATGGCCACGGCGCCTGGGAAGCCGTGCTCAGCAATGTGCTGTCGCGCGGCGACAAGCTGCTGGTGCTGGAAAGCGGCCGCTTCGCGATCGGCTGGGGCCATGCGGCATCCCTGATGGGCGCCGAGGTCGAGGTGCTCAGAGGTGACTGGCGCCGCGCGGTGCGCCCGCACGAGGTCGAGGAGCGCCTGCGCCGTGACAAGGAGCACAAGATCAAGGCCGTCGTCGTCGTGCAGGTCGACACCGCCTCGGGCGTGCAGAACGACATCGAGGCGATCGGCAAGGCGATCAAGGCGAGCGGCCACCCGGCGCTGTACATGGTCGACACCGTGGCTTCGCTCGGCTGCATGCCGTTCGAGATGGACAAATGGGGCATCGACGTCGCGATGTCCGGCTCGCAGAAGGGCCTGATGACGCCGCCCGGCCTCGGCTTCGTCGCGGCGAATGATCGCGCGCTCGAGGCGCACAAGAAGGCGAACATGGCGACGCCCTATTGGAGCTGGAGCGAACGCGAAGGCACCGAGCATTATCGCAAATATGCCGGCACCGCGCCGGTGCATCTGCTGTTCGCGCTGCGCCAGGCGATCGACCTCTTGCACGAGGAGGGCCTTGAGAACGCATTCCGTCGGCATAGCCTGCTCGGCGAAGCCGCGCGCCGCGCGGTCGCGATGTGGTCGGAGGGCCAGGTGCTCGGCTTCAATATTCTGGAGAATGGCGAGCGCTCCAACACGGTGACGACCGTGACCGTGGGCAACGGGCATGATCCCGCGGTGCTGCAGCGCTATTGCAAGGACAAGTGCGGCGTGGTGCTCGGCACCGGCATCGGCGATCTCTCCGGCCAGGCCTTCCGCATCGCTCATATGGGCCACGTCAACGCGCCCATGCTGCTCGGCACGCTCGGCGTGATCGAAGTGGGCCTCAACGCGCTGAAGATCCCGCACGGCAAGGGCGGCCTCGAGGCGGCGGTGGCGTATCTCGGCGAGCAGGTCGGGGCTTAGGCTTCTTCGCCTCTCCCCGCTTGCCGGTGAGGGGGACTCTCCGCGAGTCCAATTCTCACCGTCCCCGTGGAGGCTCCCCCTCACCCCACCCTCTCCCCGCAAGCGGGGTGAGGGAGCCGACCGCCGGTGCGCGCGGCCTTCTTTAAATCCCCCGTGTCCGATCCGATATAGGGGCAAGACACGCACCCTGACGCGAGGATCGACTTGACCAAAACCGCCAGCCCCACCAAGCCCCCCGTCGCGCCGCGGCGGCCGCATTCGTTCACCCGGCACGGCATCACCGTGAGCGACGACTATGCCTGGCTGAAGGACGCGAAATGGCAGGAGGTGCTGCGCGATCCCGCCGTGCTCGATCCCGACATCCGCAAATATCTCGACGAAGAGAACGTCTACACCGAGAGCCTGCTCGGCCACACGGCACCCTTGCAGAAGACGCTGGTGCGCGAGATGCGCTCCCGGATCAAGGAAGACGATTCCAGCGTGCCCTCGCCGGACGGCGCGTTCGCCTATTTCCGCAAGTTCCGCGAAGGCGGACAGCATGAGCTGTTCGGCCGCATGCCGCGCAATGGCGGCGACAGCCATATCGTGCTCGACGGCGACGCGCTCGCAAAGGACCACAAGTATTTCAGGTTCGGCGGCAGCCGGCATTCGCCCGATCACAAGCTGCAGGCATGGACCGCCGACACCAAGGGCTCGGAGTATTTTTCGATCCGCGTGCGCGATTGGGCGACGGGAACGGATCTCGACGACCTCGTCGAGGAAACCGACGGCGGTGTGGTCTGGAGCAAGGACGCCAAAAGCTTCTTCTACGTGAAGCTCGACGACAATCACCGCCCGATGCAGGTGTGGCGGCATCGGCTCGGCACGAAGCAGGCTGACGACATCCTGGTCTATGAGGAGCAGGACTCCGGCTGGTTCACGCATTTGCACGAGAGCACCAGCGGACGCTTTTGCGTGATCGCCGGCGGCGACCATGAAACATCCGAGCAGAGGCTGATCGATCTCGCCAACCCGGACGCACCGCCACGCTTGGTCGCGGCGCGTGAAGAGGGCGTGCAGTATTCACTCGCCGATCGCGGCGACGAGCTCTTCATCCTCACCAATGCCGACGACGCCATCGACTTCAAGATCGTCATCGCGCCGCTCGCGTCGCCCGAGCGCGAGAACTGGCGCGATCTGATCCCGTATCGCCCCGGCATCTACGTCATCGACATCGACCTCTACGCCGGCCATTTGGTGCGGCTGGAGCGCGCCAACGCGCTGCCGGCGATCGTGATCCGCGATCTCGGCAACAGCGAAGAGCACGCCATCGCCTTCGACGAAGCCGCCTATTCGCTCGACACGATGGGCTCCTACGAATTCGAGACGACGAACTTACGCTTCTCCTATTCGTCGATGACGACGCCCTCGGAAGTCTACGACTACGACATGGCCCGGCGCTCGCGTGTGCTTCGCAAGCGCCAGGAGATTCCTTGCGGCCACGATGCAGCCGACTACGTCACCACCCGCATCATGGCGAAGGCGCATGACGGCGCCGAGGTGCCGGTCTCGATCCTGTATCGCCGCGGGCTCAAGCTCGACGGCACGGCGCCACTGCTGCTCTACGGCTACGGCTCCTACGGCGCCGCGATGCCGGCCTCCTTCAACACCAACCGCCTTTCGCTGGTCGACCGCGGCTTCGTCTACGCCATCGCACATATCCGCGGCGGCGCCGACAAGGGCTGGGGCTGGTACCTCGATGGCAAGCGCGAGAAGAAGACCAATACGTTCGACGATTTCGCGGCGAGCGCACGCGCTCTGATCGCGGCGAAGTATACGAGCGCAAAACGCATCATTGGTCACGGCGGCTCGGCCGGCGGCATGCTGATGGGCGCGGTCGCAAACCGCGCCGGCGAATTGTTTGCCGGGATCGTCGCCGAGGTGCCGTTCGTCGACGTGCTCAACACCATGCTCGATGACACGTTGCCGCTGACGCCGCCGGAATGGCCGGAATGGGGCAACCCGATCGAGAGCGAGAAGGATTTTCGCACCATCCTGTCCTACTCGCCCTACGACAACGTTGCGGCGAAGGACTATCCGGCGATCCTGGCAATGGGCGGCTTGACCGATCCTCGCGTCACCTATTGGGAGCCCGCCAAATGGATCGCGCGCCTGCGCGCCACCATGAGCGGCGGCGGCCCGGTTCTGCTCCGCACCAACATGGGCGCCGGCCACGGCGGCGCATCGGGGCGCTTCGACCGCCTCGACGAGGTTGCGATCGTGTATGCGTTTGCACTGTGGGCGGTTGGGATGATGGATAAGGCGGAGGTCTAAAGCGTGATGGCATTAGGTTCGATAGCCTGAATTTTCGAGGTAGTTCGCGCATTCTCCAGGGGTGAATGCCGTCAGAACTTCACCGATGGCGGCGCAGACCGTATCGACGGTTCGGGCGGCGGCCTTTCGGAGCAGATGTTTGAGCTTGGCAAAGACCTGTTCGATCGGGTTCAGGTCGGGCGAGTATTTTGGCAGGAAGAACAGTTTGGCGCCGGCGGAGCGAATGAGCTGGCGCACGAGCTTGCTTTTGTGGCTGCCGAGATTGTCCATGACCACGATATCGCCAGGGCGAAGGGTCGGCAGAAGAACCTTCTCGACATAAGTCCGAAAGCTTACGCCATCGATTGGTCCCTCGATGAACCATGGCGCATCGATCCGGTCATGGCGCAAGGCGGCCAGGAAGGTCATGGTCTTCCAGCGTCCGTGAGGAACCTTGGCCGGAAGTCTGTGCCCGCGTGGGGCCCATCCCCGCAGCGGAGCCATGTCGGTCCTGGTCCAGGTCTCGTCGATAAAGACCAGCCGCTCAGCTTCGACGCGACCTTGATACTTTGCCCACTGGGCTCGCCGCCGCGCGACCTCGGGACGATCGCGTTCGCCAGCCGCCACGCTTTTTTTTGAAGCTGAGCTTCTCGGCATGCACGAAGTCCCACACCGAGTGGTAGTCGATCTTCAGACCGCGTCCGGCAAGCTCGGCAACGAGCCCGCGTATGGTGAAATCGCCGTCCTTGATCCGTTGCGACAGCCAGACCGCGTGGTCTCCCGAAACCGCCTTCGGCTTGTGACCGCCCATCTGGCCCGGAGCAACGCTGCCGGTCTCATCGACCCGCTTCATCCAGCCAATTGCCGTGCTGATCGCGACCCCAAACTGCTTGGCTGCCTGATTGCGGGACATCCCGCCCTCGATCGCGGCCACGACACGCTTGCGAAGATCCAGAGAATAAGGCTTGCCCATCCATGCTGGCCTCCGCCCAGCCAGCATGGTGAATCAGAAACAGCCTGATTTGGGAATCCCAAATCGATTCAACCTAACCCCATCCCGCTTTAGCTTCTCCCTCTCCCCGTTCTTACGGGGCCGCGACGAGCTGCGCTTGCGCTGAGAGGGTTGGGGGAGGGCTGCTTCCGCAATCACGGTAAAAGCTGGACTCGCGGAGAGTCCCCCTCACCCGGAATCCGCGCTCCGCGCGGATTCCGGCCTCTCCCCGCAGGCGGGAGAGGCGAAGCGCCAACCTCGCCTCGTTCAATCCAGGCGACGACCGCAAGCAGCGTGCACCTCACACCGCCCCATGCGCCTCCACGTAGAGCGCGTAGACGGAGTGGGAGCTTGCCATATAGAGGCGGTTGTTCTTCGGGCCGCCGAAGCAGAGATTGGCGCAGCGCTCGGGCAGCTTGATGAAGGCGAGCGGCTTGCCTTCGGGGTTGAACACCATCACGCCGTCGAGATCATCGGGCTTGCCCCTGAGCTGAAACACCCGGCGGCCGCCGATGTCCGTCGGCTCGGCTTGCAGCGCGCCGTTCGAACCCCAGCCGCACCACAGATTGCCGTCGCGGTCGACGCGAAAACCGTCGAGCGAGCCCTGGTCGGCGGCATCGATCAGCTTGGTCTTACCGCTCAGCGCGCCGTCGTCGCCGACATTGTAGCTCCAGATGCTGCGGTTGGGCGTGCCCTTCCATTCGACGATGTAGAGCTTCTTCTCGTCCGGCGAGAACGCCAGGCCATTCGGATTGACGAGATCGGTGAGGACGGCGGTGAGCTTGCCGTCCTTGGCCATGCGGTAGACGTTGGTGGTGGCCTGCTCGGGCTTTTCCTTCTTGCCCTCCCACTCGCCATTGATGCCGAACGTCGGATCGGTGAACCAGATGCTGTCGTCGGATTTCACCACGATGTCGTTCGGCGCGTTCAGGCGCTTGCCTTCGAACTTGTCGGCGAGCACCGTGATCTTGCCGTCCTTTTCGGTGCGGGTAATGCGGCGGGTGACGGAGTGCTCGCAGGTGACGAGGCGGCCCTGGCGGTCACGCGCATTGCCGTTGGCGTAATTGGCATTGCTGCGGAAGACGCTGGTCTGCCCGGTCTTCTCGTCGAACTTCATGATCCGGTTGTTGGGAATGTCGGAGAACAGGAGATAGCCGCCTTCCGGGAAATAGGCCGGGCCTTCGGCCCAGCGCATGCCGGTCGCGACCTGTTCGATCGTCGAGGAATAGAGCCGGTATTTTGCAAAGCTGGGATCGAGGATCTGGACGGCGGCATCCGGATAGCGCTGGTTCGGCGAGAACGGGAAAGATTGCGCGCCGGCGGCGCGGGCGAGAAGCGTGGAAGCCGCCGCTGCACCAGCACCGGCCAAGAGATCGCGTCGTGACAGATTCATTTCAGTTCCTCCCTGATTGCTCTGAACCGGCCGTTGCGTCGGCCGGCTCGTGTGACGATGTGGTTGATGCGGACTAGCGACCGTTCGCCTTGCGCCAGGCCGCGAAGTCGGTGAGCGTCTGCGGATCGGTGGCCGGATAGAGCCCGAAGATGCCGCGGCCCTTGCTGACTTCCTCGGTGACGAAGTCCTCGAACGCAGTCATCTCGAACGTCTCGTTGGCGATCTCGTCAGCGAGATGCGCGGGGATGACGATCACGCCATCGCTGTCACCGAGAATGACGTCGCCGGGAAACACCGGCGCATCGCCGCAGCCAATCGGGACGTTGATCTCGATCGCCTGGTGCAGCGTGAGGTTCGTCGGCGCGCTCGGGCGGTGATGGAAGGCGGGAAAGCCGAGCTTGGCGATCTCGGCGGAATCGCGAAAGCCGCCATCGGTGACGACGCCGGCGACGCCGCGCTTCATCAGCCGCGTCACCAGGATCGCACCGGCGGATGCGGCGCGCGCGTCCTTGCGGCTGTCCATCACCAGCACCGCGCCGGGCGGGCAATCCTCGACCGCCTTGCGCTGCGGATGCGAGTGATCGCGGAACACTTCGATGGTGTTGAGGTCCTCGCGCGCCGGCATGTAGCGCAGCGTGAAGGCCTCGCCGACCATGGTCGGCTGGTCGGGGCCAAGGGGATGCACATCCTGGATCATCTGGATGCGCAGGCCACGCTTGAACAGCGCGGTGGCGACAGTGGCGGTGGAGACGGACTTGAGCTTGTTACGGGTGGCGTCGCTGAGTTTTGTCATTGCGTTCTCGCTCTCTCATCTTCGTCTTTCCGGGGCGCGCGACTTGGCGCGAGCCCGGAATCCATACTCCCGATCGTGGTTATGGATTCTCAGGTGCGCAATTGCGCACCATAGCTCGCCGCTTGCGCGGCGCCCCGGAATGACAGTTGCTCTAGTAAATCGACGGCTCGCCGATCGGCGCGCCAAAGCCTGTCTCCAGGAAATCGAAGTCGCAGCCGTCATTGGCCTGCTTGATGTGCTTTGAGAACATCCAGCCATAGCCGCGCTCGAAGCGGCGCTCGGGCTGCTTCCATTCTGCGCGGCGTTTGGCGAGCTCGGCCTCCGGCACATCCAGATTGATGGTGCGCGCGGCGACGTCGAGCGTGATGCGGTCGCCGTTCTTCACCAGCGCGAGCGGGCCGCCGACATACGATTCCGGCGCGACGTGCAGGATGCAGGCGCCGTAGCTGGTGCCGCTCATGCGTGCGTCGGAGATGCGCACCATGTCGCGCACACCCTGCTTCACGAGCTTTGTCGGGATCGGCAGCATTCCCCATTCCGGCATGCCCGGCCCGCCCTGCGGCCCGGCATTGCGCAGGATTAGGATGTGGTCCTCGGTGACGTCGAGGTTGGGATCGTCGACCGCCTTCTTCATCGACGGATAGTCGTCGAACACCAGCGCCGGGCCCGTATGCTTGAGGAAGCGCGGCGCGCAGGCCGACGGCTTGATCACGCAGCCATCGGGCGCGAGATTGCCCTTGAGCACGGCGAGCGCGCCTTCCTTGTAGATCGGGTTGTCGACCGAGCGGATGACATCGTCATTATGGACCTCGGCGCCAGCGATATTCTCGCCGACTGTCTTCCCGGTGACCGTGATGCAATCCAGATGCAGATACGGCCTGATCTGGCTCATCAGCGCCGGCAGACCGCCGGCATAGAAGAAGTCTTCCATCAGATAGGCATCGCCGCTCGGCCGGACGTTGGCGATCACGGGCACCTTGCGGCTCGCGATCTCGAAATCGTCAAGTCCGATGTCCTGGCCGGCACGGCGCGCCTGCGCGATCAGATGGATGATCGCATTGGTCGAGCAGCCCATCGCCATCGCGACCGCAATCGCGTTCTCGAATGCCTTGCGCGTCTGAATCGCCTTCGGCGTCAGGTCCTCCCAAACCATCTCGACGATGCGGCGGCCGCATTCAGAGGCCATGCGGATGTGGTTGGCGTCGGCCGCGGGAATAGAGGAGGCGCCCGGCAGCGTCATGCCGATGGCCTCCGCGATCGCCGTCATGGTCGAAGCCGTGCCCATGGTCATGCAGGTGCCGTAGCTGCGGGCGATGCCGGCTTCGATATCGAGCCAGTCCCTGTCGGAAATCTTGCCGGCACGGCGCTCGTCCCAGTACTTCCAGCCATCGGAGCCCGAGCCCAGCGTCTTGCCCTTCCAGTTGCCGCGCAGCATCGGGCCGGCCGGCAGGTAGATCGCCGGGATGTTCATCGAGGTGGCGCCAAGCAGGAGCGCCGGCGTGGTCTTGTCGCAGCCGCCCATCAGCACGACGCCATCGACGGGATGGCTGCGCAACAGCTCTTCCGCGTCCATCGCCAGCAGATTGCGATAGAGCATGGTGGTCGGCTTGAGCAGCGATTCCGACAATGATAGCGCCGGCAACTCGACCGGCAGGCCGCCAGCCATCAGGATGCCGCGCTTGACGTCGTCGACGCGCGACTTGAAGTGCATGTGGCAGGGTTGTGCATCCGACCAGGTGTTGAGGATGGCGATGATCGGCCGGTCCTTCCACTCCTCCGGAGCGTAACCCATCTGCATGGTGCGCGAGCGATGGCCGAACGAGCGGAGATCATCTGGCGCGAACCAGCGCGCGCTGCGGAGCTGGTCGGGCGTCTTCTTCTTGGTCATGATTGGGTACCCCATTTCTGGACGGTATTCCGCTCGATAGCGCGGAAGATCAGGTTCTCGACAAAGAGCCCGATGATAATGACGGTCAAGAGACCTGCGAAGACCGCAGGAATGTCGAGAAGGTTGCGGTTCTCGAAGATGAACCAGCCAAGCCCGCCCTGCCCTGATGACACGCCGAACACCAGCTCTGCCGCGATCAGCGTGCGCCAGGCGAAGGCCCAACCGATTTTCAGACCGGTGAGGATCGAGCCGAAGGCCGCCGGGATCAGAATCTTTGCGACATAGGGCAATCCGCGCAGGCCGTAGTTGCGGCCGACCATGCGCAGCGTGTTCGATACGCTCTTGAAGCCGGAATGGGTGTTGAGCGCGACCGGCCACAGCACCGAATGGATCAGCACGAAGACGAGGCTGGCATTGCCGAGCCCGAACCAGATCAGCGCCAAGGGCAACAGCGCGATCGCCGGCAGCGGGTTGAACATCGCCGTCACCGTCTCCAGGAAATCGGTGCCGATGCGGGTCGAGATTGCGAGCACGGTGAAGATGGCGGCGAGCGCGATGCCTGACGAATAGCCCATGAACAGCACTTTGAGCGAGGTCCAGGCGCGCATGGGAATGGTGCCGTCCTTGACGCGCTCGAACAGCGTGACGAAGGTATCGTGCAGCGTCGGGAACAGCAGGGGGTTGTCGAGGTAGACGCCGTAGGCTTCCCAGACCGCCGCAAGAAACAGGATGATGACGGCCTTGCGAACGAAGCCGTCGTTCCACAAGAGCTCAAGGACGCTCAGCTTGCGTTCAACCTCCCCGGCGCTGACGGCGTCCGCAGCCGGCGCGGCTCGCAGCAAGATTCTCGCTTCGCCCATGAGAAGCTCCCTCAATGCGCCGTTGCTGCGGACGAGAACAGGAGATCATGGATCTCCTTCTCCAGACGCCCGGCACTGCCATCGTCGCTGGAGACGCGGTCAACATCGACTACCTCCGCCTTGACGCGTCCGGGATGCGGCGACAGCAGCAAGATGCGGTTGCCGATGCGAATTGCTTCCGCGATCGAATGGGTGACGAACAGCACGGTGAATTTCGTCTCGCTCCAGAGCTGGAGCAGTTCGTCCTGGCAGGTTCGCCGCGTCAGCGCATCGAGCGCCGCGAACGGCTCGTCCATCAGGAGAATATCAGGCTCCATCGCCATGCCGCGGGCGATGGCGACGCGCTGCTTCATGCCGCCCGAGAGCGTGTGCGGATAGGCATCGACCACGCGGGTGAGGCCGACCTTCTCGATATAGGCCCGCGCACGCGCCTCGGCCTCCTTGCGCGGCAACCGACGCGCAGTCAGAAGCGGGAACATCACGTTGGCGAGCACGGTCTTCCAGGGCAGGAGCTGATCGAACTCCTGGAAGATCATCATGCGGTCGGCGCCGGGACCGACGATGCCGCGCCCCTGAATCGCCATCCGGCCTTCGCTCGGCACCATGTAGCCGCCGACCGCCTTGAGCAGGGTCGACTTGCCGCAGCCGGAAGGTCCGAGCAGCACGAAGCGGTCGGACTTGTCGACGGTGAAGGAGACCTTTTCGGTCGCCGTGACGACGGCGCTCGAGGTCTTGTAGCGCAGCGTCACCCCGCTGACATCGAGCAGCGCCATGAAATCAACTGCCCTTCAGGTCGTGCGCGACGGGGAGATAGTAGTCCGTCCACGCCTTGGGCTGCGTCTTCAGCGTGCCGGTCTTGAACAGGTGGGCGGCGAATTTCGTCGTGCCCTGCGGCTCGAGATTCCACTCCATCATGCCGGGCTGCTTGAGCAGATCCAACAGCTCCTCGACCGAGGTCTTGTCGCCGGTGATCTCCTTGTAGATCTCGACCGCCTGCCTGGTATCGCTGCGGATCAGGTCCTGCGCTTCCTTGGTCGCATCGCGCACGGCCTGGATGATCTTTGGATTGGCATCGGCGAATTTGGTCGTGGTGAAGAACTGCGCCTGGCTGAGCGGCCCGCCCATCACGTCGGGCGAGTTCAGCACGACATGCGCGCCCGGCACGTTCTTCAGCTCGAGGAAGCTGAACGGCGGAATCGAGAAATGGTTGTGCACCTCGTGCTTGGGATTGGCGAGCGAGGCATAAGCGTCGGGGTGACCGAGTTGCACCGTGTTGGCATCGAGCTTCGACCACTGGTCGGCGCCGAAGGCTTCGGCGGCCGCGATCTGCAACACGATGGCCTGGGTCGAGACCTTCACAGTCGGCACCGCGATCTTGTCGGTGGGGCCAAAATCCTTGATCGATTTGATGTTGGGGTCACGGCTGATCAGCGTCATCGGCTGCGCCGACGTTGCGACGATGCCCTTCACGCCACCGCGGGTGCGATCCCACAAAAGCAGGAGATTGCCGGTGCCGGTGTTGAGGATATCGACGCCGCCCGCGAGCAGCGCGTCGGTCTGCGCGCCGCCGCCGGAGAAGGTGATCCATTTGGTGGTGACGCCTGATACGCCAAGCGAAGCTGCGTGCTTCTCGATCAGCTTCAGCTTCTCCATGATGTGGCTCGGCATGTAGAAGATGCCAGGCTGCCGCGAGAGCGCGATCTCGGATTTCTGCTGCGCTTCTGCCGCGACCGCCGACAGGGCCAGGGCGGCGATCATGGCGACGGCGGCGAGGCCGTGCTGGAACTGCTTGATCATTGTTGTTCGTTTCCTCCGGCCGGCATTGACGAGCGGCGTTGCTGATGCACTAATGTATTAGTGCATCAAAGGCAAGCGCGCCGGAACAGCAGCCATGGAAGTGTCCCATACCGCGCCTCGCGCGGCCTCCCGCCCCGGCGCGCGGCTCGACCGCGCCCGGCAGGCGGCGCCGCAGGTGTTCGAGCGGCTGCGCAACGCCATTCTCGCCCTCGAGCTGCCGCCGGGCTCGCCGCTGTCGCGCGCCGATCTCGCCGCGCAATTCGGCGTCAGCTCGACACCGATCCGCGACGCCCTGATGCGACTGGAGGAAGAAGGACTGGTCGACGTGTTTCCGCAGCACGCGACGGTGGTCAGCCGGGTCGATGTCGGCCGCGCCCAGCAGGCTCATTTCCTGCGCCAGGCGCTGGAACTCGAGATCGTGCGGCTGCTCGCGGAAAGCCATGACGAAGCCCTGATCATCCGCCTCGACCACGCGATCGCGCTCCAGCAGCAATTCGCCAGGGGCGGAGATTTCGAGAGCTTCATCGCCGGCGATAATGATTTCCACGCCCAGCTCTATGTGGCCGCCGGCAAGCAGGAGCTCTGGACGCTGGTTCGCAGCCGCAGCGGACATATCGACCGTTTGCGGCGCCTGCACCTGCCCTCTCCCGGCAAGGCCCAGAATATCGTGCGGCACCACAGGCTGATCACCCGCGCGATCGAAGCCG
Organism: Bradyrhizobium sp. CCGUVB23; assembly: GCF_024199885.1. Classification (NCBI taxonomy): domain Bacteria; kingdom Pseudomonadati; phylum Pseudomonadota; class Alphaproteobacteria; order Hyphomicrobiales; family Nitrobacteraceae; genus Bradyrhizobium; species Bradyrhizobium sp. CCGUVB23. Next base: position 3,582,905 of record NZ_JANADQ010000001.1, read on the forward strand.
GCGACGCCGAGACCGCGCAGCAGCACTTGCGGACGCATCTGTCAGGCACGCTCAGCGAGCTCGACAGGATCCGGGCGCGCTATCCGGAATATCTGAGCGACTAGACGCGGTGCAGCCACCGGCCGTAACATGCTATACATGCAAGCGTGCATATAGACAGCTCACGTCCGAGCCGCGCCACAAGGCACTTCCATCATCGCGAAGTGCTTGCAGGTTGCGCGGAATCCGCGCAACAATTTCCCAATCCCAGCTTCGACCGACATGGTCGACCTGGACCAGGCTCGGGGGACTGGAACTTGGCCAACATCCTGATCGTGGATGACGATCCGGCCGTGCAGATGACTATCCGGCTGCTGCTGGAGAGGGCTGGCCATCGCGTGACGGTCGCCGGCGACGGCCATCAGGGCCTTGTAATGTTCGAGGCCGGTCGGTTCGAGCTGTTGTTCTTGGATATTTTCATGCCCGGAATGGATGGACTGGAGACCATGCGGCACATTCGGGCGCGAGCGCCGGCGGTGCCGATCATCGTGATTTCCGGCCGGTCGGCCGCGCCCGACGCCTATGCCCAGCCGGACTTCCTGAAGATGGCGACCAAGCTCGGCGCAGTGGCGAGCTTGCCTAAGCCGTTCCGTGCCGACACGCTGCTTGCGGCCGTCGATGGCTGCCTGGACGCGACGCAGATGGCATCGCGGGGGAATCCGGATGTCAGCACCGGCCGCCGATGACAAAGACCTCCGTTCTGTTCCAGGCCAGAACACGCGCAGTCATTCGGGAATCCCCATGACGCTCGCAACGCGGCTGGCCATCGCGATGATCCTGCTGGTGGCGATTACCGTGGCCGCAGTCGGCTGGCTCGGCTATCGCAACCTCACGCAGGCGGTCATTCCACGGGTCCTGGAACGCGTCGAAGCCCAGTCACACCTGCTGGCTACCAATCTCGAATCCTACGTTGCCGGCGCTCGCGGCGATGTCCTAGGCTATCGCTCCGCCGCAGGCATCAATGGCCTGATCCGCGCCCATATCGGCGGTGGCATTGATCCTCTTGACGGCGTTTCGGAGCAGACCTGGCGCGAGCGCATCGCAGGGCGCCTCGCCGCCGAGATCGAAGCCAAACCCAGCTATGCGCAATTTCGAATCATCGGTGTCGACGACGACCAGCGCGAGCTGGTCCGCGTCGACCGCTCCGGCCCGAATGGAACAGCCCGAATCATTCCGAACAGCGAACTGGAGCACAAAAGCGAGCGACTCTACTTTCAGGAAACGATTCGCCTGGCGCCCGGCGAGATTTATGTGTCACCGATCGATCTCGCCACCCGCCAGGGGGGGACCACGGCCCCTCACATGCCGACTTTGCGGGTTGCAGCGCCGCTGTTCACGCCGGACGGCAAGCCGTTCGGTATCATCATCGCCAATATTGACATGAGTCCGGCTCTCGATCGCATTCGCTCGACTTCCGGCTCGGGAGGGCAGATCTACGTCGTGAATTCGCGCGGCGACTATCTCGTCCATCCCGATCGCACGCGAGAATTCGGCTCAGTGCATGGCCGGCACGACAACTGGCGCAATGAATTTCCATTTTTTACAGCCCTGGTCGGAAAGACGGAAGGATCCACGCAGCTCCTGACCGACAGGTTGGGCCGGCCGAGCGGCGCGGCGCTCGCGCCGGCGCTGCTTGCGGGCAAGGAGTGGGTCGCAATCATCGAGACCATTCCCCCGCCCGTATTCAGCCGCGTGCCAGCAGCCATTCAAAAAACATCCTTGCTGGTCGGCGTGCTCGCGGTCCTTGCCGCGGCTTCACTTGCGGTGCTCGTGGCCCGCTCATTGACTCGTCCGATCGGGCGTCTGACGACGGCGGTGGAGGCGATCGGCAGCGGGCGGCCGGCGGATATCCCGGTCGATGCGCCGGGCGAAACCGGCGCACTGGCACGGGCCTTCGCGCGCATGGTCGCGGAGGTGCAGGCCAAGACCGCAGCTCTCGAACGCGAGGTTCGCGAGCACCGCCGCACCGAGGCCGCTCGAAGCCATCATGCCGAGCGCGAGCGCCTGTTCAGTGCCGCGGTCGAATCCTCCGACGATGCCATCGTCATGCAGTCGCTCGACGCCATCATCACCGGCTGGAATCCGGCGGCGGAACGGCTCTATGGCTATTCGGCGGACGAGGCGATCGGCAAGCACACCTCCATCATCGTGCCTCCCGACCGCCGCGAGCAGGGCAAGGATTATTTGCGACGGATCGCGCGCGGCGAACCGATCGAACGCTTCGAGACGGTGCGCGTGCGCAAGGACGGCACACCCGTGGAGATCTCCCTCAGCCTGTCGCCGATCAGGGGTCCCGGCGGCGAAATCATCGGCGCTTCCGGATCGGCCCGTGACATCACCGAAGCCAGACGCACCGAGCGGGCACTGCAACAGCAGCTCGAGGAGCGCCGGCGGATCTTCGACGCCTCGCAGGACCTGATCATGATCATGGATGCGAGGGGGCATGTCGCCCAGATCAGTCCGAGCTCGGAAGCCATCCTCGGCTATCGGCCGGAGGAAATGATCGGCCGCAGCGGCGCCGACTTCATCCATCTCGATCATCTGGAGCGGTCGCGCGAGGACATGCGCGCCTTGCGGCGCGGCGAACGGCCCAAGCTCGCCGACACCCGCTGCCTCCACAAGGACGGGCACGAGGTCTGGCTCTCCTGGATGGGGACGTGGTCTCCCGAGATGAAGCGCTTCTACTTCGTCGGGCGCGACATGACCGAAGCCCGGCTTGCGCAGGAATCGCTGCGGGAAAGCGAGCAGCTTGCCCGCAACATCGTCGAGACATCGCTCGACGCCTTCGTCCAGACTGACGAGAACGGCACCATCCTGGCCTGGAACTCGCAGGCCGAGAAGCTGTTCGGCTGGCGGCGCGACGAGGCGCTGGGCAGGAACAACGTCGACCTGATCGTTGCCGAGAGCGAACGCGAAACGATCAGGGCCGGCCTGCAACGCTTCGTGAGCTCGGAAGACGGCAGGCTCGTCGAGCGCCGGCGCGAGATGATGGTCCGCCGACGTGACGGCAAGGAATTCGAAGCCGAGCTGAGCGTCACCGCGCTGAACCGTCGCGAAGGACTGCTGTTCAACGTCTTTTACCGCGACCTCACCGACAAGATCGCGGCCGAGGAGCGCGTCCGCCACGCCGAGAAGATGGAGGCGATCGGCCAGCTCACCGGCGGCGTGGCGCACGACTTCAACAACATCCTCACCGTCATCACCGGGACGATCGAGATCCTGGCGGAAGCGGTCGAGAAGGAGCCGCAGCTTGCCGCCATCACCAGGATGATCGACGAGGCTGCAGGGCGCGGCGCCGAGCTGACCCAGCACTTGCTCGCCTTCGCGCGCAAGCAGCCGCTGCAACCGCGCGAGATCGACATCAATTCGTTGATCGTCGACACGGCCAAGCTGCTGCGCCCGACGCTGGGCGAGCAGATCCAGATCGAATCCGTGTTCGAGGCGGAAAGCTGTGTGGCGATCGTCGATCCCAACCAGCTCACCACCGCCCTTCTCAACCTGGCGCTCAACGCCCGCGACGCCATGCCGAACGGCGGCAAGCTGATCCTGGAGACGGGAACGGCCTGGCTCGACGAAAGCTACGCCAACATCAACGACATCCGCCCCGGCCACTACGTGCTGATCGCGGTCAGCGACACCGGCGCCGGGATTCCGGCAAAGCTCCTGGACCGCGTGTTCGATCCCTTCTTCACTTCGAAGGGCCCCGGCAAGGGCACCGGGCTCGGCCTCTCCATGGTCTATGGCTTCATCAAGCAGTCGGCCGGCCATATCAGGATCTACAGCGAGGAAGGACACGGCACCACGATCAAGATGTACCTGCCGCCTGGCATGACGGCGACTGCGAGCGGTGAGGGCGTGGCGCCGGCTGCGATCGATGGCGGAGACGAGACGATTTTGGTGGTCGAGGACGACCGCCTGGTGCGCGACTATGTGCTGGCGCAGCTGCATTCGCTGGGCTACGCGACGTTGCAGGCGGCCAATGCGGTTGAAGCGCTGGCAATCGTCGCGGCCGGACAGCCGTTCGACCTCCTGTTCACCGACGTGATCATGCCGGGCAAGATGAACGGCCGTCAGCTTGCCGACGAGATCCTGAAGACCAGGCCAGACCTCAAAGTGGTCTACACATCAGGCTATACCGAGAACGCGATCATCCATCACGGACGATTGGACTCCGGCGTGCTGCTACTCGCCAAGCCGTACCGCAAGTCGGACCTCGCAAGAATTTTGCGCAAGGCGCTGGACGGCTGAAGTTGCGCGCAACTCTGGTGTCCCGGACAAGCGAAGCGCAGAGCCGGGACCCAGAACTGTTTGCCGTGAATTGGAGACATGGGCCCCGGCTCGGCGGCGCATCATTGCATGATGCGCTGCGTCCGGGGCACGAGAGCAATCTACGAAGCGCGCTGGGCGGCCGTCATCACGATGCGGATCAGGTCGGCCGCGTTCCGGGCGCCGAGCTTCTTCATGATGTTGGCGCGGTGGTCCTCGATCGTGCGCGGGCTGATCCCGAGCGTACGGCCGGCTTCCTTGTTGGAGGCACCCGCGGCGAACTGCTCGAGCACCTCGCGCTCGCGCCGGGTGAGGGGCTCACGTCCGGGGAAGTGGAGCTGGCCGAACTTGGGCGAGGCGCTCTCCGCCTGCCGACGAGCATAAGCCCCGATCGCCTCGTCGAGCCGGTTGACGATCTCGCTGCCGCGGAACGGCTTCTCGATGAAGTCGAGCGCGCCGTTCTTGATGGCGCTGACCGCCATCGAGATATCGCCCTGCCCGGAGATCATGAAGATCGGCGCGGGATAATCCTCGCCGTGCAATTCCTTCAAGATGTCGAGGCCCGACTTGCCGGGAATGTGGACGTCGAGCAGGATCGCGGCCGGTGTGCGGTTTCGCGCGACCGCGAGCAGCGCTGCGCCGTCGGCAAAACAGATCACCTCATAGCCCGCCGCCTTCAACACCATCGACAGGGTGTCGCGAACGGCAGGGTCGTCGTCGACCACGAAGATCTCGCCACGGGAGGTTTTTTCGGCCATGTGCCACGTCCATCCGACATGAGAAGACTTGCGTCCGCGCCAAGCGTTTTGGCGTTCGGCACGGATTCGGCCCACCCCCGCATTTGTACGGGACATGAAGTTAACGCACAAGTAGCGGCGTAGCGCCCAATGACCGGGGGACGAAGAATATCCATGCAAAATTTTGCTGGCACCGGCCCGCGTGTCGAGCGGCCATTTCCGGCAGCCGTCAGTTGATCGCTGCCGATCTTCGCTCTCTGATCGCGCAGATCGAGACCGGCATGCGCCTGATCGAGGCCGCGATCACGCTGGAAGACGCCTGCGATCCGCCGGGTTCCACCGAAATCTTCGTGCTGGATGACGTCACGCCCCGCTACGCCACGGCAAGCGCAGCGCTCGGTGCCGTGCAGGGTCGGCCTCAACCTCGCCTTAAAATCGCTCTCTGATTCCGGAAAATCAACTGAAACCGCGACCGCGCGGTGCGACGGCCGCACCGGATCGGGCGAGGCCGCGCGTATCCCGCGCGTCTTAAGCGCGGTGACGCGCCACGATTGCATCGGTGGCGACACCGCCCCAGGTGTGCATTGTCGGCAGACCCATCGCAGTCTTGCCGAGATTGGCGAGGCTGATACGCAGCGCCGCGAGATCGAGCGGCTTCGGCAGGCTCTGCAGTTCGATCCCCACGGAGCGGGCAAAGTGGCGGGCAGCACTGCGGCGCCGGCCATCCATGCCGCTGATGACGATCACCGAGCCCGCGAATTTCGCCTCCGACATCACGCGCAGCACCTCGATGCCGTCGCCGTCCTCCAGCACGAGATCGAGCGTCACACAGTCGAAGCGCTCGGCGCTAAGCTTGCTGATCGCCTCCGAAACCGAGGACGCCACGGTCACCTCGTGGCCGGCCTGCTTGGCTGCAACCGTGATCAGGCTGCGCTGCGTAGCGTCGTCATCGACGATTAGAAGCTGCAGCGGTCGCCGTTCGCCGGCATCAGACAGGTTTGACGGGAGGGAGGAGTAGGAGCTTCTTGGCATTACCGGGTCCTGCGATTGAGACCGGTCATGCGTACATCGCACGCGCTTAGGCCACGTAAAACGGAGGCCGCGAATTCAATCGGATGTTTTCGGCAAAATCCGACACAACGCGTTAAGAAAAGCGAACAGGAGCTTATGACTGTGCTCAGACCGTCGCGTCATGGCTTGCGGCGGCGCGCTTCCTCTTGTTCTTGCCGCGCAGGAACTGGATGTCCATTTCCGCGCCGTTGACGCGCACCAGCTCGCAACGGCGATAGGCAAGGCCCGTCGAGGATAACAGCAGAAAGAATTCCTTGAGATTCAGGCCCTGGATCGAACCTTCGACCGTGAGGATGGCATCGGTGTCGGAAATCGCGTTGAGCTTGCAATCGCGACGCCAGGTTCCGTCGATCGCCATGATGCAGACATCATAGCCGCGACTGAACGTCACGCGTTCCGCTCCCTTGCCATCTTCGCTCATGCGCGCAGGCCTGCCATTGCAGCGGTCCTTGGAGGCGCCGCCGCGATCGCGGGCTTTGCACCGGCGCTACGTGCGTCATTCGGCTTGTAGAGACCGCGCCGCTCCGGAATCGGACGGAAGGTGTCGGTCAGCCCGACCACGGTTTCTGCGGCGCCGAGCACCAGGAAGCCGTCGCCCTCGACTTGACGAGCGAGGCGGTTGAAGATGTTGATCTTGGTCTCCTGGTCGAAATAGATCAGCACGTTGCGGCAGAAGATCACGTCGAAGGTGCCGAGCTGGGAGAAGTCGTGCAGCAGATTGAGCTGCCGATGCTGGATCATGGCGCGCAGTTCGGGATTGATCTGCCAGGTCTCGCCGGTCTGCTTGAAATACTTGACCAGGAGCTGAATCGGCAGGCCGCGCTGCACCTCGAACTGGCTATAGATGCCGGACTTGGATTTCTCCAAAACCTCCTGCGACAGGTCGGTGGCGATGATCTCGACCCGCCAACCGGTGAGCGCCGCGCCCATCTCCTTCAGGCTCATCGCCAGCGAATAGGGCTCCTGTCCGGTCGAGCCGGCGGCGCACCAGATGCGCACGCTCCGGCGCGCCGCGCGCGCCTTCAGCACCTCCGGCATGATCGTTTCGCGGAAATGGTCGAACGGGACCTTGTCGCGGAAGAAGAAGGTCTCGTTGGTGGTCATGGCTTCGACCACGCTGGTGATCAGCGCGCTCGATCCAGCTTGCAGCTTCTGGACGAGATCGCCAATGCCGGAGAGTCCGGCCTTGCGCGCGAGCGGCAACAACCGGCTCTCGATCAGATATTGCTTGTCGGCAGACAGGTCGAGACCGGAATGGTCTCTCAGGAACTTCCGCAGATACTCATACTCGGGCGGGGTCACTGGGCAGCCTCTCGCAGGATTACCGGGAACACTCAGGCCAGGAAGACTTAAGCAAAGGCCTGTCCGACGGGGATCAGGCCGACTTCCGCGAACTTGTCGGCGATGATGTCCTTGTCGAACGGTTTCATGATGTATTCGTTGGCGCCGCCGCTGAGTGCCTGGGCAATGTGGGCGACGTTGTTCTCGGTGGTGCAGAACACCACCTTGGGCTGGTCGCCGCCGGGCAGGCGGCGCATGTGGCCCATGAATTCGAAGCCGTCCATGACCGGCATGTTCCAGTCGAGCAGCACGGCATCGGGCAGCTTCTGCCGGCAGACCTCCAGCGCCTTCGAGCCGTCCTCGGCTTCGGTGACCTCGAATTCCAGGCCTTCCAGGATGCGGCGCGCGATCTTGCGCACGACGCTGGAATCATCGACGACCAAACATGTCTTCATTTTGGTTCTCCGGCTTCGATGTTGTTGGGCTTACGCAGCCATTTGCACTTTGGTTTCGAGCTCGAGGACGCGATCGACGTCGAGGACGACCATGAGCTGGCCGTCGAGACGGTGGACGCCGCCGGCAAGCTTGGCCATGCGGGGGTCGAGGTTGACGGGGTTTTCCTCTTTGCCGTCCTCGGGCAGGCGCAGCACCTCGCCGATCGTGTCGATCAAGAGGCCATAGGATTCGCCGCGCAGGTCGACGCCGACCGCCATCGGCACCTTGCCGTCCTCGGGCCTCGGCAGCCCGAGGCGCGCGCGCATGTCGACCACGGTGACGATGCGGCCGCGCAGGTTCAGGACGCCCGCGATCTCGCGCGAGGCGAGCGGCACGCGGGTGACGCGCTCGGGCATGAACACGTCCTGGACGCGCGAGATCGGCAGGCCGAAGAGCTGGCCGCCGATCATCGCGGTGACGTATTCGACCATGGCGCCTTCGGCGGATTGGGTCTTGCTGCTCATTGGATGTCTCTTTGTCCCGCTCTCATTTGTTTGAGCATGATCTTGTCGGAAAACCGCTGCACACTTTTCCGGATCATGCTCTACGCCGCAGCCCGGTTCAGCTCGCAGGCGCCGGCCGCACCTGCGGTCTGCTCCTTCAGCGCCGCGATCAGACCGGGACGGTCGAACTTGGCGACATAGTCGTGGAAGCCGGCCTGCCGGCCGCGCTCGATCGCCGCCGGCGAGACCAGCGCCGAGAGCCCGATGATCGGCATCGCGCCGAGATTGTGGTCGGAGCGGATCACTTCCGCGAACTCGAAGCCGTTCATGTCGGGCATCTCGATGTCGGTCAGCACGACGTCGAAGGTCTGCGCGCGCAGTGCGGCGAGGCCCTCCTGCGCGGTCGGCGCGGTGCGGACGCGGTAGCCGGCGGCCTTGAGCACCGGGGCCAGCATGTTGCGGAAGAACGCCGAGTCGTCGACCAGCAGCACCGACTGCGAATGCATCGACGGCTTCATCTCCTTGCGGGTGAACCAGTCGGCAAAGGCCATCGGCAGGAAGTGGCCGACGTCGATCACCTCGGTGGCCTGGCCCTTGATCACGGCCGAACCCAGAATGCCGGCGCTGGAGCCGCCGACCTCGATGTTGAGGCGCTCCTCGACGATGTCGATGATCTCGTCGACGACGAGGCCCATGGAGCGGCCGTCATCGGCGAACACCAGGATCGGCTGGGCGCCCTGGCTCGCGACGGTGACGCCCTCCATGGCGACCAGCGGCATCAGCTGCTCGCGGTACTGCACCATGTAGCGGCCGTTCGAGAACTCGATCTTGTCGGCGGGCAGCTCTTCGAGGCGCGTGACGAGGCCGAGCGGGACCGCCTTGGGCTGGCTGGAGCCGGCGCGGAACACCAGCAGCGAGGTGGTCTGCTCGCCACTTCCGATGTGATGGCCGGCATTCTCGTCGGTCATGTCATGGGCCGAGGAGCCGGAGGCGCCCAAGGCTTTGGCGATGCCGTTGGGGTCGATGATCATGATGACGGCGCCATCGCCCAGGATCGTATTGCCCGAGAACATGTCGATGTGGCGCAGCTTGGTGGACATCGGCTTGACCACGATTTCTTCGGTGTGGAACACGCCGTCGACCACGATGCCAAAGGTCTGGCTGCCGACTTGCGTGACCACGATGAAGCCGTTCTCGGGATCGCTGGCGGCGCCGTCGTCGATCTTGAGCAGCTTCTTGAGGTGGATCAGCGGCAGCAGCTTGTTGCGCAGGCGCAGCACCGCGGTGTCCTTGATGCGCTCGATGCGGTGCTCGGAGTTGGCGCGGGCCCGCACCAGTTCCACAACCGAGAGCTGGGGAATGGCAAAGCGGTCGCCGCCGGCTTCCACGATCAGCGCGGAGACGATGGCCAGCGTCAGCGGGATCTTGATGGTGACGGAGGAGCCCTCGCCGGCAACGCTCTTGATGTCGATGGTGCCGCCGATCTGGTCGATGTTGGTGCGCACCACGTCCATGCCGACACCGCGCCCGGAGACCGAGGTGATGGCGGCCGCGGTCGAGAAGCCCGGCGCGAAGATGAACTTGTGGATCTGGGCTTCGCTCATCTTCTCGAGCTCAGCCTCGGTGACGAGACCTGACGAGAGCGCCTTGGCCTTGATCTTCTCGGTGTTGAGGCCTCTTCCGTTGTCGGCGATGCAGATGATGATGTGGCCGCCCTCGTGATAGGCGGACAGCCGGATGGTGCCCTGCTCGCCCTTGCCGCTCGCCGTGCGCTCGGCCGGGGTCTCCAGGCCATGGTCGGCGGAGTTGCGCACCATGTGGGTGAGCGGGTCCTTGATCAGGTCGAGCACCTGGCGGTCGAGCTCGGTGTCGGCGCCGTGCATCTCCAGCTCGATCTGCTTGCCGAGTTCGCTCGACAGGTCGCGGACGATGCGCGGCAGCTTCTGCCAGGCATTGCCGATCGGCTGCATGCGCGTCTTCATGACGCCTTCCTGCAGCTCGGCGGTGACGTTGGAGAGGCGCTGCAACGGCACCTTGAACTCGGTGTCCTCGTTGCGGCGGGAGATCTCCAAAAGCTGGTTGCGGGTCAGCACCAGCTCGGAGACCATGGTCATCAGATGCTCCAGCGTATCCACGTTGACGCGGATCGACTGGTTGGCGACGCGGTCGCCTTCGGTGACGCTCTCGTCCGCCATCGATTTCTTGGGCGAGGGTTTTGCCTCCTTGGCCTTCTCCTTGGCCTTCTCCTTGGCCTTGGCCTCCTTGGCAGCCTCCTTCGCAACAGGCGCCGGGGTGGCGGCCGGCGCGGGCGCGGCGGCAGGAGCCGCAGCCGGCGCGGGCACCTCGATCGCGGTCTCGCGGAAGGCGCGCTCGAGCTCGTCGAGCGACACCTCGCCCGGACGCAACGGGCGCTCCAGCGCCTGCTCGATCAGCGTGCCCTGAGTCATCTCCTTGGCGGGTGCAGCGGCGGCCGGGGCTTCCGGCGCAAGCGGCGGGGCGTCAGCAACTGGTGCGGCTCCGCCAGCAGCCATTGCGGCCATGCCCTGCTCGACCATCGCTTCCAGCTTGTCGATGAGGTCGCGGTCGGTGCCCTCGGGCTCGGCTTCGGTCGCCTCGAGCCCGGCCAGAATCTCCTTGATGCGGTCGATCGACGACAGGATCACCGTCACCGCCTCAGCGGTGACCGGCATGCCGTCGCGGAACTTGCCCATCAGCGTCTCGCCGGCATGCGCCAGCGCTTCGAGCCGCGGCAGCCCCAGAAAGCCGCAGGTACCCTTGATGGTGTGGACGAGGCGGAAGATGTTATCCAGGATCTTGGCGTTGTTCGGCTCCTGCTCGAACTTCACCAGCTGATTGTCGACGGTGTCCAGGCTCTCGCTGGTCTCCGTCAAAAACTCCCGCAACAGATCATCCATGGAATACGCCTTACCAACCTTGGACTCGCCGCCAGCTTCCCGGCCTTGATCGCGACTGCCTGATCCGACTTCTCGCAATCGACGCAATGCCCTCCCTTCGATCGTTAGACATCGCATTTCACGGCCGCGTTAATTTCGACCTCCGTGCTAATACGGATATTGAAGACAACTTTGTCGTTTGGCGCTGCGCCCTGGCTGTTTTCGACAAAACCGGCCGCAGGCGTCGCGGCGATGACGCAAACTGTCGGCGCGCCACGCGTCGCGGGACGCCCCGTAAAAGAAGGCGTCGGCGGTGAAAGGCGCTATGCCAGCGCCGCGCGGGTGAACCACACCCATCCGCATCCGTCATCGCCCGCAAGGCCGGTGATTGCTGCCCAGGCCGCGACGCATGCGATGGGCATTCGAGGTAAACAGACTCTTACCCCATGATGGCTCGCACAGGATTCGACGCGCCTGCGCTCCCGGCCGCGAATCGGCAATCGGCGCGTGTTCTCATTCCCGCCGCAGCGAGGCGCCTGACTTCCGACGTGTATATGGACCAATACACAACTTATGTTGTAGCATGGGTCAGCCGTGCGACAGCGCCACGAGACGCAGCGCGTGGCGAGACGACGAACCGCAGCGCCGGATTGATCTCGCATGACTGCAAGCGGTCGCCCGCCCAATCAATTGCTCAGGACGCTCGATGCAGCAGACTTCGCGCTGCTGGAGCCCCATCTCGCGACCGTCGAGCTGGCCAGGGAGATGTCCCTGGGCGTGGACGGCGCTCCGCCGAAGCAGGTCTACTTCCCGCTTCGCGGCGCGGTTTCATTGACGGTCAATCTCGCAGAGGGACAGACGATCGAGGTGGCGATGCTGGGCCGCGACAGTGTCATCGGCAGCGGCGCGGCTCTGGCCGGCTGGGCTGCGCTGGCGGACGCCGTCGTGCTGTTTTCGGGCACGGCGGTCAGCCTGGACTGCACCGCATTTCGCGGTGTCGCCGACAAAAGCCCGCGGTTCCGTCGCCTGATGGTCCGGCACGAACAAGCGCTGCTGGCCCACGCGCAACAATCGGTGCTTTGCAACACGTTGCATCCGGCCGAAGCGCGCCTTGCGCGCTGGCTGCTGCGCGCCCGCGACCTCTGCGACAGCGCGACCCTTCCACTGACGCAGGAGTTGCTGGCGCAGATGATCGGCGTGCGACGCAACGCGATCTCGCTGGTCGCGCATTCGCTGCAGCGCGCCGGCATCATCCGCTACAGCCGCGGCCAGATCGAAATCGCGGACCCCCATGCGTTGGAGGCAACATGCTGTGCGTGTTACGGCGCGGTGAAAAATGTCTATGCGCGGCTGCTGGTATCCGCTCCGTGAGCCGGCAGGCTGCGTCGTGGTGACGCAACTTCTTGTGCATGCCGACGTGCACAGAGGCTGCCCGCGACGATGAGGGGCTATATGTCCAATTGCCAACATATCCCGGAAGGCACATGATGGGCGCCTTAGACCCGTGCGAGGGATGGCGGATACGCGTTTGCGCTTCGCCGGCTGGGAAAGACGGGAGGCAGTTATGGAAACGATGGTGCGTCCATCCAACGGTTTCCTGTCTGCTCTGTCGGCGGATGATTATGAGTTGATCCGCCCGCACTTGCGCATCACCGAACTGCCCCATGAGACCGTGCTGGTGGAGACCGGCGAAACGCTCAAGCGCGCCTATTTCCCGCATCGCGGGGTGATCTCGCTGGTCGTGGAACTCGCCAGGGGCGAGCATGTGCAGGTCGCAATGATCGGCCGCGACAGCCTGCTCGGAGCACTGTCGGCGATGGGCGATACGAGCGCGCTGAACAGCGCGGTGGTGCTCGTCGGCGGCACGGCCTCGGTGATGGAACTCGACCGGTTGCGCGCGGCGGCCGACCAGAGTTCCTCATTGCGGACGCTGCTGACGCGCCACGGGCTTGCGGTCTATGCGCAGGTCCAGCAGACCGCCGGCTGCAATGCCGCCCATCCCGTGGAGTCGCGGCTGTCGCGGTGCCTGTTGCAGATCCACGACCTGTCGGGCGACGTCCGGCTGCTGCTGACCCAGGAGAACCTGGCGCAGATGATCGGCGCGCGGCGAAACAGCGTCTCGCTGGTCGCCAACACGCTGCAACAGGCCAATTTCATCCACTACAGCCGCGGCCACATCCAGATCAACAATCTCGACGGGCTGCGCCAGACCGCGTGCGAATGCTACGCCACGGTGAAGGCGCAGTACGACCGGCTGCTTGGGCCGCGATGATCCGAAGGGCTAAAGCGCGATGAGATTGGGCTGAATCATCATCGCGCTTTAGGTTGTTGTTTGATCTCCGCGCAAACGCGTTCCGCGTTTGGCGCGCAGAAAACTGCGTCCCACTTTTCCGGATCATGCGCTAGATGCCGCCACCGCGCGTGAAGTTTACACGGCGTAGACATTCAGCCGCTAGAACCCTCTCATGCGCGAAGCTGCCGCCCTGCTGACTGCCGAATCCTCCCTCGCCGCCGAGCCGGTACGGGATCCCTGTGCCTTCCAGGCGCTGGTGCGCGAGATCGGAGTGGACGGGGCCGGCGAGGTCCGCGCCGTGTTCTGGAGCGAGACCGATGCGCGCCTCAAGCTGTTCGGCGATCTCACCCTCGCGCAGCAGCGTGCTCGGATCGAGCGCGAAGCCCATTCGCTGAAGAGCGCGGCGCGCACGTTCGGCTATCAGCGGCTCGCGGCGCTCGCCCAGCAGCTCGAACGAGACGCGGCGGCGCTCGATGACGCCGCCTACCGCGAGCTGCTCGAGGCGATGGCGAAAGCCTACGCTGCGGCGCGCGAGGCGGACGCCTGATCCCTCGCAGAAAATCCCGCCGTACTTCTACGGCTTGGGATTTTCATACATGGCTAATCATAGGTGGCGATAGTCGCGCGAGACCAGGAGGGTTTCCATGTTCACCTATGAAACCGCGGACCAGAAGGAAGTCCGCCGCTTCCGCATCGCCCAGTTCAACGGCCGCATGGCGACGGTGAAATCGGGCGAGGAGACGGTGACCGGTTTCGTGCGCGCCGTGCTGGAACAGGAATCGAGCATCCCGCCGCGCTGGACCATCACGATCATCCCGAGCGCGCCGAAGGACGAGGTGAAGCCGCTGCGTCCGAGCTCGCGCGCGCGCCCCTTCGCGGACGACTATTACTGAAACTATACGGCGGCCCGGCCGCCTCAATCGATCGAATGCAGCAGCGCCGCGCGGACCAGATCCGCGGTGTTGCGCGCCCCGAGCTTGCGCATGGCCTCCGCGCGATGGCTCTCGAAGGTGCGCGGGCTGATCTGCATTCGCAGCGCGCCCTGCTTGTTCGAATAGCCTTCGCTGATCAGCCGCAGCACCTCGCGTTCGCGCCTGGTCAACCGCTTCGGACCGTGCGAGCTGGAGAGCTCGCTGCCGGCCTCACGCAGGGCGAGCGGCGCGCGTCCGGCCTTGGCCTCGGCGTCGTCGATCCCTGACACTCCGTTCCGCGGCGCGCCGCCGAGCTGCTTCACCAGCGAGCAGACACGCTCGGTCTGCGCCAGCGCATTCTCGACCACGCGCTGCAAATAGGCTCGATCGGCCGAGATCGCGAAAAGCTGGTCGCTGTGATGCTTGATTTCGCCCATGTAAAGGAGAAGGGCGGTCAGGGGGCCGTTCAGCTCGCGGGCGATCGCGGTGGCGGTCTCCTCGGATGCCTTGGCACGGGCGGCGTTCAACCGGGCGAGTTCGAGCTCTTCGTGCGGAGAACTGCTGCTTTCGTACCAAGCCGGCGATCGCGAATCAGCGACCGGATCATTCTGATGCGCCATGTGGTTCGTTTAGCGGAACCCGGGGCGAATCGTGCTTAACTTTCTGTTCCGTAAGACTACGGTGATTTTGACGGTTTTGTGCCAAATCCCCGGCGGTTGCACAATTTATGCTTGTTAGATTGCCTAGGATACCGCACATCGGTTGCAGATCCTGCCTAAATCTCAGGCATCTCCTGAAATCCCTTCTTAACGTCAGGGCGGCCGGCGGGCGGCCACGCCGTACGACTTTACCAATTAATTAACAGTGACTTGCTTCTCTGGAGCACAGTTGAGAGCGCGCAAATGCCTCCACGCGACGAACCAGTAACAGTTCCGGAAAAGTTGCGAAAAATTGCGTGCCATGAGCCATGTCGAACAGCTCTGGGAATTCTTGCAGAGGCTGACGCCGCTGTCGCGGAGCTGTCTGCTCAGCGAGCTCGAGCGGCTGGAGCTGTGCGGCATCGACATGCCGGGCTCACCCGACATCCAGGCGAAGCTGCGCGCCGAATTCCGCAAGGACGGTTCGACCCAGGGGCGCGCCACCAATCCGTCGCGTTCCTTCTTCGCTCCGCTCGAGCTGCTCTTGATGGACGGCGCGCCCGAGCACGCCAATATGGGGCGGATCTCGCGTAACACGCTGACCCCGATCTGGGAGTGGATCTGCCGCGACCTGCTGCCGACCATGGCGCGCGACTACATCAAGGCGATCAACGATCAGGTCGCGGCCAATAACCCGAAGGAGGTGCAGAAGACCGCGACCGCGTTCCAGATCAAGGTCATCAAGGTCCTCGAGAACACGCTCGCCTCGCCCGACGGCACCGGGCTCGCCCGCGCCAAACTCGGGCAATACACCGCCTCGCGCTTCGCCTTCGACGATGTGACCAAGATGCTGCAGGTGCTGCGCGCGAACGCCGCGCTGTCGAAGTTCAACGAGAAGCTGCCCGAGAAGATCTCGAAATTCGACGACGGCCAGGCGGCGCAGATCACCGCGCGCCTCGACGCCTTCAGGAAGGCCAATCCCGAGGCCCTGCCCTTTGCGCTGGCGCTGGTGGCGCGGCGGCTGAAGACGCCCTGGCACCTGATCCGTCTCGCCACCAAGGCCGCGCCGACCAAGGCCGCCGCCGACGTTGCCGCCACCCCCTATGCCATGACGGTTGCGATGGTGCTCGACCGGCTCGATGACAAGCGCCTGGCGCTGCGCGTCGCGCTGAAAAACAACCGGGTGCTGATCGCGCGCGACCTGCTCGCCGAAATCTATGACACCGAATATGCGCTCAAGGTCCGCATCGACGAGATCGAGCCATCCGAATGGGGCATCCGCCTCCAGCAATTGATGGACGCGATCGCCGCGCTCGTCGCCGCCGAGGTCAGCCGCTTCCCCGACAATGTCGGCCACATCCTCGGCTCGCGCCGCCTGCGCAACCATGACTCGATCGCGGGCAAGCTGAGCTATCTCGCCTGGAGGGGGCGCGATGCCGTGCAGGATGGCGCGGCGGCGTTCCGGAAGCTGATCGGGCAGACCTAAAGTTCGGCTAGTCCCGCGGAGCGGGCGGCATGCTCAGGAAGCGGTCGAGAAATCGTCCCGACAGCACGAACCAGAACCACCAGGCCATCATACGCCGCGTCGTCATCGCTGCGATCCTCACGCAGCCCATCACCGGTGACCGCATTGATAGCGCAGGCGCGGCAAGACGCATGTGAACTGCATCACACTCGCCCGCCCCGGGGGCCGGGTTCCTCCAAAAGTCGAACCCGTCGGACGCGGTCGTCTTGGAACCCTGACAGCGGCTCGGAGGTTTTTTCGTCGAAACAACCCCATGCACAGTAGGGGCTCGGGGGCGCCGTTGCACGAAAGGCTCCCGCCATGTCCCTCTCCCATGTCGACCCGCTCTCGCTGCCCGACGGCGAGCACCAGCTTCAGCTGCGCCGCGCCGTGATCGCCTCCACCATCGGCACCGCCATCGAGTGGTACGATTTCTTCCTCTACTCGACCGTCACCGGCCTCGTTTTCGCAAAACTGTTCTTTCCGCATTCCGATCCGTGGGTTGGCACGCTCGAGGCCTTCGCGATCTACGCCGTCGGCTTCGTCGCCCGTCCCGTCGGCGCGGCCATTTTCGGCCATTACGGCGACCGCATCGGCCGCAAATCGACGCTGATTGCGACGCTTCTGCTGATGGGGCTCGCCACCTTCGCGGTGGCGCTGGTCCCGACCTATTCGAGCATCGGGATCTGGGGCGCGGTCCTCCTGACCGTGCTGCGCTTCATCCAGGGCGTCGGCGTCGGCGGCGAATGGGGCGGCTCGGTGCTGATGTCGATGGAATGGGCGCGCAACGATCATTCCCGCGGCTTTATTGCCTCATGGCCGCAGTTCGGCGTGCCCTGCGGCCTGTTCCTCGCCAACCTCGCCGTGCTCGCCTTCAGCCAGATGTCCGGCGAGCAGTTCTTGTCATGGGGCTGGCGCGTGCCCTTTGCGCTGAGCCTCATCCTGGTGGGCGTCGGCCTCTACATCCGGCTCGGCATTCTGGAAACGCCGGTGTTTTCCAGGCTGGTCGCGGAGCGCAAGGTCGAGCGCACGCCGATGCTGCAGGTGATCAAGGAGCATCCGAAGGAGATCCTGCTGTCGGCCTTTGCCCGCATGGCCGAGCAGGCACCGTTCTACATCTTCACCGCCTTCATCTTCGCCTACGGCGTCAAGACGCTGAACGTGTCGCGCGACTTCCTGCTCACCGCTGTGCTTTGCGCCTCGGTGCTGTCCTTCGTCTCGATCCCGCTGTTCGGGCATCTGTCCGACCGCTTCGGGCGCAAGAACATGTACATGATCGGCGCAGCCGTGACCGGCGTGTTCGGCTTCATCTATTTCCGCATGCTCGACACCGGATCGGAGCCGGTCATCTTCCTCGCCATCATCCTGTCGCTGATCCCGCATGACATGATGTACGGCCCGCAGGCGGCGCTGATCGCCGAAAGCTTCACCGGGCGCCTGCGCTACAGCGGCGCCTCGCTCGGCTATCAGCTCGCCTCCGTCATCGCCGGCGGTCCGGCGCCCCTGATCGCGGCCTGGCTGTTCGGCACGTTCGAGTCGGCGACCGCGATCGCGGCCTACATCGCGCTGTGCGCGGTGATCAGCCTGGTCGCGACCGCGGCGATGACCGACTACACCGGCAAGAACATCTCGGGCGAATACAGAACGAGTTGACGCGGCAACGAAGCCCGTCATCCTGAGGTGCTCGACTTGCGGTGCACACACCGCAAGTCGAGCCTCGAAGGATGAAAGGGCCCCGCTGCTGGAGCCGGGCCGTCGCCCTTCGAGGCTCACAGTGCTACGCACTGTGAGCGCCTCCAGCGACAACGGCTTCGCCGTTGCGCAGGGGTGACGGTGATGGAAAAGGAACTCGCAAATGAGATCTGCAAGAACGACGTTGACCATGGCCGCATTGCTGGCCGGCGCACTGGCGATCAAGTCTGCAGCCATTGCGCAGACCGCGCCGCCGCCGGGCAATGCCGCGCCGACCGCCGACAATGCCGTCATGCTCACGGTGTTCTTCAAGCACGACCAGTCGCGCCCCCTGCCCGAGCTGAATGCGCAGCTCGAGAACCAGGGCTACTACAAATCCTTCCCGCCAGCGGGCGTCGAGGTGGTGAGCTGGTACGTGATGATGGGCATCGGCCAGGTGGTCACGCTGCGCCTGCCGGCCTCGCGGCTGCGCGAGGTCAATCGCATCATCGAGGAAAGCGCGTGGGGGCCGTACCGGACCGAGTTTTATCCGACCTATGACTACAAGGCGGTCGGCATGGCGCGACACGACAAGGCCGCCAGCAACTGATACCGGCGTTATCCTATGAGGCGACATCGCGCGCGGTGTCGCCTCTTCGCTGGGTCAGCCGAGTTGCCGCTTCGCGGGCGCAGCATCGCGGATATCGCAACGATTGCAGCACCGCGTGCGCGAGACAAACGCGGGTGTGAAATCTTCTTCAACAGGATCCATACAATTTTACATATGGTGAGGGCTTTAACGTTACCCAAATAATTCAACAATGATGCTGAAGCTCTCCATATTTGGAGCCGCACCCACCGTTATGAAGCTGTCACGGAACGGGAGTGGTGTGCGATGGACGAGGGGCTGGGCGAGCTCGCCGGACGGAAGACTGTAACCTTCGGACGGCGGAAGGTAACGCCTCGCGCTTGCGTGGCTGACGGCAAGCGGCACCTGCGTGCCTTCTTGAGCGAGGTGCTCGAGGATCTCGGCTTCGTCACCAGCGAATGCGGCAATGCCGACGAGCTGCGAGGCGTGCTCGCCGCAGAGCTTCCCGATTTGATCCTGCTCGGCATCGCCGCCGACGGCATCGAACCGGGAAAATTTCTGGAGGCGCTGGTGCGCGAGGAGTTCGGCGGCAAGGTGCTGGCTGTCGGCGCGCGCGAGTCGATCATCGTGAAGGCGGTGCAGCAGGTCGGCGAGGAATATGGCCTTGCCATGCTGCCGCCCCTGACGACGCCCTTTGCCGCCGAGACGCTGCGCGACCGCATCGCGATGCTGCTGCCGGACGAGCCGGCGCCGAGCCCCGCCGTGCATGTCGGCGAAGCCTTGCACGCGGGCTGGCTCGAGCTCTGGTACCAGCCGAAGATCGACGCACGCACACTGATCCGCTGCGGCGCCGAGGCGCTGGTGCGGATGCGACATCCGACCTGGGGGGTGGTGCCGCCGGCCTATTTCATTCCGGAGGAGCGCGATCCGCATTTTCGCGAACTGTCCGAGTTCGTGATCGAACGCGCCCTGCAGGACTGGCACTATCTCCTGGAGCGGCAGAGCCCGGTCGATCTCTCGATCAACCTGCCGGCCTCGTTCCTGCGCGAGGGACAAGCCGTGCGCGATCTCTGCCGGCGCATGCCCGCCCATCCCGCCTTCGGCGGGTTGACGATCGAGATCGCGAGCGACGAGGTGATCGGGGATCTCGACCTGCTGCTCGAGGTCGCCTCCGAGGTGCGCTTCCACAACATCGGGCTCGCGATCGACAATGTCGGCACCAACTGGCCGGAGCTGATGGGCCTCGACCGGTTTCCCTTCGTCAAGCTCAAGGCCGACCGGCACTTCGTCACCGGCAGCAGCAACGATGCGCTGAAGCGCAACGTGTGCCGTCACATTGTCGAGCTCGCCCGCGATTACGGCGCGCACAGCGTCGCCGAAGGCATCGAAACCCGCGCCGATCTCGTCGCTGCCAACGAGATCGGCTTCGATCTCGTGCAGGGCTATCTTTTCGGCAAGCCGATGCCGCTGAAGAAGTTCGCAAGGAGCGCGCTGACGCGGACGGTGATGGGACAGGGGTGAGGCGACGGCCTCACCCAACCCGCCGCGCAAAGGCGACGCGGGCGACCACGAGTGCGGTCGCTGCGATCACCTCCAAAGGACCGTTCGCTCGCCTAGCGACAGACCCACACACCATTGACCAGCACGCGGGCGCAAGTTGGCGCCACTACGGCGGCTCCAGCGGCCGCTGCACCTACGGCCGCACCGCCGACGACGGCGCGGCGCGTCGTTCGACGCGCGACGCCGGCGACACTTACTGGCGTCGCTGGCCGCCCGACGCGGGCCTGTGCGCTCTGAATCGAGAACGAAAGTTCATCTTCTGACCACTGCACCGAGCTTATGGCTGCGCAGGCAACAACGGCGCCGGCCAACCACAGTTTTGTTCTGTATTGCATGACAGCCTCCTTTGTTAGTTCGACAGATCTACTTCGCGTCTCGCTTCTTGCTTGCTCGGTTTGACGGGGCTCCGGACGGCGGACTCGCGGGGTCGCCTTCCTGAATACAAGTGAGGAGATCAACGTAGCTTTGAGCGAAGGCAATTGAAGTAGCCTCCTTTTCGCAGCGATCGCGAACAGGACCGGCATTTGCCGACCAAAGGGCAACCAGCTGCTGCTGAGCCTTCGTTTCATCGCTCATGCAGTTGTCGAAACTCTGCCCCAAAACGATTCCATTCGCCTTGTCATCGGCCGCTGTGCCCTTGCACAGTGCCTCAACATTCAAATGGGGAACGCGATCGGAAACGGGCATCACCAATTGGCCTCCGAGGAGTGCCGCCGACAAAAGCGCGATCTTCATCTTGACCTCCCTCAGGTTCTGCTGAACCTTGATCTGCTCCTACCACTGCTCCCGTTTGCTGGTCCTTTGCGATCAGCTGCTCGCAACCCTTCTGACGGCCGGCGGAGACCAGGTGCCGTTGATGATCGAAGGCGCCTTCTCGTTCGGCCAATACATCCGCAGCATCAGAATGAACTTGCCGGCGGGTGCAGGCAGCCAGTTCGACTCCTTATCCGCTCCAGGCATTGCGAAGTAGGGCATGCGATGCATCAAAGAGATAACTCTCCTTATGCAATGAGACCCAGAGTTGCGGAACGGGCGTTGATTCAGATCAACGTTGATCGCATCGCCCTGACACTAGATGGCGGCCGCCCGAATGAAGGCACGCTGACGGTGATGGGACAGAGGTGAGGCATCAGCCTCACGCAAACCGCCGCGCGAACGCGACGCAGACGACCACGAGCGCGGTCGCCGCGATCATGCTCCACGCCACCGGCTCGTGCAGGACGAGGCCGGCGAGTGCGAGGCCGAAGAAGGGCTGAAGCTGTTGTAGCTGGCTGATGCTGGCGGTGCCGCCGATCGCAAGGCCGCGGTACCAAAATACGAAGCCGACGAACATGCTAAAGACGGAGACGTAAGCAAGGCCGATCCAGGCCGGCGCGCCGATGCCGTCCCATGTCAGCGGCAGCGACATGATCGCGACGGGCAGCATCAATGGCAGTGCGAGGATGAGCGCCCATGAGATGACTTGCCAGCCGCCGAGCCGGCGCGACAACGTCGCGCCTTCGGCATAGCCGAGGCCGCAGAGCAGGATCGCGGCAACCATCAGGAGATCGCCGGTGAGCGAGCCCGCGCCGCCGCCCGATAGCGCAAAGCCCGCGACCGTCGCGGTGCCGACGATCGAGAACAACCAGAACGGCAAGCGCGGGCGCTCGCCGCCGCGCAGCACGGCGAAGATTGCGGTCGCAAGCGGCAACAGGCCGACGAAGACGATCGAATGCGCCGACGTGATGTGCAGAAGCGCCAGCGCTGTCAGCAGCGGGAAGCCGACCACGACGCCGAGCGAGACGATGGCGAGCGAGGCAAGGTCTTTTCGCGCGGGTCTTTGCTGACGAAGCAGGGCAAGCAGCGCCGCCCCTAACAGTGCGGCGATCACCGCGCGCGCCGAGGTCAGGAAGATCGCGGAGAAGCCGCCGACTGCGACGCGCGTCGCCGGCAGCGAGCCGCTGAAGATGACGACGCCCAGAAGTCCGTTACCCCATCCGTTGCCGGCCGATTGCATGTCGCCTCGCTTTCCCGTGAGCGACCCTGGCCTTTTGACGGTGGCGAAACCAGCCACAATCCCATACAATCTGGCCAAACTGTACCGGTATGGAAGCCCATACACTTGGATAGACTGACGCAAACCAGAGGCCGCGGCGGGGCGCGCACCACTGACGTGATGAGCACCATCCGCGCCAAGGTCGCGGGCCGCGCGCTTGTCCCCGGCGACCGCCTGCCGTCGATCCGCAAGCTCGCCGCGAGCATGGGCGTTTCGCCCTCCACCGTGGTGGAAGCCTATGATCGCCTGGCGGCTGAAGGATTGATCCGGGCGCGGCGCGGCTCCGGCTTCTACGTCTCTGCGACAACCATGCCGCCGCTCGCGCTCACCGGTGTCGAGCCGCGCCGCGACCGCGCCGTGGATCCGTTCTGGGTCTCACGGCAATCGCTCGATGCGGATTCCACGACGCTCAAGCCGGGCTGCGGCTGGCTGCCGGCGGACTGGATGCCGGAGGCCGCCTTGCGGCGCGCCTTCCGAGCGCTCGCCCGGAGCGATGACAGCCTGCTTGCCGACTACGGCTCTACACGCGGCTCGCTTGCGCTGCGCCGCTATCTGCTGGCCCGCTTTGCCGAGGACGGCATCGAGGCCTCGGTCGACCAGCTCCTGCTCACGGCCTCGGGGACACAAGCCACCGACCTCGTCTGCCGCTTCCTGCTGCGGCCCGGCGACACCGTGCTGGTCGACGATCCCTGCTACTTCAATTTTCGCGCCCTGCTGCGTGCGCATCAGGTGAAGATCATTGGCGTGCCCTACACGCCGTCGGGCCCGGACGTCGCGCGCTTCGAGGCAATCCTCGCCGCGGAGCGACCGCGCCTCTACATCACCAATTCCGCACTCCACAACCCGACCGGCGCGACGCTGTCGTTGCAAACGGCGCATCGCGTGCTGAGCGTCGCCGCTGCACATGACCTGGCAATCATCGAGGACGATATCTTTGCCGATTTCGAATCAGAACGTTCGCCGCGCCTTGCCGCGCTCGACGGCCTCACCAACGTCATCCGTATCGGCAGCTTTTCCAAGACGCTCTCCGCTTCGGTGCGCTGCGGCTATATCGCCGCGCGCGCCGACTGGATCGAGCATCTCGTCGACCTCCAGGTCGCAACCAGCTTCGGCGGCCCGAGCCCGGCCGCAACCGAGGTGATCGCGAAGGTGCTCGCGGGCGGCACCTACCGCAAGCACATGGACGAGCTCAGGCAAAAGCTCACGCGCACCCGGCGCGAGGTGGCGCGAAAGCTCGGCGCGCTCGGGCTCGAACCCTGGCTGATGCCGCGTGGCGGATTCTTTCTGTGGTGCCGCCTGCCGGACGGACTGGATTCGACGCAAGTCGCGCGCGCGGCCCTGGCCGAAGACGCGGTGCTCGCGCCGGGCAACGTGTTCAGCGTGTCGCAAACGGCTTCGCGCTTCATGCGCTTCAACGTGGCGCAATCGATGGAACCACGCGTCTGGGACGTCATGCGCCGCGCATTGAAGATGTGACCGGATTGATCGACGGCTAGAACCACGGCTCGTCATAGACCGGTTCGCCGTCGAGCAGCAGCCGCTTGATGGCGGCACGGCCCGACGGCAACACAGCTGCGACGACCCGCAGCTTCTTCTGGTTGCGGGCTTGTTCGAGCTTTCTGCCCTCGCCTTCGGGCACGAAATAGGTTTCGAGATTGTAGGAGATCGCGAGCTTGTCGCAGAAGGCGCGCCGGCCTGAGCCGCAGGATGCGCCGTAATTGACGCGGCCGCGGATCAGCACTTCGGGAGGGGTAACTGCCACCGCCTCAGTGTGCACCGAGACCGCCTCGTAGAGGCCGTCGGCATTGGGCGCGAGCTTCACGAACACGATGGGATTGCGCGCGGCGGCCGGTTGATTGGCGAGCGCGCCCGCCGGCAATTGCGAGATATCGTAGCCGAGCACGACATAGTCGCCGCGCAAGAGGTCGCGGGGATCGACAGGCCGCGTCTGCAAGGTCACCTCCGTGCCATCGCGCAAGATCTGCATGCGATCGACGACCATCACGATCAGCAGCGCACACTGAATCAGGATGGCCGCGCCGAACAGCACGGCTTTCGGGATGCGCCGCCAGAACACGGCGAGAGGAGCCAGGGCCTCGATCATTCGTCGGTCCTCGACAGCGCGCGGTCCAGGACCGTCGCAAATGCAACAGCAATGACGCCGGCTGCAGCAAGAAAGGCCGAGCGGCGCAGCAATGAGCCCTTCACCACCCAGGTGATGCCAGCGATGACGCCGGCGATCCCGAGCCAGCCCGCGACGATCCGCGGGCGTACCGCATCGAGCATGCCGGAGACGACAAGGCCAAGCATCGCGCAAAGGAGAGCGGCATAGGCCAGCCATGGCTCGCCTGCCCGAGACGCCCACCACAGGGGGGCAGCGACCAGGACGAGGGCGATCGCGCATCCTGCGAAGGCCTCACCCATCCGCTTCGTGATCCCGGCGGATGCAAACGCGAGGATCGCGCCTGCGATCCCGCACATGATGGCCCACAGCGGTTGTGCAGTGGCAGAGCCGGGCTCGATACGGAAGATATCATCGACAGTCGTCACCTCGAGGACGGCAACGACGGCCAGCGAAAATGCCCCATAGGCCGACAAAACGCCTCCGAAGCGGAGCGCCCTTTGCGAGGGCACTGCTGCGATCGCAAGCCCGCCGCCGAACAGCAACGCCGCGCCGTCAGCGAGAACGAATGACGGCTGAGGATTGTCGAAACCAAAGCCAAGCGCTGCCACGATCCACCACGGCAGCACGGCAAGCGCGACGAGATGAGCGGCCACGCGCGAGTTCCAGGCAAGCGCGAGACCCGCGGCGACGAGCCAAACCACCGCGAACGGCAGATGCAGGGCGTCGGGCGTATCGTAGACACGCATGCAGCTCCATATGCAGGCGGCCGCGAGCCCGACCGCAAGCGCGCCGCGCGAGCCGGTCAGCGGCGCCGCCGCAAGCGCACCGATCGACCACAGCAGCATGCCGCCGGCAAAGTCCCCGCCCAGATGGTACATCTGGCCAACCAAAGCGATGCCGGCGCCGAAGATGATCGCGCCGATGCCGGCGCAGAGATCGGCGAGAACCGGCCGCTGCGTGTGTGCGAACCACGCCCCGAGACCGCCGGCAACAATCATGCCGGCGATGAGAATTGCGAACCGCAACAGGCGCGCAAGCTCCGTCCAGTGGGCGGCGACGAAGGCAAGGAATGCGGCTGCGATCAGCAGGCCGCCGACGATGGCCACGACCACGGCAATGTTGATGCCGGAGGAGAGCGGCGGAAGCACATTGCGGATGCTGGCGGCGGCCGCCGGCGCGATCACGCCATCGGCTTCCCACTGCGCAAGATCAGCTTCAAGTCGCTGGCGGTAGTTTCGGTCGAACATTGCCCTTGTCGCTGGGAAACATTGGTTGCCTCATTAGACGATAGCAGCCAGTACAAGGTTCGAACGTCATCATCCGGTGACGCTCCGCTCGCGGATGCCGGGCGCAGACGGGCAAATCTCGAGTCTTCGCCATGTTCAGAATGCCCATCGCAAACCAATCGGGACATCACTAGATTAACGCCATGAAAAAGATCGGATTTCTCTCGTTCGGGCACTGGACGCCCTCGCCGCAGTCGCAGACCCGCTCGGCCGGGGATACGCTGCTGCAATCCATCGAGCTCGCCGTCGCCGCCGAGGAGCTGGGCGCGGACGGGGCCTATTTTCGCGTCCATCATTTCGCACGCCAGCTTGCTTCGCCGTTTCCGCTGCTGGCGGCAGTGGGCGCGAGGACCAGCCGTATCGAAATCGGCACGGCCGTCATCGACATGCGCTACGAGAATCCGCTCTACATGGCGGAGGAGGCAGGTAGCGCCGACCTGATCGCCGGCGGACGGCTACAGCTCGGCATCAGCCGCGGCTCGCCCGAGCAGGTGATCGATGGCTGGCGCTACTTTGGTTATCAGCCGGCCGAAGGCGCCGATGACGCCGACATGGGCCGGCGTCATGCCGAGGTTTTCCTCGACCTCCTCCGCGGCGAGGGTTTTGCAAAACCCAATCCGCATCCGATGTTTCCAAACCCGCCCGGCCTGCTCCGCCTCGAGCCACATTCCGACGGCCTGCGCGAGCGCATTTGGTGGGGCGCCGGCTCGAACGCCACCGCCGTCTGGGCGGCCAGGCTCGGCATGAACCTGCAAAGCTCGACGCTGAAGAACGACGAGACGGGCGAAGCCTTCCACGTGCAGCAGGCCGCGCAGATTCGCGCCTACCGGGCCGCCTGGAAGGAGGCCGGCCACGCCCGCGAGCCGTGCGTCTCGGTCAGCCGCAGCATCTTCGCGCTGATGGATGATCGCGATCGCGCCTATTTCGGGCGTGGCGGCGAATCCGAGGACCAGATCGGATTCATCGACCCGCAGACGCGCGCGATCTTCGGCCGCAGCTATGCCGCCGAGCCGGATGTCCTGATCGAGCAGCTCCGCAACGACGAGGCCATAACGGAGGCCGATACGCTGCTGCTGACGATTCCCAACCAGCTGGGCGTCGCCTACTGCGCCCACGCGATCGAAGCGATCCTGAAGCATGTCGCGCCGGCGCTGGGGTGGCGCTGAGGCGTCACTATCTCTACGAAACCAAACCCATCGAGCTTATGGCGAGGAGTATCGACATGGACGTGCAACGGCTTGCGGCATTCACGCGTGACGATCAGGGCGGCAATCCCGCCGGCGTGGTGATCTGCGATGTGCTGCCGGAAGCCGACGACATGCAGAGGCTGGCCGCAGAGGTCGGCTATTCAGAGACGGTTTTTGCGGCACCGACTGCCAAGGGCTATCGCGTCCGCTATTTCGCCCCCGAGGCGGAAGTACCGTTTTGCGGCCACGCGACGATCGCACTGGGCGCGGCTCTGGCTCAGAGGGGTGAAAGCGGGCCGATCACGCTTGAACTGAACGGCGGAACGGCGATCGTCGAGGGTTTTCGCACCGCGCGCGGTCTCAGCGCGGCTCTTCAATCGGCGCCTACCCGGAATCAGCCCGCGCCGCCGGAGCTACTCGATCGGTCGCTCGACCTCTTTGCGCTGTCGCAGGCCGACCTCGACGACCGCTTCCCTCCGGCGATCATCGAAGCTGGCGCACGTCACCTGCTGCTCGCGATCCGCGACCGTCAGCGCCTGGCCGCGATGAAATACGACTTGCCGGCCGGCGCCAAACTGATGCGCGACTGGCGTTTGACGACGATCAGCCTGATCCAGGCGGAGAGTCCCTCGCGCTACCATGCGCGCAATCCGTTCGCGGCCGGCGGCGTTTACGAGGATCCGGCCACGGGAGCTGCCGCTGCAGCCCTTGTCGCCTATCTCCGCGATCTCGGCATTGCCGGCGCAGACAGCATCGAAGTGGTGCAAGGCGATGACATGGGTGTCCCCTGCCTTCTGCACGCGGATGCGCCGACCGAAGCCGGGGGTAGCGCCCGTGTTCACGGGACCGTCCGCGTCCTGGCCGGGTGAGGATGTGGCGGCATCACGATGCCGCCGAGAGGGTCAGCCAGGACAATTCGATCGGGATGGCGGACCGATCAGGCTGCTGCTTCGACCGGTGCCCGCGCGCCGGTCATGAAGGCAACGGCATCCGACATCGTATAGGATTTGGGATCGATCACGGTGAGCCGCCGGCCGAGCCGATGGATGTGAATACGATCCGCGATCTCGAACACGTGCGGCATGTTGTGGCTGATCAAGACGACCGCCAGACCTCGCCGCCGCACGTCGAGGATCAATTCGAGCACACGACGGGATTCCTTGACCCCGAGCGCCGCAGTCGGTTCGTCCAGGATCACCACGCGCGAACCGAAGGCCGCGGCCCTCGCCACCGCCACGCCCTGGCGTTGGCCTCCCGACAGTGTCTCGACGCGCTGATTGATGCTCTGCACGGTCATGAGCCCGAGCTCCGTGAGCTTTTCGCGGGCGATGCGCTGCATGGCCTTGCGATCGAGCATGCGGCAGACCGTGCCGAGCGGCCCCGTCCGGCGCAATTCGCGCCCAAGGAACATGTTGTCGGCGATCGATAGACTCGGGGACAGCGCAAGCGTCTGATACACGGTCTCGATGCCTGCAGCCTGCGCATCGAGAGGCGAGCGGAACGCGACGGGCTTGCCATCGAGCCTGATCTCGCCCGCGTTGGGAGTGAGTGCTCCGGAGAGCGCGCGGATCAGCGAGGACTTTCCCGCGCCATTGTCTCCAATGACGGCGAGGATTTCGCCGGGGTAGAGATCGAAATCGGCGTCATCGAGCGCCGTCACGCGACCATAGCGCTTGACGAGGCCGCGCGCCTGCAGAAGCGGCTGAAGAGTGTTGGATGTGTTGGATGTGTTGGATGCGATGCTCATGCCGACACCTTGCGGATCCATTGATCGAGGGCCACAGCAACAATGATCAGCCAGCCGACGGCGAATTCCTGCCAGAGCACGTCTACATCGGACAGTGCCAACCCGTTGCGGAATACGCCGACGATCAAGGCGCCGATCAGCGTGCCGATGATCGAGCCCCGGCCGCCGAACAGGCTGGCGCCGCCGACCACCACCGCCGTGATACTGTCGAGATTGGCGGTCTGGCCGGCCTGCGGGCTGATCGAGCCGATGCGCCCGATCAGCGCCCAGGCGCCGAGCGCGCAGATCATGCCGGCGATCACATAGACGGCGAAGAGGATGCGGCCGGTCCGGATACCGGCAAGCCGCGCAGCATCGGGATCGTCGCCCACCGCATAGAGGTGGCGTCCGAAGGCTGTGCGGTTCAGCACGAACCAGATGAAGGCCACGAGCCCCAGCATGAAAAAGGAGCCGTAGGTGAAGCGGGCGCCGAAGACATCCACCGGCGTTCCAAGTGCCTGCAGCAGCGGAGCGGTCTTCGCCACTTCCTGCGAGCGGATGGTCTCGGAGGCCGAGTACCAGAGATTGAGGGCGAAGAAGATCGACCAGGTCCCGAGCGTGACGATAAAGGGCGGCAGCTTGAGGCGCGTCACCAGCACGCCGTTCATGGCCCCGCAACCCGCACCCACGGCAAGACCGATGAGGAGCGCCAGCGGCGCCGCGAGCCCTGTTGCGATCGCAAGCTTGCCCATGATCACGGAGCACAGCACCATGACGGCCCCGACCGACAGATCGATGCCGGCCGTGATGACGATCAGCGTCTGGGCAACCCCGATCACGCCGATGATCGTAACCTGCTGAATGATCAGCGACAGGTTGAACAGCGACAGAAAGCGCGGGCCGACGGTGAATCCGAACGCCGCGACGCTGAGCAGGAGCACGATCGCCGGCACGGCCGTGGGATTGGCGTGGAGAAGGTGCTGCAGCTTCTGCAGGGGTGACTTCGCGCGGACCTCGAATTCGGCCACGCGGTTTTCGCTCTTGTCGAGCACGAGCTCGAAGGCCTGACCACCAGGGTGGGCATTTCCGATATCGGTCATCGCCGGTTTCCTCTTGCGTACCGAGCCAGGTTCGGAGCAAACGTTTGCGTTATTCTCAGACGCCCGTCCTCCGGGCGCCTGCCTTGTCAGGGGAACGCTTTGGGGATCAGCCCCAGCACTTCTTCAATGCGGCCGCGCTGTCGATCGACGGCAGATCGGCGGCCGGCTTGTCGGTGACGAGTTCGACGCCGGTGTTGAGGAAGTCCATGCCGGGCGACGCCTTGGGTTTGCCGCCGCCCGTGGCGTAGACCTTCACCGCCTCGACGCCCTTCGCAGCCATCAGCAGCGGAAACTGCATGGAGGTGGCGCCGATCACGCCGTCCTTCACATTACGCACGCCGGGGCAGCCGCCGTCCACGGACACGATCAGCACGTCCTTGTC
Organism: Bradyrhizobium sp. CCGUVB23; assembly: GCF_024199885.1. Classification (NCBI taxonomy): domain Bacteria; kingdom Pseudomonadati; phylum Pseudomonadota; class Alphaproteobacteria; order Hyphomicrobiales; family Nitrobacteraceae; genus Bradyrhizobium; species Bradyrhizobium sp. CCGUVB23. Next base: position 3,613,138 of record NZ_JANADQ010000001.1, read on the forward strand.
GTGGCCGACCGAACGCAGCGCCTCGTAGGCACCCGCCGCCGCCGGCTCGTTGATGGTGTAGACGAGCGAGATGCCCGGATCCTTCTGCAGCAGATTCTCCATCGCCTTGCGACCGCCTTCCTCGCTGCCGAGCGTCACATCATGTCCGACGATGCGCGCGTCCTTCTCGTCACCAATCTTGGCGGGATTGCCGAGATCGATACCGAAGCCCTTGAGGAAACCCTGATCGCGGGCGACATCGACCGAGATCTGGTTCACGTTGAGGTCCAGCAGCGCGATCTTCGCGGACGCCGCCTTGGGCCCCAGCATCTTGGCAGCCCACTGCCCGATCATCTGACCGGCCAGGAAATTGTCGGTGGCAAAGGTCGCGTCCGCCGCAGTCGCGGGATCGAGCGGCGTATCGAGAGCAATGACCACAATGCCAGCAGCGCGCGCCTTCTCGACGGCCGGCACGATGGCGCGGGAGTCGTTCGGCGTGATCAGGATGCCCTTGGCGCCGGCCGCGATCAGGTTCTCGATCGCTGCGACCTGACTCTCGTTGTCGCCGTCGACTTTGCCGGCGAAGGAGCGCAGCTCAACGTCATTCGACTTGGCCGCCTCCTCGGCGCCCGCCTTCATCTTCACGAAGAACGGGTTGGTATTGGTCTTGGTGATGAGGCCGACGATCGGCTTGTCGGCAGCGGAGGCGCCGGTGGCGCCCAGAGCGAGCACGAGCGCAGCGAATAGTCCGAATGGTTGACGCATTTATTCCCTCCCGTGGAACATTTGTTGGCCGCGGTTGGACCGCGTTCTGATGATCCTAGAAGGACGAGAACGGTTCTGTCAATAAATAAATCATCCCGATTTATTAATTGACTCCGGCCACCGGATTCGTACATTGTCACGAGCAACCGCCCAGGATGGGCCATAAGACCACGGCGACGGCAAATGACCACGGAGTTTGGGGAGCCGAGGATGGACGAAACAGCACCGCTTGCGGGGAATCTTCCGGCCGCCTTGTCGGGTGGGAGCCGCGGCACGACCCAGTCGGGCGTGAGGCTCTATAACGAGCGCCTGATCCTGTCCCTCATTCGGCGCCATCGCAGTCTCGCCAAGGTCGAGATCGCGCGCCTGACCGGTCTTTCCACCCAGACGACAACCGTAATCATCAACCGGCTGGAGGCTGATGGCCTGCTGCTCGCGGGCGAACCGCAGCGCGGCCGCATCGGCCAACCTTCCGTTCCTTATTCGCTCAACCCGGACGGTGCCTTCGGACTCGGGCTGGTGATTGGGCGGCGCAGTTCCGATCTGGTGCTGATGGATTTCATTGGCAGCATCCGCGCGAGGCGCCGGACGATTTATTCCTTCCCCCTGCCCGAAGACATCATGGCGTTTGTAGAACGCGAGATGCCGGATCTGCTCGCAGCATTGCCTGAAGCCCAGCAAGGCAGAATCAGCGGCATTGGCGTCGCAATGCCCTTCGAGTTGTGGAACTGGGAAGCGGATCTGCAAACGCCGCCGGGCCTGCTGGGAAAGTGGCGTGACTTCAACGTTGCCGCCGAGCTCTCGCGCCACTTCGGCTCATGGCCGGTGCGCGTCTGCAACGACGCAACATCGGCATGTGCGGCCGAACTCAACTTCGGTGCCGGCGCAGCTTATCGCGACTTCGCATATTTCTACGTCGGCGCATTCGTCGGGGGCGGCATCGCCCTCAACGGCAGTCTCTTCCCGGGCCGCAGCGGCAACGCCGGCGCGCTCGGCTCCATGCCGATCATGCGGCGCGAGGAAAACGGCGCGACAAGCCTTCAACAGCTGATCCGCACCGCCTCCATCTACCGGCTGGAGCGACGACTGATCGCCGCTGGTCGACACGGTACCGATATCTGGCTCTCGCCCGACGACTGGTCGAGCTTCGACGAGCCGCTCGAAGCCTGGATTGCGGAGGCCGCCGAGGCCCTGGCGCAGGCGATCGCCGCATCGCTGGCAGTCATCGACTTCGAGGCCATCATCATCGACGGGGCCTTTCCGGTCGATGTGCGCCGGCGCCTCGTTTCGCGCACAAACGAATATTGGGCCCGCATGGACCGCCAGGGCCTCACCGACGCCGTAGTGGTGGAGGGCTCGATCGGGCGGGATGCGCGCGCGATTGGCGGCGCGGCGTTACCGTTGCTCGCGGCATTCGCTCGCGATTACGACGTGCTCTTCAAGGAGTGAGCATGGTCAACGGAATGGCTCCGCTCCCCCAGCGTATGATCGCCCCTGACGGAGATGCCCTTCGCGGCTTGCGCCGAACGGCCTTGATGATTGTTTCGATCAACACGGTCGCGGCATCATGATTCTCGTGTGCGGCGAAGCGCTCATCGATCTGTTTATGAAGGCGCCCGACGAAGCGGAAATGTCGGCCCGCGCTGTTGCCGGAGGCTCTCCTTTCAATGTCGCGATCGGCCTCGCCCGGCTTGGCGTTGAAACGGCCTTTCTCGGTGGCATCTCGCGCGATCAGTTCGGCGCGTTCCTCGCGGACGGGCTCGCACGCGAAGGAGTGGACGATCGCTTTCTCGTGCGCACCGATCGGCTGTCCACGATTTCGGTCGTGGCGACAACCGATGACGGTCAGCCGAACTACGCGTTCCATGGCGAGGGCGCGGCGGATCGTTCGCTTCGGCTTGCCGATCTTCCCGCAACGCTGCCGGACGATATTCAGGCGTTGACCTTCGGCTCCTATTCCATGGCGGTTGAACCGGTGGGCTCCACATTTGCCGCGCTTGCCCAACGCGAGCACCGGCGTCGCGTCATCAGCGTCGATCCGAATCTACGTCCGACCGTCGTCGGCGATCTGGAAAGCTGGGCCGCCGCTGCGGAACGCTTCTACCGGACGGCCACGATGATCAAGGCAAGTGACGAGGACATCCGCATTGCATGGGGTGGTCGTGTCTCGATCGCCGATGCCGCCGCCTACTGGCTCAACTGCGGGGCGGGCCTGGTGGTGGTGACCGAGGGCGCGAAGGGAGCAACCGCCTTTTCCGCAAGAGGTAGCGTTTCGGTGCCGGGGTGCCCGGTCGTCGTGCGCGACACTGTGGGCGCTGGCGATACTTTCCACGCGGCGCTGCTCGCGCAGCTCGCAAAGACCGGAAGGCTACATCCCGAGGCGATCGCGACGCTCGAGCCGTCGACGATTTGCGACCTGCTCGCTTATGCGACGACGGCCGCCGCCATCACCGTCTCCCGCAGTGGCGCCGATCTGCCGACTGCGGCCGACGTCACAGCAAGTCTGAGTCCACGTCTGAGAGGCTGACGAATGCAAGATGGCAGCATCGGATCGGTTCGAATTGAGGCAGGGGCGCGCATGAAAAGCCGCGCGATCCCGGTGGCTCCCTTTGTCCTGACCGTCTTCGGAGCGACGGGCGATCTTGCGCGCCGCAAGCTCTTGCCGGCGCTGTTTCGCCGCGATTTTGCGGGCCAGCTGCCCGATGCGGCGACCATTTTCGGCGTTGCCCGCGGCCCAATGCCCCGGGATGCATTCCTCGCAATGGTGCGCTCTGCGATCCTGGAACATGTGCCGGAATCGAAAACGACCGGACCCGAACTCGATCGCTTCCTGGCGCGCCTCGACTACGTGGCCGCCGACGCAGAAGGCGAGAACGGGTGGACCGATCTTGCGGCCGCTTTGTCGAAGTACGCCGAACGCATCCAGGTCCATTATCTGGCGACCGCACCGCATCTTTTCGGACCAATCTGCGAGAGACTGGGTCGTTACGGTCTTGCAAAAGGCGACTCTCGGATCGTGATCGAGAAGCCGATCGGCAAGGATGTCGAGTCCGCAGTCCGGCTCAATCAAACCGTCGGCAAGATTTTCCCGGAGGAGCGCGTCTACCGGATCGACCACTATCTCGGCAAGGAGACGGTACAGAATCTTATGGCGCTGCGCTTTGCCAACGCGCTGTTCGAGCCGCTGTGGAATGCCGCCCACATCGACCATGTGCAGATCACGGTCGCCGAATCCATTGGCGTGGAGGAACGCGGCGCTTACTACGACGAGTCGGGCGCCCTGCGCGATATGGTGCAGAACCATCTGCTGCAGCTGTTGTGTCTCGTCGCGATGGAACCGCCATATTCGCTCGAAGCCGCCGCCGTTCGCGATGAGAAGCTCAAGGTCCTCAAGTCGCTTGAGCGTATCGACGAGACAAACGCAGCGGTCCTGACGGTGCCGGGTCAATACCGAGCCGGCGCATGCAACGGCATAGCGGTTCCAGGCTACACCGACGAGATCGCCAATCGCCAGAGTACGACCGAGACTTTCGTGGCGCTCAAGGTGGCGGTTGCGAATTGGCGCTGGACCGGCGTTCCCTTCTACCTGCGCACCGGAAAGCGGCTGCAACAACGCAGCTCCGAGATTGTCGTAACTTTCCGGAAGGTCCCTCACTCGATCTTCAATTCGGAGTCGGGAAAAGCTTTGCAGACCCGACTCGTGATCCGCCTGCAGCCGGACGAGGGAATCAAGCTGTGGCTCATGATCAAGGAGCCCGGGCCGGGGGGCATGCGGTTGCAATATACCCCCCTCGACATGAGCTTTGCGGAAGCATTCGACGTCTCGGTGCCGGACGCCTACGAACGGTTGTTGATGGACGTGGTCCGCGGGAACGCCACATTGTTCATGCGCCGGGACGAGGTCGAAGCAGCATGGTGCTGGATCGATCCGATCCGTCAGGCGTGGAGCCAGATGAATGAGCTCCCCCGCCCCTATGTCGCCGGCAGCTGGGGCCCCTCCGCCGCCGTCGCCTTGATCGAACGCGATGGCCGAACATGGGCGGAGGACGGCCCATGATCCCTGATCCGTTCAGAGATCGAACTCTTTCGTTCCCTTTGCCGTCAGCGCCTGCCGGACATCGGCAGCGGGTCCCGTTCGCTCGAGCGGCGTAGCCGCGCCGATGGCGCAGAGCCAGGCATTGCAGACGGACAATTCGCAAACAGGAGGCTTGTATGAAGATCGATGCAAGGGTCAATGCACGGGTCGCCGAGGTGACGGATCGCATTGCTCGCCGCAGCCACGACAGCCGCGCACGTTATCTCGACCGCATCGCGGCAGCGGCCACCACACCGGTACGGCGGCGATTGGGATGCGCCAATCAGGCCCACGCCTTTGCGGCTTGCGGGGCGCACGACAAGAAGCTGATGCAGGATGGCCGCGTTCCCAGTCTCGGAATTGTCACGGCTTACAACGACATGCTGTCGGCTCATCAGCCCTACGAGCGTTTCCCTGATTTGATCCGCCAGAGCGCGCGCGCAGCAGGTGGCGTTGCCCAGGTCGCCGGCGGCGTTCCGGCGATGTGCGACGGCATCACGCAAGGCGAATCGGGGATGGAGCTCTCGCTGTTTTCGCGGGACGTCATCGCCTTGTCCACTGCAGTCGCGCTGTCGCATCAAACCTTCGATGCCGCGGTGTTTCTCGGCATTTGCGACAAGATCGTGCCGGGTCTTGTCATCGGCGCGCTCTCGTTCGGGCATTTGCCCGCGGTATTCATTCCATCCGGTCCGATGACCTCGGGCCTGGGCAACGACGCCAAGTCAAAAATCCGGCAGGCCTACGCGGAAGGAAAGCTCGGTCGCGAAGCTCTCCTGGAGGCCGAAGCGCAGGCCTATCACGGCGCCGGGACCTGCACCTTCTACGGTACGGCGAATACCAACCAGATGCTGATGGAAATCATGGGCCTGCAGTTGCCGGGCGCATCCTTCGTGAACCCGAACACGCCCTTGCGCGATGCGCTGACTCGCGCGGCCACCAAACGGGCATTGAACATCACCTCGCTCGGCAATCAATATACCCCGATCGGCCGCATGCTCGACGAGCGCGCTTTCGTCAACGGCATCGTCGGACTGCACGCGACCGGCGGCTCGACCAACCTGACGCTGCATCTGGTTGCCATGGCTGCCGCAGCTGGACTCATGCTCACCTGGGACGATTTCGCCGACCTCGCGCAGGTGATCCCGCTGATCGCGCGCATCTATCCCAACGGCTCGGCAGATGTGAATCATTTTCATGCTGCCGGTGGGATGAGCATGTTGATACGGGAATTGCTGGCGGCGGGGCTTCTGCACCGTGACGTCCTGACCGTCTGCGGCGATGGACTCGACGCCTACCTGCAGGAGCCGGCGCTCGATGCCGACGGAGCGTTAACGTGGCACGACGGACCGATCGCAAGTGGCGATCCTGCCGTGCTTCGAGGAATTGCCGATCCGTTCCACGCAACAGGCGGCCTTAGGGTTCTCAACGGCAATCTCGGACGCGCCGTCATCAAGACATCTGCAGTCGCGACCGAGCGCCATATCATCGAAGCTCCTGCACGCGTCTTCCATTCCCAGGACGATCTGCAAAAGGCGTTCGCTGCGGGTGAGTTCGCAGGCGATTTGGTTGCGGTGGTGCGATTCCAGGGCCCCAAGGCCAACGGCATGCCGGAGCTGCACAAGCTGATGCCGCCGCTTGGCTCACTTCAAGATCGTGGCCTGAAGGTCGCGCTTGTCACGGATGGGCGGCTCTCAGGCGCCTCCGGCAAGGTTCCTGCAGCCATTCACGTCACTCCTGAAGCCGCCGACGGCGGTGCGATTGCTCGGATTCGCGACGGCGACGTCATTCGACTCGACGCCGCCGCCGGCCGGCTTGAGGTGCTTGTCGAGCCGAGCGAATGGGCCACGCGAGCCCACGCGCAAGCCGATCTCTCCGCAGCGCATGTGGGGGTCGGTCGTGAGCTCTTCGGCTTCTTCCGCGAGCGGGTCAGTTGCGCCGATACCGGCGCAAGCGTTTTTGCCGGTTGAAGGCGGCAAAAGCCATGACCATCAACGATCGATTGATTTCATGGCGGACCGTGAACGACGATGACGGGCAATTCTCCTACGCTATTGCCCTATCCTGATCTCCGTCCTGCCAAAGCGATGATCCTCATCGGACGAACACCTGGGCGAAATACGACACTCCGAGGAAGAAGAGCGCGCCGACGGTGATCAATGCGGTAGCCAAATTTCTGTAGAATTTCGTTTGGGGCTTTGCGCTTGGTTTCGTGCCGATGACCCCGTAAGCCAGAATGGCGAGACCCGCAGCACCGAGCAGAAGGCAAATCGAACCCGCAATTGCCCATACTCCGCGGAAATGGACAGATCCCCAACGTTTGACCGGATCCCGCCAATGGTAAGGCATGATCAGGTCATCGGCGATGACGTCGCGAGGCTAACCTCCCGCCGCGCACTCCATATGAGGTCCGTCGTTGCGGGCCGCCAGCATCAAGAATGCCAAAATCTGAAGCGGCATGGAATATTTTCATTTTGGCATTTTGCCCCCCCGGGACTTTTCAACCGTCTAATCATTCTCTCCGATATACCTCAGCAGAAATCCGGCGGGCGTTTTTGTGAAGGTGTAAATCATCTCTCCGCACAAGATGTGGTAGTTGTCGTTGTTCTCCTGGTCGCGATCATAGTTAGCCGCGCCGCGCTGGATGCATGCGCGGACCTTCGTGGAGAAATAGGCTCTGTAAATCTTTGTCTGGAATTGCGCGGCATTGGTGACGGCAGCGTCTCCGTCGAACGGTAGTTTCGCCATGCCCGCGACCGCTACTGCATCGTTAGCCTTCAGCGCCGCTCGGAACCTGGCAATGAACTCGGTGAACTCTGCCTGCACGGCGGGCGGAGCTTTTTTCGAAGTCTGCGCAAAGGCCGGTGCGCCTTGCGAAAGGACGATTGCAAGTACGATTGCAAGTACGATTGTCGAGAAAGCCTTCATTGCCTGCTATTCCGCCTCCGCTCCAAAATCTATTTCGGTGTCATCGCGCTTTCGAGCGCCTGATTTTCGACGTACCAGTTTCTGCCCCGAGCCCTGACCACGCTCGCGCCGCCGCCGGCGTCGTCTTCGACGAGGGTGCGCAACACCCCGCCGACCATCGCGCTGCTCGCGAGCAGCCGCGCCCGATCGGACACAAGCTGATGGGAAGCAGACTCAGCCGAGCCGAATTGACGTGAAAGCAAAGGCCACCCCCGCAGGACGCTTCAAAAGATCACCAGAGATCGCGCCGGGCGAACGCTGGCTGCCAGATTCACCGTCGTCCTGCGCGCCACAAAGCAACCCTTGGTGCTACGGCCGAAGCAGCCGCTGCGCGCAAAATGACCCAAGGAAGGACGCGCGTCTTGGACTCCTCGATACACGATATCTGCCTGGGCGGTACTCGCGGCACTTGGGCGGCCGCTGTGGCGCCTGGGCAACAATCGGGCAGGGTCCGCCCGACATGCGACGACGCCACAACGCTGGCGTCCGGCATCAAGGCCATGCGCCGGTGCGCAGCCAGCGTTCCGCAATTTGCCGCCGACCACATCGCCGACCTCGTCGCGAACGCCGCTGCTCTGGAGCAGGTCCAGTCCGACCGACGAATCCCGACCCTCGGCCCGCTTCTGCGCACCCTGCACCTGCAACTTCGGTGGCCTTTGCGGCTGGCGGAGAGGGAGTCAGTCAACCCCCATTGAAAGACAAAGCATTTTCGACCTTCCTCGACCGAAACCCACCATTTGGGCTGCGGCGGCCGCAAAATGCGATTTCGCCCTGGCCACAACCTGTTCCTCCAACGGCCCATCATCGACGAAAACGCCATCAAGCGACTCACACGTTCGAGTCGTGTCGGGCCGCCATTTCCCCACCATTCAGAATAGAGCTGCGAACCCGATTTGCAGCGCAAACGCCGGTCCTGGGCGATCGCGTCGTCGAGCCGTACCAAATCGGTTCCAGGAAATCGGCGAAGTTCGAGACCGTTGTCGAAATGTCTGTGCCATGGGCAAGATGGCGGAGATGACCCATGCTTCGGCCGTGCTCGGTCTCGGGAGATGTCCATGAGCAGCAGCTATGCATTTGAGAGCTTGAACAAGCTGCAGATTGGTCACATCCGTCATTTCGACAATCTTTCCCTTCAGCTGCCCAATCAGTGGAAACTGATGAAAGGCAAGGGGTACGGGCAGGAGGATTTCGGCGGCTTTCGCTTTCAGCTCGCCTATATGGCCTACGCCCTGGCGCTGACCCATAGGCATCGTCTGCCCGCGGCGCCCGGTGTGTTCAAGCCGGTCTTCGAGCGGCTGATCGAAAAGATGCTCTTACCGGAAGTCTGGATGTACTGGCGCGACGTGAGCCGTGGTGGAAGCATCTTCAACGCTCACCTCTCGGCGAACTATCGCGAGGAATGGAATCCGGTCGGTCGAGATAACATCATGTACAGCGCCTACGTTCAATCGATGGCGCTGCTATATTGCTATCTCTTTAACGATGCTCGCTACGCGCGCCCCGCTGCGCTCACTTTTCGCTTCTGGTCTTATTTTTGGGGGAGGCAAGGAAAAATGCTTCGAGTATGACCAGAATTCCCTCAACGATCACATCTACTGGCAGATGGTGGAATCTGGCTATCTCGGTGTCGCCTGCGAGCCGAACTGCGTATTTCAGATATGCAATCAGCCCGCGATTCTTGGCTTCCGGATGCATGATCTTATCAACGGCGGATCGATTGCCGAGGAGGTGACGCGAGGCTATGAGCAGGCCTGGAGGGATTTTGGCCGCATCGGTGACAACGGCCATTATCACATCATGCTGGCCCAGGACACCAAGGCGGTGCGCCAGAATGTTGGTAAGTCGCCGTGGGTCGACGCGTGGACCGGTGCATTGCTCAACATGTGGAATCGCGAATTTGTCCACGAACATTATCCGAGGCAGATTCGCGACTTTCTGAAACCCGGCGTCGATGGCGCGCTTTCAATCAATGTGCCGGTACGACCAGAAGTCATGGGTCAGCGTATCGTCACCGATGATTGCGATTTCGGTTGGATTGCTGCGTGGGCCTCGGAAATGGGAGATGCCGAAACGCTGCGGGGGCTACTGGCGCACGCCGATCGTTATATGGCTCCGGCCTGGCTTGATGGCGGATTGTACTATCCGCGCAACGACATGGTCGAAAATGCCGAAGGCGTCCGGACGTTGGTCGAACCGATGTCTGGAAACGTGCTCTTGGGCTACGCTCGGCTCAATATTCCCGATGGGCTCTGGCACTTGTACAACGAGCCTTGGAAATCGGCTCACTTTGAAGAGCCGGCCATCGTTGCTGTCGGATCAGATGTCGATGTCAGCCGTGCGATATTTGATTCAGAGAACAACCGGTTGAACTTCGCGGTCGAGCGGCGGGGTGACGTTTCGGGCGATGGTGTCGTGCGGATCGCAAGGGCTTTGGCCCGCGGTCCATGGTCGCTGGCTTGTGACGGAGAGGTATTCGCACGGGGCTCGGCAACCAACGTGCAGATCGCGGGATCTGTTCAAGTGAAAATCGACGGTGAAGACGTGGTGCTCCATTGCCCCGAGCGTTTTGCACATTCATGCGTGATGGCGTTTGAACCTGGCGAGCAGGATTTCAAGTGAGCGGCACTGGGAGCTTGTCGCCGGCGTCGATCGGTGGGCCGTTTCGTCTGATGGATCACCATGGCCAGGATGTCTCGGACGAGACCTATCGTGGTTTCCACGTGCTGATTTTCTTCGGTTTCACCCACTGCCGGGTGGTGTGCCCGCGTGCGCTCACGAAGCTGACGGCAGCGCTGGATTCACTCGGTCCACTCGCCGACCGGATACGACCGATTTACATTACCGTCGATCCGGAACGTGACACAGCAGCCGTGATGCGCTCGTTTCTGCGATCATATCCGCGATTTACCGGGCTGACGGGGTCGCGGGAGCAGATCGATCACGTCAAGGGAGCGTTTCGAGTCTTCGCGCAAAGAAGGGATGACCAAGCTAGCAAGGGTGACTACGCGATCCCGCACACCGCGATAATCTATCTCATCGATCCCCAGGGCAGATTTGCAGCTCACTTTAGCGACGCTCTCTCCGCAGAGGAAATAGCAGGCCGTTTGAGGTCGCTGCTCGAATCCGACAGGGCGCCTTGCGAACGCGCGCCGACGAGATAGACCCGACGGAGTTCCCGGCTATTGAAACCGCTCTGCGAGAAATGCCGCGAGGGCTGCTTCGGTCTGCTCCGGCTGCTCGATGTGCGGGAGGTGCCCGGCGTGGTCGATTTCAACCAGCTTGGCATCGGGGATATCCTTGGCGGCCTGGCGGCCAAGTTCCGGCCAATTGCCGAGCGGCTTGATCGCTTCCGGCGGAGCATAGCGGCGGAAGAATACGCTGCGGTCGTTCTGCCCAATCGTGAGCAGGACCGGCATCTTCAAGAGGCGGTATTCATGACGAATCGGCTCGTTGAAGATCATGTCGTAGGTCAGCGCCGATGCCCGCGCCCAGCGCGGATACTCGGCGCTCAACAGCACGCGCGAGAAGATGTCGACATATTGCTGCGCCGTTGTCGGCCAGCCGACGAAGAAGGCCGCCATGAAGGCACGATAGCTTTCCGGCGTCTGTGACATCTCGGTCTTCACCAGCGCTTCGATCGGCTGTGGCGGGAGGGCGCTGCGGTAGTCTTCGAGGCCGATCGGATTCTCCAGGGCCAGCACCGCCGTCGCTTCCGGATAGTTGCGGGCAAAATAAACCGCGAGCATGCCGCCGAAGGAATGGCCGACGATCGCGGCGCGGCTCACCCCGAGGCTGTCGAGCAGCATCTTGGTGTTGTGCGCGAGAAGATCGAAGCGGTAGCGGATGTCGGGCTTCGCCGATTTGCCGAAGCCGATCTGATCCGGCACGACCACACGGTATCCTTGGGCGGTCAGGGTCGCGATCATGTGCGCCCAGTAGTTGCCTGAAAAGCTCTTGCCGTGAAGGAGCACGACGGTCTTGCCGTTGGCGGCAGCGGCGGGCGGCACGTCCATGTACGCCATGCGCAGTTGCTGGCCTTCGATGGTGAGGTCGAAGAACTTCACGGGATGGGGATATTCGATGTCCTCGAGGCCGATGCCGATCGGCTGCACCGGCTTTCGCGGCGCGGGCGATCGGGAATCCGGCGTCTGCGCCCGCGCACTGTCGGCCAGCGCAATGGCACTGCCTGCGAGTGCGACGGCGGTCAGCAATGAAGCAAGATGTGTCGCAAGACGACGGGACATGACGGCTCTCTCTTGTTGTTCGGCCGAGCGAACGTATGTGCTTGTGGATTGCGATCTCGATCTATCCCGCGGGCCGAAGCATGTGGGCATGCGGAATGCTCGCGACGGCCAACCGCTCGCGTCCGTGCGCTGCGGTGAAGTCAAGGACAGGACCGAGCGGAACGATCCCGGTTGGATTGATCGAACGGTGGCTTTCGTAATAGTGCCGCCGGATATGCTCGAAATTCACCGTCTCGGCGACGCCTGGCCACTGGTATATATCGCGCGTAAAAGCTGACAAATTCGGATAGTCGACCAATCGCCGGATGTTGCACTTGAAGTGCCCGACATAGACCGCGTCGAACCGGATCAGTGTCGTGAACAGGCGGATATCGGCCTCGGTCAGATTGTCTCCGAGCAGGAAGCGCCGATCGGCAAGGTGCTGCTCGAGCCAGTCCAGCGTGTCGAACAGCGGCAAGATGGCTTCTTCGTGGGCTTCCTGGGTCGTGGCGAAGCCTGCCTTGTAGACGCCGTTGTTGACGGTGTCGTAGACGCGCGCGTTGATCGCGTCGATCTGTTCGCGCAGTGCGGCCGGATAATAGTCGCCGGGCCGGGCACCGCTTCCGTCGAACGCCGAGTTCAGCATCCGGATGATCTCGGACGATTCATTGTTGACGATGCTGCCGGTGTGCTTGTCCCACAGCACGGGAACGGTGACGCGACCTGTGTAGCAGGGATCGGCCGCCGTATAGATCTGATGCAGGAACTGCGCGCGGTAGACCGTGTCTGGGACCACGCCCGGACCGTCGGCAAAGGTCCAGCCGTGCTCGAGCATCAGCCAATGTACTGCGGATACCGAGATCGTGTCCTCGAGTCCCTTCAGCGCGCGCATGATCAGTGTGCGGTGTGCCCAGGGACAGGCGAGGCTGACGTAGAGATGATACCGGCCGGCTTTGGCCTTGAAGCCACCGATACCGGTTGGGCCGGCGCTGCCGTCGGCCGTGATCCAGTTACGGAAGGAACTGTCCTTGCGAATGAAGCGGCCACCGCTTGGCTTCGTCGCATACCAGGCGTCGCGCCATTCACCGTCGACCAGTAATCCCATGTCAGCCTCCTCGAACGATGTTTGTCGACCGCCTCAGGTGCGGGTGATCGAAAGACCGCCGTCGACCAGCAAGGCCGTCCCAGTGACGAAACTGGAATCTTCGGACGCCAGGTAAAGCACCGAGCGCGCGACTTCTTCCGGCCGTCCGACCCGCTTCAGGGCGTGCAGATTGGTGATGAAGGCCGCCTTGTCAGGAGTATCGTTCATCTCGCGATACATCTCGGTCTCGATCGCGCCGGGCAGGACCGCATTGACCCTGACGTTCTGCGGACCGAACTCGGCGGCGAGCGTCTGCGTCAAGCCGATCAGACCTGACTTGCTTGCGGCGTAGGCGGCGACGCCGGGGAATGAAGAGCTGTAGCCGACGAATGTCGAGGTGAAGATCACCGACCCGCCGCCATGCTTGACCATCTCGGCGATCTGGTGCTTGGCGCCAAGGAATGAGCCGGTGAGGTTGATCGCGACGGCATCGTTCCAGCCGGCCTCGGAGACTTCTGTCGAGGCGCCGCCTTCGCCGAGCGTGCCCGCGTTGTTGAAGGCGATATCCAGTCTGCCGAATGTCTTCACGGCCAATGCGACGAGGGCTCTGGCATAACCTTCCGATCGCACATCTCCCGCGAGTGCGACAGCCGTCCCGCCACTGGCCTTGATCTCGGCGACGAGGCTCGCCAGCTCGCTTTCGCGCCGCGCTCCAACCACCACCTTCGCGCCTTCGGCAGCGAATAGCTTGGCCGTGACCCGGCCGATGCCCGAGCTCGCGCCGGTCACGATTGCAACCTTGTTTGAAAGACGTCCCGTGCCTTGTGCCATTTCCATTCTCCCGTTCGGCCGCGCCAACCGCGGCGTGATGGGAAGTTTCCTAGACCCACACAGAACTGGAAGGAAGGTACATAAACTGGTTATATGATTCAGTTTTCATGAATGATCTGGGCTGCCCATGGACCGTCTGCGCGCTTTTGAGGTGTTCGCCACGGTGGTTGGCCAAGGCTCTTTCACCCGCGCCGCGGACAAGCTCGAGACCTCGCCGGCCAATGTGACCCGCTACGTCAATGAGTTGGAGGAGATGCTCGGCGCGCGCTTGCTCAACCGGACTTCGAGGCGCCTTTCGCTGACCGAAACCGGCAAGACGCTGTATGACCGCGCACTCTCGATCCTGGAGGAGGTGGCGGAGGCCGAGGCGATCGCGTCCTCCGCCGCAATGCAGCCCCGCGGACGTCTGCGGATCAACGCGCCGCTGAGCTTCGGCATCCTTCACCTTGCGCCGTTATGGCCGCGTTTCATGGCGCGCTATCCGGACATTGAGCTCGACATCAGCCTGGTCGATCGGCTCGTCGACCTTGTCGACGAGGGCTTCGATCTGGCGGTCCGCATCTCGCGCGGTGGATCGCCGAGCTTGATCAGCCGCAAGCTCGCGGCCATTCATCACTTCATCTGCGCATCACCGGATTACATCGCGCGACATGGAGCGCCGCAGACTCCGGAGGATATCAGGAGCCATGCTTGCATTGCGTACGCCTATTCCGCCTCGGCCGACGAATGGCGGTTGCTGGACGGAGACGGCAAGCTTCACACGGTGCCGGTGTCCAACATCTTCCACACCAACAATGGCGAAACGGCTTGTGCGGCGGCGCTGGCCGGATTCGGATTGATCCTGCAGCCGACCTTTCTGATCGGGGAGCATCTGCGGCAAGGCCGGTTGGTCCGGCTGCTGCCGGACTATCACACGAGCGAGATCGATGTGCTGGCCGTTTATCCGAGCCGCCGCCACGTCAGCGCAAAGGTGCGTGTGATGGTGGACTTCCTTGTTGAGGCATTCCGGGGCAAGCCGCCGTGGGATTGACAGCGATCGCGGGCCGCTGCCCGCAGGTCAATTGCGCTCTGTCCGGTCCATGGACACAGGCCTACGCAGAGCTGATACCAACCTCAACGAGCGGCGAGGCCGACTGAAACCGGACATAGTGACGGCCGGTGGCACCGAAATTAGTGATGTAAAATCAGATCGCGATGTCAATCACATACGAGTTCGCATTTTTGTTCCGAATGGCGCGCAATCGCCGTATTGGGCCGCCGATCACCTCATGGGGAACTTGCTGCCGGTCGCTTCTGCGCATTGGGACTTGGGCAAGATCTGGGCAACTCGTCATGGCTTTATGGAGTTGATATCTCCGACTTTGAAAAAGGCCGAGGCGCGATTCCTGGCTATCCTCTCGTGATTCGTGGAGGTAGCGCGATGAGCCGAGTCGGACCCAAATCTTCGCCGACCGATGACCATGCGAGACGGATCGCGCGCGCGATCGCAAAGGGTCGGCCACCACCGTTCGGCCCCGAACTCGTTCGATACTGCGAAAGCTCTCCAGGCGAAATATTTTCCGCTTTCGCAGGCCTTGCCCTGCACATGCCTCCGGCCGGCAACGATGAGGTGCTTGCCATCGGATATCTGTTTCTCCTGCAGCGGCTGCTCGAGCATCTACGTTACCGTACCGATCGGGGCTATGCGGACGCCGCCAAGCTGATCGCGGATTTTCAGGCCGATGTCGTCAAGCGGGTCAAGGCAGGGCAAATCGACGGACGCATGCTCGCCTTCGTCGGAGGTGCATTGCATCAGTCGAAAATTCCAGCGTCACCAGACTTGGCCGCAGCGTCTGCGCAGCACGCCCAGAATGAGCACGAACCGCTTCAGACCGACGTCCGCGCCGCTCTCTCCGGTATCCTCAAAGCTTGCGAGGGCGATCCGTTCATGATCGTCGGCTCGCTGCTCGAAACTGCCCATGCCATGCCGGTCGAAGCCCGCTGCGCGCTGGCCGGTACTCTGGCGCTCGCCGACCAGCCCGCAGCGCGCGGCGCCGCGGTTCTGTTCCTGCTCGATCCGGCCTCGGCTGTGCGCCGCGTCGTTGCGGCAGCGCTTGCACAGGTCGCGGCCTCTCTGGCGCCGACTGATGTTCGGCGGCTCATCGCGGTGCGTAATTGGCGGCCCGAGAACGAGCGAGCTGAAATCGATGCCATCATCCGCAAAGCACGTGCGGCTGGGATCGAATGCGTGCAATGGGAGGTAGGCAGCATCGAGGCGATTGCCGCCACGGCCGTCGACGGTGCGGCAACACAAGGTTTCCTGTTGGTGTCGCCTGCAGGAAGAAAAAAGCGGATCTCGTCGATCCTGACCAAGGGCGCGATTGCAGATGCCTGGAGCAGCGAGCCGGAGTCACGTCGCCAGATCGAGGCAAGCCTGGCCAGTGCCGGGATGGCCGCTCCCACGCTTGCTGTATCTAGGTCATACCTCGATCGTATCGTGGCACATCACTTGGCAATCGGCGCAGAGAAGGGAGAGGCGCCACCGCTCGGACTTCTCGAGGTTGCCGAGACGATCGGCGGTGTCGACTGGCAACCATCGCGTATGACCTTCAGTGAAACGCTAGCCGGCCTGGTCTCCGAGGTCCCGAAGACTATGTTGGAGCCCGCGACGCTTACATCGGTGCTGCGGAAGAGCGCTGAATTGGCCGACATCGAGGTCATCGCACAATCCTGGTTTGAGGACGACCCGGAGGTTGCACGAGCGGTGGGTCGCGCAGGCCGCGGTAATCGCGCGAAGCTTGCAAACTATCTTCTGCAGAGCATCTTTGCGCGCCGCCGTGACAGATGGGCCGACCTCATTCTGAGCACCGCCTTGTGGATGCGCGAGGCGCCCGCGGAGGCCGATCTATGCTGGCGAGAGCTCGCGATCGTTGCAAAGGCGCTCGCCGACGGGAGGGACATGACCGAGATCGGTTTGATGCGCGATATCGCCTTGCGCACGATCGCGGTGCTCACGGAGCCGGCGTCGAAACTAAATTTTGGCTGATGTACGTGAGCTGCAACTCCCTCCGACTTCGGGGCAGCGCGTGTCGCAGGCCATCGCAGAATTAGCGATTGGAGCGGAACCTCAGGCTCCGCCATCATAGTGCACGGTGAAGCAACAGCGCCCACCTTCATCGGCTGCGCGTCACTTCGCCAGAGCACGATTCCGCCGCCTGCGACCGCTGTTCCGGCGCGGATGAGTTAACCGGGGTTCTGTCGGTCGAGTTCGCGTTGCGCTTCCGTTAAGGCGCGCGGCTCGACCAGCAGACCTTGTCGTTCATAGCGGCGCCGGCTCTTGCTGAAGCGTACTACCACAGCGTGCCTTGCGCTTTTCGCCTTGGCTCGGCGCGTGAGCAGCGCATCCCCGGCAGACAAAAATTCAAGATCGTCGAGACCTGTGCAGCGCAGGCACACCGGACCGGGGCTTTCCATGATGAGAAAATCTCCCGTTCCGCCGCATCGGTGGCATTTCCAGGTTTCGTTCAGCGGCTGGATCACCAGAAGCTCGGGTGCACGGCTCGCTCTCTCCGCCAAAAGCTCCCGCTTCCTCTCGGAAAGCTCACCCGAAATCCAATGGGTACGGTACAGCTTTTCGATCGTCGGATTCCCGCTCTTGCTGAAGCGCAGCGTCCGCCGCGATGGAGCCCGCGCGATATAATGCGTCTCGCTTGCGGTTAGCCCCTCCGCGGCCGCCCACGACCGAAACAGCTTCATGGCCTCGGAAATGCGCGGCAGATTAGTCTGCACCACCCTCTCGAGATAATCGACCTCTCCCCGTTGCCAGCGCTTGAGTGCACCGGGATCGAGCCATCCGATCCCCACCAGCACGTCAACGGGGCGCACATACTTCTGGGCTGCGAGCGCCGCCTCTGCCGCTCTGATCACGCGTTCGTCGAGTTTCTTACGATTGTGCGGATGCATGTGCGTCCCCTTCGCGCGCCTGCAGGTATTTCGAGCGACAGGGATCCGGAATAGCCGGAAACAGTCATGACTACCACAAGAGCACGCGACAATGGCCAACAAGCTCAAGCCCCGCGCAAAATGCGACGCCTGCCGGCGGCGGCTGCTACGTCTGGATCGACACGAAGACGGGGCAGGCCGTTCCCACGATCCCACTTAGTGCAGTGTACTCGGGCTCCTCTCGTGGAGGTGATGCCCTCAGAACCATAGAGATTCATGTCGCCGTAGACACTGATGGCGTTCACGCACACAATCCAAACACCGGCCAGAACTTCGTTCATGACCCGAACGGGCGGCGGCCGCTCGGCGTCGGCGGCGCCTGGCACAGCCGAGCTTCCTGCAGGGCTTCGGCCATCCGGTGTCGCTATTCGCCGAGTACCAGCACCCCTGGTGGCAGGATGTGAACTTCAACACGCCAGCCGCGTCGCCCTTTTCAACTATACCTTTACCCGGCAGGACGACGTGAAGTTCGGCTTCACGGGTTGATTTGAGCCCGGCTTCAGCACCCGTCACGACCGGACCTCGCTACGTGAAGGCGCTGCCTCCGAAGGAGCTGGGACAGCTGGCCAGCTTGAACTGTCTGCCCGCAGCACAAGATCGGGCGCCATCGCAGAACGATTCCAGGAATGGTTGCCCAAGGTTACAGCATCCGCGCCGGACGCCAGCAGTTCCTCGTAGATGGCGGCGGTGATGCCGAAGCCCTGGTCCGCGCCATTTTCGCCGTTGACCACGCACAGATCCACCTTCAGCTTAGCAATGCATTCCGGAAGATGGGTTCGAACGGCTTGGCGGCCGGACTTTCCAACGACATCGCCGATGAAGAGAATGCGCAAACTCAGTCTCTCAGATGTAGGCAATCGAGAATGCCGATCTGAATAGCGCTGGGTCGATCATCCCTCAGCCCGCCTTCTGCTGTCAACGAGCGCGGGTTGCATGATCGTCGTCGCGGCTTTTGAATCGCCAGCTGTCGTTGCCGGTCTCGACGATGTCGCAGTGATGGGTCAAGCGGTCGAGCAGCGCGGTGTTCATCGCTGGGCCATTCACCGAGGGCGAGATTGGTGGTGACGATCACGGAGGCGCGCTCGTAGAGCCGGCTGACGAGTGGAAGAGAAGCTGACCGTCGGACTGGGCAAAGGGCAAATATCCGAGTTCGTCCGGGACGATGAAGTCCATTCGGGTTAGATGTTCGGCAAGACCGCGCTGACGTCCGCTGTGGATCTCGATCTCGAGGCGGTTGACAAGGTCGACCACATTGCAGAAGCGACCCACGGGCACCGGATCGGATGCAGGTTCTGGCGATTGCGATGGCCAAATGGGTCTTGCCAGTGCCAGTGCCGCCGACCAGCACTACGTTGCGTTCCTGGACGATGAAGCCGCCGCCGGCCTGACAAGGCCGCCAACCGCGAAGCGGGGGCGCGGCACGCGCCCGCCTTGATAGGGCGGCGGCGGTCCGTCCCAATTGATGGTAGCAGGCGCGCCTTTGCCGTGACTGTGCTACCGGCCGAGCCCTCGGTTTCTTCCGAAAGTCCACTCGATGCCACGGTCGTCGCGCTGCAGACCGCTGATGTGCTGGCCGATGCGCTTCTCGAGGAGTGGTTGCCAGGGCACGAGCTGAAAGCCGAGCCCGTTGTCGATCATCGCGAAGCGCCCGCTGACGAGGCTGGCGACGCCGGCGAGGCGGCCACTGACGTACTCGCCGGCGTTTGCTGGCGTGTAGGTTAGCCCGCGCTCTCTCGCCATCTGGTGGCCGACACGCTCAACCTCCCGTCGCTCAAGAGTCGCCACCGTGTCCACGGGGACACGAACGTTGCCATCCTTAGCGGTCGCAAGGCCCATCTCGACAAGTCGCCGAGCCCGACGGCTGATAGCTTTGTTGACCTCTCTGCCAAAACCGCCGTCCCTGATTTCCGAGCGGTCCTCGGCAATAATCTGTCGGTCGAGCCAAGTCGCACCCTCGCTGGCAATCTGCCGGTCGAGGCCGATGGCCGAGAGCGTCCGTATTCTCAGCCCGTCGCCGCCCTGGCTGAGGTCGTAGGCCTGCCCCCGCTCGACGATGTCCTTCGGGACCTTCCAATTATCGGCATCGATCCGCTCGACTTGGCCGGCCCGGCGCAATGCCTCCAAGCGTCGGACATGGGAACGCACGAAAGCTTCGGGGTCCTTGCCCTGCCGCTCAAAGCTATCGCGGATACGCTCCAGGTGCCGGCACGGCCGGTAGATGTCGTTGCGCTCCTCGACATTGCTGGCAATGTTGCGGTCGGCAGGTCTTGGACCGGACACGACTGGGGCCGCGTCGACAATCATGTCCCGCCCGACCTCCTCGATCCGGCTCGCGTCCTTGAACTCCATGTGATGGACGCGGCCATCGATGCCGTCGACGACCAGGTAAACCCGCTCGCCCATCTCGTCTCCGGCCAGGCCCTTGGCCAGGACTCGGCCGACGATCTTCTCGCCTGATCCTTCTCCGTGAAGGGCGAATTGGCCAACGCCGCGCTCCTCGGCGAGGCCGTTCTTCGTGAGGGCCCGGTGGACGGTGTTGATGACTTCAGTGCGGTGGTCCAGATCTTTCAGGACTTGTTCCGCGCGGTCGGAAAGGGCCCATCGTCCCGGCTCAAGCTCGGTGGCCACTCCGTAGCGCTCCAGGTGCCTTACCCGGCCGATCATGAGGTTACGGTTCTCTCGTATGAGGAAGGTCGCACCTTCCCCTGGTCGCAGATCGATCACGCCCTGCTCCTCCTGCTCGGTCAAGAGTAGTTTGTCGAGCCGCGTCACGCGCTCGGCTTCGACCTCGTTCTGCAGCCTTGTCTGAAGCTCGATCTCGCTCTGGTGACCCAGTTCCCGGGTGACCAGTTCGCTTGCCCGGTGGCGGACGCCACGGCTGATATAGTCGCCAGCAATATTGAGGATGCGGCCATCATCGAGCACGCCGCGGACGATGATGTGGGTGTGGGGATGGCCGGTGTTGTGGTGGTCCACCGCGATCCAGTCGAGGTGGGTGGCGAGATCCAATTCCATCTGGCGCATGAGGTCACGGGTGAAGCCGCGAAGGTCAGCCATTTCGGTTGCATCCTCCGGGGCGACGATGAACCGAAACTGATGACGATCCTCCCGGCCACGCTCCACAAAGGCCTTGCCGTCCGCCTCGTTCTCGAAAGCGGAATAGGCCTTGCCCCGCTCGCCGTCACGCGTGACCCCATCCCGCTCGAGGTAGCGCAGATGGGCATCGACGGCCCTGCTCATCGTGGCGCGGATCTTCGGACCCCGCGCGCCACGCCGCTGCGGATTGAGCCGCACGACCCTCGCCTTGACCACCACCCGCCGGGCCCGGAAGCGGCCTGCGGAATCTCTCTGCCACCCAGCGTCCCTGCCCTGCCGAGCAAACGACGCAACGACCTTCGCGCCCCGGCCGCGCGCGCTGAACCGGCCCGACCTTCCTCCTTCCCGGCCGCCGCCCGATCGCGCTCTCGAGCCTATCCGCCGAGGATCACCACCCGCTTTGCGGACTGCGACCTGGACCTGCTTGAGAAACGGTTGCGTCCGCGGATTGATGCGCGCTCCTCCGTTGCGGGACCGGCCAGGTCTGATCCGGAAATTCTCACTGTCATCGCGTGCCATGGCGCGACGATTGACATCGGAAAGGGCCGACACAAGAGCTGCCGAACACTGATCGCATCAAATCGCATCATCACGCACGATAGCGAACAAACAGCGTGGCTCCTCTTCGGAGCACATTGCGAGCGCCATCGCTCGAAAGATTGAAATTCATCGGGAAAGTTCGAAGGGCGGCGCCTGCACACGTTGCTACGTGCCGTTTTGACGTCGCCAAAACTTGCAAAATCCAATGTGCAGACAACCCTTTGCGACCGGAGGGAGCCAGCGAACGCCAGTTCGCTTTATCTCGCCCTCCACGGTTGGCTATCCCGTGCTCACTTCCTGCCCGACCCAATTGTACGGAAACCCTGAACGCCAGCGCAGCACCAGCGGAGCAGCGCGTTCCATCGCTGCAGGGGTGTGGGGGGATGGAGCACCGCCGATGGAAGGGGCGATGGCAGGCGATGGAAGGGCCATTAGCAGAGGCGTTCGAATGGGCGTTGGAAGCGATGGAAGACCGATCGAACGGGCGATGGAAACTTATCGGGGCGCTCTCTCGATGTGCTTCCGGCGCTTCGAAGCGGGTCCCGTTTCCACACTCACGATTTTTCCGGCCGTGAACAAGCGCTCCATGGCAGCGCGAAAAGCGTCTGACGATACCCCGTTTGCCTCGGGGTCGCCGGCTAACTCAAATGGCGCACTTCCGCGACCAGTGCTCGGGCGGACGGGCCGGCCCTGGGCAATGCGCTTGTCGAGCAGTTTGAGGAAAAGCTCGTCGACGTCGCGCTCGGCTGCCGCCCGGTAGGGAGAGCTGTCGGCTGATGTTTTCGTAACGAACGTTAGGCCGTTCCAGCGCAGCTTGATCTTCTCGCCGGAGCGCCCGTAGTTCGACTTCTTGACCTCGAGTTCTCGGATATCCGGATCGTTCTTGTCTGCATCTGAAAGATGGAGCATCGCGCGGACAGAGTTACGCCAATCGACAGAATTGGCGGTTCCGGAACCGTCGGCCATGCCACGCACCGACGGGTGGTCGAGCAGCACGATCGCTGCCTCATTATCGCGCGCGACCTTCCGCAACATCGCAAGAAAGCTGCGGACCTGCCGCCGAGCGATCGCCTCACCATCGAACACCGCGGCGATCGAATCGATGACGATCAGGATCGGCCGGCGTACGCTAATCCAGAGTTCGATCTGCTGTAGAAGCGCGGTCTTCATGACTTTGCCGAACCGGTCCGCCGTCACGAGCCAGGTCGCCTCAAGGTCAGGAAAATGCAGATGCAGATCCCCGATCGCATGCGGATCGATGCACCGATGCTTGCAGATACGTTCGATCCGATCACGAATATTCGCCTCAGGTTCTTCGCAGCTGAGGAACAGGGCCGGGCCCGTCTCGACAACGCAACCCAGCCAGTCGCCGAGCCCTGCGGTCACCGAGACCAGCAGCTGCACCGCTGTTTCGGTCTTGCCTGCACCACCATTGCCTGAATAGAGCGTGAGATCGCCGCATGGAATACGCGCGGCCGCCAGCCAGCGCTGCTTGAGCGGCTCAGTCCCCTTCCAGACTGCTGGCGTCTTGGTTTCCAGCGACGGCGTAGTCGGCATGCCGGCATCGTCGGACTTGCCGTCGTGGCGCCCGGTCGAACGCAGCTCAACCGGCAGATTTGCCGACATCGCGATTTGCATAATGGCTGCTTCTTGGTCGCTGCCGGGTTCGCCGACCAGCCCATGTAGCGCAGCGACTTCGAAAATCTTGTCCGAAACGGTCGCCGGATTGAGCCAGCCGCTCCGCACATACTCGCGCAGGTGATCGGCCATTTTTTGCAGAGCATGGAGTCGCGCAGACGGTGTATTTGGTGCTGTCGCTACGATGCGAGCGGCGAGCGAGAGCGCTTTTTGCGCATCCCTTATCGGCGTTGAGATGCCTGCATCAAAGTTCATCCGATCAAGTCCAGAGCATGGCCGACCGGCTTGGAGCAGCCAGGTGGCGGCGCGCTTAGGGACGTGATTGATGGTTTCTAGCGGAAGCAGTTCGGCCGCGGCGAATCGCTTCCGTTGCTAGTCGGCGCTCGATGTATTCGTTGATCGATTTGATCGTGATCCGGCGTGACTTGCCTTCCGTGTAACTTTCCAGTTCGCCGCTGTTGATGAGCTCGTAGAGCTTTTTGCGGGAGACCTGGATCGCCCTCATCGTCTGGTTCGGCGATGCTACGAGCGGCGCTTCCAGCGCGATGGAATTAGGGGACATGTGCGAAACATCCTGCTGTTTCCAGAGATTCTTGAGCATGCCGGAGAACGATTTCTCCGCAAAGCGTTCGTTCTACCGTGCGCATTATCGGCGGCTCCATCGTAAAATTCGACGCTCGGGCGCACATTGGCAGCTTAAGCCCGCAGTCTAATGAGCTCGCAGCCTCCCGATGCGATGCGAATAGGTCAACCAACTTCGCGAAAGCCAATCACGTTTGATCCTGCCAAGAATTGCGCCCAATCCTTCATAAGGGCGCGTCGCTTCTCGAGCTTTTGTCCACGCTGGTAGGCTGCCGTGGTCTCCGACTTGTACTTGTGCGCCAGTGCTGCCTCGCGCACCCCGTCCGGGTAGTCCGTGCACTCCTCGGCCCAGGTCGCGAACGTCGATCTGAAACCGTGCACTGTGACGTGGCCGTAGCCCAATCGGTCGAGCACAGCGAGCATTGCGTTTTCAGAAAACGATCCGCCGTCGGGATTTGGAAAGATCAACCCGCCTTGAGCGCCGTCGCGCATTTTCTCCAAAATGACCATGGCAGGATCCGGCAGTGGCACGACGTGGTCTTGTTTCATCTTCATGCGCTCGCCGGGAATTCGCCAAGCCGACAATGGCCGATCGATCTCAGTCCAGCGGGCGTCCACCACTTCGTTCGTGCGGCACGCCGTGAAGATCAGAAAGCGCAGCATCGCTGCGGCAGTGCCGGCAGCCGTCGATAGGTCCGCCATGAACTGCAGTGCTTCGGCATAGGGCAGCGCTGGATGATGCCGGACGACACGTTTGGGCCGCTTTGGAAGTTTCTCGCGCAGTTGCTTAGTGAGCTCGG
The DNA here is from genome assembly GCF_024199885.1 of Bradyrhizobium sp. CCGUVB23. NCBI lineage: Bacteria > Pseudomonadati > Pseudomonadota > Alphaproteobacteria > Hyphomicrobiales > Nitrobacteraceae > Bradyrhizobium > Bradyrhizobium sp. CCGUVB23. The sequence continues at coordinate 3,637,696 of NZ_JANADQ010000001.1, forward strand.
CGGGGTTTCGAAAATCCTTGTCGTCGACGTCGACGTTCTTCGCGATGATTGTCTCAATCCGCCCGCGGACGCGGTTCGCCGTCTCGCGTTTTTCGACCCAGATCGGCCTCAGCAATTCATACAAGTGGCTGGGCTTGATTTCTGGGATCGTCAGTTTCCCGATTGTCGGATAAGCATATCGTTTCAGCGACGATGGCCATTGATTGCGGTGCTTCTTGCTCCAGATGGCCCAGTGTTCGCGGATATAGTTTTCGGCACATTCCTCGAAGATCGGAAGAGAGGTCTTGATCTCTACGGTTTTTGCTTCCTCGCGCGCCGCGCGCTTCTCCTGCACGATGTCGACGCCGGGTGTGCTGCGATCGCCTTTGACGCGAAGACGCGCTGCGTCGCGAGCTAACCGCGCATCCTTTAGCGACACATCCTTCAGCGAGCCCAGGCCGAGCCATCGCTCCTTGCCGCCTTTACAGTATCGATAGATCCAGTTCTTCGACGTCGCACCCTTCACGATGAGATAGAGACCGTCCCCGTCAGGGTATTTGCCGGGTCGAGTTTCGCGTTCAACGTCGAGCGGCTTGAGCTTGCCAGCCATGTGGTCCCCCTCGCGAAATCCGTCCTCCGAACCCACGATCAAAAACTACGACTTGCGCGGTGACTACGGGTACCATCGCGGAACTGGCCGCAACAGCGTTCGTCACGCTAGTCGTTGTTTTTGCTGTCGTTTCGAACAATCGGATACTGAGGAGAACAGTGTAGTGGCGGAGAGGGAGGGATTCGAACCCCCGATAGGCTTGCACCTATGCCGCATTTCGAGTGCGGTGCATTCAACCACTCTGCCACCTCTCCTGAAGGCGCCAAATCGGGGTAGCCCCGTGCGGTCGGGGCGTGTTCTAGGCGAGGATGGCGAGCCAGACAAGGCGGGCGCGACGAAAATCCAGCGCTTCGTGGAAGGTGCGCGCAGGCTAACACCGGCTGAAACCGGCCCGAGAGCCTGTTTCGCGCCGATTTGCACGGTCCTGCACCGGCGCCGGGTTCGGGCGCTCAGTCTGCGAACGGAGCGCCGAGCAGCGCGAAAGCCGTCAGCACGACAGGCAGCGTTCCCAGGACAATAACCGTGATTCGAAACACCAGATCGTTCCCCATACGGTAATATTAGACCGGACAGAACGGGTGCAAAGTGCAGATTGTGCCAAAAATTCCCGAACCGGCAGAGCGCGCAGTCGAGCCCTCGCGGACGCGAATCACATGAGCTGAGAAGAAACGGGCAGGCGCCGCAGAGCCCCACGGGTGGGACCGCCAGACGCGGTAAACACTGGCGGTCCCTTGCCGCTCATTGCAATGCAGGCCGAGAAGGGCGGCTTCGCCGGCCGGCGTGAGGCGACGGATGGACCGTAACGACCGCGCAGCGTGCTGCAACGCAATCCGCGCCTTAACCTAACCAGTCAAGGTTACTCCTTGTCGTTCTGCCTGCTTTCCCTGTTGTTTTCCTTGGTCTTCTTCTTCCCGTTATCCGCAGAGTCACGGTCCTTGCCGTTACCAGCCTCCTTGCGCCGGTTGGTGAAGCGCGCATTGCCGAGCCCGGTGCCGATGGTGAGCACGCCCCAGCGCTCGACGTCCTGCATGAACGGCACCTCGGAAAGCCCCTGCACCACACCGTCGTTGTGCATCAGGATCGCGGTGTCGTGCTCGCCGATCGCCGGAATGCCCTCGACCAGGCTCGCCGGCAGGTTGAACTTGCTGCTCTCCCAATTGCCGGGGAGATTTTGCGCGCCTTTCTCGATGGAGCCGTCCTCCTTGATCACGCCGGGACAGGCGATGCCGATGAAGGGCGCGAGCCTCAACCCCTCGGTGTCGGCCTCCGCGATGAGCTCCTTCAGCATCTTGGTGAGCCGCTTCACCGCGCCTTCACGCGTCGGCTCATCGTCGGCGTGGCGCCACAGGTCGGACTTCCAGACGCAGGCCTTGGAGAGATCCTTCGCCTTCTTCCAGCGCGTCTCGACCACGCCGCAGCGGATATTGGTGCCGCCGATATCGACCGCGAGGATGCTGTCATGGGCCTCGAAAATCCAGGACGGCGCCAGATGCAGCGCGCCGATCAGGGCCGCCTCGTCCGGGTGGAAGCGGATCGGCAGCATGTCGCCCTTAAAACCCTCGGCCTTCAGGATGATGTCGGCGCGGGCGATCGCGAGCTCACCAAGGCGGCTGTCGCGGAAACCGCCGCCGACCACGATGCGCTCGGTCTTCGCCCACGCTTTGGTCTTGAGGAAGCGGCGGGTGACGTAGGCGAGCTCCTGGGCAAAATCCTCGATCGCGCTGTGCACCACGGCGGAGGCCTCGGTGTCGTCGCCAACCAGCATCTCGTCCAGCGTCTTTTTGCTGATCCGGTCCGACGGCTCGTCGCCGAACGGGTCCTCGCCGGTCTTGCGCAGCGGCTTGCGCCAATGATCCAGGATGGCCCGGAATGCGCTTTTGCTGGCGCGGTCGCCGAGAAAGCCGTCCTCGTCCTTCAGCTCGGCGTTGAAGCTGTCGACGTCCACCGACGGCAGGCGGGCAGCGCCGTGCTGCGCGATTCCCGTCGTCAAAACCAGCTCGTCTGCCATGGAGCCCTTGCCCGCTTTGAAATTCGGGATGACAACTGCGGCGGAACTCAATGGTTGCAGGTGCGGCCAACTATCCGAAGGTACCCCGGCCCGGCGGCAAGAACCGGCCAAATCCTTCAAATTTGGGGCTTTTTGAGCCCGGTTTTCCTTGACTCAAGCGCTTCGGCCGCTATAAGTCCCCCAGCCGGCGCGGGGCGTTTCTCGCGCCGCTTGTTTTTGCGTGGATTTTGAGGGGCATACCCCACCCGCGCAGAGTGCTGAAAACCCATAGCGACTGACAAAAAGCCGGCCCGGACGAAAGTCCGAAAGGCCGGGATTGAACACGAAGGAAGAGAACGATGTTCGCAGTCATCAAAACCGGCGGCCGGCAGTACCGCGTCGTACCGGATGATGTCCTGGAAATTGGCAAGATCGCCGGCGAAGTCGGCACGATCGTGCAGCTGAGTGAAGTTTTGCTGGTCGGCGGTGACGCGCCGGTCCTGGGTGCCCCGACGGTTGCGGGCGCGTCCGTGGCGGCCGAGGTGCTCCAGCACAAGCGCGGGCCGAAGGTCATCGCGTTCAAGAAGCGCCGCCGCAAGAATTCGCGTCGCAAGCGTGGCTATCGCGACGAGATCACCGTGCTCCGCGTCACCGAGATCCTGACCGGCAACGCCAAGCCCACCAAGGGGCCGCGTCCGAAGAAGGAGAAGGTGGCAAAGGAAGCCGCTGAATAGCGAGACTTTGATCACGCCAATTCACGAATTGATGCGTGAGAAAATGTGAAATGATTCCGTCAAGGAATTGATCTAGAGATACGCAGGATTTCGGAGACGAGCCATGGCTCACAAAAAAGCAGGCGGTTCATCGCGCAACGGACGCGATTCGAAGGGCAAGCGCCTCGGCATCAAGGTGTTCGGCGGGGAGCATGTGATTCCCGGCAACATCATTGCGCGTCAGCGCGGCACCACGTGGCATCCCGGCCTTAATGTCGGCATGGGCACTGACCACACTTTGTTCGCCAAGGTTGAAGGCCGCGTTGCGTTCCAGGCTAAAGCCAACGGCCGCACATTCGTATCGGTGCTTCCGATCGCAGAGGCGGCTGAATAATACGGTGGATCAAATTGGAGTCCGCCGGTCCTGACCAAACCGGCGGAGTCCTCAAGATCAAAAGATCGAAGGCTCCAGGGGAGGCGGGAAACCGGCCTCCCCTTTTCGTTTTGACCTAAAGTCTTTGACGGAGCCGGACATGTTGCAGGATTTTTCGAGCACCACCTTGCGCGAGGCGAGGCCTGATGTCGTCGCCACCGAGCGGTTGACCTTGCGCAAGCCGACGCTCGCCGACGTCAAGGCGATCGCGCGCCTCGCCAACGACCGCCGCATCGCCGAGAACACACGTCGCCTGCCGCATCCCTATTCGCACGACGACGCCGTGGAATTCATCCGCGCCACCGCAGAGCTCGGCAACGAGACCGTGTTCCTGATCGAGCACGACAATGCGCCCGTCGGCATGATCGGGATCGACTGCTCGACGCCTGACAATGCCGAACTCGGCTACTGGCTCGGCGTCGAGCATTGGGGAAAAGGCTTTGCCACCGAGGCTGCGCGCGGGGCGATCGACTTCTTCTTCGAGGAGTTCGGGGAAGGCCATCTCTACGCCGGCGCGCGCGTCACCAATCCGGCCTCGCGCAACGTGCTGGAGAAGTGCGGCTTCCAGTGGAGCGGCGTCCAGCTGCACCGCTTCTACGCGCTGGGATGCTCGACGCCCGTCGACTGCTTCCGCCTGTCGCGCGGCGTGTGGTCCTCGCTGAAGAGCTGGAGCAGCGCGAGGCGGGTGAGGTAAGGCGCAGGCGCTTCCTCAATCATCAATGTCGTCCCGGCGAAGGCCGAGACGACATTTTTCTGCGTCTCTATCTCACACAGGTGGATTCACCTGCGTGTCCTGCCGCCCCAAATCCCGTTCGCGCAAGTATATGTAGAAGCCGGCGCCGATGATGATGGCGGCGCCGATGATGGTGGCGATCGAGGGGACGTCGCCGAACACGACGAAGCCGAAGATCACGGCCCAGACGATCATCGAATATTGATAGGGCACCACCACGCTCGCGGGCGCGAGTTTGAGCGAGCGGTTGACGCACAGCAGCGCGGCGACCGAGGTGCAGCCGGCGAGCACAAACAGCACGAGGCTGCCCGTGCTCGGCGGCACCCAGTGAAACACTGAAAGTGCGAGCCCGAGCAGGAACGTGCCGCCGAACTGCGAGGAGGCCATCACGATGTCGGGCGTCTCGCGCAAGGACCGCGTGACCAGCATCAGCGTCGCAAACGACAGGCTGCCGCCGAGCGCGATCAGCGCCGGCAGGCTCACCGTCTGCGCCGATGGGCGGAGCGCGATCAGGACGCCGCAGAAGCCGATCAGGATCGCGGTCCAGCGCCGCCAGCCGACCTGCTCCCCCAAGAAGATCGCCGACAGCGCGGTGACGAAGATGGGACCTGCCAGATAATAGGTGATGACGTCGGCGAGCGGCAGGTAGACCGTCGCCAGGAAGAAGGCCGCCACCTCCAGCGTCGAGAGCACCACGCGGAAGAGCTGCAGCCACGGCCGCTCCAGATGCGTGAATTCGTGACGCTGCCGCCAGATCGACGGCGCCAGCACGAGCAAGGCCGCGCAGGCGCGCAGAAACAGCAGCTGCCCCACCGAATAGGTCGCGACGATGAACTTGCCCATGGCATCGCCGAACGAGAACAGGAAGATCGACAACACCATCAGCGCGATGCCGGCCAGCCGCGCCGAGCGTTCGTCATAGGCGGAGAGTTTCTTGAAGAGAGGCATTGAAGAGTTTGCTTTTGGAACTCGTCATTGCGAGCGCAGCGAAGCAATCCAGAATTCTTCCGCGGCGACAGTCTGGATTGCTTCGCTGCGCTCGCAATGACGGGGAGAGCGCGCCAGGAGCTGGCGAACAGGTCAGTTGTGGCCGTTTTAAAGGCATGGAGAGCCCAGACAAGCCCGGTCAAGACGAATTGAACGTATTGTCGCACTCTTCGCATCGCGGTAGCGATTGATATCTCTGGCAAGAGAGCACCAGTCATGACCGCGTTCGATCCGACCCGGCACCGCATGATCCCCGCGCAACGCTGGTTTGAGGATTTCGTCCTCGGCGAACGCTTCGTGCTGCCGAGCCGCACGCAGACCTCGGCGGTGTTCGCCGCATTCCAGACCGCGAGCGGCGACACTCATCCGGTGCACTATGACGTCGAATATTGCCGCGCCCGCGGCATGCCGAACCTGCTCGCCCACGGCTTCCAGACGCTGATCCACACCGCGCCCGGCGCAGGCCTGTTTCCCTTCATGGTCGAGGAGTCCCTCGTCGGCTTCCTCGAGCAGTCGAGCCGGTTCCTCAAGCCCGTCTACGCCGACGACACCATCTATCCCGCGCTCGAGGTCACCGAGCTGGTGCCGGGACGCTCGACTGGCGTCGTGACGCTGACGAGTACCGTGTTCAACCAGCGCAAGGAGCTGGTGCTGGAGGGGACGCAGAAATTCCTGATCCGGCTGCGCCCGGCGTGACGTCAACTGGTTAAGCAAGGGTCGAAAATCGCTTAAATTTCGGCTCCTTCCCGGACAAGTTCGGGTTGCCGCGCTGGCTTCCCTGCCCTACCTATGACCCATGAAATTCCTCGACGAAGCAAAGGTCTATATCCGCTCCGGTGACGGCGGGAACGGCTGCGTGGCGTTCCGCCGCGAGAAGTTCATCGAATTCGGCGGCCCCTCCGGCGGCAATGGCGGCCGCGGCGGCAATGTCGTCATCGAGGTCGCCGACGGGCTCAACACGCTGATCGACTACCGCTATCAGCAGCACTTCAAGGCCCAGAAGGGCGAGAACGGCATGGGCTCCGACCGCCACGGCGCCAACGGCAAGGCGATCGTGCTGAAGGTCCCGGTGGGCACGCAGATCTTCGACGAGGACCGCGAGACGCTGATCCACGACTTCACAAAGGTCGGCGAAAAATTCGTGCTCGCCGAGGGCGGCAATGGCGGCTTCGGCAATGCGCATTTCAAATCGTCGACCAATCGCGCGCCGCGCAACGCCAATCCCGGCCAGCCCGGCGAGGAGCGCTGGATCTGGTTGCGGCTGAAGCTGATCGCGGATGCCGGCCTGGTCGGGCTCCCCAATGCCGGCAAGTCGACGTTTCTCTCCAAGGTCAGCGCGGCAAAGCCGAAGATCGCCGACTATCCCTTCACCACGCTGCATCCGCAGCTCGGCGTCGTGAATGCCGACGGCCGCGAGTTCGTGCTGGCGGATATTCCGGGTCTGATCGAAGGCGCGCATGAAGGCGCAGGCCTCGGCGACCGCTTCCTCGGCCATGTCGAGCGCTGCCGCGTGCTGCTGCATCTCGTCGACGCGACCTGCGAGCACGCGGGCAAGGCCTACAAGACGGTGCGCACGGAGCTTGATGCCTATGGCGGGCTGCTGACCGACAAGATCGAGATCGTCGCGCTGAACAAGATCGACGCGGTCGAGCCGGATGAACTGAAGAAGCAGAAGGATCGCCTGAAGCGCGCCGCCAAGAAGACGCCGTTGCTGCTCTCCGGCGCCACCGGCCAGGGCGTCAAGGAAGCGCTGCGCGCACTTGCCGACGTGATCGGCGAGAGCCCGGTCTCCAGCAAGGCCAAGAGCGCGGCCGAAGCGGAGCCTTGGTCGGCTTAAAGGGGGCGGCGGCGCTCTCGCAACACCTCTCCCCGACGGGGAGAGGTTGTCTTCGCGCCATCGATAGCGCAGCATCCGGCAGATAAAGAAACGGTGGAGCGAAAAGCATGTCGCGCGCGAAAAACGTTCTCTGGATCATGTGCGACCAGCTTCGCTACGACTATCTCGGCTGCACCGGACATCCGACGCTGAAGACGCCGAACATCGACGCCATGGCCAAGCGCGGCGTGCTGTTCTCCAAGGCCTATGTGCAATCGCCGATCTGCGGTCCCTCGCGGATGTCGTTCTACACCGGGCGCTACATGCGCTCGCACGGCTCGCACTGGAACGGCTGGCCCTTGCGCGTCGGCGAGCCGACGCTCGGCGATCACCTGGGCAAGATCGGCGTGCGCAATGTGCTGGTCGGCAAGACCCATATGGCGCCCGACCTCGAAGGCATGAAGATGCTCGGGATCCCGCCGGAATCGACCATCGGCGTGCACGTCGCCGAATGCGGCTTCGAGCCTTATGAGCGCGACGACGGCTTGCATCCGACGGGCCGGCCGCGTCCGAAATACGACGAGTATCTGCGCAAGCAGGGTTACGAGGCGACCAATCCCTGGGAGCATTGGGCGAATTCAGGTGCTGCCGACGACGGGTCGTTGCAGAACGGCTGGCTGCTGGTGCATGCCGACAAGGCCGCGCGCGTGCCGGACGAGCATTCCGAGACGCCCTATATGACGCGCCGTGCGATGGACTTCATCACCGAGGCGGAGAGCGACGGACGGCCCTGGTGCCTGCATCTGTCCTACATCAAGCCGCACTGGCCCTATATCGCGCCAGAACCCTACGCCAGCATGTACAAGATCTCGGACATGCTGCCGCCGATCCGCTCCGAGCGCGAGCGGCAAAACCCGCATCCGGTGTTCGGCGCCTACATGGACATGCGCTACTCACGCAACATGGCGCGCGACGATGCCCGCGAGAAGGTGATCCCGACCTATATGGGCCTGATCACGCAAATCGACGACCAGATGGGCGTGCTGATGAAATTCCTGGAGGCGCGCGGCCTCCTGGAAACCACCATGATCGTGTTCACGTCAGATCACGGCGATTATCTCGGCGATCACTGGATGGGCGAGAAGGACCTGTTCCACGAGCAGTCAGCAAAAATTCCGCTGATCGTGATCGATCCCTCGAAGGAAGCCGACGCCACGCGCGGCACGACGTGCGATGCGCTCGTCGAGGGCATCGATCTCGCGCCAACCTTCGTCGATTATTTCGGCGGCAAGGTGCCCAGCCACATCCTCGAGGGCCATTCGCTTTTGCCACTGCTGCGCGGCGAGAAGCCGCAATGGCGCAAGGTCGCGTTCTCTGAATACGACTACGCCATGCAGGACGTGCGGCTGAAGCTGAACCAGCCGATCGAGCGCTGCCGCCTGTTCATGGTGTTCGACGGCCGCTGGAAATACATCCACGCCTCCGGCTTCCGCCCGATGCTGTACGACCTCGAGACCGATCCGGAAGAATTTGTCGATCGCGGCGACGATCCTGAATGCGCCGGCATCATCGCAAGGCTTCAGGCCGAGCTGTTCGACTGGGCGTTGCATCCAAGCGGTCACATCACCACGCCCCCCGAGAAGATCGCGGCCTATGCCGACAATCAGCTCCAGGTGAAGGGCGGGTTCCTGATCGGCATCTGGGACGAAGCCGAACTCACCGCGATCCGCGACGGCATCGCCCAGCGCGCGAAGCTGTGACTACTTCCCTCTCCCCGTAAGAACGGGGAGAGGGAGAAGAGGCAGCGCCTCTCAATTCTCGATCTTGTATCCTGTCGCCTTCACGATCGGCTGCCAGAACGCGGTGTTGGCGGCGAGCTCCTGCGTGAGCCCCTCCGCCGTGCTGCCGACCGGAATGAGTCCGATCGCGGTGAGCTTCTCCTTCACCTCGGGTTTTGCGAGCGCTGCAACTGCGGCGGCACTGAGCTTAGCCGCAAATTCTGGCGGGCTGCCGGCGGGAAGCCACATGCCGTACCAGGCGTCCGCGACGAGATCGATGCCGCTCTCCTTCAGCGTCGGAACATCCGGCGCGAACGGCGAACGCTCTGCGCTCGAGACGGCGATGATGGTCACGCCCTTGGCACGATGCTGCGGAAGCGCGTCGGCCAGCGTCGTGATGCCGAACGGCACGTGGCCGCCGACGAGGTCGTTGAGGATCGGCGCGCTGCCGCGATAGGGCACACGGCTCAAGGGAATGCCGAGATCCTTCTCCAGCCTGGAGCCCATGAAATGCGGGATGGTGCCATTGCTGGGCACGCCGAACGTCGCCTTGTCCGGATTCGCCTTCAGCCAGGCGACGAACTCGCCGAAATTCCTGGCTGCGATCGCAGGTCCAATCACGACCGCGAACTCGAAGCGCGCCAGCAGCGACACCGGCATGAAATCCTTTGCCGCATCGAAGGTCGGCGTCGTCTCCACCATCGGCAGCAGGTACATGGTGGGCCCCGTCGTCACCAGCACCATGCTGCCGTCGGGATTGGCGCCCTTCACCGCCTTGATGCCGATCAGGCCGTCACCGCCGGTGCGGTTCTCGACGACGATGGTCTTCTGCAGCGCCGGCGCCATCTCCTGCGCGATCAGCCGACACAGCGTGTCGCCGCCGGCGCCCGCCGCGAACGGGAAGATGATCTTGGTCAGCCCGGCCTGGCCGTGCGCCCGGCCCGCCTGCGACAGCAGCGGCAGCCCGAGGCATCCGGCGATGAAGTCGCGGCGATCCATACGTGCCCTCCCTCTATTCGGCCGCATTAGACAGGTGCCGCGGCGGCAGACAAGGCCGTTAACGCTGTTTACCGGCAGCCCCGTTACCCGCAGCCCCGCCTTGCGCCGGCCATCGTCCTGCTGCAAAAGCAGACCTCACCGGCGCCGCCTTTCGCTCCGCCGCCTTACAATGCAGAGCAAATTCGTCCCCAAGCGCCCATGGCCAACCCCGAACTCAGTCAATTCCGCCGCATCGTCGTCAAGGTCGGCTCGGCGCTGCTGGTCGATTCCGATGCCGGCGAAGTGCGCGCATCCTGGCTCGCGGCGCTTGCGGCCGACCTCGCAAAGCTGCATTGCGAGGGACGCGACGTCCTGATCGTCTCCTCGGGTTCGATCGCACTCGGCCGCAGCCGGCTCAAGCTGCCGCGCGGCCCGCTTAAGCTGGAAGAGAGCCAGGCCGCGGCCGCCGTCGGCCAGATCGCGCTGGCGCGGATCTGGTCGGAGGTGCTCGGGGCCCACGGCATCGGCGCCGGGCAGATCCTGGTGACACTGCAGGACACCGAGGAGCGCCGCCGCTATCTCAACGCGCGCTCGACCATCGGCAAGCTCCTGGAGTGGCGCGCGATCCCCGTCATCAACGAGAACGACACGGTGGCGACCACCGAAATCCGCTATGGCGACAACGACCGCCTCGCCGCGCGCGTCGCGACCATGGCGAGCGCCGACCTGCTCGTGCTGTTGTCGGACATCGACGGTCTCTACGACGCGCCGCCGAAGAACAATCCGAACGCAAAGCTGATTCCGGTGGTCGACAGCATCTCCTCGGAGATCGAGGCCGTGGCAGGCGATGCCGAGTCCGAACTGTCGCGCGGCGGCATGCGCACCAAGGTCGAGGCCGCGAAGATCGCGACCACCGGCGGCACGCATATGCTGATTGCGTCGGGCAAGATCGAGCACCCCTTGCAGGCGATCGCCGACGGCGGCCGCTGCACCTGGTTCCTGACGCCGGCCAATCCCGTGACCTCGCGAAAGCGCTGGATCGCGGGCTCGCTGGAGCCGAAGGGCACGCTGACCATCGACGCCGGCGCCGTCGCCGCGCTTCGCGCCGGCGCCAGCCTGCTGCCGGCGGGCGTGATCAAGGTCGAGGGCCAGTTCGCCCGCGGCGATGCCGTGATCGTGCGCGGCCCCGATATGCGCGAGATCGGCCGCGGCCTGATCGCCTATGATGCCGACGATGCCGAGCGGATCAAGGGTCGCTCCTCGCCCGACGTGATGGCCATCCTCGGCATCAGCGGGAGGTCGGAGATGATCCACCGCGATGATCTGGTGGTGGGCGGGTAAGGGCCGAAGCGGCCTCATTGCTTTTTCCCACCGGGAAGGCTCCCAACGAGCCAAGAGCGGCATGTCCCAGCCAAGACTCGCAAAAGCTCATTCAGCGCAGATAGCACAGCAATACGTTCGTCTGGGGTGGACCCTTAAGCATGAGATCTATGCCGAAGGCGACGCCGAACCGTGCGAGTATGTGTTCGAGTGGCTGGCACCTGGTGAGCCAATCTGTCCCGTTCCGATCCGGAAGCTAAACTGACGACTATCGCCGGACCTACCTCGGTTTTCGGATCTACCTCACTGGGCCAATGACCCAGCTGCCGCGCCCCGGGAGAGATCAGCCATTCCCTCCCCGCCCTTCGCAAATGCGGGATTTCCGTGCTAGGACACCGCCTTAGCAGAAGGTTGAATTCCCATGGCCGCCCCCCTCAAAGCCCTCGACGGCACTGCCGATCTCCAGGCGCTGATGACCGATCTCGCCGCCCGGGCCCGCGCTGCGGCGCGCGTGCTGGCGCTGGCGCCGGCGGAGCAGAAGAACCGGGCGCTGGAAGCCATGGAGCGTGCGATCCGTAACAACGCGGCGGCCATTCTCGCGGCCAATGCCGAGGACGTGGCCGAGGCCCGCAGCAGCAGCGACGCCACGGGCGCCTTCATCGACCGTCTCACGCTGACGCCTGCGCGCGTCGAGGCGATGGCCGAGGGCATCGCCATCGTGCGCGGCATTGCCGATCCCGTCGGCGTCGTCACCGAGAGCTGGCAGCGGCCGAACGGCATGATCATCGAGCGCGTTCGCGTGCCGCTCGGCGTCGTCGGCGTGATCTTCGAGAGCCGGCCCAATGTCGCAGCCGATGCCGGCGTGCTGTGCCTGAAATCCGGCAACGCCGTGATCCTGCGCGGCGGCTCCGACAGTTTCCGCTCCTGCCGCGCGATCCACGAATGCCTGGTGCAGGGCCTGCGTGAGGCCGGCCTGCCTGAAGCTGCGATCACGCTGGTGCCGACGCGCGACCGCGCCGCGGTCGGCATGATGCTTGCGGGCCTGAACGGCGCCATCGACGTGATCGTGCCGCGCGGGGGAAAGAGCCTCGTCGCGCGCGTCGAGGCGGAGGCGCGCGTGCCTGTGTTCGCGCATCTCGAAGGCGTCAACCACGTCTATGTCGATGGCAGCGCCGATCTCGAGATGGCGAAATCGATCGTGCTCAATGCCAAGATGCGCCGCACCGGCGTCTGCGGCGCGGCGGAGACGTTGCTGGTCGATCGCGCGGGAGCGGCGAAGAGCCTGAAGCCGCTCATCGGCCTGCTGATCGACGCCGGCTGCGAGGTGCGCGGCGACGATGCCGTGCAGGCGACTGATGCGCGCGTCAAAGCTGCGAGCGAGGACGACTGGGACACCGAATATCTCGACGCGATCATCGCGGCGAAGGTCGTGGACGGCGTCGACGGCGCGATCGCGCATATCCAGCGCCACGGCTCGCACCACACCGACGCCATCGTCAGCAAGGACGAAGCTGCCGCGAAAAAATTCCTGAGCGAAGTGGACTCCGCGATCGTCCTGCACAACGCCTCGACGCAATTCGCCGATGGCGGCGAGTTCGGCTTTGGCGCCGAGATCGGCATCGCCACCGGCCGATTCCATGCGCGCGGCCCGGTCGGCGCCGAGCAGCTCACGAGCTTCAAGTACCGCGTCCACGGCACTGGACAGACGCGGCCGTGACCTCGCAGGGCGGGCATTGAGCAACAATTTCGTCGTGCCGCGCTTCGTGGCGCAAGCGTTGCCGCCTTATACCGATGGCATGCGCATCGGGCTGCTCGGCGGCTCCTTCAATCCGCCGCATCACGCGCATCGCGCGATCAGCCGCTTCGCACTCACGCGATTGCAACTCGATCGCGTGTGGTGGCTGGTGACGCCGGGCAATCCGCTGAAGGAAAACGGCGCGCTGCAGGCGCTCGGCGAGCGCATGAAGGCTGCGCGCGCGGTCGCGGGCGATCCGCGCATCGAGGTGAGCTGTCTCGAATCCGTCATCCGCACGCGCTACACTATCGACACGATCAACTTCTTGCGCCGCCGCGCAAGCGGCCTGCGCTTTGTCTGGATCATGGGCGCCGACAACCTCGCGCAATTCCATCGCTGGCAGGACTGGCAGCGCATCGCGGCCCAGGTGCCGATGGCGGTCATCGACCGCCCGCCGCAAAGCTTTCGCGCCCTCGCCTCGCCCGCCGCCCGGGCACTCGCCCGTTACCGGTTGCCGGAGAATGAGGCAGCGCGTCTTGCGGATCGGCCGGCGCCGGCATGGGTCTTCCTCACCGGGCTGAAGCTCAGCCTGTCCTCGACAACCTTGCGGAACCCGGACGGGAGCTGGAAGGCGGCCAAATGAGGCATTGCGTGAGGCAGCTCGTGGGGGGGAACACGCTCTGGCATATTGAAACCCTTAACCCCACATGATGTAGTGTAGCCAGTGAGCGTCGGATTCGGCGTTCGCGATACAGTGAAAGGAATGGTCCCTGACCACATCTGTATTGTCCAAGTCTGTTTTACCCAAGGTTGCTAAGCCTACGCGTAAAACATCGACCCAAGCTGCGGCCTTGAAGGCGCAACCCGACGCCGACAAGACGCTGAGCCTGATCCTCTCCCGCCTCGAGGATATGAAGGCGGAAGAGACGGTCACCATCGACCTTCGCGGCAAATCGGCGTACTCCGACTACATGATCGTCACCACGGGCCGGGCCAACCGGCACGTTGGCGCGATCGCGGAAAACGTCACGAAGAGCCTCAAGGAAACCGGCATCAAGAACATCCATGTCGAGGGCTTGCCCAATTGCGACTGGGTGCTGATCGATTCCGGCGATGTGATCGTGCACGTGTTCAGACCCGAGGTCCGTGAGTTCTACAATCTCGAGAGATTGTACACGCAGGGCCCTGGGGCGGCGAAGGCGATCTAGAGGCTGAAGAGGCCGATTTCGAATCGGCTGAGGCGCATGCTAGCGTCGTGCGCGCGCGTGGTGTGCGCGGGTTGAACACGCGGCTCTCAAGACGCGGTTCTAAAGACGCGGTTCTAAAGACGTCATGCGTGTTGCTGTCATTGCGGTTGGCCGGCTGAAGCAGGGCCCCGAACGGGAGCTTGCCGATCGTTATTTCGAGCGGTTCGACGAGGTCGGCCGCAAGCTCGGGTTTCGCGAGCTGACCGTCCATGAAATTCCGGAAAGCCGCGCGCGCGACACTGCGACCCGCATGGCCGAAGAGGCCGCGGCAATCGGTTCGCACATTCCCGACAAGTCAGTGATCGTGGCGCTCGACGAGCGCGGGCAAAATCTCGATTCGACCGTATTTGCACGGAATCTCGGCCGCTGGCGCGACCAAGGTAGCGCGCATACAATATTCATCATCGGCGGGGCGGACGGACTTTCGCCCGAATTGCGCCGTAAGGCCAAGCTCGTGATCGCGTTCGGCGCGGCGACCTGGCCGCACCAGATGGTTCGCGTCATGCTTCTGGAACAGCTTTATCGGGCCGCAACCATCCTGGCCGGCCATCCCTATCATCGCGCGTGATTCGCGCCACAACGAGCACCTTTTCCGACGCGATGCGGGCTCAGTTTCTCAACCTGTTGCTGATCGCGGGCTTTGCCGGCAGCCATCTTGCGCCGGCGGCCGCGCAGACGGCATCGCCTGCGCCGCAGACCGCCGCGATCTCGGCGGATGCGATCAAGCAGCGCGAGCAGGAGCTCGAAGCCGCGCGGCAACGGCAAAAGAGCGGCGAGGAGGCGCAGGCCAAGCTGAAGGCCGAGATCGCCTCGCTCGGCCAGGACCGCACCCAGCTCAACCAGCAACTGATCGACACCGCCGCCAACGTGCGCGGCGTCGAAACCAAAATCGGCGAGGCCGAATCACGGCTGACCGCGCTGAGCGGGCGCGAGCAGGAGATGCGCAATTCGCTCAATTCGCGGCGTGCCGACATCGTCGAGGTCCTGGCCGCGCTCCAGCGCGCCGGCCGGCGGACGCCGCCCGCGCTTTTGGTGCGGCCCGAGGATGCGCTGCAATCGTTGCGCACGGCCATGCTGCTCGGCGCCCTGGTTCCGGAACTGCGTGGTCGCGCGGAAAAGATCGCAAGTGAGCTCGCCGAGCTCGTGGCCCTGCGCAAGAACATCGCAACCGAGCGCGACCAGCTCGCCGCCGACCGCGACAAGGTCCGCAACGACCAGACGCGGCTTGCAGCCCTCGTCGACGAGCGGCAGCGCCAGCAGGCCTCGCGGGAAAAGGACCTCGACGCCGAAAATGCGCGCGCGATCGCGCTCTCCAGGCAGGTGGGCGACCTCCAGGGCCTGATCGCCAAGATGGAGCAGGACCTGCAAAGCGCCGCCAAGGCAGCCGAGGCCGCAAAGCAGGCCGAGGCGAAGGCGGCCGCCAACGCCAAGCCGGGGCCGGCCGCCTTCAAGGACCGTTCCCGGACCAGCCCGGCAATCGCCTTCGCCTCGGCCAAGGGTCTGCTGCCGCTGCCCGTCAACGGTACCAAGATCAGGGATTTTGGCGGTTCCGACGGCGTCGGCGGCGTCCAAAAGGGCATTTCCTTGGCAAGTCGGCCCGGCTCCCAGGTCACGACACCGTGTGACGGCTGGGTGGTCTACTCCGGGCCCTTCCGCAGCTATGGACAACTCTTGATCCTTAACGCGGGGGGCGGGTATCATGTCCTGATCGCCGGGATGGAGCGCATTTCGGTAAACATCGGACAGTTTGTGCTCACGGGGGAGCCGGTCGCGATCATGGGGTCGACATCCCAAGTCGCCTCCATTTTCGCCACCAATGCGAGTCAACCCGTGCTCTATGTCGAGTTCCGCAAAGACGGCACTCCAATCGATCCAGGCCCATGGTGGGCCGCAAATGAAGGCGAGAAGGTTCGCGGATGATGCGCAAGACTTCAGTTATCCTCCTCAGCGCGGCCACCGGCGCGGCGCTGACGCTGTTCGTGACCCAGCCGCGCGCGGTGTTCATGGGTTCGAGCGCGCGCGCCGCGACCGCGGACACGTATCGCCAGCTCAACCTTTTCGGCGACGTGTTCGAGCGCGTGCGCTCCGACTATGTCGAGAAGCCCGACGACACCAAGCTGATCGAATCGGCGATCTCCGGCATGCTCTCCGGCCTCGATCCGCACTCAAGCTACATGGACGCCAAGAGCTTCCGTGACATGCAGGTGCAGACCCGCGGCGAGTTCGGCGGCCTCGGCATCGAGGTCACCATGGAGGACGGCCTGATCAAGGTGGTCTCGCCGATCGACGACACCCCGGCCTCGCGCGCCGGTGTCATGGCCAACGACATCATCACCAATCTCGACGACGAGGCGGTGCAGGGCCTGACCCTGAACCAGGCGGTCGAGAAGATGCGCGGCCCCGTCAACACCAAGATCAAGCTCAAGATCATCCGCAAGGGCGTCGACAATCCGATCGACGTCACCCTGGTGCGCGACAACATCCGCGTCCGCTCGGTGCGCGCCCGCGTCGAAGCCGACGACATCGCCTATATCCGCATCACCACCTTCAACGAGCAGACCACCGAAGGCCTGAAGAAGGAGATCGCCAATCTCTCGAACCAGATCGGCGACAAGCTGAAGGGCTACGTCATCGACCTCCGCAACAATCCCGGCGGCCTTCTTGAAGAAGCAGTCACAGTGTCGGACTCCTTCCTGGAGCGCGGCGAGATCGTGTCGACCCGCGGCCGCAATGCCGAGGAGACCCAGCGCCGCTCCGCCCATCCGGGCGACCTGACCAAGGGCAAGCCGGTGATCGTGCTGGTCAACGGCGGCTCGGCTTCGGCCTCGGAAATCGTCGCCGGTGCATTGCAGGACCACAAGCGCGCGACCATCGTCGGCACGCGCTCGTTCGGCAAGGGCTCGGTGCAGACCATCATTCCGCTCGGCAGCGGCAATGGCGCGCTGCGGCTGACCACGGCGCGCTACTACACGCCGTCGGGCAAGTCGATCCAGGCCAAGGGCATCGTGCCCGACATCGAAGTGCTCCAGGACGTGCCGGACGAGTTGAAGTCTCGTACCGACACCAAGGGCGAGGCCTCGCTGCGCGGGCACCTCAAGAACGATGGCGACGAGAAGACCGGCTCGCAGTCCTACGTTCCGCCGGATGCCAAGGACGACAAGGCGCTCAAGATGGCCGACGATCTCCTGCACGGCATCAAGAACAGCGCCTCAGCGGCGCCAGCGCCGGGAGACAACAAGGCAGCGGCCGACAAGCCCAAAGCGGCGAACTGACGTCACGCGGCAACCTAGACGTTTCAAAAGGGCGGCTCACGGAGCCGCCCTTTTTTGCTGGGAAGCTTTACCCCGGTAGACCCACGGCCTGCCGCCGCTTGACCACGTCGTGTTATCGTCATTGCCGAGTGATTCGGGATGCGCATGACTGAAACGGCCGATGATCTGAGTGCTCCGCTCGGACGGGACACGCCGCGGCGGAAACGCCGGCTGCGGTTGCCGTTCACGGGATTGCAGGTGATCGCCGTCCTGCTTCTCCTGTTCCTCGCGACCTTTGCCGGCTTTGCCATCTTCAACAAGGACCCGCTCGGCGGCGAGCCGATCACGCGCGTTGCCATCCGCGAGCAGAAGGCCGCCGAGGACAAGCCGGCAACCGCGGCGCCCGAAAATTCGGGCCATGAGACCAAGGCGGCGCCAAAGCAGGCCGCGCCCGGCGACCAGAAGACCGTCACCATCATTGACGGCTCCAGCGGCGCCCGCCATGACGTCATGATCGGCAGCGGCGGCGAGGCTGCCGACAAGGGCGATCCGGCAGCCGCCGCGCCCGCCATCATGTCCGGGGTCGACCAGCGGCTGCTCGAGAAGTCGCGTTACGGCATGATCCCGGTCGCAGCCGCGGACCTGAAGCCATTCACGGTCTATGCGGCGGAAGCCGACCGCGCCAAGGCGGCAAAGACGCCCATTGTCGCGATCGTCATCGGCGGGCTCGGCGTCGGTGCCGCCAAGACCGCCGATGCGATCATGAAACTGCCGGGCGCGGTGACGCTGGCCTTCACACCCTATGGCGCCGATCCCGGCAAGCTCGCCGAGCGCGCCCGCGCCCAGCACCACGAGATCTTCCTCCAGATCCCGATGGAGCCCTACGACTTCCCCGACAATGATCCGGGCCCGCAGACCCTGCTCACTTCGTTGAGCACCGACCAGAACATGGACCGGCTGTACTGGCATTTGAGCCGGATGCAGGGCTATGCCGGGCTCGCCAATTTCATGGGCGCCCGCTTCATCGCCACCGACGCGGCGATGCAGCCGATCGTGCGTGAGGCCGCCAAGCGCGGGCTCGGCTTCTTCGACGACGGTTCCTCGCCGCGCAGCGTCGCGCCCCAGGCCGCCGCAAGCCAGGCCATGCCGTTCGGCAAGGGCGATATCGCGATCGATGCGGTACCGACCGGCGCCGAAATCGACCGCGCCCTCAACAAGCTCGAATCCATCGCCCGCGAGCGCGGCGTCGCCATCGGCACCGCCTCCGCCCTGCCCGTCTCGATCGAGCGGTTAGGTACCTGGATCAAGACGCTGCCCGACCGCGGTGTCCTGCTGGTGCCATTGACAACCGCGATGTTGAAATCAAAATCCAGCTGAATCAACGGATTGGTACGGCAGGTCCCATGGGGACGAAAGGGTCGGCCACGAGTGGTGAGAGGTTTGGCGGAATGACGCGTTACGAGGACCTGCCCTACCGGACCTGCGTTGGGGTGATGCTGCTCAACAAGGACGGACTGGTCTTCATCGGGCGCCGCGCCGGCGGCATCGAGCATGTCGACGAGACCCATGTCTGGCAGATGCCGCAAGGTGGCGTCGATCCCGGTGAAGATACCTGGGAAGCCGCCATGCGCGAGCTTTACGAGGAAACCAGCGTGCGCTCGGTGGAACGGCTCGGCGAGGTCGCCGACTGGCTCACCTACGACATTCCGCGTACCGTCGCGGGCCGCGCCTGGAAGGGCCGTTACCGCGGCCAGCGCCAGAAATGGTACGCCATGCGCTTCACGGGCAAGGACAGCGAGATCGACGTCGCCAACCCCGGCGGCGGCGGTCACAAGGCGGAATTCGTCACCTGGCGCTGGGAGCCGATGAAGAATCTTTCCTCGCTGATCATTCCCTTCAAGCGCCCGGTCTATGATCGCGTGGTGCAGGAATTTGCCGCGCTCGCGGCGAGCTGACAGAGCGGAGTCGCCGCCGCCCTCTCCGGGATCATCCCCGCCTTGTGCGCAATTGCGCACTGGGGCGGGGATCCACAACCAGAGGCGGTAGTTGGTGCGGCAGATATCAACCACGACCTTTCAACCGGTAACGGCCTGTGGTTAAGGATTCCGGGCTCGCGCTTCGCGCGCCCCGGAATGACGAAGAGAGAAGTTGGTGCCCGATCAAAAGCCCTATCGTCCCAATGTCGGGATCGCGCTGTTCAATGCCGGCGGCCTGGTGCTGATTGGCCATCGCTTCCGGGGTGACGGCCCCGAGATCATCCTGCCGGGACTGGACTGGCAGATGCCGCAGGGCGGCGTCGACGAAGGCGAGGACCTGCGCGATGCCGCCATGCGCGAGCTCTGGGAAGAGACCAGCGTCAAGAGTGCCGAGTATCTCGGCGAGACCGACTGGTTCACCTATGAATTTCCTCCCTATGACGGACCGCAAACGCATCGCCTGGCGAAATTCCGCGGCCAGCGCCAAAAATGGTTCGCGCTGCGCTTCACGGGGCGTGACGAGGAGATCGATCCGCTGACGCCGCGCAACGACCAGCCCGCTGAGTTCGATGCCTGGCGCTGGGAGCGTCTCGACCGTGTCGCCGATCTGGTGGTGCCATTCCGCCGCGAGGTCTATCGCGCGGTGGCGCAGCAGTTCGCGCCGTTCGGAACCTAAGAGTCGAAAAACAGCCCCATGCAAAGTAGCCGGCAACTGCCGGCGCGATGCGCTGTGGATTTTGAGAAGTCACTGACTCGACGGACAAAATCAGCGGCAGGACGCGATCTCGGTAGCGCCGAACCGGTGCGGCACCAGAGGCCACCTCTCTCCGCTGGGGAGAGGTGAACCGAGCCCGCCTCAATTGATCGGTCCCACCGTGAACGGGCCGATGGCGATGACGTGGCAATCGCTGTCGCGCTTGGCGCATTCGGCGAGTGCGCCGTTGACGGCGGTCTGCTCGTCGGCAGCCTTCAGCCCCAGTCCCGGGCGCCCCGCGGTCCCCACGGCAACCGCATTCCAGCCCATGGCCTCGCCGAGCTTGCGGACGACGTCGTCACGCGCATCGGCAATGATCGATGGATTGCTGGCGGCATGAAAGAAGCCGGTCACGCGCAGCGCCGAGGGAATCGGCACAGTGAAATTGTCGTCGACGGCCACGATCATGCAGGCGCCCCCGGCAAACGCGCCGCAGGATTCCAGAGCGCGTCGCGCCGCTTCGTCGATGGTTGCGGTGCCGACCACCATGAAATATTGCCCACCGGGCCCGAGCGCGACCGCACGCGACTTTGCGGCCGGCACGAAGCTCTCCAGCCGGGCCTTCGCCTGATCCCTCACCATTGGAACGTCTTTCGAGGCAAACGGCCGCTGGGTCATGGGGTCCACTCGGACCCAAGGCTGCGGCGGCATCGGCGGCCGGCCATGAGCGTAGATGATGTTGTTGCCGACGGCGTAGATCTCGCAGCGGCGCGGCGACTGCGCGGTATCGGCGCGCTTCTGGCATTGATCGAGCGCCGCACTGCGCGCAGCGTCCTCGTTCGGCTGATTCAATGCGTAGCCAACGAAGCCGCCAATGTTGAGCGCGAACGCCTTGGAGTCGCCTGCCGCGGAATATTCATTTGTGAGGTAAGCGCGAGCGCGCTCGCCAACGAACGGCACCTGGTCGGCCGGAAATTTGGCTGCGGCGGCCGGCGACGACGGGGCCGGTGTGGGTGAGGCTGCTGCGGTCGCAGTCGGGTTTGTCGTCGGAGTTGCAGTCGGCGTGCTTGCGGGTGCTTTTGCCGCCGGGCTTGGTGCCGTTGTAGCCGGCGTCGCAGGCGCGCTCGGCACGGCGGCTGCGGTTGCGGCCGGCGGCGGGCTCGACGTCGCAACCGCCGTCGATGTCTGCTCGAGCTTGGTGAAATAGAGAAAGCCCGCAACGCCGATCGCGACGATGGAGACGACCGCGACCACCAGCGGCCACATCCAGTTCGGCGCCGGCGCGGGCTTCGCGCCTGGCTTCTTGACCTGCGGTGTCGAATAACTTCCGTCCTCGCGGCGCATCGCGACCATGTAGGCGTGCACGGGGGTCGGGATGTTCTTGACCTCCTGCGCGCCGATGTCGGCGAACTGCACCGAGAGCTTGTTGGCGACCTGCTCGTGCACCGCGCGCGAGACGCAGATGCCGCCGACTTCGGCAAGCCCCTCGAGGCGCGCGGCGATGTTGACGCCGTCGCCCAACAGATCGCCGTCGCGCTCGACCACGTCGCCGATGGTGATGCCGATGCGGAACGACATCTGCCGGCTCGGCGGATAGGCCATGTTGCGGGTCCGCAGGGATTCCTGGATGTCGATCGCACAGCGCACCGCATCCACCGCGCTCGGAAATTCCGCGAGCACGGCATCGCCGGCGGTGTTGAAGATCCGTCCGCCGGCCTTCGCAATGAAATCGTCGACGACGGACCGATAAGAGGCGAGACGCCGCAGTGTCTCCTCTTCGTCTTCCGCGACCAGCCTGGAATATCCGGCAATATCGGCTGCGAAGATCGCCGCGATCTTGCGTTTCATCTGCACCAGCCCTGGAACTCCATTTGCTGCGGCAGAATGCCGTTATCCAAGACGCGGTGCAATAAGGTTTCAGCGCCCGTCACTTCCGTGACGAGCGCTGAATTCATTCAGGAATTTTTTTGTGCGAGCCCCGGAGCGGTGCCCCGGGGCTTAGTGCATAGCCGTCGTATTGAGCTCGTGCTGGATGCTCTTGTAGTGATCGAGCCGCGCGATCGCGAGATCGAGCTCGCCGCCTTCCTTCTCGGAGAGCTTTTCCTGCATCTGCGTGATGGTATCGGCGAACTGCGCCCGGTCGAGCTCGTCGATCGAGGTGGCGACGTCGGCGAGGATCGTCAGGCGGTTATCGGAGACTTCGGCCAAACCACCGGTCACGATGACCTTCTGCTTCTGGCCGCCGGCGAAGATGGTCAGGATGCCCGGCCGCACCGCAGCCACGACGGGAGCATGTCCGGCGAGCACGCCGAAATCACCTTCCCAACCGGGAATGTCGACCTGATCGACCTCGCCGGAGAAGGCGAGCTTTTCGGGAGAGACGAGATCGAAGTGGAAGGTGGCCATGAAGGAAACCTGCGAATGGTGAGTAGCGAATGGCGAGTGGCGATTAAGGGAGCGGCTATTCGCTACTCCCTATTCGCTATTCGCTGCTTAGGCCGCCTCGGCAGCCAGCTTCTTGCCCTTCTCGACCGCCTCTTCGATGGTGCCGACCATGTAGAAGGCGGCTTCAGGGAGGTGGTCGTACTTGCCTTCGCAGAGGCCGCGGAAGCCCTTGATGGTGTCCGCGAGCTCGACGAACTTGCCGGGCGAGCCGGTGAAGACTTCGGCGACGTGGAACGGCTGCGACAGGAAGCGCTCGATCTTGCGGGCGCGTGCCACCGTCAGCTTGTCCTCTTCCGAGAGCTCGTCCATGCCGAGAATGGCGATGATGTCCTGCAGCGACTTGTAGCGCTGGAGCACCTGCTGGACGAGACGCGCGGTCTGATAGTGCTCCTCACCGACGACGAGCGGCGAGAGCATGCGCGAGGTCGAGTCGAGCGGGTCCACCGCCGGGTAGATGCCCTTTTCCGAGATCGCGCGCGACAGCACGGTGGTGGCGTCCAAGTGCGCGAACGAGGTCGCGGGCGCCGGATCGGTCAAGTCGTCGGCCGGAACGTAGATGGCCTGCACCGAGGTGATCGAGCCCTTCTGCGTGGTGGTGATGCGCTCCTGTAGCGCGCCCATGTCGGTGGCGAGCGTCGGCTGATAACCCACCGCCGAAGGAATACGGCCGAGCAGCGCCGACACTTCCGAGCCGGCCTGCGTGAAGCGGAAGATGTTGTCGACGAAGAACAGCACGTCCTGGCCCTGGTCGCGGAAGTGCTCGGCGACGGTCAGACCGGTGAGGCCGACGCGGGCACGCGCACCCGGCGGCTCGTTCATCTGGCCGAACACGAGAGCGCACTTCGACTTCACGCTCGGATCCGGATTGTGCGGATCGGCATTGACCTTGGACTCGATGAACTCGTGATAGAGGTCGTTGCCCTCACGGGTACGCTCGCCGACGCCGGCGAACACGGAGTAACCGCCGTGCGCCTTGGCGACGTTGTTGATCAGCTCCTGAATCAGCACGGTCTTGCCGACGCCGGCGCCGCCGAACAGGCCGATCTTGCCGCCCTTCGCGTACGGAGCAAGAAGATCGACGACCTTGATGCCGGTGACGAGAATTTCAGCTTCGGTGGACTGGTCGGTATAGGTCGGCGCTTCCTGGTGGATCGCGCGGATGCCCTCGGCCTTGATGGGACCAGCTTCGTCGATCGGCTCGCCGATGACGTTCATGATGCGGCCCAGCGTGCCGTCACCCACCGGAACCGAGATCGGCTGACCGGTGTCGGTCACTTCCTGGCCGCGCACCAGACCTTCGGTGGCGTCCATCGCGATCGTGCGGACGGTCGATTCACCGAGGTGCTGCGCGACTTCGAGCACCAGGCGGTTGTTGCCGTTCTTGGTCTCCAGCGAGTTGAGAATGGCCGGCAGGTGGCCTTCGAACTGCACGTCGACGACGGCGCCCATGACCTGGGTGACGCGACCGATCTGGGTGGCTGCTGTAGCCATTTACTGTCTCCTTCGATCCGAATTTCGCTTCCGGTCAGACTGCTTCTGCGCCGGAGATGATTTCGATGAGTTCCTTGGTGATCTGAGCCTGACGCGTGCGGTTGTAGACCAGCGTCTGCTTGCGGATCATTTCGCCGGCGTTGCGAGTGGCGTTATCCATCGCCGACATCTGCGCGCCGTAGAACGAAGCGTTGTTCTCGAGCAGCGCGCGGAAGATCTGCACCGCGAGATTGCGCGGCAGGAGGCGGGTGAGGATCTCGTCCTCTTCCGGCTCGTATTCGTAGGACGTCGTTGTCGCGCCGGCGGCGGACTCCTCGACGACCAGCGGGATCACCTGCTGGGCAGTCGGGATCTGTGCGATCACCGACTTGAATTGCGAGTAGAACAGCGTGCAGACGTCGAACTCGCCGGCATCGAAGCGAGCCAGCACCTTCTTTGCGATATCCTCGGCGTTGACGAAGCCGAGTTGGCGGACAGAGCGAAGATCCAGGTGCTCGACGATCTGCTTGTCGAACAGGCGGCGGAGCTGCTCATAGCCCTTGCGGCCGACGCAGAAGAATTTGACTTCCTTGCCCTCGTTCTGGAGGGCCAACGCGCGCTCGCGCGCCAGACGCACGATCGAGGAGTTGAACGCACCGGAGAGGCCGCGCTCGCCGGTGCAGACCAGGAGCAGGTGGACCTGATCCTTGCCGGTGCC
Organism: Bradyrhizobium sp. CCGUVB23; assembly: GCF_024199885.1. Lineage (NCBI taxonomy): Bacteria > Pseudomonadati > Pseudomonadota > Alphaproteobacteria > Hyphomicrobiales > Nitrobacteraceae > Bradyrhizobium > Bradyrhizobium sp. CCGUVB23. The sequence goes on from NZ_JANADQ010000001.1 coordinate 3,662,566, forward strand.
CGCGAGCAGCGCAGGCGCGCCGGGCGATCCCGCCGCGGCGCTGGCGATATTGGCGATCACGGTAGACATCTTGTCCGCATAGGGACGCGCCGCTTCGGCGGCAGTCTGGGCGCGGCGCAGCTTCGACGCCGCCACCATCTGCATGGCCTTGGTGATCTTCTGCGTCGCCTTGGTGGAGGCGATGCGGACCCGCATGTCTTTGAGAGACGCCATTCTTCGTTCACCCCGACGGTCCGACCGATCAGATCAGACCGCTAGCCTGTCCCTATCGTCATGCCCGGCCGTGTGCCGGGCACGCGCTCTTCATTGTTGCTTCAAGCGAAACGCGTGGCCGGGATGCCGGCCGCGCCATCAAGCAAAGCTACTATTAAGCGAAGCTCTTGGCGAAGCCTTCGACCACGCCCTTCAGCTTGGCCGCCGTGTCGTCCGAGAGGTCGCGGCTGTCGCGGATCGCATTGAGGATCTCGACATTCTTGCCACGCAGGAGCGAGAGCAGACCGTCCTCGAACGCGCGCACCTTGTTGAGCGGCAGCGGATCGAGATAGCCGTTGGTGCCGGCCCAGATCACGCAGACCTGCTCTTCCATCTTCAGCGGCGAGAACTGCGGCTGCTTCAGAAGCTCGGTCAGGCGCGAGCCGCGGTTGAGCAGGCGCTGAGTCGAGGCGTCGAGGTCGGAGCCGAACTGCGCGAACGCCGCCATTTCGCGGTACTGCGCGAGCTCGCCCTTGATCTTGCCGGCGACCTTCTTGGTAGCCTTGGTCTGGGCAGACGAACCCACGCGCGACACCGACAGACCGACGTTCACCGCGGGACGGATGCCCTGGAAGAACAGGTCGGTTTCCAGGAAGATCTGGCCGTCGGTGATCGAGATGACGTTGGTCGGGATGTAGGCCGACACGTCGTTGGCCTGGGTTTCGATGACCGGCAGCGCCGTCAGCGAGCCCGAGCCCTGGTCCTTGTTGAGCTTCGCCGCGCGCTCGAGCAGGCGGGAGTGCAGGTAGAACACGTCGCCCGGATAGGCTTCGCGGCCCGGCGGGCGGCGCAGCAGCAGCGACATCTGGCGGTAGGCGACGGCCTGCTTGGACAAGTCGTCATAGATGATGACGGCGTGCATGCCGTTGTCGCGGAAGTACTCGCCCATGGTGCAGCCGGTGAACGGAGCGATGTACTGCATCGGCGCCGGATCGGAGGCGGTCGCAGCGACGATGATCGAATATTCCAGCGCGCCCTGCTCTTCCAGCACCTTCACGAACTGGGCGACGGTCGAACGCTTCTGGCCGATCGCGACGTAGACGCAGTAGAGCTTGATGTTCTCGTCGGGCTGCGCGTTGAGCGGCTTCTGGTTCAGGATGGTGTCGAGCGCGATCGCGGTCTTGCCGGTCTGGCGGTCGCCGATGATCAGCTCGCGCTGGCCGCGGCCGATCGGGATCAGGGCATCGATCGCCTTGAGGCCGGTCGCCATTGGCTCGCTCACCGACTTGCGCGGAATGATGCCGGGCGCCTTGACGTCGACGCGCATGCGCTTGTCGGCCTGGATCGGACCCTTGCCGTCGATGGGGTTGCCGAGCGCGTCGACGACGCGGCCGAGCAGGCCCTTGCCGACCGGCGCGTCTACGATGGCGCGGGTGCGCTTGACGGTCTGGCCTTCCTTGATCTCGCGGTCGGCGCCGAAAATAACGATACCGACGTTGTCGGTTTCGAGGTTCAGCGCCATGCCGCGGGTGCCGTTCTCGAACTCGACCATTTCACCGGCCTGGACGTTGTCCAGACCGTAGACGCGGGCGATACCGTCGCCGACGGACAGCACCTGTCCGACTTCGGAGACTTCAGCTTCCTGGCCGAAATTCTTGATCTGGTCCTTGAGGATCGCGGAAATTTCCGCGGCGCGGATGTCCATCAGCCTGCCTCTTTCATCGCGTGCTTGATCGAATTGAGTTTGGTGCGAAGCGAACTATCGATCATGCGGCTGCCAAGCTTGACGACGAGGCCGCCGATGATCGAGGGATCGACTTTCACGTTGAGCGCGACGTCCTTGCCGGTCACCGACTTGAGGGCGGCCTTGAGGGCGTCGAGATTCTTGTCCGAGAGCTGCTCCGCGACGGTCACGTCGGCAGAGGCCTCGCCCTTATATTTGGCAACCAGCGCGCCGTAGGCGCGGATGACGTCGGCCACCGCGAACAGGCGGCGGTTGGCCGTCAGCACCTTGAGGAAATTGGCGGAAATGCCTGATATGCCGGCCTTGTCCAGCACCGCGGACAGCGCCTTGGACTGGCTATCTGCCGAGAACACCGGGCTGCGGACGAGGCGCTTCAGATCTGCGCTGTCGCTGAGCATGGTGCCGAACCGGTCGAGATCGGCTTTGACCGCATCGACCACATTCTGGTCGCGGGCCAGTTCAAACAAGGCCGTTGCATAACGGCCGGACACACCTGAAACGGACGTATCTTCTGCAGCCACAGACGCGCTCTTTATAGCTGTCAAACTCGCAAGGGAAAAACCGTCGCCACGAAGCGGCGCCTAGCGATCCAAGCCCTTGGAATTCAAGCGGGACTTCGATTTTCGACCGACACAGGGAAGTGCCGGGCTCGTTAAAATCGGCGCTTTGCTAACATAGCAGGCGCGCAGGTGCAACATGACGCCAAATTAAAGGCTGCGGCTCTCCGTCCCTGCTGCGGTCATGGGCACTGCGGGCCACGCGGCACCGCACCACTATTCCGGCACCACCCAAAAAGCGTCGACAGGTCGGCCCGACAGGAATTCGTTCCTGCTTTCAGCGCATAGCGGCCATGAACACAGCTCGCAGAGACGTGAGCCCGACCACCGCCGCTTCACTTGGTCAATTACTTATCAAATTCTCAACGCGCCGGCCGATGACTTGGTTTTACAGTATTAGCAAGTATTCGTTCGGTTAAAGAATCGTTAACGGCAGAGATAACAAAACATCCGACAAATATCGGATTGGATAACAAGATGTCTCAGTCGGACACATGACGAAATTACTGCCCAATTCATGCCGCATTGCAGCGTGAAACGCGCACTTGCTCACAAACCGATGGGGGCTCCACTAGCCACACATGTGGCAATACTAGCGTAGGGACAAATAAATGTTGTCATTGAAGACATTGGGGTTTGCAACCCGGCCGCGGACGGCGATCGCTTTCGTCGCTGCCACTCTCGTTATCGGTGGAACTGCCACCGAAGCTTCCGCCAAATCCCGGCATCACCATTACCGGCATCATCATCATCACGAGGCCAGCACCAGCGACACGTCGATTGCGGGTTCCTGGATGAACGCCAACGCCTCCGTGACGCCCTCCTCGGGTTCCGGCCACAGCTTCTCCGGCATGGCCTCCTATTACGGCAATGAGTCCGGCAGCCGCACGGCGTCGGGCGCACGCTTCAACCAGAACGCCATGACCGCGGCGCATCGTTCGCTGCCGTTCGGCACCAAGCTGCGCGTGACCCATGGCGGCCAGAGCGTCATCGTCACCATCAATGATCGTGGCCCGTTCGTTCGCGGCCGTGTCCTCGACCTCTCCACCGGCGCTGCCCGCGCCATCGGCCTGACCGGCGCCGGCGTCGGCCGCGTGACCGCCGAGGTCGTCTCCTGACGCGTCGTTCGACGCGCATCTCATAACGAGCCCGGCAGTTTCATCGTCCGCAACGGACCTTGTGAGATTTGCTGCGCTCGAAACAAGCCCGCCGTCTTGGGGGACGGCGGGCTTTTTCGTGCTCTCGTCATTGCGAGGAGCGCAGCGACGAAGCAATCCAGACTGCCCCTCGCGGAGGGAGTCTGGATTGCTTCGCCTCGCTCGCAATGACGTGGATAGACTTGTCGCGCTCTCTACAAAAAGCTCTGCGGATCGACGTCGGTCTCGAGCTTGAGATTGCCCTTCGGCTTCGGCGCCACGGCGAGCCAGTTGCGCAAATAGTCCGAGAGATCGAAGCCGCGCGCGGACTTCACCAGGATGCGGAAACGATAACGGCCCTTGATCACGGCGAGCGGCGCTTCCGCCGGTCCGAGCACCTTCACGCGCTCGTCGCGCGGCGCCACCGCAACGAGCCGGCGCGCAAATCCTTCCGCACTCGGGCGATCGCCGGCGGAAATAATGAGGCCCGCAAGCCGCCCGAACGGCGGATAGAGCGTGCGCTCACGCAGATCGATCTCGCTGTTGTAGAAGGCTTCGCGATCGCAGGCGATCAGCGCCTTCATCACGGGATGCTCGGGCTGATGGGTCTGGAGATAGCCGACACCGCGGCCCTGCTCGCGGCCGGCCCGGCCGATCACCTGGTTGAGCAGCTGCCAGGTGCGCTCGGCAGCGCGCGGATCGCCGTTGCTGAGGCCGAGGTCCGCATCGACCACACCGACCAGATTGAGCCGCGGAAAATTGTGACCCTTGGCGACGAGCTGCGTGCCGATGATGACATCGACGCGGCCCTCGGCAATGTCATTCAACTCCGAGCGCATCGTCTCGATCGAGGTGATGAGATCGCTCGACAGCACCATGGCGCGGGCTTGCGGAAACAGCGCGGCCGCCTCCTCCTGCAAACGCTCGACGCCGGGCCCGACCGCGACCAGCGATTCCTCCGCCGAGCAATGCGGGCAGACGTTCGGCCGCGGCATCGAGAAACCACAGTGATGGCAGACCAGCCGCTGGCGGAACCTGTGATCGACCAACCAGGCATCGCAGATGGTGCAGGCGAAGCGATGGCCGCAGGCGCGACACAATGTCAGCGGCGCGTAGCCGCGGCGATTGAGGAACAACAGCGCCTGCTCGCGCCGCTCGATCGCGGTCCGGATTTCGCCCGCAAGTCGCGGCGAGATGAAGCGGCCGCGCGCCGGCTGCTCGCGGCGCAGGTCGATCGCCTCGATATGCGGCATGTGCTGGCCGCCGAAGCGCGAGGGCAGCGCGATGCGCTGATAGCGCCCCTTGCGCGCATTGACCTCTGATTCGACCGACGGCGTCGCAGAGGCTAGCACGATCGGAATTTTTGCGATATGCGCCCGCACCACCGCCATGTCGCGGGCGTGATAATGCACGCCGTCATCCTGCTTGTAGGCCTGGTCGTGCTCTTCATCGACGACGATGAGGCCGAGATCGGCGTAGGGCAGAAACAGCGCCGAGCGGGCGCCGACCACGACCGGCGCGCTCCCTTCCGAGATCGCCGCCCAGTTGCGCGCGCGGGTGCGCGGGGTGAGCTCCGAATGCCATTCCAGCGGCCGCACGCCAAAACGTTGCGCGAAGCGGTCGAGGAACTGGCCGGTGAGCGCGATCTCCGGCATCAGGATCAGCGACTGCTTGCCGCGGCGGATGGTCTCGGCGACCACCTCGAAATAAACCTCGGTCTTGCCCGAGCCGGTGACGCCGTCGAGCAGGGCGACATGAAAGGTGCCGTTGGCCGCAAGCGCGCGCATCGCATCGACCGCAGTGCGTTGCAGATGCGTGAATTCCGGCTGGCCGTAGGCGGGGTCGGGCGCCGGCGGTGGTGGCGGCGGCGGCAACGGCTCGACCGTCAACGTGCCTTCGTCGACGAGGCCATCGATCACCCCGGCTGAGACGCCCGCCTCCTTCACGACATCGGACTTGCCGTGCAGCAGGCGATCCGACAGCACCTCGATCACCCGCCGCCGCGCCGGCGTCAGCCGCCTTGGCGGATCGCCGACCAGCCGCACGCCGGCGCGCATCCGCTCGGGCCCGAGGTTCTCGCCCATGCGCAGGCACATGCGCAAAACCATGCCGCGCGGGCCGAGCGTGTAGTTGGCGACCCAGTCGACCAGCGCGCGCAGCTCGCCCTTCAGCGGCGGGACGTCGAGTTTCTCGCTGACGTCCTTTAGACGGTTGTGCAGGCGAGGATCCGGATTGGCGTTCTCTGCCCACACCACCGCCAGCACCTCGCGCGGGCCGAGCGGCACACTGAGGAGATCGCCCGCCTTCAATTCCATGCCGCGCGGCACGCGGTAGGAATAGGTCTGGTCGAGCGCGACCGGCACCAGCACGTCGACCATGCGGGTCGAAATGGCGGGGGCAGTGTGGCTGCGCGACGAATGATCCATGAATAGTCTTGGACGGAGAATCGGAACCCGGGGCCTCAAGGCTACCCGCGCGCGGCGGCCTTAGCGAACGATAAACGAGTGTGATGCGATATACTGTGCGGAATCACCACGTCCAGAGCGCATGAGCAAAGCGGCCGCCCCACCAATCGAGCTCGCCAGCGCCGATCCGTCGATCGCGCAGGAGATGATGCGCTGGCTGTCGCATCTCGGCGCCGAGCGGCGGCTGTCGCCGAAGACGCTGGAAGCCTATGCCCGCGACCTCAGGCAGTGCCTGGATTTCCTCTGCACCCATTGGGGCGAGCGCGTGACGCTCAAGCGCTTCGCCGCGCTCGAGGCCAGCGACATCAGAGCCTTCATGGCGATGCGCCGCGCCGACGACGTCGCCGGCCGCTCCTTGATGCGCGCACTTGCGGGCCTGCGCTCGTTCGGCCGCTTCCTTGAGCGCGAGGGCAAGGGCAAGGTCGGCGCGCTCTCTGCCATTCGCGCCCCAAAGGTGGCCAAGAGCCTGCCAAAGCCGCTGCCGATGGCATCCGCCAAGCGCCTCGCCGACGCCGACGAGCGCGCCGGCGAAGAGCGCGAGACCTGGATCCTGGTGCGCGACGCCGCCGTGATGGCCCTGCTCTACGGCTCGGGCCTGCGCATCTCGGAAGCCTTGGGACTAAAGCGGCGCGACGTGCCGCGCCCCGGTGAAGGCGACGTGCTCGTCGTCACCGGCAAGGGCAACAAGACGCGCATGGTGCCGGTGCTGCAAAACGTGCTGGCACTGGTCGCCGAATATGTCGCGATGTGCCCGCATCCGTTGCTGGCCGAAGGCCCGGTCTTCGTCGGCGCGCGCGGCGGTCCCTTGAGCCCGCGCATCATCCAGCTCGCGATGGAGCGGCTGCGCGGCGCACTTGGCCTGCCCGACAGCGCCACGCCGCACGCGCTGCGGCATTCCTTTGCCACGCATCTTCTGTCGCGCGGCGGCGACCTGCGCGCGATCCAGGAATTGCTCGGCCATTCCTCGCTGTCGACCACGCAGGTCTATACCGGCATCGATTCCGAACGGCTGCTCGAAGTCTACGCCAGCGCGCATCCGCGACGCTGACACACTGACGTCACAACTTGCTTGCCTCTTGCGCGGCGCCCGCGGTTCGGTCAATCGTGGGGAACCGAGGCAGGAGGGATATTATGAGCGCACACGAAAGCATGGAGCACGCGGAGCATGCCGAGCACGCATCCGGCGAGAACAAGAAGATCGCCCTTCTGATCGCGGTGCTGGCGCTGTTCCTTGCGATCTCGGAGACGCTCGGCAAGGGTGCGCAGACCGAGGCGATCAGCAAGAACGTCGAGGCCGCCAATCTCTGGGCGTTCTTCCAGGCCAAGAGCGTCCGCCGCACCGTGGTGCAGACCGCAGCCGAGCAGGGCAAGCTCACGCTGGGCTCGGCCGCCGACGACGCCATCAAGGCGGCCATCCAGAAGCAGATCGAGGACTGGCAGAAGACCGCGGCGCGTTATCGTTCCGAGCCGGAGACCGGCGAGGGCACCGAACAGCTCGCCGAAAAAGCAAAACATGCCGAGCACGAGCGCGACGAGGCGACCGCAAAATACCATCACTTCGAGCTGGCCTCGGCCGCCTTCCAGATCGGCATCGTGCTGGCTTCGGCCACCATCATCACCGGCATCATTGCGCTCGCCTATGTCGGCGGCCTCCTGACGCTCGCCGGCATGGTGATGACCGCACTTGGCCTGTGGTGGCCGCATCTGCTGCATCTGCACGGGTAGCGCGCGGCTTGCCTGCCTCTCGCCCCCAACGTCATTGCGAGGAGCGGAGCGACGAAGCAATCCAGATTCTTTCCGCGGAGACGGTCTGGATAGCTTCGCTGCGCTCGCAATGACGGGATGGTGGTGTAAGCGCGCGGATTCGAAGGGCTCGTAGCCGGATGAGCGAAGCGATATCCGGGAAGCCGCAACGACAAGCCCCGGATATCGCTTCGCTCATCCGGGCTACGCAACGTTCATTGCTGGAAAACGATCAGCGTGCCTCGTGCACGCTCTTGCGGAAGCGCTGGATCAGACGGAGTGCCCGGGAGGACCATCCCTCGCCATTGCCGGTAAGGGCATTCTTGATGCGCAGCTTGATCGGCTCGACCAGCGCCGTCGATTTGGCGCGGATCATCATCACGAAATCATACAGCCGCTCGAACCACGCCATCTCCAGCAGCTTGTCGCGCGTCACGTCGAACACGAAGGCGGTGACGCCGACGCCGAGCAGTTTGGCGAACAGGATCGTGAACACCGCGCTCATCCAGTATTCGTGGGTGAGCAGCCAGAGCCCGACCAGCTTGAGCGGAAACAGCGGGATGATCGGCACGACGAAGACGATCAGCGTCATCGCCGGCGACAGCGCATCGACGCGTTCGGTCAGCCATTGCTTGAACTGCGCGAGCGGGATCGCGGCAACGACACGCGCCACGATCGGCTCGAGATGGTCCCACAGCCAGGCTTCGATCAAAAAGATGATCGCCAGCAGGACCCAGACCGGTTGAAGAAGGCGGCGCAGCATGTGTTTCCCGCCCGATTCGGCTCGGCGCGTCGCCTACATATGGATGGCCCGCTTGCCGACTGCAAGCGCGGCCTCCTTGACGGCCTCCGAGCGGGTCGGATGCGCATGGCAGGTGCGGGCGAGATCTTCCGCGCTGCCCCCAAACTCCATCAGCACACACGCCTCGTGGATCATTTCGCCGGCTTCACGGCCGACAATGTGCACGCCAAGCACGCGATCGGTCTTCGCATCTGCGAGAATTTTCACAAAGCCATCAGTGGTCTGGTTGACCTTGGAGCGGCCGTTGGCGGTAAAGGGAAACTTCCCGACGGTGTAGGCCACGCCCGCCTGCTTCAGCTCTTCCTCGGTCTTGCCGACGGAGGACACTTCCGGCGTGGTATACACCACACCTGGGATCACGTCGTAGTTCACGTGACCGGCCTGGCCGGCGAGGATTTCCGCCACGGCGACGCCCTCGTCTTCGGCCTTGTGCGCGAGCATCGGGCCAGCGACGACATCGCCGATGGCATAGACGCCCTTCAGGGTGGTCGCGAAGTGGGCATCGATCTGCACACGGCCGCGATTGTCCAGCGCAACGCCGGCCTCCTTCAGCCCGAGACCATCGGTGTAGGGCACGCGGCCGATGCAGACCAGCACGACGTCAGCCTCGATGGTCTCAGCCGCACCGCCGGCGGCCGGCTCGATCTTTGCGAGCAGTGCCTTGCCGTTCGATTCGACACCGGTGACCTTCGAGCCCAGCTTGAACGCGAATCCCTGCTTTTCCAGGATGCGTTGAAATTGCCGTGCGACTTCGCCGTCCATGCCCGGCAGGATGCGATCGAGGAATTCGACGACCATGACCTCGGACCCGAGCCTGCGCCACACCGAGCCAAGCTCAAGCCCGATCACGCCCGCACCGATGACCAGCAACCTGCCCGGCGCCTTTTCCAGCGAGAGCGCGCCGGTCGACGACACGATGCGCTTCTCGTCGATCTCGATGCCCTTCAGCCGTGCGATGTCCGAGCCGGTGGCGATCACGATGTTCTTGGTCTCGATGACTTGCGACTTGCCGTCCGCGGAGACCTCGACCTTGCCGGTGCCCAGAATCTTGCCGCTGCCCTTGAGCACGTCGATCTTGTTCTTCTTCATCAGGAACTCGACGCCCTTGACGTTGCCGTCGATGCCCTGCTGCTTGAAGTTCATCATCGCGGGCAGATCGAGTTTCGGCGCCGAGACCGAGACGCCCATCTTGGCGAAGGAGTGCGCGGCTTCCTCGAACATTTCGGAGGCGTGCAGCAGCGCCTTCGAGGGCATGCAGCCGACATTGAGGCAGGTGCCGCCGAGGCTGGCGTTCTTTTCCACCACGGCGACTTTCATGCCGAGCTGGCTTGCGCGCACCGCGCAGACATAACCGCCCGGTCCGGTGCCGATGACGACGAGATCGTAGGTAGCCATGAGAGAAAGTCCCGTAGGTTTAGCGTGAAAGGATGTGTCAGCGTCCGCCGGACACATCGAGAATGGCTGAGGTAACGTAGGAGGCATCGTCCGACATCAGCCAGACGATGGCATTGGCGATTTCCTCGGCGGTGCCGACGCGCTTCATCGGCACCAAATGGGCCAGACGATGGGCGCGATCGGGCTCGCCGCCGGCGGCGTGGATTTCGGTGTCGATCAGGCCCGGGCGGATGCCCGCGACGCGAATGCCTTCGCCGGCGACCTCGTAGCCGAGGCCGATGGTAAAGGAATCGATCGCGCCCTTGGAGGCGGCATAGTCGACATAGGTGTCGGGCGAGCCGAGCTTGGCGGCGACGGACGACAGATTGACGATCACGCCGCCCTTGCCGCCATGCTTGGTCGACATCCGCTTCACCGCCTCGCGTGCGCAGAGGATGGAGCCGGTGACGTTGACCGCCATGACGCGCTGGATGCGCTCGGCCGACATCTCGTCGACGCGCACGCCGCTCTTGCCGACAATGCCGCCATTGTTGACGAGCGCGCCGAGGGTGCCGAACTCGTCGGCCGCTTTGAACAGCGCGAGGATATCGCTTTCCTCGGCGACGTCGCACTTCACCGCGATGGCCTTGCCGTTCCTGGCTTCGATCGCGGCGACGACCTCGTCGGCGGCCTTCTTGTTGCTGGCATAGCCCACGACCACGCGAAAACCGCGCGCCGCCGCTGCGAGCGCGGTGGCGCGGCCGATGCCGCGGCTGCCGCCGGTGATGATCGCAACCTTGTCCGTCATGCTCGCCTCCATCCTTGCGCGCACGCCGTCGCCCGTGCAGGCGACGGCGCTTTCAAGACTTTGGGTATCAGAGGTCCAGGACCAGCCGCGCCGGATCTTCCAGGCTCTCCTTGACACGGACCAGGAACGTCACGGCTTCCTTGCCGTCGATCACGCGGTGATCGTAGGACAGCGCCAGATACATCATCGGGCGGACCTCGACCTTGCCGCCGATCACCATCGGCCGCTCCTGGATCTTGTGCATGCCGAGGATGCCGGACTGTGGCGCGTTCAGGATCGGCGTCGACATCAGCGAGCCATAGATGCCGCCATTGGTGATGGTGAAGGTGCCGCCCTGCATCTCCTCGATCGTGAGCTGGCCGTCGCGCGCACGGCGGCCGAAATCGGCGATGCCCTTCTCGATGTCGGCGATCGACTTCTGATCGCAGTCGCGGACGACGGGCACGACAAGTCCCTTGTCGGTGCCGACGGCGACGCCGATGTGGTAGTAGTTCTTGTAGATCAGGTCGGTGCCGTCGATCTCGGCGTTGACCGCCGGGATGTCCTTCAGCGCCTGCACGACCGCCTTGGTGAAGAAGCCCATGAAGCCGAGCTTGGAGCCGTGCTTCTTCTCGAACACGTCCTTGTAGTGCGCGCGCAGCGCCATGACGTTGGTCATGTCGACCTCGTTGAAGGTCGTCAGCATCGCAGCCGTGTTCTGTACATCCTTGAGACGCCGCGCGATGGTCTGGCGCAGGCGGGTCATCTTGACGCGCTCCTCGCGCGCGGCATCGTCGGCCGGCGAGGGGCTGCGCACCTGCACGGCCGCGGCCGGCTGGTTGACCGGGGTCGGCGCGGAGGCGGCGCGCTCGATCGCGGCGAGCATGTCGCCCTTGGTGACGCGGCCGTCCTTGCCGGAGCCCGGAACGGTCGAGGCATCGATGCCGGTCTCGGCCGAGAGCTTTCGCACCGACGGGGCGAGCGGCGCATCGGCGGGCGCCGCCTTGGGCGCGGCGGGTGCAGGAGCCGAAGCCGGCGCGGCGGCAGGCCTGGCGGGAGCGGCAGCCGGCTTGGCGGCGCCGGCGCCATCCGTGATCTGTCCGAGCAGCGCGCCGACTGCAACCGTCGCACCGTCAGCGGCGATGATCTCGCTGAGCGTGCCGGCCGAGGGCGCCGGCACTTCGATGGTGACCTTGTCGGTCTCGAGCTCCACCAAGGGCTCGTCGACGGCGACGGGATCGCCGGCCTTCTTGAACCAGCGGCCGATGGTGGCCTCGGTGACGGATTCGCCGAGCGTCGGCACACGAATTTCAGTCATGGTCTTTTCCCTAAAAGATCGCTTGTGCGGTCATGAATTCGGTTGTCATCGCCAGCGTAAACAAACGATCCAGCCTGCCGCGACGCTCGCACGTACGGACGACGCGGCGGACTGGATGCCCCGCTTGAAGCGGGGCATGACGCAGTTCAAAAAATCTAGCTCAGAGCCTCGTCCAGGAACGCCTTGAGCTGCGCCTGGTGCTTGGACATCAGGCCGGTCGCGGTTGCGGCGGAGGCGGCGCGGCCGACATAACGCGGACGCCGGCTTACGCCGTTCACCTGGTTGAGCACCCATTCGAGATAGGGCTCGATGAAGTGCCACGCACCCATGTTGCGCGGCTCCTCCTGGCACCAGATCACCTCGGCCTTCTTGAAGCGCGCGAGCTCCGCGACCAGCGCTTTCAGCGGCACCGGATAGAGCTGCTCGACGCGCATCAGGTAGATGTCGTCGATGCCGCGCTTCTCGCGCTCCTCGTAGAGGTCGTAATAGACCTTGCCCGAGCACAGCACGATGCGGCGGATCTTCTCGTCCGGCACCAGCTTGGTGGCCTCGCTCGGCAGCATCTGGGCGTCATCATAGAGGATGCGGTGGAACGTCGTGCCCTTGGCGAGCTCGTCGAGCCGCGACACCGCACGCTTGTGCCGTAGCAGCGACTTCGGCGTCATCAGGATCAGCGGCTTGCGGATCTCGCGATGGAGCTGGCGGCGCAGCACGTGGAAGTAGTTCGCCGGCGTGGTCGGATAGACCACCTGCATGTTGTCTTCGGCGCACATCTGCAAGTAGCGCTCGAGGCGTGCCGAGGAGTGCTCCGGTCCCTGTCCCTCGTAGCCATGCGGCAACAGGCAGACGAGGCCGGACATGCGCAGCCATTTGCGCTCGCCCGAGGAGATGAACTGGTCGAACAGCACCTGCGCGCCGTTGGCGAAGTCGCCGAACTGTGCCTCCCACAGCGCCAGCGCATTCGGCTCGGCCAGCGAGTAGCCGTATTCGAAGCCGAGCACCGCCTCTTCCGAGAGCAGCGAGTTGATGACCTCGTAGTGTCCCTGCTCAACGCCGAGATGGTTGAACGGCGTGTAGCGGCTCTCGTCTTCCTGGTCGATCAGCACCGAATGGCGCTGCGAGAAGGTGCCGCGCTCGCAGTCCTGGCCGGACAGGCGGACATAACGACCTTCCTCCAGCAGCGAGCAGAACGCCAGCGCCTCGCCGGTCGCCCAGTCGATGCCGACGCCGTTGTCGATCGCCTTGGCGCGGTTGTCGAGGAAGCGCTGGATGGTGCGGTGAACGCGGAAACCGTCGGGCACCTTGGTGATCTTGCGGCCGATGTCCTTGAGGATGGAGGTATCGACGCCGGTGACGCCGCGGCGGGCGTCCTCTTCCTGGTCGGCGATCTTGAAGCCGGCCCATTTGCCGTCGAGCCAGTCGGCCTTGTTCGGCTTGTAGCTGGTGCCGGCCTCGAACTCGGCATCGAGCCGCGCGCGCCAGTCGGCCTTCAGCTTGTCGACCTCGCCTTCGGTGACCACGCCCTCGGCGATCAGGCGCTTGGCGTAGAGCGTCAGCGCCGACGGATGTGCCGCGATGCGCTTGTACATCACCGGTTGGGTGAATGCCGGCTCGTCGCCCTCATTGTGGCCGTAGCGGCGATAGCACCACATGTCGATGACGACCGGCTTGTGGAACTTCTGCCGGAACTCGATCGCGACCTTGGCGGCGAACACCACGGCCTCCGGATCGTCGCCGTTGACGTGGAAGATCGGCGCGTCGATCATCTTCGCCACATCAGACGGATAGGGCGAGGAGCGCGAATAGCGCGGATAGGTGGTGAAGCCGATCTGGTTGTTGACGATGAAATGCAGCGAGCCGCCGGTGCGGTAGCCCTTCAGGTCGGAAAGGCTGAAGCATTCCGCGACCACGCCCTGGCCGGCGAAGGCGGCGTCGCCATGCATCAGGAGCGGCAGCACCGAGATGCGCATGTCCGGTGGGTCGCCATGCTGGTCCTGCTTGGCGCGGACCTTGCCGAGCACCACCGGATCGACGATCTCCAGATGCGAGGGGTTCGCGGTCAGCGACAGATGGATGCGGTTGCTGTCGAACTCGCGATCCGACGAGGCGCCGAGGTGATATTTGACGTCGCCCGAGCCTTCGACCGCGTCGGGGTTGGCCGAGCCACCCTTGAATTCGTGGAACAGCGCGCGGTGCGCCTTGCCCATCACCTGGGTCAGCACGTTGAGGCGGCCGCGATGCGGCATGCCCACGACGATTTCCTTCACGCCGAGATTGCCGCCGCGCTTGATGATTTGCTCCAGCGCGGGGATCAGCGATTCACCGCCGTCGAGGCCGAAGCGCTTGGTGCCGGTGAACTTGGTGTCGCAGAATTTTTCGAAGCCCTCGGCTTCGACCAGCTTCGTCAGGATGGCACGGCGGCCTTCCGGGGTGAAGGAGATCTCCTTGTCCGGACCTTCGATGCGCTCCTGGATCCAGGCCTTCTGCGCCGCGTTGCTGATGTGCATGAACTCGACGCCGAGCGTCTGGCAGTAGGTGCGCTCGCAGATCGCCACGATCTCGCGCAGGTTGCCGTATTCGAGGCCGAGCACGTGATCGAGGAAGATCTTGCGGTCGAAGTCGGCCTCGCTGAAGCCGTAGGTGCGGGGGTCGAGCTCCTCGCGGTTGCGCGGCGCCTCGATGCCGAGCGGATCGAGCTTGGCGTGGAAATGGCCGCGCATGCGGTAGGCGCGGATCAGCATCAGGGCGCGCACCGAATCGCGGGTGGCCTGGAGCACGTCGGCGGAGGAGAGATCGGCGCCCTTGGCCTGCGCCTTGGCGGCGATCTTGGTGCCGACCGCCTTCTCGACCTGGGCCCAGTTGCCGTCGAGCGCCGAGGTGAGCTCGTCCTGGGGCGTGACCGGCCAGTTGTCCCGGGCCCAGGACGGCCCTTCCGCGTTCTTGCGGACGTCGGCCGGCTGGTCCTTCAGGCTCTGGAAGAACTCCTGCCACTCGGCGTCAACCGAGGAGGGGTCTTTCTCGTAGCGGGCGTAGATTTCGTCGATGTAGGTGGCGTTGGTGCCCTGCAAAAAGGATGAGAGGGCAAAGGCTGCGTTCGCGTCCTGGCGAGACATTCTTGATTTCCCAGCGATTTCGGTTCGCGCAAATGAAAACGGCGCTGACCCCGATCCTCCGGCAGCGGATCGGCGTATCAGGCACCGTTTACCCTATCTGTTGCGAACTTTCGCCCGGAAAAGCACCAAGAACTGAATTAAGCTTTCAACTTTTCGGCAAGGGTATGTCCGAGCCGTGCGGGCGACGGAGAGACGACAATACCGGCCGATTTCATCGCTTCGGTCTTGGAACCGGCGTCGCCCTTGCCGCCCGAGATGATCGCGCCGGCATGACCCATGCGGCGGCCTGGAGGTGCGGTGACACCGGCGATGAAACCGACCATCGGCTTCTTGCGACCGCGCTTGGCCTCGTCCTTGAGGAACTGGGCGGCGTCCTCCTCGGCGGAACCGCCGATCTCCCCGATCATGATGATCGACTCGGTCTTGGGGTCGGCCAGCAGCATCTCCAGGACGTCGATGAACTCGGTTCCCTTGACCGGGTCGCCGCCGATGCCGACCGCGGTGGTCTGGCCGAGCCCTTCCTGGGAGGTCTGGAACACGGCTTCATAGGTCAGGGTGCCGGAGCGGGAGACGATGCCGACGCTGCCGGTCTTGAAGATGTTGGCGGGCATGATGCCGATCTTGCACTCGCCGGCGGTCATGACGCCCGGGCAGTTCGGCCCGATCAGGCGCGACTTGGAGCCGGCCAGGGAGCGCTTGACGCGGACCATGTCGATGACCGGAATGCCCTCGGTGATGCAGACGATCAGCGGAACTTCGGCATCGATCGCTTCGCAGATCGCGTCCGCCGCGCCCGGGGGCGGCACGTAGATCACCGACGCGTCGGCGCCGGTCTTCTCACGCGCCTCGCGCACGGTGTCGAACACCGGCAGGCCCAGATGCGTCGCGCCGCCTTTGCCCGGCGAGGTGCCGCCGACCATCTTGGTGCCGTAGGCAATCGCGGCCTCGGAATGGAACGTGCCGTTCTTGCCGGTAAAGCCCTGGCAGATGACCTTGGTGTTCTTGTCAATCAGGATGGACATGAGGTCTGCTTTCGCGAACTAACTTTAGTGGATGCGACGATAGACGCCGGTGAGCACGTCGGCCCAGCCTTCCGCGTCCGGCGAGAACTGGATCTTCAACGAATAGGAATTGTCGTCGATGATCTCGTAGATGTGGCGCGCATTGCCGCGCAGCGAGCCACGCACCAGCGTCAGGGTCTTGCCGACCCAGCCGCCGGAGGCGGGCGAGGGCGGCGTGTAGCCGAGCGAGTCGTACCAGAACAATTTGTAGGTCCGGTCGTCGCGGTCGTACGTGAAGATGCCGTGGGTGGCGAAGATCTCCTTGCCGTCGCGCATCTGGACCACGTCCTGGATCAGATAGAAGCCGTTGAGATCCATGCGCGCCACCGTGCGTGAAGTCGCCGGCCCGCCGGGATTCCAGCGCGACGGGTAGACCATCTCCTCGCCATTCCATTCACCGGCGAACGCGGCGAGACGCGCGTGCTCCAGCAGCGGAGATGATTGAGCGAGATGGTCCTGGGGCATGGCCTAGCCTCCCTTGACGGCCTTCACGATCTTCTGCGCGGCGTCATCGAGATTATCGGCCGGCACGACGTTCAGGCCTGATTCACGGATGATCTTCTTGCCGAGCTCGACATTAGTGCCTTCGAGGCGGACCACCAGCGGGACGCTGAGGCCGACTTCGCGCACTGCAGCCGTGACACCCTCGGCGATCACGTCACACTTCATGATACCACCGAAGATGTTGACCAGAATGCCCTTCACGTTCGGGTCGGCGGTGATGATCTTGAAAGCGGCGGCGACCTTTTCCTTGCTGGCGCTGCCGCCGACGTCGAGGAAGTTGGCCGGCGCCATGCCGTAGAGCTTGATGATGTCCATGGTCGCCATGGCAAGGCCGGCGCCGTTGACCATGCAGCCGATATTGCCGTCGAGCGTGACGTAGTTGAGATCGTATTTCGAGGCCTCGATCTCCTTGGCGTCCTCTTCGGTCTCGTCGCGCAGCGCCACCACTTCGGGATGACGGAACAGCGCGTTGTCGTCGAAGGAGACCTTGGCGTCGAGCACGCGGAGCTGGCCCTGCTTGGTCACGACCAGCGGGTTGATCTCCAGCATCGACATGTCCTTGGCGACGAAGGCGGCAAAGAGCTGCGCGGTGAGCTTTTCGGCCTGCTTGGCGAGATCGCCGGACAGGTTCAGCGCCTTGGCGACGGTGCGGCCGTGATGGCCCATGATGCCGGTCGCCGGATCAACCGAGAAGGTGACGATCTTCTCGGGCGTGTTGTGCGCGACGTCCTCGATGTTGACGCCGCCTTCGGTCGACACCACGAACGACACGCGCGAGGTCTCGCGGTCGACCAGGATCGAGAGATAGAACTCCTTGTCGATGTCGGAGCCGTCCTCGATGTAGAGGCGGTTGACCTGCTTGCCGGCAGGTCCCGTCTGCACGGTCACGAGCGTGGCGCCGAGCATCTGCTTGGCGAATTCGGCAACTTCAGTGGCCGACTTGGCGATGCGGACGCCGCCCTTGTCGCCGGCACTGGCTTCCTTGAACTTGCCCTTGCCGCGGCCGCCGGCATGGATCTGGCTCTTCACCACCCAGACCGGGCCCGGGAGAGCCTTTGCCGCCGCTTCCGCGTCGGCCGCCTTCAGGACCGGAACGCCCTTGGAGATCGGCACGCCGAACTCATTCAAAAGCGCCTTGGCCTGGTACTCATGGATATTCATCTGGTCGCTCCCTGAACCCGCGCGTGGTGACCTCGGGGGTTCACCTCTAATTTCGGTCTGGCATACCATATACCAGAACAACTGCAACCCGGAATCTTTTGGAATCTGGACTGCCGGCCCCGGAAACCCGCCCGACCGGGGTCCCGGACATGAAAGCGCCGAGGATCGGGTCCGATCCTCGGCGAGATTTTTTCCCGATCAGCGGCCCAGAAGGTCGGGCGCGATCTTCTTGCAGGCGTCGACCAGGCCGGACACCGCGCCGACCGACTTGTCGAAAGCCTCGCGGTCCTTGCCGGCGAGCTCGATCTCGACCACGCGCTCGACGCCCTTCGAGCCGATAACGACGGGCACGCCGACATACATGTCCTTCACGCCGTATTCGCCGTTCAGGTACGCAGCGCAAGGCAGCACGCGCTTCTTGTCCTTCAGATAGCTCTCGGCCATCGCGATCGCGGACGCCGCCGGCGCATAGAAGGCCGAGCCGGTCTTCAGCAGGTTGACGATCTCGGCGCCGCCGTTGCGGGTGCGGTCGACGATCTCGTCGAGGCGCGCCTGCGAGGTCCAGCCCATCTTGACGAGGTCGGGCAGCGGGATGCCGGCGACGGTGGAGTACTTCACCAGCGGCACCATGGTGTCGCCGTGGCCGCCGAGCACGAAGGCGGTGACGTCCTCGACCGAGACGTTGAACTCATCGGCCAGGAAGTAGCGGAAGCGCGCCGAATCCAGCACGCCGGCCATGCCGACGACCTTCTTGTGCGGCAGGCCGCTCGCCTTCTGCAGCGCCCAGACCATCGCGTCGAGCGGGTTGGTGATGCAGATGACGAAGGCGTCGGGGGCGTATTTCTTGATGCCGGCACCGACCTGCTCCATGACCTTGAGGTTGATGGAGAGGAGGTCGTCGCGGCTCATGCCGGGTTTGCGCGGCACGCCGGCGGTGACGATGCAGACCTTGGCGTTGTCGAGCGCCTCGTAGGAGTTCGCGCCGGAATAGCGCGCGTCAAAACCGTCGACCGGCGAGGACTGCGCGATGTCGAGCGCCTTGCCCTGCGGCACGCCCTCGGCGATGTCGAACATCACCACGTCGCCGAGTTCTTTCAGGCCGATGAGATGAGCCAACGTTCCGCCGATCTGACCGGAGCCAATCAAAGCAATCTTGTCGCGCGCCATGTGAACCTGTCCTTTAGACACGTAAGGAGGGGAAAACTGAGACGGGTGGTTATCCCTTTCGCTTCCCCCGTTCAAGTCGCCCAATGCCCAATTGTCGGGCTTGCCGAGAATTGGGGCGCGTAACGATAACGCTGTCATTCCGGGGCGCCGGCGCCATTGCGCGGGCAAACCCGGAATCTCGAAGTTGTGGCGCAGGATTTTCGGGTTCGCACTGACGCGCGTCCCGGAAATGACGGTGTTGGGAGATAGGACTTAAGTCTCCACCAGGCCCTTGGTGGAGCCACTGGCGGTGGAATCCTTGCGGCCGTGCGGCTGCGCCAGGTAGGATTCCGAGCTCATCTCGATCAGGCGCGAGGACGTGCGCTTGAACTCGTTGGCCTCGTTGCCTTCGTTCGCCAGGTACAGCGACACCGGATTGGCTTCGGCCGAAGCCATCAGCTTCACAGCATTGTCATAGAGTGTGTCGATCAGCGTGATGAAGCGCTTGGCGGCGTTACGCTCAGCGAACTCCATCACTGGAATATGGTCGACCAGGATGGTGTGATAGTCGTGCGCGAGCCGCAAGTAGTCGGATGCGCCGAGCGGCTTCTCGCAGAGATCTGCGAACGAGAACCGCGCCACGCCGTGCGCCGAGCACGGCACGTGCAGGATGCGGCCCTTGATCGAAATATCGCGCGACTTGCATTTGGCGTGGCCGGTCATCTTCGCCCAAGCGCGATCGAGCGCGGCATCGGCGTCGGCATCGGCCGGCACCAGCCACATCTTCACGCCCTGAAGTTTCTCCAGCCGGAAATCGGTGCGCGCATCGAGCCGCAGCACGTCCATGTGATCGTTGATCTGCGCGATGAAGGGAAGGAACAGCGCGCGATTGAGTCCGCCCTTGTAGAGATCGTCGGGCGCGACGTTCGACGTCGCCACCACCACCGTGCCGAGTTCGAACAGTTTCGCGAACAGGCGGCCCAGGATCATCGCATCCGCGATGTCGGTGACGTGGAATTCGTCGAAGCAGAGCAGCCAGCCTTCATCGAAGATCGCGTTCGCCGTCAGCGCGATGACATCGCCGTCGGCGATTTCGCCGCGCGCGATGTTCTGGCGATAGCCGTAGATACGTTCGTGCACCTCGGCCATGAATTCATGGAAATGCGCGCGCTGCTTGTGCGCGACGGAAGAGTGCTGAAAGAACAGGTCCATCAGCATGGTCTTGCCGCGCCCGACCTCGCCGTGGATGTAGAGCCCGCGCGGCGCATCGTCCTTGTCGCCGCCACCGAACAATCGGCCGAGCAGCCCCTGCTTGCGCTGCGGCTTGTAGCTCGCAAGCCGCTGGTCCAGCGCCGCATAGGCCTCCGCGACCTCGGCCTGGGCCGCATCCGGCTCGATCGCGCCGGACGAGACCAGCGCCTGGTATTCGCTTCGGAACGATGAATTGGGGGTGGAGAGCATGGCCCCCTTACCGCCAGAGACCGGCCGAAAATGCAAGCCGAGAATTAGGGAAAGGGGTATGCGGATTTCGTGTCCCGGACGCGCTGCAGCGCGCAAGCGCTGCGCTGCGTCCGAGGCCCGAGAACCAACCTACGCACAGAGATCGTAGGAATCCTCGACGACGTAGGGTCCGCCACCGGTGGATGCGCGCGAGGAGAACAGGACAAAACGTTCGGCCGTGAACACCTTGCTCGGGAAGTAACCGCGCAGCGAGAGATAATCGGCGACGTCCTGGTCCGAGGCATCGTGCAGCCGCGCCAGCGTGACATGCGGAATGAACTTGCGCCCTTCCGGATCGAGGCCGATGCGCTGCATCATCCGCTCGAGCTCGGCCTGCAATTCGATCAAGGGCCGGCTCGGCTCGATGGCGGCGACGACTGCGCGCGGCTTGCGGCCGCCGAAGCTCGTGAGCCCCTGCACCTTCACCTCGAACGGTTTGCGGTTGACGCGAAACAGCAGCGAGGCGATCTCGTTGGCGGAAGCGCCGTCGATATCGCCGATGAAGCGCAAGGTGACGTGATAATTTTCGGGATCGATCCAGCGGGCGCCGGGAAGGCCGCCCCGCAAGTTGGAAAGTGTCTGACCGACCTCGGCCGGAATTTCCAGACCAGTAAACAAGCGTGGCATCGTTGAGCACTCCCGATGCTTGGACATGCGCCTTGAAAAGGCCCATGTCCAAATTAGAGCCGGCGACGAATCACCGGTAACCTGATTCCTATCGCAGTTATGTGACTCTGCGAAGCGTAGCGCGGACCACTCCGGGAAAACCCTGGGTATTAGGGTTAGTATTGCCCGCTTTTCAACGTCGTTGCCCGCTTATCGTGCCAAGGAATGCCTCCACGGCAGGCATCATGTTCTTGACGATGATGTCGACGCCCGCAGCGGTGGGATGAATGCCGTCGGCCTGGTTGAGCTTGGCGTCGGCCGCAACGCCATCGAGGAAGAACGGATAGAGCGGCACGTCGAATTTTTTCGCCAGATCCGGATAAATCGAATTGAAGCGCGCGGCATAGTCGCCGCCGTAGTTCGGCGGCGCCAGCATGCCGCACAGCATCACCGCAACGCCGCGCGCCTTCAGGCGCGCCACGATGTCGCTGAGCGCGGCGCGCGTGACGTCGGGGTCGAGCCCGCGCAGCGCATCGTTGGCGCCGAGCTCGACGATCACGCCCTCGGTTCCCTCCGGCACCGACCAGTCGAGCCGGTCCCGGCCACCGGAAGAGGTGTCGCCGGACACCCCGGCATTGATCATGTCGACGGCTATACCTTTGTCCTGCAAGGCTTTTTGGAGCTTCATGGGAAATGCGTCCTGGCCCTGAAGGCCGAGGCCGGCGCTCAAGGAATCGCCGAGCACGACCAGCTTGACCGGCGGCTTGGCCTGCGCGCCGGCGCCGGCAATCCCTGTCATCAAGGCGACCATCAACACGGCTATGTGCATGAAGAATCCGTAACGCCTCTCGACCGGGTGCGCGGAGTTGCCATATGACCGGACCATGGACAGTCGCATCGAATCCTCTTCGCTGGCCGGCACGACGCCGGACACCATCTCCATTTCCAACGTCAATCTCTCACTGGGCACGGGCGCGGCACGCGTTCACATTCTCAAGGATATCAGCCTTCGGGTCGGCCGTAGTGAAGCTATCGGCCTGATCGGCCCGTCAGGGTCGGGCAAATCCACGCTGCTGATGGTGATGGCGGGGTTGGAGCGTCCTGATAGCGGAGAGGTGGTGGTGAGCGGCACGCCTTTCAATGCCCTCGACGAGGACGCACTCGCCCGCTTCCGCGGCCGCGAGGTCGGCATCGTCTTCCAGTCCTTTCACTTGATCCCCACCATGACGGCGCTGGAGAACGTCGCGGTGCCGCTCGAGCTCGCCGGCAATCCGGATGCGGCCAAGCGCGCCGCGCAAGAGCTGCAATCGGTCGGGCTCGGCGATCGCCTGCATCACTATCCCTCGCAACTCTCGGGCGGCGAGCAGCAGCGTGTCGCGCTCGCCCGTGCGCTGGCGCCGGACCCTGCGATCCTGGTCGCCGACGAGCCCACCGGCAATCTCGACGAAGCGACGGGAAAGCAGATCGTCGATCTCATCTTCGGCAAGCATGCCGAGCGCGGCATGACGCTGGTGCTGGTGACCCATGATTCCTCGCTTGCGCATCGCTGCGACCGCGTGATCCGCCTGCGCTCCGGGCGCATCGATACGCAGTATTCCCAGCCATGAGCGTCGCCACTGAACCGTTCGCGCGACACGGCGCGGCCGCGCTGTCGCTGCGCTATGCGTTGCGCGAACTGCGCGGAGGCCTGCGCGGCTTCTACGTCTTCATCGCCTGCATCGCGCTCGGCGTGATGGCGATTGCCGGTGTCGGCTCGGTCGCGGCCAGCCTCAGCGAGGGCCTGGCGCGTGAAGGCCGCACGCTGCTCGGCGGCGACGCCTCGTTCGTGCTGTTCCAGCGCGAGGCAAAGCCTGAGGAGATCGCTTTCCTGCGTTCGCGCGGCACGGTGTCGATCGCCGCGACGCTGCGCGGCATGGCGCGCGCGGCCGACGGCAAGCTCGCGCTGGTCGAGATGAAGGCGGTCGACGGCAATTACCCGATGCTCGGCCAGTTGACGCTGACGCCGCAATTGCCACTGTCCGATCTTCTCGCGGAGCGCGACGGCGCGTTCGGTGCCGCCGCGGATCCGACGCTGCTGGCGCGGCTTTCCCTCAGGATCGGCGACCGCGTCACCATCGGTAACGCGACCTTCCAGATCCGCAGCGCGGTCGAGGCCGAGCCCGACAAGCTTGCCGGCGGCATCGGCTTCGGCCCCCGTTTCCTGATCAGCGAGGAAGCCTTGCGCGCCACCGGCCTGATCCAGCCGGGCAGCCTGGTGCGCTGGGTCTATCGCGTCAAGCTGCCTGACAGCGCCAACAGCGAGCGCGCGACCGAGGCATTCATCAGCGACGCCCGCAACGCGGCACCGCAGGCCGGCTGGGAGATCCGCAGCCGCTCCAATGCATCGCCTCAGCTCGAGCGCAATATCAGCCGCTTTACCCAGTTCCTGACGCTGGTCGGCCTCGCCGCGCTTTTGGTCGGAGGCGTTGGCGTCGCCAATGCCGTGAAGAGCCATATCGACCGCCGGCTCGAGGTCATCGCGGCGTTCAAGGCCGTCGGCGCCACCGGACGCGACGTGTTCGGCATCTATCTCGCGCAGGTCATCCTGCTCGCCGGGATCGGCTCGGTGATCGGGCTCGCGCTTGGCGCAGCCCTCCCCTTCGCCATCGTCGGCCTGTTCGGAAAGCTGTTACCGCTGCCGGTGATCCCGGCCGTGCATGCCGACGAGCTGGCGCTCTCCTTCATCTATGGCCTGCTCACCGCACTCGCCTTTGGCCTGTGGCCGCTCGGGCGCGTCCATGACGTACCGGTGGCCGCGCTGTTTCGCGACACGATCAGCGCCGAATGGCACCGGCCGCGCTGGCGCTATCTCGCCTTCATGGCCGTGGTGGTCGCGCTACTCGTCGCGGTCGTGATCGGGCTATCGTTCGACAAGCGCATCGCCACGGTGTTCGTGCTCTCGTCCATCGTGGTGTTTGCGGTGCTGCGCGGCATTGCGGGGCTCTTGATGACGATCGCGCGGCGATTGCCGCGCACGCGGCTGCCGATGCTGCGGCTTGCGATCGCCAACATCCACCGTCCCGGCGCGCTGACGCCGTCCGTGGTGCTGTCGCTGGGGCTGGGACTCGCCGTCCTCGTCACCATCACCCAGATCGACGGCAATCTGCGCCGGCAGTTTCTCGCGGCGCTGCCGGACCGGGCGCCATCGTTCTACTTCATCGACATCCCGAGCGTGCAGGCCGAGCAGTTCGACGGCTATCTGCGCCAGATCGCGCCGGGGGCGAAAGTTGAGGACGTGCCGATGCTGCGCGGCCGCATCGTCGCCGCGCGCGGCGTCAAGGCCGAGGACCTGAAGCCCGCGACCGACGCCGAATGGGTGCTGCAAAGCGACCGCGGCCTGACCTATACCAGCGAGCTGCCGAAGGGCTCCAAGGTGGTCGAGGGCGAATGGTGGAGCGCCGATTATTCCGGCCCACCGCTGGTCTCGATGGAGAAGAAAATCGCCGACGGGCTCGGGCTCAAGCTCGGCGACGAAGTCGTCGTCAACGTGCTCGGCCGCGATATCCCGGCGAAAATCAGCAATTTGCGCAACATCGACTGGCAGGGGCTCGGCATCAATTTCGTTCTGGTGTTCTCGCCCAATGCCTTCAAGGGCGCGCCGCATACCCACATCGCGACGCTGACCGAACAGGGCGGCGATGCGGCCGGCGACGGCAAGATCATCAAAGAGGTCGCCGATGCCTATCCGATGGTGACGAGCGTGCGGGTCCGCGAGGTCATGGAGACGGTCGGCTCGGTCGTCACCAATCTCACGCTCGCGATCCGCGGCGCCAGCGCGGTGACGTTGATCTCCGCGATCCTGGTGCTGGGCGGCGCACTCGCCGCCGGCCATCGCCACCGGGTCTATGACGCCGTGATCCTGAAGACGCTGGGCGCCACGCGGCTGCGGCTGCTCGGCGCCTATGCGCTCGAATATCTCCTGATCGGGCTCGCCACCGCCGTGTTCGGCGTCATCGCCGGCAGCATCGCGGCCTGGATGATCGTGACCCGGCTGATGACGCTGAGCTTCGTCTGGCAGGCCGGCAGCGCGGCCGGCGTGGTCGTCTCCGCGCTCGTCGTCACGGTCGGGCTTGGGCTCGCCGGCACGCTGCTGGCGTTGAACCAAAAGCCCGCCACCGTGTTGCGGAATTTGTGACAAATTGAAGCGGGCGGCGGCGCGGCAACCCCAATCTCCCGGATTTTCCGGGTTAACCACGCCCGCGCGTCAGATTGCGCGTCCATGGCGACATTCGGCCGCGCGTGGACGCTTGCAGCAAATGTGTTAGTTTCCCACATGTCGAGTGGGTCCGGATCCCCGATTGTTAGCCAAAATTAATGTCGGCAGGCAACGGTATCCGGGATAGAATTTTGACGACCCGGGCGGCATCAGCCCTTGTGCCGGCCGGCCAACCAATGGGAATTCGACCATGTCGGACCTAGACCGCAACTACGCTTCTCCTTTCGGCAGGGCCGCCGGGCGTGTCGACGCCGCGACGGTCGATGCCGGCCTGCGCGCATACATGCTGCGCATCTACAATTACATGAGCATCGGCCTGGCCATCACCGGCCTCGCCGCACTCGGTGTCTACATGGCGGCCGTGACCAGCGACCCCTCGGGGGCCGCCGCCAAGATCGGCAGCCAGTTCCTGACGCCGTTCGGCTACGCGATGTTCGTGAGCCCGCTGAAATGGCTGTTCATCCTGGCGCCGCTCGCCATGGTGTTCGTGATCTCGGCCGGCATCAACCGCCTGGCCCCCTCGACCGCCCAGATCCTGTTCTGGGTGTTCTCGGCGCTGATGGGCATCTCGCTATCCTCGATCTTCCTGGTGTTCACGCACACCTCGATCGTGCGGGTCTTCTTCATCACCGCGGCCACCTTCGGCGCGCTGAGCCTCTACGGCTACACCACCAAGCGTGACATGACCGGGATGGGATCGTTCCTGTTCATGGGCCTGATCGGCATCATCATCGCAAGCCTCGTCAATCTGTTCCTGGCGAGCTCGGCGCTGCAGTTCATCGTGTCGGTGGGCGGCGTGCTGGTGTTCGCTGGCCTCACCGCCTGGGATACCCAGCGGCTGAAGAACGACTACATCTACGGCTACGCCTCGGCCGGCGGTGACATTGCCGAACGCGCGGCGATCACCGGTGCGCTGTCGCTGTATTTGAACTTCATCAACCTGTTCACGCTGCTGCTGCAGCTGCTCGGCCAGCGCGACTAGGTTCTGATCCGAGAGAATGACACGAGCCCCGGCCGCAAGGCCGGGGTTTTTGTTTGTGAGGTTGGCGTTCCCACAAGCACCGTCATTGCGAGGAGCGCAGCGACGAAGCAATCCAGAGTCCCTCCATGGATGCACTTCTGGATTGCTTCGCTGCGCTCGCAATGACTATGTGGAAGCGCCAATGCCTCTTTCCGCCGCCGGACGAAGCTTCTAATCTCGCCCCCATGTCCGCACCTGAAATCAGGCCCACAACCGAGGCCGACCTTCCCGCCATTACCGCCATCTACGAGCACGCCGTGCGCCGCGGCACGGCGACCTTCGAACTCGAACCGCCCGACCTCGCCGAGATGACGCGCCGCTACACGGCGCTGACGGATGGCGGCTACCCCTATTTCGTCGCCGTGCTCGATGGCCGCATTGCCGGCTACGCCTATGCCGGCGCCTACCGGCCGCGGCCGGCCTATCGCTTCACGGTCGAGAACTCGATCTATCTCGAGCCGTCGTTCCATCGCCGCGGCATCGGCTCGGCGCTGTTGCAGCGGCTGATCGTCGAATGCGAGGCGCGCGGCTTCCGCCAGATGATCGCCGTGATCGGCGACTCCGCCAATGCCGGCTCGATCGCCGTGCACACCAGCGCCGGCTTCAACATGATCGGCACGCACCCCAATGTCGGCCTGAAGTTCGGCCGCTGGCTGGATACGGTGATGATGCAGCGCGACCTCGGTGAAGGCGGGCGCACGGTGCCGACGGATAGATAGCCGTCGTAGCAAGCATTCAACGCCGAGGGGCTTCAGCTGTCGTAGGGTGGGCAAAGCGGAAGCGTGCCCACCACTTCTATTTCAATCCCGGAAAGATGGTGGGCACGGCGCGGTGCGCCTTTGCCCACCCTACGGCACCGTTTGTGCGGCTACACCACCGCCAGCTTCCGATCGATCACCAGCAGCACGCGCTCGAGCTCATGGCCGCGGCGCAGGATCAGGCCGGTCGCCGAGATCACGCTGTACATGCCCTGCTTGCGCGCGAGCCGCGGATCTTTCTCGATACGGTAAAGCGGCACTTCGGAGGCGCGGCGATAGACCGAGAATACGGCGCGGTCTTTCAGGAAGTCGATGGCATAGTCCCGCCACTCGCCGTCGGCGACCATGCGGCCATAGAGGTTGAGGATGCGATGCAATTCGAGCCGGTTGAACGTCACCCGGCTCGGTTGGGAACTCGCAGCGGCGCTACGCGCCACTGCGCGCTGCTCGCTCGGATCGGCATCCTCCGACATCAGACCCATGGGCAGCGCCTCCTGTCGCGTTGACGCATGACCGGCGGTCGCGAAACCGTTCCCGTCCGCGGATCATGACAGTTGCATGATTGCGCCAACCGCTGTCGGCCGCAAGGGGCGCCCCAACCGCCCGGCTGCACATCGCACCGCAAACACACCTCCTGGCTGTGGAACTCCCTCGCGACATACCGTCACGGGATCGTTAGCAGGAATCATAGTCTCGCCGCTTTTCCGCCTAGCGCCTGCCGCCCTGCACTGCGAAAAGATTCGTGTGCGTTGGCCCGGTCCTTTCGGTTCCGGATTCCTCAGCCCCCAGCCCCCCGGGGTCGTCGGGATCGGGCCTGTTCGCACGAAGGAGGACCAACGCGAGTTGGTCCTTTTTTGTTGTGTGGGGGCATTTCTGCCGACGCACTTTCTCTCCTCGCCAAAGATTTTCTCCCCTCATCCTGAGGAGCTTACGCAGCAAGCGTCTCGAAGGATCGAGGCCGAGTTGCCTCAGCGTGGGCCTACATGGTTCGAGACGGCGCTACGCGCCTCCTCACCATGAGGATCAAGAGCGGATACGTGGTAGGGACGAGAGACTTTAGTCGGCAATCAATGCAGCGACGTGTACGCCGCGCCCAGCATCGGGCCCGGCTTCTCGCGGCTGCCGTCCTGGACATAGACTACCGCGCCATCGACGCCCTCGCGCGTGAGGTTCTCCAGCGGCACGGTCCAGCTTTCCGGAGTACCGTTCCAGTCGCCGACCTTCAGCAGGTTGCGCACCACGTTGTGGTAAGTGATCTGCTGCCCGCGATTTTCGCCGCGGCTGATCGAGATCGGCACCGCCTTGGTGATCGAGCAGATCCAGACCTCGCCATGCGACACCGCCGCCTCCTTGCTCGCGGCCACCGAGACATTGAGCTGCTTGCCTGCGAGCGACATCGACACCGGCACGCTCATCACGTTGTCGCCCTTGGCGGTCTTTGCGATCGCGCTCTCGATGCCGGCGCGGTCGCTGCCGATGACATGCTCCGAGCCGTTGACCACGACCTGCGGCGTGTAGACCTCGCGGTCGCCGCGCATCCGCGAATAGGCGCGCTGCCGCGCCGAGAAGCGCGAGTCCGCCAGCGTGTCCTTCCAGCCGAGATAGTCCCAGTAGTCGATCGGCATGCTCAGCGCGATGATCGAGGGATCGTTGGAGAGCTCGCCGATGATCTTGTCGGCGGGCGGACAGGACGAGCAGCCTTGCGAGGTGAAGAGCTCGACGACGGCGCGGGGATCGGCGTGGGCGGGACGGACGACCGCGATGATTGCGCAGACGCCAAGTGCACTTGGCCAGATCGCACCTGACCAGATCGCACCGGACCATCGCGAAATCAGATTAGAGGCCATCATAGTCATGTTGAACGCCGCACACCTTAGCTGATGTCGAGGGGAAATCTTCTCGCCGGTTGGTCACCGTAGTCTTACGGATAAGTCTTGCGCGCGCAGTGCGTCCCGCATCGTCCGAGACGAAAACCTTTCGCTGGACGAGCCCATCTGGAACATACCGCAAACGAACAAAGGCGGCCCTTGATAGGCCGCCTTCGCTTAACGTTCTACTCACTTCGCAGTGAGCCATCGTTCACAAATCCGCGCTTACGCCGCGAGTTTGCGCAGCACATAGTGCAGGATACCGCCGTTGCGATAGTAGTCGAGCTCGTCCAGCGTATCGATGCGGCAGAGCAGCGAAACGCGCTGCAGCGAGCCGTCGGCCGACACGATCTCTGCGGTCAGCTTCTGGCGCGGCTTGAGGTCGCCGACGAGGCCGCGCAGGGTGACCTTCTCGTCGCCCTTCAGCCCAAGCGACTGCCAGGAAGTGCCCTCCTCGAAGGTGAGCGGCAGCACGCCCATGCCGACCAGGTTGGAGCGATGGATGCGCTCGAAGCTCTGGCAGACCACCGCGCGAACGCCGAGCAGACGCGTGCCCTTCGCCGCCCAGTCGCGCGAGGAGCCGTTGCCGTATTCGGCGCCGGCGAACACCACCAGCGGCACGTTCTCCTGCTGATACTTCATCGCGGCGTCGTAGATCGACATCTGCTCGCCGTCGGGCCAGTGCTTGGTGAGACCGCCCTCGGGAATGTTGCCGTCGGCGCCCTTGAGCATGAAGTTCTTGATGCGGATGTTGGCGAAGGTGCCGCGCATCATCACTTCATGGTTGCCGCGCCGCGTGCCGTACTGGTTGAAGTCGGCGGGACGCACCTGGTGCTCGCTGAGATATTTGCCCGCGGGCGAGGTGAGCTTGATCGAACCGGCCGGCGAAATGTGGTCGGTGGTGATCTTGTCGCCGAACATGGCGAGGATGCGCGCCTCGACGATGTCGGTGACCGGCTCCGGCTCCTTCTTCATGCCTTCGAAATAGGGCGGGTTCTGCACATAGGTCGAGCTCATGTTCCAGCGATAGGTCTCGCTCTCGACGGTCTTGATCTTGCGCCAGTTGGTGTCGCCCTTGAACACGTCGGCATACTTCTTCTTGAAGATCGACGCAGTCACGAACTTCTTCATGAAGGCGTTGATCTCCTTGGTCGTCGGCCAGATGTCCTTCAGGTACACCGGCTTGCCGTCCTTGCCCTCGCCGAGCGGCTCGGTGGCGAGGTTCTTCGTCACGCTGCCCGCGAGCGCGTGGGCGACGACGAGCGGCGGCGAAGCCAGATAGTTCGCCTGCACGTCCGGCGAGACGCGGCCTTCGAAGTTGCGGTTGCCGGAAAGCACGGCGGCGGCGACGATACCGTTATCGTTGATCGACTTCGAGATCTCCTCCGGCAGCGGACCGGAATTGCCGATGCAGGTGGTGCAGCCGAAGCCGACCAGGTTGAAGCCGACCTTGTCGAGATCGGCCTGCAGCCCGGAATTGGCGAGATATTCGGCGACGACCTGGCTGCCCGGCGCGAGCGAGGTCTTCACCCAGGGCTTGGCCTTCAGGCCCTTCTTGGCGGCATTGCGCGCCAGCAGGCCCGCGCCGATCAGCACGCTCGGATTGGAGGTGTTGGTGCAGGAGGTGATCGCCGCGATCACGACGTCGCCATGGCCGAGTTCGAAGTTCTTGCCCTCGACCGCGTAGCGCTTCTCGGCGTCATCGCCCTTCTTGTACTCGTTGGCCATCGCCAGCGAGAAGCCTTCCGACACGGAGGGGAGCGCGATGCGACCTTCGGGACGCTTCGGACCGGCCATCGAGGGGACGACGTCGCCGAGATCGAGCGTCAGCGTCTCCGTGAACACCGGGTCCGCCGACTTGGCAGTGCGGAACAGGCCCTGCGCCTTGGCATAGGCCTGCACCAGCGCGACGCGCGGCGCGGCGCGGCCGGAGGTCTTGAGGTAATCGATCGCGGCGGCATCGACCGGGAAGAAGCCGCAGGTCGCGCCATATTCGGGCGCCATGTTGCCGATCGTCGCCTTGTCGGCGACCGAGAGGTTATCGAGGCCGGGACCGAAGAACTCGACGAACTTGCCGACGACGCCAAGCTTGCGGAGCATCTGCGTGACCGTCAGCACGAGGTCGGTCGCGGTGACGCCTTCCTTGAGCTGACCCTTGAGCTTGAAGCCGACCACGTTCGGCAGCAGCATCGACAGCGGCTGGCCAAGCATGCAGGCTTCCGCCTCGATGCCGCCGACGCCCCAGCCGAGCACGGCGAGACCGTTGACCATGGTGGTGTGGGAATCGGTGCCGACGAGCGAGTCGGGATAGGCGACCTCGAACGTGCCGGTCTTCTTGCCGACCGTCATCTTCTCCTTCTTGGTCCAGACGGTCTGCGCCAGATATTCGAGATTGACCTGGTGGCAGATGCCGGTGCCGGGCGGCACGACGGAGAAGTTCGAGAAGGCCTTCTGGCCCCACTTCAGGAATTCGTAGCGCTCCTGATTCTGCTTGTATTCCTCGGTGACGTTCTTGGCGAAAGCCTTGTTGTCGCCGAAGAAGTTCACGATCACGGAGTGGTCGATGACGAGAT
This sequence comes from Bradyrhizobium sp. CCGUVB23, assembly GCF_024199885.1. Lineage (NCBI taxonomy): Bacteria > Pseudomonadati > Pseudomonadota > Alphaproteobacteria > Hyphomicrobiales > Nitrobacteraceae > Bradyrhizobium > Bradyrhizobium sp. CCGUVB23. The sequence goes on from NZ_JANADQ010000001.1 coordinate 3,694,250, forward strand.
CGACGGGCACCAGCGGATTGATCTTCTCGGCATCGCCGCCGAGCTTCTGCATCGCGTTGCGCATCGCGGCGAGGTCGACCACGGCCGGCACGCCGGTGAAATCCTGCATCAGGACGCGGGCCGGACGGAAGGCGATCTCATGCTCCAGCGACTTCTTGCGCAGCCATTTGGACACCGCGACGATGTCCTCCTTCTTGACCGAGCGGCCGTCCTCGTTGCGCAGCAGGTTCTCGAGCAGCACCTTCATCGAATAAGGCAGCTTTGAAATCCCCTTCAGACCATTCTTCTCCGCGGTCGGCAGGCTGTAATAGACATAGGTCTTGGCGCCGACCTTGAGGGTCTTTTTGCATTTGAAGCTGTCGAGCGAGGTCATGTAGGAAATCCCAATTGTTAGTTATACCCGGCAGAGGGTACTTTAACACCGTCAGCGAATCCGGCTGGGGTCGCTTGCAGGAGCGAGTGGAGTGCTGCATCAAGTTCCGGGCTTATAGAAGCTTTCTAACCGCACCGCCACAAGGACGATCGTGCCGCAGCAATCCGGGAGCCTCAAATTCTGCTGCGCTACCCCAAGTTTTCTTGAGGGCCGGCGGTGACGGGGTCGACCAGAAGCGACATGCAGCTCTCAGGGCGTGGCATCAGATGCGTGCGGGGCGGCCGCGAGGTGTTTGCCGGCCTCGATTTCGTGGCCGCCTCCGGCGAGGCGCTGGCGGTTGTGGGGCGCAATGGCTCCGGCAAGACCTCGCTGCTGCGGCTGATCGCGGGGCTGCTGGTTCCGGCCGGGGGCAAGATCGAGCTTTCCGGCGGCGATGCCGAGCTGACGCTCGCCGAACAATGTCATTATCTCGGCCATCGCGACGCGATGAAGCCGGCACTGAGCGTGGCGGAAAACCTCGCTTTCTGGGCTGATTTTCTCGGTGGCGAGCGCTTCGACGGGGCCGAGAGCCTGTCGACCGTCAGCCTCGACCACGCCGCCCATCTGCCGGCCGCGTTCCTCTCCGCCGGCCAACGCCGCCGCCTCTCGCTCGCCCGCCTGCTGACGGTCCGCCGCCCGGTCTGGCTGCTGGACGAGCCGACCACCGCGCTCGACGCCGCCGGCCAGGACATGTTTTGCGCCTTGATGCGGGAGCACCTGGAACGCGGAGGAATGATCATCGCCGCCACCCACATGCCGCTGGGGATCGAGGCGCGGGAGCTGCGGATCGGGGGTGTGGCGTGAAGTTCGACCAGCCTCAGCTTTCCTGCTCTGGTCCCCCGCGCTCTCGGCTTTCTTCGAGCCCAGGCTCCATCCTCTCCGTTCCCTCCCCCCTTTCGGGGGAGGGTCAGGAAGGGGGGTGCCACACGGCACGGCCTATCGGGTCGAGCGCTGGGGAGGCAGGCGCTCTGTTGCTGGCGCTTCGCCGCCGACGAGCACCTTCCTCGGGGCTACCCCCCTCCCCCACCCTCCCCCGCAAGGGGGGAGGGAGCGCACCGGCCGGGCGGCGCGATCGCGATGTCCGTTGCGCAACAAGAGGCGCCCCATGACCGCCCTCTCCGCCCTTATTCGTCGCGATGTCCGGATTGCCCTGCGGGTCGGCGGCGGAGCGCTCATTGGGGTGCTGTTCTTCCTGACCGTGGTGGTGCTGATGCCGTTCGCGGTGGGGCCGGATCTGGCGCTGTTGTCGCGGCTGGGACCGGCGATCCTGTGGCTGGGGGCGCTGCTGGCGAGCCTGCTCACCCTCGACCGTCTCTTCATGGCCGACCACGAGGACGGCTCGCTCGACCTGATCACGATGAGCCGGACGCCGCTGGAACTGGCCTGCGCCGCCAAGGCACTGGCGCATTGGCTGGCCGCCGGCCTGCCGCTGATCGTCGCAACCCCCGTGCTCGGCCTCCTGCTCAATCTCGACATGGTCGCAACCGGCGCGGTGGCCCTCACCCTGCTGGCGGGAACGCCGGCCCTGACCTTCACCGGCATGATCGGCGCGGCGCTGGCGGTGACGCTGCATCGCGGCGGGCTGCTGATGGCGGTTCTGGTGCTGCCGCTGTCGATTCCGGTGCTGATCTTCGGCGTCGCGGCCTCCCAGGCCGTGATCGTCGGACCAATGTCGTTCGGCGCGCCGTTCTCGATCCTGTGCGCGCTGTCGCTCGTCAGCCTGGTGATCGGCCCCTTCGCGGCCGCCGCAAGCCTCCGGCACGGACTGGACTGATCTTGACCCCGATCAACTTTCGGTTCGCACTTTCGTGCTGATTGCCTGCGGCCCCTTGCCATGATTATCAGGTGACCATGACGCTGATCGACCTCGCCAACCCCTCGCGGTTCCTTGCGCTGACGGCGCGCGTGCTGCCGTGGCTTGCGGGGGCGACCGTGATCCTGCTGGCGCTTGGCCTCTATCAGTCGGCGCTGGCGCCCGACGACTATCAGCAGGGCGCCACCGTGAAGATCATGTTCATCCACGTGCCCAATGCCTGGCTGTCGATGTTCGTCTGGGGCGTCATGAGCGTGGCCTCGCTCGGCACGCTGGTGTGGCGGCATCCGCTCGCCGACGTCGCCGCGAAAGCGGCCGCTCCCATCGGCGCCGCCTTCACTTTCCTCGCGCTGCTCACCGGCTCGCTGTGGGGCCGGCCGATGTGGGGCACCTATTGGGAATGGGACGCGCGGCTGACCTCGGTGCTCATCCTGTTCCTGATGTATCTCGGCCTGATGGCACTGTGGCGCGCGGTGGAAGATCCCTCGCGTGCGGCGCGTGCCGCGGCGGTGCTGACGCTGGTCGGCGCGATCAACCTGCCGATCATCAAGTTCTCGGTCGACTGGTGGAACACGCTGCACCAGCCGGCCTCGGTGATGCGCATGGGCGGCTCGACGCTCGACAAATCGTTCCTGATTCCGCTGCTGGTGATGGCGGTCGCGTTCACGCTCTTGTTCGTCACGCTGCATCTGGCGGCGATGCGCAACGAGATCTTGCGCCGCCGCGTCCGCTCCCTGCAAATGATGCAGGCGAGCCGCATGGCGTTTTCGAGCGAGGTGGGCGCCGGTTCGCGTGAAGAAAACGCGTCAAAAGAATTTGGGGCCGCATAACATGTCGCTCGGCCCCTACGCCTCCTTCATCGTGACGTCCTATCTCGCCGTAGCCATCGTGGTGGCGATCCTGATCGGCTGGATCGCGATCGACTATCGCAGCCAGACAGAGCGCCTGCGCGAACTGGAAAAGAGCGGCGTCACCCGCCGCTCGGGCCGCAGTGCCACGGAGCTGCGATGAGCGAGCACTCGACCTCCGCCACGCCGTCGCGCGGCACCTTCCTGGTGGTGCTGCCGCTGCTCGCCTTCATCTGCCTTGCGCTGCTGTTCTGGTTCCGGCTCGGCAGCGGCGATCCCTCGCGCATTCCCTCGGCACTGATCGGCCGGCCCGCGCCGCAGACCACGCTGCCGCCGCTCGATGGCCTGCAAGTTGGCGGCGCGCAGGTGCCGGGACTCGACCCGGCCGCGTTCATGGGCAAGGTCAGCCTGGTCAATGTCTGGGCGTCCTGGTGCGTGCCGTGTCACGACGAGGCGCCGCTATTGACCGAGCTCGCCAAGGACAAGCGCTTCCAACTCGTCGGCATCAACTACAAGGATGCGCCCGACAATGCGCGGCGCTTCCTCGGCCGCTACGGCAATCCGTTCGGCGTCGTCGGCACCGATGCCAACGGCCGCGCCTCGATCGAATGGGGCGTCTACGGCGTCCCCGAGACCTTCGTCGTGGGACGCGAAGGCACGATCGTCTACAAGCTGGTCGGCCCGATCACGCCGGAGAATTTGCAGAGCGTGCTGCTGCCGCAGCTCGAGAAGGCGTTGAAGGCGGGAAGCTGACGCCGTCGTCGGTACCAGCGAAGCAATATCGCTGTCATGCCCCGGCTTGACCGGGGCATCCAGTACACCGCGGCTTCTCTGTATCCCTCTGCCGTCTCTGGAATACTGGATCGCCCGGTCAAGCCGGGCGATGACAGTTGAATGTGTGGCCAGCCTACCCCTTCCTCACATCCCCCGCTTCGGCCTCGCTCGCTTCCAGCGAGACCGGCGCGATGTGGTAGCGCTTGGTCAGCGGCATCTGCGCGATGGCGAAGATCATCGTCAGCGGCGTCACGCCAAAGACCTTGAAGTTGACCCAGAAGTCCGTGCTCTGGGTGCGCCAGACGATTTCGTTGAGCACCGCCATGCCGGCAAAGAACAGCGCCCAGCGGAAGGTGAGGATGCGCCAGCCCTGCGGGGTCAGGTTGAACATCTGGTCGAACATGATGGCGATGAAGGAGCGGCCGAACAACAGCCCGCCGCCGAGCACGGCTGCGAACAGGCCGTAGATGATGGTCGGCTTGACCTTGATGAAGGTCTCGTCGTGCAGCACCAGCGTCAGTGTGCCGAACACCAGCACAATCGCGCCGGTGACCAGCGCCATGATCGGCACGTGCCGCGTCACCACATAGGAGGCGATTATCGCCGCGACGATGGCGACCATGAACGCGCCGGTCGCGGCGAACAGATTGAACCTCGAATTCACGAAGAAAAACACGAGCAGCGGGCCGAGCTCGGTTGCCAGCTTGAACAGCGGATGCGGCTGGGTCTTGTCCATTACCTGACCTTTGTTGCCGTCATCACCCGCGAAAGCGGGTGATCCAGTACTCCGAGGCGCTTCGATCGACAACCAATGGCGCGGCGTACTGGATGCCCCGCCTGCGCGGGGCATGACGAGAGAAACCTACGATTCAATTCCGGCGATCGCCCGGGCGAAATCGCGCGCGGTGAACGGCGCGAGATCGTCGACGCCTTCGCCGACGCCGATGAAATGCACCGGCAGCTTGAACTTCTCGGCGAGCGCCACCAGAATGCCGCCGCGCGCGGTGCCGTCGAGCTTCGTCATCACGAGGCCGGTAACACCGGCCGTGCGGTGGAACGCCTCGACCTGCGACAGCGCGTTCTGGCCGACGGTGGCGTCCAGTACCAGGAGCACCGCATGCGGCGCCGTGCTATCCACCTTGCGGATCACGCGCACGACCTTCTCGAGCTCGTTCATCAGCTCGGCTTTGTTCTGCAAGCGGCCTGCGGTGTCGATCAGGAGCACGTCGATCGCCTGCTCCTTCGCCGCCGTCAGCGCATTGAAAGCGAGGCTTGCCGAATCCGAGCCCTGCGCGCCTGATATCACCGGCGTCCTGGTGCGCTCACCCCAGACCTTGAGCTGCTCGATCGCCGCGGCACGAAACGTGTCGCCGGCCGCCAGCATCACCTTGCGGCCTTCGGAGGCGAATTTCGCCGACAGCTTGCCGATGGTCGTGGTCTTGCCCGAGCCGTTGACGCCGACCACGAGGATGACGAAGGGCTTTCTCGCCGCATCGATGTCGAGCGCTTTTGCGACCGGCACCAGCACCTTCTCGACCTCTGTGGCGACGACGTCCTTCACCTCATCCGCCGAGATCGCCTTGTCGTAACGTCCGGCGCCGACCGCGTCCGCGATGCGCACCGAAACCTCGGTGCCGAGGTCGGCGCGCAGCAGCACGTCCTCGATGTCGTCGAGCATGGCGCGGTCGAGCTTGCGCTTGGTGACGAGATCGGCGACCGCGGTCCCGAGCGAGGCCGACGTGCGCTTCAGCCCGTTGGACAGGCGTCGCCACCAGCTCAGTTTGGGGGTGTCAGTGGTATCGTTCATGGTGGCGTGTTAGCCGTTCCGGCTCCTAAACGAAAGTCTCCAACGAAAGTCCTGATATTGCTCGATGTTCCCGAGTTGACTGCGGATGAAATCATGGCGCGCGTGCTTCACCGCGACGGGTTGATGCTGGTGATCGACAAGCCGGCGGGCCTTCCCGTGCATCGCGGCCCCAAGGGCGGGGCGAACCTGGAAGCATCCTTCGACGCGCTGCGATTCGGCCTGCCACGGCCGCCGGTGCTGGCCCACCGGCTGGACAAGGACACCTCCGGCTGCCTCGTGCTTGGGCGTCATCGCAAGGCGACCGCTTCGCTCGGCCTGCTGTTCAAGCACGGCAAGATCGGCAAGACCTATTGGGCCGTGGTCGAGGGCGGACCGGCCGAGGACGAAGGCACCATCGACCTGCCGCTCGGGCGCCTCAATGCCGAGCGCGGCTGGTGGCAGAAGCCGGACCCGGAAGGCCAGAAAGCGGTCACCAACTGGAAGGTGATGGGGCGGGGCGAGGGCCTGACCTGGCTTGCCATGGAACCGGTCACGGGCCGCACCCATCAATTGCGGGTGCATTGCGCGGCGCAGGGCTGGCCGATCGTCGGCGACAACATCTACGGCAACGGCCCGCGCTTCGGCGAGCCGCGGCTGCATCTGCATTCGCGCGAGATCGTGGTCCCGATCTCCCGCAACAAGGAGCCGGTGCGGGTGGTCGCGCCGGCCCCGCCGCACATGCAGGAGCGGCTCAGGACCTGCGGCTGGAACGGGGAATAGCGCCGCATGTTCGCTTAACCTCTCCCGCTTGCGGGAGAGGTCGGCGCGCAGCGCCGGGTGAGGGCTTTCTCCTCTTGGAGGTTCTCGGTTGCGGAGACACCCTCTCCCCGGCCCTCTCCCGCAAGCGGGCGAGGGAGCCCGCCGCCTTCGTGGCGGCAATCGAACCTGATCCCAACAGGCGCCGATGGTTTACGAAACGTTCAGTGCTCGCCTCTAATGATGCCGGTTGCTTAGAACAAGCTTCTTCGAACCGGCTCAGGACGAGCAACGCTTCATGCCGCAGGCCCAGCCATCGATCGTCGACGAAGTCGAGGGTGCGATTCGCGCCGGCTCGGACGAAAAGCGCCTGGAAACGGCGCGGCGCGTCACCGACCTGTTCCTGTCCTCCGCCGGCAGCTTCAATGACGAGCAGATCGCGCTGTTCGACGACGTGCTCGAGCGGCTGATCAAGACCATCGAGCTGCGCTCGATCGCCGACATGGGCGCGCGCGTCGCACTTGCCGAGATCAGCGCGCAGCTTGCGCCGATCGCGCAGGCGCCCCCGTCCGTGATCCGCCGTCTTGCCGGCAATGACGAGATCAGGATCGCCGGCCCGGTGCTTCAGGAATCCGCGCGCCTCGACGATGCCGAGCTCGTCGGGATCGCGGCCACCAAGGGCGAGCAGCATCTGCTCGCGGTCGCCGGCCGCTGGTGGCTGAAGGACATCGTCACCGACGCACTGCTGGCGCGCCGCTATCCCAGCGTCAGCCGGCGCCTTGCCGCCAATCCCGGCGCACGGTTTTCGGCAAGCGGCTTTGCCGTCATCGTCGGACAGGCCGAACAGGACCCCGAACTGGCAGTGAGCGTGGGCGTGCGCGTCGATCTGCCGTTGGACCTGCGCCGTCAATTGCTGCGTTCGGCAACCGACGCCGTTCGCACCCGCCTGTTGTCGCGCGCCCCGCCGCATCTGTTCGAGGAAATCCAGAACTCCATCGCAAGCGTCGCGACCGGCGCCGATCGCGAGATGTCGGGGATCCGCGATTTCGTCGGCGCCAAACGCGCCGTCGCAAAGCTGAAGGAGACCGGCCAGCTCAACGAGGCAACGCTGCTCGGCTTTGCCGTGCAGCGGCGCTATGAGGAGACCGTCGCTGCGCTGGCAGCATTGTCCCTGTCCACCGTCGAGGTGATCCGGCCCCTGATGCAGAGCCTGCGCGATGACGGCCTGCTCGTGCCGTGCCGCGCAGCGCTGCTGAGCTGGGAGACGACCAGCGCCGTGCTGGAAAGCCGCTACGCCACCGGCACGATGAAGCCAGCTGACCTCGCCAAGGCCAAGGGCCATTTCGCCAGAATGACGCCGGAAAACGCAAGGCGCACGCTCAGGTTCTGGCAGGTAAGGGCGTCGTAGAGGAGCTCTTTTCCCCTCTCCCCTTGTGGGAGAGGGTGGCTCGCCGCGTAGCGGCGAGACGGGTGAGGGGTCTCTCTCCGCGCGCACTGCCGTGACATTTGAATTTGCGGATGCAACCCCTCATCCGGCGCTTCGCGCCACCTTCTCCCGCAAGGGGAGAAGGGAAAGCAGAGTCACACGGTCAGCCGCTCGCCATCCTCACCGCCAATTCTGAGCGGAACGACACTGCCCACCCGCGCCCCAGCCACCGCGACCGGCAGATAGTGCTCCGTGCGCCCCTGGCAGTCGCTTTCGATCAGCACGGCGCGGGTCGCGCCGACCTCGACCTGCAGGCGGCGCCGCAGCGCCGCTTCGCCGGCCGCGCGCAGGCGTTTCGCGCGATCCTTGATCACCGCGCCTGCGACCTGCGGCATCCGCGCGGCCGGGGTGCCGGGGCGCGGCGAATAGGGGAAGACGTGCAGGAAGGTGAGACCGCATTCCTCAACGAGGTCTCGCGAGCGCGCGAACATCTCTTCCGTCTCGGTTGGAAAGCCCGCGATGATGTCGGCGCCGAGCGCGATGTCCGGCCGCATGCGGCGGACCTGTTCGCAGAACGCAATCGCGTCGCGCCGCGAATGCCGCCGCTTCATGCGCTTCAAGATCATGTCGTCGCCGGATTGCAGCGACAGATGCAGATGCGGCATCAGCCGCGCATCATCTGCGATGGCATCGAGCAGATCGCTATCTGCCTCGATCGAATCAATCGAGGAGATGCGCAGCCGCTTCAGCTCCGGCACGTGCCGCAGGATCTGCTTCGTCAGCATGCCGAGCTTGGGCGCGCCCGGCAGGTCGGCGCCGTAGCTCGTGAGATCGACGCCCGTGAGCACGATCTCAGCGTGGCCGCGCTCTACCAGCCCACGCACCTGCTCGACCACCGCCCCCATCGGCACCGAGCGCGAATTGCCGCGGCCGAACGGGATGATGCAGAAGGTGCAGCGATGGTCGCAGCCGTTCTGCACCTGCACGAACACGCGCGGCAGGCCGCTCGCAAAGCCGTCGATCAGATGCGGCGCCATCGCCTTCACCGCCATGATGTCACTGACCGCGATCTTGTCGCTGCTGCCGACATCGAACGCGGCGCGCGTATCGCGCCAGGCCCTCGCGTGCATCTTGTCGTCATTGCCGACGACGCGATCGACCTCCGCCATGCCTGCAAACATGTCGCTTTGCGTTTGCGCCGCGCAGCCGGTGACGACGATGCGCGAGCCGGGCCGCTCGCGCTTCAATTTGCGGATCGATTGGCGCGCCTGCGCGACCGCCTCGTTGGTGACCGCGCAGCTATTGATGACGATGGTGTCTGAGAGCCCTGCGCCCTCCGCCTCGCGGCGGATCACCTCGGCCTCGAAGGCGTTGAGGCGGCAGCCAAAGGTTACGACCTCGACGCCCATCAGGCGACCGAGGCGAACAGCGCCGGATCGAAATTGCCCTCATATTCGAAGGTCGCAGTGCCTGTCATCAGCACGTGATCGTCGCGCTCGCGCCATTCGATGCCGAGCTTGCCGCCGGGCAGCGTGATCTCGACGCTGCGGTTGGCGCGCTTCAACCGCGCCGCCGCGACCGCGGTCGCGCAGGCGGCCGAGCCGCACGCCCTGGTGAGGCCGGCGCCGCGCTCCCAGGTGCGGATCGTGATGTGATCGCGATCGACGATGTGGGCCAGCGTGATGTTGGCGCGCTCGGGGAAGATCGGATGGTTCTCGAGCAGCGGACCAAAACGCCCGAGATCATAGGCGTTGACGTCGTCGACCCAGAAGATCGCGTGCGGATTGCCCATGCTCACCGCGGAGGGCGAATGCAGAATCGGCTTGTCGATCGGCCCGATCTGCAACTCGATGTAGCGGGTGTCGCGAAACTCCTCCGCCAGCGGAATATCGTGCCAGCCGAACTTCGGCGCGCCCATGTCGACGGTATAGAGATCGGGGGCCGGTCCCTGCCAGCAGTTCAGAAGCCCCGCAGCGGTCTCGAACGCCGCGGTGGTCTGCCCGGTCTTCTCGAAAATCCGCCGCACCACGCAGCGCATGCCGTTGCCGCAGGCGCCGGCCTCCGAGCCGTCATTGTTGTAGATGCTGATGAAGGCCTCGGTGCCGTCGAGCCGCGGCTTCCGGAGCACCATGAGCTGATCGTAGGGCACGCCGTTCGCGGAGGCGACCGCACGCGCGTCGTCGGGCGTGACCGGCGCAGCCGAATCCCGCATGTCGACAACGACGATCTCGTTGCCGATGCCGTTCATCTTGGCAAATGCGTGATTGGCGAGCGCGCTCATGAAATGTCCTGAATTTCGCCTGTCTTATATGGCGATCATGGGACGGTTGGCCAGTCATTTGCCGCGTGTGCCCTATGACGCATCTGTCATGGGACGAATTTGGGCCATGCGTGTTAGATAGGCGCGTTCGCGCGAACCGGGACGCGCACGTGGTGCAAGAAAATGCGGGCAGGTCCTTGCTTGCCCTGGGGAGACACGTAATGACGAGCTTTTTCCGTCCTTTTCTGGCCGCGATGATCCCGGCAGCGGCCATTACCCTCTGCCTCTCCGGCGCGTTCGCCCAATCGCCGACCCCAGCACCGGCTGCCTCCGCAAGCCCCTCGCCAGCACAGGCGACCTCGCCCTCACCGGCCGCCAGCGCGTCGCCCTCACCTGCGACGTCCCCGTCGCCGGCCCCGGCGGCCAGCGCCTCACCCTCGCCCAGCCCGACGGCGCCCCCGGCAGCAGCCACGACCCCGCCCGCCACCTCCGCCCCGGTTCAGACCGCCGATCCCTTTGGCCAGGAGATGACGCTGGAACCGAAGAGGGTCGTGATGGCCAAGGGCAGCGCCAACTGGGATTCCGCCTTCGACACGCTGATCGATTCGTTCAAGGCGCTGAACGCGCTTCTCGATAAGCAGGGCATCAAGCCCGCGGGCAATCCGATGATCGTCTACACCTCGACCGACGACACCGGCTTCACCTTCCTCGCCGAGATCCCGATCGATCAGGATCCGAAAAACCTGACGAAGGACATGAGCATCGGCAAGTCGCCGGAGGGCAAGGCGCTGAAGTTCGTCCATCGCGGCTCCTACGACAATATGGACAACACCTATGAGGCGATCACCAATCACCTCGACGACAAGAAGCTGGAAGCCAAGGACACCTTCATCGAGGAGTACCTCACCGATCCCCTGAAGACGGCCGAGGACAAGCTCGTGATCAATGTCTATGTGCCGCTGAAGTGAGCGTGATGAAAAAAGCAATTGCTGCCATTTTCGCCGCCGCGCTTGGCGCGACACCTGCGCTTGCCGACGATTTTCCGTCAGCGGTCTCGGTGAGCGGCGAGGCGACCGTGTCCGCGGCGCCCGATCTCGCGCAAATCGATGCCGGCGTCGCAAATGACGCGAAGACCGCGAAAGAGGCCTCCGACGCCAACAATGCGGCGATGGGCAAGGTGCTGCTGGCCTTGAAGGGCGCTGGCATCGAGGAGAAGGACTACCAGACCTCGCGGCTGTCGCTGCAGCCGCAATATGCAACCTCGTCCAAGACGTCGGACCGCGCGACCAGCATCGTCAGCTTCCGCGCCAGCAACCGCGTCACGGTCAAGATTCGCGACGTGACCAAGGTGGCCAGCGTGATCGACACGCTGGTGAGTGCCGGCGCCAATGATGTCGGCAACATTTCCTTCGAGGTGACGCAAGCCTCGAAGCTGCTCGACGGTGCCCGCGAGCAGGCGCTCGCGGACGCCCGCCGCAAGGCGGAGATTTATGCCAAGGCCGCCGGCGTCACGCTCGGCGCCCCCCTCAGCATCTCCGAAGGCGGCGGCCCGATGCCGCTGTTCAAGGGCCGCATCGCCGCTGCACCAATGGCCGCAGCCCCGGCGCAGGTCGCTCCCGGCGAGGAGACGCTGTCGGTGACGGTGAATGTGAGCTGGGCGATCAAGCCGGCGCAGTAGCTCTCATGTCCCGGACGCGCTGCGGCACCGAAAGCGCGATCACGCGCGTCTTCAACGCGCTATGGACGCTGCGCAGAGCCGGGACCCACTAATGCATAAAGTCTGGGCCCCGGCTCAGCAGCGCATCACTAGCGTGCTGCGCTGCGTCCGGGGCACGAATCATTCGACGAGACGCTAAATCTCCACGACCTGCCCCGGCTTCAGCGCCACGAACCGCTCGCGCGGAACGTTCGCTGCATCGAGGGCCTCTACGAGCGCCTTCGCCGGCGCATCGATGGCCTCATCCGTGAGCTGGAACGTGCCGTGGTGATGTGCGAGCGCGGCCTGCGCGCCGCAATCGAGGAGCGCTTTCACCGCGTCTTCCGGGTTCATGTGCTGCTCGCGCATGAACCAGCGCGGCTCGTAGGCGCCGATCGGCAGGATCGCGAGCCGTAAAGGTCCGTGCGTTTCGCCGGCGCGGCGGAAATGCGTGCCCTCGCCATAGCCGGAATCGCAGACGACGTAGATTTTCCCCGCGGGTGTCTCCAGCACGAAGCTCGCCCACAGCGCCCTGTTGCGGTCGAACAGGCTGCGCGCACTCCAGTGCCGTGTCGGCACGAGATGCACGGCAATGCCGCCGCCGAGCTCGACGCGGTCGTGCCAGTCGAACGCCTCGGCGCGGATCGCGCCATCGCGCTCACGCATGGTGAGATCATTGCCGAGCGGCGTGACGACGCGCGGAGCAAAATTCTTGGCGAGCCGCGACAGCGTCGCGATGTCGAGATGGTCGTAGTGGCCGTGCGAGACCAGCACGACGTCGATCTTCGGCAGCTTGTCGAAGGCAATGCCGGGATCGTTGTGACGCTTCGGCCCGGCCCAGCCCACCGGCGAGACCCGCATCGACCAGACGGGGTCGACGAGGATGTTGAGACCGCTCGCCTGGATCAGCCAGCTCGCGTGGCCGACGAAGGAGAGCCGCACCTTGCCGCCGTTAACCGCCAGCGGCGGATAATCGGCATAGGGGCTCGGAACCCATTTCGGCCAGGCCGACCGGTCGCGCTTGCCGCCAAATTGCCAGCGCAGGACCTCGCGAAGCGATTTCGGCGGCACCCCGTCGGGATCAAAGAACTTTTCGCCGTCGAAATGATCGGACGGCGGGCCGGAATAGCTCTTAATGCTGCGGCGGGTCATTTAACGGCCCGAATGGCCCCAAAATAAAGGTTCCGGCAAGGAATAAGCAGCCGGACCGGCCCCTTCAAGATGCGGCATTGCGGCTTGTTTCCTTGACTTTTGCGACTTGCGGGGGTTTAAGGCCGCACCACTTCTCGGAAAGGCTTTCTTTTCGACCCGCCGACTGGCCCTGCGAGGCCAGAGGTCAACGCCCGACAGCGCGATGCGCCCTCGGGCGCAAAGGTGTTTGGAAGATCGCATTTGGCTTCGGGCCACGACCCGAGCAAGTGGTCATCCCCCGCGAAGGCGGGGGATCCAGTATTCCAGAGGCAGCTCGGCTTGAACCGCGCCGCCGCGGCCTACTGGATGCCCGGTCAAGCCGGGGCATGACGGTGGTGAACGCGACAACCCTGCGCAAGCAGGACAAAGGACGACTTCATTGTTCGACAATCTGTCGGAAAGGCTTGGCGGCATCCTCGATCGTCTGACGGGGCGCGGTGCGCTGACCGAAAAGGACGTCGACGCCGCGATGCGCGAGGTTCGCCGCGCGCTGCTGGAGGCCGACGTTGCGCTCGAAGTGGTGCGCAGCTTCACCGAGCGTGTGCGCGAGCAGGCGATCGGCGCCACCGTCGTGAAGTCGGTCACTCCCGGCCAGATGGTCGTCAAGATCGTCCATGACGAGCTGATCAACACGCTTGGTGCCGAAGGCCAGACCATCGACGTGAATTCCGTGCCGCCGGTGCCGATCATGATGGTCGGCCTGCAAGGCTCCGGTAAGACGACGACCACCGCAAAGCTCGCCCGCCGCCTCGTCCAGCGCGACAAGCGCAAGGTGCTGATGGCTTCGCTCGACGTCTACCGTCCGGCGGCGATGGAGCAGCTCGCGGTGCTCGGCCGCGATCTCGACATCCCGACGCTGCCGATCGTGGCTGGGCAGCAGCCGCCGCAAATCGCAAAACGCGCGCTGGAAGCCGGCAAGCTCGGCGGCTACGACATCGTGCTGCTCGACACCGCCGGCCGCACCACGCTCGACGAAGAGATGATGGCTGAGGCCGCCGCGATCAAAGCCGCCGCCAACCCGCACGAAGTGCTGCTGGTCGCGGATAGCCTCACCGGCCAGGACGCCGTGAACCTCGCGCGCTCCTTCGATCAGCGCGTCGGCTTGACCGGCATCGTACTGACGAGAGTGGACGGCGACGGCCGCGGCGGCGCCGCGCTGTCGATGCGCGCCGTCACCGGCAAGCCGATCAAGCTGATCGGCACCGGTGAAAAGACCGACGCGCTGGAGGATTTTCACCCCGACCGTATCGCCGGCCGTATCCTCGGCATGGGCGACGTGGTGTCGCTGGTCGAACGGGCCGCTGCCAATATCGACGCCGAGAAGGCCGCACGCACCGCCGAGCGGATGCGCAAGGGCCAGTTCGACCTCAACGACATGCGCGAGCAGCTCTCGCAGATGGCGAATATGGGCGGCATCAGCGGGCTGATGGGCATGATGCCCGGCATCTCCAAGATGAAGAACCAGATCGCCGCCGCAGGGATCGACGACAAGATCCTGAAGCGCCAGGTCGCGATCATCGATTCCATGACGCGCGAGGAGCGCCGTCATCCCGACCTGCTCAAGGCGAGCCGCAAGAAGCGCATCGCCGCGGGAAGCGGCCAGAGCGTCGAGCACGTCAACAAGCTGCTCAAGATGCACCGGAACATGGCCGACGTGATGAAGGCGATGGGCTCGGGCAAGCGCGGCCCGCTCGCCGGCATCGCACAGGCGATGGGCTTTGGCGGCGGCATGAAGATGCCCTCGCCCGAGGAGATGAAGGCGTTGCAGGAGAAGATGCAGGGCGCGGGCGGCGGACAGGGCTTGCCCAACCTGCCGAAGGACCTGCCCGCGGGCCTGCGCCAGGGCCTACCGAATGTGCCGGGGCTCACGGGCCTCAGCAACAAGCCGACCCTTCCCGGGCTTGGTGGCTTCCCCGGACTTGGGAAGAAGAAGTGACCTCGACCGTCATTGCGAGCGAAGCGAAGCAATCCAGAGATGCTTCCACGGAAACAGTCTGGATTGCTTCGTCGCTTCGCTCCTCGCAATGACGAACCAACCTTTGAATTAACAGCTACTCAGGAGACCAGAATGTCAGTCGTCATCCGCCTCGCGCGCGCAGGCACCAAGAAGCGCCCCGTCTATCACGTCGTCGTCGCCGACTCGCGCTTCCCGCGCGATGGCCGCTTCATCGAGCGTCTCGGCTACTTCAACCCGCTACTGCCGAAGGACAACGAGACCCGCCTGAAGCTCGACATGGACAAGGTGAAGGCCTGGCTCGCCAAGGGCGCGCAGCCGTCGGACCGCGTGATGCGCTTCCTCGACGCTGCCGGCGTCAAGAAGCGCGAAGCACGCAGCAACCCGCAGAAGGCCGTGCCGCGCAAGGAGCGCAAGGCGCAGGCCGAAGCCGCCGCGAAGGCGTAAGGCTAGCTCATGCCGGCGCTGGTCTGCGTCGCGCGGATCGGCGCCGCGCATGGAGTGCGTGGCGCGGTCAAATTGTGGACCTTCACCGAAGATCCCTTTGCCGTGCGGCGCTATGGTCCGCTTCTCACCAAGGATGGCAAGCGCCAGTTCGAGGTCGCCCAAGCGCGTGAAGCCAAGGACCATCTGGTCGCGACGTTCAAGGGCGTCACGACCCGCGATGATGCCGAACGGCTCAACGGCATCGAGCTCTACGTCGCGCGCGAAAAACTGCCCGCGACCGACGAGCATGAATATTACCACACAGACCTGATCGGGCTCGCCGCCGTCACCGCGGCCGGCGATGTGCTCGGCCGCGTGCTCGCGATCCACAATTTCGGCGCCGGCGACATCATCGAAATCGCCCCGCCGAAAGGCACGACGCTGCTGCTGCCGTTCTCCAACGCGGTGGTGCCGGAGGTCGATCTCAACGGCGGCCGCGTGGTGATCGAGCTGCCGCAGGAAATCGAGGGCGAGGACGAAGAACCCTCCACGAGTCGTCCCCGCGAAGGCGGGGACCCGTAACCACAGGCCGTGGTTTTGGCTAAGCTGATTGCTATGACGAACTCCTCACCCTGGCGCGCGACGGTGCTGACGCTGTTTCCGGAGATGTTTCCGGGACCGCTGGGCGTGAGCCTGGCTGGCCGGGCGCTGGCCGCGGGCCTCTGGGAGCTGGAGGCGCGGGACATCCGGGCGTCCGCGACCGACCGCCACCGCAGCGTCGACGACACGCCGGCCGGTGGCGGGCCGGGCATGGTGCTGCGCGCGGATGTCCTGGCCGCAGCCATCGATGCCACTGAGGTCGGCGAGGTGCGGCCAAGGCTCCTGATGAGCCCAAGGGGTCGGCCATTGACCCAGGCCCGCGTCGTCGAGCTGGCAAAGGGCCCTGGCCCCCTGATCGTCTGCGGCCGGTTCGAGGGGATCGACCAGCGGGTGATCGATGCGAGGGGCCTGGAGGAAGTCTCGATCGGCGATTACGTGCTCTCCGGCGGCGAAATCGCGGCGCTGGCGCTGATTGACGCCTGCGTCCGGCTCTTGCCGGGGGTGATGGGCAAGGAGGCCTCGGGAACCGAGGAAAGCTTCTCGGACGGCCTCCTGGAATACCCCCAATACACCCGTCCGCAGCTGTTTGAGGGGAGTCCGATCCCGGAGATCCTCACCTCCGGCGACCACGCCAAGGTCGCGGCCTGGCGGCGGGCCGAATCCGAGGCCCTGACGGCCGCCCGTCGGCCTGATCTGTGGGAAAAAGCGGCGAATCGGGCCTCCGGCCAAAAAACGCCAAAAAACACGACAGACGGGTGACAAACGCTCCCGCTTGCCTTATAGGAGCGGCCAAATCCGCAATGGCTGGATAGACGAATTTCGCGCAGCCCCCTCTTTTTCGTGGCGGGGCGCGCCGATGGAGAATTACCCATGAACCTGATCAAGCAGCTCGAAAAAGAGCAATTCGACAAGCTCTCCGCCGGCAAGGAGATTCCGGAATTCGCCCCCGGCGATACCGTGATCGTCAACGTGAAGGTCGTCGAAGGCGACCGCACCCGCGTGCAGGCCTATGAAGGCGTCTGCATCGGCCGTTCCGGCGGTGGCCTCAACGAGAGCTTCACCGTGCGCAAGATCTCCTACGGCGAGGGCGTCGAGCGCGTGTTTCCGCTGCTCTCCCCGATGATCGACTCGATCAAGGTGGTGCGTCGCGGCAAGGTGCGTCGCGCCAAGCTCTATTACCTGCGCAATCTCCGCGGCAAGTCGGCCCGCATCGTCGAGAAGCAGGACCGCGCGGCTGCAGTCAACGAGTAATCTACGAAACAGGCGGATCGGCAAAAAGCGCGGGGCTTGGCTCCGCGCTTTTTTGTTGCGCTCACGCGTCATTGCGAGCCCAGCGAAGCAATCCAGACTGTCTCCGCGGATGCATCCCTGGATTGCTTCGCTGCGCTCGCAATGACGAACTTGAAGCTCTCGCGATTTCGTCGCGCTGTGTTATATACGACTAGAATGCTTCCAGATCGGACCAGCAACGAGCCCATCAAGCGCATCGTCATCGACGATCGCTCGCGGCTGCCTGGCCGGTTCTTCGGACGCTTTGCGACCGCGGCAACGTCAGAGCTTAGGCGCGCAGCTTGAACGCTGCGCTGACGATTTTGTTGCTCCGCGCGTAACCCGCGCTCTTCCGCTCACACAACAGTCCCGGAGCTCACGCTCATGTCCAAACCGACCACGCTGTACGACAAGATCTGGAACGACCATCTGGTGCACGAAGCCGAGGACGGCACCTGCCTGCTCTATATCGACCGCCATCTGGTGCACGAAGTCACCTCGCCGCAGGCCTTCGAAGGGCTGCGCACCACCGGGCGCAAGGTGCACGCGCCCGAAAAGACGCTCGCCGTCGTCGACCACAACGTGCCGACCACCGATCGCACCAAGCCGAACCCCGATCCGGAGAGTATCGAGCAGATCAAGGCGCTCGCCGAGAACGCCAAGGAATTCGGCATCGAATATTACAACGAGTTCGACAAGCGTCAGGGCATCGTCCATGTCATCGGCCCCGAGCAGGGCTTTACGCTGCCCGGCACCACCATCGTCTGCG
This sequence comes from Bradyrhizobium sp. CCGUVB23, assembly GCF_024199885.1. Taxonomy (NCBI): domain Bacteria; kingdom Pseudomonadati; phylum Pseudomonadota; class Alphaproteobacteria; order Hyphomicrobiales; family Nitrobacteraceae; genus Bradyrhizobium; species Bradyrhizobium sp. CCGUVB23. The sequence goes on from NZ_JANADQ010000001.1 coordinate 3,712,230, forward strand.
GTGACAGCCACACCTCGACGCATGGCGCCTTCGGCGCGCTCGCGCACGGCATCGGCACGAGCGAGGTCGAGCACGTGCTGGCGACGCAGACGCTGATCCAGAAGAAGGCGAAGAACATGCGCGTCACCGTCGACGGCAAATTGCCGGAGGGCGTGACGGGCAAGGACATCATCCTGGCCATCATCGGCGAGATCGGCACCGCCGGCGGCACCGGCTACGTGCTCGAATACGCCGGCGATGCGATCCGCGCGCTCAGCATGGAAGGCCGCATGACGGTCTGCAACATGTCGATCGAAGGCGGCGCGCGCGCCGGTCTGGTCGCGCCCGACCAGAAGGCGTTCGACTTCCTGCGCGGCCGTCCGAAGTCGCCGCAGGGCGCCGCCTGGGATGCCGCGATGCGCTATTGGGAGGGCTTGCGCTCCGACGACGGCGCGCATTTCGACCACGAGCTGCGGCTGGATGCAGCCAAGCTGCCGCCGATCGTGACCTGGGGCACCTCGCCTGAGGACGTCATCTCGGTGACCGGCCTGGTGCCGGATCCGGACAAGATCGAGGATGAAGCCAAGCGCCTCTCCAAGCATCGCGCGCTGAAATATATGGGCTTGGCCGCGGGCACGAAGATCACCGACATCAAGCTCGATCGCGTCTTCATCGGCTCCTGCACCAACGGCCGCATCGAGGACCTGCGCGCCGCGGCGAAGATCGCCGAGGGCAAGACCGTCAGCGCCCATGTCAACGCCATGGTCGTGCCGGGCTCCGGCATCGTGAAGGAGCAGGCTGAAGCGGAAGGTCTGGACAAGATCTTCATCAAGGCCGGTTTCGAATGGCGTGAGCCGGGCTGCTCGATGTGCCTCGCCATGAACCCGGACAAGCTGAAGCCGGAAGAACGCTGCGCCTCGACCTCGAACCGCAATTTCGAGGGCCGCCAGGGCTTCAAGGGCCGCACGCATCTGGTCTCGCCGGCGATGGCGGCCGCGGCTGCGATCGCCGGCCACTTCGTCGACGTCAGGGATTGGCGCTGAGCCACTCCCGCGCAATTCTAGTGATCCCGGCAAGCCTGCCTTAAGCGGCATGCCTGAGACTTCATCCTCGCGACAAGCTCGCGAGGATGAAAACGCCATGGCCAACAAGCCGGAATATGTCGATCTCGTCAGCGATGCGACGCGCCAGCATCGGCGGCGCGCCGCGCCGTTGCGCGTCGTCGCCAAGCCCGAGATCGAGGAAACCTCGCGCCTCAGCCGCTGGCCGCCGGCGATGTTCCGGCAATGGAAGCTCGACAATCTGATGCGCTGGAAGTCGGCATCCTGGAAGCTCAGGGATTAGCTGTTTGCTATTGATGTCATTCCGGGGCTCGCGAAGCGAGAACCCGGAATGACCACAGCTCACATCACCAATAGCGGTGCCGCCAGCCCCAGTGATGCCAGCGATGCCGATGGTGCCAGCGGCAGATGCGGCGCGGACCCCAATAGGTCCAGATCACCCGGCAGCGGCGCGGATAGCTGTAATAGGGATAGTAGCCGCCGTAGAAGCGCCGGTGGAAGTAATGATGCCGGTAGTAGGAATGGTAGATTCCATAGTGACGATATCCGCCGTAACGGAAGCCACCGTTGCGATAGCCGCCGCCGTGAAAGGCCGGCGCGGCACGGAAGCCACCGCCGTGGAAACCGCCGCCATGGAAGCCGCCGACATGCGCTCCGCCACCGCCGTGAAAGCCTCCGCCACCGTGAAAACCTCCACCACCACGGAAGCCTCCACCATGGCCGCCACCGCCACCACCGTGACGGACTTGCGTGACCATGTCATCGGCCGCGGCTTTCGCTGCCGGTAAGGCGACCGGATTGATCGGGGTCAGCGCCTCGGCGCGCTGCGCAGCCCCTGCCGACAGCATCAGCACTGCCGCGGCCGCAAGCCCGAACAAGCGGATCACGCCTGCCCGGGAATCAACACTCCTCAGCATCAAACCCTCCTGAATCTGGACAGCGCAGTTGTGTGCTCCCGTCTCCAAATGAGAGGCGGGCTTGGCGGGCGCTGTTCAGGTGCGGTCGCTCCCCAAGATTAAATTAGGGACGGCGACGTGAATGCCTCATGAATGAACGAGGACGCAGAAGATCGCTGCGGCGCGGGGGAGTGTGCAGTTGTGCCAACCTAGAGCGCGCCGTCACCACCACGGCCCGAAGCCGAGCACGAAGGGAGCGGGCACGCTGTAGGGATAGGGCCGATAAAAGACGGGCCGCGCGTAGTAGTGCGGCTGATAGGGTACGTGCCGAACGCTACGCATGTATCGGTCGTGACGCCGCATGCCGAAATCAACCGTTCGCACTGAGACCTGCTGCTGTGTTGCGATCGACGTTGCCGCAACCGACGCATCAGGTAATGCCATCGCCAATCCCAAAGCGACGACGATCACGATCGCTGCCTTCATGACAATCTCCATGCCGCCAGCATGGAGCCTTCACTACGTCATCTGCAAGCGAAAACAGGCCCGGTTATCCGGGCCTGTTTTGCCGCCGATCGACGCGTCACCACCAGCGCCGGTGATGCCAATGGTGCCAGCGCCAATGATGATGGTGCCAGCCATGCCAATGCACTTCCGTCGTTGTAGCAGCGACATCCTGCACCGCTTGCGCGGCGCCGGGATTGATGAGGGACACGGCCTGCGCACGCTCAATGGGCACAGCACACATGAGTACCGCTGCGACGGCAGCGAGACCGAGCACCTTGACCTTCTTGGATTGCATGTCGTCCTCCTCCGACCTCGATTGTGTGACGCAATTCAGCATGACGTCACGGAGCAGGACGCTAGAGGCGGCGGGCTGAATCGTGTATGAATGAACGCGCCGCAATGATGAACGCGAAGGAAATGAACGCGAAAGACCTGCGGCCAGATACTTTCGAGATCCGCGCAACGCATTTCGTTTGCGCCAAAAAAACCAACCGTCAATGATCGGCGTATCTTCTGGACGGCTAAAGCGCGATGAAATTGGGATGAACCGTCATCGCGCTTTAGGTTTTTGTTTGCGCATGATCTTTTCGGAAAACCGCTTCGCACTTTGCGCTAACGCGGCCCTTCGGGTCCGGATCATGCTTTAGATGCAGGAGATGATCATGGCACAGTCTCGCGGTGGGCTGCCGGTTTCTCGCCTTGCTGTTTCAACGGTCACGCTGTTCGGCTCGGAGGCGGCGCTTGCCGCACAGGGACCGGGCGTCGAGGCCGGCACGGCGAGCCCGTTCGCGCAAGCGGTGATGGCGATCCTGGTCTATGGCGCGTCCGCGCTCGTCGTCGGCGTCGGCCTGATCGGCGCGCTGCGCGGTCGTTAGGCGAGAGGCGTCAACCGCGCCGCCAATAGCAGCTCATGCGCGGCACGATCACAGTGCCGCTCGGCCGATATTCCTGCACATAGGTGGCGTTGCATTCCCGCACCGCGTCCGGGCCGGGATAGTAGCGCGGATAGACCCCGTCCGGCGTCTCGTAGGGCACCACGCGCAACCGCGGCCGGCGGCGCAGCGGCGGCGCATCCGGCGGCTCGGCCTGGGCCAACCGGACTTCGGCGCCAGTCGTCTGGGCTTTCGCACCGGAATCAAAAAACAGCGAAAACAACCCCATGCAAAGTAAGATCTGGCAAAGTAAGATCTGTGCCGCTGTTCCCGCCCGCATCGTACCACCCACCTGAACCGTCCCCATCAAGGCGCCGTACGCTCCCCGTTTTGGCGACGCGCGTCAACCTCACCGCGATCATAAAGCCGGATGCATCGCCGGGGAACCCGCGCTAAGAGAAGGCATGTGGACGGAATTGAAAGCGCCTTCACTCGCCGAAATGGAGGTGGTGGCGCACGACATCTTCGAGCGCCTGCCCAAGCACTTTCGCGATCTCTGCGAAGGCGTGATCATCCGCGTCGAGGACTTCCCGACCGAGGAGGTCCTGGACGAGATGGACTGCGAGAGCGAGTTCGACCTGCTCGGTCTGTTCCAGGGGGTCGGCCTGCCGCAGCAGAGCCTTGGTGACGTCGCGCGGCTGCCGAACATGGTCTGGCTCTACCGCCGGCCGATCCTGGACTACTGGGCCGAACACGAGGAGAGCCTTGGCCATATCGTCCGCCACGTGCTGATCCACGAGATCGGGCACCATTTCGGCCTCTCGGACGACGATATGGCCGCGATTGAGGCTCAGGCGGATTGAAGCGCCGCCGCAAGTGCGGTGCGCTCCCTCCCCCGTTTGCGAGGGAGGGCTGGGGAGAGGTTGTCCCCGCAATGGGACAGCCCCCCAAGAGGAGAGAGCCCTCACCCGCGCCTTCGGCGCGACCTCTCCCGCAAGCCGGAGAGGTGAAATCCCGATGCCGCGCCAGCGCAGCCCTTATCTGCTGAATTTGGCCTAGGATTTGGGCCCCGATCGCGATAAATAGCCGTTCCCCTGACCTGACCGGGAAGCGCAACCATGGACAAGTTCACTACGCTGGAAGGCGTCGCGGCGCCGCTGAAGATCATCAATGTCGACACCGACATGATCATTCCGAAGCAGTACCTGAAGACCATCAAGCGCACCGGCCTCGGCAAGGGGCTTTTCTCCGAGCAACGCTACAAGGACGACGGCAGCGAGAATCCGGACTTCGTGCTCAACCAGCCGGCCTACCGCAACGCCAAGGTGATCGTTGCGGGCGACAATTTCGGCTGCGGCTCGAGCCGCGAGCACGCGCCCTGGGCGCTGCTCGACTTCGGCATCCGCTGCGTGATCTCGACCTCGTTCGGCGACATCTTCTACAACAACTGCTTCAAGAACGGCATTCTGCCGATCCGCGTCAGCCAGGAGGACCTCGACAAGCTGTTCGACGACGCCGAGCGCGGCGCCAATGCCACGCTCACCATCGACCTGCCCAACCAGGAAATCCGCGGCCCCGACGGCGGCAAGGTCAAGTTCGAGATCGATCCGTTCCGCAAGCACTGCCTGATCAACGGCCTCGACGACATCGGCCTCACGATGGAGAAGAAGGCCTCGATCGACACCTACGAGGAGAAGCTCAAGCGCGAACGCGCCTGGGCCTGAGATTTTATTGTTTGAGCATGATCTATTCGGAAAACCGCTTCACACTTTTCCGGATCATGCTCTAGTTCCGTTTCGAGCCCCGGTGCGATGCGCGCCGGGGCTTTTTCTTTGCCCTCTTGTGCTTTGCCCTCTTGCGTTTGTCATTTATAGCTTCCGCGCATGTTGCCTGATGTCGTCACCTTCTGGGATGGCCCGATGGACGCGCTGCGCCAGACCTGTCTGCGCTCGCAGCTCGCGGCCGGGCACAAGGTCACGGTCTACAGCTTCGACACCATTCCCGGCCTGCCCGCGGGTGTCGGCAATGCCGAGGCCGAAGCGATCCTGCCGCACGCGTTCTCGGAAAGGCTGCGGCCGCCGCAGCCGGACGGAAGCTGGCGCGACTGGACCACGCTTCAGTTCAGCGACTTCTTCCGCATGAAGCTGATGGCGCAACGCGCGGGCCTGTGGCTCGACGCCGATGTGCTGCTCCTGAAACCGGTCGAGATCGATCCCGCAAAACCCTATTTCGCCTGGGAGCGGCCGCGCCAGCTCGGTAACTCCGTGCTGTATCTGCCGGCGGAGCACGGCATCGTCCGCGCATTCGAGGCGCTGATGGAGCAGGAGGAGCTGACGCCTGACTGGCTGTCGCTGCGCCATCGCCTGACGTTTGCACTGCGTCGCCTGCGCGGCGGTTCGAACCGGCTTTCGGATATTCGCGTCGCGATCTATGGGCCCGCCGCACTGACCGCGCTCGCGCGCCGCTTCGGCGAACTGAGCTGCGCGTTGCCGAAGCAATCGTTCTACGCCGTGCACGCCGAGCCAAAGCTGTTCTTCGCGCCGTCGAACTATCTCGGCCTCGTCGCCAACCCCGAGATCATCGGCCTGCACATCTCGCCCAAGGGACGCGGCGGCCAGAAGCCGATTCCCGGCAGCCTGTATGCCTGGGCGGCGGAGCGGTTCATCTAGCTTTGCTTTCGTGTCCCGGACGCGGTGCGGCACATAGTGCCGCTCCGCAGAACCGGGACCCACCTACCTGCATGGGCCCCGGCTCAGCAGCGCACCGCTTGCGCACTGCGCTGCGTCCGGGGCACGAGATCAGCGGCCTCGTCGTTCCTATTTGATCCAGCGCAACGCAATTTCCTGCATGTCTGCTCTACTCCCTTCAATACCGCCGAATGGAGCGTCGAGATGAGCACCCAGAGCAGACCCTATCCCGTGGTTCAGGATCTCATCGATTCCTTTGCCGGCTGGCTGAAGCATCGCCGCGAGCTGAACGAGATGCGGCAGCTCGATCGTTCCGATTTCAACCGGATCGCGAGCGATCTGCGGCTGTCGCCGGATGATCTCGAAGAGCTGGTCCGTCACGGCCATCATGCCGCAGACGAACTGCCGAAGATGCTGGCGCAGCTCGGCATCAGCGAGGAGCAGCTCGGCCGCGCGCAGCCGCTTCTGCTGCGCGACATGGAGCGCCTCTGCGCGCTGTGCAACGAAAAGGCGCACTGCCACCGCGATCTCGCCGACGGCACCGCCGCCGAGAACTACGGGGGTTATTGCCCGAACGCCTCAACGCTGGAGACGCTGGATCGCACGGGCAGCGCGCCGCACTAGACGCGCGGCGGGAGCATTCGCCAGGTCGAAGGCGGCAACTATTGGCAGGTATGGACCTGTCCGTCATAGCCCCTGTAGGTCCCGGAGGATGGATTATAGGTTCGATACTGCTGGCAGTTGGGGCCGGCACTCTGGCTCACAGCCCGGCGCCGTTGTCGGCCTGTTTCGGTTACTCTGTTCTCTTGTTCACCTTGCTCTGGCGCAACGCCAGCAGACTGCTTAACGGCTGGCGAATCTTCGACTGCAATCGCCTTCTTCTCTTCCATGGCCTGGCGCACTTGTGCCAATTCAGTCGCCAGCGACTCGGCCCGATCGTGCTCCTGCTGGAGAGACTGCCGCAATTCCGCTGTCTCGTTCTCGATTGACTGCCTGGGTCGTTGCGCTACCTCGCTCGCCCCGCTGCTTTCGCGTGAACGCACCAGTCCCGTCGTCTCGGTTCTACTTCGCACCTTCGCGACGTCCCCCTCGAGCGCAGTGGGGGCGGAGAGCCCTCGGGGATTCAGCATTGTCCGCTGCAAATAGACGCCGCCAATCGCACCTGCGATGACCATTGCGGCAATCCACCAACGTGCAGTTCCTCGTCGCTCGTGCAGTGCCACAATCCGAACAGTCTCTGCAAGCGCTGAGCCGATCGCGGTGGCGGGCCGCGCGAGGGGTATACCGGACGGCGAGGGCTTGTAAAAACTGTAACACGGGTACCAATGCGATGGCGTCAGCTGGCTCGCTTCGCCATATTCGCCGATCCATTCATCGGTCTCGGTCGACCACCGGGCAACCTCAAAGCTTCCGCTCGCTTCATCCTCGAGCACGATGGTGTGCCCATTCTTTGGTGCAGTCTCAATCGGATAGCGCATGCCAATGGCGCCTCTTCAACTTGACGCGTTGGTCAATGATGACCTGCGCCGGCTGGGAATTCAGGAAAGTCGCATCGCTTTCATTTTGTCAGCACCGACTGTGATCCTCGCCCTGCTGAGAATGTACGTTGAGGTGACCATAATTATGGCTAGAGCTATGCAGCAGTAATCGCGCGATGACGTTCCCCGGCGGTTCCTGCGGCCGCCTCAATCAGCGAAGGGCAGCTCGGCCGCGCGCCCTCGCACCGTGTCTGTGCGCAATGCGGCCGCAACCTCGTCAGCGGCACCGCCGCGGCGCGCCGCACTGACGAGCAGTCTACTGGGTCAGTTTATAGCAATGCCCGCCGCCCCTGTGCTTTACACGCGCGCGGCAAGTATCCAGCGTCGAAAATGAGCAGTCAGGTTGTCCTGCGGCTTTCGCCCCTCTTAACTGCGCACAGAACGTGGCCGCATTGGCAGAGTCTTGAGAACAAAGAACGAAGCCCATCGAGAGAACCATCATCGCGGAGATCAGCGCCAGCTTTGAACGCGACATATCAATTCCTCCTATGAGGTTTGCCCCAATCTTCTCCTTTGAGATTGCCAGAACGTGCTGCTCGTTCAGTGGTTGCTAAGCGCGCGAGAGCAAGGCTTCAAAATCCCTATTCGGCAGCCGTTCGCAGTCGCGGCTAGTTCGCCGGGTGCCTGGAGATTTCTGACAGCCGCGGAATGTCCACCCGCTGCAGGGTTCCGTCGAAGTGAAATGGGCTTGCGCCACATCATCCCGATCGCGCTTCTTGGCGACGAAAGTACGTGTAGGCCCCGACGGTGAGATAATTGGTCAAGACTGCGATCACATTCCAGATGACGATGTTCCTCGAGCCGATCGATACGCCATAGATCACCCAGAGAATTTGGAAAGTACCCGTGATGGCCGCCATTCTAGGGTTCATGCCGACGCTGGAGCGCCGCTTCAGCATGGCAATGAGGTCGGGCAGAGCGGCGAAGGTCGTCCCGAATCCCGCCGCGAAGCCGATGATCTGATTGAGATCCATCACCTCTCCTCTCAACGCCCGAGCAAAAACCGGCTCTGTCCCTCACTGCCATCGGGCAGTCGCGAGAGTGTGGCAGTCTGGGACGAAACGCGCATCGTGCCGCTGCAGGCGGCGCCAATGCGGATCTTGATGGTGCGCGGGCAGGCAAGGTTTGTGGCACGCCCTTATTCGACGGCACGTAAGACAATCCCGCTTACTCAATTGCGCGGGCGATCAAAACCATCTCCGACTTGTGAACACATGGAACCGATCAGCCGACAAGAGACTTTTCGGTCTGTGTTAAACGTGACCGCGCGTATCAAGCGGACCAGGGGCAGCACTTCAAGTCAGGACGGGAGTGTTCAATGTCAGACCTTGTTGCGATCGTGTACCCATCCGAAGCCAAAGCAGAGGAAGTTCGGCAGAAAATTCTCAAGCTCCAGAAGGAGTACCTGATCGCGATCAATGATGCCGTGATCGCGGTCAAGACAGGGGACTCCGTCAAACTCAATCAGCTCGTGAACACGACGATGGCGGGCGCCGCGAGCGGCAGCTTCTGGGGACTGCTGTTTGGATTGGTGTTCCTGAATCCTCTCATCGGCGTGGCTCTCGGTGCCGGCGCAGGCGCATTGGGCGGCGCGCTGACCGACTTCGGGATCAGAGATCAGTTCATGAAGGATCTCGCCGCGAAGGTGAAATCGGGAGATGCCGTTCTGTTCCTGCTGATCCAGAGCATGACCGCAGACAAGGTTCTCAACGAGATCAAGGATGTGGGAGGAACGGTTCTCAAGACCTCGCTCGATGAAAAGAAGGAACAGCACCTGCGCGATGCCCTCGCAGCCGCAACTCAGTCCAAGGCTGCCTAGCTAGACTGCCTGGCGTTATGACTCCGACATTGCAGCACACGGCTGTGGCCATTCAGCCGGCGCGTGTCCTGCGCTGTCACGAGCGAGGAGCAAATCATGCGAAAATCGACTTTATGGGTACTCGCTCTTGCGGCCGCTTCGGCAGCGGTCATGACGACCGGCGGTCCTTCGCAGGCGAGCCTCATCGCACCACTGGGCGCGCGCGAGGTTGCCGATCAGCTTCGCCTTGCGGACACAGTCCAGTTCACCTGGAGAGGCCACCGTTACTGTTGGTACAACGGCGGATGGCGTGGCGGCGGCTGGTACCGATGCGGCTTCAATTGGCGGCGCGGCATGGGCTGGGGCGGTCCGGCAGGCTGGCATGGGTGGCGACGGCCACATCAGCGCCCGGTGGCACGCCCACCGACAGTTCGCCCGCCGGCAGCGCGCCCACCGAGGCCAGGTCGGCCGGGGCCAAGTCGACCAGGGCCAAGTCGGCCGGGAACGCAGCGACCGCAAACACTCCCTGAGCGCATTCCGAACAGGTGATAGCCACCGCTTTGCCCGGCCGCAGGCGTCAGGCGGCCGAGCATCTTTTTTTGGGTACAGCCTCAACCCTTGCTCATCGCCACGATCGCATCCGCGATCTCAATCGAGCGGCGCCGCTATGGCTGCCCCCTCAGAAATCCGAGTTGGGGCGGCTTTCAGACCCGCCGGCGAGTTGGTATCTGAGATACGAAATGAGGCAGACGATGAAATCCCGCGTAGAAACACTCACACCGCCGAACACGCCGAAACCGATCGGGCCCTATAATCACATCGCCAAAGTCGGCGAACATATATGGATTGGTGGGACCGCTGGAGTTGATCCAGCGACAGGACATTTGGCAGTGGGAGACATAGGTGCCCAGACTCGGCAAATCTTCAAATCATTCGAAGTGATGCTCGATGCCGTCGGCTCCGACCTCAGCCACGTTACTCACATCAATGTCTTCCTGCAGCACATGTCCGACTTCGAGGCGATGAATGCTGCCTATGTCGAGATGATGGGCGACCACAGACCTGCGCGCACAGTTTTTTCTGTCCAGGAACTCCCCAAGCCAGGCGTCTTGCTTACGATGAACCTTACGGCGGTGACGCGAGAGCGATGATCCCTGCGCGCCGAACGGCGCGGGGACCGCCTTCTGCGAATACTCTTCGCGAACAGAAGATTTGCACCCGGCGTCAGAAAGACGAACGTCGCCTTCAAGCGTACGCCCTACCCCTTGCTCATCGCGGCGATCGCATCTGCGATCTCGATCGTGCGGCGTGCCATGTCGGCGTGCAGGCGTTCGACCATCTGGCCGTCGAGCCGGATCGCCCCGCGCGAGACGTTCTCCGGCAATTCGAACGCCGCGATGATTTTGCGGGCGCGCGCGACGTCCTCCTCGGGCGGGGTGAAGATGACGTTGCAGGCCTCGATCTGCGAGGGATGGATCAGGGTCTTGCCATCGAAGCCGAGATCGCGACCCTGCGCGCATTCCGTCGCAAAGCCGCTCGAGTTGTTGATGTCGCTATAGGGCCCGTCGAGGATTTCGAGGCCGTGAGCGCGCGTCGCCAGGATGCAATGGGTGATCATCGGGATCATTGCGGCGCGGCCCTCCAGCATCCTGATCCGCGTCTCCCGCGAAATGTCGTTGGGTCCGAACACGAAGCCGACGAGGCGCGTGTTGGGATCACGCGAAGCGGCCGAGAGCTCTTCTGCATGCAGGACTGCACGCGCGGTCTCGATCATGGCCCAGACCTTCACCGTCGGCGCGGCACCAAGTTCGGCGAGGCGGCGGCCGATCGTATCGAGATCCTCGACGCTCGAGACTTTTGGAACCAGGATGCCGTCGGGCGACGCCTTGGCAGCCATCGCGACGTCGTCGGCCCACCAGGGCGTATCGAGCCCGTTGGTCCGGATCAGAATCTCGCGCCTGCCAAAGCCTTTCGCGGCGATCGCGGCCGCGATCTGGTCCCGCGCCACCGCCTTGGCGTCGGGGGCGACAGAATCCTCAAGGTCCAGGATCAGGCCGTCGGCCGGCAGGTTGCGGGCCTTTTCCAGCGCGCGGGGGTTGGAGCCGGGCATGAACAGATGGCTGCGGCGCGGACGGGTCATGCTGGCGTTCCTTCCGGGTTCCTCGAATGTCTTCTAGCCCGAGCCGATAGCACCTGGCCTGCCTATTCGAAAGGCTTGTTCGCCCCTGCGGTATATGATTAGGCATAGGCCATGATCACGTTCCCTCAGCACTTGCTGGACGGCTACAAGGCCTTCGCGACGCAGCGGCTGCCAACCGAGCAGACGCGCTATCGCGAATTGTCGGTGAAGGGCCAGTCACCCGAAGTGATGGTGATCGGCTGCTGCGATTCCCGCGTCTCGCCGGAGGTGATCTTCGACGTCGGTCCGGGCGAGCTGTTCGTGATGCGCAACATCGCCAATCTGGTGCCGACGTATCAGCCCGACCAGAATGCGCACGGCGTCTCGGCGGCGCTGGAATATGCCGTGACGGTGCTGAAGGTGAAGCACATCGTGGTGCTCGGGCACGCGCAATGCGGCGGCATCCGCGCCTTCGTCGACAAGATCGAGCCACTGACCCCCGGCGATTTCATCGGCAAATGGATGCAGATGTTCATCAAGCCCGGCGAGGTGGTCGAGCAACGTGACCGCGAGACGATGGCGCAATTCGTCGAGCGCATCGAGAAGGCCGCGGTGTTCCGCAGCCTCGAAAACCTCATGACCTTCCCGTTCGTGCGCAAGGCGGTCGACGCCGGCCAGATGCAGACGCACGGCGCCTATTTCGGCGTCGCGGAGGGATCGCTGTTCGTACTCGACAAGGTCGCGAAGGAATTTCGCAGCGTCAGGGACGCGGGGTAGGTTCGTCAACGCGACGAGAATTTTTGTAGGGCGGGCAAAGCGAAGCGTGCCCACCACTTCTGATGACATCGAGAAAAGTGGTGGGCACGGCGCGTTGCGCCTTTGCCCACCCTACGAGATCTCGATCGGTCTTACGCCGCCTTCTGCTTCGCCGTGATCAACTTGCGGTTGATCAGGACCTCGGCGATCTGGATCGCGTTGAGCGCTGCGCCCTTGCGAAGATTGTCCGACACGCACCAGAAGGCGAGACCGTTCTCGACCGTGGCGTCCTCGCGGATGCGGCTGATATAGGTCGCGTCCTCGCCGGCCGCTTCGTAGGGCGTGGCGTAGCCGCCGGGCTCCTGCTTGTCGATGACGAGACAGCCTGGCGCCTTGCGCAGGATCTCGCGCGCCTCATCCGCCGCGAGCGGGTTCTCGAACTCGACGTTGACGGCTTCCGAATGACCGACGAAGACCGGCACGCGCACGCAGGTCGCGGAGAGCTTGATCTTGGGATCAAGGATCTTCTTGGTCTCCGCCATCATCTTCCACTCTTCCTTGGTGTAGCCGTCCTCCATGAAGACGTCGATGTGGGGGATGACGTTGAAGGCGATGCGCTTGGGGAATTTCTTCGCGATCAGCTCGTCGTTGGTGTAGACGGCCTTGGTCTGCGAGAACAATTCGTCCATTGCGTCCTTGCCGGCACCCGACACAGATTGATAGGTCGAGACCACGACGCGCTTGATGGTCGCCTTGTCGTGCAGCGGCTTCAGCGCGACCACGAGCTGCGCGGTCGAGCAGTTCGGGTTGGCGATGATGTTCTTCTTCGCAAAACCCTTGGTCGCGTCGGCATTCACCTCCGGCACGATCAGCGGCACGTCCGGGTCCATACGCCAGGCCGAGGAATTGTCGATCACGACCGCGCCGGCGGCACCGATCTTCGGCGACCATTCCTTCGAGACCGAGCCGCCCGCCGACATCAGGCAGATGTCGATGTCGGAGAAGTCGTAGTGCTCGAGCGCTTTGACCTTCAAGGTCCGATCGCCATAGGAGACCTCGACGCCGACGCTGCGGCGTGATGCCAGCGCCACGACCTCGTCCGCGGGGAATTTGCGCTCATCAAGGATGTTGAGCATTTCCCGTCCGACATTGCCGGTCGCTCCGACGACTGCGACTTTGTAACCCATCGTTCACTCTCCGATGAAAAAGCCTTCCCCAAGCGGCGCGCTTAACCAGGAAGAGCAGCGCTTCTATGCGAGAACCGCCCGCAAGACAACGTTTGGCCGTGCCAGAAGGCATTGATGCCGCCGTACCAGGCCTTCTCGGCCGCATTTCCCAGAACCAGGATCCATCTGGCACTCCTAGGCTTTGCCGATGAGATCGTCCGCACAATGGCGGGCCTGTTCGCGTATGTGGGGACGCTGGCGCTGCTTGCCATCCTCGGCCTCGCCGTACTCGGCCAGTTGCCAGGTCTGCGGGATGACGAGCCGGCGATACGGCCAGGCTGGAACGTGGCCGACCGCTCGCATCCTGCCTTTGCCGTCAGCCGGCTCGATTCCAGCGACAAAACAGACGCTTACATCATACTTCGGCATCCGGAGGGCGGCCGCAAGGACGTCATGCGCTGGGTCGGCGACACGCCGGTGCCGGTCGCCGAGCTCGAAATCTACCGCCCCGGCGGCGAATTCGTCCCGGCGGCGCGCCTGCCGGCAGACATGGCGGCCCGGATGGGCCTCGGTGCGGCGACGCGACTCGAGGAAGCCGGCGTCATCGACAGCAAGTTCGGGCCCGTGGCGCTGTATGGTCCGAGCGGGCAGGCCTCCGGCTGTCTCGGCTACGTCAAGCGGATCGAGGAGCCCTCGCTTCAGATCTCCGGCTGGTCGTGCCAAGGCGACACCTTCAAAGGCGACACGCTGCCGGCCCGTCGCGCCGCGATCGCCTGCACGCTGAACCGGCTGACGCTGCTGACCTCCGGCAACGAGCCGAAGCTGGCCGAATTGTTCGCCCATGCCGAGCTGAAGCGTCGCCCTTGCGGCCCGCCCGCCTCCGCGGACTGGCTGATGGGCGCCGGGAATGCGCAGCTACGCGGCGCGCTTTGACGCGCATCAAGCTCAAGTGGCTGGTTTTCATGCAACTTTTGGCCGCAGGCGGAATTATTCCGGCGCGGTGTGACCCAATTGACCTAGTTGCAGCCACCCCCGGCGCGCTAGTATGAGATGAAATCGATTGGCGGCCTGCCGCTTGAAGGGGACGTGATGAGCTCGAAATTTTCCGCCGCGAACAAACTGGCGCTGTGGCTTGCGGCGGGCGCTGTTGCCGCCATAGGCCTGACCACCTCGGCTGACGCCAAGACCAAGCGCACCTATGACGATCGCGGCTATTACGGCCCGAGCGGTCCCAACGTGGTCTATCAGCAGGGTCCGCACACCCGCATCTATGTCAGCAAGCGCTCCTGGCTCGATGGCGGCACCGAGGTCAATCCGGGCGACCGCAAGTTCATGGACTATGCGTTCCCGTCGCCGTACGGGTACCCGACCTTCGCGCGCGAGAACAACAACCGTCCGATCGATCGCCAGCCGCTGAGCACGCCGTCCGATCTCGGCGGCTTCCCGACGGCCTTCCCGCTCCCGCCGCTGTATTGAGCGGACGGATCTAAACTTAGCGACGCCGTGATGGCCGGGCATGTCCCGGCCATTTTTGTTTTGTGATGACCTCCCGCTCTACCCGCTGGGAGCAAAAGCCGGGTCGTAACGCTTGCAAAATTGTTCGATCGCCTCGGAACGGAAATCGCTCAAGCGTTCGAAGATGATCTCGTCCGGCCAATCCCACCATGCGATACGGCGCAGGCTTTCCGCGACAGAATCGGTAAAGCGCTTGCGGATGGGGCGCGCGGGAACGCCGCCGACGATCGTGTAGGGCGGTACGCTGCGGCTGACGACCGCGCCTGCGGCGATCACCGCGCCGTCGCCGACCGTCACGCCCGGCAGCAGGATAACGGCGTGCCCGATCCAGCAATCATTGCCAACGATCACCCGGTCGCTGCGGCGGTTTGCAAAAAAGTCGCGGTCACGGCTCGCTGTCGCCTCGTAATATTCCGGGCAATAGGTGAAGCGATGTTGGGACGGACGGCCCATCGGATGGTTCGGCGCGCCGATCCGCACCGAATTGGCGATTGCCGTGAACTTCCCGATCACGGCGTCGGCGACCTCGCAGTTCTCCCCGAGATAGGAGTAGTCGCCGAGCGAGGAAAACTCGATGCGCGTGTTGCAGAGGATTTCGCAACGGCGCCCGATCTGCGCCTCGCGCAGGCGCACCGCTTCATGGATGACGGTTTCCGCGATCTTGGGTCGATGCGACGCATCCATCAGGTGGCTCCACTAGCAGACGACGAAGGGTGGGTTAGCCGAAGGCGTAACCCACCAGTGTTTGCCTCCGCGGAAACAAAAAGAGGTGGGTTACGCTGCGCTAACCCACCCTGCGATTGCGGTGCTTGCCGTTACGCGTGCAGCTTCTGCAGTTCCTTCAAGATCGCTTCGCCCATCTGCGTGGTCGAGGCGGCGGTCGTGCCTTCCGACTTGATGTCGGCGGTGCGCAGGCCGCTCGCCAGCACGGCGGCGATCGCAGCATCGACCTTGTCGGCGAGCGCGCCCATGTCGAAGGAGTAGCGCAGCGCCATGCCGAAGGACGAAATCATCGCGATCGGGTTGGCGAGACCCTTGCCGGCGATGTCGGGCGCCGAGCCGTGCACCGGCTCATACAGAGCCTTGCGCTTCTTGCTCTTCACATCGACTTCACCGAGCGAAGCCGAGGGCAGCATGCCGAGCGAGCCGGTCAGCATCGCCGCGATGTCGGACAGCATGTCGCCGAACAGATTGTCGGTGACGATGACGTCGAACTGCTTCGGCCATTTCACCAGCATCATGCCGCCGGAATCGGCGAGCTGATGCTCGAGCGTGACGTCGGGATATTCGCGCTTGTGGACCTGCGTGACGACCTCGTTCCAGAGCACGCCCGACTTCATGACGTTGCGCTTTTCCATCGACGTCACCTTGTTGCGACGCTTCTTGGCGAGATCAAACGCGACGCGGGCGATGCGCTCGATTTCGTAGGTGTCGTAGACCTGGGTGTCGATGGCGCGCTTCTGGCCGTTGCCGAGATCGGTGATGGTCTTGGGCTCGCCGAAATAGACGCCGCCGGTGAGCTCGCGCACGATCACGATGTCGAGGCCCTCGATCGCCTCACGCTTCAGGCTCGAGGCGTCGGCCAGCGCCGGATAACACACGGCGGGACGGAGGTTGGCGAACAAGGCGAGATCCTTGCGCAGCCGGAGCAGGCCGGCTTCCGGGCGCACCTCGTAGGGCACCGCATCCCACTTCGGACCACCGACCGCGCCGAAGATCACGGCGTCGGCGTCCTTGGCCTTGGCCATGTCGCCCTCGGAGATCGACACCTTGTGGGCGTCATAGGCCGAACCGCCGACGAGGCCGGTGTCGGTCTCGAACTTGGCGATCCCGGCCGAATTGATCCAGTCGATCAGCCGCTTCACCTCGCCCATTACTTCGGGGCCAATGCCGTCACCGGGGAGCAGCAGCAGTTTATGGGTCGCCATGGTCGGTTCCTCTGAGATCGAATTCGGCCGGAGTGCTAGAGCGGCGTTGCGCGCTTGGCAAGACACCATTGCCGCGGCGTGGCTGTGCAAGGCGGGCAGGCCCTGCCACAATCAGCCTTGCCGGAGCACCCCTTGCACGCCCCTGACCGCGCCCCATTAGAGCCGCGCCCTGCGCGGCTGATCCTGACGCTGTCGCTGGCGGCGACGGTCGGGCTTGGCATCGGCCGCTTTGCCTATGCGCTGGTGCTGCCGGACATGCGGGACAGCCTCGACTGGTCCTATTCGGCCGCCGGTTTCATGAACACCATCAACGCCGTCGGCTACCTCGCCGGCGCCCTGATGGCCTCGCGGCTGATCCAGCGGGTCGGCTGGTCGGCTGCAATCCGTGGTGGAACGCTGGCCTGCCTCGCGGCCCTGGCGGTCTGCGCACTCACCGGGAACTTCATCGCGCTCAGCCTGGCGCGGCTGGTGCTGGGCCTTGGCGCGGCGGCGGGCTTCGTCGCCGGCGGCGCGCTGGCCGCAACCATCGCGCAGTCGCATCCCGAAAGGGCCAATTTCCTGCTCAGCCTGTTCTATGCCGGCCCGGGCGTCGGCATCCTCGCCTCTGGGCTGATCGCGCCGTTCACGCTGCAGCATTTCGGGCCGGGCTCCTGGTGGATCGTGTGGTGGGCGCTGACGCTGCTCTCGGCCGCCATGACGATCCCGCTGTTTCTGGTCCGCATCGAGAGCAAGGCGCGGTTCAGCGAGGCGGGGCACGGCACGTTCGCGCTTCCGCCCATCCTGATCTATCTCGCCGGCTACTTCCTGTTCGGCGCGGGCTACATCGCCTACATGACCTTCATGATCGCCTATGTGCGCGATGCCGGCGGCGGGGCGGCCGCGCAGGCCGCGTTCTGGAGCCTGATCGGGGTCAGCGCCTTCGTCACACCCTGGGTCTGGCGCGGCGTGCTGGCGCTCGACCGCGGCGGGCTCGCAACCGCGATCATCCTCGGCACCAACGCGCTCGGTGCGAGCTTGCCGATGCTGGGGCATTCGACGGCATGGCTTGCGACCTCGGCCGTCGTATTTGGTGTCGCCTTCTTTGCCGTGGTCGGTTCGACGACCGCGTTCGTGCGCTTCAACTATCCGCCGCAGGTGTGGCCGACCGCGATCGCGGCGATGACGATCTCGTTCGGCGTCGGCCAGACGCTCGGACCGATCGTGGTCGGCGCGATCACGGATGCGCTGGGCAGTCTTTCGTATGCGCTGAATGTTTCGGCGGCGTTGTTAGCGCTCGGTGCGGTCGCGGCGCTGTGCCAGAGGAAGGTGAGGCCGAAAGGCTCGGTGTCGTAGGGTGGGTTAGCGAAGCGTAACCCACCACTATTTCGCGCAGAGGGAGAAGAGGTGGGTTACGCTTCGCTAACCCACCCTACAAACCGCGGCTAGCTCCCGCTGAACGAATTATATCCCTGGTCTTCCCAGTAGCCGCCCTTGTACTCGTTGGTGACTTCCATCGAGACCACGTATTTCGGGCTCTTGAAGCCGAGTTTTGTCGGCACGCGGATCTTCATGGGATAGCCGTACGCGCGCGGCAAAATCTCGTTCGCATATTTGAACGTCATCTGAGTCTGCGGATGCAGTGCGCTGCGCATGTCGAGCGGGGAGTTGTAGCCGTCCTTGTCGGCGCACTGGAACCAGACATATTTCGCGCGGGTGTCGGCGCCGATCAGTTTCAGGAAATCGCGCAGCGGCGTGCCGGTCCAGCTTCCGATCGCGCTCCAGCCCTCGACGCAGATGTGGCGGGTGATCTGCGTGACCTGCGGGAGCTGGTAGAGCTCGTCCAGCGTCCAGGACTTCTTGTTGTCGACGAGGCCGCGCACCTCGAGCTTCCAGTCCTTGCCGTCGACCTCGGGCGCCTCGTCGAGATCGTAATAGGCATTGAACGGGAACGGCTTTGTGATCGCGCTTTCCGGGAAGGTCGGCGCCAGCGCGTCCGGGTTGAAAATGAAGGCCTGCACCGCGTCGTTGAATTTCGACACCGTCTTCAGCATCTCCTCGGCGGAGGATGAATCGACGACGTCGCAGCCGGTGAGCAGGCTCAGCGCACCCAGGCTGGCGCCGCCCGTGATGAAGCGGCGACGTGTGAGGTCCGGCATCACCTTGAGCGAGTCCCTGATCAGGAGACGCTTGTCGACGCCGGAGATCAGGAATGAACGCTTGGCCATGACAGTTCTCCAGAATCTTTTGTTCTGAGCATGATCTTGTCGGAAAACCGGCTCCCACTTTTCCGGATCATGCTCGCTCAGCGACCGATGATCATGGCGCGCAGGCTCTTCGGCACCAGCAGCGCGAGCGCGACGTGGACCACGAGGAAGGCGCAGGTCGCGGCCATGCAGAAGAAGTGGACGTAGCGCGCGGTTGGATAGTCGCCGAACAGCATCACCAGGTAATAGAGTTGCACGGGCTTCCAGATCGACAGGCCCGACAGCACGATGAGCACGCCGACGACGATGATGCCGGCATAGAGCAGGCGCTGCACGTAGTTGTAGACGGTAAGATCATCATGACCGAGCTTGAAGGTCAGCGCCGCCTTGACGTCATGGAGCACACCCGACGGCGTGATCGGCAGCAGCTTCTTGCGGAAACGGCCGGTGGCGAAGCCGGTGATGAGATAGGCGAGCCCATTGATCATCAGCAGCCACATCGCCGCAAAATGCCAGAGCAGCGCACCGCCGAGCCAGCCCCCCAGCGTGATGTTGCGAGAGAAGCTGAAGTTGAACAGCGGCGAGGCGTTGTAGATCTGCCAGCCCGACATGATCATCAGGATCATGGCAAGCGCGTTGATCCAGTGCATCACCCTCACCCAGGCCGGCTGAATGACCTTCGCCGGCGAGGCGGTAGCGGGTGCATCGGTTGCAGCAAGGCTGGACATGGTGGTTCCGTCCTCAGGGGTCGCGTGACAACAAATATACGCCGGCAATTTCGGTTTCGTTACGCCCTCATAGGCATCGAACCGATGCCTATGAAACATCGCGGTCACAATAAAGCGAGCCGGGATCCCCCGGCTCGCCGTTTCGCGCATCCTGTTCGGGGATGAAACAGGGTACTGCGGTGTTACGTCGCCGGCATCAGCACGGTATCGACCACATGGATCACGCCGTTCGACTGGTTGACGTTGGTGATCGTCACCATCGAGGTCCCGCCCTTGGCATCGACGATCCAGGTCTTGCCGTCCATTTTCTTGACCGTCAGCTCCTCGCCCTCGGCAGTCTTGAGCTTCTTGCCATCGGTGAGGTCGGAGGCCTCGAGCTTGCCGGGCACCACATGGTAGGTGAGGATCTTGGTCAGGGTCGCCTTGTTCTCCGGCTTGACCAGGGTGTCGACGGTGCCGGTCGGCAGCTTGCCGAAGGCAGCATTGGTTGGCGCGAACACCGTGAACGGGCCCTTGCCTTCCAGCGTCTGCACGAGGCCGGCGGCCTTCACCGCCGCCACCAGCGTGGTGTGGTCCTTGGAGTTGACGGCATTCTGGATGATGTTCTTGGAGGGGAACATCGCGGCCCCGCCGACCATGACGGTCTTTTCCTCGGCGCGAACCGGCGCGACGATGGTCGCGGTGATGGCGAGTGCGCTGAAGGCTGCGGCGGTGAGATAGGCAATACGCTTCGACATGGAGAGTCTCCCGATATCTGGATGAAGTCCTGCAACAACGGCACCTTGCGACAGGTGTGAGGCGATAGCGCCGTCGTTGGCCGAACTACGGGAGGGTTTGCGACGCGGTTTCGGACAATAATTTATTGTGATGCGTGAAACTTTGGGTGGGCGAATTCGTGGGGTGCTGCGCGCTCGCGCCACGCACGCCAGTACCGCAGTGTGGGGCAGGCGCCACATCCTCCGCTCGTCGTCCCGTGGCGCGCAAAGCGCGAGCCCGGGACCTATAACCACAGGGAGTGGTTGTGGTGCGCGACTGGTAACCACAAGTCTTCGCCAAACCACTCCCTGTGGTTATGGGCCCCCGCCCCCCGTGCGCAATTGCGCACTAGGCGGGGGCGACGAGTTGGGATTGGGGCAACGACGGAGTGTAATCTCAATCCCTGCTGAGCGGCGTCTGGATAAAGCCGCGATTATTCGTGGGGCTGATCAGCACCTCGTTGATGCAGACGCGCGGGGGCATCGAGGCGATGAAGGCGATGGTGCGGCCGAGATCTTCGGATTGCAGCATCCTCGCCTGCTCCTCCTCGCTGGGCACGACGGGGCGCAGTTTCAGGATCGGCGTCGCCACTTCGCCCGGCATCAGGCAGCAGGCGCGCAGGCCGTTGACGCACTCGTCCATGTTGAAAGAATGGGTCAGCGCCAGCACCGCATGTTTGGTCGTGGTGTAGGCCGGGCCCGGCATTTTCGAAACGTGGCGGCCGGCCCAGGACGAGACGTTGATGATGCATCCGTCCTGCTGCCTGCGCATCGCCGGCAGCACCGCGCGCATGCAATAGAGCACGCCGTTGAGGTTGATCTCGACGAGCTCGTCCCAACCCTCCAGTTCCATGTCGTCCCAGCTTCGCCTGGGAACGTTGATGCCGGCGCTGTTGACCAGGAGGTCGATGCGGCCGTGCTTGGCCAGGATCTGATCAGCCGCCTTCTGCACATCGGCGGCAATGCTGACATCGAGCGGGATCGCCTCCGCCGCCCCACCGTCTTTGGCGATCTTGGCAACCACGGCATCCAGCGCGTCCTTGCGGCGGCCGGACACCACCACCGTCCAGCCGTCGGCCGCGAGCGCCTCCGCGCCGGCCTCCCCGATCCCGCTGCCGCCGCCGGTGACCCAGGCCACGCGTTTCCTTTCGTTTGTCATGCAAACTGTCTCCGTTGCTTCATCGGGGCTGTTTTTGCTAATCCAGCCCTCGGTTTTGACCGGCCTTCGCCGTTGAGGAATGTTGCATGAACCAAGCTGCCAACGCCAATCTGTTTTCCCGCCTGTTCGATAACCTCGAGGATCCGACGCGGCTTGCGATCGAGACCCATGACGGCAGCCGCATCACCTATGGCGAGCTGATCGCACGCGCGGGCCAGATGGCGAATGTGCTGGTCGAGCGCGGCGTGAAGCCTGGCGACCGCGTCGCGGTGCAGGTGGAAAAATCCGTCGCCAATATCGTGCTGTACCTCGCAACCGTGCGGGCCGGCGCGGTCTATTTGCCGCTCAACACGGCGTACACGCTGAACGAGCTCGACTACTTCATCACCGACGCCGAGCCGTCACTGGTGGTCTGCGATCCCTCCAAGGCCGACGGCATCGCCGCGATCGCCGCCAAGGTGAAGGCCAAGGTCGAGACGCTCGGGCCCGACGGCAAGGGCTCGCTGACGGACGCCGCCGCGAAGGCGAAGAGTGAGTTCGCCACCGTGGCGCGTGCCAACGACGATCTCGCCGCAATCCTCTACACGTCAGGCACCACCGGTCGCTCCAAGGGCGCGATGCTGTCCCACGACAATCTCGCCTCGAACTCGCTGACGCTGGTCGACTACTGGCGCTTCACCGAACAGGACGTGCTGATCCACGCACTGCCGATCTACCACACCCACGGCCTGTTCGTGGCGACCAACGTCACGCTGTTCGCGCGCGCCTCGATGATCTTCCTGCCGAAGCTCGATCCGGACCTCATCATCAAGTTGATGGCGCGCGCCACCGCGCTGATGGGTGTGCCGACATTCTATACGCGCCTCCTGCAAAACCCCGCGCTGTCGCGCGAGACGACCAAGCACATGCGTCTCTTCATCTCCGGCTCGGCGCCGCTGCTCGCCGAAACTCATCGCGAATGGTCTGCGCGCACCGGGCATGCCGTGCTCGAGCGCTACGGCATGACCGAGACCAACATGAACACGTCGAACCCGTATGACGGCGAGCGCGTGCCCGGCGCGGTCGGCTTTCCGCTGCCCGGCGTGTCCGCCCGCGTGACCGATCCCGAGACCGGCAAGGAGCTGCCGCGTGACGAGATCGGCATGATCGAGGTGAAGGGACCGAACGTCTTCAAAGGCTATTGGCGCATGCCGGAGAAGACCAAGTCCGAATTCCGTCCCGACGGCTTCTTCATCACCGGCGATCTCGGCAAGATCGACGCCAAGGGCTACGTCCACATCCTCGGCCGCGGCAAGGATCTCGTGATCTCCGGCGGCTTCAACGTCTACCCGAAGGAAATCGAGAGCGAGATCGACGCCATGCCGGGCGTGATCGAGTCCGCCGTGATCGGCGTGCCGCATGCTGATTTCGGCGAAGGCGTCACGGCCGTCCTGGTCTGCAACAAGGGCGCCGATGTCACCGAGGCCGCGGTGCTGAAGGCGCTCGACGGCCGGCTCGCAAAGTTCAAGATGCCCAAGCGCGTCTTCGTCGTCGACGAGCTGCCACGTAATACGATGGGCAAGGTGCAGAAGAACGTCTTGCGGGATACCTACAAGGATATTTACACGAAGAAGTAGCGCCGCGCTCCACTCTCGCTGTCGTCCTGGCGATAGCCAGGACCCATTACCCCAGGGAAGAGCTGCGGCGCGAGGCGGTAACTACGAGTCTTCGCCAAACTATTCCCTGTGCTAATGGGTCCTGGATCGACGCTCGCTCCGCTCGCTTGTCCAGGACGACGTGGGTTGAGGCCGGCGCCACAATGAATCGTCATTGCGAGCACAGCGAAGCAATCCAGACCGCCGCCACGGAGAGATTCTGGATTGCTTCGCTACGCTCGCAATGACGGAATGTGCAGCGCTTATTGCCCACCCAGCAAACTCAGCACAAACCGGCTGCCCACGATGAAGAGATAGCAGCCGAACGCGGTCTCCAGCGTGCGCTTTGACATCGCATGCGCGGCTTTCACACCGAGCGGTGCGGTGACGAGGCTCATTGGCATCACCAGCACGGCGCCGATCAGCGAGACATAGCCGAGCGCGACCGGCCATTGCAGCGCTGCGACCTCGGGAAAACGCGCCGCCGCCGGCCAGCCGGCATAGATGTAGCCGAGCGCGCCGGGGATCGAGATCAGCACCGCGAGCGCCGAGGAGGTCGCGACCGCCTGATGGATCGGGCGGCCGTAGAACGTCATCAGCAAATTGGAGAACAGGCCGCCGCCGATTCCCATCAGCGTCGAGAGGATGCCGACCAGAAAGCCGTAAGCGCGCATCAGCGGCCCTTTCGGCAGGTCGTCACCGAACTTCCAGGTCTCGCGCGCGAAAATGAGCCGCGCCGCGGCGGAATAAGCGACGGCGACGAAGACGATCTTGAACAGCCGCTCCGGCGCGTAGCGCGCAACCACGCTGCCGGCGATGACGCCGATGACGATCGGCAGCCACCAGACGCGCAGGACCGCCATGTCGACCGCGCCGCGCTTGTAATGCGCCTGGAACGAGCGGATCGATGTCGGGATGATGACCGCAAGCGAGGTGCCGACGCAGAGCGGCATCCGCACCTCCAGGGGCACGCCGGCGATGCGGAAGCATTCGTAGAACACGGGGACCAGGATTGCGCCGCCGCCGATGCCGAACACGCCGGCGAGAAAGCCCGAGAGCGCGCCGACCGCGATGAGCAGCAGCGCCAGCTCGACGATGTCCTGGAGATTGAGACCTGCAATCACGCGAATCGTATCCCGGCACGTGAGCCACGAACCCCCAGGTCGATGCACCCGGACGAAGCGCGACGCGTCCGCAACTTCTAGGCTATCTCGCTCGTGGTCGTCAGCGGGTAGCGACAGGCGCGGGATGCAGGGCACGCATATCGGAAGCGCCTTGGAGGGATGATGGACGTGAAAACAGCTCAAGCGGCAGGCTTCTTCGCGGTTCCGCCCCAGGTCGCTTTGGCCGCGCTTTTCGGCATGAACGGACTGGTTCGCGTGAGGACGATCCTCTTGCGATTTCAAGTCGCGAAGCGAGGCCCCCAAGAAACGGCGAAAGATTCAGCTCTTCAACATCCCGATGTCGTTCTGGTATACCAAGCTCCTGATCAGCCTTGCTTCGTGATCCCTCTAGAGCTGAACGCTGGTTCGCTTTATGGCGATTTGGTGATTGCGTGGATAGATTCGACTCCGTAAATAGGGCCGACCTTTCGCGATCCCCGCGCGCCCCATGCTGGGCCGCAATAAAACACCAAAGCCGCCCATGACCGCACGGATCGAACGACCGCTTTCACCACACCTGCAAGTCTACCGCTGGACGCTGACGATGGCGCTATCCATCGTCCACCGCGCCACCGGTATCGCGCTCTATTTTGGAACGGTTCTGCTCGCCTGGTGGCTGATTGCGGCGGCGTCGGGCCCGGGGGCCTACGGCAATGTGCAGGCCTTCACCGGCAGCTTCTTCGGCCGTCTCATCGTGTTCGGCTACACCTGGGCCCTGATGCATCACATGCTCAGCGGCATCAGGCATTTCGTCTGGGACCTCGGCTACGGCTTCAAGGCCAATGAGCGCGAGGCCCTGACCTGGGGCGCGCTGATCGGTGGCATCTCGCTCACTGTCCTGATCTGGATCATTGCCTACGCGATCGGAGGCGGACGATGAGCACGACCGATACACCCAAGCGCAGCATGCGCACGCCGCTCAGCCGCGTCCGCAACCTCGGCGCCGCGCATTCGGGCACGTCTGACTTCTGGCGCCAGCGCCTCACCGGCGTCGCGATGACGCTGTTGATGCTGCCTGTGATCGTGGTCGTCATGATGCTGCTCGGCAGCAACCAGGCCGGAGCCAAGGTGATCCTCGGCTCGCTGCCGATCGCGCTGATCCTCTTGCTCTTCATCTTCGCCAGCGCCTGGCACATGAAGATCGGCATGCAGGTCGTGATCGAGGACTACGTCCACAACGAGAAGCTGAAGCTCGTTGCGGTCATGCTCAACAACTTCTTCTCGATCGCGGTGGCGCTCGCCTCGACCTACGCGATCCTCAAGCTGTCATCCGGAGTGTAACCCATGGCCGCCACCACGAATGGCAAGGGCAGCGGCGCTCCCGCCACCAACGGAAAAGCCTATCCGATCGAAGACCATACCTATGACGTCGTCGTGGTCGGCGCGGGCGGTGCGGGCCTGCGCGCCGTCGTCGGCTGCAGCGAGGCGGGCCTGCGCACGGCCTGCATCACCAAAGTGTTCCCGACGCGCTCGCACACCGTCGCGGCGCAGGGCGGCATCTCCGCTTCGCTCGGCAACATGCACAAGGACGACTGGCGCTGGCATATGTACGACACCGTGAAGGGGTCGGACTGGCTGGGCGACCAGGACGCGATCGAATACATGGTGCGCCACGCGCCGGAAGCCGTTTACGAGCTCGAGCACTGGGGCGTGCCGTTCTCGCGCACCGAGGACGGCAAGATCTATCAGCGCCCGTTCGGCGGCATGACCATGGACTACGGTAAGGGCCAGGCGCAGCGCACCTGCGCGGCCGCCGACCGCACCGGTCACGCCATGCTGCACACGATGTACGGCCAGTCGCTCCGCCATGCGGCAGAATTCTTCATCGAGTTCTTCGCCATCGACCTGATCATGGACGACCAGGGCGCCTGCCGCGGCGTGATCGCGCTGAAGCTCGATGACGGCACGCTGCATCGCTTCCGCGCCCAGACCACGATTTTGGCGACCGGCGGCTATGGCCGCGCCTACGCCTCCTGCACCTCGGCCCATACCTGCACCGGCGACGGCGGCGGCATGGTGCTGCGTGCCGGCCTGCCGCTCCAGGACATGGAGTTCGTGCAGTTCCACCCGACCGGCATCTACGGTTCGGGCTGTCTCGTCACCGAAGGCGCGCGCGGCGAGGGCGGCTATCTCGTCAACTCCGAAGGCGAGCGCTTCATGGAGCGCTACGCGCCGTCGGCCAAGGACCTCGCCTCGCGCGACGTCGTCTCGCGCGCGATGACCATCGAAATCCGCGAGGGGCGCGGCGTCGGCAAGAAGAAGGACCACATCTTCCTGCATCTCGACCATCTCGATCCGAAGGTCCTGCAGGAGCGGCTGCCGGGTATTTCCGAATCGGCAAAGATCTTCGCCAATGTCGACGTGACCCGCGAGCCGATCCCGATCGTGCCGACCGTCCACTACAACATGGGCGGCATCCCGACGAATTATCACGGCGAGGTGCTGACCAAGAAGGATGGCGACGACAACGCCGTGATACCGGGCCTGATGGCGATCGGCGAAGCCGCCTGCGTCTCGGTGCACGGCGCCAACCGTCTCGGCTCCAACTCGCTGATCGACCTCGTGGTGTTCGGCCGCGCCGCGGCGCTGCGCTGCGCCGAGAAGCTCACCGCCAACGGCAAGCAGCCGGAGCTGCCGGCGAACTCCGCCGAGCAGTCGCTCGGCCGCCTCGATCATTACCGCTACGCCTCCGGCGGCACGCCGACCGCGAAGCTGCGCGAGGGCATGCAACACGTGATGCAGAACAATTGCGCGGTGTTCCGCACCGGCGAGGTTCTGAGCGAAGGCCAGAACCTGATCCAGAAGGTCCACAGCGGCATCACCGACATCGCGGTGTCCGACCGCTCGCTGGTGTGGAATTCGGACCTCGTCGAGACGCTCGAGTTCGACAATCTGATCTCGCAGGCGGTGGTGACGATGAACTCGGCCGCCAACCGCACCGAGAGCCGCGGCGCGCATGCCCGCGAGGATTATTCCGAGCGTGACGACAAGAACTGGATGAAGCACACGCTGGCCTGGCTCGACGATGCCGCCAAGGTCACGATCGACTACCGCCCGGTGCACAACTACACCATGACCAACGACGTCCAGTACATCCCGCCGAAGGCGCGCGTGTACTGAGCGAAAGCGAAGGCCTGATCGAAAATGGTTGAATTCGCACTTCCGAAGAACTCGAAGATCACCGGCGGCAAGACCTGGCCGAAGCCCGCGGGCGCGACGGACTTGCGCGAATTCCGCGTCTATCGCTGGAACCCGGACGACGGCAAGAACCCGAGCGTCGACACCTATTACGTCGACACCAACGACTGCGGTCCGATGGTGCTGGACGGCCTGATCTGGATCAAGAATCACATCGACCCGTCGCTGACCTTCCGCCGTTCCTGCCGCGAGGGCGTCTGCGGTTCCTGCGCGATGAACATCGACGGCCAGAACACGCTCGCCTGCACCCGCTCGATGCACGACGTGAAGGACGGCGCGGTGAAGATCAACCCGCTGCCGCACCAGCCGGTGGTGAAGGACCTCGTCCCCGACCTCACCAATTTCTACGCGCAATACGCCTCGGTCGAGCCGTGGCTGAAGACGACCTCGCCGACGCCGCAGAAGGAATGGCGCCAGAGCCACGAGGACCGCGAAAAGCTCGACGGCCTCTACGAGTGCATCCTCTGCGCCTGCTGCTCGACCTCCTGCCCGAGCTATTGGTGGAACAGCGAGCGCTATCTCGGCCCCGCCGCCCTGCTCCAGGCCAACCGCTGGGTGTCCGATTCGCGCGACGAGGCGACCGGCGAGCGGCTCGACAATCTCGAGGACCCGTTCCGGCTCTATCGCTGCCACACCATCATGAACTGCGCCAAGGCTTGTCCGAAAGGCCTCAACCCCGCAGAGGCGATCGCCGAGCTGAAGCTGAAGCTCGTCGAGCGGCAAGTTTAAGCGAACTTTTATGCATCGGCGGCGGCCGGACATCGCCGCGGCCGTATTGCTACCTATGGTAGCTTAGCTCAGGATTGCTACTGGCGCATCCTTCGCGGGCGGAGACGCGCCGGCCGCAACCAAAGGTTCCCATCACAAGCCACTTCCTTCCCTGCGGGAAATTCAAGTAAGCTTCGTTCCGGGTCAGGAGCGACTGTGCAGGGTGCGCAACGCAATTCGTTGAAACTGCTGCAGTGGATGATGGCGGCATCCCTGGCGCTGCCGATTGCGCTGTTCATCATCGCCTCGGCGATCTCCTATCATTCGACCAACGACATCGCCGACCGCGAGATCGAGCGCACGCTCGACGTCGCCCATGAGCATGCGCTCAAGGTGTTCGAGACCATCGACCGCAGCCTCGCCGAGCTCAACGAGGTGGTGCGCGGCCTTTCGGACGAGGCCATCCGGTCGCGCGAGGGGGCGCTGCATCTTCGCCTGAAGCGGCTGACCGATTCGCTGCCGCAGCTCAAATCTGTCTGGATCTTCGATGCGCAGGGCCATGCGCTGGTCAACAGCCTGTTGTCGCCGGCGCCGCAGGTCAGCTTCGCGGACCGGGATTATTTCAACGCCCATGTCGACCAGACCATCGGCACCTTCATCGGCACGCCGCTGACGCCGCGCCAGCCCTACCAGGGCGCCCGCTTCTTCGGCATGAGCCGCCGCCGCGAGTCCGACGACGGCAGCTTCATCGGCGTGATCCAGGCCTCGGTGTTTCCCGAATATTTCGAGAGCTTCTACGCGCGCATCGGCAGCGATCCCGGCAGCTTCTTCGCGCTGGGGCGGACCGACGGCGTCCTGCTCGCGCACTATCCGCACCTCGATCGCGATGTCCGGCTCGACCCCGGTGGGCCGGTCGGCCGGAAGATCGCGCTGAGCCCCGCGCACGGGCTGATGACCATCGCCTGGCCCGCCGACGGGATCGAGCGGCGCATCGGCTACAAGCGCGTCGCCGAATATCCGATCTATGTCAGCGCGGGGCTCGAGACCTCGGCGATCCGTTCGCGCTGGCTCGCCACCATGGGCCAGCACCTGATTTTCGGTCTGCCTGCCACCGCCCTGCTCTTCTTCATCCTCGCGCTGGCGTTCCGGCGCACGCAGAACCTCCAGGCCGAAGCGGCACGGCGGCGCGACGCCGAGGAGGCACTCAAGCACAGCCAGCGCCTGGAAGCGCTCGGACAGCTCACCGGCGGCGTGGCGCACGACTTCAATAACCTGCTGACCGTGATCCGCGCCTCCATCGACCTGTTGAACCGACCGCAATTGTCGGAGGAGAGGCGGCAGCGCTACATCAACGCCATCACTGATGCGGTCGCGCGCGCCGCAAAGCTGACCTCGCAGCTCCTGGCCTTCGCACGGCGGCAGACGCTGAAGCCCGAGGTGTTCGACGTCGGCACGCGCGTGCAGTCGCTGCGCGACATGATCGCCACGCTGACGGGACCGGCCATCGAGATCGTGATGCGGCTGCCGGCGGCGTCCTTTCTCGTCAACGCCGATGCCGGCCAGTTCGAGACGGCGCTGTTCAATATGGCGGTCAATGCGCGCGATGCGATGCAGGGCCGCGGCAGGATCACGTTCACGGTGGAGGCGGCGACGGCCGTTCCCGACAGCCTGACACATCTCGTCGGCAGCCATGGCTTCATCACCGTCACGGTCACCGATACCGGGTCCGGCATCCCGATAAGCCAGCTCGGCCGCATCTTCGAGCCGTTCTTCACCACCAAGCAGGTCGGCCACGGGACCGGGCTCGGCCTGTCGCAGGTGTTCGGCTTCGTCAAGCAATCCGGCGGCGAGGTGACGGTTGCGAGCGAGGTCGGCCGCGGCAGCGCCTTCACGCTCTATCTGCCGCGCGTACCCGCCGAGGTGCTGCCGCAGCGGCAGGCGCCCGACACCGCACCGGCACTCGCCGGCAGCGGCATGTCGGTGCTGGTCGTCGAGGACAATATCGAGGTGGCCAATTTCGCCGCCGATGGTCTCACCGAGCTCGGCTACAGCGTCACGCTGGTCGACAATGCCGGCGATGCGCTCGCCGAGCTGACGGTGGACGCGGATCGCTTCGACGTGGTGTTCTCCGACGTGGTGATGCCCGGCATGACCGGCCTCGATCTCGCGCACGCGATCCGCGACCGCGGCATCGACGTGCCAATCGTGCTCACCAGCGGCTACAGCCACGTGCTGGCGCAGGACGGCAGCTTCGGCTTCGAACTGCTGCAAAAGCCCTACTCGATCGAGGCGCTGTCGCGCGTGCTGTACAAGGCGGCACGGCTGCGCCGCGTGCGGGATGGAGCGGCGGAGTGACTTCCGCGAGCCGCTGAAGCCAGAAGGAACCGGCTGATTTCCCTCGCGTTGTTCAGCAATGCAAAAGCCGGCCGCCGAACGCGAAAAGGGCAGGAAGCCGCCCATAATCGAGATCGCCGGCGAGAACGACGAGGAGGTCGCTCCGCCGCCTCCGGAGATTCTCGAATCGGGCGCCGATCTATCGCCTGAGGAGATCGAGGAAGCGCGGAAAGACTATCTGCTGACCCGCTTCTGGATCAGTGCAAGGGGCTTTTGGGGCCCAAATGGCGATCGGCTGGCCTGGCCGTTCTCGATCGGGCTCGGGGTCCTGATCGTCGCCACCGTCGGCTTTCAGTACGGCATCAACGTCTGGAATCGCGCGATCTTCGATGCGATCGAGCAGCGCGACGCCTCCACCGTCTACCATTTGACAGCGGTGTTCTTTCCGCTCGCATTCGGCAGCGTCGCGCTCGGGGTGGCCCAGGTCTTCGCGCGCATGCGCATCCAGCGCCGCTGGCGCGCCTGGCTCACCGCAAGCGTGCTGACGCGATGGCTCGCCAATGGCCGCTACTATCAGCTCAATTTGGTCGGCGGCGACCACGACAATCCCGAATACCGGATTGCGGAAGACCTGCGCATCGCCACCGATTCACCAGTTGACTTTCTCGCCGGCGTGACCGCGGCATTCCTGTCGGCGGCGACCTTCATCGTCGTGCTCTGGACCATCGGCGGCGCGCTCACGGTCAGGCTCGGCGCCACATCGCTCACCATTCCCGGCTTCCTCGTGATCGCCGCCGTCGTCTATGCCGCGATTGCCTCGGGTTCGATCGCAGTGATCGGCCGGCGTTTTGTGAGGGTCTCCGAGGACAAGAACCAGGCAGAGGCCGACTTCCGCTACACGCTGACGCGCGTGCGCGAGAACGGCGAGAGCATCGCGCTGCTCGGCGGCGAAGAGGAGGAGCGCGACGGCATCGACCGCAACTTCAGCAACGTCTTGCGCCAATGGGCCCGGCTCGCTGGACAGCACATGCGCACCACCCTGGTGTCTCAGGGCTCGAGCCTTGTTGCTCCCGTGGTCCCTCTCTTGCTCTGCGCACCGAAATTCCTCGACGCCAGCATGACGCTCGGGCAGGTGATGCAGGCCGCCTCCGCCTTCACCATCGTGCAGAGCGCGTTCGGCTGGCTGGTCGACCACTATCCGCCGCTGGCCGACTGGAACGCCTGCGCCCGGCGCATTGCCTCGCTGATGATGTCGCTCGATGGTCTCGAACGCGCCGAGCAGGGTGACGGCATCGGGCGTATCAAGCGTGGCGATACGGACGATGATGCGATGCTGGAGCTGCGCGATCTCTCCGTCACGCTCGACGATGGCACCGCGGTGGTCAGCGAAACCGAGGTGGTCATCGAGCCCGGCGAGCGGCTGCTGGTGGCCGGCGAATCCGGCACCGGAAAGAGCACGCTGGTGCGCGCGATCGCAGGCCTGTGGCCATGGGGTGGTGGCAGCGTCAACCTCCATCCCGACCGGCGGCTTTTCATGCTGCCGCAGCGTCCCTACGTGCCGACCGGGAGCTTGCGCCGTGCGGTCGCCTATCCGGGCGCAGCCGAAGACTGGACGGTCGATGAGATCTGCGCAGCCCTGCGCAAGGTCGGCCTCGATCATCTCAAGGAGAAGATCGAGGAAGAGGGCCCGTGGGACCAGACGCTGTCCGGCGGCGAGAAGCAGCGTCTCGCCTTCGCGCGGCTGTTGCTGCACAGCCCGGACATCGTGGTGCTTGACGAGGCGACCTCGGCGCTCGACGAGAAGAGCCAGGACAGGATGATGAAGATGGTCACGGACGAACTGCCGAAGGCGACCATCGTCAGCGTGGCGCATCGCGCCGAACTCGAGGCCTTTCATAGCCGCAAGATCGTGCTGGAGCGGCACAGGGGCGGTGCCAGGCTCGTGAGCGACGTCGACCTCATCCCGCGCAGGGGTAAGCGGCGGCTGCTCGGCAGCTTCCTGCGCCAACGCAAGCCGGCACCGAAAAAGGCGGTCTGAGCGACGTTGGAGTCGTGCGCAAAACCGGCTATGCATGCGCCGCTTGCAACGAGGACCTCTGCTTGACGCGCGATACCGACCCCAAGCCCGCTCCATTCGGCGCGTTCGCGCCGAATGCGGCGCAAGCTGCGATCATTTCGCTTGCGCACCGCTCCGGGCTGAAGCGCGGCGCGTTCCGCCCGTGGCTGTCGCGGCTTGTCAACCTGCTGCGCGCGGGTCCCGTCGACGTGCAGCATCAGGGCGCCTCGTTCCGCTTCCATCACCAGGCGAGCGCGACCGAGCGCGGTGCGCTGTTCAACCCCGACTATAATCTCGACGAGCTCGAGTTCCTGCGGCAGCACACACCAAGCGGCGGGGTGTTCGTCGACGTCGGCGCCAATGTCGGCACCTTCGCGCTGGTGATGGCGCGCCATGTCGGCGCGCAGGGCAGGATCGTCGCAATCGAGCCGCATCCCATGACCTTCGCGCGGCTCTCGTTCAACAACCAGGCGTCGGGATCGATCCAAGAATCGACCCGGGGATCGATGCAGGTCCGCCTCGTGCAGGCTGCGGCCGGCGATGCCGACGGCGAGCTGATGATCGAGACCGACGGCGACAATCTCGGCGCCAGCCATGTCGTGACCGGCACGGCGACGGCAAGGGCCATCAAAGTGCCGTCGTTACGGCTGATACGCATCCTCGAGGAATCCGGCATCACGAAGGTCGATGCCCTCAAGATCGACGTCGAGGGCTTTGAAGACCGCGTGCTGATCGGCTTCTTCCGCGACGCGCCGCAATCGCTATGGCCCCGCGCTGTCGTGATCGAGCATCTGTCACAAAACGAATGGCGCGAGGATTGTATTGCAGACATGGTGGCGCGCGGCTTTGCCATCACGCGCAAGACACGGAGCAACACCTTCCTGTCACGCTGACGACGATCAACGACGGAGATTCCGATGATCGATCACATGGGTTTTCCTGTTTCCGACTATCAGCGCGCCAAGGCGTTCTATACCAAGGCGCTGGCGCCGCTCGGCTACAGCCTGATCATGGAGGTCACGCAGGAGCAGACCGGCCACGATCCCGCGGCGGGCTTTGGCGCCGACGGCAAGCCGGACTTCTGGATCGGCGGCGAAGGCGCGTTGAACAAGCCGGTGCACGTCGCGATTCTCGCCAAGGACCGCGCCACCGTGGATGCGTTCTACAAGGCGGCCATCGCGGCCGGCGGGCGCGACAATGGACCGCCTGGCATTCGCGCGCATTATCATCCGACCTATTACGGCGCCTTCGTGCTCGACCCCGATGGTCACAACATCGAAGCCGTCTGTCACGCGCCCGAATAGGCCTGTTCCATCGTCATGATGCGCGGGAACATCGACGCATCGGCAACGTTATCGTCTTTCGAGCAACGATATGTCGATGATGGATGATGCCGACCGAACCCCCGGAGATTCCGCCGGCAACACCGGGCACACCGAGTGAGCCGCCACCAGGAATTCCACCGGGCAATCCGCAGCCGGATATCGTGCCGCCTGTGCGCGAGCCCGGCGAGTCACCGCGACCCGATGAATTGCCCGGCCGTGTCCCGGAGGAGATCCCGCCGCGCGGACCGAACGGGCCGCGCACGCCCAATCCCGCGACGGATGCGAATTTGTCGCATCGTCACATTCGAGGCGATTGCAAGATGGGCCTGAATGCGCAATGAACGTCGATGTTCTGAAGTGATTTGCATGCAGAAATAAATCGAGACGCGGCTGCTTCGCCCGCCACAATCCGGCCTAACGCGTATCTGTTGATCGCAACACTGACTCCAAGAACTTCCTCTACAAGAACCTTCCCCAGGATCTCATCACATGACTCAATTTCGCTTCGTGCTGCTTGCCACGACGGCTCTGACCGCGATGCCATTCGCAAGCTCCGCATCGCACGCGCAAAGCGCACCCATCGTGATCGCGCAGGCGCAGGGCGAAACCGGCCCTGACGGAAAACCGAAGCAGCCATCGCGGGAGCAGCCGAAGGCGCCGCCGCAACAACCGCCGGCCGCTCGCCCCGCACCGGCCCCACCGCCGCCTCCGCCCGCGGCTCCCCAGCGTCCGAGTGCGCCGCCGCCGACGGCTGCGCCTCCGCATGCCCCGACACCACCACCTCCGGCGGCTGCGCCGACACGGCCGACGCCTCCGCCGCCGCCACCACCTCCGGCGCCAGCGGCTCCAAAGCAACCATCGCCACCCCCGGCGGCGGCACCGCAGCAGCATGCGCCGACGCCACCTCCGCCGCCTGCGGCTGCACCGCCCGCGCGCGTTGCCCCGACACCGACGCCAACACCGCCGCCTCCGGCAGCGCCGTCGCGCGTTGCTCCGACACCGACCCCGACGCCCCCTGCCGCGCCTCCGGCACGGGTCGCGCCGACGCCAGCGCCGACAGCGACGCCTGCACCGGCGGCACCAACGACGCGCGCCACGCCGACCCCGACGCCCGCGCCAACTGCTACGCCCGCTCCTGGCGGTGCGACGACCACGCCACCGGCAGGTCGCACGGGTCCGGCACCGACGCCCGCCCCCGGCGCAACCCCGGCCCCGACAGCAACGCCGGCTCCCGGCGGAGCCATGACGCCGCCGACCGGACGTCAGGGCGCAACGCCCCCTGCAACCACACCGCCAGCCGGCACGCCGCCTGCGGGTGCGCCCGCTGCCGGAACTCCGCCTGCGCCGCAGGCGGGCGCCCCGGCCCGGCCCACGCCTCCCGCCGGCGCCGCGGCGCCAACTGTCGTCCCTGGCACGCCAGCCGCAGCGCCACCGCCCAACAGGGCGCAATACGCTCCGCCGACGGTTGCGCCGGCCTTCCGGGCCGCGCCGACGGTCGCAGCGCCGCTGCCGCCACCGCCGCGCCCGCCGCAGCGTGATCTGACGCCGCTCGCTATCGGAGCGGGCGTGGTGGCCGGTGCCGTGATCGGCGCCACCATCGCCGACTACCGCAACCAGCGACAGGAGGTCGTCGAAGGCGGCCGCACCGTCTACACCGAGCCGGACCGCATCATCATCCGCGACCCGGGCGGGCAAGCGTACGTCCGCGGCAACGATCTCTATCGCTTCCGCTATGGCGCCCGCGACATCCGCAGCGAGACGGTCGGCGGCGAAACCCGCACCGTCGTGATCCGTCCCGACGGCAGCGAGGTGATCACCGTGGTCGGTCCGGACGGTCAGTTGCTGCGGCGTATCCGCAGGGACCCCGGCGGGCGCGAGATCATCATCATCGACAACAGCTACCGTGATCCGCGGTCGGTCGGCGGCTTCTATGTCGACGTGCCGCCGCCGGTGGTGAACATTCCCTACGATCGCTACATCGTCGACGCCCAGGAGGCGTCGCCGGACGTGATCTACCAGACCATGGAGGCACCGCCGGTGCAGCGGATCGATCGGCGCTACTCGCTCGACGAGATCCGTTACAGCCCGAATGTTCGCATGCAGATGCCGAGCATCGACGTCAACACGATCAACTTCGAGACGGGGTCGTGGACCATCCCGCCGGACCAGGCTGCGAGGCTGCAGGTGATCGCCGACGGTCTCAACCGGGCGATCCAGCGCAACCCGCGCGAGGTGTTCCTGATCGAGGGCCACACCGACGCGGTCGGCAACGACGTCGACAATTTGTCATTGTCGGACCGCCGTGCGCAGGCCGCGGCCGAATTGCTGACCCAGCAGTTCAATGTGCCGGCGGAGAACCTGACCTCGCAGGGCTACGGCGAGCAGTATCTGAAGGAGCAGACGCAGGGGCCGAGCCTGATCAACCGGCGCGTCACCATCCGCCGCATCACGCCGCTGCTCAACGGCGGCCAGGCCTCGCTGCCGCCGCCCCCGCCCGGCACCACGCCGCCGCGGTAAGCGCAGCCACAAATGCAAAATGGCCGGGAGCGATCCCGGCCATTTTTGTTTCTTGCACTCTCGTGCCCCGGACGCAGCGCAGCACGCAGTGATGCGCTGCTGAGCCGGGGCCCATCTACTATCGATGCAATTGGATCGAGATTCTGGGTCCCGGCTCTGCGACGCACCCCCATAGCGCGTCGAAGACGCGCGTGAACGCGCTTATGGCGCTGCATCGCGTCCGGGACACGAGCAGACGCGCTTAACCCTTGTCGCTCTCGAGCCGGAAGATCTGCGAGCCTTCGCCGCCCGACAGCAAGCCGTTCTCGGTGTAGAGCTTGAGCTTGGTGCGGGTGTCGGCGATGTCGAGGTTGCGCATGGTGAGCTGGCCGATGCGATGCTCCGGCGTGAACGCCGCGTCCTCGACCTTCTCCATGCTCAGCCGCTCCGGCGCATAGGTCAGGTTGGGGCTTTCCGTGTTGAGAATCGAATAGTCGTTGCCGCGGCGCAGCTCGAGCGTCACCTCGCCGGTGACGGCCCGCGCCACCCAGCGCTGCGCGGTTTCGCGCAGCATCAGCGCCTGCGAATCGAACCAGCGGCCCTGGTAGAGCAGACGGCCGAGGCGCAGGCCGCTGACGCGATATTGCTCGATGGTGTCCTCGTTGTGGATGCCGGTGACGAGGCGCTCATAGGCGATGTGCAGGAGCGCCATGCCGGGCGCCTCGTAGATGCCGCGGCTCTTGGCCTCGATGATGCGGTTCTCGATCTGGTCGCTCATGCCGAGGCCATGGCGGCCGCCGATGGCATTGGCTTCCAGGAACAGCGCGACAGGATCTGCAAAGGTCTGGCCGTTGAGCGCTGTGGGCTGGCCCTCCTCGAAACGCACCACGACCTTCTCGGCCTTCACAGTGCAATCGTCGCGCCAGAACGGCACGCCCATGATGGGATTGACGATCTTGATGCCGCTGTCGAGGCTCTCGAGATCCTTTGCCTCGTGCGTGGCGCCGAGCAGATTGCTGTCGGTCGAATACGCCTTCTCCGCACTCATCTTGTAGGCGAAGCCTTGGGCGGTCATGAACGCCGACATTTCGGCGCGGCCACCGAGCTCGTCGATGAACTGCTGGTCGAGCCAGGGCTTGTAGATGCGCAAGGATGGATTGGTCAAAAGGCCGTAGCGATAGAAGCGCTCGATGTCGTTGCCCTTGAAGGTCGAGCCGTCGCCCCAGATGTTGACGCCGTCTTCCTTCATTGCGGCAACCAGCATCGTTCCGGTCACGGCGCGCCCGAGCGGCGTGGTGTTGAAATAGGTGATGCCGCCGGTCGAGATGTGGAAGGCGCCCGACTGGATCGCGGCGATGCCTTCGTGGACGAGCTGCGTACGGCAATCGACGAGCCGCGCCTTTTCGGCGCCGAACTCCATCGCCTTGCGCGGGATCTCGTTGTAGTCGGCTTCATCCGGCTGGCCGAGATTGGCGGTATAGGCATAGCAGCGCGCGCCCTTCTGCTTCATCCAGAGCAGCGCTGCGCTGGTGTCGAGACCGCCGGAGAAAGCGATGCCGACCTTTTCTCCCTTGGGCAGGCTCTTCAGAATCGTAGTCATGGCGCTTCCAATCGGATCTTAAGGGGCTGATGTCGTCTTTCGGTGTGACTTGCGCGATTATCAAATTTCGCGTGCATGGGCACGCCTTTAATGGCTTACATCGACGCTGCCGGGCCGGTTTTGCGGCCGAACACGCGCTGGCGGAGCCGATAGGCCGGCCAAGCCAGCCGGGTCAGGGCGGCATCGACCGCCTCGTCGGAAAACCGTGTCCGCGGCCAGCGGTAAATCAGGGCGTAGGCGAGCCAGATCACCAGGAAGGTGACGAGGCCGGCGATCGAGACGTCGGTGAAAAAGTGCCCGCCAAAGGCCATGCGCAGGCCGCTGGTGACTGTGCCGAACACCACGGCCCCGGCATAGGCGAGCGGCCGCCACGTGGGCGGCGCCAGCGCAGCCGGCGCCAGCGTCCAGAACGCGGTCGCGCCCTCGCCGGAGAAGAACGAGCAGTTGCGTCCGCAGCCGCCGCGCGGATCCCACCACGGCACGAATGGCAGGTCACCGGCGAACTCGGTCACGACCACCGGGCGCGGCCGGCCCCAATAGGATTTGAAGGCGAGATTGGTGAGAATGCCGGCCGACAGCGTCAGCGTCACCAGCAGGAAGACGATCGTTCGTCCCGAGACCATCAGCGGCCGGTCGGGCCTGACCAGCTTGACCACCAGCGCCACGATCGATGGAACTGCGAACGCCCAGGCGATCCACATCGCCGCATCCCGCGCAAAGCCGGCCCAGCCATTCAGCTTGAGCGGAAAGGTCTTCGTCTCAGGATCGAAGAACAGCGAGGCGAGCTTGAGATCGAGCTCGGGAAAGACGCCGAAGACGACGCCGATCACGAGCCACAGCGCCAGCGCGATGAAGAGTCCAGTCCGGTTCATGGCGCGCGGTTTAGCCGAGCGGGATGGGGATGGAAACCCTTCGGCTGTCATTCCGGGGCGATGCGAAGCATCGAACCCGGAATGACTACATTACCTACAGCGCATCCGGCCGCGAATTCGACGGCAGCGGCGGGGGCGACTTGCGCGGGGGCGGCGGATGGCGCCAGGCGCCCGCATTGCGACCGGCGATCATCCAGTAGACGACACCGGCGACGATACCCGCGCCGGTCATGATCTCGAGATGGCGGCGCACGATGCCCTCGAACTCGAGCGTCTCGGGATGGAACGGAATAAGGCCGAGATAGCAGGCAAGCCCGACGAGCCCGCCACCGACCGCATAGGCGAGCGCACTGCGGATATAGAAGGCCTCGGTGATCGCGACGATGACCATCGCCGGCAACAGCGCGAAGCCGGAGATGAAGATGAAGCCAAAGCCGAGCAGGACGTCGATCGTGCCTTCATCGACCGGACCTGCGCCGAGATCGGAGAATTCCGGGAACAGCAGCGCAGCCACGACGATCATGCCGCCGACCAGACATGAGGCCAGAAAGCCGAGAAAGATCACGACGAGGCGCCCGATCAGTGCCATCGGACGCATCCATCATCGTTGACCGAATGTAACACAACGTCCCCCACCGTCATTCCGGGGCTCGCGAAGCGGGAACCTCCGAGCGCAATTGCGCTTCGGGGAATCTCGAGATTCTCAGGTGCGCAACTGCGCACCATAGTTCGGCTTTTCGAGCCCGGAATGACTGCCTAGAAATAACGACGCCCGGCCATGACGCACGTTGATGGCCGCTTCATGTCAATCGGTCATCGCCATCGCGCGCAGCGCCTGGCGCTCGCGAACCGAGAGCTTTTCCGTCTCCGATTTGAGCTGGCCGCAGGCGGCGAGGATGTCGCGGCCGCGTGGCGTACGCACCGGCGAGGAATAGCCGGCGTTGAAGATGTATTCGGAGAATTTTTCGATCTGGTCCCAGTCCGAGCATTCATAGGCCGTGCCGGGCCAGGGATTGAACGGGATCAGGTTGATCTTGGCCGGGATGCCCTTGAGCAGCTTCACGAGGAGCCTGGCGTCGTCGAGGGAATCGTTGACGCCCTTGAGCATCACATATTCGAAGGTGATGCGGCGCGCGTTCGAGGCGCCCGGATAATCGCGGCAGGCCTGCAGCAATTCCGCGATCGGATATTTGCGATTGAGCGGCACGAGCTCGTTGCGCAGCTCGTCGCGCACCGCGTGCAGCGAGATCGCGAGCATGACGCCGATCTCGTCGCCGGCGCGCACGATGTTCGGCACCACGCCCGAGGTCGACAGCGTGATGCGGCGGCGGGAGATGCCGATGCCTTCATTGTCTCCGACGATGAGCAGGGCATCGCGCACCGCGTCGAAATTGTAGAGCGGCTCGCCCATGCCCATCATCACGATGTTGGTGACGAGGCGCGTGCCGTTCTCGCGATCGGCCCAATCATTCAGGCGATCGCGCGCCACCATCACCTGCCCGACGATCTCGCCGGCGGTGAGGTTGCGTACCAGCCGCTGCGTGCCGGTGTGGCAGAAGGAGCAGTTCAAGGTACAGCCGACCTGCGAGGAGACGCACAGCGTGCCGCGATCGGTCTCGGGAATGTAGACGCACTCGACTTCATGCGCCCTCTCGACATTGTCACCGCTCGGCAGGCGCAACAGCCATTTGCGGGTGCCGTCATTGGAGATCTGCTCGGCCACGACTTCGGGCCGGTCGACGGTGAAGTGCTTTGCGAGCTCGGCGCGGATGTCCTTCGAGATCGAGGTCATCTCGTCAAAGCTCCTGGCGCCGCGGAAATAGATCCAGTGCCACAATTGCTGCACACGCATCTTGCGCTGCGCGGGCGCTACGCCGATCTCGCCGAGGCGTTCGGCAAGCTCGCTCCGCGACAGGCCGATGAGCGAGGGCCTCGCCGGCGGCACATAGGTTTCGAGCGGGACCTTTTCCAAGGGAAGCCCGGCGGCAATGGTGTCGGTCGATTGAACGGTCATCGTCATTCTGTCTTGAGAAAAACTCTCGCCCCTCATCCTGAGGAGCGCGCATCGCGCGCGTCTCGAAGGATGAAGGCCCGGAACAAGCATCTCGGCCTCGCGGTTCGAGACGGCGCTTGCGCGCCTCCTCACCGTGAGGGGAAGCAGCTTTCAAATAGGCGTTTGAAAGCCCCCAAACAACGCCAAATTGGCGCGAAACGCACCCTACCGCTTGCAGTCCTGCGCGATTCGATCGAGGGCCTGCGCCAGGCCCTTGAGCGAGAAGGTGTCGGTGGTCTCGGTCCCCTTGGCCGAGACGCCCTTGACCACGAGATCGGCGGATTTGCGCATGGCCTCGACCATCCGCTCCTCCTCGGCCGCGTTCTTGATCCAGAGGCCGTCGCCTTGCGTGTACATCGCGTAGGACGCGCCCCCGACCTCCAGGGTCGATTCCGAGCCCGGTTTCAGCGCGTAGCCGATCATGACCGAGACTTCGTTGTTGACCCTCTCCGACGGCCGGGTGGAGACGAAGGCATAGGCCGGGTCGCGCGGGCGGTTCGGCGGATTGGTCTTCGAGGACGAGGGTTTTGCCAGCGCGAAACAAACTTTCTTGCCGTTGGGCGTCGCCGAATAGGCGCCCCAGGTGCCGAACTGTCCGATCAGGGACGGCTCCGCACCGCCTGCAATGGCCGGAGGCGGCGCCACCGGTTTACTCTCGGGCTTTGCCGCCGTCTTTGCTGCGGTCTTGGCATCCGCGGCCGGCTTAGCCACTGCCTTCGGCGCCGGTTGCGCGGTTTGCGCGCGCGCAAGATCGGCCATCCCGCACGCCACCACGCCAGTCATCAAGGATAAAAAAAGCACCCGCCACATCCTGGAGTGGTTCCCTCAATATTGTGACTGGAAGATGGCCCGGCCGGACTTTGTCCCGCACCCAAAATAGCCGGTAAGAGCCTGATTCGGAACGAGGTTACAGGGAAGAAAGTCCTAGTCTTTCGGTCTTAGCCCTTGGATCTGGCGGCGCGCTGCGCGGCCCATTGCGCCTCGGTCCAGCCGAGCAGAGAGCTGGCCCCGGTTGTTTGGACAGCGCCCCGCGAAAATTAAGTGGATTCCTGCCGGGTTATGCTGAAGGCGGGGCTTTACGATTTTGCTGTGGCGTCGGGAGGGCGTAAGCCCGACCAGAGCCGCAGCAAAATCGTTGGCGACGATCATGCGGCCGTCACCATCGTTTGCGCGCCGAAGTAAGCCTCGTCGGGCGTGCGTTCGTCAAGGCTCGAGTGAGGACGTCCTCGGTTGTAGAACGCCAGATATTTGGAAATCGATGCTCGCGCCTCGAGCACGCTGTCGTAAGCACGCAGATAGACTTCCTCGTATTTGACAGTGCGCCACAGCCGCTCGACGAACACGTTGTCGCGCCAGGCACCCTTGCCGTCCATGCTGATGGCGATGTTCGCGTCCAGCAGCACGCCGGTGAAGTCGAGGCTGGTGAACTGGCTACCCTGATCCGTGTTGAAGATCTCGGGCCTGCCGTGCTTCGCCAACGCCTCCTGGAGCGCTTCGACGCAGAATATCGTCTCCATCGTGATCGATACGCGATGGACCAACACCCGTCGGCTGAACACATCGACGACCGCCGCGAGGTAGACGAATCCACGTCGCATCGGAATGTAGCTGATGTCCATTGCCCAGACCTGGTTCGGCCGCTCGATCTTCAATCCGCGCAATAGGTACGGGTAGATCTTGTGGCCCGGTGCGGGCTTGCTCGTGTTCGGACGGCGATAGATCGCCTCGATCCCCATGCGCTTCATCAGCGTCGCGACGTGGCGGCGGCCAATCTGCATGCCCTCACGCTGCAACAGCGATCGCAGCATGCGCGCCCCTGCGAAGGGATAATCGAGGTGCAGCTCATCGAGCCGGCGCATCAAGACAAGGTCCTCGGCCGAAACCGGCCGAGGTTCATAGTAAACCGTACTGCGGGCAAGGTTCAGGACCTTCGCCTGGCGCACGACAGACAGATCATGGTCGCGGTCGATCATCGCTTTGCGCTCAGCAGGCCCGCCTTGGTGAGCGCGCCGGACAAAAAATCGTTCTCCAACGCAAGCTCGCCGATCTTGGCATGTAACGCCTTCAAATCGACCGGCGCCTCGGCCGGTCCGTTGTCCTGCCCAAACACTCCGGCGGCGCCTTCCAGGAGTTGGGTCTTCCAGGTCGTGATCTGGTTCGGATGGACATCAAACAATTGCGCCAGCTCGGCCAACGTCTTCTCCCCCTTCACGGCCGCCAAAGCCACCTTTGCCTTGAATGCCGGAGAATGCGTCCGGCGACTCCTCTTCGTCATCTTCGCTCCTGATTCGCGGCAAGAAGCCTCGCCGCTCTCAGGCAGAAAATCCACTCAAGCTACTGTCCGAATTTGCGGAGCCAGCTCTCAGGTCCTCGGCGCCGGAACTGCGCAAATGGGCGCCGCCGTCGATCACCACCATCTCGCCATTGATATAGCCGGCGCGGTCCGAGACCAGAAAGCTGGCGAGATCGGCGAGCTCGGCATGCTCTCCGGTGCGGCCCAGCGGATTGCGCGACGCCCAGCCCTCATCGCGGCCCTCCGGGCGCAGCTGGCCGGAGGCGCCGGCGGTCGGGAACGGACCCGGCGCAATCGCCACGGTGCGGATGCCCTTCGGCCCCCATTCAACCGCGAGGCTCCTGGTCATCGCCAGCACGGCCGACTTCGCCATCGCTGAGGGCACGGTGAAGGCACGGCCGGTAATGGTCGAGGTCGAAAGGATCGAGAGCACGACGCCCTTGTGCGCGCCTTCGATCCAGCGGCGGCCCGCCGCAAGCGTGCAATACATCGCGCCATGCAGCGTCGGCGCCAGGATCGCGTCCGCGGCACGGAATGAGAGATGCTCGCTCTGCGCGATGAAGGTCGCGGCCGCATTGTTGACGAGGATATCGAGCGGCGCCTCGCGCCAGATCTGATCCATCATGCCATCGACCGCCGCGCCGTCGCGGACATCACAGACGATGGTTGTGACCTTGCCGCCGGTCTCGTTTCGCATCTC
The DNA here is from genome assembly GCF_024199885.1 of Bradyrhizobium sp. CCGUVB23. Taxonomy (NCBI): domain Bacteria; kingdom Pseudomonadati; phylum Pseudomonadota; class Alphaproteobacteria; order Hyphomicrobiales; family Nitrobacteraceae; genus Bradyrhizobium; species Bradyrhizobium sp. CCGUVB23. The sequence continues at coordinate 3,756,309 of NZ_JANADQ010000001.1, forward strand.
GCTGGCGGCAGCCTCGAGGCGATCGCGCTTGCGGCCGCAGATCACGAGCTCGGCGCCGAGCGCGCGGAAGCGACGCGCCATCGCAGCACCAAGTCCGGAGCCGCCGCCGGTAACCAGGATGCGCTTGTCCCTGAGCAGGCCTGTTTCAAACATCGTTTGAATCCTCCCGTCCGCAAACATCGCCATTGCTAGCGCAGCGAAGCAATCCAGACTGTCGCCGCGGAAAGATTCTGGATTGCTTCGCTGCGCTCGCAATGACGGAGAATAGGCCTACGCATCGCTTTGAACAAAGAAACCGGATTGTGGGCCGGCGTTAAATCCGGCAAAAGCAGGCAAACTACAATTCCGCTTTGAAACGCCTAGGTGTCGCCATGAAAGCCATCCTCTGCTCGCAATATTGCCAGCCCGACGATCTCGTGTTGGCCGATGTACCGGATCCGGTGGCAGGGCCCGGCGAAGCCGTAATCGCGATCAAGGCGGCGGCGCTGAATTTCTTCGACATCCTGATGATTCAGGGCAAGTACCAGGTCAAGCCGCCGTTCCCGTTCTCACCGGCCGCCGAAGTCGCCGGTGTGATCGAGAGCATCGGCCCCGGCGTGACCGATCTGAAAGTGGGCGACCGCGTGGTGGCCTCATGCGGCCATAACGGGGCGCGCGAGAAGATCGCGCTGCCGGCGGCTTCGATCGTGAAGATTCCGGACAATCTCGATTACGACCGTGCGGCCGGAATCATCATCATCTACGGCACCGCGCTGCACGCGCTCGAGGATCGCGCGAGCCCGAAGCCGGGCGAGACGCTTGCGGTGCTCGGCGCAGCCGGCGGCACCGGCCTGGCGGCCTGCGAGCTCGGCAAGCTGATGGGCCTGAGGGTGATCGCCTGCGCCTCGTCGGATGAGAAGCTTGCTTTTGCGAAAGCGCACGGCGCGGAGCTGACGCTCAACTACGGCAAGGAAGATCTGAAGGAGGGCCTGCGCAAGCTCACCGACGGCAAGGGCGTCGACATCATCTTCGATCCCGTGGGCGGCGCCTATGCCGAGCAGGCACTGCGCTCGATCGCCTGGGAAGGCCGCTTCCTGGTGATCGGCTTTGCCGCCGGCGACATTCCAAAGATGCCGCTCAACCTCGCGCTGCTGAAGGGCTGCGATATCCGCGGCGTGTTCTGGGGCGCCTGGACGCGGCTCAACCCGGCGAAGAACCGCGCCAATCTGGAGAAGCTCGTGAAGTGGACGGCGGAAGGCAAGATCTCCTCCCACGTCGACCGCACCTTCCCCCTGGCGCAGACCGCCGATGCGCTGAAGGTGCTGGCCGGCCGCCAGGCGATGGGCAAGGTGATCCTGCATCCCTGACGTCGCGCGGATGTTACGAAACGTTGCTCGCCACAAACCTGGCCGTCATCGCCGGCCGCACATTCAACTGTCATCCAACTGTCATCGCCCGCCTTGCGCGCAGTTGCGCACTGGAGCGGGCGATCCAGTATTCCAGCGACGTCAGACGCATGCGGAGAAGCCGCCGCGTACTGGATTTCCCGCTCGCCGCCTACGCTAAAGCCTTGGCGTAGCCGGCCTTGGCGTAGCCGGGTCGCGGGGAATGACCGCGTAGAATGTGGTGCATGCAACGCCTCTCGCAGCAGACCGCCGGATTTAAGGTAAAAGTTCCCTCAACCACCGCGATCAAAATTGCGGTGCACGTCCCGCTCTTGCCTCAATCAAACCCAAATGTTTCCTGATTCGCCCAAACCGTGGTCGTCTTTTGGGCTGAATCGGACGGCGATTTACCGGTTCCAGTGAGCGGGGGCTTCTGGACAACAATAAGAAGACTTCACCCGGGATGCCCCCAGCGCGTTGCGTTTAGTAATAGGGGAGCATCAGACCATGGAGACGACGGCCTACCGTCTGTCCAAGACATCTCGGGCGTTCGACGCCGAGCAAGTCATGACCGATCTGGACGCCATGCCCTATCATCTGGCACAGGCCGACCGGACCGAGCTTTCACCGCACGATCCGATGCCGCTGTTTTTGTCCGATCCGCAGGGCACGCCGGATCCACGAGAGTTTACCCCCCGCCGCGCGCGGCGCGTCGGCCTCGCGACGCAAATCGTCGCCAGTGTGCTGGCCGCATCCGCGATCGCAGTGCTGGTCACGTTGTTCCACTCCGACGTCAGCCGCCTGTTCGCCGCCAATGCTACGGCATGGATAAGCAGCGTGGCGGCCGAGGAGCCGGCGACACCACCGGCCCCGGTCGCACGCCAGACCCCGCTGAAGGATCCGGCCCGGGTGTCGAACCCGATGCAACTCGCCGCCGCAGAAGCCAGGGAAGTCACGGCGCCGGCGCCGCCGAGCCGCGAGGCGATCGCGACCGCCTACCAGAACGCGCTGCAAGCGCAGACGCCGGCACAAGCCGCCGCCGCGCCCGTCGCGCCGCCGCCCGCACCGCTGGCGCCACCTCAGCCCGTCAAAACGCTCGACGCCGACACGCTGGCCGGACTGATGACGCGCGCCAGGAGCCTGATGACCATCGGCGATATCGCAGCCGCCCGGCTGCTGCTCGAGCGCGCGGCGAATGCGCAGGATGCGACAGCGGCGTTCGTTCTGGCGCAGACTTTTGACCCGGCCGTACTCGGCACCAAGGATACGCGCAGCATCACCGCGGATCCCGCCACTGCACGAAGCTGGTACCAGAAGGCCGCTGCCCTCGGATCCGCGGAGGCGCGGGCGCGCCTCACGCAACTTCAGGACTAGGATTTCAATTTAAGCAGAGGACATCATGCGTAACGCTTTGAGAATGGCGCTAGCCGCCATCGTGACGATGTGTGGCCTGTCAGCACAGGCCGAGCAGACCGAATACGACCCGAGCAAGGTCTCGGACAGTCTGAAGGCGATCTTCCAGTTCGGATCGGTCTCGACCAAGCAGGCGTTGAACGCCAACACGGTCACGCTGATCACCGGCACCATCGGCGGCACCTATGTGCAGTTCGGCGCCGACCTCGCCTCCGTGCTCGATGACGGCAACAAGCTGCGCGTGCTGCCGATCGTCGGCCGCGGCTCGGTGCAGAGCGTCGCCGACATCCTGTTCCTCCAGGGCGTCGATCTCGGCATCGTGCGCGCCGACACGCTCGACTACCTCGAGCGCAAGGGTTTTGCGAGCGACATCAAGAAGCAGTTCACCTACGTGACCAAGCTCTACAATGAAGAGATGCAGGTCATCGCGCCGAAGTCGATCGCGACACTGAAGGACCTCGAGGGCAAGAAGGTCAGCGTCGACCTGCCCAATGGCGGCACCTTCGTCACCGCGCTCACGGTGTTCGAGCGGCTCGGGATCAAGGCCAACTTCGTCTATATCGAGCAGCGCATCGCGATGGAGAAGCTGAAGGCCGGCGAGATCGACGCCGTGATCGTGGTCGGCGGCAAGCCGTACAAGTCGGTCTCGACCTTCAATAATGACGGCCGCTTCCATCTTGCGGGCGTGGACTACGCCAAGCCGCTCCAGAGCGACTATCTGCCGGCGACGCTGACGGCAAAGGACTATCCGAACCTGATCAAGGATGGCGAGACGGTCGACACGATCGCGGTCCCGGCCGTGCTTGCCGCCTATAATTGGGGGCCGAAGACGGATCGTTACCGCAAGATCGCACTGTTCGTGGACGCGTTCTTCACGAAATTCCCGACGCTGCAGAACCCGCCCTTCCATCCGAAATGGAAAGAGGTCTCGCTCGCGGCCCCGTTGTCGGGCTGGAACAGGCTGCCCGTGGCGCAGCAATGGCTCGACAGCCACGGCGTCGAGCCGGTGGCGCGCCAACGCTTCGAGACATTCCTGAAGCAGAACCCCGCGGCGGCGAAGGTGTCCGAGACCGACAAGGAAGCGCTGTTCAAGCAATTCCAGGCCTGGGAAGCGGAGAACGGCTCGCGGGCGCAGGCGAGGTCGGAGAAGAAGTAGCGGCAAACACCGTCATTGCGAGGAGTGAAGCGACGAAGCAATCCAGACTGCCACCGCGGAAACATCTCTGGATTGCTTCGCTTCGCTCGCAATGACGAGCTTGTGGAACGCTAGCGCTGCACTCTCACTGTCATCACCCGCCTTGTGCGCGATTGCGCACTGGAGCGGGTGATCCAGTATTGCAGAGACAGCGCAATGACACGGATAAGCCGCGGCGTACTGGATTGCCCGCTTTCGCCGGCAATGACGGCGGAGCGTGTTACTCCCGCGACTACGCGGCTTCCGCCTCTGCTTCGCCCACACCGCGCTTCAGCGCGGCGCGGGCGGCTTCGCGGTGATCTGGCGTGATGTGGCTGGCGACCAGCTTGATTGCGGTCGCGAGCACGGCGGCATCATCGGTGAAGCCGAGCATCGGCAGCATGTCGGGCACGACATCGAACGGCAGGATGAAATACGCGATCGCGCCCAGCAGCGATGCCTGCACATGGCGCGGCGTCTGCTTGTCGAAGGCGCAGTAATAGGCGGCGAGCAGATCCTCGGCGAACGGCAGGTGCGCGACCACGCGCTTCAGCTTGCGCCAGAAACGCCGGCGCACGGTCTCGCGGTCTTCCGCCAGCCGATCGGCCGGCTCAAAGCCGACGCTGTGTTCGGCAGCAGCCATGGTCCAAAACTCCCCGTTCAGGCCGGCGCGGCCGATGGCCGCATCCAATGCCGATCACAAGATGGGGATGCGGCGGCATTGCAACAAGACGTCAGCCAAGGCCTGCCTGTGTCGCGATGGCGTTCATCGCCTTGGCGAGCTCGATATCGAGCGCGGTGACGCCGCCGGCATCATGGGTCGAGAGCACCACCTCGACCGTCTTGTAGACGTTCTTCCATTCGGGATGATGGTCCATCTTCTCGGCCACCAGCGCGGCGCGTGTCATGAAGCCGAAAGCCTGGTTGAAATCCCTAAAGGTAAACGTCCTACCGATCGCCTCGCGGCCACCGGTCTCGGTCCAGTCGGATAGTTCGCTCAAGGCCAGCTTGCGTGCTTCCGCCGACAGCCGCTCCGTCATGGTCGCCTCCGTCTTCAGGGGAACTTTACCCTAACACCGTGCTGACGCCGGGGTTCATATGGAGTTGTCCTCCATCCGCTAACCATGACGCAGATGTAACCCTGACGGGCAAGAAATTTGCTACAATTGCGGGGGTAATGACCAGGCCAAGATGAAACCGAGCCTGAAACGCCTGTATGGGAGATCGATGACCGGGGGCCTGGAGCTGGCCGAAACACCCACACCGACGTCGCCGCGATCGGCGGCGCGGAAGACCATGCTTGTTTCGCTCGCGTTCGTGCTTGCTGTCGTCGGCGCGCTCGTCGGCGGCTATTATTTTGCCATGCGCCCGGTGACGCTCAGAATCGCCGTTGGCCCGGCCAACAGCGACGACGTCAAGGTCGTGCAGGCGCTGACGCAGGCTTTCGTCCAGAGCAAGGGCTATGTCCGGCTGCGTCCGGTCCAGACCGAGGGCGCCACCGCGAGCGCCGAGGCGCTCGCCGAGAACAAGGTCGACCTCGCCATCATCCGCGGCGATCTCGACGTGCCGAAGACCGCCCAGGCGGTTGCGACGTTGCGCAAGAACGTCGTCGTGCTCTGGGTCCCGGCGACCGGCAAGGGCAAGAAGAAGGGCGCCAAGATCACCAAGATCGCGCAGCTCGCCGGCCATCGCATCGGCGTGGTTGGCCGCACCCAGGCCAACGTCAATCTCCTGAAGGTGATCCTCCAGCAATACGGCGTCGATCCCGCCAAGGTGGAGATCGTGCAATTCCCGGCCAATGAAGCCGCCGAAGCGATCCGCACCCAGAAGGCCGACGTCTATCTCGCCGCCGGCCCCGTCAACAGCAAGATTACCGCGGATGCGATCGCCGCCTCCACCAAGGACGGCGGCACGCCGACCTTCCTCGCGATCGATTCGGCCGACGCGATCGCGCAGAACCATCCGGTCTATGAAGCCGCCGAGATCCCCGCCGGCACCTATGGCGGCTCGCCCGACCGGCCCGATGACGAGGTCAAGACGATCAGCTTCGCGCACCACATCGTGGCGCGCAAAGGCCTGTCGGACACCACCGTCGCCGCCTTCACCCGGCAGCTCTTCGCGATACGCCAGCAGCTGGTGACGGAATTCCCGCTGGCGGCGAAGATCGAGACGCCCGACACCGACAAGGACGCCGTGATCCCCGTGCATCCGGGCGCGGCCGCCTTCGTCGACGGCGAGGAAAAGACCTTCCTTGACAGATACAGCGACTACATCTGGTGGAGCCTGATGGCGCTCTCGGCGATGGGCTCGATCGGCGCCTGGTTCGCCGGCTACCTGAAGAAGGACGAGCGCGACAACAACAGCCATCTGCGCGAACGGCTGCTGGACATGATCGCGGCGGCGCGGCGCTCGGAGACCGTCGACGAGCTCGACCAGATGCAGGGCGAGGCCGACGACATCCTGCGCGACACGCTGCGCTGCTTCGACCACGGCGCCATTGAAGAAAGCGCGCTGACCGCCTTCAACATCGCGCTCGACCAGTTCCACTCCGCGGTCGCCGACCGCAAGGTGCTGCTGCTCAGCCTGCCGCAGAACCTGCAGCGCGCCGGTGCCCAATTCCGCGCCGCCGGCAACGCGTAAAAGCTTCCGCGCGTAATCGCTGCGTCACATTGTCTCAATATAGCGTTGGCTTCGCAGTGACGGCTGCCACCGCAGTCGTCCCGACCGATTTCGAGACGCCTTTCCATGAAAATCAAATTCTCCCGTCGCCAATTCCTCTCCACCAGCGCCGGCGCACTCGGCGCGATCGCGATGCCCTATGTGTCGCGCGCGGCCGACCGGCCGCTGATCACCCATGGCGTTCAGTCCGGCGACGTCACGGTCGACGGCGGCGTGGTCTGGGCGCGCGCCGATCGTGCCTCACAGATGCTGGTCGAGGTGGCGACGACGGATAGCTTCAAGGACGCCCGCGCACTGCCGCCGATTGCCGCGCTGCCCGAGAGCGATTTCACCGCGAAGATGCTGGTCGAAAATCTGCCCGGCGGTCAGGACATCTTCTACCGCGTCCGTTTCCGCGATCTCTCTCACACCGCGATCGAGAGCGAGCCGGTGGTCGGCCGCTTCCGCACCGCGCCCGCTGACCGCCGCGACGTCAGCTTCGTCTGGGGCGGCGACGTTGCCGGCCAGGGCTGGGGCATCAATCCCGACGACGGCGGCATGTTCACATTCTCGGCGATGCGCAAACACCGTCCGGACTTCTTCCTGCATTCCGGTGACACGATCTATGCCGACGGCGTGATCCCCTCCGAGGTGAAGCTTGCCGACGGCAAGATCTGGAAGAACGTCACCATCCCCGAAAAGGCCAAGGTCGCCGAGACGCTCGACGAGTTCCGTGCCGCGCACAAATACAATTTCACCGACGACAATGTCCGCGCCTTCAATGCCGAGGTGCCGATCTTCGTGCAGTGGGACGACCACGAGGTGACCAACAACTGGTCGCTGTCGAAGGATCTGCCGGCCGCCTACAAGGAGCGCAACGTCACCCTGCTCGCCGCGCGCGCCGCGCGCGCCTTCCACGAGATGTATCCGATGCGCGAGAGCATCGTGGAGCCGGGCCGGGTCTATCGCCAGATCTCCTACGGCCCGCATCTCGACGTCTTCATGCTGGACGAGCGCAGCTATCGCGGCCCCAACGGTCCGAACCTGGAGACGGAATACGGCCCCGCGTCCTATTTCCTCGGGCCGGATCAGATGGCCTGGCTGAAGCGCGGCCTCCTGAACTCGCGCGCGACCTGGAAGGTGATCGCCTCCGACATGCCGCTCAGCATCCTCGTTTACGACGATGCTGCGAACAAGAAGGGGTCGGAAGCCTTCGCGCAGGGCGACGGGCCGGTGCGCGGGAGAGAGTTCGAGATCGCCGACCTCCTGCGCTTCATCAAGATGGCGCCGATCAGGAACACGGTGTGGCTGACCGCCGACGTGCACTATACGGCCGCGAACTACTACAATCCGGACAAGGCGCAGTTCCAGGAATTCGAGCCGTTCTGGGAATTCGTCTCGGGGCCGCTGCATGCCGGAACGTTCGGACCGGGCGAGGTGGACAACACGTTTGGACCCGAGGTGCGTTTCGTCAAGGCGCCCGGCCTCGACAAGCAGAACCTGCCGCCGTCGGCCGGCATGCAGTTCTTCGGTCACGTCAAGATCGACGGCTCAAGCGGCCAGATGACGGTGACCATGCGTGACCGCGCCGACACCGCGTTGTGGTCGACGACGCTCGATCCGAAGCTCGCTTAGAGCCCACTGCTACCTGGAGGCACGCGCGCGCAGCACGGCCTCCATGGCATCACTGGTGCAGGGCTTTTGCAGTCGCGGCCGGCCCGCGAACTCGGGCGGAACGCGTACCTCGTCGCCGTAGCCGGTGACGAAGACGAACGGGATTTTCAGCGCAACCAGCCGCTCGGCGATCGCAAAGCTCGTCTCGCCGATCAGCTCGACATCGAGGAGCGCAAAATCGGGTGCGCGGTCGGTGATCGCATCCAGTGCGCGCGCAACGGATGCGACTGTCCGCACATCCTTCACGCCGAACCCGAGCAGGCGTTCTTCGAAATCGATCGCGATGATGGGATCGTCCTCAACGATCAGCACATCGGCGGGGACATCGGAGCCGTCGAATGAAGCGTGCTGCATGGTCTCGTCGATTGAGGGCTGCATGGTGTTCCAATCAGGACGGTTTCAGCCCGATGCCTGCGCCCCGCGCATCGGAGGTTCCAGGAACGAAGCGCACCACATCACCGTTTCTCCGTCTGTCCACTTGTGCACACAGGCGGCGAGCGGAACCAGCTAATGTCGGGGGAGATCGGAGAGCGTTGGGATGGATGCGCGAAGCAACAGGACAGCCGAGATTGCGAGCCGGCCCTACAACAATCTGCTGCGGCGACTGAGCCAGGCCGACTACGCGCTGATCGCGGCGCATCTGACGACCGAGGCAACATCGGCGAACGAGCTGCTCTACAATCCCGGCGACGACGTCCAGGTCGTGCATTTTCCCTGCGGGCCGTCGCTTGCGACCTTCCTCGTTCCCAACGAAGACGGCCGCGACGTCGAGACCATTCTGGTCGGCCGCGAGGGCGCCGTCGGCGGCGTCGTCAGCGAAGGCTATCTGCCGGCCTATACGCGGATCGTCGTGAAGTTCGGTGGCCCCTTCGTGCGCATCCATGTCGGCAAGCTCGAGGCCGCCAAGCGCAGCTCGCCGACGCTGCGCAACATCTTTGCGCGCTACGCCGACTGCATGCTGGCGCAGATCTTCCAGTCGACGGCCTGCAACGCCATCCACTCGATCGAGCAGCGCACCGCCAAATGGATTTTGGCCGCGATGGAGCGGATCGACGGCAACGACAGCGTGCCGCTCACGCACGAGCAGCTGGCGACCCTGCTCGGCGTCGGGCGTAGCTACGCGAGCCGCGTCATCCAGTCGTTCAAGGCGCAAGGCCTGATCGAGACGCGTCGCGGCTCGATCCTGGTGTACAACCGCGAGGGCCTCAAATTGCGGGCCTGCCTGTGCAACGACGCGGTGAAGGGCCATTTCGAGGAGGTGCTGCGCGGGGTGTATCCGACGGAGGAAGAGGATATCGGCGTGGAGGCGGGTCGATCCCCTCGCCGCGCGACGTGAACCCACGCAAAGAGCGCTGCTACAAAACCGGGGTATCCATGGAGGACTACCTTGGCCGTCGATTATTGGTGGGTCGGCTTTTTCGTCGACGACGCGACGCGTCAGCGCCTCAAACCACACTTCAAGGCAGCCGCTGCGAACAGCAGCCTTTCGATCGAAGCGGAGCAGGCGATCGCGGCTTGGCGCGCCAACCCAGGCGATTTCGAGGAAGCGGCCTTTTGTTCAAACCCAGAAACGGCGGCTCAAACCAACGCCTTCATTCGCGCGTTCGGCCTTCCCGGGTTTGTCGAGCTTGCAGTGCAGTTGCTGATTGAGGGCCACGAGCTCTCCGGGATCGCCAACGAACAAAACCTGTTCGGTATGGTCATCACGTCCCGGCATGCACCGGTGAGTATCGTCTGGCACGCGCTGGGCGCAGAACGCTCGGAGCTGCTGCCTGGCCGGATGGGCAACATGCTGCTGGCTCCAAACGAGGTTGAAGCCGCCCTTGAGGCGACCCATCGGGCCTATTCGGGCCTGGCGACGAACGAGATGCTGACGAGGGCAAGGCGCTATTGCTGTCACAGCGTACGAGACGACGAGCTGCGCGAGACGCTCGACTTTCTGCCCGGAGGGCTCGCGGAAGCCCGTCGGAGGAACCTGGGGTTCACCGCGCTGGCATGCCCAAGACTTTGAAAGAATTTGACCAAACCCCGTGGTAGAACGGCCAAGCGACGGCCAAAGAAGCCATTGTTTTTTAGCGTTTTCTGACTATATTGCGCTGCAAACGCGTTGAGGTGCCCGGCTTTGATGGCCGGGCTTCCTTTTTGGGCGGAAAGCGCCCGTTTCTCAGGTTTCCAGCGTTATCCGAAAAAGAGGTCCCGGTCTGACCGGCGAGATCGCGCTAACCCATTGTTCGACCGCAAAGAAGCTCACTCATGAACCTTCGTAACGTCGCCATCATCGCCCACGTCGACCACGGCAAGACGACCCTCGTCGACCGCCTCCTCCAGCAATCCGGTACCTTCCGCGAGAACCAGAAGGTGGCCGAGCGCGCCATGGACTCCAACGATCTGGAGCGCGAGCGCGGCATCACCATTCTGGCCAAGGCGGCCTCGGTGCAGTGGAAGGACACCCGCGTCAACATCGTCGACACCCCCGGCCACGCCGATTTCGGCGGTGAGGTCGAGCGCATTCTGAACATGGTGGACGGCGCGCTGGTGCTGGTCGACGCCGCCGAAGGCCCGCTGCCGCAGACCAAGTTCGTGGTCTCCAAGGCGCTGAAGGTCGGCCTGAAGCCGATCGTCGTCATCAACAAGGTCGACCGCCCCGACGCGCGCCCGACCGAAGTCATCAACGAGGTGTTCGACCTGTTCGCGGCCCTCGACGCCAGCGAGGAGCAGCTCGACTTCCCGATCCTCTACGGGTCGGCCAAGCAGGGCTGGATGGCCGAAAGCCCGGAGGGTCCGAAGGACAAGGGCATGGAGCCGCTGTTCGACCTGATCCTGCGCCATGTCGCGCCGCCGAAGGTCGAGGAAGGCCCGTTCAAGATGATCGGCACCATCCTGGAGGCCAACCCCTATCTCGGCCGCATCATCACCGGCCGCATCTCGTCCGGCATCCTGAAGCCGAACCAGCAGGTCAAGGTGCTCAACGCCGACGGCAAACTGGTCGAGCAGGGCCGCATCACCAAGATCCTGGCCTTCCGCGGTCTCGAGCGCACGCCGCTCGATGAGGCCGAAGCCGGCGACATCGTCGCCATTGCCGGCCTGACCAAGGGCACCGTCGCCGACACCTTCTGCGATCCGACCGTCGAGGTGCCGCTGCCGGCGCAGCCGATCGACCCGCCGACCGTGTCGATGTCGTTCATCGTCAACAACTCCCCGCTCGCCGGCACCGAAGGCGACAAGGTGACGAGCCGCATGATCCGCGACCGCCTGCTCCGCGAAGCCGAAGGCAATGTCGCGCTGCGCGTCGTCGAAGCCGCCGACAAGGATGCGATGGAAGTGTCGGGCCGCGGCGAATTGCAGCTCGCTATCCTGATCGAGACTATGCGCCGCGAAGGTTTCGAGCTCTCGGTGTCGCGTCCGCGCGTCGTGTACCAGAAGGACGAAGCGACCGGCGCCACCATGGAGCCGATCGAGGAAGTCGTCATCGACGTCGACGAGGAGCATTCCGGCGTCGTCGTGCAGAAGATGAGCGAACGAAAGGCGGAGCTGATCGAGATGAAGCCCTCGGGCGGCAATCGTCAGCGCCTGGTGTTCTACGCGCCGACCCGCGGCCTGATCGGCTACCAGGGCGAGCTTTTGACCGACACCCGCGGCACCGCGATCATGAACCGCCTGTTCCACGGCTATGCGCCGTACAAGGGCGAGATCCAGGGCCGTCGCAACGGCGTGCTGATCTCCAACGACCAGGGCGACGCGGTGGCCTACGCCATGTTCAAGCTGGAAGACCGCGGCCCGATGATGATCGAGCCCGGCTGGAAGGTCTATCGCGGCATGATCGTCGGCGAGCACACCCGCGACAACGATCTCGAGATCAACGTGCTCAAGGGCAAGCAGCTCACCAACATCCGCACCACGTCCAAGGACGAGGCGGTGCGCCTGACCCCGCCGATCCGGATGACGCTGGAAAAGGCGCTCGCCTATATCGAGGACGACGAGCTCGTCGAGGTCACGCCGAAGTCGATCCGTCTGCGCAAGAAGCACCTCGATCCGAACGAGCGCAAGCGCGCGGAGAAGGCCAAGGAAGCGGTGGCGTAAGCCACTCACGCTGTCATTTCTTGGTCATCTCGCTGTCATCACCCGCTTCGCGGGTGATGACGCTCACGTGGTGGTGGCTTTGGCGCACACAACAGACGTGCTAGAGCCCAGCCATGATCTCCCTCCCCTCCTCCGTCGACGTCGCAATCATCGGCGCGGGCGCCGCTGGTCTCGGCGCAGCCCACGCGCTGAAGGATTCCGGCCTCTCCATCATCGTACTGGAAGCGCGCGACCGGCTCGGCGGCCGCGCCTGGACCGTGCAGGCCTCGCCTGAAGTGATCTTCGATGTCGGCTGCGGCTGGCTACATTCGGCAGACAAGAACTCCTTCGTAGGAATCGCCGAACGCCTGAATTTCGAGGTCAACAGGGATCTTCCACCCTGGCGCGATCGCGCCTTTGGCGAGGTGTTTCCGGACAGCGAGCGCGAGGACTTCGGACGCGCGATCGACGAATTCTACGAGCGTGTGTCCGAAGCTGCGCAAGACCGCGAGGATGCGCCAGCCGAACGCTATCTCGAACCCGGCAATCGCTGGAACCCGATGATCAATGCAGTCTCGACCTATGTGAACGGCTGCGAGCTCGACCGCGTCTCGATTCTGGACATGGACGCCTACGAGGACACCTACTTCAATTGGCGCGTACGGGCCGGATTTGGCGCGCTGGTCGCGGCCTACGGTGCGTCATGTCCAGTGGCACTGAACTGCAACGTCACGCTGATCGATCACTCCGGCAAACGCATCCGGCTCGACACGTCGCTCGGCACGCTCACCGCGGAAAAGGTGATCGTCACGGTACCGACCAGCCTGATTGCAGATGAAGCGATCCGGTTCTCGCCGCAGCTCCCGGCCAAGGTCGACGCCGCGCGCGGCCTACCGCTCGGCGTCGATGACAAGGTGACGCTGGCGCTGGAGAACGCGGAAGCCTTTCCAAAAGAAGGCAATTTGCGCGGCGCCACCATGCGCACCGCCATGGGCACCTATCACATCCGCCCGTTTGGTCAGCCCTGCATCGACGGTTTTTTCGGCGGCCGCTTTGCACGCGAATTGGAGGACGCCGGCGACGGCGCCTTCGCAGCCCAAAGCATCGACGAGATCGCGGGTTACCTCGGCAACGACATCAGGCGCATGCTGAAGCCGCTGCGTGAGTCCCGATGGGCCCACGATCCCTTCGCCCGCGGCGCCTATTCCCACGCGCTCCCGGGTCATGCCGGCGACCGCGCCGTGCTGGCGGCTCCCGTCGATGGGCGGCTGTTCTTTGCGGGCGAGGCGACGTCGCCGAACTTTTTCTCGACGGCGCATGGAGCGCGGGACAGCGGAGAGCGGGCGGCGAATGAAGTGCTGGCAACGATGGCAAAGGCGTAGCAACAAACTCCGTCATTGCGAGCGGAGCGAAGCAATCCAGAATCCCCCGCGGAAAGATTCTGGATTGCTTCGTCGCTTCGCTCCTCGCAATGACGGGGGCTACTACTCGATCACCCTCGCCCGCAAGTCCGCGTCCGGCACGAAGCACGCATCATACTTGCCGAAAATGCGATAGCGGTTGCGTGCGACGAGATTGTAGACCGCGTTCCGCAGCGGTTTTGGCACGGCGAACAGCGCGCGCACCCAGCTCCAGCCGGGGAGTTGCGACAGCACGGTCAGCGCGGCGTCCGATTTCATGAATACTTCGCCGCCGTGAACGACGGCGTTGGTGTCGGGATCATCGGGATCGATGCCGAAGGTCTGTGCGAGCTTCGTTCCGTACTCCGACTGGATCGGCGTGAAACGGAATCGGCGCGCCGTGTCGCGCGTCGCGACGAAGCGGATCCAGCGTGAGCAGAAGATGCAGACGCCGTCGAACAGGATCACGTCGTCGTCAGGCCATTTACTCATCAGAGTCTCTTTATTGACGCGTCTTCTTCACGCGAACCGAAAACGCTATCGGCTATCCAGCATCAGCAGAGCGACCAGCATCAGCACAATCGCCGGGCCCGTCTTCACCAGCGCGCCAAGCGGCTCGATCCAGAGGTCGGGCGTCAGGATCGCGGCGCCGACCATATAGCCGAGCGAGGCAACGATGCCCGCGACGAGCCCGACGCCCGCGGTGCGGCGGAAGGCGATGAGCACGCCGATCGACATGTCCATGAGGCTGGTGCCGATGGTGATGGGATCGACCAGCGCGGATGGGAAGCCGTGCGCGCTCAGGATGCCAGCGGCGGCGCGGTAGGAGACGATCAGGGCGATGAAACCGGAGACGACCCAGAACGCCACCAGGCTCGCGAACACAAACGCCTTGACCAGGTATAGCCGCGCAAACCATTTGTCCTGAATGGTGGCGGGATGACGCCCGATCGCCTCGGCCAGTGTCGTCGGCACAATGCCTGTGGCCGCGACCCAGTGCTGGGGATCGCCCGTCACGCCGCGGCGCAGTTCGGCGATCGCGGTGGAGCGCACCGGCGGCATCCAGCCGAGCCGGCTGGCGAGATCGCCTGCCCACGCGCTGCAATCGAGCAGGAATGCCGGCATCGCGAGATGCGGCCAGCCGGCCGTGCCGAACGCAAGGCGAAACTGCTTGATGACGCCAGCCATCGTGACCGGCTCGGCCTGCATCAGGTCCCAGCTCACGGCTTTCACGGCGGGATCGTCGATGTCGCGCGCCGCGAGCCAGGCGATCGTGGCGGCAATGTCGCTGATAGCGACGGGCTGGAACGGCGTCGCCATCTCCTTGGCCGGCAGGTCGAGCGGAGAGGCCGCGAGCGCGCGCAGCATGGCGCTGCCGCCATAGGCGGACGGCGCGACCACGAAGCCCGGGCGCAGGATCACGTGGGGAATGCCGGAAGAGGCGACCAGGCGCTCGGCCTCGCGCTTGGTCGTGGCAAAGGAGGTACGATCCTCGTTGGCCGCGCCGGGGATCGAGATGTGCACCAGCCGGATCGCGCGGCCGCTCGCGCCAATTGCCTGCAATAGGCGCACGACGAAGTCGCGATGAACAGCGTTGGTGTCGCTGCCGGGAGCGTCCTGGAGGACGCCCACGCAATTCACGACCACATCGACCGCATGCTCGTTCAGAAGGCACGTCAGCGCCGCCGCGTCGAGCGTCATGATCGGCAGCTCGATATCGAGCGCGCTCATCCTCTGCGCCGGCGACAGCTGTCGCGCCACGCCGATGATGCGAAAGCCGCGGGCGCGGAGATCGTCGGTGACGAAGCGGCCGATCAGGCCGGAGGCTCCCAACAGGAGGATGTTGCGCACCACTTCACTCATCATATTACTCAGAACGGCTTTGCGATCATCAGCCAGAGGATCAGCATCGTTGCGCCAAAACCCGGGAAGCCGAAGGCGAACCAGCGGCGGAACAGCACGAAATAGCGCGGCGGCAGGGCCGCGCGCTGCTCGGCCGCCTTGCGCGCGAGATCGCGCATCTCGATCTGCATGAACACCACAGGCACCCAGAACAGCCCGGCGACCGCGTAGAGCGCCAGTGACGCCAAGAGCCAGCGCTCCGCGATCGACGTCGCCGAGAGCATCATCAATAGTCCGCCCGTAACCGGCTGGAGGATGACCGCCGAGAGCGTGAACAGGGCGTCCGCGATCACCACGACCGCGGCCGTGCGCGCGATGAACTCGGCGTCCCGGCTGCGATGCGCCATCAGCATGAAGAAGGCGATGCCGCTGCCGGTGCCGAGAATGACGATGGCACCGAGCACATGCAGATATTTGACCAGGAAATACAGCGTCATGGCTTCTTGGCCACCAGCGGCTTTGGTGATTTCAGCGCGCGCTCGAGTTCAGCGCTGGTGGCTTTGACGCCGGCTTCGGTCTCGATCATCCAGTGGCCCTCGCTGCCCACGGCTGGCAGCGCGCGAAAATCGACCTTCCCACCACTGCTGCGAAACGCATCGGCCAATTGCCGCGAAAATGCCGGCGCGAAATAGCTGTCGTTGGCCGCCACCACCCAGGTGATCGGCACGCGCGCCGCCTTGCCGAACTCGCCTGCCGCCGAGGTGAGCGTATGCGGCGCGCAGACCTGGTTGGGGAAGTCGTTGGCATGGCCGCCGCGCCCGGGTGCAAAGGCGATGATGGCGCCAACCGTCTTGGGGTCGGCATTGGCAAGCGCGAGCGTGCCCCAGCCGCCCGCGGAATGACCGAGCACGACGGCGCCGTCCTTGCGGACGAAATCCTGCTCTCGCAAGAATTCCAGCGCGCGTGCGATTTCCTCGGCGGTGGCGCGGCCCGAGCGCGCGTAGTTCGCCTCGTCGCAGCCGCCCTGGTCCTCGACATAACGGCCGCCGGTTGCGCCATGGCCAAGCCTTTCCGGCACCAGCACGGCAAAGCCGCGCGCAACCAGAAACGCGGCGAGCGCGCGGTACTCCGGTTGCGGCATTTGCGCACGACGCAGCACGTTTTGCGTGGAGGCATGTGCGATCAACGCGAGGCGGAACGGGCCGTCGCCCGGGGGACGGAAGAGCAGGGCATGTGCCGGCGTTGCAGCATCCGACGAGGGCACGCGCCACTCTTGCCGGCGAAACGGCTCGCCTTCGGCACCCGATGCCCCCAACGCGCTCTGCGCACGCGCGGGCGTGGCGAGAATGAGCAGGGCAACGATGAGCGCAGAGAACCGCATGACTGCCGGCAGCAGAATTCGAACGACAAAGGCCAGACTAGCTGGAACGAATCATCATGGGCGGACTTTTCTCGCGTTGCCGCCATGCAGTCCTTCGCGAAACGGCTGGTTTTGCACCGGCGCAGGGCATCTCGCTGCCGTCCAAAGCGGCGCCCTGTCCTCTTTCGGTACAACACGGCTCGGAAACTGATGCAGAAAGTCCACAGGTTAACCGATAATTAACGATGGCTCTTGCCGCCGGCCCGGCGACTTGGTTTGATCGCGCCCATGAGCACAACCCTGATCGAGGTCCGGCCGGCCAAAGCTGCTGACGCAGCCGCGGTGGCGTCTACCCATGACGAAGCTTGGCGCTCGGCCTATCAGGGCATCATTCCCGGCGCCGAACTGGAAAAGCTGATCAATCGCCGCGGCCCGCAATGGTGGGACAGCGCGATCCGCAAGGGCAGCCGCGTCAGCGTGCTGGTGTTCGGCGACAAGATCGCCGGCTACGCGAATTACGGCCGCAACCGCGCCCGCAGCCTGCATTTCGACGGCGAAATCTACGAGCTTTACCTGCGTCCGGAATTCCAGGGGCTGGGCTTCGGCCGGCGCCTGTTTACCGCCGCCCGCCGCGACCTGATGCAGAGCAATTTGAAGAGCATGGTGGTCTGGGCGCTGTCCGACAACGATCCGGCTACGGAATTTTACCGGGCGCTGGGCGGCCGCATGGTGGCGCGCTCCTCGGAGCGGTTCGGGCCCAAATCGCTCGACAAGGTCGCTTTCGCCTGGACCAATTGATCCGCTGTCATTTGGCTGGCAGTACTTCCTTCCGCCGATACCGTTTGCCCATTTGAGCCGGTAAGAACCGGTGTTCATTATTTCGCGAAAAGTCGATGGATCGGCGGGCCAAGCCCGCGTATGACAGCGCGAAATCGCTGCCGGGCGAGATCCCCTTTCGGCAAACACGGAGCTTTTTATGCGTATCGATGCGGTCTCGATCGGGACCAAAGCGCCAAACGAAGTCAACGTCATCATCGAAGTGCCGGTTGGCGGCGAGCCGATCAAGTACGAGATGGACAAGGAAGCCGGCACGCTGGTGGTCGACCGCTTCCTCTATACGCCGATGCGCTACCCCGGCAATTACGGTTTCATCCCCCACACGCTCTCTGACGATGGCGACCCCTGCGACGTCTTGATCGTCAACACCCGCGCCATCATCCCCGGCGCCGTCATGAGCGTGCGCCCGGTCGGCGTGCTGTTCATGGAGGACGAGGCCGGCGGCGACGAGAAGATTTTGGCGGTGCCGTCTTCGAAGCTCACGCAGCGCTACGACAAGATCAAAGCCTATAGCGACCTGCCCGACATCACGCTGCAGCAGATCCAGCACTTCTTCGAGCATTACAAGGATCTCGAGAAGGGCAAATGGGTGAAGATTCTGCGCTGGGGCGGCCCCGAGGAAGCGCACAAGCTGATCCTCGAAGGCATCGAGCGCGCGAAGAAGAACAAGTAAGCTTCCGTGTCCCGGACGCGGCGCGGCATGAAATGACGCGCCGCTGAGCCGGGACCCATGGCGCCGCTGGGCCCCGGCTCGGCAGCGCATCACTGGCGTGCTGCGCTGCGTCCGGGGCATGAGCTTCGTTCGGAATGGCTATGCGCCGTCTTCTCAGGATCATCCGCAACGTCGTTCTGCTGATCGTCGCCGGCGTGCTCGTGCTCGCCGGCGTCTTGCTGTTCAACGTCCTCACGCGGGCATCGCGGCAAGTGCAGGTCGCAGCGATCCCGCGCGCGACGGTCGACACCGAAGGCGCGGCAAAACGGCTGTCGGAAGCGATCCGCTTTCAGACCATCTCGAACTTCCTCAATCCCGAGCAGGACGCCAACGCTCTACACGGGCTCGAGACGCATATCTCGCAAAGCTTTCCGGCGTTCAATGCCGCAGCCACGCGCGAGGTGATCGGCGGCCACAGCCTGCTCTACACCTGGGAAGGTTCTGATCCCAAGGCCCAGCCGATCGCGCTGCTCGCGCATCAGGACGTGGTGCCGATCGCGCCGGGCACCGAGAAGGACTGGCAGCAAAAGCCGTTCGACGGTGTCGTCGCCGACGGCTTCATCTGGGGCCGCGGCTCCTGGGACGACAAGGGCAACCTCTATTCCATGCTGGAGGCGGCCGAGCAGATGGCGAAGGACGGCTTCCGACCAAAGCGGACGATCTACTTCGCCTTCGGCCATGACGAGGAGGTCGCTGGCACACGCGGCGCCAAGGTGATCGCGGCCACGCTCAAAGCACGCGGCGTACATCTCGACTTCGTGCTCGACGAGGGCCTCTTGATCGCCGAGGGCATGATGAAGGGACTACACAAGCCGGCCGCGCTGATCGGGCTCGCAGAAAAGGGCTACGCGACGCTGGTGCTGACCGCGCATGCGACGCCCGGCCATTCCTCGATGCCGCCGCGCGAGACCGCGATCGGCATGATGAGCGCGGCGCTGGCGCGGCTGGAGGATCACCGGCTGCCGATGCATATCCGCGGCGCGGTCGCCGAGATGTTCGACATGCTGGCGCCGGAGATGAGCGGCTTCAGCCGCGTCGCGCTGTCGAACCTCTGGCTGTTCCGGCCGCTGCTGCTGCGCGAGTTCGAGAAGAACGGCCCGAGCGAGGCGATGGTCCGCACCACCACTGCGCTCACCATCTTCAATGCCGGCGACAAGGACAATGTGCTGCCCGGGAATGCGGAAGCCACCGTCAATTTCCGCCTGCTGCCCGGCGACACGCAAGCCAGCGTCACCGATCACGTCCGCACCACGATCGATAATGACAAGATTTCGATCGCGCCGTTTCCCGGCAACACCGACCCGCCGCCGGTGACGGGGACTGCGAGCAAATCCTATGCGGCGCTGAACCGCACGATCCGCGAGGTCTTCCCCGACGTCGTCGTCGCGCCCGGCCTGATGGTCGCGGCGACCGATTCACGCCACTACGCAGGCATCGCCGACAACATCTTCCGCTTCTCACCGGTGCGTGCCAACAGCGAGGACTTGAAACGGTTTCACGGCACCAATGAGCGCCTCAGCATCGAGGGCTATGCCGACATGATCCGTTTCTATCGGCGGCTGATCGAGAATACGGCTGGGTCTTAAGCTCAGGGCGAGTGGCGCCGCAGCGAGGTGCGCCCCTCGCCCCGCTCTTCGCGGGGAGAGGGTTGGGGTGAGGGGCTGCGTGCGCGATCGCCGTGAGAAATGGACTCGCGGAAAGTCCCCCTCACCCGCAAGCGGGGCGAGGTAACTACACCGCCGGCTTCGGCAGGCCGGCGATTGCGCAAGCCGCACGCAGCGTATTCACCAGCAGGCACGCCACCGTCATCTGGCCGACGCCGCCCGGCACCGGCGTGATTGCACCGGCGACGCCAAGCGCCTCCTGATAGGCGACGTCTCCGACGAGACGCGTCTTGCCGTCTTCTTTCGGGATGCGAGTGATGCCGACATCGATCACGGTCGCGCCCGGCTTCAGCCAGTCGCCGCGCACCATTTCCGCCTTGCCGACCGCGGCATAGACGAGGTCGGCACGCCTGACGAGACCAGGCAGATCGCGCGATCGCGAATGCGCGACGGTCACCGTGGCGTTCTCGTTCAGCAGCAACTGCACCAGGGGACGGCCGACGAGATTGGAGCGGCCGAGGACGATGGCGTTCATACCCTCGAGCGAGGCGTGCACGCTCTTGGTCAGGATGATGCAGCCGAGCGGCGTGCAGGGTGACAGCGCCTCCAAACCGCCGGCGAGCCGGCCGGCATTATTCGGATGCAGGCCATCGACGTCCTTGGCGGGATCAATGGCGTTGATCACGGCTTCGGTGTTGAAGCCCTTCGGCAGCGGAAGCTGCACCAGGATGCCATGCACGGCGGGATCGCGATTGAGTTTTGCGACCACCGCAAGCAAATCTCCTTGCGAGACGTCGGCCGGCAGCTTGTGCTCGAACGAGGCCATGCCGGCCGCTTGCGTCTGGGTGCGCTTGGAGCGGACATAGACTTCGCTGGCGGGATTGTTGCCGACCAGCACGACGGCTAAGCCCGGCACCAGATTGTGCTCGCGCTTGACGCGGGCAACCTCGTCCGCGACGCGGGCGCGGAGCTCCGCGGCGATGACTTTTCCATCGATGATCTGGGCCGTCATGTCCTAGTCCTTGTCCGTCGATTTGGCCGCGGCGAGCCGGCGCAGCGCCTCACCAAGGCGCGCCGGGTCGCCATCGACCGCAATCTGCTTCAACCGCGAGGTGGCCCCCGAGAGCAGCCGCACGCTCGCCTTCGGCACGCCGAGCGATTTCGCAATCAATTGCAACACCGCACGATTGGCTTCGCCGCCATCGGCAATCGCGCGCACCCGCACCTTGAGCACGCTGCGGCCGTCGGAGAGCGCCTCGACACCGTCGATGTCGTCGCGGCCGCCGCGCGGCGTCACCCGCAGCGCGATACTGATACCCGAGGTGGAATAGCGCCAAGGTTCTGTAGAGGGCTTTGTCGAGGCCAAGGCCCGCCTGCTTCGCCTAAATCACGTTTGGGTAGACGTAGTACATGATCACCCGCTCGATGAACATGATGATCAGGATCAGGATGATCGGCGAGATGTCGATGCCGCCGAGATTGGGCAGGAAATTGCGAATCGGTGCCAGCACCGGCTCGGTGATGCGGAACAGGAACTCTGCCACCGCCGAGACGAACTGGTTGCGGGTGTTCACCACGTTGAAGGCGATCAGCCAGGACAGGATCGCGGAGGCGATCAGCAGCCAGACGTAGAGGTCGAGCACGATGATGACGATGTCGAGAACGGCACGCATGGCTGGGAAAACTCTGGTTCCGGTGGGGATTGACGCCCTTTGCTAGATATCGGTTCCCCCCCGTCCAAACAAGGGAAGTCCCGGCACCCACAGGGCTAAAACCGGGCTACGCCCGTCCTTGACTTGACCTTGGCGGGGACTTAAATGGCGCCCGGTTGTCGGCCGCGTTTACCAGAGCGGCCCGCGACGGGGCCATAGCTCAGCTGGGAGAGCGCGTCGTTCGCAATGACGAGGTCGGCGGTTCGATCCCGCCTGGCTCCACCACGCTTCGCCCTTCGGGCTACGCGTGGCGCAGCCATGCAAGAGCCCGAAGGGTGAAGCGTGGTGGAGCCACGCAGGCAGCCCGAAGGGTGAAGCGTGGTGTCCGGCGAAGCCCAAAGGGCGAAGACGGACTGTTTTTCGTACCTACCTCCCCGTAGACCGCGGCGGGCGTTTCTCCACAAAACTCGCGACGCCTTCCCTGAAATCGCTGCCGTTGAGCGCCACCAGCATTTCCCGGTTGGCCTCGATCGTGGCCTCGGCCAGGGTCTGGAACGGCACCTCGTAGAGCTGCCGCTTGATCACGGCCATGGCGCTCGGGGAGACGAAATCGGCGAGATCGCGCGCATAGGCGTAGGTCTCCTCGCGCAGCTTCTCCGGCGGGCAGAGCCGGTTCACCAGCCCGATCCGCAGCGCCTCCTCGCTTCCCACCCGTCGCGCCGAGAGCAAAAGATCCAGCGCGTTGGCGTGGCCGACGATGCGCGGCAGCATCCACGAGATCCCATGTTCGGCAATCAGTCCGCGCCGCGCGAAGGCCGTGGTGAACACCGTGTTGTCCGCCGCAAAGCGCAGGTCGCAATAGAGCGCATGAACGAGGCCAATGCCGGCGGTCGCACCGTTGAGCATCGCAATGACCGGCTTCCCGATCGACGGATAATAGCCGTAGCGCGTCTGCCAATCGGGCCGGCGGTTCATGTCGAAGGGCGGCAGGTTCGAGGCACGCCTGATATCGTTGGGATCGAGCCCTTTCAGCGCATCCATGTCCGCGCCGGCACAGAACGCGCGCCCTGCCCCCGTCAGCACGATGACGCGGACATCGTCGTCGGCTGCGGCGGCTTCCATGGCATGGCGGACGTCGCGCTCCATGATCGGCGTCCATGCATTCATGCGATCGGGACGGTTGAGCGTGACGGTCGCGATCCTGTCGCTGACCTCATAGAGAATATGCTCGTAGCTCACGGCGCGCTCTCCCTTGTTCTTGCTTGGTCGCGCGCCTTCAAGCGCGCGTTGAGCGCGAGCCTAGCACATCCGGGAAAGAGGCAAGCGGAAGACGGAACGCGCCGCCGCGATCACTCGGCGGCCTGCGCCATGACCGGCCTGCGAGCGAGCCAGCCGTCGACGAAATTCTTCAGCCAGGCGCGCTCGGCAACGTCGTAGACCGCGCGGTCCGCGAAATGATGGTGGCGGGCGCATGCGCCGGGCGCACTCAGGCCGTCATAGCCGCGCGTGGTCCAGCGATGCATCATTGCGTAGGTCACGTCGGGATGAAACTGGAAGCCGAAGGCATTGCCGGCGCAGAAGGCCTGCACCGGAAAATCGTCACCCTCGGCGAGCAGCTCCGCGCCTGCAGGCAGCTCAAAGCCTTCGCGGTGCCAGTGATAGACCTTTCCCGGCCAGTCCGGGCACAGCGCGTGACCCGCCGCTGTCGGACGGATCGGATAGTAGCCGATCTGGGTGAGCGCGTCGGGGTGCGGCGCGACGCGGGCGCCGAGCTGCATGGCGAGCATCTGCGCGCCAAGGCAGATGCCCAGAAACGGACGCTGCTCGCGGAGCGGAATTTCGATCCAGTCGATCTCGCGGCGGATGTACTCGTCGCAATCATTGGCGCTCATCGGGCCGCCGAAAAACACGGCACCGGCGTGATGCTCGAGCGTCTGTGGCAAGGGATCGCCGAAGCGCGGCCGGCAGATGTCGAGGCGATGGCCGAGCGCGCGCAAGGCGTTGCCGACCCGGCCGGGTGTCGAGGATTCCTGATGCAGGACGATCAGAACGGGCAGCGGCGGCTTGCGGTCGGCGGCGTCTGGCTCCCTTCTCCTGAAGGGGACCACCTCCGCGCCACCAAGCCTGTCCGTCCGGAACGACATTTGCCCTTTTCGAAAGCTATCGGTTCAGACCACCAGCATAACTAAGCGATCGTTAATTTCATGTGAGTTCGCGCACACACTGAACTGAAGGAGACAAAGCAAGCGCCGGGCCAAAATCGGTTCTCGCCGCGGCTAAAGCGCGATGAGATCAGGATGAACCGTCATCGCGCTTTAGGTAATTGTTTGCGCATGATCTTTTCGGAAAACCGCTTCGCACTTTGCGCTAACGCGGCCCTTCGGGTCCGGATCATGCTTTAGCGCCGGCGCCTCTGGAACCGGCCGACGGCGGCCAAAATGAAGCCGCGCGGGAAGAAGCGCAGCAGGAACGGCACGATCTTGATGCCGAGACCAGGCAACACCGCCCGTTTATTGGCCATCAGCCCGCGATAGGCGGCGCGCGCAACATCAGTGGCAGAGACGTCGAGCACGGCGGAATCGATACCCGGGGCAAAGCCGGCGCGGGCCTGAAATTCGGTCGCCACAGGACCCGGACAAAGTACGGTGACGCGGACGCCGCGCGGTCCGAGCTCGCCGCGCAGCGCCTCGGTGAAGGAGATGACGTAGGCCTTGGAGGCATAATAGACGGCCATGCCCGGGCCGGGCAGGAAGCCCGCGACCGAGCCGACGTTGAGAATGCCGCCCTTGTTCTTGACGAGTTGATCCGCGAAACGCAGCGACAGCTCGGTCAGCGCGCGGATGTTGACGTCGATGATGCCGAGCTGCGCGGCACGATCGCACTCGATCGCGTCACCGAACACCCCGAAGCCGGCATTGTTGACGAGATGGTCGAGCTCGACGTCGGCAGCGGCCAGTGCCGCCGCGATCTTCTCGCCCGCGCCAGGCTCTTCCAGATCGCAGGCGATCACGATCGGCGTCTTGCCGCCCTTGGCTGCGATCTCGCTGGCCAATGCATCGAGCCGATCGGCGCGACGTGCCGTCAATGCCAGGCGGTGACCGTTCGCGGCAAACACGCGCGCCAGCTCTGTGCCTATGCCCGCCGAGGCACCGGTAATCAGCGTCACACGCTCAGTCACGATCGACGTCTCTTCAATGCAAAGCGAAATTGGGGCGACAACCCCAAGACGAGGCCTAAGACGAGAGCATAGGCCGCGTGCGCGATGCAAGCCGCCCGTCAGCCTCGCAACCAGCGTCGAGGATGGAGGATGCAGAAAAAACCGCAGATTTGCGGCGGTATTCGGCTAAGCCGTGATCAGCCGATACATTAAAGTTTCGTCATGTGATCGCGACTTCGTCCCGCCAATGCGATCAAGCGCCGGCGACGCCGTCCTTGATTTGACCGGTGCCGCGGCTCGCGATGAGATGCTTGAGGTCGATCCTGTCGCGCTGTGACACGCCGAGCAGATCGGATGCACGCCAGACGACGTTGTCCTCGAACTCGGTCACCTGGCCATCGGCATAGACGACCTCCCACATCATCTCGACGATGCGCTTGCGGCCCTCTTCATTGAGCGAGCGCATGATGACGCTGGTAAAGTGATAGAGATCGACTGCCTCGCCCTCGACCTGGGTTGCGGAGGCGATCAGGCGGTCCGCGGTGCCGCGATCCAGCGAGAAATGGCTTTCGATCAGGCTGTGCAGCTTGCGCCGTTCGGCTTCCGTCGGCTCACCGTCGAGCGAGATCACATGGATCAGCAGCGCGGTCGCCGCCAGGCGATAGTCGTTGTCGCCGAAGGCGCGGTCCTGCGCCTCGGGGGCGACGATGTCGGCAATGAATTGGCGCAGTCCGTCGAGCATGAAATCCTGCCGCAAATGGGTGGCGCCGCAACGGCGGCCTCTCCCCTTTATATGAGCGGGAAATTCGCACCGCGCAATGCGCGCTTATGCCCCGCACTGCATTACGTTTCGGCAATCTGGTAGCGCAACTTTTCCGAGTCGTCCTGGCGAAAGCCAGGACCCATTACCCCAGGGAGACCTTTTGTACGAAACCGCCAACCACTAGTCTTCGCGCGAACCAAGACCGGTGGGTATGGGTCCTGGCTTTCGCCAGGACGACGTTGGGGGCACAGTACAGCGCTCGCAATGACGGAGATTGTGGCGGCCATACTCCACCGCTCACGGCAGCTCGTACACCACCATCTTGTCGGCGATGCCGCGCAGCGCGGCCTGTTTCTGGATCGGCTTGATCGACCATTGCTCCAGGATCCTGGCGACCGCCGGCGCGTCCAGCACGGGACCGGTGATGTGGATTTCCTGGGCCATCGACACGCTCTGCACGCGCGCGGCAATGTTGACGGTGCGGCCGAAATAGTCCTGCCGCTCGTTGAGCATGACCGCAAGACAAGGCCCCTCATGAATGCCGATCTTGAGAACGAGATCTGCGGAGCCGCGCTTCTTGTTCAATTCCTCCATTGCGGAGCGCATGCGCAAGCCGGCGACAAGCGCGTCCTCCGGCTTGACGAACGTCGCCATCACGGCATCGCCGATCGTCTTCACCACGGCGCCCTTTTCGGAGGCGATGATCTCGAGCAGCGCATGGAAATGCGCCCGCACGAGGTCGAAGGCGGCGAGATCCCCGACGCGCTCATAGAGCGCGGTCGAGCCCTTCAGGTCGGTGAACAGGAAGGTCAGCGAGGTGATCTGCAGGCGCTGGTCGATATTGAGATTATCCGCCTTGAAGACATCGCGAAAAGTCTGGTTGGACAGCATCCGCTTGGCGGTGAGGAACGGTTTGCGCTTGCCGATCAGGTGATGCAGCGCCTCGGCCGCGATGAACACGGTCGGCAGCACACGCACGCCGGCCTGGTTGTCCAGGGACAGCCGCAGGGGTCCGGGCCGCAAGGTCGTGGTCCCCGTCGGGGCCTGCACCTTGTTGTACATGATCGCGAGCTGCTGACGCTCCTTGGTCGGCTCGCCCTGGACATCGATGAAATGCGCGGCATGCGTCACCGGCTCGAACACGATGATGAAATCGTTCGGAAGCTGCAGCGACATCGTCGCCTTTTCACCGGCCGGAAGTTCGAGCGTGTCGAGCGTTACCTCATTGGCGAGGGTCGCGAACGACTCCTTGTTGAAGTCGACGCCCGAGCTCCAGAACATCTGCTTGAAATAATCCCACACCGAAAGCAAGTCGGGATCGTGTGCCGCGATGCGCCGCACGCGCGGGCTGACCGTGAACGAGACCTCGACCGCTTCGTCGACGGACGCCTTGTAGCCGCAGGCGCAGAGCGCGCAGTGATAGTCATCGGGTCGCAGCGCCTTCAGCGTCGTGTGTGCGCCGAGCACGCCGCCGCACCCCGGACACAGGACGTTCCAGCTCAGGTCAAACAGTCCGAGCCGCGCCGAATGCAGGAACGCGGAGATGACCCGCTCCTCGTCGAAGCCATACTGCCTGGAGAAATCGATGGCGTTGATGCGGTTGAGCTCGTGATCCTCGCCGCGATCGATCAGCCGCTCAATCTGGTCGACTACCTTGGGCTCGGCGGTCTGCTTGAGAACCGAAAACTGCGCCTGAATGTCGCTCATGTCGCCTCATCTAGTGTGTCGGCGCAGCGATCCCAAGGACCGGCTCGTCACCGTGGCGTGATACGGAACATGGGAGGATGGTCCGGTTGCGTCGTGACGACGCCGACGGGAATAACGGGACCGGTGTCGACCAGCTCAACACGGAATTCTCCGATCAGCCGCGCCAGGGCCAGCACCGACTCGGCTTGCGCAAAAGGCGCGCCGATGCAGACGCGCGGACCGGCGCCGAACGGCAGGTAGGCGAAGCGGTCGGGCGGGGTCGCCGACATGAAGCGCTTGGGAATGAAGGCGTTGGGCTGGTCCCAGAGCTTTTCGTGCCGGTGCAGAAGCCACGGCGCGATCATGATGATATCGCCCTTTTCGATCTCGACGCCCGCCGCGTTGTCCTTGTCGAGTGCCGCACGCGCGATCAGGAAGGCCGGCGGATAGAGCCGCATGGTCTCCTCGATCACGGCGCGGGTGAATTTCTGCCGGTCGATATCGGTTATGTTGTCAAGGTGCTCGCCGCGTGTCTCGGAGGCGACTTCCTCCTGGGTTTCGGGATCGAGCGCCAGGAGATAGAGCGCCCAGGACAGTGCCGTCGCGGTCGTCTCGTGACCCGCCAGGATCATGGTCGCGACCTCGTCGACGAGTTGCGCATCCGAAAAGCCCTTGCCGGTCTCGGGATCGCGCGCTTCGTCCATGAGGTCGAAGAGATCGCGCGGCGGCGCGCCCTCGTTCTTGCCGGCGGCGCGCCGCTCGGCGATCAGCGTCGCGACGAACGCGGTCCAGCGCTTGCGGAAACGCGCGCGCGCAAAATCCATCGGGCTCGGCCAGGACACCGGCAGCAGCATGTCGAGGAAATACGGCCGGCCCAGGCGCTGGCCGTACTCCATGACGAAATTGCGCAAGGTCGCGCCGTGCTTGTCCATGCCGAACGAGAACATCGTCCGCCCGGCGATCTCGAGCGTCATCCGCTGCATGATTTCGCGGAGGTTGAGGACCTCACTGGTCTTCGTCTTGAGCTTCGCGATGGTCTCGTCGAGCACCGCCGTCATGTGCGGAACGAGGTTGGCGGTGGCGTGCGGCGTGAACGCAGGCGCCAGCGTTCGGCGCTGATGCCGCCAGGGCTGTCCTTCCGCGATCAGCAGACCCTCGCCGAGCACCGGACGCAGCATCCGGATGCCGGCCGGCGTGCGCGTATAGTTCTCGTAATTGGTGAGCAGGATGTGCCGGATCGAGTCCGGCCGGTTGAGGATGAAGCTGTTGTGCAGGAAGAAACGGCCCTTGATGACGTCTTCCTCGTAGGCGCGCTGTGCCCACGTCGCGATCATGTTCTTGCGGATCACCGCAACGCGGCGGAGGAACGGCATGCCCTCCGGCGCACGCGGCGGGGTCGGCGGAATGATGGGCCGGCGCACCTTGGCGACATTCATGGGCTCTCTCCCCGCATATCCACCGCACCCACAGAGCTAGTAAGTCAGCTCGGCAATCGCAATCCTGTTCTCGGCGGCCGGCCAGGCCCGGGCCACGATCCGTTCTTCGTTGAACTCAGCCACGACGTTACGCCCGACATCTGTGGCCGGAAGCCGCAGGGTTGCTGCCGTATCCGTTGGCACGCCCGGCTTGACGTCCGCCGGCTCCTTGCCGTCGAACAGCACGATGTCGCGCGGCAGGCCGAAATAACCGCGCGGCCGTGACAGAATCAGGACTGCACCGGCCCCGGCATCGGGCGGACCGAGCGGGCGGGCGGCGCGCAGGTGCACCACGTCCGACGAGCGCGGAAAGGGCGAGCGGTAGATATGCGTCGTGGGCGCGGTCGGCGAGGTCAGGACGAATTCGAGCGACCAGGTCGGGTCAACCTGCGCCGGCCCCCAGCGGCCATCGGCGGCGGTCTTTGAGCCATGCACCGCACCGCCCTGGCGCTCGCCGCTGGCGGGATCGACACGAAACACCTCGACGGTGGCGCCCTCCACGGGACGATTGGTCGGCACGCCACCGGGCGTTCCCATCACCAGCCCGCTCAACTTGACGCTGCTCTCGGGCGTGATCGCGATGCGGTCCGGCTCGCGGCCAGCGATGAACTTGTAGATCTCGCGGAAGGCGCGCGGATGAAACGCCACCTCCTGATGATCGAGCGTGCCGAGCACGAGATTGGTGGCGCCTTTCAGTTCCGGGCCCTCGGCAGTGACATTGGTGGGCACGCCGGGCTTGCCGATGAAGCGGCCGTCGGCCTGCGCATATTTGTCCATGCCGTCGCTGCGCAGGGTGAGGAAGGCCGGCCCCGGCGTTACCTCGCTCTCGCCCTCGTTCAGGCCGCGCAGGAACGGCCCACGGCCGTTGAACTCGCTGCCGAGCACATCATCGCTAGCCCAGACACCGTGATTGGGCGTGCCGCACAATACGGCGTGGCTGACATCGCCGGCGCCGCCGTTCTTGATCACGTTGCGGATGGCGTAGCCGCCGCGCGAGCTACCAACCAGCGCGACGCGCGACGCACCCGTGCGGCGCTTCAATCCGGCGATGGCGGCGGCGAGCTCCCGGCGCTGGTCCTCGGTCGAGGAGCGGTTGGGCTGTTCGACGCTGTCGGCGTCCCGCGCATTGGGATCGGTGAAATTGATCGCGAGCATGCGCTCGCGCGCAACGCCATTGGACTCCATCCGCCATAATGTCGTCATCCAGAGCGCGCCGTAGGCGCCGTTGCCGTGCACGAACAGGATCGGCGGCACCTCGGCAGCGGCTGGCACTGCGGGCGTGGTTTGCCCCAATGCAGGCGTCCGCAAGCTCGCAACCGCGAAGGGCAGCGCGCTGGCGCCCTGCAAGATCGTCCGTCGCGATAGTTTCATGTCGTTCCCCCCGGCAAACCACTCGGTTGCACCGCTTATAGCCGTCTAACCACTGGACAGCGAAGGACTTTCGCAGGCATCACTTGGCCCAGCAGGAATCGCCGAACCATTTCTCGCAAGCCATTTGGAAGGGGATATGACCGAGCAGCCGAAACGCCAGAAATTTGCCAATGACGGCATCGCCGCGCCCCTGCGGTATACCGTATTCCGGCGCATCTGGCTCGCCAGCCTGCTCTCCAATCTCGGGCTCCTGATCCAGGGCGTGGGCGCGGCCTGGGCGATGACGCAGATGGCGGCATCGGCCGACAAGGTCGCGCTGGTGCAGACCGCGCTGATGCTGCCGATCATGCTGATCTCGATGCCGGCAGGCGCCATCGCCGACATGTATGACCGCCGCATCGTCACCCTGATCTCGCTCTCGATCGCGCTGGTCGGCGCATCCGCGCTCACGATCCTGGCCGGGCTCAAGCTCATCACCCCCGAAACGCTGCTCGCCTTCTGCTTCATCGTCGGCAGCGGCAACGCGCTGTTCGGCCCGGCCTGGCAGTCCTCCGTCAGCGAGCAGGTGCCGCCGGACTCGCTGCCATCGGCGGTGGCATTGAACGGCATCAGCTACAACATCGCGCGCAGCTTTGGCCCCGCGATCGGCGGCGTCATCGTCGCTGCGGCCGGCGCGGTGGCGGCCTTTGCCTGCAACGCCATCCTCTATCTGCCGCTGCTGGTCGTGCTGCTACTGTGGCGACGCAGCACCGAACCATCGCGCCTGCCGCGCGAAAAGCTCAACCGGGCCATGGTCTCCGGCGTGCGCTACATCACCAATTCACCGCCGATCAACATCGTGCTGACGCGCACGCTGGTGATGGGCCTGATCGGCGGCGCCATCATGGCGCTGATGCCATTGGTCGCGCGCGACCTCCTGCATGGCGGCGCGCAGACCTACGGCATCATGCTCGGCGCCTTCGGCATGGGCGCGGTGGTCGGCGCGCTCAACATCCACGAATTGCGCAAGCGCATGAGCGGTGAATCGGCGATCCGCGCCTGCACGATCTCGATGGCCTTTGCGATGGCCGCGATCGCGCTCAGCAGCGAGCCGGTGCTGACCGCGGCAGCTCTCGTGTTGGCGGGAGCGGTGTGGATGGCGTCGGTGGCGCTGTTCAACATCGGCGTGCAGCTCTCGGCGCCGCGCTGGGTCGCGGGCCGCTCGCTGGCCGCATTCCAGGCCTCGATCTCCGGCGGCATCGCGATCGGCGCCTGGGGCTGGGGCCATCTCACCGACTATGCCGGCGTCGAGACGGCGCTGCTGGTTGCCGCCGCCTGATGCTGATCTCGCCGCTGCTCGGACTGTGGCTGGCAATGCCGCGAGTCGGCGCACGCAACGAGGACGCCGAGGTGCTCGCCGATCCCGAGGTGAGGCTGTCGCTGACCGGGCGCAGCGGGCCGCTGGTGGTCGAGATCGAATATCGCGTGGCGCAGGAGAATGCGCGCGCCTTCCACAATGTGATGCAGGACGTGCAGCTCAGTCGCCAGCGCAACGGCGCCTATGGCTGGTCGATCGCGCGCGACATCGCCGATCCGGAATTGTGGACCGAACGCTATCACTGCCCGACCTGGCTCGATTATCTGCGCCAGCGCAACCGCTCGACGCAGTCCGAGCGCGCGCTGCATCAGCAGGCGATCGATTTCCACATCGGACCCGAGCCAGTGCGTATTCGCCGCATGCTCGAGCGCCCATTCGGCTCGGTGCGCTGGAAGGAAGAGACACCGGACCGCAGCAGCGGCGAGGTGCTGCCGGTCGTCGCGACCGCGGCGGGGAGCAGCACTTAATTTTTCACCGAAGCCGTAGCCCGAATCTTACTTCTGTCATTCCGGCGCGCGCCGTCAGGCGCGAGCCCGGAATGACAGCGATGACTACTGCCCGTGCTCGGTCAGCACCTTGTCGCAGGCCTTGCTGAGGCGGGTGCGATTCTGCTTCAGGCAGGCGAGCACGGCCGAATCACCATTGTTCATCACCGAACGGCAGAAGCGCGAGACGTCGCGGGCGCAGGCATCGTGGCCCGGCTGCTGCTGCGCCGACGCACTCGATGCGATCAGGACCAATGGAAGAATCAAAAGAAATCTGCTCATCGCGCAATGCCTCATACCCGAAACGATAGGCGGGCGAAGCTAGAGCGATGGTTCCCGCGCTGCAACGGCTTTGTTGATGAGCCGTGCCGGCGAGAGGCGCGTGGCCCCGGTCCGGCACCGGGGCACTTCGCGAGGGAGCTCAAGGGCGATGAGGCATCATCGCCACGCAAGCGGCACTTGTCTTAGTGCGCGCTTTGCTGGACGTCGGCGACCTTGCGCGACGGCGCCTTGGCGAGGTCCTTGTCCATCACGGCGCGGCAGCCGGGGCTGAGATCGGTGCGATGCTTGATCATGCAGGCGGTGATCGCGGGGATGTTGGGGATTTCCGACGAGCACAGGCGGAAGGCGTCACCGGTGCACATCTGCTGCGCCTCGGCGGTGTAGGCAAAGCTTGTCGTCGTGGACAGGATCGAGACGAAAGCGGCAAAGCCCAGCGCCAGGCTGGCGTCGCGGATTTTGGACGAGAACGACATGGTCATTTGAGGCTCCCATTGGTGCCGCCGTTGGGCGGGATGCGTTAACGGGACCTACGATGATCCGGCAAAACCGTTTCCACTGTGATGACGGTCACGACCGGCCCGCTGACTGTGACATCGGTCACTTTGGCGCACCCCGCTGAAATTCCTCCGCAACCGCCGTCGTGTTGGTGTCACGTTAACTGTTCCTTCGCATTAATGGCTCGGCGCGGGGAAAAACCGCTGGTTTGGTTGCGTATTTGGAAAGAGTAGCGATGCGTAATGCGTTAGGCCTGATAGCGGCCAGTGTGATTGCGGCGGTCGTGATCGCCGGAGGTTGGTTCTTCTATTCCTCGCGCGCCGAACAGGCCGCTCCCCAGACGATGGCGGCCCGCGCGCCGGAGCCCCTCCCGGCCTCGGCGAAGCTTGCGGCCAGGGACGATGTCGAGACCACGGCGGCACTGTCGGGCAGGCAGGTCGCGGCTGCGGCCGCGCTGCCCGCGCCGGCGCCAGCGATGCCGGTTCAGCAGAAGTCCACCTGCACCAATCCGAACGCGCTTGGGGTTGCCCGCGTGGTCGAGATCGATACCACGGGCGGTCCGGGCTTCGGCTTTGAGCACTTCAAGCAGTTCGACTTCCTCACCGACAAGGAGGTCGTGCTGACCTTCGACGACGGTCCGTGGCCGAACAACACGCCGGCCGTGCTGAAGGCGCTCGCCGACGAATGCACCAAGGGCCTGTTCTTCGCGGTCGGCAAGCACGCGACCTATCACCCCGAGATCCTGCGCCAGGTGCTGGCCCAGGGCCACACGGTGGGCACGCACACCTGGTCGCACGTCAACCTGAACAGCAAGAAGATGACGGAGCAACAGGCCAAGGACGAAGTCGAGAAGGGCTTTAGCGCGGTGAAGTTCGCGCTCGGCACCAACCCCGCGCCGTTCTTCCGCTTTCCCCAGCTTCAGCACAATCCGGCGATCGTGAGCTATTTCGGCACCCGCAACGTGGCGATGTTCTCGACCGATCTCGACTCCTTTGACTTCCGGAAGGAAAGCACGCCGGACAAGATCGTCAGCAACGTGATGACCAAGCTCGACAAGCTCGGCAAGGGCATCATCCTGATGCACGACTTCCAGAAGCACACCGCCGAAGCGCTGCCGACGCTGCTCGCGCGCCTGAAGGCCGGCGGCTACAAGGTCGTGCAGATGAAGGCGAAGACGACGTTCCAGACGCTGCCGGAATATGACGAGGCGCTGCTCAAGGATCTGAAGGTTCCGACGTCGAGCGCGCGTCCGATCTCGAGCGTGGTGCAGACGGTCTCGCAGTAAGCTTCGGCAGATCAAGGCTGCTTAAATTGAACGTCATGGCCGGGCTCGTCCCGGCCATTCGCGTTTTCTTGGTCCGTCATTCCGAGGCACGCGCAGCGTGAACCCGGAGTCTCGAGATTCTCAGGTGCGCAATTGCGCACCTTAGCTCGATGCTTACGCATCGCCCCGGAATGACGGAGCAGGCGGTGGAGTGCCGCTTCACCAATAAATGCCGTGGCGATGCAACTCGCTGATGATGCGGCCTTCGGTCCAGTAAGGCTTGCGCTTCGGCTTGTCGGTCTTCGCGGTGGACTTGGTCGTGCTTGCTGGCGCCTGCGTCGTTGCGGACGTCGAGCTTGTGGCTGCCGTCGTCGCAGGTGTCGTGGACACGGCCGCGGGCCGGTCGACATATTTCGGAGCTTCGGTGGGCTTTGCGGCCTGCGGCGCCGTGGTGGTCGTGGTCTGCTGCGCGGCCGGATCATCGGCGGAAGCGAGCGCGAGCCCACGCGAACCGGCGGCCTGAGCGGACGCGGAGGCCAGAACCATGGCCGCAACCAGAATGATCTTGCGCATGTGTGTCTCCCGTTCTGAGCGTCACGGGACGCTAGGACAAGTCGGCACGGCGTTACGTGACGTGGGTCACGCAAGCGGACGTCGCTGCATCATTGGCCGGAATCTTTGTTCGGGCGCCCCCGGCCCCGATCTAGTCTGCACTGAACGGCACCGATGCGCGTCCACGCACCGACCAGACGGTGAACTGATTGCTCCCGAGCCCCCCAAGCTCGCCATCGACCGAGAACCTCGGGCCGGCTCCCAGTGTCACGCCGACGCCAGTCGTGACGCGCGCCGACCAGCCTTGCAGGAACTGGGTCGGCTGCAACAGCGGCCCGACCGGCAGCGTCGCGTCGTCGCGGTTGAAGTAATAGTCGGCGTAGAGGCCGACATAAGGCGTCAGCTTGACCGTGGTCGTCCATAGCCAGGGATACATGATTTTTGCGCCGGCGCTCGCGCGGCCTTCCGAGAAGGAGCGTGAGCTCTCCGTGACGCCGAAGTTGTCCGTGTAGGCGTCTTCGCGCTCCCACAAGGCATAGACCTTGAGCGATGGCTCAATCTCGAAGCCGTAGTGCGTCTTGTAGACGCCGATCAGCGACGCCGTCGCGAGCCAGCGTTGCCCCGGGAACGTCGCGGATGCGGTGCCGGCGACGCCATTGTAGCTAATTCCCGAGCGCGCCAGGCTGGCGTCGAATCGCATGCCCGACAGGAAGCGCCAGCCGAAATATCCGCCGGCCGTCCACCCGTCACCCTTCAATCGGCCGTCGAGCAGCTGCGAGGTGTAGTCGAAGTTCTCATAGCCGCCGAATGCGCCGATCAGAATATCCGTCGTGAGGCGATGCGATATTCCGAACAGCGCATTGATCTGTCCGCCACGGATATCGCCGGTCTGCTGGCTGGTATTCCAGTCGCTGCCGCGTATGTCGGCCCAGGCCAGCCACAACGGTGGTGCGAGCACCGGCGGCATCCCCTTGTTCGGCGGGGGCTGCAGCTCGCAGCCGAACTTGAAGCGCAGGCCGCCGCCGTTCGCCTTGACCGGCATCTGCGGGCCCGCGCAATCGGTAAAGCCATCGGCAATCGCCTCATCGACTGCGCCAGAGACCGCGGCGCCCGAAGCATGGGCCTCGATCTTGGTGACGGTGAGTTGCAAATCGCGCAAGCGCCCGCTGTCCGCCGGCACGCTGATGGTGATGGAGGCACTCGCAGTGTTGCCTGTTCCGCCGTTCGTGGACGTGACTGGGTCGGTGACGTTGGTCAGCGACCCGACGGTCGTTCCCGTCACGTTGACCGAAAACGTGCAGGACGCGGCGGCCGGGAGCGTCGCACCCGTGAGGCTGACGCTGCCGCCGCCTGCGGTCGCCGTGATGGAGCCGCCGCCGCACGAGCCGGTCAGGCCGTTTGGGCTCGCAACCAGGAGCCCGGCCGGGAATCTGTCGGTGAGCGCGACGCCGGTGAGCGCCGAGCTGGGGTTGGGATTGACGACGGTGAACGTTAGCGAAGTTATGCCGCCCGTCGAAATCGACGCGGCGCCGAATACTTTTTGGACACTCGGAGAGAGCGACGTATTGACCGTGAGCGTCGCGCTGGCGCTGTCTCCGGTCCCTCCGTTGGTCGAACTGATCGGTGAGCTCGCGTTGACCTTGATGCCGGCGGTCGTGCCGGTCACGTTGAGCGAGATCGTGCAGGATGAGGCGACCGCGAGGGTGGCGCCCGAGAGGTTGACGCTGCCGCCGCCGGCTGACGCGGTGAGGGTGCCGCCGCAGGAGTTGGTCAGGCCGCTGGGGCTCGCAACCAGGAGCCCGGCGGGAAACGCGTCGGTGAACGCGACCCCCGTGAGCGCCGTCGAAGCATTGGGATTGCTGATCGTGAAGGTGAGCAACGACGTACCGCCGACTGCAATCGATGCTGGCGCGAAGCTCTTGGAAATTCCGGGAGGAGCCAGTGCGGTCACCTGGAGCGACGAACTGGCAGTGTTGCCGGTCCCTCCATTGCTCGAGGTGACGTTGGAGGTGGTGTTGACCTTGGTGCCGGTGGTGGTGCCGGTTACGATGAGCGAGAAGGTGCAGGCCCCGCCTCCCGTAATGTTTGCGCCCGCGAGCGCGATGCTCGTGCCTGTCGTCGTAAGCGTGCCGCCGCATTGTGCGATGCTGGCAGCCGGAACAGTGAGCCCGGCCGGCAGAGCATCGGTGAAGGCTACCCCGGACAGCACCAGCACAGGGTTGGGGTTGATGATCGTGAAGGTAAGCACCGATGTGCCGCCGAGCGGAATCAGTGAAGGCGCGAAGCTCTTGGCAATCGCAGGCGGAGAGGTCACGCCCACCGCGAGCGCCGCGCTGGCGTTGTCTCCGGTTCCTCCGTTGGTTGAGCTGACCGGTGATGTGCTGTTGACCTTGATCCCGGTGGTCGTGCCGGTCACGTTGAGCGAGATCGTGCAGGACGAGACCGCCGCGAGGGTGGCGCCCGAGAGGTTGACACTGCCGCCGCCGGCAGGCGCGGTGAGGGTGCCGCCGCAGGCGTTGGTCAGGCCGCTGGGGGTCGCAACCAGGAGCCCGGCGGGAAACGCGTCGGTGAACGCGACGCCCGTGAGCGCCGTCGACGCATTGGGATTGGTGATCGTGAAGGTGAGCGACGATGTGCCGTTGACGGCAATCGATGCTGGCGCGAAGCTCTTGGAAATTCCAGGAGAAGCCAGTGCGGTCACCTCGAGCGACGCGCTGGCGGTGTTGCCGGTCCCCCCATTGGTCGATGTGACCGCCGAGGAGTTGTTGACCTTGGTGCCGCTGGTGGTAGCGGTCACGGTGACCGAGAAGCTGCAGACCCCGCCTCCCGCAATGCTTGCGCCCGCGAGCGCGATGCTCGTCGCGGTCGTCGTAAGCGTGCCGCCGCATTGAGCGATGCTGGCAGCCGGAACAGTGAGCCCGGCGGGCAGAGTGTCGCTGAACGCGACGCCCGTGAGCGCTGCCGAAGCATTTGGATTGGTGATCGTGAAGGTGAGCACCGATGTGCCACCAAGCGGAATCGATGAAGGCGCGAAGCTCTTGGCGATTGCGGGGGGCGAAGGGGTCGGCGCCGCGTCAACGGTCAGGTGCGCCGTTGCATTGTTGCCGGGCCCCTGGTCCGAGGAGACCTTGACTGAGTTGTTCTTCTGGCCGGTGGCGGTGGCGGTCACGTTGACAGCGACGGTGCACGTCTGGTTCGACGCCAAAGAGACGTTCGCCAAGCTGATGCTGGTTGCACCGGCCGTGGCCGTCACATTGGAGGCATTGCAGGAGGCGTCGGAGCCGGTGACGGTCAGACCGGTGGGAGTGGCGACAACAAGTCCGCTGGGCAGAGCGTCTGTGAAGTTTACGCCGGTGTTTCCAAGAGTGGCGCCAGTGACGGTGAACGTCAGCGTCGTGCTGCTGCCAACCGTGATCTCCGATGCGCCGAACGACTTGTCGATCGTCGGCGTATTCTGCCCGCGCACCTGCGCAGACCCCGGGCTGGCGGACAGAAACGCGATCAGCACGCCCATGACTGCCGCCCACACCGTCGCGCGGCAGCGCAATCTCTGCGCTGCCGTCGCAGCAGCGTCCACGCGAGGCGGCTTCGAAAACCAACGGATCGCAAGCGCCGCGACGAGAGATCGCGCAATGGGGCACAACCCGCACTTCATCGCCGCCCTCAAGGACAGTTGTCACGCCGGCAAAGGCAATAACGAAAGGTCGGGACGCGTCAGTCGGTTCGGCCGCTAGAATGTTTCAATTGCGCGCGGACCACCGTGAACGGCGAAGCCGCGCCAAGTTCAAAGCTCAGATTGCAATCTACGAACACCACAATCCTCGGAGGAACGGCCACAAATGCGGCAAACGACCAAGGCGGTGCAAGTTTCACGATGACTGTTGCCACCGCGCGACGCAGCGGACAGCGACGCTGACCGAATCTGGAGGCTGGTCTGGACGTGTCTGGATGAGAAGGTGTGCCGCAAGAGGGCATCACACTATAGGAATAAGCTATTGTTCAAACTAGCTAATTTCTGTGCGATTTTGGCTGAATGCCAGCATGAATGCCAACAATTTTCGTGGCCTCGGGCGAGCGACAGCGAAAAGTTTTCATTCGCGCTGCGGCAGCAACAGTGTGCGAATCAGCGTCTCAGAGTGGTGAGCATGGTGGTTCGCTGAGGGTACGGACCGGTGAATCGTGAGGTTCCCCCGCCCAAGTGAAATCAAGTTTTCCCCGCTTTTTGGACCTCGATAGCAGGGTACTGGTCGACAAGAAGATTAAGGGGGGTATCGCCCTATGCCGACCAAAGACAGTTTTGATCCGGACTATCCTTTGCCTCTCTTTCTCGCCGATGAACCTGAGCAGCAGGGTATCGGGAAAGCGTGGGAAAGAGCAGCTGTTATCTCGTCGCGAGTTCTTAAGGCGAGTATTTTGGTTGCAACGGCGACAGCGATCGGTATCGCGATTCTATCGGTGGGAAATCCAGTGACGCTCTTTGCGGACGTCACGGCTTCCATTGCGGACGTCACGGCTTCGCTGGTCGACAAATCGGCGCTTCAGCCTGGCACCGACCGGTCGATGTCAACAATTCAATCTACCGCCGATGCTCAGGCCTTGCCGCCGACCGCAAAGGACGCGCCGACCCGCGACGAAGTGGCTGCGGTCTCTGAACCCGCCGGTCAGAGTCAGCCTGGCACCGACCGATCGACGTCAACAATTCAATCTACCGCCGATGCTCAGGCCTTGCCGCCGACCGCAAAGGACGCGCCGACCCGCGACGAAGCGGCTGCGGTCTCTGAACCCGCCGGTCAGAGGCAGACGGAAAATAGTGAGGTGCCATCTGAAACCCTGTTTAGGCAATTCCAAGCTTGGATGGCCGAGCAAGATGCGCAGGCACAGGTCGGGCCAGTACAGCCCGTTCAAGATGCGCCGGCACGGGTTGCGGAAAATGCCCGAGCACCGCTTCGGTCCATGCAAAGGCACCAACACGTCAGGCCCGTCCACCATGCCCGGGCAGAGATACAGCCCGTGCAAAATCCGCAAAAAAAGATCCGGCGGGAGCAAACTGCACGGGTACAGGTCCCACCCGCACAAGACGCCCGAGCACAGGACCAGTCTGCGCAAAATGCCCAGGCACCGTCGTTCCTACCAATCTTCGGTTGGCGCAATTAGACCAAGCAGGAAGTGCCTTTGCCCAGGCCTGCAGCACGGCGCGCTTAAGGCGATGGGCCAGAACCCAGACGGCAACCAGCGGCCTCCGCAGGGGCTCCTAAGGGCGTTGGTACTTCGGTGCCCCTGCCCCCAATATTTTCCGAAAGTGGACACCGCCCTGTGAAGTCCGGCACAGGCTTTGGCTTTAGCCCAAACTTTTTGAAGCCAGGGGTGGGGGCGCGCCTGGAAATGGTACCATGCCCCCAAGGGGGCCCCAAGGCTGGCCCTGATGTCGTTGACGATGGCCCCCCAGGTCCGCTGCGAATTCAGTCATACCGGGCGCCAGCATCTCATCCTTCTGGAAGGTGCGGTCGGTGCGGTAGTAGCTTGTAATGGATTCGTCGCTGTTGCCCGCAAGCTCAGTCGCGAAAAGCCTCAAATAAAAAAGCCCCGGCGCGATGCCGGGGCTTTCAGGACGTTCAAGTCGGGAGAGATCAGTACCTCGGAATGACCGGGCCGCCCCAGTTGAAGCGATAGACCAGCGAGGTCATAACGGTCTGAGTGATGAGCCTGTCACTGCTGAAGAAATTGGTGGACAGGCCAGTCGCGATAACATTCTCGAAGCGATCGGTCCGGTTATACTCGGAGACGCGATACTCGGTCTTCCAGGTGAGGTTCGGAATCCAACCGCTCTGATACTCGACACCGCCGCCAAGGAACCAACCCTGGACCGTGCGGCCCGGAATCACGGTACCAAGGAAGGTGTTGTTTATTGGGGTGAAGAAGTTACCAGTGCCAGTCAGATGGGCTTCAGTGTAGCCGCCGGAGAAGTAGGTGAGGGTGTTCGGATTCACGAGCCAGCCGATGCGGCCGCCTACAGCCCACTGAGAGTTCACCTTCTCCTGCGCGGAAAAGAAGGGGGAAACGATACTGGGGCGATCACCCCTCATGTCGGACCAATAGTAATCAGCCAGGACGCCGATCACGAACTGACCCGTGCCGAAGAACCCGCCTCCCCCGCCGAGCCCGAACTGATAGTCGCAGCCGCCGCCGCCGCCGGCCAGCCAGCCCTTCCCGGCCACGTTCACGTTCGCGCCAGCAACAAAGTCCGTACCGGTGACGGGGTCCCTGAAGCGGCTATTCGTTTCGTTGTCGTAGAGGCCGTAACCAACACTGCCGGCGATGTAGCAGCCGGTCCAGTTGGCAACCGGAGCAGGAGGCGGAGGCGGAGGCGCCTTGACGGCCATATCAGCAGCAAATGCCTGCCCCGTGAGCGCCGCTGTCGCGGCCAGTGCGAGCACCAATTTCCTCATGGTAATCCCCAATAGTTCGCGTCAAAGTTGATCACGGTGGAGGGCGTTCCGCACCGATTCCCAAATTTCAGTTCGGCAGCTATACGCATTTAGTGCGGCAACTATACGCATTTCTCGATATAAGGCTGTCGCTCGG
Organism: Bradyrhizobium sp. CCGUVB23; assembly: GCF_024199885.1. Classification (NCBI taxonomy): domain Bacteria; kingdom Pseudomonadati; phylum Pseudomonadota; class Alphaproteobacteria; order Hyphomicrobiales; family Nitrobacteraceae; genus Bradyrhizobium; species Bradyrhizobium sp. CCGUVB23. The sequence goes on from NZ_JANADQ010000001.1 coordinate 3,797,527, forward strand.
AGGCCACAGTCACCCTTAATCAACGGGGGGCAGCCCATGTCGGATCGGAAAGCAGACGCCAAACTTTTCAGAGATAATCCGGAGGCAATCGCGGCCTATCTATCTGACGCATTTGAAGAAAATGACATCGATGTTATCTTGATGGCAATGAATCGGGTAATGCGGGCTCAGAACGTACAAGCTTTGGCACGGGAGTCCGGGCTGCGTCGCGACAAGCTTTACGTGACATTTAGCGGAGAGACAGAGCCTTTCCTTTACCGGGTCATGGCTCTCCTTAACGCCCTCGGCGTGGGCCTCACCGTAAAGGCGAGACCACCTCGCCCGATACCGCCTCGACCGAAACTGGGGCGTCCTCGAAAACGCTCCGCGGGCGCGCCGGTTGATTAGATTTGGCAACTTCGCAATCAGCTAAGACGGCCCATTCTTAAGCCGGTCCTCCACCCGACACTCCGGTGCGGGGCCGAATTTGGTAGCGACCGGGGCGGACTTCGATGAATGCACCCTCCTGCTGTAACCGCGGCGGCGGCCACCTTTAAGTCGAGCAGTTTGAAATTGGGTTGGTCAGGGCATAGGCGCAGGGGCCCGGCTGGCAATATGGGACCCGCAGATTTCTCGTCGTATCCCATTGACGAAATCACATGATGACTATTGGCGCGCCTTCACGGCAGGCAGGCACGCGAGGCAAAAAGTCCGTAGCTCAGTGCTTGGGTATTTTCAAAATGTTGGCATTGAAAATGTTGGCATTGAGAGAATCGCCAACGTACCGATGCCAACAAAACTGCCAACGGTTGTTCCGGCTGTCAAAGAACGCCGACGCACTGCCAAGAACAGGATTATCAAAAATAGTAATCGTTTCAGCGCTTTAAGCGCTAAAAACGACAGGCGGCGAACGCTGGTGAAGGAGAAGTGGTGCCGCAAGAGGGACTCGAACCCCCGACCCCGTCATTACGAATGACGTGCTCTACCAACTGAGCTATTGCGGCGGACCCTTGACGGCCCTTGGGGGCCTATCGGCCCCCGGACGCGCGCGCTCCTGATATCGGGCATGGCCCGAATTGGCAAGGACAAGCCGGGCCCAACTTGCCGATCAGCGTCCCCAGCGGGACCAGAAACCCCGCCAGCCGCCGGCCTGGGCCTTCGGCGTGCCGATTTGTTCCGTAAATTCATCGCTCGGCCCCTCGTCATCGATTCCGGGGTCATCTGGCGCACGGATGATCGGGATAACGGCAGGAATTGGCGAAAACGCCGGCTTGCCGAGGTCGGTACGGGCGCGGAACACGGGCGTAGCCGCAATGGGGGCCGATTCGGCGGGCTCGGGCGCCGGTTTGGCCAGCTCATTGGCCGCCGTGACCGGCTTAGGCGCTTCGGACACCTTCATGTCGATTGTCTTGGCGTCGTTCTTGGCTTCGTTCTTGGCTTCCGGCGTCCTGACCTCCGAAGGCTTGACCTCCGAAGGCTTGACCTCCGAAGGCTTGACCTCCGAAGGCTTGGTCTCGGCAGGCTTGGTTTCCAAAGACTTGTTTTCCAAAGACTTGGTTTCCAAAGGCTTGGCTTCCAAAGGTTTGGGCGCGGGCGGCAGATTGTCCTGCGCGGCCGGCGCAGGCGCTGGCTGGACCGGTTCCAGCGCCTCGCTGCTGACGATGATCCGCTTCGGCGGCGGGGCAGCCAGCATGGCCTCCTCGAACGGGGAGGCCTCGATCGTCGTGCCCTTGTCCGAGGGCAGGCTCGCAACGGGCGCCTGCCATTGGAAGGCGTCGAGCCGGCCGGTGACCGGCGAAACCGGACGCCAGCGGTTGCTGACATAGCCATCGGCCGTCCAGGCCGGGTCGTGACGGGCGCGCACGGCGCGCAAGGTCCAGGCCCGCGCACGGCCGCTGTCGCCATGCTCGGCGCGCTCGATCTCCGCCATCAGGAGCGCAACCCGCTGGGTCGGATCGTTGATGAGCGGCGCCAGCGCCTCGCGGGCGCGGACGAATTCGGATGCGTCGATCGCGGCGCGCGCGAGCGCGAGCTGGCCCTCGACATGACCGGGCGACTTGGCCGCCAGCGTCTCGATCCGCTGCAAGCGCTGGCGCGCGGAATCGCCGAGCTTCACATGCGCATAGGCATCGGCGAGATCGGGATGCGGATGCGAAAGCCAGGCGGCTTCCACGAGCTTCATGGCGCGGCGCACCTGATGCGCCTCGCTCTCGAATTTCGCTGCGAGCGCGGCGGCCGGCACCAGGGTCGGCGCGAGCTTCACCGCCTCCATCACGCTCTCGCGCGCGACGTCGCGGTCCATCGTCTCGAGCTCCAGCGCGCGCGCCGTGAGCAGAACGCCGCGCTGCCGTCGCCATGCCTTCTTGTCGATCAGGCCGGCCGAGAGATTTGAATCGAGGATCGCGAGCGCGCCGCTCCAGTCGCTGCGCGCGCAGCGGAAACCGAGCACCGCCTGCGAGGCCCAGGTCGAGGACGGCGACAGCTTGATGGCCTCCTCGGCGATCATCACCGCGGAAACTGCATCATCGGCGCGCTGTGCCTCGATGAAAAGGCCGCGCAGGCCGAGGAGCCGCGTATCGGGACGCTCGGCCATGGCGCGGAAGGCACGCTGCGCCTCGTCGCGATTGCCGTCGAGCTGCGCCGACTGCGCGTGCAGGAGCAGCGCCAGCGGATCGTCCGGCGCATGCCGCCGCGCCGCATCCGCGTGGCGGCGCGCGAGCGCGGTGTCGCCGTGGCCGATCGCCAGCAGGCCATGGGTGATGGCGTGGCGGCCGCGCGCATGGCGCTTCTCGTGACGACGGCGACGCATCCGCGCCGGCGTTCGCCAGATCCCGCTCAAAATGCTCCAGGCGAATATTGCCGCCACCGCAACAAGGCCGAGCCCGAACGCGAACACCGGCACTGTCGTCGTGGCGCGTAAGTTGCCCCAGGTCAGGATGACATCGCCGGTCTGATCGGCAACCCAGGCCCCGCCGGCCGCGGCAAGTGCGATGAGGATGAGGAACGATACGACGCGAAGCATGGTGATCCCTTCAGGCGCAGTCTATTGCGCGGGTTTGGCGAGATCCGCCATGGCATCGTCGGCGAATTTGCGGGACGCCGCGAGCGCGGCATCGCGCGCATCGGTCTTGTCGAGCCAGGCCTTTGCGGCTTCGCGATCGGCTTCCGGCAAGGTCTTCAGCTCGCGCCGCGCCGTGTCGAAATCGTTGCGCAGCGCCGCCGCGGTCACCCGCGCGACGATCGCGCCGCGATCATTCCCGACGCCGTCGGTGCGCTCGATGCGGACCAGCTTTGATGCCCCCGCCTGAAGGCGATCGACGATGCCGCCGCTGCTGGCCGGCGCTTCCGCCGGTGGCGACAACTTTGGCACGATGTTGAGGAGCTCGCGGCTCAGCAGCACGGGAGACGGAATGCCGACGGATGCGAACGTCTCGAGCGGCTTCATCGCCTGCGGATCAGGCGCGAAGGATTTCGCTGCCGCAAGCTGCGCTGCATAGCCATCGCCGTGACGGACCGCGACGTCGAGCAGTGCCGCCGCAACGACGCGACGCAGCGCCTTGTCGTCGGTGGACTTTGCATCGGCGATCTTCTCGCCCTGCTGTGCGCGCTCGGCACGCTCGGCCTTGATGGTGCGCTCGAGCTGCGCGATGCGATCGGTGATATCAGACAGATCCGGCGCGGCAGCCGCGTCGCGCGGCGCGGACTTCACGTCGTTCAGTGCACTGCCGAGCTTGTCCGATTGCGTGCGCAGGCTCGCGATGTCGCTGCGCAAGGCGGTGACCGATTTGTCCAGCGCGTCAAGCCGCGCCGCTGCGGCCGGGTCTGCGGCAGGTGCCACTGATTTGTTGACCTTGGTCTCGACAGTAGCGAGGCGCCCGCTCAATGCATCGACCGTCGCGGTCGCGACCTGCGGCGCCGCCGATGGCGCCTGCACCTGGGGCCAGCCCAGCATCCAGCCGACCGCGATCACCAGCGCGGCTGCAACCGCGCCCGACAGCGGCGCGATGACCCAGGGGGACACCGGCTTGGACGTCGGAGGCACCGCGGCCTGGGCCTCGGCGCGTTCCGGCTCGCCTCCTGGCTTGGCGGCTTCGGGCTCGGCTGCTTCGGCCGCGGCCGATTCGGCTATGGCTGCATCGGCCTCGGCCGGCTCCGGCTCATCGGCCGGCTGCTGCGGCTGGGTGGATACCTCGGTCGCCTCGAGATCGATGGTGGGCGGAGTGCGCTTGGCACGACCGGACTCGGGGGCCAATCCTGCGTCTTCAGGCTTGTCTTCGGCCATCGTGACGTTTCCTCACACTTGCAAGCGACGTACTCGGACCGGCCCCCAAAGTTGAAGGATTCGGCCCGTTCTCTTACGCCAAACGGGTGCGCAAAGCACGCGCCAAGGTCTCAAATAAGGCATTCTCGTCCGGCGCGGCCGCGACCGCAACCTGCGTCGCGCCGGCCTCGCGGAGCACGCCGGCGATGCTCTCCGACAGGCAGCACTGCGGAATCGACAGCGCGGAGATCTCGACGCCCTCGTCGCGCGCCGCATCCAGGAAGGCGCGCGCGCTGCGCCGCGAATAATGCAGGACGGCCCGGATGCCATGGGCGACAAAACCTTCGCAGACCTCGCGCGGCAGATGCTTGACCGGCACCATGCGATAGATGGTTTGCGCGACCACGTTGAATCCTTCCGCACCCAGCTCGGCCGAGAGATCGCGCGACAGATCCGCGCCCGCGAGATTAAGCAGCGTGCTCTTTTTCTTCACGACCTTGTCGCGCGCGCCTTGCAGCACCTTGTCTCGAAGGGCCGCCCCGTCCCCGCCGGCGACGATCACCTTTTCAAAGCCGGCCTCGCGGGCAGCTGCGGCCGTGTGCTCGCCGACCGCGAACAGCGGCAGCTTCGATAGACGAAGCTCCGGCAATTGCGGCGCGATGGCGCGGATTGCATTGGCGGACGTGACGATGATGCCGCTATAGCTTGCCTCGCTTTCGTCGTGAAACGCGACCGGCTCGAACTTGAGCGCCGGCGCGAGCAGCACCACATGACCCTGAGCACGCAGGCTTGCCGCGGTGGCCTCATTGTCGGGATGCGGCCGTGTGACAAGAATGGCCATGATCTCTATTCTCCGGCGCACCGCGACCTGGTGTTCCGGAAGTTGCAAGGCGCGATTGCCTTTGGCGACCCCGGAATGCTACCGGACGTACCAGAACTCTGCTTTGCGGAAGAGCGCAAGGGCGCAAATTGGATAACAATTCGCCAATGCTGGTATTGGGCATCGAAACCACCTGCGACGAAACCGCCGCAGCCGTGATCGCGCGCACAAGTGATGGCGACGGCAAGATTCTCTCCAACATCGTGCGCTCGCAGGTCGAGGAACACGCCCGCTTCGGCGGCGTGGTGCCGGAGATCGCCGCGCGCGCCCATGTCGATCTGCTCGACGGTATTATTGACCGCGCCATGACAGAAGCCGGCATTGGCTTCGCCGAATTGTCGGGGGTCGCCGCCGCGGCCGGTCCGGGACTGATCGGCGGCGTCATCGTCGGACTCACCACGGCAAAGGCGATCGCGATGGTGCACGACACCCCGCTCGTCGCGGTGAACCATCTCGAGGCGCATGCGCTGACGCCGCGGCTGACCGATCACCTCGAATTCCCCTATTGCCTGTTCCTGGCTTCGGGCGGCCACACCCAGATCGTCGCCGTGGTCGGCGTCGGACAATATATTCGGCTCGGCACCACCGTCGATGATGCGATCGGCGAAGCCTTCGACAAGGTCGCCAAGATGCTCGGGCTGCCTTATCCCGGCGGTCCGCAGGTCGAGCGCGCCGCGGCAGACGGCGATGCGGCGCGATTTGCGTTTCCGCGGCCGATGCAGGGACGCCCGGACGCTAATTTTTCGCTGTCGGGACTAAAGACGGCGGTGCGCAACGAAGCGAGCCGGATCATTCCGCTCGAGCCACAGGACATCAGCGATCTCTGCGCGAGTTTTCAGGCCGCGGTGCTGGATTCGACCGCAGACCGCCTGAGCATGGGCTTAAAGCTGTTCCGCGAGCAGTTCGGTCCGCCGCAGGCACTCGTCGCGGCCGGCGGCGTCGCCGCCAATCAGGCGATTCGCGGCGCATTGCAGGACGTTGCTGAAGCGGCCGGGACGCGGCTGATCATGCCGCCGCCCGCGCTCTGCACCGACAACGGCGCGATGATCGCCTGGGCTGGCGCGGAGCGTCTCGCGCTCGGCCTCACCGACACGATGGATGCCCAGCCCCGCGCGCGCTGGCTACTCGATGCCAACGCGACGGCGCCCAAAGGCTACGCCAACACGCGCGCAGGATTTTAACGATGACATCCCTCCAGTCCGTTGCGGTGTTCGGCGCGGGCGCCTGGGGAACGGCGCTGGCGACGGTCGCTGCACGGGCGGGAAGAACGGTGACGCTGTGCGCTCGTAATTCCGAGCACGCAGGCCGGATTGCATCGTCGCGCGAAAATCCGCGGCTTCCTGGCGTGAAATTGGCTCCCGACATCGTGGTGACGAGCGAGCTGGCGCTCGCGGCGCGCGCAGACATGCTGCTGATCGTGACGCCCGCGCAGCATCTGCGCGGCGCGGTCAACACGCTGGCGCCGCATCTGACCAAGCCAACTCCGGTCGTCGCCTGCGCCAAGGGCATCGAGCACGGCACCCATAAATTCATGACTGACGTGATCGCGGAAGCCGCGCCGCTCGCGCTGCCTGCGATTCTGTCGGGACCGAGCTTCGCCGACGACGTCGCGCGCGGCTTGCCGACGGCGGTGACGCTGGCCGCGACAGACGATCAGCTCGCAAGCGCACTGGTGCAGGCGCTGGGCTCGCCGACATTCCGCCCCTATCACTCGACCGATGTGCGCGGCGTCGAGATCGGCGGCGCCGCCAAGAACGTGCTGGCGATCGCGGTCGGCATCGCGGTCGGGCGCAGGCTCGGCGCTTCCGCGCAGGCCGCATTGACCACGCGCGGCTTTGCCGAACTCGCCCGCTTCGGCCGTGCGCTCGGCGCGCGTAGCGAGACGCTTGCAGGCCTGTCCGGCCTCGGCGACCTGATCCTGAGCTGTTCAAGCCCGCAGTCGCGCAATTTCGCGCTCGGGCTCGCACTCGGGCGCGGCGAGACGCCGCCGGCCGGCAAGCTCGCCGAAGGCGAGTTCACCGCACCCGTGCTGATCGAACTCGCGTCTTCGCAAAACATCGAGATGCCGGTATCAGAAGCGGTGGCGGCGATCCTGAGCGGCAAGAGCACGATCGACGCCGCGATCTCAGGGCTTTTGACGCGCCCCTTCAAGGCAGAGGAATGAACATGGCGTACTGGCTGGTGAAATCCGAACCGTCCGTCTGGTCCTGGGACCAGCAGGTCGCCAAGGGCGCCAAGGGCGAGGCCTGGACCGGCGTGCGCAACTTCACCGCGCGGCAGAATCTCGTGAACATGAAGAAGGGCGACAAGGCGTTCTTCTATCATTCCAACGAGGGCAAGGAGATCGTCGGCATCGCTGAAGTCATCAAGGAGGCCTATCCCGATCCGACCGACAAGACCGGCAAGTTCGTCTGCGTCGACATCAAGGCCGACAAGCCATTGAAGACGCCGGTGACGATGGCCGCGGTCAAGGCCGACAAGAAGCTCGCCGACATGGCGCTGGTGAAATATTCGCGCCTCTCGGTGCAGGCGGTGACCGCGGACGAATGGAAACTCGTCTGCAAGATGGGCGGGTTGTAGTTGCTGCCGTAGCTCGAGTTGCAGGGTGGGCAAAGCGAAGCGTGCCCGCCTCTCCTTTCGCCTTACGGCAATCAACTTTCCGGCAGCGCGAACACTTCGCATGGCGCGGCGATGCCGCGCAGCCGATGCATCCCGAGCGAAAGCAATGGCGTGTCGGTCTCGGCGGCCAGCGCACCCGACACGAGAACTGTCTTGCCGAGCGGCTTACACAATCCCTCGAGCCGGCTCACCAGGTTGACGGCCGAACCGATCGCGGTGAAATCCAGCCGATTGGCGGCGCCGATATTGCCCCACAGCATCTCGCCGAGATGAAGCGCGGCGCCGAACGACAGCGACGGCAATCCCTGACGGCGCCGTTCGTCATCCAGATGAACCATGCCGGCGCGTGCCGCGGTCGCCGCGCGCAAGGCGGCGTCGCAGGCACGACGCGGCGAACCATCAACCACTGGGAAGATCGCCAGCACGCCATCGCCGATGAATTTCAGCACCTCGCCGCCAAAGGCGTGCACCGCGCCCGCGATGCGATCGAACCAGGCATCGAGCGCCGAGATGACCGCGGCCGGCGGATTGCCTTCGGACAGCGCCGTGAAGTCGCGCAGATCCGCATAGAGCAGTGCAGCCTGGATGGTTTCACCGAGATCGCGGCGCAGCGGCGCGGCCAGCACGCGCTCGGCGCTGCGCCGGCCGAGATAGGCTTCGAGCGCGGCCGCCAGCGTGGCCCGTACGGCGAGCACGGCGAGCGGCGCGGCAGCAAAGCGCGCGGCTTGCTGGAGATCGTCGATCTCGCGCGGCGTGAACGGGCGCGGCCCGATCCAGCCGAGCAACGGCCCTTCCTGGCGCCGTCCGATCACGTCTTCGTGGACGATGCCGGCAGCGAGTCCGCTCAGCCAGCGCCGGCCGGCATCGTTGCGTGGTGCAAGTGCGGCAGCCCCCGGTGCAAAGCCGAGGGCTTCGACGACCTCGCCGCTCTCGGCGCGCCACAGCCAGGTTCGCTGTGCGATCAAGGGATGCGGGACGTCCAGGGTCAGGCTGCCCGCGATGAGCGGCAATCCATCCGCAACCAGATGCGCGCCGAGATTCGCGAGCAACCGGTCGGCGCCCGTGGTCTCGGCGGCGGCATCGACGAGCCAGGCGAGCGTCGAGGATAACTGCATGACGCGATCATGCGGTCTGCGCGCCATTTTTGTCACGGCCTATCGTCGATGGCGGGCCTTGAAGAGGCGCTGTAGTGGCGCCATCTGCCTAGTTCAACCTGGGAACCGACGCCGATGACTGAGCCATTCATAGTCCGCCGCGAGACCCATATCCCGGCCCCGCGCGCCACTGTCTTCGCTTATCTCGCCGACCCCGACAAAATCGTGAACTGGATGGGCTCGGAGGCAACGTTCGAGACGCAGCCTGGCGGGCTTTACCTGCTCAAGGGTATTGGTCAGCGCGGCGGCGTCGCCCGCGGCGCGTTTCGCGAGGTCGTGCCGGTGCACCGGCTCGCCTACACGTTCGGTTGGGAGGGCGGCCAGGAAGTGCCGCCCGGCTCGAGCCTGATCGAAATCGATCTGATCGAACGCGATGGCGGCACGCTGTTGCGCATGACGCACAGCGGCCTGCCGACCGCAGAACAATGCGAAGCCCACAGCAAGGGCTGGGCCCATTATCTGGGCCGGTTGAGCCTCGTGGCCGGGGGCCGTGATCCCGGACCCGATGTGATGAAGCCTCAGGGCAAGATGTAGCGGGCCTTACACCGCGGCCGTCGCCACCACCTGCGCCAGAAGCTGCTCGCGCCTGGCCTGCGAGCGTTGCCCCTTCATCGTCGCAGCAAAACGCTCGAGGATGCCGTCTTCGAACGCGGTGACGATGGTGTCGTGGACGTAGCTCCTGCGGCAGATCGCCGGCGTGTTGGAGAGCTTGTCGGCAGCGGCGCGGATCGCGTCCAGCACCTGTCGCTTGCGGCCGCGCTGGCTGGTCGCCGGCGTGATCCGCGACAGCGATTCCACGACGACGGCCGAGGCCATCAGCGTGCGAAAATCCTTCAGCGAAATTTTGATGCCGGCGATCTCGCGCAGGAACGCGTTTACCTGCGTGGTGTTCACCGAACGCACCGTGCCGGAGGCATCGCGATACTGGAACATGCGCTTGCCTGGAACACCCTGCAGAATGCCAATGGCGCGAACCAGCTTGGCCGCATCGCATTCCTTCCGCACCGCCTTGCCGCCCTTGGCCTTGAAGGTCAGCACGAAGCAGTCGTCTTCCAGCGTGACGTTGGACTTCAGCAGCGTGGTGGCGCCGCGGGTGCCGTTGAGGCGGGCGTAGGATTCATTGCCGGGACGGATCGCGGTACGGGCGATCAGCTCGATCACCGCCGAGAGCGCGAACTCGCGCGTCGGCTCCTCGCCCGACAGGAACGCCGAGACCTTGCGCCGGATCTTCGGCAGCGCGCCGACGAGCTTTTCCAGGCGATGCGCCTTGCGCTGCTCGCGGACCTTTTCCCAGTCGGCGTGATAGCGATATTGCAACCGCCCGGCGGCATCGCGACCCACCGCCTGGAGATGCGAGCTCGGATCGGCCGAGTAGCGCACCTCGCGATAGGCCGGCGGCACCGCCATGGCGTGCAGCCGGCGGATGGTGCGGGCGTCGCGGATATGGGCGCCGTTGGGACGGACGAAGGAATAGCCCTTGCCGCGCTTGATGCGGCGGATGGTCAGCTCGTTCTGGTCGCCAAGCCGCAGGCCCAATTCCCGAGCCAGCGCCTCGACCGAGGTCGCGGGGGCCGTATCGTAGGTCTTTTTCGGGGTGGGACGCCTGAAACCGGTCGGTTTGGGCCATTGTCCGAGTGCTTTGGCGAGCGCAATAGCGGCGGGATCGGCTGAAGCGGGCCGCATCGTCCCGAAATTCTGCTGATCCATCATAGTGTTACGCCTTAGCTCCGCCTGTTGTCGGACAATGCTGTTGTTTTGATTTTTGTTCCGTTGGGTCTCGCTGGACCCCCGGTCAGGCCATTTAGGAGGTTCCGAACGGCATTGCGAGTCCCGAATCAGTGACGAACGGTTGCCAGATACCTCTTTCCGGTGCATGGAGGGTCTGCGTTGCCGCTTCCGCAAGGTTCGGTAAAGAGCGGAATAGCCCTCGCGCCGGTTGTTTTCAGACTTGCGACAGGCACCCTCACTGACCTTGATCTTTCGCATGGCCGGATGCCCGCCGAAGGTCCAGCTTGTCCTCCTTGTCGGGCGCCGTTAGCCCGACGCATAATCATTCAAATGATGTAGGCGTGGCGTTGAGCTTGCCGCTTGTGGAGGAAAACATGTCCGAGAAGATCTACGACGTGCCGGCAGAGTGGGCGAAGCGCGCCTGGGTCAACCAGGCCAAGTACAAGGACATGTACGCCCGCTCGATCTCGGACCCGAACGGCTTTTGGGCCGAGCAGGCCAAGCGCGTCGACTGGATGAAGGCGCCGACCAGAATCGAGAACGTCTCGTTCGCACCCGGCAACGTCTCCATCAAATGGTTCGAGGACGGCGTCCTCAACGTCGCCTGGAACTGCATCGACCGGCACCTCGCCAAGCGCGCCAACCAGACCGCGATCATCTGGGAGGGCGACGATCCCTCGCAGTCGAAGCACATCACCTACAAGGAGCTGCACGACGAGGTCTGCCGGATGGCCAACATCCTGCGCACCCGCAATGTCAAGAAAGGCGACCGCGTCACCATCTACCTGCCGATGATCCCCGAGGCCGCCTACGCGATGCTGGCCTGCGCGCGGATCGGCGCGATCCACTCGGTGGTGTTCGCCGGCTTCTCGCCCGACAGCCTCGCCCAGCGCATCAGCGACTGCAAATCCAAGGTGATCATCACCGCCGATGAAGGCCTGCGCGGCGGCAGGAAGGTGCCGCTGAAGGCCAATGTCGATGCGGCGCTCGCCAAGACCGAAGGCGTCGACTGGGTCGTCGTCGTCAAGCGCACCGGCGGCAAGGTCGACATGTCCCCGTCGCGTGACCTCTGGTACCACGACGCGGCCAAGATGGTGACGACGGACTGCCCGGCCGAGCACATGCATGCCGAGGATCCGCTGTTCATCCTCTACACCTCGGGCTCGACCGGCACGCCGAAGGGCGTGCTGCATACCTCGGGCGGCTATCTCGTCTATGCCGCGATGACGCACCAATACGTGTTCGACTATCACGACGGTGACGTCTACTGGTGCACCGCGGACGTCGGCTGGGTCACCGGCCACAGCTACATTCTGTACGGACCGCTGTGCAACGGCGCGACCACGCTGATGTTCGAAGGCGTGCCGAACTACCCCGATAATTCCAGGTTCTGGAACGTCATCGACAAGCACAAGGTCAACATCTTCTACACCGCGCCGACCGCGATCCGCGCCCTGATGCAGGGCGGCGACGAGCCGGTGAAGAAGGCCTCGCGCGCCTCGCTGCGCCTGCTCGGCTCGGTCGGCGAGCCGATCAATCCGGAAGCGTGGGAGTGGTATCACCGCGTCATCGGCGACGACCGCTGCCCGATCGTCGACACCTGGTGGCAGACCGAGACCGGCGGCATCCTGATCACGCCGCTGCCCGGCGCAACCAGGCTGAAGCCAGGCTCGGCGACGCTGCCGTTCTTCGGCGTGGTGCCGGAGATCGTCGATGCCGACGGCAAGGTGCTGGACGGCGAGACATCAGGCAATCTCTGCCTCACCCGCTCCTGGCCGGGCATGATGCGCACGGTCTATGGCGATCACGCCCGCTTCGAGCAGACCTACTTCTCGACCTACAAGGGCAAGTACTTTACCGGCGACGGCTGCCGGCGCGATGCCGACGGCTATTACTGGATCACCGGCCGCGTCGACGACGTCATCAACGTCTCCGGCCACCGCATGGGCACCGCCGAGGTCGAGAGCGCCTTGGTGGCGCATGAGAAGGTCTCGGAGGCCGCCGTGGTCGGCTTCCCGCACGACATCAAGGGCCAGGGCATCTACGCCTATGTCACCCTGATGGCCGGCGTCGAGCCGACCGAGGACCTGCGCAAAGAGCTCGTGACCTGGGTGCGCAAGGAGATCGGCCCGATCGCCTCACCCGACCAGATCCAGTTCGCGCCCGGCCTGCCCAAGACGCGGTCCGGCAAGATCATGCGCCGCATCCTGCGCAAGATCGCCGAGGACGAGCCGGGCAGCCTCGGCGACACCTCGACGCTCGCCGATCCGGCCGTGGTCGACGACCTCGTCAAGAACCGCCAGAACAAGAAGCAGACCTCGGCGTAAGAACGCTCTCGTGCCCCGGACGCAGCGCAGCGCTTCTTCAGCGGTGCGCTGCAGAGCCGGGGCCTATCCATCCCCAACACTGGGTCCCGGCTCTGCGTCGCGTCATTCCATGCCGCGCCGCGTCCGGGACACGCGACTGCTTCCAGTCCGAAGCCATTTGATTCCGGCAAAACCCAACACCCTCACGCACTTGTCAGGGCGCGCGCCGGCGCGGCCGTATGTTTCCCGCCGAGTGTTGTTTTCCGGTCATTTACTTTAATTCGAACTTTTCCTTTGTTCCCCGTGCTGGCTGGGCCCAAGGCGCGGCGCGTGGAAACCATCCGGTTAACGCGCGCGGTTAAGAATGCGTGGGCGAGCGGGCGATTTCCGGGTTTTGCGTGCATTTTTTGGACGACCCGTTCGGGGCAACGGATAAGGAAGCAAGTGATGTCGATGAGGATTGCGGTGGCGCTCGCCGCCACCATCGGGGCAGGGATATTGATGTCGACGGCGGCCGAGGCACGGCCGGAAATGGTGGGGCTGCACGGTGGCGAATATTCGCCGGGCACCATCGTGGTCAAAACCAACGAGCGCCGGCTCTATCTCATCCTCGATGGCGAGCACGCCATGCGCTACCCGGTCGGCGTCGGCAAGTCCGGCAAGCAGTGGGCCGGCACCACCCGCATCGACGGCAAGTACCGCAACCCGGCATGGTCGCCTCCGGCCGAAGTGAAGCGTGACAAGCCGAACATGCCCGACGTGATCCCGGGCGGCTCGCCGCGCAATCCGATGGGCGTCGCGGCGATGACGCTGGCCGGCGGTGAATACGCCATCCACGGCACCAACGTACCGGGCTCGGTCGGCGGCTTCGTCTCCTATGGCTGCATCCGCATGCTCAACGACGACATCAGCGATCTCTACAGCCGCGTCTCCGTCGGTACGACGGTGGTCGTCACGCGCTGAGAACCAACCGATTCAAGACGAAAAGCCGCGTCTTGACGCGGCTTTTTTCATTGCCAGAAGCGCCAGCTGCGCGCGCACCAGCCCTCGCGATGACCGCCATTGTAGCTGCGCGCATAACCGCCCGCGAGCAGCGCGGCCGAGACGTTGGGCGTGCGCTTGGTGGCAACATCGGCGAGAATGCGCCCGTATTTCTCTGGGCCAAGATTGTAGATCACAATGCCGCCCTGGCCGAGCAGATGGCGTAGCGCATCGGTGGCAGCTTCGGCCTTGTCCAACTCTTCCCGACAGGACGCCTTCATTTCGGGCGCATCGATGCCGCGCAGGCGAACCCGTGCGACGAGATCCCGCCCGTCGCGCTGATGCACGCGTGCGAGAAATGTGTCGCCGTCGATGGTGCGGATGACGTCGACCGACTGGCGAATGTCGGGATTGCCTGCCTGCTGCAGGATGATCTCGGCGTCCTGCGCCCGTTCGTCACCGGCATGCGGCACGGGCCAGTTGGTGCCATGCCGGTAGATGAGCACGACCGCGGTTATGACAACGACCACGAACATCCACGGCAGCAAGCCCGCGAAGCGGCGGCCAAACGGTGCGCCACTGAACGAGGGCCGATACGGATTGATTCGGTCGCGGGGAGACATCAGCCGACGCTAGGGCTGAGTCGGGCGAGCCTGCAAGAGACCACCCGGTCTCAGAAATCCGAGGCGATGCCCTTGCGCTCCCAGTCGCCATAGCGCGTGGGCTCGGGACCCTTCGGCCCCTGCAATTCTTTTGGTGCGGCTTCGGCATTGGCCGCGGCGGCCTGCCGGCGTGCCTCGGCTTCCGCCAGCGCGCGCTGCGCGGCCGGCGTCAGCGGCTTGCGCTGGGGAGGGCTGGACGGAGTGTCGTTCATCTCTGGCTTCCTAGCCCAGGGACGCGCCGCGCGCGATCGGAAAAAACGCCGCGCATAGGGCAGAGATCGACATGCAGGGCTGAAAAAACCAGAGCCGATTCTTACATTTGGCATATTCGCGTGCCACAGATGCGCTTCTTCAGGCATGCGCCCATACCGGCGGAACTGCCGCTCGCTCAGAACCTTACCACCGCATGCCATCTCAACGTTTTGCTCCACCCTCCGAAGTGCCTGGTCTTGCGGCGCGGCGGATCGCCGCCGACATCGTCGACGGTGTCCTGCATAAGCACCGTACGCTGGACGACCAGCTCGACGGTGGCGGCGCCCATCCCGGGCTGAAGACGCTCGCCGATCGCGACCGCGCGCTGATGCGGCGTATGGTGGCAACCGTCCTGCGTCGGCTCGGCACGCTCGGCCACGTGCTGTCGCGTCTGCTCGACAAGGGCATCCCCGGCGAGGCGCCGCGCGCGCAAAGCGCGCTCCTGATCGGCGCTGCGCAAATTCTCTGGATGGATGTTCCCGATCACGCGGCCGTCGATCTCTCGGTCCGCCTGGTGCAATCCGATCGCCGAGCCGCGCGCTATGCCGGCCTCGTCAACGCCGTGCTGCGCCGCTGTGCGCGCGAGGGCAAGGCGCTGGTGGAGGAAGTCGCGACGCAATCGCTCGATCTACCGCCCTGGCTGCTAGCGCGCTGGAGCGCGCAATATGGCGAGGCCACCGCGCGCGAGATGGCGCTTGCGCTCGGCCACGAGCCGTCGCTCGATCTGACGATGAAGTCGGATGCCGCGCAATGGGCGAGCCGCCTGCATGGCGAGGTGCTGCCGACCGGAACCGTGCGCACGCTGCTGCACGGCTCGGTGACCATGCTGCCCGGCTTCAGCGAAGGCCAATGGTGGGTCCAGGACGCCGCAGCCGCATTGCCGGCCCGGCTGTTCGGCGATATCGCCGGCAAATCCGTCGCCGATCTCTGCGCCGCTCCCGGCGGCAAGACGGCCCAACTGGTGCTCGCCGGCGCGAACGTCGTCGCGGTAGACCGTTCGCCGGCGCGCGTGGCACGGCTGCGCGAAAATCTCGCCCGATTGTCGCTACAGGCCGAAACCGTCGTCGCCGACGCCGTGGAATGGGCCGGACCGCAGCACGGCTTTGACGGCATCCTGATCGATGCGCCCTGCACCTCGACCGGCACGATCCGCCGCCATCCCGATGTGGCCTGGCTGCGCCAGGAGTCGGATATCGCGGCGCTCACGGCGCTTCAGCAGCGCCTGCTGCTGAAATCCGTCTCATTGCTCAAGCCCGGTGGAACGCTGGTCTATTGCACCTGCTCGCTGGAGCCCGAGGAAGGCGAGCACGCGATCGCCGCGCTGCTGGCCGCCGAGCCGGCGCTGCGCCGCGTGCCGATCCAGCCGTCCGAGGTCTTTGGGCTCAGTGAGATCATTACCACTGAGGGCGACCTGCGCACCCTGCCGAGCCACCTGCCAAACGCCGACCCAAGGCTCGGCGGGCTCGACGGATTCTTCGCTGCCCGGCTCGTTAAATCCTGATTTTGCACCGGATTTTGCGCCACTGATGCTGATTCGCCACCTTTCAAGGTGGTGTCAGCCGGCGGATTTTGGGATTAAAAGGATTCGTCAGGAATCCTCTCCCCCTTCAAGGCAAGGCGTGTCGGTCGCTCAACGCAGACGCATCTCGACGCTGGTCATGAACCGCTTCGCGCGGAACATGCTTGCGCGCGCGAGCGGCGGTTCCGTGGCGGTGTCGCGGCTCTGGCCAGGCCGCACCGACCGGCTGATCATCGCGCCGCACGACCTGCGCACCGCAGACGCCACGCGCGCGGCCGAGATCTATGCCGGGCGCTTCGTGTTCGCCGGCAAGATCGTCAATTGCCACGGCCGCTCGATCTTCGATCTCGAGCCGCCGTCGGAAGACTGGGAGGTCGCCCTGCGCGGCTTCGGTTGGCTGCGTCACTTGCGCGCTGCCGACACCGCGCTGACGCGGGCCAACGCCCGCGCGCTGATCGAGGACTGGATCTCCAATCCCGCCAACAAGCGACGCGCCGTGGCCCGCCGCGCCGACGTGCTGGCGCGGCGTGTGATCTCGCTGCTGTCGCAGGCGCCGCTGGTGCTTGGTGACACCGACAACAAATTCTATCGCCGTTACCTGCGGGCGCTGGCGCGCGAGATCCGCTATCTGCGTTTCACCATGGTCGACATCCCGGACGGGGTGCCGCGGCTGCAAGTGTTGATCGCGCTCTGCTACGCCTCGTTGTGCCTTGCCAACCAGGCGCGCCACATCCGCAGCGCGTCGCGCAAGCTATCCGATGAATTACAGCGGCAGATCCTCCCCGACGGCGGACACGTCTGCCGCAATCCCGGCGCGTTGATCGAGCTCCTGATCGATTTGCTGCCGCTGCGGCAGACCTTCGCGGCGCGCAACATCGCGCCACCGCCGGCGCTGCTGAACGCGATCGACCGCATGATGCCCATGCTGCGTTTCTTCCGGCACGGCGACGGCAACTTTGCGCTGTTCAACGGCATGAGCGCGACGTCGTCGGATCTGCTCGCCACGCTGCTCGCCTATGACGACACCCACGGCGCGCCGATGGCGACCATGCCGCATACCGGCTTCCAGCGCCTCGATGCCGGAGCGTTGACGCTGATCATGGATACCGGTGCCCCGCCGCCGGCCAATGTCAGCCACGACGCCCATGCCGGCTGCCTGTCGTTCGAATTGTCCTCGGGCACGAGCCGCATCGTGACCAATTGCGGCATGCCGACGACGGGACGCGACAATTGGCGGCCATTCGCGCGCGGCACCGCGGCGCATTCGACGCTCACCTATCACGAAACATCATCATGCCAGTTCGTCGGATTGTCGGCGATGAAGAAGCTGCTGCACGGCGCGCCTGTGACCAGCGGGCCGGCCATGGTCGAGAATTATCGCGAGGTCGTGCAGAACGGCACGCTGCTGACGACGTCGCATGACGGCTATCTCGCCAAGTTCGGTGTGATCCACCGGCGCGTGGTGATGGTCGCCAATGACGGCACGCGGCTCGACGGCGAGGACACGCTGTCGCCGCCGCAGGGCGGACGCCTGAAGGGCGCGGGTACCGATTTCGCGCTGCGCTTCCATTTGCATCCGGCGGTGAAGGCGAGCCGGCTGTCGGATGCCCGCGGCGTGATGCTCGTGCTGCCGAACCGCGAGGTCTGGACCTTTGAAGCACTGGACGACAAGGTCGATCTCGAGGACAGCGTGTTCCTGGCCGGCAATGACGGCCCGCGCCGCACCGCGCAGATCGTGATCCGGCAGGACGCGCGCCAGGCCCCCTCGATCCGCTGGAGCTTTGTCCGCTCCACGGCTTCGCCCCAAGTCACCAATGCCCGCCGCAACGCCCGGCGCGAGCCGGAACTTCCGCTGTAAACGCGCGCGGCCCACGCCTATCTAGCCGTTGTGAAGAGCACCGAAAGCTGGTACCGAGCACCCGCTCGCGCGACTGGCGACCTTGGATGGAGCACCATCGGGAAGCGCGGGATTTATCTGCCGCGCGCCTGGGCATAGGTACTCCCGACACAGAGGATCTTGCCCATGACTGATGCGATGACTGACCATCCCCGCCGCGTTACCCGCGCCCTGCTTTCCGTTTCCGACAAAACCGGTCTGATCGAGTTCGCCAGGGCGCTTGCCGCCCATGGCGTCGAGCTGGTGTCGACCGGCGGCACCGCCAAGGCGATTGCGAGCGCCGGCCTCAAGGTGAAGGACGTCTCCGAGCTGACCGGCTTTCCCGAGATGATGGACGGCCGCGTCAAGACGCTGCATCCGAAGGTGCATGGCGGCCTGCTCGCGATCCGCGACAACAAGGAACATGCGGACGCGATGAAGACGCACGGCATCGCGCCGATCGATCTGCTCGTCGTCAATCTCTATCCGTTCGAGGCAACCGTCGACAAAGGCGCGGGGTTCGAAGAGTGCATCGAGAACATCGACATCGGCGGTCCCGCGATGATCCGCGCCGCCGCAAAGAACAATGACGACGTCGCCGTGGTCGTCGAGGCGCAGGATTACCAGGCCGTGCTCGACGAGCTCGCCGCCCACAACGGTGCGACCACGTTGAAGCTGCGCCGGCGCCTCGCCGCAAAGGCCTATGCGCGCACCGGCGCCTATGATGCCGCGATCTCCAACTGGTTCAACCGGCAGCTCGAGATCGATGCGCCCGACTACCGCGCCTTCGGCGGCAAGCTGATCCAGGCCCTGCGCTATGGCGAGAACCCGCACCAGACCGCGGCGTTCTATGCGACGCCCGACAAGCGGCCGGGCGTCTCGACCGCGCGGCAGCTGCAGGGCAAGGAGCTCTCCTACAACAACATCAACGACACCGACGCGGCCTATGAGTGTATCGGCGAGTTCGATGCCAAGCGCACCGCGGCCTGCGTCATCGTCAAGCACGCCAACCCCTGCGGCGTCGCGGAAGGCTCTGATCTCGTCACCGCCTATCGCCGGGCGCTGGCCTGCGACTCGACCTCCGCCTTTGGCGGCATCATCGCGATGAACCGCGCGCTCGATGCCGACACCGCGCGCGAGATCACAAAGATCTTCACCGAGGTGATCATCGCACCCGATGCCAGCGAGGAAGCGATCGCCATCATCGGCGCGCGCAAGAATCTGCGCCTGCTGCTCGCCGGCGGCCTGCCCGACCCGCGTTCGGCGGGTCTCACCGCCAAGACCGTTGCCGGCGGCTTGCTCGTACAGAGCCGCGACAACGCCGTGGTCGACGACATGACGTTCAAGGTGGTGACGAAACGTGCGCCGGCCGACGCCGAGATGCGCGACCTGAAGTTCGCCTTCCGCGTGGCAAAGCACGTCAAGTCCAACACCATCATCTACGCCAAGGATCTCGCCACCGTCGGCATCGGCGCGGGCCAGATGAGCCGGGTGGATTCAGCGCGGATCGCGGCACGCAAGGCGCAAGATGCGGCGAACGAGCTGAAGCTCGCCGAGCCTCTCACCAAGGGATCGGTCGTGGCCTCTGATGCATTCTTCCCGTTCGCCGACGGCATGCTCGCCTGCATCGAGGCCGGCGCCACTGCCGTGGTGCAGCCCGGCGGTTCGATGCGCGACGACGAGGTGATCAAGGCCGCAGACGAGCACGGCATCGCCATGGTGTTCACAGGGACGCGGCACTTCCGGCATTAACTCTCCACGAGTCGTCCCGGCCTTCGCCGGGACGACTGCAGAAATCATGGCTCCCTCACCCGCGTCAACAGCGCGAGCCCGGCGGCAAAGAACGCCACCAGCACGCCCATGCCGGCTTTTTGGCTCGCGGTCCCGGCCGTGATTGCGCCGATCAGCAGCGGGCCGATGAAGGACGTCACCTTTCCGGTGAGCGCGAACAGGCCGAAATACTGCGCGATGCGGTCCTTTGGCGCCAGCCGAATGAGGAGCGTGCGCGAGGCGGCCTGGAGCGGGCCGCCAGCGGCGCCGATCAGGCAGCCCAGCACAAGGTAGGCACGCTCGGCCGCGCCCGCGAACAGGGCGCCGCCCGGCTCGGGCGGCGCGACGCTGATGAACAAGATCGAATCCTTGTCGACCAGCAGGATCGCGGCGAGCGACAGCAGCAGGATCAGCATGCTGATGGCAATCACGCGCTTCGGTCCCAAGAGATCATCGAGCTTGCCGCCGAGCCACGCGCCGAACGTACCGGCGATCGCCAGGATGATGCCGAAGGTGCCGATCTGGATCGTGTGCCAGCCGAACGTGCCGGCGGCATAAATGCCGCCGAAGGCGAACAGCGACACCAGGCCGTCGGTGTAGATCATGTTCGCGAGCAGGAAGATCGCGAGCGATTTCTGCCGCGGCAGTTCGCCGAGCGATTGCTTCAGTTGCGCGAGTCCTGCGCGCAGCGCCGCGCGCACCGGCCGCTTGGCGGGATAGTCCGGCGTGAACAGGAACATCGGCGTCACGAACACGATGAACCAGAGTCCCGTCAGCGGTCCGGTGATGCGATCGCCCTCATGCATGGCCGGATCGAGCCCGAACAGCGGCTTGAAACCAAGCAGCGTGCGCCCCGTCTCAGGGTTCGCGGCGAGGAAGCCGAGCACGATGATCAGGCTGATGATGCCGCCGACATAGCCGGTGGCCCAGCCATTGCCGGAGAGGCGGCCGATTCGCTCCGGCGGCACAAGTGTCGGCATCATCGCATTGTTGAAGACTGTCGCGAACTCCGCGCCAACGCTCGCGAGTGCCACGGCCGCAAGCAGCGGCGGGATGATGGTGGGATCGCCGGGCTTGCCGATCCAGAGCGCCGAGGAGCCCAGCACCAGTACGGCGCCGAAAGCAGCAATCCAGGGCTTGCGGCGGCCCGCGGCGTCCGCAACGGCGCCTAACACCGGCGACAGCAGGGCGATGACCATGCCGGCTGCCGCCATCGCAAATCCCCACAGCGACTGTCCGGTCGCAGGGTCGGGCGCGACGCTGGTGGCGAAATAGGGCGCGAAGACGAACGTCGTGATCAGGGTGAAATAGGGCTGCGCAGCCCAGTCGAAGAAGATCCAACTGACAACGGCAACGCGCGGCGGATAGGTCCGCTCCTTATCGGCCATATCGGTGTCAGAGGCGATCGTCGTCATCAGCATTCCTTATCACGAACAGTTTTGCCTCTCTTGGCGCAAACGGTATAGCATTGCCGTGACGGCTGTGGAGTGACGGCAAGACACGACAGAAACAAGACACGGCGAAATTTTGATGATGTCGTTTGTCCTGACACGACGAAAAGTCGTAGCTGCCCTCACGCTTCTAGGTATCAGCCTGTTTCCAGCGCGCGCTCAGGATGCGCGCCGCATCTATGAACCGCCCGCACTCGGCACCGTTCACGCCATCGCCGCCGAGCACGGCATGGTGGTGGCGCAGGAGAGAATCTCCGCACAGATCGGCGCAGACATCCTGCGGAGCGGCGGCAACGCGGTGGACGCCGCGGTCGCGACCGGTTTCGCCATGGCCGTGACCTATCCGCGCGCGGGCAATATCGGCGGCGGCGGCTTCATGGTGATCCATTCCGCCGACCGCAAGGAAGACGTCGCGATCGACTATCGCGAGACCGCACCAGCTGCGACCACATCAGACATCTTCCTCGGCGCCGACGGCAAGCCCGATATCGCGAAGTCGCGCGATTCCGCGCTCGGCATCGGCGTGCCCGGCACGGTCGCAGGACTGTCGCTGGCGCTCGAGAAATACGGCTCCGGCCAGTTCACGCTGGCGCAATTGCTGGAGCCCGCGATCGCGCTCGCGCGCGACGGTTTCGTCATCAGCGACGACATCGCCGACACCTTGCCGGGCGCACACAAGCGATTTGCGCGCTGGCCGGCATCGGCGAAAATCTTCTCGCGACCGGACGGCACGCCGCTGCAAGAGAATGACCGGCTGGTGCAGGGCGATTTGGCGCAGACACTGTCGACCATCGCCGCCCAGGGTCCGCGCGGATTCTACGAGGGACCGGTCGCCGACAAGCTCGCCAAGGCCGTCACCGATGCTGACGGCATCATGACATCAGGGGATCTGCAGACATACAGGCCCGTGATCCGCGAGCCGGTGCGCGGCAGCTATCGCGGCTTCGACATCGTCTCGATGCCGCAGCCCTCGTCGGGCGGCGTGGTGCTGGTGGAGACGCTGAACATCCTGGAAGGCTTTCAGCTTTCCGATCTGAAGCAGGGCTCGCCGGCCTCGCTGCATCTGCTGATCGAAGCCATGAAGCGCGGCTATGCCGATCGCGCGCGCTATCTCGGCGATCCCGCTTTCGTCAAGGCGCCGATCGAGACCCTGATCGCCAAGGACTATGCGGCTAAACTTCGCGCCGGCATCAGGGCCAACAGCGCCACGCCGGCGAGCGAGATCGTGGCGAGCGCGACGCCGCCGCGCGAAGGCAGCAACACCACGCATTTCTCGGTCGTCGACAGCCGCGGCAATGCGGTGAGCAACACTTATACGCTGAACTTCAGCTATGGCGTCGGCCTGGTCGCCGACGGCACCGGCGTGCTGCTCAACAACGAGCTCGACGATTTCACCGCGGCGGTTGGCGCCTCCAACGCCTATGGCCTCGTCGGCTACGAGGCCAATCTGCCAGGGCCGGGCAAGCGGCCGCTGTCCTCGATGTCTCCGACCATCGTACTGAAGGATGGCAAGCCGGTGCTGGTCACGGGCTCGCCCGGCGGCAGCCGCATCATCTCCACCGTGCTCCAGGTGATCGTCAACGTGCTCGATTATCATATGGATGTCGCCGCCGCCGTTGCAGCGCCGCGGCTGCATCACCAATGGCTGCCGGATGAAGTGCGCGTCGAGCGCGGCTTTTCCGACGACGTGCTGTTCGAGCTGAAGGCGATGGGTCACCTCGTCGTCGAGCCGATGGGCCAGACCTCGGCCAACTCGATCGCGGTGACGCCGAACGGCCCGTTCGGCGCACCCGACCCGCGCACGCGGGGCGCTGCGGCGGAGGGGCAATAACTTTCATGGTTTGAGCATCGAACCCGGAATCACGCGCCACAACTTCGGGATTCCGGGTTCGCCCACGTAAGGACGCGGGCGCCCCGGAATGACGATGGGAACGACGCTACCGCCCGACCTGGTACGGCCCGCCCTTCTCCAGCGCGCGTTGATAGGCTGGACGCGCGTGGATGCGCTCGAGGAACGCCATCGCCTTGGGATGGCCCTGCTCCAGGCCGCCGCGCGCTTGCGCCGCTTCCAGCGGAAAACTCATCTGGATGTCGGCCGCGGTGAAGTCGGGCCCGGCGAACCACTCGGTCTTGCCGAGCTCGCCTTCCCAATAATCCATGTGCTGCTTGATCTGCGGATTGACCAGCGCGGTCAGCGCCTGGTTCGAGACCTTGCGCACCAGCGGACGGAGCAGCGCCGGCGCGCGCTTCGGCATCAAGGTGAACAGCAATTTGAGCAGCAGCGGCTGCATCGCCGAGCCTTCGGCATAGTGCAGCCAATAGGTGTAGCGCAGCCGCTCCGGCGTGTTCGGCGGCGGAATCAGGCGTCCCTGACCATAGGTGCCGACGAGGTATTCGACGATCGCGCCCGATTCGGCGATGGTGTTGCCGTTGTCGGTGATCACGGGCGACTTGCCGAGCGGGTGGATCGCACGCAGCTCCTTCGGCGCGCGCATGTCGGGCTGACGCTGATAGCGCACGATCTCGTACGGCACGCCCAGCTCCTCGAGCAGCCACAGCACGCGCTGCGAGCGTGAATTGTTGAGATGATGAACGGTCAGCATTTGAGGTCCCCGCTGGTCTCGGGCGCGTTCGTGCCAGCCCGGCGGGCGAATGTCGAGCCGGACGGTCGTTATTTTTACCCGGGCATATTGACGCTTCTATTTTACCCGGATATTAAGTGGGCCATCGTGTCAGATTTCGCAGTGATTTCAATGCAGAGTACCTTCACAGCCTTTGTCGGCCAGCGGCGCCTGGCCTCCGGGCCGATCGCGGACGTGGTCCTGGCGGTCAAGCGCGCGGACGCGTGGGCGGGCTCGCCGATCGTGATCTTCAGTGACTTGAGCGGGCGGGCGGTCGATTTCGACCTGCGCGGCGACGACCAGGAAGTGCTGGCCCGCCTGCCGACGATCGCGCCGGCGCAATCCGACGGGCACATTGAGTTGCCGAGTGCGCCGCGCGGCCGCGGCCGGCCCAGACTCGGCGTGGTGGCGCGCGAGGTGACGCTGCTGCCGCGGCACTGGGAATGGCTCAACGCGCAGCCGGGCGGCGCCTCGGTCGCGCTGCGCAAGCTCGTCGACGAGGCGCGGCGTGCCCGCGGCGATCGCGACCGCGAGCGGCAGGCGCGCGATGCCACCTACCACTTCATGTCGGCGATGGCCGGCAATCTCGCGCATTTCGAGGAGGCCTCGCGCGCGCTGTTCGCAGGCGATCGCCGGCGCTTTGCGGCAGAGATCGCCGACTGGCCCGCCGACATCCGCGACCACGTCGTGAAACTCGCAAGCAGCGACCGCGCGTAGGCAGAAGGCGCCTCCGATCAAAGTAGTATTATGGCCATCATGAAACGGGTGGACCTGCCGCGCGCGCTGCGCCACAATGTGCGCAAAGCGAGCTCACGGGAGGACGGTTTGACGCGCGCGGCCCCACAATTCCTGTTCGATTTCGGCAGTCCCAATGCGTTTCTCAGCCATGAGGCGATCCCTGCGATCGAGACGCGGATCGGCGTGAAATTCGAGTATGTGCCGATCCTGCTCGGCGGCATCTTCAAGGCGACCAACAACAAATCGCCGGCCGAGACGCTCGCCGGCATCAAGAACAAGCGCGAATTCCAGGCTGTCGAGACCGAGCGTTTCCTCAAACGCTTCCACGTGCAGCCCTATGTCTGGAACCCGTTCTTCCCCGTCAACACGCTGAACCTGATGCGCGCGGCGATCGCGGCCCAGCTCGAAGGCGTGTTGGAACAATATGTCGAAGCCGCATTTCATCACATGTGGCGCGAGCCGAAGAAGATGGACGATCCGAAAGTCGCGATGAAGGCGATCACCTCGTCAGGCCTCGATGCGCAGAAGCTGTTCACACGTGCCCAAGAACCCGATGTGAAGGCAAGGCTGATCAAGAATACCGAGGAGGCCGTCGCGCGCGGCGCGTTCGGTTCACCGACATTCTTCGTCGGTACCGAGATGTTCTTCGGCAAGGAGCAGCTGCGCGAGGTCGAGGAGATGGTGTCGGGAAAGTGATTCTGACCCAACGAGCGAAGTGAGGTATCTCCCCGGTGTCGTCCTGGCGAAAAACATGACGACGGCGAAAAAAGAGCAAGAACAAACGGAGCACCCGCATGCGCATTCTCGTCGTCGGCGCCGGCGCCATCGGCGGTTATTTTGGTGGCAGGCTGCTGCAGGCCGGGCGCGATGTCACCTTTCTGGTACGGCCGCGGCGCGCGAGCGAGCTTGCGAGCGCCGGCCTCGTCATCAAGAGCCCGAACGGCGATGCGACGCTGACGAACCCGCCGGCGGTGCAGGCGGGCAAGCTCGCCGAAAAGTTCGACGTCGTGCTGCTGAGCTGCAAGGCGTTCGACCTCGACGATGCCATCAAATCGTTCGCGCCGGCAGTCGGGTCGAACACCACGATCATTCCCGTGCTCAACGGCATGCGGCATCTCGACGTGCTGGACCAGAAGTTCGGCGCCGAGCGCGTGCTCGGCGGGCTCTGCGCCATCGCCGCGACGCTGAACGAGAAGCGCGAGGTGGTGCAGCTCCAGCCGATGCAGGCGATCAATTACGGCGAGCGCGACGGGAAACTGTCGGCGCGTGTGAGGGCGATCGACGAAGTCTTCACCAGCGGCATCGCCGGGGCGAGCGCGAGCCACAACATCATGCAGGACATGTGGGAGAAGTGGGTTTTCCTCTCCTCGCTCGCGGCGTCGACCAGCCTGATGCGTACCTCCGTCGGCAACATCCTGGCGGTGCCCGGTGGCAAGGATTTTCTCTTAGGGATGCTGGACGAGACCAGCGCCACTGCGACCGCAGCGGGCTATGCGCCCGGCGGCCCGTTCTTCGAGCGGGTCAAGGGCTTGATCACCACCGAAGGTTCCCCGATGACCGCGTCGATGTTCCGCGACATCAAGGCGGGCCTGCCGGTCGAGGCCGATCACATCATCGGCGACCTCATCGCGCGCGCCGATACTGCGAAAGTGCCGGTGCCAAAACTGCGCATCGCCTATACGCATCTGAAGGCGTATGAGAAGCAGCGCGTGGGGTAGCTAACTCGCCCCACACATCCCCGTCGTCCCGGACAAGCGTAGCGAAGCGGAGCGCAGATCCGGGACCCCCGCGCGAGCGCTTGCGCTCGTCGCGATAGCACAGGGATTGGTTATGGCGCGAGCTGGTAACCACGAGTCTTCGTCAAACTCGATCCTGTGGTTATGGGTCCCGGGCTCGCGCATCGCGCGCCCCGGCACGACGGCCGGTGTTGGCGGCTACAGTTCTCCGCTACTGCAAATGCGCCAAGTAATGCGCGAGCGCGGTGATCTCTTCCTCGCTGAGCGAATAGGCGATGTCGGCCATGGCGGCGACGCCGCCGCCGACGCGCTGGCCGGCTTTGTAGTCGTGCAGCGCCTTCACCAGATATTCCTCACGCTGGCCGGCAAGGCGGGCGACGGCCTTGGTGCCGGCATAGCTGTCGGTGTGGCATGAGGCGCAGCGGCGGCCGCTAGCTGCTTCCTTGCCTTTCTTCGACAGGTCGGGATCCTTGTCCTCCGGGCCTTTCGGCGGCGTGAGCTGCGAAAAATAGGCACCGAGACTGCGGATGTCCTCGTTGGCGATCTCTTCCGCAATCGGCTGCATCTGCTCGTTCTTGCGCGAGCCGGCGCGGAAGAACACGAGCTGCCACTGCAGGAACTGATCCGGCTGGCCGGCGAGCGAGGGGATGTTCTCGGTCTGCGAGATGCCCTTGTCGCCGTGACAGGCGGCGCAGACCGCGGCCTTCTCCTTGACGTCGGCAGCGTGCGCGACAAAAGCGGGAAGACTGACGAGCGCTGCGATCGAAAAAGCGAGCGCGCTGAGTGCGCGCGAAACAGGTTGCCGGTGCATGACGAGATTCCGATTTGCTCGTCATTCCGGGGCGCCCGAAGGGCGAACCCGGAATCTCGGGATTCCGGGTTCGATGCTCCGCATCGCCCCGGAATGACGAGCGTGTAACTTCAAACGAAAGGCTGCGGCGACCTCCAGGCAACCGCAGCCTCATGTTCACGTCGCGCTACTTCTTGCTGTAGCTGATGCGATAGATCGCGCCGGCCCAGTCGTCGGCGACGAGGATCGAGCCGTCCTTGGCGAGGATGATGTCGTCGGGACGGCCGAGATAGCCCTGGTCACCTTCGAGCCAGCCGGAGGCGAACACCTCCTGCTTGGGGTTCTTGCCGTCGGGCCCGACGATCACGCGCACGATGCGCGCGCCCTGGTACTTGTGCCTGTTCCAGGAGCCGTGCTCGGCGATCAGGATGTTGTTCTTGTACTCGGCGGGGAACTGGTCGCCGGTATAGAACTTCATGCCGAGCGGAGCGACGTGCGCGCCGAGATTCAGCACGGGCGGCGTGAACTCCGAGCACTTGTGACCCATCGCGAATTTCGGGTCCGGCAGATCGCCCTGGTGGCAATAGGGATAGCCGAAATGCTCGCCGATCTTCGAGATCATGTTCAGCTTGTCTGACGGCAGATCGTCGCTGACCCAGTCACGCGCGTTCTCGGTGAACCAGTATTTGCCGCTGCGCGGATCGACGTCGCCGCCGACCGAATTGCGGACGCCAAGCGCCCAGACTTCGGCGTTGCCGGTCTTGGGATCGACGCGCCGGATCTGCGAGACGCTGGTCGGCGGAATGCCGACGTTGAAGGGCGGTCCGAACGGCAGGAAGAACCAGCCGTCCTTGTCGGTCGCGATGTACTTCCAGCCATGCGCGGCATAGGACGGCATGTCGTCATAGACGACCTTGCCCTGGCCGAGATTGTCGAGGTTGGCTTCGGCGTTGTCGTAGCGGATCAGCTTGTCGACGGCGATGACATAGAGCGCGCCGTCCTTGAAGGCGAGGCCGGTCGGCATGTTCAGACCCTTGAGGACGGTCTTGACCTCGCGCTTGCCGCCATTGTCCTTGATCGCATAGACGTTGCCGAGGCCGAACGAGCCGACGAACAGCGTGCCCTTGTCGCCCCAGGCCATCTGCCGCGCGGCGAGAACGCCAGGCGCCCAGACCTCGATCTTGAAGCCGGCCGGCAGCTTGATCTTCTTCACGATGTTGGCGAGCTCGGCTTCGGACGCGCCGGTCGGCGGGCCCGATGGGGGCGCAAGACCCTTCTGCGCCTCGGTCTCATCCCCTAAGAACCAGTCATCCGGCGGATGCGTCCAGAATTCCTTGGTGCCGGATTCGTATTTCTTCAGCGCCCGGTTCTTGTCCTGCTGCTGCTGCGCATTCACGACGCTTGTCCCCGCGAGCAGGGCAACCGCCGCAAACGCAAAGATGGATCGATGGAATATGGATTTCATCGCGTCACTCCCCTAAGGCGGCCGTGGCGGCCACACCATTATTGTTTTGCTATTCGAGAGGCGAAGTTCGGAGTCTGTCGACAGAGGCAGACTCAAAAAGGTTAGCACATCTGCAAGCGCTGAGAAGCATGCGCTGCACATCGCGATCAGCCTCAATAAAAATTGAGAGAGAGTTTCTCCGCATGCATGGCATGCGCGTGCGCGCGTTCTCGCTGCAACGCGGAATCATGAAGCAAGCGGCTATTTGGCAGGCAGCGCTCGCGTGCACGCGATGAGAATTATGAGACTACGGGATAAGGCCCGCGCTCGAAGACCGTGTCATGATAACCTTTTGAGCCGACCTGACGCGCCAGCTCGCTGCGAAAATCGCGAGTCTTCCGCAGGCTGCTCAGCACATGGGCAAAGTCGAATGCGGGCCGCCAACCCAGCTCGCGGCGCGCACGATCGTTGACGTAGACGCGGTCGATGGTCGGAAACAGGCGCCAGCCCCGCGCCGCGTAGAGTTTTGCGCAATCGGGATAGAGCGTATGCACGAGGCGCGCGGCGTCCTCAGCCAGGGCGACGAGGTGGCTTTGCGTGAACGGGCTCGTCGCCGAGACGATGTAGCGCGCGAAGCCGATGCTGGTAGCGCGCTCGTCGGCGAGGAGGTGGGCGCTGACAGCGTCCGCTATATCCAGCCGGCGATAAAGCAGCTCGTTGGCCTGCGCGTTCTCGGTCGCAAAATTCTCCCGCGCGGCCGCATCGTCGTCCTCCTCCGGAAAGAAGCGCGAGGTTCGCAAGACGATGACGGGAAGCCCGCGCTCGCGGAAGAACAGCTCACACAGATTCTCCGCCATCAGCTTGGAGGTGCCGTAGATGTTCTTCGGCACCGAGGGCAGATCCTCGGTGACCCAGACGGCGGCGTTCCCCGCCTCGGGCCGAAGCTGCGAGCCGAACGCGCTGGTGGTGCTGGTGAAGACGAAGCTCTTCACGCCGGCCTCAGCGGCGGCCTCGAGCAGGTTGAGCGTGCCGGTGACGTTGGTGTCGATGAAGTCCTGCCTGGAATGCGTGGCGACATGCGGCTTGTGCAGGGTGGCGGTGTGAATGACGGCGGTGACGCCCGCCATCGCGGCCCGCACAAAGCCGGGATCGGTGATCGAGCCCACCTGATCGGTGAACTCCGATTTCTTCAAATCAACCCCATGCACAGTAGACCCGCGCGCGTGAAGTGTCCGGAGAATCGCTTCCCCGAGGTGGCCTGCGCTGCCGGTGACCAGAATTGTCATTCTCACGTCCAACGTGCGTCCCGGACGGAGCCGCCAGACGGCGATCCGGTCCTGTCAGGCTTGACGCTGGGAGAAATTGGAGCGGGCGAAGGGGCTCGAACCCTCGACCCCGACCTTGGCAAGGTCGTGCTCTACCACTGAGCTACACCCGCGTCCTGTGTCGGTCGCGTGACGCGCCGGCAACGGCTGTCGTATGCCAAAAGCGGGCGGCGAATGCAACAGCTACCGGCGGCATCTATTCGCTTTCGGAGACCTAAATGAGCCCCGAATCGGGTCGAAAGCGACCCGAAACGCCCAGGAACCACCGAATCACGCACCATGGATTGAAATTCGGCCGTCCCGGCCCAATTTAGGAGCCGGGACAGCAGCATATGGGACGGCGTCGTGCTAAAGAGCCGCCTTTCCGGACATCAGACGAGGGGACTCCTGTGACGATCATTGACCAGGGCAACGGAGCGGCGGGCCAGGCTGCGCCCGATCTGATCAAGGACACGACCACCCAGACCTTCGTCAAGGACGTCATCGAGGAATCGAAGCGCCAGCCGGTGCTGATCGACTTCTGGGCGGAGTGGTGCGGCCCGTGCAAGCAGCTCACCCCGGTGCTGGAAAAGGCCGTCAAGGCGGCCAAGGGCAAGGTCAAGCTGGTCAAGATGAACATCGACCAGCATCCGGCGATTCCGGGCCAGATGGGCATCCAGTCGATCCCGGCCGTGATCGCCTTCGTCAACGGCCAGCCGGCCGACGGCTTCATGGGCGCGGTGCCCGAGAGCCAGGTCAACGCCTTCATCGAACGCCTGACCAAGGGCGTCACCGCACCGGGCGAGGTCAATGTCGCAGAGATCGTGAAGGAAGCAGACGCCGTGCTCGCCGAGGGCGACGTGGCGGCCGCGGCGCAGATCTATGCCGAGGCGCTGTCGCACGATGCGACCAACATCGCCGCGCTCGCGGGCCTTGCGAAATGCTACGTCGCGTCGGGTGCCATCGAGCAGGCCAAGCAGACGCTCGCCATGGTCCCGGAGTCCAAGCACGGCGATGCCGCGGTGAAAGCGGTGCAGGCCGCGATCGATCTTGCCGAGCAGGCCGAATCGCTCGGGCCGGTCGCGGAGCTGGAACAGAAGGTCACCGCTAACCCGCTCGATCATCAGGCGCGGTTCGATCTTGCAACCGCGCTCAATGCGCAAGGCGACCGGGCGGCCGCGACCGACCAGCTGCTCGAGATCGTCAAGCGCGATCGCAAATGGAACGATGATGGCGCCCGCAAGCAGCTCATCCAGTTCTTCGAGGCCTGGGGCGGCGCTGACGATGCGACCGTCGAGGGACGCAAGCGGCTGTCGACGATCCTGTTTTCCTAAAGTGCGATGAGATTAGGACAAATCGTCATCGCGCTTTGGCTTATTGTTTGAGTATGATCTCCGCGCAAACGCGTTCCACGTTTGTCGCGAGGGAAAGCCGCTTCGCACTTTGCGCTGACGCGGCCCTTCGGGTCCGGATCATGCTCTAAGGCCACGGACGCCATGTAGATCAGCGGGGAGCGGGTATGCCGATCAATATCGAATATCGCGGGCCCGCCGATCTTCCCGAGATCATCCCGGTGTTTCCGCTGCCCGGCGCGCTGCTCTTGCCGCGCGGGCAGATGCCGCTCAACATCTTCGAGCCGCGTTATCTGTCGATGGTCGACGACTCACTTCGCGATGGCCATCGCCTGATCGGCATGATCCAGCCTGATGTGGCGCATTCGCCGAAGAACTCGGACAAGCCGGTGCTGTTCAATGTCGGCTGCGTCGGCCGCATCACTCAGCTCGCCGAATCCGGCGACGGCCGCTACATCCTCGAGCTCACCGGGATTGCGCGCTTCAAGGTGGTCCAGGAGCTCGAGGTGCTGACATCCTACCGGCAGTGCAAGGTGGACTTCTTCGCTTTCACCGATGATTTCACCGCGCGCAAGGGCGAGGACGCGGTCAATCGCGAGGCGCTCCTGGTGGCGCTGGCCGACTTCCTGAAGGCCAACAACCTCAAGGTCGACTGGGAAGGCGTCGAGAGCGCACCCAACGAGGCGCTGGTCAATGCGCTGGCGATGATGTCGCCCTATGGTCCCGCGGAAAAGCAGGCGATGCTGGAAGCGCCCGACCTCAAGACCCGCGCCGAAATCCTGATCGCCGTCACCGAGATGGATCTCGCCAAGAAGCGCACGAGCGGCGATCCGCCGCTGCAATAGTGCGGAATGCCTTTAGGTTGAATCGATCGAGCCGCGGGCTCGCCCAACCTCTCCCGCTTGCGGGGAAGGCATAGGCCGCCTTTGGCGGCCGTCCTCATAAGAGACGCCGAGGCGACGCCTCGGCTATGGCGAAGCGCCGGGTTGAGGCTTTCTCGGCATTGGGAGTCTCATTGCGGAACCACCCTCACCCCGACCCTCTCCCGCAAGCGGGAGAGGGAGCGCACCGACTTTGCGGACGCAACAGGACCTGATTTCATCACGCTCTAGCGCTCGCGGCATCACGCCGCGCGGCGAACGTCCGGATATTGCCGGCGCAGCCAGTCCGCCCAGGACAATTTGCCGCGCACGCCCTGGCTGACGACAAAGCCCATGCCGCGAGCTCGCGTTTCCGACAATGATATCGGCAGGATCTTCCGGTGGAGACCACGCCCGTGCTGATACTGGCGCGCGAACTCGGTAAGGCTGAGATCTTCGGGACCGCCGATCTCCGCTCGCGCTCCACGCGCACCATCGAAGGCACAGGTCACGACGTAGTCGGCGACATCAGACGTATCGACCGGGTTGAACACCGTCGTCGGCATGGGCCAGGCCGGAAGCCAGGCCTGGCGGGCCAGCAGCTTGTCGAGCAGGTAATAGAACGGCATTGCGCGAACGACGGACCATGACAGCGTCGAACTGCGGACGAGCTTTTCGCCGGCGAGCTTGACGCGGGCATAGGGCAACGTCGCCTCATCGAGGCCGACGATCGAGACGTGGAGAAAGTGCCGGATGGATTGGTCGCGCGACAGTGACAAAAGCCGCTCGGTGCCCTCGACGTCGACGGCGGAAGGCGAGCTGAAGAAATCCACCGGCCTGAAGCCGCCCCGGCGCGTGATCGGCGAGTAGGTCGCTGCATTGATGACGGTGTCGACACCGTGCAGCGCCTCCGGCAGCCCGGCGCCTGTGGCGAGATCACCGACTGCCCATTCGACATCTGATCGAGGACCCGGCGTTCTTGCCAGAACGCGGACGCGATGCCCGGAGGAGACGAGGCGATCGACGATATCCTGGCCCAGATGTCCCGTGCCCCCGGTTACGAGCGTCAATGGCATGTGTCACTCCTCATCTCGCTCGCCGTCCTGGTCACGCAGGGGAACCAGAATGGTTTCACCGGTTGCGACCAGCGAAATGTTTCCAAGCCTGTCTTCGGTAAAGAGTTCCGCCCGGGCAAAGACCTGCCTGCACCCGGCGCGCATCAATCTGCCCTTGGCAACGAGAGCGCTGCCCACCGCCGGCCTCATGCAGTTCATCGAGAAATGCGATGCGGTCACCGAACCGACCTTCGTGGCCGCGGCGAACCCACAAGCGGTATCGAGCAGGGCAGCGATCATGCCGGCATGGAGATGTCCGGAATATTGCGTGAAGCTGTCGTTCCACTTCATGCGAATTTCAGCTTCACCGTTTGCGGCCGCGACCACCTCGAACCCTGCGCGCAGATTGAAGTTGGCCCAGGCATTGACGGCGGCGAGATGCCAGAGATCCAGGCCGGCGTCGGAATGGTCGCGCTGCTCCATCGCGACCCCCTAAAGCGCGATGAGATTAGGATGAATAGTCATCGCGCTTTAGGTCCTTGTTTGACCATGATCTTTTCGGAAAACCGCTCCACACTTTTCCGGATCATGCTCTAGTAACCTGCGACCGCCAGTGCGACCACCGCGCTCATCCCGATCCAGCCGGGATGCACCGTGCGCGTCGCCCACGCATTGGCGATAGCGGCAAAGCCGAACACCACCGCGAGCGTTGCGATGATCCAGTGTCGCGCCGCGTCCGATCCCATCCAGGGTGCGGCGATCAGGAGCACGCCGCCGGCAAACCACGCCACCGTACCGGCCTGCCAGACCAGACGGATGAGCGTTCGCAGTCGCGGCGGCTCGATGGTGGCGCGGGCAAAGACCTGGGTCTCGCCGAGCACGGCATGGCCAATCGTGACGAGGATCGCGATGACGCCCGCTGCTTGCAGAAGCAGATCGCGCATTGGCACCTCCATCTCCTAACATACAGTACTGTATGGTTTATAGAGAAATGCTGGCGCCTGTCAATACAGTTATGTATGGTGCGGCATCATGGGAGGCAGGAACCGATGGCCGATCAGCTCTCGGCGGGGGATTGGGTCGATCTGGGCCTGAAGACACTGGCAAAGAGCGGCTTCACGGCGCTGAAAGCCGATCCGCTGGCGAAGGCGATGGGGGTTTCCCGCGGCAGCTTCTACTGGCACTTTGCCGATCTCGCCGCATTCCATGCCGCCATCCTCTCCCGCTGGCGCGAAGTCGCCACCGAGCAGATCATCGCCGCCGTCGAGGCGGCCAAGAACGAGAACAAGCGCGAGAACACGAGCGAGAACTTGGGCGATAGCGGGGGCCAGGACCCGCTCGCGGTGCTGCTGAAGCTGACCTTCGGCAGCAAGCTCATGCTGGAAAAGGCGGTGCGGAGCTGGGCCGCCAACGATGCGCGGGCGCGCGCCGCGGTCGTCGCGGTCGATCGCCGCAGGCTCGACTATATCGAGAGCCTCTTGAAGCAGGCCGGGCTCACTGAGGAGGTCGCACGCCCGCGCGCGCAGATCCTGTTCTGGGCTTTCTTCGGCTTTGCCCTTTCGGACCAGACACTGCCGGCGGACAAGCAGCAGGCAGCGCTCGACGAGCTCCGGCGAATTGTCGCACGATGAAGCTTGCGGATCGCCTC
Source organism: Bradyrhizobium sp. CCGUVB23 (assembly GCF_024199885.1). Classification (NCBI taxonomy): domain Bacteria; kingdom Pseudomonadati; phylum Pseudomonadota; class Alphaproteobacteria; order Hyphomicrobiales; family Nitrobacteraceae; genus Bradyrhizobium; species Bradyrhizobium sp. CCGUVB23. The sequence continues at coordinate 3,832,513 of NZ_JANADQ010000001.1, forward strand.
GAACGAGTGCTCAGCCTGCGGCGACCGCGTGCCGGGGCGGCTCGGATCCGACCAGCCGCATCAAGGCGATCGTGACCAGGACGACGGCGGCGTAGATCACGAGCTGCATCCCGGTCGGCTGGTCGGTGTAGCCGATCAGCGTGTGCAGGGTGCGGCCCAGGATGCTGTCCTCGGAGAGCAGCCAGCTCGTGTCCCACACCACGGTGTCGAGCGCGGTGAGCCAGTTGGCGCGTTCGAGAAACGAGACCGCCTGCGCGGCCATGCCGGCGGCGAGCAGGGTGATCAGCACCGTCGTGGTCGTAAACAGCGCGCGTGGCGGAATCCGCAAGAGGCCGAAATAGGTGAAGAGACAAACTGCGCCGCCGAGCACGAGGCCGAGCAGGCCGCCGACCAAGAGGCTCATCGCCGATCCGCCGTCGGACGCGGCAACGCCATAGAGAAACAGCGCCACCTCGCTGCCTTCGCGCAGCACCGCAACCCCGACCACCACGGCAAGCGCCAGCAGCGATTTGGATCCTTCGGCGACGGCCTGGCCGACGGCGCGCAATTCGCCCGCCATCTCCTTGCCGTGCCGCGCCATCCAGACATTGTGCCACGTCAGCATGACGACGGCGACGCCGAGAATCGCCGCGTTGAACAGCTCCTGTCCCATGCCCTCGAAGAGCTGCGACAGGGCACCCGCGAACGCCGCGACCACGCACGCGCCCAGAACGCCCGCCAGCACCCCGCCGGCGATCCAGCGGTTGCGACGCTTAACCGAGCGCGTCACCGCGAGCACGATGCCGATGATCAGACCGGCCTCGAAGACTTCGCGGAAGACGATGATGAGCGCGGCGAGCACGAGCTGAGCCTTATTCGACGACGAGGGTGCCGCGCGCCTTCTCGTTGAACTCGTCGAAGAACTCGTAGCGGCCGGCCTTCTGCGCGCGGACGTTGACGACGGCCTCACCCTTCGACGGAATGACCTTCTCGACCTTGAGCGTCTTGCTCTCGAACTCCATCGCCTTGGCGGTGTTGTTCTTAACCTTGACGGTGATCGGCTTGCCGGCCGGTGCGCGCAGCTCGTTCGGCTGGAACGCGCCGTCATAGGTGATCTGGAGTTCGGTCGCCTGCTGCGCGTTCGCGGCGGAGAGCGGCAGCATCGCGGCGGCGCAGAGCGTGGCGAGGGCGAAAGTCCTTGGGTTAAGCGAAGCAAACATGGATCGGCGTGTCCCCGGCTAAATGGTCAAAATCGATGGCAAGCGCAGGCTGCGCTCGCCCCGTCCTGCAAACCAAAAATCAGCGCTGGCGGCTAGGCTGCGCCCTCGCAAAAGGACTTACTCTAAAGCTATTCTAAGTTATGACGACACGCGGAAAGTGCTGTCACACCAGGGATCGCAGAGCGGCCGAGAGCCTTGTGCGGCGACACGCCGCAGCTTTCTGTGCTAAGGGCTGGACCACCGCCGGAGACCATCATGACCACGCCAACCGAACGCCCCGAAGCCACCGTCGATCCCAAGCTGCTGGAGATCCTGGTGTGCCCGCTGACCAAGGGGCCGCTCGAATTCGACGCCGCCAAGCAGGAGCTGATCTCGCGCTCCGCCAAGCTCGCCTATCCCATCCGCGACGGCATCCCGATCATGCTGCCGGAGGAGGCGAGGAAGATTGATTGATTGGATGCGGCGCATTGCGCGAGGGCCGCTCCAAACATTCGGTGTCATCCCGGCGGAGGCCGGGGTCTACGCTCCGCTTCGCTGCGCTTGTCCCTGATGGCGAGAGGAGGGAGTTGCGCTGGCCCGCCTTACAACGCCTCACCCTTCAACAGCCTCGGCACTTCGCCGGTGAGACCGGCGGCCTGGCGGATGAAGAGATTTTTGAGCGGCGGGGCGCGGTCGACGATGCCGAGGCCGATGTCGCGCACGGTGCGCAGAAGTGTCGACCTGTTGGAGAACAGGAAGTTCAGCGAATTCGTCGCAAGCCCCATCGCCATGGTGTCGAAACGCCGCCAGCGCTGATAGCGCTCGAGCACATCGCTCTGGCCGATATCCATGCCGAGCCGCGCGGCATCGACGACCACTTCGGCGAGCGCGGCGACATCCTTCAGGCCCATGTTGAGGCCCTGGCCCGCGATGGGGTGAATGACATGCGCGGCATCGCCGACCAGCGCGAGGCGCTCGGCGATGAAGGAGCGCGCCACGAAATAGGACAGCGGAAACGCGCGCGGCTTGTCCAGCGCCTTGATCTCGCCGAGATGCAGGCCAAAGCGCTGCTCGAGCTCGCCGTGGAATTCGTCCTCACTCAATGCCGTGATGCGCGCGGCCTCAGTGCGGCCCTCGGTCCACACCAGCGAGGAGCGCTTTCCCGTGAGCGGCAGGATCGCGAAGGGACCGGCGGGCAAAAAATGCTCCTCGGCGCGCCCTTCATGATCGCGCTCATGACCGACGGTGACGACGATGCCGGATTGATCGTACTCCCAGCCATGGGTGACGATGCCGGCGCGCTCGCGCAGCTTCGACTTCGCACCGTCGGCCGCGATCAACATGCTCGCCGCGACCACGCTGCCGTCGCCCAGCGTCACGTCGATGCCGTCGGGGCGCGCGTCATAGGAGGTGACAGCGGTCGCCCGGAGATCGATGCCTTCGGCCTCGGCGCGCTTGACCAGCACGTCAATGAGCTGGCGGTTCTCGATCATGTGAGCAAAGGGCTCGCCGGGCTCGACATCGCCGGCGAAAGTCAAAAACACCGGACGCGTGGCGTCCTCCAGCTTGGAATCGGTCACGACCATGTCGAGGATCGGCTGCGCGCCGCCCTTGACGTCGTCCCAGGTGCCGATCGCCTCGAACAGCCGCCGGCAGGCCGCGACGATGGCGGTGGCACGCGGGTCGCGGCTCGGCCGCGTGGCGAGCGCCGGATCGGCGACGATCACCGGAATGTCGGGACCGAGGCCCTGGCGCAATGCGAGCGCGAGCGCGAGGCCCGCAAATGCGCCGCCGCCGATGACAATGCTACCCTGTACTGACATACCCTAGATCCCGGCTAACTCTTGGTCTTGCTAGCAGACTTGAGCTGGGCGAAACAGTGCGGTGAAACAAGGGCCGCAAGGCCTCATGCAGTCATTCCGGGACGCGCGACCCGAACTCGGGTTTACCCGAGTTCGGCTTGTTAAGTTAACCAAGTCGGCAACAGCCGACTTGGTTGGCGAACCCGGAATCCAGAGTTTTATCGGCTCGAGATTCCGGGTTCACGCTTCGCGTGCCCCGGAATGACGAAATCCTTCGAAAGTGCCACCATGTCCAAAAGCCTGATCGACCTCATCTCCATCCTCGATATCGAGCCGCTCGAGGTGAATTTGTTCCGCGGCAACAGCCCGAAAACGAGCTGGCAGCGGGTGTTCGGCGGGCAGGTGATCGGGCAGGCGATGGTCGCGGCCTGCCGCACGGTGGAGGGCCGGCTGCCGCATTCGCTGCATTGCTATTTCATCCTGCCGGGCGACCCGCAGGTGCCGATCATCTACCAGGTCGAACGGCTGCGCGACGGCAAGAGCTATTCGACGCGACGCGTCACCGCGATCCAGCATGGCAATGCGATCTTCTCGATCATGGTCTCGTTCCATGCCGAGGAGGAGGGCGCTTTCGACCATCAGGACAAGATGCCCGACGTGCCGCCGCCGGAGAAGCTGACGGCTGAAGAAGTGTCGAAGCAGCCGATGTTCCGCGAGATGCCGGAATTCATCCGCCGCTACTACGAATCCGACCGTCCGATCGAGCTGCGTCCGGTCGAGCTCGGCCGCTATTTCGGCCAGAAGATCGAGGACGGCCGCATTCACGTCTGGATCAAGACCGCAGCGAAGCTGCCGGACGATCCGGCGCTGCACATGTGCGCGCTCGCTTATGCCTCGGACTTCTCGCTACTCGATGCGGTGATGGCGCGCTACGGCCGCACGCTGTTCGACAAGCGCATGATGCCGGCGAGCCTCGATCATGCGATGTGGTTTCACCGCCCGTTCCGCGCCGACGAATGGCTGCTCTATTCGCAGGATTCGCCGAGTGCACAATCAGGCCGCGGCTTGACCCGCGGCCTGATCTTCAAGCCCGATGGCACGCTGGTGGCCTCCGTCGCGCAGGAAGGCTCCGTGCGCGAGCGGAAGAGCTGAGCGCTAAACCGACCCCTTCGGCACGAGCTCGGTCTGGGAGGCCAGCCAGCCCATCATCCAGCGATACATCCAGGGAATCGGGATGATGAAGCTGCAGAGGATGGCGGTCACGATCGCGCGCCAGAGAAACTCGAGGCCAGTGCCCTTGAAGACGATGTCGCGCCGCGTGCCCTCGATGTTGCGGCACATCCAGCGGATCTGGGCGACCATGACCCACGCCCAGCCGATGATGGTGATGAAGGAGATCGCCACTAGCAGGTTCCAGCCGATATAGATCCAGACCGGGCCCGTGAAGCTGAGGCCCATCGGCTGCCCGTTCGAGGCGAGGTTCGCGACCATCCATTTGAGGAGCAGCCAGGCCAGCCCGATCTCGACGATGGAGATCAGAGTGTTGAGCAACTGGATGCCGGTGAACCTGACCGCGATCACCAGAACGACGAAGCCGAAAAACCAGGGCACCAGCGTCATCGCATTGCCGGTGAAGCTGAGGTTCGGCCGTCCCGGAACCTTTACGCAGGGCACAATCCACTGCAGGTACCAGACGAACACCCAGGGCGCGGGAATGACCAGCATCGAGCCGATCACCATGACGATGGTGCGCCAGCTGAACTCGAGGATCTCGAAATCGATCGAGGGCGAGGAGCCGCCGCCGCTGTAACCGCCGCCGCCATAGCCCCCGGCGGAGGCCATCGCAGGCGGCCCGCCTGCCGGAATGATCGGCGGCGCGCCGCCGCCAGCCATCAATCCCGGAATTTCGGCAGCCCTCTGCCAACCGGCCATGCCCTCGGTCCACACCAGTGTGTCGGCGCGGACCACGCCCTGGGCAATGAGATCGCGGAATTGCCCCTCCGGATAGGGCCCCTGCTGCTTGCCCTCAGATGCGTAGAACCAACTCGCCATGACGCGCCCCTTCCCTCAAACATACTTTTGTGCCGGCCGGGACGGTTCGGTTCACCGCATCCATGCCAAAAAATGCATTTTGGAGGAGGTCCGGCTGCTCTGTACAGGGGCGGCGGCCCTGGTTGCTTCAGCTTTTTCTCTCTTCAACCTGCAACATTTTTGTGCCATTTGCCCGGAAAGATGCCAGATTGACGCAGCGCCACCTGCGTATTGCGTGGCGAAGCTCCGGGGAAACAGGCCTGACCATGAAACTCGTCGTCGCGATCATCAAACCCTTCAAGCTCGATGAGGTCCGCCAGGCGCTGACGGCGATCGGCGTGCACGGCATGACCGTCACCGAAGTGAAGGGCTACGGCCGCCAGAAGGGTCATACCGAAATCTATCGTGGCGCCGAATATGTCGTGAACTTCTTGCCCAAGCTCCGGATCGAGATCGCGGTCCCCTCCGACATCGCCGAGAAGGCCGTCAACGTCATCACCGCGACGGCGCGCACCGGGCAGATCGGCGACGGCAAGATCTTCGTCACGCCGATCGACCACGCGCTGCGCATCCGCACCGGCGAGACCGACAGCGACGCGCTCTAATTCCTTGCTTCGAAACGCGCGAGCGACGCCGGCGCAGCTCTAAGCTTTGGACAGCCTCGGGTCGCTTGGGGCTTGCGCAACACATAAGTGTATGCTTATGTGTTGCCATGATCGAAGCCGACATCTTCAAGGCGCTGGCCGACCCGACGCGCCGAAAGGTCTTTGAAAAGCTCGCTGGCGGAAGCCTGAATGCCAGCGCTTTGCGCGACGGATTGGAGATCAGCCAACCGGCGACGTCGCAGCATCTCGCGGTTTTGCGTGCAGCAGGTCTCGTGCGCGAACAGCGGCAGGGCCGATTTGTGAACTACGAGGTCGACCCGGACGGCATCGCCACCATCGGAACATGGCTTGCCCGCTACCGCGCCTACTGGCCGAAGCGCATGGAAGCGCTCGGCGACCTGTTGAAGGACATGGATCAATGAGCGACGCAGCCAAGCCTGATCACGCCGACACAGACCTGGTGCTTGAATATGACTTCGACGCGCCGCCCGAAAAGGTCTGGCGCGCCGTGACCATTCCGGCGCTGCGCGAACGCTGGCTGCCGGATGCCGACCTGGTTGGCGCCGAGCCCGAATCATCGGTCGCCGGCGAAGAGGTGCGTTACCGGCTCCGCGATTCCGAGCCCCCGTTTCGAGAAAGTCACGTCACCTTCAGGATCGAACCGAACGAGGCCGGCGGCACCCGCTTTCGTATCATCCAGCAGTCCTGCGACATCCGCACGAACTTGCCGAAACCGGCCAACACCAATTGCTGCCTGATGCGCGCGGCGGCCTAACAACACAACGACTTCATCACCTGCAGACATGGAGGTCGCCGATGCGCGACATGCTTCAGCTCGTCCCTATGGTCGTCGAACAGTCCGCGCGCGGCGAGCGATCCTTCGATATCTACTCCCGGCTCTTGCGCGAGCGCATCATCTTCCTCAACGGCGAAGTCAATGATGCAATGTCAGGGTTAGTCTGCGCGCAGCTGCTTTTCCTGGAGGCGGAGAACCCGAACAAGCCGATCAATCTCTACATCAATTCCTACGGCGGCGTGGTCACCAGCGGGTTTGCGATGTACGACACCATGCGGTTCATCAAGGCGCCGGTTCATACGCTATGCATGGGCACCGCGCGTTCCATGGGCTCGTTCCTGCTGATGGCCGGCGAGCCCGGTCACCGCGCCGCCTTGCCGAATGCGAGCCTCCACGTGCATCAGCCACTCGGCGGCTTTCAAGGCCAGGCGTCCGACGTCCTGATCCATGCCACCGAAATGCAGGAAACCAAGCGGCGCATCATCCGGCTCTATGCACGACATTGCGGGCGCCCCGAGCAGGAGGTGGAACGGACCCTGGACCGCGACCACTTCATGACCGCGCAGCAAGCGGTCGAATGGGGACTGATCGACAGGGTTTTTGCGGAACGCGACGCCGCCTGATCGAGGTCACCCGCAGCAACTCCTGATCCAGCTTTGCGGGGCTGCCGAGCTTCGTCCTGCTCTAGCGGGTCGCGCGATTCATGCCTTTGCGCGTCTCGCGTGGGCACGAATTGGAGGGCCTCGGCATTTCCCAGCACGGCGAGGCGCTTCGGTGAGCGCTGTCACGTACCCAAATACCGTTTTGCTGCCCGACACGTGAGCAACATTGTGTCGGCGGCCTGCCCTGCATTCGTTTTAAGCAGGCATGACTACGTTTTAGGCGCGACGTATTAGCGCAGTGCAGCGCGACACCCGTAGAGCGGGAAAAGTCTCGCATTCATAATCCGTTAGGCAACGCCATCGATCTGGCACGGCATTTGATTCTCAGGGCCCGGCTGTGCCCGCGGTGTGAAGCTTCTCCTCGTGGTGAACCAGTCGAGAACGCCCGGCCACGTCCGGACCGGGCCCAAGCGGGGATAGGACCCATGAAAATTGTTATGGCGATTATCAAGCCATTCAAGCTGGAAGAAGTCCGGGACGCCCTGACCGCCATCGGCGTTCACGGTCTCACGGTGACGGAAGTCAAGGGATACGGCCGGCAGAAGGGCCATACGGAAATCTATCGCGGCGCCGAATACGCCGTGAGCTTCCTGCCCAAGATCAAGATCGAGGTGGCCGTCGCCTCCGACCAGGTCGACAAGACCATCGACGCCATCACGTCGGCTGCGAAAACCGGACAGATCGGCGACGGCAAGATCTTCGTCATCAGCCTCGACCACGCGGTCCGCATCCGCACCGGCGAGGCCGACGCCGCGGCACTTTGATTTCGCGCTCAACCTTATCGAATCAGGAGAAAATGAAATGACGTTTAAGCGTCCCTATGGCGCGGGACTGGCCGCCCTCGCAGTCGGCATGTTCGCTGCGACCGCAGCCTACGCCGAGCCAACGGTCAACAAGGGGGATAACGCCTGGATGCTGACATCGACAGTGCTCGTGCTGTTGATGACGATCCCGGGTCTTGCGCTGTTCTATGGCGGTCTCGTCCGCTCCAAGAACATGCTCTCGGTTCTCGCCCAGGTGTTCTACACGGTCTGCGTCGTCACCGTGCTCTGGGCCCTCTACGGCTACAGCCTTGCCTTCACCGGCGGTTCCGACTTCATCGGCGGCTTCTCCAAGGCCTTCCTGATGGGTGTCACCACCGATTCGAAGGCGGCAACCTTCAGCGCCGACGTCAATATCTCGGAGCTGGTCTATGTCTGCTTCCAGATGACCTTCGCGGCGATCACGCCCGCCCTCATCGTCGGCGCCTTTGCCGAGCGCATGAAGTTCTCGGCGGTTGCGCTCTTCATCCCGCTCTGGGTCACGCTGATCTACTTCCCGATCGCGCACATGGTCTGGTACTGGGCCGGTCCGGACGCGATTTCTGCTGCGCTCAAAGCGGTAGAAACAGCGGCTGACGACACCGCCAAGAAGGCAGCCACCGCAGCATTCGAGACAGCCAAGACCGACTTCCTCGCCGACGCTGGCTGGATCTTCAAGAAGGGCGCGATCGACTTCGCGGGCGGCACCGTGGTGCACATCAACGCCGGCATCGCCGGTCTCGTTGGTGCGCTCCTGATCGGCAAGCGCACCGGCTACGGCAAGGAGCTGATGGCCCCGCACTCGCTGACCATGACCATGATCGGCGCCTCGCTGCTCTGGGTCGGCTGGTTCGGCTTCAACGCCGGCTCCAACCTGGAAGCCAACGGCGGCGCAGCCCTCGCCATGACCAACTCCTTCGTCGCCACCGCAGCCGCCGCGCTGTCGTGGATGTTCGCGGAGTGGATCGTGAAGGGTCATCCCTCGGTGCTCGGCGCGCTCTCCGGCGCGGTCGCAGGCCTCGTGGCGGTGACGCCGGCGGCCGGCTACTCCGGCCCGATGGGTGCGATCGTGCTCGGCCTCGTCGTCGGCATCGTTTGCCTGTTCTTCTGCACCGTGGTGAAGAACGCGCTCGGCTACGATGACTCGCTCGACGTGTTCGGCGTGCACTGCGTCGGCGGCATCGTCGGCGCCCTCGGCACCGGCATCCTGGTCAACCCGGCGCTCGGTGGCACCGGCGTGATGGACTACACCATCGGCAAGGTCGGGGAGTACGTTCTGGCCGACCAGATGATCGCCCAGGTCTGGGGCGTCAGCACCACGCTGGTGTGGTCGGGCATCGGCTCGGCGATCCTCTACAAGGTCGTCGACGTGATCGTCGGCCTGCGCGCCAATGTCGAGACCGAGCGTGAAGGCCTCGACATCACCGAGCACACCGAGCGCGCCTACAACATGTAACGCTCTCCTCCCGGGTGCGATCTCCCTCGGGGATCGCATCCAGAACTACGGTTTGGGCACATACCCGGCAATGCCCCGACCGTTGAGGGGCTCCAGCGCAAGTTGGAGCCCCTTTCTTTTTTCGGTGTCACAAAAGAAAAACTTGCCAAGCAAGCCGGCTAGCGCAGAAATAACGAACAACAAAAGGGAGGTCGTCATGCGCTTGGAAGGTGGATGCTATTGCGGCGAGGTGCGCTACGTCGCGGAGGGCGACCCGATGATGCAGGCGCAATGCCATTGCCGCGAATGCCAGTACATCTCTGGCGGCGAGCCCAACACCTTCATCGCGATGCCGGCGAACGGCTTCACCTACATCACCGGCCAGCCCAAGCAATTTACCCGCAAGGACCTCGAACGCGCGGTGACGCGGGAGTTCTGCGCCGAATGCGGCACCCACCTGGTGACGAAAGTGCCGGGGTTGCCGGCCGCGATCGTGAAGGTCGGCACGCTGGACGATCCCGCGCAGTTCAAGCCGCAGATCGCGATCTATACCTGCGACAAGCAGGAGTTCCACCAGATCCCCGCCGGCATCCCGACTTTCGAGAAGCTGCCACCACGCTAGACCGAGATGATTCTGGTTGAATCGGTGCGAGCCCAGGGCGCAGATCACCTCTCCCTACGGGAGAGGTGATCTCACGCGGCCACGAGCGCCCGCTCGTCGGCTTCGACGACGCGATCACGGCCGCGGCGCTTGGCAGCGTAGAGCGCGCGGTCGGCGATCCGGATCAGCTCGGCGAGCTCGGCATCGGCACAGGACACCGTGAAGCCGAGGCTGATGGTGACGCGCTCGAGATTCTCGCCGATCGGGATTTCGCGGGTCGCGCAGGTCGTGCGCAGCGCCTCCGCATGCCGTTCGGCCTGATCGCGAGTGACGCCGACCATGAGGCCGGCAAATTCCTCGCCGCCATAGCGCGCGACCAGCACGCCTTCGGCCCGGGCGAGCTGCCGCAGCACGTCGGCGACCTCGACCAGCACCTTGTCGCCGGCGTCATGGCCGAAGCGGTCGTTGATCGACTTGAAGTGATCGATGTCGCACAAGAACACGGTCACCGGCACGCTGCGCTTGCGTGCCGAGGTCAGCGCGAGCGCGGCCGCATCGTCGAAGCCGCGGCGGTTGAAGAGGCCGGTGAGCTGGTCGGTCTGGGAGATCCGCGCGAGCTCGCTGCGGGTCAGCGTCAGTTCCTGCATCAAGAGCCCCGAGCGATAGCTGAGCGCGGCGGACAGCGAGGCCGAGATTGCGGTCGCAATGCAGAGACTGAAGCCGATGATGTAGCCGACGCTCATCGTGGCGCTGAAATCAGTGCCGAGATGCAGCAGCAGCGTCGATGCGGTCATCACGATGGTCAGGCTCGCCGCGATCGCCGCGCGCCTCGCCGTGTGGCGAAGCACATCGCCATGTGTCGCAATCTGAATCGTCACGCGCCGCCCCCGCTTGTCGTCAGCAGCCATAACACCGGCGGCGCCAGCGAATCGCGAACACGAAAACCTTCTTGGAGGAGGGGGTTAACGATGGGCGACGGTCTTGCCTAAAATGCCGGGAAACGGAACCGTCGATGGACCGTATCTCCTTGTTAACGGGCGGCAATTATTCGGCTCTGGACGGGGGGACCGACCGATGGTTAATCGCGTCTTAACCTCGCCCTATCTATGGTGAACTGAACCGCTTCCGGCCGGTGCGACCTGCAACCGGCAGTTCCAAGAGTGCTGGCGCCCCAACGTATGGCTATGACCGCTTCATCCCGTGCGCCGCAGGGCAGTGGAAGCTCTGATACCGAACGCTCGCCCTTTGTCCGGCTGAACGAGCTGCTGGCTCCGCACCAGCCGGGCAAGCCATTGATTTCGCTCGCAGTTGGCGAACCGCAGCATCCGGTGCCTGACTTCGTCGGGCCGGTGCTGGCAAAGCACATCGCCGATTTCGGCCGCTATCCGCTGAACAATGGCATCGAGCCGTTCCGGAAAGCCGCCGCAAGCTGGCTCGGCCATCGCTTCAAGCTGCCGCGGCCGATCGATCCCGAGAGCGAGGTCCTCGTTCTCAATGGCAGCCGCGAAGGGCTGCTCTTCGCCGCGATCACGGCCGCGCGCTATGTCGGCCCGCGTCCCGGCAAGCCGGCGATCCTGATGCCGAACCCGTTCTATCCGGTCTATGGCGCCGGGGCCCGCGCAGCCGCTTGCGAGCTGGTCTACCTGCCGACGACGGTCGAGAACGGTTTCCTGCCCGACCTCGATGCGATCGACGAGACGACGCTGGCGCGCACCGTCGCCTTCTACATCGCCTCGCCCGCCAACCCGCAGGGCTCGGTCGCCTCGCGCGATTATTTCACCCGCCTGAAGAGCCTTGCCGACCGCTACGGCTTCGTCATCCTGAGCGACGAGTGCTACTCGGAGATCTATACGCGGGAAGCGCCCGGCAGCGCGCTCGAATGCGCCGGCCCCGACTTCACCCGCGTCGTCGCCTTCCAGTCACTCTCCAAGCGCTCGAACCTGCCGGGCCTGCGCGTCGGCTTCGCCGCCGGCGACAAGAAATTCTTGCGCCAGTTTCTCGAGCTGCGCAGCGTAGCCGCACCACAGGTGCCTGTGCCGCTCCAGCATGTCGCAACCGTTGCCTATGGCGACGAGGCCCATGTCGAGGAGAACCGCAGGCTGTACCGCATCAAGTTCGATCTCGCCGATCAGATCCTTGGCAACCGCTACGGCTATCGCCGGCCCGAGGGCGGCTTCTGCGTCTGGCTCGACACCTCGCCGCTCGGCAACGACCAAGCGGTGACCTTGAAACTCTGGAAGGAGGCCGGCGTGCGCGTCGTGCCGGGCAGCTACCTGGCGCGGCTCCAGCCGGACGGTTTCAATCCGGGCGCGGGCTTCATTCGCCTGGCGCTGGTGCAGAGCGGCGAGATCACCGCCGAGGCGCTGCACCGGCTGGTCGCAACGTTGGGTTAGGCGGATGAGCATGTCGGCAATCGAACGTGTCATCCCACTGGTCGCTCACCTGCCGCCGTCGATCCGTGACGCGCTGACGCGCCGCGTGCGCGAGCTGACCGGTCTTGGCCTGGTCGCGCTTTCCGGCGTCGCCGCGACCGCGCTGATGACGTGGTCGGTGCAGGATCCAAGTTTGAGCCACGCCACCTCGCGGCCGATCCGCAACATCCTCGGCTATGCCGGCGCGATCGGCGCCGATCTGGCGATGCAGATTCTCGGTCTCGGCGCGATCATGCTGATCCTCACCGTGGCGGTGTGGGGCTGGCGCATGATGACCCACCGCCCGTTCGATCGCGAGGCGCTGCGGCTCGGCTGCTGGATCCTCTGCACGGTGATCGCGGCGGGTTTTGCGAGCTGCTGGCCGCATGGCGGCGCATGGCCGCTGCCGACCGGCCTCGGCGGCGTGGTCGGCGACGCGCTGGTGCGCGCACCGGCCGTGATCTTCGGACCCGCAGGCGCCATCTATCGCATGGTATTCGGGACGATCCTGTTCGTCGCGATGGCCACGACGTTCCTGATCGCCTGCGGCCTCGGCGCGCGCGAGCGTGACGACGACGAGCTGACGCCGATCGAGGACGACGACACCCCGTTCGAGGAAGAGGGCGAGGATCGTGGCTCGGTGTCGCTTGGATGGCTGTTCCACGCGCTGATGAGCACGAAGGCGCGGATCGTCTGGCTGTGTAGTGCCGCCTATCGCTCACTGGTCTCGAGCGGGTCAAAGCCGCGCGCCGCGGCTTTCGATCGCCAGGAGCCCAGCCTCGGCGGCCGCGCCGCGCCCTCGATCTCGCCGCATGCCGAGGACGAGGAGTACGAGGAAGAAGAGGAAGAGAGCGACGGAGAAGAAGAGGAGGAGGTGCCGGCCGCACGCGCCCCGCGCAAGAAGGCTGCGCCGAAGGCCGCTGCCAAGAAATCCTCCGACAAGTTCGACCTTCCGTCCGTCTCCATGCTGGCCGCACCAAAGGCCGGCGATCGTCAGCCACTCAGCAAGGCCGAGCTGGAAACCAATTCGCGTTCGCTCGAAGGCGTGCTCGGGGATTTCGGCGTGCGCGGCGAGATCGTCAAAGCCAATCCGGGTCCGGTCGTCACGCTGTATGAATTGGAGCCGGCGCCCGGCATCAAGTCGTCGCGCGTGATCGGCCTTGCCGACGACATCGCACGCTCCATGAGCGCGCTGTCGGCGCGCGTCGCCGTCGTGCCCGGCCGCAACGCCATCGGCATCGAATTGCCGAACGCGCATCGCGAGAAAGTTTACCTGCGCGAGCTGCTGGTGGCGAAAGAGGCGACCGAAACGGTGGCAAAACTGCCGCTCTGTCTCGGCAAGACCATCGGCGGCGACCCCGTCATCATCGATCTGGCGCGCACGCCGCACATGCTGATCGCCGGTACCACCGGCTCCGGCAAGTCGGTCGCGATCAACACCATGATCCTCAGCCTGGTCTACCGGCTGCGCCCGGACCAGTGCCGGCTGATCATGGTCGATCCGAAGATGCTCGAACTCTCCGTCTATGACGGCATCCCGCATCTGCTCACCCCCGTCGTGACCGATCCGAAGAAGGCGGTGGTCGCGCTGAAATGGGCCGTGCGCGAGATGGAAGAGCGCTACAAGAACATGGCCAAGCTCGGTGTGCGCAACATCGACGGCTACAATGCGCGCCTGCTCGAAGCCAAGGGTAAGGGCGAGGAGATGACGCGCACGGTGCACACCGGCTTCGACAAGGAGACCGGCAAGGCGATCTACGAGGAAGAGAAGCTCGCGCTCGATCCGCTGCCCTACATCGTCATCATCGTCGACGAAATGGCCGACCTGATGATGGTCGCCGGCAAGGACATCGAAGGCGCGGTGCAACGCCTCGCACAGATGGCGCGCGCCGCCGGCCTGCACGTGATCCTCGCGACGCAGCGTCCGTCGGTCGACGTCATCACCGGCACAATCAAGGCGAACTTCCCGACCCGCATCGCCTTCCAGGTCACCTCCAAGATCGACAGCCGCACGATCCTGGGCGAGATGGGCGCCGAGCAGCTGCTCGGCCAGGGCGACATGCTCTACATGGCCGGCGGCGGCCGCATCAGCCGCGTGCACGGCCCGTTCGCCTCCGACGAGGAAGTCGAGAAGGTGGTGCGTCACCTCAAGACGCAGGGACAGCCGGAATATCTCGAAGCGGTCACCGCGGAAGAACCTGCCGAGGACGAAGACGGCGCGGTTTTCGACGCCACCGGCATGGGCGCGGATGGCGGCGGCGACCTGTTCGCGCAGGCCGTTGCGATCGTCAAACGCGACCGCAAGGCCTCCACCAGCTACATCCAGCGCCGGCTCCAGATCGGCTACAACCGCGCCGCCTCGTTGATGGAGCGCATGGAACTGGAAGGTATTGTCGGACCGGCCAATCATGCCGGCAAACGCGAGATTCTGGTCGAGGAAGAGGACAGCCATATGTGAGGCAAGGCGCAAAGCGCCGAAGCGGGCCTCACAATGAGTTTTTCACGCAAAAACGATATCTGCTTTTGACCGAAACCACGGTAAAAGGGCGCCCAGCCACACAGGACGACGCTTTGACTGGAAATCCCGATATTCGATCCGCTGCCTGTTTCGCCGCGCGCAGCGCGCGGCTGGCGGGTGCGCTCGTCATCGCCGCCTCGATCACTGCCGCCAGCGCGACGTCGTTCGCGCAGACCGTGCCCGTTCCGAAACCCGCGCCGAAGGGCCGCGACGGCGGACAGATGAGCGGCGGGCCCGCCACGACCGGCGCCACCCAGACACCGCCCAATCCGATCATTCCGGATCCGCGCCGCAACGTGCCGAGCAGCATCTTCCAGACTTTTGACGACAAGCAGAAGGCACAGGCCGCCAGGGTCAGCACCTATCTGTCGTCGTTGCAGACACTGGTCGGTAATTTCGTGCAGGTCGGGCCCGACGGCAGCAAGACGCAAGGCGACTTCTACATCCAGAAGCCCGGCAAGATGCGCGTCGAATACGATCCGCCCAGTCCGATCGACATCATCGCCGACGGATCCTCGCTCGTGGTCCGCGACCGCAAGCTCGCGACCCAGGACGTCTATCCGCTGTCGCAGACGCCGCTGCGCTTCCTGCTCTCGGACCGCATCGACCTGATGAAGGACACCAACGTCATCAACGTCAGCGCGGACGATCTCTTCATCAGCGTCACCATCGAGGAGAAGCAGGCGCTGATCGGCACCAGCCGCCTGCTGCTGATGGTCGGCGCCAAGGACGGCCAGCTGAAGCAATGGACGGTAACCGACCCGCAGGGCTACGACACCACCTTCGCGGTCTATAATCTCGACAGCACCAAGAAGCTCGATCCGAACATGTTCAAGATCGACTTCACCAATTACAACGTCCCGTCGCCGGGTTGAGCTCTTGTAGGGTGGGTTAGCCGAAGGCGTAACCCACCGCTTCTGTCGCCGCTGAAACCAAAGAGGTGGGTTACGCTTCGCTAACCCACCCTACGAAGCCACAAGCGCTTCGTCGCCCTGTGGACAAGCGTCTCCACCGCATCAATCCATGCTATGACGCATCCCCCATGCGTCTTTCCCTGACAACCTGGAACATCAATTCGGTGCGGCTGCGCATCGATCTCGTCGCCAAATTCCTCAAGAGCGCGCGGCCGGACGTGCTGTGCCTCCAGGAGACCAAGTGCATCGACGATGCCTTTCCGCTGAAGCGCTTCAAGCGGCTCGGCTATGAGCACGTCGCGCTGAACGGGCAGAAGGGCTATCACGGCGTCGCCATCGTCTCGAAAATTCCGTTCGAGGCAACCGATATCCGCACCTTCTGCGACAAGATCGATTCACGGCACATCTCGGTGTCGTTCGGCGAGAAGGCGCAGATCGCAAAGCCGCTGGTGCTGCACAATTTCTACGTTCCCGCCGGCGGCGACATTCCCGATCCCGCGCTGAACGAGAAGTTCGACCACAAGCTTCGCTTCCTCGACGAGATGAAGGCGTGCGACCCGCTGCATCCGCGCGGGGAGGATCGCCACATCCTGGTCGGCGATCTCAACGTCGCACCGCACGAGAACGACGTCTGGTCGCACAAGCAGCTGCTGAAGGTGGTCTCGCACACGCCGATCGAAACCGAGAAGCTGCTGGCAGCGCTCTCCGCCGGCGAATGGGTCGACGTCGCGCGCGAGCGCATTCCGCTGTCGGAGAAGGTTTATACGTGGTGGAGCTACCGCGCCGCCGACTGGACCGTCGGCGACCGCGGCCGCAGGCTCGACCACATCTGGGTCTCGCGCGCGCTCAAGGACGCGGTCAGCGACTTCAGCATTCTTCGGGATGCGCGGAGCTGGGAGCGGCCGTCGGACCACGTGCCGGTGACGGTGACGCTGGAGGTCTAATCGTCGCCCTGGCGAAAGCCAGGGCCCATTACCACCAGTCTTCGTTGTTGCACCAGGACGTCGGCAACCGCACCAAGCCACAAGCATTCGGGGTAATGGGTCCTGGCTTTCGCCAGGACGACCGAGTCAGTTATTCAGCTTCGAGCCCGCCATCAAAATATCGCTCGCGATCTGGCTCGACCTTATCGCGAACTCGTCGCGCAGGCGGAGGGCGGCGGCCGGATCGCTCTCCAGCACGCGCTGGAACAGGCTGCGGGCGACGCGGATGACGGAGGAATGCTCCAGCGCGATCGCGCTCGAGGGACGCTTCATCGGCACCACCAGCGCAAGCTCGCCGATCAGGGTACCGGGGCCGGCGATCATCTCGGCACCGGCGCCGTCCTCGACGCGAAAGGCGCCGCGCTGAACCACGAAGCCGGCGTCCGCGTCTTCGCCCTGATTGAAGAGGACATCGCCGCGCACGAAATCGCGCTGCTCGGAGCCGATCGCCAACATGCGCAGCGAGGCGTCTCCCAACAGGCGCAGTGTCGGGACACGCTCGAGCAGCGCTACGTCGTCGTCGATTGACATTCAGGTCCGTGGCTCAAAGGCCCGCGATTTCAAACGATTCGCGGGACGTTCGGAGCGTATCACGGCACCAGCTTGTAGCCACCGGCTTCCGTGACCAGGATTTCCGGGTTGGCGGCATCCTTCTCGATCTTCTGGCGCAGACGGTAGATGTGGGTTTCCAGCGTGTGGGTGGTGACGCCGGAATTATAGCCCCAGACCTCCTGGAGTAGCGTCTCGCGCGAGACCGGCATCTGGCCGGCCCGGTAGAGGAAACGTAGGATCGCGGTTTCCTTCTCCGTCAGCCGCACCTTGCGGGCGTTGGCGGCAGTCAGCATCTTGGAGCCCGGTCGGAAGCTGTAGGGCCCGACCGAGAACACCGCGTCTTCGCTCGCTTCGTGCTGACGAAGCTGGGCGCGGATGCGCGCCAGCAGCACCGCGAAGCGGAAGGGCTTTGCCACATAGTCGTTGGCGCCGGATTCCAGGCCCAAAATCGTGTCGGAATCCGTGTCGTGTCCGGTCAGCATGATGATCGGAGCCTTGAAGCCGCCCTTGCGCAGGCTACGCACCACCTCGCGGCCGTCGGTGTCGGGCAGCCCGACATCCATCAGCACGAGATCGGGGGAATTGGCCTTTGCGGCGCTCGCGCCCTTCGCACCGGTATCGACGGCGGAGGCTTCGAACTCTTCGTGCAGCGATAATTGCTCCACCAACGTATCGCGCAGATCGGAATCGTCATCCACGATCAGGATCTTGCGGGCATTGGCCATGGGGTCATCCTTTTGGACTCGAACTCCCACGCGCGCATGCCGCGTGAGAGCTGCGATTGGTAAGTTAGAGGTCGCCGTTATTATTGTTGTTCGTGTTGAAGTAGTGGGCTGTTACCGATTCTCAAGCCAGAACTACTCTAACGCAGAATAGCAGGGCTTTTCGATGAATGTCCTGTAATGAAGCCGACACCGCGCATTCACATGAAAAATCAAGATATCTCAATAGCTTACGCCAAGAACAGACCGCTTTCCGCGATCCGGGTGAGGGCGTCGGCTGGTAATCCGCGGCGGGGCTGGCTGACCGCCGGACCCCTGACGATTCCCGTGGCGCTCGGCCGCGGCGGCATTCGCGCCAACAAGCGCGAGGGTGACGGCGGCACGCCGAAGGGCAGCTTTCGGCCGCGGCAGCTCTGGTGGCGGGGCGACCGCCACAGGCGGCCGCGGACCTTTCTGCCGGTCCGTGCCATTCAGCCTGACGACGCCTGGTGCGAAGATCCAGGCGACCGCCATTACAACCGGCCGATCCGGCGCGGGGCGGGGCAGGGCGGCGACCGGCTGACGCGCGCCGACCGGCTCTACGACTTCATCGTCGAGATCGATCACAACACGCGGCCGCGCATTCCCGGACGCGGCAGCGCGGTGTTTTTGCATCTGGCGCGCGACAATTTCGGGCCGACGGCCGGCTGCGTGTCGATGACGCAAGCGGCGATGCTGCAATTGTTGCGGCGCCTGGGACCAAAGACCAGGATCATCATCGGGTGAGGGACCATGCTCGACGAGAACCAGATCAGGGCTGCCTCGCATATGCTCGCGGGTCATTGGCGCGCCGGCACCAAGCTTGACGTGCTTGAGAGCTCCTTGCGGCCGCAGACCCGCGCGGAGGGCTACGCCATCCAGGCCGCGCTCGAATCCTCTTCAAGCGGCAAGCTGTTCGGCTGGAAGATCGCGGCGACCAGCGAAGCCGGGCAGAAGCACATCAACGTCAGGGGACCGATGGCCGGGCGCATCCTGAGCGACAGCGTCATCGCCGATGGTGGCACGGCCTCGATGAGGGGCAACGAGATGCGGGTGGGCGAGCCGGAATTCGCCTTTCGCATGGCGCGCGATCTGCCGCCGCGATCTTCAAGTTATGGCGTCGATGAGGTGCTTGCGGCGGTCGACACGCTGCATCCCGCGATCGAAATTCCGGACTCGCGCTTTTCTGATTTCGTCAGCGCCGGCGAGGCGCAGCTCATCGCCGACAATGCCTGCGCGCATCTGTTCGTGCTCGGGCCGCCGGCGACGGCAAACTGGCGCGCGATGGATCTCGTGGAGCAGCGGCCGGAGATCACGCTGCGTGGCCAGCGCTATGTCGGCCACGGCAAGAACGTGCTCGGCGATCCCCGTGTCGCGCTCGCCTGGCTTGCGAACGAGCTGCGCGCGCTCGGGATCACGCTCAGGGCAGGGGAGGTGGTGACGACGGGCACCTGCCATCCACCGCTGCCGATTCAAGCTGGCGATCACCTCGCCGCAGATTTCGGTGTGCTGGGGAAGGTGTCGGTGACGTTCGCGTAAGCGCCACCCCATCGTCGTCCTGGCGAAAGCCAGGACCCATACCGCGTGATCTCTGCAAGGGGCAGGACGGTCGTTGCCAGAGTCTTCGCCAAACTTGCTATCGGGGTAATGGGTCCTGGCTTTCGCCAGGACGACCAAAATCAAATACGCCCACGGCTACTACCGATGACCGAAGATCGCCGACCCCACGCGGACATGCGTGGCACCTAGCATGATGGCGGTGGCGAAATCGGCGCTCATGCCCATCGACAGATTCTTCAATCCGTTGCGCGCGGCGATCTTGGCGGTGAGGGCGAAATGCGCGGCCGGCGGCTCGTTCGCCGGCGGGATGCACATCAGGCCGGATATGTTGAGCCGATAGATGTCGCGGCAGCTTGCGATGAAGGCGTCGGCCTCGCCGGGCGCGACGCCGGCCTTCTGCGGCTCCTCGCCGGTGTTGATCTGGACGAAGAGCTGCGGGTGCCTGTTCTGGGATTCGATTTCCTTGGCTAACGCTTGGCAAATGCTCGGACGGTCGACCGAATGAATGGCGTCGAACAGCGCGACCGCCTCTTTCGCCTTGTTCGACTGCAGTGGCCCGATCAGATGCAGTGTGATATCCGAGTAACTCGAAATTAACGCCGGCCACTTCGCCTTGGCTTCCTGCACGCGATTCTCGCCGAATACGCGCTGTCCGGCCGCGATGACCGGTGTAATTGCATCCGCAGCAAACGTCTTCGACACCGCGATCAGCGTCACCGCGGCGCGATCACGCTGCGCGTCCTTGCAGGCGCGCGCGATCTCCTGCTCCACGGCGGCGAGCGCATTTGGTGAATGCCCGGTTAGCGGCAAGGCGTTGGCTTCTGTCATGACGTCGCTCGAGACCGTGTCTAACGGAGGTAGTTCCAATTTTACCGAGTTCAAGAAAGGCTTCTTGAACCCTTGGAACTAGGTTGCGCGCGGGGTGGGTAGCACAAATGGCCAACATCAGTCTCAACCGCAAACGCGCGAAACTCAAGCAGGTTCTCGGAATCCGGGCGCGGTTCGCCTTGCTCGCGGTGATTCTGGTGGCACCCTTGATGCTGGAGCGCATCCGTTCACTCGAGGACGCGCGCGCAAAACAGATCGCGCAGGCGACGACCGAGTTCACCACAATCGCGAGGCACAGCGCGGACGCGCAGCGCGAGGTGATTTCCTCGGTCGAGACGATTCTGAAATCCGAGGCCTTCATCCGCGCTTCCGCCGGCGGCGTCAGCAAGAGCTGCGACGTGCTGCGCGCGAGCCTGCCGGCCAGCCTGCCCTGGATCCGCACGCTGCTGATCGCCGGCCAGGACGGACGCATCCAGTGCTCGACCAACAACATGTATGTCGGCCTCGACTTGAGTGACCGGCCCTATTTCCAGCAGGCGCAGGAGACCGGCCGCTTCGTGCTCTCCGATTTCCTGCTGTCAAAACCCTCGCAGACGCCGACCGTGATGGCGGTCTATCCGGTCTCCGCGCTCTCGGGCACCTCCGACGCCGTCGTGCTCGCGACCGTGAACCTCGACTGGATGTCGAAGATCATGAACAATCTGGGCGGCCGCTCCGGCATTTCGGCCGTGCTGGTCGACAGCGCAGGCACGGTGCTGGCCGCGCCCGCCGATCAGTCCAGCTCGGTCGGTCGTCCGCTCGACAATCTGCCGCTGATGTCGGCAATTGCCGACATGGCGCTGCGCTCGGACCAGGACGAGGGATCGCTGTCCTTCATGGCGGTCGATGGCTCCCGCCGCGCGGTCAGCTACATCCGCATCGCCGGCACAAATGCGCGCCTGATCGCCAGCATCGACGAGGACAAGGTTTCCGCCGCGGTCAACCGCGACATCCGCACCGCCTATCTGCAGCTCGCCTTCGTCGTCGTGTTCGTCCTGCTCGGCGCGCTGATCGCGGCCGAGAAGCTGGTGATCAAGCCGATCGAGATGCTGGCCGACATGGCCAAGCGTTTTGGCGAGGGCGACCTGTCGGCCCGCGCCGCGCGCAACCGCCTGCCCGCCGAGTTCGTGCCGCTCGCCCGCGCCTTCAACGCAATGGCAGCCCAACTCGGCCAGCGCGAGCGCGAGCTGATCGCGAGCAACGACCGACTTACTGTCATGGCCTCGATCGACATGCTGTCGGGCCTTGCCAACCGCCGCGGCTTCCAGAGCCGCCTCGATTTCGAATGGATGCGCGCGCAGCAGTACGACAACGACCTGTCGCTGCTGATGATCGACGTCGACCATTTCAAGCTCTTCAACGACACCTATGGCCATCTCGAGGGCGATTCCTGCCTGACCAGGCTCGGCGAGACGCTGTCGGGGATCGCGGCCGACACCATGGGTTTTGCCGCGCGCTATGGCGGCGAGGAATTTTGTCTCCTGCTGCCGAACACTGATCTGGCCCGCGCCATCGAGATCGGCGAGACCGTGCGTGCCGCGGTGCTGCGGCTGTGCCTGCCGCACATCACCTCGAGCCACATGATCGTCACCGTCTCGATCGGCGTCGCCGCGGCGCGGCCCAGCGAGGCCTTGCGTCCGGGCGATCTGATCGAAGCGGCCGATGCCGCGCTCTACGCCGCCAAACATCGCGGCCGCAACACCGTCGTCGAGCACGGCTTGGTGCAGGACAGCGAAGGCGCCGCGGAGATCGCGATGGCGGGCTGAAACAGCCCCTGCTCAGGCCGTTTTGAAGGCCTTAGACGTTGACCCCACAGCGGTTTTTGTGGCCTAGTCCGCCGTCTTTAGGACGGCCCGAACCCTAGAAAACCGCAACGATTCCATGACCTCCGAACGCTACAACGCCCGCGATTCCGAACCGCGCTGGCAAGCCGCCTGGGACGAAAAGGCGATCTTCGTCTCCCGAAACGACGATTCGCGGCCGAAATACTATGTGCTCGAGATGTTCCCCTACCCGTCCGGGCGCATCCATATCGGCCATGTCCGGAACTATACGCTCGGCGACGTGCTGGCCCGCTTCATGCGCGCCAAGGGTTTCAACGTGCTGCACCCGATGGGCTGGGACGCCTTCGGCCTGCCGGCCGAGAACGCCGCGATCGAGCGCAAGGTCGCGCCGAAAGCCTGGACATACGACAACATCGCCGCGATGAAGAAGCAGCTCCGCTCGATCGGGCTGTCGCTGGACTGGAGCCGCGAGATCGCGACCTGCGATCCCTCCTACTACAAGCACCAGCAGAAGATGTTCCTGGACTTCCTGCGCGAAGGCCTCGCCGAGCGCGAGAAGCGCAAGGTGAACTGGGACCCCGTCGACATGACCGTGCTCGCCAACGAGCAGGTGATCGACGGCCGTGGCTGGCGTTCGGGCGCCGTCGTCGAACAGCGCGAGATGAACCAGTGGGTCTTCAAGATCACGAAGTACTCGCAGGAGCTGCTCTCAGCACTGGATACGCTCGACCGCTGGCCGGACAAGGTGCGGCTGATGCAGCGCAACTGGATCGGCCGCTCGGAGGGCCTCTTGATCCGTTTCGCGCTGGATCAGGCGACGACGCCTGCCGGTGAGAGCGAGCTGAAGATCTTCACCACGCGCCCGGACACGCTGTTCGGCGCAAAGTTCATGGCGATCTCGGCCGATCATCCGCTGGCGATCGCGGCCGCCGCCAAGAACCCGAAGCTTGCGGAGTTCATCGCCGAGATCAAGAAGATCGGCACCGCGCAGGAAATCATCGACACCGCCGAGAAGCAGGGCTTTGACACCGGCATCCGCGCGGTCCACCCGTTCGATCCCAGCTGGAAGCTGCCGGTCTATGTCGCGAACTTCGTGCTGATGGAATACGGCACCGGCGCGATCTTCGGCTGCCCGGGCCACGACCAGCGCGACCTCGACTTCGTCAACAAGTACAATCTCGGTGTCACGCCGGTGGTGTGCCCCGAAGGCCAGGATCCGAAGACGTTCGTCATCACGGACACCGCCTATGACGGTGACGGCCGGATGATCAATTCACGCTTTCTCGATGGCATGACCATCGACGCGGCGAAGGAAGAGATCGCAAAGCGCCTGGAAAACGAGATGCGCGGCAACGCGCCCGTCGGCGAGCGGCAGGTGAATTTCCGCCTGCGCGACTGGGGCGTTTCGCGCCAGCGCTATTGGGGCTGCCCGATTCCCGTCATCCACTGCCCCAAATGCGGCGTCGTGCCGGTGCCGGATTCAGACCTGCCGGTGAAGCTGCCTGATGATGCGACCTTCGACAGGCCGGGCAACGCGCTCGATCATCATCCGACCTGGAAGCACGTCACCTGCCCCAAATGCGGCGGCCACGCTAGCCGCGAAACCGACACCATGGACACCTTCGTGGATTCGTCCTGGTACTTTGCGCGCTTCACCGATCCCTGGAACGAGGCCTCACCGACGACGCCTGCGGTCGCCAACCGGATGCTGCCCGTCGACCAGTATATCGGCGGCGTCGAGCACGCGATCCTGCATCTGCTCTACAGCCGCTTCTTTACCCGCGCGATGAAGGCGACTGGGCATATCGCGCTGGACGAGCCGTTCGCCGGCATGTTCACCCAGGGCATGGTGGTGCACGAGACCTACCAGAAGGCCGACGGCACCTATGTGCAGCCGGTCGAGGTGAAGGTCGAGACAGGTGGCAACGGCCGCCGCGCCACGCTGCTTGCGACCGGCGAAGACATCCAGATCGGCGCGATCGAGAAGATGTCGAAGTCGAAGAAGAACACGGTCGACCCCGACGACATCATCGAGACCTACGGCGCCGACGTCGCGCGCTGGTTCATGCTGTCGGACTCCCCGCCCGACCGCGATGTGATCTGGAGCGACGAGCGCGTCCAGGGCGCCTCGCGCTTCGTGCAGCGGCTGTGGCGGCTGGTGAATGAATCCGCCGAAGCCTCCAAGGGCGCGCCGGCGGCCCGGCCGGCGAGCTTTGGCGCCGATGCGCTGGGCCTGCGCAAGGCCGCCCATGGCGCGCTGGACAAGGTCACGGTCGGAATCGAGCGGCTGCACTTCAACGTTTGCCTCGCCCATATCCGCGAATTCGCCAATAGCCTGTCCGAGGTGCTCCAGCGCCCCGGCCAGCCGGCGGACGACCTCGGCTGGGCGATTCGGGAGGCCGGGACCATCCTGGTCCAGCTGTTCTCCCCGATGATGCCGCACCTGGCCGAGGAGTGCTGGCAGGTGCTGGGCCAGACCGGCTTTGTTTCGGAGGCCTCATGGCCCCAAATCGAACGCGATTTGCTGGTTGAAGACGCCGTGACCCTGGTGGTCCAGGTCAACGGCAAGAAGCGGGGTGAGGTCACGGTTGCAACAGTGGCCCAGAATCCGGAAATCGAGGCTGCCGTTTTGGCGCTCGATGCGGTAAAACTGGCCCTGGACGGCAAGCCCGTCCGCAAGGTGATCATCGTCCCCAAGAGGATCGTGAATGTTGTCGGCTAGGATCCGCATCGCAGCCCGCCTCGTCGCGGTCGCCGCCCTCGCGGCGCTCACGGCCGGCTGCTTCCAGCCGATGTATGCCGAGCATACCGACGGTACTCCGGGATTGCGCGACAAGCTGATGGGGGTGGAACTCCCCCCCGTCGACAAACCCAACGCCTCGCGCGAGGCCAGGGTCGGGGTGGAGATTCGCAACGCCCTCGCCTTCAAGCTTTATGGCACAGCTACGGGCGCACCGCCGACCCATCGCCTGGTGCTGCGATTCTCGACCAGCCGGTCTTCGCTGATCGTCAGCGCTGCGACAGGACTGCCGACCAGCGAGAATTACGGCATCGACGTTCAGTATAATCTGATCGACAACGCGACTGATAAATCGGTAATGACCGGTACCACGTTCTCGCGCGTGTCCTACGACATTCCGGGCTCCTACCAGCGCTTCGCCCGTCAGCGCGCCGTTCGTGATGCGGAAGACCGTGCCGCCAACGAGGTCGCCGAGAACATCTCGACCCGCCTCGCCGCGTTCTTTACCGCCGGCACCTGACGTTCTTGGTCGCGCTGCGCGGAAAAGAGATCGACGCTTTCCTGGCCCGGCCCGATTCGGGCCGCCCGATCATCCTGCTCTATGGCCCCGATGCTGGCCTCGTGCGCGAGCGCGCCGACGCGCTGATCGCATCCGCGGTCGATGATCCCAACGACCCCTTCTCGATGGTCAAGCTCGACGGTGATGAGCTCTCGGCTGAGCCCTCGCGCCTCGTCGACGAAGCCATGACCGTGCCGCTGTTCGGCGGCCGCCGCGCCATCCGCGTGCGCGCCGGCTCACGCAGCTTTGCCAGCGGCGTCGACACGCTGGCCGAGATGAGTGTGAAGGACTGCCGCATCGTGATCGAGGCTGGCGAGCTGCGCCCGGAATCGCCGCTGCGCAAGGCCTGCGAGCGCGCCAAGACGGCGGTCGCGATCGGCTGCTATCCCGACACCGAGCGCGATCTTGCCAAGCTGATGGAGGACGAACTCCGCATCGCCAACTTGCGTATCGCGCAGGACGCGCGCGCCGCGTTGATGTCGTTCCTCGGCGGCGATCGCCAGGCCTCGCGCAACGAGCTGCGCAAGCTGACGCTCTATGCTCACGGCAAGGGCGAGATCACGCTCGACGCCGTGATGGCTGTCGTCGCCGACGCGTCCGAGCTGAAGCTCGATCCGATCGTCGACGGCGCCTTCGCCGGACGCCCCGACATCGTCGAAAGCGAGTTCGCCAAGGCGATGATCGCCGGCACCTATCCCGGCATGATCATCTCGGCCGCGCAGCGCCAGGCGGCGTGGCTGCACAAGTCGGCGCTCACCGTCGCCGAGGGCACGCCGATCTCCGCCGTGCTCGAAGGCGGCTTTCCGCGGCTGCATTTTTCACGAAAGCCCGCGGTCGAAACGGCGCTGCGTAATTTCAGCGTGGCGCGGCTCGCCGGCGTCATCGAGCAGCTCGCAACCGCCGCGCTCGACACCCGCAAGCAACCATCCCTCGCCGCCGCGATCGCCCAGCGCACGCTGATGGCGATCGCCGCGAACGCGAAGCGGCGGGGCTGAGGCTCTACTCTATCTACGAGTCATTGCGAGCGCAGCGAAGCAATCCAGAGTCCCTCCGCGGAAAGATTCTGGATTGCTTCGCTGCGCTCGCAATGACGATGTGGAGGCAGATGCGCGCCAAATGCTCGATGTCATTCCGGGGCACGCGAAGCGTGAACTACGGCGCGCAATTGCGCGCCTGAGAATCTCGCGCCACAATCTCTGGATTCCGGGTTCGCCCTGCGGGCGCCCCGGAACGACGATCGTGGCTTAGAGCGCGCCCTTCGCCAGCCGCTTCATCACCTCGTCGAGCTGCTCGAGGTTGCGGTAGTTGATCTGCACGGAGCCGCCGGGATCGCGGTGGTTGACGGTGACCTTGAGACCGAGCGCGTCGCTGACGCGCTTCTCCAGATCAACCGTATCGGGATCCTTCTCCTTGGCCCCGCCGCGCGCCTTCTGCGGCTTGCGCTCCGGCACGCCCTCCTCGTGCGCCAGCGCTTCGGCCTGGCGCACGTTGAGGCCTTCCTCGACGATGCGCTTGGCGGCGGCGAGCGGATCGGGCACGCCGATCAGCGCGCGGGCGTGGCCGGCGGTCAACTGCCCGGTCGCGATGAAGGCCTGCACCTCCGCCGGCAGCTTCGTCAGCCGCATCATGTTGGCGACGTGGCTGCGGCTCTTGCCGACGAGTTTCGCGATGTCGTCCTGGCTGCGTTTGAACTCATTGGCGAGCGCGTGATAGCCCTGTGCCTCTTCCATCGGGTTGAGGTCTTCGCGCTGCACGTTCTCGATGATCGCGAATTCCAGCGCGTCGCTGTCGCTGATGTCGACCGGGACGATCGGCACCTCATGCAGGCCTGCGAGTTGCGAGGCACGCCAGCGCCGCTCGCCGGCAATGATCTCGTAGCGGTCCTGCGAGCCCTTCACCGGTCGCACCACGATCGGCTGGATCACGCCATGCTGCTTGATGGAGTCGCTGAGCTCCTTGAGCTCGGTCTCCGAGAAGGTGCGGCGCGGGTTGCGCGGATTGGCCTTCAAGAATTCGATCGGCACCTTGCGCTGCGCGCGCGGCCGCTCGACATGCGCAGCCTCGCCGCCGACGTCACCGATCAGACTCGCAAGACCCCGGCCCAGTCGCGAACGCGCTTCGTCGGCCATCGCCAGCTCCCTTGGATTCACTTGGCAGCACTCCAGAACTGAATTTCAAAAACTTGTAGGATGGGTAGAGCGAAGCGAAACCCATCTCGCGGGCGACAATGGTGATGATGGGTTTCGCTGCGCTCTACCCATCCTACGGATCAACGTCGCTTCAATGCGTGGTGCGCAGCTCACGCTCGCGCTGGATCACTTCCGTGGCGAGCCGCAAGTACGCTTCGCTGCCGACGCATTTGAGATCGTAGACCAGCACCGGCTTGCCGTAGGACGGCGCCTCGGAGATGCGCACGTTGCGCGGGATCATGGTCTTGTAGACCTTCTCGCCCATGAACTGGCGGACGTCGGCGACGACCTGGTTCGACAAATTGTTGCGCGAGTCGAACATGGTCAGCACGATGCCGTGGATCGACAGATTGGGATTGAGCGTCGAGCGCACCTGCTCGACCGTCTGCAAAAGTTGCGACAGACCTTCGAGCGCGAAGAACTCACATTGCAGCGGCACCAGGATCGCATCGGAGGCCGCCATCGCGTTGACCGTGAGCAGGTTGAGCGAGGGCGGGCAATCGATCAGCACATAGGTGTAGTCGGCATCCGGCGAGACGTTGTTGTTGAGCGAAGAGATCGCATCGCGCAGGCGGAAGGCGCGGCCGGGCGTGGTGCCGAGCTCGAGCTCGAGGCCGGAGAGGTCCATGGTCGAGGGCGCGATGGCCAGCCGGGGCACCGCGGTCGCGACCACCGCTTCGCGCAAGGCCGCTTCGCCAACGAGTACGTCGTAGGTCGAGCAGGAGCGATTGCGGCGATCGATGCCGAGACCGGTCGAAGCGTTGCCTTGCGGATCCAGATCGACGATCAGGACGCGCTCACCAATCGCTGCGAGTGCCGTGCCGAGATTAATCGCCGTGGTTGTTTTTCCCACGCCGCCCTTCTGATTCGCGAGCGCCAGGATCCGCGGA
Organism: Bradyrhizobium sp. CCGUVB23; assembly: GCF_024199885.1. Taxonomy (NCBI): domain Bacteria; kingdom Pseudomonadati; phylum Pseudomonadota; class Alphaproteobacteria; order Hyphomicrobiales; family Nitrobacteraceae; genus Bradyrhizobium; species Bradyrhizobium sp. CCGUVB23. The sequence continues at coordinate 3,861,130 of NZ_JANADQ010000001.1, forward strand.
TGGCCCTGCGGCACCGTCTCGGTATGCTCCTGCTGAGGTTCGTCAATCACGGTCATGCCACTTCCCCACTCGACCCCGGTTTCCGGGCCTCACCCACGCCGCTGGATAGTGTCCAGCTCCACGATCCAACCGTCGCCCGTCCGGCTTTGATGGAGCTTGGGCTGAATAGTCCAATATTTAGCGGCTTCGGTCAATTCAGCCTCTACATCTTGACCCTTGGGAAACAACGCTTTTGCACCGCTGCGAACCAAAGGCTCCGCAAAGCCGATGAGTTGATGTAGCGGAGCCAGCGCGCGCGCGGTGACGCAATCGACCGGGCCGGTGATTCTATCCACATTATCCCCGATCTCGGCGAGATGTACGACCCCCGGCGAACCCGTGACGCGGATGGCCTCGCGCAGGAACGCGGCCTTCTTGGCGATACGTTCAACGAGGTGGACGCTCGCGCCCGGCACCTCCGCCATCACGCAGGCCAGGACCACACCTGGGAAGCCGCCGCCGCTGCCGAGATCAGCCCAGTGCTTCGCTGATGGCGCGAGCGAGACGAGCTGGAGCGAATCAGCGATGTGGCGGGTCCAAAGATGCGGCAGCGTCGAGGGCGCGACCAGATTGGTCTTGGCCTGCCATTCCCGAAGCAGAGCGACGTAGCGATCAAGACGCGCCTCCGTTTCACGTGAAACGGGGGCGAGCTTGAGGGCTGCGGCCTTGTCCGCCGCCAGAGCCGAGTCCAACGCCTGCTCGCCTTGCGATGGCGCCGGCTTCCGGACCCCCTCGCCCGCGTCAGATTGCCGTGATGAGGATTTGCCCCTGGCCGGTCCGCGCTGTTTCACGTGAAACGCCCTAAGCAGTCGCCTTGGAGGTCTTGCGGCGTGCCTCGCGGCGCAGATAGGCCGCCAGGATGCCCAGGGCGGCCGGCGTCATGCCGTCGATCCGGCCCGCCTGCCCGACCGTGAACGGCCGCGCCTTCTCCAGCTTGGCTCGCACCTCGTTGGAGAGCCCGGGCACGAGCTGGTAGTCGACATCGGCCAGCACCAAGCCCTCGTCCCGGCGGAAGGCCTCGACGTCGGCGCTCTGGCGTTCGAGATAGACATCGTACTTGGCGTCGATCTCGAGGTGGGTCGCGATCACGGGGTCAATGGCCGACAGCTCCGGCCAGATCGCGCGGACCTGGCTCCAGCCGACGTCCGGATAGGCCAATAGCTCAAAGGCCGACCGGCGCTGGCCGTCCCTATTCAAGGACAGACCGTGCTTAGCCGCTTCGTTCGGCGTCAGCGTCAGGGATTTTGACAGCGTCTTGGCCGCCCCGAGAGCCGCCATCTTGGCGCGATGGTGCTTGGTCCGGGCGCTGCCGACGCATCCGAGGTCAATGCCCTTCTCGGTCAGGCGCTGGTCGGCATTGTCCGCCCGCAGGGTCAGCCGGTACTCGGCGCGTGAGGTGAACATCCGGTAGGGCTCGGAGATGCCCCGGGTGACGAGATCGTCGATCATCACCCCCAGATAGCCGTCGGCGCGGTCGAATACCGTGAGCGCCGCCCCGCTCGCGGCCAATGCCGCGTTCAGACCGGCGACAATGCCTTGGGCCGCAGCTTCCTCGTATCCCGTGGTGCCGTTGATCTGTCCGGCCAGGAACAGCCCCCGCACCCGCCTGGTCTGGAGGGTCGGATCGAGCTCCCGGGGATCGATATGGTCGTATTCGATGGCGTAGCCCGGCCGGACCATCTTTACCCGCTCGAGACCCGGGATGCTGGCGAGGATCGCGAGCTGGACTTCCTCCGGCAGCGAGGTCGAGATGCCGTTGGGGTAGACGGTCGGATCGTCGAGCCCTTCCGGCTCCAGGAAGATCTGGTGGCCGTCCCGATCGCCAAAGCGGACGATCTTGTCTTCGATCGACGGGCAATAGCGCGGCCCGGTGCTCTTGATCTGGCCGGAGTACATCGGCGAGCGGTGGACGTTGGCCCGGATCACCTCATGGGTCGCAGCCGTGGTGCGGGTGATGCCGCACTGGATCTGCGGGGTCGTGATCCGCTCCGTCATGACCGAGAACGGCTCCGGCGGATCGTCGCCGGGCTGCATCTCCACGGCGGACCAGTCGATCGTCGTGCCATCGAGGCGTGGCGGCGTGCCGGTCTTGAGCCGGCCCAGTGTGAAGCCGGCCTGCTCAAAGGACTTCGACAGACCCATCGCCGGCGCCTCGCCGACGCGGCCGGCTGGCCAGTTCTTCTCACCCAGATGGATCAGGCCGCGCAAAAAGGTGCCGGTGGTGACCACGATGGCCCCTGCCCGGATCGTCCGGCCATCGGCCAGACGGAGCCCTGTGACGCGACCATCCGAGACGATCAGCTCGTCCGCCTCGCCTTCGATCACGCTGAGACCATCGGTCTGTCGGATCGCGGCCTGCATCGCCGCCGCATAGAGCTTGCGGTCGGCCTGGGTCCTGGGACCGCGGACGGCCGGACCCTTGCGACGATTGAGCATCCTGAACTGGATGCCCCCGGCGTCCGCCACCCGGCCCATCAGACCATCGAGCGCGTCGACTTCGCGGACCAGATGGCCCTTGCCGAGTCCGCCAATGGCGGGATTGCAGGACATCGCGCCGATGGTCGAAAACCGATGCGTCACCAGAGCAGTCGCCGCACCCATCCGGGCAGAAGCAGCCGCGGCCTCACAGCCGGCATGGCCGCCGCCAATGACGATGACGTCGAAACTCTCTGGCTCTGTCCGCATGGCCGGACTTCTAGCTCAGGGAGGAAGAAGCCGGAAGTGGAAACTGGGTGAGTGGCTGTTTCACGTGAAACAGGGTCGCTGGGGCAAAGCGGTTTCGCGAAAACAACCCCATGCAAAGTAGAAGGACTAGCGCTCGCGCTGTTTCACGTGAAACAAGTTGGGGCGTGCGGCAGGAAAGGTGTCACGAGGAAGTCATAGCGCCCCACCCACCAGACAATTCGATCGGCAGCGCCACGACACTATAGTCATTGCGAGTGGAGCCAAGCAATCCAGACTATCTACGCGGCGAAAGCCTGGATTACTTCGTCGCAAGGGCTCCTCGCAATGACGAAATTGAGGCCCGCGTCCAAGCTCAGCCGCCATCCCTCCGCGCGACGATGTCAGATCGCCCCCAGGGACCCGCGAAATCCGGGCTACGCCAATCACGGTCGCTCGTGTTTCACGTGAAACACAAGGAGTGGGAACAAGCGATAGTTCTACAATGAAGAACTAGCGCTACTTTCCGATACAGAATTTCTGGAAGATGGCGCCGAGGACGTCTTCGACGTCGACCCGGCCCAGCAATCGGCCGAGTGCGTAAGCGGCGGCGCGAAGCTCCTCCGCGGCGAGCTCCTCGCCTTCACTGAGAAGACCGAGGCTCCGCTCCAATGATTCGGCGGCCTGGCTCAACAGATCGCGCTGCCGGGCGCGGGTGACCAGCGCGCCCTCGCTCGTTCCGAAGAACTCGGCAGCGAACTCCACCAATGCCGCGATCAGCTCGGGCAGTCCCTCGCCGCGCCGCGCCGAGATCGCAAACATCGTGGCGCGCGGGTCAGGCCCAATAGCCTTGTTCGCCTTCGGCCTCAAGGCCGCATGCGAGATCTCCTGCAAAGTCTCCCGCAAGCTCTCTTGCAAGCTCTCTTGGCCAAGGTCGATCTTGTTGCGCACCGTCCAGACCGGCGCGGTCCCGGCCGGCCGGCCCTCCTCGCTTCGATCGGCATCAGCCAGCCACAGCACAAGATCGGCGTCCGCCGCCCGTGCGCGGGCGCGACGCACGCCTTCCTGCTCGACGGGATCGTCGGTCTCGCGAATGCCGGCGGTGTCGATCACAGTCACGGGATAGCCGTCGAGGTCGAGTTGCACCTCGATCACGTCGCGCGTCGTGCCGGCGTGCGGCGAGACGATCGCGACCTCGCGCCGCGCCAGCTGATTGATCAGCGTCGACTTTCCGACGTTCGGCGGCCCGGCGATCGCGACCACGAGGCCATCGCGCAGACGTTCAGCCTGGCCCTGCGCTGCAAGCACTTTTGCGATTTCGTCATGCAGTGCCTTGATCTTCACGCGCGCCGGCGCCAGCAATTCCGCCGATACGTCCCCTTCATCGGAGAAGTCGATGCCGGCCTCGATCAGCGCGGACGACTCGATGATTCGCTCGCGCCAGTCGCGCGCGCGTTCACCAAGCAATCCCTGCAATTGGCGCAGCGCCTGGCGGCGCTGCCGGTCGGTGTCGGCGTGGATGAGATCGTCGAGGCCCTCGGCCTCGGTAAGATCGAGCTTGCCGTTCTCGAAGGCACGGCGGGTGAACTCGCCTGGATCGGCCGCGCGCACATTCTGATTATCAGAAATCGCTGCGAACAGCGCTGCCAGCACCGCCCGGCCGCCGTGAACGTGGAATTCGGCGACGTCCTCGCCGGTCGCGCTCGCAGGCCCCGGAAACCAGAGCACCACGGCATCATCGATCGCCTGGCCGGTCGCATCGCGCAGCAGCACCCGATGTGCGAGCCGCGGCTTCGGCAACGTCCCAGCCAGCCTCGTCAGGACCTGGCTGGACTCTGCGCCCGAGACGCGGACGATCGCGATGGCGCTTGGTGGCCGCCCTGACGACAGCGCGAAAATGGTCTGGTCCCGCGGATGCATGACCTATTTGTCCGCGCGCCCGTCAAAACGCAAATCTCGTTTTTTGGGTCTGTTCGCGAGCTTGCCGGGCATTCCTGGAGGAGCAAGCGCTGCGTGGTGCACCGCAATATGAAGCGCAGCATTTTGCTGCATGTTTTTGGTTCCAGCCGACCCAGAGCCAATGGCAAGAAAAAATTATCCAGCAATATCAAGTAATTATAAAAAACATTAGCGCGGTGAGCCAGATTCACATTTTGCTGCACGGTCGCGCAGCAATGCTGCAGCAAAAACGCAAAAGGGCGCCCAACGGCGCCCCTCGCGAAAATTGCCGTAACCCGGCTCAGGTGTTCATCGAATCGAAGAACTCGGCATTGCTCTTGGTCGAGCGCAGCTTGTCGAGCAGGAAGTCGATCGCGTCCATCGTGCCCATCGGGTTGAGGATGCGGCGGAGCACGTACATCTTCTTGAGCACCTGCGGATCGGTGATGAGCTCCTCCTTGCGGGTGCCCGAGCGCGAGATGTCGATCGCCGGGAAAGTGCGCTTGTCCGAGACCTTGCGGTCGAGGATCAGCTCCGAGTTACCGGTGCCCTTGAACTCTTCGAAGATGACTTCGTCCATGCGGCTGCCGGTATCGACCAGCGCGGTCGCAATGATCGTCAGCGAGCCGCCCTCCTCGATGTTGCGCGCGGCACCGAAGAAACGCTTCGGGCGCTGCAGCGCGTTGGCGTCGACGCCGCCGGTCAGCACCTTGCCGGATGACGGCACCACCGTATTGTAGGCGCGACCCAGGCGCGTGATCGAGTCGAGCAGGATCACGACGTCGCGGCCATGCTCGACCAGGCGCTTGGCCTTTTCGATCACCATCTCGGCGACCTGGACGTGACGCACCGCCGGCTCGTCGAAGGTTGACGAGACGACCTCGCCCTTCACCGAGCGCTGCATGTCCGTGACTTCTTCCGGACGTTCGTCGATCAGAAGCACGATCAGATAGCAATCCGGGTGATTCGCGGTGATCGAGTGCGCGATGTTCTGCATCAGCACGGTCTTACCGGTGCGCGGCGGCGCAACGATCAAGGCGCGCTGGCCCTTGCCGATGGGAGCGACGATGTCGATCACGCGCGCGGAGAGATCCTTTCGCGTCGGATCGTCGATTTCCATGCGGAAACGCTGATTCGGAAACAGCGGCGTGAGGTTGTCGAAATTGACCTTGTGCTTGGCCTTTTCCGGGTCCTCGAAATTCAGCGTGTTGACCTTGAGCAGCGCGAAATAGCGCTCGCCCTCCTTCGGGCTGCGAATATGGCCCTCGATGGTGTCACCGGTCCGCAGGCCGAACCGGCGGATCTGCGACGGCGAGACGTAGATGTCGTCCGGTCCCGGCAGATAATTGGCGTCCGGCGAACGCAGGAAGCCAAAGCCGTCGGAGAGCACCTCGACGACGCCCTCGCCGACGATGTCGGTCTCAGCGAGCGAAAGCTGCTTGAGGATGGCGAACAACAGCTCCTGCTTGCGCATGGTGCTGGCATTCTCGACCCCATTCTCTTCCGCGAACGAGACCAGTTCGGCCGGGGTCTTGGACTTGAGGTCTTGGAGTTTGATTTCCCGCATTGGGGTGGTCCTGTGGGGTAACCTTGGAAGGGGGGTGCGAGGAGGCTTCGAAAATGCGGACGCGAGCAGGTAAGGTCCGCAGGTCTAGCAAGGTGAGTGCCGGTGAGGCTTCAAACCTGATGCGGCGCCCGGCTTTCGAAGAAGCTCGGACACAACCACATCCGCCTGCGTTGGGTGGGGATAGCGACAATATAGAAAATCGCTTGGCCCTCCGCAAGCCGAAGCGCTGAGCGCTGCCCCTCGAACTTTGCCTAGAACGGCTTCACGATCACCATGATCACGATGAAGATCATCAGGACCGTTGGCACCTCATTGATAATACGATAGAATTTCTGTGTCCGCGGACGCCGGTCGGTAGCGAAATCCTTACACCAGCGGGAAAAAAAGCCGTGGACCGCGGACAGCGCCAGCACCAGTGCCAGTTTTACGTGCAACCAGGGCGACGTGAACCAATGGCCGGACCACGCGAGATAGAGCCCGGCGAGCCAGGTCACGATCATCGCGGGGTTGATGATCGCCTTGAGAAGCCGGCGTTCCATCACCTTGAAGGTTTCCGACTGCTTTGAGCCGATCTCGGCCTCGCAGTGATAAACGAACAGCCGCGGCAGATAGAGCATGCCCGCCATCCAGGAGATGACGGCGATCACATGCAGCGCCTTGATCCAGGGGTAGAGCTCGTCGAGCATTTCCAACGTCCGAATTTGCATCCAGCGTTCCGATCGCTGGGGATAGTAAGAACTCGTTAAGTTCTGTCGGCGCACACATATCCGTCCGTAGTGCCCTTCTCAAATCTAGAATCTTAGATTCTTAAGGTTTGAGTCTGAATGACGGTGGATTGGACTCACGCAATGCTGTCAGGCGCTTTGCTGGCGCTTGTACACATCCATCAACATATCCCGCGCGATCCCGGCGAACGCGGATAATTCATCCATCTTCAAAGACTTGTGAGAAATTATCGGTAGCTTATGAAGCGGCTTGCCGGTGCTGTCCCGCTTCCCCTTCGCCTGTCCTCCGGACTTGTCCTTCCGGGCAGTGGTGTGAAGAAACTTGGCCGTTATCCCGCCCGTCCTGTCGCACAACCCTTTCCGAGGGGTTAAGCTCCACAGAAATTCACAAACCACCCAGCCTTCATCCCAAGCCCTCAAAGAGATTTCGTGCCGACCTCCAACAATTATTTCCATCTCCATCTGGTTTCCGACTCCACCGGTGAGACCCTGATCACCGTGGCGCGCGCGGTCGCCGCGCAATACGCCAACGTCACGCCGGTCGAGCACGTCTATCCGCTGGTGCGCAGCCAGAAGCAGCTCGATCGCGTGCTCGACGAGATCGAGGAGGCGCCGGGGATCGTGCTGTTCACGCTGCTGGAGAAGGATCTGGTCTCCCGGCTCGAGGACAAGTGCAAGCAAATCAATGTTCCGAGCCTGTCGATCATCGGCCCGGTGATGCAATTGTTCGAGGCCTATCTCGGCGCGGCAACGACGGGCCGTGTCGGCGCCCAGCACGTGCTCAATGCGGAATATTTCAAGCGCATCGACGCCCTGAACTACACGATGATGCATGACGATGGTCAGCACGTTGATGGCCTGGAAGAAGCCGACGTCGTCCTCGTCGGCGTGTCGCGGACGTCGAAGACGCCGACCTCGATCTATCTCGCCAATCGCGGCATCCGCACCGCCAACGTGCCGCTGGTGCCGGGCATTCCGGTGCCCTCGCAATTGGAGACCCTGACCCGGCCGTTGGTGGTGAGCCTGCATGCGACGCCGGAGCGGCTGATCCAGGTCCGTCAGAACCGGCTTTTGACGATGGGCGCCGATACCAGCAGCGACACCTATATCGACAAGCAGGCTGTGGCGGATGAAGTCGCCTTCGCCCGCAAGCTCAGCGCCAAGCACAATTGGCCGTTGCTCGAGGTGACGCGCCGCTCGATCGAGGAAACGGCGGCGGCGATCATGAAGCTCTATACCGACCGGCAACGCAACCGTCCCTCGGACTAGGCCGTCTATGTCCCTCTGGCGCGGCAAAGCTCCACTGATCCTGGCCTCGCAAAGCCAGGCGCGAAAAATGTTGCTGGCCAATGCCGGCCTCGCGTTCGAAGCGAGACCTGCCGCTATTGATGAGCGCGGCGTGCAGGAAGCCTCGGAGCTGTCCAGCCCGCGCGAGATCGCGCTGCTTCTGGCGCGCGAAAAGGCGAAGGCAGTATCTGCTCAGTATCCCGGCTGTTACGTCATCGGCGCGGACCAGACCTTGGCGCTCGGCGAGCAGCTGTTCACAAAGCCGTCCGGCCGGGCCCAGGCAATGGCGCAACTGCGCGATCTCGCCGGCCGCACGCATGAGCTGCACTCCGCGGTTGCCCTGGCGCGTGACGCCGCTGTCCTGTTCGAGGATGTTTCGGTCGCTCGCATGACCATGCGACAAATGACTGAGGCTGAGCTCTCCGCCTATCTCGATGCCGCCGGCGATAATGTCACTACCAGCGTCGGTGCCTATCAGCTCGAAAGCCTCGGAGTTCATCTGTTCGAGAAAATCGAGGGCGATCATTTCACCATCCTCGGCCTGCCGCTGTTGCCGCTGCTTGCGTTCCTGCGGCACGAGCGTCTAGTTGCTGACTGAACCGACAAATGGCTGCGACCTGATGCTGATCCTCGGACTGACCGGCTCGATCGGGATGGGCAAATCCACCACCGCGAATCTGTTCGCGGAGGCTGGTGTCCCCGTCTACGACGCCGATGCCGCCGTCCATCAACTCTATGAGGGCGAGGCGGCTCCCGCGATCGAAGCTGCCTTTCCCGGCACCACAGGGAACGGCAAGGTCGACCGTGCAAAGCTGTCGGCGCGGGTGGTCGGCGATGCCGCGGCGATGAAGCAGCTCGAGCAGATCGTCCATCCGATGCTCGGCGCCTCGCGCGCGCGGTTTTTCGCGGATGCCGAGGCCAGGAAGGCGCCCGTCGTCGTGCTGGACATCCCGCTGCTGTTTGAGACCGGCGGCGAGAAGCGCGTCGATGCGGTCGTCGTGGTCACGACCTCACCAGAACATCAGCGCGAGCGCGTGCTGGCGCGCGGCACCATGGATGCCGAAAAACTCGACGCCATCATCGCCAAGCAGACGCCCGATGCCGAGAAGCGCAAGCGGGCCGATTTCGTGGTGGATACCTCGCACGGGCTCGATCCCGTGCGTGCACAGATCAAGCACATCCTGGCCGAGGTCGTTAAAATGCCGCAGCGGCGAAGCTGATTCGCTCATCTGACCGGCTCCTGAAGAATATGCGCGAAATCGTTCTCGACACTGAAACCACCGGCCTCGACCCCCTGCGCGGCGACCGCCTGGTCGAAATCGGCTGCGTCGAGATCTTCAATCGCATGCCCACGGGGCAGACCTTTCACCGCTACATCAATCCTGAAAGGGACATGCCGGCGGAAGCCTTTGCGGTGCACGGCCTGTCGAGCGAGTTTCTTGCGACCAAGCCGCTGTTTCACGAGGTCGTCGACGAGTTCCTGGAATTCATCGGCGATGCGCCGCTGGTGATCCACAACGCCTCGTTCGACATCAGCTTCATCAATGCCGAGCTCGACCGCATCAAGCGCGCCGCGATCCCGCGCGAGCGGCTGGTCGACACGCTCCTACTGGCGCGGCGCAAGCATCCCGGCGTGTCGAACCGGCTCGATGATCTCTGCTCGCGCTATGCGATCGACAATTCCCACCGCACCAAGCACGGTGCGTTGCTCGACTCCGAGCTGCTCGCGGAAGTCTATGTCGATTTGATCGGCGCCCGGCAGTCGCAGCTCATCCTGGCGTCTGACGCCGAGGAAATCCGCGTCGGGGCGAGTGGCGATGCACCGCGGCGGCAGCGGCCGGCACCGCTGGCCCCACGCGTCAGCGAGGCGGAGCGCGAGGCCCATCGGGCCTTCATTGCGACGATGGGTGAAAAGGCGATCTGGAACGAGTATCTCGCCCAGCCGGCAGCAAGTCCGACCTAACTAGACCCTGATGAGATGAGGTCTGGTGGCCGCGGCGGAAGTGCGCTCTCCCGCTTGCGGGAGAGGGTGTTTCCGCAATCAACACTCCCGATGTGGAGAAAGCCCCCACCCGGCGCTTCGCCATAGCCGAGGCTTTGCCTCGGCGTTTTTTAAGAGGACGGCCGCCGAAGGCGGCCTGTGCCTCCCCCGCAAGCGGGAGAGGTTGCATCGAGCCCGTGGCTAGTCGTTCCAACCAAGAGCCATCATTATAATTAGACCTGACTCAGCTCGGCTTGACCTGACCCTGGGCGGCCATTTGTCGCTCCATGTTCTGCCGGTAGAGACCGACGAAGTCGACCGGATCCAGCATCAGCGGCGGGAACCCGCCGTCGCGCACGGCGGTAGCGATGATCTCGCGGGCGAACGGGAACAACAGCCGCGGGCATTCGATCATGACCAGCGGATGCAGGTTTTCCTGCGGCACATTGACGATGCGGAACACGCCGGCATAGGCGAGCTCGAAGGAGAACATCACCTTGCCCGCGGTCTCGGCCTTGCCTTCGACCGACAACACGACCTCATACTCGTGTTCCGAGAGGTTGTTGGCATTGACGTTGATCTGGATGTTGATCTGGGGCTGCTGGCTCTGCGGCTGCAACGAGGTCGGGGCGTTCGGATTCTCGAACGACAGATCCTTGGTGTATTGCGCCAGCACGTTGAGCTGCGGAGCCTGGCCTGCCTCGGGGGTGCCGTTTCCGTTGGTCATGAAAATGTCTCCTTACCCGAATGGGCCTGATATCGCGGCCGGTTGGCTAACATAGGCCTGCCTCGTTCCACAAGGACGAAGGGCCCCGGATTCGGCCGCCTGGCAGTGTCGAAAAGGGTGGCCTTTTACCCATTCTGGCCCAACGGAGTACTTCTTAAACGATTGAAGATGCGCGATTTCCAGTCAGGATCCGATTTCCCCTTAAGGATAAAACGCGCTACAATTCGCGCTGTGCCAAAAGGCGCCATTGGCCGGGCAAGATTTCGTGCCTACATCGCTTGGATCTGAAGCGGACCTAAAAAGGTGATGTGACTTGCCGTCCCTGTGTGGAACGGTTGACTGGCCGGACTGATTTTCCCGGCGAAGACCCTGAGCAGAGACCAGAGAGCGAACACGACGTGGATATCTACACCATCATCTTCCTAGCGTTGGCGGTCTTCATTTTCCTGCGCCTGCGCAGCGTGCTCGGGCAGCGGACCGGCAATGAGCGGCCTCCGTTCGACCGCACCGCCCGCAATGCGCTCCAGGGTGCCCAGGACAAGAACGTCGTGACCATGCCGGGCAAGGTGATCGATCAGGCTCCGCTGGCGCCGACCGCCGACGTCACGCAGCCTGCCGACCGCTGGAAAGGACTGACTGAACCCGGCACTGCGCTGGGCCAGGGGCTGGACGCGATCGTCGAGAAGGACTCGTCCTTCGATCCGCGCCACTTCCTGTCCGGCGCCCGCAGCGCCTATGAGATGATCGTGCTCGCCTTTGCCAATGGCGATCGCCGGTCGCTGCGCGACCTCTTGTCCTCCGAAGTGTTCGAGAGCTTCGACGCCGCGATCAAGGACCGCGAGAAGAACGAGCAGAAGACCGAGACGCGCTTCGTCTCGATCGACAAGGCCGAGCTGGTCGGCGCCGAGATGCGCGACCGCACCGCGCAGCTCACCGTTCGCTTCGTCTCGCAGATGATTTCGGTCACGCGCGACAGGGCCGGCAACATCGTCGACGGGAATGCCGACAAGGTCGCCGACATCACCGACATCTGGACCTTCGCCCGCGACACCACCTCTCGCGATCCGAACTGGAAGCTGGTTGGCACCGGAAGCGCGCATTAAGGCAGCCCTGACAAATTGCGCGACGGCGCTGTGCGCAGGTGCCGTCGCGCTGTCGTCGTTTTCGCTCGGCGCTGAAGCGGCGCGCCGCCATCACTACAGCCGCAGTGCTCCCGAGATCGCCGCCCCACCACCGCGGGCGTTGCCCTACCCTCAGCTCGCGTTGCCGTTCGAGATTCCCGGCGCGCAATATCTGCCGCTTGCCTGGTCCGAGGTGGCCGGCTGGAGCGATGACGATCATCTCGCGGCCTACAAGGCGTTTCGCGCGAGCTGCAAATCGATCGCCGCGCAGCAGCCGGCGGTCGTCGAGCCGAAGGCGATCGGCGGCTCGCTTGGCCAGCCGTGCAAAATCGCCAAGTCGCTCGACCTTTCCGACGAGAGCAAAGCCAAGGCGTTTTTCGAAGAGCATTTTTCGCCGCTACGGATCTCGCGGCTCGGCGAGGCCGACGGCTTCGTGACCGGCTATTACGAGCCGGTGCTCGACGGCTCGCACGTCCAGACCGACGTCTACAACGTCCCGGTCTATCGCCGCCCCTCGAACCTGTTCGTGCGCGGCTTCAAGCAGGATGCGCTGAGCCTGCCCAACAAGGGCCCGGTGTACCGCAAGATCGGCCGCCGCAAGCTCGTGCCCTATTACGATCGCGGCGAGATCGAGGATGGCGCGATCGCCGGCCGCGGCCTCGAGCTCTGCTGGCTCAAGGATCCGACCGACCTCCTGTTCGCGCAGATCCAGGGTTCGGCGCGGATCAAATTCGACGACGGCTCGACGATCCGGATCAACTACGACGCCTATAACGGCTATCCCTATACGGCGGTCGGACGCATCCTGATCGAGCGCGGCATCATCCCGAAAGAGGAGATGTCGATGCAGAAGATCAGAGAGTGGATGGCGCAAAACCCCGATGGCGCCAAGGAGCTCCGCCGCCAGAACCGCTCCTACATCTTCTTCCGCCAGGTCAATCTGTCCGACAAGGACGAGGCGGTCGGGGCGCAGGGCATTCCGCTGACGGCGGGCCGTTCGATTGCGGTCGACAAATCGCTGCATGTCTATGGCACGCCGTTCTTCATCGAGGGTGAGCTGCCGATCGACTCCGAGAAATCGAAGACGCCGTTCCATCGCCTGATGATCGCGCAGGACACCGGGTCGGCGATCATCGGCCCCGCGCGCGCCGACCTCTATTTCGGCGCCGGCCAGGAAGCCGGCCGCGTCTCGGGCCGGCTGCGCCACAACATGCATTTCGTGATGCTGGTGCCGAAAAGCCTCGATCCCGTGGCGCGCGGTTCGAGGCTGCCCCTGCCCGATCCGCGGCCGTCGGCGAAGATCGCAAAGCTGTTTCCACAATCAGATCCGGCGAAACCTGTTGAATCAGGGAAAGCTGGCACGGCGTCAGCCACCGTGTCACAAGCCAGGGATGCCACCGTCGCGGTGGCGAGCCCCGTGCCGCTGCCGGAGCCGCGCCCCGCCATCAAGCCCGCCCGCGAGCAGCGCAAGCACGTGCGCCGTCGTACCAGCCCGCAATGAAGCGATCGTCCCGTCCGCCTGTCCTGGACCCGCCACCCTCGCCCCGCCGTCGCGCGCTCAGCGAAGACGAGCGCGCGCTGTGGGACACGGTTGCGAAGCAGGTCAAGCCGCTTCGAAAACTTCGCGTGACGAAGGCGGAGGCGGCGGCGCGCGCCGAAGTTTTGCCGGCTGCGCCTGCCGCAAAGCATCCAGTGCCCGCAAGGCCGATTGTCCCCGCGCCGGCTCCCCGCGTGATGAAGCCCGCCGTCCCGCCTTTGGCGCCGCTCGGCAAGCGCGAGCGCGCAAAACTGTCGCGCGGCCGCAGCGAGATCGACGCGCGGCTTGATCTGCACGGCATGACCCAGATGCGCGCCCATCGCGCGCTCTCAGGCTTCATCCAGCGCGCCCATCACGACGGCCTGACCTTCGTGCTCGTCATCACCGGCAAGGGAAGAACCGGCGGCGAAAGCGGCGTGCTCCGCCGCCAGGTGCCGGAATGGCTGAGCCTGCCGGAATTCCGTGCCTTCGTCGTTGGATTCGAGGAAGCCCATATCGGCCATGGCGGCGAGGGCGCGCTTTACGTGCGAATTCGCCGGGCGAGATGTTAGAGAACTCGATTTGGCCGCGGGCTCCCTTAACCTCTCCCGCTTGCGGGAGAGGTCGCGCCGAAGGCGCGGCTGAGGGCTCTCTCCGCATCGGGAGTGCCCCATTGCGGAAACACCCTCTCCCATAGCCGATGCTTCGCATAGGCGTTCTTTTTCTAAGAACGGCGGCCGTAGGCCGCCTACGCCTCTCCCGCTAGCGGGAGAGGGAGTGCACCTCCACAGCGGCTGCTGGCAGTGAATCTTCAGAACGGCCGCACGATTCCGACGCGCGGGATCAGGGTGATGATTAGCCCGAAAATGTTCGTCGTACGATCCTCCGCCGGGATCGGCCGCACTTCCCGCTTGGCCGGCAGCATCTTCACCGCGTGCAGGATCAGGAACATGCAGACCGCCCAGTTCGAGATCCAGCGCGAATAGTCGAACACCATCGCGAACATCACGACATAGGCGAGGCTGACGCCAGCGATGCCTGCGATGACAAGACGCCGGTGCGTCTCATCGGCGAGCGCGCGGATCAGGTTCGCAAGATAGCGCCAGAGCGGCGTGTGCAGCCAGATCAGCAGCGCAAACACGGGCACGCCGAGAATGTTGTGGGGCATGCGGCCCCAGGTGTCCGCAAGCTCCTTCGAAAGCGGCTGGTACCAGATGTAGCTGAATTGCAGGAGATCGGTACGCGACGGATCGGCCATCCGGCCCTTGAGGTAGGCGACGAAATCCGCCTCCGGTATCGGCATCGTTCCGAGGAATTGCGCGGCCAAGAACAGCGCACCGACGCAGAGCAGCGCCGCGAGGCCGAACGCGACGTTCGCGCGATTGATGCCGTGCCCGAGATAGTGCCTGACGACGACGATCATGATGATCGTCGGCACGTACATCAAGAGATGAATGTGGTGGATCAGGATCAGCACGATCGCGAACAGGGCAGCCAGCGCGACATAGAGGATCGAGCGCGCCGGGATCAGCAGCAGCACGATCGCGAGCGCACAGCCATAGATGTCGAAATGGCCGAGCGTGTGCATGAAATTCTTCAGGAAGAACGGCGAGCCCGCGATGAACACGAACAACGGCAGGGTCTTCTCGTTGAGACCGAACACCTTGCGGAACAGCTGAACCAACAAAGCGATTGTGACGAGCCATGTCACCCCGCCAAGCGCAAACACCAGCCACACCGGCACCTTCGCCGTGAACAGCGCAATGATGGCGCCGATCAGCGCGCGCTTGATGAAGCCGAAATGATAGTCGACGAGCAGGTGGATATAGGGGACGTAAGGCGGCAGCAGGATTTTATGGATGAACACGCCGGCGATCACGAAGACGTTGATCGCGAGCAACAGGCGCCAGGGATTTTGCCAAAGGCTAGCGCGCACAGCGCACCTGCGCTGCGGACATTACCTCCGCCGTCGTCCCGGACAAGCGAGCTCCTGGCAACGCGCAGCGTTGTCCAGAGCGAGCGCAGATCCGGGACCCATAACCACCGGAGGTCGTTTGAGCCGAGATTGGGGCCGCCATCTGTATCAACAATAAGCGCTCGGGGTAATCGCGACGAGCGCAAGCGCTCGCGCGGGGGGTCCTGGCTTTCGCCAGGACGACGGCCCGATAGATAGCGGACTGGCCGGAAATTACAAAATAAACCGGCTGAGATCGGCGTTCTTGGCGAGGTCGCCGATGTGCTTCTGCACGTAGTCGGCATCGATCTGGATGGTCTCGCCGTTGCGGTCGGGGGCGGTGAAGGAGATCTCGTCCAGCACCCGTTCCATCACGGTCTGAAGCCGCCGCGCGCCGATGTTCTCGACCGTCGAATTGACGGCGACCGCGATGTCGGCGAGTGCGTCGATGGCGCCGTCGGTGATGTCGAGCGTCACGCCTTCGGTGTGCAGCAGCGCGACATATTGCTTGATCAGCGAGGCCTCCGGCTCGGTGAGGATGCGCCGCATGTCGTCGCGGGTCAGGGCCTGCAATTCGACGCGGATCGGCAGGCGGCCCTGCAATTCCGGCAGCAGATCCGAGGGCTTTGCGACGTGGAAGGCGCCGGACGCGATGAAAAGGATGTGGTCGGTCTTCACCGTGCCGTGCTTGGTCGAGACGGTGGTGCCCTCGATCAGCGGCAGCAGATCGCGCTGCACGCCCTCGCGCGAGACGTCGCCGCCGACGCGGCCATCGCGCGCGCAGATCTTGTCGATCTCGTCCAGGAACACGATGCCGTTGTTCTCGACCGCGCTGATTGCCTCCAGCGTGAGCTGGTCGTTGTCCAGCAGCTTGTCGGATTCCTCGTTGACGAGGATTTCGTGTGAGCCCTCGACCGTCAGCCGCCGCGTCTTGGTGCGGCCGCCTAACTTGCCAAAGATGTCGCCGATCGAGATCGCGCCCATCTGCGAGCCCGGCATGCCCGGGATCTCGAACATCGGAAGGCCGCCGGCGGCGGACTGCGTCTCGATCTCGATTTCCTTGTCGTTGAGCTCGCCGGCGCGCAGCTTCTTGCGAAAGGATTCCCGCGTCGCCGAGCTCGCATTGGCACCGACCAGGGCATCCAGCACGCGCTCTTCGGCGGCGAGCTGGGCGCGCGCCTGCACGTCCTTGCGCTTCTTCTCGCGCACCTGGGTGATGGCGACCTCGACGAGATCGCGCACGATCTGCTCGACGTCGCGGCCGACATAGCCGACCTCGGTGAATTTCGTGGCCTCAACCTTGAGGAACGGCGCGTTGGCGAGCTTGGCCAGCCGCCGCGCAATCTCGGTCTTGCCGACGCCGGTCGGGCCGATCATCAGGATGTTCTTCGGCAGCACCTCTTCGCGCAAGGAGCCCTGAAGCTGCTGGCGCCGCCAGCGGTTCCGGAGCGCAATCGAGACGGCGCGCTTGGCGTCGGACTGGCCAACGATGAAACGGTCGAGTTCGGAAACGATTTCGCGGGGGGAGAAGTCTGTCATGGGACCTTAGCTAGGGTCAGAAACCGGCCGGGACAAGCCGCAATTTGGTGGGGTCAGATGATCGGCGGACCGGATTGCCATTGTTTCACGGCCTCGATCGGATGGACCAGCATCAGAATATTAAGCGTCAGATTGTCGCGAATGTGGAGCGCCATCATGATCTCGAAAACGAGCCCGATCAGCACCGTGGCCTTGACCGGCAGAACACGCGCCGCGAGGAAGCCGAGCACCATGAACAGCGTGTCTGAGACCGAGTTGACGATGCTGTCGCCGTAATAGTCCAGCGAGATCGTGCCGGCGCGATAGCGCTCGATGATGAAGGGCGAGTTCTCGACGATTTCCCAGCTGCCTTCAATCAGCATGGCGATGAGCAGCCGCGCCGGCCAAGACAAGCTTAAAAAATTGAGCTGGAAGAACGGCAGGCGGGCGAACAGCAGCCAGGTCAATCCGTAGAACAGGAAGCCATGGAGGATGTGGGAGAAGCTGTACCAGTCGGCGATGTGCTGGGAATTCTCCGAGCTGTTCACCACGCCGTGCCAGAACTTGACGTAGCCGCAGGTGCAGATCGGCACCCGGCCCATGGCAAACAGGATCGAGGCCTGCAGCGCGAGCAGCGAGAGCGCGAGGCCGATCCAGTAGATCGGTGGAACCGCCGTCTTGATGGTATGGGTTGGCGCTGGAGTCATGGATTGCGCATCATCAGCAACGATGGCCCGTCGGGTGTCTCCACCATGCCAACTCTCTCGAAACCCGCTTTTTCATAGGTGCGTACGGCGCGATAGTTCAGCGGATCGGGGTCGGTCACTATGCGCGGCAGCCCTTGCCGCAGCTTCTCATCGACGAACTGCCGGATGAACGATGAGCCGTGCCCGCGCCCGATCATGTCGGCTTCACCGATGAACTGATCGATCCCACGCGTACCCTCCGGCTGCGGCCCAAAGCCCGTATTCCATGCGGTCAGGCTGTAGCACTGAAGATAGCCGAACGGCCGGCCGCCAGCCAACACGATGAACTGGTCCATCGCAGGCTCGATGAGGTCACCGCTCACGAGCGCAAGTTGCTCGTCCGGATCGCCCCACCATTCCCGCACATGGGCCTCTTTCAGCCACCGCAGGATCAGCGGCAGATCGGCCGCTGTCATGGGGCGGAAGGCGTAGGCCGGCGCCACTGGCTAGCCGCTCGACAGGCTTTCGATCGTCACGTTGCGGTTGGTGTAGACGCAGATGTCGGCGGCGATGTCGAGCGAGCGGCGGACGATGGTCTCGGCGTCCTTGTCGGTGTCGAGCAGGGCGCGGGCCGCCGCCAGCGCGTAGTTGCCGCCCGAGCCGATCGCCATCACGCCGGCCTCGGGCTCCAGCACATCGCCGGTCCCGGTCAGGACCAGGGAGACGTCCTTGTCGGCCACGATCATCATGGCCTCGAGCCGCCGCAGATACCGGTCGGTGCGCCAGTCCTTGGCGAGCTCGACCGCGGCCCGGGTCAGCTGCCCCGGATATTGCTCGAGCTTGCTCTCCAGCCGCTCGAACAGGGTGAAGGCGTCGGCGGTCGCACCCGCAAAACCGCCGATCACGTCGCCCTTGCCGAGCTTGCGGACCTTTTTGGCGTTGGACTTGATCACCGTCTGGCCGATCGAGACCTGGCCGTCGCCGCCGACCACCACCCTGCCGCCCTTGCGGACGGTTACGATCGTCGTGCCGTGCCAGACCGAGCTGTTCTGGGAATCCTGCATGAAGTACCTCGTTGTCCGGCCTGATTTAGGCGGTCCGGTCCGAGGGCACAACCGGCGCACAACGGGCCACTCCGGTCCTAAATTCGCTCACCATAGGCCGAAGTAGAGCCCCGCCAGGAGCATCCCGCAGTAGCGAAGGCGTCATTTGGCTGTTAAAAGACCGCCGTTTTCGGCCCAAGCGAGCATGATCCGGAAAAGTGGACGCCGGTTTTCCCTCGCGACAAACGCGGAGCGTTTGCGCGGAGATCATGCTCAACTAGAGTGGAAGCCAGCTTTCAATGCGCACCGCGACGATCAAGCGCAAGACCAAGGAAACCGACATCGAGGTATCCGTGAACCTCGATGGATCCGGCGTGTCCAATATCGCGACCGGCATCGGCTTTTTCGACCATATGCTCGATCTCCTCGCCCGCCATTCCCGCATCGACCTCACGGTCAAGGCGGTGGGCGACCTGCACATTGATTATCACCATACGACCGAAGACACCGGCATCGCGCTCGGCCAGGCCGTGAAGCAGGCGCTCGGTAACATGGCGGGCATCACCCGCTATGCCAGCGTCCACATGCCCATGGACGAGACGCTGTCGCGCGTCGTCATCGACATCTCGGGCCGTCCGGTCCTGGTGTTCAAGGCCGACTTCCCCCGCGACAAGATCGGCGAGTTCGACACCGAGCTCGTGCGCGAGTGGTTCAACGCCTTCGCCATGAACGCGGGCGTGACTCTCCACGTCGAGACCCTATATGGCGAGAACAGCCACCATATCGCCGAATCCTGCTTCAAGGGTCTGGCGCGGGCGCTGCGCACCGCCGTGGCGATCGACCCAAAGGCGGCGGGCGAAGTGCCCTCCACCAAGGGCTCGCTCGGTGGCTGACATCTCCGTCTCGCGGCGATGAGCGCCGCTGGCGGTATCGAACATCTCTGAGAACGGGCAATCCAACATGCCTGCCTACACAGTTCATGCTCCCGGCCCCAGCGGCGCGGACCTGCGCGCGACGGACAACTTCGTCTTCGTGCGCGATGGCTTTCATTTCTGGGCGATGATCTACGGCCCGTTCTGGCTGTTGTGGCACCGGCTGTGGCTGGCGCTGCTCGGCTGGGTGATCTTCTTTGCCGCGTTCCAGGCCGGGCTTTCGAGCCTTGGTGTCGGCCGCTCCTCGATCTTCCTCGCCGATATCGTTTTGGCCCTCCTGATGGGCTTCGAGGCGTCGAGCCTGCGCCGCTGGACGCTGTCGCGCGGCAATTGGCGTCAGCTCGACGTCGTCATCGGCGACGATCGGGAGACCGCCGAGCGCCGTTTCTTCGAGCGCTGGAGTCAGAAGCAGCGCGGCATCGTCAATGATCAATGGGCCGTCGATCGCGGCGGTCCGCCGCCGACCCGCTCCGTCCCGGGTCAGTCGTTCTCAAACCCGCCGCCGCTTCCGTCCGGCGGCATCATTGGATTGTTTCCAGAACCGGGAGGGTCACGATGAGCGTCGCCATCATCGATTACGGTTCCGGCAATCTGCATTCCGCCGCAAAAGCCTTCGAGCGCGCCGCGCGCAGCATGGAGGACGGGCAGAAGGTCTTCGTGACGAGCGATCCGGATCAGGCCTACAGCGCCGATCGCCTCGTGCTGCCCGGTGTCGGCGCCTTCGCCGATTGCCGGCGCGGCCTTGATGCCGTCAACGGCATGGTCGAGGCGATCACCGAAGCGGTGCGCGTGAAGGCGCGGCCGATGTTCGGCATCTGTGTCGGCATGCAGCTGTTCGCGAGCCGCGGCAAGGAGCATGTCATCACCGAAGGCCTGAACTGGATCGCCGGCGACGTCGAGAAGATCACGCCGCGCGACGAAAACCTGAAGATCCCGCACATGGGCTGGAACACGCTCGACGTCCTGCGCGAGCACCCGGTGCTGGAAAAGCTGCCGCTGGGGCCAAAGGGCCAGCACGCCTATTTCGTGCACTCCTACCACCTCAATGCCGCCAATGAAGCGGACGTGCTCGCGCGCGCCGATTATGGCGGACCGGTCACGGCGATCGTTGCCAAGGACACCGCGATCGGCACGCAGTTTCACCCCGAGAAGAGCCAGCGCTTTGGGTTGGCCCTGATCTCGAACTTTCTGAGATGGAAGCCGTGATCCTCTTCCCCGCCATCGATCTGAAGAACGGCCAGTGCGTGCGCCTGGAGCAAGGCGACATGGCGCGCGCCACCGTGTTCAACCTCGATCCTGCGGCGCAGGCGCAAAGCTTCGTCGCGCAGGGATTTGAATATCTCCACGTCGTCGATCTCGACGGCGCCTTTGCCGGCAAGCCGGTGAACGCCGCGGCGGTGGAGGCCATGCTGAAGACGATTCCGATCCCGGTTCAGCTCGGCGGCGGCATTCGCGATCTTGCGACCGTCGAGGCCTGGCTCGCCAAGGGCATCACCCGCGTCATCATCGGCACGGCTGCCGTGCGCGATCCGGAGCTGGTGAAGAGCGCGGCGAAGAAATTTCCGGGCCGCGTCGCCGTGGGACTCGATGCCCGCGACGGCAAGGTCGCCGTCGAAGGCTGGGCCGAGACCTCGCAGGTGACGGTGCTGGAAATCGCGCAGCGTTTCGAGGATGCCGGCGTCGCCGCCATCATCTTCACGGATATCGCCCGCGACGGCCTGCTCAAGGGCTTGAACCTCGACGCGACCATCGCCCTTGCCGACGCCATCTCCATCCCCGTGATCGCCTCCGGCGGCCTTGCCTCGATCGAGGACGTCAAGGCGATGTTGGCGCCGCGGGCGAAAAAGCTCGCAGGCGCGATCGCCGGCCGTGCGCTCTATGACGGCAGGCTCGACCCCGCTGACGCCCTCACCCTGATCCGCAACGCGCGCGCTGCCGCTTAGGAGACGAGACATGTTCAAGGTGCGCGTGATCCCCTGCCTCGACGTCAAGGACGGCCGGGTCGTCAAGGGCGTCAACTTCGTCGACTTGCGCGATGCCGGCGATCCCGTCGAGGCGGCGATCGCCTATGACGCCGCCGGCGCCGACGAGCTCTGCTTTCTCGATATCACCGCGACCCATGAGAACCGCGGCATCATGCTGGACGTGGTCCGGCGCACCGCGGAAGCCTGCTTCATGCCGGTCACGGTCGGCGGCGGGGTGCGCAAGGTTGATGATATCAAGACGCTGCTGCGCTCGGGCGCAGACAAGGTCTCGATCAACAGCGCTGCGGTGTCGCGGCGCGAGTTCGTCAAGGAAGCCGCGGAAAAGTTCGGCGAGCAGTGCGTGGTGGTCGCGATCGACGCCAAACGCGTCAAGCGCCCCGGCGGCTCCGACCGCTGGGAGATCTTTACGCATGGCGGGCGCAACTCGACAGGCATCGATGCGATCGAATATGCCCAGGAGGTGGTGTCGCTGGGGGCTGGTGAAATCTTGCTCACCTCGATGGACCGCGACGGCACCAGGCAGGGCTTTGACATCCCGCTGACCCGGGCGATCGCCGACAGCGTTCCCGTTCCCGTGATCGCCTCGGGCGGCGTCGGCAATCTCGATCACCTCGTCGACGGCATCCGCGACGGCCACGCCACCGCGGTGCTGGCGGCGTCGATCTTCCACTTCGGGGAATTTACCATCCGCGAGGCCAAGGACCACATGGCCCGCCGCGGCCTGCCGATGCGGCTGGATGCCTGACGACTCCGCTTCGCGGAAATGCTACATGTGCAGGTCTGGACCGGCCTGTGAGGCTGGCGTGTGCCTCTGAGTATTTTGTATGTCGCGTTTCACGATCCACGACCTGGCCGCAACCATCGATGCCCGCGCCGCGGCTGGTGGCGAGGTGTCCTATACCCGCAAGCTCCTGGACAAGGGCGCGGAACATTGCGCGAAAAAGTTCGGCGAGGAGGCAGTCGAAACCGTAATCGCAGCAGTCGAAAACGATCGCGCGCATCTGATCGCTGAAAGCGCCGACCTGCTCTACCACTTCCTTGTGCTGCTCAAGGCCCGTGGCGTAAAGCTGGAAGAGGTCGAGGCGGCGCTGGACAAACGCACCTCGATGTCAGGGTTGGAAGAGAAGGCGTCGCGCAAGAGCGACTAGAGCATGATCCGGACCCGGAGGACCGTGTTAGCGCAAAGTGCGAAGCGGTTTTCGGAAAAGATCATGCTCAAGGGAAAGAGCTAAAGTCGCAACGGAAAGGCGGCGTCATGGATATCCGCGCACCCGAGCAGATCTATAATCCCTACCGCGTCTACACGCGCGAGCAGTGGGCAGAGCTGCGAAACGACACGCCGATGACGCTTGAGCCGGGCGAGTTCGACCGCCTCCGCTCGCTGCACGACCGCCTCGACTTGCAGGAGGTCGAGGACATCTACCTGCCGCTCTCGCGTCTGCTGTCGATCTATGTCGATGCCATGCAGCGCCTGTATTACGCACAGCGTCAGTTCCTCAACATCCGCGATCGCAAGATGCCCTACATCATCGGCGTCGCAGGCTCGGTGGCGGTCGGAAAGTCCACCACCGCCCGCGTGCTCCAGGCGCTGCTCGCGCGCTGGTCGCCGCGGCCGAAGGTCGACCTGATCACGACGGACGGTTTTCTCTATCCCCTTGCGGTGCTGGAGCGGCAGGGACTGGTGCAGAAAAAAGGCTTTCCGGAAAGCTACGATCTGCCGCTGCTGCTCAGCTTCCTCTCCGACATCAAGGCCGGCCGCCACCCCGTGCGCGCGCCGGTCTATTCGCATCTGACCTACGACATCGTGCCGAACCAGTGGGTCGAGATCGACCAGCCGGACATCCTGATCGTCGAGGGCGTCAACGTGCTGCAGACCGGCAAGCTGCCGCGTGACGGCAAGGCGGTGCCGGTCGTCTCCGACTTCTTCGACTTCTCGGTTTATATCGACGCTGACGAAGCGGCGTTGCGGCAGTGGTATGTGAAGCGCTTCCTGGCGCTCAGGGACACTGCGTTCACCGATCCCAGATCCTATTTCCACCGTTATGCGCTGCTGTCGGACGAGGAAGCCACCGCCACCGCGACCGCGATCTGGGAGCGCACCAACCTCGCCAATCTCGAGGACAACATTCTGCCCACCCGCCCCCGCGCGACGCTGATCCTGAAGAAGGGCGCCGACCACGTGGTGGAGTCAGTGGCGCTCAGGAGGCTGTAGGCTTCGTGGTGTGGTTAGCCGAAGGCGTAACCCACCACGTTCTATCTCGGCGGGAAGATAAAGAGGTGGGTTACGGTTCGCTAACCCACCCTACGTTGCTACGTTACCCGTCAACCGCGATCAGCCCTTTCGCGCCTGTTTCTGTCTGTCGCGGGCGGCGCGCACCTTGGCGCGGTTGCCGCAGACGCGCATTTCGCACCAGCGGCGGCGGTTGTTCTTGGTGGTGTCGAAGAACAGCCAGCCGCATTCCTGGCCTGCGCAGCGCCTGGTGCGCAAGAGGTCCTTCTCCATCAGAAGCGTCAACGCGGACAGCGTGATGGGGCCGAGGATCGCAGCTTCGATGTCGCGGCGCGGATCAAACACCCAGATGTAGCTGCCCATGCGCATCCTCATCTCGGCGTGGCGCAGGTGTTCCGCGTGGGCGGCTGACAAGAGATCGAGGGGCCTTGCCGGGACCGGCCGCTGCTCGGCGAGCGCGGTGCCGATCGTCCAGATCAGCTCGCGCAGCTCGATTGCGCGCGCAAAGGCTTGGCGCGCGCGGCGCGGATGGCCTGACAGCTGGGCACGGATGTAGGCGCAATCGGACGGCGCCATGACGCGGGCGTGTTCGATCCACTGCATCAGCGTGTCGAAATCCCGCAGGTGCTCCTGGTGCGCGGCAGAGCCGCGCGCCGACGACGTGTTGGTGAAATCCCACGCCAGTTCGCCGCCGACGAGATCGAGGCTGCTGGCGCGCGAGGGTGGAAGCACGGTCTTGGTCCGCGGGATGGTGCTCATGTGTAACCATCAAACTGCACAAGGAAGCTCGCCGTGGCGTGCCGGCCGCCCTGCCCCGTGATGAAACCGGTTCATCTCAGGCGTTTTCGCAGGCCGGCGCAAGGGAAAAGCTGTAA
This sequence comes from Bradyrhizobium sp. CCGUVB23, assembly GCF_024199885.1. NCBI lineage: Bacteria > Pseudomonadati > Pseudomonadota > Alphaproteobacteria > Hyphomicrobiales > Nitrobacteraceae > Bradyrhizobium > Bradyrhizobium sp. CCGUVB23. The sequence goes on from NZ_JANADQ010000001.1 coordinate 3,885,915, forward strand.
CCATCTATCGATTGTTGACTGGCGACGGGGTGCGTGACAGCCTGATACCTCTAAAACGATCTTTGGAGGTTACCATGACCTGTCGTCGCGGCGCTCTCCCCCTGCTCGTGTCCGTTCTGGCTCTTGCGGTTGCGGGCTCGTCCGCGGCGCAACTGGCCGGCAAGGACGTCAAGATCGGCATCGGCGGTCCGTTGACCACGACCTCGGCCGGTTTTGGTGTCGAGATGAAACAGGCGGTGGACCTCGCGGTCGACGAGCGCAACGCGGCGGGCGGCGTCGCCGGCGCCAAGGTTGTTGCGACGGCGATCGACGACAAGGCCGACCCCGAGACCGGAAGGGCCGTCGCCAAGGCGTTTTGCGATGATCCGGCCATTTTGGGCGTGGTCGGCCACGTCAACAGCGGCGTCGCCATTGCCACCGGCCAGATCTATGCGGACTGCTCGCTTGCGGTGATCACGCCGATGGCGTCGAACCCGAAAGTGACGGAGAGCGGCTTTGCCACCGTCTTCCGCCTGACCAACCGCGACGACCGCAAGGGGCCGGGGCTGGCACGCTACCTGATGGAGAAGCTGGGCAAGAAGCGCGCGCTCGTGGTCGACGACGGGACGTCCTACGGCGTTGGCCTCGCCGACCAGTTCGTTGTGGGCTTTGGCGCCGGCGGCACCGTGGTCGCGCGCAAATCGGTCAAGGTCGGCGAAAAGGATTTTGCCGATTTCGTCAAATCGTGGCCTGGGGATTTCGACGTCCTGTTCTTTGCCGGCATTCGCGAAGGCGCGCTGATCCTCAAGGAGATGCGTGCGCAGGGCCTGACCCAGCTGTTCACCTGCGGCGACGGATGCTGGGACACCAAGGCCTTCATCCAGGCCGCCGAAGGCGCGGCGACGACGGCCGAAGGCGTTCGCATTCTCTCCGCGGCGCCCGCGATCGGCACCGTGCCCGGCTCGTCCGACTTCGGCGCCAGCTACACGGCGAAGTACGGCCCCATCAACAACTATGCCGCGAGCTCCTATGATTCAGCGCGGGTGTTGATGGCCGCGATCACGGAAGCCGCCAAGGCGAAGGAAGGCCTGCCAACGCGTGCCGACGTCGTGGCGGCGCTGCGAAAATTGACCTTCCAGGGCATCGCCTATGCCAAGCCGGTGCAATGGACCGAGAAGGGCGACAACAAATCGGCCGTCATTTTCGTCAACGTGGTCGAGGGCGACCATTTCAAGCAGGTCGACCAGATCGGCGAGTGAGGCTTTGCCGGGTCTTGCGCAAAGCGCGCGCCGGTGACAGCTGCGGTAGGGTATACTGCTCCCACATCGTCATTGCGAGCAAAGCGAAGCAATCCAGAATCCCTCCGCGGAACGATTCTGGATTGCTTCGTCGCTTCGCTCCTCGCAATGACGACGGAGAAATACGGTCACACCGCCAGATGCCGTGACGCTGCCAGGCCGGCGAGCGCCTCCTCCAGCTTCTCGCGGTCGAGCGGCTTGATCAAGAAGCCGTCCATGCCGGCTTCGAAACAGGCGTAGCGATCTTCCACCAGCGTGTTCGCGGTCAGCGCCAGGATGGGCGTGCGGCGACCGCCCTCGCCTGCTTCATGCGTGCGGATGCGCATCGCCGCTTCGATGCCGTCGAGCTGCGGCATCTGGATGTCCATCAGCACGAGATGATACGGCGTGCCCGCGGATTTCGCCGCGAGCCAGGATTCCAGCGCCGCTTCGCCATGGGTTGCGATCACGACGCGATGCCCAAGCCGCGTCAGCAGCGATCGCATCAACAGCGCGTTGATCTCGTTGTCCTCAGCGACCAGGATTGACAGACCCTTTGTCACAGCAGACGGCGTGACGGACGCCTCCGCCGGCGGCTCCGGCGCGAGCTCGGGCGAGGCGACTTCCGGCGCCAGCGACAGGCGCGCGGCGAGCGAGGCGGCGCGCAGTGGCTTCACCAGATAACCCGTGAAGGCCGGTGATAACGGTTCGTGCCGCGTGGCGGGCGTCAGCAGCACCAGCCGTTGCACGGCATGACTACGGGCCGCATCGCCAAGCCGCGCCGCCACCTCCGGACCGAGCGCGCGATCGATCAGCACTGCATGCCAGGAGCGCTCTGGCAGTAGCGCCAGCGCGACGTCGACGTCCGAGACCGTGCAGGTCTGGCCGCCCCAGCGCTCCAGCCGCCGCGCGATCAGCGAAGCCTCGATGCCCTGGGCTGCGATCAGCAGGATCGAATTACCTGTGAGGTCGGGACTCGGAAACGTGGTTTGTCCCGTGCTGGCTTGGGCCGGCGCGAGCGAAATCGAGACTTCGAAAGTCGAGCCCCTGCCCGGCTCGCTCTCCAGCGTGATCCGGCCGCCCATGCGCTTGACGATGCGCTCGCTGATCGCAAGGCCAAGCCCGGTGCCGCCATAGGTGCGCGCCACGCGCTCGTCGGCCTGCTCGAATTCGCGGAAGATGCGCGACTGCGCTTCGGGCGCAATGCCGATGCCGGTGTCGCGCACCAGGAAGCTGATCTCGTTCGGCCACAGGCCGGGCTCGACGATCAGCGCGACGCCGCCATGCGCGGTGAACTTGATGGCATTGCCGGCGAGATTGAGCAGCACCTGGCGCAGCCGCGCGGCATCGCCGACGACGTCGAGCGGCAGGCGCTCGTCGACATAGGCCGCGATCTCGAGGTTTTTTGCCTGCGCGCGCGGCGCGAGCAGCTCGGTAATCTCCTCGACCAGGGTCGACAGCGCGAAGGGACGCTGCTCGAGGTCGAGCTTGCCGGCCTCGATCTTTGAATAGTCGAGCAGCTCCTCGATCAGCGCGGTCAGCGCTTCGCCCGAGGTTTTCACGGCCCGCGCGTAGGTCGTCTGCTCCGGCGTCAGCGTGGTGTCGAGCAGCAGGCTGCTCATGCCGATGATGCCGTTGAGCGGCGTGCGGATCTCGTGGCTCGCCATGGCGAGGAAGCGCGACTTGGCGCGATTGGCTGCGTCAGCCTGGTCGCGGGCCTCGGAGAGCGCGCGTTCGGTCTCGGTGCGGTCGGTGACGTCGCGGCCGACGCTCTGGAGCTCGGCCGGCTGACCGGCATCCAGCCGCACGAAGCCCTCGCGCCAGGCGATCCAGCGGGCGCCGATTGGCGTTGCGATTCTCTGGTCGTGGACGCGCGTGCCGTTGCTTTCGAGCGCGCTGTCGCCCTGCTCCAGCACGTCGAAATCAAAGCGCGTGCCGATCAAGGCGCTGCGCGCCTGCCCGGCAAGCTCGCAATAGGCGTCATTGGCAAAGGTGATGCGTCCCTGGGTGTCGCGCAGCACGATCAGATCGCTCTGCGATTCGAAGAGGCTGCGCGCGCGCTCCTCAGCTTCCTTCAGCTCCCAGTTGCGATCGACCAGCGCCTCGTTATGCGTCGCGAGCGAGCGCAGCCGCTTGTTGACGAAGCGCAGCCGCATGCTGAGCGTGGCGAGCCCAAGGCAGGCGAGGGCGAACAGGAAGCTCGCGCCGATCGCAAAGGCGTTGGGATCGTAGCCGGACTTTTCGGCCCGGCTGCCGGCGATGAAGCCGTAGGCGCCGCCGAACGTCGCCGAAAAGATCATGAAGGAGCGGATCGCGAAGGCGACCCTGGGATGGCGGCGCCTGAAGCGGCGCATGCGCACTTTGATCCGGAACGACCGACCCATCGCCAAAGATCCTCAACTCCGCCTAAGATTTCTTTTGCCCGCCCTCGGTGACGATGTGTCGTCCGACCTTGCGAACAGTTTGAGGTTTTGCGGTCGGCTTGAAACAAAGTTGATGAGACGTTAACGCCTCAGAGCGAGGCAGCCTGCAGATGGCGGTGCGCGCCGGCAGCACCGACGATCAGGGCTGCGGCATCGCGGGCCGAGAACGTCTTCGACCGCACATAGATGCGGTAGTCCGCCGGGCCTTCGCTGGAGAGATAGATGACCGGGGCATCGCTGCTGGGGTGCGCGGAGATCGCGACGAGGCGCGTTGTTGCGCTGGCCTGGCACGCGTCCGTTTCCGAGGTGGGCCCGTCGTCGACGAGGACGAAATCCGCAACCTCAGCGGTCTCGGTGATCAGTACGCGGACGGTGGCGCGGGTGGGGTCGTCGGTGAAGGCAACGTGCAGGCCGGCAGCCCAGGGAACCGATGCGAGCTCGACCGGAGTCTCGCCGACGGCGATGCAGGGATGCGACGCCGATCCGGGGCCGCCACGCACGAACACCGCCGCCGCCATCAGGGGAACAACCGAAGCCAGGATCTTGAAACGCAACATGACACTCTACTCGCCCAAGGACTCCCCCAAAGGCCCAGAGAAACGGCCGTGATGAACGCGTGGGCCTTATGGTTTGCAGAGCGTAAAGGAAACTTGTTACCGCCGGGTTGATACGGATGGTCGTCACGCCAGCTGGCGCACATCCTCCGCGAGTGCGCGGTAGGAGAGGGCCTCGGCGAGATGCAGCCGGCCGATTTTGTCGGTGGCGCGCGTTCTCCACTGTTACCGCAGAGGCCCCAATTGAGCCTTTGTGCGCGCGTGGGTAGTGTCCGCTCCATCCTGTTCGGCCTGGAAACGGCGACGCCATGACAACATTCTCGCCTCAACTGGCCTTAGCGGCTGCGAACCAAAAGCTCCAGCTTGCCAAGGGAAAGCTTGATGCGATGCGGAACGCCAAGACTTTGGACGAATTAGCCGCACTCTGGGAAGAATTTGTCGCTGAACAACACCGGGTCTACTTGCGATTGAGAAAGGCCACCGAACACGGTCCCGGCAAAGGTTGGTTCGACCAGATCTTGAACGAGCAGCGGTCGGATGAACTGTTGAGCTACTTACTTCATGCCAGAGATGCAGCTGAACATGGTATAGAGCGGATTACAGAGAAACGTGGCGGTGGAATTGGCATCGGCCCGAAGCAGGGCAACTCCCTTTACGTCAAACACATGCAAATCAGTAACGGACATGATGGCGTCCATGTCGAGGTCGATCCCGAAACCATGGCGCAAATTAAGGTCGAATTCATCCCGGGAAAAGTTCATCTCGTTGCGGTAACGGACCGGGGTAAGGTCTATCAGCCGCCAGTCACACACCTCGGCAAGCCCATCTCAGATTTGAGCCCGATTGTCGCAGCGGAATTGGCAGTAAAATACCTCGAGACGAAGCTGGCCGAAGCTGAAGCTAAGTATGTGAAGTAGGTGGGTGAGGCCATCCCGCCCGCTCCGATGCTGCTGGAGCGCGTCAATGAGCTTGGGGCATAGGTCCCGGTCGTACAGCCACAGGATCTGCGCGGTGGCCCTCAGCAAACGATTTCGTCAATGGCAATTGTCACGGGTCCCTTCCAGTCACCTGTCCCCTTTGGATCGACCCTTCGCCTCCGACTTCAAAATGTTCGACTTAAGGGGGCGGCGGCCACCAAGCTCATCGCTGCAGTGTAGATGCTTCCATGGTGCCGCTCTCGTAGGCCGCTTGCCCGTTGCGCCGCGCATCTATCTCAAGAAGTATAACGCCCGCCTGCAGCGTACGAGGTCTCGTACATAGGCGCATTGGGGCTCAATCGGACAGATATGGCCAAGACAGGTAGAGACCTTCAGAGGCTGATACGCGCCATCGAAGGGGCACGTGCGGCCGGGCAACCCATTCAAATTGAAAGTCCGAAGCGCGTCCGAGACAAGATCACCGGCAAACTCCGTGAACACGATGTGGTTCTAACGATAACTCACGAGCATCACGTCATAGTGGTTGCCTTGGAGTGCCGAGACCGCTCGCGTCCGATTGGCGTTGATGCTGTAGAGGCCTTTCGTAGCAAGTGTGGCGACACGGGGATCCATTCCGGCGTGATGGTCTCAAGCAAGGGATTTACTCGCACCGCCATAAAAAAGGCCGCGGTTTACAACATCCGTTGCTTGTCTCTTGATCAAGTGGACGGCTTCGACTGGTGCCTACCCACGTCGATGACTGTGTTGAGGCGAGAGATCACGAGCGCCACCCTCCACGTTGAGTTTCCGCAAGGAGTGAAGCTCGAAGACTCGGTACTTTACGACGAAAACGGCACGGTAATAGATAAAGACCGTGTGCGTCCGATTGCGCAACAAACCCTAAACGCAACCCCCAATATTCCTTCCGCGGCGGGAATTCATAACGTCCGTATTCATCAGAATAGCCCTCTGATCTACATTCTGGACGGCACGCACCGGCTTCAGGCTTCGTCTTGCACGCTCCTCCTGTCCTACACAGTCACGCGGGAGGAGGTGCCTTTCTCATTCCAAGTCTACTCAAGCGCTAGTACCGAGATGCCCATTGCGCAGGCGGCAGTGGCGACCGCAGAGCTTGCCCCGGGCCGTCACGTTGACTTGGTACTCTGCACTGAGGCTGACGGGACGGTGAGCATTACCGCCGTCCCGAACTCCACAAAGCCCAACTAGGGCCATCAGGTTCCGTTTCCTACCCGACGAGCCGGACCGATAGGCGTTGAGCGATCGCGTCCATCGGTGGCATGGAAATCGCCCGATACCACTTTTGGAACGGATCTCTGACAAAGCCGCTGGATCGTCACGCCAGCTGGCGCACATCCTCCGCGAGTGCGCGGTAGGAGAGGGCCTCGGCGAGATGCAGCCGGCCGATCTTGTCGGCGTTGTCGAGGTCGGCCAGCGTGCGCGCCACCCGCAGCACGCGGTGATAGCCGCGCGCCGACAGCCGCATGGTCTCGGCGGCATCGCGCAAGAGCTTCTGGCCCTGCGCGTCGGGCTTTGCGATTTCTTCCAGCACGGCGGCCGGCGCCTCGGCATTGGTACGCACATTCGGCATGCCGGCGGCCTGATAGCGCGCGAGCTGAATGTCACGCGCCGCGGCGACGCGCGCGGCAACTTCGGCGGATCCTTCCGCCGGCGGCGGCAGGATCAGGTCGGCCGCGGTCACCGCCGGCACCTCGATGCGCAGATCGATGCGGTCCATCAGGGGACCGGAGATGCGCGACTGGTAGTCCGCCGTGCAGCGGTCGATGCGGCCGCGCTTGCAGGCATAGCCGGGCTCGAACGCGTTGCCGCAGCGGCACGGATTCATCGCCGCGATCAGCATGAAGCGGGCAGGGTAGGTGACGCGGTGATTGGCGCGCGACACCGAAACCTCGCCGTTCTCCAGCGGCTGGCGCAGCGAATCCAGCACGCGCGGATCGAACTCCGGAAGCTCGTCGAGAAATAGCACGCCCTGATGCGCGAGCGAGATCTCGCCGGGTTTTGCGCGCATGCCGCCGCCGGTCAGCGCGGCCATGCTGGCGGAATGATGCGGCGAGCGGAACGGCCGTCGCGAGGTCAGCGCGCCGCCTTGGATTTCGCCGGCGACCGAGGCGATCATCGAGACTTCGAGAAGTTCGCCCGGCGACAGCGGCGGCAGGATCGAGGGCAGGCGCGCAGCCAGCATCGACTTGCCGGCGCCCGGTGCGCCGATCATCAGAATGTTATAGTCAATTAACCGGCTATCTGTAGGTTAATAGAACATTTCATCAATATGTTGTGTACAAATGCCCCGAATCGGTTAGTTATCCCCACCTTCCTTCCCCTTGAGCCGAACCATGAAGCCTCGCGCCTATTCCTACGTCCGCATGTCCACGGATGAGCAACTCAAGGGCGATAGCCGGAGACGACAGCTTGAGGCGTCGAAGGCCTATGCCGAAGAACATGGCCTCGACCTCGCGGATGATGCGCAGCTGGAAGACATCGGCATCTCCGCATTCAAGGGGGCGAATGTCCGGGAGGGCGCACTGGGCCAATTTCTGACTGCTGTAAGGGCGGGTTCAGTCGAACGCGGCTCCTATCTGCTCGTCGAGTCGCTGGACCGGCTAAGCAGGGAGGAGATTCTGCCAGCACACTCGCTATTTCTCAGCATCGTGCAGGCGGGTATCAATCTCGTGACGCTCATCGACCAAAGGGTCTATCAAGCGAAGACCACCAACCTCGTCGACATGATCACTTCGCTGGTGATCATGGAGCGTGCCCACGAGGAGTCCAAGACCAAGAGTCTGCGCGTGGGCGCGGCATGGGAGACCAAGCGCAAGAAGGCGGCCGAAGGCGTTCCCATGACCGCCCGATGCCCTGCGTGGCTTCGGCTCTCGGCAAATAGGCAATCCTACGAGCCGATCCCGGACCGGGTCGAGATCGTTCGGCAGATTTTCGCCGATTCGGCGGCGGGCTTAGGAATGTATTCGATAGCAGCTAGACTCAATAGGGCAGGCGTGCCGGCCTTCGAAGGTAAAAACGGTTGGCACCGATCGTATATCGCCAAGACTTTGGAAAATCGTGCCGTCCTCGGCGAGTTTCAGCCGCATGTAAAAGTCGATCGCAAGCGCGTATCTGAGGGAGAGCCGATTCAAGGTTATTACCCTGCTATCATTTCAGAAGAGCTCTATTTTCAGGCTCAGCATTCACGGGCACAACGGAAGATCGGGAGCTCCGGTCGTAAGGGGCCCGGCTACACAAACCTGTTCACCGGATTGGCGCGATGCGCTTACTGCCGATCTACCATCTCATTCGAAAACAAAGGCTCGGGATCACGTGGCGGCACTTACCTTGTTTGCGGGAATTCCCAGCGAAGCCGCGGATGCGACGCCACGAGATGGCGTTATAAGGACTTTGAGGCGTCATTCCTGGCGTTCGTCCAGGAACTCGATCTTGAGAGCATTCTCAATGCCAGTGAAGACGCGGGGAAGCGGAAGAGACTTGGGGACGATGTCCTCGCTCTTCGTGGAGAATTGGCGGCTGTCGCCGACCTCATGGAAAAAACTTACGCGGTGCTGAGCGCTGGCGGCTCGCCGGAATTCGTCGCAGGTAAGCTCAATGAACTCACTGCACGAAAATCACAGCTTGCTGAACGCCTCGCATTGAAGGAGGCGGAGCAGCGTGACTTTAACGGTCGGGATTCGCGCTTCTACACGAGTAGGGAAGAAATCAAACAGCTTGTGAAGAGGCTTCAAATGCCGCCGTCCGATGAGCTCTACAAGCTCCGAGCTCAGATTGCTTCCCGGCTAAAGGTTCTTGTCGAGACTCTTCTGATCGCACCCCAAGGGACGTTGCCATCGATGCAGAGATCGATCGAGGAGTTAAAAAAGACAGCCGGCGGAGAGGCTGATGACGTAGTTGCCCACATGCAACAACTTGCGGCTCATCCCGAACAGTCCCGCCGCTATTTCGTCGTGGGATTTCGTGATGCAGCCGTCCGCGCTGTTTTCCCGTCATACGAAGATCCGCTCCGGTTCGATCAACAAATCGTCGCGGGCCAAAGCCCCGCAGCGAACGGCGCACAGTTTATCGACGTGCTTGAACCGGAAGATCGACGAACCCCCATCATCTAGATCGGCTCCGCGTCATCCATCTCGGCTGGTTTTGGAACTGGAAGCTTGGACGGCAATGTATAACCAGCTTCCTTGAGCTTGGTCAGGACTGAGATGGGGACCATACTTTTGTTGTCGCGTGCCGAGTATCGGGCCGCCTGCTTTACCAGCGAAAAGTCACCGTAATAGACCTCGGTCCAGTCGCCGGTCAGGTCGATCTTTAGGCAAAGCAATAGATCGGCTTCACCGCGAAATCCGATCTGCGAAGCAGCATAGTTGGCCTTGACCTGCACCTTCTTGCCGTCGGGTGTAATAGCGTCATAACCATTTGCTCCACGCGGCGCTTGCTGTAGCCCATAAGCCTCGACCGCGATGAACTCTCCATAATCACCGAGAAGGTTGCCTAAACCGGCCCATTTGAATTGCGGCGCAAGTGACTTAAGCGTTCGTTGAGAGGCAAAGAGAGAGGCGAGAACGCCCTTCATCGCCTCAATGCGTTGTTCTTTTGAGATCATGACGCCCCTCAAGCAGGTAACGGCAGCCTCAGGCGACCGCCGTAGACAGACTCAATCAGAGGGTAAATGTGCTGCTTAACTGCGGATAGGGCGATTCAAACAATTCTTGCAGGCTCGGACGCCAGGTTTTAGTCGCCTTGAGTCGAAAAGGCTCCACGCAGGCCACGAGTAACAAATAATATCGTTAGTTGAACCGGTAAATTGCGTCTCCCCGGTCCGTCGATATAAGAACCTTGACCACGTCGCACGCGCCGAGCCCACGAAGCCCCAGCGAGTACTTCAATGTCTGTCCGATCTTCATCGGCTGCTCGAATGACTGGGGCTGAGTCTGGTTCAGGCAGTTTGGATCGTCGTTCACGAGCACACGCGTCACCGAGATCGCCTGATCTTCGAGTGACTGCAGATTGAGAGCCACCACGTTTCTGTCAAGCACTCCGCGCGATTCGATGAACGGTTGATCTACCCAAACCTTGAAACGCGGAGGCGCCGAAGCCGCTAGCAGACTTGAGGAATTGCTAACCTTATCGAACACATAAGCGGCGCCGTAAAAACCTCCAAGCAGCCCCACCAACGCTATCGCCGACCTAATCTTCGACCCCATAGTGTCTCCCAAAAATCTCTTTGGTCGCTTGGTCCAGCCAGCGATGCAAATTTTGCGGCTTTAAAGCCGTGGGCCAATAAACCACAGATCGCTTGGCTAGGTACATGGACCTACGCCAACTTTTTGCGACCAACCTCCGGCGCGTCCGGCACGCCCGGAAGTTCTCCCAGGAGCAGTTGGCGCACGATGCCGGGGTGGACAGGGCCTACGTAAGCCGGGTTGAGCGGGCGGCGACCTATGTGGGACTGGAGATCATCGGGAAGCTAGCGGACGTCCTGGAGGTAGACCCGGTCGAGTTCTTCCGACGCCCCAGCCGACCCGCCTCTCGGAAGAGGGCCGAATAGGACCTACGTTCCCCTGCCGAGCCCGCCGGTCATCTGAGTCCGGCCACGTGAACTCCCCCCGGCTAGCGGTTGCCCTCAATGGGCGAGCTACCGGCAACGGGTGCCGAGGTCACCACGCGTGTCGGGATTCTGAGCACGGGGCCAATGGCGGGGCAAAAGATCATCAGTTGGCCGTGCCGGCGGTGCCCTGGCCGGCGCTATCGAATCCCGCGCGGCAAATCCATGTTAGACTATTTGTCTCGGGTTCAACCCGGACGAATGTCCTGCAGGTCACTCGGGTGACCCGTCCTGCCTGCAGACAACGCCTGCATACGAGCGCTGTGAAATGCTTGTTGGTTCTCTCATTGAGGCAGTGGTGGTCGACGACAGCGTTGACCCAGACGCCATCTGTCTCCCGACATGTTTTGCAGAAGACCGGACCACTCATATCAACGTCGACATTAGAACCGTCCGACGCGCATATCTCAGATGCCCGCCAGACGGTTCGAGCCGTCAAGCGGCTTTCCGGGGCTTCCCGATCGTTCCGGTCTTGGCGGCCTGACTGAAGAGGTCGTCAAGCTCACCGGCTCGGACCGCGCCGATCAGGGCATCGATCACCGCCGGCAATTTGTCCTTGGAGCCGATGACGATGCCGGCCTTGCCCTTCTCGAACTCGATCGGCTTGGCGCCGAACTTGACGGACATCACCACCTGTCCGGAGGCATCGGTTTTCCACCACGGTCGGACGGCCTGTTGCTTCGTTGAGGCTTGGCGTTCGCCGTTGACCTTGGTCCAGCGCTGGACGGTCCGGAGGTGGTTGGGATCGTTCAGGAGCAGCTTCTGCTCCTCCAACTTCGCAATGAACTTGATCCGGCGCATCTGAACCGGATCGTTGCCGGCCTTGGGCAGTGCGGTAAAGGACAGTGACTTGAGGATCGGCATGCGGGTTCTCCGTTGATGGATAAACCCGCCTGATTCTAAACGCATTTCAAATCACGTACATGCCGCAACGCGGCTTTTCGCGATGTTTCGCCGGCCGGGGGGCCTAGACTCACCTAAAGAGGGGCTTTGACCTTTTCTTTAGGCTGAATAACCTCGGTTGATTCTCTCCGAGTAATACACCTTAAGCGAGTTTGCGAGATTCATCTATGTTCGATTTTGCTCCTATCCTCCATGCCATTGAGAGCAAGCAAATCCCTTCCAGCTTTGCTGACCTGTTCGGCCCCATATGGGACCAATCATCGAGTCGTTTCAACACGCAGGAGAGCTACACGCTCGATTTCAAAGAGACGATCCCTCTCAATTTCTCGGATGAATACGGCATTGGCATTGTTCGACTAGCGTTAGCATTACACAACTCTTACGGGGGCGTTATCGTCTTCGGTGTGAGGGACCGATCTCAGAATATTGTTGGCGTCAATGAAATCTTCGATATTGAAGTCTTCAATCGCTTACTGTCAGACGTATCCAATACAAATCTTCACTGCATTGTAAAAACGCTCGAGGCGACGGTTGAGCCTAAACGACAAATAGCTGTGTTGCTGGTGCCAAAGAGAGGCATCGCTGCTCCCGCCGTTCTGACGCGTGACTTTGGCAAGTACGGAGCAGGCACTTGTTGGATTAGGGATCGTCACGAGGTCCTGATTGCGACCGATCAGCATCTTCCAATGCTGTATTCAAAACGAAGCAATCCGCCAGATCGAACCAGCGACGCGTTACCATATCCAGTGCACAGGTCGCTTCCGCCGTCACCGGCAACCCTTCATCAATTTGTCAGTCGGCGCAATCTTATGGACGCCTTATGGCGCTGGTTCGTTCTCGGCGACCAACCGCGGCTCTATCTCGATGGTCCAGGAGGTTCTGGCAAGAGCACGCTTGCGTTTGAGTTTGCCCGCGTTCTCGCGGAGATGGGAAGCGATATCGTGAGTAAACAGGGGGATCGAGTCGACTATGTCCTGTATATCTCGGGAAAGGAAACAGAATACAACACTCAAGCAGGGAAGGAGCAGACGTTCGCCCTTCGCCAATTTGAAAGTTCGACAGAGCAATTCGCCCAAATACTCTATCATTCTGGATTTCTGAACGAGCCCGATCTCGAATCTCAATCGGACGAGAAGCTCGATGAATTGCTCTCGGAGCTATTTGACAACTTCTCGGGCTTGATCGTGATCGATGACATCGACGCACTGACGAGAAGAAAGGTAGATACTGGGGAAGAACAGCTGTTGATCAAGGCGGTCCAAGCCCGCAAGCGCACGCGCCTCCTCTATACCCTTCGCCAGCCGCCCAGTCACGCGAAGAAGTCAGCGGTGTCTGTTCCTGGGCTCGACAGCGCAACCGAACTTCCTGATTTTCTCCAAACCTGCTGCGCTCAGTTCGACGCGCCGATGCCAGTTGGGCAGCACATAAAAGAGATTGAAACCGCGACCAATAAGCTTCCACTGCTTATAGAAACAATCGTCTGGTCTAGAAAGTTCTCGGGCGACTACGTCGAAGCCATACGCGCATTCAAAGAGCGGGGTGGCGACGGAGCCCGTAGGTATTTGTATCAGAGGGAGTACGATCGGCTCCAGGAAGGAAAATCTCGTCAGCTGCTAGCGGGAGCATGCTTGCTTGGTGAACCGGTCAGCTTCTCTACCTTAGCAAGCCTTTTTCAATTCACGCGCGACCAGCTTATCGATGCGATCAGCGAAAGCTCAGTTGTCTTCCTCGTGGCGACTGAAAACGACAAAGGCGAAACGCTTTACCAGCTGAGCCCGCCGTGCGTTCCCTTCATTGATGAAGTCTCAAAGGGAATATCACACTACGAGCTTCTGAAGAGAAAGGTCGAGCATCTAAAGTCAATCAATGTACGGATGTCTCCGCGTGAAGCCGCCATTTTTGTAACGCTCGAACGCATGGTACGGAAGCGTGACCACGTGAACATTGCAAACATATGCGAAGCAATTCCTTCGGGCGATCTCGCGTTAGAAAATCCCCGGATCAGAGCAATCATGGGACGCGCGTACTCTAGTCTCGGTCCCGACTATAGGGAAAAGGCTCGGCAATGTTTCCGCCACGCAGAGAGCCTGAAATATCTCGACATCTTCATGTTGAGAAGTTGGTTTCACCTGGAAGTTAACTCCGGCTACGGTCTCGACGAGGCCGAGCGCCTTTGTCGCATTGTTATCGACGACGAGCAGATGAGCCCGCGCTACAAGAGTGAATTCTGGAGCAAGTTGGGCAGTTGTCACTATCAGCGCTCATTTTCGTACATAAGCCTGGACGCCGTACGTGCGTTCGCGTTGCTCAGAGAATCGATCAAGGCTTATCTTGAATCCGCTTGGATAGCGCGGTCTTTACGCATGTCTTCGATCGAGACGGTTGGATGGATGAGCAAACCGATCCGCCAATTGGCTAGCTGGGCTGGCGAGGACTTCGAACAACTATTCGTGCTGTTAGAAGAGTTGTCGGAGCAAAAGCACGATGTGGACATTGAGGGGATCGAAGCCTTCTTGGAACTATTTCTACGCTCACCGGTACCGAAGCAGAAACGACAACGAGATCGCCTAAAGGGCCTTTGTTCGCGGTCGATCAATCGGATCAGCAGAAATAAGCGCCCTCTATCCGCTAACAAAGGATTCGAGACCGTCGTCAATACGCTCGAAGCTTTACAAGCAAAGCTCCAAGAATTGAAGTAGGCTACTCTCTGAGCGTTGCCGCACGCCCAGATAACCAAGCAAGCATCTCATCATCGCATCCGGCGACGAAGACTAGCTTCGGTGTCCTGGTGGCTGGCGTCTGCTTCATAGTTTCGAGCCATTCCCATCAATAGGACCGCCGAGACGTATGGATGCGACGACTGCAGAGCTTCTCCCCACTTGCGGTATTTGGCTGCGAGCTCACGTTCCTGATCGCCGCCCTCCCCTCGCCAGTGAACACCGCGTGAGTTAAACAACCCTACCTGAACGCCGCGCATCAGCGGCTCGGACCGAATTTCTTCCATAACTTGCCGGACAGGTTCACACGGCCAAATGCCATCAGAGCCGATCGGCGCGTGCGCTAGAAGGTGGCCAATGCAAGTATCGGCAATGTCACGTCGGCTGAGATCGCGTGCCGATTGACGAACGGTTGCCAGCCATTTCGCCAAGTTGTCTGCCTTGAGCTCTCCGATCTCATTATGGCCGGGAATACGCCTCAAAACATCCAAAAGCTTGTATCCACGCTCCGCCATATTTCTCACGCGGTCGGGCGGCACAGTGAGTTCTTCTGGGTCCGTACCGCCGTCCTCGCGCTTATATGCCCATGCGATGGCCTGCACGAACAGCTCGGGGTGGGCCTCGATGTATCGTTCGAGGTTTGGAATTCCGTAGCTGTCGTGACGGCTATCCCAACGCTGGGCCAACACATCTATGAAAGCGAACTCCAGGCCGGCTTTCTGATCGAGTGTTAGGTCTTGACTATTATTCATATGCTTGAATGCTTGCTCTACATTGTAGTGCTCAAGCATGTACTCGCCCGACTTATCATTTCCGCCTTTTGCCATCTCCGATAGCAAGCGGAAGAGCACTTGTCCGTCGAGCCGATCGGGGTAACGAATACTGGAAAATGCGGCTCGGGGGCGTCCTGCCCTCAAGAGTCGTTCAACACTCTCATTGTTTTCCTCATCTGAATGACCAAGCCAATCGGGTACAACGTCGCTCCAATACTTATTTTGCGCCAATTTGCCGAGCGAATCGACTAGTTGCCAGGTCGGCAAACAATATGGCGCAAGCAATAACAGGCTAACTGTCTCCTCTTCGCATAAGTCGATAGAGATCGTCTTGATAATGAGGGTCCTCTTTCGATCATCCGAAACTGCACGCAGCACACCGGCTATAACGTTCTTGAAAGCGTGAACCTCGTCCTTGGCACCCAAGACCCGTCGAAGGGCGATCTGAAGCAACTCTACGACCTGCCCTTCGGTCAGAACTTGATTAGAAATCGCTATCGTTCCCACGATCCAGGCTGCGTTGCCGCGTTGAGCTAGATCGACCAATCCGGCCACCCCGCGTTGATCCACGATCTCGCGCATCGCATCAGCGCGTTGATCTTGAATTCGTTCGTTGCGCTTTGTGAAGTCTACTTCTTGGAGGTCTTCAATTTCGTCCGCGGATTCATCCACCCAACTATCTCGAAACAGCCATGCATGTCTGTTAACGATGTCTGCTGGTTCCAGCGACACATACGCTGCTTTAGCTGCGGAAGCCAAAGCTTTAGCTTGGGCGTCCTTTTTTGAACGTAGGGCTGCGCGTCGGGAAAGTGTCGAAACACGAATCTTCTCCCGCATCGCTGCCTTGTCAGCATCGCGCGCTTTGTCCTTTGCCCAGGCTTCGATTAGCGTCCAGACACGAGTTTGGTGCTCTGGCGACAAGCCCGGGAGGCGTTCAACAAGGTCGCTGAGAGTACTAAGTGAGTGCTCCTCCCATTTTAATGCCATTTCGACCATTTCGTGTTCGAATGCGAAAATGGGGTCCCAAGTTTGGAAGGGCTCGCCGAAACCAAACCCATCAGGTCGCCACCGGGGCTTATGGCTGTAATGGCCGACCTGATGATGATCGCCAAACTGAGCAACGCAGATCTTCCAGGCGACGTCCGGAAAACGCTGCGCCAACTTCCTCATCAAGCTGACTCGCACCTCATGACTAGCCGCCGTTTGTGGCATCCAGGCTCGAAAGATTGACTGTAACGAGTTCGTAGGTTTGTTGACCCAGTTATCGTTGATTTCTACCTGAGCTAGTCGGGCTAGAATCGACGCGGCGCGGGGCAACGTTTGTGGATTCCAGGACAACCCCTCCAATGCCCAAAGTAGGCCGGTGCGGCTCGGGCTGCGCCCGAAAACACCGGTTGCTGCTGGGCGCAATAACCCAATCACGGCCGGATCGCTCGAATTCAAGTCACGTTCAAGGATCGAAAGGAATTCTTCTGGCGCGGCTTCCGCATAGGTAGGAAGGTCACGGTCATTTGCCTCAAGTATTCGGGTGGTCAGTGGCGTCGATAGAACCCTGCGAATAAGAAGTGTGGCATCGCTTTCGGCGTCGAAGCCGAGCCGCCTCTTAAACAAATGGCCACCATAGAGCGCGAGCAGTACGAGCGTTTCAGAGATGCCCTCGCGGAAAACGCCAGAGAACTCTCGTTTCTTACCGTAAATGCTGGCGGTCCAACGTTTATCTTCGTCCAGATCAAGCGAAGGATCGTCTTCACGGAGCACTATCTCTGCTATCTGGAAATAGCGCTTAAGATCTTCCGCCGTCACCGCATTCGCAATTGCGTAGAGCAAGTCGATCTTAGAAATCACACCTCGATAGGCGCCAATCGACCAGACCGGGGCGTCGTTTAGTAGCGCCGAAGCTTGAAGTTCTTTCTCAAGCTCGTCATACGGCCTGTCACCTGCCAATAGCGATAGCCCTAGTCGGTCGGCATCATTCGTGCTTTGCCAAGCGCCGACAAGCAGGAATGGAACTAACTTCGTTGCGGCCTCCTTACGGTCAGCCCACTCGGGTGTCCGCAACGCTCCGGTCGCAAGACGGCGCCGCAACACAGTTAGCGAACGGCCAGACTCATTGGCGAGCCGGCTAATCTCGTCGCGGTCCTTCCCCATCGCTTCGAGAGCTGTATTGAACTCCTTGTAATTCACGGGCTCCAATACGATGTGAGGTTCTATATTTGCAGCATTGCGCGGGTAGACAACGATTGAATGAAGGAACTTTACGTGTGGGGCGAGTTCGCGCTCCACT
This sequence comes from Bradyrhizobium sp. CCGUVB23, assembly GCF_024199885.1. Taxonomy (NCBI): domain Bacteria; kingdom Pseudomonadati; phylum Pseudomonadota; class Alphaproteobacteria; order Hyphomicrobiales; family Nitrobacteraceae; genus Bradyrhizobium; species Bradyrhizobium sp. CCGUVB23. Next base: position 3,903,386 of record NZ_JANADQ010000001.1, read on the forward strand.
TCGCGTGTGAATGCTACTGGGATAAATGTCTGCCCACCTTCTGCGAGTCGGGGCAGTACGCCGGGCCTATCAAAGACTAAGACGCGATCGCGATGTTTCGCGAGTTCGTCATCATCACTTTCATTGAATACTTGGGAAAGGAAGGCTAACGCTTCCTCGGTTGAGTCAGCTGCAATCACGATTGAGCCGTCGGGTGCATTTGCGAGGCGCGAAGATAACACGCGCTTTCCAGCGTTGATCGCCGAGCTGAAGAGCGCACCGATTAGCGGCGGATCGGTAACGTTGGCCCAATCGACCCAGCACTTGTCGAGTGAGCGGACATGCTGTGCCGGTATGAGGGTCTCATTGGCAAACCAGACCTGTCCCGGGATTGACTGCTCCAACCATTGTTCTAGGTCACTTGAATCGTATGCCCGTACATCCTTCCACTGACCTTTCGCTTTCGCGTTAGCGAGCCATGCATCTTTCCCCGGCCAGTGGCGCGGCGTAACAAAAACAAAGGTTGTTTCTTGGCGCTCTTTCCTCTCATGCGCCTTTACGCTTTTCTCGAAATCATCTTCCGCCTTCTGTTTGACGTTCTCATTCGTGCCGAATTCCCAGCCGGAGCGTCCAATGGGGACCCAGGGTGAGCCCTCGCCAGCGTCGACAAAGCCATCCCAACCGGGGCGCTCCGCATCGTCATTGCCGGGAAAATCAACTCCATTCAGCCCTCGGCCCGTCGAATGCACTAGGGTGCGGAGAAGGACCGAAAGTCGTGTGCGCGCAGGAATATTTTGAGTGATCCATCCTTCGATTTGGCGGGCTTTGATGCCAAGGAAGGGCGGAACGTAGGCTCTGGTCTCAGCAGGTACCTTGCCCTTTGCTAGGGTGGCGTCGTATTCGGCCTGCATCTCAAGAAGTTGCTCGCGCGTGTACTTCTTGAATGCGCTTTCAAGGCGCGCCGCCATGTCGGCAGACAGCGAGGAATTTCCATTCAGAAGGTTCGAGAGCGCTGGACGTCCAACGCCCATAAGTTTGGCGGCCCGTGTCACAGACATGCCACGCGGTATGATCTCCGCTCTAATGACGGTACCAGGATGGGGTATTTCTTTGAAAGAGGGCATAGCGGACTCAATTAAGTCGATGTCAATTGCAGCTTGTATCGTGTCGCGCTACAGAATACAATTACTCGGCTTGGCTGGAATCGCGAGAGCCCGGAGGTCGATGTGTCGGACTCGGATTTGGTGGAGATCGCCAAGCGGAATGGTGAGTTTAAGAGGAACTATGGACCGGTCCTAGGCGCAATCCTTTTTGCCTGGGCGAGCCATCTCGCAGTTCGCCCTCGGCCTATCGTGAGGCCGAGCTGGCTATTTGCGCTCGGAAGCGCGGCGATCGGGATCTGGAAACTCTGGCCCTGGTCCTGATGGTGACCCGACGGCTTTTATGGCGGGGCAAGCCGAGCTGATGTCATTAGGTATTGCCAAGCAGACTAAGGCGTTATTCACCCTGAAGTAGACTGATGATAGAAGGACAATTCTATCATCAGTCACAACAAGCCCCTGTGCTGCCGCGCATTATTTCCGACTAAGCATGTACGTGCCTGCCTGACTTGTTACAATCCAGCGTCCTGCTGCCTTTAAATAATGGGTTAGGAGGACGAAGTGGGGCTGGGAAAGCAAGCCAAGACGTTGAACAAGGGCCAGGTCGAAGCGATGCTGGCTTACCTGTCCAAGACAAGATACCCAGAACGAAACCGGCTGATCTTCTTGCTGTCGGTCAAAGCCGGACTCCGGGCGAAGGAAATCGCTCGGCTCACTTGGTGGATGACCAACGACTCCACTGGCGGGATCGGTCAGGTGCTGTGTCTGCAAGACTCGGCGAGCAAGGGGAAGTCAGGACGGATGATCCCGTTGAACACTGAAGTCAGGTCGGCACTGATCGAGTACAGAAAAAAGGTGATGGGCTTCGCCGGTCCCTACGTCGTCAGCACCGAGCGCGGGCTGTCCACTTCCCCACAGGCCATCGTGAACATGTTTCAAAGCTGGTACCGGCACTTGGGCTTCATGGGCTGCTCGAGTCACAGCGGGCGGAGGACTTTCATCACCGGAGCAGCCCGAAAGATTTCCGCCGTTGGCGGCTCACTAAGGGACGTTCAGATTCTGGCAGGTCATTCCAATTTGCGAACTACTCAACGCTACATTGAGCAGAATGGAGATGCTCAGAGAAAGGTAGTCGAGCAGCTATAGCGCCCCCGAGTTGACGGAGAACCCTTCTGCCCACCTGCCGGCTGGATCCCGCGATTTCGTCCGTTCCGCGAGCGCTTGGGATGTGGTAGCGCGATTGAGTTGTATCTGGCGCGCCGCTCCGTGGGACTATTGCGCACGCCCGAATTGGGCCTCATAGCTTTCATGCGATCTCTGTAGGAGAACCAAGTACCAGGCGCAGCACCACTACTTTTCAATGGTCAGCACGCAGTCCGCGTTGGCGTCGGGCGTCGAGAGGAGTCCGAAGTCAGCAGTTGTGTCAGCACCAGCGTTGTTCACATACTCGCCATCTGTGAAATGGCATGCCCAAGCATTGCCTGCATGTTGAGGAACGTTGTTGCTGTTTGAACCCTCGATGTCTCCTTGCTCCGACCGCCAATTCTTGTTGTCTTTGTTATAAAAAAACAAAAAGTGACGAGATGCTATTCGACCCGTGGAATCCCAATCCCTCATACCTAGCCGGACAATGCAACCATCTGGCCCACCACAGAACTCGATTATCGTGGACTCGGGTATCTTGACAGAAGTACCGCGCTGGGTTTTGGGAACAGTGAAGATAACTCGTTTGTTGTAAAATGCGTCTGCGGGCAGGGCTGTAGGTACCGGCTCCTGCTTCGCCTTTGCCTCTCGCGTTGCGTTCTGATCTTCAAGAGCTTGAATGCGGCTGTTGGCCGCTTCGAATGCTCGTTCTAATTGGTCCACCTTATCAGCAAGATTGTGGGCACATTCAACTACTGTCTGGCAATTCTTAAGCGGATCGGCATATGCCTGTGGTGCTACCACGAGCGCCGCGGCAAATGTGATCAAGCGGGCAAACCGGTTTCTCATTTCTCGATCTTCCCCACATTCGGCCCAAAGAGACGCTTCCAAACACCAGCCTCATTCGCGAACTTCACATAGTCGCTTAGATATCGGTCACGATTTGCGTCATCGAAGCATGCAGTCATCCTTGCCACATTAGCTACCGTCCCATACGTCTCAACGAAGCTGCTTATGGGGGTGTCGTCACGCGCATGCTCCAGTCGTTCTTCGATCAAGTATTTTCGAATCTCATTATAAGTATCGTAGAACTGTGTAGGATAAACACGAAACGTTTTGGTTATGGGGTTGCAGGAGAAGAAGCCAGTGCACTCACCAGCATAAAGTACTGGAGCAACAATGGTCAGATCATTTTTGGTAAAGGGGAGTTGTTGCAACACATCGCGCAGAGCTACCTCAAATACTTTCTGCCCGGCACATTGCGCCTGATCTATTAATTGGGAGAGCTTTTGGGTCGCACTGTCGATGAGTTGCTGAACTTTGATCGTGAATTGGGTTAGCAGAGCAAGCAAGTTTTGAGAGGTCTTCTCTTCGAGAGCATCTACTTTCTGTAGAAAGTCTGCGATCATGCCATTGAGCTGATCAAGCCGCTCCTTTGCATCGTTGTTCGTTTGCTGCTCTAGGGCGAACATCACATCGTGAGCACGGTCTATTAGACCTTGAGCTCTATCGGCAGCGTGGTCGACGCTCTCGTTAATACCAAAAATCCCTGGCAGATCGATCAACGTTGCTTTTGCGCCAGTCGAAAATATTGAAAACGCGATAAGGGTTAGGACTCGGGCCGCATATGCTAGGTGCATTCAATTGCCTCCGGCTGGGACGGGTTCGAGATCAAAAAACCTGCCTGCGCGGAGGTCGTTGCCCGGGTGCGGTCGGAGCGTTGCACTTCGCCGTTCCCATTTCAAACTCAATCCCTTTATCACAGCAATGGAAGGATATTAGCTCCATACCGCAATTGTAGACACCAAGCTTGAATGCGACTTGATCAAGCTCATCCATTTGCTCCCTCGTTAGGTGTCGATATTTTGCTGTTGAGAAAATTTATAGCTTGCGGCGTGCACCCATGGGCACAGTAAGAGCTGTACAAGGTACACGAAACAGTGAGGCGAATCTCATTGAATCCCCCGACCCAATTGCTGTCTTTTGAACTATACCACGCCGCAACCCTTGCGCGAGCATTTTTTGAGCACGTGCGATCGGGCGGCGTCAGGAAGGGCTACCTTCCAATCCGCGCTCTTTGACACAACTAGCTCGACCCCTTTCGGAATCAGGAGGGCTGGCCGAGCGAACGACAGACGAGAGTCGACACCCTCGTTGCTCATAGGGGCAGTTTTTCTGTAGCCGGGCGATGATCTTCGCGGTCCAGCTAGCGTACTGATCGATCGCAACAATGATCGCTTGAACGTGCTAGTAGCACCAGCCTTCTCGCGGAGCCCAACTGGTGAACCCACGATCGCGTCTTTCGTCGTTCGGATCGCACCACTTCAGTCCTCGGCACCGTCATAAACCGATCTGCCACCGGGGGGCTTCCTTGGCGGGACAAAGCCTGACCCTTGTGCAAAAACCTCTTCCAGATGTTCTGCAATTGTGATTGACTGGTTGACGTTTGCCCTGCACGCAATTAGGGGGCGATTTATGCTAGCGCGTTCATTTTTTGTCGCGGCCTTGCTTTTTTTTCAGACCGAGTGCGGCTTCTGCCAAAACTTCACTTGGCAGATCAAACCTGCGTACTCGACCCGTGAAGATAAGTCGTTTTCGCTGGAGCTTACGGACGATCAAAATTCGAAGCGGTCCATGTACTCTGACAGCCGTGCTGTCCTCATCATGGAAGCCAGGTACGAAGAAGGCAGCAACTGGACGCCGGTTGTAGAGCCCGCCAAAGAAAACGAGCAGATACTACTGAAGGCTCTGGAAGCTCGCGGATTTCATGTTGATATTTGGCGGGACTTGAAATCAGCTGAGCTGAAAACTGTCTTGGCAGACGTGTTCAGTAACTACGGCAACTTGCCTGATGGAAGGCTGTTCTTTTATTATTTTGGCCATGGCTATACCTTGGGTAGCCCTGCGGATTCTAACGGCACTAGGACGTTCATCGTCCCGGTCGATAGTCCGGATCCCCATCTAGATGCAAATGCCTTCAGATCGAAGGCTTTTTATATTTCGCAGTTGGCCGAGTACGCCAAGCAGGCGACGACTAAACACATCTTCTTCGCACTTGAGGCCTGTCGAGCGGGAGCAATCATTGCTTCTCTGGGGGCTGGAGGATTTCCGGTCGCACCCAAGGGTTATCTGCTGAGCCCAGAGCTACAGAATCCAGCTCGTCAATTTCTTACGGCGGGAAGCGCAGAACAAGACATACCTGCGAAAGGCGAATTCACCAGCATGCTTGTTGAGGGATTGGCCGCCGCCGACTTCAACGAAGATGGGTACGTCACGGGAACGGAGCTTATGCAGTTCGTCTTCACGAGATTGCCGCAGCGCGCCCCGGGTCAAAAGCCGGAGTACGGCAAAGTCGGAAGTCAGGATGGAGACACGATACTAGGTCCTGTTAACCCGCAAACGCATGTAGAAATTCAAAACGCAGCGATTCAGTCGACGCAGTTCCCTTTTTGCCGACATCCCGACCACGGTCTCGAGGGCTGGTCGAACTCGCAGCCTTGGTCGGCTGATTCAGATTGGCGCGGTGGCGGAAGCGACCCGCTGTCCTTTTGTAACTCTCAAAAAGTTCAGCGTGAAAGGGCCTTTCCAGAGCGAAACGTGACACTCGTTAAGACGTCCGAAGACCACCGGGCGACCTACAATCCGTTCAAGCACGATGAGTATCGCTACACTTGTCAATTCCTCGACCAATGGGGCCCGATTTACAAAGAGGCTAGATCGGCCTCCTGCGGCCACCTGTAGAAGGGATATCGCGTATGAATAGAAGGGAACTTCTCCGTCTGGCATCAGCGTTTGCTTCACTAACAATAACTGCTGCAAAGGCTGAGGATGATGCTTCCGATGTGGTGGCCTTTTTGAAAACGTGGGACGCGGGCCAGATTACTCTAGGAAGAAACATCCTCCCGCCCACAGATCCTTCTTGGAAAGATGCGTTCAAGATATTAGGCGAAGCTCCTAGGGGAAAGCGTCCGTTTGAAGTGGCGCAATACTTCAAGGAAAGTGTTCCTGCTAGATTTCAAGAGGCGTGGCCGGAATCAGACGCAAATCCGGTCATCGTAAAATTCTTCTATGATCTAAAGCAAAAACCTGCCGGCGATACCACCCCCTGGTGCGCTGCGTTTGTAAATTGGTGCCTGGCCCAATCTGGAGTCAAAGGGACAAATAGCGCCTCATCGCAAAGCTTCATTGATCAGCATTGGGGCAAAGAGATCTGGAAGGTCGGCGATGGCTCGCCAATCATGGCAAAACAAGGAGATATCGCCATTTTTAAGCATCGTTCCGATCCGACGCATGGACATGTCGCTTTCTTTAACAAGATGGACCCAAGTCAATCCGGGCATATCGAAGTTCTAGGGGGCAACCAACTCAAGCGGGTGGGTAACGCGATTATACATCTGATCGATTATGCCCCCATGCGGATAGACTCCGAGCTTCAACTCTTCTCCATCAGGACATCGGATGGATTGCGAGCAATGTAGAGGACGACGCTCCTTGCGCAGTACCAAAAGGATGCTCATTTATGCGAGCGTCAGACCCGGCACGAACATCAGGCGAACGGCGTTATGCTTGCCCGTGCCGGCTAAAGCCGGAGCCGAACGCGCGCATTGATCACTCCCTCGGCATCGATTTGTTATGATGTCGGCTTTTGGACGACGAGATTGCAATTCCATCCATTTGCATCAAGTGCCGCCATAATGGCCGGCCGCTTATCCGTGAACGTTAGCTGGGAGACGAGCCCTCCCTTTCCGAAAAGCACGCGGACACCTAATGCCGTATCAAGACTAACGGGTGAGGGCGTGTCTTTGCCGACCTTAAAAGCAATGAACATCGCTGCCGCTCCATCCGTATTGCTTCCAAATTTCTCTGTAATTTGGGCGTAACAACCGAAACGGAAATAGTGCTGTGCAATTAACGCCTCGCCGAGCCTTTGAGCGTCGAGCGGCTGCATCGAATCGAATTGTGCTGCTTCAGTCCTGTCGTTGATAATCACTGTCGGCGCCATCGTGGTCTTCAATTCCGAAACGTATTGGGGAAGTGGCTTGCCGTTTGAATCTAGATTCTTGGCTGTGCGCGATAGATCACGCACGAAATCGTCCAACACGCCCTCAACACGGCTGAAGTCGGGCTGGAGCGCTGGTCCGGGCAGATTTGGATCGGTGACAATGCTGGCTTCTTCTTCCGTCACACGTTTTGCTTCTGGTATCCAAGACCAGAGGATATTGCCCAGACGCGTAGCCCGTACCGCATAGATTCCTAGACAACGGATGAGATCGCCTTTGCTCGATAACGCGCCGCTTGCCAAATGGGTCAGCGCATAGGGAATGTCCTGGTCTTGCGAAAAGCCGGCTCCTTGAAGAGTGGTTGCAATTTGACTGCAAACCCCTTCGAAATTGGTCGACGGAATCTTTTGGGGCGCGGCATCAAGCGCTGCACGAAAATCACGTCGCAAGTCGTCGGAGGTGGCTCCCACAATTGAAGGAATCTGAGATACATTCAGAGTGACCGTGCTTAACTTCGTTTTTATAATATATCGCCCGGTCCTCAAGCGTATGGTCGTGCCATAGTTTTGGTCGGCGTTCATCTGCGAAAGTATGCTCTTGATGGGATCCTCGGTCGCTTGAGCGTTGGAAATTTTCGAGGCGATCGCAGCTGGGATAGCCGCCGGATTGAAGAGTGACCACAGTGGGGAGATGAGCTTCGATGCTTGATAGAGTGCCGAGAGCCCCGCGCCTTCCGTGAAATGGGAGGACCAAGCCACCGTCGGAATCAGGTAAATTTTTTGGGTGCCCTGAACGTAGATCGACTTCTGGCACGCATCAAAATTATCGACGACGCTTTGGTCCTTAATCGAAAATACCGGGACTATGGAGATCGCTTTTTCGGGAAGCTTGATCTTGCCGGGATCCGTCGCGTCCACCACGGCACTATCATTGCCCACGATGATATATTGGTTAGCAGAATCGTTGTGATGCAAAAAGAAATCGCCGATAGCGTCTGCTAGATTACCCGAATCCTTGGCGAGGCCCGGGCCGCGCTCACAGACGAACCTTATCTCGTAAAGAGTGTGATCTTTCAGCTCCTGGTGAGGTCCAGAGCTGTCAACACTGTAGCCAAGTGGTGGTTTTGCAAAGGCCGAAGTTGACCACAAGCAGCATGCCAGCAGCGTCAGCCCCAATCCTCTCACGGCAACCTCCTTTTGCGATTCAAAAAAGAATTTTCAAATATGTCCTCCTCACCGGTCCTTGCAGCGCCCTGAATCTGCGAAGACTGAGCTATCAAGGGGTGCTGTCCGGAGAGGCACGAGGGATAGTCCACACCATGTCACTTAAGGTTGCAAGCGGTTCGTGCAGCCAAGCTCTGTGGTAGGGCTTACCAAGCGACCGGTGAGCAACCCCGCGAGCGCAACAGGCATATTGATGGAAGTCTTAATACTCAGGTCGGCGCGGGTCGATGTGGTATAGATGGACTTGGCAGCACCTGCCCCCGGGGGTAGCCGATTTAGGATCCCCCTGAAGGAGAGCCGGCGAGTTACTAAGCGTGACGTCCGAACCGGCCACGGTCGCGCTCGTGATTTGAGCTACCCGTAATCCGATTTATCGACCGGCGATGAGCGCAATTCAGACCATCGAAGCCTCTCCAGGAGCGCTCCAACCAATAAGTAATTCGACATCTCGGCGTGAATGACCAAACCGTGACCTCCGTTGCAGGGGTACTCGCGGAAAATCCCGGTGGGCCGAGACACCGGTCGGAGCGTCGGACCAGTCGGTCCGGTACGCTCCTGGGAATGAACGACCGAAGCGGGCAAGGTCGCTAATCTAAGCCCGCGAGAGACGGAGAAGCTTTAGACCGTCGAGGGTGGCACTGTCGTCGGATCGGCCGTGCCGAGACGCTGCGTAGACAAGCAGAGGCGCAAGGGGGCGAACCGCACTACCCGTCCCGGCCGAGACCATGGCTCCTCTGGTCCGACGTTTCCGACGCCGTTAGACGCAGCGGGAGGGACGCTTTGCCAGTGCGGCAAAGCGTTTGCCTCAACCATAACCGCAACATAAGGGCAGATGCGAGATTCAGGTTACTAGATCTCCCGAACAACCCGAAGGGCGTTCACCCGAACGGAGTGAGGGTGAGGTACAATCTGAATCACTTGAAATCTCGAAATCGACAGGCGACAGCAGGCCGAGACTTCGGGATTTCAGGTAAGTCATCCTGTTCACGGTCAGCATCCAGTATCCCACTCGGCGGGTCGGGGAACGGCACTGCGCGACGGGCTTCCTCAAACACGTGCTCGGCCGAAATCGGATCGTCTCGATCGAGTAGCTTTAGCGCGGCACGCAGCTCCTGCTCGGTGCTCCCCGAGTTGATCTTCAGTTCGTCATCAATCAGGCCAAAGGCTCGGTTGCCCGATTTGGCGATTTTCTTCCTGATCTCGACCAGATCCCTGACGTACGCGCGAACGTGATCGAGCACAGCCTCCTGCCATTCGCAAAGCCGTTTATCGTATCGATTGCGCTCGACGTCTCGCCGATCGAATACGCTGATGCCAGCTTCCCTCAACCGATCCAATGCATCATTCACCATCCGCCGTTGTTCTTCGGTCAGGTTTGATCCGATCACGGCGTAAGCCTCGAAAGGTAGATGGTTCGGTACGGACGACCCATTCGGCTCGGGTCCGTTGGTTGCGCGCTTCTTCCGCAACTTGAACACCCAGGCCAGACGAAGCCTGCCCTGAGCGTCCGGCCTCTCCGTCAAATACGGGTCATCGATCACCTCCACCTCGCCAGCGTAGACGTACCGGGATGTCTCGAAGACCTCGAACAGGTACAGTGTAGCCCCAGCTGCCCGCGAGTTGGCCAGCGTCCGGTTCTGGCGATCAAGCCTCTGTGGTCCGACGGCTCCCATGCCGACGAAATGGAGGTCGCCGTCGATCCACTCATTGCGGTAAGTCGTGTCCGTATTGTTGGACACGAGCACGATGAGGTTGCGTCTGGAATTGACACGGATGCCGCCCATGTTCGCGACCCCAAATGTCGCGCAAACCGTTTGATTGTCGATCGTGTCGCCTATCCCCAGAAACATGACGTGTCTCACCTAGACCTTCGTGAAGCCAAATTGTGCAATCCGAGATATTGAACTGAAGCTACCGTGACTGAAGGGATCGCAGCGCGTGTCGAAAAACTATCAGAAGCTGTGGAAGGATCAGATTCGTGGCCTCGCTCGTAAGAACATGGCACGGCGCAGCCTAGCGCGCGAAATCAATCGAGACGATCCCGGAAGCGCCTTTGACCTAGTTGTCACCCTCATCGAGGACGGAGACGAAGATGATCAAGTGCTGCTTAGGACGTTTCGCGACGCAAAGCTTAACGTGAATGATCCCTTTCATTGGTGGCAGCTGTTGCATGATCTGATCATGATCCACACAGATCGACCCGTCGGCGCGTCAAGGATATGGACACCGGAAAAGATCAAGAAGCTTGAGAGAGACAGCGTAACTGTTGGTCGACATCATCCCCCAACCATCAGCATTGCTGAAGTTTGTAAGCGTTTAAAGAGCGAACTGCGTTATGAACAAACGCCCCAAAACCTCCAGTTCATAATCTCGCGGCTCGGATTGACCGATCGGATCAAGGAAAAGATCCGCCACAGAAAATAGCCGGGACTTCGAGCTTATAACCATTGCGACATGTGGAGGCCGATTGATTCAATTGGTCACCACGCTTCGCAATATCCCTCTGTTGTCAGCCCTGTCAAAAGAGACCCGTCCGGCGACGCCGTGCCCGCTGCAGCTTGCAAGCTGGATGATCGGTGCGCGCGGACGTTTGTGCTCACACAGCGATAGGAGGCAATTTGTGAACGTCGTGAATTGGAACAGGACGGGCAGAGCGGACACCCTGAACAGCAACAAGGAGGGCGATCCGCCCAGCCAACGATACGTCTGGATCGAGGCCGATGAGGCTCGGCTGAAAGCGCTCGACTCAGATCCCACAATGAAGCCCGATCACAGGTTTACGCTCAACGACCTGGTGCTCGCCACTTACTATGAGGACAAGAAGGGGCAGTTGTTCGGCGTCCAAACAGCGGATCAGGAAATCCGCGACGTCATCGACGACCTTCTGGACCTGTCCATCATGGAAATGCAACGTGAGAATGCGACTGTCGTCGGGCTCGTCGTCATCCTGATCATGCGTGTGCTCGAGACACACAGGAGGCTGCGCAAGCAAATTCTCGGACCAGTCCTGTTCCACTCTCGATCCTCGGCCGAGGTGCGTGCAGAAATGGCGTGCGTCTCTAAGACGCTGGATCGGCTTCGCGAGGAGCTCGACGCCACGCTGGTTCTTGAATGCCGCTCCAAGATCGGCGTGGTGAAAACGGAGGAACCTCACCCGAGCGATGGGTCAATCGACGAATCCGATGTCGGACCCTCCAGCTTGGATATCGGTCTGCGCCCCACTTAGGCTCCTCCGCCCTAACTTTCGCGTTGTCGCGCTGCCGCCCACGGGCGGCGCGCTATCGCCCGTCTTATCCCAATCAGGACCCGCATCGTGCGAGATTCCGGCTTCACTTGCTCTATCGGCGTCAACACGGGGATTATAGACAAGCCAAATCGGTCCGCGCCCATCGATTTCGGAAAGAACTGGCAATCGATTGAGGCAACGCTCGACGATCTGGCCGATCATGTCTCGCGTGGCCACGCCATTGCGCCCCAGTACAAGGACGGTCGCCGTAAGGCGATCTCTTTCGCTCGGGCCGGCTTCTTGGCCGCTGACGTTGACGAGGGCATCACCCTCGATGAGGCCAGGGCTCACACAGTGGTGCGTCGCCATGCCGGCCTGATCCATACGACAGCATCGCACACCCCACAGAGACATCGCTTCCGGATCATCTTCGTCTTAGATGAGGTTGTCCAGAGTGCGAAGGATTGGGCGGATGCGCAGCTTGGGCTAGCTGTTGTGCTTGGCTCCGACAGGTCAGTTTCCGACGGAGCGCGCATGTTTTTCGGGAATAGTCGAGCCATCTTCGTCCGAATTTCGAGGTCGATGCCGGCTCAGGTCGTAGCGGACCTGATTGCAAGGGGTAGGGATGCGCGTGCACAAAAGGCAGGTCCGGTGGACAGTCGATGGCCGGTCGATTCGGCCCGACGCATGGGACCCGGCGAGTTGGTGAAACTGGCCACCGGCGAAAGCTGCCGAGTGGATGAACTTGAACTTGCTGCCAGCGTGCATTGCCCCTATCACGCGGATACGAATCCGAGTGCGTTTGTCTTGAGGTCGCGGCGCGGCAGCGTAGGAATCTATTGCTCCGCCTGCAAGGTTACGTTTTGGCCGGACGATCAACGCGACTCATATGACTTCGACGCGTTCGACAAGCTTTTCGAAGCTAGGCGCGCCTGCGAGCAGTACAGTCAGGAAGACGCGATCGGGTTTGAGCGATTTTTTCCGCCGAAGCCGAAGTTCGTTCGGTCCCAGCAGAAGTTCTTGCCTGCGATCACGTATTCGCCGGGGGTCACTCTCGTTAAGAGCCCGAAGGGATCTGGGAAGACGGAAGCGCTAGTCTCGATAATGCGGCAGATCTTGGCGAGACAGCTCCCAGGAATCAGACGAAACGATCGGCCAAAATCAATTCTCCTGATCGGACACCGACGAACGCTCATCATTGAAGCGGCTGCCAAACTTGGCTTGCGCTGTTACATCGATGTTGATCGAGAAGATCCCAAGGGTGTTCTTACCTTGGCAGTGTGCCTAGATAGTCTTCCGAAATTCAATGAGTCGTTCAACGCGAGGAATGGACAACCGGCATGGCGCCGAAAGGGTCCATTCGATTTCGTCATCATCGATGAGGTCGAACAGGTGCTAAAGCACCTCCTAAGCGAGACGATCAAGCAGCGCGCCGGGGTGGAACAATGCTTTGATGCGCTCGCGTATGAGATCACGCATGCTAAGGCCGTGGTCGCTCTTGACGCTGACATGGGCCTCTTGACCACTCACGCAATGCGGACGCTGCGACCACGCGATTGGGAGGGAAACTGCCGGATCATTTGTAACGCGCCGATCGTATCGGGCGAAAACAGACAGATGCGCCTCCACCGGGACCGCAAGCTGCTGGAGATGGAGCTGATTGCGGCAGTGCGCCGAGGTGAACGGTGCTTCGTCGCGAGCAACGCAAAGGAGTTCATCCTGAACGCCGAGCGCATGATCCGGAATGAGTGTGGCGAGGAAGTCGTATTGCGGGTAGTGACTGGTGACAACTCGCAGGACGAAGCTGTCGTGAGGTTCGTCAAGAATATCAGGACCGAGTTCTTGAAGGTGCAAGTCGTGCTCGCGTCGCCATCACTGGGCACTGGCATCGACATCACGTTCCCGAACGGCGAGTGCAAGGTCGACCGTGTCTTCGGGTTCTTCTATCCCTTGGTCAACACGCACACCGACATCGACCAACAGCTTTGCCGGGTTCGCAATCCCGGGGCTGTCGACGTCTGGATTGATCGGGCTACATTTAACTTCACTTGCAACGTCGAGGTGATCAAGGATGATCTCGCGCGCGCCTATGCCGTCAACCGCGCGGTGAGAGGACGGCGCCCCGACGGTATGGTCGACTACGACCCCAATGATCCCCTGCTTCTGATTTGTGCGCACGTCACCGCCCTTGAGCGCGCATCCAAGAACCGCCTCGTCGAGCTGTTTTGCAAGCTCAGAGAGGCGAATGGATGGGTGATCGAGCGGGTCGAGGGCCGAGTAAAGGCGAGCCCTTACGACCAAGCTCGCAGTCAGCGACGAGACGAGCGGGCCGAGATGCTGCTCAAGGCCGCTAAGCTCACGGAGGCCGATTACATCGATCTGGATCTGCGGGTGAGCAATGGCGCCACCCTCTCTCCCGGGGACAGGGCAGCATACGAAAAGTATATTTTCGAGAGCACAATTGGCGTGCCGCTCGATGAGGAGCTGGTAGAGATGAATCTCGACGACAGGCTCATCGAGCGCGTCCGGACCATGGCGGAGATCACCGCGCTTTGGGTGACGGACGACTTCCCCGATCTCCTCAATGTACTGGCCGAACCGCTTCAGCTGTCTAGGGGCCGCGTGCAGATCACCAGCCCGGCTCGAATGATCGGAGTCCTGATGCGAGTAGCTGGCCTAACCAAGCCCGCAGGGTTCAATTCCCATCACTCTGTCACGGCCGCCAGCCTCACCGAGTTCGCACGCGTTTGTGCAGAAAATCGGACTGCCATTGAGGAGATCTTCTCCGAACCAATGCGGCAGGATCTCGAGGAGAACCCGGTTCGCCAGCTCAACCGGTTTCTGGATCGTATCGGCCTGCGACTTAAAGTCGCGCGTTCGGAGAAGACGCAGACCGGCGGCAAGACCCGTTACTACGCGCTTGATCCGGTTCTGCTCGAACGCATGACATGGTTGGCAGCCTCATATTCTGAGGTGCAACGGGAGCGGGAAGTTCGTCAGCAAGAGAACGGCAACTTATTCAGCCGTCGATCACGGGACCAGACGCCCCAACAGGGGACAGCAGAAGAATCGACATATATGAATACAAATACGGGTCTATTGTCCCTGATCGGGGATGATTGATCCGGACAATTGTCTACGACATCAGCAGATGATGTCCGCCGGCCGCCGCGATCTCCAGCGCGCGCTTGGCGCTTTCCTGGCCCTTGATGTCGCGCAGGTCGAGCGGGGAGGCGGCCGCCTCATGCACCTTCGGCGAAGGCCGCGACAGCACCTGCGTGCCCTTGAAGTGGTTGGCGATCTGGATCAGCGAGCTGGCGGCGATGATCTGAATGTCCGGGCTCGCCCAGGCCGCTTCCGAGCCGCAGGCCGCCGGACAGATCAGCCCTTCCTCGCGGGCATTGGCGCCGATCGCGGCCGGCAGCACGCCGGCGACTGGCGCGATCGAGCCGTCGAGGCCGAGCTCGCCGAGCACCGTGAAGCCGGTGAGGGCATCCGGCGGGATGGCACCGATCGCCGCCATCAGCCCGAGCGCAATCGGCAGGTCGTAATGGCTGCCTTCCTTCGGCAGATCGGCCGGCGCCAAATTGACGATGATCCGCCGCGCCGGCAGCGCCAGCCCCGAGGCGATCAGCGCCGAGCGCACCCGTTCGCGCGCCTCCGAAACCGCCTTGTCCGGAAGACCGACAATGGCAAAGGCCGGCAGGCCAGGGGCGACCTGCACCTGCACGTCGACCGCACGGGCCTCGATCCCCTCAAAGGCGACGGTAGAAACCCGCTGAACCATGCTCGAACCAGCCTGCCCCTCTTGCACAATCGAGGGTAGCAGGCGGCCGTTTGTCTGGCAAGAACAAGACGGGAACATTTATCCCGCCCTCCAGGCACGTCCTAACGAGGCGTAAACGGGACGGGGACAGTAAGCCTCGAATGCGAGCCGATCCGCTCAGCACATCCCAACGAATGTTCGCTACCTGTAGAGGCGCGGGATGGGCCGTGATCTAACAAGTGAATAATCGAGATGCTTGCAAATCGCCGGAGAAGCGAACGTCGGGTGTGCAGTCGGCTTGCCAAGATACATTTTGGCGCGGGGTCGCTGCCGAGGGACTGCACGATCACGGATATTTCCGATGGCGGTGTGAAAGTGGTGGCGGAGTTCCTGGAAGTGCCGCCGCAGTTCACCATCATCTTCGCGCCGGACTATTCTCGCCAGTGCCAGCTCCGCTGGCGCATCGGCTGCGAATTCGGCGCCGAATTCATCGACTAGAGCCTGATCCGGACCCGAAGGGCCGCGTTAGCGCAAAGTGTGAAGCGGTTTTCCCTCGCGACAAACGCGGAACGCGTTTGCGCGGAGATCGTGCTCAAACAATAAGACCGCACGAGGCGACGCTCCTTAACCGGAATTTAGCGTTAATCGGGAAAGCATCTCTGATCAGTCGCCGACGGTAGATCAGAGCATGTCCCTGCGTTCGTCCCTTGTCTCTTCTCCGGCGCGATTGCTGCTCTCCGCGCTTCTCGCGCTCGGGCTTTGCGGTTGTCAGACCACCGGGCTCGAGGACGTCACCGGCGCGCTCGGCATCAGGTCGGAAACGACCCGTGAGGCCAAGCCTGATATGGACGCCTTGCGCGAGCGCTACCGGGCCACGCCAGGCGATCCCGAGATCGCGTTGCAATACGGCAAGGCGCTGCGCGAGAACGGCCAGCGCTCGCAGGCCGTCGCCGTGCTCGAGCAGGCCGTGCTCACCCACTCCAACAACAGGCCGCTGCTTGCGGCTTATGGCCGCGCTCTCGCCGACAACGGCAATTTCCAGCAGGCCTTCGATGTCCTGAGCCGCGCGCATACGCCGGAGGATCCCGACTGGCACATCCTGTCGGCGCAGGGCACGGTGCTCGATCAACTCGGCCGCAACGAGGAGGCGCAGCAATATTACGGCAGCGCCCTGAAGATCGTGCCGGACGAGCCGTCGGTGCTGTCCAATCTCGGCCTGTCCTACGTGCTCCAGAACAATCTGCCCAAGGCGGAGGAAACGCTGCGCCGCGCCTATGAGCGAGCGCCGCAGGATGCGCGCGTGCGGGCCAATCTCGCGCTCGTGGTCGCACTGGAGGGCCGCCAGGCCGAGGCCGAGGGCATCGTGAAGGCTGATCTGCCGCCGGACGAGGCCCAGGCCAAGGTCACGGCGCTAAGGCAGCTCCTCACCAAGAAGCAGCAGAGGGCGGAGAAGTAGCTGCCGCCCGCGACAGGCCAGGCTAGGGCATGATGAGTGCACCGTGTCAGCCGGCGAACTCGGATCACCTCTCCCGTAGGGAGAGGTGAGTATCGAGGCGCCGGACGGATCTGATCTTGTCAGAGCTTACGACGCCTTGCGGTGCGGCGCGGATTCGCGCTTCGGCTTGCCCTTCAGCTTCTTCAGCAGCGGCGCCAGCAGCGACTGCCTCGGTTTCTTGACCTCGCCGCGCCCGGCAAGCCGGTTGGCGAGGTTCTGGAACGTCTCGGCGGTGCGGTGGCTCTTGGAGACCTCCGCGATCATCTGGCCGTTATTGGCGGCCGTCGAGAACAGCTTCGAATCGAAGGGAATGACCGCGACCGGCTGGCTTTCCATGGTCTTGGCGAAGGCCTTGACCTCGATCTCCGCGCGCTTGTGCATGCCGACCTGGTTGAGGCAGTAGAGCGGCGGCCGATCGTTGGGCCGCGCGGCCTTCAGCACGCTCAGCATGTTCTTGGTGTTGCGTAAGTTGGCGAGATCAGGCTCGGCCACGATCACGATGTCGTCGGCGTTGATCAGCGCGCGGCGCGTCCAGCCCGACCATTGATGGGGCACGTCGAGCACGATGCAGGGCGTGGTCATGCGCAGCGTGTCGAAGACCGCATCGAAGGCTTCGGCGCCGAAATCATAGACGCGGTCGAGCGTGGCGGGTGCTGCCAGCAGGCTGAGACGCTCGGTGCATTTGGCGAGCAGGCGCTCCATCAGCGCGGTGTCGGGGCGCTCCTGCGTCAGCACCGCGTTGGCGATGCCCTGCACCGGATCCTGGTTGTAGTCGAGGCTCGCGGTCCCGAAGGCGAGATCGAGATCGATCACGACCGAATCGAGCGCCAGATCGCGCGCGATGGTCCAGGCGACGTTGTGCGCGATCGTGGATGCACCGACGCCGCCCTTGGCGCCGACCACCGCGATGACGCGGCCGGTGATGATGGCTTCCGAGGCCGAGAACAGGCTGCAGATCGAGCGCACCACGTCGATGGTCTCGACCGGCCCGATCACGTAGTCGTTGACGCCGCGGCGCACCAGCTCGCGATAGGGCGCCTCGTCGCTGGGATTGCCGATCACGACCACGCGGGTGCCGGGATCGCAGACGCCGGCGAGGTCGTCGAGCCCTTCGAGGATGTCGCGCGTGCCGTCGGATTCGATCACGATCACGTTCGGCGTCGGCATCGTGCTGTAGGCCTCGACCGCCGCAGCAAGCCCACCTTCCTTGACGGTCAGATGCGCCTTCGCAAGCCGGCGGTCCTGGCCGGCCGCGGTGATCGCGTCATAGGTCTGCTCGGTCTCGCAAAACGCCTGCACCGAGACCCGCGGGACCGGCGCAATGTGTACGTCGGGGTGCTGCGGATCGTCGGCGTCGTCTTCGTAGTGGGCGCTCATTGTCATTTGCCCGTGTCGCTGAGTTTGGCCTTGTCGGCGTCGGGATAGGTCGTCGAGGTCGGCATGCCCTTGCGGTACTTTTCGAACGCGATCGCGCGCCGCTCTGCATAGGCAGGCGTTTCGGCGCGCGGCTGCTCGAGATCGGCGGGGTTGTCGATCATCGCCGCGAGGTTGCGCTGCGTCGCGCAGCCGAGGTTGAAGTACGGCCTGTTCTCGTTGTAGCCGGGGTCGAAGATCGACGGCCCGGTATCCTCCGGCCACAGCCCGCAGGGACCTGCGACCGCGGCGATCTTCGAATAGCTCAGCCGGATGGTCGGCAGCAGGGCGGCATCCTCGGGGCGATAGGGGCGCTGCACGATGCCGCGCGCGGGCACGCCGCCGGCCGCCAGCACCGAGCGGATTTCGTGGTAGGTCGCAGCCGCAGCGCGGGCGTTCTTGGTGTCGACGGGCACGTCGACCACGACGGCGCCGGTGCCTTCATGCGCCCAGTCCCGCGCGATGCCCATGACGTCGGCGCGCTGCGCTTCTGATAGGCCGCCGCGGGCCTGGCCGACGAAGATCACGATCGAGCGCTTGCCTTCCTGCACCGCGATCGGATGGCGCTGGCGATAGTCGGTCGGCACCGTCTGGGTGACGACCTCCTCGGTGGTGTTGCATGCACCGAGCATGACGGAGAGCCCCATCAGCGCGACCGCGAGGCGTAGCTTGTTGCGGCAATCGACCGGTAGTCTCGTCATCGCTTCATCCCCCTCGTGTTGAAGCTTCGTTCGTCTCAGTCGATGATGAAGCCGAAATCGCCCTGGTAGCCGGTGACGGGATCGATGTGGCGTGCGATGCCGTAGAGACGGTTCATGCGGCCGAGCAGCGCGGATTGCGAATCCGATGGCGGCGCAAATCCGTCATTGGGCCGGGACAGTTCCTTCTGCGCGACCGCGCGCACGACATAGGGCGTCACGATCACCATCAGCTCGGTTTCGTTGTTCACGTAATCCTGGCTGCGGAACAGCTGGCCAAGCACCGGGATCTGGTCGAAGCCGGGCAGGCCGTTGATCGCCTGCTTGGTCTGTTGCTGGATCAGGCCGGCCATCGCCATCGAGCCGCCCGACGGAATCTCGAGCGTGGTCTCGGCGCGGCGGGTCTGGATCGAGGGGATCGTGACGGAGCTCGTGGAGTTCGAGGAGATGTTCTGCGAGACGGTGATTGAGTTGGTATTCGACAGCTCCGAGACCTCGGTCATCACACGCAGGCTGATGCGGCCCTCGCTCAGCACCACCGGTGTGAAGTTCAGGGAGATGCCGAACTTCTTGTAGGAGATCTGCGTGGTGCAGACGTGCGTGACGGGATCGCAGGCATAGCCTCCCGGAATCGGAAATTCGCCGCCTGCGATGAAGGTTGCCGATTCGCCCGAGATCGCGGTCAGATTCGGCTCGGCCAGCGTCTTCACGACACCGGCGCTTTCCATGGCGCGGATGGTTGCGGCGACCGTGACCGAGCCCTTGGAGAGAGCGCCCAGCCCAAGCCCGTTGTTACTGACCAGCGGCCCGCCACTTACCGAGAACGGGTTGGAATTGTTGAAGCTCACGACCGCCGTGCCAGCATTCAGGCTGGCGCTGAGGTCGACGCCCATCTGCTTGATGATGTCGCGGCGCATCTCGGCGACCACGACCTTCAGCATCACCTGGTCGCGACCGCGCACGACGATGTTGTTGACGACCTTGTCGGCGCCGCCGACAAGTTTCGAGGCGACGTCGCCGGCCTGCTGCGCTTCGACCGGGCTCGACACCGAGCCGGTCAGCATGACGCCGTCACCGACGCCTTCGATCTGGACGCCCGGCATCGACTGCCGGAGCGCGGCGCGCACGCCGTTGAGGTCGCGCTTCACCGCGATGTCGTAGGAGGCAACCTGCTGGCCGTCGGCCGAAAAGAACACGACGTTGGTCTGCCCGACCGCGCCGCCGATGATATAGGCGCGCTGTGCCGAGCGGATCACGGCGTTGGCGATCTTGGGATCTGCGACCAGCACGTCCTTCACCTCGCGCGGCAGGTCGATCACCACCGACTTGCCGACGCCGAGCGCGAGGAAGCGGGTCCTGGCCGGAGCGATCGTTGCGACCGGTGACACGCCGAGATCAGGCGCCTGCACCGGGGTCTGGTCGCCGACCGGTGCGTCCGCCGCGATCGCCGGTGCTGCGGCGAGGCCCAGCATCAGCATGATCCCCATCCCGAAAGAACGCGCGCCATTCCCCCGAATGCGCACCGCGTTCCGATACTCCCCACTCATCATCCCCGGGTATCCCCATCACTTACGCGGGCACTCGAACCGCACGTGGCGGGTTCCCTCGTCGTCGATGAGTAGGCAGTAAAAGTATAAGTGGTGTTGCGAGGCCGAATCTGATCGCCGGTCACGCAGCGAGTTTTGGCTGCATGGTGAACGCCGCGTTATTCGGAATGCGAGAACTCCGTAGATTCACGCACGGGCAAAGGGGTTTTATGTCTGTGCGTGACACGACATGGTGAACGCGTGGTTAGCTCGCTGCGCTCGCAATGACGTGGAGAGGACGTCGAGCCGCCGATGCGGCGGCGTCCGCGGACCTTGAGGTTACTTGCTCCGCTTCTTCTCGATCACGTCCCAGATCTTCGCCGCGACGTCCGGCCCGCCGAGCCGGGAGATCGCGCGGATACCCGTGGGCGAGGTCACGTTGATCTCGGTGAGCCTGTCATTGATCACGTCGAGGCCGACGAACAGCAGGCCGCGTTCGCGCAGTGCCGGCCCGACCGTTTCGCAGATCTCGCGTTCGCGCGGGGTGAGGTCGGTTGCCTGCGCCGCGCCGCCGCGCACCATGTTGGAGCGGAGGTCGTCGGGCGCCGGGACGCGATTGACGGCACCGGCGAACTCGCCATTGACCAGGATGATGCGCTTGTCGCCGTGCTTGACCTCGGGAATGAACTGCTGGATCACCCAGGGCTCCTTGAAGGTCACCGAGAACATGTCGTAGAGCGAGCCGAAATTCATGTCCTGCGGCATCACGCGGAACACCGCGGCGCCGCCATGGCCGTGCAGGGGCTTCATGACGACGGCGCCGTGCTGCTCGCGGAAGGCGTTGATCTCATCGAGATCGCGCGAGATCAGGGTCGGCGGCATCAGCTGCGGAAAGTTCATCACGAACAGCTTTTCCGGCGCGTTGCGTACGCTCGCGGGATCGTTGACGACCAGCGTCTTCGGATGGATGCACTCCAGGAAATGGGTCGAAGTGATGTAGGCGAGATCGAACGGTGGATCCTGGCGCAGCAGCACCACGTCAAAGCCGTTCAGCGCCTCGCGCCTGGGCTCGCCGAGGGTGAAGTGATCACCGGGCTCGTCGCGTACGGTCAGGAGCTGGACAGGCGCGACCAGCTCGTTGCCGACCTGCGACAGCTTGTCGGGTGTATAGTAGGACAGCCCGTGGCCGCGCTTCTGCGCCTCCAGAAGCAGCGCGAAAGTGGAATCGCCGCGGATGTTGATGCGGGCGATGGGGTCCATCTGGACGGCGACGTTCAGTTTCATGGGCTGCCTTTCAGGTCGAGGCGTCGAATGCCGCCAACACATGGCGTGGAAGTGACCGCGGCGCAATCAGCATGGCGTCGAATCGCAATTCAAATTCGGCATGCTCGGGATGCGCGGCGAGCCACCCCTGAGCGGCGTCGATGATGCGCTGCTGCTGGCGCGGCGTCACGGCGAAGGCGGCCTCATCGAGGCTGGCGCGGGCCTTGACCTCGACGAAGGCGATCAGATTGCGCCGGCGCGCCACGATGTCGATCTCGCCGTGCGGCGTGCGGAAGCGTCGCGCCAGAATGCGATAGCCCTTGGCGATCAGGAAGGCCGCGGCGCGGCTTTCCGCGGAAATGCCGGTCTGGAACGCGGCGACGCGTTCGGGCGCGGGGACTTTTGGCTCGGCGGGCCGGGCGCCGTCAGTCTTCGCCATCGTTGCCCCGTAAATCCTTGCGCAGATTCTTGGCGAGTTCGAGCGCGCGGGCATAGACCTCGCGACGCGGCCGGCCGGAGAGCTCGACCGCATGCGCGACCGCGTCCTTGACGCTGCTGGTCGCGAGCTGTTCGCGCAGGAGATCGTCGAGCGCATCCGGCGTCATCTCCTGCGCATCGGCTGCCGGCGGGCCGATCACCAGCACGAACTCGCCGCGGGTCTCCAGCGCGTCGGCCCGGCCGGCGAGCTCGCAGAGCGAGCTGCGCGAAATCTCCTCGTGCAGCTTCGTGAGCTCGCGGCAGATCGCGGCTTCGCGATTGCCCATGACCTCGGCGAGATCGGCCAGCGTCTCCTGCACGCGATTGCCGGAATCGAACAGCACCAGGGTCGCATCGATACGGGCGAGCTCGGTGAGGCGCTTGCGGCGTGCGGTTGATTTGGCGGGCAAGAAGCCTTCGAAGAAGAAGCGGTCGGTCGGCAGCGCGGCGACCGACAGCGCCGCCAGCACCGAGGACGGGCCGGGGAGCGCGTAGACCGCGTGGCCCGCTCTCGATACCTCGCGCACCAGCTTGAAGCCGGGATCGGAGATCAACGGCGTGCCGGCATCGGAGACCAGTGCGATCGAGCCGCCCTGGGACAGCGCCTCCAGGATCTTTGGCCGCGCCGCCTCCGCATTGTGCTCGTGATAGGGTTTGAGCTGCGCCGAGATGCCGTAGCGCTCGGTCAACCGCCGCGTGATCCGGGTGTCCTCGCAGGCAATGATGTCGACGCCGGCGAGCGTCTCGAGTGCCCGCAAGGTGATGTCGCCGAGATTGCCGATGGGGGTGGCGACGAGGTAGAGGCCCGGCGCCGCCTTGCTGGCTGAAAAGTGGTGGGTGCCAATGGCAAAACCGCGCGCAGCGGGTTCCGCCGCACCTTCAGGCGTATTTATCGGGGCGGCTTTTGCGCGCATAATGGATACTTAAAGGGAGAGACGCGCTTGCGCCATATTCGCGGCGAAAAGCCCGCGTTGGTGCAGCCCGGCAAAATCGGCGGATAGCTTGCCATGATGGAGGGGCGGCCGCGTTAAGCGGTCATTATCCTTTTGTTTTGGTTAACTATTTGTCGACAATATGCTGCAATCCGCGTCCTCCCTTGCGGAGGTGAAGTCCTGACCGGGCCTTGGATGGGCTGGTCGTTACGAAGAGCTGCCATGCCGGGCCCGCGTTACCCCAAGTCTCCCACCTCCGGGCCCGCTTCGTCGGGAGCGACCCGGCGCAGCGCGCTTGGGCTGCTATTGGGCGCGCCGCTGCTCTCGGCCTGCACCGGCGTGCAGCAGAGTCTCAGCCAGTTCTCCAATCCCTTCAGCTCCTCCTCGCAGCCGGCACCGGCCGGGCCGCAGCAGCAGGCCACCACCGCCGGCACCGGCGGGGTGAAGGTCGGCCTGATCCTGCCGCTGTCGGCCGCCGGCAATGCCGGGCTTGCTGCGCAGTCGATGCGCAACGCCGCGGAGATGGCGCTCGCCGAATTCCAGAACCCGAACGTCCAGCTCCTGATCAAGGACGACAACGGCACGCCGCAGGGCGCGCAAGGCGGCGCGCAGCAGGCGGTCGATGAAGGTGCGGAGATCATTCTGGGGCCGCTGTTCGCCCAATCCGTGCCCGCCGTCGCGCAGGTCGCGCGCACGCGCGGCATCTCGGTGATGGCGTTCTCGACCGATGCCAGCATCGCCGGCCGCGGCGTCTTCCTGTTGAGCTTCCTGCCCGAGTCGGACGTCAACCGCATCGTCGAATATTCCGCCAGCATCGGAAAGCGCTCCTTCGCGGCGCTGCTGCCGGAGAATGCCTATGGCAATGTGGTGGAGGCAGCCTTCAAGGCCGCCGTGCCGCGGCGGGGTGGACGCGTGGTTGCGTTCGAGAAATTCGGCGGCGATCGCGCCACGCCGGCGCGCAACGTCGCGCAGGCGCTCGGCAGCGCGGACGCGCTGTTCATCGCCGATGACGGCGATTCCGTCGTCGCGGTGGCCGATGCGCTGACCGCGGCGGGCGCCAACCTGCGTAACATCCAGTTGCTCGGCACCGGCCTGTGGGACAATCCGCGCGTCTATGCCAGCCAGGCACTGCAAGGCGGTCTCTACGCCGCGCCGGACCCGGCGGGCTTTCGCGCCTTCTCCGGCCGCTACCGCACGAAATATGGCGCCGAGCCGGTGCGCACGGCGACGCTCGCCTATGATGCGGTGGCGCTCGTCGCAGCGCTCGCGCGCACGCAAGGCACCACGCGCTTCTCACAGGACGTTCTCACCAACGCGTCCGGCTTCGCCGGCATCGACGGCCTGTTCCGCTTCCGTGCGGATGGGACGAACGAGCGCGGGCTCGCGGTGATGAAGGTCACAACCGGCGGCGGCGTCGCGGTCGCAGGCTCGCCAAAGAGCTTTGGGGCGTGATGGATCACCTCTCCCGCTTGCGGGAGAGGTCAGCGCGCAGCGCCGGGTGAGGGCTCTCTCCTCTTGGGGATTCCCACCGCGGCGACACCCTCTCTCCCCAACCTTCCCCCGCAAGCGGGGGAGGGAGCGCAACGCCGATGCGGTTGATACGTTAAGCCGCCAGATCCGCCACTACCGCATCGAGCACCGGAAAACCGCTGCTGGTCACGCGCAGGCGCCCCGTCGTGTCGACGGTGATCGCGCCTTCCTCGCGCAAGAGCGCGATGCGGCGGGGATCGAGCGGCCGGCCGGCGAGCGCGGCGTAGCGCTTGGGGTCGATGCCTTCGGCGAGCCGCAGCCCCATCAGCAGGAATTCGTCGGCGCGCTCCTCGCTGTTGAGGAGCTCGTCGGTGACGACGCCGTCGCCGTTGGTCTCGACCCGCATCAGCCAGGCTTCGGGACGCTTCTCGGTGGCAGTCGCGTGCCTGATGCCGTCGATGTCGAGCCGGCCGTGCGCGCCGGGACCGATGCCGGCATATTCCTCGCCCCGCCAGTAGACCAGATTGTGCCGGCACTCGGCGCCGCGACGTGCGTGATTGGAAATCTCGTAGGCGGGCAGGCCGAGCTTGTCGCAGGTCTCTTGCGTCACGTCATAGAGCGCGCGCGCGACCGCCTCGTCCGGCGTCTTCAGCTTGCCGGCCTGGTGCAGGCCGAAGAACGGCGTGCCTTCCTCGATGGTAAGCTGATAGAGCGACAAATGCTCGGCGGCTTCATCGATGGCGTGGCGAAGCTCACCCTCCCACATTGCCGGCGTCTGGTCCGGGCGGGCGTAGATCAGGTCGAACGAGTAGCGGTCGAACGAGCGGCGTGCGATGGCAACCGCATCGAGAGCCTCGCGCGCGCTGTGGAGGCGTCCGAGCATCTTCAGCGAGACATCATCGAGCGCCTGCACGCCGAGCGAGACGCGGTTGACGCCGGCTGTGCGATAGCCGGCAAAGCGCGTGGCCTCGACGCTGGTCGGGTTGGCTTCCAGCGTGACTTCGACATCGCCAGCGACGCGCCAGTGCTTGCCGATCGCGTCTAACACGGCGCCGACGGTCGCCGGCTGCATCAGGGACGGCGTGCCGCCGCCGAGGAAGATCGAGGTGACGTCACGGCCGGGCGCGCGCTCGGCGGTGGTCTCGATCTCGCGGGCGAAGGCGCGGGCAAAGCGTTCCTCGTCGATCGCGGCGTGGCGGACATGGCTGTTGAAGTCGCAATACGGACATTTCGACAGGCAGAACGGCCAGTGCACGTAGACGCCGAAGGCGCCCCTGTCAGCGCGGCTCAAGGCAGATCTCCGCAAGTTTCACGAAGGCGCGGGCGCGGTGCGAGAGGCCAAGGCCCAATGGCGGCAGGCCGTGCTTCTCGATGCTTTCCATCTCGCCAAAGGTGCGCGCGTGGCCGTCGGGCAAAAACATCGGGTCGTAGCCAAAGCCGGCGGTGCCGCGCGGCGGCCAGACCAGCGTGCCGTCGACGCGCGCCTCGACCTCGTCGAGATGATCATCGGGCCAGGCGACGCAGAGTGCGGAAACGAAATGCGCCCTGCGCTTGTCCGGCGTGGTGGCGCCGCGCTCCCTTAGCAGGCGCTCGATCTGCGCCATCGCCGCGGCAAAATCCTTTTTGGGGCCCGCCCAGCGCGCGCTGTAGATTCCCGGCGCGCCGTCGAGTGCGTCCACCACGATGCCGGAATCATCGGCGAAGGCCGGAAGCTTCATTGCCTTGGCAGCGGCGATCGCCTTGATCGCGGCATTGCTGCGAAAGTCGTTGCCGGTCTCTTCGGGCTCGTCGAGGCCAAGCTCGCCGGCCGAGACCGCCTCGACGCCGTGCGGCGCGAGCAGCTCCCGCATCTCGGCCAGCTTGCCGGGATTATGGGTCGCGATGATCAGCTTGCCTGTGATTCGCCGGTGCATGGCCTATTGACTACGCCACCGCCATTTTCTGCAAGTCCACGAGACGCGCGACACCCTTGCGGGCCAGCGCCATCAACGACAGGAACTCGCCTTCCGTGAACGGCTCGCGTTCTGCCGTTCCCTGCACCTCGATGATGCGGCCATCGCCCGTCATGACGAAATTGGCGTCGGTCTCGGCTTCGGAGTCCTCGGCATAATCGAGGTCGAGCACTGGGGTGCCGTTATAGATGCCGCAGGAGATCGCGGCGACGTTGTCGCGCAGCACGTTGGCCTTGACCATGTTGCGCGTCTTCATCCAGTTGACACAGTCGGCCAGCGCGACCCAGGCACCGGTGATCGAGGCCGTGCGCGTGCCGCCGTCGGCCTGGAGCACATCGCAATCGACCGTGATCTGGCGTTCGCCGAGCGCTTCGAGATCGACGATGGTGCGAAGCGAGCGGCCGATCAGGCGCTGGATCTCGACGGTACGGCCGCTCTGCTTGCCGGCGGAGGCCTCGCGGCGGGTACGTTCCGAGGTCGCACGCGGCAGCATGCCGTATTCGGCGGTGACCCAGCCACGGCCCTGGCCCTTCAGCCACGGCGGCAGGCGGTCTTCCAGCGTGGCGGTGACCAGCACATGGGTGTCGCCGAATTTCACGAGGCACGAGCCTTCCGCATATTTGACCACGCCGCGCTCCAGCGTCACGGGGCGCAATTCGTCGGGCGCACGGCGGCTTGGCCGCATGGGAAATCCTCCAAAACTCGCAGGGAAAAGGCTGTTCGCGGTGCTTGTAGGAGGGGGAAGGGGGCCCGGCAAGGCCTTTTCCCCCCGGGGGCGGCGAAACGCCGTCCCCACCCTGGCCAAAGACGCGCTTGTCAGGGGCCTTCCGGATGGACAAATTATGTGCATCTGAGAGGAGTTACCGTCTGTGGCCCATCACGATCCGATTCATCTGATCGCGCCGCGCGCGGGCCTCGCCCAGCTCAACGAGCGTTCCCGCGACATCTTTCGTCAAATCGTCGAGAGTTATCTGGCGACGGGCGAGCCGGTCGGCTCGCGCAATATTTCGCGCCTGATCGCGCTGCCGCTGTCGCCGGCCTCGGTGCGCAACGTCATGGCCGACCTGGAACAGCTCGGCCTGATCTATGCCCCGCATACCTCCGCCGGCCGGCTGCCGACGGAACTCGGCCTGCGCTTCTTCGTCGATGCCCTGATGCAGGTCGGCGAGCTCAACGAGGCCGAGCGGCAATCGATCCAGAGCCAGCTCACCACCGTCGGCCATGCCCAATCAGTCGAGGCGGCGCTGGAGGAGGCGTTGACGCGGCTGTCGGGCCTCACCCGCGCCGCGGCCGTGGTCTTGACGCCGAAGTCCAATGCGCGGCTGAAGCATATCGAGTTCGTCCGTCTGGAACCCGAGCGGGCGCTGGTGATCCTGGTCGGCGAGGATGGCCAGGTCGAAAACCGCGTGCTGACGCTGCCGCCCGGGGTTCCCTCCTCGGCGCTGACGGAGGCTTCCAACTTCCTCAATGCCCGTATCCGCGGCCGTACCCTCGCCGAGGCGCGGCTCGAGCTGGAAACCGCACTCGGGCAGGCCCGCGCCGAGCTCGACCAGCTCACCCAGAAGGTGATCGCGGCGGGCATCGCGAGCTGGTCGGGCGGGGAGAACGAGGACCGCCAGCTCATCGTGCGCGGCCACGCCAATCTGCTTGAAGACCTGCATGCGCTGGAGGATCTCGAGCGGGTGCGGCTGCTGTTCGACGATCTCGAGACCAAGCGCGGCGTGATCGACCTGCTCGGGCGCGCCGAGACCGCCGAGGGCGTGCGCATCTTCATCGGCTCGGAGAACAAGCTGTTCTCGCTGTCAGGCTCCTCGACGATCATCTCGCCGTATCGGGATGCCGCCGGTCATATCGTCGGCGTTTTGGGCGTGATCGGGCCGACGCGGCTGAATTATGCCCGTGTGATCCCGACCGTGGACTATGCCGCCCGCATCGTCAGCCGCCTTCTGGGTGGCTGACGCCCGTTTTCGCCTGATCACGGGCGCTTGATTTTCGCGCTGCGAAGCACGATATCCCGGCGAGAAAAATCCCTTGAGACGAGTTCGAGAAGGCAGCCGATGACCAATCCAGACCGGCAACCCGAAGACACGACCGCGCCGACCGGCGAGCCCGTTGTGTCGAAGCCCTACATCATGCCCGACGACCCGGAGCCCGGTTCGGTCGAGATCCTGCAGAAGGAAGCGGCTGAGGCGCGCGACCGCATGCTGCGGACGCTGGCCGAGATGGAAAACCTGCGCAAGCGCACCACCAAGGAGGTCGCCGACGCCAGGCTCTACGGCATCACCGGCTTTGCGCGCGACGTGCTCGATATCGCCGACAACCTCCAGCGTGCGCTCGATGCGGTGCCGGCCGAGGCGCGTGCCAATGCCGATCCCGGCCTGACCGCGCTGATCGAGGGCGTGGAGCTCACCGAGCGCTCGCTGCTCAACGCGCTGGAAAAGCACGGCGTGAAGAAGTTCGACCCCTCGGGCCAGAAGTTCGATCCGAATTTCCAGCAGGCGATGTTCGAGGTGCCCGATCCGTCGGTGCCGTCGGGCACCGTGGTTCAGGTGGTCCAGGCCGGCTACACCATCGGCGAGCGCGTGCTGCGCCCGGCCCTCGTCGGCGTCGCCAAGGGCGGTGCGAAAGCCGCTGCCGCCGCTAACAACAACGAGTCGAACGGCGCGGCGTGAGCCGCGCTTCCCGCGTTCCCACAGACCCCGACCCTCATGGTGAGGAGGCGCGCTAGCGCCCTCTCGAACCATGAAGGCCCCCGCTGCGGCAGCTCGGCCTTCATCCTTCGAGACGACCGCTTCGCGGTCTCCTCAGGATGAGGGTTTAGCATCGCGCATAGCTTACGCCGTCGCCGCGATATCCGCAGACTGGATCCGCTTCACGCCCGCCTTGGCCATGTCGGCCCAGGCCTTGGCCAGCGAGCCCTGGGTGTCGATGCCACGGCAGGCGTCCTCCACCACATAGACTTCGAAGCCGGCCTTGCGCGCGTCGAGCGCGGTCCAGGCGACGCAAAAATCGGTCGCGAGGCCCGCGACGAAGACGCGCTTGATCTTGCGCGACTTCAGGTAGGCGGCAAGCCCCGTCGATGTCTTGCCGTCGGCCTCGAGGAAAGCCGAGTAGCTGTCGACGTCCTTGTGAAAGCCCTTGCGGATGATGAGCTCGGCCTGCGGGATCGACAGGTCCTTCGAGAGCGCGGCGCCGTCAGTGCCCTGCACGCAATGGTCGGGCCACAGCACCTGCTTGCCGTAGGGCAGGTCGATGGTCTCGAACGGCTTCTTGCCGGAATGAACGGAGGCGAACGACACGTGCCCCGGCGTGTGCCAGTCCTGCGTCATCACGATGTTGGCGAACGATTTTGCGATCTTGTTGATCACCGGCACCACCTGCTCGCCTTCCTTCACGGCAAGGCTGCCGCCGGGAAGGAAGCAGTTTTGCACGTCGATCACGAGCAGCGCGGAGGCATCGTCGGGCTTGATCGCCGTCGCTGCCCAGAGCTTGCTTGAAACGAGGCTCGCGAGAGCAACAGTCGAAACGCCCGCGAGTACTCTGCGCCGATCCAGCATCGTACGTCCTCCCTCCAGGATGAACCCAACGGAAGCAGAGGCTAGTTCCATTTGTGTACAAACAAAAGCCCGAAAATGCGGCCGGGTTTGGCTAGCGCTTGGGCCTCGGCCTCGTACTCGGTTCGCCTCTCCCGCGGGGGAGGGAGCGCCATCTCGCGCGTGAATTCACTTAGCCTTTGGGCTGGATGCCGTCGCGTACCGCGCGGAAGCGGGTGAAGGCTTCCGACCACTGGTCGCGCGGGGCGCTGGCGATGATGCGCAGTGACGTGCCGCCGCCGAAGCGGATCCACTGCACCACCGTGACCGCTGTCTTGTCCTTGCCGCTGACGCCGTCGAGGCGGGTTTCCATTGCCGGCTGGCCGTTGACGCGGATCTGCTCGGACATGGTGATCCTGGACTCGCGCATGCCGGGGATCTGCATCGCCGCTTCCTGCGCGAAACGGGCGCGGTCGTCCGGCTGCTGCGGCGTTGCGCCGATCAGGCCGATGATCATGTACGGCTTGGGCTCGAAGCCCGTGGTCTCGTCGCCGTCGGCCAACACGATGCTGGCGCCCGGCGACAGCGTGCGGACGTTCTTGAAGTCGGCGAGATCGGTGATCCTGAACGGCATCTGCGCGAGCTGCTCGTCGACCGGCACCTCCTTGCGCGTCACCGCGGTGGCGAACATCTGCCGAACCGCGTCGTCCGAGTAGATCTTGGTGGCGTTCTCGGGGATCTGCACGGCGACATAGCCGGAGAAGCCGGTGCCTGGCACGATCATCGAATAGCGCTTCACAGTTGCCGTGCCGGCCTTGCCGGTCTCGACGGTGTAATAGGCAAGGCCCGCCGGCGTATCGAGCTTGTCCGGCTTGATGCCGCCGGCACCGCCGGGATTGGCCTTGAAGGCGTTGGCGACCTCGCCATAGGCGTCGGGCGGCAACTCGGTGACCAGCACCTTCACGCCTCCGTCGTCGCTCTCGAAGCCCGGAAAGGTCTTGGCCGGGGAGAGGCCGATCAAAGGCACCATGCCGACGCGCGCACCCGGCGCGAAAACGGCATCGGCCGCGAGGGCCGGAACGGCGGAAACAATGAGAAGGGCAAGCGCGGCGAGGGGGCGTATCAATTTCATGGCTAGTCTACTTGGTCCACATTGAGGCCGTTCGATGGTGGGGCATCGGGCCCCTTTGTCGCGCGGGGCGCGGCCCTGGCGGTGCTGTCCGGCCGCCCGGTTTTGTCGCCCGGACTATTAACGGGTTTGGCTGCGCCGTAACAGGGTGGGGCACGATCGGACATGGCCGGGCGCTGAGGCTGGCCCTGAGGATTGAACCCGTTAATAAACCCTCACCGCGAGGGGTCTTTGAGGCCGGTATGATCTTCCAAAACCCAATGTTTTCGCGGCTGAAACTTGCGTTCGGTCCTTGCGGGCCCCTCCCCCCCTCCTATATGAGCCTCAACCATCGCAATATCGCGGATGTTTGATCTTAGGGGGTTTTGGATCGGGTGCCTTCTGGGCCCAACCAACCTGCCGCAATAAAGAAGGATATCAGGACCATGGGAAAGGTCATTGGGATCGACCTCGGCACCACGAACTCGTGCGTCGCCGTAATGGATGGCAAGAACGCCAAAGTCATCGAGAATTCCGAGGGCATGCGCACGACGCCTTCGATCGTCGCCGTCACGGACGACGGTGAGCGCCTCGTCGGCCAGCCTGCCAAGCGCCAGGCCGTCACCAATCCCGAGCGCACCTTCTTCGCAGTGAAGCGCCTCATCGGCCGCCGCTACGACGACCCGATGGTCGAGAAGGACAAGAAGCTCGTTCCGTACAAGATCGTGAAGGCTTCCAACGGCGACGCCTGGGTCGAGGCCGACGGCCAGACCTACTCGCCCTCGCAGGTCTCGGCGTTCATCTTGCAGAAGATGAAGGAGACCGCGGAAGCCCATCTCGGCCAGAAGGTCGAGCAGGCCGTCATCACCGTTCCCGCCTACTTCAACGACGCGCAGCGCCAGGCGACCAAAGACGCCGGCAAGATCGCGGGCCTCGAAGTGCTGCGCATCATCAACGAGCCGACCGCGGCTGCGCTTGCCTATGGCCTCGACAAGACCAAGGCCGGCACGATCGCCGTGTACGACCTCGGCGGCGGCACGTTCGATATTTCGATTCTCGAGATCGGCGACGGCGTGTTCGAGGTGAAGTCGACCAACGGCGACACCTTCCTCGGCGGCGAGGATTTCGACATGCGCCTCGTTGGCTATCTCGCCGACGAGTTCCAGAAGGAGCAGGGCATCAACCTGCGCAACGACAAGCTCGCTTTGCAGCGCCTGAAGGAAGCCGCTGAAAAGGCCAAGATCGAGCTGTCCTCAACGACGCAGACCGAGATCAACCTGCCGTTCATCACGGCGGACCAGACCGGGCCGAAGCATCTGACTATGAAGCTCACCCGCGCCAAGTTCGAGGCGCTGGTCGATGACCTCATCCAGAAGACCGTCGAGCCCTGCCGCAAGGCGCTGAAGGATGCCGGCGTGACCGCCGGTGAGATCGGCGAAGTGGTTCTGGTCGGCGGCATGTCGCGCATGCCGAAGGTCCAGGAAGTCGTGAAGCAGCTGTTCGGCAAGGAGCCGCACAAGGGCGTCAACCCCGACGAAGTCGTCGCGATCGGCGCTGCGATCCAGGCCGGCGTGCTCCAGGGCGACGTCAAGGACGTGCTGCTGCTCGACGTCACCCCGCTGTCGCTGGGCATCGAGACGCTGGGCGGCGTGTTCACCCGCATCATCGATCGCAACACCACGATCCCGACCAAGAAGAGCCAGGTGTTCTCGACCGCCGAGGACAACCAGAACGCGGTCACCATCCGCGTCTTCCAGGGCGAGCGTGAGATGGCGGCCGACAACAAGATGCTCGGCCAGTTCGACCTGATGGGCATTCCGCCGGCCCCGCGCGGCATGCCGCAGATCGAGGTGACCTTCGACATCGACGCCAACGGCATCGTCAACGTCTCGGCCAAGGACAAGGCGACCGGCAAGGAGCAGCAGATCCGCATCCAGGCCTCCGGTGGCCTGTCGGAAGCCGACATCGACAAGATGGTCAAGGACGCCGAGGCCAATGCCGCGGCCGACAAGCAGCGCCGCGAGGCGGTCGACGCCAAGAACCATGCCGACGCGCTGGTGCACTCCACCGAGAAGGCGCTGGCCGAGCACGGCTCGAAGGTCGCCGAGACCGAGCGCCGCGCCATCGAGGATGCCGTCAGCGACCTCAAGGAAGCGCTGAAGGGCAACGATGCCGAGGCGATCAAGGCCAAGACCAACACGCTGGCCCAGGCTTCGATGAAGCTCGGCGAAGCCATGTACAAGCAGCAGGCCGAGGCCGACGCCAAGAAGGATGCTGCCAAGGACGACGTCGTCGACGCGGAGTTCACCGAAGTCGACGACGACAAGAACAACAAGAAGTCCGCTTAAAGCCCGCGAGGGTCATGATGCGGATGGCTTGGACCCATAATGCGACGGCCTTCCCCCGACAGGGGGAGGCTTTCGCGCCGGGCCGAACGGGGCGCCTCCTCGTTACGATCGATCAACTCCCAGCCGCTCTTCTGAACGCTGCTTTGCAGTCCTCTGCCGCAAGGCGCGAGGGCGCTCGTATCGTCGCGTGGCGACGTTGTTTCACCCCGACGTGAACTGCGACTAGACCGGGTTCAACATGTCCACCAAGCGCTGCTATTACGAAACCCTCGAAGTCGAACGCGACGCCGACGATTCCATCCTGAAATCGTCCTTCCGCAAACTGGCGATGAAATTCCACCCCGACCGCAATCCCGGGGACGACAGCAGCGAAGTTCGCTTCAAGGAAATCAACGAGGCCTATGAGGTCTTGAAGGACAAGGACAAGCGCGCGGCCTACGACCGTTATGGCCACGCTGCCTTCGAGCAGGGCGGCGGCTTCGGCGGCGGTGGCGCCGGTTTCGGCGCGGGTTTCGCCTCGTCCTTCTCGGACATTTTCGAAGATTTGTTCGGCATGGCCGGACAGCGCGGCCGCGGCGGCCGCGAGCGTGGGGCGGACCTGCGCTACAACATGGAGATCACGCTCGAGGAAGCGTTTGGCGGCAAGACCGCGCAGATCGAGATCCCGGTCTCCGTCACCTGCGAATCCTGCTCGGGTACCGGCGCCAAGACCGGCACCAAGCCAAAGACCTGCTCGACCTGCGCCGGCGCGGGCCGCGTGCGGCAGTCGCAGGGCTTCTTCACGCTGGAGCGCACCTGCCCGGGCTGCCAGGGCCGCGGCCAGATGATCGAGGACGCCTGCCCGTCCTGCGCCGGGCAAGGTCGCGTCACGCGCGAGCGGACGCTGTCGGTCAATATTCCCCAGGGCGTCGAGGACGGCACGCGGATCAGGCTCGCCGGCGAAGGCGAGGCCGGGGTACGCGGCGGTCCGGCCGGCGACCTCTACATTTTCCTGTCGCTGTCCCAGCACCAGTTCTTCCAGCGCGACGGCGCCGACCTGCATTGCCGCGTGCCGATCTCGATGGTCACGGCGGCCCTTGGCGGCGAATTCGAGGTGCCGACCATCGACAAGGGAAAGTCCAAGGTGAAGATTCCGGCCGGAACCCAGTCCGGCCGCCGATTCCGCATTGCATCAAAAGGCATGCCGGTGCTGCGCTCGCGCCAGATGGGCGACATGTACGTCCAGGTCGCCGTCGAGACGCCGCAAAACCTCACCAAGAAGCAGCAGGAATTGCTGGCCGAGTTCGAAAAGCTCTCCTCCGGCGCGACACAGCCGGAATCCGCGGGCTTCTTCGCCAAGGTCAAGGATTTCTTCGGTAATCGGGCGAATTGACTCGGCTTGACCGTACCGTCCGCGGCCTATACGTCTTTATGACCATTTTCTGACACGCCGCGGCGACGCGGTCCCGTCCGGTCCTGACATGCCCATGCAATCGTCCGTGCGCGCGTTGAAGAAGCCCCGTCTCGACGACGAGGTACGCTTTCTCCGGTCGTGGATTGAAAAGCCGCTGCACATGGGTGCGGTGATGCCGTCGGGCCGCCTGCTCGCCCGCACCATGGCGCAATATGTCGATGTCGATTCGGACGCACCGGTGGTCGAGCTTGGGCCCGGCACCGGCGCCATCACCAGCGCGCTGGTCGAGCGCGGCATCGACCAGAAGCGCCTCGTCCTCGTCGAATACAATCCCGGCTTCTGCGCGCTGCTGCGCGACCGCTATCCGCAAGCCAAGGTGGTGCAGGGCGATGCCTACCGCCTGCGCGACACGCTCTGGAACGTGCTGGGTGGACCCGCCTCGGCCGTCGTCTCCGGCCTGCCGCTGGTCACCAAGCCGATGTTCACGCGCCTGCGGCTCATTCGCGATTCCTTTGCCGCGCTCGCGCCCGGCGCACCCTTCGTGCAATTCACCTATTCGGTGGTGCCGCCGATCCCGAAATCGCTGCCCGGCGTGTCCACAGAGGCCTCGGAACGGATCTGGATGAACCTTCCGCCGGCCCGCGTCTGGGTGTATCGCAAAGACTAATTCCGCCGGCTTTCGTCTTCGCGCGGCGGATCCTTTTCGCCGAACGCGTTTTTCTGGATGGCCGCACCCAAGATCCTGATCATACCCGGCTCGCTGCGCACCGGCTCGCACAATGCGAAGCTGGCGGCGGTCGCCGCCTATGAATTCGCCCAGGCCGGCGTCGACGTCACCCGCGTCTCGCTCGCCGACTTCCCGCTGCCGATCTACGACGAAGATCTGTACGTGAAATCCGGCGTGCCCAAGCACGCCGTGAACCTCAAGCGCATGATCGGTGCGCATCAGGGCATCTTGATCGTCACGCCCGAATACAACGCTTCCGTGCCGCCGCTGCTCAAGAATGCGATCGACTGGATCAGCCGCGTCCAGGACCCACACGAGAAGCGCGGCGAAGTGTTTCGCAACCGTGCGTTTGCGATCGCCGGCGCATCTCAGAGCAGGCTCGGTGGCAGCCGAGCACTCGCCGCGCTGCGGCTGATCCTGAGCTCCTGCCACGCCAATGTGATTGCCAGCCAGTTCGCGCTCGCCTTTGCCGACCAGGCCTATGACGATATGGACAGGCTGAAGAACGAGAGCGATATCGCCGGGTTGAAGGAGCTGGTGCGGCAACTGATCGACATTTCCCAACGCATGATGTGAGGTGACATGACGCAAGCCGAAATTGCCCCCCGCGACCGCCTGATCGTCGCGCTCGACCTGCCGAGCCCGGAACTGGCGGAGGCGATGATCGATCGGCTCGGCGACAGCGTCACCTTCTACAAGATCGGCTATCGGCTCACTTATGCGGGCGGCTTGCCGCTGGTCGGCAAGCTCGCGGATCGCGGCAAGAAAGTGTTTCTCGATCTCAAGCTGCACGACATCGGCAACACGGTGATGCAGGGTGTCCAGAGCATCAGCAAACTCGGCGCGACCTTCCTCACCGTGCATGCCTATCCGCAGACCATGAAGGCGGCGGTCGAAGGGCGCGGCGCGTCGGCCTTGAAGATTCTCGGCGTGACCGTGCTGACCTCCTACAATGACGATGATCTGCATGCGGCCGGCTACCGGCTCGGCGTCTCCGAGCTGGTCGAGGCGCGCGCGCAGCAGGCGCAGGTGCTTGGCGTCGACGGGCTCGTCTGCGCGCCCGAGGAAGCCGGTAGCTTGCGCAAGATCGTCGGCCACCAGATGAACCTCGTCACGCCCGGCATCCGCCCGGCAGGCGCGGCGACCGGCGACCAGAAGCGCATCATGACGCCGGGACGCGCGATTGCCGCGGGCGCCGACTATCTCGTGGTCGGGCGTCCCATCGTCGAAGCTGCAGATCCCCGGGCGACTGCCGAGGCCATCCAGGCCGAGATCGCGCAAGCGCTCACCTGAACATCACAAGGAGAAGAAGAATGGCAGCAAAGGGCTACTGGATCGGGCGCGTCGACGTGCACAATGACGAGGGCTACAAGCCCTATGCGGCCGCCAATCTTGCGATCTTCAAGAAGTTCGGCGGACGCTACGCCGTGCGTGGCGGCAAGCTCACCAGCGTCGAGGGCCAGAGCCGCGCACGCAACGTCGTGATCGAATTTCCCGACTACGAGACCGCGCTCGCCTGCTACAACTCGCCGGAATACCAGGCCAACATCAAGGTGCGCCAGCCGCATTCGATCGCCGACCTCATCGTCATCGAGGGCTACGACGGCCCGCAGCCGTAAGGCTCGCTTCAACCCGCGGCGTCATTCCGGGATGGTCCGAAGGACCAGATCTCCGAGCGCAATTGCGCTTCGGGGAATCTCGAGATTCCGGGTTCGCCCTTCGGGCGCCCCGGAATGACAGGTGCCTGTGCCCCCTCGGTTGCCGGAACAGCATCCCCCCGCTACAACGGGCCCCGAAGAGGATCACACCATGTCCGAGATGCGCTTGATTGTTGCTGGAGCCGGCGGCCGGATGGGCCGGGCGTTGACGCGTGCGATTTCCGAGACCGAAGGTGCGGTGCTGGCCGGCGCGCTGGAAGCGCCCGGCTCGGAACTTTTGGGCAAGGATGCCGGCGTGCTCGCAGGGCTTCCGGCCAATGGCGTGCAAGTGTCGGCCGATCTCTGGGCGATGTCGGCAGAGGCCGACGGCATTCTCGACTTCACCGTGCCGGCCGCGACCATTGCCAATGTCGCGATCGCCGCGCAGCGCGGGCTCGTTCATGTCATCGGTACGACCGGCCTCTCGGCGTCGGACGACGCGGTGATCAAGAGCGTCACCAACCGCGCCGTCGTCGTCAAATCCGGCAATATGAGCCTCGGCGTCAATCTGCTCACCGCGCTGGTCAAGCGCGTGGCGCAGTCGCTTGGCGACACTTTTGATATCGAGATCGTCGAAACCCATCACCGTGCCAAGATCGATGCGCCCTCGGGCACGGCACTGATGTTGGGCGAAGCCGCAGCCAGCGGCCGCGGCATTTCGCTCGGGGATCATTCGGCCCGTGGCCGCGACGGCATCACAGGCGCGCGTCGCACCGGCGACATCGGCTTTGCCTCCTTGCGCGGCGGCACCGCGGCCGGCGATCACAGCGTGAGCTTCCTCGGCCCGTTCGAGCGGTTGACGCTGTCGCATCACGCCGAGGACCGCATGCTGTTCGCCCATGGCGCGCTGAAGGCGGCGCTGTGGGCCCATGGCAAGAAGCCGGGCCTCTACTCGATGGCCGACGTGCTCGGTCTCGGCGATACCTGATCAATCGAACGCAACGAACGGAAAGCAGGAATGAGCGAACGTCTTCTCGTGCTCGTGCGCCACGGCCAGAGCGAATGGAATCTGAAGAACCTGTTCACGGGGTGGAAGGATCCCGATCTCACCGAGCAGGGCGTGGCGGAAGCCAAGGAGGCCGGCCGCAAGCTGAAGGCGAAGGGCCTCGTCTTCGACGTCGCCTTCACCTCGGTGCTGACGCGCGCCCAGCACACGCTCGATCTCATTCTTACTGAACTTGGCCAGACCGGGCTGCCCACGTCGAAGGACCTCGCGCTGAACGAGCGCGACTATGGCGATCTCTCCGGCCTCAACAAGGATGACGCGCGCAAGAAATGGGGCGAGGAGCAGGTCCACGTCTGGCGCCGTTCCTACGACGTACCGCCGCCCGGCGGCGAAAGCCTGAAGGACACGCTCGCGCGCGCGCTGCCCTACTACGTGCAGGAGATCTTGCCGGGCGTGCTCAACGGCAAGCGCACGCTGGTCGCCGCCCACGGCAATTCGCTGCGCGCGCTGATCATGGTGCTGGAAAAGCTCTCGCCCGAAGGCATTTTGAAGCGCGAGCTGGCGACAGGTGTGCCGATCATCTACCGGCTGAATGCGGATTCGACGGTGGCGTCGAAGCTGGATCTGGCGAGCTAGTAAATTGAGGCCGTCATTCCGGGGCGCCCGAAGGGCGAACCCGGAATCTCGAGATTCCGGGTTCGATGCTGCGCATCGCCCCGGAATGACGGAGTAGGTGGCAAGCTACTGCACCCCCAGCTGCCCCGCTTCCCAGCCCAGCATCGCCTGCTTGCGGGTGACGCCCCAGTGATAGCCGGTGAGCTTGCCATCCTTGCCGAGCGCGCGGTGGCAGGGCACGACGAAGGAGACGGGGTTCTTGCCGACCGCGGCGCCGACGGCGCGTGAAGCCTTCGGGCTGTTGATCTTGCAGGCGATGTCCGAATAGGACACCGCGCGTCCCATCGGGATCTTCAACAGCGTCTCCCACACCCGCACCTCGAAGTCGGTGCCGATCATGACGACGCGCAGCGGCTGGTCCGGCCGCCACAGTTTTGTGTCGAAGATGCGCTGGGCGAGCGGCGCGGTGCCTTCATGATCCTCGACGTAAGTTGCCTTCGGCCAACGCCGCGTCATGTCGACGAGTGCGGTCTGCTCCTCGCCGGGATCAGCGAAGGCAAGTCCTGACAATCCGCGACTGGTCGCGATCACGATCGCGGTGCCAAACGGACATGGATGGAAACCGTAGCGCAAGGTCAGGCCCGCGCCGCCGTTCTTCCATTCGCCCGGTGACATCGCTTCGTGGGTGACGAAGAGATCGTGCAGCCGTCCCGGGCCCGAGAGACCCGAGTCGAGCGCAGCGTCGAGGATGCTCGCGGAATCGCGCAGCAGGTGCTTGGCATGGTCGAG
The DNA here is from genome assembly GCF_024199885.1 of Bradyrhizobium sp. CCGUVB23. Lineage (NCBI taxonomy): Bacteria > Pseudomonadati > Pseudomonadota > Alphaproteobacteria > Hyphomicrobiales > Nitrobacteraceae > Bradyrhizobium > Bradyrhizobium sp. CCGUVB23. Next base: position 3,943,205 of record NZ_JANADQ010000001.1, read on the forward strand.
CGTCAGCGCCTGCATGAAGGCCTTTGGCGTGATCGACGCCCAGCGGCGGAACAGGTGGTGCAGCTCATCCGGCGTGACGCCGGCCGCATCCGCCATCGCCTCGATGGTCGGTTGCGCGCGCCAGTTCTCCGAGATAAAGGCGATCGCGCGGCGCACGGAATCATAGTCCCGCAGCGCGGCATTCTGGGAGCCCGGCCTGGCCAGGCGCTGGTCATGTATGGCGAGTGTCATCATGACTGGAAATGTAGGAGGAGCAGGCGCTCCAAACCACCCGATTTCTGACAGGGTTCAGGTGACCGGATTGTAGGTCGGGCCGCGCTTGGCGGCGTTCAGGGCGTCCAATAAAGCTTTGGAAAAGCTAGCCTTTTCATCGGGTCCCAAAAAGGTGCCGACCGACAGGCGGCGGCCGCGCGAGACCAGATAGACCCGCTCGATGCCGAACTCCTCGTCCGCTTCGAGATCGAGCTTCACCCAGAGCGGATTGAACACCCATTCGGCGACATGGCCGCGATGGCTGATCCGCCGCACGCGCAATTCGGAGACCGTGACCACGATCTCCTCGCTCGCCCGCGCGGTGCGGAAATTGACCTTGAAGGCCCACCAGATCACCAGCACGTCGAGACCGAAAAAGCCGAGCACCGGCCAGGCGCCCATCATCAGGAAGGCGATCCCGGTGACAAAGCTGACGACGCTCAGGAAAAGCATCACGACGAGAAAGCCGGTGCGGTTCAGCGAGCGATGCGGCGTCAGCAGCGCAGAGAAGATCTGCACCTCGCTCGCGCGCTCAAATTCGTTGCCTGTGCTCATGGCCTGTCAGTATATCCCGGTCATGGCAAAAATCACCCGCAAGGCGGCCGTCCGCAAATCCTCCGTGCCGAAGAAGAAGGCAAAGGCGAAAGCCGCCAAGCCTGCGCGGGCCGCAAAGACATCGCTCAAGGCCGTAAAGCCCACGACGATCAAGGCTTGGACGCCGGCCGAGATCCACGAGGTCTTTTCCCGCTTCCGCAAGGCCAATCCGGAGCCGAAGGGGGAACTCGAGCATCTCAATCCCTTTACGCTGCTCGTTGCCGTCGTGCTGTCGGCCCAGGCCACGGACGCCGGTGTCAACAAGGCAACGCGCGAATTGTTTCAGGTCGCGGACACCCCGCAAAAGATGCTCGATCTCGGTGAGGAGCGCTTGCGCGACTACATCAAGACCATCGGCCTCTATCGCACCAAGGCGAAGAACGTGATCGCGTTGTCGGCCAAGCTGTTGACCGATTTCGGCGGCGAGGTGCCGCGCACGCGCGCGGAGATCGAGTCGCTGCCGGGTGCCGGGCGCAAGACCGCCAATGTCGTGCTCAACATGGCCTTCGGCGAGCACACGATGGCGGTCGACACGCACGTCTTTCGCGTCGGCAACCGCACCGGCCTCGCGCCCGGCAAGACGCCGCTCGAGGTCGAGCTCGGTCTCGAAAAGGTGATCCCGGCCGAGTTCATGCTGCATGCCCATCATTGGCTGATCCTGCACGGCCGCTATACTTGCCTCTCGCGCAAGCCGCGCTGTGAGGTATGCCTGATCAACGATCTCTGCCGATGGCCGGAGAAGACGGTCTGAGGCAAAGTTTCTCCGTTATTCCGGGCTCGATGCTCCGGGCCGCGCTTCGCGGTCCCGTCGCATCGTCCCGGAATGACGATGATAGGAATTGTGTTCGCGACATGATTTCGGGGGGTGCCGTGAGTCAACAAGAACAAGTCAGTTCGCCGCCGCCTGCCGCTCCCCTCGTCGCTTCCAGGCCGACGCAACGACCGGCTCCGAGCCTGTGGAGCCGGCTCGCCATTCCGCTGTTTGCCGTCATCGTCGCGCTCGGCTTCGTCGCGTTGGCGACCCTGCGTTTCGACGAATGGGTCGGCAGCGCGGCAATCCAGACCACCAATGATGCCTATGTCCGTGCCGAGCTGACGCGGCTTGCGAGTCGGGTGACGGGCGAGGTGCTCAACGTTGCGGTCACCGATTTCCAGCGCGTGCACGCCGGCGATCTCCTGATCCAGATCGATCCCGCCGATTATCAGGCGCAGGTCGCACAGGCCGAAGCGAACGTTGCTGCCGCGCAGGCTGCGCTGGACAATCTGAGCAATCAGGTCGAGCTGCAATATGCGACGATCGCGCAGGCCGAGGCGGCGCGGCTCTCCGCCGAAGCGCTGGAGGTCGAGGCGCAGCAGGAGCAGCAGCGCCAGCAATCGCTGTCGCAGACCGAGGCCGGTACGCGGCAGCGGCTGGAGCAGGCGGTCGCATCGCTCGCGAAGGCGCAGGCCGACGTGCGTGCAAGCCGCGCCGTGATCGCCGCGCAGCGCCACCAGCTCGAAGTCCTGCAAGGAACCAAGAAGCAGCGCGCCGCCGACCTCGAAGCGGCCAAGGCGACGCTTGCAAGCGCCAGGCTCAAGCTCGGCTACACCAGCATCTCAGCGCCGTTCGACGGCGTCGTCGGCGAGCGCCAGGTGCAGCCCGGCGACTACGTCAATATCGGCACCAACCTCATCAACGTCGTGCCGCTGCCCAAAGTCTATGTGATCGCGAACTACAAGGAGACCCAGCTCACGCACGTGCAGCCGGGCCAGCCGGTTGACATCACTGTCGACAGCTTCCCGCGCGAGCGCCTGCGCGGCCGGGTCGAGCGCATCGCGCCGGCGACCGGCTCGCAAGTGGCGCTGCTGCCGCCGGATAATGCGACCGGCAATTTCACCAAGGTGGTGCAACGCGTTCCCGTGCGTATCCAGCTCGACGACAACCAGCCGCTCATCGAGCGCCTCCTGCCGGGAATGTCCGTCGTCACCAGCATCCACACCGACGGTGCAGGGACGAATGGCGGCAAATGACGGTGCCGATCCCGGACCTCTCTCGCGCGGCGGCATCGCGCCACGACCGGTCTTCGCTGTCGGGGCCGTGCTGCTCGGTTCGTTCCTTGCCAATTTCGACAGCCGGCTGACCACGGTCGGCCTGCCTGATCTGCGCGGTGCGTTCTCGCTCGGCTTCGACGAGGGAGCCTGGCTCTCCACCGCCGGCATCGGCTCGCAGATCTTCATCGCGCCCGCGGTGGCCTGGCTGGCGACGGTGTTTGGCCTGCGTCGCGTGCTCGGTATCCCGAGCCTCGTCTACGCCGTCATCTCCTTCATCATTCCCTTCGTTCACGATTTTCCGGCGCTGATCGCCCTCAGCATCGTGCATGGCCTGCTGCTCGGCACCTTCGTGCCGGCGACGTTGATGATCGTGTTCCGCAACCTGCCGATCCGCTGGTGGCTGCCGGCGATTGCGATCTACGCGATCCGCGTCGGCTTTGCGCTGGATACCTCGACCTCGCTGGTCGGCTTTTATGTCGACCATCTTGGCTGGCAATGGCTGTACTGGCAGGGCGTCGTCATCGCGCCGCTGATGGGCCTGATGGTCTATCAGGGCACGCCGAGCGAGCCGGTCAATCACGACCTGCTGCGCCATGCCGATTGGGGCGGCATGGTGCTGCTCGGTGCCTCCGTGTCGATGATCTATGCCGGCCTCGACCAGGGCAACCGGCTGGACTGGCTGGAGTCGGGCACGGTGATGGCGCTGATCACCGGCGGAGCCGTCCTGTTCGTCGGCTTCCTCATCAACGAGTCGCTAGTCCGCCAGCCCTGGGCGCATGTCAACGTGCTGTTCTCGCGCAATGTCGGATTGTCGCTGATCTTGATCCTGCTCTATACGCTGACCAGCCTCTCCAACTCGTCGCTGGTGCCGAATTTCCTTGCCACCATCGGCCTGCTCAGGCCCGAACAGAGCGGCCTGTTGCTGCTCACCTATGGCGCGCTACCGATGTTCGTGCTGGTGCCGCTCTCGATCTGGCTGCTGCGGCATTTCGATACGCGGACGGTGGTGGTCGTGGGATTTGCCTGCTTTGCCGCGGCCAATCTCTGGGGCACCCAGCTCACCCACGAGTGGGCGCGCGCGGATTTCGTCGGCATCGTGCTGCTGCAGGCGATCGGACAGTCGCTGACCCTGTTGCCGCTCATCATCACGCTGCTGTCGAACTCCGACCCGAGCCGCGCGACAGCTTTTGCGGCCTATATTCAGATCATGCGGCTTGGCGGCGCCGAGATCGGCGTTGCACTGATGGGAACATGGCTGCGGGTCCGCGAGCAGATCCATTCCAACTATCTCGGCCAGTACATTGCAACCGGGGACGTCGACGTGGTCAGGATGCTGAAGCAGCTTGCTGGCCGCTTCGCCGCCCATGGCTTGGGCGCGGCGCAGGCCCGCGCGGTCGGCACGCTCGCGGGCTTCGTGCAGCGCGAGGCCAATGTGCTCGCCTATATCGACGGCTTCTGGCTGTGCTTCTGGCTCGCGATCACAGCGCTCGGCTGCGTCGCACTGCTCACCCGCGCGCCGCCCGGACCGTTCACGCCGGCGCCGTTCGGTTTGGCCAAGTCGGTGCTGCGCAAGTGCGGAGTGGCGGTGACGTAGAGTGTCCGGATCTTGATCGGGTCGATCTAGAGCATGATCCGGAAAAGTGTGCAGCGGTTTTCCCTCGCGACAAACGCGGAACGCGTTTGCGCGGAGATCATGCTCAAACAATAACCTGAAGCGCGATGACGATTCATCCCAATCCCATCGCGCTTTAGGCGGCGTGCGGATCAGGCGATACTTCTGTCCTCCATCATCCGGCGTTTGACAGTTTCGCAAGTCTTGCGGACATCCTCCGTAAACAGCGCGCATTCTTCGATGCGCTTGAAAATCCTCTTGGCTTCCTCGCGATATGAGGCCGCGGTATCTCGCATGAAGGCAATCGTCGTGTGCACCTCGGCGGTCATCGCCTCGCATTTTTTCGCCGCGCTGATCAACTCGGTTCCCATAGCCTCGATCTCTTTGGCCGCGGCCTCATAGTCGCGCACGACGGCCTCGGCAGTGAGCTGGCCTACACGCGAAACCCCATCTCGATGCTCGACGTAGTCAGGCAATGGCTCGGATAGAGCCGGTGGGACAACCCAGCCGGGCGACCCGGGCAAAGCCGCCGTGACATCTGCTTCAAGCTTGGCCAGATCTACTGCCTTGTTTCTCGGAAATCTTTCGATGTTCGCCATGGATCAATTCTCCTACTGGACTCTAACCCTTTAGGAAATGGAGCCAATGCGCGAGAGATTCCTGACAACAGTCGCAGGCCCCGCTATTCCGCGGGACCCCCCGCCGGAATGGCGAGCTGATTGAGAATCCTGATTCGTGGCGAAAGATTCACGAAACTGCGGCGATGGTCCATCGTGAGGACGTCCTCCGCGGACGCCCACTTTCAGGCTCTCGATCGCAGGAGCACCCCAACCTCCGCCGCAAAGCGGGAGAGGGAGCGATCTCCTTGGCGGTCCGCAACCGGACTCAGGCGATCGGTCTAATCGTCGTCAGCGCATATACCGTGCCGGCTCGATCAGCTCCGGTCGCCGGCCCGACAGGCGTTTGTGCATGTGGACCATGAAGGCCATGCCGAAGATCGGCGTCGCCAGGTTGACGATCGGGATCGACACGAAGGCGGCGATGATCAGGCCGGCGGCGAAGATGGTTGCCGCATTGTCGCGCCGCATCGCCTTGGCTTCCTCCGGCGGGCGGAAGCGCATGGCGGCAAGCTCGAAATATTCGCGGCCCAGAAGCCATGCGGTGGCGATGAAGAAGATCAGGAAGCCGGCGCCCGCCAGGAACACGAAGGGCAGCACGATCAGATAGACCAGGATGGTCAGCAGCGCCGTCTTGACGCCCTCATGGATGGCCATCGTGAACGGCAGCGCGACGCCGGGGCGCTCGGCCGGATAGTGCTCGCGCTCGACATGATCGGCGACGTCGTCGACGAACAGGCTCGCCACCAGCGAGGTGATCGCGGGCATCAGGAGGATTCCGCCGAAGACGACGCCAAGGCCGGCCGCGATCGAGACGATCCAGGACAGCACCTCGAGGGCGGAGTGCCAGCCGGGGCCGAGCAGCCCCTCGAGCCAGACCTCGCCATAGGTGGCAAACCAGCTGAGCAGACGCTGCAAGCCGACCGCCAGCACGGTGATCAGCACGAGCGCGACGCCGATCGAGCGCCACAGGATCGAGCGCATCGGCGGCGAGATGATCTGCGACAGCGCCTTGACGGCGGCATCAAGCATCGGGGTACCTCTCACGAGAATTCACTCGCGAGAGGTAGACATGCCGGCCGCTTTCGGCAAGGGAGGCTGACCTGCCGCTGCGTGCGGCCTATTCTTCGGCCGCGATGCTGGCCCAGCAGGTGATTGCGCTACAGACCGAGCTCCAGCGGCCAAAACCCTTGTAGATCTGGGCCGCGACCTGCTCCTGCTGCTTCAGCGTGCCCTCGGCCTTGATCTGAGGGTCGGAGACGTTGCGGATCGCAAGCCAGCGCGGCGCCTTCGCGCCCATGTCCTTGGCGACGAGCCCGAGGATCGCATCGCCCATCTCGGAGACGTCACCGAGGCCCTGGAGATGGAAATGATCGTCCGAGGTGTCGAAGCCGAAGAAATCGGTGGTGACCACGGACGAGCTCAATCCGCTCGGCTTCACCACGAAGATTTTTGGCGGCCGCGTATTGTCCTTCGGCAGTTGCCCGGCATTGGCCTTGAACAGCGCCTTGGCCTCTGCAAAACGCGTCGTCTTCGCCGACTTGCTCGAAAAATGCTCTTGCGCGAACGGCTGCTTCTTGAACTTCGACAGGCAGTCGAAGCGAACGATCGGGCTGACGATGACGTCGCCAACCTCGACCTGCTTGCCGATGCCGCCGGCGGTTCCCGTGGTGATGACGAGCGAGGGCTGCACCTCCTGGATGATCTGGCGCCAGACGTCGATGTTCGGCAATTGCGGGCCGTCCTGCGACATGTGCGAATCGGACTTGAAGATCACGACCTTCTTCTTGCCGATCGTGGTGGTCCAGTAGGTGCCGAGCCGCTTCAGCTCCATGGCCGGGCAGCCGTTCCGCATCTTCTTGGAGATGGTCGTGAAATTGTGCTTGTAGGGCAGGTAGTCGTTGCGGGAGTCCTTGCCCGGCGTCAGCACGCGGCTGAGCGCATGGCCCTCGTCGACGGTCCAGGTCACCACCAGCACGTCGGCGCGCGGCAACGGGCTGTTGCCGTTGCCCCTCGGCTTCGGCCCGGTCTGCGGCGCGAGCCCCTTCGGCCAGGGAATGTCGGTGAAGCGCGACAGCCCGGTCGCGGTCGAGAAGGCCATGAACTCGCGGCCCGCAGGCGATTCCGAATCGAAATCGATGATCTCGCGCTGAAAATCTTCCGGAGAAACTTTTGCGGACCGTTTCACCGCTGCGTCCGCCAGGCGCTTGACAGTATAGGTCTCGCGCGGCGGCGGCGTCGTGATCGGATCGAAACCAAGATTTCTCTGAACCCATTTGCGGTCAGCCAGCATCGCTCAACTCCTGCGCCAATTGATTTTGAGAGTATCTTCCATTGGTCGGCCAAGCACGCCGACGGTTGCAATTTTAAATCGAGTTCGCTGACATCGATTGGTCCGAGCCACTGACCAATTCTGTTCCGGATTGAGATGTCGATGTTTTGATCGGTATAACAAAGGTATTTCTGAAAAAAGATCGTCAAATATCTGAACCAATTTCGACCTCAGATTACACCTATAGTTGAATACCGGCAATCGCCCTTCCAATCACAAACGGAGGAAGTCATGGCAGGCACGGTCAAACGCGTGGCGCTGGCGAACAGCGCGCGGAAGTTGCCGAAGGGGGCCAAGCTGGTTGGCGCGGCCGATCCCAAGCAGGAGATCGAGATCAGCGTCCGCCTGCGCGCCAAGCGCTCCGACGATGACACCGTGATGGCGCTGGGTGCGCAATTGCCGCGTGAACGGCAATATCTTTCCCGCAGCGAATTTGCCGAGCAGATGGGTGCCGATCCCGCTGATGTCGCCAAGATCGACAATTTTGCCCATCACCACGATCTCAACGTCAAGAGCGTGCATCTGGCCTCGCGCACAGTGAAGCTGACCGGCACGGTGAAGGCGCTGAGCGCGGCCTTCGGCGTCAAGCTCAACAAGGTCAAGCATGAGGGCGGGACCTACCGGATGCGCAAGGGCAGCGTGCAGATCCCAGCCGAGCTCGAGGGGATCGTCATTGGCGTGCACGGGCTCGACAATCGCCCGGTCGCGCGTCCGCACTTCCGGCACAAGCGGATCGGACGGGCGGCGATCGCGCACGCGGCTCAGAGCCGCAGCTTCTCGGTCGAGCAGATCGCCCAGCTCTACAACTTTCCGGACGGCGAGACCGGCGCCGGCCAGTGCATCGCGATCATCGAGCTCAACGACATCGACCAGAAGGGCAAGCCGACGGGAGCCGGTTACAAGACATCGGACCTGAAGACATTCTTCAAGAAGGCGGGAATCCCGATGCCGCAGATCGCGCCGGCGAGCGTCGACGGCGGAGCCAACAAGCCCGGCCATTCCGAAGCCGACGGCGAGGTCGTGCTCGACATCGAGGTGGCCGGCGCGATCGCGCCCGGCGCCAAGATCGTGGTCTATTTTGCGCCCAACACCACCAACGGCTTCATCGATGCGGTGAAGGCTGCAGTCCACGACAGCGCGCGAAAACCCTCGGTGATCTCGATCAGCTGGGGTGGCCCGGAAGATCCGGAGAACTCGCAACAGTTCCTCGACGGTCTCAACGAGGCGATCCGCGACGCGGCCGCAATGGGCGTCACCGTCTGTGTCGCCTCCGGTGATAACGGGTCGGCTGACATGGGCGAAGGTTGGGACGGCAAGCCGCATGCTGACTTCCCGGCGTCGAGCCCGTTTGCGCTGGCCTGCGGCGGCACCAATCTCACGGCGCCGAACGGCCACATCCAGGAAGTGGTCTGGAACGGCGGGCCGGAGGATGGAGCGGGCGGCGGCGGCGTCAGCATCGTGTTCGCCCAGCCAAAGTACCAGGCCAACGCCCATGTCCCGAAATCGCCGGCACATCACAGCGGGCGCGGCGTGCCCGATATCGCGGGCGACGCCGATCCGGCCACTGGCTATCAGATCTTCCTCAATGGCGCCGGCGCCACGATCGGCGGCACCAGCGCGGTGGCGCCGCTGATGGCGGGGTTGATCGCGCGGATCAATGAAGCCACGACCAAGAAGTTCGGCAAGACGGTCGGTTTCATCAACCCGCTGATCTATACAGCCGGGGCGCAAGGCGCGTTCCGCGACATCACCAGCGGCAACAACGACATCACCGGTCAGTTGCACGGCATGTACAAGGCCGGCCCCGGCTGGGATGCCTGTTCCGGGCTCGGCGTTCCCAACGGCACCAAGTTGCAGGATCTGCTGGCGGCGTAGTTCACGCGTGCTTCTCCCTCTCCCCGTTCTTACGGGGAGAGGGTTGGGGTGAGGGGCTGCATCCGCGATCACGGAGTCAGACTCGCACCGAGTGCGCCTCCTTTCCGTCATTGCGAGCGCAGCGAAGCAATCCAGAATCCCTCCGCGGTGACAGCCTGGATTGCTTCGCTTCGCTCGCAATGACGAGTTCGGGGCGTGGCGTCGGTCACGCCGTATCGACCGGCTTGCCGATGCATCCGAGCTGTGCGAATAAGCTGGTATGACCGACCCGATGACCCCTTTCATCTGCACTTGGTGGCGCTCCTTCTGAAGGAGCGGCGCGTCGTCATGTCTTTCATTCGACCATCGCCGCCGTGTTCGGCATGGTCATCATCCCAGGAACCCACTGTCGAAGCGCGGCGGCTCCAATCCCGGAGACGTCAATGCTTTCCCCAGCGCAAGACAAGCCGACCATCAAGCCGATCATCCTGACCGGTGATCGCCCCACCGGCCCGCTGCATCTCGGGCACTATGCGGGCTCGCTGCGAAACCGCGTCGCGCTGCAGCGGTCGCACCGGCAATACGTCCTCATCGCCGATCATCAGGCGCTGACCGACAATTCCGACGATCCCGACAAGGTGAAGCGCAACGTCATCGAGGTGGCGCTGGATTATCTCGCCGTCGGCATCGATCCCTCCGAGACGACGATCTGTCTGCAATCGGCGCTGCCGGCGCTGGCGGAGCTGTCACTGCTTTATCTGAACTTCGTCACCGTGGCGCGGCTTGAGCGCAACCCGACAGTCAAGGCGGAAATCCAGATGCGCGGCTTCGAGCGCGACATCCCGGCCGGTTTCCTCTGCTATCCCGTCGCGCAGGCCGCGGATATCACCGCGTTCAGGGCGAGCGTCGTTCCCGTGGGCGAGGATCAGGCGCCGATGATCGAGCAGACCAACGAGATCGTGCGGCGGATCAACCGCCAGGTCGGACGAAGACTATTGCCGGAAGCCGAAGCGATGATCCCGGCCACGGGGCGGCTTCCCGGCATCGACGGCCGGGCGAAGATGAGCAAGTCGCTGGGCAACAGCATCGCCCTGTCGGCGTCGCCGGGTGAGATTCGCGAGGCCGTGCGCAAAATGTACACCGACCCCCGACATGTCAGGGCCAGCGACCCCGGACAGGTCGAGGGCAATGTCGTCTTCACCTATCTCGATGCATTCGCCGAGGATCAGGCCGAGGTGGAGGAGCTCAAGGCGCGCTATCGGGCAGGGGGCCTCGGCGACGTCAAGGTCAAGAAACGCCTGGAAGATATCTTGCAAGCCTTGCTCGCGCCGGTCCGGGAACGCCGACACCGGCTCGCGCAGGATCAATCCCATGTACTGGCAGAGCTACGCAAAGGAACCGAGCGCGCGAAAGAGGTCACGCAGGCGACGCTCGACGAGGTGAAGGCAGGCTTGGGGTTGTTTTCGTTTTGAAGCTGTGCCGAGGCGGATGACGCTCTCTTCCCTTCTTCCCTTGCGGAAGAAGGTGGCGCGAAGCGCCGGATGTTATGTCATGCTGCCCGGCATGAAGCATCGGATGTCGATCCTCAGCACAGACGGCTCTGCATAAGACCTTATACAAACCGGCCAGACCATCGCCCGGCCAACTGGTTCGGTTCTTTGATCACCGCATCGTCCGGGACGTCCCACCATTCACCTCCTATATGGACGCGATAGTGGCCGTTCTTGCTTTCCCAATCGACCTCCGACAACGCCTTCCCGTCAGCGTCGGAGCAACAAAGGCCTTTACCTGACTTGAGCTTCTCGAACCAACCTTTGAGGGGAGAGTTTGCATAGCGGCCATCGACATCGCCGGCGACCGCTTTGTGAAATAGTGAAACAGGGCCAGCGAGAAAGAGTACAACGACCGACGTGGCAAGGATCGTCCTGTCTCGTGGGGCAATCATTGCGTGGATCTTTTTTTCGAGGGCCGAGCGGACGACCCCGGCTACAGGTGAGGATGACCGGGGCCGCCGACGATCCTCAGCTACAGTGCCTGAAAGGCGCCCCCCGAGGATCACGACTGATACTTAGAAAAAAATCAAAAAGCGGTCTTGTGATTGCGCGCCAACATTTTTGCTTCTTGCGCCTCGCTTCGAGATACGAGCATTCAGTCACGCGCTTCGCGAAAGAGACCCCTCACGCCCTTCCCACAAGGAGAGAGGGTGCACCGTGCGTGCGGCGAAGGCGACGTCACCCATGCTTGTGCGCGTGCTTGCGCGGCTTTGTTTGCTTGCCTTCACCCGTCGGGATCATCACCACGCGCCCGTAGCGCACGCCGCGTTCGGCGATGATGTGGTCGGCGAAATGCTTGACCTCGTCGGCTGATCCCCTGAGCGCCGTCATCTCCATGCAATTGTCGTCGTCGAGATGGACGTGCAGCGTTGCGAGGGCGAGATCGTGATGGCCATGGAATTCCTGTACCAGGCGCTTGGAGAGATCGCGCGCCGCGTGGTCGTAGACATAGACGAGGCCTGCAACGCAGGGACCCGTCTGCGCGGTGTCCTCCGCCGTCTGCTGCAACCCCGCCCTGGCGAGGTCGCGGATGATCTCCGATCGGTTCTGGTAGCCGCGCGCCTGCGCCGCCGCATCGATCTCCGCCAGCAAATCGTCCTCGATCGTGATCGTAATCCGCTGCATTGACGGCTCCCCAGCGTGCCGCGCGACCTCGCGCGGTTTGGAAGCCGTTTTACACGGATTTCGCAGGCGTCACAGCCGTGTTGCGCGAAGCCGCAGCGCGTTGCCGACGACGCTGACCGACGACAGCGCCATCGCGGCGGCCGCGATGATCGGCGACAGCAGGATGCCGAAGGCCGGATAGAGGATGCCGGCCGCGATGGGGATGCCGGCCGCGTTGTAGATGAAGGCGAAGAACAGGTTTTGCCGGATGTTGCGCATCGTCGCCTGCGACAGTTTTCGCGCGCGAACGATTCCCGTGAGGTCACCTTTGAGCAGCGTGACGCCGGCGCTTTCCATGGCCACGTCCGTGCCCGTGCCCATGGCGATGCCGACCTCGGCTGCCGCCAGCGCCGGCGCGTCGTTGACGCCGTCGCCGGCCATCGCGACGCGTCGGCCCGACGTCTGAAGCCTGGTCACGACCGCGCTTTTCTGATCCGGCAGCACCTCGGCTTCGACGTCGGTAATGCCGAGCCGGCGCGCGACGGCCTCTGCCGTGGTGCGGTTGTCACCGGTCAGCATGATCACCTTGATGCCCTCGGCGGCGAGATCCTTCAACGCCTGCGGGGTCGACGCCTTGACCGGATCGGCGATCGCGAACAGCCCGGCCAGCGTGCCGTCGACCGCCATGTTGATGACGGTGGCGCCGTCCTGGCGCAGCCGCTCTGCTTCCGCAGCGAGCGGCGTCGTGTCGATGCCTTCAGTGGCAAGATATTTTGCGTTGCCGAGCACGATGGTCTTACCGTCGACCTTGCCGGTCGCACCCTTGCCGGTCGGCGAATCGAACCCGTCGACCTGACTGATGCTGAGCTGCTTCTCCTTTGCCGCACGCAAAATCGCATCGGCCAGCGGGTGCTCGCTGGCGCGCTCGACGCTGGCGGCAAGGCGCAGGATCTCATCCTCGGCGAGACCTTCGGCCGGGACGATGGCGACGACCTTCGGCTTGCCCTCGGTCAGCGTTCCCGTCTTGTCGACCACGAGCGTGTCGATCTTTTCCATCCGCTCGAGCGCCTCGGCGTTCTTGATCAGAACGCCTGCCTGCGCGCCGCGGCCGACGCCGACCATGATCGACATCGGGGTTGCAAGGCCAAGTGCGCAGGGACAGGCGATGATGAGCACACTTACGGCGGCGACCAGGCCAAAGGCGAGGCGTGGCTCCGGGCCGAACCAGGCCCATGCGGCGAAGGCGATGATGGCGACGGCGATCACCGTCGGCACGAACCAGCCGGCGACCTGGTCGGCTAGGCGCTGGATCGGCGCGCGCGAGCGCTGGGCGTCGGCGACCATCTGCACGATCTGCGACAGCAGCGTCTCGCGCCCGACCTTTTCGGCCCGCATGATGAAGCTGCCGGATTGGTTCAGCGTGCCGGCAATGACCTTGGCGCCGGCTTCCTTGGTGACCGGCATGGATTCGCCGGTGACGAGGGATTCATCGAGCGAGGAACGCCCTTCAAGCAAAATGCCGTCGACCGGCACCTTCTCGCCGGGGCGGACACGCAAGCGGTCGCCGGCATGCAGCGTATCGATCTCGACCTCGTGCTCGCTGCCATCGGACTCGACGCGCCGCGCGGTCTTCGGAGCGAGCTGGAGCAGCGCCTTGATCGCGCCTGACGTTGCATCGCGGGCGCGCAGCTCGAGGACCTGGCCGAGCAGCACCAGCCCGGTGATGACAGCGGCCGCCTCGAAATAGACTGCGACCGCACCCTCATGACCCCTGAAGGTCGCGGGAAAGATTTGCGGCGCCAGCGTGCCGAACAGGCTGTAGACGTAAGCGACGCCCGTGCCCATCGCGATCAGCGTGAACATGTTGAGGTTGCGCGTGACGAGCGATTGCCAGCCGCGCACGAAGAACGGCCAGCCGGCCCACAGCACGACGGGCGTGGCGAATACGAGCTGGATCCAGTTCGAGAGCGTCGGATCGATCCAGTTGTGCGGGCCCGCTAGATGGCCCCCCATCTCCAGCACCACCGGTGGCAATGCCAGCGCGCCGCCGATCCAGAACCGCCGCGTCATGTCGGCGAGCTCGGGGTTGGGGCCGGTGTCGAGGCTCGCCACCTCCGGCTCCAGCGCCATGCCGCAGATCGGGCAGCTGCCGGGGCCGACCTGGCGGATCTCCGGATGCATCGGGCAGGTGTAGATCGTGCCTGCGGGCATCTCTGGCTCGCTCGACTCTTCCGTTCCCGTGGCGAGATATCTGGCGGGATCGGCCGCGAATTTGGTGCGACAGCCGGCGGAGCAGAAGTGAAAAGTCTCGCCGTGATGTTCGAAGCGGTGCTTCGACGTCGCGGGATCGACCATCATGCCGCAGACGGGATCGCGGACCTTGTCGCCGGGCGCAGCGTGATGGTGATGGGCATGGCCGGCATGATCGCCATGGCCGCCGCAGCAGGATGATGCCGCGGGCTTTTCCGCGGGCGGGGCAGCCTTGGCGGAACAGCCGCATTCGGAGTGCTTTGCGGTCGCGTCGACCTGCTTGTGTTCGGCTTCATTCATTCCAGCGCTCCGGCCTTGGCCCAGGTGCTTGTAACCTATACCCGGTAGGGGTATATAGACGTCATGCGCAAGGACATCAAGGCATCCGTCGGCAAACGCCTCGGCCGGATCGAAGGGCAGGTCCGCGGCCTCTCCAGGATGGTCGACGAGGACCGCTACTGCATCGACATCGTGACGCAGATCTCTGCGGTGCGCGCCGCGCTGCGCCGCGTCGAGGAGGAGATCCTGAAAGACCACGTCGCGCACTGCGTCGAGCACGCGATCTCGAGCGGCAACAAGACGGATCAGCGGGAAAAGATCGCGGAGTTGATGGCGGTGATCAGCCGAGCGGAACGGTGAGTTTCACACTCGCCGTCGTTGCAGAAGCGCCCGGTATCTCCCCACGTCGTCCTGGCGAAAGCCAGGACCCATACCGCGGAATCTATCGATTGTGTGCGGTCGGAGTCTCGAACGACGTGTCTTCGCCAAACTACTTCCAGGGGTAATGGGTCCTGGCTTTCGCCAGGACGACGTCGGGGTTGGCATCTACGCCGCGAAATCGCACGCCCGCGCACTGCGGCGGGGGTGGTACATGGCGATGCTCTTCAAAAACGGAAAGCGTTCCTTGACTGGAACGCGCGCGGCAGTATTGGCCTTGGCCGCACTCACTTCTTGAGCCGGAACTTCAGCCGGCGCTTCTTCGTCAAGCGCTTCAGGAACGAGCGGCGGCGAACGGAGCGTTTCTGGAAACACACTGAAAGTGCCCGCCACCTCCTCGAGCGGCTTCTGCTTGTCGGCCCAGTGCAAGGCCGTGTAGTCGAAGCCGTGCACGATGGTGGGTTTGACGACCTCGAAATAGGGCGAGATGTCGAAGTCGCGGGGCATGTAGAGCGAGGAATCGCGGATGTGCAGGATCTCGCGGCGCGCCTGCCGGCTGCCGGCCTTGGTGATCTTGGGCAGGATCGGATAGCGCACGGCGTCGAAGGCCTGCGCGATCAGCGCCGAGCAGATGATCTTGGTGGGATCGCCGGAGCCGATAGCGATCATGCGTCGCCGCCAGCGCTGCGGGATCGGCAGCGGGAACAGATAGCGCATCAGGTCCAGGATGTTCTTGGTGTCGTAGCCGAAGCCGATGCGGTTGATGGCGTAGCGGCAGACGGTGGTCCGATCCTCGTAGGACAGTCCCACCGGACGGCACAGCCTTGTATGATACGGAAAATATTTCGACAGCGGCGCGGAGGTGACGCCTTCCCCGATATTGGCCTCGATCAGCACATGCGGTTCGCCGTCGGGCTCGGCGGTCCCGTCAACCGGACCGACATAGAGGGCTGCGTGCGACCAGGTCGACTGCGTGAGATATTTGATGATGCCGGAGATGCGGTTGTTGCCCTCGACCAGCAGCACGTCGCCGGGCTGGATGACGCCGCGAAGATGCTCGGGATCGCTCGGCGTGAACGGCTCGTAGCCCGGCACCTCCTTGGAGAGGTACGCGGAAATCAACTTGCCGACTGAGTCTAGGACGGTCCCCATTGCGAGCTCCCCGCAGCCTATTCCGGCTGCCTTTTTCCCTTCTCTATCATGGTCGATACGCGTTGCAATTTGGTTCATTGCGCACGGCGATCAAGTACGATTGATTCACCATGATGGTTGCCGCGCTGCGCCAGATACGGCAAGGTTCGCTAGCTGTTCCCGTTCGCTTCAAGTCCCCGGAAACCATGACATGACAATCACGCGCCGCAGCTTCCTATCGGCGTCGGCGGCGTTCGCCGCAGCACCGGTCCTGCGCGCGACCGCGGCACCCCTGCCGCGCGAGGCCGACGTCGTCGTGATCGGCGCCGGCGCGGCCGGCATCGCTGCAGCGCGGCGGGTGATGGCGGCCAATCGCAAGGTCGTGGTGGTGGAAGCGGCAAGCCAGATCGGCGGCCGCTGCATCACGGACAGCACCACGTTCGATGCGGCGTTCGATCGCGGCGCGCGCTGGATGCACAACCCCGACACCAACCCGATGATCCGCCTTGCGCGTAGCGTCGGGCTCGACGTGTCACCGGCTCCCGTCGGTCAGAAGATGCGCATCGGCCGCCGCAACGCGCGCGCCGGCGAGACCGAGGAATTTCTGGCGGCGCTGGTGCGCGCCAATCGCGCCATTGATGAAGCATCGCGCGGCAAGCTCGACACCTCCTGCGCGTCGGTACTGCCCAAGGAGCTCGGCGACTGGGCGGGCACGGCCGAATTCCTGCTGGGCGCGAACTTTGCCGGCAAGGACCTCAAGGAGCTTTCGGTCATCGACAAGGCCCGCGCGCAGGACCGCAACTCCGCGATCGCCTGCAAGCAGGGTCTGGGCACGCTGATCACCAGGCTCGGCGAGCAGATGCCGGTTGCGCTGTCGACGCCGGCGAGCCGCATCCTCTGGAGCAACCGCGACGTCAGCGTCGAGACATCAGCCGGCAAGATTGTCGCGCGCGCCGCCATCATCACGGTCTCGACGAACGTGCTCACTGCAGGCGCGATCAAGTTCGCGCCTGACATCCCCAAGCGCACACTCGATGCAGCCTCCAAGCTCAGCCTCGGCAGCTACGATCACATCGTGCTGCAACTGCCGGGCAATCCGCTCGGGCTCGCGCGCGACGACATCCTGATCGAGCAGAGCAACTCGACCCGCACCGCGCAGCTGTTCGCCAATATCGGTGGTTCGTCGTTGTGCTCGATCGACGTCGGCGGCTCCTTTGGCCGCGACCTGTCGGAACAGGGCGAGCAGGCGATGGCTGCATTCGCCAGGGAATGGCTCACGAAACTGTTCGGCAGTGAGGCCACGGCGGGAATCAAGAAGATCAGCGCGACGCGCTGGAACGCCTCGCCGTTCGTGATGGGCGCGATGTCGGCGTCCGCGCCCGGTGGGCAGCTTTCGCGAAAAATCCTGACCGAGCCGATCGGCTGCATGTATCTCGCGGGCGAAGCGACGCACGATACGCTCTGGGGCACCGTCGACGGCGCCTGGGAGAGCGGCGAGCGCGCCGCCGAAGCCGCGCTCCGCCGCATCGGCGCGCTAAGGGATGAGCCTCCCGAATTGCCGACGCAATCGACGAAGCGGCGGCAGAAACGTTAGCCGTTGTTCTGTAAAAACGCCCCAAACTCAACTCGTCGTCCCGGCGAAGGCCGGGACCCATAACCACAGGGAGTGGTTATCGCACGAGATTGGTGACCACGAGTCTTCGCAAAACTACTCCCTGTGGTTATGGGTCCCGGATCTGCGCTTCGCTTGTCCGGGACGACGAGCGGAGTTTGGCGCGCGCGCTCGCCTTACGACACTAACCGGAGTCCTGGCTTTCACCAGGACGACCGTGGAGGGAATTACCGCAACACCCCATCCAACGCCGGCAGGCCAAAAATGACGGCCATCGCGATCAGCGCGTAGCAGATGGCGCGAAACACTTTTTCGCTGGCACGCCCGAACAGTGACGCGCCGAAGGCGACACCTGCCGCGTAGACCGGGCCGACGACAAGGGAGAGCAGCAGCGTATCGCGCGTGATCAGGCCGGTCGTCGCGTAGCTCACCATCGAAAACGAATCCGAGGCACCGAAGAACAGCACGATGTTGGCGCGGGCGACCGTCGCGACGATGGGGCGGCCGAGCCAGTAGCCGACGATCGGCGGGCCGCCGGTCTGCGCGAGGCCACTGCAAAAGCCGGAGAGGCCGCCGATGCCGACCGAAAGCCAGGCGTGATCCTTGCCGCGATAGCGCCAGCCCGACAGCAGAAGCATCAAGAGCGCGGCGACGAAGCAGGAGATGATCCAGCGCGTGGTGACGGGATCGAGCACGCTGAGGAAGTAGGTGCCGATGGGCACGCCGATCAGCGCGCCCAGCACGATCACGGCCGTGGCCTTGCGATCCGCCTTGCGCCAGGCGTCCGGAAGCAGCGGTGCCGCAGAGACGAAATCGATGATGAGCAGCAGTGCGGCGACGAGCCGCGGCTGCGCGACGCTGCTCGCAAGCGGCATGAAGATCAGCGCAGCGCCGAAACCCGAGAAGCCGCGCGCGGTGCCTGCGACGAACGCGATGGCGCAAAGCGCCATCGCAATGGTGAGGCTGACATCCCTGGGGAGGAGGTCGGAAAGACTCATGCTCTACAATTTCAGGAGCATGATGTTGTCCGAAAACCGCTTCGCACTTTCGGCATCATGCTCGCAGCGTGCCGCCGGTCTTCTTCGTCACCTCGGCCACGATCTTGGCGGCCACCGCTTCGATCTCCTGATCGGTCAGCGTCTTCTCGCGCGGCTGGATCGTCACCGCAATCGCGATCGACTTCTTGCCGTCGTCGATGCCCTTGCCTTCATAGACGTCGAACACGTTGACCGCGGTGATCAGCTTCTTGTCCACCGCCTGCGCCGTGCGGACGATGTCGCCGGCCTTCACGCCGCGATCGACGATGAAGGCGAAGTCGCGCGAGACCGGCTGGAACGCGGACAGCTCGATTACGGGCTTTGCCCGCGTCGGCTTCTTCTTGGCCTCGGGAATGCGGTCGAGGATCACCTCGAACGCCATCACGGGGCTGTCGGCGCCGAGCGCTTCCAGCGCGCGCGGGTGCATCTCGCCGAAATAGCCGAGCACGTTCTGCGGGCCGATCTGGATGGTGCCGGAGCGGCCCGGATGCAGCCATTTTGGTCCCCCCGCAACGATCTGCAGCGCCTGCATCGGCGCGCCGGCTGCAGCTAACACCGCCAGCGCATCGGCCTTGGCATCGAACGCGTCGGCCGCGGCAGAGCCCGACCAGTGACGGCCCAGGCCTTCCGACGCGGCAAAACCGCGACGAACACCCGACGCCGCCATGAATTGATCCTGCGGACGATCGCCCTTGAAGAGCTGCCCGACCTCGAACAGCGCGACATCGCCAAAACCGCGGTCGGCATTGGTCTGCGCTGCGGCGATCAGGCCCGGCAGCAGGCTCGGCCGCATGTCGGAGAGATCGGATGCGATCGGATTGGCGAGCTCGAGCTCGCGCTGGCCGCCGCCGAACAGTTCAGCCGCCGGCTTGGCGATGAACGACCACGTCACCGCCTCGACCATGCCTCGGGTCGCGAGCGCGCGCCTGGCCCGGCGGGTGCGGAGCTGCAGCACCGTCAGCACCGGCTTGCGCGCATCCTCGCCGCGCTCGAATGGCGTCTCCGGCACCTTGTCGACGCCAAAGATGCGGACGATCTCCTCGACGATGTCGGCCTTGCCGTGCACGTCGGTGCGCCAGGAGGGCACCGCGACCTTCACGGTCGGACCTGCGCCCGCCATCATGAAGCCGAGATGGCTGAGGATGCGCTTCATCTCGACCTGCGGCACCTCGATGCCGGAGAGACGCTTGACCTCGGACAGCGGGAAATCGATGACGCGGTCATCGCCGAAGGCCTTGCCGGTCACGAAGGTTTCCGACGGCGTGCCGCCGCACATCTCCATCACGAGCTTCGTCGCGAGCTCCAGGCCCGGCACCATGAAGGCCGGATCGACGCCGCGTTCGAAGCGGTAGCGTGCGTCGGAATTGATGCCGAGCTTGCGGCCGGTCTGCGCGATGTTGATCTCGTTCCACAGCGCCGATTCGATTAGCACGTCGGTGGTGTTCTCGTCGCAGCCCGAGGCCTCGCCGCCCATGATGCCGGCGAGCGATTCGACGCCATGCTCGTCGGCGATGACGCAGATGTCGGAGTCCAGATTGTAGTTGCGGCCGTCGAGCGCGAGCAGCCTCTCGCCGTCGCGGGCGCGGCGCACGAGGAGATTGCCCGTCACCTTCTTGGCGTCGAACACGTGCAGCGGGCGCGCGCGATCGAAGGTCATGAAGTTGGTGATGTCGACCAGCGCGTTGATCGGGCGCAGCCCGATCGCGGTCAGCCGCTTTTGCAGCCATTCCGGCGAGGGGCCGTTCTTCACCCCGCGCACCAGGCGCAGCGCGAACCCCGGACAGAGCGTCGTGTCCTCGACCATCACCTTCACCGGGCAGGGGAATTCGCCCTTCACGGCCTTGATGGTCGGATCCTTGAACTTGCCCATGTCGGCAGCGGCGAGGTCGCGCGCGATGCCGTGCACGCCGGTGCAGTCCTGCCGGTTCGGCGTCAGGTTGATCTCGATCACGGGATCGCCGAGGCCGGCCCATTCGGCATAGCCCGCGCCGATCGGCGCATCCGCCGGCAATTCCATGATGCCGTCGTGATCATTGGAAATCTGCAGTTCGGCCGCCGAGCACAACATGCCGCGGCTCTCGACACCGCGGATGGTGCCGACGCCGAGCGTGATGTCCTTGCCGGGAATGTAGGTCCCGGGGGCCGAGAACACGCTGACGAGCCCGGTGCGCGCATTCGGCGCGCCGCACACGACCTGCACCGGCGCACCGCCGTCACCGGTGTCGACCATGCAGACGCGCAGGCGATCCGCGTTCGGATGCTGCTCGGCGGAAATCACCTTCGCGATCGTGAAGGGTTTTAGCGCCTTCGCCTTGTCCTCGATGTTCTCGACCTCGAGCCCGATCATGGTGAGCTTCTCGGTGAGCTTGTCGAGCGTCTCGTCGGTATCGAGATGGTCCTTCAGCCAGGAGAGGGTGAATTTCATGGCTGCGTGCCTCGGGTCTGGTGAGTATTCACTGAGTTGCTTTGGTCGGTGTCAGAGCTCCCTCCCGCCTTGTGGGCCACAAGGGGGGAGGGAACGGAGAAAGACTTCGTGGGTCCGAGCACCACCATCACGCGCTCAGCCCTCCTGCCAGCGTCGGGACTTCCAGCGGCTTGAAGCCGTAGTGGGACAGCCAGCGGACGTCGCTGTCGAACAGCTGGCGCAGGTCGGCGATGCCGTATTTCAGCATGGCGATGCGGTCGATGCCCATGCCCCAGGCAAAACCCTGGTACTCGTCGGGATCGATGCCGCAGGCGCGCAGCACGTTCGGGTGCACCATGCCGCAGCCGAGAATCTCCAGCCAGTCCTCGCCCTCGCCGAAGCGGATCTCGCCCTTGTCGCGGCGGCACTGGATGTCGACTTCCAGCGACGGCTCCGTGAACGGGAAGAACGACGGTCGGAAGCGCATGTTGATGTGGTCGACCTCGAAGAACGCCTTGCAGAACTCGTGCAGGATCCATTTGAGGTGGCCGAGATGCGAGCTCTTGTCGATCACGAGGCCTTCGACCTGGTGGAACTGCGGCGTGTGGGTCGCATCCGAATCGATGCGGTAGGTGCGGCCCGGGCAGATCACGCGGATCGGCGGCTTCTGGCTCAGCATGGTGCGCACCTGCACCGGCGAGGTGTGGGTGCGAAGCAGCATGCGCGAGCCGTCCTCCTTCGGATGGAAGAAGAAGGTGTCGTGCATCTCGCGCGCGGGATGGCCGACCGGGAAGTTCAGCTTTGTGAAGTTGTAGTCGTCGGTCTCGACATCGGGACCTTCGGCGACCGAAAAGCCCATGTCGGCGAAGATGGTGGTCAGCTCGTCCCAGACCTGGCTCAGCGGATGGATACGGCCGGCCTCAGTCGCAGCGTCGCGCGGCGGCAAGGTGACGTCGATGGTCTCGGCAGCGAGCCGTGCATCGAGCGCTGCCGACTTCAGGACGTCGCGCCGCGCGGCAAGCGCCTGGCCGACCTTGTCCTTGGCCTGGTTGATCGCCGCGCCTTGGGTCTTGCGTTCGTCGGGCGACATTTTTCCGAGCGTGGCAAGCAGCGCGGAGATCGAGCCCTTCTTGCCGAGCGCGGAGACGCGGACGGCTTCGAGCGCGGCCTCGTCGTTGGCGGCCGCGACATCGGCGATGATCTGGGATTCGAGGTTGGCAAGATCGGTCATGGCAATCCCTTTTGGCCAGGATGCGTAGCCGATGCTCCTAGCCCGTCACACCCGGCGTTTCGCCGGGCATCCACGTCTGAGAAGTGTGTTTGCGCGAGAGATGACGGCCAGGGCAGTTAAAGCGCGACAACGCGCCTTGGCCCGGGCCATCACAAGCTGAAAGCTGCGCAGAGCACAGTGGAGGACGGCTTACGCCGCCAGCGCGGCCTTGGCCTTCTCGGCGATCGCCTGGAACGCGGCGGGCTCGCGGATCGCGAGATCCGACAGCACCTTGCGGTCCACGGTAATGCCCGACTTGGCAAGGCCGTCGATAAATCGGCTGTAGGTCAGGCCGAACGGACGCACGGCGGCATTGAGGCGCTGGATCCAGAGCGCGCGGAAGGTGCGCTTGCGGCGCTTGCGGTCGCGGAAGGCATACTGCGCGGCCTTCTCGACGGCCGGCTTGGCGGCGCGGATCGTGTTCTTGCGGCGGCCGTAGAAACCCTTGGCGGCCTTGTAGACTTTCTTGTGCTTGGCGTGGGCGGTCACACCGCGTTTGACGCGAGACATGACAAAAATCCTTCAGAGATGACTTTGGTTTTCGGAAGCGCCTGCGCGGACGCAGGCTCGGCTGAATTGATCGTGGACGCGATCAGGCGTTCGGCAAGAAGTACTTCTTGACGTTGTCGCCGTCGGTCTTGAACAGCACGCGGGTGCCGCGGAGCTGACGGATCTGCTTCTTCGTCCGCTTGATCATGCCGTGACGCTTGCCGCGCTGGGCGTGCATCACTTTGCCGGTAGCAGTCACCTTGAAGCGCTTTTTAGCGCCCGACTTGGTCTTCAACTTGGGCATTTGGCTCTCCTAATGGCCATAACAGAGTACCGCCCGCGAAGGCGGCTGGCCGTCAAAAATGCTCGTTAGAGCGTTGATTGTGCTCAAGTTTCTACGAACCAGCGTGAAACCCGCACGGGCACCGCCACGGCAGCCCTTAAATCAGCCGGGCGATGAAGGCTGGGCTTATGGCAGAGGTGAGGCCAATTGGCAATGATGAACCGCGGAAACGGGCTCGCAGACTATTTGACGTTGCCACTCTTATTGTCATGCCTTGCCGCCTGGAGGCGGACCAAAATGGCCCATTTTCCGCAGTCGCTTTCGTCTCGTGTTCTTCCCCGCCTTGGCACCGTTGCACTCCTCGCCGTGATCGGTGCCGCCGCACTGCCATCAGCCGCCGATGCCCGGCTTGGCGGCTATGACGGGGTCTGGAACGTCACCTTTGCCACCACGCGCGGCAATTGCAGCTCCGGCTACATGGTTCCGTTCACGGTGATCGGCAGCCGCGTGACCTCGGCCGGCGGCGGCCGGGTATCCGGTAGGGTCAACCGCGCCGGTTCCGTTGCGGTCCAGGTCTCGGTCGGCGCCTCCCATGCCAGTGGCGGCGGCCGGCTTGCAGGTAGCGCCGGTGCCGGCTCCTGGAGCGGAATCATCTCCGGCGACCGCTGTAGCGGCACCTGGCAGGCGACGCGAAGCTGAAAACGAAACGGCCCGCCAGATGCTGACGGGCCGTTGACCTCATAAGAGCTAAATCCGGCTCAGCGCGGCGCCAGCACCATGACGACCTGGCGGCCCTCGAACCTGGCGTCCTGCTCGACCTTGGCGAGCTCGGCGACGTCGCTCTTGATCTTGTCCAAAAGCTTGGTGCCGATCTCCTGGTGCGCCATTTCGCGGCCGCGATAGCGCAGCGTGATCTTGACCTTGTCGCCCTCTTCGAAGAACCGCTGCATCGCGCGCATCTTCACGTCGTAATCGTGATCGTCGATCATCGGGCGGAGCTTGATCTCCTTGATCTCGACGGTCTTCTGACGCTTGCGGGCTTCAGCGGCCTTTTTCTGGGCGGAATACTTGTACTTCCCGTAGTCCATAATCTTGCAGACGGGAGGGCTGGTATTCGGCGAAATCTCCACGAGATCCATGCCGGCTTCCTGGGCCATCTTGATGGCCATCATGGTCTCGACCGTACCTTTGTTGTCACCGGTCTGATCGATCAGCTGGATCTGCGCATTGCGAATATCATCATTGATGCGCGGCCCGTCTTTGGCGGCAGGGGCCGGGGCTCTATTGGGACGACGAATGTTGGTTCTCCAAAGTTGTGAACGAAGCGGGTAGTCTGAAGGAAGATGCGTCTGCGGGCAAGCAAGTCGCGCCTCGCACGCGAAAAACCCTCAAATGCGAGGCATTTTGGTCACGCCCATCCCCACGCCGCTCGACATAGACACCTTGTCCCGGTTCCGCAAGCGTCCCTAAAGGCCAATGCCGATCCGGGCGTGCCGCGGAAGCACCAGACAGCTCAAACCGCACAGCAAGAGTAAACGTTCCATGACGAATTCGACTGCCAACCAGGCTCCCACCTTCATCGATGTCGGCGAGGGTCCATCGCCGCGGCGGATCGCAGTCCGCAGCCGGGCCGGGAAGGGGCCCGGGCTGTTCTGGCTCGGCGGTTTCAAGTCGGACATGCAGGGCACCAAGGCCGTGGCGCTGGACGATTGGGCGGCGGCGCATGGCCGCGCCTCGGTCCGGTTCGACTATTCCGGCCACGGCGAATCCGGCGGCAATTTTGCCGACGGCACTATCGGCCGATGGCTCGAGGAAAGCGTCGCGGTGTTCGAGCGGTTCTGCGAGGGCCCGCAAGTTGTGATCGGTTCCTCCATGGGCGGCTGGATGGCGCTGCTGCTCGCGCGCGAAATCAGGAAGCGGGCCGGCAGAGCGTCGCTGGCGGGCCTGGTGCTCATCGCGCCGGCGCCTGATTTCACGGAAGAACTGATGTGGAAGAATTTCCCGGCCAATGTGAAGAAGGAGATCGAGACCACGGGCCTCTGGCTTCGGCCGTCGGAGTATGGCGACGGCTCGCCCTATCCGATTACGCGAAACCTGATCGAGGAAGGCCGCAACCATCTTCTGCTCGGCAGCGCCATCGACGTCGGCTGTCCCGTGCGCATCCTGCAGGGCGCCAAGGACCCCGACGTGCCGTGGCAGCACGCCTTTGCACTGACGCACCGACTGCCCGCCGATGACGTCGTGCTGACGCTGATCCAGGACGGCGATCACCGCCTGTCGCGCCCGCAGGACATCGCGCGCATCCTTGCCGCGGTCGCGGAGATCGGGTGAAGTTTCGAGCTCGATGTCATTGCCCGCGAAAGCGGGCAATCCAGTACTCCGAGACGCCTGCGATTGAACGGTGAAGCCGCGGCGTACTGGATGCCCCGGTCAAGTGTTTAGGCCGGACAGATCACTGACGGGTGTTCGGAGACATAGCTGACACATCAACATTGGCTGGATTGGTCGATTCGGGGTCCGTCCATGCCGTGGAACGAGGTGTCAGTAGTGGATCAGCGACGCGAGTTCGTGCGACTTGCCTTGCAGGAGGGGGCGAACCGCCGGGAGTTGTGCCGGCGGTTCGGCATCAGTCCTGATGTCGGGTACAAGTGGCTGAGACGATGGCAGGCCGGCGATCGGGAACTGGCGGATCAGTCCCGTCGTCCGAAGGCGATGCCCAAGCGCAGCGACGCTGCAATGGAGGCGCAGGTCGTGGCTGTGCGCGATAAGCATCCAGCTTGGGGAGCACGCAAGATCGCCCATTGCCTGAAGCGCGATGGGCAGGCTGTGCCGGTGCCGTCAACCGTGCATCAGATCCTGTGTCGGAACGACCGGATCAAGCCGAGCGAGAATGCGCCACCCAACCCCGGACATCGCTTCGAGAAGGAGGCGCCCAATCAGTTGTGGCAGATGGACTTCAAGGGTCACCTGCCGCTCGGCGATGGGACGCGATGTCATCCGCTGACCATTGTTGACGATCATTCGCGCTATGTCATGTGCCTGAAGGCATGCGCGAACGAGCAGCGCCCCACCGTGCAGAAGCATCTGACAGCCACCTTCCGTCGTTATGGTCTGCCGGAGGCCTTCTACACCGATAACGGTTCCCCCTGGGGCGACACGTCGGGTGTTCGCTGGACCGGGCTGAAGGTATGGCTGCTCAAGCTCGGCATCAGGGTGGTCCACGCCAGACCGTGCCACCCGCAGGGCCGTGGCAAGAACGAACGCTTCCATCGCACGCTCAATGCCGAGGTGTTTGCCATGCGTCGCTTCCGCACCCTGCCGGAAGTTCAGCGCGCCCTCGACGCCTGGCGCATGGTCTACAACCTGGAGCGACCTCACGAGGGGCTCGCCATGAATGTGCCCGCCGACCGCTTCCGACCGAGCTCTCGTGCCATGCCCGCGCGCGTTCCGCAGGTCGAGTATGACAGCAGCGAGACCGTGCGCAGGGTCTCATCGACGAGACCCTACATCTCCTTCAAGGGACGGTTCTGGAAAGTCCCCCAGGCCTTCGCTCGCGAGCGCCTGGCCATCCGCCCCCTCGATCGCGATGGCCACTACGGAATCTTCTTTGCCAGCTGGCAGGTCGCAGCAATCGACTTGACCAATGGCCAACCTGTCAGTGATGTGTCCGAACAGGTGTCAGCCATGTCCCCGGACTAAACATCAAGCCGGGGCATGACAGACAAGTGTGAGGAGAGGCCCATGACCATCACCGCCATGCTGCGCGCGTTCTGCGACGCGGTCGAGCAACGCAATGGCAAGGCCTTTGCCGATCTCTTCACTGAGGACGGCGTCTATCACGACGTGTTCTACGGCGCCTTCGGCGGTCGCGCGGCGATCGCCGAGATGATCGACGACTGGTTCTATCGCACGGCGACCGATTTCCACTGGGACATGCATGAGCCGGTGTCCGACGGTACCACGCTCTATGCGCGCTACACCTTCAGCTATCGCTCGACGCTGCCGGAAGCGAAGGGTGCGCGCGCGATGTTCGAGGGTGTTGCGATCATGAAGCTCAGGGACGGTGGAATCGCGGAGTACCACGAGGTCGCCAACACCGCGCCGGCCTTCGTCGACCTGAAATTCGCCCCGGAGCGCATCGCGAAGATCGTTGCCAAGCAAGGCGCAGCGCTCAAGGCGCGGCCGGAGATGAAGCGGCATCTGGCGTGAGTCTCTCCACACTGTCATTCCGGGGCGCGCCACTTGGCGCGAGCTATGATGCGCAATTGCGCATCTGAGAATCCATACTCCCGACTGGTGGTTATGGATTCCGGGCCTACGCCTTCGGCGCATCCCGGAATGACGACGTGGAGAGATAGAAGCGCGCGCCTACCGCTTCGACGGATTTGCCATCGGCTTGCGCTGCGCCAGTGCGGCCACCGTCGAGGTGCCGATCGGTCCCTGCTCGTCATGGAGCCAGCATTCGCCGATCGCGATGCCGTCGGCGGAGTGGTGGTTCACCACCTCGAAGCCGATCCATTCCGTCACCGGCAGGCGATGCAGATACACGGTGACGTCGCTGTTGATGAAGGCGAGCCCCTGATCGCCGGCATTGGCGAATGGGCTGGCGAAATCCGCAGCCACCGCGACGCGCGTGAATGGCGTCAGCGCAAAGCCGTCGACCAGCTCGCGCACCTCGCTCATCCAGAGCCGGCGCGGACCGAGCGAGCCCATATGGCCGACAATGGGCCGCGTCGTCCATTTGCCGTGCATGCCGAGGCGCGGATCGGTTGGCGTTGGAATATCGGCAGGCTTCGGTGCGTCCCAATTCGGCGGCGACCAGATGCTGCCGTCCGGATTTTGCGTCCGCCGCAACAGCTGACACGAGGCGCGCGCCATGCTGACTCCGCCGGAGACGAATTCCGCCTCCACCACGCGGATGCGTAGACCGTCGCGCACGAGCCGCGTGGTGATCTCGACCGGCTTGTCGATTGTCGGCAGGCGAAACATGTCGACCGTGAGCCGCGCCGGCACGAATTCGGGGCCGCAGCAGCGCTGCTCGATGCCGAAGCCGAGCAGGCCGACAATAACGCGTCCGTGCAGCGACTTCGGATCCCAGGGACCGTTGGCAACTTCCGTCGGATGGAATGTATTGCCGGTGCGCGTGAAGAAGGGCGTAGCTGTCATGACGCGCGACCTTGAAGGAACGCGCGGGGAAATCAAGGTCCCCAACCCTCATGGTGAGGAGCACTGTGTGCGTGCCTCACATACCGCTGTCATCGTCCGCGAAGGCGGACGATCCAGTATTCCAGAGGCGGTGACGAATACGGAGAAGCCGCGGCGTACTGGATGCCCCGGTCAAGCCGGGGCATGACGGCGGAGGGTTAGGAGGCCGCGCGCCACTCCTCGCGCACGCTGTCGTCGTGCTCCGCGGGCATCGCGGCCGTCCTCATCGCCGCAAAGTCCTCGTGCGACAACAATTGCCCCAGCGCCCACACCGCCGCTCCGCGCACCAGCGGGCTTGCATCGTCCAGCAATCGCCGTGCCTCCTCCGCCAGTGCCGCATCGCCGGAGTTGCCGATCGCGATCAGCACGTTGCGCAGGAAGCGATCGCGGCCGATGCGCTTCACCGGCGACTTCGTGAACAGCGCGCGGAACGCCGCGTCGTCGAGCCGCGCGAGCTCGGCCAGATCAGGCGCGCGCAGCGCCTCGCGTGCGGCGAGCTTTGCCTCGCGGCCCTCTTGCGCGAACTTGTTCCAGGGGCAGGCGGCGAGGCAGTCGTCGCAGCCATAGATGCGGTTGCCGAGCGCCTTACGGAATTCGTGCGGGATCGGCCCCTTGTTCTCGATGGTCAGGTAGGAGATGCAGCGCCGCGCATCGAGCTTGTAGGGCGCGGGAAACGCCGCGGTCGGGCAGATGTCGAGGCATGCACGGCACGAGCCGCAATGATCGATCTCGCTCTCATCGCGCGGCAGCTTCAGCGTGGTGTAGATCGCGCCGAGGAACAGCCAGGAGCCGAACTCGCGCGAGACGAGGTTGGTGTGCTTGCCCTGCCAGCCGAGATGTGCAGCCTGTGCCAAGGGCTTCTCCATCACGGCCGCGGTGTCGACGAACACCTTGACCTCGCAAGGTGCAGTCGCGACCAGCCAGCGCGCCAGCGCTTTCAGGCGTTTCTTGATCAGGTCGTGATAGTCGTCGCCCTGCGCATAGACCGAGATCGCGGCGCGAGAGCGCTGCTTCAGGATCTCCAGCGGATCTTGATCGGGGCCGTAATTGACGCCGAGCATGATCACGGAACGTACGTCGCTCCACAGACCGCGCGGATCGACGCGACGCTCCGGCTGCGCCGCAAGCCAATCCATGTCGCCATGGGCTCCGGCCGCAATGAACTCGAGAAAGTGCTTTCCGGCGCCTTCGATCGCGCCCGGCTCAGTGACGCCGATGCAGTCGAAGCCCAGGGTTCGCGCCTCGCGCGCAAGCGCCGTCTTCAGGTCGGACAGATCGGCTTCGGTCAGAAATCCAGGTCCACATAGGTCCGCGACGCCGGCACGCCGGCCAGCCATTCGCTGAGCAGCGGGCGGAACGAGGGGCGGGATTTGACCCGCGCGTACCACGCCTTTGCTGCGTCGTCCTCGCTCCATGGCACGTCGCCCAGATAGTCGATCGCCGAAAGATGCGCCGCGGCGGCGAGATCCGCATAGGTCGGCCGGTCGCCGGCGAGGAAGTTTCGCGTCTGCGCCAGCCAGCCGATATAGGCCAGATGATAGCGCACATTGGCCTTGGCGGCGCGCATCACGTCCGCCGAGGGCGGGCCGCCGCCATTCTCCTCGCTCATGAAACGCTTGTAGATGCGTTCGGTCACCAGCGGGTGAGACACTTCCTCGAAGAATTTTTCGTTGAACCACGCCATCAGCCGCCGCACCTCGATGCGCTCGGCAATTGTTTCCGGCATCAGCCGCTTGACGCCCATCGCGGCGCCATGGGCCTCGTCGATATATTCGGCGATGATCGTGGCGCCAGGAACTGACGGCTGGTCCTCGGTCGCCAGCACCGGGGTGGTGCCCGCCGGATTGAGCGTCAGAAAGGCCTCGCGCCGTTCCCAGACGCGCTCTTCCACCAGCTTCAGGTCGAGCCCGTACTCGCCGATGATCAGGCGAATGAAGCGCGAATGCGGGCAGAACGGGTGATGAAACAGCGTGAACATGCCTTTGACTATGTCGGGGGTGCTTAAGAATCCATCAATGTTTGTTCGGCGCCAGACTAGTCTTCCAAAACCGCGAGGCAACCCCGTGTAACTCGCATTTAGCGATTGCGGCAGAGGGACGAATAGGCGAGAAGAGCCCCGCTTTTCCTGCCGAAATGGATCGTAAATATGTCAGACGCAATACGGGCAGTGATCCTCGGCATCATCGAGGGCGTGACCGAGTTCCTCCCCGTTTCCTCCACCGGACACCTTCTGCTTGCCGAGCGCTTCTTTGGTCTCGGCGAAGGCGCGTTCTGGGACTCCTTTACCGTCCTGATCCAGCTCGGCGCGATCCTCGCGATCGTCGGCCTCTACTTCAAGAAGCTGTGGGATGTCGCGATCGGCATGTTCTCGGGCGATGCCTATGCGCGCCGCTTCGTGATCGGCGTGCTGGTCGCGTTCCTCCCCGCGGTCATCGTCGGCCTCGTTGCCGGCAAATACATCAAGAGCATGCTCTTCAATCCATGGGTGGTGTGCTTCACGCTGATCGTCGGCGGCGCCATCCTGCTCTGGGTTGATCAGCTCGATCTCAAGCCGCGCGAGCATGATGCGACGCGGTTTCCGCTTCTGACCTATCTGTTGATCGGCATTGCGCAATGCCTGGCGATGATTCCGGGCGTGTCGCGCTCGGGCGCCAGCATCGTCGCCGCGATGCTGCTCGGGGCGGACAAGCGCGCGGCGGCGGAATTCTCGTTCTTCCTCGCCATCCCCACCATGATCGGCGCCTTCGCCTATGACTTTTACAAGAACCGCGGCGAGATGACGATGGACCACATGGGCATCGTCGCGATCGGCTTCGTGGTGTCGTTCGTCACCGCGATCATCGTGGTGAAGACCTTCCTCGAATACGTCACGCGCCATGGCTTCACGCTGTTCGCCTGGTGGCGCGTCATCGTCGGCTCGCTCGGCCTGATCGCGCTGGCGCTGGGGCGGTAATTCCGTCGACAATCGCGCAGCTTTCTCAACGTAATGTAAGTGTTTCGACGGTAGGCAGTTTCCAAAGCAGGCCGGCTTGCGCCTCGCGAAGGAGCTGAACATGGCGCTGATCAGCGGCTGGGGACGTTTCCCGGTCGTCGATACCGACCTCCTGACGCCGCGATCGTTCGGTGCGGTCGGCGATGCCATCGCCGCGACCTCCGGCGGTGTCGCGCGTGGCAACGGCCGCGCCTATGGCGATGCCGGCATCGGCGTCAGCCAGACCCTCGCCATGACCGCCTTCGACCGCGTCAGGTCGTTCGATCCGGCGACCGGGCGCATTCGCCTCGAGGCCGGCGTGCTGCTGTCAGACCTGATCGAGACGTTCGGTCCGCGCGGCTTTCTGCCTTACGTCGTGCCGGGCACCCGCTTCGTTTCGGTCGGCGGTGCCATCGCTGCCGACGTGCACGGCAAGAACCATCATTGCGAGGGCGGCTTCGGCCGCTATGTCGACAGCATCCTCTTGCGCACCGGTGCGGGCGAGACCATCGAGGCCTCGCGCGAGGCGAATCCGGATGTCTTTCTCGCCACCATCGGCGGCATGGGGCTGACCGGTGTGATCCTCGAGGCGACGCTCAGGCTCCGGCCGGTCGAGACCGGCTGGATCCGCGAGCGGGTGATCTCGGCGTCCGATCTGCATGCGGCGATGCGCGCGCTCGATGCCGGCGACTCCGCGACCTATTCGGTGGCGTGGATCGATTGCGTGGCGCGCGGCAGTGACCTCGGCCGCTCG
Source organism: Bradyrhizobium sp. CCGUVB23 (assembly GCF_024199885.1). NCBI lineage: Bacteria > Pseudomonadati > Pseudomonadota > Alphaproteobacteria > Hyphomicrobiales > Nitrobacteraceae > Bradyrhizobium > Bradyrhizobium sp. CCGUVB23. The sequence continues at coordinate 3,975,217 of NZ_JANADQ010000001.1, forward strand.
CTGATCTATCTCGGCGAGCACGCCCGCGCGAGCGAGCTGCCTGATGGTGCCGAAGTCTTTCCCCGCGGACAGGATCCGCGGCTCAACGTGCCCATCGACTTTCCGTCGATGACGCTGAACCGCTTCTCGGTCCGGGCCTTCAACGAGCTCTATTACCGAATGGGCGCACGGCGCGCCGGCGGCAGTCATTTGGTCTCGATCTTTCCCTATTTCTTTCCGCTCGACGGCGTCGGCGCCTGGAACCGCATCTACGGCCGCCGCGGTTTCCTCCAGCATCAATGCGTGATCCCGCACGAGGGCGCGCTTGGCGTGCTCGGTGACATCCTCGATCGCGTCTCGCGGCGCGGCGATGCCTCGTTCCTCGCCGTGCTCAAGAAGCTCGGCCAGGGCGACGGCCTGATGTCGTTTCCGATGCCCGGCTACACGCTGGCGCTGGATTTCCCGGCGACCGGAAACATCATGAATTTCCTCGACGAGATCGACCGTATCGTCGTCGCCGCCGGCGGCCGCCTCTATCTCGCGAAGGACGCGCGTCAGTCGCGCAGCACCTTCGAGGCTGGCTATCCGGCCCTGCAACGCTTCAAGGAGATCCGGGCATCGCTCGATCCCATGGCAAAAATCCGCTCAAAGCTTTCGCAGCGACTGTTTGATGAGGTGCAGCCGTGAACTCTCGCAAGATCGTGCTGGTGTTAGGGGGCAGCTCCGATATCGGACGCGCCACCGCGCGCAGCTTCGCCAAGGCCGGCTGGGATGTTCAGCTCGCTGGCCGCGATGCCGCGGCGCTCGAACCGGATGCTGCTGACCTGCACGCGCGCTATGGCATCGGCGCCAGCACGCATCGCTTCGACGTGCTGGATACCGCTTCGTTCGACGGCTTCGTAGCTGGTTTGCCGGCGCTACCCGATGTCGTCATCTCGATCGTCGGCCTGCTGGGCTCGCAGGAAACGGCAGAGCGCGATCTCGATCACGCCACGACGATCATGCGCTCCAACTACGAAGGCCCGGCGCTGATCCTCGGCCTGTTCGCCGAAAAATTTTTGGCGCGCGGCAGTGGCTCGATCGTCGGGGTGTCCTCGGTCGCGGGTGACCGCGGCCGTGCCTCGAATTACGTCTACGGCTCCGCGAAGGCCGGGTTTTCCGCATTCCTGTCGGGCCTGCGCGCCCGCGCCAGCCGAAGTGGCGTTCACGTCGTTACCGTCAAGCCCGGCTTCGTGCGCACCAAGATGACCGAGGGCATGAAGCTGATCGGCCCGTTGACCGTGGAGGCTCCCGTCGTTGGGGATGCCATCTTTGGCGCCGTCGAGCGCCGGACCGACGTCGTCTATGTCAGCGGCAAATGGCGCCTCGTGATGTTCATCATCAAGGCGCTGCCCGAAGCCGTGTTCAAGAAGCTGAAGTTCTGAAGGTGCGCTCCCTCGCCCCGCTTGCGGGGAGAGGTTAGGCTACGCCGTTCTTGCGCTGGAACTGCCCGGCGGGGCGGAAGCGCCAGAGATATTGCGGGGCGATCCCCTCCAGCGAATCCGGCGTGATGCCGAGGCCTTCCAGCGTCAGCCCGGCCGCCTTGGCGGCATCCGAGACGACATTGTCCTTCTCGAGCAGCGTGACCTGGTCCGGCGTCAGCTTGAATGCGCCCGGCGCGAATTGCAGGAAGCTGGCCTGGAAGCGGGCAAGCCCGAACGGCAGCGGCACCAGCATGCGCTTGCGATCGGTGATCGCGAGGATCGTCTCGATGATCCCGCGCATGGTCAGGACTTCGGGACCGCCGAGCTCGTAGGTCGCGCCCGCCTTGGCCTTGCCGTCGACGGCGTCCGCGATCGCGGTGGCGACGTCGCCGACATAGACCGGCTGCATCTTGGTCTCGCCGCCGATCAGCGGCAGAACCGGCGACATCCGCGCCAGCGCGGCAAAGCGGTTCGTGAACTGGTCCTCGGGGCCGAACACCACGGAGGGACGGAAAATCGTGGCCGAAGGCACCGCCGCCAGCACGGCCTGCTCGCCGGCCGCCTTGGCGCGGGCGTAGAGCGAGGCCGACTGCGCGTCGGCGCCGATCGCGGAGACATGCACCAGTCCGGCCCCGGCGGCAGCGGCGGCCTTGGCGGCGGTCTCGGCGCCCTTGGCCTGGACAGCGTCAAAAGTCTGCGCGCCGCTCTCGGCGAGGATGCCGACCAGATTGATCACGACATGCGAATCACGCAGCGCCGCCTCGACCGAGGCCGGGTAGCGCAGATTGGCCTGCACGGTATGGACCTGGCCGACCTTGCCCGAGGGCTGCAGGAAGTTGGCGAGCTCCGGCCGCCGGACCGCGACCCGGACCCGGTAGTCGCGCTTGCACAGCGCGCGGACGACGTTTCTGCCCAAAAACCCCGATCCGCCGAAAACCGTGACGAGGGTGTCGAGATTCGATGCCATGGGGTCCGTTCCTGCCGAAAGGCTGCGCCTGAGGCAGGCTTGTATCGGGCCGGTTTGCGATGCGCAATCGGCTCGCCACGTTGGATTTGACAAGCGCGTCATCGATCCGTAGTAACCGCCCCCGTGCCCAACAGGCATGCCCAGGTGGCGGAATTGGTAGACGCGCTGGCTTCAGGTGCCAGTGGCTTCACGGCCGTGAAGGTTCGAGTCCTTTCCTGGGCACCACCCCCAACCCAAGTGGTTGAAATCGTTCATTTGTAGGGGATCTGAGCCGCTGACCGGTATACAAAACCGGGACAGAGCGCGATGAACTATCGAATGGCCTTCCTCTCCAAGGATAACCGACTCCTCGTTCCTCGGTTTCCGGACGAGGACACACGCCGACGTCCTGAAGACGTTGGACAACAACCGGGATATGTTGACCTTCGAGCAGTGCATGAGCAGCTCGCCCCTGGTCGTGACCCCCAAGATCGGTAGGGAAGTTAAGTTCTCCCGGGGCAGGAAAAGCCTCGTGGAATTCGATATGAGGGACAACGGGGGCCAATTGATAGCATTGGCCAAGAAGCTCCGTCGCAAGACGCCGAAGGGGGGCAGGCGGTCACTGCGGGCGATTGCGTTGGGCTGCACCGAGCGCGCTACGTGAGCGAAACTGGAAAGCCGTTCGCGCCCACGGCCGCCGCTCGAGTGCTTGGCGAGCTGTGACTGTCGTGTTGATCCAGATCAAACGGAAAGACTCGGCTCAATAGGAGAATTTTGAGGTCGGATAGCCGGGAGCCGGAGGTCCGTACATGAACGCAATAGCAACCAAATCGCCCGCTCCCGTAGGCCGCCGTTTTCCTGACGGGTTTTACTGGGGCGTCGGCACTTCGTCATACCAGATCGAGGGAGCATGGAACGAGGACGGCAAGGGCGTGTCGATCTGGGATACGTTCGCGCACACGCCCGGCAACATCAAGAACGACGACAACGGCGACGTCGCGAATGACCACTACCACCGGTACAAGGAAGACGTTGCGCTGATAAGGTCGATCGGCGCCAAGGCTTACCGATTTTCAATCGCCTGGCCCCGGATATTCCCTGAAGGCACTGGCCAGCCTAACCAGAAGGGACTCGACTTCTACCACCGCCTCGTCGACGAGATGCTCCGCGCCGGCATAGAACCGTTCGCCACCCTTTACCACTGGGACCTGCCGCAAACGTTGCAAGACAAATACGGTGGCTGGCGGTCCAAAGACACGGCGAAGGTATTTGCCGACTACGCCGGCTACATGGCCGAGCAACTCGGCGACCGCGTGAAGCACTACTTCACGATCAACGAGTTTCGTTCTTTCGTCGAGGGCGGCTACCAGGTTATCGACGTCGATGTTGGCGGCGGAAAGAAGGTCCGCCTCGGCGGTGCGCCTGGGCTCTCTCTCTCCGATTCCGAACTGAAGCAGGTCCGGCATCACGCCGTGCTCGGCCACGGCCTTGCTGTTCAGGCAATCCGGGCCCGCGGGCCGGTCGGCACGAAGGTCGGCTTCGCGGAGAACATCAGCGTCGCGGTCCCGCTTATCGATGCACCCGAGTACGTCAAGGCCGCGGAGACGGCCACGCGCGACCGCAACGCCGGCTTCATGACGGTCATGCTCGAAGGGCGGTACACCGAGGCGTACTTGGCCGAGGCCGGCGGCAGCACTCCCAAGTTTACGGAGGAGGAGCTGAAGACGATTGCCTCGCCGCTCGACTTCGTCGGCATCAATGTCTACAAGCCCCGTTGGTACGTAGAGCCGTCCGACGAGCCGCCGGGTTACCGGGAAATCCCGCTCAACGCCTCCCATCCAAAAATGCAATCGTCGTGGCACGTCCTCGACCCGGAGGTCATGTACTGGGCGCCACACCACATGCAGAAGATCTGGGGCGCGCGATCCATTTTCATCACCGAGAACGGCTGCGCCGCATCGGACGTCGTTGCCGAAGACGGCAGGGTGTACGACTCCGACCGCGTGATGTTCCTGCGCGCCTGCCTCGGCCAACTCCAGCGAGCGACGTCGGAAGGCGTGCCGGTGGACGGGTACTTCCTCTGGAGCGCGCAGGACAATTTCGAGTGGATTGACGGCTACGGCAACCGGTTCGGACTGATCTACGTCGACTTCGATACCTTGAAGCGCATCCCGAAGCTGAGCGCCGAATGGTTCCGGGAGGCGGCGCGGCAGAACGCGGTGGTGTAGGAAGAGGCATGAGCGTGTTAGCGCTCATAGGCTTCGCGTTGACGGCCAGTATCTTTCTAGCGGTGCTGGCAGTGGGCATGCGTGTCGCGCCCGCGGATTTGCGATATCTCTTCAGCAGACCTTCGCTTCTTTTGCGGTCCTTGGTCGCCATGAACCTGCTGGCGCCAATCATTGCCGTGCTCGTCTGCAAGATGTTCTCGCTGCACCCCGCGGTGACCGTCGCGCTCGTTACGCTCGCGGTCGCGCCAGTGGGATCTCTGTTCTCGCAGGGCATGCTCCCACTCGTCGCGCCCGGAAATGCCGCCTACGCGCGAGGGCTGTTCTTCGCAAGCATCGTGCTGTCGGTGGTCCTTACACCGCTTACCGTCGAGTTGATGCAGGTGCTCTTAGGCGGGGACCTGCATGTCAATCCGTTGTCGGTCGCGCAAGTGGTCATCAGTTCTGTGCTGCTGCCGCTCGGCATCGGCCTTGCAATCGGGCAGTGGTGGCCGGCGGCGACGCGGTGGAACTCCGCGCTCCAGACGGTAAGCACTGCTGTGCTTGCGATCTGCAACGTCGTGCTCCTGATTTTCGTTTGGTCGCGCCTGGGATTGGTCATCCAGGAAGGCACATTGACGGCAATCGCCATCATGACGCTGGGTGGACTCGCCGTCGGCCATTTTCTCGGTGGCCCCGGTGAGGACGACCGCACCGTGCTCGCGTTTGCGACGGTCTCGCGTCACCCCGGCGTTGCCATCGTCGTCGCCGGTCTCATGGATCAACCGCTGGCGCCGATCGGCGTTCTACTCGCCGTCATCGTGAGCGAGATCGTCGTCGTTCCCTACCAACTGTGGCGCAAACGGCTGCGTACCACCGGGTCCGCGACCCCCGGCGCACGTTGAATACGAGTGACTGCACAGGAGGCTGCAATGACCGCAATTGAGATCGACCGCTTGAGATCGCTCCGTCTGCGGAGCATCCCGACATTCGCCGTGGCTTGCCTGATGATCCAGGCGGCCGTCGCGCAGCAACCGGACGCGCCTGACGTCCTTGAGTACAAGGGAACGGTGGCCGCCGCGCGCGAAGCGGAAGTGGCGCCCCGAATCGATGGACTTCTGCTCAAGATCAACTTCACCGCGGGACAACCGGTCAAGAAAGGCGATCTTCTGTTCGAGTTCGCGTCAAAGGACAAAGAACTATCGGTCGCGGTTGCCGAGGCGAGCCTGAAAGAGGCCGAGGCGCAATTGCGCCTTGTCGAGGTAAAGCTGAAGAACGCGCAGACCCTCCGGACCCGCAACGTTAACTCCCAAATGCAGTTGCTGGAAGTGGAAGCACAGCGGGATCTCGCGGCGGCCAAGGCCGACCAAGCGCGCGCCAACCTGCAGCTTGCCGAACTGGTCTTGCAGCAAACGAAGCTTTACGCGCCAATCTCTGGGATCATCAGTCGTCCCTTGGTCAAGGAAGGCACGTATATCACCAAGGAAGCGCGCGATCAGAGTCGTCTCGCCACCATCGTCCAATTGGATCCGATCCGTGTGGTCGGCCAGGCGCCTGCCGCCATGTATTTTCAGCGCGGCGAAACGGTCCCGAGTATCGAGCAGATTGCCGAGCGGCGTGAGTTCAGCATCGTCCTGCCAAACAGCGACAAGTATCCGCACAGGGGACGTCTCGTCGCGGGGAGCTACGAGTTTGACGTTGCAACGCAGACGACCGAGATAGCTGTGGAGTTTCCGAATCCGGACTATCTGTTGAGGCCCGGCCTCAACGTAACCCTTCAGTCATCAATCCGGGCGAAGTAGAAGTAAAAGTAAGAGGGTTGTTTCCTGCGCGTCTGTTCGGTACACAATTCCGGTACACAACTTTGGCCGGTCGGCTCGAAAACCCAGCAAAATTCAAGGGTTCCGGACAGTGGCGATCCAGTCCTTTCCTGGGCACCATTTTTCTCGGTAGCTCCCTGATGTGACGGCCGAATCGGGGCCTTGGCGTTGCCATTGGTCCGAATGGGCTACCCGGCGCCAAACCATTTCGGCCGGTTCCTGATCCCCGAAATCCCGCCCCACCTTCTCCAGTCCGATTAAGCCGTCCTTAGCGTTTGGAAATTACGGTTTTGGCCGTCCATTTCCCTGCTCCCCGGCCGCTGGCCGGTCATGCCAGCCAGTTAAGAGCGCGTATTCGAATGGAGCAGCCCCAATGGCAGCACGATCTCCTTGAACTGGAGCCGCAGCCGGTCCCGACGGCCGCTCCGCGTGCGCTGGTCCTTGAGCTCGAAGGCGCGCTGCTGCGCTCGGATCTGTTGCTGGAGGCGCTGCTTTGCGAGCCCGGACACATGCTCGGCCGCCTGCGCGCCGCCGGGAGCTGGCGCAAGGACAAGCTCCTGCACCTCGTCGAGGGCGCCAGGCTCGACTATGCCAGCCTTCCCTATGAGCAGGACGTCCTGAACCTGGCGCTCGCAGCGCGCGCGCAGGGCCGCAAGGTCTATGTGACCGCCTCCCGGCTGCGCCACCATGCCGAGGGCATCGCCGCGCATCTCGGTTTCGACGGCGTGGTCGCGACCGCTGATCTCGACGACTTCGACTATGTCGGCCATCGTGATGCCCCGGGTGCCGATCGCAAGGCCGGCCTGAAGACTTCGGTCGGCCTGAAGGTTTGGGTGAACGCGCTCCGCGTCTATCAATACGCCAAGAATACGCTGGTCTTCGTTCCCCTGGTGACGGCGCATCAGATGAGCCTGTCGGCGCTCGGCGCGGCGCTCCTGGCCTTCCTGGCGTTCTCGGCCTGCGCGTCCGGCGCCTATCTGATGAACGATCTGTTGGATCTCGCCGCCGACCGCCAGCATCCGACCAAGCGCCATCGCGCACTTGCGGCCGGTGATCTGCCGATCGCATCCGCGCTGCTCGCGATTCCCGTGCTGTGGCTTGGCGCGTTCGCCGCCAGCCTCTGCATCTCCGGCGTCTTCACCGCCGTGCTTGCCGCCTATCTCGCGACCACGATCGCCTATTCGCTTCTGCTGAAGCGCAAGATGCTGCTCGACGTCGTCACGCTCGCCGGCCTCTATACGCTGCGCATCGTCGGTGGCGCTGCCGGTATCGGCGTGGTGCTGTCCGAATGGCTGTTGATGTTCTCGCTGTTCGTGTTCACCTCGCTGGCGCTGATCAAGCGCTTCAGCGAGCTGACATTGCGGCAGGGTGCCGGCCTTTCCGATCCCGCCAACCGCGACTACAGGATCGGCGATCTCCAGGTCATCGCGGCAATGGCCGCGGCGAGCGGCATGAATGCGGTGATCGTGTTCTCGCTCTACGTCTCGTCCTCGGCGGTGATGACGCTCTACAGCCGGCCCTGGATGCTGTGGCTGCTCAATCCGCTTTTGCTCTACTGGTTCGGCCGCGCGCTGATGATGGCGCATCGCCGCGAGATGCCGGACGACCCGATCCTCTACACCTTCAGAGACAACGCCAGCCGGATCACGGTGATGGCGATGATCTGCATCATGCTGGCAGCGATCTGATGACCGAAACAAGTCTGAATATGCCAATCGACCGGGAGGGCGCCGCGAGCGTTTCCGCTCCCCTCATCGAGACGCTGACGATTGCGCTGGCCGGCTCGCTATTGTCGATCCTGACGAGTGGATTCGTCTTCGGTGTCGACAACAACATCTTCCACCTTCCGATCGTTGCCGGCCTCTTCAATGAGCCGCAGTATCAGGACGACGCGTTCATCCAGTCGATGCGCTACTTTGCATCCGGCGTCTGGATCGTCTTGAGCGACAGCCAGAAATATTTTGACCACACCGAGCTGGTTTTCTTCGTCCTGAATTTTCTGTCGAGGCTGTTCTCTGTCCTCGGCTTCCTGTGCTGCGCGTCGCTCCTCGGCATCACCGATCGGCGCGACAGGATTGTGTTCACCTTGCTCGTCTGCTCGATACCGCTGCTTTTGGGCTATAGCCCTGCCGGTACCGGCGGCCTGTTCATCAACTATTTCACGCACTCGGAAATCGCGAACGGCACCATTCTCTTAGGCGTCTATTTCGCGGCCCGGGGGCGCTTCACGGCGGCGACCGTCGCCCTCGGCGTTACGTTCTTCGTCAATGCGTTCATGGCGATCTGGCTCGCGCCGCTGCTGGCGTTCATCGGCATCTACCTTCTGATCAAGAAGGAGACGACCATCGCTGCGGTCTGTTCGCGGACCGCGATCGGCCTCGTGATCTCCGCGCCGATCATGTTTCCGGTGCTGCACGCGATCCTGTCCAATCCCGAGCTAGGCAAGTCGCTTGGCGTGGACTATGCCGCCTATCTCCGCGAATATTTTGCCGGCCACTCCCTGATCGATTCGATCTCGATGTCCGGCATCCTCCAGATAGCGGAGATCGCGGCCCTCGGTGCAATCGCGCTTTACTGGTTCGGGCCGACGGGCCGGGAGCTGCAGGTCGCCTATCTCGGGGCGATCCTCCTCTATCTGCTCGGCGTCGTCCTGCCATCCCTGAGCACGTCACCTTTCCTCCTCAACATTCAGCTGCTTCGCTCGGGTACGATCATTCATCTGTTGGCGGGCCTCGCCATTGCCGCGCTCGCCACGTGCTGGTTGCGTCGTGACAGTTCTGCCCTATTCCTGCCCGGCTGCGCGATCGTGCTGGCGCTCTATCTGGGCGATGTCGCATTCCTGATTGCCATTCCAATCATCCTGGCAGCCCGGCATATTCGCGAAGCGACGGAAACCGTGCCTGCCTATCGTCGCAGGGTCGGGTACGCGTTGCTGGCCATGGCCGGATGCGTGCTGTTTCCGCTGGGCGCCTGGAACTATTTCGTGTTCGATCGGGCCTATTCCGAGGGGGCGCAGGAATGGGCGGATGTAGGCAATTGGGCGCGCATGTCGACGCCGACAAGCGCGACTTTCATCGTGCCGCCGAGACCCGACCTTGACGCAAAACCGACGCCGTCGATAGCGGACATTGCCCTGTCGCGGCAGGGCAACTTCGAATTCGTCTCGCACCGCCGGGTCTGGGTCGACTACAAGCGCGGTGCGGCGGCGATGTGGACGCCGTCCTACTACGCGGTCTGGCACCAGCGCATGACCGAGACGGCCGGACTCGGAGATCACGCATCAAAGCTCGCCTATGCCGCGCGCGAGGGCATCGGCTATGTCGTCGAGAAGTGCGACGCGGTGTCGTCGCAGGACAGCAGCAGCGTGCTGTTCCGCACCGCCCATCTCTGCGTGTCCGCCGCGAAACGCCAGGCCGCAGGGCTCTGAAGGCGCCGGGGCGCTCCACATGGCCAACGGCAACGTAAAGCGGCCGAACGTGATGGAGACGCCGGTCGGGAAAGCTGGGCTCGCCTTGTCGTATCCCGCTGGCGGCATCGGCCAACTGCCGAACGCCTGGTTGATGCTTTTTGCTGCGCTCCTCGCCATCCCGGTCCTTGCAAGCTTCGTCGTCGACGGCAACTCGAGCGGGCAACTCGGGTGGGACCTTCACGTGAACTGCGCGGGGGTCGATGCCTATGTTGCGGGGCTTGACCCCTACTTCATCGGCAATTTGAAGAACACCACGTTCGCATACCCCTATCTGCCGGTGACATTGGATGTCTTCCGGCCCCTGTGCTCCACGGGACTGCTCGTTGATCATCACAGCGCCGTCTATCTCGTCCTCGGCATTCTCTGCGGACTGCTGTTGCCCAGTCTTGGCGCGCCCCGTGCGGGCCTGCGCGATACATGTCTCAGAGTGCTTTGTGCCCTCGGAGCGTTCGTCGGCTTCGAATGGACACTGGCGTCCGGGAATTTTTCGATTCTGACCGGCTTGCTGACGGCGGTTGCGCTGGCGCTCTTGCTCAGTCCGCTTGAAGAGGAAGACAACACGAGCTTCATGCTGCGCTTGACCGGTGCCTCCGTGCTCGGCCTGGTGACATCATTCAAGCTGGTCTTCTGTCCCGTCCTTGCTTCACTCTACTTCCTGCCGCAGCCGCGCTTTCGCAAACTCATCCTGATCGCCGTCGCAGTCGGCATGTTCGTTTTGCCGATCCTGATCTCGATGGTGTTTTACGCCGACCTCTTCCCAAGCTGGCTCCGCGCCATCTCCGGTCAAATTCCCGGGCAGCTTGGCGTCGCCCAGGACAGGATGAATCCCTCGCTCTTCATTCTCGTCCAGGGCCTGGCAAAACGTTGGGATCTGGCGGGCAGCGAAGCGCTCGTGTTCGCCCTCTATGGGCTTGCGGCGATCGCGCTCGTGCTGGCGCCATTCGCCTTGTCCGTATCGCGCGCCATCGCCGGTCGGGTCTCGCCCGAGACCGGATGGCTTGCGAACAGGTTGGATCGATGGCTGATCGATCATCCCCGCGACGCCGCGCGCATCACGGTTCTGGCGATGTATGCACTCTATCTCTGTTCGCCGCGGCTCAAGGAATATGCCTTCTTTGAATTGGCGATCTATGCCGCCGTTCTCATCGTCGATCTTCCGGCCACGGCGATAGTGGCCGTTCTGACCGTCGCAATCCTCATTCCGACCCTGGTCTCGATCTCCGGCGGCGCCATCGAAGGCGGCTTCCTTCAGCTTTTCGCAGCGCTGCTGTGCTTCTGGGTCTTCCTGGCTGATTTTGGCAAGTATCAGCGTCCCTGAGGTCGGCTTGCGCGGATATCTGCCAGCGGATACACCGCCGAAGCGGGGACGAAGGGCTAGCCCAGACTTTTCGGATTTCGCTCGCGCGCCCGACCCTCGCCAGTTCCCGTTCCGCCCATTAGCCTGCAAGGCTGCATCGATTCGACTGAGGTTTGAAACGCCATGACCGTACGCCTGCATCGCGGCGATCTGCCGGACCTGTCCCGCTACACCGGGTCGGTCGCGATCGACACCGAGACCATGGGCCTGAACCCGCATCGCGACCGGCTCTGCGTCGTGCAACTCTCGCCGGGCGACGGCAGCGCCGACGTGGTTCAGATCCCCAAAGGGCATACTGACGCGCCGAACCTGAAGGCGCTGCTCGCCAATCCCTCGATCACGAAGATCTTCCATTTCGCGCGGTTCGACATCGCCGTGCTGTATGAGGCCTTCGGTGTGATGACGACGCCGCTCTACTGCACCAAGATCGCCTCGCGCCTGACCCGCACCTACACCGATCGCCACGGCCTCAAGGACCTCGTCCGCGAGGTGCTCAATGTCGATCTCTCCAAGCAGCAGCAATCGAGCGATTGGGGCGCAGACAGCCTCAGCGAGCCGCAGCTCGCCTACGCCGCCTCCGACGTGCTGCACCTGCACAGCTTGCGCGAACGGCTGGATGCCATGCTGGTGCGGGAGGGCCGCACCGCGCTGGCCCAGGCCTGTTTCGACTTCCTGCCGACGCGGGCGAAGCTCGATTTGCAGGGCTGGGAGGCCGAGGACATTTTTGCGCACTCTTAAGGAGATCCTGCCGGCCGGGAGGGTGCCTCGGGGCGCCCCGGCCGCCCCGTTTCGGACACAGTCGTAACGGCCTGTCGCGGGCTGCATATTCCGGCGGCGCCGGGTACAATCGGGCGTCAACGGGCGCCCCGGAGCAGCAGTGAGTTCGGTCCAGACCCCAGCCTATGATGCCTTGGAGGCGCGCTTCGCGGCAGCGGCGCGCCACAGCCGGCTGGTCCACATTCTGCGCATCGCCGTGCCGGTGACCGTCGTCATGGCGATGGCCATGATCATCTTCGTCTCGGCCTTCAACAAGTTCCGGACCACCAAGGAAGTGGCTTTCGATCCCGGAAACCTGGTGGTCTCCGGCACCAAGATCACGATGGAAACGCCGCACCTGTCGGGCTACACGCCCGACCAGCGGCCCTATGAGCTCTGGGCCAAGACCGCGACCCAGGACATCAGGGATGCCGATCATGTCGATTTGCACAAGCTCAGGGCCAAGCTCCTGATGCAGGATCAATCGACCGTGTTCCTCGATGCCCTCAACGGAACCTTCGACAACAAGCAGCAGCAGCTCGATCTGCGCAAGGATATCTTCCTGCGGACGTCGTCGGGCTATGAGGCCCGTCTCAGCCAGGCCTTCGTCGACATGGCCAACAACACGGTCACCTCGGATGAGCATGTCGACGTCAAGCTGACCAACGGCACCCTGACCTCCGACCGCCTGAAGATCATGGAGGGCGGCGAGGTGATCCGCTTCGAAGGCCACGTCGTGATGTATCTGGACAAGCTAGGCAATGACGAGCCGGCGGCCGCGCCACCAGCACCTGCCGAGCCCGCGCGACCACCCGCGAAAACGCGCTCGCTCCAAAACAAGTCTGCGACCTCGAGATGATCTCCATGACGAAGCACCTTTTGCGCAACGGTTTTTCGAAGAGCGTTGCGTTCAGCGCCGGCGCGCTCACGCTTGGTGCGGCACTTGTCGCAGCAGTGCATGCGCAGAGCACCATGCAGGGCGTGCCCAACGCCATGCAGGGGTTTTCGCAGAACCGCGATCAGCCGATCCAGATCGAGGCCGCCTCGCTCGAAATGCGCGACAAGAAGAAGGAAGCGACCTTCGCCGGCAACGTGAAGGTCGTGCAGGGCGACACCACCATGACGTCGAAGACGCTGGTCGTGTTCTACGAATCCGGCGGCGACAAGCCCGCGGCACCGCAGCCGGCGGCGAAAAACGCCAAGGCGGCGGCACCGATGCAATCGGCAACGCCAGGGCCGAACGGCAGCTCCTCGATCAAGCGGCTGGAAGCGCGCGGCAATGTCGTGGTGACCCAGAAGGACCAAGTGGTGACCGGCGAGACCGCGGTGTTCGACACCAAGACCAATCTCATCACCATGCTCGGCGGCGTGGTCCTGACCCAGTGCAAGAACGTGCTGCGCGGCGACCGCCTGATGGTCGACATGACCACCGGGGTGTCGCGTGTGGAATCCGACAGCGGCAAGGTCCAGGCCCTGCTCCCGCAAGGCGGCGGCGGCGATTGCGGCTCCTCCAAGCCCGGCGCCGGCCCGCCTTTGGCGCTGCCGGGCGCAGCTAAACAGAAGTAAATTCAACAACTTGTGTACGGTGCTGTCGGAGCGAGGTTGAAGCCCGCCCGACAAGACTGTATCTACCCCAGCGGGCTCGGCAGCGGGATCCGCCGATAAGGGATCGAGGGTGTTTCTCTGGGCAGGAGGCATCCTTTCACTCATGCTGTGCCGGCGAATCGCGCCGGGGCGGCAGATCGCGGGATCACCGTGAAAGGCTTGAGACAGCGGGGATGGTCGATTTATTCAGCATGTTCCGTCGGCGCCCCGCCAAACGTGGCCGGCCAGGATTTGCGCGCCTGCGCGACGACATCACCGCGCTCGGTGACAGCGTCGGCAGCCTTCTGACCAGCCCGGTGCGGGACGCGCCGCCGATCGCGCGCGAGCAGCCGATACCGGCGCAGGAACCGCCGCGGCCTCGTCCCCAACCCGCCGCCAGGCCGGCCCAGACCGCCACCAAGACCAACGGTTCGGGCGGTCCGCAGCTCTTGCGCCGGCCCGGCCTCCTGGCTGTGCATAGCGTGGAAAAGAGCTTTGGCAGCCGCCAGGTGGTGCGCGGCGTCAGCATCTATGTGCGCCGCGGCGAGGCCGTCGGCCTGCTCGGGCCGAACGGCGCCGGCAAGACCACCGTGTTCTACATGATCACCGGGCTGATCAAGGCCGATCGCGGCGCGATCGAACTCGACGGCCATGACGTGACGAAGCTGCCGATGTATCAGCGCGCGCGGCTCGGCATCGGCTACCTGCCGCAGGAGGCCTCGATCTTCCGCGGCCTCACCGTCGAGCAGAACATCCGCGCCGTGCTCGAAGTAGTGGAACCCTCGCGCAAGAAGCGCGAGCAGCAGCTCGACTCGCTGCTCGACGAGTTCAACATCACGCGCTTGCGAAAATCGCCGTCGATTGCGCTGTCCGGCGGCGAGCGCCGCCGCGTCGAGATCGCGCGTGCGCTCGCGACCCGTCCCAACTACATGCTGCTCGACGAGCCCTTCGCCGGCATCGATCCGATCGCGGTCGGCGACATCCAGGACCTGGTGCGCCACCTCACCAACCGCGGCATCGGCGTCTTGATCACCGACCATAACGTGCGCGAGACGCTCGGCCTCACCGATCGCGCCTATATCGTCTATGCCGGTGAAATCTTGACCGAGGGTAGCCCGGATGAGATCGTCAACGACCCGGACGTCCGCCGTCTTTACCTTGGCGAGGAGTTCCGCCTCTAGCCCGTTTTTCGCTTTCGTCAAGACGTGTACATCGGGCTCAGACTAGGATAAGCAAAAATCGGACCAAATTTTTGGGAACGGTTCTTGCTTCATGGCGCTGACGCAGAGATTAGAGTTCAGGCAGTCGCAGTCGCTGGTGATGACGCCGCAGTTGATGCAGGCGATCAAGCTGCTGCAACTGTCCAATCTCGATCTTACGACCTTCGTGGAGGAGGAACTCGAGCGCAATCCGCTGCTCGAGCGGGCGAGCGACGAGCAGCCCCCGGGCGATGCCCCGACGGAAACGGCCCAATTCAGCGATAGCGACGATTCCGGCGGCAGCCATGGCGACGAGCCGGGCGGCGGTTCAGGCGAAGCCTTCGAGCCGGGTCAGGAAGAGTGGCTGAGCAAGGATCTCGGCACCCGCGCCGAGATCGAGCAGACGCTGGATACCGGGCTGGACAACGTCTTCTCGGAAGAGCCGGCGGAAGCCGCGGCGCGCAATGCGCAGGATGCGGCGCCGAGCGTCTATACCGAATGGGGCGGCGGCGCCTCCGGTGACGAGGACTACAATCTCGAAGCTTTTGTCGCGGCAGAGACGACGCTGTCCGACCACCTCGCCGAGCAGCTCTCGGTCGCGTTCACCGCGCCGGCGCAGCGCATGATCGGGCAGTATCTCATCGACCTCGTCGATGAGGCCGGCTATCTGCCGCCGGATCTCGGCCAGGCCGCCGAGCGGCTTGGTGCATCGCAGCAGGATGTCGCGGACGTTCTTGCGGTGCTGCAAAAATTCGATCCGCCCGGCGTCTGCGCGCGCAATTTGAGCGAATGCCTGGCGATCCAGCTTCGGGAGCTCGATCGTTACGACCCGGCGATGCAGGCGCTGGTCGAGAATCTCGATCTCCTGGCCAAGCGCGACATCGCTTCCTTGCGCAAGGTCTGCGGCGTCGACGACGAGGATATCGCCGACATGATCGGTGAGATCCGCCGCCTCGATCCCAAGCCCGGCATGAAGTTCGGCTCCTCGCGCCTCCAGACCATGGTGCCGGACGTCTATGTCCGTCCGGGTCCCGACGGCGGCTGGCATGTCGAGCTCAACAGCGACACTCTGCCGCGCGTGCTCGTGAACCAGACCTATTACTCCGAGCTGTCGAAGAAAATCGGCAAGGATGGCGACAAGTCCTATTTCACCGATGCCTTGCAGAACGCGACCTGGCTGGTGCGCGCGCTCGATCAGCGCGCCCGCACCATCCTGAAGGTCGCAACCGAGATCGTGCGCCAGCAGGACGGCTTCTTCACCCATGGTGTCGCGCACTTGAGGCCGCTCAACCTGAAAGCGGTTGCTGACGCCATCCAGATGCATGAATCCACGGTGTCGCGCGTCACCGCCAACAAATACATGGCGACAAATCGCGGCACCTTTGAACTGAAGTATTTCTTCACAGCGTCGATCGCGTCGGCCGATGGCGGCGAGGCGCATTCCGCCGAAGCCGTCCGCCACCACATCAAGCAGCTGATCGATTCGGAGGAGCCGTCCGCAATCCTGTCGGACGACACGATCGTGGAACGGTTGCGTGCGTCCGGCATTGATATCGCCCGGCGCACGGTTGCGAAGTACCGCGAAGCCATGCGCATTCCCTCTTCGGTACAACGCCGTCGCGACAAGCAGAGCGCTCTTGGGAACGTCCTCTCTACCGCACTGTCCGATCGCTCCCGCAACACCGAGCCGGCCTGATTGCGCGCGCCTCAAATCGCGCTACTCTCAAGCTCCCTTGAGATCGGCCCAGGCTCGAGCATGATCCGGCAAAGTGCGAAGCGGTTTTCCGAAAAGATCATGCTCAAACAACAGCCTAACGCGCGATGTCATCGCGCTTTGGCACCAACCAGGCGAGGCATCATATGACTCTCCGGATTTCGGGCAAAAGCATCAGCGTCGGCGAAGCCCTCCGCGGCCGCGTCACCGAGCGCACAGACGAGGTCTTGCGCAAATATTTTGACGGCAATTATTCCGGCCACATTACGCTGAGCAAGGACGGGTTCGGCTTCCGCACCGATTGCGCGCTGCACCTCGATTCGGGGATCACGCTGGAAGCCGATTCGAACGCGTCGGATGCCTATGCCAGCGCCGACCAGGCGCTGCTGATGATCGAGAAGCGGCTCAAGCGCTACAAGAGCAGGCTGAAGGACCGGTCGGCCCGCAAGACCGCCGCTGCCTCCGCGGCGCTGGCCGCGCTGGACGCCACGGCTTACGTCCTGGAGGCCCCGGGCGAGGGCGAGGACGAAGTCACCGGCTACAGCCCTGTCATCATCGCGGAATCGACCACCTCCTTGAGGCAGCTCTCGGTCAGCGAAGCGGTCATGGAACTCGACCTCAGCGGCGCCCATTGCCTGGTATTTCAGCATGGCTCGAGCGGCCGGGTGAACATCATTTACCGCCGGGCGGATGGCAATGTCGGCTGGATCGACCCTCCTGGGTCCAATTCCGGGAGTTAGCCCAGCCTGCCATCGAAGGTTCTGGGACCTTCCCCGTATGACTCCTGTCTTTAAGGATGAGCACGGTAAAAGGCGCTTGCGGGAGTTGGCACCGGGATTGCGTTGGAGTAGAAGCGCCCCACATCAGGGCCGGGGCTAAGTCCGCCTCCTGCTTCACCTTCTTGACGCCGGCCAAATCTGGTCTACCAACTTGGCCAATTCGGAACCTGACGGCTTAATTCACCTCGGAAAGCTCCATGCCGATTACCGATCTGGTCGCACCCGAGGCGATTCTCCCGGCATTGAAAGTCAACAGCAAGAAGCAGGCCTTGCAGGAACTCGCTGCCAAGGCCGCCGAGCTCACGGGGCAGAACGAACGCTCTGTCTTCGAGGTGCTGTTGCAGCGGGAAAAGCTCGGCACCACCGCGGTCGGTTATGGCGTCGCGATTCCCCACGGCAAGCTGCCCAAGCTGGAAAAGATTTTTGGCCTGTTCGCGCGGCTCGATCGCCCGATCGATTTCGAGGCGATGGACGGCCAGCCGGTCGATCTCGTCTTCCTGCTGCTCGCACCTGAAGGCGCGGGCGCCGATCATCTGAAGGCGCTGGCGCGTATCGCCCGCCTGTTGCGTGACCAGGACATCGCCAAGAAGCTGCGCGCCTCGCGCGATGCGCAGGCGATCTACTCCGTGCTCGCGCTGCCGCCGGCGAGCGCGGCGTAATTCGGCAAGCCGATCGGGCTGCTGATCCGCCCGGTGTTCTCACCTTGAGACGTGGCGTCTCCACAAGCGCCGTCATTGCGAGGAGCGAAGCGACGAAGCAATCCAGATTGCCTCCGCGGAAGCAGCCTGGATTGCTTCGCTACGCTCGCAATGACGAGGAGACTGCAAGCGATCTGCAGCTCAAAGCAAAACGGGCATGCCTTCGTGTGAAGGCATGCCCGCTTGAAATTCTATCGATGCGAAGCGCGCGGCTCAGTGCACGCTCACCGCCTGCAACTCGTTGCTCCAGGCATTGGCGATCGCGGCTTCGCGGCTGTCGGTCAGCATGATCGGCGTGCCGTCGGCGGCGTGGAGCGCGAAGAGCTTGAGGCCTGGCGCAATCTTGGGCGCCTCGGGAAACAGGTCGGGTACGTCCTCCGAGCGGATCTGCTTCACGTAGGCGATGTGGCCCTCGCCGAGGGTTGCCAGCGTCTCCGGTGAGACGTTGTTGGCTTCGTATTCGAACGCAACATGACCGTTACTCATGGTCTCGACTCCTCTCTCGAAACTAAGCGGTCGAGTCCGCTACTCGTTCCATTATTCGTGCTCATTGATAGCGATTGTCTTAACGATCCTTTCCGGTTCCGGCCGGGCAAGATCGATCGACAACAGCCCGTTCTTCAGATCCGCACCCAGCACCAGCATCCCCTCCGCCAGCACGAAGGTGCGCTGGAAGTGGCGCGCGGCGATGCCGCGATGGATGTATTGCCGGGTCTTGTCGTCCTGCTGACGCCCGCGGATCACGAGCTGGTTTTCCTCAATGGTTACATCGAGTTGGTCGCGGGTGAATCCGGCGACCGCCAGCGTGATGCGCAAGCGCTCGGGCTGGCCGTCCGACCGATCGCACCTCTCGATATTGTACGGAGGATAACCGTCGGCGCCTTTGACGACCCGATCGAGCACACGCTCGATCTCGTCGAAGCCCAGAAGGAACGGACTGGATAACGTGGGAACACGAGACATAGTTTACAAAGTCCTCGCGGAAAGCGACTTTGACGTTTCAGGGCCCTGAATGGCACCCCTTGTGACCCAATATGGGCATATCCCCGTGCCGGTTCAAGCACCTAGCGGGGGGCTGTGAGTTCGTCACTCCGGGCGGCGCAAAGCGCCGAATCCGGAATCTAGGGGTTGTGGCGCGATTTCGGGTTCTCGCTGACGCGAGCCCCGGAAATGACCAAGTCCCACGCTGGCTACTTTGCATGGGGTTGTTTTCGATATTTTTAATGGCTCGTGACGGAAAGCCTCAGGCCTCGATCCGCTTGCGGCCGTCGGCGCTGAACAGATGCAGCTTCTCGCGCACCGCGGCGATGCGGATCTTCTGACCGATCGCGGGTGCCTCGGCTCCGGGGATCCGGACGATGACCTCGCCGGGCGGCAGCTCGCCGGGCGTCGCGGAGACCTGCTTCTCGTCCTGCCGGCGTGAGCCGTAGACGAAGGTTTCGGCGCCGACCCGTTCGATGGCTTCCACGGTGAGGGCAAGCGCGACGCCGCCGGCCGGCGTCTGGTCGGTGATGACGAAGTCCTCCGGGCGGATGCCGAGGATGCCGGCCTCCGCCGCGCGGCCATTGCTGCCGAGCTGCGTCTTGACCTCGTCCGGCCGCGTCGACATCAGATTCATCGGCGGCGCGCCGATGAAGGAGGCGACGAAGGTGGTGGCCGGCTTCTCGTAGATCGCGAGCGGATTGCCGATCTGCTCGACCTGGCCGCCATTCATCACGACGAGGATGTCGGCCAGCGTCATCGCCTCGAGCTGGTCGTGGGTGACGTAGATCGACGTGGTGTTCAGCCGGCGCTGCAACTTGCGGATCTCGACCCGCATCGCGATGCGCAGCTTGGCATCGAGATTGGACAGGGGCTCGTCGAACAGGAACACCTTTGGCTGGCGCACGATGGCGCGGCCCATGGCGACGCGCTGGCGCTGGCCGCCGGAGAGCTGGCGCGGCTTGCGCTCGAGCATCGGTGCGAGCTCGAGCACGCGCGCGGCTTCCTCAACGCGGGTCTTGATCTCGGCTTCCGCCATGCCGCGATTGCGCAAGCCGTAGGCCATGTTGTTGTAGACGCTCATATGCGGATAGAGCGCGTAGTTCTGGAACACCATCGCGATGTCGCGTTCGGCGGGCTCGACCTGGTTGACGACGCGGCCGCCGATGTCGATCTCGCCGCCGGAGATGGTCTCGAGCCCCGCGACCATGCGGAGCAGCGTCGACTTGCCGCAGCCGGAGGGACCGACCAGCACGCAGAACTGACCGTCGCCGACATCGACGTCGACGCCCTTGATGGCCTCGAAGCCGCCCGGATAGGTCTTGCGGACATTGCGCAGGGTGACGTTGGCCATAGTCTCTACTTCTCCGTCTCGACCAGTCCGCGCACGAACAGTTTCTGCATCGCGACGACGACGAACACCGGCGGCAGCATCGCGAGCACGGCGGTCGCCATCACGATCGGCCATTCGGTCAGCGCGTCGTTCGTGGTCATCATCTTGCGGATGCCGACCTGGATGGTCTGCATGTCGTCGCGGGTCGTGATCAACAGCGGCCAGAGATACTGATTCCAGCCGAGGATGAAGAGGATCACGAACAGCGCCGCCATGTTGGTGCGCGACAGCGGCAGCAGCGTATCCCAGAAGAAGCGCAGAGGTCCCGCGCCGTCGATCCGCGAGGCTTCCAATAGCTCGTCCGGCACCGTCATGAAGAATTGGCGGAAGAGGAGCGTCGCGGTGGCCGACGCGATCAGCGGCAGCGACAGGCCGGCAAAGCTGTCGAGCATGTGCAGGTCGGCGACGATCTTGTAGGTCGGATAGATGCGCACCTCGACCGGCAGCATCAAGGTGATGAAGACGATCCAGAAGATCGCCATCCGGAACGGAAAGCGGAAATAGACGATCGCATAGGCCGAGATGATCGAGATCGCGATCTTGCCGACCGCGATCAGCATCGCCATGATCAGCGAGTTGAGCATCATGTTGCCGACGGGCTCGCGGGTCGTTCCGCTCGTGCCGACGAAGATGGTCTGGTAGTAGACCTCGAGGAAGTGCCCGCCCGGCAGCAGCGACATCTGTCCGTTGGCGATCAGCGCGTTGTCCTGGGTGGAGGCGACGATCGCGATGTAGACGGGGAAGGCGACGATCGCGATCCCGATCCACAGGATGATATGGGCGACGTAGCGGCGGATGCCCTCTTGCTCGACCATCAGTAGGTCACCTTGCGTTCGACGAAGCGGAACTGGATTGCCGTCAGCACGATGACGAGCACCATCAGGATCACCGACTGTGCCGCGGAGCTGCCGAGATTTCCGCCCAGGAGCCCCTCGGTATAGACCTTGTAGACCAGCGTTACCGTCGATGTTCCAGGACCGCCACGTGTCATCGTATCGATGATGCCGAAGGTGTCGAAGAAAGCGTAGACGATGTTGATGACCAGGAGGAAGAAGATGGTCGGCGACAGCAGCGGGAAGGTCACGGTCCAGAACCGCCGCATCGGGCGGGCGCCGTCGATCGCGGCCGCTTCCATCACGCTCCTCGGGATGGCCTGGAGGCCGGCGAGGAAGAACAGGAAATTGTAGGAGACCTGCTTCCAGGCGGCGGCGAGGATGACCAGCGTTGCCGCCTGATTGCCATTGAGCAGCGGATTCCAGTCGACACCCATGTCGCGCAAATAGCGCGAGAGCACACCGAGCGAGGGGTGCAGCATGAAGATCCAGAGCACGCCGACGACGGGCGGAGCGACCGCATAGGGCCAGATCAGCAGCGTGCGATAGAGCGTGCCGCCGCGCATCGGCCTGTCCGCCATCACGGCGAGCAGCAGCGCCAGGGACAGCGACGAGACGGCGATCGCGAACGAGAAGAAGAAGGTCCGGACGATCGCCTCGAAATAAGCGGGCTCCCCAAACAATTCCACGTAGTTGTCGAACCAGACGAAGCTGGTCGAGAGTCCGAAGGCGTCCTGGAGCAGGAAGGACTGGATGACGGCCTGCAGGGCAGGCCAGTAGAAAAAGATCAGGACGATCGCGAGCTGCGGTGCAACCAGCGCGAACGGCAATAGCCTTGATTGGAAAATGGCTTGCTTTTGCATGATGTGAGGTGAGCGGCAGGCCGCGAGATCGGCCTGCCGCTCATCGCCTTATTTCACGGCGGTCTTTTCGAACTGCCGGAGCATCGTGTTGCCGCGTTCGACGGCGGTATCGAGCGCCTGCTTGGCGGTCTTCTTGCCGGCGAGCGCCTGCTCGATCTCTTCCGACCAGACGTCGCGGAGCTGGACCATGTTGCCGAGCCGCAGGCCGCGCGAATTCTCGGTCGGCTCCTTGTTGGTCAGCTCGATCAGCGGCGTTTCGAGATACGGCTGATCCTTGTAGAAGCCCTCTGCCTTCGCCTTCTCATAGGCCGCCTTGGTGATCGGCAGATAGCCGGACGCCTTGTGGATGTAGACCTGACGATCGGTATCGGAGAGGAAGGTCAGGAATTTCGCGACGCCCTTGTACTCGTCGGCCGATTTGCCGCCCATGATCCACAGCGATGCGCCGCCGATGATCGAGTTCTGCGGCGCGCCCTTGACGTCGGGATAGTAAGGCATCGGCACCGCGGTGAAGTTGAACTTGGCCTGTGCCTTGACGTTGCCGAAGAAGGCCGAAGAGGTCAGGTAGATCGGGCATTCGCCGGAGGTGAAGCGGCCTTCGCCGGTGTTGGTGCGGCCAGCATAGTCGTAGGTCTTGTCCTTCTGCAGCTCGACCAGGTTTTCGAGATGCTTGACCTGGAGCGGACCGTTGAACTCGAGAACCGTGTCGAAGCCATCGAGACCATTGGCCTTGGACGAGAGCGGCACGTTGTGCCAGGCGGAGAGCTGCTCGAGATTGACCCAGGTCACCCACGAGCCGGAGAAGCCGCAGGTGGAATAGCCGGCGGCCTTCAGCTTCTTGGCGTCCTCGAAGACTTCAGGCCAGGTCTTCGGCGGCTCTGCGATGTTGGCCTTCTTGAGCGCGTCGAGAT
The DNA here is from genome assembly GCF_024199885.1 of Bradyrhizobium sp. CCGUVB23. Classification (NCBI taxonomy): domain Bacteria; kingdom Pseudomonadati; phylum Pseudomonadota; class Alphaproteobacteria; order Hyphomicrobiales; family Nitrobacteraceae; genus Bradyrhizobium; species Bradyrhizobium sp. CCGUVB23. The sequence goes on from NZ_JANADQ010000001.1 coordinate 3,998,166, forward strand.
TGATCCACATGACCGTGGACGACGAATTGAAGGGGAAGGACAGCATCTCGCCCTTCGAGGTCGAATAGTAGCCGGTGATCGCGGGCAGGTAGGCCTTGGGGTCGAACTTCTCGCCGGTCTCGGCCATCAGCTTGTAGACCGGTTTGACGGCGCCGGTCGCGGCCATCATGGTCGCGGTGCCGACTTCGAACACCTGCATGATGTGCGGCGCGTTGCCGGCGCGGAACGCCGCAATGCCGGCGTTCATCGTGTCGGCGTAGTTGCCCTTGTAGGTCGGAATCACCTTGTAGTCGCTCTGCGACGCATTGAAGTCGTTGGCGAGCTTGACGATGACGTCGTTGTTCGCGCCGGTCATCGCGTGCCACCACTGGATTTCCGTCGCGGCCTGCGCCGTCGAGGCGGCAAGGCCGAACGTGGCGGCAATGGCGGCAGCCGCAGCGAATTGTCGAAGAGCCATTAAGAAAACCTCCCTTGGGCCGTCATCAAAGTGCGCATGCGCTAGCAGCGCCATATGACGTTCACGTGACTGTGTAAGCGGCCGAAACGAAAGCGGCAAGCGCCGGAAAAGGGAAGCCGTCAAATAGGCGAAGACGTCCGCGTACGGGGAGCCCGTTCGCGGCGCGCAGTCGTGGGGCGCGCCGCAGTGCGGCATTGGATGACGTGAAGTTAATGATCAGGCCGCGGGTTCGAAAACCTCTCCCGCTTGCGGGAGAGGCCGAGGCCGCCTTCGGCGGCCGTTCTTCTAACAGACGCCGAAGCAAAGCCTCGGCTATGGCGTAGCGCCGGGTGAGGGTTCTATCCTCATGGGGATTGTCCCGTTGCGGAGACACCCTCTCCCCAACCCTCTCCCGCAAGCCGGAGAGGGGGCGCAGTGCCTTTGCGGCGACGCTGAAGGCTATTCCATGAAACCCTAGCGCTTGCGCTCGGGGCCGCAGACCGTGCCCATCTCGACCATCGCCTCGATCTCGGCGCTGGAATATCCGAACTCGCCGAGCACTTCTGTGGCGTGCTGGCTGAATTTCGGCGGCACGCGGCGCAGGCTAGGCTTGCTGCGATCGAGCCGGATCGGCGAGGCGACGCCCTTGTACCAGTCCTTCTCGATGATATCGCCGCGGTAGATCGTGTGCGGATTGCTCAACGCCTGGTCGATCTTCTGCACGGGACCTGCGGGCAGTCCGGCGGCGAGCAGGCGATCGCACAGCGGCTCGGCCTCATGCTGGCTGAACACCGCGGCAAGCTCGGCGCGCAGCGCCTCGCGATTGGCGATGCGGTCCTTGTTGCGCGCAAAGCGCGGATCGGTGCCGAGCTCGGGCTTGCCGATCTCCTTGGCCAGCTTGCGGAAGGTGCCGTCATTGCCGACGCCGATGAAGATGTCGTCCGTGCGGGTCGGGAAGATCGCGTAGGGCACGAGATTGGGATGCTCGTTGCCGGTCAGGCCAGGGGGCTTGCCATGCATGAAGTAGTTCGCGGTGTGCGGATGCATGATCGCGAGGCCGGTCTCGTAGAGCGTGGTCTCGAGGAATTGCCCAAGCCCTGAGCGCTGCCGCTCCGACAGCGCCATCAAAATGCCGATCGCCGCATAAAGTCCGGTGGTGATGTCGACCAGCGGCACGCCGATCCGCATCGGCCCGCTCTCTCGCGAGCCCGTCGCCGCGATCATGCCGGTCATGGCCTGGATGATGGCGTCGTAGCCGGGATTGCCGCCGCGCGGGCCGTCGGCGCCGAAGCCGCAGATCCGGCAATGCACGAGGCGCGGGAATTTTTCGCGCAGCACCTCGTTGCCGATGCCCCATTTCTCCAGCGTGCCGGGCTTGAAATTCTCGATCAGGACGTCGGCCGTCTCCAGCATCTTGAGCAGCACGACGCGGCCGCCTTCGGAGGCGAGGTCGAGGCCGATCGAGCGCTTGTTGCGGTTGATGCCGACGAAGTAGGCCGCGTCCTCCTCATGGAAGGGAGGTCCCCACTCGCGCACCTCATCGCCTGCGGGCGGCTCGACCTTGATCACGTCGGCGCCGTGGTCGGCGAGAATTTGCGTGCAATAGGGGCCGCCGAGCACGCGCGTGAGATCAATGACGCGCAGTCCGCTCATTGCGCCGGATGCGGCTTCGGAAGTCATGACGGCAACCTTCGCTTAAGGGAGGATCGATGTTCGATCACTGGCCTAGCGAGGTTCGCGAGAGCCGGCAATGGCTCCCCGGGTGGGGCCGCATGCGCCGCCGCGGCCAATCCCGCGGCGTGGCATATCAAGGCGGCGAGTGGCTGGCGCGAGGGGGATCTCGGGCCAGCCAGCCCGCCTCTGGTTTTAGGCAACCTTCAGGCGGACGTCGACGTTGCCACGGGTCGCGTTGGAGTACGGGCAAACCTGATGGGCCTTCTCGACCAGCGCCTCGGCCTCCGCGCGGGGAACGCCGGGCAGCGAAACCAGCAGTTCGACCTCGAGGCCGAAGCCGCCTTCCGAACGCGGGCCGATGCCGACCGTCGAGGTCACCGCGGTGTCGGCGGGAACCTTCGGCCCGCCCTGGGAGGCCACGAACTTCATCGCGCCGATGAAGCAGGCGGCATAGCCGGCCGCAAACAGCTGCTCGGGATTGTTGCCCGCCCCGCCTCCGCCGCCGAGCTCCTTCGGGGTGGTGAGCTTCACGTCCAGCGCGCCGTCGAGGGTCGCAGCGTGGCCGTCGCGGCCGCCGGTGGCCTTGGCGCTGGTCTTGTAGAGGACATTCACGGACATCTTGGGTCTCCCTGGTTTCCGGTTGGGGTGCCGCATATATTGCAGACAATTAGATTGTGTGCAATATAAATTGCGCGGCCTCACATTTAATTGTTCGCAATTGAATGTGCCGCCGCTCCGCCCCAGAATGTCGAAGCGAATCTCGTGAGGCTTTTCCCATGGCTCGGAAACAACTGGCCGCTGACCAGCCGCTGCGGCTCGATAACCAGATCTGCTTTGCGGTCTATTCCGCCGCGCACGCCTTCAACCGTGTCTACAAGCCGCTGCTGGACCGGCTCGGCCTGACCTATCCGCAATATCTGGTGATGCTGGTGCTGTGGGAGCGCGACGGCGTGCCGCTGAAGGACATCGGCGAGCGACTGTTTCTGGACTCCGGCACGCTCACGCCGCTGCTCAAGCGCCTCGAAGCCGCGCAGCTCGTCAAGCGCACCCGCTCGACCGAGGACGAGCGCCAGGTGCTGATCGCGCTGACGCCGCAGGGACAGGCATTGAAGGACAAGGCGCGCAGCGTGCCGCAGTCGATCCTGGCCGCATCCGACTGCACGGTGCCCGAACTGGTCGCGATGAAAAACGAGATCGTCGCGCTACGCGACCGGCTGAATGCGGTGATTGGGGAGTAGGGGGCTTAGCAGAGCCGCTTTTTCGAGAAGGCGCGGCCTGAGTGCGACTTCAGATATTTTTCGAACGCCAATGCTTTCAGTTTGTCAGGGAAAGCGCAGTACCAGACCAGCTTCCACGGCTTGAATTTCGCGGTGTGAGCGGATTTGCCGGTGTTGTGCTCCGGAACCCGTCGCTTCAAGTCTTCCGTAGCGCCGATATATTCCTGGTCGGGGAACTCGATGCTGCGGATAATGTAGACGTACCACATTGATGGCTCACGTCGGGGCAGTCGTCTGAGGGGGCGGGGATAGAGCGTCGGGCAGTCCGTCTTCGCCCTTTGGGCTTTTCGCCGGACACCACGCTTCACCCTTCGGGCTCTGCGCGGCTGCGCCACGCGTAGCCGGGTGAAAGGCCAAACAGCTTAGCAGGCGGGAGAAGAGAATTGAACCCGTCCGTCTTCGCCCTTTGGGCTTCGCCGGACACCACGCTTCACCCTTCGGGCTCTGCGCGGCTGCGCCACGCGTAGCCCGAAGGGCGAAGCGTGGTGGAGCCAGGCGGGATCGAACCGCCGACCTCTTGCATGCCATGCAAGCGCTCTCCCAGCTGAGCTATGGCCCCTTAACCATCCGACGCGCCTTGGGCAGCGCGTCGGGAAAGACCCAGAACCACAGTTCTGGAATTATCTCAAGTCTCTTCATCGCCTCCGACATCACCAATGATGTCGGTTACGTCCTCATCGCCCTCTTCGTCGTCGGCGATAAAGGTCGAATCATCGTCATCGTCGTCCTCGAGGGTCTCGTCGACCTCGATGTCGTCCTCGGATTCGGGCACGGCCGCCTTGACCTTGCCGGTGTTCTCCTCGGCATCGGCTTCCTCGAGGGATACCATTTCCTCGGTCTCGGCCGGTTCCGGCGTGGTGTCCTGGGCCATGCTGCGCGCTTCGGCGCTGCGGGTCGGGCGCGCTGGCGCTACCGGAGCAATCGGCACCACCTCGCCAGTATAGGGCGAGATCACCGGATTCTTGTTGAGGTCGTAGAACTTCTTGCCCGTGGTCGGGCAAATGCGTTTGGTTCCGAGTTCGGACTTGGCCACGGCAGGAATCCTGGGAATGTCTGAAAAGCGGTGCTTCACTTGGCTAGTTGGCGGCCCGCTGTCAATAGCGCATTGCGGAAGAAAGACATGCCCGTGACGGCGGGCTGACCATGTGGTACCTGCGCGCGCGAGCCCAAGGAGCATTCAAGGTCTACCTGCGGGCATTCAAGGACACAATCTTGACCCATTCCGACCAACCGAGGCCGCTCCAGTCGCGCGCTAGCGGCGCCCTGACCGGGAAAGTACGGGTACCCGGGGATAAGTCGATCTCCCACCGCTCGCTCATCCTGGGCGCGCTGTCGGTCGGCGAGACCCGGATCACCGGCCTCCTGGAGGGCGAGGATGTCCTCAATACCGCCAAGTCCATGCAGGCCCTCGGCGCCGCGGTCGAGCGGACCGGGGATTTTGCCTGGCGCGTGCGCGGGGTCGGGGTGGCCGGCTTTGCCCAGCCCAAGGCGCCTCTGGATTTCGGGAACTCCGGGACCGGCTGCCGGCTGGTGATGGGGGCAGTTGCCGGTTGTCCGATTTCGGCGGTTTTCGACGGCGATGCCTCGCTGCGCACCCGTCCCATGCGGCGGATATTTGATCCCCTTGAGAAGATGGGCGCCAAGGTCATCGCCGTCGTCGAAGGCGGCAAGCTGCCGCTGACCCTGCAAGGCGCGCGTGACCCCCTTCCGATCACCTACAAAACCCCGGTGGCCTCCGCCCAGATCAAGTCGGCAGTGCTGCTGGCGGGGCTGGCTGCGCCGGGAACGACGACCGTCATCGAGAGCGAGGCGAGCCGCGACCACACCGAGCTGATGCTCAAGCATTTTGGCGCCGATATCACGTCGGTGGCGGAGGGCCAGCATGGCCGCCGCATCACGCTCGTCGGCCAGGGCGAACTGCACGGCGCCGATGTCGTGGTACCCGCCGATCCTTCCTCGGCGGCCTTTCCGGTCGTTGCCGCGCTGATCGCCGAAGGCTCCGACGTCGTGCTGTCCGACGTCATGACCAATCCGCTGCGCACGGGTCTCTTCACGACGCTCCGCGAGATGGGCGGCTCGATCGAGGAGAGCGAGGTCCGCGGCGATGCCGGTGAGCCGATGGCGAGCTTGCGCGTGCGCGCCTCGAAACTGCACGGCGTCGAGGTGCCGCCGGAGCGCGCGCCGTCGATGATCGACGAATATCTTGTGCTCGCGGTTGCGGCGTCCTTCGCCGAAGGCACGACCATCATGCGCGGCCTGCACGAGCTGCGCGTCAAGGAATCCGACCGGCTGGCGGCGACCGCCGACATGCTGCGCGTCAACGGCGTAAAGGTCGAGATCTCCGGCGATGATCTGATTGTCGAGGGCAGGGGCCATGTGCCCGGCGGCGGTCTCGTCGCCACGCATATGGATCACCGGATCGCGATGTCGGCGCTGGTGATGGGCTGCGCCTCCGACAGGGCCGTGAAGGTCGACGACACCGCCTTCATCGCCACCAGCTTTCCCGATTTCATTCCGATGATGCGTTCGCTGGGGGCCGATTTTTCATGATCATTGCCATCGATGGCCCCGCGGCCTCCGGCAAGGGCACGCTCGGCAAGCGCCTCGCGCATCATTATGGCTATCGTCACCTCGATACCGGCGTGATCTACCGGGCGGTGGCCCATGCGCTGATACAGGCGGGCGCCGACCTGCGCGACGAGGCTGCCGCCGTCGCAGTGGCTTTGGAACTTGATCCCGAAAAATTCGGCAATCCCGTCCTGAAGACCCAGCAGATTGGCGAGGCTGCCTCGGTGGTCTCCGCAATTCCCAGGGTTCGCGAAGTCCTGGTCAATTTCCAGCGGCAATTCGCCGCCGACCCGCCCGGCGCGGTGCTCGACGGCCGCGATATTGGAACCGTGATCTGCCCCGATGCGGACGTGAAGATCTTCGTCGTCGCCGACCCCAAGGTCCGTGCCCGCCGCCGCACCATGGAGGCGCGGTCGCGGGGCGAGGAGGCCGACGAAGCCGCTGTGCTGGCCGACATCATTGCGCGCGACGAACGCGACCAGAACCGGCCCATCGCGCCCTTAAAGCCGGCCGCGGATGCTTACTTGCTAGATAACTCCCAACTGGATATAGAAGGCGGCGTCCGGGCCGCCATCGACATTATCGAGGCCGTCCGAGCGGGCCGCCCGCGGACTTGAGCCGCGGTCGTCATTGGAGGAAGAGCCCGCTCCCGTTCTTGAAGGTCGATATTCCGATCCCCGTTTTGGGACCGGCGACGATTTGAGGCTCCGGAAACAATTCAACGTATCGAACGCGCGGGCTCTCGCCGGCCCGCTCTTGCTGCTTTCAGGGGAAGACCCGATGCAGCGAGCGGTCGCTCGAAGGTTTTGCGGACCTTCCGACACTGCGCGCACGATACGCCCATAAACCCAACGGCCGGCAAGACGTCCGCAACTGGAGAACAAATGGCTTCGACTTCCGCTAGTACCTACAGCCCCTCGCGTGACGATTTCGCCGCGATGCTCGATGAGTCCTTTGCAGGCGGCAATCTGCAGGAAAGCTCCGTCGTCAAGGGCAAGGTTGTTGCAATTGAAAAGGACATGGCCGTCATCGACGTCGGCCTGAAGACCGAGGGCCGCGTCGCGCTGCGCGAATTTTCCGGCCCCGGCCGTGAAAGCGACCTCAAGGTCGGCGACGAGGTGGAAGTGTTCCTCGATCGCATCGAAAACGCCCTCGGCGAGGCCGTGCTGTCGCGCGACAAGGCGCGCCGCGAAGAGAGCTGGGGCAAGCTCGAGAAGGCGTTCCAGAACAACGAAAAGGTCAACGGCGTCATCTTCAACCAGGTCAAGGGCGGCTTCACCGTCGACCTCGACGGCGCCGTGGCGTTCCTGCCGCGCTCGCAGGTGGACATCCGTCCGATTCGCGACGTCGCGCCGCTGATGAACAACTCGCAGCCGTTCCAGATCCTCAAGATGGATCGCCGCCGCGGCAACATCGTCGTCTCCCGCCGCACGGTGCTGGAAGAGACCCGCGCCGAGCAGCGTCAGGAACTCGTGCAGAACCTCGAAGAGGGTCAGGTCATCGACGGCGTGGTCAAGAACATCACCGATTACGGTGCGTTCGTGGATCTCGGCGGCATCGACGGCCTCTTGCACGTCACCGACATCGCGTGGCGCCGCGTCAACCACCCGACGGAAGTGCTCGCGATCGGCCAGACCGTGAAGGTCAAGATCATCAAGATCAACCACGAGACGCACCGCATCTCGCTGGGCATGAAGCAGCTGCTGGATGATCCGTGGCAGGGCATTGAAGCCAAGTACCCGCTGGGTGCCCGCTTCACCGGCCGCGTCACCAACATCACCGACTACGGCGCGTTCGTCGAGCTCGAGCCGGGCATCGAAGGCCTGATCCACGTCTCCGAGATGTCGTGGACCAAGAAGAACATGCACCCCGGCAAGATCGTCTCGACCTCGCAGGAAGTCGAAGTGCAGGTGCTGGAAGTCGATTCCGTCAAGCGCCGCATCTCGCTCGGCCTCAAGCAGACCATGCGCAACCCCTGGGAGGTCTTCGTCGAGAAGCATCCGACCGGTTCGGTGGTCGAGGGCGAGGTCAAGAACAAGACCGAGTTCGGTCTGTTCCTGGGTCTCGAGGGCGACGTCGACGGCATGGTCCACCTCTCCGACCTCGACTGGAAGCTTCCGGGCGAGCAGGTGATCGACAACTACAAGAAGGGCGACGTGGTGAAGGCCGTCGTGCTCGATGTGGACGTCGAGAAGGAGCGCATCTCGCTCGGCATCAAGCAGCTCGAAGGCGACCCATTCGCCGAGCCGGGCGATGTCAAGAAGGGCGCGGTCGTGACCTGCGAAGTGCTCGAAGTGAAGGAAGCCGGTATCGAGGTGAAGATCGCCGGTACCGACTTCACCACCTTCATCAAGCGCTCCGAGCTTGCCCGTGACCGCAACGACCAGCGCGCCGAACGCTTCGCCGTCGGCGAGAAGGTCGATGCCCGCGTCATCCAGTTCGACAAGAAGGCCCGCAAGGTCCAGGTGTCGATCAAGGCGCTCGAAGTCGCCGAGGAGAAGGAAGCCATCGCGCAGTACGGCTCCTCCGATTCGGGGGCGACGCTCGGCGACATCCTCGGCACCGCGCTCAAGAACCGCGGCGAGAACAAGTAAGCCAACCGCTTGTTTCGCAAGCATCAAAGCCCCGGCGTTTCGCCGGGGCTTTTTTGCTGCGCTCCTTCCGGGCTACGCGGCTACCACCCTTGCTTTCTTCAAATTGCGTCGCAATTGATGTATCCAGATAAGCCGATGGTCACGCTGCGCCTGCAAAAGGCGTGAACCCACATTTGGAGATTTTTCGATGTCGCTCGATTCGGACATCATCGTCGATCGCCGCCGGATCCGCCGCAAGCTGACGTTCTGGCGCGTCGCTGCCGCGCTGATCGCGATCGCGGCGATTGCAGGCGTGGCGCTGGTCGCGACGCCGGGCGCGCGCGGCACATTCGCGTCCGCCGGCTCGATCGCGCGCGTCCAGATCGATGGCCTGATCCGCAGCGATTCCGAGCGCACGCAGGCGCTCGAGCGGCTGGAGAATTCGCGCGCGGCCGCCGTCATTGTCCACATCAATTCGCCAGGCGGCACCACCGCGGGCTCCGAGCAGCTCTATGATTCCCTGACGCGGCTGAAGGCGAAAAAGCCGCTCGTCGTGGTGGTCGAGGGGCTTGCCGCTTCCGGCGGCTACATCACCGCGATCGCGGCCGACCACATCATCGCTCAGCAAAGCTCGCTGGTCGGCTCGATCGGCGTCCTGTTCCAGTTTCCGAACGTCACCGATCTCCTGAAGACCATCGGCGTCAAGGTCGAGGAGGTCAAATCCTCGCCACTGAAGGCAGCGCCGAACGGTTTTGAGCCCACCAGCCCCGAAGCGCGCGCTGCGCTCGATGCGCTGGTGAAGGATTCTTACGCTTGGTTCAGGGGACTGGTGAAAGAGCGCCGCGGCATGGATGATTCGCAGCTCGAGAAAGTCGCCGATGGCCGCGTTTTCACCGGTCGGCAGGCGATCGAGCTGAAGCTGATCGACCAGCTCGGCGACGAGAAAACTGCGGTGACATGGCTCGTCGAGCAGAAGGGCGTCAAGAAAGACCTGCCGGTCCGCGACTACAAGCTCCAGCCTCGCTTCGGCGATCTGCCATTCCTCAAAACGGCGGCTACCGTCACGCTCGAAGCCATCGGTTTGAGCTCGCTGGCGCATCAGATCGAGCGCAGCGGCGTCACGCAGGCGGTCGATCGGATCGGTTTGGACGGAATGCTCGCGCTATGGCAGCCGGCCGCGTCAAACTGACCGGGAACCGGGCGAGGTCGAGAGGGTTTTCCCGTTCGGCTTGTATTGTGACAGACCCCCTTTCGGACCTTTGTCACGCACTTTAGCGCGGTCCAAGCTTGATTTAGCGTCTTGACAGATCAAGGTATTTTCACGGAAATGGTCATCCGCACGCTTCCGGGTCCTATCTCTCGATGATCAAATCCGAACTTGTTCAGCGTATCGCCGAGCACAACCCGCACCTTTACCAGCGGGATGTCGAGAACATTGTGAATGCGATCCTCGAGGAGATCGTCGCAGCGCTCGCGCGCGGCGATCGGGTCGAGCTGCGCGGTTTCGGTGCTTTTTCAGTGAAGCATCGTCCCGCGCGCGCAGGGCGCAATCCGCGGACGGGCGCCCATGTGCCCGTCGACCAGAAGAGCGTCCCGTTCTTCAAAACGGGCAAGGAAATGCGCGAGCGGCTGAACCGCGACCATCCGGACCCCGGCGGGCCAGACTAGGGCCGGCGCCCAGGTTTGCCGGGGCGTGGCCGCTTGATGCGGCCACAAGCATGATTCAAGGCGAGCGATCGAGATGCGAAAATTCCTGACCGCGTTGATCGTGATTCCGTTCGGCCTGCTGCTCGTCGACTTCGCCGTCGCCAACCATCATTTGGTCAAGGTCTCCTTCGACCCCTTCAATTCGGCCGATCCGTCGCTGGCGATTGCCCTGCCGCTATTCCTGCTCCTGATTCTGGTGGCTGTCCTCGGGGTGCTGGCCGGCGGCTGCGCCGTCTGGTTTGGCCAGCGGCATTGGCGCCGCGCGGCACGCCGCCACGAGGCCGATGCGCGCTCGGCAAGGGCCGAGCTGGCGGATATTCGGGCTTCCATGGCCCCTGCAAGGCCCGATCCGCAGCGGCTGCCGGTCCGCGCCGGAAGCGGCCTTTACGGCCCCGTCGGGCGAGACAAGCAGCGCGCGACGTTGTAGAAGCGGCCGCATCGAAAACCCCGTTTTTCCGGCCGCCGACCCGCGGCCTCCACACGCTTTGAGACCATGTCCCTGCTCGTCAAGATCTGCGGCCTGTCCACGCGCGAGACGCTTCAAACGGCGCTCGATGCCGGCGCCGACATGGTGGGGTTCGTGTTCTTTCCGCCCTCGCCCCGGCATCTGTCGCTGGAAACCGGGCGCGATCTTGGCCGCCAGGTCAAGAAACGTGCGCTGAAGGTCGCGCTCACTGTGGATGCCGACGACGCGACGCTCGACAACATCATGGACGCGCTCTCGCCGGACATCCTCCAGCTCCACGGCAAGGAGAGCATCGCCCGGCTGCGTGACATCAAGCAGAAGTTCGGCCGGCCGGTGATGAAGGCGCTGCCGGTCGAGACGTCGGCCGATCTCGCGGTGCTGCCCGGCTACGCGGTGGTTGCCGACCGCATCCTGTTCGATGCCCGCCCGCCGAAGGACGCAACGCGTCCCGGCGGGCTGGGGGCGACCTTCGACTGGCACCTTCTCGAAAATCTCGATCTGACGTTGCCCTATATGGTCTCGGGCGGGTTGCACGCCCAGAACGTCGCAGAAGCCCTTCGCCTCACTGGCGCCGGTGGCGTCGACGTCTCCTCCGGGGTCGAGAGCGCCCCCGGCGTGAAGGACCCGGAGATGATCAAAGCCTTTATTCGCGCCGCGCGCGCCACCCAAGAGTTGAGCGTACGATGACCAAGGCCAAACCAAACTCCTATCGCAGCGGCCCGGACGAGCGCGGCCATTTCGGAATTTTCGGCGGACGCTTCGTCGCCGAAACCCTGATGCCGCTGATCCTCGATCTGGAGAAGGCGTACAACGCGGCCAAGGCCGATCCGGCCTTCCAGGCCGAGATGAATGGCTATCTCAAGAACTATGTCGGCCGGCCCTCGCCGCTTTATTTCGCCGAGCGCCTCACCGAGCACCTCGGCGGCGCAAAAATCTATCTGAAGCGTGAGGAGCTGAACCACACCGGCTCGCACAAGGTGAACAACGTGCTCGGCCAGATCATGCTGGCACGGCGCATGGGCAAGAAGCGCATCATCGCCGAGACCGGCGCCGGCCAGCATGGCGTTGCGACCGCAACGCTCTGTGCGCGCTTTGGCCTGGAATGCGTGGTCTATATGGGCGCCGTCGACGTCGAGCGGCAGCAGCCCAACGTCATCCGCATGGAGATGCTGGGCGCAAAGGTGTTTCCGGTGCAGTCGGGCACGCGCACGCTGAAGGACGCGATGAACGAGGCGCTGCGCGACTGGGTCACCAACGTGCACAATACCTTCTATTGCATCGGCACGGTCGCAGGTCCGCATCCCTATCCGACGCTGGTGCGCGACTTCCAGTCGATCATCGGCAACGAGACCAAGGCGCAGTTGCAGGAGGTTGAAGGCCGCCTGCCGGATTCGCTGGTCGCCTGCATCGGCGGCGGCTCCAACGCCATGGGCCTGTTCCATCCCTTCCTCGATGATTCCTCCGTCGAAATCTTCGGCGTCGAAGCCGCGGGCCACGGGCTCACGCAACTGCATGCGGCCTCGATCGCGGGTGGCCGTCCCGGCGTGCTGCACGGCAACCGCACGTATCTCTTGATGAACGAGGATGGCCAGATCCAGGACGCGCACTCGATCTCGGCCGGTCTCGACTATCCCGGCATCGGCCCCGAGCATTCCTGGCTGCACGAGATCGGCCGCGTCAACTATCTCTCCGCGACCGACGACGAGGCGCTCGCAGCATTCCAGCTATTGTCGCGGCTCGAAGGCATCATCCCGGCGCTGGAGCCTGCGCATGCCATCGCCAAGGTGATGGAGCTCGCGCCGAAGCGGCCCAGGGATCACCTGATGGTCGTCAATCTCTCCGGTCGCGGCGACAAGGACGTCCCGCAAGTCGGCGATATCCTGAGGGGCAAGAGCAAGTGACCACGCGTATCGACACCCGTTTTGCCGAGCTCAAGAAGCAGGGCCGCTCGGCTTTCGTCACTTTCGTGATGGCCGGCGATCCCGATCCGGCGACGTCGCTCGAGATCATCAAGGCGCTGCCGAAGGCGGGCGCCGACGTGATCGAGCTCGGCATGCCCTTCACCGATCCGATGGCCGACGGCCCGTCGATCCAGGCGGCCGGCCTGCGCGCGCTCAGGGCCTGCATGACGCTGAAGAAGACGCTTGAGCTCGTGCGCGGCTTCCGCAAGGACGATGATGCCACGCCGATCGTGCTGATGGGCTACTACAATCCGATCTACATCTACGGCGTCGACAAGTTTCTCGCCGATGCAAAGACTGCCGGCGTTGACGGCCTGATCATCGTCGACCTGCCGCCGGAAGAGGACGACGAACTCTGCCTGCCCGCGATGAAGGCCGGCCTCAATTTCATTCGCCTGGCAACACCGACGACCGACGACAAGCGTCTGCCGGCCGTGCTCGCCAACACCTCGGGCTTCGTCTACTACGTCGCCATCACCGGCATCACGGGTGCGGCGGCTGCGGACGCTACGGCGGTGAGCGAAGCGGTTGCCCGCATCAAGCGGCATACAAAGCTGCCGGTCTGCGTCGGCTTCGGCATCCGCACACCGGAAAACGCCCGCGCCATCGCCTCGCATGCCAATGGCGCGGTGGTCGGCACGGCGCTGGTCGATGCCCTCAAGAACAGCCTCGATGCGGAGGGGCGCGCCACCGGCAAGACCGTTAACGCCGTCGCCGAGTTGACCGCATCCCTCGCCCAGGGCGTGCGGGGCGCGCAGCAGGCGGCGGAATAGGTCATAATTCCGCTTCTAAAGCGCGATGAGATTGGGCTGAATCGTCATCGCGCTTTAGGTTATTGTTTGAGAATGATCTTTTCGGAAAACCGCTTCACACTTTTCCGGATCATGCTCTAACGCGGATCACACGGCGGCTTGCCGGGGAAAGTCCCGGCCGCCATATATCCCTTCAGGCGATCCCGAGGCGGGATGGCTAATCGGAGCAAACCATGAACTGGCTCACCAATGTGGTCCGGCCGAAGATCCGCAACATGCTGCGGCGGGAGACGCCGGAGAATCTGTGGATCAAATGCCCGGATTCCGGGCAGCTCGTGTTCTACAAGGACGTCGAGGCCAACCAGTTCGTCATCCCCGGCTCGAACTATCACATGCGCATGGGGTCGGTGGCGCGCCTCAAGTCGATCTTCGACAACGAGACCTGGTTCGACGTCGCTCTGCCGGAGGTCGCTCCCGATCCGCTGAAATTTCGCGACGAAAAGAAATATGCCGACCGCATCAAGGATGCGCGCGCCCGTACCAATCTGAACGATGCGATCAAGGTCGGCTACGGCAAGCTCGAAGGCGCCGCTGTCGTCATCGCCGTGCAGGACTTTGACTTCATGGGCGGCTCGCTCGGCATGGCCGCGGGCGAAGCCATCGTGCGCGGGCTCGAGCTCGCGGTCGAGAAGAAGTCGCCCTTCATCGTGTTCGCAGCCTCGGGCGGCGCGCGCATGCAGGAGGGCATTCTGTCGCTGATGCAGATGCCGCGTACGACCGTCGCCGTGCAGATGCTGCGCGAGGCAAAACAGCCTTATATCGTGGTGCTCACCAACCCGACCACCGGCGGCGTCACCGCGTCCTATGCGATGCTCGGCGACGTGCAGATCGCCGAGCCCGGCGCGCTGATCGGCTTTGCCGGCGCGCGCGTGATCGAGCAGACCATCCGCGAAAAGCTCCCCGAAGGTTTCCAGCGCGCCGAGTACCTGAAGGAGCATGGCATGGTCGACATGGTCGTGCACCGTCACGACCTGCGCCCGACACTGGCGCGGCTCTGCCGCCTCCTGACCAGGTCGCCGGCGCTGGAGGGCGCGTCGAAATCAGCGCAGCCGGTGACGAGCGCGGCGCAGATCGTATCGGCCCCCGACGTGGCGCCGGCCGCACCGCACGCGTGAACGCCTCCGCTGACAGCGCAAAGCCGTCGCTCGGTGACGTGATCGGGCGGCTGTCGGCCCTGCATCAGAAGCGCATCGATCTCGGGCTCGAGCGGATGCATCGCCTGCTCGAGCGGCTTGGCCATCCCGAGCGCAAGCTGCCGCCGGTGATCCATATCGCCGGCACCAACGGCAAGGGCTCGACGCTCGCATATCTCCGCGCCACGCTGGAAGCAGCAGGCCTGCGCGTTCACGCCTATACCTCGCCCTATCTGGTCCGGATCAACGAATGCGTCCGGCTCGGCCGCGTTGGTGGCGGCGTGCTGGTCGGCGACGACGAGTTGCGGGCCGCGTTTGAAGAGGTCGAACGCGTCAATGCCGGTGAAGCCGCGACCGTGTTCGAGCTCAAGACCGCCGCCGCCTTTCACCTGTTCGCGCGAAATCCGGCCGACGTGGTGCTGCTCGAGGTCGGCCTCGGCGGGCGGCTCGATTCGACCAACGTGATCGACGCGCCGCTCGCCTGCGTGATCACGCCGATCAGCATGGATCACACGGATTTCCTTGGGCCGACGCTCGGCTCGATCGCCGGTGAGAAGGCAGGAATCATCAAGCGCGGCGTGCCCGTGATATCGGCCGAGCAGACGCCGGAGGCGATGCCCGCGATCGAAGCGCAGGCCAGGCGCATGCGCGCGCCGCTGTTTGCCGCGGGCGAGAGCTGGCACGTCAATGTCGAGCACGGGCGTCTCGTCTATTCCGACGATCGCGGCCTGATGGACCTTGCGGCGCCGCGCCTGTTCGGCCGTCACCAGTTCGACAATGCCGGCCTTGCGATCGCAACGCTGCGCGCAGTCAGCGCCTTCAAGATCAATCATGCGGCGTTCGAAGCCGGAATCGTCGGTGCGGAATGGCCGGCGCGGATGCAGCGGATCACCTCCGGTGTATTGCTCGGCTGGGGACCGCAGGGCTCCGAGATCTGGCTCGATGGCGGACACAACGCGGAGGGCGGCCGCGTCGCGGCCGCCGCGCTCGGCGATCTCGAGGAGCGGGTCTCGCGTCCCCTGGTGGTGATCGCCGGCATGATGGCCAACAAGGACGCGCAAGGCTTTCTCGCCAATTTCGCCGGCCTCACCCGCCACATCATCGCGGTACCCATCCCGGAGACCGAGAACGCCATGCCGGTCGACCGGCTCGCGGATGCCGCGCGCAGTTTTGGTATGCGCGTCGAGACCGCGCCCGGCATAGAGGCCGCGCTGCGCGCCCTGTCACGGCTCGCCTATGAAGTGCCGCCGCGCATCCTGATCACCGGCTCGCTCTATCTCGCCGGCCATGTGCTCGGCATCAACGGCACGCCTCCTGCATAAAGGTCTCGTGTCCCGGACGCGCTGCAACGCATCAGCGTTGCCGCGCAGAGCCGGGACCCCAGGCCGCATGGGCCCCAGCTCTGAAGCGCACCGCTGAAGGAGCGCTGCGCTGCGTCCGGGGCACGAAGGAGAGACCACGATGCACTTTGCCGCGATTGCCGATGTCCACGGGAACTATCTCGCGCTGGAGGCGGTGCTTGCCGACATCCGCGCGCACGGCATCAAAGACATCGTCAATCTCGGCGACATGCTGAGCGGCCCGCTCGATGCGCGTCGGACGATCGATATCCTGATGCCTCTCGACGCCGTGCACGTACTCGGCAATCACGACCGCTATCTCCTCGACCGCCCGCCCGAGAACATGGGCTCATGGGATCGTCCCGCCCATGCGCAGCTGGATAGCGCGCGTCTCGACTGGCTGCGCGCGCAGGCGATGACGCGCGTGTTTCGCGACCAGGTGTTCCTCTGCCACGCGACACCGGAAAACGACGAAGTCTATTGGCTCGATACCGTTCATCCCGACGGGACGGTCGCGATGTCGCCGCTGGACCGCATCGAGCAGTTCGCAAAAGGCATCACGCAATCCCTGATCCTCTGCGCGCACACGCATCTTGCGCGCGCCGTGCGATTGCGTGACGGCCGGATGATCGTCAATCCCGGCAGCGTCGGCAGTCCCGGCTATCGCGACAAGCATCCGTATCCGCACTTCGTCGAGGCCGGCACGCCGCACGCGCGCTATGCGATCCTCGATCTGGTGAACGGCGCCTGGCAGGTGACGTTCCGCCACATCGTTTACGATCACGAGGCGATGGCCGCGCTGGCGCGGCGGAATGGTCAACCGGATCTCGCGCAGGCGCTCGCGACGGGATGGATCAGATAGCCGCAATGAACTTCACAAAACAAAACGGCCGGCATTTCGCCGGCCGTTGTCGAAAATAATCTTGGCTGGGCAAATCAGACGGCAGCGGTGATCCACTGCTGCAGCTTTGCCTTCGGCGCCGCGCCGACCTGGCGGGAGGCCATCTCGCCGCCCTTGAAGATCATCAGGGTCGGGATCGACATCACGCCGTATTTCGACGCGGTCTTCGGGCTCTCGTCGACGTTGAGTTTGACGATCTTGACCTTGTCGCCCATCGCGCCGGCGATCTCGTCGAGCGCGGGTGCGATCATGCGGCAGGGGCCGCACCATTCGGCCCAGAAATCGACGACCACCGGGCCGTTCGCCTTGAGCACTTCGGCTTCGAAATCGGAATCAGAAACCTTACCAACGGCCATGGGGATACCTCGCACAATGAGAGAAGGGCGCGACGGGAATCGCGCCCGAGATCATGGCGTCAACCTATGAACGGCGCCTTGCCGGGTCAAGGACGCTCACGCCGACATGAAGGGATGCCAGCGCCGCGTCCAGCGCGGGAGCGGAAATCTCCATATATTCAAGGGCCTCGGTCCAGAGCAGGACCGCCCTGATTGGCGTTTGGGGATAAAGCCGGGAGAGCACGGCCCGGTACAGCGCAAGCTGCCGGACATAAGCCGCCGGTGCCTCCGCGGCGCTCTTCGGCGCCACCTGGTTGGTCTTGAAATCGACGATCAGGACCTCCCCGGGGGTCACCACCAGCCGGTCGATCTGCCCCGACACCAGCGCCGGCGGCCGGCCGGATCGTTCGAGCCAACCGACGATCGCGACCTCCGGCCGACTGCCCGCGGCGAACACGGCGGCAAAACGCGGCGCGGCGATCAAGGCGAGTACCTTGTCGGCCAGCGCGGCGCGGTCGGCTTCCGGCCAATCCGCGGCGTTGCGTGCCATGAAGCCGAGCGCAGACTCGCGCCGCCGGTCGGGGGCGATATCGGGCAGGGATTGCAGCAGCCGGTGCACCAGCGTGCCGCGCTGCAATGCGAGGGCCCGGGACTGGACCGATTCGCCCGTCCGGACCGCGCGGCCTTCCCCGGCGGCCTGGCCGGAGGGGCGCACCGGATCGTCATCGAGGATCTCTTGCGGCGCCGGGCTTCGCAGCCAGTCCGGCAGGGTGATGGTCTCCTCGGTCGAGGTTGCGGGCGTGCCCAGCGCCGCGACGTCCTCCGGCCGGGCAAAGCGGGTCACTTTGCCGAGCGGAGTCTCGATCGTCTGCTTCTCGAGGCCGGAACCGGTGAGGCCCTTGTCCACGAGGTCGTACCAGCACAGCTTTCGCACCGTGTTCATGTTGCCGGGCATGCAGCCGCCGACGATCAGCCGGTCCGCCGCGCGCGTCATCGCGACATAGAGCAGGCGGCGATATTCGTCCTCGGTCTCCTCGAGCATTGCCTTGCGCGCGTCGATGACTGGTTTCGGATCGTCCGCCTTCCGCCCGGCCCACACCACGACCTCACCGCCATTGCCGCGCGGCACCTGGATCAGCCGCAGCCGCTGCGTGTCCGAGGGCGAGGAGGTGGTATCGACCATGAACACCACGGAGGCCTCCAGGCCCTTGGCGCCGTGCACGGTCATCACGCGGACCTCGTCGCGCGAAATCTCCATGTCGCGCTTCACCTCGGTATCGGCCGAGCGCAGCCAGGCCATGAAGCCTTGCAGCGAGGCCGGCGCCTTGCGCTCGTAGTTCAGCGCGAGTTCGAGGAACTCGTCGAGCGCGTCGTTGGCCTCATGGCCGAGCCGCCGCAGGATGCGCGCGCGGCCCCCGTCGCCGCCGAGCAGCCAGGCATAGAAGGCGAACGGCGTCTCGTTGCGTGCGTGGGCCTCGCAGGCCTCCAGCCTGCGCTGCACGGTTGCGAATCTCTCGCTTGTTCGCCCGTGCTCGGCCAGCGCCCGGCGCAGCGAGCCCTTGCGGTCCCAGGCGAGCGCAAACAGGTCGTCATCATCGAGCCCGAACAGCGGGCTCTTCAGCGCCACCGCGAGCGCAAGATCATCCTGCGGCAGCAGCAGCGCATCGGCGAGGTTCATCAGATCGATGATGGCGATGTGCTCGGTCAGCTTCAGCCGGTCGGCGCCGGCGACGGGAACGCCGGCATGCTTCAGCGCCTGGATCACCGCGTCGAACGCATTGCCGCGCCGCCGCACCAGGATCAGCATGTCGCCATAGCGGAGGGGACGCCGCTCACCGGTATGCCCGGTCAGCGTGCCGCTCTCCACCAGACGCTTGATCTCGGCTTGGATGCGGCGGGCGAGCTTGACCTCGGGGCTCGTGACGGAGACGCCGTCGAACGGCGCGCGCCAGCCTTCGATGTCCTGCCTGTCGTCGGCCTCCGCTAGATCCCAGAGCTCGATCAGGCTCGGGCCGGCATCGCTGAGGGCATTGTGCAGGGGATGGCCGATCTCGATCGCGTGGATGCTCTTGTAGATCTCCGCCTCGCGGAAGACGTGGTCGACCGAGTGCAGGATCGTTGCACCCGAACGGAACGAATAGGTGAACGCGACGGGATCGAATTTCAGGCCGGCTGCGGTGAACTTGCGATGCAGCTCGCGCCGGCGCGCGTCGAATTCGTGCGGCGCGGCACCCTGGAACGAGAAGATCGATTGCTTCTCGTCGCCGACGGCGAAGATGGTGCGGTTGAGTCCCTCGCGCGCGCCTTCGCCGGCGGTAAACTCGGAGATGATGTGCGCAACGATGTCCCACTGCCGCGGGCTCGTGTCCTGCGCCTCGTCGATCAGCACGTGATCGACGCCGCGGTCGAGCTTGTAATGCACCCAGCCCGAGCTGACGCGGTTCAGCATCGTCAGCGTCTTGTCGATGAGATCGTCGTAGTCGAGCAGGCCGCGCTCCTGCTTTTCGCGCCGGTAGTTCGCCGCCGCGGCGGTCGCGATATGCAGGAGAGCCTCGGTGCGATCGCGCACGGTGACCGCGCGGCGCCTCTCGATCAGTCCGCCGAGACGCTGCGCCTCGGCCTCGAACAGGCGCGCGACGGAGGGGTTGTGATCGCCGAACTTCTTGGTCAGAACGGCCTTGCGCGGCAGCTTCTCGTCGGTGAGGAAGACGCTCAGATAGGCATCGACCTGCGCGCTGCCGGAAAACAGTTTTGCCGCGCGTAAGCGCCCTGCCTGGTCGTTATCGGACTTGCTGCCGTCCTCCAGCGCAAAGGCGATGTCGTCCCAGCGCGAGCGCGGCAGGAAGGGGCCATCGAGAATTTCAAGCTCGATGTCCTCCATGCGGTCAGCGGCATCGACGCCCAGCACTGCCGCCATCTCCGCAGCAGCCGCTGCAGCGCTGCCGGCCGCGTCGGTCCAGGCCATGAAATGATCGCGGCTAAGGCAGGCTTCGCGCACGACCTCCTTGAAGGTGACGTCGGCGGCGTTCGCCATGGCGGTCAGCAGCGCGCGGCCGGTGACGCTATCAGGGTCGCGCGCGGCCTCCAGCAGCACCTTCAGATTGGCGCGCTCCATCATGTCGGTCTGGTCGCGCTCGTCGATCACGGCGAAACGTGCCGGAACATTGGCCTCGAACGGAAACTGCTGGAGCAGGCGGGTGCAAAGCGCATGGATGGTCTGCACTTTCAAGCCGCCCGGCGTCTCCAGCGCGCAGGCGAACAGCTTTCGCGCCTCGCGCCGCAGTTTTACGTTGGGGTAGGGGATGCCGGCGGCGCGGATCGCATCGTCAAGCGCGGCGTCATCCAGCGTCACCCAATGGCCGAGCGTGGTGAACACGCGCTCGGCCATGTTGGCAGCCGCCGCCTTGGTGAAGGTGATGCAGAGTATCTTTTCCGGCGGCACGCCCGAGAGCAACAAGCGGATCACGCGCTGCACCAGCACATGCGTCTTGCCCGAGCCGGCATTGGCCGACACGAAGGCCGATGCGGTCGGGTCGGACGCGCGCGCCTGCGTCGCACGCACGGCATCGGGGATAGGGCGCGGCGCCTTCACCATTCCTCGATCCCCAAGCCGCCGGCGGCGGACCATTCCTTGATGCGCGCGAGATCGTCATAGCTGCCGTAGCGGTTGGTCCACATCGGCAGGTTCAACGAGGTGTAGGCCTGGTTCTCGTCATCGAACGCGCGGATCAGTGCTTCCAGCTTGTTTCGCGCATCCGCGGCGGCGGTGTCCGGCGGCTGCGGCGCGTCGCTCGGCTTGATCTTGAGCTCGAGAATGCGCTCTTCGCCTGGCGGATTGTTGCCGCTCAGGCGAACGTAGACGAGCTGGCTGACGGATGAGCCGGCGTCGATGCCGGGAAAGCCGCCCTCGCGCAGGATCGCTGCTTCGAGCGTGAGCTGCGGCGATAATCCCATGCGCACCTGCTTGCCGGTCGGCGGCTGGCCGGTCTTGTAGTCGAGGATCGCGTAACCGCCGCCCTGCCGTTGCTCGATGCGATCGGCGCGCGCGGAGAGATAGAACGTGCGCTCATTGTCGAGCCGGATTGCTATCTCGCCGCGGGTCTCGGCGCTGATCGCCTCGATCGCGCCGCGCCGCGCTTGCTCCCATTCGCCAAACCAGCGGGCGATGCGCTGAAAGCGCGGCCACCACAACGCCCGCGCTTCGGGGCGCTCCATCAGCGGCGCAAAATGCTTTTCGCCGATCGCGCGCAGGACGCGCACTGGGTCCTGCGGCAGGCGCGCGGCATAGGCTTCCGTGAACTCGCCCAGCGCATCGTGGATGGCAGAACCGCGATCGGCTGCGGAGAGCGGCATGTCGACGGGATCGAGGGCATCGAGCCGCAGAATGTATTTTGCGTAGATCGTGTAGGGGTCGCGCAGCCAGTCCTCGATCGCGGTGACCGACAGCTTCAGCGGCCGCGTTGCGCGCGGTGGCCGCGGCTCGGGCTGCTTGATCGGCTTGACCTCGTCGGGCTGGTCCAGCGCGCTCGCGAACTGGACATATTTTTCGCCGCCGCGTTTTGCGGTCCTCCAGTGATCATCACCCGCAACCGCTTCCAGCCGGTGCAGGAAGCGCGAGGCCACCGCCGGCGCGCCACCGGCCTTGGCGGAATGGGTGAGGATCACCTCGTCGGCGCCGAGCAGCTGCGCGAAGTCATGCGCGGAGAGGCCGATGCGGCGCTCCGGCAGGTCGAGGCCGAGCTCGTGCCGCATCGGGCGGCTGAGCCAGGGATCGATGCGCGGCGAGGGCGGCCACACGCCTTCGATCAGCCCGCCGACGATGATGCGGTCGGCCTGCATCAGGCGCGATTCCAGCGGGCCATAGATCTGGAGCCGCGCGCCGGGCTTGTCCGGCCGCCGCACCGCGCGGTCGCCGAACGCGGTCTGGAACACGTCAACATAATCCGGCAGCGGCACCACCAGCCCGCTCGTCGTGCCGCCGCGCAGGAGATCGTCGAAGGCGGCGGCAAGTGCCAGTCCCTCGCGGTCCTCGAAGGCAAGCGAAACGCCCTGCTCGTCGCGCGACAGCGCGATCAGGATCTCGCGATGACGATGCGCGAGCTCGGCGAAATCGTAAGCCTTCGACGATGCCAGGCCCTCGATCGGCGCCAGCGCCGCTTGCAAGGCTGCGATCAGCGCCTGGATGCGATCGAGGTCTTCGGCCCTCAGCCGCGCGCGGGGCTCACTCCGATGCAGCGCGGAGACTTCGCTCCGCCAGAGTTTTGCAAGCTCATCGCGGAAGCGGGTGAACTCGCGCGAGAGCCCCGCCGCTCCCGGCGGCGGGCGCGTGCCGCGCAACACCGCGAGCTCCAAGCCTTCGATCGCGCTCGTCCACGCGCCGGACGTGGCGCCGAGCCGGCACAGCTGATGCTTGAGCAGCGCGAGCAAGGTCGGCGGCTCCAGGCCCTTCGTCGCAACTTCCGCCGCAAGGCGCGCGAAGGTGCCGGCGGAGGTTTCCATCAGCACGTCGCCGCCGGAATCGTCGAAGGCAAGATCCCAGCGCGCGAGCGCCGCCATCACCCGCCGGGCCAATGCGCGATCCGGTGTCACCAGCGCGGCGGATTTGTCGAGATGCCGCGCCTCGCGCATCGCAATCGCGATCGCGAGCGCTTCCATCTCGGGATTGGGCGCCTCGACGACGGCAAGCCCTTTCATGCCGGCGCCGATCTTGCCGGCGACATCGCTCTGCTTCAGCCGGTCGTGCCATTTCTCCGTCGCGCTTGACGGCCGCATCGATTCGGAGGCCAGGAGATCGCGACCACCTTCCGCCGGTGGTTGGAGGATGTCGACGTCGCTGCGCCTGATTCCGAAACGCTGCAACAGCGCGTGCATGGCATATTGCGGATGGTTCGAGGCGGGATGTTCCGCGAACTTGCCCAGCGCATCGCGCACGCCGCCGATGGTCCGCCAGGCGTCCTCGTCGAGATCGGTGTCGAGCCCCGGCAACACCACTGCGCCATGCGGGAGTGAAGCAACCGCGTGCAGGAATTTTGCGGTGGCCGGCATCGAACCGGTCGAGCCCGCTGCGATCACGGGCCCCGCGGGATGCGCGGTCAGCCGTTTTGCTTCTGCGGCGATCAGTTGATCGCGCCGCGCTGCAGGTTCGATCCGGTTGATCTCGGCGAGATGGCTCGGCCAGGCCTCGCGCGCGATGCGCAGAAACTGAAGCGAATGCTGCCAGTATTGATCGAGCTGGTCAGGAATGAGCCCGTCGAGCGCGCTCCAGTCGACGCCGCGCGTCACCATGTCGTCGATGAGGCGCGCAAGATCCGAGGCGAGCGCCAGTGTCGAGGCGGGGCCGCCGACCACCAGCGGCGCCAACACCTCGCCTTTGGCCCAGGCTGCGACCAGCCGCGCCAGCGTCAGCCTGCGTTCGAGCTCGCCCAACCGTGGCGGAATGTCGAGCGGTGTCGTGCCGGAAAACTGCTCGGCCTCGTCGGCAAAGGCGAGCTCGTCCTCGTCGATGTCGCCGAGGGCGACGATGCGCGGCAGCACCACCGCGTCCGTCTTCATCTCCTCCAGGAAGATCTCGCGCACCACGCGCATCGCGCGCCGCGTCGGCAGATAGAGCGTGGCATCCGCCAGCCGCGCCGGTTCCTTGCGCGCCTCAAAGCCATCGACCAGCCGGCCGTCGAGCAGCGCGGCGATGACCGTGCGCAGGAAGGGAACCGAGACTGGAACGGTGAAGACGCGCATGAGCTGCCTGATTCGGGATCAGGCGCCAATATAGGGAGACAGCTTCAAATGGTCATGAGCGCAAGCGAGGTCTTCCCCGCTGTTCGCCACTCCACGTGCTCTCGTGCCCCGGACGCGGCGCGGCATGAAATGACGCGCCGCTGAGCCGGGGCCCACGTTGCGTCATCACGGCTGTGGGCTGTGTGGGTCCCGGCTCAGCAGTGCATCGCTGCGCGCTGCACTGCGTCCGGGACACGAGAGCGGCTAAGCCACGCTCTCCAGGAACGCCTCTTCGGCGGCGTGCACGGCATCGGGGGTGCCGACGTGCATCCACAGGCCGTCGAGGCGGAGGCCGAACAGCCGCTCCTGCTCGCCGGCGTGGTCGAACATCTTCGTCAGCGAGAACTCGCCCTTCGGGGCGCCTGCAAATATGGACGGCGAGATGATGGCCGCGCCTGCGTAGACAAACGGCACCACCTGATGCTCGCGGCGCGCGCGCAGGGTGCCGTCCGGCAGCATCGAATAATCGCCGCGGCCGCCATAGCCGATGCTGCTCGCGGTCGGCGCCATCAACAACAGGATGTCCATCCGCGCCGGATCGAAATTCTCCGCGAGCCGCTCCAGGTTGGAGCGCACACCGTCGATCCAGAGCGTGTCGGAGTTGACGTGGAAGAACGGGGCGTCGCCCAGCAACGGCAGTGCCTTGACCACGCCGCCGCCGGTGCCGAGCACCTGGTCGCGCTCGTCCGAGATGATCACGCGCGGCCGCTTGCGGCCGGCGACATGGTCGATGATCTGATCCGGCAAATAGTGCACGTTGACCACGGCCTCGGTGACGCCGGCCTGGTCGAGCTTGTCGAGCACATGGTCGAGCAGCGGCTGGCCCGCCACGCTCACCAGCGGTTTCGGCATCTTCTCCGTCAGGGGGCGCATGCGCAGGCCGAGGCCGGCTGCGAGCACCATCGCTTTGGTCGGTTTGACGGACATGCCTGACTTTCTCGAAAACCTCTGTTTCGTGGCCCCAGCAATCCTAGCACGCGGATCAGCCGGCCAAATCGCCATAATCACCTGGGATGACGTTTGTACGACGGGTGTTGCAATCAAGCTCCCGCAGATGTGGACCGCGCCTTTTTCCGCTTGTTGCCCTGTTTGAGGAAGTTGACGCCGATCTGGTCGCCATTGACCCAGGCCAGCTCGCAGCGCCGGTAGGCCAATCCGGTGGACGACAGCAGCAGAAAAAATTCCTTGAGGTGCAGGCCCTCGACCGAGCCCTCGATGGTGAGCTTGGCGCCGGTCTCGCAGACGTCCTCCATCGTGCAATCGCGCCGCCAGGTCCCGTCGATTCCCATCATATGGGCAGGTATCCCGCGCTCGAAGACGACGCGATCGCCTTTGCGTCGTTCGGTGCTCGCTGCCATGCGTCCTCGCTTCCCACCCGTATCTTTGCGGCCTCCAGCGGACGAGATTACGGCTGCGATGGCTAACAGCCGGTAAATCAGCCCTTCGGCGGCGGAACGTTGGCGAGATACCAGTCGCGCATATGGGCCAGTGACGGGTGCGCCAGCGAGCGCTGAAGATAGGTCCAGATCCGCGGCTGGTGGCGCAGATAATGCGGCTTGCCGTCGCGGCGGTTGAGGCGCGCAAAAGTGCCGAGAAGGCGCGTGTTCCGTTGCGCCGACATGACGGCGTAGAGCTCGGCAAAGCCCGCCGGATCGAAGCCGGCATCGCCGGCGCGGCGTGCCTTGATGTAGCGCGACAGCAGCGTCAGCTCGAGGCTTTCGGGCACGTCGATGCGGGCGTCCTGAAGCAGCGACACGACGTCGTAGGATTGCGGGCCGAGCACGGTGTCCTGAAAGTCGATCACGCCGAGACGTGAGATGCCTGTGCGGTCGGCAAGCCAGATCAGATTGGGCGAGTGATAATCGCGCAGCACCCAGGTCTTCGGCGCCGCCAACGGTTTTGCGAGCAGCTCACGCCACATCGCGAAGAATTCCGCGCGCCTCTCCTCGCTCAGCGGAGCGTCGCGATCTGGGAGGTACCATTCCGGCATCAGCCCGATCTCGATCAGGAGTGCCTCAGTGTCGAAGACGGGAATGGCGTAGTCGCCATGACCGGACAGCGGCAATATCTCCGGCAAGGCCCTGCCGTGCAGCGCGGCCAGTGCGTCGGTCGCGACCTCGTAGCGTTCGGCAATCGGGTGCGGCGGATCGCCCTCGATCACGCCCTCGTTGCCAAAGTCCTCCGTGATCAGGAAACCATGGTCGAGATCGGAATGGTGGATCACAGGCGCTGAGAGGCCTTGTGCGCGCAGGCCTTCGTCGATCGCGACGAACGGTTTTACGTTCTCGGCGAGATGCACCGCGGCGCTGTAGGACTTTCCGTTGTAGATCGCGGCGCCGTCGGGGCGCTGCGGAAAATTCATGAGGATGATGATCTCGTCGTCGCGGATCAGCCGCGCATAGGAACGGGTCGAGGCGTCGCCATTCATGCGCCGCCGCGTTGCGCCCATGTAACCGGATCTCTCGAGAAACTCGCGCAGCGCTTTCAGCCGCGCGACCGTCGCTGCGGCCCTGCCGTAGCCGGTGATATCGGCCGCGCGCGCGGTCGATCCGAGCGCGGGCCGATGCGTGAGCGCGATATCGATGCGATCCAGAGGCAAGGCGGACGGCGCGCGCTCCGGCCATTCGACGAGGACGAGCGTGGCATCTGGCAGCGGCGACAGCCCGATCTCCTCGAGCTCGGCTTCGTCCTCGACGCGATAGAGATCGGCATGCAGCACCGGATATGGCGGCAGCTCATAGCCCTGCACCAGCGTGAAGGTCGGGCTCGGCACCTCCAGCGCCTCGTTGTCCGCGAGATAGCGGATCATCGCGCGTGCAGCGGCGGTCTTGCCGGCGCCGAGATCGCCGGAGAGTGTGATGACGTCGCCAGATCCGACCAGCAGTGCGAGATCGGCCATGAGCTGCGCAGTCGCGGTCTCGTTGAAAAGCGCGACGGAGAATGTCGTTGATGCGGTCATTCGGCGGCGTCGCGATGCGCCGCCTGGTCGGTCGGGAAATCGCAGGTCACGGTCGTGCCCTTGCCGACGATCGAATCCACCCGCACCTTGCCGCCATGCAGCTCGACGAAGGAGCGCACCAGCGACAGGCCGAGGCCGGCGCCGCGATGGCGCGAGCCTTGCGAGCGGCTTTCGAACCAGTTGAACACCTTGTCTTTCATGTCGGCAGGTATTCCAGGCCCGGAATCTGTCACGGTGAAGACCACGCTGCGCTCGGTGCGGCGCGCGCTGATGCCGACGGTCGAATCCTGCGGCGAGAAGCCGACCGCGTTGGCGAGCAGGTTATAGAGTACCTGCACCACGCGCTTCTCGTCGCCAATGAAGCTGCCGGCGTCGGGCGCGATCTCGACCTTGAGGCGGATGCGGTCGGTGGCGAGCCGGTCCTGGATACCTTCGGCGGCAAGCTCGATTGCCTTGGAGACGTCGACCGGGCCGAGCTCGAGCTTCATCGCCCCCGCGTCGATGGTCGCAAGATCCAGGATGTTGTTGGTCAGCGCGAGCAGCGCGTTGGTCGATTTGGTGACGTAGTCCAGATATTCGGCCTGCTTCGGCGTCAGCGGACCGGTCGAGGGATCGCTGAGGAAGTGCGCGAAGCCGATGATGGTGGTGAGCGGGGCGCGCAGCTCGTAGGAAACGTGGTGGACGAAATCCACCTTCATCTGGTCGGCGGCTTCCAGCGCCTCGTTGCGCTCGCGCAGCGCGCGCTCGACATTCTCGGTGTCGGTGATGTCCTGGAAGGTCAGCATCGTGGCGCCGTCGGGCAGCGGCCGGATCATGCCGTTCACGACGCTGCCGTCCTTGCGCTCCAGCTTCAGCGGCACGTCGACGCGATTTTCGATCGAGGTGATGGCCTCGCGGATCTGCCGCCAGACATGCGCCTCGTCGAACAGCGGCTGACACCAGCCCTCCACGGCCTGGATGTGCGGCTGCTCGCGCAAGGCCTCGTTCGACAGCTTCCACATCCGCGCGAAGGCCGGGTTCGACAACTGGACCTTGCCGTTGCTGCCGAACACCGCGACGCCCTCGGCGAGACTGTCGAGCGTCTCGCGCTGCACGCGGATCAGGCCGTCGAAGCGGCGGGCGAGATCGAGGCTCTCGGTGACATCGTCGAACAGATAGGTGACGCCGCCTTCGGGGCTGGGCGTGGTGACGACGGAGAGCGCGCGACCGTCGGGCAGGAACCATGTGTCATGGGCGGTCTCGACCGCGCGATAGGCCTCGTGCAGCTTGGCCTTCCAGGCGCGGAAATCCGGCTGCTCCGGCAGCTTGCGCGCGGCGCGGAGCTGATCGAGCACGCTGGAATCATCGGGATTGGCATCGAGGAAGGTACGGTCGAGATCCCAGAGCCGGCGATAGGAATCGTTGTAGAAGGCGAGCCGCCGCTGCCCGTCGAACACGGCAACGCCGGAGGAGAGCTGGTCGAGGGTGCGGCGATGCGCCTCCGCCATCCGCACCAGCGCCGAGCTCAGCGCATCCGCTTCGCTGGCGTCGATCGCGACGCCGACGCTGCTGTCGCCGACATTGACGGCACGCACGTCATAGATGCGGCGCTCGCCGCCGATCACGATCGGCAGGCGCGAGGTGAAGCTGGCCGCGTCCTTCAGCCCGCGCTCCATGTCGGCGCGGTCGGCGCTGTCCAGGAGCTCGAGCTTGCGCTCCTGGGCATCGATGACGTTTGCCGCTTCGGTCGCCCGCACATAGGCCGGGTTGGCGTAGGCGAGCGCTCCGTTCGCGCTCTTGGCCCAGATCGGCCAGGGACTAGCCGCGGCAAAGCCGCGCAGCATCTCGGTCTCGTCGAGCAGCGCCTTGTGGCGCAGATTGGTTTCGGCGAGCTCGCGCCGGAGCCCCGAGAGTTCGCGAATCCTGACAATGGCCTGGCCGCCGATGGCGCGGCCGATCGCCTCGAGGGTACGGCCGCTCGCGGTGGACAGATTGAGCTGGAACCCGTCGCCATGCTCGCGCAGCGCATCGACCGCGTGATCCATCTGCAGCGCCGGCTCCGGCGGCAGCCAGGTTCCAAACGCCAGCACGCGCTGCGGCGAGGAGTCACGCGGCAGCACCATGGAGATGTCGCCGGAGATCTGCGCGCGATTGTCGCCCGCGGGCCAGGAGATCAGGATCTGCGGCTCGGCGAACAGCAGCGCGCCGAAGCGGTCGGCCTGGAGTTGCAGTTCCCCGATCCGGGTCTGCAACCGCTCCTCGTTCTTCGCGGTGCGGACGCGGGTCCGCATCAACAGGATCGCGGCGACCACCGAGAAGCCCAGCAGAGCGAGCGCGGTCGCCAGCACCGCGATTTCCTGCCGGTTGAAGTCCAGCAGTGTGGAAAGTGTGTCGACGAGATCGGCGGCATCCGCCGGCGCAGCCGGAAGGAGCGCCGCAAGAGCGCCACCGATCAGGCCGTTGCGCGCCAACGACGTGCACGACAGCAGCGTCCGACGCATCGACACGATCACGCCTGACATCATTGCCCCAAGACCGCACGAATTTGCGCCCGGCGATTTCCCCCGCCGCGCGCGAATCAAGAGACAATATCCCCTTCGTGACTCGACCGGTAAGAGTCCAGATCGTGAACGCAAAGGTGGCCCCAAAAAAATGCCGGCCACGCGGTTCCAGGTCCATGTAGTCCTGCGGCTGATTCGGCTGGAGTTGCCACGTGTTAGCGTGTCACGCTGGCCGCCGCGATGGTGGTGCGCTCCCTCTCCCGCTTGCGGGAGAGGGTTGGGGAGAGGGTGTCTCCGCAGAGAGATTCCCAATGAGGAAAGAGCCCTCACCCGCGTCGCTTCGCTCCGCGACCTCTCCCACAAGCGGGAGAGGTGAAGCCAACTCGCGGCTGTGTCAGCGTCCGGTGGAGCCGAAGCCGCCGGCGCCGCGATCCGTCGCCGACAGCGTGGTGACGGGAACCAGACTGGCCTGAACGACAGGTGCGATCACCATCTGCGCGATGCGCTCGCCGCGCTTGATCTCGAACGGCGTATCGCCGTGATTGATCAGGATCACCTTGATCTCGCCGCGATAGTCCGCATCGATCGTTCCGGGCGAGTTCAGCACGGTGACGCCGTGCTTGGCGGCGAGGCCGGAGCGGGGCCGCACCTGCGCCTCGTATCCGGCCGGCAATGCGATCGCGAGTCCCGTCGGCACCAGCGCGTGCTTGCCGGGGGCGAGCGTCAGAGGTTCGCCCTCGGGAACGGCGGCCATCAGGTCGAGGCCGGCGGCCTCGGCCGTCTGGTAGGCCGGCAGCGGCAGGCCTTCGGCATGGCCCAAGCGTTGCAGTTCGACGGTGACCTTCGTGCTCAAGATGCGGGCTCCAGGGATTTGTCGGCCACGCTCTTTACGACATGCGCGATCAGCTCGGTGGCGACCTGTTCCTTGGTCATCACCGGCCAGGAATCAACCGCAATCTCGCCGTCCTCCCCACCGCTTTTACGGCTGAGCAGATGCACGGTGTTGCGGTCGCCGCCCATCACGCCGGTTGCCGGCGAGACGTCGTTGGCAACGATCCAGTCGCAGCCCTTGCGCGCGAGCTTGGCCTTGGCGTTGTCGATGAGATGCTCGGTTTCGGCGGCAAAGCCGATCACCAGCGGCGGACGCTTGTCGCTGAGTTTCGAGATCGTGGCGAGGATGTCGGGGTTTTCGACGAGTTGAAGCGGCGGCATGCCGGCCGACGTCTTCTTCAGCTTCTGCTCGCCCTCATTGGCGACCCGCCAGTCGGCAACCGCTGCGGCGAAGATGGCGATATCGACCGGAAGCGAGGCCTGCACATGCTCCAGCATCTGCCGGGCCGATTCCACGTGCTTGACCGTGACGCCGTCGGGATCGTTGAGGTCGACCGGGCCGCTCACGAGGATCACCTCGGCGCCTGCGGCCTGCGCGGCGGCGGCAATGGCAAAGCCCTGCTTGCCGGAGGAGCGGTTGGCAATGTAGCGCACCGGATCGATCGGCTCGTGGGTTGGCCCCGCGGTGATCAGCACGCGCTTGCCCGCGAGCGGCCGCGGCACCGGCGGCCGCAGCAGGCGCTCGGCGGCGACGGCGATCTCGATGGCCTCGGACATCCGGCCGACGCCGGCCTCGCCCGCTTCCGCCATCTCGCCGGCGTTGGGGCCGATCATCACCACGCCGTCGCGCTGGAGTTGCGCCACGTTGCGGCGTGTCGCGGCGTTATTCCACATCAGCGGATTCATCGCCGGCGCCAGCAGGATCTTTCGGTTGGTGGCGAGCAGGACGGCGCTGGCGAGATCGTCGGCATGACCGCATGCCATCTTGGCCATCAGATCGGCGGTCGCCGGCGCCACCACGATCAGGTCGCAGTCGCGCGCGAGGCGAATATGGCCGGCGTCGAACTCGCTCTGGGGATCGAACAGGTCGGTATAGACACGCTCATGGGAGAGCGCGCTTGCCGCCAGTGGCGTGACGAATTGCTGCGCGGCCTTGGTCAGCACGCAGCGGACGTCGACGCGCCGCTCCTTGAGCCGGCGGATCAGGTCGAGCGACTTGTAGGCTGCGATCCCGCCGCCGATGATCAGGGTGACGCTGACCTCGGCCACGGCGCCGGTGCGCGGGGATGGGGGAGCGGGAGACGCCGCGGGCGGCGCCGCGAACGGCGTCAGCGGCTCCTCGCGGCCCTCGATCAGCTCCCGCAGGATGACCCGGACCTCTTCCTCGACCGACCTGCGGTTCTTGGCCGAGCGCAGGCGCAAATAGGTTTTGACGCCTTCGTCGAGCTTGCGGATGGTCAGGCTGGCCATGACGCCCTCCAGCAGGGAATGATGGCAATGCTATCACATCATGAATGCATTGCAATCAATTCCCTCGGATGGCGAGCAGGATTCCGACCAGGGCGAGGGCAATAACCCAAAGGCCAATCGTCTGCCACCGAGCTTTGCGGCCCTCCGCGCGGGCCATTTCCTCGATCGTGTCCGACGACAGCATGTGGCCTTCGCGGGTCATGGTTTCCAGCTGCTCGAGCACTGTCACGGCGCGGCTCGCGATTGCAGGCAGTCCCGCCAGCACCCGGCCGAGCTCGCCGGCGCCGGACATCGCGCCCTGGATGCGGCCGACCGGGCCGAGATTTTGCGCGATCCACTCGCGCACCACGGGATCGGCGGTTTTCCAGATGTCGAGCTTGGGATCGAAGCCGCGCGCGACGCCCTCGACCACCACCATGGTCTTTTGCAGCAGGATCAGCTCGGGTCTGGTCTGCATGTCGAACAGGCCGGTGACCTCGAGCAAAAGCGTCAACAGCTTCGCCATCGAGATTTCTTCGGCGGTGCGGTTGTGGATCGGCTCGCCGATGGCGCGGATCGCCTGTGCAAAGTTCTCGACCGAATGGTGCGAGGGCACGTAGCCCGCCTCGAAATGCACCTCCGCCACGCGGCGATAGTCGCGGGTGATGAAGCCGAGCAGGATTTCGGCGAGGAAGCGCCGCTCCTTCAGGCCGAGCCGGCCCATGATGCCGAAATCGACCGCGACGAGATGTCCCGCATCGTCCAGGAACATATTTCCCGGATGCATGTCGGCATGAAAAAAGCCGTCGCGCAGCGCGTGGCGCAGAAAGCTCTGGATGACCTTGCGGCCGAGGTCGGGCAGGTCGACATGGGCCCCCTGCAGGCGCACGTGGTCGTTCAGCGCGATGCCGTCGATCCACTCCATCGTCAGCACGTTGTGCGTGGTGCGATCCCAATCGACCGTGGGCACGCGGAAATCCGGATCGCCCTGCGTGTTCTCCGCCATCTCCGACAGCGCGGCCGCTTCCAGCCGCAGGTCCATTTCCATCGCGACCGAGCGCGACATGGTGTTGATGACCTCGACGAGGCGCAGGCGGCGTGCTTCCGCCGAATAGGTCTCGGCCTTGTGTGCGACGAAGAAGAAATCGGAGAGGTCGCGTCGGAAGCGCGCGGCGACGTTGGGTCGCAGCACCTTGATCGCGACCGCCTTGCGCACGCCGTCGCGTACCACCTCGCCACGATGCACCTGCGCGATCGAGGCCGCCGCAACGGGCGGGCCGAAGCTCGCGAACACCTCCGTCAGAGGACGCTCCAGCGATGTCGCGATCGCGGCTTCCGCCTCGGCTTGCGAAAACGGCGGCAGGCGATCCTGGAGGCTTTCAAGGTCGCGCGCCATGACGACGCCGACGACGTCCGGGCGTGTTGCCAGGAACTGGCCGAGCTTGAGATAGGCCGGGCCCATCCGGGTCAGCGCGCGCGACAGCCGCGGTCCGTGCTTTGGGCCGCGCCGTTCGACGAGGCGGGCAAGCTTCAGGGCGAGTTGTCCAGGCGGCGGCACCAGGCTCGGATCGACGGCGCCGAACACGCCCTCGCGCGCAAACACGATCGCGGCGCGGGCAAGACGCGCAATGTGGGTAATGGCAGAGATCACAAACGCCAGCCTGAATGCAATGCGACGATGCCGCCGGACAGGGTCTGCCAGCTCACGCGGGAGAAGCCGGCCGCGCGGATCATGTCGGCGAAGGCGTTCGGCTTGGGGAATTTGCGGATGGACTCGACGAGATACTGATACGATTCGGCATCGCCCGTGACCATGCGGCCAAGCGGCGGAATCACCTTGAACGAGAACAGGTCATAGAGACGATCGAGCCCGGGCATCTCGACCGTGGAGAACTCCAGGCACAGGAAGCGGCTGCCGGGCTTCAGCACCCGATAGGCCTCGCCAAGTGCGAGATCGATCCGCGGCACGTTGCGGATTCCGAAAGCGATCGTATATGCGTCGAAGCTGCGATCGGCAAAAGCGAGCGCTTCGGCATTGCCCTCGACGAAGTCGACCTGGGTGTCGAGATGCCGCTTCTCGGCGCGCTCGCGTCCCACGGCCAGCATGTTGGCGTTGATGTCGCAGACCGTGGCATGAAAGCCGGCGCCTGCCGCCTTGGCGGCGCGGAACGAAATATCGCCGGTGCCGCCGGCGACGTCGAGCAGCGCGAACGGCCGGTCACTCCGCGGCGGGTCGAGCGCGTTGATCATGATGTCCTTCCAGACCCGGTGCAGGCCACCGGACATCAGGTCGTTCATCAGGTCATAGCGCGAGGCGACGCTGTGAAACACGTCGTTCACCAGCGTCTGCTTGTCGCTCAGGGGGACGTCCCTGAAGCCAAAATGCGTGGTTTCGCCCGGCCGATCCATTACTCTACTCCACGAGGCGGACCATAGCGCGGCCGCCGCAATGGCGCTATCACACCGCCCTCATAAGGTGAATGCCTGACCATGCCTGAATTGCCCGAAGTCGAGACCGTCCGCCGCGGCCTCCAGCCCGTCATGGAAGGCGCCAAAATCGTCAAGGCAGAGGCCCGCAGGGCCGATTTGCGCTTTCCCTTTCAGCCGGATTTCGTGGCACGGCTCCAGGGCCAGGTGGTCACCGGGCTCGGCAGGCGCGCAAAATATCTCATGGCCGATCTCGCCTCCGGCGACGTGCTGTTGATGCATCTCGGCATGTCCGGCTCATTCCGCGTGATCAAGCCCAATGATGAAAAGTCGCCGGGAGAATTTCACTATCCCAGGGGCAAGGACTCCTCGCACGACCACGTGCTGTTTCGCATGTCCTCGGGCGCCGACATCGTGTTCAACGATCCGCGCCGCTTCGGTTACATGAAAGTGATCGCGCGCAACGCGCTCGAGGACGAGCCGCTGTTGCGCGGGCTCGGCCCCGAGCCGCTCGGCAACGAATTCGACGCCGCGATGCTGGCGCAGTCCTGCGCCGGCAAGAAGACCAGCCTGAAGGCCGCGCTGCTCGACCAGCGTGTGGTGGCGGGGCTTGGCAACATCTATGTCTGCGAGGCGCTACATCGCTCGCATCTGTCGCCGCGCCGGATCGCCGCCACGCTTGTCACGCGAAAGGAGGAGCCGACCGATCATGCCAAGCGGCTGGTCGGCGCGATCCATGCCGTGCTCAACGACGCCATCAAGGCGGGCGGCTCGAGCCTGCGCGATCATCGCCAGACCACCGGCGAGCTCGGCTACTTCCAGCATTCGTTCAAGGTCTATGATCGCGAAGGCGAGCCCTGCAAGACGCCGGGCTGCGGCGGCATCGTGAAGCGCTTCACCCAGAACGGACGATCGACGTTCTGGTGCCCGAAATGTCAGAAGTGAGGATCAAGCTCGCGGCCGAGAAAGCCGTGAGTCTCTGCGCGGCTGACGAACCCACCACGAGCGTCATTGCGAGCGCAGCGAAGCAATCCAGACTGTCACCGCGGAAAGATTCTGGATTGCTTCGCTGCGCTCGCAATGACGGGGCGGATGAAGCCTTCGAATGGCGAAGCGAAGCAATCCGGCCGGGCTGGTGGGCGGATTGCTTCGCAGCTTGGGCGCCCTGCTACCGGAAAACGGGGAGCCCGGCTGTCGTCTGAGCGATCGCCCCGCTCAGGACGCCAGTGTAGCTGTGTCCTTCGACGTGATCTCTGCGGCGGCGTGCAACATTCCGTTGGCGGCCGAGATGACCTGATCGATCAGCAGATTGGTCGTCGTCGCGAGGTTGAGCCGGGTCTCGATCCAATCCCAGAGCCCGCGGATCTCGGCGGCCGACTTGCTGCCAGGCGCGAATTCGCTGACGGCAAGGCCGGCGGCGAGCGAATCCTGGTGATCGTTGCGCATTACGATCATCGGGCGCGCGAGCACGTCGGCGAGCTCGAGCGCGGCTTCCTCGCCGAGCGTATTGGCCGCATTGTCGATGCGCTGGCCGCGGATCGGTGTCTGGTTCAGCACGAAGCCGAAGGGCCGTTTCCAGGCGCGGGCGACGCTGAGCGTCGAGGCGGTAGCCTCGATGTCAGCGACCGTGGGCCGGGCCGGGATCAGGCACAGGTCGGAATGGCGAATTGCAGCGGTGGTCGCGGCGCTGAGGCCGGCCGCGGTGTCGACGATCGCGAGCTGCAGGCCGCTCGCCGCCAGCATCTTCAAACGTGGCTCGATGTTGGAGGCCTGGTAGATCGGTTCGACCACGGGATCAGCCGTGGTGCGGCGGCGCTGCCAGTTGGACAGCGTGCCCTGCGGGTCGGTCTCGATCAGGCGAACGCTGAATCCGGCCTGCCGGGCGGCCAGCGCGAGGCCGATGGCAAGGGTGCTCTTGCCACTGCCACCCTTTTGGGTGGCCAGTACGATAGTATGCATAGATGTTGAATCCTCTGGAATGCTTGGGTCTCGGGTAACGCCACGCGAACGTGCATCGATGGCGATGCTGAGCTCTTCTCGCTCAGGACGTGCCCGGCCCGATCCAAAGGGATCGCGGATGTCCGAATCAACGGTACGATGATGGCGGAATCTGGGATTGCGGCGAATCCGTAGCAATACTGAATCAGTAGTCGTACGTACCGCTCGTGCGCCGGAAGCAGCGCAGCGCGCCAGCGGTGCGCTGCTGAGCCGGGGCCCAGAAACTGCGCGCTGAGTATTTGGGTTGCATGGGTCCCGGCTCGGAGGCGCGGCATTTCATGCCGCGCCTCGTCCGGGACACGAGAGAAGAAGCGTGGCCGTCGCCTGATCGTTACTTCCGCACGCAGATGACGCGCACGACGGCCGCTTTTGCATCCGTCGAGCTGCCATTGCCGGTTACATCGTTCGCCTTCAGGAAATCGCGCACGGCATCGGCAGGCACCATCACGGCCTGCGCGGCAGGCGCCGCGTTGGCGGGGCCGGCGACGACCAACGGTTTCAGCAGTGCGATGCCGGCGAACTTGCCGTCACCATCGATCGCGGCGGCGCCGGAAAATCCGACCGCCGGCGCCGGCGAGAGCGCTGCATCGCCGCCGGTGACGGGCGCCAGCGCAGTCTTGAGGCTCGAGACCGCGGCGCTGCCGCCTTGATTCTGCGGATCGGCGATGCCGATGACATCGACGGCCGCTTTGGCCGCCCCGCTCGCCAAGTTCAGCGGCTTCAATCCGCGCGCTCCGTAGATATGCAGCAGCGCGAGATCGTGCTCCTTGTCCTCCGCAAGCCGGTCGGCATTGCCATAGCCCCCGATGGTGATGGCAAGGCACCCGTCGGTCACGAGACGGTCGGTGACGATCGCGCCGTCGTCGGTAACGACGATGCCGGTGCCATATTCGACGGTTTTCCGCGGTGGCGGTCCCGCCTGCGGCATCGAGGGAAACGCGTTGAAGGCGCTCGACATCGCGATCACGACCGGCTCGACGGTGTTTTCCATGGCCTGGTCGTAGAGGATCGTCATGATCCGCACCTCGTCACCCCTGAAGGTGCCGCGCACGTAAAACTTCTTCAGGCCCTGCAATCCCGACAGCACGAAGAAGTCGGGCTTCACCACCGTGTAATCGACCTTGCGCCCGGCGGGGTCCTTCTTCTCGACTTCCGCGAGCTTTGCGGTGGTCGGGTTCGCCTCCTTGCGGCGGCTGAGCAGCACCTGCACCGTGCCGGTCGGCGAGGTCCATTTCGAGCCGTTGGCGTCGGTCGCCTGCTGCGGCACGAGCTTGCCGGGGATGCCGAGCCGCGCGCCGCTGGTAGGCTCCATCACGATCTTCCAGCCGACGCTCTCCTGCTTCTTGCGCGCCGTCTCGGTGAGTGCGGCCCGCTCCTGCGGGTTCAGCACACCGGTCGGCTTGCCGCCGTTCGCTTTCTGGTATTCCTTGATGGCGTTGACCATGCGCTCGCTGACGTCGCCGGTAATCGCGCCGTTATACTGCCCGACCCAGGCGAGGTCGGATTGCAGCAGAAGGCGCTCCGCCTGCGCCATGGCGTCCGCGGTCTCGGACGGCGTTTGCAATGCGGGACGGATCGGAACGGTCTGGACCGTCTTCGGCCTGGTGCCGGGAAGCGGCGGCGTCGTCATCTGCGCGTGCGCGCTCGCCGCGGTCACCAACACAAATGTTGCCGCGAGCATCGATCTCATGACAAATCCAACCCGGCCATTGAACGTGGGCTCATTGAAGCACATCTCGTTGGTCGCAAACAATCTCGGGGTGGTTCAGGCCTGCGATAGAGGGCGCGAAGCCATGTTCTCATGTCCTCATCCTGAGGAGCGACCTCAAGGCCGCGTCTCGAAGGATGGCCCCGGGTGACATGCGGGCCTTCAGGGTCGAGACGCGCGTTCCGCGCTCCTCACCATGAGGGTCAAGAGAGGAACGACGATGCTGAGTCCCGACGAACTCGAACGCTATGCCCGCCATATCGTGCTGCGCGATGTCGGCGGGCCGGGTCAGGCCGCGCTGAAGCAGGCCTCCGTGCTGGTGATCGGTGCCGGCGGTCTCGGCGCGCCGGCCCTGATGTATCTTGCCGCCGCCGGCATCGGCACGCTCGGCGTGGTCGATGACGACGTCGTGTCGCTCTCCAACCTTCAGCGCCAGGTCATCCACACGACGCCCGATATCGGCCGGCACAAGGTCGAGAGCGCCGCGGAGCGGATCGCGGCCCTCAATCCGCATGTGCGCTTCGTCGGTCACGCCACCTGGCTCAACGCCGACAACGCGCTCGGCCTGATCGGCGATTACGACCTCGTGCTCGACGGCTCCGATAATTTCTCAACCCGCTATCTGGTTTCGGACGCCTGCTTCTTCGCGAAGAGGCCACTGATCACGGCCGCGCTCGGCACCTTCGACGGTTCGCTGACGACAATCCGCGCGCACGAAAAGAACGAGGCCGGTGAATTCAATCCGACCTATCGCTGCCTGTTCCCGGAGGCGCCGCCGCCGGGCACCGTGCCGGCCTGCTCCGAAGCCGGCGTGATGGGCGCGCTCGCCGGCGTGCTGGGCTCGATGATGGCGCTGGAAGCAATCCGTGAGATCGTCGGCTTCGGCGAGGGCCTGGTCGGCCGTCTGTTGATGCTGGATGCGCGCGCGATGCGCTTCGAGACGCTGCGCTACGCGCGCGATCCGGCCAATCCGCTCAACGGCGATGGACCCGTCTTCGACGATCTGAGCATCCACCGCGAGTAGTGGCGGGCTTGCTCAGCGCGCGAGCGGCCGCTCGCTGTCCAGATGTGCCATCTGCTCGGCGGCATAGCGCGTGCCGGAGGCGACATCCGGCGGGAAGGCTTTTGCGAGCGCCGCAAGATGCGCCGGCGTCAGTGTCACCTTGGTCGAGCCGAGCGCCTCGGTGAGACGGTTGCGGGTGCGGGCGCCGACCAGCGGCACGATCTCCTTGCCCTGCGCCGCCACCCACGCGATCGCAACCTGCGCCGGCGTGGCACCGATCTCGGTAGCGATCGCACGCAGCGAGTCGACAAGCGCGAGATTGGCGTCGAGGTTCGCCCCGTGGAAGCGCGGGGTCATCAACCGGTAATCCCTGCCGGCCTTGCCGCTGTCCTTTGTCCAGTGGCCGCTGATCAGACCGCGCGACAGCACGCCATAGGCGGTGATGCCGATGCCGAGCTCGCGGCAGGTCTTCAAAATATCGCGCTCGATGCCGCGCGCGATCAGCGAATATTCGATCTGGAGATCGACGATCGGATGTACGGCGTGCGCGCGGCGAATGGTGTCGGAGCCAACCTCGGACAGGCCGATATGCCTGATGTAGCCGGCCTTCACCAGCTCGGCGATTCCGCCGATCGGCTCCTCGATCGGAACATTGGGATCGAGCCGCGCCGGGCGATAGATGTCGATGTAATCGGTGCCGAGCCGCTGAAGCGAATAGGCGAGGAAGTTCTTGATCGCGGCCGGCCGGCAATCGATTCCGGCGAATTCACCGGCGGGTCCGCGCAGCGCGCCGAATTTGACGCTGAGCTGCACCTTGTCGCGCGGGCGATCCTTCAACGCTTCCCGGATCAGCATTTCATTGTGGCCCATGGCGTAAAAGTCGCCGGTGTCGAGCAGCGTGATGCCCGCATCGAGCGCCGCATGGATCGTGGCGATGCTCTCATCGCGGTCGGCCGGTCCGTAGACCTCCGACATGCCCATGCAGCCGAGACCGATCGCAGTGACGGTGGGGCCGGTTGAACCGAGTTTGCGCTGTTCCATGATGGCTCTCCTCGAATGGCGGGCAGGCTGCGCCGCGTGATGAGGTCAGATATGCGCATGGCCGATTACGCCGATAAGCTGGACAATTCAGAATAGCTTGTTCATCATATCGAACAATGGCCGATCCTGACCTGCGTGATCTCGACGTCTTCGTTGCTGTCGCCCGCACCCGCAACTTCCGGCGCGCGGCGCAGGACATTCGCGTATCCGTGTCGAGTCTCAGTCAGCGCCTACGAGATCTGGAGGAGCGCCTCGGCGTCCGTCTGATGAACCGCACCACCCGCAGCGTCGCGCTGACCGAGGCAGGCGAGCTGCTGCTGTCGCGCGTGGCCCCGGCGCTGCGGGATGTTGGTAATGCCCTCGATCAGGTCCGGGGCCTGCGCGAGGTTGCGTCGGGCCGCCTGCGCATCAATGCGCCGCCGCCGGCGGTCGATCTGGTGTTGGCACCGATGGTCGGGCCGTTCCTCGCGGCCTATCCGCAGGTCGATCTCGACATCGTTTCCGAAAGCGGTTTCGTCGACATCGTCAGTGCGGGCTTCGATGCCGGCGTGCGCTATGGCGAGCATCTCGCGCAGGACATGGTGGCGATCTCGCTGAGCGGTCCGCAAAGCTATGTCGTCGTCGCATCACCCGATTACGTCGCGCGGCGCGGCATGCCCCGGCACCCGAACGATTTGCTCGACCATGATTGCATCCGCGCCCGCTACAGCAGCGGCGTCATGCACGATTGGGAATTCGAGAAGGGCGGCCAGATCATGAAAGTCGATCCACCGGCCAAGCTGATCTCGACCAACATGGGTCTTGCCATGCGTGCCGCGCTGGACGGCGCTGGCATCTGGGCAAGCCTTGATGGCTATGTCGGCGAAGCCCTGAAGTCCGGTGCGCTGGTGAGCATGCTGGAGGATTGGTGCGAGCCGTTTCCGGGACCGTTCCTGTACTATCCGAGCCGGCGCCAAACGCCGCCCGCGCTGCGCGCCTTCATCGATTTCGTCGCCGGCTGGCGCAAACGCGAGACGCGCGAACAATAAATCTCAGAGCATGCTCGGTAGCACGCGATCCGGCGGCTTGTGAGCGTCGAGGAAGGTGCGGATGTTGATGATCACCTTCTCGCCCATGTCGACGCGGCCTTCGATGGTGGCCGAGCCCATGTGCGGCAGTAGCGTCACCTTGCCGGCTTTCGCGAGCCGCACCAGCTTCGGATTGACCGCGGGCTCGTGCTCGTAGACGTCGAGGCCGGCGCCGCCGATCTCGCCGGCTTCGATCAGCTTGATCAGCGTGTCCTCGTCGGTCACCTCGCCGCGCGCGGTGTTGACGATATAGGCCTCTTTCCGGATCAGCTTCAGCCGCCGTGCCGAGAGCAGGTGATAGGTCGCAGGCGTGTGCGGACAGTTCACCGAGATGATGTCCATCCGCGCCAGCATCTGGTCGAGGCTTTCCCAATAGGTCGCGCCAAGCTCCTCGGCGATCTTCGGGGCGACGGGACGGCGATTGTGATAGTGGATCTGCAGGCCGAAGGCGCGGGCACGGCGCGCCACGGCCTGGCCGATGCGGCCCATGCCGACAATGCCGAGGCGCTTGCCGCCGATGCGATGGCCGAGCATCCAGGTCGGCGACCAGCCCGCCCAGGGTTTGCCTTCCGTGAGCACCGAGGCGCCCTCGATCAGCCGGCGCGGCACCGCGAGGATCAGCGCCATGGTCATGTCGGCGGTGTCCTCGGTCAGAACCTTCGGCGTGTTGGTGACGGTGATGCCGCGCGCATGCGCCGCCTCGACGTCGATATTGTCGACACCGTTGCCGAAATTCGCGATCAGGCGAAGCTTGCAGTCGGGCTGGTTGATGATGTCGGCGTTGATATGGTCGGTCACCGTCGGGACGAGCACCTCGGCCGTGCGCGCGGCCTCCGCGATCTGCTCCCGCGACATCGGGGTGTCGTCAAGATTGATCCGGGCGTCGAACAATTCGCGCATGCGCGTCTCGATCGAGTCCGGCAGCTTGCGTGTCACGACGACGAGGGGTTTTTTCTTGACCGACATGTCCTGCTCTCATGAGGCTTCGCTGGCCGCCTCTGTGGTCAAAGGCTTACCGTTCAGACCTCATTAACCCGGTTGTTCGACACTGGCCTTGCCGCATCGTCCCCGGCGTTTCCTTCAAGCTCTCCCGACGTTTCCGGCCGGAAAATCGGGCCAAACTGGTTTGTTAGACGCTCGTCCTCTCTAGCAGATGGCCGGGCCAAGACAAGAACCACGGCAGCGGAGGGAAAGACCCGCGTGGGGCGGGGAGAGGACATGCGGCATGGATTTGGAAGTGATTTCTCGGAATTCGGCTCGCTTGCGCCAGGGTTCCGGCAGGAGACGGGTCGTGATGGCGTTGGGGCGTTTTTGGTCGGTGGTGGTGCTCGTCTTGGGTTGGCTGGGCGCATCGGTCAGCCCCGGACATTCGGCCAAGGACGCGGTTCAGACCGCGAGCGGCCTTCCCGTGCCGCGCTATGTCAGCCTCAAATCCGACCATGTGAATGTCCGCGCCGGCCCGACCAAGGACAACGATGTGGCCTGGGTCTACACCCGCGCCGGCCTGCCGGTCGAAATTACCGCCGAGTTCGAGAACTGGCGCCGGGTGCGCGATTCCGAAGGCGCCGAGGGCTGGGTCTATCATTCATTGCTGTCGGGGCGCCGCACCGCGGTCGTCACCATGAAGCACAAGGACGATCTCGCGCCGATCTATGATCGCGCCGACACCGAGAGCGCGGTCGCCGCAAAGCTCCAGGCCGGCGTCGTCGCCCAGGTCAAGAAATGCACCACAGGCTGGTGCCACGTCATGGGCAACGGTTTCGACGGCTGGATCCAGCAGGAGCGGCTCTGGGGCGTCTACTCCGACGAGCTGGTGAACTGACGCCGCAGGCGTCATCCCGGGGCGATGCGTCAGCATCGCAATCCGGGATCTCGAGATTCTCCGAAGCGCAATTGCGCTCGGAGGTCTGGTGCT
Source organism: Bradyrhizobium sp. CCGUVB23 (assembly GCF_024199885.1). Lineage (NCBI taxonomy): Bacteria > Pseudomonadati > Pseudomonadota > Alphaproteobacteria > Hyphomicrobiales > Nitrobacteraceae > Bradyrhizobium > Bradyrhizobium sp. CCGUVB23. The sequence continues at coordinate 4,041,001 of NZ_JANADQ010000001.1, forward strand.
CGCGCACCATCCCGGAATGACCACGCAAATAAAAATGGCCGGGACAAGCCCGGCCATGACGATCTCTCGTCCTGTTTCGAGAACTCAGCGCTTCTTGCGCAGGCGCACCACCATGTCGATGCGCGCGATCTCGTAGCCCTCGGGCACGTCGGGCATCTTCGAGAGCGCCAGATGCGGGTCGGGAATGTCGACCAGCTCGTGGCTGTTCTCGAGATAATAGTGGTGGTGCGTGGTGACGTTGGTGTCGAAATAGGTCTTGGTGCCGTCGACGCTGACCTGGCGCAGCAGACCGGCATCGGTAAGCTGGTTCAGCGTGTTGTAGACGGTCGCCAGCGACACCGGAACCTTGGCCAGCGTCGCTTCCTCGTAGAGCATTTCGGCGGTGAGGTGCCGGGCACCCTTGCCGAACAGCAGCCAGCCCAGCGCCATGCGCTGGCGCGTCGGGCGAAGCCCGGCGGCCTGGAGCATTTCGTTGACGTCGTGCCACGGGCAGCCGGTCAGGGCCGGCTGGCGTCCGGAGTGGAGGGACGCGGAATGGGCGGTTTCGTCATGGTGGTTCGGGGCGCTATCGCTCATTTCCGATTTCAGGGCACGCGAGGAAAACACTATTGTTCTGCAATATATGGACGGATAGATGCAGATGCAAGTTTCTCGCAACTAGAGCGGTTCTAAGTCGGTCCGGAACCGGGACGAGATGCGATCATTTTACCCTGTAAAGGGCGCTTTGACGCCGGGAGGGCCTATGATAGAGAGCGCGCGGTCCCGCTTAACCGATTTTGGCGCAGCCGGGCTCAACGAGGCTTGGCCCGCGGTCCGTCCGGTCACGCGGTTTTCGCGCCTGACAACGGCGAATGGCGCTCCTTCCGTCGAGAAACGGGGCCATTCTCGCCAAAACTGCCCCATCGGGATTTGAACAGAGGCTCCGGGATGCTGAACAGGCGCAACGGTTACGAATACGAGGATTTGCTGGCGTGTGCCCGCGGCGAGATGTTCGGCCCAGGCAACGCCCAGTTGCCGCTGCCGCCGATGCTGATGTTCGACCGCATCACGGAAATTTCGGATACCGGCGGCGAGTTCGGCAAGGGACTGGTGCGGGCCGAGCTCGACGTCAAGCCGGACCTCTGGTTCTTCGGCTGCCATTTCAAGAACGACCCGGTGATGCCGGGCTGCCTAGGCCTCGACGCGCTCTGGCAGATGGTCGGGTTCTACCTCGGCTGGATCGGCGGCGAGGGTCGCGGCCGCGCGCTGGGGTTGAGCGAGTTGAAGTTCGGCGGCCAGGTGCTGCCCGAGGCCCACAAGGTCGTGTACAACGTCGACGTCAAGCGCGTGATGCGCTCAAAGCTGGTGTTGGGCATTGCCGACGGGTGGCTTTCGGTCGACGACACGATTATCTATCGCGCCAAGGATCTGAAGGTCGGCCTGTTCAAGCAGGGCACGAGCCTGGGCTGAAGCAAGGCGCATCAATTTGAAGGCGACAACGATTAGGGCGAGGCGGTCATGAGGCGGGTTGTGGTCACCGGGATGGGCATTGTCTCGTCCATCGGAAACAACACCCAGGAAGTGCTTGCGAGCCTTCACGAGGCGAAGTCAGGCATCTCGCGGGCAGAGAAATATGCCGAGATGGGCTTCCGCTCGCAGGTGCAGGGCGAGCCGACGCTCGATCCCGCCGCTGTGATCGACCGGCGCGCGATGCGCTTCCTCGGCCAGGGCGCCGCGTGGAATCACATCGCAATGGAGCAGGCGATCCAGGATTCCGGCCTCGGGCCTGACGAAGTCTCCAACATCCGCACCGGCATCATTATGGGCTCAGGCGGCCCGTCGGCCCGCACCATCGTCGAATCCGCCGACATTACCCGCAGCAAGGGACCGAAGCGTGTCGGACCTTTCGCGGTGCCGAAGGCGATGTCGTCGACGGCGTCCGCGACGCTCGCGACCTGGTTCAAGATCAAGGGCGTGAACTATTCGATCTCGTCGGCCTGTGCGACGTCGAACCATTGCATCGGCAATGCCTACGAGACGATCCAGATCGGCAAGCAGGACATCATCTTCGCCGGCGGTTGCGAGGAATTGGACTGGTCGCTGTCGGTCCTGTTCGACGCCATGGGCGCGATGTCCTCGAAATACAACGACACGCCCGCCACCGCCTCGCGTCCCTATGACGTCAATCGCGACGGCTTCGTCATCGCAGGCGGCGCCGGTGTGCTGGTGCTGGAAGAGCTCGAGCATGCCAAGGCGCGCGGCGCGCGCATCTATGGCGAGATCGTCGGTTATGGCGCGACGTCGGATGGTTACGACATGGTCGCGCCGTCGGGTGAAGGCGCCGACCGCTGCATGCGCATGGCGATGTCGACCGTCAAGACCAAGGTCGATTACATCAACCCGCACGCCACCTCGACGCCGGCGGGTGATCCGCCGGAGATCGAGGCGATCCGGAAGGTGTTCGGCGTCGGCGAGAAGTGCCCGCCGATCTCCGCCACCAAGGCGCTCACCGGCCATTCGCTGGGCGCAACCGGCGTGCAGGAGGCGATTTACTCGCTGCTGATGATGAACAACGGCTTCATCTGCGAGAGCGCGCACATCCAGGAGCTCGATCCGGTGTTCGCCGACATGCCGATCGTGCGCAAGCGCATCGACAACGCCAAGATCGGCACCGTGCTGTCGAACTCCTTCGGCTTCGGCGGCACCAACGCCACGCTGGTGTTCAGCCGGCTGGATGCGTGATTGTTCGATTTGGTCATGCCCCGCGAAGGCGGGCCATCCAGTACGCCGCGGCCTCTCGATTTATCACGAACCGTCCTGGAATACTGGATCGCCCGCTCCAGTGCGCAAGTGCGCACAAGGCGGGCGATGACGTCGAAATGGGAGCTATGAGGCGATGGAAGGTCTGATGAAAGGCAAGCGCGGTCTGATCATGGGCATCGCCAATGATCACTCGATCGCCTGGGGCATGGCGAAGGCGCTGCATGCCCACGGCGCCGAGCTTGCCTTCACCTTCCAGGGCGATGCCCTAGGCAAGCGCGTCAAGCCGCTGGCGGAGTCTCTTGGCGTGGAATTGGTGCTGCCTTGCGACGTCGAGGACATCGCCAGTGTCGATGCCACATTCGCTGCCTTGCGCGAAAAGTGGGGCAACCTCGATTTTGTGATCCACGCGATCGGCTTTGCCGACAAGAACGAGCTGAAGGGCCGCTACGCCGACACCAGCCGCGAGAATTTTTCGCGCACCATGGTGATCTCCTGCTTCTCGTTCACGGAAGTGGCCAAGCGCGCTGCCGAACTAATGACGGAGGGCGGCAGCATGATCACGCTGACCTTCGGCGCCTCCATGCGCGCGATGCCGAATTACAACGTGATGGGCGTGGCCAAGGCGGCGCTGGAAGCCTCGGTGCGTTATCTCGCCGCCGATTTCGGTCCACGAGGCATCCGCGTCAATGCGATCTCTGCAGGCCCCATCCGCACGCTCGCCGGCTCGGGCATCGGCGAGGCACGCGCGATGTTCGCTTTCCAGCAGAAGCATGCGCCGCTCCGCCGCGGCGTCACGCTCGACGAACTCGGCGGCTCGGCGCTGTATCTGCTGTCGGATCTGTCCGGCGGCGTCACCGGCGAGGTGCACTACGTCGATTCCGGCTACAACATCGTCCTGATGCCGAAGCCGGAAGATCTGAAGGCGGAATGAGCCTTCCGAGGCCCGACCGGGGCCGCGGCGCCTCCTCGCACCCCACGATCATGGGGCAGACTCCGCAATAGCATGATGTTTCCTGCGCCCGGTAGCGCCGCACGACCGGCGCGTCCCGCGGTTCGGGAGGAATCTTGCCGATGGTGCGTGCGATCTGTCGCGCGGGTGTGCTCGCGTCCATTGCGGGCGCTGCCCTGACCTGCGCGAGCTTCCCTGTCCTGGCACAGTCGGCGATCTGGGATTCGGCCCTGTCCAATACGCACTGGTACGTGCCGACGGCACAATTGCTGGCCTACGCTGCGCCGAAAACCAGTTTTTCGAATCCGATTCCAATCGGCGATCAGACGCTGTGGTCGCTATCCACCGCGACGAATGGATCATTCACCGGGACCAGCGTCGCGCAGCTCAAGATCGGGTCGGCGCTCGTGACCGACACCTGCACGATCCAGGGCTTCGTGACGACGGCGGGGCAGATCACGATGCTGTTCACGCCGACCTCGGGAGGCGCCGTGACCGTCGGCCTCGGCAACATGCGATCTATCAACGGTGTAACGGAGATGGAAATGCAGATGATCACGGGGGATAGCCTCCTCGTGACCCACTGGGCCTATATGCTGCCCTATGACCCCGCGACCTTCACGCCGCCGCCCTCGCAGGCCGTCCCGGCCAATTCGGTGCCGCAATGGGCATGGACGGCCGGCACCCCGTGGCGGATCGTCAGTCCCGCCCTGTTCGGCACGTCCACTCCCGGACGTTTCGTCATCACGAATTATCAGAACGGATATTTCTGGGGCGTCGGTATCGCGCCCACAGGCGGTGCCACCAGTTTCACCCTGCTGGGCTCCGTGACGCCGGAGGGCAACGTTCTCTTCAACACGCTGTCACGCGGCAATCTCACCAGTCTCAATGGGACCGCAAGCGGCGACGCGTCGGGTTCGCAGATGCTGGTCAGCACCTACGACCTGACGGGCAATCCGACCGGCGCGATAGCCTACCTGTCGCTGGTGCAGCCCTATGCCGACACCCTGCGATCCCAGAACAACCGGGCAGGGATTGGCGCGGCCGACACGCTCTACCAAATGTCCACGGCGTCGCTTGGCTGGACGGGCTCCATGGTGCCGGGCTTCCTCGCCCTGGACAATCTGAGCGGTCCGAGCCTGTCCAACGCCATTAATCAGACATTGCCCGTTCTCACCGGCGCGGCGTCGCAGGCGACCTATGCGACGCAGCGCGCGCTTCAGCAGGCCGTCACGGGACGTCTTGACGACATTCGTGGGCTCAGCTCCGGCGTTGTGCCCGAGCGGAACGTCTGGATGAAGCCGTTCGGCGGCATCGTCCGGCAGGGAAGCCTCGATGGCGTCCCCGGATACAACGCCTCCGGCGGCGGCGTAGCCGTCGGCGCGGACGCTGCGATTTCGCCACGCGCGATGCTTGGCGGCGTGTTTGCCTATTCCCGTCAGGCGATCACGGGAAGCGAGGATGCGATTCCCAATCGGCTCGCCATCGATTCATATCAGCTGGGACTCTACGGCGCTTACGCGGTCAGCCGCGACCTTCACGTCGATGCCCAGCTTGACGGCGCGCTCAATGACAATGGAGAAAGTCGCTCGCTGACTTTCATCAACAACACCGCAGCAGGAAACTATCGGTCCTACAGCGCTCACGTCGGTGTTGCGGTCAAGAAGCAGATCCCGCTCGAGGTTGGACTTACGCTCGTGCCGTCATTTCGACTGGACTACGGACAGGTGCGTTCGCCCGCCTATCAGGAAAATGGTGCCGGCGGCTTCAGCCTCAACGTCGATTCGCAAGTCTATCGGGAGCTGACCCTAACGACGGGGCTCAAGGGCGCGTATCAGCTGGCGAGGCAAGCCTATCTCACCGGCGAAGTCGGGATCGGCTACAACGCGTGGAATCGGGGATTACAGATCAGCGCGACATTTGCCGGAGGTGGCACGAGCTTCGTCACCAACGGTCTCAACCTCTCGCCATGGATCTACTCGGCGGGCCTCGGACTGGTCATTGCCGGCAGCAACCGTGTCGATCTCGGCATTCGGTACGGCCTCCAGGCCACGACGTCCGGATTGCTGCAGCAATCCGGTCTGGCCGTCCTTAAGGTCAGGCTTTGAGTCCGACGCAGTCGCCTCACCCCGCCGCGATCTTCTCTGCGCGCTGGAATGCCGGCCGCGCCACGCAGCGGGCGATATAAGCGTCGAAACTGGGGCGCGGCGGCACCAACTTGAACATCCGCACGGCGAAGTTCAGCCCCGAGCCGATCACGATGTCAGCGGCCGTGAACTCGTCGCCAAGGATCCATGGTCCCTTGGCCAGCGCGGTGTCGAGGACGTCGAACACTTGCGTCGCGCTGCCCCAGGCCGCTGTGGAGGTGGGCACCTCGAGCTTGGTGAAGATCTGGATCAACCCGGGCTCGATGCAGGCCGGCCCGAAGAACAGCCATTGCAGGTATCGTGCGCGACGCGGATCGGTCGGCGCCGGCGCGAGCTTCGTCTCCGGATAGCGATCGGCGACATAGGCGCAGATCGCGGCCGCCTCGCCGAGCGCGGCATCGCCATCGACCAGGGCCGGTACCTTGCCCATCGGATTGATCTTCAAGTACTCCGGCGCCTTCTGCGCGCCCGTCGTGATGTCGGTCAGTACACGCTCATAGGGCAGGCCGGTTTCTTCCATCAGCCAGAGCGCGGAGAAGGAGCGCGAGCGGGGCGACCAGTAGAGCTTGATCATGGGATCTCACCTTTCATCGGGACGCGATTTTCCTCGTGCATCGCGCGTCTTGTGCAACTTGGCAAGTCGCTACGGCTGGGGTTGCGATGCATGTTTCACGCGAGATGTTGGTCAACGCTCCCTTTCCGCACGCTTTGGTACAACGTCATCAAAATGCACAAGACACTGAAAATGAGCCTGCAATCGCCGCTGGCGTGTCGCAGACGCTTTGGTCGATGGACGATCTCTGCGAGAAGATGGACGCTGTTGCGCCGAAGCCTGGAAAGCGCAGCCCCTACAAAAAGCACGTTGCCGTCACTCTCTAAAGGCCGTGACGCGGATTTCGACGTGCATCTTGGGGTCGCCAAGTACCGCGACGCCCAGGCACGTCCAGATCGGCTTATGATCGGGCATCCGAAGGCGAAACTGCCGCGCCATCTCCGCTGTAGCTGCAAGGATCGTCCCGTCCGGTTCCGGCGTATGGTATGAGTTGATGTGAGCGACGTTTGCCCAATCAAGCCCGACCTCATTCAGCATGAAGGCCACATTATCGAAGGCTTGATTGATCTCTGCCTCAATCGGAACGCCGACCGGGAAATCGAGCGTATCAGGATGCCAGCCGCCTTGGCCAGATAACTCAACTCGGCCATCGGTCTCCAAGACCATCGAATAGCTGTATTCTCTGGCGTTCTTTTCGCCCCAAGCGCCCGGAGAATTAAGCTTGAACCTCGCCACATTGCTCTCCCGTCGCGAGCATCGCGAGCCTATCGCAGGCAGCCCTTCATTTCAAACTAGGACACTACCTGGCAATCGATCGACGCTGTTCTTTCTGCGCCACCGATAGCACTTCATCATGAAGCCCGTTGCCGTCGCGATCTCTTCCCGCTCGAACATGAAGCCCTCGCGCTCGTACCAGCGCCAGGCCTTCTCGTTCTCACGCACGCAGCGCAGGACGATCTCGTCGGGCAACTGCGTCCGCGTGAAGGCGAGCAGCTGCCGGCCGAGCGAGCGTCCCTGATAGCTTGGCGCGACGAAGAGCATGTCGAGATAGAGTTTTGGCAGATGCAGCGCCAGCATGGCGGCGATCACGCCATGATCATCGGCGACAAAGAGGCTCCAGCCATCCTCGATCTCGCGCCGCACGCGCGCGCGCAGGTTCGCGAGCAGGAAATTGCTTGCCTCCGCCAGGCCGGTCGAGACCCAGCTCTCCATCCAGACGCGGGCGATCTCGTCGTATTCGTGCGGCTCGGCAGGACGGATGACCGGAGTGGACATGGGTATGATCGATCAGGCCCTGCGTGGAGCGGCTGTTGCCGCATGCCGTGCGCGCACCTTGCCGGCCGACAGGCACACCACCTCGGAGATTTGCAGGAGCTGCCGTGCCAGCGGGCTGGTCTTGCGCCAGACCATGCCGATGGTGCGCGAGGGCTGCGGATCGGCGAAGCGCGCGACCGAGACGGAGGCCGAGCGCGTCTCCACCGGCAGGGCCATTTCCGGGATCAAGGTCACGCCGATGCCGGCGCTGACCATCTGAACCAGCGTCGACAGTGAATTCGCATCCAGCATCTCGCGCGGCGGGGCCGATTGCATATTGCAGAACGACAGCGCCTGGTCGCGGAAACAATGTCCTTCCTCGAGCAGCAAGAGCCGCATCTCGCGCATCATCTCGCGTGAGGGCACCGGCGTTCCCTCATCCGTGCTCGGCCGCACCAGCAGGAATTTTTCCTCGAACAGTGCAACTTCGGTCAACGATGGTTCGGAGACCGGCAGCGCGACGATCGCGGTGTCGAGCCGGCCTTCGGTCAGCTCCTGGATCAGCTTGGGTGTCATCGTCTCGCGCACGCGGATATCGAGCTCCGGATGCAGGCGCGTGAGGTTCTTGGTGATCGTGGGCAGCAGATAGGGCGCGATCGTCGGGATCATGCCAATGCGCAGGCGGCCGGCGAAGCGGTCGCGCGAGGCGCGCGCGAAGTCGCCGAGCTCATCGACCGAGCGCAGGATCTCGCGCACGCGCTGGGCGAGCTCCTCGCCGAAGCGCGTGAGTGCGACCTGGCGCGCGCTGCGCTCGAGCAAGAGGCCGCCGAGCGTCTCCTCCATTTCCTTGATCTGCATCGACAGCGCCGGCTGCGAGATCGAGCAGGCTTCCGCCGCGCGCCCGAAATGGCCGAGACGCGCCAGCGCATCGAAATATCGGAGCTGCCGCAGCGTCAGATTTATCATCAGAAAATCCTATCGCAGCGATCATTAAAGTCAACTTTACCTGATAAGAGGGGGCGCCTAGAGTCGCTTGACCTGGGTCATGGCGAAGTTCGACGCCACCAGAGGAGGTATTCATGGACGATCAAGCAAAATGCCCGTTCACGGGCGGCAAACCCGCACCCTCGAACCGCGAGTGGTGGCCGAACCAACTGGATGTCCAGGTCCTGCACCGGAATTCCGATCTGTCGGATCCGATGGGCGAGGACTTCGACTATGCCAAGGAATTCAAGACGCTCGACCTGAATGCGGTCGTCAAGGACCTGCATGCGCTGATGACCGACTCCCAGGAGTGGTGGCCGGCCGACTTCGGTCACTATGGCGGCCTGATGATCCGCATGGCCTGGCACAGCGCGGGCACTTACCGCATCACCGACGGTCGCGGTGGCGCCGGTGCCGGTCAGCAGCGCTTCGCGCCGCTGAACAGCTGGCCCGACAACGCCAACCTCGACAAGGCCCGCCGGCTGCTGTGGCCGATCAAGCAGAAGTACGGCCGCAAGATCTCGTGGGCCGACCTGATGATTCTCGCCGGCAACGTCGCGCTGGAGTCGATGGGCTTCAAGACGTTCGGTTTTGCGGGTGGTCGCGCCGACGTCTGGGAGCCGGAAGAATTGTATTGGGGTCCCGAAGGCACGTGGCTGGGCGATGAACGCTACAGCGGCGAGCGCCAGCTCGCCGCGCCGCTCGGCGCGGTGCAGATGGGCCTCATCTACGTCAATCCGGAAGGACCGAACGGCAAGCCGGATCCGGTCGCGGCCGCCAAGGACATCCGCGAGACGTTCTTCCGCATGGCGATGAACGACGAGGAGACCGTCGCGCTGATCGCCGGCGGCCACACCTTCGGCAAGACCCACGGTGCGGGCGATCCGTCTCTCGTCGGACCCGAGCCGGAAGCCGGTGCGCTGGAAGATCAGGGTCTCGGCTGGAAGAGCAAGCACGGTACGGGCATCGGCGCCGACGCGATCACCGGTGGTCCGGAAGTCACCTGGACGCAGACGCCGACGAAGTGGAGCAACTATTTCTTCGAGAACCTGTTCGGTCACGAATGGGAGCTGACCAAGAGCCCCGCGGGCGCGCAGCAGTGGAAGGCCAAGGTGACCGAGGCGGTCATTCCGGACGCGTTCGACAAGTCCAAGAAGCATGTTCCGACCATGCTCACGACCGACCTCTCGCTGCGTTTCGATCCGGCCTATGAGAAGATCTCGCGGCGCTTCCTCGCGCATCCCGACCAGTTCGCGGACGCCTTTGCCCGCGCCTGGTTCAAGCTCACCCACCGCGACATGGGTCCGATCGCGCGCTACCTCGGCCCGCTGGTGCCGAAGGAGACGCTGATCTGGCAGGATCCGATTCCGGCCGTCGATCATGAGCTCGTCAGCGAGCACGACGTCGCTGGCCTGAAGACGAAGATCCTGGCTTCCGGCCTCTCGGTGTCCGAGCTGGTCTCCACGGCCTGGGCATCGGCCTCGACCTTCCGCGGCTCCGATAAGCGCGGTGGCGCCAACGGCGCGCGTATCCGCCTTGCCCCGCAGAAGGACTGGGAGGTCAACCAGCCGGCCCAGCTCTCCAAGGTGCTCGGCAAGCTCGAGGCGATCCAGAAGGAGTTCAACGCGGGCAAGAAGAAGGTCTCGCTTGCCGACCTCATCGTCCTCGGCGGTGGCGCCGCGGTCGAGAAGGCTGCGAAGGACGCCGGTATCGACGTGAAGGTGCCGTTCACGCCGGGCCGCATGGATGCGTCGCAGGAGCAGACGGACGTTCCGTCCTTCGCGCCGCTCGAGCCGCGGGCTGACGGCTTCCGCAACTATGTCGGCGGCAAGCATCAGTTCCTGAGGCAGGAGGAAGCTTTGGTGGACCGGGCGCAGCTGCTCGTGCTCACCGCGCCGGAGCTGACGGTTCTCGTCGGCGGTCTGCGCGTGCTCGGTGCCAACGCAGGTGGTTCGAAGAACGGCGTGTTCACGGCGAAGCCGGGGACGCTGACCAACGACTTCTTCGTCAACCTGCTCGACATGAGCACGCAGTGGGCGCCGGTTGCCAACGGCGCGTATGAGGGACGTGACCGCAAGACCAATGCGGTCAAGTGGACCGCGACCCGCGCCGACCTGATCTTCGGCTCGCACTCCCAGCTCCGCGCCTTCGCCGAAGTCTATGCGAGCGCGGATTCGAAGCAGAAGTTCGCCAAGGACTTCGTCGCGGCCTGGACCAAGGTGATGAACGCCGATCGCTTCGACATCGCCTGAGGTGCTCTACCTCTTCCCGCTGGGGAGAGGTGAAGGAAAACAAAAAGGGCGGCCGAGAGGCCGCCCTTCGTGTTTGCAGTGCCGAGAGATTTACTCGCCGGCCGCTTCGCGCGGAGCCTGCTGGCCCTCGGTAGCCTTCTGCTTGGCCTCGAGGTCCTCGCCGGTCTGCTGGTCGACCGCCTTCATCGACAGGCGGGTCTTGCCGCGATCGTCGAAGCCGAGCAGCTTGACCTTGACCTTGTCGCCTTCCTTGACGACGTCGGTGGTCTTTTGCACGCGGCTGGCAGCGAGCTGGCTGATGTGGACGAGGCCGTCCTTGGAACCGAAGAAGTTCACGAAGGCGCCGAACTCCATCACCTTGACGACGGTGCCGTCATAGATCTGGCCGACTTCGGGCTCGGACGCGATCGACTTGATCCACTTGATCGCGGCCTTCATCGCCTCGCCGTCGCTGGAGGCGACCTTCACGGTGCCGTCGTCCTCGATGTTGACCTTGGCGCCGGTCTTCTCGACGATCTCGCGGATCACCTTGCCGCCGGTGCCGATCACTTCGCGGATCTTGTCGGTCGGGATCTTGAAGGTCTCGATGCGCGGCGCGTATTCGCCGAGCTCGGCGCGAGCCGCGGTCAGGGCCTTCGCCATCTCGCCGAGGATGTGGATGCGGCCTTCCTTGGCCTGGCCAAGCGCCACCCGCATGATCTCCTCGGTGATGCCCTCGATCTTGATGTCCATCTGGAGCGAGGTGATGCCCGCTTCCGTGCCGGCGACCTTGAAGTCCATGTCGCCGAGATGGTCTTCGTCACCGAGAATGTCCGAGAGAACCGCGAAGCGCTTGTCTTCGAGGATCAGGCCCATCGCGATGCCGGCGGTCGGCCGCTTCAACGGCACGCCGGCGTCCATCAGGGCGAGCGAAGCGCCGCAGACCGACGCCATCGAGGACGAGCCGTTGGACTCAGTGATCTCCGACACCACGCGCGTGGTGTAGGGGAATTCGTGGTGCGGCGGCAGCACGGGATGGATCGCGCGCCAGGCGAGCTTGCCGTGGCCGATCTCCCGACGCTTGGTGCCGCCGAGGCGCCCGGTTTCGCCGACCGAGTAGGGCGGGAAGTTGTAGTGCAGCAGGAAGGTTTCCTTGTACGTCCCCGACAGCGCGTCGATGTACTGCTCGTCCTCACCGGTGCCGAGCGTGGTCACGACCAGCGCCTGGGTCTCGCCGCGGGTGAACAGCGCCGAACCGTGGGCGCGCGGCAGCACGCCAACTTCCGCGACGATGTTGCGGACCGTCTTGACGTCGCGGCCGTCGATGCGCTTGCCGGTATCGAGGATGTTCCAGCGAACGATCTTGGCTTCCAGCTCCTTGAACACGGCGGCGACACGGAGCTTGTCGTATCTCGGCTCCTGCCCTTCCGGGAAGAAGTGCGCCAACACCTTTTCCTTGGCGGCGCCGACCGCGGCGTAGCGTTCCTGCTTGATCGGGATCGCGTAGGCGGTGCGCAGCTCCTGCTCGATCAGGCCGAGCATCTCCTTCTCGATCGCGGAATTGTCGATCGCGACGACTTCGCGCGGTTCCTTGGCGGCCTTCTCGGCGAGCTCGATGATCGCGTTGATCACCGGCTGGAAGTGGCGGTGACCGAACATCACCGCGCCGAGCATGATGTCCTCGTTGAGCTCCTTGGCTTCCGATTCCACCATCAGCACGGCGTCGGCGGTGCCGGCGACGACGAGGTCGAGCTGGGTATCGACCATCTCGTCGAGGGTCGGGTTGAGCACGTACTCGTCATTGACGAAGCCGACGCGGGCGGCGCCGATCGGACCCTTGAAGGGCGCGCCGGACAGCGTCAGCGCGGCCGATGCGGCAACCAGCGCCACGATATCGGGATCGTTCTCCATATCGTGCGACAGCACGGTGACGATCACCTGCGTCTCGTTGCGCCAGCCGTCGACGAACAGCGGACGGATCGGACGGTCGATCAGGCGGGAGACCAGCGTCTCCTTCTCGGTCGGACGGCCTTCGCGCTTGAAATAGCCGCCGGGAATGCGGCCCGCGGCATAGGCCTTCTCCTGGTAGTCGACCGTCAGCGGCAGGAAGTCGACGCCTTCGCGCGGCGCTTTCGCGGCCACGACAGTGGCGATCACCACGGTCTCGCCGTAGGTCGCGAGGACGGCGCCGTCGGCCTGGCGCGCGACCTTGCCGGTTTCAAGCTTGAGAGGGCGTCCGCCCCAGTCGATCTCGACTGAATGCTTATTGAACATAGATGTCTTCTTTCATGGGTTCTCGAAAGAAGGGGCGCGTCGAAAAACAAAAACCATGCGCAAGATTGCGGGACGCTGATCGAAACGGGTGATCAGCGTCCTGCGATCCTGCCATGGTTTTTGGATTTCGGATGGCGTCCATCCTTTCGGGTCATACGGGCGCCTTGCCCGTTGCGCCCAGCCGCCGGATTGCTGCTGGACAGGTCAGTCGGCATGAGCGTGAACGCCAAATCGCGGCCTTCGACCATCATGCCCCGGATGCGAATCGGTATTGGCCCGCACCCGACATGCGCGTGAGCCTCGATCAAAAACCTTGAAAAAAGTGCTTTCGTTCGAAACCACGCGCAAAAACGCGCGCCGGTGGCGCGCGCAAGAGCTCTTAACGACGAATGTTGTGCTTCTCGAGCAGCGCCTTGTACCGCGCCTCGTCCTTCTTCTTGAGGTAGTCGAGGAGCGAACGGCGCGTCGACACGAGCTTCAAGAGGCCGCGGCGCGAATGGTTGTCCTTCACGTGGGTCTTGAAGTGGTTCGTGAGGTTGTTGATGCGTTCCGAAAGGATCGCGACCTGGACCTCAGGCGAGCCGGTGTCGCCGGCCTTGGTGGCATTCGTCTTGATGACTTCCGCTTTGCGTTCTGCGGCAATCGACATCGTCAATTTCTCTCGTTGCGACCGGTGCTGGCAGTCAGGCCGGTCAGGTTGAACACACGCTTGGGGATGATTTCGCCATTGCCAACTTCAGCAAGCGCCAAAAGACGGCCTGCCACCGTGACATAGACTGTGCCGCTACAAGTGGGCGCATCCCGTCCGCGCAATAAAACGGCCTGGCCCCGATGGAGCCTTGCCGCATCAGCCCGAGTGACGGCCAGTGCCGGGATGTCGTCCAGCGCGGTCTCAACGGGCAAAAGCGCGTCGGCGAGGCTGCCCTCGCCGGACGCGGCTCTATGGCACAAAGCCTCCAACTGATCCAGCGGAATCATGTCGTTCTCGCCAAATGGACCGACCAGGGTCCGCCGCAGCGCGCAGATATGGCCGAAAGTGCCAAGAATCCGGCCCATATCGCGGGCCAACGCGCGGACATAGGTCCCCTTGCCGCATTCGGCTTCGAATACCGCTCGATCGCTATCTGGTTGATCCACAAGGGATAAATGGTGAATCTCAACCGGGCGGGGGGCCAGTTCCACGACCTCGCCGTCGCGCGCCAAGTCGTAGGCACGCTCGCCCTGGACCTTGATCGCGGAATAGCGCGGCGGGACCTGCTCGATGACGCCGGTGAACCGGGGCAGCAGCGCCACGATGGCCTCCCGGGTCGGGCGCTGGTCGGAGGTCGCGGTCGCCCGGCCCTCGATATCATCGGTATCGCGCTCCTCGCCCCAGCAGACGGTGAAGCGGTAGCGCTTGCGGCCGTCCATCACGAAGGGGACGGTCTTGGTGGCTTCCCCGAGCGCGATCGGCAGGCCGCCGGAGGCGAGCGGATCGAGGGTGCCGGCGTGGCCGGCGCGCTTGGCCTGGAACAGGCGCTTCACCACCGCAACCGCCTGCGTCGAGGTCATTCCGATCGGCTTGTCGAGCACGACCCAGCCGTGCACATCGCGCCGGTCGCGGCGCGGCTGATTGCTCTTCTGCTGCTTGGCGCGCGGATCATTGTTGACGCGGCGCTCCTGCGCATGCGGCGTGGCGTCGCCGCGCATCTCGGCAAAATTATTTTTTTGCACGTCGCGCGAATCAGCGTCTTCGGTGCCGATTGCACCGTGAGCCGGGTCCGTCATCATTGTTCTTCTTCCCGATCCGAATCCGGATACTGTTCCAGATCCTTGTCCAAGTCTTTTTGCACCGCAGGCGTTCGCAATAATTTCTCGATCCGTTCCGCTTCGTCGAATCGCTCGTCGACGCGGAAGCGAATGTCAGGTGCAAATTTCAGGTTAACGCGCCGCGCGACTTCGCCGCGCAGGAATTTCTTGTTGCGATCGAGCGCTGCAATCACGCGTTCGGTGTCGCGGCCGCCGAGCGGCATCACGTAGATGGTCGCGAGCTTCAAATCCGGCGACATCCGTACCTCCGGCACGGTGATGATGTGGCCTTCGAGGTCCGCATCATGCACATTGCCTTGCGCCAGAATATCGGCCATCGCATGGCGAACCTGCTCGCCGACGCGCAACTGTCGCTGCGAGCCGCCGGGCGCGGAGCTCTTTTTCTGATGGTGGCGGGGCATTTCTCTGAAAAATCACCTCATCATGCCTGTGATGGGACACGGGCATTGTCATTGTCATGTTGAACGAATGAGACGTCGATGGCCGGAATGAATCCGGCCATCGCGCTCTCGCAATTTCAGTTCAAAAAGATCCAGGCGCTTCGGTAAGATTTGGACTTACAGGGAGCGCTGGATCGTCTCCACTCGATAACACTCGATCACGTCGCCCACGCGCATGTCGTGGTAGCTCTCGAAGGCCATGCCGCATTCCTGGCCGGCCTGCACTTCCTTCACTTCGTCCTTGAAGCGCTTCAGCGTCGACAGCTTGCCTTCGTGCACGACGACGTTGTCGCGGATCAGGCGCACATTGGCGCCGCGTTCCACGGTACCGTCGGTGACGCGGCAGCCGGCGACCTTGCCGACCTTGGAGATGTTGAAGATCTCCAGGATCTCGGCATTGCCCAGCATGGTTTCGCGCAGGGTCGGCGCGAGCAGACCGCTCATCGCCTTCTTCACGTCATCCACGAGGTCGTAGATGATGTTGTAGTAGCGGATCTCGATGCCGTTGCGCTTGGCGGCCGCGGCCGCCTCCTTGTTGGCGCGAACCGAGAAGCCGATGATCGCTGCGTTGAAGCCTTCAGCGAGCGTCACGTCGGATTCCGAGATGCCGCCGACACCGGCATGCAGGATGCGGGCTGCGACTTCGTCGGTGCCGAGCTTCTCGAGCGAGCCGAGGATCGCTTCCAGCGAGCCCTGGACGTCGGCCTTGACGATCAGCGGGAATTCCTTGCGGCCCGCGGTCTTCAACTGCGACATCATCTGCTCGAGCGAGCCACGCATGCCGGAGATCGAGGCTGCCGCGTTCTCGCGCTTCTGGTGCGCGCGGTAGCTGGTGACCTGCCGGGCGCGGGCTTCGTTCTCGACGACCGCGAGACGGTCGCCGGCCTCCGGCGGACCGTTGAAGCCGAGCACTTCGACCGGCACCGACGGACCTGCCTCCTGCACCGTGTCGCCCTGATCGGAGATCAACGCACGGACACGGCCCATCTCGGCGCCTGCGACGATGATGTCGCCGACACGGAGCGTGCCGCGCTGGACCAGCACGGTCGCGACGGGACCACGGCCGCGGTCGAGCTTGGCCTCGATCACGGTGCCCTCGGCCGGACGCTGCGAATTGGTCTTCAGGTCGAGGATTTCGGCCTGCAGCGCGATCATCTCGAGCAGCTTGTCGAGATTGGTCTTGTTCTTGGCGGAGACCTCGACGTCGACGACTTCGCCGCCGAACGATTCGACCTGCACCTCATGCTGGAGCAGCTCGGTGCGCACGCGCTCGGGCTTTGCGTCGGGCTTGTCGATCTTGTTGATCGCCACGATGATCGGCACGCGCGCCGCCTTGGCGTGGTTGATGGCCTCGACCGTCTGCGGCATCACGCCGTCGTCGGCCGCGACCACCAGCACGACGATGTCGGTGACCTTGGCGCCGCGAGCGCGCATGGCGGTGAACGCGGCGTGGCCGGGCGTGTCGATGAAGGTGATCTTCTTGCCGCTCTCAGGCGACAGGACCTGATAGGCGCCGATATGCTGGGTGATACCGCCGGCTTCGCCCGAGACCACATTGGCATGACGGAGCGCGTCGAGCAGCGAGGTCTTGCCGTGGTCGACGTGGCCCATCACGGTCACGACGGGCGACCGCGTTTCGGTGTCGGTGGAATCGTCGACGGCGTCGAACAGGCCTTCCTCAACGTCCGACGCGGCGACGCGCTTGACGGTGTGACCCAGTTCTTCAGCGATGAGCTGCGCAGTGTCGGCGTCGATCACGTCGGTGATCTTGTGCATCGCGCCCTGCTTCATCAGCATGCGGATGACGTCGACCGCGCGCTCGGACATGCGGTTGGCGAGTTCCTGGATGGTGATCGCTTCCGGGATCGTCACCTCGCGGATCAGCTTTTCCTTCGGTTCGTTCGAGGCATGGCCCTTCAGGCGCTGGGTGCGTCGGCGGAACGAGGCGATCGAGCGCTCGCGCACTTCGTCGGCATTGAGCGCGGTGACGACCGTCAGGCGGCCGCGCTCCTTCTGCGGGCCGGGCTTGTGGGTGGTCTTGGGGGCTGCCGCCGGACGCGCGACGCCGCCGGGACCGCGGCGGATCTGGCGCGGACCCTCGTCCTCGTCCGGTCCGGCGGCGACTGCGGGGGCGCGACCCGCCGGGCCGGCCGGCCGCTGCGTGGTCGTTGCGGGCCGGGCCGCGGAGGCCGTCGGCCGCGCACTGGTCGTCCCGGGCCGCGGCGCAGGAGCCGCCGGTGCTGCCGTCGCGGTGCGCGCCGCAGATTGCGGCTGCTCGCCTTCGCCAAAACGCTTCTTGGCCTCGATCTCGGCCTTCCGCTTGGCTTCGTCTTCGTGGCGATGACGTTCGTCCTCGGCCTTGCGGCGGGCTTCAGCGGCCTCGCGCTCAGCGCGCTCGGCGGTTTCGCGGATGGCGCGGCGCTGGGCTTCTTCCTCGGCCTGGCGGCGTTCCTCGACCTCGCGCAGCTTGGCATCGGCCAGCGCGCTGGCGCGGGCGGAACGTTCGTCCTCGGTCAGCGTGCGCAGCACCACGCCGGAATTGGCGTTGCGCGGCGCGGCGGGCGGCGGAGCCGGGCGCGCCGCAGGAGCGGGGGCGGCCGGCGCCGGCTTCGCAACCTCAGGGGTGTGCGGCTCGGTGTCCCCGATCCGGCGCTTGCCGCGCTTCTCGACCACAACCTGCTTGCTGCGGCCATGGCTGAAGCTCTGGCGCACGGTGCCCGTTTCGACGCGCGGCTTGAGCGTCAGCGTCTTGCTCGGAACGCTCAGCTTCTTGTCGCCAGGGGTCTTGGTATCAACCATTCAGCAGTCCTAATCTTGTTGTCGTTGTGCGTTGCCGCACCGTCATACCGGTCGTCGTTTGTCTTCAGAAATCCTGGCCGCGCTTTTCGGCAGTCTCGTCATCGTCCGCCATCCGGTATCGGACCAGCATCTGGCTACGTGACAGGAATGTCCTGCTCGCCGGGCCCGCGAGCAGCGCAGCATGTATCACATTTGACCTGCCTAGTGCCAAATCCAATTCTGCCGATTTCAATGCGGTGACGACCGGAATTTGCGTCTTCTCGTCGCGATTCCGCTCGTTTTGCCGCACCATCGCGTCCAATTTGCGGATTCCGTCCTGAGCTCCGTCACTGGCGTGGATCAGGACTGCAACCGCTCCCTCTTTCAGGGCGGTCTCGACTTTGCCGAAACCGGCCAGTACCTGGCCCGCCTTGGTGGCAATCGCCAGCGCCTCGGTCACACTCCGAACCAGCAGCGTTTCCGTGTCAGAGGGAAGCGTCGGCGGGACGCGCAAATTGCGCCTGAAGGCCTTGCTGAAATGGTTACGGCGGACGGCTTCCGCAACCGCCTGTCGCGAGGCCGATATCCACATGCCCCGGCCAGGGAGCTTGCGCTTGAGGTCGGGAACAATATCGCCCTGGGGTGAAACGACGAAGCGGATCAGCTCGTCGATCGGCCGGACCTTTCGGCTGACCACGCACATGCGCATGGTCGCGGACCTTTCGGTCCGCGGTCCATGGTCGAGTTCGGGGTCACTGCTGGCAAGCATCCGGGCGACATCTCCTGATCGCCCTTAAGCCGGCTGCTGTTCGGACGCCTCGGCGTCTTCAGCGGGCTTGGCGAGGTCGGCCTCGGTGATCCAGCCGGCCTTGACGCGCGCCTGCATGATCATCGCCTCCGCATCGTCGCGGGAGATGTCGATGCCGTCGAGCGCGCCCTTGAACTTGGTCTGCTCGCCGCCTTCCTTGCGCTCGGTCCAGCCGACCAGGTCGTCGGTGGCGCAGCCGGCGAGGTCGTCGACAGTCTTGATGTCGTTCTCGCCGAACTTCACCAGCATCTTCGAGGTGACGCCGGGCACGTCCTTGACGGCATCCTCGACGCCGAGTTCCTTGCGCTTGGCCTCGAGCTCGGCTTCCTGCTGCTCCAGATATTCGCGCGCGCGGTTCTGCAGCTCCTGCGCAGTCTCCTCGTCGAAACCTTCGATGCCGGCGAGTTCCTTGACGTCGACCATCGCCAGTTCCTCGACCGAGGTGAAGCCTTCGGACGCCAGCAATTGACCGACCACCTCGTCGACATTGAGCGATTCCATGAAGACGCGGGTGGAGTTCTCGAAATCGGCCTGGCGGCGCTCCGATTCCTCCTGCTCGGTCAGGATGTCGATGTCCCAGCCGGTAAGCTGCGAGGCGAGGCGGACGTTCTGGCCGCGGCGGCCGATCGCCAGCGACAGCTGGTTGTTGGTGTCGGGCACCACGACCTCGATGCGCTCGCGGTCCTCGTCGATGACGACCTTGGACACTTCGGCCGGCGCCAGCGCGTTGACCACGAAGGTCGCGATATCCGGCGACCAGGGGATGATGTCGATCTTCTCGCCCTGCAATTCGTTCACCACCGCCTGCACGCGAGAGCCGCGCATACCGACGCAGGCGCCGACCGGATCGACCGAGGAATCGCGGGAAATCACGCCGATTTTCGCGCGCGAGCCGGGATCGCGGGCCACCGCCTTGATCTCGACGATGCCGTCATAGATTTCCGGCACTTCCTGCGCGAACAGCTTCGCCATGAACTGCGGATGGGTGCGGGAGAGGAAGATCTGCGGGCCGCGGGTCTCGCGGCGCACGTCGAAGATATAGGCGCGGACGCGATCGCCGTTGCGGAACACCTCGCGCGGCAGCATCTCGTCGCGGCGGATGATGGCTTCGCCACGGCCGAGATCGACGATCACGCTGCCATATTCGACACGCTTGACGACACCGTTGACGATGTCGCCGATGCGGTCCTTGAATTCCTGGTACTGCCGGTCGCGCTCGGCCTCGCGCACCTTCTGCACGATGACCTGCTTGGCGGACTGCGCGGCGATGCGGCCATATTCCAGCGGCGGCAGCGTATCGGCAATGGTGTCGCCGACCTGGGCGCCGGGATTGGCGCGCTGCGCGTCGACCAGTGAAATCTGGTTGGAATGATTTTCAACCTTGTCGACGACCAGCATGTGGCGCGACAGCCGGAGCTCGCCCTTCTTGGGGTCGATCTCGGCGTGAACGTCGGTCTCGCTGCCGTAACGGGCGCGCGCCGCCTTCGCGATGGCGTCCTCCATCGCGGCAATGACGATACCGCGGTCGATCGATTTCTCGCGCGCAACGGCGTCGGCGATCTGCAGCAATTCAAGTCGATTGGCGCTGACTGCCATGGTTAGTCTCCTTCGTCAGGCTCGATTTCGCCGCGCCGCGCCCGTTCGGCGGCCAGGCGATGTTGCTTGGTGTTCTTCGGTGCCGGGTTCTTTTTCGGCTTGGTGTTCTTGGTCGTCTTTTCGCTGATCTTGGCGTGCGCCGGTTGCGGCGGCTCCAGGCCGAGATTGCGGCGCATCTCGCGTTCCTGCGCCTTGCCCCGGCGCATGGACTCCGCGATCAGCTCGTCGGTCAGGACCAGTCGCGCCTCGCCGATATCCTCCATCACCAGGAGAACGTCGGTGTCCTCGCCGGCCTTGACGTCGTCGCGCGTGATGCGAACGCGGTCGCCTTCGATGCCGGCAACGGTGCCGCGGAAGCGCTTTCGCCCGTCATGGGCGACGGCCATCTCGATCTTCACGAGGTGACCCAGATGGCGCTCGAAATCGGAGCGGCGCACCAGCGGCCGGTCGATCCCCGGCGAGGATATCTCCAGCCGATAGGCGCGGTCGATGGGATCGGCGACGTCGAGCACCGGCGACAGCGCCCGCGAGATCGCCTCGCAATCCTCGATCTGCATCGAGCCGTCCGGCCGCTCCGCCATGACCTGGACCGTGCAGCCGGCTTCCCCGGAGATGCGGATCCGCACCAGGCGATAGCCCATGCCTTGCAGCACGGGGCCCGCGATCGCCGAGACCCGCGCGGCCACGCCCGGCTCGACCACGAGCCGCGGCTCGGCCAATAGCTCGGTATCTGTGGAACCAGCGCTGGGTTCGATCATATCAGGGGTCAAGACGCTTCTAGTGGTTAACGCTTGCTTTAAGCTGCTTTAGGGAACTCGTGGGGTCGGTCGGCCCTCGCAGACGTGGTCGCCCGATCTCGTCGTCGATGCAGGTAACAAAAAAGAGCGGGTCCTTCCGGGCCCACTCTCAATACCGATCGTATGAGAAGATAAGTTGGCGCGGATATAGCGCTTTTCGCCCCTCTCGACAAGGCCCGGCCGCCCCAGGAGCGGCTTTTTGTGCGGCCCATGGCCTAACCGTTCCTTCACCAAGGATGGCCTAAATTGCCTGCTGGCGGCGCATTTTAAGGCTTCTCGTGTACTCCCGGCGTGCCCAATGCGAGTTTGCGTTTCATGACCGTTGCCACGTCGCTCATTCCCGGACTGGACGAGATCGTCAGGCGTGGCGACCCCCGGCGTCGCAGCGACATCGCGCGCGCCGTCGCCGACCTGTTCTTCCAGGACGCCGCCAAGCTCAGACCTGATCTCGTCGATCTCTTCGACAATCTCCTGATCGACCTCGTTCCGCATGCCGACCTGACGGCGCGCATCGATCTTGCCGAACGGTTTTCGCGCGTGGCAAACGCGCCGCGCCATCTCGTCGGTCAGCTCGCGCGCGAAAACGAAATTCAGGTGGCGGGCCCCGTGCTGCGCCGCTCGCCGGTGCTCGACGAAGCCGCGCTGCTGGAGATTGCGCGCCTGAAAGGTCAGGGCCACCTTCTTGCCATGACCGAGCGACCCGTCCTGTCCGCCGACATCACCGATGTGCTGGTCGAGCGCGGCGATCGCGACGTGGTGCGGCGTGCCGTCGGCAATGCCGGTGCGATGTTCTCGGCAGGAGGCTATTCGGAGCTGATCAAGCGTGCGGCACAGGACGGCGTGCTGACGCTCAAGATCGGCCAGCGCGACGATCTCTCCGGCGACCAGCTCAGGGACCTCCTGGGCGGAACGCTCGACGTCATCCGCCGTCGTCTGTCGAGCGTGGTCAAGCCTGCGCGCCAGGCCGAGATCAGGCGCGCGATGAACGAGCTCGAGGAGGCCTCGCTGCCGCCAGGTCCGCGGCGCGATTATGCGGCGGCACAGCGCACCGTGCTCGGCCTGCATCGCGAAGGTCACCTCGGCGAAAGCGCGCTGCTCGGCTTCGCCAAGGCCCACAAATATGAGGAATCCATCGCTGCGCTGTCCGCGATGTCCGGCGTCAGGCTCTCCGTGCTCGACCGGCTGATCGCCGGCGACCGTTACGATCCGATCCTGATCCTGGGCCGGGTTCTGAATTTCGGCTGGCCCACCGTGCGCGCCCTGATCCTGTTGTGGTACGGCCCGCAGCGCGCGCCCGCAGATGCCGATATCGAAGCGGCGCGAATGAACTTCACCAAGCTGATGCCGTCGACCGCCGAGCGCGTCGTGAATTTCTGGCGCAGCCGCCAGACGATCTGAGGTCAATTCTTCTGTCATTCCGGGGCGCGCGAAGCGCGAACCCGGAATCCCGAGATTCCGGGTTCGATGCTGCGCATCGCCCCGGAATGACAACTATAGTCGTTTGAATCGCAAATACGCCGCCTTGCGGCCCTCGCGCTCGGCTTTTCTGCCATAGCGCGTCATGGTGTAGCCGTCCCAGGGCTTCCGAAAATCGTCGGCGCGCTCGGCGAGCCAGACGAAATCCGGCGAGCGCGCGAGATGCGACAGCGTCCAGGCGCAGTAATCGTCGATGTCGCAGACGAAGCGGAATTCGCCGCTGCTTCTAAGCACGCGCGCTATCGCGGCAATGGTCTTGTCCTGGACGAAGCGTCGCTTCCAGTGCCGCCGCTTCGGCCAGGGATCGGGATGGATCAGGTCGATCCGCGACAGCGAAGAGTTCGGCAGCCAGGCCAGCAGCTCGGCGGCATCGCCCGCGAACAAGCGGATATTGCCGATATTGCGCGCCTCGATCTGCGCGAGGATCTTTGCCATGCCGTTGACATAGGGCTCGCAGCCGATGAAGCCGGTGGCCGGAAAGTCTTGCGCCTCCGCCGCCAGATGCTCGCCGCCGCCGAAGCCGATCTCGAGCCGCAGCGCTTGCGCGGCGGGATCGAAGATCTCGCGCGCATTCGCAGGCGCGCCTTGCGTGATGTCGAGCGTGAGATGCGGCAGCAGATGCGCAACGAGGTCGGCCTGGTGCTGGCGGAGCTTGTGCCCCTTGCGGCGGCCGAAGAACGCGCGTTCGCCGTCGTCAGCGCGAGCCGGATCCGATCTGCGCTCGCTCATCGCAGCGTCTGGTACAGGCGATAGAGCAGCCGCGCGCGCGGCTCGAGCGAGGAGACGTAGAGCTGCTCATAATGGGTGTGTGCGCCCTTGCCGTCGACGCCGAGCCCGTCGAGCGTCGCGGTATGGGCCGCGGTGAAATTGCCGTCCGATCCGCCGCCGGTGTGGGTGTCGATCAGGTCGAAGCCGAGCTCGCCCGCCAGCGTTTTCGCGTGCTCATAGAGCGAGGCGCCGGAATTGCTCTTTTCGTAGGGCGGCCGGTTGAGGTTGCCCGTCACCTTGACGGTGACGCCTTCGGTCTTCGATGTCAGCCCAAGAATCTTTCCGACGAATTCTTCGGCGTCGGCATTGCTGAGCACGCGCAGGTCGACCTCGGCATGGGCTTCTTCCGGCGTGACGTTGGGTCGCGTGCCACCGCGCACCACGCCGACATTGACGGTGACGCCACGCTCGAGATCGTTCATCCCCTCAAGTGCGTGGATGATGTGGGCGAGCTCGCGGATGGCGCTGCGGCCATCCTCGGGCCGCGAGCCCGCATGCGCGGGCACGCCCTTGATGAAGATTTCGAATCGCCCGACGCCCTTGCGGCCCGTGACGATCTTGCCGCCGTCGCGCGCCGGCTCCGTCACCAGCACATATTTGGCCTTGCGTCCTTCCGCTTCGATCAGCGCGCGCGAAGTCGGGCTGCCGATCTCCTCGTCCGAGGTGAATATGTGGGTGATACCGAGCGGCGAGCGGTCGGACGTGGCGCACAGGTTGCGGAATGCGTGATGGGCGATATAGGCGCCGCCCTTCATGTCGTAGATGCCGGGGCCGAAGGCGCTGTCGCCCTCGACCTTGAAGGGCAGGCGCTCGATGAAGCCCATCGGGTGTACTGTATCGAGATGGCTGAGCACGACAATGCCGGGTCTGTCCTGTCCCCATGCCGAACGCACCACGAGATGATCACCGCAGCCATTGATGCCCGCGACGCGTTCGGTCGTGACGGGCAGGTCGCGATGCTGCTCTGTGACGACAGACATCAGCTTGTTGACCTGCTCAGGCGCCTCCGTCGGCGTCTCGATCTCCACCCAGTGGCGAATGCCCTCGAGGATGGTCGCAGTGTCGAACGGATTTGAGCTGGACATGTCGTCGCCTAAAGCCTCGGGGTGAGCAATGTCGCGGAAGGTCGCGCGCCTTATACGCGGACCGCACATCACGACATAGGCCAGATTTGGCGCAGCCTCATGGCCCGAATGCAGGGCGCGTCAGCGGTTGTCGGGGCCTTCGCGGGCGGCAATCTGCTCGACGAGATCGACGATCGAGCGGCGCAGCTTGGAATCGGTGATCCGGGTGAAGGCTTTCGTCAGCGCCAGCCCTTCGGACGTGGCGAGGAAGTCGGAGACGTAGGAGGGCGAGGCGCCCTCGCTGAAGCCTTCGGGGCCCGGCGTGCCGCTCGGTCCGCCCTCGAACAGGAACGACACCGGCACCTGGAGGATTTCCGCGATCTGCTGAATGCGACTCGCGCCGACCCGGTTGGTGCCCTTCTCGTATTTCTGGATCTGCTGGAACGTCAGGCCAAGCGCTTCGCCAAGCTTCTCCTGGCTCATGCCCAACATGATGCGGCGCATGCGCACGCGGCTGCCGACATATTTGTCAACAGGGTTGGGCGCTTTCGACATCTCCTCTGCCCTCCTCAGACACCTTTAGCGCAACAGGGGAGTATGCGTCAGGTGATAACGTCGCCAAAACCTCTCTTGGGATTTTTGGGAAACATTGCGGAGAAATTTAGCAACGCCCCACTGTCTTGGTGCAGCAAGGGCAGAATGCGGAGCGCGCCGCCGCTCTGTCAACCGGTGGATTACGGTTGTCAAAAGTTTACCGGCAGCGCCGCCGGCGATCAGGGAAGCCGTCTGGCAACGCGCTTGCGCACTGCAAGAATGACGGCGAGCGCGACGAGGATCGCGGCCGGAATGTCGCCGACCCTGGCATACACGGTCGGCGGGATCGCAGTGGGCAGGCCCGAATCCAGCACGCCTTCGATGCCGAGGCCAAGACTGGCGACGACCCGGCCGACGGGATCGACGACCGCCGAAATCCCTGTATTTGCCGAGCGGACCAGCGGCAATCCGAGCTCGATGGCGCGCATCCGCGCCTGCTCCATGTGCTGGTGCGGGCCAGTGGAAATTCCGAACCAGCCGTCATTGGTCAGGTTGACGATCCAGCCCGGGCGTTCTTCGCGTCCCGCAACGTCACCGGGAAAGATGGCCTCGTAGCAAATGAGCGGTAGCGCGGACGGCGCGCTCGGCACCGGCAGCGCGTGCCGCAGGGTGCCGGGAATGAAGCCGCCCTGAACCCGGGTCAGTTGCTCGAAGCCGAGCTTCTCCATCAGATCCTGATAGGGAAGAAATTCTCCGAACGGTACCAGGTGCAGCTTGTCGTAGACGGAAAGCACGCTGCCGTCGTGGTCGATCACGTAGATCGAGTTATAGGCGCGCGTGATTCGCGTGCCGGGCGGCAGATCGGGCGCACGGACCGACCCCGTGATCAGCACCGTTCCCTTCGGCAGGAGGTCCGCGATTTGCGCCATCGCGTCGGCTTCGCGGGTCAGGAAGAACGGAAAGGCGGATTCAGGCCAGATCAGGATGGTGGCATCGCGTACGCCGGTCGACTGGGGTCCGGAGGCGCGGTCCGACAAAGCGAGGTACTTCTTCATCACCTCCGCCTTGGCGGAGTAGTTGAACTTGGCGTCCTGCTGGAGATTCGGCTGCATCAGGCGGAGCTTTGCGCCCGCCGCCATCGTCGTTGGATGCAGCGACAGGCGGATCGCGCCGAAGATGCCCATGACGATCAGCAATGCGATCGCTGCGACCGGCACGCGCCACGGCATTTTCCGATCCGCGGTGCGGTCGATCAGCACCGCGGGACTGGCGAAGATCGCGACCGTCAGGAACGTCATGCCCCACAGGCCGATCAGGGACGCGGTCTGTGCCAGCGGCAGCGGCTCGGACAACGCATAGCCGAAGGCATTCCAGGGAAAGCCGGTCAGGGCATGGCCGCGCAACCATTCGGCGACGGTGAGACTAGCCGCGAGCGCGAGAATGCGCCCGCCGTCCTTGGTCCAGAGCAGCCGTGCCAGGCCAAAGCCGATCGCCGTGTAGATCGCGAGATAGGCCGGCAGGCCCAGCACCGCGAACGGCGTCAGCCAGGCAAAGGTCTGGGCATCGACGAAGAAGGCGTAGCCGATCCAGTAGAGGCCGGGGACGAAATAGCCGAGCCCAAACCAGTAGCCGGTCAGCGCAGCGGCTGGAACGCCACCGAACCGGCCGCCGCCGGCACCGTCGATCAGCCAGACCAGCACCGGAAAGGTCAGGAACAGCACCGGCCAGGCGTTGAACGGTGAGAGCGCCAGCACCGAGAGCGCGCCGGCCGCCATGGCAATGAGCGCGCGCTTCCATCCCCAGGTGAGGATGATGGCAAGAGCGACCATCCGAAGTCGTTGCGCCGGGGTCACTGCGTGCCGGCTCCGTCGCTGGGCGGCGGATTGGGCGCGTCACCGGATGGCGGCGTACCTTGATCGGGTGAGGCCTCGCGGCGGCGGCTTTCGCGCTGGGTGCGCGGGGCCGGACGCTCTTTGCGGGCCGCGATGCGCAGCCGCTTGACGCGGCGCGGGTCGGCGTCGAGCACCTCGACCTCGTAATTGCCGGGGCCGGAGATCACCTCGCCGCGTACCGGCAGGCGGCCGACGAAGCTGACGAGATAGCCGCCGAGCGTCTCGACCTCTTCACCCGCCTCGCCAGTGACGAAATCCTCGCCGATCACGGAGCGGACGTCGTCGATGCTCGCGCGCGCATCGGCGATGAAGGAATTGTCGAGCTGGCGCACGATCGACGGCGGCTCGTCGCTGTCGTGCTCGTCGTCGATCTCGCCGACGATCTGCTCGACGATATCCTCGAGCGAGACCAGCCCGTCAGAGCCGCCATATTCGTCGACCACGAGCGCGAGATGGATGCGCGAGGCCTGCATCTGCGCAAGCAGGTCGATCGCCCGCATCGAGGGCGGCACGTAGAGGAGCTTGCGGATGATGTTGGCGTCCTGCAGCGGCAGCGCGAGGTCGACCGCGCGCAAATCGAGACCGGCAGGCAGCGGCTTCTTGCGCTTGGTCTTGGTGGCCTCCGAGACGCGGGCCTTGGCTGTCATGAAGGTCAGGAGGTCGCGGATGTGCACGATGCCGACGGGATCGTCGAGCGTCTCGTTGTAGACCACGAAGCGGGAATGGCCCGCGCTCTCGAAACGGTCCATCAGCTCGCCGAGCGGGATGTCGCGCTTCACCGCGATGATGTCGGCGCGATGCACCATGACGTCGGCGATACGGCGCTCATGCAGGTTGAGGATGTTGCGCAGCATGGTGCGCTCGACGGCGGAGAAGCCGGCATCGTCAGGCGTCGTGGCGTCGAGCACGACCTGGAGATCGTCGCGGACCGATCCCGCCTTCCAGCCGAACAGCGTGCGGATCGCGCGGATCAGCCAGCCTTCGGCGGTCGGACGCGCGATCTCGCCCGGCTGCACCACCGCGGGCAGGTTGCGGGTGTTTCGCGGATTGTCGTGGATTGGTTCGGAATCCGCCATCTCAATCGATCCGTCAGCGCTCTGCATAGGGGTCTGGGATACCGAGCTGGGCCAGGACGTCCTGTTCGAGCGCTTCCATCTCCTCCGCGTCAGCGTCGTTTTCGTGGTCGTAGCCGATCAGGTGCAGGAAACCGTGCACCGCGAGATGGCTCAAATGGTGGTCGAACGGCTTCTGTTCCTCGTCCGCCTCGCGCCGCAGCGTCTCATACGCGATCGCGATGTCGCCGAGCATGCGCGGCGCATCGCCCGCCTTCCATTCGCCCTCCGGCTGGAGCGCGGGAAAGGACAGCACGTTGGTCGGCTTGTCGATGCCGCGCCAGTTGCTGTTCAGCGTGCGGATGCCGGAATCATCGGTCAGCATCACGGCCACTTCGGCATCCGTGACGTCGTCGTCGACGAAAGAGGCCGCCGCGGCGATCGCGCGCTGGATCACCGCCTCGGCATCGGGCTCGCCCTGCCAGCAATCGGCAACGACGAGAACCTCGGTCATGGGAAGGTTGGAATGCGACATGGTGTTGTTCGGAGCGGACGACGCTTGTCTTGCGTCTTTCGATCCGGCTTTTCTCGCTATGGCTTGCCTGCGGCCGGCCGCTGTGCCGACCCCTCATAGGCGGCAACGATCCGCGCCACGAGCTCGTGGCGGATCACGTCCTCGGCGGTGAAATGAACTTGTGAAATGCCCTCGACGCCGCCGAGCAGACGGGTCGCCTCCGACAGGCCGGAGGTCTGGCCGTTCGGCAGGTCGATCTGCGACGGATCGCCGGTCACGATCATGCGGCTGTTCTCGCCGAGACGCGTCAAGAACATCTTCATCTGCATCGAGGTGGTGTTCTGCGCCTCGTCCAGGATGATCACGGCATTGGTCAGGGTGCGGCCGCGCATGAAGGCGAGCGGCGCGATCTCGATCTCGCCGGTCTGGAGCGCGCGCTCGACGATGCGCGCGTCCATCAGGTCATAGAGCGCGTCGTAGATCGGGCGCAGATAGGGATCGACCTTCTCGCGGAGATCGCCGGGCAGGAAGCCGAGTCGCTCGCCGGCCTCCACGGCCGGGCGCGACAGGATGATCTTGTCGACCTCCTTGCGCTCGAACAGTTGCGCGGCGTGCGCGACCGCGAGCCAAGTCTTGCCGGTGCCGGCGGGGCCGATACCGAACACCAGCTCATGGCGTTTCAGTGCGCGGATGTAGGAATCCTGTGCGGCGGTACGCGCGCGCACCGGGCGCTTGCGCAAATTGATGCTTTCGAAGGTCGACTTGGCCGACTTGGCGTCGAACTCGAACAGCGAGCCCTGCGCGATCACGGCACGAATCGCGCCTTCGACCTCGCCCTGGTCGAGATCCTGTCCCTTCACCGCCTGGGCGTAGAGCATCTCCAGCACGCGCCGCGCCGCGTCGCAGCCGTCGCGCGTGCCGCCGATGGTGATGTGGTTGCCCTTGGAGTCGACGACGACGCCGAGCCGGCGCTCGACCTGCGCCAGATTCTGCCCGTAGGGGCCGACCAGCGCGGAAGCGGCGCGGTTGTCGTCGAAGTCGATGACGACCTGGGTTTCGGGCGGAACTTGCATGTCGCGGTCAAATTTGCGGCTGGGAGCGAACGAAGACGAATCCGATGCGCTTTTTGGCAAGGGTTTCAGGCTCCAGTGGCGATTGGCGATAAAGCGGGCCGCTGCGCGGGCTCGGGCGTCACGAGCTCGCCGAGCAGGCTGTAGCGTTCGAGGCTGTCGATGCGAACCGGCAGGATTTTTCCGATGATATCGGGCGATGCCATCACATGTGCGGGCTGAAGGTAAGCGGTGCGACCGACGATCTGGCCGTCCTTGCGCGCCTCGCGCTCGAACAACACGTCGACGGTTGTACCAATCGCAGCCTTGTTGAAGGCCGATTGCTGGGCGTCGATCAACTCCTGGAGCCGCTCCAATCGCTGGTCCATCTCGACTAGGGACACCGTCTCCTGCATCTCCGCGGCTGGGGTTCCCGGCCGGGCCGAATATTTGAACGAGTAGGCTGCAGCGTAGCTGATTTGTGTGACCAGTGCGAGGGTCGCGCGAAAATCTTGCTCGGTCTCCCCAGGGAAACCCACGATAAAATCTGATGAAAAAGCAATGTCTTGGCGTACAGCCCGGAAACGGTCGATGATCTTCCGGTATTCATCGGCGGTATGCTTGCGGTTCATGGCCGCCAGGATCCGGTCCGAGCCCGACTGCACCGGCAGGTGCACGAAGGGCATCAGGCCGGGAAGGTCGCGGTGGGCCGCAATCAGGCTGTCGTCGACGTCGCGGGGATGGCTGGTCGAATAGCGCAGCCGAACGATGCCGGGAATCTGCGCGAGATGCTCGAGCAGCTTGCCGAGCGGCCAGCTTTGTCCGTCCGGTCCCTCGCCGTGATAGGCGTTGACGTTCTGGCCGATCAGCGTGAGTTCGCGCACGCCATGGTCGGCTAGCCGCTTCACGTCGTCGACGATCTTCGCAACCGGACGCGACACCTCGGCGCCGCGCGTATAGGGCACGACGCAGAAGGTGCAGAACTTGTCGCAGCCTTCCTGCACGGTGACGAAGGCGGAGATGCCGCGCGCGCGGATCGCCTCGGGCTTTGGCTGGGCGAGGAAGCCGAACTTGTCGGCCGCCGGAAATTCGGTCTCGATCGCGCGGCCGTCATGGCCTGCGCGCTTCAACAGCTCCGGCAAATGGTGATAGCTCTGCGGCCCGACCACGACGTCGACCACCGGAGCGCGGCGCACGATCTCCTCGCCCTCGGCCTGCGCGACGCAGCCGGCGACCGCGATCTGCATGGTGCGGCCACCGCGCGCGGCCTCGTCCTTGGCGACGCGCAGGCGCCCGAGCTCGGAATAGACCTTCTCCGACGCCTTCTCGCGGATATGGCAGGTGTTGAGGATGACGAGGTCGGCATCCTCTGTGCTCGCCGTCTCCACGAATCCTTCCGGCGCCAGCGTGTCGACCATGCGCTGGGCATCGTAGACGTTCATCTGGCAGCCATATGATTTGATGTGCAGCTTGCGCGGCGGCGTCATGGAACCCGGATTTGAGGTGGAGAACGGCCCTCAGATATAGGCTGTAGGGGCGAAAATCCAGCGATTGGACCCCTCAGAGACCGTCATTCCGGGGCGATGCAAAGCATCGAACCCGGAATCTCGCGCCAAATCCCCTGGATTCCGGGCTAATCGCGGCGCGATGCCCCGAAACGACGATGGCAGGCCAAGCTCCGGCGACCTGGGTGTATCAACCTACCGGCGCGGGGTGGCGAGCCATTCTCTCCAGAACGCATCCTGCGCATCAACCGAGGCGGGGATGACATCAGGCCCCGTTTCGAAGATTTCGACGAGATCGGTCATGTGCACGTGGGCACCCTTGGTCAGCCGGTATGCCTTCAGGCCCCGTCCCATGTCTCTCGCCATTCCAGAAGGATACACATTGAGGCTGGCACCGTAGCAGAATGGGATGAACCCCTCAGGTTCAAGCTGACGGCGTATCAGGCACAGAGCCTCGAAGAAATCGTCAGCGTTGGCTTCGATTTTCCTTCCGCGATAAGTGCAGCTCAGCCTGCACGTATCACCAACGTCGTGCTCGATGAGCACAGCTCTCTCGTCGTCACCGGCGCCAATCAGCTGAATTTCGTGTTGCTCGTCCAAGTTCACCGCACATTCTTCACGCCAAAAGCTCAGGGTCGGCCGCGACCTGCCGGACCAGCTCCGGCAACCGCCGCATGTCATCGAACGTCAATCCAGCGCCGGCCGCACGCAGCCTGGCGGCGTGACCCGGTGGGCAGTGGCTACCGCCGTGAAAGCCGAGCACGGTCATCCCGGCAGCGTGCGCACCCGTCACCCCGGGAACGCTGTCCTCGATCACGAGGCATCGTTCCGGCGCGGCTTTCATATGCTCGGCGGCGAACAGAAACAGATCGGGTGCGGGCTTGCCGCGTGCGACCTGGCTTGCGGAAAAGATGTGCGGAGCAAGCATATCGTATAGCCCGGCACAAGACAGGCCGTGACGGATCTTCTCCGGTGTGCCGCTCGATGCAACGCATTTGGGCAAATCGATTGCGCCAATCGCGGCGGCCACATGGGTGATCGGCAGCAGATCGCTGGCATAAAATTGCAGCGTCGCCGCATTCACCTGCTGCTCCAGATCGTCAGGTAGCTTGCGGCCGATTTCCTGTTCGACCATCAGCCGCGCATCCCGCTCGGATACGCCGAGGAAGCGGACCAATACCTGCTCCGGTGTGATCGGGTAGCCGTGGCGCGTCAGCACATCCGCATGCGCGCGACAGGAGATCACCTCGCTGTCAACGAGCACGCCGTCGCAGTCGAAGATGATAAGGTCTACAGGCACTAACTTGCAGGCTTCTCGTCGTCGAGCGGGACGCAATAGAGCTCGAGCCGGTGATCGACCAGCTTGTAGCCGAGCTTGCGGGCGATCTCCGCCTGCAGCTTCTCGATCTCTTCGGAGGTGAACTCGATCACCTTGCCGTCGCGCAAATTGATGAGGTGGTCGTGATGGCTGTCGCGCATCTGCTCGTAGCGCGCGCGGCCCTCGCGGAAATCGTGGCGCTCGATGATGCCGGCATCCTCGAACAGTTTTACGGTGCGATAGACGGTCGAGATCGAGATCTTGTCGTCGACGGCGACGCAGCGTCGATAGAGTTCCTCGACATCGGGGTGATCGACGGCTTCCGCGAGCACGCGGGCGATGACGCGGCGCTGCTCGGTCATGCGCATGCCGGTGGCGGCACAGCGCGCCTCGATGCCGGTCGCCTTGGTCGCAGAAGAATGTTTGAGTACGGTCATAGGGTTGTCTGCCTGGCGGGCGCCTTGTTCAGTCGATGTTACGACAAGTCACGTCGCATCAGAAGTGCGTTCAATTGTTCCCCGTTCGCCTGCTTATAGTAGCGTTCGCGGCGCCCGACCACCATGAATCCGATGCCGTCGTAGAGGGCCCGCGCCGGCCGGTTATTTTCCTCAACTTCGAGAAATATAGTGCGCACGCCGCGGCCGGCGAGGTGGCCGAGATGGGTCAAGAGCAGCGCGCGGGAGAACCCGCGGCCGCGATAGGCCTGGTCGACGGCAATGGAGAGGATTTCCGCCTCGTCGGCGCCCATCCGCGAGACCGCAAAACCGATCGTCTTGCGGCCCAATCGCAAGCGATGCACCAGCGTGTTGCGCTCGCTCATCATGCTTTCGAATTCGCCTTCGCCCCAGCCGCGCGCAAAGGCTGCGCCATGCAGTTGCGCGAGGCGCGCAGCGTCGCGCGCGCTCGCGCCCTCGACGAGGGCGGTGCCGCCGCGCCACCATTCGGCGAGCCAATTCATCATGGAGTTGCGGCGTGTGCTGCGAGTGGCGGCATGGCGGCCGGTTTCGCATCGGGCGCCCGCAAATAGAACGGACGCGCCGGATTGGTGTCGGGATCGGCGGCTGCACCCAGCCAGGCCACCCAATTGATGTCGGGCGCGGCCTGCGGATCGACGGCGATCGGTTGGGCTGCGTCCTTCGGCCAGCGATCGGCGAGAATTTTGGCGGCATTGCCGACCAGATGCGGCGCGCCGAATTGCGAGGCGGCGATCGCCTCATCGACGCCCGCAACTCCTGGCCGCACGAGCTGGCTGCCGTCGCCGGCGACGATCTGAAAATAGACGTGGTCATGCCGCGCGTCGATTGCGGAGATGACAGGTGCCGGCTTGTTCTGGCTGATGATGGCGGCAGCATAGGCCGACAGCGTCGTCAGCCCCACCGCCGGCTTGCCGGCTGCGAGCGCAAGTCCGCGCGCGGCCGAAATCCCGACGCGCAGCCCCGTGAAGCTGCCGGGACCGGTGGTAACCGCCATGCGGTCGAGCGCGGTGAAGCTGAGCTCGGCCGATTGCATCACCCGCGCGATCAGCGGCATCAAAGCTTCCGCATGCCCGCGCTTCATCGGCAGCGATTCCTGCGCGCGCAGTTCGGCGGTTTCGGTGTCGAGCACGGCCGCGGCGCAGGCGTCGAGCGCAGTATCGATGGCAAGGATCAGCATAAAAAAGCGAATGGCGAGTGGCGAATAGCGAGCAGCCTAACCGATCGGGGTTTCATTCGCCATTCGCTACTCGCCATTCGCGGCCAAATCACATCGGCCGGACTTCGACCACGTCGGGCACGAAATGCCTGAGCAGGTTCTGGATGCCGTGCTGGAGCGTCGCGGTCGAGGACGGGCAGCCGGAGCAGGCGCCCTTCATGTTGAGGTAGACGACGCCGTCCTTGAAGCCGCGGAAGGTGATGTCGCCACCATCATTCGCGACCGCGGGACGCACACGGGTCTCGATCAGATCCTTGATCATGTCGACCGTCTCTGCATCCGCCTCGTCGAAAAATTCGTCTTCCTCGTCGAGGTTGTCGTCACTGGCGGCCACGCCATCGGCGAGCAGCGGCGCGCCGGACATATAATGCTCCATGATCGCGCCGAGGATCGCGGGCTTGAGCTGCTGCCATTCACCGCTCGCCTTGGTCACGGTGATGAAGTCGCTGCCGTAGAACACGCTGGTGACGCCGGGCACGTCGAACAGTTTTTCGGCGAGCGGCGAGCGGGCGGCGGCCTCGCGCGAGGCGAATTCCATCGGGCCGCCGTCGGATACGAGGCGGCCTGGGATGAACTTCAACGTGGCGGGATTGGGGGTAGCTTCGGTCTGAATAAACATGGCTCTCTCCGGACGTCGCCGGTTCAAGGCCGGCGCGTGAGCTTTCAGTACCAGATGGCGACGCCAAACGCACGGTCAAGGGGCGGGTGGGGAAGTTTTGCTGCGGGATCAGCGGGTTAACCCCTCGCGCCGTTAACGGGGAGGGGGAAACGGTCCTATGACAGCGCGTCGACCTCGGGGTCGCTCAGCTCGCCCGAGATGATCGTCACCGGAATCGGGAACGTGCCGACGGCATTGGCGAGCAGCGCGACGAGCGGCCCCGGTCCCTCGGCGCCGGGATTGGCCGCGAGCACCAGCATCGCGATATCCGGATCCTGGTCGATGACCTCGAGCAATTGTTCCATCGGGTAGCCCTCCCGGATCACGCGTTCCGGCGTGATCGCGGCGATGCCGTTGGCGCGGCCGGCGGCGCGATCGAGCGCGGCGTTCGCCGCCTCCTCCGCTTCAGCGCGCATGATGTCGGCGACACCGAGCCATTGCTGGTTCTGGTCCTCGGTCTCGATGATGCGCAGCATCACCACGCCGCCGCCGGCGCGGATCGCCCAGCGGCTGGCGTAATAGACCGCGCGGTCCCATTCGGCGGTGTCGTCGACGATGACAAGGCATTTGGGCTTGTGACCCGGCTCAAAGCATCGTCGCTTGCTGCTCATGCATGTCCCGGCGTATCCCCGCCCGGCATGCTGCCACGGTGTGGCCGTCTTCGACAAGCGGCGTCGCCGATCTGAGCCCTAGTCTGGACGATTCCAGGGGATCGGCACGGGCGCCTTCGCGGCTGCAACACTCTCTGCGTCGCCCGGCTGCACGGAAATGATGTGCAGGTACTCAAACGGCAGTTCGGTTCCTAGCCAAAACTGATCGTTCTCAGCGACAGAAGCGGGTTGATTCGCGAGCATGCCGACATAGCCATTCGCCTTGCGCTCGCGGACGATCACCCACATCCGCTCAACGGATGGGTGTTCTTCACCCTCGACGACAATCTCGAAGATCAGCTTGGCGTAGTCGCCAGGCTGGAGAAGCTTCCGGACGGCGAGATCCGGAATTTGAAAGGTCTCGGGGGTAGCGCGGTGGCGCTCCTCCCCGTCTCCGAGGCGCCAGCCATCTCTTTCGAAGTCTGGCGTTCTCATCGGCGTCGTCCGCCGACTAGCGCTTGCGGATGAAGCCGACGATGTCCTTGGAAAGCGCCATGGTCTCGTCCGCAATCGCGCGCGCGCGGTCGGCGCCGTCGTTCAGGATGGTATCGATGTGACCGGGATCGGCAACCAGGCGCTTCATTTCGCCGGCGATCGGCGCCAGCTTTGTCACGCAGAGATCGACCAGCGCGTTCTTGAAGCTGGAGAACTGGCCGCCGCCGAAATCGCGCAGCACGTCGGCTTTCGCCCGGCCCGACAGCGCGGCGAAGATCCCGACAAGGTTGTCGGCCTCGGGGCGCGCTTCCAGGCCCTTCTCCTCCGTCGGCAGCGGCTCCGGATCGGTCTTCGCCTTGCGGACCTTCTGCGCGATGGTGTCGGCATCGTCGGTCAAATTGATGCGCGAGTAGTCCGACGCATCCGACTTCGACATCTTCTTGGTGCCGTCCCGCAAGCTCATCACGCGCGTCGCGGGCCCCGTGATCAGCGGCTCCGGCAGCGGGAAGAACAGGCCGTCGCCGAAGCCGTGACCACGAATCGAATCGCCAAAATCGTTGTTGAACTTCTGCGCGATGTCGCGCGAAAGCTCGAGATGCTGCTTCTGGTCCTCGCCGACCGGAACATGCGTGGCGCGATAAAGCAGGATGTCGGCCGCCATCAGCACGGGATAATCGTAGAGGCCGACGGAGGCGTTCTCGCGGTCCTTGCCGGCCTTCTCCTTGAACTGGGTCATGCGGTTGAGCCAGCCCATGCGCGCGACGCAGTTGAAGATCCAGGCAAGCTCGGCGTGGCCGGCGACCTGGCTCTGGTTGAACACGATGTGCTTCTTCGGATCGATGCCGCTAGCAATGAACGCCGCGGTCACCTCGCGGGTGTTGCGCGCGAGCTCGGCCGGTCCGCCCCAGACGTCCACGCCTTGCGTGATCGCATGCATGTCGACCACGCAATAGATGCAGTTGTGCGTTTCCTGCATCTTCACGAAGTTGACGATCGCGCCGAGGTAATTGCCGAGGTGCAGATTGCCCGTCGGCTGGACGCCCGAAAAAACCCGTTCAACGAATGGCATGGCAGCTTTCCTGGCAAGCTTTCCTGGAAGGTACGGGCCGTCGTTTCCAACAGCGGCGCTGCTCCGTCAAGTGTAATTCGCTGCTCTTACGCGCCCCGGTCCTGATGCGCCGGCCGCCTCAAGGCGGCAACGGCCTCGCGCCAGGACGCGATGCCGAGCAGTTTCAGGAACAGGCCATAGGCCACCAGGCCACCCGTGATCTGAAGGCCGAGAACGATCAACCCGAGCAGGCTGTGGCCGCCGGCGGGCGTGATCGCGGTCGTGAGCCAGAGCAGGGTGCCCATGGCGAGCGCGGCGAGCGCGATCCGCGGCAGCCGCTTGCGGGCGTCGTCGTCGACCGCGAAGCCGAATTCGTCTGCACCCTTGCGAAGCAGCGAGAGCGCGCTGCTCCAGGCGCCGCAGGCGATGCTCGCTGCAATGCCCGTTGCGCCGAAGACATGGCCTAGAACCACCGCGAGCGCCACGGCGACCACGAACCCCTTTGCAGTCGCGATCAGCGGCGCCATGGTGTCGCCGCGGGCAAAGAAGGCCGGCGACAGGGCCTTGATCAGGACATGGGCGGGCAGGCCGAGCGCCAGCGCCATCAGCGCGCGTGCGCTGGCCGCAGTGTCGGCCGCGCCGAACGCGCCATGCTCGAACAGCAACCGCACGATCGGCTCGGCCAGCACGATCAGGCCAAGGGTCGCCGGCAGCGCGAGACCCGTGGCGAGCTCGAGCGCCCGAGATTCGGCATGCGCCACGGCGCCGCGGTCGCCGCTACCGGTCGCGCGTGTCAGCTCCGGCACCAGCACGGTACCCATGGCGACACCGACGATGCCGAGCGGCAATTCGATCAGGCGGTTGGCGAAATAGAGCCAGGAGACGGCCGACGGCGTCGCCGAAGCAATGATGGCACCCGCCACCATCAGCCATTGCGGCCCCGAGCTTGCGATCATGCCGGGGATCGCCTTGGCGAAGAAGCCGCGCATTTTCTTGTCGAAGGTGACGCGCAGGGGCGTGGCGAGGCGCGCGCTGCGCTGCGAGCCCAGCATCAACAGTTGCAAGAGGCCGGCGATGCCGACGGTCGCGGCAAGCGTCCATGCGGCGAAGACCGCATCGGCGTGTCCCAGCAGCAGAGCTGCGATCGCGGCGATCAGCGCGATGTTGAACAGCAGCGGCGAGAACGCCGTGAGTGCAAAGCGGCCTTGCGCATTGAGCAGCCCCATCAGCACCGTGACCGGGCCGGCAAAGGCGAGATAGGGCAGCATCAGCCGCGCGTTCGCTACCGCAAGATCGCGCGTGTCGCTTCCGACGAAGCCCGGCGCGATGATGGTGATGATGAGCGGCATCACCAGCGCGATCACGATCGAGGCCAAGATCAGCGCCGCGCTGATCGTCCCCAGCACGCGGCCGGCGAAGGCCGCTGCGGCCTCTTCGCCCTCGCGCTCACGGATGCCGAGCCAGGCCGGGACCAGCGCCGCATTGAGCGCGCCTTCGCTGAGCAGCCGGCGTACCACGTTGACGAGCTGGAACGCGGCGAGAAATGCGTCCGCGACGGCACCGGTCCCGAGCAGCGCCGCGATCAGGGAGTCGCGGGCAAAGCCCAGCAGCCGTGAGGCCAATGTTCCCGTCGAAACGGTCAGGAAGGAGCGGATCATCGGGCCTACATACCATAGCGTTTTCGAGCGAAGTGGTCCCGGTTCGCGTAAAGAAAACGCGTCAAAAGATAACCCTTCGTTGCTTGCTCGCGCGGGGCCTAACGTGATAGGCCGCGAGCCGGATTTCGAGCCGAACAGGAAGCGGATTTTCCGCGTAACCGCAATCGGGCAACAGGATCAAGGTGAATGGCTGACGCGAAATATGACGTCTTGGGGATCGGCAACGCGCTGTTCGACGTGCTGGTCCGGACCGACGAGGCTTTTCTCGCCAAACACGGCATGACCAAGGGCAGCATGTCCCTGATCGACGAGGCGCGCGCCGCCGCCATCTACAAGGATATGGGCCCGGCCACGGAAGTGTCGGGAGGCTCAGCCGCCAACACCATCGTCGGCGTTGCGAGCCTGGGGGCGCGGGCGTCCTATGTCGGCAAGGTCAAGGACGACCAGATCGGCAAGCTCTATGTGCACGACATCCGCGCTGCCGGCGTTGCCTTCGACACGCCGGCCGCCAAGGACGGCCCTGCCACCGGCTGCTCCTACATCCTGGTGACGGCGGATGGCGAGCGCACCATGAACACCTATCTCGGCGCGGCGCAAGACCTGTCGCCCGCCGACATCGATCCGGCCGAAATCGCGGCCGCGCGCATCGTCTATCTCGAGGGCTATCTCTGGGACCCCAAGAACGCCAAGGATGCTTTCCTCAAGGCGGCGAAGATCGCGCATGATGCGCGCCGCAGGGTGGCGCTGACGCTGTCGGATTCGTTCTGCGTCGACCGCTATCGCGACGAGTTCCTGTCGCTGATGAAGAACGGCACGGTTGATATCGTGTTTGCCAACGAGTCCGAGCTGCATTCGCTCTACATGACCTCGGATTTCGACGCCGGGCTCAAGCAGCTCCGCAACGACGTCAATCTCGGCGTGGTCACGCGCAGCGAGAAGGGCTGCATGGTGGTGTCATCAGAAGATGCCGTCGCGGTGCCGGCCTCGCCGATCGACAAGCTCGTCGACACCACCGGCGCCGGCGATCTCTTCGCTGCCGGCTTTCTGTTCGGCCTCGCGCGGGATCTCTCCTACAAGCAATGCGGCCAGCTCGGCGCGCTCGCCGCGGCCGAAGTGATCCAGCACATCGGCGCCCGCCCGCAGGTTTCGCTGAAGGAGCTGGCGCAGCAGCGCGGATTGACGGTGTAGCGCGAACTCGCCTCAGTCTCCGCTGTCATCGCCCGGCTTGAACCGGGCGATCCAGTATTCCAGAGACAGCGACGAATACGGAGAGGCCGCGGCGTACCGGATTCCCCGCCTTCGCGGGGAATGACAGCCTCCCTTTGGCCGGTCACTCACGCCGTCTTCGCGGCCTTCAGCCCGAGCCGTTTCTCCACGGCATCCCGCATCAGAAACTTCTGGATCTTTCCCGTCACGGTCATCGGGAATTCGTCGACGAACTCGACGTAACGTGGGATCTTGTTGTGGGCGATCTGGCCCTCGCAGAAGGCGCGGACTTCCTCGGTCGTCAGCTTCTCGCCTGACCTGACGCGGATCCAGGCGCAGAGCTCCTCGCCGTAGCGGGTATCCGCCACGCCAAAGATCTGCACGTCCTGGATCTTCGGGTGGCGATAAAGGAATTCCTCGATCTCGCGCGGGTAGAGGTTTTCCCCGCCGCGGATCACCATGTCCTTGATGCGGCCGACGATGTTGCAATAGCCCTCGGCGTCGATGGTGGCGAGGTCCCCGGTGTGCATCCAGCCGTTGGCGTCGAGCACGTCGGCGGTCTTCTCCTTGTCCTCCCAATAGCCGAGCATGACGCTGTAGCCGCGGGTGCAGAGCTCGCCGCGTTCGCCGCGCTTGACGATCTTGCCGTCGAGATCGACGACCTTGACCTCGACATGCGGATGAATGCGTCCGACGGTGGAGACGCGGCGCTCAAGCGGATCATCGACCGCGCTCTGGAAGCTGACCGGGCTGGTCTCGGTCATGCCGTAGGCGATCGTCACCTCCCGCATGTTCATCTCGGTGTTGACGCGCTTCATCACCTCGATCGGACACGGCGCCCCGGCCATGATGCCCGTGCGCAGCGTTCTTAGATTGAACTTCGAGAAATCGGAGTGATCGAGCTCAGCGATGAACATCGTCGGCACCCCGTAGACCGCGGTGCATTTCTCCTGCTCGATCGTCCGCAGCGTCACGAGCGGATCAAAACCCTCGCCGGGGTAGACCATGGCCGCGCCGAGCGTGACGGAGGCGAGATTGCCCATCACCATGCCGAAGCAGTGATAGAGCGGCACCGGGATGCAGATGCGATCCGTCTCGGTCAGGCGCATCGCGCGTCCGGTGAAATAGCCGTTGTTGAGGATGTTGTGATGGGTCAGCGTCACGCCCTTGGGTGAGCCGGTCGTGCCGCTGGTGAACTGGATGTTGACGGGATCGTCGAACTGCAAGGACGCGCCGAGCGCCGCCAGCTGTTCCCGGTGACGGGCGCTACCCATGCGCGCGACTTCTTCGAACGGGATCGTGCCTGATACGGCGGGACCGCCGATCTGGATGACGATGCGTAAATCGGGCAGCCGCGCCGCGTGCAGTTGCCCCGGCCTGGCACTGGCAAGCTCCGGCAGCAGCGTGTTGAGCATCTCCATGTAGTTGCTGGTCTTGAAGGCCGTCGCGGTGACGATCGCCGCGCAGCCGACCTTGTGAAGCGCGAATTCCAGCTCGCTGAGGCGATAGGCGGGATTGATCGTCACCAGGATCAGCCCGGCCTTGGCGGCCGCGAACTGGGTCAAGGTCCATTCCGGGCGGTTCAGCGACCAGATGCCGATCCGCGCCCCGCGTTCCAGGCCGAGCGCCAGAAAGCCGGCGGCGAGCGCATCGACCCGTTCGGCAAATTCCGTCCAGGTCCACCTGACGCCGTGGCTGGGCGAGACCAGCGCCTCGCGATCGCCCCAGCGCCGCACGGCCAGGTCGAGGCTACGGCCGATCGTGTCGCCGAGCAGCGGCGTATCGGAGATGCCACAAACATAGCTGTCAGCTTTGTCTGCCAAGGTCGTGTCCTCCAGCCCGTTTCATGATGGCCACGTGCCCCGAGGGCGAGGGCCTTCGGGGCACGGTACATCTTGTTGTGAGCACGCGCGACAAGGCGCGTCTTAGACTTAAGGGGCTATGCCGCCCTCTGGCCGCTTCCGGCATCGAGGCCGGCATAGACGCCCCGTTCGAAGCCGGCGAAGGCTTCCAGGCAGTCCTTGTCGACGAAGGGTAGGAGTTGCATCAGGATCACGCCGGTGACGTCGCGTGACGGATCGATCCAGAAAAAGGTGTTGGCGAGTCCCGCCCAGGCCATGCTGCCCGGGCTGCGGCCCTCAGCCGTCTTGGCGGTGTTGATCATGAAGCTGAGGCCCCACTTCTTCGCCTGCTCAGGATAGAGATCGACATCGTTGGTGTAGATCGGTGCAGCCGAAATCAACTTGGTGACGTTGAAATCGCCGATGTGGTTCTGGCTCATGGTTGAGATCGTCTCAGGCCTGAGGACCTGGTTGCCGTTGCCGCGGCCCTTGTTCAGGATCATCTGGGTGAACTTGATATAGTCGCTTGCGGTGGAATAAAGGCCGCCGCCACCCATGTGGAATTCCGGCTCCTGCTCGAGCTCGAACGGGATCGCAGCGACCTGTCCGTTCTCGCCGCGCGCGTGCATGCCGACCAGCCGCTTGCGCATGTCATCGGTGATCTTGAACGCCGTATCACTCATGCCGAGCGGCGCGAACAGGTTGTCGCGCAAGTACGCGTCGAGCCGCTTGCCGCTGACGGCCTCGACCGCCTTGCCGACGAAATCGATGTTGATGCCGTATTCCCAGCGCGTGCCCGGATCGGACGCAATCGGCCTTCTCAACGTGTGGTTCTTGCAGGTGGTGATTCCCGGCGTTCCCGTTTTTTCCAGAAAAGCGGCGATGTCGCCGTTCCACAATTCATAGCAGAAGCCGGCGGTATGGGTCATGAGTTGGCGCAGCGTGATCGGCCGCTTCGCCGGACGCAGCTTTGGCGCGCCATTGGCATCAAAACCTTCGAGCACTTGCGGGGCGGCGAGGTCCGGCAACACCGTGCTGATCGGTGCTTCGAGCGAAAGCTTGCCCTGCTCGACCAGTTGCATCGCACCTGCGGCGGTGACCGCCTTCGTCATCGACGCGATCCAGAACACGCTGTCCACCGTCATTGCATCGGGCTTGGACAGGTCGCGCTTGCCGAACGCGCCTTCATAAAGCACGTCCTTGCCGGTCGCGGCGACGGCGACGACGCCGGGAATGGCCTTCGCATCGCTCTTCTGGCGCAGAACCTGATCGATCTGGGCTTTGCTTTGCATGCGCATTTCCTCCGGTTTGATTATTGTTGGAAGTGATCGATTGTCCTCCCGCGAACCACGTGCGGCAAGCATCTCAACTGCAGTGCCGTTCGCGATGTCGTGACTTGACGGCGGGTCACCCGCGAAGGACGACACGGGGACCAAACTGCAACACCTCGTCACAATCTGCGGTGGATGACCGCACTTCGCCGAGACCTCGCGGGGTATCAGGCGATATGCTTCGGGCATACTGCTCTGAAATATTTTGTGAAGGCGTTCAGACGCGGCCGGCCAAAGATTTGAAGCAAATGCTGGCGGCTTCGGTTGCCGCGAGGGGGCTTAAAATGATTTCGACCTGGAGCGAATGGAAGCGCTATCCCCGTCAGGGGCGGGGCGAGAACCTCGAGGCGCCGATTTCGCCAGGCATTTACGAAGTCCGGATCGCCGGTACCGGCGCGCTACATTCCTTCGGAGCGGTCGACAATCTGGCGCAGGCCCTGGCGCTGCTGCCGGTCGGCTCGAAGTCGTGGTTCGGCCGGCGCGACACCACTTCCGTGCCGGATCTCGAGTACCGGACCTGCGCCACCTCGACCAGGGCCGACGCGAAGGCGGCCGCCGAGCGCATGATCGGCCGGCGCGAGACCTATATGAGCGGCGCGGCGTAGACAACGCCAAGACTGAGTTGAGCTGAGTTCTGCCCACGATGCAGGACACCTCCCGTACGCAGAGGTAAGAGATCGCGGCCAGACTCAAGCAAAAATCGTCCTGCCCCGGCTTCGCGCTGATCCCAGATTAGCTTGAAGCAGACTTGCGTTGCGGGGCGATGCAATATGCCCCGCATGCCCCTATATTCCGGGCCAATCCGACAGTCCCAGGAGCAACGCCATGACCCCGACCGCCGCCGCACGCGCCCCGCAAGCCACCGCCGCCCTGCGCGATCGTCTCAAGGATCCCTCGCTGCTGCGCGAGGCCTGCTACATCGACGGCGCCTGGGTTGGCACGCCGTCGCGGCCGGTGACCAATCCGGCGAACGGCGTCGAGCTCGCAAAAGTCCCGGTCATGAGCACGGCAGAGACGACGCAGGCGGTGCAAGCCGCCGAGCACGCCTTCCCTGCCTGGGCCAAGTTGACCGCCAAGCAGCGCTCCAACATCTTGCGCAAATGGTTCGAATTGATTGCGGCCAATCGCGAGGATCTCGCGCTGATCCTGACCTCCGAGCAAGGCAAGCCGCTGACTGAAGCGCTCGGCGAGGTCGATATCGGCGGCGCCTATGTCGAGTTCTTTGCCGAGGAGGCCCGCCGTGTCTATGGCGAGACCATCCCGACTCAGCGTCCCGACGCACGCCTGCTTGCGATCAAGCAGCCGATCGGCGTCTGCGGCGCCATCACGCCGTGGAACT
This sequence comes from Bradyrhizobium sp. CCGUVB23, assembly GCF_024199885.1. Taxonomy (NCBI): domain Bacteria; kingdom Pseudomonadati; phylum Pseudomonadota; class Alphaproteobacteria; order Hyphomicrobiales; family Nitrobacteraceae; genus Bradyrhizobium; species Bradyrhizobium sp. CCGUVB23. Next base: position 4,085,393 of record NZ_JANADQ010000001.1, read on the forward strand.
TTCCCTGCTCCATGATCACCCGCAAGGTCTCGCCTGCGCTCGCGGCTGGCTGCACCGTGGTGCTGAAGCCCGCGAATGAAACGCCGCTGACGGCGCTTGCGCTGGTCGCGCTCGCCGAGAAGGCCGGCGTGCCGAAGGGCGTGTTCAACATCCTCACCGGCAATTCGTCGGCGATCGGCAAGGTGCTGTGCGAGCATCCCGCCGTGCGCTTCGTCGGCTTCACCGGTTCGACGGAGGTCGGCAAGATCCTCTATCAGCAGGCGTCCGTCGGGGTGAAGAAGCTCGGCCTCGAGCTTGGCGGCAATGCGCCGTTCGTGGTGTTCGACGATGCCGATATCGATGCAGCGGTTGAAGGTGCGATCGTCTCGAAATATCGCAACATGGGTCAGACCTGCGTCTGCGCCAACCGCCTCTATGCCCAGGACAAGATCTACGACGAGTTCGTCGAGAAGCTTTCCAAGAAGGTCGCGGCGATGAAGATCGGCGACGGCACCGAGACCGGCGTGGTGCAGGGGCCGCTGATCAATTTGGACGCAGTGCTGAAGGTCGAAAAGCACATCGAGGATGCAGTCAAGGGCGGCGCCAAAATCGTCACCGGCGGTAAGCGCCATGCGCTCGGCGGCAGCTTCTTCGAGCCGACGGTGCTTGCCAACGTCAAACCGGATGCACTCGTTGCGCATGAAGAGACCTTCGGCCCGCTCGCGCCGGTGTTCCGTTTCAAGGACGAAGCCGAGGTGATCGCGATGTGCAACAACTCGCCGTTCGGTCTCGCCTCCTACTTCTATTCCCGCGACCTCGGCCGCGTCTGGCGTGTCGCCGAAGCGCTGGAATCCGGCATGGTCGGCGTCAACACCGGCCTGATCACGACGGAAGTCGCGCCCTTCGGCGGCGTCAAGGAAAGCGGCCTCGGCCGCGAAGGCTCGCATCACGGCATGGAAGAATATGTCGAGATCAAATACGTGATGATGGCGGGGATTTAGGTTTGTAGCCGCGGATGGAGTGCCGTAGCCCGGATGGAGCGAAGCGAAATCCGGGATTCCCGAGTCTGGTGAGAAACCCGGATTGCGCTTCGCTCCATCCGGGCTACGCTTTCGTCAGCGCCGCAGCACCGCGATCGTCCTGTTTGCAAAGCTCAGCCGCTCGGCCATGACCGACACGAAATAAGTCAGGAGCTTATGGCTGAGCTCGGGGTCTTCGTCCCTGATCGCATCGAACTGGTGCGTGTTCAGTACATAGAGCACGCTCGCGACCTCGGCCTGGATGGTCGCGCTGCGCGGCGTATGCGACACCAGACCCATCTCGCCGATCGTGGTGTAGCGGCCAAGGCTGCGCACGCGGGTGGTCCGGTTGTCCTCGGCCGGGACCATGATGCCGACACGTCCGTCGAGGATGAAGTGCATGGAATCGGCTGGGTCGCCGGCGTGCACGATGACCTCCCCGGCGTCGACCTCGATACGCTGGCAGCGGCGGATCAACTCGTCGGCGTCACGCTCGCTATCGAGAATCCGCGCGAACCAGTCCCGCAGGTTGGCCTCTTCCTGCGCCAGCCCCTGATGTTGCGAGATGATCTCGTTCTCACACCACTCCAGCGCATGATCGAGCTCGGGAATGATGGTGACGCCTTCACTGATGAAATCGCTGGACCGCAGCACCTTTTCGGCCGCGGCCGACAGATGCACCAGGATCAGCTCGACGCCGAGGTCGCGTGCGCTGCGCTTGATCTGGGCAAAGCTGTAGGCGGCTGACGAATCGACGCCGGTCACGAGCTTGAAGTCGAACAGCAGATAGCGGCACTCCGGCCGCTCCTGGAGCAGGCGCTTGACGTGCTGATAGAGCCGGTTGGCGGAGCCGAAGAACAGGTAGCTCTGCAGGTTCAGGCCCTGGATCGTGCCGCCATGGGCCAGCAGCACCTCCTGGTCGTCGCGCGAGCGGTCGAGCGAAGAGCGGTATTCGGAGCCGTCAAAGCTGTACTTGATCGACTCCACCCGCGCCGCGCTGAACGCGAATGTCAGGCAGCCGATGATCACCCCGATCAGGATGCCCGGCACGAAGCCCCAGCCGACAATGATGATGATGATGGCGATCAGCGACAGATATTCGAGCTTCGACAGCCGCTTGCGCGATTCGATGATCCATTTGTGGAGCTGATCGGCGCCGAGATAGAGCAGAAGGCCGCCCAGCACGAATTTCGGCATGAACCCGAGCAGGTCGGGGCCGATGGCGAGCATCAGCAGCGACATGGCCGCGACGGTGAGGCCGGACAAGCGTCCGCGGCCGCCGCTGCTGAAATTGAGAATCGAACGGCTGACCGAAATGCAGCCGGTATAGCCGCCGATTGCCCCGGTCAGGATGTTGGCCGCGCCCGTGATGTTCAGCTCGCGCTCCAGATTGGCCTCGCGATGCACGGCGACCTCGATCCCCGTGGTGTTGAACAATGTGCTGGACGCCGTGACGAAGATCACGGCAACCACGTTGCCGAGCAGGTCCGGCACGGCGGACCAGGGATAGCGGACGAGATCATCGCTGTGCCAGGGCAGCATGAAGGCCGCCGGCGGCGGAGGCTGGAAGGTCCAGCCCATGGCGCGCGCGTCCTCCGGCGAGATGCCCGCGATCCAGAACGCCACATGCGCCGTGAGCATGCCGCCGACAAGGATGATGGGCAGTCCGAACGGGCTGCGCGAGCGATGCCAGGTGAGGTACAGCACCAGCGCCATGGCGCAGGCCGCTCCCAGTTCCGACAGGGTGACGCCGCTGGTGAAGCGCAACAGCGTCCCGAGCTGCACCGGATGATTGGTGATCACCCGGATCGCGCCCATGACGATCAGAAGTCCGGTGGCTCCGAGGAATCCGCCGACCACGGGATAAGGCACGTAGCGGATCGCCCGGCCCATCCGCGTCAGCCCCAATCCGCACAGCGTGATACCGGTCAGAACGGTCGACAGGCCGAGCGTGATCAACACGGACGAGAGCAATGGTGCCGGCAGATTCGCCGCATCGATGCGCTCGACCAGCGAGGCGGCCAGGATTCCCGTCACCGCAGCGGTGGAGCTGTCCGGCGCGGCAATCGCAAAGGGCAGGGAGCTTCCGAATCCGATGACGGCCGCAAGCACGGCGGAGCTGATGAAGGTCGCGGCGATTCCGTAGGACAGATAGGGCGAGAGCGGACCGGCGAAGATCAGCAGGGCATAGGAGAGCCCGAAGGTGACGGTCAGCACGCTCGCGGCGCCGCCGCCCAGTATATCATTCAGCGCACGCTTGAGAGTCGGATCGAATCGAGTGGCTGGATCGTAGGTGATTGCTGGATCTGTCACGCCCTTGCGCTCGCCTCTGAAAATTCCCGTCCGAGACGTAGACGACTGCGAGCCTAGCGCAAAAGGATTCTTGCAAATATGAAATAGCCAACAGTTTGGGCGATCTGAAATGATCGGTCGAAGGCGCCGTGTCAGCCTCGGTGTCGTCCTGGCGAAAGCCCGGACCCATTACCCCAGGGAGAAGTCGTGGAGCGAACGTAACCGCGAATCTTCGCCAAACCCTGTCCTGTGGTAATGGGTCCTGGATCAACGCTCGCTCCGCTCGCTTGTCCAGGACGACAGCGGAATGTGAATGGCGGTCAACGTCGGAGTGCGTCCCCGACGATGACTCGCGAGGAGAGCTAGAGCTTCAGCTCCGACCCCGTAATCCGCCGATACGCTTCCAGGTACCTCTTGCTCGTCGCCTCGACGACGCTTGCCGGCAGCGGCGGGGGCGGGGCGTCGCCGTTCCAGCGGCCGGCGCGGCGCTCGACATCGAGATAGTCGCGCAACGGCTGCTTGTCGAAGCTCGCCTGCGGCTGGCCGGGCTTGTAGGCGTCGACCGCCCAGAAGCGCGATGAGTCCGGCGTCATCACCTCGTCGATCAGGATGATGCGGCCGTCCTTGTCGCGGCCGAATTCGAACTTGGTGTCCGCGATGATGATGCCCTGTTCTCGCGCCAGCTCCTCGCCGAGCGTGTAGATCGCGCGCGTCATGCTTTCCAGCGTATAGGCGACCTCGTCGCCGACGATCTCACGCATCCGCGCGATCGTGATGTTCTCGTCATGGCCGGTCTCGGCCTTGGTCGCCGGGCTGAAGATCGCAGGATCGAGTTTTTCGCTCTCCACGAGCCCCGCCGGCAGCTTCTCACCGGCGAGCGTGCCGGAGGCCGCGTATTCCTTCCAGGCGGAGCCGGAGATGTAGCCGCGGATCACGCATTCGATCGGAAACACCGTGGTGCGCTTGCACAGCATGGCGCGGCCGAGGATGTCGGCGCGGTGCGCTTTCAGCGCCGGCACTGCTGCGATGATCTCATCCGTGTTGGCGCTGATGACGTGATGCGGCACCACGCCTTCGAGCTCCCTGAACCAGAAGGCGCTGATCTGGGTTAGCACCGCTCCCTTCATCGGGATGGTCTCGCCCATCACGACGTCGAAGGCGCTGATGCGGTCGGTGGTGACGAGCAGCAGGCGGTCGTCATCGACGGCGTAGATATCGCGCACCTTGCCACGCCCGATCTTGGGGAGCGGCAGGTCACTGGAGAGCATGGTGGTCATCGGCAGGGGGCCTTCGGACAGGAGATCTTAAGCCGCGCGAAAAGGCGGCCCAAGATCGGGATAGCCTATTCCGGCAGCGGAATGAACTCGTGTTCCTGCGGAACAGCCGCAAAGCGGCCGGTTTTCCAGTCCTGCTTGGCCTGCTCGATCCGCTCCTTGCTGGAGGAGACGAAATTCCACCAGATGTGGCGCGGACCCTCCAGTGCATCGCCGCCGAGAAACATCATCCGCGTCGGCCTCACGGCCTTCACGGTGATGCGGTCGCCGGGCCGGAAGATCAGCAGGCGCGGCCCCTCATACCGCTCATTGGCGATCTCGACCTCGCCGTCGACGACATAGATCGCGCGCTCCTCGTGATCGGGGTCGAGCGGCACGCTCGCGCCTTCCGCCGCCGTCACCTCGGTATAGAACCAGGGCGAGACCATCGTGACCGGCGAGGTGATGCCGAACGCGGAGCCGGCGATCACCCGCGCGGTGAAATCGCGCTCGGAGATCATCGGCAGGTCGCCGGCGGCGTAGTGCTGGAACGACGGCGCGATCTCTTCCGATGCTGCCGGCAGCGCGATCCAGCTTTGCAAGCCCAGCATCTTCTGACCCGAGGCGCGCTGCGTATCCGGCGTGCGCTCGGAATGCGCTATGCCGCGGCCGGCGGTCATCAGATTCATCGCGCCGGGCGCGATCTCCTGGACGTTGCCCTCGCTGTCGCGATGCATGATCGCGCCGTCGAACAGATAGGTGACGGTGGCAAGGCCGATATGTGGATGCGGCCGCACGTCCATGCCCTTGCCGGAAACGAACTGCACCGGGCCGAAATGATCGAAGAAGATGAAGGGCCCGACCATCTGCCGCTTGCCATGCGGCAGCGCGCGGCGGACTTCAAATCCATCGCCGAGATCGCGGGTGCGCGGCACGATGACGAGATCGAGCGCATCGCATGTTTTGGGATCGCCGAGCACGGGATCGTTGTCGGGCATCCAGCTCATGGGAGAACTCCTGTTGGCCGTCTTTGGCGCAATCGTAGCAGGATTTGGCATTGCCGTCGCAATAATACCCGGACCGCTCATCGCATGCGCGTGATGAGGCGTCGCTAACTCTGATAACCTGCGGGTGCTTGAAAAAATCGGCCTGACGGACGATGTTCGGGCTGCCCAAACCCATCGGTCGCAACATTTGATGACTACAGCCGCTCTCGAGCTTGCCTTCCGCTCCGCCAGCGTCGCGCTGCTACTGGTGCTGGCTGCGTCATTGGTCGCCGATTTTCGCAACGTGTTGGCGGGGCGGCTCGGTGCTGCTCTCGCACTGGGCTTGGCCGCGCATGCGGTTAGCTATTCGGTTGGTGTCACGTCGCGGATCCCGGCATCGCATGCGCCGCTAATTGCGCTATCGACCGGCAACATCGTGGTGTTCTGGCTGTTCACGCGCGCGCTGTTCGACGATGAGTTTCGCTTGAGCTGGTGGAACGGATGGGTCTGGGCGCTGGTGACGGCGTTCAGCTTCGTTGGATGCCTCTGGATTGCACCGGGCGGCCACGTGCGGTTCTCGGTGACGGTGGTCAATCTGATCGTGCTCGGCTTCATCGCGCTTGCGATTGGGCAGACGATCGCCTCGTGGCCGGCCGACCTGGTCGAGCGCCGCCGCCGCGTTCGCGTCTTCCTCGTCTGTGCCGGCGCGCTCTATGGCGGAGTGAATGCACTGCTTCAGATCTCCGTCGCGGGTTACCGCGTCGGCGATGCCGCCGACACGATCAATGCCGGCGTGCTCGCCTGCATCGTCGCGGCCATCGCCTATGCCATGATGCGCGTCGATGCCGCCGATCTGTTTCCGGTTGCCGCGGAGGCCGCACCGGCGGTCATTTTCAGCCCGCAAGGAGCCGAAGATGCCGCTGACCAGAAGCTGATCGATGCCCTGATGCGGCTGATGGCGGATGAGCGGATCTACCGCCAGGAGAACATCACCATCGGCGTGCTGGCGGGCCGGCTGAAGATCCCGGAATACCGGTTGCGTCGGCTGATCAACCAGCGGCTCGGCTACCGCAACTTCAATGTGTTCCTGAACAACCACCGGATCGAGGAGGCGAAGGCCGCGCTGGCCGATCCCACCCAGGCCGAGGTTCCCGTTATCACCATCGCGATGGACGCCGGCTTCCAGTCCCTCGGCCCGTTCAACCGCGCCTTCAAGGCGGTGACCGGCGTGACGCCGACGGAATATCGCCGACTCAAGGCCGATGCGGCTTAGATTTTTAGATCATTGAAATCACAGATAAATTTCAAAATCGGCTAGGTCCGATCAGTTTCAACCAGGTCATTTTCCAAATCCGGCGAGCGCTTCCCGCCCGCATCCGGCTCCCTCTCCGGCACTCGCCTCGAACCGGAGAAAGCCTGTGACCCGCCGCCGAAAAATCCTCCTCCTCACCACCGCCATTGCCTGTGCCGGCCTCGCGCTCGGCGCGGCGCGGGCGCGCGATGTGCCCAAGGTTGCCACCGGCTTCATCGCCGACACGCTCTGCGCGGAAACGTTCGTCTCCGGCCTCGATCCCCAGCACAATCTCGCCGAGACCACGGATGCGATGCCGGGCGCCGGTCTGTTGACCTGGGCGATGGATTTTCAGGTCGATCGCGTGCGCAAGGATGTGACGGTGTCACTGTTCGGCATCGGTCGCAGCCACGCCGTCTATCGTGAGGGGCTCGGCTGCACGCTCGAGCACGGCCAGCGGATCACCGACGGGGCACTGCCGCCTGACGACAAGCAGCCCGCCTTGCTGCCGGAGATCGCCGGCCCGGGACTGGTGGAGCCGCAAAGCGAAGGACTGTCAACCGCGCTCGACCGCGCTTTCACCGAACCCGCGCAGCCGCCCTATCGGCGCACGCGCGCGATCGTCGTCATGAAGGCCGGCCACATCATCGCCGAGCGGTATGCCGACGGTGTCGGACCGCAGACGCCGCTGCTCGGCTTCTCCATGACCAAGTCGGTGACCTCGGCGCTGACAGGCATTCTAGTGCGCCAGGGCAAACTCAAGCTCGACGGGCCCGCGCCGATCGCCGCCTGGCAGAATCCGGATGATCCGCGCCATGCTATCACCGTCGACCAGTTGCTGCGTCACACCGCTGGGCTCGCGCTCGGAAGCTCGTTGCAGGCCTCGCTCGGCTCTGCGCTCGAGCCGGTCAACACGATGAAGTATGCGGAAAACGACATGGCAGCCTTTGCCGAGCGTGCGCCGCTTGCGACCGCGCCGGACACGGCCTGGAATTATCACGACGGCAACTTCGTCATCCTCGCGCAGCTGATCCGCAATGCCGCCGGCGGTAAGCCCGGAGATGCGCTCCGTTTCGCGCGCCGCGAACTGTTCGCGCCGCTCGGCATGGTCAACGTCACGCTTCAGCTCGACGGCGCCGGCACGATCGAGGGCTCCGGCGAAATGCTGGCGTCCGCACGCGACTGGGCTCGGTTCGGCCAGCTCTATCTCAACGACGGCGTCGTTGGCGGCAAGCGTATCCTGCCCGAGGGCTGGGTCAGCTATTCGGCATCGGCGACGCCAAATGCCTGGGTCGGCATCGGCGCCGGCTTCTGGACCAATCAGGGCGACAGCTTTGGCGCGAAATTCCGCATCGAACATGGCTGGCCGCGCGATGCGTTCTTCGCCAAGGGGACGATCGGGCAATATGCGATCGTGATCCCGTCCGAGCGCCTGGTGATCGTGCGCCTCGGCCGCTCGCCGAACTGGCCACCGGAGGTGGACGGCGTGTTCGACCTCGTCCGCGACGTGGTCGCAGCCACGCATGACAAGAGCAAGATGGCGGGTGGGAATTAGTGGGCTCTTCCCTTCTCCCTTTGCGGGAGAAGGTGCAGCGCCGATGCGGGGCGAGCTGGGCTTATTGCCTCCCCAGCTCCGTCGCCTTCGCCACGCGGTCGAATCGTTCCAGCGACAGGATCGCATCGGCAAATTGCTGGGCACGCGCGTTCAGCACGGGGCGTGCCAGCGTCAAGAATTTCTGCTGCATCGCCTGCGCATCCGGGAACGAGTTCGGTTCGCCCGAGGGATCGGCGTAGAGCCGCTCGTGCACGCCGTCGTCGGTGGTGATGCTCACGCGCGCGCCGAAGGGATGGACGCGGCCTTCCAGGCGGGCATCCTGCACGACGTCGAACTTGTCGGCGAGCGCATCGATTGCGGCATCGCCGAGCCTGCCATAGTCGTCCCAGCCGAAGCTGCCCTGGTCGAGGGCGAGCGCGCCGGTGAAAAACATCGAGAACTGGCCGCCGACGATCGAGCGCGGGTGCCGCTTGGTCGCGGCATCGCCGGTCAGCGTGATGCCGTTGCGATGCAGGCCGATCTCGACACGCTTGACCTGCTCGGGCGTCAAATTGTGCTCGCGCCGCATCGCGATCAGCGCGTCGATCGCGGCGTGGGTGTAGCGGCAGCTTGGATAGGGTTTGACGCCGATCTTCATGGTCTCGTAGCTCTTGCCGAGCTCGGCGACCGCTTTGTCCGGATGCGCATCATCTGTGTAGCCGACCAGGAGGCCGTGCTTGCCCTCGACCGATTCCGTCGAGCCGATGAAATCGTTGCGCGCCAGCGTCGCGGCGATCACGCCGTTCATCGCGGCGGCGCCGACCTGGTAGCGCTTGTTCCAAGCGCCGTTGAGCAGAAATTGCAGCGAGCCCGCGGCCTGGCTGCCGGAGACGCCGAAGGCCGAGATGATCTGCTTTTCGCTCAGGCCGAACAGCTTGCTAGCTGCGGCCGCCGCACCATAGGTGCCTGCGGTCGCGGTCGGATGGAAGCCGCGGGCATAATGTGAGGTCGGGTCGAGCGCGTTGCCGAGCCGGCAGCAGATCTCGTAGCCTGCGACGATCGCGGTGAGCACGTCGCGCCCGGAGGCGCCGACCATCTCGCCGACTGCGAAAGCCGCGGGCACCACCGGCGCGCTCGGATGCAGCGAGGAATCCGCATGCGTGTCGTCGAAATCGAGGGAGTGGCCGAGGGCGCCGTTGAGGAGCGCGGCGACCGCCGGCGTCCAGGTTTTGCTGTCGCCGAACACGGTGGACTCGCCCTTGCCGTCGAGCGCGAGCACCTCCAGCATCTTCAGCAGCGACGGCGTCGATTCCGCCTCGCGGCGCGCGCGAATCGCGCTGCCGAGGAAATCGAGCGTCAGCACTTTTGCGCGCTCAAGCACCTCCGCCGGAACATCCTCGTATTTCAGGTTGCAGACGAAGGCGGCGAGCGTTGCGGTTTCGTGGGCCATCGTGTTTCCTCGTTTTGGCCGGCAGGGTAGGCGGGCGGATTTTTCCTTTCAAGCCGCCTGGCGGCTTGCGGGTATCAGCTATGCTTTGGGCCGGGTTACGGGGATCGGGATATTCGACGATGGCATTCGCACGGCAGCTATACGACCGGGTTCGGTCGCGAAGGACGCAACTGGGGCTGGCGATCCGGGTCACGGTGGCGGCAACCGCGGCCTATGTGATCGCAACCGCGCTGCACCTATTGCTGCCGCTCTGGGCGGTCCTGACCTCGCTGATCGTGACCCAGATGAGCGTCGGGCGCTCGCTGAAGGCGACGCGCGACTACATGCTCGGCACGATCGGCGGCGCCATCTATGGTGGCGCCATCGCAATCCTGATCCCCTATTCGAGCGAAGCCGGGCTGTTGGGGCTTCTGGTCTTGTCGGTCGCCCCGCTCGCCTTCATCGCCGCTATCAATCCGAGTCTCAGCGCTGCGACAGTGACCGCCGTGATCGTGCTTTTGGTTCCCACCTTGCATCACTCCGATCCCATGACTTCGGCGATCGATCGCGTCAGCGAGGTCGCGGTCGGCGCGATCACGGGGCTGCTCGTCTCTTTCCTGGTGCTGCCGTCGCGCGCGATCCGGCAGATTCGTGCCGGCGCTGCGCGCCTGCTCGAGCTGATCGCCGACGCCTTCACCGAACTGCTGGCAGGCCTGACGCGCGGCCGCGACAACGACGCGCTGCATCGGATCCAGGACGGCATCGGCACCGCGATGGTGGGACTCAACGCCACTGGCGCCGAGGCCGAGCGCGAGCGCGCGGCGCGCCTGTCGAGCGGGCCCGACACCGGTCCTCTGCTGCGAACAGTGCTGCGGCTGCGCCATGATGTCGTGATGATCGGCCGCGCCACCGTGGTGCCGCTGCCGGCCGACGTGCAGGTCAGGCTCGCCGCGCCCTTGTCGGAGGTCGGTACGGTGATCGCGCAGTTCCTGCGCTCCGCGGCCGCGGCGCTGCGGGCCGGCGCCGGTGCGCCGCCGATCCATCCCGTGCACGTTGCGCTGCAGACCTACGCCGATGCGGTCGCCGCCGTTCGTCGCGACGGCCTGATCCGCGGCCAGCCCGGCGATACCGCCGAGCGCTTCTTCGCGCTCGGCTTCTCGCTGGAGCAGATGCACCAGAATCTCAGCGACCTCGATCGCGTCATCGGCGAGTGGTCGGAGGCGGCGGCGGACAAGCCGGCGCGGGTTGCGGATCAGTCGAGCTAGATGTTGAGGAAGCCGAGGGTCAGCTTGTCGCGCTGCTCGATTCCCTGAATGAGGGCTGCGAGCGCTGCATCAAAATTCGGTTCCGGCCTCTCCAGCTCCCAGGCGCCGTCATGATCCCAGCGATAGCACCAGCCGTAGCGCTCGCCCGGTTCGAGATGGAGCAGAAGGCAACGGCTGGCCTGTGCCGGCTCGGCTACGGGCAGCAAGTGCCGGAGCGAAACGCCGTATTCCGCGCGGAAATGCGCGACGGCCTCCTCGAGCTGCTCGGCGTCCGCGAAAGAGACAAAGCTGAGAATGTTGCTGCGCTGGGTGGCGAGATCCGCAGGCCGATAGAAGCGAAGCTCGGCGGAGTCCTCGGGCAGCCGGACCAGGAGCTCGGTCTCGCCGCGCGACAGCAGGAATTTGCGATAGTCGTCCGGTAGCTGAAGGCCGAGCTCGGTTTCCGCCTTGCGCACCTCTTCTTCGCGCGCGGGTTCAGCGGTCTTCCAGCGCCACTGTCCGTTTGCGTCCGCTTTGCGCCGCGCTTCGTAGTCGGCGTAACCGGGCAGCGCCATGATGTCCTCATAGCCGCCATAGCGTGACCGGCGATAGGCATCGTCGAAGGCATCCTCCGTGCGCTCCGGAAAATAGACGCAGAGGATGACGGCGCGCTGCAGGATGCGCTTGTGATTGGCCGCGACCCTGCAGGCCCGCTCGATCGCCGCGAGTCCGGCCGATGGATTGCCCGCGCGCACATAGGCGTCGCTGAGCGATTCGAGGATACGCCCCTCCAGCTCGCTCTCGTAAATCGACCAGGCGTAATGCGGTTGTTCTGCGGCACGCCGCGCAGCCAGCGTATCGCGCGCCCGTTCGGCAATGTGCAGCGTCCGTTGCGCGTCCGCATCGGCCGCGAGGCCGTGATGAGCGGCAAGCCACAGATACAGCGGCTCGTGCTCGGCCGGCGTGCCCTTCAGCGCCCGGAGATGTTTTGCCTGCTCGGCGAGCGGTGCGCCCAGTGCGGCCATCATCAGTTCGTCCAGGCCCTTCTGCCAATCCGGCTTGGCTTGCGGATCGGGCAAGAGGTTGCGCAGCGTATATTTGGTGTGGCTGGTCTCGAAATAGCCGGCGTCGACGAGCCTGGCCCCCTCGCGCCGGAACGAGGAGATCGCCACGGTGGCGTCCGAATAGGTCTCGCGCAGAAACTCGTCCGATCCGTACTCTCCCTCGCGCATGTGGATGCCGATGATCATGGGGTCGCCGCCCAGGATCAGCAGCAGCTCGCGGTCGTCATCACCAGGCGGACGATGGAAGAATTTGGCCAGATACATCGGATCTCCGAACGCGAGCAAAACGTAGGCCGGCATAGCTGCCGGCCGTCACGTCTCAGTCGCTTGCGCGGAGAAACTGGTTCACGGTCGCGGGGTTAGCGCCGCCTCAGACCCTTGCTTTGCATGCGCCAGACCAGGAGATCGATGCGGTCCTGGCCGAAGAACGGCTCGTTCTCGAAAACGAAGGTCGGCACGCCCCAATGGCCGGAGGCCGCGTGATCCCTTTCGTTGTCAGCGATCACCTGCTGGTAGCTATCAGGATCGGCGCTGATCGCCGCATCCATCGCGGCGAGATCGAAGCCGGCTTTTTCGGCGGCACGCGCGAGATGGTCGCCTTCGTTCCATCCCTCGGCCGAGCCGTCCCACAACACGCGCGCGATCGCGGAGGTAAATTCGAGCGCGCGACCCTCGAGCTGGGCCATGGCGCCGAGCCGGGTCAGGCGATGGATGTAGGGTTGCTCCGCCGCGACCTCCAGCGTCGTCCTGTCCTGTACGACCGGGTCGGGACGGGGAAAGCGGAACGGAATGTTCTCGTGCTGAGCCACGCGGCTGCTGTCAAGGATGACATAGGGGATGAACTGCCGGTTGGTTCTCTTGAAGAAGCCGGGCACGCGCACCGCGAGCGGATAGACCGGCCGCAGGTTCACCGTGAGATCATAGCCCGCGACGAGTTTCAGCGTTCTGGGCAGCGCCAGATAGCTGTAGGGACTTCGGAAGGAGAAGAAGAGGTCGACTGAGAGGGTCATCGGACTGCCTCCACGATCCGCCCCATCATGCTGCGGACCACCAGCTTGTGGAAGGGCATGATCAGCGTGAGATAGCTTCGGCCGAGCAGATTATGTGTCCGCACCAGCGTGGTCGAGGTCACCTGCTTCTGCTTCTGCTTCTGCGTCGCGTCGCCGGCGACATCGACCACGATGCGGAAATCGAGATGATAGTCATCGAAGCCGGCGACGAGTCGCTCCGGCGTTTCGCTGACCACCGGAAACAGCCCGATCAGGCCTCCCGGCGCCGGCGCGCCTTCGCCCGACGTCTTGAGCCCGAACGGCGTCACCAGGATGTTACGCAGGCGCAGCAGCGCATCGATCCAGCGCGGTCCGTGCAGCACCATTCGGACACAGGCCTCGCGGGCGGTAAGCACCTTCCCGCCGATCTCAACGCGATGGGCGTCGATGAATTGCGCGCCGGCAAGCAGTGCGTCGGCGTCGACCTCTGGGGTAACTTCGCGGACGGGCGTCATTCCCCCAATCTGCGCGCCAGCCGCTGGAAGCGCAAGATCAGAAGGGCGGCGTAGACGAAGGTCCCGAGCGACAGCCCGATCCAGACGCCGACCGCGCCGAGATGGATGTTGAAGGCGAGCAGCCAGGCACTCGGGAAGCCGACGCACCAATAACCGATGATGGCGAAGACGAGCGTCATCGTTGTGTCGTTGAGGCCGCGCAGCGCCCCGCCCATGATGGTCTGCAGACCGTCGGCGATGAAGAAGGTCGAGCCGACCAGGAGCAACGTCGCGGTCAGCTCGATCGTCTCCGAGCTCGTCTCGCCACCGCCGAAGAACAGCCGCGCCAGCGCATATCGGCCGATCACGATGGCAAGCGTTAGCGCCGCGACGAGCGCAACTCCGAGCAGCGCCGCGACGAGGCCTGCGCGCTGCACCGCCGCCGGCTCGCTGCGGCCAAAGGCGTGTCCGACCCGCACTGTCGCCGCCATGCCGATGCCGAGCGGGATCATGAACAGCACGGCGGTAACCTGGAGCGCGACCTGATGGGCGGCAAGCGCGGTCGTGCTGATCAGTCCCATCAGAAGCGCGGCCGAGGAGAACATGCCGTATTCCATCAGCAGCGCAAACGAGATCGGCGCGCCGATCGCGATCAGCTCGCGCGTCAAGGGCCAGTCGCCACGCCAGAGGTGTACGAGCGGATGATAGTCCGAAAACGGCTTTCGAAACGCGACGATGGCCAGCGCTGCGAAGAAGGTGCCGAAGTTGATGAGCGTGGTCGCGAGCCCTGCGCCGAGCAGGCCGAGCTGCGGCAGGCCGAACAGGCCGTGGATCAAGAGATAGACCAGCACCGCATTGGCGGGGATCGCGGCAAAGGTGATCCATAGCGGCGGTTGCGGCCGGTTCACGGCGCCCATGAATCCGCGCAGCGCAATGAAGCCGAGCGCCGGTGCGATGCCCCAGGCAAGCCCGAACAGATAGCGCTGCGCCAGCGCGGCCGAATGCGGCGTCTGTCCGAGCGCCAGCAGGATCTCTTCGCCATAGAGCGGGGAGGCAATCATCGGCAGCGAGATGAGCAGCGCGACCCATAGCCCGACGCGCAGGGAGCGCCGGATGCGCCCGACGTCTCCGGCGCCAAAGGCCTGTGCCGCCAGTGGTGCCACGGCGGCGACGAGGCCGAGGCCGAAGGTGAAGCTGATGAAGTAGACCGTGTGTGCCAGCGCTGCGGCCGCGACCGCGTCCTGGCCGAGCCGGCCGATCAGCGCGAGGTCGGTCGTCATCATCGCGATCTGCCCGAGCTGCGTCAGCATCATCGGCACGGCCAGCCGCAACGTCTCGCCGAATTCATCAGCGAGGTGGTTGGGCGCGGCAAGCTGCTGCGACGGGCGTCGGACGGTTTCGAGCATGCCCAAGCAATAGCATCGCGTCGCGTCGAAAACATGGCCTGCGCTTTTCACCCTCTCCCCTTGTGGGAGAGGGTGGCTCGCCGAGTAGCGGCGAGACGGGTGAGGGGTCTTTCTCCTCGCGCGAATCTGTCTCAGTCGTCGTGCGGATAGATACCCCTCATCCGGCGCTTCGCACCACCTTCTCCCACAAGGGGAGAAGGGACGTCATAGCCTCAGCTCTTCCGTTCCGGCACGCGCTTGATCCTGGCGCCGAGCGCGTTCAGCCGCTCGTCGATGCGCTCATAGCCGCGCTCGATCTGGTCGGCATTGTTGATCGTCGAGGTGCCCTCGGCGCAGACCGCGGCGAGCAGCATGGCCATGCCGGCGCGGATGTCCGGCGAGATCATCGAGGCGCCGCGCAGGCGGCTGGGTCCCGCGATGATCGCGCGGTGCGGATCGCACAGCACGATGCGCGCGCCCATCGCGATCAGCTTGTCGACGAAGAACATCCGCGATTCGAACATCTTCTCGAACATCAGGATCACGCCTTCGCATTGCGTGGCGGTGACGATCGCGATCGACATCAAATCGGCCGGGAAGGCCGGCCAGGGCTGGTCCTCCAGCTTCGGCACGTGGCCGCCGAAATCGTCCTGGATCTTCAGCGTCTGGTTGGAGGGCACGATCAGGTCGTCGCCCTCGACGCGACAGACGATGCCGAGCCGCTCAAAACCCATGCGGATCGAGCGCAGATGCTCGACGCCTGCGCGGACGATGCGCAGGGGCGAGCGCGTCACGGCGGCAAGTCCGATCAGCGAGCCGACTTCGATATGGTCGGGCTGGATCGCATAGGTCGCCGAGCCGAGCGTCGCCTGCCCATGAACGATCATCGTGTTGGTGCCGATGCCCTCGATCTTCGCGCCGAGCGCAACCAGGAAATTGGCGAGGTCCTGCACATGCGGTTCGGAGGCCGCGTTGCGCAGATATGTGACGCCGTGGGCAGCCACGGCCGCAACGAGTGCGTTCTCGGTCGCGGTGACGCTCGGCTCGTCCAGGAACACGTCGGCGCCGGTCAACTTTGGCGCGCGGAATTCCAGCCGGTCGGTCGCGGTGACCTTGGCGCCCAACTGCTCCAGCGCCAGCACATGCGTGTCCAGCCTGCGCCGGCCGATGACGTCGCCACCGGGCGGCGGCAGCATCACCTCACCGCAGCGGGCGAGCAGGGGGCCCGCGAGCAGGATCGAGGCGCGGATGCGGACGCAGAGCTCGGGATCGAGATCGGCGGCGCGGATGCTCTTGGCGTGAATGACGAGCGTGTTGCGCTCGCGCCATTCGGCCGACGCGCCGACCGAGCGGATCAGTTCGACCAGCGTCTCGGTGTCGCGGATGCGCGGCACGTTCTGAAGCGTCACCGGATGTTCGGTGAGCAGGGCAGCCGCGATAATCGGCAGCGCCGAGTTCTTGTTGCCGGACGGCTCGATCGAGCCCGAGAGCCGGTGACCGCCCTCGACGATATACTGGATGGGCGCCACGTCGGTTTTCTCCGTCCTGTTGCTGTGGGGCGGGCTGCTTCGGGAGCGGAAACTACCGAGAATTGAGCAGGGTAGCAATTCTGCACTTGTCGCGGCGGGAGGCCGCTCATTGGCCCCGAACAGGCCCGCTGGACCCGGCGTTTAGAACAAGCCGATGATATTGGCCACCACATAAAGGATGACGATCAGCATCAGCACGCCCATCGCCAGGAAGGAGCCCCCTCTCCCGCTTACGGGAGAGGGGCGGGGAGAGGGTGTCTCCACAACGGGGCACTCCCCAAGAGGAGAAAGCCCTCACCCGGCGCTTCGCGCCGACCTCTCCCGCAAGCGGGAGAGGTGCAGCGACGCCGTGGCCAGCAGACATAATCCGAAGCCGCTTCGCCTCAGATATCGATCGTTGCGCTTAGCGAGTGTTCCTGGATGAAATCGCGGCGCGGCTCGACCACATCGCCCATCAGCTTGGTGAAGATGTCGTCGGCCTCGTCGACCTCCTTGACCTTCACCTGGAGTAGCGAGCGCACTTCGGTGTCCAGCGTGGTTTCCCAGAGCTGCTCCGGGTTCATCTCGCCCAGACCTTTGTAGCGCTGCAGCGTGATGCCTTTGCGGCCGGAATCGGTGACCGCCTCGAACAGGTCGACCGGGCCGTGGACGACGTGCTCGCTGTCCTTGCGTCGCAGCTTGCCGGAGCGGGCGTAGACGTCCTGGAGCTTCGTCGTGTACTCGTCGAGCTTGCGGGCCTCGGCCGAGCCGAGCAGCGCGTCGTCAATGATAGCCGCTTCCTTGACGCCACGCACGGTGCGCTCGAACAGGAAGCCCTGGCCCTCGACGAATTGCCCGACCCAGCCGCGTTCGACCTCTTCGGCCTGGTTGTCCAGCCGGCTGGCGATGTATTGCGCGGCGGCCGTGGCGTTCTCGGGATTGCCGTAGATCGACTTGTTCAGCACGCCGGTGATGGCGGCCTGCTCGACGACCTTGCGGTTATAGCGGCTGTGCAAATTGCGCAGGATGCTGCGGACGACGCGGGCGTCGTCAACCAGCGAGCGCAGGTCGCGGCCGGTGCGATCGCCGCCGGTTCCGGGAACGAACACGCAATCGTCGAGCCCGGCGTCGATCAGATAGTCCTCGAGCGCGCGCTCGTCCTTCAGGTACTGCTCGGACTTGCCGCGCGTGACCTTATAGAGCGGAGGCTGGGCAATATAGAGATAGCCGCCGTCGATGATGTCGCGCATCTGCCGATAGAAGAAGGTGAGCAGAAGCGTGCGGATGTGGGCGCCGTCGACGTCGGCGTCCGTCATCACGATGATCTTGTGATAGCGCAGCTTCTCGACCGAGAAATCGTCGCTGATGCCGGTGCCGAGCGCGGTGATCAGCGTGCCGATCTGCTCGCTCGACAGCATCTTGTCGGGGCGCACGCGTTCCACGTTGAGGATCTTGCCGCGCAGCGGCAGCACCGCCTGGAACTCGCGATTGCGGCCCTGCTTGGCGCTGCCGCCTGCCGAGTCGCCCTCGACGATGAACAGCTCGGACTTCGCCGGATCCTTCTCCTGGCAATCGGCGAGCTTGCCGGGCAGCGAGGAGACCGAGAGCGGGCTCTTGCGCGTCAGCTCGCGCGCCTTTCGCGCGGCCTCGCGGGCAGCGGCGGCCTGGATCACCTTGCCGACGATCATCTTGGCTTCGCTGGGGTGCTCCTCGAACCACGCCGCAAGCGCCTCGTTGAGCACGTTCTCGACCACGGGACGCACTTCCGAGGACACCAGCTTGTCCTTGGTCTGCGACGAAAACTTGGGATCCGGCACCTTCACCGACAGCACGGCCGTCAGGCCTTCGCGGCAGTCATCGCCGGTCAGCGCGATCTTTTCCTTCTTCGCGTTGGCCTCGGCATAGCCGTTGACCTGGCGCGTCAGCGCGCCGCGGAAGCCGGCGAGATGGGTGCCGCCGTCACGCTGCGGGATGTTGTTGGTGAAGCATAGCACGTTCTCGTGGTAGCTGTCGTTCCACCACAGCGCCGCCTCGACGCCGATGCCATTGGCTTCCGAGCGCACCATGATCGGCGAGGGCACGAGTGCCTTCTTGTTGCGGTCGAGATATTTGACGAATTCCTCGACGCCGCCGGAATAATGCATCTCCTCGCGCTTCTCGACCGCATGGCGCATGTCGGAGAGGATGATGTTGACGCCGGAGTTGAGGAAGGCGAGTTCGCGCAGGCGATGCTCGAGCGTCGCGAAATCATACTCGACGTTCTTGAAGGTTTCGGTCGAGGCCAGGAACGTCACTTCCGTGCCGCGCCTGCCCGGCGCATCGCCGACGACCTTCAGCGGCGCGACGGCATCGCCATGGGCGAACTCGATGTAGTGCTCCTTGTCGTCGCGCCAGATGCGAAGCCCGAGCTTGCTCGACAGCGCGTTGACGACGGAGACGCCGACGCCGTGCAGGCCGCCGGAAACCTTGTAGGAATTCTGGTCGAATTTTCCGCCGGCGTGGAGCTGGGTCATGATGACCTCGGCCGCCGAGATGCCTTCGCCCTTGTGGATGTCGACGGGAATGCCGCGGCCGTCGTCACGCACGGTGACGGAATTGTCGGCATTGAGGATCACGTCGACGCGCGTGGCGTGGCCCGCGAGCGCCTCGTCGATCGCGTTGTCGACGACCTCGTAGACCATGTGATGCAGGCCCGAGCCGTCGTCGGTGTCGCCGATATACATGCCCGGGCGCTTGCGGACGGCATCGAGCCCCTTGAGCACGCGGATCGATTCCGCGCCGTATTCGCTCGCGTTGGAGGGCTCGTTTTCGGCACGCGGCTGCCGAGCAGGTTCTGTCATGAGAGGCCTTCGAGGATGTCGCCCGAATCAGCAGCGCAAAGGGCGCTGATTTGGGAGGTATTTGTGCCATGAAAGAGGGATTGCGCCTAGCGCAAAGTATCCTCCCACAACCCTTTGATCAGATAGGGTTTTTTAGGCAGTTTTCAAGGCGTTCGAAGACTGATTCTGGGCGCTGCAAAAAGCCCGATTCGAGGGTGCTTTCTCGCGTCGAGAACGACCGCATTTTCCCGGTGTGACGGCGCCGGTTCCGAGGCGCCGTGGGCGCCCCGGGGAAGGCTTTGGGGTTCAGTAAATCCGGGAGGGCTTATCGCCGTTGTCTCCCCCGAGGGACCAAGCCTCGCCTGAGGCCACAGTGATGGTATTGGTGCCGACCGGATGGCCCGACACGAGCAGCTGGTAGGAATACGTGCCGGGCGGCAGATCCAGCGTTTGTGGGTGATTTTCGCCGCCCGCGATCTTGATAGTTTGATCGTTGATCGCGAGCGAAGCCACGTCCGGCACGAGATAGCCGAATATCAGCCGCGCTTGTCCGGGCAGCGGCAGGAAATTGGCCTTGGCCGCGGCCTCCGCATTCCGCTGCACCAGATCGACCGTGGTCTCGTCCTTCGCGCGACCAAGCTTCAGGGTGGCCGGCCCCTCCGGGGATTTGAACGAGAGCTCCGCCTGCTCGGCCGCAACGGCGGCGCCATCTGCCAGTTCCTGCCAGCCGCGCTTCGCCAGCTCGGTGCGGTAGAACACGAGCACGTCGCCGAACTCGGCGGGTATGCTGGCTTTGAGCGTGCGCCGGATCGGGGCCTTAACGCCGTCAGCATAGTTGGAGGTGAACGATCTGTGGCTGATCCGGGTCGGCACGGGCAGATCGACATTGGGATCGAGCTTGAGTGGTCCGGCCCCCAGCCGCGACAGGTGCTGCACCCAGCCCTCGGCCTGTGCCGGAAGCGGGCAGCTTGCGAGAAGGAAGAGGCCGCATGCAAACAGCCGCCATCGTGCTGGGGCTGTCGTCCGATGCCTTGCCGTCGTCATGCTTACTCTCCAAGGATGTCGCGCATCTTGATCTTCGCGCGACGCAGAGGCGCCGCAGCCTCTAGACGACTAGTCGCCCCACGAACCGGACAGGTTCAACCCGGCCGTTACAGGCAAAGCCGGTGGCCGTCGGGCTCAGTACAGCTGGAACAGCGACTGTACGTTCCCATCGGGTCCCACCGTAAGCTCCCAGGTGTCTTCGGCGGCAATCGTGAGGGTGTCGGCGCGGGCTGGATGGCCTGCCACGCGCAGCTCGTAGGAATACACGCCCGGCGGCAGATCCAGCCGCAGCGCGTGTTGCTGGCTGTCCGCGATCGTGATCGTCTGCTTGTCGATGGTGAGCACGGCTTCGTTGTCGCTGCTATTGGCGAAGACCAGCGCGGCCTCGCCGGGCTCGGGCATGATGTTCGACTTGGTCGCAACGTCCGAATTCTTCGCCACGAGATTGACCGAGGTGTTGCCGTTCTTGCGGCCGAGTTTCAGCAGCGCCGGCCCCTGCGGCGAGGCGAAGGCAAGCTGCGCGTGATCGGCGGCGACCACCGCGCCATCCGGCTTTTCCTGCCAGCCGAGCTTTTCGAGCTCGGTGCGATAGAAGGCGAGCACGTTGCCGAGCTTGGCGGGCACGCAAGCTTCCAGCGTGCTCCGGAGCGGCTCCTTGATTCCGTACGTCACCGTGGTGTTGAAGCCGCTGAAGCTGGATTCCGCCGGCACGGGCATGTCTTTGCCGGGTTTTGGCGTCAGCTTCTGCCAGCCGATCGCAGCCTTGATCCTGGCGAGCGGGCTCGGTGCGATACAGCCGCGATAGGCCTGCACCACGTCCACGATGCCGTCGTCGGCCCGTGCCGCAATCGGCGAGTTCGCCAGGAGGAAGAGGCCGCATGCAAACAGCCGCCACCGTGCCGGGGCTTTCGTCCGATGCCTTACCATCGTCATGCTTACTCTCCAAGGATATCGCGCCTCTTGATCTTCGCGCGATGCAGAGGCTGCGACACGGTGGCCGCAGCCTTTAGACGACTAGTCGCCCCTCGAACCGGCCTGGTTCAACCTGGCCGTTACAGGCAAAGCCGGCGGGATCAGTACATCTGGAGCGGCAGCATCTCGCCGGTCGGCCCCACCATGAGGCCCCAGGCGTCACCCGCGGCGATCGTGATGCTGTCGGTGCGGGCCGGGTGGCCGGCGACCTTCAGCGAATACTGGTACTTGCCCGGCGGCAGATCGAGCATGGGGCCCTTCGGCGATTGCGGACCGCCAGCGCCGGCGGCGATCTTGACGGTCTGCTTGTTGATCGTGAGCTGTGCCTCCTGATTGCCCATGTTGCCGAGCAGCAGCTTGGCCTGTCCGGGCTTGGGCATGATGTCCGCCTTCGTCGCGGCGTCCGGGTTCTTCTGCACCAGGTTGACCGACGTCTCACCGTTGGCGCGGCCGAGCTTCAGCACGGCTGGTCCCTGCGGCGAGGCGAAAGCGAGCTGCACGCGATCGGCGGCGACCACCGCGCCATCCGGCTTCTCCTGCCAGCCGAGCTTGGTGAGCTCGCCGCGATAGAACGCGAGCACGTCGCTGAGCTCGGCAGGCACGCTGGCTTCGAGCTCGCGGCGGAACGGCGCCTCGACGCCGGGCAATTTTGCCGTGCCAAGCGAGGTCGACGTGCGCTGCTTCGGCACCGGCAGCGCGGACTCCGGGTCCGCCTCCAGCGGCTCGGACGCTTTGGCCTGCGCGCCAGCCTGATCGCTGCCGGCCTGCTTGCCGGTGGACGCAGGCTTGGCCGCGGCCATGCGCAGGCCGGACCCGCCGGCGCTGACATTCACCTTGGCGCCCATCTGCATCACCGTGAACGAGATCGTCTTGCCGCCCTTGGCGAACTCGAGGACCGCCATGTTCGGCTGGTTGATCACCGAGGGCTGCTCCTTCCAGCCCGCCTGCTTCAGCGCTGCACGGTAGAAGGTGGTGATCGCCTTGACGCTGGAGGTGGAGTTGAATTCGAGCCGGCCGTCATCGCCCTTGAAATCCACCTCCTGAGCGTTCTCCGGCAATGGCACCGGCGTGGTGCTGCCGGCCTGCGCCTGCAACGGCGAATCGGACAGCGTAGCGGCCTGCGCCTTGCGCCTGACTTCGTCCGCGGCGATGACCTGTTTCGCCATCTGCTCCGCGTCTTTCATGAATTGGTCGTCGGCGTCCTTCTTTGCCTTGGCGCGGGCGGCCAGCACGGACTCCTTCACCTGCGCGGTCAGCGTGACCATCGTGAAATCATATTTGCGGCCAAGGTGCAGCACGCCGGCTTCCTCGGGCGAGGAGAATTTCAGCGCGACGTCATCGCCTGCGGCAAGAGGTGCATTTCCCTCTTCGGTCCAGCCGCGCGATGCAAATTCGCGATGGTAGAAAGCGAGCACGGCGGGCAGTTCGGCAAGGGCGGCGACCGTCAGCTCGCGCCGGTTCGATCGGGCATCGCCCCGGCCACTTGCGGACTTGCGAGGGGTTGGTGCCGGCAGACCGGCCATGTCCTCGGCGCGAAGATCGGTCGGCAAGGCGAACGGCGCGATCTTGATCTCGACATTGGTGCGGCCGTCGTCGCGGCGCATCAGCGTCAGCATCACCGGCTTCTGACGATAGAATCCCGTCGCGTTGTCATCGGGATGGTCGTAGAACGCGCGGACGCCGTTCGGCATGGTTTCGGTCAGGTCCGCATTCGGCCAGCTTGCGGCCGTCTCGGGCGTGAGCTTGCGCCAGCCGATGGCGGCCATTTCCTTCGTGTAGAACGCCAGCGTCGCATCGAAAGCGGTGGGCGCGATGCAGCCGAGATAGGGCCGGGTCTCGTCGAACACGAGATCGATCGCGCCGTCGGGGAAGGGCACATTCGAATAAATGCGGTCCGGGGAGTAATAGACCGCCGATTGGTCGGGGCGACCGAGCCACTGCGTGAAAGAGACCGACAGTCCCTGCCGCCCCTTCTTGAAGACGAGACCGGTATTGTTTTCGTCGAGCGGCCTGACATAAGGTACCCAGCCGTCGGCTGCGAGCATCTTCTTGACGGCAGCGCGCGTCACCGCGACCACAGTCGGCACGCCATACTGCATGCGATTGGGATCGGGGCGGGAATTGTCCTCGAACGCGCCCTCCAGCCTGGGAAGCCCGTGGACGTCGACGATGCCGTCGTCGGCCCTGGCCGAAATCGATCCGCTTGCGAGAAGAGCGAGGCCGCACGCAAACAGCCGCCATCGTGCCGGAACTTTCGCCCCGCGCCTTACCGTCGACATCGTCAAATCTCCAAGGATGTCGCGCGTCCAAAATCCTCGCGCGATTGCAACGGCTGCGACACTGCCGGCGCGGCCTCAAGAGACTAGTCGCCGGGGGAACCCGCCAGGTTCAACGGTGAGACCCTACCGGCGCGCCGTGATGCGTCCGTTCTCGACGTCGAACACCTCGCCGGAGCTGCCGATCTCGGCGAAGGCGGCCGGGTCCGCGCCGGTCAGCCACACCTGCGCGCCGAGCTTTTGCAGTTCCGCAAACAGCGCGGCGCGGCGGTTGGGATCGAGATGCGCGACGACCTCGTCGAGCAGCAAGAGCGGCGCGATGCCGGTCATCTCGGCGACCAGCGTCGCATGCGCCAGCACGAGCCCGATCAGCAGCGCCTTCTGCTCGCCGGTCGAGGCATCGCGCGCCGGCATGCTTTTCGGCGCATAGACGACCTGGAGGTCGGTCAGGTGCGGACCGTCTGTGGTGCGCCCGGCGATCGCATCACGCGGGCGGTTGCCGCGCAGGATCTGGCGGTAGCGGTCCTCGACCGAGGTCGCGGTCTCTGTGAGCAACGCGTTCTCCATCCAGCCGTCGAGCGCGATTTGCGCCGACGGGAAGGCGGAGGATTGCGCGCGGGCATTGAGCATCTCGGTCAGCTTCGCCGCGGTCTGGCCGCGCGTCGCTGCGACCGCGACCGCTAGCTCCGCGGTCTCGCGCTCAATGGCGTCGCACCAATGGTCGTCATAGTTGCGTACTTCAAGGAGCCGGTTGCGCGAGCGCAAGGATCGTTCAAGCGCCGAGATGCGGCTGGAATGCTCGCTGTCGATCGCAAGCACCAGGCGGTCGAAGAAGCGCCGCCGCTCCGAGGCCGCGCCCATGAACAGGCCGTCCATCGCCGGCGTCAGCCACACCATGCGGATGTGGTCGCCAAAGGCGCTCGCCGAGTTGACCGGCTCGCGGTCGATGCGGCAGCGCCGGCTCGCCGCGCTGTCGGCGCGCGGCGCATCGATGCCGGTGCCGAGCGTGGCAAGGCCCAGCGCGCCCTCGACCTGCGCGGAGACCGCCCAGGAGCCGTCGCCCTGATTGTCGGCGACGTCTTCCAGCGTGGCCCGTCGCAAGCCGCGGCCCGGCGACAGAAATGAGATCGCCTCGATGCAATTGGTCTTGCCCGCACCATTGGGCCCGACCAGCGCCACCATGTCAGCCGCCGTCTCGAGCCCCGCCGCCCGGTAATTGCGAAACTGCGTCAGCGTCAGGCGATGAATGCGGGAAGGAGTCATGTGGGTCCTCTTACCCTCCCCCCTTGTGGGGGAGGGTGGCGCCTCACGAAGTGAGGCGACGGGTGAGGGGTATCTTACCGCGCGCTGAGCTTTGCAAGAATGTCCTCCAATACGGCCGCGGGTTGTTGCAACACATCGTTGTTCCAGTAGCGCGCGATTTGAAACCCCTCCGTGGCGAGCGCTGCATCGCGTCTCGTGTCGCTTTGCAGTTCTGCGTGCTGACTGCCGTCGATCTCGATCACAAGCCGCTTCTCGAAGCAGACGAAATCGAGAATGTAGTTCTTGAAAGGAACTTGTCGGCGAAACTTGACAGTGGAGAGCCGGCGATCCCTGAGCAGCCGCCACATTGCGGCTTCTGCATCCGTCGGTTCTTGTCGCATCTTCTTCGCGAATTCACGCAGATGCGTGGCGGTCGGTCGATGATGCGGGTCTTGCGGCACCAACCCCTCACATCGCACTCTGTTCGTGAAGCGGCGGTGGTGTGCCTTCACCTTCTCCCACAAGGGGCGAGGGCACAGCAACGCGCATCACGTCTTTGGCGTGAGGCAAAGCCGGTGCTTCACCCTCTCCCCTTGTGGGAGAGGGTGGCTTCGCGAAGCGAAGCCGGGTGAGGGGTTGCCTCCGCATTGCAGGTGCGGAGAGAGGACCCCTCACCCGAGTGAGGTTGTGTCGACGAGCGGAGCTGCCCTCTCCCGCAAGGGGAGAGGGCACAGCAATACGCAGCGCAATCGGTTCATGAGTTTGGCGTCGACGCGGAGCCACGCGGCTCACACCCGCATCGGCATCAGCACGTAGAGTGCGCTCTTGTCGTCGCGGTCCTGGACGAGGGTCGGTGAACCCGGGTCGGCGAGCTTGAGGGTTGCGACTTCGCCCTCGATCTGGGCGGCGATGTCGAGCAGGTAACGCGAGTTGAAGCCGATATCGAGCGCATCCGAGGCGTATTCGACCTCGAGCTCTTCGGTCGCGCTGCCGGAATCCGGATTGGTGACCGACAGCACCAGCTTGCCGGCGGAGAGCGAGAGCTTCACCGCGCGGCCGCGCTCGCTGGAGATCGTCGAGACGCGGTCCACCGCGGCCTCAAAATCCTTCTTGTCGACGACCAGTTCCTTGTCGTTGTTCTGCGGGATGACGCGGCCGTAGTCGGGGAAGGTGCCGTCGATCAACTTTGAGGTCAGCACCACATTGCCGATGGTGAAGCGGATCTTGGCCTGCGACAGCTCGATCGTGACTTCGGCCTCGCTGTCCTCGATCAGGCGCTGCACCTCGCCGACGGTCTTGCGCGGCACGATCACGCCAGGCATGCCGGCGGCGCCCTTGGGCTGCACCAGATCGAGCTGGGCGAGGCGGTGGCCGTCGGTGGCGACGCCGCGCAAGGTCGCAGCCTTGGCTGAGCCCGCGGCATGCAGATAGATGCCGTTGAGATAGTAGCGCGTCTCCTCGGTCGAGATCGCGAACTGGGTGCGGTCGATCAGCCGCTTCACGTCCTTGGCGGCAAGATTGAAGGAGTGCGACATGTCGCCGGCCGCAAGATCGGGAAAATCATTCTCCGGCAGCGTCTGCAGCGTGAAGCGCGAGCGGCCGGCGCGGATCGCCAGCACCGAGCGGTCGCCGTCGCCTTCCAGCACGATCTGCGAGCCGTCGGGCAGCTTGCGCACGATGTCGTAGAACATGTGCGCCGGCACGGTCGTGGAACCGGCGGTCGCGGTTTCGGCGGCGAGCGTCTCCGTCACCTCGAGATCGAGGTCGGTCGCCTTCAGTGACAATTTCGCGCCCTCTGCGCGGACCAGCACGTTGCCGAGGATCGGGATCGTGTTGCGGCGCTCGACCACGCGGTGGACGTGGCCCAGCGATTTCAGGAGTTGCGCGCGTTCGACCGTAACCTTCATTGCACTACCCGCCCGATCCCAGGATGGAAAAGCCGGGCGGCCGAAAGCGGCGCCGCGGCACGGAAGAAACCCGACAAAGCCGGATCATCCAGCCGATATGATCAAAGCCGTCAGGGTCGCGCAAGGTGGCGCGTAAAGCCATCCGATTCAAGGGATTGGGGTGCTGTTCCCCACGATTTACATCCCGATTTTGCCCCTCGCCCCGGCGGCAAAGCCGGGACGATCGATGGCAGGTCGGAATGGCCTTAGGGGTTTATTCCTGAAGCTGGCGCTTCAAGGATTCGACCTCTTCGGACAGCGCCGCATCCTTGCTGACCAGTGCCTCGATTTTGCGCACTGCGTGCAGCACGGTGGTGTGGTCGCGTCCGCCGAAGCGGCGGCCGATCTCCGGCAGCGAGCGCAAGGTCAGCGTCTTGGCGAGGTACATCGCGACCTGCCGCGGCCGGACCACGTTGGCGGTACGGCGCGAGGACAAGAGGTCGGAGCGGCTGACATTATACTGCCGCGCCACCACGCGCTGGATGTCCTCGATCTTGATGCGCTTGGGCTCCTGCGGCCGGATCAGGTCGCGCACCTCGCGCTCGGCCATTTCCAGCGTCACCGGCTGGTTGTTGAGCTTCGAATGAGCAAGCAGCCGGTTGATCGCGCCTTCGAGGTCGCGGCCGTTATGGGTGATGGTGCGCGCCAGATAGTTCAGCACCTCCTCGGGCACGTCGAAGCTTGCATGATGGGCGCGGGCGGCTGCGACACGCGACCTGAGAATGCCAAGCCGCAAGTCTTCCCCGAGCGATCCCATCTCGACCACGAGGCCGCCGGCGAGCCGCGAGCGAACGCGATCGTCCAGGCTCTCGAGATCGGACGGCGGGCGGTCGGCCGCGATCACGACCTGGCGGCCGGCATCGATCAGCGCATTCAGCGTGTGGCAGAACTCGGCCTGCGTCGACTTGCCCTGGAGGAACTGGAGATCGTCGATGACAAGCACGTCGATGCCGCGCAGCGCTTCCTTGAAGGCGAGCGCCGTCTGCGTCTTCAGCGCAGCGACGAAGCCGTACATGAATTTTTCCGCGGTAAGGTAGAGCACCTTGCGCTCGCTACCGGAATTGCCGGCCCAGGTCACCGCCTGGAGCAGATGCGTCTTGCCGAGGCCAACGCCGGCATGGATGTAGAGCGGGTTGAACATCACGGGATCGCCGCGGCGTCCTTCCGCGACCTGGCGTGCCGCCGCATGCGCCAGCGTGTTGGCGCGGCCGACGACGAAGCTTGCAAAGGTCAGGCGCGGATCGAGCGGCGAGCCACCGAGCGCGTCATGGCTGGCGGAGACTGGCGCGGTCGCGGTCGCGCGCAGCTCGGCCGAGGAGCGGCCGTCCATGCGCTTGGCCTCGATCGGCGCCGGCGCTTCCTTGAGCGCGATGGTCGGGCGCACAGCGGTGCGCACGGTGAGGTCGATACGATGCACTTCCGGCAGCTCGGCCTGCCAGCAGGAGAGCACACGCTCGGCGTAATGCGCCTGGATCCAGCTCTTCAGGAAGCGCGTAGGGACCGACAGCCGCACGCTCTCCTCCTGCACCCCTTCGAGATCCATGCGTGCAAACCAGCTGGTGTAGACGTCCTCGCCAACGCTCGAGCGCAGCCGCCCCTTCACGCGTGACCAGCGATCCTGTTCCGATGTCATTGTTTGTAACTTTTCTTTGGAGATAAGGTTGCGTTGCGAGTGCCGTTGCAGGTTTCCTGCCACGGCACGACCTCAAGCGAGGCCATCCTGAAGGCACAGGTCATCCGTTCGGCGCGAACGCCGCGAGGCAGACCAGTGATGTCAAGAATGGAGGGTTCGCGAGGTCAGCGCGTACTCAGCGCGCAAGGACTCGCCGGAGGCTGGTCGGAGGACGAACTCGAAACGGCATCGTTGGATGAAGAGATATGATTCAATACCGCGTTACGTTCGTTCGACATGGTGCCTCCCCGTCCTGCCGTGATTGCTCACGGCAAGGTCCTGCGTGTCGCCTATGAACTTCGTGCAGGAACTCCACATTCCCAGCACGAGGCCCGCCCGTCTTTCCTAACTCGTCCGCGTGGCGCTGCCTTCGCGCTTGTCGGGCCGCCCGTCGCTGTCTCTCCGTTGCGTCTGAACGCGAACGAGACACGAATGCCCCGCTAGGAGACATTTCGACAAAGAACCACCCTTCCCATATTGCTATGGGTTTCAAACCGACAATCGCTTGGTAAAGCGTCGCCCACGTGCACACCGCCGCCGATTTGCACGCTCGCCCCGTTTCTAAAACCGCGCTGGTCTCAAGATCGTGGGCGCTGCGGACGGCTTTAAGAAATACACGATGCGCAGAGACTCGCAACGGAATTGATTCACAGTTGAGGAGCTTAAATCCTGATCTGCGTTAACGCGGCGCGGGAGTTGTTCACAGGGTCGAGAACCAAGTTTTTGAATCGCCGTGCAGAATCGAAAGCAATGCGCGTCATGTGACAATTCTCCGACAGCGCGCAAAAAAAATTTACAAAAGCGTCACGCGAGTGCCGTGTGAGCCAATTTTCCAAATGCTTCGGGGCGCTATGTGGATAAGTGATTATCGAGACATCGTTTTTCGAGTCTCGTTTTGCAGGGTAACCCTGTCTTTGCACAGCTCCCGTGGAAACTACGGTGTCCAAATGCCGAGGCAGAAATTCGTTCTGCCGCGCCACACGGGCCTTTCGCAACTGCGATGAAAGTTTCCGGTGTGACGGAATCGCCAGCAGGTAAACTACGGAAGGTAAAATAGCGCGCCGAAAAATTTTTCCAAGAGCCCATCCATCGGCGCGCTTCTGTCAAAGAGCAGGTATCAACGAACTCCGGTCGCAGGGCTCTGAAGCAAAAGCTGCGGCTCGCTCTGATATTCGTCGCGTGCAGCAACAAAAAGAAAAAGCCCGGCGCGTGCCGGGCTTCATCCGCGTTCCGCGATGTGCGGTCGGATCACTTGCCGAGCTTGGCGATCTGATGCGTCAGCCGTGACACTTTGCGGCTCGCATTGTTCTTGTGAATGATGTTGCGCTGCGCGGCACGCATCAGGGCGGGCTCGGCGTTCGCCAGCGCCTTCAGCGCGGCGGCACGATCGCCGGACTTGATCGCCTCTTCGACGGTGCGGACTGCGCCGCGCATCTGGGTGCGACGCGACTTGTTGACGGCGGTACGACGGGCAATCTTGCGCGTCGCTTTCTTGGCGGAAGTGGTGTTGGCCATAGTCTCAAAAATCCTCTGCGGTGACCGGTCGCTTCTTGCTCGGATTAGCGCCGGCTGCTTGAACCGCGAAATCGACGCTCGGTTTTAGGGTGTTCGGTTGCTAAGGCTATTCCCGGAGCTTGCGCGCCAGCCTTACGGCCATTGCCTTATACGGCTGCCTCACACGGCTCAAAGAACAGCGGCGGCGGGATTGCGCCCGCCGCCAGTTGGCGCCCTTATAGAGGGGGCCTGCGGCACCGTCAACGGCTTCGGGAGGCCGCAAAGGCCCCCCTGCCAGCCCGGGAACTGCCGTAACGTACTGACGAGGTTGAATTTCCGCTCTCGCCCCGGTATTGGCTGGCGGCGTTCGCCTCGTCCCGGCGGACGGGCATATTAAGGTGATGCATGATCCGCGGCTTTTTCCGACTGATCGGCCTGTTGCTGCTGGCTGGCGGCTTCATCTTCATGGTCTATGACGGCGCCCGCTGGGTGGCGGACCAGACCCTGCGGTTCACCCGGTTCGGCCAGTTCTGGAACGATATCCATCAGTCCAGCCAGCAGGCGTTTCGGACCTGGGTCGAGGCCAAGGCCCCCTGGCTATGGACCTCGGTGATCCGCCTGGTGCTGGACCAGCCGGTTTTCGCCGTGCTGGGCATTCTCGGCATCCTCCTGATGATCCTGTTCCGGCCGCGGAAACCCCTGATCGGCTATTCGCGGGACTGACCGCTCCTGGATAAGGAGGCGGCGTAACAGGGCTGCCTCTCCAGCCGTAAATGCCTATATTCAACTGGCATCGCGAGCACGCCGCCTCAAGCACCCCTGCTTGGGCGACGGACAGCTCGTTTCGGAGATCCGACCATGCTGTTCATGCGCAAGACCACTGCACTCCCGAGCGCAGCCGAGGCGCTGCCGGGCCGTGCGCAGCCTTTACCGACCGCCACCACCCATTTCGTCAACGGCCAGAAGCTCAAGCCGCCTTACCCCGCGGGTCTCGAGCAGGCCGTGTTCGGGCTCGGCTGCTTCTGGGGTGCCGAGCGCAAATTCTGGGAGCTCGGCGAGGGCGTCTACGTCACCGCGGTCGGCTATGCCGGCGGCCATACGCCCAATCCTACCTATGAAGAGGTCTGTTCGGGCCGCACCGGCCACACCGAGGTGGTGCTGGTCGTGTACGATCCGAAGAAGATCTCTTACGAGCGGCTGTTGAAGGCGTTCTGGGAGAACCACAACCCGACGCAAGGCATGCGCCAGGGCAATGACGTCGGCACGCAATATCGAAGCGCGATCTACACCTATAACGATGCGCAGAAGAAGGCGGCCGACGAGTCCAGTGCGCTCTATCAGAAGGCGCTCGCAGCCAAGGGGCTCAGCGCCATCACCACCGAGATTGCGCCCGCCGGCGAGTTCTATTTCGCCGAGGACTACCACCAGCAATATCTCGCCAAGAATCCGGCGGGCTATTGCGGCCTTGGTGGCACCGGCGTGTCCTGTCCGATCGGCGTCGGTGTGAGCGCGTGATCTAGCCACGAACTCGGTGCACCTCTCCCGCTTGCGGGAGAGGTCGCATTGCATCGTGAGATGCAATGCGGGTGAGGGCTCTCTACTCAAAGAGCGTTCATTGCGGAGGCACCCTCATCCCAACCCTTTCCCGCAAGCGGGAGAGGGAGCGCACCGCGCCCGTTGTCCGCATTGTCGGGCCCTACGACCCTCAACGCTTTATTAACCATAACCGGTGCAAGACTGGAGCTATCTCGGTTCAAGGGATGGCTCCAGTGCGGGTTGCGCACGCGTTTCGATTGTCGATCCTGGCAGCGTCCGCCGCGCTTGCCCTTGGCGGCTGCATGCAAACCGTCGGTCCCGTCGCGGTCGCGCAGCCGCGCAGCGATCTCGACTACATGGCCTATGGCCAGCCCGCCGGGCCGCAACCGGTCGCCGTCGTCGACAATTCCGGTGGCGGCGCCATCGGCGCGCTCCGCAATTCCTTTGCCGCAGCTCCCACGCCTGCAGCGGTCGGCTATGCCGCGCCGATGCCGGTGCGCTATGACGCGTCCTATCATCTCGATGCCGGCGACAAGCTGCGCGTCGTGGTCTACGGCCAGGAAGGTCTTACCAACACCTACGCGATCGATGCCGGCGGTGCGATCACCATGCCGCTGATCGGCGCGGTGCCGGCGCGCGGTCGCACCACGGCCGGGCTCGCCTCCGAAATCGGCGTGCGGCTGCGCAACGGCTATATCCGGGAACCGTCGGTGGCGGTCGAGATCGAGGCTTATCGTCCCTTCTTCATTCTGGGTGAAGTCGCCGCGCCCGGCCAATATCCCTACGTGCCGAACATGACGGTCGAAAGCGCCGTCGCGATCGCCGGCGGCTTCTCGCCGCGCGCCAAACGGGACGTGGTCACGGTGACCCGCAGCGATGCCGGCGGCGCGATGCGAGCCGTGGTGCCGCTCGGCACTCCCGTCGGCCCCGGCCACACCGTCTACGTCGGCGAACGCTGGTTCTGATCCTCTCTCATCACCGTCAGTCCGGGGCGCGAAGAAGTCGCGAGCCCGGAATCCATTTTGCCACGCCCTCCGAGGCGCGATGGATTCCAGGCCTGCGCCTGTCGGCGCATCCCAGCGGTGCAGTCAAAAGAGCGCGTCTGTTTATGGCTCGTTTGAGACCCATCGGACCGACGCTGAAGACGTCCGCTCATCAGGGCTGACCGGAAGGCACGAAGCGACGCGATTGACCCGAATGTATGGTCCGGCCGCGCGTTGCAAGAAGATTTCGACGACTTGGCGGTGAGCGGTCTTGCATCAATGTATCCGGCCTCTGTTTGGAGCGTTGCTCCGGACCATCATGGATATCAGCGCGCATGCGATCTGATTAGCGGTCAGGCCTCGACCGGGCCATTCGGGTCACCAGTGTTCGCATGCGCCGGGAAGACCGATCCTCCATACTCGTCTTATCTTCTCGCAGACCTCGGCGGGTAAGATTACATCGTCGATGGGTCTCTCCTCATTTCATGGCTGTTCCTTTGTTCGTGCCTGGCGGTCGTTCCTTCGTCCCGGCCTGGGCGTGCAGAACGGGCCGCGCGGAAGGGGCCGTCAAGGCTGGCCGTCGCACAGGCTTACCTCTTGCTTCCATGCTGCCAGGCCACGTCTTGACGGCCCCGAGCACGGCGCGAGCATCAGGCTGGGCGGTACGCCATCGCATCGGTCTTGTCGCATGCGAAGGCGCGCCCCTTGTTGAGAACCGCCCATGCGATGCGGGCGAGCTTGTTGGCCAGCGCAATGGCAAGCACGTTGTGGTGTAGTCGCTTCTTCGCCGCTTCAATCCAAGATTTGAGGCCATAGCGTTCCCAATGCTTTGGCCCAACCTTGACCAGCACGACCCAAGCCGCCTGAACGAACAGGCTGCGCAAATAGCGATTGCCGCGCCTTGATATGCTGCCAAGGATTGTCCGGTCTCCCGTCGAGATCTGTTTCGGTACCAGCCCGAGCCAGGCGCCGAAGTCGCGGCCTTTGGAGAACACGTCTCCGGTGCCGATCGCGGCCACCATCGCGCTCGAGATGATGGGGCCAATGCCGGGGACCGTCATCAGCCGCTCGCAGTGCTGATCTTGACGGGCGAGCGTTTCAATCTCGCCGGAGAGACCTTCGATGCGCGCATCCAGGCGGCGCCAATCTGCTGACAGGTCTTCGATGATGCGCACCATGCGGAGCGACAGGACATCGGTTCGCGTCGCCAGAACGCCCGGCAGCTCGGCGCGCAGGAAACGCAACCCTTGCCGGACCGCAACGTCCCGCTCGAGCAGGAAGGCGCGGATCTGATTGATGATGCCGGTACGCTGGCTAACCAGCCGCTCGCGCACGCGGTGCAGGGCCTGCAAGTCAAGTTGGTCGGCAGTCTTGGTTGCAACGAACTTCATGGTCGGGCGTTGCACCGCCTCGGCGATCGCCTCCGCATCGCGGAAGTCGTTCTTCTGTCCCTTGCTATACGGCCGCACGTATTTGGCTGGCATCAGCCGGGCATTGTGGCCGAGTCCCTGTAGCTTGCGGCTGAGATGATGCGCGCCGACGCAAGCCTCCATCCCGATCAGGCACGGCGCCAGGTTGGCAAGTCGCGCCTCGACCTGGCCACGCGACCATTTTTGCCGGAGTACGATCGCACCACGCCGATCGTGCCCTACGACGTGAAACGAGTTCTTGCCGATATCGATACCAACCACGGCAATTGCGCTGCTAGATTTCTGAGACATGGCATGCTCCTTTTCGGTGCCCCGAACCAGCTTCGATCACTGGCGGGGCTGGAGCACGGCCGGACCATGCCATTAGCGGTCACTGACAGGTCTAGCGGACAGTATCAATTTCCAGCGTCTAGTCTTCTTCACGCATGCCGGCTCACTATCGGAAATACTCTGGGGAAACCGTCGCCGCCGCACACGGGTGGGCCGCCGCACACGAATATCCGCAACAAGTCGCGCCTGACCGTCCTGCAGGAAACCCGAGCTAAGCCGACATGTGCTTCTCCAGAGCTACCGCGATCTTCTCCAGGGCGGCATTCCTGTGCTTCATGTCGACGGTCTGTTGTTCGCACATCTCGATCATCGTCCGGCCGGACCAGCGTCTGCGCGCATGCAAACCTAATCGGGAACAAAGCCAGCCCGCCACCGCGAAGAGGCCTATCGTGGCGAGCCAGGATAGCGCCTGCCCCTGACCGAAGTCCGCGATGGCGCGGCGGAAATCGCCCCTGGTCAGGTACGCGCTGGCGCGACCGCTATGGGCGTCGCTATCTTTCGGATCGAGCGCGATCATCTGATCGTAGTCGGCGATGGCGCGGTCAATATCGCCCTTGGCTTGATAAGCGTAGCCGCGGTTGTAGTAGGCGTCCCTGTATCTCGGATAGAGCGCGATCGCCTGACTGCAGTCGGCGATGACGCGATCGAGGTCACCCTTTGCCCTGTATGCGAGGGAACGGTTGTAATATGCGACCGCATATTTCGGGTCGCGCGCGATCACCTGGTCGTAGTCGGCGATTGCGCGATCAAGGTCGCCTTTGCCATAGTAGGCGTTGCCGCGGGCGGTGAGGGCGACATTGTTGTTCGCATCGAGTTCGAGGCTGTCGGTATAGTCGGCAATGGCACGGTCGTTGTCGCCCTTGGCCTGATAGGCGTCGCCGCGCTCGCCGTATCCGACGCGCTTTCCATAGTCCGACAGACCGCTTTCGAACGCCCGGTTCACGTCCGCTATCGCCCGATCGTAGTCGTGCCGCTGGTTGTAGATACGCGACCTGTTGAGCAGTGAGCCGGCGGCTTTCGGTTCGAGCCGGATCGCCTCGTTGTAGTCGTTCAAAGCGCGGTCGACGCGATCGGCGAGACTTGTCCACGACCAGGAATAGCCACGCGCATGATACAAGTTGGACAGGCCTTGGTCATCGTAGTCGCCGCTTTCGATCGCACGGGTACAGGCGGCGATGGTCGCGGCAGCGGTTTCCTTCGATCCGTTCAAACAGTCCTGTCGATCGTCGGCTGCCGCGGGCCGGCTGACGGCGGCTGCCATTGCGATTACCAAGGCAGCCAGCCAGGCATACGCAGAAATCCTAGAGCGCATCCTCTTCTCTCCGCGACGCACCGATGTTCGGGCTAACCGGCAGACGGCTTTTCCAGAGCCGCCGCGATCCTCTCCAACAATGCGTTCGTGCGTTGGGTTTCCACAACCTGCTGCTCGAAGAGATCGACCCAACTCGCTCCGGATGCTGCGCGCCCATTCCTGCGCGAAAACCACAGCCAAACGCCGATCAGCGCCAGGAACGGCAACCAGGACATGATCAGACTCACCAACCAGTACGGCGCACCACCGCGTGCTGTGAGCGTAAACCAGGCGAAGAAAGCTCCGACGAGAACGATCCACACAGCGGCGGGCAGAAACCAAGAGCGAAGCTTGGTCATTCCATGCACGACAGTTCCCCTTGGTTGATCTTGGGATACAGACGCTATCATTGGTTGATTGGTCTTTCCATGCAGTCCCCTCTGCAGCCGTCGCAACGTGGTTAGCCGTTTCTTTGCGAGATGCCTCAGCCACCATGAAAAGCTTGGCGCAAGCTGGCGCATTGCCGCATGTCACGACTGCGCCCCTTGCTGCAACGCCTCTACACCTGCAAGAAGTGCGGCACGGTCGAGGTAAACAGAGAGCTTGCGGACTCCACGCGCCGCTCCCGGTTCGGGGCCTGTCGCTACTCTGCTATTGATTACGGTTCGCGGCCGTCATGACGAAAGTGGCAGCGCCGTTGAGCTTGTTGCAATTGTCTGGATTTGGCCCATCGGCGAAGTGGCCGCGCGCCTCGTCGAGATCCGGGCACGGTTGCTGGAGCGACACGGGTTCGAATCGCCGAAATAGGGCACGACCGGATATATGAAGATAGGAAATCTACTCGAGCCGGGCGTCGACCTGTTATGCTTCAATTGGAGACCGAATTGCCTGTCCCGCACGGGGCGCCGGAGGTAGGTGATGACGACTCGGCGCCCATAGTTCTATTCGCCGCAATCTTTCACAGCATCCATTCCAAGTTCAACTGAGCGAGGTTCTCGTGGCCAGGCGAATCCTGTGTTTTGGCGACTTTCTGACGTGGGGGTAGATTGCCGTTCGCGAGGGCGCACCAACGACAAGATTCCCTTATCCAGAGCGGTGGACGGGGATCATGGCCTCCAGACTTGGATCCGACTACGAGATCGTGGAGGAAGGTCTGAGTGCACGAACGACGGCGATCGATGATCCCGTTGATCCGCGTCTGAACGGATCCGTCTATCTGCCCTCCGCGCTGGCAAGTCACCTTCCGCTGGACCTCGTCATCATCATGCTCGGAACGAACGATGCGAAGAGTTACTATCATCGCACGTCATATGAAATTGCAGTCGGCATGTCGAAACTGGTCGGCCAGGTGCTCACGTCGACGGGTGGCGTAGGCACGGTTTACGGAGCCCCTCAGGTGCGCGTCGTGGTGCCGCCTCCACTTGCGCCGGTAGCCGATCCCTGGCTCCAGGGAATGTTCGAGGGCGGGCGCGAGAAGACGGTGGAGCTTGCGACGCAGTACAGGTCTCTGGCCAACTTCATGAAGGTCGACTTCTTCGACGCAGGACGCGTGATCCCAACAGGCGGTCTGGATGGGAATCCATTTCTCCGCGCAAAACAATGCGGATCTCGGCAACGCCCTGGCTGACAAGGTCTTGGAGATATTTTCGCGCAAGCACGGTGAATGTCGGCAGGTGAAGCTTGCGCGCCTCTGCCCATTGCTCGTGTGAATATACGGCTTGGTCACAACTCGCGCATCACCGCCTGAAATCAAGTCGCCCGTTCGGAAAGCATCCGTCGATGCGCGCCGCGTCGACCACGCGCCCGACCCATGGCCGCGTGATGCCGGGGTCCGTCAGGTTGATGTATTTTCCGACCAGGCGATCTGCACCGTCGCGCACGGCATCGATGAGCCCGTGCCTTCGGCCATCGTCCCAATCGAAGCGCAGATAGATCCGGTTCCCCGCGACGCGGAGCTCGGCGCGGCCCTGTTTCCACTTGTCCGGCGCATCGCCCAAAATGGTCGGATCGGCGCCGCCGCTCCACCGGCTCGCCCAGGCGCCGTCCAGAGGATCGGATGCTGCAGGCATCGAGGCCCATTGTGCCGCGTTGCCGTCGTCCTCGCCGCCGCCGAGTGTCGCCGTCGCGGCATAGGTGATCACGTCATGGTCGTTGGGTTCCGGCACGTCCATTGTGCCGAACGGGTTGCGGATGACGCGGCGCATGGTGTCTTGCATGACGATGTCCCGAGATGAGTTGGCTTTGAAACAGCTCTATCGCCAGGACCAGTCATCGCCCACCCGATTTCCGCAAAGGCAAACGCGATCCTCCCCCTCCGTCATTCCGGGGCGCGACGAAGTCGCGAGCCCGGAATCCATTTCGTTACGATCTCTGAGGCGCGATGGATTCCGGGCCTGCGCCTGTCCGCGCATCCCCATTGCGCAAGTGCGCAATGTGGAATGACGACGGTGAGAGAGTCGCGCTCTACTTCAAATGCTTCGCAAAGAACGCCATGCTGCGCGGCCAGGCGATGTCGGCGCTGGTCTTGTCGTAGCTCGCGCGCTCGTCGCAGTGGAAGCCATGTTGAGCGCCGGGATAGATGAAGACCTCGACGTCCGCCCGCTTGCCCTTGATGGTCTCGACGTCAGTCAGGGGAATGCCGGCGTCTTTCTCTCCGAAATGCAGCTGCGTCGGCACCTTCGGCTTCTCGTCGGCAAAGCGCACGACGGCGCCGCCATAATAGCCGATCGCGGCCGAGAGGCCGGACAGCCGTGCCGCCGCGACATAGGCGATGCTGCCCCCCAAGCAGAAGCCGATGATGCCGACCGGGCCGACACTCTTCACCGCGTCGATCGCGGCCTGCGTATCGTGCAGCATCGCTGCCCAGTCGGGGTTGACGACGAACTTGCGTGCCTCGGCGATCTCGTCGGGCGAATAGCCCGACTGGAAATTGGGCGAGGTGCGATCGAAGATCGACGGCGCGACCGCGACATAGCCTTCCTTGGCGAGCCGGTCGCACACCGAGCGGATGTGATGATTGACCCCAAAAATCTCCTGGATCACCACCACCGCGCCTTTCGGCGCGCCGGTGGGGTCGGCGCGATAGGCGCCAAGCTGGAAATTGTCGGAGGCCGTCAGTTGGATGTCCTGTCCCAC
Source organism: Bradyrhizobium sp. CCGUVB23 (assembly GCF_024199885.1). NCBI lineage: Bacteria > Pseudomonadati > Pseudomonadota > Alphaproteobacteria > Hyphomicrobiales > Nitrobacteraceae > Bradyrhizobium > Bradyrhizobium sp. CCGUVB23. Next base: position 4,124,030 of record NZ_JANADQ010000001.1, read on the forward strand.
GAGGTTGTCCTTCGTTGTTGGTTGTTGATCCAGAATACCGCTCCGACTCGTCATCCTCAGGAGCGTGCTCTTGCGCGCGTCTCGAAGGATGAAGGCCCTGTTGCTTCAGCGGGGGCTGCATGGTTCGAGAGGCGCCTTCGGCGCTCCTCACCATGAGGAGTGAGAGTCGCGGTTCTACTCCCACATCCAGTTCTCGCCGTAGTCCTCTTTCCAGCCTGCGAGGCGACCATGGCGGAATTGCAGGAACAGGCGGTTGCGGTGGGGGATGAGCCGGCTGCCGCCGAGATTGCGCAAGGCGAGGTAGATCTCGTTGCCGGGGCGTCCGCGAACATATTGCAGCGGCTGGCCCAGCGCCTGCGCGGCCTGGGCGGCGTCCATCCCGAAGGCGAGCGGCGTGGTGTTCGACAATGTCGTGACGAAGGGCAGGCGCGGCGGCGTCCATTGCTCGGCTTGCGCCGCGGCCGTCATCATGCCCAGCACTATCGCGACAGTTGCCATCATCGTCGGCTTCATCGTTCAGGTCCCTTCGCGGCCCGCCTCGTGCGGCAGATTTTTCAGGAAGGGGACCACTGCGTCAACAAAAGCCTGCGGCTGATCGATGTTGACGGCATGCCCGGCTGCGGGAATCACGACCTTGTGTGCGCCGCGGATTTTTGCCGCCATGTAGTCGGACGCGGCGAGGAACGGGGTGTCGTCGGCGCCGACCACGATTAGCGACGGCACCTCGATGTCCGGCAGCAGCTCCATCACCTTCGCGTCGCGCTGGGTCAGCATGCCGCGCGCGGCGAGCGCAAGCCCCCTGGCGTTGCGGTGGCTGGCGGTCGCGCGCTCGCGGGTCGCCGATGTCAGCACCTCGAGACCTTCGCGGTCGAGCTTGTCGGCCGTGGCGCGTGCGCGCGCGTTCCAGGCCTCGCGCGCATCGTCCTTTTTGAAGCCCGGACCGGTGTCGACGATCAGGAGCGCACGCACGCGCTTCTGATGCGCGCGATAGAAGGCGAGCGACATGTAACCGCCGAGCGACAGCCCGCCGATGATGGCGCGCTGCGCGCCGACCGCATCGAGGATTGCGGCCATGTCGCCGACGGTCAGCGCTTCGCTATAGGCATTGGGGTCGTCGGGATAATCCGACTGGCCGTGACCGCGCATGTCCCACAGCACGAGCGTGGTGTGCCTGGCGAGCGCATCGATCTGCCCATGCCACATCGCCGAGGTCGATGAATAGCCGTGGGTCAGAAGCAGCGGCGGCCCGCTGCCGTGGACTTCGTAGTGGATGGCAACTCCGTCCCGATCGATCCGTGGCATCGCGCCCACCTGTGTTGATGTCGAACATCCTAGCGTGATGAGTTACTTCGAGGAAACTGCCTCAGCGTGACGGCATGCATGCGTCATGCGAATTTTACGCTTATTCCGTCAGGCGGTTGCGTCAGATCGTTGTGGCAACGCACAACGGTGATGCCAGCATCATGTTTGTTTCGATCGTTTCCAAATTGCATTTGCCTCGGCAAACGAACGCGATCATTCTCGCGCCCAAGGCCGACGCCAGCCCGGTGGGTTTCGGTCAGACAAGTTGCCGCCGTAAGCGGCTTCATGCACCGGCAGGGGAAGAAACCATGCCTACTCTCACCATCAACGGGCGGAGTATGTCCGTGGATGCGGCGCACGATACGCCGCTCCTTTGGGCGATCCGCGAGCAATTGCAGATGACCGGCACGAAATTCGGCTGCGGGGCCGGTCTGTGCGGTGCCTGCACCGTGCACGTCAACGGCGAAGCCGTCCGCTCGTGCCAGACCATGGTCGGTGACGTCGCCGGCAAGAAGATCACCACCGTCGAAGGCCTCTCCGCCAAGGGCGATCACCCCTTGCAGAAGGCGTGGATCGCCGAGCAGGTCCCGCAATGCGGCTACTGCCAGTCCGGTCAGATCATGCAGGCCGCAGCGCTGCTGTCGAAGAACTCGAACCCGACCAAGGAAGAGGTCGTCGCGCATATGGACGGCAATCTCTGCCGTTGCATGACCTATTCGCGGATTCAGAAGGCGATCATGCGTGCCGCATCCGAGATGCGCACCGCGTCCGCCTCCGGCAATGAGCGGAGGCCCACATGAATCAGCACGTAAAGGACGTCACCGCCGAGACGACTGATCTCAGCCGCCGCTCGTTCCTGGTCGGCACTGCGGCCACCGGCCTCGTGCTTGGCTATGCCGGCGTCCCCGGCGTCAGTGAGGCGCTTGCCGCGCCTTCGAATTTCGAGCCGAGCGTCTGGTACTCGATCTCGCCCGAAGGTCTCGTCACCGTGACCTGCGGCAAGGCCGACATGGGCCAGCACATCGCCTCCACCATGGCGCAGATCGTCTGCGAAGAGCTGGGCGCGAAGTGGAGCGACATGCGCGTGCAACTCGCCTCCAACGATCCGAAGTTCAACGACCCCGTGCTGGGTGCGCAGATCACCGGCGGCAGCTGGTCGACCATGATGAACTTCGACGCGATGAGCCGTGCGGGTGCCGCGGGCCGCATTGCGCTCACGGAAGCTGCGGCCGCCGCGATGGGCCTGCCGCCCTTCTACAAGGACGAGCTGGTCGTGCGCGACTCCGTGATCTCGCATCCGAAGTCGAAGAAGCAGATGACCTTTGCCGAGATCGTCAAGAGCGGCAAGGCGACCAAGACGTTCACGGCCGACGATCTCAAGGCCATCAAGCTGAAGACGCCGGACCAGTACACCATGATCGGCGTGTCGGTGCCGCAGCTCGACATCCCCTCCAAGACCAACGGCACGGCCAAGTATGGCATCGACGTCATGCTGCCGGGCATGGCCTACGGCAAGGTCGTCACTCCGCCGGTGCGCTTCGGCGCCACGGTGAAATCGGTCGACGACAGCGATGCCAAGAAAGTGCCGGGCTTCATCAAGGCGGTCATCGTCGACGACAAGACGCAGACCACCTCGGGCTGGGTCGTGGCGGTGGCCAACACCTACGCGCAGGCCCGCAAGGCGGCGGACGCGCTGAAGATCGCCTATGACGGCGGTCCGAACGCAAAGCTGTCGAGCCAGTCGTTGCTGGACGAGGCGAAGCGGCTCCAGGGCCTCGACGATTCCGGACAGTATTTCGTCAAGGACGGCGATCCGAACGCGGCGTTCGGCTCGGCGGCCAAGGTGCTGGAGGCGGAATACACCACCAACATCAACATCCACGCGCCGATGGAGCCGATGAACGCCACCGCGGAGTTCAAGGGCGACATCCTGCACATCTATTCCGGCAACCAGTTCGCAACGCGCTCCGGCGCGATCGCCGCCGGTGCCGCCGGGATCGATCCGAAGTTCGTGGTCATGCACCAGATGTGGCTCGGCGGCGGCTTCGGCCGGCGGCTCGATGCCGACATGATGGTGCCGGCGGTGCAGGCGGCCAAGGCCGTGGGCAAGCCGGTCAAGGTGATCTACTCGCGCGAGAACGACATGACGATGGATTTCTCGCGTCCGCTCACCTACCAGAAGGTCAAGGCCGGCGTGGACGGCGACGGCAAGATCGTCGCGATCAGCCACGACGTAGTCTCGGCCTGGCCGACCGCGCGCTGGGGAATCCCCGATTTCCTGACACCCTCGGTCGACAAGAAGGGCCCGCTCGATAGCTTCACGGTGAACGGGTCGGACTTCTTCTACACCGTGCCCAACCACTATGTGCGGGCGATCAAGAACGAGATGGCGCACAACGCCACCCCGTCCGGTCAGCTGCGTTCGGTGGCGCCGGGCTGGACCTTCTGGGCCGTCGAAAGCATGATCGACGAGATCGCGGCTGCGACGGGCAAGGACCCCGCCCAGCTCCGCATCTCGCTGCTCGACGGCGCAGGCAAGAACGACGGCGGCGCGCAGCGGCTGCGCAACACGCTGCTCGCTGCGATGGGCCTTGCCGGCTACGGCACCAAGAAGCTCCCCAAGGGAGAAGGCATGGGCGTGGCCTGCGTGTCGTCGCAGGAGCGCGCCACCGCAAGCTGGACGGCGTGCGTCGCGCACGTCGCCGTCGCGCCGTCAGGCGCCGTGACCGTGAAGAAGCTCACGGTCGCGACCGACGTCGGCACGCAGGTACATCCCGACAACATCCGCGCCCAGGTCGAGGGTGCGGCGCTGTGGGGCCTGTCGCTCGCGTTGTACGAGAAGGCGACGCTGAAGGACGGTGGCATCGAGCAGACCAACTTCGACAGCTACACGCCCTTGCGCATGAGCCAGATGCCGGAAGTCGCGGTCGCCGTGATCGCCAATGGCGAGAAGGCGACTGGCGTCGGCGAGCCCGCGGTGACGGTGGTCGCACCCGCCATCGGCAATGCCATCTTCAACGCCTCGGGCGCCCGCGTGCGCAGCCTGCCGATCACGGCGGAGGCCGTGAAGGCGAACATGAAGGCGTAAGGCCGGCCGCAGACTGCAATTGAGACGATCCGCCGGAGGGCGACCTCCGGCGGATTTGTTTTGCGGGTCGGCCTTGCCACAAACTCAACGTCATGCCCCGCGAAAGCGGGGCATCCAGTACGCCGCGGCCTCTCCGTATCCTCGCGCTGTCTCTGGAATACTGGATCACCCGCTTTCGCGGGTGATGACGGCCGAGAGTGGGGTTGGCATCCAGCACGGTCTCTTTGGCCGACCTGTCAAATGGCTTCGGCGACTGCCGCGTTACTTTGCATGGGGTTGTTTTCGACATTTTTGGCCGAGCCGTCGGCACCTCGGCAAAATCCCTCAAACTTTAACAAACCCCGCAGGTTCCCGTTCAGCACGCGCATTAAGGGCCGGAGAACCTGATGCCGCTAGGGTGGTGCAGTCGAGCGCAGTGCTCTTTTCAGTTGCCTGTTCAGTTGCTTTTGGGGAAGCCATGACCGCCTCAGCCAAACCCGCCGCCAAACGCAGGCTCCTCCTGGCCTCCGACCGCAGCGACCAGAGCAGCGAGCTCGCCCACATCCTGCAGTCCGTCGGCGACGTCGCAACGGTCTCGACTGAGGAGATCCCCGAGCAGCCGGCGCGCGATCTCTCCGGCATCGTCGTCGACATCAACCTGCGCTCGCCCGAGAGCGTGCAGCGGGTGCGCAACAAGCTGCGCGGCGATGCCTATCGTTCGATGCCGCGTCTGTTCGTGCTGGCGGATGCGCTTCACCACGGCACCATGCAGGCGTGGGCGCTGGGCGCCACCGACACGATCTCGCGGCCACTGCAACCCGAGGCCATTTTGCAGCGCATCCGCGCCGCGTTTCCGGACACCACCACTTACGACGCCAGCGATCGCGGCAAGACGCTGAACCGTGGCGTCGAGGCGGCGCACGGCGTGCTGGCGAAAATGTTCGAGAAGCTGCCGCTCGGCGTGCCCCTGACCTTCGACGACGTCATCGCCGCCGAGAGCAAGATCCTCAAGGCGATCAAGCATTCCTCGCTGCGCGAGTGGCTCACCACCGTCGGCTGCCATCATGTCGGCAGCTACCGGCACTGTCTGTTCGTCACCGGCTTTGCGGTCGCCTTCGCGCAGCATCTCGGCATGCGCGAGGACGACCAGCGCCGTCTGACCCGCGCCGCTCTGCTGCACGATGTCGGCAAGGCCTTCGTGCCGTCACAGCTTCTGGACAAGCCCGGCAAGCTCACCGACGAGGAGATGGACGAGGTTCGCCAGCATCCGCGCCGCGGTTACGAGGCGCTCGCGGCGCAAGGCGGCTTTCCGCCGGAAATGCTCGATGTGGTGCTGCACCACCACGAGTTCCTCGACGGCAGCGGCTATCCGAACAAGCTCTCGTCGAACCAGATCAGCGACATCGTCCGCCTGACGACCATCGTCGACATCTACGCGGCGCTGGTCGAGAAGCGCGCCTACCGCATGCCCTTCACCCATTCCCGCGCCTTCGCGATGCTGGAGGGCATGGCCGGCAAGCTGGACCAGCAGCTCGTGCAGGCCTTCCGCCCGGTGGCGTTGGGATCGTTCTGACTTCCCACTTTCTCATTCCGGGGGCGCGCGAAGCACGAACCCGGAATCTCGAGATTCCGGGTTCGGTGCTGACGCACCGCCCCGGAATGACGATCTACCTCATGAACGCCAGCCCGCTTCAATTCTCATACGACGAAATCTCGATCAGGCTCCCGTCCGGATCGCGGCAATAGACCGAGCGCAGCGTGCCGCGGGCGCCTTGCTTCTCCACCGGGCCTTCCTCGATCGCGACGCCATGCGCCGTCAGATGCGCCACCACCTCATCGGGCGTGGCCGTGGTGAGGAAGCACAGATCCTCGCTGCCGGCAGTCGCATGGTTCGCGGTGAACCACTCCACCCTGTCGGCATCGCGCGGCCGGACGTTGATCTTCTGGTTGCCGAACTGAAGCGAGGTCCGCGGCGCTTTGCCGCCGCCCGGATCGAACACCCTCACTTCCATGCCGAGGATTTTGCGGTACCACTCGGCGGTAGTTGCGACATCTGCGACGTTGATGACGAGGTGATCGAGGGCCTGGACCTTGACGGACATGCCTTATCCTTTCGTCGCGATGCAGCTAGCGCACTTCTCGTCGCTGGCGCGCTTTGTTACAACGCGCTGCCTTCAAGAACAACAAACCGGGAGACGACTTCAGATGATCACACGCCGCACCGCGCTGCGCCTGCTCGCCGCCAGTCCGCTTGCAACCGCGCCGTTCTCAAGGGCCTTTGCGGCGGAGTATCCGGCGCGGCCGGTGAAATGGGTCGTCGGCTATCCGCCGGGAGGCGCCACCGACATCCTGGCGCGGCTGATCGGCCAGCGGCTGTCCGAAAAGTTCGGCCAGCAGTTCGTGATCGAGAACAAGCCCGGCGCCGGCAACAACATCGGCACCGAGTCCGTCGTCAATGCCGAGCCCGACGGCTACACGCTGCTGCTGGTCAACCCGGCCAACTACATCAACGCCTCGCTCTACGCCAATCTCAAGTTCAACTTCGTGCGCGACATCGCGCCGGTCGCCTCGTTCCAGCGCGTGCCGAACGTGATGACCGTGAACAAGGACGTGCCGGCGAAGAACGTCGCCGAGTTCATCGAGTATGTGAAGGCCAATCCCGGCAAGGTGAACATGGCCTCCTCCGGCAACGGCACCTCGGTGCATCTGTCCGGCGAGATGTTCATGGCGATGACCGGCTGCAAGATGCAGCACGTGCCCTATCGCGGCGCAGCGCCCGCGATCACCGACATGCTGGGCGGTCAGGTGCAGGTGATCTTCGACAACATGCCCTCGATCATCCAGCACATCCGCTCCGGCTCGCTTCGCGCGCTCGGCGTCACCACCGCCGACAGATCCTCGCAATTGCCCGACGTGCAGGCGATCGCGGAAACCGTTCCGAACTACGAGGCGAGCGCGCTGTTCGGCATGGGCGCGCCGAAAAACACGCCGAAGGAGATCATCGCGAAGCTCAACGGCGAGATCAACGCCATCATGAAGGAGCCCGACATGACCAAGCGTCTGGTTGAGCTCGGCGGCGAGCCGCTCGTGCAGACGCCGGACGGGTTCGGCGACATGATCAAGGCCGAGACCGAAAAGTGGAAGAAGGTCGTTGAGTTCGCCGGCCTGAAGGTCGACTAGCGATCTCGGCTAGCGCATCACGACGCTGACGAAGCCCCGCCGCGAGGCGGGGCTTTTTAATGTGCGGTCCGGAACAGGTTCCCGAGCCTGCGCGCGATCACGCACTCGTGCGGAGGAGTGTGCGCGCGGTCCGGCTTGACGTCCTCGCGCTTTCGCTTATACTAAACCATATGGTTAAATATCAAGACGAGACGCTGGACCGAACCTTTGCGGCGCTGTCCGATCCGACGCGGCGTGCGCTGCTGGCGCGGCTCGGCGAGGAGGACAGCCTGTCGGTGAGCGAGCTGGCCGCGCCGTTTTCGATCTCGCTGCCCGCGATCATGAAGCATCTCGAGGTGTTGTCGGATGCAGGCCTGATCGTGCGGGAGAAGACCGGGCGCACGGTCGCCTGCCGGCTCACCGCCAAGCCGATGGAGCAGGCGATGGACTGGCTCAATCGCTACGCACGCTTCTGGTCCGACAATTTCGATCGCCTTGCAGCTTTTGTGGAGGACGACCCATGGCCATCAACCAAGCAGCCGCCCGCGCCGATGAGCGCCCAAGCCTCACCCTCACGCGCCGCTTCCGCGCGAGGCCGGAAAGGGTCTACGCCGCGTGGACGCAGGCCGAGCAGCTAGCGCAGTGGTTCGGCCCGCCGAACATGAAGCCCGCGACGGCGCAGGCCGACCTCGACGTCCGCACCGGCGGCCGCTACCGGATCAGCTTCACCCGCGACGATGGCGAATATTTCGAGGCCGGCGGCATCTACCGCGAGGTCGTGCCGAACGAGCGGCTGGTGTTCTCCTGGGCCTGGCACTCGACGCCGGAACGCGAGTCGCTCGTCACCATCTCGTTCAAGCCCGACAACGGCGGCACGCTGATGATCTTCCACCATGCCCAGTTCTTCGACGAAACCGCACGCGACAACCATCAGCGCGGCTGGAGCTCGTTCTTCGACAAGCTCGATGCCTTCGTCGCCTGATCAGCGGAGTTCATCATGCAGCAACATCAGATCGTTTCCCGCCAAGAGTGGATCACGGCGCGCAAGGCCCATCTGGCGCGTGAGAAGGAGCTTTCGCAGGCGCGCGAGCGCCTCGCTGAGGAGCGTCGCCGGCTTCCCTGGGTCAAGATCGACAAGGAGTACGTATTCGACGGCCTGAACGGCAAGGTGACGCTCGCCGACCTGTTCACGGGACGTCCGCAGCTCGTCGTGCAGCATGTGATGTTCGCACCCGACTGGGAGGCGGCCTGCAAGAGCTGCTCGTTCTGGGCCGATGGTTTTGAGCGCATGGTGCCGCATCTTGCCGCGCGCGACACCACCATGGTCGCGATCTCGCTCGCGCCGGCCGCCAAGCTCGAGGCGTTCAAGAAACGCCTGGGCTGGACCTTCGACTGGGTGTCCTCGGGCGGCAACGACTTCAACCATGACTTTGGCGTGACGTTCACGCGCGAAGAGATCGAGAAAGGCGAGCCGAAATACAATTTCGGTACCACGCCGTTCTACGGCCCCGAGCTGCCCGGCATCAGCGTGTTCTTCCGCGACGAATCAGGTGCCGTCTTCCACACCTACTCGTGCTTTGCCCGCGGTCTCGACATGATGAATGCGGCCTATCAATATCTCGACCTCACCCCGCTCGGCCGCCACGAGGAAGGCCTGCCCTATCCGATGGACTGGGTGCGGCTGCGCGACCAGTACGCGCCGGAAGCGGCGAAGGCGGGGGTGCTGCCATAGCTAGATCCCGGACGGCGCTGCCGTAGGGTGGGTAATGGCGCGAAGCGCCGTCCCCCCATCTCTCCGAGATTGCGAGAAAGGAGGTGGGCACGCTTCGCTTTGCCCACCCTGCGGCTCCTGAGTTGAGCGGGTCGTCCTGAATTCGCACAAGCTACCGCTTCGCGTCGGCCTGCTCCGTGCCCGTGCACGAGATCAGCATCGTATAGGCGCGGGCGTTGCCGGCGATGTCGGTGGTCTTAAGTTCGCCTTTCGGCTCGGCGGTCTGGTAGGGCACGACGGAATTGTCGAGGAAGTCGCGCACTGCGCCGGTCTTGATCGCGAAGTTGATGTTTTCGGGGATCGTTCCCGTTGCCTTCATCAGCATCCTGGCATCGAGCTTCGCGACGACGACGCCGACCAGCTGGCCGGACGTGTCGAACAGTGGGCCGCCGCTGTTGCCCGGCTGGACGGCCGCGCTGATCTGGAGGTGACGGGTGTCGTTGAGAATGCCGCTGAGCGAGCTCACGATTCCCGTCGTGACCGTGAAGTCGGAGGTCAGGAGGCCATGATAGGGAAAGCCGATCGCCACGACGGAATCGCCGGAACGGATTGAACGATCGCGGATCCTGGCGAAGTCCTTGAACGTGGCCGTCGCGGGCGCCTGGAGCAGCGCCAGATCGTTGATCGCATCGCGCGACACGACGCGCAGCACCATCGTCGCTTCGCCGGTGAGATTACCCTTGATGTCCCCGACGCAGCCGTCGATGACATGATTGTTGGTGACAATGTGCCCGCTGGCGCTGACCACAAAGCCCGTGCCGCTGTAGGTTCCGGTCTTGCCCGGCTTGGCGGCGGGCGGCGCGGCTGGTTTCTCTCCCGTCGCCGGCTTCGCCGCGACCTTGGTGAAATCGCCGGCCTTGCTGAGTCCGTCGGCCTTTACCTTGGTGACGCAATTGGCCAGCGCCGCGATCACGGGCCCGCTCGACGTCAACTGGAATTGCAGGACGGTGCGGCCGGCCGTCGCGACCATAAGGCTCGCCTTCTGGAACGACCGCACGACATTCGACGGCATGATCGCGGTGAGCATGTCGGATCGATTGGCTGTGGCAAACACGCGCGCTTGCTCCTGGCCGTCGAAGATCACGTCGATCGCTGCGTTCTCGCCCTTGTTGAATTTGTAGCCGGGACTGGCGAAGCTCAGCAGCCACGAGCCCGCTGCATTCTGGGCGACGACGAGAATGACGCCGTTGGCATAGGGCGCCGTTGCTGCGCAATGCGAGAACGCGCCGGACTCATCATTGCTGAACGCGCCGCCGACCCAATTGCCGATATTGACGGACCCGAACGGCCCCGCGGCATTGGCAAACCCGACAAGAAGAACGTGCAACACGCACGCAACAGCCCACTTCAGCATCGCAAAGCCCCCGGAACGCCCTTGGGCCGCATCTTACCTGTCCGATCCGGCCAGGCGCAACCGGCAGTTGTCCGGCGCCGGCCGTCGCCCGGCCGGACGGCGGCGCCCTTGCATTTACTTTGCGACGCGGTATACTTTGCATCACAAAGTAAGGCTCGCACCCGTGGGTGCGAGGGTGGAACGAGGCTCGACGTTGCAGATGCGCGATCTCGACAAGGCGCTGGCGGATATCGTGGCGATCCGCAGCCAGATCGCAGCCGGCACCGCCTTTCGCGGCTACGGTCCCGCGACGATGGTCGCAACCGGAGCGCTCGCACTGATCACCGCCATCCTGCAATATCTCTTCATCGACGACCCGACCACCGAGCCGCTCGCGTTCTTCCTCGGCTGGGGTCTTGCGGCGGCGCTCTCCGGCGCCATCATCTGGATCGAGATGCGCGCGCGCTCGCGCCGTCATCACTCCGGTCTTGCCGATGTCATGATCTACCAGGCGATCGAGCAGTTCCTGCCGGCCGGTGTCGCCGGCGTGCTGCTTGCGGTGGTGTTGTGGAAGTTCTCGGCCGAGACGCTCTGGTTGTTGCCGGGCTTGTGGCAGATCCTGGTGTCGCTCGGCATTTTCGCTTCCGTCCGCTCGCTGCCACGCAGCGTGGCGCTGGCGGGCGCCTGGTATTTCGTGTCGGGATTCGCGGTCGTTGTGCTGGCGAGCCAGACCCACACGCTTTCGCCCTGGACCATGGGGCTACCCTTCGTGATCGGGCAGTCCGTGATGGCCGGGATTCTCTATGTTGCGTCTGGAGACAATGATGTCGAAGACTGAAAGCGCGCCCTTCTCCTACGAAGGCCTCGACCGCGTCATCCACGAGAAGGCGAGGCTTGGCCTTTTGACCTCGCTGATGGCGCATCCGAAGGGTCTTGCCTTCGCCGATCTCAAACAGCTTTGCGGCCTGACCGACGGCAATCTCAGCCGGCATCTCGCCGTGTTGCAGGAGGCCGGCCTCGTCGACGTGACCAAGGGCTACGAAGGCAACCGCCCCCACACCACCTGCCGGCTGACAAAAGCCGGTCGCCGCCGCTTCCTGGACTATCTCAGCGTGCTCGAACGCCTGGTGCGCGATGCCGCCAAGGCCGCCGGCCGCGAGGCGCCGCCGCTCGGCCGCCTCGGCATCATCTCGACCTGATCACCCCATTTCTTGACCGGAGACTTTGCGATGCAAAGTGACGTCACGCAGGCAAACGAAAAGCTTCACGTCGGCATCATCATGGACGGCAACGGAAGATGGGCGACACGGCGCGGCCTGTCGCGCGTCCGCGGCCACGAGGCCGGCGTCGAGACGATCAGGCGCATCGTCGAAGCGGCACCGAAGCAAGGCATCGGCACGTTGACGCTCTATGCGTTCTCGACCGACAACTGGCGCCGGCCCAAGGCCGAGGTCGCAGCGCTGATGACGCTGCTCCGCTTCTATCTCGCCAACGAGGTACAGAGCCTGGTCAAGAACGGCGTGCGGCTCTCCGTTATCGGCCGCCGCGACCGCCTGCCCGAGGGCATCGCCGCGGCGATTGCAGGTGCGGAGCGCGCGACCGCCCGCGGCAAGACTCTGCATTTGCGCATCGCCGTCGACTATTCGGCGCGCGACGCCATCCTCAACGCCGCCGCGAAGGCGGCCGCGCTGACGAGCCTGACCCGCGAGGCCTTCTCGCAGCTCGTCACCGGCGAAGCATCCTTGCGCGACGTCGATCTCATCATCCGCACGTCTGGCGAAAAGCGGCTGTCGGACTTCCTGTTGTGGGAGGGCGCCTATGCCGAGCTGCATTTCACCGAGCGGATGTGGCCCGAATTCGATGCCGGCGATCTCGCCGAGGCGCTTGCCTCCTTCCATCGCAGGGAACGCCGCTTCGGCGGCTTGCAGTCCCTGCCGCTGGAGCCCGCGCCGAGCATTTGACGCGATGCGGCATGGCGGCCGATGCCGAAAAGTTGAGCAGCTTCGCCGCTTTTATCCCTTCGACGCCGGACGTGCCGGTGCCTAGTCTCCCGGAGATGGGGATATCGATATGCGCGCAGTCCTTGACTATTGCACTGGCGGAACGCAGCGGCAGGTGCCAGCCGGAACCTTGATCCTCACCGAGGGCGGCGCCTCCGGGCACCTCTACGTGCTGATGGAAGGCAAGCTCGAGGTGATCAAGGGCGGCACCGTGGTTGCGACCATCGCCGAGCCCGGCGCCGTGTTCGGCGAGATGTCGGTGCTGCTCCAGCAACCCCATACCGCGACGGTACGTGCTTGCGTCGATTCCGTCATCTACGAGTTCGACGATGCCGCCTCGTTCCTGATCCAGAAGCCGGAGGTCGCGCTTCTGCTTGCGCGCCTGCTGGCGCAGCGGCTCAATGTCGCCAACACCTATCTTGCCGATCTCAAGCGGCAATATGCCGGCCAGGGCAACCATCTGGCGATGGTCGGCGACGTCCTGCAAAGCATGATCAATCTGCCGCCGCAGGAGGTTTCGCCAGGCTCGGATCGGCAATCCGATCCAAGAATGTGAGCCAGTCGGGCGGCTGCGTGATTGCTGCCGCAGGCCGCCGCAAAGGCGCATCGAGATCGATCCATTGGGCTTCGCCCGCCGCGAGCCAAAAGGCCTTGCCCGCGTCGAGATCGAGCACGATGTGGGTCGGCGGCCGGCCGTGCTGGAGGCCTGCATTGAATACCCAGGTGGTGCCGAGCCGGTCGTACCACGAGCCTTCGGTGATGAAGGGCGATTGGTGCACATGGCCCGAGATCACCATCGCCGGCTGGTACTGCGCGATCCATTGCACGAGATCGACGTCACCGAAGAAGCGCTTGCCGCCCCAGCTCGTCGGCGAATTCGCCGGCGGCGCGTGATGCGCCCAGATCCAGCGCCGCGGTCGTCTTGCGGCGGCCTCGCGCAGTTGCTCGGCGATGCGTGCCTTGGCCAGCGGCCCGTCCCACCACGGGCAGACCGTGAACAGCGTGTCGCCGATCCTCAAGTCGTCGCCGTCGCAGGCAATGCCGAGCTCGCGCACGTCAGCGATCCAGCGCGAGATTTTCTCGCCCTCGGCGCTGCGCTCGTCGAGGTCATGATTGCCCGAGCACAGGATGACGCGCGTCTGGCGCACCAGCGTCGCGAGGTATTTTTTCACCACCACGATCTGCGCGCGAAAATCCACCTGTGAGGAGATGTCCAGCGCATCGCCTGCGAAGATCACGAGGTCGAACTGCGGCGCCGCGCTGACGAGCCAGTCGAGCTGCGGCAGCGAGTAATGCAGGTCGGCGACGACCAGGCAGCGCATCGAAAATCCGTCAGGTCAGGAAATAAGGCGCGGGAATTCCGTATCGGAAAAGCAAGAAGCAGACCAGCGCGGCCAGCCCGCGGCCGCGGCAAATTGGCAAGGGCTGGACCTTCCCGGCGAAGTCTGATGTCGTAGCGCGGCCTCATCGCAGGTGATCGCATGACCTCGTTCAAAACCATTCGCGCCCGCGCCGAGAAGCGCAAGGGCGGGCCCAAACAGCTCGAGAAGCTGCTGCCGGCAAAGCCCGATGCAAAGGCGCTCGCCAAACTATCTGACGATCGCATCCTCGCGGAGATGACGAAGCGGGTGTTTTGCGCGGGCTTTGCCTGGAGCGTGATCGACCAGAAATGGGACGGCTTCGAGCAGGCCTTCCTGCGCTTCCAGCCGGCCAAGCTGAGTTTCCAGCCCGAGGACTACTGGGAAGGCCTGATGCGCGACGCCCGCATCGTGCGCAACGGCGCAAAGATTATGTCGGTGCGCGAGAATGCCGCCTTCGTGCAGGAGATTGCAAAAGAGCACGGCAGCTTCGGCAAGTTCCTGGCGAAATGGCCGGCTTCTGATGAGGTCGGGCTGCTCGATCTGCTTGCAAAGCGTGGCAGCAGGCTGGGGGGCAACACCGGCCAGATGCTGCTGCGCTTCGTCGGCTGGGACGGCTTCGTCACCTCCCGGGACGTCGTCGCGTGCCTGCGCGATGCCGGCCTCGATATTGCCGAGGAGGTGAAATCGAAGGGCGATCTCGCCAAAGTGCAGGCGCAGTTCAACGCCTGGGCCAAGGAGACGGGCTTGCCCTATGCGCACCTCTCGCGCATCTGCGCGTTGTCGGTGGGAGAAAACCGCGGGGAGTGACGGCCGCCGCGCCACGGCAGGCGCCGGACGAAGCGCCCAACAGGGAGAAGCGTCCATGGCAAAAGATCTGGAAGGCAAGGTTGCCGTCGTGACCGGGGCTGCGTCGGGCATTGGCCTTGCGAGCTCCGAGGCGATGCTGGCTGCGGGCGCGCGCGTGGTGCTGGTCGACCGCGACGACGCAGCTCTGAAGGCGGTTTGCAACAGGCACGGCGCCGCCGCGATCCCGCTCGTCATCGACCTGCTCAATCCGAAGGACTGCGCCACACTGCTGCCGCGCGTTCTGGAGAAGGCTGGTCAGCTCGATATCCTGCACGCCAATGCGGGCACGTATATTGGCGGCGACCTTGTCGATGCCGACAGCAGCGCGATCGACCGGATGCTGAACCTGAACGTCAACGTCGTGATGAAGAATGTCCACGACGTGCTGCCTCACATGATCGAACGCCAGACCGGCGACATCATCATCACGAGCTCGCTGGCGGCCCATTTTCCGACGCCATGGGAGCCGGTTTATGCGTCGTCCAAATGGGCGATGAACTGCTTCGTGCAGACGGTGCGGCGCCAGGTGTTCAAGCATGGCATCCGCGTCGGATCGATTTCGCCCGGTCCCGTCATCACGGCGCTGCTCGCGGACTGGCCGGCGGAGAAGCTGAAGGAAGCCAGGGACTCCGGAAGCCTGCTCGAGGCCAGCGAAGTCGCTGATGTGGTGATGTTCATGCTGACGCGGCCACGTGGCATGACCATCCGCGACGTGGTCATGCTGCCCACCAATTTCGATCTCTAGAGCATGATCCGGACCCGGAGGGCCGCGTTAGCGCAAAGTGCGAAGCGGTTTTCCCTCGCGACAAACGCGGAACGCGTTTGCGCGGAGATCATGCTCAAACAACAACCTAAAGCGCGATGACGATTCTTCCTAATCTTATCGCGCTTTAGGCGCGTCTTGATCTCCAGACGCGTCCTGCGGGCAACCGCCGCAGCGTGTCGACTACGTTGAGCCGCCATCTCGATGTCGCCCCAATCATGCCACGAGCACGGCACACGCAACCGATCGCCTCGGACATGGTGGCGCGGGGGAACAATTGCGCGCGCGATCTGTTCGGAAGTCTAGGCCGGGGCGGCCAGTGCTGGAACAAAGTCCGCCACGGTTACGCCGGGGACAACAGACAAGCGCGAAATGGAGCGGCTCATGAAGCTGAATCCCATCCAGGTCAAAGAGACCATGAGACAGTTGGACGCCCAGGTGCTTCCCGACGGACACCCGGCCGTGCCTCAGCTCAACAGCCTGTTCGGAGACCATACGTTTTTCGTCGACGAGAGCGGACTGAAAGTGCTGGAGCCCACCGATTCCTCCGAGATGGAGAGCCGGACCGGCGAAGTCGTCAGTCTTGCCGACTGGAGCGATCCGGAGCTGACCAGCCTCCGGGCGCACCAGCCGGAGCCGACCGGCGTGATCGTGGTGTTCGAGCCGAGCAAGCATTGAAGGATTTCGCGCAAGCGCGACGGCCGTCGGCGCGCTGATGGGCGCGCCGCGGCCGATGACGATCGGATGACGACTGGACCCCAGATGTGCCATTGATGCCGCTCGCTAACCGGCGACCGAGCGCCGGCAGCGTCGGACATTGCATGCGGAAGCTTGCCAAGGACAATGGCTGGGACGAGCGGATGTCTCAATTGACGTCTCAATTCAGGCATCTCTCAAAAAGACTTGCCTGCTCGATTTCTGGCAGGCCTTCAAATTGAACACGAATGATTTCGATCCGCTCGCCAATCTTTTGAAAGACAAGACGCACGCTGTCATATTCGTGTTGAGAGGCTGCCTTGCCGTCCGATCTGGTGATTGTAACGGGGCGCAGGGCGACCCTGATTTTCTTGCTATCAATCATTGTCGATTCAAGAACTTCATGGACCGTAGTAACGAACGCCTCGCCTTTAGTCTCCTGGACTGTCGCTGTTGCACTTCCTTCGCCAGGTGCAGCAAAAGATACCCTGGAACCCTTCTGATCAGAAATTGCTTTGCTGCAATCCGGTGACCATGTTCCCAAAAGGCCGAATTCCTTCAAGGCGCCCTTGGCGTCGTCCCCAAATGCTGGAGCGGAAAGCGTACTGGATGCGAGGACGGTCGCGACAAAGATGCGGCGCATTAGTCTCATCTCGCACGACCTCCATGCAGGAAAGCACGAGCTAGGTGTTACCCTTAAAACACCTTCTATGTATCGATTTTTTTCGCGTCATCGGCGACGCATGAACGGATGTGGACCAACCGCAGCGGCAATCAGTTAGTGGCGCGCCGCAGCCGATGAAGATGGGCACTGCTTGTTCTCCGTGGCGCCATGATGCAGCAGCCTGCTGCGCGATCCGCCGGGTGGTCGGGTTACCCCTGTAGTTGCTTCACCGATCACCACCATCGGGCGGCTTGCTCTTGACGTGCAGTCGAGCACATGAAACCGTTCGCGCCCTGCGGCCATCGGATTTCAAGCTTGGTCGTTTCGTCATGTCTCCTTTTTAGGCACGTCTCGTTGTGAGACGAGGGCCAAATTGAAATAGTTAAAGGACTACGCGTGAAATCCCCGCTGCATTTGACAATCGCCATTCTTGCTCTCGTTGCTTCGACACCGGCCTGGGCGCTCAAGGGCCTTCCCGCGTCCGTTCAGTTGCCGCCAGGTGTGGTCTTCAAGAATACCGACCGCAATGTGGACGTCGAGGATTTTGGCCAGGCGGAGTTTCTGATCGAAAAGAATGCGGAAGGCTTCGATCAACGGATCGTGCAGCAGGGCAAGCACTATCAGAGCATTTTGCACATGATTCCTCGACCGAAGCCCGATGACAGCAACAAGACGTGGCAGGAGATCAAGCCCTATTGGCTCAAGGCCGGCTGGCAGATCGTGCGCGAGTGGGAAACTGGCGCGACGCTCAAGAGTTCTCAGGGCGGAGCGGAAGTTTGGGCGACGGTGGGTGTTGCCAATGATTTCGACGAGATACAGATCGATATCGTCGAGGTGGGTGGCTCGAAGGTCGCTCTGACCCTGCGCCCTCCGGGCGCCACGCCGGAAAAGGCCGGCGACAAGGATGACTTTCCTTATCTTGCGCACTTCCCCGGGACGACGCTTGGAGGCACCAGCCAGGATCCTTCGCCGCTTGATGTCACCGTGCCGCAGAAGGACCAGGAAAGAGTGCTGGCGGGAACCGGACAGGTCATCAAGAGCTATCGCTATCCTGCGAGCGTGTCGGTGCTGCAATTCATTACGGTCTACCGTGAAGCGCTAACCAAAGCCGGCTGGCAGATTCCATTTGAAAGCCAGGGCCTCTCCCAGTCAGACGGAATTCTGCTTGCGCATTACGCACAGGGAGGCCGAGACATCTGGGTCTCCATGCATATCGGCGCCGGTGAAATCAGCGTGGCTGTGGCGGATGCCGGCGCGGACGATCTCGCCGCGCGTCTGGACAAGGACTGCCATGTGCCGCTTTACGGCGTGCATTTCGATTTCAACAAGGCGACTCTGCGCGAGGAATCCGAGCCGGTGCTCAGCCAGGTGCTGGGCACGCTGAAGGGCCAGCCAAAGCTGATGATCGAGCTGCAGGGACATACCGACAATGTCGGCAGTGACGATTACAATTTGAAGCTGTCGGAGGCCCGGGCGCAGGCCGTCATGCAATGGCTGGTCGCGCACGGCACTGAAACGTCTCGGGTGAGCGCGCAGGGCTATGGCAAAAGCCGGCCGGTCGCTTCCAACGACAGCGACGAGGGACGCGCGAAGAATCGGCGCGTCGAGCTCGCGCGCAAGGGGTGCCAGCGTTGACGGGATCCAAGCTGCGACTGATCCAGGAGGTCGCGCGAATATTCTGATTGGCGCGCCGCTGCGGATGAAGATGGGCACTGTTTCGCCGTGGCGCGATGATACGGCAGCCCGCCACGCGCTGCTGTTGGTAAGGTTGCGACACCCTCGCGACGTGACGGCCAGCTTGTCGCATTTGGCTTGGTATGAGCGATGAATCGGCATCTTTCCCTCGTCAGCCTCATAGTCGCGGACTATGACGAAGCGATCGCCTTCTTCACCGGTGCCCTTGATTTCGAGCTCTGCGAGGACACGCCGCTCGGCGGCGGCAAGCGTTGGGTGGTCGTCCGCCCACCGGGCGGCGCCGGCTCCGGCCTGCTATTGGCGCGGGCAAACGGTCCGGCCCAGGTCGCGCGCATTGGTGACCAGACCGGGGGCCGAGTCTTCCTGTTCCTGGAGACGGATGATTTCGATCGCGATCATGCGCGCATGATCGCAGCCGGTGTGCGGTTCGTTGAGGAGCCGCGGCATGAGGCGTATGGCGTCGTCGCGGTTTTCGAGGATCTCTGTGGCAACCGCTGGGACCTGATCCAGCGCAACTCGATGCACGGCTGCGAGACCAGCCCTTAGCCGACGCCGCCGCCAAGAGGCGGTTTGCTGCAGCGCGTTGTGAATGCCCCGCCGGTGAGCGGCTAGTTGTTTGGGACTAGTCGTTTATCTCTAACTCTCATGTCCGGCTTGGCGTTGGGGATGCGCACTGGGATTCTTGCCTGGCACGATCGTATTGGCCGTGTGTCTAAGCAGGAGCCGACGACAATGAATTTCCGCACGTTCTGTCTTTCATTCCTTGTTGTGAGCGCGTTGGTCGGCGTCGCGCATGCCGACACTGACGCCGCGAACCCCGCTTTGCCGATCATCATCGGTCCGCTACCCCCCGTGCACGTCGGGCCTCCTCCGATGCCGTGGTGGCCGCCACATATCCCTGTCGATCCGGTGCCGGTCCATCCGTGGCCGCCGCTTCCAGCGCCACATCCGATTGTTCCTGGTCAGGGGTGCGTGCCGGCGCCGGGCACAGCTTGCCCGCTCTGAGGCAGACACCGTCCGCTCGCGTCAGCCATAGCGCGACATATGCGCAAAGTACCGGCACGGCCTTGATAAAGGGCTGCAGCTAGTCGGATGACCCCGTAGCCGTGTGGTCCGCACCCGGTAGGGGAAACCTCAGGGCGCAAGAGTCGGAGTCGGCCGGCGTGATCGTGGTGTTCGAGCCGAGGAAGCATTGAGCGAAGCTTTGCGCTGCCCGATGGAGGTGGGCCAGCTTGCTGGCGCGCCACGGCCGATGAAGATGGGCACTACTGCTTCGCCGTGGCGCTATGATGAACCATCCCGATTTGCCAAAAGCCATCCTGACTTCGCCGTTGCCGCGAGGTCATCCTCATGTAAACGCCTTAGAGGAAGCGATGTTTGCAAGCCGTATGCGCGTCGGCGCCGGCGCTCTTGTCGTCTCCGGGGTCCTGTTCGTGATCTACCCGGCACTTCGCCCGTTCTCCGACGAGAGTTCGTTGCTGGGCGCCGCGGCCTTTGGGTCTGGGGCATGGCTGGTTTCGCACATGCTTGCCATTGTGGCGTTTGCCTTGTCGCCGCTGGGTTTGCTGGGGCTGCAATACTCTCTACTCGGGACATCGGCCGAACCGCTGCTCTTTCTCGCCGTCCGTGCGCTCGACGGTGGCACGGCTGTTGATTTTACAAGACGAGCGGTCTAATAAATCGCTGTGAAAGCGATTTTGCCATCAACAGGGCCCCGTCGTCGTGGTCGCCCGCCCAAGGACCAATCGCGGCCGGACGCGCCGCGCGCACGGCTGCTACGCACCGGCGTCGCGATCCTGACCGAGAAGGGCTTCAGCGCCGTTGGAGTTGAGGAGATCCTGGAAGCTGCAGACGTGCCAAAAGGGTCATTTTACCACTACTTCGACAGCAAGGACGCCTTCGGTCTCGAGCTCATCGACGCCTATGCCGACTATTTCGCACGCAAGCTGGACCGATGGTTCGACAATACGGAGCGCGCTCCCCTCGACCGTCTCCGTGATTTCATTGCGGACGCACGGTCGGGGATGGCGCGGTACCGCTACCGGCGCGGCTGTCTCGTCGGTAATCTCGGACAAGAGATGGGCGTTCTGCCAGAGCCGTTTCGAAAACGCCTAGCTGCCGTCTTCCGGGACTGGGAGACGCGGACGTCCCGGTGTCTGCGCGCGGCGCAGGAGGCGGGCGAGATTTCCACGGGCATCGACTGCGAAGGCCTTGCGCAGTTTTTTTGGACCGGCTGGGAGGGGGCGGTGTTGCGCGCCAAGCTCGAACGACGTCCCGACGCGCTCGACTTATTTGCCGACGGCTTTTTTGCCATCGTCCACGCAAAGTGTAAGGGGAGTTGAAGGTGGGTACGAATTTCAAAGCCATCCTGATCGAGCATGATGGCACTCGGCAGTCGGTAAGACTGGCCGAGCTTCCTCGGGACCGGTTGCCTGAGGGAGATGTGACAGTTCGCGTTGCCTGCTCGACGTTGAACTATAAGGATGCGCTGGCCATCACGGGAAAGAGTCCCGTTGTTCGTAATTTTCCTATGATCCCCGGCATCGATTTCGCGGGGACCGTCGAAGAATCCTCGAAAGCCGACTTCAAGCCAGGCGACCGGGTCGTGCTGAATGGCTGGGGCGTGGGCGAGCGGCATTGGGGCGGGTTGGCCGAAGTTGCCCGGGTGAAGGGCGATTGGCTGATCCCTTTGGAGCCGGCCTTTTCCTTGGCTCAAGCGATGAGCATCGGGACGGCCGGTTACACTGCCGCGCTCTGTGTGATGGCGCTTGAGCGCCACGGCGTTACGCCGGGAAGTGGCGAGGTGCTCGTGACCGGCGCGGCAGGCGGTGTGGGCAGCGTCGCAACGGCGCTACTCGCCAAGCTCGGTTATGAGGTGGCCGCAGTTACAGGGCGTCCTGAAGAATCGGACTATCTCACGAAGCTTGGTGCCAAGCGCATCTTGCCGCGATCGCGGTTCAGCGAACCGGGGAAGCCGCTCGCGAAGGAAGAATGGGCCGGCGCGGTCGATGTGGCCGGCGGGCAGGTGCTCGCCAACGTCTGCGCATCGATGAAGTATCGTGGTGTGGTCGCGGCCTGCGGTCTCGCCGCCGGCATGGGCCTGCCGGCGACCGTGGCCCCCTTCATCCTGCGAGGCGTCACACTCGCTGGCATCGACAGCGTCATGTGTCCTCGCGAGGAACGCCGCGAGGCGTGGCGGCGACTTGCCCGCGACCTCGATCCTTCTCTTCTTGATGCGATGACCGAGCGCGTGCCGCTCGAAGCCTGCATCAGCGTTGCAGATCGTCTCATTGCGGGCACGGTGCGCGGCCGCGTAATCGTGCCAATCTCCAACGAGCAATAATTTAGGGATCCAAAGTCATGACCCAAGCCCTTGCAGTCAGCCGCTTCCCCGTTCCCGATCTCGCCGACATGCCCGACGACATCCGCAGCCGCATCCTGGCCGTTCAAGAGAAGTCGGGCTTCATCCCGAACGTCTTCCTCGTGCTCGCGCACCGACCGGACGAGTTCCGCGCGTTTTTCGCCTATCACGACGCGCTGATGGACAAACCCGGCAATCTCACGAAAGCCGAGCGCGAGATGATCGTGGTCGCAACCAGCAACCTCAACCAGTGCCAGTATTGCGTGGTGGCGCATGGGGCGATCCTGCGAATCCGTGCCAAGGATCCCCTGATTGCCGACCAGGTCGCCGTCAACTACCGCAAGGCGGACATCACTGATCGCCAGAAAGCGATGCTGGATTTCGCCGTCCGGGTCTCCACCGAGGCTCAGAAGGTCTCCGAGAGCGACTTCGCCACGCTGAAGTCGCACGGATTCACGGAAGAGGACATGTGGGACATCGCTGCGATCTCGGCCTTCTTCGGCCTGTCGAACCGGCTTGCCAACGTCACAAGCATGCGTCCGAACGCCGAGTTCTACGCCATGGGCCGCGGCTGAGAGGAGGTACGCCATGGAGCTTTCATCGGAGCAACTGGCGCTGAAGGAAAGAGCCGCGGCGTTCTCGAACGGGCTGCTGCGCAAGCGCGGCGCCGAGATCGATCAATCGCGTGAATATCCCTGGGACGTCGTCGAAGCGCTGAAGACCGAGCGCTTCATGGGAATGACCATTCCGAAGGAATACGGCGGCCAAGGCCGGAGTTTCCTTGATACGGCATTGGTCATTGAGGAGATGGCACGCTCCTGCACAGTCTCGGCACGCATCGTCGTTGAAGCCAACATGGGTGCCATCTCGACCGTCATGGCGTACGGCACCGATGCGCAGCGCCGGCGCGCCGCCGATCTTGTATTGGCAGGCGACAAGCCCGCCATCTGCATCACAGAGCCAGAGGCAGGCAGTGACGCGAGCGGAATGAAGACCCGGGCTGACAAACGCGGCAATCGCTACGTGCTCAACGGCAGGAAGCATTGGATCACCGGTGCTGGCGTGTCGCGTCTGCACCTGATTTTCGCCCGGGTTTTCGATGAGGGCGGCGAGGAACTCGGCGTTGGCGGCTTCCTGGCGGTGCGCGGGGAAGTCGAAGGACTGCGGATGAGCAAGCGCGAAACGACCATGGGGCTCTGCGGCATGCCCGAGGGCGAGCTCATATTCGAAGATCTCGAGATCACGCCAGATATGGTGCTGCTGCCCCCGTCGGGCTTCAAGCGCGGTTTTGCCGATCTCATCAACGCCTATAACAGCCAGCGCGTCGGCGCGGGCACCGTCGCCATGGGGATCGCCGCCGGCGCCCTGGAGCACGCGGTCGAATGGGTCAGGACGCGCGAACAGTTCGGGCGGCCGATCGGCGAGTTCCAGGGCCTGCAATGGATGCTAGCTGACATGCAGACCCAGCTCACGGCGTCCCGCCTGATGCTGCATGCGGCAGCATCCTCGCGCGGTCCGGGCAGCGCGTTTCCCGACCCGATGCTCGCAGCGCAGGCAAAAATCTTCGCGTCGGAAGCCGCGATCAAGATCGTCAACGACGCGCTGCAAATGTTCGGGGCACGCGGCTATTCGCGTGACTTTCCGCTTGAGCGCATGGCGCGCGACGTGCGCATGTTCACGATCGGCGGCGGCACCGCACAGGTTCTGCGCACGCTCGTCGCCAGCAAGGTTCTGGGCTGGAAGCTGCCGCAGACCCGCGATGGCTACACGATACTCGAAAACCAACTAGATCGAGATCTAGGATCAAAGCCATGACCTTGAGATCGTTGGCGTCACCATTCAGGGTTTCTTCGCGCCTTGGCTCTTCCTCAGATCAGCAAACTCTTGCCTGAGCAGGTCCACGACCGTTCTGACCTTGGGTAGATCCGCCATGCGCTTGTGGCAGATGATCGTGAGTTCTGCGCGGAGCGAGGTTGGAAGTTCGAGCTTGAGCTCCACGAGTTCGCCCGGTCGTTTGAGCCGATGGGAAGTCTTCAGAAGGATCATCGCGCCGACGCCGGCCTGGCAGGCCGCGACCTGTACGCTGTAATCGTCAGATGTGAAAGCAGGACGAAAGTCCGGGATCCTGGCCGCGAGCTCCGGATTCGGGCTCGTCATCTCGCGCTCTCCCGCCCATGCGATCCAATCGAGGTCGCGGAAACCGTATTTCGCGGGCAGTCTCCGCGCGTAGTCCCTGCTCGCGTAGGCGCCGATCGGAACGACAACTTCATCGACTGTGATCAGATCAGGATCATCGGACGGGTATCTCCTGAGCGCGATGTCCGCCTCGCCGAGCGAGAGGTTCAGGCGTTGCGTGCTGGCCAGAACCTCGAGAGTGATCTGTGGATGCTTTCTCTTGAGCTTTTCCGCGATCGGAGCCAGGAAATCGAAGGCGAATGAAGGTACCGCCGCGATGCGTACGCGGCCGCTCACGGGTGAGTTCTTCGCATCGAGTGAGCGGGCAGCTTCCGTCGCCCATTGCGCCATACCTTGAGCCGCGGGAAGTAGCCTCGCTGCGGTTTTCGTCAAGGTGATGCCCAGGTCCTTGCGGACGAAAAGCGGCTCGCCGAGCCCGTACTCCATCTCTGCAATCCTCCGGCTCAAAGTGGGTTGGCTCACCTTGAGGCGCCGTGCGGCGCCGCTCAGACTCCCCGCGTCGCAAACGGCGAGAAAGATCCGCAGGTCATCCCATTGTAGTTCCACCTTCTCACTCCCCAGTCCGCGGTCATCCATTTATGTATGGTGACATAGGAAGTTAGGCGATTGCTATTCTGCCTGTCGAGGGCAAAAGGAGCGCCAGAAATGAGGAAAAACAATCATGCTCCGCAAGCCAGGTCTCTTTTTCATTGGCGCCTTTGCCATCGCCGTACTTCCCGCGTGCACGCAAACCTCGCATCCGGGGAAGCCCGCCGATCTCGGAAAGCCAATCAGCTCGGCGGCCATGGAAGCCTTGATCGATGAGCCGGGACCGATTGAGCTCAAGACGGTCGTTGGCGCGGATTGGATTGCCGATCTTTCGGGGCTGCTCAATCTGAACGATCCAAAAGCCGTCCAAGCTGGATTCAAGGATCACGAGGAGTCGATCAAGGTCTATGCGCATGTGGTGCGGCATCCGACGCAGGGATTTTTCCTGGTCGATACCGGTGTTTCAAAGCGGCTGGTGGAGGATCCGGCGAGCTTGGGGGTCGGATGGGTTCTGAGAAAATTCGCCAAGATTCAAAGGATGCAGGTTCGGGAAGACACGTCGTCGGTCATCAAATCGGAAGGCGTTCCTCTCAAGGGTGTGTTCATGACCCATCTCCATCTCGATCATATCTCCGGCATGCCTGATGTTCCGAAGGACATTCCGATCTACACAGGCCGCGGTGAGCCCGAATATTCGAGCCTTGTGCATATGGTCGTTCAGGGGACGGAGGACAGCCTGCTTGAAGGAAGGCCCCCACTTCGGGAATTCCAGTTCTCGAAAGATCAGGATGGGAAATTCGAAGGGGTGATCGATGTCTTCGGTGATGGTTCATTCTTCGCGATACAGACCCCGGGACATACTCCGGGCCATGTCTCCTATCTCGCCCGCACACCAACAGGTCCGGTGCTCCTGACGGGCGACACAGCCCATACGCGTTGGGGGTGGGAGAACGACGTCGAGCCTGGGACTTACACGGACAACCGAGAAAGCGAACGGAAGAGTTTGCTCGCGTTGAAGGCCCTGAGCGAACGTCACCCGAAGATGATTGTGAAGCTGGGTCATCAGCCTCTGGACTAAAGGGCAGCTAGTAACTGGTCCACAAGCTCAAGGCGCGGCTCGAGCATGGTGAGGCAGCAATTAGGCCTCGCCTCAAGCCGCCGCCCGTCACTTGCCGCTGAGGCATTCGTGGACCTGCTGGTGGTCGAGGGCCCCCCTGCGTGACGCCGCTTGCCTGCTCTGACAGGGCGAGCACATTCAGCAGACAATCGTGATTGCGCATCGATGATGTTGGCGCACCCGACACGATTCGAACGTGTGACCTTTGCCTTCGGAGGGCAACGCTCTATCCAGCTGAGCTACGGGTGCAGCGAGCCTCATTTAGCTGATTGGCGCGGGGTCGGCAACCTCTGGCCGGCGTCCTTCTCAGCCCCGGGGCGGACCCGCGCCGCCGGGGCCGGAACCTCCCGAATCCCGCGATCGAGGCCGGCGAATTCGGTCTTGGGGAGGCGGGAAACGCCGCTTCAGGCCACCGCTGCCACTTGGGCGCTGCGCGGGCCGAACAGCTTTCGCACGTCGCTTGCGGCCTTCGGCGCGCTGAACAGGTAGCCCTGCATCTCGGTGCAGCCGAGGGCGCGCAGCATCTCACGCTGCGCTTCGGTCTCGACGCCTTCGGCGACGGTGGTCATGTTGCTGGCGCTGGCGATGTTGACCACCGCCTGGACGATGACGGGCGCGCCGCTGGTTTCCGCGATGTCCGCGATGAAGCAGCGGTCGATCTTGATCTTGTCGAACGGGAAGCGCTTCAAATAGCTCAGCGAGGAATAGCCGGTGCCGAAATCGTCGAGCGCAATGCGCACGCCGATCGAGCGAAGCTGATGCAGGATCGAGAGCGCGGCCTCGTCGTCGCGGATCAGCACGGCCTCGGTGATCTCGAGTTCGAGGCGGCACGGATCGAGACCGGACGCGGCGAGCGCGCCGGCAATCTTCAGAGCCAGCGTCTCGCATTTGAGCTGCACCGGTGAGACGTTGACGGCGAGCCGCACATGGCGGGGCCAGCTTGCGGCCTCGGCACAGGCCGTGCGCAGCACCCAATCACCGAGCTCGTTGATCAGGCCGGTGTCCTCAGCCACGGGAATGAACTGGGCCGGCGAGACCATGCCGCGCTCGGGGTGATGCCAGCGCAGCAACGCCTCGCAGCCGGAGACCTCGCCGGAGCGCAAATTGACCAGCGGCTGGTAGTGGAGCTCGAAGCCGCCCTCGACCATTGCCTGACGCAGGTCCTGCTCCATGGCAAGGCGCGCCTTGGCACAGGCATCCATCGCCGGCACGAAGAAGCGATAGGTGCGGCGGCCTTCCGCCTTGGCGCCGTACATCGCGAGGTCGGCATTCTTGATGAGCTGGTCGAGATCGGTACCGTCCTGCGGCGCCAGCGCGATGCCGATCGAGGCATCGGTCGAGAGCTGATGGCCGAGACAATGGTAGGGCTGCCGAATCGCCTCGTGGATCCCTGTCACGAAGGCCAGCACGTCGGCGGATGTCTCGATCCCGGTCTGGATCACCGCGAACTCGTCGCCGCCGAGCCGCGCGATGAGGTCGCCCGGCTTGAGGCAGGTGCGGATGCGGGCCGCGACCGCCTTCAACAGCTCGTCGCCGACGTGATGGCCGAGCGAATCGTTGATGCCCTTGAATTCGTCGACGTCGATATAAAGCAGCGCGAACCGCCCGCCACCCGCGACCTTCTCGAGCTCGCGCTCGATCTGCTCGCGGAACAGCAGGCGGTTCGGCAGATCGGTCAGCGCGTCGTAATGCGCCATATGCGCGATCTTCTCGTCGGCGCGGCGCCGCTCCGTCACGTCCTCGATGACGTTGATGATGTAGCGCGGCTCGCCACCGTTGTCGCGGATGCCGATACGCTTGGAGATGACGTAGCGATGGCCACCGGTCCTGGTTTCCCAGGCCTGCTCACCCAGGACCAGGCCCTCGGGCGACTGCAGCAGGCTGTCGTCCTCGCAGGTAACGGTCTCGGCGTCTGCCGGTGGAAGAATGTCGAAGGCCGTCTTGCCGACAATCGTCTTGCCCGATTCCCCGAACACCTCCTCGGCAATCCGGTTGACCAGCAGATATTGCCGCGTGCGGGCGTCCTTCACCGTGATCTGCGAGGGGATATGGTCGATGATCTCGCGCAGGAAGGTGTAGTTGCGGTCGCGCTCCTGCTCGAGATTGCGCCGTTCGGTGATCTCCTCGATCGTGGCAACCCATCCGCCCTGCGCAAGCGGGGTGTTGATGACCTGGAAGGCGCGGCCGTTCGAGAATTCATGGATTCTCGTCGAGACCTTGCCCTCGGCGACGATCTTCATGACGCCGGCGCAAAACTCCTCGACGTTGCCGTCGAACGTCCCGCGCTCCTTGCGATGATGCATCGCCTCGTGGATGTGGCAGCCGGGCTTGATGACGTCCGGGGACAGGCCGAACATGTCGGCATAGCGCCGGTTGCAGGTGACGATGTATCCGTTGGCGTCGTAGAGGATCAGGCCCTGCGACATGTTGTTCAGGGCGGTATCGAGCCGCAGTCGTTCCGCCTCGATCCGCGCTTGCGTCTCGCGGTTCTGGCGGCTGATCTGGCGAATGATGAGATAGAGGATGAACGCGATGATCGTCGCCACCAGCGTGGCCGCTGTTATCATGAAGCGGGTTTGCTCGTGCCAATCCGCAAGCGCCGATTCCGTCGTGTTGGTGGCGATGACGATGATCGGGAAATGCACGAGCGACGCACCGGCGCCCAGCCGCCCCACGCCGTCGACCGGACTCTTCTCGATCCGCACCGTCTGCCGACCGCCCTTGGCCGCGATCTTCTGCAGCAGCGGTGCGTCGGCGTAACTCTTGCCGATCAGCTTTTCGATGTGCGGGTACCGCGCCAGCATCGTGCCGGCGCTGTCGAACAGCGATATGGCGGCGCCACTTCCGAGCGCAACGGAGGAGAAATATTTCTGATAGCTCGCCGGATCGATCCGGCGCACCATGATGCCGAGGAGCCCGCCCTGCGGGCTGGTCAGCCGACGGGCCACCACCGTGGTCCATTTGTCGATGATGAGACTGCGCACCGTCTCCAGCAATACAGGCTCTGACTGGGGATTGGATTTGAAGGTCTGGAAATAGGCTCGCGACGAGATGTTGATCTTCGGCAGCGGCTCGTTTCGCGACCAGTTGATGATGTCGCCGTTGATGTCATAGATCGCGATGTCGCCGAGATAGTTCACGGCGCTGATCTTGTTCGCGAGCATGCGATGGGCTTCATCGCTCGACATCCGCTCGCGGAACACCTCAGGCGAAGAGATGTCGGCGAGCTTCATCTGCGCCACCAGATCGGCGGCGACGGTCTCGGAATCCTCGAACTGCTGATCGAAATGGCGGGTCAGCAACACGACGGTGTTCTCGAGCTCGCGTTCGTTGTTGACGAGGGCGCGCTCGCGGAAATCGTCGATCACCATGGTGGTGACGACGAAGATGCCGGCCACCAGCAGCGCGCCGCACAGCGTCAGCCACAGCACGGGTCCGCGCCGTACGGCAGCGTCCCAGCCGCCCCTTGTGGCGGTGGCTATTCTGCTCGTGATCGTGGACGACATCAGGCGCATTCCCCCTCCCAGGGGAAACATGCATACTATGCACAAATGGCCTAACCCTTAGGAAAGCCGGTTATTTAAGGCTTAACCGGGCGGCGCCACTGTCCGGGTCGATGGCGACAGCGGACTATCCTGCTTCGCCTTCAGCTTGCGCGTTACACGCGTGAAACGGAGCAACCGCGGTGTTAACGCCGACTTAAAGCGATGCGTCTTTGGTGGGCTTGGCGTCGGCATTGCGCAGACGCCCGACCACGCCGGTCGGAAAGAAGTAGACGCTGGCAATGAAGAGCAGCCCGAGCCACAGCAGCCAGCGGTCCGGGTGCAGCAGGCCCGGCAGCAGCGGCAGACCGGCATCGGCCGCCGCCTTCGAGGCAACGCCCATCAGGGACTGAAGATAGTTTTGCGCGAGGATGAAGATGGTCGCCCCGATGATCGCGCCGTAGATCGTGCCCATGCCTCCGATCACGACCATCAGGAGAATATCGAGCATGATCGAGAAGCTGAGCGAGGTGTCGGGCCCGGCGTAGCGTAGCCACAGAGCGTTGAGAATGCCGGCGCTGGCGGCGACCAGCGCCGCGAGGCAGTTGGCATAGGTGAGGTGGAACACGGTGCGGAAGCCGAGCGCCTCGGCGCGAAAACGGTTCTCGCGGATCGCCTGGAGCACGCGGCCGAACGGCGAGTTCACCACGCGCAGCAGCGCGAGGATCATCAGGGCTGATGCCGCGAAGACGAGGTAGAAGGTCAGGGTGCGGCCGTTGAACTCGAAACCTGCAAAGCTCTTCGGGATCAGCACGGTGCCGGGCCGCAGCAATTCCGGCAGCTGAAAGCTCCGCCCGTCCTCGCCGCCGGTGAGCCAGGAGAGCTGCGAGGCCAGCACCTGGAACGCGGAGGCGACCGCGAGCGTGATCATGGCGAAGAAGATCGCCGCCACCCGCAGCGAGAACAGTCCGATCGCGAGCGCCAGCAGCGCCGCGAGCGGCAGGCCGATGACGATGCCGGTTGCGACTGCGCCCCAATTAGGTCCCATCGAATAGAGCGCGATCGCGATCGCGTAGCTGCCGATTCCGTAGAACATGGTGTGGGCGAACGACACCGAGCCGGTATAGCCGAGCAAGAGGTCATAGGAGGCAACGAGCGCCGCAAAGATGCAGATCTTGGCCGCGACGTTCATCGCCTTGGCGCCCGGGAACAAATAGGGCGTCGCCGCCAGCGCCAGGATAATGACGACGAGAATGAGGGTGAGAACGCGGCTCCGCGGTGGGTCGCCTGACAGGATCATCATCGGCTGGTCACCGCATAGAGGCCGCGCGGCCGCCACATCAAAACGGCGACCATCAGCAGGATGTTGGACACGAGGGCGAGCTTCGGCACCAGGAAGCCGCCGTAATTGGCGACCATCGCGACCAGAAGCGCGCCGATGAAGCAGCCGCCGATCGAGCCGAGCCCGCCGATGATCACGACGATGAAGATCAGCACGGTGAGATCGTCGCTCATGGAGGCGTGGACCTGCTCGCGATAGAGGGCCCACATCACGCCACCGAGGCCTGCAAGCGCCGAACCCGTCATGAACACGCCGAGGAACAGGCGGCGGATGCGATAGCCGAGCGCCTCCACCATCTCGCGGTTCTCGACGCCGGCGCGGATCAGAAGCCCGAGCTTGCTGCGGTTGAGCACGAGCTGGATCGCGATGAAGACGACGAGGCCGACCAGCATCGCGAGCAGGCGGTATTTTGCGATCGCGACGTCGCCGAAGATGAACGAGCCGCGCAGCGAGGTCGGCAGCGGCAGCGGGATGATCTGCGGGCCCCACACGGCATAAAGCGTCTGCTCGGCGACGATCAGGCCACCGGTCGTCATCAGGATCTGCTTCAGGTGCTGGCCGTAGACCGGGAGAATCAAGATGCGCTCGACGACGAGGCCGAGCGCACCGGACACCGCCATCGAGAGCAACGCGGCCGGCGCCAGCACGGCAAGGTTCATCAGAAGCGAATCCGCCTGCATCGCGGCGGCAAACGGTAGCAGGATCAGAGTTGCCACATAGGCGCCGACGGCGATGAAGGCGCCGTGGCCGAAATTGAGCACGTCCATCAGGCCGAACACCAGCGTCAGGCCTGAAGCCATGATGAAGATCATCATGCCCATGGCGAGGCTCGCGACAGTCAGCGTCAGCCAGGAGCTGGTCGAGCCGACGAAGGGAATCATGACCAGCGCGAGCGCAATTGGAAGCAGGATCGGCGCGATGTCGCGCTTGGGCTTCGGCAGCGGATCGGTTGCGGCAAGGTCGGTCATTGATGCGCCTCCAGGCTCAGGCCGAGCAGCCGCTCCTGGAGCGGCACGTCGGCGGCGAGCGCCGCCATCTCGCCGCGATGGACGATGGTGCCATTGTCCATCACCAGCACGCTGTCGCCGAGCTCGCGGGCGGCAAAGAAATTCTGTTCGACCAGGAGAATCGTCGCGCCCTTGCGCTTGATCTCCTTCAGGCACTCGATCAGCGCCATGACGATGGCGGGCGCCAGGCCTTTGGTCGGTTCGTCGATCAGCAAGAGCTTGCGCGGCTCGATGATCGCGCGGGCAATCGACAGCATCTGCTTCTGTCCGCCTGAGAGAGAGCCGGCGCGCGACAGCCAGAACCGACGCAGCGCGGGGAAGAAGCCAAAAATCCAGTCGAGTTGGGCGTCGTCGAGCGGATCGTCGCGCGCTGCGAGCACCAGGTTCTCCTTCACCGTGAGGTCGGAGAACACCGCCATGCTCTCCGGCACGTAGCCGACGCCCAGCCGGGCGATGTCGGGCGTGGCGCGGCCTTCGATGCGCTCGCCGGCGAGACTGATCTCGCCGCTGGAGGCCTGCCACAGCCCCATGATGGTGCGCAGCGTCGTGGTCTTGCCGGCGCCGTTGCGGCCGAGCAGCATGGTGGTCTGCCCCTGGGCGACCGCGAGGTCGATGCCCTGGAGGATGTGATAGCGGCCGATATGGGTGTGCACGCCGGAGAGTTTGAGCAGATCGGTCATGCGGCGCTCTTCGGGGCAACGCCGAGATAGGCTTCCTGCACGATCGGCGAGGCGATCACCTCGGCCGGCGGGCCGTCGGCGACGAGCTGGCCGTTATGCAGCACGATGATGCGGTCGGCGAGCGAGCGCACCACATCCATCTTGTGCTCGACCAGGAGGATGATCTTGCTCCTGTCCTGCTTGAGTTGCGCAATGAGGTTGAGCACTACCGGAACCTCGTCGATGCTCATGCCTGCGGTCGGCTCGTCGAACATGAAGACCTTCGGCTCCAGCGCGATCATCAGCGCGACCTCGAGCTTGCGCTGGTCGCCATGCGAGAGCGCGGTCGCGGTGACGCCGCGGCGGTTGCCGAGCGCGACCTGGTCGAGGATGCCGTCTGCGCGCGCGATCATGTCGCGCCGCACCATCCAGGGCCGTAGCATGTCATAGTGCGTGCCGTTCGCCGCCTGCACCGCGAGGCGGACGTTCTCTTCCACCGTCAGGGTCGGAAACAGGTTGGTGAGCTGGAACGCGCGGCCGAGACCAGCGCGCGTGCGCAGCGGCGCCGAGTGCTCGGTGATGTCGGTGCCGTCGAACAAAATGCTGCCGCTCGACGCGCGCAACTGGCCCGAGATCAGGTTGAAATAGGTGGTCTTGCCGGCGCCGTTCGGTCCGACGATGGCGGTGAGCTCGCCCGGGCGGAAGCTGCAGCTCACATTGTTGACCGCGACATGGCCGCCAAAGCGGATGGTCAGGTCGCGCGTCTCTAACGTCAGGGCCATCGGGAGAACTCTCGGATCATTCACGGAAAGTCCTCTCCCCGCGAGAGATCGCGGGGAGAGCAAGACAGCATCACCGCTTGTTGCGGATCGGAACGTCCATGTCCTCGATCTTCAGCTCGCGCACCGGCTCGAGGATGGCCCAGGCGACGTTCGGATCGACCTTGACCTTGAAGTGATACATGCTCTGGAGCGCCTGATGGTCTTCTTTCCGGAACACCATCTTGCCCTTCGGCGTGTCGAACTCCATGCCTTCCATCGCCGTGATCAGCTTCTCGGTGTCGGTCGACTTCGCCTTGGTGACGGCGGCAACGACGGACATCGCCGCGGCAAAGCCGCCCGCGGTGAAGAAGTCCGGCGGCGCGTTGAAGCGCTTCTGGTGCTCGGCAACCAGCCAGTCGTTCACCGGGTTCTTCGGGATGTCGTAGTAGTAATAGGTCGCGCCTTCCATGCCCGGCAGCGCCTTGTAGGCGGCGAGCGCCGGCAGGATGTTGCCGCCGGTCGAGAGTTCGATGCCGTAACGCTTCGGATCCATGTCCTGTAGCTTGGCCAGCGGATTGCCGGCGCCGGCCCAGATCACCCAGATCACCTTGCGGCCCGGCTTGTCCTTCAGCGCGTCGAACAGGCGCTGGCCGACGGCGGTGAAGTCGGTGGTCGAGGTCGGGGCATATTCTTCGGCAGCTAAGGTCGCGCCGGTCTTGGCCAGCGCTTCCTTGAAGGCGGCGACGCCGTCACGGCCGAAGGCGTAGTCCTGCGCCAGCGTTGCAACGGTCACGCCCTGCTTGCCGATCGCGACCGCGTTGGAGATCGCGTCCTGCGAGGAGTTGCGCGCGGTACGGAAGATGTAGCGATTCCACTTCTCGCCGGTAATCTGATCCGCGACGGCGGGCTCGACGATCAAAATCTTCTTGTTCTCTTCGGCGACGGGCAGGATCGCGAGGGCCGCGGCCGACGACGTCGTGCCGATCGCGATGTCGACCTTGTCGTCCTGATAGGCTTCGGCGAGCGCAGCTTTCGCTAGGTCCGGCTTGCCCTGGTCGTCCTTGGTGATGATGACGATCTTGCGACCGTCGAGCATCATCGTGCCCTTGGTGGCGTATTCAAAACCCATTTGCAGTCCGGTCTCGGTCTGCTTGGCATAAGCCTCCAGCGGGCCGGTCTTGCCGTAGATCAGCGCGACCTTGAGATCATCTGCGCACGCTGTGGTGGCCGCGGCGAGGCCAAGAATCGTTGTTGCTATGGTTGTTGTTATGATGACTGGTAAACGCAAGATGATCCCTCCTGATCCATTTTGTTGGGCAATAGCGATTTGCACAGCGCGGCGGACATTGCAATTCAACCTTCCGCCCGGGCCTGCGCATGCAAGGTCTGCATCATTTTTGAGCCTTCCGCGCGCCGCGTGACGCGCCGTCATCGCGTGCGTCAGTCCCTTCGACCTGCCGCATATCCGACTGCGCCTCGGCGGCGCTCTCGAAGATGTGCGGCGCTACGCCGCGTTTTTCCAGCGCCTCGCCGAGCTTGATGCGCAGGAACCCTGATGTCGTGTAGCGCGAGACGCCGGAATAGAAGCGGTCGACGAGGCCGCGGACCATGGCCGAATAATCGTCCATCAGCTCGGGCAGGATCGAAAAGTTGTCGTAGTTGACGATGGCGTAGACCCTATGGCCGAGCGGGGCGAGCCTGGCCTCGACGATGCGCGCGATGGCGTCGATATCGGCCTTGCTGCGCAGGGGATAGCGTTCCAGATTGACGAAGAACATGTTCTGCTGCTCGTCCAGCGTGAAGCGCTGGTCGAGCGGGATGGTCAGAAGCCGTTCGCGCAGCTCCATCAGATCGTCACGGAAGATGCGCGCGTCCATCAGGGCGGGGTCGCGCGGGACCAGCGGCTTGAAGTCCATCAGGCGCAGGATGTCGCGCTCGATATCGATGCCGGGCGCGACCTCGATGAGCTCGAGGCCGTCGGGGCGTAAGCTGAAGACGCAGCGCTCGGTGACATAGAGCACGCGCTGCCCGCGCGCCGCCGAGACGGCTCCGCTGAAGGTGACGTGCTCGACATGGTCGACGAACTTGCGTGACTTCGCTTCTTCGACGATCGACAGCTTGCCGTCGCTGACCGCGATGTTCTGCTTGCCCGCGCCGAAGGTGCCGACGAACACCACCTCCTTGGCGTTCTGGCTGATATTGATGAAGCCGCCGGCGCCCGCAAGCTTCGGCCCGAACTTGCTGACGTTGAGGTTGCCGGCACGATCGACCTGCGCGAGGCCGAGGAAGGCCGCATCGAGTCCGCCGCCGTCGTAGAAGTCGAACTGATACGGCTGGTCGATCACGGCCTGCGTATTGATGGCCGCGCCAAAGTCGATGCCGCTCGCGGGGATGCCGCCGATCACGCCGGGTTCCGCCGTCAGCGTGATGAGGTCGATGATGCGCTCCTCATTGGCGACCGATGCGATTCCCTCGGGCATGCCGATGCCGAGATTGACGACGCTGTTGGCCTTGAGTTCGAACGCGGCGCGGCGGGCGATGATCTTGCGCTCGCTCATCGGCATCACGGGCAGGGATGCTGCACGCACCCTGATCTCGCTCGAAAAAGCGGGGTTATACTGCGTGCCAAACGTCTGCCAGTGATGCTCGGGCTTCGCCACCACGACGCAGTCGACGAGGATTCCGGGAATCTTGACCTGGCGCGGATTGAGGCTGCCGCTCTCGGCGACGCGCTCGACCTGGGCGATGACGATGCCGCCGGAATTATGCGCGGCCATGGCAATGGTGAGCGCTTCCAGCGTCAGCGCTTCCTTCTCCATGGTGAGGTTGCCGTCGGGATCGCCGGTGGTGGCGCGGATGATCCCGACATTGATCGGGAACGTCCGGTAGAGCAGGCATTCTTCGCCGCCGATCTTGATCAGCTCCACCATGTCCTCGGTGGTGCGTGCGTTCAGCTTGCCGCCACCGTTGCGGGGGTCGACGAAGGTGCCCATGCCGACGCGGGTGATGTGGCCGGGCCGGTGCGCGGCGATGTCGCGGAAAAGATGCGTGATCACGCCCTGCGGCAGATTATAGGCCTCGATCTGGTTGGCGATCGCGAGCTGCTGCAATTTCGGTGCAAGGCCCCAATGCCCGCCGATCACGCGCCGGACCAGGCCCTCATGCGCGAAATGGTTGAGACCGCGGTGCTTGCCGTCGCCCTGGCCCGCCGCATAGACCAGCGTCAGATTGTGCGGCTTGCCTTGCGTATAGGGCGCATCGCCCTCGTTGGAGAGGTAGAGCTCCTCGAGCGCCATCGCGATCTCCTCGGCAAAGCCGATGCCGACGAAGCCGCCGGTGGCGACCGTGTCGCCGTCGCGGATCAGCATGACGGCTTCCGCCGCCGTGACGATCTTGCCCTTCTCGGAATTGCGCAGGTAAGGCAGAGCTGGGTGCTGGCTCACGGCGTTCCTCCCGATCCCTGGACCGCATGCCGTTGTTGTTCTATTGCGTCGATCTTAGCGCGAGGAGCAGTCCTGGAACAGGCCGCTCCTCGCGGCGCGAGACGTGGTCGGGCCGGTCAGGCCTGAACTATCTTGCGTGTTTCGGTGGCGAAGTAGACCGACACGATGGTGATGATCGCCAGCGCGATCATGTACAGCGAGATCGGCCAGGTTGCCGGCGCATAGGCCGTCATCAGGCCGGTCGCGATCAGCGGCGACAGCGCGCCGGCGAAGATCGAGGCGAGGTTGTAGCCGAGCGAGACGCCGCTATAGCGCACCTTGGTGCCGAACAGCTCGGACAGGAAGCTCGCCTGCGGGCCATACATCGCAGCATGTCCGACGGCGAGGCCCAGCAAGATCGCGATCCAGGCCAGGTGCGGTTCCTTGGTCGACAGCAGCATGAACAGCGGGAACGACATCAGTGCGGAAAAGACCGCGCCGAAGATGTAGATCGGCCGCCGCCCGACGCGGTCGGAGAGCGCGCCGAACGCAGGGATCGTGAAGGTCTCGATCGCGGCCGCGATCAAAACGCCGTTCAGCATGTCCTGCTTGTTCATGCCGAGCGATTGTGTCGCATAGGCGAGCACGAAGGTGGCATAGATGTAGAAGAATCCGTTCTCGGCGAAGCGCGCGCCCATCGCGAGCAGGATGTTCTTTGGATACATCCGGATCGCCTCGAGGATCGGCATCTTCACTTCCTGCTTGGTGTCCTTGACCTTCTGGAACTCCGGCGATTCCGCGATGGTGAAGCGGATCCACAGGCCGACCAGCACCAGCGCGATCGAGAACAGGAACGGGATGCGCCAGCCCCAGGCATAGAGCTGCGCGTCGGTCAGCATCGAGGAGACGACCGAGAACACCAGCGTGCCGAGCACGAGGCCGAGTGGAGCGCCAAGCTGCGGCCAGCTCCCGTAAAAGCCCTTCTTGTCCTCGGGGGCATGCTCGACTGCCATCAGCACGGCGCCGCCCCATTCACCGCCCAAGCCGAAGCCCTGGATCAGGCGGCAGGCGACGAGCAGGATCGCGGCCCAGATGCCGGCGGTCTCATAGGTCGGCAGGAAGCCGATCGCCGCGGTCGCAGCACCCATGATCAAGAGCGTCAGATACAGCATCGTCTTGCGGCCGATCTTGTCGCCATAGTGGCCGAACACGACGCCACCGAGCGGGCGTGCGATGAAGCCGAGCGCATAGGTCGCAAACGCCAGCAGCGTGCCCATCATGGGGTCGAAGGTCGGAAAGAACAGCTTGTTGAAGATCAGCGCGGCGGCGGTGCCGTAGAGGAAGAAGTCGTACCACTCGATCGCCGTGCCGATCAGGCTCGCGGTGGCGACGGTGACGTGCGATGGCTGCTTTGCCTGAAGCTGATTGACTGTGATCGCTCCACTCATCTTGGGTTCTCCCTGTTTTTGCCAAGCGCGCATTTGCAGCATGCGTCTTTGTGCAGAGCGAAAAGCAAGCTCCGCGCCAGATGCGGCGGATGTGGGCAAAGTGGCTGAAAACGCGGCAATTCGCGCATCTGCGCCAGGAAGAACGCGCAGCGAGTCGTGTCCGGAGTCTGAGACTCCGGACAATCTCAGTCTCGAAACTCAGACGGAGGCCGGCCCTGAGGCGAGGCCGAACTTGGCGAGCTTCTTGTAGAAGGTCGCACGCGAGATCTGGAGCATCTTGGCCGCTTCCGAGATCTGGCCGTTGCTGGCGGCGAGCGCCTGTTCGAGCGTGTGCTTCTCGAACTCGGCTTCGGCTTCGGCATAGGGAATGACGGTGCCGCCGGTCCGGGCCTGCGCCACGGGTCTGGTGTCGGCGCCGACGGGAAGGATGCGAGCAAAATCCTCGCCGGTCAGCCGTCCCGAATCGCTCAGGATCAGCGCCCGCTCCAGAATGTTGCGGAGCTCGCGGACGTTGCCGGGCCAGTTGTAGCGGGCAAGGCTTGCGAGCGCGCTCGGCGTGATCCTGGCATTGACGTAGTCGCCGGTGGCACTGATGTCCTCGAGCAGCCGCGCGCAGATGTCGGGGAGATCGTCGAGACAGTCGCGCAAGGGGGGTAGGCCGATCGAGAGCACGTTGAGCCGGTAATAGAGATCGGCGCGAAAGGCGCCCTCGCTGACGCGCTTGTGCAAATCGACATTGGTGGCGGCGACCACGCGCACGTCGATCTTGGTAACTTTGTCGGAGCCGAGCGGCTCGATCTCGCGCTCCTGCAACACGCGGAGCAGCTTGGCCTGGAGCTGGAGCGGCATCTCGCCGATCTCGTCGAGGAACAGCGTGCCGCCATCGGCGATGCGGAATTTTCCCTCGCGGCCCTTGCGGTCGGCCCCGGTATAGGCGCCCGGCGCAGTGCCGAAAAATTCCGACTCGATCAGCGTGTCGGGAATCGCGGCGACGTTGACGCTGACGAACGGCTTTTCGGCGCGGGAAGAGGCGTTGTGAATGGCCTGCGCCAGCATCTCCTTGCCCGTTCCGGTCTCGCCGGTCAGCAGCACGGTGACGTTCTGCCGCGCGGCGCGCGCCGCCAGTTCCTTGGCCTGCGCGATCCCTGGCGTCGCACCGACGTAATCGGCAAAAGTGAAGCGCGCGGCACGTGCGTGCGACAATTGCCGCCGCGCCAGCCGCAGATCGCTTTCGAGC
Source organism: Bradyrhizobium sp. CCGUVB23 (assembly GCF_024199885.1). NCBI lineage: Bacteria > Pseudomonadati > Pseudomonadota > Alphaproteobacteria > Hyphomicrobiales > Nitrobacteraceae > Bradyrhizobium > Bradyrhizobium sp. CCGUVB23. Next base: position 4,163,247 of record NZ_JANADQ010000001.1, read on the forward strand.
TGGGTGACGCGCGCGAGCAGCGGCTTCAGGCCTTCGAGGCGGTCATAGAGCACGAAGCCGATAGCGCCGATGATGTTTCCGCGCTCGTCCTCGATCGGCATGCGGGTGACGACGAGCTGCTCGCCGCCGAGCTCCATGATGTCGAGGATGATCGGCTCCCCGGTCTCCACCACCCGCCGCATCAGGCTGTTGGGAATGATCTCCTCGATCGGACGTCCCAGCGCCTCGGACTCGTGCGAGAGGCCGATCGCGGTGACGTATTTCTCGTTGACGTAGACCACCCGCCCGTTGCGATCGATCGCAATGGCGCCCTCGCAAAGATGCTCCAGCCGCTCGAACAGCGTCTCCATGGCGCGGGCGCGAATATAGGCGGGATCGCTGACGACGGAGGAGGGAGCGGACATGGCGTACCTCGGTGGCTGCCAAGCGAGGCAAGCCCGGACGTTCGCCTGCTTCTTAGCAAAAGGCCAGCAATTTCAAAGGGAGAATTCGCTGCTTGTAAGGATGGTCCATCCCCAGCACGTCGTCCTGGACAAGCGCAGCGCAGATCCAGGACCCATTACCCCAGGGAGTAGTTTGGCGAAGACTCGTGGTCACCGACTTCGCGCCACAACCACTCCCTGGGGTAATGGGTCCTGGCTTTCGCCAGGACGACCTCGAGGTGGTTGGGCCGCTTCAGGGCCTACCGCCGGTATCCGCCCGCCCGTGAATAGCCCTGCCGGTTCTGCTGCATCGGGCGGCTGGCGATGCTGACGCGCGCTTCGCTGGCCGCGGGGGTTGCGAGCTTCAGCTCTTCCAGGAAGACCGGCCGGGCGAAATAATAGCCCTGCGCATAGCGGATCTTGGTCGCGGCCTGGAGATAGGCCAGCTCCTCATAAGATTCGAGGCCTTCGGCGATGACCGTCATGCCCAGCGCTTCGCTCAAGGATTCGATTGCGCGCAAGATGCCCTGGCTGCGCGGGCGCTTATGGATGTCGGTGATGAAGGAACGGTCGATCTTGATCTCGTCGGCCGTGATGTCGGCGAGCGCCGAGAGCGAGGAAAAGCCGATGCCGAAATCGTCGATGGAGACACCGACGCCGAGCTTGCGGAACATCGGCAGGATTTCAGACTGAAACAGATTCGTGGCGACGAAGGCATCTTCCGTCACTTCGATCATGAAGCGTTTCGGGAAGCCGGTCTCGTCCAGCGCTTGCGCAAAAGAGCGCATGAACTCGGGATTGCCGGCCTGCTTAGCGGCGACGTTGATGCTGATGCTCGCTTCGGCGCCAAAGGTGTCGTTGATCAGGTCGATCGACCTCACGATCTCGGCCAGCACGAGATGGGTGAGCTCGTCGATGAGCCCGAGCTCGACCGCGAGGTTGATGAACGAGCCCGGTGCCTGGATCACGCCCTCATCGTCGCGCAGGCGCACCAAGGCCTCGATGCCCTTCACGGCCTGGGTCCTGATGTCGACCTTGGACTGGAACGCGCAGCAGAAACGCTTCTCGAGGATGGCGAGCCGCAGCGACTGCTCGATCTTCATGCGCGCGAGCGCCTCGCGCTCCATGCCGGAGTCGAAGAACGCAGCAGAACCCTTGCCCTGGTTCTTGATGCGGTACATCGCGATGTCGGCGTTCTGGCGCAGCACCTCGAAGGAGCGGCCGTGATCGGGATAGAGGCTGACGCCGACCGAGGTGGAAGCGAAGATCTCGGAGGAGTCGATGAAGAAGGGCGCGGTCAGGCGCTTCAGCGTCGCCTGGATGAATTCGGCGACCTCCTCTTCGCTCTTGATCGGCGAGAGCAGCAGCAGGAATTCGTCGCCCGAGATCCGCGACAGCATGTCGGTCTCGCGCAGGTCGCGGCCGAGCCGCTTCGATAGCTCGACCAGCAGCGCATCGCCGACCGAATGGCCGTAATAATCGTTGATGTGCTTGAAATTGTCGACGTCGAGAAAGGCGAGTGCAAAACGCTCGCCGTTGCGCTCGCGCCCCAAAATGCTGTTGACGCTATGCTCGATCACGCGCCGGGAGGGCAGGCCGGTGAGCTCGTCGAAATAGGCCGAGCGAAACAGCTGGTCCTCGAAATTCTTCTGCTCGGTGATGTCGGAGGAGGCGGAGATGAGGAGATCGCGGCCGGCAAGGCGGATCGGGCGATGGGTGGTGAGCAGGACCTGGCGCGCAGTGCCGTCGTGGAGGGATTCCTCGGCCACCACGGGCTGGCCTGCCCGCATCGCCTGTTGGCAGGCTTCGTGGCGCTGCGCCAGGTCCGGCGCCGGCCGGCTGCCATCCATGCCGAGATGGCGGGCAGCGGCATCGTTAACCAGAATGAGGTCGCCGCGCGCATCCTGCACGGTCACGCCGGCAGGCAGCATTCTAACGATTTCCTTGAGAAATCCGAGCTCGGCATCAGTCGCGCCGGAGTATTTGCTGTCGTTCATAGAATTCATGAATCTTGTTGTTCAGGCGCGCCTTTGTAATGGTGCGATCTTGCCGAAGTCCCTCTTAGGTTTGGTTAAGGGATACACAGAAATTCGGGAATGGTTCGCCGCAACTTGTCGCGCCGGCGCGAGCGGCGCCGATCGTCATTAACAGAGCGTCAACGCCACTTGCGAAACTGCGGGGGATGCGCGCGGCCCGCTTTCGCTTTGCCGTCAAAGTGTCAGGATTTGGGAATGCGACATTGCATGATGCAATGAACGCCGCTCTTCAGGTATGAGATCTCGGTCTTGCCGTCGAAGGCGACGAGCGCCGATTTCAACAATTTTGTGCCGAAGCCAGGCGCCGAGACCTTGTCGACGCTGGGTCCTTCGGTTTCGTCCCAGGTGATGGTGAGGCGGTCGTCGGAGACGGTCCACGACACCATCAGCAGGCCGCGCAAGGCGGAGAAGGCGCCGTATTTGCTCGCGTTGGTGGCGAGCTCGTGAAACATCAGTGACAGCGTGACCGCGAGCTTCGCCGGCAGGAAGAGCCGCTCGCCGTTCAGCGTGAAGCGGACATGGCCGTAAGGACCGAGCTCGGAGATCAGGAGGTCGCGGATGTCGCAGCCGGAATTGTCGACCCGCGCGATCAGATCGTCGGTTGCCGCCAGCGACCGCAGCCGCGGATCGATGCGGGCCCAGACCTGCGGCTGGTCATGCAGCACCTGATGCAGCACCGCATGTACGGTCGAGAGCTTGTTCTTGAGCCGGTGCTGCAATTCATCGACCAGGAGCTTGCGATACTCCTCTTCCTCGATCAGGCGCTTGGAGATCCGCCGCTGCTCGATCAGGAGCGAGCGGTAGTGCTCGACGCCCCAGATCGTGAGCGCGGTGACGGCCCAGTACAGCACGAGCAGGACGAAGCGCGCGGTGTCGGCATGGGCGTCGCCGAAATTCAGGCTGACGCCGAGCACGCCGCCGATCAGTGCCGTGATGACGCCGATGCGCAGGCCGCCGAATGCAGCAGCAAAGAACACGGCCGGAAAATACGGTGTGAAGAAGATGTCCGGCCGTACCTGGGCGAGGCCCCAGCGCACCAGCGTCGCGAGCACGAGACAGATCGTCGCAAAGCCGACGCTGAGCGCCAGCGAAGGCGGCGAGATGCCGAGCCAGCCCTTCCGGAATTCGTCGACCAGTTTCACCATCTGCCGTTTAACCGCGAAGCGAGCTCGATAGGCGGGCTGCAAATGAAGGCGATGCACAGGCCGCCTGCGCAAGCATAGCTTGCCTCGGCATTGGCGGGCGCGGATATTGACCGTTGGAACGACAGCGCCGCACGGTGCCGGTCTATTGGCCTCAAATCATTCGAAAACAGGAACATCCCACGGGCAGGCTGGAGCGACCAGTGGGAGTCTTTATCGTCGAAGATGCCAAAATTGTGATCGATGGATGGCTATACCGGAAGGCGAGGTGGCCAGACCACAGCGAAGAATCCGTGGGGTGGGCAAAGCGAAGCGTGCCCACCAATTCTCCATCCGCGAAAAGTGGTGGGCACGGCGCTCCGCGCCTTTGCCCACCCTGCGATCTCACACCGCCTTCACGTTCACCCGCAATCCGTCGCGCGGCTTGGGGATCGGCCACATCTGCCAGTCCGGCTTGTAGCCGGGCTCCAGCGATACCTCGAGATTCTGCAAGAAGTGCCGCGCAAAGCATTTCGCCTGCATGTAGGCGAAGTGCAGGCCGAGGCACATATGCGCGCCGCCGCCAAACGGGATCCAGGCGAAGCGGTGGCGGTTGCGCTGCGCCTCCTCGGTGAAGCGCTTGGGATCGAAACGGTCCGGCTCCGGCCAGATGTCCTTCATGTGATGGGTGTAGAGCGGATTGACGCCGACCGCCGTGCCGGCCGGAATCGTAAACCCCTTGAATGTGAAGTCGCGCATCGCACGGCGCGGCATCGACGGCACCGGCGGCTTGATCCGCAGCGCCTCCTTGAATGCCATCTCCGACAGCGGCATCTTTTCAAGATCGTCAAAGCTCGTCGGCGAATCGGCCGACAGTTTTAGCGCCGCAACCTCGTCGCGCAGCCTGCCTTGCCAATCCGGATGGGCCGCGAGCTCGCCGATGAACGACGTCAGCGACGAGGTCAGCGTGTCGTGCGCGGCCATCATCAAGAAGCTCATATGGTCGATGATGTCCTGCTCGGAGAGCAGCGCGCCGTCCTCATGGGTGGCGTGGCAGAGTTGCGAGAACAGGTCCTCGCCGCCTTGATTAGCGCGGCGCAGCGGAATCTGCTCCCTGAAATAGGCGACGATGCGCTTGCGGCCGTTGACGCCGCGCGCCATCTGCGTGCCCGGCAGCGGACGACGGATCGGGGTGACGGCGGCCGCCACCATGTCGACGAAGGCGCGATTGATCTCGGCGACCTCCGGCCCGATATCGGCGCCGAGGAACGAGGTCGCGGCGAGATCGAGCGTCAGTTGCTTCATCGCCGGATAAAGCTGCATCACGCCCGGTTTTGCCTTCCACTGCGCGACGCGCGCCGCGATGCCCTTGTCGAGATCGGTGAGATAGGACTTCATCGGCCCGGACTTGAAGGCGACCGACAGAGCCTTGCGGTGCAGGCGGTGCTCGTCGAAATCGAGGAGCATCAGGCCGCGCGGAAACAGCAGGCCGAGCACCTTGTTCCAGCCATGGGTCGAGGAGAACAGCTTCTGCTGGTCGAACAGCACAAGCTCGTTCGCTTCGGGCCCGAGCAGCACGACGTTGGTCTCGCCGAAAATGTGGGTGCGATAGACCGGGCCGTATTTTGCGCCGGCCGCCTCGATGTGGCCCTTGGGATCGGCCAACACCTGGAACGTCTTGCCGATGATCGGCCAGCCCTCGTCGCCCGGAATGTGCGTGAGCTCGTTGCGCTTCGGTGCGGTCCAGCTGATCGCAGGCGAGGCCACACTCTGCATCGACATGGCGTTGGCTCCCGGTTGTTGACCGAACCGGATCGCGCGACCACGACCCGGCTGACGTCGACAGCATAGCACAGTTGGCGCGGAAATGATGTGACGGCATTCCCTAGGCGGATGCCGCGATGCAGACCCTAGGCCTGCCGTTTCGCGGCTTCCTTCTGTAAATCCGGTGCGTTGACGGCAGGTATCGCGACGCGGCCGGGGCCGGTCTGCTTCAAGGCCTCGGCGGCCTTCTCGTTCTCCATGATCTTGGCCATCACCGCCTGTCCCGCCCGCTCGAAGATCGCGCGGTTCTCGATCACGAATTTTTGCGACCTGCGCAGCCCGTCGATATAGCCGTTGATCTCGGGCACCACATAGCGCGCGACCATGTCCCAGCTCCGGCGCATGGCTTCCGGATTGGCCCAGTCGTGCACGAAGCCGATGATGGCGCCGACGCCGCCGGACACCTCCATCACGTTCTTGATGGTTTTGACGAGATCATCGGGCGTGCCGATGGTGGAGGCCGCGCCATCGACGAAGGCGGTCTTGTCCACGGCCTCGTCGGGCGAGGAGAACGCTGTGAGGCCCGGCCGTTGCAGCGTGCCGACATTATATTCGTTGTGCCAGCGCATCAGCCCGGCGCCGGCCTCGCGGCGCGCCTGCTCGCGGGTCTCGGCGATGTGCCAGGTGAGCAGCACACGCCAGTCGGCGCGGTTGACCGTGGTGCCGTGCTTCCTGGCGGCATCCTCGGCGAATTCCCATTGCTGGCGCAGCGACATCAACCCCTGAGTCGTCATCGAGCCCAGCGAGATGATGCCGATGCCGTATTTTCCGGCGAGCGTCATGCCCGACGGCGAGATCTGCGAGGCCACCACGAACGGCATCTCCTCCTGGAGCGGGAGGAGCTGAAGCGCGGCGTCGTTCATTGTGAACCAGTCGCTCTTGGCGGTGACGCGCTCGCCGTTGAAGAGGCGGCGGATGATCGCGATCGCCTCGTCCTGGCGGTCGCGCTGCGTCATCGGGTCGATGCCGAGCGTATGCGCGTCGGAGGCGAGCGCGCCCGGACCGGAGCCGAAGATCGCGCGTCCGCCGGTCATGTGGTCGAGCTGCACCATGCGCTGGGCGACGTTGAACGGATGGTGATAGGGCAGTGACACGACGCCGGTGCCGAGCTTGATGCGCTTGGTGCGCTCGCCGGCCGCGGCCAAGAACATCTCGGGCGAAGCGATCATCTCCCAGCCGGAGGAATGATGCTCGCCGCACCAGAACTCGTCATAGCCGAGGCTATCCAGCTGCTCGACCAGGTCGAGATCGCGCCGGAACTGGAGCATCGGATGCTCCCCGATCGGGTGATGCGGGGCAAGAAAGGCTCCGAATTTCAGGCGCGCCATGGGTTTCTCTCCGGCTTGTTGTTGCAGGCTTTCGGTCAACCTACGGCTCGGCCCGAGCCGACGCAATCCTTCGAGGCCGCGCAGACGTCATGGTTGTCGCGCAAATGAGCGCTGCTTGCCGGCAGCCGGAATTTTGCGCCAGCCGTCGCTCCGATCTCACGGCGTGTTCAGCGTGCGTATCACGCGAAAGCTGTGGCATCGCCTTCGAGCCACGGCGCGCCGTCGGTCGGGGTGCTTGGTCGCGCGCCGAAAAGATCGCGTTCATGTTGCGATCGGCGCAGTCTTCTTCGCGAGCGAATCGTTGCAATCGGCGCGCGCAGCATTTCTCGTCGCACTCGCCTCGTTTGCGACGTTAATCGTGATCTGCGTCGCATTTCTGACATGGATGCGCCGCGTGTCCGCATGAACTCTAGGCAACATTGTCGATTGCGCTGTCGAATTGCCCGTTAATTCACGGGGATTGACGACACACAGACTTTTTATTTTGCGACGCAGCAACTATCTGTTTTGGGGTGACGTTGGAAGTCGCCCCATCAGGAGCTGTCGGTGTCGTTAACCAGGAATGTCGATCTGTTAAGACGTCTGCCAAAGCTGGACGGTCTGCGCTTTGCCGAAAACTTGCGCGGCGCGGGCCAGCACAGTCCGCTGACGGAGATCACCGGATTCGGCTCTAATCCCGGAAACCTGCGCATGTTCGCGTACGTGCCGGCGCAATTGCAGCAGGTGCGCGCGCTCGTCGTCGTGCTGCATGGTTGCGGCCAGTCCGCGGCTGGCTACGATCTCGGCGCGGGATGGTCGACGCTTGCAAAGCATTACGGCTTCGCGCTGCTGATGCCGGAGCAGCAGCTCGTCAACAACGCCAACGCCTGCTTCAACTGGTTCAATCCGGAAGACACCACGCGCGACAGCGGCGAGGCCTGCTCGATCCGCGAGATGATCGCGCACATGGTCACGACGCACGGCATCGATGCGCGCCGCATCTTCATCACCGGCCTATCGGCCGGCGGCGGCATGACCTCGGTGATGCTCGCAACCTATCCGGAGGTTTTCGCAGCCGGCGCGGTCATCGCGGGGCTGCCTTATGGCGTGGCGTCGAACCTGCGCCAGGCACTCGATGGCATGTTTCATTCGCCCGAGCGTCCCGCGCGCGAGCTCGGCGATCTCGTGCGCAAGGCGTCCGACCATCGCGGTCCCTGGCCGAAAATCTCGGTGTGGCACGGCAGTGCCGATCGCACCGTCAATCCCGGCAATGCCGATGAGATCGTCAAGCAGTGGCTCGACCTGCACGACCTGCCGCTGGCGCCGATGGCGGAGACCGTCGTCGACGGCTATCCGCGCCAGGCCTGGTGGAATGCGGACGGCGAGACCATCGTCGAATCCTTCGCCATCACCGATATGGCGCACGGCACCCCGCTCGGCGTCGCCGACAACGATCATCGCTACGGCGTGGAAGGCGCCTTCCTGATCGAAGCGGGCATCTCCTCGTCGTACCACATCGCAAAATTCTTCGCCCTGACCGACTGGATCCGCAGCCCCGCGCCGGAGCAGAAGCCGACCGCGGCGGCAAAGCCGGTGCCGGCCCTGTCGCCCGCGCCGCATCTTGCGAGGTCGATCCGCACCGCCGTCGCCGAGCCGCATGGAAATGCCAAGCTCAAGGCCAAGCCCAGCAAGAAGGCCAGGCGCGGCCTCGACATCAGCGCCGTCATCACGCGCGCGCTGACGGCCGCGGGGCTGATGAAGTAGATCAGGCTGCGGTGGCGTCGATCACCTCGATCGGCGTCACCGTCACCTCGCCGCCGGCGACCTGTCGCGTCATCTCGGTATAGTGCTTGAAGAAGTCGCGCGATTGCAGCGTCTTCTGCGCGGCCTCGTCGGTGACGCTGGCGAGGTGGAAATAGCTGTTGTCGTCGCGGTTCTTCATGCAGCGATAGCCGATCCGGCCCTTGAGCTCCGGATCCGCGTTGATCGCCTTGATGAAGCGGCCGATCTCCTGGTGCCAGGCTTCCGTCGTGCCGTTCCTGAACTGGTACTCGATCATGAAGTGCTTCATGTGACGCTCCCTTCGTCATGTGCGCCATCATCTGCGCCTTGGGAGCAGTTCTGCAAGTATGAACAAAATTGATAGTATGGACTTTTTTCGCGTCCCTCCTATCCTCAATCCCCGCGATGCGATGGAGGTGACGAGATGGCGAAAGCGAGATCGGCCTTAAGGAGCTGCCCGGTCGCAGCCTTCCAGAAGATGATCGCAGGCAAGTACAAGCTCAGGATCGTCTGGGATCTGAAGGACGGTCCGCGCCGCTATGGCGAAATCAGGAGCGGCCTGCTGCGAGGTGCCGCGGGCAGCGCCGAGATCACCCCGCGCGTGCTCAGCCGCGAATTGAAGGCGCTCACCGAGAGCGGGCTGATCGACCGCCGGGATTTCGGCGTGGTGCCGCCGAAGGTCGAATACCGCCTGACCCGCAAGGGCAAGAGCTTCGTGCCCGTGATTGCCGCAATCCGCGACTGGGGCGAGCGGAATTTGAGCGAGCCGGCGGCGCTCGCGGATGCAGCCGAATAAAGCTTGGAGCGTGATGGATTTGGTCGAATCGGTGCGAGCCGCGGATTCGGTTCACCTCTCCCCGCTGGGGAGAGGTGAACGACCGCTTCGTAGTTTAGCTCATCATGCTCTACATCTCGCCGGTGATGAACTGATTGGTCATCCGCTCATGGCCGATGCGCGAGCCCGCGCCATGGCCGCAGATGAAGCCGACGTCGTCGCCGAGCGGCAGGAGCTTCGTCTTGATCGAGTTGATCAGCGTCGCGTGATTGCCGCCGGGCAGGTCCGTGCGGCCGACTGAACCCGCGAACAGCACGTCGCCGACATGGGCAAAGCGCAGCTCCTTGTTGAAGAAGACGACGCTGCCGGGCGAGTGGCCGGGGCAGTGCAGGATGTCGAAGGAGAGGTCGCCGATCGAGACGGTGTCGCCTTCCTCCAGCCAGCGGTCCGGCGCGAAATTGCGCACGCCGGTCATGCCGAAGCGCGCGCCGCTCTCGACCACATTGTCGAGCAGGAACTTGTCGGCGGCGTGCGGCCCTTCGATCGGCACCTTCAGCGCGTCGCGCAGGTCGGCGGCGCCGCCGACGTGATCGATATGGCCGTGCGTCAGCCAGATCTTCTCCACGGTCACGCCGGTCTGCTTGATTGCGTCCAGGATCTTCGGAACGTCCCCGCCGGGATCGATCACCACGGCCTTCTTGCTGGGCTCGTCCCAGATGATGGTGCAGTTCTGCTCGAACAGCGTCACGGGAACGATGATTGCGCCCGCTTTCGCCGCCTCGGATTGTTCGGTTTGCTCGATCATGGCCTCACATTGCCGATTTTTGGCAGCCCGCCAAGCAAAAGATTCGTGCGGGATCTCGCGGAACGGTTGTCCTGAAGTCTTGAGGGATCTTGAGGGAGGCCGGATCCCTGGACGATGACCGCAGCGGCGAGGATCTGATTGCAGTTTGTCCCCGCCGCCGGCGCCGGAGTGGTCCTACCGCTTGATCTGTGCCTTCAGCGTATCCTCAACGACCCCGTCGAAAGAGGATGTTCTCGGCGCCTTCGCAAGCTGGTCGCCGACATACTTGTCGCGCTTGGCGACCAGCGTTGCGAGTTGCTCGTTGAGCGCCTTGCGTCGGTCGATCTGTTTGGCGACCTCGGCCGAGCGCTCCTCGGGTTTCATCGCGCGCAGCCTCACCGGCAGGTCTTCTTCCTTGACGGAGGATACGCTGGTGCCTCCGGCAGCGGCGTCGGCGACGAGATCGCCGCCGCTGGTGATGGCCTGCGAGGTCACTTTGGACCGCTTGTTGATGAAGCTCGCCATGTCGGAGGCGCTTGCCGGCGCCGCGTTTGCCATGCGCCCAGCTTTTTCCACCTGGATTTCGGTGCGCTTCTGGAGCTCCGGCGACCCATAGGGAATCACGGTTTCGTTGATCTGCCGCTGCAGGATGATGATGTCCTGGTCGTAGGGCGTTTCGATCACCACGACCTGCCCTCCGTCCTGCGGTATCGCGATGAAACGGCCGTTGCCAATCTGTGCGATGTCGCGCCACACACGCTCGGTATCGCGTGCATCGCCGGCGAGCACGGTGTTGACGATGATGTCCTTCTGCCTGGCGACTGCCAGGGTCAACGGATATTTGGTGTCCTGCGCATAGTCCATGTGCGGCGGTGCGTCGCCAACCAGGAATACGATGCGTCGCGACTCCGCGCCTGGTGTCCACTGCAGCTTGTTGATGGCGACATCCAGCGCCTCATTGACGCTTTCCGGCCAGTCGCCGCCACCGCGCGCCTTGAACTCGAGCAGGTTGGCGTAGAGATCCTGGATGTCGCGCGTGAGCTCGATCTTGGTCGTGACGTACTCATCCCCGATATCGCGGTAGGCCACGAGGCCCATGCGGATATTGGCGTCCGGATTGGAATCGACGATGGCCGTGGCGATCGACCAGATCTTGCGCTTGGCGCCCTCGATCAACCGGCTCATCGAGCCGGTTGTATCGAGCACGAAGGCGACCTCGACGGTCGGTCGTGCCATGGCCGAGGACAGGCCTGCGGGCAACGGAAGTACGGCGAGAGCGAAGGCGAGCGAGTAACGGGTGATGCGTGACCTCATGGGTCTCCTCCAGGGTTTCGTCCCCGGAACCAAGGTTCCATCCGCATCGCGGTGGGCTGAAGGCGGGATCGGCGCGAAATTGCGGTACGAGTCCGCATCACGCGCCGTCCTCGCGGCATGACGCGAACTCGCGGTCATACGGACGTCCCATTACCCTGTTCCTCTGAACGCGCGCGCCAGTCCCGCGTTGCTTCGTCTGAAGCGCATATTTTCGGGGGAAATCACAAGAATATGGCCCAGGACGACGAATACTGGTGGCGCGACGGCATCTTCTATCAGATCTACCCGCGCTCGTTTCAGGACACCGACGGCGACGGGGTCGGCGATCTCGCCGGCATCCTCAAGCGCCTGGCTTACGTGAAATCGCTCGGCGTCGATGCCATCTGGCTGTCGCCGGTCTTCCGCTCGCCGATGGCCGATTTCGGCTACGACATCTCCGAGTACACCGGCATCGATCCCCTGTTCGGCACCATGGAGGATTTCGATGCGCTGCTTGAGGCCGCGCATGAAAGCGGGCTGAAGCTGATCCTCGATCTCGTGCCGAACCACACCTCCGACCAGCATCCCTGGTTCATCGCGAGCCGCTCCTCGCGCGACAACCCGAAGCGCGACTGGTTCATCTGGCGCGATGGCGGGCCCGACGGCGGTCCGCCGAACAACTGGCTGTCCGAGTTCGGCGGCAGTGCGTGGCAATATGACGAGGCAACGGGACAATATTACTACCACGCCTTCCTCGCCCGGCAGCCGGACCTCAACTGGCGCAATCCTGATGTCCGCGAGGCGATGTATGACGTGATGCGGTTCTGGCTGGAGAAAGACGTCGACGGCTTTCGCGTCGACGTCATCTGGCACCTGATCAAGGACGCGGAATTCCGCGACAATCCGCTGAACCCGCATTATGTCGAGGGACGTCCGCCGCACGAAAAAATCCTCACGCAGTACTCGACCGACCAGCCGGAGGTGCATGACGTCATCGCCGAGATGCGCCGCGTCACCGATGTCTATCGCGCGCGCGTGCTGATCGGCGAGATTTATCTGCCGCTGCATCGTCTGATGGCCTATTACGGCAACGATCTCGCCGGCGCGCAGATGCCATTCAATTTCGCGCTGCTCTCGACCTTCTGGAGCGCGCGCTCGATCGAGAAGATCATCGAGGACTACGAGAAGGCATTGCCGAAGGGCGCCTGGCCCAACTGGGTGCTCGGCAATCACGACCGGCCGCGCGTCGCAAGCCGCGTCGGGCCGGAGCAGGCGCGGGTCGCCGCCATGCTGCTGCTGACGCTGCGCGGTACGCCGACGCTCTACTATGGTGACGAGATCGGGATGAACCAGGTCGCGATCGCGCCCGAGGACGTCCGCGATCCCTTCGAGAAGAACGTGCCCGGCATCGGCGTCGGCCGCGACGGCTGCCGTACCCCGATGCAATGGGATTCCTCGAATTTTGGCGGTTTCTCTCAAGTCGCGCCGTGGCTGCCGCTGCCGGAGATCTACGTTCATGCGAACGTGGTCAATCTCGAGGCCGACAAATTCTCGATCCTGAATCTCTACAAGCGCCTGATCGCTTTGCGGAAGGCGCATCGGCCGCTGGTCGCCGGCGACTATCACCCGATCGCCGCGCAAGGCGACCTCCTGATCTATCGCCGGCAGGCCGGCGACGACGCGCTGGTCGTGGTGCTCAATCTCGGCCCGGACCCCGTCGCCGTCACCACCAGCGCCATCCGCTTCGGCAGCGAGATCCTGCTCTCGACCTTCCTCGACCGCGAAGGCGAAGAGCTCGAAGGCGTGCTCGACCTGCGCGGCAATGAAGGCGTGGTGATCGGACCGACGCGATGATCGCTGTCGTCCCGGGCTCGCGCTTTGCGCGCCCCGGAATGACGGGGGCGTCACTTCCCACGCGCATTCTTCCGCATCGCCGTGGTGTCGATATCGCTGCGCTTCAAGAGATAGTCGAGCCCGCCGACGCGGTACCAGCGATAGCCGTAGGGCTCGAGCACGACGTGGTGCCGGCCGCGTTTGTCGGCGCGGCTGTGATCTTCCGCCAGGAGATTGATCAGCAGCCCGCCATATCCTTCAGGCAGCTTCGTCGAGAACGCGATCTCGCGCGGCTTCTCGTCGAGATTGTGCACGAACAGCACCGAATTGTTGCGCCAGTCATAGCGGATGATGAAGATCGCCGGGTCCTGCACGGCGATGACCTCGAAGTCGCCCCAGCCGACCTCCGGCACTTCTTTTCGCATGCGGATGATGCGCTCGGTCCAGTTCAGCATCGAGTTCGGATCGCGCCGCTGCTTGGCGACGTTGACGTGCCCGAAGCCATATGGTCCTTCGTCGATGACCGGCGAGACCGGCTTGTTGCTGTCGGTGAAGCCTCCGTGCGGTTCGGTCGACCATTGCATCGGAGTGCGCGCGCAATTGCGCTCGGGCAGCGACAGGTCGTCGCCCATCGCGATCTCGTCGCCGTAGCGGATCACCGGTGTCCCCGGCAGCGTGCACATCAGGCTGTAGGCAAGCTCGAGCCGGCGCCGGTCGCCGCCGAGCATCGGCGCGAGCCGCCGGCGGATGCCGCGGTCATAGAGCTGCATGTCCTTGTCCGGGCCGAAGCATTTGAAGACGCGATCGCGCTGGGCCTTGGTCAGGCGTCCGAGATCGAGCTCGTCATGGTTGCGCAGGAACAGGCCCCATTGGGCGGACGCCGGCCGCGGCCTGGTCGCCTTCACTGCCTTGGCGAGTGCGCGCGAGTCGGCCGAAGCCAGCGCATAAAACAAATGCTGGTTGACGTGGAAGTTGAACATCATGTGCATGCGGTCGCCGTCGCGGCCGAAGTATTCCATGTCGGTCCTGGGCAGCACATTGGCTTCCGCAAGGATGATCGCGTCGCCCTCGCGCCATTGCAGAAATTCGCGGAACGAGCGCAGCATGTCGTACTGCTCCGTCGGCGTCTTGACCTTCGCTCCCTTGGTGGCGATCACGAACGGCACGGCATCCATCCGGAAGCCGGAGACGCCGAGCTGGATCCAGAAGCCCATGATCTTCAGGAGCTCGGCCTGCACGCGCGGGTTCGAGGTGTTGAGGTCGGGCTGGAAATCGTAGAAGCGGTGGAAGTACCAGGCGCCTGCTTCCCTGTCGCGCGTCCAGGTCGATTTCTGCACGCCTGGAAACACGACGCCCTTGGCTGCGTTCGCAGGCTTCTTGTCGGACCACACATACCAGTCGCGGTGGGGCGAGTCCTTCGAGCTGCGCGCAGCCCTGAACCAGGGATGCTGGTCCGAAGTGTGGTTGACGACGAGATCGATGATGATGCGGATGCCGCGCTGCTTGCAGCCATGAGCGAATTCGACGAAGTCGCCGAGCGTGCCGTAGCGTGGATCGACGCCGTAATAGTCTGATATGTCGTAGCCGCCGTCGCGCCCGGGCGACGGCTGAAACGGCATCAGCCAGATCGCAGTGATGCCGAGGCCGTGCAGATAGTCGAGCCGCCGCAACAGCCCCTTGAAGTCGCCGACGCCGTCGCCATTGGCATCCATGTAGGTGGCAACAGAGAGGCAGTAGATGACGCCGTTCTTGTACCAGAGGTCGTCGATCATGTCGGGGCAGCCTCGTGGGTCCGCGCGGCGGTTGGTGGCTGCGTGATTAAGTGTCGGCGAGAGGCGAGGTTCCACACCTCGCACTCAGTGTCGTCCCGGGCTCGCGCTTCGCGCGCCCCGGAATGACGACGGAGAATGGGCACCAGCTGCGTCTCCATCCAACTGTGGGCGCACCCAGTGGAATCGGCTAAGCTCACGTCCATGGACAACACCGCCCGCCACATCGCACTCGTTCCGCCGACTGACGGCCGTCAGTCGGAAACCGCGCTCGCGGTCGCGCGCGGTACGGCGCGGCTGTTGCGCTCGCTCGGCTTCTCCTGCATCAGCGAATTGCCGCTGCCGTCGGGCCGCCGTGCCGATCTCGTCGCGCTGAACGAGCGCGGCGAGATCTGGATCGTCGAGATCAAGTCGTCGGTCGAGGATCTTCGCAGCGACCAGAAATGGCACGAATACCGCGCCCATTGCGACCGGCTGTTCTTCGCCTTCACGCAGGATCTTCCTTGCGAGATCTTTCCGGAAGGCACCGGCCTGATCATCGCAGATGCCTATGGCGCGCATCTCCACTGCGAGGCGCCCGAGCACAAGCTGCCGGCCCCGACGCGCAAGCAGATGACGGTACGCTTCGCGATGGCCGCCGCGCTCCGGATCAACCGCCTGGTCGATCCGCAGGGCCATGCCGAGTTTTGGGAGTAAGGCAAAGAGCGACGCCGACCCGTCATCCTGAGGTGCGAGCGTAGCGAGCCTCGAAGGATGAACGGCCGGGATGCGGCCGGGCCGTCGCCCTTCGAGGGCCGCTTCGCGGCCACCTCAGGGTGACGGTGCCAGAGTACGATCCTGAAACTACCGCGGCGCGCGCTTGGCCAGAATTCGCTGCAGGGTGCGGCGGTGCATGTTGAGGCGGCGCGCGGTTTCCGAGACGTTGCGGTTGCACATCTCGTAGATGCGCTGGATGTGCTCCCAGCGCACACGGTCGGCCGACATCGGGTTCGCCGGCAGCTCGGACTTTTCGGTGCCGGTCGAAAGCAGCGCGGCGACGACGTCGTCGGCGTCGGCCGGCTTGGAGAGATAATCGATCGCGCCCATCTTCACCGCGGTCACGGCGGTGGCGATGTTGCCATAGCCGGTGAGCACGATGGCCCGTGCCTCCGGGCGCTTCTTCTTCAGCGCCGAGACCACGTCGAGGCCGTTGCCGTCGCCGAGCCGCAAGTCGACCACCGCAAACGCCGGCGCGGCCTTGCCGATCTCAGCCAATCCATCCGAGACGCTATCGCAGGAGGTCACCGTGAAGCCGCGCGTCTCCATGGCGCGTGACAGCCGCTCCAGAAACGGCTTGTCGTCCTCGACGATCAGGAGCGAGCGGTCGGCCTGTTCATTCAGTTCGGCGATGGCGTTCAAGGTTTTGTCCTCTCTCCAACGCTGAAACATATGGCGTTGCAATCGGGCGCTGCCAAGGTCGCCGAAAGTCGATCGTACTTGCAGTGCGACCCAACGTCGCGGCCTATCCTATTGTTTCTTCGGCTGTCTCGGTAGCCTCAAAACGCTCGCGCGGCCATGCGATCTGCACCACGGCGCCATGCTCGGGGAAGGTCCGATTGGTAAACGAGACTTTCGCGCCCGTGCGCTCCAGGAGCGTGCGTGCGATGAACACCCCGAGCCCCAGGCCGCGACGCTCGCCTCCACCGTCGTCCTGCAAGCGCCGCCGCGACAGATAGGGTTCGCCGATCCGGTTCAAGAGATCGGGTGGAATGCCGGGGCCGTCGTCGGAGATCAGGATCTCGAGACTGTCATTGTTCCACCACGCGTTCACCTCGACGGTGGTGTGGGCAAAATCGACGGCATTTTCGACGATATTGCCGACGCCATAGAGGATCGCTGGATTGCGCGAGCCGACCGGTTCCATGGTCGCCGCCACCGCGATCCGCACCTTGATGGCGACACCGAAATCACGGTGTGGCGCTACGACCTCCTCGATCAGCTCTGACAGCTTCATGCGGTCGAATGGCGCGCCGGTGGAGGAGAGCTGGGTGATCTTGCTCAGGATGTCGCGGCAACGCTGCGTCTGCTCGCGCAGGGTTTTCAGATCGGCGGCGAAGCTTGCGTCCTTCACCGTCTTCTCCAGTTCGCGCGAGATCAGGAAGATGGTTGCCAGCGGCGTGCCGAGCTCATGCGCGGCCGCGGCCGCAAGCCCGTCGAGCTGGGTCAGATGCTGCTCGCGCGTCAGCACCAGCTCGGTCGCGGCGAGCGCGTCGGCGAGCTTGCGCGCCTCTTCCGTCACCTGGAAGGAGTAGAGGCTCGTGACGCCGATCGCGAGCACGATCGAAAGCCAGACGCCGACCAGATAGATCGGCGGCAGCACCAGGGGATCGTCGGTGTCCCAGGGCAGCGGCAGATGAGAGAAGACCAGAATCGAGGCGCAGGCGACCGCGAGCAGGCCGAGGCCGAAGGTAAGCCGGGCCGGCAGCGCGGTCGCGGAGATCAGGACCGGGGCCAGGAACAGGAATGAGAACGGGTTCTGCAATCCGCCGGTGAAGAACAAGAGACCGGCCAGTTCCACGATGTTCAGCGCCAGCAGTGCGGCCGCATGGACCGGCTTCAGCCGCTGCATCGGATTGGCCGCCGTTTGCAGGGTGAGGTTGAGCGCCGCCGACAGCCCGATGATGGTGACGCAGGGGATGATCGGAACGTTGAATTCCAGCCCCTGCGCCACGATGAAGATGGCGGCGAGCTGGCCGAGCACCGCAAGCCAGCGCAGCCGCAGAATCGTATCCAGGCGGATATGTCGCTGCGAATGGCGAAACTCGGAAGCGGCAATTTCAGTCATATCGGCCAATTGGGCACTGCCTTCTCAGGTCACAAACACCGTGGCTCACACAATCCGACTGGTTACAAGTCTTGCGCTTGCC
Source organism: Bradyrhizobium sp. CCGUVB23 (assembly GCF_024199885.1). NCBI lineage: Bacteria > Pseudomonadati > Pseudomonadota > Alphaproteobacteria > Hyphomicrobiales > Nitrobacteraceae > Bradyrhizobium > Bradyrhizobium sp. CCGUVB23. Next base: position 4,181,099 of record NZ_JANADQ010000001.1, read on the forward strand.
GCCGCAATAGCAGAAGAACGCCCAGCATGACCGAGAATGACAAGGCTTCAAGTCGGCTGACTGTCGCGGACGGCGCCCTGTCCGCGGCGATCGAGGTCGACCATCTCGTCAAGGTCTACAAGCAGACCCGCGCGGTCGACGACATTTCCTTTTCGCTTGCCCGCGGCACCATCACGGGCCTGCTCGGCGGCAACGGCGCCGGCAAGACCACGACGATCGCGATGATCATGGGCCTCGTGCTGCCGACCTCGGGCCGCGTGCGGGTGCTCGGGCATCGGATGCCCGAGGAGAGCGCCGATGTGCTCGGGCGGATGAATTTCGAGAGCCCCTATGTCGACATGCCGATGCGGCTCACGGTGCGGCAGAATCTGACGATTTTCGGCAAGCTCTATGCGGTGAAGGATCTGTCCGGTCGCATCGCGCAGCTTGCCGACGATCTCGATCTCAATGAATTCCTCGACCGGTCGAACGGCAAGCTCTCGGCCGGGCAGAAGACCCGCGTTGCGCTTGCGAAGGCGCTGATCAACCAGCCCGAGCTGCTGCTGCTGGACGAGCCGACGGCCTCGCTCGACCCTGACACGGCAGACTGGGTGCGGGCGCATCTCGAGGCCTACCGGAAAGCGCACAATGCCACCATCCTGCTCGCCTCGCACAACATGCTCGAGGTCGAGCGGCTGTGCGACCGCGTCATCATCATGAAGCGCGGCCGCATCGAGGACGACGACACGCCCGACGCCATCATGGCCCGCTACAACCGCGACACGCTGGAAGAGGTGTTTCTGGACGTCGCGCGCGGCCGGAGCAATGGAGCGCCGCGGGAGGCGGTGCGATGAGCGAGCTTGCGCTTCATCGTGGCCTCGCCATGCATCGCATCAACGCGATGATCCTGCGCTACTGGTACCTGTTGATGTCGTCCTGGCCGCGGCTTCTGGAGCTGCTCTACTGGCCGGCGCTCCAGGTCATCACCTGGGGCTTCATCCAGCTCTATATCGCGGAAAATGCCAATTTCTTCGCGCGGGCAGGCGGCACGCTGATCGGCGCCGTCATCCTCTGGGACATCCTCTTTCGGGGCCAGCTCGGCTTCTCCATCTCGTTCCTGGAGGAGATGTGGGCGCGCAACATCGGCAATCTCATGATGAGCCCGCTCAAGCCGATCGAGTTCCTGCTCGCGCTCATGGTCATGAGCCTGATCCGGCTCGCGATCGGCGTCATCCCGATGACGCTGCTCGCGCTGTTTCTGTTTCACTTCAATTTCTACAGCCTCGGCCTGCCGCTGATCGCTTTTTTCTGCAATCTGATCTTCACGAGCTGGGCGGTCGGCATCTTCGTCTCCGGCCTGGTGTTGCGGAACGGGCTTGGGGCCGAAAGCATCGTCTGGACCTTGATGTTCGCGATCATGCCGCTCGCCTGCATCTACTATCCCGTCAGCGTGCTGCCCGGCTGGCTGCAAGTGGTCGCCTGGATGCTGCCGCCGACCTATGTTTTCGAGGGGATGCGGGCGCTGCTGATCGAGCACAGCTTCCGGGCCGACCTGATGCTCGCCGCCCTCGTCATCAATGCGGGCCTTCTGGCTGCATCTTTCGGGGCATTCCTTGCCCTTTTGCGCAGCGCCAAGAAACACGGCTCGCTGCTGTCCAGCGGCGAATAGTTTCACTTTCCCGTGGATTCAGGCTCGTTTTTGCTACTTCAAGCCCGTACATGTACGGAACCATGCATTGACGCAATATTACGCATTCGGCAGTATGCTGCGATGCGAGAGGATATACGATATGCCTATTGGTGAGTTTGGCGGCGCACCGCCCCTGGTGGCCGAAGGCAGTCCGGTCTTAACGACGCCGATGTACTGGATGTACGAGATGGCGCACGCCTCTCTCAATCCAGCGCGCGCAGTCACCGACGCCACCAAGATCCTGTTTCAGAATCCCCTGAATCCGTGGTCGCACACCGATGTCGGCAAATCGCTGGCCGCGGCTTGCGAATTGTTCGAGCGCACGACGCGCCGCTACGGCAAGCCGGAATGGGGGCTCGACGACACCGAGGTCAACGGCATCCGCGTCCCCGTCGAGGTCCGCCCGGTCTGGGAAAAGCCGTTTTGCCGGCTGCTCTATTTCGATCGCAAGTTTACCCGCCCCTTGCGCAGCCCGCAGCCGCGCGTGCTGATCGTGGCGCCGATGTCCGGCCACTACGCGACGCTGCTTCGCGGCACGGTCGAGGCCCTGCTGCCCGCGCATGAGGTTTACATCACCGATTGGGCCGACGCTCGCATGGTCCCCTTGAGCGAAGGCCGCTTCGATCTCGACGACTACATCGACTACGTCATCGAGATGCTGCATGTGCTCGGCGGCAACACCCATGTGATGGCGGTGTGCCAGCCTTCCGTCCCCGTCGTCGCGGCCGTTTCGATCATGGAAGCGCGGCGCGACCCCTTCGTGCCGACCTCGATGACGCTGATGGGCGGCCCGATCGACACCCGCCGCAATCCGACCGCGGTGAACAAGGTTGCCGAACAGCGCGGCATCGACTGGTTCCGCAACCACGTCATCACCAAGGTGCCGTTCCCGCATCCCGGCATGATGCGTGACGTTTATCCGGGCTTTTTGCAGCTCAACGGCTTCATCAGCATGAATCTCGACCGGCACATGGATGCGCACAAGCAGCTGTTTGCCAACCTGGTGAAGGGCGACGGCGATCTCGTCGACAAGCATCGCGACTTCTATGACGAATATCTCGCGGTGATGGACCTGACCGCGGAGTATTACCTGCAGACGGTCGACACCGTGTTCGTCAAGCACGCGCTGCCGAAGGGTGAGATGACCCATCGCGGCACGCGGGTTGATCCCACCAAGATCACGCGCGTTGCGCTGATGACTGTGGAAGGCGAGAACGACGACATCTCGGGTCTCGGTCAGACCGAAGCGACGCATGGTTTGTGCAGCTCGATCCCCGAAAATCGCCGCGTGCATTACGTGCAGAAGGGCGTCGGACATTACGGCGTGTTCAACGGCTCGCGTTTCAAGTCGGAAATCGTGCCGCGTATCCACGATTTCATGATTTCGGCGGCGAATCCGAAGGCTTCACTGGCGTTGGCGGCCGAATAGGCCGCTTTTTCGGGTTTCCCGCGCCTGCCGGACCCCTCCGGCGGGCCTGGGTTCCCGCCAGATTCGCGGTAATTAGGTAGCGCTCTAGGAGTGAGTCTGCCCTCAGATTTTGGGGGGCCAGCATGCGTCCAGCGGGGGCGAAAAAATCGGGTTCCAACCCCAGTCTGTAGGGTCTCCCGGGCTGCCAACCCCTGTATATTGGGCAAATGATTTGTTTTTGCGCCGAGCGCTTTCCCTGGCGGCGGTTATGGCAGAATCCGGGCGAACTCCTGCCCCCCGGACTGACAGACATGGCCACTCGCGCGCTACTTTATCGGCGGCCTCACGAACCCAAGACCTTTGTGATCCACCACGGATCGCAATTCTTCGCGATAAGGCTGCGCCGGCACCGCCGCGCGCGTCGCTATACGCTTCGAATTCATCCGAGCGATCGCGAAGCGATCCTCACCATGCCGCCGCGCGGCACGCTCGCGGAGGCAAAAGACTTCGCGCAGCGTCACGGTGCATGGATTGCCGCGCGCCTTGGCCGCTTGCCAAAGGCTGCGCCGTTCCAGGCGGGCACTGTGATACCGCTTCGGGGCTTGCCGCACCGGATCGTGCATCGCGCCGGCGTCCGCGGCACGGTGTGGACCGAGACGCGCGATAGCGGCGAGCGCATCATCTGCGTTGCCGGCGGCGTCGATCATGTCGATCGCCGTGTCCATGACTTCCTCAAGCGCGAGGCGCGCCACGATTTGCAACGGTCGGCGGAAGGCTATGCCGCCGAGCTCGGCGTTCGCGTCAGGCGCCTCTCGATCCGCGATCAGTCGAGCCGCTGGGGCTCCTGCACCTCCGCCGGCTCGCTGTCGTTCTCGTGGCGCCTGATCCTCGCGCCGCCTTACGTGCTGGATTATCTCGCAGCCCACGAGGTCGCCCACCTCGTCGAGATGAACCACTCGCCACGGTTCTGGCGCGTCTGCGCGAAGGTCTGCCCGTCGGTGGAGCGCGCCAAGAAGTGGCTCGACACCCACGGCAACGACCTGCATCGGTACGGGATCGAGGATTAAGCTCTCATTGCTAGCCAGGCTGTAAGCCGGCGGCCGTCTCCGAAGCTGTCATCGCCCGCGAAAGCGGGCGATCCAGTATTCCAGAGGCGGTGACGAATACGGAGAAGCCGCGGCGTACTGGATTCCCCGCCTGCGCGGGGAATGACAGCGGAGAATGAGGCGATTTCTGCGCGTCTCTCTCGATTCTTCCCAGTCGCTGCGATGATCGCGCGGCAAGCTTGGTTTATCCCGCCGCATCAAAGACTTCGCAAAATCTACCGCGCATGGCGCCGGAAGTCACCGGCTAGTAGTTTGCATGGGGTTGTTTTCGAGACTCTTGTTTTGGGGTCACAGCGATCCCAGACAGAACCTACCTGTTCCCGCCGAACAACCGATCCATCAGCCAGCCGTCGAGACCCGCGGCCGGCTCCGGCCGGACATTGGCGCGCGTCGGGGGCGGGCGAGTGCCGCTGTTGTTGACGGGAGCAGGCGGCGTCGGGGCGGAGACTTGCGAAGCCGCCTGCGCGAGGTTCGACAGACCCCAGCCGACTTGCGAGTTCGGCAGGCTTGCGACCGCCACGCCTTCGTGCGCGGTGCGCATGAAGCGCGACCAGACTTCCACAGGCAGGCCGCCGCCGGTCGCCTTCTTGGTCGGCGAGTTGTCGTCATTGCCGAGCCAGACGCCGGTGACGAGGTTGGCGGTGTAGCCGACGAACCAGGCGTCCCGGTAATCCTGGCTGGTGCCGGTCTTGCCCGCGGCCATCCAGCCCGGGATCTCCGCCTTCTTGGCGGTGCCGGAGATCAGCGTTTCCCGCATCATCGTGTTCATCATCGCCACATAGCGCGGCTCGATCACCTGGTTGCGCTCGTCGGGTTGGCGCATGTAGAGCAGTTTGCCGCCTTCTATCGTCTTGATCTTCGTCACCACATGCGGCGACACCGCGAAGCCGCCATTGGCGAAGGGCGCATAGGCGCCGACCAGCTCGACCACCGAGACCTCGGAGGTGCCGAGCGCGATCGAGGCGTTGGGCTCGAGCTTCGAGGAGATGCCGAGCCGGTGCGCCGTGCGCACCACGTTCTTCGGCCCGACTTCGAGGCCGAGGCGAATTGCGACCGTGTTGAGCGACATCGCGAGCGCCTGCGTCAGCGTCACCGCGCCGAAATATTCATGAGTGTAGTTCTCGGGCTTCCAGCCCTTGACCTCGATCGGCGCGTCCTGGCGGATCGTGTCCGGCGTCAGCCCCTGCTCCAGCGCGGTCAGATAGACGAACGGCTTGAACGAGGAGCCCGGCTGGCGCTTGGCCGTCACGGCGCGGTTGTACTGGCTATCGGAATAATTCCGCCCGCCGACCAAGGCGCGCACCGCGCCGTCGGGCGTCATCGCGACCAGCGCGCCCTGGCTGACGTTGAATTTCACGCTTTTCGCCGCGAGCTCGTCGATGATGGCGGCCTCCGCCACGCTCTGGAGCTTTGGATCGATCGTGGTCTCGACCGTGATGCTCTGGTCGATCTGGCCGACGAGATCGTCCAGCACTTCGCCGATCCAGTCGGCGACGTAGTTCACGGTGCCGGCGCCGGCCGGCTTCACGTTGTAGGAGGGATGGCCGATCGAGGCCTGCGCCTGGGCTTCGGTGATGAACTTGGCCTCCGCCATCGCGGCGAGCACGACCTGCGCGCGCGCTTCCGCGCCTTCGGGATTGCGGTTGGGCGCAAGGCGCGAGGGCGATTTGACGAGGCCCGCGAGCATCGCGGCCTCCGCGATCGTCACGTTCCTGGCCGACTTGCCGAAATATTTCTGCGCGGCGGCCTCGACGCCATAGGCGCCGGAGCCGAAATAGACGCGGTTGAGGTAGAGCTCCAGAATCTCGTTCTTGGAGTGCTTGCGCTCCAGCCAGATCGCAAGCTCCGCCTCCTGCAGCTTGCGCTGCATGGTGCGCTCCTGCGTCAGAAACAGGTTCTTGGCGAGCTGCTGCGTCAGCGTCGAGCCGCCCTGCGAGACACCGCGACGGAGAACATTGGTGACGGCGGCGCGCAAGATGCCGACCGGGTCGATGCCGAAATGCGAATAGAAGCGGCGGTCCTCGATGGCGATGAAGGCCTTTGGCAAATACGGCGGCAGATCCCTTAGCGCGACATTGGCGCCGGCCATCTCGCCGCGCTGCGCCAGCACGCTGCCGTCCATGCCGACGATCTGGATCGTCGGCGGGCGCTTGGGAATCTCCAGCGATTGAATCGGTGGCAGATGGGCGCCGACCCAGATCACGACGCCGACCACGGCGATCACGCCCCAGAGGCCGAGCACGGCGCCCCAATAGAACAGCCGGCCGATGCCAAAGCCGATCCTCGACTTCGACCTTCGCTTTGCGCCGCTGCGGCTCACGGGGGCTTTCCTCTCGCGCGGCGGCTCGTCATCGGCATCGTCGCTCTTGCGCTTGGCCTTGGCCTTTTTCGGCTTGTCGTCGGCAGCGTTCGGGATGCGATCGGCAGCCGTCAGGCGCAAATCGGCCAGCGCTGCGGGCAAGCCAAACAGCGGCTCCTTGCGCCCGCCTTTTTTCTTTCCCAACGCCATCCGCGAAACGCCCGCTAGCCCGCCCGATCGCACGCTAGCGGTGGCTGTTTAAGGCCCGGTTACGCAAAGCTTAACGCGGGATTAGGAGGTGCGGCGGGCGCGTGCCGGTGGTTCCGCGAGGAGGGCGGCAAAGCTAGGATCGAGCCATCAACGAAAGGAAACGCCCATGGGCCATATCGATCCGACCAAGGAGGTTTTCGCGCAATTCCGGGAGAACGACCGCCCGGGCCCGATCCACATGCTCAACCTGGTGCGCCTGCGCAAGGAGGCCGCCTATCCGGACGGCCGGAAAGCGACCGGCGCCGAGGCCTATGCGGCCTATGGTCGCGAAAGCGGTCCGGTGTTCACACGCCTCGGCGGCCGCATCATCTGGCAGGGCAAGTTCGAGATGATGCTGATCGGCCCGCAAGAGGAGCGTTGGGACCATTGCTTCATCGCCGAATATCCAAGCGTCACCGCCTTCGTCGAGATGATCCGCGACCCCGTCTATCGCGAAGCGGTGAAACACCGGCAAGCGGCCGTGGAGGACTCGCGCCTGATTCGCCATGCCGTGCTGCCGGTTGGAAAGAATTTCGGCGAGGTGCCGACGTAAGCGAGGGGACCACTGGCTGATTTGATTGAAGTCAGCGCCACAATCACCGCTGCGCTCCCTCCCCCCTTCAGGGAAGGGAGCGAGAGAGCATACGCTCTGGCCTAACCAAAGCGAGAGAGTCAGCGCTGTAACTAACCGGACGGTCCGGTGTCTTCCATGATCGGGCCAAACAGCTCCCAGCGTTCGCCGTTGAACTTCATCATCTGCATCTGCTTGTTGACGCGGAAGTCGTTCGGTCCGGTGTTGATCTTGATGCCGGGGAGCGCGAAGCTCGGGGTGAAGTCCTTGATGTTGGCGACCTGCTTCATGACGTTCTCGCGCGTCAGGTCGTCGCCACACTGCTTCAGCACCTGCGTCAACAATTCGGCCACCGAATAGGCATAGGTGTTGACGGTGTTGAGCTTGTCGCCTTCCGGGAAATACTTGTCCATGAAGGCGAAGAAGGCCTTCACGCCGGGATCGTCCTTCCACTGCGGATCGCCGGGCTCCTTGCCGTACTGGGTCGAGATGATGCCCTTGGAGATGTCGAGGCCGGCAGGTTTCAGCGTCGCCGAGATCGGGCTCGCATTGATGTCGACGATGTGGACCGGCGTCCAGCCGAGGTCGGCGAGCTTCTTGATCGCCTGTGCCGCGAATTTCGGCGTCGAGGCATCAAAGAACACGTCTGTGCCCATCGACTTCAGCTTGACCACCTGCGAGTCGACGGTTGGATCGGTGACCTCGTAGGACACCTCACCGACGATCATGCTCGTGGCCTTGTCGCCGAGGCCGCTCTTCAGGCCGGCGAGATAGTCGCGGCCCATGTCGTCATTCTGGTAGAGCACGCCGATCTTGGCGTTGGGGTGATTTTCGAGAATGTATTTTGCGTAGATGCGCCCCTCGGACACGTAGTTGGGATTATAGGCGATGGTCCAGGGATAGTTCTTCGGATCATTGAAGCGTGCGGCCCCGGTCGAGGCGAGCAGCTGCGGCACCTTCTTGCCGTTGAGATATTTCTGCACGGCGGCATTTGCCGCGGTGCCGATGATCTGGAACGTGAACAGCACCTCGTCGCCTTCGACCAGCTTGCGCACCTGCTCGACCGTCTTCGGCGGCGAATAGGCGTCGTCATACTGGATCAGGTTGATCTTGCGGCCGTTGATGCCGCCCTGATCGTTGATCATCTTGAAGTAGGCGGCCTGGGTCTTGCCGATATTGGCGTAGACGGAATAGGGGCCCGAGAACGGCACGGTCTGGCCAATCTTGATCTCGGTGTCGGTGGCGCCGGTGTCGTATTTCTTCTGCGCGAGCGCCGGCGAGGCTGCGAGCGCAAGGGCGAAGGCCGCGGTGGCGGCCAAATGAGCTAGACGATTGTTCATCCGGAATCTTCCTCCTGACGGAATTATCTGCCGATGGTCTGATTGCGCCTATTTTGAGCGGCCGCCATCGCTGTCGGGAATTGTGGAGGAAGCCCCGCCACGGCGCAAGGCGCATCAGCTTTCGGGTGGCGTTCACGGGCGTACCGCGACAATGTGTGCCTGCCCATTTGGCAGAGATCATCCTGATGAAGTCGACGACGCAGAACCCGGAAGCATTCGGTCTCGATCGCCTCGCGACGCCGATCGGGGCCGCTTTGCTCGTCTTCGATGCCGACGGCATTCTTCGCGCGCTCGATTGGGAAGATTACGAACATCGCATGCGGGAGCTGTTGCGCCTGCACCACGGCGCGGTCGATTTGCGCGCGCGGCGCGCGCCCGCCGAAATGCGTTTCGCGCTGTCAGGCTATTTCGACGGTGATCTAGATCGGCTCAAGTCGATCAAGTGGCGTGTCACCGGCACGCCGTTCCAGCGCAAGGTCTGGACGGCGCTTGCAACGATTCCCTCAGGCACAACGCTGAGCTACGGCGCATTGGCGGCAAGGCTCGATATGCCCAAGGCGGTGCGCGCCGTCGGTCATGCCAATGGCTCCAACCCGATCAGCGTGGTGCTGCCCTGTCATCGCCTGATCGGCGCTGACGGATCGCTGGTGAAATACGGCGGCGGCTTGGAGCGCAAGCGTTGGCTGCTCGGGCACGAGGGGGTGGAGGTGTAGCGCGTCTCTCTCTACTCGTCCTACTCGTCATTCCGGGGCGCAGCGCGCGCGGCGAGCCCAGAATCTATCGGGCCACTGGTAACGCGGATGAATGGATTCCGGGCTCGCGCTACGCGCGCCCCGGAATGACACGTGGAGAGAGTCGGGCGCGCCCCTCACGCCGCCGGCTGAACCGCCTTCTCGCCCGCCATCACATGCGTCAGCGCGCTCTTGATCGCGGCCTGGCGTGTCGGCGCGTTGATCTGCGCGCCGAGGAGGTCGGTGACATAGAACACGTCGCGCGCGCGCTCGCCGAAGGTCGCAACATGAGCGGAGGCGATGTTGAGGTTCAGCTTGGAGATCGCCGTGGTCAACTCGTATAGCAGGCCGGGACGGTCGAGGCCGGAGACCTCGATCACGGTGTAGCGATCGGACCACTGGTTGTTGATGATCACTTCCGGCTCGATCACGAAGGGGCGCGCCTTGCTGCGCACGGTGCGCCGCGCCACCACCTCGGGCAGCCGCAGCTTGCCTTCCAGCACGTCCTCGATCATCTCGCCGATGCGTGTGGCGCGGCGGCCTTCATCCTCGTCGCGCTCGTATTCGCGCGAGATCGAGATGGTGTCGAGCGCACGGCCGTCGGTCGTGGTGTAGATCTGGGCGTCGACGATGTTGGCGCCGGCGGACGCACAGGCGCCGGCGATGATCGACAGCAGCCAGGGATGGTCGGCGGCGAAGATCGTGAGCTCGGTGACGCCGCGCACCTCGTCGAAGCCGACATTGATCGCGAGCTTGTGGCCGGCCTGCTCGCTCGCGCGCACGAAGCGCGCATGGCGCATCTTGCGCGGCAGTTCGACCTTGAGCCAGTAGGCCGGATAGTGCCGGCCGACATAGGCGTCGAGCTCATCCTTTGGCCATTCGGCAAACGCAATACGGAATTCGGCCTGCGCGGCGGCAAGGCGCTTGCCGCGGTCGACTTCGGAGAAGCCGCCGGTCAGCACCGGCTCGGTCTCGTAGTAAAGCGAGCGCAAAAGCTGCGCCTTCCAGCCGTTCCACACGCCGGGCCCGACGCCGCGGATGTCGGCGGTGGTCAGGATCGTGAGCAGCTTCATCTGCTCGACCGACTGCACCACGGCGGCAAAGTTCTCGATGGTCTTGCGGTCGGAGAGATCGCGCGACTGCGCGACCGTCGACATGGTCAGATGTTCCTCGATCAGCCACGCCACGAGCTCGGTATCGGCCGGGCTGAAGCCGAGCCGCGGACAGAGCCGCCGTGCCACCTTGGCGCCCGCGATGGAGTGATCCTCGGGCCGGCCCTTGGCGATGTCGTGCAGGAGCGTCGCGACATAGATCACCGAACGGTGCTCGGGCCGGGTCTTGCGCATCAGGTCGCTGGCGAGCGTGAACTCTTCGATGCCGCCGCGCTCGATGTCCTGCAGGAAGCCGATGCAGCGGATCAGATGCTCGTCGACCGTGTAGTGATGATACATGTTGAACTGCATCATCGAGACGATCTTGCCGAAGGCGCGGATGAAATGACCGAGCACGCCGGTCTCGTTCATCCGTCGCAGCACGGTCTCGGCGTCGTTGGAGGTCAGGATCTCCATGAACAGCCGGTTCGCTTCCGGATTCTCGCGGAGCTGCGCGTTGATCAGGTTGAGCGAGCGCGTCACGGTACGCATCGCGTCGGGGTGGAACGCGAGGTTGTTCTTCTGTGCCAGGCGGAAGATGCGGATCAGGTTGACCGGATCGTGCTTGAACACGTCGGGTGCAGCCAGGTTGATGCGGTTGTTGTCGACGATGAAGTCGTCGCTATCAGGCACGCGCCGCTTCACGGTGCTTGGCCTCAGGCGCGCCATCATCCGGCTCAGCACCGGCGCGGGCTTGGCCTGCTGGTCTTCCAGCTTCGCGCACAGGATGGCGGTAAGATTGCCGACTTCCTTGGCGACCAGGAAGTAGTGCTTCATGAAGCGCTCGACGTCCTGCATGCCGGGATGCGAGGTGTAGCCGAGGCGAACCGCGATCTCGCGCTGGAGGTCGAAGGAGAGGCGCTCCTCGGCGCGGCCGCAGTAGAAATGCAGATTGCAGCGCACCGACCAGAGGAAGTCGGCGCAGCGGCGGAAGGTGCGGTACTCCTGTGCGTCGAACACCCCGCGCTCGGCGAGTTCGTCGGTGTCGCGCACGCGATAGACGTATTTCGCGATCCAGAACAGCGTGTGCAGGTCACGCAGGCCGCCCTTGCCATCCTTGACGTTGGGCTCGACGAGATAACGCGACTGGCCGCCGCGGCGATGCCGCTCCTCGCGTTCGGCGAGCTTTGCGGTAACGAATTCGGATGCGGTGCCCTGCACCACGTCCTTGTCGAACCGCGCGACCAGCTCGTCATAGAGCGGCTGGTCGCCGGTCAGGAAGCGCGTCTCCAGGATCGCGGTGCGGATGGTCATGTCGCCGCGCGCCTGCCGGATCGATTCATCGACCGAGCGCGTGGCGTGACCGACCTTCAGGCCCATATCCCAGAGGCAATAGAGGATGGCTTCGGCCACCTGCTCGCCCCAGGCCGTCTGCTTGTAGGGCAGGATGAACAAGAGATCGATGTCAGATTCCGGTGCCATCAGCCCGCGGCCATAGCCGCCGGTCGCAACCACCGCCATGCGCTCGGCGCCGGTCGGGATCGGCGAGCGGTAGAGATGGCGGGTCGCGGCCGAATAGAGAATGCGGATGATCTCGTCCTGCACGTGGCACAGCCGCTCGGCGCAGCGCCTTCCGTGGCGGTCTTTCAGCAGGATCTTCTGCGCTTCGGCGCGCGCTGCGATCAGCTCGGTCTTGAGCAGTTGCGCCATCGCCGTGCGGAACGCGTCCTCGCGCCCCTCATGCTTTGCGGCAAGCGCGTCGACTGCGGCGGTCACCCGCGCGCTGTCGAAGCGATCATCCATCTCCTGCTTGTGCTGGGTCGTGACGCTGTCCATGCTTCACCGGATATAAGAGGTGACAGGCGCTGTCACCCGCCATTCTTTCGCAATAGTCGTTCCATGCTTGGAAAGGCCGGCTTTCGGCAAACTTGTTCTCGGTCGGCCCGGTTTCAAGACAGGGATTTTCTCGTTGACCTCTAGGTATAACTCATTGAAAAACAATGAAGTTTCGTAAGGAGGCCGGCATGACCAGATTTTCACGACGCATTCTGCTGGCGGGCGCTGTGGCGCTCGCGCTGACCCCTGGTTTGGTGCGCGCCGCCGAGCCGCTGAAGGAGCTTCGCATCGACTGGGCGACCTACAATCCGGTGTCGCTGGTCCTGAAGCAGAAGGGGCTTCTCGAGAAAGAGTTCGCCAAGGACGGCATCAGCATCACCTGGGTGCAGTCGGCCGGCTCCAACAAGGCGCTCGAATTCCTCAATGCCGGCTCGATCGATTTCGGCTCGACTGCGGGTTCGGCGGCGCTGGTGGCGAAAATCAACGGCAACCCGATCAAGTCGATCTACGTCTATTCGCGCCCCGAGTGGACGGCGCTGGTCACGACCAAGGACTCCAAGATCGCAAGCGTCGCTGACCTGAAGGGCAAGCGCGTCGCGGTGACGCGCGGCACAGATCCGCACATCTTCCTGGTGCGTGCGCTGCTCGGCGCTGGCCTTTCCGAGAAGGACATCACGCCGGTGCTGCTCCAGCATGCCGACGGCAAGACCGCGCTGATTCGCGGCGACGTCGACGCCTGGGCCGGCCTCGATCCGATGATGGCGCAGGCCGAGGTCGAGGAGGGCGCGAAGCTGTTCTACCGCAAGGCCGACGCCAACACCTGGGGCATCCTCAATGTGCGCGAGCAGTTTTTGAAGGATTATCCGGACATCGTCCGCCGCGTGCTCGCCGTGTACGAGGACGCGCGAAAATATTCGCTGGCGAACTACGACGAGCTGAAGAAGACCTTCATCGCGGTGACGAAGCTGCCCGATGCCGTCGTCGACAAGCAGCTCAAGGAGCGCACCGAGCTGACCCACAGCCGCATCGGCGCGCCGCAGCGCGAGTCGATCCTCGCCGCCGGCCTCGCCCTCCAGCAGGCCGGCGTCGTCGACGCCAAGGTCGACGTCAAGGTCACGCTCGATGCCCTGATCGACGACCAGGTCCCGCTGCCGACGAATTAGTTCCTGTCGGGAAGAGGCGCGTCGGCGCAACAAACTCCGTTGTCGTCCCGGATCGCGCTCCGCTTCGCTGCGCTTGTCCGGGACGACGACTGAGATTGCCGCGCGGCCTTGCATTCCCTCGTGAGACGCGCTTGCTATGGCTATGACCTTCGAAGCCCCAGCGGTGGAACAATCCGATCGCGGCGTAACGCGTGCGCCGCGCCTCTCCCGCTATGCGCGACCGCTGCTCGGGCTCGCGCTGCCGCTGACGCTCGCGCTTGGCTGGGAGCTCGTGGTCTGGCTCGGCTATTCCAACGGCCGGCTGGTGCCGCCGCCCTCGCGCGTCCTTGCGACCATTCTCGATCTCGCCCGCTCGGGCGAGCTGACGCGGCACATCGCCGCGACCTTGTGGCGCGTTGGTCTCGGCTTCGTGCTCGGCGTCGTCGCGGGCACGCTGCTCGGTGCGATCGCCGGCTACTGGTCGCTGGCGCGCCGGCTGCTCGATCCGACCGTGCAGGCGCTGCGCGCGATTCCTTCGATCGCCTGGGTGCCGCTGTTCATCCTCTGGCTTGGCATCTTCGAAACCTCCAAGATCGCGTTGATCGCGGTCGGCGTGTTCTTTCCAGTCTATCTCGGCGTGATGGGCGCGATTCTCATCGTCGATCGCAAGATCGTCGAGGTCGGCCGTATCTTCCGCCTGTCCGGCCCGGCCATGATCCGCCGCATCCTGCTGCCCGCCGTGCTCCCGGCCTACGTCGTATCGCTGCGAGTCGGGCTTGGCCTTGGCTGGATGTTCGTCGTTGCCGCCGAATTCATGGGCGCCTCCGAAGGCCTCGGCTATCTCCTGATCGATGGCCAGCAGCTCGGCAAGCCTGCGCAGATCGTCGCCGCGATCGTCATCTTCGCCATCCTCGGCAAGCTCACCGACTGGCTGATCGAGGTCGCGACGGCGCCGCTGCTGCGCTGGCAGGATGCCTTCGGGCGCGAGCAGGGAGGGGCGTGATGCTGGCGCTCGAACGGGTGAGCAAGACCTACCCCAATGGCGTCGAGGCGCTGGCGCGCTTCTCGGCCGCGATCAGGCAGGGCGAGATCGTCGCCATCATCGGCGGTTCCGGCTGCGGCAAGTCCACGCTGCTGCGCGCCATTGCCGGCCTCGATCGCGCCAGCTCGGGCACGGTGACGCTCGACAACGAGGCGATATCGTCGCCGCATGCCAAGATCGGCATCATCTTCCAGGAGCCGCGGCTGTTGCCCTGGCTCAGCGTCGCCGACAACATCGGCTTCGGCCTTGCGGACCTTCCCGCGGGCGAGCGACGCGAAAAAGTCGCGCGCGCGCTCGAGCGCGTCGGACTTGCCGACAAGGCCGATGCCTGGCCGCGCGAGCTCTCCGGCGGACAGGCGCAGCGCGTCGCGATCGCGCGTGCGCTGGTACCGCAACCCGAGGTGCTCCTGCTCGACGAGCCGTTCTCAGCGCTCGATGCCTTCACCCGCAGGGATCTCCAAGACCATCTGCTCGACCTCTGGGCCGATACGCGCCCGACGCTGATCCTGGTGACCCATGACGTCGACGAGGCCGTGGTGCTGGCCGATCGCGTGCTCGTGATGCGGCCGCGGCCGGGCCGGCTGTTCGACCAGATCGAGATCAATCTCGCACGCCCGCGCGACCGCAACTCGCCTCTGTTCGACAGCTTCAAGCGCAGCGTCCTGACTTCGCTCGACCGCTCGCTCGATCGCAACGTGCCTGACCGTGACGCAACCCAGGGTCCCGGCCAGGCGATGTGGTGGTGACAATTTTGCTCCCAGCCGGTACATCGAGGGGCGATCTTCCGGGAGAGAACAAAAATGGATGCCGCAGAACTCCGCCAGATGCAGGCCCCGATCAAGGAACGCTACAAGACCGATCCGAAGGCCGCGCTGATCACGCTGAAGGCCAAGGGCACGACCGACAACGACGGCATCGCCTGCAAGGTCGAGACCGGCCGCGCGCTCGCGGTGGCTGGCCTGCATCCGGCGACCGGCGGCTCCGGGCTGGAGCTTTGTTCGGGCGACATGCTGCTCGAGGCGCTGGTTGCCTGCGCCGGCGTCACGCTGAAATCGGTCGCGACCGCGATCGATGTGCCGCTGAAAACCGGCAATGTCTACGCTGAAGGCGATCTCGATTTCCGCGGCACGCTCGGCGTCGACAAGGAGACCCCGGTCGGCTTCGCCGAGATCCGCCTGGGCTTCGAAGTCGACACCGACGCGCCGCAGGACAAGCTCGATCTGCTGCTGAAACTCACCGAACGCTATTGCGTGGTCTACCAGACTATCAAGAACGGCCCGAAGGTCTCGGTGTCGATGCACAGGATGTAGCCGTCCACCTCTCCCGTAGGGAGAGGTCGCACCGAAGGCGCGGGTGAGGGGCTGCGCTCTCTCGTGGGACCTGAATCCCTCACCCGATTTGCTGCTGCAAATCGACCTCTCCCTACGGGAGAGGTGAACAAGCCCGCGGATAATTCACTTCAACAAAAATCATCCCGCGAAAAATGCCCCCCGAGCTCACCTTCCTCTTCTTCCTTCTCCTGCGCATGGCGATCGCTGCGGCGTTTGTCGTGACGGCGTCGATCATCACCGAGCGCGCAGGTCCGGTGATCGGCGCGCTGGTTGCGACGCTACCGATCTCGGCGGGGCCCTCTTACGTCTTTCTCGCGCTCGATCACGATGCCGCCTTCATCGCGCAGGGCGCGCTGGCGAGCCTTCCCGTCAACGCCGCGACGATCTTCCTCGGGCTCACCTATGTCGTGCTGGCGCAGCGGCGTAACCTCATCGTCAGTTGTGGTGCGGCAATCGCAGTCTGGATCGCGCTCGCCTCGATCATCCGCCAGTTCGACTGGTCGCTCACATCAGGCCTTGCCGCCGACCTGATCGCGTTCGGCATCTGCATTCCGCTGCTGGCGCGCTATCGCCATGTGAAGATGCCGCTGGTGACGCGCCGCTGGTACGACATTCCCTTCCGCGCAGCGCTGGTCGCCACTCTGGTCGCCATCGTGGTGTCGACCTCAGGCTGGGTCGGGCCGCGCGTCAGCGGCATCATCGCGCTCTATCCGATCGTCTTCACCAGCATGATGGTGATCCTGCACCCGCGCATCGGCGGCCCGCCGACCGCCGCCGTCATCGCCAATGCCGCCTGGGGCCTGCTCGGCTTCGGCATGGCGATCGCGGTGATGCACGTCGCGGTCGTGAAATTCGGATCGGTGATTGGCCTCACTCTCGCGCTCGCCACCTGCGTGAGCTGGAATCTGACGCTGTGGTGGACTGCGCGAAGAAAGAAACTTTCCTGATCGTGGCGGCAGTCTCTGCTGCAGTGAAAGTGTCTTGCCTTGTCGTCGCCGTCCATTCGCCCCTGAGCGCTGCTACTGCAAGTCGACGACCTTCGGGCCCGGGCCTATTGCAAGCTGAAGTCCGCGCGTTTGCGGGCGGTTCGTTGCCGAATTCCGATCGTATCGTTAAGCGAATCTTCGCATCTCGGCGCAATTGTAATTCCAAATTGATTCTTTCGGCAGATGAGCTGGGGCGCCTTGATGAGATGACGGTGTTCATCGACGACGAGCATCCGAGACGCCCTCGAGTTACATCGATTGAGATGCGCAACCGCGGCGATAAGCCGAGCGCTCATCTGCTTCACTGAAAACGGCGCGGCAAGCCAACGGAGGCGTCGCTCTGGACGCATTGCAGCACGAGACGGATTGTTCGCGCGGCTCAAGCGCAACTTGGGAGACACAAAGGTGTTTGGACGCAAAACGACTTCCGATGCGTACGCGTTGCTTGCCGCCAAGGTCATCGACGCAAATGTCATGATCGCAGATGAGAACCTGAACATCGTCTACATGAACGAGTCCGTGACCCGCCTTCTGCGGGGCGCGGAAGCCGATCTCAAGAAGGACCTGCCGCAGTTCAACGTCGATCGTCTGATCGGCACCAACATTGACATCTTCCACAAGAACCCCAGCCATCAACGGCGAATGCTTGAGGCTCTCAATTCCAAGCATCGCGCGACGATCAAGATCGGTCGGTGGAGCTTCGATCTGGTTGCGACGCCGCTGAAGCACCCGGACGGAAGGCGCGCCGGCACGGCGGTCGAGTGGACCGATGCGTCGATTCGCCTGCAAAATCTCAATTTCGAAGCCCAAGCCGCAGCCATTAGCCGCGCACAAGCCGTGATCGAATTCAATCTCGACGGCACCGTCGTGACCGCCAACGACAACTTCCTCAACGCGTTGGGGTACTCCCTCACAGAAATCCAAGGCAAGCACCACAGCCTGTTCATGCCTCCCGATCAACGCGACGGCGGCGCCTACCGCGAGTTCTGGGCTGCACTCAATCGCGGTGAGCTTCAGTCCGGTGAGTTCAAGCGGATCGCCAAGGGCGGGCGCGAGGTCTGGATTCTCGCGTCCTACAATCCTGTGCTGGACGAGAAGGGGAAGCCCTTCAAGGTCGTCAAATTCGCAACCGACGTGACCGCGGACAAGCTGAAGAATGCCGATCTCGCCGGCCAGATCGCGGCGATTGACAAGGCGCAGGCCGTGATCGAGTTCAACATGAACGGCACGATCATCACCGCCAACGACAATTTCCTGGCGACGCTCGGCTATTCGCTGGCCGAGATCAAGGGCAAGCACCACGGCATGTTCGTCGAGCCGTCCGAGCGCGACGGCGCGGCCTATCGCGAGTTCTGGGCTGCGCTCAACCGCGGCCAGTACCAGGCCGCCGAGTACAAGCGCATCGGCAAGGGCGGCAAGGAAATCTATATCCAGGCCTCCTACAACCCGATCCTCGACCTCAACGGCAAGCCGTTCAAGGTCGTGAAATATGCGACCGATACCACCAGGCAGGTGCTGGTCCGCATGGGCAATGAGCGCGTCCGCGGCATGATGGAATCGGTCGCCGCCGGCTCCGAGGAGCTCAACGCCTCGGTGCGGGAGATTTCGGAAGCGATGACGAAATCGCGCGAGACCGCGATGGGCGCGGTCGAGCAGGTCGCCTCCGCCGACGCGCAGGCGCAGCGCCTCACCGAGGCCGCGCAGGCGATGACCGGCATCGTCGAGATGATCAACAGCATCACCGGCCAGATCAACCTTCTGGCGCTCAACGCCACGATCGAATCGGCGCGCGCGGGGGAAGCCGGCCGCGGCTTCGCGGTGGTCGCCTCCGAAGTGAAGAGCCTCGCCAACCAGGCCAAGCAGGCGACCGACAAGATCGGCCAGGAGATCGGCAGCCTCAACGGCATCTCCGGCGACGTCGTCAGCGCGCTCGGCTCGATCAAGCAGGCGATCAACAATGTCAGCGAATATGTGACGTCGACGGCGGCCGCCATCGAGGAGCAGAGTACGGTCACGAACGAAATGTCGACCAGCATGCAGCGCGCCGCCGCCGAAGCAGCGGCGATCGCGGCGAGGGCTTGAGCCAAACACGCAGATCGTAGGTTGGGTTAGCCGAAGGCGTAACCCACCGCTTTCGTCGCCGCGAGAGAAGAGGTGGGTTACGCTTCGCTAACCCACCCTACGGCACCGTCACTGCTTCGGCAGCTTCGCCTTCAACGCATAGAGCGCATCGAGCGCCTCGCGCGGGGTCATCTCGTCGGGGTGCAACGCCCTTACCGCTTCGATCAGCAGTTCGGCTTCGCTTGGCGGAGCGGCTTCTGCCGCGGCGCGTGAGGGGACCGCGAACAGCGGCAGATCGTCGACCAGCGCACGCGCGGTCTGGCCGCGGTCTTGTGCTTCGAGTTTCGCCAGCACGGATTTGGCGCGCGTGATCACTGCCGGCGGCAGGCCGGCGAGCTTGGCGACCTGGATGCCGTAGGAGCGGTCGGCGGAGCCCGGCAGCACCTCGTGCAGGAACACGACGTTGCCCTGCCACTCCTTGACCCGCACCGTGGCGTTGAACATCCGTGGCAATTTTGCCGAGAGCGCGGTCAGCTCGTGGTAGTGCGTGGCGAACAGCGTCCGGCAGCGGTTGCTCTCGTGCAGATGCTCGATCGCGGCCCAGGCGATCGAGAGACCGTCGAAGGTCGCAGTTCCCCGTCCGATCTCATCGAGGATGACCAGCGAGCGCTCGCCGGCTTGGTTCAAGATCGCTGCGGTCTCGACCATTTCCACCATGAAGGTGGAGCGGCCGCGGGCGAGATCGTCGGCGGCGCCGACACGCGAGAACAGCCGGTCGACGATGCCGATGCGGGCGCGCGAGGCCGGCACGAAGCTGCCGATCTGCGCCATCAGCGCAATCAGCGCGTTCTGGCGCAGGAAGGTCGATTTACCGGCCATGTTCGGGCCGGTGAGCAGCCAGAGCTGGCCGGATTTCTGGCCAGGCGCCGGCGACAGATCGCAGGCATTGGCAATGAACGGCTCGCCATTGCGCTTCAAGGCCTGCTTGACCACCGGGTGCCGGCCGGCCTCGATCGCAAAGCCAAGGGAACTGTCGACCTCAGGCCGCACGTAGTTCTCGTCGACCGCGAGCTTTGCCAGCGACGTTGCGACGTCGAGCAGCGCGAAGCCATGCGCGGCAGCGCGCAAATCTTCGCTGATATCAAGCGCCTTGGCGCAGAGCCGCTCAAAGATTTCGAGTTCGAGCCCGAGCGCGCGGTCGCCCGCATTGGCGATCTTGGCCTCGATCTCGCCGAGTTCGGATGTCGTGAAGCGCACCTGACCCGCCAGTGTCTGGCGGTGGATGAAGGTCGCGTTCAGCGGGGCCGACATCAGCTTGTCGCCATGCTGCGCGGTGACCTCGACGAAATAGCCGAGCACGTTGTTGTGGCGGATCTTCAGGCCCTTGATGGAGGTCGCGTCGGCGTAGCGCGCCTGCATCGAGGCGACCACCAGGCGCGAGGCATCGCGCAAATTGCGGGCTTCATCGAGCGCCGGCTCATAGCCTTCGCGGACGAAGCCGCCGTCGCGCTTGATCAGCGGGAGCTGTTCGGCGAGCGCGGTCGCAAACTCAGCCGCGAGCTCGCGCGAGGGTCGCTGCATCGCTGCCATCACGGCGGCGATCTCCAGCGGCGGCTGGTCGAGCTCGGAGAGCCGCGCCAGCGCCTGGTCGGCCGCCAGAATGCCGTCGCGGATCCCGGCGAGATCGCGCGGTCCGCCGCGGCCAACCGAGAGCCGCGCCAGCGCGCGCGACATGTCGGGGGCGCCGCGCAGGATGCTGCGGATGTCCTCGCGTGCGGCAGAATCCGCGACGAAGGCACTGACCGCATCTAGCCGGCGTGCGATGCCTGCTGCGTCCGTCAGCGGTGCCGCGAGCCGCTGCGCGAGCAGGCGCGAGCCTGCCGACGTGACCGTGCAATCGATGGCGTCGAGCAGCGAGCCGCGCCGTTCGCCGGCCAGCGTCCGCGTCAGCTCGAGATTGGCGCGGGTGGCGGGATCGATCGCCATTGTCGCGCCCGAGGCCTCGCGTGCGGGCGGCGACAGCGGTGGATGTTTTCCGACCTGGGTGCGGTCGACATAGGTGACGGCGGCGGCCGCGGCGGTGGCCTCGAGGCGCGTGAGCTGCGCCAGCCCATCCATGGTCGCGACCGCGAAATAATCGCACAGGCGTTTCTCGGCGGTGGCGCCGTCGAAGATGTCGCGGGTCAGCGGCGTCACTGCCGGCAGCTCGCGCAGGACGGGTCCGAGTTCGCTGTCGTTATAGAGCGCGTCGGTGACAATCGCCTCGTTAGGGTTGATGCGTGCCAGCGTAGCGGCAAGCTCGCCGCCCGCGCATTCCGTCACCATGAACTCAGCGGTCGAGATGTCGATCCAGGCGAGGCCGAAACGGTCGCCGCCGGAAGAGGAGCGGGCGCGCGCGATCGCCAGCAGATAGTTGTTGGCCCGCGCATCGAGCAGCGTGTCCTCGGTCAGCGTGCCCGGCGTGACCAGCCGCACCACGCCGCGCCGCACGACGCTCTTGTTGCCGCGGGCCTTGGCGGCCGCGGGATCCTCGGTCTGTTCGCACACCGCGACCCGGTGGCCGGCTGATATCAGGCGGTGCAGATAATCCTCGGAACGCTCGACCGGCACGCCGCACATCGGGATGTCGGCGCCCTGATGCTTGCCGCGCTTGGTCAAGACGATGCCGAGAGTCCTGGAAGCGATCTCGGCGTCCTCGAAGAACAATTCGTAGAAATCGCCCATCCGGTAAAACAGCAGGAGGCCCTGATGCGCCGCCTTTATTTCAAGGTACTGTTCCATCATCGGCGTGACGCGCGCGGCAGCTTCCGCCTGCGGCGGGGGCGCGGGTTCAGGTTCTGGCGCTTGGATGGGCTGTTGCAGTGTCATGGGCGGCGCAACCTACAAAATTTCGCCCTGTGGTCCTATGGCTTTGGCCGGAGAGAGCGGGTTTTCCACGTTGTCCGTATTGTGGAACGCGGGTCGACACATCCTCAGTCGTCATTCCGGGATGCGCCGACAGGCGCAGGCCCCGAATCCATAACCCCGATCGATGGTTATGGATTCCGGGCTCGCCCTGTGGGCGCCCCGGAATGACGACTGAGATTGTTGCAGACGCACATGCGCCGAGCCACGCGCGCCCCCGCGAAACCGTCAATTGACCTGCCGCGGGCGCCCTCCTAAAACTCCGCCGTCATTGAAGAATTTTGGCCGAACCGCGGCGCTCAGGGAGAACAACGATGCGTGATGTGTTTATCTGCGATGCCGTCCGGACCCCGATCGGCCGTTTTGGCGGCTCACTCGCCAAGGTGCGCGCCGACGACCTCGCCGCCGCTCCAATCAAGGCGCTGATGGCCAAGCACCCCAAGCTCGACTGGTCGCAGGTGGATGAGGTGTTCTTCGGCTGCGCCAACCAGGCCGGCGAGGACAACCGCAACGTCGCGCGCACGGCGCTGCTGCTTGCAGGCCTCCCGGATTCGGTTCCCGGCCAGACACTCAACCGCCTCTGCGCCTCCGGCCTCGACGCGGTCGGCGCGGCCGGCCGCGCGATCCGCTCCGGCGAGATCGAATTCGCGATCGCCGGCGGCGTCGAATCCATGACCCGCGCGCCCTTCGTGATGGGCAAGGCGCAGGAAGCCTTCTCGCGCTCGGCCGAGATTTTTGACACCACCATCGGCTGGCGCTTCATCAATCCGCTGCTGAAGGCGCAATACGGCGTCGATGCCATGCCGGAGACCGGCGAGAACGTCGCCGAGGAATTCCAGGTCTCGCGCGCCGACCAGGACGCCTTCGCCATCCGCTCGCAGCAGCGCGCGGGCGCGGCGATCGCGGCGGGCTATTTCGCCGAGGAGATCACGCCGATCACCATTCCCGGCGGCAAGGCCGGCCCCATTACGGTCGACAAGGACGAGCATCCGCGTCCCGAAACCACGCTTGAGGGCCTCGCCAAGCTGAAGCCCATCGTGCGCAATCCCGGCACGGTGACCGCCGGCAACGCCTCCGGCGTCAATGACGGCGCCGCCGCGATGATCCTTGCCTCCGAAGCTGCCGTGAAGAAGCATGGCCTCACGCCCCGCGCGCGCATCCTCGGCCTTGCATCGGCCGGCGTGCCGCCGCGCATCATGGGCATCGGCCCGGTGCCCGCCACCCGCAAGCTGATGGAGCGTCTCGGCAAGAAAATCAGCGATTTCGACCTGATCGAGCTGAACGAAGCCTTTGCCTCGCAAGGCATCGCCTGCCTGCGCCAGCTCGGCGTCAAGGACGATGCTGATTTCGTCAATCCGCATGGCGGTGCGATTGCGCTCGGCCATCCCCTCGGCATGAGCGGCGCGCGTCTTGCGCTCACCGCCGTCCACGGCATGGAGAAGCGCGGCGGCAAGCTCGCGCTCGCCACCATGTGCGTCGGCGTTGGCCAGGGCGTCGCTGTCGCGATCGAGAAGCTGAATTGACGGGACGCGCATCGTCCCGTCATCCCGGGGCAGCCCGACAGGGCTGAACCCGGGATCTCGAGATTCCGGGTTCGATGCTTCGCATCACCCCGGAATGACGGGGGAAAGGACCGCCCATGATCATCGAGCGCGAGCAGGACGTCACGGCCGCGGCACTGGCGGTGATGGAGCGGACATCTGATCCGCGGCTTCGCCAGATCATGGTCTCCCTGGTCGAGCACCTGCATGCCTTCGTCCGCGATGTTCGGCTGACGGAGGCGGAATTCCGCGATGCCACGGCGATCGTGGCCGAGCTGGGCAAGCTCTCGACCGACACGCATAATGAAGTCGTGCTGATGGCGGGCTCGCTCGGCGTCTCGCCGCTGGTGTGCCTGCTCAACAATGGCGATCAGGGCAATACGGAAACCGATCAGTCGCTGCTCGGGCCGTTCTGGCGATTGAACTCGCCGCGGGTGGAGAATGGCGGATCGATCGTCCGCTCGAAGACGCCGGGTGCGCCGCTGTTCGTCAGCGGACGCGTCGTGGACGGTGACGGCCGTCCCGTCACTGCGGCGGAGGTCGATGTCTGGCACGCTTCGCCCGTCGGCCTCTATGAGAACCAGGATCCGGAGCAGGCGGACATGAACCTGCGCGGCAAGTTCACGACCGACCAGGACGGACGCTTCTCCTTCCGCTCGGTGATGATGGTTGGCTATCCGATTCCGACCAACGGCGTGGTCGGCCGCCTCCTGAAGGCGCAGAGCCGGCACCCCTATCGTCCCGCGCATCTGCACGCCCTGATCTTCAAGCACGGATTCAAGGTGCTGATTTCGCAGGTCTACGACCCCGCCGATCCGCACATCGACAGCGACGTGCAGTTCGGCGTGACGCAAGCGCTGATCGGCAAGTTCGAGCGCCACGATTCGCCGCATCCGACCGAGCGCGAGGTTGCGACGCCCTGGTATTCGCTCGACCACACCTACCGGCTCGAGGCCGGCGAGGCCGTGCTGCCGCGTCCGCCGATCAAGTAGTGCGCCCATATGTCAGGTGCCGGGCGCAGGAAGCCCGCCAAACCGCTTCCCCCAATTAGTTATATACTATAATGATTGGCCGAAGCGTTGACCGGCCGGACTAAAATGGCCGGGGAGGAACTCGCCAGGAGTTTGGCCATGACATTCATTTATCCCGTCGACAGCAACAAGGCGCATCCCCTGCCGCTGTCGCCCGACTACAAGAGCTCGATCAAGCGGGCGCCGAGCAAGCCCCTGATCCCGATGCGCCACACGCTGTCGGAGCTGACCGGCCCGGTTTACGGCCACGAGACCGTCCGCGAGGGCGACAAAGATCTCACCCTGCAGCATAAGGGCGAGCCGCTCGGCGAGCGGATCATCGTGCACGGCCATGTGCTCGACGAGGACGGTCGCGGCGTGCCCAATTCGCTGGTCGAGATCTGGCAGGCCAATGCCTGCGGCCGCTACGTGCACGTGCGCGACCAGCATCCTGCGCCGCTCGATCCGAACTTCACCGGCGCCGGCCGCACCCAGAGCGATGCGGCGGGCTACTACCGCTTCGTCACCATCAAGCCGGGCGCCTACCCCTGGGGCAATCATCACAATGCCTGGCGGCCCGCGCACATCCACCTCTCGGTGTTCGGCCATTCCTTCGTCACGCGCCTGGTGACGCAGATGTATTTCCCCGGCGATCCCCTGTTCCCGTTCGATCCGATCTTCAACTCGGTGCCGGACGAGAAAGCGCGCATGCGGATGGTCTCATCCTTCGATCTCGAGAACACCCAGCCCGAATGGGCGCTGTGCTATCGCTTTGACATCGTGCTGCGCGGCAAGAACGCCACGCCAATGGAGAACACCTAAGTGCAGGATTCTGTGAAGCCCAACGGGATCACGCCATCGCAAACCGTCGGCCCGTTCTTCAGATACGGCCTGACGCCGACCGGCGATTACGAGTGGAACGACGCCTTCACCAACTCGACGCTCACGCCCGACGTCACCGGCGACCGCCTCCGCATCGAGGGCAAGGTGTTCGACGGTGACGGCGTCGCCGTGCCGGACTGCATGCTGGAGATCTGGCAGGCGGATGCGCAGGGACGCTTTGCCGATCCGCAGGACAAGCGCGCGCTGCCGAACGCCAGCTTCCGCGGCTTTGCCCGCTGCGGCACCGACAAGGACGGCAACTATTCCTTCGACACCATCAAGCCGGGCGCGGTGCCTGATCCCGACGGCAGGCCGCAGGCGCCGCACATCCTGGTCGCGGTGTTCGCGCGCGGCATGCTCAGGCATCTCTACACCCGCATCTATTTCAGCGACGATGCAGGCCTCGCCTCCGATCCGGTGCTGGCGCTGGTGCCCGCCGACCGCCGCGCGACGCTGATCGCGAAGCGTGAGGCCGGCAAGCCGGTCTATCGCCTCGACCTGCGGCTCCAGGGCGATGAGGAGACGGTGTTCTTCGACGTGTGACGCGGCTGGCGCTTCCGGGTGTGATCGTGCAGGATGAGCGCGGCACCCGGGGCGCTTCATGACAATTCCGCAACTGCCGGCGGTCGCTGAGGCCGCGTATCTCACCGCCGCGCTGCGCAAGGCCGGCGCGCTGGACCGCGGCGCGGTGCGCGAGGTCAAGGTGCTGTCGTCGTACGACACGATCGTGTCGCACATCCAGCGCCTCGGCCTGCGCTATGTCGGGGAGTCCAATGGGGCGCCGCAATCCCTGATCTTCAAGACGGCCCATGCGTCGTTCGCCAAGTCGCTGCCGAACGCCGGCCGGCGCGAAGTGGCCTTTTACACGCAGCTTGCACCCAAGATGCCCTTGCGCCTCGTGCCACGCTGCTTCGACGGACATTTCGACGAGGAGAGCCTCGCCTGGCATCTGACACTGGAAGATTTGACCGACAGCCACGAGATCGCGACGGCGTGGCCGTTGCCGCCATCACACAGGCAGGCGATGGGGATCGTCACCACGCTCGCGCGCATGCATGCGGCGTGGTGGGATCACCCAAGTCTCGGCGAGACGGTTGGCGTCTGGATGACCGCCGACGAGACGGCAAATCTGCTGGAGACGTTCACCGGCCACTACGACCGCTTCGCCGATGTGCTCGGCGATCGCCTCGGCGAAGAGCGGCGCGATCTCTTCCACCGCTTGCTCGCGCAATGGGGCCGGCTGTTCCAGCGTTACCATTCGCGCCGCAACGTCACCATCGTCCATGGCGACGCCCATATGTGGAATTTCCTGCTGCCGCGCGCCGCCGTTGCCGACACCGTGCGCATCTTCGATTTCGACCAGTGGCGCATCAACGTGCCGACCGGCGACCTCGCCTACATGATGGCGTTGCAATGGTATCCCGAGACCCGGCAGGCGCTCGAACGGCCGCTGCTGGACAGTTACTACGATACGCTGATCACGCACGGCGTGACCGGCTACAGCCGCGACGCGCTTCACCGCGACTATCGCCAGTCGGTGCTCTGGCACATCACCAACCCGGTCTGGCAATGGAGCGTCAACATCCCGCCGGTGATCTGGTGGAACAATCTTCAGCGGGTGCTGATGGCCGTCGATGACCTCGGCTGCGAGGAGTTTTTGGAGTGAGGGCGCCGCACGCTCGCTGTCATCGCCCGACTTGAATCGGGCGATCCAGTATTCCAGAGGCAGTGACGAATACGGAGATGCCGCGGCGTACTGGATGCCCCGGTCAAGCCGGGGCATGACACCTTCATTTACTCCATCACCGCATGCTCCGGCCCGGCCGCCTGCTTGCGCAACGCGGCCTTGGTCGAGCCGATCATCAGGGCCAGCGGGATGGTGCAGAGGATGAAGATCATCACGAGCGAGTAGTCGTGCGCGAAGGCGATGATCTGCGCCTGGATGGCGACGATCTTGTCAGCCATGGCGCGGCCGGCGTCGGTGGAGAGGTTGATCATGCCGGCTACATCAGGCATCTGCAGCGCGTGGTTGAACGGGTTAATGTGCTCGGAGAGGATCGCATAGGTCTTGCGCGAGCCCTGCGTCAGCTCGGCGATGACGATGGAGATGCCGACCGAGCTTGCGACGTTGCGGAGCAGCGTCAGCATCGAGGTGCCGTCGGTGCGCAAATCGTTCGGCAGCGTCAGGAACGACACGGTCGAGAGTGGCACGAAAACGAGACCGAAGCCAAAACCCTGGAAGATGCTGACGGTGATGATCTCCGGCGCCTGGGTCTGGTCGGTCCATCCGGTCATCTGGAACAGCGAGCCGGCGGTCAGCGTCAGCCCCGCAATGATCAGCGTGCGTGCCTCGAAATAGCGCATCATGCGCCCGACCAGCATCATGGCGAGGAAGGTGCCGAAGCCGCGGGTCGCGAGCAGTTCACCCGCGGTGATGATGGGATAGCCGATGACGTTCTGCAGGTAAGGCGAGGCCAGCGCCATGGTCGAGTACAGCACGAGTCCCATCACCGTCATGAAGATGCAGCCGGTGAGGAAGTTGCGGTCTTTGAATAGCGCGAAGCGGATGAACGGCCGCGAGGTCGTGAAGGAGTGGGCGAAGAAATAATAGAAGGCGATCGCGGAGACCACGAACTCGGTCACGATCTCGGCCGATTCGAACCAGTCGAGCTGCTCGCCGCGGTCGAGCGCGAGCTGCAGCGCGCCGATCGCAATGGCCAGCGCCGTGAAGCCGAACCAGTCGAATTTCAGGCTGAGATCCTTTTTGGTCTCGTCCATGAAGACCATCAGACCGAGCACGGTGATCACGCCGAACGGCAAATTGACGAAGAACACCCAGTGCCAGGAATAGGTCTCGGTCAGCCAGGCCCCGAGCGAGGGGCCCATGATCGGGCCCATCATCACGCCCATGCCCCAGATCGACATCGCCTTGGCGCGTTCCTGGAGCGTGTAGGAATCCAGCATCACTGCCTGCGACAGCGGCACCAGCGCGGCGCCGAACACGCCCTGCAACAGGCGGAACAGCACCATCTGGTTGATGTCCTGTGCGAGCCCGCACAGCACGGAGGCGAGTGTGAAGCCGGCCGAGCAGACGATGAAGATGCGCTTGCGGCCGTAGCGGTTGGCGATCCAGCCCACCGGTGCGGTCATGATCGCGGCGGCGACGATGTAGGAGGTCAGGACCCAGTTGATCTGGTCCTGCGAGGCCGACAGCGTGCCCTGCATGTAGGGCAAAGCGACGTTGGCGATCGTCGTGTCCAGCGCCTGCATGATGGTCGCGGTCATGGCGCAGATCGTCACCATGTTCCGGCGCAGGCCGGGAACCATCGCTGTGCTGGCGGGACCGGACATCGACGTCAGTCTTCCTTGTCCTGGTTGGCATTCGCCGACAGGCCGAGCAGGCCGGCGAGCGAGCGCTGGTGGCCGGTGTCGATGGTGGCATAGACGCTCATGCCGGCCTTCAGCTTCTTCACGAACTTGTCGCTCTCGTCGAAATAGATCCGCACCGGCACGCGCTGCACGACCTTGACGAAATTGCCGGTGGCGTTCTGCGGCGGCAGGATCGCGAACTGCGCGCCGGTGCCCGGCGACAGCGAGCCGATCTTGCCCTTGAACACATGGTTGGGGAACGCATCGACCTCGAGCGTGACTGGTTGCCCGACCGCGACATAGGTGAGGTCGCTCTCCTTCGGATTGGCGTCGACCCAGGGGTGGGCGATGTCGACGATGGAGAACACCGGCGTGCCGGCGGCGACGAAGCGGCCGAGCTGGATCTGGTCGACCTGGGTCGCCACGCCGCTCATCGGGGCACGCAGCACGGCATGGTCGAGATTGCGCTGGGCGTCATCCAGCTTGGCCTTGGCCTGCACATAGGGCGGGAACTCTTCCAGCGGCAGGTCGGGATTTCCGAGCAGCTGCGTCTTCGCGTTTGAGAGCTGCTGCTTGACGAACTGGGCCTGCGCGCCGGCCGTGACCATCGCGTTCGACGCGTTGTCCAGGTCGAGCTGCGAGCCATAATTGTTCTTCACCAGCGCCTGCTTGCGCTCGACGTCGCGCTGCTTCAGGTCCATGCCCTGCTGGGCGAGATCGAGCATCTGGCCGTAGATTTTGACGTTGGCGACGAGGTTGTCGTAGGTGGTCTTGGCTTGCGCGAGCTGCGCCTTGGCCTCCTCCACCGCGAGGCGGAACGGGACCGGATCGATCTCGAACAGCTCGTCGCCCTGCTTGACGAGCTGACCTTCCTTCACGACGACCTTGTTGATCTTGCCGGAGATGTCGGGCGTCACCAGCACCTTCTGCGCGCCGACATAGGCATCATCGGTGCCGACATAGCGGCCGCCATGCAGATAGAAGGTGATGCCGCCGATCGCGGCCGCCGCGGGCAGCACCACCATCAGCAGGAAGCGGCGATAGCGGCGCAGGCCGGCGAGCAGCCGGCGACGCGGCTCGGCCGCGAGCTTACTGGTGGGCTTGCCGCTCTGGCCGCCCTTCTGCTCGGGGGCGAATTTCAGGACCTGATCAGCCATAGCGCTGCTCCTTACGTGCTTGTTCCGCTCCACTGGTCTGGATGGCGTGACGCACGTTTTCCTTGATTGTTTCGAGTTGGGTGAGGAGACGGTGGGCGTCCGCCGGGTTGATGCCGTCGAGCGCGTTGGCCGTGAGCTCGGACTTCAGGCCGCTCATCTTGCCGAGCAGCGCGCGGCCGGCCTTCTTCAGATAGAGGCGGTTGACGCGGCGATCGCTGGCGTCGCTGCGGCGCTCGATCCAGTCATTGTCGCAGAGCTTGTCGATCAGCCGCGTCAAGGTGATCGGCTGCATCTCCAGGAGCTCGGCGAGCTCGGACTGCTTCATGCCCTCGCTGCGCTCGACCTTGGCCAGCACCGCCCACTGCGCGCGGGTGATGCCGTAGCGGGATGCCTCCTTGTCGGCATAGACCCGGAGCAGGCGATACAGCTCGCCCAGCGTGAACAGGAAGTTCTGATCGACCGACGTGCGGCTCATAAGCTTGGTCTCCAATAAGCTTTGCATATAATAAGCAAGCTTATGATTATTTCATGGCAAGTTAACGCGGCGCTGCTCCGCCACAAAAGCATGGCTGGCAGCCATTCGAAGCCGCGCCCTTTGGGTTCCCGGTCCGGAAATGCTAAAAGCCTGCGCGATGAGCCTCGTAAAGCCGGCCTTTCCCGCGCCTGACCACGATCACGGCCGCTGCACTGCGGATGCCTTGACGCATGCGGAAGCCGTCTGCGAGCAGCGCGCGCAGAAATTCACGCCGATCCGCCGCGAGGTGCTCAAGGCACTACTCTCGAGCCACCGTCCGCTTGGGGCCTATGAAGTGATCGACGAGCTTGCCAAAACGATGCCGCGGCCCGCGCCGATCACGGTCTATCGCGCGCTCGAGTTCCTGATGGCCAATAGCCTCGCGCACCGCATCGAGAGCCGTAACGCCTATCTCGCCTGCGCCCACGACCACGATGCGACCTCGGCGGTCGCGTTCCTGATCTGCGAGCGCTGCGGCCTCGTCGGCGAGATTCCGGCTGCGTCCGTCGCGCAAGGCCTCAACCAGGCTGCCCGCGCCTCCGGTTTTGCCCCCAAACTGTCTGTGGTCGAGATCACGGGCACCTGCACCCATTGTCAGAAAGCTTCTTAATCAACAAACGGCGCCAAGCCGGTCCCGGGAAGATATGTCGATCGAACCAACAAGCCCATCCGCCGGCCGCCCCCTGAGCGCCGGCGCCATCGCCCTGATGCTCATGCTGTGCCTGACCTGGGGTTTCAACCAGATCGCGGTGAAGCTGGTCATCCCGGATATCCCGCCGGTGCTGCAGGCGACCATCCGCTCGATGGGAGCGCTGCCGGTGGTGTTCATCATCGGCACCTTGCGCGGCGCAAAATTCTTCGAGCGCGACGGCACGCTTGCCGCAGGCCTCATCGCCGGGCTGATGTTCGGCCTCGAGTTCGTGCTGATCTATGAGGGCCTGCGCTTCACGCCGGCCTCGCGCGCCGTGGTCTTCCTCTACACCGCGCCGTTCTTCGTTGCGCTCGGCTCCTACCAGGTGCTGGGCGAGCGGCTCAGCGGCACGCAGTGGCTCGGGCTCGCCGTCAGCTTTGCCGGCGTGGCGCTTGCGATCGGCGTGCCGCAGCCCAACGTGGATTCACAGGTCCTGCTCGGCGACCTCATGATCGTCGGCGGCGCCGCGCTGTGGGCGGCGACCACGCTGGTCGCCAAGTCGACGCGGCTGCGCTTCGCCCCGCCGGAAAAGGCCATCGGTTACCAGGTCGCGATGTCGATCCCGATTCTGGGCCTGGCCGCGTACCTCCTGGGCGAGTCCATTCCCCATACCCCGAGCCCGCTCTCGATCACGCTGATGGTGTTCCAGGCGGTCTGGGTCGTCGGAACGACGTTCACGCTTTGGTTCGCGCTGGTGAAGGCCTATTCGGCGAGCAAATTGTCGGCTTTTACCTTCATCACCCCTTTGTTTGGCGTCGGCGCTAGCTATTTCATCCTGCATGACACCCTCAGCCTCACGTTCGGGGCCGCCGCCATCCTTGTAATTGCTGGGCTTTTTCTGGTTAACCGTCCCAGCCAAGAAGCTGCGGCCCCGCGCGATGCATTGCTGAATGTCACCAAAACCTGATATTTGGACCCCATGAACAAGCCCGAAAACACCATCGATTCCGACATCGCGGGGCCCGCGCCGCGCCACAACACCACCCAGGTCAAGGTCGGCGACGTCGCCGTCGGCGGCGGCGCGCCCATCGTCGTGCAGTCGATGACCAACACCGACACGGCCGATATCGACGGCACCATCGCCCAGGTCGCAGCGCTGTCGCGCGCCGGTTCCGAGATGGTCCGCATCACCGTGGACCGCGAGGAGGCCGCCGCCGCCGTTCCGCACATCCGCGACGGCCTGCGCAAGCGCGGCATCACCACGCCCCTGATTGGCGACTTCCATTATATCGGCCACAAGTTGCTCGCCGACTATCCGGCCTGTGCCGAAGCGCTCGACAAGTACCGCATCAATCCCGGCAATGTCGGCTTCAAGGACAAGCGCGATACGCAGTTCGCCGACATTATCGAGATCGCCAACAAGCACGACAAGCCGGTGCGCATCGGCGCCAATTGGGGCTCGCTCGACCAGGAGCTCTTGTCCAAGCTGATGGACGAGAACGCGGCCTCGGCCAATCCGCGCGATGCCCGCGCCGTGATGCGCGAAGCCATGGTGCAGTCCGCGCTGCTGTCGGCGGCGCGCGCCGAAGAGCTCGGCATGCCCAAGAACCGCATCATCCTGTCGGCCAAGGTGTCGGCGGTGCAGGATCTGATCGCGGTCTATGAGGTCCTGGCGAGCCGTTCCGACTACGCCATCCATCTCGGGCTCACCGAGGCCGGCATGGGCACCAAGGGCATCGTCGCCTCGTCCGCCGCGCTCGGCATCCTGCTGCAGCAGGGCATCGGCGACACCATCCGCATCTCGCTGACGCCGGAGCCCGGCGGCGACCGCACCCGTGAGGTGCAGGTTGCGCAGGAGCTCTTGCAGACCATGGGCTTCCGTACCTTCGTGCCGCTGGTTGCGGCCTGCCCGGGCTGCGGCCGCACCACCTCGACCACGTTCCAGGAACTCGCGCGCTCGATCCAGGATTTCATCCGTGACGAGATGCCGACCTGGAAGACGAAATATCCCGGCGTCGAAGAG
The DNA here is from genome assembly GCF_024199885.1 of Bradyrhizobium sp. CCGUVB23. Classification (NCBI taxonomy): domain Bacteria; kingdom Pseudomonadati; phylum Pseudomonadota; class Alphaproteobacteria; order Hyphomicrobiales; family Nitrobacteraceae; genus Bradyrhizobium; species Bradyrhizobium sp. CCGUVB23. Next base: position 4,213,992 of record NZ_JANADQ010000001.1, read on the forward strand.
CTCAACGTTGCCGTCATGGGCTGCATCGTCAACGGCCCCGGCGAATCCAAGCACGCGAATATCGGCATCTCGCTGCCCGGCACCGGCGAAGCGCCGGCTGCGCCAGTCTTCGTCGACGGCAAGAAGTTCCGCACCCTGCGCGGCCCCGGCATCGCCGCCGACTTCAAGGCGCTGGTGATCGACTACATCGACCAGCGTTACGGCCAGGGCGCCAAGGTGCCGGAGACCGCGGCGGAGTAGAACTGAGCGGAGTGATTTTGCTCCGCTGGTGCCCATTCTCCGCTGTCGTCCCGGCGCAGGCCGGGACCCATAACTCCAGGGAGAGGTTGTGGCGCGAGCTGGTAAACGCGAGTCTTCGCCAAACCCAATCCTGTGGTTATCGCGACGAGCGCAAGCGCTCGCGCGGGGGTCCCGGGCTCGCGCTACGCGCGCCCCGGGACGACGAATTGAGTTTGTGGCTCCGGATTGCGCTTCGCTCCATCCGCGCTACCATGCCCTCAATCAAAACGATTGGGAGCAACACCCATGAGCTCGCTCGCCGGCAAGCAGGGTCCGCGCTATCGCCACATGGCAGACGACGGCGCACCGTATGAGACCATCGCCGTCGAAAAACTCACGCCGATCATCGGCGCTGAAATCACCGGCGTGGACATCGGCAAGCTCGTGTCCGACGATGCGCGCTCCAACCGGCAGATGGACGAAGTCCATCGCGCGCTGGCCGAAAACCTCGTCATCTTCTTCCGGGACCAGCACATCACGCCGCAGCAGCATCTCGCCTTCGGACGCAAGTTCGGCGAGCTGCATTTTCATCCCGCCGCTCCGCATGAGGACGACGATCCCGCGCTGATGAAGATCTATGCCGACAAGAACTCGCCGCGCGCCAATGGCGAGGGTTGGCATTCCGATGTGTCCTGCGATCTCGAGCCGCCGATGGGCTCGATCCTCTACATCAAGCAATGCCCGCCGCGCGGCGGCGACACGCTGTTCGCCAACATGTATGCGGCCTATGAGGCGCTGTCGGACCGCATGAAAGCCTATCTCGACGGCCTCATCGCGCTGCATGACGGCGAGCCGATCTATCGCGGGCTCTACGCCAATTACGGCGTCGCCGACAAGCAAAGCTACCCGCATGCCGAGCACCCCGTGGTGCGCACGCACCCCGTCACGGGCAAGAAGGCCCTCTACGTCAACCGCGGCTTTACCCGCAACATCAACGGCATTCCCCGCGACGAGAGCGACGCGATGCTCGCTTATCTCTATCAGCACGCGGAAAACCCGCTGTTCCAGTGCCGCTTCCGCTGGACCGAGAACGCCATCGCCTTCTGGGACAACCGCTGCACCCAGCACCGCGCGATGTGGGACTACTGGCCGCACACACGGTCAGGGACGCGCGTGACGGTGAAGGGGGAGCGGCCGGTGTAGCGCTTGGCGTCCGTGAGGGCCATCATTGCAGCGGTCGTTGCTTCGCTTCTTCCGCTGTTGCTCGCGCCGGTCGATGCGAGGCATGCCGTACCGGCGCGGAAGATCGTGCGCGCGAAGCCCAGGCCCAATCCCAAGCTCGCGCCCGAAAAATGTGAGCCGGCCAGATTCCGCATCGTCGTGGACGTCGGCCACACCGCCGAAGCGCTTGGCGCGGACAGCGCTCGCAACGATCCCGAGTTCGCGTTCAATCTCCGGCTTGCCAGGCTCATCTCGGAGAAACTGAAGTCGGAAGGTTTTGCCACGACGCGTCTGCTGGTGACGGAAGGCCGGGCGAGGCCGAGCCTGTTCAAGCGCGTCAACGCCGCCAACGACTGGCGGGCCGATCTCTTCCTGTCGATTCATCACGACGCCGTGCCGGACAAATTTTTGGAGCAGTGGGAGTTCGAGGGCGCAAAAAGCCATTTCAGCGACCGCTTCTCCGGCTATTCGCTGTTCGTCTCGCGGCAGAACCCGCGATACGCAGCGAGCCTCGCGTTCGCCCGGCTCGTGGGTAAGGAGCTGAAGGCGCAGGACCTGACTTACGCGCACCAGTACACGCTGCCGCTGATGGGCCGCTATCGTCACGAACTGCTGGACAAGGATGTCGGGGTCTATCGCTACGACCAGCTCGTCGTGCTCTCACGCACGAGAAGCGCCGCGGTGCTGCTCGAGGCCGGCTCGATCATCAACCGTGACGAGGAGATGGCGATGAACTCGCCGGAGCGGCAGCAGATGATTGCGTCAGCGGTAGCCGCCGCCATGGAGGAATTCTGCGAGAAACGCTAGTCTGGTGCAACACCGTCATTGCGAGCGCAGCGAAGCAATCCAGACTGTCGCCGCGGAAAGACTCTGGATTGCTTCGCTGCGCTCGCAATGACGATGGGCGGAGACACCCGCCCATTCACAGCGGCACCCTCTGAAACTCCCGGTTCGCCAGGCTTGCTTCCTCCAGATCGAGATCGCGCTCGATTCGTCGCCTTGCTTCGTCGGTGATCTTGCCCTCGCGCAGGAGCTCATGGATGAACCTGCGCTCGGCACTGATCAGCTCGCGCGTCAGCGCGGTGCCGGCGGCGGAGACGTCGTGGCGGCTCGGTTCGAGCGAATCGGGAAGCTGGCTGGCGCGGATTTCGTGCCGGGCGCGCAACAGGTGCACGACCTCGCCAGACAGCTCCTTCTCCGCGGCGAGCGTATCGAGCGACCTCAGGGCGGCATCGAGCGCCTGGCGCCGTGCGGCGATCTCGGCCTCGTGCTCGGCAACGTGTTCGGAGCGGCCGGCTTGGGCCACGCCGAGCCATCGCACCACCTTGGGCAGGCCGAGGCCGACGCCGACCAGCGTGACGAAGATGACGCCAAAGGCGACGAACAGGATCAGGTCACGATAGGGGAAGGCCTGGCCGCCTGGCAGCACGAAGGGCAGCGCCAGCGCCGCCGCGAGCGACACCGCACCGCGCACGCCGGTGAAGGCCAGGGTGAACACCCATTGCCAGGGCGGCGAGGGATCGCGCCGGCGCAGGCTCGGGCTCAATATCCGCGGCAGGTAGGTTGCGGGATAGAGCCATGCAAAGCGCGCGATGACCACGATGACCACGACCACGCCAGTCGCGATCAGGATCTCGTCGAGCGGAAACGCCTTCGACTGCTCATAGAGAGCGCGCATCTGGAAACCGGTGAGCAGGAACAGGATGCCCTCGATCAGGTAGATCACGAGGTCCCAGAAGAAGATGCCCTGCAGGCGCGTCGCCGATGAAATCCACAACGGCCCGTTCCAGCTCACATAGAGCCCGCAGGCGACGGTGGCGATCACGCCGCTTCCGCCGACATGCTCGGGCAGCCAATAGGCGAGGTAGGGCGTGATCAGCGACAGCGTGATCTCGACCTGCGAGTCGCGGGCCCATTTGCGGGCGCGCAAGGAGAGCCAGCCGACCCCGATGCCGTAGGCGACCTCGCCGGCGATGATGAGGAGGAATTCGCCGGTCGCAAGCGGCAGCGAGAAGCTGCCGGTCATGATCGCGGCGAGCGCGAAGCGGTAGAGGATCAGCGCGGTGGCATCGTTGGCAAGCCCTTCGCCTTCGAGCACCACCAGGATACGGCGCGGTATGTGCAGCTTGCGTGCGATCGCAAGCGGCGCCACCACGTCGGGCGGCGCGACGATGGCACCTAACAGGAAGCCGGTGGTCCAGGGCATGCCGATCAGGAAATGCGCAGCGGTTGCCACCATCGCCGCTGTGAAGATCACGCAGCCGACCGCGAGCAGCACGATCGGGCGCAGATTGTTCCTGAACTCGCGCCAGCTCATGGCGACGCTCGCCGAGTAGATCAGCGGCGGCAGCACCAGCAGCAGCACGAGCTCCGGCGGCAGCTCGACACGCGGCATGCCCGGCACGAAGGCCAGGCCCACGCCGGCCAGCATCAAGAGGATGGCGGGCGCGATGTTGAGGCGCCGGGCCACCAGCGCCGTACCGGCGAGCACGCCGAGCAGGATCAGAAAGATCTGAAATCGCGCTTCCACCATTCTTTCACTTGGCCCGGAAGCGCGGCCGAGGTCAATGCGGCGGGATCATCCCAGCTGCGCGGCGACCGTCTTTCCGATGGAAGCGAACACCGTATCGATCTGCGCGGCGTTCGGCGTGCCGCCCTGGGTGTAGGCCGCAATCAGGATCGGCGTATCGGGCTTCGGCCACGCCACCACGATATCGCCGGAAGCGTCCTTGCCGTTGTTGCCGGTCTTGTCGCCGATCCTCCAGGTTCCCGGCAAGCCGGCGCGCAGCCGTTTTGCGCCGGTCTTGCAATTCACCATCCACTCGGTGAGTTGCGCGCGCGAAGCCGCAGACAAGGCTTCGCCGAGCACGAGCCGGCGGAAATTGCCGGCCATGGCAGAGGGCGTGGTCGTGTCGTGCGGGTCGCCCGGCGGCGAACGGTTGAGCTCGGGCTCGTTGTGGTCGAGCCGCGAGGTGGTGTCGCCGAGCGAGCGCCAGAACGCGGTGAGTGCCGCCGGTCCCCCGATCCGCGCCAGCAGGAGATTGGCGCAGGTGTTGTCGCTGAGCTCGACACTGGCCTTGCACATGTCGGCGACTGACATTGCGCCTTTCGAAAGGTTCTCCCTCGCCACCGGCGCATAGTCGAGCAGGTCGTCCCGGCCATAGCCGATCATCGCCGAAAGCTGGTCCTCGCCGCGATCGACCCGCGCCAGCACGCAGGCCGCCAGCGATGCCTTGAACGTAGAGCACATGACAAACCGCTCGTCGGCGCGCCAGCCGAGCTTTTTGCCGGAGCTGAGATTTTCAGCATAGAAGCCGACCCGCCCGCCGCTCTCGCGCTCGTAGGTTTCAAGTGCAGGCGGTGCGCCTTCAGCAAATACGGGACGTGCGGCCAGCGCGCACAAAGAAGCGAGCAGGGAACGACGATCGAGCAGCATGGGGATCTTTCAGGCAGGATTGGGGTGAGGCATTGCGGAGATGTCATGAGTGCGCTCACGACGGTGTCATTGATTGTTCTGACAAATCTATGGCGACACGTCGCTCATCGCGCTGGTGTGAACGCGTCGCCGCGAAATGCAGTAACGAAGCACGGTGCGGTGTGCGATCTCTCCCGCCGTCATTGCGAGGAGCGCAGCGACGAAGCAATCCAGACTGTCTCCGCGCAAGAATCTGGATTGCTTCGCTTCGCTCGCAATGACGGAAAAATTGAGGAACGTCTTCGATCGCGACGCCCAACCGCCGCGGCCGCCGTCCCTCAATCCTTCAGATCATACCGATACGACTTCGACACGATCTGCCAGCCGTCGGCGAGCTTCATCGCCACGAGATAGTCGGTGAAGTAGCGCGGCGGCAGTTGGCATTTGGCCTTGATGAAGGCGGTCTTGTCGTCCGAGCGGTCGATGGTGACGATGAAATCCTCGCGCGGCTTGCCTTCCGACTTTGCGGAGGCGCGCTTGCGCACCCAGGCGAGCCAGTCCGGCACCGTCAGGATCTTGAGCTCGCCCTTTTCCACCCAGCGCAGATCGGCGGAGGGATGGAACACCGCGCCGAGTTTGTCGGCGTCGCCTTCATAGAGCGCATCGAAATAGCCTTGCACCACGGCCTCGACACTCGAACGGTCATACCCCATGCTTCTCTCCTTCCCTGGCACGTTGCCGCGACGAGAGAACGTAGGGCGGACCTCGCGAAACCGCCAGCGTTTTGCTCGCGAAAAGCTGATCGGCACAGGCTGGCCGACCCGCTAGATTGTCATGCCGCATTCCGCGCTGGAGAAAGATCGTGACAAGCTCGACAAGCCGTCGCCGCCTCGCTGGGAAATGTTACTGCGGCGCCGTGCAGTACGACGTCGCGGATGAATTCGTCTATGCGCTGAATTGCCATTGTTCGGATTGCCGCCGCACCACCGGCTCCGCCTTCAAGCCGTTCGCGGGGATCGAGCGGCACAAGTTCTGCGTGGTCGCGGGCGAGGATGCGCGGCTGATCTATGGCGACGAGATGACTCATGATGCGCATTGCGCCCGCTGTGGCTCGCTGCTTTATTCGGTGGTGCGCGAGGGGCACTGGGTCCACGTGACCATGGGAACCCTGCTCGACGATCCCTCGATCCGCCCCACTGCGCATATGTTCGTCGGCTCGAAGGCGCCCTGGTACGAGATCACGGACAATCTGCCGCAGCACCGCGGGCACGTCGGAGCCGGCTGAGCGGGCCGGAAACGCCTGATCCTGCGAACCGCTACCCTTCTGGCGACACTAACAAAAAGGGCTTTGCTCGCGAGCTGTCGCGCCCTTCGTGACCTCGGTTACAAGCTGTGGACCCGGTCACAAGCTGTGAGTCACAAGCTGTGACCTTCGTCACAAGCGGATGACGCGGATGTTGCTAGGTAGATCCAAAAGGGAGCTGGAAGTTCCGTCATGCGCAGCCTGTTCAGATTTTGCCCGCTTCTCCTCGTGCTCGCGCTGCTGCTCGGCGCCGGGCCCGCCTTTGCCGGCAAGCGCGTCGCGCTGGTGCTCTCCAATTCCGCCTATCAGAATGCGCCGCAGCTCGCGAATCCCGACAATGACGGGGCCGTCATCGCGAAGACGCTGAAGGAGGCCGGGTTCGATGTGGTCGACGCCCGCCACGACCTGCCGGCGCTGGAGACCCGCCGCGCGCTGCGCGAATTCGCCGACTCCGCGCGCGATGCCGATATCGCCGTCGTCTATTATGCCGGCCACGGCATCGAGGTTGACGGCGCAAACTATCTGATCCCCGTCGACGCCAAGCTCGAGCGCGACACCGACGTCTATGACGAAGCGCTGTCACTGGACCGCGTCCTGGTCGCGATCGAGCCGGCCAAGCAGCTTCGTCTGGTGATCCTCGACGCCTGCCGCGACAATCCCTTCGGCAAGACCATGAAACGCACGATCGCCTCGCGCGGGATCGGGCGCGGCCTCGCCCAGGTCGAGCCGACCAGCCCCAACACGCTGATTGCATATTCGGCCAAGGCCGGCTCCACGGCCCAGGACGGCGACGGCAGCAACAGCCCGTTCACGATCGCGCTGGCGAAGCATCTGACGACGCCAGGCCTCGACGTGCGCCGTGCCTTCGGCTTCGTGCGCGACGACGTCTTGAAGACCACCAACTACAAGCAGGAGCCGTTCGTGTACGGCTCGCTCGGCGGCGACGACGTGCCGCTGGTGCCGGCCAAGATCGCGGCGGTCGCGCCGGCCCAGCCGGCCGTCAATGCGCAGGCCGAGGTGCGGCGCGACTATGAGCTCGCGCTCCAGGTCGGCAACAAGGCGGCGTGGGATGCCTTCCTGGTCCAGCATCCGAACGGCTTCTATTCGAGCCTGGCAAAACTCCAGCTCGACAAGATCGCGGCCGAAGAGGCGCATGCGGCGGCGACCGCCAAGGCGAAGCAGGCGGAAGCCGAGCGCGATCGTCTTGCCGCAGCCGGGGCGCAGAAGGAGGAGCAGGCCAAGGCCGAGGCCGATGCAAAGGCTGCCGAGCAGGCGCAGCTCACCGCCCAGAAGGCCAAGGAGCAGGCGCAGCAGCAGGCGGCCGCCGCCGAGCAGCAGCGCGTCAATCTGGCTGGCGCTGCGCCCGACGGCTCGACCGTCAAGGCGAACAATCCACCCGGCACCAACGTTGCCGCGCTGACACCGAGCGCACCAGCCGACCTGACCCGCTCGGTGCAGACCGAGCTCGGCCGCGTCGGCTGCTTCTCAGGTCGAGCCGACGGCAACTGGAATACGGCCTCGCAGCGCTCGCTGTCGCAGTTCAACCGCTACGCCGGCACCAAGCTCGACGTGAAGGTCGCAAGCACCGATGCGCTCGACGCGGTCAAGGCCAAGCCGTCGCGGGTCTGCCCGCGGGTCTGCGATCGCGGCTTCAGGGCGGATGGCGACAAGTGCACCAAGATCGTATGCGGCGACGGCTATGTGCTGAACGACGACAATGAATGCGAGAAGAAGCGCGGCAAGCCGCCCGCGAGCACCGCCAAGCGCGACGACGGCCAGCAGCAGGATCGTCCGGCAAAACAGCGTCCACAGGCTGGCGCCGCCGCTGCGGCGGCCGGAGGCCGCGCCTCGGGAGGCAGCGGTCAGATCTATTGCAACGACCTCATCTGCCGCCCGGTCAAGCGCGGCTGTCATCTCGGATTTCGCGGTGGCGGTGGCTATGGCGCCGACCCCAACCCGGAGATCTGCGACTGAGCTCCCTGACGTCGTCCTGGCTTTCGCCAGGACGACTCCAAGGATGCAGCCTACGTCGCGATCGCGCTTGCCGCGATGTTCACCGTCAGTGCCAGCAACGCCGTATTGTAGATGAACGAGACGATGCCGTGCGCGGTCGCGGTGCGGCGGATGGTCTTGTCGGTGATGCCGACGTCGGAGACCTGTGCGGTCATGCCGATCACGAAGGAAAAATAGACGAAGTCCCAGTAGTCGGCGTGGTCGTCCTTGTCGCCGCTCGGAAATTGCAGGCCGCCCGGCTTGGCGTGGCGGTAGTAGTCGTGGGCGTAATGCAGCGCGAAGGTCGTGTGCACGGCAGCCCATGACAGCGCGATGGTCGAGATCGCGAGCGAGAGTTCGCCGACGCCGCGATGGGTGCCGAGTTCGGCAACGATGGCCGCGATGCTCGCGAATGCGCCCATCGCTATCACCAGCAGCAGTACGAAGCGGCCGTCGTCCTGCATGACGGCGGCCCGGCGGATGTGGCTGTGGTCCTGGTTCAGCATCATGCTGTAGACGAGCACGAGATAGACCGTGATCAGCGCGTCCCAGCCGAGCAAGAGCCGTGTCACCAGCCGCAACGAGCCGGGCAGCAGCAGGCAGACGAGAACGCCGACGCCGAGCGCGATGAAGGTCCGCGGCCGCGCATAAACCACGCGCACCGGTCGCGACATCTTGCGGAAGCGGATGAGGACGGGATCTTCTTGGTCCATGGCCTTCAATGTCCCGGACTGCCGCCGCGTTGCAGGTGCACTCCCTCTCCCGCTTGCGGGTGAGGGCTGGTCAATTTCGTCCTTGAAAGCCTAGTTCTTCCGCTCCGCCACGAACCGCGCTGCTGCCTGCAGCACCGCGGCGCGGTCGCCGAAGATCGAGACGGCGGCGTCCGCGCGCGCGAGCAGGTCACTCACGCGCTGCTTGGCGCCCTCGATGCCGAGCTGGGTGACGAAGGTGGTCTTGCCAAGCGCTGCGTCCTGGCCCGAGGGCTTGCCGAGCGCCGCCGCATCGCCCTCGACGTCGAGCAGGTCGTCGGCGATCTGGAAGGCTTCGCCGAGCGCGCGGCCGTAATCGTCGAGCGCCTGATACTCCTTCGCGGTGGCTTGTCCCAGGATCGCGCCGGCGATGCAGCCATAGCGCAACAGCGCGCCGGTCTTCATCTGCTGGATGCGTGCGACGTCGACCGGCTCGCGATCGCCGAAGCGGCCTTCACCGGCGAGATCGAGCATCTGCCCGCCGACCATGCCGCCGATGCCGGCGCAGCGCGCCAGCGCGCGCGTGAGCAGGAGCCGGACATTGGCGTCGCGATGGATCTCGTCGCGGGTGACGATGTCGAAGGCGAGCGTCAAGAGCCCGTCGCCGGCGAGGATCGCGGTGGCGTCGTCGGTCTGCTTGTGCAGCGTCGGGCGTCCGCGGCGCAGGTCGGAATTGTCCATCGACGGCAGATCGTCATGGATCAGCGAATAGCAGTGGATGCACTCGAGCGCGGCGCCCACGAGCAAGGCGGCCTCGCGCGGCACGTCGAACACCGCGGCGCTCTCGACCACCAGGAACGGCCGCAGGCGTTTGCCCCCGCCGAGGCTCGAATAGCGCATCGCGTCCATCAGCCGCTTGGGGCGCGCGATCTCGTCTGGCAGGATGTCGTCCGACAACAGCCTGGCCAGCAGGGCCTCGGTATCGTCAGCGGTCTTGTCCAGGCGTTTAGCGAAATCGGACGGGGTCGTGCCGGTCATCAAGAAGGGCTCCAGAACTAAAATTCGGCCGGACAATCCTTTATGCGGGCGCTTCCGTCAATCACTTGGAACGCCTTAAAACTGCTGGAAAAGCCCCGAATTATCACAGGCTTAATCGCCGGGCCGGTTCATCACTTCCATTTTGGCGCAGGACAAGGTCGATTTTTCGCATCGTCAAAACCCTGGCTCTGGTGCTGACCGTTGCGGCGCTCCTGCCCTATCTGATTGCGCCATTCTACCGTGCCGGCCACCCGGTCTCGACGCTGATGGTCTGGCGCTCCCTTCGCGGTGCTCCGATGCAGCGGCAGTGGATCGAACTTTCGGCGATGTCGCCCTATTTGCCGCGCGCGGTGGTCGGGGCTGAAGATGCCCATTTCTGCAAGCATCACGGCATCGACTGGGGCGCGCTGCGCGAGGCGATCGACGATGCGCAAGAGGACGGAACGCCGTTCCGCGGCGCCTCCACCATCACCCAGCAGGTGGCCAAAAACCTGTTCCTCTGGCAGGGACGGGATCCTATCCGGAAAGTGCTGGAGTTTCCGCTGGCGCTGTGGATCGACTTCGTTCTGCCGAAACACCGGATTCTCGAGATTTACCTGAATATTGCCGAGCTCGGCCCTCAGGGGCAGTTCGGGGTAGAAGCGGGCAGCGCCTATGCCTTCGGCAAGTCCGCAGCCAGTCTCTCGCCCCGGGAGTCGGGGCTTTTGGCCGCGATCCTGCCAAACCCGGTCAAACGCAGCGCCCGTACGCCGGGACCGGGGGTGCGGCGGCTGGCGGTGACCTATATGGCGCGGGCGCAGGCCGTTTCGACCTGTTGGCGGGAAAATCGCGGATTTTGAGCCCATTTCGGGTGCTTTTTCCGCCCCAAAACCCTAGCTTTACGAGCAGCCTTCCTCTATAAGCCCGGCCTTGATCAGCATTCAGCTCGCCCCGTTTGCGGGTGCTGAGCCGTCCGGAAGGCCGGACGATGCCCCGAACACCAATCCCTAGAGGATATTTATAATGGCCGTTCCGAGAAGAAAAACCTCGCCGTCGCGCCGTGGCATGCGCCGCTCGGCTGACGCGCTGAAGAAGCCAACCTATGTCGAGGACAAGGACTCCGGCGAGCTCCGCCGCCCGCACCATCTCGACCTCAAGACCGGCATGTACAAGGGCCGGCAGGTCCTGAAGAAGAAAGAGTCCTGAGGCCGGCGTATCAACAGGCGAGGCGATTGACCCGCCTGGATTCGGCCAATCAGTGAGTTAAGACGGTGACGGCGGCGGAGCAAACGCTTCGCCGCCGCATTGTCCTGCCCGGATGTCTCGATCAGGAAGGCGCGCACGCGATGGTCGGTTTCCCGCTGCTTCTCATTCCGCTCGCGGTCTACAACATCATCGTGTTCCTGATGCACGACGTGTCCTTCACGGCCGTGCTTTTCAAGGTGCCGATGCTTGAGGGCCAGGTCTGGCCGGTGACGCTGAGTGACCTGCTGCTGGCACTCGGTGTGGTGCTGCTGCTGCTCGAGATCGTCAAGGGCGCGCGGCCCGGCGCGAAATTCCTGATGGACCATCTGCTGTCGCTGATCGTGTTCGGCGCGGCCGCGGCCGAATTCGTCATGTGGCCGGAGAAGTTCGGCAACTCCACCTTTTTCCTGCTTGTGCTGCTTGCGATGGCCGATTTCTTCGGCGGCGTCGCCCAGCGTACCCGTCGCCGCGCCTATGTGACCGAGGCAGCGCCCGCACCGCGCAAGGCGCGCCGTCAGGTCGAGGAGGAGGCGGACGAGCCGGTCGTCGAGCCGCGCATGGCGCCTGCACCGCAACCCGCACCGGTCGTGCCTCCTGCACCCGCGCCATCCGCGCAGTCCGTCGCCGAGTCCGTGCTGATGGATCCCCCCGCGCCAAAAGCACCGCAAGCCGCGCCCTCGCCGGAAATCCCTTCGCCGCATCTGCAGCCGAGCAACGGCACGCCGACGTCGCCGGATACGCCGCAGCGCTGATCGCGCTAAGGGTGCCTCGCGGCTCGGATTGCGAAACTAACCAACGTCCTTCATGCCACCTGGCGCGTCCTGGCGCTCACGGTGCCCAGCGGGCGCTTATGGCCATAGGCCATGTTCGCATCGGCGGGGCTCGCCCGGCGCAGCCGGCTCGCCTGCGGCAGGTGCTCGGCATTGGCGATGAGCTGGGTGACGAAGCTCGGGTCGGGGCGGGGCAGCACCACCACCTTGTGCGCCAATGCGAGCGTCGGGGTCAGCAGGACCAGGGCGGTCCCGGTGCCGCCTTCCGCTTCCTCTGCTCGGTCCGTACTCACCATCGCAAACACCGTTAATCCGGCTCGAAATCCGGCGAGACTGTCGCGTTTCGGGACGCGGGTCGCCGTGCGTGTGAGGTACTCGCAAGGTCTATGCCGGCGGGGCCGTTCTGGTTCCGGACCAGCTTCGAAACGTGGTTTCCAAATTGTTTATGAACTTTGCCTAGGGTCAAAGCCGAATCTCGCTTTATCCTCAGGAGTGCGAGACCGTCTCCGCTGTCCCGAAACGAGGCGCCTTTGACCGCTGCCCTGCCGCAAGCCTCCGACATCCTGGCCTCCCTCGGCGAGGCCGTCTTCATCTGGGATATCGCGAGCGATGCGATTCAGTGGGGCGAGCAGGTCGGTTCCGTCTTCCCCGGCATCCCCGCCGAGCGGCTGGCGACCGGCGCGGACTTCGCCCGCCTGATCGAGCCGTCGCAGTCGCTGCGCACGGCCGCCCTGGCCCAGTCGCCGGCCGTGCACGGCGCCGACGGCACGCCCTACCGTGCCGAATATGGCGTGCGCATGAGCGCTTCCGACCCCGTGGTCTGGATCGAGGAGACCGGCCGGTGGTTCGCAGGTCCCGATGGCCGGCCGGTCCGTGCGATCGGCGCCGTCCGCATCAACAATGAGCGCCACGCCCGCGACGAAGAGCTTGCAAAGCTCGCCCGGCTCGATCCCCTGACCGGCGAGCTCAACCGCACGCATCTGATCGCGGCGCTCGCCGAGGCGATCGAGGAGTCAATCCGCTTCCGCTCCTCCAGCGCCTTCATGCTGGTCGGGATCGATCATCTCGCCCGCGTCAACGACGCCTTCGGCTTCGACGTTGCGGACGCCGTGATCCTCGACGTGGCAAAACGCATTCGCGCGCGGCTTCGCGGCGGCGACGTGCTCGGGCGCTTCTCAGGCAACAAGTTCGGCCTCATCTTGAAGAACTGCACCATTGACGACATGAACGTCGCCGCCGAGCGCTTCCTTGCCGGCATTCGCGACGAAGTGGTGCCGACCAAGTCGGGCCCGGTTTCGGTCACCGCCTCGATCGGCGCGGTCGGCGTTCCCCGCTATGCCCGCAACACCGATGAAGCGATCAACCGCGCGCACGAGACGCTGGATGCCGCCAAACGCCGCCGCGCCGGCTCGTTCGGTACCTGGCGGCCGAATGCAGAGCGCGACGCGCAGCGCCGCGTCAACATCCGTGTCACCGACGAGATCGTCACCGCGCTGAACGACCGTCGCATCGTGCTCGCCTATGAGCCGGTCGTCTCGGCCGCGACGCGCGACGGCGCATTCTATGAATGCCTGGTGCGGATGGAGCAGGGCGACGGGCGGACGCTGCTCGCGCCCGACATCGTGCCGGTGGCCGAGCGGCTCGGCCTCATCCGCCTCGTCGACCATCGCGTGCTCGAGCTCGTCGTCGCCGAGCTTGCCGCCTCGCCCGAGGTCAGGCTCAGCCTCAACATCTCGCCCGATACCACCATGGATCCCGACTGGTGGGCGGGAATCGAATCGCTGATGCAGGCCCATCCGGGCGTTGCCGAGCGGCTGATCGTCGAGATCACCGAGACGGTGGCGATCCAGGACATCGACGACGTCCGCGCCTTCGTCGGCCGTCTCAAGCATTTCGGCAGCCGCATCGCCATCGACGATTTCGGTGCCGGCTACACCTCGTTCCGCAACCTGCGCAAGCTCGGCGTCGACATCGTCAAGATCGACGGCGCCTTCGTGCAGAACATCACCCGTTCCGCCGACGATCGCGCCTTCGTGCAGACCCTGCTCGACCTCGCGCGCCGCCTCGACATCAAGACCGTCGCCGAATGGGTGCAGGACGAGGAAGCGGCAAACATGCTGCGCGACTGGGGCTGCGACTACATCCAGGGCCGCCTGATCGGCCTCGCCTCAGCCGAGCGGCCGTGGGGGGTGTCGCCCGATCGCGTGATGCCGGCCATAGGATAGCGGCCCGCCTGTGGCGCCTGCCTCCGGCGTGGACGCCCGATGGCTTGGCATGACGTAGCCGTCGTGCCACCCTGCGCGAACCGAAATGCGACGGGGAGGCACAGCCATGTATCGCCGTGTCGTGTTGTTTTGCCTGGTTGCGATCGCTTCGATGAGCGCGGCGTCATCGAGCCTCGCAGTCGGCCCCGAACGATGCCAGGAACTGGCGCGCCGGTTTCAATCCTTGAAACCTCAGGTCAGCGCGATCGAGGTCTCATTGACTTTGTTTTCGGCGGCGGATGCGAATTGCATAGCACTAGCAACCGAACTACTGGACGATGGAGCGTCCGTTGACGCGCGCGACCGGTTCGGCGCTCGCCCGCTTAGCCATGCTGCAAGGTTCGGTCACCTTGAGATGGTCGACCTGTTGCTTGCGCGCGGTGCTCCAATCAATGCGCGCAATCTGGCCGGGGCGACTGCACTGTACTTTGCGGCCGAACGAGGCCATGTCGCAGTCGCACAACGGCTCATTGAGCGGGGGGCTGACGTCAGGCTGACCGGGCGCAGTGGCATCTCGCCAGTAGCGGCCGCGGCCTATGCCGGCAGTGATGCCATCATCGAAATGCTGCTCGCGCATGGCGCCGACGAGCGCGCACCCGACGAGACGGGGAAACCGCCAATCGTCTATGCGGCGGCCCGGGCATGGCTCGACATCGTGAAGCGGCTGCTGGCGCAGAATATCGACATCAATGCCCGTTATCCCAACGACCTCACCCTGCTGATGTGGGCGGCGGGGCCTGATGAAAAGGTACCCGAAGCGGAGGCGGTGAAGGTCGTCGGATATTTGCTGGATGCGGGTGCACGTGTTGATGACCGGGATGTCCGCGGGCGCACGGCGCTGATGATTGCCGCTGAAGGCGGACACGCGGAGATCGCCGCTCTCTTGCTGGCGCGAGGTGCCGATCCATCGCTTATGGACAATGCCGGCAGACGTGCCGCAGATCTTGCCATTCCGTCGGCTCTGCGTGAACGCCTGTCAGTGCGGTGAGCCGGCTCACTGGCTGCGAGGAATTTGGAGACCGGCCAAATATTCCGCCAGCGCTGTAAGGTCGTCGCCCGCGGTGGCGATCATCAAGTCGGACATGCCCGGGTTGTTACCGCGCGCGCGGGTGCGGAAGTCGGCCATCGTCTTGGCCAGGTATTCGAGGCTTTGGCCGGCAAGCCGGGGCACCGTGCTGTCGCCCTGAAATCGATCGCGGTGACAGCTGGTGCAGCCCACCGAGTACTCGGCGCGCAGGGCTCGTTCCGCAACGTTCCTGGCTGTGACGGGCTGGCCCAGATCAGGCCAGGGCTTCTTCGAAAAAATTTCAGCTATCGCCAGCATGTCATCCTTCTCGAGCGTCGACGCGATGGGCTGCATAATGTCGCTTTTCCGGTCACCGCGTTTGTAATCGCGGAGCTGGATGTAAGCGTATCCGAGTTTTTGTCCCCAGATGACGGGAGTGGTCTTGTCGATCGGCTTGCCGTCCAGGCCATGACAGCGGGCGCAGCCCTCGGCCTTCTCGGCAATGCTTTCGGCAACTGCCGGAGCGGGGCTTGCCCCCGACAACGCTCCGATGATGATCCCGCCGGCTAACCAGCCAAGCGGCCTCTGCGACTTGCTGCGCATCCATCCCATTGCGTGAGCCTCAAAAATGCGGGGCCGCGAACGGCCCCGCCGGTGTGAACACCTGATGCCAGCCCGCTCAATCGAGCGTGAAGGCGATGATGTTGTTGCCGCGTCTGAAGTTCACCTGCGTGTTGCCGCCCGCGCCGACCACGATGTATTGCTTGTCGCCCAGCATATAGCTGGATGGCGGCGCATTGACGCCCGCACCGGCGCGGAAGCTCCACAATTCCTTGCCGGTCGACGAGTTATAGGCGGCGAACTTGCCGTTGCCTTCACCGGCAAACACCAGACCGCCTGCGGTGGCGAGAATGCCGCCGATCATCGGCTCCGGCGTCTTCACCTGCCACCTGATCTTTCCGTTGTTGTAGTTGACGGCGGTGATATTGCCCGACTGTTTTTCACCAGGAATCGCCGTGAAGGCGCCACCAAGCCAGAGCTTGCCGTTCGGATAGGGCGAGTTCTCGACCCGGTAGTGCATGGGCTGATGCAGGTTGATGGCGTAGGCCAGTTCCTGTCCCGGATCGGTAGCGATCGGCGACCACTCGACGCCGCCATTCGCACCCGGAAGCATGCGGGCTCCTTCCTTGGTCGGAAGCGTCCACATGTTCTCCTGTGGCACCATGGCTTCGGAGAACCGGATCAGGCTGCAATCCTTGCGGTCGTGAACGTAGATGTGACCGGTCTTGCCGGCATGGATCACGCCAGGGACGGTCTTGCCGGCCTTGTCCTTCACATCGACCAGAACCGGCGGGCTCACGGCATCGAGATCCCAGACATCGTGGGCGATGTACTGGAAGTGGCAGACATACTTGCCGGTCTCGAGATCAAGCGAAACCAGCGAGTCGGTATAGAGATTGTCGCCCGGCCGCACGGAGCCGTCGAGGTCGGGTGATGGATTGCCAACCACGAAATAGATCCGCTTGGTCTCGAGATCGACGGCCGGATTTTGCCAGACACCGCCACCGAGCTTCGCGTAGGGATCGCCAGATTTGGAGAGCTGGGCCTTTTCTGCTGCGATGTCGCGGTGCATGTCGCGCCCCGTGGCATCCTTGGTCGTCCACTCGCCGACGGAATTTTCCGGAATCGTATCGAAATTCCAGATCAGCTTTCCGGTCTTCGCACCGTAAGCCCTCACGAAGCCACGGATGCCATACTCACCACCATTCGTTCCGATCAAAACCTTATCGTTGACGACGGTCGGAGCCATCGTCTCGCTATAGCCGAGCTCAGGATCGGCAACGTCCGTCTTCCAGACGACGTCACCGGTCTTTGCATTGAGTGCGACGAGCTTGGCGTCCAGCGTGGCGAGATAGACGAGATCGCCAAGAACCTGGACGCCCCGATTGTTGGGACCGCAGCAGTAAATCGTCACGGGTCCCATCTTGTGAGCATAGTGCCAGAGCTGTTCGCCTGTCTTGGCGTCGATTGCATAGACATGGCTGAAGGATGTTGTCACATACATCACGCCATTGACTACAATGGGCGACGTTTCCAGAGATTCCTTGACCTCGGTCTGGAAAATCCAGGCGACGCGCAGGTTCTTCACGTTGTCGCGGTTGATCTGCTTTGCAGGGTGAAAGCGCGTCTGAGCGTAGTTGCCGTTGGTCAGCAGAAAATTCGTCGCGTTCTTGCCTGCTGCGTTGAGTTGATCTTGAGTGACTGGAGAAATCTTCGCCTCGCGCGGTGGCGTCCACTGGTCCGGATTGGGGACCTCTTGCGCATGACTTGCTGCTGCAGCGAGCGTGCAACTCATGCCGAACAAGGTGGCGCATGCAATAGAAAATCTATTCATGGTTCCGCCCCTATGATTTGAACCGGCCCATTTACTTGCCGGTGTTGTTCAAGTCTGATCCCACAGGGGAACCTTGACAAGGAAAAAGCGGCAACTGGCGCGTCTTGCAATCGCTCTGTTTGCGACTGCGAGATAAGCGTGCGTTGCAGTGTTTGCGTGACTGCAATGACGGCGCGGCGGCGTCCTCAACGGCGCGAGCGGAAACGGTACTGCAGCAGATTCACGTGTGCTGGCGGTGGGCGCGCGTCGGCTGGGAGGCGAGCCTCTTGCTGCAGTCCAGCTGGCTGTTGCTCGTGTGGGCGGTTTATCCCGTTACCGCTTTCGCGTGAACGCTGCGCGGAAGTGGGGCGTTCAATTCCAGTGCCGCGTAACTCAGACAGTTCGGGTTGTCGCCGATGGCGCGGCGGAGCCGGGTTGAGATGAAGCCGACCTCTCCGCAAGCGGGGCGAGGTGAAGAAACATCATGCCACGCGCCTGATCGCGTTCAGCCGCTCGATCGTGCGGCCGACTTCCGCGGCCTGGCATGGCTTGCCGAAATAAAATCCCTGCACCGCGGTGCAACCGCATTCGCGGACGAAGTCGAGCTGGTCGGAGGTCTCGACGCCTTCCGCCGTGGTCTCGACGCCGAGCACCGAGCCGAGGCTGGCGATGGTGCGGACGATGGCGACGCTTTCCGGGCTTTCGCCGAGCGTGCCGACGAAGGAGCGGTCGATCTTGATGCGGTCGAAGGGAAATTTTCGCAAATAGCTGAGCGAGGAATAGCCGACGCCGAAATCATCGAGGCTCACGCGCACGCCGAGTGCGCGGAGCTGATGCAGGATCTCGATCGTCGCCTCGCTGTCGTCGAGCAGCGCCGTCTCGGTGACCTCGAGCTCGAGCCGATGCGGCGCAAGGCCGGCCTCAGCGAGCGCGCTCGTGATCATGGCGACGAGACCACGCGCGCGGAACTGCACCGGCGACAGGTTCACCGCGATGGTCATGTCCGGCCAACCCGCCGCCGTCGCGCACGCGGTGCGCAAAACCCATTCGCCGATCGGAACGATCAGCCCGGTCTCCTCCGCGATCGGAATGAACTCCGCCGGCGAGACCATGCCGCGCGAAGGATGTTTCCAGCGCAGCAGCGCCTCGAAACCGGTCAGTTCGGATGTGTCCAGGCGAACCTGCGGCTGGAACACCAGATGAAACTCGTAGGCTTCGAGCGCGCCGCGCAAGTCCGCCTCCAGCGCATGCCGCGCGCGCGCCTCTTCCTCCATCGCTGGCTCGAAGATCTGATAGGCGCCGCGCCCCTTGGCCTTCGCGCCATAGAGCGCGAGGTCGGCGCACTTCATCAGCTCGTCCGCGTCCAGCCCGTGATCGGGCGCGAGTGCGATGCCGATGCTGACGCCGACATGGATCGACTGGTTTTCCAGCGGCGGCGGGCGGCCGATGATCTCGATCAGGCGGCGCGCCAGCTTTTCTGCCGCTTCCGGCTGCGGCCCGCGCTGGATCAGCGCGAATTCGTCGCCGCCGAGCCGCGCCACGGTGGCGTGCTCGCTCGCCTGCTCCTTCAGCCGCGTGGCGACCCAGCGCAGCAGCTGGTCGCCGGCGGCGTGGCCGAGGCGGTCGTTGACGGTCTTGAAATTGTCGAGGTCGAGGCACAGCACGGCCATCGCGCCGCCGGCGGTCGCGACCTCGTTCAGGCCCTCGCTCATCTGCTCACGAAACAGCACGCGGTTGGGCAGGTCGGTCAGCGAATCGTGTCGCGCCATATGCGCGACGCGGGCCTGCGTCTTGTGGCGCTCGGTGACGTCCTCATAGGTGACGACCCAGCCGCCATGTGACATGCGGGTGTGGTTGAGCTTGATGATGCGACCGTCGCTCAAATGGCGGTGCAGCGTATGCGCGCCCTCGCGCAGCCGCTCGAGATAGTCGGCATAGAGTGCGGCCGCCGTCGTGTTCGGGTTGATGCCGAGCGCGCAACTATGCTCCATGATCTCGCGCATCGAGACACCGGGCTTGACGATCTCGGGCGACAGGCCGAACATCTCGATGTAACGCGTGTTGCAGACGATGACCCGCAGGTGGCTGTCGAACATGCACAGCCCCTGACTCATGTTGTTCAGCGCCGCATCGAACCGGCGATACTGCTCGCTGAGCTCCTCGACCGCGCGCTCGCGCTCGGTGATGTCCTCGTAGGTCGCGACGAAGCCGCCCTCGGGCAGCGTGCAGTAGCGCACCGACACGACGGTGTCGTTGGCCATGCTCCGCCGCATCGACGAGTCGTCGCGGCTCGCTATGCGCGCGCGGGCGGCTTCCAGGATCTGCTGCGGACTGTACTCGGATGCGAAGGCGCCATTCGCCATCGACCGCTCGATCAGCTCGGCGAGATGCGTGCCGGGCCTGGTCTCCTCGGGCGACAGCCGGTAGATCTCGCGGTAGCGGTTATTGCAGACCTTGAGCCGCATGTCGCCGTCGTAGAAGGCGAGTCCATGCGCCATGTTCTCAAGCGCCGCGTCGAGCATGATATTCTGCTGCTTCAACGCCTCCTCGTACCGCAGCCGCTCGGTGACGTCTTCGTGCACCGTCACCCAGCCACCGTCGGGCAGGAAGCGCGATATCGCCTGCACCATGCGACCGTCGTAGCGCATCAGGAGCACGGCGTCCGAGCTCTTGCTGCGCACATCGTTCATCCGTCTGTCGTGGAATTCCTCCGCAGACATTCCGGGCAGATTGCCGCGCGAGATCCAGTGCCCGATCACGGCACTGTGCGACACGCCGGGTTTCACGATTTCGGGGTCGAGGTTGTAGAGGCGCAGAAACCGCTCGTTGCAGACGACGACGCTGCCTTGCGCGTCGTACATGATGAGACCGTGCGACATGTTGGTCAGCGCATGCTGGCTGCGCTCGGTCTGTACGCGCAGCTCCGCCTCGAGCCGGTCGAGGCGGGTGACGTCGTCGCAGATTGTCATCCAGCCGCCCTCGGGGAGCGGCTTCAGGTCGAGCGCCAGCACCAGGCCGCTGGACAGCCGCTGCTCCGTCCGGAAGTGCTTGCCGTTCGTGATCTGCGTGACGCGCTCCTGATAGAGCTTGTCGATCTCGCTCGCCGGAAAGTTGCCGCGCGAAGCGCTATGAGCCAGCACCTCGCGATAGCTCGTCCCGGGGCGCACCACCTCGGGCGACATGTCGAAGAGGTCGACATAGCGGCGGTTGAACAGCACGATCCGGTTGTCGGAATCGTAGACGCAGACACCCTGCTCCATGCGATCGAGCGCAAGCTGGCTCAGCGCGAGCAAGGCTTCGGGCCCGTGCTGGACGCTCGCGCGCGGCTCTGTCGTGCTGGGCGTCGTCATCGGCAAAGGCGCTTCGTCAGGAGCGGGACAATGAACGGGCGTAATCGGGAACCGGAGCTTAAGCCGCTATCCGGGAAGATTGTCTTAAGCGCCTTAGTTTACGGACCGTGACCGCCGGTGCGGATTCTGCAACTGATCGTCGGGCAAACGGCTGCGTGCCGACGAGAAGCTGTGTCCGCGATTTGGGATGACGAGATCGAGACACACGCGTGCCGTACTCTCGGTGTCATCGCCCGACTTGATCGGGCGATCCGGTACGCCGAGATGTCCGTGATCAATCGATAAGCCGCGGCATACTGGATTCCCCGCTTTCGCGGGGAATGACGGCGGCGGGTGTGGTCACGGTCGATGCAAATTGCTGCGCAGGAAGAAGTGGCACGCGCGACGGAGGAGCCTACTCCTCCTTCTTCGACATCCGCTCGAGGCGCTCCTGCATGTCCTTCATCTGCTGGCGCAGTTCGTCGATGTTGTCGCTCTTCGGCGCCTCGCCGTTGGCTTCCGGCTCGGGCTCCGGCGTTGCGGAGCGCTGCGGGGTCGCGAACGGCTTGAACATCGAAAAGGTCTGCTGGAACAGCTCCATGTTGCGGCGGACCTGCTCCTCCAGTGGCGCAAAGGGCGTGCCGGACAGGGTATTGGCGAGCTGCTTGCGGAATTTCTCCTGCTCCTGGGTCAGCGTCGCGAGCGACTGCTCCAGATATTTCGGCACCACCATCTGCATGCTGTCGCCGTAGAAGCGGATCAGCTGGCGCAGGAAGGTGGTGGGCAAGAGGTTCTGGCCGGCCTTGTTCTCCTGCTCGAAGATGATCTGGGCGAGCACCGAGCGGGTGATGTCGTCGCCGGTCTTGGCGTCATAAACCAGGAAATCCTCGCCTTCCTTCACCATGGCGGCGAGGTCTTCCAGCGTCACATAGGTGCTCGTTCCGGTGTTATAGAGCCGGCGGTTAGCGTATTTTTTGATTGTGGTGGGTTGGTCTGATTTCGCCATGGGCTCTCACTTGCAAACGCTGAGAACGGGAACCCGGCGGGCTATGCCGCAGGGCGGGAAGAGTACGCAACGCAACAAAATAAGCATTTTCAAAGGGCTCACGCTACCGTTTTGTGCGCCACGGTTAATTGCAGAGCAAAAACTTGCTTGCGAAAGCGACAGATGCGCTATTCTGAATGCGCTGCGGTATGAATCTGCCCCTCCGCCGATTGACATGCCGCAACGACGTTAACAGGATGCCGGGTGAGACTGGCGAGCCTTTTCGGATCGCTTGCCTGCCCCCATTTCAAAGAACCTCAAGCCCCAGGAGATGCCCATGTCAGACGATGTTGTCATCGTCAGCGCCGCCCGCACCCCGGTCGGAAGCTTCAACGGAGCCTTCGCGACCCTTCCCGCCCACGACCTCGGCGCCATTGCTATCAAGGCCGCGCTGGAGCGCGGTGGCATCGAGCCCGGCCGGGTCTCCGAAGTCATCATGGGCCAGATCCTGACCGCAGGTCAGGGCCAGAACCCGGCCCGTCAGGCCTCGATCGCGGCCGGGATCCCGGTGGAGAGCCCGGCCTGGGGCGTCAACCAGCTCTGCGGGTCGGGCTTGCGCTCCGTCGCACTCGGCTACCAGGCGCTGCTCAACGGCGACTCCGACATCGTGGTTGCCGGCGGCCAGGAATCCATGAGCATGGCCCAGCACGCCCAGCATTTGCGCAGCGGCGTCAAGATGGGTGCCCTCGAGCTCGTCGACACCATGATCCGCGACGGGTTGTGGGATGCCTTCAACGGCTACCACATGGGCAACACCGCCGAGAACGTGGCCAAGCAATATCAGATCACCCGCGCCCAGCAGGACGAGTTTGCGGTGGCCTCGCAGAACAAGGCTGAAGCCGCGCAGAAGGCCGGCAGGTTCAAGGACGAAATCATTCCGGTCACCATCAAGACGCGTAAGGGTGACGTCGTGGTCGATGCCGACGAGTATCCGCGCCATGGCGCTACTATCGATGCGATGACCAAGCTGCGGCCGGCGTTCGAGAAAGATGGCTCGGTGACTGCCGGCAATGCGTCGGGCATCAATGATGGCGCCGCTGCCGTCGTGCTGATGACCGCCAAGCAGGCGGCCAAGGAAGGCAAGAAGCCGATCGCCCGCATCGTGTCCTGGGCGCATGCCGGCGTCGATCCGAAGATCATGGGTACGGGGCCGATTCCGGCTTCGCGCGCCGCGCTGAAGAGGGCTGGCTGGAACATCGCCGACCTCGACCTGATCGAGGCCAACGAGGCCTTTGCGGCGCAGGCCTGCGCCGTCAACAAGGACCTCGGCTGGGATACCTCGAAGGTCAACGTCAATGGCGGCGCGATCGCGATCGGACATCCGATCGGCGCCTCCGGCGCGCGCGTGCTGGTGACGCTGCTGCACGAGATGCAGAAGCGCGATTCGAAGAAGGGTCTCGCCACGCTGTGCATCGGCGGCGGCATGGGTATCGCCATGTGCGTAGCACGTGACTGAGAACGGGTGCGTTGCACGCGACTAAACAGGCAGCGGTTGCAACTCAAATATTCTTCGCAACCGCGTAAGCCTCGACTAAAGACAGGCGCCCGGCTCACCGCCGGGCGTTTTGTTCTTGATGTCCGTCAATCCACCCGCATAATCCGTCAGTAAAAACGATCACTCAAGTCTCTAGAAGCGCCCAGGGAAACGTCGAGGGAAGGAATACAATATGGCACGTGTTGCATTGGTCACGGGTGGTACGCGGGGCATCGGTGCTGCGATCAGCAAGGCGCTGAAGGCGGCCGGCTACAAGGTCGCGGCGAGTTACGCCGGCAATGACGCGGCGGCGGAGAAGTTCAAGGCCGAGACCGGCATCAACGTCTACAAATGGGACGTCAGTTCCTTCGACGGCTGCGCCGAGGGCGTGAAGAAGGTCGAGGCCGAGGTCGGCCCGGTCGACGTGCTCGTCAACAATGCCGGCATCACCAAGGACGGCGCCTTCCACAAGATGAGCGTCGAGCAATGGAATGCCGTGATCGGCACCAATCTCGGCTCGCTGTTCAACATGTCGCGCCAGGTGATCGAGGGCATGCGCGCGCGTAAATTTGGCCGCATCATCAACATCTCGTCGATCAACGGCCAGAAGGGTCAGTTCGGCCAGGTGAACTATTCCGCCGCAAAGGCCGGCGAGATCGGCTTCACCAAGGCGCTCGCACTCGAGAACGCCAAGGGTGGCGTCACCGTGAATGCGATCTGCCCGGGCTACATCAACACCGAGATGGTGCAGGCGGTGCCGAAGGACGTGCTGGAGAAGGCGATCCTGCCGCTGATTCCGATCGGCCGCCTGGGCGAGCCCGAGGAGATAGCCCGCGCGGTGGTGTTCCTCGCAGCGGATGAGGCCGGCGCCATCACCGGCTCGACACTGTCGGTCAACGGTGGCCAGTACATGGTGTGATGCGCAAGCATCACGCCCGATCACAACCGTCTCGACGTCATGCCCGGGCTTGTCCCGGGCATCCACCCATGCACTGTCATTCCGGGGCGACTCCAACGGGTCCGGCCTTTGGCCGGCCCGATGACAGGCTCGGAGCCGAACCCGGAATCTCGAGATTCCGGGTCCGGCGCTTTGCGCCATCCCGGAATGACGAGGTATCCTCTCTGATGGCTCCCCGCTCCGCGACACTGATCGGATTGACCGCAATCCTGATGTGGTCCCTGCTCGCGGTGATGACGGTCGCGACCGGCAAGATCCCCGCGTTTCAGCTCGCTGCGATGACGTTTGCGATCGGCGGCCTCGTCGGTCTCCTGACCTGGATCGGTCGCAGTGGCGTGGCAGCGAGCCTGCGCCAGCCGCCGGTCGTGTGGGCCGTCGGCGTCGGCGGCCTGTTCGGCTATCACGCGCTCTATTTCCTCGCGCTGCGCTTCGCACCGCCGGCCGAAGCGGGCCTGCTCAATTATCTCTGGCCGCTGCTGATCGTGCTGTTCTCGTCCTTCCTGCCGGGCGAGCGGCTCGCCGTGCATCACGTCGTCGGCGCCGTGCTCGGCCTCGTCGGCACCGTGCTGCTGTTCGCCGGCAATACGAGCGGCTTTGCACCGGGCCAGTTGCCGGGGCTGATCGCAGCCTTCATCGCTGCCTTCGTCTGGGCAACCTATTCGGTGCTGTCGCGCCGGCTGAAAGCGGTGCCGACCGATGCGGTTGCCGGCTTCTGCCTCGCCACCGCGCTGCTCGCCGCGCTGATGCATGCCGCGCTCGAGACCACGGTGTGGCCGGAGACGACGCTGCAATGGCTCTCGGTGATCGCGCTCGGCATCGGTCCGGTAGGTGCTGCGTTCTACGCCTGGGACATCGGCATGAAGCGCGGCGACATCCGCGTGCTGGGCGCGGCGTCCTACGCGACACCGCTGCTCTCGACGGCCTTTCTCATCGCCGCCGGCTTCGCCAAAGCCAGCGCCAACATCGCCTTCGCCGCGATCCTGATCGCCGGTGGCGGCTTGATCGCGGCGAAGGACATGGTGTTGCGGAAGCGGTGAGGGCGTTTGCCCGCCGCTAGGGCTCCCAGCCCTTCGGCGCGAGCTCGAACTTTGCGAACTCGAAGGCCGGCGCCACGGTGCAGCCCACCAGCGTCCATTCGCCTGATGTCTCCGCCATCTGCCAGGCCTGCGCCGGCACGATCGCTTGCGGCCGCTCGCCGTGCGCGAGCCCGGTGCCGAGCCGCACCTCGTGCTGCGAGCAGCCCTCATGCGCAATGCGCAGCGTCAAGGGGCTGCCCGCGTAGTAGTGCCAGACCTCGACCGCATCGATGCGGTGCCAGTGCGAGCGCTCCCCGCGCGCCAGCAGGAAGTAGATCGAGGTCGAGCGTGAGCGTCCTTGCGCGTCGGTCGTCTGGTCGCGAAACGTCTCACGGTAGTGCCCGCCCTCAGGATGCGGTCTCAGCTCCAGGCGCGCGATGATCTCGGCTGCTGTCGGCATCGATCCCCGTCAGGACTTGTTCTTGCGTTCGCGCAATTCGCCGAACACGATGGCGCCATCGGCGCCCTTCATGTGTAGCTTGGCTGCAACCGAGGGGTCATCGGCGCGCAGGAACACATTTGTTCGCTTCTCATCACCAAGCAGTGAGGGGATCGTGGGCTTGTTCTCGGCGCGGAGCCTGGTCACCTCTGCCGCGCGGGCCTGGAGCGCCTGATTGTCAGGCTCGATGGTGAGCGCGAACTTGACGTTGGAGGCGGTGTATTCGTGGCCGCAATAGAGCTTGAAGTCGTCGGGCAGCGCCCGCAGCTTCAGGAGCGAATCCCACATCATCGGGTAGTTGCCCTCGAACACGCGACCGCAGCCGATCGAGAACAGCGTGTCGGCGGCGAACACCGTCTTCTCGGCGTCGAACACGTACGAGACATGGTCGAGCGTATGACCGGGCGTCTCTAGGACGCGCGCGAGCAGGCTGCCGACCTTGATGACGTCGGCATTGACGACGCGCAAATCGACATTGGCGATTTTCGTCGTCTTGTCATGCGGCGCGACGACGCGGCAATTATATTTCTGCTTCAGCTCGGCGACGCCGCCGATATGGTCGCCATGGTGATGAGTGATGAGAATGTCGGTGAGCGTCCAGCCTTCGCGCTCCAGCGCCTTCAGGATCGGCCCGGCTTCGGGCGCGTCGATCGAGGCGGTTGCCTTGGTTTCCGTATCGTGGATCAGATAACCGAAATTGTCGTTTAAACAGGTGAAAGTACGAATTTCGGCGGCCATGACATCTCCATCGCGCTCAGCCCCGGCAAACAGATATGGCGTTAACGTTGCGCAGGCAATGCAATATTCCGCGCGCCCAGGCCGCCGGGCGCATGTTACATTGCGGCCATGAGCATTGATGTCATTGATCTGCGTGACTTCTATTCGCGCCGCCTCGGGATCGTGGCGCGCCAATTGATCAATCGCGGGATCAGGGAACGCTGGCCGGGTGCCGAGGGGCAGCGGGTGCTCGGCATCGGCTATCCCACCCCCTATCTCGGCCTGTTCCGCGAGGACGCCGAGCGCTGCATCGCCTTCATGCCGGCCGCTCAGGGCGTGTTGAAATGGCCCACAGGCCGGCCGGCGCTGGCCTCTCTGGTCGATGAGTTCTCGCTGCCGCTGCCGGATGCCGCGGTTGACCGCATCCTGCTCGTCCATGCGCTCGAGATCTGCGACGATCCGGCGGCGCTGCTGCGCGAGGTGTGGCGGGTGCTGGCGCCATCGGGCCGCGTCATTGCAGTGATCCCGAACCGGCGCGGGGTGTGGACTCGCAGCGAGAACACGCCCTTCGGCCATGGCCGGCCGTATTCGCGCGCACAGATCACCGACCTGCTGCGCCAGACCTGGTTCACGCCGACCGCCTGGGGCGAGGCGCTGTTCATGCCGCCCTATGCCGGCGGCTGGCTGTTGAAGTCGGCGCTGATGTGGGAGAGTGCGGGCGCCGCGCTGTCGCTGCCGTTTGCTGGCGTGCACATCGTGGAAGCGACCAAGCAGGTCTATCGCGTGATCCCGGCGAAGCGCGAACGCGCGCGGCTGATCCCTTCTTTGAAGCCCGTGCTGGTGCCGTCCTCGACGACGGTGACGCGGAGCTGACAGCAAAACGCCCCGCGGGCCGGGGGCGTTTTTTCATGTCGGATAAATCGAAGCGGGCTTTGCGGCCTACTCACCGGGCGCGAGATCGTCGCTCGAGGCGGCCGGCGCTGCCTCGCGGTCGGGGCGCGGGCCATGCGGCCGGCGGCGCCGCCGCGGATAGCGCTCACCGCCACCGCCGCCTTCGAAGCCACCCTGGCCGCCATTGATCTGCGGCTGTGCGCCGGTGATGAAGGAGGGCAGGCGATCGACGCTGCCGGCATCCGCAATCACCGGCTGCGGCTGGTTCTGCGGTTGCGGTTGCGGCTGGGGCTCATATTGCGGCTGCGGACGGTGGTCGCGATCGCGATGCTCGCGCGGCTGCTGCTGGTTGCGCTGATAGGGCTGGCCCTCGCCGCGCTGGTGGTCACGCTGATGGTCGCGGTCGCGCATATAGGGCTGCTGCTGGGGCTGCGGGACGAAGCCGGGCTCCTGGCCGAAGTTCGAAAAACTCTCGCCGTCGTCTTCGCTGTCGTCGCTGCTGACGACGACCTCTTCACCGCTGCGCGGCTGTTGTTGGTTCTGGCGGAATTGCTCCTGGGCGGCCGCGATCAGGCGGAAATAATGCTCGGCGTGCTGGTAGTAGTTCTCGGCCGCAACCGGGTCGCCGGAAGAGCGCGCGTCGCGCGCAAGCTGAAGATATTTTTCGGCGATGTGCGAGGCTGTGCCGCGGATCTTGATGTCGGGTCCGTTGGACTCGTAAACCCGGGTCATCGGGTTCTGGCCGCGCCGGTTATTGTTGTTGTTGTTGTTATTCCGGTTGCGCATCCGCTGCTTGTTCTGACCGTTTCTCATGTCCTGCCTTTAATTCCAGCCCTTGAAAAGTTCGTACGCGTTACTGCTGTTGAGAGTGACCTGAATTGCTGCGACGCAGGCTTCATACGCGCGCAGCGCACGCCTCAAGACCCTGCCGAGTTCCTGTCAATGTCGTGACCTTCGCGTTCAACCAAGACGCGTTCCCCATCGCCAGCGCCCATCGCCGGCGAACCCATTCATTCTGCCTGCCGAAACAAGCCCTGGTTTCTTGCGTAAATCTTCAAGCGCAATATCAGGCTTTCGTTCACTTTGCGGTCGGAAAGCAGCGCAGCTCCACGGGCCATCGCGCTTAACAGGACCTGCGGCTTGGAACCTTCAATCCAGTGCAGCTCTCGCCTTGAGAGCCCGGCTTTCGCCCGTAGGTCTACGGGGCCGGCACCGATGTTTGACCGGAACGTAGTCGTTCCCACGGGATATTCCAAGAGGTTTTTGCTGCCCAATCGGGCTTTTATGGGGGCATTTTTCGGGCCGACACGGCCCTTAAGACGCCCGCCAGGTCAGCCTTGGGCGGCCTGTCCACCTCTAACGCCGCAGCTGCCATCAAGGTTTCAATGCCGCGTGCCTGACCTTGTCCGGCCTCCACCACCAAGGCTCCGCCGGGGGCCAGAAGCTCCGCCGCCTGCGGTATCAGGGCGCGGTAGGCGTCGAAGCCGTCCTTGCCGCCGTCGAGCGCAAGGCGCGGATCGTAGTCGCGGACCTCGACGCTCAAATTCGCGATGTCGCCCGAGGGAATGTAGGGCGGGTTCGACACGATCAGGTCGAAGGGACCCGCGAGCGCGGCTGCGTAGTAGCAGGCGATGAAGGCGGAACGGTCGGCGAGGCCAAGCGCTGTCGCGTTAGCCTTCGCGGTGCCCAGCGCGGTCAGGCTGACATCGGTGCCGACGCCGAACGCATCCGGAATCTCATGCAACAGCGCAAGCAGGATTGCGCCCGAACCCACGCCGATATCGGCGATCCGCGGCGGCCGTCCTGAGACGGGACGTTCGCGAAAGATCTCCAGCGCCAGCTCGACGACGGTCTCGGTGTCGGGCCGTGGCACCAGCGTTGCGTCCGAAAGCTGAAGGGTGAGGCCCCAAAATTCCCTGGTTCCGAGAATGCGCGCGACCGGTTCGCCCACGAGGCGACGCTGCGCGTAGCGTTCGAGCTGCGCGGCCTCGGTGGGCGTGAGTGGCCGGCTCGCCTGCGTGATCAGCCCGGTCAGATCGAGGCCCAGCACGGCTCCGACGAGCAGGCGCGCCTCGATCTCGGCCTCGTCGATGGCGGCCGACCGCAGCCGCGCCGCCAAAATGCGCCGCGTGCTCTCGATACTGCTCCCGGGAA
Organism: Bradyrhizobium sp. CCGUVB23; assembly: GCF_024199885.1. Taxonomy (NCBI): domain Bacteria; kingdom Pseudomonadati; phylum Pseudomonadota; class Alphaproteobacteria; order Hyphomicrobiales; family Nitrobacteraceae; genus Bradyrhizobium; species Bradyrhizobium sp. CCGUVB23. Next base: position 4,243,590 of record NZ_JANADQ010000001.1, read on the forward strand.
CGAAATCTGTCACCGCTGGACCATCCTGCCTCGCCACGTGGATAGGACGATGGCCCTGCTTGCGTCAACGGAAGCGGTCGCGTTTGATCGGCGAAAATGCACGGTAACAGCCATGCCGACCTATGACGATCAGAATGTCTTCGCAAAGATTTTGCGCGGCGAGATTCCCTGCCTCAGGATCTACGAGAACGACCGTGTGCTGGCCTTCCTCGACATCATGCCGCGCTCGCCCGGCCATACCCTGGTGGTCCCCAAGGCGCCTGCGCGCGGCATCCTGGACATCGCCGAGGACGATCTTGCCGAGGTGGCACGTGCTGCCAAGCGGATCGCGATTGCGGCGATGAAGGCGTTCGGCGCCGACGGCATCATCATCCAGCAATTCAGCGAACCCGCGAGCGGGCAGGTGGTCATGCACCTGCACATGCATGTCATGCCGGTCACGGCGGGCGTCGAATTGCTGCCGCCGCAGACGCGACAGGAAGATCCCGCGGTGCTCGCCGATCACGCCAGACGGATGATTGCCGCGCTCGGCGGTTGATCCTGTGAAGTGGATCAGACGCCGAGCCAGCGTTGCAGAAGCTGCGGCTGGGCCTTCAGCTCCTGGGCTGGGCCCTCGTGCACGATGTGACCGTTGTTGATGATGTAGATGCGCTTGGCGAGCGCGAGCGTTGCCGCCAGGTTCTGCTCGACCAGCACGATGGTCTGGCCGGCGGCGGCGAGATCGCCGCATGCCCTGACGAGATCGCGGACGATCACGGGGGCAAGCCCCTCGAACGGCTCGTCCAGCAGGATGATCTTGGGATCGCGCACCAGCGCGCGCGCGATTGCCAGCATCTGCTGCTCGCCGCCGGAAAGCTCGTTGCCGCGATTGCCGCGCCGTTCCTTCAGCCGCGGAAACATCTCGTAGATGCGATCGAGCGGCCAGCGCTTCTCCGCGGTGAAGCCGGCAATGACGATGTTCTCCTCGACGGTGAGGCTGCCGAAGATGCGGCGTTCCTCGTGGACCAGCTGCATGCCGGCCCGCGCGATCCTGTGGCTGCGGCGCCCGGCGATGTCGGTGCCGTCGAAGATCACCGTGCCGCTGCGCGGCCTCACCACGCCCATCAGGCTCTTCAACGTCGTGCTCTTGCCGGCACCGTTGCGGCCGAGCAGCGCGACGACCTCGTGCCGCTCGACGCGCATGGCGACGTCGAACAGGATGTGCGAATCCCCGTAATAGCTGTTCAGGCCGTTGACCTCGATCAGGCTCATGCGGCGATCTCTCCATGCACGCCGCCGAGATAGGCTTCCTGCACGGCGGCGTTGGTCCTGATTTCCTCCGGCGTGCCCTCGAGCAGCACGCGGCCCTCCTGGAGCACGGTGACGCGCTCGACCAGCTCGAACAGCGAATCCATGTCGTGGTCGATGATGATCATGGTGCGGTCGCGCGCGATGGCCTTGAGCAGGCGCACGGTTTCAATCCTCTCACGCGGGCTCATGCCCGCGAGCGGCTCGTCGAGCAGCAGCAGCCGGGGCGAGGTGGCGAGTGCGAGCCCGATCTCCAGCCGGCGCTTCTCGCCATAGGCGAGCTCGGCAACCGGCGTGTCGGCCCGCGCGGCCAGATTGACGAGATGAAGCGTATGCTCGACCTGCCGCGACAGGCCCTTCACGGTGGAGAGCTTGCGGAACAGATCGAGGCGGAACTTGCCGCGCAATTTTGCGAGCGCCGCGATGGTCAGGTTCTGCCGCACGGTCAGGCCGGCGAAAAGCTGGTTGACCTGGTAGCTCTTGGTCAGGCCGAGCTGGCAGACATCGGTGATGCGCTGTCCCGTGATATCGCGGCCCTCGAACACGATGCGGCCCGAGGTCGGCGCGATCTCGCAGGTCAGCATCTTGAAGAAGGTCGACTTGCCGGCGCCGTTGGGGCCGATGATGCCGCGCAGCTCGCCATGATTGACGCTGAAGTCGAGGTCGCTGTTGGCGACGAGGCCGCCATAGCGCTTGGTCAGGCCGGTGGCTTGAAGGATTGGACCCGGACGGTGGTCGCGTTTGGTCCCCGCCGGCGCAGGAACGACAGGCGTTCGTTCCGCTATTTCGGCCTCCGCGGCGTGCTGGCCTGCTACGGCTGGCGCTTCCTCGGCCGGAGCCGCGGCCCGCTTGCCCGTGACGAAGCCGAAGAGGTTGATGAGTCCGCCGACGATGCCGCCGCGCAGGAAGCAGACCAAAGCCACGAAGACGACGCCGAGCACGAGCTTCCAGGCGGCCCCTAACCCCATCGCGGCCTGCAGGAAATCCTGGAGGAACAGCCAGACGGCAGCGCCGACTAGCGGGCCGAACAGCGTGCCGCGGCCGCCGATCGCGGTCTGCATCACGAGCTGGCCGGAGGTGTCGAACGTGAAGGCGTCCGGCGGCATGAAGGCTTGCAGCACGCCGAGCAGTCCGCCGGCAAAGCCGGCATAGGCGGCGGCGATCACGAAGGCGGTGAGCTTGTAGCCGTGGATGTTGTGGCCGACCGCGGTTGCGCGCAGCGGATTGTCGCGGATCGCGCTGAAGATCGCGCCGACCGGCGAGCGCACGATCCTGAGCGCGATTACGATGCCGATGAAGTAGCAGAGCGCGATGAACTGGTAGAGCGACCAGCCATCGGTGAAGTGAAGCGTAATGAAGCCGAGATCGAAGCTCGGCGTCGGCACGCCCGGCAGGCCGTTCTCGCCGCCGGTGAAGTCGGCCAGCGGATTGAACTCGACGAAGAAGAACACCTCCGCGATCGCCACCGTGATCATGGCGAAGTAGATGCCGGTACGGCGCAACGCGATCAATCCGACCAGGTAGCCGGTCGCAGCCGCGGCGATCATGCCGATGATCAGCGCGCCCAGCACGTTGCCGAAGCCGGCGCGGGTCAGAAGCCAGGCGGCGACGAAGCCGCCGGTGCCGTAGAAGGCAGACTGGCCGAACGACAACAGCCCGGTGAAGCCGAACAGGATGTCGAAGCCGAGGCCGAACAGGCCCCAGACCAGGATCCGGTTCACGGTGTTCGGCGCAAAGCCAAGATGGGGCAGCAGGACAGGTGCGACGATCAGGCCGGCCGCCGTCAGGATCTCGATCAGATAGGGAAGCTGCCTGGACTTCGCTTGCTTGGGCATCGGACCACTCATTCGCGCCCCTGCACGCCGAGCAGGCCATGCGGTCGCACCACAAGCACGAGCGTCATCGCAGCAAACAGCATCACATAGGCATAGCCGGGGTTGAACATGGAGGTGACGCTGATGATCTCGCCGGCGATCAGGCCGCCCAGAATGGCGCCCGGGAACGAGCCGACGCCGCCGATCACCACCACCACGAAGGTCTCGACCAAAATGTCGTCGCCGACGCCCGGTGTCAGCGACACCACCGGCGCGTTGATGATGCCGGCAAATCCAGCGGCCATCGCGCCGATGCCGAACACGACCATGAAGACGCGGTAGACGTCGATGCCGAGCGAATCCACCATCACGGAGTCCTCGATGCCGGCGCGCACGATCATGCCGAGTCGGGTCCGGTAGAGTACGAGGAACAGCGCGCCGAGCGCGACCGCGACGATGCCGACCACCGCGAGGCGATAGGTCGGATAGAACATGAAGCCGAGATTGGTGATGCCCTGGAACAACGGCGGGGGCGGGACGATCTGCGACTGGCTTGAGAAGATCAGCCGAACGATCTCGACGAAGCAGATGCCGAGACCGAAGGTGACGAGAAGCTGGTCTTCATGCGGACGCTGGTAGAAGTGGCGGATGATCACCCGCTCCATCGCGATGCCGAGGAGCATTACGAACAGCGAGCCCGCGATGACGGCGATGATGAACGAGTGGGTGTACTGAAAGGCGACGAAGCCGGCGTAGCCGCCGATCATGAACATCGCGCCATGCGCGAGGTTCAATACGCCGAGCGTGCCGTAGATGATGGTCAGGCCCGAACTGATCAGCGCGAGCAGCGCGCCGAGCGCGAGCCCGTTGAAGAGCTGGGAGATGAGATTGGGCCAACTGATCATGAGTGCGTCTTGATTCCGAGCCGCGCGAACCGACGCGCCGATCCGCAAAAGGCTGACGCCGCAGGCGTGGCAACTGCCCGCGGCGTCACAGGGGTCAACCCAGGTTCACGAGTACTCGCCGAGATGGCAGCCGAACGCGTCCGGCTTCTGCATCAGGCCCTCACTGGGGACGATCTCGACGACGTCGTAATAGTCCTCCTTGTTCTTCATGTCCTTTTCCATCTTGCCCTTGACGATGATGACAGGACGGACGCACTGATGGTCTTCCGCGCGATAATGGACGTCGCCGACGAAGGAGGGGATGGTCTCGCCCTTCTCATAGGCCTTGATGACGTCAGGCGGATAGAAGCTGCCGGCTTCCTCACACATGCGCGCCCAGTGCGCGAAGCTGACATAGGCGTTCTCGGCGCCCCACTCCGGCTTGTAGCCGTACTTCGCCGCGAAGGCGTCGTTGAACATCTTGGCGAGCGGGAACTTGTCCTCGATCGTCCACCAATAGTCGGTCGCGGCATAGACGCCCTGCATCAGGCCGCCGGTCTCGCGCGCGATGAACGGCACCTGGTAGGGAATCACGAGCTTCATCCTGTCGAGCACGCCGAACTGCTTGGCCTGCTGGGTCGAGAGAACGGCATCGTGGCCCCAGTTGACGTTGATGAGCACGTCGGCGCCGGAGTTCGCGACGTTGAGCAGATATGAGGAATAGTCGGGCGCGCCGAGTGGCGCGACCTGGTTCGTCGCGGTCGTCCATCCCGCGCTTGCCAGAGAATCCTGCATCGACTTCGTCACGGTGTGTCCGTAGGTGTAGTCGGGCGTGAGGTAAGCGGCCTTCTTGTTCTTGCCAAAGGCTTTGACCATCACCGGGCCGATCGCCGCGGCCGCCGTCTGGCCGAAGAAATCCTGGCGGAAGCCGTAGCGGACGCAATCCTTGCCGGTGGTGTCGTTCGAGCCGGAGATGCCGCACACGAAGAGCACCTTCTCGCGCTGCGCGAGCTTGTTCAAGGCGACTGCGACCGCGCTCGACGTGCCGCCGGTGATCATGATCGCCTTGTTCTCGCTGATGAAGCGCTGCTGCGCCTGCACCGCCTCGTTGGGCTTGGCGGCGGAATCGGCGACACCGAATTTCAGCTCCTTGCCGAGCACGCCCTTGCTGGTCTTGGGCGAGATCTTCTTGATCAGATCATGCCCGCTGTTGATGTGCTCGATCGCGAGCTGATAGCCCTTGAGCTCGTCCTCGCCCTGCACCGCATAGGTGCCGGTGCGCGGCACGGAGATGCCGATGAAGACAGAAGAGCCCGAGGCGCCCGCCGGATAGGTGCCGAGCGCGGGCTTGTCGTCGGCGAGCGCGGGCATCGCCGGCAGCAGCGAGCCGCCGATGATGCCGGCGCTGCCTTGCAGCAGGCGTCGGCGCGAAAGTCTTGAATTCAGGCCGCGGCTGATGAAGCTGTTTGTCATGATCAAGTTCCTCCCGAGCATGTTTGTTTGGGGGACGTGACCATCCATCGGCGCTGCTCCCGGCCTTGCCGGTTGCGCGTCGTGTCACATCCCCGTGTAGCTCTTGCCGCAAGCATTGCTTGTGATGTCTCGCTGTCAATTTCGCCTTTGGTCTAGGTGAGAAAATTGTCCCGCAAAAACATATCGTGTTACGATACATATTAGCCTTTATGAGTACGTACTCGATGGTTCGGCAGACGACATGACGCGGCAAACGAGAGTGGCAGGTGTCAGGAAGCGGCGGTCATGGCCGCGGAACTCGCGGCGGGCAGCGGCGGATGGTGACGGCCACCGGACCACGCCGCAGGCTCTCGACGCGTTTCGCGCGCCGGAGGCGCGCAATCGGCCGGACGGCTGGCGCAGCTCGCCGGCCGGTCAGTCGAACCTGGCGCCCGGCCCGATGAAGACGCCGAGCGTGCGCGCCCAGAACGTGCTCAAGGAGCTTGCGGTCGAGCTGACGGGTGAGCAGCCGCCGAAGGGAAGCTGGTCGCCGTCACGCGAGTTGCTGCTCGCGCTGACTGCCGAGCGTCTTGCGACCGCGCGCAATTGCGGCCCGCACACGACACGCGAGATCATCGCCTGGGCGCAGGGCTGCGGCGTCACGATCAAGCCGGCGGTCCGGCCCGGCGGATCACTGCCGGAGATGTGGACGCGGCTGATCGCCAACGCCGCATCCGGCGCACTCACCAGCACCGAGATCGCCGGCGCGTTGCAGCGGTCGATCCGGCGGCGAAGCGTGCGCATCCCGATCGCGTTCCAGATCATCCTGGTGAAGATCCTGCTCTCGAATTTTTCCAACTTCGAATAGGCGGGCGGATAGCTGTGCATCCGCGGTGCCGGCCGGTTGGTCCGGAGCTGGCCGCTTGCTAGCCTTGACCTATCCGCTCCTGTCGGCGGGTGGTGAGATCGAGGCGGACGGCACGGCATGGTTCAACCGAAGAAGACGACAACGCCGGCGCGGCCCGAGAGCGCGGCCATGCGCGAGGCCGACTATCAGGCGCTAGCGCAATTCCGCTACCAGGTGCGAACCTTCCTGGCCTTCAGCGAGGCCGCGGCCCGGCGCGCCGGTCTGGCGCCCCAGCAGCATCAGGCCCTCCTCGCGATCAAGGGGGCTGCCGGACCGCAAGATGCGACCATCGGCGACGTCGCGCGCTTCCTGCTGATCCGGCATCACACTGCGGTCGAGCTGATGAACCGGATGGCGAAGCTGAAGCTGATCACCCGGGTTGCCGATCCGCAGGATGCCAGGAAGGTCCGTCTCAAGCTGACAGCCAAGGGCGAACAGAAGCTGCGGGCGCTCTCAAAAATCCATCTCGAAGAGCTGCGCGCGGCAAGCCCGGCCCTGAGCAAGATCCTGCGATCATTCCGCACGAAGAGGCGTTAGGCCGCAGCACCCTGCGCCGCGAGCTGGGCGGCCTGATGCTCCGTGGTCAGGGCGTCGATCAGCTCGCCGAGCGCTTCGCCCGCGATCACCTGCGGCAGCTTATACAGCGTCAGATTGATGCGGTGGTCGGTGACGCGCCCCTGCGGAAAATTATAGGTGCGGATGCGCTCGCTGCGGTCGCCGGAGCCAACCTTCTCCTTGCGGTCGGCCGAGCGCGCCGCCTCGACACGCTGGCGTTCGGCGTCGTAGATGCGCGAGCGCAGGATGTTCATCGCGGACGCCCTGTTCTTGTGCTGCGAGCGGCTGTCCTGCATCATCACGACGATGCCGGTCGGGATGTGGGTGATGCGGATCGCCGATTCCGTCTTGTTGACGTGCTGGCCGCCGGCTCCTTGTGCGCGCATGGTCTCGATGCGCAGATCCTCGTTCTTGATGTCGACGTCGACATCCTCGACCTCCGGCAGCACCGCGACGGTCGCGGCGGAGGTATGGATGCGGCCTTGCGTCTCGGTGTCGGGCACGCGCTGCACGCGGTGCGCGCCGGATTCGAACTTCAGCTTGGAGAACGCACCGCGGCCCTGCACCTCGGCTATGATCTCCTTGTAGCCGCCGACGGTGCCTTCGCTCGCCGCGATCACCTCGACCTTCCAGCCCTGCAAGCCGGCAAAACGCTCGTACATCCGGAACAGGTCGCCGGCGAACAGCGAGGCCTCGTCGCCGCCGGTGCCGGCGCGGATTTCCAGCACCACGTTGCGGTCGTCCATGGCGTCCTTGGGTAACAGCGCCACGCGGATCTTCTGCACGAGATCCTCGATTCTAGGCGAGAGATCGTCGCGCTCTGCCTCGGCCATGCCGCGCATTTCGGCGTCGGTCGCGGGATCGGCGATCAGCGCCTCGGTATCGGCGAGCTCCTTCACCGCAGACCGATAGGTCTTCACCGCCTCGATCAACGGGCTGATCTCGGCGAGCTCGCGCGTGACCTGCACATAACGCTCGGAGGAGAGCTGGCCGAGCGACTCGGCCTCGAGCGAGGCATGATGTGCAAGGAGGACGTCCAGTTTGGCTTCGGGGAGTGACGACATCGATCAAGTCTCAGATGCAAAAAGGGGCAACGCGGGGCGGGTTTCGGACCGGCCCGCTACAACGACAGCCCTTCGGCCTCGGCAAATTGCGTCAGCTTCTGACGGATCGAGACGGTGCCGGTCGGCGCATCCAGGAGCGGATCGAGCATCGCGGCCGCCTTCTTGGCGTCGAGCTCGAGGACCATCGCCTTCACCGGCCCGAGCGCGGTCGCCGACAGTGACAGGGAGCGATAGCCCATCGCGATCAGCGCCAGCGCGCCGATCGGCTTGGACGCCATCTCGCCGCACAGCGAGACGGACTTCTGCGCGGCTTTGGACTTGCGCACGATCTCGCGCAGCACGCGCAGGATCGGTGCCGACATGGTGTCGAAGCGGTCCGAGACCTTGGCGTTGCCGCGATCGACCGCAAACAGGAACTGGAACAGATCGTTGGAGCCGACCGAGATGAAATCGACCTTCTTCAGGAGCTCGTCGAGCTGGTAGAGCAGCGCCGGCACCTCGACCATGGTGCCGATGTCGATGCGCTCCGGCAGCGTGTGGCCGTGCTGGCGCAGATATGTCAGCTCGCGCTCGACCAGCGCCTTCGCCGAATCGAATTCGGCGACCTCGGAGATCATCGGGAACATCACGCGCAGCGCCCGGCCGCCGCCGGCGCGCAAGAGCGCGCGGATCTGGCCGCGCAGCAGGCCGGGGCGGTCCAGGCCAAGCCGGATCGCGCGCCAGCCGAGCGCGGGATTCTCCTCGATCACCGCCTCCATATAGGGCAGCGCCTTGTCGCCACCGATGTCGAGGGTGCGGAAGGTGACGGGCTTGGTGCCGGCGGCATCGAGCACGGTACGATAGAGCGCGAGCTGGTCGCTGGTGCGCGGCAGGCTCTGGCCGACCATGAATTGCAGCTCGGTCCGGAACAGGCCGATGCCGGCGCTGCCGGTGTCGTCGATATGCGGCAGGTCGATGGCGAGACCCGCGTTGATCATCAGCTCGACCGCCTCGCCGTCCTTGGTGACGCAGGGCCGGTCGCGCAGTGCCAGATACTGCGCCTGGCGCCGCGCGCGGAAGCGCACGCGCTCCGCATAGGCCGCCTCGATCTCCTGCGAGGGTCGTACATAGATCGAGCCCGAGGTGCCGTCGACGATGATGGCGTCGCCGGGATCGGCAATACCCGGCGCGTTCGGCACCTCGCCGACCGCGGGGATGCCGAGCGCACGCGCCACGATCGAGACGTGCGAGTTTGCGGTGCCTTCCTCCAGCACGATGCCGCGCAGCCGCTTGCGGTCGTAGTCGAGCAGCGCCGCCGGTCCCATCGCGCGTGCAATGACGATGGCGTTGTCGGGCAGTTGCTCGCGTGACGGCGCGTGATCCTGGCCGACGAGCTGCCGCATCAGGCGGTAGCCGAGGTCTTCGAGATCGTGCAGGCGGTCGCGCAAATAGGGATCGGTGGAGCGCAGCATGCGCGCGCGGGTGTCGGACTGCACGCGCTCGACGGCAGCTTCCGCGGTGAGGCCGGTCGCCACCGCTTCATGCAGCTTGTGCGACCAGCCCTGGTCGTTGGCGAACATGCGGTAGGCTTCCAGCACGTCGCGGTGCTCGCCGCCCTCGGCGACGTCGCCGCGCTCCAGCATGCGGTCGAGATCGGAGCGCAGCTTGGCGAGCGCGGTGTCGAGCCGCTTGATTTCCTTCGGCAGGTCCTCGGCAATGTAGTCCTTGATGACGACGCGCGGTTCGTGCAGCACGACATGGCCAAGCGCGATGCCCTCCGACAGGATCGCACCGACCTTTTGCGCGGAATGGCGCGCGGCCGGTTCGAGGCCGGGCTGGGCGAGCGCGGACAATTCGCCCGAGGCGATCAGCTCCGCCAGCACCATTGCGGTGGTCTGGAGCGCCTCCAACTCCTCCTCGACATAATTGCGCTTGGCGCGGTTCTGCACCACCAGCACGCCGAGCGTGTTGCCGGCGCGCAGAATCGGCACGCCGAGGAAGGAGTGGTAGATTTCTTCGCCGGTCTCGGGACGGAACGAGAAGGCCGGATGACTCTGGGCGTCGCTGAGGTTGAGCGGGGTCGCCTCGCTGGCGACGAGGCCGACCAGGCCCTCATGGGCGCTCAGCACGGTATGGTGCACGGCCTCGCGGTTGAGGCCTTCGGTGGCGTAGAGCTCGAGGGTATTGTCGACGCGCAGCACATAGACCGAGCACACCTCGGCCACCATGTTGGCAGCGATCAGCACCACGATCTTGTCCAGCCGCTCCTGGGCCGAGACCTGCTCCGCCATGGTTTCGCGGAGCCGTCTCAACAAGACGCGGGGACCTCCCGACGCGCTCCGCATGTGCCGTCAATCTCCTCCATCTGCCTGGCCCGGCGGGGTAGCCGGCGGCTGGCCCAAAACTCCAGAGAAACAACAAATTTGCTCTTCCGGCGTCGGCACGAGCCCAAATCTTTTCAGATTTAGCGCCTGCGCCGAATCGGCACCGCCTGAACTGGGGCACAGTCTGCGGCAGCCCACCCTGTTCGCCGTATAGCGAATTGAGGCTTGTTTTGCCAAGCAAAACGCCTGCCAAACGCGAAGGTGTGTACACCTTCGCGTTTGCTGCGGTCGCTAACAGAAAATTCGTCTAAACCTGATCGAGACCGTAGAGCGTGTGCAGGGTTCGCACCGCAAGCTCGGTATAGGCGGTGTCGATCAAAACCGAGAATTTGATCTCGGAGGTTGTGATGGCGCGGATGTTGATATTCCGTGCCGCGAGGGCCGAGAACGCCTGGGCGGCGACGCCGGCATGGCTGCGCATGCCGCTGCCGATCACGGAGATTTTGGCGACGTCGGTGGCGCTATCGAGCCGCGCATAGCCGATCTTGGCCTTGGCGGCGGCGATCGTGTCCCTGGCGCGGGCGTAGTCGGTCGCCGGCACCGTGAAGGTCAGGTCCGTGGTCTTGCCGTCCTCGGAGACGTTCTGGACGATCATGTCGACGTTGATGTTGGCGTCCGCGAGCGGCCCGAAGATCGAGGCGGCGACACCCGGCTTGTCCTCGATCTGGCGCACCGAGATCTGGGCCTCGTCCTTGGAGAAGGCGATGCCGGTGACGACGTGGTTTTCCATGATCTCCTCCTCGCTGCAGATCAGCGTGCCGGGCGGCTGGTTGGCATGCGGGTCGATGTCCTCGGGCTTGTCGAAGCTCGACCGGACGAAGATCGGCATGTTGTGGACCATGCCGAGTTCCACCGAGCGGACCTGGAGCACCTTGGCGCCCTGGGAGGCAAGTTCCAGCATGTCCTCGAACGCGATCTTGTCGAGCCGGCGCGCTTTCGGCACGATGCGCGGGTCGGTGGTGTAGACGCCATCGACATCCGTGTAGATGTCGCAGCGGTCTGCCTTGACGGCGGCGGCGATCGCGACCGCCGAAGTGTCGGAGCCGCCGCGGCCGAGCGTGGTGATTCGGCCGGTCTCGGGATTGATGCCCTGGAAGCCGGCGATGACCGCGACCTCCTTGCGCTCCTTGAAACGGTTGATGATCTCGTTGCCGTCGATGTCCTCGATGCGGGCCGAGGCATGGGCGTCGCTGGTCTTGATCGGGATCTGCCAGCCCTGCCAGGAGCGGGCCTGGATGCCCAGGCCCTGGAGCACGATGGCCAGCAAGCCCGACGTCACCTGCTCGCCGGAGGCGACCACGGCGTCATATTCACGCGCATCGTGCATGGGCGAAGCTTCGGTACACCAGGCGACCAGCTCGTTTGTCTTGCCGGACATCGCCGAGACCACCACGGCAACCTCGTGGCCGGCGTCGACCTCACGCTTCACATGGCGTGCGACGTTGCGGATACGTTCAATATTGGCGACGGATGTGCCGCCGAATTTCATCACGAGGCGGCTCATGACGACGCGTGCATTCCCTCTTGAGGATCAGTATGGTGGCCCGCGCTGGACGGGGTAGCTACCGACCGCGCGTATACAGAGCGGCGGGGCCGGGGGCAAGCCGGTTCCTGACGGACCCGTCGGGGCGGGGAATGGGTTAATCGAGGTTATGGCGCGTTATATCGACAAGATCCTGCAGCCCGGCGAGAAGGTGCTGTATTCGACCAATGCGCACTGGATCTTCTATTCCCCGGCGATTCTGGCCTGGATCGTGGCCCTGGTCCTGCTTCTGATGTCCCGGCAGACGACCACCGAGGGCCTCGTGCTGCTGTGCCTCACGGCCGGTGGCCTGGTGGCACTGGGCGCCCTCTATTGGACACTGAAGGGCTGGTTCCACCGCTTCACCACCGAAACCGACGTGACCAATTTCAGGGTTGTGCATAAGACCGGGTTCATCACCCGAAAGACCTTTGAAATGAGCCTCGACAAGGTCGAAAGTGTCGATGTCGACCAGACCATTCTGGGTCGCATCTTCAACTACGGCGATGTGACGATCCGCGGCGTGGGCGAGGGGATCGAGAAGATCCAGACCATCGCGTCCCCACTTGCCTTCCGCAATTCGATCACCGTGCGGTAGGACGGCGCGTTTTCATGAGCATGCAGCAGAATAGTTCCGCCACCACGATTGTTAGCCAGTCCTCGACCGTCGACGCCGGCGAGGTCGCCAAGTTCTCAAAGCTCTCCGCCGAGTGGTGGGACCCCAACGGCAAGATGGCCCCGCTGCACAAGATCAATCCGCTGCGGCTCGGCTATATCCGCGACGCCGCCTGCCGCAAGTTCGAGCGCAACGTGCGCAGCCTCAACTGCCTCGGAGGTCTGCGCGTGCTCGACATCGGCTGCGGTGCCGGGCTGCTCTGCGAGCCGCTGTCGCGGCTCGGGGCGCAGGTCATCGGCATCGATCCTTCGGCAAGCAACATCGCGGCTGCAAAGCTGCATGCCGACAAGGGGCATCTGTCGATCGACTATCGCTGCACCACGGTCGAGGAGGTCGATCCGCGCGAGCGCTTCGACATCGTGCTGGCGATGGAGGTGGTGGAGCACGTCACCGACGTCGGCGTCTTCCTGAGCCGCTGCGCCGCCATGCTGAAGCCGAACGGGCTGATGGTGGTCTCGACGCTGAACCGCAACTGGAAGAGCTTTGCGCTCGCCATCGTCGGCGCCGAATACGTGCTGCGCTGGCTGCCGCGCGGCACCCATGAGTGGAGCAAGTTCGTCACCCCCGACGAACTCGCCAAATATCTGCTCGACAACCGCCTCGTCATCACCGAGCAGACCGGCGTCGTCTACTCGCCCTTCGCCGACAGATGGAGCCTCTCGTCCGACATGGACGTGAACTACATGGTCGTGGCGGAAGGGATGGTGTGATGCCGAGCTGCCTGTAGGAGCCGAGCTGTCCCAGCAAAACAGGTGTCGTCCCCGCGAAGGCGGGGACCCATAACCCCAGGGAGAAGTTGTGGCGCGAAACTGGTAACCACGAGTCTTCGCCAAACCACTCCCTGGGATTATGGGTCCCGGGCTCGCGGTTCGCGCGCCCCGGGACGACGCTGGAGTTTGTGGCGAGAGCATCGCTCCTATGACGTGGGCGTGATTGACCTGCCTCGTGGCGAGCGGCAACTTGGCCGCAATCTTCCCCGCATCGTCGCTCCCCGCCCATGTTCACCGTCACCAGCCTTTGGATTCCCTTCACCGTCATTGCCGCACTCGGGCAGGTGGCGCGCAACGCGATGCAGCGGTCGCTGACGAAGCCGCTGGGCACCTGGGGCGCGACCAACATCCGCTTCCTGTTCGGCTTTCCGTTCTCGGTGCTTTTCCTGGCCGTCGTGCTGGTCGTCTCGGGCGATCATCTGAGCGCGCCGCCGTCCGTGTTCTGGCCGTGGCTGCTGTTAGGGGCGCTCAGCCAGATCGTCGCCACCGGATTGATGCTGCTCGCCATGAACGATCGGTCGTTCGTGGTGACGACGGCTTACCTGAAGACCGAAGCGATCCAGACCGCGATCTTCGGCTTCGTCTTCCTCGGTGATCACCTGACCTGGCTCAAGGTGCTGGCAATCGTGATCGCGACCGTCGGCGTCGTCATCACCGCGCTGCGTCCCGGCGGCGAGAAGAGTTTTGCCGAATTGAAGCCGACCATCATCGGCCTCGTTGCCGCGGCGGCGTTCGCGCTGTCAGCCGTCGGCTTCCGCGGCGCGATCATCGCGGTGCCCGGCGTCTCCTTCGTGACGGCGTCCTCGTTCACGCTCGTGCTGGGCCTGTTCGTGCAGACGCTGATCCTGACGGTCTACCTGCTCTGGCGCGCACCCAAGATCCTGCGTGCCATCCTCGGCCTCTGGAAGCCGTCGCTGCTCGCCGGTTTCATGGGCGCCTTCGCCTCGCAATTCTGGTTCCTGTCCTTCGCGCTGACCGCCGCGGCCAATGTCCGCACGCTCGCACTGATCGAGGTGCTGTTCGCGCAGGGCGTAGCCTACTACTCGTTCAAGCAGCCGGTTTCGCCGCGCGAAATCTTTGGAATCGTGCTGATCGTGGTCGGCGTGGCGATACTGGTCGGTGCCTAGTTCCGGTCTTCCGGCAGCACCGGCAGCGGCGACACCTCGATGCCTTCATCGATCAGCGCCTTGGCTTCATCGGGCGAGGCCTCGCCGTAGATCGGGCGGTGCTCCTTGTCGCCGTAATGCATGGCGCGGGCTTCATTCGGGAAGCGCTCGCCGACATTGTCGGCATGCTTCACGATGTGGTCGCGCAATTCCTTCAGCTTGGTGCGCAGCTCGCGCTCCTGCGCCATCATCAGCGAGGCCGGCTGCTGCGGCGTGACCTCGGTCGCGGGCGCGGGTGCCGGGGTTGGCTCGGGAGCGCGCTCGCGGCCCTTCTTGCCGACGATGCGTGGCGCCATGATCGCCTTGTCGACCTTGGCCGAGCCGCAGATCGGGCAGGTCACGAGCTTGCGCTTGACCTGCTGGTCGTAAGCCGACGAGCTCTGGAACCAGCTTTCGAACGCGTGGTCCCGCTCGCAGCGGAGCGCATAGCGGATCATGCCGATCCCCGTACCAGATGCAGATGATCAGGGCCGGCCTTCGGATCGGCGACGCCGAAGCGGCGGCCGTGTTGCAGCGATGGAATCGCCTTTCGCGCGGTGTCGACCTTGGCCGGATCGATCTTGGCCATGATGATGCCTGGCTCGACATCGCCTTCGGCGAGGATTTCGCCCCAGGGATCGATGATCAAGGAGTGACCATAGGTCTCGCGCTTGTTCTCGTGCAGGCCGGCCTGCGCCGCGGCAAATACGAAGCACCCGGTCTCGATCGCGCGCGAGCGGAGCAGCACATGCCAATGCGCTTCGCCGGTCTTGCGGGTGAAGGCGGAGGGTACGGTGATGAACGACGCGCCAGCCTCTGCCAGCGCGCGATAAAGCGCGGGGAAGCGCACGTCGTAGCAGATCGTGAGCCCGACACGGCCCCAGGGCAGGTCGGAGATGACAGCAGTCTCGCCCGGCTGGTAGTTGGCGGATTCGCGATAGCTCTCGCCGTCCGGCAGCTCGATGTCGAACATGTGGATCTTGTCGTAGCTCGCCAGCAGATTGCCGTCGGGGCCGATCAGGAAGGAGCGGTTGACCGCCTTCTCCGGCGAGTAGCGTAGCGCCAGCGAGCCGATATGCAGATGGATCTTCAATTCGGCGGCGAGCGCGCGATAGGCTTTCAGCGACTTGTCGTCCTCTTCGCTGGCGAGGTGATCGAACAGCGCCTTGCGGTTCAGCTGCATCATGTTGCTGACTTCGGGCGTCTGCACGTAATTCGCGCCGTTCGCCGCCGCCTTTCGAATCAGCTTGCTTGCCTGCTCGAAGCTCGGTTCAGGCAGAAGGCCGGTGCGCATCTGCACCATGGCGGCGGTGAAGGTACGATCCTGATTCTGGCTCATGAGACGGCCTTGACGCTTTCGAGCAGCGCATCGAGCTTGCCTTCGCGATCGAGCGAATAGAGCTCGTCGCAACCGCCGACATGCTTCTCGCCGATCCAGATCTGCGGGAATGTCGAGCCGTCGCCCGCACGGTCATACATCTCCTGGCGCCACGACGGGTTCTTGGCGATGTCGAACTCGGTGAAGGCGGCCTTCTTGCGGGCCAACAGCGACCTGGCCGCGGAACAATAGCCGCAGCCCGGCCTCGTATAGATCTCGACAGCAGTGCTCATCTCGCCTGATGCTCTCAATTCATGAATTGATCGAATTATATGGGACGTGACCCGGTCTCCACAACCCGGGCAAAGACCAGTGCGTCGACGTGCGCTGCCTTGGCGCGGAGCAAGGCCCGGGCGCAGGCATCCAGCGTCGCGCCGGAAGTCAAGACGTCATCTATGAGGACAATACGCCGGCCCTGCACCTCGGCCTGGTGGTCGGCAGATACCTGGAATGCGCCCTGCACATTGGTGGCGCGCTGGGCGCGCGACAGCCCGATCTGCTGCTCCGTGGCGCGGATCCGGCGCAGGATGTCGCCTTTCACCTTGACCCCGGTCTGGCGCTCGATCACGCGGGCCAGCGCGCCCGACTGGTTGTAGCGGCGGCGCCAGGCCCGCCGCCAATGCAGCGGCACCGGGACCAGCATGTCGGCCTCGCCGAGCAGCTCGCGCCCCGCGCGCGCCATCCAGCGGCCCATGGCCGGCGCAAGGTCGGTGCGGTCCTGGTATTTCAGCGAATGTACCAGCGTGCGCGCGACGTCGTCATAGCGCACCGCGGCGCGCGCCCGATGATAGGCGGGCGGGCTCGCAATCGCCTCCATCGACAGCATCTCGGGGCCGGGATCATAGACAAAGGGGATGCCGAGCCGCGGACAGTAGGGCGGGGCGATGAACGACAGTTTTGCCCAGCAGGCCGCACAGACGCCCTCGCCATCGACCGGCTCGCGGCAGGACACGCACAGGGTCGGCAGCGCGATATCGAGCGCGAGCCTAGCCGCGCGCGACAGCATGCGGTGCCCGGCCGTCCATGTGGCGCGTAGAGATGCGGATATGGAACGGTTGGGGGCGCTGGCGGATTCCATGGGCGAGAGGCTAGCGCTACGCCGCAGAGGGCTCAAGCCGCGCTCCGGTCTCTTGCCCCGGACGCAGCGCAGCGCCATAAGCGCGTTTACGCGCGTCTTCGACGCGCTATGGCGGTGCGCTGCCGAGCCGGGGCCTAAAGCGTGCACTCGGAAGCGTGGGTCCCGGATCAGCGCAGCAGCGCAAAGAGCGCTGCAGCGCGTCCGGGACACGAGGGAGAAGATTGCCAGAAACATCATAATCGGCGTAACCAGCGGCATGGCGCAAAACCCGCAAATCCCGCCCGCCCTGTTCGATCGCGCGCTTCTGCATATGCGGCAGTCCCGTGTGCGCGCGCAGGGGCCGGTCAGCTTCCTGCTCGACCGCGTCGACGAGGACATGGCCGACCGGCTGGCGGCGGTGATGCGCGAATTTGGCGCCGTTGCCGATCTCTGGACCCCCGGCGAGGGCCTGGCGGCGCTGCGCGCACGCTTCGGCAACGCGCAGCGGGTCGAGCTCGATGCGGCGGGCGAGGAGAAGCTGCCCCTGGCGCCGGAAAGCCTCGAGCTCGTGGCGTCTGCGCTGGCCCTGCAATTCGTCAACGATTTGCCGGGTGTGCTCGCGCAAATCCGTCGGGCGTTGAAGCCCGACGGTCTCTTGCTCGCCGCGATGGTCGGCGGCGACAGCCTGACCGAGCTGCGCCAGGCCTTTGCCGCGGCCGAGGCCGAATGCGAGGGCGGAGTGTCGCCGCGTGTCGCGCCGTTCGCTGACCTGCGCGACATCGGCGCATTGTTGCAGCGGGCGGGCTTTGCGCTTCCGGTGACCGATGTCGATCGCATCGTCGTGCGCTACGCGAATGCCTTCGCGCTGATGCAGGATTTGCGGCGCATGGGCGCAGCCAACGTGCTGGTCGAGCGGCGGCGGACGCCGACACGGCGCGCGACCATGCTGCGGATGGCCGAGATCTATGCCGCGCGGTTTGCGGATCCCGACGGTCGCATCCGCGCAACGTTCGACATCGTCTGGCTCTCCGGCTGGGCGCCGCATGCGAGCCAGCAGCAGCCGCTCAAGCCCGGCTCGGCCAAGGCGAGCCTTGCGGAGGCGGTCAAGAAGGTTAAGCGCGACTAGAGCATGTTGTTTTTTGCCGGAATCGGGATTCCCAGAGGGGACAATTTCTGATTCAAACTCTATGCTGGGAACGGGGGCCAGCATGGATGACGCGACCCTATTCGGAAGACCTTCGAGAACTCGCGCTGGCGAGGGCTGATGCGGGCGAGACGGTTCGTTCGATTGCAGAAGCGCTTCAGATCAGTCCTTCCTGTGTGACGAAGTGGAAGAATCTGCGGCGGGAGACCGGAGGCGTTTCGCCCGGCAAGATCGGTGGTCACAAGAAGCCGGTTCTGTCCGGCACCAACGCCGACTGGCTACGCAAACGCATTCGCTCCGGACCATTCACTTTGCGGAAGCTGACGCAGGAACTGGCTGCGCGGGGGATCAAGACAGACGTGCGGGCGGTGTGGACGTTCGTCCATGCCGAAGGGCTGAGCTTCAAAAAAAACGATCCTGCCGGCCGAACAAGATCGTCCCGATATCGCCCGTAAACGGACGCGCTGGAAGACCCATCAGGGCAGGATCGACGCTTCGCGCCTGGTCTTTATCGACGAGACCTGGATCAAAACCAACATGGCGCCGCTGCGAGGCTGGGGGCCGAGCGGGCAACGTCTCCAGGCGTCTGCGCCTTTCGGCCACTGGAAGACCATGACTTTCATCGCGGCGCTCCGCCACGACCGGATCAGCGCCCCATGGGTCATCGACGGTCCCATCAACGGCGAGCTCTTCACCCTTTATATCGAGCAGGTACTGGCGCCGACCCTTGCAAAAGGTGAACTCGTCATCCTTGACAATCTCGGCAGTCACAAGGGCAAGGCGGCGCGCAACGCCATCCGCGCCACAGGAGCCCATCTGCTCTTCCTGCCGCCCTACAGCCCCGACCTCAATCCGATCGAGCAGGTTTTCGCCAAGCTCAAACACCTGATGCGAGCCGCGCAGACGCGTGACGTCGAAGCGACTTGGCGCAAGGTCGGCGAACTCCTCGACGTCTTCTCCAAGGAGGAGTGCGCCAACTATCTCAAAAATTCAGGATATGTTTCCGTATAAAAACATCATGCTCTAGTCTAGCGTGTCCCGGACGCGCTGCAGCGCCCTTGCGCTGCTGCGCAGAGCCGGGACCCAGCCAGTGCCCTCTGGGCCCCGGCTCTGCAGCGCACCGCAAGAGCGCTGCGCTGCGTCCGGGGCATGAGCATCCTCACATCAGCAGATCGATCAGATGCGGTATCAGCGGAATGTCCGCCGGCGGCATCGGATAGTCGCGCAGCTTGTTGGCGCGGACCCAGGCGAGGGTCTGGCCTTCGCGCGCGGTCACCATGCCTTCCCAGCGCCGGCAGATGTAGAGCGGCATCAACAGGTGGAACGTCTCGTAGGCATGGCTTGCGAAGGTGAGCGGCGCCAGGCACGGCTCGCTGACGGTGATTCCGAGCTCCTCATGAAGCTCGCGAATGAGGCTCTGCTCCGGCCGCTCGCCAGGCTCGAGCTTGCCGCCGGGAAACTCCCAGAGGCCGGCAAGCGTCTTGCCCTCGGGGCGCTGCGCGATCAGGACGCGCTTGTCGGCGTCAACAAGCGCGCAGGCCACCACCAATGTCAGTTTGAGTTCGGCCATGCCTGAACTTACGATCGATAGTCGCCGTTGATCGCGACATATTCCTTGGTGAGGTCGCAGGTCAGCACGCGGTCGCGGCCCTTGCCGAGGCCGAGCGAGACCTTGATCGCGATCTCCGGCGCCTTCATTGCCTCCGACACCTGCGCTTCATCATAGGACGGGTCGCGCGCGCCGCTTTTCGCAACGCGGATACCGTTGAAGGAGATCGACAGCTTGTCGCGATCGGCGGGCTCGCCGGCCTTGCCGACCGCCATGACCACGCGGCCCCAATTGGCGTCCTCGCCGGCGATCGCCGTCTTCACCAGCGGCGAGTTCGCGATCGACATCGCGATCTTGCGCGCCGACGCCTTGGTCTTGGCGCCTTCCACGGTGATTTCGACCAGCTTGCGCGCGCCTTCGCCGTCGCGGGCGACCTGCTCGGCGAGGTTGGCGAGGACCTCGTTGAACGCCTTGATGAAGGCCTTCAGGCGCGGGTCGCTAGGGCGGCTGATTCTGGGCGCGCCGTGCTCGGCGGCAGCGCCGGTCGCGAAAGCCAGCAGCGTGTCCGAGGTCGAGGTGTCGCCGTCGATCGTCACCGCGTTAAAGGTGTCCTCGACGCCGCTCTTGAGCAGCGCCTGCAGCGCGGCGGGCGCGATCGGTGCGTCCGTGAAGATGAACGACAGCATGGTCGCCATATCGGGTGCGATCATGCCGGCGCCCTTGGCCATCCCGTTGATGGTGACCTTGGCCTTGCCGAGCTTCACGGTTCTGGTTGCGACCTTCGGGAAGGTGTCGGTGGTCATGATCGCCTTGGCGGCACCCAGCCAGTCGGCGGGCGCGGCGCTCTCGGCGAGGCGGGCGAGCACGCCGTCGAACTTGGTCGCATCCAGCGGTTCGCCGATGACGCCGGTCGAGGCCAGGAAAATCTCGCTTTCGCTACAGCCGACCGCCTTGGCCGCGATCTTGGCGGTCAGCGCCGTCGACGCCCGGCCGGTCTTGCCGGTGAAAGCATTGGCATTGCCGGAATTGACCACCAGCGCGCGCGCCTTGCCGCCTTTCAGCTTGGCGCGGCACCATTCCACCGGCGCGGACGGGCATTTCGACTTGGTGAAGACGCCGGCGACCGCGGTGCCATTGTCCAGAAGCGCGAGCAGCACGTCGGTGCGGTTCTTGTAGCGGATGCCGGCCTCGGCCGTTGCCAACCTGACGCCCGCGATGACGGGCATGTCGGGAACATGTTTCGGGGCAAGCGGGGAGACGGAGGAGGACATCGCGGGGGCGCCTTTTGGGAAGCAAATCCAGATAAGCAGATGCCCGGCACGAGGCCGGGCATCACGATGCTTAGATACTATTGGCGTCAGCGAAGTGACAGCGAATTCTTACTTCTTCGCTGGCGGCGCCATCTTGTTGTCGGCCGGCTTGTCAGCCGGCTTCGCCGCGTCGGCCGGCTTGGCCGCGTCGGCAGCCGGCTGGTCGAGCCGCTCGACCTTGGCTTCAGTGCGCAGCTTCGCGACATAGTCGGCCTGGGCCTTGCGGGTGACGTAGTTCTCGATCTGGGCCTTGACCTGGTCGAAATCCGGCGCCTTGCGGCTGCGCTTTTCCTCGACCTTGATGATGTGCCAGCCGAACTGCGACTTCACGGGGTCGGAGATCTTGCCCGGCTCCAGCGCGAAGGCGACCGCCGAGAATTCCGGCACCATCTGCTCCTTGGTGAAGAAGCCGAGGTCGCCGCCGTCGGCGGAGCCCGGATCCTTGGACTTCTTCTTGGCGAGCTCGGCGAAATCGGCGCCCTTGTCGAGCTCGGCCTTCACGGCCTTGGCCTCGTCCTCGGTCTCGACCAGGATGTGGCGGGCGCGCACCTCCTGCTCGCCGGTGATCTGCTTGGAGGCCTCCTCATAGACCTTCTTCATGGCGTCGGGGGTGGTCGCCGACTTGCCTTCCTGGGCGAGCAGGCTGTCCATCAGAAGCCGGTTGCGGGCGAACGCCAGGCGCTTCTTGAACTCCTCATTGTCGGCGATCTTCTTGTCCTCGGCGGCCTTGGCGACGATCTTCATGTCGATCAGGAAGGCCAGCACGTTCTCGTCCTTGGTCGCCGGGTCCATCTGCGCCAGCGAGGGGCCCAGTTCCTCCTCGGCGAGCGCGACGTCACTCTTCTTGATCTCCACGCCATTGACCTTGGCCAGGACCGGGTCGTCGGCAGCCCGGCCGGGACCCGCGATCAGCGCCAGCGCAAGGCAGCCCGCTAGGGCGGTGGCAAGGCCGAAGCGCAGGCCGGTTTTCGTTACCGGGAACGAGGTGGTCATGGAAAATCCTTATCCTGAAGGGGGTATTTGGGCGGGGCGGACACTCGCCCAATCGGGGTGCCTTGGCAACGCGAAAAACCTGTCAAAATGATGAATTACCGGAAAGCCGGCCGCCGTTGACAAGGCTCAGACCGGGCCATATCTCTGGCCGGTCGCGTCCATGGCGATAGCGTTTATTTTGCTGCGTTTTTGGCCGTTGAACCCAGATTTGCTCAATTCCCACCCATATGGCGGATGACCCCGGAACGGGGTCTTGGCCGCGAGGCGTCACGGTGAGTTGATAGGCAAGTTGGTGACAACCTCTTGGCTGCAACGCGGTATTCGCGAACACAGGAATTTGGCATGATCGGCGCGCTCGCCCGCAAGTTTTTCGGCTCCGCCAACGACCGGCGGGTGAAGGGATACCAATCCCGCGTCAACGCGATCAACGCGCTCGAGCCGGAACTTTCAAAACTCTCGGACGAAGCCCTCAAGGCCCGCACCGCCGAATTCAAGCAGCAGATCGCAAGCGGCAAGACGCTGGACGACCTCCTGGTCCCGGCCTTCGCCACCGTGCGCGAGGCGGCCAAGCGCACGCTCGGCCAGCGCCATTTCGACGTCCAGCTCATCGGCGGCATCGTGCTGCATGAGGGCGACATCGCCGAGATGAAGACCGGTGAAGGCAAGACGCTGGTCGCAACGCTGGCGGTCTACCTCAACGCGCTCGCCGGCAAGGGCGTCCACGTCGTCACCGTCAACGACTACCTCGCCCGCCGCGACTCCGCCTGGATGGGCCAGATTTACGGCTTCCTCGGCATGACCACCGGCGTGATCGTGCACGGGCTCGACGATACCGAGCGCAAGGCGGCCTATGCCTGCGACATCACCTACGGCACCAACAACGAGTACGGCTTCGACTATTTGCGCGACAACATGAAGTACCGGCTCGAGGACATGGTCCAGCGGCCGCATTACTACGCGATCGTCGACGAAGTGGACTCCATTCTCATCGATGAAGCCCGCACCCCGCTGATCATCTCCGGCCCGCTCGACGATCGTTCCGACTTCTACAACACCATCGACACCTTCATGCCGAAGCTGGAGAAGGTCACGGACTACGAGGTCGACGAGAAGCAGCGCACGGTGACCTTGACCGAAGGCGGCATGGAGAAGCTGGAGACGCTGCTGCGCGATGCCGGCCAGCTCAAGGGCGAGTCGCTCTACGACGTCGAGAACGTCTCTGTCGTGCACCATGTTAACCAGGCGCTGCGCGCCCACACGCTGTTCACACGCGACAAGGACTACATCGTCCGCGAAGGCGAGGTCGTGATCATCGACGAATTCACCGGACGCATGATGCCGGGCCGTCGTTATTCGGAAGGCCTGCACCAGGCGCTCGAGGCCAAGGAGCATGTCGCGGTTCAGCCAGAGAACCAGACGCTCGCCTCGATCACCTTCCAGAACTATTTCCGCATGTACGAGAAGCTGGCGGGCATGACCGGCACGGCGGCGACCGAAGCCGACGAATTGTTCGACATCTACAAGCTCGAGGTCGTGGAGATCCCGACCAACCTGCCGGTCGCGCGTCTCGACGAAGACGACGAGGTCTACCGCACGCAGAAGGAAAAATACGTCGCCATCCTCGCCGAGATCGAGCGCGCCAATGCGCGCCTGCAGCCGGTGCTGGTCGGCACGGCGTCCATCGAGAAGTCGGAAGTGCTCGCCGAGTTTTTGAAGCAGAACGGCTACAAGCAGATCGATTTCGGTAAAGAGAGCGCGCTGGAGAAGCTCTACGCCGCCGCCCGCGCCGGCAAGCCCGCAAAGCTGTTTGCGGTGCTGAATGCGCGCTTCCACGAGCAGGAAGCTTATATCGTTGCGGAAGCCGGCGTTCCCGGCGCGATCACGATCGCGACCAACATGGCGGGACGCGGCACCGACATCAAGCTCGGCGGCTCCCTGGAGATGCGTATCCAGCAGGAGACCGCAGGGATCGAGGACGAGGCCGAGAAGGCCAAAAAGATCGAGCAGATCAAGGCCGACATCGAGCATTTCCGCGACATCGTGCTCAAGGCCGAGGAGACCGTCGAGATCGAGCCGGCGAAGGGCGGTAAGCCCGCCAAGACCGTGAAGAAGCCCGGCGGCCTCTACATCATCGGCTCCGAGCGTCACGAGTCCCGCCGCATCGACAACCAGCTCCGCGGCCGCTCCGGCCGTCAGGGCGACCCCGGTCGTTCAAAATTCTTCCTGTCGCTGGAAGACGATTTGATGCGCATCTTCGGCTCGGATCGTCTCGACAGCATGCTGCAGCGGCTCGGCCTGAAAGAGGGCGAGGCCATCATCCATCCCTGGATCAACAAGGCGCTCGAGAAGGCGCAGCAGAAGGTCGAGGCGCGCAACTTCGACATCCGCAAGAACTTGCTCAAGTTCGACAACGTCCAGAACGACCAGCGCAAGGTGATCTTCGATCAGCGCGTCGATCTGATGAAGGACGAGAACGTCGCCGAGACCATCGCCGACATGCGCCATGCCTTCATCGACGACCTCGTCGCCAAGCACGTGCCCGAGCATGTTTATGCCGAGCAGTGGGACGTCGCCGGCCTGAAGGAAGAGCTGAAGCGCGTGCTCGATCTCGATCTGCCGGTCGACGACTGGGCCAAGGAAGAGGGCATCGCCGACGAGGAGCTGCTCACGCGCATCGAGAACCGCGCCGACGAGCACATGGCGGCCAAGGTCGCGCAGTGGGGTCCCGACGTGATGCGTTACGTCGAGAAGACCATTTTGCTGCAGACGCTCGATCATCTCTGGCGCGAGCACCTCATCATGCTCGACCATCTGCGCCAGGTCATTGGCCTCCGCGGTTACGGCCAGCGCGATCCGTTGCAGGAGTACAAGACCGAGGCATTCAATCTCTTCCAGGAGATGAGCGCGCACTTGCGCGAGGCCGTCACAGCGCAGCTCATGCGCGTCGAGATCATCCCGCCGGAGCAGGAAGCGCCGGTCATTCCGGCGATGGAAGCGCACAAGCTCAATCCTGATACCGGCGAGGACGAGATGGCCTTCGCCAACGTGACGCTGGCCCCCCAGGCCAACGCCGCGCAGCGCGATCCGAAGAACCCCGCATCCTGGGGCAAGGTCGGCCGCAACGAGGACTGCCCCTGCGGCAGCGGCAAGAAGTACAAGCACTGCCACGGCCGGTATGCGTGAGGACTGAGGTGCGCCGCGTGACCTCTGAGGCGCGACGCTCTCGCCTCACTCTCCACTGTCGTCGCCCGGCTTGACCGGGCGACCCAGTACGCCGCGGCTCCTCCGCTCAACCACAACCGTCTCTGGAATACTGGATCGCCCGCTTTCGCGGGCGATTACGATCGCGTGTGTGGTGCGCAGCTTGGTCCACATCATCAAGCCACGACATCTGCACGAACCGCTCAATTCGAGCTATCGATCAGACTCTCCAGCAGCCGCTTCAATTCGCTCGTCGACTTGTCGCCGTAGCTCTCGACGATGTGCTCCTCCTGGTCGACCGCGAGCGAGTTGAGCTTCTTGCACAGCACCTTGCCGCGGTCGGAGATGAACATCAGGACCTTGCGGCGGTCGTTCGGGTCCTGCACGCGATAGACCAGCGCGTCGGAGACCATGCGGTCGATCATCTTGGTCAAAGTCGGATGGTTGAGCAGCACGGCATCCGCGAGTTCGCCCATCGAATGACCGTCGCCGTCGGACAGGACTTTGAGGATGCGCCACTGCTCGACCGGTACGCCCTCCTTGCTCAATCGCAGCTCAAGCTGGCGGTTGATCTCCCGGTTGGCTTGCGCCAGCAGGTAGGCGAGGTGCTCGGTGATGGGGGAGTTCTCTTTCGGCGGTTTGGCCACGGCTTAAGACTTCGTATTGGTGCAAATGAGTGAATGTCTTGCAATTGCTGCTGCATCTATATGCACTTCAATTCTTGAATATTCAATATTTTCAAAATAGGATGATTGCCCAACAAAAGGGCGGATGCCGAGGTCGCCCGCTGAATGTGCTTTAGGTCTGGTACCGGACAGGAGTTGGTGTGGGCTCGACGGTCAACTTCCCGGCTTCCGGCGGGCCCGCCTTCCCGCCGTCCCTGCTGTTGAGGAATCTGTCGTCGCCGGCGATCGATTGGGCATTGTCGCCGAGCGATCACTCGTTCTTCCGGCGGCGCGGCGCCAGCAGCAAGCTTCGCATCGGCGGCTTCATCTGCTGCAGCGGCTCGCCCGGGGTCTGGGGTCCGTGCGCCACCAGCAGCGCGCAGCTCGCCGTCGCCGAGATCAACAAGCGCGGCGGCATTCTCGGACGCGAGATCGAGCTGTCGATCTACGACGCCGGCGGGCCGCTCGACGAGATCCTCGATCGTGCCGAGCAGGCGATCGCCTTCGACGAGGTCGATCTCATCGTAGGCCTGCACACCAGCGCGGTCCGCGTCGCCTTGCGCAAGGTCACCACGCGCAACCGCATCCCCTACATCTACACGCCGGTCTATGAGGGCGGCGAACAGACGCCGGGCGTCATGGCGATCGGCGAGACGCCGCGCTGGCAGAGCCGGCCGTCGATCCACTGGCTCGCCGACGTCAAGAAGGCCGCGCGCTGCTACCTGATCGGCAGCGACTATGTCTGGCCCTGGCAGTCGCATCGCGCGGTGAAGCGCTACATCAAGGAGACCGGCGGCCACGTCGTGGGCGAGGAGTTCGTGTCGCTCGGCGAGGACAATCACGAGCCGCACCTGGCGCGGATCCGCGCCGCCAAGCCCGATGTCGTGCTGATCTCGCTGATCGGCACCGACAGCATCACCTTCAATCGCGCCTTCGGCGAATGCGGCCTCGGCGCGACCACGCTGCGGCTTGCCGGTGCGATGGACGAGACCGTGCTGCTCGGCATCGGCGCCGACAACTCCGAGAACCTGTTCTGCGCCTCCGGCTATTTCCCCGCCGTCGGCTCGCGCGCCAATGACGACTTCCAGAGCCGCTACAGCGCGATGTTCGGTCCGAACGCCCCGCCGATCGGCTCGCTCGGGCAATCCAGCTATGAGGGGCTGCGCTTCCTCGAAGCGGTTGCGGCCAAGGCCGGCACACTGGCGATGGGGCCGATGCTCGCGGCGGCGCGCAACGTCGTCTACAGCGGCGCGCGCGGCCCCGTCACGGTGCGCAACGGCCACGCGAAGATGCCGATGTATCTCGCCGAGGCCGATGGTCTCGACTTCAAGCTGATCAAGCCGATCTGACGCCGGCGCGGACATCCGCAAAGCGTGCCTCTTCAAAATAATACTTGAAAAGGAAAATATTTCCGTTTTGAATGTTGCGACAAGGCCGGTGGGTCTGCGCTCGCAAAGCGGACCGCGGCCGCACGCCCAAGAGACCGTCCAGGGATCGTTCAAAGCTTTGAGGAGAGCGTCGTGTCAGTTGTCCTTCCCACCCCAACCCAGCTCCGCAGCGTCGCTCAGCAGTGCGGCCTTGCGCTGACCGATGAAGACGTCGCCTCGTTTCGCGGCCTGATGCAGGGCTCGATCGAGGCCTACAATCTCGTCGCGGCGATGCCCGACGAACTGCCGCCGGTGAAATATCCGCGGACGCCGGGCTACCGGCCCTCGCCGGACGAAAACCCGCGCAACGCCTGGTATCGCAAGTCGACCGTGAAGGGCGCCCCCAGCGGCAAGCTCAAGGGCAAGACGGTTGCGCTGAAGGACAACATCATGCTCGCTGGCGTTCCCATGATGAACGGCTCGGCGACGCTGGAGGGCTATGTGCCCGATTTCGACGCCACCATCGTCACGCGCATGCTGGACGCCGGCGCCGAGATCGCCGGCAAGGTGCACTGCGAATCCTTCTGCATGTCCGGCGGCAGCCATACCGGCGCGGTCGGTCCGGTGCACAATCCGCACAAGATGGGCTATTCGGCCGGCGGCTCGTCCTCCGGAAGCGGCGTCGTCGTCGCGCTCGGCGAGGTCGACATGGCGATCGGCGGCGACCAGGGCGGCTCGATCCGCATGCCGTCCTCGTTCTGCGGCATCTACGGCATGAAGCCGACCTGGGGCCTCGTGCCCTACACCGGCATCATGCCGATCGAGATTTTTGTCGATCACACCGGCCCGATGACGGCGACGGTCGCCGACAATGCGCTGCTGCTCGAGGTGATCGCCGGCGACGACGGCTACGATCCCCGCATCAAGTCACCCAAGGTCGACGAGTACACCAAGGCGCTGGGGGCCGGCATCAAGGGCATGAAGATCGGCATCCTCAAGGAGGGTTTTGAGCTGCCGACCGCAGAAGCAGCCGTCAATGAGAGCGTGCGCGAGGCGGCGAAGCGCTTCAGGGATCTCGGCGCTACCGTCGAGACCGTGTCGATACCGATGCATCTCGCAGGTCCCGCGATCTGGACGCCGATCGGCACCGAGGGCATGACCCAGACCATGATGTATGGCGACGGCTACGGCCTCAGCCGCGGCGATCTCTATTCGACCTCGCTGATGGATTTCCACCGCGGCTGGCGCCGGCAGGCCGATTCCCTCTCCGAGACGACTAAGCTGTTCCTTCTGCTCGGCACCTACATCAACAACACCTTCGGCCCCCGCTATTACGGCAAGGCGCTCAACATCTCCCGCCGCCTGACGGCGGCCTATGACAAGGCGTTCGGCGATTACGACCTCCTGCTGCTGCCGACGACGCCGATGAAGGCGACGCCGTTGCCGCCGGCCAATGCCAGCCGCGAGGACTATGTCGCTCGCGCGCTGGAGATGATCGCCAACACCGCGCCATTCGACATCACCCATCACCCCGCAATGTCATTGCCGTGCGGCATGGTCGACGGCCTGCCGGTCGGGCTGATGCTGGTCGGCCGCCACTTCGAGGAATCGACGATCTACCGCGCCGCGCATGCCTTCGAGCAGATCGGCGACTGGAAGAAGATGTGAGGCGAGACGTGATGCCGGCTGGGTGGATCGCAACGTATGGCTAACGCATTCGTCGCGGCGTTCGAAATCCTGAGCTTTGGCGCGATCATCGTCCTGATCGTGCTGGGGCTCGGGATCATCGCCAGCATGATGGGCATCTTCAACTTCGCGCAAGGAGAGTTCGTCCTGCTCGGGGCCTACATCACCTATCTCGCCTATAGCCACGGCCTGCCGATCTGGGCTGGCATGGTCGCCGCGCCCTTCCTGGTCGGGGCGCTCGGCTTCGCGCTGGAGGGGCTGATCATCCGCCGCTTCTACGCTGCGCCGATCGTCGCCATGCTCGGCACCTATGCGCTCGGCCTGATCATCCGCGAGTCCGTGCGCGGGCTGATCGGCGGCTTCTATCTGACCGTGCCCGAGCCGATCGGCGGCTCGATCGACATCGGCACCATGCACATCTCGACCTGGCGCTTCATCATCATCGTGATCACGCTCCTGGTGATGGGCGCCTGCTATCTCCTGCTCTCGCGCACCAGCTTTGGCCTGCGCGTGCGCGCCACGCTGGAGAACCCGGCTCTGGCGCGCGCCTCCGGCATTTCGACGCCGCTGATCTACGGCGTCACTTTTGCCTTCGGTGCGGCGCTCGCAGGGCTTGCCGGCGCGCTGATCGTGCCGGTCTTCAGCCTGTTTGCCGATCTCGGCATCCGCTTCCTGATTCAA
This sequence comes from Bradyrhizobium sp. CCGUVB23, assembly GCF_024199885.1. NCBI lineage: Bacteria > Pseudomonadati > Pseudomonadota > Alphaproteobacteria > Hyphomicrobiales > Nitrobacteraceae > Bradyrhizobium > Bradyrhizobium sp. CCGUVB23. The sequence continues at coordinate 4,273,060 of NZ_JANADQ010000001.1, forward strand.
GGGTTTGTCGCCGTCATGGTCGGCGGCGTCGGATCGTTCATCGGACCGGTCGCGGGCGCCGGCGTCATTGGCACGCTCAGCGCCGCGCTGCCATGGGTCATGGCGCCCGTCATCGCCGACGTCCTCGTCTTCGTTCTTGCAATTGCCTTCATCAAATTCCGGCCGCAAGGCCTCATCGCTGGAAAAGGGGTTTAGTCCATGTTCGATCGCGTCAATCTCACCCGCCGCCGCTTCCTCTCCAATTTCGCCTTTGCTTCCGGCGCGATCGCGACCGGCGCCACCAGCTGGGTGATTCGTCCCGACTGGGCGAACGCGGCGGAGGGCCCGATCAAGGTCGGGATTGCGACCGACCTCACCGGCCCGATCGCCTATGCCGGCAACGCCGACGCCAACGTCGCCAAGATGGTGATCAAGGAGATCAATAACACCGGCGGCCTGCTGGGCCGGCCGCTCGAGCTCTACATCGAAGATACCGCCTCGAACGAATCCGTGGCCGTCGGCAACGTGCGCAAGCTGATCCAGCGCGACAAGGTCGACATGGTGCTGGGCGGCATCACCTCGTCGATGCGCAACGCGATCAAGGATCCGATCGTGGCGCGCGGCAAGACGCTCTACATCTATCCGCAGCTCTACGAGGGCAAGGAGTGCACGCCGTTCCTGTTCTGCACCGGGCCGACGCCTGCGCAGCAATGCGACGAGTTCATCCCCTGGCTGATCAAGAACGGCGGCAAGAAGTTCGCGCTGCCGAGCGCCAACTATGTCTGGCCGCACACGCTGAACGTCTATGCCCGCAAGGTGATCGAATCCAATGGCGGCGAGGTGGTGTTCGAGGAATACTACCCGCTCGACCAGATCGACTTCTCGGCAACCGTCAACCGCATCATCTCCAACAAGGTCGACGTCGTCTTCAACACCGTGATCCCGCCCGGCGTCGGACCGTTCTTTAAGCAGCTCTATGAGGCGGGCTTCCTCAAGAATGGCGGACGGCTCGCTTGCGTCTACTACGACGAGAACACGCTCAACATCAACCAGGCGAACGAGATCGAGGGCCTCGCAAGCTGCCTCGACTATTTCAAGGTGCTGACCAAGGAGGACCCGGTCAACGCCAGGATCCAGGCCGCCTATGAGAAGGATTTCCCCGGCAACTTCCTGTTCGCCGCCGGCAGTGCCGCGACCGGCACCTACCGCGGCTTGAAGTTGTGGGAGGCCGCGGTCAAGGAGGCCGGCAAGATCGATCGCGAGTCGGTTGCCGCCGCACTCGATCACGCCAAGATCGCGGAAGGTCCGGGCGGGCCGGCCGAAATGGTGCCGGGCAAACGCCACTGCAAGATGAAGATGTACACGGCGGTGGCCAAGGGCGGCAATTACGAGATCGTCGGCCGCAGCGACGGGCTCGTCGATCCCAAAGAGTGCTGAGACCGAATGCTGAAGTCGATGAGTGTGGTAAGAGAAGCCATCGACGCCGATGTCGGCGACGAGCCGGACGGTGCGATGGCTGAAAGCGAAGCGCGGCAGGCCGCCTCGGGACGAAAGGTCCTGCCGATCGTCGAGGGTCTGGTGCTGCTGGCGGCGCTGATTGCGCCGCTCGTGCTGCAGGACTATCTCACGGTGTTTGCGACCCGCGTCATCATCCTGGCGCTGTTCGCGCTGTCGTTCGACCTCGTCTGGGGCTATGCCGGCATCATGAGCTTCGGCCAGGCCCTGTTCTTCGGCTCGGCCGGCTACGGCGTGGCGCTGCTGGCGCGCGATCTCGACATCACCAACATCTTCCTGGTGCTCCCTGCGGGCACGATCATTGGTCTCACCTTCGCACTCCTGCTCGGCGGCTTCCTGCTGCTCGGCCGGCATCCGTCGAGCGTGATCTTCGTCGCGCTCGGCACGCTGACCGGCTCCTACGCCGCCGACCGCCTCGCGCGCGGCTGGTATTATCTTGGCGGCCAGAACGGCATCCCCTCGATTTCGCCGATGACGCTCGGCTCCTACGAATTCTCCGAGGGGTCGGTCTTCTACTATCTCACGCTCGGCATCCTCGTCGTCGCCTATCTCCTGTGCCGCTTCCTGGTGCGCTCGCAATTCGGCCTGGCGCTCGCGGGCCTTCGCGAGAACGAGCAGCGTATCGCATTCTTTGGCTACAAGGCCCAGCATCTTAAGGCCATCGTGTTCGCGGTCGGCGGCAGCATCGCCGGCCTTGCCGGCAGCCTCTACGCCTTCCACGAAGGGTTTGTCTGGCCCAACATGGTCGGCGTCGTCGTATCCACCCAGGTCGTGCTCTACGTGCTGTTCGGCGGCTCCGGCACGCTGATCGGCGCCGTGATCGGCACCGTGATCATCGAAGGCGTCAGCTTCTGGCTGTCGGACAATTATCGCGACATCTGGCCAATCATCTTGGGCGTGCTGCTGCTGTTCGTCATCCTGTTCCGTCCCCTAGGCCTGATCAGCTTCGTGTTAGGAGAACGCGAGCGCGTCGGCAGCTTTGGTGCGAAGCCCAAGGAGACTGAAAAGGAGAAGCGCAATGCCGCTTCTTGAAGCCGCAGGCATCACGAAAATCTTCGGCAAGCTCACAGCGCTCGATGGCGCCACGCTTACCGTCGGCGAGAACGAGTTTCACGGCCTGATCGGGCCGAACGGCTCGGGCAAGAGCACGCTGATGAAGTGCATCGCGGGCGCCGAGGTGCCGACGCAGGGCAAGGTCTCTTTCGTCAACGCCGACATCACCGCGTTCACGCCGACCGAGCGCGCGCGGGCCGGCATGAGCCTGAAATTCCAGATCACGAGCGTGCTGCCGACGCTCACGCTGTACGACAACATCCTGCTGGCGCTGCAGGCGCAGTCCTCGCTGTTCGATCTCGTGTTCTCGCGCACCCGCGGCGCGCTGCATGACCAGGTGATGGCGATGCTGACGCAGTTCCGTCTTGCGAGCCGCGCCTTCGATGCGGCGGCGACGCTGTCGCACGGCCAGCAGCAATGGCTGGAGATCGCGATGGCGCTCGCCGGCAAGCCGCGGCTTCTGCTGCTCGACGAGCCGACCGGCGGCATGAGCCTGGAGGAGCGCCGCGTCACCGGTGAGTTGCTCGCGCCGATCAAGCAGCACTGCTCACTCGTCATCGTCGAGCACGATCTAGATTTCATCCGCGACATCTGCGACCGCCTCACCGTGCTCGACCAGGGCAAGGTGCTGGCATCAGGTACGGTGTCGGAGATCCAGGCCAACAAGTCCGTCCAGGAGATTTATTTGCGCCGTGCCTGAGCAGGAGTTTTTGCATATCAAGCATCTCGACGCCGGCTATGGCCGCAGCCAGGTGCTGTTCGACGTCAGCCTCGGCATTCCCTGGCGCGGCGGCGTCGCTGTGCTCGGCCGCAACGGCGCCGGCAAGACCACGCTGATGAAGACGATCGTCGGCGAGCTGCCGGCGTGGAAGGGCGAGGTCGCCTTCGATGGCCACGACATCAGCCGCCGCGCTACCCAAGAGCGCGTGCGCGCCGGCATCGGCTACGTGCCGCAGGAGCATTCGGTGTTCGCCCGTCTGTCGGTACGCGACAATCTCGCCGTCGGCTCGCTCGCGGCCAAGGATTCCGCCGCCGTCGACCGCGTGCTGACGATCTTCCCGAAGCTCGGCCAGCGCCTCGACCAGCCCGCCGGCACGCTCTCCGGAGGCGAGCGCAAGATGCTCGCCATCGGCCGCGCCATGCTGGGCGATCCAAAACTCCTGCTGCTGGACGAGCCGACCGAAGGCGTCTGGATCGGCGTTATCGAGGAGATCACCGAGCGCCTGATCGAGCTCGCCAAGCAGATCGCGGTGATCATCGTCGAGCAGCACCTCGACCTCGCGCTAAGGGTCGCCGACTACGCTTACGTCCTCGACCGCGGCCGCGTCGCATTGCAGGGCGCGGCGGGAGATGTGCGGGGGAATCCGGAGCTGCTAAGGTATCTGGCGCCGTAGGGAATTTCAGGTGCCCCAACTTGTCGGGCGTGCACAGCCGGTGCGCGCACTCCGCATCTCGTCGCACGGCTCGACCGGGCGACACAGTTCGCCGCGGCCTCTCCGTATCCTCGCGCTGTCTCTGGAATACTGGATTCCCCGCTTTCGCGGGGAATGACGGCTGAGTGTGTCTCTGGACGCGAAGACGTCGCCTACTTCACCGCCCCGAACCGGCTGTCGAATGAGTTCGACGACATCACCGGCGCGGCGCCTGCGAGTTGCGCGTCTTTGCTGCCGGCTGCAGCCGCGTTATCCGACACTGGCGGCTTCAGCGGCGGGCGTGAGGCGGCGACCTTGGTGTCGGCCGGCTTCGGCTCGGCGGGTTTGGCGGCTGCGACCGGCTTGGCTGCTTCCTTAGCAGTTTCCTTGGGGGCGTCCTTCGCGTCCTTGGCCGTGCCGTGTCCCGGCACGAACCGGGTCACCGCGGCCTTCAGCCGGGATGCGGCCGTGGGCGGAGTTGCCGAAGCGGTGGTGGCCGGCGGCGGCGATGCGGTCGCCGTGGTGTCGGCACTACCCATGCCCATCTTGCGGGCGAGGCCGGAGAAGAAGCCGCCGCCTTGCGAATTCTCTTTGTCAGTGGGCGCGGCGGCCGCGACGCGGGTGTTGCTGGCTTGCGCAGGGGCGGCGACGACCGGCTCGCTCTGCGGGCTTGCTGCGGCAGGCTCGAGGTTCGGCCTCGGCGGATTGACGGTGCCGGGGATCGTGCCGGGCGCCTTCGACATCGCCAGCATCTGCAGCGTGGAGCCTTCGGCGCCCTCGGACAGGCCCGTCGAGCCTTCCGGAATCTTCGCGGCGAACACCTTGTTCATGCCGCCGTCGATGCCGGTATTCATGCGCGCCATCGGCGTGCCCTTGGCGACGAGCCTGGCGTATTCCGCCTCGTCCTTCTGCTCCTTCTCGCGCACGGCGCTCGCGATGTCGTCGGGGATCACGTAGGCCGGGCACTTTGCGGAGGCATCGAACACGGGATCGCGCTTGGCATCCGGCGTCTTCGCCGCGTCGAAGACGTACTTCTTCTCGCAGAAATCGACCTTCGGCTCCTGCCGCGTCACCTCGAAATGATCATTGCCTTCCTTGATCATCTTCCAGAAGGCCATGTTTGGATTGTTGCGGTGCTTGGCCATGTTCACCGGCGTCATCCGGAACGGATACGCCTGGAACTGGAACGCCTTCTGGCCGCCGAAAAAGGACTCACGCCCGAGCGAATAGATCTCCGCGATCTGCTCGTCCGTCATCGCGTAGCAACCGCGCGAGGAGCAGTCGCCGTGCACCATCAACTGCGAGCCGGAGCGGCCGAGCGCGCGGTCGAACGCGTTGGGATAGCCGGTGTTGAACGAGAGGTAATAGGCCGACTGCGGATTCATCTGGCTGGGGTTGATCGAGTAGAACCCCTCGGGCGCCTGGCGGTCGCCTTCGCGCACCTTCGGCCCGAGATCGCCCGACCAGCGGCAGATCGGATAGGTCTTGAGCAGCGCGAACTGGCCGCTTCGGGTCTGCTTCCAGACCTCAAGCTCGGCCTCCTGCTTGAACAGGCGGACCAGGATCGGCGATTGCAGATCCATGTCCTTCTCGGTCATCGCGGCGAGAAGCTTTGGCGAGACGGGTTGGTTGGCCTTGGCGTTGGTCGCAAGCGAGACCTGATCGGTGTCGCAGCCAGCCAGCAGCACGCTGGTGACAAGCGCAACCGACGTCAAAAGCGCGCGTGCAAGCGAGCTAGAAATCAAGATGGACCCCACACTCACCGGGCAAATCGCAAAACCCCCAGGTTTGGAGCATGGCCTGACCGGCGATCCGGACCCGCGATTGACGGGTTTTTTGCAGACCAAGCCCCAGCGCTTATGCCCTGAAGCCATTGATTAAAATCTTACCCTCTGGGCCAAACCGTCGCAACCCAGGCGCGGATCACGAGCCCGTTGCCCCATAGGGATGGTCAACAAAGACTAAATCAGGGCGTAGCGGCTCAATTACGGCCGGGATCGCCGATTCGGGCGAAAAAAGGGTTAATGGGGTGTTAGCGGGCTATTGAGGCCGTCATTCGGGGATGGTCTCGTGCCCCGGACGCGACGCAGCGCGGAGCGGTGCGTCGCTGAGCCGGGGCCCATGCCGCAGGTGATCGTGTGGCCTGCTGGGTCCCGGCTCTGCGGAGCAGCGTTGCACGCTGCACCGCGTCCGGGACACGGCACCCCCAAATCACGCCAGTTTGCGGCCGATTTCGAGGAATTTCTGCCGACGCTGTTTGCGGATGGCGTCCGCATCGAGGTTGCGCAGCTCGATGAAGGCCTGCTCGATCGCCTCGCCCGTGGTGGCGATCATGGCGGCGGGGTCGCGGTGGGCGCCGCCGACGGGTTCTTTGAGGATGCTGTCGATGACGCCGAAGCGCAGCATGTCCTGGGCTGTGATCTTCATGCTGTTGGCGGCTTCCTGGGCCTTGGTGCCGTCGCGCCAGAGGATCGAGGAGGCGGCCTCCGGCGAGATCACGCTGTAGATCGCATGCTCCAGCATCAGGACGCGGTTCGCCGTGGTGATCGCGATCGCGCCGCCCGACATGCCCTCGCCGGTGATGATCGCAACGTTCGGCACGCCTAGCGACAGGCAGGCGTCCGTCGAGCGCGCAATCGCTTCGGCCTGTCCGCGCTCTTCCGCGCCGATGCCGGGATAGGCGCCGGCAGAATCGACGATCGACAGCACGGGCAGGCCAAACCGCTCGGCCATCTCCATCAGCCGCACCGCCTTGCGATAGCCTTCGGGCCGCGCCATGCCGAAATTGTGCTTGATGCGGCTCTCGGTGGAATCGCCCTTTTCCTGGCCCATCACGCAGATGGCTTCGCCGCGGAAGCGGCCGAAGCCTGCGACCAGCGCCTCGTCCTCGCCGAACTTGCGGTCGCCGGCGAGCGGGGTGAATTCGGTGACCAGGCCGTTGATGAAGTCGGAGAAGTGCGGCCGCTGCGGATGGCGGGCGACCAGCGTCTTCTGCCACGGCGTCAAATTCGCATAGAGATCGGCGAGCGCCTGCGCCGCCTTGTCCTCGATCTTGCCGACCTCCTCGGCAATGTCGCCGGAGGCCGAGAGCGCGCGCAATTCGTCGAGCTTGGAATCGAGCTCGGCGACGGGCTTTTCGAAATCGAGATAGCTGCGCATGAGGTCTGACATCGGTTCAATATAGGGGGCAGGGTGGGGAGACGAAGCAGATTTCCGGCGGGACAGAGAAGTGGAGCGTCTTCAATGGCTTGGCGCGGGATAAGAGCAGCCGCGCGCCAAATCGCGACAAAGGCAGACGGCTCTTTCTGCGGAGACGGGGCGGAAGTCAAGGCGGATGGTGGTGGCTCTCGTGTCCCGACTCCAACCTCCGCTGTCGTTCCGGATTTGCGCTTACGCTTGTCCGGGACCACGGCGGAGGTTGCTTCGCCTACTTCTCCGCCAGCGGGTGCAGGTCGCGCACCAGGCTCTTCAGGCGCTCCTCCACCACATGGGTGTAAATCTGCGTCGTCGAGATGTCGGTGTGGCCGAGCAGCGTCTGCACGATGCGCAGGTCGGCGCCGTTGTGGAGGAGGTGGCTGGCAAAGGCGTGGCGCAGCACGTGCGGGGAGACGAGGCGCGCCTGAAGACCGGAGGCGACCGCGAGCTCCTTCAGGTCGCGGGCAAAATGCTGCCGCGTCAGGTGGCCGCTTTCGCCGAAGGAGGGAAACAGCCATTTCGAGGCTGCGAGGCTGCCTTTCTTGTTCGACTTGCCGTCGCCCTTGCTGTCGCCTTTGGCGGCGTCCGTTGCCGCAAGATAATCCGCCATCGCCTGCCGCGCGGCCTCGTTGAGTGGCACCAGGCGCTCCTTGTTGCCCTTGCCGCGCACCACGATCATGCGCGCGTCGCGCTTTGCGGCCGAGCGCGGCAGCGACACCAGTTCGGAGACACGCAGGCCCGTGGCGTAAAGTACTTCGAGCAGGCAATAGAGCCGCAAGCTGCGGAGCCGCTGGGAGAGCGACGCGTCCGCCGCCTCACTCAGCTCCTTGGCGCGTCTCAGCATGCGATCGACGTCGGCAATCGACAGCACCTTCGGCAGGCTGCGGCCGCGCTTCGGTCCCGAGAGGATCGCGGCGGGATAGTCGCTGCGAATGCGCTCGTTGAGCAGGAAGCGAAACAGGTGCCGCATCGCCGACAGGCGGCGGGCGACGCTGGTCGATTTGAACCCGCGCGTATCGAGATCACCGAGATAGTCGCGCAAGACTTGCGTGTCGGCGCCGATGAAATCCTGGCGCTTGTGGGCGAGGAAGTCGGAGAAGTCGGTGAGGTCGCGCCGGTAGGCGTCGAGCGTATTGGGGCCGGCACCTTGTTCCGCCGCGAGCATGTCGAGGAACAGGCCGGTCAGTTGGGTATTGGAGGGCTTTGCTGGCATGCCCCGGAGGCTAGCGCCTATTTCTTGAGAAACTTGTCAGGCGAGATGGTCACGGTCATTTCCCGCGACTTTGGGCTGACGAAATTCGCCAGCGCGAAGATCACGCCATAGACGATGCCGGCGAGTACGGCGACGACCGTCAGGAAGCGGAACAGGCTGGGCATCGGGCGAAGTCTCGGTAGGGGTCTCGTCGGGGCGAATTAACCAATGAAATCATCCAACATGTTCGCCGTTTCGTGGCAAGAGTCTCTGGCGAGGGTCCCTTCGGGGTCGTATAGGTGGCCCCAGATGCCGCCTTTGGCGGCAGATTGAGCGAGATCCATGTCCGAGGCCGCCGTACCAGCACCAAGCTCGCCCGAGCCCGACATCCTGTCGGCGCTTGCGGGCCGCTCGATCGTGCTGGTCGGCATGATGGGGGTCGGCAAATCCACCATCGGCCGGCGCCTCGCGGCCCGGCTCAAGCTGCCTTTCGTCGATGCCGACACTGAGATCGAGGCGGCTGCCGGCATGACCATACCGGAAATCTTCGAGCGCCACGGCGAGCCTTATTTTCGCGACGGCGAGACGCGGGTGATAGCGCGCCTCCTGGACGGCGGCCCGCTGGTGCTCGCCACCGGCGGCGGCGCCTTCATGCGCGAGGAGACGCGGGCGCGCATCGCGGCCAAGGCGGTCTCGATCTGGCTCAGGGCCGATCATGACGTCATCATGCGGCGGGTACGCCGCCGCGCCGATCGCCCGCTGCTGCAAACCGCCGATCCGGAAGGGACGGTAACCCGGTTGCTCAGCGAACGCGAGCCGGTCTACCAGAATGCCGACCTCACGATCTCCTCGCGCGACGTGCCGCATGACCGGATCGTGGAGGAGTGCCTGGAGACGCTGCGCGACTATCTCTGCGGCGCTCCCCACCCTTCGATGTAGCGAGTGCCGCGAGATGACCGCGCCGTTGAAACATTCAGATCCTGTTATCGTCGACGTCGCGCTCGGCGAGCGCACCTACGACATCGTCATCGGCCGGGACGTGCTGGCCTCGCTCGGCGCGCGTGTCGCGGCCCTGCGCCCCGGCGTGCGCACCGCGATCGTCACCGATCGCACCGTCGCAAAGCATTGGTTGGAGCCGGCTGAAGCCTCGCTCGCAGCCGCGGGCGTTCCGACCTCGCGCATCGTTGTTGAAGAAGGCGAGATTTCCAAAACCTATGCCGGGCTCGAAAAGGTCAGCGAGGCGCTGATCGCCGCGAAGATCGAGCGCAACGATCTCGTCATTGCGCTCGGTGGCGGCGTGGTCGGCGATCTCGCCGGCTTTGCGGCCGCGATCCTGCGCCGCGGCGTCGACTTCGTGCAGGTGCCGACCTCGCTTCTGGCTCAGGTTGATTCCAGCGTCGGTGGCAAGACCGGCATCAACTCGCCGCAGGGCAAGAATCTGCTTGGCGCCTTCCACCAGCCGGTGCTGGTCATTGCCGACACCGCCGTGCTCGATACGCTGTCGCCGCGGCAGTTCCGCGCCGGCTATGCTGAGGTCGCCAAATACGGCGTGCTCGGCGACGAGGCCTTCTTCACCTGGCTGGAGAAGAACCACGCCGACATCTTCAAGGGCGGCTCGGCGCGCGAGCACGCGATCGCGACCTCCTGCCGCGCCAAGGCAGGCGTCGTCTCGCGTGATGAGCGCGAGACCGGCGAGCGCGCGCTGCTCAATCTCGGCCACACCTTTGGTCACGCGCTGGAAGCCGCCACCGGCTTCTCCGACCGGCTGTTCCACGGCGAGGGCGTGTCGATCGGCATGGTGCTGGCGGCGGAGTTCTCCGCAAGGCTCGGCATGATCGGTGCGGCGGATGCGGCGCGCGTCGAACGTCACCTTGCGGAGGCTGGCTTGCCAACGCGTCTTCAGGATATCGCGGGCTTTGCGCAGGAGGGGCTTGTCGACGCCGACGCGCTGCTGGCGCTGATGGCGCAGGACAAGAAGGTCAAGCGCGGCAAGCTCACCTTCATCCTCCTGGAAGCAGTCGGGCGCGCCGTCATCGCCAAGGATGTCGAGCCGTCGCTGGTACGCGATTTCCTCAACGACAAGCTCGCGCGCAAGGCGTGATGAGCGATTGATATCGGCGGTTGGGTCATGGATTGGCTCGGATTCTCCATCGTCGTCTTCTGTCTCCTGGTCTCGGCGTTCTTCGCCGCGAGCGAGACCGCGCTGACCGGCGCCTCGCGCGCCAGCATGCTGCGGCTCTCCAGGCAGGGTCATCGCGAGGCCGATGTCGTCTCCCAACTGCTCGATATGCGCGAGCGCCTGATCGGCGCGCTGCTGCTCGGCAACAACATCGCCAATATCGGGGCGTCGGCGATTGCGACCGGCATCTTCACCACCTGGTTCGGTGAGGTCGGCGTGCTCTACGCGACCGGTGTGATGACCGCGCTGGTCGTGATCTTCGCGGAAGTCTTGCCAAAGACCATCGCCATCAACGCACCCGACCGCGTCGCGCTCGCCGTGGCGCGTCCGATGCGGCTGACGATGTACGTGCTCGGGCCGCTATTGACGGTGGTGGAAGTCATCGTGCGCCTGTTGATGCGGCTGTTCGGTCTTGCCGGCGAGCACCAGGCGATCCTGTCGCCGACCGAGCGCCTGCGCGGCGCGGTCGACCTCTTGCACCATGAAGGCAAGGTCGAGAAGCAGGACCGCGACATGCTCGGCGGTCTCCTCGACCTGCGTGAGCTTCAGGTGTCCGACGTCATGATCCATCGTACCGAGATGATGATGATCAACGCCGACCTGCCGCCGGAGGATCTGGTGCGCGAGGTGCTGGCGACCGAATACACCCGCATCCCGCTGTGGCGCGACAAGCCCGAGAACATCATCGGCGTGCTGCACGCCAAGGACCTGTTGCGCGCCATTCGGGCCTCCGAAGGCGACACCTCGCGCATCGACGCCTCGACCATTGCGCTGCCGCCCTGGTTCGTGCCGGAGATGCGCACCGTATCCGAGCAGCTAAAAGCCTTCCGCCGCCGCAAGACCCATTTCGCGCTCGTCGTCGACGAGTACGGCGAAGTTGAAGGTCTTGTGACGCTGGAAGACATTCTGGAAGAGATCGTCGGCGATATCTCCGACGAGCACGACGTGGTCGTCGCCGGCGTGCGCGCCCAGCCAGACGGTTCGGTCGTGGTCGACGGCTCGGTGCCGATCCGCGATCTCAACCGCGCCATGGACTGGCGTCTGCCTGATGGAGAGGCAACGACGGTCGCCGGCCTCGTCATTCACGAGGCGCGCTCGATCCCGGACCGCGGCCAGAGTTTTACGTTCCACGGCTTCCGCTTCCGAGTGCTGCGCCGCGAGCGCAACCGCATCACCGCACTCCGTATTTCGCCGGTGCCGCGCGAAGCGGAGGTGGAGGAGGCCAAGCCGAGGCGGGCAGGGACGTCGTTCTAGCTTCACGCGCTTCTGTCGAACCCTCATGGTGAGGAGGCGCGAAGCGCCGTCTCGAACCATGCAGGCCCGGCGGCAGCCTCTCGGCCTTCATACTTCGAGACGCGCGCAAGGGCGCGCTCCTCAGGATGAGGGAAAATGGCGCGATTTGTTGCTCGAATAGGGCGGTTAGCTCCCGCCTTCCCCCGGCGCCTGCGCGTGGATGGCCAGCGCGTGCACGCCGCCGGAGAGTTCCGCGGCCAGCGTCGCATTAATCATGCGGTGACGCTCGACCCGGCTCTTCCCTTTGAAGGCATCAGACACGATATAAACCCGGAAATGCGTCTCGCCGCCCGGCCGGTGGCCCGCATGGCCTTCATGCAAATGTGATTCATCGACCACTTGCAGGCTGTCCGGCGAGAAAGCTTCGCGCAACTTGTTGCTGATAGTGTCTTGTGTAGCCATGTCGTTGCCTGTCATGTGAGCCATAAAGTCGCGCGATCGCGTTTCTTTAATCCCGTGCTTCTACGCCAATCGCAATGTCAAGACTTGAAGGTTTTTGCATTGCGTAGTCAAAGTTAGCCATGCCGATCGATTCATCAAAATTCTTCGACTCCATCCGCGTCAAGCCGAGAGGTGCGAAGCCGGAAGCGAAGCCGCGCGAGACCGTGGTCGCCTGCGAATGGACCGGCTGCCAGAACAAGGGCAGCCACCGCGCGCCAAAGGGCCGTGAGAATTCGCGCGAGTACTGGCACTTCTGCCTCGATCACGTGCGCGAGTACAACCAGAACTACAATTTCTTTTCCGGCATGAATGCCGACGCCGTCGCGCGCTACCAGAAGGATGCGCTGACCGGCCACCGCCCGACCTGGAAGATGGGCGCCAATGGCGGCGTCAAGAAGGGTGCGGAAGCCGAGATCGATGGCGCCTTCGATCCGTTCAGCATGTTCAGCGAGATCAACGGCCGCGCCAACTGGCGGCGCGGGCCGGAGGCCCAGCCCAAGGCTGAAACGCGCAAGGTGATGAACGCCGAGCGCAAGGCGCTTCAGGTCATGGGGCTCGGCCCCGACGCCACGCTCGCCGACGTCAAGACCAAGTACAAGGCGCTGGTGAAGCAGCATCACCCGGATGCGAACGGCGGCGACCGCTCCACCGAAGACCGCCTGATCGAGATCATCAAGGCGTATAATTATCTGAAGACGGTGGTGAAGGAGGCGTAGGCCCCCGCACCCTGGCGCGCGCTCGCTGCTTTCCCTTCTCCCCTTGTGGGAGAAGGTGGCGCGAAGCGCCGGATGAGGGGTTGGGTCCGCGAGTTCACTGCAAGAGATTCGTCCGCCGAGAGAACCCCTCACCCGTCTCGCCGCTGCGCGGCGAGCCACCCTCTCCCGCAAGGGGAGAGGGGACAGCACGCTCCATCCGGGCTAGACGTCGCTCAATCCTTCGGCATCGCTCCCACATACGACGAACTCGGCCGGATCAGCCGTCCTGTCCGCCGATGCTCGAGTGCATGCGCGGTCCAGCCTGCAGAGCGCGCTACCGCGAAGATCGGCGTGAAGGCCTGGCGCGGGATGGCGAGGGCATCGAGCAGGATCGCGGTGAAGAACTCGACATTGGTCTCCAGCGGCCGATCCGGATTCTTCTTGCGCAGCGCGGCGCGGATATAGGCCTCGACCTCGCCGGCAAACGGCAGGTCGGCGCGCGGATCGCGCACGCGATAGACGCGATGGCCAAAACCCATCAGCCGTTCGCCGCGCGCCAGCGCCGCATCGACCCACGGCCTAATCCGTTCGCGCGAACCGATTGCATCCAGCATTTCCAGCACCGGCTCCGGCGCGCCGCCGTGCAGCGGTCCCGTCAGTGCGCAATAGCCGGCGGTGACGGCGGCGAACAGATCGGCCTGCGTCGAGGCCACCACGCGCGTGGCGAAGGTCGAGGCGTTCATGCCGTGATCGCAGACCGTGACGAGATAGGCGTCCAGCGCCGCGACCTCGCGCGGCTCGGGCATAGCGCCACGCAGCATCTTCAGCGTATCGGCGGCATGGCTCGCATTCGGATCGGGCGCGACCGGATCAAATCCCTTCGCCTGTCGCACCAGCGCGCCGGCAATCACCGGAAACGCGCCGACGATGGTCGCCTCGTGCTCGAGCCCGTTCTCGGCGCGAAGTCCTGCGACCGCCGCGCGAAACCCGTCGATGATGCCCATACCGCGCGTTGCCGGCAAAAGATCCGGCAGCCGCGCAAAGGCGCGTTCGCGTGCAAGCCCGAGGCTCGCGCGCACATTGGCTTCGCTGAGCGTGCCTCTAGATGCGCCGTTCCAGAGCCGGGCGGTGACGCCCTCGAAGCTCGACTGGCGGGCGAGGGTGCCGACATGCTCGCCGGCAATGATGAGCTCGCCGCGCTCGCCGTCGACATGGCTGAGCACGGTCTCGGCGGCGGGAACCCCGTCCAGCCCAATCTGGCTTTTGGTGAGGTGGATGTTCATGGCCTGTCTCCTTTCACGATGAGAAAGGTCAGGCCTCTCGACAGATTGATCAATCTTGATTACATAAATCAATATGAAAAATTCCGAGGAGCTGTACCTCTCGGCGCGGGAGGCCGCCGCGGAACTTGCGATCTCGCCTGCGACACTCTACGCCTATGTCAGCCGCGGCCTGATCCGCTCCGAGCCGACGGCGGATTCGCGCAAAAACCGCTACCGCGCCGAGGACGTCCGCAACCTGAAAGAGCGTCGCGTCCCGTCGCCGGAACCGCGGGGCCTGCGCAGCTTCGACGCCGACCTGCCGGTGATGGACACGGAGATCTCGACCATCACCGAGGAGGGCGCGATCTATCGCGGCGTGAACTGCGTCGACCTCGCTGAGCGGGACACGCTGGAGCATGCCGCGACGTTGCTCTGGGACGTCTCCGGCGTCGATCCCTTTGCATCGGACAATTGCCCCCAGGTCTCGGACGAGATGCGCGCGATCGCGGAGGCCGCGCGCCGAGCAGCCCCAATCGACCGCGCCATCGCGGTGCTGGCGCTTGCCGCGAGCGCCGATCCCCGCGCCTTTACCCGCGCGCCCGATGGCCGCGCGATGGTCGGAGCGCGCATCGTCCGGCTGCTGGTCGCAACCATGCTCAATGCCGAGCCCTCGTCCGCGCCGCTACATCAGCAGATCGCCAGCGCCTGGGCACCCGACAACAAGCATGCGGCTGATCTCGTCCGCCGCGCGCTGGTACTGCTGGCAGAACACGAACTGAATGCGTCGACCTTCACCGCACGCTGCGCGGCTTCTACCGGGCTCAATCTCTACGATGCCGTCATTGCTGGTCTCGCCGCGCTGAAAGGCCCGAAACATGGCGGCGCCGGCGTGCTGGCCTCGCAGCTCGTGAAGACGCTGGTGGATCGCGATGTCGAGCCGATGGTGCGTGAGCGCGTCGCGCTCGGCGAGCATTTTGCCGGCTTCGGCCACGGCGTCTACAAGCGCGGCGATCCGCGCGCACAGTCGCTGCTCAATGCGTTGGCGAGGGCCGGCGCGCCGCGCAAATTCACCCGCGAGGTGCCGGAGCGGATTGCGGAGGCGACCGGCGAGTTCGTCAATATCGACTACGCGCTCGCCGTGCTGGTGCACGCCCTGCGCCTGCCGGCCGGCAGCGAGCTCGCGCTGTTCGCAATGGCGCGCAGCGTCGGCTGGATCGCGCATGCGAGCGAACAATTGCAGCACGGAAGGCTGATCCGCCCGCGGGCGCGCTATGTTGGGCCAGCGCCTGGGCGGCGGGCGGGGACAGTCGATACGAAGGGCTGAGATCGCTCCTCGCCCCAGATCGCTCTGCCACCCCCGAGCTCTCCATCGTCGTCCTGGCGAAAGCCAGGACCCATACCGCGGAATCTATCGATTAGGGACGCTAGCAGTACCGGACGACGAATCTTCGCCGAACCACTCCCTGGGGTAATGGGTCCTGGCTTTCGCCAGGACGACACCTGTGGTGTGGCGGCCCTCTAACCCTCCGGCTTTGCCGGCACGACCCTGCTGCCGTGCCTCCGGCGGATGCTCCAGATCACGAGGCCCACAACGATCGCGACGCCGACGACAGTGAGCATCCAGATGTGCTTGGCGGGATGCCCGTGGTGCGGCAGGCCGGAATAGCTGTGCCAGGCCGAAATCGCGAGGTCGCCCGGCAGCACGTGCGCCGGCGCCCAGACCAGGATTGCAGGGATATTGACCGCATAGAAGCGCGCCGGCGCCATGCCGACCGCACCGGCGGTGACCGGTACGAAAGCCCGGATTGGTGGGACAAAGCGGGCGAAGAACACCGCCCAGGTGCCGAACCGGCGGAAGAAGGTCTCGCTCTCCTCGATCACGCGGGGATAGTTGGTCAGAGGCCAGCTATTGAGGATCTCGCGCTGCTGCTTGTGTCCGATCCAGTAGGCCGAGCCGTCACCCAGAATGGCGCCGAGGGCGGCGGCCAGTAGCACCCATTGTAGTTTCAGTTCGCCGCCCGGGATCAGGGCGCTCAGCGCCAGGATGATGGTCGAGCCGGGAACGACCGAACCCACCACCGGAACAGCCTCCAGCAGCGCCGCGAGGAAGAGAGTCAGGTAGGCCAGCCCAGCATGGGCCGAGACGAAGTCTATGAAGGGATCGAGGAAGGACGTCACGTCGTCTCTGTATCGGGCAGGAGCATTTGGGTTCAGACCTTACACAAGTAGGGCGCGGCCGCCAAAGTGCCAAAGCGGGCGGCGAACGCTTGAAGGCCATGGAATTTCGGCGTGATTCGCAGGGCAGCCTTCCAAAAATCGCGTTCCTTGCCTATCTAAATGAAATGACAACGGAACTTTGATTGGGGCGCGGGCTTCTGCCGGCTCGTGGTCTCTGATAGGTTCGCAACTGCACCCAGCCGCCGCCAAAGTGCAAATAACTGGTCTCGGGACCGCCCGGGGCCTCGGAGGATGAATGACGACCGCCGCCCTGTCCAAAGTTGAGGAAGTCAACGGTTTGCCCGACATGAAGGTGTCGGTCCGCCAGGTCTTCGGGATCGACAGCGATCTCGAAGTGCCGGCCTATTCCGAAGTCGATCCTCACGTGCCCGAAGTCGATGCCGATTACCGTTTCGACCGCGCCACCACGCTCGCGATCCTCGCAGGTTTCGCCAAGAACCGCCGCGTCATGGTGACGGGCTATCACGGCACCGGCAAATCCACCCATATCGAGCAGGTCGCCGCGCGCCTCAACTGGCCCTGCGTGCGCGTCAACCTCGACAGCCACATCAGCCGTATCGACCTCGTCGGCAAAGACTCGATCGTGGTCAAGGACGGCAAGCAGGTCACCGAATTCCGCGACGGCATTCTGCCCTGGGCGCTCCAGCACAACGTCGCGCTGGTGTTCGACGAATACGACGCCGGCCGCCCGGACGTGATGTTCGTGATCCAGCGCGTGCTGGAAGTCTCCGGCCGCCTGACGCTGCTCGACCAGAACAAGGTGATCAAGCCGCATCCGGCGTTCCGGCTGTTTTCGACCGCCAACACCGTCGGCCTCGGCGACACCTCGGGCCTCTATCACGGCACCCAGCAGATCAACCAGGGCCAGATGGACCGCTGGTCGATCGTCACCACGCTCAACTATCTCGGGCATGACGAGGAAGTGGAGATCGTGCTGGCGAAGGCCAAGCACTATCGCACCCAGGAAGGCCGCGACATCGTCAACAAGATGGTTCGCCTTGCCGATCTCACCCGCAACGCCTTCGCCAATGGCGATCTGTCGACGGTGATGAGCCCGCGCACGGTGATCACCTGGGCCGAGAACGCCGACATCTTCGGCGATATCGGCTTCGCCTTCCGCGTCACCTTCCTCAACAAGTGCGACGAGCTCGAGCGTCCCCTGGTCGCCGAGTTCTATCAGCGCTGCTTCAACGCGGAGCTGCCGGAATCGGCGGTCAACGTGGCGCTTAGCTAGTCCCATGCCAACCATCACCGCCGAGCGCAGCATTGGGACGACCAAGAAAGCGGTGCTCGCCGGGCTCATTGGCTACAACAATGAGCGGATGGGAAAGCAGAAGTACAAGCGCCTCGCGATTTCCCTGAAAGAGCGCGGCAAGATCGTCGGCGGCATCGTCGGTGAGGTCTGGACGCAGGTTCTGTTCATCCAGTTCTTCTGGATCGAGCAGAAATTCCGCGGCAAGGACCACGGCACCAAGCTGATCGCGGCGATCGAGGACGAGGCGAGAAAGATCGGGGCGACCCGGTCTTATCTCGACACGATGAGTTTCCAGGCGCCGGGCTTCTACCGCGCTAGCGGCTACGAAGAATTCGGCGCCATTGACGGCTATCCTGGCGGCGTGACGCGCCATTGGTTTACGAAGTCGCTATGAGCAGCACATCCAACTCCAAATTCCGCAACACCAAGGAAGCGCCGACCGAGCCGTTCAAGCGCTCGGTGGCGTCGTGCCTGAAGGCGATCGCCAAGACGCCCGAGCTCGAAATCAGCTTCGCCGCCGAGCGCCCCGGCCTTGCGCCGGGCAAGGCGCGGCTGCCCGAGCCGGCGCGGAAAATGACGAAGCGCGATGCGGCGATCGTGCGCGGCCATGCCGACTCGATCGCGCTCAAGCTCGCCTGTCACGATCCGAAACTGCATCGCAAGCTGATGCCGGGCAATCCGCAGGCACGCGGCGTGTTCGAGGCGGTGGAGCAGGCGCGGGTCGAGGCGATCGGCGCGCGCCGCATGGCGGGCGTTGCCAAGAACCTCACCGCGATGCTCGATGACCATTTCCATCGCGGCAAGTTCGACGAGATTACCGACCGCGCCGATGCGCCGCTGGCGGATGCGCTCGCCATGCTGGTGCGTGAACGCCTGACCGGAATGGCGCCGCCGGCGGCGGCCAAGAAGATGGTCGATCTCTGGCGGTCGACGCTGGAGGACAAGATCGGCAGACGGCTCGACCGGCTCGACAGCCTGGTCGAGAACCAGACCAAATTCGGCGACGCCATCCATGACCTGTTGTCGGCGCTCGAGCTGGGTGACGAGCGCAACGCCGATTCCGACGAGGACGACAATCAGGACGACAACCGCGACGGCGACAACGATCAGGCCGGCGCGGAGGGCTCACCCGATTCCGACGCCGCGCAGGAGATGAGCGCCGACCAGGCGCAGGCGACGACCGAGGAGATGAGCGAGAGCGCGATGGAAAGCGCGCAGGCCTCGACCTCGGACACCTTCGACGACGGCGAGCTCGGTGACGACGAGACGCCGGGCGAGGCGACGCGGCCGAATTCGCGCGGGGTCAACGAGCCGCGCGGGCCGGAATATCACGCCTTTGCGCCGAAGTTCGACGAGGTGATCGCCGCCGAAGATCTCTGCGACCATGACGAATTGGAGCGCTTGCGCTCCTACCTCGACAAGCAGCTCGCGCATCTGCAGGGCATCGTCGCGCGCCTCGCCAACCGCTTGCAGCGCCGCCTGATGGCGCAGCAGAACCGCGCCTGGGAGTTCGATCTCGAAGAGGGCATTCTCGATCCCGCGCGGCTGTCGCGCGTGGTGACCGATCCCTATCACCCGCTGTCCTTCATGCGCGAGAAGGAGGCGACCTTCCGCGACACCGTGGTGACGCTGCTGCTCGACAATTCCGGCTCGATGCGGGGACGCCCCATTACGGTGGCGGCAACTTGCGCCGATATCCTGGCGCGCACGCTGGAGCGTTGCGGCGTCAAGGTCGAGATTCTGGGCTTCACCACGCGCGCCTGGAAGGGCGGACAATCGCGTGAGGCCTGGCTCGCCGCCGGCAAGCCGGCCAATCCCGGCCGCCTCAACGACCTCCGCCACATCATCTACAAGTCGGCGGACGCGCCCTGGCGCCGTGCGCGGAAGAATCTCGGCCTGATGATGCGCGAGGGGCTGCTCAAGGAGAACATCGACGGCGAGGCGCTCGACTGGGCGCACAAGCGCCTGCTCGGCCGCACCGAGCAGCGCAAGATCCTGATGATGATCTCGGACGGTGCGCCGGTCGACGATTCCACGCTGTCGGTCAATGCCGGCAACTATCTCGAGCGGCACCTGCGGCACATCATCGAGGAGATCGAGACGCGCTCGCCAGTGGAGCTGATCGCGATCGGCATCGGCCATGACGTTACGCGCTACTACCGCCGCGCGGTGACGATCGTGGACGCCGAAGAGCTTGGCGGCGCCATCACCGAGAAGCTCGCCGAGCTCTTCAGCGAGACGCACACCGCGCCCGCGCAAGCCCCGAGCCGCCCGCGCCGCAAACTGCATTCGTGACCGCGCGTTTCTCCCGCCGCCAATTTCTCGGCCATGCGGCGGGAGCAGCGACGCTCGCGCTCCCCGCAAATGCGCGCGCAGAGGTCGCGACCCAGCCGCCGAAATCGGCGGGGCAGGCCGAGCACACCGTCACCGAGCCGGTCGCCATCGAGGTGAACGCGCGGCAAATTCCTTCGTTCGAGCCGCGCGATCGCGCGCGCACCCGCTTCGGCGCGCTGGAGTATCGCAGCGGTCTCGTCCTGACCTCGCCCTATCGCGGCTTCGGCGGCCTCTCCGGCATCCGCTTCCTCGACGCCCAAGGACAACGCAAGAAAGGAGAGCGCTTCATCGCGATCTCCGACCAGGGCGCGTGGTTCAGCGGGACCATCCGCTACGCCGGGCGCGACATGGCCGGGCTCGACGACGTCGAGGCCGCGCCGATGCTGAACGCCGAAGGGCGGCCGATCACCGAGAAGCGGCTCTGGTACGATACCGAGTCAATCGCGCTCGACGGCTCCTTCGTTTATGTCGGGCTCGAGCGCGTCAACG
The DNA here is from genome assembly GCF_024199885.1 of Bradyrhizobium sp. CCGUVB23. Lineage (NCBI taxonomy): Bacteria > Pseudomonadati > Pseudomonadota > Alphaproteobacteria > Hyphomicrobiales > Nitrobacteraceae > Bradyrhizobium > Bradyrhizobium sp. CCGUVB23. The sequence goes on from NZ_JANADQ010000001.1 coordinate 4,293,592, forward strand.
CGCTGATGCGCTTCGACTTCTCCAAAGGCTTTACCCGCGCCCGCGGCGAGGTGCTGCCGTTGCCGCCCGCCGCGAAGAAGCTGCCGTACAACAAGGGGCTCGAGGCGCTGGTGTTCGTGCCCAAGGGCCTGCAAAAGGCGCAGCCCTTGGCCGGCACGCTGATCGCGTTTTCCGAGCGCGGGCTCGACCGCGACGGCAACCTGATCGCCTTCCTGATCGGCGGTCCCTCGCCCGGGCAGTTCAGCGTGCGCCGCACCGAGAATTTCGACATCAGCGACGCGGTGCTGCTGCCTTCGGGCGAACTCCTGATCCTGGAGCGCAAATTCTCCTGGTTCACCGGCGTTAACATCCGCATCCGCGCGATCCCCTTGAAGTCGATCGCGCCCGGCGCGCTGGTCGATGGTCCCGAGCTCTTCGCCGCCGATCTCGGCCACGAGATCGACAACATGGAAGGCATCGACGCCCATATCGGCGCCGACGGCGAGACCGTGCTGACGCTGGTCTCGGACGACAATTTCTCCTTTCTCCAGCGTACGCTGCTGCTGCAATTCACGCTGGTGGAGTAGTAGCCTTAACCCCGCTGTCGTCCCGGGCTCGCGCTTCGCGCGCCCCGGGACGACGGCGGGTGTTGAACGCGCAGTCGGAGAGCCGCGACATATCGGCATGCTCATCCCTCGCGCCATTCTCGCTCTCGCCCTCACCCTTGCCGCCCTGTCGCCGGCGCATGCCACGGCCGAGCATGACTATGCCAAGGGCGAGTACGCGATCATCGCGGGCGGGCGCGCGCCGAACGGAAAGCTGTCGATCGCGGCACATGGAAGCGGCGAGGGCGGCCGCGACAAATTCCGCGTCTACCTGATGGCCGAACCCGGCCACCGTCGGCTGGCTGTGCTGGACGACATCAGCGAGAACAACAATCTCGATACCGCGCCCGATTCCTATCACGCCGGCTGGTCGCCGGACTCGCACTACGTCGCGGTCTCCTTCCGCAGCGAGCGCCACATCCTCACGCTGAACATCTACAGGATCGAGGGCGGCCGTGCGCAGCTCATCGCCGCGCCGGACCTGTTCCGCGACATGACGGGACGCAAGATCGACCGTAAGACCGACGGCGACATGCGCGCCTCGAGGCCGGGCGTCGAATGGCAGGGCCCGCGCCGCTACCGCTTCTCGGACCATCGGCTGTTCGTGATGCAGGATGCCGGGCTCGCCGACAAGATCGGCGCGTTCGGCAAGTCGAGCAAGATGGACGACGGCCGCTATTCGATCGAGTTCTCGGCGGAGGCCGTCGTCGACATCGACCGCGGCGGCCGCTTCCGCATCGGCAAGCCGGAGCCGGGCGCGTTCTGGGAGTAGGTGTTGTGGGTGAGGGCGCGTGTGAAGGAGGCATTCCTTCTCCCACCGTCATTCCGGGGCGCGCAACACGCGAGCCCGGAATCCATCACCACAGGGTCGTGTTGTCCAGGCGAGATCGTGGTTGAAGTCCCGCGCCACAACTTCTCCCTGGGGGGTATGGGTCCCGGGCTCTCTTCGCGCCCCGGGACGACGGCGGAGCGTGTGGCGCCGCCTTGTGACCATGTGAGAGCGCAATGCGCCGCGCCGCTAGCCGCCATTCCTCCCGCGCGGCTAGCATTCCGCCTCCCGCCGACTACACTTCCCGCCCATCGCCCCTCCATCCGCCGGAACCCGCATGAGCGCCCTGTTTTCACCGATCGAGCTGCGCGGCCTGTCCTTGAAGAACCGCGTCATGGTGTCGCCGATGTGCCAGTATTCGGCCGAGGACGGCGTTGCCACCGACTGGCACTTCACCCACGTCAATTCGCTCTCCCTGTCGGGCGCGTCCGTGTTCTGCATCGAGGCGACGCATGTCGAGGCGATCGGCCGCATCACGCCGGGATGCCTCGGGCTCTACAGCGATGCCTGCGAGGCCGCGCTGAAGCAGATCATCACCTCGGTGCGAAAACATTCCACCGCCGCCGTCGCGATGCAGCTTGCGCATGCTGGCCGCAAGGGCTCTTCCGCGCGGCCCTGGGACGGCGGGCAGCAGCTGGCGGAAGCTCAAGGCGGCTGGCAGACGGTTGCGCCAAGCGCCGTGCCGCACAAGGGGGGCGAGGCGGCCCCAACCGCGCTCGACCGCGCCGGCATGATCCGCATCCGCGACGCCTTCGTCGATTGCGCGCGCCGCGCCGATCGGCTCGGCATCGATGCGATCGAGCTGCACGGCGCGCACGGCTATCTCATGGCTCAATTCCTCTCGCCGATCTCCAACCACCGCACCGACGAGTATGGCGGGAGCTTGCAAAACCGCATGCGCTTCCCGCTCGAGGTATTCGACGCCGTGCGCGCGGCGTTCCCGCATGACAAGCCGGTCGGCATGCGGGTGTCCTCGACTGACTGGGTCGAAGGCGGCTGGGACCTGCCGCAGACCATCGAATTCGTCAAAGAGTTGAAGAAGCGCGGTATCGACTGGATCGACGCCTCTTCCGGCGGCGTGTCGCCGCTGCAGAAGATTCCGCTCGGCCCCGGCTACCAGGTGCCGTTCGCGGAGGCCATCAGGCGCGAGACCGGCGTGACGACGATCGCGGTCGGCCTGATCACGGAAGCCAAGCACGCCGAGGAGATTGTCGCCTCCGGCAAGGCCGACATGGTCGCGCTCGCGCGGGCCATGCTCTACGACCCGCGCTGGGGCTGGCACGCCGCCGCCGAGCTCGGCGGTGTCGTCGACGCCCCGCCGCAATATTGGCGCTCGCAGCCCTCGACGCAGAAGGCGCTGTTCGGCAAGACGACGTTCGGGGCGCGGTGAGGGGGCGTGTGTGCACGATGCGCTGCGCATGAGTTGCGACGCCGCTTCCCCGCACCCTCGCATCACCCCTCCGTGACTCTACTAACCTTCCGCCACTCCCGAAATTAGCCTAACCTCGCCATCGCAAACCCCCGCGAGGCCTGCCATGCGCTATGGTGTCCGGAAGTCTGCCCACGTGCTGGAGCGCTGCGGACTGGCGCTGGCGGGGGCGGCGTGCGGCCTGTTCGTCGGCGCCTATGTCGGGTCGGCGATCCCGATGCTGACCACGCAGGGATTTCTGGTGCTGATGATGGTGCTGGGGACGATCGGCTTCTATCTCGGCATCGACACCCCGCAGCTTCCCTTCGACCAGGCGCATGAGCAGATCGACGCCGCGGAATTCCTGAGCTCGGCCGGCACCCTCTTCGCCAGCGTGACCGCCTTCGTCTCCGTCGCCGTCATCGTGCTGCGCGAGAACCCGGACATCGTCTGGACCTGGCTCGTCTTCCTCGGCTGGATCGCCGGCGTCGCCATGCAGATCGTCGCGGGCGCGAAGGCGCGGTGGCGGAAGGACAAGTCTTGAGCGTGTACGTTTGTGGGGCTATCGCGCCGCGTACTGCGCTTGCGCTCCCGCGATCGAACGCACCGATGATGCGGCGCGTGCTCTCCGTCTCAGCGAGTGTATCGTCCCCCTAAAACACCACCCCGATCCGCGTCCCGCGCTTCCACGCGACGCGGCAGCGTTTGCGCGTGTTGACGTGGAGCAGCTCGAAGCGGTCGGGGACTTTTACCTGGCCGCCGAGATCGACGCAGGCGCCGCCCGGCGAATAGTCGATCAGCGTGCAGTTGATCACCGGCGCCTTCGGGTCCGTGATGATCTTGGCCTGCCTCGACACCAGCCCGCTCGGCTTGACGCGTGTAAATCGACGCGGATGCTGCATGTCGCTTGTCCTCCGTACGCGAAATGCGTCCTTGCGGGAAAGAATGGCACAGAGCGTCGCACCATCGCGCTAACTGTTGCGCAAGCATTTTAGCGATTCTTCGATGCGATTAAGAAGGCGTTAGCCACGCGCTCCCTGTTCTGTTCGTGTGGCGCGAGCTCTCCACACCGTCGTCCTGGCGAACGCCAGGACCCATACCGCGAGGTCTATCGATTGCGGATTGTGGTAGTACCGAACTCAGAATCTTCGCCAAACCCCTCCCTGGGGTAATGTGTCCTGGCGTTCGCCAGGACGACGATTGAGGATGTGGCGCGCTCCCGCCTCACCTCACATCGCCACTTATCCCCCTCACGCCGCCTCCACCGTCGTCGGCTTCTCCGGCCCGACCGGCATCGGCACCGTCACAAAATCCTTCGGCAAATTCACCGGCCTGTACTCGGGCACGTCAACCATCCGCTTCACCACGCTCTCATGCACATGCGCGCCTTCGGGGATCAGGCGCGGCTCGCAGTCGGGGATGTAGAAGCCGAAATAGACCTGCCGCTCCGGCCATTCCTTGTACTTCGCGCTCTTCGGAAAGTATTCCAGCACGCGCCAGGCCGGCGTCATCGAATTGTGCAGCTCGCCCGTCACGCTGGGCGCGACGTAAGTGAACGGACTGTTCTTGCGCTGGATGCCCCAGGCGAGCTGGTTCACAGTGCGCGGGTTGAAGTGCAGCCCGGCCTTGATCGCCTCGTCGATCATCCACAAGAGCGGATATTTCGACAGCGCGCTCCCGGTCTCGGCATAGCCGCCGCCGACGTCGCAATGCACGCCGGCAAAGTACACCTGCAGAATGTCCTGCGGCTCCTTCTTCTCGTCAGGGACGAAGCGGTTGCTCCAGAACTGCTGCGGCTCGATCCACTCCTTCAGACGGAACATGCAGCGCCGCTCGTCGATCGCGATCGCCTGGCGAAAGATTTTCACGCTCGGGTTCTGCAGCGTGAACGCAAGCTCCTCCAGGCTCGGCCAGTACAGCCGGTCCGGCCGCGGCACAATTACGCTCGCGACCGTGTCCCACACGCCGATGAAGCGGATCGTCGGCCAGCGCGAGGAGGTGATACGCGCGAACTGCGCGGCGAGATCGAAGCGGTCCTGCGGCAGCGGCCCGTCCTCGTCGGCGCCCGCATCGGTGAGCGCGGAGAGGTCATTGCCGCGCCCGGTGCCGGAATATTGCTTGTAGGCAATCAGGCCCGAGCCTGCGAGGTTCGCCTGCTCCGGCGAGATCAGCCCGACCTTGTGGATCAGCCCCGCCAGCACCCGGACGGTATAGGCGCCGCGCGAGAAGCCGAACAGATAGATCTGGTCGCCCGGCGCGTAGTGCTGGACCAGGAAGCCGTAGGCCGCGAGCACGTTGTCATCGAGCCCATAGCCGGTGGCGAGCCCCAGCACCAGGTTGATATCGGCCTTCCAGCGGTTCCACGTCGACGGCTCCGTGACCGTGCCGACGCCGGGATCATAGAACACCAGCTGCCGCGGCCGCGTCCTGTCGGTCTTGCGCAGGCAGCGATAGAGCTTGAGCACATTGGAGATGTTCTCGCTGATCTCGTTGCCGGTGCCGTCGCAGCAGATGACGATGTTCTTCGGCTCGGTCTTCGGTTCGTTCCTGGGTGCGGTCGTGTGTTCGTTCTTGGTTTCGTTCTTGGCCTCGTGCTCCATCGAAGCGTCCCCTCCGATCATGCTACCGGGCGAGTATAGCGGAATTGGATGACAGCGAGCATCGGCTGTTGAAATTAACCGCTTGTTAACCATGCGGTCGCCTAATGTGGACAATTGGGGGCTCACCATGTCGGCCCATGCGACGCGACCGAAGTTGATGCCTGTTTCGGCCGATCCGGCCATCCGGTCGGTGGCGAGGCTGGCGGTTCGCGCCAAGGCCGTCTTACAGACCAAAACGGCTGTCCTACGGAGTAACCCAATGTTCGGAAAGGACGACTTAGTGGACCATCTCAGCCGCGATCTCGATCGCGTGCGCGGACGGCGCGATGCACTTGCATCCGAAGCCACGACCCTGACGGCCCAGATCGCCGAACTTGAAACCCGCCTGTCGGAGGAGAAAAGCAGGCGGGAACGCGATCGCGTCTTAAGCGAAATCGAGGCGATAAAAACGCGTGTCAAACAAGCCGCAGGCGCGTTTGGACCTGTCGTCGATGGTCTCGGCAAGGCGATCGAGTCGGCTGCGGCAGTCGTACCCGAGGCGCGCGAGCTCAATAGTTTTTTGGTGTCGGTGGCGACCGAAATCGACAGCGTGCTCGATCCCCTGTTGCGCGGGCTGGATCAGCGCGCGGATGCGGTGCGCGTCGGCCACGCTGCACTGGACCTGCCGATCTCGGTCGATGAAGCTCCCATCGAACCGCCAAAGGATGGCAACGATCGCCTGCTTCGTTTCACAGCCTGGCTGTCTCGCGACAAGGAGCCGGACAAAAAGGAAACAGCGGAAAACCCGCGCAGCACGGTAGCGTGAACGATCGGCGCTGCTTGCGTGACTTAAGAACCTCGTCTTAGCGTTGCTCCTGCCGCAAACTCCGCTGTCGTCCCGGCGAAGGCCGGGACCCATAACCCCAGGGAGCGGTTATGACGCGAAGTTGCCAACCACGAGTCTTCGCCAAACTACTCCCTGTGGGTATGGGTCGTAAGTCTGGGTGCCTCACGTATGGTGGGGTCGAGGCGGGCGTTGCGAGGTTTATGGGAGGTCTCAGCGACCGTCGGGATCTCGCACCCCGCCTTGATTGATTGAAGGGCCGGACACCCGGACGGTAGCAAGTGCTGGCCGCACGTTTGACGATCCAGGCGCCGGCCCTGCCTCGTGAACAAGGCAGGAGCAGCATGACAGCCTCACACTTTGCAGACAATAGCTTCGTCGGTGTCGACGTTGGTGGTTCCAGTCTGGATGTCGCATGGCATCGGGGCGATAGCGCCCATTACGCAAATCGACCCGATGCCATTGCTGCGCTGGTCGAGCGGCTGAAGAAGCAGCCGGTAAAGCGCATCGTGATCGAGCCGACCGGTGGCTACGAGAAGGCACTGGTGAAGGCGTTGCGCCAGGCCCAGCTTCCGCTGGAGATCGTTCACACCACTCGGTTCAAGGCCTATCGTGAGCTGGTCGGCGTCAAAGCCAAGTCGGACACGTCCGATGCCCGGTTGCTGGCTTCCTATGCTGCCGCTCCAGATGACGTGCGTGGCCGCAAGGCCGATTACGTCGAACTGCCGGAGCATGCGACCCGCGAAGCACTCTCTGAACTCGCCAGCCGGCGCGATCAGCTCAAGCATATGATCCATGCCGAGACCTGCAGGCTCGGCACCACGCGCCTGAGCGAGCTGCGGCAGGCAATCACGACCCATCTCGAGGCTCTCAAGGCTGAAGACAAGCTGATCCACCAAAGGATGCTGGAGCTCGTTCGTCAGCGTCTCGATCTCAAGCGAGATCAAAAGCTGCTCGCAACCATCAAAGGGATCGGCCCCAAATCGGGGCTCGTCCTGCTCGCCTCCGTTCCGGAACTCGGCCGGATCGACAACAAAGCGGCTGCGGCCCTGATTGGAGTGGCTCCGTTCGTCCACAAGAGTGGGACCATGGCTGCTCCCGCGCGCATCCATGGTGGCCGAGCGGCCGTACGCCATATCCTCTACATGGCCGCCATCGCAGCCAGCAGGCACAACCCTGTCCTGCGACCCTTCTACGAGCGGCTGATCGCAAAGGGCAAACCCGCCAAGCTCGCCCTGATCGCCGTCCTGCGCCGCCTCGTCGTCTTCGCCAACGCCGTCCTCAAGTCAGGTCAGCCCTGGAAAGGAGCTGCCATTGCTTGACAACCGACACGGTAGATCCCGGCCTTCGCCGGGACGACGGCTTTGTTGCTGCGTCGCCTAGCGGCGGCCCATGTCCGGCATTGGGGAGTTGTTGCTTTGCTCCGTCAATCCGGGGCGCGCCTCTTGGCGCGAGCTATGATGCGCAATTGCGCATCTGAGAATCCATTGCTCAACAGTCACTGCGGCCCGATGGATCCCACAATGCGCAATTGCGCATTGGGGCTCGCGACTACGTCGCGCCCCGGGATGACGGCCTATTGTTGGGCGCGCTGGTCACCAAGCAAGCGCTTCTCGCGAACCGCTCAGCTGGCGGTGCGGCGCAGGAAGGCCGGGATATCGAGAATGCCGTCGTCAATCGCATTGCGCGGAGAAGCGCGGCCGTAAGGATCGAGCGGCCGGGGCGCCGCCTGGCGCGCATGTTCCGGATTCGGCCTTGGCGGTTGCCCCGCTTGTGGGCGGGCCGCCGGCCGGAGCGGCGGGCTCTCCAATTGCGGGAGGGGAGCACTGCGCTCGATGCGATCGGCGATGCGGCGGCTGTCGTTGCGCAGCTTGCCGGCGAGCTGCGTGAGCGAGGTTTCCACCGGCATCTGCTGCGCCGGGTCGAGATTATCTATGCCGGTCGCCACCACCGAGACGCGGACGATACCTTCAAGGCTGTCATCAAAGGACGCGCCGACGATGATGTTGGCGTCCGGATCGGCCTCGTCGCGAATGCGGGTGGCCGCTTCGTCGACTTCGTACAGCATGAGATCCTTGCCGCCGGTGATCGAGATGATGAGGCCGCTGGCGCGCTTGATCGATGGGTTCTCGATCAATGGATTGGAAATCGCGGCGACCGCCGCGGCGAGCACGCGCTTCTCGCCGGACGCCTCGCCCCGTCCCATCATGGCCTTGCCCTTCTCCTTCATCACGGAGAGAACGTCGGCAAAATCGAGATTGATCAGGCCTTCCTTGACGATGAGATCGCTGATGCAGGCCACGCCCGAATAAAGCACCTGATCGGCAAGGGCGAAGGCATCGGCGAACGTGGTCTTCTCGCTGGCCACCCGGAACAGGTTCTGGTTCGGGATGATCAAGAGGGTGTCGACTGTCTTCAGCAACTCCTCGATGCCGGCTTCGGCAGAGCGCATGCGGCGCTGGCCCTCGAAGTAGAATGGCTTGGTGACCACGCCGATCGTGAGAATGCCGAGCTCGCGCGCGGTCCTGGCGACGATGGGTGCAGCCCCGGTGCCGGTGCCGCCGCCCATGCCGGCCGTGACGAACACCATGTGTGCGCCGGTCAATTGATCGCGGATCGTATCGATTGCCTCTTCGGCTGCGGCGCGTCCCAATTCGGGCTGCGAGCCGGCGCCAAGGCCTTGAGTGACCTGGGTGCCCAGCTGGATGCGTCGCCCCGCCTTCGACATGGCAAGCGCCTGCGCGTCGGTATTGGCGACGACGAACTCGACCCCCTGCAGCCCGGCCGTGATCATGTTGTTGACGGCATTGCCGCCGGCGCCGCCGACCCCGAACACGACGATGCGCGCCCTCATCTCGTGAAGATCGGTGATGCCAGTCATTGTTCCCTCGCGTTGGTCCGGCAAGCCGGGGATTTGAGAAAGGTTCGCGTGCTACCTGAAAGCCGCGCGGTCTGCTGCCACGATGGCCGCGGCCAGATGCCCCAATCGAAGCGCGGCTCGTCCCGCGGTCGAGCCGCTGGCACGGCGACCGGTCCGTAAGTCCGCCACTTCATCTTCCAATTGTCCCGCCCACGCATTGGCTGCCGTCGTCTCGGCAGCCGCCTGCAGCAGCTCGACGGCGAGGCGATCGGCGCGCTCGCGCTCGCGCTCGAAATCCGCCCTGTAGCCGGCTGCCTTTGCTTCGAGCCGCGCGATCTCCGCCTTGAATGCCTCGCTCTTGAATGCCTCGATCTTTGCCATGGAGGCGGCGATGGGGTCCGCCTGGCGGCCAATTCGCGGGCGGGGCCTATAGCGGAGTTCGGAGAAATCGACGCCTACCAGGGCCTTGCCGTCATCCGAACGCGAGCGCGGAAACCGGCGTCGTCTGGCAAGCGAACGAGCCGCCTCGCGCGAGACGTTGAGGCGGGCGCCTAGCTCAGCATACGTCAACAACTCAACGGACATCGGCTGTCATCCTGGAATGAACCGGGAGGCATTTCGGGCTGATGATGGCTGGACGATGAGTTGAGGCTAGGCTGCGTTGGTTAATGGACGGTTAACGCGCGGGGGGCCCCAGCACCGGATTGATGTTTGGCCTTCCAGCGGTGCCATGTCCTCGGTGCCGTGACCATGCCGAGGCGGGGCGAGGTTAAGGCAGCACCGTGTGTCGGCTCTCGTCATGGCCGGGCTTGCCGGAACCGCGAGCGCGATGCCTGGCGTCTATTTCTTCTTCGCGGGGCCGAAGTCCGGTTGCCAGGCGGCCTCCTTGCGGCTCGGCGCCGCGGCGATCACCTTGGCCTTTTCCTTCTTCGGTTTCTTGGCTTCGCGATTGCTGCGTTGCTGACCCTTTGCCATGTCGTCCTCCCGTGGTGTGTCGAGTAGCGGAACGATCACCGAGGTCGATGCCGTCAAGAAAATGCGGTGATGCGAAAGCCTACGCTCCTGACTTGCGGATAGCGAGCGCTAAGACGCTGCTGCTGCGCAGCGGCGTTCCGGCGCGGGCCTCGCCTGAGAAAGCGGTGGCTATTGACGCTGAACGGGCGCACTGTCCGAAACAAGCGGCGGTTGGGGCCATCTCGCGAAAGGCAGGCTTACATGACCATCCGCTCGCGGCGGGAGACCGTCACCTTCAACCATCCGTTCCACATCCGCGGCCTCGCACGGCAATTGCCGCCGGGCGCCTATGAGGTCGTCACCGACGAGGAGACGATCGAGGGCCTGTCCTTCTCCGTCTGGCGCCGCATCGCCACCATGATCGTCGTGCCGGCGGAAGGCGCCCGCGGCGGCGCGGTGGAGATGGTGTCGATCGGCTCGGTCGACCTTGCGGACGCGCAGCGCATCGATGCCAGCGCCTCTGGTAAGGTGCCCGGCGATGTCTGACGAGCCGGTCGATCTCGACGAGCATCGCGGCATGGCCGCCCGCAAGGCGACCGGCCTGCGCCGCGCGTTGGCGGAGGTGGAAAACAATCTGCGGGAGCTGCGCGAGCGCGAGGCCGTGCTGGAGAACCAGCTCTTGACCGTTCCCGCCGCGTCGTGGCCGGAGGCGGCGGCGAAGGCGCGCTACGTGCTCAATCTCTACGCCGCGAGCCTCCCGGCGGAGGACACGCGGCACCGCGCGCTGGTGGCGGCGCTGCTCGACGATTTTGCCCGGCTCGGCGGGGAGGGCTGAGGCGATCCTGGCGGTGCGCCATGCCGGCGCTCCGTGCGGACGCGCGGGCCTGCAACGCGTTTCTCGTTCACAGGATTCGTGTTTACGAGGAGTAAGGCCCATGACGCTCACGAGCGGCCGCTATATCGGCCACGAATACGACAGGATGATCGTGCTGTTCTCGATGCACGACGGCGCGAAGGAGATTCCCTGCGCGATCTCCACCTCCGCGATGGACTATCTCGAGCGCGGCCCGCAGGCCCGCCCCGAGCAGCGCGAAGCGCAATTCCTGCGCCTGCGCGACCGCATCGAAGCCCGCGCCGCCGGCAAATATCGCGCGACGGAGTTCGAAGGCACGCCCCCGGGCATCGTGCTGCGGAGCATCGACTTTACGAGCTAGGCCAGGATGAGCTTTGGTTGAATCGGTGCAAGCCGTCCCGGAATGCTCTTCGTTATTGCCGAGGCCGCAGCTTCTTGAATTTCGCACTGATTGTTTCGAAAAGGGATTCGAACCGGGCTTGGCTCTCGGCTGAAAGAACGGAAGCCGGTTCTTTCATCATTCGAGACATGAATTCGCGGGCTGGCCGGGTCTTGTTGAATTCAAGCTGTGCAGCCGCAAATGCCTCTTCATATCGTTTAACAATCCTTGGAATTTTGGGATTGAGCGAGAGAGCTTTGCCTTTTAGTTCTGAAGCGTATGTCTCTTGAACAAGAGCGCTGTACATGGAAGGGTCGAGCAAATCTTCAATGTCTGCTTCACTAGGAGTAGAAGACGCGAATGCTTCGGTTACAAAAGTGATGGCAGTCTCGCGAACGAGTCTGCTTTTCACTAAGTCGGTCTTCGTCTCTCGTTCCCGCCCGATCATCGTCGAGGAGTACCAGCACTCTTAGCTCTTCTGCGGCCAGCAGGGCGGCCATGTAGGACACTCGTCCGGCGCCTCCTACCGGCATAAGCGTAAGCTTGATCTTCCCCCGAAAAAATGGACAGGGTTAAGCTGCTTTTAGCTCCATCTCGATCGGGCTGAGATATCCGATGGCCGAGTGGCGACGTGTTCGATTGTAGAAGCCCTCGATGTAAGCAAAGATATCACGTGTGGCTTCCTCACGTGTTGCATAATGCTGGTGATGGACGAGTTCGGTTTTGAGCGTGTGGAAGAAACTCTCCATCGGAGCGTTGTCATAGCAATCGGCCCTGCGGCTCATCGAGGCTCGGAAGCCGGCGGACTGCATCATCTTGCGATACTCCGCGGAGGCGTATTGAACGCCGCGATCTGAATGGTGGATCAGGCCGGCGCCAGGCCGCTGTGTCGCAATGGCCATCGCTAAGGCCGCCAATGGCAGTTCGGCGCGCAAATGATCCGCCATCGCCCAGCCGACGATCTTGCGGCTGTAGAGGTCCATGACCGTGGCCAGATAAAGCCAGCCCTGATCAGTCTCGACGTACGTGATGTCGGCGAGCCAGATCCGGTTCGGCGCTGCGGCGATGAAGTTGCGCTCGAGCAGATTCGCGGCGATCGGGAAGTCGTGACGGCTGTCGGTGGTGCGCACCCGTCGTGGCCGCGCCATGATGGCCCTGATACCGTGGCGGCGCATCAATCGCTCGATGCGACCGCGGCTCGCCCCGCGGCCCTGAGCCCTCAACTCGGCATGGATGCGCGGGCTGCCATAGCGGCCATTGGTGTCGCGGTGAACCCGCTTGATATCGCCGACGAGCTCACGATTGGCGGCGGCTCGCGCGCTCTCCGGGCGCGCCCGCCAGGCATAATAGCCAGCAGGCGAGACGCCGAGCACGTCGCACATGATCATCACCGGATAGTCGGCACGGCGATCTTCAATGAAGCGGAATCTCATTTCTGAACTCCAGCAAAGATCGCGATCGATTTTTTTAAAATGTCGCGCTCCATGCGCAGCCGCTCGTTCTCTCGCTGCAAACGGGCGATCTCCGCCGCGTGGTCCGCCGACGGCAGCGCCGCCTGCGTCGTGGGGCGCCGCGACGCCGCCGTCGGCTCCCGCCTGGCCCCACGTTGCTCTACCCACCGCCGCAACACGGAATCGCGCAGGCCAAGTTCCTTGGCCACCGATCCGATCGAGCGGCCACTCGATGCGACCAGATCAATCGCTTGCCGCTTGTAGTCGTCCGTAAACGACCGACGTTGACGTCCTTCCATCCGACACCTCCTGGCTCTTCGAGCCTACTACAGGTGTCCATCAGTTCGGAGGAGGTTCAGCTCCGCCGGTAAAGTTCGTCGCCCACTGGTAGCGAAATGGGCGTTGATTGATGAGAGGATCCAAAAGTCTGTAATGCCCTCCACAATGAGATTGTAGTTTCCAATGAATAGGGTTTGTGAAAGGTGATAACCCAGCGCTGCTTGAAGCGGAAACAGCGTTTTGGAACCGCCGGTGGGCGTGTTGGTTACCGTGGTGCCGGACGAGGGTTGAATATTTACAGTTCTGACGATCTTGATGGCGTCGGCCGGTACCATGAACGGCGAATGTGTAGTGTAGATGATTTGATTTTTGTAGTCTTCCCGGAGATGCTTAAGCAGATCTCCTTGTGATTTGGCATGCAGATAGAGGCCTGGTTCGTCCAAGAGTAGAATTGCTCCATCAGCATTTCCTCCTCTCGTATCAGCCGAAAACGTAATGAAGAACGCGAAGAACCATCGAAAGCCGCGGCTTCTCTCGTCTAAGTTTACTTCGACGGGATATTCAGCATGTGGGTCGGAGACCAAAATATCGAGGCGGGGTCCGTCTAAATTGAATCGCACCATCAAAGTTTGATCTTTCCACAGCCTCCTGATTTCCGCAGTTACAAGCGAGCCAGCTCTGTTTAGAATTTGAGCTCGTTCCTCGTGTTCGTTGCGAATATTGTTGAGGCGCGCTGGATCGAAGTCAGCAACTCTCGCCAATTTCTCGAAGTTATTTTCTCTCTCGATGAGAGACGGATCGTGTCCCCGCCGTTGCGTAAAAGTGTCGAGGTCCTGGTGGCCATTCAACTCGGGGAATTCGGAAACATAAACAAAGATCGGTAGGCATCCCTCGATGAGTTTCTTCGCTTTGTCGAGCGCGGCATCGAAACCCGAGACGCCTCTGGCTTGTTCCTCGATATCCGCTAGAATCTCGTCCTCAGCATCGCCCAAAACTATGCCGGCGCTACCAAGTGAGAACGAAGAGTTGTTGATGCGGCCGGGAGCGTGACGGCCCATGCTTTCATATCATGGGCCTCGGACGTCGCCGCATCGAAGGCGTTCCAAGCGCTTTCGGCATTTGTCTTGTGTGGAACGTCGAGCGTGTCGATTTTCGGACCTAAAACGGGTCTCAGTTTGCGTGACGCCGCGGCGGTCTTCTTAAGATCGAGCACGGGCACCTTCACATCTATGTTGACCCTAATGGCAAGGTCGTAGCCCCGCCCGATCTCCACTTCTGAAAGCCTCGGCGAGCCAGGCAATAGTCTCGCTAGCTCGGCACTCTCGCTCTTTGAGAGCTTCCACGTACTAGACACGACCGGAGTGTCCGCCTTGCACTCCTCTAGCCGGCGCCCCCGTGGAAAATCCTTTATCGCGGAGAGAGCCGCACGCCCGCCAGGTGGCTTCAAAGTGGCAAGCGCCAGAATTAGATTGGATTTGCCGCTCTCGTTGCGGCCTACGAGCGACGTGATCTTGTCAATTGCAATTTCGCCGCTGTCATTGATCGAACGAAAGTTCGTTATACGAAACTTGGTAAGCTCCATCGGCCTCCCCCTGCAACCAGAAAGCTACCATAACTTGGATTCGCTACTGGAGAAGCGCTTGCAACTTTGGAACGAGGAGACAGCCGGTTTTTCCATCCAGATGCGCTTGCGCCGCAAAACAAAAACGGCCGGATCTTTCGACCCGGCCGTCACTCAAACTCAACGCTTCCTAAGCTACGCCACGCGACGCTTACGCGTGCCCCCGGCCCAGCTCGCAGATCTCTTAGCTCGCCTTCTTCTCAGGCTGAGCGCCGCCGACCTTCTTCTCGATCTGGCGCTTCAATTCCAGCGCGCGCGGGGAGAGGTCGCCGGCGCGGGCCTTGACGAGGTAGGCATCCAGGCCGCCGTTGTGGTCGACGCTCTTCAGCGCATTGGTGGAGACGCGCAGGCGCACGTTGCGCTCGAGGGCTTCGCTGATGAACGTCACGTTGACGAGGTTCGGCAGGAAGCGGCGCTTGGTCTTGATGTTGGAGTGGCTGACCTTGTGGCCGACGAGGGGGCCCTTGGCCGTCAGTTCGCAGCGGCGAGACATGTTAAAAACCCTTTCCGTTCCCCCAACGATTTGCGGCGGCCATTCGGGGCGCCACGGGGGTGCAAATTCTCTGTCCTTGCAGGGAGCGGGCGGACGTATAGGGGGGAAGGGGCAAGACGTCAAGTTTTTGGCCGCGCTTTCGACCCAGCCACCGGCGTCATCGCCCGGCTCGACCGGGCGATCCAGTATTCCAGAGGCGGTTGTGATTCAACCGAGAGGCCGCGGCGTACTGGATGCCCCGGTCAAGCCGGGGCATGACGGCGGAACAAGGGGCGGGAGAGGTGACCGAGTACGCGGCCCCGCTCACGAAAACGGCAATGATTGAAATGCCTTACCATCACATAAAGGGCGTAATCGGAGCGGAAAGAGAGGCCGGTTCCAAGCGGCCGGGCGCGGATTGCCCGACCCCTGACATTGTTTGCCGCCGGTTTTGGCTTAAGTACGGGACTGGCGGTATCATCGGATTGCAGCTGAACGTGATCATGCCTCTGTCTTTCTCGCCCCGGCCGCGTGCCTGCGGCTGGCTGGCCCTGACGGTCCTTTGCGGCCTCGGCTGGGATATGGCGCCGGCTTCCGCGCAAGGGCGGCTCGAGGCGCAGTATGAGGCGACGCTGTCGGGCATTCCGGTCGGCCGCGGCGCCTGGACCATCGACATCCAGGACGACGTGTTCTCGGCCGCCGCTTCCGGCGGCACGATCGGCATCCTGAAATCCTTCACCGGCGGGTCCGGCACCGGCGCCTCGCAGGGCCGCGTCGTCAACGGCGCCCTCGTTGCGACCGGCTACCAGGCGTCCACCACCACCTCGAAAAAGACCGAGGACATCCGCATCGTCCTCGACAAGGGCAATGTGAAGGAGTTCGGCATCGCGCCGGAGCCGCCGGTCGATCCTGATCGTATCGTCGTCACCGAGGCGCATCGCCGCGGCGTCTGGGATCCGATGACGGCTTCGCTGCTGCGCGTGCCCGGCACCGGTGACCCGTTGTCGCCGGAGGCCTGCCACACCGGCGCCCCCGTGTTCGACGGCCGCATGCGCTATGACCTGAAGCTCGATTTCAAGCGCATGGAGAGCGTGAAGGCGGAGAAGGGCTATCGCGGCCCGGTGGTGGTCTGCGCGCTCTATTTCGTGCCGGTCGCCGGCTACATCCCCGATCGCCCCGTCATCAAATACCTCGCCGCCCAGCGCAACATCGAGATCGCCTTTGCGCCGGTTGCGGGCACCCGGATCCTGGTGCCGTTCTGGGTGAAGATCCCGACGCCGCTCGGGCCGGCCATGCTGGAAGCCACCAGCTTCATCACCGTCCCCCAGCCGCCCAAGGTCGCGAAGACGCAGTAGGCGTCCCGTAGCCCGGATGGAGCGAAGCGTAATCCGGGATTCGTGCCCGGGGCTCCCGTATTCCGCTTCGCTCCATACGGGCTACGCGTTGGTGGCCTACTACAAATGGTGGAGAGCGTGTCCCCGCTTGTCTATCCCTACTGTGCATGGGGTTGTTTTCGACAAATGGGCGAGGCGCGTGACGAGCCCCGTAGCCCGATGTAGCAAAGCGAAATCCGGGATGCGCGTACCGCAAGGCCCCCCGTATTCCGCTTCGCACGGCTGATGAATCCATTTGACTCTCAGTCGATTTTGATTCGACTCCGGCCCGTCCCCAACGTTAAGGAACTCGCCCCGAAAACGCCGCTTGTGCGAGAGGCCAAAACTCCATCTAGTGCGCCTGAAAACGACCTGGCACGAGATGCTGCGTGAACGAATCCGGAAGCAAAGGGGAGTCAGCGATTCGGCCGCGATTCGTTCCGGAGTCGTTCCGAAGCTTAAGTGCGGGCGAGAAAGCGTTGCAAAATGAGACAGTTGCGGGGGAGGCGGGCGATGCACCCAAATATTCCGCTGTCATGCCCCGGCTTGACCGGGGCATCCAGTACGCCGCGGCTTCTCGGCTCAAGCACCGCCTCTGGAATACTGGATCGCCCGGTCACGCCGGGCGATGACAGCGGTGTGTGTGGCAAACCCTCCGCCCCCAAACGCCACTGACAATCGGCCCAATCACGACTAGCTAATCCCCAGAATGGCCTTTCCTCCCTCCTCCTTTGCTTCCGAGCGCGCGCCTGGCGCGGGCGTCACTGCGGTGCTTGGGCCGACCAATACCGGCAAGACGCATCTCGCCATCGAGCGGATGCTCTCGCATTCGTCCGGCATGATCGGGCTGCCGCTGCGGCTGCTGGCGCGCGAGGTCTATAACAAGATCGCCGATCGCGCCGGCGCCGAGAGCGTCGCGCTGGTCACCGGCGAGGAGAAGATCAAGCCGAGGAATCCGCGCTACTGGGTCTCGACCGTCGAGGCCATGCCGCGCGATCTCGATGTCTCGTTCCTTGCTGTGGACGAAGTGCAGATCGCCGCCGATCTCGAGCGCGGCCACGTCTTCACCGATCGCATCCTCAACCGTCGCGGCCGCGACGAGACGCTGCTGCTCGGTGCTGCGACCATGCGCCCGATCATCGAGCGTCTGTTGCCCGGCGCTTCCATGATCACGCGTCCCAGGCTCTCCAGCCTTGAATTTGCCGGCGACCGCAAGATCACGCGGCAGCCGCGGCGCACCGCGATCGTCGCGTTCTCGGCCGATGAGGTCTACGCGATCGCCGAGCTGATCCGCCGCCAGCATGGCGGTGCCGCCGTCGTGCTCGGCTCGCTCTCGCCGCGCACGCGCAATGCTCAAGTTGCGATGTACCAGAACGGCGACGTCGATTATCTCGTCGCCACCGATGCGATCGGCATGGGCCTCAATCTCGACGTCGACCACGTCGCATTCGCCTCCGACCGCAAGTTCGACGGCTATCAGTTCCGCCGCTTAACTCCGGCCGAGTTCGCGCAGATCGCAGGACGCGCCGGCCGCGCCACGCGCAATGGCACCTTCGGAACAACCGGTCGCTGTGCGCCGTTCGAGCCCGAGCTCGTCAATGCGCTGCAGAACCACACCTTCGATGCGGTGAAGGTATTGCAGTGGCGCAATTCGAAGCTCGATTTCTCCTCGCTCGGCGCGCTCCAGGTCTCGCTGAACCTGCCGCCCGGCCATGAGGCGCTGACGCGCGCGCCGATCGCCGAGGACATGCGCGTGCTCGATCACGCCGCCCGCGACGGCGAGGTCCGCGACAAGGCGCACGGCAAGGCGGCGGTGGAACGGCTGTGGGAGGCCTGCCAGGTCCCCGATTACCGGAAACTCTCGCCGGCGGCCCATGCCGAGCTCGTCACCACGCTCTACGGCTTCCTGATCGACAAGGGCTGCATCCCGGATAACTGGTTCGCCGCCCAGGTCGACCAGGCCGACCGCATCGACGGCGACATCGACACGCTGTCGGGCCGGATCGCGCATATCCGCACCTGGACCTTCGTCGCCAACCGCCCGGACTGGCTGAAAGACCCCGAACGCTGGCAGGGGGTCACGCGGGAGGTCGAAAATAAATTGTCAGATGCGCTCCATGAACGGCTTACAGAGCGTTTCGTTGATCGTCGTACCAGTGTATTGATGCGCCGCCTGCGGGAGAACACGAGCTTGAATACTGAAATCGGCAAGACCGGCGAAGTCATCGTCGAAGGCCACGTCATCGGCCGTCTTGATGGGTTCACCTTTGCACCGGATGCTGCGGAAGCAGGCTCCGATGCGAAAGCCTTGCAGGCTGCTGCGCAGGCGGTGCTCGCCGGCGAGATCAATGCGCGTGCCGAGAAACTGGGCGCTGCGCCCGACGAGCAGTTCGTGCTGACCTCGGAAGGCACCATCCGCTGGACCGGCGATGCCGTGGCGCGTCTCGTTGCCGCAGAGGAAGCGCTGCATCCGCGCTTGCGCATCATCTCCGACGAGCGCCTCACCGGGGCCCCGCGTGAAAAGGTGCAGGCGCGGCTCGAGCTCTGGCTCAAGACGCATGTCGAAAAGCTGCTCGGGCCGCTGTTCGAGCTGTCGAAGGCCGAGGACGTCACCGGCATCGCCCGCGGCATCGCCTATCAGCTCGTCGAGGCGCTCGGCGTTCTGGAGCGGCCGAAGATCGCCAATGAGCTGAAGGATCTCGACCAGCCCTCGCGCGCGACGCTGCGCAAGTATGGCGTGCGGTTCGGCGCCTATCACCTCTATTTCCCGCAGCTGCTCAAGCCCGCCGGGCGTGCGCTGGCCGCGCTGCTCTGGGCGCTGAAGCACGACAATGTCGATCTGTCAGCACTGTCGGGCGCGCAGCATCTGGCGAGCTCGGGCCGCACCTCGTTCCCCGCTGACAAGGCGTTGCCGCGCGATGCCTATCGCGTGCTCGGCTACAAGCAGTGCGGCGAGCGCGCCGTGCGCGTCGACATCCTGGAGCGCCTGGCCGATCTGATCCGTCCCGCGCTGGCCTGGCGCGAGACCTCGCCCGGCGCGAAGCCGCTAGGGGCGTTCGACGGCCGCGGCTTTGTCGTGACGCAGGCGATGACCTCGCTGACCGGCTCGGCCGGCGAAGATTTTGCCTCGGTGCTGCGCGCGCTCGGCTATCGCATGGAGAAGCGCGCGCCGCTGCCGCCGAAACCCGTCGTGGCAGAGACGGTCGCGGTCGAGACGCCGCCCGCTGAAGGCACCGCGGAAACGTCGAGCGAGACGGTCGCTGAGGCCGTTGCCCAAGTGCCGGCGGATGACGCAGCGCCTGCCGTTGAGGGCGCAGTCGAGCCGGTTACCGTCGAGGATGCGCCGGGCATGGAGCAGCATGAGGAAGAGCCTCACGCCGAGCCCGCGCTCGAGGCCACGCCCGATGCGCCGGTGACGCCCGAGGATGCACCCGGCATCGCACCGCCGGCGGAAGAAGCTGCAACCGTTCAAGCCGTCACCGAGGCCGCGCCGGCTGACGCTGCTGCCGCCGTGGAAGCCGCCGCATCGACTGACGCCGCCTCGCCTGCGGAAGCTGCCCCCGCCGAGCCGCAGCTCGTCGAGGTCTGGCGTCCCGGCGGCCGTCACGAGGACCGCAAGCCGCGCCACGAGCGGCACCGCCCCCGCCATCATCAGCCGCGTCCGCAGGAAGGCGCGCAGGCTGCGCCCGCAGAGGGCGAAGTCGCAGCCGCTGATGCCGCAAAGCCCGGCGAGCGCCATCGTCACGGTGGCGGTCGCAAGGATTTCCGCAAGGGACGCGAGCAGGGCGAAGGCGGCGAACGCCGCGAGCCGCGTGACGACAAGGGCCGCCGGTTCGAGGGCCAGGAACGTAACAAGGATCGCGACAAGGATCGCGATCGGGGCAAGGGCAAGTTCGGCGATCGCGACGGCGGCCGTGGCCGCGACCGCGACAAGGGCCGCGATCGTCGCGACCGCGAATCCGGTCCGTCACATCGCCCCTATGCCTCCAGCGCTTCCCCGCGCGAACGCGATCGCCCGATCGATCCGAACTCGCCCTTCGCAAAGCTCGCCGCGCTGAAAGAGCAGCTTGCCGGCCGCAAGGAGTAGCGTAGCGTTTTCGAGCGAAGTGCGGGGCGGTTCGCGTGAAGAAAACGCGTCAAAGGGAATAATGCCACGACCGAGCGCCAGCGGATCGACAAATGGCTGTGGCACGCTCGCGTGGTGAAGGCGCGCACGTCTGCAGCCGAGCTGGTCGAAAGCGGCCATGTCCGCGTCAACGGCGTGCGCGAGACTTCGCCCGGGCATGCGATCAAGACCGGCGACGTCCTGACGATCGCGCTCGATCGCACCGTGCGGGTGATGAAGGTGGTCGCCTTCACCGAGCGGCGCGGCGACGCAAATTCGGCGCGCGTGCTGTATGAGGAGTTGAATGAGCGCAAAGAGTAATTAATTGCGCTTGGCGTTCACTTCTTGGCCGAAGACGTGCGAAAACCCGTCGTGATCGGCCGTTCCCGATCTTGCGGCGTCGGTATTTACGCGCTACGCAAGCCGCGAATTTGAGAGAGCTTTTCGGAGCGTTGGATGACTTACGTCGTCACTGAAAACTGCATCAAGTGCAAGTACACCGACTGCGTCGAGGTGTGCCCGGTAGATTGCTTCTACGAGGGCGAGAACATGCTGGTCATCCACCCCGACGAATGCATCGATTGTGGCGTGTGCGAGCCGGAATGCCCGGCTGACGCCATCAAGCCGGACACGGAACCCGGCCTCGAAAAGTGGCTGGAAGTGAACGCCGAATACGCCAAGAGCTGGCCGAACATCACCCAGAAGAAAGATTCGCCGGAGGACGCGAAGGAATTCGACGGCAAGGAAGGCAAGTTTGAGAAATATTTTTCTCAAAACCCCGGTTCTGGAGACTAACTCGGGTCAAACTTAACCCTAATACCTTAGTCAGCGCTGTAAACAGGCCAAAAAACCCCTAAATCATTGATTTTTGCGGGAAATGTGCTATATTGGGCACATTGAGCCGAACCCCGTCAGCCCCGTTGGCCCCTCTGGGTTCCCGTGAAACCTCATGTCGAACAGGGGCGTGGCAGTTTTCCGCGCGCAGGCTGTGTCACAGAAAACGCGTAAAAAGAGTACTTCTGCTAAGGCGTCCCATAAGGATGCCAAAAAAGTCGCCGCGGCCAGCCGTAGCGCATCCAAGGGTCGTGCGGCGACTAAGCACACGGCTGCAAAGTCCTCGAAGAAAAGAAGCGCAATGCCTCACAAGACTGCCAAGCCGGCCGCGAAAGCGACCGTTTCCAAGCCCGCGGCTGCCAAGGCTGCGGTCAAGCCTGCCGTGAAAGCGCCTGTTGCCGCTGCGCCCAAGACGCCTGTCGCCGCCAAGGCTCCCGTCAAAGCCCCCGTCGCTGCTGCCAAGCCCGCCGTGAAGCCGGCTGCCGCTGCGCCGAAGGTCGAGGAAAAGAAGGTCGTGACCCAGCGTCAGGGCTTCAAGGCCAATGAATTCGTCGTTTATCCCGCTCACGGCGTCGGCCAGATCCTGGCCATCGAGGAGCAGGAGATCGCCGGGGCCAAGCTCGAGCTGTTCGTCATCAACTTCATCAAGGACAAGATGACGCTGCGCGTTCCGACCGCCAAGGTCGCCAATGTCGGCATGCGCAAGCTGTCCGAGCCGGCGCTGGTCAAGAAGGCGCTGGAGACCCTCAAGGGCCGCGCCCGCGTCAAGCGCACCATGTGGTCGCGCCGCGCCCAGGAATACGAAGCGAAGATCAATTCGGGCGACATCGTCGCGATCGCGGAAGTCGTGCGCGACCTCTACCGCTCCGAATCGCAGCCCGAGCAGTCCTACTCCGAACGCCAGCTCTATGAAGCGGCGCTCGATCGTCTCTCCCGCGAGATTGCGGTGGTGCAGCACTCGACCGAGACCGAAGCGGTCAAGGAGATCGAGGCGCAGCTCGCCAAGAGCCCGCGCCGCACCAATGCCAAGGCCGAAGCCGCCGAGGGCGAGGCCGATGCGGACACCGAGGGCGATATCGACGATACCGATGGCGACGATACGGCGGTCGCCGACGAGGCGGCGTAAGCAGCTTCGGCTCACGCTAGCATTCAAAAGCCCGGCCGTTCGGCCGGGCTTTGTGTTTTGGCGGCGGACACCTCGTCCGGCAGCTGGTCCTCGAATTGTGTTTCGGGCGTTGCGTCAACGCCGATTGCTTGCTTCCGCAAGATGCGGGAGCCGACGTCGAAGCCGAGGCCAGCCCCGGATCAGCGATGCGGATTTCCGAACCGGCTTGACCGGCTTGCAGTCGGGAAAGCGCGCAAGCAGCTCGGCCTTCAGAAACTCGAGGTGGCCGATCTGGGCGACGAGCTCCTTCAGGTCGCGTTCGCCGTCGATCAGCTCCACCTCGAGGCTCCGCAGTCGCCGTTTGTCGCCATCGTCGCGATCGACGAATTCATCTGCGTCATTGCCGGCCGCCACGGCGGCGCGCGCAAGCACGTCCTCCATCCGCTCCTTCAGGTTGGCCTGTCGGGCTTTCCCGGCCTTCAGCGTCGCGTCAAGCGCCTGGACGATCGCGTCCATGCGCAGCGGATCGGTCTCGGTAGCAGGTGTCAGCTCAAGTGCAGCCCTGCCTAGGGCGACAGCGAAAAAGCGCGACTTCATCAGTAATGTCAACATCATGCGCGTTGGTCGCGTAGTTCGGCCGGCGGGTTCGATTCCTTCTGCGTGCCCTTGGCGACGGCGCTTGGCTCTCTGCGCCAAATCCGAACCGGTATCACGAAGCCCTTGAGATCAGGCGGGCATTACGCATCTCCCGTCCACGCAGGAACTGCGGATTCAGCTGTTCGACCTCCTTTCGGTCCGGCCCGCGCTGCCGCGCGCCCCGGAATGAGGGAACAACTGTTGGATACAACACTGGCGATTAAGAGATGAACTGCTATGTTATTGAGATCGGTCATGAATGGCTTTGCCCCGTGACCGCGCTAGGCCCGTCCGACAGGCGGGCCGTTGGCTTTATAGGAGCCTGGTTATGAGCCGCTCAAACCGTACCGAACATATTCGCCTCACCTCCCATCCGGAGCCGGGCGGAAAGGCGGCCTTTCCGATTCAATGGGGCGCCGCGGACGCGCGCGCGCGCGGGCCGATCGTCGGCACGGTGTCGCGCGCCCAGGACCGCAACGTCATCGGCAGCCATGGCGGTTCCTATGCCGTCTATCGTGCGCTCGCGGTCTCCGCCGGCGCGCTCGATCCGATCCGGCGTCCCGATCTCACCAACACGTTTCCGGCCGCGACCATCGGGCCGTTCCCGCAATGGAGCGATCCGGAAAAGATCGTCGCGCTCGACCCCTGGGGGCATCTCGTCGCCGAGAATTTCCGTAAAGAAATCGCCGAAGGCGCCGACATCCGGCCGAGCATCGCGGTGACGCGCGCGCGGCTGGACCTGCCGGAAATCCGCGGCGCGCTGGTCGCCAAGCGGCTGAAGCCGGACGGCGAGGTCGTGCACGCCAATGGCAGCGTGTCGGTGGTGAAGATCGCGATCGATCCGGTCTGGTATCTGCCCGGCCTTGCCAAGCGCTTCGGCGCCAGTGAGACCGAGCTGCGGCGCACCTTGTTCGAGCAGACCGCGGGAATGTTCCCCGAGCTCGTGACGCGGCCCGACATGAAGGTATTCCTGCCACCGATCGGCGGCACCACGGTCTATCTGTTCGGCGACGTGACGAAACTGCCCGATCATCGCACCAGGATCACCTGCCGCGTGCACGACGAATGCAACGGCTCCGACGTGTTCGGCTCCGACATCTGCACCTGCCGCCCCTACCTCATTCACGGCATCGAGGAATCCGCGCGCGGCGCGCAGGAGGGTGGGCTTGGGCTCGTCGTCTACAACCGCAAGGAAGGACGGGCGCTCGGCGAGGTCACGAAATTCCTGGTCTACAATGCCCGCAAGCGCCAGGAGGACGGCGACGCAGCCGCCGCCTATTTCGAGCGGACCGAATGCGTTGCCGGCGTGCAAGATGCACGCTTCCAGCAACTGATGCCGGACACGATCCACTGGCTCGGCCTGAAGCGCATCGATCGCTTCCTGTCGATGAGCGACATGAAATATGACGCGCTTACGGGGCAGGGCATCGATATCGTCGAGCGCGTGCCGATCCCGCTGGAGCTCATTCCGGCCGATGCGCATGTCGAGATCGCCGCCAAGAAGGCGGCCGGATACTACGCCGAAGAGATTCCGACAGCGAAGGACTTGACCGACACGGTCGGACGCTCGCTGGAGAAATATTGAGTCACGTGATGGCGGCGGCCACAGAACGAGAGGCCCGATCGCTGCTCTCGGCGGAAGCGGTCCGCGCGCGCGCCGCGCAGATGCTCGACATCGGCCTCGACGGCGGACTGACGCATTTCACGGTTCATCTCGATCGCATGGACGCTGTCGTGGATGCCGTGCTCGCGGTCACGCGGCGGTCCTATCCTGCGCTGGATATTCCCTTTCACGCACGTTGGCGGCACTTCGTCCTCGGCGGCGCCGACCGTTGGTCGCGCCTCGCGGACACCGTGTCCTGGCCGGATCGCGCCGCGCGGGCGCGCGCCGAGTTCGATCTCGCCATCGTCAGCGTGCTGCTGGATGCAGGCGCCGGCGCTGCCTGGCGCTACCGCGATGCCATGACGGGGCAGGACATCGGCCGCTCCGAGGGGCTTGCCCTGGCAAGCCTCGACATGTTCGCAAGGGGCGCGTTTTCCGGTGACCCGCGCTCTCCCTTCCGCGTCGATGCGGATGTGATCGCACAACTCCCGCTCGCGCGGCTCGAGTCCGGCTTTCAGGTCACGGACAGCAATCCGCTGCTGGGCCTTGAGGGACGCACGGATTTGTTGCGGCGCCTGGGGCAGCTGGTGGCGTCTCGTCTGCAGGTCTTCGGTACGCATGATCGGCCGCGTCCGGGTGGGTTGTTCGATCACCTCGCGGCAAGAGCCGTGAGCGGCGCGATCGCCGCACCAGTCATTCTCGCCGAAGTGCTGAGCCAGCTCGGACCGATCTGGCCGTCGCGACTCGAGCTTGCCGGCATTGCGCTCGGCGATTGCTGGCGCCACCCCGCGATCAAGACCGATGACGCGACCACAGGCCTCGTGCCCCTGCACAAGCTGTCGCAATGGCTGAGCTATTCGCTGATCGAGCCCTTGCAGCACGCCGGCTTTGACGTGACCGACATCGACGGCCTCACCGGGCTCGCCGAATACCGCAACGGCGGCTTGTTCGTCGATCTCGATGTGCTTGTTCTGCGCGATGCTCTGGATTCGGAGCGCTCTCACGGAGTGGATTCCCTCCTCGTCGTGGAGTGGCGGGCACTGACGGTCGCCTTGCTGGACCGGCTCGCCGAGCATGTCCGCGCGCGGCTCGGTCGCGATCGCACCTCGTTGCCGCTTGCAAGCATTTTGGAAGGCGGCACCTGGGCTGCGGGCCGCGCCGCTGCCTTTGCGCGGCGCCCCGACGGCGCGCCGCCGATCAAGGTCATCAGCGATGGGACGGTTTTCTAAGCCATGAGATTTGGTTCGACCGATTGCGGACCCGCGTGCACGCTGTGCCCCTCTCCGACAAGGGGAGAAGGAAAAGATCTCGGCTGATCGCGATTCAATCAAAGCTCATTTTTTGGGAGCATCACGTCATGGAAGGCGTCACGATCGTCGATCATCCCCTGGTCCAGCACAAGCTGACGCTGGTGCGGGACAAGTCCATCTCGACAAAATCCTTCCGTGAGCTCGTCAAGGAGATCGGCATGCTCCTGTGCTACGAGGTCACGCGCGATCTTCCGCTCGCCGAGGTCGTCGTCGACACGCCGCTTGCGCGCATGCAGTCGGCCAAGATCGCCGGCAAGAAGCTGGTGTTCGTTCCGGTGCTGCGTGCCGGCACGACGTTCGTCGACGGCATGATGGATCTGGTCCCCACCGCGCGCGTCGCCCATATCGGGCTCTATCGCGAACCGCACAGCTTCGCGGCCGTCGAATATTTCTTCAAGTCGCCGTCCGACCTCGGCGAACGGCTCGCGATCGTGGTGACGCCGGTGCTTGCAACGGCCAACACGGCAGTGGCTGCGGTCGACCGGCTGAAGGAGCGCGGCGCGAAGGATATCCGGCTCGCCTGCCTGATCGCCGCGCCCGAAGGCCTCGAGCGGATCCGCGGTCTGCATCCGGACGTCCCGATCTGGACGGCAGCCATCGATGAAGGGCTCGACGAGCACGGCTACATCCTGCCGGGCCTCGGCGATGCCGGCGACCGCGCGTACGGAACGCGGTAGCGCAGCGCCCTGGCAGACAATTTCATTTGAATTCCAGCGCCGATCCGCCAATTGCAAGATGCTGGTGAGATACGGGACTTCGACACCGCCTTGAGTCGCATAGTCGCTGCGCCAGCGAGGTGATCAAATGAAGCAGCCGCAGTTCCTGGCGCGCCTTGCCTTGCCGAAGTTCGGCCGGTTGCGAGACGCGCATGTGCAGCACATCGGTTGGGTGAGCGCACTCGTGGCCCTCGGCGGGGTGGCGTGCATGCTGTATTCGCCTTCCCATGGACAGCAGCCGGGGCAACAAAGTCTCGATGCCGCCTCAGGACAACGAGCGTTCAACAATGCATGTCGGACCTGCCACACGATCAAGGACGGCGACAATCGCTTGGGCCCGCATCTGTACAGGATCGTCGGAAGGAAGGCCGGCTCGCTGCCGGATTATAACTACTCGAGCGCGATGAAGGGGGCGGACCTCGTCTGGGACGAAGATAAGCTCGAGCGCTTCATCGCCAATCCGGACGAGTTGATACCGGGCAACAGCATGAAACCATACAGCGGACTGGCATCTGCCGACGACAGAGCAAGAATAGTTTCCTTCCTGCGATCGGACGCGTCGAGCCAATAGCTCGCCTTTTCACTCGCCCGTTCGCCAGCCGCTTGCCGATGCTCACCACCGGCTTCGTCTCTCCCATATTTCCTCGCCGATGCCACAGGACACCCTCGGCCCGCTTTCGGCCGCCGGGACGATCCGGTACGCCGGTGTTCGGCCGGCGACCTCCAGCGTGAGCTTGGTCTTGATTGCCTCCTTGAACTTCTCGCGCTCCCTGATTGCCAGCATAAACGAGCCCGGGCCTCCGATCACGCAATCCTCGTAGTAAAAATCAAGGTCATCGATATCCATCATCGAAACGGTCGCGCCTTTCACCATGATCGGCAGGCCGTTAATCGTGATGCCCTTCTCCAGCGCCGCATTCCGCGCCTTGGTAACCGGGGGCCCTTCGTTGTTCGCACCATCGCCGGAAATATCGATCACGCGTCGCAGCCCGTGGTACGGGTTTTGGTCGAACAGCGGAATTGCAAAATGGATCGCGCCGGAAATCGACGTGCGGGAGCCCCGGCGAACCGGCGTTTTCATGATCTCGGCGGCCAGCGCATCTGCGGACTCCGGACCGTCGATGAGCCTCCAGGGCACGATGATCCTCTGATCATCCGATGCAGACCATTCGAAATAGGTCACGGCCAGCCTCTTGCTTGGCCCGGCCTTGAGCGCCTGGAGAAATTCATCGGAGATGACGGCCTGCGCGTAGCCTTCGCGCTGGACGACAAGCTCGTCCTCGTCCATCGAATAGGAGACATCGACGGCAATGACGAGTTCGGCATCGACGGAGGGCAGGGCGTCCTTGTCGACCAATTGATGCCCGAAATTGCCGACGGCGGTGCTGGCGAAGTTGCCTCCAGCGATAGTGCCCGCGATCAGCAATCTCAGGAGCCAGACATACTTGCGCATGCAGGTCCTCGTTCGGGTTGTACTCACATGCACGCGCTCAGACGACGTGCGCGTGTCCAACTTGATCGTGCAGACGGAGGTAACCAGTCACTGTGTGGCGAAACGGCGCACCGGACCCGGTTGCCGCCGCCCCGGATAAGGAATGTCCGAGGCGGCTCCTGAAATCATGCTTGCGTCAAAATGGCATCTGCAAAGCTGGTAGCGGGATGCATGGTAATATCACAGGCCGCTCTACTACCGCGAAGAGAACCCGACGGTCGTCAGTTTCGGCGCCTTCTGCTGCGCGATCATGCTCTGACGCGGAGTCAGGACGGCGATCTGGTGGGGAGAAGCAGGCATACCAGCAGCCTCCAGCATCGGAGTGGGCGACTGCTCCTGAACTCCGGATGCCCCCATCACCGCAACCTGGTGCCACGTGATCGGAAAGCCCGTCAGTTCAAAGCTTGGAAGTTCTGCTGCCCCTGCGGAGAAGCCGACTACCATCGCCGGCCCAATTACAACCATCAAGAACATCTTCTTCATGGCAATCTCCTTCCGTCGGATATGCGCGAAAAGTGAACCAGCTCACATCCCGCCACGACAAATTGAAATATGCTATTTTCCTGCGCACCTTAACTTGCCAGACTAGCAAACGAACGGCAGTTCTTCTTGGTCAATTGCGAACGGCAGCACCGAACCTGGGTACGCGAATTGTCAACACGCTCGGATTGTGGTTCGGCTGAATAAGTTGCCGGCAAGATGCTGATCGAAGGAGTCAACCACGTGACTCTGCGAATCGAGTCAAGCAGCAGATGCCCCCATGCTCCACCGGAGTGGTGTACACCCGGTGCGCGCGACAACAGAGCATCTCACGCCTCGATTCCGCTCCTGCTTAGCGGGGTTTTGAGGCGCGTCTGAGGTCGAAGCTCATGAGTGAAACAGGAAAGCGCCAGACGTCGGAATGCTTGCCTGAACTCGCAACATTTCGACTTTCGACCGACAAGTTTCCCCAGCGAAAGCGCCTGTCCATGTGGCGCGAGGAATTCGGCGACAAGATCCTTCGCGTCGATATCGAGCCGTTGTCGGATATTCCATTCCACGCCAGGTCGACGTTGCGTATCCTGCCGGGGCTGAATGCGTTCTCTTCCACCTCATCGCCGCTTCGATTTCGCCGCACGAGCGATGGGCCCGATGCTGATGGATCAATTGCGCTCATCATCAACATGACGAAGGACTGTGTCGTATCTCAGCGGGGCCGGGAGGTGACGCTCCGCGCGGGCGATGCAGTCGCAGTGCATCACAGGAGCAGGGGGAGCGCGAGCTTTGCAGAAGGAAGCTACTTCGCTCTGGTGATCCCGCGCGCTGAGCTTGCGTCGCGCCTGAGCAATCTCGATGAGCCGACGATGCAGCCTATCCCGCGCGAGCAGACCACCCTGCGGCTCATTAGAAGCTATATGCGTCCGCTATGGGACGAGCTTCGCCTGGCCACGTCCGATCTACGTAGCCTGGTGGCGACGCACGTTCATGATCTTGCGGCAATGATGCTGAGCCGTGAGCATTTGTCAGGTGAGAGCAACGCCAGCGCGGTGGTGGCGACCCGATTGGCCGCCGTATTGGACTATATCGGTGCCCACTTCGACGATCCGGAACTCAATCTGGATACGGTCGCGCATAGCCAAGGCGTTTCTCCTCGCTACCTGCAGCGGCTGCTCGAAACCTCGGGATCATCCTTTACCGCCCAGGTGAACGAGCTGCGCCTGCAACGGGCGTTCGCGCTTCTGACGGAGCCGGCCGCGAGCCCGAGACTGATTTCCGACATTGCATTGGAGGTCGGCTTTTCCGACATCTCCTATTTCAATCGATCGTTTCACTCGCGCTTTGGCGAGTCGCCGAGTGGCATACGAACCCAGTCAAGAAGATCGCATTGACGACGCCGGCGGAGCTGTCCGATCTACGGCTCTCCAGCGCGCGCCTGCGTCCAGATCGCGATCGGCTGCTCGAGGCCGCGGACGACCTGCGGGGCCTGGGCCATCAGCGGACGAAACGCCGCGTCGGCCTCGCCGAGCTCGATCCTGGCGCGCCTGACGAGATCGTCGCTGGCCACCAGCGCACAGCCGAGCGTGCGCGTCAGGGATTCGAGCCGGCTTGCCGCGTTCACGGTAGAGCCGATCACCGCAAATTCGAGACAGGTCACCCCGATATCGCCGAGCACGACGGGTCCGTAATGCAGGCCAAAGCTGACGCGGATCGGAGACTCGCCGGCCGCTTTGCGCTGCTCGTTCCAGCGATCCGCGGCCGCCATCATCGCCTGGGCACAGCGTAGCGCGTGGATGGCATCAAGCTTGCCGACGAAGGGCGTGCCGAAGGTCGCCATCAACCCGTCGCCGAGATATTTGTCGAGCGTCCCGCTGTGGCGGAACACCTCCTGTTCCATCAGCGCGTGGAATTCGCGCAATGTGCGCACGACGTCTTCCGGTGTTCGCGCGTCGGCAAAGGCCGTGAAGCCGACGATGTCGACGAACAGAACCGCGACGTTTTGCGTGCGTACCTGCTTCAGCGGCTCGTCATGCCGCGACAATTCCTCGACCACGTTCGGCGAGAAGTAGCGCGCGAGATTGCCGCGTTCGCGCTCCACTGCGGCATGGCGGATCAGGAGATCGTTGCTGCGGCGCACCGCCAGGGCGAGCGTCGCCGCGACGATCATGAACACGACGATTTCCTGGATGCGCGTGCCGAGCGCGATCGAACTTGGCGAGATCAACTGAAACAGCCTGTGATCGCTGCCGAGCGCTGCGGCGATGCGGGCGGTCAGTTCAGGGGCGCGATCCGGTTGCCACCACACCCAGGCAACGCCGATGCTCCAAAGAGCCGCAGTCCACGTTCCGACTGCGATGACGGTCCGCCAGGAGTAGGCCAGCGTCGCACCCGACAGCAGCACGAAGAAATAGATGAAGTTGCCGAAATGGAGTTGCATCGCCACGGGCAAGCGCGCGGAAACGAACGGATTCGGCACGACGAGGATCAAAGTCAGCAGTGCGAGGTCGCAGAACAACAGCGCCAGCTCCGGCCTCGACACGCCGACCCGCCCAACCCTGACCTGGGCCCAGCCAATCAGTGCGAACAGACCGAGCAACGCCACATAATAAAGCTGGTCCCATACCGGATTGATGTAGATGAGCAGGCAGGCGATCACCGTGAGCGCGACATAGCGCGCCCGCACCGCCAGCTGCAGGCCCTCCTGCTTGGCCGCTGCGAGCGCGGCCTGTGCAAACTCGACGGTTTCGGTCTCGCGCCGATCGCGCGCACGCGGCAATACGGCGGACAGGTCAAGACGCTCGACAAGCGTGGTCACGGGGCGGTCTCCTCGTGTGGGCTTTTGCAGCACATTGACGAACGTCAGCGTCCGCAACAAACGAATAGTGCGGAGAAGGTTGTCGCGCCAGCCTTGCGATGGCGCCACAGGCGAAGTTCCGGTCGCGCGGCCGACCGGTGTGTCGCGGCCGCGCAACACATGGTGACAGAACCGCTGTCGATTTCGTGCGAGTCCATATGGTAGTCGCCTCCGTCCAAGAGGGCGGGCGCGGTCGTTGCTAGCTTGCCGGTGACACTAAGGTGTGACCATCGAGGTCGGGCACCGCCACGGCGCGAGCCGATCTGACTGACTTGAGGTTCTCTAGATGAAGCGAGTTCTGTTCGCCGCGGCGTTTGCCGCCGTTGCCGGGATGGGCGCCGCCCACGCCGCCGACCTTGCCGCCCGTCCCTATACCAAGGCGCCCGCGGCGGCCGCAGTCGAGAGCTGGACCGGGTTTTATCTCGGCGCAGATGTGGGGGCCCGCTGGTCCGATACGACCTGGACCTCGACAGCCTTGGAGGATCCTGTCTGGGCAGGTGGGTCGTCCCTGCTTCTCCAGGGCAACCCCGCCAGCTTCAACAGCACGTCGTTTCGTGGCGGTGGCTATGCTGGCTACAACTGGCAGGTCGCGCCGTCCTGGGTGATCGGCATCGAGGGCGATGTTGCCTGGGCGGACAACAACAAGACGCTTGCCGGCGTCCCCGGCACCTGGGGGAGTAGCACCCCCGCCTCTCTCATTGCGATCGATAGCACCACCGTAAAGCTCGGTTGGGATGCGAGCATTCGCGGCCGCGTCGGCTGGCTGGTTGCTCCGAGCGTGATGCTGTTCGGCACCGGTGGTATTGCCTGGCAGGACGTCTCGCTGACTGCGAACTGCATGCGCACCGGGCCGTGGTGCATCCTCGATCGCACCGAAACGTTCCACAAGGTGGCAACCGGGTGGACCGTGGGCGGCGGCATCGAAGCCAAGGTTTGGAGCAACTGGCTTGCGCGGGCCGAATATCGCTACGCCGATTTCGGGCACGTCGACCACGAATTCTTCCCGCAGACAGTCGATTCCGTCTTCATGAACCAGAGCTTGAAGACCCATGCCGTGTCGGTCGGTTTGGCGTACCAGTTCGGCGGACCGGTGGTTGCGAAATATTGATCGCGCCGCGCCGAATTAGCCGCGGCGTTCATCGTTCCCGTAACTTAAGCCCGGCTTCAAGCCGGGCTTTTTTTTTGGTGCGGTGCGTAGGGTGACTAGATCACGGCCAGGCAAGGCCCGCTCACTTCACCGGCCGCTTCTCGAGCTTCCGGGCCAGCGTGCGGCGGTGCATGCCGAGGCGACGTGCGGCTTCCGAGATATTGAAATCCGTCTCGATCAGCGTCTGGTGGATGCGTTCCCATTCCAGCGTCTTGATCGAGGTGGGACGCGCGTCTAGCGCCACCTCGGCATTGCCTTCGGCCTTCTGGAACGCGGCTTCGATGTCGTCGGTGTTGGAGGGCTTTGCGAGATAGTGGCAGGCCCCGAGCTTGATTGCCTCCACTGCGGTGGCGATGCTGGCAAAGCCCGTGAGCACCACGATCAGCATGTCGGGATCATGGGTGTGCAGCAGCTCGACACAGGCAAGACCGGAGGCGCCGCCGAGCTTGAGGTCGACGACGGCGTGGCCGAACGATTTGTCCTCGAGCTCCTTGCGGACCTCCTCGATCGAGGCGGCGATCACGACGGAATAGCCGCGGCGCTCGAATGAGCGCTTCAGCGTGCGCGCAAAGCTCGCGTCGTCCTCGACGATGATCAGGGACTGCTCAGGCGTCAAAACCGCCTCCGATGGCAAGCGTGGAGAGAGGCAGCACGAGCCGCACGGTGGCGCCGCGCTTCCTGTGGTTCTCCGCGGTCACCATGCCCCCAAGCTTGCGCACGACGTTGACCACCAGGAACAGGCCGAGCCCGCCGCCGGCGCGGCCCTTGCTCGACTGGTAGGGTTTTCCGAGCTGCGCCAGCATCTCCCGCGCAAAGCCCGGGCCGCGGTCGCTGATCGACAGCACGAGCTTGTCGTCCTCGCGCTCGGCCAACAGCTCGACCCAGTCGCGCGAGACCTCGTAAGCGTTGTCGAGCACGTTGAAGATCACCTGCTTCAGCGCGATGTCGGAGACGATCGCGACGTCCTCGCCAAAAGTGTTGGTGAAGTAGAGCGTGCGCGCCGAGCGCGCGTTGCGCCATTCCTCGACCAGCGCGGTCAGGAAGGCCGCCACGGTCGTCGGCGCCGAGCCCTCGCCGCGGGCTTCGCCAGCGGAGACCAGGATGCCGGTCACGATCGATTTGCAGCGTTGCAGCGAGGTCTCCATCTCGGCGAGATCCTCGGCGAGCTCGTCGCGGCCGCCAAGCTCCGGCATGCGGCGCCAGTCGTTGAGGATGACCGAGAGCGAGGCGAGCGGCGTGCCGAGCTCATGCGCTGCGCCCGAGGCGAGCAGGCCCATGCGGACGATGTGATCCTCCTCGGCGGCATGCTGGCGCAGCGCCGCCAGATGTGCATCGCGCTCGCGAAGGTTCCTGTTGATGCGAGTCACGAACACCACCAGCAGCACGGCGTTGAGCGCGAAGCCGAAGAGCATGCCGACGACGGTTAGGCTGTAGGTGTCGCTCAGGGGGTTATGCGGCAGGTCCAGCGGCCGGTAGGCGAGCGTCAGCCAGACGAAGGCGGCGCAGGTCAGCGCCACCAGCGACCAGGTCGAGCGGGCATCGAGCAGCACTGCCCCCAGCGTCACCTGCAACAGGAACAACGAGGTGAAGGGATTGGTGGCGCCCCCGCTGAGGTAAAGCTGAGCGGTGAGTGCGGCGACGTCGAGCATCAGCGCGACCAGCAGCTCGTTGTTGGTGATCGCGGCACGGTGGCGCACCCAGACCAGGCTCGAAATGTTGAGCAGCACCAGCGCCGAGATCACCGCGCCCATCCGCGCGAGCGGCAGCTCGATGCCGAGCCCGAAATGCGCCGCCCCGATCGTGATGATCTGGCCGACGACCGCGGTCCAGCGCAGCTGGATCAGCAGCGCCATGTTCTTGCGGTTGGTCTCGTCGTCGGTCGGCGAGGGCAGGGATGTCGCGGTCAGCTCGGTGCGGCCGTCCACCTGCGCAGGAAGCGCAGCCGCGTCATGTCCGAGAGAGAGCTTTCCCTTCTCAGGTCGGCTCGACGATCGTTCCAGCATCTGATCCCGTCCCGCGGGCGGCGGTCTTGCCGGCCCTTTCGTGGACAAAGCGCCCGCGGCGGAACAGCCCGCCGCCGAATGTGACGAATAGTTTGCCGGCCAGCATAAAGGCCAGCGCAAACCATGTCAGCGCGTAAATCAGGTGGTTATTGGGAAAGCGGATCACGGTCAATCCGCCGATCGGATAGACGCCGGCGTTGGGGGCTGCGTCGGCATCGATGAAGAAGGGCGCGACCTCATCATTAAGTCCGCGCGCGGCGGCGATCGCTGCGACATCGCGCGAGTACCAGCGATCATGCGCGGGATCGTTGTCGCGCAGGAAGCCGCCCTTCGGCTCGGTCATGCGCAGGAGACCGTTGATCACGATCGTGCCGGATGCGTCACCATCCGGCCGCGTCGCGGGATCGCGCTTGTCGGCCGGCACGAAGCCGCGATTGATCAGGACCATCGTGCCGTCGTCGCGCAGAAGCGGCGTCAGCACCCAGAAGCCGGCGCCTTCCTCCGTCACGGCTTTGACCAGCGTCTCCCGGTCATTCAGCAGGCGGCCGGCGACGCTGACGTGGCGGTATTCGTCGCTCGCGGCCGTGACCGCGGGCCAGGCCGCGGGCGGCGGCAGCGCGGTTGTCGTGGCGTGAACGCGCGCCTCGACGCGATCGATCAGCACGAGCTTCCAGGCGCGCCGCTGGACCTGCCAGACGCCGAGGCCGATCAGGATAGCGATAGCAAGGAGAGAGAGCGTCGTGAGCCACAGGGAAGGGCGCGCAGCCTTGGCGGGGCTGCGCGTTGTCCGTCCGTCGTGTCTCACGGATGCGCTCACTTCATCCCGCTCATCTGGTGGACTGGCATCATGTTGCTGTTGAGGTGATTCATCACCCACAGCGAGCCGGACAGCGCGATCACGACCATGACGATGGTGAAGATCATCGCCATCATGCTCCAGCCGTCCTCGGCCTTGGTGTTCATGTGCAGGAAGTAGATCATGTGCACGACGATCTGGACCACCGCGAAGGCCATGATCACGAGCGCCGTGATGTTCTTGTTTGGGATCGCCCCGCCCATGACGAGCCAGAACGGAATCGCGGTCAGCACCACCGAGAGCACGAAGCCCAACAGATAGGTCGAGAGCGAGCCGTGCGCATGCGCATCGTGATGATGATCGGCCGCGTGGGCGGCGTGAGTGTCGGTGCTCATCGCAGAACTCCCAGGAGATAGACGAAGGTGAAAACGCCGATCCAGACCACGTCGAGGAAGTGCCAGAACATCGACAGGCACATCAGCCGGCGGCGGTTGGCCTCGATCAGGCCGAAGCGCCAGACTTGCGTCATCAGGGTCACCAGCCAGATCAGGCCGCAGCTGACATGCAGGCCGTGGGTGCCGACCAGGGTGAAGAACGACGACAGGAAGGCGCTGCGCTGCGGGGTTGCGCCCTCATGGATCATGTGGGCGAACTCGGAGAGCTCGATGCCGATGAAGGCGAGGCCGAACAGGCCGGTGATCGCGAGCCAGGCCTGCGTCGCGCCGACCCGGTTCTGCTGCATCGTCAGCATCGCAAAACCGTAAGTGATCGACGACAGCAGCAGCATCGAGGTGTTGACCGCGACCAGCGACAGGTCGAACAGATCCTTCGGCGCGGGGCCGGCGGCGTAGTTGCCGCCAAGTACGCCGAAGGCCGCAAACAGGATCGCAAAGATGAGACAGTCGCTCATCAGATAGATCCAGAAGCCGAGCGAGGTGCTGTATCCTTCCGGATGCGGGTGTTCGTCGGCGAGGTAGAACAGCGGCTCGCCAGACTGGTCGGGTTTGACAGCGATCGTCATTTACTTGGCTCCGGCGAGCAGTTGGGTGCGCGCTTCCTCGGTCCGGACGACCTCATCGGCCAGGATGTCGAAATCGCGGTGATAGTTGAAGGTGTGGCCGATCGCGACGACGAGCAGCGCGATGAAGCTGACGGCAGCAAGCCACCAGATGTACCAGATCAGACCGAACGCCATCGCCGTCGACAGACCGGCGAGGATGATGCCGGTGCCGGTGTTGCTCGGCATATGGATCGGCTTGAAGCCGGCGAGCGGACGCTTGTAGCCGCGGCGCTTCATGTCCCACCACGCGTCGTTGTCGTGAACGACGGGGGTGAAGGCGAAGTTGTAGTCCGGCGGCGGCGAGGAGGTCGCCCATTCCAGCGTGCGCGCGTCCCAGGGATCGCCAGTGACGTCCTTCAGCGCTTCGCGCCGGAGGATGCTGACGGCGAACTGCATGAGCATGCAGAGGATGCCGAGGAAGACGAGGCCAGCGCCGATCGCAGCGATGACGAACCAGATCTGCAGCGACGGATCGTCGAACACGCGCAGGCGGCGGGTTACGCCCATCAGGCCGAGCACGTAGAGCGGCATGAAGGCGAGGTAGAAGCCGGTGACCCAGAACCAGAACGACAGCTTGCCCCAGAACGGATCGAGCTTGAAGCCGAACGCCTTCGGGAACCAGTAGCCGATGCCGGCGAACACGCCGAACACAACGCCGCCGATGATCACGTTGTGGAAGTGGGCGATCAGGAACAGGCTGTTGTGCAGCACGAAGTCGGCTGGCGGGACAGCGAGCAGCACGCCGGTCATGCCGCCGATCACGAAGGTCAGCATGAAGGCGATCGTCCACATCATCGGCAGTTCGAAGCGGATGCGGCCGCGATACATCGTGAACAGCCAGTTGAACATCTTCGCGCCCGTCGGGATCGAGATGATCATCGTGGTGATGCCGAAGAAGGAGTTGACGCTGGCGCCCGATCCCATCGTGAAGAAGTGGTGCAGCCAGACCAGGTACGACAGGATGGTGATGACGACAGTGGCGTAAACCATCGAGGTGTAGCCGAACAGCCGCTTGCCCGAGAAGGTCGATGTCACCTCGGAGAAGATACCGAACGCCGGCAGAACCAGGATGTAGACCTCGGGGTGACCCCAGATCCAGATCAGGTTCACATACATCATCGGGCTGCCGCCGAAGTCGCTGGTGAAGAAGTTGGTGCCGACGTAGCGGTCGAGCGAGAGCAGCGCGAGCACGACGGTAAGGACCGGGAAGGAGGCGACGATCAGCACGTTGGTGCAGAGCGAGGTCCAGGTGAAGACGGGCATCTTCATCATGCCCATGCCCGGCGCGCGCAGCTTGACGATGGTGCAGATCAGGTTGATGCCCGATAAGGTCGTGCCGACGCCGGCGACCTGCAGCGCCCAAATGTAATAGTCGACGCCGACATCAGGACTGTAGCCGATGTTCGACAGCGGCGGGTAAGCGAGCCAGCCGGTGCGGGCGAATTCGCCGATGAACAGCGACATCATCACCAGCACCGCGCCGCCGACCGTCATCCAGAAGCTGAAATTGTTCAGGAACGGGAACGACACGTCGC
This sequence comes from Bradyrhizobium sp. CCGUVB23, assembly GCF_024199885.1. Lineage (NCBI taxonomy): Bacteria > Pseudomonadati > Pseudomonadota > Alphaproteobacteria > Hyphomicrobiales > Nitrobacteraceae > Bradyrhizobium > Bradyrhizobium sp. CCGUVB23. The sequence goes on from NZ_JANADQ010000001.1 coordinate 4,331,751, forward strand.
GGGCGCCGATCTGGAGCGGCACGACGTAGTTCATCAGGCCCGTGACGAACGGCATCGCCACGAAGAAGATCATGATCACGCCGTGGGCGGTGAAGACCTGGTCGTAGTGATGGGCGTTGAGATACCCGTCCGAGCCGCCGAAGGCAATTGCCTGCTGGAGGCGCATCATGAGGGCGTCGGCAAAGCCGCGCAGCAGCATGACGATGCCGAGGATCATGTACATGATGCCGATGCGCTTGTGGTCGACGGTGGTGAACCACTCGCGCCACAGATAGCCCCACAGGCGGAAATAGGTCAGGCCGGCGAGCAGCGTGAGGCCGCCGAGCGCGACCACGCCGAAAGTGCCGACGACGATCGGCTCGTGCAGCGGCAGCGATTCGAGACTGAGCCGCCCGAAGACGAGCTTGATGAGATCAGGATTGGTAGACATGCGTGCCTCAGGAGTCTGATTTCGGACGCTGGCCGAGGAAGAAGGACGTTGACTTGAGCGGCGTGAAGGTCGGCCGCTTCAACCCGGCGCCGAGCAGCGGCGTGGTGTCGGCGGGGGCCTTGACCGCGGCACTCGTCTGTCCCTGCGGTGCGTCAGGCGTGCAGGTGCTGGCCACGAAGCTCGGCTCGGGTCCGAGCGCGGTGCCGCGGCGGGCGTACTTGTCGTAGGTGAGCGGCAGGGTGTTGTTCAGCCCTTCATGGCCGGCGCCGCCCTTGGCGTCGATTGCCATCATCTCGCTCATGCACATCTTGCCGGGCTCGACGCACATGTTGAGGATGAGGCGGTAGAGATCGGCATCGACGCTGGCGTAGCGGCGCACCGGCTCGTTCTGGCTGGGCTTCTCGAGTTGCAGATATTCGCTGCGGCCGAGCGATCCGCCGGTGGCTTTGGCCTTCGCGATCCACTCGCCAAAGCCCTTGTCGTCGAGGCCGTGGAAGGCGAAGTGCATGCCTGAGAAGCCGGCGCCGGAGTAGTTCGCCGAAAAGCCCTTGTAGGTGCCGGGGTGGTTGACCACCGCGTGCAGCTTGGTCTCCATGCCCGGCATCGCATAGATCTGGCCAGCGAGCGCGGGGATGTAGAACGAGTTCATCACCGTCGAAGCGGTGATGCGGAAGTCGATCGGGCGATCGACGGGAGCGGCGAGCTCGTTGACGGTCGCGATCCCATAGTCGCGATAGATGAAGAGCCACTTCCAGTCGAGGGCGACGACATCGACCTCGAGTGGCACCGTCGCCTCATCGACCCGCTGATTGGCGGCGATGCGGTCGAGCGAGCGGTAGGGATCGAGCAGATGCGTGCCCATCCAGGTCAGCGCGCCCAGGCAGATGATGATCAGCAGCGGCGCCGACCAGATCACGAGCTCGAGCTTGGTCGAGTGGTCCCATTCCGGCTCGTAGCGGGCTGACTTGTTGGACTGGCGGTAGCGCCAGGCGAACAGCGCCGTCAGCGCCATCACGGGCACGACGATCAGCAGCATGAGCACGGTGGAGATAATGACGAGGTCGCGCTGTTGCGCTGCGATATCACCGGCCGGCGCAAGCACGATGAAGTTGCAGCCGCTCAGAGCGACCGCCAAAGGTAGTAGCGCCAGGATCCGTAGACGGGACACAGGTAGGCCTTTTGGTTGGAAATTTGGTAGTCCAGCCAAGGCGTAGCTGCGGCGCACCAATTGGGACATTGGACAATTTGTCCAATGTTGCAGTGCGGGAGGTTGCGCCAGAGAGGGGCAGGCTGCCCTGCGACCGCCGGGTGGTCGGCTTTGGTTTTAAGGACGTTAAGAGCGCAGGAATGGCGACCGCACAGACCCCCGTAGTGGCAGGCATCCACCCCGGCGAGCATGGTCACGACCATGCCAATCCCGGCGAGATCGCCATCGGCGTCATCATCGGGCGCACGTCGGAGTTCTTCGACTTCTTCGTCTATGCGATCGCCTCGGTGATCGTATTTCCGCGCCTGGTCTTTCCGTTCGCCACCGAACTGACCGGCACGCTTTACTCCTTCGCCATCTTCGCGCTTGCCTTTATGACGCGGCCGCTCGGCACCGTCATCTTCATGACGATCGACCGCGAATACGGCAAGACCGCAAAGCTGGTCGCCGCGCTGTTCCTACTGGGCACCGCGACCGTGGCGATCGCGTTCCTGCCCGGCTACAGCGACATCGGCGCGGCCGCGATCTGGCTTCTGGCGCTCGCGCGAGCCGCCCAAGGTCTCGCCTGGGGCGGCGCGTGGGACGGGCTTGCCTCGCTGCTCGCGCTCAACGCGCCGCCGAACAAGCGCGGCTGGTACGCGATGGTGCCGCAGCTCGGCGCACCGCTCGGGCTGATCGTGGCGAGCGCGCTATTTGCGTATTTTGCCGGCAATCTCTCGGCCGACGATTTCTTCGACTGGGGCTGGCGCTATCCGTTCTTCGTCGCCTTCGCCATCAACGTCGTGGCGCTGTTCGCGCGCCTGCGCATGGTCGCGACGGAGGAATATGCCGCGCTGTTCGAGACCCGTGACCTGCAGCCCTCGCGCATCTCCGACACCGTCGCGCGCGAAGGCCACAACATCATGCTTGGCGCCTTCGCGCCGCTCGCGAGCTTCGCGCTGTTCCACATGGTCACGGTGTTTCCGCTGTCCTGGGTGTTTCTGTTCACCCATGAAAGCCCGGTAAGGTTCCTGATGATCGAGATCGTCGGCGCCGCCTTCGGTGTCGCGGCGATCGTGGCCTCAGGCATTATCGCCGACCGCGTCGGCCGCAAGTCGCTGCTGATGGGCTCGGCGATCGCGATCGCGGTCTATAGCGGCTTTGCCCCGCAGCTGCTCGATGCCGGCGCGTTCGGCGAGACCATCTACATGGTGCTCGGTTTCATCCTGCTCGGGCTGTCCTTCGGCCAGTCCTCCGGCGCGATCGCCTCCAACTTCAAGCAGATGTACCGCTACACGGCCTCGGCGCTCACCTCCGACATGGCCTGGCTGTTCGGCGCCGGTTTTGCGCCACTCGCCGCGCTGCTGCTCGCCACCAATCTCGGCGTCATTGCCTCGGGTGCCTATCTGCTCTCGGGCGCATTGTGGACGCTGATGGCGCTCTGGCTGAGCGGCCAGCGCGAACGCGGCGATATGGATGCGGGTAACTAGCTAGGTACGTTGGCGGGCCCGCCAACTCGCGTGCGTAGTGCGTAGGGTGGGCAAAGGCGCTCTTGCGCCGTGCCCACCATCTATCCATGATCTGCGACAGAAGTGGTGGGCACGCTTCGCTTTGCCCACCCTACAACTCAATCCACCACGATTTTCACGCGGTCGCGCACTTTCACCTGCGCGTGGGCGTCGAGGCCGTTGAGCACGCGGAAGCGCTCGGCCGGGTGATCGACGCCGGCCATGCGGTGGGCGAGCGATTCCACGGTGTCGCCGGGCTGCACGGTGATCACCTTGATGCGCAGGGGGCGCGCGGCCTGGATCTCCTCGAGCGTCAGGCGGCGGAATGAGTTCACCGTCTCGCGCGCGTTGCGCTCGCTCTCTGTAGTCTTCTGCCGGCTCGCGAAGATGAAGCGGTAGACGTCGCTGCCGAAGCGCAGCGCGTAGACCTTGAACTGCCACTGATCGCCCTTGGCGGTCACGGCCGACGCCGGGAAGCCATTGATGGTGATGTCCTCGGTCGAGGATTTGTCGACGCCTTCCATCCAGCCGGAATTGAGATAGTCGCCGAGCGTCTGTTCGGCCGGCACCCGCACGACGTCGAAGCGCATCGCCTGCGAGCCGCCCTCGCGCACGCCGATCACCGCCTGCGCGGTGTTGTCGAGCGTGAAGTTGTCGGGCGCCTGGAAGGTGAAGCCGAGCTTGGGATGCAGGAAGCGGCGACCGCGGACAAAGCCTTCGCTGGGGTCCTCGCCATAGACGATGTTGTCGATCGCGCCGAGATAGGTCTCGCGGTCGCGCTCGGCGCCCTCCGGCGCTGCATATTGCCGCGCGATCGTCTGCGCGTTCTGCACGCGCTCGGGGGTAGCCGGATGCGAGGAGGTGAAGTCCTGCGCGCGCGGATCGAGCGCGTTCTTGCCGGCCTTCAGCTCGGCATTGCGCTCCATCGCGGAGAGGAAACGTGCGGCGCCATAGGGATCGAAATGCGCCCGCGCGGAGATGCCGACGCCGATGCCGTCGGCCTCGATCTCCTGGTTGCGCGAAAAGCTCGCCATGGTGAGCTTGGTCTTGGCGAGCGCGAGCGCGGTGAGCTCGGGATCGTTGCTCATGTCGGTGACGACGCGGGTGACGATCGCAGCCTGGCGCGCCTGGTCCTCGCGCATCGCGGCGTGCTTGGATAGTACATGCGCCATCTCGTGGCTGAGCACGGATGACAATTCGGAGGTATCGCTGGCGAGCGCGAGCAGGCCGCGCGTGACATAGAGCTGGCCGTTCGGCAGCGCGAAGGCATTCACCGCGCCGGAATTCAGGATCGTGACCTTGTAGCCCTGGTCGGGTCGATCGGAGGCCGCGACCAGCCGCTCGACCGTCTTGGTGACAAGCTGCTCGAGCCGGGGATCGTCATAGGCGCCGCCATAGCTGGTAAGGATGCGCTCGTGTTCCTTCTCCGTGGCCGGCGTCTGCGCGACCGCGGGCTTCGGCTTGGGTGGCGCGACGGCCGGCGGGGCTGCGGTCTGGAACCGACCCATGTCGCCGCAGCCCGAGAGCAGCGTCCCGAGGCCGAAAGATAGACCGAGGCAAAGCGCAACTGGCGCAGCCCGAAGGCGGCGGCTCACCTCTGTTCCGCGTCCCAAAACCCCATCCACGTCGCTTAACCCGTGCCTGGCCTTAAGGCCTTTCCGCGGCTAGTTCGCGCCCAGCAACTCGATCTGTCCCACCCGGAGCGCGTCAATCCGCGGCCCCACATTCCCCTCGACCCAACCCCGGACACGAATCTTCCGATTCTCCAGGGACTTGAGAGCGATCCCGGCGCTCTCGAAGGCCGGAACCATGCGCCTTGAAATAGTCACAGCGAAGCCGCGTGTCCAGTTCCGGCCGAAGTTGAGGTAAGTCGTTGCCCCAGCTTGCCGGACGGACAGGACTTTACCCTCGACCACTACGAAGCGCCCGATCCCGGCCAAAATATCGTCCGGACTTTCCGCGTTTTTTATGGCCAACGGGTCAGCCCAGCTGCCCTTTTTTCCGCGCCGCGCCTCGGCTTCCGCCGCCATGAGGGCGGCTGCGCACTCCTTGTCCGCGATCTCGGCGGAGACAATTGCATCACCTTGGGACAGCAAGAGGGCCTGCACCGAGGCATCGCTCTCGCTGAGGAAAACCAGCGCGGGCTGGCGGCCGTAGCGGTCCGGCGTGTCGTCAGCGCCGCGCAGGCGAACGTCGCGGCCGCCGAGCATTGCGGCCAGCGCCTGCTTCGTCGTCGCAGTCGGCTCGATGCCGGAGAGGCGCACCTCACGGCCGTCGTCGAGACGCAAGCTCCGCGCATCGACGATTGTCGTGACGCGGCCTTCGCCTTGGGACTCGAACTGGCAACCGGTCGCACTTGCGGCGCCGTGCGACACGACGAGAAGTGAGACGACAGCAAGGAAGATGAGTGATTGGTTCACGCGGCCCGGCGAGGTTGTTGTGCGCTGTACTCTTAACTCAAACGTGGTTCCCATCGAAGGGGCTTTGGCCGGATTAGCGACGGGGCTGCCACATCCTCCGTCATTGCGAGTGCCGCGAAGCAATCCAGAGTCTTTCCGCGGCGGGATTCTGGATGTTTCGCTGCGTTCGCAATGACGATGTGGAGGCAAATGCGGCTCAGGCGCCATTCCGCTTTGCGGAAAACAATCACGCGATTCTGCACGGCCGAACCGCGCTTGCTGCCCCCTTTCGCATGCGGCATGATCGCGGCAATACCAACAGCAATAAGCAAGCCGCCATCAGAGCACGGCGCGATAAGGGAGGTTTTCCATGAACAGGATATTGTCCGGCATTTTTGTTGCCGCGCTGGTTGCGAGCGCGGCGCAGGCTCAGGACAAGCCGCCGCTCAAGCTCGGCGGTATTCTCGACATGTCGAGCCTCTACGCCGACATCACCGGTCCGGGCAGCGAGACGGCGGCCAAGATGGCGGCGGAGGATTTTGGCGGCGAGGTGCTGGGCCGCAAGATCGAGATCCTCGCGGCCGATCATCTCAACAAGGCCGACCTTGCCGCCAACATCGCCCGCGACATGATCGATAATCAGGGCGTCGAGATGATCTACGACGTCGCGGCCTCCGCGACCGCGCTCGCCGCCGGAGAGATCGCGAAAGCGCGCAACAAGATCGTCATATTCAACGGCCCGGGCTCGATCCGGCTGACCAACGAGGCCTGCGGCCCCTATACCGTACACTACGTCTTCGACACCTTTGCGCAGGCTAACACGACCGGCCTTGCCGCGGTGAAGTCCGGTCTCGACACCTGGTTCTTCCTCACCGCCGACTACGCCTTCGGCCAGGACCTCGAGAAGGACACCAGCAATGTCGTGGTGAAGACCGGCGGCAAGGTCTTGGGCAATGTCCGCCATCCGCTCAACACCTCGGACTTTTCGTCCTTCCTGCTCCAGGCACAGGCCTCCAAGGCCAAAGTGATCGGACTTGCCAACGCCGGCGGCGATACCGTCAACGCCATCAAGCAGTCGGCCGAGTTTGGCATCATGAAGGGCGGCCAGAAGATCTCGCCGCTGCTCGCCTTCGTCACCGACATCGACTCGATCGGTCTGGAGACCGCGCAGGGCCTGTTGCTGGCGGAAGCCTTCTACTGGGACGCGAACGACGAAACGCGCGCCTTCGCAAAGCGCTTCATGGAGCGCGTGAAGCGGCCGCCGACCTCGGCGCAGGCCGGCGTCTATTCTTCCGTCACGCATTATCTGAAAGCCGTGAAGGCGGCCGGCACCACCGATGCCGCCGCCGTCATGAAGGTGATGAAGGAGACGCCGATCAACGACTTCTTCGCGCATAATGGCAATATCCGCGAGGACGGCCGCATGGTGCACGACATGTACCTGTTCGAGGTCAAGAAGCCGTCGGAGTCCAAGGGACGCTGGGACGACTACAAGCTGCTCGCCACCGTGCCCGGCAAAGAGGCGTTCCAGTCGCTGGAACAGTCGCGCTGCCCGCTGGTGAAGAAGTGACGGCGTGAGCCTTCGTGGCGAAGGGCGAGCCCAATAACCGGCCGTCATCCCGGGGCGCGACAAAGTCGCGAGCCCGGGATCCATCGGACCGAAGAGATCGCTGAAGAATGGATTCCGGGCTCGCGCCAAGTGGCGCGCCCCGGAATGATGATGTGAAAGAGTGGCACCACAGAAAGAGGCAAGACACCCATGAGCAACGACATGGTCCTGCAAAAGCTCGAAGGCGGGCTGCTCACCATCACCATGAACCGCCCCGAGCGCAAGAATGCGCTGAACCCCGACATGGTGCGTGGGCTGGTCGAGGCGGCGCGCCGCGCTGCCGATGATCCCGAGGTCCGCGCGGTGTTGTTCAAGGGCGCCGGTGGCAGCTTCTGCGTCGGCGGCGACGTCAAGTCGATGGCCGAGGGACGCGCGCCGCTGCCGTTCGAGACCAAGCTCGCGAACCTGCGCCGTGGCATGGAGGTGTCGCGCATCCTGCACCAGATACCCAAACCCGTGGTGGCGCAGCTCGACGGCGCGGCCGCCGGCGCCGGCCTCTCAATGGCGCTGTCCTGCGACCTGCGCATCGCCTCCGAGTCCTGCAAGATCACGACGGCGTTTGCCAAGGTCGGCTTCTCCGGCGATTACGGCGGCACCTATTTCCTCACCCAGCTCATCGGCAGCGCGCGGGCACGCGAGCTTTATCTGATGTCGCCGGTGCTGAGCGCGAAGGAGGCGCAGGCGATCGGAATGGTAACGAAAGTGGTGCCTGATGCCGAGATCGATGCCGCCGCGCACGAGCTTGCGCTGTCGCTGGCGCAGGGGCCGTCGATCGCGCTCGGCTACATCAAGCGCAACATCAACAATGCCGAGCACCTGCCGCTGGAAGATTGTTTTGACGGCGAAGCCATTCATCACACCCGCTGCGGCGACACCGAGGACCACAGGGAAGCCGCAAAGGCTTTTGTCGAGAAGCGGAAACCCACCTTCAAGGGCGCCTGACCATGGCCGGCTATATGCGCTTGCGGCAGATCTGCCTGGTCGCGCCGCAGCTCGAGCCCTTGATCTCCGATATCGCAGGCATCATGGGCCTTTCCGTCTGCTATCGCGACGGCAATGTCGCGAAATATGGGCTGGAGAACGCGCTGTTGCCGGTGGATACGATCCTGCTGGAGGTGGTGGCGCCGCTTAGGGACGGCACCGCGGCGGGTCGCTTCATCGCCAAGACCGGCGGCCGCGGCGGCTACATGGCGATCTTCTGCTGCGACGATCCGGACGCGCGCGCCCGCAATGCGAACGCAATGGGCGTGCGCACCGCGAACACGATTGACCACCCGCCCTACCACGGTGTGCAGCTCCATCCGCGCGACTGCCGCGCCGCCTTCATCGAGTTCAATCACACCAAGGGCAGCGACGACATCTTGGGCACCTATCCGCCGGCGGGGCCGAACTGGCAAGAATTCATCCGCAAGGACGTGACGCAGGCGCTGACGGCGGTCGAGATACAGAGCCCGGATCCGCAAGGCCTGGCCGAGCATTGGGGCAAGCTGATCGGCGTCGAGTCGGACAAGGCGGATAGCGGCGAGACTGAGCTGAAGCTGCCCAACGCCAGCTTCCGCTTCGTCAAGGGCGGAGCTGAGATCATGAGCGCGCTGGAGTTCCGCGTGGCGGATGTAGCGAGCGTGATTCATGCGGCAAGGGAGAAGGGGCTCGCGGTGGCGGGGAATGAGTTTTTGCTGGGCGGCGTGACGTTTCGACTCGCTGCGTGAGCTCTTGCATCCGCTTATTTCAAACTGTCATCCCCGCGCAACGGCGAAGCCGTTGTCGTTGGGGGTGCGAGTCGCGCGGCGCAGCGCGCCGTGCGGCGAGCCTCGAAGGATGAACGGCAGGGATGCAGCCGGGCCGTCGCCCTTCGAGGCCTCCGCTACGCTCCGGCGCCTCAGGGTGACGGATTGTTATGAGAACAAGGAACCCGCCACATGCCGCATCCGCTCGACAGCTTCTTCGCGCCGGCAAGCATCGCGCTAATCGGCGCCTCGCGCGATCATGAGAAGATCCCGGGGCGGCTGCTGTCGATGCTGCGTAGGAACGAGTATCACGGCAAGATCTATCCGGTGAACCCGAACTACACCGGGATCGACGGGCTTCCCTGCCACAAGTCGATCGCGGACATCGGCGCGCCGATCGATCTTGCCGTCATCATCATCCCGGCGCGTGCGGTGCTGCCGGCGCTCGAGCAATGCGCCGCCGCCGGGGTGAAGAATGCCGTCATCATCTCGTCCGGTTTTGCCGAGGAGGGCGGCGACAGCACCGCGATGCAGGAGGCAATCGCCGATCTGGCACGGCGCACGGGCATGCGCATCTCCGGCCCGAATGCCGAAGGCTTTCTCAGCCATGTGCAGCGCGTAGCGGCGACCTTCAGCCCGGCGGTCGACGTCAAGCCGGGCCAGGCGCCGCTGGTTGCGACCGCGCGGCGGATCGGCATCGTCGCGCAGAGTGGCGGCATCGGCTTTGCCTATTATAACCGTGCGAAGGCGCTCGGGGTTGCCGTGAGCTACGTCGTCTCTACCGGCAACGAGTCCGATCTCGGCGCCGGCGAGTTTCTGGACTACCTGGTGCAGGACGCCTCGACCGACGTGATCCTGCTGTTCATCGAGGGCATCCGGGACGTCGAGAAATTCCTGGTGGCCGCCCAGCGAGCCGCCGAAATCAAGAAGCCAGTCATCGTCACCAAGGTTGGTCGCTCCGGTGCCGGCGAACGCGCGGCCGCTTCGCACACTGCCAGCATGGCCGGCTGGTCAGCAGCTTATGACGCAGTGTTCGCAAAGTACGGCTTCATCGTCTCCAACGATCTCGACGAGGCGCTGACGATCGCCGCGGTGTTTGCCGGCAACCCGCTGCCGAAAGGTGATCGCGTTGCTGTCGTCACCGTGTCCGGCGGCGCGGGCATCTGGGGCACGGATGCGGTGGCGCTCAGGGGCTTGCAGGTCCCGGAGCTCTCCAGGTCCATTCAGGCGGAGATCAGGGCATTGATGCCGTCATACGGCACGGCGCGCAACCCGATCGATGTCACCGCCCAGGGCGTAACCTCGGGCGGCCTGCAACGAAGCGTCGATCTGCTCACCGCATCCAACGAGGTCGATGCGATCCTCGTCATGCTGTCGCTGTCGAGCGAGGTGCGGATGCCCTTCAAGGAGGAGGAGCTGAAGCCGGTGCTGGCGGCACAGAAAAAGTCGGTCGTGTTCTATTCCTACACGCTGCCGTCTGATTTTGCGCGGCGAGAGCTCGCCAAGTCGGGCGTCGTGGTGCTGTCGGGCCTCGCCCATGTCGGCGTTGCGCTGCGGCAGCTTGTTGACTTCGCGACGTTTGACCTGCCCAAGCCTGCGGAAGAGTTGCGGCGACCGGCGCACGATCTCTCGGCATTTTTGCAATCGCCGGTCCTGTCCGAGGCCGACAGCAAGGCCTTGCTCCGTGCGGCCGGCATCGCGCTGCCGGAGGAGGTGCTGGTTGCGGAGAAGAGCGGACTTGACGACGCGATCGCGCGTGTCGGCTTTCCGCTGGTGATGAAGATCCAGTCACCCGACATCCCGCACAAGAGCGAGGTCGGCGGCGTGCGGGTGAACGTCACCACCAAGGGCGAGGTGTTCCTGGCGTTCGAGCAGCTCCTGAACAATGCGCGCAGGCATCGGCCGGATGCCGCGGTTCAGGGCGTGTTGCTCGCACCCATGACGAAGAAGGGCGTCGAGATCATCGTTGGCACGATGACGGACAAGACGTTCGGCCCGATGGTGATGGTGGGGCTTGGCGGCATTACGACCGAGTTGTTCCGCGACGTTGTCTACCGCCCGGCGCCGGTGAGCGCGGCGGAGGCCGGCGCGATGCTGGCCGCGTTGAAAGCGGCGCCGCTGCTGAACGGATTCCGCGGTGCAGCCAAGGCGGATGTCGCGGCACTGGCGCAGTTCATCGCTGACATTTCCGTGCTTGCGGCACGGCATGCTGGGGAGATTGCGGAGATCGAGCTCAACCCGGTTCTGGTGCATCCGGAGGGACAGGGCGTGACGATTGTGGACGCGCTGGTGGTGGGGCGAAGGTGAAGCCACTCACTTGCGCAAGAGGGTAAAGCAGGTTGTGGCAAATGCGATGCGAATTGCTGTGCCCTCTCCCCTTGTGGGAGAGGGCAGCTCCGCCGTCCCGCAATGTCAGTCGGGTGAGGGGTTCTTTCCGCGTACAACTCTGTTGCAGCGAATGCGCGGATAGAACCCCTCATCCGGCGCTTCGCGCCACCTTCTCCCGCAAGGGGACGAGGCTTCGGATTTTTCCTGAAGTTAAGTGAGGTTGATCAATTACTTACGCGTTTTGCCCAACGGCGTCGGCTTGCGGGGTACAACGTGGGTCCAACTCGTCCGCCGGGTGAGTAATCCCCCACAATGTTTGTGGAATCTTAGTCGCCTATAAAATCGCGATCGGCAGCGGTCAGCCGTGCTTGCCGCCGCTTTTCCCGGAGATGGAAGGCCCAAATCGAGAGTCGATGACTAAGGTAGAACGCCATGGCCGTTGCCAAAATGAGTGCTACCAACACTGCGAATGCGACAGGCCGAGAATTCGCGATGTGCGACCGGATGAATGGGGTCAATGTCGCTTCGTATTTGTTTAGCAGAGCCGCTGCCACCCCGAACGAAGCACCAAGGGCTGTCAATTGCCCGATCAATAGGCTTCTTTTGAATGACTCGAGGCGTGTCTCTGGCGCGATTGCCCGTCGAATGCGAAATGCAGACACGACGTAACTCAGCGAGTGCAAGAGCTGCGCCGTGGGGCTGCGCAGATCTTCAATCACCGCAAGCCATTCGCTCTCGATGGCCGCGCGCTCCTCTGCTGGTAGTCGGGCAGCCGCAACCTTTACAAGCCAACGGCAGACCGGCAGGTGCCGAACGCCAATCTCGACGCCGAGCAAGCGGACGAAGAGACTGATGAGGATCGTCGCGAGAATCCCGACAAGCGTCATGCCCATGCAAGACCTCCCTTGGGCACGGCGGTCGGAAGGTTTTGCCGATAAGCCGCTTGGCCTGCGGCAGTGAGCCTGTAGTACCGCCGCTTAGGGCGGCCAAGCTCGACTGGCTCGTCATCTTCCCAACGGTCCTTCAGCCAACCAGCTGACTTGAACCTGATCAGAATAGGGTAGAGCGTCCCTGACAGGATGGCCGTTCGCTCGGCGATGTCAGCGCCGGAAAGCTCGCGGTTTCCTGCATCTACGAATGCGTGCAGCACTTTCAGTCCCTTTGCGCTAACGCGCGGTTGCTTACTCGTTACCATCGCCTCACATCTCCCCTATGTAGATTTGCTACATAGCAGTCCCTGTTGATTCGCAAAAGCCTCGAATCACCGTGAGCGCGTGAGATGATTGGACACCCGGGCGCCTTCTCGGCGCAACGCACTACGTAGGCGCCGGGTGAGTTACGAACAGGCGCTTGCCTGTTATTTATGCGAATCTATACCCGTACTCGCTAATTTCCAGCAAATGTCGCCCCACCGCAACATCCGGGCATTACCGGGGATGTGTCCATCCGGCAGCGCAGCATCGCGCAACCTCCTTTGATTGCTTGGCGCGCGTCGAGCCGGACTGCACCGGGAATTCTGCTCGTGTGATCACCGCCGGACGGATATTCTCGGCCAGAACATTATCGCGCCAGCCGCCGCAGCCCCGCTATCGTCGCGACGTGCGGCGCATGCTCCGCCATCGTCGCCGGGTCGCCCGGATCTTTGAGCACGGCACCGCAAACACACCTGATCTTGCCCGGACCGTTCGCCTTCGCCGCCGATTCGATCGCGTCGAGGATCGCGTTCAGCGTGCGCCTGCGCTCCGTCTGCAGCCGCGCGAGGTCGCGCTCCAGCCACAGCTCGAACAGCTCCAGCCACTGCTCACGCGACAAATGCGGCATGTGCGCTTGCTGGATTTCACGAAACACGAGCTGCAGGTCGTGGCGCCGCACGTGCGCGCCGCTCTCGCGCATCGCATCGGCAGCCTGATCCATCTCGGCGATCAATGAAGCGTGTCCAGTCATGGTGCGCATCACCTCACTTGATCCTGAGCCTCCAGCGCGGCAAGCCGCTCCTCGAGGATGCGCAGCCTGTCGGTGATCAATGCCTCCAGCTTCGCGGCGCGGGCGCGCAATTCGGCGAGGCTGTCGCTGTTGTTGTGCTCGGCCTCGGTGATCTTCTCGTTCGCCGCGCGCACGGCTTTCAGGATGTCCTGATAGATCGCCGGATCAAAATCGCCATGCATCGCTTGACCTCACCTGATCCTGAGCAGCCGCGCCGCGTTCGGGCACAGGATGCCGCCGCCGACGCGGGTGTCGAAGCGAAACAGGACGCACCACCCGGCCGAATAGGGATCGGCCAGCATGGTGACGCCGCTCCTGCGCACCAAGAGATAGGCCGCATTCCAGTTGCCATAGGCGATCGGCGTTGCGCCCGGTGCGATGTCGGGCATGAAGTTGTTGATGTCGATCGGCACGCCCATGAAGTTGAAGCCGGGCACGCTCTGGAATGTCGGGTTGAGCAGCGGACGGCCGTCGGTCGACGACATCGACAGCAACATGCTGAATGTTTTTTGGTTCATCCAGAACCGTGCGCCACCCTGCCACTGCATCGGGACCTGGGCCATCAGCATCACGAGATCTTGCCAAGTGAAGGTCCCCGCTGGCGTGTTCTCGCTGGTCTCGCAGACCGGGATGCCGCTGTTCGGATGCAGGATGCCTTGCGGCATGCCGATGCCAGTGCCGGTCATGATCGAAGCCGACAGCCGATCGCGAAACGCGGTGGCGACCTTGCCGAGCACCCACGCTTCGATGTTGAACGAGCTATCGGCGAGCAAATCGCTCGGCGCGCAGACGACATAGCGCAATGATTCCGGCTTGATCTCGATCTCCCCAAGCCCGGAAAAATCCGGATTGGGATTGTTGGCCCAGCAACTCGCCTCGCAGGCGAAGCCCGCGACATCGAGCACCACGTTGTCGAGCGGCAGCTTGAGGCTCGGTCCCGAGATCGCCTGCGAGCCGACCAGCGCGGTGACATCGGTCTGCGTGACCAAACAGCTGAGCACGCGGCCGGAAAGTTCGGGCGGCAGGATGAACGAATTGGAGGCGCCGAACGCAAAACTCGACAGGCTCTTGCGCTCCTGCGCATCGAGCAGGTTCGGATCGCGGCGGCGGAAGAGATTCCTGATTGCCTTTCTGGCCAGCGTCGCCTGATTGATCTCGTCGTGGCTGGGCACATAGTCGACGACGACATCGCCCTCGATCTTCGGCGTCAGCAATTCGCGCCGCAGCAGGCAATACTCGATCGCGCTCTTGCGCTGGTCGATGTTGTCGTTGTCGGCGGCATGACCGGGACGACCAGCGCGAACAAACAAATTATCGATAGAACTTTCCAGCGCGGCCAGTCGCGCCTGCGTGGCGGCATCGCCACGGTCAAAGGCCTCCTGCAGCTCGCGCAGGATGCCCGCCTCGGCAGCATTGAGCATTGTCGCTCACTCCAGTGAGGCCGCGTCTGGCATCGCGGCAATGACCTCCTGCCGCAAATCCTACTGCCGTTCTGCGCTGGAAAAGCCTGAGTCACCTCGCGCTGAAAAATTCAACGCGAGACGAGCCGGGAAGGAGGCACCCGGCTCGTCGGAGATCATCATTCACTGGAGTCGCCGCAATCGACACGGCCACGACATCATAGCACTGCTGGTTTCGTCAGCACGCCAAAATGCAGCAAGCCAATGATCGTGAGCTGCTCGACGACGCCACCGAGATCCGGTGCCCGCCGGACGTCCGAGAAAAGGTAGTGACAGCCCAGAAGACACTACCTTTATCGGTCGATCCGGAAATCAAAAGTGGCAAAGGAAAATCAAGTGGCCAATGGCCACTTGAAAACCAGCAGCCATAGTTCGAACAGCGTGAGCCGCACTCTTGGCCATCTCCACCGCGACCGCCCCGATCTCGCGGCGCGCGTCGAGCCGGTGCTTTCAAATGCGACGCATGCGTCGCTTTTTGCCGCCCCAGTCGCGAGCGCGGCGCAGCGGTGCGCTATTTCTGCGCGGACGGCGCGAGACATCGGGCAACACAAACGCGCACCAGCGGGCTTCTGTGGTCCGGCAATAACGTTGACAACAATTGCGGTGATGTAAACACCTGCTGGTTCCAAATGTCGCTCGGGACTGACATTTGGAACTTTGAAATTTCGGGTTTGCGAGCGGGAGGGCGGCTCCCGAGCCCCCTTGCCAGCACACTCACGCCCAAGCCGAGAACCGCCCCCTAGCACAACCGTCGGCTGATAACTGGCAAGTGATTGCCGGTTGAGCCGCCTTCCTCCGCAGGGGAAAGGGATCGGCGATAAGCAGCTGATCTGGCTGCAGATTGCTGGCGTGTAGGTGCGAGGGCACAAGCGGGGAGCAACCGTGCGACAGGTTGGCGGGTGCGCGATAGATGCGATACAACCTCTAGTGAATGACGTCATCAGGCTTCGGCAGCGCTGGCTGCTGCTTGCCGATCAGTTCGTCGAGCACCTCGCGCAATTGGTCCGTCGAGGTCCGCTGCTGTGGCGCAGGCGTGCTGGTGATGATGGTGAAGCCAACACCAGTGGCCGGGCTCAGTCCGCAGACCTCGTGCTTGCGCTGGGCGAGCTTGTGATAGATCGCCGCTGATGCATGGCGATGTGGCTCATCCGACAGGGCCTCGCTGTGATACTTCGCGAGCAATTGATCGAGGCGGGTGACTTCGAGCAAGATCTCGCGGCGCATCGCTTCGCCGCTCAATCTGTCGCCTGCTGCTTGGCTGACGACGTCGCGCACGGCGGCAATCGACAGCCCGAACGCCTTCGCAACGTCGCGCTCAGTCTGGCCATTAGCGACAGCGCGCACGATCGCCAGAACGTCAGCCTCGATCAGTCCGTTTGCCATCGGTGCCTCGTATCATCTGCAGTTCGAGCAGCCGGATCTCGGCGGCAATCGCCCGACGATTGTGCCTCGCCACCAAAAGACGGCGCCGCATCCGGTACAGCCGGTCGCCATACGGCCGACGATACTTCAATTTGAGACACAGGCGACACGCGATCTCATCGCACAGAAATAAATCTCCGCACGGCCGTGTGCACTTAGGGCAAGAAAACCACGGTCGACAGCAGCCCGGCAACCATTCCTGCCAGATCACCGCCACGCGCGGGCCGCCCTCGATCACCAGATCTCCGCCCTCGCACGTCAGGCGCAGGCACCCCTCCAGACCGGCCCCATGATCGATTTGCAGCGTCGTACAGGCGCCTTCCGCCAGTCCTCCGGCATGCAGCAGCTGCCAGACATTCACGCGCTTGGTGCTCTCGACAATGCGTTCCGGCATGAGAAATAAAGCTCCTCCCGTTCCATTGTCGCGCGCCTTTAGGCGCGTCTTCACCTACATCACTGACGCTTGCGTCAGGGGTGTAGGTGATGTCAGTGGTTTTCCTCTTCTCGTCGGAATTTTGTTTTTGGATAACAAGAGGAAGATCACTGACTTTACTGACACGACTGACGGATGGCCTCCAGTCGCTGACGGACAGCCTCCAGTCGCTGCTGTTCGGTGAGGTCCTTGCGGGCGTAGATCACCTGCCGCCTGCCACGGATCCGCCACAGGCCATCGTCGGCGTCGGGATTGCGCACCGGGACGAAGCCGCAGGCCTCCAGCCGGTGCGGGATACGCCGGGCGTTGCTCCTGTCCTGCAGCCACCATGAGATCTCGGTGTGGCGGCCCTCGCTTGCCGCCGCCTTGGCAATCAGTTGCCTCAGCGTGATCGTATCAAGGGCCTTGCCTGCCTTCTGCTTCGCCTCCTGCATGTCCTCGAGCAGGTCAGCCAGTTCGGCATCCTCGGTCGAGCGGTTGGCGTTGATGATCTCGAAGAACGCCTCGGTCTTCTTCGGCGGCGCCTTCGGATTGAAGCAGGTGACGTCGAGGGTTGCGAGATACTGCGCCACAGCCTCGAAGCCGCCGTGCTCGTACCAGTGCCAGAGCCTGTCCCAGTAGGTCTGGTCGAAGTCCTCCTTGGCACAGTTGCTCCACGCCACGAAATGGCGGCGGTCGTCGGGATCGAGGAAAATTCCGTCGTTCCGATGGTTGGTCGTGATCACCACGCCGCACACATTGGGGATGTAATATTCGCCGATGTACTTCTCGTTGACCTGCAGCACGTCCGGCGGCGCGGCGATGTAGATCTTGGCGTGATCATAGAAGGCGAAGCGGTCGAAGTCGCCGAGATCGCGCGCCTCGTTGATCACCAGCAGCACGGAGCGCACGAACTTGTTGTTGCGATGCATCGCCTGCTCCGCCGATATGCTCGCACAATTCCACGGCCCGACCGCACGGCGGACCGGCTCCAGCAGCGTGTCCTTGCCGATGCCCTGCTCGCCGCCGAGCATGATCGCGTGGTTGATCTTGATGTCCGGGTGCTGCACGCGATGGGCGAACCATCGCACGATGTGGCGGGCGGCAACCTTGCCGTAGAGCTTGACGATATGACGGAGCCACAGCGTCACGTTGCCCTTGGGCAGGCTTCGCGGATTGACCGGCGGGCGATAGGTGTTGAAGATGCGCGCGCCGTCCTTGTCGGCGAAGCCCGCGTTGTCGACGACCAAGTCGCGGAGCAGCATTTCGTCGCCGGGCGACCACGTCGTCTGCGTCACCGCGCGGTTCTTGTCGAGCCACACCGACGCGGCCAGGAAGATGGGGTTGCCCTCGTCATCCAGTTTGCCGCTGTCCCTTGGCTTGAGCCGCGCGTTCACGCTCTCCTTCGGCCACGGTTCGCGCGTCGGGATGAAGATGTACTTGTGACTGGGCAGGTAGGCCAGAAAATCCTCGTAACCTAGCGGCGCGGTATCATCCTCGGACCGGACGTCGGGGCTGACAGTGGTGTGCATGGTCTTCAGTCCTTCCCTTCGAAGAAGGACCGCCGCGACGTTGGGCACTTGGCGTGAACGAGCGGAGGATGCTATGGTTCAGTCGCGTGTTTGACCTACGTCCATAGCTCAATAGCGCGTCCTCTGGCCGTCGCGTCGTGCTGTCGCGGCGGCCTTCCTATGCATACGACATGTCTGTCTCTGCATCATGGTGAGGTCTGGCTCCTCGCTGCGCCACCATGGCGCGGCTTCATCTCTCAAGGGGCTATCGCTGCCCTGTCTTTGTCGTCGAGGTCTGTCGCTTTGATCGGTGTCGCGTCCGAAGTCATCGTATAGAGGGCGCGAACATTTTTGCCATGCTAACGGCCGCAGCCTTCTCCGCGCCGGGATCGTTCTCAAGCGCCTTTATCAGCGCGTCGGCTTCCGGCGTCTTGCCCATCGTCCCTATCCACAGTGGATGAATGAAATAGCGAAACGGCTCAGTGCGCCCGCCGTCGCCCATCGCGATCAAGCCGCCGGTCTCCGTCATGCCATGCAGCGCCCGCCGCAGCGAGCGCGCAACCGATGGCCGCAGCACCATGTCCGGCCCAACACCGGCGGCGCGATCGAGCGCGGCGCGGAAATCTTCAAACGTCATCGGCTTGCCGTGGCTCAGGATGGTCCCCCACACCCACCTCTGCCATTTGCCAAGACCTCGCGACATTGGGCCTCCTTTAGGTAAGTGTTCACTGTGAACACTTAATCATCCGCGCCTTCCATCCAGCTCGCTCAGCATCACCTTGGTGCTGCGCGCCAGATCGTCGAGCAGATCGCGGGCGCGGCACCTCGGATGACCGTCAACGTCGACCCACTTCAGCTTGTGCGCCGGGTCGGCGCGGTGTTTGGCGATGGTCGACAGCGAGCAGCGCTTGACCGCCGCCACCTCAAGGGGCGTGAGCAGCGCCGACGGTGGCAGCTTGTCGATGTCGAAGTCGGGGTGCGGCGGAATGCCGTTGCGGCGCAGATGAGGCTTGCGCGGTTTGGGCCTCGCCTTCGCGGCCTTGTGCTTGGCGCGCAACGCCGCATGCGCCGCCACCATGTCGCGAGACGACATGATCCAAATCTCCGGTTCGATTGTCAGGATGATTTCCGGCGGTGTGCCTGCAATGGGCCTACCGAAATTAGATTGGTCGCGTCACCGGGCAATTCAGGACCCTCGGCGCCAATACGCGGCACGATATGTGCCGAGGGCGGTGTCGGTCAAGCGCCTGAAAACTCAATCGAAAAAGCGATTGGCCAAACATCGGCAGAAATAGGCAAGTCTGCACGCGTGCAAGTCCTGCACTGACGTGCCACTTGGCAAAAGTGCAGCCCCCATCCCGGCAAGTCATTGCCGGGCTTCGGGTTTTTCTGCGCGGTCAGCAATCTCAGGGTGTAGTACTGCAATTCCTCACGCGGCCTCTTGTAGCACCGCCAGCCGCGCCAGCAATTCGACGCGCTGCGCATTCGCCCGCTCGGCTTTGGCCACTGCATCGGCGTCCTCGCCCGCGAGCACCGCCGCGAGATAGCGGTGAAGCGCGGTGAATGCCGCGCGCCGCAGGTCCCACTGCGGATCGAAATTGTAGGTGGCGTCCAGTTCATCACCGACCTGCTGCCCGACGGCCAGCCGCTGCGCGGCATCGCTAAAGCCGCAGCGGCTCATGATCGTTCGCGCCGTTCGTCGCAGATCGTGCATTGTCCATTTCGCCGTGCCCGCCTGCTTGATCAGCGCGTCGGTACGACGGGTGAAGTCGCCCAAGCGCGTGGCCTTGCGCGGTGACGGAAAAATCAGGTCGCTCGATCGCTGATACGCCTTGGCGCTGGCGAGGACGTCATCAATCAGCGCCGATCGCGGGATCTCATGCGGGCGGCCCTGCTTGGTGTGGGCGGCCTCGATCACGATCCGATCAGGCAGCACGTGCTGCGACCACGTCAGATAGGTCGGCTCGGAGCGGCGCGTGCCACTGAGGACACAGAATTTCACCAACAAGCCGAACGTCCCGGCGTTGCCCGCCGCAATCCACACCTGCCTGATCTCGTCGTCGCTGAGCGCGCGCTGCTTGCGCTTGCGGGCCGCCTGTTCGGCCAATCGCTCGGCCTTGGTCTTCTTCTGAACGCGAAAACCCGACATCGGATTGAACTTGATGTAGTGCTTGACGTCGCAGCACCACGACAGAAACACCGATGCATGTTTTCGCAGATCCTTGGCCGCGCCCGATGTCAGCTTGTCCATCTCGCTGACAATGTGCCACCGCTCCAGCTTGCGAATATCGGTGGTCTTGTACTGGGGCAACAGACGCCGCCGCAGCGCCGAGAGCGCGGTCTTGGTGTTCTTGTAGTGCCGCGCCTTCAGCGCCGTCTCATACGGCCCGCCCTCACGCAACAGCGCAGAGAGCGTTAGCACCTTGTCGGCGGCGGCGGCCTTGTCGGCTTCCCGTTGCTGGCGGCGCTGCGCGATGATGTCGCCGTCGGCGCCGACGATGGCGGCGGCCTTCTTGCGCGCGGCCGCGACGGAGACTTTGCCCGGCGCGCCGATCGTCACCTTGTGTGAGCCCTTCATGCCGGGCCGGGTGACGAACGCGACATAGGACTTGCCGCCGGTCGATCGCAGCCGCAGCGCCAGCCCGCGCTGCTTGCTATCGCGGATGAAATGCTGCGACTTGTCGGGCGGGCACGTCGCCTTGTTCACGAGGCTGTCGGTCAGTTCGATGGTGTCGGACATGGGGTCGGATTCCTCTCGGGGCCCAACGGGGGCACAACGGATTTTGGGGGTGTCGGGCGCTGCCCGTTACTGCCCAATATGTGCGGAAACCCCTTGTTTACAAGGGTTTCCTGCACCTCCGTTGACGTCCGGTACTGCCCGAGATTATACCCCATCTACCCCCGCAAGGGGAGAAGGAAGAATGCAATCACCGCCCTTTGAAGTTCGCGACCCTTCGCTCTTCCGTCGCCTTGACACCTTCCTTGAAATCTTCAGTCGCGCGCAGCCTCGACTGTTCGGCGAGCTCGTGGTTGGTTGCGGCCATCACGCGGTCGGCGAGGCCTGCGCGCATCGTGGCGCGGGTGGAGAGCAGGCCGAGCGGCGAGCACTCGGCGATCTCGCTCGCCAGCTTCATCGCAGCCGGCTTCACCTGGTCCTGCGGCACCAGCTCGTTGGCGAGGCCCCATTTGTAGGCCTCTTCGCCGGTGACGCGGCGGCTGGTGTAGAACATCAGCTCGGCGTTGTTCTTGCCGATCAGCTCGGGCAGCGTGACCGTCAGGCCAAAGCCCGGATGGAAGCCGAGTTTTGTGAAGTTCGCGGAGAAGCGCGCCTCCGGGCAGGTGACGCGGAAATCCGCTGACACCGCGAGCCCGAGCCCGCCGCCGATGGCAGCGCCCTGCACGGCGGCGACGATCGGCTTCTTGGCGCGGAAGATGCGTACGGCCTGGATGTAGAGATGGTTGATCGGCCCGAGGCTATCGGCCGGATCGCCTTTTGCCGCGCGCGCCTCCTGCTCCTGCCGCGCCGGGTCGTTGAAATTGGCGCCGGCGCAGAACGCCTTCCCCTGTGCGGAGAGCACGGAGGCGCGGATCTCGATGTCGCGATCGAACTCGTCGAGCGCGTCCGCTATCTGGTTGATCAGGGAGATGTCGAAGAAGTTGAGCGGCGGGCGGCGGATCTCGATGGTGCCGACGTGCCCGACCTTCTCGACGCCGATATCCTTGTAGCTGCTCATGATGATCCTCGTTAGCGCAAACCAAGTCCGCGGGCGATGATGCCGCGGAGCACTTCGGTGGTGCCGCCCTGGATGGTGAGTTTCGGCGCGGTCTTGATGGCGAAATCGAGCTGCCGCTCCAGCGTCTCGCGATTGCTGGCGGTCTCCTCGACGAAGGCGGCGAGATCGCGCACGCGATGCGGCAGTTGCTGCTCCCACACCGTACCGATGTCCTTGACGATGGAGGCTTCGACCACGGGCTCCTTGCCGGCCTGCAACATGCCGGCAACGGAGACCGACATGCGCCGCATGGTGTGGAGCTGCGCGACGAGCCGGCCGATGCCTTCGGCGCTGCGTGTATCCGGATCGTTGCCGACCGCGCGTACCAGCTCGGTCAGCACGTAGTAGGTTTCGAGGAAGCGCTCGGGACCCGAGCGCTCGTAAGCGAGCTCGGATGTCGCCTGCTTCCAGGCGCCGTCGACTTCGCCCAGCACGTGATCATCCGGAATGAAGTAATCGGTGAAGACGACCTCGTTGAACTCGTACTGGCCGGTGATCTGGCCGATCGGGTTCACCTTGATGCCGGGCTGCTTCATCTTGACCAGGAACTGCGTCAGGCCGTGGCGGCGGTTTTCCTTGGTCGGCTGCGAGGTGCGGAAGATCGCGATCATGTAGTCGGCGATGTGCGCCGACGAGGTCCAGATCTTGGTGCCGTTGATGAGATAGCCGCCGTCGGTCTTGGTCGCGCGTGTCTTCGCGGCGAACAGGTCGGAGCCCGAATTCGGCTCGCTCATGCCGATGGCAAAGCACAATTCGCCGCGGCAGATGCGCGGCAGGATGTCCATCTTGATGTGCTCCGGCGCGTATTTCAGCAGGATCGGTCCGCTCTGCCGGTCGGCGACGAAGAAGCGACGCGTCGGCGCATTCGCAACGCGCATTTCTTCGGTCACCACGTAGCGCTCGAGGAAGGAGCGCTCATGGCCGCCATATTTCTTCGGCCAGGTGATCCCGATCCAGCCGCGCTCGCCGACGCGGCGGGAGAATTCCGGCACGTCGGTGTCTTCGCGATTGGGCTTGAACGGGTTGAAGGTGCCGCGGGCCATTTCTTCGGCGAGGAAGGCGCGCACTTCCTTGCGCAGCTCCTCGCATTTGGGCGGCAGGCGGATCGGATCGAAACGGAGGGCAGCAGTCATGTGTCTCGTTCCCTGAACTCACCGTGACGCCACCAGCGGCCACAATTCATCGGCGCCTCTGGCAGCAACGAGCTTGCCGAGCTCGACGGCCCAGTAGCTCTCCGAGCCGAAATCGTCGCGCCAGGCCAGCGCCCGCAGCGAATAGCGATGCAATATGTGCTCGATGGTGAACCCGATCGCACCGTGCACCTGATGCGCGATGGCGCCACCCTTCTCGGCGGCTTCCGCGCAGCGGATTTTTGCGGAGGCGGCTTCGAGATAGACCGCGTCGTTGAAGGCGGTCGCGTTCGCAATCGCATCCGCGGCGGAGGTTGCCGCCGCCAGCGCTGCGGCGGATTCGCCAGCGAGCTTTGCGAGGTTGTGCTGCACCGCCTGGAATTTCGAGATCTTCTTTTCGAACGCGACGCGCTCGTTGGAATAGCGCACGGAAATGTCGAGCATGGATTCCAGCGCGCCCGCAATCTGGAGGCTGCGCGCGACGCCTCCCATCAACATCACCGTGGTCTGGTCAAGATGGTTTGGCGCGGGCTTGATTGTGATGGGCGCGATCTTGTCGAGCGTTACGACATCGCTGTCGTCGTAGCCGACATTGAGCCCGGCCTCGACCTTAGCCTTGCCGGCATCGACCAGCGCGATGGATACGCCGCTTGCGTCATGCGTCAGCACAGCAAAATGCCTGGCCGCTTTCGCAAAGGGCACGCCGCGGACGCGGCCGGAGAGCGAGCCGTCGGGATCGAGAGTGATGCGGTCCTTCGGGCTCGCCGGCAGCACCGTCATCTCGCCCTCGGGGGAGGCGATCTTCGCCTGCGCGAGCAGCCAGCCGGCGAGCATGGTTTCGGCGAGGGGAACCGCGATCGCAAAACGACCGGCCGCATTCAGCAGCGCAAATCCATCGGCAAGGCTCGCGCCGGAGCCGCCAAGATCGTCCGGCACCCACGCCAGGGGCAGTCCGGCCTCGCTCAGCGCCTGCCAGAGCGGCGCTTTCCACGCGTCCTTCTTGTCGTTGTTGATGGTTTGCGGATCGGCGAGATCGGCGAAGATCTTCTCCGCAGTCTCGACGACGATGTTGTCACTCTCCGCCACAGCGTTCCCCGTGTTTTGTCCTTGGCGCATCCGTCTTTTTGAGCGGGTGCGCAGCTCTCTTCTTGCGCCCGATGATCGGAAAAAGCCACGGCCCTGACAAGCGTTGATCGCAGGTCCGCCTGCGGCGCGGGCATGGGCCAAAAGACTAATTCCGCTTAGCGGAGTTTGATCGATTTGCAGCCGTCCGCAAACTCGCTAAACAGGACCGCTGGCATTGAAGACAAGAGAGGATAACCGGATGGCAAAGGACGGCTTGTGCGCAATCGTGACGGGGTCCGCATCCGGCCTTGGGGCGGCGACCGCGGAGATTCTCGCGCGAAGCGGAGCGCGGCTCGTCATCAACTATTCCTCGAGCCAGAAAGAAGCCGAGGCCACCGCGGAGGTCTGCCGCAAGGCAGGCGCAGCCGAGGTCGTGATCGCACAGGGCGATGTCTCGCGCGACGAGGATTGCCGCAGGATCGTCGCGGCGGCGGAGGCCTGGGGCCGGCTCGACGCGCTCGTCAACAATGCCGGCACGACCAAGCACGTCGCTCACGCCAATCTCGACGGTTTGTCGGCCGAAGATTTTCAGCGGCTCTATGGCGTCAACACTATCGGTCCGTTCCAGATGGTGCGTGCGGCGCGCAAGCTGCTCGAGGCCGGCGCGAACGCCTCGGGGCGGGCGTCGGCGGTGGTGAACGTCTCCTCGGTTGCCGGCATCAGCGGCGTCGGGTCATCGATCGCCTATGCCGCAAGCAAGGGCGCGCTCAACACCATCACGCTCTCGCTGGCGCGCGCGCTTGCGCCGCTGATCCGCGTCAACACCGTTTGCCCCGGCTATATCGACACGCCCTGGTTCACCAAGGGCCGCGGCGAGGATGCCGCCAAGCAGGTCCGCGACAACGTGGTCGCGAAGGTGCCGCTCAACGTCGCCTCAAGCGCCGACGACATCGCACAGCTCGTCTGCTTCCTGGCGACGCCGGCCTCCAGCAACATGACCGGCGAGATCGTGCGCATGGATGCCGGTCTGCATTTGATTACGTGATTGATGTCATTCCGGGACACGCGAAGCGTGAACCCGGAATCTCGAGATTCCGGGTTCGATGCTGACGCATCGCCCCGGAATGACGGAGTATAGGCGTCAACCCTTGATCACGCCGCTTGCCACCAGGCGGTGCCAGATGAACAGCACCACCACCGCGCCGATCGTGGCGGTGATGAAGCCGGCACCCTGGTCCAGGCTGTAATGGCCGATGGCCTGGCCGATAAACGTCGCCAGAAACGCGCCGACGATGCCGAGGACGGTGGTGAGGATGAAGCCCTGCGGATTTTTCGGTCCCGGCATCAGCCAGCGCGCGATGAGGCCGGCGACGAAACCGACGATGATGACCCAGATAATCCCGCCCATGTTCGCAACTCCCCTTGCAGCAACGATACGACTGACGTCAGAGCTCGGTCAGATTCGGCCAGACAGCTCGTTCTCGGTCGGCAGCCGTCCATCCGGCGTCAGGTGATCGATCACCTTCGGCAGATACTGGCTGAGACCGGACAGAAGCTCGTCACGCGACAGGCCGCTCTGGGCTGACAGGCTCTGGATCTGGTCGGCGCCGAGCGCATTGGCGAGATCGCCCGGTGCGATCGGCTTGTTCTCGCCCTTGCCGACCCAGGAATTCGCGGTTTCGCCATGACCGCCTTGCTGGAGCTGGTTGAGGAGATCGCCGAGCCCGCCACTGAGCACGCTGCCGGCCGCGCCGCCCGCGAGCAGGCCGCCGAGGCCGCCCTTCAGCACATCACTAAGCCCGCCGCCGCCGGGCGCGCCGCCCGGAAGCGCTTGCCCGCCCGCATTCGCCGGCGTGGGCGGCGGCAGTGGCGACGATTGCGGCGCCGCGTCACCCTGGCCTGCCGTCAAATGCTTGAACGCTTTCCACGCCAACAGACCAAGGATTGCCATGCTCATCGGCGACATGCCGCCGGACGATTCTTGCGAGCTTTGCGAGCTCGGCGTGCTTGACCCGCGCGGGCCGTTCTGCATGCCGTTGAGGACGTCGAGTAGACCCATGGTGCTCTCCTGCCGCTGAACCTGCCCCCGGGGCGAAAACATATGGGGCTCTCATGACGGTTACAAGGCGGTCGCACCGCAACCGCAGCGGCCGATGGGCAAGCGGCGCGGCCTTTGCTATCGAAGGTCAAATAATGAAGGTCTGGTCAACGCCGCTGTCGAAAGCGGCAAGCGGTTTCAGGAGCACATGGTGACGGATCGACCGATCGCCGTGGCGGGCGCGGGGGCCATCGGCTGCTTCGTCGGCGGCATGCTCGCGGCCGCCGGCCGCCGCGTGGCACTCCTGGTGCGGCCGCGGGTGAAGACCGAGATCGAGCGGTTCGGCCTGCGCCTGACCGATTTCGACGGATCCGAGCGGCGGCTCTCCGCAGGCCAGCTCGCGCTGTCGGAAGATGCCTCGATTTTTCACCGTGTTGGCGTGGTCTTGGTGACGGTGAAGAGCGCCGACACGACTGAGGTCGCCGAGCTGATCGCCCGGAACGCGCCGGACGATGCCGTCATCGTCTCCTTGCAGAACGGCGTCGGCAATGTGGGGATCCTGCGCGACAAGCTGCCGGGGCGGCGTGTGCTCGCGGGCATGGTGCCGTTCAACGTGATCGCGATGGGCGAGGGGCGCTTCCACCGTTCGACCTCGGGCGACATTCATGTCGAGAAGGATCAGGCCGATACCGCTGCGACGCTGTCCGTGCCGGGGCTCGCGATGCGCGCGAGCGCGGACATCACCGGCGTGCAATGGGGCAAGCTGGTCATCAATCTGAACAATGCGCTCAGCGCGTTGTCCGACATGCCGCTTGCCGCGCAGCTTGCGAACCGGGACTGGCGAAGGCTGTTCGCGGACCAGATGGCCGAGGGGCTTGCGGCGATGACGGCGGCTGGCATCAACCCGGTGTCGGCGACGCCGATACCGCCGCGCTGGACGCCGACCCTGCTGCGACTGCCCGACATGATCTTCAACGTGATCCTGGGGCGGACCATGAAGATCGATCCCGAGGCACGCTCCTCGATGTGGCAGGATCTGAAGCAGCGACGCAAGACCGAGATCGACTATCTGCAAGGGGCGATCATCGCGCTGGCGGACCAGCACGGCGTGGACGTGCCGCTGTGCCGCCGCATTGCTGCGCTGATCAGGCAGGCTGAGAGCGCGGGCAACGGCCCGCCGCGCCTGACGCCGCAGCAGATCCGGGGCGGTGGGTGAGAGCCGGTCCGACCGGAGGCATGCCGATGAAACCCGTTCCGATGACGGCGATTGCGGTTGCGATGCTCTGCGGTGCATCCACCCTCGCGCAGGCCCGTCCGCCGACCGTCACACCGTCGCCCGGCTACGACAGGCGGTTGCAGGAGAGCCGATCGGCGCCAAGCGGCACGACGACGGTTGCACCGACCAATCCGCCGGCGACCACGCAGAAGCGGACCAGGAAGAAGCATACGAACTGATGCGCCGCAGGATGTTGTGGCTTATCAAGGCCAGTTGGACGAGGCTCGAGGCTACACGCTCCGCTGTCATTCCCCGAGAAAGCGGGGAATCCAGTACGCGGCGGCCTATCGATTCAATCAAAGTCGTCTCTGGAATACCGGATCGCCTGATCAAGTCGGGCGATGACGGCGGAGGGTAAGGAGAGTGCCCGACCCCGGCTCGCAGGGACGGCGCGAGGGCTTCACCCCTTCTTCGCCTTGCTCGGCGTGGGGCTGAACAGCTTCTTCAGTTCGTTCAAGCTCTCCGACAGCCGCGGCCATTCGCAGGAGAACGAGCCCTTGGTGCATGCCTTCGGCCGCGGCTGTTTGGGCCGCTCGACCGGAACCGGCACGCGCTCGGCCTCGGTGCGGAGTGCAACCTGCTGGACTTGCTGTTGCCGTTGCTCCTGCTGTTGCTGCTGTTTGGCGGCGGCTTCGGCAGCCAGGTTGGCACGGCGCTGATTGGCGAGATAGGCGGCGTAGGATTCGTCGATCTTCTTCTGTTCCTCCGGCGTCGGATTGGGACCGGCGATATCGAAGCTGCGATCCTGGAGGAAGTCGTAGTAGGTGTACCCGCCACCCGCCTTGCGGCGGCCGGCGAATTTGGCGTTGCACTCGGCGAGCGCCGCCGTCTTCTCCTGCCTGGTTGCGTATTTCTCGGCCCGGTCGGCGCATTCCTCGAAATCGCCCGGCGCGCGTTTCCACCATTGCGCATGGGCATGCGCGGGCATCAGCAGGGCGAGCCCTGCAGTCAAGCCAAGCAACAATCTCGCGCTACGCGAAGCGATCACGAACGACATTCAACAGATGCAATCTTTGTGGAACTCAACTGATTCAGTCGAATTTTCGCCTGTTTCCAGCCACTTGTCACCCATGGAACCCGACATTTTCATGGCTGCATTGCTGACATTTTTTGCTTGACGTGGCCGGCCAGTCACAGCGGCATGGCACGCGATGCGCATAGAGTTGCAAGAAGGCTTCAAGTCAAGAGGGCTCCAAGTCAAGCCTTCGCGCGGAGAGGATTTTTGGCAATGAAATGGCGGACATTTGTCGCAACGATCGCGTTGGCGCTGCTGTCGTGTCACGCGAATGCCGCCGATGAGGCCACGCCCAACCTTGCGCCGGTGAAGGCGGTCGCCGATGCGCGCCTTGCGGTCGGCGATCACGCCGTCCTGCCACTTTATCTCTCCAGCGATTGGGCGCTGCCGCTGCCATCGATCACCCGCGCCGTCATCGTGCTGCACGGGCGCCTGCGCAATGCGGATGTCTATTACAAGTCGGCGCGGACGGCGCAAGCGGCGGCCAGCGACGAGGGCCGGGCCACCATCATGATCGTTCCGCAGTTTCTGGCGCAGGTCGATATCGATGCGTACAAGTTGCCTGACGAGACGCTGCGCTGGTCGCTGGAGGGGTGGGAGGGCGGCGAGGCCGCGCTCGCACCGAGCCCGGCCTCCTCGTTCGAGGCGCTCGATGCGATCCTCGCCAGGTTTGGCGACCGGCGCATCTTCCCGAATCTCAAGCAGGTCGTGGTCGCCGGTCATTCCGGCGGCGGCCAGGTCGCGCAGCGCTATGCCATCGCAGGCAGGGGCGAAGCGAAACTGTCGCGCCAACACATCGAGGTGCGCTACGTCGTCGCCAATCCATCGTCCTACGCATATTTCAGCGCGGAGCGGCCGGAGCCGTCGATCGCCGCTTCCTGTCCCGGCTACGACAACTGGAAATACGGTATGAACGATCGCCCGCCTTATCTGAGCGATGCAACGTCCGCCGCGCTCGAGCAGCGCTATGTCGAGCGCGAGGTGATCTATCTGCTCGGCACGCTCGACACCAATCCAGAGCATCCAGCGCTCGACAACAGCTGCATGGCGAAAGCGCAAGGACCCTATCGCTACGCCCGCGGCCACGCCTATGCGGACGCAATGGCCGGACGCGACCACGGCACGCCCAATCACAAGCTGTTCGACGTCGCCGGCATCGGTCACGACGGCGACAAGATGCTGACTTCGAAATGCGGGCTCACGGCGCTGTTCGATCTGCCCGGCTGCACCGCGGACCGCTGAGCTGAGGATGCCTTGAAGGCCCGGCTCGGGCTGTTACACTTCGTCCCGTGAGCGCACGATTACGGTGCCACCAAGAAGACGAGATGGATTGCAAAAACGAAGTCGGCCGTTGCTGCTTTCGAAAGCGATTTCACACCCTTTGTTTCAGCCAAAGCTCTCTCATATTCTTTATGCCGGGGTTACTTCAAGTGATGAGGAATTGCGCGTTCATCCTGCCTTGCGTTCTCCTTCTTGTTTCTGGAAACAACGAGGTTGGTTCATTGGAGATGCGGCGACTTGGTACCGACCGCGTGTCAGCGTCCTTCTACAACGGCCATGAAACTATCAACGATCATCCCATGCAGCCGATAGTCACTGTTGCCTTGGCGGATAGAAACCGGCGAATGACGGAAGAGGGGTACGCAGAAGCAAACAGTCTCTCTGCAGATGAGGTTGGAAGCCGCTTTGCGGCAAGTGGAATCTTACGGTGTCCCGGTGGAGCTAGTAGAGCTCAAGTGACCGGAGCGCGCGACGTGATCACGACGGTAGCTCATGCGTTTCGGGACACTTGCAAGCTTCGGACGTCGCCTGACAAGTGTACATTCGAGTACTATCTGGGAGCGCAGATGCGGACCGTTCCCTTGTCAGCGACCCTATGGATGGGCCCATGCATCGACAGTGCACCGAGACAGGGTAGCGCCGATTGGGCGGTCGCAAAACTCGCATTTCCCGCAGACGTGACGCCATACGAAATCTATGAACAGCCCGAAATTTTGGTGGAGCTGGAGCGTGTCCTGGCGGTTGTCGGTTATGATATCGAAGCCACAGGAAAGACGGACAAGGACGGGCCGTTCAACAAGACGATACAGGAGTGCCAAATACGCGACGTAAGGGATTGGCAGACATTTGAAACGAACTGCGAGTTCGAAGTCGGGGCATCGGGTAGCGCCCTGTTTCGTCTGTGGGGTCGTCGAATGACCCTACTTGGCGTCGTTTTCGGAGACTATCGAGATAAAGAATATTGTCCACGGGGCGGCTGCGAGTTCAGGAGCCGGAAATGGTCGAGCTTGTTTGTTACCTTGAAGGGCGAGTTTAAGGACAGCCTCGTGGCGGCCGTGCGTCTGTCTGTAGCAAAATAGAACGTCGGGCTGCCCCTCGGATCGGTAAGCTGCGGATGCATGCCGACTGACGACAATGAGGCCGCGGCTCCGGGATCGCCATCCCGGTCCGCTGCAGTCGCGCCCACGCGAACTCAAATCTCAGAGCATTTTGCCGACGATCTTCGTCATATCCGCCGCCGAATACGCGCGCAGTGTCTCGGTACGGACATTGCCGAGTGCGCCGAGACTGAGACTGAGTGACATCACGGCCGGCTCATCTGGAGCCTCCAGAAGGGTCACAAAGTCATATCGCCCTTGCGTCCAGACGAGCTCCTTCACGGTCACGCCGAACGTCTTGGCCATTTCCTTGAAAGCGTCGGCCCGCTTCGGCGAGTCCTTGACGTTGCGGATTCCCTGATCAGTGAAGTTTCCCAGCACGACATAGGCCACCATGGTCGTCCTCCCTGGTTAGAGCCTGATACAATTCTCGCATGAGGAAACCGCGACGAACTTGCCACAGCGGCTGAGACGGCGCACCTGCCCATTGGGGAACGTCAGCGGGCGTGACTTATCGGGTCAGGACAACGGCCTTGCAAAACTGAGCTCGTGGCCGTCAGGGTCGGTGAGATGGAAGTAGCGCTCGCCCCATTCGGCATCGCGCGGCGCGGTCGATGGCTGCCATCCTGCCGTGAGCGCGCGCTGATGGATGGCATCGACGTCGGCGACGTAGAAGATGACGCGGCCCCACCAGGACCAGCGCTTGTCCGCCGGCTGGGCGATCAGGTTGAGATAGCCTGGACCGGCGCGGAAGCTCGTGAACGCCTGGGCTTCGCCGCCGTGCAGAATCTCAAAGCCCAGCGAACGGTAAAAGCCGACGGCGCGCGCCATGTCATGGGTGGCAAGCGTGATGGCGCTGATGCTCTCGATCATGGTGGCGCTCCCCGTGGATTGGGAGATATTAGAGCGCTGATGAAACGATTGACGATGGCCAATGTTTCGCATTGCGGGGAGATGCGGACGTCCAACAGGCGGGAGGTCCTGATGCGAGTACCTGCAACACCGGACGGCGCGCTACCAAAACCTGGAACGGCAGAGGCGATCGAGCTCGGCTGCACCTGCCAGGTGTTCTCGCACGACTCCAAGACGGATGAGCTGGAGCCGTCCGGGATGCTGGTCGCGCCTGACGCGAATTGCCCGGTTCACGGCACGGCGGCCCAACTCGAGGAGCATGATTGAGACCGCCGGATTGCCGCCGTTTGGATGCATCGCAGCGCTGGCGATTTGCGAGCTGCTCTGCTATGGAGACCCCAAGTGCCTGCACCCGTTGCAGGTTCCGCGGTCCCGTAGCTCAGCCGGATAGAGCGGCGGTTTCCTAAACCGTAGGTCGGATGTTCGAGTCATCCCGGGATCGCCATTCTCAAATGCGGTTTTTCAGAACCGGCCGCCTTTCTCACTCTGCCCCGCCCGTCAAGTAGCCAATAAAAAAAGTTTGGCACGGCTTTACGCGACATTCGTCTTGCAGACCGGGCTCCGTATTCACATCTCGCCTCCCGCAATTCTGGGGTGTGGCTTTGGTTAACAAAGTCGCCCAGTTGCGAATTGTGGAGATGAACTATGGACTTCAATGGTTTCAATGGCGCCTGGCTGATCCAGCCCGCGCTTTGGGCCGCGGCAGCGGTCGCGTTTTTGATCCTGCTGCGCGTTGCCAATATCTTTCGTTATATCCCGAACAACCAGGTCGGCATCGTCGAGAAGCTGTGGACGACGAAGGGCTCGATCGAAGGCGGCTTCATCGCGCTGAACGGCGAAGCCGGCTACGAGCCGGAAGTGCTGCGCGGCGGCCTGCACGTGTTCTTTCCGTTCATGTACCGGATCCATAAATCGGACCTCGTCACGGTCGGACAGGGCAAGATCGCCTATGTGTTCGCGCGCGACGGCGCGCCGCTCGGCGCTTCGCAAGTGCTCGGCGCCAACGACACCGAGGACAAGTCGGACTTCGAGGACGCGCGTCGATTCCTGCTCGGTGGCGGGCAGAAGGGACCGCAGCGCAAGATCCTGCGCGAAGGCACCTATGCGATCAACACGACGCAGTTCGCGATCATCACCGACGATCGCGTCTACGGTCATGCCCTGAGCGAACAGGAGCGCGGCGTGCTCGACGCGATGCAGCTTACGATCGCCGAGCGATGGGGCTTTGCGCCCGTCGTGCTCGCGGCCGATCACGACCTCGTCGGTATCGTCACCGTGCATGACGGCCCGTCGCTGCCGCCTGGCGAGATCATCGCGCCCGAGGTCGGCGTCGACTTGCGCGACTGGGAGACCTTTCACAACAATTTCCAGGAGCCCGAGCAATTCCTGAGGGCCGGCGGCTATCGCGGCCGGCAGCTCCAGATCATCGTCGAGGGCACCTGGTACATCAACCGCCTGTTCGCGACCGTCGAGGCGGTGCCGAAGACTGTGATCCCGGTCGGCAATGTCGGTGTCGTCATCTTCTACACCGGACCGCAGTCCGACGACGTGTCGGGCGAGCAGTATCGCCATGGCGAGCTCGTCCTCAACGGTGGCCGCGGCGTCTGGCGGGATCCGCTGCTGCCCGGCAAATACGCGTTCAACACCTATGCGGGCAAGATCGAGATCATCCCGACCGTCAACTTCATCCTGAAATGGGTGCGCGGCGAGGTCGGTGCGATGAAGCTCGATGAGAACCTGTCGGAGATCTCGCTGATCACCAAGGACGCGTTCGAGCCGACGCTGCCGCTCTCGGTGGTGATGCATATCGACTACAAGAAGGCGCCGATGATCATCCAGCGCTTCGGCGACGTGAAGAAGCTCGTCGAGCAGACGCTCGATCCGATGGTCAGCGCGTTCTTCAAGAACATCGCGCAGAAGATGACGCTGATCGAGCTGCTCCAGAACCGGGCGTCGGTCCAGGAGGAATCTGCGGCCGAGATGAAGGCGAAGTTCGCAAGCTATTCGCTCGACCTTCAGGAGGTCCTGATCGGTACGCCGCGCGCCGCCAGCGGCGATCACACCATCGAGAACATCCTGATCCAGCTCCGCTCGCGCCAGATCGCACGCGAGCAGATCGAGACTTACCAGGAGCAGGAGAAGGCCGCGGTGCAGGAGCGCGCGCTCAACGAGGCCAAGGCGACGGCGGCCGCGCAGTCGGCGCTGACGCAATCGCTGATCCAGATCAAGGTGAACGAGAACGAGGGCGCCGCCGCACTCGCCCGCGCGCAGAAGGACGCCGAGACCCGAAAGGTGACGGCAGCCGCGGTCGGCGAGCAGTCGCGGCTCGAGGGCCAGGGCGAGGCCGATCGGGTGCTCGCGATCGGCGCCGCCAACGCGCAGGCGACCAAGCTCTCGGTCGAGGCCTATGGCGGTCCGGAGTTCCGGCTGGCCGAGCAGAACTTCACGAAGTTCGCGGAAGCCCTGACCCGGATCAACCAGCCGCTGGTGCCGCAATTCCTGATGTCCGGCGGACCGGGCCAGGAGACCGGCAATGCGGGCCTGATCCCGACCGCGATGCTGAGCTCGATGTTCGGCCGCATGATGCCGGATGCGCTGGAGCGGCTGAAGGACGAGGCGCCGAAGGCGGCCCGCAAGGCCAACGGCCAGTGATCACAGGCCGCCTCCGATTTGCTTAGCCGGCGGGAAGATTGCTAACAGGAATGACGAAACGGCCAGGCTGGAAGTAAACCTTCCGGCCTGGCCGATGCCTGTTCCTTGCAAGCCTTGTGACCCCCGGAGATGACGATGCCTTTTGACTTGATCCTGCGTGGCGGACGGGTCGTTGACCCCTCGCAGAAGCTTGACGCGGTAACGGATGTCGCGTTTGCGGGCGGCAAGGTCGCGGCGATCGGCAGCGGGCTCAAGGCGGATCCGGGGACCGATGTGCGCGACGTTTCTCGCTACATCGTGACGCCTGGCCTGATCGATTTGCACACCCATGTCTATTGGGGCGGCACCTCGCTCGGCATCGATGCAGAAGAATTCTGCCGTCTCTCCGGTGTCACCACGGCGGTGGACACCGGCAGCGCCGGCCCCGGCAATTTCGCCGGCTTCCGCAAGCATGTGATCGAGCCGAGCCAGGTTCGCATCCTCGCCTATTTGCACGTCTCGCATGCCGGCATCTTTGGCTTCTCGCACAAGGTGATGGTCGGCGAGAGCGAGGAGCTGCGGCTGATGAACCCCATCGATGCCGCCAAGGTGGCGGATGCAAACCGCGACCTCATCGTCGGGATCAAGGTGCGCGTCGGCCTGCACGCCTCGGGTACCTCGGGGATCGTGCCGCTCGATATCGCGCTCGAAGTGGCCGAAGAGGTCGGCATGCCCCTGATGGCGCATATCGACCATCCGCCGCCGAGCTATGAAGAGGTGCTCGCGCGGCTACGCCCGGGTGACGTGCTCACCCATGCCTTCCGGCCGTTCCCCAATACGCCTGCGACCGCGCAAGGCACGGTCAAGAAGGTGGTGCTGGAGGCGCGCGAGCGCGGTGTGATCTTCGACATCGGCCACGGCAAGGGCTCGTTCGCCTTCAAGACCGCGCGCGCGATGCTGGCGAACGGTTTCTATCCGGACACGATTTCATCCGACATCCATCTGCTCTGCATCGACGGGCCGGCCTTCGACCAGGTGACGACCATGTCGAAATTCCTGTGCATGGGGATGTCGCTGTACGACGTGATCGCGGCCTCGACCGTGAACGCCGCGATGGCGCTTCGGCGCCCGGAGCTCGGCAGCCTCAAGGTGGGCAGCGTCGGCGACGCCACGCTGATCACGGTTCGCGAAGGGCAGTTCGACTATGTCGACGTCGTCGGCGAGCACCTGACGGGTAGCCAGAAAATCGCCTCCGAAGGCGTCGTCATCGGTGGCCGCTGGTGGCATCCGAAATAAGGAGCGCGACTTCGGCTGTATTTCGCCTCGCCCCGCTTTCGGGGAGAGGCCGACGCGCGGAACGCGCGGCGGGTGAGGGGGACTCTCCGCGCGTCCGACTGTCACCGCATTTGCGGAAGCAGCCCCTCACCAACCCTCACAGAGCGAGCGAAGCTCGTCTCGTCCCCGCAAGAGCGGGGCGAGGGAGCACAGCTCGATCGCGGACGCTGCGTCCTCGTATCAGTTGCGCCGGCGCCTACTCATTCTTGTCCACATTCCAGAACAACGGCGTCGCCGGGCCGTCGATCACGCCGGTGAGCGATTTGCGCCATGCGCTCGGCGCCTGGAACTGGCCGAGCGGGACGTAGATCACCTGCTCGTAGGCTTCCTTCTGCACGTCGAGCGCGATCTTCTTCTGCTCTTCGGGTGAGGTGGCGCGGGCAAAGGCGTCGCGCAGCTGCTCGAGCTTGGGATCCTCGGACCAGCCGAACCAGCCGCCCTCCTTGCCCTTGCCTACCATCGCGCCATTGACGAGCGGATTCATCGAGTCGGCGGCGCCCTGATAGGTGAAGAACATGTTCCAGCCGCCTTCCTTCGGCGGTTTCTGGTTGGCCCTGCGGGTGACCACGGTCTGCCAGTCCATTGCCTGGAGATCGACCTTGAAACCGGCCTCGCGCAGCAGCTGCGCGACCACGATCGGCTGCGCTTTCAGCAGGATCTGGTCGCCCGGCGCCAGGATCACGACGGGCGTGCCGTCATAGCCGGACTCTGCCAAGGCCTTCTTGGCTTCCGCCATGCCGTTGCCCTTGATCAGGGTCTCGCCGCCCTCGTCGCTGGCGAACGGCGTGTCGCAGATGAAGAATGCGCCGCAGAGCTTGTAGTATTTGGGATTGCCGATCTGCGCGTCAAGCACGTCCTTCTGGTTGATCGCGAGCATCGCGGCGCGGCGGATCTTCACATTGTCGAACGGCGGATGCAGGAAGTTCATCCGGCCGAACGATTGGAAGCCGAACTTGTTCAGGATTGCGATGTTGATGTCCGGGTTGGACTCGAGCACAGGCAGCAGGTCGAACGGCGGCGTTTCGACGAAATCGACGTCGCCGGATTGCAGCGCGTTGAGCGCGGTCTGCGCGTCCGGCATCGTCAGCCACTCGACACGGTCGACCTTGACCACCTTGCCGCCCGATGTCCATTCGGCCGGCTCCTTGCGCGGCACGTAGTCGGTGTTCTTTTCGTAAACGGCTTTCACACCGGGCTGGAATTCGGCAGCCACGAACTTGAACGGGCCGGAGCCGATCTGCTCCGGAATCTGCTTGCTGATCGGGGTTTCGGCCAGCCGCTTGGGCATCATGAAGGCGCAGATCGACGATGGCTTGGCGATCGTCTCCAGCACGAGGCCATAGGGCTCCTTCAGCTTGAGGACGATCGTTTTGGCATCGGGGGCTTCGATGCCTGCCGTGAAATCCATCAGCTTGCGCGCCATGCCGTCGACGCTCGTGCCCCAGCGCTTCAGCGAGGCGACGCAATCCTCCGCCGTCACCGGCGGGCCGTCATGCCACTTCAAGCCGTCGCGCAAGGTGAAGGTGTAGGTCAGCTTGTCGTCGGAGACCTTCCAGTCGGCCATCTGCGGCCGCACCTTGAAGCTGGAATCGATGCCCAGCAGCGTATCGTAGACCATGTAGCCATGGTCGCGGGTGATGATGGCGGTCGTGAAGCCGGGATCGGTGACGCGAAGGTCTGATTGCATCACCGCAGTCAGGATCTTCTTTCCGCTCGCGGCAGATGCAACCGACGTCCATGCAACGGGAAGTGCCGATGGCGCAACAGCAGCAAGCTGAAGCAGTTTCCGGCGCGAGACGTGAACCATTCTCTATTCTCCTGACCTGACGCAAACGAAACCAGATGGCGGCTGTCGATGAAGGGCAGCGTATGGCGGGGAGCCGCACGTGACAAGGAGAGCTTGCTTCCGCCGATCTGAATTCGTTTGCGACGAAGCAAGGGCCGTGCCGCCGAAGCCGGCGGCGCAGGAAATCGCGAAGGTCGTCTCGCTTTTGACGGACGCGCGTTAACTTTACTGCGTCACAAGCACACGCCCTCATCCTGAGGAGCCCGCGACGAGCGGCATTTCGAAGGATGGCCGCGGGTGAGAACCGGGCCTTATGGTTCGCTCGGCGATGCGGAGCGTCGTCCGAAGACGGGCGTTCCGCGCTCCTCACCATGATGGTCTTGTGACGCAGCAGGTTTAGTCCCGTCCGGCCTCCATGATCGCGCGTGCCAGCCGGGCGGGATCGGAGAAGCACAATTCGTGGCTCCCAGCTACCTGCACCAGGCGGAACAGCCCGAGCTTCTCCGACAGCCGCGGATGCCAGGGATAGCCGTGCGGCAGCGCGGTATCCTCGGTGCAATTGATGTAGGACTTCGCCAGCTGCATCTCGGCCGGGTTGGTTTTCAACTCGATCTTGTCGCTGAAGGTCTTGAGGGGATGCGGATTGAGGATGTCGTAGGCACGCTGGGCCAGTTCGAGATCGGCATCGTTGATGAACGCCTCGCGCCAGATCGGGAATGGCAGCACCACCGAGCCGTCGCCGCGCTCGGCGGCGATCGCCTCGAACAGGCCGAGATAGTGTGACGGCACCAGGTCGTTGAGCGACTCGCCGTTGTTGGGGACGAAGGCATTCCAGTAGATCAGCCGGTGGATCCGCTCCGGCACGAGGTCGGCGACCCCCGTGATGACCATCCCGCCATAGGAGTGGCCGAGCAGGATCACGTCCTTCAGATTGTTCTCGGCGAGATAATCGGCGATGGACTGGATCGCCTCCTTGAGCCCTGTGGTCTTGGCATCGCCGGGCCGGTTACCCTTGATTGTGGGCGTATGAACGGTGTGGCCCGCGGCCCGAATGGGGGCGGCGACGGGCTCGAGCTCGGCCCCGGTGTGCCAGGCGCCGTGGACGAGGACGTAGGTCGACATATTGTGGCTCCTCCGCAAGGATGGTTAGATCGGCGCGGCAATCACCGGCCGAAACCCTTGCCGACTGAACGTCGGTCGTTGTCTTTGTTGCAGCCATATTGAGCCGGCGGCGATCGGTCCGCTTGGCTGGCGCTGAACCGGATTGGTCTCGGAGCGAACTGATGGAGCAGGTCAATCCAGCAAGCCGGCCGCGGCACTTCGTCTGGAATACGGCCGAGACGCGTCCGGCCGAGCAGTTTTCCTTCTACCGCGAGGCAATTTGCCAGGCGTTCATGAACCTGACGCCGGAATCGGCGACGACGTCATGTTTTCCGGCGAAGGTGGAGACGATCAGGTTTGGCGCCGGTGCGGTCAACCGCGTGGTGTTTCCCGAGCATACGGTGCATCGCTCGCGCAGCGATATCGCGGCCTCGAACGAGAGCTGCTTCTATCTCAACTTCAAGCTCGCCGGCCGCTGCCGCATCGTGCAGGGGAATCGCGACGTCAGCCTGTCGCGCGGCCAGGTCGGCATCTGCGACAGCGACCGCGAGGTAAGGCTGCTGCATGACCGCGGCCCGACGCTGGAGGTCGCTTCGTTCTGGGTGCCCTCGCGCGCGCTGCGCGACCGGCTGCCGCCGGGCTTCGATTTCGAGGCCGAGCGCGTCTCCGATGATCCCCATGTCGGTCATCTCATCATCGAGACGGCGCGCTCGCTCAACGCCGGCGCTTTGCGGATGACGGAGGAGGACAGCGTGCGCCTGTTCGGCGTGCTGCTCGATCTCGTCGCGCTGAGCCTGTCGCGCCGCTCGCGCGCGCAAGTCGCGGAGGCGGCGAGCTTTGCCGATGCCACGGTGCTCGCGCTGCGCCGTGCGATCCACGAACGGCTGCGCGAGCCAGGGCTGACGGTCGCGGCGGTCGCAGGCGCCGTCGGCATCAGCGAGCGCTACGTGCACAAGCTGTTCGAGCGGTCCAGCACGACGTTTTCCGACTACATCATGGAACGCCGCCTCGACGGCGCCGCGGCGGATTTGCGGGATCGGGCCATCGCG
This sequence comes from Bradyrhizobium sp. CCGUVB23, assembly GCF_024199885.1. Taxonomy (NCBI): domain Bacteria; kingdom Pseudomonadati; phylum Pseudomonadota; class Alphaproteobacteria; order Hyphomicrobiales; family Nitrobacteraceae; genus Bradyrhizobium; species Bradyrhizobium sp. CCGUVB23. Next base: position 4,371,215 of record NZ_JANADQ010000001.1, read on the forward strand.
GGGCGCGAGATCGGCACGATCGCGTTCGACTGGGGCTTTTCGGACCTCTCCCACTTCACGCGCCGCTTCAAGCAGCGTTTTGGCTGCCGGCCGCGCGATTGGCGCAACCGATAAGGCTATCCGCTAAGGGGTACTTACAAACGTCCGCTTCCCACGGCAAAGACCGTGATCGGCGTTAGGATTGCAGGATCGCAACACAAACCACGTGCTTCACGTCATCGTTCCCGGAATGAAGCAGCGAACGCTCACACCCATCGGGCCGTATAGCGGCCAGACCATCGTCATGTTAGCCCTGTTCGGCTCATCGATGAGAGCCTCGTCGGGCACGTACACCCACTCGGTTTCCACGTTGGTGGCGCCGGCCATCGCGCGCTCGAAGCCCCAAGGCGTTGTCGGCACGCGGACGCGGTAATGGTTGCCATTAGTCGCCCAATCTACTTCGGACAAATGCATCGCTTCGCTACCATCGCAGCACAGATCGCCCTTTCGGTCATGAAGGTTCTCAAACCACTTCGACAGATCGGCCCGGTTGTGATCGTGCGCGAGCACGGCGTCGGGCATACCAGCCGTACTCTCCTCCACTTGGGTCGCGCCCAGCAATGCTGGTTGATGTGGCCGGGAGATCTGGAAGCTCGTAAGTTTTAACGTTGGAAGATGCAACGCGCACGCATCGGCGTGATTGGTAGTCACGAGTCCGATGGCGGCAACGGCTGTCGCAATCAAGAACTGGCTTTTCATGGGGTTCTCCCTCTTCGATTAGAGATATTCCCACCACGAATTCCACACAGCCCCAGCCACAGAGGCACCATTTGAGCTGTTCACTATAAGTCTCCGGAAATCCCGCATGGGTTCAGGTCCGGTGCTGGCTTCTTCCATCTCGAGCTTACTTCAGAGCGTCGCATCGAGTGTAAGTATGGCTGCCCAAAGGCGACCTTCATCAATGTTGGCGTGATAGTCGTCTTTGAAGCAGACCTGACTAAGTTCATGAGTACATGCCCTAGGCCTGCTCGCGATAGAATTGCAGCAGCGCTGTGCCTGCCGGCGACAGCCAGTCGGCGGCACCGGTGATGTAACCCTCGATGCGATTGCTTCGCCCGACGAGATAGGTGATGGGCATGCCGATCAACCTGAAGGTCGCCTCAGCCGGATCGCTCGCCGCGACGGCGACGCCATGGGCATCGACGTAGAAGAGGAGATTCTGCGTGTTGAGGCCGCCGAGGAAGCGCGTGATCTTCCCGAGATCCCTTGTGTCGGTGCAGATCGCATGGACGTCGAGGCCATTGCCCCTTGATCGCGCGAGGCTTGCCATGACCGGCAGGTCGAGGCGGCAGGCCGCGCACCAGGTCGCCCAGAAATTGATGAGGGTCACGCGCCCCGGCTTCGCCGACAGCACGATGTCCTTGCCGCGCAAATCCTGTAACCGAAGTGGTGGCATCGGCGCGCGAGGCCGCACCACGGTGAACTGGCTGCGTCCGGTCTCGAACACCGGCGGCCAGCGTGTCTCGTCGCTGGCCGCGCGGTCAGGGTTGAGAGACGAGAGCGCCAGCGCGGGCGCGGCGAGCAGGAGCGATCGTCGCGTCAGCGTGGGCCGGGGCTCATCACGCATGGACATAGGCCCAGCCCCGGAACTGGAGATCGACGACGCGTCCGATGCCAAACGGCACGAGCGTCGCGCCCGATATCAGCGGGATCGTGATCTGCTCCTTCGCCTCCGCGATCGCCTTGGAGGATGCGCACATGCTGTAGCTGAGGTTCGGCAGCGATTGCCGTAAGCCGGCCAGCGGCTCGGCGAGCGCTGTCTTGTCCGCGCGAAACACCTCGATGCCCTTGCCGTTGGCGACGACCTCGATCATGAGCTTGGTGCCCCGCTCGGCAAAATGCTTTGCGAGATTGGCCGAGTAGCTGATCGCATGCCCCATGACATAGGGCTCGTTGCTGTCGATGAGGATCACCACGCCGTCGACGAGGCGATCCTCCTTGGCCGCAGCACGTGAGCCGGCCGCGGTCAAGATCGAGGCGCCCGCGATCAGTCCGCGGCGTGACAAGGGGTTGGAAAGGACCATCGTTGGCGCCGCAAGGTCCGTGTCAGAACTGACGCGCAGCAATCGGCGCCTTGCGGCCGCGTCCCCACAGCACGAAGACGGCGAGCGCCAGCAGGACGAAATTGAGCGGGGTGACCGCGGCTTCGCCGCGTGAGATGTGGAAGACGAGCGCGAACACCTGCAACACGGTGCAGCCGAGCGCGGCCAGCACCGTCAGTCGCGGCAGGATGCGCGTCAGCGCCGGCAGGAGAATGCCGATGCCGCCGGCGAGATCGATCAGCCCGATGACGCGAACGAAGCCCTCCGAATATTCGCCGGCCCAGGGCATCATGGCGGCAAGCTGCGGGATCGGCGTGAGCAGCTTGACCAGCCCGGCTGAGCTGAAGGCGAAGCAGATCAGGGCCTGGGCGATCCAGAGGCCGATGCGAAGGGCGCGGCCCGGCGAGGCGGTTTCGAGAGCGGTGGTCGACATGGTGGTTCTCCGATCAGTGGGTTACCACCATTTGATAGTTTCACCATCTTTGATCATTATGCATTCCGGTATGGGTTCCTTTCCCGGATGTTGATGATCTCATGGATTCTCTGGTCAGCATGAGGGTGTTTTGCCTGGTCGCCGAGCTGAAGAGCTTTGCGACTGCGGCCCAGCGCCTGCGCATCTCGCCCGCCATGGCGAGCAAGCACGTAATGCAGCTCGAGAGGCGGCTGGGCACGCGGCTGCTCAACCGGACCAGTCGGCGCGTGAGTCTGAGCGAGAGCGGCACGCTCTATTTCGAGCAAGCGCGCCAGATGCTCGATTCGCTTGACGAGGTCGAAGCCGCCGTCAGCAAGGCGACCGTCGTCCCGCGCGGCGTGCTGCGGCTGACCGCGCCGGTGTGGATGGCCAATGCGACGTTCGCGGGCGTGCTGGCGGAATACCAGGCCCGCTATCCCGAGGTGCGCCTCGACGTCGATCTCAGCGGGCGGCTGGTCAACCTGGTCGAGGAGGGCTTTGATCTCGCCCTGCGCGCGACGGGCGCGCCCGACGAGGCGCTGATCGCGCGTCCGATCTCCAGTGTCCCGTTCTACATGGTTGCAGCTCCCGCCTTTCTCAAACGCGCTGGTCGCCCAACGAAGCTGACCGATCTCGCCGGCCGCGCCCTGCTGCACTATGCGCTTTATCCGGGCGAGAGCTTCTCGTTCGCGGGCGAGCGCGGCACCGAGACCGTTAAGCTGAATCCAGTCCTTCGCAGCGGCAACGAAACGCTGCTTCACATGGCAGCGCTCGAAGGCATGGGCCTCGCCTTCCTGCCGAAATGGCTGGTCGCTGACGACATCGCGGCCGGACGTCTCGAGCACGTCATGCCCGACCAGATCATCTTCGCGGGAAAACTGTTTGCGGTCTATCCGAGCCGCAAATATCTCTCCGCGAAAGTGAGGACCTTCATCGACTTCGTCGCCGCCGACAAGCGGATGAAGTAGCCGCCTACAGCGACCGCGCGATCAACAGCTTCATGATCTCGTTGGTGCCGCCATAGATCTTCTGGATGCGGGAATCGACGAAGATGCGCGAGATCGGGTATTCCTGCATATAGCCATACCCGCCGAACAGCTGGAGGCATTCGTCGGCGGTCTCGACCTGCTTCTCCGAGCACCAGTATTTCGCCATCGACGCGGTGACGGTGTCGAGATCCCCGGCGACCAGGCGCTCGATGCACCAGTCGACGAAGACGCGGGCGATCATGGCCTCGGTCTTGCGCTCGGCGAGCTTGAACGCGGTGTTCTGGAATTCGAGCAGTGGCTTGCCGAAGGCGGTGCGCTCCTTGGTGTAGTCTGTGGTGAGCTTGACGGCGCGCTCCATCGAGGCGACGGCGCCGACCGCCAGCGCCAGCCGCTCCTGCGGCAGTTGCTGCATCAGCTGCACGAAGCCTTGCCCTTCCTCCTTGCCGAGCAGGTTTTCGGGCGGGACCGTGACGTTGTCGAAGAACAATTCCGACGTATCGGAAGCGTGCAGGCCGATCTTGTCGAGGTTGCGTCCGCGGCGGTAGCCGTCAGCGCCTGCGGTCTCGACCACGATCAGCGAGATGCCCTTGGCGCCGACATCGCCGGTGCGCGCAACGACGATGACGAGATCGGCTGCCTGGCCGTTGGTGATGAACGTCTTCTGGCCGTTGATGACGTAGGAGTTGCCCTGCTTCTTCGCCGTGGTCTTGACGCTTTGCAGGTCCGAGCCGGTGCCGGGCTCGGTCATGGCGATGGCGCCGACCATCTCGCCCGACGCCATCTTCGGCAGCCAGCGTGTCTTCTGCTCCTCCGAGCCGTAGTTGAGGATGTAGTGGGCGACGATGGCGCTGTGCACGGAGACGCCGGTCGTCACCTCCGGTACCGTGCTCTCGATATCCTCCAGCACCGCGGCGTCATAGGCGAAGGTCGCGCCGAGGCCGCCATAGGCTTCGGGCACGCTCGGCAGCAGCGCGCCCATCTCGCCAAGCCCGCGCCAGGCGGAGCGGTCGACCATCTTCTGCGCGCGCCACTTTTCCGCGTGCGGCGTCAGATCCTTCGCCAGAAATTTCCGGAACTGGTCGCGGAAGATTTCGAGCTCTTCGGTCATCCAGGAGGAGCGGTAGGACATGAAAACTCCGGTCGGTGGTACGACTGTCTTGGTACGCCAGTAGAAGTCGGCAATTATTGTGTTTTCAGGCTGCGCCGGGGACGCTACCAAGGCAAGCGGATTCGAGCCTTTCAGGATCTGCGATTTTGAACGCCAAAACGACCGAGCTCAAGATCGACATCGCGCGCGTGGGCGCCGTCTCCGCGCTGCTGACGATGCCGGACAAGCCGCGCGCCTGCTACGTCTTTGCCCACGGCGCGGGCGCCGACATGCGGCACGCTTTCATGGACAAGGTCGCGGCTGGACTGGCCGAGCGCGGCATCGCGACGCTGCGCTACAATTTTCCCTACATGGAGAAGAAGCAAGGCCGACCCGACACGCCAATGATCGCGCACGCTGCCGTGCGGGCAGCGGTCGAGGAGGCGGCACGGCTCTGCGCCGGTCTTCCGCTGTTCGCCGGCGGAAAGTCGTTCGGCGGGCGCATGACCTCGCAGGCGCAGTCCAAGGCGCCGCTGCCCGGCGTGCGCGGGCTCGCTTTCCTCGGCTTTCCCCTGCATGCCGATAACAAGCCCTCGATCGAGCGCGCAGCTCATCTCGCCGGGATCGAGATCCCGATGCTGTTCCTGCAAGGCACGCGCGACCGGCTCGCCGACCTCCGTTACCTCGAACCCGTGATTGCGGAGCTCGGCCCCAAGGCCAGGCTGCATGAGGTCGCCGGGGGCGATCACTCCTTCCTGGTCTTGCGCAAATCCGGTCGCAGCAATGAAGAGGCGATGGAAGAGGTGCTCGATACGCTCGCGGCGTGGATCAACGAGCTGGTCTGAGCCTTTGCGCAATCATCCCGCATAAAGCCCCTTTTCGCGCGCCTTCTGGATCGCGAGCGCGGCGATCAGGTCGAGCGACGGCGTCGAGAGGCCCGCGGCGTGGGCAAAGGCACTCGGCGCCTTCACCAGCACGTCGATCTCCATGGCGCGGCCGAGTTCGTAGTCCTGGAGCAGCGACGGCTTGTGGTTGGGCGCCGGGCCGCTCCGTGTCACCCGCTTGACCTCGGGGATGTAATGCTGCGCGATCTCGTTGGCCTCGTTGAGCAGGCGCGGAATGACGTCCGTGAAGGCGGCGTCGTTGCGCACCCCGCGCGCGGTGAGGCCGGTAAGCAGGCACAGCACCGAGAGCGACATGTTGGTCAGGAGCTTTGACCAGATCGCCTCGCGAATGTCGGAGATGGGCGGCGAGTCGAGCTTTGCCTCGTTCAGGGCCGCGCGGAGCTGCGCGATGCGCTCGCTGTTGCGGTCGTCGCATTCGCCGACCAGGAGCCGGTTGCGGTCCGGCGAGAGGTTTTCGACGATGCCGGGCTCGACCACCTCGTTGGAGGAAAACACGACGCCGCCGACGATGCGCTCCTTGCCGATCGCCTTCTTCAGCCGTACGCCTCGGATCGAGGAAGGAGAGATCAGGCGGAGTGGGATGCCGTGGCGGTAGTCCAATATTGTACCACCAGGGGATACCGTTCTGCGCGAACACGATTGCGGTGTTCTCGCCTAGCAGCGGCGCAATGCCGGTGACGAGGCCCGGCAGGCCGGTTGCCTTCAGCGTAGAGATCACGACGTCCTGCGGCCCGAGCTGGGCCGGATCGCCGGAGGCGCGCACCTTGGCACAAACTTCCGCCTCGCCGACGCGCAGCTTCAGGCCATTGGCGCGCACCGCCTCCAGATGTGGTCCGCGCATCACGCAGGAGACCTCATGGCCGGCGCGTGCGAGCCGCACCGCAAGGTGGCTGCCGACGGCACCAGCGCCGAAAATGCAAATCCGCATGATATGACCGCCCCGTCCCGAGGATTGATCTTTGGCTCGCGCCGGCGGCCAGCATGGCACAAGCCGCCATGCGATGGACGCGACCGCCTCCCCGCGGAAAGTGATGGATCAAGGGGCGCGGCCACGGTCATAGTGCGCGGCCTGACAACAAATAATGCCGAGAGGATCGCCGATGCCGGCCAGCCCAGTTTTGTGGACCCTTGACGACCGCGGGGTCGCGACCGTCACGCTCAATCGACCCGAGGTCAACAATGCCTATGACGGTGCGCTGATCTCAGGCGTGCTCGCCGCGATGGATGAGCTGGGCGGGAAACCCGACTTGCGCGTCGTAGTGCTCAAGGGCAACGGCAAGCATTTTCAGGCCGGCGCCGACCTCAAATGGATCAACTCGGTGCGCCCGCAGTCGCCGGAGGCCAACGAGGCGGCTTCGCGGGCGACCTTCGAGGCGGTGCAGCGGCTGAACACGCTGCCGATCCCGACGGTGGCTCTCGTGCAGGGCGGCTGCTTCGGCGGCGGCACCGGCGTGATCGCGGCCTGCGACGTGGTGATCGCGGCCGACAATGCGCTATTCTCGATCACCGAGGTTCGTTGGGGCCTGACCGCCGCAATCATCATCCCGCAGCTCTGCGATGCCATCGGCGTCCGTCAGGTCCGCCGCTACGCGCTGACCGGCGAACGGTTTGGCGCCGATGAGGCGCGCCGCATCGGCCTCGTGCATGATGTTGTGCCGCTCGCCGAGCTGGAGGTCGCCGGCGCGAAGGTCGTCGAACAGTTGCTCGCCAACGGGCCGCAGGCTATGGCCGAGACCAAGCGACTCGCGCTGGAAAGCTCGTTCGGCGGCATGAGCGTCGATGACGCCGCCTATGCGCGCCTCGTTCGTCTGCATTCGCTCAAGCGCCAGAGTGCAGAAGCGGCGGAAGGGCTGGCGTCCTTCGCCGAGAAACGCGCAGCGAAGTGGGGCAGTAAGACTTAAATCGCCTGCTTGCCGCTCAGCAGCCGCGGCAGATGCCGCTCATGCTGCGATAGACCGCGTCGTCGTCCTGCCGCATCTGCTTGAGCGATTCGAGTGTGGTGCTCTCGCGTGGCGGCTCGGGTTTGCGCTTCGCCGCGAGTTCCTCCTCCTGTCGCTTGTAGCAGGCCTCGCGGTCGGCCTTGGCCTGGATGAAGCGGCAGTTCTGCTCCAGCGCCGAAGCGGGAGCGGCGGAGATCGCGAGGCAGATCAGCGATATTAGAGTGCGTTTCAAAGACATCGATCCTAAAGCATGATCCGGAAAAGTGCGAAGCGGTTTTCCGGAAAGATCATGCGCAAACAACAACCTAAAGCGCGATGATGATTCATCCTGATCTCATCGCGCTTTAGGAAGACGCCTGTTCTGTCAGTTCCGCCGTACGGGATCAATCGTCTTGTGGCGCCACAGGGCTTTACATCGTCGATCCCTTTGTCGAGATAGCAAGAAGGGCCCGCCTTGGGCCTCAAACGATTGGGTTATCGTCTTGCAGCAAAAATCCATTCAGGAACCTGCGCGTCAGGTGCCGCTCTACGGTGAATATGAAGTCGTCGTGCTCGGCGGCGGGCCGGCCGGCATCATCGCGGCGGCATCGGCGGCACGGGCGAGGCGGCGAACGCTGCTGATCGAGCGCTACGGTTTCTTGGGCGGCATGGGCACGGCCGCCGGCGTCACCAATTTCTGCGGCCTGCATGGCAATGTCCATGGCAGGCACCACCGGCTGGTGCAGGGCATGGCCTCCGAGCTGCTTGCGCGGATCGCCCGGCTCGACGGCCTCAACGAGCCGCATCTGATCCTCGGAAAGGTTTTTGCGCAGGCCTATGACACCGCGGCCTACAAGATCGCGGCGGATGATCTGCTCGCGAGCCACAAGGTCGATATCCTCTTCCACGCGCTCGGCGCCGGCGTCGTGATGGGTGACGCGCGTCGGATCGATACGCTGATGGTCGAGACCAAGGCGGGACGGCAGGCGGTGCGGGCCGAGATCTTCATCGATTGCTCCGGCGACGGCGATCTCGCGGTCTGGGCCGGTGCGCCCTACGAGGTCGGCGATGAGCACGGCCATCCGCTCTATCCGTCCATGATGTTCCGCCTCAACGGCATCGATCCCGAGAAGGCGGGAGAAGCCTGGCGCACCATCCCGCAATTGATGGAAAAGGCGCTCGCCGCCGGCACGCACAGCTTTCCGCGCAAAAGCGCGATCGTGCGGCCGCAGCGCCACGGCATCGAATGGCGGGTGAATTTCACGCAAATTGCGCGTGAGGACGGCCATGCCGTCAACGGCATCGAGCCTGATGACCTCACCCACGGCGAGATCGAGGGTCGTCGCCAGGCGCTCGCCGCCTTCGAATTCCTGCGCACCGTGCCGGGCTTTGAAAAATCCTACATCGTCGACCTGCCGCCGCAGCTCGGCATCCGCGAGACCCGCCGTATTATTGGCGGCCATCAGCTCAGCGGCGAGGATGTGCTCGCTTGTGCCTCGTTCGAGGATTCCATCGGCGTCAATGGCTGGCCGATCGAGGCACATGTGCCCGGTGACGTCGTCTTCACCTTCCCGCCGATTCCGGAATCGCGCGGCTACAACGAATTGCCGTATCGCATGCTGGTGCCGGAGGGCGTAGACAATCTCCTGGTCGCCGGCCGCTGCGCCTCCATGACCCATGAGGGCCAGTCGGCGGCGCGCGTCTCCGGGGCCTGCTTCGTGATGGGGGAGGCGGCGGGTTCCGCTGCTGCGCTGGCGCTGTCGGGCAACCAGATCCCGCGCGACATCCCGGTTGCAAAATTGCAGGAAACATTGAAACAACAGGGCGCCTTCATCGGGCGGGACCAGACCGTGCCAGAGGGCCTGTAAAGAAACGACGGAGGAAGCCGGATGGGTTGGGTTGCGCGGTTTGCTGTAGCTGGTTTGTTGGCGCTGACGACGATTGCAACAGCGCAGGCCGAGGAGGCGCTGAAGGCCAGGATTGGTGTGCTCAGGCTGTCGTCCTCCGCGCCGGTCTTCATCGCGCAGGACAAGGGCTATTTCCGCGACGCCGGCCTCGATATCGAGCTGAAGTTCTTCGATGCGGCACAGCCGATCGCGGTCGCCACCACCTCGGGCGACGTCGATTTCGGCATCACCGCCTTCACCGCCGGTCTCTACAATCTCGCCGGCAAGGGTACGCTGAAGGTGATCGGCGGCATGAGCCGCGAGAAGGCCGGCTATCCCCTGATCGGCTATTTTGCCAGCAACAAGGCTTACGCGGCGGGGCTGAAGACGCCGAAGGACCTTGCCGGCAAGCGCGTGGCGATGACGCAGGTCGGATCATCCTTTCACTATTCGCTCGGCCTGCTCGCGGACAAATATGGCTTCAAGCTATCAGACGTGAAGATCGTGCCGCTGCAGTCGCTGTCGAATGCGGCGGCTGCGCTGAAGGGCGAGACCGTCGACGCCGCGCTGCTTCCCATCTCCACCGCGCGAAAGCTGATGGACGAAGGCGGCGCGAAATTCCTGGGCTGGGTCGGCGACGAGACGCCCTGGCAGCTCGGCGCCGTCTTCGCCTCGCCCAAGACGCTCGCCAACAAGGTGCTGGTGACGAAGCTGCTCGGTGCGTTGGCAAAAGCCGATCGCGAATATCACGACGTCATTTTGACCGCGATGAAGGACAGCACCGTGCCGATTAACGAGCAGACAAAACCGCTGCTCGAGATCATCGCAAAGTACACCAACCTGCCGGTCGAGCAGGTGGTCGGCAATTGCGCTTATATCGATCCGGACGGCAAGCTGGACGTGAAGAACGTCGACAACCAGATCAAATGGCTGCAAGCGCAGGGTTTTGCCGACAAGGGCTTTGACGCGGACGCGATCATCGCGAAGGAATATGTGAAGGCGGATTGATTGCTTTGTTCGTCATTCCGGGGCGCCCGGAGGGCGAGCCCGGAACGACGGACGGGAGATGGACGAGACCGCATGGACCTGATCGCCAACCACATCACTCACCGCTTCGGCGAGCTCGCTGTGCTCGATGACGTCTCCTTTACCGTCAGCGCGGGCGAGGTGGTGGCGATTGTCGGGCCGTCGGGCTGCGGCAAGAGCACGCTCTTGTCGATCCTCGGCGGGCTGCTGCTGCCGTCATCGGGCGCTGCGGAACTGCGCGGCGCGCCGCCTGCGGACAGCCTCAATCCGCTGACCTTCGTGTTCCAGGATTTTGCGCTGCTGCCCTGGGCCACGGTGGAGGAGAACGTCGAATTCGCACTGCTGCACACCCAGCTCTCGCCCGCGCAGCGCCGCGCGCAGGTTGGCGATGCCCTGCGCCGTACCGGCCTCACTGATTTTCGCACGGCCTATCCAAAGCAGCTCTCCGGCGGCATGCGCCAGCGCGTCGGCATTTCGCGCGCGCTTGCGGTGAGACCCGCAATTCTCTTGATGGACGAGCCACTCTCTGCGCTGGATTCGCAGACCCGCGAGCTCCTGATGGAAGACTTCGTCGGCCTGCTCGCCGATGGCGGCATGGGCGCGGTCTATGTCACCCACAATCTCGAAGAGGCCGCTCGCCTTGCCGACCGCATCGTGGTGCTGTCGCGGCGGCCGGGCCGCATTCGCGAGGTCGTCACGATACCGATGACGCGCGCCGAACGCGGCGAGCCTGCTGCGCGTGAAAAACTGCTCATGCTCCAGAACCAGATCTGGTCGCTGATCCGCAACGAGGCGATCGATGCCGAGCGCGAGGTCCAGCATGCTTGATCGCGCAACCCAGGCCGAGACGCTAGCAAAGGACGTGGTGACGCGGCCGGTCCGCTTCCGCGGCGCGGGCTTCGTGCCGGCGAGCAGCCGCTTTGGCGGGTGGGTCGCGCTCGCGCTCGTCATCGCGATGTGGCAGATCGCCGGCAGCGCGCGCCTCGTCAATCCGCTGTTCCTGCCGGCGCCATCGGCGATCGCGCGTGCGATCTACGAACTCGCGATCTCCGGCGCGCTCTGGCAGCATCTCTCGGCCTCGCTGCTGCGCATCGGCATCGGTTGGCTGGTCGGCACCGCGGCGGGCGTCGCCGTCGGCTTTGCCATTGGTCTGTCGCGGCTGGCGCGCAGCGTCGGCATCACCTTCATCTCGGCGCTGTTCCCGATCCCGAAGATCGCGCTGTTGCCGCTGCTCATCCTCTGGCTCGGCATCGGCGAAGAACCAAAGATCGCGACCATTGCGCTCGGGGTGTTCTTCTCGACCGCGATCTCGGTCTACAGCGGTGTCGATGCGGTGCCGCGCAACCTCATCCGCATGGCGCAGAGCTTCAACGTCCCGTTCGCGACCATCGTGCGCAAGGTGATCTGGCCGGGCGCGCTACCCTCGATCCTCGCCGGCTTCCGCATCACCGCGTCGGTGGCGCTCCTGCTTGTTGTCAGCGCCGAGATGATCGGCGCCCAGTTCGGCATCGGCGCCTTCGTGCTCCAGGCCGGCAATCTCATGCAGACGGATCAGCTGCTTGCGGGCGTAGTGATCCTGTCGGTATTCGGGCTTGCGGTCGGGAAGGTGATCAACTGGCTGGAAACGCGGCTGTTGCACTGGCGCTAGCCAGGTTCGTCATTGCGAGGAGCGAAGCGACGAAGCAATCCAGACTGTCTCCGCGGAAAGATTCTGGATTGCTTCGCTGCGCTCGCAATGACGATGTGGATGGAGATGCGCGCCACAACTTCCACCGTCGTCCCGGCGAAGGCCGGGACCCATTACCCCAGGGAGAAGTTTGGCGAAGATTCGTCGTTCGGGATGAGCACCGCGCGCCAAGGATAGATCACGCGGTATGGGTCCCGGCCTTCGCCGGGACGACACGGAACGTTTGGCGAGCAGCTCGTGGTCACACGTTCCCGCGATCCTCGCGGAAGAGGTCGAGCTTCTGCTGCACCGGGCGATCGGAGAAGCTGAACAACACGGCGTCGGTCTCGGCCTCGTGCGTTACCCAGTGCCAGCTCGGCGCCACGAACAGGTCGCGCGGGCCCCATTCGAAGGTCGCATCGCCGATGCGGGTGCGACCCTTGCCTTCGATGGCGCAGAACACGGTGGCATCGGTGGAGCGATAGCGCGCGGTCTTGAAACCCCTTGGCAGGAGCTGGATGAACGTGCCGATGGTCGGCATCGCGTAGTCGCCGGTCTCGGGGTTGCTGAACTTCAGCTTCAAGCCGTGGCAGGCGTCCCATTCCTCGCGCGCTTTGGCTTTTTCCAGGGCCTCGCGGGTGTAGGCATAGGGGTAGCTGAAGATCGGCGAGGTCTTCGACGATCGCTTCACGTCGACCGGCAGCAGATTGTGGCCGTAGCGCGCAAAGCTGTCGCCAGCGGGTTTGGTGATCCTCTGCTGATCCTCCTTGGCGCCTTCCGCGAATGAGCAGTCGAAGAATTGTACGAGGGGGATGTCGAGACCGTCGAGCCAGAACATCGGCTCATCCGTCTCGTTGGAATGATCGTGCCAGGTCATCGATGGCGTGATGATGAAGTCGCCGGGCTCCATCGCGGTGCGCTCGCCGTCAACGGCGGTGTGCGCGCCCTTGCCCTCGAGCACAAAGCGCAAGGCCGACTGGCTGTGACGATGCGCAGGCGCGACGTCGCCGGGCACCACCATCTGCACGCCGGCATAGAGCGAGGTCGTGATCTTCGACTGCCCGCGGAGGCCGGGATTTTCCAGGATCAGCACCCGCCGCTCGGCTTCCTTGGCGGTGATCAGCCTGCCCGCTTCGGTCATGTAGTCGCGGATGATGTCGAACTTCCACAAATGCGGCCGGCAGGCGCTTTTCGGCTCCGGCGTGATCAAATCGCTCATCACGGTCCAGAGCGCGGTGAGGTTTTCGCCGTCGATTTTCCTGTAGAACGCTTCGCGTTCCGGCGTCTTCGCTACGGCTTCCATGGCGAGCCTCCCGTTCGTTTTGTAGATTGACAGTATACTGCCAATCTAGGTAGCGTCAACTTGACACGCCGTCATTCCGGGGCTCGCGAAGCGAGAACCGTGGTGCGCAATTGCGCACCTGAGAATCTCGAGATTCCGGGTTCGATGCTGGCGCATCGCCCCGGAATGACGGGAAAGATAATGAGGGAGGATTCCGATGAAGCTGCACGGCTATTTCCGCTCAAGCGCGGCCTACCGGGTGCGGATCGCTCTGAACCTGAAGGGCCTGACCGCCGCTCACCTGCCGCATCATTTGCGCAAGGGCGAGCAATGTGCGCCGGCCTATCTCGCCATCAACCCGCAAGGGCTGGTGCCGGCGCTGGAGGACGATGCGGGCACAATCCTCACCCAGTCGCTCGCCATCATCGAATGGCTGGATGAGAACCACCCCAACCCGCCGCTGCTGCCCAAGGATAGCTTGCGCCGCGCCAAGGTGCGCGCGTTTGCGCTGGCGATCGCCTGCGACACCCATCCGGTGCAGAACCTGAAAGTGCTGGCGCGCCTGCGCGAGCTTGGGCTGGCGGAAGAGAAGGTTCAGGAATGGGCCGCCTGGGTCAATCGCGAGGGGCTTTCGGCCTGCGAGACGCTGGTGAAAGACGAAGTGGGGCCGTTCTGCTTCGGCGACGCGCCGACGCTCGCCGATCTCTGCCTGGTGCCGCAGCTCGGCAATGCCCGCCGCTTCGGCGTCGACGTCTCGGCCTATCCGCGCCTGCTCCAGGCGGAGGCCGCGGCTAAGGCGCTGCCGGCCTTCGCGAATGCTGCCCCAGAGAAGCAGCCCGATGCCGAGTAAGCCTGCTCCTCCGATCACGATGGACGCGGTCTATGCCGCGCCGGGCTATCTGTTCCGGCGCATGCAGCAGATCGCGGTCTCGATCTTCATGGAGGAGTGCAAGGCGTTCGACCTGACGCCGGTGCAATATGCGGCGCTGGTTGCGATCCACACCCATCCCGGCATCGATGCGACGCGGCTGTCGGCGGTGATCGCCTTCGACCGTTCGACCCTCGGCAGCGTCATCGAGCGGCTCCAGGCCAAGGACTATATCGAGCGCAAGCCGGCGACCGAGGACAAGCGGATCAAGCTGCTCTATCTGACCAGGCAAGGTGCTGGGATCCTCAAGGACATCATCCCCGCAGTCGAGCGCGCGCAGGCGCGCATGCTGGAGCCGCTCAAGCCCGCCGACCGCAAGACGCTGATGACGCTGCTCGTGCAGCTCGTCGATCTCAACAACGAAGCCTCCCGCGTCCCCCTGCGCGCCGAAGACGCGCTGGAGCATCTGGGGAAGGCGGGGTGAGGGTGGCGATGTGAGTGAGGCTGCACGCGCGCCTCACCCACCGCCGTCTTCCTGGCGTGCGCTCCCACCGTTCTTTTCCGCCTCGTAGCGCGCCATGAAGGCCGGCGACATATGGCGCAGGCGCGCATCGTCGATCCGCCCGGAGCGGGTGATGTAGCTGTAGGCAAAATCCATCAGGTCGAGCTTCATGTGCTCGGCAAAGTGCTCGTACCAGCCGGCCGAGGTGCGCGCGGCGCTGACGAGCTTTTGCACGATCGGCTTGCGCTCGGCCTGGTAGCGGTGGAGCGCGGTGGCAAGATGCGCGTCGGATTCCAGCGCCTTCACCAGCGAAATCGCGTCCTCGATCGCGAGTCGCGTGCCCGAGCCGATCGAGAAATGTGCCGAGTGCAGGGCATCCCCGATCAGCACCATGTTCTTGAACGACCAGTGCTCGTTCCAGACCCAGGGGAAATTGCGCCAGACCGATTTGTTCGAGACCAGGCAGTGGCCGCCGAGCGTGTCCACAAAGACCTCCTCGCACACGCCCTTGGACTGCTCGACGTCCTTGTAGGCAAAGCCATAGGCCTGCCAGGTGGCATGGTCGCACTCGACCAGGAAGGTGCTCATGGTCGGCGAGTAGCGGTAGTGATGGGCGTTGAAGGCGCCGCGGTCGGTCTTCACGAAGGTCTGGGACAGCGTGTCGAAGCGTTTCGAGGTGCCGTACCAGACGAATTTGTTGGAGCAGTAGGACAGCGAGGTTCCGAAATCGCCCTCGAACGCGCGGCGCACCAGCGAGTTGAGCCCGTCGGCGGCGACGATCAGATCGTGGCCGTTGAGCTGATCGATCGAATGGATCTGCGTGTCGAAGCGCGGCGTGACGCCGGCATCGATCGCGCGCTGCTGGAGGAATTTCAGGAGATCGAGCCGCCCGATCGAGGAGAAGCCGACGCCGTCGATGGCAACGCTGTCCCCGTTCAGGTTCAGCGTGATGTTTTCCCAGCTCTCCATGTGCGGCGTGATCGCGTCGACGGTCTCGGGATCGTCGGCGCGGAGGAACTCCAGCGCCTCATCCGAGAACACCACGCCAAAGCCCCAGGTCGCGTCGGCCGGGTTCTGCTCGAACAGGTCGACCTGGTCGTCGGGGTGACGCTTTTTCCAGAGATAGGCGAAGTAAAGCCCGCCAGGCCCTCCGCCAATCACGGCGATCCGCAACGTCGTCCTCCCTGATTGACAGTGTGCTTGTTATCTCGAGCTGAACTGGTCTGGCCCGGCCCGCGGCGCCAGAGCCATGATCGTCGGGTCCTCAGACGCAGCGCTTCACCCAGGCGCCGTTCACCAGCACCGTGGAGCACCTCACCGCCGGAACCGGCTCCCTGACCACCACCGCGGCATTCGGCCCGGCGCATCCGGCGCGATAGACGCCGCGCGCGCACACCACGGCATTGGCGTCGGGCGCTTCGACGACCATCGTCGCCGCGAAGGCGAGGATCGCGGACGCAATAAGCAGGCATGAACGCATGGTCTCCTCCCGGTCTTATCGTGATCAAAATCGAAGAGTCAGCAACCTCTCTGTGGCGGTATCGTCTGCGCACGCCGCTAGACATCGCCGCGCGGAACTGGCCATGCGCGGCGTTGTACGATCCTAGCGCGATCTTAGCGCGTGGCGAAGGGGGCCAGGACCTCCTTGCAGGCGGGCGACAGCGAGGCCGCGTTGGTTGCGAGGCACTGCGCGATGCGGCCGCCGCCCGGTGCCACGCCGGCGCATAATGTCCGGACATCGCCGCCGCATGCCGAACGCACGATGAGCAGTTCTTCGCGTGGCCGCAAGGGCCGCAGCACGATCACCGTCGGCGCTGCTGCAGGTGCAGCCGCCGTTGGGGCCGCGCCCGCAGTCGCTGCGGCGGCGGGAGCGCCGCCACCGCCGGTCGCGGCGCTCACCGCCTTCGCGCAGGCGGGCGAGACTTTCGCCTTGTTCTTTTCCAGGCATTCCAGCGCGGGCGCGCCGCCGGGCGGCACGCCGGCGCAGACTTTTGGATAGTCGGAGCGGCAGGCGCTCTTGATTACGGACACCTGTGCGCTGCCCGGCTGCTTCGCCGCGGCGGCTTTGGGTGTCTCGGCCTTGGGTGCTTCGGTCGTGGCGGCCGGCTTGCCGGGTTCGGCGGCAGGCGCCGATTCTGCTTTCGGTGCGGCCGGGGCGGCTTCTGTCTTTGGCGCAGCCGCCGGTTCGATCGGGCGCACCGCGCTCTGGCAGGCCGACGACAGGCTCGACATGTTCTTGTTCAGGCATTGCAGCGCCTCGGCGCCGCCCGGCGTCACGCTCGCGCAATGCGCCTGATAGTCGGCGCGGCACGCGGACCGGATCGCACTCTTCTGAGCGTCGGTCGGAGCCTGCGCGAAGATCGGTGCTGCAGTTGCGAAGAGAGCCGCCGCCAGCAACGCGTTGCGCGTTGCGACAATTCTCGAGCTGTCGAACATTTGCGTCAATTCCTGCCCTTGGAAGCTCATGCCTTGAAAATCGGAGCTTCGAAAAAGTCATATGATCGCAATCGGCGCGAGGGTCATCTCGCGCGCGGCATCATTGGCCGCTTTGGCCTCTACCGCAAGTAGATTATGCCCGCCGAATGTGGCGGGACAACATCGTCAGAGCTTGACCATGCGCTTGCCGCGGTTCTCGCCCGCAAGCAACCCGATCAGCGCCCGCGGCGTGTTCTCGAGGCCGCCAATGATGTCCTCCTGCACCTTCAACCGTCCCGACTTGACCCAGGCTTGCAGGTCGGTGAGCGCACGCTGGCTCTGGTTCATGTAGTCCATCACGATGAAGCCCTGCATCACGAGCCGCTTCACCACGATCAAGCCGGGCACGCCGCGCGGGCCATGCGCGGACGGCGCGCCGTCATATTGCGAGATCGCACCGCAGCAGGCGATACGGCCGTAATTGTTCATCTGTGGCAGGCAGGCTTCCAGAATGTCGCCGCCGACATTGTCGAAATAGACGTCGATGCCATCAGGTGCAGCCGCGCGCAGCGCCTTGAATACCGCGCCGTCCTTGTAATCGACCGCGGCATCGAAGCCGAGTTCCGAGGTGAGCCAGTTGCATTTGTCCTCGCCGCCGGCGATGCCGATCACGCGACATCCCTTGATCTTGGCGATCTGTCCGACGATCGATCCGACCGAGCCGGCAGCCGCCGAGACAACGACCGTCTCGCCCTCCTTGGGCTTGCCGATCTCCAGCAGGCCGAAATAGGCGGTGATGCCGGCGATGCCGAATACGCTGAGCAGATGCGTCAGTGGCTCGAGCTTCGGCATCTTTGTAAGATGCTTTGCGGGCACCGCGGCGTAATCCTGCCAGCCGGTATCGCCGAACACGATATCGCCGGCAGCGATCCCCGCTGCCTTGGAGCTGACGACCTCGGCGATGGCGCCGCCGGCCATCACGCTGTTGGCCTCGACCGCCGAGCGATAGGTTGCGCCATGCATCCAGGCTCGGTTGGCAGCATCGAGCGAGATGTAGCGCACGCGCAACAGCGCCTCGCCGTCGTTCGGCTCCGGCACGGTGCCTTCGACCATCTTGAAATGCTCCGGTCCAAGCTTGCCGCTCGGCTTCTCCACCAGGAGAATCTGGCGATTGACGGTCCCGCTCATGGGTCATCCCCTCTCTAATTGTTTGACTTTTATTGATGCAGATGTCGCGCAGAAAACATGCAAGCCGCATCCGTTGTGCGCTGCGTGAAAGCTAGATCGCTCCACCCATTTTCACAACGGGAACATCCGGCCAACGCGGGCGCCCGCCAAGCGTGTTGCGTCGCTGTCAAAATCTGCGACACTATGAAACGCCGGTGTACGTGGGGGTAAGAAATGTCGAACAGGTTCACGCAATACATTCTGGCCGCGATGGTGCTGGGCATCATTGTGGGGTCGGCGATCTACAATTTCATGCCCGACACCCGTGCCGAATGGGCGGCCTCGATCAACCTGATCGCCATGATGTTCCTGCGCCTGATCAAGATGATCATCGCGCCGCTGGTGTTCGCAACCCTGGTCGGCGGAATCGCGCATATGGGCTCGGGCGCAAGGCTCGGGCGGATCTTCGCCAAGACCATGGGCTGGTTCGTCAGCGCCTCCTTCGTGTCGCTGATGCTCGGCCTCGTGATGGTCAATCTGCTCCAGCCCGGCGCGAATTTCCCCGGCACGCTGCCGGAGAAGGGGCAGTCGACGGGATTGCCCGTTTCGGCCTTCTCGATCGAGAAGTTCCTGACCCATCTGATCCCGACCTCGATCGCGGATGCGATGGCGCAGAACGAGATCTTGCAGATCGTGATCTTCGCCGTGTTCTTCTCGGTCGCGATGGGCGCCATGCCTGAGCGCTCGAAGCCAATCCTGCAACTGATCGACGACGTCGCCCACATCATGCTGAAGGTGACGAGCTATGTGATGCTGTTCGCGCCGCTCGCGGTCTGGGCCGCCATCACCGCAACCGTCGCCAAGAACGGCCTCCTGGTGCTGTGGAAGCTCGTCGTGTTCATGGGCGGCTTCTACCTGTCGCTCATGATCCTCTGGGCCATCCTGGTCATCGTCGGCTTCATCGCGATCGGGCCGCGCTACAGCCATCTGTTGCGGCTGATCCGCGAGCCGCTGATGATCGCGTTCTCGACCGCGAGTTCGGAGGCCGCCTATCCGAAGACGCTGGAGGGGTTGACCAAGTTCGGCGCCTCCTCGCGGATCTCCAGCTTCGTGCTGCCGCTCGGCTATTCCTTCAATCTCGACGGCACGATGATGTACTGCACCTTCGCGAGCATCTTCATCGCGCAGACCTATCACATCGAGATGCCGCTCGCGACGCAGCTTGCGATGCTCGCCACGCTGATGATCACCTCCAAGGGCGTTGCCGGCGTGCCGCGTGCCTCGCTCGTGGTGATCGCCTCGACGCTCTCCCAGTTCGGCATCCCCGAGGCGGGCCTGCTGATGATCATGGGCATCGACACTTTCCTCGACATGGGGCGGAGCGCCACCAACGTGATCGGCAACTCGCTCGCCACCGCCGTGGTCGCGAAGTGGGAAGGCGAACTCGGGCCCGAGCATGCGCTCGGACCGGGTGAGGCTCCCACGCCGGACATGGTGCCGGGCGAAGTGCCCGCGATGGCCGGCCACTGACGGGAGCGCGTCATGCGCCTGATATCGGCGATATCGGCAGGCCTGTTGCTGGCATGCGTGCTGGCAACGGGAGCCTCGGGGCAGACCGGCGGCAGCGAAGGGTTGAGCCCGACGCTGTCAGCGATCAAGAGCGCCCATGTGGTGCGGCTCGGCTATCGCGAAAGCTCGCTGCCGTTCTCCTTCCTCGATCAGGCGGGCCGGCCGATCGGCTACAGCCTCGAGCTCTGCGAGGCCATCGTGGAGGAGATTGGCATCGAGGTTGACGATCCAAACCTGCGGATCGATTACGTCAAGGTCACCTCGGACGACCGCATCGACGCGGTCCTCCAGAACAAGATCGACCTAGAATGCGGCTCGACCACGGCCAATGCCGAGCGCGCCAAGCGCGTCGCGTTCTCACCTCTGATGTTCGTGGCCGGCACCAAGCTGATGGTGCCGAAGGCGTCCACCGTGTCCGGGGTCACCGACCTCAAGGGCAAGACGGTGGTGGTGACCAAGGGCACCACCAACGAGCAGGCGATGCATGCGGTCGACAAGAAGTTTTCGCTCGGCCTCAACATCATCACCTCGCCCGATCACGAGCAGTCGTTCCAGATGCTGGCCGACGGCAAGGCTGACGCGTTCGCGACCGACGACATCCTGCTCTACGGCCTGATCGTGCGCCACAAGGCGCAGGACAAGTTCCGCGTCACCGGCGATTACCTGTCCTACGACCCCTACGGCATCATGTTCCGCAAGAACGAGCCGCAACTATCGGCCGTCGTCGAGCGCACCTTCCGCAAGCTCGGCTCCAACCACGATCTCGTCCCGCTCTACAACAAGTGGTTCGTGGCGCGGCTGCCGACCGGCGAACGGCTCAACGTGCCGATCTCGCTGCAGCTCGAGGAAGCCTTCAAGGCAATGGACGATTCGCCGGGCGCGAATAATTAGCGCCTACGATTGAGCAGCACTCGAGCCTCACGCTCGCTGCTGTCCCTTCTCCCCATGTGGGAGAAGGTGGCGCGAAGCGCCGGATGAGGGGTTGCATCCACATACTCAACTTCGCGAGGTCACTCGCGGAGAGAGCCCCCTCACCCGTCTCGCCGCTTGCGCGGCGAGCCACCCTCTCCCACAAGGGGAGAGGGTGCAGCGGTCGCGTGGCGGACCAAGAACCTGGCGCACCGGCTGCCGCCAAGGGCTCGTGACCCGCAAAAGAAGCCCTTACCGCCGAACCCCGACGCGATTGACGCCCCCATTCCAATTGCCTGGACCGGCCGTGCCAGCGCGGACCGCGGCACGTGCCACCGGCCGGGGCCTGAGCACGACGCCTGCTCTTGCGACGCAACTGGGCGGATAATCAATGTACTGGCAGTACACGACGGCTTTGGCTGGTGCTGGATTGAGAGTGACGCCTGCAAATCCTAACAGGACGCTGGCAGCGATCCCCGTAACTGTGACGGACTTGATCGAAAGATGCTTCCTCCGATGCATGGTGATCCTCCTCCTCGCGCGTGCGAAACTACGGCAGCCCATGTGCGGCCGAACCTAACGTGAGGACCAGGGATCAGCCGACCTTGACGTAGATCAACGGTGCGCCGGCCTGCAGCCGCCGCTTCGGTTCAACGGCAGGCCAGCGTTCGCCTAATGGCCCGCTATCCGAACACCCGGTCCAGCGCCGCGTCATACGTTGCCTGAACGAGTTCCGGATACAGCTTCCCCAGCGCCTCCATCATCACGCCGGAGTTGATCTCGAGCACTTTCCACACGCCATCGACACGGACGAGGTCGATGGATGCGAAGGTGATGCCGATGGCGCGGGCGGCATCGATCGCGAGTTTTGCGCAGGCCGCGCGCGTCTCGCCGCCCTCAATGAGAACGGGCTTCGCGCCGGCATCGAGATTGTGGCGCCAGGTGAGGACGCGCCGCTCGCCCTTTGGAACGACGGCGTCGAGCGCGTGCGCGTCGAGATCATCCAGCTTCACCTTGGGCACCGCGCGCGCCAGTTCGCGCAGCGTCTGCACGCCGTCGCCGGTGACCGACGGCCGCTCCTTGCCATAGACCGCCATCGGCGTCTCATCGAGGAGAATGACCCGGACCTCGTCCTCGATATCGACATAGGGCGCGATCACGAGGCCCAGGCTCATCGCAAAGACCTCGCTCACGGCGCGTTCGAGCTCGGCGCTGCCTGTCACCTTGACGACTGACCGGCCGGCCGTACCCTCGTTTGGCTTCACCACGAGCCCTTGCGGATTCTGGATCGAGAGCCGGAGCATTGCCTCCCACCACCGCGGTCCGGCGACGTGCTCGCCCAACTTCGGATTGAGGAAGAGGTGATGGGCGATAGAGGGCACGCCCGCCAGCGCGAGCACCTCTGATGTGGCCGATTTGTCGTTCGCGAGGCGATGCGCAATCGCGCTGTTGAGACCGATGTCGTAGCCGAAGGCGAAGCGGCGGGTCTCGCCCCGGTCCATCGCGATCAGCCAGCCGTCTGCGCGCACGTCGATGGCGACGCCATGCCGCGCGCAATAGCTCCGTATCGCCTGGACGAATATCCGTCCATTGTTTGGCAGCATGCTTGTCCCGCCAAAAGATCGCTTCATGCCGGAATCGGCGGTCTGCCATGGCCAAAAGCAGAGCTATTCTTAATGAATTTCTCGCGAGCGAAATGGAAATTAAGTGCTGCCAGCTGCGCCGTTTAGGCAAAGAAATTGCTGCAATGCGGCCCGAAAAGAGAAAATCGTTAATTATCCTTACAAATCAACGGGAAATGCCGGTTTGATCGGCATCAATTGCTGCACGAACGAGGTTGATTATTGACCTCAATGGCGTACATCAACGACGTGAAATCATCCGCCATGACAGTGGTGTTCGCCCCCAACGTCGAAGGGGCCGGGCAACCCTTTTGTTCAAAACCGCATAGATTCGGAATATCGAAACACATGAGCGCGTTTTATCGAGAGAAGGTCCTTTCCGTCCAGCACTGGACCGATACCCTGTTCAGCTTCCGCGCGACCCGCGACACCGGCTTCCGGTTCCAGAATGGCCAGTTCGCGATGATCGGCCTCGAAGTGGACGGCCGTCCGTTGCTGCGCGCCTACAGCATGGCGAGCGCCAATCACGAGGAAGAGCTCGAGTTCTTCTCGATCAAGGTCCAGGACGGCCCGCTCACCTCGCGCCTCCAGAAGATCAAGGAAGGCGACACCATCCTGGTCGGCCGCAAGGCGACCGGCACGCTCGTGGCCGACAACCTCATTCCCGGCAAGCGGCTTCTCCTGCTGTCGACCGGCACCGGCCTCGCGCCGTTCGCGAGCCTGATCAAGGACCCCGACGTCTATGACCGGTTCGAGACCATCGTGCTGGTTCACGGCTGTCGCCAGGTCTCCGAGCTCGCCTATGGCGAGCAGCTCGTCGCGACCTTGCGCGATGACGAACTGTTCGGGCCGATGCTGTCCGAGAAGCTGGTCTATTATCCGACCGTGACCCGCGAGCCGTTCAAGAACCGCGGCCGCATCACCGACCTCATCAACTCCGCGCAGCTCTTCAACGACATCGGCCAGGCTCCGCTCGACATCGCAACCGACCGCATCATGATGTGCGGCAGCCCGGCGATGCTCGAAGAACTCCGCGGCATGTTCGAAGGCCGCGGCTTCACTGAGGGCTCCGGCAGCGAGCCCGGCCATTTCGTGATCGAAAAGGCCTTCGTGGAGCGCTGATCTCCGCTCGGAGAGTGGCGCCCCCACTCTCGCCAAACTTTCCCATCGTCATCCCGGGGGCGCGAAAGGCGCGAGCCCGGGATTCCGCGCGAGCGCTTGCGCTCGTCGCGAGAGCCCCGGCTGGAGTTGTGGCGCGAGACGGTGGCTACAAGTCTTCGCGTATCGTTGAGCCGATCCGGGCACCGTCCGTGCCCCATTCCAATCCAGTCTATTGCACTGCAGCAGCCCGCCCGCCCGGCGGATTGATCTGCGCTGGCCGAATTCGGTAGCCTGAAACCGGAAGCCGCGTCATATCCGTATGAAGGCGCAGCCGTATAGTAGCCCGTCAGCCCGACGAGAGGATGTGATCGTGTCCAACGTCAATAAAGCGCACAACCAGCCCAGGGGACCTCTCGAACAGGGTGTCATGGAGACCCTGCTGCTCCCGTTCTCGCCGCGTTTCATCGTGCTGACGATCTGCGCGGTCGTTACCGCCCTCCTGATCGGCTTCGGCATCGCCGACCGCAAGATTTTCGACATCCTGATCATTCCCATCGTGATCTTCGGCGGGCTCACGCTGCTCGGCGTCCGCGATCTCCTGCAAAAGGGCCACGCGGTCCTGCGCAACTACCCGATTTCGGCGCATATGCGCTTCCTGCTCGAGGAAATCCGCCCGGAGATGCGGCAGTATTTCTTCGAGAGCGAGAAGGACGGGATGCCGTTCTCGCGCGACACCCGCGCGGTGGTCTACCAGCGCGCCAAGATGCAGCTCGACAAGCGGCCCTTCGGCACACAGGAGGACGTCTATCGCGAGGGCTATGAATGGATGCATCACTCGGTCTCGCCGAAGACGCGGTCCGATGAGAAATTCCGTATCACCATCGGCGGGCCGGACTGCACGAAGCCCTATTCCGCATCGGTGTTCAACGTCTCGGCCATGAGCTTTGGCGCGCTCAGCCCCAACGCCGTGCGCGCGCTGAATGCCGGCGCGAAGAGAGGCGGCTTCGCCCACGACACCGGCGAGGGTGGCGTCAGCCCCTATCACCGCGAGATGGGCGGCGACATCATCTGGGAGATCGGCTCGGGCTATTTCGGCTGCCGGCATCTCGATGGCACCTTCGATCCGGACGCCTTCGCCAAAGTTGCAACCGAAGACCAGATCAAGATGGTCGAGCTCAAGATCAGCCAGGGGGCCAAGCCCGGCCATGGCGGCGTGCTGCCGGCGGCCAAGGTCTCTGAAGAGATTTCAAAGATCCGCGGCGTCAAGATGGGTGAGGACTGCATCTCACCGGCCTCGCACCGCGCCTTCTCCACCCCGATCGGGATGATGCAGTTCATCGCCGAGATGCGAAAACTCTCCGGCGGCAAGCCGGCCGGCTTCAAGCTGTGCATCGGCCATACCTGGGAGTTCCTGGCGATCTGCAAGGCCATGCTGGAGACCGGCATCTACCCGGACTTCATCGTCGTCGACGGCAATGAAGGCGGTACCGGTGCTGCGCCGCTCGAGTTCATGGATCATCTGGGCATGCCGATGCGTGAGGGCGTTAACTTCGTGCACAATGCGCTGGTCGGCATCAACGCGCGCGACCGCATCAAGATCGGCGCGTCGGGCAAGGTAGCGACCGCCTTCGACATGGCGCGCGCCATGGCGATCGGCGCCGACTGGTGCAATTCGGCGCGCGGCTTCATGTTCTCGCTCGGCTGCATCCAATCCTTGAGCTGTCATACCGACCGCTGCCCGACTGGTGTCGCCACGCAGGACCCGACGCGCGCCCGCGCGCTTTACGTGCCACTCAAGATCGACCGCGTGCACAACTATCACCATGCGACGTTGCACTCGCTCTCCGAGCTGATCGCCGCGGCCGGCCTCGAGCATCCGCAGGAGCTGCGCCCGATCCACTTCGCCCAGCGGACCTCGACCACCGAGGTGAAGTCGTTCGCGCAGCTCTATCCGGCGCTGCGGCCTGGGGAGCTGCTCGAGGGCACCGAAGACCCGCGCTTCCGCGATGCCTGGCGGATGGCGCGGGCGGATACGTTCCAGCCGGTTCTGTGAGGGCCCGGCCCGATCCATGGACGAACGGCGAATCCAGTCGCGGCACCGCGTGCTCAAGGCCGGAACCATCGAGTTCGGCGGCGGCGCGATCGACTGCGCCGTCCGCAACTTCTCGGACACAGGCGCCGCGCTCGACGTCACCAGCCCGGTCGGCATCCCCGAGCATTTCACGCTTTTCGTCCAGGCTGATGGAAGGCATCTGTCCTGCACCGTGGTGTGGCGCAAGGAAAAGCGCATCGGCGTGAAATTCGGCTGAGCCGCGGCCTCGCGCGTTGAAACCCTCAACACTCGATCTGCATTGTCCTGCAACGCGCGCGTTGAGCCGAGAGGCGATCATGAGGACAGCGAGCATGGCCGCTTTACTCTGGCTTGCACTATCGCCCACGGCCATGGCGCAAGGCGGAGGATATCCCGCAAGTCCGTCGCACGCCGTCGTCGGCACGACGGCGGACGGCACTCCACGCTACGGCCGCGAGCCGCGGAAGGAACAGGGGGCGTCGGATACCGTGGGCCGTGGCGGCGCGTTCGATAGCAGCGGCAAGCAGGATCGAACGCCTGAAGCGAGCAACCGCGCCGACGACAGGCAGAGAACTACTAGCGGCCCTCAAGAGCGAGGGAAGTGAATCTCGAGTGACGCGCGGTAGCGCCCCAAACTCAACCGTCGTCTAGGGCTCGCGCTGCGCGCGCCCCGGGACGACGAGTGGAGAGGTAGCTCACGCCGCCGCCTGCTCACTTTTCCGGCTCGCAAGGATCTTGTCGATCCTCCGGCCGTCGAGATCGACGACTTCGAGATGCCAGCTGCCGAGGTCGAACGCGTCGCCGACGTTCGGTAGCACGTTGAAGTGTTGCAGCACGAGGCCGGCCACGGTGTTGTAGCGGGGATGCGGCGGCAGCTCGAAGCCGAGCAGCTCGCCGAATTCATCGACCGGCATCCAGCCCGAGACCAGCAGCGAGCCGTCGGCGCGCGTGACGTAGGCCGGCTCCGGCGGGCCTTCCTCGGAATGGAACGCGCCGACGATGGATTCCAGAATATCGGCCGCGGTGACCACGCCTTCGAAGGCGCCGTATTCGTCGTAGACGAGGCCAATATGCACCGGCGCCGCCTTCAGGATCGCCAGCACGTCGCGCGCATCGGCGGAGGCCGGAATCACCGGCGCGTCGCGCACGAGCGCGCGCAGATCGGGCGTGCGCGCGTTCATGTATGCGACGAGCAGATCCTTGGCCTGGAGCACGCCGATCGGCTTGTCGCGGTCGCCGTCGGACACGGGAAAGCGCGAATGGGGGCTTTTCGACATGATCTCGCGGATCGTCTCCGGCGCGTCGTTGAGGTCGATCTCGTCGACATCGGTCCGCGGCGTCATGACGGCGCCGACCGGACGGTCGCCGAGCCGCATCACGCCGGCGATCATCTCCCTCTCACCCGGCTCCAGCACGCCGGCGCTCTCGGCCTCGCTGACGAGGTGATGGATCTCGTCCTCCGAGACCGTCTCCTCCGCCTTGCCGCCGCGGCCGAGCAGCGTCAGGATCAGCTTGCCGGAGAGATCCAGCAGCACCACCAGCGGAAGCGAGATCCTCGCGAGCCAGTCCATCACCGGCGCGACCTTGACCGCGATGCTTTCAGGATCGCGCAGCGCCACCTGCTTGGGCACCAGCTCGCCGACGATCAGCGTCGTATAGGTGATGAGGGTTACGACGATGCCGACGCCGACGATGTCGGCGATGCCCGCCGACAAGCCGAGCTCGACCAGCCATTGCGACAGCCGCTGCCCGAGCGTTGCGCCCGAGAACGCGCCGGAGAGCACGCCGACCAGCGTGATGCCGATCTGCACCGTCGAGAGAAACTTTCCGGGATCGGACGCCAGCGCCAGCGCGCGCTCGGCGCCGCGCACCCCCTTGGCCGCCAGCATCGAGAGCCGGGCCGGCCGCGAGGAGACGACCGCCAGCTCCGACATGGACAACAGGCCGTTAATGACAATCAGCAGGACGACGATGAGGAGTTCGAGCGAGAGCATTGTGCAAGATGGTTGGAAAGGCTTCGGCCGGCGACCTGCCGGCAACTCACCCTATATATGAATGCCTCGACCGATTTCGTCGGCCTTTGGTAAAATTGTCGCATCTTTCCGCGCCGTCCCGGCA
The DNA here is from genome assembly GCF_024199885.1 of Bradyrhizobium sp. CCGUVB23. NCBI lineage: Bacteria > Pseudomonadati > Pseudomonadota > Alphaproteobacteria > Hyphomicrobiales > Nitrobacteraceae > Bradyrhizobium > Bradyrhizobium sp. CCGUVB23. Next base: position 4,398,849 of record NZ_JANADQ010000001.1, read on the forward strand.
GGCTGTGCCGGTTGGATGCGCGCCTCAAGGCGGCTCAGGCGAGAGCGCTTTCCTGCGCCGGCGCGGATTTTCGAGGCCAGGTTTCTGGGAACCTGTTTAGCCGACATTAATGATGCCTTCTCAATGTGGCACATCCGGTTCGGTTTCAGGCCATGTCTATGTATTGCCTGTAAACGTTGATTAACGAGGCCGTTCCCATATTTCCGCGTGTCGAGCGTGCGATCGATGGAGAAGTCTAACGGCTCCTGCGACCGCAACATTTCAGGAAAGCGTTTTCGCCGCAGCGACGGCAATCAGGGTAAAGATCATGCTCCGCCGCTCAGTGCTTCGTTTCGCGAGAGATCGTAAGGCCAACGTTGCCGTCATCTTCGCGCTCGTGATGATCCCGACGATCTATCTGTTGGGCATGGCGCTCGACTACACGCAAGCCTTGCGCAAGCGCGAGCAGCTTGATGCAGCCGCGGACGCAGCTGCAATCGCGGCCGTGAGGCCGGCGATGCTGACGCAGACCGACTCCACCGTTGTCGAGGCGACCGCGAAGGCCGTGTTTGCGGCGAAGGCTAGTCTTGCCGGTCTGTCGTCAACGCCGGTCCCGACGGTCACAGTCACCGATTCCGGGCTGCAGCGGACCATCAAGGTTACATACAGCGCGCAGTCCATCAATAATTTTCCGCTCTTTCTCGGCAGCCAGACGTGGCCAGTCAACGGCTCGTCGACAGCGCGGGCCTCGAGCGCGCCCAACATGAATTTCTATCTGCTGCTGGACGACTCGCCGTCCATGGCGATTGCAGCGACCAGCAGCGCCATTACCGCCATGATCGCCGCCACAAGTAGCCAGCCTTCAGCCTCAAAGAGCTGCGCATTCGCCTGCCATGAAACAAATCCCAGCAAAGACAGCGGTGCGACCGCATCAACTGTAGACAACCTGAGCATCGCGCGTACGAACAACATTACGTTGCGTATCGATTTCGTGAAGGCTGCGGTCACGCAATTGCTGGCTGGGCCATGGACGTGCCCGCAGGCGGGTGTTTCAGGCGGCGTCATGCAGTGCATGGCGGCGCTCAACAACACGACCTACCAGGCGGCCCTCTACACCTTCGACACCGGCCTCAATGAGATCCAAAAGCTCACCACCCCGACCACCGCCGCCGGTCAGATTTCCAATATTCAGCTCATGACGGTTGATCACCAGAACTGCGTCACCACCACGAGCTGCAACACCGACTACGGAACGGACATCTCGGGCGCGCTCACGACGCTCGGAAAGGACGCCAGTTCCATCATGCCCAACCCCGGCGGTGGCACTAATCAATCGAATGACACCCCGCAGGAGGTGGTCTTCCTCATCACGGACGGGGTCGACGACAAGCTCGTCACGACCAGCACGAGCTGCGACGCGAACGCCACCTATCCGCTTCCGAAGGTCACCGTGAACAAAACTTCGTACTGGCGATGCCAGCAGCCACTCGATGCAACGATATGCACGACCATCAAGAACCGCGGCATTCGCATCGCGGTCCTCTACACCGAGTATTTGCAGCTGACGACGGATGGCTGGTACAACACCAGGATTTCACAGTTCAACAACCCATCCTCGTCGACGGGCACGATCGCACAACGGCTGAAATCCTGCGCATCGCCCGGTCTGTTCGCGGATGTTGACAGCAGCGACAAGATTCCGGATGCGCTGACGAAGCTGTTCCTCAATGTCGTGTCCGCCACGGCCAGCCTCGTGCAGTAGGGAAAGCACCATGAGCGAGCCGGAAGTCGCATCAACGAAGAGACGCAAGGGCTGCGTCGCCTTCCTCGCGGACAACAAGGGGGCCACGGCCGTCGAGTTCGCGCTCGTCGCTGCGCCGTTCCTCGCGCTCATCATCGCGCTCATTCAGACGTTTCTGGTGTTTTTCGCCCAGCAGTCTCTCGAAGCGGTCGTGCGCCAGTCGGCCCGTCTCATCGCGACCGGGCAGGTACAGAGTGCACAGATGACCCAGGCTGCATTCGCGCAGCAAGTGTGCAACCAGGTCGTCATATTCTTCGATTGCCAGGGCTTGATGGTCGACGTGCAGGTTGCCAATTCGTGGACGGCAGCAAACACGAGCACTCCCGCGCTGACGTTCGACAGCCAGGGCAAGGTCACGAATGTCTGGCAATTCAATCCCGGAACCGCCGGCGATATCGTCGTTCTCCGGGTCATATACGTATGGCCGGTCGTCCTGGGGCCGCTTGGTTTCAATCTGTCGAATCTTGCCAGCGGCGGTCGGGAGATCATGGGGTCTGCCGCTTTCCAGAACGAGCCGTCCTCTTAGGAGTTACTCATGATCGCCAGCCTGTCATCTCGCGCGCGGGACCTGTGCACCGACGTCAAAGCCGTGGCGGCGACGGAGTTCGCCATCGTGCTGCCGTTCATGCTGGTGCTCTACGTCGGCGGCGTCGAGCTCGGGAACGGGTTGGCGATGAACGTCAAGGTCAGCGAGACCGCGCACAGCCTCGCCGACATGGTGTCGCAGAATACGCAGGTCACGGACGCCCGGATGCAAGCCATCCTTGGGGCTGCGACGGCCATCATGGCGCCCTATCCGATCAAGAATGCCAGTGGCGCTTCGCTCATTACGATCACGGTATCCGAAGTTTCTACCGACAAAGACGGCAATGCGACGGTTCAATGGAGCGTGTCAAACAGCTCGTCGGCAGCAAGGACCGTCGGTCAGCAGATGACCTTGTCCTCATTCACCGCAGCCGACCCAAAAAATCCGACCAATGCCAACCTCTCGCTCATTCTGAGTGAGGTCTCCTATGACTACACGCCGAATCTGGGCTATTCGATCGCCGGGACCGTAAAGCTTTCCGACAGCTACTACCTGTTTCCACGCTGCTCGACGAATAGCCCCACCACGTCGACCTTTCCCTATTACGACGTCAAATATCCGGCCACGACCATTTGCACCTGCATCCAGCATGTGCAGGAAAAGAGCTGTTAGGTTCGCGCAGTGTCGTCGCCCGATATAGCGGTAACGTCGCTCCGGCCCCGGCGTTCGCGGCCGCTCAGAACTCGCCGTGCAGCCGTCCTGAAAACACCGACACCGGCCCGCGGTCGGCGTTGTAGGCGGGGTTGACGATGAGCTGGTAGTCGGCGGTGAAGGTCAGCGACTTGTTCAGTGCGAGCGCGTAGTAGGTCTCCAGCACGCGCTCGGTGCGGTAGTTGAGCTGGCCGTCGCCGATCAGGGGTCCCAATCCGCCGGCGGCGATGAAGTCGCGGTGATCCTGCGACAGGCCGTTGATGGCGCCGCCGATCGCGACGACGTCGTCGGGCCGGCCCCATTTGGTGCCCTTGACCGACACGCCACCGGACAGGCTGCGATCGATGTCGGTGAACGCCATGATCTCGTTGTGGCCGTCGTTCCAGCTCCAGCGGCCGAACACGCCGATATCGTCGGTGATCGCCTGCTCGAGATTGAAGGCGTAGCCGTATTTGATGCGGCCGCGGCGGGTCTGGGCGATGTCGAGATTGAGCGCGGGATTGTCCAGCGTCTCGCGATAGCTGCCGGAGAAGACACTGTTGACGAAGCCGAGCGTACGCAGCTTGCCGGGCTGGCCGAACAGCGAGTAACGCGTCTCCAGCTCGGCGACGTATTCGCCGCGCTTGGGGATGTTCATGTCGAAATTGTTCGAGTTCGACTCGGCATCCATCAGGAAGTAGCCGGCACGAAGCGCCCATTGTTTCTGGTTCAGTTCGGCGGTCGCGCCATAGCCGAGGCCAAGCTTGTCGGCCGCATAGTCGAAGGCGCCCGAGGCCCAGATCGACCAGTTCATGAAATCCTTGCGCGGGTCGTGCGCGTAGGCATTGCCGTCGAACACGTCGACGACCGAGAATTTGCCGACCTGCACCGTCAGGCGCGAGATGTCGACCTTGTCGGCCAGCTGAAGCTGGCCGCTGGCGAGTTCTTCCTGTTCGCCGCCGAAGCCAAAGGTCTGGCGTAAAAACAACCGCGAGGCGTTGAAATGCGGGTAGGGGAAGCCGGATTTCTGCGCCTCGCCATTCGTGAAGCCCGCGATGCCCGTCGTGTTGTTGAAGCCAAAACCTTGCAGCAGTTCGGGATTGAAATAGACTTCGCCGCCGTCCCAGAGACGCGCGTTGAGATAGAGCGAGTTGCTCCAGGTCTCCTGGTATTGCGGCGCCGGCGTCAGGCTGTTCGGCCCGCTATAGGGCGCTTGAAACGCCGGGTAGCCTTGCGCCACGAAGGTCGACTGGCCGTGGATTTCCCAGCGATCGGATTCGGTGTCCGTGATGCCTGATTTCGGATTGTAGGTCGGCATGCCCGGCCAATCGATCTTGCGATTGAGGCCGAGCCGGATGGTGTGCAGATCCATGGTCGAGGCGTAGTTCACCCCCGACGGGAAGCTGACACTGGCGTCGTCGAACTTGCGATAGAAATATTCGAGTCGCGCGGTCCAGTGCGGCGCGAAGGCATATTCGACGCCGGCGCCTGCAGCCCAGCCGAGCCGCGTATGCAGCCGACGGTCCTCGACATCGTTGATTGGCGTCGAGAGGAAGCGCTCACCCGCAAAGGCAAAACCGCCGGTCGCATAGAACAACCAGGCGCCGGTGGCGTAGCCGAGCCGCGCGCGCAGGCTCGCGAAATAGTCCCAGCGCTCCTCCGCGATCGACAGCGCGGTCGCCGCCGATGACACGACGTGGTTGGACGGCAGATAGTTCGGAAATGAAATGTCGCCTTCGACGCCGAGGAGCAGGCCCGAATTGAGCCGCCAGTTGTAGCCGGCCTGCACGCCGCCGGTCATGCCGTTGAAGACATTGTGGTCGGTGGCGACGGTGGGGTCGGTCAGCGTCGCGCTCGAAGTGCCATACGTGTAGCCGACATGCGCGCCGATATAGAGCCCCGTCCAGTCATAGACGGCCTTGAGCGCAGGCGCCTTGAGCGGCAGATCGGCCGCCTGGCTTACCGTGGGAAGTATCAGCATGCCCGAGGCGATCGCAGCGGCCGTGCGCAATAACCGATATCGGTGATCTCTCAACGTCAAAACGCACGCCCCCAAACGCCAATTGCCCCACCCGCCGCGATATCCCTGCCGATTCGTGGCGATTCTGTCATCAGGTGCTTCTCGTCCACTCGATCGAACGAGATGATCGCGGTGCGACGCGATTTCTTCCCAAGTCCCTGTGCCTGTTGTGAAGCTTATTGCGAATAATTCTCAATAGCAACAAGTGCAGAATGTCGCAGCGGATGGTTCGCATCCTTGTGTGACGGGACTGCAACAAACTCACGCGCCAAAAAAGGTGACCCCGCCCGGGGGGACAACCGGACGGGGTCGGGGCACGACACGGGGTGGATGAGGCGCCCGTGTCGGACGCAGGATCCACTCAGGGATTGGGCCTCAAGGACGTACGATCAGTAGCAAGTGCGGACGCGGCCGAGGTAATGGCCGAAGGCGTCATACTGGGCGACCCAGCCGCAGCGGTGATAGCCGTAGTAATAGGGGTCGTTGCTGGCGGCGATCGCAGTGCCGACGACGGCGGCGGTGGCGATGCCGGCGCCGACGCCCCAGCCCCAGCCGAGCGGCTTGGCCTGGGCGGTCGAGGTGGTGGACGCAACGCTGGCGGTAATAGTCAGGGCCGCAAGAGTAATGGCGGCAATCTTGGTCTTGATCGACATTTCAAACTCCATCCGGGGCGAGGCGGTCCGTTGTGGCCCGCGTGCTCAGTTGGACGGAGGCTTGTGCGTTCGGGTTCGAAGGCCGCCAAGCTGGCCCCGAAATCGGAAAGATAATCCAGTAATCTCAAAGGGATATGGGCTAGGCGAGGGGGCCTGATGCGAGCCTCTTCACGTCGAAGTTATCGACCTCAGTCAGCAGCTCGCAGAAGGCCCGTGCGCCCTGGTCGACGAGCTGCTCGCCTTTCTCGGCAGAGGCCAGCGTTGCGTTGCCGACGGCGCCGCTCGCGTGCAGGTCCTGCGCCTGCCAGGCGAACGGCGCAGGCCGCTGCGTCGACAGCCAGCGATATTGCTGCTCCATCGCGATGCTGCTCGAAGCAAAATCCGCGATCGCATCCTTGCGCACCTCCGACGGATAGCGCGCCAGCATGATCGAGGTCTCGACTGCGCCGCCATGGATGCCGTGCCGCACTTCGTCGGCGGGAAACAATTGCTCCGCGCCGGAGAGGCGCGACCACGACGTCGTCACCACGAACAATTTCTGATGTGCGCGCAGATCCTGCGCCACCAGCATCATCGCCGCGCTGTTGCCGCCATGGCTGGTGACGATGACGAGCTTTTTCAGGCCCGCGCGCGCGACGTCCTCGCCGATTCCCGTCCACCGCTTCAGTGCGGCCTCGGTCGGCAGCGTCTGCGTGCCCGGATAGTCGATATGCTCGGTGGAGATTCCGATCCGCTCGACCCCTAGAAACGTGACAGGAAGATTTTCGGGCGCGAGTTCGCGCACCCGCGCAAGATACGCTTCCGCGATCAGCACATCCGTCTCGAGCGGCAGATGCGGCCCGTGCTGCTCAGTCGCCGCGAGCGGCAAGACCGCAATCCAGCGCGCCGGTTCCGTTGGCGCCACTTCGCTCCAGCGGATGTCGGTCCAGTCACGGGAAGGTCTCATCGTGGTTTCTTTGCGCGAATTTGTAACGTAGTTTGGCGGTCTCGAGGGGACGTGGCCCGGCCGGCCGCGTCCCCGAAATTCTTGTGTTTTATCATGGTCCAGAACGATCGACGGAGTCCAATCATGCGCCCCATCCATCTGCGGCGAGCGTTAACGGCAGGCTTGATGGCCGCATGCATGTCGATCCTGCCGGCGCGGGCGGAGACCCTGGACAAGGTCTCCTTCGGCACCAACTGGGTCGCCGAGGCCGAGCATGGCGGCTTCTTCCAGGCAGTCGCCGACGGCACCTACAAGCGCTATGGGCTCGACGTCACCATCGTGCCCGGCGGGCCCAACGAGAACAACCGGATGCTGCTGATCGCGGGCAAGATCGATTTCTTCATGGCCGCCAACACGCTGATGTCGTTCGACGCCGTCACCAACAACGTGCCCGTCGTGACGATCGCCGCGATCTTCCAGAAGGATCCGCAGGTGATGCTGACGCAGCCGGATGCCAAGGTCGGCAAGATCGAGGATCTGAAGCCGCTGACGCTGTTCGTCTCCAAGGAGGGCATGACCAGCTATTTTCAGTGGCTGAAGTCCGAATACGGCTTCAGCGAGAAGAACGTCCGGCCCTACAACTTCAATCCGCAGCCCTTCATCGCCAATCCCAAGAGCGCGATGCAGGGCTATGTGACGTCGGAACCCTTTGCGGTGGAGAAGGCTGCGGGCTTCAAGCCCAACGTGCTGCTGCTCGCCGATTCCGGCTTCAACACCTACTCCACCCTGATCGAGACCCGCCGCGAAATCGTCGAGAAGAAGCCGGACCTCGTGCAGCGCTTCGTCGATGCCTCGATCGTCGGCTGGTACAACTACATCTATGGCGACAATTCCGCCGGCAACGCGATGATCAAGAAGCTCAACCCGGAAATGACCGACGAGCTGCTCGCCTACTCCGTGGCCAAGATGAAGGAGTACGGCATCGTCGATTCCGGAGAATCGCTGAAGAACGGCATCGGCGCCATGAGCGATGAGCGCTACACCTCTTTCTTCGACAAGATGGTCAAGGCCGGCGTAGTGCGCTCCGACATCGACTATCGCAAGTCCTACACGCTGCGTTTCGTCAACAAGGGCGTCGGCGTCGAGTTGCGTCCGGGCAAGCCGTAACGCATGCCGAGAGTGGTGCGAACCTTGGTGGTGTGGGGGTTCACGTCTCCCCGTTGGGGAGAGGTGGAAATCGCGGCGCCGCCAGACCAAACAACAGCCACCTGCCAATGATAGAGCGCACAGCCTCGTCCGGGAGCGATGTCGGGCTGACGGCGCTGGCCGTCAGTCTGCGCGGCGTGACGAAGGCCTATGACAACGATCTGATGGCGCTGGGGCCGTTCGACCTCGCCGTGCGCAAGGGTGAGTTCATCTCCTTGCTCGGGCCGTCCGGTTGCGGCAAGTCGACGGCGCTGCGGCTGATCGCGGGCCTGAGTCCGCCGAGCACGGGAACGGTGCGGGTCTCGCGCCATGAGGGTGTGGCGCGGCCCGGGCATGCGATCGGCTTCGTGTTCCAGGAGCCGACGCTGATGCCGTGGACCAGCGTGCGCGAGAACGTGCGGCTGCCGCTGAAGCTTGCAGGCGTCGCCAGGGCCGAGGCGAACGCGCGCGTGGATGAGGCTCTTGCCAGCGTAGGCCTTGCCGATTTCGCCGATGCATTCCCGCGTGAGCTTTCCGGCGGCATGAAGATGCGGGTCTCGCTGGCGCGCGCGCTCGTCACTGATCCCGACATCCTCTTGATGGACGAACCGTTCGCGGCGCTCGACGAGATCACGCGCTTTCGCCTCAACAACGATCTGCTCGCGCTGTGGCGGCGCTTGCGCAAGACCGTCATCTTCGTCACCCATTCGGTATTCGAATCCGTCTATCTCTCCCAGCGCGTCGTGGTGATGACGGCGCGGCCAGGCCGGATCGGCGCCGACATCAGGATCGAGACCGTCGAGCCGCGCGGAGAAGAGTTTCGCACCTCCACCGGCTATGCCGATTATTGCCGCAAGGTGTCGAGCGCGCTCGCGCCGTCCTATTCCGGGCAGTCGGTGCTATGAGCGCAGAGCCCGTCGTCCCGGCAAAGAATGGCGCCTTGCGCGCCGCGCGTTTCGCGCTTCCCCTCGTTGTCTTCGCGGCAGGTCTCATCGCCTGGGAGCTCGTGGTCCGTATCAAGCAGATCCCGCCTTATGTGCTGCCGGCGCCTTCGGCCGTGCTCCTGACGCTCATCAAGGACTGGGCCGTGCTGTCAGGGTCGCTTGTCACCACCTTGCTCACCACGCTCGAGGGATTTATCGCAGCCAGCCTCGGCGGCATCGCGCTGGCGCTGCTGTTCAACCAGTCGAAATGGGTGGAATATTCGCTGTTTCCCTATGCCGTCATCCTCCAGGTGACGCCGGTGATCGCGATCGCGCCGCTGTTGCTGATCTATCTCGACCAGGAAACCGCCGTCGTGGTCTGCGCCTTCATCGTCGCGTTCTTCCCGGTCCTCGCCAACACCACGCTCGGGCTGAATTCGGTCGACCGCAACCTCGCGGGCCTGTTCCAGCTCTATGGCGCCTCGAAGCCGCAAACCCTGCGTTTTCTTAAATTGCCCTCGGCCTTGCCCTATATTCTCGGCGGCCTGCGCATTGCCGGCGGTCTGTCGCTGATCGGCGCCGTTGTTGCCGAGATCGCGGCGGGAACGGCCGGGGCCGGATCGGGCCTTGCCTACCGGATCGCCGAATCCGGCTATCGTCTCAACATACCTCGCATGTTCGCGGCGCTGCTTCTGCTGTCGCTTGCCGGGATTGTCATCTATGGGGTGCTGGCGCTAATTTCCCACCTCGTTTTACGGCGCTGGCATGAAAGCGCTCTTGGAAAGGAAAACTGATGACGGCCGCTCCGATTTCGTCCGAGAAGATCGATCTTCTGATCTATGGGCCGGTGCGGCCGATCCTCGAAAACGGCTTCTCCGACCATTTCGTCGTGCACAAGGCCGAGACCCGCGCCGACCTCGAGCGCCTGACGCCTGCCGTCCGCGAAAAAATCCGCGGCATGGCCGTGACTTATCACACCGTGCGGGCCGACAAGGATTCGCTGTCGCATTTCCCGAAGCTGGAGATCGTGGCGAATTTTGGCGTCGGCTACGATCACGTCGACACGGCTTATGCGCGCGAGCACAATATTGTCGTCACCAACACGCCGGACGTTCTGACGGAAGAGGTCGCCGACGTTGCGATGGGCCTTCTGCTTGCCACCTTGCGCGAATTCATCCAGGCCGACCGCTATGTACGCTCCGGCCTCTGGACGACCCAGAACTATCCGTTGAGCGTCGGCTCGTTGCGCGATCGCAAGGTCGGCATCGTCGGCATGGGCCGGATCGGACAAGCGATCGCGCGTCGGATCGAAGCCTCGCTGGTGCCGGTCGTTTACCACTCGCGCAATCCGTCCAAGGAAGTTTCCTACAAGCACTATCCCGACCTGATCGAGATGGCGAAGGCCGTGGACACGCTCATGGTAATCGTGCCAGGCGGCGCCAGCACCAACAAGATGATCAACGCCGAGGTCTTGAAGGCGCTCGGCCCGCGCGGCGTGCTGGTCAACGTCGCGCGCGGCTCCGTGGTGGACGAGGCGGCGCTGGTCCAGGCGTTGAAATCGGGGACGATTCTTGCCGCCGGTCTCGACGTGTTCGCTGCCGAGCCGAACGTGCCGGATGAGCTCAAGACAATGCAGAATGTCATTCTGCTGCCACATATCGGGTCGGCATCCGTGGTAACGCGGAACGCAATGGACCAGCTCGTGGTCGACAATCTCAAGACCTGGTTTGCCGGCAAGCCGCCGATCACGCCGGTCGCGGAAACCCCGGTGAAGAGTCGCGGATGACATATCTTCGGGTCGTTGCGTGGGCAATCGTTGCGGCGCTCGTCGCCGTGACCGGTGTTGCGCAGGCGCAGGATACGACGACCCTGAAGAAGGACATGGTCGGGCAGTGGGAGCTGTCCACCACCGAGCGCAGCAAGACCTGCGTGGTGACGCTGAAGGGCGACGCGGCTGGGCAGGCCTCTAAGCTCGAGCTGGAGCCGGCCTGCAAGACCGCGCTGCCCTTCACCAAGGACATCACGGCCTGGAGCGTCAAGGGGCTCGACATCGTGCGGCTCCAGGATGCGACCGGCGAATCCGTGATCGACTTTACCGAGGTCGAGGCCGGCATCTTCGAAGGCTTGCGGCAAGGCGAGGGCGTCTACATCCTGCAAAATCTCGCCGCCGCCCGCTCGATGGCAAAGTCGATGGACCAGATGATCGGCGACTGGGCCATGGTGCGCGGCAACGGCCAGCCGGTCTGCACGCTCGTGCTGACCAACACCGAAGCGGGTGCGGACAATTTCCAGGTCTTCCTCAAGTCGAAATGCGACGCCGAGATCGCACAGTTCAACCCGACGCAATGGCGGCTCGAGCGCGGCCAGATCATCCTGATGTCGAAGGCCGGCGAAGCCTGGCAGTTCGAGGCCGACGACAACGCGCAATGGCGCCGCGTGCCCGACACGGCCGATCCCCTGATCCTGTTGCGGCAATAATTTTTTGTTCACGCATGTCGATCCGGCGTGAGCTGGATCGTCACTCCTATAGCGAGCCGGTTTGCGGCCAAAACGGCTGCTCCTCGCTCCAACGGGAGTTTTGTATGCGTTTCATGTACATCGTCACCTCCAGCCGGCCGATGTCCGCCCCGACCCCGGCGCTGATGGAGGCAATGCAGAAGATATCCGAGCGGGAGATCAAGGCCGGGCGGATGATCGACAATGGCGGTCTGATGCCGCTCGCGACAGGCGCGCGGGTGCGGATCGCCGACGGCGAACTCAGCGTCATCGACGGCCCCTTCGTCGAGGCCAAGGAGGTGATCGGCGGTTACGCCATCTTCGAGCTGCGTGACAAGGAGGAAGCGCTGGCCATGGCCAGGGAATTCATGCAGCTGCACCTCGATCACATGCCGGGCTGGGAAGGCACCTGCGAATTGCGGGCCTTCGCCACGCCCGACATGGAGGGGGCGTGCCAGGTCGACGCGCATTCCAAGGTGGCCGCTCACGCCTGATGGACACCACCGCTCATCCCGGTCGGCGGCGATGACGGCCGCCGATATCGATCGTGCGATCCACGCCACGATTCGCGCTACCTGGCGCATCGTGCAGCCGCGGCTGATCGCCACGTTGTCACGGATGCTGCGCGACGTGCCGCTGGCGGAGGAATTGACCCAGGACGCACTGGTCGCCGCGCTGGAAGCCTGGCCGCTGAGCGGCGTGCCGGACAACCCCGGCGCCTGGCTGGTTGCGACCGCCAAACGCCGTGCGCTCGACCATCTGCGTCGGGCCAGAATGCTCGCCCACAAGCACGAGATGCTGGCGCGCGATCTGATGCAGGAGCAGGAGGCCGTGCCCGATTTCGACACCGACCTCGACGACGACATCGGTGACGAATGGCTGCGGCTGATCTTCACGGCGTGTCATCCGCTGCTGCCGCGGCAGGCTCGCGCGGCGCTGGCGTTGCGCATGATTTGCGGCCTGACCACGGATGAGATCGCACGCGCCTTCCTGGTCACGGAGGCAACCATTTCCCAGCGCATCGTGCGTGCGAAGCGGATGCTCTCACGGTCGGGCCTTGCTTACGAGACGCCGAGCGGCGAGGACCTGTCCGCGCGACTCGCTTCGGTGCTCGAGGTTGTCTATCTCATCTTCAACGAGGGCTATGCGGCCTCACGCGGCGAGGAATGGCTGCGGCCTCAGCTTTGTGACGAGGCGCTGCGCATGGGGCGCGTGCTGGTCGGGCTGGCGCCGCTGGAACCGGAGGCGCACGGGCTCATGGCGCTGATGGAGCTGAACGCCGCGCGAATGCGCGCCCGCGTCGGCGCCGATGGCGAGCCTATCCTGCTCATGGACCAGGACCGCGCGCTCTGGGATCGGCTCCAGATCCACCGCGGTCTTTCGGCGCTCGGTCGTGCGCGCGAACTCGGCGGTGGCGGGAAATTCTACACGCTGCAGGCCGCGATCGTCGCCTGTCACGCCACGGCGGAGACGGCCTCGGCGACCGACTGGCGACGCATCGCGGGGCTCTATGGACAGCTCGCGGCGCTGGTGCGCTCGCCCGTGATCGAGCTCAACCGGGCAGTCGCGCTCGGCATGGCCGAGGGGCCGCAGGCCGGTCTCGATCTCGTGGACCTGATCGCGGACGAGCCGGTGCTTAAGTCGTATCACCATCTGCAGGCCGTCCGCGGCGACCTCCTGCAAAAACTCGGCCGCATCACCGAGGCGCGGCTGTCGTTCGAGGCGGCCGCGCGTCTCGCCACCAACGCGCGCGAGCGGGCGATGATGGGGCGACGCGCAGCAGCCATGGCCGATCTCGACGGCGCGGCCTGAGGCGTACCGGAGCCGGCGCGGCGCCGTTGTCGTTGGCGCGCGACATGACCGCGTGCGTAGGAACCAGCCGGGTGGATTGGCCGTTGGCATCACGGCGAAAGACCGTGGTGGGAATTTTGCGATGGCCAAGCGCGTGCTCGCGATCGGCATCGAGCCCGGCAGTGCGGATTACAGCGCATTCCCGCAGCTCACGCCCGAGCTCGTGCGCAAGTATATCGACGCGCAGTTCCTGCGCCTCACCGATCTCGGCTACGACGTCACGAGTTGCCTGATCGATCTCGACGAGACTGCGGAGGCGGCGGTCACGTCAGCCCTGCGCGAGGCGAGCTTTGACTGCGTGGTGATCGGCGCAGGACTGCGCGAGCCGAAGGAGCGCCTGCTCTTGTTCGAGAGGGTGCTCAACCTCGTGCACCAGCTCGCGCCGAACGCTGCGATCTGCTTCAACACCAACCCGGGCGACACGGCCGAAGCCGTGCAGCGCTGGATCGCGTTATGAAGGCGGGCTGCCTCACTTCGGCACGGGCGAACCGTGGACCGCGATCGCCTGCTGATCGCCATCTTGGCCAACCGCGTCGCGGGCATGTGCAGAGCGCGTCGCTTCGGAGATGAAACCGAAGCAGGCCGAAATCCCCTGCACTCATCTCCTGCTAGAATCGCTCAAAAGTTCAACCGCTTTACCATTCGTTAGGACATGCTCGCATAAATGGCAGCAAAAACTATCTGCAACCAGAAAGTTCCAGCGCTATACGCTGGGAGCATGCCCTGTGAATGTACCCGCGCTTCTGATCGCCACCAGCATTGGTGCCGCATTTCTCACCGCCGAATATGTCTGGTACTACCAGCCCCAGCTGATCAATCCGGACCTCGTCCTCAATCTCTTCTCCATCGATCACATGAAAGCCCGCGCCGCGGTTCGGCGCGTGCTGATCGATCCGGCTTCGGCGCAATTCGGCACATTGCGCTCGGTCGAGGCAGGCGCGTCGCGATATGTCTGCGGCGCCGTCAAGGCAAGGGACAAGTCCGGCCAGCTTGCCGAAGCGGCCTTCGTCTATGCCGTGGCCGTCGATTTTGCGCGCATCGACGACAATGATGGCCGGATCACGCAGCAGCGCACTAAGTTCCAGTCCTGCCCGCTGGCGAACGAGGAAACGATCGCGCAGCAAGACACGGCGATACCCGCCGGCGCCTTGTCGATGGCAAAGACCGTGCAGAAGATCGTTCCCAATGTGGGGTCGCCGTCGGTGTCGACGCCGACAAAGCTTGCGCCTTCGGCAGCACAGGGATCGGCCGGCGGCACAATGGAGCAGCAGCTCCGCCAGTTCGTGGGACAGACGACAAATGGCGTGTCCGTCCAGGAGGACGAACAACGTGGCGGACAGCAGGGCGCGCTGCACGCAAGTCCGGCGGGCGAGGGAGCCCGGCACGATGAGTCCGCGTGGCGGGTCGATCAGCCGCCGGACGCATGGCCGATATTTCCCCCGGATCATCCGCTCGCCAGGCCGACGCGGAAACGAGCGCCGGTCGAGGTCCTTGCCTTGGCGAGAGATGTCGAGGAGCGTTGGGAGAAATCGCGGTCGTCGGGAAATGCGAGGATGCGTCCATCATCGGAGGACATCCAGGAGGCATGCCGTGCGCTGCTCACGATCGATCCCAAGGATAAGAAATATCCGAAGGCTTGGGCGGCCTTCGTGCGGCTGCGAAAGGTCGACCGGGACATGGTCGGTTGACGGGCGTGCGACCGCGCCGGACCAGCGCCGTGACAACGGGCTGCCTCACTTCGGCAGGGGCGAACCGTGGTGCTGGGCCACCCGCCATTTGCCGTCGACCTTGACGAAAGCGAGCGTCAGGCGGAACGGCAGCACGGTGCCGTTGGGAAGCGTGAAGTCGGCAAAGCCCGAGCTGAGCACGACGTCGGGGCCGGCCGCGATCGCCTGCTGATCCCCCATCTTGACCTTGATGCCTGCGGGCAGCTTGCTGAAATAGGTGCGCGTCCGTCGGTGCCAGTGAAGAGCTGCGCGGTCGAGCCGAACAGCATCGCGTCTTTGGTATAGAGCGCGGCAAACTTGTCGGCATCTCCGGCATTGTAGACCTGCTCCCAGCTCGCCCGCGCCGCCACCGCGTCGTCGTTCGGTCCGGCATTTGCGGCGGAGATCGTCAGCAGCACCAGGCCGATCAGCACCAGAAATTGACGCATCATGTCGTTATCCCTCACGAATGAAACATTTGGAAATTCTCGGTCGCCCGTTCGGCCAGCACAACCTACGTTCTGTAGCACGCGCGTTCCCTAGCCGGTATGAAATCTGAGACCAGGGCGACATCGAAATGGCGCCTCAAGCCTGACGGTGGGCGATTTGGTCTGGCCCGAATCCGCCGCCGGCGATATGAAGTGCAGCGTCACACTGGAGGATCGAGATGCTTCGAGGACTTGGAATGGCGGCCTGCCTGGCGGTTGCGATGATGGTGCCGGTGCATGAGGCTGCGGCGCAGGACGCCATCGGCGGCGCGATCGTCGGCGGCGTCGGCGGTGCCATTCTCGGTGGCGCCATTGGCGGCAGCCGCGGTGCCGCGGTCGGTGCGATCGTCGGCGCCGGCACGGGCGCTGCCATCGCCTCTGAAGGCGAGCGCCGCCGTTCCGGCTACTACGCCTATCAGCGCGGCTGCTACATGCAGCGCCCCGACGGCGCCTATGTGCGCGTCGATCCGCGCTATTGCTACTAGCTTTGCTCTGACTTGAAACCGGCGCCACGCGTGCGAGAGGTCGTCGCGCCAAACTAGAGCATGATCCGGACCCGAAGGGCCGCGTTAGCGCAAAGTGTGGAGCGGTTTTCCCTCGCGACAAACGCGGAGCGCGTTTGCGCGGAGATCATGCTCAAACAACAACCCAAAGCGCGATGACGATTCATCCTGATCTCATCGCGCTTTAGTCGAGGCGCGCTTCGACTTGCCTCTCCTGGCACGACATCATGTCGATCCGAGCCGGCATCATCATTGGGCTCATTTTCTCGATCTGGTCGAGAAGCCAGTCGACCAGATGACCCGGGCTCAGCAATGATAGGCCCGTGCTCCAGATGCGCTCTACTGTCTGATTCATCATCGATCCCCTTTGCTTCGATGATGAATAATTGTGACACACATTCCCGCAGCACAAAGCGAAGAGTTAATAGATGGTAAATGGCCGGCGGATCATCTGCATCGGCCCACATCCCCGCAGGCTCGCATGCCCAGCTCGGTCGACAATGATGTGGTCGTGCACGGCGACCCTGACGACTTTGCGACGAGGTTCTATGCCCCCACCTTCGCCAGAACGTCCGCGCGCAGAAAGCGCTCGATGAAGAGCATGAACAGCACGGATGGCACCAGGAGGATCAGTGCCGTGATCGAGGCGACCTGGTAGTTTCCGCCCATCGCCGCATTGTAGAGCAAAAGCGGCAGCGTCGTGACTTGCGGAACGCCGACGAAGAACGTGCCGGTGAACTCGTCCAGTGATTCCAGGAAGACGAAGATGCCGCTGGCGATGACACCCGGCGCGGCCAGGGGGAGCGTCACCGTGAAGAAGGTGCGCAGCGGCGAGGCGCCGATGTTCCGGGCCGCGAGTTCGAGATCCCTGTCGACTGCCGCGAAAGCCGCGGCCGCGATCCACACGGAATAGACCAGGCCGTGAGCGGCGTGGACCAGCACGACGCCGAGCACCGTGCCGTTGATGCCGAGGCCGTAGAAGATCCGCGCCACGTTGATGTAGATCGCCACCGAGGGAAAGGCCTGGGGCAGCAGAAACACGATCATGAACAGCGAACGCACCGGCAGCCTCAGGCGCGCCAGCGCGTAGCCGGCCGGCACGGAGAGCGCGAGCGCGACGACGACCGTCAACACCGCAATCGAGACCGAGGTCGCGAGCGAGGCCATAGCATCGCCGGTCGGGCGGAAGACCTGCTCCCAGTAGCGGGTGCCGTAGGTGACCGGCAGCTTGTAGGGCGTGTACCAGCGCTCGGCCACCGACCACAGCGCCAGATTGGCGAGCGGACCGATCAGCGCGAAGGCGAAGGCCGCAAGCAGAACGCCCGCCAGCGAAGCGCGCAGCAAGGATGCGACGCGGCTCATGGCGCGCCCTCCTTCGCCATGCCGTGCCGGAGATAGAGGATCGCAGCACCGGCGCTGATCAGGTAGGTGATGACGCCGAGTGCATTCGCCGTGGCATAGTCGCCATAGGCATTGATGCGGAAGGCCATGTCGACGGTCAGCATGGTCGGTTGCGAGCCGGCCACCATCATCGGCACCGAGAGCACCGAGAGCATCGTCACGAACGACAGGACGAGCGCGACGAGCAGCGTCGGCATCGCCTGCGGCAGCGCCAGCTCGATCAGAACCCTGAGCCGCGAGGCGCCGAGATTGCGCCCGGCCTCGAGAGTCGCGCGGTCGAGCGAGGCCAGCGCGCCGGCCAGCAGCAGGGCGACGAACGGGGTCTGCTTCCACACGAAGGTGATGATGATCCCGCGCCAGTCGAGATAGCTCACTGCCTGCAACGGCTCCAGTAGGCCGAGCGAGACGAAGGTGTTGTTCATCAACCCGTTTTTGGCGAGGAAGGTGCGCATGCACTGCGCGGCCACGATGAAGGGAATGAACAGGGGCCAGCGGTAGAGCGCGCGCAGCGTTCCGACGACCCATGGGTTCTCGCCGAGCGTCAGCGTGCCGGCGATGGCGATCGCCGCCAGCGCCGTCAACGCGCAGGAGCTCACCACGATGACGATCGTGAAGAGGATGTCGCCGGAATAGAGCTCGAAGGCCTTGCCGAAGGCCTGCAGGGAGAACCCTCCCTCAGGAGCGGTAAAGGCCGAGACGAGAGAGAAGCAGAGCGGATAGAGGAACAGCGCCGCGACGAGCGCGAGTCCCGGCGCGATCAGTAGCAAGGCGAGCTGGCGCTGGGACAGGCTCATGATATGGCGCGGCGTTCCGGACGCCATTCCGCAACGCGTCTCCTCAGTTCGCGACCTTCTTCTCGTAGCCCTCGAGAATGTCGTTGAAATAGGGCGCGATCGGGAAGGGTTTCGCGTTCTTGGACAGGTCGGCCGGGGTGATGTCGGTGAAGAGCTTGTCCCACGCCGCCTTGTCCAGCTTGCCTTCGAGGTTCTTGGCGTCGATGCCCGGATACCAGTTGAACTTCTTGACGATGCCGTCCGCCTGGACCTGCGGGCTGGTGGCGAGCGCGATGAACTCCTCTGCGAGCTTCGGCTGCGCCGCCTTCTCCGGCACGGCGTAGTACATCGGCTGGCCGGGCATGCCGGGCGAGGCGAGCTTGAGCTTCATGTTGGGCGGCAGCTTGCCGTCAGCCTGCCAGGAATAGAACATGTCGACCCAGACCGGGCCCATCGCGATCTCGCCGCGGTTGAGCATGTCGAGCGTGCCGGCATTGCCGGGCGTGATGACGATGTTCTTGTTGAAGTCCTTCAGCTCGCTGAAGGCTGTGTCCCACTTGGCCTTCTCGGCCGGGTCATACGGCCCCTCGATCAGTTTGCCGGCGTCGCCGCCGAAGGCATAGATCCAACCTGCGACGAAAGCCACGCCGGACATGCCGCCCTTGATGCCATTGTAGCCGAACTGCTTGGGGTTCTTTTTCACCCACTCCTTGAGCTCGGCGAAGTTGTCGGGCGGGATCTTGAGCATATCGGCATTGTAGGCGAGCGCGGTCTGCGACTGGAACATCGGGATGACGTAGCCCGAGACGTCGGCGCCGAGCGAGTTCTTGGCGGTCTCGCTGGAAACCAGTTTCGCGGTGTCGACCTTGTCAGTGTATTTCGCGAGCAGCCCTTGCTTCACCATCGTCCCGGCGGCCTTCTGGTGGATCACGACCACGTCGAAATCGGTGGTCGCGGCGCCTTTCTGCGCGTCGAGCTTCTCAAAGATCTTCTGGGAGCCGGCATCGCCGGGACCGGTGCCGACGGAGACGACCTTCACGCCGGGATGGCTCTTCTCGAACATCGGGCCGAGATAGTCCTTGACGTAGTCGACCATATTCTGGTCGCCGGCCGAGGCGACATTGAGGGTCTGTGCGGCGAGAGGCGACGCTGAGAGCAGCGCCGCAAGGGAGCAGGCTAGGTTGAGAATGCGCATGGGTCTGGCTCCTGGTCAGGCGGCGGTGGTGGCTTCGGCCGCGGGAAAGATGTGAAGACGTCGCAACGGGATGCGCAGGCCGACGGCGGCGCCCGGTTCATGGCGTGCTGCGTCGTCGACCGTGATCTGTCGCCCGACCGCCTCGACGCGATAGCGATAGAGGCCGCCGGGATAGCTGCGCGCGGCGATGCGCCCGGGCACGAGGAGATCGCCCTGTGGCATCGCATCGGGCGCCGCGAGGCTTGCGACATCGTCGCGGAAATAGGCCACGGCCTCGCCTAAGGGCAGCGCCGTGGCATCGTCGTGCACGAGCCGGGCGACCGCGTGTCCGGCACTGACGGCCGTCCCGTCCTCGTTGCGCACGACATGCACGGGCAGGACGTTCTCCGCACCCATGAAATTGGCGATAAAGGCGCTCGCCGGCCGATCGTAGACCTCCTCGGGTGTGCCGACCTGGGCGATCCGGCCCGCCTGCATGATGACGAGCCGGTCCGCCATGGTCATGGCTTCCTCGCGATCATGCGTGACGTGGATGGCCGTGACGCCGAGCCGCTGCTGAATCGCGCGGATCTCGTGGCGCATCGCCATCCGGATCTTGGCGTCGAGATTGGACAGCGGCTCGTCGAGCAGCAGGATGCGGGGGTCGACCGCAAGCGCCCGGCCGAGCGCGACGCGCTGCCGCTGCCCGCCCGACAGCGCCGTGACCTTGCGCTGCTCGTAGCCGCCCAGGCCCAGCATCGTGAGCAGCGAGGCCACCTTGGCAGCGATCTCGGCCTTGGCGGTGCCCCGTAGCTTCAGCCCGTAGCCGATGTTCTGCAGCACGGTCATATGCGGCCACAGCGCGTAGGATTGAAACACCATCGCCATGTCGCGCTTCTCTGGTGGCAGCAGAGCGACGTCACGGTCACCGACCACGATCGAGCCGGAGCGCACCGGCACGAAGCCGCACAATGCGCGAAGAAGGGTGGTCTTGCCGCAGCCGGAGGAGCCCAGGAGAGCGGTGAAGCTGCCGGGGGCAAAGTCGAGGCTGACGCCGTGCAGCACTGGCGTGCCGCCATAGGCAACGTGCAGGTCCCGCACCTGGATAGCCGCGCCGGCGCTCGACACGCCATGCGTTTCCGCCTGCACGATTCGTTCCCTCCACGCCGATGTCATTCTGCCAGAATGGAATTGTCCTTCCATTCCGCGACCGGCTTGGAATAAACGTATCGATCCGTAGCGTGCTGATGCAACAGATTTGTGAAACCCAAGATTTGTGAAGCCAGGATTTGTGAAACCATGCCTGCCGACGCGCAATCGACCTGGCTCATGCCAAACAGCGACGACGAAGTCTTGCTCCCGTGGTTGATCCCTGATCTTGCGGAGCGCTTTGGCACCCCGGTCCCCACCGAGGTTGTTGGACGATGACGCCGGCGGATCTTGCAATGCGGCGTTATGCCGTCCAGGGCCTTGTCGCCGAGGCCGGGCGACTGGCGCTGGACTATTTCGGCAAGCAGGACAGCCTCGGCGTCACCCTGAAGGGCGCTCAGGACTGGCTGACGGTTGCCGACGGAGCCGTCGAGGATTTCCTGCGGCAGCGGCTGGCCGTGCTCTTCCCGACCGATACGGTGATCGGCGAGGAGGGCGGCGGCGCAGCAAGCGATGCGGTCTGGATCATCGATCCGATCGATGGCACCGCGAACTTCGCCCGCGGCGACCGCAACTGGTGCATCTCGATCGGATTCCTGCACAATCACGTTCCCACCATCGGAATCGTGGCCGCACCGGCGCTGGACGAGCTCTACGTTGCCCAGCGCGGACAGGGCGCAACGCTGAACGGGCGGCCGATCACCGTCTCGGGCACCGAGGACCTCAAGAGCGCCTATGTCGAGCTCGGCTGGTCGACCCGCATTCCCTTCGAGCGCTACCTCGCCGTCCTCCAGCGCGGCAACGCCGCCGGCTGCGCGGTGAAGCGCTCCGGCTCGGGTGCGCTCGGGCTCTGCCATGTCGCGAATGGGCGCACCGACGCCTATCTCGAGCTGCACATCAATGCATGGGACGTCGCGGCGGGCATCGTCATCGCCGGCGAGGCGGGCGCATCGATCAATGATTTCTTCGCTGGCGACGGCATCAGCAAAGGAAATCCTATTCTCTGCTCCACTCCCGCGCTTGCTCCGCAGCTACGCGAAATCGTGGGGATTTCGTAAAGCAGGATCCAGAAAGCGCGATAAAATAAGGTGCGGCCGGCTGCCCGCTTCACCTCTCCCCAGCGGGGAGAGGTCGGATTGTGAAGCAATCCGGGTGAGGGTCCGCAGCGCTCAGTAGGACCGTAACCCCTCACCCAGATCGCATCTTGCGATGCGATCTGACCTCTCCCTTCGGGAGAGGTGAACTGTGTCCTCGGCTCGCACCCTCTCAAGGCTGCTTGTCCGGCTTCTCCGGCATGATCTGGAGCAGCGGCTCGGGTCCGATCGAGATCTGGCCTGCGAATGGCCGGTCGTGCGCGGCGATCAGGAGCACGGATGCCGAAACGCCGGTCGCAAACAGGCCCATCGCGATTGTCGCCGCGAGGCGGTTGTCGCAATGGACGAGGCCTATCACCACAAGCGCACACGCCGCCTGCAAATAAAGACACCACCATTTGACGGCATTCACCGCGGTAAGGCTGATGATGATGCGCTGCCGGCGCGCATCCAGCGCCTGCTCCAGCGCGTTGATGAGCTCGCGCTGCACGGTCGCCTGACCCGTGCCCTGCGGCGTCATCGCGACGACGAGCTGCAAGGCTTCGGTAAGCGCCGACGGCGTCGCTTTCAGGGAGACCTCCCGCTGCGCCATCATCGGCCACTCCACGGTGGCGGCCTGCCCGACATAGTCTCGCACCAGTCCGCGCAGGTGCGCGTCCTGCTCCGCTGGCAGGCCGGCGGCGAGCAGCTCGACGCTCCTCAAGGCACTGGCCTCGCGGCTCACCGCGGCGCTGGCGCGATCGCTATCGCCCCACACCTGCGCCGCCGTGAAGGCAACGAACAGGCCGAAGATGATGCCGAGCACCGGCAACATGCCCGGCGAGATCGTCTTCAGTGATTTCGTGCGCGCCTCCGTCGCGAACACCATGACCGCCGCGAACACCGTCGCGGCCAGAAAATAGGTGAAGCCGAAAATCACCAGCGCCATCCACGGCACCGGCAGGTTATGCAGCCAGTCGCTCATTTCATCTCATCACTTGTTTGGAAGGTCTTCAGATCAAGCGCAAGCCGCGCAGGCTCGCATGCCCGCCTTTGCCTACGATGATGTGGTCGTGCACGGAAATGCCGAGCGGCTTGGCGATCTCGATGATGGCCTTGGTCATCTGGATGTCGGCCTGCGAGGGCGAGGGATCGCCGGAGGGGTGATTGTGCACGACCCCGCTCTTCTTGAGTAACGTGTTGAAAATAAATGAATTTGGAGAAGTGATTGACCTGCGAGGGGACGGCGATTGGGGGCGGCTTTGCGTGCTCCTCCGTGATCATCACGCTTCTTTACCATCATCCACGTTGGGTCTCTTTGAAGCTCGGCACGAGACCGTGTTCTTTTGATCCCAAGCATCAAGTTCATTCGTTGGGTACAAAACAGCCTTACCAATTTTGACGAAGGTTGGTCCGATCCTCATCGCTCGCCAATTTCGAAGAGTGCCAACTGAGACGCTGCCACGATATCTTTCGGAGACCTCTTCGGCGGTCAGAAATTTATTGTCAGACATCAACTTCCCCTACGTTAGCCGACAAAGCGATCACATTTAGGAAGGCTATAGAGCTTCCAATCATGCTCGTGCACGGTTTGGTGCAACGGCCGCGCATCTATTAAAAGGGGAGGATTGTCGCCGTCGCGAAAACGGATGTCGCGGGATAGACAAAGGAAGGGCTGTTTTTTCGCTACTTAGCCTTGTGCGTGCGCTCGAAGATCGCCACTGCTACGAGATCGAGACTAGGAATCTGAGGGGCGGACGTTCGAATCGTTCTGGGCGCCGTTTCCTGAAAAAACAATCGATTTTGAAATTGGTCCGCAGCGACCTCAGACTAAAATCTCGGTTTAGTCAGGGGAAATTTTTGGCCGGCAAGCTCCGCTGCTTTCCATTCCGGATTGGAAGCGTGACCGCTCCCAATCCGCCTTTGTCTACTTGGAGAGCCCAAACCGGGGCGGCGTCAGGCCGTCAAGGCCGAAGCCGCGAAGCGGGGGCGCGATAGCGCAATCCATTGCGGCTTGGTTCACCGTCGTCGGCAGCACGCGACGCCTGCCTTATCGAACCGCATCGAACTCGCGCTTCGGTCGCCATGCGACGGGGTCGGCCATCCAGCGGTTGATGTCGGACTCATGCCAGCCGCTCCCGTTGACGCTGATCCTGATCTGCGGCGGGAATGTGCCCTCGGCGATCTTGCGGTAGATGGTGGACCGAGACAGCCCAGTCCGGGAAAGAACGGTTCTCAAGCGGATGATACGGTCAGGTTCGCGCATGGCCGCACTGTCTCCTGCTGGCTGTTTCTGACGGCTTCTGAGACCAGACAGGACAAGCAGTTGCAGTTGGGCAAGAGGATTGTTCGACTCGTCATAGCGTGGCGTAGAGACGGCGGCAGATGGATGCATCAAATTCCGATGCCCCGGCCTCTGCCGATGTCGATCCCGTGAGTGAAGGCCAATTCCTGGCTGAGCCGGCGGCCTGATTCAAACGCGATGCCGAGATCCCGCTTGCGGTTGGCGAGGATGGATTCCAGTTGCGGATCGCGTTCGAGGTTTTTGGCCATGTCGCCCATCGCCGAGCGCGTCGCCTTGTAGCCGGACATGTCGCCAGCCTGATACTGGCGCCGGCTGGTGTGGTCGAGCGTCTGCCAGCGTTCCACGAAACGGTCAGCGCGGCGGCTCGGATTGGTGCGCAGTTCGGTTTCGAGCTGGAGCGCGCGGATGGCGCAGTTGATTCGTCCGCCAGCGGCCTCGCTGACAAGCTCAGGATTCTTCTTGTAGGCGGCTTCGGCGTCGTATGAGCCATGGGGCCGCACCTTCTCGAAGACCTTGCGGGCCTCCTGCAATTCCTTCAGCTGATCCGGGCTGGCCTTGCTTCCTCGCTCCTGCGTCTCGAAGATCGCATTGACGGCGCGGGCATGACGGACAAGCGCCTTCGAGCGGGCCTTACGCAGCGCCGCTTCAGGCTCTTCCACCACCTTCCTTTCCGGCGTTTCCCGTAGCGGCCTCCGCGCACTGTCCGTGCCAGGTACAGCTTCGGCAGACGGGCGCAGGCCATCGAACATGTTGCGCACCCTCTCGGGCACGACCTTTCGCACGATCTCGGCGACGCGCTCGCGAAACGTGATCCCACGCCGCTCGGCATAGTTTTGGGCCGGATCGGCGCGTTCGTAGTCCGAGGCCATATCCTTGGCCCGGTCGCGCGAGAGGGTGCGGACCAGCCGGTCCTGACTGGCAAAATCGTCACGGCCAAAATGCAGGTCCACGCCGTCGCGATGCCGCGACAGGGCGACATAGCTGCCATGGGCGTCCATGCCCGGTGTCGCCAGCACATGGACGCGGTCGACCGTCAAGCCCTGAGCCTTGTGAATGGTCGCGGCATAGCCATGGTCGATGCGGTTATAGTCCGTGAGGTCGAAGCGAGCGGTTCGGCCATCGTCGGTCTGCACGGTCATGGATTGCGCGCTGACCTGTTCGATGGTCCCAAGCGTGCCGTTCTTCACGCCGAGCCCGCGTTCGTTTTGCAGGAACATGACGCGGTCCCCGCTGGCGAAGTGGCGCTCGCCGCGCTCGACCGTAAGCCGCACCTCAACGCCCAGATCACCTGCAGCCCGCATCCGCTCCCGTGCGGCCTCGTTCAGCGCGCGCACTTCGTCATTGGTGTGGGTGAGAATGATCCGGCTGCGCTCCGGCGCTGCCTGCCGGTTGCGGTCCCAGCGGTCGATCAGATCGCCACGCGCCTGCTTGCGAGTCTTGGCCTCATGCACCATGCCGTGGGAGCGGTACGCTTCCAGCGCATCGCCGGTTCTGCCGGTCGCCAGATCGCGCGTGGCGTCCCGCTGCCAGTCCTCCCGTTGGCGGCGCACCTCGCCGATTTCCGCGCCGCCGTGTCGGTCATAAATCGACCGAAACGCCGCGCCCGCCTCGATGGATTGCAACTGCTTGACATCGCCGACCAGCACCACCTTGGCTCCGGCCTCAGCCGCATAGGACAGCACCCGTTCCAACTGCCGCGTACCGACCATGCCGGCCTCGTCGATGACAAGAACATCGCGCGAGGTGAGCAGGTCGTGGCCTTGTTCCCAGCCATGCTCCATGCCGGCGATCGTGCGGGACGATATGCCCGACCCGCTTTCGAGGTTTTCTGCCGCGATGCCCGACAGGGCAACGCCCCGGACCTCGTAGCCCGTCGCTTCCCAGGCCTCTCTTGCCACGCCCAGCATCGCGCTCTTTCCCGTTCCGGCATGGCCGACCACGACGCCCAAATCGTGCCCATCCGTGACAAGCGCCAGCGCGTCGGCCTGCTCGCCCGAAAGGACAAGACCGCGCGCTTCCGCACGTGCAAGAGCCGCTCGGCGATCCCTGTCATTCACCTCATGGCGTTCCCGTTCCGCCATCACCTCAGCGGCACGGTGCAGGCGCTGTTCCGCCTCGATCATGGCGCGGGTGGTGAACCGATCCTCGCCGCGAGCGTCATTGCCGAGTTCGACCAGATCGGACGCGCCGCGCATCGCGCGAATTAGTTTGTTGGACTGCTCCATCCCGTCACTGTGACGATGCGCGAACTTCTCCATGTCGCGCTGCGTGAAGGTCGATTGCTGATGCGTGATGGCGTCCAGTCCGAGGGAAGGATCGGCAATGATTCGCACGCCATTGCTGCGCGCGATCTCCCGGTGCAGCTCGGCGCGGTCGGCCTCGGTCCCTTCGCCCTCGATGCCCCGTCCCTCGATACGTTTGGCGGGCGCGCCGATCTGGCTTTGCGGCTCAAGCGCGATGCCCTGCGCTTCAAGACTGCGATGGTCGATGCGCGCATCGATGTCGAGTTCGGCCAGGCGTTCATTGGCAAGTTCGGCCCAGCGTTCACGCCAGCGTTCGACCATCTCGATGCGGTTCCAATCCCGCACCTTCGGACCGAAACCGTTCTCGTCCCCATCTACGTTCACTTGGCGCATGGTAAGCATGACGTGGGCATGGGGTTTGGCCAGGCCATCTTCGCCGATGTCCCGATGCACGTTGAGATCGGCGATCATGCCCCGATCCACGAATTCGCCCCGAGCGAAGTCGCGGGCCAGTTCGATGCCCTGCGCCTGACTCAACTCGCGCGGAATGGCGAACTCGACCTCGCGGGCAAGCTGGGCGTCCTTGCGGACCTCGAAGGCTTCGACATCGTTCCAGAGCCGTTCGCGGTCACCCCATGCTTCTGGCGCATGTTCGGGTAGCAGCACCTCGGAATGGACGACGCCGCGCTTGGCAGAAAAATCGTGGCTGCGATCAAGTCGCTCGTCGCGCAGCCGCGAACCCGAACGGTAGGCGGCCGACGCCACCGCGC
Organism: Bradyrhizobium sp. CCGUVB23; assembly: GCF_024199885.1. Lineage (NCBI taxonomy): Bacteria > Pseudomonadati > Pseudomonadota > Alphaproteobacteria > Hyphomicrobiales > Nitrobacteraceae > Bradyrhizobium > Bradyrhizobium sp. CCGUVB23. Next base: position 4,425,483 of record NZ_JANADQ010000001.1, read on the forward strand.
TGGAGCCAGACTTGCGGCCAATGACCTTCACGTGAAGATGATAGATCGCCATCGCGATCGGATCAGTGGCACGGCAGAGCGCACGTCGGAACGACGTATAAGCGCGCCCTCCCTCGAAAAATTCTCGGGAGGGACTATCCCGTCTCACCTCGTCCTGACGACGTTGCAGCATTGTGCCGGGCGTTCAACTATCATCGCTCCATCAACACTTGTGGAGAATGTGATGCGCAAGCCGAGGGACTTTGATGCCGAACTGAAAGCACTTGGGGATAAGGCACGCGACCTCAAGGGCCGCAAAGTGCAGCAGCTCGGCGAACTGGTGATCGCAACCGGAGCTGACACCCTCAGCCCCAATGAATTGGCGGGCGCGCTGATCGTGCTGGCCGAGACAAAAGAAACCGGAAAGAGGGAGGCATGGGCCAAGCGCGGGGCCGCTTTCTTTCAGGGACGGTCGCGGCGATCTGCTCCGGCACCAGATCGCGACGTTGTTGTCGCTCCGGTGCAACCGGGCGGCGCGCAACCGGCACCAGGCCGCAAAGGCGCGGGATGACATGCGTGCATGGCAAGTTGATCGCCGCAGGCGCACGCGGCACCTCATCGAACTCGGCGGTCTGATCGTCAAGGCCGGGCTCGTCGAGCTGACCGGCGACGACCGCGCCACCATCTTCGGCGCGCTGCTCTGGATGGCCGATAAGCTCAAAAGTGATCAGGCAGACCAGGCGCGGGTGCTTTTGGCCGCAAAGGGGAAGCAAGCGTTTGAGGCGGACCCGGCGACACACAAGGGGAGAGATCAAACGGCTCCCGCAGCTCGTCGCTAATGCACGACAATGGCGTGTCAGCCGCAGCGACTACGTGCCCGGAGACGTTCGAGCAGCGATGGGCGTTGGAAGCGGGCGAGGGAATTCGCGATCCGTCAAATTCGCCTGCCGATCGGGCTACTGCACGTCTTTCGTCCGGCTGTAAATCGAGTGCCAGAAATCTTGATTATACTGAGCCGCAGTAGAAGGCCCTCCGCGGGTCTCGCACTAGTCTAAAGCCCGCGTGCGTGTAAACGCGACCCGGCGAGTAGCGGCTTAGCGGAGCCTCGTCTACCCCCTCTTGTAATATACCGAGCGATTTCGCCTACTCGTGTTCGTCGTAATCCACGACACGCCATATTCCATGAGCCGCCTCCAGCGTCCACGTCTCGGAGGCAGCAACTGACGAGCGAGCACGATACGTTCGGAAGCCGTCGGGTGTCCGTTAGCGCAAAAATCGGACAGGCGGTTCAGCCAGTATCATCCCTAGATCTCACAGCAACTAACGCTCAATAGCCCAATTCGGGATGGTCGATGCGCCGCGTGAGCGGTCGCTGTTCGACGCCGGTCGCTGTTCGATGCATTCGTTCGTATCGCGAGCCTGTCACCCGCCGCACAATTTCTCTCGCTCCTGTGCGGTTAGGAAGCGTGTATCCAGCGCTTTGGTCCAATCCCAGGAGCGCAAGGTGAAGGCTCGTTTGATGCAGTAGTATTCTTAGGGCGCGTGTTCTTAGATCTTCGTCGATGTCCGCTTCGGTCCCGACAGCGCCCGCATTTGTGCAGAAGCAGCAAATGACGCGAGGGGCCAATTGCCGAAGTCGGCTCATTCCGGCATTCCCGCCTTGCGCAAGGCATCCCCAACGAATGCCCGGGCTTCAGGCGTGTCATGGGGCAAGAAGTAGTTGGAAATGCGCCGATGAGGCCTGATCTGAAGCAGCCGTCTCATGGCATCTTGCGCTCCGTCACGGTCACCAGCAAGCACATTGGCAATCGCCAGCGCCGCCAGAGCTTCACCTTGGTTTGGCTGGTCGCGGACCGATTTTTCGGCCCGCGCGATAGCCTCCTGATAGCGACCCGCGGCAAGATGTGCGTACGCAGTCGCGGCTTCCATGGCGTGGAATGCAAAATCTAGCGGGCTCAGCCGCATCGCTCGCTCGAGGTGCTCGATCGCCAAGTCGGGCTGGCCGAGAAAAAGCCTCACCCAGCCGCTCAGATTCCACGATCGGGCAAGGTTGGGATTGAGCAAGAGTGCTTGATCGACAATAGCCGCGCCTTCCCTCACCTCAGTCTTCGTCCGGGCGAAAAAGGCTAGAGTAGATCCACCCCAGGCGAGCGAAAAGCCATCATCCCTTCCAAACTTGATGGCTTCGCGCGAAAGTCTCCTGGCTTCATTCAGCTCGCAATCCGGCATGCGGCCGACCGACCAGCGCCAAACGTAGCAATAGGCCGCGAAGGCGTAGGCTTGAGCATATTCCGGGTCGAGCTCCATCGCCCGATACAACAGCCGGAGCGCTTCTTCGTGGCTCTCGTCTGTCCATCGGTAAATAAGGTCCGAGGCGCGCAAGAAGCAGTCGTAGGCGTTTAGATCTGCTGGCGCCTTGCGCTTGACGCGCGCCATCTCGGCCGCCAGCAGCTTCGGGTCGATAGCTCCGACAACGCCGCTCGCCACCTGATCCTGAAGCTCAAAAATGTTTTCGAGCATGCCGTCGAAACGGTCGGCCCACAAATGCGCACCCGTTGTCGCATCAATCAATTGTCCCGTGATGCGCACCTGGTTGCCCCACTTCCGCACGCTACCTTCGAGCAGGTAGTGGACGCCAAGTTCACGGCTAACCCGTTTCACATCGACCGCGCGCCCCTTGTAGGCAAACGTCGATGTGCGCGCGACGACGAAAAGCCAATGAAACCTGCTGAGCGCGGTGGTGATCTCCTCGACCATACCATCGGCAAAATACTCTTGCTCTGGATCTCCACTCATATTCTGGAAGGGCAGGACCGCGACGGACGGTTTGTCTGGCAAAGGAAGTGGGGTGGCGGCCTCTGCCGGCGACTTAGTGGTTGTCGCAGCCGAATATGCAGCCGAGCGCACGGCATAAATCCGCACCGGCCCGACGATATTCTTCAGCGATTTTTCGCCGACATCATCGAACGCAAAAGCCGTCTTCCCGCGCACCTGGCGATAGGCATCATCCGAAAGATAAATGCCTCCCGGCTCGCATTCATTCTCGACGCGAGCGGCCACGTTTACGCCATCGCCAAAGTCGCTGTCGATGATAATATCGCCAACGTTTATTCCAACCCGGAACTGAATGCGAGGGCCGCTGCCGTCGGCCGTTCGCTCCGCCATCTTCTCCTGAACCTCAACCGCGCAGGTCACCGCATCCACGGCGCTGGCGAACTCGACGAGCATGCCGTCGCCGGTGGTCTTGACGATCCGCCCGTGATGCTGGGTGATGGCGGGATCGATGACTTCGCGGCGGTGCGCCTTCAAGCGGCGAGCGTGCCGACCTCATCAGCGCCCATCAAACGCGAGTAGCCCGCGACATCGGCCGCGAGGATGGCTGCAAGCCGGCGTTCGACCCGCGCCTCGGCCATGTGGTGCGCTCCGGTCCAGGGTGGAGGCAAGTCTATGTCTCGGAACCCGAACCTGTCTATCGAGTTCGCGATGTCGGCTCCGGGGCAGACTCGGAAGTCTCTACCAGCGCGAACGTAGTCCGTTTTCCTCCAGCAACCGACGTAGACCCGACACAGCCAGTTCGTCAGGTGAATGTCGGCTTCCGGGGATGGAATAGCTCTTCGACGGACTGTTTCGGGTCCTTGATCTGAGAGCGGTCCTTGCGATCGTTCTTTTGTGCTTCGAGCTTCTGTAGGAAACGGAAACGCGGCGATCGGGTCGCATGCCCTGATCGGCCGTGCTTGGTCATACCAAAGCCCTTTTTGGCCGCTGTGCGTCATTTGGCGGTGCCTTGGCTTGGCCGGCGATCTCCTAAGTTGGATCGCAGTCGCTCGAAGTTGACCGACCGCAAGCCCGGACGGGTGACGCATGGAAGACTACACCAATCCCTCAGACGAGCAAGTCGCCGAGGCTGGCTGATAGCAAAGGCGTATGGTCCGCTCGGTCAAAGCGGCTGTGGATGCGACTGTGGATCGATGTCCGGCGTACCGCTGACAGCGGAAGTGACGACCATCATTGGCCTGTTCGGCTCCGGGCCCAATAGGCGACATCACTCGATCACCTCGTCGGCGCGGGCGATGAGCGAGGTTGGGACCGTCAGGCCGATTTCTTTGGCCGTCTTTAGGTTGATGACCAGTTTGAACCGAGTCGGCTGCTCAACGGGCAGCTCGGCCGGTTTGCCTCCCTTCAGAATCTTCGAGACGTAGTTGGTCGCTAACACTGCCATTTCCGGAAGGTCGGGACCGTAGGAGATGAGACCGCCCGCGTAGACACCTTCGCTGAAGGAATGCAGCACTGGGACCCGCTCTCTGCGCGAAAGCTCGGCCAAGAGCTTCGCGTAGGCGATCGAGCGCTGCTCGGTCAGGACGACGAGGCCATCCGGGCGATCGGTCGCAAAGGAGGAAAAGGCGGTCTCGATGTCTTCGGCCGTGCGGAATTGAACAGCTTTGGCGTCAAGATACAACTCCTTCGCGAGCTCGACAGCGCGAGCGGCCTCAGGTGGCTTACTGACGTTTTCCGGGTTGTAAAGGACCACAAGGCGGGAAGCAGACGGCAGAAGCTCGCGAAATACCGCCAGGCGCTTCGGCAGAAGCTCGGAGGTGATACAAGTCACGCCGGTAATATTGCCGCCTGGATGGGCGAGGCTCGCGACGAAGCCGGTGGTGACCGCATCGCACGCAGACATAACGATGGGAATGGTGCGCGTCGCGTTCTTGGCTGCCACAATCGCCTCGTCGCCGGACGCCATGATGACATCCACTTTCGCGTTGACGAGTTCGCGGGCGAGGCGCGGCAGCTCTCCCGGACGTCCGCCGGCAAAGCGATATTCGATATTGACGTCCTTGCCCTCGGACCATCCGAGCTCTTTCATGCGCTTTTGGAAAAAAGTTGACGGAGTGGCGGCGCCAAAACCAAGGTACCCGACTTTCGGAAGCCGCTCTGTTTGCGCAGCAGCCAGCTCAAGATTTCCGAGTAGCAGAACAGCGGCGACAAGTGGAGCCGACAAGGGACCGAGCCATTTTAGCTTGAGGGTTCGAAGCGATATGTCCACAATCCCCTCCTTGTCAGCTCGGAAGTGGCGCTAACTATGCATATATGAGCCCTTGTGGACGCGCTGGGCTCTGGCGAAAATACCATATCTTAGTGCGCCCGAAGACTGGAATGTGGATGCTGGTCGCGCTGAGCTTCTAAAGCCCGCCGACGTGTAAGCTAGAGGCAACGGTTGCCCCATGTTGCCAGCGTGATGGCGAAAAAACGATAGCTCGCGTTGGGAGACGTTAGCGAACGTTAGCGTCGCATGTCGGCGTGCAGAAAACAGAGAAACCGACGTTCGTGGATCAATCTAGTTACCCGCTAGTTACCCGTACAACCTGGGCGGGGCCCGAGAAGCGGTGGATTTATTCGCAACGAGCCGACTCGACCTACGGTTTATATAACCGCGGGTCGAGGGCCACCGGGGGTAAGGCGATTGAATCAAGGATCTGCTCGTTCTGTAAACGTGCGAGGTGACGGGCGGCTTAGCGGAATTCATCTACCCTCTCTTGTAATATACCGAGCGATTACGCCTACTCGTATCTTCGTCTTCTAGTGTCCGACAGAAGCGATAAGCCCGTTCAGTACCCGTCATACCCGTCTCCAGAACAAAACCGACGAGCAACAACGATAGGTTCGGAAGCTGTTGGATGTCAGTCACCAAGAAATCGATCACGCGCTGGAGGAAGCCGGCGTCGTCTGTCGTAGATCTCCCGATAGTGCACGCTGAATCGCTCAATTCAGGTACGTTGATTGTAGTTCGATGCGTTCGCTCCTATCCTCCTATCGCAAATCTCTTGCTGTCCTTTGTTTTTTGAAAGCGCCTGTTCTCGGTACGATATCTCTTTGAACGAACGTGTATGACCGGAAAGTGCGCCGGGCCCGGGTACCTTGGCTCTTTCGCGGTTCTGCCACGAAGCGCGGCGGCGCAGGGAAGGCGCAGGGAGTGTGTTCGACCTCGCCCGCCTCCTCCTAGCCCCTCTCTCAGTAAACGAGCCGGTGCGCTTCTAAAGCCCGCCGGCGCGTAAGCTAGAACGGGGGTTACCTCTTTTCCCTATCGTCGGCGGCTATCTCAAAAATGATACCGCGCCTCAACGAGCGCTCTCGGTGCTTATCGGTTCTCTCCGGGCGGAAAGAAGCGAAGCGTCATATCCTGCTTAGTAGCTCGGGGCGACGCGGTTGATCAGATCGCCGCTTGTTGGCGAGCTAGGAAAATTCTGAACCTGTTCGCGGAGAGCCAAGCGTGTCGCTCTTGAAAGTACGGTTGGTACCGGAAAGCAAATATCTGGCCTGAAATCGCAAGCCTTATCACCGCGTGTCCGATATAGGGTTGGGTGCCGCAAGATAGCGTGTTGGCTTCCCACAGTCCAACCGATGAACCGTTACGACATCATATTCATGCTGTCTGTCACTTGGTTCGCTGTGTTCAGCGCACTGATGATTTGGGTATTCTTCTGGCGCAATGAAAGACGTTCAAGTCCAACTGGAAAAAGCTGCGAACGGATGCCGTCGAATGGGCACTGATCCGCGACCTCGCGACTGATCCGAAGAAGCGTGAGCTTTTCACAAGGTGATTCTCTGGTGCTGGCGTCGGAAGTCTAGCGCGTGATCGTTGCGGATCCGCAAAGCACGGTCTGATGTTGCGCCTTGTTTCGTGTGCATTTGGAGCAGAGGCATGCAAACTCGCTACCCCACATTCAAGCGTTGGACAGCCGAAGACCACGAGCGGCTTAGAGTCCTGGCCGCATCGGGTCATCGTCCCGACCGAATTGCCCACGAATTGCAAAGGACCGAGGCAGCCGTGCGATCGCGCGCGTGGCAGTATAACATTGCCCTGCAGAAAAAGCAGAATAGCACCTAGGCTATAGGTCGGGCGAGAAAGTACCGATGCGCCGGAGAGGGGCGGACTGCCCCGTATTAGCGATGAAGCGGGGTAATGCCCGTGGAGCAAAGGGGGCAGGTCATCGCCATTGGATCGGGTCAACCAGCAATCGGAGGAACTCTATTGTCAATGGAAGGCGGCAGCCTTCATGCGATGATACGAGCCGGATGACGCGAGAGTGTCAGGTCCGGATCTGTGAGCGGCTCGGGTTGAAATTCCCGGGCCGACTCGGCAAAAGCAGTAGTGCATGCGAGCATGAATCGGCGTCCGGTATACCTGCTAAAGCAGACCTATCCACACTCATGACGCCCAGTGGTCCGGCGGCGAACCAATCCCCCATCCATTGACAATCTGACAACCGGCAGCGCCCCGCGCTTGAACAGGGCTGTGCCTCATCTGACCCGCCGCTGCGATCGCAACGCCCGACAGGAAAGCTGGCTGATCTACTACGGCGATGCCCAGGTCGCGAGCATCGGCCTGCGCGCAGGCAATCCGACCGAGAGTGACCCGTGGCAATGGCGGTGCGGCTTCTATCCCGGATCACGTCCGGGGCGAATGCACTACTCGAACCGGCTTGTTTCCACGCGACCACTTCCTATCTGGAGCGTATGCAACTCTCCGACGTCCACGACCACGCAATCCAAGCCCGAATGGCGCTCATCGTCGGCGCAAGGATCTTCGACCGTCTGTTCGCGGGCGTGCGCTTCGATGAGGTCGATGGTGACATCCTGTTCGTCTACGCGAAGAACGAGGACACGGCGGCGAAAATCGAGCACGAATTCGCCCTGCATATTTCGATCGTCGCATCCAAGATACTGGAGTGCGAGATTAACATCGTGATGGTGTTGCCAAGGCAGCTCGTAAGTTAACGGCTGGATGTACGCGAGGGGTCCGAGGGCAGACGGCGGGTTATCTTCTCGGCGTAGTAGGCCAGAAGCGGAAACTCGCGGTTCATTCGATCACTCGGTCTGCGCGCGCCACAAAGGCAGGTGACAATTCGAGGCCGATGGCTTTCGCTGTTGCGAGGTTGATGACCAACTCGAACTTGGTTGGCTGTTGCACTGGAATTTCTGCGGGGCTTTCACCATTGAGAATGCGCTTCACGTAGGCGGCGGCTCCAGTATAGAGCGGTCGCCACTCCGCCGCGTAAGACATCAATGCACCAATCGTCACGAATTGATCGGCGGGTGCAAGTGTCGGGAGCTCATGCTTGCGCGCAAGCTTGGCGATGCGCTTCGCTTCGATGAAATACATTGGCGTTTGCGATATGATTGCTCCATCAAATCCGCGCTCCTTGATCTCCGCAAAAGCGGCCTCAAGCCGGTCCGCGTCCCTGCATTCGACGGGCACTACCGTCATGTCGAACGCTTTCGCTGGAACAACATATTCCTGCACTTGTCTTTCGGTTTCCTTCGCAGTCGGTGAATTCAGAAGAAGGGCGATACGTGACAGTTTTGGCACGGCTTCTCGAAAGAGCTGAACTCTCTTGGAAACGACATCGTATCCCATCGACGAGAGGCCGGTGAGGTTTCCGCCGGGACGAGCGAGAGTGGCGACCAGTCCTGCCGCGACAGGATCGAGTATCGGAAGAAAAACAATCGGGATCGAGGATGTCGCCCTTTGGCAAGCCAGGGCCGAATGTAGTGAAATCGCGAGAACGACATCAACCTTGATCCGAACGAGATCTTCGGCAAGAGCCTTAAAGCGTTCAGGCTGTTCATCGGGATAGCGCTCCTCGAACAGGACGTTCTTGCCGGGGACGTAACCAAGATCCGTGAAACCTTGCATCACCCATTCGTAGTAGACGCCGCCATAGTTCGCCCACAACCGGTACCTTCTTCGATGCTTGCGCCTTTGGCAGACACACCGCAGCGGTAATGGCCGTCAGGATGAAATCGCGTCGCTTCATATCCAAGGCCCCGAGGCTCCGGTGGATAGTATCCGCTCCAATCCGTCGAGCAAGCAGTTGGGTAGTCCGATCAGGGTCGATTCTGTTGAAAAAGGCCTTTGTCGCGAGCATGCCCATTTTCTGAAGACTTCTGATGCGTTTGACGCAGCGGGACGTGGGGGATCGCGTCAACCTAGTCAGGATCGCTAGGTGATCTTCCTAGCTTTACTACGAAGGCTTTTCTTGCCGGAGCTCGCTCTAAGTTAATTTCAGCGATGTTTTTGCCGTGGCGTTACTTTCGCCTTTTTCAACAGAATCGGTCACAAGCGGCCGTTGAGGCAAGCGCGGCCCGCCGACAGCCGGCATCACAATGGCTAAGCGCTGTTCGGCTTGGGGCCGATTCCGTTGAAAAAGTCCCATGTGGCGCGCACGCCGATTTTCTAAGGGCTACCGGTGCGGTCGACGCCGTTAGACAGTGGGGACCACGTCAATCTACACTGGATCGCTCTGTGGTCTTCCTAGCTTTGCCGTGAAGGCTTTTCTTTCCGGAATTCGCCCTGAGCTGATTTCAGCAAGATTTTTGCGCTGGTACTCTTTTCGACTTTTTCAACAGTATCGGCCACGTGAGGACGTATGGCGCCGCTAATCGATCACCTCATCGGCCCGCCCAAGCAACCCGAGCGGAACTGTAAGGCCAAGCGAGTTTGCAGTTCTCGCGTTGATGACAAGCTCTATCTTTGTAACTTGCTGCACGGGCAGGTTCTCAGGTTTTTCGCCCCTCAGTACGCGCCCAACAAAATCGCCAACTTGGCGATAAGCGTCGGTGTAGTTTGGCCCGTAGCTTATCAAGCCACCTTCTGCGGCGTATTCGCGAATGAAATACATCGCGGGTAATCTGTAGCGAGCCGCCAGCGCAATTATCTTCTGACGGTTGTTCAAGAATACAGCATCGCTATGCACAATTAGCGCGCCAGCGCCTTCACCTTCCGCCTTTGCGAAACTCTCATCGAGATCACTGGCACCGGCTACGTTAAGGAAGATCAATTTCACGCCGATCGCTTCTGCCGTTTGTCGCAAGTTTTCGTAGGAGAGATCTCCCGATTTGATGGCGGTTTGAGTGTAGAGGAATGCAGTGGTCTTTGCTGTCGGGACCAGTTCGTGAAGGAGCTCCAGCCGCTTGAAGATCAAATCCGGAGCTAGAATAAACACGCCGGTGATATTGCCACCCGGTCGGTTCAGGCTGTTCACAAAGCCGCTTGCGACCGGGTCAAAGCCGGTAAAGAAGATGACGGGGGTCGATGTGGTCGCAGCTCTGGACGCAGAAGTTGCTGGCCCGGACATCGCAACAATGACGGTTACCCGGCGCTGTACGAGGCCAGCGACTAGCGCAGGCAGCCGATCCAACTGATCGTCTGCGCCGTGGTACTCAATGGTCAGATTGCGTCCTTCGACATAACCCATTTCTGCCAGCCGAGCTTTTGCCGCCGCAAAATTCATTCGACCGGCTTGAGGTGATCCGCTTCCAAGAACGCCCACGACTGGTGAAGCTTGCTGCCCTCGCGCCGCGGGTAACCACAGCGCGGCGCTACCAACCGTCAGGATGAAGTTGCGTCGCTTCATATCCATCGCCCCTAGGCTCCAGCTGATGGTATCCGTTCCATTCCGTCGGGCAAGCGGGTGCAGGTCCGCTGCCGGTTAGCGGCGGTCGAGGCAAGTCCGGCCCGCCGTCTCACCGCCGACTGGCGGCGTGACAAGGCTTGAGCGCTGTTCGGAAGACTTGGAGCCAACAGGCTGTGTATTTTCGCGCGCATATTAACGCCGCGCGCCAATTGGCGGCGACCCGATGACATGCAATAATCCCCGAATACTTGATCAAGTTTAATGAGGCAATTGCGTCATGGGTATTGAAGGGCTGAGCGACGAAAGCGTTTTGCGTCTGTACGAAAACATTAAGCAGCAGGTCTCGGCTGACAATTTCAATGGAGGCCGTCACCGCCTGATAGGTGAGGCCGCCAAGCAGCAGGCCGAGCGGCTGCGAGAAGAAATCGACCGCCGACGCTTGCGGTACAGTCCCATAGACTGGTGAGTCTGGGTGCCCTTCACCGACCCGTAAATTTCTCAAGTGGTCCGACCGTCGTCGGTCGGGGAGCGGTCGCTTGCCATGCGAACCCATGACGATACCAAGCTACCTCCGGCGTGCGAGAAGTGCGCGTGCGAGATGATGCCGGTGGGACGATTGCCGGCAATCGGAAATCGCAGACCCGTCCAGGTCTACAAGTGCCTTCCCTGCCGCCGGATCACCTCAGTGCCCGTGAGCTGTTGAGTGCAAGAGCCGGAAGAGCCGATCCGGCATCCATTGCGGTTGGTGGGTTGCTGTAGTGCGTCGCAACAACCTCAATGGATCGCGGGGGCTTAACCGGGGGTTGTCGGTGCTGCGCCGCGGATTTTTGAGTCAAATCAATCGAGGTAGGCGGCTAAAGCGACCGCCTGCCGCCCAACTAAAACGCGGGCGCCGGCGGCGGCGCTGCTCGCGGCCGCAGCCGACGTGAATGAATAAACCGGAATGTTGCCTTGTGGCCACTCGCGCTATTTGCTGCGTCTGCTCGATGCGGGCGCCATCGGGACCGAAGCGGACATCGATCGGTAGCGAGCACTGCCCGGCTCAGTCGCGAAAGACCCACAAGAGACATTAGCTCCGACTGACAGCCCTACCGTCGAGCTTTTACGGTTCACGCTGCTGGCGTGGCGTTCGACGCCTGTGTTGGACCTTGATCCGGCGCTTTGGGCGATCGTTGAATGGCGTCGTGGAAGCGAATGCCGCTTGGCAGCGCTCACCAGGGAGACTGGCTGATGTCCGGCCTCCGCAACGTCTGCCCTGCTACAAGACCCACTGCTAGCGCCCGCTACGCAAGGCGCGTAGACTGTGCTCTAGCCATCCGGGAGCTCAGCATGGGCACGGAGCGCCTAGAGCGACGGCTCACAGCCATCCTCGCCGCTGATGTCGCGGGCTACACTAGGCTGACTGGCATGGACGAGGAGGGCACGCACCTTCAGTTGAAGGAACATCTGCGTGTTCTCGTTGATCCCAAGGTCGGCGAGCATCGAGGACATGTTGTCAAGAACACTGGCGACGGAATATTGGCCGAATTCAACAGCGTAGTCGACGCCGTGCGCTGCGCCATCGACGTTCAGCGCGGCATGGCTGAACGCAATGCCAGTCTGCCGCAGGAGAGGAGAATCGAGTTCCGCATTGGCATCAATGTTGGTGATGTCATCATAGATGGCGGTGACATATTCGGTGATGGAGTAAACGTAGCGGTGCGTCTGGAAGGTATCGCGGAGCCGGGCGGCATCTGTGTTTCGACACCAGTTCGGGAGTACGTACGAGGCCAATTCGAGGTTTCCTTTGAGGACGTAGGCGAGCAATGGCTCAAGAACATTGATAGACCAGTACGTGCCTACGCGATCAAGATTGGTGCGCAGGCCTCGCTTGCGCCAAGCAACGGCATGCCCCCTGTACCGAGCGTGCCACGCCTTTCCATGGTCGTGCTGCCGTTTGTCAATCTCAGCGGCGATCCAGGGCAGGATTATTTCGTAGATGGCGTCACCGAAGACCTTACCACAGAGCTATCCCGACTCGCCGGCTCCTTCGTGATCGCGCATAGCACTGCCTTTACCTTCAAGGGCAAGTCGGTGGACGTAAAGCAGGTCGCGCGTGAACTCGGCATTCGCTACGTGATTGAAGGCAACGTCCGAAAGACGGGTCAGCGCGTGCGGGTTGGCGTCCAGCTGATCAATGCCGGAACCGGTGCTCATCTATGGGCTGATCGATTCGATCGAGAAATTTCAGAGCTTCTCGAGCTGCAGGATGCAATCACCGTCGAGCTCGCGCACGCGCTCGACGTGCAGCTTATCGAAGCCGAGAGCCGTCGCAGCGAGCGTTCGACAAACCCAGATGCGGTAGACCTGGTGATGCGCGCTCGCGCACATCTCTACCACGGTGTGTCTCGCACAAACTCCGTCGCGGCGATTCAGCATTATAGAGCGGCGTTGCAACTCGCCCCTGACGACGTTCGGGCGCTAGCAGAGTTGGCGGACGTGCTAGCAAGTAACATCGCGAGCTTGTGGAGCGAAGCGCGCGATGAAGACCTGCGTCAGGCTGAGGCCATGTCGGCACGGGCTCTGGCCCTGGATCCATCTGACGCGTACTGCCACCACGTCGTGGGGATCGTGCTTTCTCTACAACGGCGCTTCCGGGAAGCTATCGACGAATTCGAAGCGGCGATCCGGCTCAACCCGAATTTGCACTTCGCGCACTGTGGCCTTGGTTCTGCGAAGGTTCTTTCGGGTCTCGGTGAAGAGGCCCTGGTACATTTCACCGACTTCATCCGCCTCAGTCCACGCGACCCGTTTCTGTTCCGAGGGTACAGCGGCATTGGCTGGGTCCAATTTCTGCTTGGCGACGATGTCAGAGCAATTGCGATGCTGCGCAAGGCGATTGGCTTGAGCCCAAACTATTCTTTGGCTCACCTATGTCTCGCTGCCGCTCACGGCATGCAGGGTCACGCCGACGAAGCGGACGCTGCACTCGTCAACTATCTCCGGACTGGCCCGTCCGCTCGGACGATTCGCGAACTACAATTGCTTCGTCCATCCAAGAATCCATCTTACCTGGCAAGGTGCGAAAGATTATACGAAGGGTTGCGCAAGGCGGGGATGCCGGAAAGGTGAACCCGCTACGCCGGACCGCCGTTGAATCGCGTGCGATTGTCGAAGAATAGTCCTACAGGGATAGCACACAGGAACGGCCGCTTCTGGGCCCTTCGCGACATAACGACCTTGGTCGCTAACAGGGCATAGCGGAAATCGACAGGCCGCCGTCTATTGCAGAGGGCGACGCTCGTGACCCCATTTCGGACATAGCGGCCCTTGTCTTCGGTTCGTGTGTCCGCTTCAATAATTGTAGGCGGCGCAGGGTGGGGCTCGATGGTACCACCGATACCGACCCAGTCGCGACGAGGTGATTTTGAATGAGACGGCGGGAGTTCATTCGGGATTTCAGCTTATGGGGCGCTGCAACTGCAGGGGCCGCCCTACTGCCTTGCCGAAACTCAACGGCACAATCTGAGATCAAGCGTCCGTTAATCGCCTGGGCTGGTGCACCGCCCCCGGGGAGGAGCCTTCCACCATTCATGGTCGAGTCGACCTTTAACAACTTCATGCGCGGCCTGTCTGACGCCGGTTATGTTCAAGGACGCAATATCAACGTGGTCCGGCGGGCCGAAGTGCTTCCCGACCGCGCATCGAGGAGATGATCCTCAAACTCTCGCCCGACATTGTCCTCGCGCCTTCGACATTGGAAGCGGTCGCTGTGCGCAAAGCGACGTCGAGCATACCGATCGTTTGCCCTGCACTCGCTGATCCCGTCCACTTAGGGCTGATAGCCAGCGAAGCTCGCCCCGGGGGCAACGTTACAGGGATTGAGCCATACGTTGCGGGCCTGCCAACCAAACAGATCGAACTTGCACGGGAAATCGTCCCCAACGCGAGGCGTGTCGGCTTGCTCACAAACTTGGCTGATCCAAAGGGGCCCCCTCAAATGGGGGACTTAAGAGGGGCTTGCCGAACACTCGGACTAACCGTGGTCGAGGCGGACGCCAGTAGTCCTGACGACATTTCCGCCGCCCTTGGTACTCTTGCACGCGAACAGGTCGATGTGGTCGTCGTGCGCCAGACAAGTTTCTTGCTTTTTTCTAGCGAGCGGATTGCAGCTTTCGCGCGGGAGGAACGGCTACCGACCGTTTTTGGATACCGCGAACATGTCGCGATGGGTGGCTTGGTCAGCTATGGCGTTGATCTGCGCTGGTGCTATCGGCGCGCCGCCTATTTCGCCGACAAGATACTGAAGGGCACACGCCCCGGTGATCTTCCGATCGAATTTCCAAGCAGATTTTGGTTGGCGGTCAATCTCGGTACGGCCAAGCTTCTTGGCAGGCAACTTCCGACGCCGCTATTGACGCGCGCCGATGAGGTCATCGAGTGACAGCTGACGTAGCTTATTGGCCCAAAACGGAGTGCGCCAGGAAAGCTGGCAAAGAATAGGAGGTGAAAGTCCCCCATGGGGTAAGGACTAGCCATCCACCCCGACCCCGAGTGATGCGCGGCGTCCCGCAAGGGCCGACGTGAAGCGTTCACAGGGGAGACCACGGGCCAAGCATTGAGCTGCGAAACGGGTCTAATTTCGAGGTGCCGATCTCGTTCCGTTGAAGAGAAGGCTGCATCGTCCCATGGCGAATGGCTTGCATGGGAAGAACCTCGCGCAGTCGGAGACCTTGTGCACGTGGAGAAGTTCTTTGCACGGAACCTGGGAAGTCTCATCCGTGTCCGGACAGGCAAGCCGGGCCGGTTCATGAAGGCAACAGCCGAACGATGAACATGCACGCGGATGAGAATTCGGACGGGGTTATAGTACCCGAGAAGCGACCGAACAAAGAGGGCTTGCCCTCCGCGGAGGCCGTGGAGGGAAGGACCCCGCCCAAGGGAAACGGCGGCGAGACGGCCGCGGCCCGGACACTGCGCCGGGACACCGCGTCGAACGGACTCATCGCCGTGCGCCAAGCGGCGCGACAGAGCAAGAGTGTACGGTTCACTGCGCTGCTGCATCACATCACCGTCGATCTCCTGGAGCAGAGTTACTGCTCACTTGAGCGAGACTCGGCGCCAGGTATCGACGGCGTGACGTGGCAGGCCTACGGAGAAGGCCTCGAAGAGAAACTGACGGACCTGCACGATTGCATACACAAAGGCAGCTACCGCGCCCGCCCGGCCCGACGGACCTACATCCCGAAGGCGGATGGATCTCAGCGGCCACTCGCCATCTTGTGTGTAGAGGACAAAATCGTCCAACAAGCGGTCGCGACAGTCCTAGAAGCCATCTACGAGGAAGACTTCGTCGGCTTTTCCTACGGATTCCGACCGGGACGCGGGCAGCACGATGCGCTGGACGCCCTGCACGTCGGTATCCTCAGGAAACGAGTGAACTGGGTGCTAGACGCGGATATCCGGGGCTTTTTCGATGCCATGTCCCACTCATGGACACTCCGCTTTCTCGAGCACCGTATCGCGGACAAGCGCATCCTGCGCCTGATTGCGAAGTGGCTCAAGGTCGGCATCATTGAAGATGGACGCGTGACGCGCAGTCAGTGCGGCGCTCCGCAAGGGGCGGTGATCTCACCAACGCTTGCGAACGTCTACCTGCACTACGTGTACGATCTGTGGGTCCACAGATGGCGCCAGACCAAAGCGACCGGCGACATGATCGTCGTGCGTTTTGCCGATGATACGATCGTCGGTTTTGAGCATGAGCACGAGGCAAAGGCCTTTCTGCAGGACTTGCACGAAAGAATGCGCTCGTTCGAATTGGCATTGCACCCGGATAAGACCCGACTGATCCGCTTCGGTCGCCGCGCGGCCAAGCAACGTGAAAGACGTGGGGAAGGGAAGCCCGAAACATTCGATTTTTTGGGCTTTACCCACTTCTGCACGCGATCATACAAGTGGGGCTCATTCGTCATCGGGCGCAAGACGATCAAGAAGCGCATGCGAGCCAAGCTCAAGGCGATCAAGATGGAGTTGCGCAAACGTATGCACGACCCCGTCGCGAAAACCGGAGCTTGGGTGAAGCAGATGCTGCAAGGGCATCTGAACTACTATGCGGTCTCGGGTAACCACCCGAGCATGTGGTGGTTCTGCAATCAGGTGCGAAGGCTCTGGCTTACGACGCTTCGGCGTCGGAGTCAGAAGGCTGATCTGTCCTGGGAGCGCTTCATCCGCCTCGTCGATCGCTTCTTTCCGCCAATCAAGACACTACACCCGCTGCCCTGTCACCGCTTCGACGCCAAAACCCGAGGGAGGAGCCCGGTGCGTTAGCAGCGCTCGCCGGGATCTGGGTGGGGGGCGAGGAGCAATCCTCGTCCCTACCACGACCCTGCTGGGCCGACCTGACTATGTCCGTTGATGGGGGGTAGAGCGGAAGTCGGCGGTACGCGGTCAAACCGACGCGATTGACCCACAAGAGACATCCGCGCAGAGACAGAACGAATTGGTTGTAGCGGCGCATTCACCGTTCGACCGTGAATATGCGCCATTTGCCGGGAACACCCTTGAGCGAATGACTGCCGCGGTCACCAAAGCGCAAGCCGGAACCCGCGACCAAGTCCTTAACCGTGCCCGACACCAACACCTCGCCCGCGCCGGCGAGCGAAGCAATGCGCGCTCCGATGTGGACGGCAATGCCGCCGACATCATCGTCAATCATTTCGCACTCGCCGGTATGCAGCCCAGCGCGGACCTCAATTCCGAGCGGCCTGATTTCGTCTGCGATGGCGCAAGCGCAGCGCACGCCGCGCGCCGGGCCGTCGAAAGTGGCAAGCACGCCGTCGCCGGTCGTCTTGATCTCGTGGCCGCGGAAGCGAGTGAGGGTGCGCCGGATCGTGGTGTGATGAGCGTCAAGGAGGTCGCGCCAGCGATGATCGCCGAGCGCAGCGGCTTTCTTGGTCGAGCCGACGATGTCGGTAAAGAGCACCGTGGCAAGCACGCGGTCGACTGTGACGGGCGGACGCGAGCCGGTCAGAAACTCCTCGATGGCATCGGCGATGTCGCCGGCATTGTCGCCGACGAAGGGGAGGTGGTCGACCCCTGGGACCTCGAGATAGCGGGCGCCGGGAATATGCGTAGCGAGAAACCGGCCACCCTCCACGCTGACGTTCTTGTCGTTTGTCCGGTGGATGACGAGGGTCGGGACCCGGATCGTCGAGAGGATGTCGCTGATGTCAATCAGACGGTTCATGCGCGCGTACGCGGCGGCGCCAGCAGGGCTATTGGACACTCGCTCGTTCTTGCCCCACCAGCGTTTGAACGCCGAGTCGTTCACGCGGGAGGGCGCAAACCTTGCCAGGCTGCCGCCGCTGCCCCAGTCACGCTCGATATAGTCAAGAGATTGCTCCAGCGTCGAAAAAGCAAATGTCGATGCCGGATAGGCATTGCAGAGCACCAGTGCCCGGCAGCGACTAGGATAGGTCGCGGCGAACAGCGCCGACATCGTGCCGCCTTCAGAGATGCCAAGAAGCGCCGCCTGTTCTATGCCTGCGGCGTCCGTGACCGCCCGCAGGTCGTCCATGCGCTGGTCTAGGCCCGGGAAGTCAGCGACCCGATCCGACAGGCCCGTGCCGCGCTTGTCGAACATCACCACCCGGGCATAGCTCGCCAGGCCCAGCAGCCAACGACTCACCTCCGGTTCGTCCCACCAGTGCTCGACGTTGGTGAAGCCCGGCGGAGCGAAGACAACGTTGAGTGGACCCTCGCCGAACACTTGATAAGCGATGTGAACGTCGCCGCTCCTGGCGTAGCGGGTGTCTGGCTGCATTGACGACGCCTCACGCTCGCCGGAATTTCCGTCGGGAACTCACCTGCACTATAGCAACGGCTTTGACTATCAGGAACTGCCCAATGTCTCCTGCTGGCCCTTCGCGTCATATTACGGCCCACGCCAGCTCGGTCGCAAATGGGACGAAGCGGACGCCGGATGTCGGCCATGTTAGGCGGGATCGGTCGAGAATGACCCAAGGCGGACTTCATCGCCCCGCCGGAGACGTGGTGCGGACAGGTTGCACTCAATCCTTCACTTACGCGCGACGAGGAAGTTGCTTTCAATCGGGAAGGCTAGCCCTTGGTCGTCCACGTACTTCGACAATGCCAGGCTGACATCATCGAGCAAGGCGGACTGGGCCCTTTCATCGGCTGTGGCAAAAAATCCGCCCAACGCGGAGCCGGTCACGTAGCGGAGTACGAAATCCTGCGGTGATGGATATTGAAGCATCTTGGTCGCCGTACGAATGTCCACGTCTCTGAAGTTCGCATTGGCAACGAGAGTGCGTAACTCCTCGGCTCGGCTCAGAGCAAACGGTCCCGATGTCATGAGCGCACCCGCCTCCGCACTAATACGGTGCGTTAACGCGTCGGCCAGCAAGGCAAAGCCCGGACTTCGGTCGATGCCAGTCCATACGCTCAGCACCAAGCGTCCACGCGATCGCAAGACCCGATGCATCTCGCGCAAGGCGGCCGGTCGATCGGGAAAGAATTGAAGCCCTTGTTGGCAGAGCACGACGTCGCATGTTGCATTGATCAGCGGCAGCTTAACCGCGGTACCCTCCTGCCACTTGATGGATAGGCCCTCGGCGGCCGCGGCTGAGCGCGCGACGGCAAGCATGGGCAGACTGACATCCAATCCGATGATGCTGCCACTGCCACCAAGTTTCAGCGCCACGGTCCGCGCCACGATTCCGGTTCCGCAGGCTATGTCGAGAACGCGTTCCCCCGGCTGCGGCCGAGCAAGTTCGACCAAGTCCTTAGCCCAGGGTCCGAAGATACTTGGAACCAAGTAGCGCTCATAGTTCTCGGGCACGTTTCCGACGAATTGCCATTGCGGTTGTGTGCTCATCCGAAGTCTCTCATTCCGAGCGTTCCGGTAACTTTATGCCGACGCCTGATCGCCCAAACCGGGAGGTCGAGTTCGTGAAGACTGGCGGCCTTACAGTGTAGGACAGCGCATTGCTTCAGCTTAGGCGGACATTCCCTGGCTATCTTTCATCGTGCGATCATGGGCTCGAAGTCGTGATCGATCCCTCCGGGTCCAAGCATGATGTGGCGCGCCGACTTTTCAGCAAGTCTATTTTCTGTACTGGTTGGTTCAGCCTCGACGTGATTTAATTGCGCCCATGCGCACCGGATACGGTCAGTTTTGCCCCGTCGCAAAGGCGTCCGAGGTCGTCGCCACTCGCTGGACGCCGCTAGTCCTGCGCGAGCTGATGTCCGGCAGCCACTCGTTCAACGACATCCATCGAGGCGTGCCGCTGATTTCGCGGGCGTTGCTGGTCACCCGGCTTCGCGATCTCGAGACCCACGGCATCATCGAACGGCGAAGGCGCATGGACGGGCTGGGCCGCGCTTATTGGCTCACGCCGGCGGGCGAGGCGTTGCGCCCGATCGTGGGGGCACTCGCTCAATGGGGACTGACGCATGCCCGCGATTGGCTGACGCCTACCGACCTCGATCCGACGATCCTGATGTGGGGTTTGCGCAAGCGCGCGGATGTCCGTGCAATGCCGGACCATCGCGTGGTCGTGCGTTTTGAATTCTCGGGCGTGCCAGCGAACCGCACGAAATTCCGTATCCTGTGTCTTATTCTTGAACGATCGGGCGTCGACGTGTGCCTCAAGGATCCGGGCTTTGTCGTCGATCTCATATTCCGTAGCGATGTGCGTGATTTAGTTGCAGTCTATCTCGGCTATGTAGAATGGCGCGACTTCGCTCGGAAGAGATTGCCGATCGAGGGGGACCCTCGACTCGCGATGCAGTTACCGCGGTGGCTCAGACTCGATAAGGTAGTTGGCCGAGACTTGCCGGTCCTGCCCTCCGCGGCTTAGCGCTCGCAACCAACGTTCCGATTAGCCTCCGGGCACCTGCGTTGAAAGAGCCAGCTCGGCACGTTGCATGAGCGCATGAGCCATCGTTCATACTCACGAAGCTACCGACTTCCGGTATTGGGCCCGTTTGAGATATGCCGACGGACACTAACAATGTCTGTTTATTGGTGTAGACAGGAAGTGATCGACGATGGTCAAATCGACGCAAATGACCCTGTGAGTGACGTAAGGCCGCACCAATCAAATTGCTTTGACGAATCTAACGATCAGTTCGATCGCTCCCTCGTTGGTCAATCCCTGGCGGCGGAGTGAGCGCCACGCAAAAAAATCGACAGCGTGTGCAAGTGCAGCCATTAGAAATTTTTGTTGTGGGCCGCGATCGGGCCATGCGCTAGCGAGCACATCGCGCACGCGCTGCCGATGTGCGATCCGATGGGCAGCAAATGGGCGAAGCTCGGGCATGTCTTCGAGGTCTCGCAAGATTTTCCATAGTCCTGGTTCGTGGTCCGAATAATAGGTGTAAAGCTCCATCAATCCTTGCCGCAGTCGCGCTTCAGGATCATTGATCTTCAGCCAAGGCTCCGGGTCGGGCGGCGGATTTTGCGCCCAGTGGTGACTGGAGCAGGCACTGAACAGGTCCTGCATAGTCGAGAAATGCCGGTAGAGCGTTGGCCGCTCGACCCCGGCACGTTCGGCAATCGCCACCATGCTGGTGTGCGCGGGACCAAGCGTGGTGTGCAACTCGACCGCCGCTTCCACAATCCGCTGCCGAGTCTGCGCTTGGCGCTCTGCGCGCTGCTTGAGCCGGTATTTGCGTGCCATATCTGCCATCACAAATTCAAATACACCCATGTAACATGATATTGACGTGCATGCCAACGACGGGTAAATTTCACTTTCCATATATGTATCGTCAAAGGAGCTGCCAATGGAAACGTTAGCGCCAAAGGTCGTGGGGCCACATGACGGCAAAGCGGGATTCCTGGGAAGCATTGGGGTGCGGTTTATGATCGATGGCGCGGAGGCCAGTAACCGTTTCTCCCTTGTGGAGCATCCAATGTCGGCACACGCGCTGGCTGCGCCGATGCACAGGCACGCCCGCGAGGACGAGTATTCTTATGTTCTCGAAGGCAGCATCGGTGCGCTGCTTGGCGACTCTGTGGTAATCGGCAAGCCTGGCGACCTCGTGTTCAAGCCTCGCAACCAGTGGCACACGTTCTGGAATGCGGGCGATAAACCCGCGCGGATCTTAGAGATCATCTCGCCCGCCGGCTTCGAGAATTTCTTCCGGGAGCTCGTGGACCTCGGAGGGGTAGCTAAGGCGCATCCGCAGGCTCTGGGTGAGCTTTGTGGTCGCTATGAACTTGAGATGGATCCCAACAGTATTCCGAAGTTGATAGAGCGCTTCGGAGTACAGTTCCCCGGAGAGCCAATCCGATAGATTGCGGCCACTTAATGCTGCCTTCGCGGACTTCGCGACGGCAGCATCGACGGCAGCATCGCGGATATCGAGCTTCCGAAGGCGTTGCCAATTTTTAGGCGCATGGCGGCGCGGAAGCCGACGAAGCTCAACGCGCCCGCCACGGTGACGGCAATCCAGCTCGCCCAGAATGGCACATCGACGCCATTCAAGGTGACGGACCACCCCATCACAATCCGGATCAACTGCAGAAGTGCGATCAGGGCAAAGATGGCGGCGGCAAGCGTGCAAAAGGCTCTTATTGTCATTGCCCGTCTCCGATGGCACACGAGGACGCGCTCGTCCCGCGCAGCCTAAAATGGGGAGGGGCCGGCGCCGCGGCCACTCCCTTAAGCAGGGAAGTGGCGTAACAGAGCCATTCTCGATGTGTCGCACAATCGCCGTTTCGCGACGCCGCGAGTCGGGATCACTTCCGCCTTTGGCCCCTCGCGTCATTTCCTGCGTCTGCTCAAAAGCGGTCGCTATCGGGACCGAAGCGGACATCGATTGGTAGCGTGCACTGTCGGCTCAGTCGCGAATGACCCATCTCCGACATCACCCCTCCGGCCCCCACGCATGCCCTGATACATGAGTTCGCCCTTGGCGAGTTAAATCGTCACCGCCGTCCTACAAAGTGCTAGGCTGCCATAGGCGTGTTTCCAACTATCTTGAGGCTGGACGAGTCACCTGCGGAATAGTCCGGCCACGCCCCCCACTACGCTGTGCACCGCGCCGCCGATCGCGCCGATTGGACCGCCGACACCACGCGAATAGCGAGCACGGCTCCCAGCGCGACGACGGTCTTGATGCTCAGATTTGCCAGCCTCCGTCGCGGCGTCCATTAGTACCTTGTGCTGGGCGGCGTTGAGGAAGCCAGTCGTAGGATAGCCGTGCTCCTCCTGCCAGCGCGCGATGACGGCGCGAGTCGATTCGTCGAACTTCCCATTGACCTTGGTGTCGAACCCGAGCCTTGTTAGCCCACGTTGCACTTCACGACGCTTTGCCTTGGTGAGGCCGATCTGATCCTCGGTCTCCTGAGTCGCTTCGTCGGTAGCGATCGCCGTATCGGCGGGCGCCAACGTTTCGCGGGGCATGCTGCTCAGACCAGCCTTAGCAACGTGCGCGCTGTCGACGATCGCTAGGATGGACAATGCTAGGATCAAGGCGCGCATGGCCTTTCCTCGCCCTCAAGCCTGCCGATGATTCAGTTTAGAAAATAAAGATACACCGCGCCGCCCTGAACTATCAACATCCGGCGGCGTCACTCCGCTTCGTCGCGGGGTAACTGTTGTCCGTGGCACACAGTTCCCTAGCCTCGCTTACTCCGCATTGCCCGCGGGGGCATGGGATCGGTAACCCTGCACGATCGTATACGAGACATCACGACGTAAGCGGGGCCCGTGTCAGGTTCATGGAATAGAACAAGAGCTCCGCTTCAAGCGCCTGGCGAAGATGTGCGGACTGACGAAATCCGTGCTTCTCGTCCTGGAATATAAGAAGACAGGTCGGGACGTTTCGTCGTTGAAGCGCGGAGTACATGCTTTGGGCCTGATTGATCGGCACGACAGGATCGTCCTTACCGTGAAGAAATATCACTGGGGCGGAGAGCCTGTCGGCGAAATTGATCGGTGAACGGTCGTGGTAAAGTGCGCTGTTGGACATAAATGGCTCAATGAGCCAGTCGGTGTAGTGTAACTCGAACTTATGCGTCTCGGTCGCGAGTGCAATCAGATCACTGATTCCGTAGTAGCTCGCACCGGCGGCAAACTCGGTATGAAAGGTGAGCCCGCACAGCGTCGTGTAGCCGCCAGCGCTGCCGCCCCTGACCGCTAACCTTCGGTCGTCGACATCACCACGAGCGGCAAGGAATTTCGCGCCCGAAATGCAATCTGCGACGTCAATGACACCCCATTGGCCGTAAAGCCTTTCCCGGTATTTCCTTCCATACCCGGTGCTTCCGCGATAGTTCACATCAAGGACACCGAATCCCCGACTGGCCCAGAATTGTACCGAAAGATCGAGCGCCGAATCGGTCGCGGTGGTTGGCCCGCCGTGGCTTTTCACGAGTAACGGAGGCCTTTCCGAGGCTGGCGCCCGCCAGTCTGGATTGTAGGGAGGATAATAGAAGGCATGGGCAATTTCGCCATCGCCTGTTCGAAATTCGATCGATTGCGGCGTCGAAAAGTAGTTCTGGAAATCTTGCAAGCTGGCTGATGAGACCAAGAGCTTGATCGGCGAAACCGCTCCCGTGTTCACATCGACGGTCGCGATGGCCGGCGGCGATGTCATGGTGGCATAACGGATCACTATTGTCGTCGCCGTCGCGTGCACACCCGACAAGGAGGAAAATTCCATCGGATAGTCGTGAGCGATCAATGTCGGCAGTTCTAGTCGGCCTAGGCGCCAGCTACCGTTTTGGACAAACGAGTAGATCAGAATCTCGGGTGACATAAACGCGTAGGTCGAGAGGCCGAGCAGCCACTGAGGGACACCGAATTCCGCGTCTCGAGCCAAGATGTGCTCCACGCCGGAGGCGTTCCAACGGTACAGGTTCCAGAAATCTGTGCGGTCGGAAATGAAGTAGAGTCTCCCGTCCGGCGACCATTGTGGCTGAAATATCGATTCGGAACCGCCCTGGACAATTTGTTTGTCTGTCAACGTGCCTGCCTCATCGAGACCTGCGACATTCAGATTAGTGGAAGTCCACGGCATGTTTGGATGTTGCCAGCTTAGCCACGCAAGTTTTGATCCATCGACGTTGAGCGTCGGCGAGGAGTAGAAGTCACATCCGCTGTCGAGCGTTGCTTCACGGCCCGTCGCGATGTCGATGGCGACCAGCGTATGGATCGCTTTAATGACGTCACCGTTCGGGCGTTCCTCTTTGATCGCGATTAGCCGATTTCGAGCGGCGTCGACGCAAATGTCTGCAAACAAGCAATTCGCACTCGACGTGATTTTCGTCGGAGCGCTGCCCGCAACCTGCTGGTAGATTTGATTGTCGCCGAAATTGACGAAATACATGACGTCGTTGCTGACGGCGTAGGCGCCCCCACCGTAGCTATACACCTGCGATCTCACGCTGAAGGGGGAGGGCGTAACGTCTCTGATCGTGCCGTCGGCGGCTCTGGCCACGACAATGTTGCGGCCCTTCTCTAGGGGTCTTCCCTCGATCCAGTAGATATTGTGGCCATCAATCCGCGGCTCTGAGAGTGATCCGGTTTCGGCCACAGCCACGCCGGCTGTGATGGGGGAGGTCCACGATCCGAAACTACTGATCTGCTGACCCACCATGAAGCTTCTCCGTCGCCGTTGGGTTCACGAACGCCATTAACGGTCACTCACTGGAAGTCAAATGAACCCCCGTAAGTGTCGCAAACCAGCCTCTTTGCGCCCGACGCTGGGTTTAGATTCGCGGATCACGCTGATCGATCGTGGGGGATTAGCGTTGCAGGAAACCCAGCGGCCGTTCAGCAAGTATATCGATCGTGATATGTGTAACAGCGAAACTAATGTACACGTCAGGCCAGCCATAACTCCACTGAGGTGGCGGGAGATTCCCGAGATGGGAATAAGGAGCTTTATCCGACTGATATTTGGATCAGACACTGCCGCTCCGCCGGATGCCACGAAGCTCGACGGAACAACCGAGGCCACGCTTGCTCGCTGCTTGTCGGCATTGCCACCGGAAGAGCGGGGGTGGGTCACGTTTGCCGAGGCGAGCATCTTGTTCTCGACGAAGGGCGCACAGTACGCGTTCGGGGAAACGGACCAAAACGGCAGAAGAAACATCGAATCGTTCGCGGCGCAGCACCGCTCCGTTATCAACTTCATGCCCGTCGAGGGCCGGGTCTATTTCGTCCGCGATCCCATCGCTGTGACGAGCATTACTTAAGATCAGTTTCGGAGGTGGAGATGAGGGCTTGAGGGCGCCGGATTCATGCTCTCCTCTTTGGCGAGGCTCGGTCGATCGCGTCGAACTCGGTCTCGCTCAAGCGCCAACGGAGTGCATCGAGATTGGCCCTGGCGTGATGAGGCTTGGTCGCGCCTGGGATCGGAATCACGTGACTGTCGCGTGCTAAAAGCCAGTTCAGGGCGACCTGGCTGATGCTGGCGTCGTGCGCGCGGGCAACATCGGCGAGACACGTCAGCAGCGCTTTCGCGCCCATGTTGTCCGACGGCTGCGTGAGGCGGCGGGACGCAAGGGGGGGTGTCCCAATTCCCACACTGCGACTGAAAAGGCGTCTGTTTGTCGGCTTTTGGACAGACAGGCGAGGGCCATCCGTTCAAACCTTGCGGCGTTTCAACCGATTGATATTTGCGATCCGCTACAGCTGAGAGTGGCTCTGCAATTCTACCGTGGCATCGAGCACTTGGAAATATGGAGCGCAAGCAGCGACGGCTTTTCGTTCGTAATGATCTATGAGAGCCCCACTGGCCCCGGCTTTCACGGAAGCCTCGACTATGTCGCGTCATGGCGCCCGCTTTACCAGAGCCGTGGTGCGATCTCGCCCTTCAAAACGTTCGTTGACGCCGAGGAAGCCTGCAACGCCATGCTAATACATCTGACGAGGGAAAGCTGAGGAGGGCCACCTCGCAGACAAGAAATCGCGTTCCATGACGCGCTGGCCGAGAACGAGAGCGCGCGTCGGCTCTAAGTTGACCACGTACCGTTGATCACGCGGAATAGCGCAACGATCGCGGCTTGGTGTGAAGAGGTTGTACCCGGAGAAGACCAGACGCCTACGCACTCGATCTTAGATCGTCCGCTCCTTGGTATCCCGCACCTTCCGCATGTAGTAACCTTGTCTCTGAACCACTGACTTAATCTCGTCGCTGACTTTGAACACTCTCTTCCTGCTCTTCCGCCACTTGCTCGGCGAGCCAAGCGTCGGCATCGAAGAGCCCCTGCTCAGAACCAGCAGGTCTCGTTTATGATTGAAGTAAACGTCGAACATGCTCCACCCCCGACCATCCAGCATGTTTCAGGAATGTGTATGAGTTGTAAATATCAAATCGTTACCAGCATTCACCCTGTTCCCCTCAGGGGTAATTGCCGACGCCCTGTGAATTGCGGGGATGACGCCCCGGCTTTAACCTACCTGCCTAATATTCATGCTTGAATGTTGCTCGCATGTCACGCGCACACACCAACATCTTTCCGCATCGCGTCGCGGCCTCTAGGCTTGCGCCCCAGCTAAGGGAATAGGCTGTGGATTAGAGGCAAGTGGTCTCAGTTTAGCCCACTGGCGCGGTTGATGGAAACCGACGCAGTGGGAGCCAACGATGCCGATTAATGACTTGATAGACAGATTGATCGAAGAATGCCGCGGCGACATTCACGGGGCTCTACAGGCGCTCCTCTTGATCAACGAGCGTCTCGAAGCCGAGCTGCAATACTTCTATGAACAATCCAACATCGATCCACCGCACCGAGGCACGCTGCACTAGCCCTCCATCAATGCGAAGACTTTCCCGGTATTTCCGTCAAGCGATAATGGCGCAGATGGCCCCTCGCGCTATTTGCTGCGTCTGCTCGATGCGTGCGATATCGGGACCGAAGCGGACATCACTTGGTAGCGAGCACTGCCCGGCTCAGTCGCGAAAGACCCCGAAGCGGTCCTTCAAGCACCTCACAGCCCCATGACAACGTGCTAAGCTCCCCCTCCCACAGGCGTGGTCCTTGAAGGGAGGGGCACGTGCGACGGCGGGACCTTCTTGCAGGTTTGTTGGCCACCACAACGGCAAGCGCGCTGCGGGCCGCTGAGTCGAACAAGGTCTACCGGCTTGCGATTGTGTCAACAGTTGCCGACCTAAGCGAGAGCGGTCTGTACAAACCGTTGTTTGTCGAGTTGCGGCGACTTGGTTACGTTGAAGGAGAGAACCTCGTTGTTTTGCGCTTCTCGGCAAGGGAAGATACCTCGCGCTACGACACAACGGTTCGCGACGCCGTCAGCTCGTCCCCGGACCTCATTTTCGTTACAGGGACTAGCCATCTACTTCTTCGAGTAAAAGCGCTTGTACGCTCCATTCCCGTCGTCGGGGGGATGAACGATCCCGTTGCACTCGGGATCGTCAGCAATCTTGCTCGACCGGAAGGAAATATAACCGGGATCAGCGTCGATGCCGGCATCGAAATTTTAGGCAAGCGGCTCGGGATACTTTTAGAGGCTGTTCCGACAGCTAGTCGCGTAGGATTTCTTTGTACAGAAGCGTTCTGGAATAGCGCCGGTGGTGACGCGATGCGCGCGGCAGCTCGCAATTTTTCAGTCAAAATTGTGGGTTCGCCGTTGCAGGGGGCAGCTCAAGAGGCCGAGTATCTACGCGTTCTAGATGATCTTCTCCAACGTGAACACGCCGATGGCATGCTTGTCACCGATGGGCCACAACACTTGGCCCACCGCGATGTTATTGTGGATTTCGCAGAAAGGGGTCGGCTCCCAGCGATCTATCCTTACCGGGAGTATGTCGAAATCGGAGGATTGATGGCCTATGCCATCGATAGGCAAAAACTATACCGTCAACACGCGCATTACGTTGATATGATTTTTAAGGGCGCCAAACCCAGCGAATTACCGATCTATCAGGTGGACAAGTACACGGCCATCATCAACCTCAAAGCTGCCAGGACGCAGGGCATCACGATTCCCGCGTCACTGGTCCTTCGCGCCGACGAGGTGATCGAATGAGGGCGCGCTCTTTTGGTGCGGTGCATGAGTCCGGAAGTGATGCTGTGGACGGCTCCTCCACCGGCACGAGAGTGCCAAGGAGTGGGCGCCGTTTTGAGGCTCCCACGATTCGGAGGAGCAGCCTATGCAGTCAATTTCAACGATCGGTCTGGATATCGCGAAGTCGGTCTTTCAGGTGCACGGCGTTGATGCAGCCGGCCAGGTGGTCATACGCTGTCAGTTGAGGCGCCGGCACGTGCTGGCATTTTTCCAGAAACTGCCGCCATGCCTGGTGGGGATCGAAGCTTGCGCGTCGTCGCATCATTGGTCCCGTGAACTCCAGGCGTTGGGGCATACGGTGCGATTGATGCCTCCGGCCTATGTGAAGCCCTACGTCAAGCGGCAGAAGAACGACTGCACCGATGCGGAGGCGATTTGCGAGGCGGTCACGCGACCCACCATGCGGTTTGTGCCGACCAAGACGGTCGAGCAACAGAGCTGCCTGATGCTGCATCGAGCCCGCCATCTCTTCATCCGCCAGCAGACCGCGGTCATCAATTCAATCCGCGCCTATCTTGCCGAGTTCGGGATTTTCGCTCCCGTCGGGCGCCGGGGTGTCGAGCAATTGCTGGAAGTCGTCGCCGATACGGCTGACCGCCGGCTCCCAGAGGTGGCCCGCGCATGTCTTGCGGCTCTCGGCAGTCAATTGCGGGCGCTGAAGGCCCAAATCCTGGAGTTCGACCGACGCATCATCGTCTGGCATCGATCAAGTGCGACGAGTAAACGGCTGGACGCGATCCCTGGCGTTGGGCCGGCGCTGGCGACAGCGCTGGTCGCGAGCGTTGCCGATGCCAAGACCTTTCGATCGGGTCGGGATTTCTCGGCCTGGGTTGGGCTCGTGCCGAAGCAGAACTCGAGCGGGGGCAAGGACAAGCTTGGCGGTATCAGCAAACAAGGTGATCCCTCCGTTCTTCCCATTGACTCGGAGGCGGGTCTTTTTCTCGGTGTAGATGCTGTTCAAACAATTCAATTTTGGCAGGCGGCCTTTATGAGAACTCCATTTCAGCTGCACATCGAAGTCTCGATATTGTTCGTATCACTGCTCACGTCGTCGAACTCGGCGTTAGCTCGCGATCCCGGTGGGAAATATGCGCAAGCCGATCCAGAAATGCACAAGTGGTTCGAGCAGCCAAAATCCGAAGGGGGAGAGGCTTGCTGCGCCCTGAGCGATGGCAATACCTTGCGGGATGCCGACTGGCGAAGCAGCAGCGGTCACTACCAAGTCTTCCTTGCGAACGAATGGATTGATGTACCGGACGCGGCTCTCGTCACCGCGCCCAACCGTTTCGGACAAACTGTTGTTTGGCCATATTATGAGGACGGCCATCCCACCGTTCGCTGCTTTATGCCCGGAAGCATGACTTGATCTGATATGACCCGCGAATCGCCCGTATCTCCGCGAACGACGCCTTTCCGTTCGTCTCGGGCGCGAGAGCCGATTGCACCCAACGGCGAGTGCATCGCCAGATAAGTCATTTCGCGTTGTAGTTGGATTTTTGGCCGCGGGACCGCGCTCTTTGGTTGAAGAACGAAATCTTGCTGAAACAGAAGGCTGCTACTAGTGAGTTCTAACGGTTTTTGGCTGCGTCCCATTTCGCATCGGCAGAACACTTGGATTGCTTTTTTGAGCTTGCGATGTGTGAAGGGGTTCACATTGGGCCGCCGCCAACGGCGCTAAGTTTGATGCGGAAGTTTGCGACCTTTTTAGTCAGAGGCGATGCACCACCATCGTAGGCAGCCTTTGCGCCTTACCTCTGCTATTCAAAAAAACAACAAACGAAGAAGAATTCCCCTGTCCCCGCCCTCGACCACGACGGCGAATTAGGGCTCCACTTCATCAAAGTAGTGGGTATCAATTCTGTAGGGGAGATTTTAACATGACACGTTTCGGCTTAATGGCAGGCATTGCTGCCGTCGTTGTAACTGCGGGCGCATCGGCCGCAGAGCTGCCAACGTTTGAAGTGACGGGGTTTCCGATCTCGCAGCACCAGGTTGCCGTGATGGGGTCGGCCAATGTTGAGGAACAGTCACCCGTTCCCACGCTGACCCTAGCGGGCATGCCTGCTTCTCCAACGCAGATCGCGATTTTGACACCGCGCTCGACAGTCCTTCAGGCAACGGCCGAGAGGCCGACACCAACCACCGTGGGCCTCACTGTTAAACCCTAACTCGACCATAGCTACCGCGACGAAGATGCACGCCCAATGACCGATCATGGGTGGAATAGGAGGACATCATGCAGACCATGGCCACCGAAACCTTCATCGGCAACATGCGCGGCCCGGTTGTCAGGCGAATGGACGCCGATTATGACGCTGTGCGGAGCCTCTACAACGGGATGATCGATAAGACTCCCGTGATGATTGCGCGATGCGCCGACGTCGCTGACGTCGTCGCGGCGGTTAATTTCGCAAGGGCGAACGATCTCCAGGTCGCGATCCGCGGAGGCGGGCACAATGGGCCGGGCCTTAGTAGTGTCGACGACGGGCTGATGATCGACATGTCGACGATGAAAGGCGTGCGGGTCGATCCCGCGGCGCGCACCGTCCGCGTTGGTCCCGGCTGCACGCAAGGCGATGTTGACCACGCCACGCATGTCTACGCGCTTGCCGTGCCGGCCGGCATTGTGTCGAGCACCGGGATCGCCGGGCTTACGCTCGGCGGCGGCACCGGATATCTCACCCGCAAGCATGGCCTCACCATCGACAATCTCCTCGAGGCGGATGTCGTGCTCGCCGACGGTCGCATCGTCACCGCCAACAAGTCGGAGAACGCTGACCTTTACTGGGGCCTGCGGGGCGGCGGCGGCAATTTCGGCATCGTCACGAGCTTCCTGTTCCAAGCTCATCCGGTGAACATGGTCTATGCCGGTCCGATCTTCTGGGATATCGAACATGCCCGGACCGTCATGCGGATGTACAGGGATTTCCTGCCTTGTGCTCCCGAGGAACTCGGGGCCTTCGTCGGCTTGAAGACCGTTCCACCGGTGGACCCGTTCCCGGCGGAACATCAGGGCAAGCGCGCCTGCGCCATCATTGGCTGCTACAACGGCCCGACGGAAGATGGCCAGGCCGTCGTGGCCAGGTTGCTCGGTGAGCTGCCCCCGCCGCTCTTCAACTGGATGGGCGAAATGCCATATCCGGCCCTCCAATCCATGTTCGACCCGTTCTTCCCGAAAGGCTTGCAATGGTACTGGCGCGGCGATTTCGTGAAAGAACTGACTGACGAAGCAATTGACGCGCATATCGAGCAGGCCCGGAATGCACCGAGCGCGCTTTCGCTCATGCATCTTTATCCGATCGACGGCGCCGTCCATCGCGTTGGCAAGAACGACACCGCCTGGAACACGCGCGAAGCGACTTGGTCGATGGTCATCGCCGGCATCGATCCCAATCCGCAAAAAGCGGGCGAGATCACGCGCTGGACCAAAGGCTATTGGGAAGCCGTGCATCCGTACTCGGCCGACGGCGGCTATGTGAATTTCATGATGGACGATGGGGACGACAGCAGACTTCGCGCCACTTATGGCGACAACTACGACCGCCTCGCCGCCTTGAAAGCCAAGTACGACCCGACGAACTTCTTCCGCATGAACCAGAACATCAGACCGCTGCACGCGTAAACGAACACGTCTGCCGCACGATTCGGTCACGCCCAAACCCGGTAATGGGCGGGCGCGACGTATTCTTGTGGAGGCGGCCTGGAGCTATCGATATCCGCCGCGCGTGAGCCGAGACAAGCAGCCAAAGGCGGAGGCCGCACCGAGACGCGCGCGAGATTGCGTGGAAAGCGCAAACCAGATTGTGTGGACGCTTCCGCTCACTCGAGCGGAAGGGCAAGCGGCGAACCGTAATCGTCACGGCGATTGCCCGAGAGCTCTCCGCCTTCATTTGGGCGATCAATCGCGAGCTCATGCCACCTCGACAGGCGTAACGTCGTTGGGGGCTGTGGACCGCTCGAGTCGTGAGGTGCGCTCGACCGGCCCACAGCCCCCTTTGTTGCAATCAGGATCAGGGGGTAGTCGCGGACATCAATCGTGCAGAGGTGAAGGTGGGACCACGGCAGGGGAAATCCTGAAACCCATTATGTGGCCGATCATCCGATCGACGCCCGACGCTAGACCAGGGACAGTCCCAGACGAAAAAACGGAAATGCGGTACCCAACCGCCGCATCAGAGCCTGTTCACCGACGTCTTTGGGTCCCGCCTTCTCCTCTGCACGATCCATCGGCACAAGAACTTCACGATGGGTCCTCGTGGAGATGGGAAACCCTGCGCTGTGTGCTTGACTGGGGACATCAGAATGGAATGGTCCGGCCGTGCTCCGGCCCTGCCAGCACGAGAAGCTGGCAAGGGGCGCTCAAGACAAGGAGTACGCCATGTCTCAGAAAACTCAACCCAGCGATTCGCCGTGATCGGCATCGATATCGGCGAAAACTCGTTCCACCTCGTTGGTCATGATGACCGCGGTACCATCGTGCTGCGGCAGAAGTGGTCACGCGGCCAGGTGGAAGCGCGGCTCGCCAGTAGACCGATCAGCGCACGGGTGGGTGGGCAGGCCGATTTGCCTTTTCCCCGCGCTGGTCATTCCGGCTTGTCATCGGGGCGCTCAATAAGAACCTGCTTCCCAAGCTGGCTGGCCTACCCCATCCCTGAAGCTAGCCTTACGTGGGAGCCAATACCTGCCCCCGCTACCGATCAGGCCTGCCCAAATTATCGCGCTGCGGCGGTTCTATGCTCGGCTGCACGTTTGCAGTAAAATACAACGTAGCGTGCTGCGTAGGGACTCGTAGGGACTTAGGTGTGCATCGGCACGAGGTCCCATCGAAAGTCGTCTGCGACTGCCGAAGTACTCGCCGCAGAATATCGTCCGCTCCGCTTAACCCGGAACTCAGAGAGCGGGCGAGGCGCCTTCCCGGCGAGAGGCGCACACGCGCTCCAAAGTTGACCGGAGCAGATAAGGAAGAAAACCAAAAGCAGCGAGCGAGCTCATGAGCCAAGACATCAATACGTGGCTGCGTGCTCTTGGCCTCGGGCAATATTGTGATGTCTTCGCCGCCGGTGATGTCGATCTGAGGGTACTCCCGCATCTTACGGAGACGGATCTTCGCGAACTGGGGGTATCGCTCGGACACCGCAAGATCATCCTGGCAGCGGTGGCCGAGTCCTTCGGGGGTCCGCTATCGGCGGCAAACACCGACTCTCTCCATGCGAACGATAAGCCGCTGCCGCGCGCTCCCCCGGAGCGGCCGCCGGAGCGACGGCTGCTGAGCGTCCTGTTCTGCGACCTGGTTGGTTCCACGGAGCTGTCTCGGCGGCTCGATCCGGAGGATCTGCGCGAGGTGCTTCGCAGCTATCAGGATCGGGTCGCTGGCGCTGTCACCCGCTATGGCGGCTACGTCGCCAAATTCATCGGCGACGGCGTCATGGCGTATTTCGGATGGCCATGCGCCTACGAGGATCACGCCGAACGCGCGGTCCGAGCCGGGCTCGAGGCCCTGGCCGCCGTGCAACTGCTGAAGCCCGACGCCATCGAGCTCGAAGCCCGGGTCGGAGTAGCCACGGGGCTCGTCGTTGTCGGGGACCTCGTTGGAAGCGCGGTGCGCGAGGAAGGTGCGGTGGCGGGTGAGACGCCCAATCTCGCAGCCAGGCTCCAGGCGAGCGCGCGGCCGAGTCAACTCGTCATCGCGGAGGCGACCAGGCGACTGATCGCCGACGCCTTCGTCGTCGAGGACCGCGGTGAGAAGCCCCTCAAGGGATTCGGGACGGGCATCCACGTGTATCTCGTCAAGTCCGAGCGAGAGGTCGAAAGCCGCTTCCATGCGGCGCACGCCGGAGAGCTGTCGCCTTTCGTAGGTCGCGTGCACGAGGTAGAGCTGCTCGTTGAAAGGTGGGAGCTTGCGCGCGCAGGAGAGGGACAGGCAATCCTGCTTTCGGGGGATGCCGGCATCGGCAAATCCCGGTTGGTACAGGCCTTTACAGAAAAGCTGGGCGCGACGCCGAACGTCGTCCTGCGCTTTCAATGCTCACCCTATCATACCCACAGTACCCTGTTTCCAATTGTTCAGAATCTCGGCCGCGCCGCCGACTTTCGGCCAGGCGATAGCAACGACCAACGGCTCGACAAGCTCGAGCATATCCTCGCCGAAGTGGGCGCGGACATTCGAACGGTGGCACCCGTTTACGCGGAGCTTCTGTCCCTCGATTTCCATGATCGGTACGACAAGACCGACCTAACGCCACAGCAAAGGAAGAGCCTCACACTGCAGACGCTGGTCGACCGGTTCCTGCAGCGCGCCACGCGCACTCCAGTGCTGATTATTGTCGAGGACGCTCACTGGATCGATCCCACCACGACCGAGCTACTCGATGCGCTGATGGCGCCAATCAACCGAGCACCAATCATGTTGCTCGTAACACACCGGCCGAGCTGGACTTCCGAATGGCCGAGTCTTTACGGCCATGTGCTGTCGCTTTCCCTCGGGCCGCTGGCAAAGCCTCAGATCGCCGACATGGTGCGGCACATTGCCGGCGCCACTGCCAGCGCGCGCCTGATCGATGAGATCGTCGGCCGGACCGATGGCGTCCCCCTGTTCATCGAGGAGCTGGCCCGCTCTCTGGTCGAGCGGGGGGCCGGCGCGGGCGAATTTGAGGTGAGGCTTCCGGCGACGCTGCAGGGCTCTTTGATGGCACGCCTCGATCGCTGCCAGCCGACCGCGAAAGAAACCGCCCAAATCGCCTCTGTCATCGGCCGCGAGTTCAGCCGAGACCTGCTTGCTCGTGTGTGCGATTTTCCGGCCGACGATCTCGATGCTGCCGTCGCCGAGCTCATGGCGGCGCATCTGGTTCTGAGAGGGGGTCCTTCCGAGGATGCCTTGGCGTTCAGGCACGCCCTCATTCAGGACACGGCATATCAGTCCCTGCTGACGAGCAGAAGACAGCGGTATCATGCGGCAATTGCCCGCGCCCTTGCCGAGTACCGCCGTGAGACAGCGGACACCCAGCCGGAGCTGGTTGCGCGCCACTTCTCCGAGGCCGGACTACCACAGTTGGCCCTACCGTTCTGGCGGCGTGCCGGCGAGCGCGCGCTGGCGCGCTCGGCGAACTACGAGGCCATCGATCACTACGGGAAGGCCCTGGCCATCGCCGAGAGACTGCCCGATGCGGAAGGGCGCGAGGACGCCGTGCTCGAGACAAGAATTGCATTGGGTCGGGCGCAGTCGGCGGCTGGCCATCTGCAACAGGCTTCGGACACATTCGAGCGCGCCGCCGGCGAGGCACGAGCCCGTGGAAGCAGCGATGCACTCGCCAACTGCGCCATCGGATTTGCACAGGCCCGCTTCTACTATCACTCTATTGATCCTTCCATAGCGCTGCTGCTCGAAGCTTTATCGGCAATCGAAGGAGGAGACAGCCGTCAGCGCTGCCAGATATTGAGTGCGCTCGGTAGAGGGTTCTTGATGAAGGGCGATTTCGCGCGCGCTGACATTTTCAATTCCGAGGCCATCGAAATGGCGCGCCGCCTCGAGGACGACCGCTCTCTCTGTGAAGTTCTGTTTACTCCATTTCTGGGACCGACCGCACTCTCGGGGACACAACCTGCGGACCTGCGCAACCGACTGAGCGAGGCGCTCGCCATTGCCGATCGGCTGAATGACGCCGACCTCCGCACCCGAATCCTTTCTGTGCAAATTTATTATTCGGCCGAATTTGGCGACTACCAGGGGATGATCGCGGCTTTGGACACGTTTCAGTCAGCAATTGAAGGTCGGCAGATGCTGCACCAGGAATGGGTTGCGCAGCTTGGGCGAGCCATGCAGGCTCTTCTGATCGGCGACTTTCCGACCGCCGAGAGGCTCGCTGAGAACGCGTATGCGATTGGTCGCAGGACGCATGGAGAGAGCGCCGAAGGCGTCTACGGCGTGCAAATGTTCACGATCCGCCGTGAGCAGGGACGCCTGGCGGAGATTGCCCCTGTCATCAAACATTTGATCAATAACGAACCAGACGGCAATACCTGGAAGCCCGGATTCGCGCTCGTCGCGACGGAGCTGGGCTTTAAGCCGCAGGCACAAAAGATGCTGGACGAGTTGCGGCAGACCGATTTCGCCTTTCCCATGGATGCGAAGCGGAGCACGACACTTTCCTATCTTGCCGATGTCTGCGCGGCGCTCGAGGACGGGCGCTGCGCGCGTGCCTTGTACGATCTGCTCGAGCCCTACCGCCACATGACTGTCACAGCCGGTATCGCGACCGTCTGCTACGGATCGGCCGGCCGCTTCCTCGGGGCTCTCGCAGACATGCTCGGCGACTGGGATCGTTCCGAGGAGCACTTCGAGGAAGCGCTACGGATGGACCGGCACATGCATGCATCGCCTTGGCTGGCGCACGCGCAGCACCGATACGCACGCATGCTGCGCCGCCGCGGCCGCCATGGCGACATCGCACATGCCGATGCGCTGTTGAACGAATCTTTGGCGACTGCAAGTCGCCTGAACATGACCGCTCTGCTTACGAGGCTCCGCGGTCAACTGCACTGACGTGCCACGTCGTACACGGGAGAGGGCCATGCCACGTTTCATTATCGAGCGAAACTTCGCAGAAAAACTGGAGTTCACGAAGGAAGGAGTCGAAAGTGTCGATCTCATCAACGATGAAGAAGGAGTGAAGTGGATCTTCTCCTTTCTGAGTGCCGACAAGCGCAAAACTTACTGTCTTTATGAGGCCGAAAACGCCGACGCCATTCGCAATGCGGCGAGGCGTGCCAACATTCCGGCCGACGTGATCATTGAGGTGGACCAGGTAACGCCGGCGATGTTTGCGTGAGAGGTCTCAGGGCGCCAGGTCGCCTTCTGGCCCTTCTGCGACCTCGGGCAATGTCCGCTCTTCCACCGCTGTTGAGGGTTGAGCGGACATCAGTCAGCCAGTCGCCTAACGAGTACACGCCCTTAGGACACTGCGCGGACAGTCCCTCCCCGTCAGGCGGTTTTGCGCATCGGCACCGCGTTGTCGGTGTCGACCTTGGCGGCCTGGGGCGGCGGGCAGCAATGGTTGGCCCAGTCGCGCATGATCGCAATCCGCGCCTTGAACATCGTGCCGCGCCGGTAGGCCTTCTTGACCCTGCCGCCGGGCGCAACGTGCGCCAGCACGAATTCGACCGCGTGAGGGTGGTAGCGCGGGGTCACATCCGAGCCGTCCGCGAACTGGTCGTCGGCCCACGTATCGAACGAGGCGCGGAAGTGCACGGTGGCGTCCACCCCTAACCGTCCACGCGTTTATGCCGTTCCGGGAGGTTGCGAGTTTCTCCGAGGCGGCTAGCTGATCCGATGCTCGCTATTCAGGATCGGAGGATGGTGGAGCTTCGTCGGCCTTGGCCTACGCGCCGGTGTGGGGAGTCACTACGGAAGCGCTGATCTTGGTTGCCCGAGCAAGGGGGTTCGTCGCGATCGGCATCAGGCGGCCTCAACCGAAACAAGGCTAATCCCGAGCTGTGGCCACGTAAGAAGCGACCCTCTGAATGGTCCGGTGAACTAATGGACTGCTAACACGTTATAATCATGTTGTTTTCGATCGTTTGGAGCGACGATTGAAGAAAGGGATTGCTCTCGTGAGTCGCGCTCCGTCCATTGTGCCGCTGAACCCGGCGGACCATGACGTCTATCTGGTGCTGGAGGACTTTGGTGGCGTGCTGGGCCGCGCCTGGTCTGAGACCGACGAAGAGGACGCCAATCGCGACACCCTGATCAACCATCTGCTGGACGGAGAATATATTCGCCCGTTGCGCATCGTCGCCTTCAATACCGCAAAGGGGTGGTCGCGCGATGTGACTGTGGAGATCGCCGACGAGCTGCGCCGTCGTTTCGTTGAACTCGACGAGGTAGCTCCATCGCTACTGGAATTCGTGGAAAGAGCAGCAAAACGCTGATGTGTACCGGCGCTTGCATCTTTCGGCACGCTATCGGGTGCGATAAGGATCAGGTGCGGCCGTCGGATTCCTCCCAGGTTGCCGGCATCCCGCCAGCAGCCTCTCGAATGCTTATGATCGGCGCAATAGGAACGTCACCGCCTGACTGATCCGAGTCGCAGCGCGCGGACCATGATGGCTCTCCGCCGCTAGCGCCGTCGTCCGCGTGTTTGCTTTACAAAGAAGAGACCCGACACGAAGGCGGCGAGCGCAAGACTATCGACTACTAGCGTGAATTTTTCCATCGCATGACAATACGGGAGTTGTTCCTGTCGCCCCGCCGTTGCTCCTACAGTTCGCAGCCCTTGCGCGTCAAAAGCGCGTCCGACCGATTTCCTCACTTTCTCGAACGCAGCTGTTCGAGGCCCTCGCGCGCGAGCCTGTTTGCCAAATCGCTTTCCGTGGTAGGGACGTATTCTTCTTTAAAAGCATTGGGCGCCAACCTCCGAACTTCGCGCTCCAGCGGAGGAGTCGCGACACTTTCGATATTATCGCAAATGAACAACAAGCTTTGGATGATGTGGAAGGCTTCGAGGAGCTTTTTTCTGTACTGAGGATCTGGATCTGCCTTTGTCCCAATCGGGACATACCCCGACGCTGAGTACGGCGTTGAGCGCAACCGTTAGCTTGCTTGCGAGGTCATCCAGACATTCGAGCTCAAAGGGGAAGGTCCGTGTGCGACGCTTCTTGTGCTTAGCTAGCATCTCCATATCTAACGGATGGTCGCTGCGTCGGCTGGCTTCCTTGCGGACTTTCACCCTCGGTTTTGCGGTCATTTTCAATACTCCTCTATATTTGTGGCTGATTGAACAGGCGTGCAGTGTTCCCGTGATCGGGCGCGCCTATCCTGAGGCTGGCGTCGGCGCAGGTCGCAACATCGCGAACGATCGTGAACCGCTCGATAAATCTCGGCGCTCATGCCACGTCCGTTCGGTTTTCGACATTCTGGGCTCTGGAGGGAACGATGAGATTCGACCAACTAAGGCCGATGCTTTCCCGAAAGTCGTAGCCTTCTTTGCCGCAGTGGCGCACTCCCCTGCGTGCTCACTACCCAGCTTGCCGAGTAACTTCACAAGCCGGGCGCGCTGCTCGTAACTGATATCCGCGGCGCCCTCGGCGCTTGGGCGACAGGACCTCGACGATGTTCGCCTTCGGAGCAGCCACCGAGGTCGTACGACTCGCTGCGATAGTGCTTGCGTGCCGCGACTCGATCGTTCACCCCTAGTCCTTATCCCACTGATAATCGTGATAATCACAAACTGGAAACCCTTTCCTCAGGTTCTGCTCGGCGGAAGGTTCAAGCGGGATTCCGCCATTAGCCTCCGACGCTTCTCGAAGAGATCGCCCCGGCGGTAGGCGGCCTCGACCTTGTTGCCGACGACGTGTGCGAGCGCCATTTCGACTATTTGGTTTTGATAGTTGGTTCGCTCGGCTGCCCAATCGCGAAACGTGGAGCGAAATCCGTGAACGGTAATGTCCTCCCGATTCATGCGCTTGAGAACGGCGGCCATCGCCATATTGCTCAACCCGCCTCGACGCGGACCGATGAAGATGAATGGGTTCTTTGCTTCGCGAGGTATCGTTTCAAGTATTTCAATTGCGCGATCGGAAAGAGGGACCCGATGCTCCCGGCTCGCTTTCATCCTGTCGAGCGGTATCTTCCACATCTTCTCGGCGAAATCGATTTCATCCCCTCGCGCGCCTATCGCTTCGCCGGTCCGTGCAGCGGTTAAAATCGTGAACTCAAGCGCTCGCGTCGCAACCCCTCCGCGTTCACGAAGCGCCGCCATAAAGGCTGGGAGGTCCGAAAAGGGCAGGGCGGCATGATGGACGGTCTTCTGGGCTTTGCCGCGCGCAGGGAGGACCTCCGAGATCAGCCCATTCCAACGAGCGGGATTATCGCCCGTGCGGTAGCCCCGGACGGTCGCCCAATCCAGGACAGCTTCGATGCGACCGCGAACGCGGCTCGCAGTTTCGGTCTTGGTCTTCCAGATTTCCTCGATGCATTTGAGCACTAGGCCGGTATCGATGTTCGCGACCGGCAGGCTACCTATTGTTGGGAAAGCGTAGGCTTTCAGGGTCGATAAAAACTGCGCGCGATGTTTGGCGTTCTTCCATTTCTTCTCATGGTCGTTGAAATAGGCAACTGCGGCGTCTTCGAAGCTTATGGTCTTAGCCGCTTCTAAGGCCCGCCGGGCGTGTTCGGCCTTTCGGGCGTCCAAGAGGGTCGATCCCGTCTAGAAGCTGGCCCCTCGCCTTCCTAGCCCGTTCTCGGGCCTCTTGTAACGAGACCGTATGGAGCGGGCCCAGACCCATCCATCTCTCGCGTCCGTTTCTCTCGTACCCAACCCATAGTAATCGTTTTGAGCGATTGCTCCGAACAATGAAAGCTGAACGGCGAGAAACCGAAACGGCAGCTCACGCGGCCTTCATCAACGTGCTGT
The DNA here is from genome assembly GCF_024199885.1 of Bradyrhizobium sp. CCGUVB23. Lineage (NCBI taxonomy): Bacteria > Pseudomonadati > Pseudomonadota > Alphaproteobacteria > Hyphomicrobiales > Nitrobacteraceae > Bradyrhizobium > Bradyrhizobium sp. CCGUVB23. Next base: position 4,466,331 of record NZ_JANADQ010000001.1, read on the forward strand.
TGGCTTTCTTCTTTTTCAGGAGCGCGCGCACGAACCTGTCCCAGCGCGCCATGCCAGCGCGCTTTTCGGGCATGTAGCTCCAGCGGTCGTAATTCTTGGAGCTGACGTCCTGCAGAGCGTGGTTCTGGAGACGATCCCGAATCTCCTTGGGAACGCCGGCTTTGCCGGCCAAGGTCTTGAAGGTTCGTCGCAGGTCGCGGTTCGTCGCGTAAGGGATGACGCCGCGATCGCGCTGTCGCCAGACGAAGCTGTAGAGCGTGCCGTGGCTGACCGGATTGGACGGATCTTTCGCCGAAGGAAAGAACCAACCGAATTCGTTTGGTTTGATCGATTCGATGAGCTCTGCGGCAAGCGAGGGGACCGGGACGGCGTGCGGTTGAAGGTTCTTGGTCTTGGACCAATCGATGATCCGTTCAGCCTCGTCCCATTGGTCGACGTGGAGCCGGGCGATCTCCTCCACCCGTTGACCGGTCAGCATGATGAGCTGCACGGCACGCGGATACGAGGGATGGACGGGAGTGTCGGGACATTCGAGCCAGCGATATAGCTGGATGAATTCGTCCTCGTTGAGCCAACGGGTGCCCTGCACTTTGGGTTCGGTGGGGATATCGGAGGCCGGATTGAAGGGAATGCGGAACCGCCGAGGAGACGTATTCCGATAGTCGTTGTCGGATTTCACTCCCCAGCTGTAGGCGGCATGGATATAGGATCGTACATGGTCGGCCATCGACCGAGCCCCGCGCTCATAGATCGGCCGGATCAACTCGACAATTTCTTCGGCTTCAATCTCGCGGGCCAGACGATCGCGCCCCAGCGTGCCAGCGATTTTGTTGAGACCCTTTTCCGTTTCCTTCCAGGACGGCTTGCCCGCCGCTTTCAACGCCGCAACGTACCCCTCGAAAAGATCGGCGACCGTTCCCGGGCGAGCGTCGGTCGCGATCTTGATGCTGCGGCCTTTCTGAATGACGTCAGCGAAGTCACGCTTGAAGATATCTCGTGCCTGAGTGAGCGTCATAGAGGGATACGATCCGATCTTCTTCTTATTGCGTTTTCCGTCACGCCATTGCTGCGCCATCCAATCGGCCGTCACGCGCTTCGGCATAGGCTTGAGAACGAGGACGAGGCGGCCAATGCCGCGTCCCTCTCCATCGGCGAGGTTTTCTTGTTTTCGTGTGAACTCCACACGCTTCATTGCTTGTCGGATAGCCGTGTCGGTAAGGCTCGGCATAGCGCTTGTCCTGTTCCGCAACTGGGATCGGAGAGCAAAACTGGGATCGGTACTCGGGAGCGGGAAGGCTTTTACGACCCCTTCAACAGCCCCAATTTGCCAACGCCGCACCCTGTGCGCAAGTACAAAAAGTGCTTTTGATTCAACCTGCTTGAGCGTGATCGAACGTGCCTGGAAGAGTGCTAGTGGGGTGGTTGTGCACGAGGATCAGCGCAGTCGCCGATAATTCCAGCGCGCGCTTGATGACTTCGCGGGGATAGACCGGAGTGTGGTCGACGGTGCCGGTCTGCTGCACCTCGTCGGCGATGAGCTGGTTGCGCTTGTCGAGGAATAGGAGCCGAAACTGCTCCTTGTCGGCGAAGGCCATGCTGGAGCGGCAATAGTCGATCACCTCGTTCCAGGACGACAGCGCATTGCGGCTCTTTACCTCGCCCTTGGTCGCGCGGCTTGCCGCTGCTGCGATCAGCTTGAGCTGGTTGATCGCGGCCTCGCCGACGCCCTCGACCTTGCGCAGCCGCGCCACCGGTGCGTGGATGACCTCGGCGAACGAGCCAAACGTCTTGATCAGCGTCTTCGCAAGCGGTTTTGTGTCGCGTCGCGGCAGCGCCGGAAACAGCGCCATCTCCAGCAGCTCGTAGTCGCTCAGCGCATCCGCGCCGGCGCTGTAAAAGCGCTCGCGCAGCCGCTCGCGATGGCCGTGATAGTGCGGCGGCTCTGGCGGTTCGGGCTTCTCGGAGGGGTCGCTGGACTTCGCGGGCATCGCACGCAGCTTCGCCGCGGAACCGCGATTTTGCAACCGTCAATTGCGATCGCGTTCAGCGGCCCGGCTTCAGCCCCGGCACCAGCGCGGCAAGCCGGTCCTTGATCTGACGGCCGAACATCGGCCCGCCCGCGGGCGGAGGTCCGCCGCGCGAACCGGGTGGCGGCGGTGGCGGGCCGGCGCGCCCGACCGTCGCGTCGGAGCGGCGGTCGACGCCGAGCGTCAAGCTCGCCACGTAACGGTCGCGCTCCTCCTTCACCGCGCAGAAGGCGCGATGCTCGGGATCGGAGCGCTCGATCACCATGTCGTTGGCGTTGATGATCGTGCGTTGCCGCGCGCGGTCCTTGTAGGCGGGCACGTTGGTGTAGATGAACTCGTTCAGCGCGTCGGGCAGGAAGGTCTGCCCGGTCAGCACGTTTTTCTCGTCGAGGAAAACCTTGAAATGGATATGCGTGGTGCGGCCGTCATACCAGCCGGGATAGATCGTGTTGAACGTGACCCAGCCGGCGTAGTCAGTCGCTTGAGTGCCGCGCAAAAACGTCTTGCCGGTCGCGTCCACGTTGTGGCTATCACTCTGGCCTGGAAACGCCGAATAGAGGCCCTTTGCGTCGCAATGCCAGATGTCGACGCGGGCGCCCCTGATCGCCGTGCAGGGCCCGGCCTCGATCACACGCAGCCGCAGCGTGAGGGGAATGCCTTGCTTGCCCTCGGTGATGTCTGTCCGCAGCAGCTTTGGATCGGCATAGAACGGCCCTTCCTCTGCCTGCGGCGTCAGGATGCAGGCCGGCTCATCCGAGGCCGCGGCGGGCTCGGACGCCGCCTGCGCGCGGGTTGGCAGCAGGCCTGCGGCACTGGCCGATACAAATCCGAGAAAGCCACGGCGCGTCGACGTGCTCACGAAATCTCTCCTTGCTCTGACGACAGATTGTCATCGGCGAACGGAATGGCAAGATCAGGCTTTGATGATGGCGATAATCAGCCCGGAGGTTTCCCGCTGTTTCGCGCCGGCAGGGGCACCGTGACGGCAACGACGCCGGCGAGAATGAGCGCCATTCCGGCAGCAATTGACCATGTAAAGCGCTCGCCGAGCCATGCGGTGCCGAGCGCCACCGCAAAGCCTGCGCGCAGGTAGCTCCCGCTGGTCGTGCCGAGCGGGCCGATCGTGTGGATCAGCTGGAAATAGATCACCATCGCGAAGGCCGTGCAGACCACCGCGAGCGCGATCACCGCCGCGATCGCCTGCGCCGGCGGCGACGCCAGCGTCCAGGGCCGTTCGAGGATGGCTGCGACGGGGAGCATCAGGAGCGCGGCGCAGCTCATGGCGCCGGCCGCGGTGACGATTGCGGGGAGGTTCGAGAACCGCTGGCCCCATATTGGCGCGAGCGCGTAGCAGAAGCTCGCGCCGAGCACGGCCATCTGGGCCAGTGGCGCCGCCGTGCCGATCCCGGACAGCGCATCGATGCCCATCGTCATGGCGACACCGGCAAGGCCGATGCCGACGCCGATGATCTTCTGGCCGCTGATCGCCAGTCGTCCGCGCCCGGTCATTAGCGCGATCGCGAGCACGAACATCGGCGGGGTCGCATTGAGCACGCCGGCGAGACCGCTCGCGATATGCAACTCGCCCCAACTGATCAGGGTGAACGGCAGCGCGCTTTGCAGCAGCCCCTGCACGAAAAAAGCCGCCCACACCGATAGCTGGCGAGGAAGGGCGTGTCTCTGCGCGCGAGCGATCAGGACCAGGAGAATGGCCGCGATCGCCACGCGAACGGCAACCATCGTGAATGGCGGAATCGTGGGGATCGCGACCTTGATCAGCGTAAACGAGCTGCCCCAGATCAGTGAGAGAAGCAGCAGGAGCCCGATCTCGAACGCGAGAGAGGTTTGCCCCGACGTTGCCTGTTGCGCCTGTGTGCTCATGCCATTTGCTCCGGGATGTTTCGGCACCATGATCCCCAAGCGGCGGCGCAGGCTGGCTGGATTCGGACCTCATCGACCGATCGAGTCCGATTTCAGCTACTCGGCGGGCTGTGCTGAAACTATTATCCCGCCATGGCGAAGGCTTTGGTGCACCGGCAGACACTGCCACCGCATCTCGACTGGGAGACCTGCGATCGGGCGCGGCTGGCGCGTGCCCGCGCCTTCGACGGGTTGTTCTTTTCCGGCGTTCGCTCGACGCGCATCTACTGCCGGCCGGTCTGCCCGGTCCGTCCGGCGCGTTCCGAGAACGTCACCTTCTATGCGACCGCTGCCGCCGCCGAGCGAGCCGGCTTTCGCCCGTGCCTGCGCTGCCGGCCGGAAACGGCGCCGGGCTCGCCGGCCTGGATGGGAACAGCCACCACCGTGGCGCGCGGGATGCGCCTGATCAATGACGGCTTTCTGGATCGGGCGTCGATGACGGAGCTTGCCGAAGCCCTTGGCGTCGGGCCGCGCCATCTGCTGCGCCTGTTCATGCGCCATGCCGGCGCGAGCCCGAGCGAGATCGCAGCAACGCGCCGCGTGCAGGAAGCCAAGCGCCTGATCGACCAGACCGACATGAATTTGGCGGAGATTGCCTTCGCTGCCGGCTTCGGCAGCGTTCGGCGGTTCAACGATGCCTTTGCCGCGACCTACAAGCGGCCGCCATCGTCATTTCGTCGGCGATAGGCGATGCGGCGGAGGCGGTGGCGGGAGATCAGCCAATTTGCTTCTCGCCGTGTCGTTACCGCTCAAGACGTTGCCGGCTTTTGGGTCGCGATTGACTTGGTGGCCTCGATGCCTGGCTCGAAGTCCAGATATTCCGGCGGGCGCCGGGCGAGGCGCGCCCGCTTGATGCCGGCCTTTACGAATTCCTCGATATGCGCGGGAACGAGGTGCAGCCGCCCCAGGTCGCGGGTCAGGGTCTGTTGCAGTCGGCGTCTCGTCAATTCGTCGTTGACGTCGAATCGGTCCAGATAAAGGTCGAGGATGCGTTGCTTGTCGGCGTCGCTGGGATAGCCCATCCGGATATGCGCATCGAAGCGCCCGGCTCGCTTTGCCAGCGCTTCGTCGATTGCTTCCGGATGATTCGTCGTGGCGATTGTAACGATGTCGTCATACGCAGAGCCGCCGGACAGAACCTGAAGCAGCTCACCGGTGACGTCGTCCTTGTTGGTACCCGCAAGAGCATAGGGATTTTGCCGGCTCTTGGTCATGAGATCGAGGTCTTCGAGGATGACGACGGCCGGGGCCAGCGCTTGGGCCAGATGGTAAATCGCGCGGATGTGTTCGACCGCTTCGACGACCAGAATCGTGGCCTCGCCGGCGACGTCGTTGACGAAGCACTCGATCGCCGTCGACTTTCCATCGCCGGGCGGGCCCGAGAGAAGAAGTCCGCGCCTGATGCTGAGACCTTCCGTTTTCAACATGTCGCGGTTGCGGATCGACGCGGCGATGAAGTCGAGTTCACGACGGGCGTGCTCATGGGGGATCACATCGTTCCAGGAGCGGTCTGACATGCGCGAGCGGACAGTCCGAAGGTCGCGGTTGATGAGCACCACCCGGCCTTTGAATGGGTTCGACTCGCGCAGCAGCTGACGTACCAGCGACACGACGGCCGCCTCGTCCTGTTCGCGATAGATCAATCCGACGCTATCAAGGGGGGACTGGCCGTATACATGGCGGTCTGCCATCTGAACCACGAGCATGAACTGCGCGCCCGTTTCCGGGACCGTGCCCCGAAAAACGCTGCGCGGCCGTATCACCTGCAACTCGCCGTCGATGGTGAGGGTGATCTTGTTCGCGCGCCGGCCCGGGATGACGGCGTTGCGATCGGCGGAGCCGAAACCGGGAAGGTCGCTCAGCCACATCCAGCCAGGAAGATCTCCCAGTTTCCGGGTCAGGATTGCGATCGTGGCGTCGTCGGCGGGCAGCGACAGCGTGCTCGGGTCTTTGCCGCCGCAGAAGATGCGGAACAGGGCCGAATAGCCGATCTGCGGCGTCGCCGAGCGTTTGATCTGCTTATGCTGAGCCACGATGTAACCAAGGGCGGCGGACATTGTCGCAAAGCCCTTGATGGTGTCTTCCGGTATCTCGGTGAGTAGCTGGTCCTTCAGCGTCAACGATGCTGCGGCGGATTCGGCGTAGAGCCGCTTGATGAGCGGGTCGCTGGCTACAGCGGCGCCTTCGCTGACCTCGCAGACGCCATGAACGAACTCGCCGTCGGCATCGGTGCCATACACTGTTGCCGTCACGTTGAGCGACGATGCGAGAATTTCAGCGGCCTTGCGGGCCTCGGCCATCCCTTTGACCGATCGCTCCTCGATCACCGGCTTGCCGGCAACTTCGGAGTTGCAACGAACCACATATTTCTGGCCGACCGACGAGCGGTTCTGCTCGACCTTGAACCACATGCACCATGAACCCCAGCCGCGCCGCTAGCTCGCGGCGCCAGCGCTGGCGATCTCTATCAGACGACTTCCGCGCGTTCCAGGGTGCCTCGCGACACGATCAGCGGGCGATCACGCCACCTGCTTCTCGCCGTGCCGCTCCGACAGCGTGAAGATCTCGACGCCGGTGGCGGTCACGCCGACGGAGTGCTCGAACTGCGCCGACAGCGAGCGGTCGCGGGTGACCGCGGTCCAGCCGTCGGACAGAATCTTCACGTGGGGCTTGCCGAGATTGATCATCGGCTCGATGGTGAAGAACATGCCGGGCTTGAGCTGCACGCCTTCGCCGGGCCGGCCGATATGGATGATGTTCGGCTCGTCATGGAACATGCGGCCGAGACCATGGCCGCAGAAATCACGCACCACGCTCATGCCCTGCGGCTCGACGAAGCTCTGGATGGCGTGGCCGATGTCGCCGGTCGTGGCGCCGGGCTTCACGGCGGCGATGCCGCGCATCATCGCCTCATAGGTCACTTCGATCAGCCGCTCGGCCTTCCGCGCGATCGGGCCGATCGCATACATGCGGCTCGAGTCGCCGTACCAGCCATCGACGATGAAGGTGACGTCGATGTTGACGATGTCGCCTTCCTTCAGCGGCCGGTCGCCGGGCATGCCGTGGCAGACCACATGGTTGAGCGAGGTGCAGGTCGAGTAGCGATAGCCGCGATACATCAGCGTCGCCGGATAGGCACCATGGCTGAAGGCGAACTCGCGGACGAACTCGTCGATGCGCGATGTCGGCACGCCCGGGCCGACGATGTCGGTGAGCTCATCAAGACACTTGGCCACCAGCGCGCCTGCCTTGCGCATGCCGACGAACGCGTTCGGGCCATGCAGCTTGATCTGTCCGGTCTTGCGCAAGGAAGTATCGGTGGCTTCGACGTAGCTCATGAAAGGTAATCTTTTCGGCGGAAGCGTTTGATTTCTGGCCCTAATTTAATGATCGCGGGCCTTCATGCAAGCCAAGCTTGGCCGCCTTGCGGCGAAAAGCTGCCTCAACTCGGGACTTCTACGGTGGTTTCGACCGGCAGTGCGCCGCCGCGGACCCGGATTTCCCGCACCGGGTAGGGAACCCGGATGCCCTCGCGCTTGAAGGCGTCCCATAGCGCCAGCATCACGTCGCTCTTGACGTTGTCCATGCCGTCGGGGTCGGCGATCCAGAAGGTCAGCGAGAACTTCATCCCGGCCTCCGCGAATTCGGTCAGGATGCAATTCGGCGGCTTGCCCTTCTGCGCACGCGGATGTGCTGTGGCGGTTTCGGCGGCGAGCTTGCAGACGAGCCGCGGATCGGCGTCGTAATTGGTGCCGAAGGCGATCTTCACCAGCGTGTTCTTGTCGGTGTAGGTCCAGTTGACGACCTTCTGCGTCACCAGATCTTCGTTCGGCACCAGGAATTCGCGGCCGTCGCCAGCAGCGACGGAAATATAGCGCGTCTTCATCGCGCTGATGCGCCCGGTATTGTCGCCGATCGTGACGAGGTCGCCGGGCTTCACCGACTTGTCCGCGAGCAGGATGATGCCGGAGATGAAGTTCGCGACGATCTTTTGGAGGCCGATACCGATACCGACGCCGACAGCGCCGGAGAACACCGCGAGCGCCGACAGGTTGATGCCGACGGCGTCGAGCGCGATTACGACGGCCACCGTCAAAAGCCCGATGCGGATGATCTTGATCAGCAGCACCTGGACCGACGGGGTCAGGTCGGCCGTAGAGTTGATCCGGCTCTCGGCGAAATTGCTGGCGATGTTGGTGAGCCAGAGCGCGATGATCAGGAGCGCGCCTGCCTTGATCAGCAGCAGCGGCGTCAGCCGCAAGCCGCCGAGCACGATCGCGAAGGAGTCGAGCAGATCGACCGTCGCATCCAGCTGGCCGATGATGGAAAGGGCCGCGACGAACCACGCCGTGACCGACACCAGCTTGACGATGAAGGCGTTGCGCAGCACCGAGGTCACAAGCCGGATCACGAGCCAGGCGAGGCCGAGCTTTGCGGCGACCATCAACAGATAGCTGCGGCTCGGCCAGGTCGCGTGGGACATCACCACGCGCTCGACGATGACCAGGAAGGTGAAGACCGCCGTGGATGCGCTGCCGACCAGCACGCGGATGAAGTGGCGCAGCGGCAGCGGCCAACGCATCGCCAGCGACGTCATGTCGATGCGGTTGCGGATGGCCGCCTCGGAGGCCCAGGCGATCCCGGCCGCTCCCAGCATCAGGCCGAATTGCAGGTAGAACCAGGGCGAGGCGATCTCGGCGCCGACGCTGCGCGCCGTCGTCTGCAAGAACTCCATGAGGTCTTTGAGGTCCATGTCTATGGCGAGGTTTCGTTGGCGGCAGATCGGGCGGATTTGATTCGCGGCAGCGGCAGATTCCCACAAAGGGTGCGGCCCGGCCATCGATACACCGGCACGCGATGCGAGTTAAGGCCGTAAAATGCGGGCAGATTGCCGCGAGCGGCAGAAATGGGTTGGCGGGCAAGTGTGGCGACGATAAGGATGGTTTTACAATGATTTCCTCTCCCACGTGACGACGGATGGCGTCCCTCGACTCGGTCAGCATCGCGATCCTGCTCGGCGCCGTCCTGGTGATGGCGGGCATCCTGTCGAGCTTGCTCGCGTTGCGCTTCGGCGCGCCCCTGCTGCTGGTCTTCCTCGTCATCGGCATGCTGGCCGGCGATTCCGGCCCCGGGCAGCTCCAGTTCGACGACGTGCGGACGACCTACCTGGTCGGCTCGGTGGCCCTCGCGCTGATCCTGTTCGACGGCGGCCTGCGTACGCGCTTCCAGAGTATCCGCACGGTGCTGGCCCCGTCGGTGGTGCTCGCGACCGTCGGGGTGCTGCTGACCGCGCTGATCACAGCGCCGTTCGCAAAATATGCGCTCGATCTCAACTGGGCCGAGTCGCTGCTGGTCGGCGCCGTCGTCGCCTCGACCGACGCCGCCGCGGTGTTCCTGCTGGTGCACACGCAAGGCCTGCGCCTGCGTCCGCGCGTCGGCGCGACGCTGGAGGCGGAATCCGGCACCAACGATCCCTTTGCGATCTTCCTCACCCTGATGCTGGTCGAATATATCTCGCTGGGATCGAGCTCGCCTGGGCACGTCTTGATGGAGTTCGTCCAGGAGGCCGTGCTGGGCGCGATCGTCGGCGTGATCGGCGGCCGGCTGGTGGTGATCGCGCTCAATCAGGTGGCGCTGCCGCAGGGCCTGCATGCGCCGTTCGTGACCACAGCCGCGCTCGTCATCTTCGGCGGCTCGCAGATCATGCACGCCTCGGGGTTCCTCGCGGTCTATCTCGCCGGCATCATCATCGGCAACCGGCCGACCCGCGCACATAATTCGGTGGTGACGTTCCTGGACGCCGCGACCTGGCTCGCACAGATCGTGATGTTCGTTTTGTTGGGCCTGCTGGTCTCGCCGCAGCGGCTCGGTTCCAGCGCCGTGCCCGCGATCGCCGTCGCGCTGGTCCTGATGCTGGTCGCAAGGCCGCTCGCGGTGTTCCTGTGCCTTGCGCCGTTCCGCTTCAACTGGCGGGAAAAGGTCTTCATCGCCTGGACCGGCCTGCGCGGCGCGGTCGCGATCTTCCTAGCCTCGATCCCGATGCTGGTCGGGCTGTCGAAGGCCTATCTCTATTTCGACGTCGCCTTCGTGGTCGTCATCATCTCGCTGCTCTTGCAAGGCTGGACGCTGGCGCCCGCTGCGAGGCAGCTGCATGTCGCGCTGCCGCGCAGCGAACGCGGCCCACGCCGCGTGGAATTGGACCTGCCCGGGCAGCTCGAGCAGCAACTCGTCGGCTATGCCGTGCGGCCCAAGAGCCTGTATTTCCGCCGCGGCCTGATCCCGTCCTGGTCGAAGCCGACGCTTGTCATCCGCAACGAGAACATTTTGACTCCGACGGAGGCCGACCCGATCGCGCCGGGCGACTACATCTACCTGCTGGCGCCGCCGGAAAAGGCCGAGTCGCTGGACCGCTTCTTCGTCGACATGCAGCCGAGCACCGCGCCCGACCCGCATCTGCTCGGCGACTTCATGGTTTCCGCCGAGCATACGCTGGCCGAGCTCGCCGCGATCTACGGCGTCAAGGTGAGCGAGGACGAGGGCAAGCTGACGCTCGCCGACTATTTCGACATCCATCTCGACCGCGCGCCGAAGGAAGGCGCCGAGCTCGCGCTCGACGAGATCGTGCTGGTCGCCCGCTCGATCTCCGGCGGCCGCGTCAACGTGGTCGGCCTGCGCCTGCCCGAGGACGAGGAGACGCCCGAGCCGGTGACGCGGATGAAGGCGCTGCGCCGCAAGCTCGCGGATTTGTGGATTTCGGTGGCGGGGATTTAGTGCCTACCTGCGCGCGACGGCGCGTGATGCCGACGTGCTTCTCCGGTGTCGTCCTGGCGAAAGCCAGGACCCATAACCACTGTCGGCAGTTTTACGAGGACTCGGAGTTACCATCTCCCGCTGCGACTTCTCCCTTGGGTAATGGGTCCTGGCTTTCGCCAGGACGACGACGGAGCGTGACAGCGTGCGGAACCGCCACCAATCCGCCGCGACTTGCCGAACATTCGCGCACCGCATCGTGATCGGAACACGGAACGCTCGCCTGTGCCCCCTGTTAGCCGCGTGGCAACTCAACAGGAGTGGTTCCATGCGAAAGTTCATCATCCCGATCGTCACGGTCCTTGCGCTCGGCGCGTCGGCGCCTGCCTTGGCCTTCGATTCCGGTGACCAGGTCTCGATGGAGGCCGCGCTCGGCATCGCTACCAACATCGGCATCAGGACCGTCTCGAACACCCAGTTCCTCGGCGACGAATGGCAAATCCAGGGCCGTGACCGCGCTGGCCGCTGGATGGAGGTCTATGTCGATGCCAACACCGGCGACGTGCGCAATGTTGAGAGAGGGTGGTAAGCGTTACGCAATCTCGCTGTCATTGCCCGCGAAAGCGGGCAATCCAGTATTCCAGAGGCGCCAGTTATTTTATTGAGAGGCCGCGGCGTACCGGATTCCCCGCTTTCGCGGGGAATGACAGCGGAAGTTGAGGCAGGTGAGGTGCCTCAAGCAAGATCGCCTTCTCACGTCAGCACCTTCACCCCGCCGGACGATGTCACGCGGCCCTGGCGCAGCATCACGATCTGGGTGGCGAGTTGGCGCAGCTCGGCGGCGTCGTGGCTGACATAGACCATGGGCACGTTGGCCTCGTCGCGCAGCCGAACCAGATAGGGCAGGATCTCGAGCTTGCGGCCCTCGTCGAGCGCTCCGAGCGGCTCATCCAGCAGCAACAGCCGCGGCCTGGACAACAGCGCGCGTCCGAGCGCGACGCGCTGGCGCTCGCCGCCGGAGAGCTTTCCGGGCCGGCGGTCGAGCAGGGCGCCGATGTCGAGCAGATCGACGATGCGTTTCTCCTGCGCCGGATCATGCGCGAGGCGGTTCATGCGCCGGCCATAGTCGAGGTTCTGCGCGACGTTCAGATGCGGAAACAACCGCGCATCCTGAAACACGTAACCGATGCGCCGGCGGTAGGCCGGCACGTGGATGCCGGCCGCGGTGTCGTCGACGACGTCACCGTCGATGACGATGCTGCCGCGATCAGGTCGCAGCAAGCCTGCGATCATGTTGACCAGCGAGGTCTTGCCGGCGCCGGACGCGCCGAACAGGCCGGTGACGCGGCCTTCGCTGGCGAAGGATGCCTGAAGCGAGAATTCACCGAGCTGTTTTTCGACGTCGACGCGTAGCATGGTCAATTCCCGTGCAGCCGCGCGGTCGCGCGTCGCGCGAACCATTCGGCCGCAATCAGCGCGCCGAGCGCGAGCACGATCGAGATGATCACGAGCCGTCCCGCCGCGGCGTCGCCGTCCGGCGTCTGGATCAGCGAATAGATGGCGGAGGAGATCGTCTGGGTCTCGCCAGGAATGTTTGAGACGAAGGTGATGGTCGCGCCGAACTCGCCGATGGCCTTGGCAAAGCCGAGCACCATGCCGGCAAGGATACCAGGCAAAGCAAGAGGCAGCGTGACCGTCAAAAACACCTTCCATGGTGCAGCACCCAGCGTCTCCGCGGCCTGCTCGAGCCTGCGGTCGATCGCTTCGATCGAGAGCCGGATCGGTCGCACCAGCAGCGGAAACGACATGATACCGCAGGCGAGCGCGGCGCCGGTCCAGCGGAACGCGAAGACGATGCCGAGATAGTCGGCCAAAAAGCCGCCGACGAGGCCGCGCCGGCCGAACGTCAGCAGGAGCAGATAGCCCGTCACGACCGGCGGCAGCACCAGGGGCAGATGCACCAACGCGTCGAGCAGCGACTTGCCCCAGAAGTCACGCCGCGCCAGCAGCCACGCCAGCGCGATGCCGAACGGCGTCGCCACCAGCGTCGCGATGACCGCGACCCGCAGGGAAAGCAGGATCGCGGTCCATTCGGCCGATGTGATCGCGGACATCAAGTCGCAAGCATCAAGTTGCAAGCCTTAAGTTACGGGGCTGATCAGGAACTTGAAGCCGTACTTCTCGAGGATCGTCTTTGCCGTCGTCGAGCGCAGGAAGGCGAGATAGTCCGAGGTCTCGCCCTTCGCGGCCGTGGTGGCGGCGACCGGATAGATGATCGCGGGATGCGAATCGGCCGGGAAGGTGCCGACGATCTTGACGCCGGGCTCGACCTTGGCGTCGGTCGAATAGACAATGCCGAGCGCGGCCTCACCACGCGCGACAAGCGTCAACGCGGCGCGCACGCTCTCGGCCATGGCGAATTTAGGCTCGGCGGCCTGCCATGCACCGAGCTTCTCCAGCGCGGCCTTGGCGTACTTGCCAACCGGCACCGACTTCACGTCGCCGGTCGCGATCTTGCCGTCGCCGGCGAGCTTTGCGAGGTCAAAGCCCTGGGTGATCGTGACGTTGTCAATCTTGGAATCCTTCGGCGCGATCAGCACGATGCTGTTGCCGAGCAGGTTGACGCGGGTCGGCTCGTTGATGGTCTTTTTGGAGATCGCGTAGTCCATCCAGTCGGTATCGGCGGAGACGAACACGTCGGCCGGCGCGCCCTGCTCGATCTGCTTGGCCAATACCGAGCTCGCGGCATAGCTGACCGTGAACTTGACGCCGGTCTTGGCGGTGTAGGCCGCGTCGATCTCGTCGAGCGCGTTCTTCATCGAGGCGGCGGCGAAAACGGTGATGGTCTTGTCCTCGGCCTGAGCCGGCGCGAAGGCCGCGAGCAGAATGACAAAAGCAGAGACAAGGGCGGGAAGGCGTGACATCGGAAGCGCTCCATGCGCGCGTGCAGGCGCGCCCAAATGGCGCGCGCAGGACGGCGTTGGCTAGGTTAGGGCTGCGACCGGCGGAAGCGCTGTTCCGACAACCCCGACCGACTTACGGTCAGTCGAGATGTCGCGGGCGGACCATAACAGGCTGGTGGAACAGGTCAAAGGCGGCTTTTAGTCCGCGTGACCGCCTATTCGCTCGGCAGGATCGCGATCGACACCGAATTCTCCTTGGCCCCGCTGACCTGGAGCAGGAAAGGCTTGGCCGACAGCTCATATTTCATGGTCTTGCGGATGCCGTCGCAATCGGTCGCGCCGCTGAAGGCCACGGGCTTGAGGAAATGCCCGTCCTGGACCACGTCGACCCAGGCGCCTGCCGAGAGGCTGATAGTGTAGACGCCGGCCTTGGGTGCGGTCTTGAAACTGGCAAAGCCGGCAAAGGTGCCGTCCTTCGGCGCGCGCTCCGGCGGGGAGGGCAGCCTGGCTTCGCCAGGCGTCACCAGCGCCAGCGTGACGGCGGATGCCGGCAGGGCCGCCTGCTCGCTCCCCGACGCGAGCTTGGCGCGATCGGGCGCAGTGAGCGCAGCGCGCTCCCGCTCGATCGGCCATTTAAACTTGTCGCAGCCGCTCGGCTCTTCCGCCGCGAAAGCGGGCGTGGCGCCGAGCAGCAGCCAGGCAATCAACAGAGGCTTGCGCATGTCAGTCCACCGCGATCATGACGTCGGACGCCTTGATCACGACCGTGACCTGACCCTTCGCCTTGATGCCGAGATCATCGACGGCCTCATTGGTGATCGAGGACGTCACGATCGTGCCGTTGCCGATATCGACGCGGACATGGGACGTCGTCGCCCCTTTGGTGACCTCGACGACGGTACCTTTGATCTGATTGCGTGCACTGATGCGCATGGGGTTCTCACAATTGCTCTCGGCGCGGCGCCGTCGCCGCGCGCATACGAATGGGGCGGTAGGTGAGGCGGGATGCGTATCCCGGCATAGCCGCCCACTTACGGCAGGCAGCAACGTATTCTAACGCATTCGGGAGGCGATCGACCAGCCGGCTGACGAACTTGTTACGGCTTCGCGTCCGGTGCGCGCAGCACGGCTTTGCAGGCGGCGGGCATTTGTGCCAGCGTCATCGGCGGCTTCGGCTTGGGCGGGGTCGGCGGCGGCTTCGGATGCAGCACGCTATCGCTGAACCAGTAGGCGAGATCGGACGGCTTGCAGCCTTCGTCCTCGGATTGTGACGGCTGGCTCTGGCATTCGCCGGCGCCGGGCGGGCAGCGCATGCGGATGTGGAAGTGATAGTCATGGCCCCACCACGGCCGGATTTTTGACAGCCAGGAGCGGTCGCCCTTGGCCTCGCGGCAGAGCGCCTTCTTGATCGCGGGATTGACGAAGATGCGCTGCACCGCCGGCTCCTGCGCCGCATCGCGCAGCACCAGCACGTGGCCAGGGGTGAACACGTTTGGATCGATGTCGAGCCGGTCCTCGCGCACCATCATCACGGCGGACGTTTCCTCGCGCTCCTCGCGCGACAGGCGACGGTCCGGCATCGGCGTCAGCCAGATATCGGCATCCAGGCCAATCTGGTGGCTGGCATGACCCGACAGCGCAGGCCCGCCGCGCGGCTGGCCGATGTCGCCGACCAGGATGCCCGGCCAGCCGGCATCCTTGTGCGCCTTGGCCGCGAGGCGCTTGATCAGTGCGATCATGTCCGGGTGGCCCCAGTTGCGATTGCGCGACAGCCGCATCACCTGCCAGTTCTCGCCGTTGAGCGGCATCTGCGCCGCGCCGCCGATGCAGCCCTTGACGTAGGAGCCGATGACATGCACCGGCCCCGTCGAGGGCAGCAGCTTTCGCGCGAACAACTCCTTGGCGCCGAGCTTGGGGTCGTTGGGATTGGCGAGCGGCGGCAGCGGTTTTGGGTTAACGCTGCCCTTGTCCTGAGCCAGCGCGCTGCCGGCGTTCAGGAGGACAAGCAAAAGCGGGAGGGGGGTGAGGCGGCAGGGACTCATGCTGCGCCTCTTATACACCAATGAGACCTCAGGGTTAACGTGAACCGGAACAACAAAAACTGATACAAACTCGGAGATACCTGAGGTCAGCCAAGGACACCGCATGAGTCTCACAGATTGGAGATATTGGAGCGCGCTTTTTGCCGCCACGATATTCTTGAGCCATTCAGCCGCCGCCGCTGACGAGTGTGACAGTTCGCAGGACCCTGAGGCCGCGATCGTCGACTGTACGCAGAGCATCAATTCGGGGAAATGGAAAGGCTCCCATCTGGCGGCTTTCTACACCAATCGAGCTGCTGCCTATCAAGCCAAGGGTGACAACGACCGCGCCATGGCCGACTTGAATGAGGCGATCCGTCTCGATCCCAAATTGGCCATGGCCCTCAACAATCGCGGCGCCGCCTATAACGAGCAGGGCGACAACGACCGCGCCATCGCCGACTACGATGCGGCGATCCGCATCGATCCCAAATTCGCCATGGCCTTCCAAAATCGAGGTAACGCCTACCACGACAAGGGCGACCTCGACCGCGCCATCGCCGACTACAATGTGGCGATCCGGCTCGATCCCAAATTCGCCACGGCCTTCCAAAATCGAGCTGGCGCCTACCACGACAAGGGCGACAACGACCGCGCCGTCGCCGACTACGGCGAGGCGATCCGTCTCGATCCCAAACGCGTCAAAGCCTTCGTCGGTCGCGGTATGGCGTTTCGCGCCAAGGGCGACAACGACCGCGCCATCACCGACTACAGCGAGGCGCTCCGGCTCGATCCCAAACGCGTCGGCGCCTTCCTCGGTCGAGGTCTGGCGTATCGCGCCAAGGGCGACAGCGGCCGCGCCATCGCGGATTTCAATGAGGCGATCCGGCTCGACCCCAAGGAGGCCAACGCCTTCGTCATTCGAGGCATCGCTTATCACGCCAAGGGCGATGACGACCGCGCGATGGCCGACTACAATGAGGCGATCCGGCTCGATCCGAAATCCTACGTGGCCTACGTTCTCCGAGGGCGCTCATATTTCTTTGCCGGCTCAGCCGAAAAGGCGCTGGCCGATTTAAGCCGGGCAAGCGCGAATGCTCCGGAGGATGCCTATTCGGCGTTGTGGCTCGACATCGTCAGTCGGCGGAACAATCTCCCGAGCCGTCTGGCGCAAGCCAGCTCCAAGGTCAACATGACCGTCTGGCCGGCGCCTGTCATCAGATTGTTCATGGACCAGATGACGCCTGCTGACGTCCTTGCTGCCATCGACGATCTGGACGCCGCCAAGAAGAAGGACAAAGTCTGCGAGGTCCATTTCTACAGTGGGGAGCTTGCGCTGACGAAGGGGTCCAAGGATGAAGCAACCCGCCTTTTCCGTCAGGTCGTAAGCGATTGCCCGCAAGATTTCGACGAGCGGGATGCCGTCATTGCCGAACTGAAGGCGCTTGGCGCAGCCCCGTGAGCGCAAGTTCTTGTTCGCGCCCGACGCCGTTGCCGGCGCATTCTGCAAGACGTCTGATCACTTCACCGCTTGCAGCGCGGTCGTGAAGACGGCGAGATCGGCTCGCGCCGTCTCGTCCGGCACGAGCTTGGGAAGGTCGGCGAGCTGTTCGATGACACGCGCCCGATCCTGCGGCAGGAAAAAGTCCGCCCAGACCTCGCGCGTGTCGCGGATAGCGGCCGCCACCAGACGGGCGTTGGCGGGCTTGCCGCCGCTCTCGATCACCGAGCAGATGGCCTCGAGGATGTACTCGGCCATGTTTTTGCGGATGCCCGCGTACGCCTGCTCGCGCACGCGCGTGAGCTGTTCCGGCGCGAGCCCCGCCCGTGACATCTTCATCGAAACCGCCATGCGCGCCTGACCGCGGATCATGAAGTTCATAGCCGCCGCGTACTGGTCGCCATACTCGGTCATGTTGCGCTGGAGCGCCGCGAAATCGGGCTGCGGCCCCGACTTCGAGCCGTAGAGGGTGAACAATTTGCTGGTCGCGTTTACGGCGTCCATCCAGTGGGGCAGCCAGTCAAGATCGCTCGCCTGCGCGGGGGGCAGCGCGTTGAAGGCGTCGAGATCGAAGATGCGGCCGAGAAGGGCTGCGACCTCCGGCCGGGTCAGGTCAGGCCGCTCATCCTTTTTCGTCACCCCATCGACATAGACCCGGAAGGCCTGCGCGGCCTCCTTCGCGGCGGCGACATCGCGCGCGCCGTCCTGCGCGAGCGCCGGCGAGGCGAGTGCGAGAAGGATGAGGAGGATTCTGACGATCGGCATGGGGAATCTCAATGGGCACGCGCCGCTGACCGCGACGATAGCCGTCGTTTGTCGCGGACCGCGCCGCAAAGGTTCACTGCCGATGGCCCGCTTGCGGCGGCGAAAACCGCCGCCAGTGCGCCCATAACGAACTAGATCGGGACTTGCGCGACCAATCGCATGACCGGATCAAAGGAGCCAGGAAATGAAGGACAGGACATTTTGCATCGGGACATCTTGGATCGGCCTGCTCGTTGCCTTGAGTATCGGCATCTGCAGTGCGGCGGCCGCCACGCCGCCGATAGCTCCGCCCTCGGGTTACAACATCGAAGACGAATACACCCGGAAATCGCCGGATGGCGCGGTGACGATCGAGCAATATCTGAACAAGGAGACGGACGACTGGAAATGGCAGTTCTGGGCGCGCTGGCAGGGCGCATTCACGCTGCTTGATCCGGAGCCGGCCGGCTATCCCGCGGGATTTGTCTTCACCAGCGATCTGAAATGGATCGTTCGCGGACAGAAGACCGGCTCGGGCGAGTCGACGCTCTATCTGTATCGCCTAACGCCGCAGGGCTATGTGCGCGCGAGCAAGAAGCCGCTCGGCGATCTCGCGTGGGACTATATGAAGTCTCGACCCGACTGGCGAAAGATCAAGAAGGCGCCGGAGTATCACGAGGCGGCGTATCTGCTGGAGGGGCTTGAGGACAACTATCGCGGGCTCGGCGTCGATTGGCCGGCGAAGCGCTACCTTCTGATCGGCCTGTCGGGGGATGCCGACGTCAAGGGTCGCAAACACGAGCAGACCGGCGTGGTGAACGGCTGGCACTGCAGATATGACCTGGAGACCGGCAAGTTCGACGTGCCGCCAGTGTTTTCACGCGACAATGCGAAAGCTGTTGTGCCCAAATAGCCAGGCGCTGATTAGGGGGACGATTGGGTTCTCTGCGAAAACTCAACCCCGACGGGGCTGACGGCGGCCTCTCTTAACGCCGCAATAACCGTATGTTGGATTGATCAAAATTCGTGCGATGACGCCAGGGATAGCGCTGCCCTGCATACAAACGGACACGTATTCGGAATCGATTCATAGGAAGCGCGCATTTTTGCGCCACCCCTCCGTCCAATAGCGACCACCGCATTCGCCTATCGCGACGGTCAATGCGCGGCCGCCCTGCAAGCGAGCACGAAAGTATGATTCGCGCGGTCGCAGAGCGGTGCGCTCGGCCGGCGGCGCGCTCAAGATTACTTTTTTTTCAGACACATGTCGGACAACTTGCGACTGCTAAGCGCGAGTGGGACGGGCGAAGTTGAGTTTGGGCTCTCGAAAAGCAAGAAAGCGAAAGCGGACGGCGCTCACCTGGGCAGCCCGACGATCGCGCAAGCCCGCGTCGAAGCGCGCTGAGTTTCATGATGCGCCGGTCGAGATCGATGCCCTCGTGCAGAGCCGCGCGGAAGCCGAAGCTGCGATCGCGGATGCGCGCAAATCGCATGAGCGGCTGCGCCAGGCCATCGACATACTGCCGCAAGGCATCGTGTTTCTCGACCCCGAGGGGCGCTACGTCCTCTGGAACAAGAAATACGCCGAGATCTACGACAGGACCGCCGATCTGTTCGCGGAAGGCGCGCGGCTGGAGGATACGCTGCGCATCGGCGTTGCGCGCGGCGAATATCCCGACGCAGCCGGCCATGAAGAGGAATGGCTCGCCGAGCGGTTGCAAAAACTCTATCAGCCCGGCGGGCGTCACGAGCAGAAGCTTGCCGACGGCCGTGTCATCCTGATCGAGGAGCGCCTGACCGATGACGGCGGCCTCATTGGCCTGCGCGTCGACATCACCGAATTGAAGCAGCGCGAGGCTTCGTTCCGCCTGCTGTTCGACGGCAACCCCGTGCCCATGATCGTCTGCGCGCTGGACGACGAGCGCATCCTCGGCGTCAACGATGCCGCGGTCGCGCACTACGGCCACAGCCGTGCCGAATTCGAGAAGCTGACGATCCGCTCGTTGCAGGCCTTCGACAGCGAGCCGCCCTGGACAAGTGGCCGGAGCAGCGAGGAGCAGGCCGCGCGCACCTGGAAGCATGTGAAGGCCGACGGCGCGCTGATTGATCTCGCAATCTATTCGCGCGAATTGACCTACGCCGATCGGCCGGCGGTGCTGCTGGCGCTGATGGACATCACCGAACGCAAGCGCGCCGAGGCGCGGCTTGCCTTCATGGCCGAGCACGACGGTCTGACCGGGCTGCCGAACCGCAATCTGCTGCGTCAGCAGATCGACGAGATGCTACTGCATACGCGCCGCAACGCGGAGAAGGTCGCGGTGCTGATGCTGGGCCTCGACAATTTCAAGGCGGTCAACGACACGCTCGGCCACGCGATCGGCGATAAGCTCCTGCGCGGCGTCGCCAAGCGCCTGCGCTCGACCCTGCGCGAGGAGGACGCGCTGGCGCGGCTCAATTCGGATGAATTCGTCGTCGTCCAGAGCGGCCTGACCCGCCCGGAAGATGCGGTGGGGCTCGCAAAACGCCTCCTGGAAGCCATCGCCGATCCCTATCTGCTCGACGGCCATTCCGTCGTGATCGGCGCTTCCATCGGCATCGCCATGGCGCCCGGCGACGGCGATGACTCCGAGAAGCTCTTGAAGAGCGCCGACATGGCGCTGTCGCGCGCCAAGCTAGATGCGCGCGGCACGTTCGCCTTCTTCGAGGCGGCGCTGCATGCGAAGGCGCAGAGCCGCCGCAAGATCGAGGTCGAGCTCCGCGACGCGATCCAGAACGACGTGCTGCGGCCGTTCTATCAGCCGCTAATCGACCTTTCGAGCGGCCGCATCACCGGCTTCGAGGCGCTGGTGCGCTGGCCGCATGCCGAGCGCGGCATGGTCTCGCCGGCCGAGTTCATTCCGGTCGCCGAGGACACCGGGCTGATCAACCCGCTCGGCGGGTTGATGCTGCGTCGGGCCTGCGCGGATGCTGCGACCTGGCCGGACGACGTCCGCGTCGCCGTCAACCTGTCGCCGCTGCAATTCCGCAGCGGCAATCTGCTCTCGATCGTCACCGAGGCGCTGAAGCATTCCGGCCTGCCGCCGCTTCGGCTCGAGCTCGAGATCACCGAGACGCTGCTGCTGGAGAAGAGCGCCCAGGTGCTGGCGACGCTGCATGCCTTGCGCGCGCTCGGCGTGCGGATCTCCATGGACGATTTCGGCACCGGCTATTCCAGCCTCAGCTACTTGCGCAGCTTCCCCTTCGACAAGATTAAGATCGACCAGTCGTTCGTGCGCGATCTCGGCGCCAACCGCGAATCGCAAGCGATCATCCGCTCCATCGTCAGCCTCGGCAAAGGCCTGGGCGTCACCATCACCGCCGAGGGTGTCGAGACCGAAGCCGAGCTGAGCTGCCTGCGCGCCGAAGGCTGTCATGAGGGGCAGGGCTTCCTGTTCAGCAAGGCGCGTCCCAATACCGAGATCGTCAGCCTGCTCGCGGCGCAGCGCGGGGCGGACGTGCCGGGCGACGCGGGCGCCGCGCTGGTCGCCTGATTGAACCTGTGGTCGTCGTCCGGCGTCTGATCATTGGATCAGCATCGGAACGGACCCATGAGCCTCAATGACCAAGCCCTAACGGATGGGCCGCGTTATGCCCGCTTCTCGCGGCGGCTGAAGGCTATCCTGCTCGACTGGATGCTGGCGATGGCCCTGCTGTTCGGGGCCGTGGCGCTGGCGAGCAACGCGCAGAGCGATACGCTGGCCCGAATCCTCGGTGTGTCGGTCGTCGTAATTCTGCTGCTTTACGAGCCGGTGCTGGTCTGGTGGACCGGCGGTACGCTCGGGCACTTCTGGGCCAATTTGCGCGTTGTCGACGACCACGGCGGCAACCTGAGCTTGGCAAAGGCGCTGGCTCGCTTCGCCGTCAAGAGCGTGCTGGGCTGGTACTCCTTCCTGACCATGACCGCCACCCGACGCAACCAGGCGGTTCACGATCTCCTGACCCATTCCACCGTGCAGATACGCAATCCGCTCAAGGCCAAGCCGGGACAATTCGTTACCGAACGAAGCGAGGACGACCCGGCGATGCCTTCTCGATTGCGGCGTGCGCTCGTGACGGCGGTCTATCTCGTCCCCGCCGTCCTGTTCTATTTCGGCGTGCTCGCGGCCCTGCTTCGGGCTGGCCTCTTGTCCCGCGCCTGCCTCGATCGTGATGTCTGCTCGGGAGGCGACCGCATCGTCGACTTCGCCACGGCCGTTGCCTTCCTTCTGATGCTTGCTCTCATCATCGGCATGGGCTGGCGAGGCAGGCTGCCCGGCGCGCGCAAGGCGTAAACAAGATTCAGTAGCTGGTTTCGACGCCGGCCGACAAAATCGCGTTACCCACATCCTCGTAATGCGTGTCGCGCGCCTGGATCTGCTGGGCGATCGCATGCATGTCGCGAAAGCGCCGCTCGAACGGATTGTTGCGGAACACCGCGGTCGCACCCGCCATGTGATAGGCGGCGTCGACCACCTTCGACGACTGATGGATGGTCCAGGTCGCGGCCAGCCGCACGGCGGTACGATGCGGCTCCCTGAATTCGCCTGACGCGGTCAGCTCGCGCCACATCGCGCCCGCCGTCGCATAGAGATAGGCGCGCGCCGCACGCAGGTCGCCTTCGGTGCGGCCGATCAGGCCTTGCCCGGCGGCATTGTCGCGCATCGCTTTCGTCGCGAGTGATTGGTGCTTGCCGCGCGCGAGCGTGATTGCCGCATCCAGCGTCACCCGCGCGACGCCGAGCGAGACCGCGGCAAAGCCGAGGCTGAAAGCCGAGCCGGTGCCGAGCCCGTAGAGCGGTCCGGCTTCGCGCAACGCAGACGGCACGTCGCGGAACGTCGCGAACCGTTCGGGGATGAAGAGATCGCTGACCTCATAGGAATCGGTGCCGGTGCCGGCGAGGCCGATCGCATGCCAAACGTCATGCAGCGTGGCGCTTGCGACCGGAAACAGGATGGTGCGCGCCTCCGGCGAGCCATCGGCATTTTTGCGCGGCTCGCCGTCAGTGCCGACGATGCGGACATGCGCGCCCAGCCAGCTTGCCTGCCGCGAGCCCGAGGCAAAATCCCAGCGTGCCGTGACGCGGTAGCCGCCCTCGACCGCGCGCGCCTCATGCGCAACCGCGCCCCAGGCGAGGATGCCGGGCGGCGTGTTGAAGATCTCGCGCGCCGTGTCGTGGTCGAGCGAGGCCGCGATCATCGCGCAGACGCCGCACTGTCCGAGGCACCAGGCGACCGACGCGTCGGCCTTGGCGACCTCTTCCAGCATCTGCATGAAGACTTCGGGCGCGGCCTCGGCGCCGCCAAGGCTCTGCGGCAGCAGCGCGCGGTAAAGCCCGTTCTCGATCAGAGCTGCGACGACGGGCTGCGTCAGCCTCCGCTCGCGCTCGATTGCATCCGCCTCGCGTCCAATCAGCGGCGCAAGCGCCCGTGCCCGTTCGGCCAGGCCAAATCCGGGAAGTTGGGTCATCCGCGTTTCCTCGCCCATTCTTGTCGTGAGCTGTGAGGACGGGGATGGTGGTCTATTTGGCGGGTAGGATCAAGGCGAGAGACCCCTCGTTCCGGGGCAACGCATCGGCGTCGAGCCCGGCATTCCGCTTACGGGACAGAAGCGGACATCAACCGGCCGACGACCCAGCCGAATCCGTCGAGAATGACCCAACTCCGGCATCCAAGGCAGAGGAAGGAGCATGGCACTCTGGCGGACGGCGGGGGTCCAGGTGATGATGCACTAGAGGAGGCAGCAGACATCTGCCCGCCTCGCCGAAGTGGGTACTACTTTAGAGTGTCAACGAAATATGTGATTGCGGCAAACTGCCCTCTTCACCGCTTCCGCCGAAAAACTGATTGTACAGCTCCGCCGGGGAAAAGTGGCATTGGCTGCTTTTGAAACCTGCGATTTTGTTTTCGTTGGAGGTGATTAATGTCGCTCGCGTTGGTTGAAGCTGCGCATTCCGGGTTGGAGCTCGATCTGTCGCCGATTGAGCCATCCTGGATCATTGAAGGCAATCCGGAAGCTCGCTCGCGCCTGCTGTCGACGAGCGCATGCAACACTGCCAAGACCCTCATCTGGTCCTGCACTGGAGGCAAGTTCAACTGGTACTACGACCTCGACGAGACCATCATAATCCTCGAAGGCTCGATCGTGCTTGAGAGCGAGGGTATGCCGCCGAAGCGCTATGGCGTTGGTGACGTGATTTATTTTCGCAGGGGTGCGCGCGTCAAATGGCACGTCGAGGGTTATGTGAGGAAGCTCGCCTTCCTCCGGCTGAATAATCCGTTCCCCTTCGGCATCGCCATCCGCGCAGTCAACAAGCTCAAGTCCTTAATCGCGCGGAACAGCCCGGTGATTGCGGCGGCTGGCATCGTCATTCCGGAGTAGGATCGCACTTCCGGTTGGTTCGTCGCGACATATCGCGCGGCGGTGCCGGCTTGATCGAAAGCGGGGCAAAGCGGACGGAGCCTCACGCCAACGGCTTTATCGGTACACGGCAGGCCGGTACCTTGCGGTCGATCAGGCTGCTTGCCGTGTGCGGCCTGTCGCAAATCCGGCGGCGGCGTCTCACTCACGCTGGAACGCTACTACGGCTGGATGATCCTGTCGCGCATCGCAATCATCACAGCCTGCGTGCGGGTTACCGCACCCAATTTTTTGCAACAGTTCTTGATGTGCTCCTTCACCGTCCGCTCGGTTATATTCATCGCCTCTGCGATCTGATCGCTCGTCCGGCCGAGGGCCGCCAGCGTCAGCACCTCGCGCTCGCGCTCCGATAGGATGATGTGCGGCGCGTCAGGCGTGCCGCGCAACCTGAGCACCTGATCAAACGCGTACAGCGCCATGAAATGCAGCGCAGGCAGGTCATGCTCCGGCAGCTCGACCTCGTGGCCGCCGAACCATACCTGGCCCAGCCGGCCAGCGGGTGAGGCGACCGGGACCACGTATCCATCCTGCAGGCCCCAGTCCCGTGCCCGCTGCACCATCTCGACCATCCTCGATTCAAGCAGCGCGTCATAGGGGGCTTCCTTGACCCATCGAAAGGGTCGAGTCGCCGTCCTGGAATGTCGGACAGCGGGATCAGCATGAACGTAATCGTTTTCGATATAGTGCTTCACCCAACCGTCCGGGAACTCGTCACCAAGGATGATATCTTCGGTGCGCTCGTCTGCTCTGAGGGTGACGAAGCTGAAGCAGAAATACTCGAAGCCGTGCTGCCTGAGCGCTTCGCGCAATGCATCCATGATGCCTGCAGTCTCGGGAATCCGCTGCAGTTTCTCGACGAACTCGAATGCGCGATCGCGAATGTTTTCCACTGGCTCTCTCTCGGCTATGTGGCAGTCTCACAAGTGCTTCCCTCTGTGCCCTTGTAACATGGCGGCGGTTTTCCGCCCTCTACAGAGGTGCGCCAACGCCTTTCCTAAGCAAGCGATGTAGTGTGACAGCCACGCTGCCCCAATGCAGCTTCACTTTTTCACTCAGAACCGAGAAGCGAGAAAGTCTCACTCAATGGGGTGCTTCCGCAGGTGGCCCGGAGCCGACCTTTCTAGCGCCTCCAGGCGAAGGCCGCTGCTGACCCTTGCGGAAGTCGGCAGCCTCTGTACTTTCGACGACATGATGACGGCAGACGCATCGGTTCTAGCCTCCAAGCTGTCGGTGTTTCCGCGCATGGGGCTCGCGAGCCTGCCCACACCTCTCGAGCCAATGAGGCGGCTTACCGCGTATCTGGGCGGGCCACGTCTATGGGTCAAGCGTGAGGACGCGACCGGTCTCGGCTTTGGCGGCAACAAGCTGCGCAAGCTCGATTACGTGCTTCACGACGCCGTCGCGTCCAAGGCTGACGTGCTGGTCTCTGGTGGCGTCGTCCAGTCGAACAGCCAGCGCCAGGTCGCTGCCGCTGCAGCCAAGCTCGGGATGGAGTGCCATCTTGCTGTCTACCACGGTCGTGTGGCTCCGCCGGCCCCTGAGTACGAAACTTCGGGAAATGCGCTCCTCAACCGGTTGTTCGGCGCGCATCTCCATGACGTACCGTGGACGGGAAATCGCAACGCTGCGATTGAGGAACTGGGAAACCGGCTCAGGGCAGAAGGTCGTCGGCCTTACGTCGTGCCATACGGTGTTTCCAATCCACTCGGCGCGATTGCCTACGCATCGACAATTGTGGAGATCGCGGAGCAGTCGCGGGGACTCGGCATTCGCCCCGCCGCGATCGTACATTGCACCGGTAGTGCGGGAACCCAAGCCGGTCTTGTTGTCGGGGCATCGGTTGCGATGCCGGAGACGCGGATCATCGGTGTCGACGTCGATGCCGAACCCGAGCGCGTGCGTTCCGACGTTATCACCTACGCAAGAGCCGCAGCCGATTTGATCCGTGCCGATTTCGACGAGAACCATGTCGAGGTCGTCGCCGGGCACGCCGGTCCGGCTTATGGCGTGCCGCATGCAGCAACCATCGAGGCCATCAAGCTTGCGGGAGCGCTCGAAGCTTTGCCCGTAGACCCGGTCTACTCCGGAAAGGGCTTGGCCGGCCTGATCGCGCTTGTTCGAGCGAAGCGATGGCAGCCCGACACGGATGTTGTTTTCATTCATACCGGCGGAGCCCCGGCTCTGTTCGCCTACCAGAGTGTGCTCGACATTTGATCGGTCCATTCGCTTGTCCGCTCATGGCCTCCAGCGGCGGTTGGCGGATGTCGGCCAACCCGCCGCTTTGAGGATAACCTCGGGATAACCTCGGCGTTCGCGTCAATTTACGCGGCGCGGTCCTTGTCTGACTGTTCCTCTACGGCGGCCGCGGTTTCGTCCAACCCCTTTTCGTAATTGCCCGTGAACCTCTCAATATTATCGGCCCACATTCTCAGCATCGAGACCTGAAAGTGCATGATCGGCTTCAAGGCATTCATGCCGATTGCTGTTGCTGCGGTGATGCGCTTCTGTGAGTCGTGCGCGAAACGGTTTGCGTTAGCGGTCTGATCTGCCATGCGTTCGCTCCTTCGCTCTGGTGTTATGGCCTAAAGCCAAGTCCTAAAGCCAAGTGCTAAAGCCGAGTGTCGGGTTGTGCACTGCGTGATCCCAAGCACTCGGCCAACACTCGATCTGCCGCGAATCTCGCAGCTCGGTCGTCATGCAGTTCGTCCAGGTTTTTCAAGTAAGCGACTGCCGCTATTTGCAAGAGATCGAAATCAGATTGGCCGGTATCACGCAGATTGGTGACGTAGCGATAGAGGGCGGAACGCCTGTTGTCGTTCTCGCTGACACCGCTGTGGAGCAGCAGGTAGTTCCGCCAGGCGAACGCACACGCACCTTCCATTGCCTGAGAAGTCATGGGCACCTCCCAAAGGCCAGAGAAAGACTGACGACCCGTTTCGTTCCGCGGATCTTTCAGATGTAACGTTGTTCCGTAGCTGCGCCGCAAGGTGGTTGCACGCGGTCGATGTCGATACGGCAGTCGGCAGCTGTCCATTACACAATCGGTCAATACGATTGGCTGTTCAAACGGCGTCGGGCCGGGCCTTTCGAGTGACGGGCTTACCCGAATGACCGAGCGCGTGTTCCCTAGAAAAGACGCTGCAGAACATGCGAGACTTCCGGTTCAGGCTCTTCGTTTCGCAAGGGCTGAAGGCGAGGGCGCTGGCGCCTTAATTGTGCATGGCGATGCTGTATTCTCGTGCGGCTCGCGCAGCAAATGCCGCTTGAAGCAAAAGCCTCTTTTTTCTGCCGCACAACCCCAAGGTGCTAGTCTCGTTATCCATTAGCGTGGCCCTTATTCTTGGCCGCCGCCAATGAGGTCGCGGAATGAGGAGCGTTTTCTCGACAAGTGCTGCCGTGCGGCTGACGATACTCGCAGTTTCGGCTCAAAAAGCGAGCGCCGATCGGACGCCGATCAGACAAGGTGATCGAATGAGGCGGCTAGAGCTTCTGATTGCGCTCGTCGGTAGCGCAGCGCTGTCGCCGTTCGTGGCACGCGCGCAGTCGCGTGCGCCGATGGCGCGGATTGCGATGTACAGTGCCACCGAACCTTTGGCCTCGATGTCTTCCATCTTGCGGGCCATCAGCGAACCCGCGGGACGAGCTTTCCTTCAGGGTTCTCCATGTCCCGTCCGCCTCGAGGTTTGGGTTCTGGTCGCCTCAAATACTGCAATACGGTGATCAAGACACCATAGCTCGATGGCGTTGGTGTCAACCAATTGCCGGGCGCGCTCTCTTGCTTCCTGCTCGTCGGCGCAGTTCAGATTGGCCACGCTTATAACGTGGCGGTCCTGATCCAAAAGGTAAGCTCGGTAGTGTGCCATCCCCACGCTCCCAGCTGAGAAAACAGTACTCCACGGCGCAAAGGGAGACTACGGTGATCTGATGCTCGCGTGTTCACGCTTGATGTCTATCCATCTCAAGGCCGCTTTGACGGAGGAGCCTGACCGCGCGCGAATACCGCTGTGAGCTGATCCTGCCGGATCAATGCCCGCGACGCCACAGGCAAAATGTCAACGTGTCGTTGAAGTGGCGGCCGTTCTCATTGATCCAGCGGGAAGGATCAAGGTGAGAGGCTCCTCGCTCAGGGCGACGTATCAGCGTCGAGTTTGGCATCTCGCTTACAGGATAGAAGCAGCATCAACCGGCCGATGGCCCCGAGAAATTCGTTGAAAATGACCCAGCTGGGACATTGGGCCGCGGCCTGTGGATCTTGGATCAAAGCTGATTCCACCCATCTGACGGGGTGCTCGTTTGAGCCAATAAGATGCTTCATCAAGAGCTTGCGAAGATGCGACGACGTGAGCTCATAGCAGCGATTGCTACCACCGTAGCAGCCTGGTCGCTGGCCGTGCGGGCGCAGCAAGGTGGGCAAAAACTTCGTCGTATCGGACACTTAATCGGAGGAACGCAGGCAGGAACGTTGCGGGTTAGCGTCGGGCTAATCGAGGGTCTGCGCGATTTGGGATATATTGAGGGCCGCGACTACATCGTCGAGTATCGGTACGCCGAAGGGCACTACGACAGATTTCCTGATCTTGCGGCCGAACTGGTTCGTTTGAACGTTGACGTCATCGTATTGGGCACGCCTGCAGCCATTCCCGCGATGCGGAAGGCAACGAGTACAATCCCGATTATCATGGCTGTCGTGAGCGATCCGGTCGGTAATGACTTCGTCTCGAGCCTCGCGAGGCCGGGCGGCAATATCACTGGCCTCGCGACCTCCCATGAGAGCACGACCGCAAAGCAGATTGAACTGTTGTCCGAGATTCTGCCGAAGCTTTCGCGCGTCGGGATTCTTGCCAACCCGGACAGCCCTACTGTCCCGAACCTGGTAGCGGCTCGGGAAGCGGCTCGGCAAGCCGTTGTTGAACTCGTTCAGGCGGACGCGCGAAACGCAGACGAAATCGACGTCGCATTCGTCAAGTTTTCCCATGAGCGGATCGAAGCGGCTGTCGTTATCCCTGACTCCGTCTTTGCCTTGCATCGCAGGCGCATTGCGGAGCTGGCGATGAAGGCCCGGCTGCCGACGATGTTCGGTCACCGCGAATACGTGGTTGATGGGGGAACTTTCAGCTATGGCGAGGATATTAAGGATTTCCTCCGCCGGTCGGCGGTTCTCGTCGACAAGATTTTCAAGGGCGCTAAGCCCGCCGATTTGCCGATCGAGCAACCCAACCGGTTTTTTCTAACTGTCAATCTCACCACAGCGAAGTTGATCGGATTAAACCTCCCCGAATCATTCCTGTTGCGCGCCGACGAGGTGATCGAATAGGAGGCAAGGAATGATCTTGCAGAAATGTCGCAGTTTGGCCCTTCGCGACATACTACGCCGTCGCGCGCACTTGACCGCTAACGGGGCAATGCGGACGGAGCCTTCGTCGCGTCACGCCAACGGGTTTTTGGGTACGCAGCCTATCAGGCCGGCGCTTTCCGGCCGATCAGGCCGAACACGATCATCACGATACTGATGCCGCCGATGGCGCCTGAGACTTCGCCGACCGTGCGCATCAGGGCGACGGGATCGTTGGACCACGGCGTCATGTCCCGCATGGACAGGAAGAACAAGGCGGCCAGAGCCAAGAGCACGACGCCTACGGCAATCAATCGCCAGTTTCGCTTCCGCATGACAGCCTCTCCCCTGTGCCGCCCCCAGGCGGACGCGGCAGATCACTCAGCAGAAGATAGTGTCGTTGATTTCGGTTCGGGTTCGATCAGCCCACGAAATAAAGCTGGGCTCGGCGATCCATCTTCACCGACGCAAGTAACGTCGAACGCTATTTGCTGTCGGCTTCCCGCCAGAGTGTCCAGATCCAGCCGGCGAAGGTCGCGACCAGCACGGGATAAGCGTAGGTCGGCAACGGTGTGGACGTTGGCGCTAGCGGCTCACCCCAGAAAATTCTCGCCGCGGTGACGATGAACAGGACCGCGCTAACGATGCCGAGGATTCGGATTGGCGTGGCGAACAGCCCTGGAATGCTGATGAGGAGAAGCGCCGTCCCCCAAAGAGCGCTGCCGGCGGCAAATGCCGGGATGCTGCCTGCAAGACCCGCGGCCGGGCCTGACAGCATGATGACACCCTCGCCAATGGCAAAAACCAGAAAGCCGCCGGCGACAACGTCATGTCCTGCGCGAAAGTATTTCGTGGCGAGCAATGCTGCGGCCATCACAAGTCCCGAGCCGTCGATCGCCCACAGAATCGCCTGCACGTTCTGTTGCGTGACCATGGCCCCCGCCATTCCCAGGGCGCCACCAAGTGCAAGGCCAATGGCCGCGATAAGGTTGATCGAACGATGCATCGTCTTCCCCCAGCAGGACTGTACCGGTCCCACGGGCTGCGATGATGGCATCATGCCGGTGATTTGCCCGACGTGTCAAATGGATTTCGTAAAATCGGAAGGCGCGATGCCGGCAGTCGCCGGCTACTTTGCATGGGGTTGTTTTCGAGCTTTTTGTTTGCCCGGCCGCGGCAGCCTCAGGCCAGCCCCGGTCTCGTCAGCCTCAGCTCTCCACCTTCAGCGTGGAATGACGATAGAGCTCAGCTATCGACTTTCAGCGCGGCAATGAAAGCTTCCTGCGGGATGTCGACCTTGCCGAACTGCCGCATCTTCTTCTTGCCTTCCTTCTGCTTCTCCAGAAGCTTGCGCTTACGCGTGATGTCGCCGCCGTAGCACTTCGCGGTGACGTCCTTGCGCAGCGCGCGCACGGTTTCGCGGGCGATCACCTTGCCGCCGATCGCTGCCTGGATCGGGATCTGGAACATGTGCGGCGGGATCAGCTCCTTCATCTTCTCGACCATGGCGCGGCCGCGGCCCTCCGCCCGGGTGCGATGCACGAGCATCGAGAGCGCGTCGACCGGCTCGGCGTTGACCAGGATCTGCATCTTGACGAGATCGGCCGGCTTGTAGTCGGTGAGATGATAGTCGAACGAGGCGTAGCCCTTGGAGACTGACTTCAGGCGGTCGTAGAAGTCGAACACGACCTCGTTGAGCGGCAAATCGTATTTCACCATCGCACGGGAGCCGACATAGGTGAGCTCCTTCTGCGAGCCGCGGCGGTCCTGGCAAAGCTTCAGCACACTGCCGAGATATTCGTCGGGGGTGAGGATCGTGGCCTCGATCCAGGGCTCGTCGATCTCGGCGATCTTGACCACGTCGGGCATGTCGACGGGATTGTGGATCTCGATCTCCTGGCCGTCGGTGAGCTTCATCTTGTAGATGACGCTCGGCGCGGTCGCGATCAGATTGAGATCGAACTCGCGCGACAGCCGTTCCTGGATGATCTCCAGGTGCAACAGTCCGAGGAAGCCGCAGCGGAAGCCGAAGCCGAGCGCGGCCGAGGTCTCCATCTCGAAGGAGAAGCTGGCATCGTTGAGGCGCAGCTTGCCCATCGCGGCGCGCAGTGTCTCGAAGTCGTCGGCGTCGACCGGGAACAGGCCGCAGAACACGACCGGAATTGCCGGCTTGAAGCCCGGCAGCATTTCCGCGACCGGCTTCTTGTCGTCGGTGATGGTATCGCCGACACGGGTGTCCGCGACTTCCTTGATCGCGGCGGTGATGAAGCCGATCTCGCCGGGGCCGAGCTCGTCGACCTGCTGCATCTTCGGCGTGAAGAAGCCGACGCGCTCGATGTCATAGGCCGCGCCCGTGCCCATCATCCGGACGCGGCTGCCCTTCTTCATGACGCCGTCGACGACACGGATCAGCACGACGACGCCGAGATAGACGTCGTACCAGCTGTCGACCAGCAGCGCCTTCAAGGTGGCGTCGCGGTCGCCCTTCGGCGGCGGCAGGCGGGTGACGATGGCTTCGAGCACATCGGGGACGCCGAGGCCGGTCTTGGCCGAGATCATCACCGCGTCCGACGCATCGATGCCGATCACGTCCTCGATCTGCTGCTTGATCTTCTCCGGCTCGGCGGCCGGAAGGTCGACCTTGTTCAAGACCGGGACGATCTCGTGGTTGTTGTCGAGCGCCTGGTAGACATTGGCGAGCGTCTGCGCCTCGACGCCCTGGCTGGCGTCGACCACGAGCAGGGAACCCTCGCAGGCCGCCAGCGACCGCGAGACCTCGTAGGCGAAGTCGACATGGCCGGGCGTGTCCATCAGGTTGAAGATGTAATCCTTGCCATCCTTGGCGCGGTACGAGAGCCGGACGGTCTGCGCCTTGATGGTGATGCCGCGCTCGCGCTCGATATCCATGGAATCGAGCACCTGCTCCTTGCCGGCCATTTCGCGCTCGGACAGGCCGCCCGTCATCTGGATCAGGCGGTCGGCCAGCGTCGATTTGCCATGGTCGATATGGGCGACGATGGAGAAATTGCGGATGTTGGAAATGGGGGCGGTCGTCATGGGGCGCGGGATACCACTCACATCCCCGTGCGGCAACCATTCCCTTGATCTCCCGGGGATCGCCCCGGGG
This sequence comes from Bradyrhizobium sp. CCGUVB23, assembly GCF_024199885.1. Classification (NCBI taxonomy): domain Bacteria; kingdom Pseudomonadati; phylum Pseudomonadota; class Alphaproteobacteria; order Hyphomicrobiales; family Nitrobacteraceae; genus Bradyrhizobium; species Bradyrhizobium sp. CCGUVB23. Next base: position 4,499,091 of record NZ_JANADQ010000001.1, read on the forward strand.
CTTCCCAAACCTTCCACCCATCGATTTCAGGCGGCGCCTCTGCTATTTTTGCGGCTTTCGATGGTGGAAGCGGGCCATGCGTTGGAAAATTCTTTGCATTGTCCTAGTTGCCGCATTTTTTACCTCCCCAGCCACGGCGGAGAAGCGCGTAGCCCTCGTCATCGGTAACTCCGCCTACCACAGCGTGCCGCGGCTGGAAAATCCGAAGAACGACGCGCAGCTGGTGGCCAGTACGTTGCAGCGGCTCGGCTTCACGCTGGTCGGCGGCGCCGCCCAGGTCGAGCTGGACAAGGCGGGCTTCGACAATGCGGTCCAGCACTTCGGTAGCCAATTGATCGGCGCCGACGTCGCCTTGTTCTACTACGCCGGGCACGGCATCCAGATTCGGGGAACGAACTACCTCGTGCCGGTTACGGCGAACCCGACCCGCGAGACGGACGTCGATTTCCAGATGGTCGATGTCGCGCTGGTGCTTCGACAGATGGACGGAGCAGGTACCAAGCTGAACATCGTCATCCTTGATGCCTGCAGGAACAATCCGTTTGGCGGACGAGGACTCCGCGCTTCCGACGGCGGCCTGGCGCAAATCCGCGCACCGGAGGGAACGCTGCTCTCCTATGCGACACAGCCTGGAAACGTTGCGCTCGACGGGGATGACGGGCATAGCCCCTACACGCGGGCGCTGGTCGAAGCGATACAACGGCCCGGGCTCGATGTGCTTCAGACGTTCAATCAGGTGGGACTCTCCGTGAAGCGTGCGACCGGCAGCGCGCAGCAACCCTGGGTTTCCACCTCCCCGATCGATGGCTCGTTCTACTTCTCCGGCGGCCCAGCAGCCCAGGTCGCGACGGTCGACGTGCCGGCAACGGTCGTGCCGCCCACCTCCAACCTTCCTTCTTCCGCGCCTTCCGTGACGAGGACTCAATCGGACTTCCTTTTTCCGGAATCGGATACACGCCTGCTTGCCGATAGCGATCTGAGGACGTTGAGCAAGGATGAGCTGCGCCTTGCCCGCAACGAAATCTTTGCGCGGCGAGGGCGCTACTTCAACTCGCCAGATCTGACGGCCAGGTTTTCAAGATTTGCCTGGTACGTGCCCCACACCTGGAACCCCGAACTGAACGCCGTCGAGAAAGCAAATGTCGCATTGATCGAGCATTACGAATCCGGCGGTTCGCCTCAAAGCGGATTCATCTTTCCCGATTCGGATCGGCGCCTGCTCACGCCCGCCGATCTGCGCGGGCTTTCGAACGACGAGCTCCGCATCGCGCGCAACGAGATCTTTGCGCGTCGCGGACGCTATTTCGAATCGGCGGATCTGAAAGCCCGCTTCGAGCGCTTCCCGTGGTATTCGCCCAACACATGGAATCCGAAGCTCAATTCCATCGAGGAGGCCAACGTCGCGCTGCTCGATCAGGCCGGCAAGCACCGATGATCGCGTCGCGGGCGGCCCGCGTCCTCATCGTTCTCCTGCTTGCACCCGCGCTCGCGAAGGCCCAAACCAGGACCGAATTGCTCGATCGGCTGGTTCGTGCCTATCCCGAAGCTCTGTCGAGCCACGACGGCAAGCACATTCTTTGGCGCGATGGCTCTGTCATGCCCGTGGACGACGGCGTCGACGACAAGTCTTTTGATCAGCGCCTACGCAATGCCTCCATTCTCGACCAGCTGCGTTTGCTCTATCCTGTCGGCGCTTCCGCGCCCCCTGCATTGAACGCTGATCCCGGAAGGTTCCGGAACGAGGCGTTCTTCAGGAAGATGTATGGCGACTGCCACAATGGAGAGATCCAGCGGAATCTCGTCACCGTCGTCTGGCTACCCCGGTCATGGGGGAAGGCGATCCAGGTGACGCGGATAAATGGCGTCGCAGATCGGCTCAGGGAAGTGTCAGCGGAAATCGATAAGCTCGATCCCGCGCTGAAGGCTGCTGCCTTTCCAATTGCGGGCGTTCTGTCGTGCCGGCCCGTCGCCGACACGGGAAGAATGAGCATGCATGGCTATGCCGCCGCGATCGATCTGAACTTGCGATACTCCGACTATTGGTTGTGGGCGGGTCGGAGCAAGTCCATCCCCTACAAGAACAGGATGCCGCGGGAGATCGTCGACATCTTCGAACGCCACGGATTCATCTGGGGCGGCAAATGGTATCACTACGACACCATGCACTTCGAATATCGCCCGGAACTCCTGGCTGGCGATTCTCGATAACTCTTCCGCGCCGGAGGAGTGTTCAGCGATTCTCATTCACGCCAAGCTGATTTCACTAAAGCGCAAAACGCGCTAGGCAACGGCTTATGTCGACGACCTCAATCCCTTCACCCGGAACGCACGCGAAACGCGCTTTGAACCCCAGGCGGCTCGTGGCCCGGCTGGTCGCCAGCGCCACCGATCCCAGAACCCGCCTATGGCTGGTGATCCAGCTCGCCGTCCTCCATGCGGTGATCTGGACCTTCATCCTGATCAATCTGAAGGCTGCGCAGGACGTTCATATGGACGTCGCAGAAGCCTATGCCTGGGGCCAGAAATTCCTGCTCGGCTATGGCAAGCACCCGCCGCTGTCGGGCTGGATCGCCGGCCTCTGGTTCATGGTCTTCCCGCCGAAGGACTGGGCCACTTATGCGCTCGCGATGGCGACCGTCAGCGTCGGCATGGTGATCTGCTGGCTGATCGCGCTGCGCGTGGTCGATGCCCGGCGCGCGTTCCTCGTCCTGGTGATGGTCGCGCTCTACCCGATCTTCAATTTCAAGGGTTTCAAGTACAACCCGGATCTGTTGCAGCTCGTCACGCTCCCGCTTCTCATGCTCGCCTATCTCAACGCGTTCGAGAAGCGGAGCTGGCAATCCGGCGTCCTGCTCGGGCTCGCCGGTGCGCTCGCGCTGATGACGAAATACTGGGTGCTGACCATGATCGGCGCCGTCGGCCTTGCCGCGCTGATTCATCCGGATCGCGTCAGGTTCCTGGCCTCGCCGGCGCCGTGGGTTGCGATCGCAACGCTCATCGTCGCGATGATCCCGCATGGCATCTGGCTCGCTGATGCGCATTTCGTGTCGCTGACCTATGCCGGCGACACCTATAGCCTCGCCGATCAGTCGCAGATCAACGAGCTCGTACGCGGCTACGCTCTGCACAATTTCGCGCTGCTCGCGCTTCCCGTGGCGCTGGCGGCCCTCGCAATGGCGCTGGTGCCGCCGTGGTGGAGATTGCTCATGCGCGATCCGCTGGCGATCGTCACCCGCGCCTGGGCGCGCGGCGACAATCCCGGCGTCAACATCTCGCAGGCGCTGAATATCTGGATCATCCAGATCATCGTCGCGGTCGGCCCACCGCTCGGCGCGCTCGCCTTCAGCGTCTATCTGAAGACCGACTGGGGTATCTCGCTGTTCTTCCTGGTGCCCTTGGCGCTGGTCTCGATCCCGGCGCTGCGCGTGCAGCGCGCGAGCCTGTTCAACATCACCGCGATCTGGCTCGTGCTGTCGCTGGCAACGCTCGCCGCCTCGCCCTGGATCGCCGCGCGCGAGATGGCAGCGAATGCCGGCAACACCGCGACCTATGGCGCGCGCTCGGAGCTTGCGCGCGAATTGACGCAGGCGTGGCGCAGCCGCTTCGGCTCACGCTGGCCGATCGTCGCCGGCACCATGGAAACCATCCAGCCGATGGCGTTCTACAGCCCCGATCATCCGAGCCCGTTCACGCCGCACGAGGCCTGGAGCTCCGGCCTGACCGCCGCGGAGGACGTCAAGCGCCTCGGCTTCATCGGCGTGTTCGATCCGACCGACGGCCGCGCGGGCGATTTCGACAAATGGGTCAAGGAAACCGCGCCGAACGCCGAGCGGATCGTGATGACGACACGCCGCTTCACCCATGGCAAGGCAGGCCCTGCGATGACATGGAACGTCTACATCGCGCCGCCGGGAGGGTGATCCTGATCGCAGCAAGCTGTAGCTGTAGGGTGGGCAAAGGCGCGAAGCGCCGTGCCACCACTTCTGTCGAGAACTGGAGACATGGTGGGCACGCTTCGCTTTGCACACCCTACGGCAGCTTCATTCGCTGAAGCCGCCTACGTCCCTTCCTCGTTGAACTTGCTTTCAACGAGCTCGGTGATCGCGGCGAGCGCGGCTTCGGCGTCATCGCCTTTGGCTGAGACGGTGATCGTCGTGCCGGGCCCTGCGGCCAGCATCATCAATCCCATGATCGAGGTGCCGCCGACGGTCTCGCCCCCGCGCGTCACCCAGACCTGCGCGCTGAAGCGTTCCACCGCCTGCACGAACTTTGCGGACGCGCGCGCGTGCAGACCGCGCTTGTTGATGATCAGGAGCTCTTTGGAGATCGCCCCTTCGGGCACGCCAGCTCCCGCAGGAGGACTGGCCTCACTTCCGAATGGCGCGTCGTCGCTCATTTGCCGGCGAGCACGCGGCTGGCGATGGTGACGTATTTGCGGCCCGCTTCCTGGGCCATCGCGATCGCGTCGGGCAGCGCGCGCTCCTCGCGCACCTTGGCGAGCTTAACCAGCATCGGAAGATTGATGCCCGCGAGCACTTCGACCTTGGGTCGGCTCATGCAGGATATTGCAAGGTTGGACGGCGTGCCGCCGAACATGTCGGTGAGGATCGCAACGCCGTCGCCGGAATCGACGCGATTAACCGCCTCGATAATGTCGCTTCGACAGAGATCGGAATCATCCTCGGCGCCGATCGTGATCGCTTCGATTTGCTTTTGTGGGCCCATGACGTGCTCAAGCGCTGCCTTGAATTCGTCGGCAAGGCGCCCGTGGGTCACAAGTACTAGACCAATCATCGGAAAACTCCTCGCGGGCGCTCTTGGTGCGCCGCACGAACGCGCCACTTTGACCATCCAGAGCCCCCGCGCAAGAGGGGATGTTGCGTATCTCCCTGAAACTAGACGGATGGATGAGGGGAAATGCGCCGGTCTATTCGGTCGCGATAGTGGGACTCATATGGTTACCATTCCCCTTCAAACAATCGCGGGACGGCTTAAGGGAAGATTAACTCTTGGTAGTGGTCAAGACCGCGACAACCAGGGGAAGGGGCTGGTAACCGGCTCCGACCGGGATTCGCGGTAATTCGACGCCGGAAATGGTGGTTTTCAGCGCTTCCGGCTGTGGCAGGCGCTCCGCGTCGGGCGCGGCGAGATCGACCACGAGGCCGACCGTCGCATGGTCCACGAAGTCACAGCGGCGGATGCCGAGGCCTCTGATTTCGATCAGGCCGGCCAGGACAGGGGCAGGGCGGACCACAATTTCGTTGCCGAGTGTCGCCAGATGGACACGGTCATCGCCCACCAAAACGGCAGCTTCGACCACCCCGGCGCGGCTTGCCATGATCAAATCGAAGGCAAGGCGCGACTTGCCCGCGCCTGAGGGCCCCCGGATCAGCACAGCCCTATTCCCGATTTTGACCGCGGAAGCGTGGACGCTGGCGCTGTCCTCGCTCATAGCGCCGGCAGCCTCACCACGAAGCGCGCGCCGGCAACCGTGGGCACGCCGTCGGCGTCCGCGGGACCAGCGCGATTTTCCGCCCAGATGCGTCCGCCATGGGCCTCGATGATCTGCTTGGAGATCGACAGGCCGAGGCCGGAGTTCTGGCCGAAGCCCTGATGCGGGCGATCGGTGTAGAAGCGCTCGAAGATGCGCTCCAGCGCGTCCTCGCGGATGCCGGGGCCGTCATCGTCGACCACGATCTCGATCTCGATCCGCACCCGGCGGCAGGTCATGCGCACCTTGTTGCCGGGCTCGGAGAAGGACTGCGCGTTCGACAGGAGATTGGAGATCACCTGCCCGAGCCGCGAATCGTGGCCGTTCACGGACAGGCCGTCGGTCGGGCCGCGGCCCTCGAAGCGGGTTTCGACCGCGACGTCGTGGCCGAGCTTGGTTTCGTTGGCGACCGAGGTGAGCGTCGTCAGCAGGCGTCTGAGATTGACGGGGATCGCATCCTGCCGCTGCAATTCGGCGTCGAGCCGGCTCGCATCCGAAATGTCCGAGATCAGCCGGTCGAGCCGCTTCACGTCGTGCTCGATCACTTCCAGCAGGCGCGCGCGGCTGGTGTCGTTGCGCGCCAGCGGCAAGGTCTCGACCGCCGAGCGCAGCGAGGTCAGGGGGTTCTTCAGCTCGTGCGCGACGTCTGCGGCGAACATCTCGATCGCCTCGATGCGGCGATAGAGCGCATTGGTCATGTCGCGCAGCGCGCCGGAGAGATGGCCGATTTCGTCGCGGCGGCGGGTGAAGTCGGGGATCTCGACGCGGGACTTGATGCGGCGGCGGACGCGCTCGGCGCTGTCGGCAAGGCGCCGCACGGGACCTGCGATCGTGCTTGCGAGCAGCAGCGACAGCATGATCATGACGGCGGCGGCGACGCCGCCGACTTTCAGGATCGCCAGCCGCTCGGCGGTGACCATCTGGTCGATGTCATCGCCTTGCGTTGACAGCATCAGCGCGCCATGGATGGCGCGCGAGCGCAGCACGGGGACCGCGACCGAGACGATGACCTCGCCGCGCGAGTTGACCCGCACCATCGACCGCTTCTGGCCCTTCAGCGCATCGCCGACCTCGTCATAGCCATTGCCGTTCTCGGGCCCGAGCTCGCGATAGAGCGGCAGGTCGCCGCGGTTGAGCCAGGTGCGCACCGAGGTCATGCCGCGTTCGAGAATGCCGGGCTTCTCGGACGGCGGCGGCAGGTCGTAGCGCAGCACGTTCTCGAGGTTGCGGCTGTCGAGCAGGAGGATGCCGTTGGGATCGTAGATCCGGGCGCGCGTCTTGGTCGGCGAGATCAGCGTGCGCAACACCGGCGCCACGCGCTCCGGATTGATCGGGAAATCCAGCGGCGAATAGTCGTCGGACCCGCCATAGCTGTCGCCGAGCTTGAGATCGAGCAGCCGGTCGGGGTCGATGGTGATGGCGTTGGTCTGTACCGTCGCGGAGGCCGCGATCGCACCCGCGATGATTTCGCCCTGCACCAAAAGGCTCTGCGCGCGCGCGTCGATCAGGCCGGCACGGAACTGCGACAGATAAAGGATGCTCGCGACCAGCGCGACCAGGCCGGCGAGGTTCAGCGAGACGATGCGGCGGGTGAGGCTCGAGAAGGAGAGCGCGAAGAAGAACTGCCCGGCGCGCTTGAGCCAGTTCAGCGGCCGCCAGCCTTGCGTGACCTGCTTCTCCTCGGCCGAATACTCCTGAACGCCCGCCGACGTGACGTCGGCGGCGTTCAGGTTTGCATCAGGCTGCGTCCGGTCAAGCAATGCTTACGCCCGCGTTAGGACTGGTCGTGCGTTTGGTCCCGCATCTTAGCCGAGACCGACGGCAACGTCAGTCCGCAAAGTCCCCGAAGGAGGCGATCGCCTCAGGCTTCCTTGAAGCGGTAGCCGACGCCGTAAAGCGTCTCGATCATCTCGAACTCGTTGTCGACCACCTTGAACTTCTTGCGCAGCCGCTTGATGTGACTGTCGATGGTGCGATCGTCGACATAGACCTGGTCATCATAGGCGGCGTCCATCAGCGCGTTGCGGCTCTTCACCACGCCGGGCCGGGTCGCCAGTGCCTGCAGGATCAGGAATTCGGTGACCGTCAGCGTCACCGGTTCGTTCTTCCAGGTGCAGGTGTGCCGTTCGGGATCCATGCGCAGAAGGCCGCGATCGAGCGCCTTGGCGTCGTTCTCCTTCGGCGCGGCGGTCGGATCCTTCGGTGCCGAGCGGCGCAGCACTGCCTTGACGCGCTCGACCAGCAGCCGCTGCGAGAACGGTTTGCGTATGAAATCGTCGGCACCCATCTTGAGGCCGAACAGCTCGTCGATCTCCTCGTCCTTGGAGGTGAGGAAGATCACCGGCAGATCGGATTTCTGGCGCAACCGCCGCAGCGTCTCCATGCCGTCCATGCGCGGCATCTTGATGTCGAGGATGGCAAGATCGGGCTGCGTGGTGCGGAAGCCGTCCAGCGCAGAGGCGCCGTCGGTGTACGTCATGATGCGGTAGCCTTCGGCTTCCAGCGCGATCGAGACGGATGTGAGAATGTTGCGGTCGTCGTCGACCAAAGCGATTGTGGGCATGAGCCTCTGCTTTCCGTTGGGGTCGTGATCTAAAACGGCGAGCAATTAAGTGATGCGCCGCGTACATGGGCCCCCAACCTGGGGTTCGAACCTTGTCACCGAGCAATGCAAGCTGGGCTGAAGTGTGACCAAAGTTCCTGGAAACACGGCGAAGCAGCCGTGGTCCGACCCATAACCGGACCCCGTTTAACCCCGAAAAGGCCGGCCTTGCAACCCGTAAAAGCCGGAAAACCGAAGAGAATCAGATGCAACCGACCTCCGATTTCGACCCCGGAAAGCTCGCCAAATCGCTGTTGCGGCGCTCCCGGCAGGGGGCGCTCGCGACCCTGATGCCCAATACCGGCGATCCCTATTGCTCCCTCGTCAATCTGGCGAGCCACCCCGACGCATCGCCGATCCTGCTGATCTCGCGGCTCGCCGTGCATACCAAGAACATCCTGGCCGACGGCCGGGTCTCGTTGATGCTGGATGAGCGCGCCCCCGGCGATCCCCTGGAAGGGGCCCGGATCATGCTGTCGGGACGGGCGGAGCAGGGGACGGAAGGCGAGCTGGAGCTCCTGCGCCGGCGCTATCTTGCCGCCCATCCATCTGCGGAAGACTTTGTTTCGTTTAAGGATTTTTCCTTCTTCCGGATCAGGCCGTCCGGAACTCATCTGGTTGCCGGATTCGGCCGGATCGTCGATCTGAAGCCCGCGCAGTTCCTCACGGACCTCGCTGGCGCCGATGAGCTGCTTGAAGCCGAGGAGGGCGCGGTCGCGCACATGAATGCCGACCATCGCGACACCATGGCTCTGTATGCGACAAAACTGCTCGGCGCGGCCGAGGGCGACTGGCGCTGTACCGGCTGCGATCCTGAGGGGATCAATATGCAGTCGGAACAGGCCGTGCTGCGGCTCGAGTTCCCCGAGCGGGTGACTGACGGCAACGCGCTGCGCAAGATGCTGGTCAGACTGGCGGGTGAGGCGCGGGCCAAGGGCGGTTAGCAACAGCCGGCTTGAACGGCGGCGCTCCTCGCTGCGACCCATGGTCAAGCAATTTGGCCCGGGTCGGCAGCGAGAGTTTTCATGACACGATATGGACGTTTGGCGCTGGCGGCGGGCCTTGCGCTCGCGCTCGGCGCATCCTTCGCCACTTCCGCCACGGCGCAGAATCTCGCCGCGCAAAGCGCCAAGATCAACGAGCTCAGTCGCGCCGGCAAATATGCGGAAGCCTTGTCACTGGCGCAGGCCATGGTGGCAAGCCTCGAGAAGGGCAACAACACCCGCGACCTCGCCGGTGCGCTGAACAATCTCGCGCAGATCTACGCCGCGCAAGGTCATGACGACCAGGCCGAGCCGCTCTACAAGCGCGCGGTCGCTTTGCTGGAAAAATCTCTCGGCCTCGACACGCCGGAGATCGCGCCCGAGCTGAACAACCTTGCCGCGCTCTATCAACGTCAGCAACGCTTCGCTGAGGCCGAGCCGCTGTTCAAGCGTGCGCTTGCCATCCGCGAAAAGACGTTGCCGCGCGAGCATCCCGATGTCGGCCAGTCCCTCAACAATCTCGCCACGCTCTATGTGAAGCAGGAACGCTATGCCGACGCCGAACCGTTGTTTCAGCGCGCGCTCGCGATCTACCAGAAGGCCGGCGGTCCCGAGCATCCGGCGGTCGCGACGCTGCTCAACAATCTCGGCCAGCTCTATCGCGATCTCAACCGCGATGCGGATGCCGAAGCGCCGATCAAGCGCTCGCTAGCGATCCGCGAAAAGGTGCTGGGCGCCGATCATCCGGATGTTGCGCGCTCGCTGAACAATCTTGCCGGGCTCTATGAGCACGAGCAGCGCTATGCGGATGCCGAACCGCTTTATCGCCGCGGGCTGTCGATCCGCGAGCGTGCGCTTGGTCCTGATCATCCCGATGTCGCGACCTCGACCAGCAATCTTGCCTATTTCCTCCAGGCCTCGGGACGCACCGCCGAAGCGCTGCCGCTCGTGCAGAGGACGCTCGCCAACAATCGCGCACAGCTCCGCGTCGTGCTGCCGGTCCTGTTGGCCGCGCGGCAGCAGCAATTGCTGGCTGACGACAAGTCGCTGGATGACGCGCTCGCCGCCATCCAGCGCGGCACGCAGTCCTCTGCCGCGTCGGCCGTGAACAAGCTCGCGGTGCGGCTCGCGGCCGGCAGCGACCGGCTCGCCGAACTGGTGCGGCGGGATCAGGATCTCGCCGCAGAGGCCGATACACTGGACAAGGCGATCATCGCCGCGGTGTCAAAGCAGTCCGCGCAGCGCGATGCGGCCACCGAGCAGCGCAACCGGCAACGCCTTGCGGCGATCGCGAGCGAGCGCGCGAGCTTGCAGAAAACACTTGCCGTCGAATTCCCGGATTATGCCTCGCTCTCCAATCCACTGCCGCTGGCGGTCAAAGAGATCCAGGCGCTGCTATCGGCCGACGAAGCGATGGCACTCTTCTCTGTCATCGACAAGGAGAGCTATGTCATCGCGATTACGCGCGAAGGCGTCGACTGGAAACGGATTCCGCTCGGCACCGACGCGCTCGCGCAAAAGGTCTCGGCGTTCCGCAAGGGGCTCGATGTCGGCAAGGCCCGCGCTTCCTCTGATAAGTCGGGGCTGTTCGATCTTGCGCTCGCCAACGAGCTCTATGTGACGCTGCTCGGGCCAGTCGAGGCGCTTACAAAGGACAAGCGCAGCCTGCTCGTGGTCCCCTCCGGTGCGCTGACGGCACTGCCGTTTCATCTGCTCGTCACCGAGAAGCCGCAAGCTGCGATACCCGATACGCTCGAAGGCTATCGCGGCGCCGCGTGGCTGTTGCGGCGCCAGGCGGTCTCGGTGTTGCCCTCGGTGGTCAGCCTGAAGTCCCTGCGCGCGTTTGCGCGCAGGGATCAGAGCGTCAAGCCGATGACCGGCTTTGGCGATCCCCTGTTCAATCCCACGCAGGAGGCGCCCGCGGACCGGCGCGCCACGAAGACCGTCGCGCGCAGCATTGCGACGCTCGCCTATACCGATTTCTGGCGCGGCGCCGGCGTCGATCGCGCGCGGCTCGCCCAGGCACTGCCACAGCTGCCCGATACGGCAGACGAGCTTGGTGCCGTGGCGAAGGACGTCGGTGCTGCCGACGCCGATGTCCACCTCGGCCGCGATGCCAGCGAGACGACGCTGAAGCGGGCAGCGCTTGCCCAATACAGCATCATCTATTTCGCCACCCATGGCCTCGTCGCCGGCGACGTCAAGGGATTGGGCGAGCCCTCGCTTGCGCTCTCGATGCCGGATCAGCCGAGCGATTTCGACGACGGCCTGCTTACCGCAAGCGAAGTCGCGCAGCTCAAGCTCAATGCAGACTGGGTCGTGCTCTCGGCGTGCAACACCATCGCCGGTGACAAGCCGGGTGCGGAAGCTTTATCGGGACTGGCGCGCGCGTTCTTCTATGCCGGCGCGCGTGCACTTCTGGTCTCGCATTGGGCAGTGGATTCCGAGGCCGCCACCCGGCTGACCACATCGACTTTCGACTTGCTCAAAAACGAACCAGCAATCGGCCGTGCCGAAGCATTGCGGCGCGCAATGTTAACCTATCTCGATGACGCCTCCTCACCGCGCAATGCCTATCCTGCGATCTGGGCGCCCTTCGCGCTGATCGGAGAAGGTGCGGTACGATAGAACAGCGCTGGAAAAACAGTGGCGGATTGTGCGTTGCAAAATCCTGGACAACGCTGATTTGCCCATTTGGTTGCGCGATCATTGATCGTTTTCGACGCACGGGCTTCAGGGTAGGCATGCGCGACTTTTGGCCCGGCCCTTGAATAAACCAAATCCTGCGGGATCGGCTTGGCAACGCCAGCGTTCATCAGTATTAGGTCGTCCAGCCGAGGCCGGACGGCCTATTATTCACGGTGGCCGCGATGGATGGCGCTCAAAGATGATCGCGCCAGTAATGCGGGTTCTAGGAGGATTTTTCGTGCAAGAGACGGGCGTGCGCAACGGTGCCTTCGGCGCCGATAAATTCGGCTTAAAGAATCTCAAGCGGGTTCACTGGAACCTCGGCGCGCCACAACTTTATCAGCACTCGCTCTCTGCCGGAGAAGCGGTGCTCTCCGCTGATGGCGCGCTCTGCGCGGACACCGGTGAATTCACCGGCCGCAGCCCGAAAGACAAGTTCACGGTGCGCGACGCCACCACCGACAAGAAGATGTGGTGGGCCGGCAATCAGTCGATCACCGCGGAGCAGTTCGAGACGCTCTATCAGGATTTCCTCAAGCACGCCGAGGGCAAGAGCCTGTTCGCGCAGGACCTCTATGGCGGCGCCGATCCGGCCTACCGGATCAAGACCCGCGTCTTCACCGAGCTCGCCTGGCACTCGCTGTTCATCCGCACGCTCCTGATCCGCCCCGAGGCGATCGAGCTCTCGACCTTCGTGCCCGAGCTCACCATCATCGACATGCCGAGCTTCCGCGCCGATCCGAAACGTCACGGCTGCAAGTCGGAGAACGTCGTCGCGATCGACTTCGCGCGCAAGATCGTGCTGATCGGCGGCTCGTACTATGCCGGCGAGATGAAGAAGTCGGTCTTCACCACGCTGAACTATTACCTGCCCGAGCGTGGCGTGATGCCGATGCACTGCTCGGCCAATGTCGGCGCCAGGGGCGACACCGCGATCTTCTTCGGCCTGTCCGGCACGGGCAAGACGACGCTGTCGGCCGATCCGAACCGCACGCTGATCGGTGACGACGAGCACGGCTGGGGCCCGAACGGCGTGTTCAACTTCGAGGGCGGCTGCTACGCCAAGTGCATCAAGCTGTCGAAGGAAGCCGAGCCCGAGATCCATGCCGCCTCGACGCGCTTCGGCGCGGTGCTCGAGAACTGCGTGCTCGACGACGACACCCGCGTGGTCGATTTCGACGACGGCTCCAAGACCGAGAACACGCGCTCGGCCTATCCGCTCGATTTCATCCCGAACGCCTCGCGCACCGGCCGCGCGCCGCAGCCGAAGAACGTGGTGATGCTCGCCGCCGACGCCTTCGGCGTACTGCCGCCGATCGCAAAGCTCTCGCCGGCGCAGGCGATGTATCACTTCCTGTCCGGCTATACCGCGAAGGTCGCGGGCACCGAGCGTGGTCTCGGCAATGAGCCGCAGCCGGAATTCTCCACCTGCTTCGGCTCGCCGTTCCTGCCGCTTGATCCGTCCGTCTACGGCAACATGCTGCGCGACCTGATCGCCCAGCACAATGTCGATTGCTGGCTGGTCAACACGGGGTGGACCGGCGGCAAGTACGGTGTCGGCAGCCGCATGCCGATCAAGGTGACGCGCGCGCTGCTCACCGCCGCACTCGACGGCTCCTTGCGCAACGTCGAATTCCGCACCGACAAGTATTTCGGCTTCGCCGTCCCGACTGCGCTGCCGGGCGTGCCAGCTGAGATCCTCAACCCGGTCAACACCTGGAAGGACAAGGACGAGTTCGACAAGACTGCCCGCGCCCTGGTCGGCATGTTCCAGAAGAATTTTGCCAAGTTCGAGGCCCAGGTCGACGCCGAAGTCCGCGCCGCCGCGCCGGACGTGAAGCTCGCGGCGGAGTAGGTTTGCTCTGTTCTTAATATAAGAGGGCGGCCGCGAGGCCGCCCTTCTTGTATTCGGTGCCATCTCTCAACCGTCATTGCGAGCGCAGCGAAGCAATCCAGAGTCGTTCCGCGGAGGGATCCTGGATTGCTTCGCTGCGCTCGCAATGACGAGCTTGCGGAAGCAGCTACGCCTTGAAATACGCGATCTGAGTCGTGGTCGCGAGCAGGCGGCCGTTCGGCGACCACAGCTCGCCGGTCTGATCGCCGTAGCTCTTGTGAAAGATCTTGCCATCGGCGGTGGCGAGCACGCGCGTGATGTCCTCGGCGGCAAGCTCCTCCGCGTCGGTGTGAAAATAGGTCGTCAGTGACACCGTGCCGAACGGCACCAGTTCGCGCCGCGCGTGGAAGATGCGGCCGAAGAACGCGTCCGACATCGCCATCAGCGAGAGCATGTCGAGTTTGCGCGGCGTGCGATCGCTGATCCAGACTTTTGAATAGGCGCTGGCCGGCTCGGCCTGCGGCGGGCCGTTCCGCATCTCGCCCTCGACGAACCGGAATTCGTACTGGTTGGCCCAGGACGCCTTGATCTTGGGAAAGGGCAGCGTCTGTTCGAACGGCGTCGCGTCGGGAAACTGTGCCACCTGATGCGACCAGGATGGACGGCGTTCGGCAAACACGGCGGTCGCCAGCGTTGCGACCTCGCCGCCGTCTTGTGACAGCTCGACGCACCAATGCTGGCTGGAGCGATTGGCCTTCACCAGCCGCACGTCGAGATCGAACGGGCCCTTGGCGATTGGCGCGCAGTAGTTCACGGTCACCGAAAGCGGGTCGCCCGCGGCCTGTGGGTGGTCGATCAGCGCGCGCAAGACGGTCGCGGCGGTGGCGCCGCCGAACGGGCCGACGAAGGCCCAGTAGTCATCGCTGGTGTGTCCCTGCCAGCAACTGTCGCCGGCGGTGACGCGGGTGGCCTCGTCGAAGAGGTGCGGGAGTTTGGCGTGCATTGAGATCCTCGATACCTGCCACCACCGTCATTGCGAGCGCAGCGAAGCAATCCAGGCTGCCGCCGCGGAAAGATTCTGGATTGCTTCGCTGCGCTCGCAATGACGAGCGTTGAGCCAAGGGTGACCATCACTGAAACTGGCCCCCGGAGATGATGATGGTCATATCATCATCGTCGGGGACTTGTGCAATGACCTCGCAGGTAACACAGATTCCGTTTCGCGGAAAAATCAGCCCGTAGCGCCGCGCTGATCCTCTGCCTCCTGGAAAGCGGGCGTCGTCGGGTGCACCGGCACGTTCCAGATCTCCTCGGCATATTCGCGGATGGTGCGGTCGGAGGAGAACCAGGCCATGCGCGCAACGTTGAGGATGGAGGCCCGTGTCCAGGCCGGCGCCACCTGCCAGCGCGCGTCGATGCCACGCTGCGCCTCGTAGTAGGAATCGAAATCGGCGCTGACCATGTAGTGGTCGAGATAGCGCAGCGCATGCGCGATGGATTCGAAGCGGCCGGGATCGCCGGGCGAGAACTCGCCGACGCCGATCGAATTGATGGCGCGCGAGAGCTGCGGGGATTTGCGGATCACGTCCGCCGCATCGAGGCCCTGCTTGCGCCGGATCATCACGTCGCCGGCCTCCATGCCGAAGATCGCGATGTTCTCCGCGCCGACATGGTCGCGGATCTCGATATTGGCGCCGTCGAGCGTGCCGATGGTGATCGCGCCGTTCAGCGCCAGCTTCATGTTGCCGGTGCCGGAGGCTTCCATGCCGGCGGTCGAGATCTGCTCGGAGAGATCGGCCGCGGGAATGATCACCTCGGCGAGGCTGACATTATAGTCGGGCAGGAAGGCGACCTTGAGCTTACCGCCGATCGCGGGATCGTTGTTGACGACCTCGGCGACGTCGTTGATCAGCTTGATGATCAGCTTTGCGTAGCGGTAGCTCGCCGCCGCCTTGCCGGCAAAAATCTTCACCCGCGGCACCCAGTTGCCGTTGGGGTTGTCCTTGATCGCCTGGTACAGCGCGACCGTCTCGATGATGTTGAGGAGCTGGCGCTTGTATTCGTGAATGCGCTTGATCTGCACATCGAACAGCGCGCTCGGGTCGACCTTGATGCCGAGCCGCTCGCCGATCACGCGCGCGAGCGCCGTCTTGTTGTGATGCTTGACCGCGCGGAATTTTTGCTGGAACGCGACGTCGCTGGCGCGCGCTTCCAGCAGCGTCAATTGCGTGGGATCGTCGAGCACGGCGTCGCCGCAAGCCTCGCGCAAGAGGTCGGTGAGCTTCGGGTTCGCCAGCATCAGCCAGCGGCGGAAAGTGATGCCGTTGGTCTTGTTGGTGATGCGGCCGGGATAGAGATGGTTGAGATCGTGGAACACGGTCTCGCGCATCAGGTCCGAATGCATCGCCGAGACGCCGTTGATGCGGTGCGAGCCGACGAAGGCGAGCTGGCCCATACGCACGCGACGGCCGCTCCTCTCGTCGATCAGCGAGACCGAGGCGCGGAAGTCGATGTCGCCGGGGCAGCGCGCTTCGGCCAGCGCCAGATGCTGGACGTTGATGCGGTAGATGATCTCGAGATGCCGCGGCAACAGCCGCTCGAACAGCTCGACCGGCCAGGTTTCGAGCGCTTCCGGTAGCAGCGTGTGGTTGGTGTAGGACAGCGTGGCGACCGTAATCTTCCACGCCTCGTCCCAGCGGAAATTGTGCAGGTCGATCAGGATCCGCATCAATTCGGTCACGGCAAGGGACGGATGCGTGTCGTTGAGCTGCACCGCGACCTTCATCGCCAGGCTGCGCAACTGTCCGTCGGCGGAGAGATGCCGCTTGACGAGATCCTGGAGCGAGGCCGAGACGAAGAAATACTCCTGTCGCAAGCGCAGCTCGCGGCCCGCCGGGCTCTCGTCATTCGGGTAGAGGAACTTGCAGATCGCTTCGGCGCGCGCCTGCTCGGACGAGGCGCTGACATAGTCGCCCGAATTGAACACGTCGAGCTTCAGCGGATCGGGCGAGCGCGCCGACCACAGCCGCAGCGCATTGACGTGCTGGCCGCGCCAGCCGACGATCGGCGTGTCATAGGCGATCGCCTGTACGGTCTCGGCAGGATGCCAGATCGAGCGGTCGCGGCCCTTGTCGTCGACATGCTCGACGCCGCCGCCGAAATGGACGTGATAGACGACCTCCGGCCGCTGCAATTCCCAGGGGTTGCCAAAGCTCAGCCATTCGTCCGGATATTCCTGCTGCCAGCCCTGATTGATGATCTGGCGGAACAGGCCGTAATCATAGCGGATGCCATAGCCGATCGCGGGGATCGACAGCGTCGCCATGCTCTCCATGAAGCAGGCCGCGAGCCGCCCCAAACCGCCATTGCCGAGCGCGGCATCCGGCTCGCACTTGCGCAGCTCAGGGAGCGAGACGCCGAGATCGCCGAGTGCGACCTCGAAGATATTGAGCAGGCCCATGTTGTTCAGCGCGTCGGTGAAGAGACGGCCGATCAAAAATTCGAGCGAGAGATAGTAGACGCGTTTGCGCCCGGCATCGTAGCTGCGCTTTTCCGCGCTGAGCCAGCGATGCACGATACGATCGCGCAGCGCGAGAGCTGCGGCCTGGTACCAGTCGTGCCTGGTCGCCATGCCCGCGTCCTTGCCGATGGCAAGGCGCAGCTTTGCCAGGATCGCGCCCTTGATCTCCGTCAGCGCCAGTTCGTCGATGGGCTGACCGGCTGCGGGAAAATTCGGCTGGAACGATTGCTCTTGCAAAACAGTCACTTCCTGGTCTCGGGACACGGAACAAGCTTACGCGCCAAATCTTGCGCGGCAAACCTTACGCGGCTCGTCGCGGAAGCGGAACCATCGCCGGCGCGACCGTGCACTGCGCTGGCGCAAATTTATGCAAGGAATGGGCCGCTTTGGGAACCCGGTCGCGCACGGAGAGACGCGGATTTCGTGCTAAATTGGTGGAGGATTCAGCCCTTGGTGTGGAGGGAGGATACGCCCATGAGACTGCTGATCGAAATCGCCCTGCTCGTCATCTGCATCACTGCCTCCAGCGCCGCCTTTGCCGCCGACAAGATCGGCCGCAGCGCTGACGGCGTGAGTTGCGCATTCTCCCTGCCGCAAAACGCCGCGCCAGCCGCACGCTGCGCCGCCATCAAGCGCCAATGCGGCGGCAGGTTCTACGCGAGCTATTGCGGCGACAGGATGCTGTCGGCGGCGACTTGAGAAGTTAGGCGCAAAAGCTCTCTCCATCTGGTCGTCCTGGCGAAAGCCAGGACCCATTACCCCAACTGTCAGATGAGGCCCGACCGGTCGTTCCAGTCGGGATTTTCCTGCTCGATCAGCTTGATCTTCCAGTCGCGTTTCCAGAACTTGAGTTGCTTCTCGCGCGCAATGGCCTCTTGCGGAGTAGCGAATGCTTCGACGTGCACAAGGCGGAATATCTTGTATTTCAGGACGAACTTCGACCCGCGACCGGAGCGATGCTGCTCGAGCCGTGCACGGATGTCGTTGGTGATGCCGATGTAGAGAGTGCCGTGATGTCGACTCGCCAGGATGTAGACGTAGTAGCTGCCTGTGCTCATGGCTGGCTCAACCTCGCAAAGACAACGCTGACCGGGATAATGGGTCCTGGCTTTCGCCAGGACGACGGCTTCAAAGGTCGTCGGAACAAATTAAGAACAATTTAGCAAGTCTTTGATATATCATTGTGATTCGGCGCATTGCCGACACAATATCTAGCGTCTGTCCGATTTCGCGAGGACTACATGTCCACCATTGCCTTTGATCAATTCGCCCTCACCCGAATTGGCGACTTCGCGCGCTCGCTGTCGCGGCTGCATCAGGCGGCGCGGCGCTACGCGGTCGATGACGATCAGATCGATCGCGAGTTCAACGCGGTTTGCCAGTCGATCTGGGGCTACACCATCGACGACATCAGCGACGACCTGTTCTCGGCTGAGGACCACCTGTTCCTCGACACGCTCGACGAGGCGCAGGCGCGCATTTTCGCAGCCGAACAGGGTTATGATCTCGTCGACGATGCGGGCATGCTGACGGACTGGTGGGGCTTCTGCTGGATGATCCTCGCCGAGAAGCGCGGATTGCTCACGGCGGAAAACCGCGCCGCTGCGCGCGCGGCGATCGAGGAGAAATATCTGGCAGCGCCGAACGTGATCGGCGTGATCATCGGACGGTGACGCGAAGCGTCAATTCAGCCCCGCGCGCCTGCCCGATTTCTGCGTCGGCGTCTTCGGCACCGTCACATCCGGCGGCGTCTCGCGTACGATCTCCGGCGGTGGCGCATCCGCCGCCACCGTCTCGGCGCGCACCGGCGCGACCTTCATCTCGCCGAGGCGGGAGCGGACCTGTGCGGTGAGGCCGGGATAGGAGGCGACCGGCGTGAAGTCGGCGGCCTGCTCGTTGCCAAGGCGGACGCCGGTATAGGCGACCAGACCGTCACTCGTCGCGATCACGTCGCCGGCCTTCAGCGACGTATCGAGAGCAAGGTCCACCGGCGCAAGTCCGACCGGCTCGCGGCCATTGCAGGTGCAGTCCGCGCGCAGCGCCTTGCGGAAGGCGAACGCGTTCTCGCTGTCGGCATAGCGCTCGCCGGTCTGCGAAGCGGCACCGTCGATGCTGGAGCCGAAATAGATTTTGGTCGTGGTGGCAGGACAGAAAGCCTGACACATCTGCGCCGGCGAGGCCACGCCGCGCATCAGCGGAAAATACTTGCCGTCGCAGGTGCGCACGCAGAAGGCCGGGCCCGATCCGCCGGCGGCCGATCGCGTGGGCGAATCCTGCGCGGGGCCAATCGGCTGCGCTGCCGCGAAGGGATCGATATAGGAACTCGGCTGCGGCGCGCTGCGCTGCGGACGCTGGAGTGCGTTGAAAAAGAAGTCGAACAGGCCTTCGGCGGACACGGCGGCTGGCGCCACGAGAAGCGGCGCCGCAACGGCTGCGGCCACGAGTATCGCGCGGTGCGGCCAACGCACTTTGGACAAATCTGTACGCAATGCCCACTCCACCGGACGCAACGAACCCCACCGAGAGCAACGTATCTCAGCGCTGATTCACCATAGTTCCGGATAGTAAATGAGCGGTGACCGTGGCGGTTGTTGGATCGAATCGCGTCAAGGCCGGGGACAAGCCCGGGCAAGACAATGGAGTGAGCCCTTGCTGTCTCAGCTCTTCAAAAATTCCGACGCCTTGTAGAGCGATCGGAACGGCAGGCCGGCCTGGCCGAAGGTGTCGTTGGCGCCTTCCTCGCGGTCGACCATGGTCAGCACCAACACTACATTGGCGCCGGCCTCGCGCACCGATTCCACGGCCTTCAGCGCCGAGCCGCCGGTGGTGGTGACGTCCTCGACGATCACGACGCGCTTGCCTTCCAGCGTCTCGCCCTTGGCAAGGCCTTCGATCGCGAGCTTGGCGCCGTGCTCCTTCGGCTTCTTGCGCACGAAGAAGGCCGCGATCGGATGGCCCTTGATCCAGGAGATCTGCGCGAGCGCACCGGCCAGTGGCACCGCGCCCATCTCCAGGCCGCCGATGAAATCGAGCTGGTCGTCCTTCAGAGCCTCATAGGTGAGCTCGGCCAGCAGCGTCGCCCCTTCGGGGTCGAGCATGGTCGGCTTCAGGTTGAAATAGAAATCGCTCTTGCGGCCCGATGCGAGCGTCACCTCGCCGCGGCCGAAGGAGCGCCGGCGGATGATTTCGAACAAGCGGGCGCGGGAGGCTGATTTCGACACGACGGTCCTCTGGGGCTCTTTTGGAGGAGGCGGAATTTATCCGCCACGGAGCCGACATGCCAGAGGGAGGTCGGGTCCGCAAAACTACCGTCAACAGGGCATCGGCCGCGCCGGTCGGACAGCCACCATGCCGGACCGCTGGTTGTAAGGCCGCAACGTCCTGGAGTAGTGGGATGCCCGAGAAACCGTAAGGAAACAGGCAAATGACCATCGAGCTCCACACCTGGAATACGCCAAACGGCCGAAAAATCTCGGTCGCGCTGGAGGAAATGGGGCTCCCTTACAAGGTCTTCCCGGTGAACATCACCAAGGGCGAGCAGATGGCGCCCGAGTTCCTCAAGCTCAGCCCGAACAACAAGATCCCCGCGATCGTCGACCCCGAGGGGCCGGACGGGAAGCCCGTCAGCGTGTTCGAATCCGGTGCGATCCTGCTCTATCTCGGCGAGAAGACCGGCAAATTCCTGCCGAAGTCGCTTGCCGAGCGCATACCCGTCTACGAATGGCTGATGTGGCAGATGGGCGGCTTCGGGCCGATGCCCGGCCAGGTGCATCATTTCATTGCGCTCGAGAACGAGCAGGACCGCGCCTATGGGTTGAAGCGCTACATGGCCGAGACGCGCCGTCTCTACGGCGTGCTGGATCGCCGGCTCGAGGGCCGAGATTTCGTCGCGGGCGATCTCTCGGTCGCCGATTTCGCCATCCTGGGTTGGGCCTGGCGCCACCCGCGCCACAAGGTGGAGCTCGCGGACTTTCCCAACGTGAAGCGCTGGTACGAGGCCCTGATGGCGCGCCCCGCGGTGAAGCGGGGGATGGAGGCGAAACTGGATTGAGGTCGTCTTACCCTCTCCCCTTGTGGGAGAGGGTGGATCGCCGACGCAAAAGCGTCGGCGAGACGGGTGAGGGGTCTCTCTCCGCACATGAGCTTGCGGAGGCAACCCCTCACCCGCCTCGCTTCGCTCGGCACCCTCTCCCACAAGGGGAGAGGGTGAAGAACGTCACACCCGCTTCGCTTCCACCGCCATGCGCACGGCAAGTCCGGCGAGCACCGTACCCATCAGCCAGCGCTGCACCAGCATCCAGCTCGGGCGCGTTGCCAGGAACAGCGCGATCGAGCCGGCGGCGAGCGCGATGATCGCGTTGACGCTGACGCTGATCGCGATCTGGATGGCACCCAGCACCAGCGACTGTGTCAGCACGCTGCCAGCGGCGGGGTCGATGAACTGCGGCAGCAGCGCCAGATAGAGCATCGCGATCTTGGGATTGAGCAGGTTGGTGACGAAGCCCATCGCGAACAGTTTTCGCGGGCTGTCGATCTCAAGCTTCCTCACCTGGAACGGCGAGCGGCCGCCCGGCTTCACCGCCTGCCAGGCGAGCCAGAAGAGATAGCCGGCGCCGGCGAGGCGCAGCGCGTCATAGGCGAAGGGAATGGCGAGCAGCAGCGCGGTGATGCCAAACGCCGCGCACAGCATGTAGAACACGAAGCCCAGCGCCACGCCGCCGAGCGAGACGATGCCGGCCGCCGGCCCCTGCGTGATCGAGCGCGAGATCAGATAGATCATGTTCGGCCCAGGCGTCAGCACGAGGCCGAGGCAGACGAGGGCAAAGCCGAGCAGGGCGGATGTGGGGGGCATCGGTGAACTCGTGCGGGAGATACACCGGTTCTAATATGCGAGGGCTCGCGTCGCCATCGCGCAATTGCACGGAGGACAATTTGCTAGGACGCGTCGGCCTCTACGCTCCGGATGAACGCCGCAAAACGCTCCATCGCCGAACGCAGCGGCTCTGCGATTGCGGGATCTGCGACGATGCCGTGCTCGTCGAAGGCGCCGCCGAGCAGGGGCAGCGTCACGCAGGCGTCCCGTGCGATCCGGGCCGACATCGTCTCCAAGGTGAGCGTGAGGGCAGCGAGCGCGTGCGTGGCGCGAGGCGAGGTGTTGATCAATGCGACCGGCTTGCCCGGAAATTCATGGCTTCCGACCAGCCAGTCGAGCGCATTCTTCAGGACGCCGGCGACACCGCGAGCATATTCGGGGCTGGAGATCAGGAGGCCATCCACGCTTCCGATGAGGTTGCGCATTGCCCCGACGGGGGCGGGCACGTCATTGCCATCGAGATCCGGATTGAAGAAGGGCAGGCCCGCAATTCCTTCGAAGGCTACCATTTCGACGCCAACAGGCGCGAGCAGGGCCGCTGCACGCAACGCAGCCGTATTGCTCGAGCCGGCGCGCAAGCTGCCGGAGATCGTTGCGATCTTCATCAGGGTGCCCGCCGTCAGTGTGCCTCGTCCCAGTTGGTCGCCGCGCGGGCATCGACATGGAGCGGCACCGAGAGCAGCACGGCCGGGAACGGTGCGTCCTGCATCACGTGCTGCACGACCGGCAACGTCGCCTCGACCTCCGCGTCCGGCACCTCGAAGATCAATTCGTCATGCACCTGAAGCAGCATCTGCGCCGAGAGCTTCTTTGCCGCCAGCGCGTCCTCCACCCGCGTCATGGCACGGCGGATGATGTCGGCGGCCGTGCCCTGCAGGCGCGCGTTGATCGCGGCGCGCTCGTTGAAGGCGCGCACCGAGGCGTTAGACGCCTTGATGTCGGGGTAGTGACACTTGCGGCCGAACAGCGTCGTGACATAGCCGTGGCTCCGGCAGAAATCGCGCGTTTCGTCCATATAGGCACGGATGCCGGGGAAGCGCTCGAAATACTTCTTGATGTAGGCGGAGGCCTCCTCGCGCGCGATGCCGAGCTGGTTAGCAAGGCCGAACGCGGAGATGCCGTAGATGATGCCGAAATTGATCGCCTTGGCCCGGCGTCGGATTTCGCTCGGCATGCCCTTGATCGGCACGCCGAACATCTCGGATGCCGTCATCGCGTGAATGTCGAGCCCGTCGCGGAAGGCCTGCTTCAGCACGGGAATGTCGGCGATCTCGGCGAGCAGCCGCAGCTCGATCTGCGAATAGTCGGCCGAGACCAGCTTGTGCCCGGGCGTCGCAATGAAGGCGCGGCGGATCTTTCGCCCGTCCTCGGTGCGCACCGGAATGTTCTGCAAGTTCGGCTCGTTCGACGACAGCCGGCCCGTGGTGGTCGCGGCCAGCGCGTAGGTCGTGTGCACGCGATGGGTCTGCGGATTGACGTAAGTCGGCAGTGCGTCGGTGTAGGTCGATTTCAGCTTCGAGACCTGGCGCCATTCCAGAATCTTCTTCGGGAAGTCATGGCCCTGCTCGGCGAGATCATCCAGCACCTGCGCCGTCGTCGACCATGCGCCGGTCTTGGTCTTGGTGCCGCCCGGAAGTCCCATCTTGCCGAACAGGATGTCGCCGATCTGCTTTGGGCTGCCGACATTGACGGGCTCGCCGGCGATCTCCTGGATCTCGGCTTCCACCCGCGCCGCGGTCTGGGCAAAGTCGCCCGACAGCCGCGACAGCACCTGGCGGTCGATCGAGATGCCGCGACGCTCCATGCGCGCGAGCACGCTGGTCAGCGGACGCTCCAGCGTCTCGTAGACGGCGCTCATGTGCTCGGCGATAAGGCGCGGCTTCAGCACGTGCCACAAACGCAAGGTCACATCGGCGCGCTCGGCGGAATGCTCGGTCGCCTTGTCGATCGCGACCTGATCGAAGGTGAGTTTGTTCTTGCCGCTGCCGACGAGCTCGCTTTCGGCGAGCACCGCGTGCCCGAGCCAGCGCTCGGCGAGCGATTCCAGCGCGTGCGAGCCGCGGCCGGCGTCGAGCACATAGGAGATCAATTCCGAATCATCATGGTTGCACAGCGTGATGCCGGCCTGCGCCAGCAGCACCGCGATGAACTTGGCGTTGTATCCGATCTTCAAGATGCCCTGCGACTCGAGCACAGGCTTCAGCGCTGCGACGGCCGCTTCGAATTTCACCTGGTCGGGCGCGAGCCCCGCATCGAACAGTCCGGCGCCGCCGCCCGGTGGCTTGTGGGCCAGCGGCACATAGGCGGCATCGTCCGCGCCGAGCGCCAGCGCGATGCCGCAGATGTCGGCCTGCATCGGGTCTTCCGAGTTCGCCTTCACCTCGAGCGCGACATGGCCGGTGTCGTGGATGCGCGCGATCAGCGCCTCGAGCTGGTCGAGCGTCTTGATCGTCTGATATTTGGTACGGT
Source organism: Bradyrhizobium sp. CCGUVB23 (assembly GCF_024199885.1). Classification (NCBI taxonomy): domain Bacteria; kingdom Pseudomonadati; phylum Pseudomonadota; class Alphaproteobacteria; order Hyphomicrobiales; family Nitrobacteraceae; genus Bradyrhizobium; species Bradyrhizobium sp. CCGUVB23. Next base: position 4,523,551 of record NZ_JANADQ010000001.1, read on the forward strand.
CGATCCTGGTCTTGCGCGCGGCTTCCGCGCGAGCCTCGGCGAGCGAGACCGGCGCGCCCTTCGGGCTTGCGGCCTTGTCCTCCTTGCCGGCGGCCTTATTGCGCTCCCTGGGTGCAGCTTGCGCCGATGCTCCGGGTCCCGGCGCCGGCACGACGTCCGAGGGCGGCAGTGGCGAGAACACGCTGGCGCCGGTCTTGTAGCCGGGATCGGCCTCCACATCGGCGGGATCGACCTGGGCGTATTCGGCGACGCGGCGAGTCAGCGTCGTGAACTCCATCGCCTTCAGGAAGGCGATCAGCTTGCGCGCGTCCGGCTCGTGGACAGCCAGATCGTCCATTGGCACTTCGAGATCGACCTTGTCGTCGAGCAGCACGAGCTGGCGCGAGATCCGCGCCTTCTCGGCGTTTTCGATCAGCGCCTCGCGCCGCTTCGGCTGCTTGATCTCGCCGGCGCGGAACAGAAGCTGCTCCAGGTCGCCATATTCGACGATCAATTGCGCCGCGGTCTTGATGCCGATGCCGGGCACGCCCGGCACGTTGTCGGTGGAATCGCCCGCCAGCGCCTGCACTTCGACCACCTTCTCCGGCGGCACGCCGAACTTCTCGATCACCTCCGGAATGCCGATGCGGCGATCCTTCATGGTGTCGTACATGGTGACACAGTCGGTCACGAGCTGCATCAGGTCCTTGTCGGAGGAGACGATGGTCGCGCTCGCGCCGCGCTCGCAAGCCTGCCGCACATAGGTCGCGATCAGATCGTCGGCCTCGAAGCCCGCCTGTTCCAGGCAGGGCAGGTCGAAGGCGCGCACCGCCTCGCGGATCAGCGCGAATTGCGGAATGAGGTCGTCCGGCGCCGGCGGCCGATGCGCCTTGTAGTCGGGATAGATCTTGTTGCGGAAGGTGACTTCCGACTTGTCGAACACGATCGCCAGATGCGTCGGCCGGTTGTCCGCGGGCATGTCGCGCAGCAGCTTCCACAGCATGTTGCAGAAACCGAGCACGGCGTTGACCTGTAATCCGTCAGACTTGCGGTTGAGCGGCGGCAACGCGTGGTATGCGCGGAAAATGTAGGAGGAACCGTCGACCAGGAAGACATGGTCGCCCTTGCCGGCCGCCTTCGCCGCCACGGGTTTGGCAGCAGCCTTGGCAGCAGCGGATTTGGTTTCAGCGGCCGCCTTGGGCGCAGCAGCCTTGGTGTCAGCTTTGGCGGTGGTCTTCGGGGAGGTTTTGGGCATGGCCGCAATGTATGAATTTTTGCGGAATTTGACAGCCTTTGAGGGGCGATTTTTGGGCCGCTGGCGCCGCTATCCCCACTGTCATTCCCCGGCTTGACCGGGGAATCCAGTACGCCGCGGCCTATCGGTCAATAACTGCTGTCTCTGGAATACTGGGTCGCCCGGTCGAGCCGGGCGACGACAGCGGAGCGAGAAACTACTCCGCCGGCTGCAACACCGACCCCGCCTTCTTCGGCGCGATCCAGAAGGCGTCCGGCCGCTCGAACAGGAAGTGGGCGTGCAGGCGCAGCGCGGCCCGCCAGATCAGGAGCGCACCGGCGACGCCCACGATGGTGACGATCAGCGACATCATGCCGATGTCGGGAACAACGACGGTGCGCAGCAGCAGCGTCCGTGTCGCGGCCATCGGCAGGAAGAAGGCGAGATAGATCACGATCGAGTGCTCGCCGCAGAACCGAAGAAAGTTGAGCCAGCGCGCATGCGCGAGCAGCGTGCCCATCGTCGCGATGGCGACGGCGCCGGAGAAACCGAGCAGAAGCGAGACCATCGGCCATTCGCTGGCGCCGTGTGCAACGATACCCGCATTGACGAGAGCCCACGCGCCAAGCGTCGCGAGGGCAACGGCTGGATGCCGGCGCGCGCGATCCGACAAGGCGAACACGTAATCCGCAAACAGATAGCCGGAATAGAAATAGACGAAGCGTGCGCAGAACTCGTCGATGGCGGTCCATCCTGTTGTGATGCGAGCCGTCTCCAGCATCGCCGCGACGAGCCAGATCGCGAGCGGCGGGATTCGCCGTGTCAGTTTTGTGACGACGAAGAAGATCGGCAGCAGGTAAATGAACCAGAGCGTGCCGAACGGCTCGATGAATGATTCGAGATACAGAAGGCCCACATGGTGCCAGCTGGTCTCGGCCGCGAAGGCCGGCGCCTTGAAGCCGAACTGGATTGTCACCCAGAGGACATAAAAGTAGGCGAAATGCACGACCTTGCGGTCGAGATAGATTCGCCAGTCGCGGTCGATCACGAGCGGCAAGAACAGGCCCGAAATCAGGAAGAAATCCGGCATCCGGAACGGCTTTGCGAAGGCGACCAGAGCATGCATGAACCCGGGTTCGCCGGCAGCGAGCTCGACCCCCAGCACCGAATGCATCATCACGACCATGACGATGCAGATGCCCTTGGCGTAATCGACCCAATCGAGGCGCGCCGGCGGCGAGGTCTTGGAACCTCCGCTTGCCACGATTGTGCCTGATGGTGCCATGGTGTCCCTTTTCGAGGCGGTTGCCGCCCAAGAGCGGGGCAGTATGCCGGCGGCAGGTTTCGGTCCCCTTTACTCTACAAATCACATGCCGGTTTTCTTGCCGACTTTCTTGGGGCAGCCTCTTCCCCGCGGACATGAAAATGCTCTAAGACCGCTGCGAAGCATCATTATGCGTTAACCAAGACGGGCAGGTTTTTCATGCGAATTGCCATGATCGGCACGGGATATGTGGGGCTGGTTTCCGGTGCGTGCTTTGCGGATTTCGGCCATGACGTCACCTGCGTCGACAAGGACGAGCGCAAGATTGCGGCGCTCCACCGCGGCGAGATCCCGATCTACGAGCCGGGGCTCGACTCGCTGGTCGAGACCAATGTGAAGGCCAAGCGCCTGAGCTTCACGACCGATCTTTCGGGGCCGGTGGCGGAGGCGGAGGCCGTGTTCATCGCGGTCGGTACGCCGTCGCGGCGCGGCGATGGTCATGCCGACTTGTCTTACGTCTACGCTGCCGCGCGCGAGATCGCTGCGTCACTCTCCGGTTTCACGGTCATCGTCACCAAGTCGACCGTTCCGGTCGGCACCGGCGATGAGGTCGAACGCATCATCCGCGAGACCAATCCGAAGGCCGATGTGGTGGTCGCGTCCAACCCCGAATTCCTGCGTGAGGGCGCGGCGATCCGCGATTTCAAATTCCCGGATCGCATCGTGGTCGGCACTAATGACGAGCGTGGTCGAAAAGTGATGAGCGACATCTACCGTCCGCTGTCGCTGAACCAGGCGCCGCTGATGTTCACCGCGCGCCGCACCGCGGAGATGATCAAATACGCCGCCAACGCGTTTCTGGCGACCAAGATCACCTTCATCAACGAGATCGCCGATTTGGCCGAGAAGGTCGGCGCGAACGTCCAGGAGGTCGCGCGCGGCATTGGTCTGGACAACCGCATCGGCACCAAGTTCCTGCATGCGGGCCCGGGCTTCGGCGGCTCCTGCTTCCCGAAAGACACCAAGGCCCTGATCAAGATCGCGCAGGACTATGACGTGAGCCTGCGCATCGTCGAGGCGGTGCTTGCCGTCAACGAGAACCGCAAGCGCGCGATGGCGCGCAAGGTCAGCCACGCGCTCGGCGGCGCGCTGCGCGGCAAGACCATCGGCGTGCTCGGTCTCACCTTCAAGCCCGACACCGACGACATGCGCGATGCGCCCTCGATCCCGCTCGTCACCGGTTTGCTGGACCAGGGTGCGAAGGTGCGCGCCTATGACCCGGTCGGCATGGAGCAGGCCAAGCACGAGTTGCCGGCCATCGACTATTGCGAAGATGCGTATGCCTGCGCCAAGGGCGCGGACGCGCTGGTCATCGTCACCGAATGGGTGCAGTTCCGCGCGCTCGATCTCGACCGGTTGAAGGAGACCATGGTGCAGCCCGTCGTGGTCGATTTGCGCAACATCTACCGTCCCGAAGACATGGAAGCCGCGGGCTTCGTCTATGAGAGCGTGGGACGGCCTGCCGGGCAGGTTTGACGATAGGCCGTCGCAACGATTCCGTCATGGCCGGGCTTGTCCCGGCCATCCACGTCTTGTTCACTCCGCGCTAAAGAAACGTGGATGCCCCGGGACGTTTGGTGCGAAGACGTACTTCGCGCTTTTGCCCGGGCAGGACGAACGGATAGCGCATTGCCTCGCAGCTTCGACACGCCCCTCCCGATCGATGCGGTGCTCGACGACCTGTCGCGCACGCTGGACAAGCACAACGCTGCCGTGCTGGTGGCGCCGCCCGGCGCCGGCAAGACCACGCGCGTTCCGCTGGCGCTGCTGGATGCGCCCTGGGCCAGGGGTAAGAAGATCGTCGTGCTGGAGCCGCGGCGCATCGCGGCGCGCGCTTCCGCCGACCGCATGGCCAAATCGCTCGGCGAGCGCGCCGGCGAGACCGTCGGCTATCGCGTCCGCTTCGGCTCGAAAATCTCGCGCGCGACCCGCATCGAGGTGGTGACGGAGGGCATCTTCACCCGCCAGATCCTCGACGACCCCGAGCTGACGGGCGTCGCCGCCGTCCTGTTCGACGAATTCCACGAGCGCTCGCTCGATGCCGACCTCGGCCTCGCGCTGGCGCGCGATGCGCAACTGGGCCTGCGCGAGGATTTGCGTATCCTCGTGATGTCGGCGACGCTGGACGGCGCCCGGGTGGCGAGACTGCTGGGGGAAGCGCCCGTCGTCGAGAGCGAGGGCCGCGCGTTCCCGGTCGAGACGCGCTATCTCGGTCGAAAGGCAGATGCGCCGCTGGAGCGGCAGATGGCGGATGCGATTGCCTCCGCGCTGCGCGCCGATGCCGGCTCGGTGCTGGCGTTCCTGCCCGGCGCGGCCGAGATCCGGCGCACGCAGAACTTTCTCGCCGAGCGCGTCCATGATGCTGCAATCGAGATCGTGCCGCTGTTCGGCGCGCTGGATGCCGCCGTGCAGGACCGCGCCATCGCGCCGGCTCCCAAAGGCACGCGCAAGGTGGTGCTGGCGACCTCGATCGCGGAGACCTCGCTCACCATCGAGGGCGTGCGCATTGTCGTGGATTCCGGCCTCGCCCGCGTGCCGCGCTATGAGCCCGATATCGCCTTGACGCGGCTCGAGACTGTTCGTGCCTCGCGCGCCGCGGTCGATCAGCGCCGCGGCCGCGCCGGCCGCACCGAGCCCGGCGTGTGCTACCGGCTCTGGGACGAGCCGCAGACCGCCTCGCTCGCGCCCTACACCCAGCCTGAAATTCTGAGCGCGGACCTCTCCTCGCTCGTGCTCGATCTCGCGCAATGGGGCGTGAGCGACGCCTCGGCACTCTCGTTCCTCGATCCGCCGCCTCAGCCCGCCTGGAAAGAGGCAAAGAGCCTGCTTGCCGAGCTCAACGCGCTCGATGCCGACGGTCGCATCACGGCGGAAGGCAAGAGCCTGCGCGCGCTGGCGCTGCCGCCGCGGCTCGCGCGCATGATCGTGGATTCGCATCGCGCTGGCAGCGGCGAGGCCGCCGCCGAAATCGCCGCCATCCTCACCGAGCGCGGGCTCGGCGGCGACAGCGTCGATCTCGACCACCGTCTCGATCAATTCCGCCGCGACCGCTCGCCTCGCGCCAGCAGCGCCCGCGACCTCGCACGGCGCTGGGCCTCGCAAGTCGCATCATCGGAGAAAGGGACGCCGGGGCAGGGCGACTTGCGCACCGGCATTATGCTCGCCTACGCCTTCCCCGACCGTGTCGCGCGCAACCGTGGCAACGGCAGCTTCGTGCTCGCCAATGGCCGCGGCGCGGCCGTCGAGCAGACGTCTTCGCCTGCGCGCGCGCCCTATATAGCGGTGGCCGAGATGACGGGCACGGCGGCGAGCGGGCGCATCCTCCTTGCCGCGCCGATCAGCGAGGGCGACATCGAAGGCCATTTCGCCGAGCACATCGAAACCTCGGACGAGATTTCTTTTGATCGCGGCGCGATGGCGCTGCGCGCACGCCGCAAACGCGCGCTGCACGCCATTACGTTGTCTGAGGCACCCCTCACGCTCACGCCGTCCGAGACGACGGCCCGCATTCTCGCCGACGGCCTGATCGCCGCCGGCCTCGACCGGCTGCCCTGGTCGAAAGCCGCCATCCAATGGCGCGACCGCGTGATGTTCCTGCGCAAGGCCGAAGGCGAGAGCTGGCCCGATCTGTCCGACGACGCCCTGATCGCGCGGCGCGATGACTGGCTGGTGCCTGCGCTCTACGACAAGACGGCGCTGAAGGACGTCTCCGCCGGCGACCTCTCCGACGCGCTGATGGCGCTGTTGCCGTGGGAGCTGCGCGCCCGGCTCGAACGCGAGGCGCCCACCCATTTCGAGGCGCCGACCGGGACGATGCTCGCGATCGACTATGAGGCCGAGCAGGGGCCGACCATCGCCGTGCGGCTCCAGGAACTGTTCGGCCTCAACAGCCATCCATCGATCGCGGGCGGCAAGGTGCCGCTCGTTCTGGAACTGCTGTCGCCGGCGCAGCGCCCGGTGCAGGTGACGCGCGACCTGCCCGGTTTTTGGCGCGGCAGTTACATCGCGGTCCGCTCCGATCTGCGCGGGCGCTATCCGCGCCATCCCTGGCCGGACGATCCGGCGAACGCTCTGCCCACCCGGCGCGCCAAGCCGCGCGGGACGTAATTCCATAAGCCTGCATTAACCCTTCCGTCACGCTTTTCGCCAAAATGGCGGCGCCCCGGTCGCAGGCTCGCTCGCGGACGGGCGCGTAGCGTGATGAAATCGTGTTTTCGGTTCCGAGTGGTGTCATGCGTAACATTATGATCTTCGCGGCCATCTTGATCGGGCTGGGCACATTCATGGCGCAGATGGCCGACAAGATGAGCTCGGCCTCCGCCACCTCGGTGCCGCGCCAGATGGCCGCCGTGCAGGCCGCCGCGCCGCAAGCGAACAATCGCAGCGTCAGCATCCCGCGCGACGCCCGCGGCCATTTCCAGACGGAAGGGCGGATCGACGGTCAGCGCATCGCCTTCATGGTCGACACCGGCGCTTCCGTGGTGGCGCTGAACGAGACATCGGCTGCCCGCTTCGGCCTGCGCCCGTCGCGCGGCGATTACAACGCGAAGGTCACGACCGCCAACGGCACCATCAAGGCCGCGCGCGCCCGCATCGCCATGCTCGACGTCGGCGGTCTCATCGTTCGCGACGTCGATGCCATGGTTCTGCCTGACGAGGCGCTGTCCGAGAATTTGCTCGGCCTCTCCTTTCTGTCCAAGCTGAGGCGCTTCGAATATGCCAACGGCCAGATGGTGCTGGAACAGTAGGCGAGCGCCTCGGTCCAACGCCTGACGGCGCCCTATACGCTACGCGGCGCGACGATGCTCCAATATCGCGGGTTGCTCGGCGATTGAATTCGAATCCAGCGATAGGGTGCGCGTGGCCACGGTCTGATCTGCGCCGTCAAATTATCCAGAATCAGGTCGCCGCTCTGCGTTCGAACGACCAGAACCAGGTGATGCTTGCCCCAGACGGTCTCGACCTCGCTGAGCAGAAGCGCCCGCTCGGGCCAGCCTCGGCTCAGAAGCCTGTGGCGCTTGCTGACGGCGTAGTCGTTGCAGTCGCCGCGCTTGGGGTCGATGAGCCAGACCTCCGTTGCCAGGCCCCCTTCGTTCGGTTCCGAGATGATGGCGTTGTTAACGGTCGCGTTGACCTCTTTCAGATCTTCCCATCGCGCCTCGGTCAAGTGCACCGGACCGCCACGAAACATCAGGCGGGGGCGGCATTCGTCCCGGTAGTGCAGGCAGAACACCGTGTATGCCATCGGAGGAAGCGTCGGATCGCCAAACTTGAGGTGCAGAGGCATGGACGGGGGACCGGTCGGCAGGCCCGGCAACCTCTCGTTTGCCGATTGAGCGGTCGTCATTTGGCAGATCGACAAGATCATGCCGGCTGCAATCGCAGCCAGGATCGACGCCGTGCGCATGCTTTGTCTCCTACGCGTTACGTCGTGGAGAGAGCTCGAGACGAGGCTTGAATTAATGCTCTAATGATCAGTCAGGCCGCGTCCTGCGCCATGGCGATTGTGGATCGTTCACCGGGCGAGACGGAGTAATCCTGGGTGGGATATGCGCGATCGGCCCGATTGGTTTCAACACGACCTCGCGATCAGAGATTGTGAGACACAAGGTGCACATCCGCGAGCGGATCGATCATGGTCGAGAACTCTGGCCGACAACTTTGCCGAACCGTTCCGCGCGCTCCGAGCCGCGCTTCGCTCCGAGCCGCGCTTGAAGTAAGGTTTCTCCGTTACCAAACTGCCGCAATTATTAGCCATAAGCCGCCGATCCCGCCTTCCGCTCGGCCTGAGCATTCGCTATGGCTGCGGTATATTCCTCCTGCCTGTTAACGAGATTGTCTCGATGTTTCCCACGCCGAAATCCGCGCTGCTGCCCAACACCTATGCCTTCGAATCCGAGCCCATGGTGAAGCCCACCGGCTTCCGCGAATACGACGCGCGCTGGCTGTTCAACAAGGAAATCAACCTGATGGGGGTGCAGGCGCTCGGCATGGGGCTGGGTGCGCTGATCGCCGAACTCGGCGTCCGCCAAGAGATCGTCACCGGGCACGATTTCCGCGGCTATTCGGCCTCGATCAAATATGCGCTGATCTCCGGCCTGATGGCGGCGGGCTGCAGGGTGCATGACATTGGCCTCGCCGTGACGCCGATGGCCTATTTTGCACAGTTCGACCTGGATGTGCCCTGCGTCGCCATGGTCACGGCCTCGCACAACGACAATGGCTGGACCGGCGTGAAGATGGGTGCCAACCGTCCGCTGACCTTCGGCCCCGACGAGATGACGCGGCTGAAGGAGATCGTGCTGGGCGCCGATTTCAAGAACAAGGCCGGCGGCTCCTATCAGTTCCACGAAAATTATCCGGCGCGCTACATCGCCGATCTCACCAGCCGGCCGAAGCTGAAGCGCAAGCTCAAGGTCGTCGCGGCCTGTGGCAACGGCACCGCCGGCGCGTTCGCGCCGCAGGTGCTGGAAGCGATCGGCTGCGAGGTGATCCCGCTCGACACCGAGCTCGATCACACCTTCCCGAAATACAATCCGAACCCCGAGGACATGGAGATGCTGCACGCGATCCGCGATGCGGTGCTGCATCACAAGGCCGACGTCGGCCTCGGCTTCGACGGCGACGGCGACCGCTGCGGCGTCGTCGACAACACCGGCGAGGAGATCTTCGCCGACAAGGTCGGCGTGATGCTGGCGCGCGACATGTCGGCGATCCACAAGGACGCGCAGTTCGTCGTCGACGTGAAGTCGACCGGCCTGTTCATCACCGATCCCGTGCTCCAGAAGCAGGGTGCGAAAACGGCATATTGGAAGACTGGCCATTCCTACATGAAGCGCCGTACCAACGAGATGGGCGCGCTTGCCGGCTTCGAGAAGTCGGGCCATTTCTTCTTCAACAAGCCGTTCGGGCGCGGCTATGACGATGGCCTCGTCTCCGCGATCGCGATCTGCGACATGCTCGACCGCGCCCCCCGCAAGTCGATGGCCGATCTGAAGAACGCCCTGCCAAAAACCTGGTCGTCGCCGACCATGTCGCCGCATTGCGCGGACGAGGTCAAATACGGCGTCATCGATGCCGTGGTGAAGCATTTCGAAGGCCTGCACGAGAAGGGCGCCAAGATCGGCGGTCAGGCGATCCGTGACCTCGTCACCGTCAACGGCGTGCGTGTCACGGTGGAAGACGGCAGCTGGGGCCTGGTGCGCGCGTCCTCGAACAAGCCCGAGCTCGTCGTCGTGGTCGAAAGCCCCGTCTCCGAGCAGCGCATGCGCGACATGTTCGAGATGGTGGACGGCGTGCTGCGCACGCATCCGGAAGTCGGCGAGTACAATCAGAAGATTTGAGGCGGCTCGAGGGAGGCGTGATCGATGCCTTCCTCTCCGCTGTCATGCCCCGGCTCGACCGGGGCATCCAGTACGCCGCAGCTTCTCCGTATTCAATCGCCGTCTCTGGAATACTGGATCGCCCGGTCGACCCGGGCGATGACAGTTCTCTTGTGGTGAGATTCGAAGCCTAAGCCGCCACCACCGCCGGGATCGGGAGTGCGGTGACCGACTTGATCTTCTCCATGGCGAAGCGCGAGGTGACGTTCTTGAGCGGCACGGCGCTGATCAGCTTCTTGTAGAAGACGTCATAGGCCTGCATGTCCGCGACCACGACGCGCAGCATGTAATCGACGTCGCCGGCCATGCGGTAGAACTCCATCACCTCGGGCATGGCGCTGACGGCCTCGGCGAATTTCTTCAGCCAGGCCTCCGAATGGTCGGCGCTCTCCACCGAGACGAACACGGAGATGCCGAGCCCGATCTTGTTCTGGTCGACCAGCGCCACCCGTTTGAGGATCACCCCATCGGCCTCGAGGCGCTGGATGCGCTTCCAGCAAGGCGTGGACGAGAGCCCGACCCGGTCGCCGATCTCGGCGACCGACAGGGAGGCGTCCTCCTGGAGTACCATCAGAATCTTGCGGTCGATGGCGTCGAGGCGGCGGTTGGTCTCTGGGAGTTGGACGGCGAGGTCGCTCATTTGAGGAACTTTTTTCCATTTCAGGGGTCGAAACACCTCATATATAGAAAAATCTTCTAGAGCAAGCCCATATTCCGGGCGACAGGGTGCCCGCGCCGGTCAGCCTCCGAGCAAAAGCCCTTCAACTTCAATGCGTTGCGGGGCGGCCAGGCCGCCACCAAAGCGGGTGCATTTCAGTGCCGCCGCGGCCGCGGCGAATTGCAGCGCCTCCCGCGCATCCCGGCCTTCGGCGAGGCGAAGGGCAAAGGCGCCATGGAAGACGTCGCCTGCGCCGAGCGTATCCACGGCGTGGACCGGAAAGGCCGCCATCTCCTCCGGCTCGCCCCGCTCATTCAGCCAGATCGTTCCACGCGGGCCGCGGGTGGCGGCGAGGAATGCCGGCGTCAGCCTCGTCAGCGTCTTTAGCGCCCCACCGTCGTCGGCAACAGCAGCCGTTTCCTGTAGCTGCTCGCTGGCGAACAGGATGTGCGAGGCGGCGGCGAAGAGGCCATCGCCCGGCGACATCGCACGGTCGACGCCCATGATGACGGGAATGCCGCGGCGTCGCGCCTCGGCGCAGAGGGAAAGGGCGAATTCGGCGCAGCGGCTCTCGACCAAAATGGCGTCGCAATCGCCGAGCAGCGCGTCGGCTTCAGGCAGCTTCACCGTCCACAGCTTGGGATCGCGATAGATGACGAGAGTGCGCTCGCCGCTCGCGTCGATCATGATCGCCGAGACCGGCGTCGTCAGGCCCGGCATGCGCACGACGTGCCTGACATCGATGCCCTCTTGCGCCATGCGTTCGAGGATGAAGCCGCTCGAGGTCTCCTGCGCATCGCCCATCGGCCCGACCAGCGCAGCGCGGCCGCCCAGCCGCGCGATGGCGATCGCGGCGTTGAGCGCATTGCCGCCGCAGATCTCCTCCAGATGCGTGGCGTTCGCCTTGCTGCCATGCCCGGGCACACCTTCCACGCGGAAGGTGAGGTCGCGCACGGGGATGCCGATGCAGAGGATGCGCGGCGCGATTGTTCTGGCGGACATCGGCCGTCGCAGCTACACGCTGTCCTTGCCCTGCAACCAACGGCCGACCAGATGATGGGCGATGGCGAAGGGGTGCGGGCCGGCAAGCCCCTCCGGATGCGTCCGCGACAACATCAGTCGTGCCTCGTCGCGGCTGAACCAGCGGGCGTCCTCCAGCTCCGAGTGGTCGACGGTGATCTCATCGGTCAGGGCCCGCGCGCTGCAGCCGATCATCAGCGACGACGGATAGGGCCAGGGTTGTGTCATGTAATACGCGACGTCCGTGCAGCGAATGCCGGATTCCTCAAAAATCTCCCTGCGCACCGCGTCCTCGATGGTCTCGGCCGCCTCGACGAAGCCGGCGAGGCAGGAATACATGCCCGGCGGAAACTGCTTCTGGCGGCCGAGCAGGCACTTGTCGCCGGAGGCGACCAGCATGATCACGACCGGGTCGGTGCGCGGAAAATGCTCGGCCTTGCAGGTCGGGCACTCGCGCTTCCAGCCGCCTTCCTTCATCGCGCTGCGGGCGCCGCAATTGGCGCAATAGCCGTGGCGCTGATGCCAGGTGACCATCGACTTCGCCATCGCGATCGCGGATAGCTCCTCGGGGTGGATCGTGCCCTGCATGGCCATGCCGCGCAATTCGGTCACGGCATAGTCCTCACGGCCGATCAGCTTTTCGGCCGCGGCCTGCGGCATGCCCATGCCGAACACCGCGGCGCCATCGCGCAGCCCCAAGAAGATCGTGCCGGGATTGGCGCCGCATTTGATGGCTTCGTCGATCGAGAGCAGGGCGCGGACGCGCTCGCCCTCGCGCCTCACCAGGAGCGAGTCGCGATAGATCACATAAGCGCGCGACGACGGCTTCTGTTCGATCGCGAAGAGTTTTTCCTCATTGAGGCGCAGGTGCGCGGCGCGATCGAGGACATTGGTGACGAAGGCCGGCTGTCCCAGCGGGAACGAGTCGAATGCTGACATTATTGTTCTTTCAACCCAATCGTTCTTTCAACCCAACCAGATCTTGCGGCGAAGCGCGCTGATGAAATTCTGCACCTCTTCGGCATCATGCGCCAAGGGCGGCATCACGCCCCAGACCGGGCGTGGCCACGCCGCATCGCTGGTGCGGCGCGCGATGATGTGCACGTGAAGCTGCGGCACGAGGTTGCCGAGGGCTGCGACGTTGAGCTTGTCGCATTTGGTGATCTCCTTCAGCGCGCGGGAGACGCGCGTGATCTCGGTCATCAATTGCGCCTGCTGGACCTCGTCGAGATCGATGATCTCGACCGCATCCGCGCGCCGCGGCACCAGCAACAGCCACGGGTAATGCGCGTCCTTGATGACAAGCACTTTCGACAACGGCAGGTCGCCGATGTCGATGGTGTCCTCTTTCAGACGGGAGTGCAGCGACCAGGCGGGATCAGGCATGAAGAGTGTCCGGATGGCCCGACAGGCTCGGGCGGCAAGGGCAGGAACCCCAAGTATTTTGCCCCGACCATACGCCACGGATTCCCATAGGGGAAGGATCGCGCTCCGCAGGAGCGGCATGCTCTGCTGTCGTCCCCGCGAAGGCGGGGACCCATAGCCACAGGGAGCAGTTGTGGCGCGAGATATCGGTTACAGTCTCGCCTCCCAACCTGATCCTGTGGTTATGGATTCCGGGCTCGCGCTTCGCGCGCCCCAGAATGACGGCGTGTCATTTACGCCTCCGCCAGCACGCGCGCGTTGGCGCGGATAGAGGCTTCGCTGACGCGGATGCCGAGGCCGGGACCATCGGGCACGACGACATGGCCGCCGCGGTTGGGGATGCGCTCCTCCAGGACGTCCTCGGCCAGCACGTGATGCGGCATGTAGAATTCGCAGCCGAGCGAGATGCCGGGCGTTGCCGCGATGAGCTGCGTGCCGGCAGCGAGCCCGATGCCGCCTTCCCACAGCGTGCCGCCATAGCCGGGCAGCCCGGCAACGTCGGCAATCGCCATGATGGCCTGTGCCTCGAACAGGCCGCCGGCCTTCATCAGCTTGATCGAGACGGCGTCCGCGGCTTGCCGGCGCACCACCTCCATCATGTCGCGGCGGTCAAAGCAGCTTTCGTCGGCGAGAACAGGCGTTTCCAGCGCTGATGTTAGCTGTGCCATGACGTCGAGATATCTACGCGGCACCGGCTGCTCGATGAAGGTCGGTGAAAACTGCTCGACGTCGCGCAGGATCTTGATCGCGCCGAACGGCGCCAGGGCCTGGTTGTAGTCGACGCGAAGGTCGACCTTGTCGCCGAATTCCTTGCGGATCGCCGAGAGGTGATCGAGGTCCTCGCGATGAGGCTTCACACCGGTCTTGACCTTGTAGATGACGTTGCCGTCCGGAACCATTTTGCGCATGCGCTCGAGGTCGGCGGCGAAATCGGGATCGGCAATCGAGAAGGAGAGGGGGATCGTGTCGCGCACGCGGCCGCCGAGCAGGTCGGCGACCGAAAGTCCCGCCGACTTGCCGACGATGTCGAGCAGCGCCGTCTCGATCGCGACTTTTGCTTCCGCATGGCCGACCAGCGCGCGGTCGAGCTCCGCCATCAGTGCGCGGATGCGGCGCACCGGCTTGCCGAGCAGGATCGGACGCAAGTAGATGTCGAGCGCGGAGAACGCCGCTTCCGGCGTTCCCGTGAACACCTCCCACGGCGCCGCTTCGCCCCAACCGACCACACCGTCGCTTGCGGTGAGCTCGAGCAGCACGCGCTTCACCGTGCCCTTGACGTTGCCGACGCCCTGGAGGCGCGCCATCTTGATCGGGCTTTCGATCAGGAACAGGCGAAGCCGCGCGACGGTTGCTTCGGTCATGCCAGGCCTCCATTGACGTGCCAGACCTGGCCGGTGACGTAGGATGCCTTCGGTGATGCCAGGAAGGCGATGATCTCGGCCACTTCCTCCGGGCGGCCGCGACGGCGCATGGGAATCAACGCTTCCGTTGCGGCGATCTGTTCGGGCGAAAGCCGGCTCGAGCTCGGCTTGTCCTTGACGATGAGGCCCGGCGCCACCGCATTGACTGCGATGCCGTCGCTGGCCAGTTCAACTGCGGTGAGCCGCACCAAGGCTTCCAGCGCGGAGCGGCTTGCGGCGGTCGCCGCGAATGGCGCGAAGTCGGGGCGGATCGCGTGCGCCACGAACGACGACACCGCCACGATCCGCGCGTCGTGCCCCGCACGCAATAGCGGAAGCGCGGCCTCCACCAGCCGCGTGAAGGCGAGCGCTGACTCGTCCATCGCGCGGCGGAACTCGTCCGCCGGCGTGCCGATCGCGCTGCCACGGCGGGCATGGCCGCCCACGAGGACGAGCGCGTCGAGCCGGCCGAAGGCGGCTTGCGCGGCCGCGACGGCATCAGCCGCGGCTCTCTCCTCAGCGAAGTCGCCAAGACATTTTGCAATCGTCGCGCCGCGCGCTTCGGCCTCGGCGGCCGTAGCATCGAGGCCGGTTGCGTTCGAGCGTGTGTGCAGCAGGAGCGCAGTGCCGGGCGCTGCCAGGAGCTTTGCCGTGGCGCGGCCGATGCCGCTGGCGGCGCCGGTGACGAGATAAACGCGGTTGATCTCGGGCATCACGATGTCACGTTGGCCGGCGGCAATGCGCCGGTGCGGTGGAAATGGCTGAGGAAGGCCCGCGTCGCGGCCTCGCGCGGGGCATCGATCACCTGCCGCGCCGGGCCGTCCTCGACCACGACGCCGTCGCGCATGAACACGACGCGGCCCGCGACCTCGCGGGCGAAAGCGATTTCGTGAGTCACGATCACCATGGTCATGCCTTCGGAGGCGAGCTGCTGCATCACGCCCAGCACCTCGCCGACGAGCTCGGGATCGAGCGCGGAGGTCGCTTCATCGAAGAGCATGACGTCCGGCTCCATGGCGAGCGCCCGCGCGATCGCGACGCGCTGCTTCTGTCCGCCCGAAAGCGTCGCCGGATATTGATCGGCCTTTTCCAGAAGCCCGACTTTTGCCAATTGCGCTCGCGCCAGTTTTTCCGCGTCTGCCTTCGGCATGCGGCGCACCGTGACGGGTCCTTCCATCACGTTTTGCAGCGTCGTCATGTGCGGGAACAGGTTGAAGTGCTGGAACACCATGCCGGTGCTGGCGCGGAATTTTGCCAGCGTCTTCACATCCGGCAGCTTCGCGCCTTCACCGAACGCGAACCGCGTCTCGCCGACGCGGACGCTGCCGCCGTTCGGCACGACCAGCAGATTGATGCAGCGGAGCAGCGTCGACTTGCCCGAGCCCGACGGCCCGATCAGCGCGACCACGCCGCCCTTGGCGACGTCGAGGTTGATGTTCTTCAGCACCTCGTTGCTGCCGAAGCTTTTGCGCAAGCTTCGGATCTCGATCTTGCAAGTATCTTTGGACGTATCGCTCATTCGCTGACCGCCAGGCGCTTCTCGCCCCGCCGCACGATGATGGTCAGGGGAATCAGGATCGCGGCATAGGCGAGCGCCACCGCGGTGTAGGTCTCGAGCGGCCGGTAGCTGTCATGCGCGGCGACCTGGCTCTGATAGACGAGGTCGGGCACGGCGAGCACCGAGACCAGCGAGGTGTTCTTGAACTGGATGATCGACTGGTTCATCAGCGCCGGGATCATGCGCTTGATCGCCTGCGGCAAGACGATGCGCATCATGGCCTGGCGCGGCGTCATGCCGAGCGCGGCGCCCGCTTCCGACTGGCCGCTGTCGATCGAGACGATGCCGCCGCGGATGATCTCCGAATAGAACGAGCCGCCATAGAGCGACAGCGCCAGCGCCGAGGCCGTGATCGGCGTCATTTCGACGCCTGCCAGGATCGGCAGCGCGTAGTAGAACCAGATCAGCTGCACCAGGATCGGCGTGCAGCGGAACGCCTCGACGAAGGTCAGCGCAATGCCGCGCAGCCAGCCAAAGCGCGACAGCATCGCGAGCGCGGCGATGAGGCCGAACAGCAGCCCGAGCAGCACGATGACCACGGTGAAGCCGACGGTGACGCCGAGCCCGTTGAGGAAGAGCCAGCGATAGCCCCAGAGGATGCCGAAGTCCCACTGATACATGTCTTCCGGACCTCAGCCTTGAGGACGTTTGGATTGGCGGAGCCGCAGTCTCACTGCACCTCTCCCGGTTGCGGGAGAGGTCGGCGCGAAGCACCGGGTGAGGGCTCTCTCCATTGCCGGAGTCTCTTTGTGGAAGCACCCTCACCCCAACCCTCTCCCGCAAGCGGGAGAGGGGGCGCAGTGCCAATCGCGGATCGAGCTTGCCTCAAACTCATCCTACCTACAGCGTCACGCCCGGCGGAATGTCCGCCTCCGTCACGCCCACGAGCTCCATGTTGGTGAGGATCGCGGTGCGGATGAAGCCGAGGCCCTTGTTGAAGTCGATCCAGGTGTTGACGTAGTCGCGCCAGGTCTTGTCGGTCTCGCGGCGGAAGCCGGCGTTCGAGGTGGTGGCGAAGATCGGCGTCGGCAGCACGAACTGGCCGAGCGAGGGATTCTTCTTCAGCACCGTCAGCGAGAGCATGGTGATCAGGCACTGCGCGTCGACGCGGCCGGTCTGCAGCGCGGCGGTGGCGTCATCGGCGGTCTTCAGGCGCGAGATCTGCGCCTTCGGGATCAGGCGGCTGACGACCTGGTCGTGCGAGGAGCCCTGGTCGACGGCGATCTTGATGTCGGGCGAGTTCAGCTCGGCCCAGGTCTTCGGCTTGAAATCCTTCTTGGCGAGGAAGCCGAAGGCGTTGTTGAAGACGGGAATCGAGAAATCGACCACCAGCGCGCGCTTCGGGGTCGGATTGAGGCCGAAGAAGATGTCGATCTTGTTGGACTGGAGATCGAGCACCGAATTGCCCCAGGTGGTCTCGGTGATCTCGAGCTCGGCTTCCATGTCGTCGGCGAGCGCCTTGGCGATGTCGATGTAAAAACCCTTCCACTGCCCGCTGGCGAGGTCCTTCATGTAATAGGGCGCGCCGCCATTGACCGCGCCGATCCGCATCTTCTTGGTGCGGCGGATGCGGGCGAAGGTGGATTCGCTGGCATCGGGGGCCGTCTGCGCCGCCGCCGGGGATGCGACCGCGCCTGCCGCCATTGCCGCGCCGACCGCGCCAAGCCCGACAATCGATGCAACATCACGACGTGTAACCATTTTTGGTATCGCTTTTCTGATTGGGTGAAGTTCCGGCAGCGTTCATACCAAGGCGGCACCATCAGTGAAAGCACAGCCTCTTGGCGCTTTGGGCGGGGATTTGCCCGGATGCTGGGCAGGCTGATACCCGATCCGATACCCGCTTGCTTTCCGGCCCTTTTGGCCCCAAATAGGGACCGGGAGATTGGCGGTGGACGAGCCACTCGCCAACCGGGTCAGGTCCGGAAGGAAGCAGCCCTAACGAGGTCCGGATCGGGTCGCTCGTCAGTCTCCTACCTGTTTTTTCGAGCGAATTGCGCCGGCGGGCTCCCCGCCAGCGCGCTCCTTTCCGCAAAAAAGCCGGCCGAGAGACATTTCATTGCGGATCGACCGATGACCGACGCTGGCGCCCCTATCGACCCTGACAGCGCCAGCCAGGCTGGCTTTGAGCTCGGCGCCCAGCCGGGGACGCCGTACCGGGTGCTGGCGCGAAAATACCGTCCTTCCAGCTTCGACGATCTGATCGGCCAGGAGGCTGTGGTCCGCACCGTCTCCAATGCATTCGAGACCGGGCGTATTCCGCAGGCCTGGATCCTCACCGGCGTTCGCGGCGTCGGCAAGACCACCACCGCGCGCATCCTCGCCCGTGCGCTCAACTATGAGATGCCGGACGGCTCGGTGAAGGGCCCGACCATCCACATGCCGACGCTGGGCGTGCACTGCCAGGCGATCATGGAAAGCCGGCACATGGACGTGCTGGAGATGGACGCCGCGTCGCACACCGGCGTTGATGACGTCCGCCAGATCAACGACAGCGTGCGCTATGCGCCGGCCAGCGCCCGCTACAAGGTCTACATCATCGACGAAGTCCACATGCTGTCGACGGCGGCGTTCAACGCCTTCCTGAAGACGCTGGAGGAGCCGCCGGAGCACGCCAAGTTCGTGTTCGCGACCACCGAGATCCGCAAGGTTCCGGTGACCGTGCTGTCGCGCTGCCAGCGCTTCGACCTGCGCCGGGTCGAGGCCGATGTATTGATGAAGCATCTTGCCAATATCGCCGCGAGGGAAAGCGTCGAGATCGAGCCCGAGGCGCTTGGCATCATCGCCCGCGCGGCGGAAGGTTCCGTGCGCGATTCGCTCTCGCTGCTCGACCAGGCAATCGCCCATGCGGCGGGCCAGGTGAAGGCCGACGCAGTGCGGCAGATGCTGGGCCTTGCCGACCGCACCCGCGTCATCGACCTCTTCGATTCGCTGGTGCGCGGCGACATCGCCGCCGCCTTCAACGAGTTCCGCGACCAGTACGACACCGGTGCCGATCCCATCGTCGTGCTCTCGGACCTCGCCGAATTCGTCAACTTCGTCACCCGCGTCAAGATCGTGCCAGCCACCGCCGACAACGTCGCCTATGGCGAGACCGAGCGGCTGCGCGCGCGCGACTTTGCGTCCAAGATCTCGATGCGCGTCTTGTCGCGGATGTGGCAGATGCTGCTCAAGGGCATCACCGAGGTGCAGTCCGCGACGCGCCCGGCGGCCGCCGCGGAGATGGTGCTGGTCCGCATCGCCTATGTCGCCGATCTGCCGACGCCAGACGAAGCAATCAGGATGCTGGAGCAGAACGGCGGCGCTTCGCCGGTCGTGAGCGGCGGAAGCGCGGCGCGCAGCACGCCGACCGCGCCGGTTGCTTCTGCTGCGCCGGTGCGCGCGCCTTCGTCGCCGTCCTCATTCGGCGGTGGCGCGCGGCCGCAAATGGCAGCGCCCGCGCCGGAGATCCAAGGCTCGGCGCCCGCGCTGCGCATCACGAGCTTCACCCAGCTCGTCGCGCTCGCCGGCCAGAAGCGCGACCTCATGACCAAGGGCGCGCTCGAAAGCGACATGCGCCTCGTCCGTTTCGAGGAGGGCCGGCTGGAAGTCGCGCTCGAGCCGAACGCCTCCAAGACCATGATTTCCGAACTCGCGCGCAAGTTCGAGCTCTGGACCGGCCGCCGCTGGACGGTGATCGTGTCCAACGAGCAGGGCCAGCCGACACTGCGCTCGATCAACCAGGCCGCCAAGCAGGAGCACGCGCGGACCGCGGAGGCCGATCCACGCGTGCAGGAGGTGCTGTCGCGCTTCCCAGGCGCCAAGGTTGTCGAGGTCCGCAGGCTTGCCCCCGAGACGCCGGAATCCAATATTAACGCCGACTATGGCAGTGACGATCCGCCCGACGGTTCCGACATCGACGATCTCTAGAGCATGATCCGGATCCGAAGGGCCGCGTTAGCGCAAAGTGTGCAGCGGTGTTCCGGGAAGATCATGCTCAAACAAAATGCTAAAGCGTGTGTCATCGCGCTTTAGTCAGTTTTAAGGACACACCCGTTTTAAGGACAAGAACTCATGGCTGATTTTCTCGGCATGATGAAGCAGGCGGCGCAGCTGCAATCCAAGATGCAGGCGATGCAGGACGAGCTCGGCAATGTCGAGGTCGAGGGCATCTCCGGCGGCGGCCTGGTTGCGGTGCGCATGACCGCGAAGATGGACGTCAAGGGCGTCAGGATCGATCCATCGCTCTTGAAGGCTGAGGAGCGCGAGGTGCTTGAGGATCTGCTCGTCACCGCACTCGGCGATGCGCGCCGCAAGGCGGAAGCCGCCATGCAGGAGAAGATGCAGGCGCTCACCGGCGGGCTCGGCCTGCCGCCGGGCCTGTTCGGCCAGTGACATGGGAGCCGTTGCCGGTCCCGAGATCGAACGCCTGATCCAGCTTCTGGCGCGGCTGCCCGGTTTGGGCCCGCGCTCGGCGCGGCGCGCCGCGCTGCACCTGATCAAGAAGCGCGAAGCGCTGATGATGCCGCTCTCCGCCGCCTTGCAGGTCGCGCTCGACAAGGTCCAGGTGTGCAAGACCTGCGGCAATATCGATACGCAAAGTCCCTGCACGGTCTGCACCGACCCGCGGCGCGACCCCGCCATCATCGTCGTGGTCGCCGATGTCGCCGATCTCTGGGCGCTGGAGCGGGCCAATGCGACGCAAGGGCGTTATCATGTGCTTGGCGCGACATTGTCGCCGCTCGACGGCGTCGGCCCGCAGGATCTCACCATCGACGCGCTGGTCGCCCGCGCGCATGATCCGCAGGTGCACGAGATCATATTGGCGCTGAACGCGACGGTGGACGGCCAGACCACGGCGCATTACATCACCGACCTGCTTCAGGACGCCAACGTAAAAGTAACCCGGCTCGCCCATGGTGTGCCAGTCGGCGGCGAGCTTGATTATCTCGATGAAGGTACGCTATCGGCGGCAATGCGGCAGCGGACCCTGTTCTAGCTATTCCCTTAAGACGACGGAACGGACGACATGACGAAACGATTCGCCAAACGGCTGGCTTTGGTCGCGACGATGATGATGCTGGTGACGCCGGCCGTCTCGGCGCAGCAGGACGATGGTGCTCCGCCGCCGTCAAAGCCCGGCAAGCCGATCAACAACGGCGATGTGCTCTCCGGCGAGCTGAACACGATGCAGGTTCGCGATGCCAAGAAGGGCAAGAAGGTCGCGACCTACCAGATCACGTCCGAGCCGCGGCGGCTGCCCGCGCCCAGCGGGCTGTGCAATCTCGAGACCGGCCCCGAGACATTCCAGCTCGTCACTTCCAGCGACGCGCAGGCCGCGCAGTTGAAATCATTCGTCGGCAAGGAAATTTCCGTGAAGGTCGACGAGGTCGCCTGCGCCAGCGATCCCGGCCAGGTGAGCGAGGCCGTGATCACGAAATGGAGCCTGGTGAAGAAGCAGTAGGGGACGCGCCAATAACTCGGTGTCGTCGCCCGGCTTGACCGGGCGACCCAGTACGCCGCGGCGGTCGTAATAGATCTCGACGTCTCTGGAATACTGGATGCCCCGCCTTCGCGGGGCATGACGGATACCGTGATTGCTACACCCGCACCGGCCCAAGCGTCTCGAAATGTCCGCGCTTCTGCAAATATGCGAGCAGGATCAGGCTGGGCACCGCGACGACCACGCAAATCATGAAGAACAGTGGCCAGCCCGTCATCTTCGCCACGAAGCCGGCGCCTGACGAGAGATAGGTGCGCCCGACAGCGGCCAGTGCAGTGAGCAGCGCATATTGCGTCGCCGTGTGCAGCGGGTTCTGGCACAGCGCGGAGAGATAGGCGACGAAGATCACGGTGCCGATGGCGCTGGTGAAGTTCTCGCAGGTAATCGCAAAGGCGAGCGCCCATTGATTGGTGCCGACCAGCGCGAGCCACGAGAAGGACAGGTTCGCGATCGCCTGCACCACGCCGCCGATCCACAGGCTCGTTGCCAGCGAATAGCGCCGCGCGACGAAGCCGCCGGCAAAGCCGCCGATCAGGGTTGCGGCAAGACCGACGCCCTTTACGATCGCCGCGTAGTCGTTGCGGGAGAAGCCAAGGTCGATCACGAACGGCGCCGTCATGGTGCCGGAGAACGCATCGGTGAACTTGAACAGCACCACGAAAGCGAGCGCGGCGAGCGCATCCTTGCGCGACAGGAATTCCGAGAAGGCGCCGATCGCAGCGTGCATGACGCGGACGAATGCCGTCTCGGTCTGCGTTGCGGCTTCGGCCTTTGCGGATTGTGCAGGCTCGGTGGCGAGGAGCGCGGTGATCGTGCCGATCAGCACCATCGCCGCCATCACCACATAGCCCCACATCCACGCCGACGGCTTCGGAATGCCGGTGCTTTCGAAGCCGGATACGATGAACAGCGCGCCCGCGGTCGAGACCAGCATGCCGATGCGATAGGCCGCCACATAGGAGGCCATGCCGGCGGCCTGCTCGCTCTCGGGCAGGCTCTCGACGCGGAAGGCGTCGACCACGATGTCCTGCGTCGAGGAAGTCGTTGCGACCAAGAGCGCGCCGAGCGCGACGAAGAACGGCGAGCGCGCAGGATCGGTCAGCGCCAGCAGCAGGATCGAGATGATCAGCAGGAGCTGCGAGAACAGCAGCCAGCCGCGGCGTCGCCCGAAGGCGCGGGTGAACAGCGGCACATGCAGCGCATCCACCAGCGGCGCCCAGAGGAACTTCAGCGTATAGGGCGTACCGACCAGCGCGAACAGCCCGATGGTGCCGAGATCGACGCCGGATTCCCGCATCCACACCAGCAGCGTCGAGCCCGACAGCGCCAGCGGCAGGCCGGAGGAGAAGCCGAGAAACAGCACGATCAGCACCCGCGGCTGCAGGTACACGGCCAGGCTGTCGCGCCAGGAGGCGGCGGGAGCATCGGCGGTTGCCGGGGCAGTTCCGGAAGTCGCGTCGGGTGCGGTCATGGGGAGGTGTTAGCAGATTCTGGCGGCCACAAGTGAGGCGTCGTCGCCCGGCTTGACCGGGCGACCCAGTATTCCAGAGACCGGAATTATAAAGGACCAGCGATCCCCGGGTAGAGATCGTTCCAGTTCGGATTGTCTTTCTCGATGAGCGCGATCTTCCATGCGCGCTTCCATTTCTTCAAGCGCTTCTCGCGCTTGATCGCATTCTCGGGATCATCGAACTGCTCGAAATAGACCAGCTTCACGATGTCGTATTCCTTCGTAAAGCTATCGACCAATTTCAGCCTATGCTCGGCCACCCGGCGGACCAAATCATTGGTCACACCGATATAAAGCGCACCGCCGATCTTGCTGGCGAGGATGTAGACGTAGTAGCAGCGTGCGCCCATCTGCCGCCTCTGGGATGCTGGGTCGCCCGGTCAAGCCGGGCGACGACAGCCATATTGGGGTCGCAGGTTACTTTGACTCGGGAGGGAATCACTCCCCCGCCTGGAGCTTGCGCGGGAACAGCTCTGGTGTGGTCGCGACCAGGCGTGGGCCCTCCGGCGCGTCGGTCTTGCTGAAATCGAGCTCCTCGATCCGTCCCGCGCGCTTCTCGATCTTGTCGGCGGAGATCAGGACCTGGCGCACGTCCTCGTTCACATCGGCAAAATGCTTCTGCAGTTTCAGTACGCGGTCGCGCAGGCGGCCGAGATCGTCGCCGAGCTTGATCACTTCGGTGCGGATCTGGTCGGCGGCGTCGCGCATGCGCGCGTCCTTCATGATCTGCTGCATCACCTGGATCGCCAGCATCAGCAGCGAAGGCGAGACCAGCACGACGCGGGCGCGATAGGCCTTCTGGATCACGTCGTCGAAGCCATCATGGATCTCGGCATAGACCGACTCCGACGGCACGAACATCAGCGCCATCTCCTGGGTCTCGCCGGTGACGAGATATTTTTCGGCGATGTCACTGACGTGTTTCATCACGTCGCCGCGCAGCCGCTGCGTGGCGATGCGCCGCTCCTCGTCGGTGCGCGCATCGTGCAGTGCCGTCATCGCCTCCAGCGGAAATTTGGCGTCGATGCAGAGCGGCCGCTGGTCTGGCAGGAACACCACGCAGTCCGGCCGCTTGCCGGTCGAGAGCGTGAACTGGAACTCGTAGGAGCCCTTCGGCAGCCCGTCCTGGACGATTGCCTCCATCCGCGCCTGGCCGAAGGCGCCGCGCGACTGCTTGTTGGCGAGTACGTCGCGCAGGGTGGTCACCTGCGTGGTCAGGTCGGTCAGGTTCTTGTGCGCGCTGTCGATGATGCCGAGCCGCTCGTGCAGCGCGCGCAGGCTCTCCATGGTGTTGCGCGTGGTGTGCTCCATGGACTGGCCGACGCGATGGGTCACCGAATCCAGCCGCTCGTTGACCGCGCGCGCCATCTCGGCCTGGCGGCCGGCGAGCGTCTGCGCCATTGCGTCGACCCGCCCCGAGGCCTCGCTCTGGGCGCGCAGCATCTGGCTGAGGCGCTCCTCCAGCTCGTCGGCCCGGATGGTCTGGGCCATGGCGAGTTCCGCCCCGCGCCGCGAGGACCGCGCGATGACGATGGCGATCACCAGGAGCAGGATGAGGGCCAGCACGCCAAAGCCGATCAGTGCGTCGGCTGTGCGCACCGGCCAGTCGCCAGCGGTAAAAATGATCTCGTTCATGTCAACCCTTCTAGCCGATTCGCGGCAGCGCGCGAACGAAGAGGGAACATTTATGGTTAACCAGCGGTGAATTTTTATGGTTAACGAAGCCCTAATTATTATGGTTAGCAGACCGTTAACGCCGTTCGCCGCCGGATTGACCGCACCGGGCGCGCGGCTTAAATCGCGCCATGGCCCTCAGAGAAATCATCATCCTGCCGGACAAGCAGTTGCGTCTGGTCTCCAAGCC
Organism: Bradyrhizobium sp. CCGUVB23; assembly: GCF_024199885.1. Lineage (NCBI taxonomy): Bacteria > Pseudomonadati > Pseudomonadota > Alphaproteobacteria > Hyphomicrobiales > Nitrobacteraceae > Bradyrhizobium > Bradyrhizobium sp. CCGUVB23. The sequence continues at coordinate 4,548,387 of NZ_JANADQ010000001.1, forward strand.
GATTGAGAAGGTCACGGCGGAGATCCGCAAGCTTGCCGACGACATGTTCGAGACCATGTACGACGCGCCCGGCATCGGGCTTGCGGCGATCCAGGTCGCGCAACCCCTGCGTCTGATCACCATGGACCTCGCCAAGCGCGACGAGAGCGGCGAGACCGCGCGAGAGCCGCGCGTCTTCATCAATCCGGAGATCATCGCCTCGTCCGAGGAGCTGTCGGTCTACGAGGAGGGCTGTCTCTCGATCCCCGAATATTACGAGGAGGTCGAGCGGCCTGCGAAGGTGCGGGTGCGCTTCACCGATCTCGACGGCAAGCTGCACGAGGAGGATGCCGAAGGCCTCTACGCCACCTGCATCCAGCATGAGATCGACCATCTCAACGGCGTGCTGTTCGTCGACTACCTGTCGAAGCTCAAGCGCGACCGCGTGTTCAAGAAGTTCGAGAAAGCCGCCAAGCGCGCGGTGGAGTAGGGCTCTCCGTCATTCCGGGGCGATGCGAAGCATCGAACCCGGAATCTCGAGATTCCGGGTTCGGCTCTTCGAGCCGCCCCGGAATGACGGAACGGAGAGACGTGACGGTCGGTATAGCTCGCAGGTTCTTTTCTGATGCCTCTACGCCTCATCTTCATGGGCACGCCCGATTTCTCCGTGCCGACGCTGCTCGAGCTCGTGGCGCACGGCCACGAGATCGTGGCTGTCTACACCCGTGCGCCGAAGCCGGGCGGGCGGCGCGGGCTGCAGTTGCAGCCGACCCCGGTTGAAGACGCCGCGCGAAAGCTTGGCATTCCCGTGTTGACGCCGAAGACCCTGAAGACGCCCGAAGCGCTCGAAGAATTCCGCGCGTTCGATGCCGATGCCGCCGTCGTCGTTGCCTATGGCATGATCCTGCCGCAGGCGATCCTCGATGCACCAAAGCTCGGTTGCTACAATCTGCACGCCTCGCTGCTGCCGCGCTGGCGCGGTGCTGCGCCCATCAACCGCGCGATCATGGCCGGAGACGCCGAGAGCGGCGTCATGGTGATGAAGATGGACGTGGGGTTGGACACCGGCGACGTAGCCATGGCCGAGCGTCTTGCGATTTCTGACACCATGACCGCCGCCGATCTGCACGATCGCCTCGCCCGGCTCGGCGCTGACTTGATGGTGCGTGCGATGGCCGCGCTCGAACGCGGCGCCCTCCAGCTCAAGAAGCAGAGCGAGGACGGCGTCACCTACGCCGCCAAGATCGACAAGGCCGAGGCGCGGATAGACTGGAGCAAGCCGGCCCGCGCGGTGCTGCGTCACATTCACGGCCTGTCGCCGTTTCCCGGCGCATGGAGCGAGCTTGCCGGCGCGAGCGAAAACGCGCGCGTGAAAATCCTGCGCTGTGAGCTCGCAAAGGGGGCGGGCGCGCCGGGCGACGTGCTCGATGAGCAGCTCACGATCGCCTGTGGCGAGGGCGCCATCCGCATCATCGAGCTCCAGCGCGAAGGCAAGGCGCGAATGCAGACGGCGGACTTTCTGCGCGGCGTGCCGCTGAAGGCAGGAGCCAAATTCACCTAACACTGTCATACCCCGCGCTGGCGGGGTATCCAGTACGCCGAGGCCTCTCGGTTGAACGGAGACGCTGCGGCGTACTGATCGCCCGGTCCCGTCTCCGCCAAGGCTCCGACGAGGCTCGCGAACTCGGCTCGCCGGAGCTTCAGCGAAGGCGGCAAGCCGGGCGATGACAGCGAAATTGGACAAGATGCCCCGCTACAAGCTCACCATCGAATATGACGGCGCGCCGTTCTGCGGCTGGCAGGTGCAGGCGACGCTACCCTCGGTGCAGGGCGCGCTCGAGACGGCCGTGAAGGCGATGTGCGGCACCGACGTGCGCGTGCATGGCGCGGGCCGCACCGACGCCGGCGTGCACGCGCTCGGCCAGGTCGCGCATGTCGATATCGAAAAGCCCTTTGCGCCGGATCGCCTTCGCGATGGCCTGAATGCGCATCTGCGTCCGCATCCGATCGCGGTGCTCGAAGCCGCGATCGTGCCGGAGACGTTCGAGGCACGCTTCTCGGCCATCAAGCGCCACTACCGCTATCGCATCATCAACACCCGCGCCAATCTCACGCTCGACGTCGGCCACGCCTGGCGCGTGCCGCGCCGGCTCGACACTGGTGCCATGCATGCGGCTGCGCAGCGCCTTATCGGCAAGCACGATTTCACGACCTTTCGCGATACCGAGTGCCAGGCCAAATCGCCGGAGAAGACGCTCGATCAGCTCGACGTCTTGCGCGACGGGCGCGAAGTGACAATTCTCACCTCGGCGCGCTCCTTCCTGCACAGCCAGGTCCGCTCGATGGTGGGTTCGCTGGTCTGGGTCGGCGAAGGCCGCTGGAGCGCCGATGATCTCTCCGCAGCACTCAAAGCCCGCAATCGCGCCGCCTGCGGCATCGTCGCCCCGCCGGAGGGGCTTTATCTGGTGAAGGTGGATTACTAAGCTACGAGCGACTGAGCAGAGCTCTCGCCACACTCTCCGGTGTCATGCCCCGCGGAGGCGGGGCATCCAGCACGCCGCGGCTTCTCCGTATTCGTCACTGTCTCTGGACTACTGGATCGTCCGCTTTCGCGGACGATGACGGCGGAGTGGGTGGCAACGGCGGAATGTGTGGCGGGCGCCAGGGTAGTCTCGGAGCCCTACGCAAAATACCGCGTCAAAATCCCCCGATACACCCTCGTCAGCTTTTCCAGATCCGCCACCGGCACGCGTTCGTCGACCTGGTGCATGGTCTGGCCGACCAGGCCGAACTCGATCACCGGGCAATAGCTGGAGATGAAGCGCGCATCCGAGGTGCCGCCTGACGTCGACAGCTCGGGCTTGCGGCCCGTCACCTCCTCGATTGCGGCGACCGCGAGATCGGTGAAGGGGCCGGGCTTGGTGACGAACACGTTGGAATTCGAGGGCTCCCAGATGATATGCGCGCGGATGCGGTTGCCGCAGGCTTTGGCCAGCCGCGTCTCGACGAGCTCGCGCAAGCTCGCCTGCGTGTGATTGTCGTTGTAGCGAATGTTGAACTTTGCGCGCGCCTGGCCGGGGATCACGTTGTAGGCGGTGTTGCCGACGTCGACTGAGGTGAATTCGAGGTTGGAGGCCTGGAACTGCGCGCTGCCATGATCGAGTGGCTCGTCGGAGATCGCCACGATCAGGCGGGAGATATCGGGCACCGGATTGGACGCGCGGTGCGGATAGGCAACGTGGCCCTGCCGTCCCTCGACATGGAGCGTGCCGGATTGCGAGCCGCGGCGGCCGACCTTGATGGTGTCGCCGAGTGTCTCGACATTGGAGGGCTCGCCGAGCACGCAATGATCGAACTTTTCGCCGCGCTCCGCGGCCCACTTCAAGAGTTTGATAGTGCCGTTGATCGAGACGTCTTCCTCGTCACCGGTGATCAGGAACGAGATCGAGCCCTTACCGTCCGCGTGCGGCTTGCCGCCATTGGCTGCGAGATGCTCCAACACCGCCGCGACGGAGCAGGCAATGCCGCCCTTCATGTCGACCGCGCCGCGGCCGTGCAGGATGCCGTCCTTCACTTCGCCGGAGAATGCACCGACGCTCCAGGCGCTCTCGTCGCCGGGCGGCACCACGTCGGTGTGGCCGGCAAAGGTGATGTGCGGGTCTTCGCTGCCGATCCTCGCGTAGAGGTTATCGACGTCGGCAAAGCCTGCTTCGGAGAAGGTCACGCGGTGGCAGGTGAAGCCTGCTGCGGTGAGCGCCTTTTCAAGCACCCCCAGCGCACCGGCATCGGCCGGGGTTACCGAAGGGCAGCGGATGAGGTCGCGGGCAATGGAGAGGGCATCGGTCATGCGCCCCGCTTAACATGCATGCCGCCGGGCGGGCTAGCGCTGGGCGGGACAAATTCGATCTCGTTCTGCTGGTCCCAGTTTTTCGCAGGGGCCGATGCGGCGCCGTCCTCGATTTCGGCCAGCGGATCTGGACCGAACCGGTTGCTGCCCGAGGTGCCGGGCACAATGAACATTTCGATCAACCCCCACAGCCACAGGATCGAAGCAGTGAGGCTGAACGGAAGCACCCAGTTGGAGTGAGGCAGCAGGTCCGAGAACTGACTGTAGAGGCCGGGGACGAGGAAGAACGCAACGATCCACCAGCCGCTCCTGTCGCGGTCGTGCAACCGCTTGATGGCCGTTGCCAGGAAAATCCATGAAAACAGCGCCAGGCCAAACGCCTTCAGGATCAGATCCGTGCGGTCAAAGGATGCCAGCGAGCGGTAGGCCCGAGGATCGACCAGTTTGAAGAGGTCGTCGAGGCCGAAGTCGAAATCGAGTTTTGAGGATAAGGTCAACGATCCCTTGGCGGTGAGGAGGTGGATCACCTGACCGATCATTCCGAGCAAGGCCGCCAGAACCGCGACGATCAGCAGCGCCTGCCACAGCAGAGCGCGGTTGATGCGGCCGTCGAAGCGGAAGAGGTACCAGGTCCAGTCCATGCGAAGGCTCCGGGCGGCGAAGGCCGCCCGGTGATTGGTCGCTTGATTGGATTGCTGGGTTCGACCCTGCCAATCCGTCATCCTGAGGCGCTCGCGTAGCGAGCCTTGAAGGATGAGCGGCCGAGATGTCGCCGGGATGCAGCCGGGCCGTCGCCCTTCGAGGGCCGCTTCGCGGCCACCCCAGGGTGACGGAGAAGGAATGGCGCTCGCGGTGCGAAGTTAGTCCCGCAGCAGCTCGTTGATGCTGGTCTTGGACCGCGTGCGCTCGTCGACGCGCTTGACGATGACGGCGCAGGCGGTGCTCGGGCCCGGTTGGCCGTTCTTCATCGGCTTGCCGGGCAGGGCGCCGGGCACCACCACGGAATATTCCGGCACTTCGCCGATGAAAACCTCGCCGGTCTCGCGGTCGACGATCTTGGTCGAGGCGCCCAGGAACACGCCCATCGCCAGCACCGCGCCCTTGCGCACGATGACGCCCTCGGCGACCTCGCTGCGTGCGCCGATGAAGCAGTCGTCCTCGACGATCACGGGCTCGGCCTGCAGCGGCTCGAGCACGCCGCCGATGCCGACGCCGCCGGAGATGTGCACGCGCTTGCCGATCTGCGCGCAGGAGCCGACCGTCGACCAGGTGTCGATCATGGTGGATTCATCGACATAGGCGCCGAGATTGACGAAGGACGGCATCAGCACGACGTTGCGCGCGATGAAAGCCGAGCGGCGCACGATCGCGCCGGGCACGGCACGGAAGCCGGCGTCGCGAAACCGGTTCTCGCCCCAGCCGTCGAACTTCGAGGGCACCTTGTCCCACCACGAGGCCTTGCCGGGACCGCCGGGAATGGCCGCCATGTCGTTGAGGCGGAAGGAGAGCAGCACGGCCTTCTTCAGCCACTGATTGACCTTCCACTTGCCGCTCGCCTCACGCTCGGCGACACGGGCCTCGCCCTTGTCCAGGATCTCCAGCGCATGATCCACGGCCTCGCGCACCTCGCCCCTGGTCGAGGTCGAGATGCCGTCACGCGCGTCGAAGGCGCCGTTGATGGTGGATTCGAGGGCTTGGAGGGACATCGGGATTTCCTCAAGGAGGGAATGATTTGTGACGGATTGGGGGGCTTTTTCGGGATTTGAGGGGACGGAGTCAAGCTTGGTTCGCCGTCCTCACCCGCGAAAGCGGGTGATCCAGTACGCCGCGGCGGTTGTGATGAATCGAGACAGCAGTGATTAGTGGATACCCCGCTTTCGCGGGGAAGACGCCTTATTGGGGCTTCACCGCCGCAACGGCCTCAACGCGACAGCCTCGCCAAAAACCCGGCCAGGTCATCCGTGACATGGTCGACATGGGCGGCGTCGCGGCCTTCCAGTTCCCAGTCCTCGCGGACCACTTCTTTCGTGCCGTCGGGCACCACCAGCACCGTGGTCATGCCGAGCTCGTGCGGAACGGTGAGGTTGCGGGCGAGGTCCTCGAACATCGCGGCCCGGGTCGGATCGACCGCATGATCGGAGAGGAATTTCTGGTAGGTCTGCCGCGCCGGCTTCGGCTCGAACTCGGCGGCGATGATATCGAACACCGCATCGAAATGTGTGGCGAGGCCAAGCCGCGACAGCACCGCATCGACGTGGTCGACCGAACCGTTGGTCAGGATCAGCTTGCGCCCCGGAAGTTTCGCGATGGCCTCGCCGAGCGCCGGATTCGGTTGCAGCGGCGAGTGATCGATCTTGTGCACATAGGCGAGGTAGTCGTCGGCGCGCACGCCGTGCAGGGTCATCATGCCGCGCATGGTGGTGCCGAAGCGGCGGTAATAGTCCTTCTGGATATTGCGCGCTTCCTCAGCCGTCACGTTCAGCCAGCTGCAAACGAACTCCCCGATCCGCGCATCAACCTGCTGCCACAGGTTGACGTGATGCGGATAGAGTGTGTTGTCGAGATCGAACACCCAGGTGTCGATATGGGTGAAGGGGCGGGGTGGGGTCATCAAAGCTCTCTCAAACTCGTCGTCCCGGGGCGCGCGAAGCGCGAGCCCGGGACAGCGGTAATTGTGTCGCGAGTCGCACACCAGCACTCACGGCATCGCAAAGCGCAGCGTCTTGCCGCCGCTGCTCATGTCGACGGCGCCAAAGCCGGCCGCCGCAAATCCCCGCGCGCCGCAATCGACCTGCTCGTTGGTCTCGAACTTGGTCTCGCGCGTGCAAAGCTGCTTCTCGCCGCCCCAGTTCAGCGGCTTGTCCTTCAGCTTGATGGTGCGGTTGTCGGCGTCGACGGCTTCCGCAAAGCTGAAAATCTGTTTCGGCTGGCCGGCGACGTCAGGGTGCAGGCACTTGCCGGGATCGATGCGGTACCAGCCGCGGCTCGTCACCGCCTTGCCGTCGTCGGTCGCGACCGCTGCCATCACCTTGTGCGGCGTGTCGTTGCACCAGGTGAGCCCGCTTGGTGACGGTGTCTGCACCGCGTCGACCATGGTCTTGAAGAAGTTCGGCGACTGCGTCACGTCGGATGGCAGCCCGCGGCTCTTCAGGAAAGCGGCGAGCGCTGATTGCGTCTTCGGTCCGTCGACGCCGTCGATCGCGCCGGCGTCATAGCCGGCGATCGCCAGCAGCCGCTGAATGCCGGCGAGCCGGGCCTGCTCGTCGTCATACTCCGAGTCCTCGGCGAGATAGGCGACGAGGTTGCCGTCGTCGCCCTGCGTCGGCGTCACCTGGGTGAAGGCGGCTTGCGTCTGTCCGCTGCGGCATTGGCGCGCGGCAGCGATGACAAAATTCTCCTGCGCGATGCACAGCATGTCGCTGCCATTCTGCGGGATCGGGGAGGCGCCATAGACGCCGAGCGCGCGCGCATGGAGCAGGATACGGTCGGCGGTCAGCGTGCCCTGCACCACCACGCGGCAGGTGGCCGGATCGATCCGGAACCAGCCGCGCGTCGCGGTCGCCGCCTTGTCGTCGATGCCGATCGCGGCTTCCACGACATAGGACATGCGGTTGCAGATCTTGAGGTCGGCGAGAGCCGGGGCGGCCGACGCGAAGAACGAGACGACCGCCGCCGGCAACGTCATCAGGAGGCGGGTCAGGGCGGTGCGGCGCCTTGGCCCGGCCATGACGGCTGCTCTCGTCGTCCCGTCCCTCACTTGTGGATCAGCGTTCCCGTGCCCTGGTTGGTGAAGAGCTCGAGCAGCACCGCGTGCTGCATCTTGCCGTCGATGATGACGACGCCCTGCACGCCCTGTTCGAGCGCGTAGATGCAGGTCTCGACCTTCGGGATCATGCCGCCGGAAATGGTGCCGTCGGCGATTAGTTTTCGCGCGTCCTTCACCGAGAGTTGCGGGATCAGCTTCTTCGACTTGTCGAGCACGCCCGGCACGTCAGTGAGCAGCAGCAGGCGCTTGGCCTTCAGCGCGCCAGCGACCGCACCGGCAAAGGTGTCGGCGTTGACGTTGAAGGTCTGGCCTTCCTTCGAGGTCGCCAGCGGCGCGAGCACCGGGATCAGCTCGTAGCCGATGAGCTGGTTGAGCAAAGTGAGATCGACTTTCTCCGGCTCGCCGACGAAGCCGAGATCGACCACCTTCTCGATGTTGGAGCCGGGATCGATCATGGTGCGCGTCGCCTTGGTGGCGGTCACCATGTTGCCGTCCTTGCCGCAGAGGCCGACGGCCTTGCCGCCGGCTTCATTGATGTAGCCGACGAGCTGCTTGTTGATGGAGCCGGCGAGCACCATCTCGACGATCTCGATGGTCGCCTTGTCGGTGATGCGCAGGCCCGCGGCAAACTCCGAGACGATGCCGAGGCGCTTGAGCATGGTCGCGATCTGCGGCCCGCCGCCATGCACGACCACCGGGTTGATCGCGGTCTGCTCGAGCAGGACGATGTCGCGGGCAAAATTCTTCGCGGTCTCCTCGTCGCCCATGGCATGGCCGCCATATTTGATGACGATGGTTTCCTCGTCGTACTGCTGCATGTGCGGCAGCGCTTCGGACAGGATGCGGGCCTGGTCGAGCGGAGAGATGTCGGTCATGGGGCGGATCTCGCTGGCGGGACTGTCGGGCCGCGTTCTATCCGATTGGCGGGCGAGGCGCAAAGCGTCATCCGCACCACTCTCGTGTCCCGGACGCGGTGCGGCACGCAGTGACGCGCCGCTGGGCCGGGACCCAGCGTCGGCATGGGCCCGGCTCAGCAGCGCACCGCTGAAGCGCTGCGCTGCGTCCGGGGCACGAGAGTTATCAACGCGGCACTACCGCTGCCACGCCCACCGCCAGCCAGCTCAAAATCATCAGCGTGCCGCCCGTCGGCGCGGCGTAGGGAAACAGCGAATGGCCGGCGTATTGGCGCAGCGTCAGGTCGCCGGCGAACAATGCGGCCGCAATCGCGAAGCCGAAGGCGGCGGTGAGGCCAATTCCGCCGTGCAGAAGGCCGCGCGCGAGCAGCGCCGTCGTCGCCAATATGGCAGTTGCGTGAAACAGCAGCATCGAGCTTGCCGTGGCGAGCCGGCTTGCCTCCGCGCCGTGGGCGCCAGCCGCTGCCAGCGCCATGCCGGCGGCGCCCATCAAACCGGCAAGCCCGATCAACAGGCGGAACGCTTGCGGCATCACGCCCGCTCTTCCAGCAGCCGTGCCATCGCGGCGCGCAAGCTCTCCATGCCGGTCGAGCTGCGCGAGGAGGTCGCGAGCACGTTCGGAAACGCCGCCGGGTGCTTTGCCAGCGCCGCTTCCGTTTCGGTGATACGGCTGGCAAGCTCCGAAGCCTTCACCTGATCGGCCTTGGTCAGCACGATCTGGTAGCTGACGGCCGAACGGTCGAGCGTCTTCAGGATTTCGAGATCGACATCCTTGAGGCCGTGCCGCGCGTCGATCAGCACATAGACGCGCGCCAGTGATGCGCGGCCGAGCAGGAATTTGTGGATCAGGTCGGTCCAGGATGCGACCTGCGTCTTCGGCGCCTTGGCATAGCCGTAGCCGGGCATGTCGACGAGCCGCAGGTCGGACTTTCCTGGGACTTCGAAGAAGATCAGCTCCTGCGTCCGCCCCGGCGTATGCGAGGTGCGCGCGAGATTGTTGCGGCCGGTCAGCGCGTTGATCAGGCTCGACTTGCCGACATTGGAGCGCCCGGCAAAGGCGATCTCCAGCCCCGCCATCGGTGGCAGCGTTTGAATCGAGGGCGACGCCCAGATGAACTGCCAGTCGCGCGCGAACAGCTTTCGCCCCGCTTCGATCAGCCTGTCGTCGGTTTCTGCGTTCATGCGAATGCCCGCTCGCTCCCCGCGTCATTGCGAGCGAAGCGAAGCAATCCAGACTTTCTCCGCGGAAACAGTCTGGATTGCTTCGTCGCTTCGCTCCTCGCAATGACGGCGTTAGGTCGCCTCAGTCACTTTTTTTTTGAACGAGCTGCGGATGTTGTCGAACAGCTCCACCTTCACGCCGTTGCGGCGCATGATGAAGCTTTGCTGGATCACCGAGAGCGTGTTGTTCCAGGCCCAGTAGATCACGAGGCCCGCGGGGAAGCCCGCCAGCATGAAGGTGAAGATCAGCGGCATCCAGTCGAAGATGATCTTCTGCGTCGGATCCGGCGGCGTCGGGTTCAGCTTCATCTGGAACCACATCGTGATGCCCATGATGATCGGCCAGATGCCGAGCGCGAGATAGTGGCCGAACACCGGGATCGTGGTCGGATCGAACGGGATCAGCCCGAACAGCGTGAACAAATTGGTCGGATCCGGCGCCGAGAGGTCCTTGATCCAGCCGTAGAAATGCGCGTGCCGCATCTCGATGGTGACGAACAGCACCTTGTAGAGCGAGAAGAACACGGGGATCTGGATTACCACGGGAAGACAGCCGGCGACCGGATTGATCTTCTCCTTGCGGTAGATCTCCATCATCTCCTGCTGCTGCTTCACCTTGTCGTCGGGATAGCGCTCGCGGAGCGCCTGAAGCTGCGGCTGGATCGACTTCATCTTCGCCATCGAGGCGTAGGACTTGTTCGCCAGCGGGAAGAACAGCAGCTTCACGATGACGGTCACGAGCAGGATCGAGATGCCGAAATTGCCGAAGAAGCGGTAGAAGAAGTCGAGGCCTAAGAACATCGGCTTGGTGATGAAGTAGAACCAGCCCCAGTCGATCAACAGATCGAAATGGTTCAGGCCGAGATCCTTGTTGTAGCCGCCGAGGCCTGCGAACGGGAACACGCCGACGACGCCGGCTTCCTTGGCGCCGGCGAACAGCCGCGCATTCGCCGTCGCGGTGCCGCCGATCGCGACGGTCACGGGATCGAGCAGATAGTCGGTCTGGTAGCTCCGGATATTGTTGGCGAGATCCGACGAAAAGCGCGCCTGGAGCTGCGCATTGGTGTCGGGCAACAGCGCCGAAGCCCAGTACTTGTCGGTGATGCCCAGCCAGCCGTCGGTGGCCTTGAAGTTCACCTGCTTGGCTTCGTCGATCTTCTTGTAGGCGTATTCCTGCAAGCCATGCTCGCCGAGATAGCCGATCAGGCCTTCATGCAGGATGTAGTAGCCGGAGACCTGCGGCGTGCCGTGGCGCGAGATCAGCGCGTAAGGATAGAGAGTGACCGGCGCATTGCCGACATTGCTCACCTCGTCCTTGATGGTGAAGAGATAGTGGTCGTCGACCGCGATGGTCCGGCGGAAGGTCAGGCCCTCGCCATTGTCATATTTCAGCACGACCGGCGTCGACGGCGTCAGGTTGCCCGAGCCGTCCTGCTGCCAGACCGTCGAGGCGTCCGGCAGCTTGGCCGAGACGCCCTGTCCCCGCACCCAGCCGAACTCGGCGTAATAAGGCTGCGCGGTGCCGGAGGGCGAATAGAGGATGATCGGCGGCGAGCTCGGGTCGACCGTCTCGCGGTACTGCACCAGCGCGAGGTCGTCGATGCGGCCGCCCTTCAGCGCGATGCTGCCGGCAAGGCGCGGGGTGTCGATCTTCACGCGCGGGCTGGCTGAAATCGCGGTGTCACGGGCAACGACCGGCTGGTTGCCGGAGGTAGGCGCGGCCGGTGCCGGCGTGGCGCCGGCCTGAGGCGCGGTCGTCGCGGTTCCGGATTGGGGCGAGGCGGTCGGGCTCGGCTGCGGCGCGTTCTTCTGAAGCTCGGCCTGCGCCTGCTGCTGCGCCCGCTGCTTCTCCATCTGCGGCACGTTGTAGAAATACTGCCACGCGATCAGCACCAGGCCGGACAGAATGACGGCGAGGATGGTGTTGCGGTTGTCGGTCATCTCTGGATTCTCGTCATCAGTCCGGTTTGCGGTCCGCAGGTAAGGGCTTCTGCCCGCGTCCCTTCGTCGCCGGCCGCTGCGATTGGGCGAACGCTGCACGGAGGTCGTCGAGCATGACCGCGAATTCGCGCGTGAGCGCGTCCCTGCGGCCGACTAGCACATAATCATGGTGGGGGTGCATCGACAGCGGGTCGCAGCACTTCACCAGTTCGCGAAGTCTGCGCCGGATGCGATTGCGCTCGGTAGCGGTGCCGTTTTTCTTGGTAACGGTAAAGCCGACCCGGATCGGGCCGGCGTCATCGCGGCGACGGCTTTGCAGGACGAACGCGGGCCTGTTCACCCGCGCGCCATTGGCAACGGCGAGGAAATCCGCCCGCTGCCTCAGCCGATCCATGATGAAATCCCAAAAAGGGCCAGTCCGGCTCAGGCGCTCAGACGCTTGCGGCCGCGGGCGCGGCGGGCGGCGAGGACCTTGCGGCCGCCGGCGGTGGCGAGGCGAGCACGGAAGCCGTGACGGCGCTTGCGCACCAGTTTGCTGGGTTGATAAGTCCGCTTCACGGGTTGTTCTCCGCTGACCGGGCAATTTGCCTTTGGAATTGATGGATACGTCCGAAAGATGCGGCCCAAAACGGGCCCTTTCCGGCCCCAAAAGAGCCGCTCCCGGTGTCACACCGGGTCATCGCGGACAATTCGGCGCGGCTTATAAGGGAGCGTCCCGTTTTCGTCAACGCCGCGGGGCGGGTCCAATTGGCGAATATCGCTGTTTCCGCGGGGTTTTTCCCAGTGGAGGTAGCGACTCGCCGTTTCCGCGCCTACATCCTACCTTGGCAGATTAGCGATCCGTAATTTGACCGGCAGGTGCTACGGGTCGCATCCTCCACAAGTCGAGGCCAACGAAGGCGAAATTCGTGTCAGCGACAGACCTTCAGCGCGCCCAAAGGGGCCTGGAGCCGCAGGACCTGGAGCCCCAAGACCCGGGGTCGCCGGCGGCGGTGCGGCCGCGCGCCCCGCGCCGGCTCGGCCTGTCCGGCAAGCTGCTGCTGCTGACCGTCCCCCTGGTGATGATCGCAGCGAGCATGCTCTACGTGCCCGCGATCGCCAACTTCTGGGTCAACCGGCTGAACGACCGCGTCGCCGCGGCGAACACCGCGGCCCTGGTGCTCGACGCTGCGCCGCTCGGCATGGTCCCGGACTCGCTGTCGCGGCAGATCCTCAAGAGCATCAACGCGCGCGCCGTCGCCATCAAGATGGGCCAACAGCGCCGCCTGCTCGCCAGCGCCGATCTGCCGGCCGCGATCGAGCACGACATCGACCTGCGCGAGATGACGGCGTGGCAAGCGATCACCGGCTCGTTCCAGATGATGCTGGAGACCGGCAACCAGGCCATCCGCATCGTCGGCCCGGCGAGCGGCAATGCGCAGTTCATCGAGGTCGTCACCGACGAATTGCCGCTGCGGCAGGCGATGTACCGCTTCTCCCGCAACGTCGTGGTGGTCGCGCTGTTCATCGCGGTGCTGACCGCGGGCCTCGTTTATCTCGCGCTCCATTATCTGTTCGTGCGGCCGATGCGGCGGCTGACCGCGAGCCTGGTCGGCTTCCATGAAAATCCCGAGAGTTCGGCGGGAATCATCGTGCCGAGCCAGCGCGGTGACGAGATCGGGGTGGCCGAGCGCGAGCTGTCGGACATGCAGCGCGACCTGATGTCGATGCTGCATCAGAAGAGCCGGCTCGCAGCCCTTGGTCTTGCCGTCTCCAAGATCAACCACGATTTGCGCAATCTGCTGGCCTCGGCGCAGCTGCTGTCCGACCAGCTTGCCAGCGTGCCCGATCCGCGGGTGCAGCGCTTTGCGCCAAAGCTCGTGCGCTCGCTCGAGCGCGCCATCGCGTTCTGCCAGTCGACCCTGTCCTACGGCCGCGCCCAGGAGGCCGCGCCTGATCGCCGGCTGATCCTGATCGAGCCGGTGGTCGTAGAGGTGCGCGAGACCGCGGGCCTCGCCTCCGATGCCTCGATCACCTGGGTTGCCGCGATCGAGCGCGGGCTGTCGATCGATGCCGACCCCGACCAGCTGTTCCGCGTGCTGCTCAACCTCGTCCGCAACGCGGCGCAGGCGTTGGAAGCCCACGCCGCGAGCGCGACCGGCCCGCAGCAGATCCGGATCACGGGCAAGCGCGAGGGCGCGGTCGCGATCCTGGAGGTTTCCGATACCGGCCCCGGCGTGCCGCAAAAGACCCGGGAGCACCTGTTCGAGGCGTTCCAGACCTCGGGCCGCCCAGGCGGCAGCGGGCTCGGGCTGGCGATCGCCGCCGAGCTCATCCGTGCTCATGGCGGCGACATCCACCTCGTCGAGGGCACCATCGGCGCCACCTTCCGGATCGTGATCCCCGACCGCCCCGTGGAACTCCTCTCCATCCGCAACGAGCGGGCGAGGGCGTAGGGTCGGCCAGAGGCCGACCGCGCCTGCGATTCCGGACGCTGTTCCCACAATTCGTCATTCCGGGATGGCCCCGCCGGGTCCGGCCTTCGGCCGGCCCGATGGCAGGCTCCGGGCCAGGCCCGGAATCCATAACCCCGACCGGTGGTTATGGATTCCGGGCTCGCCTCTTCGAGGCGCACCGGAATGACGGCTGAAAAGGCGGAAATGCCCCAAATACGGCCTATCCAGACCTTGCCAACCGGGACAAGAGCGGTTAGTCAGAGCGCTCTTTCGCACCCCCTCCGGCTCTGTCCGGAGGCTGCGTGTGGGCCTGGCCCGCATAGCTGTTTGCGAAACACGCGCCCGTAGCTCAGCTGGATAGAGCATCAGACTACGAATCTGAGGGTCGGACGTTCGAATCGTTCCGGGCGCGCCATCTATCTCATTCATATATCGTCGATTTCCACGGCGACCTTAAATGTCCCCAGACTAAAATTTGCGTTTAGTCTGGGATTTAGTCTGGGGAGATTTCTTGAAGATAACCAGCATCTGACCATGGCCAACTCCGATCTGTCGGCACTGATCGCCTCCAAGAGCGAAGCCCTCGAAGTCGAATACAAATCGTGGATCGACCCATCCGATAGCGTCGTCGGAGCGCAGCTCGCCAGGCATTTCGCCGCGCTGTCCAATCACGGCGGTGGCTTTCTGATTTTCGGCGTGGACGACACCACCAAGCTTCCGCAGGGCGCGAGCAACTTGGATCCCAAGCTGTTCGGAGAGGACGCAATGTCGGCCATCGTGAAGCGCTATCTCGACCCGAGGTTTCAGTGCCGCGTCGAATGGGCAGAAGTCGAAGGCGTCGCCTATCCGGTCGTGATCGTGCCCTCTCATGGAGCAAGACCGGTCATAGCCATCGCCGACGGACCGCCGGACCAGAGGGGGCGCCCAATCGGAATCCGTGAAGGCACGCTCTATATCCGATCGGCCGGTCCTGAGAGCATTGCCATCCGGCGTCCGGACGATTGGACCGCGATCTTGGAGCGATGCTTGAAGCATCGAGCCGATATTCTTGCCAGCATCATGCGGCAAGCGATGGGTTCCTCCTCAAAGCCGTCGCTGTCTGCAACTGAATTGCTGAAACAGGCTTGCGCGGCGACCGCGGCGTCTTTCAAAGCGCAAATCGAAGAATTGGTCCCACTGGTCGATGCCCAGAATCAGGCGCGCATTCGCGACGCGGGAGGTAACTTCGCTGTGCTTGGCTATGCGCTGGTCGGCGAGGACGGAGAGCTTCTCCGTCTCGACGACCTTCGCGCCGTGAATACGCGCGCCGATGTCGGCATGCACCAATACGCTTATGCAGGCTGGAACTCGTTTCTGCCCTTGCACGTGCCCGAGCGGGCCCCTCAGGTGCGAAGCGAGAGCCTGCTCGGCGAGGATCGGTTCTTTCTTGAGGGCATGCGCCTTCCAAATACCGGCGTTTTGTCGGCGGCATTGGACTACTGGCGCATGTACGAAGACGGCATCTGCTGTTTTGCGGAGAGTTACCGCGACGACCATGCCGGACGTTCGGAGCGCCTCGGGATCGGGCTGTCCATGATGAAGCTCCATTCCATTTTGGCGCACGCCCGGCTCGTCGGGCAGGAGATGCCGAGGGTTGTCAAGGTTATCGTGCATATGGAATGGAAGGGCCTCGCGCAGCGCTATATGATGTGGGATCGGGACATGATCGCAAGCCCGCAAAGGATCGCCGACGACCGCTTCGCAAGGATGATTACGCTGGATTGGGCCGAGATCCGCGACGACTACTTCCAGGCTCTCAGGAAAATCAGTTTGCCCTTCTTCAATTTGGTACCAGTCAACGGAACGACCGATTCCGGCGCATGGTTCACACGAAACCGGATCCAGCAGATGTTCGCCAACTTCCATCAGCGCTTTCGTTTATTTGATTGAGCCTTCCGCGCCAACAATCCCCGTGTGTTCGAATCGTTTTGGGCGCGCCATTTCGGTACAAAACTGGGCAGGCCAAAACCTGCCGTTTTTGCGCTTGAAGCCGCGACCAGCGTGCGCAGAAGCGCGCTTTTCGATCCCATGATGCGCAGTTCTTTCTGATCGACTTCGACCCGTTGGGCGCGCGCGGAGGTGATCGAGGCGGTAGCCTCCGCCACCGGTCCGCATCCGCGGCGGTCCTGGCAAACGTCTTGAGAGCCCGCCTTGTGACGCTCAGCCCCGCGGGATCAAAAATTTGGGTGCGCCACGATCCGCCCGCCGAATTCGCATAGCCTGGCGATAAGCGCAGAGTTCACAAAGGTAGGCCCATCATGGCGGGCCATGGCGGCCTCACTTCGATGTCAGTCTATATACATCACCGGGCTTGAGGTTGAGCCCTTCAAGAGTTCTCTGCTGCTCTTCCGTGAGATTTTGCACTACAAGCTCCGCCGTCCACCCTTCCGGGACCGCTGCGAGCACCACCGTCAACGCCTGGCTTGGTTTAGCCAACGCAATCCAAAGCTGCTTTTTAGGTTCGCTCGGTGACAAATCGTCTGCGGTCACTTCAACGATCGTAAACGAGCTACCGAACGATTCTGCCATAACCACTAATCCGACCACGGTCAGCGGGTTTCATTCGGCCATTCTAGTCAGAGTCGGAATGCGGGTGGCGAAGGGGACCGACGATCAACCGATATGTCGGCACCCAAGCGGTGTTCCAAGACTCCATGGTCGCGCCACAAACGGCGCACTCGAAGCTGGCGATCTGGCGATTTGCGGCCATGGCCTCGGTGCGGCTGTAGACAGCGCCACATCTGCAGGAACGGTGATGCATCTCCTTCATGCCGACCTATATCGCTCGGCCAGCTGATTTGGCCAGATTCAAATGAGACCACTATCCTCAATCTGCGACTTTAATCCGGGCGAGCACAGCCAGTCGCTCATGTGCGAGCCTGTTTCGCACAGGCGGGTTTGCGGATCATTTCATTGCGGGCAATGCCAGATGGAAGTGATTTCGCTTCTTCGCGAAGGCGCTTCGCCTCTGGGCAAGTCGATCTTCGAGGGACTTGATCTGGTTGAACGGCGACGCCGCATGCACACAACCTCGTTCTTACGGGTCCTAACGGTTGGGTTTGAATTCCGATGGCTAATTTATCGTCGATCAGGGGTTACCCAAGGTAAGCTCGATCTGGATATCGGGCGCGGCCTTCGGTTCCTTGGCCCGAGAGGTTGTTGTCCATGCGCTCATGCGCGCAGTCTGCCGCGGACAAAGTAACGGCCGTCCGGCGTCGCCGGATGCTTCCTATGAGTCGACTTTCGCTGCGCAGTTGGCCCATGCCGAAGCAAACGCACGAGCGGGCCGCGACGCCGCCCATAGGTCGGAGTTCAACTTTTAACCAACTCACGAATCTTGATTGCAAGGCGCTCGACCTCAAACGGCTTGGCTAAAACATGCATCCCCTTTTCGAGGTGGCCGTTCCCCATCAACGCGTTCTCAGCATAGCCGGTAATGAAGAGCACCCTCAAGTCCGGCCGCAGTGTTCGGGCCGCATCGGCGACCTGGCGCCCGTTCATGCCCCCTGGAAGACCGACGTCGGTGATCAGCAGGTCGATTCGCGTGGCCGATTGCAAAACCCGTAATCCCGCGGGGCCATCCGAAGCCTCCAGGACCGAGTAGCCGGTGTCAGACAGAACGTCGGTGATCAGCATTCGAATTGACGGTTCGTCATCGATCACCAAGACGACCTCGCCGTCTCCAAGCGACTCGCTTGCTTCCGGAAAGTCGGCGGCATCGTTGAAGTTGGGATCGTCGTCATGGCGCGGAAGGTAAAGGCACATGGTGGTACCCTTACCGACCTCTGAGTAGATGCGGATTTGGCCGCCTGACTGACGGGCAAACCCGTAGATCATGGAGAGGCCCAGGCCCGTGCCTTGGCCCAGTGGCTTGGTCGTAAAAAACGGGTCAAATGCGTGAGCAGCCACGTCAGCTTCCATACCTGTCCCGGTGTCGGTTACGCACAATGAAATATACTGGCCCGGCGCAATATCGAGATCCCGCGCCCCGCGCGCATCCAACCACCTGTTTGCGGTCTCGATAGTCAAGCGCCCTCCCTGTGGCATGGCGTCCCGCGCGTTGAGGCACAGGTTCAGCAAGGCGTTCTCGAGCTGGTTGGAGTCGACAAGCGTAGACCAAAGCCCACCCGCACCTACTACCTCAACGTGGATGCTTGGGCCAACCGTGCGACGTATCAGTTCCTCCATGCCGGTGACGAGCCGATTGACGTTCGTCGGTTTCGATTCAAGTGCCTGGCGTCGTGAGAATGCGAGCAGCCGGTGTGTAAGTGCAGCCGCCCTTTTCACGGCTTCCTGCGCTGTCGTGATGTAGCGGTCAACAGAGTCTGCCTTTCCCTGAGACAGTCGCGCTCTCGTCAATTCGAGACTGCCGCTGATGCCTGTCAGCAAATTGTTGAAGTCATGGGCGAGACCGCCCGTCAGCTGACCAACGGCTTCCATCTTTTGTGACTGACGCAGCGACGCTTCCACGCGTTCGCGCTCAGTCATCTGGCTCTTCAAATCTTCGTTGGCCTTTTCCAATTCCTGGGTCCGCTCTGCTACCAGAGCTTCGAGGCGTTCCGCCGCTTGTTCTTGCATCTCTATCAGCGCCTTGACCTCGTACTGACGGCGACGGGCGCGAAGTGCGACCCGCATCGCGCTCGTCAACGTTATCGCTTGGAGAGGCCGCTCCAGCATGGAAGCATTTTGGAGCTTGTTGGCGAGCGTTTGACGCCAAATGTTGACGCTCGGATGATCAAGGTGACTTGTCAGAACAACGAATGGGAAATCAGACCACGGGGGCTGCTGGGCAATCCAATCCTGAAGTGCCGTTAGATCTTCATTGAACAATGCTTCCTCGGCAACAAAGGCAGCGCCCGCTCCGGCAGAAAGACCGGCGAGTAGTCCGACCAGATCGTCGGCGACATGTGCTGTCAAGCCGGCATTTCGCAACAGATCGGCGGATGCCGAGGCATCGCGGCCGATTGGGGCAAGGATCATTACTCGGAAGGCGAGAGCTTCATGCTCCATGTTTCTCTGCGCCCAGAAGTGGCTTGCTGTCGCCCGTGTAGCGCGGTGTTCCCGCGAACACGCCGCTGAATCCCGTAAGAGGCGGACCGATCTGGATTCCCGTTGGGGTCAGCTGAAACTCGCGGATGGTGCGTTCATGGTTTCCGCTCCGCTTTTTCACCACCGAAAGCGCCCGCCGTACTGTCCCGTCAAACTCGAAATAACGCAGCATCACTACCGCGTCGCTCAAATAGCTGATATCGAGCGGCGTATCCATCGGGCCGACCAAGCCGTGCTGGGCTAGAACGAGTATCGTGAGAACTCCCTGCTGGCCGAGATAGCTCAGGAGTTCATGCATTTGAAGGACGAGGAAGCGCCCGTCGGGCATTGCGTTCAGATAACCGTTAAGGCTGTCAATGACGACGACACGGGCCTTATCGACTTCAACGCTATGTCGAACATTGGCAGCGAACTCACCCGGTGAAAGTTCTGCAGGATCGATCTGCTGTAATCGAAGATGGCCCGAATCCAATGCGGCCTGCAGTCCAAGCCCCAACGTCTTGGCTCGAGCTTCGAGGGTGCCTCGCCCTTCGTCGAAGGCATAGTAGACTACACCCTCGCCGCGCTCGGCCGCCGCTATCGCATACGTCAAGGCCAACGAAGATTTTCCCACTCCAGCGCCGCCGATAAGCAGAGCATTGGTCCCACGCTCCAATCCACCCCCGAGCAGCTTGTCGAGTTCGGCATTGCCGCTCGGGGCAAAACCAGCGTCAAATCGAGTGTGATGCTCAGCCGCAACCAGCCGAGGGAATATGTTCAAACCGCCTTTGGCGATGGCGAAATCATGAAAGCCTCCTCGGAACTCAATGCCGCGCATTTTGACGACATTAAGCCGCCTTCGTTGCGCACCGTAATCGATCGCAAGTTGTTCGAGGAGAATGACGCCGTGAGCAATTGAATGGAGTTGGAGGTCGGTATCACGAGATGTAAGGTCGTCCAAAAGGACAACGGTACAGTGCCGCTTCGCGAAGAAGTGCTTGAGAGCCAGTACCTGACGGCGATACCTGAGGGAATTCTGCGCGAGAAGACGGAGCTCCGATAAGCTATCGATGACGATCCGGGTAGGATTGAGCTGCGCAATCTTCTCAAAAACCAGTTTCGTCGTCTCGCTGAGCTCAATCTCCGCCGGATGCAGAACCGTAAGTTCGCGCTCGGGATCTAGCGTAGTTTCCGGAGGAACGAGCTCAAAGATATCGACGTCGTCGAGAGACCATCCATGCCGTTTGGCAACAAGCCGAAGTTCGGCCTCCGATTCCGACAGGGCGATATAGAGAACTCGCTCCCCCTGACGGACGCCTTCGATAAGAAACTGAAGTGCCAGCGTCGTCTTGCCAGTGCCCGGCCGACCCTCGTACAGGTACATCCTCTCAGCATCAAATCCGCCGCAAAGAATATCGTCGAGGCCTGCGCTACCGGTCGATATACGCGCGGGGTCGGCTTCGGTGCCTTGCACAATGTTACTTGGCTTGTCCATGGCCGGCCGTCCAGGAGGACCCTTCGGGGCTAATTTGATGCCACGCGAAACACGCTGCTGCTTTGCAGTGTGTTTCGCGCGGGGCTAAGTTCGTTACTTCTTTTCAGGAACCCAGGTCGTACTCGCCTTGTCGTAGGTGAAGCCGTGCGCATTCTTGAGATCGTCTTTGGTCTCATCCAGCGTCAGCCACCACTTGTCATTTCGCTTAGACATCTTGATTGCTGAGTACGGTACGATCACGTCCTTCTCGCCTGCGCCAAGAAAGCCGCCAACGCCGATCACCAAGCCGGTAACTTTGCCGGACTTGTCGACGAGAACGTCATCGATATCGCCGATCTTGGACTCTTTTGGATCATAGACGGCCTGCTTGTAGTAGTTTGTGACCGTCCAACTTTCTGTCGGCGCCGTCGTCATGGTGGTGGCTGCATAGGCGCCAGAGACAAGGGCCGCGCATAGCGCAATTCCCGCAAGAAGTTTCTTCATTTCAGTTTCCTCCGTCTGAGTTGCCGCTTCGACTAGTGATGCAGCAGCATGATCAAAATGATCAGGGGGATCGGTATTCCGAGTAACCAGAGAAGGATTGGCATTTGGATTCTCCCTTATTTTGAAAGTCACCGCTTAGATCTGTCGCGCAGGCGCCGCTTGACGGATGGTCGTTTTCCCCCAGGTGCCGTCGCGCAAACCACCGCCTTCCAATGCTGCCAACGCCGCACAAAATGCGCCAACGAACAACGACAGCGTTAGCCAAATAGCTGTCTGCATTGCCGTCTTGCGGGCATTATCCAGATCCGTTTTGGCTTGGGTCACCACGTCGTTGACGCGCTTTTCAGCATCGCTCTGGCTCAGGCCGGTCCGCGACGAGACGACCTTCACGAGATAGGCACGGTCGGCAGCGTTGACGTCATTGCCACCGCGGAAGCTGGTTGTAAAAAGCCTAGCGATTTCGCCGCGCGTCTCTGAAAGCTGTTGCTGATCGGCGCGGTTGTCCGAACGCAGAAGCATATCGGCGTAGCTATCCACCGGAGACGCTTGGACCGAGGTAGCCGCCACCTGCGACGCACCGGATAAAGCACTCCCGATCAGGGTGCTTGCAGGAGAAGCGAGCAACACTGCACCCACAACCGACGCTACCGCCCACGCCAAAAAACCGTGAGCTGTATCGCGAAACTGGACTTCGGTGGTGTGAATGCCCGTCCACTTGGTACGGAGGCGGCCGGCTAGGTAGCCTCCGACCGCAGACGAAATCATCGCCATAACGATGAAGTATAGCCCCGTGCCTATTTCGAACGTTGATGAAGAAACGCCTCGACCGCCCCAGGGGGAAACGACTGCAAAGCCCATCCCCGCACCAAAGGACAAAAGAAGCAGGGTCAACGCGCAGGAGGCCGCAGCGCCTGCTATAACCGCCGCCCAACTTACTCCTGAAGTCGTGGGCTCTATTCGTTCAGTCGAAACTGCTCCGGTGCTTTGCTCCATGTAGTCCTCCAGCTTTTCCTGCCCACAAAATGCGCGGCTGGAACAAATGGTTCCGAAAAGCCTGAGTTTTTCTCGTGGCTCGAGGAGATCAGCACCTGCGGGGGTATCGGCCTGGCACGAGCGCGGGGTCTTGACGCATGGCTGTCATCAAGGTCCTTCGCCAACATGTTTATCCTTGGGGCGCGGCGACCAGTGTTCACGCTGATATAGGAACCAACGCCGGAAGCTCTTGGTTAGTTTGCAAGCCCGAGTGGAGCCTGGAAGCTTGACGTCGTGGACGAGGATCGGATTGCGGGAACGGCCAAGGATGTGACCGGTAAACTTGAGCGTACGGTCGGCGACATGGCTGGAGATGCTGACGCCACGGCAGCAGGCAGCGTCCGGCAGGCGGCGGGCAAAGTGGAAGATCTATACGGCCAGGCCAAAGAAGCAGCACGTGACGCTACCGACAGCGCGGCAAGCTACGCCAAGCAGGTTTATCGCCAAAGTAGCGATGGCTCAGAGGCCGTTGCGAAGTTCGTGCAAAACAATCCGCTTGGATCGCTGCTGATCGCAGGCGGCGTCGGGTTCGCACTGGCGCTATTGCTGAGACAGCCTGCACCCCGGCAGCGTCGCGGGCGGTATTACGATTGAGCAAAGGGTCTCCACTAACCCGGAGCGGCTACTGAAGGAAACGGCGATGAGTTCAACAGAATTGCCACGCAATATAGTCGACCGCTTTGAGCGTCGCTGGGCGAAAAAAATGGAACAGCAGGCGCGCGCTTGGAAAAGCGTCAGGAGCGAGTCGCGCTCGCTTACCAATCAAGGCATTCCCGTCATTCGCCGGGTGGCGCGTTCGCGGCCGCCATAAAAGTCAACTTGAGGGGCTCCGTCTGCCTTTGCAGATGCGACGGGGTAAGAGCTCCCACAGCCGCTTGTTGGAACAAAGTTTCAACCCCGTAGTTGTTTCTGCCATGACTCATCCGATCGAAGAAATCGTCGCGCCTGCCGCCATTGAGCGCGCCATGAGCGTTTTCGAGCAGTTCAAGGATCGCGATCATTGCGAGCTCAGTCAGGCTCGCAAGGCCCTTCGCGAGTACGTCTTCGGGCAAGTCGCCAAAGGTGAGACCGACGAGAAAAGACTGGTTGTGCCTAGTCTGACGCATTTAAAGCAGCTTGAAAAGCAGGCGGCCAAGTGAAAATTAGGTCTCATTCAGAAAGCCACCTGGTTGAGTTAGACGATGTTTCGAAGTGGAAGATCTTTCCCGGCGACCTTGATATTACCCTGCATTGGGGCCTGACCCTGACGTCCGTGTCGAGCAGGTTGAGGAGGAGATCAGCTCGCATTCGCTCGTCTCTGTGGCTAACAACGCTCGGGGTTCGCGTGATCGCCGCAACGAAGGAATGGCCGATCCGCGAGGTCAAGAAGCTTCTTAAGGATGGGTGACCCGGGCATCAGGATCGACACGGAAACTAGCTTCATACTAGCGGCCGACGCGACCGATCTGATCCTTGCAGCGGTTTCACACCGCTTCCTCCAGCTTTTGATCAGTCGAAACGTTCGCTACCACCTCGGTCACAACCTGAAAACGAGCGAGTTGAGTTGGCCCGAACGCGGTTGAGATTGCAACGTCGGCAGCATCCCGTCCTTTCCCAATGACAACGCGGCCGATCCGGGGATGGTTGTGTCTTGCATCAAACGTGAACCACCGGCCATCGAGAAACGCCTCGAACCAGGCGCTGAAATCCATCGGTGCCGGATCGCGTGGTACGCCGATGTCACCAAGATATCCGGTGCAATAACGGGCCGGGATATTCAAGCAGCGGCAGAGTGCCACGGCCAAATGCGCGAAGTCTCGACACACACCGCGCCTTTCCTGATGCCCCTCGGACGCGGTGCGATCTGGTCGCGCGTGGTGGTAGCCGAATTCAAGTTGGCTATGCACGTAGTCACAGATCGCCTTCACGCGCTGCCAGCCGCCGACGATGGATCCGAACTGTTGCCATGCAAGTTGAGACAACTTCTCGGTATCGCAATAGCGGCTACCTAGAAGATAAACGAGCGCTTCGTCGGGCAGACTGTCAATCGGCCACTGCTCGGCACGCGGTGAGACTTCATCGGGAAGTCCATTGTCGGAGATAACAAACTCATTGCGAATTTCGAGAAGACCTGCCGGGGCCACAAGTCGTGTGCAAACGTTCCCAAACAGGTCGCGATAGTCACGCGAAGGAATTTCGTTGGACAGTTGGATGCGATGCTCTGTCAAAAGATCAGCTCCCCGTTCTGGCCGCACGCTCAGCAACAGCAGCATCGGCGTCTCCTGAGAGCACTGAAAGGCGATGTCGTAGCCGGCTCGGATTTTCACAAGTCACTCCATTGAAAGGGATGCGCACGACGGCCGGCCCAAGAAAAAGCCCCCACTATGCTGCGTGGGGGCAATGGTGCCTGGTCCCATGAACGCTATTTGTTTGGACGCAACGTCACATTTTAATGTCCCTTGGCCAGCTTCGTTCCAAACCTACCATTTTTGCCGGCCATACCAATCGTTGACCTCTTTCGTAGCCTGATCCTTGGCATAGCCGTAACGCTGTTGCAGGCGGCCTTCGAGCTGATCCTGCTTCCCATTGATGACGTCGAGGTCATCATCGGTTAGCTTGCCCCATTGCTCCTTCACCTTACCCTTGACCTGCTTCCAGTTACCTTCGACGCGATTCCAGTCCATCTTCATCACTCCTTTTTTCGGGATAACCTTTAACGAAGGCCCTAGCATTCTCGTTCCCGGATGAGGTGGAGTGTTTAGCAAACGGGTAGGTCTGGAACTTCGTTCACGGCTCCGTATTGCCTTGCATAGCTTTTACCCAAACGCGGAGCCAAATCATGTCTGAGAAGGACCTAAGCGACCTGTTCGTCGATACGTTGAAGGACATCTATTACGCGGAGAAGCAGATCTACAAATCGTTGCCAAAGATGGCCAAGGCCGCGGCGTCCGACCAGTTACGGGAGGCTTTTGAGAAGCATCACGACGAGACCGAAGGACAGATTGAACGCCTCGAAAAGATCTTCGAGCTTCTCGGCAAGCCGGCGCGCGGCAAGAAGTGCGATGCCATCGAGGGCATCCTCGACGAAGGCAAGGAAGTCATGGACGAGTACGCTGATACTCCGGCACTCGACGCGGGCCTTTTGGCGGCGGCTCAGGCGGTCGAGCATTACGAGATTTCGCGCTATGGCACTTTGAAAAGCTGGGCTGACAAGCTAGGTCACAAGGATGCGGTCAAGCTGCTCGATCAAACGTTGGCGGAGGAAAAGAAGACGGACGAAGCATTGAGCAAGCTGGCGGTTTCCGCTGTGAATGCCGAAGCGGCCTGACGGGCGTTCGACGAAAAGGCTCATGGTTTCCCCGGCCCTTGCATCGAACATTCGCCGCAGGCGTTAGCGCAATCGAGGGGCGATGAGGACCGGGTCGGCACTTGCTGTACGGGGTGCCGACCTTGGCTAGTGCCTTTGCCTCTCGACCTCGAACGTAAACCGAGCCTGGAGGACCGGCCCGCTATCATCTCGGACTTCGATGGCCATAGGATGCCTTGTCTCGTTACGATGAGTCTGCACGGCGTCCCGCGCCATGTCCGCGAGGGAGCGCGCTGCCTCTTCCTTGACAGATTCAATGGTGGGGAGTTCGAGACCTTCCTCGTCGGGGGCAATTTCATCTTCTTGGCGCATGTCGAAATAGTAGCGTGACATATTCACCAAACCTTGCTTGTTTGCGTTTGGCAGAAATTAGCAACGAGAGAGGCAGAACGCCAGAGTATCGCTTCACACTTATTGGGTGGGGCGAAAAATTCGAGACCATTGCGCATGATCGGTTGTAAGCAGCGTTCGCATTGCCGAATATTTCGAAACAGTCCCACTGACTTTTTTTGCGCGCGAGAACGCACTTAGAGCTGGCTCCAATTACTCAAAATGACTATCCCCCTCAATTTTAGCTGCGTGAGGCTTTTACTAAACGCGCGGTGATCCCTTTTCGAATTGAAGCTGCAGTAGCATCCCCAATCTGCTCAGTGCCAAGGGCATCGACGAACGCTTTCGGGAATTGATCTCCGACCTATTCGGTTGCATCTCTCTCGACCGAGGATAAGGACCAGCGTACTCGTATCGAGGCTACAGGCTTCGGTTCGCGTCGCTTCGTAGGACGTGGTCAGCAGGCGTGAGTTCTGGAACCGGTCCGCGCTGACGCGCGTTGGGCCGATGTTAGGAGAATTATAGCCCCTTGACAGCACAATCAAAAGCGGACGGGATTGGCGACGCACGAAGTCTCCAGCTGCTCATAGATGCTATCGTTGATTACGCGATCTTCATGATCGACCTGGACGGCGTTGTGCGGAGCTGGAATTCCGGCGCCGTACGATTGAAAGGCTATTCGGCCGACGAGATCATCGGGAAATCTTTCTCGGTTTTTTATACGCCCGAGGATCGCGCGAACGGCTTTCCGCAGCGAGCCCTGCAGATCGCTCGAGAGAGCGGCCGCTTCGCCTCAGAGGGCTGGCGCGTACGCAAGGACGGGAGTCACTTTTGGGCGCTTGTGGTCCTCGACGCCATCCGTGACGAAGACGGCGAACTGATTGGCTTTGCCAAAGTCACTCGCGACATCACCGAACGGCAACAGGCACACGAAGATCTGCTCCAAAGCGAACGACGCTACCGCCAACTGATCGAGGCGGTTGTCGATTACGCGATCTTTCAGCTCGATGCGCAAGGAAACATCACGACATGGAATCCAGGAGCTCAGCGCATCAAGGGTTACGCGCCGGACGAAATCATCGGAAAGCATTTCAGCCAATTCTACACACCGGGCGACCTTGAGCTGGGAATCCCCAAGCATGCGCTGGCGGAAGCTGCAGAAAAGGGACGGTTTGAAGCCGAAGGTTGGCGCGTTCGCAAAGACGGTACGAAATTCTGGGCCTCGGTCGTCATCGATCGCATCAAAGACGATGCCGGCAACCTCGTTGGTTTTGCCAAAGTCACGCGCGATATCACTGAGCGCCGAGTGGCTCAGGAGCAACTTAGAGAAGTGCAGGAGCAGCTCGTTGCCTCACAAAAGCTGGAGGCGGTGGGCCAACTCTCAGGCGGCATCGCCCACGATTTCAATAACCTTTTGATGATTGTGACCGGTAATCTGGAAACCGCTGAACGCCACGCTCGTCAACTCGGTGGGAACGCAAATCTCCAACGCGCCCTCGCCCATGCTAAGCGCGGTGCGCAGCGGGCGGCAGCGCTGACCAGCCGGCTCTTGGCGTTTTCGCGACGCCAGCCCCTCGATCCAAAGCCGCTCAACCTGAATAATTTTCTCAACGCCCTGCAGGAATTCCTGCAACGCACACTGGGCGAGCGGATCGAGGTCCAGACAGTCGGCAGCGCCGGCCTTTGGCTGATCGAGATCGATACAAACCATCTCGAATCGGCAATCGTCAACCTCGCGATAAATGCGCGCGATGCTATGCCGGACGGAGGAAAACTTACCGTGGAAGCCGTCAATATATCGGCGGATGAGTGGTATTGTCGCCTAAACCCGGAGATTGTGCCGGGCCAATACGTCGTGCTCAGCGTGACAGACACCGGCGCCGGAATGAGCGAAGACACCCTGAATCACGCCTTCGAGCCATTTTTCACAACCAAGGAAGCGGGCCAAGGCACGGGCCTTGGATTGAGCCAAGTCTACGGCTTCGTCAAACAATCCGGCGGCCATGTGAAAATCTACAGCGAAGTCGGCCAGGGAACGACGATCAAGATGTACTTCCCGCGCTATCACGGCACATCGGCGCCGCTATCCGATGAGCCCGAGGAGCCCTTCCCGGAAGGAGACAAGCTTGAGGCCATCCTCGTTGTGGAGGACGATGCCGACCTTCGTACCTACGTTGCGGACGTGCTTCGCAACCTCAACTATAAGGTCATTGCCGCATCGAGCGCGCAATCGGCCCTTACCATCCTTATGCAAGACGAGCCGTCGATCGATTTAATGCTCACAGACGTGGTGATGCCAGGCATTAATGGGCGCGAGCTCGGCAAGCGCGCAGCGCAAATCCGGCCGGGGTTGAAGGTCCTCTATATGACGGGGTACTCGAGCAATGCGGTTGTGCATCAAGGCCGGTTGGATGAAGGTGTCGACCTCGTTGAAAAGCCGGTCTCGCAAGCAAAGCTTGCCCTTCGGGTACGCCAACTGCTGGATCGCCGTTGAGATATTTGAGCAAAGTTAGTACCCCCGCCGACAGAGCCCGATGTGAAGCACGGTGCTTCTCACCTTGCCTGCACGGAGAGCCTATGCCGGTCGGTTTCTTCCAATGAAGCCGTCAAAGAAGCTATCTGGGCGGCCGCAATTCGGGCGAATTAGCCCAATCATCCAGATGGGATGCGGTATCCGCTTGACTGGCTTTCTTGAGCAGTTCGTCTTTCTCAGGTCCGGGTCTCAGGCGGGAAGCTCTCTCGCGGGCTTCTTTGGCAAATGAGGTGAGGCGATCCTTGAAGGAAATGGTCTGTTTAAACCGGCGTCGACGCTGCATCACGCAACCTCATGTTTACGGGTCCTAACCGTGGGGTTTGCATTTCCAACTGATCCTAATATGCCGCCATCGGCCGGTCAGTTCCAATGTGAACAAAAATCAAATTGGGACGCTGGCGGGAATTGGGAAACGGGTTCGAGACACGGACAGACCTCCACTGCGCTAAGAAGCTTAAGGAGAACCGCACTCGATCGGCATCAAAATTTTTCGCCTCCCCCTTGAAACCAAAACCGGTTTTGCTAATTTTTTTGTCGCCACCTCCGGGTGGCATCCGAGGTGCCCTCCGGGGGCCTCGGAATTGAGACGGGCACCGGTCGTGTCCGGTGCCTCATACCCATCTTGCTCTTTGGAGGATTTGGCTATGCGCACTTACGACTTCTCTCCCCTGTTCCGATCGACCATCGGTTTCGATCGCCTGTTCGACCTTGCCGAGACGGCCCAGCGGGCCACCGACGAAGGTTATCCGCCCTATAACATCGAACGCCTTGCTGAGGACTGCTACCAGATCACGCTGGCGGTGGCGGGTTTTTCGCCCGACGAAATCTCGATCACTGCCGAGCAGAACGTCGTCACGATCGAAGGCGGCAAGACCGAAAAGGACGAGCGCGAGTTCCTCTACAGAGGCATCTCGACCCGGCATTTCAAGCGGCAGTTTAGCCTGGCGGATTATGTCCAGGTAAAGGGTGCGGCTTTTGACAACGGCTTGCTCAAGATCGAGCTGATTCGGGAAATCCCGGAGGCCATGAAGCCGCGGCGCATCGCCATCAACGGCGCATCGCCATCCGGCAACGTCCATCAAATCGAGGCCAAGGCGGCCTGATTCAGATACTGCAGGAGTGCCGCGCGTCGCTCGACGCGCGGCAACAATATTCGTCTAAAGAATGGAGGAGACCATGCGGCCGACGACCGCTTTCGACGACAACGTTTTCGACCTCAACGCGCTGCTGCATCCCGGAACTGTCTTCGACCACCCGAGGGACGTGCTGGCGGACCCGTCACTGTCGGTTTCAGAAAAGCGCGCCATTCTGGCGTCCTGGGCGTCCGATGCGTCGGCGATCGCGTCCTGCCCCTCATTGCGGGCGCCAGCGGGACTGAAAGCGCCGGTGAGCATCGACGAGATCCTCAATGCGCTGTGCGAGCTCGACGGCGGCCCCCGCAATCCGCCCGGCGGCAAACCATACCGTCTTCGCTCGACGGCGAGAGCTCTGGCCGCTTAGGAGGAGAGACGCCATGGATGACGTCAAGTTACCCCTCCACGTCCTGAACCGGTTCGAACGCCGGTGCGCGGCCAGGTTTGCGCAGACACCTCGGCGGTCGCGGTCTTTGGCTTCCCGTGACGATCCGTTCCGATCGCCGCAGGCGGCTGCTGGAAGGATCTCTGAAGCCGCCGACGCGGGATAGGACTTTCGAGTTGCCGCGCAGGAATTAGCTGGCGGGTATCGAGCCGCTTCAGATGCTGTCGCCGGCGGGCGCGAATCTTTGTGTCGCCGCGCGCGCTCCGGATCGAAACCACACTATCGACCTCCGAGGAGCTCTGCGCTTTTCGGAGGTCGTTCCATTTCCAAAGCGTCGCCTTCACGGGGCGGCAATCGCCAGAGACGTCAGGTCGATCTCAGCTTCCCGCCGCGGCCTCTCTCTGCCCTACGCAACGAGCGTTCCCTCGTTCTGTCTACCCCGCCAGCAAAGAGCTTTGAAAGCGAGCGAACAGCGTTGCCGGCCCGGGATATACTTCGACGCATCCCGCTTGTCGTAGCGAGCTCTCCGTGAACCCGCCGCAAAGCACGCCGATTGCCGCGATCTTCGCCTTGCCGGCCGCGATGGCATCATAGGGTGTGTCGCCGATCGCGACGGCGTCTGAACCGTCGATCTTGAGCTCTCTAAGTACGACCTCGAAGACGTCTGGCGAAGGTTTCGATGCTTCGACATCGTCGGACGATGTCGCCACGTCCACCAGGTCGCCGATGCGTGCGATGTCGAGATACTTCTTGAGTTCATCCTCCTTGGCGGAGGAGGCGATGGCAATCCGGAGTCCGGCCTCACGCAGGCGCCGCAGCAGGTCCGGAACTGCCGAGAACGGTCGCACAAGTGGCAGATACTCGGCCTTGAAATGATTGCCGCGCCACTCCTCCAATTCCTTACCGTGGTCTCGTTGTTCGCCGGCGGAGAGGAAGATGGGAACGAGCTTGTCTCCCCCCTTGCCAATTTGGCTCCGAGCCTGTTCGAAGCTCACATCGTGGCCGAACTCGACCATCGCTTCGTGCCAGGCGAGCGCGTGAAGATCCACGGAATCCAGAAGCGTTCCGTCCAAGTCGAAGATAGCGGCTTTCGGCAATTCAAAGTCCTCCACGTTCGGCGCGAGCGAAGCCCGCATACCAGAGTTTTCATCCGGATCCGGCGCCAGTCGCCAGCGCAATGTTCGGCATTCAGCGTTTCCATCTGGACGGCCGTCGTTGTCTCGGCGGCTCCGTCGCCCCGCTTCTAGCGCCCACCGAATGCTCGAACGACGCTCCGCGCACGCAGTCGCTCGGCTGACATGCCATTGTCGTGCATCAACGAAGAACTTCTGGAACAGTTCGATCTGTTCCTAGTGCGTTGCTGGGTCCGCCTCGAACGCTTGCTTCCCCTTTGCGGCCCATAGGCTGCGCGCCTGTTCACCCTGGTCGCTTTGGAGCTTCTCAGCCATCCAGAGACAGCGCGCCGTAGATCATGGCGCGATCGTCGCCGGTCAGGTCCACGACACCGGAT
Source organism: Bradyrhizobium sp. CCGUVB23 (assembly GCF_024199885.1). Lineage (NCBI taxonomy): Bacteria > Pseudomonadati > Pseudomonadota > Alphaproteobacteria > Hyphomicrobiales > Nitrobacteraceae > Bradyrhizobium > Bradyrhizobium sp. CCGUVB23. The sequence goes on from NZ_JANADQ010000001.1 coordinate 4,579,804, forward strand.
TTAACGACGAGGCCGCCGAGTTCGATAAGACGCCGCGTGCGCTTGCGGCGCTCTACCTGCCACGTGCGCATGTCATGCCGCGCCCTTGCGGCTTGATGCTGGTTGCGTGCCGCTCGGTTGCGCAGGAGGGCCTTCAGTGTTGCGGTCAGGCTTTGGCGCGATTCGCCGCGCCCGGCTTTGAAAAAACGCGGCCCCGCGCCTGGCCCATGCCTCCCTTTTTCCGGCTTCTTTTGTCTCGGCCAGCACGATCAGCGCGCCGGCCAGTTCATCGGCGCTAAGCGCATCTGCCCCAGTCGCCATGACGAGTTCGCCGAGCTGCTGCACCTTGCGGCTCTTGAGGTCGCGTGCCTTGTCCCCAAGTGCCTTCAGTTCAGCATCAAAGTCCCGTGGCTTGCGCATCATCGTCTCCGTCGGTGTCCATGGAGAAAATGATAGTCGAGCACCCGGCACAGTGCTGTAAGGTCGTCAGGATGGCCTGGGATGGGGTAGTCCCTCCCGAGATTTTTTTGAGGGAGGGCGCGCTTATACGTCGTTCCGACGTGCACTTCGCTGTGCCACTGATCTGATCGCGATGGCGATCTATCATCTTCACGTCAAGGTCATTGGCCGCAAGTCCGGCTCCAGCGCGGTAGCGTCGGCCGCCTACCGCTCCGCCTCGCGGTTGCGCGACGAGAGGCTTGATCGCAGCCACGACTTTTCCGCCAAGCGCGGTGTCGTCCATTCCGAGATGATGCTGCCGGAGAATGCGCCCGAGGCATGGAGCGACCGCGAACGGCTGTGGAACGATGTCGAGGCGTTCGAGGTCCGCAAAGATGCTCAGCTTGCCCGCGAGGTGGAATTCGCTATCCCGCGCGAGATGACTGAGGCACAGGGCATAGAACTCGCTCGCGACTTCGTTCGGGGCGAGTTTGTCGATCGGGGCATGATCGCCGATCTCAATGTGCATTGGGACATGGCCGAGGACGGCATGCCCAAACCCCATGCGCATGTCATGCTGTCCATGCGGGCGGTGGACGAGAACGGTTTTGGCCAGAAGGTGCGCGACTGGAACCGCACCGAGATGGTTGAGCGCTGGCGGAGGCGCTGGGCCGAGCTTGCCAATGAGCGGCTGGCCGAACTCGACATCGACGCGCGGATCGACCATCGCAGCCTCGAAGCCCAGGGCATTGCGCTGGAGCCGCAAAGCCAGATCGGTTCGCCCGCCAAACGCATCGAGAATCGTGGCATCGAGGGCCAAAGAACCGATGAAGCGATCGACGCCGACCGCGCCAAGATGCATCGCGGGATCGCGCGCGGCAATGGCGAGCAGATCATCGCTGATCCTTCGGTCGCATTGGACGCGATCACGCATCAGCAGTCGACCTTCACGCGCCGCGACTTGGCGAAGTTCGCGCATCGGCACAGCGACGGCATCGACCAATTCAACGACGTCGTGGGCGCGATGCATAGCGCCCCAGATCTGGTCGAACTCGGCAAGGACGCTCGCGGGGAAGATCGCTTCACCACCCGCCAAATGATTGAGGCGGAACAGCGCCTGCACCGCGCTGCCGAACTGATGGCGGAACGGAATCGCCATGAGGTGGGTGATACGAATCGCAAGGCGGCGCTGGCGCGTGCGGAAGCCCGCGGTCTTGTCCTGTCGAGCGAGCAGGTCAACGCGTTGGCGCATGTCACGAATGGGGGCGATTTGGGTGTCGTGGTCGGCCATGCCGGAACGGGGAAAAGCGCGATGCTGGGCGTGGCGCGGGAGGCCTGGGAAGCGGCGGGCCACGAGGTCCGAGGCGTGGCGCTTTCCGGCATCGCGGCGGAAAACCTCGAAAGCGGATCGGGCATTGCATCGCGCACTATCGCCAGCCTGGAGCATGGCTGGGGACAGGGCCGCGACGGGCTTACCGCGCGTGATGTTCTGGTGATCGACGAGGCGGGCATGGTCGGCACGCGCCAGTTGGAGCGCGTGCTGTCCCATGCGGCAGAGGCCGGCGCGAAGGTGGTGCTGGTTGGCGATCCGCAACAACTGCAAGCCATCGAGGCGGGTGCGGCGTTCCGGTCCATTTATGAGCATCACGGCGGCGCGAAAATTGGCGAGGTGCGTCGGCAGCGCGAGGACTGGCAGCGCGACGCCACGCGCGATCTCGCGAACGGCAGGACGGGCGACGCGCTGGAGGCTTACCGCTCCCGCGGCATGGTGCATGAGGCCCAAACCCGCGAGCAGGCGTGCGGCGATCTGATCGAGCGTTGGGACCGCGATCGCCAGGCAGCACCGGAGCGCAGCCGCATCATCCTCACCCATACCAACGACGAGGTTCGCGCCCTCAACGAAGCTGCGCGGGAGCGGATTAGGGCTGCCGGTGATCTGGGGGATGATGTGCGCCTGACGGTCGAGCGCGGCGCACGAGACTTCGGCCGCGGGGACCGGGTCATGTTCTTGCAGAACGAGCGCGGCCTTGGCGTCAAGAACGGCACGCTCGGGACCATCGAGCAGGTCAGTGCGCAATCCATGACCGTGCAGATCGACGATGGCCGCTCCGTGCGTTTCGAGCTGAAGAATTATGACCGGATCGACCATGGCTATGCCGCTACCATTCACAAGGCTCAGGGCATGACGGTGGACCGCACCCATGTGCTGGCGACGCCGGGCCTGGACGCCCATGGAAGCTATGTCGCGCTGTCCCGTCACCGCGACGGCGTTGACCTGCACTATGGTCGTGACGACTTTGCCGGTCAGGATCGCCTTACCCGCACCCTGTCACGCGACCGCACCAAGGACATGGCCTTGGACTACGAGCGTGGCGATCCGATACAGAGCTACGCCGAGCGGCGCGGGATTACCTTCCGTGAGCGGGTCGCAGAGATCGTGCGCAGGGTCGTACCGGAAAAACTGCGCGGCATGTTGGAGGGATTGCGCGGTCCTGGCGATGCAGCTGGCTTGGATGGCAGACAGGGACCGGAGAAGGAAACGCCGGAAAGGGGAAGAACCGGTACGCCGACCGAGCGGCGCGAAACCGCAGCGCCGGAAAGGAAGGTGACACAAGATCCCGAAGCGGAAGCGCGACGCCTGCGCACGCGGGCACTGCTGCGCCATGCCCGCGCCGTGGATGCGATCTTCGAGGCGCAGGAAATGGGCGGCAAGGCGAGTCCCGAGCAGGTGAAAGAGTTGCAGGCGGCCCGGCGTGTCTTCGAGGATGTGCGGCCATACGGCTCGCACGATGCCGAGGCCACCTACAAGAAGAACCCGGAGCTTGCCAGCGAGGCTGCTGGTGGACGCCTCAACCGCGCCGTTCGCGCCCTTCAGCTCGAAACAGAACTCCGCATCAATCCGAATCGCCGCGCCGACCGCTTCGTAGAACGCTGGCAGGAGCTCGACCAGACCCGCCTGAGCCAATATCAGGCAGGCGACATGTCCGGCTACAGGGCCACCCGCTCGGCGATGGGTGATATGGCGAGAAGCCTGGAGCGAGATCCGCAACTGGAATCCCTCCTCGCCAACCGAAAGAGGGAACTTGGCATTGCGTTCGACTCTGGCCGCCGGCTCGGTATCGAACTGGCCTTCACTCACGGCATCGACCTCGGCAGAGGCAGGGGGATCGAAATCTGACTCGTCCTGATCTCCACCGTCCCTACGCCACGCTACGGCTACGCGAAAAAAGCTCTTGCGCGCCTGTAACGGCCGTCATGTCTCGTCTCAGAAGCAACCAGACATGATTAGCAGGAGGCAGCACGGCCATGCGCGAACCAGAGCGTATCGTCCGCTTAAAGACCGTTCTCGCCAGGACCGGGCTGTCCCGGTCCACCATCTACCGCAAGATTGCCGAGGGCACGTTCCCGGCTCAGCTTAGAATCAGCATCAACGGCACCGGCTGGCATGAATCCGACATCAACCGATGGATCGCTAATCCCGTCTCATGGCGTCCGGAGCGGGATGAGGACGAGTTCGCATAAGTGCGTTGCGTTGCCGCAACGCTTTGCTGCAATTGAAGGCATCTATGCCGGAGAGGAGAGTCAGCGCCCTTCGTAAACGGGTGGACGCTTTTGAGCTTCAGCATCCCGGCCTTCCTGGAAATCACGGGTCTTGAGCAGTGCGAGATATTGTTCGCCGAGCTTGGCGAGGGCCGCCGTCTCCGATTGCTCAAGTGCCATGTGAGACGAGGCTACAGACGCCTTGGTACCGAGCGGGCCGCATGCAGCGATCTTCTTGGCTATCTCGATAGCTTTCGCGAGGGCCGCCTCCCGGTTTGGAGCCAATTCCTGAACGGTTCCCATCCGGAAAGCTTCCTTCGCTCCCCAATGGTCCCCCGTCAGGATATATCGCATCGCATTTCCCCAGCCGGCTTCCCTGGGAAAGCGGACGGTCGCGCCGCCGCCGGGAAACCGGCCGTGTGTGTCCTCGTCCTGACCGAAATCAGTGTCTTCCGAAGCTACGCGTATATCGGCAACAAGGAAAAGCTCGTGTGCCATGTTCCAGGTGTCGCCATGCACCGCGACCACCAGAGGCTTCGTGAGAGTTGGCTTGGTCCGACCCATCGGATCGATGAAGCCAGGGCCGTCCATCAACTTCCTTCCGGACTGAGCAAATGCCTTGGTGGCATCGACATCAATCCCTCTGGAGAAACGTTCGCCATAGCCAAACAGCACGGCAGCACGGAGCGAAGGATCCTGATCGTAGTCATAGTACGCTCTAGCCAGGCTTTCCGTCGCCTCCGGGTCGAGCCGGTTGTCCATGTATGGCCGATTGATGCCAATCAGCACGATCTGTCCTCGCCGTTCGACGGTGATCTTCGTCTGAGGGCTGTAGGGGATGTCTGCCATATGCATGGTCTGCGCAGACTTATCAGCTTGCGATGTCCTCGAGGCGTCTCCGGATTCCTGCGCCTGCAGTGAAATCGTGCTGAGGAGCGTGATTGCTGATACGACCGAGGTTCTATTCAAGCGAAGCATTTCAAATCTCTCCAGTAGCTCTATCTTGCGTTCTAGTAAGAGGGGATCAGGAGTGGACCAAGCAAACAAAGTACTCCGCGGCTCGGCTCCCTACGCCCGCTGCGGTTTGCGCTCAGGCGAGGTCGAAGGATAGCGTCCCAAGGCCCTCGATCGTGCTTTCGATCTTGTCGCCTGCCTTCAACCAAACTTGTTTTTCCTTCGGATAGCCTACGATGACGCCGGATGGGGTGCCGGTGAAGATGATGTCGCCAGGTTCAAGAGCGAAGAGCCTCGAGGTGTAGGCTATTAGTTTCTGAGGATTGAAGATGAACTTCGTCGTGTTGACCGATTGGCGCACTTCTCCGTTCACGCGAGTCTCAAGGTTCAAATTGTTGGGGTCGACCTGATCAGCGGAAACAAAATAGGGACCAATCGGAGCAAAGCCATCGAGCGTCTTGCCGACCATCCACTGACCGCCTGTCTCGAGCTGCAGATCTCTCGAAGTGAAATCGTGGCCGACAGCATATCCTGCGACATAGGACAGAGCTTCGTCGACGGAGACGTTGCTCGCCCTTCGGCCAATCACCACAACCAGCTCGGTCTCATAGTCGAACTTGTAGCAGAGGTCTCGAGGGGGAAGTTGGATCGTCGCCTGGTGCGGCGCGAGCGTATTGTTGTACTTGTTGAAGAGGATGGGCTGGGCAGGCGGTTTCTGGCCCGCCTCCTCCGCGTGTTCTCGGTAGTTTAGACCGACGCAAATGATCTTGCCCGGGTTCTTGAACAGGCGCCCGAACTTGATCTTTGACTCGGCCACGATGGTGCTTTTCGCCGTGGGCGACTTCAGGGCAGCTTCCACCAGCGCCTTTAGTTCCGCATTTCCGCCCTTGGTGAGAAGCTCCTCAAGACTGAGAGGCGGCGAATACCCGAGGAGCTTCGACGCGGCGGCCACGTCGAGCACGCCGGCCTCGGTCTTCACTCCAAGAGTTTCGCGCCCATCCTCCTGGCGGATCGACAACGCAGTAAGCTGGCGAGGTAGTTCGCCGCTCGTGTCGCTGTGGGACGTTCTTTCCTCGGTAGCATGCAAGGCGACGTTAGTTGTAGCCAAGGCGGCCGCGGCAAGGCCGGCTTTCATCAGTTTGCGACGTGACTGCATGATATGTCTCCTAGGGGTAGGATTGTTCGTGCGAAGATTTACGTCGGCCATGGCAGGACCTGCTCATTGCCAACGCCGAAAGATGACGCTGGCGTTGACGCCTCCGAATCCGAATCCGTTCGAAATCGCATGCTCCATGGGCATGCGCCTTGCTTCGCGGCCCACGATGTCGACGCCTTCGGCCGCCGTGTCGGCATGATCGAGATTGAGAGTGGGCGGTGCCGCCTGGTCTCTTAGCGCGAGGATCGTAAAGATCGCTTCGGCTCCCCCTGCTGCGCCGAGGAGATGTCCTGTTGCCGATTTGGTCGCGCTCACGGCAATTTCTCCATAGCGGCCGAACACGGCTTTGATCGCTTCGAGCTCGGAGACATCGCCAACCGGCGTCGAGGTGGAATGGGCGTTGAGATGCTGGATATCACCGGGCCTGAGGTTGGCCTGCCGCAACGCGCCTTCCATGGCACGGCGCGCGCCGTCGCCGTCCTCGGGTCCTGACGTGATGTGGTAGGCATCGGCCGTCGTGCCATAGCCGACGATTTCGGTAAGCGGTTTGACGCCGCGGCGCATCGCATGCTCCAGCTCTTCAATGACGAGGATACCGGCGCCTTCGCCCATGACGAAGCCGTCGCGGTCGCGATCGAAGGGGCGGGACGCACGCGCCGGCGTGTCATTGAAGCCGGTCGAAAGTGCCCGGGCGGCGGAGAAGCCGCCAAGGCTCACCAGATCGATGCAGGCTTCCGAGCCCCCGCAAATCGCAACGTCGGCTTCTCCGGCCCGGATGAGGCGTGCGGCATCGCCAATGGCTTGCACACTTGCGGCGCAAGCGGTGACCGGTGTGCCGACCGGCCCCTTGAAGCCGTAGCGAATCGAGATGTGGCCGGCCGCGAGATTTGCCAGGAAGGACGGCACGGTGAAAGGCGAGAGGCGCCTCACGCCACGCTGGTCCGTGGTGCGAACGGCCTCGACAATTGCCGGAAAGCCTCCGATTCCCGATGCGATCACGGTTGCGGTGCGCTCCATGGAATGCGCGTCTGAAGGGTTCCAGGCTGCCTGTGCTATGGCCTCGGATGCTGCGGCGAGGGCGAACAGGATGAAGCGATCCATCCTTCGCTGATCCTTGGGAGGAACGACCAGATCCGGATCGAAGCCGCCGTCTGCGTCGTTGCACTTCGTCGGAACGATTCCGGCGACTCGTGCGGGAAGGACAGCCGCCCATTCCGGGAGCGCGGCGACTCCTGAGTGGGCCGAGAGCAGCCGCGACCATGCCAGCTCACTGCCGCAGCCCAGCGGTGATACGAGCCCCAGTCCCGTAACGACGACACGACGCATGATCAGATGACCTTCGCGGCTGGCTTGGCTGACAATCGGGAAATCGGTGTCTCGGGAGGGCGCTTGTGAGATGCCGTGGGCTCTTCCTGTGCGGTCATGCGACCTCCACTGCTTCTCGAAAACGCGGATGTCGCTCGAGAGCCCATCGGATGGTCTTCGGCGCACGTCCAAGCAACTTTTCAAGCTCGTTACTGACAACGTCATACCGTCCGCCTGCGACCAGGCGGGTGATGGTTTTCAGATGATCTGCAGTGTGTGGATTGCGAGATGCCAGAGCACTGTTGATGTACGTCTCAATCCAGGCATCCAGGTCCTGGGGCACGTACGAGATCTTACGTCCTAGCGCGGCACCGTAATCCTCCGCAAACCCATGCATGTCCTTCAACTCTGGCCCGGTGAGCGCATATGACATCGATATGTGCGCCGAGGGATCGATCAGGATTTTCGCGCAAATCTCTGCGACATCGTAGGCGGCGATGGGCGCGATCTTCTGCGTGCCAAAGGGCAGGTGGAGTTCGCCCGCAGTCAGCAATTGCTTTAGCGGAAACCAGGAAAGGATCGGGTTCTCGGCGAACATCGTCGCTCGGATGTTGACGACCGGCAGGCCGGACCATTGCAGCGCCTGCTCCGAGGTCCAATGGGCTCTCTGTTGCGGCGACCACTGGACAACGGATCCTCCGAGCCAGGCGAGTCGAGCCTCCGGCACCGCGGTCATCCTGTCGAACGTCATGAAGGTCTGCTCAAACTCGGAGATGTTCGCGAAGACCTCGATGTCGCGTGGCGCGCGCGCAGCGGCAGCCATCAGGATGGTTGCGTCGGTATAATAAGGGTTCAAGCTCATGCTGAAGTAGACGCGTCGGCAACCTTTCAGGGCGGCCGCAACATCGGCAACATTGAGAAGATCGCCGACGAACACCTGGGCTCCAGCCCGTTGAAGCGCGTCCGCCCGCTCGTCGTCGCGCCTCACGAAGGCACGCACCGGATATTGGTTCTCAAGCAGCATGTTGATCATCGTCCTGCTTACGGACCAACTTCGCCGCCCGCGCCGGTGATCAGAATTGGGGGCCGCTTCAACATCCCTTTTCCTTTTGGCTGACTGGATAGTTTTTCAAATCAGTGCGGGTTCTTGCGTCGACGGCGATCGTGGCCCGTCAGCTTCTCAGGAAGCGGAGGACGTGCCTTAGGACGGCATCGGGTTGTTCAAGATGCAGGAAATGCCCGAGGCCGGGCATGACGACACGCTCGAGTCCATGTGTGAACATTGTTTCCATGCCTTCGCTAAGTTGCGCGGACATGCAGCCGTCCTCGGTCCCATGCAGGTAGAGCGACGGGACCGCAATTGGACCGCTCGCGAGAGCTTCAAGAGCTTGGACCGCCGGGTCGGATGGCGGGGTGAACAATTGCCGGTAATAGGCGAGGGCCTGCGTCAGGACTCCGGGTTGCCCAAAGGTCTCGTTGAGCGCAGAACGATCCGAAGCTGCCAGAACATACCCCGGCGACCATTCTCGCCAGAGCCGGTCGAGGAATGCAAAGTCGTTAAGCTGAATGGCCATCTCCGCCAGACGCGTCTGGAAGAAGAACATGTACCAGCTTCGTCGCTGCTGATCACCGTCGGCAACGAATGCCGTTGTCAGCCCCTTTCCATAGGGCACCGCCAGTCCGACAAGCTTGCGGACACGCGTAGCATCGAGACTTGCCGCGGCGTAGGCTGCACGCGCCCCGAGATCATGGCCGACGAGAACGGCGTGCTCGGCTCCGAGCGATTCGATGAGCGCTAATACATCCTGACCTGTCGCCAAGGCGCGGTACGACCCATCGGGTGCGGCGCCGCCGACCCAATATCCTCTTAGCGCGGGCGCGACCGCCCAATATCCTTCTCGCGCAAGCCGATCGATAAAGGGGATCCAGTTCTGCGCGTGATCGGGAAAGCCGTGCAGGCAGAGCACGAGGGGACCATTTCCAGCCTCCAGAACCGGGAAATCGAGGCCATTGGCGCGAACCGCCCGCTTGCGGATATGGCCCGTGGCTGGATAGCTCTCCGGCGAACGCCAGGGAACGTCGGCGCGCCGCTGTTCGGCCGAAGGAGCGGAGGCGATCATGGTTGGTATTTCCTTTCGCTGCCTTGCAGTCAAAGCTACGCGGCGGCTCGCAGCAGATCGACGATGTCGGCTTCGTCTTTGAAAGGACGCGGATTGGCCTTTACGAAGCGATGATTGATGGCGATCTTGCTGATCTGATCGAACTTGTCTTCGCCGATGCCGACATCGGCGAGTCGGCCAGGTAGTCCAAGCCCGCGCGTGAATTGCGCAAAGGCGTCTGCCGCGTCGTCACCCGGAGCACCCAGAGCCGCCGCCAAGCGCTTCTGCGCATCTTCGGTGAATGGCCTATTGTAGCGAAGAAGGCTCGGCATGATGACAGGTGTGCAATAGTAGTGGGGAACGTCAAAGCTGCCGCCAAGCACGTGGCCAATCCCGTGACTTGCGCCCATGGGGATGCGTGCTTGCAGTCCAAAGGACGCGAGCCATGAGCCGTATTGGGATAGTCGGCGCGCCTCCAAATCGTCCGGTTTCTCCAAGGTCCGGAGCATTCCTTGACGCAGAGTGCTGATGCCCGCCAAGACGACCTCGTCAGCCAAGGGAGTGCCGGCCGGCGAGCACAATGCTTCTATGCCGTGATCCATCGAGCGTGTGCCTGATCCCATCCAGAGTTTTGAAGGCGTATGAAGCGTGAGGGCCGGGTCGAGAATGATCGATATCGGCATCATTTGAGGATGAAAGAAAATCTGCTTCAGCTTCTGGCGCTCATCGGTGACGAGCGCTGCGGCGTTGTATTCGCCGCCATTCAGCGTGGATGGCACCGCGATCTGCCGGATTCTCGGCGACCGGAAGGGAGATTGGCTCACGCCCGGACCCATCGGAAAGGGATCGAACCCCGCTTCGTCGCGGATATCGTGCTCCATGGCCATGATGACGATCTTGGCGAGATCGACGGCAGAACCGCCGCCAACGGCCACGACCAGATCGGCGCGCGCCTCCTTTGCATGGAGGGCCACCTCGGCTGCTTGCTTGCGCGTCGTGTGCTGCGCAATTCCGTCAAAGGTCGCTGCATGTTTGTCGCCGAGCGTGCGGCGGATTTTCTCGATCTCGTCAGTCTTGAAATTCAAGGTCCGGCTAACGATGAGGAAGACGCGCTTTGCTGTGAGCCGCTCCGCCTCTTCGCTGACGGCTTCGGAGGCGGCTTTGCCATAGATCACGCGATCAATTGCCGGAAAGTTGTGTGCACCAGCCTTGCGCATTTCTCTCCTCCCACTGAAGCCTGCCGAAGCCGGCATGCACATTACATGATAATCATAATTCTATTGGGGACTAAGGATCACCGCAACTTTCCTTGAAACTCGTTGGGCAGTGATGAGCAGACTAGATCGCGACTGCGCCCTCGCCGAATCAGCGGCGTTCAAGATTGCAGTAGATGGGCACGGTCTTTCGGCGATCCCGCCGGCGTTCGAAGCCGGATCTGAAGACCCTCAACCTCTCGCTCAAGGTTTGCGACGCGATCTTCCAGACTGAACATGTAGTCGCCGCGCGGATCGTCCATGCTGAGGGCGTTGGCCCATTCATTTATGCTCTGCCAAAAGCGCTTGAACATCGCTGTGCACTCCTGTGTTCGATCATTGCGCTGATTCTGTCGCCAGTATCACGCGAGCCAGCTCCGATGGTTTCTCGACGGCTGAGAAGTGACCAGTATCTTTCAGCGTCACCATCTGCGCGGCAGGAATGAGTGACCGCGTGCGTTCGCGCTCATTTGGCCGAGACCAGTCGCTGTCGCCATAAATGAGCGTGACCGGCGCCGAGATCTGCCGATAGTAGTCGCGTGCGTTGCTCCAGGATCGCCAGCCTGCCAGCACCTTACGCGCGATCCGCTTGTATCCCGGGCGATGGGCGACTTCATCGAACTCGGCAAGCAGATCGGCTGGCAGTTTGCTGGGGTCGTGGTATCCGCCGCCCATGATCTTGCCGAGGATCATCTTGTTTTCGAGCGACGCATTCACGGCGCCGAGCAGCGGGATCTGCAAACTTCCGATGATGAAGTTCGCGAGCCAGTTGCCGCGCCGAATACCGTCCCCGTAGCGGGCCTCGTAGTCGTAGGGGTTGATCGAGTAGACCCGCTTCACACCCTGCGGAAGGGAGGCCGCCACCGTAAGCGCCAATGCCCCGCCAATCGACTCGCCGACAATCGTTATGTTCGCGAGGTTTAGCTCCTCGATGAAGCGAATGACGGCCTGCCTGAAGTAGGGTTCGTCGAAGTTCGCGCTTGGATCTATTGGTGAGTGTCCGTGTCCGGGGAGGTCAACGGCGTACACCGTGTGCGATGTCGCCAGGAGGGGCGCAAGGCTCCGGAAATATTCGAGCTGCGTGCGGATTGTGTGCAGGAGAAGCAACGGAGGCCCGCTGCCCGTCTTTTGAAAACGTACGCTTAGCTTGTCGGATATTTTCAGCAAACTTGGTTTGAGTTCAGTCACGCTGAGTTCTCTGTGCTTTGAGGGGGCGATCTTCAAGCGGCAGCGGCTTCGCGAACGTGTTCGACGGCCGCATTCTGAAAGGCCTGAGCGAGATCCGGGTCGTTGACGGCGCGCGCTAGCGTCATGGCGCCGACCATCGTCGACAGAACGACCATGGCCTTCCTGTTGGAGTCCTCGCCGTCGGTCTTGGGAAGCAAGGGGGCGAGGACTTCGAGATACGCCTTGATGCCCTCTTCGAACGCAGCTTTCACGCCGGTCCCCTGCCTGGCGGCGTCCGAGCCGAGCGCCACGACCGGGCAGCCGTCCAGTTTTTCTTCGCGATGGCCCGCACTCAGGTAGAACGCGATCACCGCGCCAAGCGGATCATCAGGATTCTCCGCGATCGCGGCCGACCACCGTTCTGAAGCGCTCTCCAAGGCGCGTCTGGACGCCTGTGCCGCCAAGTCCTCCTTGGAGCCGAACTGCTTGTAGAAGGCGCCTTGGGTTAGCCCGGCCCCCTCCATCAGATCCTTCAGCCCGATGCCATCAAAGCCGCGCTCTCTGAAGAGGCGGCTGGCCACGTTGATCACGGTCTGGCGGTTCTCCGCTGCCTGAATGCGACTCACGCGCATTGTGGACCTCCATTTGGATTTCGTTCGAACTCTATACCTCAGATAGAGTTCGAGTGCAATCTATAAAGTAGGGGTCCCGGAAATTGGCCCGGCCGGAGGCCGAAATGGCTGGTTTTCCCGTAATCACATTCCCGTTAGGGCGCTTATTTAGATTGCGATCGAACTCTAATAGCCATATAGAAGTTGGACGAAATCTAAATGGTATGGAGAGGGCGATGAGAAAGAGCAGACTTCTGATCTTGGCTGGTGTCCTGATCGCGGCGTCTGGAGCAGCCGTCTTCGCGACTCTTGCCATTCCCACTCAAAAAGCCGCAGCGCGTGACCCGAGGCAGGACCTTCCGATGGTCAGCCTGGTGACCGCGGCGCGGGTGAGCGGATCCGAACGGGGTTTCACGGGCACGATCGGCGCGAGGGTGGAAAGCAACCTTGGCTTTCGCGTCGGCGGCAAGATCGTCGAACGGCTCGTGAACGTCGGTGAGCAGGTCAAAGCCGGGCAGCCGCTGATGCGGATCGACGAAACTGATCTCCGCCTCGCGCTTACGGCGAAGCGCAATGCTGTTGCCGCTGCGCGCGCAACTGTCGTTCAGGCGGATGCTGATGAGCGGCGATACGCCAACCTGGTCAACGACGGATGGACTCCCAAGCAGCGCTATGAGCAGGCGAAGGCCGCGTCGGATACGGCCAACGCACAACTCGCTGCGGCGGAAGCCGAAGCCAGCGTTGCCGAGAATCAGGCGACCTATTCCGTCCTGGTGGCGGACGCGGACGGGACGGTCGTCCAAACGCTTGGTGAGCCGGGACAAGTCGTCTCAGCCGGCCAGACGGTTGTTCGGCTTGCACAGTCCGGTCCTCGCGAAGCTGTGGTGGCGTTTCCTGAAACCATTCGTCCGGCGATCGGCTCGGTGGCTGAGGCGAGCCTGTATGGGAGCGATGGACAGCACTATACGGCGCATCTTCGGCAGTTGTCGGATTCCGCCGATGCCCAGACCCGCACCTATGAGGCCCGCTATGTGCTCGACGGTGAGGCTGCGGCGGCACCGCTTGGCGCGACCGTCACCATTCGGCTTGCAAGCCAAGAGACCCAGCCGGAAGTCCAGGTGCCGCTCGGAGCCCTCCTCGATGACGGCCGGAAGACCGGCGTTTGGGTCTTCGACAGCGCTACCTCGACCGTGCACTTTCGGCCCATCAAGCTTGCACGTGTGACGAGCGAAGCCGCCGTGATCTCCGGACTGAGCTCTGATGATTCCGTTGTTTCGCTCGGCGCTCATCTCCTGCAGGAGGGCGCTCGCGTCAGGACTGCCTCTGAAAATAGCAGCAACTGAAGGGCTTCAATGTTTCCGTGATCGCCGTTGGAGAAGCCAGATGCTCTACAGTACATTGTCAAGAAGGAAATCCGAAAGACCTTCGACCACGTCAACAACCATCGCTGGGATGAAGCGGTGAAGGCCGTCGCGCCGCATGTCCATCACCGCGTTTCCGGCGCCCACGCGCTTGGTGGTGAGCGCCACAACAAAGAAGACGTGCGCCGCTGGTTTGAGCGCCTCGGGCGCGTCCTGCCCACTCTCCAACTCACGGTCGACAACATCTGGGTGAAGGGCTGGCCGTGGCACACCACCGTGTTTGCCCAGTGGGACGCCACCGCGACACTGCTCAACGGCGATGCGTCATACGTCAACCGTGGACTCCACGTGTTCACCCTGCGGTGGGGTCGAGTCTATGCACTCGAGGAATTTCAAGATTCGCAGGAAGCGGCCCGCGGGCTTGCTGCCCAAGCGGCGGCCGGCCTCAAAGAAGCTGTCGCCGAACCAATTGTAAGTGAGCAGAAGCGCAGTCAGAGCACCCGCGCCTTTTTGGGTAAGCGCGGTTCACTCGGCGCCCACCTGCTGCAGGAGGGCGCGAGCGTCAGAGCGAACGTCGAGGAAATAGGAGAGGGCAAATGATGAATTTCAATCTTTCCGCGAGTGCCGTTCGCGAACGTGCCGTCACCCTGTTCTTCATCATCCTGCTGGCCGCTGCGGGCGCGTACGCATTCCTGATGCTCGGGCGCGCAGAGGACCCCAACTTCACGATTAAGACCCTGACGGTCACGACGGTGTGGCCGGGCGCGACGGCGCGCGAGATGCAGGACCTCGTTGCTGAACCCCTGGAGAAGCGGCTTCAGGAGTTGACCTGGTACGACCGAGTCGAGACGACTACGCGGCCGGGTTATGCGTATCTGACCGTCACGCTGAAAGACAGCACACCGCCGTCCACCGTGCAGGAGGAGTTCTACCAGGCCCGCAAGAAGCTCGGGGATGAAGCCCGCAATCTGCCCGCGGGTGTGCTCGGCCCCTTCGTCAACGACGAATATTCGGACGTGAGCTTCGCTCTCTATGCCCTCAAGGCCAAGGGCATGCCGATGCGCGAGCTCGCCAGGAAGGCCGAGGTGATCCGCCAGGAGCTCCTGCATGTGCCCGGCGTCAAGAAGATCAACATCCTCGGCGAACGTCCCGAGCAGATATTCGTCGAGTTTTCCTTTGCCAAGCTGGCGACCCTCGGCGTGTCGGCACAGGATATCATAGCCGCCTTGCAGCGGCAGAACACCGTCACCCCGGCAGGCTCGATCGACACCAAGGGCCCGCAAGTGTTCATCCGGCTCGACGGCGCCTATGACAGTGTCCAGGCGATCGCCGACACGCCAATCGTCGCTGGGGGGAGAACGCTCAAGCTCTCCGACATCGCCGAGGTCCGCCGCGGATACGAGGATCCGCCTACCTACATCATCCGACACCAGGGTGAGCCCACAATCATGCTCGCGGCGGTCATGCAGGAGGGCTGGAATGGCCTCGCGCTCGGCAAGCATCTGGAAGAGAGGTCCGCCGCGATCGCACGGACACTGCCGCTCGGGATGACGCTCGACAAGGTAACTGATCAGGCCGTCAACATCACCTCGGCGGTTGACGAATTCATGATGAAATTCGCCATGGCGCTCAGCGTGGTGCTGCTGGTTAGCCTGCTCAGCCTCGGCTGGCGCGTCGGCATGGTTGTGGCGGCCGCGGTCCCTCTGACGCTTGCCGTCGTATTCCTCATCACGCTGGAAACAGGTCGGTTCTTCGACCGCATCACGCTGGGTGCTCTCATCCTGGCGCTTGGCCTGCTCGTCGACGACGCCATCATCGCCATCGAGGTGATGGTGGTGAAAATGGAAGAGGGCATGGACCGCATCAAGGCGGCAGCCTATGCCTGGAGCCACACTGCGGCGCCGATGCTGTCAGGAACGCTCGTGACGGTCGCAGGCTTTCTGCCCGTGGGCTTTGCGCGCTCGACGGCCGGCGAATATGCCGGCAACATCTTCTGGGTCCTCGGGTTCGCTCTCATCGTCTCGTGGATCGTTGCGGTGGTCTTCACGCCCTATCTTGGCGTCAAGATGCTGCCCGCGATCAAACCGATTGAGGGCGGTCACCATGCGATCTACGACACGCCGAACTATCGGCGCTTACGGCGGCTCATCACCTTCGCTGTGCGCCACAAGTTCTTGACCGTCGGCATCGTCGCCATCGCGTTCGCGCTCTCCGGCGCCGGGATGGGCGCCCTCAAACAGCAGTTCTTCCCAACATCCGACCGCCCCGAAGTGCTGGTGGAGGTTCGCCTGCCGGAAGGTACCAGCATTGAGACGACGACCGCCGCTGTCGAGAAACTCGAAGGTTGGCTGCACGATCAGCCCGAGGCGAAGATCGTCACCAGCTATGTCGGTCAGGGCGCTCCCCGCTTCTTCTTTGCGATGGCGCCGGAACTGCCTGATCCTGCCTTCGCCAAGATCGTCGTGCTGACGCCCGACGCGGAGGCGCGCGAGGCCTTGAAGCACCGGCTCCGACAGGCGGTGTCACAAGGGCTGGCGCCTGAGGCCTATGTCCGCGTCGCCCAGCTTGTGTTCGGACCCTACACACCGTTCCCGGTGGAGTTTCGGGTCATGGGACCCGACCCCGCGCAACTGTACGCGATCTCTGACAAGGCTCTCGAGATCATGCGTGGCGTTCCCGATGTGCGGCAGGCGAATCGCGACTGGGGTAATCGCACGCCCGTGCTCCGCTTCATTCCGGATCAGGACCGACTGAACCTCATCGGCCTTTCGCCAGCCGAGGTGGGCCGGCAACTTCAGTTCCTTCTCACGGGCATCACGGTAACGCAGGTTCGCGAGGACATCCGCAACGTTCCCATCGTGGCACGTAGCGCGGGCGGAGAGCGGCTGGATCCGACGCGTCTGGCCGATTTCTCGTTGATGAGCCGGGACGGCCGCTCGATTCCGCTCGACCAGGTCGGCCATTCCGAACTCCGACTTGAAGAGCCGATTCTGAAGCGTCGCGATCGCACGCCTGTCATTACGATCCGCTCGGACCTCAATGAGGCGACCCAGCCTCCAGAGGTTTCCAAGGAGATCAAGACGGCGCTTGAGCCGCTGATCGCGTCCCTTCCTGCCGGCTATCGCATCGAAATGGGTGGATCGATCGAGGAGGCTGGCAAAGCGAATTCAGCGCTTTTTCTGGTCTTCCCGGCCATGATCGCCGCCACGCTGATCGTCATCATGCTACAGGTGCGGTCGTTCTCAACGATGGCTCTGGTCATGCTGACGGCACCGCTCGGCCTTGTGGGCGTCGTGCCCATGTTGCTGACCTTCAACCAGCCCTTCGGCTTCAACGCCATTCTGGGCCTGATAGGGCTGGCCGGCATCCTAATGCGCAATACGCTGATCCTGACCGAACAGATCAACGAGAACCGTGCAGCAGGACTAGACGACTATCACGCGGTCATCGAGGCGACCGTGCAGCGCACGCGGCCCGTAATCCTGACGGCACTTGCCGCCGTGCTGGCCTTCATTCCCCTCACGCACTCCGTGTTCTGGGGATCGATGGCCTACACCCTGATCGGCGGCACTGCGGTCGGCACGGTGCTGATCCTGCTGTTCCTTCCTGCGCTTTATGCTGCGTGGTTTCGGATCAAGCCCACTGCAGATCGGGTCCATCATAATTCGGCGGAGCGGCCGGAGTTACGACCAGCATTGGCTGCCGAATAAAGCTCGCTGAATTCGATGAACCGTCCGGTCCAAACGGGAAAAGATTCCGACGAGGCGCGCGCGAGAATCCTGGAAGCGGCGGAGAAACAGTTTCGCCGCGTGGGTTACCACAGGACTTCGGTGGCCGACATTGCCGCCGAACTCGGCATGAGCCCGGCGAACATCTATCGGTTCTTTCCCTCCAGGGATGCGATCAACGAGTCCATCTGCGGGCGTCTCATGAACGAGGTTGCCGACATCGCCGTTGCGATCGCACACACAAACGCGCCGGCCACGGAGAAACTCGACCAGCTCCTGACCGCCGTTCACCGCCACAACAAGACGACGTCGGTCAAGGCAAAGTACATGCATGACCTGATTGCCGACGCCACGCGAGAGAACTGGGCGATCATTAAGTTGCATACTGAGCGGCTGGTGACGATCTTCGAGGCGATCATACGCGAGGGCATAGAAGCGGGCGAGTTCAGGGTTGAAGAAGCTGCGGAAGCCGCGCGAGCAGTCAAGTTCGCGTTCATGCCGTTCTTCCATCCGATTCTGATCGAACACTCCGTTCAACACGGCGAAGATACGGAGGCAAGCCTGCGCGATCAGATCCGCTTTATCATAACAGCCCTTCGGCAGGCCTGACTAAGCAGGGCGCTGGGTTGAAACATCGCTCCGAGCAGGTCGAACGTCTCTATGACAAAGAAGCAAGTCGAGACGCTATCCGGGTCTAAGGGCCCCAAGCTCAGCTTATGAACGCGAGGAGAAAGAGAAATGGGATCTCCGATTTTAGTCACCGGTGCGGCGGGAACGGTTGGTTATGCCGTATGCGAGCTGTTGATCGAGCGAGGATGCAAGGTGAGGGCGCTGGTCCGCAAGGAGGATGCCCGATCGGAAAAACTGGCCGAACGCGGTGTTGAGGTTGTTGTCGGCGACCTTCTCGACTTGCACTCGATGCATCGCGCGATCGAAAATTGCGATCGGCTTTACTTCGGCATGACGGTGTCGGCTTCGTATCTCGAAGCGACCATCAACACCGCCGCCGTCGCGAAGCATCACAAAGTGGGCGCGTTCGTGAACATTTCTCAGATGACCGTGTCGCAGATGGGAATCAATGCGACCACAGATAGCCCGCAGCAGAAGATGCACTGGCTGGCGGAGCAGGCGCTGAATTGGTCTGGATTGCCTGTCGTGCACGTTCGCCCGACGTCATTCCTGGACACCTTCTTCCTCAGGTTGTCGGCGCATTCGATCTGCGAGCATGGGCAAATCCGGCTCCCCTTCGGAGATGGCAAGACCTCGCCGATCGCGAGCGAAGATGTCGCGCGGGTGATGGCCACGATTCTCGAAGCGCCGGCCAGGCACATTGGCAAGATCTACGAGCTGACGGGCTCGCGGTCCCAGGATATGAACGGCGTTGCCGAAGAGTTCTCCAGGGCTCTTGGACGTCCGATCACTTATGTGAACGTGCCTTGGGAGCCCTGGCGAAAGCAGTTGGAGGCCAGCGGTATGCTGGATCGGCATGCACTTTCCCATCTCGCAACAATGGCGCTCCTCAAGCAACAGAACCGATATGACCGCTTGACATCGGACGTGGAGAAGATCACCGGCACGCCGCCGCTCAGCGTGCACGACTTTGTCTTGCGTCACGCCGATATGTACACGTCGGAAAAATAGGAAATGCCGGCGAACGCGTACCGGCGATGACCGGTCAGTCCGGTCGGGACGGTGACCGATCCCGACAAGGCGCGCGCATCCTGGAGTCTGCACAGATACTTGAGATGCAGCGGGCGTTCGGATAAGCCAATTACTCGTGGCGAGGACCGTAGGTGCTCACCTGTTGAAATGAAAAGCATCTTATCTATCAACGGGGATTGACTGACACTCTCTCCGCCATTTCTACGCCACAGCTCTCCCCAGTATCCGATTGTTCGAATCTGCCGCGAAGTCACCGAAGAACTCCGCGATGTTGCGCTTATTCTCCGCGAAAGCGGTAGTGTTTCGCCGTGGGTTCGGAGGATGGTTCTTGCGCCACTATTCTGCTCCCCACAGCATCCAGTTGTCCGAAGCGACAGCAAGAACAACGAGTAGCGCGACGAGGCGGTTGCGGCCACATGTGCGATGTTACTCGTAGTGATGGCGCAAACCGTGGGTTTGACCGTGGGTTCGGAGGACGGATTCGCGAGCACGCGCCCGGCAGCTCAAGCCGCTTGACGTCGGGCCCAATATTCGGGCTCGGCATATTCCGTACTGCCTCGTAGCGCTTAGCCGTGGAGTTGACTGATGCCCTTCCCACTATTTCCTGGGCTAGCTTAGATTCCCTCGCAAACAGGTTCGACTATTGGCGCGGCCTGCAATTCATTTGGCGCTGACGGCCACAGCGCGGCTCATCCCAAACGTCTAGGGTCAGTTCGTCAGTAGCCGCCGGCAGGATCGCAGGGTCGCCTGGCGAATTCCCCTAGATGAAGGACCATCAGAATGAACCCATTGCGTATTTCGAGGCGCGCAGCGCTTGTGCTCGCGCTCGCCACCAAAATCTTGTTTGTTGCGCCCGTGGCCGATGCCGAGCCGTCGCCGACGGACGCAATCGTCGGCGTGTGGGAAGCCGACGACGGCACCGTCAAGCTCGACATGTACAAGGCCGGATCGGAATTCCAGGCGCGGATGCTCTACGGCAACGAGATCGTGGAGTCGGACAACGTCACCTTCAAGAAGGACACCAAGAACCCGGATCCGGCGCTGCGTTCGCGGTCGCTGAAGAACGTCGTCGTCGTCACGGGCCTCCATTGGACCGACGGCGAGTGGAGTGGAGGTTCGATCTATGATGCTTCCTCGGGCCGCACCTACAACTGCAAGGTAACGATGCAGGACGGGAAGATGAACCTCCGCGGGTATCTCGGCATCCCGGCGATGGGTCAAACCCGGGCTTTCCATCGCGTTCGCGGCTGATACGTCCGGCCGCCACTGCTCTTTTGCCCCGTACCCGGCTCGGTCCGTTAACCAAGTCCCTTTTTCCCCTGGAATCGAGCCGGCATCGGCGCCAAGTAATTGGCGTGATCTGCAACTCGGTTGGCGGATTTCGACAGTGCGCGGACGCTGGCAAACCCTAGGTTAGCCCGAACACTGAGAGGTTGAGATGATCGACAAACGGAAGAAGACAGCGCTTGTGACCGGGGCATCCTCGGGCATGGGCAAGGAAATCGCAAAGCGCCTGATCAAGGATGGTTTTCAGGTGTACGTCGCCGCGCGCCACGTCGACAAGATGGATGACCTCGTCAAGCTCGGAGCCCGAGCCTTGCGCATGGACATCTCGAAGGAGGCCGAGATCAAGGCGGCGGTCGACACCATCCTCGGCGAGGGGAACGGCGTCGACGTGCTCGTCAACAACGCCGGCTTCGGCCTGTACGGTCCCGTCGAGGACGTCAGCATCGAGGAGGCGCGCTACCAGTTCGAGGTCAATCTGTTCGGCGCCGCCCGGCTGACGCAGCTCCTGCTGCCGAAGATGAGGGAGAAGGGTGCCGGCACCATCGTCAACATCACCTCGATGGGCGGCAAGATCTACACCCTGCTGGGCGCCTGGTATCACGCCACGAAGCACGCGCTCGAAGGCTGGTCGGATTGCCTCCGCCTCGAGCTCGCCCCGTTCGGCATCGAGGTCGTGGTGGTCGAACCCGGCCTGATCGAGACCGGGTTCGGCGACGTTGTGGCCAACGGCCTGCTCAAGCGGTCGGGCACGGGCCACTACGCCAAGCTGACCCAGGCCGTCGCGAAATCGACCCGCGATGCCTACGGCCAGGGCCGCGGCACCGATCCGAGCGTGATCGCCAATGTCGTGTCCAAGGCCGTGAGGGAGGCGAAGCCGCGCACGCGCTACGTCGCCGGCAAGTACGCCCAGCCGATGATCAAGATGCGGGCCTGGCTCGGCGACCGCATGTTCGATCGCGTGATCATGAGCCAGATGCGCTAGGACCAGTCATGAGTGGAGCGGCCGCAGACAGATGCAAGGTGCCACGGGCCTTCTGGCAGACGGTCGAGCGCATCGGCGTGCCGCCGCCCGCGCTGCTCCGGCAGGCACGCCTGCCGGCGACCCTGCATCTGAACGAGCAGGGGCACGTCACCACGGATCAGTTCTTCGCTCTCTGGAGGGCTCTTGAGGAACTGAAGCCGGAGCCCGGTCTCGGCATCGAGTTGGTCCAGCGGACCGACACTGCCGTGCATCCCCCGTCGAGCCTCGTCGCGTTCTATGCGAAGGATTACCGCGACGGGCTGCTCCGCATCGCGCGTTTCAAGCAGCTCTGCTCGCCGGAACAACCGCGGATAGCGGAAGGCAAGGACGAATGCGTCGTTACGATCGAATGGCCCCACGCGAGTGAGCCGGAGCCCGCGATCTCCACGGACGTGACCTTCGCGTCCCTGGTCGAGCTCGGGCGCCGCGGCACCGGACAGCACCTGTCGCCGAAACGCGTGGAGCTTGTCCGGCCTCGTCCGAAGAGCGACGTCTACCAGAAGTATTTCGAGTGCCCCATCCGCTTCGGCGCGGCGCGCAACGCGCTGATCCTGAAGCCGGCCGATCTCGACCGTCCGTTCCCCGGCTACAATCAGGCGCTGCTCGAGATGCTCACGCCGGCGCTGGCCTCCGCGCTCGGCGAGCTGCAGGCGCGCAGCTCCATCAAGGAGCAGGTCAAGGTCGTGCTCAAGCGGAGCCTTGCGAGCGGAAGGCCGGAACTGTCCGACGTGGCGCGTGATCTGGGCTTGAGCGAGCGCACCCTTCAGCGCCGCATCACCGAGGAGGGCACCAGCTTCCGGGATCTTCTGGTCGAAGCGCGACAGGAGCTCGGGCGGCAGCTTCTGTCCGATCCGTCCGCCGAGATTGACGAGGTCGCGTGCCTTCTGGGTTACCAGGATGCGAGCTCGTTCTATCGTGCTTTCCGGTATTGGGAAGGCGTGACGCCCAGCCGCTGGCGGGAGCTACACGGCAACAAACTTCATTAGGCGACGGAATTCGGACGCATTGAACATTGAGGCGGCCGCTGCGCGCGGCTCCTCGATGCAGGTCGGATATTTCCAAGAAGGAGAGACCAGCATGCGAAGACAATCGAGCGGTGGCTTGAGGTTTATCCGCCGCGCCGCCGTGGTTCTGCTGCTTGCGATCGCTGGCACGCTGGCGTTCGTCAAGTTCGAGTACGGACGGGGCACCCTCTTTCCGGATATCGGTTCGGAGAACCAGGACGGCCTCGACAAGTTGGAGAAGCTCATCCGGCTTGACTACCCGCCCGGCAACGTGGCCGTCGCTGCAAACGGCCACGTGTATTTCAACTACCATCCCATCGCGCGCGCGGGCCGCTTTTCGGAAGCGACCGTCTTCGAATGGGTCGGCGGCAAGATCACGCCGTTTCCTTCCATGGAGATGCAGAAGGAATTCCAAGGCAGCTTCGGCCTCGCCATCGACCACCAGAACCGCCTTTGGATGATCGAACCGGCCAGCTTTGATTTCCAGCACACCCGGCTTTGGGCCTTCGACCCGAACACGCGTCAGAAGGTCCACTTCTTTGAATTCCCGGGCAAGGAAGCTCAGTTCGCGCAGGATCTGCGCGTGACCGCCGACGGCAAATACGTCCTTCTCGCGGACACCGGCATCATGCGGTTCACCGCGCCGAAGCTGATCGTTTACTCGGTGGAGGACCACAGCTTCCGGACCGCCTTGGCGGGGCATCCGTGCACCTCACCGGAAGACTGGCTGATGCGGACGCCGTTCGGCGTCTATCGTATGGCCGCCGGTCTCGTGAACGTCGCCGTCGGCCTCGATGGCATCGATATCAGCCCTGACCAGAACTGGGTCTATCTGGCCGCGATGACCAACTCCCATCTGTGCAGGGTCCCGCTGTCGTCGGTGCTCGATACGATGATCGCTCCGTCGGACCTCGCAAACAAAGTCGAGGTTCTGGGGCGCAAACCCTTGAGCGACGGCATTACCAGCGACAAGTCCGGCCAGGTCATTCTGACCGACGTCGAGCACGGCGGTCTCATGACGTTCGATCCCGAGACCAGGAACGCGGCAACGCTGGTGCGCTCGCGCGACGTGATCTGGGCGGACGGCGTCGCGACGGGCCCCGATGGTTCGCTCTATTTCACGGACAGCGCGCTGTCCGCCTATATCGGTCAACTGGCGGGACCGCCGGACAAGACGAAATTGGTCGAGCATCGGCCGTACTTCATCTACCGGCTGAGGCATTAGTCCCGGTCGACTCCTGCATCCCCTTTGGCGGTTAGTGCAAGTTCATTGGCGTGGTTCGCCACTGCCGGTTGGCCGCTCCGGCGATACGACGAACACGACAGCACTTGCTGAAAAGTCAACTCACCGAGGAACATCGCATGTCAGGCAAAGTTTGGTTCATCACCGGCGCATCCCGCGGCTTCGGCCGCATCTGGGCCGAAGCCGCCCTCAAGCGGGGCGACAAGGTCGCGGCCACCGCCCGTAATCTGGCGGACGTGGCCGATCTTGCGGAAAGCTACGGCGAGGCCGTGCTGCCGTTGGCGCTGGACGTGACCGATGCCGTCGCGGTCCAAAACGTCGTCACCAGGGCGTTCACGCATTTCGGGCGGTTCGACGTCGTCCTCAACAACGCGGGCTATGCGCTCGTCGGGGCGATCGAAGAGGCTCATGAGGCCGATGTGCGCGCCGAGTTCGATACCAACGTCTTCGGCACCCTTCGCGTCATCCAGCCGGCGCTCCCCCTGCTGCGGCGACAGGGCAGTGGTCATATCATCGGCGTGTCGAGCGTTGCCGGCATCGTCGCCGGGCCCATCACCGGATTCTACAACGCCTCCAAGTTCGCGCTCGAAGCCATCCATGAAAGCCTGGCGCAGGAGGTCAAGAGCTTCGGACTGAAGGTCACGATGCTCGAGCCGGGCGCCTATGCCACTGGCTTCGCCAGCATGTCCTCGCTCAAGATCACGCCGGTCATCGCGGCCTACGGCAATACCCGGGCCGAGGTGTTCGCGGCAGGGGCCAAGCTCGGATTCGGCGACCCGCAAGCGACGGCGGATGCGATCCTGAAGATCGTGGACGCCGAGAACCCGCCCTTGCGGTTCTTCGTCGGCACGGAAGGTCTGCCGCGCGCCCGTGCCGCCTACGCCGACCGCCTCGCGACCTGGGAGGCGTGGGAAGCTCTCTCCAACGCCGCCCAGGGCGAGGCGAGGCAGCACAACATCGCATCATAGCGCGGCGGAGCCGGTCTCGGCGCTCCGTCGTCGGGGTCGGCTCGAGCTCCTCGCTTCGCGTCGAACAGTCATGCTCACAACTACGGAGGAACACTGCGTTGGATACCGCTGTCGTTCTGGACTTCTTTGAATTCATCCGCGCCTTCGTTGCAAATCCGAGGCAGGTCTCCGCGGTCGCTCCTTCGGGCCAGACGCTGGCTCGTCTGATGACGCAGGAGATCGTCCCGGGTGCCGGTCCGGTGATCGAACTGGGCCCGGGGACGGGTACCTTCACCAAGGCGCTGCTCCGGCGCGGCGTTCCGGAACGCGACTTGTTGCTGGTCGAATATGGCTCCGACTTCGTCCGCCTCTTGCAAGAGCGCTTCCCAAGGGCGCGGGTGCTATGGATGGATGCGCGGCAGCTGTCGCAGTACGAACCCTTCATGGCGCCCGCAGCCGCGGTGGTAAGCGGACTTCCGCTCCTGTCGATGTCACTGCGCAAGGTGATAGCAATTCTCGACGGCGCCTTCCGTCACATGCGCGATGACGGCACATTCTATCAGTTCACGTATGGGCCGCGCTGTCCGGTACCGCGTCCGATCCTCGATCGTCTCGGGCTGAAGGCCAGCCTCGTCGGACGGACGGCGTTCAACATTCCTCCAGCATCCGTCTATCGTATCCGGCGGCGCCCGCGGCGGTCCTTCTAGGCTGCCTAGCAGCAGCGACGACCGGGCAAAGACGGAAATCTATAACCCAGCAGGGCGTCTTAGTGCACCAAGTCCGTACAGGTCGATGGGCCCTCGCTGACGGCAGCTCTGGGCGCAAAGCGAACGTCGCTTAGTACGCTGCTGTCAGTCGGGATGGGCGAATTATTAGTAGCGAGGACCGTAGATTCCCACGTGCTGAAATGAAAAACGGCTTGTACATCAACGGGGATTGACTGACACTCTCTCCGCCATTTGCGCGATTTTGTACGCCAAACTGCGATCTTCCACGATCGTAAACAGCGCCGTTGAGCGCATTGAGCCCATATCAGCGATCTCCTTGAATCGTTTCCACGCGGTGGATGAATCCCTCATTGCCAACGTCGAAAGATGACGCTCGCGTTGACGCCTCCGAAGCCGAATCCGTTGGAAATCGCATATTCCATGGGCATGCGCCTTGCCTCGCGGGCCACGATGTCGACGCCTTGGGATGCGGCGTCGCCATTGTCGAGATTGAGAGTGGGCGGTGCCACTTGGTCCCGTAGCGCGAGGATCGTGAAGATTGCTTCGGCTCCGCCGGCTGCGCCGTCATCGCAGGTTCAACTGGGTCCGCATGTGTCAGCTTGCCGGATTGCGCGCCGTGACGATCCACGTCGCGCCGTTGATCATCACCGACCGCTCGCCGGCGCGGCCCGCGAAGGCGGCACGAACCGCGGCCGAGGCGCGGGCGCGGATGTCGTCGGGCTGATCAACAAGCGCGCGCGACAGCGGGCCGACCTCGAACGTCATCTTCACCGCGTCGTCGATCGCCGCGTCCCGCGTCGCGCCTTCGCCAAACGGGACGCAGGCATCGAAGGGCGCGATAGCGATATCGGTGAAGCCGGCCGCCGTCAGAATGCGAGCCACCCGCGCCGGGTCGCCGAACGAGAATGGACCGGGCGCTTCGGGATCGGGCGGCGCCGTCGGCGGGACGATACCGTTGATCGCGCCCATCGGCAGGCGCATCCAATCGTTTTCGGCCGCGCCGCGCCAGCAGACGAAAGCGACCCGCCCGCCCGGCTTGAGCGCGCGGCGCATATGGGCGAACGCCCCCGTCGGATCGCCGAAGAACATCACCCCGAAGCGCGAGAACAGGATGTCGAACGCCCGCTCGGGCAGCTCGGCGCTGCTGGCGTCGGCCAAGCGGAACAGGACCGGCGTATCCTGTGGCGCAAGCGCGCGCGCTCGGCCGATCAGCGGTTCGGATATGTCCACGCCCAGCACTTGGCCCCCCGCGCCGACGCGGGCGGCCAGAGCCAGACTCGACGCGCCCGCGCCGCAGCCGACGTCCAGCACGCGCTCGCCCGCCGCCGGCGCGGCGGCTTCGATCGCGGCCTGACCGAACACGGCCGCTATGGCGTCGAGCCGGGCCTGGTGGGCGACCCAGCGCTCCCCGCTTTGGTCATTCCAGCCGGCGGCTCGATCGGCATTGTGCTGTGCTATGACATATCCTTGTTCTCTAAACTGTCCGATGCCAAAGCGCGCATCGTCTCCAGCGAGCGGCGAGGGCGAACGGGATGAAGCGATCCATTCTCCGCTGATCCTTGAGAGGAACGACCAGATCTGGATCGAAGCTTCGTGTGCATCGTCAGCCTTCAGAGCCTCCGCTTGTTCGATGAGCTCCGCACGCCAGCGCTCCTGCAGTTAACCGTCCACTATTCTTTTCAACGTGGCCCTTTGCATTGATCGCGGCGTCAGACGATTTGAAAAGGCTGCCATCTTGTTCGCGAGGCCGGCGATCACCATCGCCTTTCCTTTTGAGAGCGCCGCGATACCGCTCGCGGCGACCGGACGAGGTTTCATGGTGAGGAGGCGCAGCAAGGCCGTTGTGGCTGCGCCGGCTGCCGCATCGAAGCCCGTCGCGGTGTGCCCCGGGCAGAGAGTGGTAATAACCACACCATGCGGGCGGAGTTCGTCGTGCAGGGCCTCGCCAAGGGCGAGGACATATGCCTTGGTCGCCGCATAAGCCGCGTAGCTGGGAACGGCTTGGAAGGCCATGAGGCTGGCGACGAGAAGGATATGTCCAGATCGCCGCGCGGCCATGTCACGGCCGAACAGGTAGGTCAGCTCTGTGAGCGTCGCGATGTTGAGCTGGATCATGTCTATCGTGCGCTCGATCGGCGTGTCCAGTAAAGCGCCGTGCAAGCCGTATCCGGCATTGTTCAGCAAGATGTCGATCGTCACCGACCTCGCATCGAGACTGCTTTTCAAGCGGCTGGCCGAGCCCGGCGCGGCAAGATCGATCGCCTCGACCAGCACATCCACCCCGTATTTGCGGCGGAGATCGGCGGCAAGCTTTTCCATCGACTCCCGCCTTCGTGCCGCCAAGACGAGATTCACTTTCTGCGCAGCCAGTAGATCTGCGAATTCAAGGCCGAGGCCGCTCGACGCCCCTGTGATTAGAGCCCATTTTCCGGCGAAACTGTTCATTGGTTCTCTCAAACCACCATCGACTGCTGGGCGAAGATACCCGCCATCGCGCCCTGCGATGATGCCTGGGTGACCGAGGGCAAGAAGGGCGTGGTGAGGTCGCCGGCGGCGTAGATGCCAGGCGTGCTGGTTTGACGGCGCTCGTCGACCTTGAGGACGATGCCGGCGGGCGTAGCCACGGTGGCAAGGCCCAGTGATTCATGCAGGCTTGCGGACGGCTTGTTGCGAGGATTGGCGAACAGGATGTCGACCGCGACATTGCGGCCGCTATCGACATTGACGGTGCCGATATGGCCCTCGTGATGGGCGATCTCGATGATCCGGCCATCGACGACAGGTATGCTGCGGCGCGCCAGATCGGCCTGGACATCGGGCGGAATGTCGTGACCATCGGCGAAGAGCGTCAACTTGTCGGTCCAATCGTGGAACAGCCTGACCTGATTGTGCGACTGCGGACTGGACCAGACGAGGCCCCAATGCTGGCCGGCGACTTCAAAGCCGTCGCAATAGGGGCAGGGCACGATGGACGTGCCCCAGCTTTCGGCGTAGCCCGGAACATCAGGCATCTGGTCGGCGACGCCATAGCTCAGGATCAGACGACGCGCCCCAAAGCTTTCGCCATCGGAAGTGAGGACATTGAAATCGTCGATGGCGCCGGAGACGCTGTCGGCCCGGGCACTGACCAGCTTGATCGCGGGATAACGCGCCAACTGCCGTCGCGCCTCGGCCAGGATATCCAGCGGCGGCTTGTGATCGTGGCCGAGCAGGCCATGCGAGTGGCCGGCGAAGCGGTTGCGCGGCAGACCGGTATCGAGAACGGTGACCTTGCGGCGGGCGCGGCCGAGCTGCAGAGCGCCGGCGAGACCGGCAAAGCTGCCGCCGATGATGATGACGTCATCCATGGTGATGGGCTCCGTGTTGTGGATGGAGGGAGACGGGTTGGGCTTGGCGGTGGCCTGAGCGCGGGCGAGGCCGATGGTGGAAAGCGCAGCCAGCTTCAGCAGGGCTCGTCGTTGCATCGAAGAAGTCACCCTACCCGTTGGCTTGCACATTTCAGATACTTCATGGTATCGTAATTCAAGAATTAGGATACTGTCAAGTACTGGAATTGCCGTGACCGAAAACAGCCAGGGCCGGCGCGGCCGGCCCGCCAACGAGGCGCTTGGCCAAACCATCATCGACGCCGCGCGCGAGCTCTTTGTCGAATTGGGTTTTCAAGCGACGACATTGGACAAGGTCGCCCAGCGGGCGAAGATATCCAAGCTCAGCATCTACAGGCACTTCGAGAACAAGGAGGCGCTGTTCGGCGCGGCCATGGCGGCCGGCTGCCATCAGTTGTTTGCACCACAGGTCCTTCTCGAAGGCGTCGACGGTTCGGTCGAAGATCAACTCGTGGCGGTGGGATCATCACTGCTTCGCACGCTGTTGAGATCAGACGTCCGCAGTCTCGAAGCCATGGTCATGGCCGACAAGACGAGTCAAAACGCGTTAAGCAAGCTCCATTTCGAAGCCGGCCCCGCCCATGTCATCGCCGAAATCGAGGCCCTGTTGCGTCAGTTGCACGCGAAGGCGGCTCTGAACGTGCCCGATCCTCTCCGGTCCGCCCGCTTGTTCGCCGCGCTTTTCAAAGGATCCGATCTCCTGATGATCGCACGCTTCGATCAGGCGAAAGCAGAGGACGACAACCAAATCGAATCCTATTGCCGGTCGGCCGTCGCCATGTTCATCGCCGCGCACGGTGGCAACGACCACGTGGGCGGAAATTTGCCTGCCCCAAGGTCAAAAGACAAAATTTGAATCGTGCGTGATCGATGTCGTCAAAAATCACCGAGACCGGTTTGAAAATCATGGAGGCTGAAGAGCTTTCGATTGGCGACAAGATCGCGGAAAAATACGCTTGTTAAACTATCGGATCGCATGTTCCTAGAATTCAGCCACGCCTGGCTTTGCGGCCGCGCGCGCTCGGCTTTGCCGGAACGCTGTCTCCATATTTGGTCCACCAGGCCGTCAGCCCCTCCATGGTCGGCCCGAGCCCGCATGCCTTTTGCGTGATCGCGTATTCGACCCGGAGCGGCACTTCTGCGAACACGGTGCGCGACACCAGACCGTCTGCTTCGAGTTCTCGGAGTTGCGCGGTCAGCATGTGCTGCGTGATGCCGGGGATCGCTTTCCGCAACTCGCCGAAGCGGTAGACCCGCTGATTGAGCAGCCACATGATTTCAAGCTTCCACTTGCCCGAGAGCAGCGCGAAGGCGCGCCGCATCTCGTCGTGCATGTTTACCTCGTTGTTCGCCATAGTCTGGTTTTCCATACTAACAGCAGGTTATTCATCCTACTTGCTGAAATCAATCTTGTTCTACATTTTCGCTGCACGTCGCAAGCGCTCGACGAAATGCGCCTGCAAGGCAAACCAGCGAAGAAGGGATGTTGCCGTCCCATCAGCGAGCATGACGACCCTATGGCTACGATCTACACGTACTGGATCAGCACGGCTCTCTTGTCCCTGCTGTATCTGACATCCGCCTTCATGTACCTCACGAAAAGGGATTGGGCCGGGCGGGCTCTGGTCGACCTCGGATACCCGGCGTACCTCGTGCCCCTCATGATCGCCGTGAAGGTATTGGGCGCGGCCGCGATTCTGCTGCGCGTCAACGTGGCGCTCAGCGATCTCGCTTACGCGGGGATGCTCTATCACCTGCTGTTGGCCGGCATGGCGCACCTCGCCGTCCGGAAGCCTAGCGGAGCGTTGCCCGCCGTGATCGGACTCGCGTTGCTCATCACCTCGTTCGTCACGCAAAACGCCGCCCGCGAAATCCCGTCGCCCTACGCGGTGGCGGGCGTCTTCTGACGGGCCGGAAGCTACCATCAGAAGAAAGCTATTCGAAGGAGACGAACTTGAATCGTTTGGATGGAAAAGTTGCCATCGTTACCGGCGCAGGCCGCGGCATCGGCCGCGCTGCCGCGAAGCTTTTCGCGGCCGAAGGCGCGAAGGTCGCGGTCCTCTCGCTTACGCCTGCGAACGTGGATGCCACGGTTGCGGAAATCGAGGCCGCCGGCGGCACCGCTCTCGGTGTCGTCTGTGACATTAGCGATGCCGGTCAGATCAGGGCGGCAGTAGACAAGGTAGTCGCAGCCTACGGCGGCATCGACATCCTGGTGAACAACGCCTTCGACCCGTCCGTGCCGAACTCGTCCATCATCGATCTCTCGACGGAGCAGTTGCAGCGCAATTTTGAGATGGGCCCGATCGCCTATCTTCGAACGATGCAAACCTGCCATCCGCACCTCAAAGCGAGCGGAGCGGGTCGGGTCATCAACTTCGGCTCGATGGCCGGTATCATCGGCCTAGCGGGATATGGTCCCTACAACATGGCAAAGGAGGCGGTGCGCGCCCTAACTCGGACAGCGGCGCGGGAATGGGGCGTCGACAAGATTACCGTGAACAACGTCCTGCCAGTGGCGGAGACATGGGGCAAGGAGGTGGACGTGCCCGCGCCAAACAACCCGCTCGCTCGTTTTGGATCGCCCGAAGAAGACATCGCGCCAGTGGTCCTGTTTCTCGCGAGCAAGGATGCTCAATTCCTGACGGGCTACAGCCTGACTCCGGATGGCGGCTCGATCATCGACAGCGCGCGGTGAAGTGGGCAACGGTCTACGACGAGCGGTAGCTTTCAGTCTATGCCGCCATCGACGTCGTCTCAGATCGAGCTCTTAGTTCAGTCTGAGAGGCAATCTCCGCGTCTTTCGCGCTTCGGAGCCATCGAACTAACGATGGATTTCGCTTTACTTCGGGGCCATCAACAACCAACCCTGATATTCTTTGCTGCTGCTGGCGCAGGTGATCCCTTAGTAAACGGTCACGCGTTATGTACCCTGCGTTCACGCCCGGAAGCGAATGGTTCATCAACAGGTGAATATCGAGTTCCGAAACACCTGCTGCCTGCGCGAGCGTGCGATAGCTCTGTCGCAGATCGTTGCCCCATTTGGAAAGGACCTTTCTCTCTTCCTTGTGCTCAACGAGGTGTCCTGGTTCGCTCTCAGCAGGAAATAACCACGATTTCCCTTGCTCAGAATACAAGATCCGTCCCAACCTGATTGCGCGAATTATGCAGCGGATCATTGGCCGCGATAGTGGGATGTCGAATGCTTTCTCCTCTCCACCCTTGGGTCTCGGGATGTGGATCAGCCTCCCTCGTAGATCGATATGCTCTATCCGGACCTTCTTAAGGGCTGTCGGTCGTGAGCCACTGAAGAGCGTCAGAAGGTGAAACTCCCGCCTTAGCGGGTTCTCCATTGCGCAAAGCTCCTTCAGCCATTGGCTGATGTCGTTTGGACCCATTCCCGTATTGCGTCGATGCTCCTTATTCCAGTCGATAGCGGAGACCGGGTTAACGGCAGGCAGATCGGTATTGCTCTTCCGCGCGTGGTTGTAGACGGCCCGCAAGCTGCGCATCGCTCCATTGGCAATATAAGGACCGCTTTCCTTCGTAATCTTGTCATGGCGTTGAATAACTAGCGTCGGTTGTCGGCCAAGGCGTGCAAGTGGACGGTCGAGCCAATCCTCAAAAAGCCGCTCTATGTGATCTCGATAGCTTTCAATCGTCCCTGAACTTCGACCCTTGCGTTTCATATGAGCATCGCGGTAGCGCTCCCATGCCTGCCGAAGGGTTATTGAGCCTGGCTTGATCTTCTGAACTTCACCAGGACGTTCGCCTTTGGCTATCGTTCCGAGCGCTTCCTTGGCCTTACCTCGCGCTTGGCGCGTCGTCATGTCACCAAAGTCGCCGAGCTTTACCTGCGCTGTGAATTCACGAACACCGTCACGCCAGAATTCGCCTTGAGCCATGAACGTCTTCCGGCGCTTTCCGACGAGCACAAAAAATCCTGGCAGTTCGCTATCGCGCACCTTGTACTGCTTCTCCCCAGGACACAGGCGAGCAATGCTTTTGTCGGTAAGGACTTCGCGCTGATCAGCCATAACTGTCTCCACCATTTTAGTCTGGGTTTAGTCTGGGGAAGTCCATGATGAGAGTTATCGCGGTGCAGCTACGCTCGGGCGCGCCGCAGCACGAAATCATACGATTGATCAATAGTTTGTTGGGAGGGCGGGAGTGTGGCAGCGCGTGGCAAGGCGCGATAGAATAGCTTCGAATTCAGACTACGAATCTGAGGGTCGGACGTTCGAATCGTTCCGGGCGCGCCATTTTACGCCAGAGCACGCTATGGCCCGCATGATGGGCCGTTCCTGCGCTGCCCCCTAACCCCCCATGGCATGGACAACGCATCTCGGGCCTTACAGCGGCCTGGGGCACTGCGTACGACGCAGTTCGTCGGTGCTCGACGCGGCTGTCTGCCTGCAGATAATCGCTTCAGCGTGGCGGGCGTCTCGAAAGCGATCCTGTTGCTTCGAGCTCTTCGATCAAGACGAGGATCTTGGAAAGGGTCCGGCGGTGGTGAGAAAATGAGGCAAAAACCTCGACGCTCGGAAGTGATGCTGCCGGCATGACTTCCACTAGCCGCCCGGCTGCGATGTCGTCGGTCACCAAATACGACGGCAGAATCGATATTCCTGCGCCAGAGACCACAAGCTCTCTCGCGGCCGCCATGTCGCTGACTACGATTCGTGGCACGATGTTGATCTCAACAGCTCCGTCACCCATATTGAAGCGCCATTTATTGCGCGGCGCGTAGGTGCGCTGCACGACGCAGTCGTGGCGAACAAGATCACGTGGATGTACGATTGAATCCTTTCTCATCAAGTAATCGGGAGATGCGCACGCGTGGAGCGTGAAACGATCTATCTGCCGGGACACCAAGCCCGACTGGGTCGGCTCCGCAATGCGGATTGCAACATCATACCCATCCTCGAGCAAATCGACGTATCGATCCGACAGATCGACTTCCAGCCGGAGACGAGGATAGCGCGCAGATATCGCAACCAATCTTGGAACGATACGCGTGCGCCCGTATGCAGTCGGCATGGTGACGCGGAGCAGACCTCCCGGCTCGATCTCGTCTGCCTGTGCGCGACCCTCCGCATCAGCCAATCTTGCCAGAACATCCCGCAGATCATTTGCGAACGCGGATCCTGCTTCGGTAAGTGAGACGCGGCGGGTGGTGCGCTGGATGAGTCGCCTTCCGATGCGTGCTTCCAGAGCGGTGACGCGCCGGCTGACCGTCGATTGCGTGACGCCAAGCTCGCGCGCAGCCGCGCCAAAGCCGCCTGTGTCCACGATCGCCAAGAACGCTTCAGCCTCCGAGAAGCTTGCCTTATTCATGCGTCTCACGGATTTGTCTTAATCGATATATCTATCTATTAATCCGTAGATTGGTTGAATAGAAGCTTTCTTTAAGATCATCCATGTTTCTCACAGAGCATCCATGACAACCGTAACGCGAGCCATCTTAGAGCGTCATTCGGCGCGTGCGTTCCTGAACAAGTCCATTCCGCTTTCAATCGTGCGCGAGATCATCGAAATCGCCCGCCATACAGCTTCGAGCAGCAACATGCAGCCATGGCGAGTGACGGCGATGGCGGGGTCCGATCTCGAACAGCTCAAGGCGGCAGTAAAGCAGAGCCTTGCAGCGAATTCAGCGGGCGAAGGATCCGAGTACAATATCTACGCGGCTCATCTGAAAGACCCTTACAATAGTCGGCGCCTGAAATGCGCTGAGGATATGTATGCAACGATCGGCATCGGCAAAGAAAACAAGCTGGGCCGCTTGATGCAATTTGCGCGCAATTTCGATTTCTACGGCGCGCCTGTCGGTATGATCCTGTCGATCGACCGCGCCATGGAGCAGGGACAATGGGCCGATACTGGCATGTTCCTGCAATCTATACTGCTGCTTGCCCACGAGCGCGGCTTGGCTGCGTGTCCGCAGGCGGCGTGGGCGGCGATGCACAAGACGGTGCGCGCGCATCTCGATTTGCCTCCGGAGCTAATCGTGTTCTGCGGCATCTCGCTCGGCTACCGCGACGCGTCGCAACCGATCAACAGTCTGGTGACCGAACGTGCATCTCTCGAGGAAATTGCTGACCTGCGCGGTTTTGCACTCGAAGAACTGAACCGCCCGGCGCCGGTATCCCCATGAACGCCGGCGACGGCGAAGCTGCCCCACTGCTTAGTTTGGGCCCCTCCGAGCCTGTGCCGACTATCACTGCTGCAGACTTGGCTCGGCGCGGTGGTGGCGCACCAGCAATAATTACTTCGAAGCGAACTCCTCGAACCTCGAGAGAGCCGAAGCCGCGCGCCGCTCTACCCTTTCTTGCCGGATGAAGCGGAATCTTGCGACCGAGAGCAAAGATAAGCCATCTGTGATGCACACACCTAGAGCAGCTCTTTGGACCGAGCCACCCGCGCCTGAACAAGCCCGCCCTCAAAAGCGGCCGGGACTGTTGACGCAAGTAGACCTGCGCTTTCCGAGGCAATCCCACATCGCATCAGGCCTTCTGCAAGCGTTCGCTGCCAAAGGTCGAAAGCCTTTGGCGACATTTGGCCCATCACGCCGTTCCCGGAATTGAAAGGGCCGCTATCGAAGAGTAACCGGACCAGCCGCGAAATCGGGAGGACAGCCGCCCATAAGGCGTAGCGCAAGATCGCAGTCCGTCGCAGGTCATCCGGCTGGATCGCTTGGTCGGCAGCCGGGTCATAGTGCGATGGCGAACGAGTAGTGCCCATCTTCATCGGCCGTGGGCGCCACTTCGGTATTCGCTATCGCCGCCGAAACCGGCCGGTCCTTCGATTGACCTCAGTCTAGTTGTTGAGTTGGGTGCACTGTCACCGGGCCAAGCAGCGGACTCTGCCACTACTGCGCGGGATATAGGCGTACCCGGTCCAAGAATGCGGCCAATGCGGCTTCAATCGGAGCGGGGTCACCCAACGGTAGGGTTACATGTAATTCCACCACCTGCCGCTTGAGGCTGATCGCGCGGACAATATACTTCTCATAGGCAGCGCATGTTCCCTTCCATGTGATTTGCAGCGGCGTGCCGGGCTTGACTGAGCTCTCGACGCCTTCGAT
Source organism: Bradyrhizobium sp. CCGUVB23 (assembly GCF_024199885.1). Classification (NCBI taxonomy): domain Bacteria; kingdom Pseudomonadati; phylum Pseudomonadota; class Alphaproteobacteria; order Hyphomicrobiales; family Nitrobacteraceae; genus Bradyrhizobium; species Bradyrhizobium sp. CCGUVB23. The sequence goes on from NZ_JANADQ010000001.1 coordinate 4,615,757, forward strand.
GCCGAGTTTGTGGTCGAAGGGGATTTCGCTGGCGGTGCATTTGTGCTGGTGCAGCCATCTCCCAAGATACCCCTTGAAAGAAATCGGCTTTCTCGCTGTGACCACGATCACCGTGTAGATTGTCCCACCCTCTTTCCATTGGGCGTACGAGGCCGGTCCTTCCCCGTAGGCGGTCTTCTCGACGGTGCAGGCTGGGGCCTCGAAAGTAACAGGACCGGTGCGACATTGCTCAGCGCTCGACAGCGCCGGCGCCAGCCAAACTGGAAGCAGCGCAGCGGCCACTGCGCTAGCGCGAAGGATAGCGTTCATGGCTGTTCGCTCCTTCACTGTTTGCCGAAGGGCTCGCATCCCACCCGTTGATGCCCCGTTCACGTATGCCAAACCTGCAATCGGGCGGTAGCGGCCGGCAGAAGTCACGGATGCCGTTCCGCCCAGACTTCTTGGGAAATCGGCAGGCCGAACCGCAGCAATGAACGGGCCAAGACCGGATGCGCCGATGCCCAGAGGTCATCGAACAGAAACCAGACGTGCGTGCAAAATCCATCGGACAGCCGGAGTTCGACTGAATGCGCGTTGTCCTGCAAGGAGATCGAAGGTTCATCCCGACGGTGCCACCGGGGCTCCTTCCGCAGCTCATCCTCGGTCAGCGTGCCCGCCGCCATTTCCTCGCAGTGCTTATCGACATTCGTCGGAGACACCTCGCCCAGACGGCGCAACAAGGCCGGAACGTTAAGTTCCGGATTGTGCCGCGCTATCAGCGCCATCCATTCGAGTTCGAGCAAATGGTCCACCTTGAGTCCTGGCGGAAGCAGTCCCGGTATGGTTATTTTTCCGGGTGGAACAGCCCGCAGCCAGCCGGCGAATTCAGGAAGACGCAACCCACGCACTTCGATGGGACCGGGGAGGTCGAGGAGATTGCCGCCGTCCCACACTGTCGCAAAGACGCCGAAAACCGAGCCAACTCCCCCAACGTTGCCAGCCAAGGCGATGCCGAAACCAGGATCGAATCCTCCGCTGCCGGTTTCCGGCGGCAGTCGATCGGCGGAATAGCAGGCGAAGCGCTCTTGTTCCGCCTCAAGAACTTCGTCGCTGACCCACCAGAAAGCGAGTTGCACCTCGTCGTCGTCGGTCTCGATGAGGACATATCCATCCCGGCACTCGACGATACCATACCAGTTGTGAGACAGAAGTGTTTGCAAGTCGTCCATGTTCGCGGGCGCGGCGAGCCCCTTGTCCCGGACGTTTTCGGCGAAGCCCGCGAAGTAATATAGGTTTTCGACATTCAGCAATTCCTTGCTGCTGATGCCGGCATCTTCGCGCAGGCGAGGCCAAATCGACTGAAACCAGGCAAGCGGCGATGGCGCATCCAACCTGTAGGTTGACCGGTTTGATGGCAGGTAAGGGCTTCTGAGAATAAAGTTCGTTGCCATCTTCGATTCCTTCGGCGATCGATCCGCAGCCGGCGCTTAGGTGCTTTGCAAGGCAGCCGGTCAGGCGCGGAAAGCCATTGCCAGAGTCGGCGTCGCAAAAGACGCAGACCGCACCAAAGCCGAAACCGGATTTGATGCCAACCGGACTGATCTCATGGCAACCCATCCCCGCCGGACCCGTTAAGGTTCTTTTGTAGCGGACGACGTCTCCAGGGTTCAAATCACCCGCTCTTCCTGTGATTTCCTCAAAACCATGGAATACCAGCATGTTCGTGCAACGCCTGCGTTCGGTGATAGCATCCGAACACCTCAACCCGAATGCTGGGGCGTACCCTTGGCAACCGCCGCGCGTGATCGTCGCGGTTTCGGCCGTTGCATCATAGCGCCACGGCGAAGCAGTAGTGCCCATCTTCATCGGCCCTGGCGCGCCATTTCTCGCTCGCTTTGCGAGCGTCGGTTGGGCAAGCCAGCCTCAGCCTTTTTCATAGCGAGACGACGCGTGCTGCTCTGCTGGAGGCTTTTTCGGCTGGAAGCCGCTCAATCCTGACGCCGAAATCTGGTGCCCATAGGTGCGTGCGATGATCGTCAGCGTTCGCCCGTGATATCTGTCACGAAATTGGCGATGTCCGGTCGTTTGGGAATGATCTGATATTTCACGTATCAGTCGGCGATATGCTCGATGTGCTGCTTGGCTTGCGTCGTCACGGGGCTCGTGCGCGACGAGCTGCAGTTCTACGCCACCAGTGCGCGTACTGACATCGCCAAGGAACTCGGCTTCATCGGCGGCAAGCTGCCCTTGCTACACGGTCCCGCCGAAGGCGATGAGGGTCTGAAGAAGAACATCAAGATCATTGAGGACATGCGCAACAAGGTCGGCGACGACTTCTGGCTCATGTACGACTGCTGGATGAGCCTCGACCTCAAAGCCCGGGTCCGGCGTGCGCGTGAATCCGGAGATCCAGTTGAACCGACCTTATCAACCGGGTCATTCTTCTTGACGGAGAAACATATGCAACCGGCGCGCTCGGAATCGAAATCCGACGCGCCAGTTTCAGATGTGGCAGGCACCCAAGACCTTGGCATATTCTCGCCGACGAGGTAGCTCCCTGGTGAGGTCGCTGCCAACCGGGACCGGTAGAGCCTTACGGGCTCGGATCGAGCATGAGAGCACCCATGAACTTGCGCGACTGCCACAACTTTCATGACTTCCGTCGCTTGGCCGAGCGACGGCTGCCCGGCCCGATATTCAACTACATCGACGGCGCCGCAGACGATGAGGTGACATACCGGCGCAACACGAAAGCCTTCGAGGACTGCGACCTCGTGCCCAACGTTCTGCGCGGCGTGGAGCAGGTTGATCTCTCCGTCGAAGTCATGGGCCAGAAGCTGGCTCTGCCGGTCTATTGCTCCCCGACGGCCTTGCAACGCCTTTTCCACCACCAGGGTGAGCGCGCCGTCGCGGCCGCAGCAGCAAAATACGGCACCATGTTCGGAGTATCCTCGCTCGGGACGGTGAGCCTCGAGGAGCTACGCAAGGCTCACGATACGCCACAGGTCTATCAGTTCTATTTTCACAGGGACCGGGGCCTCAACCGGGCCATGATGCAACGAGCGAAGGACGCCGGTGTCCAGGTCATGATGCTGACCGTCGACAGCATCACCGGCGGCAACCGCGAACGCGATCTGCGCACCGGCTTTTCAATACCGTTCAGGTTGACGCTTGCCGGCATGCTGCAATTTGCGATCAAGCCGAGGTGGGGGTTAGAGTACATTACCCACGAGCGCTTCAAGCTGCCGCAACTCGACGAGCACATTGACATGAGCGGCGGCGCACTCTCGATCGGCCGCTATTTCACGGAAATGCTCGACCCATCCATGAATTGGGACGATGTAGCTGAAATGGTTCGGTCGTGGAACGGCCAATTCTGCCTCAAGGGCATCGTATCCGCTGACGACGCCAGGCGCGCCGCCGAGATCGGTTGTACCGGCATCGTCATCTCCAACCATGGCGGCCGGCAACTGGACGGCTCTCGGGCGTCATTCGATCAATTGGCCGAAATCGTCGATGCCGTGGGTGACCGGATCGACGTGCTCATGGATGGCGGGGTCCAACGGGGCAGCCATGTCCTGAAGGCCCTCTCAGTCGGCGCCAAGGCGGTCGGTCTCGGCCGTTATTATCTCTATCCTCTGGCTGCCGCCGGCCAGGCCGGCGTCGAGCGGGCTCTCGGCATGATGCGGACCGAAATCGAGCGCGACATGAAGCTGATGGGCTGCACCTCGGTCAGCCAGCTCTCGCGCGACAATCTGCGGTTCAGGTGAACGCGAACCAGTCGGACGATACGCTCACAACAAATCCCGATCCCTCTCAGTATTCCATCGCTCCATCAGCAACAGCTGAGCTCGACCTGGCTGACCGTTCCTGCTCCGATGCGCGAAAGTTGCGAAGGCGAGGCTTCGCAAGGGGGAATACAAAGCTATGTCGATCTGCTCACCTGTCTGCAAATGGCAGGCTGGGACAATCCGGCTCCATCACCTGTGACCCCGCTCAGGGGAGCGAGCAAGACGCGGAACGCCAGGAATTAGTTGCGCCAAGAATTAATTGCCAAGACAAAGTTGGGATAGAGCCGGTGATATTCGGCGAGAGGTCCGGGAAGCCTGACGGGCGCCGTACTCTCAATGGCGTTTTCCGCCGGTCGCAGCCGGACTGCGACACTGCGCTTTTCCGTCTTGCGATGCTTTCTCAGGTTCGCAACGGCGCCCGATATTCGGTCGCGAGAGTCTCATCGGCCGAAGTGCGGCTGACGAGATTGAACAGCGGCGTGAGGACGAGTGTCAGAATGAGGTTGAGGACCACGGCATACAGCGCCGAATAGCCGGGAAAGGTGAACTCGCCTACCGCAAGAGCATAGGTCGGGGTAAGGTTCGCGGCGACGAACATCGCGGTTCCCGCAACAATTCCCGCGGCCCATCCGATGAGTAGCGCCCAATCGTTGAACCATCGCGTGTAGACGCCGAGCATCACGGCAGGCAGCGTCTGGATGATCCAGATTCCGCCGAGGAGCTGCAGGTAGATCGCAAATTTCGATGGCACGAACACGATGAAGGCCAGCGCGCCGAACTTGACGATGAGCGACACCCACTTTGCCATCTGCGCTTCCTGCTTGTCGGTGGGCGCGCCGTTGATAAATTCGCGGTGAATGTTGCGCGTGTAGAGATTGGCGGCAGCGATCGACATGATCGCGGCGGGCACGAGCGCTCCGATGCCGATGGCGGCAAAGGCGATGCCGACGAACCATGACGGGAAGCTGTGGAGGAACAGGGCCGGCACCGCAAAATTGTTGCCGAACTGTTTGAAGCCGGTCGCATATTCGGGAAGCGTGCCGACGTCTGCGGCAATCGCGAAGAAGCCGACGAGCGCAAGCAGGCCAAGCATGAATGAATAGGCAGGCAGAAGTGCCGCGTTGCGCCTGACGGCGCGTCCGCTGCTGGCGCTCAGGATACCCGTGATCGAATGGGGGTAAAGGAAGAGCGCCAGCGCCGATCCGAGCGCCAGCGTCGCGTAGGCGCCGTACGCGCCGGTCGTGTTGGCGCCGGGCGTAGCCAGCAGGAGTTTCGAATCCGGTACGGCTGCGAAGATCTTCTCAAAACCGCCAAGCTGTATGGGAACGGCGACGATGGTAGCGAACGCCGTGATGTAGATCAGGATGTCCTTGACGATGGCGATTGACGCGGGGGCCCGCAGTCCGCTCGAATAGGTGAAGGCTGCGAGGATGATGAACGCGAACAGCAGCGGCAGGTCGCCACTATAGCCCTCGCCGGAAACGCCCATCCCACCGATCACGACCTGAAGCCCGACAAGCTGGAGCGCAATATAGGGCAATGTCGCGACGATGCCGGTGACCGCCATCGCCAGCGCGAGCCAGCGATTGCCGAAGCGCCCGCGGACGAAGTCGGCAGCCGTGATGTAGTTGTGCCGGTGGCAGACGTACCAAAGCCGCGGAAAAACCAGGAAGAGGATGGGGTAAGCGATGATCGTATACGGGACAGCAAAGAAAGCGACCGCGCCGGCCCCGAAAGCCAGCGCCGGAACCGCAATGAAGGTGTAGGCCGTGTAGAGGTCGCCGCCTATCAAGAACCAGGTGACGATTGTGCCGAAGCGACGTCCGCCAAGCCCCCATTCATGCAACTGATCGAGGTCGCCCTTGCGCCAATGCGCGGCTGCAAAGCCGAGCCACGTGATCAGCGCAAACAGCACCAGGAAGATGATCAAGGCAGTCCAGTTGACGTCCTGCACGGCACTCCTCCCGATTGGCCCTCCTCGTTATCGTTTCCCCTTGCGTGATTGCACCCGCGAGCGGGCTATTCCTCCGTCGCGAAATAGACCATTGCAGTCAGGATGGCTCCAATGATGACCCAGAGAAGCTGGTACCAGTAGAAGAATGGGATGCCGATGAGCTCGGGCTCGGCCATGTTGTAGAACGGCGGCCAGAGAACGGCGACGAATTGAATGAGGAGGAGCAGGTACCACCAGCTCCATCCGGCGCGTTTTTCGTCCTGCCGGCCGCCGGCTGCTTCCTGGATGCTGTGTTTCGAACCGACGCCGTTTGACATGGAGGCCTCCTTCACCGAGGTGCGCCAATGCCGGTCAATGATGCGGACGGTAGCGGAGCTAACTCGATTATCCCGGCAGCAAAAGTTGGGGCTTGTCACCTCCACGCGGCCTTCTCATCCGCGCCGTCGTCGTAACGCATCACCTGTTCCCGAGTTCCTGTCCCGTTTCGGCTATGGCGCGCTTTCAGCGCGCCGCGACGAGTTGAGGCGGCAATCCTCGCGATTGCTCCGCTCGTCCATCGCGGTCCATCCTATCGGTGACCGTCAGCATTCCGAACTAAGGCGTAGGAGTTTCACTGCCAGCAGGGAGACTACAGGCGTCGGCGACCAACGCGCGAAACCACTGGTGCGCAGGATGCGCGTGAAGACGCTCGTGCCAGATCATTTTGTGAAGAATTCGCTCGGTTTCGAACGGTAACGCGAAGGCTGCGAGCTCGTGCTTCGCGATGAGGGACCGGCCATAGCCGTCGACGTAACTTTGCGGCACGCAGGTCAGCAAGTCGCTTTCCGCGACAATTCGCAAAGCATCAGCGAAGTGGTTGACCACCGCCGCAATCGATCGTGTGTGGCCTTGCAAGCTGAGCCATCCATCGACCACGCCCAGGTCGGTGCCGGATGGCGTGACCAAAACATGATCGGCCGCGACAAACCGTTTCAGGGTCAGCCGGTGGGCCAATTCATGTTCCCGGCGCATCACGCAAATATATTGATCCGTGCGCACGCCTTGGACGTGCATGTGCCTGGGGAGGGCCGGGAACATGCCGACCGCACAGTCCAACGTCCCACGCTCAATCCCCGCCAGGGAATTTGCATTGGTGTGAAAGGAAAACGCGATCCGTGCCAGCGGCGCGGCAGCTCTCAACCTCAACGTTACGGCGGAGACCGCTTCCACGGCCAGGCTGTCAGTGACTGCAAATCGGAAGGTCGTCGTCTCTGTACGAGGGTCGAAATGCTGCGGCGTGATCGACGAGCGGATCATCCCGAGCGAGCGATGAAGCTCTGGCCAGATTGCCAGCATTCGTGCCGTGGGTTGCACCCCGGCGGCCGCCTTCAGGAACAACCGATCCCCGGCAAGGGCACGCGCGCGTCGTAGCGCGTTGCTGACCGCCGGCTGGCTCATGCCGAGGCTGGCCGCGGCACGCGTCACGTTGCGCTCCAACATGATGGCTTCCAGTACGGCGGCCAGGTTTAGGTCGAAACGCACGTTATTCACCCAGATGATGATGGTCCATCAAAATCTAAATTGGACTGGGGAAATGATTTGCGCAACTTATAAAGCGAGGCCGCCAAGCATGGGTCTCGCAAGAGCACTTGAGGAAGCCCTATCGCATGAATCCCGCCGTCACTGAGGTCCGCCTGCCGAAACTCACGGGGAAAATCGCTCCCGACCGGATACGCCTCGCGCGCGCTCCTCGCCCCCCTTGCGGGCTGGTTGAAGGCTTCAAGTCGATCGGAGATGCCACCAGCGTGATTTCGGACATCATGGATGAGATGGGCATCACCGGGGCGATCGGGGCGTCGTTGCTGAAGCCCACTATCGCGGGCTCAGCCATCGTCGGCCCGGCGCTGACGGTGCGCAACATTCTTCAGCGCGAGCACGTCTATGAAACCGCGCGCGAGCACGTCAATCGCATGGCGGAATTCGAGGCGCACAACCTCGCGCTTCCCGGCGACGTGGTGGTGATCGATGGCGTCGCCGGCATTTCCAACATGGGCGGTATTTCGGCGCAAACCGGTAAGCGGCAGGGCGAGGCCGGTGCCATCGTGCACGGCGGCGTCCGCGACGTCGGTCACTCCAGGCGTGTCGGCTATCCGATCTGGGCCACCGAGATCACGCCGGTGACCGGCAAGTGGCGCATCGAGACCGTCGAGATCAACGGGGACATTCAGGTGGCCGGCGTTCGCGTTTCGCCGGGCGATATCGTGGTCGCTGATGAGACCGGCGTGTGCTTCATCCCGCGCGACCGTGCACCGGAGGTGCTGGTGCGCGCACTCCAGAAGGCATCGTTCGAAAGTCGGAAATGCGAAGCCATCGATGCCGGCGTTTCGGTCGCAGATCTCCCGACCAACGCTTGAGCGCGGAGCCATCCCATGCAGCGGCTGCGCGTTGCCGTCATCGACGACTATCAGGACGTGGTGCGAAGCCTCGACTGCTTCAAGAAACTGCGGGGGCACGAGGTGACGATCTGGAACGACCATGTCGGGGATCTCGACGCCTTGGCCGGGCGGCTGGCCGAGACCGATGCGCTCGTGCTGATGCGGGAGCGCACCAAGGTGGACGCGGCGCTGCTCAGCCGCCTGCCGAAGCTCAAGCTGATCAGCCAGAACGGGCACGTGCCCCACATCGATCTCGACGCCTGCACACGGCACGATGTGGTCGTCTGCTCGGCCTTGGGCGGGCGCCCCTCTCATTGCACGGTCGAGTTGACCTGGGGCCTCATCTTGGCTGCGATGCGCAACATCCCCTTCGAAAGCTGCTCCTTGCGCTCGGGACGATGGCAGTCGACGATCGGGTTGGGACTGCATGGCGGGACGCTCGGCGTCTACGGCTTCGGCAAGCTTGGCGCTCTTGTGGCGGAAATCGGTGTCGCATTCGGAATGAAGCTGCTGGTGTGGGGGCGGCAGGGATCGCTCGAGCGGGCGGCGGCCGCAGGCTACCATGTGGCAGCGAACGCGAAGGAGCTGTTCGAACAGTCAGATATCTTGAGTTTGCATCTGCGCTTGAGCGCGGACACCGCGGGAATGATCGGCCCGGACGACCTCGCCCGGATGAAGCCAACCGCGCTGCTCGTGAATACCAGCCGGGCAGAACTGATTAAGCCCGGCGCTCTGGTGACAGCTCTAAAGCAGGGGCGGCCGGGCAAGGCGGCGGTGGACGTCTTCGAGCGCGAGCCGCTCACGAATCCCGACGATCCGCTCCTTCGGCTGCCAAATGCCCTGTGCACGCCACATCTCGGCTATGTGGAGCGTGACAATTACGAGTTCGGCTACGGCAACGCCTTCGACCAGATCGTGGCATTCGCGCGCGGCACGCCAATCAACGTTCGCAATCCGGCCTCGCTCAAACAGGAATCGTGCCAATGAATCTCGAACTGGACGGAAAGGTCGTCCTGATCACCGGCGGCAGCAAAGGCATCGGTCTTGCCTGCGCCCAGGCCTTCGGACGAGAAGGGGCCCGCGTGGCAATTGCGTCGCGCAACGAGGCCAATCTGGACAAGGCCCGAGCCGCGCTTGGCGAGCACGACATTAGCGTCGCCTGCTTCGCGGGCGATCTGTCCAATCCATCGGATGCGGAAAAGGTGGTCGTAGCGGTTGAGGAGCAGGTTGGCCCCCTCGCTGTTCTCGTCAACTCGGCCGGAGGCGCCAAGCGCGTTCCCCCGAGCGAGCTGACGACGGACAAGTGGCGGATTGCCATGGACGCGAAATTCTTCTCCTACATGAACGCGATCGACTTCGCCTTGCCCCGGATGGTCGCTCGCCGGGCCGGTGCGATCGTCAACATCGTCGGCACCGGCGGCAAGATCGCGTCTCCGATCCACCTGCCGGGCGGAGCCGCAAACGCCGCGCTCATGCTCGCCTCTGCCGGACTGGCGGCGGCCTGGGGACATGCCGGCGTCCGCATCAACGTGGTCAACCCCGGAGCCACGCTCACCGATCGTGTGCAGATGTCGCTCGAGGCTGAGTCCCGCCTGACCGGCAAGCCGCCAGAGGAACTGCTCCGACAAAATCAGCAGCGCATTCCGCTCGGCCGATATGCCAACCCGGAGGAGGTGGCCGATGCTGTGCTGTACCTCGCAAGCGCACGGGCGTCGTACGTGACCGGCGCCTCCGTGACGATGGACGGAGGTCTGACGCCTCTCGTCGTCTAACAAGCGCAAACAAACAACAAAAAACAAATCCAGGGACGGATCAGATGTTCGGTTGGTATCGGGAATTGACTGACCGTGAGCGTAGTACGTTTTGGAGTTGTTTCGCGGGCTGGGCGGTCGACGCCATGGACGCGCAGCTCTTCAGTTTCGCGCTCCCTGTCCTGATCGCGGCCTGGGGGATGAGCACGGCGCAGGCAGGCTACCTCGCAACGGCAACTCTTCTTTCCGCAGCGATCGGTGGTTGGGCCTGCGGATATTTGGCCGATCGGTTCGGCCGAGTCCGGGTGATGCAGTTCACGATCCTCTGGTTTTCGCTGTTCACCTTCATCGCCGGGTTCACCCGGGATTTCGATCAACTCATCGTCGTGCGCGTGCTGCAAGGACTGGGGTTCGGCGGTGAATGGGCCGCGGGCGCGGTTCTGATGGGTGAGATCATCCGCCCGGCACATCGCGGCAAAGCCGTGGGTTGCGTCCAAAGCGGTTTCGGCATCGGCTGGAGCATGGCCGCCATTCTGGCGGGTGTCGTTTTCGCGCTCCTTCCGCACGATTATGGCTGGCGCGTTCTGCTGATGATCGGCGTCTTGCCCGGGCTGCTTGTTCTCTATCTGCGTCGCGGCCTCACAGAGCCGGAGGTGTACACAAATACGCGCGCCGCTCTCGCGGAGAGGGACCAACTCCCCGGCCTGGCGGCCATCTTCCGGCCCGCCATTCTTCCGACCACCATTCTGTCGTCGCTTCTGGCCTTCGGCGTGATCGGTGTCGGCGGAGCCATCGTGAACTGGCTGCCCACTTTCATGAAGACCATTCGCCATTTGTCACCAAGCGCCTCGGGGTACTACGTGTTCTTCGTGACTGGTGGAGCCTTCTTCGGCTTTCTGGTGAGTGCCTATCTGTCGGATCAGCTTGGTCGCCGCCGGACGTTTCAGCTGTTCCTGGTCTGCTCCTGGGTCGTGACCGTCGCCTACATGTTCCTGCCGCTCTCCGGCTGGACGCTGATCCTGCTCGGAGTGCCATTCGGTTTCTTCACGATCGGCAACTATGCCGTGCTGGGACCGTTCTTCACGGAGCTGTTTCCGACAGCGATCCGGGCCAACGGCCAAAGCTTCGCCTACAATTTCGGCAAGGCGGTCGGCGCGGCTGCGGTTTCCTGCATTGGAATCCTGGCCCAGTGGATCACGCTGGCTGAGGCGATCGGGCTCGTGGCGTTGATCGGCTACGGCATCGCCCTGGTCGCCACGCTACTGCTGCCCGAAACGAAGGGCATCAGCCTTAAGTCCGGCGTGGAAGACGAGATCAGGCCCGACGCCGGAAAAAATCTCGCCGTCGTCACGACCCAGCCAGGTCCCGCAACCCCGTGATGACGCGCGAAACTGCCACGTGAAGATGATGAGGAGTCCCGCCATGCCTGGCCGCAAGAGCGTTACCGTTTCCGAGATCGCGCATAAATTTCCGGTGCCGAATGCCTGCCGTATCGCCAACATCGTCGTCTCGGGCGCCATTCAACCGGTCGACCCGGCCACTCATGTCATCCCGGATGACCTGGCCGCCCAATGCGCAAACATGTTTGGGAACGTGAAGTCCGTGATTGAAGCGGCTGGCGGAACGACGGACGACATCATCAAAGTAAATGTGTTCATACGGGATCGAAATAACCGCGAGCCGCTGAACGCGGAGTGGTTGCGCATGTTTCCTGACCCTCAGTCCCGTCCGGCCCGGCATGCCCAGCCCCTGCAGGTGGAGGGACCTGCCTTGGTGCTATGTGACTTCATGGCCGTGATCGAGGAACGGCAATAATCGTTTCTTTCTAATGAGGACTCCAACGTCCACAGGGTTGTCCCGCATGATGCTCGATCGCTTGTTTGATCGTTCGAAACGCTCCGCCCGGCAAGAGCCGACCATCAGCAGCGCCATCGATCTCAGCCGCCGTTCCTTCCTGGCCGCCGGCTGCCTTTGCTGCCTGGGGGCGGGAGCGCCGACAGCGGTGCTTGCAGATGCGCCCATGGCGAAAGGCGACGCGCCTGCGTTCTATCGATTGACGCTCGGTGACTTCGAGGTGGTGGTGTTGTCCGACGGCACCAACATGCTCCCTGCTACGAAACTGCTGAAGGGCGACCCTGCTCGGCTCGAGGAAGCACTGAAACGCAACTATCTCGGCGCCCTTGTCGAGACCTCCCATAATTCGTTTCTGGTGAATAGCGGTCGCAAGCTGGTGCTGATCGACGCAGGCGCCGGCTCGTTGTTGGGACCCTCGACCGGTCGTCTCTTAAGCAATCTTCGCGCCGCGGGTTATCAACCGGAGCAGGTCGACGAGATCTATCTCACGCATCTGCATGCTGATCATGTCGGCGGGCTCATGGCCGGGGGGAAACGCGCCTTTCCTAACGCGATCGTGCGCGTCGACAGGCGTGACGCCGATTTCTGGCTCAGCGAGGCAAATATGCGCGCCGCCCCAACGGAGGCGAAGCGCTTCTTTCAGGCCGCCATGGTTTCGATCACCCCCTACATGCAGGCCGGCAGGCTCGTCGTATTCGATGGCGATACCGACCTCATCGCCGGCGTGCGTGCGCAAGCAGCGTATGGGCACACGCCCGGTCACACCATGTACGTGGTCGAGAGCAGAGGCGAAAAGCTCGTTCTGTGGGGCGACGTTGTCCACGTCGCGGCGGTGCAGTTCGAGGACCCGTCCGTCACAATCGGTTACGATGTGGACGTGGGAGAGGCCCAACACGCCCACGAGCTCGCCTTTGCAGATGCCGCGGAGAATGGCCATTTGGTCGGGGGCGCGCACATATCTTTTCCTGGACTGGGCCATGTCCGACGCAACGGCGAGAAGGCGTACGCATACGTGCCCTTGAATTACTCGCAGGGTAAGGTCGGCGGTTGAGGCTGCGTCGTGCCACAGGAGTCATCACGCCATCTGTGCCCGGCGAAAAGACCGGCGGCGTGTTCGCGGCCTCCCAGGCGTGATCCATCAGCTCATGGCCGGCATGACGAACTCGGTGGCGCGCATGCGACCTCAGAGGCCGGTCATCGCTCCCGCGTGCGTACCGATATCCCCATGGCGTCGAGCAGCCGAAACATTTGATCGTCGCTGATCTTCAGGCCAGCGAAGTCGGCAAGCGTCGTTAGGTTCAATCCACTCACTTCAGCTCCGGTGAGGTCGGCACCGGCGAGCTTTGCACCATCGAGGATGGCCTGGAACAGGTCACAGTCCGTCAGGTCGGCATCAGTCAGGTCGGCGCCGGACAAATCGGCTTCACGAAGCCGATTGCCGGAAAGGCTGCAACCCGGCAATTTCACCTCGGAGAGCTCGACCAAGTCCATCTTGCAGGCATGAAAGTGCGCCCGCGTCTCGATCTGCTTGCGGCTCAGGGCACGACTGAAGTCGACCTTCGTGAACCTCGCCCCCGTCAGATTGCAATCGTGCATCTCGATTGCGAAAAGCTCGGTTCGATCGAACGAAGCCAGCGACAAATCGCACGCGCTGAACGCCGCCCGTTGCAGATCGCTAAAGGCAAAACTGCAGCGGTTGCCATCCTCATCGGCAAAGCTGCAGCTCTCGAAACGGGCGCCCGAAAGCTGTCCGTGCGAGAAGCGACACGACACGAACCTGCAATTGGCAAAGCGCGCGTCCTCAAAGACGGCATTGGAGAACTGAACCCTCTCGAACACCGAGTCGGCAAATGAGATGCCGGTGCAATCCATCTCGGGCCAGTGATCGTCGGACATCTGCAGCGACCGGACAGGCTTGCCGGCGCTGATCTCTCGGGCGAGCGCGTCGATGTTCATGCGAAATGGCTCTGGATGCGTCAGGAGGAAGGATCTTAACCGAACCGCATCGCACGCGCGCTGCCGTTTGCTCGGGGAGTTTTGTGTGCTGGACGGTACCGGGTGTCCAACCCGATCGTTTGCACTATTCTGTTTGGCCCGAGATCATCCTGGCGACACGTTTTGCGTCCGGCCGCAATCGCGCTTCAAGTAGGCGCCGCCAACGGGTGGGAGGAACGCCGCTCCAGCGCTCGAAGGCCCGGCTGAAGTGGGCGGGGTCGTCATAGCCGAGCATTGATCCAATTTCGCTGATCGATCGGTCCGTCTGACACAGCAGTCTCACCGCCCGTCGCTGCAGCGCGTTTCGCAACAGGTCGCTATAGCTCAGTCCGACTTCGCTGAGCCTGCGCTGCAGTGTTCGTCTCGCGAGTCCCGACCGGTTTCCGATGCGTGAAAGGGTAGGACGGCGATCGAGCAGCTCCAATTCGATCAGTACGGAAAGATGGCCCGCCAGGTCTTCTGGATCCGGCAGGTCGAAAATGCGTCCGAGTTCGGTCGCGCTCAGCCCATCGTCCTGTCCGAGATTTGGGTTGACGGCCGTCAGCAGCCGCCGATCGAACACGATCGCGCTGGCAGCGTTGCCAATCGCCGTGTCGGTACACATCAACTCGCCGATCGGACATCGCAGCCGGGGCGGGAGACCCTCAAAGATGATCCGGCCCGGCAGCCACCATGCGCCGGCAAAATGCCTGACGACAGCGATCATGTACCAGATCGCGAGCATCTCGTTCTGCCGGCGCCCGTCGCGCGCAGGGTCGGTCAATTCATACGACCAGTGAATTTCGCTGCCGTGTCGGCGGACGACCAGCTGCGTGGCGGTCTGCAGCATGTGCGGCAGGCTCGTCCCGGCGCGGTGCATCGCCTCGAGCAAGGTCGGGGCCTGAGTGACCCATCTGCCGAAAACGCCGAGGCCAGCCATCGACGTCTGTCGACCAAGCCGGGCCGCAAAGACTTCGTCGTGCAATTCCCGCGAAGTCACCATCAACAGCCGGAAATGATCGCGCAGCGGCAACAGCGTGTCCGGCGATTCCAGCAAGGCGAGGGGAAGATCAGCGCGGCGAAAGACCCGCTCGATCGATCCCCCGGCTGCCGTCACGACCTTGGCAATCGGACCAAGCGTGCCCGCACGTGTGTAACCAGTCTGGTGCATCTGCCCTCACGCGCCAAATAGGCTGCCACGTCGGCACATCATGGCAGGCTGAATTCGGAGCGAAAGCATAGCATTCGAATCCCCATCGATGAATACGGCCAAACTCAGCGTCGATTGGGACCTAAGGAGGAATGCATGTGCTTGTCTTGTTTTGGCTTGTCGTCCCCGGCGGGCAGTATCGGGAGGATTTCCCGGCGTGATGTCATGTTGCGTGCAACGGCGCTCGGCCTGGTCCTGCCCTTGGCCGGCCCCGCGTTGCGGCCGGCGCAAGCGGCAGAGCAGGGCGGTCCGGCTCCAGCGGATCTGGTGAGCGGGATCAAGGATATCATTGCGAAGGCGAGCTCACCGGAACTAGTTGCCTACAAGACTTTTGAGATCAACGGCACTGATCTCCCATGGACCGATCTTGGTCTCGACGCGGCGCGGGGCCAACAGGTGACGTTCCTCCTGAGCGGCAAAATGTGGCTGTCGCGCGAACACGATCTTTGGTTCGGTCCCGGCCTGATCTTCCACGCGCGCACGCGCGCCATCCGACCGATCTACAATCCGATGCTGGATACGGGGACCATGACGGCCTCTCACGATGGACGGATCGAGGTCGCGCGTTCGGCAGCGGAATGGGCCAACGAGGACGGGGTACTGGGTACGCCGGAAGACATCTACAAGAAGGCGGACGTCAACATTACCGGTATCGCTCTGCTGTGGCGCGGGGATGCCGGTGTGGGCGTCAAGAGCCTCCTGGCACATGGCGATGTGGGCGGTCTGCTTAATTCCGAGTTGGCGCGTCTTGAGCGTGGGGGCAAGCTGCCAGCGGGCTGGTCGAACCTGCTCGGTTTTGGGGGTGGACAGGAAATCTTCAGCCAAGGCGCGGACGGCGAGATCATCTGCGACACCACGGGCCACGTCAGTATCATCGAGAGGCCGCTGGCGCTTCCGTTGGCCTCACGTCCGCGCCTCGCATGGCGCTGGAAGATCGATCGATTGCCATCCGTCGCCCCGGAGGACCAGGCTGCGACCCACGATTATCTCTCGATTGGCGTGAAGTTCGAGGACGGGCAGGATCTGACATACATCTGGAGCGAGCACTTGCCCGAAGGCAAGGTTTTCCGGTGCCCGTTGCCCGCTTGGAAGGCGATCGAGACGCATATGATCGTCCGTTCCGGGAAGGCAGATCTCGGGACCTGGCAAGGGCAGCAACGCGACATCGCAGCAGACTACTCCGCCCATATCGGCGGATCGGCGAAAGCCATCTCGAAAATCTGGTTGCTGGCAGTCGCGCCCTTTCAGCGCCGGCGCGGCGCTTGCCGCTACGCCGACATCACGGTCACCACCGGCGACAACGCTGTGCACAAGGTTTAGTGCGAGCCGCGTCCCTCAACTGCACCCGCCGCATCCGCCACCGCCTCCGCCGCCCCCACCACATCCGCCGCCACCATCGCCACCACCACTGCTCATCGTCTTTGAGGCGGCATAGACCGGGGCGTAGGGTGTGCCCGACAGGACGACGGTGCCGGAGAGCGCCACGGCGAGAAGCAACTCGTGATCGCGCGGCGCGCGTGAGGCCCGCGCGTTGGAGACCTGATGGCTTGCGAGGGCCTCATCGCCCGCTCGCGTCCGTATGGGGCGCTGCGCCAGCATGATGGCCCCGATCACCGTGACGATGAGCAGGAAGATCAGGATGCCGACCGGGTGGTGACGCTCTGCGCCGACGGAGGCCTTGATGGCTCCGAGACCCAGGAGGAGCGCGACGAAAGGGAGGACCGTCATATGGAAGGACATCATCTGATCGTCGGTCGGGGCGTAGCCGAGCTGTTGCAGGCGCCCCTGAATTTGTTGGACGATCGGCTTGACCGCGGTCTGGAATTGCTGGCGCGTCATGTCCGGCTGGACGGCGAGCGATGCCGGCTTGCGCATGATGGTCGTCAGCGGCGTCTGGTCGGTGACGGTGATATTGCGGCCGTTGGAAGCGATGGTGGCGCCGTTTCCCGACGTCAGGCTGAGCAGGATCACATCGCCGAGGCGCCGTGCACCGCCGGCGAGATAGGCCACTTCCAGCGCGTTCAATTCGCGCGTGGCGTTTGCGGCGGGACCGATCGTCGACCTGAAATGATAACCCAGCAGGAAGATGATGGCAGCGCTGGTCAGATAGAGAGTCAGGAAAGGGCCGGCGGTCCAGTCCAGCGGATTCCACGTCATCGGTTGGTCCTCATCAATCGGCTGCGAATCCAGGCGATGGGTCTGGGCATGATAAGCCAGCGGTTGCGGTCCGTCACATGATAGCGTTGGCGTCCGAAGCGCAGATGTGTCGCCGGCCACAGCTCCGCGCTCGGCGGCCCGAACGCGCGTTCATGCAGCGCAAGCGTCTCGGCGTATTGCCGGCGATAGGTCGCCTGGGCCTCGGGTCCGCCGGGAGTGGGATCATGGTGCAGCGGCGCCTGCAATCTTTCGCCGCACCAGATCGACCAATAGTCGCGTGAATAGATCAGATGCTGGTGCCAGACCTCGTCGACGATCTCGCTCGGCGTGACCGGTGTCGGCGAGACGATGGCGAGAAAGCAGAAGCGGCGATAGGCATCGACGGCCGCGCGGGCCTCGTCAATGCTCCAGCCGTGGTCGCGCGCGAGGCGCCGGGTGAAGTTCAGCGGCGTGTCGGGCTCGAAATCATGCTGTTCGATGCGTCGCCACAGCTCCTGTCGCGCCGGCGTCCAGACCGGCTCGTCGGACTGGATGTCGATCTTGAACTGCTGGCGCTGCAACCGAGGCTCCCGATGATCGTCCACGCATCATGATAGCATGGGATCGCGTGGCCGGGATGACGGTCAAGCAACCGGCCGACCACGACACACGCGGTCCAGCAGCGGGCAATACGCGAAGGCGGGCAGGCGGGGAGCGGGCGCTCTCTTACGCGGCCGTGCCGTCGATCGAGCGGCGGATCACCCGTTGCACGTCGGCGTTCGACAGAAACAGATCGTGGTTGATGATACCCCAACCGGCGTCGGAGGCGTCGATCACGCGCACGCCAAGCCGCTCGATGGCAGCCTTCTCGGCGGCGCCGACCCGTGTCATTCCGCCGGCGAGTCGCCCCGACAGCGCAAGTGCGCGATCGTTCGTCGCGGCGATCACGGTGATCTTGCCGGCGAGCGGACCGATGCGGTGGATCGCCGACGAGAACACGTCCATGTCGATATCAGGCGCGGCGAACACCACAGCGCCGATCCTGCCCGTAACGGTGTCGCCGTATCGCACATAGAGCTGACGCAGGCTTTCGAGGGTCAGCATGGTTCCCATGCTGTGCGCAACGATGTGCACGCGGCCGCTACCTGGCGCTGACACGATGGACGAGAGCACGCGTTCGAAATCGTCGCGGGACCACATCGCGCTGTCGCGGTCATAGGCATAGTCGAACAGTCCTGCCTTGGAGGGCCAGGAGAACACCATGGTCCGGCCGCGGAACTTGATCCCATCGGAGAGATGGGCGGCATCGAGCGCCGCCGTCTCGAATGTCTGCTTGAAGCCGTGCACGTAGATCAATACGTCGCCTCCTCCGCCGGTCTGCGCGAGGAGATCGCCAATTTCGGCCGACGCCGGCTCGACCCGGTCAAGGCGCCAATCGCCAATTCCGACGGAGGCGAGGGAAAGACGGCTGTCGTCCGGCGCCACCAGCTTGGCCCGTGCCACCGTCATCGTGGTGGCGCGCTCCGGCCCGAACCAGGGTTTCGTGCGACCGCCGTTCACGGGCTTGCGCGTGGTGGTGACGAGCAATGTGGGGTCAACCGAGAGGGACGATGCATCGTAGCGCGCGCCGGTCGCACCCAAGCCTGAGCATCCGCCGAGCGCGAGGGCGCTGAAGGACGCGAGCCCGCGCACGAGCGCGCGTCGTGACAGCTGAGTTTCATGTTGCAGAAGAAGATGTCGGACGATCACACGGAACCTTCGGGAACATTGCCCACCGTTTGCCCCGCCCTGCTAGCTCCGTGAATGATGATGGCGGCGAGAAGAGGGCGAGCCCGGTTCCCTTTCAGTCAAGGCCGATAAGCGTTAGCGCTCACGCCGACCCTGGCTCGGAATTCTCGCCACAATTTCAGGCCGGTTCTTCTCGAGCCAGGCCAGGGCCTCCGGCCCGTCGACGACGCACTCGAAGGTTTCCCAGGTCGGGTCCTCCAGGGACTCCTCTTGAAGTCGCTTCGCCGCGTACTCCATGAGGTTATGCAGGCGTTCATATCCTTGCCTGCGCTCGAGCGACTCCGCGATTGCTGCGCTCGTCCATTCTCGTTTGGCCAGATCGATAATGCTCGGAGCGTCGGCCTCGTTGAACCACGGTGTCGCATCGAACTCGAGGCAGACGACGTTGTCTGCGGTATGGCAAGTCGCGTGGATCATTGGTCCCTCCGTTGCGGGCGCGCGTCAGCCCTTGACCAGATCCCCCAGCAGGTTCGCCGCCACCGTCAGCTTGGCGAGCGTCAGGCCGCTGGCAGCGATGTCCTCGACCGAGCGGCGAATCCGCGTTGCCTCGGGGTGAGCCGCGAGCCAGGTCTCGACGGCTTGCTGGCCGGACCGGCCGGTTGCAAGCATATCCGCAGCCAGTCGTCTTTCGGCGGCTGCGATCTGGTCGACGGCGCGATCGATGGCGAGGCGTTCGAAATAGTCGTTGGCCGGCACGCTGCGGGCCGCGGCGATGATGCGGTCGAGACGGAAATTGGCTTCCGCGGCGAAGAAGGTCGCAGCGGCATCGCCGATGGTGCGGGAGGTGCGCTCGGCGACCGTCACGATATCGGGTGCCGCGATCAGCGCTTCGAGATCGGCGAGCTCGCCGGCAAGGCCGGCCGGAACACCGGCCTCGGTGAGCTCCTGCCGGCGTTTGCTGCGCACGGCCTGCAAGTCCGGTGGCAAGGAGTTGTCGAGGGAGGCTGTGACCTCGCGGATACCCGGGCCGAAGCGCGCGATCACTGCCTCGAGGCCGTCCTTGAAATCGACATTGCGCACGTACCAGACCATGCGGGACAGCAGAAGGTCCTGGATTGCCGCATAGAGCGACAGCTGCAATTGCCCGTCGATGCAGGCGTCGAGTCTATCGATCCCGTCATTCAGCCATTTGAGCCCGTAGGATTCATCCACGGCCACATAGGCCATGACGATGGTGGGGATGTCGGCATCCGTCTCGTCGATCAGGCGCACGATACACGCTGGGCCGCCGCGGTTGATGACGGCATTGGCGAGACTGGTCGCGATGATCTCCCGTCGCAGGCGATGGAATTCGACCGCTGTCGGGAATTTGTCCTGGACCTCGCTCGGGAAATACTGGGACAGTTCGCGGGCAAGATAGGGATCGTCAGGCACGCTGGTGACGAGCAGGTCATCGTAGAGCGTCAGCTTGGCGTAGGCGAGTAGCACGGCAAGTTCGGGCCGCGTCAGGGACTGCCCGCGCCTGGTGCGATCGGTGATCGCGGCGTCATCCGGCAGGAACTCCACGGCGCGACTGAGCAGACCACGCTGCTCGAGCGATTGCATCAGGCGGGTGAGGAAACCGGTCTCGGCCACGCCCTTGCGTTCGGCGAGAGAGAGCGCCAGCGTCTGCAGATAGTTGTTGCGCAGCACCAGCGCGCCGACCTCGTCTGTCATCGCAGCGAGCAGGCTGTTGCGGTCGGCGGGGGTAAGTCGCCCCTCGCGCTCGGGGCGGGCCAGCGCGATCTTGATGTTGACCTCGACGTCGGAGGTGTTCACGCCGGCCGAATTGTCGATGGCGTCGGTGTTGAGCTTGACGCCCTTCTGCGCCGCTTCGATGCGGCCGCGCTGGGTGGCGCCGAGATTGGCGCCTTCGCCGATCACCCTGGCGCGGACCTCAGCGCCGGTGATGCGGATCGGATCATTGGCGCGGTCGCCGGCCTGATCGTCGCTCTCCGCGGACGCGCGGATATAGGTGCCGATGCCGCCAAACCACAGCAGGTCCGTACGCGCTTTCAGGATCGCCGTCATCACTTCGAAGGGCGTCGCCTGCGGCTTGTCGAGATCGAGCAGGGCGCGCACCTCCGGTGCGAGCGGGATGGCCTTGAGCGAGCGCGAGAACACGCCGCCGCCTTGCGAGATCAGCGACTTGTCGTAGTCCTGCCAGCTCGATCGCGGCAGGTCGAACAGGCGCCGGCGCTCGGCCAAACTGGTCGCCGGATCGGGCGAGGGGTCGATGAAGATGTCCCGGTGATCGAAAGCCGCGACGAGCTTCGTCGCCGGCGAGAGCAGCATGCCATTGCCGAAGACATCGCCGGACATGTCGCCGACGCCGGCAACGGTGAACGGCATGGTCTGTATGTCGGTGCCGAGCTCGCGGAAGTGGCGCTTGACCGCCTCCCAGGCGCCGCGCGCCGTGATCCCCATCTTCTTGTGGTCGTAGCCCTGGCTGCCGCCGGAGGCGAACGCGTCGCCGAGCCAATGGTTCTTCTCGGCCGAGATCGCGTTGGCGACGTCGGAGAAGGTGGCGGTGCCCTTGTCGGCAGCGACGACGAGGTACGGATCGTCGCCGTCATGCCGCACCGTGGAGTCGGGCGGCACGATGTCGTCGCCGTCGAGATTGTCGGTGAGTTCGAGCAGCGAGCGAACGAAGATGCGATAGGCCTCGGTACCTTCCGCCATGAAGTGGTCGCGATTGGAGGGGGACGGCAGGCGCTTGGGCACGAAGCCGCCTTTGGCGCCGACCGGTACGATCACCGCGTTCTTGACCTGTTGCGCCTTCACGAGGCCCAGGATCTCGGTGCGGAAATCCTGCGGCCGGTCGGACCAGCGCAGGCCGCCGCGCGCAACCTTGCCGAAGCGCAGGTGAATGCCTTCGACACGGGGTGAGTGGACGAAAATCTCGTACAGCGGTCGCGGCGCAGGCAGGTCCTCGATCCCGCGGGCGTCAAACTTGAAGGAGATTACCGGGCGCGGATGTCCATCCTGGCCGACCTGCCACAGATTGGTCCGGATGGTCGACTGCACCAGATTGGTGAAACGGCGCAGGATGCGGTCTTCATCGAGCGAGGCGACGGATTTGAGCTGCTCCTCGATCTCGGCAAGGAGGGCCGTCTCGCGCGCCAGACGCTCGGCCTCGGTAAGGGCGAGGCGCGGATCGAGGCGGGCCTGGAACAGCGCGACGAGCTTGGCGGTGATCGCGGCGTTCTTGCGCAAGGTCTCCCACATATAGTCCTGGCTGAACGGAGCGCGGATCTGGTGCAAATAGCGGGACAGCGCCCGGATGCTCGAGACTTCCCGCCAGCCCAGGGCCGTGCGCAGGATCAGGGCATTGTATCCGTCGGATTCAGCGCGATCGGTGACAACTGCCATGATCGATGCTTCCAGGCGATGACTCAATTCTGGGCTGATCTCGATCGGCTTGCCGTCGCTGGTCTCGATCGTCATGTCGTGCAGCCAGACCGGCTCAGGCCTGTTACCGGGCACGATCTGATAGGTGCGTTCGTTGACCACGCGCAGGCCGTGATTTTCGATCACCGGCACGCGATAGGACAGCGACAGCGGCGCTGCGTCCGAGAAGACCTTCAGACCGAAGCGTCTGGGATCGTCGTTGCTCTCGAAGCGGTGAACCGAAATCGTCACCGGGCGGGCTGTCGTCAGCTTTTCGACGGTCGCGATGTCGGCGACCGCCTGTTCCGCCGTGAAAACCTCGGTATAGCCGCCGCTAAAGGCCTGGGCATAGCGATTGGCCAGCATGCGCGCCCGCATGCCATCGGTCGACGCAGTCAGTGCGGCCTTCAGCTTGTCGGCCCATGTTGCGGCAATGGCGCTGATGCCGGCTTCCAGCGTGGCGCGTTCGACGGCGGGAGTCTTACCTTCATAGCGCCCGATGATGTAGTGGACGCGCGCCAATGCGCCTTCGGGGAAGGACACGTACGAGGCCGACAGCGTCCCACGGAAGGCCTGCGCCAGGAAGTTGGCGACGCGCGTACGCACGTCGGTGTCGTATTTGTCGCGCGGAATGAAGACGAGGATCGAGACGAAGCGATCGAACTTGTCGACCCGCGCGAGCGCCCGGACGCGGGGGCGCTCGTAGAGGATCAGGATCTCCATGACGAAATCGTAGAGCGTGTCGACGTCGATCTGGAACAGCTCGTCACGCGGATATTCTTCGAGGATATGCATGAACGCCTTGCCCGAATGGCCGCTCGGGTCGAAGCCGGCGCGCTGGAGCACCCGTGACACCTTGTGGCGGACATAGGGGATCTGCCGGACCGAGCGGGTATAGGCGCCCGAGGTGAACAGGCCGACGACGCGCAATTCGCCCTCGAGCCGGCCGTCGGGCGTGTAGAGCTTGATGCCGACATAGTCCATCCGGATGCGGCGATGGACACGGCTGTTGACATTGGCCTTGATGACGATGAGCAGGGTGGGCTCGCGCATGAATTCGCGAATCTCCGATGTCATCACCACCATTTCGTTGCCGCGGCGCAGGACCTTCGCATTGGGGTCGCGCAGGATGCCGAGGCCTTCGCCGGTCGTGATGTTGTCCGACGCATCGCTGTCGGGCGAGAAGCGATATTCGCGCACGCCCAGAAAGGTGAAATTGTCGGCGCACAGCCATTGCAGGAACTGGTTGGCCTCGGCGACCTCGTCGATCGGGAGCGGCGGCGGGTTGGACGTGAACGTCTTGATCGCCTGCTCGACCCGGTCCCGCATGGCTCGCCAGTCGGTGACGCAGGCGCGTACGTCGCTCAGTGTCTTGGTGAGGCCGACGATCAGCTTCTGCTGGTCGGCCTCGGCGTCCAGGCGGGTGATGTGGAGGTGGATCATGCTCTCCCGCGCGCCGCTTGCCCCTTCCGGCAATGCCTCGCCGTAGAAGCGCAGCAGCTTGCCCTGGTCATCGCGCTCCACCGCGATGATCGGGTGGGCGACGAGGGTGACCTCGATGCCCTGTTCGGTGAGCTCCGCCATGGTGGAGTCGAACAGGAAAGGCATGTTGTCGTTGAGAATTTCGAGCACGGAAATCTCGCGCCCGTCGGGCATCGTCGGATTGACGACGCGGATGTCGGCACTGCCTGCCGTGCGTCGCTGCACATGCTCCCAGGCTTGCTCTGCGAGGAGAGCCAGCGAGGAGGAATCGTGGTTGGCGAGGTCCTCGAGATTGGTGTAGCCGAACAGAAGCTCGGCAAAGGCCCGGGGGCTCTTGCCCGGCTGGACGCTTCCTGCCGCGTCGCGGATGAGGGTTGCCCGGGCCTTGTCGTCGCGCCACGCCATCATGTCCTCCCTTGCCCGTGCCGTCCGGGCACGGAGCCATTGACGTACCAAGGTCGAGCCGGCGTTGCCTCAATGATGATGGGCCGAGACACCCTTCACGCATTGGGTCAACAGATCGGCGGTGGCGGACTGGCCGACATCACCCAGGCTGATCATGCCGACCATCCGCTTGCTCTTGTTGATGACGGGCAGCCTCCGGATCTTCAGCGTCTCCATGTGATGCACGGCTTTCGCCAGATCGTCGTCCTCGCGGCAACAATGGATGCCTTCGGTCATCACGTCCCGCGCCGTCATGCGCGCGGCGTTGAAATCCTTGCTCGCAAGGCCTTTGCAGACGATATCGCGATCCGTCACCATCCCGATCAAATGGTCGCCTTCACCGATCGGAATGCAACCGACGTCGTGCCCTTGCATCAACTTCGCGATCTCGGTGATCGGGGTGTCGGGGCTGACCCAATCGACGCCCTTGTGCATCACGTCCTTGACTTTCATGGAGGACCTCCGTTGCGAACGCTGCCCCCGTTACGTGACTATACAACGAACCGGGCACGACCGCACGCTTCACCGCGACGAGGGCGTGCCGGTGGAGCATGTCGCCGTCGTGCCGCGTCAGTCGTGCACGCTGAAGCGTCCATGCGGCGCATTGGCCGTCAGGCGCGCGAACTGCGCGTGCGTCAGCTGGAGCAGCGTCGCGTGATCGCCAGCTTCGATATAGACCTCGGGCTGGGCCTGGATGGTGTCATCGACGATGAGATCGAGCCCGTAGCACCTGCCGACGGCCGGGACGGCTCCGTGCGCGCAGTCGGCGAAGATCCGATTGATCTCGGTCTCGTTGGCCATCACGAGATCCTCGCCGAGCCTCTGCTTCAGGTCCGGCAGGTTGAGATGGTGCGATGCCGGCACGACCGCAAGCATGTAGCCGCCGTCATGCCGCAACACGACGGCCTTGGCGAGACGATCGCCCGAGACGTGGCAGGCCTGCGCCGTGCGCGTGGATGACATGGTGAGATCGTGCGGGATCTCGGCATATTGGATGTTCTCGGCAGCAAGATATCGGTGCAGCGTCGGAGCAATGGACATGGCGTGCCCTCCGATGGGTATGCAAGCCGTCCACCGTGAGTCCCCGCCGCACGATAGGCGGCCGCCTGATTTGTCGGGTTCTCAACATAGGCGCTGCGGTCGGCTGCCGCAATTCGTCATTGCGCAACGACACGATTCCACGCCAACCGCTGCGGGGTTAGTCAGTATTGCCGACCTATCTGCGAACCGCGGGGACCGCGCCGCCTCTTCGGTCAACCCATTCCGCCTGCGGAGGGTCGTGTGCCATGCGCACGGCGATCAAGCCAATACGTCGCGACGGCAAGTACGACCCAGCAGAGATTGTAGACAAGGCCGCAGCAAATCACCACCCAGCCCGGGATCGGGCCGATTGCTGCGCGCTCCATGAACTCGTTGAGGTGCGCCGCCATTTCAGGATGAATCGCGAGTTTGCCGATATAGGCGGATGTCTGGATCACGATGATCCAGATGTATGTGCGGCGAACACGGCGCCCGGCGGCGCGAACGAAGCTGATATGATGACGCGGATGCAGGTAGTCTTCCGCGAGGATGTTCCGCCAACCGGCGTCGTCATCTTCGCGTTTGCCGCTCAAGATCGGAACGTACCAATGCGTTTCGAGGAAGCGCGCCCGCGCGCGCCAAACGTTGAAATAGCGATAGCGGCGCGCCTCGAGTCCGAGAAAGACCGCGAGCAGCATGCCAATCAGGATGAGCGGCAGCGCCGATGCCTCTTTGGACGAGAATGTCGACGACAGGGCGATGCCCAAGGTTACGATCGACCAGTTGGTCGTGTTGTCGAGGCGTGTGCGCCAGATGGTGCTGCGATAGATCTCGCCGCGATAGAGATGGGCAATCGCACCCAATTCAGCCGGGTTCAGCTCTCGGATTTCACGTGTGTCTTCTGCAGGCCTGAGCATGGCGAGCACCACCCAAGACCAGTGAAATGTTCAGGTCGTGCTTTCGGCAGCGACCCGATGATACTACCACAATTCCGCTTCGTTTGGACAAGCCCGCGATGGGCCGACCGCCCTTAACCCGCAACGGCTTAGCGGTTCACTTCATCACCCGCACGCCCTTCGTCGTGAAGCGCTGCGTCCGGCCGCCCGGGCGCACGGGCCGCCTTGTGCCGGCGGCCTTGCCGGTGCCGGGTGGCTGGTGCGCTGGGACTAACTGGTCGGGGCGGGAGCCGATCAAATCGGCGCGGCCCATCTCCTTCAGCGCCTCGCGCAGCACGGGCCAGTTGTCGGGGTCGTGATAGCGCAGGAACGCCTTGTGCAGCCGGCGCTGACGAAGGCCCTTGATCGCCTCGACCTTGTCGCTGCCGCCGCGGCGCACGCCGCGCAGCGGATTGACGCCGGTGTGGTACATCGCGGTTGCGGTCGCCATCGGCGAGGGCAGGAAGGTCTGCACCTGGTCGGCGCGATAGCGGTTCTTCTTGAGCCAGAGCGCGAGGTTCATCATGTCCTCGTCGGTCGTGCCCGGATGCGCCGCGATGAAATAGGGGATCAGGTAGTATTTCTTGCCGGCCTGTTCTGCCGCTGCATCGAACATCCGCTTGAAGCGGTTATAGGCGCCGATGCCCGGCTTCATCATCTTGTCGAGTGGACCGCGCTCGGTATGCTCGGGCGCGATCTTCAAATAGCCGCCGACGTGATGGGTGACCAGCTCCTTGACATATTCCGGGCTCTCCACCGCAAGATCGTAGCGCACGCCGGAGGCGACCATCACCTTCTTGATGCCCTTGGTCTCGCGCACCTTGCGATAGAGCCGGATCAGGTCGTCGTGCGAGGTGTTGAGGTTCGGGCAGATCTCGGGGAAGACGCAGGACGGCCGCCGGCATGCCGCTTCGACCTTCGGATCCTTGCACGCCATCCGGTACATGTTGGCGGTGGGGCCGCCGATGTCGGAGATCACGCCGGTGAAATCCGGCGTCTTGTCGCGGATGCGCTCGATCTCGCGCAGGATCGAGCCTTCCGAGCGGTTCTGGATGATGCGGCCTTCGTGCTCGGTGATCGAGCAGAAGGTGCAGCCGCCGAAGCAGCCGCGCATGATCGTCACCGAGAATTTTATCATTTCCCAGGCCGGGATCCTGGCATCGCCATAGGAAGGATGCGGCGCGCGGGCGTAGGGAAGGTCGTAGACCGCGTCCATCTCTTCGGTGGAGAGCGGGATCGGCGGCGGGTTCAGCCAGAGGTCGCGATCGCCATGACGCTGGACCAGTGGCCGCGCATTGCCAGGATTGCTCTCCCGGTGCAGCACGCGTGACGCGCGCGCATAGGCCTCGCGGTCCTGCTCGACTTGCTCTAGCGCGGGCAGCCGGATCACGGTTGCGCCCTTCTCGCGCGTTGCGCCCTCGTCGGCGGAATCGAGATCGTCGGCGTGGAGCTCGGCATAGTCTTCAGGCACGCGGCGGAACAGCGCGACGCCCCTGATGTCGTCGAGCTCGCGCGGCGCTTCGCCTTCGGCGAGCCGGTGCGCTACCTCGACGACGGCACGTTCCGCGTTGCCGTAGAGCAGAAGATCCGCCTTGGCGTCGGCCAGCACCGAGCGGCGCACCTTGTCGGACCAGTAGTCGTAATGCGCAATCCGGCGCAGCGAGGCCTCGATGCCGCCGAGCACGATCGGCACGTCCTTGAACGCCTCGCGGCAGCGCTGGGCGTAGACGATGGTGCAGCGGTCCGGCCGCTTTCCGCCTTCGCCGCCGGGCGTATAGGCGTCGTCGTGGCGCAGGCGCCGGTCTGCCGTGTAGCGGTTGACCATCGAGTCCATGTTGCCGCCGGTGACGCCAAAGAAGACCCTCGGCTTGCCCAGCGCCTTGAACGGCTCGGCCGAGTGCCAGTCCGGCTGCGCGATGATGCCGACCCGAAAGCCCTGGGCCTCCAGCAGCCGGCCGATGATCGCCATGCCGAAGCTCGGATGGTCGACATAGGCGTCACCCGTCACCAGCACGATGTCGCAGGCATCCCAGCCGAGCGCCGTCATCTCGCCACGGCTCATCGGCAGGAAAGGCGCCGCCTTGCCGGGATGGGCCCGGTGGCGGGGCCAGGAACTCAGGGGTTTTGCGAGGCTGGTGGTGATATCCATGGCGCCCACGCATAAGCCGGGCGAGCCGCAAATTCAATCGAACGGAACATCAATTTCCGCCTGCCATCATCACGATCGCGGCCGTCGCGCACTTCGAACCCGCGAACCCCGGTTTCCGTCCGCGAGCTCGGACGATGTTTTCGTGCCGAGCTTTCGTTCTATCCGTAGCGGCGAGAGGCCACCGGCGCCTGGCGCGGGCGCATGAGCGGGGCGAACCCGCCTGCAACGCCCGCGCTTGAGGTGAGGCTTCAATTGCCGGCCACTTCCTTGATGCGCGCGATCATCTGGTCGACCGCCTGCTCCACCGGCACCTTGTTGGTGACGATGGCGTTCACGGCCTTTATCCAGACGTTCTCGTTGTTGAGCACCGTGAACTTGTAGTTCATGCTCATCTCATAGCCACCGACACCCGCGAAGAACTGATCGCGCTCGGCACGGCGATGCACGTCGGTGTCCCAGAAGGGAGACTTCTGGGCGACGGTCTTGACCGGGAACCAGCGGCCGAGCGCGCCCTCGACGTAAGGCTGCAGGTTCTCGTCGCGCAGCAGGAACGACACGAACTCCTTGGCGCGCTCCTTGTTCTTCGCCTGCTCGAAGATCATGCCGACCGTCACCGACGCACGGGTGTGGACCGGCGTGCCGTCCGGCTTGTTCGGCCAGACGATGGTGCGGATGCGGTCATAATAATTCTTCTTCGCTTCCTCGCGTTGCTCGGCGGTCAGCGTCTCGTTGCTGGCATCGTCCAGCCACTTGCCGGGAACGGAGATGGTCGAATTGTGCGTCATGATCGTCGTCTTGTTGTGGAAGGCGACGTTGTTGTCAGGGTCCTTCCAGCTCGTCGCCGACTGTGGCGTGCATCCCTTCGCGGCGATCTCGATATAGTCCTTCATCGCGGCGACGAGGCCCGCCTTCACCTTTGGATCGTCGACCAGGAGCTTGCCGTTGTCGTCGACCAGCACCACGTTATAGGCGTCCATGAAAACCAGGAACGAAATGAAGCTGTCGGTGGCGTCGACGCCCATGGGATGGCCGATGCCGTAGATGCGCTTGCCGGTCGCTTTGCGCACCGCCGGCTGCGCCGTGTCGCACCAGAACGACCAGAAGCCCTTCCAGTCCTTCGGGATGTCCGTTTCCTTGAGACCTGCCTCCTCGAGCATGTCCTTCCAAAAGTGGAGATGCAGCGTCGCCTGCTTGACCGGGAAGGCGTAGTAGGCCTTCGCCTTGGTCTTCTCGTTGTACAGCATGACCGTTTCGAGCGGATGCGGAGCGAACTCTCCCTTGATCGGATCGAGGATGGAGCCGAGATCCACGAGCTTGCCTTCGGAGGCCCACTTGCCGACGCCCTGGAAATTGTAGGTGTCCGCATAGGTCACGTCGGGCGGATTGCCGGAATCGAGCGCCGCCACCAGCTTCGGGATCATGTCCTGCGTCGCATATTGCGACAGCTCGACCTTCACGCCGGTCTTGGCCTCGAACTTCTTGATGACGTCGAGCAGCGCGTCTTCCTCGGCCTTGTAGTAGCCCTTGTTCCACCAGACGACGAGCTTCTCCTCAGCGCTTGCGGTCGTTTGCGTCGTCCATGCCGCGCCCAGAAGCACCGACATCGACACGGCGCAGGTCCTGATCGCCTTCCTGTAACCACTCAACACTTCTCGTTTCCTCTCTTTGGTTGTGATTGATCTCGTCACTCATCCGCCACGGGTGGCTCAAGCGATTTGCAATGCCCTCGCATAGGTCTTGCCCGAATTGGTGATGTGCGTGGTCATCAGCTTCTCGAAAGCGGTGAAGTCGCCGCGCTCGAACAGGCGCAGCAGCGTACGGTGCTGCTCGAAGGACTCGGGCGTTCGCACGTCGATCGGCGAACTCAGATTGGTGCGCAGCGTCGCGATGCGCCCGGAGACCAGCTGATAGGATTCCTGGAGGTAGCGATTGCCGCAGTGGGCGAACAGCGCTTCATGCATCGCGGTGTCTCCGCGCCCATAGGCGACGTTGTCCTTTGCCGCGACCGCCTGCTCCATCCCGGCAATTGCGGCCTCCATCGCCGCGATCGCGCCGGCGCGGTCGTGGACACAGGCCAGCTCGGCGGCCTTGGGCTCGATCACGATCCGGAACGTGCAGAGCGCCGTGATGTCCTCCGCGCTCGGGGTAAAGACGAAGCTGCCGACCTGCGGCCGGATCACCACGAGGCCCTGCGCCTGCAGCTGGCCCATCGCCTCGCGCACGGGGGTGCGGCTGACGCCGAAGGACTGCGCGACCATCTCCTCGGAAATGGCCGCGCCGAGCGCGAACTCGCCGTCGATGATGCCCTGACGCAGCCGCAGCATCACGCGCTGTGCCAGCGATTTCGGCGGGTCGAGCTTCAGCGACTTCATCGGTCCTCAGATGACCTTGCCGGGATTGAGGAGATGATCGGGATCGAGCGCGGCCTTCAGCGTGCGCATCAGCGCGATCTCGGCTTCGCTGCGGGCGTGGCCCAGCCACTGCTTCTTCAGCGTGCCGATGCCGTGCTCGGCCGAGACGCTGCCGCCCATCTCGCGCACCAGGCCATAGATGATCGCGTCCATCTCGGCCTTCGGCTGGCGTTCGGTCGGCAGGCCCGTCACCCAGGAGACGAGATGCAGATTGCCGTCGCCGATATGGCCGTAATAGACGCTCTCGCAGCCCTTGATGCTGTCTGCGAGCGCGGCCTTGCAGCGCGTGGCGAACTCGTCCATCCGCTTGACCGCAAGTCCGATGTCGTAGGAGAGGTGCGGCCCCAGCACCTGGCCGAACTCGGAACAGATGTCGCGCACCGCCCAGAATTTCTGCGTCTGCGCCAGCGATTGCGCGACGGCAGCATCCGCCAGAAGTCCGCGCTCCATCAGATCCTCGAGCCAGCTCTGGAAACGCGGTGCATCGAGGCTTTCATCGGTGCCTTGCGCTTCGACCAGCACATAAAGCCCGTGGCCTGCCGCGACCGGCGGCTTGACGCCCGCGCGCGCCGTGATCACCTCCCAATAATCCGGCCACATCACCTCGAAGGCCGACAGCAGCGGGCCGAGGCCGGAGCGTGCGGCATCGAGCAGCGCGACCACGGCGGCATAATCCTTCAGCGCGCACAGCGCGGCCATGGTCGAGCGCGGCTTTGGAAACAGCCGCAGCACCACGCGCGTGATGATGCCGAGCGTGCCTTCCGAACCGATGAAGAGATGCTTCAGATCGTAGCCGGCATTATTCTTGATCAGCTTGTTGAGACTGGTGATGACAGTGCCGTCCGGCAGCACGACCTCGAGCCCGAGCACCAGCTCGCGCGTCATGCCGTAGCGGATCACGCGGTTGCCGCCGGCATTGGTGGAGAGATTGCCGCCGATCGCGCAGGAGCCGCGCGATCCCAGATCGAGCGGAAAGAAGAAGCCGGCCTCATCGGCCGCCTTCTGGATCGTCTCCAGCGGCGTGCCGGCCTTCACCGTCATGGTCGCGGATGCCCGATCGATCTCCTCGATGCCGGTCATGCGCTCCAGCGAGATCGCGACCCAGCCGAGCTCGGGCGAGGCACCGCGGCACAGGCCGGTCAAGCCGCCCTGCGGCACGAACGGCAGGCTTGCCGTGCGGCATGTCGCAATGGCCGCGGCAACGCCGGCCGCATCGACCGGGCGGATCACCGCGAGCGGCGTTTGCGGCAGGCTCGCGCTCCAGTCGTTGCAATTGCGCGCGGGCACCTCGTTGCCGATCAGCACGGCTTGCGGGCCAAGCCGGTCGCGCAGATCGCGCAGCATGTCCTCAGGGCGTTCGAGCATCGTCGTCATGTCGATCGGAGCCTCTTTTTTTGTCTAGTGCTTTACCGGGTCAGCGCCGGCCCATGCATTTTTGACGGCGCGACCCCGCGTCACCTAGAATTGCGGTGATGTTGTATGTAAGGTACAAGAAGTGAATGGGAACGCCAAGCAGGTTTCGCGCTTTTCTAAAAGGGCAAACCTGATCAATGGTTTAGAACGATAGCTCTCTAACAGAGGACAGGTCATGACGGACGCAATTCGCGGGTTCTGGGTCGCCACGCCGACGCCGCTGACGGCCGAGGGAGCCGTGGATCCCGCCCGGCTGGCGGACCATGCGCTTCGGCTCTTTAAGAAGGGCGTCAACGGCGTCGTGGTGTTCGGCACCACCGGCGAAGGCACCTCGTTCAACGTTGCAGAGCGGATCGCGACCGTGGAGGCCTTGCTCAAGGCCGGCCTCGCCGCTGATCGCATCGGCGTTGGCGGCGGCTTTGCCGCGATCAGGGACAGCATCGCCCTGACGCGTTCGGTGCTGAGCCTCGGCGTGAACCAGGTGCTGTACCTGCCGCCCTATTTCGATCGCAGCGTCACGCCTGAAGGAATCGAGGACGCGTTCGCGGCGATCTTCGATGACGTGACCGACGATCGCCTGCGCGCCTATCTCTATCACATCCCGCAGGTCTCCGGCGTCGCCATCCCGACGCAAGTCGCGGCCAGCTTGCGCAAGCGCTATGGCAAGCTCGTTGCCGGCCTCAAGGACTCTAGCGGCGAGTTCAAGCAATTCCAGGCATTCCGTGCCGCGGCGCCCGAGCTCGCCATCACCGTCGGCAACGAAGCCGACATCACCCGCGCCATCGCGGCGGGCGGCGCCGGCACCATCTGCGGCATGGCCAACATCGTGCCCGAGCTCGTCAAGGGCATGGTCGATGGCAAGGACGTCGGAGCACGCATGCAGGCGGCGATCGATATCGTCGTCAACACGCCTTCGTTCGCCGCGACGCTGAAAGCCATTCTCGCAGCACAGAACGCCGATCCCGGCTGGCTGCGCGTGCGTCCGCCGCTTCGTGGCCTCTCGGACGGCAAGGCGCTGAAGGCGAAGATCGACGCGCTGGTGAGTCCCGCGATCGCGTGACGTCCGCGCAGGGCATCAGGCCAGCGAGCAACGCTCCGCGATGATGCCGCCGATGGTCCGGGCGAAAGCCATGTTGCGGCCTTCGGCAATGCCGAGCGCAAGCTCGACCGGATTGAGGTCGGGCAGCTCGGCGCGTCTGTGGGCGTGCTTCAGCGATTTGCGCGCGGCGAGCCTTGCCGGGAGCGCAGCATAGCCGAGGCCGGCGCGAACGGCGGCCAGCAGCGCTGACAGGCTGCGTGCCTCGCAGGCGATGATCCAGTCTCGGCCTGTCAGGCGCAGGCTGCGGAGCGCCTCCTCGCGATAGGCGCATCCTTCCGCGAACGCCACCAGCGGCACTGCATCATCACGCCCGGCAGGCGCCGAGGTAGCGTCTCCGAACCAGGACATGGATTCGAACGCGATCGCGGCACCCCCTTCGTTCGACGGCGCGCGCTTGAAGAAGGCAAGATCGAGCCGGCCCTGGCCGACATCCTCGGCCAGCCGCGCCGACAGGTCGGTGCGCAGCGAAAGCCTCGCGTCGGGACAGCGCGCGCGGATCTCGGCGAGGGTCGAGGAAAAATCGCGCTCCAGAAAATCCGCCGGTATGCCAAGCCGGATTCGCTCGCTGGCGGCCGGCCGGCGCATGGCGGCGACGGCGCGTTCGTTGAGCGCGACGATCTCGCGCGCATGCGCGACGAACTCGGCGCCCCGCTCGGTCACGCCGATCACGCGACCGCGCACCCGCTCGAGCAGGGGATGGCCGACCAGGCCTTCGAGGCGGGCGATCTGTAGGCTGATCGCGGATTGCGAACGTCCGACCCGTTCGGCAGCGCGCGAAAAGCTCTTCAGCTCGACGATGGCGATGAGGGAGCGGAGCGTGTCGATATCGAGGGTCGTCGGCATGAGGGCAGCTCCCGAAGATGAGCCCGCTGACAGCGCGCGGGTCCAGATGAGAGTAATCAATAAGGTGATTGCGGAAATCAATTTCTCGATTGCGACGCCTGCCGGCTATTTGTCCGTGCTTCGAATTCTGGATCAGGACGAATCCGGGTTGGCACGGAGAGCAAATGCAGCGTCGCAATCTTCTGAAGGGCCTCGGCCTCACTGCCGCCGTGGCCACCACGTCGGCGGTCGCTCAGAACCGGCAGCCGGCGCAATCGGCACAGATTGCATCATCCTCGCCCTGGCCGGCGCCGCAACTGGCGACGGTGGACCGGCTCGGCCATTGCCGCGTCGGCAATGGCCCGGCGGTCTGCGTGGTGCTGCATGAATGGCTCGGCGATCACGTCAACTGGGAGCCGGTGCTGCCCCATGTCGATCCCACCCGCCACACGCTCATCGTCATGGACCTGCGCGGCTACGGCTGGTCATGCGCCTTGGCCGGCAGCTACACGCTGGATGAAGCCGCCGCGGACGTCCTGCGCACGGCCGATCAGCTCGCGCTCACGCGTTTCCATCTGGTCGGACACTCGATGTCGGGCCTCGTGGCGCAGAAGATTGCGCTCCAGGCCGCCTCGCGGATCCAGAGCGTCACGCTGTTCTCGCCGGTGTCGCCGACGGGCTTCCGCGCCGACGAGGCTGCGCTCAAGGCGCTGAACGCCGTGATCGACCAGGACGAGGCGGCTGCGCGGGCCATCACGGCAAGGACCTCGAGCCGCTATGGCGCCGGCTGGCTGAAGCGCAAGCTGACCATCGCGCGCGAGGCCGGTACGGTCGAGGCGATGCGCGGCTATCTGAAGATGTTCACGACCTCATCGATTACCGAGGATTCGCAACGTCTCACGGCGCCGCTGCACGTTGTGAACGGCGCGCTCGACATCGCCTTCTATCGCGGCGAGCCCTCGCATAACGCGTTCGCAGCTGCCTACCCGCGCGTGACGTTCGAGACCATCGACGATGCCGGTCACTACACGATGCTGGAAACCCCTGTGCGTGTTGCAAGCATCATCGAGAATCAGGTGGCCGCTGCCGGCTGAGGCGTCGCATCGGCCGCGCTGGAGCCGGCGAGCGAGCAAAAAAAGCTCCGCCACCTCATACTGCCTGCAGCGGGTCGCAGGCGCGCACGCGATGGCGGAGTGCGAGAAACGATCGTCAGAAATGATAGTTGACGCCGAGCTTCGCCAGATTGGCGGAAGTTTTGGCGGAGTATGTCGTTGTCACGGCACCGGTAGTGTCCGTGACGTTGTAAGTCTTCGTGCTGAAATTCAGGTAGTTGTATTCGGCGAACATCGAGATGTTTCTGGTGGCCGCCCATTCGGCGCCGGCGCCGACGACGTAGCCGGTCCTGATGTCAGAGAACGGGCTGTAGATCACCGAGGCAAAACCGTCGGCCCGTCCGTCATAGACCTGCCGCGACCAGGCGACGCCGCCCTTGCCGTAAAGCAGCACCTGATCGAAGGTCACGCCGAGACGGCCGGTCAGCGTCGCATACCAATCCGTCCTGCCATTGCTCGTCAGCACGAAGCCAGGCACGTTGATTGCGGGGGTGACGCTCGAGCCATTGGCGCGGGTCCCGGAGACATCGCCGGCCACGCCGAGTACGACATGGCCGACCTGGTAGTTGTAACCCGCATTGATGCCGCCCAGCACGCTCGAGCGATTGGTGGTGTAGCTCGTCCCGACGGGATCGATGGCGAAGCCCGTCGTGCCGAGGAAAGTCTGCGTCTCGTAGACCGATCCGCCGCCAAGATGCGCACCGGCGTAGAACCCGGTCCAGCTGAAAACCTGAGTCTCCTGAAGGGGCGCCTTGCGCGCGATCAAATCGGCCGCTGATGCAGGTACGGCGGCCAGCGACGTGGCAACAAGAAGGGATAGACGATGCATGAAGAGCCTCAATGAATGGAAGGTGGTTGGCCGCGCCCCGCGGCGGCTCCGTCGACACAGTTCCTCGCGCGTGAAGTCGCGCCCGTAAATCCCAGCAGCATCAACCCGCATTGAACATTTCGCCGCCCGCTCGATCAGTCCCATCCGCGCGGGCCGTCGGGATAGCAGACGCCGTCGACCATGGTCGTGCCGCTGGCGCAGAATTGCGTGCTCGTCGAGGAGCTCGACGAGCTGTGCGAATTTGCGAGACTATAGAGCGTATCGGTGCTCCATATGTTCGGATCGTCCTGGCGATGGCGGGCGAGCAGCGACTTGTCCTTGCCGCCGAAGTAGAATTTTACGCCGCCCCAGATGCCCTGCATGTTGGCTTCGCCCGCGCGGCCCTCGATGAAGGCCGAGGCGAGCACGCCGTGCCCGAGCGGCAGCGTCACCTCGCTACCGAGCGCGAGCGCGTTCCTGCCGCCGAGATAGCGGTGCCCGACATAGCCCGACCACTGATCGCTGAGGTAATATTTGAAATTGACCTGGTCGAAGAACCGCGTCTTCACCGCGTAGCTGTCGAGCATCATCGTCGTGGTCGTGACGCCCGGGGCGCCACCCAAGAGGGGATCGGGGAGGCCCGGCGCAACCGTGCTCGTGCTCGTCGAGATCACCTGCGCGGTGTTGCCGAATTCGACACCGGCGATGCCCTGTAGCGTGAAGCGGCCGAGATAGATCTCGCCTTCGCCCGCGACCTGGCCGAGATAGACGCCGCCATTGCGGTCCCACCAGGTGTGGCTGGTGTAGAGGCCGACCAGGCCGCTGGAGTCGCGCCAGAAGGCATGGCCCGCGACGTTGCCGAAACGGCTGCCGTCGAAGGCACCGGCCGCGGAATCGATCTGCAAGCCGTAATTGCTGCCGAGCGGCATCGAGATCGCGCCTGCGGCACCGCCGAGCGATTTGCCGGCCAGTAAGCCGCCATAGGCTTCGGCCTTGGCATTGACGCCGTCGACCGCCGGAACGACGACCGGCGAGGTCGTGATGTCTCCTGCCTGGGCACTGGAGAACTGGGTACTGGAGATCAAGGCTGCTGCGACTGCTCCGCAGATCATGGGAGCCGAGTGGAGAAAACGTGGAGCACGTGACACGACAAACCTCGAAACGAAACGACTGGTGCACTTTGCTTGGGCGTCGGAGAGAGACGACAAGGCACAGAAGAGATCACCGCTTCGCGTTTAGCGGCTTGCGAGATGCGCTGCCATGCTGGGCGCCCGCTCATTCATCAACCGCCATTGATGTTGGCGAGTTCGGGACATCCGTGGCGCAAACGCCGGCTGCTGATCGCAGGCCATGCCTGACCGGTCGCGTGCGCAGGGCTGGACGAAGGCGCGACACTCCTGCAAAGAAAGGCGCAAGTTGATGGGCGTGCGTGGGGATCGGCCGAGTGCCGGAGGTAGAATCTAACCTTCCTGATCTCGTCGGTTGGACCGGCGAATTTCGCAACGAGGCGACGGAGGCGGAGTTCTGTGCGGGCATTGCGCGGCCGGCGCGTGCAATGGCGCTGCTCTGCGTCCTGGCCGAGACGGCCGCGAGCCTGGCCTTCGTTCCGCTGGATTTTCTGACGCTGCCGGCCTCGCGTCTGGTCTTCTTTCTGGAGATCCGGCTGCTGATCGCGCTTGCGGCCATCGCGGCGCTGCTGGCCTTGCTGCGTGCAGCCAGCTTCAATCGCATCGTCGCGATTACCTATGTCCATCAGTTCACGTTCTTCACGCTCAACGCGCTGGTCTTCAATCATCCGAGTCTGACGCGGCATGGCGGGCTGCTGCTGCCGCTGATCGCGATTGCGCTGAACCTGTGCCTGCCCGGCCGCTTCCGGCTGGTCGCGCTGACCAGCGCCTATGCGCCCATCATCAGCCTGTTGTTCTGGGCGGTGCTGCGGCCGGATCCGGAAAGCCCGCTCGATCTCGCCATCATCCTGCTGGTGGTGATGGTCGGCTATGGTGTCGGCGCGGTCGCCCGCGCCCAGTTCAACCGGCTGCGGCGCGAGGAGTACTTGCGCATCGCGCGCGAGCGGCGGATCAATCTCGACCTCTCCGAAGCCAAGGACGCTGCGGAAGCAGCGGCCCGCGTGAAAACCGACTTCCTCGCGGTGATGAGCCACGAGATCCGCACCCCCATGAACGGAATTCTGGGCATGGCGCAATTGGCGCTGGATGATCCACTGCCGCCGGCGCAACGCAAGCGGCTGTCGGTCATCAAATCGTCGGCGGAGGGGTTGTTGAAGATCCTCGACGACATCCTGGACATCTCGAAGCTCGAAACCCGCGCCGACGTCTACGAGCGAGCGCCGTTCGACCTCGGGCAGGCCGTGCGCGAGATCGTCAATCTGATGACGCCGCGCGCGCATGAAAAGGGGCTGACACTGCAACTGATGCTGTCGCCCGTCGTCCCCGAATTTGTGCTCGGGGATCTGTCGCGCGTGCGGCAGGTGCTGTTCAATCTGATCGGCAATGCGCTGAAGTTCACGAGCAGCGGCGGCGTTACCGTGGAGGTGGTATCTGCCGGATCGACGGACGATGCTGTGATTGCGTTCTGCGTTTCGGACACCGGGATCGGCGTCACTGCAGGGCAGCAGGCGCACCTGTTCGAGCCTTTCGAGCAGGCCGACGCCTCGATCCGCCGCCGCTTCGGCGGTACTGGCCTCGGGCTTGCGATCTGCAAGCGGCTGGTCGAAGGCATGAAGGGCGAAATCGGGGTGACGAGCACGCCGGGGCACGGCAGCCGCTTTCATTTCTCCCTGCCGCTGCCCGCCGTCGAGCTGCCCGGCGAGCGCGGTCGTGTCGGGGCCGCGGCTGTGCGCGTCGCGCCATTGAACCTGCTCCTGGTCGAGGATCTGTTCGTCAATGCCATCGTCGCGCGCGGAATTCTGGGCAAGGCGGGCCACCGCGTTGCGGTGGCATCGTCCGGCGAGCAGGCGATCGAGCTCATGCAGAGCGCACGTTTCGACGCCGTTTTGATGGACATGCAGATGCCCGACATGGACGGGCTGGAGGCGACGCGGCGCATCCGCGCGCTTGCGGAGCCACTGAGCCAGGTCCCGATCGTGGCGCTGACCGCCAACGTCATGGCGACGGACGTGAAGGCGTGTCTTGCCGCCGGCATGGACGGTCATCTGGCCAAACCAATCGACGCCGCGGTCCTGCACAAGACGCTGGACGAGGCGTTGGCACGACGCGGACGGCAACCGTCAGGCACCGGCGCGGCCTTGAATGGGGGCGGCGATGTCCTCGTCGTAGGTGATCCCGGCAAGGCAATGCATGGCCCGCTCGCGCGCCTTGGTTTCCGCGCGTTTCCGACCGTGTCGTTCGAGTCCGCCAGGACGATGTTGTCGGCGCGGGAATTTTCGGGGCTGGTCGCGGTCGCGCCCTCTCCCGGTTCGCTGCGCGCCTGGCGCGAAGATGCTGCACACGATGGCAGGGGACTGTTCGTCATCGCCGCGCCGGCGGACGGGGATGAGGCGCAGCGTCTGCTTGAGGAGGGAGCCGACCTGGTGCTCGCCACGCCGCTGTCGCCGGACGACGTCGCATGGAGGCTCCAGGCGTTCCTCGCACCACAGCAGATGGAGGGATCGTTCGAGCTCGAAGACGTGTTCGCTCGTGCGCGGATCGACGAGCTGCGCGGTCTGTTCGCCGAGAGCCTGTCCGAGCTCGATCGCAGGATCGGGCGCCGCGATCTCGCGCCGGAGGAGCTTGCGAGCATCGCGCATCGCATCAAGGGAAGCGCGGCAAACCTGCGCATGCCGGAGCTTGCCGCGCGCGCCGACGATGCGCTCGCGGCAGCGAAGGCCGTGGCCACGAGCCTCGGGGCTCGCGATCGGGCCGTCGCCGCCCTGCGTCGGCAGATCGACGTCGTCCTGCAGGACCAGCAGGCGGACCCGGTATCTGCCTTCGGACTTCCCAAACCCATCACCACTGAACGCGAAGAGGCTCATGTCGACGACCGTACTCGTGGTTGAGGATGCCCCGGAGAGCCGGGTCATGCTGACGTCATTCCTCAATGAGCAGGGCATGGTGGCGCACGGTGTGGCGACCGCCGCCGAGCTGCGCGCCAAGCTCGCCGCGTTCAAGCCCGATATTGTCCTGCTCGACATCAACCTGCCGGATTCCGACGGCATTGCGCTCGCGCGCGAATTGCGCCTTGGCGAGCAATGCGGATTGATCTTCGTCACCAGCCGGGATTCCGATGAGGATGTTCTCTCCGGACTGGAGGCGGGCGGCGACGACTACGTTTCCAAGCCGGTCAATCTGCGCACGCTGTTGGCCCGCATCCGCAGCGTCCTGCGCCGCACCAGGGAATCGGTGATCACCTTCGACGGCTGGATCCTGGATCCCGTCAGGCGCGAGCTGTTTCGCCCCGACGGCAGGATGGTCGAGCTCACCACGGGCGAGTTCAATATCCTGGCCGCACTTGCCTCCAGGATGACGCAGCCGCTCAGCCGCGATTTCCTGCTCGACGTCATTTCGAATCGAGATCCCCGGGACATCAGCGGGCACACCGTCGACAATCTGATCGTGCGGCTGCGTCGCAAGATGCAGTATGAAGGCGCGATTGCGCCGATTGTGACCGTCCGCGGCGTCGGCTATGCGCTGGTGCCGGCGCAGCCGGCCGCTTGAGGCGGCGTTTCGGCTCAGGGAGATCAATATGTCGTTGGCCAAATGGCTCGTCGGTGTCGTCTTCAGCGCAGCGCTCCTCGGCTCCTTTGCTGCCCTTGCAGACACGCGTTGCAAGGAGCCGGAACCGGGCTCGAAGCAGGTTCCGATGCTGTCGCCGCCGGAGGCCGATGTCGTGACAGGAACGGGACGGTTGCAATTCTATTCGGCTCCGAACCCCGCCTGCGCCATGAACGGCGTGTTCGTCATCCCCAAGGACGAGCTGATCGCCTATGCCCAGACCGAAGACGGCTGGTCATCGGTGATGTACACCAACCCCAGAACCGGAAATGCCGTGTCAGGCTGGGTCAGATCGGCGCGGCTGAAGGCAACCGGGACGGTCGGCCCGAAGCAATGAGCGCGCGAGGCTAGCCAAGGGCGCGACAATGGTCCAAAAGCGCGAGGCTCATTCCGCAAGGCCTCCGTCCCATGAAGCTTTCCACCGTCACCCCCGCTGACATCCGTCGTGCGCTGCTACTGCGCGAGGAAATCGCGCTGCTCGATCTCAGGCACGAGGCGGCGTTTGCCACCGGCCATCCCCTGTTCGCCGCCAACATGGCGGCGGATCGGATCGCGGTTGAGGCTGAGGCGCGGCTGCCGCGCAAGGACGTGCCGATTGTCATCTATGATGACGGCGAAGGTCTGGTTGGGACAAGCGCCGAACGGCTGCGGGCGCTCGGCTGCACAAATGTCCGCGCGCTCGACGGCGGCCTCAATGCATGGCGCGCGGCCGGCTACGAAGTGTTCGAGGACGTCAACTCCTATGCCAAGGCCTTTGGCGAGCTTGTCGAGGCGCGCCGTCACACGCCCTCGCTCAGCGCCGACGAGGTCGCAAGCCTGATTGCCGACAAGGCCAATGTTGCGATCCTCGATGTTCGCCGCTTCGACGAATACGCGACCATGAATATCCCGGGCTCGGTCAGCGTACCCGGCGCCGAGCTCGTGCTGCGCGCCGGCCGCGCGGCACCCGATCCCGACACCACCATCATCGTCAATTGTGCCGGCCGCACGCGTTCGATCATCGGCACTCAGTCGCTGATCAATGCGGGGGTCCCCAACAAAGTGCACGCGCTGCGCAACGGCACGATCGGTTGGACCCTTGCCAAGCACACGCTCGAGCATGGCGCCGGGCGGCGCGGTGCGATCGGGTCGTTTGAGGGCGCTGCGGCCAGTGCCCGCGACGTCGCCTATCGTGCCGGGGTTCGCCACATCGGCCCGGGCGAGGCGGCGGCACTCGCTGCCCAAACCTCGCGAACGCTTTATCGCTTCGATGTGCGCGACGCCGAGGAATATGCGGCGGGTCACCTCGCCGGCTTCCGCCACTACGCGGGCGGCCAGCTCGTCCAGGAGATCGACATGGCGGCGCCGGTGCGCGGCGCGCGCATCCTGCTGACCGACGACAGGAGCGTGCGCGCCGACATGACTGCGTCCTGGCTTGCGCAGATGGGCTGGGAGGTCTACGTGCTCGAAGGCGGTTATGACGGCGCGCTGGAAATGGGGCCGCCGCAAGTGCTGCCCAAGCCAGATCCCGCGCACCGGTACCGGCGTCCCTACGAGGGCACCGACGTCGCAGAAAGTGCGATGCAGGCCTATCTCGACTGGGAATACGGCCTCGTCGAGCAGCTCCGCCGCGACGCGACGCACGGATTTTACGTGATCTGAACGTGCGCAGGCAGGCCCGGCGGAAGATCGAGATGGCCCGCCATCTTGTGTCCACGTGAAAATCATATTGTCTTCCGCCCCGCCGGCGACTAAGCCGCGCGCAAAGGCGATACCCACGGAGATCCCATGTCAGCCACAGGCCAGACCCCTCAGAGAACCGCGAAAGCGCTGCTGCTCGAGGGCGTCAATGACAGCGCAGTGGACCTGTTCAAGAGCGCCCGCTTCACCAATGTGGAGCGGTTGACCAAGGCGCTCGACGGCGAGGCGCTGCGGCTGGCGGTGAAGGGTGCATCGCTGCTCGGCATCCGCTCCCGCACCCAGCTCACCGAGGACGTGCTCGCCTCCGCCGACCAGCTTCTTGCGGTCGGCTGCTTCAGCGTCGGCACCAATCAGGTCGATCTGCTCGCGGCCCGCAAGCGCGGCATTCCCGTCTTCAATGCGCCGTTCTCCAATACGCGCAGCGTTGCCGAGCTCGTCATCGGCGAGATCGTGATGCTGCTGCGGCAGATCTTTCCGCGCTCGGTCGCGGCGCATGACGGCGGCTGGGACAAGTCGGCGACTGGCAGCCGCGAGGTGCGCGGCCGCACGCTCGGCATCATCGGCTATGGCAATATCGGCTCGCAGCTCTCCACCCTCGCGGAAGCCATGGGCATGCGGGTGATCTTCTTCGACCGCACCGACAAGCTGCGTCACGGCAATACCGAGCCGGTCGAGAAGCTCGAGGACCTCCTGGCCCAGAGCGACGTGGTCAGCCTGCATGTGCCGGAAACGCCGGAGACCGCGGGCATGATCGGCGAGCGCGAGCTGCGGCTGATGAAGCCGGGTTCGTTCCTGATCAACAACAGCCGCGGCACCGTCGTCGATCTCGATGCACTGGCGCGTGCCTTGCGCGACGAGCACATCGCCGGCGCCGCCGTCGACGTCTTCCCGGTCGAGCCGTCCTCGAACGCCGATCGCTTCAAGAGCCCGCTGCAGGGTCTGAGCAACGTGATCCTCACCCCGCATATCGGCGGTTCCACGGAAGAGGCGCAGGAGCGGATCGGCGGCGAGGTGGCGCGGAAGCTCGTCGACTATTACGTCACCGGCTCGACCATGGGCGCCGTCAATTTCCCGGAGGTGCAGCTCCACCTCCGTCCCACAGGCGCCCGCTTCAGCCATGTCCACCGCAACGTGCCGGGCATGCTGCGCCGGTTGAACGAGGTGTTCTTGCAGCGTGACGTCAACATCGCCGCCCAATACCTGGAGACGCATGGCGAGCTCGGCTACGTCGTGCTCGACGCCGATCTTGGCGGCCAGGATTCGAACGAGCTGCTCCAGCAGATCCGCGCGCTCGACGGTACGATCGGCGCGCGCCTGGTGTTCGAGCACTGACGCGCGAATGGGCTGACGGCTTTTTGCATCACGACGCTGTGACGTGTCCGGGCGGGCTGCGCTGTTGCGTGGCCCGCCTTCCGCTTTTTAGACTACCTGTGGTTACCGGGGTGCTGAAGGCAAGTCTCGTCTAACAAGTCTCGTCTAATAAGTCTCATCGAAGTTGAGCTTAAGTTTCGTGAGTGCGGACACGATGGCCCGAGACCGCATACCGATCGACCTTGCACTTCAAGGCGGAGGCTCGCACGGCGCGTTCACGTGGGGCGTGCTCGATCGTCTGCTCGAAGAGGCATGGCTTGATATCGTCGCCATCTCCGGAACTTCCGCCGGGGCGATGAACGCCGCGGTGCTGGCCGACGGATGGACGGCGGGCGGCGCCAAAGGCGCGCGTGAGGCGCTGGACCAATACTGGCGCCGCGTTTCGCGCGCCGCGGCGTTCAGCCCGCTGCAGCGCTCGCCGCTCGATCGCCTGATGGGTCGCTGGACGCTCGACACCTCGCCGGCCTACGTCTTCACCGACCTGATGTCGCGGCTGTTCTCGCCCTACGATCTCCCGGTCGATTACAATCCGTTGCGCAAGGTGCTCGCCGAGAGCATCGATTTCGAGCGCCTCGCCGGCTCCGAGATCAAGCTGTTCATCACCGCGACGCGGGTGCGCACCGGCCGCGGCCGGATCTTTCGCAACGCAGAGATCACGGCCGACGTTCTCCTTGCCTCGGCGTGCCTCCCGACCATGTTCCGCGCCATCGAGATCGACGGCGAGCCCTATTGGGACGGCGGCTTCGCCGGCAATCCGACGATCACGCCGCTGGTCCGCGAAAGCGACGCCTATGATACCATCCTGGTGCAGATCAATCCGACGGAGCGGGCGGAAGACCCGCGCAGCGCGGCGGAGATCCTCAACCGGCTCAACGAGATTTCGTTCAACTCGCCGCTGATGAAGGAATTGCGCATGATCGCGCTGCTCCG
Organism: Bradyrhizobium sp. CCGUVB23; assembly: GCF_024199885.1. Taxonomy (NCBI): domain Bacteria; kingdom Pseudomonadati; phylum Pseudomonadota; class Alphaproteobacteria; order Hyphomicrobiales; family Nitrobacteraceae; genus Bradyrhizobium; species Bradyrhizobium sp. CCGUVB23. The sequence continues at coordinate 4,660,383 of NZ_JANADQ010000001.1, forward strand.
TCAGGCCGCGGATCCCGGAAGCGGCGAGGGTGCACGCTGGGCGCGGATGAGGACGCACCGGATCAAGAGCGATATTCTGACGACGTTCGGCGCCTCCTCCAAGCTGAACGCGGAATGGCAGTTTGTTTCGATGCTCCGTGCCGAGGGCCGGCTGGCCGCGAGCGAATTCCTCGAACATCACGGCGATGACCTCGGCCGGCGCTCGACGGCCGATCTCGACGTTCTCCTGGCGGAGTGCTGAGACGTGGGGCTTCTCGGCATTCTCGTCGGGCTCGGCCTGCTCGTGGTACTGGCCTTCCGCGGCTGGAGCGTCCTGCTGCTCGCCCCGTTCGCGGCGCTCGTTGCCGCAGCGTTCGGCGGCGAGCCGCTGCTCGCCAACCTGACGCAAATATTCATGGCGAGCGCCGCGGGCTTTTTGGCGCAATTCTTTCCGATCTTCCTGCTCGGTGCCGTCTTCGGCAAGCTGATGGACGACAGCGGCGCGGTGACGGCGGTCGCCGCCTTCATGGCGAAGCGACTCGGCGAAAGGCGCGTGATTCTCGCAGTCGTCCTGGCGGGGGCGCTGGTGACCTATGGCGGCGTCAGCCTGTTCGTCGCCTTCTTCGTCATCGTTCCGATGGCACAGTCGTTGTTCCGCGCGGCCGCCATCCCGCGCCGTTTGATTCCGGCGACGATCGTGCTGGGCACCTCGAGTTTCACGATGTCGGCTCTGCCGGGCACGCCGTCGATCCAGAACGCGATCCCGATGCCATTTTTCGGCACGACGCCGTTTGCCGCGCCGGGTCTTGGCATCATCGCTTCCCTCATCATGCTCGGCACGGGATTGTGGTGGCTGCAACGGGCGGAGGCGAAGGCACGTCAGGCGGGTGAAGGCTATGGCGAGGAGGCGCAGGGTACAGCCGAAGCTGCGGCGGATGACGAGCTGTTGCGCGAACGCGCGACGACGGCGCGCGAGTTCGACCCGGCGGAAATCCGGCACGGGCGTCGCAGCGAAGCGCCTTCACCGGTGGTGAACGCCATCGCGCCGCTGGTTGTCGTCGTGGCCGTCAATCTCGTGATGTCGCTCCTCGTGTTGCCGCGGCTCGATGTCTCATATCTGAGCGAGCAGCGTTTCGGCGGCACGTCGCTTGCCGCGGTTGCAGGCGTTTGGTCTGTTGTCGTCGCGCTCGCCACTGCAATTGCCACAACCATTGTGCTCAACTGGAGCCGGCTGCCGTCGCTGCGGCAGACGATGGATGCCGGCGCCAATGCCTCCGTGCTTCCGGCGATGAGTGTTGCAAGCCTGGTCGGATTCGGTGCCGTCATCGCCGCACTGCCGGCCTTCGAGACGGTGCGTGACTGGGTGCTCGCGATCGAGGGGGGACCGCTGGTGTCGCTCGCGGTCGCGACCAACATTTTGGCCGCGCTGACCGGCTCGGCATCCGGCGGCCTCACGATCGCGCTCGATGCGCTCGGTCAGACCTATGTGGAGATCGCCGCGCGAACCGGCGTCGACCTCGCGCTGATGCACCGCGTTGCGGTGATCGGTTCGGGCACGCTTGATATCCTGCCGCACAACGGCGCGGTGGTCAGCCTGCTTGCGATCTGCGGACTGACCCACCGCGACAGCTACCGGGATATCGTGATGGTCGGCATCGTCGCGTCCCTGCTGGCGCTGGTCATCGTCATCGCGCTCGGCAGTGTCGTGGGTTCGTTCTGACGGCGGGCAATCCGGCGCTGGCAATTGACGGACGGCCGAACGTTGCGTTGAATGCACCCGCTTGTCGTTGATAACAAGAAAACGCGGGTGGAAACGATGACGCGTTCTCGGATCAGCGTAACCGTGTGTTTCGCAAGCCTGCTGATGGCCATGGCTCATGTCGACGGCGCGTCAGCGCTGACGCTGGCCGAGGATGCAGACACCGTCTGCAAGGGCCTTGCTTCGGACGCCGGCGCCGTCAAGATCGACTCCGCGACGCTCCAGGCGCCGTCGCCGCTCGCCGTCGCTGAACGCGGACCGACGTCGTCGGGACGTGTCACGCCGGCCAATCCTGCTTTCTGCAAGGTGCTCGGTCACATTGAGCCGACAGATCCAAAAGCGCCGCCGATCAGGTTTCAGGTCAATTTGCCGGTCGAATGGAACGGACGCTCGCTGCAATATGGCGGCGACGGATTCAATGGTGTCCTGATCACGGGCCTTGCGCTGCCGCCGGCCTATCCCTTCGACAAGCCCTCGCCGCTGGCGCGCGGCTTCGTCACCTACGGCACCGATTCCGGCCATGAGACCAAGCCAGGCGAGCCGCCCCAGGCCTTCGCGCTCAACGACGAAGCGTTCGAGAATTTTGCGCACCGCGCCTACAAGAAGGTGCGCGATGCCGCCGTCGCGCTGATGGAGCGCGCCTACGACAAAAGACCGCAGAAGATGTACTTCATGGGCTCGTCCGAGGGCGGCCGCGAAGGGATGACCATGGCGCAGCGCTATCCCGAGGATTTCGACGGCATTTTTTCGCGCGTGCCCGTCATCAACTGGGTCGGCTTGCAGCATGCCGGCACCCGGTCGGGGCTGGTGACCATGGGCGACGCCTGGATTAGGCCGGCCCAGGTGAAGCTCGTGGGTGACGCTGTGCGCGCCGCCTGCGACAAGGCCGACGGCTCCGACGATGCGCTGGTGCAGGATCCCGTCGATTGCAAATCGACCTTCAAGCCACAGAAGCTGCGCTGCGCGAGCGAGCGGAATGGCGATCAATGCCTCACCGACCCGCAGATCAAGGCGATCGACACGCTGCATGGTGCTTACAAATTCCCGTTCCCGCTTGCCAACGGCCTCGATGATTACCCGGGCTGGGGCGTGTCGGGCGAGGACACGCCGTCCGTCGGCCCGACCGGCGGATGGACAGCGTGGTGGCTCGGCACGGCACCGCCTGCGCAGCCGCCGGCACCGAACAACGGGATCGCCTGGATCTACGGCGCCGGCACCATTCAGTATGTCTTCGCCCGCGATCCCAAGCTCGACGTCACCACCTACAAGCCCGAAGACCACAAGGCGCGGCTACTCGAAATCTCCCAACTGATGGATTCGACCAATCCCGATCTCAGCCGTTTTCGCGCTCATGGCGGCCGCCTGATCGTGCTCGAGCATATGGCCGACTATGCGCAGAGCCCCTATGCCGGCATTCGCTATTTCGAGAACGTCGAGCGCCTGATGGGCTCGGCGACGACGGACTTGTTCGCAAGGCTCTACACGGCGCCCGGCGTCGACCATGTCGGCTCCGGTGCGCCGGCCAATGTCGATATGCTGAGCGTGCTGGTCGACTGGGTCGAGAAGGACAAGGCGCCCGGCGATCTCGAGGTCACCGAGCAGAAGGTCGAGGCGCCGGCGTTTTCTGTTGTGCGCGCGCTGCCGCTGTGCCGCTGGCCAGCCTGGCCGCATTACAAGGCGGGGCCGGTGACGGACTCGGCAAGCTTCTTCTGCGCGCAGTGACGGAGCACGCCGGACGCGAATAGCGGGGTGCGAGGCTGCCGGGACCGCCAGCCTCGCGCGAACCGATCGTCAGGCCGCCTTGACCTCGATCTTCTTGGCAGGCTTCTGCGCCTCCGCGGTCTTGGGCAGCGTCACCTTGAGCACGCCGCTCCTGAACGAAGCTTCGATCTTGTCGGCCTCGACATCCTCCGGCAGAGCGAACGTGCGCTCGAAGGAACCATAGCGGCGCTCGGAGACGTAATAGTCCTTCTGCTTCTCCTCTTTCTCGACCTTCTTCTCGCCCTTGATGGTGAGACCGCCATTGGCGAGGTTCACCTCGATGTCCTTCTCGTCCATGCCGGGCAGCTCGGCCGTGATCTCATAAGCCTTGTCGGTCTCGGCGACATCGACGGCCGGTGCGCTCACGAGCTTCTGCGCGAGACTGCGCTCGAGCCCGGCGAGCGAGCGGAACGGCCGGCGCCAGAAATCGTCGCGACCAAAATCCTCGAATAGGCGGTCGACCTCGCCGCGGAGCGTCTCGAACGGGTTCCACGTTCCGCCGGAGAACACCGGTTCGTTGGTCTTCTTGGTCACCGGAAGCTTGGTTTCGTCGGCCATGATTTCTCTCCTTCATCTCTTCCCTTGAGAGACTAGAGTTCATTCGATGATCAAACGTCCACCTGTTCTCGCGACCAGTCGTTGATTTCTCTCAAATTCGCTGGACCTGCACCGGACGTCGCGGGTAAGTTCCCGTGCTTGCACATTGGTAAGCACAGCACACGCATCTTGCCGCGGCAGGCTCGCGTTGATTTGAATCAACCCGCTGGCGGGTGAACGGTTGAATGTCGAAGCGAAAGCTGGAGCGTCGACATGAGCGGCCTGGTGATCCCCCACGGTGCCTTCGTCTTCATCGGCGACGGCTGCAAGGCGCTGTTCCTGCGCAACGAAGGCAATCCCGCGCAGCCGAACCTGAAAACCGAGGACGTGTTCGCGGATGAGAATCCGCCGACGCGCGAGCAGGGGACCGATCGTCCCGGCCGTCTCAACAAGCCGACAGGGCAAAGGGCGGCCGTCGAGCCGACCGACTGGCACGATATCGAGGAGCATCGTTTCGCGCGACGGGTCGCAGCCGCGATGGAGCAGCTCGTCCGCGAGCGCGACGTGAAGGCGCTCGTCGTCATTGCACCGCCGCGCGCACTGGCGGACCTGCGCGACGCGTTTCACGCGGACGTCAAGGCACGCATCGTCGGCGAACTGCCCAAGGACCTGACGCGGCTTCCGGTCGGCGACATCGCCCGTCATCTCGCGGCGGAGTACTAGACCACTCTAAAGCGCGATGAGATTGGGATGAATCGTCATCGCGCTTTAGGCTCTTGTTTGAGCATGATCTTTTCGGAAAACCGCTTCACACTTTTCCGGATCATGCTCCAGCGGCGAGAACGGTCATCATCCCGCCGCCATCGCCTGCGCGCCGCCGAGCAGCTGCGCATTGAGGCGACCGCCGGAGAACAGCATGTCGTCCAGCGCCTCATCGATGTCGGCGGAGATGACGGAATTGCCGCCGTCGCGGGCCAGGCTCGCCTGTGCCAGCCGCCGCATCAATTCCTTGATGAAGGCGCAGCTCGTGCCCTCACTGCGCTGCGCCGCTTCGGTGACGACGGCGTCATCGAGCGGCAGCCCCTTGCCGTAGAGCCGTACCAGCTTGCGGCGGCCGATCTCGTCGGGGAGAGGCACTTCGATGGCCTGGTCGATGCGGCCGGGCCGGCCGGCTAGCGCACCTTCGAGGTCCTCCGGCCGGTTGGTGGTCAGGACGAACAGGATGTCTGCGTCCTCCTTCAGCCCGTCCATCTCGTTGAGCAATCTGTTCAGAAGGGATTCCTCGCACGGCCCCATGTCATCGCGATCGCGGGCGATGAGATCGACATCCTCGATCACCACCATCGAGGGCTGAAGGAGCCGCGCCAGGCTCATATAAGCGCCGAGAAGGCCCATTTGCTCGGCGGTGATGATCAGGGTCGTATGCCCGGGCAGGTGCGTCGCGAGATAGCGGATGGTGTGGGTCTTGCCGGTGCCCGGGGGGCCGTACAGCAAAACGCCTTTGCGCGTCGACTGGCCGAGCCGGCGCAATTGATCGCGCGTGCCGACGAATCTCAGGACATTGCGATCAAGCAGCCGCAAGGTCTGCTCCGGCAGGATCACCTCGTCGCGTGCGACCGGCGGCAGGCGATGTACGGTGATGCCGCGCGAGCGGCCGCGATAATCGCTGTCGGCGTCGAGCGAGAGGATCTTGCCACGATAGGTGCGCGCGGCCTGCACGGCCTGCTCCAGCTCGCCGAAGCATCGTTGGACGAGGGCTGCGCCCGCGGCGCCCGAGGGTACGGCTATTTCGATCCGGATGCCGGGCTCGCGGCTGAACTCGCGATGCGCACAGAGCAGCACGGCGTAGCGGAGATCGCCCTGCGCGCATAGCCACAGCCCGTTGTTGAGGCACTTGACCGGGTTCTTCTCGCCAATGTCGACATCGAAATACTGGAGCGGCGCAATCGCCTGCGCATGGCGCCCGTCACGCAGAAGCCTTGCAATCGACAGCGTCTCGTAGCGTTGCTCGTCGTTGATGCCGAACAGCCGGATTGCGGAGGCGAACAGCCGGTCGATGGCCGCCTGAACGTCTGCGCGCATGTGACCGGGAAACTGGCGGACCGTGGTCACGAGCTTGCTGCGCGGAACGCCGGCAAAATGCCGGTCCAGAACCTCGCAGGCATATCCGAACTCCTCTTCTTCCGGCCTATTGCCGGTGTTGCCTGCCGCACGCATGCACTCGCTGCACAGCCAGATCGTACGGCTCCCGAGGCGCACGTCGGTCTGCGCCTCGGGCTTGCCGCAAAGCTCGCAAGTCGTCTTGACCGGTTCGAGCGTGATCCGCAGACCATGACCTGCAAATTGAATGTGCTGGAGCGCGGATTTCAGCAGAGCGTCGGCGACGGACCGCGGGTAAGGGCCGCAACCGGCTTTGTCCTCTTGCTCGATCCGGGTCATCAGCGCGAGCGCCTCACGCTCCGACTTGCCGAAAACCCGGCGCAGCAACTCGATCACAAATTCTTCCGGCGTATCTTCGTCATCGTGAATCACGAGCTGGGCCGGCCCGCTATCGCTGTGCATATCACTCATCATGAAATTAACTCGTGCTACAACCTGTGCTTGAATGGAACAAAGAAAGAACACAAAAAGTAGCGGCCGTCAAGCGTGACGGCCGCTCAAAAAAACCGGATGATTGAAGCCTAGTGCGCCGGCCCGCCCGCCGCCTTGACCTGCCGCGTCAGCAGCACGGCGATCGCGGCCAGTACCAGCACCACCCCGATCACGGCAAAAGTGTCGGAAAAGCCCATCACCAGCGCCTGGCGCTTGACCAGCTTGCCAAGGGCGATGACGGCCTGCTCATGCGCGGCGTTTGGGTCGGGCACGCCGTGGGCCATGAAATAGTTCGTGAGCTGCGCGATGCGTCCGCGGACCTCTTCGCGGCCGAGCGTCACCGACTGGCCGATGACGTTGGAGTGAAACTGCTCGCGCTTGGTGACGATGGTCGCGAGTACCGCGGTGCCGATCGCGCCGCCGAGGTTGCGCATCATATTGGAGATGCCGGAGGCGGCGGCCGCGTCCTGCGGCGCGACGCTGCCGAGGCTCAGCGCGGAGAGCGGCGCCAGGGTGAGTGCTTGTCCGACCGCGCGTACGATGTTGGGCAGCAGGAACTGATCGCCGGAATAGTCGAGTGACATTTCTATGTTCATGAAGGAACTGGTTGCGAACAGGATGAGGCCTATGGCCGCGATATAGCGGGTGTCGAACCGCTGCATCAACTTCGGCACCAGCGGGATCAGGAGAAGCTGCGGCAGGCCGGTCCAGGCCAGCACGTTGCCGATCTGCTCGGCATTGTAGCCCTGCACCTGACCGAGATAAGCGGGCAGGAGGTAGACCGAGCCGAACAGGGCGAAGCCGAGGAAGACCGCGGCGATCGTGCCGACGCCGAAATTCCACTGCGTCAGTAGCCGCAGGCGCAACAGCGGCTTCTCGACGACCAGCTCGATATAGATGAACAGCGAGAGGCTGATCGCAGCGGTAACGGCAAGCCGCACGATGAAGGGCGAGCCGAACCAGTCGTCCTTGTTGCCCTCCTCGAGCACCGCCTGGAGGGATGCGAGGCCAATCGCCATGGTCACGATGCCGAACCAGTCGCCGTCGCGCAGCAAGCCGAGCTGAAGCGGCTGGCGCTCCAGCGCGAAGAACAGCGTGGTGACCATGATCGCGGTCGGCACGACGTTGACGAAGAAGATGGTCTGCCAGCCGTAATTCTCGGTGAGATAGCCACCGATCGTCGGGCCGATCGCTGGCGCAAAGGTCACCGCCAGCGAGAACATCGCAAGGCCAATCGGCTGCTGGCCCTTGGGCAGCTTGGTGAACACGAGCGTGAAGGCCATCGGGATCAGCACGCCGCCGAAGAAGCCCTGCAAGCCGCGCATCGCGATCATCGAGGGCAGGTCGTGGGTGAAGGCGCAGGCGACGGAGAATGCCGCAAACAGCGTCGCGAAGCTCAGGATGATATTACGGAACGAGAAGACCCGCGACAAATAGTCGGTGAGCGGGATCACGATGATCTCGCCGATCAGGTATGACGTCGAGATCCAGGAGCCATTGTCGACGCCGGTGCCGATGCCGCCCTCGATATTGAGCAGCGAGGCGTTGGTGATCTGGATGTTCAGGATCGCCATGAAGGCGCCGATCATCGCAGCGAACACGGCGATCCAGATCGTGGCGCTGGCGCGGTTCGGATCGGCGCTGGCGCGATCAGGCGTCGCGGCCGGAATCAAGCGTGCGGGCGCTAGGATTGTGAGGCTGTTGGACATGGCGCGACCCTCCGGAGGTCTGGTTTGCCTTGGTCTGGTTTGCCTTGGGTGAAGTCACTGCCAGCGCGGCGGGCGCGCTGGAACGCGTCGCAATCGTCGGGATCACGGACATGCCCGGACGCAGCGCGATCGACGGCGCGTTCTCGGCATCGAGCGCGATCCTGACGGGGATCCGCTGAACCACCTTGGTGAAGTTGCCGGTGGCGTTGTCCGGCGGCAGCAGTGCGAACTCCTGGCCGCTCGCGGGCGCGATGGAATCGACATGGCCGTGCACGACATGGCCCGGGAACATGTCGACCTCGATGTCGACGGTCTGGCCGGCATGCACGTTGGTGAGCTGGGTCTCCTTGAAATTGGCGACCACATAGGCGCCGTCGGCCGGCACGATCGACATCAACTGCGTGCCGGCCTGGACGAACTGGCCGACGCGAAGCGTGCGGTTGCCGACCACGCCGTCGATCGGAGAGACGATTTTCGTGTAGCCAAGATTGAGCTCGGCCTGGTGCTGCACGGCTTCCGCGCGGGCGAGGGCGGCCATGGCCTGCACGATCTCGGCTTTCAACAGGTCGACCTGCTTGAGGGCGGAGGCGAGATTGGCGGTGTCGCGCTGAATCGCGGCGTTCGCACCGGCATCGCGCGCCTGCGCCTGCTGCGCATTCTGCACGCTGCCGAAGCCCGACGCAGCGAGGTCCGTGTAGCGCTTGTTCTCCTGGCTCGCGAAGGTCTTGGCTGCAGTGTCGACGTCGATCGTCGCCCTGGCCGCCGCGATCACCGCCTGCTGAACCTCGAGCTGCGCCTCCTTGCTCGTGATGGTGGCGCTCGCGGCCGCAACGTCGGCCCGGGCCTGGTCGAGTGCGACCTTGAAGTCGCGGTCGTCGATCCGGGCCAGCACCTGGCCAGCCTTCACTTGCTCGTTATCGGCAACCTGCACCTGGACCAGGTAGCCGCTGACCTTCGGTGCGATGGTGGTGTTGTCGGCCTTCACATAGGCGTCATCGGTGGAGACGAGGAAGCGGCCGACCGTCCAGTAGTCCCAGCCATACCAACTCGCACCGGCTAGCGCCGCGGCCGCGACACCCGCCAACAACAGCTTGCGAAAGTTGAGCTTTCTGGGCGGGGCGGACGGCGTTTCCACGGGCAGCAGGCTCTCCGGAACGCTGGCCGGAATCCCTGTGGTTTCGATCTTGGATGGGCTGGTGTGGACGGTCATGGCCGGCTCCCTGAATTAGGAAACTTGATGGTTTCCAAAATAGGACTAGCTTGAAAACTGTCAATAGAATGACAGGCATCATGTAAAAGCATGGCTCAGGAAAAATCTTCCAGTGAATACCGCCCCCGTGGACGGCCGCCACTGCGCGACGACGGCGAGACGCGTCAGATCATCTTCGACGCCGCGCGGCACGCTTTTGCCGAGAACGGCTACGCGGCGACCAGCACCGAGGAGCTGGCGCGCCGCGCCGGCATTTCGACCAAGACGCTCTATCGGTTGTTTCCGGCCAAGGCGGCGCTGTTCGAGGCCATGGTCGCCGACCGGCTCGACCGGCAGCTCTCCGACGTCCAGCTCAAGGGCATCGATCACACCGATATTGCGGAGGCCCTATCCACCGCGTTGCTCGCCTGCGCCGACCTCGCGCTTGATCCCGAGGTCGTCGCCCTGCAGCGCATCGTGCTCCAGGAATCGGCGGCGTTTCCGGATCTTGCCGTAGCGTTCTATCGCAATGGCATTGCGCGCACGGCGGCCGCGCTGGCGCGCTGGCTGCGCGTCCAGGTGAAGGCGGAGCGCCTCGCGCTCGATAATGTCGAGGAGGCCGCGGGCATGCTGATCGGGATGGCCGTCTCGGCCCCGCAGCGCGCCACGATCTATGGCGGCGTGCCGCTGCCATCGCGCAAGGAGATCGAGCGCCGCGTCCGCGCCGCCGCGGCTCTTTTCCTGGACGGATGTCGCGCCGCAACGGCGTGACGCCCACGCCGCTTTACAGGCTCGTTTTGCCAGACTATATATTTCGCATGCGAAATAAATCGAGCCGCGCATGACCTCGGCAAGGCACCCCCGGCTGATCTACCTCCTGAACGTCGCGCAGCGCCGCCTGCAGCGCTTCATGGCGGCGCAGCCGGAGAGCGAGGTGACGCCATCCCAGGCAGGACTCCTCTTCATCCTCGGCCGGCAGGACGGCGCCTTGATGGGTGAGGCGGGGGCCGCGCTCGATCTTGGGCCGGCGGGCATCTCCGGCCTCGTCGACCGGATGGCCGCGGCAAGGCTGGTCGAGCGGCGGGCCGATCGCGAGGATGGCCGCGCCTGGCGCGTCTGGCTCACCCCCAAAGGCCGTGCGGTCGAGGTGCGGGCGAAGGCCGCGGCGGCGGAAATCAACGCCGCGCTGACAGACGGATTTTCCAGCGCCGAGATCGACATCGTCGCGCGCTGGCTGACGAGCATTCAAACCAAGTTTCCACGAGCAACCGACGAATGAGAGGAGCCGTTTCATGACCGAGCATGTCCGGACCGAGATGACCAATGGCGTGCTGACATTGACCCTGGCGCGCCCCGACAAGAAGAACGCGCTGACCGATGCGATGTACGGCAAGCTCGCCGATACCATCGAGGGTGCCGAGACCGACTCGTCGGTACGCGTGCTCTTGATCCGCGGTGAAGGCGACATGTTCACCGCCGGCAACGACGTTGGCGAGTTCGCCGCGGTCGCCACCGGTAAATCCGAGGGCAGCCGCAACGTCGTCAGGTTCATCCAGTCGCTGGCGCGCTGCACGCGCCCGCTGGTCGCGGCCATCCAGGGCCGCGCCGTCGGCGTCGGCACCACGATGCTCCTGCATTGTGATCTCGTCGTGCTGGCCGACAATGCGCTGTTGTCGACGCCCTTCGTCAGCCTCGCACTGGTGCCGGAGGCGGCCTCGAGCCTGTTGATGCCGCTGCGCATCGGTCACGTCCGCGCTTACGAGATGTTCGCGCTCGGCGAGGCCGTGCCGGCGAACACCGCGCTCGAATGGGGGCTCGCCAGCCGCGTGGTGCCGCTGGCCCAGCTCGATGCCGAGGCAGCGGGCCTCGCGGGGCGCCTCGCCAAGCAGCCGGCCGGCGCGCTGGTCGCGACCAAGCAGCTGATGCGCAACGGCGAGGCCCTCGTCGCTCAGATGGCCGCCGAAGGCGAGCAGTTCGCAAAGCGCCTGCGCACCGCCGAGGCGCGCGAGGCGTTCACGGCCTTCGCCGAGCGCCGCCCGCCCGACTTCACCAAGGTCGCATGACGCCGGCCCTGATGGGAGCGTGGTCGGCGCCTCTATCCGCCTGAGCGGATTGAACGAAATGGCCCCGGCCCGCGACGAACGGGCATCTAGCTTGTGGGGGACCGACGTTGGCGTTGCGGATGATGGGTCTGGTCGTGGTGCTCGCTTTGGCGGGGCTGCCGGGCCATGCCCAATCGCGGGAGGTGAAATGCCTCGGCGATACCGACCGGCCGCTCAGCGAGCAGCTTGCTGCCTGCACCAAGGCGATCGATGCGGGTGCCTTCACGGGGCGCGACCTCGCCGTCGCTCTGTTCAATCGAGGCGTTGCGCGGATGACGGGCGGCGATCTCGATCGAGCGCGTACCGATTTTGACCTGGCAATTCTGACGGATCCCAGCTTCGGTTCGGCCTTCGGCGGACGCGGAATGTTCTATCGGCGTAAGGGCGAGCTGGATCACGCGCTCTCCGATTTCGAGCAGGCCGTTCGTCTTGACCCCACCGATGCCGAAGCGGTCAACAATCGCGGTACGATCTACCAGATGCGGGGTGATCCCGATCGGGCGCTCGCCGACTTTGAGACGGCGATCCGGCTCAACCCCAAATACGCCATGGCGGTCGCCAATCGCGGCCAAGTCTATCAGGCGAAAGGCGATCTGGACCACGCGCTCGCCGATTATGACGACGCGATCCGGATCGATCCCGCCTATGGCAGCGCCTATGAAAGCCGCGGCAGCGTTTACGGCGCCAAGGGCGATCAGGACCGTGCGATTGCCGACTATAATGATGCCATCCGCATCAATCCGAAATCATCGCACGCCTTCTACAACCGCGGCAGCGCGCTCCTGATGAAGAACGAGCCCGATCGCGCGATCGCTGATTTCGACGAGGCGATCAAGCTCGATCCGACCGATGCCATGAGTCTGCTCAACCGCGGTCTCGCTTACCAGAAGAAGGGTGATCTCGATCGCAGCATCGCGGACTACAGCGCAGTGCTCCGTCTTGATCCCGATGAGGTCTACGCGCTGAACAATCGCGGCCTTGCCTGGCGCGATAAGGGCGCTTTCGATCGTGCGATCGCCGACTATGATGAGGTGATCCGGCGCGAGCCTGAATTCGTCACGGCGTATTATGGGCGGGGCCGCGCGTTCCAGGACAAGCACGAACTCGATCGCGCCATTGCGAATTACGACAAGGCGCTCCAATTGCTGCCGACCTACGCCCTCGCCATGCATTGGCGCGGCGTGGCCAAGCGGGAAAAGGGCGATGTGGCCGGGGGCGATGCGGACATCGCCGCCGCGAACAAGCTCAGGCCCGATCGGCGCTAAAATCGGCCGCACACCCCGCCGGCGCGCTGGTCACCACCAAGCGGCTGATGCGAAACGTGAGGCGCTGGTCGCGCAGATGGCGGCCGAAGATTGCTTGACCTCGCCTGTGACCGGCATAGCTCACCGGCCTCCTCAGCCGTTCGTCCAGACTGATCGTCCAGACCAACCAGCCGTTGCGCAAATTTGCATTGCAGCCAATTCGACTAAAAACTTAACGAAACATTGGCAGGTCGCCCGGCAAAGTGGCCGCGCAATCTGGGCGCCTCGGCAATGACGATAATTAAGAAATCGGTAAGCACGCTTCTCCTGGTGCTGATGGCTCTGCTGGCCATTGGTGCTCTGACCAGCACGGCGATCCAGATGACCGGAGCCATCGGTCGCTATCGTGACAGCCAGGAGACCGGACGGCTGGCCGCCGCCGACAAGGCAATCTTCCAGGGCGTGCTGTCGCTGCGGACCAACCGCGGCGATGCCCAGAGCGCGCTGCTTGGCGAGGACGATCCGCGCAACCGCCTGGCTGAGATCGAGAAGCTCGAACAGGCCGGCTACGAGTCGATCGCCGCAGCCATCGAGACTGTCGAGTTCGCCCGTCGCGAGGAGCTTGCGAGCACGTTGAAACAGCGTTGGGGCGAGGCCGCGCCGCAGTTCCGCCTGTTCTTCGACGAAGCCGCGCGTCCGCGCGCCGAGCGCAAGATCGACCGCACCAATTCCTGGTACGATGCGGTCACCAAGACCATCGATGCGGCGAACCTCGCCTCGACTGCGGTCTCGAACCGCGCCTGGATGAACGATCCCTTCATCGCCCGAATGATCCAGGTCCGCCGCCTCGCCTGGCAGGTGCGCGACCGCTATGGCATCCAGTGCTCGGCGCTGCGCCCCAACGTCAACGCGAGCAAGCCGCTCGACGAGACCCAGAAGCTGAACGTGGCGCAATGGAACGGCGTCGTCGGCGCGGGCTGGACCGGGATCGAAGAACTTCTCGCCGCGCCCGATGTGACCGCGGACCTCGTCTCCACGGCCAAGGAAGCGCGCGCGAAGACCGACACGGTCGTCCAGCAGATCTCGCAGATCACCAAGAATTTCGACGGCAGCGGCCGTCCAGCCGTCTCCGCCCAGGAGTGGAATGCGCTCTGCCAGTCGCCGTTCGGGCCGATCGTGGCCGTCGCAAACAAGGCGCTGGACCAGTCGATCGCGCGCGCGGAAACCGTGCAGGAGACGGCGCTCAGCAAGCTCGTGGTGCAGTCGCTGGCCTTCCTGGCGGCGCTGACAGTGACATTGGCCGGCGTGTTCGTGGTGCGCAATCGCCTGGTGCGGCCGGTGCAATCGCTGATGGGCGCGATCGCCCGGATCAGCGCCCGTGACTACGCAACGCCGGTGCCGCAGTCGAAATATCCCGACGAGTTCGGCACTATGGCGTCAGCGCTCGAGAGCCTGCGCGAGAGCGCGGCGACGGCGGAGCGGCTGGGTCAGGAGCGCGAGGCGCAACAGGCCCAACAGCTCGCGCGATCCAGCACGGTCGACGCGGCCTGCCGGCGCTTCGACGACACCGTGCAGGCGGTGATCCACAGCGTTGCCGAATCCACGAGGGAGCTGGACGCCACCGCGACGGGGGTGCGCTCACTGGTGTCGGAGTCGAGCAACCAGACGGCGGCGGTGTCATCCGCGGCCGAGCAGGCCACCAACAATCTCGAGACCATTGCGGCCGCGACCGAGGAGCTGTCGGCATCGGTCGGCGAGATCTCGGCGCAGGTGCAAGCCAGCGCGCGCGAGGCGCGCGAGGCGGTCGCGCAGGCCGAGCACACCAACGCCACCGTCGAGATCCTGGACCAGACCGCCGCGCGCATCGGCGAGGTCGTGAAGATGATCAGCGCCATCGCAGGCCAAACCAACCTCCTGGCGCTGAACGCCACGATCGAGGCGGCGCGTGCCGGCGAGGCGGGCCGCGGCTTCGCCGTGGTCGCCGGCGAGGTCAAGAACCTCGCCTCGCAGACGGCGACCGCGACCGAGGAAATCTCGCGCCAGGTCGCCGAGATCCAGTCCGCGACGGGGCAGGCGGTATCCGCAATCCGGTCGATCGGCGGGGCGATCAGCGGCATCGACGAGAAGATGACGGCGATCGCTGCGGCGGTTGAAGAGCAGCGTGCGGCGACCACCGAGATCTCGCGCAATTTCCAGCAGGCCGCGCTCGGCACCCGCGAGGTGACCGACACCATCGGCAGCGTCGCCAGCCTCAACCGCGAGACCGGCAATGCCGGTACCGTGTTGACGGAGTCGGTCAAGAAGATGTCGGCCGATGCCGACCACCTGCGCGTGGCGGTCGAAGGTTTCCTGGGCGCCGTTCGTTCGGCGTAGCTCCATCAGATCTGAAGTTCCCGCCGCGATCGGCATTGCCGCAGGTGCGCGACCGCGCTAAATGGTAGCGGTACCATGCTCGCGCGGCATCGCGGGCGGCCCACCACAAAGTCGCGGCAAGAAATCCAGGGAGTAAGTTTCGATGTCGGCCACGCCCCAAACCAAAGTCCAGCGTCCGTACCGGGGCGTCTTTCCCGTCGCCCCCACGATCTTCAACGAGCGTGGGGAGCTCGACCTCGAAGGCCAGCGTCGCTGCATCGATTTCATGATCGATGCCGGCTCGAACGGCATCTGTATCCTCGCCAACTTCTCCGAGCAGTTCGTGCTGACCGACGCCGAGCGCGAGACCGTGATGCATGCCGTGCTGGAGCACGTCGCCGGCCGCGTCCCCGTCATCGTCACCACCACCCATTTCTCCTCGGCCGTGTGCGCGGCGCGCAGCAAGCAGGCTGAGGCCGCCGGCGCCGCCATGGTGATGGTGATGCCGCCCTATCACGGCGCGACCTTCCGGGTGCCCGAGAAAGGCATCGTCGAGTTCTTCAAGGTGCTGTCGGCGGCGATCAACATCCCCATCATGATCCAGGACGCGCCGGTCGCGGGCACGCCGCTGTCGGTCGAGCTGCTGGCGCGCCTGGCGCGTGAGTTTTCCAACATCCGCTATTTCAAGATCGAGGTGCCGGGCGCCGCGGCGAAGCTGCGTAGCCTGATCGAGGCGGGCGGCAGCGCGATCGAAGGTCCATGGGACGGTGAGGAGGCGATCACGCTGATGGCCGATCTCGACGCCGGCGCCACCGGCGCGATGACCGGCGGCGGCTATCCCGACGGCATCCGCCAGATCATCGATCCCTATTTTGCCGGCAAGCGCGAGGAGGCCAAGGCCGCCTATGAGCGCTGGCTGCCGCTGATCAACTACGAGAACCGCCAGTGCGGCCTGATCGCCTGCAAGGCGATGATGCAGGCCGGCGGCGTGATCAAGTCAGACGCCGTGCGCCATCCCCTGCAACCGCTGCACCCGGCCACGCGCGCAGGCCTGCTCGAGCTCGCCAAGGAACGCGATGCGCTGGCGCTGCGCTGGGGGAAGTAACGCGCCACGCACTCTGCTGTCGTCCCGGCCCCCGTGCGCAATTGCGCACTAGGCCGGGACGACGCCGAGGACGGGTGCGCGATCCAGCCTTCTCGGCAGCTTCCCTTTCGGCTGCAAGCGTCGAATTGGCGCGCTTCGGCCGGTTTCGCGCGGCGGCGCGATGACGTAATCTTCCCGGGCCGACCAGGCCTGCGGAGCACCTTAAAGACATCGCGCGTCAGCACTTCATTATGCCGTTATCCCGAGCCAGGTTGGCGCAAGCCGAGCAAACAGGGAGGCAGTGCCATGACAATGCGGCCAGACCCGACCTTCCACGCATCGCCGAAACTCGCGATGGAAGCGCCGCCCGAAAACTTCGCTTATACGTTGCTGCTCAGCCCGGATTTCTCAAAGCCCGACGCACTTGCGGTCATCGACGCCAAGCCGGGATCGCCGACCTACAGTCAGATCGTCCATACCGTGACGATGCCGAACAAGGGCGACGAGTTTCATCATTTCGGCTGGAATGCCTGCTCGTCGGCATTGTCTCCGCTCGCCGGGCACGCCTTCATCGAGCGGCGCTATCTCATCATTCCCGGACTCCGCTCGTCGCGAATCTACATCATCGACACCAAGCCTGATCCGACCCAAGCGAAAATTCACAAGGTCATCGAGCCGGAGGAAGTCTTCAAGAAAACCGGCTACTCGCGGCCACACACCATCCATTGCGGGCCGGACGGCATCTACGTCAGCACGCTCGGCGGTGGCGGCAAGGACGGCACGAGCGGGCCTCCCGGCGTCTTCATCATGGATTGCGAGACGTTCGAGGTGCTCGGTCGCTGGGAGATCGATCGCGGTCCGCAGACGCTGCACTATGACTTCTGGTGGAATCTGCCGCGCGACTACATGGTGACGAGCGAGTGGGGGCTGCCGCCGCAATTCGAGAACGGGATCGTTCCCGAAGATCTCCTGTCGAACAAATATGGCCACCGGCTCCACTTCTGGGATCTCCGGGCCCGGCGCAACGTCCAGACCATCGACCTCGGTGCCAACCATCAGATGGCGCTGGAGGTGCGGCCCGCGCACGATCCGGTTCGTGAATATGGCTTTGCTGGCGTGGTGGTCGACACCACCAATCTGGAAGGCTCGATCTGGACCTGGTGGCGCGAGGGCGGAAAATTCCACGCCGAAAAGACGGCGACGATTCCACCGGAGCCTGCGCCGAAGGAAAAGCTTCCGCCGCTCTTGCAGGGCTTTGGTGCGGTCCCGCCACTGGTGACCGACATCGATCTGTCGATGGACGACAGGTTTCTCTACGTCTCCTGCTGGGGCACCGGCGAGATGCGCCAGTACGACGTCAGCGATCCCCGGAAACCCAAGCTTGCGGGCTCGGTGTACACCGGAGGCATCGTGCGTCGCGCGCCGCATCCGAGCGGCAAGGCCTATGCCGGTGGCCCGCAGATGGTCGAGATCAGCCGCGACGGCAAGCGGGTGTACTGGACCAACTCGCTCTACTCGACCTGGGACGACCAGTTCTATCCCGATGGCGTTCCCGGCGTCGAAGTGATGGCCAATGTCGGTCGCAGCGGCGGGCTCGAACTCGCCAGCGATTATTTCGTCAGCTTCCCGGAAGGCTATCGGGCCCATCAGGTCAGGCTTGAGGGCGGCGACTGTTCGACGGATTCCTTTTGCTATCCGTCGGCCTAGATTGGGGAGAGGCGAGCCGGACACTTGGCTGGCTCTGGCTCGCTCTACTTGCGAGCGGCATCTATCACGGCATCAATCCGGGAATGGGATGGCCGCTCGCGGTTTCGGCAGGGCTCATGGAAAAAAGTCCGCGCGCGCTGCTTGGCGCGCTCGGCGCTCTCTCGGCGGGGCATTTGCTGGCAACATTCCTGGTGTTGCTGCCGTTCGCGCTGCTGCTGGCGCTGGCCGAGTGGCAGCGTCCGATCCAGCTCGGCGCGAGCCTGCTGGTGATCGGCTTCGGCGCCTACCGTCTCATCGACCAGCGCCATCCGCGGGCGCTGGCGCGGATACCGCCAACACAGTTGGCGCTGTGGTCGTTTGCGGTTGCCATCGCCCATGGCGCCGCGTTGATGCTGGTGCCCATCTATCTCGGGCTGTGCCAGGCCGCTGACCTCGACGCGGCGCACCAAGCGGCCGGCGCTCTCGTCACGGCGAATCTTGCAATGGCGGTGCTGGTTTCGCTCGTGCACGTCCTCGCCATGGTCGCGGCGGGCGGTTGCCTTGCGTGGCTGGTCTACCGCTATCTCGGTCTTAAGTTCGTATCGCGAAGCTGGTTCAATCTGGATGCGGTCTGGGCTGCGAGCCTCGTCCTGGTCGGCGCCGCCGCGCTCGCATTCAACCTCGTGAGCTGGCGATGAGCCTCACCTCGTCAACGGCCACTCGCCGATGATGTGAAAGCGTGCCGCGGCGTTTTCCTGCCGGAACAGCGCGATGCGGTCGATGGCGAGCGTTACAAGGCGCAGCTCCGCAAACCGCTTCCGCAGCATCTCGACGATCGGCCCGCGCCGCTCCGCATCGAGCCGGCCGGTGAGCGTCATGTGGAAGCGGAATTCTTCCATCACGTAAGGGTAGCCCCAGCGATCGAGATAATCGCGCTGCCGCTCGGGCAGTCTTTCCGGGGTGCGCCTCGCGCGATCGTCCGCCGTCAGGGGTGCACGAAACGCATCGAAATCGCGCACGCAGTCGGCGGCGAGCTGCGTCAATTCGCGGACCGGCTCGGCCGGGATCACTGCGATGAAGCCGCTGATGGAATCCACGACCGGGCGAATCATGGGGATCGGCCGCGGCTTGCCCGCAAACGCTGCGCACGCAGCAACCAGCTCGGCCTCGGTCTTGCCCGGCGCCAGTGCCATCGGTGCTTTCAGCGTGCCATGAAAACCATATTTGCGGGGATCGGCCGTGACGTCGTGCCAATCGGCTGCAAGCTGCAGCGCATCGGCAGGAAAAGGCAGCTCACGGCCGGTGTGGGCATCATAGCCGAGCAGCGCTGCGCCGAAGTGCGACAGCGCGCTCTCGGCATCGGCGGCATAGTAAATCGCGTAGCGGGGGAAACCTGTCATCGCCTCAGATATAGCTATAGCGGGTTTAGACGGCGGCGATAGCCTCACGCGGCGCCGCGGCTGAGCCCAGCAGGCGCGTGCCATCGGTGAGTTGGACGAGCTTGCCTGCGGCGATCACCGCGACCACTCGCGGCCGCAGCGGCACGGTGTCGTCGACCAGCAGGATGTCGGCGCGCAGTCCCTCCTTGATCATACCGCGATCGGACAGGCCTGCGGCCTCTGCCGGTGCTTCCGAAATCAGCTTCCAGGCCTGCGCCAGCCCAAGCACGCCATCAGCCACGAGCCGGAAGGCGGCGAGCAATTGCGCCGGATAATAATAGTCGGACGCCAGCACCGAGCAGAGCCCTTTGGCGATCATGTCGGACGCCCTGGTCCAGCCGGTGTGGCTGCCGCCACGCACCACGTTCGGCGCGCCATAGATGATGGCGTCACCGGCCGCCGCGGCCTCGCGCGCCGTCTCCTCGTTGACCGGAAATTCGGCGATCGTGACACCCATATCACGATACGCCTTGCGCATCGCCGGTGTCGCGTCGTCATGCGAGAGCATCCGCACCTCGGCCACGCGCGCCGCGGCGGCGAGCCGCGCAGTCGACGCCGGAACGTCCGCCGCGCGAGCGGCGACGCGGCCGACCAGCTCTTCAAGGGCCGCGTCGGACAGTCCGGTCCGGTCGACCAGGCGGCCACGCTTGTTTGGCTTCGCCAGATCGCGGATGGTCGAAGCCATGTGATCGTTGAAGGCGAACAGATCGATCCGTCCTTCGGCGAGCCATTGGCCGATCTCGTCCTCCGCGTCGAGATTGTAGGTCTCGTGCCGCAGATGGAAGCGGATGTCGGCGGCAAATTGCGGCCGCAAGCGCTCGATCGCCTCGAGCAGGCGCCGTGCATTGTCGCCAGAGCGCAAGCCCGGCTCCCACGACCAGGTCGTGCCATGGAAGACGGTGGTGATGCCGTTGCTGACGGCCTGCCGGTCGCTGTCGGCGAGCGCCACGTCGATCGGGAAGTCGACGCCCGGGCGCGGCATCATCTGCCGCTCGAAGGCGTCGCCATGCAGGTCGACGATGCCCGGCAGGACCAGCAGGTTGCGGGCGTCGATTGCGAGCCGCGCGCGTCCGCGTCCGATCTCCGCGATATCCTGCCCGGAAACAACAAGTGACGTTTCGACGATCTCCGAGCCGATCAGGGCCCGGCCGCCCTCAAGAAAAATTTCGGTCACGCGAGGATGCTTCGCTTGCTGGGGGAAGAATGGTTGGCAACGAGCCGTGCTTCGTACTTTGCGAGGAAATCTTCAATCCCGAGCCTGCGGAAATCAGGCAAGGCTTCGCGCAAGCTTTCGTGATCCCAGTCCCACCAGGCGAGCCTTGCCAGCCGGCCGGCGATCTCG
Source organism: Bradyrhizobium sp. CCGUVB23 (assembly GCF_024199885.1). Lineage (NCBI taxonomy): Bacteria > Pseudomonadati > Pseudomonadota > Alphaproteobacteria > Hyphomicrobiales > Nitrobacteraceae > Bradyrhizobium > Bradyrhizobium sp. CCGUVB23. Next base: position 4,681,158 of record NZ_JANADQ010000001.1, read on the forward strand.
TCGGAGAACCGCCGCCGGACCGGGCGAGCCGGATTGCCGGCGACGATGGTGTAGGCGGGCACGTCCTTGGTGACGATGGCGCCTGCGGCCACCACGGCACCGGTGCCGATATTGCGGCCCGGCAGCACGATCGCGCCATGGCCGATCCAGACGTCGTGGCCGATATGGACATAATGCTGGCGCCGCCAGTCGAAGAACTCGGCCTCGTCGCTCTCGCCCGGAAAATAGGCACTGGCACGATAGGTAAAATGCGCCTGGCTGGCGCGGCGCATCGGGTGGTTGCCGGGATTGATGCGTGTCATCGCTGCGATCGAGCAGAATTTTCCGATCGTCGTGTAAGTGATCTGGGCATCGTTCACGACGTAGGAATAGTCCCCCATCCTCACCTCGTGCAGGATCGTGCGCGCGCCGACCTCGCAATAGGCGCCGAGCTTGATCTCGTGCAGCTTGGCGGTGGGATCGATGGTCGGTTGGACCGAAAGCGCTTTGGCGACCATGGTGCGTCCGTCAACAGGGGAGGGGCGTTCGTCTTCGAGTGGCTCGATGACGATGTCATGACGCAGAGATGACAGGGGACGGCGTGCGTAGCATCGCCGCACCGCAATGCCCCTGTCACACAAATGTAAAGCGGCGGCGTTAGCGGTTGGGCCCAGCTAGTTGGGAGCCCTGCATGCTGGTGGTTGAAGGTCTGACGTGCCGCTTCGGCACAAAAGCCGCGGTGGACGGTGCTTCGTTTGAAATCGCCCCCGGCGGCTTCGTCGGCGTAATCGGCCGTTCCGGCGCCGGCAAGTCGACCTTGCTGCGGACCATCAACCGCCTGGCGACGCCAACAGAGGGGCGCATCCTGTTCGACGGCGTCGACGTCACCGCGCTGCGCGGCAAAGAGCTGCGGCAATGGCGCGCCCGCGCCGCGATGATCTTCCAGCAGTTCAATCTGGTCGGTCGGCTCGACGTGCTCACCAATGTGCTGATGGGGCGCCTTGCCACGATGCCGGCCTGGCGCTCGCTCACGCAGGCCTGGCTCGAAGAGGACAAGGCGCTGGCGATGTCGGCGCTGGAGCAGTTCGACATGGCCTCGCTCGCGGCACAGCGTACCGACCAGCTCTCCGGCGGACAGCAGCAGCGCGTTGCGATCGCCCGCGCGCTGGTGCAGCAGCCTGAGCTGATCCTCGCCGACGAGCCGATCGCCTCGCTCGACCCGCGCAACACGAAGATCGTGATGGATGCGCTCTTACGCATCAACAAGCATTTTGGCATCACCGTGATTTGTAACCTGCATTCGCTCGATCTGGCGCGCAGCTATTGCGACCGCCTGATCGGCATGGCGGCGGGCCGCGTGGTGTTCGACGGCGCGCCGTTGGCGCTCACCGAGCACGTCGCGCGCGAGCTCTACGATCTCGAAGCCAGTGAAGTCATGGGCGGCGTGCCGCTGCCCGTGCCTGAAGCCGTTCCGGCGCTCGGCACCGCTGCCGCCGCCTGAGCCGCGACCCAAGTTTTGCGTTCACCGCGTCCAACCGATCAAGAGGGTATCATGATCACTCGTCGCATCGTCCTTGCCGGCGCCGCCGCACTGGCCTTCACCGCATCCGCGTCCGCCGAGGACTGGAAAACCAAATATCCGGAGATCACCTTCGCGGCGATTCCGGCCGAGAACGGCTCGGGCGTTACCGAGCGCTACGCCCCCTTCATCAGCTATCTGTCCAAGGAACTGGGCATCAAGGTCACGCTGCGTGTTGCCAATGATTACGCTGCCCTCATCGAGGGCCAGCGCGCCGGCAATATCCATATCGGCTATTACGGTCCGGCGTCCTTCGCGCGCGCCCGCCTCACCGGCGTGAAGACCGATGCCTTCGTCATCGACGTCAACTCCGACGGCTCGAAGGGCTATTACTCGGTGTTCTACGTGCTGGCTAAGTCGCCGTACCAGAAGATCGAGGACCTCAAGGGCAAGAATCTCGGGCTTGTTGATCCGAATTCCACTTCTGGCAACAACATGCCCCGCTTCAAGCTGAACCAGATGAGCATCGATCCCGACGCCTATTTCTCCAAGGTAGTCTTCACCGGCAGCCACGAGAACGCCGTTCTCGCGCTCGCGCAAGGAACCGTCGACGTCGCCGCCAACTGGTGGAACGCCGACGACGATTCCAACCTGACCCGCATGCTCAACAAGGGCATGGTGAAGTCAGCCGACGGCACGGTGATGAAGAAGGAAGACTTCCGCATCGTCGTGAAGTCCGACCTCATCATCAACTCGCCCTACGCCTATCTCAGCGACCTGCCGGAGGACATGAAGGCTGCGATCAAGAAGGCCTTCCTGGAGGCGGCGCAGAAGGATCCCGAGGCGTTCAAGAAGCTCTCCGACGGCAAGAACAAGCCCTGGGAGCCGATCGCCACCGACGACTACAACAAGACGATCGAGCTGATCAAATTCGTCGACAACCTGCGTAAGAAGGCGTCCTGATCAAACGGGACGACGCACCTGGAGCCGGGTCAATCGACCCGGCTCTTTTCTATATCGAGCATTGTCCGCTGACCCCATGACCATCGCGGTTTCGATCCTTCCCGAGCAGCAACTGACGGCGCTGAACGCGGCCTACCGCCAGGCCGTGGCGCGCAAGCGCCTGCGGCTGTTCGCCGGCGCCGTGGTGTTCATCGCCGCGTTGATCCTAGCCGCGATCGGGGCTGAGGTGAACTTGCGGACGCTGTTCACTTATTTCGGCAACTTCGTCAGCTATTTCGATCGCATCCTCACCCTCGACAGCGGCCAGCGCGTCTGGACCGATCCCGGCGAGTGGCTGTGGGGCTGGTGCAAATGGGGCAAGCTGCTCGGTGAGACGCTGCTGATCAGCTATGTCGGCACGCTGATCGGCGCGGTCTGCGCCTTCTGCCTGAATTTTTTCGCCGCTGAAAACACTTCGCCGGCGCCCTGGTTGCGCTTCACCGTGCGCCGGCTGCTCGAATTCGCCCGCACCGTGCCGGGCATCGTGTTCGCCCTGATCTTCGTCATGGCCTTCGGGCTCGGACCGATGGCCGGCGTGCTGGCGATCGCCATTCACTCGACCGGCGCGCTCGGCAAGCTGTTCGCCGAGATCGTGGAGAATGCCGACATGAAGCCGGTCGAAGGCGTGCGCTCGACCGGCGCGAGCTGGCTGTCCTGCATGCGCTTTGCCGTGCTGCCGCAGGTCTCGGCCGGCTATGTCAGCTACGCGCTGCTGCGCTTCGAGATCAATGTTCGCGAATCCTCGGTAATGGGTTTCGTCGGCGCCGGTGGCATCGGCCAGGAGCTCGTGGTCGCGATCCGCAAGTTCTATTACTCCGACGTCAGCGCGATCCTGCTGATGATCGTGCTCACGATCTTCGTCATCGATATCACCACCGGTTGGCTGCGCGCGCGGCTGTTCGGCAAGGATGCGCGGTCATGAAGGAGCTTGAGAAACCGGACACGGCGGCGCTGCGGGCGAAATATCCCGATGCCTTTGAACGGCCGGCTGCGGCGCGCCTTGCGACACCGGCCATGATCGCAGCCGCGCTCGCCGTCTTCATTTTCGGCCTGCACGATCTCGGCTTCGAGCCGGCAAAGTTCATCGCGGGCCTCAAGCAGCTCGGCTGGATCACCATGATGATGATCCCGCCCGATCCCGGAACGTCCCTGCCGCTGTATCTGAAGGCGCTCGGCGAGACGCTGTCGATCGCGCTGCTCGGCACCACGCTCGCGGCGACGCTGGCGCTGCCTGTCTCGCTGCTCGCGGCGCGCAACATCGTGCCGCCGAACATCATTCGCTTTCCGGTGCGTCGCTTCCTCGATTCGATCCGCGGCGTCGATACGCTGATCTGGGCGCTGGTCTGGATCAATGTCGTCGGGCTTGGCCCGTTCGCCGGCGTGCTCGCGATCATGGTCTCGGACTTCGGCGCGCTGGGAAAACTGTTTTCGGAGGCGATCGAGGCGGCCGACAAGAAGCAGGTCGAGGGCATCAGGGCGTCGGGCGGCAATGCCTTTCATGAGATCCGCTTCGGCCTGATGCCGCAGGTGCTGCCGGTCATCGCCGGCCAGGTGCTGTACTTCATCGAATCGAACACGCGTTCGGCCAGCATCATCGGCATCGTCGGCGCCGGCGGCATCGGCCTTCAGCTCGCCGAGCAGATCCGCGTGCTGGAATGGCAGAAGGTGTCGTTCCTCGTTCTGATGATCCTGGTCGCGGTCGCCGCGATCGACTTCATCTCCGGAAAGCTGCGCTTCGCCATTATCGGCAGGCGGGCTGTGGCGTAGAGCGCGAACTCTTCCCTTCTCCCCTTGTGGGAGAAGGTGGCGCGAAGCGCCGGATGAGGGGTCTCTTTCCGCAAACTCGATAGCCAGCGGCACTCGCGGAGAGAGACCCCTCACCCGGACCGCATCTGCCGATGCGATCCGACCTCTCCCACAAGGGGAGAGGTGCACCTACTGCGGGGCAACGCGTTCACCCATTCTCCACCAAAAACTCTACCCGCTCTGCCGCAAATCGCGAGCGCTTGGTCACTAGCGGCTTGCCGTCGGGGTCGACGTCGGTCGAATCGACCACCAGGATCGGACGCCCCAGCGCGAGATCGAGCCGCGCGGCGTCGGTTGCATCGACAATACCGGCGGTGATCCGCGTCGAGCCCCGGCGATAGTCGCGGACGCCGTAATGCGCGAGCAGCTTTGTCATCGAGCGCGTGGCGGCAAACACCGCGCCCGCGTCAGGAAAGAGTTCGGCTGATAGCCAGGACGTCGAGACGCAGATCGGCGTCCGGTCGGCAAAGCGCACGGATTCGATCCGGACCAGCGGCGCGCCGGTCTTCACGCCGAGTTCCCGTGCGAGCTCCCGGCTCGCAACATCCTCCGACGCCTCGATCAGCTGCCCGCGCGGCTCGCGGCCGCCGGCGCCGACGATCTCCGAGAAGCGCGTGCGCGAGCGCAGGGGATAGGCGAGCTTCTGCGCCTCGACATAGGTGCCGCTGCCGCGCTCGGCGCGCACCAGGCCGCGCTCGGCGAGCGCCGCCAGCGCGCGCCGAACCGTATGACGGTTCACACGATAGGTCTCGGCGATCTCCATCTCGCCCGGCAGCTTCTCGCCGGCGCCAAAGCGGCCGTCGGCGATGCCGCGCTCGATGCCGTCGGCGACCAGGCGCCACAGCGCGACGCCGGAAGAGGCGGTGTCCTGAAGGTTCATGTCGACCGGAAGCCCATCTCCAAAATCACAGGATCGTCATGAAACAGTCATGGCGCTTCATTATCAAGTTGTCTATTATCATAGACAACTTGGATTCGGCAAGCCTGGTGACCGACGTGACCCCGCAAGACAGCCTCAAGACCCGGCGCAAGGCGGCGATGGCCGTGCTGGTGCATGCGGAAGCGAGCGACATCGCAGGCCGCCTCCGCGGCCTCTCGCTGCCGCGACATGATGACCTGCGCGAGCCCGAGAACGGCCTCGTGATGCTGCGCGGCCGCGTCGGCGGCGATGGCGCACCGTTCAATCTGGGCGAGGCTACCGTGTCGCGCGCCGCGGTGCGGCTTGCGACCGGCGAGGTCGGTTTCGGCTATACGCTCGGCCGCGACGGTGAGAAGGCCAGGCTGATCGCGCTCTGTGACGCGCTGGTGCAGTCGGAAGAGTTTGCGGGCGGGGTCGAGCGGGAGGTCGTCGCGCCGCTGCGCGCGGAGCTGCTTGCGCGGCAGGCGCAGCGCGCCGCGCAGACGGCCGCAACGAAGGTTGATTTCTACACCATGGTGCGCGGTGAGGGGTGAGGCCATGACCACGATTGCGGAACTGCCGCCGGGCTTCGCCGACAAGGTGTTGTCGGCGCAATCGACCTTTCGCTCGGTGATGGACGCGATGGCGCGGCCGGGCTCGGTGCAGAGCATCGTGCCGATCGCGGGGGCGCCCGGACCGATGATGCGCGGCACGGCGGCGATCGCGCTCACGCTGTTCGATCACGACACGCCGCTCTGGCTCGATGCGCGGATGTCTGAAAGCTCCGACGTGCTGAAATGGCTGAAGTTCCACACCGGTGCGCCAATAGTCCAGGATTCCTCGATCGCGAGCTTTGCGCTCATCGCGGATGGTGCCGCGCTTCCGTCGCTCGATCGCTTTGCGCTCGGCAGCAACGAGTATCCGGACCGCTCGACGACCTTGATCCTGCAAGTGGAGAGCCTCGACGCAGGCGCCGCCTTTGAGCTGCGCGGCCCGGGCATTGATGGCATGACGAGGCTTCAGGTGGCGATCCGGCCCGCCGACCTGTTCGAGCGCCTGCGCATCAACGACGCGCTGTTTCCGCGCGGCATCGACGTTGTGCTTGTCGCTGATGACGCCGTGGTTGCGATCCCGCGCACCACGCGGGTCGTGAACAAGGGAAGTTAACGTATGTATGTCGCAGTCAAAGGCGGCGAACGCGCCATCGAGAACGCCCATCGCCTGCTGGCGCACGCGCGGCGCGGCGATCAGGGCGTTCCCGAAATTTCGCTCGATCAGATTTCCGAGCAGCTCGGCCTTGCCGTCGATCGCGTCATGAGCGAAGGCTCGCTCTATGATCGCGAGCTTGCTGCGCTTGCGATCAAGCAGGCGCGCGGCGACCTGATCGAGGCGATCTTCCTGGTCCGCGCCTTCCGCGCCACCTTGCCGCGCTTCGGCGCGAGCGAGCCGGTCGACACCGGCGCCATGCGGGTGCAGCGGCGGGTGTCATCGACCTTCAAGGACATTCCGGGCGGGCAGATCCTCGGGCCGACCTTCGACTACACGCATCGCCTGCTCGATCCGGGTCTTGCCGAAGGTTTCGTGCCGGATGAGCCGGCGACGGCCGAAGCCTCGCCTGCGGCCACGCCGCGCGTGACCGACATTCTCGGTCGCGATGGCTTGATCGAGCCGTCGCCGCAAGTAGAAGACGGCGTGCCCATCGGCGATCTCACGCGCGAGCCGCTGAATTTTCCAGCCGATCGCGACCTGCGGCTGCAGAATCTCGCACGCGGCGACGAAGGTTTTCTGCTGGCGATGGGTTATTCGACCCAGCGCGGCTATGGCCGCAACCATCCGTTCGCCGGCGAGATCCGCTTCGGCGAGGTCGAGGTCGAGTTCTTCGCCGAGGACGTCGGCTTCGCCGTGCCGCTTGGCGCGATCGAGCTCACCGAATGCCAGATGGTCAACCAGTTCAAGGGCTCGGCGACGGAAGCGCCCTGCTTCACGCGAGGCTATGGCCTCGTCTTCGGCCAGAGCGAGCGCAAGACCATGTCGATGGCGCTGGTCGATCGCGCGCTTCGGGCGCGCGAGCTCGGCGAGGAGGTGCTTGCGCCGGCGCAGGACGAGGAGTTCGTGATGTCGCATTCCGACAACGTCCAGGCCACCGGCTTCGTCGAGCATCTGAAGCTGCCGCACTATGTCGACTTCCAGTCCGAGCTTGGCCTGCTGCGTAAGCTGCGACAGGAATTTGCCGAGGCCAACGACGTCGAGCCGATGAAGGAGGCCGCGGAATGAACGCGCCTGCCTACAATTTTGCCTATCTCGACGAGCAGACCAAGCGGATGATCCGCCGTGCGATCCTCAAGGCGATCGCGATTCCCGGCTACCAGGTCCCGTTTGCCAGCCGCGAAATGCCGATGCCCTATGGCTGGGGCACCGGTGGCGTGCAGGTCACGGCCGCGATTCTCGGACCCGATGACGTGCTGAAGGTGATCGACCAGGGTTCCGACGACACCACCAACGCGATCTCGATCCGGAAATTCTTCGCCAAGACCGCGGGCGTCGCCACCACGACTGCGACGATTGATGCGACCGTGATCCAGACCCGTCACCGCATCCCGGAGACGGCGCTTGGGCCAAACCAGGTGCTGGTCTATCAGGTGCCGATCCCCGAACCCCTGCGCTTCCTCGAGCCGCGCGAGACCGAGACGCGGCGCATGCATGCGCTCGCCGAATACGGCCTGATGCATGTCAAGCTCTACGAGGACATCGCTCGCTTCGGCCACATCGCTACCGCTTACGCCTATCCGGTAAAAGTGAACGCGCGCTACGTGATGGACCCGTCGCCGACGCCGAAATTCGACAACCCCAAGATGGACAATTGCCCGGCGCTCCAGCTTTTCGGTGCCGGCCGCGAGAAGCGCATCTATGCGATCCCGCCCTACACGCAGGTGGTGTCGCTCGATTTCGAGGATCACCCCTTCGAGCCCTACCGCTTCAACGCACCCTGCGCGCTGTGCGGTGCGGAGAATTCGTATCTCGATGAGATCGTCACCGACGACAAGGGTGGGCGCATGTTCGTGTGCTCCGACACCGACTATTGCGAGGGCCGCCAGGCCGCCGGCCACCACGGCAGCCTGAGCGCCGCGCCGTACAAGGAGAAGGCGCAAGGGGAATCAAATGGCTGAGCCTGTGCTTGAGAACGATCAGCCGCTGCTGGTCGCGGAAGCCTTGAGCAAATCCTACGGCAGGATCGCCGCCTGCCGCGACGTCTCCTTCGCGCTCTATCCGGGCGAGGTGCTGGCGATCGTCGGCGAATCCGGCTCCGGCAAGTCGACGCTGCTCCAGCTTCTCTCCGGCCAGCTTGCGGCGAGCAGCGGCCATGTGTCCTACCGGATGCGCGATGGCGTCACGCGAGATCTCGCCACGCTCGGCGAAGCCGAGCGGCGCTTCCTGTTCCGCACCGATTGGGGCTTTGTGCATCAGGATCCCGCGCAGGGCTTGCGCATGGCGGTCTCCGCCGGCGCCAATGTCGGCGAACGGCTGATGGCCGTGGGATGGAATCACTACGGTCGCATCCGGGACACCGCCTCAAACTGGCTCGAGCGCGTCGAGATCGACGTCGCGCGCATTGACGATGCGCCGAAAACCTATTCCGGCGGCATGCGGCAGCGCCTCCAGATCGCCCGCAACCTCGTCACCGAGCCGCGCCTCGTCTTCATGGATGAGCCGACCGGCGGCCTCGATGTCTCCGTGCAGGCCCGCCTGCTCGACCTCTTGCGCAACCTGGTTGCCGAATTGCATCTCGCTGTCGTCATCGTCACCCACGATCTCGCGGTGGCGCGCCTGCTGTCGCATCGCGTGATGGTGATGAAGGGTGGCCGCGTCATCGAGACTGGGCTGACCGACCAGGTGCTCGACGACCCGCGCGAGCCCTATACTCAACTTCTCGTCTCCTCGATTCTGCCGCCATGAGCCGCCCGATGACTGCCATGATCGACGTCGCCGATGCGCAAAAGACCTTTACGATGCACCTCCAGGGTGGTGTCGAGCTGCCCGTGGTCCGCGGTGTAACGTTCCACGTCAATCCCGGCGAATGCGTCGTGCTGTCCGGCCCGTCGGGCGTGGGCAAGTCGTCGATCCTGAAGATGATCTTCGGCAATTATCGCTGCGACGGCGGCCGCATCGGCATCCGCCATCGCGGCACGCTGATCGACCTTGCCAGCGCCGAGCCGCGGCAGATCCTCAATGTCCGGCGCGACACGATCGGTTATGTCAGCCAGTTCCTGCGCGCAGTGCCGCGCGTTGCGACAGTCGACGTCGTCGCCGAGCCGCTGATCGCGAGCGGCGTGGCGCGGCCCGAGGCACAACATCGCGCAGGCGCGCTTCTGCATCGCCTCAACATTCCCGAGCGTCTCTGGCAGCTTCCGCCCGCCACCTTCTCCGGCGGCGAGCAGCAGCGCGTCAACATCGCGCGCGGCTTCATTCCGGTGCTGCCGATCCTGCTGCTTGACGAGCCGACCGCCTCGCTCGACGCCGCCAACCGCGCCGTCGTGGTCGAGCTGATCGCCGAGAAAAAACGCAAGGGCACAGCCATGGTCGCGATCGTCCATGACGACGAGATCCGCCATCTGATCGCCGACCGCATCGTCGACGTCACCCGTTTTGCCGCCGCGGCGTGAAGGACCTGGAAATGAACGTGAAGCCGAATGAAACCGTGATCGCCAACGCCAGGATCGTGCTGGCTGACAGCGTGATCGAGCAGGGCTGGATCGCCCTTGCAAAGGGGCGCATCGCCGAGATCGGCGAGGGCAGGGCGCCTGCGGGCGCCGAGGACGCCGGCGGCGATCTGATCACGCCGGGCCTGATCGAACTGCACACCGATCATTTGGAAGCACACTACGTACCGCGTCCAAAGGTGTTCTGGGATCCCGTCGCCGCCGTCATCTCGTATGATGGGCAGCTCGCGACATCAGGCATCACCACGGTGCTGGACTCGCTGCGGGTCTGGCGCGAGGACGGAGCCGAGGAGGTCGATGGCCGCGCCGGCACGCTCGCCGCTGCGATCGCCACGGCGCGCGGGAAGAATCTGCTACGCGCCGATCACTTCCTCCATCTGCGCTGCGAGATCCCGATGCCGAGCGTGGTCGAGGAGGCCAAGGAGCTGGTCGGCCGCCCCGACGTCCGGCTGATGTCGCTGATGGATCACACGCCGGGCCAGCGTCAGTTCCGCGACGAAGTCAAGCTGCGCGACTATTACCGCGGCAAGGGCGGCGGCATGACCGACGCCCAGCTCGATGAGCTCTTTGCCAGACGCTTCACCTACCAGCAGACCTATGCCGCGACCAACATGCGCGAGATCGTGGCGTTGGCGAAGGACTACAAAATTCCGCTGGCGAGCCATGACGACACCACCGAGGAGAACGTGACCGACGCGATCCGCGACGGTGTCGCGGTTGCGGAGTTTCCGACTACGGTGGAAGCTGCGCGCGGCCTGCACGCAGCCGGCATCGACATCCTGATGGGCGCGCCGAACGTGGTGCGCGGCGGCTCGCATTCCGGCAACATCGCCGCCGTCGATCTCGCGCGCGAGGGGCTCCTGGACATCCTGTCGTCCGACTACATCCCGTCGAGCCTTTTGATGGCTGCGCTGCAACTGCCGCAGCATGTGCCGGCGATCAGCCTTCCGGCCGCGATCCGCACGGTGACGAAGGCGCCGGCCGAGGCCGTCGGGCTTTCCGATCGCGGCGAGATCGCGGTCGGCAAGCGCGCCGATCTGATCCGCGTCCATGTGGCAGGCGGCGTTCCCGTGGTCCGCAGCGTCTGGCGGGAAGGAGGACGCGTCGCATGAGCGAAAGCCCGTCAATTGCGCCACAACAGATCGCGGAGATCGGGCACGGACGTCTGGTTCTGGTCGTTGGTCCCAGCGGAGCCGGCAAGGATACGCTGCTTGGTCTTGCCAAAGCCGCCCTCACTGAAGATCACGATGTGGTCTTTCCGCGCCGGATCGTGACGCGGGAGGCGTCCGCAGCCGAGGACAATGTGTCCGTGACTGCGGACGAATTCCGCCGCGCGCTGGACCACGGCGATTTCGCTGCGCATTGGCAGGCACATGGCCTCTCATATGCGCTGCCGATCGAGATCAACGACGATATCCGTGCCGGCCGCGCGGTCGTCGTCAACGTCTCGCGCACGGTGATCGGCGCGCTGCGCCAGGCCTATGCCAACGTCGTGGTGGTCGCGATCACGGCGCCGCCCGACGTCCTTGCCCAGCGCCTCGCCGCGCGGGCGCGCCGCAGCGACGGCAACATCACGGAGCGGCTCAGCCGCAACGTCGACGACGCAGCGGCGCATGCCGACGTCACGATTGTCAATGCCGGCAGCGCCGATTATCACAGCCGCCAGCTCGTTCGGGTGATCCGCAACGAATGCTGGCGCGAGTAGCAAAGGAGCAGGTGGAATGACGGTGATTACGACGGTCGAGGAGCTCGAGGCCATCTATGGCGTCACCAACGACGCCTCGACCGTGAAGGTCGCTGATCACGTCACGCCGCTCTACCGCGTCTTCATCGAGACATCGCCCTTTGCCGCGCTGGCCACCATTGGTCCGGAGGGCATCGACTGCTCGCCGCGCGGTGATCTGCCGGGCTTCGTGCGCATCCACAACGAGAAGACGCTGATGCTGCCGGACCGCCGCGGCAACAACCGCATTGATTCCTTGCGCAATATCGTTCGTGATCCGCGCGTCTCCCTGATGTTCCTGATCCCCGGTTCCGGCAACGCGATCCGAGTCAACGGCCGGGCGCACATCTCGGTGGATCCGGAGCTGCTCGCCTCCTTTGAGGTCGACGGCAAGGCGCCGCGCAGCGTCATGGTGATGACCATCGATGAGCTCTATTTCCAGTGCGCCCGCGCCATCGTCCGCTCCGACCTCTGGAATCCCGACAAGCGCGTCGATCCGAAGACTCTACCGACGCCCGGCCAGATCCTCGCCGAGATGAGCGAGAACAAGGTCGGCGGCGAAGGGTACGACCGCGCGTGGCCCGCCCGCGCGGCCGCGACGATGTGGTGATACTGTCTTACCCTCTCTCCCGTTCTTCTCCTCTCCCTCTCCCCGTTCTTACGGGGAGAGGGTTGGGGTGAAGGGCTGCTTCCACGCAAACGGTGAAAGGCGGATTCGCGGAGAGTCCCCCTCACCCGGATTGCATCTTCGATGCAATCCGACCTCTCCCCACGGGCGGGGCGAGGTGAAGCGACCGCGAGATTATTCCATTTGTCGGGCGATGCGGCGAGAGAAGCGCCCACGCGCCTCCGCGCGAAATATGGATAGCCATTTCATTGACCGATCGCGTCAATCGCCCGATATTCGTCGTATCGAAACTGCTCCCGCGATGCCGAAGACCGCAGCATGAGAACGAATGACCAGCGAGTTCAAAGCGACATGCGCAAGCGCATGACGCGCCGCTGTTTCTCTGCGGCGACCGGCCGCTGTTGTTGTTGCTGATCGTCACTTCAGCCGCACCTGCAATCGCAAATTTCAGAGACAGAAACGCCGACATCCTCGGCGAACGAGCAGCCATGACCCAAGCCTACATCATCGAAGTCCACGACCGCACCGCCGGCATCATCGCGCGAGATGCGCGCGGTTTCCGCTTCTTCTCCTCCGAGCGCCTGTTCGACAGTCTCGAAGGCCGCCAGTTCCGTTCCGCCCGTGACGCCGAGCGCGCCGCACGAGCCGTGTTCTCCGAACGGCGCCATCTCCTCAATCAATCGCTTTTCGCCATCTGAAGCGGCAACGATAAGGAATCATCTGTCATGATCACACGACGATCCATCCTGACCACCGCGTTGCTGCTTGCGACCGCGTTGGCTGCTCCCGCTCGCGCCGAAGACAAGCCGACCGAAATCCGCATCGGCACGCAAAAGGGCGGCTTCTTCCCGGCGGTGCGACGACGTCACACGATCGAGGATGCCTTCAAGCCGCTCGGCATCGAGATCAAATGGGTCGACTTTCAGTTCGGTCCGCCGCTGCTGGAAGCCATCAATGTCGGCAGCGTCGATTTCGGCTATGTCGGTGATGCGCCGCCGATTTTCGCTCAGGCCGGCAGCGCCAAGATCCGCTATGTCGCGGCGGTGAAATCGGACGGTACCTCCCAGGCGATCATCGTGCCGAAGGATTCGCCAATTCACACGCTCGCCGATCTCAAGGGCAAGCGCATCGCCTTCGGCAAGGGATCGAGCGCGCATAATCTCCTGGTCGCGGCGCTCGAGAAGGGCGGCGTCGCCTGGAGCGACATCACGCCGGCGCCGCTTGCGCCGGCCGATGCGACAGTGGCATTCGTCAAAGGGGCGGTCGATGCCTGGTCGATCTGGGACCCGTACTTCGCGCTAGCCGAGCTGAAGGAGGGCGCACGCGTGCTCGTCCTCGACAAGGACGTACACAAGCCGAACTCCTTTTACATCGCCGGCTCCGACTTCGTCGAAAAATACCCCTCGCTGGTCGCAAAGCTCAACGCGACGTTTGCAGCCGAGGGCGTCTGGGCCGAGAGCCATCACGAGGAGGTGGCGAAAGCGCAGGCCGAGGCGACCGGCGTCGATATCGAGGCGATCAGGCGCTTCGTCGATCGCTCGAACAATCGCGTCGTGCCGCTCGATGCGGAGGTGATCAGGAGTCAGCAGGCGATCGCCGACCGCTTCGCAAAGCTTGGTTTGATCCCGAAGTCGATCGACGTCTCGAGCGTCGTCTGGAAGTGGAATCCGGGTTCCTGAACCCGAACGCTCATCTTCATCAACTCCGGCGGCGCGCCCTGGTGCGCGCCGCCTTCTTGGCGGCGGTGGAACGAGCCTTCGCGCCCTTGGTGCGGCTCGCCTTGCGCGCGGCTGCCGAACGTGAGGCTGCGCTACGCCGGCTCGCGGCACGCTTGGCCTGCTTCGAGAGCGCGCGGCGTGAAGCGGCCCCGCGCGGCTCCTTCTTCAGCACATTCTCCACGGCGCGTGAGACGCGTGGCCGGCGCTTTGGATGCCGTTTGCCCTGGCCGGCCTCATAGGCATATTTGGCGCTGCGGCGCGTCGCCTTCTTCGTACGCCCTTTGCGAGGTGGCGGCAGGTCGACGCCGGCGCGTCGCGCCTCGGAAAGACCGATGGCGATGGCCTGGCGCGTCGAACGCGCGCCGTGCTTGCCCTTGCGGATCTTGTCGATCTCGTCCTTCACGAATTCGCCGGCCTGCGTACTCGGCGATTTGCCTTCGCGTTTATCTTGCCTGGCCTTACGAATGATTTCTCGTCTTGGCATGAGTCAGGTTCCCTTCAAAAGATTGACGAGGGAGTCCTGACCGCAACGCGCAGAACGGCAGATTGATCCTCTTTAGCCCTTCAACGCCGCCAGCAGATCGTCGGGGCGCTCCGCCATGATCATGTGGCCCGCGCCCGGCACCACGACGGTCTTCGCATGAGGGATCGCCGCTGCGAGAGCCCTGCCGGCTTTCGCCGGCGTCATCATGTCCCGTTCGCCCAGGATCAGCGTGGTCGGCACCTTTACAGTCGCGGCCGCCGCGAGCGCGTTGCCATAGGAATTGCAGGCTGACAAATCCTTGAACAGCACGCCCGGCTCGCAGTGCTTCAACACGGCTTGCGCGCCGCCGTGCATCCACAGACCCGGTGCGAGGCTGCCGCCGAGCTCGGCCTTGAAGCCGAGGCCCCAGATCGAGACCATGTCGATCGCGTCCTGGTCGTTGGCCTCTGCGGCTTTCAACAGATCAGGCCCGACCGTCATGGTTGCGGCCGTGCCGATCAGGCTCAGCGCCGAGACCTTGTCGGGGTGGCGCGCCGCGGCCTCCAGCGAGATCAGGGATCCCATCGAATGGCCGATCAGGTGCGCTTTCGCCACGCCGGCCGCGGCGAGCAGGGCGGCGGTCCAGTCCGCCATTTCCGCAATGCTGGACAACGAGGGTCCAGACGAGCGGCCGTGGCCGGGCAGGTCGGGGGCCAGCACGGAATAGCCGTGATGGGCGAACCAGCGCGTATGCAACGCCCAGGTCGAGTGATCAAAACCCGCGCCATGGATGAACACGACGGCAGGCAGCGACTTGTCGAAGTCGCGGCCGCCGGTTGCGACAAACACCTCGGCGCCGTTGACGGAGAGCTTCATGGCTTTCAGACCTTTTGCGAGATGCGCAGCGCTTGGGCGAGATCATCGATGATGTCGGAGGCGGTCTCGATGCCGACCGACAGACGAACCAGCTCTTCCCCGATGCCGGCCGCCTTGAGCTGCTCGACATCCATCTGCTGATGCGTGGTGCTCGCGGGATGGATCACGAGGGTCTTGGCGTCGCCGACATTGGCGAGATGGCTGATCATGCGGAGCTGTTCGATGAACTTGCGCCCCGCAGCGCGGCCGCCCTTGATGCCGAAGGAGACGATCGAACCGGCGCCGCGCGGCAGCAGCTGCTTTGCGAGCTGATAGTCCGGGTGGGTCTCCAGCGAGGGATGCAGCACCCAGTCGACGGCCTTGTTGGACTTCAAGGCCTCCAGCACGGCGTGCGTGTTCTGCATGTGACGGTCCATGCGCACGGGAAGTGTCTCGACGCCTTGCAAGAGCTGGAACGCGTTGGTCGGCGACATGCAGGCGCCGAAGTCGCGCAATCCTTCCGTGCGCGCGCGCATGATGAAGGCAGCCGTGCCGAACTGCTCGTCGAAGACCATGCCGTGATAGCCGGCATAGGGCTCGGTGAGCACGGCGAACTTGCCCGACCCGCGCCAGTCGAAGCGGCCGCCATCGACGACCGCGCCGCCGATCGCGATGCCATGGCCGCCGATCCACTTGGTCGCCGAATGCATCACGATGTCGGCGCCGAGCTCGATCGGCCGACTGAGATAGGGCGTGGCAAAGGTGTTGTCGATCAGAAACGGAATTTTCGCATCATGCGCGATATCAGCGACCTTCGGGATATCAAGGACTTCCAGCCCCGGATTGCCGATCGTCTCGCAGATCACGAGTTTTGTATTCGGCCTGATCGCGGCACGGAACGCATCGTGGTCGCGCGGCTTCACGAAGCTCGTGGTGATGCCGAAGCGCGGCAGCGTGTGTGCGAGCAGGTTGATGGTGCCGCCATAGAGCGAGCTCGACGCAACGATGTGGTCGCCGGCATTGAGAAGTGTAGCGATAGCCAGATGCATCGCCGCCTGGCCGCTGGCGGTGCAGATCGCGCCGACGCCGCCCTCCAGCGCCGCAAGCCGCTCCTCCAGCACGCCCGTGGTCGGATTCGAGATCCGCGTGTAGATGTGGCCGGCGCGCTCCAGATTGAACAGCGCCGCCGCATGGTCCGTATCCTGGAACACGTAGGACGTGGTCTGGTAGATCGGCACCGCACGGGCGCCGGTCGCGGGATCCGGATGCTGGCCCGCATGCAGGCTCAGGGTTTCGAAGGCAGGCGGCTTGGGTGCGGGCATGCTTGGCCTCGTTGGTCGGTCGGCGGGGATGGCCGTTGTGCCACAAATCGACGCGCGGCGTCAGCCTGTACGTCGACCGGGCCGGATTACGGCGAGATGATGCGGTCGCGCATCGCGATCATCACGGCCTGCGTGCGGGTCGCCGCGCCGAGCTTTTCGCAGCAGCTCTTGATGTGGGCCTTCACCGTGCGCCCCGTGATGTTCAGGGCATCGGCGATCTCGTCGGTGGATCGGCCAAGCGCCGCCTGCGTCAGCACCTCGCGCTCACGGAAGGACAACGCGAGCTGCGGGACGTCGGGCCGGCCGCGCAGTCGCAGCGCCCGGTCGAACGCATAAAGCGCCATGAGATGGAGCGCGGGCAGTTCACGGTCCGGCAGCTCGATCGCGGCGCCGCCGAAATAGACCTGCCCCATGCGGCCCGTGGGCGAGGCGACCGGGATCATGAAGCCGTCCACCATTCCGAAGTCGCGGGCGCGCCGCACCAGCTCGGCGGCGCGTGGCTCCCGCTCCGGATCATAGGGCGCCTCCCTGAACCAGCGGAACGGCCGGACCGTCGCCTTGCAATGGCGCAGCGCCGGATCGTCCCAGACATATTGTGCTTTCGAATACATATCCAGGAAGCCGGCAGGCAGCCGTTCGGCGAGAACGGCCTTGCGCGCTGGTTCGGTCGACAGCGGAGCGACATAGGTGCAGCAGAAATAGTCGAATCCATGCTGGCCGAGCACGCGGCCCATGGCGTCGACGACGCTGGCTGCGTCGGGAAGCGTCCCGACCTTCTCGACGAATTCGAACGCGCGACTGCGGATCACGTCCATCCAGCATCCCCCGAGCGGACTTTGACGGATCGGCGCTGCGCGACCCGGCCCGGCCATCGAGTGTAGGACGCCGAGTCAGCGCTCGCAACCAGCGGAGCTAACTTCACGTCCGCGGGTCCTCGCAGGCTGGTGACTTGCTATTCGGTCCCGAATTGCCGATGGAATTCATCGCGCTCGAACATCAGACAAAGGGACAAGCCGAATGACTGCCGAAACCACCATGACTGCCGACGTAATCGGGTTGACCAGGGTCGCTCCGGTCTCGCGCCGCACCTTCATGAGCGCGACCGCCGCGGTCGCCGCGGGCTACACGCTTGCAGCGGGACCCGTTCGCGCCGAAGTCATCACCACCGACACGACCGGCCTTCAGGCCGGGGATGCCACGATCAAGGTCGGCGAGGGCGAAATGCCCGGCTACTATGCACGTCCGGCCGGCGTCAGCCGTCCGCCGGTGGTCCTGGTGGCGATGGAGATTTTTGGCCTCCACGAATACATCAAGGACGTGACGCGGCGCCTCGCCAAGCTCGGCGCCCTTGCGATCGCGCCCAACTATTACTTCAACAAGGGCCCGGATCTGACCAAGATCACCGACGTCAACGAGCTCCGGCCGATCGTCAACGCCAAGCCGGATGCCGAGCTTTTCGCCGATCTCGACGCGACGGTTGCATGGGCCGCGTCGCAGGGCGCCGACACCAGCAGGCTCGGCATGATCGGATTCTGCCGCGGCGGGCGCTACGTCTGGGAGTATGCCGCGCATAGCGATGCGCTGAAGGCGGCCGCTGCGTTCTACGGCTCGCTCGTCGATCCCGCCAATCCGTTGTGGCCGAAGAGCCCGCTTCAGCTCGCGCCCGAGATGAAGGCGCCCGTGCTCGGCCTTTATGGCGAAGCCGATACCGGCATTTCGGTCGCGCAGGTGGAGCAGATGAAGGCCGCCCTCGGGCAGAACAAGAAGACGGCCGAGTTCAAGATCTACAAGGACGCCCCGCACGGCTTCCACGCCGACTATCGCCCCAGCTACCGCAAGGACGCAGCGGAGGATGCCTGGGCCCAGACGCAGGCCTGGTTCAGGAAGTACGGTGTGCTGAGCTGACGGCTGCGTGCGCAGCACGGGGCGTGCGTCATGCGCCGCCCCGTTGTCATTTCAATGGCTCCGGCCGCGGCTAGCCAGTTCTTGCCGCGGCAATTCCGAATAGACGGAAGAGCAGACCAAATAGCCTAGCCGCCCTTCACTGGGGACAGCCGGCCGCCGCCAACCCTGGACATTCGCGTGCCAGAACAGGCTCTGTTGTGAGGCTGGTGACGATTGCAACGCTGCCCGTCAGGGTGAGCGCCAGAAATGCGAGAGCGATCAGATAACGCATGATGATCTCCATGAGATTTGACGAAGCTTCAATCGGTCCTGCGCGGATGCCTTATTCGACTCCAAACAGGTGTTAACGATCATTAACCATCAATCTCTAGCGTTTGTGACAGCTGGCCCCATTTCGGACAAATTCCGTTAGCCTCGGGCGTCATTCGACCACGGCCTAAGACGACCTTCAGCTCGCACCCGAGATGAAGGCGCCCGTGTTCGGCCTCTATGGCGAAGCCGATACCGGCATTTCGGTCGCACGGCTTCCACGCCGACTACCGTCCCAGCTATCGCAAGGACGCTGCGGAAGATGCCTGGGCCCAGATGCAGGCCTGGTTCAGGAAATACGGCGTGCTGGGCTGAGGAAAAGCTTGCGCCTTGCACAGCGTGCTGGCGGCGTCATGCGCCGCCATCGAGCTTGCTTACTCGTTCACCCCTGATCCATCGTTCCCCGGACTGGAGATGCCGAGCCGCTGGGCAATCGTGACGAGCCGAGCTACCGATTGAACGTTCATTTTTTCCATGATCGCTTGCCGATGCGCCTTGATCGTTCGCTCGGCACAGCCAAGTTCGCGCGCGGCATGCTTGTTTGTCTTGCCCTGTACAATGATCTCGAAGACCTGCCGCTGGCGCGGACTCAGCGTCGACAGCCGGGCCCGGAGCGCTTCCAGTTCGCCGTTGCGCGCGCGTTCCGTCTCGTAGCGCGTCATCGCCGCTTCGATTGCACTCAGTAGCTCCGTCGAGCTGACTGGCTTGGTGAGGAAGTTGTCTGCTCCCGCCTTGATCGCTTTCACCGTGAGGCTGATGTCCGGGTAGCCGGTCAGAAACACGATGGGCAGCGTCGAGCCGAGCTCGGTCAAACGGCTTTGAAGCTCAGGCCCGCTCAAGTCCGGCATCCGGACATCCAGAAGAATGCAGCCACCGGCATCTGGTTCCGGCGGCTGGTCCAGCAACTGCTGAGCCGATGCATAGGTGACGACGCGGTAGCCGGTCTTTTCTAGTAGTCGCTGGATAGCTGTTCGGAATGACACGTCGTCATCCACGACATGGATGATGCCGCGCATGTTTCTCCTGGGACGAAAAGTAGCTGTGCTTGCCTGTTATTCTTGTTTGTCCGTACAGCGCCTTCACGCCCGGCCAAGTCTCCTTCGCCTTCTATCGATTTGAAATCGTCGAAAGCCAATTAAACTTATGAAAGCTGGGGAGTAATCTCCTTATCGCGAATGCCTGCCATGTGCGCGATCAAGCCAAACGGTTTTTCAATTACCGATGGAGGGCAGAGCGAAGGATCGCATCGCGATAGTTCCGTCGATTGCGTGCCGTTTTTCTTTCCGCAAATTAACGAGGCTTCAGCACCCAACCCGGATAGAACGGCGAGCGGCGGGGCTTCCCAAAACCAAGACGACAATTGTGAAGTTTGACGAACAGGAGCGCGGTGCGCTGAAGCGTGCCGGCTTTTCCGTCGCGGACGATTACGAAGCGGCCTACCTCGAAGCCCTCGTCGTGATCGGTGCCCACGACGACGAGACCTTGTGGCTGACGATTACTTTGCCGAACTCCACGCGGGTGGTGTGCGCCTTGCCGCGCGCTGAGACCATCGTCGCCATTGATGAGAACGGCTGACACCCGTCCCCAAGATCGGCCGATCCTGGGGCGTCAGTCGCGCGCAGAAAGCGCGCTGCGGCCGCGATCATGGATTTTTGCTGCTGATTTGCCCGACGCGCCAGATGTCTTCGGCATCCCCTGGCGGCGATGGCGCGCTACTTTGCATGGGGTTGTTTTCGATGTTTCGGTTGGGACCGAGACCGACGCCGGTCTCGCGGCTGCCGGAGATGATCGTGGGATGCGCTCGCTAGCCGGAAGGGCCTAGCGGCGGGCGGCGATCGCGGTCAGCTCAAGCTTGACGCCCGGGCCGAGATCCGCGACGCCGACCGCGGCACGTGCCGGCAGATGTTCCGCGGTAAAATAGCGCTTCCAGACCTGGTTGAGCGCCGCCTTGTCGGCGAGATCGGTCATGTAGATCGTCACCTGCAGAACGCAGGAGAGATCTGAGCCGGCCCCCTCGAGCAGGGTCTTCAGCTGGCGAAACACATCGTTGGCCTGCCCCGCCATGTCGAGCCCGGCATCCTCGGGAACGACGCCGCCGAGATAGAGCACGCCGTTATGCTCGACGATCTCGTGGAGCAGTCCTTCATAGGGCAGGGAACGTTTGATCAAGATGGCATCCGTGAGGGGCAGGACGAGACGTCGTCGGCAAATGGGATTGGCTGGTGCTGCCGGACAGGATTGAACTGTCGACCTCTCCCTTACCAAGGGAGTGCTCTACCACTGAGCTACGGCAGCAGATGCTGGCAAAGAATCGGGCCGCGACATGGGCCCACCAAGCGGGGCGATCTCTGCCACAAGCCCCCCTTCTGTGCAAGCGCGCTGGCTCCGCGAAATCGATAAATGGCCCGGTTGCGTGCCCGAAGGGGCCAATTTGCCCCGAAATGACCCGCTTTGGGGCGATTTGGTTCCGCAAAATCCCCAGCCAACTGGCCAGTTGGCCGCAACCCTGAATTCGACCCATTCTGGCCGCTTCGTTGTTTCGGCCGGCCACCGCCCCTTGAGCTGTCCTCGTTCGATGGCATCCTGTCGTCGATCATGATGGTGAGCCCGTAATGACCGAAGGCAACGACAAGACGCGAGCGGGAGATACCCGGCAGGATCGACTGAAATCGGCGCTGCGCGAGAACCTGAAGCGCCGCAAGGCGCAGGCGCGCGAGCGCGCCGGGACGGCCGGTCCCTCACAGGACGACGAACCAAGCACCGATGAGGAGATCGCCGGTAAGCCCGGCGGCTAGATTTTTGGAATGAGTGAGAGCGGTGATGGCGCAGGATGGACCGGAACGAACCGATGGGGACGCGCTGATCTCACGCTTCTCCCGCCCCGAGCAGACTTTTCCGACGCTGACGCCGGCCGAGATCGAGCGCCTGCTCCAATTCGGTGAGACCAGGCATTACAAGAGCGGCGAGCTGCTGTTCGAGACCGGCAAGCGCGGGCCGGGCATGTTCGTGGTGCTGTCGGGCCATGTCGCCATCACCCAGCGCGACGGGCTTGGTCACGTCACGCCGGTGATCGATCAAGGGCCCGGCCAGTTTCTGGCGGAGCTCGGCCAGCTCTCCGGGCGGCCCGCGCTGGTCGATGGCCATGCCGACGGCGATGTCGAGACGCTTCTGATCCCGCCGGATCGGCTGCGCGCTCTGCTGGTTGCCGAAGCC
This sequence comes from Bradyrhizobium sp. CCGUVB23, assembly GCF_024199885.1. Classification (NCBI taxonomy): domain Bacteria; kingdom Pseudomonadati; phylum Pseudomonadota; class Alphaproteobacteria; order Hyphomicrobiales; family Nitrobacteraceae; genus Bradyrhizobium; species Bradyrhizobium sp. CCGUVB23. Next base: position 4,703,216 of record NZ_JANADQ010000001.1, read on the forward strand.
GATCTCGGCGAGCGCATCATGCGCGCGCTGATCCTGCGCCGGGTCAGCCTGATCCAAGGCGGCGTCGGCGGCCCCGTTCTGATTGGCCCGTCGCATTCGGCCGGTGTGGTGCGCCTGCAGGGCTTTCTCACCCGCAACGGGCAGCCGCATCACCTGCTCGACCCTGATGGCGAGCACGATGCGGCCGAGCTGATCGCGCGCTATTCGCCCAAGCCCGAGGATTGGCCGCTGGTCGTCACCGCCGACGGCGCCGTGCTGCGCAATCCGACCGAGATCGAGCTTGGACGCGCCATCGGCATGATCGGTGGTCCACGCGGTGAAAAGATCTATGACGTCGCGATCGTCGGCTGCGGACCGGCCGGGCTTGCGACTGCGGTCTATGCGGCCTCCGAAGGCCTCTCGGTCGCCGTACTCGATACGTGTGCCTTCGGCGGCCAGGCCGGAGCGAGCGCGCGCATCGAGAACTATCTCGGCTTTCCGACCGGCATTTCCGGCCAGGCGCTCGCGGGCCGCGCCTTCACGCAGGCGCAGAAGTTCGGCGCCGATATCATGATCCCGATGTCGGCGAAGTCGCTGGATTGCTCGCGCAGTGCCGGCACCTTTTCGCTGGCGCTCGACTGCGGCGACACCTTGCGCTCGCGCGCAGTGGTGGTCGCGAGCGGCGCGCGTTATCGCCGGCCGGAAATCGAGAATTTGGAGAAGTTCGAGGGCCGTGGCGTCTGGTATTGGGCCTCGCCGGTCGAAGCGCGGCTCTGTTCGGGTGAGGAGGTGGCCCTCGTCGGCGCCGGCAATTCAGCGGGGCAGGCCGCCGTGTTCCTGTCGGGCCACGCGAAGAAGGTGCTGATGATCATCCGTGGCGGTGGCTTAGGGGCCAGCATGTCGCGCTATCTCATCGAGCGTATCGAGGCGACACCGAACATCGAGCTCCTGTTCAACACCGAGATCGTCGCGCTCGAGGGCGACGAGGCCGCGCTGCTCCGGCGTATCCGCTGGAGGAGCCGGCTGTCGACCGACGAGGATGCCGCCGATGTCCGCAACCTCTTCCTGTTCGTCGGTGCCGATCCGGCGACCAGCTGGCTCGATGGCTGCGGCGTGACGCTCGATCGCGGCGGCTTCGTCGTCACCGGCGCGCAGTCCGAGCAGAACCAGGGTCGGCTGGTCGCGCCGCTCGAAACCTCGGTGCCCGGCGTCTATGCCGTCGGCGATGTGCGCTCCGGCTCGGTCAAGCGCGTCGGCGGAGCCATCGGAGAAGGCGCGCAGGTCGTGGCCTCGCTGCACGGTTTCCTTGGCGATGCCGCGAAACCGGCGCTTTAATCAAGCATAGGACAAAGCAGGGCCAAGCGAACCGGACTTTGGCGAATCCGACCTGGGCGAATGTAAGTTGGGCGAATGTGACTTGCCATCCCGCCGGCAACTGCGGACTATCCCCTCATCCTGAGGAGCCGCGGAACGCGGCGTCTCGAAGGATGAAGGCCGCAATGCAACTGCGGGGCCTGCATGGTCCGAGACGTGTGCTTCGCACGCTCTTCACCATGAGGATCGAAAAACGACAAGGTTCAAGGGAGGACTAAATGGCTGAAGTCGTCGTGCTCTACAAGACACCCAAGGATGCTGCTGCCTTCGACAAGTACTACGCTGAAACGCATATCCCGCTTGCCAAGAAGATTCCCGGCCTGAAGAAATACGCGATCAGCACCGGACCCGTCGGAACGCCTGCCGGACCTTCCGGGGTACATCTCGTCGCCATTTTGACATTCGACAGCGTTGCCGACATCCAGGCGGGCTTTGCCAGCCCTGAAGGCAGGGCGGCTGGAGGCGACGTCCCGAAATTTGCCAGCGGCGGCGCCGACCTGCTCATCTTCGATACCAAAGTCGTATGACGCGAGGTCTGTGACCTGCCGACCGGCGCTTCTCGATTGATTTGCTGCCGCATTGACGGCCGTCACGTGTGACAGACGTGCAAAATCGAGCCATGCGTTCGTCGTACCGAACGGCGAACGCATGGCTCAACGCCTGCGTGTGGCAACATCGCATGGTGCAGTTCGATGAGGGTCGTAATACCATCCGCGTCTTCGCAAACGGGGAGAGTTGCCATGGTTCTTGGGCTAAGCCTGCCTGCCTTCACGATGCTCCATGTCATCATCAGCCTGATCGCGATCGCTTCCGGCATCGTCGTAATGTTCGGACTGCTCGGTTCGAAGCGAATGCCGGGCCTCACCGCGATCTTCCTGCTGTTCACGATTCTGACCAGCGCCACCGGCTTCCTGTTTCCCTTCAAGGAGCTGTTGCCGTCGCATATGGTCGGCATCCTCTCGCTGGTTCTGCTCGCGATCGCCTGCATCGCGCTTTACGGCGTAAAACTCTCCGGCGCATGGCGGCCGATCTACATCGTCACGGCGATGACCTCGCTCTATCTCAACGTCTTCGTGCTGATCATCCAGTCGTTCCTCAAGGTGCCCGCATTGGCGGCACTGGCACCGGCCGTGCCGCCCGCTCCGCCATCGGGACCGGTGTTCGCGGTGGTGCAGGGCATCGTGTTGGTGTTCTTCGTGCTCGTGATCATCGGCGCCTGGCGCCGGTTCAAGCCGATGGCATTCGCCTGACACTCACCACTTGCTCGTCATTCCGGGGCGACGCGTCAGCGTCGAACCCGGAATCTCGCGCAACAGTCTCCAGATTCCGGGTTCACGCTTCGCATGCCCCGGAATGACTCAAGAACAGGGAGCAAATCATGCCCACCATCACCACAAAAGACGGCGTCGAGATCTTCTACAAGGACTGGGGCAAGGGCCAGCCGATCGTGTTCAGCCATGGCTGGCCGCTGTCGTCTGACGACTGGGACGCCCAGATGCTGTTCTTCCTCAATCATGGCTACCGCGTCATCGCCCATGACCGCCGTGGTCACGGCCGCTCCAGCCAGGTCGCTGACGGCCACGACATGGATCACTATGCCGATGATCTTGCTGCGCTCACCGCGCATCTCGATCTGAAGAACGCGCTTCACGTCGGCCATTCCACCGGCGGTGGCGAGGTCGTGCACTACATCGCCCGTCACGGCGAAAGCAGGGTCGCGAAGGCCGCGATCATCGCGGCGGTGCCGCCCTTGATGGTGCAGACGCCGGCCAATCCCGGCGGCCTGCCGAAGAAAGTGTTCGACGATTTCCAGGCGCAGGTTGCGGCTAGCCGCTCGCAATTCTATCGCGACATCGCGGCAGGTCCGTTCTATGGCTACAACCGTCCCGGCGCAAAGCCGTCAGAAGCGGTGATCCAGAACTGGTGGCGCCAGGGCATGATGGGCGGCGCGAAAGCGCATTACGACGGCATCGTCGCCTTCTCGCAGACCGATTTCACCGAGGACCTGAAGACAATCAACGTGCCCGTGCTCGTCATGCACGGCGACGACGACCAGATCGTCCCCTACGCCGACTCCGGACCGCTCTCGGCCAAGCTTCTGAAGCACGGCACGCTGAAGACCTACAAAGGCTTCCCGCACGGCATGCCGACCACGGAAGCGGAGACAATCAACGCGGACCTGTTGGCGTTTTTCAAGGAGTGAGACTGGCGCTGAACTCTTCCCTTCTCCCGTCGCCAAGGGGAGAAGGAAGAAGAACACCTCACTTCAAAATCCCCCTGATCGCGTCGAACATGCGCTTGACGAAGGCTTCCGGCTTTTCGCGCGCATCTTCGGTAACCCAGACTTCGCCGCCGACGCGCATCGCGCCGGTTGCGATCATCGCGACGAGGCGTGCCCGGAGCTTTTCGGACTTCCTGTTCGTGCGCCGGGCGAGCCCTTGGGCAAGCGCGCGTTCGAGCCGCTCATATTTGAGCTGGTCGCGCGCTTGCAGGATCGGATTGTCGCGCTTGAGCCGCGCCATGGCGAGCGCCTCGCTTGGATCGAGCCGTTTCGTCGCCGCCGCGATGGCATTTTCTGCGGCTGTCAGCATGGATTCGCTTGCAGGGCGTGCTGCGACCTCCTCGGTGAGCGATGCGGCGATATCCTCCTGCCAGGCGTAGACCGCGTCCTCCTTGCTCGCGAAATAGTGAAAGAAGCTGCGGCGTGACACCTCGGCGGCTGCGGCGATATCGTCGATCGTCGTCGCCTCGAAGCCGCGCTGGAGGAACAGCGCCATCGCCGCCCGGGTCAGCCGTTCCTGCGTCGCCTCGCGCTTGCGCTGCCGAAGGCCGGTCGCAGGCGCGGATTTTTCCCTCGGCGACGAGGGCTTGGCCCGGTTTCTGGCCGTCTTCGCGGCGGTCAAATTCTCACCTCTTGCAAAGTTGCACTAAGTGCACATTTAGAGCCGTCGCGGGGCGCTTCAATTCAACAAGAGCCAACGTGCTGGAGACTGGCATGCCTGACTGGACCACTGCCGATATTCCCTCGCTCGACGGCAAGACCGCTATCGTCACCGGCGCAAACGGCGGGCTCGGCTATGAGACCGCGCTGGCGCTCGCCGGTGCCGGCGCTACCGTCATACTCGCCGGCCGCAGCGAGGCAAAGGGCCAACGCGCCCTCGAGCTGATCTGCAACCGCTTTCCGAACGCGCTGGTTGCCTATGAGGAGCTTGACCTTGCAAGGCTCGGCTCGGTCACCGAGTTTGCCGGGCGGTTCGCCGCCAGCCACGACCGGCTGGATATCCTGGTGAACAATGCCGGCGTGATGGCGCTGCCGAAACGCCGCGAGACCGCCGACGCCTTCGAGATGCAGCTCGGCACCAACTATCTCGGCCACTACGCGTTGACGGCGCATTTGTTGCCGCAGCTTCGCCGTGCGCAGGGCGCGCGCGTGGTCCAGCTCGCAAGCCTTGCGCATCGTTCCGGTCGAATCGACTTCGACGATCTCCAGAGCAAGCGTTCCTATCGGCCCTGGCGCGCCTACTGTCAGTCCAAGCTAGCGATGCTGATGTTTGCGCTCGAATTGCAGCGCCGCAGCAATGCTGCCGGCTGGGGACTGAAAAGCGTTGCTGCGCATCCCGGCTTCGCACGCACCGAGCTGATCGCCAATGGTCCGGGCACCGGTACCCTGTCGTGGCGGATCGGCCGGTTGATCCAGCCCTATATCAGCCAGTCCGCGGCCGAGGGTGCGTTGCCGACGCTGTTCGCCGCAAGCTCGCCCGCTGCGCAAGCAGGCGGCTATTATGGCCCGAACGGCTTCTACGAATTGAAGGGCGCGCCCGCACCGGCGAAGATCATGCCGCAGGCAATGGATCTCGCCTCAGCGGCCATGCTGTGGGATGCTTCGGCGACGCTGACCGGCATATCCTTCGACGAGTTTGCGGCCGCCGCCTGACCGGGGAGGTGATAGCGATAGCCTACGGACCACCGGCCGGATAGCTTCTACAGAAGCCGCCGCGGTCCGGCTGCGTTGAGGCGCGGCCCGCGACGTCCATGAGAGGTGCAGGCCGATGCCGCCCCAGCTCAAACTGATTGCACTCGATGCCGACGACCTCGCCGTCATCTCCACCCATGTGCAGGACGCGCGGGTGCAGACCTCCGACATCATCTGGCGGCAGGGCGAGAAGCGGCTGGTGGTCGGCATGAACCGGCTGGACTGGGAGCAGACGCTGGACGGCGAGACCGAGCCGCGCCGGCTGGTCTCCGCGCTCCGCTTCGACCGCGTGCTCGCCTGCAAGTCGCGCAATATCGACCTCGCCGCGCCCGAGCGGGTTTTGGACCTCGTCGGCATCGAGTTTCACGACCAAAACGCCCCCGGTGGCAGCGCGCTGCTCCTGTTCGCCCATGGCGGCGCAATCCGGCTCGACGTCGAATGCCTGGAATGCGAGCTGACCGACCTGGGCGCGGATGAGCTCGGGACGGGGGAGGGCGGGGAGGACTAGGGGGTCAAACCGGAACGACATCTCCCAAGGGTTGACGGCGGTGGCCCGCCGCGCCATTGAGCAGGGGACCTGGTGAGCCCGATCCACCCCAAAGACCAGCCAAAAGACCGCCGCAACATGCCCATTCGCCTCGACCGCAGCAGCGCCGATTTCGACCAGCGATTTGCGGCCTTCCTCGCCGCCAAGCGCGAGGTCTCGGCCGACGTCGAGGCCGCAGCGCGCGCCATCGTCGACGATGTGGCCAGGCGCGGCGATGCCGCGCTGATCGAGGCGACGCGCAAGTTCGACCGGCTGGAGCTCGATGCGCCCTCCTTGCGTGTCTCCGCCGCCGAGATCGAGGCCGCGACAAAAGCCTGCGATGCCGCGACGCTGGATGCGCTCAAGCTCGCCCGCGACCGCATCGAGACCTATCACGCGCGTCAACTGCCGAAGGATGAGCGCTTCACCGATCCGCTCGGCGTCGAGCTTGGCTGGCGCTACACGGCAATCGAATCGGCCGGCCTCTACGTGCCCGGCGGTACCGCGGCCTATCCCTCCTCGGTGCTGATGAATGCGGTGCCGGCCAAGGTCGCCGGCGTTGCGCGCCTCGTGATGGTGGTGCCGTCGCCCGACGGTAAGCTCAATCCGCTGGTGCTGGCGGCCGCCCATCTCGGCGGCGTCAGCGAGATCTACCGCGTCGGCGGCGCGCAGGCCGTTGCCGCGCTCGCCCATGGCACTGCGACGATCGCGCCGGTCGCCAAGATCGTCGGCCCCGGCAACGCCTATGTCGCCGCGGCAAAGCGGCTGGTGTTCGGCAAGGTCGGCATCGACATGATCGCCGGTCCCTCCGAGGTGCTGGTGATCGCCGACGACACCGGCAATGCCGACTGGATCGCCGCCGATCTTTTGGCTCAGGCCGAGCATGATACGAGCGCGCAGTCGATTCTGATCACCGACAGCGCGCGGCTCGCCGCCGATGTCGAAAAGGCGGTCGACGCGCAGTTGAAGACGCTGCCGCGCGCCGCGATCGCCGGCGCCTCCTGGGCCGATTTCGGCGCCATCATCATGGTGCAGAACCTCGATGACGCGATCCCGCTCGCGGACGCGATCGCCGCCGAGCATCTCGAGATCATGACGACGGACCCGGACGCGCTCGCAGGCCGGATCCGCAATGCCGGCGCGGTGTTCCTCGGCGCGCACACGCCCGAGGCGATCGGCGACTATGTCGGCGGCTCCAATCACGTGCTGCCGACCGCGCGTTCGGCGCGCTTCTCCTCGGGACTTTCGGTGCACGACTTCATGAAGCGCACCTCGATTTTGAAATGCGGCCCCGATCAGCTCCGTGCGCTCGGGCCCGCCGCGATGACGCTCGGCAAAGCGGAAGGGCTGGACGCCCACGCGCGCTCGGTGGGATTGCGCCTCAATCTGTCATGAACAAGCCCGCACAGGACGACACGCAAAATCGCATCGTCGGCGTCACGCTCGACGAGGAATCGATCGGCCGCTCCGGGCCGGACATCGAGCATGAGCGCGCGATCGCGATCTACGACCTGATCGAGCAGAACCTATTCGCGCCGGAAGGCGCCGACGGGCAGGGGCCGTTCACGCTGCATATCGGCATCACCGGCAACCGGTTGATGTTCGACATCCGCCGCGAGGGCGGCACGCCCGTGGTCGCGCATCTGTTGTCGCTGACGCCGTTCCGGCGGATCGTGAAGGACTATTTCATGATCTGCGACAGCTACTACCAGGCGATCCGGACTGCGACGCCGGACAAGATCGAGGCCATCGACATGGGCCGCCGCGGCATCCATGACGAGGGATCGCGCACGCTCCAGGAGCGGCTGAAGGGCAAGGTGCGGGTCGATTTCGAGACCTCGCGCCGGCTGTTCACGCTCATCACTGTCCTGCACTGGAAAGGCTAAGCGCGATGGCGGCGCCGCCCCGCGCACGCGATCCGCAGTCAGTGTTGTTCGCCTGCGCGCTCAACAGCGTACGCTCGCCGATGGCCGAGAGCCTGCTGCATCACATGTTTCCGCACGGGCTCTACGTGAAGTCCGCCGGCGCTAGGAAGGGCGAGCTCGATCCCTTCGCGGTCGCCGTGATGGCCGAACTCGGACAGGACATCTCCACCCACAAGCCGCAGACCTTTGAGGAGCTGGAGGACTGGGAGGGGCTCAATTTCGACCTCATCATCACGCTGTCGCCCGAGGCCCATCACAAGGCGCTGGAGCTGACGCGGACGCTCGCCGCCGACGTCGAGTACTGGCCGACGCACGATCCGACCGGCACCGAAGGCAGCCGCGACCAGAAGCTCGCCGCCTACCGCGAAGTCTGCGACCAGCTCCTGCTGCGCATCCGCAAGCGCTTCGCGAGGGCGGGGGCCGCGAGCGGGTAGCTCTCGTGCCCCGGACGCAGCGCAGCGCGTCTTGCGCGATGCGCTGCAGAGCCGGGGCCCATCTCACCGCGAGCGCAAGCCCCTGGGTCCCGGCTCTGCGTCGCGTCATTTCATGCTGCGCGCGTCCGGGACACGAAACCATCGTAACACCGGCGTCACAGACCGCAGGCACATGCATCTGAAGTCACCTCGAATCGCTCGATTTCCGGTTCCCGGGTTGTGAAACCGGCCCCCTTCCGATAGGTTCCGCGCGCAATTCACCCCCTGCTTCGTCCCCCAAAAACACCTGATGCTCGGCCGCCCCAAATTCGTTCTTGCCTCCGGTTCGCCACGGCGCCTGTCGCTGCTCAATCAGGCTGGCATCGAGCCCGATGCCTTGCGGCCGGCCGATGTCGATGAGACGCCGAAGCGGGGCGAGCTGCCGCGCGCCTGCGCCAATCGTCTCGCCCGGGCAAAAGCCGATGCGGCGCTGAAATCAGTGCAGCTCGACGATGAGCTGCGCGGCGCCTTCATCCTCTCCGCCGACACCGTGGTCGCGGTCGGCCGCCGCATCCTGCCCAAGGCCAACCTGGTGGACGAGGCCGCGCAGTGCCTGCGGCTCTTGTCGGGCCGCAACCACCGCGTCTATACCGCGATCACCCTGGTCACGCCGCGCGAGGCCTTCCGCCAGCGTCTGGTCGAGACCCGCGTCCGTTTCAAGCGCCTCTCCGAGGACGACATCCAGGCCTACATCGGCTCCGGCGAATGGCGCGGCAAGGCCGGCGGCTACGCCGTGCAAGGCATCGCCGGCTCCTTCGTGGTCAAGATGGTCGGCTCCTACAGCAACGTCGTCGGCCTGCCGCTTTACGAGACCACCACGCTGCTCGGCGGCGAGGGCTTCCCCATCCGCTTCGGCTGGCTCAACGCCGTCGGCGTCTGAAGCGCCCTCCCACCAAAATCTCGAAAACAACCCCATGCAAAGTAGGAGGGCCGCCAGTCGGCCCTTGCCGCGACGCCCGAATTGGGCGTCTCGCCACATCGGCGGTGCGCTCCCCCCTTGGGGAGGGGGTGGCCGCAAGCCCCGCTGCCGTCTCGGAACCCCACCGCTCCGCAGCCTCTTATCCCCGGACTTCGTGTAGGCTCACCCCATGGACGACCAAGTCAAAAAGCCGCTTCCCCCGCTCAAGACCTGCCCGATCTGCGGCAAGCCGCAGTCCGAGGCCACCCGCCCGTTCTGCTCCTCGCGCTGCCGCGACGTCGACCTCAACCGCTGGCTCAAGGGCTCCTACGTCATCCCCGGCCGCGACGACGAGGTGGATGATGTGGAATAATATTTTATTATCAATGGATTAGCTGCTCGCGAGAGCCCCGCCGCACGCCCGCGCCGATCTTGTACACAGCCGGGCTGCGCCCGGCTAAGCCTTCAGGCGAAGCCGGGTGGACAGGCCGCCTCCAGCCCACTATAAACCGCCCGCTCGATGGGCCTTGGCCCCTCTCTTGGAGCACGCCCAGGTAGCTCAGTTGGTAGAGCATGCGACTGAAAATCGCAGTGTCGGTGGTTCGATTCCGCCCCTGGGCACCATTAGCCTCTCCGGCCCGGTTCTTTCTCCTCCGCGTCCGTTCGCCGATCAGCAAGAACCCTCGTAAAATCAGGTGTTTCTTCATATATTGACGCCCGATACGGTTCGCGACCGTCCGAGGGCATCCGGCGTCTCCGGGTACACTGTGGGTACACTGGAAGGGGCCGGGTACACTGGCTGGGCCGCCCGACTGCGAGGGGAGCCTTCCCATGGATGAACTGAGCGACACGAAAATCCGTAATGCGACGCCGGCGGACAAGGAATATGCGATTGCTGACGGCCAGGGCCTCAGCGTCGTGGTTCGGCCCAACGGGACCAAGCTGTGGCTCTACCGCTACCGTTTCGCCGGCAAGCGCAAAAATATGTCTTTCGGCACCTTTCCAGGCGTTGGACTCAAGGCCGCGCGCGAAAAGCGCCACAACGCGGAAAAGCTGCTCGATCAGGGCCAAGATCCAGTTGCAGTGCGCGAGGCCAAGCGACAGGAGGACGAAAAGCTCAAGCACACCTTTCGGGCAGTCGGGGAAGAATGGGCGACCACGAAGCTCGAAAAAGAGAACAAGGCCAAGTCGACGATCAAGCGGGAACGCTGGAATCTCGCTCAGCTCAATCGTGAGATCGGCGACCGGCCGCTTTGCGAGATCGCTCCGCCGGAATTGCTGACAGCATTCCGGCGTGCCGAGGCCCGCGGCCGATACTACACCGTCGGACGCCTACGCTCGACCGCCTCACGGGTCTTCCAATTTGGCGTCGGTGCTTCGTATTGCAGCAGTGACCCCACTCGCGACTTGAAGCACGCGCTCACCAAGGCACCCAAGGGCAATCCGCGCCCCGCGCTGACCGATCCCGACGACGTCGGCGACCTGATGCGCCGGATTGAGGTCTATGACGCCAAGAACGGCGGGCTCGTGCGCTACGCGCTCAAGCTGATCGCCTTGACCATGGTGCGGCCTGGCGAGTTGCGGCTGGCCGAGTGGACCGAGTTTGACGAAAAGAACCGCCTATGGCTGATCCCCGCCCAGAAAATGAAGATGCGCGATGATCACGAAGTGCCGCTCTCCCGCCAAGCGCTCGCTATCCTTACCGAGTTGCGACCGTTGACCGGCCGCGGCCGCTACTTGTTCTCCCATGACGATGATGTGCCTATGTCCGACAACACGATCAACAAGGCCCTGCGGATCATGGGCTACGACACCGGCCCCGGTGGCGACCACTGCGCGCATGGCTTCCGGTCCAGCGCCTCGACCTTGCTCAATGAAGAAGGCGCATTCGACGGCGATGTGGTGGAAGCTCAGCTCGCCCATGAAACGGACGAGAAAAAGAGGCGGCGCCGCGACGAGGTGGTGCGGCGCCAGCTTGCCAAGGGCGACAAGAACAAGATTCGTGGCATCTACAACCGGGCAGCTTATTGGAGCGAACGCGTGCGCCTGATGCAGCATTGGGCCAATCGTCTCGACCGCCTGCGCAAGGGAGTTGCCGTACCGTTGCGCAAATCGGCCTAAAGCATAGCCCGTGATTCAACCCGTGGCAGCGATGCATGATATTCATCGATGCTATCGAGATCGATGAGCGTCTTGCCTCCCATCTTGTAGGCCCTGATCCGTTGCCGAGCGATTAGCTCATAAGCTTTCGTTTTTCCGAACTTCCCATAGCGGCACCCGTCCTTAAACTCGGCGAGCCGGCGCCGCTTGTTATCGTCGTTGTCAGCCATGGTTCATAGAGGTGCTTCGATGATCTCTGCCAAAAGGAGATCAGGACAGGGCCGCGTTAGTGGCATTTGCACAGGATGACATTTGTGGTGTCGCTTTGCGAGACGACGCTGCTTCCCCGGTAGCTTGCACCGTCTCAACGTGCATTGTTTCGGCGTCATGGGCGCGTAGCGCGTCACCAGACTGCACCAAACTTTATGTTGCCAATGGCATCGACCAAAAGAGTTGTCGATGCAGCCTCTAACTCCAGCGTACAGGAGAGTAAAAATCGGACGATCGGAAGCGCTATCGGACCTCACCGAACCTCATCGAACTCGCGTTTCGGACGCCATCCGACTGGATCCGCTATCCAGCGGTTGATGTCGGATTCATGCCAGCCGGTGCCGTTGATGCTGATCTTGATTTTGGTCGGGAAAGTACCCTCAGTGATCTTGCGGTAGATGGTGGATCGGGACAGCCCGGTCCTGGCAACAACGGTTTTCAAGCGGATGATACGGTCCGGTTCGCGCATGGCCGCGCTGCCTCCTGTTGGCTGCTTCTGGCAGCATCTGAAACTAGACAGGACTGGCCGTTCCAGGCGCGCAAGAGCATTTTTCGCATCGCCGTGCCGTGGCGTAGAGCCAGCGGAAAAAGGATAGATCAAATTCCGAGGCCCCGGCCTCTACCGAGGTCGAGGCCGTGGGTGAACGCGAGTTCGATGCCAAGCCGGCGGCCTGAGTCGAAGGCGATGCCGAGCTCCCGCTTGCGGTTGGCGAGGATGGATTCCATTTGCGGATCGCGTTCGAGGCTCCTGGCCATATCGCCCATGGCCGAGCGCGTGGCCCTGTAGCCGGACATGTCGCCCGCCTGATACTGGCTCAGGCGGGTCTGGTCGAGTTCCTGCCAGCGTTCCACGAAGCGGTCGGCGCGGCGGTTCGGATTGATGCGGAGTTCTGTTTCGAGCTGGAGGGCGCGGACGGCGCGGTTGAGGCGACCTGACGCAGCCTCGTGGGCAAGCTCCGGGTTCTTCTTGTAGGCGGCTTCGGCATCAACCGAGCCGTAGGGCCGCACGTTCTCGAAGACCCGCCGGGCCTTTTGGAGTTCTTTCACCTGCTCGGGGCTTGCCTCGCCGCCCATCTCCTGCGCCTCGAAGATCGTATCCACGGCGCGGGCATGGCGCACCAGCGCCCCCGTGCGCAGGCGTCGCGCTTCCGCTTCAGGATCTTGCGTCACCTTCCTTTCCGGCGCTGCGGCTTCGCGCCGCTCGACCGGCGTACCGCTCCTTTCTCTTTCCGGCGTTTCCAGTGCCGGTCTCCGCGTGTCGTTCAGACTAGGCACAGCGTCGGCAGATGGACGCAGGCTATCGAACATGTCGCGCACCTTCTCCGGTACGACCCTGCGCACGATCTCGGCCACGCGCTCGCGGAAGGTGATCCCACGCCGCTCGGCGTAGCTCTGTACCGGATCGGCGCGGTCGTAGTCCGAGGCCATATCCTTCGCGCGATCGCGCGACAGGGTTCGGCCGAGCCGGTCCTGATTGGCAAAATCGTCGCGGCCATAATGCAGCTCCATACCGTCGCGATGCCGCGATAGGGCGACATAGCTGCCATGGGCATCCATGCCCGGCGTCGCCAGCACATGGGTGCGGTCCACCGTCATGCCCTGGGCCTTGTGGATCGTCGCAGCATAGCCGTGATCAATGCGGTTATAGTCCTTGAGGTCGAAGCGAACCGATCGGCCATCGTCGGTCTGCACGATCATGAATTGCGTGCTGACCTGCTCGATGGTGCCGAGCATGCCGTTTTTCACGCCGAGATCGCGCTCGTTCTGCAGGAACATGACGCGGTCCCCGCTGGCGAAGTGGCGCCCGCCGCGCTCGACCGTCAAGCGCACCTCATCGCCAAGATCGCCGGCGGCCCGCATCCGCTCGCGCGCAGCTTCGTTGAGGGCGCGGACTTCGTCGTTAGTGTGGGTGAGGATGATCCGGCTCTTATCCGGTGAGGCCCGCCGCTCGTGGTCCCACTGGTCGATCAGATCGCCGCGCGCCTGCTCGCGGGTCTGCGCCTCATGCACCATGCCGTGGGAGCGATAGGCTTCGAGCGCATGACCGGTCTTGCCATTGGCGAGATCGCGCGTGGCGTCCCGCTGCCAGTCTTCCCACTGGCGGCGCACCTCGCCGATTTCTGCGCCGCCATGACGCTCATGGATCGAGCGGAAGGCCGCACCCGCTTCTATTGCTTGCAATTGTTGCGGATCGCCTACCAGCACGACTTTCGTGCCGGCCTCTGCGGCATGGGATAGGACGCGCTCCAGCTGGCGCGTGCCGACCATGCCGGCCTCATCGATCACCAGCACATCGCGCAACGTGAGCAGGTCGCGTCCTTGTTCCCAGCCGTGCTCCATACTGGCGATGGTGCGTGACGATATGCCCGATCCGCTTTCGAGGTTTTCCGCCGCAATGCCGGACAGCGCCACGCCCCGAACCTCATAGCCAGCCGCTTCCCATACCTCCCGCGCCACGCCCAGCATCGCGCTCTTTCCCGTCCCGGCATGGCCGACCACGACGCCCAAATCGCGCCCGTCCGTGACATGCGCCAGCGCGCCGGCCTGCTCGCTCGAGAGGACAAGACCTTGGGCTTCCGCACGCGCCAGGGCCGCTACGCGATCCCTGTCACGAACCTCATGGCGCTCCCGCTCGGCCATCAATTCGGCGGCACAATGCAAGCGCTGTTCCGCCTCGATCATCGCCCGCGTGGTGAAGCGATCCTCGCCGCGAGCGTCCTTGCCAAGTTCGACCAGATCTGGGGCGCTACGCATCGCGCCCATCACTTCGTTGAACTGGTCGAGACCGTCGCTATGCCGATGCGCGAACTTAGCGATGTCGCGCTGCGTGAAGGTCGATTGCTGACGCGTGATCGCGTCCAGCCCGAGAGACGGATCGGCGATGATCCGCATCCCATTGCCGCGCGCGATCGCACGGTGCATCTCGGCGCGGTCGGCCTCGGTCCCTTCGCCCTCGATGCCCCGATCCTCGATACGCTTGGCGGGAGCACCGATCTGGCTTTGCGGCTCGAGCGCGAGGCCCTGTGCTTCGAGGCTGCGATGGTCGATGCGTGCGTCGATGTCGAGTTCGGCAAGCCGCTCATTGGCAAGCTCGGCCCAGCGTCTGCGCCAGCGCTCCACCATCTCCGTGCGGTTCCACTCCCGTACCTTCGGGCCAAAACCGTTCTCGTCCACCGCGCGCATGGTGAGCATGACATGGGCGTGGGGTTTCGCCAGGCCGTCCTCAGCCATGTCCCAATGCACGTTGAGGTCGGCGATCATGCCCCGATCGACGAACTCGCCCCGAACGAAGTCGCGGGCCAACTCTATTCCCTGTGCCTGCGTCATCTCGCGCGGAATAGCGAATTCCACTTCGCGGGCAAGCTGCGCGTCCTTCCTGATCTCGAAGGCTTCGACATCGTTCCACAGCCGTTCGCGGTTGCTCCAAGCCTCCGGCGCGTGTTCCGGCAGCATCACCTCGGAATGGACGACGCCGCGCTTGGTGGAAAAATCGTGGCTGCGGTCCAAGCGCTCGTCGCGCAGCCGCGAGCCCGAGCGGTAGGCGGCCGACGCAACTGCGCTGGAGCCGGACTTGCGGCCAATAACCTTGACGTGAAGATGATAGATCGCCATCGCGACCAGATCATCTACACGGCAAAGCGCACGTCGGAACGACGTATAAGCGCGCCCTCCCTCGAAAAAATCTCGGGCGGGACCAACCCGTCTCTGCTCGTCCCGGTGACCTTACAGCATTGCGCCGGGCGCTCGACTATCATTTCTCCATCAACAGCGACGGAGACGACGATGCGCAAGCCACGGGACTTCGATGCTGAACTGAAGGCACTTGGAGAAAAGGCGCGCGCCCTCAAGAGCCGCAAAGTGCAGCAGCTCGGCGAACTTGTCATGGCCACCGGCGCAGATGCGCTTAGCGCCAATGAACTGGCCGGTGCGCTGATCGTGCTGACCGAAACAAAAGAAGCCGGAAAGAGGGAGGCATGGGCCAGGCGCGGGGCCTCGTTCTTTCAAAGCCGGTCGCGGCGAAATGCACCATCTCCTGACCGCGACCCTGGCAGCCCTCCTGCGCAGCCGAGCGGCGCGCAACCGGCGTCAGGCCGCAAGGGCGCGACATGACATGCGCACGTGGCAGGTCGAGCGCCGCAAGCGCACGCGACACCTCATCGAACTCGGCGGCCTCGTTGTCAAAGCGGGTATCGTGGAACTTACCGGCGATGATCGTGCCACCATCTACGGCGCGCTGCTCTGGATGGCTGATAAGCTCAAAAGTGATCAGGGCGAACGTGCGCGCGAGCTATGGGCCGCAAAGGGGAAGCAGGCGTTCGAGATGGACCCGGCAGCACACAAGGGAGCAGATCGTTGATGCGCGACAGTGGTGCGTCAACCGAGCGAACTTGCCTGCTTCATGTCGCCGGCGAGCGCGAACAAGTTTCTGAGCCTCGCGCTGCGGCGAGAATCGAGCAGCTCAAGTCGACTATCAAGCGGCTTTGGCGAATGTAGTTTCGCCCGCCCTTCCGAGCGTCTCGATCCCAATCAGCTGGCGCTCGGCTTGAAGATTGGACCGCGGTCTCGCCCCAATCGTGCGACGACGTTGCGGAGAAACAGCGGAGCCAATCGCCGCGGACAACTCCGTCAGGGAATCAGCTGACAATCATCGGGGAACGAAAAACACTTGGGAGAAGCGAATGCAAAGGCTTCCTAAGTGTTAGCTAAGTTTGAGCCCTCAAAATGACTTGAGATCCCACAGTTTGCCTGATCGGGCCGAAGGTATGTCCTCTTGCGCACCACGAACTCAAATCTGCAGAGTACAGCTAGACGCGCGGCAAGCGGCAAGGTTACGAAAATGTATATGGTTTCCGAAGCTCCCTTGCCGCTTGTCATACGTTAATGTTCCAGGGCAACGGTCGCCGCCGTCCACGGTGAACCTCTCCATCGCCACGTGAATGTTTGCGGAGCCACCATGCAAAACGGGAACGAGATCCTAAGCAAAGTTCCCGAGGTGACGCTCGGCTTCTGGGTCATCAAGATTCTTGCGACGACGCTTGGCGAAACGGGTGGCGATTCAGTGACGATGAGTTGGCTGCACGCCGACCAAAATGCCCACAACGGCGGCTATCTGATCGGCATTGGTATTTTTCTCACCGCGTTCGTTGCGGCGGTGATCGGCCAGATCTCGACAAGAAGGTTCAATGCCTGGATCTACTGGCTGGCCATTGCCCTTCGGAGCCGCCCAACTCCGGCGTTCGCGATCGAATCTTCCTCTCTTGCAACTCCGCGCCGTCGGCCTGATACTGGATCGGAGGTCCTTGGCCATCAGCATTCCGAGGAGGGCGATCATGGCAATCCAGATCGTGATGGACCGTACCGGCGACAGCCGTCACCCTTTCAATCCGAGCGACGCGAAAGAACTGGCGAGGGCGGAAAAGCGCTTCCACGAGCTGACCAACGCCGGCTTCACCGCCGCGGTCCGGAGCGGCCCGGGGCAGGTCTCCCACATCCGGTCGTTCGACCCGAACGCGGAAGAAACCCTGTTCTTTCCGAGGCTGGTCGGCGGCTGATAGGCAGCGCCATGTGGCATCTTAAGCGGTCTCGCCCAGGCGAACGCTCGCGCTTGAGGGCGATAAGGGCTCTGTTCGTCGGGCACGGCGCGGAGAGAACTCCGGAAGGCCGGTCGCTGCGGCTCTTGCGCCACTGGCTGTCGCCGGCGCAACGGGTGCAGTTCGCGGAGAAGGGCTATTTCGAGGTCGTCGGCGGCGATACCGGCAGGCAGTACAGGATCTATGCCGGCGCCGCGACGAATGTCTGCGAGATCGACGAGAACGGCCGCCCGAAGGTGGGGCTGTGTTTCCTGCCACTTGGCGATCTGCCGATCGGAGACGTAATGCTCGCCCAGAAGGTTGCGCTGGAAAGCTGCGAGAGCGGTGCGCTCCGGGTGGCCAGAAGATTCGCTCCGACCGGTTTCTCGTTTCGGCGAAGCCGGCTTGTTGGCTGAGGTGCGATATGGCGGCAACACCTACACAAGTAATTCTCGATACGCTGGCGGCGGAATTTCGTCTTCCGGCCACCGACGGCAAGACTTACGCACTGGACGACGTTGCGGGCGAAAAAGGCACGGTCGTCGTCTTCATCTGCAACCATTGCCCCTACGTCAAAGCGGTGATCGATCGCATGATTGCGGACGCCCGCGTACTGATGTCGGAGGGCGTCGGCTTTGTGACGATTTGCTCGAATGATGCTGCGAGCTACCCCGAAGACTCGTTTGAGAATATGAAGCGTTTCGCGAAGGCTCATGATTTCCCGTTTCCCTATCTTCACGATGAGACCCAGACAGTCGCACGGGCGTATGGGGCGGTCTGTACGCCGGACCTCTTCGGTTACAATGCCGACCGCAAGCTCAAGTATCGTGGCCGGCTCGACGAAGGCCGCACAACTCCGCCTCGCGCGGGAGCGCCCCGAGAGCTTGTCGAGGCCATGCGCGCGATTGCGACCACCGGTGTGGCGCCGGCTGACCAAAAGGCGTCGATCGGCTGCTCGATCAAATGGAAGGACGCATGAGACCGAGCCGTTGTCCTGGCCGCCCACCTGCGGGATCTGAAGCGCATTCGCTCTCTAGATTGAACCGATCTCGACCGCCCGAGCGGCCAGGAGCGTCCATCGTTAGGCCAATGCGCAGTCTGGTTTCCATTGAACCGCCGACCGCCTCGGCAGATGCGGCCGTAGTGGCTATGGCGTAAGCTTGAAGCGCCATTGTCATCACACCAACAGCAAACGGCGCTTTCGCCTTGGAGAGGTCCAGCGATGCCCGCAGATCCTGAGACGCGCCCCTTGGGTCGAACGGGCATCCGTGTGTTGCCCTTGGGCATCGGCACGAACAAGTGGCGGCGTGCCGATCGCGGGGCCGTGTTGGAAACATGCAGGATCATTCATGATGCCGGCCCATGCATGATCGACACGGCCGAGATCTATTTCTCGGAGCGCGTCGTGGGTGATTGCTTGCGCGCCGGCCCCCCCGGCGCGGTGATAGCATCGAAGTTCCTTCCCTTTCCGGGCCGAACCTCTCCGCGCCGCCTGATCAGCGCGCTTGACGGTTCGCTCGCGCGCCTAGGCCTCAAGACAATCGATCTCTATTACGTCCACTATCCGCTGCCGTTGATCGATGTGCGAGTGTTCGCCGAAGGCCTCGTCGAAGCGGTGAAGTCCGGCAAGGCACGCGCGGTCGGCGTGGCAAATTTCAGTGCGGAGCAGATGCGCCGCATGGCCGATCACCTCGCAAGGGCAGGCGTTCGGCTCGCAGCCAGTCAGGTTAACTACAGCCTGCTCCGACGAGCAGCGGAAACAAATGGGGTGCTCGAAGCCTGCCGCGAGCTCGATGTGGCGCTGGTCGCGTACTTTCCCCTTGCGTCCGGCCGCCTCACGCAGCCGTCGGACGGCATGGACGCGAAAGCGCTGCTAACGTGTCTCGCCGAGATTGCCCGCGCGCACGATGCCAGCATCAGCCAGGTCGCCTTGAACTGGCTGTTGGCGCGCGACAGTCACGTGATTCCCATCCCGGGCGCGACCAAGCCTGATTGTCAATCGGCTCGCAAATTTTGGACGCCGATCCCCCGGCTTAGGGGGTCAATATTGCAGGCCGAATGACAGTTCGTGCCGCGCTCGAGGAGATCGCTAATCCGGCCGGCGCTGCCGCACGTGCCGCAGCTGCTGGCGTTGAGGGCAAGTCCAATGAAGTTCAGAGAGACGACGATGACAGTGAAGAAACTGAAGATGCCTCCGAATTGGCGTGAGGGCGAACAGCCCGCGGGCTTTCGCATTGGTCCGAATGGTGAAGTAGAAATGATGACCGAAGCTGAAACCCTAGCCGTGGTCTGGCGCACTATCTATGAGTCGATGATTAGGGCCGGTTTTCGGATCAGGCCCTCCAAACGGAGCTTGCACTGAGCCAATCAAGAAGTCGGCGGCTGCGCCTCATGATCGTAGATCCAGCCATTCCGGCGCGCCATACTGACGAGGCGCTCGGCTTCCCGCAGGTTTAGGACTTTCCCGTTCAGGCTGCCTGTGATCCTGCCTCGACGCAGGTCAGCGGCGAGTGCATTGTAGAACAGCCGTTCTACGTAAACCGGCAAGTTTCGGGACCGTTACAGCGTCGGCCGTTCGAAGGCACTCGACGGCATGCGATGCATGTTCGAGAAGCAAGTGGAGCTGCTCAGCGCAGAGAAGTCCCTCAACATGCGCCACGAAACGGCGGTCGCGCTCGCGCCTCTGCTTCATGAGTACCAGACGACATATCTCGAAATTGGCCGCATGCTCCGCCTCGTGGACGATGACGTGCTCAGCGCCCGAGCCAACCTGATCTGGCAGGAAATGACGGAGGAAGTCAGCGCGGCGGCTGAATGGCCGCGCCACGGCGGCGACTTCTGGGTTAAGATGGTGGAAGCCATGCCGTCTCCCACCTATGATGATAAGGCGGCGTGATCGCAGGCGGGGCGGGCGGACAAGCGCCGCGTCCGCCGCAGGTACCTGGTGATCTCTGCCAGCGGCATCGCATTCAGGACGCGGTCCGCCGGTGCGCCGCCTTTGCGGCCATCCAGACACCCGGTACATGTGCCCTCGGGCGGGAATTCGGACTCGATGCCCTTCAGGATACGGAAGTCCTTGCCGCACGTCTCGCTCAGGGTTGCGCGTGTGAAGTCGCTTGGGAGTGACTGGTACCTTTTGGCGGATATTGTTGAAGAACTTTGGGTCTCGACGAAACCCTGCGCCCGCTTGGGACTAGCCAGCATTATGGATCGCGATTGCGCTGGGCTCGACACTCGCTGGCATAGCTCTGCTTAAGATGCAGGCGATGCAAATCCACCAGTAGCGCACTAGTCCGTACCCTCAGCGAGCTAGGACCGTTGCCGGCTAGCGGGCTCTGCTACTCGACCTAGATCATCCCCTTCTTGGTGATCCATATACCGCGGAGGCGCTCCGGGCAGGCCTGTTACGCCCTCATCGTAGAATAGAGTATTCCGGCGAACAAATCGGAATACCAGTCGATATGATGCGCTTGTCGTGCTGTAGTTCGCCCAGCGGATGGGCTGGGGGGGCGATTTGCTCCCCCACTATCACGGGCTACGATTTCCTACGCCGGACCACGATCTTCATCGCGCGAACTGAAATCTGAATCAATTGGCAACGAGCTCTCCGCCGCGCTCATTAGGCATTACCGAACGCGCAATCGCCGGCGAGCGGGAAGCTCGCCGGCGACGCATCGCCGTCAGCAGGGTTGCCACCTTATTGCCGCGTCAGGCGAACCACGTCCTGCCTCAGGAGATAGAGCGAGACGGCAAGCAGAACGACGTCCTTCATCAGGAAGGGCACGTTGCCGGTCATCGCAGGGAAGCCTCCAGCAGCGATGTCCCAGCCCTCCGGCATGAACGGAATGATCGTGACCGTCGCGATGAAGGTGCCGGTCGAGCCCAGGGCGCCAAGAACGCCGAGCCGCTTGTCCCAGAAGCCCGCGAGCAGCAGGGACCCGAACGTCCACTCGGAAACGCCCAGGAAGTAGCTGGCGCCGGCGTGGCCGAACGCAGGGTACAGCCACCAGATCAGCGGACCGTTGCTGATGAACGGGACTAGTCTTTCGAATTCGTACGGAAACCATTTCTGGTAACCGAAGAAGAAGAACATGATCACCATGGAGGCCCGGACAACGTGGTAGTCGAGATCCTCGGCGAGGAGGCCGGACCGCTCCAGCGTGCGGAGAAGCGGATTTTGAGCGGTGTTGGTAAGCGTGGTCATGGTCGTGATCCTTTCATTCGAGATCTGACGGGGCAGTCGGCTTCACGCGACTGCTGGGAAGTCGATCTCGGTGTCGTTGATGCGGTTGAAGACGTTGGTGAAGATGGTCGTCGCGAAGGCCAGGCTGATCTCCACCAGCTGAGTGTCGCTGTAGCCGGCGGCCTTGATCGCAGCGAAATCCGCGTCGCTGACGGTACCGCTGGACTGCGCGAGCTTGCGGACGAAGCCGACCAGCGCGTCGCGCTTGGCATCACCGGTGGGCTGGCCATCGCGGATCTGCTTGAGTGCCTCCGGCTTCACGCCAGCGAGCTTGGCGAGATGGTTGTGGGCGGCGACGCAGTAGTCGCAGCCGCCGGCGTCGCTGATGACCAGCTTGATGATCTCCTGATCGCGCTTGGTCAGGCTGCCTGCAGCGAGCACGGCGTCCGCGGCGAGGACCGACTTGAGGGCGGCGGGGCCGTGGGCCGCGATGGCCGCGAAGGTGTTCGGGACGCTGCCGATGGCCTTCTTGATCTGGGCATAGATCTGACCAGACGGGCCGGCATGGAGTTCGAGGTTGGGGACTGAAAGGCGGGACATGGTGGCACTCCTTTGTTGGGGTTGGTGACCGATTGCGGAGTGACACTATGACCGCACCTTGAGACGTTGAATGTCGTTAAATCTCGACTATATGCTCCAGCGTCTCACTTTCGCTGTTATCGGGAGATCGCCATGGACTGGCTCAGTCGGCTGTTCGAGATGATGCCGGTGCGCGGGCGGCTTGACTTGCGCTGCAACTATGGTGCCCCGTGGCGCATCGAGCAGGGGCCGGGTGAGGCCAACGAAATCCCGTATCACGCCGTGCTCGCCGGTTCCGCGCTGCTGGAGGATCCGGCAGGGGGCCGACCGCTGCAGCTGAAGCCGGGTGACATCCTGTTGCTCCCCGGCAATCCCCGGCACGTCATGCGCGACGGCAGCGAGGCCGCGCCGCTGCCGGCCCGCAACCGTACGTCCCTCAACCTCACGATCAGCGAAAATCTCGGTTCGGACGAACGGCTCGATCTGTTGTGCGGACACTTCGCGGTCGCTCCGCCGCACGACCGCCTGCTGCGCAGCTATCTGCCGCCGCGCCTGGTCGTGCATGTCGGCACTCATGCTGGACAGAAAGAAACGGCCGCGCAGCTCGCAGGCCTCGTCGCTCTAATGCGGAGCGAGTCGGCGGACGATCACCTGGGCGGACGCGCGATGCTGAACGCGCTGTCGATGGCGCTGTTCACGCTTGTGCTGCGGCTCGCCAGCGAGACGGAAGACGCTCCACGGGGGCTCCTTGCTCTCGCCGGTCATCCCCGCGTTGCACCCGCGGTGGCCGCTCTGTTCAACGAACCTGCACGCGCGTGGTCGCTGCCGGACCTTGCACATCTGTGCAGCATGTCGCGGGCCACGCTCGCCCGGCAATTCCAGGAGAAGCTCGGGCGCTCGCCCACCGATCTCCTGACCGACATTCGCATGACCCTCGCGGCGAACGAACTCAAGAAATCATCGCTTTCGACCGGCGCCGTAGCGGAGGCGGCCGGGTACCAATCCGAGGCAGCCTTCCAGCGCGCCTTCAAGAGCCACATGGGCTTCACTCCGGCGCAGTGGAGGAAGACACAGGAGTCGTCTGGCCGGGACGTCTTCGCAAGGCCGCCGGCGCCCGCCGATGCAACCCTTGCGAAGACATCCGAAGTGGATCCTTCTCTCAAGCGCAGGCCAGCGAGAGGCGGCGGTCCGCCCTCGCGGGCTAGCGAAGATTCGTGACGAGGTGCCGATCAGGCCGCGGGGGCGACCTCGGCCGCCGGGTAGTCGATGTAGCCGCGCGCGTCGCCGCCATAGAAGGTCGACCGGTCGTAGCGATTGAGGGGAAGGCCGCGGCGCAGCCGCTCGGGCAGATCCGGGTTGGAGATGAAGTGACGGCCGAATGCGACGAGATCGGCGTCCCCGGTCGCGAGGATGGCCTCCGCCGAAGCCGCCGCGAAGCCGCCTGCCGCAATCAAAGTCCGCGAGAACTTCGGCCGCAGATGCTGGGTGGCGATCGGCGCCTGGCCATGCGAGATCTCTTCGGTGCCCTTGATGCGCGGCTCGACAACGTGGAGGTAGGCGATCCCTGCGCGATCGAGCTCCCTCGCTACGTAGCCAAACGTTGTGGGCGAATCGCTATCCGACATTGATCCATAGGTACCGCTCGGTGAGATGCGCACGCCCACACGATCGGAATCCCAGGCAGAGATGGCCGCCTGTGTCACCTCGAGCAGGAAGCGGGCACGATTCTCGATTCCTCCGCCGTATTCGTCCGTCCGCTTGTTGGTTCCGTCCTGCAGGAATTGATCAGGCAGGTAGCCGTTGGCGCCGTGAATCTCGACGCCGTCGAAACCCGCTCGCAGCGCGCGCTCGGCGCCGGATCGAAACTCTTTGATGATGCCCGGGATCTCATGCAGTTTGAGGGCGCGCGGCATCGAGAACGGGGCTTCGCCGCGCTTGGTGTAAGCGTGGCCGTCGGCCGCGATCGCAGACGGCGCGACCGGTGCTTCGCCGTTCGGCTGCAAGTCGACATGCGACTGCCGCCCGACATGCCACAACTGCTGAAAGATCCGGCCGCCCTTGGCGTGGACTGCGTCGGTGACGCGCCGCCATCCGGCGATCTGACTATCCGAGTAGATGCCCGGCGCCCCGGCATAACCATTGCCGCGGATCGAGACCGGGGTGGCTTCGGAGATGATTAGACCGCCCTCGGAGGCGCGCTGTGTGTAATATTCGACCATCAGGTCGCTCGGAATATCGCCGGGGTCAGAGCGCATCCGCGTCAACGGCGCCATCACGACGCGATGGGACAAACGATAGGGGCCGATCCGGGTCGGCGTGAACAGTTTGGACATCGTCGTTTCCCTTGGGACAGATCGGGTGAAAAGACGGCGGCCGATGGTCGCGAAGAGCTTGCGCCCCACCGGCCGCCTCATGCGCCGTCACGCCTTGACGGCGACCGCCCGCTGGAGGACCGGGATCATGTCTTCAGGTTCGGGCCGGCGGGTGTAGTCGGGGTTCACTTCGGAGTAGAGGATCATGCCGTCCTGTCCGATGACGTAGCGGGCCGGCATCGGCAGCGTCCAGCTTGGATCGTCGTTGAATGTGGGCAGATCGTTCTTGAGCTGCTTGTAGAGCTCGACCAGGTAGTCGGGCATATTGAACCGCAGGCCGAATGCGGCGCCGACCTTGCCCTTTTCATCTGACAGGATCGGGAAGCTGAGCTTGTTCTGGCGCACCGACTTCCGGCTGTTCGGAGCGGTCTGCGGCGAGATGGCAACAAGTGAGGCGCCGTACTTGTCGAATTCCGGCTTGGCGGTTTCGAGCGCTTGCAGCTCCATGTTGCAGTATGGGCACCAGACTCCGCGGTAGAAGCTGAGCACCAACGGGCCGCGTTTCAGGAGATCAGCAGAGTTGACAATGTTACCCTCCGGATCCTTCAGCGAGAAAGAAGGCGCGACATCGCCCGCCTTCTTGGCGCGCTGGGCGACCCCTGACTCGATCAGTTCGGCGGTTGCGCGGTGCATCGTCTCGATGACCGAGTGAGGAACATTGTAGGGTGGCTTTCCGGCCTCGAAATCGGCTTTGAAGGCGTCGAGCTTGGCTTGAAGAGACATGGGCGGTTCTCCTTTGGCTTTACGTGGACCGCGGGGCTGCGCCGGGTCCAACGGTGGATCGAAGTCACGCGAAGAACCTAACGAAGAACGCCGTGGTGAGTAGCGATCATGCCAGACTAAGGATTATTCCCGCCAGGAATGCCTGATGAGACGGTTGACGTCGCCTCTACCAATGACGATCGAAGAACAATTTGACCAATAAGGATCAGCTGATTTTGAAGATGTTGGCAGTGGTCGCAATTGGTTCCGACCGCTGCCATATTGCTTGCTACGCCGCACGGACCTCAAGTGTGTGCGACCGACACCCGCATGGCTTCTGGCTTATGTAGACTGGTGACCAGCAACACTGCCGCGCCATTGACCCAATAGTACCAAGCGTCGAGGCCGCTAGAGCCCAACGTGAACGGTGCTATCAAGAAGACGACGCCGACGAGAAAATCGACGGTGAGATGAAACGAGTAGGGAAGAATGCGGATCACGCCCAGTTTGTGGTCGGTAAATAGCGTCAGAATGAATGCTGCCACACCTGTAACAACGCCAAGCCATTCTGCCAGAGGACTAGAGGTGCCTAGCCCGAGGATGAGGGGCAATGCAACCAGGCTGATGGCAACGGGATAGTCCAGGTAGGCGTGCATCGTCTTGGTAACGAATCGGGGATCCATGTGGGCAACTCCTGTCGGGTAATCAGATTGGGCGGTGTTCTTCTCAGTGCGCCAACCGATCAGTTGGTCCGAGTGGTGGGGCGGCTCTCAACTCGCTCTCCGCGCCGCTTCGACGCGCGGAAAATCGATGTCGGTTGCGGCAAGGTGGTTGAAGTAGTTCGTGAAGAGATTCAGGGCGACGTTGCCAAGGATCTCGAGCACGTCTTCATCGGTGAATCCGGCAGATTTCACCGCCGCGATCTCAGCGTCGGTGACCACGCCACGATTGACCACAAGTTTTCGCGCGAAAGCGAGGGCTGCCTTTGCCTTCGCATCCGAGGCGTCGCCGACAAGGCTGCGATTGATCTCGTCGGGCGCGAGCCCCGCCATCCTGCCGGACGCGCTATGTGCGGACGCGCAATAGTCGCAGGCATTGGCGCCAGCGGTGACCAGCGCGAGCTGCTCGCGCAAGGCCGCTGAGAGTTTGCCGGCGCCGATCGCACCCGAGAATGCCAGGTACCCGTTCAACACGGCCGGTGCTTGCGCCATGGTCTTGAGGATGTTTGGGACCTTGCCGAACTTGGATTTGATGACACCGAGCGTGGCGAGAACGTCAGCCGGAGCTTTCGCTGTGTCGACCTGGGAAATGCGTTGCATCATTGACTCCTTGTGGTTGGAAGGGCCGCTCTTGGCGGCACACCCCGCAACCTAGGAGCATCGAGGCGAACGGAAAGGTGCGTTGACCAAAGACGAGCTTGTCTGCAACGCAGTTGGGACGATCTGCAAATTCAACGATAATCCCGGCCTCCGATACTCGGTCGGCGGCACGCCAAAACGCTGGGCAAAGGCTCTGCTGAAAGCCGCCGCCGATCGGTACCCGGCCTGAGCCGCTATCTCCTTGATGCCAGCTTCGTTTGTGTTGAGTCGCAGCAAAGCCTTCTGCAGTCTCCATTCAGAGACGTAGGTCATTGGCGCCATGCCCAACAGCTCCGTAAATCGCTTGGCGAAGCGGCTCCGTGACATGCCGATTGCCTTCGCGAGGCGATCTACTGGCCAGGGATCGGTGGGTGCCTTGTGGACGAGTTCGAGCGCGCGGCCGATCCGAAGGTCCGTCATCGCTTTCATGATCTGAGCCAGCGCCGGATGATGTTCGATGCTCACACGCACGGCCTCGATAAAGAAGACTTCCGATAGGCGTGAGATCGAAGCGGCCGCGCCAAGCCCATCAGCGAATGATCGCCGCGCGACGAGACCAAGCGACTCATCGAGCAGGGCATGACGCGCCCGGTCGGCTTGGGTTATGACAATAACTTCGGGCAGTGCGCGAAGGAGCGGATGATCGGCACCCTGCGAAAAGCCTAGATGACCGCATACCATCTGTGTCGTCGCAAGCGGGTCACCCTTGCCGATCACGAAGGTGCCTTTGCCATCGTATCCCGACTCTTCGACTACTTGCTCGAGCGATGCCGATGTGCGGCCACCGCTGTCGGCGAGTACATGTTGCTGGCCGCGAGGAATGAGCGCCAGATCGCCCGGCCCCAAGTTGATGCTACGGCCCGACGCGAGGCTGATATGACAGCGCCCCTGGATCACAAGATGGAAGCGCGCGGCTTGCTCGTAGGCCGGAACAGTGATGGCCCAGGGCGGCGAATAGTCCGTGCGAAAGTACAGCGTTCCCCTGAGCCTGATCGTCTCAAAGACATCGCTCAGTACGTCTCTCATGCCGATCGTCCCCTTCAGTCAAACGAGTGCATGTTGGCAGGAGCGGCGTCATTGCGTCCGCCGAGGGGGCCACACATGATGATGGGCCGTTCAGAGCGCGCTCATGCCGCCGTCGACGACAAGATCAATACCGGCGACGTAGCTACTTTCGTCGGAGGCGAGAAACAGGGCGGCAGCTGCGATCTCCTCAGGATTTTCGAGCCGATTGAGTGGAACGGCTCGGATGAAGTTGGCACGGATTGCATCAGCGCCTTCCTTCGTTGCGGCTTGGGAATCGATAATTGGCGTGTCAACAGGCCCCGGGCTGATCGCGTTGACACGGATGCCGCGATCCCTGAGCTCAGCGGTCCATGTGCGCACGAAGGAACGGACGCTGGCCTTTGTCGCACTATAGGCGGTGTAGCCAGGGATACCTTTGAATGCTGCAATCGAGGAGATCACAATGATGGAGCCGTCATTGCGGATCAACGAAAGCGCTTTCCGAACCGTAAGGAGCAACCCTCGCACGTTGATGCCAAAGGTCTTGTCAAAATTCGCTTCGGTCACATCGACCAGCCTCTCGGGCGCGATGAATCCGGAGTTGGCAACAAGGACGTCGATCCCGCCTTTTTCCTTACCGATTCTTGCATAAAGGCGAGTGAGGTCGTCGAGGGATTGCACGTCACCTGGTACTGCCGTGACATCGTGTCCGATCAGGTGGACTGCTTGTTTGAGCTCGCTCTGGCGGCGCCCTGTAATGTAGACATAGGCTCCCTCCTTCACGAAGCGGTGCGCTGTCGCCAATCCGATGCCACTACTGCCGCCGGTGACGACAGCGACCTCACCTTGTAATTTGGGCATTGTTCTTTCCTCCTGTGTCAAGTTGGTCGGGTTGGCCGTGGTGCTGAGGTAACGGGGAGGCAGTCCGACCAGCTAGGCAGGCTGGATGAATAGACCTCATTCCCGCGTCGGAATATTTGCGACTTCGCATCAGGTCAGCACCGGCGACAGATGATCAGCTTGCGATCCAGCTCCTGGTCGAGCTGCTGTTGCTGGCGCTCCCATGCCGAGACGGCCCCCGATTGGGGGACATCGACCCGGCGCGGTTGCCGATGGCCGACTGGAGCAAGCCAGGGCAGGTGCGAGGTCAGTACCATGGACTGGCTCGTTGCATCCGCTGCCCTGGCATCGGCACGATTTGAAGTCGTGCTAATCGGCAGATCGGGAAAGATGCTGACAGCTTCGTGCGGATTGGTCGCATTTGCTGGCGAAAGCAGGCCGACAAGGACGAGACCTGCGGCGGCCGTGCGTATTGTGCGTTTCAGGATCGAGATGCGGGACATGGCAACACTCCTCGGCGGGAGGCTCGAGATGAGCAACTCCGTTGTGCGCCACCGTACTAGTCCACCCTAAAGCGCTGAATGCCGCGCGGGATCGAAGACATGCTCGTTCGTCTCATCGGCCGGCGCTCGTGGCCGCAATGGCCGGCCGTCTCTGCTTGACTTGGCGTCCCGAACCAGCCAGTGATTGTTGCGGCTCGAACCACTTACTCGTAGCTCATAGAGTTCACTATCCGACGAATTACCGGCGCGGCGAACAGCACAACGGGCACCATCAAGGCCCAGGACGTCAGCCAAGACCCGAGCCAGCTGAGGATGAACGCGCCTTCCTTGACAAAGTGAAGATTGTCTACACCGGAAGCAATCGCGGCTGTGAGACCGGACTGGATTACGCCGAACACGAAGTGCTCGTGTTTGCGGGATATCTTTGGCAGAAGGTGCGTTGTCATGCTGCTGCGGACTTTGCTTTCCGATTGATCTCCAGCCTTCGATCGACGAGGGTTACGACTTCCTCGAGGATTGAATGCCTCATGCCTTCTGCTTTGCGACAAGCTGAACCAGTTTGTCCGCCCGTTCGATGTTAGGAGCGCCATTTTTCAACGCGCGAGCGGCTGACGCAGGACGCAATAGACTGTTGGCGGCTGCAGCGTGCTTCTCGAAGCTGACCAACTCGTCACGCGAGGCGCCAATACTAACGCGTCGAGCACGAAGTCGTAGATGGATCGCGAGGCTTCAAGGTCCGAATGGACAGCGTCTCGCGCAGTCCTCATCCCGCCTTCTGCAATGCGCGATAGTTGCCGGCCATCAGCGATCGCTTTCAGAAGTTCTCTAAGGCCTTGCGATCCCTATTGTGGCTCCTTCATCGCTAAGTCGATGAGGTCGAAGTTTTGCGGATCGAGCGGCTCCCGCCGCAGATACTCGGCCGGGCAGCCGCCGCGAATCGAGTCGACCGGTTCGCTTCGGCCGCCAACCGGAATCCTGACACGAAACTCTTCGGAATTGATGAGGTCCGCCTCCACCGGAAGGCAAACCAGCTTAATTGAATGACCGCCGAAGAGAATCTTCGACGCGAGAAGAAAACCGTACGATGCACCCTGGATAATGTTGTACTTGGACATGGAGAACTTCCTTCAGCTTGATGGTGATATCCTTATCTTGCTGGGCAGCCGCTACGCCGGGACTGACGAAAGGATCTCGGCAAGTGCCGAGAGTCCATGGACTCGATAATCGGGCGCCAGGCCGAGCTCGTCCATTTGCGTGCGCAGAGCCTTGAACATCGTCAACGGCAGCACAAGCTCACTATTCTGGCAGGCTTCCGCCATCGCTTCAGGCGACACCCGCTCAATCCAGATCGTGTTCAGTCCAACCGACTTTGCCCCGATGACATCCCATGGATTGGAGGAAACGAACATGACCTGTGCGGGCGTGATGCCGAGCCGGTCTTTGATCAACGAATAGGCCTCCGGGCTGGGCTTGAATATCCGCTTAGAGTCAATGCTGATGGTTGCGTCGAGAATTGCGTCCAAACCGGTATTGCGAACGAGGGTGTTCAGCATACCCGAGCTGCCATTCGATAGTATGGCGAGCTTGTACTGCTTCAGATCGGTCAGGGTCTGCCTCGCATCCGGATAAAGATCGAGGTGCACGTGCTTGTCCATGATCCGCTCGAACACGCCGGCATCGTACTTCAGACCGAGACTTCTTAAGGTGTATGCGAGCGATTCGCGGGTAATGACTGAGAAATCCTCATAGCGACGCATCAGGGAGCGTAGCCAGGTGTATTCGAGCTGCTTGATGCGCCAGACCTGCGTGATCATTTCACCATACCCGGGAAATGCCCGGTCGGCTGCCGAGGCGACCGACTGAATGTCGTAAAGGGTGCCATAGGCGTCGAAAACTACTGCTTCGATGGTCACTCGTTAGCTCTCGTTCGGGTGATGTAGGTTTGTGGGAAGTTCGCAGGATTGAAAGCGATCAGGACAAAGCCGAGATTGACCGAACATCACCTGCGCGGACAACCGCCGCGGCCGCTTTGCCAGTGAATCCGCTAGCCGCGATGAAGGTGCGGCTGAACTTCGGTCGCAACGTCGCAGCGAGATCCTCCGCAAAGAGGCCGGGCCTGTGCAGCGCGCGGACAAGCGGATTTTGAGTGGTGGCGGCAAGGGTAGTCATTGTCGTGATCCTTTCATATTCGAGATCTGACTGGCGCACGGTCGCTTCACGCGACTGCGGGGAAGTCGATCTCTGTGTCGTTGATGCCGTTGAAAACGTCGGTGAAGATTC
Organism: Bradyrhizobium sp. CCGUVB23; assembly: GCF_024199885.1. NCBI lineage: Bacteria > Pseudomonadati > Pseudomonadota > Alphaproteobacteria > Hyphomicrobiales > Nitrobacteraceae > Bradyrhizobium > Bradyrhizobium sp. CCGUVB23. The sequence continues at coordinate 4,734,126 of NZ_JANADQ010000001.1, forward strand.
TGACCGATTTCGAAAACGGCGGCGTGAAAGGGATTTCGATCGTTCCCCAATGCGAGCAACTAACCATGCGTGGAGATCCACCTGAGATGTTGGAGGCGAGGCTGATGTCTATCAACTCCACGTCCGTGTACCCAGTTGCCCCGATCGTCGCGAAGTCGTCCTCGTCTCTCGTGGTTCTGCTCGTTCGTGCCATAGAATGGATGAAACGGACTAGCGCGTCGCGTTCGGCATGTCCGGCTGGCTCACGATCACGGATTGCAGCGGCGGTGTTCGGCACACTGCCAAACGCTCGTTTAATCTGGATATGGATTTCTGTGGTGGCGGTGGCGGATTCGAGATGCGGGACTGAAAGACGGGACATGGTGACACTCCTTGGTTCGGGTTGAGCGACGATTGCGGAGCGATTGTATAAGCCGGCCGGAGACGTTGAATGTCTTTTTGTCTCTATTGCATGCTCAGTCGTCTCAAAATGCGACGGTGCTTTCGGAAAGATGCAGATCCGGAGGCGGTGCGATCTGCGCGACCTCAATAGTGCATGAAGGTTGCCGATGGCCGACCGGAGCAAGCCAGGGCAGTACCATGGAGCGGCTCGCTGCAACCCCCGTCTTGGGGGCGGCATGATCTGAGGTCGTGCTGAGAAAAATGCTGACAGCCTCGTGCGGATAGGTCGCATTTGCCGGCGAAAGCAGGCCGACAAAGATGAGACCTGCGGCGGCCGTGCGCATTGTGCGTTTCAGGATCGAGATGCGGGACATGGCGACACTCCTCGGCAGGCGGCTTCGGATGAGCAACTCCGTTGGGGCGTTACCGTACTCGTTCACCCCAAGCGTTGAATGCCGCGCGGGATCGAAGACATGCTCGTTCGTCTCATCGGCCGGCGCTCATGGCCGCGACGGCCGACTTACCCGGTCATGCGTTGAACGCGCGTTCGAAGAAGTCCACGAACGCTCGCGCCTTGGCCGTCGCAGTGCGCCCGGTCGGAAGCACGGCCCACAGGTCGAGGGCCGGGAGGCTCCATTCTGACAGGACCGCACGCACGGCTCCCGATCTTAATTCAGGGCTGAACATCCACTCCGACGCGATGGTGAGGCCTCCATCGGCAAGCACCGCAGCTCTTACGCCTTCCGCAGCGCTCACCCGCAATCTGCTATGAACGGTCACGGCCAATTCGGAGCTTTCGCGCCGAAACGACCAAATGCTGCCTTCTTGGAGATAAACGACGGCCTGATGTTTGCTTAATTCACTTGGGGTCGAGGGCGTGCCCGCGCGATCGAAGTAGGCAGGCGTCCCCAATACCAGGCGCTTGCATCTTGCGATACGGCGGGCCGTCAGCGCCGAGTCCATCATCTTTCCCATCCGGAGGGCCACGTCGATGCCCTCCTGGATGAGGTCGATCTGACGGTCGTCCAGAACGACCTCGAGGTCGAGCTCCGGATTCTGCGCCAGGAATTTCGGCAGTAGCGGAATGAGATGGATGCGGGCGAAGGTGACGGCAGCGCAGATACGCAATCCGCCTTTCAGTCCGGCGCCGGCCCCGCGAGCGGCGAGCTCGGCCTCGGCCGCTTCTTCAAGGGCGCGCCTGGCACGCTCCAGATAACCGAGCCCAGCCTCCGTTGGGGTGAGGCCGCGCGTCGAGCGCGTCAGCAGCTTGACCCCGAGATACTCCTCCAGCTGCGCGACCGACTTCGAGACCGCCGGTTGCCCCACCCGAAGCTGCCGGGCCGCTCCGGAGAAGGACCCCGTTTCGACGACCCGCACGAACGTCTCCATCGAAGCCAGGCGATCCATCCTATTCTCCCCAGGAATGAGCGATATCGCTCCGTTCTATCTGCCATGCCGCGCGAAAATTGGCCATCTCTCCAGGCATCCGAGCGATCGCTCGCGAGGAGAGAAAGCGATGAGCACCCATGAACACCCGATCGTGATGCCGGTCCGGACCGCTCGTGCGGGCTTAGGCCGTATGACGCGCGCGAAGGCCGTCGCTCTCCAAGTCGTTCAGACTCTGAACGGGACGGCAAGGGATGCTCTGCTCGCGTATGCGATGACGGGCAGTGCGGTGGCGAGCCTCGCCATCATCGCTGCGCCGCATCTGGAGATGATGCTGCGTTGCATCTTCCATGGCCGGGGATAAACGGGCGCCGGCCGCCCGTGGCGCCTTCCGTGGTTGACAGGGCCTCGCCGGGACATTGAATCAGGCGCGGCGGGCAAACGCCGACAAGCGGAACCAGGATGTCTCGAATGGAGCAACCGATCGAACGCCGAACGGCGGCTACCTCGCAGAGCCGCACATTCGACCGGGCCAGCCTTCCGGGCCAGGTCGTACTCGTGCTGCAGGGCGGCGGCGCATTGGGATCCTACCAGGCCGGCGTGTACCAGGCTCTGCAAGAAGCTGGCATCGAGCCGGACTGGATCGTCGGCACGTCCATCGGAGCGATCAACGCCAGCCTGATCGCCGGAAACGCGCCGCAGGACCGGCCGGCTCGCCTCATCGAATTCTGGAGTAGGGTGCAGCGCGCTCACCCGTGGGACTTGCATGGCGTATTGCCGAGATCCGCCGACAAATGGTCCTACTGGACGACGCTGACGCACGGCATACCCGGCTTCTTCATGCCCAATCCGTTCGCCCATGCTGGTGACCGCTACCCCCTCGGCACGGATCACGCCGGCTATTATTCGACGGCGCCGCTTGAGGCCACTCTCGCCGAGCTCGTCGAATTCGATCTGGTCAACAAGGGAAGCCCGCGCCTCACTGTTGGGGCGGCGCATGTGCGCACCAGCCATATGACCTATTTCGACAGCCGGCATTGCAAGCTTGACGTCAAGCACATCATGGCCTCCGGCGCGCTGCCGCCGGCATTCCCGGCCGTCCGCGTCAACGACGAGCTTTACTGGGACGGTGGTATCCTCTCCAACACGCCAACTGAGGTGGTGCTCGACGACAATCCTCGCAAGGATTCGCTGATCTTCACCGTCCACCTCTGGAATCCAGTGGGCGCCGAGCCGACCAACATGGCGGAGGTCCTCAACCGTTATAAGGACGTCCAATATTCCAGCCGGATCGCAAGCCAGATCACGCGACACCAGCAGACGCATCGGCTGCGCCACGTCATCAACGAACTCGCGTCGCGATTGCCCGACGGCGAGCGCAGCAAGCCTGAAGTCAGGGAATTGCTCAGCTATGGCTGCCAGACCCGCATGCACGTGGTCCAACTGCTGGCGCCGCAACTCGACTACGAGGACCATACCAAGGACATCGACTTCAGCCCTGCTGGGATCAGGCAACGCTGGGACGCAGGCTACGCGCACACGAGGGCCGTGCTCGCGCGCGAGCCTTGGGTGGGGCAGTTTGACCCGTTGTCAGGCGTGATTCTTCACGAATCCAAAGCGTTGACCGCGCTCGCGGCCGAATGAGGCATTCGCCGCGAGGGCCGTGTGCAGCTATGCGCTCTCGGCCACGCTCAACTGAAAGAGCCGACCGGTTGCGTCGAGGTCCTCGACACGCCATTTGCCACCGACACCTTTGATGATCCACCTGAGCAGCGCCCACAAATCGGTATCGACATTGGTGTCGTCCAGGGTCTCCAGCGCATAGGGCAGAGCGTAGATCTCGATCCCGTCCGGAAACGGCTCACCGCTCCGCCCGATGAACACGAGCGCGTAGATCATTCCAGAAGGAGCTCGCACGTAGCCAGGTCGCGAAAGGCCTGCAGCATCAAGAGAGAACTGGCGCACGAAGAATTGCCGGAATTCCGGATAGTGCCCGACCCGATCCTCAGTCAGCACAAGCGCCCTTCTTGTTCCGTTAAGCTCGGGATTAACGATGATTTCGATCTGCGTCATGACTGTCTCCCCTCGATGCGGTCGAGGAAGCGGTTGATCTTCTGCGCGATCTCGGCACCGGAATCCTCCTGCAGGAAATGTCGACCCGTCACCAGTTCGGGCCCCTCAGCGTGTGGCAAAAGTTCCTTGAAGCGTGTCGCGAACGTCTTGTGATCGAACACCTCGTCCTCTTTGCCCCACACAAGAAGCGTCGGGAGTTCCGACTTCTTCAGCTCGCGCTCGAGCCATTCGAAGCGCGCGAAGCCGCGTGCGCTCTCATCGAGCGGTATCCAACGCGGCCAGGTCCACGTCAGAAGACGCGACCCCGGATCCGGCAGTATGCCTTCGTAGATGCCCTGAGCCATGGCTGCGAATTTCTTTCGATCGACCACCGACAAATACATGCCGCGGCCGGCGAGGGCGTTGTGCCGGCCGAGAAGATAGGGACCGACGACAGGCGCGTGCATTATGCGCCAGGGGAATATCCGTTCGTGGAATTCGGCCGGAGGAAGCGGCCACGCCCACGTGCTCATGATGACCAGAGCGCGCACGCGGTCGGTATTGGACAACGCAAATCCTAAGCCCGTCGGGCCGCCCCAGTCGTGGCAGACCATGGTGGCGTCGCGGACATCGAGCTGGCGCAGCAGGCTCGTCAGGTTCGCGATGTGGCCGTCGAGAGTATGCGCCTGTTCGCGCACAGGCTTCTCCGAGAGCCCGAATCCGATCATGTCCGGAACGATGACACGTCGCCCGGCCGCGGTCAGCGGCTTCACGAACTTCCGGTACAGAAATCCCCATGCCGGATTTCCATGCAGAAGAACCACCGGAGCGCCGGCGCCCTCGTCGATGTAGTGCATGCGCCAGCCGTTGACGCGTCTGAAATTCGGTTCGTACGGCCATTCGGCGTGCTCGAAGCGCGGGGGGCGACACTTGCGACCTCCTGGTTCGTTCATTTGCGGTTCTCCTATCCACGCATGGCTTCCCTGGACACCGATCGGTGGTTGGGAACGCGTCACCCATTTCTTACGGCTTGGGCTGGTGGCGAGCCATTCGCAATGCGGCAATAGGCCTTATTCCATGGCGGAATGGGCTCGTCAGGAGAACGCTCACGCCTCTTCCGCTCGAACTCGGGGGGTGATGGCACAGTCTCGCCCTGGGCGGATGGTACCGAGACCTGCCCGTGCCCGGGCCGGTGCTCCAGGCCGCGCCAGCATCTCCCTACACAGCCTTCAAAAACTGGCGCTCAGCCGCGCCCAACGGCGTGGTGGTGATGCGCCTACATTCCAACCGCGCCCCTTCATACTGACGAACTGCGCGCGGCTTTCAACATGCAAAGGAGGTCCTTCATGCCCTCCGACGGGCCTGAAGAATGTATCGAAAAGGTGTTCGAACGAATAGCGGCGTACCTAGTTCTCAATTCATGTCGGCAGTCTTGATCTCAGGGGCAGGAATTGCGGGCGCCACGCTGGCGTTCTGGCTCAAGGCTGGGGGATTTGAGCCGACGTTGATCGAACGGGCACCCGCCTTGCGCACCGGCGGATACGTCATCGACTTTTGGGGGCTTGGATATGACATCGCCGAGCGCATGGGTTTGATCGGCGAGATTAACCGTATCGGCTATCACGTGCAGGAAATGCGCATCGTGGATGATGCCGGTCGACGTATCGCCGGCTTTGGCACGAGGGTCTTTTCCGAACTGACCGGTGGACGCTATGTGACGCTTCAGCGGAGCGATCTTTCACGCCTGTTGTTCGAAAGTATCAAAGGGGATACGGAAACTCTTTACGGCGATGAGATTGTCGCCATCGAAGAGCGGTCGGACCATGTGAGAGTCGAGCTAAAGTATGCTGGCCCACGCCGGTACGATTACGTTGTCGGTGCGGATGGCCTGCACTCTGCCGTGCGCAAACTTGCTTTCGGCCCACAATCGCAGTTCGAGACGGATCTCGGCTATCGAGTCGCCGCCTTCGAGGCCCGCGGATATCATCCACGCGATGATGACGTGTATCTGATCTACGGACAGCCGGGCCGCATGATCGGGCGCTTCACACTACGTGACGATCGCACGCTGTTCCTACTTGTTTTCCTTGCGGCTGATGCCGACCTGCCGGCGACACAAATGGCGCAAAAGGCGATGCTTCGCGACGTCTACCGCAACGATGGATGGGAATGTGCCAGCATGCTCGCCGAGATCGCACAAACCAACGAACTCTACTTTGACAGAGTGAGTCAGATTCGAATGCCAGAGTGGTCTCGTGGCCGCATCGCGCTGGTCGGCGACGCCGCTTTCTGTGTGTCGCTGCTGGCAGGCCAGGGCTCGGCACTCGCGATGATCTCCGCCTATGTTCTGGCTGGTGAACTCGCGGCTGCGCAGAGCCGGTACGAGCAAGCTTTCGGCCGATATGAGGCGCTGTTGCGGAGCTATATCGCAACCAAGCAGCGCGGCGCTGTACGCTTTGCCGGGGCCTTTGCGCCGCAGACGCAAATCGGCGTTCATGTCCGCAATCTCGTGGTCAGGGCCTTCGCCATCCCTGGTGTGGCTAGGCTTGTCGTCGGCAGGGACATAGCAGACAAGCTGCAACTTCCCGATTACGAATGGCCTACCTCGATTAATTGGGCGTCGCCCAACGCTCGATCTCAAGCTCAGGATCAAGCGCAGCTTTGATAGCCGTTTAGTCAGAAGCAAGACTGAGCCTTGCGACAAGAAGGGACGCAAGAGCCAAGATCGCGCCCACGCCTGCAACGCAGGCGGGCCATCCGAAATGGTCGAACAATTGGCCAAGCACGGCGCTCCCGACTAGACCGCCGAAAAAATAGCAAGCGAGATAGGTGCCGCTGGCAACCCCGCGATTTGTCCGTGCCGCTTGCCCAACAAAGCCGGTGGCGCAGGCTTGTGCGAAGAAGGTGCCGACCCCAACCAGGACCATGCCGGCGAGCACGTTCGCAAGGTGCGATGAGAGCATGAGCGGCAAGCCTACGCAGCGACTACGAGACCGCCCCAAAGGGAGGGTCGCATGCCAAATAGTGCCACGGCCTTGCCGGCCAGCAGAGTCGTGACAATCAAGGGGAAGAATACGAAATAGACAAAGCCGACCCCCATCATGCCCAGCGACAGCGGAGCACGTACCAGCACGAAGTTGACGTAAGTGAATGTTCCGATGAAGGCGAATAGGATGCAGAAGCCAAGGCCAAAGGTGGCGCGCAATGCCGAGTCGCGCCAATGCTCAATCATCGCTGACAGCGGCGATCGCGCCGGCCCGCTCGAATGCATGGGCTGGACGCGCTTGATTGTGAAGTAAACCAACAGCGCACCTGCGAGGTTGAGCAAGGCGAAGAAATAGAAATTCGTCGCCAGGCCAAGATTGTCGGCAAGCGTCGCGGATACGAGCCGCCCGATCAGATTGCTTGCGACGTTCCCCGTGATGCAGGCTGCGAAGGCGCCGCCAGCATCCATCGCACTGCATTGCTCACCGAGATAGGCCAGCGTCAGCAGACATCTCGCATACGCCGCTCGCAACCTAACGCTTTCTGACATCTTTGCGACCTTTGCCTTCGTGGCGATCGGGCTTCTTCTGCTGCGCTCGCTGTTTCAGCCGAGTGAGGACGAACAGGCTAAAGACGCTTGAGGTTGGATCGGTGTCACAATAGTTGCTGTTGGGGTCTTCGGGGTGCTGCATGTTGCGCGCTCGCCCTAGCCACCTAAATGTGGAGCCTCAAGAGGTGAGGATTGCCTGTCTACTATCTCGCCAAGCGGGGCACCGGATTCGGCAGGTACGGTACGCGAGCATAGGCGCTATTGCCGATGACAAGTGCAACTCGATTGTCGGCGAAAGCTGGCGTGGCAAATACGCTGAAAAACACAGCAGCGAAAAAGGCAAATAGCACGTCTCGGTGCATAAGCCCCTCCCGAAGGATACAAGCAATTGATCTTACACCCTACTGTGTTCGGAAACGTGAGAAGATCACAGAACCGACATTGGGTCAGCTTTTGGCCCTCTTGCGACATATGCGGTGCCACGCTGGTTCGGTCGCAAGCGGGGCGAAGCGGACATCGGATGTCGGTCATGATAGGCGGAATTGGTCGAGAATGACCCACAACAGACCTGGAGGACTGGTCAGGGATTTGGCAGTACCGAGGGCGGTACGCGCTCGCCGGCTGCCGCTGTCGGCAACGTCACAACTTCATCCACAAGGTGATCAACGCCGCGTGCAGCTCGATCACCATCTACTTCTGGAAGGTAATGCCCCAAAAGTGAATTTTTGTGTCAGCCGCTCGACCATTCGTCGACCATTCGGAGCCTAAATTATCGCGCTGCGGTAGTTCTATCCGTGGCTGCGCGTTTGCAGTAGACTTCCTGTGCAGCGTGCTTGCGTGACGGACTTATGTGTCGTATCGGCACGAGTCCCGTCGACAGCCGTCTGCGGCTGCCGAACTACTCGCCGCAGAACAGCGCCCGCGTTTGCTTAATCCTGACCTGCGGAACGGGCGGAGGTGCTTTCCCGGCGAGAGGCGCACACACGCGCGCTTCACAGTAGACCGGGAGTAGAAGCCATGAGGAGCAAACATCTTCTAGCTATCACGCTATTGCTGCCGTTCCTGGCAACGTCGAGCCTTGCAAGCGCCGGCCAAATCTACGGGCATTGGCAAAAAACGACTCGGCTGCCAGCGAGGGTAGCAAATGCCCAGGCTGGGCCGTTGATTCCAGACCAATACCGGACTTTGAGGCCCTGCACCTATCAAGGTGGGCCAAAGACTGGCGCTTGGTCCTGCTGGTGATGCGCCGACTGGTTACCGCACGAGTAGTCATCGCGGAAGGCGCCCCCGTGGCGAAGCATCCAAAAACCAGCGCTGAACTTGAAGATATGATCCTTCAGAAGCTGTTGATCGGCGGCGCTTACGTATCAGTTCGCCGCGACCCGATCTTCGGCTGGCAGGCGACGGTAGTCACCGCGCCGAAACATGCCAAAGGAATTCAGGAGCGCGCCGACACGATCGCTGCCGAACTTCGCAAGAAGTTCACGCTGAAGGCTTGATGGGCTTACGGGGGGCATTGGCATCGTCCGAACAATGGGTGTGCGTGTCCGCTTGCTCGTATGCACACTCCACTGTCGTGGACGTCGTGGGCGTACATAGGCCAGACAGCGACCACCAGGCAGGGCGGTTGGGTCAACCGCGCAGTTCTTGTGCTCGCCTTTGGTCCGATGACTGTGGAAGGGAGCGATGTCGACAAGACTCTGCGCTACTCTGCTACTCCAATGGCTGCTGCTGCGGTCAAAAACGTGCGCGATCAGGTTCACTGCCCACTTTGCCGCATATCCGAGTGACGTGACCCGAATTTTCAAGCCAACCGTGGCATAAGCCCGCTTGGGCGGTGTTAATCGTCACAGCCTTCCACTTCCGGGGCGGGAGTGTTTGGTATGCCTCGCTCGCCATCCATCGTGCCGAAAGATTTAGACGACGACACCTACATCGTGCTGGACGCCTCCGGGACTTGGGTAGGGCGCACCTGGTGCTACGGTGAGGATAACCACGAAACACTGATCCGCGACCTCTTGGACGGCCGGTATTGCCCTCCGCTGCGCATCGTCTGTTTCAACACCACCGAAGGCTGGTCGCGCGTTGTAACGACAGACATCGTCGCTGAGCTGCAGCGGCGCTCGGCCGAAGGGGAAACTGTCCCAGCCTTTCTGCATATTTGTTGCAAATGGCCATCCCCGCAGAGAAGAAACACCCTGGAGCTGCGCGCCGCCCAAAACGACCTCGCTAAGGGAGAGCAGAGGCGAGGCAGCGCGCAAGATTCACCAAAAACGGTTCGTCCTAGGCGGCGCGGTCGAGCGCGGCTGGCTCGAGTTGCGCGAGAGCGGCACCTAGTTGCGGCTCTCAAAGACAGAGGCCGCCAACTGAGGCCTGCCTTACTTTTCGCGGCTCCGAATGATCCGATACACTGGCTCACGCTCCAGCAATTCCATCTGCGCGGCCATATCGTTCCATTGCTTGGCGTGTCCCTGACGGAAACCCTAATCCGGCTGGTACGTGAGGTCGAATCGCGCAATGCTTCTGTCTCATGAGAGAAGCTTACAGCCTGGTCTGGTCGGTGCTGGTCCTATTGTTCCGGTCGCGGGTCTCGTTGGAAGCTGAGATCCTGATCCTTCGTCATCAACTTAATATCCAGCGACGGCATGTGCCGAAGATCTTTGTTGGTCTGTATCGTTTGGTGCCAAATACCATCAAGGCGTTCACGATTGTGACGCCGGATACCGTCATCCGCCGGTTTCAGATCGTATTGGCGCTGGAAATCGCGGCACCGCTGCGGGCGACCAACTGTACCGTTGGAAATTCGCCGGCTGATCCGCGAGATGAGCATCGCCAACCCGTTGTGGGGAGCGCCGAGAATCCATGGAGAGCTTCTCAAGCTCGGCATCGAGATCGGCCAGACCAGCGTCGCCAAGTATATGGCACGGAGGAGGGGCCCTCCCTCGCAGGGATGGAAGACGTTCCTTCGCAACCATGCGGATGGCATTGTCGCAATGGACCTCTTCGTCGTGCCGACGGTCTCGTTCCGACTGCTCTCTGGTTTGCTGATCATAGGCCATGGCCGGCGGCACATCCTGTGGTTTGGGGTGACCGCCCACCCGACGGCCGAATGGCTCGCCAATCAGCTCACTGAAGCCTGTGGCTGGGAGCAAATCCCTCGTTACTTAATCAGGGACCGCGATCGAGCTTATGGCGAGATCATTGTCCGCCGGGTTCGGTCGATCGGCATTCGAGACCGCCCGACGTCTTTCCGCTCACCCTGGCAAAACGCCTACGCAGAACGGTTGATCGGTTCAATCCGGAGGGAATGCATTGATCATGTCGTAGTCTTCGGCGAACGACATCTGCGCCACGTTCTGCTATCGTACAAAGATTACTACAACGCCACACGCACTCATTTGTCATTGAACAAGGATGCCCCGGTTCCTCGCGGCGTTGAGCGGGCCGGGAATATCGTATGCCGACCGGTCCTAGGCGGACTGCACCATCAATATGGCCGGATGTGATTTACGGTAGCCACATCTCTTCAACGACTAATTCGATCCCGCTTGGTGCTAAATTATTGGAAGTGCTAAAACATTGAGCTGGGGGCAGGGCGATTTGCAACCCTGTTCCTGTTAACGCTAGAGACTATCCGGGCGTCAAAAGGCGAGGCGGACACCCCCTGTACGTAGCAGTAGTTTTTGATGACCATTCGACTTGACTAGGAGAGGAATTCCGAGCCGGTCGGTCGCCGTGCTATCACGCCAGTACGTAGCGTGAAAACGCAAGGGATTGCCGCGCGGCTTCGTCTAGCTGCGCTTCATCGGCATTGTCGCTGAGGTCGCGCCACACCTTGATGTCGCTGCCGATGCCGCCACCCATCTTGACGAAGGGCTCCATGACGACGGTGCCGTTGTAGCCGATCTCGCGCAACGCCGACCCGATTTCGTGCCAGGGCAACCGCCCCTTGCCGGGAACGCGGCGATTGTTCTCGCCAGTGTGGAAATGGCCGAGGAGAGGACCGGCGGTGCGGATCGCCTGGCCGAAGCTGTCCTCCTCGATGTTCATGTGGAAGGTGTCGAGCATCACCTTGACGTTCGGCTTGCCAACCTCGCGCACGAAGGCGACCCCCTCCGCGGCGGTGTTCAAGACATGGTTCTCGAACCGGTTGAGGACTTCCAGACAGAGGTCGATGCCGAGGTCGGCCGCGAAGTCCGCCAGGCTGGCGATCCCCTCTAGGCCGCGCGCTCGGTCTCCCGGTTTGTCGACGGGTTTGGAATAGTCGATCGGCCAGTAGGAGTGAAGGGCGCCGCCGATAATATGAATATCGAGCTTTGCAAGGTTTGTGAGCGTTTCTTCGAAGAATGCACGCCCCGCCCGTCTGATCTCGGGATCGGGAGACGATAGATTCCTCTGCGGCGACGGACCGAGACCCGAGGTGAGCGTGATGCCGTTGTCGCGGGCTGACCGGGCGATCTCTGCGATACGCGCCGGACCATAGCTATTTAGATGATGAGCAGCGATTTCGATCACGTCGAATCCGAGCTTGGCGACCTTCCCTACGTATCTGAGGCAGTCGGCGCTCCACTCCTGCTCCCAGTACGAGTAATAAATGCCGAACTTCATTTGCGCCTCCAGTCTCACAGAGCGATTATAGCTGTAAGCGACCACACCGTTGGCTGGTGGAACCGTGTTACGCGCGTGCCGTGATGCCGCGCGGACTAACGCGGTGCGGCGCTACTTCTTGACGCTTTCGAACAACCCCCTCAGCATCGGCGTGCCGGATCGCAAGACCATCACCGCGACCAGAAAAAGGCCCCAGACGGCGGTGGAGAGATGCTGGTTCGCGCCGAGCAAATTGAGGCCCGACGACAGGGTCTGCAGGATGATCAGCGATACGAACACCGGCGCGACGCGGCCAAAGCCGCCGAACGGATCGACGCCACCGAGAAAGCACGCAAGCACGGTCACGAGCAGCAGCGCGTCGCCATGTCCGACCCGCACCGAATTGAACCGGGTTAGCATCACGATGCCGGCCAACGCACACATCATGCCCGACAGGGCGTAGAGCAGCGTGATCGAGCGTTTGACGGGAACGCCTGAGTATTCGCTCGCCCTCGGATTGGACCCGATCATCGCTACGGCGAAGCCGTGACGCGTGCGCGCCAGCAGCACATGCCAGAGAATTGCCGCCGCTATAAGCACGAGCATCGGCACGGGAATTCCGAGGATCGCGCCGTGGCCGAATTCGCGCAGGAAATCCGGAAAGCCGGAAATATCCCCGCCGCGGGTCAAAAATTCGCCCAGGCCCTTGAGGAAGATCATCATCGCGAGCGAAGCCAGGATCGGATGGGCGCCGAAATAGGCGATCGTCGCGCCCATGGCCGCCCCCGAAGCCCCACCAACGGCCAGCGCCGCTCCAACGCCGACGACGAACGCAACGACGCCAGCGTCCGGACCGCCGTTCATGTTGAGGATCCAGGCGAGAGTCAGCCCGCTGAGATTGGCGATCGCGATAATCGCGAGATTGATGCCGTTGGCCATGATCGGCGCCAGCATCGCCAGGGTCAGCAGGCCCAAGTCTGGCAACTGAAACGCGATTGAATTGAAGTTCGCGGCGCTCAGGAATTGCGGCGACGCCAGCCCGAAGGCGACCAAAGTGAGGGCGAACAGTCCGAGTAATCCAAGAACCTCGCGCCCAAACGTGTGATTCACACGTTCAGTGAGTTTTGGCATGACCGCGCCTCCTCGATCCGCCGGCAAGCCGCGCGACCAGACCAACGTTCGTGAGTGAAATGGCGGCCAGGATCGTCAGTCCGATTACCATCTTGAAGGCGTAGGGTGAAACGCCGAGGAGATTGAGCCCGTTCTGGACGACCGCAACGAGCAGCACGCCGAGGAAACACCCCAGAACCGAGCCGCGACCGCCGCCGAGCCGCGCACCGCCCAGAACCACAGCGGCGAGCACGTCGAGCTCACGACCGATGAGGGCATTGGGAACGACTTCCTGGGCGACATTGACCTGCATCAGGCCGCCGATCCCCGCCATCATTCCCATCCAGCTGTAGGCGATGAATTGCATCCTAACCGTCGCGACGCCGGCGCGCCGCGCACCTTCCGGATTGTCGCCGAAGGCATAGAGCTGTCGGCCGATGGTGGTGCGGGAGATCAGGAACCAGGTCGCCGCCATTGCCGCGACCATGGCGGCGACCGGCAAGGTGAGTGCGCCGCCATCGCCGAGCGAGAGGACAGCGACGCGGTCGGTCCACCAGTCCGGCAGATTGTAGATCGATTTGCCAGAGGTCGTGAACATCAAAAGGCCGAACAGGGCATTGAAGGTTGCGATGGTGACGACGATGGAGATGATCCGGAAGCCAGCGATGAGGGTGGCATTGATGCAACCGATGGCTACCCCGAATGCGCCGGCGAACAGGACGCCGAGGAGCCAGTTTCCACCGCCAAGGGCCAGCAACGCCAGCGCCGTGAGGTATTGGACGACCGATGCGCCGACAGCGAAGGAAATGTCGATGCCGCCGGTGATCAGGACGACCAGCAGGCCGACGGCCCAGATGACATTGACGGCATTATTGTTCAGTAGCGACGCGATGTTTCCGGCGCTGAAGAAGCTCGGCGAAGCGAAGCCCAGAAACAGCGCCAGCACGACCAGGACGATGAAGATGCGCGCCTCGCCCTCGTGGTTCCGCAGATAGTCACGCATAGACGGCACGCTCCAGTTCGGCGATGGATATGCGGCGCGGGTCGTATTCCGCGACGATGCGTCCGTCCGCCATGTGGAGGATTCGGTCGGAATTGAAGAAGACCTCGGGGGCTTCGTCCGAAATCATCAGGATGGCGATGCCGCGGGCGGCGAGCGCACGTACAATCCTGTAGATGCCGTCGCGCGCGCCAACGTCGACGCCGACCGTCGGGCAATCGAGGATCAGCACCTTCGGCGAGATGGCGAACCACTTCGCGAGTACGACGCGCTGCTGATTACCGCCCGATAGCGTCGAAACAGCGTCTTCCGGTCTCCCGATCTTGATAGCAAACTCCGTGACGCCCTTCGCGACGGCTGCGGATTTCCTCGCATCCGAGATGAGGCCGCCGGCGTTGGAGATCGTTCGCAGAGTCGTGATCACGGTGTTGTCGGCGATCGATTGCGGCTGCACCAGGCCAAGGGCGAGGCGGTCCTCGGAGACATAGGCGATGCCCGCGGCGATGGCGTCGCGGTTACTGGCGAAGGCGACGGGCGAACCGGACAGCCGGATCGAGCCGGTGTCGGCGCGCGTCATGCCGAACAGCGTATGCGCAAGTTCGGTGCGACCCGCGCCGATCAAGCCGATGAGGCTGATGATTTCGCCGGCGCGCACAGTCAGGTTCACATCCGCGTATTCGCCTGCGCGCGTCAGCCCAGCGATTTCGACGACGATCGGCGACGCGCCGACATCTCGGGCGGTAACAGTCTGGTCGAACCGCTTGCCCGTCATCAGTTCCGTTAGCCGCGACTGCGTCATGCCAGCTGCGTCGAACACGCCGACCAATCGCCCGTCCCGCAGAACCGTGACACGACGCGACACCTCGAGCACTTCCGCAAGCCGATGGCTTACGAAAACCACGGCGACGTTGGCTGCGGAGAGCGTCCGCACGACAGCAAGCAGATGGTCGGTTTCGGCTTGCGTGAGCGAGGCGGTCGGTTCATCCATGAAGATGAGCCTGGCATCGCTCGCGAGCGCGCGGGCGATCGCCACCACTTGCCGGCCCGAGATGGGCAGGCTCCTCAACGGTGTGTTGAGGTCGAGTTGCACGCCGAGTTTGGCGAGGGCGAAGCGAGCCGTCTTGCGTATCGCACAGTAATTCACCAGCCGCGATGCGCCCACGAGGCCGTCAAAGGCTATGTTCTCGGCCACGGTCATTTCGGGGAAGAGCGCCAGGTCCTGCCAGATGACCGCCACGCCCTTGCGCCGGGCGATGGGCGGCGTCGGCGCCGCGACGCTCTCTCCGAAATAGTCCATGCGCGCGCCCGGGGCCGCCCGGTAAACGCCCGCGATTACCTTGATGAGCGTGCTCTTGCCGCTGCCGTTTTCGCCGGCGAGGCAATGCACTTCGCCGCGCCCGACCGAGAAGGACACGTCGTCGAGTGCGCGCACGCCGCCGAAGCGCACCGACACGTGCTCAAAGCGGATTGCGTCGGAAGCGGAGGGGGAGGGGTGTGACGATGGCGCCGTCATGTTGTCATTGTCAACGCGTGGCCTGGAGTGCCGTCGGGAGTTTGCGCTTTGCAGCGGAGCCTCTCCCGCAAGGCGGGAGAGGCAGGTTGTTCAGAGCCCGAGGTCAGCAAGCTTGTCGACCGTATCCTTGTTGATCGGCAGGAGGTTGTCGGTGATGATGTTGTGGGTTTTCGGGTCGGGATGAACGACCCCGAGGCCCTCAATCGTGTCGCCGTCCTTCACCTCCTGTCCTCCGGCCAACATCTTGCCGACGCGTACGAACACGCGCCCCGCCTCGGCCGGATTCCACATGAACCCGCCCAGGATAGCGCCCTCCTTTATCAGCTTGCGCCCCTGTCCTGGCGAGAAGGGCCCGACCACGAATACCTTGCCCACCTGGCCCTTCTCTTCGATCGCGCGACCGGCGCCGATCGGACCCTGGCTGCCGAATGCGAGGAAGCCATGCAGGTTGGGATGCGCTGCAAGCAGGTCGAGCGCGGTCTTACGACTGTCGTCGACGTTCTCGGCCACGCCGTAGCGATCACCAACCTGTTTCATGTCTGGATAATGGACTTTCAGATAGGCGATCGCCGCGTCGGCCCAGGCGTTGTGGAGGGGAACCGTCAACGAGCCGACGTAGACCGCGTATTCGCCCTTGCCGCCCATCGTCTTGGCGAGCAACTCCGCGTGTGCTTCGCCAAAGCCCTTGGCGGAGGCGAGTTCGAAGTCCCAGTCTTTGTTCTGGATGCCGGGGCCCTCATGCGCGACGACCTTGATGCCCGCCTCGCGCGCCTTCTGCAGTACGGGCTCCAGCGCCTTCTCGTCATTCGGAACCACGCCGATGACGTTCACCTTCTTGGCGATCAGATCCTCGATCGCGCGGACTTGAAGCGCCGGGTCCGCGCTGGTTGGGCCGATCATCGTCGCGTCAACGCCGCCCTTCGCCCCCGCTTCCTTGATGCCGGTCTCCATGGCGTTGAACCACGGAATACCGCCAATCTTAACGACGACGCCCATCGTGGGCTTGTCGGCCGCGTAGGCGCTGGCGCTCAGCATTGTAGCGAGAGCTGCGCCCACCAGCAGGGCGCGCCGCGTTGCAGAGACTTTCATCATGACGTTTTTCCTCCCATGGACGCGCAGTTGCGCATTTTGCGGATCAAACGATCCGGTTCCTCTGGATCAGGATCACGACCCAGAATTCGAAAGTTTCAGTGGCGGATCATCCCCGAAGGGCCTGAGCCGCATTCGCCCGGGGCGAGCGCGGCCGGCTGCTCTCCGGGGGCGAGGCCGTCGATTCACGGATTTTAATTTCGCACGGTAGAAGAACGTGCTTGGCGGGCGCGTCGTCTCCCTTGATGCGGGCGCTCAATCGTTCCCACAAGATCCGCCCCATCTCGCGCACCGGCTGGGCGATGGCGGTCAACGGCGTTGCGCGGGCTCGCATCCAGGCGTAGTCGTCGAAACCGATCAGCGAGATCTCGTGCGGTAGGCGAAGGCCGCGTTCGGCCATTGTCGTCAAAGCCGTCAGCGTCGTCGCATTTGTCAAAGCCTGGATCGCCGTGGGCGGTGAATAGCGGTCGAACCATTCCGCGAGCTTCTGAGACGCTAGTTCGACGTCGAACCCCAGCTCGACGATTGCCGGTTTAGGCAGCCCCTTTGCGCGGAACACCTCGCTTGCGCCTCTGCAGCGTTGACGAATATTGGCGAGGCGCAACGATGTGGCGGCGACGAGGATGTGCCTGTGGCCGAGGTCGATCAGATGCTGGGCCGCAAGGCGGCCGGCTTCCTCGTTGTCGACCGAAACCGTGTCGGCGCCCAAATTGCCGGTCACGCGGTCGGCGATGACGTAGGGCGTCCTCGATGCCTCGACAAGCGCGCGTCCCGGAAAATCATCGGAGCAGGGGATGACGATCAAGCCGGCCGGTCGCCAAGCGAGGACGGCTTTCAGCTTGGAGCGCTCGATGAATTCGTCGCCGTGGGAACTAGCGACGATGACCTCGTAAGAGTTGCCGAGACACTGCTCGACTGCCGAAACGATCGAGGTGAAAAACGGGTTGTCGAGATCGGGAACGAGGATGGCGACGATTTTCGCATCGCCCGAGCGCAACATTGAAGCGAGAGGGTCCGCCCTATAATCGAGCACTTTGACGGCGGTCTCGACTCTCTTGGCGAGCTTAGGGCTCACCGGCTTGCGGCCAGTCAGCACATTCGAAACGGTGGCCGGAGACACCCTTGCCATCTTCGCCACATCATTGATCGAACTTGATTTTTCGACCATGATCTTTGCGCTTCCCCCTTCGAAAATCGTTTTACTGAAAAAACGTTTCTACGCCCGCTTGGGAAAAATGCAAGCAGCAAAGCCGCCGTGACCGTCTCGTCAGCGCGAGCGGCTCGTGTCGGTGCAGAGAAAGAGGCGGAGATTCAAGCGCGATCGCCACCAAGGCGCGCGGTGTGAAGCTCGGCAACCCGCACGGCCCCAAGCCATTCACTGCCGAGGCAAGACTGCAGGGCGCCGAGGCTCTACGTCAGCAGGCCGACGCTCGCGCGCAACAGCTCAGCGAGATCCTGGCCGAGTTCGCAGGCAAGAGTGCGAACGCCCTCAATGATCGCAAGCTCCCGACCGCGCGCGGCGGCAAGTGGACAGCACGTTCGATCATCAACGTTCGCGCTCGCCTCGAGGAACACGAAGGCGGGAGCTGATACCTATCGCGACCAATAGGAACGACCTCCTTCCTCTGCCCTTACGGCAGCGAGGAAGAGTGCGGATGGATCACGCAACGTCAGATCGCTGAAAGGCTCCGCAAGAAGATGAACTAGGACAGTTGCCTCGGGTGGGGAAAAGCAATCTTCGGGGCTCACGTCTGCTTAGCCCCCAACAGCGGCACGAGAGCAGACATTCCGGAACCGCCATTTTGGGCAGGATGACGACAAGAAGCCGCTGAGCGCGCAAGAGAATACAGAGCCCACAAACGAAGCGCGGAAGATCGTGCAAGAATACGCCGAATCGGCCATAATCAAAAATCGCTGGAGTATGGGTGGGCTATGACGCCAACGTGTCGACCATGACTTTGGCCTTCTTCAGATCGTCGGTGTCGAAGCCTTCGATGAACCAGTTATAGACCGGAGCGAGCAGGTCGCGAGCCTCGTCGCGTTTGCCTTGGTCGCGCCAAAGCCGGGCCATGCTCGTTGCAGCGCGCAGCTCCCAGGACCTCGCCTGCTGTCGACGTGCAATGTCGAGCGCGCGCTCGAAGTCGGCCTCGGCCGCAGCCCTGTTCCCACTTCGTAGAATCAGTTTACCCTTAGTGCGGTAAAGTTCGGCCTCGCACCATTGTTCTTTGGTGCTCTGTGCCATGGCGATCGCGCGGTCGATTACGTCAAGCGCTTGGTCATGCCGCTCAAGCTGGGAATGTGCCATTGCGAGATATGACATCACGAATGGGACATAGATCGTGGCGCCCGTCGAATGATAGGTCTCAATCGACGAGACCAGGGTGTGAACTGCTTCGGACGCACGGTCGGTCTGCACCATCAGGCAGCCTTGCCACATCAGCCCGTTCGCGCTCCAATACGACGATCCCTTGTCGTCGGCGAGCGCGACGAGCTCCCTCGCACGATCACCTGCCTCGGCAAGGTCGCCCAAGAGGATCAGTGTCGCGGTGGAATGCGCCAAGGCATGCATCAACGTCGCGGCTTGATCAATGTCCCGGGCGCAGATGAACGACCGGTTGGCATCCCTGCGCGCTGCCAGGGGAAAACCAAGAAGCCAGTTGGTCCGCGACCGCCATTCCAAGATTGCGACCTGGGCGTCCGTGCCAAAACGCGTTGCCAAGGCGCGGTGCTCCGTAGCATCAAATAGCGCGATCGCCTGATCGAGATGCTCTTTTCCCGTCGCGGGGATACCGACCGACATCAATGTCACTCCCATCATGCGATGGGCGAGCAGGAGCGGGCCAGAGTTGGGCTGCTTTGTCGCAAACTGCATGAACTGATAGGCGAGTTCGTGGGCGGCGTCACCGTTGAACGCGGCGATGTTGACCACCCAAAAACCATAGATGACCGAGAACAGGAGCAACGAGTCCTCGGGCGGTTCCCCGATCGCCTCCGCTTGCTGGATGAGGACGCGGGCACGCTCCGCGGCGGCTTTGGTTTGCTCGGCACCGTAGCCCTTGGTGTGCATAAGAACGGTCAACAGTTCGACCTGGAGCGCAATCTGCTCGCGGCGCAGCGAGGGCGTCGATGGCAAGGTCCCGATCAGGCCAAGCGCCCGACTCAATTGAGCCTCAGCCTCCGCCAGTGCCGAATGCGCATGGGAGCGTCGTCCAGCTGCGCCCCACAGCGCCGCCGCGCGCTCGAGGGCGCCGGCCTCCGTATAGTGATGCGCGAGACTTTCGGGAGATCCCTGGACGACATCCGGCCTCTGCTGTTCGAGTACACGGGCGATACGAAGGTGAAGCTCCCTGCGGGCTGGGCGCAGCAACGTGCCGTAGGCTGCGTCGCGCACGAGCGCATGTTTGAAGACATAATTTTCTCGTGACGGACTGCCCTGTCGGAAGACCAGTCCGGCTTCCACCAATTGTTCCAAAGGCCGCTTCAGCTCCTCATCGCTTCGTGACGCCACTGCGGCCAACAGAAAGTGCGAAAATTCTCGTCCGATCGCCGCGCCGATCTGGGCGATCGCCTTGACCTCTGTGCCCAGCCGATCGAGCCGCGCCATCAAGGAAGCATGTAAACTGGCGGGCACCGCCAGCGCTGGAGAGGGAACCGCGGCTGCAGTCTTCACCGCTCCCCACTCCCCCCCGGCCTCCAGCACAGCCTTCGTCATCTCCTCGACGAACAGTGGGATGCCGTCGGTGCGCTCGATAATCTCCGTTCTGAAGTCCGCCGGCAGCAATTTGTCGCCGACGACGCGATCGATCATGCTGCCGACCTCGCGATACCCGAGCCGATTGAGCGCAAGAGCGGTCACGTGCGGTTGTCCGGTCCAGGGTGCCTCGAACTCGGGTCGGAATGTCACGATCATGAGAACGGGAACTCTTGCGATCAGATCGACCATGCGACCGAACGCTTCCAGGCTCGTGGGGTCGCCCCAATGTGCGTCCTCCACGATCATCAGCACGGGGCTGGAGCGCGCCAGGCTCTTCAATTGAATGCCGAGCGCTTCCAGCGTTTTCTGACGCTGCTGTTCGGGAGCAAGCTCCAGAGCGGGGAAGCGGCCGTCGTTGGGAAGTGACAGCATCTCGGCCAATAGCGCAGCGTCCTGCCGGGACGTCCGGCTCTGTGCCAGCAGGAGATCGAGCTTGTCGAGCTTTGTTTGCGGTGTGTCGCCGACCGCATATCCGGCGGCATGTTGAAACTGTCCGATGATCGGGTAAAAGGCGCTGTCCGTGTGTTGAGGCGAGCAGAAATAGCGTAACCGGGTGTGCGGTTCGGCTGCGATCCCCTCCATTAAAGCCGCCGAGAGCCTTGATTTGCCTATCCCGGCCTCGCCAGATAACAACACGACGTGGCCTTCGCCGCTCTTTGCTCTCGCCCAGCGTCGCAAAAGTAGCTCAAGCTCCTCTGCTCGTCCGACCAGTTCAGTCAGCCCGCCGGGGTGCATGGCCTCAAAGCGGCCCTCGATAGAGCTTGCCTGGAGCACGGCGAAAGCTCTCACTGGTTCGCTGATCCCCTTAAGCTCCTGTGGCCTGAGGTCCCGCAGGTCGAAGAGATTGCCGAGGAGTCGACGCGTAGTCTCGGCAACAACTACCGTGTTCGGCTCGGCAACGGCTTGCAGGCGAGCCGCAAGGTTCGGCGTCTCGCCGACGATACTGCGCTCCTGCGCTTCGCCAGACCCGACGAGATCGCCAACAACCACCAACCCAGTCGCGATACCAACGCGGGTCTGTAGCGGAACGGACAATTTGAGCGCGTCCACTGCAGCAATCATTGTTAGAGCGGCGCGCACGGTCCGCTCGGCGTCGTCCTCGTGCGCGTGCGGATAGCCGAAATAAATGAGGGCGCCGTCGCCCATGTATTTGGCGACGAACCCTCCGTAGCGGCGCACGGTGTCGGCGACGCACGTCTGATAGGCCGAAATGACCTCGCGCAGATCCTCTGGGTCCATACGTGTGGATAGGGCAGTCGAGCCGACAAGGTCCGAGAACATCACCGTAACCTGGCGGCGCTCCCCAGCGTCATTGGTGACTTTGCGAGTATCGGAAGGAGAGTCTCTTAGGGGCAACAGTGCGGCCGGTTCAGCCCGTAAAGCAGCGATGGCATCGAGTAGCTTACGGCGATGCCCGACAAGTCCGACACCAAGATCCTTCAAGTCCTCCGCCGTTAAGCTTGGCAGGATCGAGTCGTCGATCGCATTCTCGCGGAACGCCGCCTCGTATTGTTCGAGACCGAGCCTCCGCAGCCAACCCCGGAGATCCATGACAGCGCCCCAGTTTGCCTAGCCCGCAATGATCCCCCAGGCACGACAGGCTGTCTAGAGTATCGTCGAATGGCCGGAGTCACGAGCGGTAAGGTTCAGATCAGCAAATGTTTTCCGGTCTTCGACTCCGGCCTGATCGGGTCCTAACGTCGGCGGCGCCCCGCCCATCCAATCCCCGACATACGGACCGGGCGAGGCAGCGGGCGCATCAGCGATCAATTAGCACATTTCGCGGTGTCAAAATGCACGGCCCGGCCGGCTTCACCCTGACCGGACATGCAACTTCGTTAGGTGGTCTTACTTAGTCGATTACTCCACGAGCCGCAGCCGACCGTGGTCGGTTTGCTTGTGAGGGTGGCGTTCGCTGGCCCATTGCGGCTCCGGCTGCGAAGGCCACAACCGGAGCAAATCGAAAAAGATCCCCTTTGACCAACTGAGGATTAGGCGTGCTGTCCTGCGCGCTGCGGCAGGACAAAGACGAGCGCTGCAATCGCGAACGCCAGGGCAATGGAGGCGGTGTAGCGACTGAGAGCCATGCCGCCGTGATCCAGCGGCTTGTCCAGGAAGTCGCCGACGGTCGCGCCGAGCGGCCTGGTCAGCACGAACGCGATCCAGAACAACAGAGTGCGGGACGTTCTGGTCCACAAGTAAGCGGCGGCGACGATCGCAATGCCGGCGGCGAAGACGATGGCACCACCGCGATAGCCGAGCCCCGTCGAATCCGCCATCCAGTCGCCAAGGGCTGTTCCAAGGGTCTGCGAGAACAGGATCGTGATCCAATAGAAGGTCTCAGCCGTCTTGCTGTTGATCGATGCGATCGAGACCGACCCCATCGTTCGGTACCAGATTGCGAGCGACGCAACGAGCAGGCCCGCGAGTAGAGACGAGCCGCCGAGATAACCGATGCCGAGCGATCGATCGACGAAGTCGGCGAATGTCGTGCCGACGGTCGTGGTGGCGACGATGACGGCCCAATATAGAAATGGATGCTGCCATCTGTGCGGCGACAGCGACCGCGAATGCAGCCGCGAAAATTGCGGTGCCGACGAGATAACCGAGATCCATCGACATGGTCACAGCATCGCCGCCGGTTTCGCCGAGCGTTGTGGCCAGAATCTTGATAATCCAGAATCCCAGCGTGACCGCGGGGACTTTGCCGATGTCATTGGCGACAGCGTTGTCGTTCATGAGATTCATGAGAGTTCTACTCCAGCAATAGGTCGGCGACGGTCGAAACCATCACCGGATTACGTCCGGGATGACGCGAGGGGCTTCAGGCCTTCATCGAATCCATGATCGACAGCAGGTTGGCGAGCGCCTTCTTGCATTTTGCGGTGTCGGGATTGCTTTCGCGGAGCGCCTCGAGAGCCCGATCGATGGCCTTGTCGATGGTGTGCCAGTCGGCTGCCGCGCGCGGCTTCAGTCCCGCTTCCGCTTCGTCCCATCGGGTCTCCAGGTCCTTGATGCGCGTCTTTGCGCCAGCGAGGTCGCCCTTGTCGACGAGAGCCGCCACGTCGGCGGCGATGCTGCGGAACGGAGTCAGGTCACCAAGCTTAGACTGAGCAGCTTCCGCGTGGGGGAGAAGGGAGACTGCGCCCTCAACGTAAGGAAGGGATTGAGCGAGGGTGACCACGAAGATTGCCGTGGCGCATTTGGATATGGTCATGGTTGCACTCCTTGAATGGTGGATTTGCAGGTCGTCCGGATGGGGAATTCATTCGCCGACGAAGGCTCTGCGGCTGGGGTCGCGCTCAAACGTCAGCCACGCGACAAGCGCGACTATGACCGTGAGGAAGGCGAGGCTGGTATAGATCGTGCCGAGACCAAGCCCGCCATAGTCGCGGGACTGGGACAGAAGATCTCCGAGCGAAGCGCCGAGCGGGCGCGTCAGGATGTAGGCGAGCCAGAAGGTGAGGACTGCGTTGGCGCCGAGCGCATAAGCGGCGGCGATGGCCGCGATCAGCGCAGCGAACGCCACGACGCCGACGTTGAAGCCCAGACCCAGTGCTTCAGTCGCGAGATCTCCAGCGGCGGTGCCGAGGGCGAAAGTGAAGAGGATGGCCGCCCAGTAAAAGAGTTCGCGCCGCATCGTGACGATGGTGTGGATCGACAGCGTCCGTTCCACCGCGTACCAGACGGCGAAGATCGCTGCCAGGGTCGTCGCGAACGCCGCGGTGCTGACGTAGAGGCTGATCTCGAGCTTGTCAGTGAGCGTATCGGTGATCTGCGTGCCGACGATGCTGACCAGAACGACCGTCAGCCAGTAGATCCACGGAATATAGCGGCGCGCGCACAGCTGCAGGATCAGCGCACCGATCAGGAGACCGGCCATCCATGCCATGGTCAGGTTTGCGCCGAGACCGACATGGACGGCAAGATAGTCGGAGCCGGTCTCGCCGACGGTGGTCGAGAGGATTTTGATGGTCCAGAAGATCAGCGTGACCTCCGGAACCTTGTTCAGCATCGGAGATGGACGCAATTCCCAGGTCGTGGACATGTGGGTCTCCCCGAAACGAGTCGCCCCCAGGCGACGCCAGAGATTGGCCATGGCCGACTTAGGTGCGCCTTAGGGCCAGGGTTGTCCTGCGGCGCCGAGACCCACTTTTTTGTCAAAGCATTGTGAAGCGCGACACCTTCCTAAGTCTGCGCTAAGTCTGGAGCACAAGAATTAGGCAAGTCCGGCTCTGGCCTCCCGGATGAGGGAAAGGTGATGCGAGTTCTGCTGATCGAGGACGACAGGATGATCGGCACGGCCATGCAGCAGGCGCTCAAGGATGCAGCCTATGCCGTTGATTGGGTCACTGATGGCGAGACCGCGATCCACGCAGCGGAGAACGAAGCTTACGGGTTGGCCCTGCTCGATCTTGGGCTGCCGAAGGCAGACGGCCGCGAGGTGCTTCGGCGCCTGCGCACGCTGGGCCGGAGGCTCCCCGTGATCATCGTCACCGCGCGGGACGGCGTCGATGACCGGATCGACGGACTCGATCTCGGCGCCGACGACTATCTGGTGAAACCATTTGAGATTCGCGAACTGCTGGCGCGCATGCGCGCCGTGCTCCGCCGCGAGGGCGGAGGCTCCCCGCCGCTTTTGAGCAATGGCAAGCTCAGTCTCGACCCGGCGACGCGGGAGGCGTCCTTTCTCGGCGAGAGCGCACTGCTCACCGCGCGCGAATATTCTCTGCTGCAGGCGCTGCTTGCGCGGCCGGGCACGGTTCTGTCGCGCAGCGAGCTCGAACGGCAGATTTACGGCTGGAATGAAGAGGTCGAGAGCAATGCCATTGAATATCTGATCCACACCATCCGCAAGAAGCTCGGAGTCACAGCGATCCGTAACTTGCGCGGTGTAGGATGGATGGTGGACCAATCATCATGATCAGGTCGTTGCGCGGACGTCTCTACGTCGGGTTGACCGCAATCATCCTGCTGACCGGCGCAATCGGCAGCATGTTCGCCTACCGGTGGGCGTTCGGCGAGGCCATCGAGCTGCAGGACTCGATCCTGATCCAGCTCGCGAGCCTGGCGCAAAATGCCAGTTTCAGCGGCGGCCAGCCTCTTCACGGCGTCGAGGAAGACACTGAGGTCTGGCTCATCGAGTTGGGAAAGACGCCGCGGGGCTCGGCAGACGATCGCCAGCTCTTCACCCTGCAGGATGGTCTGCAGGTCGCAACGTGGAAAAACCAACCAGTTCGGGTGCTGCTACGGACACGACCCGACGGCAGCCGGTTTGCCGTGGCACAGCCGACCGCTATTCGAGACGAAACCGCGCGCGATGTGGCGTTTCGCACGCTGCTTCCGATCGCGGCGCTCATTCCCTGCCTGATGGTGGTCACGGCGCTTGTCATTGCGTACTCGCTGCGCCCGATGGTCCGGCTGGCCGGTGATCTCGATGCAAGACGCGCCGATGACATGACCCCGTTGCCGCTTTCGGCGATGCCCAGCGAGCTGCAACCATTCATCACCTCGATCAACGGCCTGTTGGCGCGAATGCGGCTCTTGATGGATCAGCAGCGGCGCTTCGTGGCCGATGCTGCGCACGAGCTGCGCACGCCGATCACCGCGCTGAGCCTGCAGGCGGAAAACCTTGCGTCGGTCGCGCTCCCCAAGCGGGCGCGGGAGCGCGTTGCCGCGCTCAGGCTGGGTATGCATCGCACCAAGCATCTCCTGGAGCAATTGCTCGCGCTGGCGCGGCATGAAGCGGCTCCGACCGGCCTTGCCGAAAAGCCGCTGGCCGCGCTCGACCATGTGGCGAAAGAGGTCGTGGCCGATCTGCTGCCCGAGGCAGCCGATCGGGGCATCGACCTCGGCTTCGCGCTTGTCGAACCTCTCACGGTGCGCGGCGAGCCGGCGATGCTCGCAGCCATCATCCGCAATTTGCTCGAGAACGCGCTTCGCTTCACGCCCCGGGGCGGGACGATCGATATCGGAGTTTATCGAGAAGACGGCATGGCGATCCTGCAGGTTGAGGATACCGGCCCTGGCATCGCATCGGCCGACATGGATCAGGTTTTCGAGCCGTTCTTCCGCGGCTCGCGCCCGGAGGGAGAGGGGACGGGTCTTGGCTTGTCCATCGTGAAGCGCATTGTCGATAGCCTGGGTGGCAGAATTGCGCTGGAGAACATCGCGGGCATCGGCCGGTCGGGACTCCGTGCCACGGTTCGGCTGCCGATTGCCGGCGATCCGGATTCATCACCCAGCAAAGGCAAGGAGAGTAGAGAAACCCAAGCACCGGAACCGGGTTGCGGCTAAGTCGCAGCCAAGTTTGACGGGAGGAAGTGGTCTGCAGAACCACATTTCGCGAGGGGGCGGCAACAGGAGGTCAAGCATGAACAGGACGAGCGCCCTTATCATCGCCGCTGCTACGGCGAGCCTTGTCGGATTTGCGCCCGCATCGCTTTATGCGCAGCCAAGCAGCACCGAAAAGCCTGCAGTCCCGGAAAAGAACCCGCCCGGCGACATTCCCGACAATCAAGTCTTCATCGAGTACAGCTCACCGCTGGGCTTCAAGATCAAGGTTCCGGAAGGATGGGCCCGCCGCGAGACCTCGGACGGCGTCACTTTCAATGACAAATACAACACGATCGCCCTTGTCATGTCGCAACGCTCCGACGCGGTGACCGTAGCTAACGTCAAGCAGCAAGACGTTGCTGAACTCGAGAAGACGGGCAAGGCGGTTCGCGTCACGGCCGTCAAATCCGTCAAGCTTCCCGCGGGTTCGGCCGTGGTGGTTAGCTACAGCTCGAATTCCGAACTGAATCCGGTGACCGAGAAGGCGATCCGGGAGGAAAGCGAGCGCTATTTCTTCTGGCAGAATGGGAAGCTCGTCACCTTGACCCTATCCTCGCCGTATGGAGCCGACAACGCCGATCAATGGAACCTGATGTCGAAGAGCTTCCGGTGGCAATGACATGGCCGTCCTGGAGGCTTTCGATCTCTACCGGTTCTTTCACACACCGGAATCCGAGACGCTCGCGCTGCGCGGTGTGAGCCTGCGACTCAATGAGGGCGAGTTGGTCGCTCTCGTAGGCCCGTCCGGAAGCGGCAAATCGACCTTGCTGGCCTGCCTGTCAGGTCTCGATGAGCCGGACGGAGGGCATGTCGAACTGCTCGGGCAGCGTTTGACGCGCCGCACCGAGGCCGAACGCGCGCGCCGCAGAGGCGCAAATATCGGTATCCTCATACAGTCGCGCAATCTGTTTCCTTCGCTCTCCGTAACCGACAACATCGGGCTCGCGATGTTCATTGCCGGGAAGATGGACAACGACCGGACAAAGCACCTGCTGGCGGAAGTCGGCCTGGCGAATCGTGCAGCAGCGCGGCCGGGTCAGTTGTCGCGAGGTGAATTGGCGCGGGCGGGTCTCGCTGTCGCTCTGGCCGCCGCGCCCCGCATCCTTCTCGCCGATGAGCCGACCGGCGAGGTCGATGCGATAACCGAAAGCTCGATTCTCGACCTGTTGAGCAAGCAATGTAGCGCCGGCGTTGCCGTTCTGGTGGCCACCCATAGCCAGGCGCTTGCCGCGCGCGCCGACCGGATCATCCATCTCCGGGACGGGAGGATCGGCGATGCCTGACATCCTCGTCGAAGGCAAGGACGTGGCACGCCGCTTCGGCCATGATGTCGTTGCCCTGCAACCGGCGTCGTTTGCGATCCGGAGTGGCGATCGCATAGCCCTGCTTGGCCGCTCCGGCAGCGGAAAATCGACACTGCTTCATCTGATCGCTGGGCTCGACACGCCGAGTGGTGGCGGACTGAGCTGGCCCGCGCTTGGCCCGAATATTGCGCTTCGCCCAACTTATATCGGCATCGTCTTTCAGGCGCCGAGCTTGATCCCGACCTTGAGTGTCGTCGAAAACGTCGAGGTGCCGCTGCGGATAGCAGGACGCATCTCTTCACCGCGCACTCGAGCGGTGGCAGCGCTGGAGACGCTTGGTCTGGCTGACATCGCCGACAAAATTCCGGACGAACTGTCAGGAGGACAGGCGCAGCGTGTGGCGTTGGCGAGGGCAATCGCGCTCAAACCCAGGTTGATCCTAGCCGACGAGCCGACGGGGCAACTCGATCAGCTGATCGCCCGGCAGACGGTGGACGCGTTGCTGGATTCGATCGAGGCAAGTGACACGGCGGCCGTCGTCGCCACGCACGATCCCTCGGTAGCGGAACGTATGAAGACGACCTGGCTCCTAGATCACGGCGAGCTCCGATTATCGGCCGAGATGGCAAGCACATGATACGGCTTTGGCTAAAGGGTGTTCTCGCAGGACATTCGGGCCGCTTTGTCGGTGCCGCGGTCGGACTTGCTCTGCCGGTGGCGCTGCTCGCATCGCTCGGAACATTTGTCGTCGCCTCCTCCGAAAGCATGGCGCGTCGCGCGGTGGCGGGCTTGCCGGTGGACTGGCAGGTTCTTCTCCTACCCGGGGCGGATCCGGCCCCGGTGATCGAAGCGATAGGCAAGGCCGCTCGTTACGAAGGTTTGCAATCCGCGGGCTATGCGGACACTGAGGGATTTTCCGCAACAACGGGTGGGACGACGCAGACGACAGGACCGGGCAAAGTGCTCGGCCTTGAGGCCGATTATCGCCAAATTTTCCCGGGTCAGATCGCGCTCATCCTGGGCTCATGGGACGGCGTGCTGGCGGCCAGCCAAACGGCCGCCAATCTCCATATCGTGCTTGGCGACACTGTGACGATCCAGCGCGTGGGCATGGGACCAGTCGACGTCAAGATAGCAGGCGTCGTGGCCCTGCCAAATGCCGACTCGATGTTCCAGGCGATCGGCGTCTCCAAGAATCTTGCGCCGCAAGCACCGCCGGACAACGTGCTGCTCATGCCGATGACGCAGTGGCAGGGCAGTTTCAACCCGCAATCATCCGTGCGGCCGGCTACCGTCCGAACCGAAATCCATGTTCGCTTTGATCGCAGCATCTTGCCGCCGGACCCAAGCGCTGCCTTCATCCAGGCGCAGCGCACGGCGAACAATTTCGAGGCTCGCGTTGCGGGCAGTGCCGCGCTGACCGACAATCTGGCCGCGCGCCTTGATGCGGTGCGCGCCGATGCGCTTTACGCGCGAGTCCTGTTCCTGTTCCTTGGCATTCCCGGCGTCGTTCTGGCGCTGCTGGTCACGCTCGCAGTTGCCTCGTCCGGCTCGGAACGACGACGTCGCGAGCAAGCGCTGTTGCGTCTTCGCGGCGCATCCCGTCCGCAGGTGTTACGTCTGGCCGCGATCGAAGCGACGGCCATCGGAGGCCTCGGCGTTGCCATCGGTCTCGTCCTTGCGGTCATCATAACCTTGGGCTGGTGGCGGTTGGAAGATTTGCGCCTTGCCATGCCGTGGCTGATCCCTGTCGGTGCCATTGGCTTGGGCTTTGGCAGTGCGGCCTTCCTCGTTCCAGCGTGGATGGATGCAACTAGAACGTCGATTTCTGCCGCCCGTGCCGAGGCCGACCGACAAACGTCTCCGCTGTGGCAACGGCTCTGTGCGGACATCGCCATCCTTGCCGTGGGCGTAATCGTCTTTTGGACAGTCGCAAGATCAGGCTACGAGATTGTCGTGGCGACGGAAGGCGTGGCGCAGACCTCTGTGCATTATGAAGCCTTCCTGGCGCCGCTGTGTCTCTGGATCGGTGCCGGCTTGCTGTGGCTGCGCCTGACGAGATGGACTCTGGGACCGCGCCACAGCTTGGTTGCGGCTCTCCTTGCGCCATTTTCACCTGCACTTGCCCCTGTCATCGCCGCCTCCTTGTCGCGCCAGCAAGGTCGTATGGCGAGGGGCGTCGCGCTCGTGGCGCTCGCATTCGCCTTCGCGACGGCGACAGCCATTTTCAACAGCACCTACAATGCGCAATCGCGCGTCGATGCCGAACTGACCAACGGCGCCGATGTCACCTTGACGGGAACGTCCTCTCATCCTGCCGGCGAGCTTGTATCGGGGCTAAAAGCCATTCCGGGCGTGGTTGCGGCCGAACCGATGATGCATCGTTTCGCATATGTGGGCGCGGACCTGCAAGACATGTTCGGGATCAATCCGGCGACGATTGGCAAGCTGACTACGATCTCGAACGCCTATTTTGCGAATCATGATGCGGCAAAGTCGCTTGCGCTTCTTGCCGAGACAGACGACGGCGTTTTTGTTTCACAGGAGACGGTTGATGACTTTCAGCTGCAACTTGGCGATCGCCTGAATCTGCGGCTCCAGAGCGCAAGCGACCACCAATATCATGTTGTCCCGTTCAAATTCATCGGAATTGTCCGTGAGTTTCCGACAGCGCCCAAGGATTCGTTTCTGGTCGCCAAGGCGGACTACATCGCAAAGCAAACTAGCTCCGACGCCCACGAGGTTGTCCTGTTGCGAACATCGGGCGACACGGACACCGTCGCGGCAGCCGCGCGCAAACTCGCGGCGACACAAGGCGGCACAAAGGTCACTACGCTTGGCGAGACACAGGCGCTGATCAGTTCGAGCTTGACTGCCATCGATCTGCGCGGCCTGACCGCGTTGGAGCTCGCGTTTTCCGTGCTGATGATCGCTGGCGCCACCGGCCTTGTTCTGGCGCTGGGACTCGCCGAACGCCGGCGCAGCTTCACTATTCTATCGGCGCTTGGCGCAACGCCAAGACAACTTGGCGCCTTTCTCTGGGGCGAGGGGCTCTTCATCGTGATTGGCGGGGCGATGATGGGAATAGTCGTGGGCCTCGGCATAGCCTACGTGCTGGTGTCTCTCCTGTCAGGCGTGTTTGATCCGCCGCCGGATACTCTGTCGGTGCCATGGCTCTACGTGACGGTAGCGCTTGTTACGGCACTGGTCTGCGGCTCGATCGCGATAGCTGGAACGCTGGCTCTGTCAAGAAACGCGAATCTGACCGAACTACGTGGAGGTTAGGCGCACATCCGGTTCCTTGCCGGTTTCCGATAGGCATCGGTAATTCGTTGGTATGGGCCTCGAGAGGATACTATTCCGCGACAAGAAGGGGGGATCGCCCGATCACCCTGACGTAGGAGGCTGTGATAGCACCCTTTAAGAACCGATTAAGCCTTGGCACTCATACTTGCGCTTATGAGAGTTGCAAGGGCCACACGTGTTGCTCTCCTCGTGCTTCATTTCGCGGACGAGCAATTTCACGACGCTCGATATACCCGAGCGACTGCGTCGGTGCTTGCTCAAATCGAAGATCATTTGGATAGCGACTATGCTTCCCTAGGGGCGCTCAATTGTGAGCCAGGCGAAACCAAGATCACTTGCCCGGTACCGAGAGATCATCGACCATGTGGATGAACTGATCAGCGCGCAGCTGGCGACCCCACTTTACAGCGACGATCTGGCGCGGCGAATCGAAACGTCCGTGCGAACTTTACAAGAGGCCGCACGGGCTATTCATGGTGTGAGCCTTCACAGCTACATTCGCCTGAAGAGGTTGAGGTTCGCGCATTGTCAGCTCAAAAGCGGACTACCGGGTCAATCTGTGAAGGCTGCGGCGCTTGACAGCGGGTTCTGGCATATGGGCGAGTTCTCGCGTCTATATAGGAGCGTGTTCGGCGAAGCGCCTTCGACTACGCTTGCGCGCGCTAACCGTCCCATGGAGACCGGGAGCCCTGTGGTTAGAAAGCGGTATCCATACAGTTCAAATCAGAACGAAACCACGAGGGGCTCCTTATGAATTTACGGCTATAAGGACGAAGTTGTTTGGGACCAGCACGAATGCATTTCGGACGTGGGGGCCTGATGACTGTAACGAAATCATTTTTGCAAGACTTGGATGAGGCCGTTCTTCGGGGATCGGCCGAGGCCCGCGAGAAAGCGTTGCGGTATGCGACTGACATGCTGATAATCGGTCGCTATAGCGACGACGAGATTTGGACTTTTGGTGAGATAATCGGACGGTTGGCCGACGCGATCGAGATCGCGGCGCGTGCACAGCTTGCCGAGCGCCTGGCGAGGGCGACTCAGGCTCCAATCAACGTCGTCAACAAGCTTGCTTTTGACGATTCAATCGAGGTGGCGGCGCCGATCCTTCAGCACTGCGAACGGCTCGACCCCAGAACGTTGATTAGCAACATCAGAACCAAAAGTCAGTCGCACCTGCTGGCGATTTCCAAACGGAAGTCCATTCCCTCAGTTGTGACCGATGAGCTTGTGACGCGCGGCAATCGGGAGGTCGTGACTTCGGTGGCCGCGAACAACGGGGCCTCCCTTTCGGACTTCGGTTTTCTGCACATGATCAAGCGCTCCGAGCGCGATTCCATTCTCGCCGAGCACCTCGGCGTCCGAAGGGACATCCCGAGACAGCTGTTCCAGCAGCTCATCGCGAAGGCATCAGCGGACGTCAGGCGCAAGCTCGAACGCGAGCGTCCTGACCTGGTTGGCCAGATTCAGACTTCCATAACTGAGGTCGCAGGATCATTGCATTGCAAGTTCGGGCCAGCAACGAAGGACTATTTCGACGCGAAGAGAACCGTGTCGGCCCGGTATCAACTTGGCGAGTTAAGCGAGAGCAGCATTCTCGAATACGCGCGAGCCCACAAGATCGAAGAAGCCACTGTGGGACTGTCCCTATTGTGCAGCTTGCCTGGCAACGTAGTCGAGCGGGCACTAGCGGACAGAGAAATGACGCTGATTCTGGCCAAAGCCCGTAACTTCAAGTGGGAAACCGCGATGGCGCTCCTGTTTCTCGCCGCCAAGGATCATCGCATCAATGCTCGCGATCTGGACAGCATGAAGGAGGAGTTCGCGCGTCTCAACACGAAGACGTCCCAAGACGTGTTGAGCTTCTATCAAGATCATAAGCAAGCGATGGCCGCGCAATCAGACCAGCGTCGCTTGCCCCGATCTTACGCGATATGAGCGTCGATGCCGCGTTATGCATCACTGCAAATCAGGCGGCAAGTGCTGTGGCGGGTCAACAGCGCCGCGCGTCCAGAGCCGCCGCCTTGCGATCAACGGTTTAGGCAACGGTTCCCCTGTCCCTGAAAGCAGGTGCCTCCGCGCAAATTGATCGCGCGCCAGGGGAAGCTCCACGGTCCAAAGGAACTTCTCATCGCGTTTTCTCTTACACGCGCGTACTCGGTGGTCCCGAGAGGAGTACGCAAGATCATGGATCAGCCGACCAGCCCTCTTCAAATCGCAATCCTTCTCTATCCCGGTTTTTCTGCGCTTGATGCGGTCGGACCGTGGGAGGTGTTGTGGCGCATCCCCAACACGGACGTGAGGTTTGTCGGCAAGGACGAAGGACCGGTCGTCGCGGAGGGCGGCGCGCTTCTGCTCGGAGTCACTCATACGATCGAGGAAACCATGTCTCCCGATCTGGTACTTGTTCCTGGAGGAGCGACCACGCCGGGCCAGATGGTCGATGACGATGTGCTCGACTGGCTTCGCAGGGTGCACCAGACGACGAGATGGACCGCATCGGTCTGCACGGGTGCATTGATCCTGGGGGCCGCGGGAATCCTGAAGGGCTCTCCCGCCACGACGCACTGGTACAAGATGGGCGTACTTCGGATTATGGGCGCGAAGCCCCAGCCGGACGGACGCATCGTGCGCTCGGGCAAGATTGTTACAGCTGCTGGCGTATCGGCAGGTGTCGATCTGGGGCTTTGGTTGGCCGGTGAGATCGTCGGCCAGGAGCAGGCGGAAGCAATTCAGCTGGTCATCGAATACGACCCCCATCCACCATTCGACGCTGGCCACATGAGTAAGGCATCCAGGCAGGTGCAGCGCCTCGCCAAGGAAATGATGGAGCACAGCATCCCTGCAGACCAGCGTCGCCTTGTTCCGAAAATTGCCTGGAGGCGCCTCATTGATCTGGTTCGCACCGGCAAATAGCAGGGCTCTGTTGCAGCTCCGGCGCTCTGCCTTGAGCTGTTGAGAGACACGAGCTGCACCGGTGTTCGAAAGAACCGGGATATCAACTGCGCCAAATCCGCAACGGGGGTGCTGCAGAACAGGCGGGCCCGGAGAGGCGCCTGCCCCTCATTGGCGCAGCCGCCTGACGCGAATGCCATGGGCATCGCGTCAAGGCTCCGTCGCAAAGCGGAGTGGGATGGCGCGAGAGGAGATGCGGCAGGTTGCCCTATCGTGCTGTGGTGCAGAAACGGCGCGCCACGGCCGATGAAGATGGGCACTACTGCTTCGCCGTGTCGCTATGATGCTTGAACTTGCTAAGCGTTCCATCTGGGATTTCACGCTACGCCCTGTCGAAATTCGCCGCGAGCGTGCCGATGGGCCGCCAAGCCTCCACGACGAGTGCGCACATCTGCCCCTCGATCCGACTATCATCAAACCGTTTGGACAGGGCGGCTGCAGCCGCTTCAGTCGCTTCGTCCAGGCGGCCCGGATCGCGCTCCTCAATCTGATTTCGTAGTGGGGTGCCCTGACAGAGGCCAATGGCAGCCGCGCGTGCTGATTCCGCGCGGCTGTGCCGCTTCACTCTCTCCATGTCGATCCGCTCAAACCCAGCGGCATTAAGCGCCTCCCGGATCTCGCTGCTGTCATGATAGCCGTGCGGCACCTGGGCGAAGAAGCGTGGTGGGTCATCGGGGAAGAATCCGGCAACCGCCTCGGTGACGACATGCGTGAATTCATTCTCCATGATGTCGGTCCAGACGTTGAAGAGCAGCCGACCGCCTGGCTTGAGGACACGGAACGCCTCGCGGAACGCGCGCGCCTTGTCCGGGAAGAACATAACGCCGAACTGGCACAGAACGGCGTCGAACACGTCGGCATCGAACGGCAGTGAATTGGCATCTGCCTGCCGCCATTCGACAGGGCGCCCGGTGAGACGTGAGGCGGCCAAGTCCAGCATGGGTTGATTGAGATCCGTTGCGACGATCTCAACGGACAAGGGCAGCGTGCGAGCGAGGGCGCGGGTGACGACGCCAGTCCCGGCGGCGATCTCCAGGAGGCGCCCGTGGTCGAGCTTGCCGAGCCGCGACACTAGGTCCTCCGCGTAGGGCTCGAAGAATATAGGGACGAGCGTACGGTCATAAATGAAAGGAATTGGTCCGAAAAACCCGTTGGGGGCAGCGGTACTTGCCATGGCTGGTCCTTTGCATTTGTGTGAGCTTCGGAGAGGTAATTCTTTCGCCAACTTGCACCGTACAAGCTCGGAGGGTCTCCATTACCTTGGTTGGAGAGCCATTAATGAGCGACAAGCGTCGCGCTGCTGACCGGCCTACTCCGGCCGACCCTCCTCAAGCTGTTTTCGTGAAAACCTTGGTTTCATCAGGTTCTTTACATCAACCGACTTGCTTTGATCGCACTCCTTCGATCAAGCGGCTGGCGTTCACAGGCAGGAGGATTGAATGCAGGAGCCAAACCGGAGCGAGGCCGAGCACAAGCCCGTAGGCAATAAATGCCAGATTGCTGCCAACCGCAGCGGGATCATCCGCCTTTGACAGAAGGTGACCAACACGAGGCCCGCGGCGAGATAACCGATCGCATCCGAAAGCGTCATGGGCGCCTCCATATGAGCGCGCGTCACAAAGGCCGCGTCTTGGCCAGAAGGGAACGAGCATCGGTATGCGCGTCCGGTGCCCCTCATAAGTTTGACCGAAGGCAGCGATCAGGTCGCGCTCCTCGAGCTACGCGGCAGTAAGGATGTAAACGGTGCCCACGACCGCGAACAGGAGGTGGCCGGCTGGCATGGTCGGTGCGGCCGAGCAGGCAACCAGGAATCCTGGTATGAGCGAGTGGCGCACCAGCCCGTACAGCAGCGGAATCTTGAATGCGGTCACCTTTGATACGTCGCCCGGCTGTTAGGGGCTGCAGTGCAAGCGAAGTGCCGGCGCAGCGCGTTCCCGAATGAGAGCATGGGCTTGCTCCTTGTACACGAACTAAGTTCGGCCATGTTCGCGACCATGGGGGCCTCTAGTCCGCACCGTCCTCCTTGGCGCGCGCGATCACCTTGTTGGCAACGGCAATGGCAAGCTCGCGACCCGCAACGATGTCGCTGCGATAGTGAATGCCGGCCCAGATGCGCGACTCGGCCGCGCGTTCGCCCAGCGCTGCAAGAGCCTGCGCATCGCGCGGAAACAGATAGCCGAGCACGCGGGTGATCGAAATCGACGCGCAGGCATGCGCCGCCGGATAACTCGGGTGGTTGGGCGTGGCGAACACCGGCTTGACGTCGGAGTCGAGCTGGAAGGGACGGATCGCCCAATAAGCATATTTAGCATCCCAGCAAGCGATGCTCACGTCGTAGAGCGTCACAAAGGGCAGCACAAACGCGCGCGCGGCGCGCGGCGGGTTGTCGTCGAGCCGGTACTCCAAGGTCTTTTTGCTGAGCTGCTCGTTCCAGTATTGGTAGGCCCGCAATCCACCCACTGCGGCTTCCCAGAACATCGCCTCGTTGTTGGTTTGCGGCGTGCGCGGAAAATTCTTGAGTTCGGCCTGTTCCGCCGCCTTCTCAGGTGAATCGTATGGGAGCGGCGGTCCGGGACGGAATTCGTCTGGCCGCGACAGCACCCACGGTTTCCAGGTGCCGTTCAACGGCAGGACCGGATTTATGCCGGTCCACTTGCCGGGACCCGTGGGCACCGAACCGGTCCATTTGGCGTCGGTGCCATCAGACTTTCCGCGCGCGATCACCAGTGCGGCGATCTCTTTCCCCAACGTCATGCCCGCCGCGATGTCGCTTGGGTAGTTCACGCCCGCGACCAGCCGCGAACGCGCCGCCTCTTTGGCGAGCTCCCGGAAATAATCGGCGCGGGCGGGAAAGATGTAAGCCAGCACTTCCGACGCAGCCCCGGCTGCAACCGCATGCTCGGCCGGATACGACGGGCTCGGCGGGTTGGGTATTGCGGTCGCGAGCGACGCGCTGACTGCGCTCGGCCGCGGCCGCTTGTAGGCGTATTTGCTGTCCCAGGCGGCAACCATCGCGTCGTAGATCGCGATGTGCATCAGCGCCAGGTCGCGTGCCGCGATCTGCCAAGTCGTGCCAATCTTGAGATGTTCGGCAACCGCAATCTCGCTCCAGCGATAGGACGGCGAGCCCGTGTCCCAATAGGCAACACGATCGAGCGCCGCGTGATCGCGCGTGGTCGCGACCTGGGAAAGCTCCTCCTGTTCCTTCGCAGTAGCGGTCTGATCCGGCGGCGGCGGAACGCGAAGTTGCGCGGCGGAGGCGATTACCCATGGCTTCCACGCCCCGGCATGCGGCTCGATCAATCCCGTTTCATCGGCACGCGCGGACAGCAAGCTTGCGACCAAAAGCATGAGCGTGTGGATTACGATCCGCATGATATTCCTCCCTTGTCGACTTGGCGTCTTGGGTAGGACGTTGAGTCGAGAGCTGCAAGTCGCTGCCGAAGCAAGCGCCGGCCAGCTCCAGAATCGTTTCGCGGTAAAGCTGCTCCGCGCGCTTCCTGCAGAGGCCGATGTCAATTGAGCCGCAATCATCTCGACGCACCTCGATGTCGATCTTCATCGCGTTCTCCTGCATTCGACGAAGTGATCCGCGCGGGGCGCGCGCAGCTCCTCCCGCGAGCCGGGCGCCTTACGCCCTCCCGCACCTCATTGCCTTGCCCGAGCGCGCGGTCATTCGTCTTCGAGGATTACCACGGTTCGGCGGCGATCAATGTCGTCCATTTCACACTGAAGCCGTGACATCGCTCGCAACGGTAGGTAGCTGCGGGCCTTCGGACAAGTCTGTTTTTCGAACTCGTCAAATGTCCGCGAAAGTGGTTCAATGGCGCGCATGCAGAACGGCTACAACCAGTTTTGTCCGATTGCGAAAGCATCAGAGATCCTGGCGACACGCTGGACGCCGCTGATCCTGCGCGAATTGATGACCGACAGTCATTCGTTCAACGACATCCATCGCGGCGTGCCGCTGATTTCGCGCGCTGTCCTGACGGCGCGATTGCGCGAGCTGGAGCAGCAGGGGATTATCGAGCGCCGCGCGCGCGAGGGAGCAAGCGGCCGCGAATACTGGCTCACGCCGGCGGGTGACGCTTTTCGCGCGGTCCTCGACCAGTTGGGCCGCTGGGGCCTCGTTCATGCTCGCGACCGCATCCAGCCGACTGATCTTGATCCAACCATTTTGCTGTGGGCTTTTCGCAAGCGCGCCAATCTCAAGGCGCTACCGGATCGGCGCGTGGTGATACGCTTTGAATTTAGCGGCGTGCCGGCCAACCGCACGAAGTTCCGCGTGCTCTGGCTGGTGCTCGAGCGATCGGGCGTCGACGTCTGCGTCAAGGATCCCGGCTTTGGCGTCGATCTTGTCTGTCGCGGCAACATCGCCGAATTCGTCGCCGTCTTTCTTGGTTACAAGACCTGGCGGGAAGCCGCGGGACGATCGCTGTTCGTTGATGGTGATCGGCAATTGGCGCGAAAACTGCCCAGCTGGATCAGGCTCGACAAGGTAGTTGGGCGCGATTTCCCGGTGGTGCGGCAGGCGGCCTAGGCGCGATCTGGCCATTTCTTCGCCGGCGAACGGCTGCTCTGGCTGCGCTTACAAGAGGCTTAGAATACCGCATGAGGACTGGTGTGGACTACGGACGGTGGATCGCATGGTATCGTGCAAGATCGTAAATTGGCGCGCCCGACACGATTCGAACATGGGGCCTTCGCCTTTCGGAGAGGATTGGACCTTAACCACACGACTAATCTGTATTAGCGCACAGCATCTTTTGTATAGCGCGTGACATGCGCACCCCTTGGGTATGGCGGCCCAGAGTCGCACCCCTCCCGGCCGTGAAGAAAGCGCCTGGGTCCACTGGTAGGTACACTGGCAAGTCGTCATTCAAAAAATGATGGATTTTCAGTTGGATAGGCGAGGGTTCGATTCCGCCCCTGGGCACCAGAACTTCTACCCACCAAATGTCGGTGGTTCGATTCCCGATCTGACGCCACATGAAGCGCTATGGAACGCGGTGAGCGACCGCGACCAACTCTCACATGGGTAGGAATCTGGGTAGCTGGGATACGGTGCCGTTCGCGCTACCCAGGAAATTTGTCTGTGGTTCGAATCCCGGTTTCTATCAACACGGGTGCTGTTGCGCACGCTCCCGCATATGGTTCAATAACGTATATTAGCTAGTCCGTTCGTGTGTGCCCGTCGTGACTAGCGCGGGCACGTACGAGCGCAATTACAATGAGAGATATAAAGTTTAGAGGATGGACAGGAGAGCGAATGCGTTTTGGATGGGGCTGCCTCACAAACGAAAGCAGCAAGTCGCTCATCGTCATTGACGAGAACGATCACTATCCAGAGCCGGTGACACTCATGCAATTCACCGGCCTACGAGACAAGAATGGCCGTGAAATTTATGAGGGGGATGTGATCGAGAAGAAGCAGGGCGACAAGAGATTCCGATATGACGTACGTTTCTCAAACGGAAGTTTCGGAATTGAGTTTCCGCCCCCATCATATCTCTGGCGTGCATTCTGTGATTTGCCCCGCGACAACTACGAAGTCATCGGCAACATCTACGAGAACCCGGAACTCTTGAAATGAAAAAGGGCGGCCTCTCGACCGCCCGTACGCTAGGCCGAGATCTTCAACGCATTCATCACAGGGGAACCAGCAGACCGGGCTTGAGGCCCAAATCCTGCAAAGACTCCTGGCAAAGATCTCCGACAATCTCCACAACCGCGTCAAGCTCGGGATACACCCGCTTGAAGTGGGCGAGGGCTTGTTGGTCGTCACCAACCGCTACGGCGAACAACCGCCGCGTACGGAAGACCCCACTTGTGTCCTTCGGGGTTATCCGAACGACGCGGCCTGGCGCGGCATGTGCTTCATCGGTCATGCGCGATAGGTGGCATGGGCTGCGGGCGCCTGCAACCGGCGCGGCGACCGATAACGCCGACACGGATGTCGCCGAAGAATATCAGCCATGTCTCGCGGTGGGGATCGTCCTTGCTGCGGCGGCGGGTGAGAGCGGGCATGCCGCGATCAAAGCTGCGCACGACCCTGCTGGCAAATTATCAATAGCTCGTGGATCGGATCGTCGCGCGTCCACCGCCAGTCGTGGCTGAAATCCGCCCCAGCCTGCGGCCGCGTGAGCGCAATTTCAGCATCAGCGAGCGGGTGAGTGGATCAACTTGGCTCGCACAACCCCCAATACAGAAAACGGAAGTGCACTTCCGCATTCCGCGGCGGAGGCGATTGCCCGCATGCTGGTGAGGGTCACGCTATATGCATGGGCCTGCGGCGGTCTCTAGCGACGAATCCTCCAGTCTGAGGAGCGTGGTCAAGCATGGTGATTTGCAGGACGATCTGGCGCGGCCGTCCCGGCGTGGCGGATGCGTTCCGCTTGGGAATGGAGTTGTCCTCGTCACGCACGGTGCGATCAATCGTGGAACTTGGCGAACCCGAGCTTGCCTCGCGGCGGATCGGAAACCGTAAGCCGCGCGTCCCGCTCGATCTCGCAATCAGATCGGGTTCGTTCCGTCGCGCGCGGATTAGCCCTCCCAGGAGTGACAGCCGGCAGGCATCCACCAGCGGTTGGCGGGATCGTCTGCTGGAATCACCAGCGCCTCGAATGGCGTTATCACAGCGAGCGCGCCCCGTGGGTGCGAGGAGCGCCTGCTGGAATGGACTCCGCACGATTGGCGGTTCTAAAGCAACTCGTCGAGTTCTTGCAGAGTCCGCAATAACACGACGATTCGGCCGCTCCTGTTTGAGCAGCCTCTTGTGAACTTTCACTCTGAAGTTCTACTGGCAGACGTGCATATGGCCGTCGTCGCCCTTCGTCACGGTACCGGGGTCGCAGACGATCCCGTAACGGGCCTTGTAGGCAGCCCACCCGTTAACGCCGTACCAAGGGCCATTCCCGTAGTAAGCCCTTTGCAGGTAGAATGGCTTGGTTTCGATGCCACCGTAGGGCCCAGTACCTCCGTAACCGGGACCAGCGGCGACTGGCGTGCCAGCCGCGCTTGCAAGGCCGGCGTAGTTAGCCGCCATCGGGCCTGCAATGCCGGCCGCGTCGTACCGGTACGGGCCTGCGCCGTACTGGCGTGTGCCACGTGGTGCGACGTACGTGCCGCCGTAGGGCCCAGTACCGCCGTAACCGGGACCAGCGGCGACTGGCGTGCCAGCCGCGCTTGCAAGGCCGGCGTAGTTAACCGCCATCGGGCCTGCAATGCCGGCCGCGTCGTACCGGTACGGGCCTGCGCCGTACCTGTGCCCATGCCCGCGCGCGTACCCGGCCCGCCCGTCTTGCGCCTGCGCACCTGCGATCGACAGCGAAACACCGCTTTGCTCAGACCAGTGGAAGGAGAGCAGTGCCGCACACGCGAAGGTCGAGGCAATTGCTAGATTTCTCAGCCTCATCTGCTTCATGGATTTGGCCTCCACTATGACCTGCCCGCTTGGAGCGCTGCTCTTATTACCAGCGCGAGCGTTGCGCTAGATCAAAGGAAGTTCATCGGATTGCCTCTTTGATAAGGCCAGCGGCACTGACGCACTGCCGCTTCCGCATCGGCTCACCACGATGAAGATCACAGCGGCCACACCGTGTCACGAAGCTTTCCCAGCCCGATTTTTTGATGGGTGCGACGGGGTCAGTGGTGCAGTGTGCCTCCTGCGGTATGTCCCGGCATCTAGCTAGGCTACGCTGCTCGTTCGACGGCCACCGTCCACTCAGGGAACTACACCTACCGCCTTCAAAGCGACACTCTTGATCGAGATCAAAAGCTAGCCGTGACGCATCCCTCATGAAATGAGTAGACACACAATCGCGCTGCCGACTCTGTCATCACCCCAGCAAAGAATCGGCAGAGAGCGCGGCCTCGGCGTCTGGCTCCAGCGCCGAGGCTGCTCTGTGGGCTTAACCGCCCCCGCAAGCGCGCCCGCTGCTCGTCCGCGCCGAGGCCGAACAGTCCGAATGCTGTGCCGCTCGACCCGGATGAAGGCCACTCCCCTTGATCAAGGTTGTGGATCAAACCGCGCCGGCCGTGCGAACATTCTGCCCTGCGATGGAATGGAAACGTTCATGCTGGTGTGCGACGTCTTTGTGATTGCCCTCAGCATCAAGCCAGTGCGCTAGCGACGGACGGCCATCATCGTCGGCGAGCTATCGCTTGTGAAGATCGCGCCGCGCTTGCCGCAGGCCTTCCAAACCGAGGTTCGAGGTCGGAGAGCCGCAGATCATCCGACCATTGCTCGACCATCGCTCGTTCTGGCTTGACGCTATGGCTGCACTTGTCGGCGCAGAATACGATCAGGCAGCGCGCGCCCCTCTCGCGCATTTCGCCGAAAGCGATAACCCGTCTGCAGCGCGCAATCCCGCCCCCGGTAAGCCGGGATTGAGTGCGGTCAGGTACTGCTACCCGTTACTGACACGTTTCTTCGTTAGCCGCGGATGGCTGATCGACTGTCCGGCTGGACGCCAAAGCGGTGGCGCCGACACAAAAGGCAATCCAAATGGCGCTGCGGGCAATCCGGTAGCCGCTGCGGCTCTGCCTCGACAAAATCACAGCCGTCGGCTACTGCCGTCGTGCGTTTAGCTGCGTCTACTGCACGCGAGCAACAATCGGGGGCTTCCACTGCCCATCGATCACGGATTTCTCTGCCCGGTAGGCGCGGATATAGAGCGAGAAAGCTCCCTCGGGTGCCGGCAGCCAGTTGCTTTCCTTGTCGTGCCGGGCGATTTGGCGCTCGCATTGAGCGTCAGCGAGCCGTCCGCGTTGAACTTCAGGGTCTTGTTCTTGGTGCCGAGCGAATATCGGTTCAGCCCGTTCGGATTGAAGAAATGTTCCGCGTCGTACAGAGTGAGTGACGAGAACCCATTTACAGGTGGCACTTCGCCCTTTGCGAAAGTGATGGAATAGGTGTTCTGACCGCTCAATTGTTTTCCTTGGCTGTCATCGTCGGTGTAGATGTACTTCGTTTCCTCGGGCCGATTGTCGTACATGTTCGACTTGGCGGTGCCGGTTCGATTGAGATAGTCGGTGCCCCATTCGGCATTGTTCACCGGCGAACGGGTGCAGCAATTCGGGTTTCGGTGCCGGCCTGTCTACTGCACCATAAACCGCGAGTGATACGGCAGGTTGGCTGCGCCCACCGCCTTGGGCGCGATGGAGTTGGCGCCATAGAGGAACTGCACCTCAGGTACTTCCTCATGAAGCTCGGAGCATAGGGTCTGTCCTAGTTTCGGTGGTGCGTAGCTCGATATGACCACGGACTTGAAACTGACAAAGCTCAGGAGGGAACGAATTGATCCGACGAGCTGGCGGCAGCACATGCGACGCCATTCGGCGTAGTATTCGGCAGCAGCCCTCGGCAGGGTTTCGGATCCGACGTCTTCCAGCACCAGCCCAAGCCGCTTGAATTCCTCTCGCAAGCGCAGCAGCCCGACGTCATGACTCATGCCGAACCTGCCGCTGTGGATTTGATAGTTCAGAACGAGACGACTGTGCAGGTGTGAGCCCAGATAGAAGAAGAGGAAATCGGGCAAAGAGCGCGCCACTCCGAACAGGCTTTCCCCGCCTGCAGCCGCCGTTATGTCATCCTGGATGTAAACGGACAGATTGAGCGCGCTCTCAATGCTGGCCTGGAGATCGATTAGATCGCTGCCTAAAAGGTCTCTCACACGATGCGAGCCTGTCTCGTTGGGGGCCGCCAGTCCGATACCGGCAATGCGGGTTCGGCTCGAGGGTGGAAGCGCCGCTAGAGTTTCCTGGATTTTCGCGGCGAGCGCGCCGGATCCATGCAACGTGGAGTATGGATGCGCGGCGTGGTGCTGCACGTCGCCGACAAAGTCGATGACGGCAATATCGGCGGCGTTCTCGCCGAAGCTTACGCCGATCGAGAAGGCTCCTTTGGGATTGAGCGACAGGGGAATTGCCGGCGGCCCGACCCGACCTCGCTGCGCCTCACCCTTCGAGACCAGACCTTCCTGCTCCAATGAACGCACGATGACAGATACTGTTTGCGCGGAAAGGCCGGTTTTTTCGCCGATTTCGAGGCGCGAAATTCCGGCGCTCTGCAAGAGCAATGAGAGCACAAGGCGTTCATTGTAGCTTCTCACGCT
Organism: Bradyrhizobium sp. CCGUVB23; assembly: GCF_024199885.1. Lineage (NCBI taxonomy): Bacteria > Pseudomonadati > Pseudomonadota > Alphaproteobacteria > Hyphomicrobiales > Nitrobacteraceae > Bradyrhizobium > Bradyrhizobium sp. CCGUVB23. The sequence goes on from NZ_JANADQ010000001.1 coordinate 4,778,549, forward strand.
TGGCGCATTCAGGCCGCTCGCCCGGTCTGCGATCCGCAGCGGGTTCGGTGGCGCAAATCGCATGTCAGGCAAGGAACTGCTCCTCTCGGAAGACCTCAAGCAGAGGTTCGCTCAACGCTGATGCTCAGCAACGGACCATCCGATCGCTTCGATCTCTTGTGCCAGCGCGATACCCAGCGCCCGATGTGCATCGACGTTCAAATGAAATCCGTCTGCTTCGTCGCATTGGCAAACCGCTCCGGCGTTGAAGAAATGCACGCCGAGGGAATCCGCCATGATTTCGAATTCCAGAGCGAGTTGCCGTGACTTCTCTGGTCCGCCGGCAAAGATCGATTTCCATTCCTTGATGTCGTCCAGCATTGGAGGAGGGGCCACGATCATGATTTCCGGTACACTTCCACCTGGGCCAGGCGCCAGCTCCCGTATGTCGTAGATCAGGCATCCCATTCCCATCGCGACCTCGGAAGCGGGCTTGTTGAAGCGCACCTTGAGGTCATTTGTGCCCAGCATGATGATCACGAGATCCAGAACCGTGTGGCTCTGGATGCACGGGCGCAGATAGGTGCGGCCGTTCTTGTGCGCTCCCTCAATCGGATCGTCGTGGACGGTCGTTCTCCCGCTCAGCCCCTCTTCGATCACGTACCATTTCGATCCAAGCTCGGCCTGAAGCACGCCCGGCCATCGGGTCGGACGATCGTAGCGTTCGAGAGGTCCGCGGCCAGGAATTTGGCCGTGAGTATTGGAATCGCCGAAACATAGAACCGAACGCACCGGCATGGTTCTGAATCTCCGTGCTTTTTCGGCTCGTACATTGTCTCCGCAGTCGAGAGTGTGCAACAAATCAATTGCTCATTCAATCTGAATAACTATTGACAGGTGCTGTGTCGCCGTGCACTCGTAAGCTCGCGGCGGACTGAAAAGCCCGTCAGCATGGGAGTAGAACGCCAAGAGGCAGCTCTTCGTCGCGAGGAGCCGATCCATCAACTCGAATGGATCTGACAACGTCCGCCCTGCGATGTCGCGGGAGGGCGCGCGCCGACCTGCGCTCTGCTTCCCGCCAGTGAAAAGAATTGCGCATCGCACGCGGAGAGAGGGATTCATGCACCAAGGACTAAAATTACTCGGAGTTGGGCTAGTCGCTGCGACGTTGGCTGCCTGGACGGAAGCTCGCGCGCAGGAAGTCAAGCTGATGGACGGCGTCACGCCACGGCCCGGCGATGAACGCACGACGGCTGCGGACAAGTTCAAGAAGAGCGCTCCGTGGAAGATCGGGATGAGCCATTTTGGCGTGAACGCCAACACCTGGACGGTCCAGATGGCACATGACGCGGAAGCGGCTGCGAAGCTCGACAAGAGAGTCGGTCAATTCATCCTGCTCGATGCCAACATCAGCCAGGCCAAGCAGGTCGCCGACATCGAAGATCTTATCGCGCAGAAGGTCGATGCGATCATCGTGACGCCGCTGACGCCGACCTCTGCCGACGCCGGCATCGAAAAGGCAGTCGCGGCGGGCATTCCCGTCATCGTCCATACCGGTCTGACCGAGACCGACAAATACACCGTCGACATCCAGGGCGGAGGCGTCCACTTCGGAAAGGTGATGGGAGATTTCCTTGTCAAGCAGCTTGGCGGCAAGGGAAATATTTGGGTCTTGCGTGGACTTCCGGCGCACCCCGAGGACATCAACCGCTACAAGGGCCTCTTGGAAGCGATCAAAGGTACAGACGTCAAGATCATCGCGGAAGATGCCGGCAAGTGGCAATATGATGTCGGCAAGCAGGTCTGCGAGACCCTCTATCTGAACAACCCGAAGGTCGACGGTATCTGGTCATCGGGTGCCGATATGACCCGCGCCTGCGTCGATGTGTTCCAGCAATATGGTGCCAAGATCCCGCCGATTACTGGCGAAGGCAACAATGGCTTCTTCGCCCGGTGGATCGAACTCGGCTTCCCCTCCATCTCGCCGGAGTACGGTCCGGAGCAGGGGGCAGCCGGCGTGCGCGCCGCGGTCGCTCTGCTCGAGGGCAAGCAACTCCACAAGCGGTACATCTATGAGCCCGAAGGCTGGGACCTGGAGAAAGCCAAGAAGTACTATCGCAAGGATCTCAGCGCCAATGCCTGGTTTCCGACCAGCCTGACCGAGCAGGATCTCCAGAAGTACTACGGCAAGCACTGATCTTTGCTGGTGCCGGCGCTCTTTTTAAGCGCCGGCACTACCGTCCCCCTATGCAAGCTTTGGATCGAAGCGATGACCGTACAGCCGCTTGTCCAGATGACATCAATCTCGAAGACGTTCGGGGGCATTGCCGCGCTCGAAAACGTCGATTTTCAACTGCTTCCCGGATCAGTCCATGCGCTCATGGGCGAGAACGGGGCCGGCAAATCGACCCTCATGAAGATCTTGGCAGGCGTCATTCAGCCAGACGGCGGCATGATTCGGAAGAACGGACAAATCGTCCGCTTCGTCTCACCTCGTGAGGCGCTCGATGCCGGAGTATCGACGGTGTTCCAGGAACATTCGCTACTTCCTAATCTGTCGATCGCCGAGAACATGTACCTCGGCAAAGAGCCGGTTACAAAGTTCGGCGTAACCGACACGGCTTGGATGGAGAGGAAGGCGAAAGAGATTTTATCCGAGCTTGGCCTGAAGCTCGATCCGGCAACCCTCGTCGGAAATCTTTCGATCGCGGAGAGGCAATTTGTAGAAATCGCCCGCGGCATCTCGGCACGCGCCGACGTCGTTATTCTCGATGAACCAACGGCTGCGCTTAATGCCGCTGATGTCGATGTTCTCAACGCTCAGATTCTGGCCCTCAAGAAGCAGCAGAAGGCGGTCGTCTACATCTCTCACCGCATGGAAGAAATTTTCAAGATTTGCGACACCATCACCGTGTTGAAGGATGGTCGCAACGTAGATACCGTGCCGGTTTCAGCGATCCGCCCCAAGCAGTTGATCGCCATGATGGTCGGCCGGGAGCTGAGCGAGTTGTTTCCGCCCAGGTCGAACCGAACGGAGGGCGAAGTCGTTCTCTCGATTGAGGGTCTTCGGCTGACTCCGGAAGCTACGCCGTCGTCGATCATGCTCCGGCGCGGCGAGATCGTGGCGCTCGCAGGCCTCGAGGGCCAGGGGCAGCGGGAGCTTGTCAGGTCGCTCGTCGGACAATACACGCCCCACGGCGGCAAGGTTGCCGTTAGAGGACAGGAGTTCGCCTTCCCGCTCTCAGGAGAGCTCGGCATTCGCGAAATGCAGGCGCTAGGCCTTGGCTTTGTTCCCGAGGACAGGAAGCTCGAGGGTTTGTTTCTTGACCTTTCTCTCGCCCACAATCTCACCATTGGACTGCACAGCCGGCATTTCGAACTTAAACCGGCATCGGCTCATCGCGAGGTGATCGCGAACTCCATGAAAAGCCTCTCGATAAAGGCCTCTAGACCGTCGCTTCCGGTGAACGCTCTGTCTGGCGGAAATCAGCAAAAGGTTCTTCTTGGACGATATCTCGCATTGGGGGCCGACATACTGATCATTGAAGAGCCCACACGAGGCGTCGACGTGGGCGCAAAGGCAGAGATCTACAAGCTCCTTCGCGACTACGCGAACGCCGGCGGTTCGGTCGTCGTCCTTTCGAGAGAAACTCTGGAGCTGATCGGTCTTTGCGACCGGCTGTATGTCATCCACGACAAGCATGTCGTTACCGAGATGCCCGCCGAATCGGCTACCGAGCACGCCATTCTCGAAGCGGCCCTACATAGTTGAGGTGAAAAACAACCGAGATGAGCCAGCTTGGTCGCTTATTTGTTGGAGCAAACTCACGGCACGGGTTGTGGACGGTCCCGTTGCTCGTCGCCCTGGCCTGTTCCTTGGGCTTGGCATTTTCGACCAATGAATTCGTGAGTTCGCAAAACATTCTCAATCTAGTTGCTCAGGCGGCGCCGCTCATCCTCGTGAGCATCGGGCAGATGATCGTGATCCTTGTGAGAGGTCTTGATCTGTCGGTCGGCTCCGTCGTCAGCCTTACGACCGGAATCTTGTCGCTCAACGCCCCCGTCTATGTTTCGGTGCCGGGGGTCATGCTCGCGGCCGTCGTGATTGGGCTCCTAAACGGAATTACGGTAACCACTTTTAGAGTGCATCCGATCATCGCAACACTGTCCATGATGGGCATCGTGCAGGGCATAACGATGTTTGTCCGGCCCTCTGCTGGCGGCTCCGTCCCATCGGAGATCCTCTTTCTCGTGAGCGGCAAGCTATTTGGCATCTACATGCCTGTCATATGGGTCATCGCCGCAATATTGGTGGCTTGGAAGGTCGTGCACGGCTCCCGCTTCGGCTTGCACCTCTTTGCGATCGGCGGAGGTGAAACAGCGGCTACCTTTGGCATCGCCGAGCGGCGCAACGTCCTCGCAGCCTACGTCCTGAGTTCCTGTTTCGCTGCTGCGGCCGGCATCTTCTTGGCGGGCCGCATCGTCTCGGGTGACCCAAACATCGGGACGCAATATGCGGTTGATTCGATCACCGCCGTTGCGCTTGGCGGCACCCAACTCGCCGGAGGAGTCGGCAGCCTCCACGGCACTGTCATCGGCTGCGCGCTTCTCGCAGTTATCGCAAATGGCATGAATCTTCTCAATGTCTCGGCCTTCATCCAGACCATCGTGAAGGGGCTGATACTACTCGCAGTCATATCGCTTCAGCCGCGCAAGACGATTGGACTGTAAGTCATGAAGCGACTTGACGACCTGTCTCGCGCCGCGTTGCGAATACCGCCTTCCTACATCGTTCTCCTGGTGCTCCTTGTCACCCTGTGGATGATGCGGCCCAACCTGATGAACGTCGCGATCCTGGGTACATTCGCGCGACAGGTCGTGCCGCTCGGTATCGTCGTTCTCGGTCAACTGCTCGTAATCTCCTCGCGCTCCATCGACCTGTCCGCTGGTGGAGTTATTCTGTTCGTCAACTACCTGATTTCTTCTGGCCTCCTTTACGAATGGCCGATTCTTTTCGTTGTTCTTCTGTGCCTAAGTGTCGGGCTTTCGGTCGGTCTTTTGAACGGGCTTCTTGTCGGCAAGCGCCGAGCATCCGCCGTCATCGTGACGCTTGCGGTGAATATCATTCTGATCGGGTTGGTTGAATATCTCGCGAATGGGAAGCCGCCGGGAGATGTCCCGGACCAGTTCCGCCAACTCTATAATTTGCGGTTCGGGACACTCCCGGCCCCAGTCATCTTTTGGTTCGTGCTTGCCGGCGTGATGAGCGGCTTTCTCGGAAGAACCGTGTTCGGCAGATTCGTGTGGTCGATCGGCAGCAATCCAATCTCCGCACATTTTTCGGGCGTGCCGGTCGAACGCACCGTCGTGCTTGCGCACACGATCTCGGGACTCATGTCTGCCGTGGCTGCACTGGTCCAAACATCCTCGATAGCGGTCGGAAGCGTGCGGTTCGGACCTGAACTCGTCATGAATTCGATCGCGGCAACTATTCTAGGCGGCGTGGTCTTCGGCCGACCCGCCCAAGTCTGGGGTCCATTTGTCGGCGTCCTCTGCTTCGCCCTTCTGTTCGTAGTCATGACGACTATGGGGGTGCAGGAGCCAGGCAAGCTCATCGCCCAAGGGCTGATCATTCTCCTCGCCGCGATCTTCTACGGCGTTCGCTCTAAATCAAACTCGTGAGGGACCGATGACGAAACGTATCCTGTGCTTTGGAGATTCACTTACCTGGGGCTGGGTTGCCGTCCCGGAGGGCTCGCCGACGACGCGGTTTCCCTATGCGGAGCGGTGGACGGGAGCCATGGCAGCAAAGCTCGGGCCCGACTACGAGGTCATCGAGGAGGGGTTGAGTGCACGCACGACGTCGCTCGATGATCCAGCGGATCCACGACTGAACGGGTCCGCCTACCTTCCATCCGCCCTTGCAAGTCATCTTCCGCTGGATCTCGTCATCATCATGCTCGGGACCAACGATACGAAGAGCTATTTCCGCCGCACGCCTTACGAGATCGCGGTCGGTATGTCCAAGTTGGCGGGACAAGTGCTCACTTCTGGCGGCGGAGTAGGAACAGTGTATCCCGCGCCCAAAGTGCTCATCGTTTCGCCGCCGCCACTCGCCGATTTGCCGGACCCGTGGTTTCAGGGAATGTTTGAGGGCGGGCGCGAGAAGACCATCGAACTCGCCAGCCAGTACAGATCGCTCGCTGCTTTCCTTAAGGTCGATTTCTTCGACGCGGGAAGCGTGATTTCGACCGATGGAGTTGATGGAATTCATTTCACGGCCAAGAACAACGCCGATTTGGGGGCAGCGATTGCCGGAAAGGTAGCGAATATCTTTGCCGCCACTACGAAGCGCGAGACGGTGCTAACCTAATCCGTACTCCCGAAATAAAAGATGGTGCCTTGCCCGATGGGATCGGTTGCAATCAGCCGACTGTGCGAATTGCGCCGCGGCCTCGCCGCGTGCGCTCCGGGGGGCGACATGGGACGCTCCTCGCGAACCGGTCATGGACTCCCATGACCGGAGTCCGCACTTCGCAAGCGCGGGCTTTGTTTGCGCTGACGCTTTGGGCGCGGCTGCGTCGGCGGCATAAGTCAATTTCCCGATATCTGGGCGTGGTGCTGTCGAATTGGCAGCTCGCCTGTCGCTTTCCCGATAAGTGGAATGAGGCCTTCTGGATCGTTGTACCCGCCATCGGCGTCACGGGGTTAATGGCCTCAATAGTGCTGCTGCTTGGACGATAAGGAGAACCGCCGTCCAGGCGCGATGCGGCGCAAGCGCTTGCAGATATTATATAGGTATTTCAATCATATATGAGTTCTCAGTTTTGTTCTGAATGGCGCACCATCCTCAGCCCGCTGCGCAGGTCGGGCGTGGCGAGCCATCTGATCGGATGCCGGTTCGTTCAGGTAGCCACGCACATCAGCGCGCCAAGCAGCAGTGCCAGCAAAAGAAGGCACATGCTTGCCGCAGGCCATTGGGAAAGAACCTCATCTGTCCTTTCGACGAGGTAGCCGAGGGCGAGGCTGCTGCGTCGGACGCGGGTGGCCCCTGTCATGATTGCCTTCCCGGAGGTCGAAGACGCCAGCGGATGCGGCCAAGGGCTGAGCAGGATCGCAATAACCACGCCGCCCAGCACGGGTAAGAGCAATTTGGAAAGTATCCCAGGTCCGAAGAGGGAGGATGTCATGTCGGACGGAATTGGCAGATACAGTCCCAACGGCACGAGGCCAAGCAATAGCGAGCAGAGTGACAGGACGAGTGGCGCCGCGTCCCGAATGCGCGATGTAGGGCCGGCCAGGGCGATCGGCTTGTCTGAAGCCGCAAGCGCATGAGCCAGGACGAGCACGACATAGGCGGCCGTGAACATCCCTCCGGCCTGGAGCACAATCTCCCACCACCACTGCCCATTCTCGTTCGCCGACCGGAGCAGCAGATCCTTCGCAAGGTACGCGCCACTGAGGGGAACGCCCATCAACGCGATTCCGCCGAGCGCAAAGGCCAGGACGTTCAGGGGCGAGGCCCGTGCAACACCGCCCAGCCCCGTGATGCGATCGTGGCCAAGCATCGCATAGATCGACCCCACGGCCATGAACATTGCGGCCTTCGCGGTAGCGTGAGAAACGGCCTGGAGTAGGCCGCCCGCCAAGGCGTCACCACTCGCGAGACGGCCCGAGGCATCGTACGCCAACGGAAACATCAGGAAGAGATAGCCGATCTGGGCCAGGGTGGAATAAGCAATCAGGAGCTTGAGACGCTCCTGGCGCAGGGCCACCATGCTTCCGACCACGATCGCCGCCGCGCCGAGCGCACCGAGCAATTGCGTTGCCGCAAAGCCGGGCAGGCCGGGCAGGACGTTGAACCAGAGCCGCACGACAATGAAGAAAGATCCCTTCACGACTAGGCCGGACAGAATCGCACTGGCCGCAGCCGGTGCTCCTGCGTGGGCGGGCGGCAGCCACAGGTGCAACGGGAAGAGCGCGGACTTCGCCAGAAGGCCCGTTGTCATCAATGCGGCCGCAACAAGTGCGGCGGGCTCCGCGCCAACGCGACGCGACAGCAACACGATGTCGAGCGTGCCGTGGAGACCATAGAGCAGTGCCGTGCCCACCAGATAGAAGACCGAGCCGAGCAAGGCGAACAGCAGATATCGCAGCGCCGATCGCAACGTCTCCGCGCGGCCGTCGAGCGAGACCATTGGAACTGCGGCGAATGTCAGCAATTCCAGGGCAACGTAGAGGGTGAACAGATCCCCACCCAGGAAGATCGTGTTCAGCGCCCCCCAGACCGCCAATAGCAATATCCAGAAAGCGAACGGCGCGCGGGTCTCGGCCGCAGGGACGGAGAAATCAGCCGCGGCGTAGATGGCGACCGCGCAGATCACGATTGCAGTCGTTGCCAGCATGACGGCCGACGGCCCGTCTGCGCGGAGTGCTACTCCCAGCGGTGGTGGCCAGCCGCCGAGCAGGTAAACCAGTGGGCCTTCATTCTGCGGCAGCGCCAGGAGAATCGCTCCGGCAATCGCCACCCCGAAAGGAATGATCGTGTGTGCGACCAGCCTGACGTACCGGCCGCCCAGAACGAAGGCCAGCAAGACACCTGCGATCGGCACGACAATCGACAAGACCAGCAGGAAGCCGCTCGTGGTCGTTGCTGCATCCGGCGCCGGGGCGGGGGGCAGCATCAGTCACCAGACGGATTTGAGCCAGTGCCCGATGGAGCGGCATTGCTCAATGTTGTGGAGCCGGTCGTCTGAAACAGCCGCAACACGAGTGCGATTGCCAGTGCCGTTGCGGAAAATGCGACGACGACACCGGTAATCACCAGGGCCTGCGGCACCGGGTCATTGCCCATGCCCGCCGCCGCGCCCCGCCGTCCGATGACGCCGAACAGGAGGAACACCCCGCTGCCCAGCAAATTGAAGGCGATGATCTTGCGAAGGGGCTGCGGATTGGTGATCAGGCCGTAGAGGCCAAGTCCGACCGCCGCAGCGGCACACAATCCAAACACAGTCACGCCGCTCATTGCCCCGTTCTCCGTTCCGGTGCGCCTGCAAGCAGAAGGCCGAGGGTTGCCGCAATCGTGAGGATCATGGCGACCTCGATAGCGAGGATCAGCGGCTTGGCTTGGGCTGGCGGATAAGAGAGGAACGCGGAGCCAAACAGAAGTCCTGCAATGCCGACGACAAGAAACAGGCCGGGCCCGGCAACGAGGATGAGCCGTAGCCGTCGACTGCTCACGGGTGGCGTGTCCGCCAACCCGGCCATGATTGCCAGCAGCCACATCGCCGCGAGAATCGCGCCGCCCTGAAAGGCTCCGCCGGGGTGGTTGGCTCCAGTCCAAAGGACATAGATCCCGACGACGATGCCGATCGGCGGCAACAAGCGTGCAAGAAAGACGAGAACGCCATGCGGATCGGCTTGATGGCGGGGCCCTGGGTGGCCACCCCAGGCACTGTCAGGTGCGAGCGACCAAACGCCGATGATGGCGAGTAAGAGCACGACTTTCTCGAGCATGGTATCCATGGCGCGGAACGCCATGAGCACGTTGGTGACGGGGTTCGCAAGGCTTGTCGCCCAGGCATTTGAAACGGCCGCGGGCGCAAGCGTTGGCGCAGGATCGGGCAGGACCAGTACCGCGCCGGCCAGCGTCGCGGCGGTCAGCGCCGAGAGTATTGCCGCGCACACGCGCACCGCTTTACCCGCCGCATCCGTTACCGCCGGCTCGGAATCCCGCAGTTGGGCAGCCGCGCCCAGCAACAATACGCCGCCCAGCCCTCCGCCGATTGCCGCCTCGGTCAGCGCAACGTCGATAGCGTCGAGGCGCACCCAGATCAGTGCAACCAGCAGTCCGTAAGCAACGAAGCCGACCGTCGCCGAATAGGTCTCGCGCACGACGATCGTCCAGATGCCGAGGCCCAGCACGACGGCCGCAAGCACGATTTCGAAGATCGTCGCGATGCTCATCTGGCCGATTCGCCTTGGCGCGCTGCGCGCGCGATCAGTTGCGAAACAGTCGCACCCGCGAGCAGTCCGAGCAGCCAGATGCTGACCAGCTTGAACCCGTCGCGGAGGCTTGCTGCTTGCGGGAGCAATCCAAGCACGACGAGACCGAGGCCAAGATTGTCTGCCTTCGTGAGTGCGTGCAGGCGTGTCAGCGTATCGGGAAAGCGAAGAAGACCCACTGTGCCAGCCAGAAAGAAGAACGCGCCCGCCGACACCGCCACAATCGTAATAATGTCGCCTAGCAAGCTCATTTGGGCTCCGTTGGTGCGGTACCATCGGCATCGAGGCTGGAAAGTCCTTTCTTGACAAAGGCGATAGACGCGAACGTGGCGAGAAGCGCCAAAGTCAACGCCACGTCGATTGCCGCCGGCAGGCTCGCTACCGTGCCGAGCAGCAGCAGTGTTGCGATACCGCCGGTTCCGATCAACTGCATCGCCATCATACGGTCGGCGTCTCCCGGACCACGCAGGATCGACACCAGCCCCAGCGCCAGCATCGCGAGAATGAAGCCGACTGCGGCTGTCAGGAACTCAGTCATTGTAGAGCGCGCGAACCAAGGCCGCTTCCTCTGCGGCAAGCTCAGCAACCACCGGCTGCTCGACATCGAGACAGTGATAGACGAGCTGACCGTTCTCCTCTCCGGTCGGCACCGTGCCGGGCAGCAGGCTGGTGAGCGTTGTGAATACGTTGCGACGAATCCCGGATGAAAGACGGGTCGGATAAGCCACGAACCCAGGGCGCAGGGGCAACCGCGGATCGAGCGCGCGCCTTGCGACATCCGTTCCGGCCACGACCGAGTGGTATAGAAAGAGCAACACCAGTTGACCGATGGCACGAACAGAGCGCCGTGCGGTGCTGGGCTCTAGCAAGCGCAAGCTCGTCCAGGTCGCTGCGGCGATGGCGGCTGCTGCGGCAGGAATGTCGGCGGGATCCGCTCCAGCCAGCACGAGCCAGAGGCATAAGAACCAGGCCGCTCGCGAAGCCGCCTTTAACGCCATGCCTTTACAGCTCCAGCTCTGGAGGCGCCTTGGGAACCGTTGCATCAATGCCTATGCGCTACGGTTGCGACCGCAGATATCGGGTGATTGCCTGATTGAAATCTCGGGAATTCCCTAGGACGTGAGGGCTCGACTCCGTCGGGTGCCTGCCCGAAACTGACCACGGTTGCATCCATTGCCCTCGGTAGATTTACCGATGTGCGCGGCCGCTTCCTCGCACGAGAATGCCCGGAAACTACCGAGACGACACCCGGAAGCGGCAGGGCCTCCGGTATAGCTGGCCTGCCCGGCAACGATTCTAGAACGCAAAGGGCACACCATGGCTACGTGCGGCGCTCGAAGAACCCCTCGCCAGATCTCAACATTGGCGCTTGTGGCATCGATATGCGGTTTGATGCTCGGGGCGTGCGGAAGGGAAGCTGCAACGAATGATGCACCAGCGCCGCGGATCGTTCGCACAGCGACCATAGAAAAGCGCAAGGTCACGACGCCGCTGACATTTTCCGGGCGGATCGAGGCCGAGGATGAAGTCAATGCGGCATTCCGGATCTCGGGCCGCCTGCTGATCAATGACGCCAAGATAGGTGATCGGGTCAAGGCCGGTCAGGTTTTGGCGCGATTGGAGTCGCAGAATGAACTGAACACGTTGCGACAGGCGCAGGCATCCCTTGCCGCCGCTCAAGGGCAATTGACGCAGGCGCGCAATCACTTCGATCGTCAGGAGACGCTCCTGGCGCAGGGGTGGACCACGCGCGCCAACTTCGATGCCGCAACTCAGGCGCAGCAAACGGCGCAATCGCAGGTCGATGCGGCTGAAGCGCAGCTGAATTCCGCGCATGACCTGGTCGGCTTCACCGAACTGAAGGCCGATGCGCCCGGCGTGATCACCGCGAGCGGTCCCGGAGCCGGCGAGGTCGTTCAGGTCGGGCAGATGATCGCAAGGATCGCACGGCAGGACGGCCGCGATGCAGTATTCGATGTTCCCGCTCAATCGATCAGGTCCGCCTCGGCTGACACCGAAATCAACGTCAGCCTGGCAGATGATTCGTCAATAAGGGCGCAGGGACGAGTCCGCGAGGTTGCCGCACAGGCCAGCGCCGTCACCCGGACCTTCGAGGTCAGGGTAGGTCTGACGGATCCGCCACCAGCCATGCGCCTCGGCGCATCGGTCGTCGGGCGCGTGAACACGGATGCAGGGCCTATGATAGACATACCCTCCTCCGCATTGACCAGGATGAATCAGCGGCCCGCCGTATGGATCGTTGATCCGGCCACCAACACGGTGTCGGTCCGCAATGTGGATGTGTTGCGGTTCGACGAAGCGCAAGCAATCATTTCACAGGGACTCGACACCGGCGAAATCGTTGTCACCGCCGGAGTCCAGGCGCTTCATCCAGGTCAGAAGGTCCGCGTTCTCGGGTCAGAACCATGAGCGGAATCAATCTTTCCGATTGGGCGCTGAAGCACCGCTCGCTGGTCGTCTACATGATGATCATTGCGGTGGTCGCGGGTGGACTGTCCTATTTTCGGTTGGGTCGCAACGAAGATCCTGCCTTCATCATCAAAACCATGGTCGTCCAGGCCGCGTGGCCGGGCGCATCTGTGGAAGAAACCATGAAGCAGGTGACAGAGCGCCTCGAACGTCACTTGCAGGAAACGCCACACCTGGACTTTCTGCGAAGCTTCACAAGGGCAGGTGTCGCGACCGTCTTTGTGAATTTGGAGGGAAGCGCTACCGCGAAACAGGTCGCCGACACCTGGTACCACGTGCGCAAGACGATCGGAGACATGCGTCATACGCTGCCCGCCGGTGTGATCGGGCCCGGATTCAATGATGAATTCGGTGACACGTTCGGGATCATCTACGGCTTTACCAGTGACGGATTCACGCAGCGCGAGCTACGGGACCGGGTCGAAGACATCCGCTCGAAGTTGCTTCTCGTGCCTGACGTCTCGAAGATCGAACTCCTGGGCGAACAGGATGAGGTGATCTTCGTCGAGTTCTCCACCAAGGAGTTGGCAACCCTCGGAGTCGATCGCTCCGCGCTTATCGCGGCGCTTCAGGCGCAGAACAACGTGCGTCCGGCGGGAACGATACAGACCGGCACTGAGAGCATCTCGATCCGGGTGTCGGGCGGCTTCCAATCGGAGCGGGACATCGCCAACATCAATTTTTCCGCCGGCGGGCGCATGCTCCGCCTGAGCGATATTGCGCGGGTCCGGCGCGGGTTCACGGACCCGCCCCAGCCGATGTTTCGAGTCAACGGAAAGCCGGCAATAGGTCTTGCAATCTCCATGCAGGAAGGCGGGGATATCCTCGCGCTTGGTGCCAACATCCGAAAGGCGATGGCGGAGATCACGGCGGAGCTGCCGATCGGAATCGAGCCCAGCCTGGTCGCGGACCAGCCCGTCGTGGTCGATCATGCCATCCGTGAGTTCATGGTTTCGCTGGTGCAGGCCATCGCCATCATCATGGTGGTGAGTTTCATCAGTCTCGGGATACGACCCGGTCTGATCATTGCGCTCGCCATCCCGTTCACGCTGGCAATCGTCTTTCCGATCATGCAACTCGCCAGCATAGACATGCAGCGAATATCGCTTGGCGCGCTGATCATCGCCCTTGCGCTCTTGGTTGATGACGCGATGACGACGACCGACGCGACGCTCAGCAAGCTGGCGGAGGGCGCCAGCAAGATCGAGGCGGCAACTTTTGCTTATCGGACCCATGCGATGGCGATGCTGGCGGGCACGCTGGTGACGATCGCGGGCTTCATACCGGTGGGTTTTGCTGCGAGCTCGGCCGGCGAGTACACCTTCTCGCTTTTCGCCGTAGTGACGATCGCGCTGCTGGTGTCCTGGTTCGTTGCGGTCATTTTCACGCCGCTGATGGGAGCGGCCATTCTGGTTCCGCCCAAGCAGCAGGACCCGGCAAAGCCGGGCGCGGTCTTCCGCATCTACCGGAGCTTCCTGACATTCGCGATGCGCGCGAAATGGTTGACGATTGCGGTCTCGTTAGCGCTCTTTGTCGCCTCGATCCTTGCACTGCCATTGATCCCGCGGCAGTTCTTTCCGTCGTCGGATCGGCCAGAACTGCTCGTCGACATCAGCCTGCCGCAAAACGCGTCGATCTTCGCAAGCGAGGCGGCTGCGAAGCGGTTCGAGGCGGCCCTCGCGGCAGATCCCGATGTGGCCCGCTGGAGCACCTATGTCGGGCGCGGCGCCATCCGCTTCTACCTGCCCCTCAACGTCCAGCTCCCGAACGATTTCTTCACCCAGGCCGTGGTGATCGCAAAGGACGTCGCCGCGCGCGAACGCTTGCATGCCCGGCTGGAAAAGCTGCTGGCGGAGTCGTTTCCAAAGGCAATTTCATTCGTATCGCCGCTCGAGCTTGGACCGCCGGTTGGCTGGCCTATCCAGTATCGGGTCAGCGGACCCGATGTGGAGCGGGTCCGTGAGATCGCACTTGAGATCGGACAGATCGTCGCGTCAAATCCGCAAACCCAGCAGGTCAACTTCGACTGGATGGAGCCCGATCGCCAGGTGCGCATTCGCGTCGACCAAAACGAGGCGCGACAGCTCGGTCTCAGTTCTCAGGCGATCTCGACCGTCCTGAACGCCGTGATCTCCGGCGCTCCCGTCACCCAGGTTCGCGACGACATCTATCTGGTCGACGTCCTGGCGCGCGCGACCGACGAGCAGAGGGTCTCGCTGAACAGCCTGCGCAGTTTACAGGTCCCGCTGCCGGGCGGACAGACCGTGCCGCTCAGCCAGTTCGCCTCCTTTGAATACGATCAGGAGTTTCCGCTGATCTGGAGGCGCGACCGCGTTCCGACCCTGACGGTTCAGGCTGCCCTTGTTGGCGGCACACTGCCGGAGAGCGTCGTCACGGCGCTGTCTCCAGCGATCGATAAGTTCAGAAAGGCCCTTCCGTCGTCCTATCACGTGGTCGTGGGCGGGACCGTCGAAGAGAGCCGGAAGTCGCAGGCATCGGTCCTGGCCGTGGTGCCGGTGATGCTGTTCGTCATGTTCACGGTGCTCATGATCAAGCTCCAAAGCTTCCCACGGCTGTTCATGGTCCTGAGCGTGGCGCCTCTCGGTCTGATTGGGGTCGTTGCAGCGTTGATGCTTTCCGGCAGGCCGCTCGGATTCGTCGCCATCCTCGGCGTACTCGCGCTGCTCGGCATGATCAGCAAG
Source organism: Bradyrhizobium sp. CCGUVB23 (assembly GCF_024199885.1). Taxonomy (NCBI): domain Bacteria; kingdom Pseudomonadati; phylum Pseudomonadota; class Alphaproteobacteria; order Hyphomicrobiales; family Nitrobacteraceae; genus Bradyrhizobium; species Bradyrhizobium sp. CCGUVB23. The sequence continues at coordinate 4,793,725 of NZ_JANADQ010000001.1, forward strand.
AATGCGGTGATCCTGATCGGCCAGATCGATGCCGAACGTGCCCAGGGCAAGACGCCGTGGGACGCTGCGGTGGATGCCAGCAGCTCGCGCTTTCGGCCGATCATGTTGACGGCCGTGTCGACAGTCCTTGGAATGATTCCGATCGCGCCCACGGTATTCTGGGGACCGATGGCATTCGCGATCATGGGTGGCTTGCTGGTCGCGACGCTCCTTACGCTCGTTTTCCTGCCCACACTTTATGTCGCGTGGTTCGCTGAAACAGGTCGGGCCGACCCTTCCGCGCCGAAGATGCCATCAAGAGGGTAGGAACTTGGGAGTATCGTTGGTGTGCTGACGGCAGGCGGCGCCTGTCCGGCTGCGTGCTATTAGCCCGGCGCGCCTTGACTTGGATCAACCGCCGCACCCCGCAGCCAGTGTCTAAGTCATTGTTCGACGCACCTTCGGCTGAAGAGGTGTGACCAATCGTGAAGCCGCCGTTTGTTGGGACGGCGTGGCCGATTGGAGAACAAGCGATGCGTTCTATTTTGGCCTTAAGCCTTTTGGTCACCCTGTGTGGCTCTGCGAACGCGGCTACGGCGCATCCCGCACACCGGCGGCACGCTATTGTTCGACCCAACCAGGGCATGACCTACGTGCCACCTGCCTACCGGGCCGCCCCGTACAATAATTACAATGAACCGTATTTCGGCGCCTCCCAAGGTTACGCGCCCGGTGAGAAAGAACGATTTCTCGAAAGTGTGAGACGAAATCTTTAGACGCTCGTTCCAGAGGGCTGATAATCGGGGATGCGTCGCATCGCCAGGCTTGTCGACTATAGCCCGAGAACTGACTTAACCGATCCAGCTTCGCTGAAAGACCAATCAATGGGCTTGTTCTCAGTCAAGAAAATAATTGAGTTTGCCGGATCAAAGCCGATCTCGGCCAGTCGGCTGCGAACATCCTTGTACAAGGCTTCCTTTTGAGAGTCGGAGCGGCCCGCGAGCAACGTAATTTCAACGACAACAGTCGAGTTCGGATCGCGTTGCCCCAAGAAGGTCGGGTGGCAGATCATGTCGCCTGGGGGATACCGTGAGATCAGACAAAAGTCGTCGTCCGGGTTCACGCCGCAGGTGGCGACCAGGCTTGCATGGAGACACGCGTTGATGGCCTGGCATGTCTCAATTGCCAATGCCTGCGGAACATGAAGTCGGTTGAATGGCATCTGCCTTGCTCAGTCGAATACCCTTGCTGCACTAGCAGGAAACGTCCGATCTGAAAACCTGAACCGGGTGCAACAACGCTAGCTCGGAAAAATCAGGCAGGTCGTCGTGCCATGCGCGAGCAATCGGCCCCGGGTATCGGTTACGCGGCCTTCTGCCGTCCCGACGCGACGGCCGCAATTCAGGACTCTGCCTTCGGCCCTGATCTGGCCAGTCTCCAGCGTGATGGCTCGGACCAGCGAGATCTTGAACTCGAGCGTCGTGCTGCCAACGCCTCTTTCGAGCATCGACTGGATAGCGAGGCCCATGCAGCTATCGAGAAGCGTCGCCGTGAGACCACCATGCACCGTACCCCATGGATTGAGGTGCGCGCCTGTTGGATCGAGCGTGATGGCGACCCGACCGCTTTCGGCCTCCACCACGTCGTAGCCCAAGGTCTGCGCGATCGTGTTAAGAGGTAGTGCCCCGCTGGCAAGGCCCTTGACGAACTCCAGCCCGCTCATTTCCCTTTGTCGCTCGGGACTGACCGTCCCGTAGGTCCTGTTGGCCATGTTACCTTCGGTTCTCTCGGCAATGACTGTGCTCACGACATCCAACCGCAGGGTGCCAGCGAGAGCCACCCGAAACCTGACACGCTGGCCGCGCTGGCTTTTTCGGCTCCAAAGCGCGATGAGACCGGGATGAATCGTCATCGCGCTTTAGGTTGTTGTTTGAGCATGATCTCCGCGCAAACGCGTTCCGCATTTGTCGCGAGGGAAAACCGCTCCACACTTTTCCGGATCATGCCCTAAGTGGGCCCTTGCCCACTCGCGCTTGTGAAGGACGTGCGTGAGCCACGCACACCACACTCGTGCTATTGCTGCTCCCGCACTCCCACGGAGGTCCCCATGCTCCCCATCCCCGCCGACATCTTCACCGAGCCCGACGACGTCTCCCCGGACGCTCTCGCCAATCTCGGACCGCTGCGCCATCTCGCCGGCGTGTGGCAGGCCGACAAAGGTGTCGATATCAACCCGAAGGCCGACGGGCCGGAGCGGCGGACATTCATCGAGCATATCCGGATGGATCCGATCGATCCGCAGGCCAACGGGCCGCAGCTCTTCTATGGGCTGCGCTATCACATCCACATCAACACGCCCGAGGAGGACATCACCTTCCACGACCAGGTCGGCTACTGGCTGTGGGAGCCGGCAACCGGGCTGATCATGCAGACGCTGGCGATTCCGCGAGGGCAGGTGCTGCTCGCGTCGGGCAATGCCACGCCGGATGATAAGAAGATTTCCGTTACCGCGAAGCGCGGCGAGACGGCTTACGGGATCTGCTCGACCGACTTTTTGGAACAAGCCTTCCGCACCGACAGTTACCGCTGCGACATCACTTTCAACGATGATGGAAGCTGGACCTATCTCATCCAGACCGAGCTTTTCGTGCGAGGCGCGCCGTTCAATCATCGCGACACCAACACGCTCAAGCTGGTCGCGCCGCCAAAGCTCAATCCACTGGCGGTGATCGTGAACGATCGCGCCAAGAATCGCGTCAAGGATCGCATCAAGGGCGGCGGACCAGCGGCCTGAGAAGCAGCTACGGAGAATTGCATGAAGCCCCACGTTATCTGCCTGATGGCCTCGAGCGTCGACGGCCGTGTGCATCACAGCCGCTGGCGTCCGAAGGGCGCCGGTTCGGAGTGGTTCGAGCGGATACACGATGAGCTTGGCGGCGATGCCTGGCTGATCGGCCGCGTCACCGGCTCGGAGTTCGCCAAGGGCAAGCCGTATCCGACCACAACGACTGAGACTTTCCCGCGCGAGAACTGGTTTGCGCGGCGCGACGCGAAAGCCTACGGCGTGGTGCTCGATGCGCACGGCAAGATCGGCTGGGGCCGCTGCGACATCGGCGGCGATCCCATCGTGGTGGTGCTGACCGAGCGCGTGCCGGATGCGCATCTTGCTGGGCTCCGCGGCGAGGGCGTGTCCTACATCTTTGCGGGCAAGTCGGAGATCGACCTTCCGCTCACGCTTCAAATCCTCAATCGCGAGCTCGGCGTGAAGCGGTTGCTGCTGGAGGGCGGCGGCGCTGCCAACGGCGCATTTTTGCGCGCAGGCCTCATCGATGAGCTGAATCTGGTCCTCTGTCCGGCTGTGGACGGCGCCAGGGGCGCGCCGATCGTGTTCGACTCGGGCGATGCCGAGAGCGAGCAGCGTGCGCCCGTCACCGCGATGACGCTCGAGAGCACGCGGCCGCTCGGCGGCGGTGTGCTGCTGTTGCGCTACCTGATGCAGAACGATCCGAAAGCCGCGGGCCAGTAAAGTACGGGCATGGCGGACAAGTCAGAGCACATCCTCATCGTCGGCGCCGGCGCGGCCGGCCTGATGGCGGCGCGCGAGCTCGCACGTGCCGGCCGGCGGGTAACGATCCTGGAAGCGCGCACGAGGTGCGGCGGACGGATTCTTCCGCTTCCCGCCGCGGAGTTCGGATATGAAGCGGCCGGCGGCGCCGAGTTCGTCCATGGCGAGGCGCCGGTCACGCGCGCTTTGCTCGCCGAGGCGGGGCTTTCGCTGTCCACGATCGAGGGGACGCAATGGAACTTCGAGGGCGGAAAATTCTCGCGCGAGGCGCGCCACGATCCGCACGAGGCCGAGCTTCATCAGGTGGTGAAGGACTTGAAGGACGACCTGACCGTCGCCGAATTTCTGCGCCGGCATTTTGCGGGCAGCCAGTACGAGTCGTTGCGGCAGTCCGTCGAGCGGATGGTGGAAGGCTACGACGCCGCCGATCCCGCGCGTGCCAGCACGCTGGCGCTGCGCGACGAATGGATGGCTGGCGGGCGGCATATGCAGGCGCGTCCCGTCGGCGGCTATGGCGCTCTCATTGCATTTCTGGAGGCGGAGGGCCGTGCGCTTGGCGTCGATATCCATCTCGGCTGCGCCGTGTCAGGGATAGAGGAGGTGGGAGGCCGCATCGCCGTCCGCTGCGGCAATGGCGAGGTGCATCATGGCGACGCTGCGGTGCTCACCGTGCCGCTGCCGCTGCTCAAGGAGATCGCGCTGCCGCCCGTCGCGCGCGAGAAGGCCGCGGCGGCCGCGGATATCGGCTTCGGCAACGTCATCAAAATCCTGCTGCATTTCGAGAGCCGCTGGTGGCTCGACCGGCAGGCTGATCTCACAGACCTGACCTTCCTGCTCTCGGATGAACAAATCCCGGTGTGGTGGACGCAGCATCCGGCAGGGCATGCCGTGCTCACCGGCTGGTTCGGGGGCCCGCAGACCGCAGGCCTTGCCGGCCTCAGCGAGCCGGAGCTGATCGAGGCTGGGCTCGCCTCGCTTGCCGGCATCTTCGCACTGTCGCCGAATGATCTCGCGCAAAAGATCGTCGCCGCCCGCGCGATCAACTGGGCGCACGATCCCTTCGCGCGCGGCGCCTATTCCTGGGCCACGCCGCAGACGCGTGATGCGCAATCGATCCTCGCCAGCGCGGACGGCTCCACGGTGCTGTTCTCCGGCGAAGCCCTCTACCGCGGCAGCGACATGGGCACCGTCGAGGCGGCGCTGGCGAGCGGGCAGGAGACGGCGCGCATCATCCTGAAGGGGCGTGCCTAGCTCGCTTGGACATGATGACCTTTGGTTGGATTGGTGCGAAGTGCAGTTCGCCTCTCCCCGCAGGGGAGAGGTGAATGCTGTCCGCGGTTGCTGTTCAAACTAGGCCGCGCGCACCGATTCCAGGAAATTCCCGACCTCGAGCTTGAGGCGGCTGGAGTCGCGGGCCAGGAGCTGGGCGGCTGACAGCACTTGCGATGAGGCCGAGTCGGTCTGGCTCGCGCCGTCGCGCACGTCGGCGATATTTGCGGATACCTGCTCGGTGCCGAGCGCCGCCTGCTGGACGTTGCGGGCGATCTCCTGCGTGGCCGCGCCTTGCTCTTCGACGGCGGCGGCAATCGCCGAGGCGATTTCCGAAAGTTGCGCGATGGTGGCGCTGATCTCCCCGATGGCGCCGACCGACTCCTTCGTCGCCGCCTGGACGCCCATGATCTGCTGGTGGATTTCCTCGGTCGCTTTCGCGGTTTGCTGCGCCAGCGCCTTCACCTCCGCCGCGACCACGGCGAAGCCGCGGCCGGCTTCGCCGGCGCGCGCGGCTTCGATGGTCGCGTTCAGTGCCAGCAGATTGGTCTGGCTCGCGATCGAGTTGATCAACTCGACGACGTCGCCGATTCGGTCTGCTGCCTGCGACAGCTCTCCGACGCGCTTGTTGGTGTTGTGGGCCTGCTCGACCGCTTCGCTCGCCCTGCGCGCGGATTCCTGAACCTGCCGGCTGATCTCGGTCACCGACGAGGTGAGCTCTTCGGTGGCGGTGGCCACCGAGTTCACGTTGACGGAAGCTTCATCGGAGGCCGCTGCGACCGCAGTGGTGAGCTTCTGCGAGCGGTTGGCCGTCGCCGTCAGCGTGCCGGCGGAAGCCTCGAGCTCCGTCGCCGCGGAGGACACCGTGCCGACGATCTCACCGATCACGGCCTCGAAATCGCGGGTGATGGCGTCGGCCCGGCGGCCGCGCTCGATCTGCGCCTCAGCTTCGCGTGCAGCCGCTTCATCCGCGAGCTTCTTCGCGATCAGCGCCTCCTTGAAGATCTGCAGCGCGTTGGCCATGGTGCCGATCTCGTCCTTGCGATGTCCGTCCGGGATCTCGACGCCGAGCTCCCGGTCGGCAAGCCGCAGCGTCGCCCCGGTCAGCCGCGCCAGCGGCCGGATCACGTGGCGCATCGCTACGAACACCACGGCGATCGAGGCGGCGAGCACGACGAACAGAGCCGCGAGAGCCCAGCTCAGCCGCATCTGGGCCTCAGCGATCGCGGCGTCATTGGCTTTGTGGGCAAAGTCGAGGGCAGCGTCGCGCAGGCTCAGCACGCTGTTCAAGGTACCGGCGATCCAGGCGGGCCACTCGGCTTCACTGGCCGGAGAAGGGCGGCCCTCGCGCGCGGCCGCGGAGACCTCGTGAAACCGCGGCTCGCCTTCGGTCATGAGCTTGGCACGCACCTCGTCGATCGAGCGAACGAGCTCCGGCGCGCTGCCGGCATTGCTGACGCCCTGCTCGATCTGGCGCCAGAGCAGGCCGACCTGGCCGGTCAATTCGGTGACCTCGACGTTCTGGGCGGCAGACAAGGGCTGATTGCGGACGAAGAGGCCGAGGATCGCCGTGCGTGCACCATTGGTGGTGCGCATGGCTTGTGCGCTTTGCGCGAGTTGCGCCGACGGCAACAGGTTTTCTATGTCGCTGCCGGTGCGCGACAGGTTGATCAGGACTTCGCCGGTCGCGGCGGTGAGGGAGTCGACGGCGCGCGCAAGTCCGGCCACGATCGCGGTCTGGCTGTTGGGCGGGCGTTGCGCCTTGGCCATGACCGCCGCCTGACGACCGGCACTGCGGGTTCGTTGCAAGGCAAGCTCGGCAGCCTCAATCGATGCGACCGGAAGGTCCGCCGCGCCAACGGCCTTCTTGGCCGCGCCGATGGCAGCATCGGTGCCGGCGACAACTTTGTCCAAGGCCGACAATTTTTCGGACGTGGCCGCTTCAGCTGTCGGGCCCGTAACCGCAAACCAAGCAGTACGCTCGGCCGGAATCAGGCTGTTGGCCTTCATCACCAGTTCGAATGCGGTGAGCGCGCGCGCGGCCGCTTCCCGCTTGCGCAGATCACGCCATCCATCCCAGGCGACCGAAACGGCGAAGGCCACGGCGAGGAGGCCCGTAATCAGATTGCCAGCCAGGATTTTCCATCGCAGGCTGATCCCGCGCTTCGAGCGATTTGCGGATGAGTGCTCAGACGGCGAAGGAAGCTCTGACATCGGTTGGACCAAACTTATCCGGGCGTTTTCACGATAGGCTCGGCCAGCGGCCGACTCTCGCCACTAGTCTACTTAAGTAATTGCAACTAAGACGTTAAGTGTGCTTGCGACCGGCCTGGACGCGATGCTGCTTATCGCGGCAGGCACAAGCTCGAACGGCCGCGGAGGGACGGCTGACGGATCCTGATTCTCGGCGTGTCCGGCTTGGCCGAACCCGTGCGCCGAATGGCTGCTGCCAGAATCTGACACGGCTTGCTGCTAAAGGGCGGGCATCTGTCGGAGGACCTCACATGAAGCACTGGATCGCCGTCGCCTCGGCCAAGCACGTCCGGATCGGGCGTGCGCATGGCTTCATGCAGGTCTGCCACGGCAAAGGCGGCCCGCTGCGGCGGATCTCGCCGGGCGATCGCGTCGCCTACTACTCGCCGACCGAAACTTTTGGCGGCAAGGATCGGCTCCAGGCCTTCACCGCGATCGGCGTGGTCAAGCCGGGCGTGCCCTACCAGGCCGACATGGGCGGCGGCTTCCACCCGTTCCGCCGCGACGTCGCATGGAGTGACGCTGCCGAGGTGCCGATCCGGCCGCTGCTCGAAAGTCTCGCCTTCACGCGCGACAATCCGAACTGGGGCTACAAGCTGCGTCTCGGCCTGTTCGAGATTTCAAGCGAAGACATGGAGCTGATCCGCCACGTGGCGTCATCGAGCCGGCCGTTGCTGCTGGTCTGACGACGCAGACTTCCAGGCAAAAAGCCCGCATCGCTGCGGGCTCTTCTTCTCACCAGCGGTGGCCGCCATAATAGCCGTGGGGCCTGCTGTGATAGACATGTGGCCGCGGATAGTAGCCGTAGCTCCGGTAGTGCGGGCGATAGTAGCCGTGAGGCCGCCAATGATGATGGCGCGGGCCGTGCCAGTGATGATGCCGGCCTTGCGCGCTGATGTCGGTCGATGGGCTGGCCTGCATGTGCGGCTTTGCCGCGGTCTTGGCTGCGCCCTCGCCGGCGGCGTTCGCCGCGGATGAGGTTGCGAGCGCTGCAGCAGCAACAGCTATCGCCACAAAGAGATTTTTCATTCCGTCACTCACTCCAATTGATGTGCGAGGCAATAACGGAATGAGCGGCCTGCGCGTTCCGGCGACAAAGTGCCGCCTTGATCGGCGCTTTGCCGGCACAGAATCGCCGCAAGGCTTGACGTGCCGGCATCACGGATGCGGATCGGGAAAGCAGTGCCGCTCGGTGAGCGCGGCCAGGATCTTGTCCTTGTCGGCGATGAACGCGCGCCCCCGATGGCTGCCGGTCCGATGCGGCGACGTGACGCCGTCAGCGAGCACGAGCAGCGGCAGCGATTGATTCTCTTCGCCCACGAGGTCGAGGACGGCCTGTCTCGGCCGCGGCCAGGCGATGCGCTCGACGTCGATCTTGTTGGCGAGGTCGGGAAACGAGGCGAGCACTCCTTCGATCAGTGCGCAGTGCCAGCAATAGAAGTTTTGGCCCGGATAGGCCGGATCGGCAAAGCCGGGGCGCAAAAGAAACAGGCGGTCGCGGGTCATGGAAATCAAGCCACTGTTGCTGAGGTCTCACAATACTATGGCAGGGAGCCATACAACACATTCGCGGTTGACGCCTGAACGTGTTGGCCGCCCGGCGCGACAGATGCACAAGATTCACGTCAAGAGTTTTGTCATGAAGCGCGCCGCCATCCTCTGCACCGCCTCGTTGTTCGCCCTACAAGCGGGTGCCGCGGCCGCGAAGTCGATCACCTGCTCCTACCCGCAAGACCAGGAGCTAACGTTCGAGGTGCCGAAAAAGCAGGGTGGCCTGCCGCCGATCGATTTCGATTATCCGTCGAAGGTCACGCTGTTCAGCTTCCGCGACGACAATCTCCTGGTCGTCGCCATGGACGAGTCGGACAAGAGCCGTGTCCGGGTCGTGATCTCGGCGCAGCGCGACAAGGCCAAGGGCATCTACGCCGGGCAGATCGTGACCGATCTCGGCGGTAACCAGCTCATGCTCGATAATGGCCCCGTCACCTGCAAGGTGAAGGGTTGACCGAGCCGATGCATGAGCACGCTCCTTCGCCTGGCAACAGTCGTCATGCTGTCGATTGCATTCCAGGGCGTCGCCATGGCGGCTGACGAAAAGCCCTGCCATGAGAGCGCTGATGATGCGGCGATCGCCCGTTGCCGCGCGGCCGTGACGAGCGGGGCGGTAACGCCGCGCGATCTCGCCAGCATGCTCTGGGAGCGCGGGCGCAACACGATGCGCGCGGATGATCTCGATGGTGCGTTAACCGATCTCGACGCCGCGATCGCGGTCGACCCGACCTTTGCCGCGGCGTTCAACAGCCGCGGCGTGGCGCTTCGCCGGCAGCAGCGCTATGAGAAGGCGCTGGCCGATTTCGACGCGGCGATGCGGCTCGACCCGGCCAATGCGATCTTCCCGGCCAACCGCGGCCGGACCTGGCAGGAGATGCGGGATCTCGACCATGCGATGGCCGATTATGACCGCGCACTCAGGCTTGATCCCAAGCAGCTCACCGCCCTCTATGGCCGCGCGATGGTGCACCATGCACGCCGCGAGCTCGACGCCGCGATCGCGGGCTTCAACGCGGCGCTGGCGATCGATCCGAACAATGCCATCGGGCTCGCCAATCGCGCCGACGCTTTCGACGACAAGGGCGAATTCGATCGCGCCATCAGGGATTACAGCGAGGCGCTGCGAATCGACGCGCATTATGCCGCGGCGCGGATCGGCCGCGGCCGCGCCTATCAGGAAATGGGCAACTACGGGGCGGCAATCGCTGATTACAGCGCGGTCCTCGCGATCGATCCGAAGGACGTCTATGCCCTGCATAATCGCGCAGCCGCCTACGTCCGCACCGGCGATTTCGATTCCGCGATCGCGGACGCAAGCCAGTCGATCGCGCTCGATCCGAACGACAGTACCGCCTATCTCAACCGGGGCAGCGCCCATGCGTTCAAGCGCGACTATGCGAGCGCGATCGCCGACTATTCGCAGGCGCTGCGCGTCAACCCGGACGATGTCGATGCGCTCACCGCCCGCGGCCGGGCCTACGAGGAAATCCGCGACTTCGACCATGCGAGCGCCGACTACGCCCGCGCCCTGAAACTGAAGCCGCAGGCGCGCGAGATCCGTGAGCGGCTGGAGAAGACGAGGCAGCGGATGCGCTGACTTTCAAGTTCGGCGTCGGGCGCCCGGCGTTTTTGCTGACGATCAATGTGAGGCATCGCCGGTCGCGCTATGTATCGCTCTCCCAATAGCGGCGATTCGCCTGTACACTGGAAGACGTCATGGCAGAGCACGTCACTGAGGAAGATGTCCCGCCGACGCTGGCGGAGGTGATGACGCTGCCGCAGCTGCTGCGCTGGCGCGTGGCCTTGACGCCGGGCAGGGAGGCCTATCGCCAATACGATGCGACGGCGGGACGCTGGGCGAGCTATTCCTGGCGACAGATTGACGCCGAGTTCGACCGCTGGCGCCGGGCGCTCGCCGCTGAGGGTTTGGCGGCCGGTGAGCGGGTCGCGATCCTGATGCCCAACGGCCTCGCGCATGTCGCGATGGACCAGGCGGCACTGTCGCGCGGTCTCGTGCCGGTGCCGATGCACGCCGTCGACAACCCCGACAGCATCGCCTACATCCTCGGCGATTCCGGCGCCCGCCTGCTGTTCGTGGATACGCTGGAGCGCTGGCAGGCGATCGTCGCGACCGGGCAGCCGGTCCCGTGTCTCGCGCGCGTCGTCTGCGCGAGTTTTTCAGAGGCATCGCCGACTGACGCCCGCGTCATCGCGCTCGATCGCTGGCTCGGCTCTGTGGCCGGCGGTCCCGCGATGGCCAACGTTGCTGTCCGTGCAGATGATCTCGCCGCCATTGTCTACACCTCGGGCACCACCGGGCGGCCGAAGGGAGTGATGCTGTCGCATGGCAACGTCGTTGCGAATGTGAAGGCGATCGCGCGGCGCATCGCCGCCGAGCCGGACGATGTCTTCCTCTCCTTCCTGCCGCTCTCGCACACGTTCGAGCGCACTGGCGGTTATTACTATCCGATCGCGGCGGGCGCCTGTGTCGCCTATGCGCGTTCGGTGCCGCAGCTCTCCCAGGACTTGAAGCATGTGCAGCCGACGGTACTGATTTCAGTACCGCGGATCTATGAGCGCATTTTTGCGCTGATCATGCAGCACCGTGAAGCGGCCGGCCGCGCCGAGCGCGCGCTGTTCGATTTCACCCTTGCCGTCGGCGGCCGGCGCTTTGACGCGCGGCAGGGGAGGCGCTCGCTCTCGCTGTTCGACCAGCTGGCCTGGCCGATCCTGAAGCGCCGCGTCGCCGGCAAGGTGCTGGCACAGTTCGGCGGGCGCTTGCGCGTCGCCGTCTCGGGCGGTGCGCCGATCGCAGAACCGGTCATCCGCCTGTTTCTCTCGCTCGGGCTCGACGTCCTGCAAGGCTACGGCATGACCGAGACCTCGCCGGTCGTCTCCGTCAACACCGCCGAGGACAACGACCCGCGCTCGGTCGGCCACGTCCTCGACGGCATCGAGGTCAAGCTCGGCGACAAGGATGAGCTGCTCGTCCGCGGCCCGAGCGTGATGCTCGGCTATTGGCACCGGGAGGAGGAGACGCGCCGCGTCAAGGAGGCCGATGGCTGGTTGCACACCGGCGACCAGGCGCGCATCGAGCACGGCCGCATCACGATCACCGGCCGCATCAAGGACATCCTCGTCACCTCCACCGGCGAGAAGATTGCGCCAGTCGATCTCGAAACCGCGATCCTTGCCGATCCCCTGTTCGAGCAGGCCTTCGTGATCGGCGAGCAGCGACCTTTCCTCACGGCCTTCGTGGTGCTCAATGCCAAGGCGTGGGAGCAGGAGCAACAGAGGCTCGCAGGGCTCGGTAAGCAGGGCGAGGGCGGGGAGCGTGCCGCTCTGCTCGCGCGGATCGCCGCGGCCGTGAAGGACTATCCGGCCTATGCGACGCCGCGCGCGGTGTCGTGGTCGCTGGAGCCGTGGACGATCGCGGCGGGGTTGTTGACACCAACGCTGAAGAACAAGCGCCCCGCGCTGGAGCATCGCTTCGCCGCGGAGATCGAGCAGGTATATGCAAGGAAGCCGCCGCTGGCGCCGAGGCCGGCGCCTCCTGCACTTTGATCGTGCCGCTATCGGGTGGCGAGCGACATGAGCAGATTCAGTCTGTGGTTGCGCGTGCAATTTGCACGGTTGCCAGCATCATCTATTTACCAAGATGACTGCCTGTCGTGACCGGCTGAACGTTTGCCGTTCAGTTCCTAGACGATTGAGCCTCCAGCCCGGTAGGAACTCGGAACGATTGAGCCCCGCTTGGCTGGTTACGGCGGATCGCCTGGTCGCGATGCAGAATATCCCGGATCCGTTGCAGGACGCGGGCTTGTGGTGCGGATTTGCCTGGCGAACCGCGCAGCTGCAAATACGAAGTCAGCGATGTCGCGCTGGCGAGCGGGATTCCGCTCCCACTTCAGCGCGGCTGCTCAACCGGACGCAATGGTGTGACGCAATGATAATTCGCATATTGGATGTTCTCGTACGCCTGGCCAGAAGGTTGGATGCGATTCGCTTCAAGAGGGTGATGCGGTTGATGATGTGCGACGTCGAGACGGATTTTCTGTGCGTTGCCTCGATCGTCCGCTCGATCGATGACGCGCTCTCTGGCCGAAGCCGAACGGGCGACGGTCAGTTTGCGAATTGATGATGTCCTGGCGCGCGCCGCGGTGACGAGCGGCAACGACGTCGACGAGTATGTGACCCGTGATTCGCTCGATATTCATCACCAAAATCTGCTCGACACGGAAATCTCAGACGGTCGGCTCCGGCTGGGGCAGCTGTCGCAGAACATCAAGCATTTCCGCTTTTTGAGAGAGGCGCTGCTGACGCGGTTTCCAGATTTCAAGATGGTGTCCGATACCGGCATGGCGACCCCGTTGTTGCGGAGTTTCTGATCGATGACGTCCGAACTTCCAACCGAACCCGACCTTTGCCGCTTTGATCGATGCTTCTCTCAAACGCCGCGCATGTCGGACGGTGTTACGCCGAACCGCCGTCGGAACACGCGGTTGAAATAGGAGATGTCGGGAAATCCCGCTGAATGGGCGAGGTCGCTGACCTTGCGCCAACGGTTGAGAGGGTCGAGGAGCAGCTTGCGCACGAGCAGCAGGCGCTGCTCGAGGAGGAATTCGGTGAACGTGGTTCCCGTCTGTTCGAACATGCGCTGGGCATGGCGCGGGCTAACGCCCGCATTCTGCGCGACCGAGTAGATCGTCAGATCACCCCGGCTCAGATTGGCGATGACGTCGGCGCGCATGAGGTCGAGCCGCACGGCAGAATACCCTCTGTTCGCCAGTTCGGTGTGGTCGGCGTCTGTCCGCAGCAACAGGGCGACGAGATCGACCATGTGTTGCGCCATCAGGTGCTGGCCGACCACGTCGGTGTGCGGGCCAAGATTGGCGGCAAGCGCGTGGTAGCGAACGATGGCTTCTCTGATGGGAGCTTGATCGCCAAGAACCAGCGCCAGCCGGTCCTCGGCCTCGGGGCAGACCGTCAACAGCATGGATCGCGGGATGCGTACGGTCTTGACCTCGCAGTTGTTGCTGATGCCCGTGCCACAGAGCACGCTCATGTCCGCGAGACACATCTGCGAATCCGACAGTTCGATCGACTGTCGCTCGTGCGATACCAGCACGCGGCCGGACGTCGCGAGGACGAGACACATGCCGTCGAAACCGTCCTTCAGTGTTTCGCGGGTGCGCAAGAGTTCAGCCGACGACCCGCTCAAGGCGGCCAACAGGATGCCGCCGAGCAGGCTGACCTGCAGTGTGCAGTCGATGCTGTTGCCTTCGCTCGGCTTGATGTCAGCCCGGCACATGCACCGGCACAATTCCTCGCGCCATCGTTCGTAGTCGCGCCCGTGCGGCGCGCCCGTGTAACTGTTGATGAAGAAATTCGGCGCGCCCGCTTGTTGCATCATGACTCCTTCGCTCTCGACAGCCCAAAATAGTCGGAGATCGCGCGCAAGCGAAAGGCCAGCGCCAGCGGAGATCGCCTCAATCTACACGTTTGGCGCTGGAGTCCAATCGGGGCGAACCCGGTATCTCCCCGCGCTTTGATCGCGCCGCCATCAAGCCGCGAGCGACGCGGACAGATTCAGTTTGCCGTTGCGCTTGAAACCACTTTGGGGGCACTTCTGCCCGTGGCCGTTCTGCATCACGGAGCCGCAGTCACGCCCGCAGGGCGCTGATGGTGAAACGATTGGCGGTGCGTTCCAAGACGGCGACAGGTTCGTCGGACTATCCTCAATCTGCGCCGGTCGGATACAGCCGTGCCGACGGATCCGGCTATAGACGAAACACAGAAACGGATGGTGTGCTCGCACCGTCCACATGGGCAAAAGTTTGGGGTTTGACATGAAGAAGATTTTGCTGACGCTGATAGCGGTGGCGGCGATGGCCGGATCGGCCTCAGCGGCCGACCTCGCGGCCCGGCCCTATGTCAAGGCCCCGATGCCCGCGCCGGTCGCGAGCTGGACCGGATTCTACATTGGTGGCGACGTTGGAGGCGCGTGGGCGCGTACGTCGGTTGCGAACAACTTCCTTCCGAACAGCGCTAAGTTTGGGGCCGACAATGAGGTCTTCAACAACAGCGCCTCTTCGGTGACGGGCTCAATTCATGCCGGATATAATTGGCAGGTGTCGCCGCAGGCGGTCGTGGGTATCGAAGCCGACTGGACAGGCCTGAAGGCGAACAGCAGTGCCACCACAATCTGGACGGCTGGGGGCGCGGCGTCGTGTACTTTTATTCCTGCGGCGAGCTGCTTCACGACAATTTCAACGAATCTGTCCTGGCTCGCGACCGTCCGCGGCAGAGCCGGCGTGCTCGTTGCACCGAACGTCCTCCTGTATGCGACCGGTGGCGTCGCTTGGGGCAAGCGGGACTACTTCGGCGAGGGCAGCAATTCCACTGACTACGACGCGGTGTTCAGGGGATCGTCTTCCTCGAACACGGGCTACGTCGTGGGCGCTGGCGCAGAATGGATGGCCGCCGCGAACTGGATCGTGAGGGCTGAATACCTCCACTACAGCTTGGGCAAGGGCCCGAACGTCTCCGTGTTCCCGGCTGGGTTTCCAACCTTCGGCAACAATTTCTCTTGGGATCGCACCAACATCAACACGGTGCGGGTCGGCCTCAGCTACAAATTTGGTGGTCCTGTCGTCGCCAAGTACTAGGCTTTGCGGCGAACAACCGCAAGCGGCGCGGGCTTGGCAAGCCGGAGACCTTCAACTTCCTCGGCTTCACTTTCATTTGCGGCAAGTCGCGGCAGGGCAAGTTCCTGATCAAGCGGAAATCCCGCCGCGATCGTATGCGGATGAAGTTGCAAGCCGTGAAGCAGGAGCTGCGACGGCGTATGCATCAGTCAGTCCCCGAACAGGGTAAATGGCTGAGGCGAGTCATCCGTGGCTACTTCAACTACCACGCCGTACCGACCAACAGGCGGGCGGTCGCAAACTTCCGGGACGAGGTGGTTCGAGGCTGGTGGCGGACGCTGAAGCGTCGCAGCCAGAGGCGCTCGCTTGGATGGGAGCAAATGAGGCAGCTCGCGGACGTGTGGCTCCCCAAACCGGAAATCCTGCATCCTTGGCCCAACCTGCGGTTCGCCGTCAGACACCCGAGGTAAGAGCCGTATGCGGGAAAACCGCACGTGCGGATCTGTGTGGGGGGCGCGAGGCAACTCGCGTCCCTACCGCGACTACTCAGTGCACGCTCGACCTGATAGATCGCAAAATCGCTAGTTAAGTGCACTGTCACCGGCTGGCTATCGTGGCTCCTTCGCTCGCGACAGCTCAAAATATTCGGAGATCGCCCAAGCTGAGAGCCCGAAACTGGCGACCGGGCGTCATGAAGCACGAGGCGTTGTGGTTCGTCGTCCCGGCCCTTGGGGTAGTAATGCTGTTGATCGCAATCATCCTGCTCCTTGGCAGGTAAGCGGCCGTCCGCCGGCTACTTGAACGGATCCTGGATCGACGGCGAGGACTGCCGGACGCGGCGCACGCTCACCGGCGTGCCGTCGGAGACGAACAGCAGCTCGTACCTGCGGCCTTCGTTGTCGGTCGCCGTGCAGGTGATGTTCGAGACCTGCCTTGCAGCGAAATTGCCGGTCTGGCGGCAGATTCCGGTGGAGGTCTGCTCGGCCGGCACCGGCAGGCCGTCGACCCTGGGCCGGTCCTTGGAATTGAGCAGCATGCGGTCGATCGGCAGCTCATAGGAATTGTCGTCGGCGCGCTTGCCGTTCTCGCCGGAGAACGAGACGACGTGGCTGTCATCAGTGGGGTCGTCGATCGCGACCGCGAAATTGACGCGGCCCTTGTCACCATGGGCGTAGGCCACCGTCTTGCAGGCGAACTCGCGCCCCGCGATCCGCAAGGTCTTGCACTGGCCCGACATCAGCGCCAAGAGGTCGATGAAGGAGTTTTGCGGCTCCGCCTGGTTGTTGACTCCTATGGGGGCGGAAGACCCGGCAAAACAAGGAGTTGCGAGAGCAATCAGGCTCGCGGCCAGAACCGGTCGGAAGCGGCGGCGCATCATGGGGCTCGCATGGCGCGTGGCGGAAACGGAAAAGTTCCGTGCCTCAACCATCCAGCCACCAATTGGTTGCGATCCCGTTTGTTGTGCGAAGCACATGCCCGTCTGGAATACCACCGCGCCACCCGCCGGCGATTCACGAAAACCGCCTCAACCCCGACCCGGCGCGCACTTGCCGTCAGGGCCATGTTTTTTTCGTGGCAAAGCTTGTCGCCGCCACCGCCCTCCGGCAGGGTCTCCGGAAATCTACGGGGAGGCTTCGCATGACCAAGGTCGTCCCGAGCCGCGTCGCCGGCCGGATCGAAGGCGATTTCGTCGTGTTTCTGATCGGCATGCGCGTCAACAAGCCGTGGGCGCTCCACAAATGGCTGCCGGTCGCGCTCGCCATGCCCAGGATGATCAAGGAGCTGGAGAAGGCCTCAAAGGAGGTGGGCTTCCTCGGCCACACCGAGCTCGGCCTTCTCAACATGGTGCAGTATTGGCGGAGCTTTGATCATCTGGAGCGCTACGCCAGGGCGCACGACGCGCAGCACTGGCCGGCCTGGGTCGATTTCAACCGGCGGCTGAAGGACAGCCGCGGCGACGTCGGCATCTGGCACGAGACCTACCGGGTCCACGCCGGCGACTATGAAGCGATCTATAGCGGCATGCCCCCGTTCGGCCTCGGCAAGGCCGGCGCCTCTAGCGGCATCACCGACGCCAACGACAGCGCACGGCAGCGGCTCGGCGCTGCCTGATCGAAACTTCTCACTGGAGTGCAGTCTGCCAGCGCGCATCGCGCAGCGAGGGGCGGCGATGCAGGCGGGCATCGAGTAGGGCATGGGCCCGCGCGAGTTCGCCGCTGCGCATCAATGCGACGATAAAAGTGTCCTCTATAAGCTCGCGCTGGGCATGGCTGCCGCCGATCCGCGCGACCTGGCTGAGAACCGGCGCGACCTGGCGCGCGCAGGCGGCATAATCCTCGTCGGCGAAGGCCGTGAACGCCCGGCAGATCGCGGGCACGACGGGGCCCGCAGGCAGCTTGCCGTCGGCCAGCCGCTGCTCGATGACGGCAAGACGCGCGGCAAGTGCTTCGCGATCCTGCGTGGCGGCCGCGAACAGCGCCATGTGGACGTCGGCAAAGGGGATGCTCGATTTCGGAAACAGCTTTTGCGCGGCGGCGTCGGCCTCGATCCATAGCTCTTTCGGCACGGCGTGACCATAGGCCGACAGGCGCCACAACAGCGAGGCGCCGTCGGTGATCACGTTGAGCGGCGGCGCCTGTGTCATCGACGGTTGCAGCACGTCGGCATAGATCGCGAGCGCGCGCGCCGCATTGCCGTGCTCGAGCGCACCAAGCGCCTGGTGCCAGCGGATATGGCCGTGCAGGATTCCGGAACGGTCATAGCCGCCGATCCATTCGTCGACGAGTCGGTCCGCCTCGTCGATCGAGCCGTCCTCGAACATGGCATGCAGCACGGCGTGGGCGCCATGCGCATTTTCGCGCTTCAGGCCAAAGCCGCGCTCGGTGATCGCGCGGCCGCGCGTAACATCGCCGTTCTCGGTGATCGCCCAGCCGTAGAGCGTCAGGAACCACCAGTCCTCGCCATAGTGATGCGCGACGCGTGCGCAGAGATCCTGCCGCGCGCGGTCGTGATCGGCCATGCCGGAGAAGGCGAACAGGCCGAAGGCGCCGAGCGGCAGCGCCAGCACCACCGCATCGCGCGGCCAGGCATCGATATGCTTCAAGGTCGCGGCCAGCGCTTCGGGCATCCGCCCTTCGACCGCGAGCGCCAGCGCCTCGACGTGCGAGCGTTCGCGCTCCGTGCCGCGCTTCGCCACCAGCTCGCGCGCCAGGCCCGCTTTCTTCCGCGCGAGCTCGCCCTGCTGATAGAACGAATGCACGCGTGCGCGCGCAATGTGCGCCAGCGCGAAATCAGGATCAGCCTCGGTCGCGCGCTCCAGCGCTTCCGCAGTGCCCGTCCAGCCCGCGAGCAGGAGGTCGACGCCCTCGCGATAGGAGCTCGCAGCCGCATCGGATGTGGTGGAGAGCGGAAGCCCGTAGCGGTCCTGATGCGCCATGCTCACTTCCTCATGCCGTTCGCGCGCGGCGGCCCTCGATCGGATAGGCCGGGTCATTGTAGCCCGGCGTCGAGGGATGGCCCGACGTCACCAGGGTGTCGATCAGCGCTTCGTCCTCTGCGCTGAAGCGATAGTCGAGCGCGCGGATGTAGTCGTCCCACTGCTCCTCGGTGCGCGGGCCGGCGATGACCGAGGTGACGAAGGCGGAGTTGAGCACCCAGGCGACGGCGAACTGGCCGGCGGTGATGCCCTTCTTCTCCGCGTGTTGCTTGATCTCCTGCGCGAGCTTGAGGGACTCGGGACGCCATTCCGTCTGCATCATGCGGGTGTCATTGCGGCCTGCACGCGTCTCCTTGTCGGGCGGCGCATCGGGGCGGTACTTGCCTGTCAGCACGCCGCGCGCCAGCGGGCTATAGGGCACGATGCCGAGGCCGTAATAGCCGCAGGCCGGAAAATGCTCGACCTCCGGCATGCGGTTCATCGCGTTGTAATAAGGCTGGCTCACCACGGGCCGGTCGATGCCGAGCCGGTCGCAGATGTTGCAGATCTCGGCGACGCGCCAGGCGCGATAGTTCGAGACGCCGAAATAGCGCACCTTGCCGGCGCGGATCAGGTCTCCCATCGCGCGCACGGTCTCCTCGAGGGGTGTCGCATGGTCTTCCTTGTGCAGATAGTAGATGTCGATGACATCGGTGCCGAGGCGCTTCAGGCTTTCATCTGCCGCCTGCAACACCCAACGCCGCGACAGCCCGCTGCGATTGGGATCATCGCCCATGGGATTGGCGAGCTTTGTGGCGAGCACCCAGGCGTGACGGTTGTTGGCGATCGCGCGGCCGACCACCTCTTCCGAGCCGCCGTTGGAATAGGCGTCCGCGGTGTCGATGAAGTTGACGCCGGCCTCGCGCGCCTTCGCGATGATCTTTGCGGAATCGGCTTCATTGGTGGGGCCACCGAACATCATCGTGCCAAGGCAGATCGGCGACACTTTCAGGCCGCTGCGGCCGAGCTGGCGGTATTGCATGGGTCAATCCTCGATGCGTTTGTGGGTACCACCATAGCGATCTCGCTCCGTCATTGCGAGCGCAGCGAAGCAATCCAGTATTGCTTCAATACGCGTGCTCTTTCAGTATCGTCGTCCTGGACAAGCGAGCGGAGCGAGTGCTGATCCAGGACCCATAACCCCAGGAAGTAGTTTGGTGGAGACTCGTGGTTACGAGCTCGCGCGACAATTGCGCCATGGGGTAATGGGTCCTGGCTTTCGCCAGGACGACGTCGGAGGACGTCTTGCAATGAGGCTACTCCGGCCCCTTCAAGATCTTGAACACCCCATTCGCCATCACGATGCAGCGGTCGTCGACGGTGACTTCGGTGCTCATGAAGATCAGGCTGCGGGTCGAGCGCACCACGCGCGGGCGCGAGATCAGGATGTCGCCGATCTTGCCGGCCTCGACGAAATGCGTGTCGAGCTGCACCGTCGCCATGTACTGCTTGCCGGTGGCATAGCGCGCGGTCATGCCGCAGGTGCGATCGGCGAAGGTCATCGTCAGGCCGCCCTGCACCATGCCGCGGCGGTTGTGATGCTTGTCCTGCGTGATCAGCGCGTATTCATACTGGCCGTCGACCTGGCGCTCCCACAGGGGACCGATCAGGTGCATGAAGCCGGTGGTTTCGACAACGGCCCAGCCGTCGTGCTTGAGTCTCGCGGCGGCCTTGTCGATCATGTCCGGGTCCGTCTGTGAAAGCGGGCATCTGCGCCTCATTTCATCAAGCGCACTCCTGGTGTAGTCAAGCATCATGAGACCGTTCGACGATGCCACACGGCGGAATATCGCCGGCGCCTGCGCGGCGTTTGCGCGCCTGCCCGATGATGGCGAGCCACCGGCGCTGAAGCGCGCCGCGGTTGCCATTGCGCTTGCCGCGGCAGGCGAGGGGCGCGACACGGCGCTGCTGCTGACTTTGCGTGCATCTCACCTGCGCGCTCATCGCGGGCAATGGGCCTTGCCCGGCGGGCGCTGCGATGAAGGTGAAACGCCGGTCGAGGCGGCGCTGCGCGAGCTCGACGAGGAACTTGGATTGAGGCTTAGCGCGGACGCGGTGCTCGGCCTCCTGGACGACTACCCGACCCGCTCCGGCTATCTGATCACGCCCGTCGTGGTCTGGGCCGCGAGCGGCACGACACTGGTGCCGAACCCGCAGGAGGTCGCCTCCGTGCACCCGATTGCACTTGCTACGATCGAGCGCGAGGACGCCTTCGACTTCGTCGCCATCCCCGAAAGCGCGCGGCGTGTGATCCGCTTCCATCACGAGGAGAGCCTGATCCATGCCCCGACTGCGGCGCTGATCTATCAGTTCCGCGAGGTGCTGGCGGGGCGCGCAACCCGCGTTGCCGAGCTGGAACAGCCGGTGTTCGCCTGGAAATGACCTTAGACGTAAACGGGTTTTAACCTGACAGTCACGCGATGCTTGCTACAACGGTGCCATGCATCACCAACCGATTCGGCGCGCCCTGACGCTTGCACCGCTCGCGCTCGTCCTGCTCGTGCCGCCCGCGCTTGCGCGCGACTCGTCTGCACTGCCACCCGCCGTCAGCAACGCGATGGCGCAGGTGTCGCCCCAGGCCATCATCGAATATCGCCGGCGCCTCCAGGAATATCAGGAGGCGCGCGCGGCTTTCGACGCGGAGGCCGGCGCCTATTGGGGCGCGATCTCCGAGAAACGCCGCACCCGCAATGCCAAGCGGCGCGGCGGGCAGCAGATCACGCTCGACGACTACGTGCTGGAGCAGCCGCCGCTCTATACCGGGCCGAAGCGGCCGGTGAATCCGGAGCCCACCGAGGAGCCGGAGCCGCGCCCGCGCAAGCCCATCCCCGTCGTCGCCGATCTCTTGCGCGCGGCGCAGGATCTCTACCAGTTCACGCCGCAGCGGCCGGCGACCGAGGTCGAGTTCAAGCGCGCCTACGCCCGCTATTCACTCGCTTTCGGGCTGACGCGCGAGCAGGCGGTGCGGGTCTATTCGTTCGAGACCGGCGGCACCGGCAATCACGACGTGCAAGCGGGAATTGAACATGGCGGCAAGCGCGCGATATCGACTGCGATGGGCTACAATCAGTTGCTGACAACCAACAGCGTCGAGCTGCTCGCCGAGCAGGGCCACGAGTTGATCCGCGCGCTTTCCGAGAAGACCGCACAGAGCTCGGGCGCCGCGCGCAAAACGCTCGAGCACAAGCTCGCCGTGTTGAGGAAGATGGTGGCGCAGGCGAAGTCGGTGCCCGACACCTGGTCGGAGCATGAGAAGATCGGCGACACCGCACAGGGCTGGGCGATGCACGCCATGGTGCTCGACATCGACGTCGGGCCGATGCTGCAGACCCACAAGCTGCTCACCTCGGTGCTGTTCGCGCGCGCCAAGGGGTACACCCGCCCGCTCACCGCCGCCGAGCTCGAGATGATGAATCTCACCGGCGACGGCACCGGGCTCGACATGGTGACGATGCCGCAAGCCATGCGCGTGCAGGTGCCGACCTCGAACTTCTTCCAGCGCAGCGGCTATGAACGCAACCCGGTCGCGATTCGTCACAACACGGTGGCGAAGCTGCTGGCGGTGACGGATGCGCGGATGGACAGCAACAGCAACAATGCTGGGGCAAAGGAGCTGGCGGGGGCGTTTTAGAAGGTGGCCGTCATGCCCCGCGAAGCGAAGGCGGGGCATCCAGTACGCCGCGGCCTCTCCGTATCCCATCGCTGTCTCTGGAATACTGGATCACCCGCTTTCGCGGGTGATGACACCGACTGAATGGCGCCGCTCCGCCGCCCCCTTATTGATCCGGACCGAACTTGAACCGCCCGTCGCCCTCGAGGTACGGGCCGGTGCGCATGTAGAGCTGGCCGTTCTGGCCGATGAAGAACAGCGTGCCCCGCGGCACCTTCTTGGCGCCCTTCAGGAGGTCGCCGGCATTGCTGGTGCCCATCTTGTAGGAGAATGTCTTGCCTTCCTTGTCATAGGCATAGCCCATGTCGGGCTTCAGCTCCCACGGCGTCGCGGCGGTCTGCGCGACGGTCGGCGCGGCGAGCGCCCCGAGCATCGCCGCGGCCATCAAGGCCTTCGTTGGAAATCCAGTCATCCTCATCCTCCCCGTAACTTCTTGGTTGCCGTTCCGAACAAATCACGAACGGTCTTTGCCGGTCAATACGCGCCTCGGTCGCAACGCACGTCCCGTCAGGCGGGTCGTCGTGCCCAATCACATCCCGACCAGCAGTTTGTGATTTTCCCTTCGCCCTCTCGCGACTATGTTCCGCTTTCCGTCTAGAACGCAATTCGACAAAGAGATTGGGTAGGGATGATTCCAATGAACCATGTCATAAAAATTTGCTTGTCCGCCGCCTTGCTGGTGACGCTCGCGCCCGTCGCCCATGCCGATGACTACCAGCTCAGCCACAATCAGCGGATTTCCTGCAGCCGCGGCCTTGCCCCTGGCAAGCTGAACACCGCGACCTGCAAGTCCTACACCTATCTCTTCAACACCAAGACCTCGGAATATTTCCGTTGCCAGGTCTCGCTGGCGCTGACCCGCGACAACAAGGAAGTCATCAACGTGCAGACCGACGGCGGCTGCACCAAGAAGCCGCGCATCTTCGAGACCGACGGCCACTACGATTTCGATGCGACCGAGACCGAGCCGCCGAATACCAATTCGTTCTTCGGCCCCGGCGGCTATTCGGTGTGGGCCGCAGACGTGACCACGCAGAAGGTGCGCGGCTGCATCATCATTTCCTCCGGCCTCGGCTCCGACATTTCCAAATGCCTGGACATGACGTTCCAGTGAGGGGGCGCTCCCGGGGGAGGGCTGAGGAGAGGGTGTCTCCGCAATTGAGAACCCCGAGCGGACAGAGCCCTCACCCGCGCCTTCGGCATAGCCGACGCGCTTTGCCTCGGCGTCTCTAAGAGGACGGCCGCCGAAGGCGGCCTATGCTCTCCCGCAAGCGGGAGAGGTGACCGAGACCGCGGCTCAGTCGATCCGACTCGAGGCTGAAGTGCGCCACGTCGCCGCACCCGCCGAGCTCCCTGAAAATCAGGCATAACGGCTGTTTCGTGCAGCCCTGTTTTGCCTTTTGGATGGGTTGACCCGCACCCCCCATCCGGCCAATTTCGCCGCCGGTTTGGGGAGATGAAAATCATGAAATTGAAGTTGATCGGCGCAGCCTCGGCTCTTGCTCTGGCGGCGTCGGTGCCTTTGTCAGCCTCTTGTGCGCAGGCACAATCGTTCATCAACGTGCTGACGGGCGGCACCTCCGGCGTCTACTATCCGCTCGGCGTCGCGATCGGGAAAATCTACAGCGACAAGATTCCGAACGTGAAGACGCAGGTGCAGGCCACCAAGGCGTCGGTTGAGAATCTCATCCTCCTGCAGCAGGGCCGCGGTGAACTGGCGTTCACGCTCGGCGACTCCCTGAAGGCTGCCTGGGATGGCGAGGAGGAGGCGGGCTTCAAGAACAAGCTCGACAAGCTCCGCACCATCGGCGCGATCTATCCGAACTACATCCAGATCGTCGCGACCGCCGAGAGCGGCATCAAGACCCTCGCCGACCTCAAGGGGAAGAGCCTTTCGGTCGGGGCGCCGAAATCCGGCACCGAGCTCAACTCGCGCGCGATCCTGGCCGCCGCCGGTATGAGCTACAAGGATCTCGGCAAGGTGGAATATCTGCCGTTCGCCGAATCCGTCGACCTCATGAAGAACCGCCAGCTCAACGCGACGCTGCAATCGGCGGGCCTCGGCGTTGCCTCGCTGAAGGACCTCTCGACCTCGAGCCCGATCACGGTCGTCGCCGTGCCGAAGGAGACCGTCGACAAGATCGGCCCGCCCTTCATCTCGGCCGTGATCCCCGCCAACACCTATACCGGTCAGGACAAGGACGTGCCCACGGCGGCGGTCGTGAACTATCTCGTGACGAGCGCGGCGGTCTCGGATGATCTCGCCTATCAGATGACCAAGCTGATCTACGAGTCGCTGCCCGAGCTTGCGAACGCGCATGTCGCCGGCAAGGAGATCAAGCTCGAGACGGCGGCGACCGGCAGCCCGGTCCCACTGCACCCCGGCGCGATCCGCTATTACAGGGAAAAGGGACTGATCAAGTAGCGCGACTTTCTCCGTAGTCATTCCGGGGCGGCTCGAAGAGCCGAGCTATGGTGCGCAGTTGCGCACCTGAGAATCTCGAGATTCCGGGCTCGATGCTCCGGGCCGCGCTTCGCGCGGTCCCGTCGCATCGCCCCGGAATGACGGAGCAAAGCGCATGACGTATTCAGGACGCAGCGCAAATGCTGTAAGAACGCCCCCATCGGGGTGCGGGGAAACGGGCATGTTGCAGGCGGAGGGCGCACAGGCGCCCATCAAGGTCGAATTCGACAATTTCGAGCATGGCTTTCCGGAAGGATTCGGACCGGGCTGGTGGGGTCATCTCGCCTACTGGATCGGCATCGCGTTTGCGGCCTTCCAGCTCTACGTCGCCGCCTTCAACTATCTGCCAAGCCAGGTGGTGCGCGGCGTCCATGTCGGCTTCCTCGTGCTGCTCACCTTCGGCCTGATCGGCAACTTCACGGCCCGAAGCGATGCCGGCCGCGCGATCGGATGGCTGATCGGCGGCGCCGGATTTTTGTGCGGCCTCTATCAATGGATCTTCTACGCCGATCTGATCGCGCGCGACGGCGATCCGACGCAGGTCGATCTCGCCGTCGGTACGCTGCTCGCGGTGCTGATCTTCGAGGGCACGCGGCGCCTGATGGGCGCGGCGCTGCCTTTGATGTGCGGCGCGTGCCTCGTCTACTGGTTCTTCGGCCAGTACCTGCCGTCGCCGCTCAACCATCGCGGTTATGACTTCGACCAGATCGTCACGCATCTGTCCTTCGGCACCGAAGGTTTCTACGGCGTGCCGATCTACGTCTCGGCGACCTACATTTTCCTGTTCATCCTGTTCGGCTCGTTCCTGGAGCGCGCCGGCATGATTCAGCTCTTCACCGACGTCTCGCTCGGCCTGTTCGGTCGCACCCGTGGCGGCCCTGCCAAGGTCGCGGTGTTCGCCTCGGGCATGATGGGCACGATCTCGGGCTCGGGCGTTGCCAATGTCGTGACAGTCGGCCAGTTCACGATTCCCCTGATGATCAAGTTCGGCTACCGCCGCGCCTTTGCCGCCGGCGTCGAGGCCACCGCTTCGATGGGCGGGCAGATCATGCCGCCGGTGATGGGCGCGGTGGCCTTCATCATGGCGGAGACGCTAGGGGTCCAGTACTCGGAAATCGTGAAGGCGGCCGCGATTCCTGCGGTGCTCTATTTCGCTTCCGCGTTCTGGATGGTGCATCTGGAAGCCGGCAAGCACGGGCTCACCGGCATGAAACGCGGGGAAATCCCGAGCGCCTGGAAAGCGCTGGTGACGCGCTGGTATCTCGTGCTGCCGCTCGCGGCGCTCGTCTACATGCTGTTCGAAGGCTTTACGCCGCTCTATGCCGGCAGCATGGGCCTTGCGCTGACGGTGACGCTGATCCTGGGGGCCAGCATCACGGCGGGGGCATCGGCCATGGTGATCCGCTACATCTTCTGGATCGGGCTTGCGCTCGTCGTCGCCGCACTGTCGCGTGACGGCCTTCAGATCGTGCCAGTGTCATGTGTCGTCGCCGGGTTGATCGTGATCGCCGCTTTCGTCCGCGGCGGGCTTGCCGCTTTGCGCGCCTGCCGCGATGCGCTGGCCGAAAGCGCGAAATCCGCCATCACGGTCGGCATGGCCTGCGCCATCGTCGGCGTCATCATCGGCATGATGTCGCAGACCGGCGTCGGCACAATCTTCGGCGGCTGGGTGATCGGGCTCGGCGAGAAGAGCCTATTCCTGGCGCTGATCATGACCATGCTGCTATCGATCCTGCTCGGCACCGGCATTCCCACGATCCCGACCTACATCATCACCGCCGCGCTCGCCGCACCCGCGCTGGCAAAGTTAGGGGTGCCCCTGATCGCGAGCCACATGTTCGCGTTCTACTACGGCATCATGGCCGACCTCTCGCCGCCGGTCGCGCTCGCCGCACTCGCCGCCGCGCCGATCGCCAAGGAGAATCCGGACAAGATCGGCTGGGAGGCGATGCGCATCGCGCTCGCCGGTTACGTCATCCCCTTCATCTTCGTCTATTCGCCGGCGTTGATGCTGCAGGCGGGCGATCCGATGGCCGCAAAGCTCGGCTTCTATGGCGCGGTGGCGCTCGCGACCTTCAAGGCGCTGGCGGCGATCGGCCTGTTCGGCATGGTCGCGATCGGCTTCCTGTTCACGCGGCTCAGCTTGCTCGAACGCGCGCTCGCGCTCGGCGCCGCTCTCTGCCTGCTTGGCGACTTCCCGCTCAGTGACACCATCGGCTTCGTGCTGATGGCCGCGATCGTGCTCTGGCAATGGCGGCAGCGCCCGCCGGCAACGGTCGAGGCGGTGTGAGCCTCTGCCTCGCCTCGGCCGGAAGCGTGAAGGCGCTGGCGCTCGCAGCCTTCACGCTTGTCTGGACGCATTCGATCGAGAAGATCGACTGGCAGGAAGACTGGCGCGTCACGCCGGAGGGCCTCGAGCTCGTGCAGGCGCGAGTCAAAGGCTCCGGCGCCGGCATGGAGCCGCCGCCCGAGGCGCGCCTCACTGACGGCTGGTTCCAGTGGCGACCCGCGCGCCCACCCATGCGTGAGGTGATGCTCGGCAATTCCGGCGTCGCCGGGGAGTGGCGGTTGTGCAGCGAAGGAAAATGCCGGACGTTGTCGGAGATCATCGGCCACGCCGTCGGTACTGATGTCACCCGCATGAGCGTCTGCGAAGAACAACAGAAGTAAGGGAGAAACACGATGGATCGGCTCAAGGGCAAGGTCGCGATGGTAGTCGGCGCCGGCTCGATCGGACCGGGCTGGGGCAACGGCAAGGCGACAGCGGTGACCTTTGCGCGTGAGGGCGCGTCGGTGTTTTGCGTCGACCGCAGCGGCACTGCGGCCGAGGAGACCGCGAAGATCATCACAAGCGAGGGCGGCAAGGCGGCCGCTTTCACCGCCGACGTGTCGCGCGCGAGCGACATTGAGGTCATGGTCGCAGCGTGCCTGAAAGCCTATGGCCGCATCGACGTGCTCGACAACAATGTCGGCATCGCCGAGATGGGCAGCGTGGTCGAGGTGACCGAGGAGAGCTGGGATCGCGTCTTCACCGTCAACCTCAAGAGCGCCTACCTCGCCATGAAGCAAGTGATCCCCGTGATGACAAAGCAGGGCGGCGGCTCGATCATCAACATCTCCTCGATCGCCTCGATCCGCCACATGGGCCTCTCCTACGTCAGCTACGGCACCTCGAAGGCTGCGATGAACATGATGACGCGCACCACGGCGGTCGAGTTCGCGCGCCACCATGTCCGCGTCAACGCGATCCTGCCCGGCCTGATGAAGACGCCGATGGTCGAGCATTCCGCAGGTCTCGCTGCCAGCTACGCCAAGGGCGACGTGGAGGCGATGTGGCGCGCCCGCGACGCCCAGGTGCCGATGGGCTACATGGGCGACGCCTGGGACGTCGCTAACGCCGCGCTGTTTTTGGCATCCGACGAGTCGAAATACGTGACCGGCATCGAGCTCATCGTCGATGGCGGCATCACGTGTAAGTCAGGGGCGTGATCGCCAGCCACACCCTCCTCTGTCGTCCCGGATCTGCGCTTCGCTTGTCCGGGACGACGACTGAGTTTGTGGCGGGAGCATCATCCCCCCGCGCTCAGCTCTGCACGATCCAGCTCTTCCTCGAGCTTGTGAAACGCGTCGTCGCCGATCACCTCTGTGGCACGCAGGTCGAAGATGGTCTTGCGGGCGGCGTCGATGGCGCGGCGGCGCAGGGGATCGGCGGGCAGCTCGCCGCTGGCGACGCCGCCATTGGGATCGTTCTCGGCCTGCATCAGCAGCGCCCGGTATTCCAGCCGCAGGATCTCGGCCTCTTCCGACGGATCCGCATCGATCTCGTCGAGCGCGGCCTGATAGGCGAGCGCGCGTCCGCGAGCGACCTCGCCCGCGACGGGATCATCGTCCTTGAGGTCGAATGCCAGGATCAGCGGCCGTAGCGTCAGGCCCTGGATCACCAGTGATCCCAGCACGACGGCGAAGGCTATGAACAGGATGAAGTCGCGATAGGGGAAATTCTCCGGCAGCGCAAAGGCGGTGGCGAGCGTCACCAGCCCTCGCATGCCGCACCAGGATACGATGATGCCGCCCTTGGGCGAGGTCACTGCATTCGGGTCCGTCGGGCAATAGATGCCGTACGCGACGAGGATGCGCAGGATCGTGCGGTAGGTCATCACCCAGGCGAGCCGCACCAGGATCACCGTGAGCAGGATCCACGCTGCCGCCACGCAATACTCCCAGCGCACATCCTCTGCGAGGCGCGACCAGATCGGCTGCACCTGCAATCCGATCAGTATGAAGGCGAGCACGTTGAGCACGAACACGGTCGTCTCCCACACCGCGTAGGACGGCACCCGCAACCGCGCCGGCATGCGCGCCGGCGCCATGCGCGCGACGGCCATGGCGTAGACGACGATGGTCAGGATACCGGAGAGGCCGAGATGCTCGGCGCCGATCCAGATCATGAAGGTCGTAGCGAACTGCACGATGATCGCGCTCGGCGCTTCCGTGATCCGCGTGATGAACAGCGGCATGATCCGCGCGGCCAGATAGCCGGCGACGACGCTGCCGCCTAGCGCGAGCGCGATTGTCGGCGCGATCTCGCTCCACTTCAGGTGCTCCATCACGACCGCACCGACCGCGATGCGATAGATCAGCAGCGCGCTCGCATCATTCAGCAGACTCTCGCCTTCGAGGACCTTGACCATGCGATAAGGCAGGCGGACCTGACGCAGGATGGCGACCGCGGCAGCCGCATCCGGCGGCGCGACGATCGCGCCGAGCGCGACCGCGGCGGCCCAGGGCATATCGGGGACCAACCGATGCGTCACCAGTGCGACACCGGCCGTGGTCAAGCCGACCGCGGCGACCACAAGCGTCGAGACCGGAACCCAGTTGTTGCGGAGATCGCGCAACGAGGTGTCATAGGCGGCATCCAGTAGCACCGGTGCTACAAAAAGCGCCAAGGCGAGATCGGGCTGGAGCGTCCAGGAGGGGCTCGCGGGCACGAAAGCGAGCAGCGCGCCGCCGATGGCGAGAAAGGTCGGGTAGGGGACCTTGATCCGCCGCGCCAGCGCCGATAAGGCAACGGCGCCGAGCAGAAGTGCGATGATCCATTCGAAGGTCGACACGAGATATCCCCAAAACGTCAGCGGTACGATGCTAGCATCAATCCGGCTGTATAGTGGAGAGCGCCTCCACGACGCGAGAATTTCCGACTGCAACGATGATGCGCCGATCCATTCTGATTCCGAGCCTCTGCACCGCCATGATCCTGTGCGTGCTGTCGGCCCATCAAGGCCGGGCCGCGACCGGCGGCGAGCCGGCCGCAGTCGCGCAGATCGACATCGCGCCGTGCCTCGCCGCGACGGCGGCGGATGACGTCGAGAAGGCAACGTCCGCCTGCGGTGACGTGATCGACAACGAGAAGACCGCCAAGCCCGATCTCGTCAAGGCGCTGGTCTCGCGCGGCGCGCTGCTTGCGCGGCACGACCAGATCGATCGTGCCATCGCCGATTTCAGCCGCGCGCTATTGCTCGATCCTTCGCTCGCCGACATCTTCAACGCGCGCGGCGAGCTCTGGCTGAAGAAGGGCGACCGGCCCAAGGCGGTGCAGGATTTTGGCGCGGCCTTGCGGATCAATCCCAATCACGAGAAGGCCAGGGCCAACCACAAGGCGATGGCGCAGGAGCTCGAGCGTCTGGGCGCGCAGATGGCGGTCGCCGGCAAGCCGAGCTTCAACTGCGCACGCGCCCGCCGCGCCGTGGAGAAGGCGATCTGCGGCAGTCCCGAGCTTGCCGATCTCGACCGCGAGATCTTTGCCGCCAGCGCGCGCGTCACGCGCGAGGCCGGTAGTCCCGCGGAAGCCAAGACCCTCCAGCGCGAGCAGGACGATTTCATCGCCGGCCGCAACGCCGAATTTGGCCGGCCCGGGTATGATTTGAAGAAGGCGATGAAGGACCGCTTGCAGCGGCTGAACGGCGTGGATGGGTACTGAACTGCTTCGGCGCGGGAGGTGCGCTCCCTCTCCCGCATGCGGGAGATGGTTGGGGTGAGGGTGTCTCCACAGAGAGAGATTCCCTGAGGGGAGAGAGCCCCCACCCGGCGCTTCGCGCCGACCTCCCCCGCAAGCGGGAGAGGTGCACCGAGCGTGTGGCGCCGTCTTGAACCTGTCTCCGCGCGACTGCGACAACGGAGAAAGCCGTCGTCTCGGAGCCATCGCCATGTGCGGTCCGCATCATTGCCCGCAACTTTCGTTCCTTGCCAGAACCTCGCTGCTTGGCGCCAGCCTTGCG
This sequence comes from Bradyrhizobium sp. CCGUVB23, assembly GCF_024199885.1. NCBI lineage: Bacteria > Pseudomonadati > Pseudomonadota > Alphaproteobacteria > Hyphomicrobiales > Nitrobacteraceae > Bradyrhizobium > Bradyrhizobium sp. CCGUVB23. The sequence continues at coordinate 4,824,876 of NZ_JANADQ010000001.1, forward strand.
GTCGGCCTCACTCTTGCTGCAGGCCCCGCCGCGGCCGGCGGAACGCCCGTCGATTGCGTGCTCGGCAGCAAGGAATCCATTCCGCGGCTCATTGCGGCCTGCACCACGATCATCGACCAGACCGCGAATGCGGCGACCGACCGCGCCGCGGCGCTGGTGGTGCGCGCCGATGCCAACGCGAAAACCTCCGGCGGCTCGGCGGACGCCCTGAAGGATCTCGATCGCGCGATCGCGCTCGATGGCAGGAACGCGCGCGCCTTTCGCCTGCGCGGCGATCTCCTGCGCGAGGCCGGCGGCGATCTCGGCCGCGCCGCGGCCGACCTCGGCAAGGCAATCGAGCTCGATCCGCAGGATGCGGAAGCCTACGAGCTGCGCGGCATCGTCTACACCAACCAGCGCCGGCTCGACCGGGCGCTTGCGGACTATGACCAGGCGATCAAGCTGAAGCCGGACTATGCGCAAGCCTGGTCCGACCGCGGCGCGACCTGGTATCTCCGCGGCGACCATGAGAAGGCGATCCGGGATCTCAGCGAGGCGCTGCGGCTCGATCCGAACCACGCGCGCAGCTACACCAACCGCGGCGCCGCCTACAAGAAGCTCGGCCAGCTCGACAAGGCCATTGCCGACGACAGCGAGGCGATCCGGCTCGATCCCACGGAGGCGGAATTCTACGATAATCGTGGCCTGTCCTACGCGGAGAAGGGCGAGTACGACAAGGCGATCGCCGACTACGACCAGGCGCTCAAGCTGGAGCATCGGCCGAACTTCTTCACCAATCGCGGCGACTCCTATCAGTTCAAGGGCGAGCTCGGTGCTGCGCTCGGCGACTATGATGCCGCGCTCAAGCTCGATCCGAGCTTTGCCCTCACCTACAACAACCGCGCCGTGCTCTACGGCAAGATGGGCGAGCGGAAGAAGGCGCTGGCCGATTACGAGACGGCGCTGCGGCTCGATCCCGGCAACGAGAATGCGGCCGATGGCCGCCGCACCATGATTGCCGAGATCGCCAAGTTCGGTGCTCAACCGTCGCGCCCACTGCATGCGCGGTCCGCCGACGATAGCGGCCCGTCGTTCGATTGCGCCACCGCAAAGCGCGAGGTCGAGAAGGTGATCTGCGCCGATCCGCAGCTCGGCGTACTCTGATCTTCCCCCGAAAAAATGGACAGGGTTAAGCTGCTTTTAGCTCCATCTCGATCGGGCTGAGATATCCGATGGCCGAGTGGCGACGTGTTCGATTGTAGAAGCCCTCGATGTAAGCAAAGATATCACGTGTGGCTTCCTCACGTGTTGCATAATGCTGGTGATGGACGAGTTCGGTTTTGAGCGTGTGGAAGAAACTCTCCATCGGAGCGTTGTCATAGCAATCGGCCCTGCGGCTCATCGAGGCTCGGAAGCCGGCGGACTGCATCATCTTGCGATACTCCGCGGAGGCGTATTGAACGCCGCGATCTGAATGGTGGATCAGGCCGGCGCCAGGCCGCTGTGTCGCAATGGCCATCGCTAAGGCCGCCAATGGCAGTTCGGCGCGCAAATGATCCGCCATCGCCCAGCCGACGATCTTGCGGCTGTAGAGGTCCATGACCGTGGCCAGATAAAGCCAGCCCTGATCAGTCTCGACGTACGTGATGTCGGCGAGCCAGATCCGGTTCGGCGCTGCGGCGATGAAGTTGCGCTCGAGCAGATTCGCGGCGATCGGGAAGTCGTGACGGCTGTCGGTGGTGCGCACCCGTCGTGGCCGCGCCATGATGGCCCTGATACCGTGGCGGCGCATCAATCGCTCGATGCGACCGCGGCTCGCCCCGCGGCCCTGAGCCCTCAACTCGGCATGGATGCGCGGGCTGCCATAGCGGCCATTGGTGTCGCGGTGAACCCGCTTGATATCGCCGACGAGCTCACGATTGGCGGCGGCTCGCGCGCTCTCCGGGCGCGCCCGCCAGGCATAATAGCCAGCAGGCGAGACGCCGAGCACGTCGCACATGATCATCACCGGATAGTCGGCACGGCGATCTTCAATGAAGCGGAATCTCATTTCTGAACTCCAGCAAAGATCGCGATCGATTTTTTTAAAATGTCGCGCTCCATGCGCAGCCGCTCGTTCTCTCGCTGCAAACGGGCGATCTCCGCCGCGTGGTCCGCCGACGGCAGCGCCGCCTGCGTCGTGGGGCGCCGCGACGCCGCCGTCGGCTCCCGCCTGGCCCCACGTTGCTCTACCCACCGCCGCAACACGGAATCGCGCAGGCCAAGTTCCTTGGCCACCGATCCGATCGAGCGGCCACTCGATGCGACCAGATCAATCGCTTGCCGCTTGTAGTCGTCCGTAAACGACCGACGTTGACGTCCTTCCATCCGACACCTCCTGGCTCTTCGAGCCTACTACAGGTGTCCATCAGTTCGGAGGAGGTTCACTCGACCGCCAGATCGCCGACACCTATGCGTGCGTGCTGAAGTCATCTAACGGCCGCACCGCCTCCGACCTCCGCCGCACCCAGCGCGATTTCCTGAGTGCCCGCAACACTGGCTTCGGGCGGCCGGGCTACGACCTGAAGAAGGCCATGCAGGAGCGTTTGCAGCGGCTGAGCGGGATGGAGAGCTGAGGCCCCTTTCCACCTCTCCCCGCCTGCGGGAAGAGGCCGGATCGCATCGCAGATGCAATCCGGGTGAGGGGGAACCTCCGCGAGTTCAGCTATCTCTGTTTTTGCGGACGCAGTCCCTCGCCCCAACCCTCTTCCCGTAAGAACGGGGAGAGGGAGTGCAGCACCGCCGGGGCGCGCCCAAGGCGGAATGTCCGCCGAAAGCCCATCCTTTTCAGCTTGAACCGCAGCCCGTTCCCGGGAAAATACCCCCAAACAGCGCGGGCAATTGACCCTGATCATGGCGGAACAGCGTTTTCGCCGTCAGGTCAAAGCCAGCGAATAAGAGGAAACGGGAGCCGGGTATGAACGTCCAGGGAAGCCTCGAAGGAAAGAGCCGATATCACGAGGTCCATGCGCGCTCGCTGGCCGACCCCGGGAGCTTCTGGGCCGAGGCCGCGCAGGAGATCGACTGGATCGAGCCTGCGAAGAAGGTTTTCGACCCCGCCCAGGGCACCTATGGCCGCTGGTTCGCAGGCGCCGTCGTCAACACCTGCTACAACGCGCTCGATCGCCACGTCGAACGCGGCCGGGCCGACCAGCTCGCGCTGATCCACGATTCCCCGCTTACGGGCAGCGTCACGAGATTTACCTATGCCGAGCTCCTGAAAGAGGCGCAGGCACTCGGCGCGATCATGCAGGATTTCGGCGTCGCCAAAGGCGACCGCGTACTCCTCTACATGCCGATGGTGCCGGAGGCCGTGGTCGCCATGCTCGCCTGCGCGCGCATCGGCGCGGTGCACTCGGTGGTGTTCGGCGGCTTTGCCGCCAAGGAGCTCGCCACCCGCATCGACGACGCAGAGCCAAAGCTGATCCTCTCCGCAAGCTGCGGCATCGAGCCGGGCCGCATCGTGCAGTACAAGCCGCTGCTCGATGAGGCGATCAAGCTGGCGACGGCGAAGCCAAAAGCCTGCATCATCCTGCAACGTCCGCAGCATGTATGCGAGCTGACACCGAGCCGCGACTATGACTGGGCGAGCCTGCGCCGCAAGGCGCTGAACGACGGCAAGCGCGCGCCTTGCGTGCCGGTCGCGGCCACCGATCCGCTCTACATCCTCTACACGTCGGGCACGACCGGCATCCCCAAGGGCGTGGTGCGCGACAACGGCGGGCACCTCGTCGCAATCAAATGGTCGATGTTCAACCTCTACGGCGTCAAGCCGGGCGAGGTCTGGTGGTGCGGCTCCGACATCGGCTGGGTGGTCGGCCACAGCTACATCGTCTACGGCCCGCTGATTCATGGCGCGACCACGGTCATGTATGAAGGCAAGCCGGTCGGCACGCCTGACGCGGGCGCGTTCTGGCGCGTGATATCAGAGCACGAGGCGGTGGCGCTGTTCACCGCGCCGACCGCCTTCCGCGCGATCCGCAAAGAGGATCCGGACGGAAAATTCATCCGGCAATACGACCTGTCGAAATTCCGCACCCTGTTCCTCGCCGGCGAGCGCGCCGATCCGCCGACGGTGGAATGGGCGGAAGCGCAGTTGAAGGTGCCTGTCATCGACCACTGGTGGCAGACCGAGACCGGCTGGTGCATCGCCGGCAATCCGGTGGGCCTCGGTCAGCTGCCGGTGAAGCACGGCTCGCCGACCGTGCCGATGCCGGGCTATCAGGTCGACGTGGTGGACGAGGCGGCCAAGCCCGTTGCCGCCAACACCATGGGCTCGATCGTCATCAAGCTGCCGATGCCGCCGGGCTGCCTGCCGACGCTGTGGAATCAGGATGCGCGCTTCAAGGAGGCCTACCTCACCGAATTTCCCGGCTACTACAAAACCTCCGACGCCGGCTACAAGGACGAGGACGGTTATGTCTGGGTCATGGGCCGCACCGACGACATCATCAACGTCGCCGGCCATCGTCTGTCGACCGGTGGCATGGAGGAGATCCTCGCCTCGCATCCTGATGTCGCCGAATGCGCCGTGCTCGGCATCAAGGACGCAATCAAGGGCGAGGTGCCCTGCGGCTTCCTGGTGCTTAAGGCCGGCGTCAAGCGCGCGCCAGCCGAGATCGAGAAGGAGATCATCGCGCTGGTGCGCGATAAGCTCGGCCCGGTCGCGGCCTTCAAGCTCGCCATCACCGTCGGCCGCCTGCCCAAGACGCGCTCCGGAAAAATCCTGCGCGGCACCATCAAGAAGATTGCCGACGGCGAGTCATGGACCATGCCGGCCACCATCGAGGATCCCAAGGTGCTGGATGAAATCGGGGATGCCTTGAAGGGAAGAGTGTGAGGCGAAACGCATCCTGCGAGCGTGACGGGACGCCATCGCTTCGGCCTCCGCTGTCATTCCCCGCGAAAGCGGGGAATCCTGTACGCCGCGCCCTCTCCGCGTCTCTCGGGGCCTCTGGAATACTGGATGCCCCCGCCTTCGCGGGGCATGACGAAAGCACGTTGCGGGACTTACATTTTCCTCATTCCGCGCTACAGAGTGCCGGCAAATCGAGGACCCCTTATGCCCATCACGACTGCGTTGCGCTTTTTCACTGCTGCTCTGCTTGCGCTGGCCCTGTCCGCCTGCGCTGCGCGCAACCAGGCGCCGGTGGCGATGGGCAACGACGATGACGACGCCGCCTGCCAGAGCCGCGGCTATGCGCAGGGCTCGCCCGAATACGTCGCTTGCCGCAAGGACCGCGATGTCCAGCGCAGCGCCGCGACTGCCCGCGCCGATCGCCGCCAGCGCGATCTCGGCGAGTACATGCTCAACCATCCGGAGCGGCCGTAAGCCGGCCCGGTCAACGGAGGCCGTCATGAACGAGGACCAGTTCAACACGTCCTTGCGTAAATTCCTCAAGCAAGTCGGCGTCACCTCGCAACGCGAGATCGAGAAGGCCGTGCGCGATGCGATCGCGGGCGGCAAGATCAAGGGGCATGAGAAGCTGAAGGCGAAGATGGTGCTGACCATCGACAGCGTCGGACTCGTCCACGAGGTAGACGATACGATCGAGCTGGGTTGACGAAGTATTTCAGGCTTTGTTCACGGCATTTGCAAGACGCGCCAGATCGGGGGACGCGCCGGGGCCGGCCGCCAGTCCACGCGTTGAGCCGATCGCAATCAAGAGCGGCACGAGCCAGCATAGCCAGGCCGCAGAGGCGTAAGCCGGTGCGAAAGGCCACATCAGTTGCACCGCTGCCGTGGTCGCCAGCCGCAGCCAGATTGCGCCCGACGTCACGGCCGCCATGGCCAACATGCAGCGCGCATGGCGCCGGAAATCCCTGGCCCTGAGCGCGAGAAGACCGGCAACCGTCAGCGCAATCCAGACCGTCCCCTGGGCGATAAAACCGGCGCGCGCCATCGCGTTCGCCTCGCTCGCCATCGCGACGGGAAGGGATGTAAAGCCGCCGATCAGCACGCACCCTGCCGCGATACGGCCGAGCGGACGGTGCCACGCCGGATATCGCCGCAGCAGGATCACGAGGGTAACGATCATGAGCGCCGCGCCCGATGCGATCATGTGCAGCGAAAAGATTATCGGGAGGCGTTGAAGCACGACGAATAACGGGTAGGGCAGGCGCAGCACGCCGAGGCCCGATGCCACCGCCGCAAGCCCGATCGGCAATGTCAGCAAGCCGATTGCAATCGTGATTGTAATGCCGGGACGCCTCATCGGTCGGATTGAGCTTCCGTGGAATCGTTGCTCACCGCTGCGGCTTTGTCGCGGCGCTTGCGCGTGAACCCGCCTCGTCGAGAGCACGACACAAATGGATCACTCTGGAAGGCATACACCATGACCGTCACGTTCCTGACACGCTTTCGCGACTTCATCCTGGCGGGCGGTGGACGTCGCCATAGGCCGAAGTTCGCGCGATGGGCTGCTGCGATCGCGCTCCCGTTTGTCGTTGCAAACGCCGCGTCGGTTTGCTTCGCCGGCAAGGCACATGCCGAGTCCGACCTTTCCGCCCTCGCGCTTGGGGGCCGCTGGGTCGACGAGATGCCCGGCGACAAGCTCGTTCTCGACATCTCATCCTGTGGAGAGGGTTGGTGCGGCGTCAACGTAGTGGAGGGGGTGTGCGGCGCCACGGTCTTGCGGGTGAAGCAGTCCAAGGAAGGACCGGAATTTGTCAGCCTGAGCGGCAAGCTCGAACTGGCGCCTGGAGCGCAGCCCTACTTTGTCCGGGCTCGCGTCTTCCGCACCAACGACGCGCCGCGCCTGCAAATCCTGGGTGATAGTCGCGCCGACTTCAGCGTCATGCGCCGCTCGTATCCGTTCGTTTCCAATATGGCCCGCAGTGGCGACGCGCTGTGCCGTCCGGATGCGAAGACATCGTGATGCTTTCGCCGTTGAACCGGTGAAAGCCAACCGCCGGGAAGGCCGTACCGTGCTCCTCAGAATGAGGGGCCGCGCGATCCGCTGTGCCCAAAAAACAAAAACGCGGCGGATGGCCCCGCCGCGTCCGAATCGATTTCGACGTTCAGCCGAGGAGCTGCAACCTACTCCTCTTCCTCCTGCTTCTTGCCGCCGAGCGTCTTCAGCTTGGCGAACACGGCGTCGACGTTGAGGTCGTCGCTGCTCTTCTCCGCCGGCTCGTATTCGTCCTTCTTCGTGGTCTCGGAGGCTGGCAGCAGGGTGGCGCCGCCATAGGCTGCGTCGATCGGCTTTTCCTTGGCTGCGCGCGCCACCTCGAAATCGAGCTCGATCTGCGAGCAGAGGCCGAGGGTGACGGGGTCGATCGGCGTCAGCCCGGCGGTGTTCCAGTGGGTGCGGTCACGCACGCTCGCGATCGTGCTCTTGGTCGTGCCGACCAGGCGCATGATCTGGGCGTCCTTCAGCTCGGCATGGTTACGCAGCAGCCAGAGGATCGCGCTCGGGCGCTCGTGGCGACGCGAGACCGGGGTGTAGCGCGGCCCCTTGCGCTTGGGCTGGGGCGGCAGCACCACCTTGCTCTCCTGGAGGCGGAGCCGGTAGTCGGGGTTTCTCTCGCCCTTCTCAATCTCCTCGCGGGTCAACTGGCCGTTGGAGAGGGGGTCCATGCCCTTGATGCCCTGGGCGGCGTCGCCGTCGGCGATCGCGCGCACCTCTAGGGGGTGCATTTTGGTGAAATCGGCGACCTGATCGAAGGTCAGCGCCGTGTTGTCGAGCAGCCAGACGGCGGTCGCCTTGGGCATCAGAGGTGCGTTGCTCATGGGCAAATCTCCTTTGTGCTTCGCCCACCTCTTTGGAGGCGAAACCGGGGGGTCATCAGCGATGACGGGAATTAACCCCTATATAAGCCGTGAGGGGCCATTCACGCAATGGTTCTGCTATAGATAGTGCCTTGACAGCGCCCGAAAGGGGGCCCAAGTCCCTAGCAGTCCGTGCCAAGCCCTATTTCATCAATCGACCGGTCCCGGCCCAATGGCCGTTGGGTGATTCGGTCCCGAGATCGCTTCATGTCAGCCAAACCAGACCTCAAGATCGTGCTTTGTTCTCCCCGCGGCTTTTGCGCGGGGGTGGTGCGGGCCATCGACACCGTGGAGCGGGCGCTCACCATGTATGGCGCCCCGGTCTATGTTCGTCATGAGATTGTGCACAATAAATATGTCGTGGATGGGTTGAAGAAGAAGGGCGCGATCTTCGTCGAGGAGCTGGCTGAGATCCCGGAAAATACCACCGCTCCTGTGGTGTTTTCGGCCCATGGCGTGCCGAAGTCCGTTCCGGCCGACGCGCAGTCCCGCAACCTGTTCTCGCTGGATGCGACCTGCCCGCTGGTGACCAAGGTGCACCGCGAGGCCGCGATTCACTTCAAGCGTGGCCGCGAGATCTTCCTGATCGGTCATTCCCATCATCCCGAGGTGGTCGGCACCCTCGGCCAGCTGCCGGTCGGTGCCGTGACCCTGATCGAGACCGCCGAGGACGCCAAGACAATCGCCCCGAAGGATCCGAACAACCTCGCCTTCGTGACCCAGACCACGCTGTCGATCGACGACACCGCGGAGATCGTGGCGCTCCTGAAGGAGCGCTTCCCGAACATCAACGGGCCGCACAAGGAAGACATCTGCTACGCCACCACCAACCGCCAGCTCGCGGTGAAGAAGGTGGCCCCTGTGGTCGATGCGCTGATCGTGGTCGGCGCGCCGAACTCGTCGAACTCGCAGCGCCTGCGCGAGGTCGCCGAGCGTGAGGGCTGCAAGATCGCCGTGTTGGCCCAGCGGGCGAGCGACATCGACTGGGACAAGTTCGGCGACATCACGAGCCTCGGCATCACCGCGGGTGCCTCGGCGCCGGAGGTGATCGTCGAGGAGATCATGGACGCCTTTGCCGAGCGCTACACGCTGCATGTGGAGACGGTGTCGGCCGCGGAAGAGAACGAGTTCTTCCCGCTGCCGCGCTCGCTGCGCCCCGAAGCTGCTGCCGAGTAGTCTTGTATGGCGGTCTACACCGACGTCGCCGCCGACGAGCTTGCGGATTACCTGAGCCAATACGATCTCGGCGAGTTGCTCTCCTACAAGGGCATCGCCGAGGGCGTCGAGAACTCCAACTTCCTGCTGCACACGAGCAAGGGCTCGTTCATCCTCACGCTCTACGAGAAGCGCGTGGCGAAGAACGACCTGCCGTTCTTCCTCGCGCTGATGACGCATCTGGCCGAGCACGGCATCAATTGTCCGCTGCCGGTGAAGGCGAAGGACGGCGAGGCGCTGCACGAGCTTGCGGGACGGCCGGCGGCGATCATCACCTTTCTCGAAGGCGTCTGGCCGCGCAAGCCGAACGCTGCGCATTGCGCCGGCGTCGGCGAGGCGCTAGCGAAGATGCATCTGGCCGGCGCCAATTTTGCGATCAAACGCGCCAACGCGCTCTCGGTGTCCGGCTGGCGGCCGCTGTTCGACCAGGCTGCCGCCCGCGCCGACGAGGTGCAGCCAGGCCTGCGTGCGTTCCTCGGAGCCGAGCTCGACCATCTCTCGAGCGGTGTCTGGCCGACCAAACTGCCCGAGGGCGTGATCCACGCCGATCTGTTCAACGACAACGTCTTCTTCCTCGGCGACAAGCTCTCCGGGATCATCGACTTCACCTTCGCCTGCAACGACATGTTCGCCTATGACGTTGCGATCTGTCTCAACGCCTGGTGCTTCGAGGCGGATCATTCCTTCAACGTCACCAAGGCGCGCGCCTTCCTCAATGCCTATGGTCGCGTGCGAAAATTGACTGAGGCGGAGGAAGCCGCGCTGCCGCTGCTGGCGCGGGGTGCGGCGATCCGCTTCCTGCTGACGCGGCTGGTCGACTGGCTCAACGTGCCGCCAGGCGCGCTGGTGCGTCCCAAGGACCCGGTCGAATACGTCCGCAAGCTGCGCTTCCACCAGAGCGTTTCGAGCGTGCGCGACTATGGCCTCTTGCCGTCAGGGCTGGTCGCGTGAGCGAGCTGCCCAATGTCACGATCTTCACGGACGGCGCGTGCTCGGGAAATCCCGGGCCCGGCGGCTGGGGCGCGATTCTGAGGTTCGGCGACAAGGAGAAAGAGCTGAACGGCGGCGAGCGCCACACCACCAACAACCAGATGGAGCTGATGGCGGCGATCTCGGCGCTCGAAGCGCTGAAGAAGCCCTGCACCGTCGATCTCTACACCGACAGCCAATATGTCCGGCAGGGCATCACCGGCTGGATCCATGGCTGGAAGCGCAACGGCTGGCGCACGGCCGACAAGAAGCCGGTGAAGAATGTCGAGCTATGGCAGCGCCTCGACGCTGCGCTGAAAGCGCATGAGGTGCGCTGGCACTGGGTCAAGGGCCACGCCGGCCACCCCGAAAACGAGCGCGCCGATCAGTTGGCGCGCGACGGGATCGCGAAGGCAAGGTTGCAGCAGAGGGTCGGGGAGTAGGCGGACGCTTCGCAGCGCGCTCCGGGAGTCATCGCTGCAGACGCCGCCACACTCTCCGCCGTCATCGCCCGGCTTGACCGGGCGATCCAGTACGCCGCGGCGGTCGTTGTGAATCTCGCTGCCTCTGGAATACTGGATGCCCCGCCTTCGCGGGGCATGACAGCGTCAGAGGTGACTGAAAGCGGTGGCCCCCTTACAGCTGCCCGAGCAGCGTATCGCCGCCCGACACCTCGACCTTGCCGGGCATCGCCTCGAGGTTCAGCTTCTTCACCACGCCGTCCTCGACCAGCATCGAGTAGCGCTTGGAGCGGATGCCGAGACCGTTGGCGGAGGCGTCGAGCTCCATGCCGATCGCCTTGGTGAAGTCGGCATTGCCGTCGGCGAGGAACGTCGCTTCGTCGCGCTGGTCGGTGTCGCGCTTCCAGGCGTTCATCACGAAGGCATCGTTGACCGAGACGATCGCGATGGTGTCGACGCCCTTGTCCTTGATGGCATAGGCGTTGAGGAAGATGCTCGGCAGATGCATCTTGTGGCAGGTGCCGGTGTAGGCGCCGGGGACCGCGAACAACGCCACCTTCTTGCCCTTGAAAATGTCGTCGGTCGATTTGACCTGCGGCCCCTCCGCCGTCATCACGCGGAATTTCGCCTCGGGCAGCTTGTCGCCAATCTGGATCGCCATCGTCATTCTCCCTGAAAATCGGTTCCGCTTTGTAGACCGGGCGGCCGGGCCGCACAATATTTCCGATGCGCAAAGCGCGCGGGGTTCGTAGCCCTTCACCGTGATGTCATCAGCCGGAAAAGCCGCCCTCATCCAGGAACGCTTGCTCGTCCGGCTTGGTTTCGCGGCCGAGGATGCGATTGCGGTGTGGGAAGCGGCCGAACCGTCGGATGATGTCGGCGTGCTCCTCGGCGTATTTCAGGTTTTCGCAGTCGTCGATCTTCCGAAACAGCGCGACGCAGTGCAGCTGATCGGGCAGATGCTCCGAATGCATGAACGGCAGGTAGAAGAATTCGCGCAAGGCTGGATCGACCCGCCCGTCGGCGCCGCGGGCGAGCGCCCGGCGGGCCACTTCGCGGGCCAGCGCATCGCTCGCATAGGTCATGGCGTCGCCGCGGAACATGTTGCGGGGAAACTGGTCGAGCACGATGACGAGCGCCAGCGCGCCGTCATCGCCCGTTTCCCACGATGATAAGTCTCCATTCGCCGCGCGCCGCCACAGCTCGAGAAAGCGGCTGCGGATTTCGGCATCGAAGGCATCGTCGCGCTTGTACCAGCGCTCGCCGCCGGCTTCGCGCCAGAAGGCGAGAACGCCGGCCGGCGCAATGTCGTTGGCATCAGGCACCGAGGCGCCGGCTTACGCCGCCTCGGCCTTCTTCTCGTCGCGGAGCTGCCGGCGCAAAATCTTGCCGACATTGGTTTTCGGCAGCTCGGTCCTGAACTCGATGTGCTTGGGCACTTTGTAGCCGGTGAGCTGCTCGTGGCAGAACTTGATCACGTCCTCGGCCGTCAGGTTCGGGTCCTTCTTCACCACGAAGGCCTTCACCGCCTCGCCCGACTTCGCATCGGGAATGCCGATCACGGCGCATTCGAGCACGCCCGGATGGCTCGCGATCACTTCCTCGATCTCGTTCGGATAGACGTTGAAGCCCGAGACCAGAATCATGTCCTTCTTGCGATCGACGATCTTGATGTAACCCTTCTCGTCCATCACGCCGATGTCGCCTGTGCGGAAATAGCCGTCCGCGGTCATGACCTTGGCGGTCTCCTCGGGCCTGTTCCAGTAGCCCGCCATCACCTGCGGGCCCTTGGCGCAGATTTCGCCGGGCTGTCCCAGCGCCACCTCGTTGCCGTCGTCGTCGCGGATCGAGATCCAGGTCGAGGGCACGGGAATGCCGATCGAGCCGGAGAACTCGGTCGTGGTCGCCGGATTGCAGGTGAGGGTCGGCGCGGTCTCCGACAGGCCATAGCCTTCCGCGATGAAGCAGCCGGTCACCGATTTCCACTGCTCGGCGACCGGGCGCTGCACGGCCATGCCCCCGCCGTTGGAGATCTTCAGCTTCGAGAAGTCGAGCTTCCTGAAGTCGGGATGGTGCATCAGCCCGTTGTAGAGCGTGTTAACCGCCGGGAAGCTGTTGACCTGGTACTTCGCCAGCTCCTTGATGAAGCCGGGGATGTCGCGCGGGTTGGGGATCAACAGGTTGCAGCCGCCGGCACGCACCGCGAGCAGGTAGCAGGCCGTCAGTGCGAAGATGTGATAGAGCGGCAGCGCGCAGACGATCATGAGCTGGTCGACATGCGGAGGCGCGGCGACCGCCGGTTGGAGCCAGGCGTCGTTCTGCAGAACGTTGGCGACGATGTTGCGGTGAAGCAGCGTCGCGCCCTTTGAGACGCCGGTCGTGCCGCCGGTATATTGCAGGAAGGCGACGTCGCCGGGTGACAGTTTTGGCTTGTTGAAGGTCGCGCTGCGGCCCGCCGCCAGCGCATCGTTGAAGGCGATCGCGCCCGGCAGCGAATAGGCCGGCACCATCTTCTTCACGCGGCGAACGACGAGGTTGACGATCACGCCCTTGAAGCCAAGCAGGTCGCCCATGCTCGCCATGACGACGTGCTTGACGGACGTCTTGGCGATCACCTGCTCGACGGTGTGGGCAAAATTCTCCAGCACGAAAATGGCTTCGGCGCCGGAGTCCTTGAGCTGGTGCTCGAGCTCGCGCGGCGTATAGAGCGGGTTGACGTTGACGACCGCGAAGCCCGCGCGCAGCACGGCCGCGGTCGCGACCGGATATTGCAGCACGTTCGGCATCATGATCGCGACGCGCGCGCCGCGCTGCAGGCCGCGGCCTTGCAGATAGGAGGCAAGCGCCAGCGACATCTGGTCGAGATCGCGGTAGCTGATCGCCTTGTCCATGCAGATGAAGGCCTTGCGGTCGGCGAACTTCGCAAAGCTCTCCTCCAGGAGATCGACCAGCGATGCGTATTGCGTCGGCTCGATATCGGCTGGCACGCCGGGCGGATATTGCTTGAGCCAGATGCGCTCCATAGGTACTCCCCTCCTAAACCAGAGCCCGATGTGTCTCAGGCTTGCCTCGTTTCACGCAGTATTGAGCCTGCCGCAACCGCTGGCAAGCGGTTGAGGCTTAGGACAACGGCCCGAAAGTGGCTACTGGAATCGTCGCAAACGGCGCTGTCGCAGTTGCGAAGTGCAGGTGCAGCCGTCGGCCGGCGCGCCGTTAACTGTTATTGGGCGCAGGCTTCGCGGGCTTGGTGGTCGTCTTCGGCTTGGCGGGTTTGGCAGCGGAATCGCCGTTCGCCGCCGGCTTTTCCGCGCCCTTCGCAGCCGCGTCGGGTTTCGCATTGGCGTGCTTGACCGGCCTGGCTGCGGGTTTGGCTTCGCCCTTCGCATCCGGCTTGGCATCGAGCTTGGCGCTCGACTTGGCGTCCTTGCCCGCATCTTTTGGCTTGTCGCTCGCGTCAGGCTTCTTCGCCGCAACGCGCGACTTCTTGCCTCGCGCCTTTGGGGTCGCCTGCTGGTCGGCATCGGCCGCGACCGCCGCAATCAGGGCGGCGCCGGTCCGGGTCGGGCCGGTATAGACCGGCACTGGCTCGACGGCCGCCGCGGCCGAGGCCATCAGATCCGAAGCCTTCATCGTGGGCGGTTGCAGGCCGGCGGTGAAGAACGTCACCTGGGCTTCGCCGCCGGTCAGGGACGTCGATCCGCCCGTGCCGCCATTGGTTGCGATCAGTGCATCGTCGTCGTCGCTGGCCGGCCGCTTGCGGTGGCCGCCGCACATCTCGTCGCGCAGATTCGGCGGCGAGGCGTCGACCGGCGCGAGGCTGTCGACCGTGCCGAGCGCGGGACGCAACCACGACAGCGTGTCCTGCGAGAAACCGCGCTCGAGAAGCTGCGCCGCCTTGACCGCGCGCGCGGTGCCGGAATTGGCGCCGAGCACCACCGCGATCAGCCGCCGTCCGTTGCGCGACGCCGATGCCACGAGGTTGTAGCCGGAGGCGCAGATGAAGCCGGTCTTGAAACCGTCGGCGCCGGGATAGCGGCCGATCAGCTTGTTGAAGTTTGGCGTGATGCGCTTGCCGAAACGGATCGCCGGGATATGCACGAAATATTCGTATTCCGGCAGGTCGCGCAGGAACGAGCGCGAAAGGATTCCGAGATCGCGCGCCGAGGTGATCTGGCCGTCGGCGGGCAGGCCGTTGGGATTGACGTAGCTCGTCTGCGTCATGCCGAGCTTTTGCGCGGTCTGGTTCATCATCGCCGAGAAGCCGTCGATCGAACCGCCGACGCCCTCGGCGAGCACCACGGCCATGTCGTTCGCCGACTTGACCATCATCATCTTCAGCGCGTTGTCGACGGTGACCTGCGTGCCGGGGCGAAAGCCCATCTTCGAGGGCGATTGCGAAGCGGCCGTCGGTGAGACCGTCAGCAGCGTGTCGAGCGTGAGCTTGCCGTCCTTCACCGCCTTCAGCGTGACATAGGCGGTCATGATCTTGGTCACCGAGGCGGGATACCAGGGAATGGTCGCATTTTCCGCCTGCAAGACCTTGCCGCTCTCGGCCTCGATCAGAAGCAGCGCCTCGGCGCGCGCGTCGCGCGGCGCAAGCAGCATCAGCGCGGCGGCCACGACGGCCAGGTTCAACGGGGCAAGGCGAAGCAGCGGGCGAAAGAAGTGCACTATCCGATTCCGGTCCTTGGAGAGCCGCTCGATAATGCGGTTCTCATGATCTGAGGTTCGGGTTTGAAGCGTACGTCAGCGCCGCCGCCTGCGGCGGGTGCAAAGCTATACCGGCTCGTTCACCGAGAACAGGGGGCTGGGCCCGGTATTCAGCGATGAAATAGGCCAAATTTCGACGGTTTTACCGGGACTTCACAGCCGAGGCTGCGGCCTCGGCCGCCGCCACGCTCGCCCGTGCATTTTCCTGCACCATGAACTGGGCCTTGGCGAGCGCGGCGAAATGGCCGCCTTTGGCCACGAGTTCATCGAAAGTTCCGCTTTCGATCACGCGGCCGCTGTCGAACACCAGGATCCGCGTGGCGTTGCGGATGGTGGAGAGGCGATGGGCAATCACGAAGGTGGTGCGGCCTCGCATCACTTCATCGAGAGCAGCGTTGACCTTCGCCTCGGTGACGGCATCGAGCGCGCTGGTGGCCTCGTCCAGGATCAGGATTGGCGGGTCCTTCAGCAGCGCACGCGCGATCGACAGCCGCTGCCGCTCGCCGCCGGACAGCATGCGCCCGCGCTCGCCGGCATTGGTCTCGAAGCCGCCGCTGCGCTCGATGAATTCGAGCGCCTGCGCGCGCTCGGCCGCGAGCCGCATCTCCGCGTCGGTTGCGTCCGGCTTGCCGACGCGCAAATTCTCCGTGATCGAGCGGTTGAACAGCAGCGCCTCCTGGAACACCACGCCTATGTTCCGCCGCAGCGATGTCAGCGTCACGCCGCGCACGTCCATGCCGTCGATCTTGATGAAGCCGGATTGCGGATCGAACGCACGATGCAGAAGCGCGATCGCGGTCGACTTGCCGGCGCCGGTCGAACCGACCAGTGCGATCGTCTGTCCGGGCAGTGCGGTGAAGGAGAGGTCCTCGACCGCCGGCCGCTTGCCGTCATAGGAGAAGGTGACGTCGTGGAACTCGACAAGGCCCGACAGGCGCCCGACGTCGATCGCATCGGGCCGGTCGTGCACGGCGGGCACGGCATCGAGCACGTTGAAGAATTCGCGTAAGCGTGGCGCCTCCATGAAGACGTTGTTGACGAAGCCCACGACCTGCTCGAGCTTCTGGATCAGCAGCGTTGCAAAGCTCACGAACATCACGATCTCGCCGACCGTCGTCAGCCCCTGGTCGTGCAGCGCGATGCCGAGCGTGAAGATCGCGAGCACCGTAATGGTGGTGGAGGCGCGCGTGATGACGGTGACGAGCGCCCACCAGGACAGTACGGGCATTTGTGCCGCGAGCAACTGGTCGGCAACGAAGCGCAGTCCCTGCACCTCGGCTTCGACGCGCACGAAACTCTGCACCAGCGCGACATTGCCGAGCGCGTCGGAGGCGCGCGCGGAGAGGTCGCTATAGTGCTCCTCGACCGTCATCTGCATGCCGTAGGTCTTGCGCACGACGAAGGTCGTCAGCGCCGTGAACACGATGCAGAGCGCGAACAGCAGGATCGCGAGCCGCCAGTTCAGATAGAGCGACAGCGGCAGCAGCACGAACACCGACAGGATCGCGGCAAAATGCTCGCGGAAGAAGCCGAGCCACAGCCGCCACAGCGCGTCGGTGCCGTTCAGCATCACCTTCATCAGCCGTCCGGAATGGGTGCCGGAGTGGAAGGTCAGCGGCAGTTGCAGGATATGCTCGAAATAATCCGTCAGTACCGCCTGGCGCTGGCGATGGGCGAGCCGGTCGGCATGCAGCGCCACCAGCGCGCTGCAGCCGATCGTGAACAGCCCGAACGCGACCCAGGCGAACAGGAACGGCCAGGCGGAGTTCGAACCCGCGACGGTCTTGCCGGAGAGCACGTCGACGATCTTGCCGAACAGCACGGGCTCGGCGAACTGCGCCGCCGCAAGCAGCAGGTTGGCGACTGCCAGCAGCCAGCCCAGCCGCGCCTCCTTGCCGAGCAGCTCAAGAACGCGGGTGTAGAGACGAAGGATCGACATGAAAGGCACGGCACTCGCGCGGGCGGGATCGAACGAGGTAGCATTCTAATCAGGGATGGGCCGCAAGATACAGCCGAAGCTGTCAGTTTTATTCAATTGATCAGCCGGCCAGCCACAGGCGGCAGGAACTTTTCGTCGAAAATATCGCTCGCGGTGGGGCGCTTGCGGAACTTGAAATCCAGCCCGATCTGGTCGATCGCGCGATCGAAGCGGGCGGGATCGACGCTGCCGAGGCCGTTGCGCCGGACCTCGTCGGTCAGGATGTTGTCGGCAAGCACGGTGGATAGCCGCGCGAGCTCGAGGTCGCGCACGCCGTCCTCCATCCGGCTAACGGTCTCGTCGACCGCGCGCTCCGGCTCCTTGACCGTTGCATTGAGCCCGCCGATCAGCGCGCGAACGAAACCTTTCACGGCGTCCGACTTCGACGCGGCAAAGGACGGGTTCACCACCACGGCAAAGCCATAGGCCTCGCAGCCATAATCGGCATAGCGCAGCACCGCGAGATCGTCGGCCGGCACGCCACGGTCGCGCAAATTCACGGCCGACAGATAGCTGAACCCGGCGACGGCATCGACCTGTCCGGCGGACAGGATCGGTTCGCGCACCGCAGCACTCATCTTGTAGAATTTCACGTGCGCCGCGTTGACCCCGTTCTGATGCGCGAGCGCCGGCCACAGCCGGATCGACAGATCGCTGTCGGCAACGCCGACCGTCTTGCCCTCGAGATCGGACAGCGTATGGATGCCCCGGCTCCTGCGCGCGACGATCGCGTAGGGCGCGCGGTTGAACAGCACGAACACGGCCTTGATCGGCGGGGCGTCTGTCCTGTCGCGAAAGCGGATCAATTCGTTGATGTCGACGAGGGCGAGATCGCTGTCGCCCCTGGCGATGCGCGCAAGCGCCTCCGGCGAGCCCGCGGCGCTGCCGAACGACACGGCGAGATGCTCGGCGCCGAACAATCCGTCCTTCGCCGCCATGAAGAACGGCGCCATGCTCGATTCAATCGGGCGGTCGAAAGTGAACTGGATCGCGACATGCCGAGCGGCGTCGTCTGCGGCGCTCGCCGAGCGCGGGCCCGAGCACGCCAGCACCGCGAGCCCGATCCAGAGAGCCAACAGACAGCGGGAGAGGGATGTCGGGCATGCGCGCATGAATTCACGCCGGACCAGCATTGTTTCTTTTTGTGACGCTTGCAAAGCGCCGGCGGTCGTCATCCTGGCCGATCAAACCTGAACGGTTGATGAGCGGAACGCATCACGATTTCGCAATCTCCGCGCGAATTTGTCGCCGTTCAGCTTCTGTTGGGTTGGGGAACCCAACATGGGATGCGCGGGTTTTAAGCGAATAAAGCCTGTCCCCAGGCACCCATTGAAGGTCCCAAGGAGGTCCAAAGTCATGTTCGACCAAGCTTCAAGATTTGCAGGCCGCAAGGCCATATTCGCCACCGCCGCCGTGCTGGCGCTCACGACCGCTATCCCCTCGACCTCGTTCGCGGGCGGCCGCCACTGGCATGGTGGTGGCGGAGCCGCTGCGGCCGCGGCCTTCGCCGGCATCGTCGGCACGGGGCTTGCGATCGCCGCCGCCCGCGATGCGTACGCCTATGACTATGGCGGACCCGCCTACTACGGCGGGCCAGTCTATTACGGTGGGCCGGCCTACTACAGGGGCCCGGGTTACTACGGGAGCGATCCGAACTACCCGTACAATGGCAATGTCGGTCGCGATCCCTTTGCCACTTGTAGCCGAAGCGGCGCATATTGTTGGTAAGCCGTTGACCACGACGAGCCGGCGCGCTTGCCGCGCTGGCTTAAATTTTGCTTTTATTGTCGGACGTTAACGCGTCTACCATTGGTTTAGAGTAGTTTTGAGTACATGAGTGATTCGCTTGAGCGGCTATATCTGGCTGTGCTCGCGGCCAGGGATCTTGATCCGGCAACATCGCGCACCGCCCGGCTGTTTCAGCGCGGCCCGGCCAAAATGGCGAAAAAACTGGCTGAGGAAGCCATCGAGGTGGTCATCGACGCGGTTCATGGCGATAGCGAAGCCGTGATCCGGGAAAGCGCCGACCTTCTCTACAATCTCACCGTGCTCTGGGCCGCGGCCGGCGTGCGGCCTCAGGATGTCTGGCGCGAGATGGCGCGGCGGGAAGACATGCTCGGCATCGCCGAGAAGCTGCCGAAATCGCCGATGAAACTGCCCAAAGTTGCCTCGCCCCGCGTTGCCACCCGGCGGCCAATTGTCGCGCTCGAGGGCCGCGCGGCACGCAAGCGCCACTAGAAGCGGAACAAACCGGCCCCATCTTGCGATGGACAAATCCGTCCCATGGTGCTTCATCGCGGCGCCATGCTGAAACGTATCTACGATTGGTGCATCGACGCCGCCCACAAGCCCTACGCGCTCTGGATCATGGGCGCCGTGGCTTTCGCAGAAAGCTCGTTCTTTCCCGTCCCTCCGGACGTGATGCTGGTGCCGATGTCGTTGGCGCGCCCGCAGCGCGCCTGGGTCTACGCCACGGTCTGCACCGCGACCTCGGTGCTGGGCGGCATCCTGGGCTACGCCATCGGTGCGCTGCTCTATGACTCGCTAGGTCATTGGCTGATCCAGCTCTACGGGCTCGGCGACCAGGTCGAGGGATTCCGTGCCAAATACGCCGAATGGGGCGCCGTGATCATCCTGCTCAAGGGCCTGACACCGATCCCCTACAAGCTCGTCACCATCACCTCGGGCTTTGCCGGCTACAATCTGCTTCTGTTCGTCCTGTTCTCCATCATTGCACGCGGCGGCCGCTTCTTCATCGCGGCCATCCTGCTCAACCGCTATGGCGATTGGATTCGGGTCAGGATCGAGCGGCATCTCGGATTGTGGGTGGCGATCTTCGCTGCGGTGCTGGTGCTCGGCTTCGTGATCGCGATCAAGCTGATCTGATCAAGCTTATCTGACGGCGCGTCAGGCGCTTTGCCGGCGCGCCGGCTTCGGTTACGGTTGGGCCATGATGGTTCGATCCGGCAATCCGGTCACGCGACTCTGGATGATTGTGACAGCGGCGCTATTCCTACTGCCTGGCATCGCCGGGCCCGGATGGGCACAGTCAACGGCCCCCGCGCCGTCGCTCGGCCTTCAAGACGCCGGGCCGCAGGCGCCGCCGCCACAATCTACTCCCACGGCATCAGCCCCACCGGCGCGCGAGGAGAATCCCGGTCTGATCAACGAAATGGGCAAGCTGTTCGACAAGCTGCCCTCGATCCTGCCGCCGATCAAAAGTCCGAGCGAGACCATCGACGATCTGTCGCGCATGGCAAAGCCATCGAGCTTGGTGTCGGGGCGTGTGGCCTGTCCGGCCTCGCCAAACGGCGCGCCCGATTGCAAGCAGGCCGCCGACAGGCTCTGCCAGGGCAAAGGCTACAAGGAAGGCAAGAGCCTGAACGCGGACTCCGCGCAAAGCTGTTCGGCAAAGGTCCTGATTCCCGGCAGGACCCGCAAGTCGGATGACTGCCGCACCGATACGTTCGTCACCAGCGCGCTGTGCCAGAACTGAGGCGATGACCTGCGCGCGAGCAAACCTCAAGGAGCGCCTATGAGCCGTACGGAGCAGGACTTCCTCGGACAGCGTGAGATCGCCGACAACATCTACTACGGCGTCCAGACCATCCGCGGGAAGGAGAACTTCCACATCACCGGCATTCCGATGAACCAGGAGCCTTACTTCGTGAAGGCGCTTGGCTACGTGAAGAAGGCCGCAGCGATGGCCAATCGCGACCTCGGCGCGATCGACGCCAAGGTCGCGGACGCGATCATCCTCGGCTGCGACCGCGTCATCGCCGGCGACATGATGGATCAGTTCGTCACCGATTTCATCCAGGGCGGCGCGGGCACCTCGACCAACATGAATGCCAACGAGGTGATCGCCAACCTCGCGCTGGAATCGCTCGGCTTTGCGAAGGGCGACTACCAGCACGTCAGCCCGAACGACCATGTCAATTACGGCCAGTCGACCAACGACACCTATCCGACCGCCTTCCGCCTGGCGCTGATCCTGCGGCTCGAAAGCTACATGACGGCGCTGCGGCAGCTGCAGGAGGCATTCTTCGCCAAGGGGCGCGAGTTCGATCGCGTGCTGAAGATGGGCCGCACGCACCTCCAGGACGCGGTGCCGATGTCGCTCGGCGCCGAATTCCGCGGCTGGGGCACCACGATCGGCGAGGAGGTCGATCGTATCTCGGAAGCTCGCGCGCTGTTGCGCGAGATCAATCTCGGCGCCACCGCGATCGGCACCTCGGTCACCGCGGCGCCCGGCTATCCAAAGGTCGCGGTCCGGCATTTGAGCGCGCTGACCGGTGTCGACTTCGTGCTCGCCGGCGACCTCGTGGAGGCGACGTCGGACACCGGCGCCTATGTGCAGCTCTCCGGCGTCTTGAAGCGCACCGCGAGCAAGCTCACCAAGATCTGCAACGACATTCGTCTGCTGGCCTCCGGCCCGCGCGCCGGCTTCAACGAGATCAACCTGCCGCAGCTTCAGCCGGGCTCGTCCATCATGCCCGGCAAGGTCAACCCTGTGATTCCCGAGGTGGTCAACCAGACCAGCTTCCTCGTCATCGGCCTCGACACCACGGTGACGCTCGCGGCCTCCGCCGGCCAGCTCCAGCTCAACGTGATGGAGCCGGTGATCTCGTTCGCGCTGTTCTTCTCGATCCGCACCATGGAGCGCGCGGTCAACAGCCTGCGCGAGAACTGCGTCGTCGGCATCACCGCCAACGAAGAGCACACCCGCAACATGGTGCTCAACTCGCTCGGCATCGTCACCGTTCTGAAGCCGCTGCTCGGCTACAAGCAATGCGCCGAGATCGCCCGCGAGGGCTACAAGAGCGGCAAGTCGCTGCACCAGATCGTGGTGGTCGAGCGCAAGCTGCTGACGCAGGAGAAATGGGACGAGATGTTCTCGTTCGAGCGGCTGATCAATCCGGATCTGACCGAGTGAGAGCTTTCGCGTCCGTGTGGTGAATTCCGCGCCTTGGAATTGCGGTAATGGCGTCCGCCTGGCGGCGCTAAAACGCAATACTTGACAGTGGAAAGATTGCCTTGTTGGTATGGCGCCAAGCCTTCAACTTGTCCGCCAATAAAGGATCGTTTCGCAATGTCCATGCCTGCCTTGTTCAAGGGGCGTCTGTCGATCCCCGTGATCGGCTCGCCGCTCTTCATCATCTCGGTGCCCGATCTTGTGATCGCGCAGTGCAAGGCGGGTGTGGTCGGCTCGTTCCCGGCGCTGAACGCGCGGCCGCCGGAGCTGCTCGACGAATGGCTGGCGCGCATCACCGAAGAGCTCGCGGCCTATGATCGCGCGCATCCCGAGCGTCCTTCCGCGCCGTTCGCGGTAAACCAGATCGTGCACAAGTCGAACAACCGGCTCGATCATGACATGGCGCTTTGCGCCAAGTACAAGGTGCCGATGATCATCTCCTCGCTCGGTGCGCGCGAGGAGCTCAATCAGGCCGTGCACAATTGGGGCGGCATCGTCTTCCATGACGTGATCAACCAGAAATTCGCTCGCAAGGCGATCGAGAAGGGCGCCGACGGTCTGATCCTGGTCGCGGCCGGCGCCGGAGGCCACGCCGGCACGATCTCGCCGCTGGCTTTCGTCGCCGAAACGCGCAAATGGTTCGACGGCCCGATCGCGCTGTCGGGCGCGATCGGCAACGGCAAGGCGATCCGCGCTGCGCGCATCCTCGGCGCCGACTTCGCCTATATCGGCTCGGCCTTCATTGCGACCAAGGAAGCCAACGCGGTCGAGAAGTACAAGGAGATGATCGCGGGCTCCTCGGCCGACGACATCGTCTATTCGAATCTCTTCACCGGCGTGCATGGCAACTATCTGAAGCCGTCGATCCTCGCTGCCGGCATGGATCCGGAGAACCTGCCGACGTCCGATCCCTCCAAGATGAATTTCGGCACCGATGCTTCCGGCGATCGCGCCAAGCCGAAGGCATGGAAGGAGATCTGGGGCTCGGGCCAAGGCATCGGCAGCGTCGAAGGAATTGTGCCCGCCGCCGAGCTGATCGCGCGCTTCAAGAAGGAATACGAAGAAGCGATCGATCCGCCGTTGTAATGGCTCTCGCGATGACCGCCATCTATCGCGTCGACGGCAACAGCGTCGTCACTAGCCCTGATGCTGCGGGTCCATGGGATCCGCGCATGCAGCACGGCTCGGCGCCGGCTTCGCTCGTGGTGTGGGCGGCCGAGCGGATGGCGACTTCCGTGCCGATGGACATCGCGCGCGTCACTATCGATCTGATGCGTCCGGTTCCGGTGGCGCCCCTCACCATCGCGACCGAAATCTTGCGCGAAGGCCGCAAGATCCAGCTCTGCGGAATCAAGCTCCTGGCGGACGGCGTGGTCGTGGTCGGGGCAACCGTGCTGAAGATCAAGCGGCAGGCGCTGACGCTGCCCGACGACGTCAAGGAGCTGCCGGTGACCCTGCCGGCGCCGGAGCAGTCGCTGGTCGAGGACGGACATGCTGCCACCAGCCCGTTCGTGCGTTCGGTCTCGATGCGTGCGGCGCGCGGCCGCTTCGGCCAGGCCGGCGCCGGCGCAATCTGGTTTCGCGTCGATAAGCCACTGATCGAGGGACAAGCCGTCTCGCAGGCCATGCGCGCGGTCGTCGCCGCCGACTTCTCCAACGGCACGGCCTCGACGCTCGATTTTCGCGCCTGGACCTACATCAACGCCGACCTCACCGTGAGCTTTGCTCGGCAGCCGGTCGGCGACTGGATCCTGCTCGACGGCGAATCCTGGATCGGCGCAGATGGTACGGGCCTCGCGATGTCGCGGCTCGCCGACCGGCAAGGCTATTTCGGCCGCGCGGTGCAAAGCCTCGTGATCGAGAAGCGCTGAACGACTCGGCAAATCGGCAACCGCTACATGCCGCGGGCTGAACAAACGCCATTTAACGCAGCATTAACCATCGCGCTCCCAGAATCTCCTCGCAGCCGCCAATCGGCACGAAGAGGGGACGGGCGATGGACTACGATTTTCTCAACGCCAGGACGCAGGCTTCGCTGGATGAAATCCGCGTCCGCGTTGCGCATGCACTCGCCCGTCACCCGCTCTGCCGCAACGTGCGCTTCGACATCGTCAGCGTGCCCCGCACCCGTCGCGGCGGCAACTGGACCGTGACGCTGCAGGCGGTCGAGCCGCGTGCGGTGTGGGAGGCCTCCGAGATCGTCGCCGATATCCAGGACGCCTATGACTTGGCGCTAGCCGCCTGATTTCGTTGAATTTCCAATGCGATGTCGCCATCGGCCCAGCGTTTTCCGCTGTGGTGGCACGGTTAGGCCTTAATTCCTGCCCAGTTTCGGGGCATTGAGCGATCGAGAGCCGGACGCGGAGAGACGTTTGTCGAAAGCCATCACCATCGTCGTGCTGACGTGCTTCCTGGTTCTTGGCGCCGCCGCCACCGCCATTTTCGGCCGTGACAGCGTGCCGGCCGCGAGCAGCGACATGGTCTCGCAGGTCGTCCCCAAGCCGGTCGCCGCCAACCGCGCCAGCAAGGCCGACCGGCTGAACGTGCCGACGCTCGCGCTAGCCTCCGCTGCCGTCGAGCCGGTGGACAGGCCTGTTCTTACCGAGACGCTGCGCCAGGCCTTCGCCGCCGCCACGCCATCCGATTTCCCCCCGGCGCCCAAGGCGAACGCTTCCGAGGCGCCGGCCGCAGCGACCGACGCGCCTGCCAAGCCGAAAGTGGTCGCAAAACCGCAGCCGCAGAAATCCTATTCGCTGCTCTCCGACGTGCAGATCGCGGGCATCAAGGAGCGGCTGAAGCTGTCGTCGTCGCAGGAATATTACTGGCCCTCGGTCGAGACCGCGCTGCGCAACGTCGCGCGCAAGATCCAGGCGAACAAGCTCTCCAATCCGCAGGTGCAGGGCGTGCCGATCGATCCGAACTGCGATGAGGTCCAGCAGCTGAAGTCGGCCGCGATGCCCCTGCTGTTCCAGTTGCGCGACGATCAGAAAGAGGAAGTGCGCAAGCTCGCCCGCATCATCGGGCTCGAGAAGGTCGCCCAGCAGATCTGACGTAGCTCGCAAGTTCCGCGCGCTTGGCGGCGGAGCTGCAGCATTTTCCCTGACGTTGCTCCGTTCCCGGAACATCAAATTGCGCGACGCGTTGCTCGCTCGAAAGAGGGAGTGGATCGATGCGCGCCTTGACAGCCTATTTCGTCGGTGGGGGAACCATCGTCGCAGCCATCGCCATCGGTCTTGGTGGCGGCATCGTTGCCGGCAACATCATGACCCCCATCGCGCTCAAGCACGGCCCCGATACGGGCAAGCAGGAGCGGCGTGCAGACTCGACGGCAATAACCCATGCGCCATCCGAGCGCGTGCAATATCTCACGGGATCGCAGGTCTTCGGCGCCGTGGTCGCTCCGCCTGTCCAGGCCGCGGCGCCGACCGCCACGGCCAATGCCGAACCTTCCGCGTCGCCTGCACAGCCGGCCGCCAGCCATGAGTCCCAGCAGGCCAACACGCAAGCCGCGCACCCTGCCAAGCCTGCGGAGCAGCAAGCCACGACCGAGCAGGCTGCCTCGCCGGATAATGCCTATGCGAAAGCGAAGGACGCCGACGTGAAGCGCGCGGCGTCGGAGCGGCATCGTGCCGACCGGCGGCAGCGCTGGGCCGAGCGCCGCCGCTACGACATGCGCGATCCTCGCGAGACGCGCGATCGGACCGACTGGGACGACGTCGCACGCAATACTCGCGAAGATGCCGATGTCCGCGAATTCGGATCAGGTCCGCGCCGCAGCTTCGTCCCGCAGAGCCGCGGCTTTCCGCAGCTCAGATTATTCGGAGCTGATGGCGACGATTAGAGCAGATGGCGGTTCATCCTAATCTCATCGCGTTTTAGCGCGCGCATCAACCTCCGTGCGACTCCACGACCTTGCGGCAGGCGTCCGAGAGCTTGGCCTTGTTGTCGCGCAGGCATGCGTTCATCTGCGGCGGCTTGCCGATATGTTCGGCGCAGAACTTGCTGGCGTCGCCGCGGCAGGCCATCTGCTCCTGCGGCGTCGGGCCCGATTGCGCCGATACGGGCACGACGGTCGATGCGAGCATCATGACGGTCGGCGCGAGCACGAGCGCGGCAATAACTGAAATCTTCATCATTCACCTCTTCGGGTTTCGTTGTCCGGCTTGAAACCAGGCGGCGCGACCATCTGCGGAGCGGGCCCGCGGGTCCATGCCATGTTCATGGCAGCCGAAACGTCCGGTCTCTGCGACCGCACACGCGCCCCCCCATCTTCATGGCATGTATCGGCGCGCGATCTTTTGCCATTGAGCCCTTACGTCGGCCCGCGAGAAGCGATGGTTGCATCGACAGGCCGGACGGCAAGCAGGAGAGCTGAGATGGCAAGGAAAGCAGCAACGCTGAGCATCGGCTTGGCGATTGCGGCGCTGGCGGGTGCAGCGATGCTGTCGCTGGGCACAAGTCCGGCGCAGGCAGTGGTCTATTGCAAGACGGTCGGCGTGCCCAAGGGCTGCGTCGTGCGGCCCACCGCGGCGGTGGTGGTGGCTCCGGCCGCGCCGGTCGCTGCCGCTGTGGTAGCGACCCCCGGCGTCGGTGCGCCCGGGGTCGGTGTTCGAGCGGGCACGCCGATGAACCGCGGCGGCCCGGTCAACCGCGTCGGCGTGCGCTGAGCGAGCTCCTTCTCCACCTCGGCCGGTTTGCGGGGAGAGGAAGAAGATTTCGGGCGCAGGGATGCCTGCAAGCGCACCCCCTCTCTCCGCGCGTCGCCCACACGTTCGGGGAGGGGGCTTTTTCAGCCCTCGGCCGCATCGCTGTCGGGAAAGCGCTGCGGCAGTTGCAGCCGCACGGATGTGCCCGAGGGGGAGGAGTCGAGTTCGAGCGTTGCACCACAACGGCAGGCGCGGCTCTTCATGTTGCGCAAGCCCCGCGCGGTCTGGCTCGCCCCTGTCGCCTCGCCATTGCCGGCACCATCGATGGGAAGAGCAAAACCCTGGCCGTCGTCCGCGATGCTGATCACGCCGCGCTGATCTTGCGGCGCCCCGCCGAGCGTCTCGATCGTCACCGTGATCCTGCGTGCCTTCGCGTGCTTGACCGCGTTGGTCACGGCTTCATCCAGGATGCGCACGATCTGGATGACGTGCCATGGCCGCAGCTCCGGATGCAGCGGCAGGCCCTGTGGTGTCGTCACGTGCCAGTCGAGCGCGATGTCGTGCGGGCGCAATTGTGCCGCGGCGCGCTCGCGCCATGAGCCGAGCGCCAGCATCAGATCGCCGCCGATATCGTCCATGGAATCGATCACGAGCCGCAGATCCTTCAGCGCGGCGCGCGCGGCGTCAGCGATCGGCGCGCCGTCCGCGCCGCGTTCGGAGAGCGCGACGATGCTGACGAGCTGGCCGCCGAGGCCGTCATGCAGGTCGCGCATCAGCCGGGTGCGCTCATTGGCGAGGGCTGCGGCCCGCGCACGCTCCTCCTCGCGGGCAAAGCTTGCCTTCAATCGGTCCTCGGCCTCGCGCACGCGTGCGATCAACTGGCCGGCGAAACTGTCGACCTGGTTCAGCGCGCGGGCGAACCGCCAGGTCAGGCCGGCGCCGATCGCCACCAGCATCGCCGAATAGGACAGGCGCGAGACGAAGGTGCGTTCATTGGGCAGGATCTCGAACACCGAGAGCATGTCGTGGCCCCAGCAGGTCAGCACGATGGTCACCGCGCAGCCGAGTGTGAGGCTCGCCGCATCCTGGCGCCGTACCACCGCCGTTGCCGTGACGCCGGCCATCAGCAACAGGCAGATGCCGACCGTCGGGATGCCGAGAAGCAGAAAAAGGATGCGCGGCAGCGGCTGGCCCGCGATCAGCCCGACCGCGAACACGGCGAGACCGGGCGCGAACAGCAGCGTGCCATAGCGCGGCCAGCGCCAGCCGAAGAACAGCACGGCGAAAACCACGATCAGGGCGCTCTCGATCGGGGCGGAGGCCAGCAGCACCGCGGCGAGCCGCGAGGGGTGGGCTGGCGGCACCGGCGGCGGCAGGAACGCCTGGATGACGCCGAGGACCATTGCGAGCGCCAGCACGCCATAGACTGGCTCGTGGCGCCGCATCAGCCACATGATCGCGAGAATGACCGCCAGGATCGATTGCCAGGCGGAGAACACCACGGGCAGCGTGACGAACAGCAGCGTACGCGTCTCGTAGGCGCCGCGCAGGCTCTCATCCGGTCCGACATAGACGGTGTCGAGAAAGCCCTTCAACGGCCCCCACACGAACAGCCGCAACGTGATGGTGTTGGCGCCGTCGCGCAACAGCGCCGACGGGATCGGTGCGATCTCCGGCGTGTTGCGGTCGGGCCGGTTGGCGGTGGCGTCGCGCCTGGAATCGAGGATCACCACGTCGTTGACCGCGACCTCCACGGCGTTGCTGAAGCGCGGCAGGAACACCGACCACGCCGCCGCGTCAGCAGTCCTGAAGGTGAAGCTGCCCGTGTAGAGCGGCGGATCCGCGAGCGAATAGCGCGAGTTGGTGAAATGCGGCAGCGTCACCGGGCGTGTCACGCCATCCTCCAGCTGCGTGAACTCGCTCAGCGCAAAATCGTCGGGGTCGCTCGGCTGCAACAGCCGCAGCACCAGGATGCAGGCGATCACGATCAGCACCTGGAGCAGCAGATAAGGCACCAGCCGCGCCAGCCGCAGCCGCGCCCTTGCGGTCACGAGCGGCTTTACGGCGACCTCGCTCACAGCTTGATCAGGCCCTGCTGCACCGCCTCGAACACGGCTTCGCTGCGGGTATGCACCTCGAGCTTGCGATAGATGTTCTTGATGTGGCCGGGCACGGTCTGGCGCGACAGGCCGAGATGGCTCGCGATCTCGGCGTAGCTGAAGCCCTTGGCGATGCCCCAGAGGATGTCGATCTCGCGCGGCGTGAGCCTTGCGGTGTTGAGCGCCGGCCCCGGCGGCGGCTCGGCGGTGGTTTGCGTTCGCCGCACGATGAAGCGCGCGATCGAGGCCGAAATCGGCGAATGCCCGGCGACCAGTTCGCGCACGGTGGTCGCGATGTCGGTCGGGAAGGCGTCCTTCAGGAGATAGCCGGTGGCGCCGACCGTGATTGCCGAGATCACGCTTTCCTCGTCGCCGAGTGCGGAGATCACCATGATCTCGGTGTCGGGAAAGCGCCGCCGCGTCTCGCGGATCAGCTCGATGCCATGGCCGTCGGGCAGGCGGAGGTCGGTCAGGAGCACCCGCGGCGCGCGTGCATTGAGGGCTTGGCGCGCCTCACCGAGCGTGCCGGCCGTGCGCACCCCGTACTCCGCCTTGACCAGCGCATCCTGCAAGCGCCAGCAGGTCGGCGCATCATCCTCGACGAGGAGGATGGTGATCGCAGCAGGAGCCCCGTCCCGTTCCGTCATGGCAAAAACCTTGGGCCGCGTGTCCCCCGCGGCGCAAAACCGAGCTTAGCTGCGCCGCGTCGCCTGCGACACCCATAATCATGGGGCGGAGTGGCGGAGTGCGTTGTTTGCGGATCAGGAGCGAGCTGCATCAAGTCGCGCGCGGACGTTTGACGGCCGCGGCGATCCTCTCCCCGCGGATCGTGCGGAGAGAGGGGGAGTCGTCTTACCTCCCGTTCCCGCGGCAACCGCCATTGGGGCCGATGTGATAGCCGCGCGGGCAGGCGTGGGCGGCGGGATTGGCGTAGTTCTTCAGGCAGCCGCCATAGGGTCCGCGATGCCAGCCGGCGCCGCAGCCGCCGGCCACCGCGACGATGTCGCTCGTCGCGGGCGTGCCGACCGGCGCGAGAGGAGCGGCCTGGGCGGAGCCGGTGATCGCGGCGAGCGCAAAGGCGGCGGCATGGATGTGTCGCATCATGTACTGTTCTCCGTCCGGCGGCTCAATGCGTGGCGGCAAAAGCGATACCGGCGCGCACTTCGGCGATCGCCTGGTCGATCAGGCCGAGCGCCTTCTCGCGGTGGCCGCCCTTGTTCGGTTCGGCCTTGGCGAGCTCGGCGCGGGCCTGTTGCAGGATCGTGACGCTCTCGTCCATGTGCGGCTGGGCGCCGATTGCGTAGCCGATGCCGAGGCTTGCGGCGATCGTCGCGCCGAGCGCGAGGCTGCGGGGTAGAGAAGTTCGCATGTCGTTGTCTCCTCCAGCGGGCGTCAGGCGGCGGCCGCCCGGATGCCGGGATGCGCCGGCGCGAAGACGAGCCCGACGCATCCGCGGCCTGAATAAGGCTCTCGCCCGCGCGCCGTCTTGGACTGTCCGGCGTCGAATGATTTCGTGTTTGGACTGACCGGCGCTGTTTAAATCACGTCACCGTGCTGATAGCCTGACGAGGTGCGTTCACCGGGCGTTCAGTCCGCGCCCGGCAAGTTCGCTCCGTTTCTTGCCAGTCAGTCTTCACAAGTCTCTCTTCAAAGTCCTTTCCCCAAAAATTCCTTCCCCGATGCCCGTCATCCGGAAAGCGTTATCGACCGATATGCTGCCGCAGGGGCTGTCTGAGCGGCAGCGCTTCATTCGCTTTGCGGAATTGTTCGAACATTTTTCCAACACCGGTGAGCTCGACCCCGCGTTCGACGTGCCGTTTCGCGCCGCCATGAACTCGATCCACATCGGCACCACCATGCTCGGACGCTGCGACGGTAGCTTCGTCACGGTGCGGCGTGAGAAGCGGCAGGTGATCGAGACCGGCGACGACCGCTTCTGTCTCGTGCGCAACACCGGTGATCGCGCTTCCTATGTGCGTCACCGTGGCCGCGAGATCACCTTGCGGCCGGGATCGATGGTGCTGCTCAAGCTCGACGAGCCGTTCTTCGCAGCTGACGGCGCGAACCACAAGCGCTTCACCAACGTGCATCTGCCGGTCGCAACCTTGCGCGCGATGGTCGCCGACGTCGATGAATTGGTCGGGCAGGAGCTTGCGCCCGGCGGGGCGCTGTCGCTCGCGATGGACTACAGCGATCTTCTGCTGCGCCATCCGGTCGCCGTCGACGAGGCCGGCATGGCGATTGCGGCGCATCTGCTCGACCTCGCGGCGCTCGGGCTCGGCGCACGCGCCGACATCGCGTCCGCCGCCAGCCGGCGGGGCCTGCGTGCCGTGCGGCTCCAGGCCGCGCTGGCGATCCTGCAAGCGCGTTTCCAGGAGCCGGATTTTTCCGCGCAAAAGCTCGCGGCTGCCGCCGGTCTTTCCGAGCGCTATGTCAACGAACTGCTGTTTGAGGCCGGCGCCAGCTTCACCACGCGCTTGAACGAGCTGCGCCTGCGCAAGGCTGCGGATCTGCTGGCCCGCAGCGAGGGACGCATCAGCGACATCGCCTTCGCCTGCGGCTTCAACGATCTCTCCTATTTCAACCGCTGCTTCCGCCGCCGCTTCGGCCTGACGCCGACGGCGGCGAGGGGGAGGTGAGCGCTCGCTCTGGTGGGTTACGACGCCTCCAGTCGCGGCGGCGGATAGCGCCGCGCGAGCGCCGACAGCGACAGATGTCGCTCCTCCTCCGGCAGCTCGAGATAGGCCAGCACCTGCGCCCGCTTCCAGCCGTCGACGCCGAAATCCATCGCCATCCATTTCTGCGGCTCGGGCCCTTCGAGCCCACGCACCCAGACGAAATAGCGGGGGAGGTCGCCTGGCTCTGCCTCGGTCGCGCGTCGTCTGGCCATCAAGCTGCTCGCTGAGTGGAGACCTGCGGAGGAGAATATAGGCGGACCAGATGATTGCTAGGGGAGGGCTTCGCTTCACTGCGAGAAGAACGGCGAGCCGGTCCGTCTTCGCCAGGTCCGTCTTCGCCAAGAGGCTTCGCCGCACACGCTTCGCGCTTTCGGTCTCGCATGGCTGCGCCACGCGAAGCCCGAAAGGGCGTAGCGTGGTGCCCCTGGCCGGCAATCGCCTAATACAACAACTAATTGAATTTGCAATAGTTTTCGTCGCCGATTGCTGCCGATGCCAACAGAAATACCAACAAGTTGACGCACTGCATTAGCTAGAAAAAAATTCAACTGCAGGCTCCGCGGCAGCGGGCCCGCCCCATGCCATTCAGATCTCCACAATCGCTCCGACAGGAATCGAACCCGGCTCTTAACGAAATCCTGGCGAATTCGACGGATCAAGATATCGCGCGGTCAGGGGAGAGTTCTTGTCATGGGTACCCATCCATCATGCATCCACGATGCCGAGCGAAACCTCGAGCTGAACGACTTCGGGGGGCGACTTGGTTCGCTTCGTGCGACACCGACGCCGAAAGCGCCCAATCACGCGACGCTGATCCACGATCTGCTGGACTTCCAATGAGCATGGCGTGCCAATGTCCGACAACACACTGGACATGGCGACTGCGGATCATGGGCCGCGATACTGGCTCCGGTGGCGATCACAGCGCGCACGATTTTCGTTCGATCGCGTCGACCCTTTTAACGAGGAGGGCGTGTTTGACGGCGATGCAATGGAAGCCCAACTCGCCCGCGACACGAAAAAAGCACCGGCGATGCGACGATGTGGTGCGGCGCCAGCTTGGCAACGACAACAAGATTCGCAGCATCTATAACCGTGCTGCCTATTGAGCCGAACGCATGCGTTTAATTCAGCATTGGTCTGGCCGCCTCGACAGCCTGCGCGACGGTGCGCCCGCCGTCTCGCTGCACAGATCGGCGGCTTAGCTTGCTCTCGTTTCGACTCGCGGCAGCGAAGCGTGATATTCATCCACGCTGTCGAGGTCGATCATGGTCTTGCCGCCCATCCTGTAGGCCCTGATCCTATCGTGGGCGATCAGCTCATAAGCCTTAGTCTTTCCGAATTTGCCATAGCGGCAACCGTCCTTGAACTCGACGAGCCGGCGCCGCTTGTTGTTATCATTGTCAACCATGGTTCCTGCATGCGCTTCGATGATCTCCGCCACAATCGGATCAAGCCCCGCTGAGCGGGATCGGTATCTCCATGGCGCGACCTTGGTTTCGACGCCCCCCGCAAGTAACTCAATTGCCCGGGATGCGTTGATCGATATAGCCTACGGTGCCAAGCAAAAGACTCTTTGATGCCTCCGCTAACTCCTGCGCGCCGTAGCGTGTAAATTGGACGGACTGAAAGCGCTGTGGGCAAGCTCGTGCCCTGCTGTCCGCCTGCTCACTTGGACCCGTTGGGCAACTTTCAGTGTGCGAGCGCCATTCAAACTCATAACCTGAAGGTCATAGGTTCAAATCCTATCCCCGCAACCAACGCTTCCCTAGACTCTAGGGGTTCAGCCGCCCTCTCGGAAATCCTGAGCAGGGCGGCGAGTTGGCCGTAAATCTCGATCTTCACGGGTTTGTACCGGCCCCGTGGATGAACGACCACTTTCTCGACAATCTCCCGAATAGCCTCATGGGCAGCCACACGGCTGTCCCTATCTGACTCCGCGAGCGCCTGCCTCAGGTTCCGGATCTTGTCGCGATAGGCGTTTGCCGCATTGGGATGGAATTCCACGGCGGGCGGGACGACATCGACGATGGCCGCCTCGATCTCGTCGCGCTCAGCCTCAAGAGCCGCCAGACGCTCGCGCAAGGCGCGGCTCGGCGCTTCGCCCAGGAGAGCGTCGACGGCCTTCGAGATGGCGCCGTTGACGTTGCCCAACCGCTTTTCGAGGTCGCGGCGCCGGTGGGCGGTCGAGCTGTGCAGCTCGCGGGACATCCGGTGATATTCCCGCACGTACTCGGCAACCAGTTCTGGCGCCGCCAGGTTCTCCTCGATGCCTTTCAACACCAGCGTCTCGATGGCTTCGCGCGCCACGGTGCGCCGGTTCTCGCACAGGCCGGTTTCCTTCATGCGGGTGCAGAGGAGGAGCGGCCCGCGCTTGTCGTTGCCGCCGACCACATAGCCCGAGCCGCAGCAGCCGCATTTGATCAGGCCGGACAGCAGGTTCTTCGGTCGGGTGGCGTAGGTGCCCTTCGGGCCGCCGCGCTCTTCACGCCGGGTCCGCACGCGCGACCAGGTATCGGCGTCGATGATGCGCAGATGCTCGGCGTCGGCGGTCATCCATTGATTGCGCGGGTTTTCGCGGCTGATGCGCTTGCCGGTCTCAGGGTCTTTCACGAAGGTTTGCCGGTTCCAGATGATCCGACCAGCGTAGAGTTCGTTTTGCAGGATGCCGTTCAAGCGCTTGCGGCTGCCGGCGATGGTCGATGCGTTCCAGACGCCGCCACGTGGTCCGGGCACCCCCTTCTTGTTCAACGCTGCCGCGATGTCGCGTGGTGAGTTTGCGGCGAGGTAGTCGGCGAAGATTTGACGAACAACCGTTGCTTCAGCCTCGTCGATCTCCAGCTCGCCCGCTTTCCCGGGGATCGGCCGATAGCCGTAGCTGCGTCCGCCGTTGTGGCGACCATCGCGAACCACGCCGGCTTGGCCGCGTCGTGTCTTCTGCGCGAGGTCTTTGAGGTAGAGAGCGCCGAGCAATCCCTTCACGCCGATGTGGATGTCTCCGGCAATCCCATCCTGCGCGGTACGGATTTCGATGCCCGCGAAGCGCAGCCGCTTGTGGATACCGGCCAGATCTTCCTGGTCACGCGAGATGCGGTCGAGCGCTTCGGCAACGACAACATCGAACTTGCCGGCTTTGGCGTCGCGCATGAGGCGCTGCCAACCGAGCCGGTTCACCGTGCTGGCGCCGGATATCGCGCGGTCATCGTAGACCGCGACAACGATCAGCTCTTCGCGCTCACAGACGGCGCGGCAGAGCGCGACCTGGTCCTCAATGGACCGGTCGGTTTGCTTGTCCGAGCTAAACCTTGCGTAGATTGCCGCCTTCATTGTCGCTACTCGCGTTCATTGTGCGGTGTTGCCGCTCATAATCGGCGATCGCCGCTGCGCGAGCAAGAGCGCGAACGAATCGCAGCAATGCATCACTGGGCCCGCATTCAACTTCTTCATGTCGCGCACGATGACTCGGCGCTTGATCCGCGCGCTCAAGCGCAACGACAAGCTCGGCCTGCGTCACCTCTGCCGGTGGACCGGACATGGCAAGGACACCCCAAGGCACGACAGCCGCGTGACCGCGACCATCCGGTTGAGACTGAGAAGCCTCCAGGAAGTCGAGCGGGGGTGGTTCAGCGAGGAGTGAGATCGATAAAAAGGCGCAAGCTGAGAATGCGGCTAGGGACGATCGCGCGGGCTTTAAAAGCGCTTTTGCCGACTTTGTATAAGCGAGTGCGTTTTCAAGCTGAAAGATTAATCAGATTCGTTTTGTGCGGTCCCAGAGGACGAACACAATCTAGTTCTTCTTCGGCTATTTCTCAAGATGCTTTCAACGGATCACCGCCAGCACTGGACGAACAGATCCTGGAAATCGTCGAGCTGCTGACGTGAAAGGCCATGGCGACAGCTTTTTGCGTCTGACCGGCAAAGTACAGCTCCAAGGCAGCCTTCCGCTCGGCTGGCGTCAGCTTTGGCTTCCGGCCGAACCTGACGCCGTTCTGGCGCGCCCGTTCGCGTCCAGCAGTCGTGCGGCGAATGATGTCCTCCCGCGTCTTGCGGGCGATGTAGCCGACCAGCGCGGCCAGGACCTCGCCGAGTTCATGCGTCGTATCCGCCCAAGGCTCGGCCAACGATCGGTAGGTCGCTCCACGCGACGTGATGTCAGCAAGTACGCTCAACATTCGGAATGGACCGCCGCGGGTCAGGCGATCGAGCGCCGGGACGATGACGATGTCGCCTTTGCGCAGCCGGCGCAGCAATCGCGCGAGTTCACGACGGTGATCGTTCAGGCCGCTTTGCTTCTCGCACAGAATTCGCTCGCAGCCCGCAGCCTCAAGCTGGGCTATCTGAATGTCCAGCTCCTGGCCGGACGTACTGACGCGGGCATAACCGAAGATGGTCATCGCCGCTGCCCCGTTGCAAAACTCCTAAATTTTGCAAGGTGATTGGCAATGGAGATGGAAGGCGAGGGGGCGACGCGCTTTTCGTGAGTCCGCTCAACAGCTTGAGCTGTTAGCTCAGAAATGCCTGTCGTTTTCATCCAAGATTGATTCTGCCCTTAGACCCCGGCATTCGTAAATCAGGATTTTTGCATAGAAACGGAAACTCTTTTTTGAGGGGTTTTCCGATGTTTTCTGTGGCTATTCCGCTGCGTGATGCGGCGCGATGGGGGCGGTCGAGATTGCTGCTCAGCGCCTTCCTCGTGATTCTGACGAGTGCAGCGCAGGCCGAGCAGCTGCTTCCGCCGGTGCGCATCGAGCAGGAAGCCTTTGCCTGCGTCGACATCAGCGTGGTGAAGCGGCACGAGCAGCTTGTTCAGAATGGTCAGACCGAGCAGGTCGACAAATTGCACATGGTCTATCGTTTCGCAGAAGGGTGCGCATTCCCGCATCCCGGTCAGTACATGTTTTACGAGGGCTACGACGCAACGAGCAAAGGCGCGTTCGTGTGCCTGCGTCAGCGTCCAGGTTCGGATTGCCTCTGGATGAAGCGCTCGGCCATCGGCGAGGTGCCGACGTACTATCCCGGCCGGCGCCTTGAGGAAACCAACAAGGGCATTCCGTGCACGGCATGGGATCAGGTGGTCAGGAAGTCCCGCGAAACCGACAAGGCCATCTACGCGCGCTTCAAGGGCAACCGGCCGTCCGGTGACGGCAACGTCGCCAGCGAGATGGCACAGGGCATGGTGACCGGCATGCTGGGCATGGTCACGGGCGGGCGCGACAGTCACAAGGTGCGGAGCCTGAACCTGTGCGAGTACTACCTGCTGTCCGCACAACAGGAGGCCCGCAGGCTCTCGGCTTATGAATGGTGCCCGCAGCT
Source organism: Bradyrhizobium sp. CCGUVB23 (assembly GCF_024199885.1). Lineage (NCBI taxonomy): Bacteria > Pseudomonadati > Pseudomonadota > Alphaproteobacteria > Hyphomicrobiales > Nitrobacteraceae > Bradyrhizobium > Bradyrhizobium sp. CCGUVB23. The sequence goes on from NZ_JANADQ010000001.1 coordinate 4,861,709, forward strand.
GATCGCCCCCGACAAGCTCGCGGCCGAGAAGAACGGCTACCGGTCGGACATCGCCGAAATCGCCAACTCCTGCCTGGGGAATAAATGATGCGCAGGAAGCTTTCAGCACTGTCGATGTTGCCCGCGTTCCTGCTCGGCGCCTGTCAGGAGCACGGCACTGAGGCCCGCCTGCGTTCGGCCGCTGACGTGGTCGGCGCCGAATACAAGCTGACGGCGGACTGGATGGACACGTCATTCCAGTCGCGCGACGCCAACACCATGATCGTGGAGCGCAAGCGCGGCACACCGCTGCGGTACGAGCTGCAGGAGCCGGAGCACTGCGTATTCCGGTTTACGGTGGAGGCGGGCACGAGCGACGCTCAGGTCACCACGGCCGACCTCAACAAGCTCAACCGTCTGGAGGTCGCGCCAACGATGTCGGGCAACTCTGGCATCATCTACCTGGCCAGCAGCGAAGCCAACACCGTCGAGGTTCATTCGCGGTACGGCACCCAGAAGAGCAACAAGGTTCGCCTCAACAACCTGCAGCCCGCGCAGATCGATGCGTTCCTGTCGAAGGTGGCGGAGTTTCAGGAGAAGTTCTGCGGCATCAAGGTTCAAATACCCGGCAGCTGAGGGCTGCAGGAATGGGGACGTCGGGGGCGAGAGATTTCCGTCCGGTTCTGACGGATACGGCATCAGCCCGGCATATCGCCGACGCTGATAAACAGGAGAAGTTCAGTGAGCATCTTCGGTACACCTACGCATAGTGCTTCCTTCGGCGAGTTCGCCACGGGCGGGTCGACCCCCGCCCACTCCGCGTCGTTCGGCGAAATCGCCAGCGGTGCGGCTGTGCAAGTTTCCGGCGCCTCGTTCGGCCAGAAGGCTTCCGGGGCGTCAACGGCCACGCACGCCGCAAGCTTCGGCGAGCGGGTGTGCGGCAACTCCGTTCCGACCTATTCCAAGTAAGCTTTCGATTTGATCATGAGCGGGGACCGCAAATGCGGCCCCCGTTGCCTTTTGTGCAATGCCGATCGCTGCATGAGCTTTTAAAGCGGTTTTGTTGTTGTCTGGTGGTGTGTCCAGGCTCGGCATGACAAACAGCGTTTAATGGCCGCTGTGGCCGTATGGATGCTATCTGCATCTACACGCCTCCAACGCAGTTTCGGGTGAGGTCTGGCGCAGTGTCGGTGTTACTCGATCGACTCCAGATGAACCGCCGCTGCCCCTTCCCTTCAAAGACAAGTTTGAAAAATCAGCCGCAGGCGTTTTAGTGGTATTCATAGTTTTAATTAGTTTTAGGAAAAGCAGCCCTGTGGATATGTCAAAACGGCTTTAATCGCTTCATGCGGTTAGCGACAAAATCGATAGGCGATATACGGCGCTGAGATAGGTGATATACGGCTTGTCATAGGCGAAATACGGTTTGTCATAGGTGATATACGGCGTTTGATAGGTGATATACGGCTCTGTCAAAACCGTTCTCTCTCGCCATTCACGATAGGTGATATACGGTTTTGTCAAAATGCTTTGTCAAAATTCGGCGCGCGATAGGCGAAAGACGGTTCTGTAAAAAAAATCGACCCGCCAGCAGTCGCCTGTGCCTTCAAGGCAGAGCCTCAAGAATCTTCGAGGATAGGTGATATACGGTTTTGTCAAAACCGTTTGTCAAAATCAGCCGAGCAGAGGTAGTGGCGCTTTTCCCGCGGCCAATTTGGCCCCTTCCCCGCGATAGCGCATCCATAGCAACTCCCCATTCTTGCCTTCGATGAGATCAAGGTCGTAGTCCGGAAGCGGAAACAACTTGCTATGGGCCACGAGCTTTCTCAGGATCTGCGCGAATTGAGGCACGGCCTGGGGTGAACCGCTCCGCTTATGGACCTCTGCAATCGAATAGCGTGCTTGGGTTCGGCCTGCAGCTCGCCGGGCCAGTCGATAGACCATCCGGCCCAGCCCTTGGCTGATGAGGAAATAGTCCGGATTGAGCGTCAAGATCTGTGGCTTCCCCTTCTCCCGCACAACGGATTCATACACCCAGCTTGGAATGTAGATCTCGATATCGTCGACGTGGCCATTCGATGTGGCACTCACGACGCGGTACTTGTCGATCAGCGGAACGTTGACGACCTCGCGGCGCTTTCCCCCGCGAAGATTCGCCACTTTCAACCGCGTACCCGATAGCCGATCAAGCGCGGCTTCGAGGCTCTTGTATTGCAACCCGCCAGACCCGCGGCGGCAGAACTTCAGAATGTGTGAGGCCTTGGGACGGTAAACCTGTGCTGGCAGATCTGGGCGCAACCCTTTGCTTGCATCGATGTGATACCTGCGGGCCTCCTCAGCCAGATAGGTGACCATGTGCAGGAAGATGTCATAGTCGAAGACCGTGGCAATGCCATGCTCCGCACTTCCGTCGACGGTGACGATGGAATCGTTAAGCTCATATCGAAGCGCGGTATTCCGTCGGTTTTTTGACATCGTGAACGGCGCGATGTCCATGAGGTTGACGTCATCCTTTAGCGGCGCGTCATAGATCACCGGCACGAAAAGCGAGAGCTGCTGATCGTCCGTAGGCGCTTTTCGCAGGATCGGTCCCGGCAATTCCGACTTGAGCACGCCAACCACGTCGGTCTGGCGCTCGCTGTCCTTGATAGTTTCACCAAGGCTCCGCAACGCTGCTGCCAGTTCGGGGTCGGAGATTTTGAAGTCAACTTTTCCCCGTTCCAGGTCAGCGAAGCTTCGGCGCAAGTAGAAACGACGAAGCCGGGCCAATGCGTCCTGACCCAATGCAATGACAGGACGACCGGTTTTTTCGGAGAACTCTGCCGCCAGCTTCTGGAGGTAGTCGTTTCGTTCGTGCAAGCCCAAGTCCGCGAACGCCTCGCGAGACATCAGATCGAGCTTGAGCGGCTGCATTCGGAAAACAATAGCGCTTCCCCTTCTCGCTCGCGAGCCGGTCGCCAATGAATTGAGCAGCCTTGTATCGGCTCTCCTGGGGAAAGAAAGCGCGGTTTTCCGCGTAGAACGTCGGGCGTACTGCTACGCTGCCATGCTGCTACACTCCCATGCTGCTGTATTGATGCGCTGCCACGCTGTCGTACTGTTATGCCAGCACGCTGCTGTAGCAGCGTGTTGCCGTACTGTTGTAGCGCTGTAACAGCCTATCAGCGAACTGCTGTACTGCCATAGCAGTGATGTTCGCCTTGCCGTTAAGGTGGGCACATGAAAATCGTTAGCTTCGTCAATCAAAAGGGTGGCACGGGCAAGAGCATGCTCGCCATCAACCTCGCTGTGGCTGCGGAAGCCACCGGCGAGAAGGCCTGCCTTATCGATCTTGATCCACAAGGCACAGTGACCAACTGGTTTGATACCCGGACAGCCGAAACGCCACCGGTTGTCGCTCATGAGTCCGCGGCGGATCTCACAAAAACCCTTACCGCGCTGGAGAAAGCGGGATTCTCGCTGGTGGTAATCGATACCAAAGGGGAGGACGGTCATGCCACCCGCGCCGCAATGCGGGTCGCTGACCTGTGCTTGATCCCCGTACGTCCCGCCGGGCCTGACCTGCACGCCACGCGCACTACTATGGCAGCGTTACACACGATGCGCCGCGACTTTGCGCTGGTGGTCAATCAAGCCACACCGAACAAGGCCGCTAAACTCACGTCGGCCGTCATGACTGGCCTTGCGCAAAGCGGGCCAGTGGTCCCGGTCTCCTTGGCTTCGCGGATGGACTTTCAATACAGCTACGCTCTTGGGCTTGGTGTCAGTGAGCATGCGCCCGCATCGAAAGCTGCCGAGGAGGTTGCTGAGTTCTGGGCCTGGTGCAGAAAGCGTATCAACAAGGAGAAGACCGGTGAGCAGCAAGAGCGACGCCGCGCGTAACGCTGTCGCAGCTGCGGCGGGTTTGGACGGATTATTGCGCCCAAAACCCGTTCAGCCGGCTGCCGCGCAACCTGATAATGTGGTGGAAATCAACCCCGAAACTGCGGCGCCTCGTGTCGAGCCGGCACCGAGCGAACATCGCAAAGCAGCGAAGCCCCAGGAGGGGACAGTGCGTGCGACGTACAAGCGCGTGATGTTGTACCTGCCACCCAAGGCCAAAAAGAAGATGCAGGAGATCGCCTTCATAACGGATCGCAAGCCGCATGACATCTATCTCGACGCATTGCGGGAATTTCTGGAGCGATCAGGCCATCCCGGGTTGCTGTAGCGGTGTAGCAGCATACTAGTACGCTGCTACACCAGCATCACGGCAAGACAACGATGCGGCTACCAGGAAATCTCAACGTCAAAGCCGGCCGCCTGCCGCCCGTCCTCGGTTGTCGCTACACGGCTATGCCATTCCGCAGTGAGGCCGTTTTCCTTGATCCATTCCTTGAACATCTCGGCGCCGTCGGTCTTTCTCAGGTCAATGCCGCCAGGCAAGGCGATGCGCAGGGCGCGGTGGCCCTTCTTGGCTGCATTATGCAGGGCCATCTTGATTTTGTCGGTGCGCAGGTGCGTGGCCGCCAAGTTTTCCAGTTCCGTCTTATAGGACTTTTCAAGCTCCGGGATGAGCTTTGAGAGGTTTGCTTTCATTGCGCCGATTCTGCGCCTTTGCGAAGCGGCTGCCAAGATAGGTGTCGGTGACGGCCAATCGTCCATGGCCAAGTTCATGTGAAATCTGCATCCGCGCGCGGAAATCCGCGGCTTTCTCGCCGCGGCTCATGCGCTCATAGGTGGCGCCGCCGGAAGCGGGGCAGGCGCGGCCGGTGAGGGTTCTGTACCGCCATTGCGCGTACCAGTGCCGGTGGCCGTGCATGTTGCGGATGCCGGCACCCCAAGTCACGTGCTCAACCTCCTTGCGAAAATCGATATAGCGCTGGCCTTGGGGGATGAGCGAGCCATCGCCGCACTCCTTGCGCAGCGCCTCTAGCAGTGCACGTTGACGCGGGGTCCGTATCGGAATCTCGCGGGCGCGGCCGCCCTTGCACCAGCTCGACTGCATGGCCAGGCGGTCGCCCTTGTCGGCCTGGCTGACCCGGAATTTCAAACTTTCCTCTAGCCGCATGCCGAACCCCATCTGCAGGTGCAGCGCCAACTGCATACGGTAGGGCAGGGCTACCATCCTTTCGACGGGTGTGGCGTGGGCACGGTTACCGTTGAAGGCGGAACGCTTTTCGATGCCGGCGCTGTCGTTATCGCGCGGCACCACATTAGGCTTGCGGACCCGGCTGGCCCACCAGCGCAGCCAGCCCATCCGGTTCTTCATAGTGCCGGCCGAGAGGCCCGACGATCGCCAATGACCAATCAGCGCCTCGACATGGCGCGGCTTGATGGACGACGCGGCCGGGAGCTTGTAACCCAGCCCGCGCAGATCGCGCGCCATGAGTTGCAAGCCCCGGTGCCGCTGGTTGCGGGTCAAATACGACCCTTCGCCATCGCCGAGGGCGAGGCGTTTCAGGTCGTAGGCGAGTCCGTCCAATCGTCGTTCTTTCTTTAGTGTTCATGACCGCCGCAGATGCCTTGGCATGCCGCGGCCCGCCTATAGCGGCGGAGAGGTCGTTTCAACGCGGCGAGCGACGCCGCATTGCCTCGTTCTGATCTGTAATCGGTACGCCACCGGGAATGCGGCCAGCTCCTTTCATGCTGTGCCTGCGCATCGCCATGGTGTGGCATCTCCTTGTCATCACTTACCTCGTGGGGGTAGCGCAGCCGGCATTGCCCGTTGGGTTGCACTGGCGGCGGGACTGCTGGGTGGCGCCCAGCTCGCTTCATTCTTGTCGTCATGGTTTTCCTCCTGAAACGGTAGTGGCCTTGCGGCCTGGGGTTTGCGCTTTCGCAGCGCCGCGACCTGGCGAAATACTTCTGGCACTCGCCGGCACTCGTCCCGTGCAGAAGGCGTGCCTATTCCGCATCGCCTGCAGAATATTTGCGCAGCTTTGGGCCAAATCTGTCGGACAATTCGAGCAGCGTGCTTGGGGATCGCGCCCTCACTACTGGTCTTTGACTGTAGTGAGGGCGCATTCTGCGTGTGTTGCCTGACGGCATCGGGGAGGGGACCTCCCCGAACCCTTCCCGTGGCCGCTTAGGGCTGCGCCGCCCAGCGGCCAGCGGAGCGCGTACGCCGCCCTCCACACCTCACCGCGGCCGGGGACACCCCGTCACCCCGTGCTGCGCCACGTCGTAGAATCGTGAAATCGTGAATGCGATGAGCTGGCCAGAGACGCGAAGGGCGCCCTAACGGCGCCCTTCTTTTTGACGGTCTTCTCACCGTCTTTTCTATTTGAACAGGTCTAGCTGAGGACTGTCGACGATGCCGTTGTCGGATTTGAACTTGGCGGTCGTCATGTCCTCGCTGGCCCAAGGGAAGTAGAGAAGGCCGCAAGTCGGGCACGGTGAGTTCTCCGGCTCGGGACTTTCCCTCGTCCACTGCATGAGATGATCTCCCGTGCAGCGGTACCAATGGCGATGCATGTTAGTCGCCATCGATATCCTCGTCGGCGTCGTAGTTGCTGTTGGTAAGAACCTCGGGCCGGTAGCGGCTAAGCTTCTCGTCCTCGCACTTGGGACAGACCCTCGCCAGAGGAATAGCGCGGGCGTCATTGGCCCAGCGGGAGAGGAGCCCGGACCCGCAAGGGCACGGACGTGCATCGTCGATCGCCATGGGCGTCTCCGGGAAAAGGGATGAAGATGGTTGGTGTGGCAGAATCTTGCGCCGCTTGGTCGCCGATGCAAAGCCCCGCGCTCGATTGCCGATGCATGCCTGTTCGCTAAGCAACAAACCGTTCTAGCAGCTTTACCCATCGTGACGTTGCGTCAGCATTGCCCCACAGCGTTTCGCTGGAAACACCCCTCTCGTTTGAAAAGGAAAATCTATGGCCGAGAGTAAGCTGCCCTCGCATGACGCGTTTGTTGTCAGTGGTGACGGCAGGAAGGCAACGTGGACGCGGATCGGCGCCGCGTGGCCGAACGACGACGGCAAGGGCTTCAACATCGTGATCGCACCGGGTCTTGCGGTCTCGGGCAAGATCGTCCTTCGTGAACCGAAGCCCCAGGGCGACCAGGAGGGCGACTAGATTCGGCTTCGCTGGCCGAAGCCAATACCCTGTTGGACGCGATCTATGGCCAGATCGAACTGACCTCGTGGTCGCACTGCCGCAAGGATCAATTCATTCGGGCGATCGAAGCGTTGGTGGAAGCCCAGCTTGTCATTGAAGGGGCGATTGAGCTGCCGCAAGAGGCGGAGTTCCGGGAGCGCTTTGCCGCCGCCTTCATCTTTTTAGCGAAAAGCTAAGGCTCTCCCACGGGGGAGCCTCTTTCAGTTTCGGGCGTGCCCTGTGGGCCGGGCTCTAGGCTTTCGCCCGGAGCCGCTACGCCGTCTCCGCCGGTCGGGTAACGATCCCTCACGCAAGCCATAATGAACCCCTCGCCGGGGGCGCTCGGTCACGCCTTTGCTACGCATCGCTATCACTAAGGCGCGCGCCGGGTGCCCTTTTAACCGGTCTCGGGGCCGGAGAATGGTCCTCGCTACGCTGCGGGCCATATTCCTCTTTTCCTGAGAGGCCACGCCGTCCCAATCGCCTCAAGGCCAAGCCCTTCGGGCGCTACGCGGCCTTGACCCGATCGCGCCGACGTGGCGGGGGCTGGCCATTCGCTTAAGCCGGATTCCCGGCGTAAGCCGCATCTCCAGCCCCAAACAGCCTTGACTCATTGTTCTCATTTTGTTCTTTTGGGCGCTGCCGGCTTTTTAGGGCCAAGCGATGCCTACACTCGACTACATCCGCTCCGAGATCGAACACATGCGGCGGCAAATCGGCCGCCAGCAGAAGGAAATTCTGACCCTGCAGCGGGTGGGTATTCCGACGACATCAGCGCAAGCCTTGCTTGAGCGCATGCAGACCAAGGTGGATGGCCTGGTCGAGGAGCGCGATCGGATGAAGGGCCAGGCCAAGCTTGGCAAAACCTACACATCGGGGAAGCGCATCAACGGAACGCCGGCGCATCGCAGGGTGTAATGGATAACCTGCGGCGGTTTCCGGCGCCCTGGGTGATGGAAGAAGACAAGGACGGGTTTCGCGTCAAGGACGCCAACGGCTTCTTCATTTGCGGCGTCATGCATCGCGAGGATCTGCACCGCAGCGGCTATCAGTACGCCGACAGCTTTCTCACGCGCGATGAGGCCCGGCGGATTGCGAAGGCGATCTCGCGGTTACCGGAGCTGCTCAGGCGGCCGCAGTATTAGACGATCGCTTGCATAGTCCGTTGAACTACGGTGCTTCGGTTTAACGTTAAGCCGAACCACGCGACAGTCTTGTTGCCCGGTCTGCGCTCCGACGCGTATAGCTTGCAGCGGAGGAGACGGATGCAAGCCACGCTGGAAGAACTGCAGGCCTTGAGACTCTTGCGGGCTTTCGCTGAGATCAAGGACGCCAAGACGCGTGAGGCCGTCATCGCGTTTGCCGAGCAGGCGCGAAAGGCTGAGGCCGAGTCCAGCGGCCAGCCACAGGACAACAATGGCTAGCCGCTTTCGCCGCCGTCCCGCCGCTCGGCTTCTGGCCAGCTGAGCGAGACCGGCGGCAAGGGCCTGGTTTTGACCGGCCGTTTTTCATAACGGGTGGCGAGGTCGAGCAGCCGCCGCTTGATAAATGGGTCGTCGGCTTTGTCGGCCAGGTCGCGGATCAATATCGACCGCTGTTTGTTAAATTCATCGTCCAACATGGGATTACCAAATAATCCCGATTATACTGGTCGGCATTGTCCTGTGCTAGTTTTGAGTAGCGTATGGTTAAGCGTGCCAGGTCCCACGTGCGTGCTGCTTCCGCGGCGATGCCGGGCTTCATCAAGCCGCAGCTGGCCACGCTGCGCATGAAGGCGCCGGCCGGCGACTATCTCCACGAGATCAAATACGATGGCTACCGCATCCAGCTGCACCTCGACCGGGGCAAGGGCAGCGCCTTTACGCGCAACGGGCTCGACTGGACCAAGCGGTTTTCCGCGATCGTGCGGGCCTTCGACATCCCGGGGCGGGCGATCATCGACGGCGAGGTGGTGGTCGTGCATGAAGGCCGCACAAATTTCTCGGAGCTGCAGGCTGAGCTTGCAGGCGGCCACCAAAAGCGTTTGCTGTACTACGCCTTTGATCTTCTCTGGCTGGAAGGCGAAGACCTTCGCAAGCGGCCACAGGTTGAGCGCAAGGAGCTGCTGAAGGAGCTAATTGAAGCCCACGAGCTGCAGGCGCCGGTGCTTTATAGCGAACACCTCGAAGGTGACGGCCAGATGCTGTTCGAGCACGCCGCTAAGCTCAACTATGAGGGCATCGTCTCGAAGAAGGCCGATGCGTCTTACCGCTCCGATCGCAACGAGGGCTGGCTCAAGATCAAGACCATTCAGCGCGGGAAATTCCCGGTGGTCGGGTTCATCAAGGACCCGTCGGGCGTCGCCGCTCTATACCTTGCCAAGCAGGAAGGCAAAGAGCTGGTCTACATGGGCAAGGTCGGGACGGGCTGGTCGCGCACGGTCTCAAGCCAGATACGCAAGCAGCTCGACACGGTCGTAAGCCCCAAGGCCAAGCTGACCAGGCCGGTGCGCAAGCCCAAGGCCACATGGGTCGAGCCGACGTTCTATGCTGAGGTTGAGTACCGTGACATCACTTCCGAGGGGCTGCTCAGGGCCAGTTCCTTCAAAGGACTATCAAAAAATAAATCGCGTAGGTGAACTAGCGCGGCCGATTTTTCGGTGATTATTGGTAGGCCTCTTCCAGAGGAGGTCGACATGATCCAAATCGATGTCATTCGTTTTTTGGTTGGGAAGGGCCCAGGCCGCACCGAGATTGAATTGGCCAAGGCCATACACGGTGACGATGCCTACCAGCAGCAAGTGAATCAAGACGTGCGGATGCTGGTGGATGCAGGGAAGATCGTTCGCCGAGGAGGCGGCGGCCCGAATGATCCCTACAGGTATTATCCGGCGTAACAAATCCATATCGCGAAGCTAATCGCCACACGCCTGCTGAGAAACTACGCGGTCGACGATACAGTTCAGCGGCTTAGCATTATTGTTGGGGCATGCGCTCGGTGTTGCTCGGGGTGATGCTGGCCTCTGTGGCTGGTTTTGCCGTGGCCCAGGACTGGGGCAACATGGCCACGATTTCCTCGACGCTTGGCAACAACACCAACCGGCTGTGCATCGGCGACCACTCACGGCCCGGCGACATTGGCTGTCCAACCTGGGCACCAAGCGTGACGACGGCGGGCAATCTGATTGTCAGCGGCAGCGTGTCCGCCAACAGTTTCGTCGGCGATGGCTCAGGTCTCACCAACGTTGGCGCGGCCAGCACCGACCGCATCACCAGCGGCACCACCAAAGTCACCGCCAACAGCACCGGCTACGTCAGCTTCACCACTGGCGGGGTGACCACCGGCTACATGGATAATTCGGGCCTGTTCATTGTCCCGGGCGTGAGCAGTACCGGCCAAATCGCCGGGACGACGGGCTACTTCACCAGCACGCTCACCACGCTCAACGCTATCACCGCCAACAACGGCAATATCACCGCTGCGACGGGGAATGTTATCACGGGCTCCAACTTCAGCTATAGCGGCGGCACTGGCTATCTCGCTTGGTCCGGGTCCACTAACAACAGCATCCAGGGGGATGCAACCAACCGCTTCATCGCCATCCGCACCTCGGGCACCGAAGCCATGCGCATCGTCAGCAGCGGCTACGTCGGCATCGGCACTTCCACCCCCACCAAACCCCTCGATGTCACCGGTGCGGTGGCTGCCTCGGGTGTGATGTCAACCGGAACTTACTTCTCTGGCCCCGCAATCTATGGCGGCAGCGCCGCAAATGGACTGCTCACCCTGGCTGGCACCACCAACGCCACGCCGGGCAACGTGCAAATAAACACCAGCGGCGGTAAAGTTAGCGTCGGCACGGGCAACCCCTCGTCCACCCTCCACATCTCCGGCAGTGCGCTGATCACGAGCTGGACCGGCATCAACTTCGCCGGCCAGAACGTCACCCCCACGGCACCGCTAGAAGTTTCCGGCACCATCAGCGCCACGCACTTTGTCGGCGACGGCTCCGGCCTTACCGGCATTGCCTCGGCTGCAACGACCGACCGCATCACCAGTGGCACGACATCCATGCTGGCGATCTCCGGCACCGGCTACGTCTCGCTCACTCAGAGCGGCGTAAACACCGGCTGGTTCGATCCCTCGCGCGGCTTGGTGACGATCGGCGTCAGCAGCACAGGGCCGATCAGCGGCACAAATGGTTATTTCAGCGGGCTCGTTGGAATCGGCCGGACACCGGGTAATGGCTACTCCGTGGATGCTGCGCAGGCAATCCGGACCGGCAATGTGCTCCAGACAGCATCGGGCAGCTCAACTACGCCGGCTCATACATTCACTAACGACAATAGCACAGGCATGTTCATGCCTGCCTTACAGACGCTGGCTTTCGCAGCATCTGGCACCGAAGCCTTGCGCATCGTCAGCAGTGGCAACGTCGGCATCGGCTCCAGTGCGCCTTCTACAAAGCTCGACGTCAACGGTAGTGTGAGCATCCGCGGTGAAATCGACCAAGGGATGGTCTGGAATGGGAGCAATTGGGTCTATACCCTAACCGGGTCGCCAGCTTTTGTTGTCCGAAATAATGGAAATGGCCTGTCCCAATTCCGGTTTGCGCCGCCCGGTAGCGCAGGAAGTATAGCACCTACCAAGGATGCCATGCTCGTCAACGGTGCGACCGGCTATGTCGGCATGGGCGTTGTAGCTACTCCTTCGACGCAGCTTGAAGTCTCCGGCACGATCAGCGCCACCAACCTGGTGGTGAACGGCGTGAGCATCACTGGCAGCGGCGCAACGGCCGACCGCATCGTCAGCGGCAGCATCAACGCGATCGCCGACGTATCGTCCGGCGCGGTCCGGGTCAGCGGCACGCTTGCACTCAGCAATACCGGCAACGAGCCCTGCGATGCGGCCCACTACTACACGTTCCGCGCCAACCCCGTTACCCAGCAGCTGGAAATGTGCCGGCCCTAGACGTAGCGCCGGGCCATGCGCTCGATGGTGTCTCGCATTTGGCCTCGCTGCATATGGCCGCTACGTGTCGTCTGCGGCGCGAACAGCGCTTTGCCATACCGCCGTCCGACTTCGAGCCCCCAGAAATTCGCTGCCCTCAGGCAGACCACTATTCGCTCGCCGCGCTCGGCTTGAGGAAATAGCACCGACTGCGCCCAATCGAGCATGGCCCGACTGGAGGGAAGCGCGGCGAGAACATGATGATCCGTGAAGGTGCGGGAGTGATAGGCGCCGATATTGGCGATCGCGACCTTATCTCTGATGGCATCCGGCTCACCGAGCCACGCTAGCCGCTCTTTGCGCCATCTGGCGCCTTCGGGGTGATGATCCGTGAACCCCAGCCGGCCCATGCGCTGTCTGACATACCGCTCCTGTCCTTCCTTGGACCTGGCGATCCTGACATCGGTTTCCGAGAAGCCGGGCGACAGGTAAAGCAGCACGACCGGCGCGGTGCGCAGCTTGCCGCCGAAATTGCACGGCAGGCACCGCAGGTCGAACCCATGGGAATTGTTGAGGCGATCGAAGATCGGCCGGTCCAGGGGATGGATCGTCTCGGCCTTGCCGATCGTCGACCAAAACTTGAAGATGTCCGTCATGGAAATCCCTTAAGTGGTCCCGAAGTGATAGCCGGATGATACGATGATTGAAGACCTGATTCTTTTGCCGCGAGATCGCGTTACTTATGAGAAATTGCACGCCTCACACGGCGACCTGACCATAGCCAACTCTTGCGCCCAGTATATCCTCAAGAAGGGTTGGCACTCCCTGTCGTTTCTGCGTCGGGGGAGCGTGCAGATTCAGCAGATTGCTTTCACGACCACGATGATTGTCGCCTATGCCCGCCCATTTGCCGGAGGACGGGGAAAGGGCATCAATTTTCCGGAGAGACTGTTGCAATACGACGATGAGCAGGCTGCCTTTCATGAGCATTTGCTCAAGCTGAGAAAACAGGAATATGCCCACACCGACGCGTCAACGATCTCGGTGCGGCCGCTCAAGGGTAGCCTTGTCACCGACATCCAGTCGATCCGCGATACTTCCTTCTCGCCGGACGAACTGAAGCTCTTTCTTGCCATGACGCAGGGTGTGTCAGGCAGGATTCAGCAGCGGCTCGATGAGATACGCCGCAGCGGAAGCTAGGGCAGGGCAGCCGAAGCTGCCCCGCGACCTGGAATTAAGAACCCAGGCTAAGGATGAAAAGGATCAGGTAACCCAGGGTCACCAGACCATAAGCTAACGTATGCAACGTTGAACTCCTTTGGTCGGAGCGATTTGGGCCTCAAATCGAGGGAGACGATCACCGACCGTTCCGATTATTTAGCTGGACGGAGATCTCTGACCGGCTGGATTCGGTAGATTTTTGCGGAAATATTTTTTGCTCTAGGCGCCAGAAAACCCGGTGTGCAGCATAAATAACGTCTTTGTGCGGTAGCCGGTGACGAACCAGAGTTAGCGGTCCTCGCTCGGATGCACCCACTTTTAGGGTGTGATGCTTTGCGTTTCGGTCAACTTGATCATGTGGACCGGCGGCGCATAGCCGCCTAGGCGCGCGCCGCCGCTCGCTCGGCAATGAGGCCGCCTAGGAGGGCTTCCGGCCGATATTTCCTCAGCCCACGCGCGAGAGTCTGATCGGATACAAGGACGTAGACTCCCTGGACCATGAGGCCCCCGTAAATCTCATCGAGGTCGAGGAGGTCGCCGGGAACGACGCTGGCGACGTCTGCGGCGGCGGCTTTGGTCAGATATTGAGCTCCCAGAATGCGGTCTCTATGCGCATTCAACGTGTAGAGGAGCGTCATTTCCCGAGCCAATCTCTCCTTGCTCGTCCTGGTTACCTGTTGCGCCCATTTGCGCGGCTCGATGAGTCCGGCTCGCGTCATGCCGAGATCTCGGGCCGTCTCCTCCAGCTCCTCGCCCTTCGGGCTCAGCCGGTGGTCCAGCTTTACGTACTGCACATAGTCATCAACGGAAATCCGCGCGCCATGCTCGATCCGGCGATCGACAACGTCTCCCCGAAAGCTGACTGCACCCATCGTTCAGAACCTCTTGCGACCGCAGCGTTACCAGTACGTATGGCGTCTTGCGCTCGAATCAAACGCGGTTTGCCGTCGGACGTTGCAATCAAGCGATGATGGGCGTCGTCCCTGCTTGGCGCGGCTCTGGAAAGTGCAAAGTCGGCCGGAATTCCGAGGCTGGTGCTCTCCATGTCGTGAATTGCGGCAGCCTGAGGACCCTATATAACGGCAGCTGGTGCTGGTTCAGGCCGCTTTTATGAGTGGGCCGCCGAGTCGGCGAAGGTGCTGCAAAGCGGCGACTTCCCGGCCAACCTTACGAGGTCCCCAGCCCGATCGCGGACTTTCTGCGATCGGGAGGCATTGGGGACCGGCATCCACCCCTTCGCACTCGCCAATCAACGGTTTTGCCGAAGGAGTAGGCTATGTCTCAATTGACGATCGGTCGCATTTCCCGTCGGGTCTTCCTGGTTGCCGCGTCATTCAATAGACGCTTCACGACCGAGGAATTTGTCGCCAGATTTCGCGGCCGGTTTCCCCTCAGCTGGCGGTACCTGGTGCGGAGGTACGCCCCGGGCGGCAAGGGGGCCGGCCGTCCATACAGTGCAGCCACGCGCGTCGCGATGATGCTCAAGCATTTTGCCCATCAGGGGTACATCAGTCGCCAAAAATATGTACCGGCCTCACCGGCATGGGGCAGCCCGGTTGTGAGAACCTGGCGAAGCTAACTGGCTATTGCTGCGACCGCGCCGTCAACGGCAAACAATCGTTGGCGGCGCGGTCGTCTGCCGACCTTTCTTGAGGGCCACTTGCCGGTGAAATGCGCGGTCATATGAGCTGCGGGGCTGGCCTTGCAGTCTTGTCCTCGGTCTCGGCTTCGGGCTTTCGATCGTAGGTGCAGTAAAGCCAGGGCAGAACGGACTCCAGACCGGTGGTTCTCGCCGTTGGAAAAAGCCGCTTCAATTCCGGCGTGATGATCTTCAGTCCCGCCTCAGGCGCGAATACCCAGGGAACGACCGGCCAGTCCGGAGAGATGCTGCTGTCCTCCCTGAGCGTCTTGTTGATGATGGACCAATGGGTGTGCCAACTGTTGAGCCGCTGCAACAAGGCGCGCGGTTGCTTGGCGTAAGTGACTTCGCAGAGATAGACGGCTTTCTCCCGCATGTTCACGGCGAGTACGTCGACGTACCAGTGCGGCTTCTCGTGCGGGCTGGTTTCGTTGCCTCGCAGCCAGAATTCCGGGTTGACGAAACATGCGCGGTCAGCCCGTAGATATTCAAGCACCACGCCCTGAAAGTAATCCATTGGTTTAGCCCCCATTCCTGTTGCATGTATGCGAACTATGGCACGACGAGGCCCGCATCGATCAGGGTTTCCGCACCGAAGGTCTCCACGACGAATGCGTATCCTGGGCCTGTCAGCCTGAGCATTTCCCGCGTCGCTGTGGCGTCGTGCACCTCGATCATCCCGTTTGATACCATGTCACGGCCAACCCCGTTCTCGATGATGTATTCTATGCCTTCGACTTCAAGCCGGCGCGGCAACAGGCAATCGGGTTCAAGCAAGACACCGTTCGCCAATGCGGAGGCGATGATGGCGCCGGCCTGGCGCGGTTTCATGGCAATCGTGTCATCATTTTTCCAAAGGCCCGCCGCCCGCGTAAACGTCGCAGCGGGTTTGATGGGGACCGACTTGACCGGCGTCAGTTTCTGAAACCATCGATTGATGGTTTGACGTTCAGGGTCTTCGGCTTCGCCCCACAGCGAATCCCGGCGGCGCTGGCGACTCGCTTCGGAAGGGTTTGACGTCCCTTCGCCGCCGTCAGTTTGATTAGTGAGAGGGCCAAGCTTTAGGTCGTGTCGCCCGATCTCGGCGATCAATGCGCGTTCGCGTGCCAGCGCCCCCGCTTCATCTGGATAGGAGCTGTCGATGCGATAAGCGACCGCCTGGCCTTCGCGATGAAGGCTTCGGATGACGTTCAGCTTATGCGTCAAAGCCTTCGTTGTTCGCGCGTCGGCTTCGTGTTGCAGACAGCGAAAATTGACGCCCTTGCCCACATAGAATGGCTGACCACATGGCCGGCACAGGACGTATACGTAGAAGGCATGGTGGTCCCGCAGAACGGTGCGGATGCCGATAGCATCAAACAGGTTCATCATTTTTGGCAAATATCAGAACAATGCGGCGTTGCGAGAGGAACTACGGCAGCCTGGCATGATCGATTGCGGTTGCGGCCGCATACCGCGCGGACACCAGGTCGCCTGCGACACGGCCGCAATGTCACCTTTCGGGGGACTTCACGAACTCCACCGCGACAGGGGCCGGCGCCGGAGTTGGTTGAGGCCGTGGTAGCGGCGGGAGCTTCTTCCAGCGGGCTTCTTCGAGGGCGCTGACAACCCCTTGCAGAAGGATATCTGCGTAGTTTGTGATAAGGCGAGCGCAAACCATCGATACAATTCCGCCGTTGGATGCCGTGTAGAAAATCAGCCGGGGACGCTCAGGCGACATGTAGACAGGTGCCGTGTCCTTGTCGGACGCGAGTGCCTCGGCAAAAGCGAAACCCATCGGCGGGGATCGGTTCTGTGCCGTGCTAAATTCGGCCGGCGAGCCGGACCAGGAGGTGCCTCGCGGAATCCCCGTATACACGACCGGACATTTCTGCAGTGGGCCCGAGCCCGACTGAGAGCTGACATTGCTGATGATCAGGTCGTAGGGCTCATCATCGAGCGCCGCCTGCCGTGCAAGCTTAAGCGCATCGTCGGGCGACAGGGCCCGCTGGACGCTGACGTTCATTGCCGCCAACGCCTGCCGTTCGACAACGTTGTTGGGCAGGTTGGTGTCCAGCCATAACACCCGAGCGCCTGAAACGGCGCCGCCAACCCTTGCCGCACGCGCCAGGGCACCTTCCAAGAATTCACCGTTTCCTTGAAGCAGCGGAGCGCTGCCCTTTAGATCGGCGAACTTCTTTTCTGCGGCCTCCCGGTCAAACTTGACGCCAAATGCTTCACCGTGCGTGATCGTCGAAAGCCAGTCGAACAGCCTTTCGCGGTTCGCGTAGGCATAAACCACGACGACGATCGTGACGATGATCCTCAGGAAAGCGCTGGTTTGTCGGAGCAGGCTGTCAACAATCGACTCGGAAGCGGCCGGTGCTGCTTCTTCTTTCATTGGCGGACCCCGTAAATCGAATCGCCTCGATGGATTGGCGAGCCAGCGCTTCATCTTGAAATTTGGCGAGTTGCCATGCTTCGTCATGCGTCTGTGCGTAACCGTTGGAAGCGTCTCGTCACGTCAGAGAGACGCCGCAATGAACAACCAAAAATTGTGCAAATGGTATCTATGGCTTGTGACGTTGCAAGCGGAATTTCGGGCCTGTCATACTTGCACATCCGTTTCGGGGCCCATGCCACTCAAACCAGGGGAGGGGGCGATCGGTACCGGGGCTCAGGTAAACCCTTTCGCGTGGAGGTCTTGGGCGCGGTCGAGTTTATATTCGTGCACCCACGGCCTCCCGGTCTTCGGATTGATGAACGTTCCTTTTAGGTCGATCGAGAAATGAGCTGGAAGCGGGATACGCCGGCCACGGGTAGCCAGGTTGTCGACCCAGCGCGGTGGATTCAGAACATTTTCCGGGGCCTCGTCGAACGCCTCCTGGTCTTTGAAAATCCAGATCTTTGAGTGCGCCTCACGAATTGATTGATCTACCACCGCCAACGGTACGGCGAGGGGAGCGACGGCGTATGCCTGCTTAACCGCTGGGATCAGGCTGTCGACGATAGCGCGATTGAAAATCAGGCCTTGCCTGGGTGAGAGGTAGTATTGAGCGCGGTAGCCACTGCGACCGTTAAACAGTTGGTCGAAAGTGATCTCAGCGATGGGTATTCGCGCCCAGAGGCGCGCGATATCGGTCGGCGCCTCCTGATCGATTGCCGGCTCCCACGTTAGATATACCTTGCCTTGGCCGGCAGAGTGCTCGGCATCTTTGACCACTGCTTCGATCAGCTCGCGCGGTGATGGCGGATTGAGAAGCCCTGCTCGGCGCCTTTCATCGACAAGGGCCGCTAGATCCCATTCTTCAGGGCTGACAAGCTGCATGGCTACCAAGATATTGTCTCTGAGCAAAACCTAGCATCCGGGTCATTCCAGCGAAACGGATATCTGGAGGCCGAAAGGGCACCCATGAACGCAACTCTGCAACACAACTGATCAGGAACGTCACTCAATGACTTGTCGGCATCCGTTTGCGAGCCTTAGTCTGTAATACGGGATACGTGACGAATTTTCGTATGCTGGGGTCTTTCGCCGGGACTGTCACGTAACCGAACGTTTGAGTGACAGGAGGAAGATGCAACTCGGCTACATGAGGGTGTCCAAAGCGGATGGCTCTCAAACATTGGACTTGCAGAGGGATGCCTTGCTCGCTGCCGGCATCAAAGCCAATCACCTTTACGAGGACCTGGCCTCGGGCCGCCGCGATGATCGTCCTGGTCTTGCAGCCTGCATGAAGGCGGTGCGGGAGGGTGACATCCTCGTCGTCTGGAAGCTTGATCGTCTTGGCCGAGATCTCCGTCATCTCGTTAATACCGTCCACGACCTGGTCGAGCGCGGCGTTGGCTTCAAAGTGCTGACCGGTCACGGTTCGTCGATCGACACCACGACGGCCGGCGGCAAGCTCGTTTTTGGAATCTTCGCCGCATTAGCTGAATTTGAGCGCGAGCTGATTTCCGAACGCACACGCGCAGGGCTGGCGTCAGCACGGGCTCGCGGCCGGAGAGGGGGCCGTAAGTTCAAGATGACCCCGGCGAAGGTGCGGTTGGCGCAGGTCGGCATGGCAAATCGCGACACGAAGGTGGACCAGCTCTGCGGTGAGCTCGGCATCACGCGCCAGACGCTCTACCGCTTCGTGTCGCCAGAAGGTGAACTACGGAACGACGCGAAACGTCTGCTCGGCATCGGGTCGACCGCTGACACTTCAGGACCAGTAAGAAAACAAGAAGAGGAGGAAACCGCATGACCGCCATCATGCTCACTCGGATCGACAATCGCCGCAATCGCAATATGGCACGGTATTACAAGCTGGACGTTCAGCCGACCCTGTTCGGCGAATGCTCGCTGGTCAGGGAATGGGGACGCATTGGCCGTGCCGGCACGGTTCGCATCGAAACCTATCGGAGTCGGGGCGCTGCTGACATTGCTATGGCCTCGAACTGGACGAAGAAGCTCAAGAGGGGCTATCGCTAGGCTTCGAATAATGCAGGGGCTGGCCGATGGGTGAGGCGAGGCGAAAACGAGAGGCGGTTCTAAACAGCCCCTGTCCCTGTGGCTCGAAGAAAGCCGCGCGCCTTTGTTGTTTCAATGGCAAGGAGTGGCACAAGCCCGCCGCCACTCTCGGGCTGAAGTCGCTACCACCGTCGTCGAGTGTGGCCAAGTGCTACATGAAGGAGTTGGGATCCTGCGTTGCCCCCATCTCGGGCGAACACATCATCTCAGAGTCGGTAATAAGGGTTCTGATGGGAGACGGCGAATTCTCGATAGGGGGCCTGCCCTGGCTTGCGCCCGACGAAGAGAAGATCCTGGCGCCCCAAAGCCTGCGTACGAACTGCTTATGCACCAAGCACAATAGCGCGCTGCATCCGCTCGACGACGCAGCGCACTATTTCTTTGCGTCGCTAAAATCGTATCTCGAACACGATGGGGGGATGAGGCACGCGCTAGTTTCGGGGCATGACGTTGAGCGCTGGCTTCTAAAGACCGCCAAGGCCGCTGCGGTGTCGAAGAATCTCGCAAGGGGGCGGACGCCGCTTTCCGGCGCGTTCTCGCGGGACTCCGCGATACTGGACATGCTCGATGACCCGCGCCACTGGCCGGAGGGTGCCGGCCTCTATTGCACCATGAACGCAGGCGACCGGATGTCGAATCACCCACGCTTCCAATTACAGCCCCTCACAAACGCACAAGAGGATATCGAAGCGTTGGCGCTGAATATCCTGGGCCTAGGCTTCGTGTTGTTGCTCGAACCGCTCGATGTCGACAAATATCCCTTCTTACGGGGGGCAAAGTATCGGCCAGGAAGGATCGTCATTTCTTACCCGACCTCGACCAGCTGGCTCACGATGAGCTGGGAAGACGGGAGAGCGCATGAGGCATTGACGGTGCAGCATGTGCGAGCCGTGCCAGCCGCTCAGTCTGGCGCGGGGCCGGCCGGCCAGACCCAGTCGTGACCGGTTTTCTCCTTGAGCCTGGTAAGCAGCCCTTTCATTTTGTCGACGGTCATCGCGTCGAGGAATTTGAGTAAGCCGTGAGGGCACTCCGCGAGCGCGTCCGGGTCTCTCCTATTGACTACGGGGACGGCCTCGCCGGCGGTTAATCGCATTTGCGATTTTACGGCGATGTGTGTCGAACAAGCCCGCGCCGCGACCGCAATGATGGAGCATGTCAGCGGACCCTTTTGCCGTCGTCCATGTAGCTGTGGTATTGTACGCGCATGCAGACGACAGAAGTCATTTCGCGCCTGAAGGCTGTAGAACCGCAACTGCGGGCCTTTGGCGTGGACGGATTGTATTTGTTCGGCTCGTACGCTAGAAATGAAGCAGGCCCCGACTCCGACGTCGACGTGTTTATTGATCGGGCCCCCGGCACAGAGCTGGACCTCGACGCCTTCATAGGCGCCTACGACGTTCTGAAAGCGGCACTGCCCGTCAATGTCGATTATGGCACCCGGACGGGTCTCTCAAAGTTGATCCGGGATGATGTTGAACGCGAGGCCATCCGCGTTTTCTGATGGCTCCCAGCAAAACGCCCCTTATCCGTCTCTTGCACATCATCGGTGAAGTCGAGGCCATCAATCGCGCGCTTGATGGAGTATTGAGAATGGACTTTGAGGATTCCTGGGTGCTGCAGCGGGCCGTGGAGCACGGATTGCTCATCATCTCGGAAGCCACCAAGACCCTGCCTGCCGAACTGAAAGAAGCCGCGCCGGATATTGCCTGGCGCAAGATCGAAACCCTCGGAAATTTCCTGCGTCATGAATACCGCGACGTTGATCCCGAACTCGTCTGGAGCATCACGCAAGAGAATCTGCCAGCGTTATTGGAAGCTGCACGCAGGCTCGCGGAACGATTACGCGAACCTGAGCCAGTCTGATCACCTGCGCGCACGCGCGATCAATCAGCACGTCGATTGAGATGCGTCGCTTTACCGTCCGAGAAACGTCCCCTGGGATCAACTACATGGAGCCCGGCAAGCCGATCTACTGGCATTGGTTGGTCGAAGCCTACTGTACCCGTGGAGAAGCCGACCTTGTCATGGCTCAAGCGCGGCTATCGTTAGCCGCAAAAAGCGCATTTGCGATTTTGCGACGATCCAGCCGAACGGTCACTGCTCCGGATTTTTAAAGTCTTCAAGAGGGCCAGGAAAGGTCGGCTGACTTTCTCCGGGAGACGATCATCGGGCATTCAGGTCTATCAACCGCGCGCAGCACTTCTTGAATTTCTTGCCGCTGGAGCAAAAGCAGGGATCGTTGACCTTGGTGCTGGCGGCGAGATCGACCAGCACCTGAGCTTGCGCCATTCGCGCGTTTTCCCAAAGTCGTTTGAGCAAATCGCGGCTCATTCGGATTTCGTTGCCAACGGAATTGTCTTCCATTGCTTGTTGCATGGTGTCGCTCGCGGCAATCCAGGCGTCCACGCTTTTGAACTGTCCCAGGCTCCGCTTCACATTGATGAGGCGCTTCTGGCCCTTGTAATCGTAGGCCCGTTGAGGATCGGGAAGAAAGAGCACGGCTGGCTCATTGTGGACGTGCGGAGTGATATCGACGAATGTGCCGCCCGCGTCCCAAACAGCATGATGTTCTGCTTCGATGAAGACCCGAGGCCATTCCCAAATCAACCATCCGTAGGCGATCGTGCCGCCGTCACGAACGATTTTCGCCTGAACGTTGGGGAAGCACTCGCCAACGATTGCATCCGGCTCGGGACGGACCGGCACCATCATCGGCCGGTGATCGGGACTGATTTCTTGGCAAAGGGAAGCGATGGCTGGAGAAACCGCCTGCGGGGCAGTCGTGAATGCCTTTGAGAATATCTCTTTCCGAATTGTCGCCAACGGTTTCCCTATCGCTGTGCGTTACCTTGCTAGGGAGTCACCACCACGCGCGTCAGCCCCTTTTCCCGTGCGGCGCGCGTGGCGCGTTCGATCACCTCATCCAGGCGCATGTCGAAGGGGCCGCTTCCTCCCCAATCGGTTTCGTCGCTTACGAAGAAGTAGCCCTTGTCCGTTGGCGGCTGCCCAGCTCGGTGGACACGAACAACGATGTGCCGTTCGCTCGGCATCGTCTTCGGGGTCCAGATCACGTCCACCACAGCATTCCTCCGCCGCGAATCAGTCATCCTCAAAGGATTCCTTGACTCGCCGTGAGTCCGCAAGGCCGTCTTCAGCGTGTTTTCGCACCCCGTCATAGAGCTTGTAAGCTGGCGAGAATCTCGACAGCGATTTCAAGATCGCCTCGCTCTTCTCCTTCATGGAGACATCACGAGGCATCGGCTCGCCCGCCGTTCCTGAACGCACTCCGCTGACGGCCGAACTCATAAGCGCGCCGATGGCCTCCTTTAAGACATCCGGACTGACTTGCTTGGCCTTCTCAAGGTAACGCTCAACGAATGAGCGATGCGTGAATACAAAGCTGTGGTGCGCTTCCCCAAGAATGCCGGCAATGAGGCGCAGATCCTGTTCGTCAGACGTCGCGATCCACTCTTCGAGGAACTTGACCGCCTCGCCATCGAACGGCCCAAAGCAGGTCTCGAACAGCTCCTTGGCCCGATAGCCGAACAGGAACGGCTTGGCTTTGCCCGCTCGCATCCACTCGGCCACGGTCCTGAGCAGTTCCGGATATATATCGGAATTGCGAAACCGCAGCGGGACATGGCCATAAGGCCCGTGATTGATCGGGCGGTATTTCCAATCCTCCCTTTCACCGGCGCGATCGACGCGGCGCATGAAGAAAGTCATGGTCTCTCTAGGAAATGCCTGTGAGGCCTGCGCTAGGAATTCCTCTACCCAATGGCCTTCCAGCTCGGGGACAGCCATCAGCTTGTCCAGGAAGGCTTCCACGTCCTTTTCCGTCAGGTACTTGAACAACTGATGGAACGTGAAAACGGTCAGCAGGTCATCGGCGAGGTGGTCGGAGTCGCCAATGTTGGCTGTATGCGCCAGCTCTATGACGAGGCCGGCCTTCTCTTCGGGCAGGCTGGTCAGGGTCATTATCGCATTTTTCGCCACCGCGACTTCCGGGGCGGCAAGCAATGTGCGCAGGATCGCAATGTCCGCGTCGTTGTAGAGTCCGCTGCTGAGGATTCGCAGATAGGATTGTGCAACCGAGACGCGGAGTTGTTCGTGTCCGGTGGCGAGCAGTTCGGGGATCGCATTTCTTGCTTGGTCTTGGTTGTGATCCCAAAGGGCTGCCAGCGCGCCGGGTACAAACCGGGCTGTCTCGGACCCGGGATGGATCAACGCATCGTCGAGCGTTGCTCTGCAAAAGTCGACGGACGTACGTATCAGCGTTTCAGAGAGAGCATATGGCGTGGCTGTCCCGCGCTTATAGTTTTTCATGATGTGCGCGAGAAGGTCGGCAATGAATACTCGACGAGCCTCGGCCTCAGGATAGGTGCTTGAGATATCCCGGGCCAGCTTCGCGATATGGGCTGCCCACTTCTCCTGATGCTTGATCGGATCAAAGCGCCGAAACTCGATGCCGTGACCATCGATGAGCACCGTCAGGGCGCGAAATTCGAGTGTATCTGGCAGGAGAGCCTGAATTCGTCGTGCGGCATCAGATGCGTCGCCCTTCCCGTACTGGATATGCCACGAGATAGACTTCCAAACCGATAGCAAAACGAGATCATCCGCGGCCCGGGCCTTGAGGGCGGCTTCAATAGCTTGCAACCCTTCAACAAAAACGCCGGTCCATTTGTCGCGGGTCTCCGGGGATGCCGAGCTGTTAAACATGCCCATGGGGTATCGGAAGGCTTTCGACAGCGCGGTCGCCGCCAGAACGCCCACACGAACTTGCGGATCGAACAGAAGGTCGATCACCGCATGCAACACCTTGTTGCGAAGCAACTTGATTGCCTCGACATTCACAAAATGAGGCTTGAAGGTCAGCGAAAAATTGTTCGATTCCGTGATGTGGCCTTCGGTTTCAAAAATCGGGGTGAGGATATCCAGCGGAGTGTAGGGGGATTGCCAGGCATCTGGCCGCTCAATGAGCGCGAGGCCGAAATCGACGATGGCCTCATTGTAAACAAGCGGCTTGTTCGGCTGAACTTCGCACAGCTCCGCCAAGATTCGGATCGGGTGCTGTGGATGCTGCTCAAGGGGGCGGCCATCACGTTTGCCGAGTTCCCACAGAGCTTCACAGGCGCGACCGACATGGGCGAAGTTGAAAGCTGCGTTGCGTAGAATTTCGGGAAGTTGATTGATGAACTTCCCTTCGTGGATTAACCGCTCCGCAAACTCGATGGATTTAGCAGGTTGATAGTAGGCGACAGCGGCGACGGCCTTGATATGTGGATCTTGGTACTCTTGTTCGGGCTTGAGTTTGCTCCAAACACCATCGATCAGCTTGCTGTTGCTCGGATCGCCATTCGAACGCCGCCAATCGAGCCTGCTGAGGTTGACGAGAAGATGCTCCATCTGCTTTTCGTTGGCAGCGTCGAATACGGCCTCGGCATAACCCGAGGAGCCGCCGAGAGGGCCGACACAATGCTCTTCAACGATATAGTCGGCCAGAACGTCCGGTGAGAGCCTGAATTGCGCGCCACGCTTGAACAGAACGCCGGCCTCGGTCAGCAAGCGCATGATGCGGCTGGCGTCGTGCGGCTTAATGCTCTCGACTTGCTCGATGACGTGAAGCAGGGCCTCATCCTCGGGATGGACCGGCTGCAATAGCGCGAGTACCCGAAGGACCTTCTTGATCGTTTCGGCTTCGCTCTTGTTGCCTATCTGTCCGGCAATGACGCTCTGGAAGCGCGAGAACAGCAGTTTTCGAAAGGTCTCCTCTTGCTGGGCGAGGCTGAACTGCCGCTTTTCCTTGGTGACGACTTGGGCGCCGACCACGGTGGCCAGCGGACAATCGCGCGTAAGGCGGGCGATATCTTTCGCAGCGGAGAGCGGCCCGCCGTGCTTTTTGAGAACCTGGGTCGCGAGCTGTTCGCTTTCGGCAAGGGTCAGCCGCTCAAGCGCGATTTCGCGAAGCGGAGGGCCGATCAGGGAGAAAGTGCTGGCTTGGGCCTTGATGTGGTCCAGACCGTAGGGGCGTAGAGAAAGGACGAGCCTGGCCTTGTTGGAAGGGTCGGCAGCGTACTGGAAGAGGATCTGAAGATCACTTTGGTCGTGAGCGTCGTCGACGACGAGCAGCTTCTCCTTGCCGCCCAAATCTTCAAGGCTTCTCTTTGTGAGTTCGGCGTTTCGCGATAGGTAGCGAACTGCGACACCCTTATGGCTTGCCTCGAAAGCCTCGACCGATTGTTTGAGGATGCGTGATTTTCCCGAACCGCCGGTCCCGATCAGCAGGGTCGCCGCAACGCTCGGATCGCCCAAGGCTTGATCCATAGCCTCGAGATCGCCCTTGCGACCGACGAGATGCCAAACATGGTTGAACACGCCCTCGGCATTGTTGAAGGCGGCGAAGAATTCCTCACTGGTCTCCCATGGGCCTGCTTCATTAACACCGAGGAGGGCAAAGCGCTGTCCACGGAAAAAGATGTCGACCAGCCTGACCTGGTCGGCGATGGGAAGCTGGCGGATTTTGTAGGAGATGTCCTCCCGGTCCCAGATTTCCCAGTCCGGGTGGTCCTTGATGGCGGTGCGGGCTTGTGGGCTTGCGACCTTGGTCAGTAGTAAAACCTTCTTCGCGGC
The DNA here is from genome assembly GCF_024199885.1 of Bradyrhizobium sp. CCGUVB23. Taxonomy (NCBI): domain Bacteria; kingdom Pseudomonadati; phylum Pseudomonadota; class Alphaproteobacteria; order Hyphomicrobiales; family Nitrobacteraceae; genus Bradyrhizobium; species Bradyrhizobium sp. CCGUVB23. The sequence continues at coordinate 4,887,681 of NZ_JANADQ010000001.1, forward strand.
GGCGACGGTATGCTTGGCGACGGCCGCGTGAACTTTTTGCGGCCCGAACTCCCCGACCCGTTTGCACTGGAAGCTGAATGTCGTGCCGTTGGGGAAGGTGGCGGTGACATCAAGCCCGTCCTGGGTGTGTCCCTGGCTGCCGGCATGTTCGACGCGGGCCTCAGGGTACATGGCTTGCAGGAAATGGCGGCAGAAGCGTTCGAAACTGTCCGGGGTGAGGCCATCGACCGGAAACGGCTGGTCAAAGCTCACAACAGCGGTCTTCCGGATGAAGCCGGCGGCTTCGAGGAGGTCGGCCACCTCGGCCTTGAGCACGGCGGCGATCAGCGGCATCTGGCCGTCACGTGGTCGCGAGAGCCCAGCCTCCCAGCGGCTCACCGTTTGCTGGCTGCTTTTGACGAGGGTCGCGAACTCGCCCTGGCTGGAAATTCCAGCTTTTTGGCGAAGTTCGATCAGCAATCTGCCGAAAGATTCATTGAGAGGCTTTGTCATTTTGTCACTCACTTTCTGGATAATACTCATAAAGTGAGTGATGATTTTGGTCAAGGGGTGCTGAGTTGCCTCACAGGTTCCTGAATGAGCTATAGGTTGGCTTGCTATAGCTCATTTGAAGTCCCACAGTGAGTTATAGAAAGGAGCCCTATAACTCATGCCCTGGAACTGGGAAGAGACCACTTGGCCCCAATTTACCTATGACGCGGCCGCCCTTGAGCCGCTGGAGGCTGAATTCCTCCTCCGCTCGGGAGAGTTCATCGGCGCGTTCAAGCATGTCCGCCCGGACGACCAGGAGAACCTGCGGATCGAACTCATCAGCGAGGAGGCCCTGAAGACCTCGGAAATCGAGGGCGAAATCCTAAACCGCGACAGTGTCCAGTCATCGTTGCGGCACCAGTTCGGCCTTGGTGATGAACAGGCCGGCGCGCCTCCCGCCGAACGGGGCATCGCGCAAATGATGGTCGACCTGTATCTCAACTTCTCTGGGTCCCTGACCGACGAGACTATGTTCGGGTGGCATGGCATGTTGTTGAGCGGGGATCGGACCATCAAGACGATCGGGGCGTACCGTACTCATCCCGAACCTATGCAGGTGGTCTCCGGGGCTATCGGCCGGCGTAAGGTTCACTTTGAGGCGCCGCCCTCTGATCGCATGGCGGCGGAGATGGGCGCGTTTATAAAGTGGTTTAACGGCTCCGGGCCGGACGGTACGCACCCGTTGCCGGCAATCACGCGCTCTGCCCTTGCGCACCTCTATTTCGTCAGCGTCCATCCCTTCGAAGATGGGAATGGCCGAATCGCGCGCGCGTTGGCGGAAAAATCACTCGCGCAAAATCTAGGGCAGCCGACCCTCATTGCGTTGGCCTACACGATCGAACGCAAGCGGAAGGCCTACTACGAGGCCCTCGAACGCAACAATAAGCGCATGGAGATCACCGATTGGCTGCTTTACTTCGGCAGCACAATCCTCGAAGCGCAGGAGAACACCAACAAGCGGGTGGATTTCTACATCGCGAAGACGAAGTTTTATGAGCGCCTGCGCGGACAATTCAACGTCCGCCAAGAGAAGGTCATTGCCCGCATGTTCAAAGAGGGCATCGATGGTTTCAAGGGCGGCTTGAGCGCGGAGAATTATATTACGATCACAAAGGCGCCCCGCGCGACGACAACCCGTGACCTTCAGGATCTCGTCGCCAAAGGCGCGCTGAGCAGAACGGGCGAACTCCGGCATACGCGCTATCACTTGAACCTCAGCGACCCAACGTCGTGAGCTATGAGATAGAGGGCGGCGCGTAGGGGGAGCAGTTATGCGCTGGACCATGCCGGTGCACTGAGATGTAAATACCCGGCGGGCTGAAACGTAAAATCGTATAATCACAGTTCAGCAGCACCTTGCTGAATGCGATCCTTTCCTTACGGTTCGCGTAAGGAAAGGAAGATGGGTTTTCCTTTCCTTATTCCATCCCCGCCGTGAAAACGTAAAATCGCACTCGCGGGTTTACGGCGGGCATAGTGAGCCGTTTCTCCGGCAGGAGGGTTCCGTCGTTGGGGCGCCCATATTTGCCGCTTCCCTTATCGCGAAATATCCCAGTAGGAACAACGGTTAAGGGAATACTCAGGGTCGGTTTTGCCGCTTTCTCTGCCGGTTAGATAAGCAGACCCCGCCTGATCGATAGCGGCAAAACCGGTGGATTTCGGGCTGAAAATGCCTGGAAGCGTGGCGTATTGCTTGACCGTGAAAACTCGTCTGTTCTAATTTTGTTCTCAAAGGTGCATGGCCGATTCTGTTGGCCCTAGCCCGTATTTGAATGACAACAGCAGCCGCGCCGATCCGGACAGGAGCCATGCACGAGATCATCTGTCCCCACTGTGACAAGGCCTTCAAGGTCGATGAATCCGGTTACGCGGATATCCTGAAGCAGGTCCGCGACGCCGATTTCGCCCAGCAACTCCACGAACGGCTGGAATTGGCCGAGCGCGATAAGCAGAGCGCTATTGAATTGGCCAAAGCCCAGGTCAGTGGCGATCTGCAGAAGACCGCGGCTGCCAAGGATGCCGAAATCCAGGAGTTGAAGTCCAGGCTTGAGGCTACGGAGGTCTCCCAAAAGCTTGCTGTCACCGAAGCGCTCAGTGTCGTGGAAAAAGAGCGTGACAGGCTTGCGAACGCGCTGGCCGAGTCCGAGCGCGAAAAGAAAGCAGCCTCGGAACTAGCTGAAGCGCTCCTGGCCGGCGAGCTGCACAAGGTCTCTGCCGCCAAGGAAGAGGAAATCCAACAGCTAAAGGCCAAGCTTCAGACCGTCGAGGTTGAGAAGAAGCTCGCCGTGACCGAGGCCGTTGGTGCCGTCGAGAAGGACCGCGATGAACTGAAAAACGGCATCAAGCAGGTCCAGCTTGAAAAGCAGCTGTCCGAGCAGTCGCTCAAGGACAAGTACGAAACCCAGATCAAGGATCGGGACGACGCGATCGAGCGCCTCAAGGATATGAAGGCCCGTCTCTCAACCAAAATGGTCGGCGAGACCCTCGAACAGCATTGCGAGACCGAGTTCAACCGGGTCCGCTCGATGGCGTTTCCGCGAGCCTATTTCGAGAAAGACAACGACGCGCGGACCGGCAGCAAGGGCGATTATATCTTCCGCGACGCGGACGAGGCCGGCACCGAGATCATCTCGATCATGTTCGAGATGAAGAACGAGAGCGATAGAACCGCGACGAAGAGCAAGAATGAGGATTTCCTCAAGGAGCTTGACCGTGATCGCACCGAGAAGGGCTGCGAGTATGCGATCCTGGTCTCACTGCTCGAACCCGACAACGAACTCTACAATACGGGTATCGTCGACGTCTTCCACCGCTATCCCAAGATGTACGTCATCCGGCCGCAGTTTTTCCTGCCGATGATTACGCTGCTGCGGAATGCCTCTCTCAATTCCCTGAAGTACCGGACCGAGCTGGCGCTGGTTAAGGCGCAGAATATCGACATCACCCAGTTCGAAAGCCAACTGGAGACGTTCAAGAACGGATTCTTGAAGAACACTGATCTCGCTTCCAGGCACTTCCATACCGCGATCACGGAGATCGACAAGTCCATTGATCACCTGCAGAAAACGAAGGATGCGCTGATCGGGGCTGACCGCAATCTACGCTTGGCGAACGACAAGGCGCAGGATGTGACGATTAAAAAGTTGACCCGGGGTAACCCCACGATGGCGGCGAAATTTGCAGAGCTTAAGAGCACGCCCGCTGAAGCGGCTGAATAAAGCAAGTTCTTCATCTTATCGGGAAGAGGCCAGGTAGGCGCGTGAAATCGCATTCACGATTTTAAGTTTCGTCCCTGAGCAATAGTTGCGGACGGTTTGGGCAATCAAAGTCTCATGCTGCTTACCAACCGTCCGTCCATGGGACGCTCTGAATTCGATCAAGCATGACGACGGTCGAATCCTTTGAGTACTCGCGTGCAAGCTGCTGCATAGGCTGGGGCGAATTCACGATCATCACGCCGTGGACAGTCGGCTCGGCGGCCAATCCAAGTCGCTTGCCCAATTGAGCAGAATGTCGACGAATGTAGTCAACACGCTGAAGGTGCCGAAGTAATTTGTCCGGCTTTCCATTCTTCATGACCTGACCGCGATATTCTGACAGCCGACTGGCTGCCTCTCCTAGGGTGCGGCACATCTTGAGGTCTTTGGCTTCGCAGACCCAGACGCGCGTTCCTCCCGCCACGACTAGCACGTCGATATCGCCCAATCTCTTCAATTCCTCCGTTGCCTTCTGATTCAGGCAAGCTGAGGGTTTGACTGATGCAGTGGCTGTATATCCCAGAGCGGAGAGCTGCCGGGCCAAGTCTTCGTTGAATTCAATCCCCAGCCGCGCGCCAGCCGTGCCTGAATAAGCCCTCATTTCGGGGCTAGTCCAAAACTCATTTTGCAGAAGCCCCTGGGCCGCCCCGCTAACATTGTGCGCGAGTGCCCGCTCTATCAATCCCGGCGCTACCGCCAAGAGCGGATCGGGGTCGCTGGACAGCGAGACGATCGGTCGTCCGATCAACGAATAGCGGCGGTCGAACTTGGAAAGATCGAAATCCCTCGGCGTGCAGCCGCTTGGGATCTCGCGCCAATTTGCGCGGTGCGGGAGAATAAGGCGATCAATGAGCGGTTCGAAATCGAGACCCGAGAGGAAGTCAAACTGTCGAAACGCCGTCACGAACTCCGACCTCCTCAGGATCATGACACCTTGGCCCTTTTGCCGTGCCAGCGTAGCCGTGACCGCTGCCAGCTCCCGAAACGTCTCGACGGGAACGCGGTATTCGGCCTGGAGGGCCGGTATGAAGCCAGAATCCGGGTCCTTTCCCGGCCGCTCTGGTTCGAATCGCCGGACATACTCGTCGCTCGATGCCGAACGTTCGCGGGCATGACGCAATTCGGCGTTACGTGCAATTGCGGCTTCGTGGAAGTCGTGTTGAAACAGCATATCGCCGGTCGGGCTTATATGGATCGCAGGCTCGATCCGGTCGGCAAGGAAAGCAGGATAGTTGTCGGCGGTCTGGAACACCTGGAGCGCCCGCGCCTGCAATTCCTCGATATCCATTGTTCCGGCGGGCCTGCCGCCTTCCGGTCTTGCTTCAACAGCCGCAATTTCGACCAGCATAGAATTGGCGCGCAACACACCATTTGCTGCCATTACGTGGTCAAGGCTCAACTCGAAATCGCGCTCAACGCCATGGATGGCCCTAAGAGCCCTGGCGGAACGACGCCAATGTGCTTCTTCCGCCATCGCGGATTGAAGGCCGTCGAGCAGAGACACAATGAGAGGCTGCCGATTGTAAATGGCAACGTCGGCCAATAGCCTTGCCTGGCAATCGTCCACAACTCGACGAATGAGCGATAAGCATTGCTCCTTCCCCTCAATCCGCACGCCCTCGCTGCGCGGATGCACCCGCCACGTGGAGCCACATTTCGCTAAAGCAGCGGCCGAGGTCGGAATCTTGGAGAAGCTCGATATGAGTCCGCCAGAAACGAGGTAGTCGATCGGTCGTTGCACAAGGAAGGCGTGGCGGTGGCGAAAATCAGTAGATCCCACTGAAGCCAAGACGAGTTTCTGAAGATCCTCGGAAGACCGTTCGATTCCAAAAATCGCGCATGCGCCGCGTAAGAGGCTTACCGCCATTGCGCGTTCTGCATAATTGTCGGCACGGTAAAATCCGGCGAACCACTTTGGCTTCAAATGGATGGAGACATTTTTTCGAGACAGATCGGTCGCTATGATCAATGCCTCATCAATTTCGTGGTCAGACGGAGCGGGATTCGTCCGGAAATCGTAGCCGTCAGGAAATCCGTCGGCGGTTACGTCGAACCCAATCGTATCGACGATGTCTCTGACCTTCACGGTGGAAAGGAATTTTGGCAGGACTTGGCCAGCCCAGATAAGGACCGTCCGCCATGTTTCAAATGTATCGCGGTTCATCTGATCATCAGCGGCGCGAAGCCTTATCCACCACTTGGAGCCCTGATCGGCAACCACACCTGCCAATACTGCCCGCTGAGCATCATCCAGCGAACCGTAGACGTGCTGAAGAGCCTGATACTGCTCTCCCCTCTCCAGGCGGGCGACCATGTGCCAGCGACCTTGCTCGTCTTGCACGACCCGCCTGCCAAAAGCGTTCAACGCCTCCTTCCTGGCATCGAGCAAGAGATTGGTATCGAAATTAATCGAAAGAGGAGGGGCTGCGTCGATCTCCTGTGGAGGAACCAACGCATGATCGGACGTTCGCCACCAATTGAAAAGATTCAAAAGGCCGTTCGTGGCAAAAAACTGAAAGCCCTGCTCACCGACGAGCGAGACTTGTTTCTGTAATCGCCAGATATCGCTGAGTTTCCCATCCTCGCAGATCGTCATGGTTGCCATATCGGCGGGCTCGACCGCGGTGAATGTCCAGTCAGGAAGCTCGTTTTCAGCTATATATTCAAAGCTGCGGCCTGCGCCCCATCCGCCGCACAGCCAGAGAGTCATTCCCTCGACAAAGTTGGGACTTTCTGCCGCCTCGACTCTTGCCCTCCGCATCGAGCCAATGATCGCATCCACAAGTTCCTGGCTGCTGGGCGTGCTTGAGCCAAAAGCCCGATCAGGCCAACCCGCAAAGCCATCGACGGAAAGGATCACGTGCAGGAAACGTCCTGCAGAAAGTTCAATCACCACCTCACTGTAGAGCTGGTCGTCGCATATGCTCGTGCGACCTCTCGGTATGGGGCGAAAGCCGGTTTGATTTAGCAGCATGGCTTTGGCTTCGAGCAGCTTTAAGTGCAAGAACGGGCTCAGGTCATGCACCATAGCCGTGCTAATCAAAAGCGCGCGGACCGCCGTTGAGATATTGGCCGGGGCGCCCACGATCAGCCCATTTCTTGTTTTGAAGAGAGGACTGAACTCCAAAGGCGAAGAACCTGGCTCGCGTGAACCGACTAGAGACCGATCGGAAGGCGCCAAGAAAAAGGGCTCTACGTCTTCGGCCGAGATTCCAAGTTTACGCAATTCCGGGTCGGTAAATCGCACCCTTGCCGCCAGAGTTGCAAGCCGGGTATCGGACGGGACGGAAATGTCGCCGTTCGGAGAGCCTCCGCCTATCGTACCCGCCTCTACTCCGGCGCGCCGGACCAGCTCTGTGCTCAACTGTAAGAGCGCGAAGGCCTGACGCTCCGCCCTGGCTTTGGGTTCACCATTAGGCAGTCGGCGAAACGCATTTAGAATCATCTCGGTGTGAATCGAGGCCTTTTCCCATCCGCCTGAAAAAAGGAGGAATTCGCCTTCCCGAGTTAACAGCGACTCCACGAAGAAGTCCTCGATGGGGTCTTCAAGCCTCGCAACGCGGGCCTGGACAAGCTTAGCATTCAGCAACTCGGCAAGGTCGGTCTGCCTCGGTTTTCGTGAACCTCGGGCCATCGCGAGAACGATGCGCAGCGTGTAGTCGAGCCGAATCTGGTGAGCTTGAAATCGTGGATCGGTCGCTAAGCCGCCAATGATAGCAACCGCCTTCAGCGGATCTAAGCCTAGCACTAAATCCATCATTTGGGGCGCCAGCGCCAGCGCCTCGTCGGGCGTGCCTGGCGGCGCCACTCGCGCCAGCAGCTCTTCGATGTTCGGAAGTTCTGGTGGGATGTCGGAATCGCTCATCTGCTTAGAAGCCTACAGGCTCGGCGTTAGAGAGCAAGCTTCGATGGTTCTGCGTCGAATGACGCCAATTACAATTGGATCGGCGGCGGGAAATCGTGCAATCACATATACGATTTTAAGCTCCATCCGCTCAAGAAGGCGCTCAACCGAAGATGTGGCCAAGCCAAGCAAGGATTGCTGCGCCGGCAGCGGCCGCCAGCGTCGCAATCACGTTGTCCTTCACTTTCGCGACGAACTGCACAAGCAGCGGTTTTAGAAGCTCAGCCAGGGCGGCGATACGAACCCGTGCGGCCTGCAACAGCCGCCGTGCGGCGGATACTTCGGCGACGAACTGGTCTTTCTCCTCCGGCTCGCCCGGAAAGTCGTTGGTCGACTTCAGACCATGCTCAAGAGTATCCAGCGCCTCTTCGGTCTCGCGATAGCCCACACTGTTATGGTCGATCCGGACAACGCGATCTGAAGCCGGAGCCTCGTCAGGGCTGGTCGATTGGGTATCGGCGATACTTACGACCGGGTCAGTCTTGATCCGCTTGTCCCCTGCCATGCCGTGCGCGAAATCATCCAGCACCCGTTCTCGCCGTTCCTGGAGGGCGATCTTGATGTTGTTTAGCTCGCGCGCCACCGTAGCTTCAGCTATGCCGGTGCCAGGACCACAGATCACCAGCTTGCCATAGATCAGCTCGACAAGCCGATTGGCGAAATAAGCGATCGCCTGCGAAGTCTCTTCGTCAACCGAGTCCAGAAGGTTGAGCGCGAAGCTGGCGGCGCTGGCGAACTCCTCATTGAAGATCCGCAGCGCCTCGGTCTTGAACCCGATCAACGTATGGCCGCTGGCGAGTCGTCCCAGAGCCGCATTCTGCCGCATCAGAGCTTCGAAGGCAGCGGCGGCCTTATCTGCTGCATCGTAGGCGCGTTGATTGAGGCTCCGGCCGAGGTAGGCTCGTTTGTCCGTCATGCGTCCCCCAGAACTATCGCACTGCAGCAGCCTGCGCATATCGACCCCGCACTACTTCGACCGTCACGATATGCATTTCGGATCGGAGTCGCCAGATCAGCGCTGGCTTTGCGATGCCAGTCATTGAGCATATCCCGAGGTATCGTTCGCACCACCCGGCCGGTAAGGTCGGGTGAATAGGTCAGCAGCGCAACCCGTCAAGGCATCCACGCGGCGTTGCACGCGGAGCCTCCTTGACTGGTCGCTCAGGCCTGCTGCCCTCGAATTCTCCCGACCGGCCGCGATGGCGCAGCCGATAACCAACGGGAGAACCTCTAATGACCAACGACATCAACGCCGACATAATCCGCAATCTCAACGACAGCTTCAGGCGCAACCTGGTTTTCGGCGGGACCGTCCTGCTCACACCCGGCGTTACCAGCCTCGCAATCGACCGCCAGGCCGAGCTGCTCGAAGCGGTACGCAAGTTCGACAGCTTCACGCCGGACAACGACCCGCACGGCGAGCACGACTTCGGCTCGATCGATCTCGATTCAGTCCGCTTCTTCTTCAAGGTCGACTACTACGACCTAAACGGCAGGTTCGCGTCTCCCAACCCGGCAGATCCGGCCGTCACCAGCCGCGTGATGACGATCATGCGGGCCGACGAATACTAAGGAGGCATCGACATGACCAAGATACTCGACGTCAATGACCTCTGCGACACGATTGTGGGCTCCACGCTGGACGTTGCCACGCAACGTGCCTTGATCGGCGCCGTGGAAGCATCCGTGAGCCGCGCCGCTAAGGTGTTGGCGGATCACTACGGCATCGTTTCGGATCATGCCGAGTACCAAAACGGGTTCGGCGGACTCTGCGTGAACTTCCGCCCGGCTTACGAAGGCCAGGAATGCCCCGACGTCATCGATCAAGGCGACGAGGGCGGCGACTGGCCGTGAGCCCGCATGGGCTCCGTTCGTCCGGGGCTTTGGCTGCGCTGCCGTAGCATTGATAAATCGTGCAATCGTGTTTGCGACTTTACGACGAGGGCTGGTTCTCTTTCCTTGGAGGCCCGGTGTCTACGGCGGGCATCGTGGCCCATATGCTCTCCCTTCTGTCGGCTCAACGCGCACGGCCTTGAAGTCGGTCATAGGCCAGCGGCGCGAACGCGCAAGGCATCCAACCGTCTCCCGAATTTTTCGGGGCCCGTCCCAAAAAATGCGGGTCCCTCGGCCGGACCCTCCGTTGCGCGCCCGCTCAAGTGCCGCCGGCCTTTTGGAATTCCCGACGGCCGCGAAAGGCGTGGCCGAAACCAAAGGGAGATAATGATGTGAACGACAAGACGCCAGCAGCAACCGCACCAGCTGATGAGAAGCCGCTCAAGAGCTATCGCGTAAAGCTATACATCTGGAACATCCACGAGTTATTCGTCGACGCGCCGTCCGAGGAAGACGCCGAGGCACAAGCGCGGAGGACCCTGGATGTATACGGACCTGAGGCCTTCGCCTGGCACAGTAGCGGCGACGAGGGCTTTCTCGTCGAGGAACGGGAATGACCAGCGGCCATCAAAGGAGCGCCCCGCGGGCGCTCTTTTCATTCGCTAGACGGTCTTCTCGGCAGCCCGTGATCTTGCCGCCAATCTTGGCATCTTCAGGTATCGATGTGACCTCCGTGCCGGTGAGATCGAGGTTGCCGGTCACGATCAACCCTTGCGGCAATTCCGTGAGGCCCGTGTTCTTGAGGATCAGGTCGCCGTTGATGGTCACGTGCTTGCCGATTTTGCCCAGGGGCAGGCCGGTCATGTCGATGCCCTCAGGACTGTTCGTGCCATCAAGGGGGAAGGTCCACCTATAGCCCGGCCGGGTGTAGCCTGGTTTCAATACCAACACTGTCTGACTCCATAAATCTTCCATCACGCCCGAAGGCGCGTGGAGCGAATGAAACAGTATGTGCGATGGAAGCATCGTGGGGCAGCGCGAGGGGATTTAAATTCCGGCGCTGCCAAACAAAAAGGCCCCGAGCAGGTCGGGGCCTTCGAGGTTTTGTCACCACACAAAACCAGCCTTGAGCATAGGTCATTCCAGCGACCTCGCCAAGACCGGTGCTCGCACCACCATCGAGTGAAATGCCGCCGCGTGCGTGCGAGCGCTTACGCGCCCGCCCACCCGCACGGCTGACCTCGCGACCATAAACAACGAAAGCAAACGCGCCATGAATCACCACACATGGACGACCCGCCTGACCCTGACCACCGACGACCAATCGTTCGCCGACGTCCGGGACTGGCTCAAAGAAAACGACACCGGCAATATCCCGCCACGCCGCAACGACGACGTGTTGGCGAAGTACCTGCGATGTGTCCTCATCAGCAACAGCGAATGGGACAAGGTCGGGCTCGGCATTCAGATCGACCGCCCTCGGCCCGCGCGTCTGCCCTGGCAACAGGGCTACGAAGGGGACGCGCCTCCACTGCCCGAAGCCGTCCGCGACCAGCGTGCCGCGGCACGCCGCCGACAATTCGCGGTCGATTGCTTCGCGCTTGCTATGATGCTCATTGTCGGGGCTACCGTCTTTGTTGCCCGCTCTTCGCGCAACCACCACCAGGCACCGTCGCTTACGGGCTACACTGCCAGCCACGATGTTATGGCACGGCCTCAGACGGAGCTTGCAGGAGCTGCGAAGTGACCTGCTGTTTCTATTCATGAACGACAAGACGCTAGCAGCAACCGCAACAGCCGATGAGAAGCCGCTCAAGAGCTATCGCGTAAAGCTATACATCTGGAATATCCACGAGTTATTCGTCGACGCGCCGTCCGAGGAAGACGCCGAGGCACAAGCGCGGAGGACCCTGGATGTATACGGACCTGAGGCCTTCGCCTGGCACAGTAGCGGCGACGAGGGCTTTCTCGTCGAGGAACGGGAATGACCAGCGGCCATCAAAGGAGCGCCCCGCGGGCGATCTTTGCGTTCGCTAGATGGTTCTTCTCGGCAGGCCGATGATCTTGCCGCCAATCTTGGTATCTTCAGGAATCGATGTGACCTCCGTGCCGGTAAGGTCGAGGTTGCCGGTCACGATCAACCCTTGCGGCAATTCCGTGAGGCCCGTGTTCTTGAGGATCAGGTCGCCGTTGATAGTCACGTCCTTGCCGATTTTGCCCAGGGGCAGGCCGGTCATGTCGATGCCCTCAGGACTGTTCGTGCCATCAAGGGGGAAGGTCCACCTGTAGCCCGGCCGGGTGTAGCCTGGTTTCAATACCAACACTGTCTGACTCCATAAATCTTCCATCACGCCCGAAGGCGCGTGGAGCGAATGAAACAGTATGTGCGATGGAAGCATCGTGGGGCAGCGCGAGGGGATTTAAATTCCGGCGCTGCCAAACAAAAAGGCCCCGAGCAGGTCGGGGCCTTCGAGGTTTTGTCACCACACAAAACCAGCCTTGAGCATAGGTCATTCCAGCGACCTCGCCAAGACCGGTGCTCGCACCACCATCGAGTGAAATGCCGCCGCGTGCGTGCGAGCGCTTACGCGCCCGCCCACCCGCACGGCTGACCTCGCGACCATAAACAACGAAAGCAAACGCGCCATGAATCACCACACATGGACGACCCGCCTGACCCTGACCACCGACGACCAATCGTTCGCCGACGTCCGGGACTGGCTCAAAGAAAACGACACCGGCAATATCCCGCCACGCCGCAACGACGACGTGTTGGCGAAGTACCTGCGATGTGTCCTCATCAGCAACAGCGAATGGGACAAGGTCGGGCTCGGCATTCAGATCGACCGCCCTCGGCCCGCGCGTCTGCCCTGGCAACAGGGCTACGAAGGGGACGCGCCTCCACTGCCCGAAGCCGTCCGCGACCAGCGTGCCGCGGCACGCCGCCGACAATTCGCGGTCGATTGCTTCGCGCTTGCTATGATGCTCATTGTCGGGGCTACCGTCTTTGTTGCCCGCTCTTCGCGCAACCACCACCAGGCATCGTCGCTTACGGGCTACACTGCCAGCCACGATGTTATGGCACGGCCTCAGACGGAGCTTGCAGGAGCTGCGAAGTGATCTGCTGTTTCTATACATAAATTGAAATGGCCTCGCGCCGCTGCGCGCGGCCGCTTCGCGGCCGTGCTCGCGTTGCTCGGCCTTCTTCATGGCCGCGAACTTGTCGCTCCTAGCCTTACCGCTCCGATGACACGAGCGAGACACGTGCCCGGAAGAGCGACGAGCCGCCGCCGGCTGGTCATGCCCGCGCTCGCACCCACCGTCGTGCTTCCCCGTCGGCGTGCTCAATTCAGCTCCACCCCCGGCGCGACATGCGCCTGCAGCAGATTCAGCCCCCCGGTGCTGGTATCGTAAGCGTAGAACCGGCCGTCCGGCAGTTCCGTCGGCGGCACCGGCAAGGCATCGAAGTCGTCGTCGATATCGAGCAACGCCCGCGCCGAATGCCGCGCGCCCTGGCGCAGCACCAACCGCCAGTTAAGGTTGTTCAACAGGGCGCTGTCGATGGAGTCGGTCGTATGTTTTTGCGCGGCGATGATAATATGGATGCCGAGTGCCCGCGCTCGCCGAGCAAGGCTCACCATGTTTGCGGCCAAGCGTTTCGCCCGCGCCTTCTCCTCCTTCTCGCTCGCGGTGTCGATCGCCGATTGCACTTCGGCGAATTCATCGATGACGAGCGCCACCCGGCCGTGATCGGGCCAGTTCCGCAGGCTGTTCTCACGCATGTAGGCCTGACGTTCCTCTGCCAGGCGCAGCAGGCCCTCCACCGCACGTGCGACGTCGCCACTCTCAAAATCCCAGACGACTTGGACCTTATCGCTTTTGCGATAGGCGGCGAACTCCATGCCGCCCTTGAGATCGATGGCGATAATCTTCTCAAAGTCTGGCAGAGCTACCATCTGCCAGACTATTTCGTGAAGCAGGACCGATTTTCCCGAACCTGATACACCGCACAGCAAAAGATGCCGAAGCTTGCGCAGTTCGACACGGTATGTGTCGCCGGTTTTGACTGCGGTGCCGAGCACGATGCTGCCAGGCATGGTGTCGCTAAGCGCTATCGGGCCTGACAGCAAGCGCTTGCGGGCACTTTCGCAATCTTCTGCGACCTTGCGCTCGGCTTCTCGCACCGCGGCTTCTCGCGCCCGCTCCGCGTCTCTACGCGCAGCATCTACCTTGTGCGCGGCGTCGGCCGTGGTTCTTGCGAGATTGTCGAACAACGCCTCTGGCGGCTTCATGATGTTCAGCCAATCGCCAAGCTTCGCTTGGCCCCCGGCGCGTAGCGTGTTGATGACGGCCTGGGTATCGGCCTCGACCATCGTTTTGAACTTGGTCGAGAACGCCTCAAGCGCACGTTCCGCCTCAATTCTCTCCCGCACGGCTTTCCAGGCCGCCCATATCTGCTTCGATAGAACTTCGGGTACGCGGTGCACCATCTCGGACAGGATGCATTCCTGCTTGCGTTCGTCGCGGATGTGCTCGCCCCCGCTGATACGCTGAAGAAAGCCTCTCGTCTGTCCCGTGACCAGGCGATACTGGAACACTATCTTGTCGTCGTAGACGGCTCCCGGAAACGGATAACGCAACTCGGCGTCGACCGCCCAGGTCTCGCCAAGCAGATGCCCGGGAATGTCGCGACATCCCCAATTGAAATGCGCCACATGAGCGCTGCTTCTCTTGCCTTGCCAACCGGGCCCGGTGGTTGCCGGTGCTGGCGGGACGAACAGCTCTTTGAATATCCTAAACATTGCCGCCTCCATGACGAAGGGGCCGCGTCGCCGCGGCCCCTTGTGTTTAGTCGACACTACGCTTCCAAGCCCGGATCAGTTCAAGGAGCTTGGGCGTGGGTTTGAGGTCACTGTCATAGTAGGGCGCCGTGCCAAGCGGCTGCGGCCGGAGCTGATCCAGCTCTGCGTCAGTCAGCTTCGCGCCGACACCGAGCTCGTATTCGACGGTCTGCTCGAAGGTCTCGACTAGGCCGCGATTTACGAGCCGGTACAGCCACGGCGCGCGATCAGGGTAGTTGGTCGGCTTTGGCTCGAAAAACTCGCCGACCTCTACGAGCTGGAAGATGGTACGTCGCGTTATCGTGCCAACCTTCATCTTTGGCATCGGCGGCGGTTCGCCCCTAGCCTTGTAGTACGACAACACGCACTCGTTGTCGAAAAGCCCTTGTGGTGCGAGCCGGGCGCCGATGGGGTGTTCGTTGTGCGCGTTGGCGCGATGCACGTCGCGCATGAACTCCTTGCGCGAGATCTCGCCCTTGCCGACCTTGTCCAAGTAGTCGCTATAGTCGCTCATAGTTGAAGACTCCCATGTTTTGAAGGCAGCCGGGCGCCATCGCCCGGCCGTAGCGCTTGAAAAGGGGATAGTCAGAGTTTGGCGGTCGTGCGCAGTGCGTCTTCGCCAGCAGAGCGGGCCTGGGTGCTCCCGGTGCCGTTGGTTGGTGCTTGCGGGACCTCGCGGTAGTAGATCCGCTTGCCGTCCTTCGATGCGCTGATCCTCACAGGAATTTTCATTTTGGTGCCCACGGGGTAGCGCTTCATGTCGAAACCTTCGGCGAGGCTGATCTCGTAGGTCTTCACCGAGTTTCCGTCGTGTCCGACCATCTGAATCATGCCAAATGGCTCGTCTTTGCCGCCGTTCTGTCCTTTGAAGATACCGTCTCTGTTCCCAGATAGAGTGCCTTCGAGAAAGGCGACAGCATCAGCTAGGATTTGGGTCGCTTGACTCATGTGCTTTCCTTCATCGTTTCAACTAGTTCGGTTCGGGGTTTATTGTTGGAGCAGCTAGCCTGGTAACGCGTTGGTCATGACCGCCTCCATGGTTGCTGATGGCTGGCGCCAGGGCAGAAACTCGACGAGCACGTAGCGGCTATCCGTCGATGTCTTGCCCCTCCGCCAATGATAGATTTCGCGGCCTTCCAGCACGGCGCCTTCAGGCAGCCGGGCGTTCTGCGGAATGAAGTCCTCCGGCTCGTCTTCCGGCAGGCTCTGCTCGTCCATGATCCGTTGCAGGTTGGCGGACATGCCGATGAGGCGTCGGCCGTGGAGCGCGTCATGGAGTTCGATGAGCGGGAAGCCATCGAGGTCTTCGCTCTCGAAGAACATGCCGGGCTCGCAGACGTACTTGCAGGCTTCGAAGAGCGACTTGCGGCCGAGGTCATCCAGCGGCGCGCCGCCGCCCACGCCCGGCATGGCGCGGATGTCGCAGACGGGCGTGTAGTCGACTTGCAGAGCCTTCTTGAACATCGCAACCCATTCGGGCTGGGTGATAAAGAGGCCCCTGGCCCGCTTGAAATACTCGGGCGGACAGAACAGGACGATGTGCAGATGGGGGTGGAAGTCGCCGGTCTCGGCGTTCTGGGTGATCTCGGTCGTCCGATACCATGTCGGAACCGCGTCCCTCACGCGCTTGTAGCGCATGAGTTTCCAGAAAGCCTTGAACAGCCGGCTCAGCCAGTCGCGAAGCTGGTCGACCGGCATGTTCCTGACTGTCAGCGTTAGGAGGAGCGCCTGGTGCAGCGGGTTTACGCGAAGGTAGTGCTCGACGGCTTTGCTGAGCCGGACATGCTGCCAGGCGCTGTTGCGCTTCATGCAGGTCGGGCAGAGCCGCTCCCGGCAAAACGAGCCGTTAGCGAGAACCCGAAAGCGCTCCTCGCGATCGCCGATGCGATAGCGGTCGAAGGCGAGTATCTTGCCACAGTCGCGCATGCGCAGGGCGCGCTGCTTGTGCTCTTCACGCTCGGCGTAACGGTTGGCGATCGTGTCGCGCAGCCTGCCGAGGCCATTGAGCTTTGAGAAGTCGGCGTGAGCCTCGCACAGCTGTGGTGGAAGCTCTTCGAAAAGCCCGGCGAACTCCGCCGAAGTCGGAAAGGGCTCAAAGCACTGGAAATCGCTGGGCGACGGCTTTTCCGCCCAACGTGCCTTAGCGTCGTTGAATTCACCGAGCTCGGGGAGCGGCCAATCCCACTGGTGGCCCCACGCCGCCGGACTTGTGTCCTTTTTCAGACAGCGCTCAACGGGCAGCTTAAAGCGGGCGTCAAGTTTGGTCGGGTCTAGGTACGGCATCGGCCACTGCCTCCACCACCGGAGACGTACCGGCGCCGACCCGATTGCGTTTTTATCGGGCGACGTATTAGCTAGAGCACTATTTTGGGGATGTCGCTTATGACTGCTTCATAAGCGTATTTTTCTCTTGTGAGGCCTTATGACTGAGCCATCTGCACCAAAAAACCTTAAGAAGAAGCCAAAGACGTTTTCGCTCGATGACGACTTCGTTTCGATTATAACGAATCGTCAGAAGCAGATGAACTACGACGCCGAAAGCGACGTGGTGAAGGAAGCTTTGTTGCTGCTTAAACGAGGTCCTACAGATGATGAGGTGACCGTCCGTGCCACTGAGCGAGTTGTTAGGGAGGTTCTCAAACCTCATATTGACGCGCTTGCCATCGTTACACGGCATCTCAAGCCTGCCTCCCAAGACATGCAGGATAGGTACGAAGAACTGAAGGCCAATCTCGATCAAGCAAGGGCGGCAGCCGACAAGAATAACGAGCTGGCCGCCGCCATCGATAGATATGTAGAAGCAGCCCGGCATATTACTGAAGGTACCGCGATTCTTTCAGGCATATTGCGTGGTCATGGTGCCGCCATCTCGCAGCACACGGTCATGCTTAAAAAGGCAAGTGAGGCGTTTCAGGTGCTGGTTAAGATGTTTCAGCAAGGAGAGCGCAGACGTCCGTCGCCTCTATTGAAGGCTGCGACCAAGAAGCGTCGTTTGCGAGCCAATGCTCGCAGATTGCAACGGGAGATCGACAAATAGGTTTCGGGGAAACGAAATGCCGAGAGATGGCGCAGCCGATACTTGAAAATTGGCAAAGCTGCCCCAGAATATTTTTGCAATCATATCGTTTGGCCCTCGTCGGCCTTCCATCTACCGCCCTCACTGGGCGAGAGGTGAGGGCCAGCGAGGAAAATCATGTCTATCGAGGTTTACCTAACGATTGCCGGCGCCGCGTATCGTCGCGCACTCGAAATACGTTCTGAGATGCGAGCTAATGCGAGCGCGTTTCCGAAGGGACCTGACAATACACAACTTGCTCAGGAAGAAGCCATTTGCGCCGCAATTATTGCAAACGCGAGGGCACTCCTAAGTGCGCAATTGCTTCAACTCGACTTCACTGTAAGTGGGTGTGCTCTGGCCCGACCACCAGAAGCGCTTGCAGGCGGGGAGTACGATCAGGGGGCCTACGACGAGCTTTTCAAGTAAGGTTGAGGGACGCTTCGGCGTCCCTTTTTTATCTGCGTCATCGGTCAGGATTGGTCCCTACTAACCCATAAGACTTCACGAGAGCCGCGGTATAGCTCAACAGGAAAGATCTCGGTAACCACGTCGGAAGGTCAGCTAGAGAGACGTCTTGGTGGCTTGGGCATGGCCGGAGGTGCCGCCGACTTAAATTGACGTGATCGACGTCTCTTCGATGGGCAAATTGGGTCACACAAACACGAGACGAGGAAGACATGGCCGATTTGACCCCTGAAATTCCGGTCGAGAAGACGCCCCCGAAAATTCCGGACGAAGCTCTGGCAACCCTTGTTGTGGTTGGTGTGCTTGTACTTGCCGTCGGAAGGTCGTTGGTCGCTTGGGCTGAAGGTTTGGATCGCCGATACCGTCGGGGACAGCTGTTGGCTGCCTACCGGTGTCGGCATTCCTGGAAAAAGTCCGATATCCGGCGTCTGGAAGCGTTAGGTGTCAATCGCCATGCTCAGAAGCGGATGCAAAGGCTTGCAGGTCGTGGCCGGCCCGTGGTCGCCGCGCAAAAGCCGCTTGAAGACATGCTGGTTGCGAGAATCAATGCTTTTTCGCTTCTGGCGGGCCCAGAAGGGTCTCCCCAAGAGCGCAGACGCAGATTTAAAGACTGGCCTTGGTGGAAACATCACGTGGAGGCGTACTACCGCGGTGAGTATGAGATCGCAAAGCGGCAAGGTATGAAGAGCCCTGCGATGGAAGCCGAGTTCCGAGTGGGTAGCGCATTAGGCATGTCCGCGTCAGCCATTCACAGCATCTGCGCCCAGATCCGACGTATGCGGCAGGAAGATGAGCTATCGGCCAACTTCCCAGCAGAGACGCTCGCCGATTACGAGCGCTGGATGGCGCATGGCGCTCACGTCTTTTTTCGGATCAAGAGGAAGATTGCCTGCGCCGGCCAGTGACAGATTAAGGCATAGCTCCGACGGGGTGCGACTTCGGCTTGCGTGGAAAGCGCAGACGTTAGATCCTAAGCCACTATAATGTCAGGGAAATCACAATTGGCGAAGGTCTAGGGAAGCGACTGTTGCGGGTCCCCGCAACCAAGCTTTTCTCAACAATATCAAAGAATTGGCCCGCCTCTGGCGGGCTTTTTCATGCCGTAACGATCCTTTACAACTCTTCCCAAAGAAAACCGTTTATTATCAGCCGTTTAGTTGGATTCCGGCTCCGATTACAAGACGCTTCCAAAAACTCCGGGGCACAAAATGGGCACAAAGCGGCACAAAACCGAGGTGCCTTGTTCACGGTAAATTCCGCCTCCGAGATGGAGCGTAGAGACCTCCTTACGGCGCGCCTCCCGTAACAATCAGAGCCGTCGCGCGGCTCGCAATTCCCGCGTCACTGCGTTCCGCCCCCTCGATCTTGAAAAACGCAAGCTTCTTGCGCGGATTTTGCTTCCAAATCACAGTTCAATGAACTACAGTTCAATGAACTAGAGAGGAAGCTTGACGGTCTACCAACTCAAGACATTTGCCCGCTTCGCTCGCGGCGAAAAGATTCCAGCAAAACGTCTGCTCGACGCGATTGAACGAGTTGAACGGGGGTTGGTGGATGCCGATTTAGGCGGCTGCCTCATCAAGCAGCGGGTTGCCCGGCAAGGGCAGGGACGAAGTGGCGGCTATCGCATGATGATCGCATTTCGGGCCAAGGATTTTTCGGTGTTCTTGTTCGGCTTCGCCAAAAGCGACGAGAGCAACGTCGATGATCGGCAGTTAGCTGTCCTGCGCCGGATCGCAAACGCGTGGCTTTCAGCCGATGCCGCGTCGATAAAAAAGGCTGTTCAACAGGGAGAGCTAATCGAGGTGACACCATGACCAAGAAGAAAGAGCAACTGTCTGACCGCTTCACCCGCGAGATGACCGAAACCGCCGATGCCATGCACAAGCTCGGCATCATGGACGCTGAATCGCACAAGCTGACGATGCGTGAGCTGAACCGCAGCATGCCTGCCGCAACTATCGCGCCGTTGACCGGCTCGGAAATTCGGAAACTGCGTGAGCAATCCAACATGAGCCAGGCCGTTTTCGCTAAATTCCTGCATCTGACGGTTGACCACGTGTCCAAATTAGAACGTGGCGCAAAACGTCCAAACGGCCCAGCCCTTGTGCTGCTCGATACGATCCGGCGCAAAGGCATCGAGGCCATCCTTTGACGCCATCGCCACCGGAAAAATCCGATGTCCTATCAAGTCGGGACGATCAGGGAATTCATGGAGTGGACAAAGCGCGTCGGCGGCAAAGGAAGATGCGAAGGCAGTGGTTTGCCGACGATGAGACGGTAATACGTCACCAAGAGGATCTGACGATCAGGCATGAACGCTTGTGCATTCGTGCACGGCTGCACCAACACACACTTACGCGAGGCCGAACTCCGCGGTGCTCGGTCGCTGAATTTGAATTCGGGCAGGCTACATCGAGAGCTAGGTGGCTAAGCCGAGCTTCGAGGACGGTGCAGGCAAGCTGCGACGCGTCAAAATTCACGGTGAAGGACGTCGCCGTTGTTTTTCTGGAGCATTGCGAACGCCGCCGGCAGCGTGGCGAGCGCATGACGACGAAGAAGGTCAGCGAGGGTCTGAGCGCATCGCTCGTAGTCTTTGACAAGTCTTCGGAAGCGCGTGGCCCACGCGAAAGATCGTTCGACGACCTTCACCTCATCGCCTTCGCATGCATCATGCTTAAAAACGTCGCTAAACTCGCTGCTGGTTCATAACAGTCTCTAAGGACGAGTATTTGAATTTGGAAACGACCCGTGCCGACAGGGATAAGCTGGATAGCGACGTACAACGACAAGCGCTCCGCCCTCGCGCTCGCCAAAGCGCGCATTGCCGAGCTCGAAGGGCTGGTGGGGCGCCAGCAGATGGACCTCGATTTGTTTCGGCGAGCCTTGCGCGCCTTGGAGCGGCCGGCAGCGCAAGGCAAACCCGCATCCGCATCGTCAAAGTCATCCAAACGATGACTTCGCAGGTAACAAACGCAAACGCCGACGTGCATTGACTATGCCGCCTCGCGGGCCTGCCGCGCGCGACGTATTCAGCCGACGCCCGATGCGCAGACACGTAGATCGAGTTCACGAAGACGGCGCCAAGCAGCGCAAGACCGACGAAAGCAAGAGGCTCGCCTGCGGCGATCGCTATCACTGCCTCTGTCCCGGGTGCCCTTTTAACCGGTCGCGTCGCTACACTCGTCCCGCGTGCCCTGTCACCTGCAAGCCTGTGCCAGGTCGCTATGCTCACGCGGCCCGGGTGCCATTTCAGTTGAGGCGATGCGCCAGACGCACGCCTGATCGGGGCCTGCGGCCCCCGGGCCGTCAAGGCCAAGCCCCTCATGAAGAATGAGGGGCGGAAAACGGCGGCCGTGTAGTCCCCCGGATCAAGTCCGGGGTCCGGCCCGCACCAAGCCCGCTCGTTTTCCGGCCTGTGACGGCCCACCCCTGCTCATCGGCGCGGGCCTAGTTCCGGTTGCATGCGCAACCGGCAATTAGGAGGCAAAAGTGAGAACGGACGTTTATCAGAAGATCACCGATCAGATCGTCCGCGAACTTGAAAAAGGTGCGCGGCCCTGGCACCAGCCTTGGAAGGTCGAGCACAGTGCAGGACGCATCACGCGGCCCCTGCGCGGCAACGGCATTTGGTAGCGACGATCTCTCGAGCCGCTTTGCGCGCCTCTGTGTCCACCGACAAGCTCATGCCCTGCTCACTCATCCGTGTGCTCCGGAAACAGCCCCGGCATCCGCCGCGAGGCGAGGGCGGCGGGGAACGCAAGCAACAACGGATCACGTGGCCCCTTTGAGCTGAGGACGCCGCGGCCGAGGAGTTCAGAGACGATACGTCGGGCATGACGTGGCGTCAGACCGAGAAGGCCGGCTACATCGCCGCGCGGAAGCTCGCCGCGATAGAGGATTGCTTCAAGCACCGCACCTGCCTTAGGGGGCAGCTTGTTGACGCGAATTTCCTCCTCCGCCCACAGCAATATGCGCGTGCGCAGCCGATCAGGCTGCATGAGCGATTCCATGAAGTTCACCTGGTCAATGCAGGTCTCAAGGAAGAAGCGGGTGAATGATGCGAGGGCTTCCTCACTGAGGCTGCCACGACCATCCAGGTCGTTGCGTCGCGGAAGATCACATTGCGCGAGATGCTCCTTATAGGCGCTGTCATTTCGAGCAAGGCCGCGAGCTGCGGACCAAACAGCGCCGGTATCGAGCGCCTCTGACAGCATCGCATGCGACATCAGGCGTGTGACACGGCCGTTGCCGTCGAGGAATGGATGAATCCATAAGAGGCGATGATGCGCTGCCGCCGCAGCCCGAATCGCGTCCGTCTTGCCGACCCTGCTAAAATTCTTCTCGAACGCCACCACAGCCGATATCTCAGCCCTACGTAACCGTGCCGCCGCGCAAGGCGGAGCGTTCATCTACTGCTTCACATGCCAAACGACTTCGGCGCCAAACTGGCGCCGAAGTCGGTGTCACTACCAAAGCTTCATGATGGCATCGAACGGGCCTGGAGCTTGGCTGACTCAATCGAACCTATAGGACGCCTGAAAGAAGGTACCCCAGCGCTCCATGCCGAATTTCGAAAACTGAGTCCCAGCGATGATTCCCGGGCCATCACAGCCTGTGCATGTCGCTTCACCGAACTTCTTGGTCCACATTGCCCAGTAGCGCCCGCCGACGCCGACGCTGAAGTTCTTGGTGATCAAGTAGGACAACACGCCTTCAATCTGGATCCCGCCGCCTCCATTCCCGCGTTGTTCAATGAAGGTGGTCGTCGGGCGCAACAGATGATTGTCACGCCCTTTGAAATCGGTCCAGGGCAGGTAAGCGACGTCCGCGCTCAAACGCCAACGCTCGGTGAGCATGGTTTCGGCGCTTAGGCCGACACGAGGTGCATTCCACTGAGTATTCTGGCTGCCAATGATAGTGTCTGCCCTCGCCGGGCATGTGTAGTTGGGGTTGGCAATCTGCATGCATCCGATCGAGTCGGAACTCTGTTCGTAGTACGTCCAGCCGATAAATCCGCCGACCTTGTAGTTGGCGCCGCGCAGGAAATCGTAACCGGCATCGGCCGTGTAATAGGTGAACCTCCCGTTTGCCTGGCCGGATATATTGTTGACATAGGAAAGCGGCCCCAAGCTCCAATCTTCATCGTTGATGTTTCCTTTGTTGAAGCGTCCGAGGCCAATATTGCCCTTCAGGAATACTCCCCACGGGCTGTCAACACGACCAAATGCTTCACCGGAAAGCCCGTCGAGGCGGTGGTAGGTGAGCCTTGATACAAGAATGTTGGGATCTACAGTAGCGATCTCGACGGGCACAGCGCCAAAGTTCCATTGGAATCGTCCCCGGCTGAGCCAGAGCCGCGATCCGCCTTCAAACGACCAACCGGCGGCGTAAGCCATCGGCGGCGCGACGGCGGGTGCTTTCGCGTACAACGGTGCATCGGACCACTGCGTCCACGGGTCGGCGCCAAAATGGTAGTTCAATCCGATTTTTCCGATGTGATAGTTGCTGGACAGGCCCGTTGTGTTCGCCGGAAGAATTGCGAATGGCGGATTTTGTACCGTCGGAGGAGTCGCGACGCTTGGCCCACCGAAATGCAGATAGTTGTACTCTACTTTGACCGACCATGCAGGCGTAAGCGCTTGCTCGACGCCCAGCCCGATGATGCCACCGAGGCGACCATAGTCGAAGTGGGTCTTCTGCTGTGGCGCGAGGCCCTCGAAGTTGTTGACGATGTCGCCTCGATTGTTTTGCCAAGCAACGCCTCCCTTGAGATAGGCCAGCGTGTGACCCAGCGCGCCAAACGCGTAACCGACGCGACCGGTCCCCGTGGCAAAGACGTTGGGACCTGCCTTGCAGTTTGCGCTCACGAGAAAGCCGGACGGCGCGAGGCAAGTATTTGTACCGTCGGAGACAGCACCGCTGGCATCGAGTTCGACGCCAAACACCCAGCCGTTGTTCTGCCAGTTATAGCCGATCTGGCCGCCTGCGAGGAACACTGGGGTATCGACGGCGCCCCCATAGATTGACGGACCGTACGGATTTCTGAAGGAGGTTCGGCCGTAGCCGCCGCCGACGTGCCCGCCAATATAGCCTCCGGACCAGCTCCAAACAGCAGCGGGCAGTTTCACTACTGGCACAAGGTCTGCCGCATTGGCTGCACCTGTTGCGACGAGCGCAATTGTTGTGGCTCCCGAAAGAAGAACTCCAGACCGCATCGAACACTTCCCTGCATTTTCTCGGTCCATAACCGAGCGTCCTTGTTGTCGCCAGCAAACCGTCGGGGCGAACCAGACGCTAGCAGCGACGCGCGGCAAGTCCGTCCCGAAGACCATCGCACTGCGATTGGTGATGATGCCGTGAACCGAGCAAGTTGCGTGCCGAAGTGAATTCGCAGATTATGGAGGCACTTCGTAGTGGCGTGTAGCGTCAAATTGCTGACATTGGTCTCAAGACCGACAGCCGGCGCACGTGCGCCCACAATGCGCTTGTCTCCCTCGACTACCGGGACCAAGCGCTCAAGATCGAACTGTTCGAATTGAACAAGGCCCGCGCCCGGCCAGGGCACGGCTGTTGATCCCTCACGGCTGCCGAGCTTGCACAGATGGCGGTGTTCGCCTTACCGAAGTTCGAGCTCTCTGATCGCAAGGGCCGCAATTTCCGCCGGGTCACGGACAACGGTTTGTGCAATCTTGATGATCTTCCTCGCGATCATCTCCGATAGCGGATCGTCACCATCCTTCACGCAAAGGATATGGAGCGCTCGCTTGTAAGCCGCCGTGATGCGGCTGACCATTTCAGGCTCCATCGCGGCGTCTCGAACTAATCGTTGAATAATGCCCATCTCTCAACCGGAAATTCGGCATCGTCTCCCTCCCACCTGAGACGAACCATGAACGCTTCCCCCGAACGGAGTTCACCGAGAGAAGCAATGCTACAGCGTGAAATTTAGTAGTTCATCGCCCGATGGGCACTCCAGACGCCATCTACCAACCCTGATAGGTGCGTCTTGTGTGTCTTCGGAGATACGATGCGAGGCGGGTATAAGGGCCGGCTGCGTGGGGTAAGAGAACAAAGAAAATGACTGATAGAAGCGTGCTTTGGTTCGGGCTCGGGGGCTGTGTTGGCCTTACTCTATGGCTGTTTTTGACCGGCGGGCTAGCCGGTAAGGGCGGTGGCGTCCGTGCGGATGACAAGCCTTCAATCGACAAGGTTAGATCAACCTGGCGAGCGCAGGATGGTGAGACGGCGGAGGAAATCTTTGCCAAGGTCTCGACGGTAGCCCACCTCGTTCCCAGGCGATGGGAGGTTGGCCGAAAGACCGACGCTGGCGTACCCGTTGTCTTTTCATGGACCAAACACCGGTCTGATAAAGCGAAGGACGAATATGCGGTCACTTGGGAGGTGGCACCCGATGGCACAATGAAACTTGTGGCTCCGTATTTCTCGCAAGATTCTCCACGACTGGATCAAGGCGTGGAGGGCCGATAGGCCAGACGGGTTGAACCGCAAGCGCGGACCCAAGCCTGGCCCCCGCAAGCTGAAGCCGCTAGCGACGTACGACGACAAGCGCTCCGCCCTCGCGCTCGCCAAAGCGCGCATCGCCGAGCTCGAAGGGCTGGTGGGGCGCCAGCAGATGGACCTCGATTTTTTTCGACAAGCCTTGCGCGCCTTGGAGCGGCCGCCAGCGCAAGGCAAATCCGCATCCGCATCGTCGAAGTCATCCAAACGATGACTTCTCAGGTAACAGACGCAAACGCCGACGTGCATTGACTATGCCGCCTCGCGGGCCTGCCGCGCGCGACGTATTTCCGATCCCTTGGCAAGGGATTGTCAACTCCTCGACAGCTAACGCTCCTAGCATGAGACTTGGATTTCGACAGCCGACCGAAGCTTTCGAAGCGGCTTGCTGGCTTGCTCGGAGCGCAGTCGCGTGGGTTGCATGACTGATGTCGACCGCGTGCGGTCTAAAGGAGCTGACCGCGATGTTGTCCGACAAGATGCCGACCGGCGAGCGCGGCAGGTAATGGTGGCTTGTTTCTGGTTTTGACCTCAACGATCGGCTTGCTCAAGCTGGACCTCCGGCCCGTCGTCCGAGCTTCGTTTCGGAGGCTGTGAAAAACAACTATCCCCATCTGAGGAGAGTGGCGTGGAACCCAACTATTGCGACCCATTCAATACGGGCGCCTGGATGCACCAGTACGCTGCCTTGCAAGAGCGGCAGCGGGCAAGTCAAGAAGCTGACAACGTGCCGGCGGATCAAGCGGGCTTTGAGCAGCAGCTGAGCGATCTGCACCTCAGATCCTCTGATGAGAGTTCCGCAGAAGGGAGCTCGCCTGATGCTGGTTCGCCGGTTGCTCGCCCCGCAGAGGCGCATGGAAGAATCCAGCGCACTGATGTCGGCGGTTCGATGCGGTTGCCGTCACCATTCAACACACGGGATAACTGGCTCAACAACACGCGCTACAGCGTCGACCTGCCTCGTGCTCGTAGCTCGAGTGGCGACGCGCCGCCGTCTGACTTGCAGGACGGGCTGTTCAGCAGCACGCGCTATACGGCGCCATCGGAACTGCAGCCTGTAGCGCGCACGAAGAAGAAAAAAAGCCGGGGACTGTGGTCGCGCTTTAAGTCAGTGGTTGGTGGTAAAGCGTTTGGGGGAAGTCGCGGCAAAAAGTCGCCCAGCGGCTCGGCGTCGGACGTGGACATTTCAACAGAGTTTCAAGTGTATTATGCCAAGCGCGGCCGCGAGATCGAGCCCTACGAGGATGACGAACAACTCATTTCCATTTTCAGGAGCGCAGCCGAGCGGGACCGCATGAACCCTCGCACTGTCGCGAATATTGCAAGCCATCTGCGCAACTTGAGCGCTTATCTTCGCCAGAACGAGATGGCGCCAATGGCCGACCGGGTTAACAACGATTCGTTGGATGCGGATGCGGCGAGATATGCTAGCACTAATCCGAGCATCATTGGCGCGTTGAGAAAGCTGCGGGCGGCCTGTGCCGGACAAACGATTGATTTCGCCAAGCGCGACCGCGAGATCGAGCCCTACGAGGATGACGAACAACTCATTTCCATTTTCAGGAGCGCAGCCGAGCAGGACCGCGGAAACCCCTCCACTGTTCGGAATACGGTAGGCCACCTGCGCAACTTCGGCGCCTATCTTCGCCAGAACGAGATGACGCCAATGGCCGACCGTGTTAACGAAGAGTCGTTGGATGAAGATGCGGCGAGTTATGCTTGCACTAATCCGAACATCGTTGGCGCGTTGAGAAGGCTCCGGGCAGCCTATGCCGGACAACCAATCGATTTCACCAGACGCGGCCGCGAGCTCCAGCCCCACGAGGAAGACGAGCAGCTCATTTCCATTTTCAGGAGCGCAGCCGATCGCGACGGCATGACCCCTGGCACTGTCACGAATATTGCAAGCCATCTGCGCAACTTGAGCGCCTATCTTCGTCAGAACGACAGGGCGCCAATGATCGGCCGGATTAACGATGGTTCGTTGGATGCGGATGTGGCGAGTTATGGCAATCGGGATATCGCTGGCGCGTTGAGAAAGCTCCGGGCAGCCTATGCCGGACAACCAATCGATTTCAAACGCGGCCGCGGTGTCGTCGTGGGTCTTCACTCCGAAGACGCGGAGCTGCTGGGGAGGTTCGAGGCAGCAGTAAGGCGGGCTCAGGTTCCCACAGAGACCATCAAACGAAATCTGCGCCATCTTAAGAATCTTGCTAATTGGCTCTTTGAAAATGACAAGGCCCCATTGGCCTCTCGGTTCCGCGGTGAGTCAATAAACAACGATATCCTGGAGTATAGGGACAAAGGGGGCGACCCTTCGGACCGCCTCAGGTCGGCGCTAACTCATCTCCGAAGGCTCGGACCCGGCGAAGAAATCGAACAACTCGGGCCCGGCCCCCGCGTCATGGGACCTCGCACGCTGGATCCTTATCCCGACGACGCGCGCCTCATCGAAGACGCGACCAGGCAAGCCTTACACGACCTTGGAAAATCGACCTCAAGGCAGAGGATGCCTACCAATGACCGGGCCAGCCGTCTTCGCGGGCTCAGTGACTGGCTCCGAAGGGAGCAAAGGGAGCCCATAGCTGGCCGGGTCAACGGCAGCGAGCGCCAGCAAAGTGAGCTGCAGAAAGATGCTCGGGACTACGCGGGAGCCACTAACAACTGGCACTTAAGGCGAGATTTGAACGAGCTTCGGAAGTACGAACAACTCGTTGAGGCGAACCAGGCACTGGGGTTGCACCCCCCTGAGCAGGCGGATTGGCCGTGGGGACCTGCCGAGTCGCAAGCGGGAAGTTTTGATCAGGAGCAGCTCTGGCGGGAGGTGGACCAGGCTGGACGGCAGGCACCCGCCGGGTGGGACCATCCATGGTCGGGGCCGTCGTCGCAGTCCGATCAGCCCGCCGGGTCGCAGACGGTCAGCTACGATCAGGAGCAGCTTTGGCACGAGGCGGACCAAGCTGGAGGGCAGGCACCCGCCGGGTGGGACCATCCATGGTCGGGGCCGTCGTCGCAGCCCGATCAGCCTGCCGGGTCGCAGACGGTCAGCTACGATCAGGAGCAGCTTTGGCATGAGGCGGACCAAGCTGGAGGGCAGGCACCCGCCGGGTGGGACCATCCATGGTCGGGGCCGTCGTCGCGGTCCGATCAGCCTGCCGGGTCGCAAACGGTCAGTTACGATCCAGCCGAAGCCGTATGGGCGACGCTTACCGGATTAGCGGGCCAGTCCTCAGCGCATCCGTCGTCAGACTTCTTCCGCGGTGTTGGCTATCCCGTCAATTTGCCGTCCACCCCGCAGGAACTGCGAGATGATGCTCATTATGCGCCGGCATTTCCGAGCACGACCTCCGATGCGTCGAAAGCGCCGCCCCCCGACCGCAGCGGGCGGGTGCTCGACACTAGGGAATGGCTGGGTGACCAGCATATTCTGCGGGATTACGAACTGCTGATGCAGGACTTGCAGCGGAACAATCCCGACCTCGCCGCCCGGACGCGGCTCGTCGATCCCCTCGTCGCCCACTATCATCTGCGCCTGGGTTCTGCGAGCGTGACGCTCGCTGCCTTCCAGCGCATTGTAGAAGTGAATGGTAACGATACAGCCGACTTTCTGTTCGTGCCAGTGAACAACGCCAGTGCTTCGGATCCTGTTCTCCGGGGCACCCACTGGTCGCTGCTGTTCGTTGATCGTCGCGATCGGGAGATTCCAGTTGCCTATCACTACGACTCTAACCGGGGACAAAACGGCGAGCGTGCAGCAATGCTCGCACAACGGCTGAGTGCTCGTCTGGAGCCGGTCCGCATGACCCAGCAGCGGAACGACTATGATTGCGGTGTCTTTGTACTGGACGGCACGCGGGCGCTGGTTAGGCGATTGGCGCAAAGACGACGACCAGCCGTGCTGCATCTTAACAACCTCGTCGCCGACCGGCTTGCACTGCGAAACAGACTAAGGGGTTGACGTCAGCCTCTGCTGATAGAGCCGGTGGAGTGCGGCGCGGCACGAAGTTATCGGGGATCCCACGCTCGCCGACGCGATGCTGGATCGTCTCGTCCATAACGGTCATCGCCTCCAGCTTGCCGGCGAGATCATGCGAAAACATAACGCCAAACCGAAGCGGACACGACAGCTTGTCGTTTTTGTTGATGAGCTGACCCGAGACCAGGCGTTTCGTTACTTCTATGGTTCGACCAAGAGGTTGCCGGAACTGCGTGAGATGCGTGAGGGAAACGAACGGATTCTTACCGCCGTTCGTCCGGCGTGTTTGAGATCGATCACTACCGCGAGATAATCGCCGCTGGTTCTGATCGATTTAAGATGGGTTGAAAGCAGGCCACGAGCGCAGCTCCGTTTGCCAGCATTCGAGCAGCACGTCCGCACCTCGCTTCAGCGCAGATGGGGCAGCCCTGGTTACGGTTGTCCCGCTGCCAGACGAATATCCTTGATAATCATGAAGAGATGGCGTGGATCGGTTGGCGACGGCACGAACCCGAAATGCCGATAGAACGCCGCAGCCTCGTCGTCCTTCGCATGGACGGCGAGCGCGCGTATGCCGACAACATCGGCTACTTGCAGCGTTCGCCCCAGCGCATCGAGCAGCAGTCCAGATCCGATGCGGCGCCCTTGCATTGAAGTATGAACGGCGAGGCGCGCCAGCACCAGGAGTGGGATCGGATGGCGCGGCATGCCTTTTACGACTCGTTCTGGTGCGTTCGCGTGATGAACTTCCCCGGCTACAATGGTGTAGAAGCCGATGACCTCTTGGTCTGCTACGGCAACATAGGTCTGCGATGAGTTTGACTGTTGGGCCTGAAGGGCGTGCCGGATCAGAAAGCGATCGAGTTCAGGCTGGCCACAGGTGAAGGGTTCAACCGCGTGATTGCGATCCAGCTTTTCGATACGGAGCGAACCGGTCACGATTCACTTTTGACATCGAAGACGGAGGGTTCGCGAAAGAGACGTTCGAGGCGAGCATGCCGGCGGGGGGGCGCATCGAGCGCGGCGATAAACGCATCCCAGCTCTTGGCGCCAAGCGTGAAGATCCGCCGATCAGCAAGCCGCTCCTCGGCAACGCTCAGCGCGGAATCGAGCACGAATTCGCTGACCGACCTGCGTTCGGCGGTAGCCGCCGCCTGCAAGGTCTGCTTTGCCGCCCGACTGAGCCGCAAATCGAGCTTTTCCGTTCGGGTTGTGCGCTGAACCATCTTTCACTCCTTAGCAACATCATACCATATTTTGCCAGACAATGTCACGACAAATTAAGCGCAATGGAACTTGAGTTAAGCGACTGAAATAACGAGCGTATATCGAATATTCGGGGGTGGGTTGAACTGTAGCCGTTGAGAATGTTCGGTAATCGTTCTATGCTCATTCCGAACTATATGGGAGGCCTTCCCGGATGAGCAATCGCGACGAACTTTCGTCCAAGACCAAGCAAGCCCTCGCAATTCGCGCCGGCTACACCTGCTCATTTCGGGGTTGTCAAAGGCCGACTTCCGGGCCGAGCGAAGAAGCTCCCGATGCCGTCAGCGTGACCGGAAAGGCCGCTCATATCCACGCCGCCGCGCCGGGCGGCCCGCGCTATCTGGCATCTATGACGCCTGACGAGCGCAGGAATTTTTCCAATGGCATTTGGCTGTGCAGTCACCATGCCGATCTGATCGATAACGACAAGGTCACCTACGCGGCTGACGAGCTTCGCGCAATGAAGCGTGAGCACGAAGACAACTGCAAAAGGCGGCATCGTGAGGGCGTTCGGAGAGGTCAACCTGTCAACGAACTGATTGCAATCGGCCCTGACATTGTTTTCTGCGGCGAACTGATCGGTGCCGACCAGTCGGAGTGGAGCTTTCATCTACAGGATTTCGTCGATGGCGATCTTCACGCCCTGCTCACCTTCATAGCACGATATGACACCACGCCGCCGATGGATCGATATGTTCTGGTGAGTGGCCTCGGCGATGGGCGCGTCATGAGCGGAGCCCCAGCCGTCAAGAAACGGCAAAGTGGCCGTTACGAGCTAACGTTTCCCGTCGCCATGGGTGCCGAGCGCATCCGCGCGATAGACCTCGCCGCAGACCTTGCTCTCTCAGACAAGCACGACCTTATGCTGACGGAGAGCGGCGATATCGCCCTCGTGTCCGGCGTGGATGCGCTGCCGCAAAAGATCGAGACGTACCTTTCGAGTCAAAAAGGCGAAAGTCCCTTTCACAAGGACTTCGGCACGCGCATTGCCGAGTACTTCCGGCTGTTCGCCGGCTCACCCTGGTTTGAGCAGTTCCTGAAACTGGAGGTTATCCGACAGGCCGCGATCCCCTATATCGATCCGCTCTACAGCCGACAGTACACGCCTCTCTCCTGTATCGAACGGGTGTTCGGAATCGAGCTGCTCGCCGACGCGCCCACCAACAACTGGTTGCCCATTCGCGTGGATCTCGAAGTCAAAGGCCTCGGCCGATGGCAGCATCAATTGTCAATCTGCGTACCCAAGGAGGAAGTAAAGCGGCCGTCCTGGGATGAGCTGATGGCTGGTCCCTTGCGTCAGGTTTCTCAATGAAGGGTGCCCAGCAAATCGACACGAGTGAAAATCCGTCCTGGGTGTTTGAGCCACCAGACGCCGCCGAGATCACGCCGCCAGTTGATACGCTTGCTCAAGAGCTGCCCTTCGGCGAAATTAGCTGGCAGAATTTCGAGCGATTGTGCCATCGGCTGGCAAAATCAGATGGCGACGTTGAGTATTGCCGCCTCTACGGAACAGAAGGTCAGGAGCAAGGCGGCATTGACATCTATGTTCGTCGAACTTCGACGACAAAATATGCGACTTGGCAAAGCAAACGCCACAAATCGTTCGGTCCCGCCGACATTGAAAAAGCAGTTAAGAAATTTCTTGATGGCCCTTGGGCAGAGAAAAGCGATCGCTTCGCACTTTGCGTTCAGGCCAGCCTTCGTTCGACCGATGCACAAGATAAGATCGAAACATGCGCAGCCCTATTGCGTGAAAAAGGCATCGACTTTCAGCCGATGGACGGAGAGGAAATCAGCCTCCGGCTAAAATCTCAGCCTGAGATCGTTTACGACTTTTTCAGCCTCGCGTGGGTCGAGCGCTTTTGCGGAAAACGTGCGGCTGAGACCGTCGCCAAGCGGCTCACGCCATCTGAGTTTCGTACGCTCAAGAGCAAGCTGCGTGCTTGCTATATATCGCATTTTACAATTGTCGACCCCGGCGTTTTAAGCTTGCTGAGGGCGCCGACGGGTGACAAGCGGCAGCTTCAACTATCGGACCGCTTCATCGAACCCGATTTGACGCTGCAAACCGAAATCTTCGCCGAAGAACCGCGCCGACCACGCAACGATCGATGGCGCGAACCGATTCTGTATCGAGCGAGATAGGGGGAACGCCATTTCTCGCTCGTATGGAAGACACGCCGCGGAAAGAAAAGACGCGTATCGCCGCGCAAGATTGGATCGCGAAGGCAAATCACGACATCGTACTCGGACTAGCCGGCGCAGGAAAAAGTACGCTTCTCCGGTTCCTCGCGCTGGACATGTTGTCCGAGAGCCCAAAATTTGCTGCGGTGAGGCGCCAATTTCCCGATTTCTTGCCTGTTTGGGTTTCTTTCGCTTTTTGGACCAAACTGATTTCAGCGGAAAAGGATCGTTGTTCGCTCATTGATGCGATCGAGTCATGGTTTCGTCGACAGGATGAGCCTGACCTTCAAGCGCTTGTACGAAAGGCATATGACGACAAGCGCTTGTTCCTGCTCGTCGATGGTATCGACGAATGGGACAATGAGACCGCCGCGAACACGGCATTCGGTCTTTTACAATCATTTACGGAACGACACTCTATTCCCGTCATTATGAGCAGTCGGCCTCACGGCTTTCGACTTATCGCTGGCCTTGACGGTTCATGGCGAGTTTCTGAAATTGCCCCTTTCTCGGCAGAGCAGCAGACCGCGTTGGCGAAGACCTGGTTCGCGCATCTGAATCCAGATGGTGAAAATGAGGGAGAGAGCGAGGCAGAGGTCGGCGGCAAGCGATCGCGTTCATCCAGGAGCTTCAGCGTAACGGGCCTATGGCTCAGCTTGCGGCGACGCCTCTTTTGTTGACCGGCCTGATCGCTCTCAAGCAGGCCCGTTTGCAATTACCTCGCAACCGTTTTCTGGCGTATGAAGAGCTTACAAAACTCCTGCTTGAACTGCATCCCACGGCGAGGGACAAAGCAGCGCTCGCGGGCGCTCCTCGTTATGCTCTCGACCCGCCAACGCGAGAAATGGCACTTGCCGCACTCGCTTACGCCATCCACAGCGGTCAGGAAGGCGCTTCACCGGATGCGATTGAGAGCGACCGCGCTATCGGCGTCATAAGCCGATCCCTCGTTCAGGGCATTGGCGCGTCGATAGCGGATGCAAATCAAACGGCCCGGACCATCTTGACGTTAGGTGAGGAAGATATCGGAATTCTCGTCAAGAAGTCGTCGCGCGAAGTCGGTTTTTTTCACCGCGTATTTCAAGAATTTCTGTCCTCGGTGCATCTTGCAAGCTTGGAGTTCGACCAGCAGCTACAGTTCGTCGGCGCCCATGCAGCCGATCCGCGCTGGAGGGAAGCAATCCTTTGTCTGCTTCACAAGTTGCAACGACCCGCCGAGGTCGATCGCATGCTCGCACTCATTGAGGCTGTGGACGGTGATATTTCGACGCAGGCATCGAGGGATATCCTGCTCGCTGAAGCAACCTTCGGGGAATTCAAAAAGACGCCTCAACTGGCCGCTCGTTTAGCCGACAAGGCTTTCGATCAAATCGAGCTTGGGCGATGGCCGTCAGTACGTCATGTCTTGGTCACTCAAGCTATCGAGGGGCTTTCCTCGCCCACCTTAGGTCCCCAAATAGCGAGTAAGCTCCGTCAATGGTTTCCGAGATGGACCAGCTATGGTTTGGAGAAAACTTTCGAAGCAATTGGAATCTGGCCCGATGATCCCGCAATTGAACCCGTACTTTGGCGTGGCCTTCACGATGAGTATTACGGTGCGGCTCAGGCTGCGGCGCGCACGCTCGCAAGGCGATATGGTCCTCGACCAGAGATGGCGGAACGCCTTTCTGCACTGATCGCTGACCCGCCCAATATTAGCGCTGCCGCCGCTGCACTCGAAGCGCTTTGGCGAGGCTGGCCGCTATATCCGAAGACCGAACAGGTTCTGGGTGCGGCGCGGGAGTCGGAAAGCCCATTGATCGCCATCACCGGAGTTCGCGGGATCGTCGCTTTGGGAAAGCAAGGTGATGATGACTTCTCCCTTCTGACCGAAATTGCTGGCCGCGACGACTACACGCTGAATAACCTCCTTGATGAAGCCTTGGTTGCCGGATGGGCGGGACAAGAAAAGCTTCGTCAATTTGCTCTGCAGGCGCCGGAAGACGAGCGAGTAAGATATGTTCGGCGTCGCAGGCCGGATTTTGGGCTGTTAATTGAGGGGTTTCCAGGCGATCGTCAGGTCGCCGAATTGATTGCACGCGATTTTGCAAAGCAACATCCGCACTGCGTCCTCGACAGAGATGACTTCCATCTCCTCGCCGAACACTTCAAAGACGATCCGATTGTAGTTCCAGCGGTGGAAAGCTGGGCGATCAAACATCGACCAGACGATGGGTACACGCTTTCGCACGCTGCGCGTGTCGGTGCGACCCCAAAGTTCAAAGCTGCTCTATTAAGGTGTGTCGAGGAGAAGCACCTCGCATTTTGGGCAGCTTCGGCGCTTGTTGATCTCTGGGGCGCGGCGGACGCCGAAGTTAACGCGACTCTTAACAAAGCTGCCGAGCAGCCGATCGAAAGGCGTCAAAATATCGCGCATGTGCTGCCGTTGGTGATGGCCGACAAGGCGCGTTGCCGCCAGCTATTGCTGGAGATTGTTTCTGCCAATGAAGAAGAGAGAATTCGGGCTGACTTTGCCCTGGAGGGACTTCGCGTTTTGGGCATTGATGCGTCAGATCGTGAGGCGGTCGACTGTGTGATTGCTCGGGGCTATGACGAAGATCGCTTCGTATTAGGAAACGAGATTCGCGAGGTAATCTGGACGTTCTATGGCGACGAACGTGTCGTAGAGCTGGCCAAACGTGAGCTGAAGAGAGAATCCGGTGCCATCGGCACTGTCGCCGCCGTGTTTTCTGACAGCAGCGCAATGCGAAGATTGGTGTTGGACGCGGCCGTGCCTCTCGATTTAGGCATCCGCTCTGCGATTGTTGAAGCGCTCTCAACGAGAGCGGTGTCAGACACAGAAAGCCGTGCGTTGATTTCGACGGCCTGCCGAGAAGAATCGGGTGAAATCGTAATCGAGTCGTCGATTAAACTCGCGCAAATCAATGGAGATGCGGGCCAAATCGACCCCGAATACATCGGCAAAGTCGTTAGCGAGCTAG
Organism: Bradyrhizobium sp. CCGUVB23; assembly: GCF_024199885.1. Lineage (NCBI taxonomy): Bacteria > Pseudomonadati > Pseudomonadota > Alphaproteobacteria > Hyphomicrobiales > Nitrobacteraceae > Bradyrhizobium > Bradyrhizobium sp. CCGUVB23. Next base: position 4,923,498 of record NZ_JANADQ010000001.1, read on the forward strand.
ACGCGATAGGTCCACGAATGGACGCGCGCCGGCAAGCGGCTCTGTCCGCACTGATCGTGACGAAGCGATTGGACCTTTTGAAGTCGGAGCAGTTCTCGGATGTTCATGGCATTGGCATGAACAAACATCGCGAACTGTTACGATTGGTGGCGTCGGAGTGGGCGTCGATCGTCGAAGGTCTTGGAGGAAATGACGAGGCTCTTGGCGCGCTTGGTGTTCAACGCGAAAATTTCTTCGACGTTTTTGGCAACGATGTCGCCTTGTCTAAGGCCATGACGACGTTTGCTCTTAGCCTGGTGGAATCTTCAACGAAGGGTGTTCCCGCGCCAGCAATTCGTTTCGTCGAGCGGGTTCGTCCCAACAGCGGGCTTCTGCGTGAAGTGTGCCTTAGCGGACTCCACTATAGTGGAAATACGAATTGGGACACGTTTTCGACCGCCATAACTGCCGGCGAGGTGCTTGGCCGTAATTTTTCGTCGGATAAAGGTCTCGAAGATCAGCTAAGCCGAAATCTCGACCAAAATCCGCGCGACGACGGAGCGATCATGGGCTTATGCGAGGGGTGGCCGTCGTCCACCGCTTTGCAAACGTTGCGCTCGCGGCTTACAGGTCAACCGCAGCTTCCTATCCCGGTCGCATTCAAGCTGATGTCTACGGTCACACCGGAGGACCGTCTCGTAGAATCCTTGGAGTGGGCCGTAAACCAGTTGGGAGGAGATTTGTGGGAAAGTCCTGCTCACTGGATACCGTCGGTCATTCGCCGTCTCAAGCAAGACGACGCGGCGTACGAAAGAATGCGCAAAATTCTCCTCGAGAAACTATCACCCGGCATCAAGGCGAGCTTTCCGAGGTTGCTCGCGCGTGCACGGGGACTAACGGGAGACTTGCGTTCCTGGTGCCAATCTGAGGCTCTCGACGATAGAGATGTTTTAGTCGGTGAGGTCGGCTTTGATTTGATCGCCGGTCAAATGCGCTTAGTCTCGCATTCTCTATTCGACTTATTGAGTGGCCAGGATTTGTAGAAGCCAGGCTAGCGAACATTGGAATCAGTTTTCTACTGACCAGGGACTTTGGGCGGCCCTCCAAACGGGAGGCCACGCTCTAGTCGCAGCCGCGACCGGGGCCACACACTAGCCGCGCCCGCCAGATATTTATTAGTCGGATTCTCCGAGCTGCTGCGATACGACGAAGACCTTTACTCCGCTCATGGAGCATTCCTGATGTGTTGGGTCATGGCCTGCCTTTGGCGGCAGGCAATTGCCTGCACTCCCTGAACAAGCCATTCTGGAAAAAGTCTAGCCTTTGCCGAATCTAGCAATCAGATTTTTACATGCAGCCGTGCCAACCAGGCGTGCCTTTTCTTCTTTTGTTTAATCTCAGGCTCAAGGCGCTTTAGCGCTTCCGGCTGCCAATATTGGCGCTGTTTCTCGAGGGGTAAGTGGTCTGAATCGCTTGCGATCCCAGTGAAGACCATAAAATCAGGATCAGACACTTCGACGCCACCAACTTTTATGCTTAGTCCATATAAAGGGTTGGCCCCTTCTAGGAAGGGTAGCTTCCCACCCAGCATATCTTGGGCCAAGGAAACCACTTTTTTCCTGGATTCGATTTCTTCTTCGGTACGTGCGGGACGATCAGTCATGGCAGAAATTTCGACTTGTAATCTGGGTAATAGAGAACTTCATTCGTAGCCGGATCCATATAGAAATGAGTCTGAGCTGGGCCGTAAGGAGTGTCAAACACTTGTGTCGTGTATTTTCCAAAATTGGAAGGAATTGACGGATTGCCTAATTCTCCTGGGCCGTATCCTTTAATCGGCGTCGACATATTGAGTGTTTCTTGGGTCAATTCCCCATTGCTTGCCGTATTCGCCGACGCTTGTTCGCACGTCAACTGCTGTTGCAACCTTCCAGCACTGGCAGCATTTTGCGGATTTGACGTGAAATAATTTTCTAACTGTTGAAGCTCGGCCTGAGCTTCTTCGACCAATGCAGGCCCTTCTTCTTCCACAAATTCTTCGATCTGCGGTGGAATTCCCTGCAGCCCTCTTGGGTCAATTCTGTTAACCGGATTCCCTCCGACATACCCATAAGTATTCACCCCCGCAGCGAGACCGAGAGGATCGGACTGGATGTACCGGCCCGTTGCCGGATTGTAATCGCGGGCCATGTTGTAGTTGGTGCCGGTTTCTTCGTCGTAAGTTTGGCCAGGGAAGCGCTGGTCATAGCTCAGCAGGCTGAAACCCTCCACAGTGGACGAGGGCTGGCCATTGCCGAACGGATCGTGATGCCAGGACCAGACTTCTCTACCCTCGCTGTCCGTGATGATGTGCGGCGCCTGCAATTGGTCAGACGCGATATAGAAAATGTCGTCCCGTTCCTGATTGCGGAACCAGCCATCGCAATCTTTGGCACTGCCCTGCATCACGGCGACTGGGATGTCGCCGAGATAGATGGTTTCTTCCGACACCCGGCCCAGCCGGTCATATTCTCCGATCATGTGCCCGGCATTGTCATAGGCATAGTGCCGCTCGGTCAGGTTCTGCGCGATGGCCTGATGCTTGGCCACACGCTGCCCCAACCCGTTGACCGCGTAATCCGTGGCAAGGAAGCTCTCGATCCGCTCGTTATCGCGCAGACCCCTAATATCCCGCGTCACGCTCGCCATCCGGCCCTTGGCGTCGTACGTCCATTCATGGATGCCGTCGGAGAGCAAGTTTCCGGTCGCGTCATAAGACAGCTCAAACGTTTTCTCGCTGCGGCCGGTGCCTTGTTTCGTTTGCAGCAGCCGGTTGCTGTTGGCCGCATAGCCATAGGATATCGCGCCCGGCGTCATGCCGCCTGTGGCGCTCTGCCCCGTGCGGTTGCCGTCGGCGTCATAGTTGTAGGTGATGGTCTGCCCGGCATTACCAGCTCCGGCCACATAGCCCGTCAGCCGGTCGAGCGCGTCATAGCCATAGGCCTGATCCGGCTCGCCGGTTTCGGTCATCGCTGTGATGCGGCTAGCGGGATCGTAAGCAAAACTCAGCATATGCGCCGTCTGCTGCTTGGCGGTCGCACCGAGGCCGATAGCGGCAATGCGCCCGTCAGCGTCAAACGCGCGCACCAACGCCGCGCCGTTGCCTTCGCGCCAGGCCGACGCCGGGCCAAACGGGCGATAGGCGATGTTCGAGACAATCCACACACCGTTTTTGGCAATGCCGTTGACATGGCCAGCCGCGTCGTAGGACAGGGCTATTTTCTTGCCCGACGGGTAAGCCATGGCGGCCAGACGTCCGGCGGTGTCGTAGGCATATTGCGTTGTCAGCTCGGCATTGCCGCTTTTCTGCGTCTTCTGCGTGATGCGGCCATGCTGGTCGTAGGACCACAGCGTGGTACCGGTCTTGTCCGCCATCTGCGTCAGATGGCCGATGCCGTTCGTGCCCTGGTCATATTGATAAACAGCGGCGCTGCCATCGGCATAGGCCGCCTTGGTCACGCGGTTGAGCGCATCGTAAGTGTAAGTCGTTTTCTTGCCGCGCGCATCGGTCGAGGTCGCGATATTGCCGAACGCATCATAGGTTTTGACGCTCAAACCGGTATCGGGGCTTGTCGTCGCCGTCTGGTCGTCCAGCCCGTCATAGGCACAGGCGGTGGCGAGGCCGCGCGGATCGGTTTCCCCTGTCAGATGGTCGAGCGCGTCATAGGTAAATTTGGTCTGCCCGTTGGCCGCATCCGTGGTCGCAGTCTTGCGGTTGAGCGCGTCATAAGCATAGGCGGTCGTGTGACTCAGGGGATCGGTGACGCCGGTCAGGTTGCCTTCGGGATCGTAGGCATAGCGGGTGACCTGATTCTGCGCGCCGGTTTCCTGGATGAGGCGGTTGACGAGATCGTAACCGAACGAACGCGTCTGCGCGAGATGGGCGGCAGGATCGAACAGCGCAGCGCTGGTACGGTTGCCATTGCCGTCCAGTGTCAGTGCCAACTGGTTGTTCAGCGCGTCCACCGTATGTGTCAGGCGATGCGCCGCGTCATAGACGTATGTGATGTAAGAGCCGTCGGGCGCTGTCTTGCGGATCAGGTTGTTTGCGGCGTCATAGGCGAAACTGGTCTTCTCGCCGCCCGCGGTGCGGGTCAGCAGATTGCCGCGCAGGTCATAGGTCATTGTGGTGACAAGGCCGTTCGGATCCCTAAAGGATAGCAAACGTCCCGCGCCGTCATAGGCGGTGAAGACGGTCTTGTGGCCCAGCGCATCGGTCATGCTCGCCACGTTACCCATCGCGTCGTAAGCATAGGCCGTGACATGGCCGAGCGGATCGCGCTCGGTCAGCACTTGCCCCATTGTGTTATAGGTATAGGTCCAGCTGCGGGTTAGCCCGCCCGCCGCTACGGATTTGGTCAGCAGATTGCCGCGCGCATCATAAGTGAATGTCGTGGTGCGGCCCGTCGGCTCGACGATGCGATTCGGCAAATGGAACGTCGAAAGCCATGTGGTCGAGGTGACGCGCGCCAAAGGCGTGCCGTAGGCATCCGTGCGCGACAGTTCGTTGCCGCGCGCATCGTGGGTATAGGCGGTGATGTTGCCGTCAAAATCCTGCCTGCCCGCCAGAAAACCACCCGCGTCATAGCTGAAAGCCTGGCCGCCGAACGATGGCTCCGGCGCGCCGGTCAGAACCGAGGCTTGCAGCAGGCCAGACTGGCTCGATCCGCTTACCGTATACTGGTTGCCGTTGGCGTCAGTGACAGTCGAAGCGCCATTGTTATAGGCCACGGAAGCCAGCTCCGCGCCGTTCGCGTGACCGCTCGTCACCGCGCGGCCCTGGCCGTCATAGGCAATCGAGGTATAGAGATTGCCGAGTTCGTCGATGACGCCCGTCAGCGCGTTCGGGAAAGTGGCGTTTCCGTACTGGTATTGGCGTTTCGCGCCGCCGGGGTAAGTGACCGAGACGAGGTTGCCGTGCGCGTCATAGGCATAGGCATAGATGCCGCCGTCCGGCGCTTTCATCGTTTTCACGCGGCTCATCGTGTCATAGGTGAAATATATCACATGCCCGAACGGGCCGGTCACTTTGGTCAGATGACCGGCGGCATCGTAGGCGAGAGTCGTAACGCGCCCCGCGCGCGTGGTGATCGTGAGCAGCTGCCCCGCCGCATTGTAGGTCTCGACATTGTCATTCGAGAGCGTCAGCGCATAGCCGTTTGTCTTGGCGACAAGCGTGTTGGTGACGTTGGCGTTGGCCGCGAAACCCGCACCGGTATTGGTGAACACGTCCTGCTCGCCGTCGGCGCGGGTGACCGTCACCGTATTTCCAGATACGCTCAACCCCCTATGCCAGGTGCTGTGCCATTTGATGCCCATGACAAGGCCGCCGCCATCCTGGCTGTTGTAATAACGGGTGAAGCTGATGCCCGTATGTGGGGCGCAGGTAAGATCGGTTTCCGTTTCGAACAGGTTGCCGGTAAAGATATTGATCGGATCATAGACATTCGAGGAAGGCGCCTTGCCGCCGTCACAAGGCGTCGAGAGATCGTCGCCCGGCGTTCCGTTGCCGAGATTGTTCGTCGAGGTGGTTTGCGCGCCGGAGAAGCTCCAGCTACCGGGTCCCGCCGATATATAGGAGCATAACGTCGGCTGCGGTTGGCCCGTAACGGGGTTGAGCGCAGAGACGAAGATGTTGACCTGGTCCTCTCCCGACGCCGTGCCGCCTGTCACCAGGTAAATCGACATGACCGTGGCGCCATCGCCGATGCTGGCGGTACCGCCCGACAGGACGCTTTGAGTGACCTGTCCGCTCGAGGATAGGGAGATATTGGCGCTGGTATTGGTCAGGGTAATCCCGCCAAGGCTTATATCAGCGGATGCCGAACCCAGTGTTGTGGGCAGCACGGTCCCGCTCACGATTGCCGATACGATGCCGAGACTGGCAGCGCTGGGGCATGATGCGGAAATCGTGCCGCCGCTTAGCGCGGTTCCTTGATAGGTATAGGTCATCACTTCCTGCGCGCGGCCCGCCGTCGGCAGAAGCAAAATAAAAACCGCCATGAGGGCGGCTACGACAAACCAATGTGGTTTCTGTTTTTCATGGCTGAAGGGAGCTTTTGCAAAGCAAAGCGCAGAGGCGCACAAATGCAGCCATCAAATCTCCATCGCAGCGAAACAAAAAAAATAAAAATTGAAAATGAGGCTGAAGCATAATCGAGCAGGATTAAAATCCGGTTAGGACATCGCTAACTGTTTGGTTAAGCCGGCTTTCATCAAACGCCGATCCCAATGAATACAAGGCATTACGTTACGCGTGATTCAAACAGACTAATGCTTCGGACAGGCGTCCCGATCAATAGTTGGCACCAGCCGTCGCTTTTTCAACGAGTTCACGAGTCTCGATGAGGCGCTGCAATTCGTCATCATCATCGCTCATGACGAGATCGTCCCCGAGACCATCGCAACGCCACAACTAGCGAGCGGTTAACGGATCGGGCCACCTCATCTGAGATCACCATTTTAGATCGAGGAAGGAATCGGTTGGCTTCGAGATTATCGTTTCGCGGTACTCGCCGCCAAGCGACATCCTCTACCAGCGCGGAATCCCTCGTATCGCGCGTCACCATTCGGGAATGATCGTGACCGCAGGCTCTCAAGGATTGAATTACGCAGCGTGAATCCCGACACTGATGGACAACAAGCCATCCCGGCTCAATCCAACAGAAGGGACTTCGCGATGATCATCGGCAATTTTTCTTACGATCCAGACCTGGATACTTACGCGGGCGAGATCACCACGCTTACGCTCCAGCGGACGGATGTCAGGTTTCTCCCGTCAGAAAAGACGAGTGAGAAGGAACCTGACTACCGCATCGTTCATGAGTTTGGCGGAATGGCGTTCGAGCTAGGCGCGGCCTGGACACGCAGCAGCGATCGGGGGCGGCGCTATCTTTCGGTGATGCTGGACGATCCTGCCCTGCCGACCTCCATAAATGCCGCACTGTTTCCCTCCGATGGGGATGAGCAAGCGGCGCTGGTTTGGCAGCGGCAGGTCAAGAAGCCGCCGGCCGCCGAATCCAAACCGGAGGCCCCACGTGCACGCAAGTCATCAAGACAGGCGCCGCGTCCATCGTGATATCGTGCGTTTCGACGACTCTGTTGTCGAGAATGGAGGCTCCGCCGTCAGGCGGAGCCTCTTTTTTTATTTGGGAGCTTGGTCGTACCAATCCAGCACCCGGCGTATATCGTGCATGTAACGCAGCGTCCTTGTGCGCTCTGCCGACTGCTCCGGCCGGGCCGGCAGTGACAGTGTGAGACGGTTTGCAAGCCCGCATAGTTCGGCCCTTGCCAATTTCATCAGTTCGCGCACCGACAGCTCGTTCATCATTTCCTCCCCTGGTTCGACCGCGCCAACCGCGGCTTGTGGGAGGCCATCGCGACGACGGAGGCGGCCGCATCGCTTGCGACCGGAACGACAGTGGAGGAGTGCGCCAGCACTTGCGGCCACAAGCCGACGGACGGCGCCAGAAGGCCGGATCAAGCCGAGGTTGCGCGACCGAACGAGGAGATGTGTCGCGCTGGGCCGTCGCCGAGTGATGATCGGAAATGGGGGCTTGTCCGGATTAAAGGGCGCGTCAGACGGTGCCTGACCGGGCTCTACTCGCGTTGCTCACCGAGTCCGGAGATCCCGAAGGCGGGATGCCGGTCTCGGGCCTGCGGTGACGATTCCTTCTGTAATCCGACTTGAAAGGCCTTTTTCGAAGGCTACGATGTCTCGATTTAGGGTAGAGCCGGACATCTTGGGCTCAAAGGTTGAGGTCGCACTTTGACCCTGGCTGTGTGAAAACACAGTACCGCTGTTATGATTCTCCCGTGATTCTGAGGGGGAATTGATGAGGCGCTTCGTTGAGGAGGCGGATCGTGGGCAACGGATGCTCCTGCCTGAATGCCTCGATGATTTCATTGACGAGAACAACCCTGTTCGCGCGATCGACGAGTTTGTCGATGCGCTTGATTTGGCCGAGATGTGCTTCGGTGGAGTTACGCCGGCGGCGACTGGCCGGCCGTCGTATCACCCCTCGGTTCTCCTGAAGCTTTACATCTACGGCTATCTGAACCGGGTGCAGTCAAGCCGGCGGCTGGAACGAGAGGCCGGACGCAACATCGAGGTGATGTGGCTGCTGGGTCGGCTTGCTCCCGATCACAAGACGATCGCGGACTTCCGCAAGGACAACAGCCTGGGGCTGCGTAAGGTCTGTGCGCGCTTTGTCGAGCTCTGCCGCGGGATGGGTCTTCTCACGACGGCGAGCGTCGCCATCGATGGGAGCAAGTTCAAGGCTGTGAACAACCGGGACAGGAACTTCACGCGCGCGAAGGTGGAGCGGCGGCGTGCTCAGTTGGAGGAGAGCGTCGCGCGCTATCTGAGCCAACTTGACACGGCCGACCGACAGGAGCCGAGCGAAGGCGCTGGCGGCGAAGGTGACGAGGCTTACCGAGAAGCTGACGAAGCTGAAGGGGGAGATGGGCAAGCTTGCTGCCTACGAGAAGCAGATGCTTGCTTCGCCGGATCAGCAAATCTCCCTGACCGATCCGGATAGCCGTTCAATGGCAACCAGTGGCCGCGGATCCGGCGTTGTCGGCTACAATGTCCAAGTCGCCGTCGATACCGACCACCACCTGATCATCGCGCATGAGGTGACGAACAGCGGCTCAGATCGGGCACAACTTGCCAATATGGCCAGGCAGGCGAAGACTGTTCTGAAGACTGAGACGCTCGGGGCCGTTGCCGATCGCGGCTACTTCAGCAGCCCGGAGATCCTCGCCTGCCACGAGGCCGGCATCACAGTAACTCTACCCAAGCCGATGACTTCGGGCGCCAAGTCGGACGGACGCTTCGGTAAGCAGGACTTTGTCTATTTGCCGGAGGAAGACGCCTATCGTTGTCCGGCCGGGGAGCGATTGCCGTATCGCTATACAAACGAAGAATCCGACAAGATGCTACGGCGCTACTGGACCAACGCCTGTAAGAATTGTTCGATCAAACCCCAGTGCACGCCCGGGTCAGAGCGACGGATCACGCGATGGGAGCACGAGGATCTGCTCGACGCCGTGCAGCAGCGGCTCGATGCGAACCCGCTCGCTATGCGCCTTCGTCGCGAGACCGTCGAGCATCCGTTCGGCACGATGAAGGCACGCATGGGAGCGACGCACTTCCTGACCAAAACTCTCCCAAGGGTAGCCGCCGAGATGGCCCTCTCGGTTCTGGCCTATAATCTGACCCGAGCAATGAATATCCTCGGGATCAGGCCGCTGATCGCCGCGATCGCGGCCTGAGGCCGGCCCAGTTTTGGCTTCAAGACTGACGGCCCTGCAAGGCCGTTTTTACACGGCCAAGACCCTTTGCGGACATGTCGAAATCAAAAAAGGACCGAAAAGGCCGAGACGAGAAGCGCTGCGGCTCAACTACGGAAGTCCTTTTGTCATCGTAAAGGGATTGAACCCACGTTCCGCGAGGGCAGCCCACGAAGCTGCGCCAAGATGTGACAATCGGAAATAGAGTCGCGGCTTGGTCGGGTCGGTGTCCAACACGAACCCAGTCGGTAACTCGCGGACAGTCGTGGCATAGAACCCACCATCGGGCGACCTCCGGGATTCGATTACAGCGATCAACGACTCTGCCCTCTCAGTCCTGCCGAGCAATTTCATCAAGAGAGCCATTTGGCCCGTCCCTTCGGTCCACACACCGTCCCGGTCTTCACCGTAAGAAAAGCCCCCACCGACACTCATTCGCTGTTCGGCGGTCGTCTTTGCTGATGCAAATTTCCCGGCCGCTCCGTGAAGCGCTGTTAAAGGCCAGATCTGAGCATCCAGAGCCAAAATCGGATTGTGCGTGACGCCGTCTTCAGCTGTCCCTGCGCCGAAACAGGCGCATGCCGGATCCCACATCGTATTTACGAAGTGCTCAGCAGCCGTTGCCTTATCACGCCAGCGCGAATCGCCTGTACGGATCGCAAGAAGGCCAAACGCGGCGGCGAGGTCAGTATTATGTTCAGTCGATTTCCACGTCCGCACTTCCGGCGTCGGTTCGTGCCCAAACGTACCGCCCGTGAAACCGCCAGTACCGCGCTTATCGGCCCATTGCGCGACCCAGGCGCCAAGCCGTGCTGCACCATCGCGGAACCGAGAGCCGGTGTTCACATCATCAATCGACAGCAACGCCAACATGGCCCATGCCATGTTACCAACATCGCTGCCCACCTGATATCGATCCTCTAACCATTTGTTCTGAGTATTGTCCCACCACCCTGGAAGTTTGACGGGGCCATTCGCCGCCACACCCGCGGCGTAGGCGTTCCTGAGCCGTCCATCATGCCAGATGCGGTCGTTGTCGATGGCCCAGAGAATCGCCGAGCCAATCCGATGCGCTTTGTCTTGCTCACCGCAACCGACCAATGCGATGGCGGCTACCGCATTGTCATAGAGGTAGGCGGCGCCATGCAGAGGCCCCGATTCGACGGTCGGATAGCTGGGCAGGAACAACGGCCCTGATGGCGGTGCCTTATCAATTAGACCAGCGAGGTATCCGCACGCTGACATTTTTGGTGCTGTTGAAGCCTGCAGTGGAGCGGAGGCCATCATGATTGCGAAAGTCGCGACGACCCAAGTGTGAGGGCAGAGCCCATGACAACGATAGAAGCAATAAGTGATTGGTGCCGGTAGCATTTCGCTGCCTCTCGTGTCTTTTCAACCAAGATGGACTTTGGGACATCAGGAAGAAAGCAGGTCAGGATCGAATCGTGCCTTCATCTTCAATGGCAGTTTATGGCCCATACCGACAAGCTCAGCCGTCCGGCTGAATTTCGGCTGTCGAGGGTAGACCGGAACAGCTAAGCAAGAAGTCTGCACCACGAGAAATCCGGAGTACGCCAAGACAATGGGACAAAGGATGGGAGCTGAGTGCGACATCACGCATAGCGAAGGTGGAAATGGCACTTATGCGGTTCCTGGAGTTGATTGCCGTGGCGTTGGCCATTTTACGAGCGGTCGTTTCAGTCAATAATTACGGTTGGCCATTGCTTTCCTTCCACTCCCAGCTGTGCCCCGACAAAATCCGCGTTGCAGGCAGCCCGCCAGGTTTTCTGACGGCATTCCTCGATGAATAACTTGCGGGCAGGCCGTTGCTGTTCTTTAGAGAACGTCATATGAGGGCAGTATAGAGCGGCAGGAGATTGAGCGTGGCAAAAGCAAGGAAGACGGTGAAAGCAAGGAAAACAACGAATCGCGTTGTTCAACACACTTGGAAGGTAACGCGGCGCAATAACGAATCGGTGGAAATCACTGCGGAAGACTTAAGTGTAGTGTACGGTGATTTGGTATTCTCGACCAAGGGAGTTGTCGTCAGGGTAGTTGGAGTAGACGCTTATAGCGATGTTGAACTAGTGAGTGCCTTAGAACTCTAGCGCGGCAGCTTCATCACATCGTCAAAGTCGAAGGACAGAACGAAGCCAATTCCCCCTGACAACAATACATGAGCCCGACGACGGTGAGTGAGCCGAGCAATGCTCCGAGGCATATCTCCGTAATTTCCTAGATCATGGCCGTGTTTGAGGTTTGTGAGTAAGGTGCCAGTGCCTGCATTTCGCGGCATTTACCGCGCGAGCGGTTTAATCCATCGGCCCGAAGTGGCTGATGGCCGATGGGCAGAGCATGTCCGCTCCGCCCTAGTGGTTCAGACATCAACTTGTTCGACAATCGCGAGCGCGTCGTCAACCTCGATGCCGAGACAACGGACCGTGCTTTCGATCTTGGTGTGACCGAGCAGGAGCTGCACGGCTCGCAAATTCCCCGTGCGGCGGTAGATCAGCGTTGCCTTAGTCCGGCGCAAGGAGTAGGTGCCAAAAACCCTCGGGTCAAGCCCGATGCTTGCCAACCAGTCGGCAAGAAGGCGAGCATATTGGCGGGTTGTCATTGTCCGATCGTGCCCACGGCGCCCAGTGAACAAATATTCACCTGGCTTCTTGCTGGCTTCCTTCAAGAAGTCGTCAACGGCGTGCCGAGTTTGATCTGTCAACTCGAATTTGACTGGTCTCCCAGTCTTCTTCTGCCGGACGGTCGCACGATCGACCGCATAGCCATTCGGAGCGATATCTTCGACCCTTAAGGCGACAACGTCGCAACCACGCAACTTGCTGTCGATCGCAAGGTTGAAAAGGGCCAGATCGCGGGTCCGTCGTTCGATCAGGAGCCGGGTTCGGATCGACCAGACTTGGTTTGGCCGCAGCGGGGGTTTCGCTCCGATCAGCTTACCCTTGTTCCAGGGTGTGCGACGAGCTTTGGTGGAGAGGCTGTCTTCGTCAGGCAATCCGGTTGCGGTTGGCGCTGGCCCTCGCCATTGCCTGAGCCATCGAAGAGTGTTGGGTGTCGATATGAAGATCCCGAATATACGCGGATTGCGAATCGGCCCTGCACATTTCCTGCGCGCGTGCTTTGCGAGACGCCGTCTCGTTGAAGTCATTTTCTTCTTGATTCGGAAAATAAGAAGATAGTAGAGAAGCGCGAAGATCGAACTCAGCAAAGGCAGCTCGATGGCCGGCGCACGCCGATTACCGAGCCCGCGACGGTTGGTTTCGATGGCAAGGAAGTCGACCGCCTCGTCCTGATTCTGCCTGCCACGGCATAGGGTTCGTTCGCGCTAGCGACACGGGCTTGCCCTCTGCCGTTGATCTCGGAATTGGCGGCGTAGGGCTATACTGGCACCGCCTGGTGCTCCGACGTATCGGACGCAAGTCCAGCGTTTTATTCAACCTCCTCGAAGCCAGAGGAAAATTGCAGGAGACATCAAGGAATGTTCGGACTTTTCAAACAGGGTGAATTGGAGAAGGCGGCCGCCATTGACCGGTCGCAGGCCGTCAGCGAATTCCGGATGGACGGGACGCTCATTACGGCCAACCAAAAGTTCCTGAAAATGATGGGATACGCCCTGTCGGAGATCCAGGGCCACCATCACCGCATGTTCGTCGACGCAGATGAGCGAGACTCGACCCGCTATCGCGAGTTCTGGGCCCGGCTTAACCGCGGTGAATGCCTCGCCGCTGAATACGAGCGCGTCGCAAAAGGCGGCGCAAAGGTCTGGATACGGGCCTGCTATAATCCGATCCTCGATGCTACGGGACGGCCCTCGAAGGTCATCGAATTTGCAACCGACATCACCGCGCGGAAGATGCGCAGCATGGAGGATGCCAGCCAGGTCGCGGCCATCGACCGCTCGCAGGCCGTGATCTCTTTCAAGCTCGACGGGACGATCGAGCGCGCGAACGAACACTTCCTCCGCGCCATGGGATACACGCTCGCCGAAATCGAAGGCGGGCACCACAGCATGTTCGTCGATCCGGCCGAGCGCGATTGCGCCGCTTACCAGGAATTCTGGGCGCGGCTCAACCGCGGCGAATGCCAGACCGGGCAATTCCGACGAATTGCCAAGGGCGGCCGGGAAGTATGGATGCTGGCATCCTACAATCCCGTTCTCGACGAAAAGGGAAAGCCTTTTGCGGTGGTGAAATTCGCCACCGATGTGACCAGCCAGAAGCTAGAGGCAATTGATACGTCCGGACAGATCGAGGCGATCGGCAGGTCGCAGGCCGTCATCGAATTCGGCATGGATGGCGCAATCATCGCCGCCAACGAGAACTTCCTCAAGTCGGTGGGATATTCGCTCCGCGAGATCCAGGGCAAGCACCACAGCCTGTTCATGACGGTCGACGAGTGCAACAGCGCAGCCTATCGGGACTTCTGGGCGCGTCTCAACCGCGGCGAATACCAGACCGGCGAATACCGGCGCGTCGGTCGTAACGGGAAGGAAATCTATATCCAGGCGTCCTACAACCCAATTCTCGACCTCAATGGCAAGCCATATAAGGTGGTCAAATACGCCGCCGACGTCACCGAGGCGGCTCTCGCTCGACGGCGTGCGGAGCGCGCTCGCTCGTTGATCGAATCCGTTGCAGCCGGCAGCGAGGAAATGCGCACGTCGATCCGCACAATTTCCGAAACCATGGGTAAATCGAAGGAGGCAGCAAACCTCGCTGTCAGCCGAGTGCAGTCGGCCAATACTCAGGCGGACCGTCTGAACGCGGCGGCACACGCCATGGAGGGCATCGTCGAGCTGATCGGAGACATCACCGGCCAGATCAACCTGCTCGCCTTGAATGCGAGGATCGAATGTGCGCGGGCCGGTGAGGCCGGAGCTGGTTTTGCGGTGGTCACGGGCGAGGTCAGGAACCTTGCCGACCAAGCCAAGCAAGCCACCACCAGAATATCGAACGAGATCACCTCCTTGAACGCCATTGCCGAGGAGGTTGTCTCCACCCTGAACGGCGTCCGGTCCGCGATCGATAGCGTTAGCGAGTTCGTGGCGAGCAGCGCCGACGCGATTGAGGAGCAGACTGTCGTGTCCGGCGACATGTCCTCCAATATGCAACGCGCGGCGGCGGAGCTTGCCGTGTGAGCGATTGCACGGCCCTCGAAGTTCAAATCCGCATCCGCATAGGCAACGATATGTCGAGCCTATGGCCCCTGCTCAACCAGCCGGCGCGATAGGGGTGGTTCTCGCCACCGAGCTTTAGGATGCGCGGCTACGTTACTGAGGGTTCTTATTTTGACGTCCATTCGCGTGTCTCGGAGAATCCCGTGAGGAACTTTGATTGGTTCCCTGGCTTGCTGCTCGGAGCTACGGCGGCAGTCAACCTTATCAGATCGTCCATATTCGATATCCGCAGGCTGAGATCGGGTGCGAGCGGGCCTTTTGCCAAAGCTTCGGAAAGGTTTCTGATGGCTGCGACCAGACTCGGATGATCGGTGAATATCTTGGCCGTCGCGGGATCGACCGGTAGGGCTTTGGACAGATCGATTTCAAACAGTTTATTCGTCAGCAGCCGAAAGCTCTCCTCCCTGATCGGCGTGGACGGGTCCATGTCCTTATTGAGCAGGGCGAAGTAGCGAGCTGAAAGGACCAGCCGCGCAAAATCAGGCGCGGCATCCACCTTCTGCTGGTCTGGCGTCTGCAACTGATCATGGCCCGCAAGGAGCACCGCTACAGCCTTGCCAATGGCGTCCGCCGCCGTTTTGAAATTCCGCGGTCGGACCCGCGCTCATGATGCCTCCAATCTCCGAATCACTTGCGCCAATCGCGACCAGTCTCCTTCGTAACATCAGTCGATCAATCGCCGACGCTGGGTTCGCAAGCTGCTCCTTGCTGAGTGGATATCCGCGTGCTTCATGTTCGATAACCTGCCGTACGTACCCGCTTGTCAGGACGGCGATCACGAGCGTTATGAGACAGGCCGAGCAGCAGGCGAGCAACGAAGCGCCGAGGGTCTGCAACTTCTGTTGCGCTGCCGGCTTGGCAAGGTCCATCTTCAACAGTGAAAAGCTGCCGGCCCCTCCGACCAGCCCGAACAGGAGCGGGATAACGGTGGCCACAATTGGACTGGCCGACCAGGCGATCATAACACCCAAAAGTGCTCCCTTCCTCCTTTCGAGCTAAGGTCGTCGGGCGCCAAGCTAGCTCGGACCGATCTTCCGGAAACGGTCTTTGCGCGTGCACACTCATAAATTGTCGGTGATGTCAGCTTCGCGCTGACACCGACCACCTTTGTGCAACCGGAGCAAACGACGCCATGGGCCATGAAGCGACATGCGATGCGGTTCGGAAAGTTGCCTATTACGCTTGGCTTGCCAATCTGTGATTGATAGCTTCGAACCAGTGCGACGCTGAACATGACCAACTATTAAGGTCATTCAAAAAAGAGGAGCGGTTGCGAGCCATGCAACGGGCGCTAATTATTTTGGTTATTTCGCTTGTAAGCTCCGTTGCGGCGCGCGCCGGCCAAGTTGTAAATAAGGTTTACCGGGATCTCATTAGGCCGCACTGGCACCCGCGCAGTGCCGCTGTCTCGCAAGCCGCGCTCGATTTTTGCTATAGCCAGACTGGTGACATTCGAGACCTTGCGGATACCGCTGCACTCAAACAGTGCATGCTCGGTCGCGGCTATCGGTGGCAAACAACGAGGATACAGGGGAGGCCGGCACCCGAAAATGGCCCGGACTGGTGTATGGCACACGACATGATGTGTTAGTTCGCCGTAGATGGCCGGCAACCGAGCAGATGCGGAAATATCTTTAGCTCAAGTCCGTTCCGGGCCGACGTCAGCGGTCAGGCGAACATAGAAAAAGGCCGCCAACTGCGGCGGCCTCTTGTTCACCTATCGCTTCTTTGGTTTTGGCTTTGTCGCTGGTCTCTGTGTAGCGATTTCCGTGCGGATAGCTTGTGTTTGTTGAGCCAGCCGTAAAGCCCGAAGCCGCTCCATATTCGCGCGAACGGCGACAGCCTTAGCTTCCGCTTCTTGGAGTGCCGTCTCGGCTTCCGCTCTAGCTACTTTCCGGCGCAAAATTGATGTTTTGGAGAGAGTGGCCGAGGGCGTCCGGCAACGCAAAAGTCGCCGGAGGTGACCGGCGGAGTGTTGCAGAGTCAGATGGCGAGGCTGTCTATGGGGCGGTCCGCTTTTCCATTGCACGGCCGATATTGACGATGTTGTCGGCGACGACACCGAGGCCGACCCAACGCTTCATGCCGGCCTCGCCTTTGTAGCGGCAACGGTTAAGCCCATGTCGCCGCTTGGCTACGCTGATGCGGCCCTCGCATCCGGTCCGCCATTTTTGGCCGTTACGGAACCAGCGCTTTTTCTGCTCGCACCTGCGTTCAATGCTCTTGGTTGAGCGGTTGGGGATGCAGACGCGTCTGACGCCTTTCGCTTTCGCGGCTGCCTCATTCTTTGCGGAGTAAAAGGCGGCGTCTGCCGCCACGAGGCGTGGCGCACGTCCGAGCATCGTTTGATGCGTTTCGATGGCTGCAATCAGCAGCTCCGAATCGTGCGGTCGCTGAGCGTAGACTTCATAGTCGATCACGATCTGGTTTTCGGCCTCCTGTAGTTTCACCATCTTGCCGAACTCGTTGGGCTTGCCCGCTTTGCCCTTGCGAATGACTTCTGTCGATGGCTCGAACAGGCTGAGGATCTTGCCTTCAGAGCGCGTATCACCACGGAAGATGCGCGCTCTGGTCTGCTTCATCACCTGCTTGATGAGCGGCACCATCGCATCGAGTTCCTGACGCAGGCCCTCCAGCATCAGCTGCTTGCGGGCGCTCGAGGCGCGCTTCACTCGTTCGGCGATCTCCTTGGAGAACCGCTTCGCCTGTCCCACCACCCGGCTGGTCGAACTGAGCAGTTTGCCATACGCCCGCGTGAGCTTCTCCCGGCTCTGCTTGGCTTTGGAGCGCGCCGCGCGCGCGATGTCCAGCACCCGCAGCCTCACGGTCCGGCTACGGTCGGACAGCGCGGCTCCGACCTCGCCAGCGATCGTTGTGATCTTCTTCATGGTGCGGATCAGCACCCGAACACCGTCTCCCAACAAGCTCGAGTCGGTCGGATAGTGGATGTTGGTCTCCACCACCGTTGTATCCACGCGCATTCTGCGCCCTTCCGTCACCCCCTTGTCTCGTGCGAGCTTTACCAGCCTTTCGTGAATCTGTTTGACCACGTCCGGCCCCACCGCCACGCCCCAGCGCCCCATGGTCTTGGCATCGGGCGTCTTGGCGGCGCCGACGCGGGTGAAGTCCCGGTACACCAGATTGGCGCGCACTTCGCGCTCCAGCACGCCATAGCTCCAGTTACGGATGTGCTTGAGAATCAACAAGCGGAGCACCACTTCGGCTGGAGCGCCCGGTCGGCCGCGGCTGCGACTCTTGGGATGCCGCTTCGCCAACGCTTCGTACACGGCAGCTACGATTTGTTCGTCCGCCAGCACTTGGTCGGCGTGTGTCATCCAGTCTTCACGAAGATCGCTCACTTCCTCAGTGATCAGTCCGTCGCCGAAGCTCAGCTGCGCCCGCCGCATCTTAATCACAGCTCTTGCCCCCGCGTGCTCGGCGCTTTGTCGCGGCTCTCTCCGGACGCAGCAAATCGTGATTGAGCTCGCAGATCGTCTCGATCGCCTCCTTCAGCTTCTGATAATTGTCGAGCCAGCGGCGAACCTCGGGAACCCGTTCGCGGCGCACACTGATTTGCCGGGTTCGTCCACCGGCGTAGCTCACCGTCAGCACGAAGACCTGGTGCCCTTCGCCGCGCGCGCATTTCGGGCAATCTTTGGTATGTCGGACAGTACGCTCCAGCAGCGAGCCACGCAGAATCTCGCCGGTGACCGGCAATTTGCCGGCCAGCTTCTGGCGGGCCCGGAGAGCTTGCGCGCGTTTCATCCGCAAGAATGAATCAGCGGCAGCGACCAACGTCAACTGCAATTCCGTCCGACCTTGCAGTTTTCAGCCCACCGGCCGATTCTATTCAAAGGCTAACCAGACCAAATTTTGCGCCGGAAAGTAGCTAAGCTAGTCGCAGCCTGTTAGCTTTGGCAAGCTGCTCTGGAGACTGACTGTCGGGTTTGCCCGACATCAAACGCGCAGGTTTTCTGCGCTGCTTTTGCCACGCTTGGGGTCGACTTTGACTTCGTAAGAAATCTTTTGGCCTTCTGCCAAGCCAGAAAGTCCGGCGCGTTCTAGTGCGCTGATATGCACGAAAACGTCTTGGCCGCCGTCATCCGGCGCGATGAAGCCGAACCCCTTTTGACCGTTGAACCACTTCACCGTACCCGTTGCCATTGGCGTTTCCTCTATGTTTGTACCTTGGAGGAATACCACAATGGGGTCGTTTTGACACAGCGCCCGATATCTAACGCCCGCTGGCTCACCGGGAGCGCACCGGATCGATGGCGCGAGGCCGGAAGCTGAGTAGCGCAGGTTCCACTGCCAAGGACCCTACCCGCATTTATCGAGGCGGGTTCAATCCACTCTGAAGCCAGCCCATAGCTTCGGAATTAATCGGGTCTGCGGGAGCTTGTGCTTCGTATATCGTTGGGCAGTTAGTACACCTCAAGGTTCGGTGCTCGAACCCCGGTCTTCCCGGTACAACCCTGAGAACTTCCGCCTTGCCTCCGCACCTCGGGCAGCGGGGCCACATCGTCTCGCGGGGTGAAAGCTTGTTAGTGAGCTGCGCGTCGAGCATGAGACGCTCCCTTCTGCTGTGAGGGCGGGAGCACAACACTCTCCGTCACCGATAAAGGCCACGGGCGGCGCGGTGATGACGGCAGCCTACGCCCAACGCACGCACCGCGTTTAGCAAAAAAGATACACAAAAACCCAGCGAAAGGTGCCAACTGTGGCAGCGTCAATGCCTTGTCTGGTCCATTTCGAACGTGAACTTAGCCTTGCAGCACCGGGCCGTTGTCATCTCGGACTTCGATGGCCATTCGGTGCCGTGGGGAGCTATCGCCGTTACCCCTGACTGCGTGCTTTGCCATGTCTACCAATAAGCGAGCAGCTTCTTCCTGTACGGATTCAATGTCGGGGAGTTCTATCCCTTCAAGGCGCAGCCGAATTGGTTATGGTTGTTTGGGGTTCGTAGCTGCGACGCTCGGGAGCGCGCGGGTCGGACGCTTATCATTGGGCTTCTTGACTGGGGCGGCAATCAATCCCTCTCGAATAGCCTGTTTCCGGGCCAGCTTGCGAGCGCGGCGAATCGCCTCGGACTTTTGGCGGGCCGCTTTTTCCGAGGGCTTCTCATAGAAGCTCGCCCGCTTCATTTCTCTGAACACGCCTTCGCGTTGCATTTTCTTTTTCAGAACTCGAAGTGCCTGCTCGACATTATTGTCGCGAACCAAGACTTGCATTCGTCAGAACTCCTAATTCGCTGCACCATGTCTGAAAAGACGCAGCCTGCGACGCAGAGCGCCGCGACAACTTAAGTGGCCGACTGTCATATGGTTCCCCGCCGACTACGTCAATCCAGAAGAGAGAAACTAAATCGGACTACGCGCGTCGTAAGCAGATGGAAATCCATCTTGTTCGAGTCACGACCGATGACGCAGAGCGCCGGATTTGGCTGGCTGCCACGCCGCGTGAGGAGGCCGTGGATCGTGTCCTCGACGCAACTCCCGAGGGCTGGACAGCAACTCTGATGGAAGAAGGGCTGAGCGGAGAAGAGTCTGCGAACCTCGCCATGCCCCCGGGGGAAGTCAGAGAGATGCCTTCGAAAACGCGCCTGTCCTAGGACGGTATCATCCGATCACGCTTGGCCGCTCCCGAGGGCCGCCATCCCTAACATGCCGATCGAATGTCTGTTGAGGGTCATGTGTGGACGACGCCCGCATTGCAAGAAGAATCTGACGTTCGGCTGGCGGTCGGGTACAAGTCATGTGTCCGGCCTGTTTGCGCGGCACCATGACCGCTGGCCCTGATGTAGTCCGCGGATCGGGTCCCAATCATTTCCACGGGCTTTAATGCCCATGACCCAGAAGCGGGTTGTCCCAATCGACGGCTCGACCGTTTCGCATCACGCCATCATCACCCTCGCAATTCGATTGTCTTGCTCCGCCGTCGCCTCACGCTCCCATTGCTAAGCCTCTTCAGGTGGCTGCAGCAAGCTCCGGCGCTCGATAGTGTCCCCCTTTTGGCCATGATCGCCCAAGCGATGCGCGCCATCTTGTTGGCAACGGCAACGGCGACGAGCTTGGCCGGCTTCCTGGCCAGCAGCCTTGTGATCCAGGGATGCTTTTGCGGATGCCGCCGGGCGTGTTGAACAACGGATGTTGCACCGATCACGAGCAACCGTCGAAGATAGCGATCTCCCTGCTTGGAGATGCCGCCGAGCCGCTCCTTGCCGCCCGTCGAGTGCTGACGCGGCACAAGTCCGATCCATGCTGCAAAATCCCGACCTGATTTGAAGTTACTCGGGTCCGTGACAGTAGAAGCGATAGCCGTGGCCGCGATCACACCTATCCCAGGCACGGTCTCGATGCGGCAGCTCATATCATTGGCACGATGCTGGGCGTGAATGGCGCGATCCAGAGCCCCGATCTGCAATTCCCAGCGCGGCGAGTTGACCGACAATGGTCTGCAGCGCCTGTTTCATCGCAGACGGAAGAGCTTCGCGATTACTCTCGTCCGTGATGATTTCGGCAAGCTGCGCGAGACCTTCGCGTCCCGTCTCCGCAACGAGGCCGAACTCGGCAAGATGGGCTCGAAGCGCATTGATCAGCTGCGTGCGCTGGCGGATCAAAAGATCCCGCGTTCGATACAGCATCAGCAAGGCTTGCTGATCAGCCGACTTGATCGGCACGAACCGCATCGATGGGCGTGTCACGGCCATCGCAGATGGCGGCTGCATCGGCAGCATCGTTTTTTGACCGTTTGACATAGCCCTTCACCTAGCTCGGCGGCATCAGTCGCACGGTGTGACCGAGCTTGGAGATTTCACGAGCCCAATAATGAGCGGTTCCGCAGGCTTCCATACCGACCAGGCAAGCAGGAATCTTGCTCAAGAAATCGATGACCTGCTTGCGCCGCAACTGACGGGTGATGACGACCTTGCCCACACTATCCACGCCGTGCACTTGGAACACGTTCTTGGCGAGATCAACGCCGATGGTGCTAACCTGCATTTGGACGACCCCCCTCCGGTGATTCGTTGTTCAACGATCACCCTTTGGCACATTCGATGCCGCGAGCGTTGCGCCTTGCAAGCGCGTTGAAGTCTGCCGTCTGCGATGACGGCCGCGGCAAAGCCTAGCGAGCAGCCGCGAACCGAGTCTTGCGTGGCGTCCGGTAACGGCCGTTGCGAAGCGTAGACAGGGAGGTTGTAGGCCGGAATCAAGTGAACGGGAAGATAGCCCCGAAATCGAACGTGATCGGAGTAGCCGACCCTGTCTCTCAAAGGGGAAGGCGGAACCGCAACCCACGCCATCGCGAGCGGGCTGAGGTGCTCCCGGGGTTCGTACCGCCAGCATGCAACCAAAGGAAGCAACGTGAACAAGGGAGATCCATCCGGTTCAAGCGCAAGCTTGTAGGACCTGCCAAGCCGATGAGGTGAGAAGGGTCTGATGACCGGGTGGAAGTCAGACTGACTGATAGTACTCGGAGGTCGGGAGAGCCGACTACATGGGGAAGCGGTCAGCGGTAGTTGAATTGTTCTTGGGCGACATGGGCTCCATTCAACGGGAGTCACGGCCTTCTATTCTAAGAGAAGATCAGCTGACCATGGAAACGAAACTTGAACAAATAGCAGTGAAAGCTCGGCGCGAGCCAAATCTTCGCTTCACCTCGTTGGCCCATCACATCACGCGCGACCGAGTGCAAAAGAATCTATTACAGATTCCGAAGCGCTCCGCCGCCGGGGTGGACGGACAGACGGTGGAGGCGGCGAGGGAGAGCTTCGACGGATGGATCGAGCCGATGCTCCAATCCATCCACCGACAGGGATATCGGGCGCCGAACATTCGGCGTGTCTATATCCCCAAGCCCGGTAAGACGGAGAAGCGCCCCCTCGGGGTCCCAACTGTCGCCGACCGGGCGCTCCAGCGCAGCACGGCTGAGGTGTTGTCCGCCATCTACGAGCAGGACTTCTTGCCCTGCTCGTTCGGCGGCAGGCCGAAGCTCAGCGCCCATCACGCCTTGGCGACCCTCAATGAGGTCATCGCCGGCGGCATGATCAGCTGGGTGTTGGAGGCGGATTTGAAGAACTTCTTCGGGAGTCTCGATCATGATTGGGTCCTCCGGTTTGTCGAACATCGAGTCGGTGATCCGCGCCTGATCAGCTTGATCCGGCGCTGGTTGAAAGCGGGTGTCTTGGAAGACGGAGCGGTGTATCCGAGCGAACAAGGAACGCCACAAGGCGGATCGATCAGTGTGCTTTTGAGCAACCTCTACCTTCATTGTGTGCCGCAGTCGTAAGAGAGGAGGTTCAGAATGAACTGATCCAATCAAACAAGAAGCTATACAGAAGATGGAGGTGGGCCCTCCGGAGTCGGCTTTCAGGAGCAGACTTCAAACCACTCCAGGCGGCCTAGGTAAAGAGCCATGGTCGTGAGCGCTGGAGTAAAGCGTGGGGAAGAACCCCAGCAGGTGAGAGTCAAAGAGACGAACGCAAGTGAACCCTCGAAGACGCGTCGTTAAAACGAAATGTCGTCAAAACCGGGAGCGAGTGCAGACCCCGGGACAAGTCTGTCGGAAACCTGATTACTGGGCAGATGGCGGCCGGTGTATAGGGGGCGTGACTCTGATTCAGGCTTCAGTATGGAACTGCGGGAACCAGTCGCTACGATGCCAAGGGAAAAGCACAAGTGGTCAAAACCACAAGGCGAAAAGCCCGATGCGGAGCACTGGGACGGACCGACTCGTACGAGCGATGAAGGCTGGTAATGCGGCTGGAGCAAAGGGGTCGGGTCAGACAGCTGTATTTGGCGTCCAACTCGCAAGAGGATGAGGCGGGTGAGTGCAGCGAAACCATTCGACATCTCAAAGCAACAAGTGTGGAAAGCCTACAAGGTCGTCCGAGCCAACGCGGGCGCTGCCGGCGTGGATGAGGAGACGATCACTGATTTCGAAAAGAACTTGAAGGGCAATCTGTACAAAATCTGGAACAGGCTGGCGTCTGGGAGCTATTTCCCCCCGCCGGTCAAAGCGGTCGCCATTCCGAAGAAGAATGGCGGGGAAAGAATTCTCGGCGTGCCGACGCGCCAGGCATAATGCACCTCACACAGTTTACGTTGGGGATGCTGGGTGGAGATGGCTCGAGTTTGCGACCCATTCTCGCAGTCGTTGATCAACATTGTCGTCGATTTTGATGGCATATGGCGCATTTGATTTTCGTTGTGTCGCCGAGACAATGCCACGTTCGATCCAATAATGGACAACCCACAGGCTGACGCCATATCTCGCGCGGACCTGGCGGACATTGAGTGTTCCATCGGGAAGCAGCGGTCTGGAAATGCGATGCTTGTAACGGGTCCAGCTTATCATGCTGGCGGTGAATAGTTTACCGGTCGAGCTCGTCAAACCTTCTGCTTTGAGGCGCGCAACGATCTCCGTGTCATCGTATCGTTCCGCCATGGTGCGGATTTTAGCAACGAATGCGTCGGGATAGCGGAGCACATCAGGGTAGCTCGGCCGCTGCTGAACTTCGGTTGTTTCCGTCGCCCCTCCCTGCCAGCAGATCTGCAAGCGGAGCAGCTTTGGTTGTGGGGCCTTGCTGACGGTAATATCGCGGATCAGCAGACGGAGTATGCGCTTGCGGTCGCGAGCCGAGGTGGTTGGTGCCTTCCACAGTCGAGGAAAGTCTCGACCGAGCCGCAGAATCTGCTGCTTCTGCTCAGCCGTAACGCTGCGCATTGATTGGCGTTCGAAATGCGCCAGTTCGGCTTCCAGTTCAATCACCCGCTGCATCGCGTCGTTCCAGCGTTTCTCGAGTGTAGCGGCGACGAGCCGGTTGCTGGGGTCAGACTCCTCGTAACGGCGCTCCGCTAAATCAGCTTCGTAGCGGGCCCGCTCGATTCTTCGACGCCATTGCGCAGAAATCGTTTTGTCGCGCACTTCCAAGTTGTTCAGCGCCTCGAGCGCTAATTTGATTGTCAGTGGCGTAACGGCGGTCAACAAACGCGCCGCAATGGCATCATCCAACGGCTTTGCCGGCAAAGACATGCAGTGGCGAAGCGGCGATGCGTCCCGACTTCTCGAATTGCAGTCATAGCTCGGGTAGAGACCGCCGTTGCCGGCATAACGTGTACTCAGACGCCGCCCGCAAATGCCACAAAGCAATACGCCTTGCAGCAAACAGAGACCTTCGCGAGCAGGCCCAGCGAGAACCTCGCTGTTGGTCCGGTTCGCTGCGAGGTGACTACGATTGGCAAGGAATTGAGCCCAGGTGATGTAGCCCGGATGGTGGTCCGGAATAACTACACGCCACTGATCTTGTGGCATCTGGCGCGATTGAGTTGAGATTTCGCCGGCGGGACCGATCTTCTTGCAGGATTGATACCGACCAAATACGTAGGTGCCGGCATAAGACGGATTCGTGAGAACGCCGAGAACTCGTGAATGGGTCAACCGACCCCAGATAAGCTTGCCATTCCAGACACCGCCGTACGACCGACGCGGAAAGAGAAGGCCGAGTTGGTGGAAGCGTTGAACGACACCGTAGGCGCTGTTCTCCTGCTCAAACAGTTCGAAGGCCGCTCGAACAGCGCCTTGCACTTCTTGGTCGGGGTCGAGAACGATTTTGTCGCCGTCGAATACCAAACCAACCGGCAGAGGAAAACGCAACTCGCCTTTGTGCGCCTTATTGAGTTTGCCGCCGTGGAGACGCGCGCGAATGATGTGCAGTTCGGCCTGAGCGAACGTGCCCTTCATCCCAAGAACGAGGCTGTCGTTGAAGTCGGATGGATCGTACGACCACACCGCATGATGCCCCTATTCGGGAGCCATCTGATCAGTTGGAGCAGATTACCGTAACCGACCCAACCCATCCACTATACGGACGGTGCTTTGATTTGGTATCGGCCGGAAGCTCGCTCCGACCCGGCGGCTGCGTTCTCGTTCATTATCGCGACGGCATTTTGCTGAGAGTTCGAGCTGCAGCAACCAACCTCTATGGCGAGCGGCTGTCTGTCCCGTCAAGCAAGCTTTCGCTCGAAAGCATTCGAGACTTGCTTCGGCTTTCAAGAGAAGTGGTGCTGACGAGCTTGGCGAATCAGCCGACAAATGATTCTTTAGGGCACGGCTCCGAATCAAAATTGGCGAGCTCGCGTGGTTCGCTGGGAGGAGAGCCATGAGGTCGGATCTCGTGACGGGGAGCCACCTGTGTCGCAGAGCCGTAATTTACATTCGGCAGTCCACGCCTCATCAGGTGATGACCAACCAGGAGAGCCTGCGACTGCAGTATGCACTGCGACAGCGAGCCACCGATCTCGGTTGGGATGATACCAATGTTGATGTCGTTGATGCCGACCTTGGATTGAGTGGATCGACAGCAGCGCATCGCGAGGGCTTCAAGGACGTTATCGCTCGCGTCACGTTGGGTGAAATCGGAATCATTCTCTCCTACGAGGTGACGCGTCTCGCGCGCAACTGCTCTGATTGGTACCCGCTACTCGATCTGTGCGGCTACCGGCAATGCCTCATTGCGGATCGCGACGGCGTCTACGATCCTGGCTCAACCAATGGGCGCCTGTTACTCGGCTTAAAGGGCACAATCTCCGAAGTGGAGTTGCACACTCTGCGCGGTCGTCTGACGGCGGGGCTGCGCGCCAAGGCCGAGCGCGGCGAGTTGACGTTACTGTTACCGGCGGGTTTGGAACGTGACGCCAATGGCGTGGCATCGAAGGATCCAAGCAGGGAGGTGCAGCAGCGGATATCACTGGTTTTCACGACGTTTCTGGAGGGAGGCTCCGTAGGCAAGGTAATCCGGTCATTCCGAGATCGTGCGCTCTCCATACCGCGGCGGGACCGGTTCGGCGATATTGCGTGGCGGACACCATCGGCCAGCATGATTTCCGGAATTTTGAGGAATCCGGCCTATGCTGGCGCTTTCGTCTATGGCCGTACCAGGTCCTGCCGCACGACCTATGCAAGTGGTAAACTGAAGACGGCCCGCTGCCCAATGGCAGAGTGGAAGGTAGTAGTAAAGGACCGCTATCCTGCATACATCGATTGGGATGGCTTTGAGCGGATCCAGGCCATGTTGCGCGACAACCATGCCGAATACCAACGCAATCAAACGCGTGGCGTGCCCCGAGAGGGGGCCGCTATCTTGCAGGGCATCACCTGGTGCGGCCGGTGCGGCCACAAGATGTCGATACAATACAAGGGCGGGTCTCGCTACGTCTGCAATGCCCTGTTGAACCACCAAGGCAAGACGCTATGCCAGCATCTTCCCGCCGATCCGATCGACGCACAGGTGGTGGCTGCATTCTTTGCAGCGATCGCTCCCGCTGAGGTGGAGGCCTGGAGGCGTGCGCTCAATGCGCGGCAGCAGACTGACGAAGCGCTTGATCGCGCCGAAGAGCAGCAGGTTGAGCGACTGCGCTATCAGGCGCTCCTGGCCGAACGACAGTATAATCGGGTCGATCCTGACAATCGCCTCATCGCCGCTGAGCTGGAGCGACGATGGGAAAAAGCGTTACGCGAACTCCGGCAGGCTGAAGAGGCGCTGACCACCCGCCGAGCCACGAAGAGCAAATCAGCCATGTTGACCCCAGAGGAGCAGAATGAGTTTCTTGCGCTTGGTCCACACTTGCCTGAGCTCTGGCGGCGGCCTGATGTGAGCCGGGCAGATAAGAAGCAGTTATTACGAACGCTGATTGACAAGGTTGTTCTCCACCGCATCACGCGCGATCGAATCGCGGTCCGGATCGTCTGGTGTGGTGGCGAGATATCCGAATTGGAAGTCGAGCCGAGGGTCCATGCCCTGCATGCTCTAACTCGAGGGACTGAGATGCAAGCACGGATCCTTGAGCTGGCCCGCCAGGGTTTCGATGATGCCGAAATCGCCAACACCTTGACCCAGGAGGGGCACCGCTCACCGCGCCGAAATTATGTTCCAGTACGAACCGTTCAGATCGTGCGGCAGCGCCATCGCGTACTGCAGGACGGCGTCGCAACGCGTGCTCGTCACATTGCTGGCTGGCTGCCGGTGACCGCAATGGCAAAGCGTTTGGGAGTTTCGAGTTCTTGGATCAAGCGACGTATCCGCAGCGGCACCATTGATATCCAGCGCGATCCTTGGGACAAGCGATTCCTCTTTCCTGATACGGAAGCCAGCATTGTCGCATTGCGAGAGCTTAAAACAGGAGCTCGAGATCACCTCGTTTTCGACCCGAGAGCAAACAAATGAAGGTATCAACATGATCGATCGTAGCAACCATCGCCATCGAACACCAAGGTCTTGGTAATGGCGCATAGTTCCAGCAATCGGTGCCAATCCTTGTTGGAGCGCGCCAGGCGCGACGACTCCAACGAGAAGATGGCACCGACTTGCCCCATCGCTACGTCGGTCACAAGGGTCTTGAAGTCGTCGCGCTTGGTTGTCTGTTGCCCCGACTGGGCAAGATCCCCGTCGAGAATCCGAATCTGTTCTGGGCTCCAGCCGAGCGACTTCGCTTGGTCTGCCAGATTGTACTGACGCTCTGTGCTCTCCTGGTTGAACCGCACTTGCGCCATCGTCGACTGGCGAATGTAGATACAAGCGTGCCGCGTCAGATGATGATCGGCAATCTTCGCATTCAACAGCATGTTCGGCTCCTTCCGCACTGAGCGGCGAGGCGCCGGCAGCAAGATAGGATTCGATCATGTTGGCGATGATGGCGCCCGCCTTGGCAATATCGAGGGCTGCGATCGCCGGGTCCATTTAGTCGAGACTCTCGCGGCGGCGCAGAAGCTCGGCATTGATCGCACAAATCTCGTTGAGCATCTCCTGAAGCGTGCGGTAATTGCCAAGAAACTCTGCGACTTTTGGGTAGATCGCATTTGGTACATAGCCGAGCCGTGGTCGCTCGCCGGTTCGCGCAATTGTCGATAAATATCGCTTGGGTCCGTGTCCAGGTCCGTCGATACAATGACAACTGGGACGGCCACAACGCTTGTAGGTCTCGATCAGAGAGCCACGTACGATCTGCTCGATTGACGGCAAATCCCGCACCAGCTTGCGTCGGCGTCGGCGTAAAGCAGCGGAGGAAGCCTTTTCCATATCTGCCGGACCGAATCAATTTTATGTCCGATTGATTCAGAGCTGGAGTCATCGGTCAAGCTCTCGTTTTGTGCTTTATCGAGACGACGAGATCCGCGAGTGCTAACAGTCCGGTGACATCAATGAGCAGCGGCAAATTTGCCTCGGTGGGCTCACTCGGGGTGCCAGGGGGTGCCCAGTCGGTCCAATCGCGACGGACAGCAAAAGAACCCATCGAGGCATGACGCAGGCTCAACGTCTCAACGCCGGACATCCTTCTGATCTTCAGAACAACGAACCGTTGGCCGCGAAGCGGATGAAAAGGATGGGTGATCTCAGCCGATCCCAAAGTCTGACCAGGCCGAAGTGCAGTTCGAAGCAGCCGTGCCTACAGTGGCCGACCGCGTGGCACAGACAGTTGTCAAGCAGCACCTTGAACCGATTCTGGAACCTATCTTCCTGCCCGATTCCTACGGCTATCGTCCGAAGAAATCGGCGCTCGATGCAATCGCCGTCACGCGTGAGCGCTGCTGGCGATACGATTGGGTTCTGGAATTTGATATTAGAGGTCTGTTCGACAATATCGACCACGCGCTTCTGCTGAAAGCGCTCGAGAAACATACGATGTGTAAGTGGGTGACGCTTTACATCAAACGTTGGCTTACCGCCCCGCTGCAACAAGAGGACGGAACTCTGGTTGAACGAACCCGAGGAACTCCTCAAGGTGGTGTGGTCAGCCCCGTCTTGAGTAATTTGTTTATGCACTATGCGTTCGATGTCTGGATGACGAGAATGTTTCCGGACCTTCCTTGGTGCCGCTATGCTGATGACGGGCTCGTGCATTGCAGGACTGAAGAGGAAGCAAACGCCATTAAGGCGTCACTGCAAACTCGACTTGCTGCATGTGGCCTGGAAATGCATCCGGATAAAACGCAGACTGTTTACTGCAAGGATTCAAATCGAAAGGACTCGCTCCCGAACACGAAGTTTGACTTCGTAGGTTACGAGTTCCGAGCGCGGGGTGCCAGAGCGCGTGAAAGGGGGATACTCTTCACGAGCTTCTCACCTGCAGTCAGTGCAAAATCTCTTAAGGCCATGCGGTCAGAAACGCGGCGGCTCAATCTTCGCAATCAGTCACATCTTAGCCTGGAGGAGTTTGCTCGCATTTTCAATCCAATCCTCCGGGGTTGGATCGCTTATTACGGGAAATTCTATCATTCTGCGATGTGGCCGATATACAGGCACACAGACTTCACGATACGTGCCTGGATCATGCGAAAATACCGTCGGCTAAGTGGCCACAAAGTGCGGGCCAGCATGCTCATGCAAAGAATTGCAAAGCAGAACCCGTCTTTGTTCGCACACTGGCGCTTTGGAGGTATCGGCGCGTTTGTCTGATGGGAGCGGTGTGAGTCGAGAGGCTCACGCACCGTTCTGCGAGAGGCCGAAGGTGCAATTCCTTCGGCCTACTCTCCACGTTCTCGACCTCTGGTTCGAACGCGTGGTGAAGGGCCGGTTGCGGGGCGAAGCCCGACTGGTGCGCTATATCGACGACTTTGTGATCTGCTTCCAATATCGATCGGACGCCATCCGCGTACAGGAGGCCCTGCGTCTTCGGTTGGGGAAGTTCGGCCTCACTCTAGAGCCGACCAAGACCAAGTTGGTCGAGTTTGGTCGGTTCGCGCAAAGACACGCGGGCAAACGCGGCAGAAACCGCCCGGAAACAATTTACTTTCTGGGTTTAACGCTCTATTGCACGCGAAACCAAAGAGGCAACTTCAAGGTTGGGATGCGTACCGAGAAATCTCGGCTAAAGCGCAGCCTTATGTCTCTGCAGGAGCTGATGCGGCGAATACGGCATTACAAGATCAGTGACCAGGCCGATGAAATCAACGTCGTCCTGCGCGGCCACTATGGCTATTACGGCGTCGCCGGAAATCTCCGGAGCCTCGTAAAAGTTTATCGGGCAGTGGAGCGTTACTGGCGCGGAATGCTG
This sequence comes from Bradyrhizobium sp. CCGUVB23, assembly GCF_024199885.1. Classification (NCBI taxonomy): domain Bacteria; kingdom Pseudomonadati; phylum Pseudomonadota; class Alphaproteobacteria; order Hyphomicrobiales; family Nitrobacteraceae; genus Bradyrhizobium; species Bradyrhizobium sp. CCGUVB23. Next base: position 4,954,053 of record NZ_JANADQ010000001.1, read on the forward strand.
CGCAGCCGCAGCTGGGCAGGCCGACGCCTCACTTGGGACGCCTTCAACCAAATCAAAGAACGGACACCGTTGCTGAAGCCTAAGCTGCGCCTCCCTTATCGGGAGCTGCAGGCGCTTGCAGTGCTGTGAACCAACTGTCGAAGAGCGTCGGTGCGGGAAATCCGCACGCCACGTTCTGTGGGAACCGGGGGCGGGCGACCGCCTCCGGTGACCCGGTGGCGTCGTCCACCACATCATTTTCGACGGATACAGCGGGGGCGTCGGCAGGTTGATGTCCTCTTCTGCCCGTAAGCGCCGATCCGGGGCCGGGCCAGAAGCGTTGCGTTTGGATGCGCAAGAGCGCCATGACCGGCGCTTTTCCTTGCGGTTGATATGCGAGCTCGTGCAGGTGCTTCCGTGGGGATGCGATGGTGCTGAACTCCTCGTGGAAGACAGCCTGCCTCTCTGGAAATATGACGGGATCACGGCGATGGTCCCGGATGATGACGATCTTTGAGATAAGAAGATGGGCCGACGACCGCGCCCTGTGATGGAGGCTGTTGCGGCGGAGGGAAGCGTGCGCCTTCCAAAAGCCAATCGAACGAGCGCGAGTTGCCTGCGGCACGATGCCGAGGATGGTGCAAACCGGCGGGAGTGAAACACATGGCGCGGCTTAAATGGAGGAGCATGCTTCTCATCTCGGGCGCGTCCACCATGCGCAGCGGGCTCTATGAGCTGCGCTCACCGAGTCTCACGCCTCGGCCCGTCGGGTCACGATCGCCTCGCGCAAGACATAAGGTGCGCCTCGCCGGGGACACTCGCAGGAGGGGCTCGCCTTCTGTGATCGCCATCACTGCCCATCCTGTCGGGTGCCCTTTTAACCGGTCTCACCGCTGCACTCGTTCCGCGTGCCGTCCCCGCGCGCGAGGACGTCGCTATGCTCACGCGGCCCGGGTGCCATTTCAGGTGGGCGATGCCCCTTCGCACGCCCCATAGGGGCCTAGTGGCCCCCAGGCCGTCAAGGCCAAGCCCCTCATAAGGATGAGGGGCGGAAAACGGCGGGCGGTGTCGTCGCTGCGCTCCGGCCCGCACCAGCCCCGCTCGTTCTCCGGCCTATGACGGCCCACCCCCGCTCATTGGCGCTGGCCTAGTTCCGGTTGCATGCGCAACCGTGTCGATTGGCGATCACCGCGCGGTATCCGCGCGACTTCGGTTTCTGACTTGCCCGGCCGCTCAGGCCTTGCCACGCGTTGGCGTGGACGGAGGCGGAATCGGCCGAGCTATCGAGCGGGATGCGCGCGATGGGTTGCCCGCCCTGACTTCATAGTGATCGGCAAGCTTCAAGAGTCGCTGCTTCGTAAACGGATCAGCCGTTTCAGCCATGTCGCGAACCTGCGAAGCCCGGGTCCGATAGAAATCCTCGTCCATGAAACACCAAAAATATGTTGCGACTGAATTATCCAGATATAGCGCTCGATTCGGCCAGGAGTCTGCTTCTTTTGCGCGATGGTTAAGCGCATTCTGGAATCGTTCACCCAGCTTGCGCCAGCGCCGGCTCGCTCGGTTTTGCCGGGTAGGGCGCGCAGTACCCCTGCTGCTCGCCGCGAATTGCCCCGCCGAGCTGGCGCGCGCATCGAGCAAACGTCATTGCAGCGTAGGCGGACCAGCCCCCATTGTTCTTGCCAGCAGGCGGTCTTTAAGCTGGCGGATTTTGTCCAACATCTCACGAGCCTCGTCGGCCTCGCGGGCGTGATGATTGACGACGTCGCCCGTCAGAAATGCTATGGTCAATGTTGCGTCTGAAACATCTTCGTCAATAAGGGCCGTTGCCAGCTTTTCAGCGAGCTGCGTTGCGCGGGCCAGATATGATCGCCCGTCACTTGTGACGGCACGGGCCGTACCGGTTCTGCCATTCGAAGCTATCCTTACGTCAGGGAGTATTCGTAGCATCTACCTGAGCGTTTTCTTGGTTCGAATCATATCAGGCAGCCTCGGCGAGTTTGTAGGACCAAGTATGGATGACCGGATGGCCGCTGACGTCGTCGATGCCGGCTATGATGCGCTGCTTCAGCTCGTGTTTTGATGTCACCCGGATGTGGCGCAATACCGAGCGAGCAAACTTGGAGAAGAAGCCCTCGACCGAGGAGTCCGCCAACACTCAATCAGTTCCAGCGCAGGATTCTTGGAATCGATCGTCTAGGTAGTGCCAGCGTGCGAGAGCTTCGGCCCGAAAAGCGTTGCACTGGTCAACTACTCGAACTTGTAGTCGCCACAGCGGGCCTACCGTTGGCGATACGCTGAAGCGTTAGACGAGCCAGGCGAACGGATCGACGTGGTTCGTCTTCGCTGTCTGCAGCAGTGTTGCGACGCTCGCCCCGGTCCCTGCACCACCATCGCGACCAGCGAGCAGACTATTTTATCTCGTAGTTGTTCGCGGGCGCGAGAGGAATGAATGCGCTTGGCGCGCTATTTGCTTGACTCGCCTTAAACTTATTGAGGTGTGCTGTGCTAAACATACGTTTGAATGTTCCGCTTGTCGGCCAAGAGCATGGTTATGATGGCCAACCGATCATGCGACGAGATTACCAGGGAATTATGCGGCGGTCTGGGGATTGCGCGTGTTGGTATGCTTCCGCTTGTATGGTGTCCTATTACTTTCGCGCGGGGCCCCGCCTGGGTTTGCCCATGCTTTGGCGGCCCGACTTAGGCCTCCCCCGAAACTGTTTTGACGATTTGGCTTTGATCGAAGGATTGGAGTGGCTCGAAAAGCCATATGGCGGATTTACCCCAAATTTCGTCGCCGAGACGTTGCGGAGGCGAGGGCCAATCTGGGCTGCGGTAACGCTAGCACCGGAGGATAAGCATGTAGTGGTACTGACCGGCGTGCGTGGAAATACGCTACACTTCAATGATCCCCAACCCCCAGAGCGTGCAGAGATTGGCTTCTTTGATCTTGAGCTCGACGCGCTTTGCGTCAAGAACCGCGATTGGCCGTGAACGCTCTGCCGCAAGGCCCTTCGCACAGGACTGGGACGCCAGTTGAGCGGAAGTAGCAGCCATGCAGGCGTAGGGTTGCTGAGAACTTTGGGGTGATAGAGTGGCGGGCTTTTGGGGTGCGATTGGCGTTGACCTTGCCCCACGGGCTTAATCCAGTTTGAAAGTTCGTTCTGGCCCCACGCGAGGACCAGAGCATGAAGCGCAGCCGCTTTTCGGAAGAGCAGATCATCTGGATTTTGAAGGAGCACGAGGCTGGCGTTTCAGTTGCCGATCAGTGCCGGAAGCACGGTGTCAGTGACGCCAATATCTACAAATGGAAAGCCAAGTTTGGCGGGATCGAGGTCTCGGAGGCCAAGCGGCTGAAGACGCTGGAGGATGAGAACACGCGGCTGAAGCGGCTGTTGGCCGACGCCATGCTGGACAACGCGGCGCTGAAGGACCTGTTGGGAAAGAAGTGGTGACGCCCGCGGCCAAGCGGAAAGCTGTCGCGCATCATCGGTGAGCTGGTCCGATACGAAGTCAAGCGACCTCTCGCTTCAGCAAAACATGCAGGCGCCGATAGCCGAAGCGACGGCGCTCCTGGGCAATCGCCCTCATGCGTTGACGCAGGGCGGCATCATCCACCCGGGTCGTCTGGTATCTGACGGTCATGCGGCAATAGCCGATGGCTTTACACGCCCGCCGTTCGCTCATCCCGTGGGCCTCCGCCGCTTCCGCATCCTGACCGTGGTGGATGACTGCACCCGCGAGTGTCTGGCGCTGGTGGCCGACACCTCGCTCTTCGGCACCCGGGTGGCGCGGGAACTGGACCGGCTTCTGATTGAGCGCAGCAAGCCGAAAATGGTGGTCCGCGACAACGGCAGCGAGCTCACCAGCAACGCCATCCTGACCTGGGCCGATCAGAGCCGCGTCGCATGGCACTACATCGCGCCGGGTAAGCCCATGCAGAACGCCTTCATCGAGAGCTTCAACGGTCGGCTGCGGGATGAACTGTTGAATGAGACGCTGTTCACGTCGCTGGCCCAGGCCCGCATCGCGCTCGGATGTTGGCGGGCCGATTACAACGATGCGCGACCACACTCGCAGCTCGGATGGAAGACGCCGTCCGAGTTTGCCATCACATGCCACCCGCGACGGGATCTGGCGCTGCGCTATGTCGAGGGCTCCGCGCCAGCTCCCGTCGCTACCACCGCCCAACCAGGCAACCAACTTCAAGGCGCGCCTCGTTCTGCTCAATCGCGACGTCGTTCTCACCGAACAGACGCCGCAGGAGTTCGCAACCGAGCACGAACTGCACCTGTTCACCGAGGACAGCGTCGCCGTCAATCGGGAGATCGTGTTCAGGGTCGAGACGTTCGAGCCGACCGAGAGCTTCAATCCGGCCAAGCCCTACAAGACCAGGCTCAAATGGCGCGACTTCGGCGGCGGCGAACAGAGCAAGCTGCTTCTTACCCCGCCCGAGACCGTCATCGCCGAACTCCTTGGCGCCAAGGAAGAACTGGCCAAGGCGCCAAAGCGTCCCGCACGGCGGGCAGGAAGAGGCCGCTCGGGCTCCCGCAGAATGGAAGCTTTCCGCAGCTAGTGAAGCGCAGATGAAGGCAAGTGTTGAGAACGCCCCCTGTCGAGCAATGAATCGGCAGGGGGGGTCGCAAGAGACCTACGGTTTCACATAACGGATTTGCGTGCATATTTTCATTGAAATCCTGCGATCCTCTGTGGATTTACTGCGCCGTATCCGGTGTAGGTGCCGCAAAGCGGAGCGAGATCACCCGCCAAATCTCAGCGAGGAGTTGCCGCTTACTGCAACGTCGGGCGAAGTCGCCTTCATCGTCCTTGCAGAATCCGCTCCAGCAATTAGGCGAGCATGGAATTATTCGCGCGCCAGACCGCCGTCATCATCCGATTGCAAATCTCGTCGACTATCCGCTCTGGTAGTCGTGCTGCGCGGCACCGCCTTCCGTGCCCGTGAGCCGACGGATTTTGCACCAGTTCATTTTGGAGAAACCCATGACGCGCCTCACCAAGACCCGCAAGGAAAAATCCGCACCGAAAACTTCCCCGATCGACAATACCGGCGCGACAGAGCTCGAAGCTCCGGTATTTGCGCAGCCGGAGCCGACTCCGGACCCGACGAAATTCGAGGTCAAGCATCCTTCCGACAATCCCGTTTATAAAAAGATCGATGAGCTCAATCGCGAACACAAGATCGCGCCGCTGCCGTTTCCGCCGCCACGCGGCCTGCCCGAGCCCAAGCTGACGCTGGCCCAGGTTCTCGATCTGAACCCGCAGACGCTGCAGCAAAAGGTCGATAGCAGCGGCCAGCTCGTCTTTCACGCGGTGGGAGACACCGGCAACACGCGCGGGCCGGAATCGCAGAATCTCGTCTCCGACAAGATGGTCAATGACTTCACGGATGCCGAGAAGGAAAGGCCTCTGTTCTTCCTTCATCTGGGGGACGTCATCTACAGCTTCGGCGAAGCGCAATATTACTACGACCAGTTCTATGAGCCCTACCGGGATTACCCGGCGCCAATCCTGGCGCTCGCCGGCAATCATGACGGCATGGTTGCGCCAGGCGCGAACGCCACGACGCTGGAAGCATTTCTTGACAATTTCTGCGCCGAGAAGTTCGAAGTAACTGCGGAGGCGGGCGGTCTGGCACGAACGGCCCAGATCCAGCCCGGCGTCTTCTTCACCTTCGAGGCGCCTTTGGTGCGCATCGTGACGCTCTACAGCAATACGCTTGAAGATCCGGGCGTGATCGAGAATGCGACGATTGGCGATTCGCAGCTTACCTATCTCAAAGCCGCCCTGAACCGCGTCAAATCCGACAAGTTCAAGGGAGCCCTCATTCTGGCGCACCACCATCCCGCCTACACCGCCGGCGGCAAGCATGGCTGGAGCCAGGAGATGCTTTCCGAGATCGACAAGATTTGCACCGAGACCGGCGTATGGCCGCACGCCGTCCTGTCGGCCCATGCCCACAACTATCAGCGCTTCACGCGCCTTCACGGCGAAACGCAGATCCCTTACCTGATCTGCGGCAACGGCGGTCACGGCCTCACGAGGCTGACACGGAAGAACGGGCCTCCGTTGCGAACGCCGCAGCAATTGCAGATCACCGGTCACGCAGACAAGGTGATCCTCGAGAACTATGACGACCAGGATTACGGCTATCTGCGTGTCGTGGTCACCCAGAAGCAATTGCGCATCGAATATCACCCCGCGAGCGATGGTGACGGAGCGAAGACGCCGGATGACTTCGTGACCGTCGATCTGGCCGCCCGCAAGCTGGTGCATTTCACCGGGGCCTGACCCAAGATCTCTAGTTCGCATTGCACGTTCGGCGCGAAGGCGGCCGGCCGTATTGCTTGTTGGAGAAGAATTCCGGTCTATCGACGATCCGAACGTAGACGGTCGTCGCATACGCTTACGGGGACGGGCAATTTCTCCCGAGACCTCCAGCCTTCGATTTGGCTTGAAACCGAATTACGTTTGATCGGACGAGGCCTGGACGTGCCGTCGCAACGTCGGTTCTAATGCTATCGACGAGCCTCAGGACCTCTACGGGTGAACGAAGCTCCAGCTTTCGCATCATCCGCGCGCGATTGACCTTCACCGTCACCTCGCTGACCTTTAACTTGGCGGCGATCTGCTTGGCTAGTAAACCGTCCGCCACCAACGGCAAGATGTCGCGCTCCCGTGCCGTGAGACCGTCGACGCGTAGTCGGGCTTCGCGGGCGATGTGCTCGCGCTCGAGTCGGCCTCGGTCACGTTCCACGCCAAGCCGCACCGCATCGAAAAACTCCTGCTCGCGGAACGGCTTGGGCAGGAAGTCCACCGCCCCCCGCTTCATCGCTTCCGCGGTGACGCGAATATCCGAAACGCCGCTGATGAATACGATCGGAATCATGATGCCTGAATCGGCGAGTGTTTTCTGCAACTCCAAACCGGTTGGCGATGTGCCGGGGAAGCGAACGTCCAGCACCAGGCATGACGGACCATCTGAGAGATCCTCCGTCATGAATTCGTCAATCGAGCCGAACAGCCTCACCTGAAGTCCGGCATCCTTGCAGAGACCTCCAAGCGTACTCCTGATTTGCTCATCATCATCAATCACATAAATCGTTGTCGGGCTCGTATTCATGACCAAAAATCTCCTTGAGAAATTCATTTTGTCGCGAGAAGCGAACGGTGCCGGTTCCACGCGAAAAATCAGGCAATCATTCTAGTTCAGCGGCGTGACAATGCTGCGGGCGAGATTACAGTTGTTGGATTTCATTTCGGCCCTACAAGACGGGCGTTTTGATGGTCGGCAATCTGCTCACATAGGCCTTCCTGCTCAGTAAAAGCAAGCTGCTAAGTCTAGCTCCTGCTCGCGCCTTCGCAAAGAGGCTTTCCAATTGATCGAGATAGGGCCACCTCCGCGCGCATCGAAAACAGGCTGGCGTTCGAATTCAAAATCCAAACTGGCGAAGAACGGATACTGCGTTCGAAGTCTAGCAAATCGGATATCCAAATGGGACTGTCGCGCCCTCGGGTTTGAAGCAAAAAATAAATGCTGGACGAGATACCCGTTTCTTGGGGGAGTTTCTTCTCCAGCGGCCCGAGTCGATGGGCTAAATCGCTCCGCCACATGTGGTCCGCCACGTGTGGAATGACTCGAATGGCGAACGTGCAAGAGGTCCCTTCGGTGGCCTTCTTCACGCACGGTGACGAATAGCCGATAATCCGAAGACGAAGCGGAATGCGTCTATGCTTGCAGTATGGGACGGAGTTCGGACTTTGCAAGTGGGATCACCACTGCGCCCATCATATCCTGGCGAATTTTCATCTCATTGCCCGCTCTCTCGCGTCCAATGGCCATGCTCATCGGCTGACCTGACGCGGATATTCGTCCGCCGCAAGGGGCAGTCCCTCGCGCGCAGGCGCGCACCTCTCGGTGTGCGAGCGTCCGTCCCTCCGCGACTGAGGACGAAGTCATCTGTCCATCCCGCAGCCTCCGACGATGCGCCAGGCGCCGCCGAGCCGCCATACGCCGAGGATAGCTCCCCACGTCTGGCAGGCGATAATGGCCGAAGCACAGCTGAGGCCGGGGTAACTTGAGCATCGTGACGCGGCTCATAGCTCGTGGACACATCCGGCGCGACAACCATGTACTGAGTGCCCGGCTCGGCGCTCGATTGCGCCTGCTCGCGGCACAATTCTCGAAGGTGCCCCAACGCAGCCGGCAACTGGTGGTTCTTATAGTGTTCAGCATCCTGGGTCAGCGTATTGTCGTACAGGCGGCTAGCTATCGACCTCTTTTTTTGCGCCTGGAGCCAATTACTGAATCCGCGTAGAGCAGAAGCGTAGTTGCGGACAGTGGCTCGTTGCACAGGCAAGGGTGCCATCCTAAAGTCGGAAATAAGCCTCTCATCCTCAGCACACATCGCTTTGATGGGGCGGCCAGCGCGGCTGGTGATAAGATGCCCGACCGGCCTCCCGGCAACGACGTTTTGAAGACATGTCAACGCCAGCGAAAGAAGTTGCGGCGAAGAAGGCTTGAGGGTGCTCGTATAGACCTGCAAATCGGCATCCAGCTGGCTCAACCGACCGGCCATTGACTGCCTTCCAGTCTGGCGAAGCCAGACGCCGAACCTACTCGCTACGCTTTCCAGCGTCTCCCTGTAGTGTTTTTTGTGGTCTCTTTCGGTTTCTATTGCGAGTCTTGAAATGAGTTGCGCATCACTTTCGAAGAGCTGTTTCTGCTGGTCAGAGAACCTGCGGGCGAGAGACCTCTCATTGAATCCGGGAGTAAGACGCACGATCGCCCTCCCGGCAGCGACAGCTCGAAGGTGTTCTAACGTTACATCAAGAGCTAGTCGGTCAGAAACGCTGAGCGCGGTCGTATAGGCCTGCAAATCGCCATCCAGCTGGCTCAACCGACCGGCCAGTGGCGGCCTTTCAGTCTTGCGAAGCCATCCGCTAAACTTTCGCGCGACGCGACCCATCGCTAGCACGTAATGTTTGTCGAAGCCGCTTCTCCCGGCTTGCTTTGCGAAGAGAGCAATTAGTGCCGCATCAACGTCGTGGGGGCCCGGTTCTGGCTGGGCGGAAGAGCTACCGGATGAGCCGTACTTTTGCTTTTTGGGCGGCGGACTGTCCGTCATCGTCGATCCCTCCTTCAGAACTCACTGAGCGCGCAATCAGTCAACCACCATCCTATATCCGCCTTGGTGTGCAAATGATGATGATGAAGACGAGACGGAGTGTGCTCACCCTGATCGCCGCCGCCCAGCTTTGGTAGGTCCGCAATTCTACGATCTGTGTGAATGTGGGCCTGTCGGTGAATGGAGCCACCCCACCCCAGCCCAGCTGGCTGAAGCGCCGGCCAGGGATCGAAGTCGTCGCCCGCGATCGTGCGGGACTGTCGCCCTATCCTGATCAATTCACCCCCTCCCGCTTTTGGCGCTGAGGTGGAGAACTTGCTACGATCTGACTTCGGACGCGGGAGGTTGGCGTGGACCCAGACAAATTCGATCCATTCGTTCCAAAAAATTTTGATCCATTCGATCCAGGTTGGCATCAGGCGTACGCTGACACGGCGCAACATCAGGTAGGGCCGGCCACCCAAGGGGAGGTAGACCAGGTCGCGCACGAGGATTTTGAGCAGCACTTGACCGAAGAGCGCCAAGGCGGTGCTGCTCCTGTCGCAGGGGGCCCGCCGCGTTCAAACCCTTACTATCCTCATCTGTCCGATAACGACCAGAACCTCATCAGTTCGGCCCTCGAGGCCGGGGTTGTGTGCGGGAATCTAACGCGCGCACGGCTTCGCCGGTCGGGCTCTACGCCACCCGCTTGCGCGGGCGTCACCGAGCCCCGCGAGAGCGGGTCTCGGCCAGAGGTAACGATCCCTCGTGCAACATAGCCAGACAGCCTGCGGCTGACTTCATTTCATTAGATGCTTCAGGGCCTGCGGCCCCCCGACCGTCAAGCCCAGGCCCCATGAAGCCATGGGGCGGAAAACGGCGGGCCGTGTAGTCGCTGCGCTCCGGCCCGCACCAGCCCCGCTCGTTTTCCGGGCTGTGACGGCCGACCCCTGCTCATTGGCGCTGGCCTAGTTCCGGTTGCATGCGCAACCGGCAAAAAAGGCAGCACAATGAAAACCGATGTATATCAGAAGATCACCGATGAGATCGTGTCCGCGCTCGAGAAAGGCGTGCGCCCATGGCATCAGCCATGGAAAGCCGAGCATGCCGCTGGTCGCATCTCACGGCCCCTGCGCGGCAACGGCATTCCCTATCAGGGCATCAATGTTCTGATGCTGTGGTCCGCCGCCATCGATCACGGCTACAGCGCGCCCATCTGGATGACGTTCAAGCAGGCCTTAGAGCTCGGCGCGCACGTCCGCAAAGGCGAGAGCGGTACGCTTGTGGTCTACGCCAACAAGATCATCCGCAAGGAAACCGACGCCGAGACCGGCGACGAAGCCGAACGCGCCATTCCCTTCATGAAGGGGTACGCTGTGTTTAACGTTGAGCAGATTGAAGGCTTGCCGCAGCATTTCTACGGCCAGCCGGAAAAGCCGAGCGAGACTGTCGAGCGCATTGCTCACGCTGAAGCGTTCTTTGCGGCAACTGGCGCGAACATTGTCCATGGCGGTAGCCGCGCTTGCTACGTGCCGTCGACCGACAATATTCACATGCCCTGCATCGATTTCTTTTGTGATGCAATCAGTTACTATGCGACGCTCGCGCACGAATGTACGCATTGGACGAAACACGAAAAGCGCCTCAATCGCGATTTTGGTCGCAAGCGCTTTGGTGATGAAGGCTACGCGATGGAAGAATTGGTAGCGTTATCTTGACAGTCTGCACCGACTCTCAGTGTCTTGCTGACGTCGATGCAACAGGACCGACGGAGGCGATAGGTCGTGTCGCCACTTGTGTGTAGCTCGGTAGAGCAAAGCCGTCCGCACGCGCGCCATCCAATAGCGCCGTAGCGGGCGGACGGCTTTGCGGTGGTCACCGCCGGCCGCAGCGCTCCCACATAGCTGGCCGCGGCCGGCCTGGATAGCGCCGGGCAAGCTGAACGCCTTCGTTGATGCTGGTTCCCCGGATGGGGGTCCGGGGGAAGGTTGAACTTGTGGACAAGGTAACGCCGGCTTCGAACATCACCATTCAGGAGCGCCGATCAGCAGACGGGCTTGATGCCCACGTCCCCATGATCCTCCGGGACGGGGTGCTCTACGATCCTGATCTGGAGCGTTTCTTCCGTGATCTTCCTCTCAATGGCGTTCGCTCGCGGCACTCCCTTCGTGCATACGGCTATGACGTCCTCGTCTGGGTCCGCTTCCTTTCGGAAGCCTGCGGCAAGTCCGTATGGCAAGGTGACCGTCGCGACGTCCTTGCCTACCATCGAGTTCGTCGCCGGGCCGAGGCTGGCCAACGTATCTCCGCGGCTTCCTGGAATCGATCTGTTGCCTGTCTCGATCGTCTCTATCGCTGGGGTGTTCACGAGGGCTTGGTCTCTGAGGCGCCGTTCACGCACCGCTCCATTTGGAGGCAAGCATACGGCGGCCGGCGAGCGCAGATTACGGCACGCAACGACGCCTATGAGCCGGCTGCACGTCGAGCGGATGTCAGCTTTGTCACGCTCGATGACTACCGCATATTTCGGGACGTCGGCCTGAGAGGGTTGCTGCCGGATGGCGGAACGCGTCCCGGCGCCCGCGACCGCAACGGCATTCGCAATGCGTTGTTTTCCGATCTCCTTGTCACGACAGGTCTTCGGCTGGAGGAAGCCTCCTTTCTGTTTGCATCCGACCTTGCTGCCGTCGACCGGCGAACAGCTCGACAGGTGTGGCTCGATCTGCCGGACGCGATGACCAAGGGTGATCGTGGTCGCCAGATCCTTCTTTCCGGTCGACTGCTTGAACAGGCGCGAGCCTACATTGCGGTTGAACGTGCTCATGCGGTCACGAAGTTCCGGCGACGCTCCGGCTGGCAATCGTTCGAACGTCCGATCTTCGTTCACAGGGAGCGGTCAGCCTCCCGATTGCGGTTGCTCGACCGGAGCGACATCGCCCTTGATCTGCTCAGCCCTGAAGAGCGCAGCAAGATTATCGTCTGCGATGACGACGGTACACCGAGCGAGCCGGCAGTGCTGTGGCTCACAGAAGTCGGATTTCCGGTTCAACCGAACTCCTGGGAAGTGATCTTTGCCCGGGCATCCGAGCGGTGCAGGTCTCTAGGCTTTTCGATCAACATCACCCCGCACCAGCTCCGCCATACCTTTGCCGTGCATATGCTTGCGATGCTGATCCAGCATCGGCTGCGCGATGCAGCTTTGGCCGCCGGATCGATGGAGGGATATCGGCAGATCCTCGGCGATCCCTTGCAACAGGTCCAGCGCCTCCTTGGCCACGCCAGCCTCGCAACGACCTACATCTATCTCGATCATATCGCTTCGCGCGCCGATACCGTCGATGCCGCCGTCGAGGAGTTACTGGCGCTGCTTCCCTCGGAGCACTCGTTATGAGGCGGCGGCCGCGGAAGGGAACTCCAGTTCGTTTTGCGCCCGCAGATGGTGTCGTCCCGGCTCATGCCGGTGACCAGGTGCTCGGCCTGCGCTTCAACATCGAGGCGTGTTATGGTGGGATCGTCGAAGTCGATCTCACCAACCTGCGTCCGCGAGCACTCGCGATAGCCTTTGCCGGCGCTGTCCGCCGACAGGCCGAACTCGGCGGTGCGTTGGGAGCGCGCAGCACCATCAAGCAGCACATTGCCGCATATCGCCGGTTTTTCGCGTATCTGAGAGACCACTCTCATGCCACGAAGCCAGCCGAGCTTCGGGCGCAGGATATCGACGGATTCGAAGCCTCCCTTGAGGCCGCCGGCATGACGCCGATCCACCGGCACACGGTCCTCGCGAAGGCGATTCTTGCGCTGCGCTCCATCGATATAGATCAACCCGCCCTTCTCGATGAGGGGCTCCGCCGTCGCCTGAGCTACACGAGCGCGCAATCCGCAGGTCGTTCGCAGCCCCGCGACGCATATAGCCCGTTCGTCGCTCGTCAGCTACGTGACGCGGCTCGGGCCGATATCGGCAAAATCTTCCGGCGTATCGGCCGCCCGCTCGACGAAGCGGGTGATTCCAACCTCCGCAGTGCGGTTGCCGATGTTGAAGCCAGGATTGCCGCAGAAGGCAAGATCGATCACTCCGACCTCGCCTTCAAACGCCTGTACTTCATGCGCCTGCGACGTGGCCTGCCGGTCTCCAGCTTTTCCGAGGACGTCCATAACCGCCATCATTTGCTCGCATCCGATCTGCCGCCCTTGCTGACGTTCCTGTCATTGGAGACAGGGCTCGAGATCGAATGCTGCAAGACGCTGACCATCGACTGTTTACAGAACCCCGGACCCGGCACGATCGAGATCAGCTACATAAAGCGTCGCGCGCGTGGCGCCGAGCAGAAGCGTCTGCGAGTTCGTGATGGCGGCCTCGGCACGCCTGGCGGACTGATCCGCAAGCTAATCGAAGTGACAGGCTTCACCAGGCGCTTCCTTCCGGTCGAGTCTCTCTGGGTCTATCACTATAAAGGACGAGGACAGTTTCGGTCCGGCATCGATCACCCGCACCAGTTGGTGGATAACTGGGTCGCTGGACACGGCATCATCGACGACGATGGCCGTCCGCTTCACCTCATTCTCTCTCGGCTTCGCAAGACACATAAGGCGCTCTGGTATCTCAAGACCGAAGGGCACATGGCGCGCTTTGCCGTCGGCCACACGCCGGAGATCGCCGCTCGTCACTATGCGGATATTCCGTCATTGCGCCCATTGCATGAAGCCACCGTCGCCGAGGCGCTTACGGAAGTTGTCGCGGCGGCAGGACCGATCGTTTTATCACCCGACAATGAATCTCTTTGGCGCCAGGGTGCTGATGTCCCCGTGCAGACCATTAGCGTGCCGGCGCTCCTGGATGGAGATCAGGACGTTTGGCTCGCGGCGTGCTCGGGTTTCCAGAACAGTCCCTTTGCTGAAGCAGGTTCGCCCTGTCCGCAGCCATTCTGGGGTTGCCTGGAATGCCGCAACGCAGTCATCACCGCTCGCAAGCTACCCGCGATCCTTGCGTTTCTGAACTTTATCGAGGGCGAGCGGGCCGGGCTCTCTGCTGCCGACTGGAGCATCAAGTTCGGTCGTGCGCATGCGCGCATCACCCAGCAGATTCTGCCCGTCTTCTCCGAAGGTTTGATCGCCCAAGCTCGCAGCGAGGCTACCCAACAATCTCTCTATCTTCCGCCGGAGGTGCGGCCATGAGCAAAGTTGCCCTCGCTCCAAGCCTACAGGAACTGGATGACCGGCCGGTCCTCGCTTCTGCCCCGCTGAAGAAGGACTTCGATCGGAGCTGCCTGTCTCGCTATGGCGACGCAAGCTGGGATCTCGGTCCGGCCGTATTCCGCGAGAACGCCCGTCGCTGCCATGTCACCGTACATTTCCGGTCGGTCGAAGACGTCGGTACCCGCGAAGCGATCCGGGAGTTCCTCTATGCCCGGCTCAACGTCGACCTTCCTGGTCATCGCAAGAAGCTCCCACCTGCCTGTGTCCGGCAGATATTCAACAGGGCGCGCCGTTTCTTCGAGTTCGTCCGCGGCGAACTCGGCGCTGTCGATCTCTCGCGGGTCGATCAGCAATTGCTCGACCACTATGCCCGCCATCTCCAGACCGATTGCAGCCGACGGCCTGTCATTGTTGGTCACCTTCTCGAAGTGCCGGTCGACCTCTATGCTTTTCGCGATCATCTTCTCTCCGGAGGGCTGCGGTTCCAGCCATGGAGCGGACGCGCTCCAGCCCGCGTCGCTGGTTATCGCCACGTCCGCGAGAACCGCACCCCACGGATGCCGGAAGAAGTCATCGCGCCACTGTTGGCCTGGTCGATCCGCTACGTCACCGAGTTTGCGCCCGATATCTTCGCCGCCCGCGACGAGCTTGATCGGTTGGAGGCCCATTGCGCTAAGCTTGTTGGATCAGACCAGGTCCTCGACCGCAAACAGCGCCGTGACAGACAGCGCCGGTGTCTCACGGACTACTTTGAGCGGCGCCGGCGTGAAGAGCGCGGTGTGCCGATCTGGGGGACTGCTCACAATGGCACCATTTGGCGGCATCCAGAGACAGGTGACGTATCGCCTCCTGTCAACTCGCACCTGCTTCATCTCCATATTGGGATCGATGCCCGCGCAGAGTCCAGGATGCATATTCAACTTGCGAGCGGAGCGCCGGACCTGATCGATGCAGCCATACGCGAACTCGGCGTTGAGACCGGCGGCATGGACACCTGCATCTCTCTTCTGCCGGAGACCGGTCGACCGTGGCGACCCCGTTTCGACGCCAAGACGCTCGCCCAAGAAGAGCGGATGCTGCAATCAGCGGCCTATGTCCTGTGCGCCTATCTGAGCGGCATGCGCGACTGCGAAGTTCAAGCAATGCAGCGCGGGTGTCTCTCCATTAACCGCAGCGAAGATGGTCTGCTCATGCGCCACCGCGTCCGATCGGTCGCCTACAAAGGCAAGTCGAGCCATGGCCAAGCGGCCGAATGGATCACGATCGAACCCGTCGCCAAAGCCGTCGAGGTATTGGAGCGCCTGTCGTTCCCGGCGGCAACCGCCCGCGGACTCACGACACTCTGGCCGGTCCTAGCCGCTAAATCCGTGTGCAAGGATCACCTCTCTGCCGAGATCGTGCGGCAGCTCAATCTTTATCGCGATCACCTCAATAAGCTGTTCGGCACGGTTAACGAGCCGGTTATTCCCAACAGCCCCGAAGGCAAGCCTTGGCGCATCACAACACGGCAATTTCGCCGAACGATCGCGTGGCATATCGCCAACCGTCCCTTCGGCACGATCGCCGGCATGATCCAGTATAAGCACGCCTCCGTCGCTGCCTTCGAAGGCTATGCCGGCTCCAGCAAGTCCGGCTTTCGCGCCGAGGTCGAGAGCCAGCGTGCGCTTGGGCAACTCGATGATCTGCTGGTTTACTTCGATGAGCGACAGACTGGCTCGACGCTGTCCGGACCAGCGGCGCCGCGCATATCAAAGGCGCTTGATGCTGCGGCGGCAGAACTTGATCCCCTTCCAGTCATGATCGCAGATCGCGCGCGGCTTCGCACGATGCTCGCCAGTCTCGCGCGCACATTGCACGTCGGGGTGCTCGCCGATTGCTTCTTCGATCCCGGGACCGCCCTATGCCTGAAGCAGGCAACCAACGCCGACAACAAGACGCCGCTGACGGCGCTTTGCCAACCAACACGTTGTCCAAACGCCTGCATCACCGCCAGACACCGGCCAGCATGGGCGCGTTCCGCAGATGAGGCGAGAGCCGTCCTTAAAGAGAAGCGATTGTCCTCGCTACAGCGCTCCGCTCTGCAACAGGATCTCGCGCGCATCGAGGCTGTCCTCGACGATATCGATCGCGGCAACTGACGTCAGAACTCCAGGCCTGATGTTGTGGCCGCGCCGGATGGCTCTCGTCGGCGTCCGTCCCGGCATAGTCGGAGCGCGCGATGCCCCGCACGGCCGCGCAACGGCTGATCGCCGTCCTCCGCTGTCGCTTCGGCTCTGCGAGTGCGCGGTCGCGCTCTCGGGCATCGCAGGTGGCTGCTCCGCCGCCGGGGACGGACCCCGGCCGAACGGGAGCACCCATCATGATGAGACAGCACAGAACCAAAGACGGCCGCCCTGTCGGGCGGCGGGAGAGGACGAGGAGGGCCGGAATCGGGCGGCCGGTTGAGGGAGTGAGAGAGGCTTGCTCCGCCGGCCGCGGAGATTCTCCCATGTCCCATACCTCGAGTTCGGCGGAGCGCGCCGATGTCTACACCCGCATCACCGCCGAGATCGTCGCCGCGATCGAAGCTGGCGCCGGCGAATGGCGCATGCCCTGGCATCACGACGGCACCGCCATCACCCGCCCTCAGAACATCTCGTCAGGCAACCGATACCGTGGGGTCAATGTGCTCGCACTCTGGATTGCTGCGCAAGCTCATGGCTACGCCAACGGCCTCTGGGGAACCTATCGGCAGTGGCTGGCTGTCGGTGCGCAGGTGCGCAAGGGCGAACAAGGAACGACGGTTGTTCTGTGGAAGCAGGCAAAGGCGGCCATCAACGACGATGCAGACGACGGTGACGATGACGCTCGTCGCCGCGTCTTTGCACGCGCATTCACGGTGTTCAATGTCGCCCAAGTCGATGGCTACGAACCGCAGGTCGTCGAGAAGCTTCCAGAGAGCGATCGCCTCACTCACGTCGGCGAATTCATCGATGCGCTGAAGATCCCTATCGTCACCGGCAATTACAATGCGCACTACCGCATCGACCTCGACACGATCTTCATGCCGGAATATGCGGCGTTCACGAGCCCAGCCGCCCAAGCCGGCACATTAATACATGAGGCAGCTCACGCCACTGGCGCAAAGCACAGGCTCGACCGGAACTTCCTGGAACGGTTCAAGCGCGATTGGCTGCCGATCGAAGAGGCGACCGCCGAATTGACCGCTTCATTCATTCTGGCAGATTTGGCGGTCGCCCATCATCCCAGGCCCGATCACGCGGCGTACGTGGCATCCTGGTTGCGCCTCCTCAAGGACGACCCTCGCGCCATCTTCACCGCCGCCAGCAAGGCTCAACAGGCGGCTGATTGGATGCACGCCCAGCAGCCTCGAACCGAGGAGATGGCCGCATGATCAGCACCATCCCCAACGGAGTAAAATTTCAAAAGGGGGCTGGACTGTCAGGATATATCGCAGAACTCGGAGCGGCCTTTCTCGCTGCGGATCTCGGCCTTACGCCGGAGGTGAGGGAGGATCATGCGTCCTATATTGCCTCGTGGATCAAAGTTTTGAAGCACGACAAGCGCGCAATTTTCACCGCATCGTCCCATGCGCAGCGCGCGGCCGATTTCCTGCATGGATCGCGGCAGGAGGAGTGCGCTGCGGCTTAGCATCACAGTTGCGTTTTTCGCGGAGTTCTGAATCCATGGGCAACCATGATTCGAATGTCGTGGGCGCGGGCCGCGTCGGTTGAGGAGACGCTTGCGTTGTGGGCGGCGTCGCTTCGAGAGATCAAGCAGCGGATACGTCCGTTGTTCACGCAAGAGCGTGTTGCGACGAATGCGGGTCTGTTCCTGGAAGGTCTGCTCGGAGATGAGCAGCGCAAGACCGGTTGGATGCGCGCGGAGGCGGCAGGCGATCCTGGCCCATGGCGGCAGCAGGCGATTCTGGGTCGTGGGGATTGGGACGCCGATGCCCTGCGCGATATCGTGCGCGACTATGTCATCGAGCATTTGGCGGATGACGATGCGGTGCTGGTGATCGACGAGACCGGTTTTCTCAAACAAGGCAAAGCGTCATGCGGAGTGGCGCGGCAATACACTGGTTCGGCAGGGAAGATCACGAACTGCCAGATCGGCGTCTTCGCTGCCTACGTTTCGCGTCATGGCCATGCGTTCATCGATCGCGCGTTGTATCTTCCGAAGGAATGGACCGACGATCCAGATCGTCTGGAAGCCACCTATGTGCCTGCTGATGTCGGCTTTGCGACCAAACCAAAGCTTGCGACGAGAATGATCGCACGCGCGATAGCCGCGTCTGTACCATTCAAGTGGGTTGCCGGTGATACCGTCTACGGTGTTGGCAACATCGAACAGCAACTACGTCGGGCAGGCAAAGGCTACGTGCTTGGGGTCAGCAGCGCTCATGTGTTTCGATCCTGGGGCAAGCGACCGCCGGTCGCCGGTACGGCTGCAGACCTCGCCCGGACGCGACGCTCATCCGACTGGAAGCGCCTGTCGGCGGGAGCCGGAACCAAAGGACCGCGGCTGCACGATTGGTGTTATCTCGAGTTGGCCGATCTCGAGGCCGAGCAGTTCAACAGTGCAAATGACGGCTTGTGGACACGCGGTCTACTGATCCGTCGTCGCATCGCCGATGATGACCTCGCCTTCTTCACCACCTGGTGCCCAGCGGGAACCGCCATTGAAACGCTGGTCGCGGTCGAAGGCCATCGATGGGCGATCGAGGACAGCTTTGAAACCGCGAAAAACGAGCTCGGGCTCGATCACAACGAAAGCAGATCCTGGCATGGCTGGCACCGTCACGTGTCCTTGGTGATGCTCGCCTTCGCCATAATGGCCGCGATCCGACATCGCGCTAACCCGCCACCGCCCAAAAAAACGAAACGGCGCCCCCCGGCAAAAGCCAAAGCGCAACCACCCCACCGCTGATCCGTTGGTCAATCCAGGAAATCCGCCGAATTGCTATCAGACTTGCTCGAAAGCGGATTCAACCCGCACACATCATCGCATGGTCTTTCTGGCGCAGAGCTCACCAGGCTGCCGCTCAACGCGCCCACTTCAAATCAAAACAGCAACTGTAATGTTAGGCGGGGAGGGCGTCTGCCCCTACCGAAGCCCCTGCTCACCGGCGCAGCGCAAGGCTGCGCCGGTGATGCTTGTCTGCCCGGACGCTTGCTGGCGCGTACGGATCACGATGCTGGTACGTTTGCGGAGATGATCCATAACCTTGCGCAATTCGTGGCACCTGCGACGGCGTCGTCGAAGCCGAGATCATCGGGTATCTCAGCCGTCCTCGCACTTGAAGCATCGCCAGACTGGTGGGCCCTTGTCTCTTTGCGGCGAGACCAAGGTCATCGCTTGCTTGCAGCGGGGGCACATAGGGATCGAGGCTGATCGAGACATGTTGCAGTGCGTTGCACAGCTAAGCCGAAGCCGGATTAGTCGGGGGCTCGGACGGTGACAATGATGAAGCTAATTCACTCTGCGGCTTTGACACAGGCTCACCATGAGCCCTTTCCGCTAGCCGCTCAGCGAATTCGAGTACTTGTTTGCGTTCGGCCTCATCGCGTATGCGTAGAAATGCCCGTACCAGCCGAAGCCCCTGCAACTCAAGCAAGCCGGTTGAACAGTTGCCGTTCATAGTTGAAGTCCTTGCTACGATCGGCTTCTCTAGGCATTTCCGCGTCAGATTGCAACGATAGTTCTGGGCCGCTGCAGGTTGCAGACTATTTCTTGTTTTGCTGCCCGATCTCAGTCAGCGACACGGGACGAGCCCAATGAGTTGGAGTCTCGCACTGAAAAGGTCCATCGTCGCTTCAAGCCCGACACATGAGAGCGCTCGAATCGGCCGTAGCGCGCCACGAACAGTCCACTACGATTGCCTGCATGAAGGAATCAAAGACGCAGCTTGAACTCATCGGTTGTTATGACTGCGGGACGCCGGTCGCCTTTTCGGCCGTCGCTTGCCCTACATGTGGGTCGAGCGAGCCGCTCGGGCCTTACGTGCATAGTCCGCGAGAATTGAAGCTGCACCGGATTGAGGAGAAGAACGACCAGACCTTGATGAGCATGACGCTCTTGTGTTGTGGGATCGGACTCTTCCTCGGTGCGTTGATCGGAGGGATTTGGGCGGCCTTCGGCTATGGCCTGGTTGGCGCGATCATCGGAGTGCCGGCCGGCTTCATCATCAATGTGAGCCGGCGGATATTTGGCTGAGAGCCGCCGCTTCTACAATGTACGATCTTGATGATCTGGTGGTCCGAGAAGCCCTGGGGCCAAACCGACGTTCAGGCAACTATCTAGCCTGGATGACGGAGGAGGTTCGTCAGCGATGGGCGGCCTTCGTGCCCGAGGGGCGCCTTGCGGATTTTTTGAGGGGCTGTCGCCATCCGACTTTTCAGCATTTTCTCCAGGATGCCTCGCAAAGATCGCCGAAGATCTATCCGCCTACGTCGAACTATCGCGGCGTTGGGACGGAAAGCCACCTACCAAGGCCAGTAATTGAT
Organism: Bradyrhizobium sp. CCGUVB23; assembly: GCF_024199885.1. NCBI lineage: Bacteria > Pseudomonadati > Pseudomonadota > Alphaproteobacteria > Hyphomicrobiales > Nitrobacteraceae > Bradyrhizobium > Bradyrhizobium sp. CCGUVB23. The sequence goes on from NZ_JANADQ010000001.1 coordinate 4,974,862, forward strand.
CCGCAAGAAAAGAACACGTCAGATATGGGTTATGAGCGTCGTGCTCGACAAAGGTTCGGGATGCTAAATCAACCGCAATCTGTCCTCATCAACGACATTGATCGACTGGCTGACCCGTCGCTCGCAGTAGTGCTCCGCGTTCAGATCTGCTGCAGCTGCAATCTCATCCTTTCTCATGGAAGCGCATGATGGCTTGCTGATGGACCCGGTGTGGCGACGGTTTGGGCACAGCTCTTGGTGACCCCGCAGGGGTCCGCCCCTCCTACGGCATCGATCTCGACGTCCGGAACAAGGGCTTGCGGCGTCTCACCGCAACTTTGAAAACATAGAACTGACATTCTAGGATTAACAGGCGCCACCAACACGAGAGGGCTATGGTGTCCGAAATTCCGAGCTATGCCATTATCCTAGTGGCAGGAGTCGGTTCGCGCCTGCGTCCTTTGACCGAGATTCGACCATAGCCATTAATCGAAGTGGTTGGTATCCCGATCTTGCGCAACGCTCTCCGCAATCTCGCGGCTCTTGGCGTCGCCGAAACGACGGTCGTAGTCGGGTATCGCAAGGATGACATCATAGCGTCGTGCGGCGATACATTCGGAAAAATGAACATCAGCTACGTCGAATCTTCACACTTCGATCATACCGGGAGCGTCCATTCGCTTTGGCTTGCACGCGAGACCTCTCGTAAAAGGCGACATATTCTTGCTAGGGGGCGATGTCTTTTTCGAGAGTTCCGTTCTTACTCGGATGCTCGATCATCGGGGTGATGTCGCAGCGATCGACATCTTCAATGAAACGATGACCGGATCGGCCGTGATTTCCGGAGCGGAAGGACCCCTCAAGTCGAAATCGTTGATCCAGAGAGCCCTTTCGATGATATCGCGATCTACTAATAATCCATCTGCGGCAAGAGATCATCAAGCGACGCGGCCGCACGCAGCCGATCCACCTTCTGTCGCCACCTAAATGGGCACCAGATCGGCTTTCCAAGCCGGGCCGGCAAAGGGGGATTGGGATTGGCGGCCATTATCCTGCGACGCGCTGTCCCGCGGACTGTCTCTCCCGACGCGCGAACCGGCCTGCCCGTTTAGCGAGGACATCTCACCGATGTACGCCGCCAGCTGACCCGCGGGGCTGCAGCCTAAGTTCCGGGGCGAGCATAACGTTACCGCCTAGCGGACCGTCTATGGTCGCCGCTCCACTCCCTGGCTCCATGTAGACCGTGTAGATCTGACCGTGGATCCGCAAATTTGTGCTCTCAAGCGGTGTCCTCGGCACGTCGCCCCTTCTGATCAGAGCGCCGATCAGGAAAGGCGGAGCCCGGTCGCGGCGATGCTCCCAGCCCAGGCCGACGAGGTGCCCGACCTCCCCCGAGGATTGACCCACGAAACTCGGAGCAGCCTCACCAGACGACGATGGCCCACGGATGTCTGGCGGCGGAGCATTCAAATCCCGACGCGACGGGAGTTCCGTACCTTCTTGCCGCACCGTAGGTGAAACCCCGCTGCTGCCTGCAGTTGGCGGCACACCGACCGGCGGCGGCGCCTCGGGATCACTGGAGAGCCTACTGGCACCACGGCCACGACTGGCGTTTTCGGCTTGCCAGGTCAGTTCGCGCAAATGCGTTCCGGCAGCCAGCAGTCCAATCCATGGCAAACGCAATTCCTTGGGCACGACATTCGAGATTTCTCCAACAAGTTGCCGACCGACGGCACGTTGTGTCACCCGATCGATTGCATCAATCTTAGTGAGCCTTGACGGCGGATCTGCCTCGACAGCGGTCTCCTCAGCCAGACGACCACGCCAAATTCCTACGGGCCTGTCGGGCTCGGCAAGACGAGCAACTCCGGAGGTAAAGGCAACGTCGACGGCCTCGGCCGCAGCGGACATTGCCGGCCAGCGGAGATCGGAGCTTCCAGCGTGGTCGATGTCGTTGCGTTCTCGTACCCTGTGTTGTACTGCCCAATTCGAGCCGTATTCTAGGATACTGGCCGCGAATCCTGGCCAGCTCACCAGGGCATCGTGCGAAACAAGCTGGAAGACATAAGCAACGAAGTTTGCGACCTCACGGGTGTAGCAGTAGGCTGTGTTGGCGTTGGACAGAATCACGGCTTCGTAGGCCTTGACCTTGTCCTTCGATGAGCTTCGAAGATGCGAAAGAGCACTTATGCCGGTGTGCGCCGCGACGCCGAATGTTACGACGGCCGCTGCCACGCTGGGTAACAGACGCGAGAGCTGGCTTGCGGGCACGTTGGGCGTTCCCGCGACCGAGAATGCCGACGATTGCGCTGACCGCTCACCGCGAAACCCCGTCCAATAGGCTTCCGCATTGCCTCTCCCCCGCCAGGCGTGCAAGCCCGCTCTTGCACCCGCGACCAAACCCATCGCCAGGTTGACTGCGGCATGTGCCGCCATCAACGTATCGTTGACCTCCCGTGGATCTTTCGGGTGATTGGAAAGTGCGTGCACCGCCGCCTCACCGAGGCGACCAACAAAGGTCTCGAACGCACCCTGTGCTCCGTTCGCGCCCAATAGCGCGGCCGTCCACCCCCACCATTGGGGCCGGCCGCTCGGGAGAGCATCTTGATGCTCCGGCCATGCGTCCTCAGCAGGTGGCGGCGCGGCGCCGTCCTGAAGTAGCGACTCTACCCGCCCCGCAGCATCCTCTTCTGCGGCAAGCGGGCTTCCAGCCTCTGACGTCCCCACACTGACAATGTCACTCGTCATGGACAGTTGTTCAGATGTGCTTTCGTGCGTTCGGCGCTGGTCATCGGTCAGCGTGGGCGGTCCGCTGGCGTTGTCTCGATCCCAAACGCGCGAAGGCGTTGGATCGCTTGTGCACCGGCCCTGAGTGACCGGCGCCGCTGCACGGTCCGCCACATTTGAATTGCCAGTCATCGCGCCCCGCTCCGCCCGTCCCGCCAGGCTTTGGCCTGCAGCGCCAGCGCATCAAGCAACGGCGCGAACGTTGGCGGGTCGATCTGCGCAAACTCGAACTTCTGACCTAAGACAAGGTGTCGACTCGACGGATTGACGAAGAACAGCGGCGCGCCGAGCAGGAAGTTCTCAAGGTTTCGGGATAGTGCAAGTCTGACCAAGTCATGCTCGGCGACCGTTGAAACCATGCCTGCGTCGAGTAGCACGGCAGCTATGTCGTGCAGCTCCCCGCATGGATGGACGAATGTGCAGACAACGTCGTGCACGATTAGCGTTCGATCCCGGGCGAAGTCACCAACATCGTCCAGACTCATTACATCGGAATAGTGACTAAGCCACTGAAAGAACGTGCGTGCCACAAGCGAGCATCCACATCAGTCATTTTCACTTTAAATCTTGCACGTCTCAGGCGTGTGACGTGCCAATTGCATCGACGCTCACGGCTCCCTCGAAACCAGCGGACCAGTGAGGCCATCGGTGCGTAGCCCCATGATGAAGGTCGATGTTTTCAATGGCGAGCGCTAGCCGCGCTAGCGCGCGCCCTTGGCGGTGGTAATCTGGTCGTCGCCGCGCAGATGACACTCTCTCCCAACTTGGTGTAACCGAAAACTTGTCGGCTCGCTTCTGCGAGCGGCGGCACGAATGTTGGCGTTATCCTCGGTTGAGCGCCAGTTAAGAGAATCGCATGACGCAAAATGGATAGAATCAATGTGGCGCCCATACAAAATTGGTGACCCTGTTGGTGTTTCAACAATAAGCCGCTGTGATGAGGCGCTGAAATTCGCTTATTCCTGATCAAACCTTACGTATCGGAAATTGGTGCTCGACTTCGCGACGGCTAAGCGAGATGCAACAACATGCGTTCGGTCAACTACCAAAACTGGTAGGCGATTTAGAAGACGGAAGCATGCTGACCAGACACGTCGAGAGCACGCTGCAGCTTCCGGCAAAACTCCTAGATTTGCCATCGTCATTGGTGGATCGCTTTCAGACGCGTCAGCTTCTTGAAAGCTAGCCTCCCTAACATGAGAGCCTGGGTCGCTAGACGGTGCTGTCGCCTATTGACCGTAACGGAAATGAACGTCGGGCCTGGCGCGCAGGACATGGTGGCGACATTTTTGGTGAGCCGACAGGCAGTGGGCCAGGTCCCGGTCAACATTTCCATCAGGTCTTGCGTGTTGTTCGTCGTGAACACGGCGGCGCCGCAAGACGCACTTGCGACGGTCATCAATGTCACATCCGGGGATGCACCATGTCGTTCAGTAACCTTTCGCCAGCCAGTTGCGGAAATCAGCCTCAGCCGGCGTTTACACCGGGGCCACGTTGGCTCTGGGACCTTCTGCGCAGACACCGGGCCTGACCCAGCAAAGCGCATTTTCGAACTTTGGATTGCGAGACAGTTGAGAGTGAGCGCCTTACGAAATGAACAGTCACTCAAAGGTCGACGTAACCCAAAAGTTCGGCATCCTTCTGGCCGATAGGTTGGACTCGGGCTCCTCAAACGACCTCCACCCTCACATCCGGGTATAGTGCTATGCAGCTCAACACCTCTTTGTCATCCGCCAGTGCGGTTCCAGCTCTGTTCGTGCTTGCTCGGGGAACCACGGCCGTGGGTCCTTCCGTGCAGCCGCCCGGCCAGCAAGGCGACCCCTTCGAGGCCATGTTGTCCAGTTGCGCGCGGGAAGCCAAATCCGAGCTGCCGTCCCCACCACCGGAGCTGCTGGACCCAAAGCTACCTGTGCCGGAGGATCCCTTGGATCTGCTGCCGGCGAATGTGAAGGCGGCGGTTAAGGCCGCGGAGGAGGGCGTTCCCGCACCGGAAATGTCGAACGTCACGTGGAATGGTGGCACGCTGACCAATGCCGAGTTGGAGATCGTGGCAGCGCTGAACCGGCACAAGGACCTATGGGACCTATGCACGACACAGGGTTTGGGTGGGCTGGAGCGCATCAAGAACAGTCCCTCCCTGCCACAAGATCTGAGGGCAGCGTTCGAGGGATTGTGCCAGGATCCCGGGCTATTCCAAGCAATCCACACAAGCCTGATCAACAAAGACAAAGTCATCTCGTCGCGCCTCCCGTACTTTAGGAATGTGAACACGGGCAACGATCTGTCTGAGTTCTGCCGCCATCATCCGCAGGTTGCCGCCTTCCAGGAGCAGCAGGAGAACAGCTACGAGCAGAACTACATCCCCTCCGACGGTTCCGGAAATGGCCAACCGTCAGTCATGACCGTGAACGACGCAATGCGCGAGCTTTACCGGTATTCCGACTACCTGCCCAAGAACCTGAGCCTGGCTGATTTCCAGCAGATCGTCGACGGCAACGCGCATACTGGCAAGAGCCCGCCGCAGGTGATCGCGGCGGCTCAATACTTCCTCGACCACCCGGATGCCTGGAAGCAGCTGTACGGTGGTGCGATTGATCAGGTCCACAAAGAGGATTTCCTTCAAGTCGCTTCATCGTCGATGGGCCTCACGCAAACCGAGCTGAACACGCTCGACACGATCAACAAGAATCAGGGCGCCTTCTTTGGAGGCGGCGTGCTGACCCGGGACAAGCTGGCGAGCATGGCCGAGGACAAGAGTCTTGATCCGAAGGTACGGCAAGCGGCGTCGCAGCTGCTCTCGGATCCGCTATTGTTCGCACTGCTGAACAATTCGATTACGGGCTACAAGACCCATCACAAGTTCTTCGACTTCGGTGGCGGACATAGGGTCGATTCCGGTAACATCAGCAACAACGACTTCACGAACTTCTACCGCAACATGTCGGCTGCGAACCGCACCGTTCAGCAGACCAAGACCCATATTCCCAAGACCGCGGCCGAGCAGTCCGCGGTCGCGGACATGATGATGGGCGTGGCCGACCAGCCCGATATCAAGTCTGTGAAGAAGAACGGCGGAGCGCTCATGCACGCAATCGACGACGTGCTCATTGCTGGATCGAAGACGCTTGCCTGGGCCGCCAAAAAGGTTGGCGTGCTCGACTTCATTCCAGTCCTGGGCCAGTGTTTCGGCCTTACATCCTTGACCCTCGAATGCGAGTCGGCAGCGGCGAATCTTCTCCACACCGCCGTTAACGGAGACAATATGAAGCAGGCGATGAAGCAGGGGCTCAACGACGCGAAGGCTAGACTCGATCACATGCTCGCTGCTCAATCAAAGGCGCTTGACTGGGCCGCCACAGCGGTTGGCACGCTCGGCTTCATTCCGGGCCTGGGTGAATTGGCCGATCTTGCATCAATGGGCCTCGAATGGGAGTCGCAAGCGGCGAATATTCTTCACGCCGCCATTAGCGGAGGCGATATTACGCAGGCGCTCGAAGAGGCCGGCTTCAGTGACGTGGCGCAGGTGGTGGGCTGTATCGCCGGCCCGGAGGTCAAACTCGCGATGCGCGAGGGGCTAGCGAAAGAGCTAATTGAACGAGCCGCGAATGCCGGAGTCGACTTGGCGGTCTCGGAGGCGCAATCCTATGCGGAGGACTATTTGAACAACCTGAAGGAGCACCTCGAGGCCGGTCCCATGCCAGCCGGATACGCGCCGAGCCAGGTTGGCACGACGGCATCGTCGCAGAAGGTGGCCTGACGGGCGCACTTGCAGTCCTCGACGTGGAGGGCTGCGCACTGCTGATGGTTCAGGTTAACTCGCTGTGAGGGAGAAAGCGCGAGAGCGTTAGCTTTCCTCGCGTCGAACCTGAATTGGCGTTCGCGTTCAAGTCGTCCGTCGGCTGTGCCAGTCCCGGCTATTGCGGGCGAAGCGCGAGACCTCCCGCGCACAGACTGCGCCGACCTTGCCGAGGCAGACTTCGGCCACCATCCGCTCGAAGCCCGCGCGTTGGACGCTGCCGGCTGCGGAACGTCCAAGATCATCGTCGATCACCTCGATCTTGGACCACCCCAGCGCCGTCAATCGGTCGCGCATCGCGTATTGCAACGCGCTGCTCTCACGATTGTGCAAAACCCGATGGGCGGAGGACTGGCGCACATAGAGGATCGCCTTGCGCTCATGGTGGTGAGGGCGGACCTTGTCACTGATCATGACCGTCTTCTCTCTTCGCGAGCGTTGCGCTCAGCCGCGTATGGTCCAGCACCAGCTGCGTCATTAGGTTCACCAGCGCATCCTGCGCCTCCTTCGGCAGCTCCCGCCACTCTGGAACCCCAACGGCGCTGTGCGCGATGCCACCCGCGAACAGGTCCATCTGATGCATGCCGAACCGCCGGTTGCGCCGAACCGGGTTCGCCGATATCGCCGTCCTGCTTGCCATGAGCCTCTCCCCGATTCTGGTCGTGAGAGACTCCGCATGCACCGGAAAGCGGCTCATTCAATGATGATGCCGCGCTCTTGACCGCTAAATCGAGAAGCGCCGACAACGCGTTGAGCGCTTCCTGGCTGACAAAGGGTTCTGCCGTTAGGCTGCAACCGCGAGCACATGCCGCGCGGTCGAACATCCAGGATGGGATCTCCAGAAAACGCTGCGTCTCCGATCCATCCAGCGTGCAGCGGAAAACAACGCCGTCCGCCTTGTCGATCACGGCATGGACGAAAACCTCGCGGCCTGCCCAAGGGTGAAGCGGTGAAGCCGGTACAGAACCTCACGGCATACGGTCCCGTGGGCGTTCTCAAGCCTTGTTGTACAATTGCCGCCGTCCACATTCGAGCCTTGACGGCAGCACACCGGATCAAGCCTACTTCACCTCGCTGCCGCTCCGCACGGCAGCCTAAACTAACCGACCATGCGATCGCGTCCTGTCCAGAAGTTCGCTCGTAGAATCTTCTTGTCGACTTTTCCGACGCCGGTCATCGGCAACTGTTTGACAAGCTGGACTTGCTTCGGCGCATGAGCAGAGCCTTTGCGTGATTTGACCAGGTTGATCAGCTCGTCCGGACTGGGGTTTGAGCCTTCGCGCGGAACGATGATCGCGGTGACTGCCTCTCCCCACTTTTCGTCGGGAATGCCCACCACCGCGACCATCGCGACATCTGAATGCTCCGACAGGACGTCTTCAATCTCGCGTGGGAAGATGTTGAGACCACCGGAAACGATCATGTCCTTCTTGCGATCAAGGATGAAGATGTAACCACGCTCGTCTTGGCGAGCGATGTCGCCGGTATGCAGCCAGCCGTTTTTCAGCGTTTCGGCCGTGACGTGGGGCTGTCTCCAGTATTCCGCCATCACATGCGGTGCTCGAACGCAGATTTCGCCCGCTTCGCCCGTTGCCACCTCTTGATTGTCGTCGTCAAGAATCTTGACGTCGCACGATGATATCGGGAAGCCGCAGGACAAAAATAGCTCCGGCGTCTTCGGATCGTGATCGGCTTTTCGCAGCACCGAAACAGGATAGCACTCGGTCTGGCCATAAAGCTGAGAGAAGACAGGTCCGATCCGCTCGATGCCTTCGATCAGGCGGCTCGTGGACATCGAGGATGCGCCATATAGCAACAGCTCCAGTGATGAAAGGTCGGTTCTGGAAAGCGCGGGATGATCGAGTAGCACATAGATCATGGTCGGCACGAAGAGTGTGAAGTTGATACGCTCACGCTGTATCGTCAGCAGCACAGCTTCCGGATCGAATCCTTTCAGCAAGTGAACGGTGCCGCCAGTCATCAATGTCGGAAGGACCTTGGTTCCCGCGACATGGCTGATCGGAGCGACGGCAAGATACCGAGCTGCCTCCGGAATCTCGAAGTCGGCCAGGATCGCGCCGGCAAAGCCGCCATATTGGCGGTGGTATCGAAGCGCTCCCTTCGATCTCCCTGTGGTCCCGCCCGTGTAGTTGAGAATTGCGATGTCGTCGGGTCCGGCGAAGCTGCGCGGGGTGGCGTGTCCTGCGGCTTCGGCGGCCTTCAGTAGATCGGTACCGTATTGGGCGCGACCTATGGTAAACACCGCTTTCAGGCCGGCGGCGCTCGCCGCGAGCTCGCCGCCTCGATCGTGGAACGCAGCCGCGTCGACTACCAGTATCGCGGACTCTGAGTCCTCAAGCTGAAATAGTTGATCTTGAAGGGAGCCGAGCGGGTGCAGCCAAGTAATGCCCAACCTGGCGAGCTGCGCCGCGACGCCCGCGCACCACATGTCCGCCCGGTTGGCGGTCAGGAGTGCGACGCGCGATCCTGGAGGCAGATTCATCTGCATAAAGACGCTCTGCATGCGTCCGATCAGGTCGAAAGCGCCTCGATAGCTCAGTGTCCCCTCCGGACAGCTAAAGGCTGTTCGGGAGGGGTAGCGTGCGAGCGCCCGCAGGGTTTGCTCGCAGACCGTAGGGAAAGCGTGGAGTGACATGTTTCCACCTCGTCTTGGTTGTTTCTTTTCTGGCCCTGCTCATCCAAGGAAGCTGGGCGAAGTCTTCGTTTGCGGGGCGCGGATCATCGCGCCTGGCCGGCGCCGCGGAATTCAGTGATGGTCTGCGCGATCAAATCATCAACCGACAGGATATTTCTGACTCCGGAAGTTGAATGCCCGCCGCTCCAGATGTCCCGCCACCTCTTCGGTCGAGCTTCCCGCGCGGCGATGTCGATGTCGTTGCCGATTTCGATCGAACCGTGTGGTGGCAGGTTGTCCGGATCGAGGCCCGCTGCTTCGATCGACGGCCTCAGCATGTTGGTCTGCAATCCCGTGAACGCGGTAGTCAGAAGGATATCGTCCGCAGAGCTCTCTACGAGCATCTGCTTGTGTCTCTGATCAGCCATGCTCTCGCGAGTCGCGATGAACTTCGTTCCCATGTAAGCGAGATCACAGCCCAGTGCCTGCGCCGCTCGCAGAGCGACACCGTCGCTAATGCCGCCGGCGAGCACGATCACACCGTCGAAAAACGTGCGGACCGCGCGGACGAACGCGAACGGATTGAGCCAGCCGGTCTGCCCGCCAGCCCCCGCCGTCAACAGTACGAGACCGTCGACGCCTGCTTCTGCTGCTCGTTCTGCGTGCCGAATGGACGCCACATCGGCGAGAACCAACGCGCCCGCGTCCTGGAGCGGCTGCAGTATCGGTTTAGGGGCCCCGACCGATGTGATGACCATCTCCGGCTGGTGCTTAAGGACAACCTGCAGATCGTCTGCGAGGCGAGCATTGGACTTATGGACGATCAGATTTGGGCAGACCGGCGCATGTCGTCTCCCGGCCTCGCAGTCGTGGCGGTGCAGGCGTTCGTTGATCCGGGTTAGCCAGTCATCGAGCTCGTCGGCGCTGCGGCAATTCACCGTTGGAAATGAACCGATCACGCCGTTTCGGCTGGCCGCGACGACAAGCTCGATGCCCGAGACGAGAAACATCGGGGCCGCGATCAGCGGCAAGGCTAGGCGATCTTGGAACGGTGCCAGTTGCCTCGACGAGTCCACCTTCTCTCCTAACGATCGCAATTTGGTAAGTAGCCATCTGAGAACGGAGGGTAGTCAAAAGCCGCACGGACTTCCAAATCCGTGCGGCTCGGATGCGCCTAGTTGGTCAACTTGCCTTCGATGATCGGACCAAACGTGACCCAATTGTCTCCTTCAAACTTCATCAACTGCATCTGTTCGATCGGGAAATGATCGGTAGGCGACGTGTTGAGAGTGATTCCGGGTAGCAAAGTCGAGGGTGCGAAACCATTCAGGCTTTCTGAGACCTTCATGATGTTCTCCCGGGTCAGATCTTCCCCCGCCTGCTCGAGAATATATTGGAGTGTTTGAAGAGCTGCAAAAGAGTAGGTAACGAGACTGCTATTGCGGTCTGCATCGGGCGCGTACTTCTGCAAGAAGCGTTCGCATTCCTGAATGCCAGGGTCGTCCTTCCAACGAGGGTCCGTCGGGTCTTTGTAATATCCTGCGCTGATGATGCCTTGCGCGTAGTTGAGGCCGGCCGGTTCGATCACCGCTCCTACGGAGCTCGAAACATTGTTGAGGATATGGATAGGCTTCCAATCCAGCTCGCCCATCTTTCGAAGCGCCATCGCGGCAAACTTGGGTTGGCTCAGATTGAGCAGCAAATCTGCTCCTGACGCCCTCAGCTTGACGATCTGCGAATCGATCGTGGGGTCGCTAAAGTCGTAGGTCGCCTCAGCGACGATCATCGAGGTTTTGTCGCCGAGCCCATCCTTGACACCTTTGTATATGTCCTTGCCGTACTCGTCGTTGGCAACGAGGACGGCCACCTTCGCGGTGGGATGCTCCTTTACAATCCATTTTGCGTAGATTCGCCCTTCCGATTGATAGGATGCATTGAAGGGCATCGTCCACGGAAACGCTTTCGGATCCTCGCCGAACCTCGTGCCCCCGGTGGCGAGCATGAGCTGCGGCACCTTCTTCTGGTTCATGTACTTCATGATGGCAAGATTCGGGGGAACGCCGAGCGTCTGGTAGAGGAACAGAACTTCGTCGCTTTCAACCAGCTTGCGAGCCTGCTCGACCGTCTTCGGCGGGCTGTAGGCGTCGTCATACGAGATCCAATTGATCTTCCGTCCGTGGATTCCGCCCTTTTCGTTGATCATCGTCACGTAGGCAGAAGCGATCTTTCCCACGATGGCGTAGGCGGAAGCGGGCCCGCTATAGGGCAGGATATTTCCGATCTTAATCTCGGTGTCGCTCGCGCCCGCGCCGTATTGCTTCTGGGCCATTGCTTGGTGCGAACCAATTGTGATGCCGGCGGCGACGGCAAAAAGTATCAAACCACGCATATTCAGCGCTCCTCCTGTCTTGTTTTTGCTTGATCGTTTGGACGCCTAGACGTCCCGTAGCTCTCTCAAAGTGGCGTCGTTGCCACATTTGAGTTCGGCATCAAAGCTTTCTTCTGTTGCAACAATTATGATGCGATATCAGATGCTTGCATCTTTTTTACAACAGGAAAAAATTATGACATTGACGTCATGTTACTAGAGTTTAGCTTATGGTCAAGCCCACGCTGCCCATACGCGTGCGCTCTCAACTCGCTCCTAAAAGCCGGCGTGCCTGCGCCAAGCTCGGTGGCGGCGAGCGAGAAGTGCATCGAGGCGTAGCATGCGAGAGGCAAGCTGACGCGGCCGCACCCGCATGATCTGGACGGCCAAGATGTCCTACGCGCGAGAAAGTTCGCTCCGCCCCCAACGTTCTCGCAAGCCTCTGGCGCCAACCCGAATTGAGGCTTCTAGGTTTCGCTTTGAGTCGCACGCAGAGGTCAGCAGTCGATACTCAGGACTCAGGAAATCTCATATGGCAGAACGTTTCGCCGATTGCGGTGGACAGTCAACCTGCTTTTCAATGGAGGAACGGCGCGTTGCGCACAATCCGCACGTTCGCAGATGCGGCAGGAGATTCCGATCGGATCGTAAGCGCCCTTGCTTGTCAGATCGAGCCCATCGGCATACACGAAATCTCGTGCGTAGGAGATTTCACATCCGAGGGCGATAGCATAGCGCGGCCGCAGCGTTCCGAAGCCACCGTGGCCTTTAGCCAGTTCGGTCGCAACGCAGAGAAAGCGCACGCCGTCCGGTGTCTCGGCGAGCTGCCGAATGATGCGGCTCGGTGACTCGAACGCTTGATGCACGTTCCACAGCGGACACGCTGCGCCGTAGCGCGCGAACTGCAATTTTGCCGCGCTATGACGTTTTGTGATATTTCCCGCGCGGTCGACACGTGCGAAGAAAACCGGCACGCCCTTTTGACCCGGCCGCTGTAAGGTAGAGAGCCGGTGGGCAATTTGCTCCAGGCTCGCGCCGAAACGGGCGGCGATCAGGTCAAGGTCGTGGCGCAGTTCTTTCGCAGTTGCGAGGAATGCCTGATAGGGCAGGATCAGCGCTCCCGCAAAATAGTTCCGCAGGCCGGCCTTGCATACTTCGCGCGCGTCAGCGGTGCGGAATTCGGCACGCTTCGCAATCTTTTCAATCTGGTCTTCCTGTTCAAGCGCGGCGATCTGAAACGCCATTTGAAAGCTGCGTGTCGCGGCCGGCAGATATGGGCTCAAGAAGAGAGTTCGCGATGCCGTGTCGAAGCGCCTCAAAAAGCTGTCGCCAGGATCCGTTCTCCGGATCAGCACGCCGTACTGGTTCTCTAAATGCTTTGCGAGCGCTGCGTTTGCGTCGCTGTTGGCGATGTCGAGCTCAAGTGCCAGACTCTCGGCTGAGACGTCGAGATCGTGAACGTAATTGTCGATGAAGTGAAAGAAATCGCGAACCTCCTCATAGGGGGTTGGTTCGGTGCTCCAACTGCCGATGTGGTCGTCCAGGCTTGCGAGTTGTTCGCTGTTACGCCGGTAGGCCTGATGGCAACTGAGCAGCGCCTGCGCAAAGCTAGGTGCGTTCTGAACGACGAGCTTCAGTTCCTGGAGGCTGGGGGAGTGGGGGGAGAAAACGGGATCGGCCAATGCTTCCGATAGCATTGCGATGAGCCGATCGCTGTCGTTCGTCGATATGGAACTGAGGTCTATCCCAAATCGCTCGGCCAGAAGAACCAAAACCGAGGCCGAGACTGATCGCTGGTTGTTCTCGATTTGGTTTATATAACTGACTGAAATACCTAATCTTTCCGCGAATGCCGTCTGGGTCAACTTCGCCGCTTCGCGGACCTCGCGAACCCGTCGCCCAATATAGAGCTTTCCATTCGACATCTTCGCAATTTTGCAATTTTCAATTCGCAAATTTGTATCATGTACAGATGTGCCTCTTCAAGCCTTTCGCGGAGGCGCTTTGGCCCGTACGGAGACCGTTCCGTTCTCCAATCGAGCTCATGATGACGATTTACAATCCTGGCGTGCTCCGCAGCGCACCGCGACGCGTTAGCTTCGACTTGGCGATGATCGTAAGCGCTTCGCTGCTCATTGCCGTCTCAGCGAAGGTTCAGGTCCCGTTCTTTCCGGTGCCAATGACCATGCAGACCTTCGTGGTCTTCGGCATCAGCCTAACCCTCGGTCCGATCCGAGGCAGTCTTGCCGTACTCGCCTATCTTTTCGAGGGTATTGCAGGGTTTCCTGTCTTTGCCGGCTCTCCCGAAAAGGGCATCGGTCTCGCCTACATTCTGGGACCGACGGGTGGCTACCTGCTCGCTTGTCTCCCGGCAGTGCTGTTGGCTGGTTACCTCGCTGAGCGTGATCGGAATGGCTCATTCCTCTCGATCGTAGCGAGCGCCGGGGTCTTCCTGGCGACTATTTACGTTTCGGGTCTTCTATGGCTTGGGATCGTCATTGGCTTCGATGCACCACTGCTGCGGCTCGGCTTCTTTCCATTCATTACCGCTGACTTGCTGAAAGTCACCGCAGTCGCCCTCGCGTTCTACTCCGCACGAGGTTGGACGAACAACGAGCGAGGCCAACCCGATGCTTGAAGTGATCGAGATGCTCGAAGACCGGCGCACCGGAGCCAAGCTCGGCGGCGGGCAGAAGCGCATCGAGGCGCAGCACGCCCGCGGCAAGCTGACCGCGCGCGAGCGCATCGACCTCCTGCTCGACAAGGGATCGTTCGAGGAGTTCGACATGTTCGTCGAGCATCGCTCCACCGAGTTCGGGATGGAGAAGAACAAGGTGCCCGGCGACGGTGTCGTCACCGGCTGGGGCACCGTCAACGGCCGCAAGACGTTTGTCTTCGCCAAGGATTTTACCGTGTTCGGCGGGTCTCTCTCGGAGACGCACGCGCTGAAAATTACAAAACTCCAGGACATGGCGATGAAGGCACGGGCGCCCATCATCGGCCTCTATGACGCGGGCGGCGCCCGCATCCAGGAAGGCGTCGCCGCGCTCGCCGGCTATTCCTATGTGTTCCGCCGCAACGTGCTCGCCTCGGGCGTGATCCCGCAGATCTCCGTCATCATGGGCCCCTGCGCCGGCGGCGACGTCTATTCGCCGGCGATGACCGACTTCATCTTCATGGTGAAGAACACCAGCTACATGTTCGTCACCGGGCCCGACGTGGTGAAGACGGTGACCAACGAGGTCGTCACCGCGGAAGAGCTCGGCGGCGCCTCGGTGCACGCCACGCGCTCCTCGATCGCCGACGGCGCCTTCGAGAACGACGTCGAGACGCTGCTGCAGATGCGCCGCCTGATCGATTTCCTGCCGTCGAACAACACCGACGGCGTGCCGGAATGGCCGAGCTTCGATGACACCGCCCGGATCGACATGTCCTTGGACACGCTGATCCCTGACAATCCGAACAAGCCCTACGACATGAAGGAATTGATCCTGAAGGTCGTGGACGAGGGCGACTTCTTCGAGATCGCGGAGAGTTTTGCCAAGAACATCGTGACCGGCTTCGGTCGCATCGCGGGCCGCACGGTGGGCTTCGTCGCCAACCAGCCGATGGTGCTGGCCGGCGTGCTCGACAGCGATGCATCCCGGAAGGCCGCGCGCTTTGTTCGTTTTTGTGACGCCTTCAACATCCCGATCGTGACCTTCGTCGACGTGCCGGGCTTCCTGCCCGGAACCGCGCAAGAATATGGCGGCCTGATCAAGCACGGCGCGAAACTGCTGTTCGCCTATTCGCAGTGCACCGTGCCGCTCGTCACCATCATCACCCGCAAGGCCTATGGCGGCGCCTTCGACGTCATGGCGTCGAAGGAAATCGGCGCCGACATGAACTACGCCTGGCCGACCGCCCAGATCGCCGTGATGGGCGCCAAGGGCGCGGTCGAGATCATCTTCCGCTCTGATATCGGCGACCCCGACAAGATAGCGGCGCGAACCAAGGAATACGAAGATCGATTCCTGTCACCCTTCATCGCTGCCGAGCGCGGCTACATCGACGACGTCATCATGCCGCACTCGACGCGCAAGCGCATCGCGCGGGCGTTGGCAATGCTGAAGGACAAGAAGACGGAAATGCCGACGAAGAAGCACGATAATTTGCCGTTGTGAGATAGCAGTGTTCAAAAAAATTCTGATCGCCAATCGCGGCGAAATCGCTTGCCGGGTCATCAAGACCGCCCGCAAGATGGGAATTCAGACGGTTGCGGTCTATTCCGAGGCCGACCGCGACGCCCTCCATGTCGAGATGGCCGATGAGGCCGTGCTGATCGGGCCGCCTGCCGCGGCCGAGAGCTATCTGGTGATCGAGAAGATCGTCGAGGCCTGCCGCAAGACCGGCGCCGAGGCCGTGCATCCCGGTTACGGCTTCCTGTCCGAGCGCGAGGCGTTTCCGCGCGCGCTGGAAGCCGCTGGCATCGTCTTTATCGGCCCGAACCCGGGCGCGATCGCGGCGATGGGTGACAAGATCGAATCCAAGAAGGCGGCTGCGAAAGCCAAGGTCTCGACCGTGCCGGGCCATCTCGGCGTGATCGAGGACGACAAGCACGCGGTGAAGATCGCCGACGAGATCGGCTACCCCGTGATGATCAAGGCCTCGGCCGGCGGCGGCGGCAAGGGGATGCGCATCGCCCATTCCAAGGCCGAGGTCGCGGAAGGCTTCAACCTCGCCAAGGCCGAGGCGAAAGCCTCGTTCGGCGACGACCGCGTCTTCGTCGAAAAGTTCATCGTCGATCCCCGCCACATCGAGATCCAGGTGCTGGGCGACAAGCACGGCAACGTTATCTATCTCGGCGAGCGCGAATGCTCGATCCAGCGCCGCAACCAGAAGGTCATCGAGGAGGCGCCGTCGCCGCTGCTCGACGAAGCCACCCGCCGCAAGATGGGCGAGCAGGCGGTCGCGCTCGCCAAGGCCGTGAATTACGATTCCGCCGGCACCGTCGAGTTCGTCGCAGGGCAGGACAAGAGCTTCTACTTCCTGGAGATGAACACGCGTCTCCAGGTCGAGCATCCCGTCACCGAGCTCGTCACCGGCGTCGACCTCGTCGAGCAGATGATCCGCGTGGCCGCGGGCGAAAAGCTCGCGCTTACGCAGAAGGACGTCACGCTGACCGGCTGGGCCGTGGAATCGCGCCTTTATGCCGAAGACCCGTTCCGCAACTTCCTGCCTTCGATCGGGCGGCTGGTGAAGTATCGCCCGCCGGCGGAAGTGAGCAAGGACGGCATCACCGTGCGCAACGACACCGGCGTACAGGAAGGTGGCGAGATCTCGATCCATTACGATCCAATGATCGCAAAACTCGTCACGCACGCGCCGTCGCGCGCGGCTGCGATCGAGGCGCAGGCGACTGCGCTGGATTCGTTCTATGTCGATGGCATCCGTCACAACATTCCGTTCCTGTCGGCGCTGATGCATCATCCGCGCTGGCGCGAGGGCAATCTGTCGACCGGCTTCATCGCCGAGGAATTCCCCAAGGGTTTTGCGGTGCGTGTGCCCGAAGGCGAGGTCGCGCGCCGCATCGCCGCGGTTGGCGCTGCCATTGATCACGTGCTCGGTGAGCGCAAGCGGCAGATCTCCGGCCAGATGGGCGGCCGTATCGTGCAGCGCGAGCGCCGCCGTGCGGTCTGGCTCGACCGCCAGGAGATACTGCTCGAGGTCGCGCGCGAGGGTGAGGCGATCGCGGTGCGCTTCGTCGATGCCAAGGGCAAGGCCGGCAATGCGCATCTGCTGCAATCCGCATGGAAGCCGGGTGATCCGGTCTGGCAGGGCACCATCGATGGCCATTTCGTCGCCGTGCAGGCCCGCCCGATCGCCAACGGCATTCGCCTGGCGCATCAGGGCGTCGAGGTGCCGGTCTGTGTCTGGACGGAGGCGGAAGCTGCGTCCGCGCGGCTGATGCCGGTGACGACGGCCTCCGACACCGGCAAGAAGTTGTTGTGCCCGATGCCCGGCCTGATCGTATCGATCGCCGTGACCGAAGGGCAGGAGGTCAAGGCTGGCGAGACGCTGGCCGTGGTCGAAGCCATGAAGATGCAGAACGTGCTGCGGGCGGAGCGGGACGGCACGGTCAAGAAGATCCACGCCAACGCTGGCGCCACGCTTGCAGTGGACGCGCTGATCCTGGAGTTCGGATAGCGCATTGTCTACGAGCCATCGACGATCAAAAAAACTGACGGGAGATGCAACATGGTAGCTGCTTCGGGCTCGCAGATGGTCGGAGCAAACGGCCCACTTGCCGGCGTTCGTATCGTAGAATTCGCCGGCATCGGTCCCGGCCCCTTCGCTTGCATGATGCTGGCAGACATGGGCGCCGAGGTCGTGACCCTCGACCGTGTCGGTGCTGCCAGGAACTTGAAGGGCATTGCGGCGCGTGGTCGCAAGTCGGTCAATGTCGACCTGAAGGATGACAAGAGCAAAGGCGATGTCATCGAGCTTCTCGGTACGGCGGACGCCCTGATCGAGGGCTTCCGTCCGGGCGTGATGGAGCGCCTAGGGCTCGGTCCCGACGTTATTCTCAACCGCAATCCTCGAATTGTGTACGGGCGGATGACCGGTTGGGGTCAACATGGTCCCCTCGCCAACGCAGCGGGTCACGACATCAACTACATCTCGATCACGGGCGCGCTCGCCGCAATCGGGATACGCGAAAGGCCGATCCCGCCACTCAATCTGGTCGGTGATTTCGGCGGAGGTGCCCTCTATCTCATCGTCGGAGTTCTTGCAGCGCTGATGGAAGCGAAGAAGTCGGGGAGGGGGCAAGTCGTGGACGCAGCGATGTGCGACGGAGCAGCTTCGTTGA
Organism: Bradyrhizobium sp. CCGUVB23; assembly: GCF_024199885.1. Classification (NCBI taxonomy): domain Bacteria; kingdom Pseudomonadati; phylum Pseudomonadota; class Alphaproteobacteria; order Hyphomicrobiales; family Nitrobacteraceae; genus Bradyrhizobium; species Bradyrhizobium sp. CCGUVB23. The sequence continues at coordinate 4,993,277 of NZ_JANADQ010000001.1, forward strand.
TGACCATGTTCTTCGATATGAGCGCTACGGGGGACTGGGTGGAAGGCCGCGAGCAAAACATGCTGGACGGAGGTGCGCATTTCTACGGTGTCTTCGAATGCGCTTGCGGCAACTTTGTTTCGATTGGATCCATTGAGCCGCAATTCTACGCGCTGTTGCGACAGCATGCAGGCCTGCTTGATCCTGACTTCGATGCTCAGATGGACCGCGCAGCCTGGCCAAAGCAGAAGCAAAGACTTGCAGCAATTTTCAAGAGCAAGACACGCGAAGAGTGGTGCAAGATCATGGAAGGGACCGACATTTGCTTCGCTCCGGTCTTGACGATGACGGAAGCCTCACGCCACGAGCACATGGTTTCGCGGGAGGTCTTCCTTACGCGCCATGGGGTTCTACAGCCTGCTCCGGCGCCGCGGTTCTCGAGGACCCCCTCAATGGCCCGCGACCCAGAAGAACTGCCGCTCGCGGCGGTCATGGGCTCCTGGAAGAATCGCCAGTAGGTCAATTTTCGTAGGGGGGATTGTCGATGCCGTGCAGACCCGAGCCGCAATTTTGCGCCGATGTGCAAGGGGGCTCAGACCGTGACGCCGGATGACTTGCCGCTGGCGGCGGATTTTCCCAAGGCGCAGCTTGAAGATTGGCGCAAGCTGGTCGACGGCGTGCTCAAGGGCGCGCCGTTCGAGAAGCTCGTCGGCAAGTCCTACGATGGTCTCAAGATCGAGCCACTCTATCAGCGCGCCAAGGACAAGGCTCCGGTGATGGGGCGACCGCCGGCTGCGCCGTGGCAGATCATGCAACGGATCGATCATCCCGACGCCGGCGTCGCCAACGCGCAGGCGCTCACCGATCTCGAGAACGGCGCCACGGGTCTCGCGCTGGTGTTCGCGGGCGGCAATGGCAGCCATGGCTTTGGCCTGGAACCGACGGCCGAGGCGGTCGCGAAAGTCTTGAAGGATGTTCACCCCGACGCGGGCATCGCCATCGAGCTGCAGGTCGGCCCGCAGTCGCGTATGGCGGCGATCCAAGTCGCCGAATACGTCAAGACGAAGGGGATCGATCCTGCGGCCTGCAACATCCGCTTCGGCCTCGATCCGCTCGCAGCCTGTGCGGTATGGGGTCACAGCCCTTATACCTGGGACGAGATCAAGCCTGCGGTGGCAAGCGGGATCAAGGGACTGGCGGGGCTCGGCTTCAAGGGGCCCTTCGCCTCGACCGACGGCCGCGTGGTGCATGATGCCGGCGGCTCGGAGGTGCAGGAGCTCGCCTTCGTGCTCGCCTGCGGCGTCGCCTATTTGCGCGCCATCGAGGACGCCGGCGTCTCGCTGGAGCAGGCGCAGGGCATGGTCTATGCGCGGTTTTCCGCCGACGCCGACCAGTTCCTGACCATGGCCAAATTCCGCGCGCTCCGGCTGTTATGGGCACGCATCGAGCAGGCATGCGGCTTGACGCCGAAGCCGCTGTTCATTGCTGCCGACACCGCTTGGCGCATGCTGACGCAGCGCGACCCCTATGTGAACATGCTGCGCGCGACCATGGCGACGTTCGCGGCCGGGCTCGCCGGCGCCAATGCGATCACGGTGCTGCCGCACACGCTGGCGCTCGGCCTGCCCGATGCATTCGCGCGGCGCGTGGCGCGCAACACGCAGCTCCTGCTGCTCGAAGAAAGCAACCTCGCAAAGGTCAGCGATCCCGCAGCGGGCGCGGGTGGTATCGAGGGGCTGACATCTGAGCTGTGCGACGCGGCCTGGGCGCTGTTCCAGGAGATCGAGAAGGCCGGCGGCGCGTTCGCTGCGCTTCAGCAGGGCCTGTTCCAGAGCAAGGTCGCGGCGACGCGCAAGGCGCGCGAGGCCAATATTGCAAAACGGCGCGACGTGCTGACCGGCGCGAGCGAATTTCCGAACCTGCATGAAAGCAAAACGGTGGTACTGTCCGCGAGGCCGGTCGCGCTTTCGCCCGATGGCGGCGGGAAACACAAATTCGAGGCGCTTGCCCCGATCAGGCTCGCAGCACCGTTCGAGGCGCTCCGCGACAAATCGGATGCGATCTTGGAGGCGCGCGGGGCGCGGCCAAAAGTGTTCCTCGCCAATCTCGGCTCGCCCGCTGATTTCACGGCGCGCGTGACCTTTGCCAAGAGCTTCTTCGAGGCGGGCGGCATTCTGGCTGTCGACAGCGATGGCTTTACCGATCCGGCGAAGCTCGCCGCTGCATTCAAGGCTTCGGGCGCCGCGATCGCCTGCCTCTGTTCCAGTGACAACGTCTATGGCGACCAGGCGGAAGCCGCAGCTAAGGCCCTGCAAGCGGCCGGCGGCCGACACACCTATCTGGCTGGCCGCCCAGCCGAGGCGGAGACGGCACTGCGTGCCGCCGGCGTCGCCGGCTTCATCTTTGCCGGCGCCGATGCGCTCGCAACACTGCAGGACGTCTATCAGCGGACTGAACAGGTATAAGACATGATTAAGCGCCTCGCGCGCTCAACGGCGAGATGGACGAAACGATGACCCGCATTCCCAATTTCGGTGATGTCGCGTTCGAGAAGGCCGCAAGCCCCGCACCCGCCGGCCACGCCGAGCCCTGGCTCACCCCCGAGGGCATTCCGGTGAAGAGTACTTACGGCGAAGCCGATCTCGCCGGTCTCGATTTCCTCGAAACCTTTCCCGGCGTCGCGCCATACCTGCGCGGCCCCTACCCGACCATGTATGTCAATCAGCCCTGGACTGTCAGGCAATATGCCGGCTTCTCCACGGCGGAAGACTCCAACGCCTTCTACCGCCGCAATCTCGCCGCCGGACAGAAGGGCCTCTCTGTCGCCTTCGACCTCGCGACCCATCGCGGCTATGACAGCGATCATCCGCGTGTCGCCGGCGATGTCGGCATGGCCGGCGTTGCCATCGATTCGATCTACGACATGCGCACGCTGTTTGCGGGCATCCCGCTCGACCAAATGAGCGTGTCGATGACCATGAACGGCGCCGTGCTGCCGATTCTCGCGCTCTACGTCGCCGCCGCGGGCGAACAGGGCGTAGCGCCGGAAAAGCTCTCGGGCACCATTCAGAATGACATTCTGAAAGAGTTCATGGTGCGCAACACTTATATCTATCCGCCAGCGCCTTCGATGCGGATCATCAGCGACATCTTTGCTTTCACCTCACAGCGGATGCCGAAATACAATTCGATCTCGATCTCCGGCTATCACATGCAGGAGGCCGGCGCGACGCAGGACCTCGAGCTTGCCTATACGCTCGCCGACGGCGTCGAATATCTGCGTGCGGGCCTTGCTGCCGGGCTCGACGTCGACCGCTTCGCACCGCGCCTGTCGTTCTTCTGGGCGATCGGCATGAACTTCTTCATGGAAGTCGCCAAGATGCGCGCCGCGCGCCTGCTCTGGGCGAAGCTGCTCAAGCCGTTCAATCCCAGGGATCCGCGTTCGCTCTCGCTGCGTACCCATTGCCAGACCTCCGGCTGGTCGCTGACCGCGCAGGACGTCTTCAACAACGTGATGCGAACGACGGTGGAGGCGATGGCGGCGACACAAGGCCACACCCAGTCGCTGCACACCAATGCGCTCGACGAAGCGCTCGCGCTGCCGACCGACTTTTCCGCGCGCATCGCCCGCAACACCCAGCTCTTCCTGCAGCAGGAGAGCGGCACCACGCGCATCATCGACTCCTGGGGCGGCTCCTATTATGTCGAGCGGCTGACGCGCGATCTCGCCGCTAAGGCCTGGGGCCATATCCAGGAGGTCGAGGAGCTCGGAGGCATGGCCAAGGCCATCGAAGCCGGCGTGCCGAAACTGCGCATCGAGGAGGCGTCCGCCAAGACACAGGCCCGGATTGATGCGGGCAAGCAGGCGGTGATCGGCGTCAACAAGTACAAGCCGTCAGACGAAGCGCCGATCGAGATCCTTAAAGTGGACAACACCAATGTCCGCCGCCTGCAGATCGACAAGCTGACGCGGCTCAAGTCCGAGCGCAACCAGAAGGACGTCGAAGCCGCGCTCGCTGCGTTGACGCGCTCGGCGAGCGAAGGCAACGGCAATCTGCTCGCGCTCGCGATCGACGCGGCGCGCGCGAAAGCAACGGTCGGCGAAATTTCCGACGCGATGGAAAAGGTGTTCGGCCGCCACCGCGCCGAGATCAAGTCCATCACCGGCGTCTACAAGCGGGAGGCGTCCGCCATGGGCAGCCAGGTTGAAAAGGTGCAGGCGCTGATCGACGCCTTCGAGGAGGCGGAAGGCCGCCGTCCGCGCATTCTCGTCGCCAAGATCGGCCAGGATGGCCACGACCGCGGCCAGAAGGTGATCGCGTCGGCCTTTGCCGATATCGGCTTCGACGTCGACATCGGGCCGCTGTTTGCGACCGCCGATGAAGCCGCGCGCCAGGCGGTCGAGAACGACGTGCACATCCTCGGCGTCTCCTCGCTCGCCGCGGCCCACCTCACTGCAGTGCCGGAATTGAAGGCGGCGCTGAAGAAGCACGGCCGCGAGGACATCATGATCATCGTCGGCGGCGTGGTCCCACCGCAGGACTACGACGCACTCTATGCAGCAGGTGCGGAAGCGATCTTCCCACCCGGCACCGTGATCGCCGATGCTGCCGAGGAGCTGATCCACAAGCTCAACGTGCGGCTTGGACATAACGAGGCGGCATAGCGGCCTAGCTCCCAAACCGCCGCTACATTGAGGTTTCGCTTCGATCTACCGGTTCTGAGCAGAAGAATACTCATCATGCCGACTCTTGAATGGATCCGTCACGAGATAGATCGCACGCGCCTTCAGGTTGGGCGTCATCGCAGAGAGATCGCCCGTCTCCGACGCGCTGGGATACGCGTCGATTCGTCGGAGGCAATTGTGGAAAGAATGCTGGCGAAAATCGAAGAACTGTGCCTCCAACGCAACGAGTTGGCAAAAGCCAAACCTAATCCTGCGAAGGGCAGAGTCGGCCACCGAAGATGCTGAGACGGGCGGGGCCGGTCGCCTGCCACGCCACAGAACGCGCGACCTGCCGGCACGCACGTCGAGCTTGCCCGCCGTCCGTGCAGCCTATGATTTGTCGCTCGCGCGCTGCCGTCGCGCGTTACGCCTCGGTTGCCGTCTCAGCGGTTGTCAGCCCGTCTTCTCGGGCCAATATCGCTTGCGCAACTCCTGCTTCATAAGCTTGCCCGTCTGTGAACGCGGGACTTCACGCACGAAGTCGATGCTCCTGGGCGCCTTGTAGCCGGCAAGCCGAGCCTTCACGAAGGCGATGATCTCTTGCGCCAATTTGTCGTTGCTTTCGATGCCAGGTATGAGTTGCACTATGGCTTTCACCTGTTCGCCCATTTCAGGATCGGGAATACCGATAACGGCTACGTCTGCGATAGCAGGATGAACGACCAGGATGTTCTCGATCTCTTGAGGGTAGATGTTGACCCCACCGGAGATGATCATGAATGCCTTGCGGTCGGTCAAGAACAGATAGCCGTCCGCATCGACGTGTCCGATATCGCCGACCGTCGTCCAATACGGATGCGCAGGATGTTGCGCGGCTCGTGTCTTCTCCGGCTCGTCGTGGTAGACAAACGGAATCCCGTCGCGTTCGAAATAGATGACGCCTGTCTGACCGGCTCGGACTTCGCTGCCATTCTCGTCGCAGATATGAATCCTCCCAAGGACAGCGCGACCGACTGAGCCGGGCTTTCTGAGCCACTCCTCCGGCCCAATCACGGTCATCCCGTTCATTTCGGTGGCGGAGTAGTACTCCCACAATACCGGACCCCACCACGTCATCATCTCTCGTTTGACTTCAACGGGACACGGTGCGGCAGCGTGAATGGCAACCCGCAAACTGGTGACGTCGTATCGAGCCCGGACGGATTCAGGCAGTTTGAGCATCCTGACGAACATGGTCGGAACCCACTGACTGTGGGTCACTTTGTAGTCTTGGATGGCGGCGAGAGCCGCCTCGGCGTCGAACTTGTCCATGACCAGCGCGGTACCCCCTAGCGCTTGGACGGTGGCACAGGTTCGGAGTGGTGCTGCATGATAGAGAGGCGCAGGAGACAAGTAGATAGTCGTCTCGTCGAAACCGAAGTTCGACGAGAACATCTGCACCATCGTATCGCCTGGATCGGAAACTTGCCGCTCCGGCAGCGCGTGTTTTACGCCTTTGGGTCTGCCGGTTGTGCCGGAAGAATACAGCATGTCGGCGCCACGAGGTTGGAGATATGGCATGGTGGCGCGCGCGGTTTTCAGTAGATGCTGGTATGGCTCGTAACCAGGCAGATGCCCTTCGAGACTGACGCGACACTTGAGCTGGTCGTGTGTACCAAGTCTTGAGGCTGTCTCGACTCCGCCGCGCCCCACGAACAGCGCGGCAGCGCCGGAGTTGGCGAGCATGTAGTCGACTTCATCAGAACTCAACCGATAGTTTATCGGCATCAGATACAGACCCGAACGCTGAGTGGCCCAGTAGATATCGAAGATCCAAGAGCTGTTGTCGGACAGTACGCCCACGACATCGCCAGGCCGCAACCCCGCGTCGAAGAGCCAATTTGCGACTCGCCGTGACCGATCCTCCAATTCGGCATAGGTCACAACCTCACCGGTTGCTGTCATGATGAGGGCAGGGCGGTCCGGATTTGTAAGTGCATGGGTCCCCGGATACATAATCACTCCCTGGATGCCGCCCTTCCGAGGAAGGTACGGAGTTGGATTTCGAGCGCAATTGCCTGGCGAGGTTCGTGATCATCGAGCTGGTCGCCCGAGGTCAGCCCGCCCTTGCAGCGGCATTTCACTGGCTACGTCGGTAAGCCAGGCAACGCCTTTCGCGTCTCCCGCCCTTGATTTGCTTGAAGTTCGAGCTTGAATAAGAACTGATATTGATGTCACATTACCGATTGCGAGCTGGTGGTCAAGGGACCGCGATGCTATGGATGGCAAATGCTGGAGACCGATGATTCTGCTTTGGAGCCCCTAGCCCCTGCCACGGCGAAGGGGGCGGCGATGCGTCAGCGCCTCCTCAACGCCTCGGCACGTGTATTCGCGCGCAAAGGATACGAGGCCACTCGGGTCGAGGACATCGTCAAGATTGCTCGGACGTCTTACGGCAACTTCTATCGGCACTTCCGGAACAAGGACGAAATTCTGTTGGCCGTGTTGAAGCCACTGGTTGATGAGATCTACGTCGCAAGTAAGCGCAGGATTGGCCGCTCGTTGAAGGCAACCGAAGCAGAGTTCGTTGAGAATACGGTCGCCTATCTCAAGATCTATGCGCGGCACCGCAGCCTGTTGCGCGTCATGCGGGAGGCGGCAGCTCGCGGTGAGAAAGCAACATTTCTGTCGCTCTATGTCACGGAACGTAGCCGCTTCGTAAGGCGCACCTCGACTTGGCTGACGCGGCTTCAAGGACTGGGCGAGCTAAGCCGCGAACTCGATCCCGAGATGGCTGCCGAAGTGCTGGGCGCTACGATGGAGCAGGTGTCCTACATGAAACTTGATCTCGCCTCGAAAGACCCAAGCGATGCCGAGATTGAGCACATAGGCTCGCATTGCGCGAAGATCTGGTACCGAGGCGTGTTTGGCACGGGAAAAGAAGAGCCCGTCGCTCCGAACTAAGGCGACGCGCCTATCTACTCCGGCTTCCGGCGGCACGTCGCAATTGCCCTGCTTGGCCCCAGTCGGCGCTTGAAAAATTATGAGATCTCAGTGTGAGACCAGCGTGACATGAAAAAGAGCGACGTCGTTTGTTCTGAGTGCGGCGCTGGTTTTCGTCGTCTCGAACTATCGTCACAGCCGGGCGAAAAAGGCGAGTACCGCTGTCCGATCTGCGATTCTTCCCTGGAAGTTTTCGACGGTAGTAAGTTAGTTGCCCTCCGCCTGACAATCGAGCCATCCACGAGAGCCATGCGCGATTGAGGCGGCCTAACCGAAATTTCGGGTTGTACGTCAACTTCCGTAGCCGGCAGCCTATCGCCATCGATTGATCCAGTCGCCAGCTCACCGCTGCGCCTGGGTTCAATCGGTTTGTCTTGCTTTCTCGCCCTAACATCCTGCGGTCTTTGATCGCTGCATCACCTTATTCGGTGGACCGCGACCAGCCATCGATGCGACTGCGCGTGCCGCTGCCAAAGAGGTGCTTTGCGCTTCGTTGTGGACGCCGCTCAGGGACCGCGAGCAAGCGGTCGAGCGCTCATCATCCCAAAGTGCCACGTGATTGGCTCGCAGCCTTAGCGCGAAGCCTTGACGGAACGAGTGATCAGTAATATGACGTCAATATCACTTTTAGGCGCCGATCCAGAAGCGCGGGATTTCGACAGGGGAGGGAGCCGATTAAATCGGCGCAAAGCTCAATGAAATCAGCTGTTTCGTTGCTTCTCTCCCTCGTTCCTGGCGCGTTCGCGCTCGTTCGTCGTGTACCCGTCATTGGCGGATATTCGATGGGAGCTTCGTCATGATCCTGAATGAAACTCAAGCCGCCATCCGCGACGAGGTGCGCAAGTTTGCCCAGGAGCGAATTGCTCCCCGCGCCCGCGAGTACGAATACGCCAATGGGTACCCGTCGGAACTATTTGAGGAGCTCGCGAGCCTTGGTCTGATGGGAATGACTGCTCCCGAGGCTGTCGGCGGAGCTGGCGCGGACTACGTTTCCTATGCGGCTTCACTCATGGAAATCGCGGCAGCTGATGGCGCGCTGTCCACGATATTGAGCATTCAAAACAGTCTGATCGTATCAGGCTTGTTGAAGGACGGTACGCCGACGCAGCAAGCGAAATTTCTGCCCTTGCTGATCTCGGGGCGAATGATCGGCGCATTCGCGCTGACAGAGGCGGAGGCGGGCTCGGATGCTTCCGCGTTGAGGACGCGCGCCGTTCGCGCGGGCAATGGCTACAAGCTAAACGGAGCGAAGCAGTTCATTTCGTCGGGGCGAACTGCCGGGCTTGCGATTGTCTTCGCCGTAACCGATCCTGCTGCGGGCAAGCGCGGGATTTCAGCCTTTCTGGTTCGTACCGACAGCCCTGGGTACAGCGTCGAGAGGATCGAACGCAAGCTGGGGCAGGCGGCGTCCGACACTTGTGCCCTTCGGTTCGATGACGTTTTCGTCGAAGAAGGAATGCGGCTTGGTCCGGAAGGCGCGGGCTACTCCATCGCGCTCTCCAATCTTGAGGTCGGCCGCATCGGCATTGCGGCTCAATGTGTGGGAATGGCACGCGCCGCTCTCGACGCGGCGGTTACGTACGCCGGCGAACGCAAGAGTTTCGGAGCTCCAATCATCTCGCATCAGGCCGTCGGGTTTCGTCTTGCGGATCTCGCCGCAAGATTGGAGGCCGCCCATCAACTCGTGTTGCACGCCGCTGCGATGAAGGACGCTGCTCTTCCCTGTCTCAAGGAAGCATCCATGGCCAAGCTCGTCGCTTCCGAAACGGCGGAGGCGGTAGTTTCCGGCGCGCTCCAGACATTCGGCGGGTACGGCTATTTAGAGGATTTCGCCGTGGCAAAGATCTATCGAGATGTCCGGGTCTGTCAGATCTACGAAGGCACGTCGGATATCCAGCGAATGGTTATCGCGCGCGAACTTACGCGCGTTGCGGCAGCGCGTGAGTAGGGCGTGGACTCACAACAATGCGGAAATCGGCTCGCAGCGGCTCGGCACAAACCTTCTGTTCCATTGGAGCATTGTCGCTGATGAATCAAAGCGGACATTCCGGCCGGCGCGCACCTAAGTCGCGCGTCTCTTCCGATACGACTCGAAATGAGGGCGAAGCGACGTTGCAATGGCATATCGCCTGGCTCGACATGGGGGATGAGACCTTCTGGATCATTGTCCCTTCCCTGGGCGTGGCGGCCTTGTTGGCCACAATAGTGTTGCTGCTTGGAAGGTAGGGGCATGCCCAATTTCGAGGCCAGCGAAAGGTTCTCTATGTCTGATCCAATTATCATCGCGAGTTACGCACGTACGCCCATCGGGTCGTTTCAAGGTTCGCTCGCTCGTTTCAAGGCTACCGAGCTCGGAGCTGCGGCAGCGAAAGCGGCTGTCGAGCGGGCCGGCTTGGCAGCCGAAGACATCAATCAAGTCATCATGGGATGCGTGCTGCCCGCGGCCCTTGGTCAGGCTCCCGCTCGACAGGTCGCATTAGGAGCGGAATTGCCGCTCAGCGTCCAAGCAACAACGGTCAACAAAATGTGCGGCTCGGGGATGCAGGCCGCGATCTTGGCTCACGACGCAATTGCGGTGGGCTCCGCCGATGTCGTCGTCGCGGGCGGGATGGAAAGCATGACGAACGCGCCGTATGCGCTACCCAAACATCGCGGCGGCGCACGCATCGGGCATGACCGCATCGTCGACACGATGATGATGGACGGACTGGAGGATGCGTACGCCCCCGGCAAGGCCATGGGTGCCTTTGCGGAAGATGCCGCGCGCGAATTTCACTTCAGCCGCAGTGCTCAGGACGCGTACGCACTGCGGTCCTTGGACAGAGCCAAGGCCGCAATTTCACGCGGAGCATTCGCTGACGAGATAGTGGCCCTGCCGGCGGCAAAGGCTGGATCGGTCGTTGATATCGACGAGCAGCCTAGAAAGGCGAAGCCGGAGAAGATTCCTCTCCTGAAGCCGGCGTTTGCTCCTGATGGCACGATCACTCCTGCCAACGCGTCGTCCATTTCCGATGGAGCTGCCGCCCTGGTGATGACCCGCCGAAGCATCGCCGAGAGATTGGGGCTCCCGATCGCCGCGACGATCCGGGCGCATGCTGCTCACGCCCATGCGCCGGCTCTGTTCACAACCGCCCCGGTGCCCGCAATCCAGAAGGTGCTCGCGAAGGCCGGGTGGTCGGCCGCGGACGTCGATCTCTACGAGATCAATGAGGCGTTTGCCGTGGTGGCGATGATCACCGCACGCGAACTCGATATTCCGGCCGAGAAACTCAATGTCAATGGCGGTGCGACCGCCCTCGGCCATCCCATCGGCGCCAGCGGCGCGCGCATCATTGTCACCTTGCTCGCTGCGCTTAAGGCGCGCGGTCTCAAGCGAGGCGTGGCCAGCCTTTGCATCGGCGGCGGCGAAGCGACCGCGATGGCAGTCGAAGTTTAAACGTCGAAGACAGGAAAGATAAGCATGCACATCAAGGGAACAGCCGCGATCGTCACGGGCGGCGCATCCGGTCTCGGGGGCGCCGCGGCCGAGCGTTTAGCGGCAGCCGGCGCCAAAGTGACGATCTTGGATCTCAACTCCGAGTTGGGGGAGGCGCACGCCAAGGCTATCGGCCGAGACGGCAAGGCGCTACCGCTGCGAGACTTCGCCAGAACGATCAACATCAATTTGATTGGCAGCTTCAACATCCTGTCGAAGTTCGCCGCGCGCCTTCATGTGGCCGATTCGGTCGAGGAGGAGCGAGGCGTCATCGTCAATACCGCGAGCGTCGCCGCATTCGATGGCCAGATCGGCCAAGCCGCCTATTCGGCATCCAAGGGCGGCATCGTCGGCATGACTCTGCCTCTCGCACGTGAATTCGCGCGTTACGGCATCCGGGTCATGACGATCGCACCTGGTATCTTCCTGACCCCCCTGCTGATGTCGCTTCCCGAAGAGGCGCAAAAATCGTTGGGCACGCAAGTACCCTTTCCGAGCCGGCTTGGACATCCATCCGAATTTGCTCAGATGGTCGAATCCATCATCGCCAATCCAATGCTCAACGGCGAAACGATCCGCCTCGACGGCGCAATCCGGATGGCACCGAAATGAGCGGGATCGGCGCGGAGCGTACTCAGGAGATCGCCGATCGCGTCGAGCGCTTCGTTCGGGATGTCGTGGTCCCGTTCGAGCGCGATCCTCGCCGTGATCATCATGACTGTCCAAAGGACGAGTTGGTCACCGAACTGCGTGAATTGGCGCGGGCGGCAGGCGTATTGACCCCGCACATCCTGGCTGATGGTTCGCATCTCTCGCAAGGTGAAACCGCGATTGTCCTGGCAAAGACGGGTCTATCGCCGCTTGGGCCGCTCGCATGCAACACGGCTGCTCCCGATGAGGGCAACATGTACCTTCTCGGCAAGATCGGCTCGCCCGAGATCAAGGAGCGTTTTCTGAAGCCGCTCGTCGAGGGACGCGCGCGGTCCGCGTTCTTCATGACCGAACCGGCTGAGGAGGGGGGAGCGGGATCGGACCCATCGATGATGACGACGACCTGTCGTCCGGACGGCAACCAGTGGGTCGTGAATGGACGCAAGGCCTTCATCACGGGAGCTCGCGGAGCCAAGGTCGGCATCGTTATGGCAAAGGCCGAGGAGGGCGCGTGCATGTTCCTCGTCGATTTGCCAGATCCAGCGATCACCATCGACCATGTGCCGAACACGATCGACAGCTCGATGCCGGGGGGCCATGCTGTTGTGACCATCCGAAATCTGCGCGTCCCCGCCGATCAAATGCTCGGACACCCGGGCGAGGGCTTCAAATACGCGCAAATCCGCCTGTCGCCGGCCAGGTTGTCGCACTGTATGCGGTGGCTGGGCGCCTGCGTTCGCGCCAACGAGATCGCGACCAAGTACGCCAACCGCCGACAGGCCTTCGGGAAGACGCTGATCGATCATGAGGGGGTTGGCTTCATGCTTGCCGACAACCTCATCGACCTCAAACAGGCCGAGCTGATGATCTCCTGGTGCGCGAGCGTTCTCGATACGGGATCGCTCGGTACGAACGAGAGCTCGATGGCCAAAGTTGCGGTTAGCGAGGCGCTCATGCGGGTGGCCGATCGCTGCGTGCAGGTGATGGGTGGATCGGGTGTCACCAACGAAACCATCGTGGAGCAGGTCTTCCGTGAGGTTCGCGCGTTTCGAATCTATGACGGTCCCACCGAGGTGCACAAATGGTCGCTTGCAAAGAAGATCAAGCGCGACTGGCAGAAGGCAAACCCGTGAGCGCTCTCGACGAAGCGGCGAATTCCGGACTGACTGAGCCCTCCGAGGGCTATCGTCTCGACGAGGACGCCTTGTCGCGATGGATGACGGCCAACGTCGACGGATTTCGAGGGCCTCTCAGCGTCTCGAAATTCAAGGGAGGTCAGTCGAACCCGACCTACCGTCTTCAGTCGGCAGACGGCGTCTACGTGCTCCGGCGGAAACCGCCGGGTTTGCTGGTATCCGGCGCGCACGCAGTCGATCGCGAGGCACGCGTACAGGGCGCGCTGTCGCAAGTTGGGTTTCCAGTGGCGCGCATCTACGGGTATTGCGCCGACAAGTCCGTTATCGGGAGCGAATTCTATGTGATGCAGCTCGTCGAAGGCCGGATCTTCTGGGACGCAACCTTCTCAGGCGTGAGCCGAGAAGAGCGTCCTTCGTACTTCTTCGCCATGTGCGACGTCATCGCGCAACTGCACTCCATTGATCCGACTTCGATTGGCTTGAGCGATTACGGAAAGCCGGGCAGCTACTTCGCGCGGCAGATCAGTCGCTGGTCGCGCCAGTATCAGGAAGATCCTGAGGCCGGGCGCGACGCCAACATGGACCGCCTCGTCAAAGCGCTCCCGGAACGAATTCCTCAAGGTGAGGAGGTCGCAATCGTCCATGGCGACTTTCGCTGCGACAATCTCATCTTTCATCCCCGAGAGCCTCGAGTCATCGCTGTACTCGATTGGGAGCTTTCGACCCTCGGACATCCGCTGGCGGACTTTGCCTATCACGCGATGATGTATCGCATGCCTCCTCATATCGTCGCCGGCCTTGCCGGCGCCGATCTGGCGGACCTCAACATTCCAAACGAAGCGGAATACATCAAGAGGTATTGCCGAGCGACCGGACGCGAAGCTATCCCGGACTGGCACTTCTACGTCGCGTTCAATTTCTTCCGCCTTGCGGCGATCATGCACGGCATTGCTGGTCGCGCGCTGCGCGGTACCGCCTCCTCGACGCAGGCTATCGAGCGCGGCAAGACCTTTCCAGAACTGGCTGCGTTGGCTGTCCGTGCGCTGGAGAACCTCGCATGAGCGCCCCTATCGAGTTCTCCTCTGCCGAGAAGATCGCGACCGTGACCCTGTCGCGCCCGGACCACGGCAACACAATCGATCGCGCCATGGCTCGCGCTCTTCTAGAGGCCGCCGAACGTTGCGACGACGATGATGATATCCGGTGCGTTGTTCTGACCGGGCGCGGCAAGCTCTTTTGCGGGGGCGGGGACGTCAGCGCTTTTTCCGCAGCCGGCGCCGACGTCTCGGCCTTCCTGGAGGATTTGGCGGAAACACTGCACGCGGCAATCATGCGTCTTATGCACATGAGAAAGCCGCTGATCACGCTCGTGAACGGCCCCGCAGCCGGAGCCGGCATGAGCCTTGCGATGATCGGCGACTTCGCGTTGGCAGCCCGCTCTGCCCACTTCAGCCCGGCCTATACGGCCTTGGGCCTGAGCCCGGACGGAGGAATGAGCTGGCTGCTGCCGCGGGTGGTTGGTCTCAGGCGAGCTCAGGAGATCATCCTGTCTAACCGTCGCGTGCTGAGCGACGAGGCAGAGCGAATTGGTATCGTCACGCGCATCGTCGATGGCGAGCAGCTGCTTGCCTCCGGCGCCGAACTCGCTGCGAAGCTCGCAGCTGAGCCGGTGGCAGCGCTCGGTGCGGTCCGGCGTCTCCTGCTCGAAAGTTACGATAGCACACTGGAGATGCAACTCGAGCGCGAGATGCGGAGCATTGCCGCGCTGGGTAACTCTGAAGAATCACGTCGTCGCGTAGCGGCCTTCGTCGCTCGTCGAAATTCAAACGGATGAAAGGGATTGTTCCATGGCCGAAGCTTATATCGTCGAAGCGGTACGAACGGCAGGTGGCAGGCGCAACGGCAAGCTGGCCGGCTGGCATCCCGCCAATCTGGCGGCGGAAACGCTCAACGCGGTCGTGGACCGCTCGGGGCTTGATCCTGCCGCCGTCGACGACGTGATCCTGGGCTGCGTGACGCAGGCCGGCGAACAGGCGTTCGCCTTCGGACGGAATGCGGTGCTTGCCTCCAAGCTCCCCGGATCCGTTCCGGCCGTGACGATCGATCGGCAATGTGGGAGCTCACAACAGGCAGTGCAGTTCGCTGCCCAAGCAGTGATGTCCGGTACCCAAGATGTCGTGATAGCCGCTGGCGCGGAGAGTATGACCCGCGTGCCGATGTTCTCGAACCTTTCTTTGCACCAGAAAGAAGGCATTGGGACCGGTCCAATCAGCGACCGCATTCAGAAGCGGTTCGGCGTGGAATCCTTCAGCCAGTTTGAGGGCGCCGAAATGATCGCAAAGAAGTACGGGTTTGATCGACTGACCTTGGATCGGTTCGCTCTCGAAAGTCATCGTCGCGCCGCAGATGCCACGAAATCCGGAGCCTTCCAGAACGAGATCGTTCCGCTCAAGATCGAGGGCGGAGAGCACACGGTGGACGAGGGAATTCGCTTCGATGCTTCGCTCGAGTCGATCGGCTCGGTGAAACTTTTGAAGGAGGGCGGTGTCGTCAGCGCCGCCAATGCAAGCCAAATCTGCGACGGCGCCTCCGCAGCACTGGTCGTCAGCGAAAAGGCTCTCAAAGAGCACAATTTGAAGCCGGTCGCCCGCATCGTCGGCCTGACGGTGACCGCCGGTGACCCCGTCATCATGCTCGAGGAGCCGATCAACGCCACTCGTCGGGCTCTTGCTAAGGCCGGAATGAAGATCGGCGATATCGATCTCTATGAGGTCAACGAGGCCTTCGCGCCGGTGCCCCTGGCATGGCTTCAGGCAGTAGAGGCGGATCCTGCCAAGTTGAATGTCAACGGTGGCGCGATTGCGCTCGGTCACCCTCTCGGCGCATCTGGTACGAAGCTCCTTTCAACCCTGGTTCACGCTCTCAAGGCTCGGGGCAAGCGATATGGCCTTCAGACGATGTGTGAGGGTGGCGGCATCGCCAACGTGACCATCGTTGAGGCTTTGGGATGACCTTCCAAACCCGCTTTACGGAGCTCGTCGGTATCAGCCACCCGGTCATGCAGGGCGGCATGATGTGGGTCGGGCGTGCGGAGCTCGCCAGCGCGGTCTCCAACGCCGGCGGGCTGGGTATCATCACGGCCTTGACGCAGCCGACCCCGGACGATCTGCGGAGAGAGATCGATCGCTGCCGATCGATGACCAATAAGCCTTTCGGGGTCAACCTGACGATACTTCCCTCGGTGACACCGCCTCCTTACGCCGACTATCGAAGGGCCATCATCGAAAGCGGGATCAAGGTGGTTGAGACGGCAGGAGCTCGGCCTCAAGAGCATGTGGAGGAGTTCAAGTCCCACGGCATCATCGTCATTCACAAATGCACGTCGGTTCGACACGCCTTATCCGCCGAGAAGATGGGCGTCGACGTCGTGTCGATCGATGGCTTTGAGTGCGCCGGCCATCCCGGTGAGGATGACGTACCTGGACTCGTGTTGATCCCCGCTGCGGCGGACAAGATTTCCGTCCCAATGCTGGCGAGCGGTGGCTTCGGTGATGGCCGTGGGCTTGCCGCTGCCCTGGCTCTTGGGGCTGACGGAATCAATATGGGCACGCGTTTCTGCGCCACTGTTGAGGCTCCGATACACGAAGCAGTGAAGCAGTTTCTGGTTCAGAACGACGAGCGCGCAACGAACCTTATCTTCCGTAAGTTTCGGAATACGGGCCGGGTCGCCAAGAACAGCGTGTCCGACAAGGTCGTTGAGATATCGAGCGTGCCTGAGGCCGCATTCGATGATGTCCGGCCGTTGGTCTCGGGGGCGAAGGGACGTGTTGCGCTCGAGACCGGTGACCTTGACGCGGGGTTGATCTGGGCAGGGCAAGTGCAGGGGCTCATTCACGACGTCCCCACGTGCCAGCGCCTGATCGAGCGGATCGTTGCTGACGCCAAGGTTACGATTCGTGGCCGGCTCGCTGGATTGCTGAAGTCTGAGGGGCTCCCGGTCTGAAGAGAGTGCTGGTGCACCGGCGTTGTGGGGAAGCGTATGATTCAAGTGAGGCAAATGAAGGATCAGGGGGTTCTGCTCTCGATTCGTGGCGTGACGGTCGCCTTCGGCGGCATCGTCGCACTCAACGGCGTGTCCTTTGACATGCACAAGGGACAGATCCTCGGATTGATCGGCCCCAACGGCGCCGGCAAGACCACGCTCTTCAATTGCCTGTCCCGCCTCTACCAGCCGTCGTCCGGCGACATCCTGATGGAAGGCGCGAGCATTTTGACGCGCCCGCCGCACCGGATCGCCGAGATCGGCATCGGCCGCACCTTCCAGAACGTGGCGCTGTTTCCGAACCTCTCGGTGATGGACAATGTCCGCGTCGGCACGCACGCGCGCACCTCCTCCGACATCATCAGCGACTCGCTTCGCCTCGCCTGGATTCGCCGCAGCGAAAGCAGCGTGAACAAGAAGGTGCACGAGATCCTCACCTATCTCGACCTCGAGGACGTCGCCCACACCGTCGTCTCCGGCCTGCCCTTCGGCACGCAGAAGCGCGTCGAGCTGGCGCGGGCGCTCGCGGCCGATCCGAAGATCCTGCTGCTCGACGAACCTGCCGGCGGCCTGAACCACGAAGAGGTCTACGTGCTCGGCGACCTCATCCGCAAAATCCGGGATGAGCGCCACATGACGGTGCTGCTGGTCGAGCACCATATGGGCCTCGTGATGTCGATCGCCGACCACGTCGTTGCGCTGAATTTCGGTAAGAAGCTCGCGGAAGGCACGCCCGCCCAGGTGCAGGCGGATCCCGACGTCATCAAGGCCTATCTCGGGAGCAAGGACCAATGACGATGCTGCTCAACGTCAAGGACCTGCGCGCCTATTACGGCCAGGTGCAGGCCCTTCACGGCCTGTCCTTTTCGCTCAACGAGGGCTCGCTGACCACGCTCTTGGGGGCCAACGGCGCGGGCAAGACCACGACGCTGCGCGCGATCTGCAACATGGTGCGTTCCACCGGTGCGATCGAGTTCGACGGCAAGCCGCTCGCCAGCCGCTCGACCGAGAACATCGTGCGCTTCGGCATCGCGCATGTGCCGCAGGGCCGCGGCACCTTCACCAACATGACGGTGGAGGAAAATCTTCAACTCGGAGCCATCACCCGCAAGGACAATGCCGGCATCGTCACCGACATCGAGCGCATGTATGCGCATTTCCCGGTCCTCAAGCAGCGGCACACCCAGCAGGCCGGCACGCTCTCGGGCGGCGAGCAGCAGATGCTCGCGGTTGCCCGTGCGCTGATGCTGCGGCCGCGCCTGATGCTGCTGGACGAGCCGTCCTTCGGACTTGCGCCGCTGGTCGTACGCGACCTTTTCAAGATCCTCGGCAAGATCAACCGCGAAGACAAGGTCACGATCCTGGTGGTCGAGCAGAACGCCCAGCTCGCGCTCGAGCTCGCCGACCAGGCCTACGTGATCGAGACCGGCCGCATCGTGATGTCGGGTAACGCCAAGGACATCGCGAACAACGAGGACATCCGCAAATCCTATCTGGGTTACTGAGGGAGCCGGGACGATGGAGCTTTTCACCAACCAGGTCCTGGCCGGGATTGCGACCGGCGCGATCTATGCCTGCATGGCGCTCGCAGTGGTCATGATCTACCAGGCGATCGACCATCTCAACTTCGCGCAGGGCGAGATGGCGATGTTCGCGACCTTCATCTCCTGGCAGCTGATGCAATGGGGTGTGCCCTATTGGGCCGCCTTCGTGATCACGCTGGCGTTCGCTTTCGTCGGCGGCATCGCGATCGAGCGCATCCTGTTCAAGCCGCTCGCCAAGGCGCCGATCCTGACCAACGTCGCCGGCTTCATCGCGCTGTTTGCCATCATCAACTCCTCGGCCGGCCTGATCTGGGACTTCACCATCAAGCAATATCCGACCCCGTTCGGCTCCTCGCCGTTCCTCGGCAGCCAGCTCATCTCGACCCACCAGGCCGGCATGATCGGCGTCACCTTGCTGCTGCTGGTTGGCCTGTTCTTCTTCTTCCAGTACACTCGAATCGGCCTCGCGATGCGGGCAGCTGCCTCGCTGCCTGAATCGGCGCGGCTCGTCGGCATCAACACGAGCTGGATGATCGCGCTCGGCTGGGGCATGGCATCGGCGATCGGCGCGATCGCCGGCATGCTGATCGCCCCGGTGGTATTTCTCGAGCCCAACATGATGGGCGGCGTCCTGATCTACGGCTTTGCCGCGGCCGTGCTCGGCGGCCTGTCGAGCCCGTTCGGCGCGGTGGTCGGCGGCTTCCTGGTCGGCATCTTCGAGAACCTCGCCGGCACCTACATCCCCGGCGTCGGCAATGAGCTGAAGCTCCCGATCGCGCTCGCGCTGATCATTTCCGTCCTGGTCGTCAAACCCGCTGGCCTGTTCGGCCGGCACATCGTCAAGCGAGTTTGATCATGAGCGCAGCAGAAGAAGTCGTTGCCGAAGGCCACGAGGCGGTCGAGGCCGTTCCGAAGCGGGCCATGACGCTGAGCACGACCACCTCGCTGGTGGTGCTCGCAGTGCTCCTGATCGTTCCGCTGTTCGCCAAGAACTTCATCATCTTCCAGTTGACGATGCTGCTGATCTACGGGCTCGCAGTGCTGGCGCTGAACATTCTCACCGGCGGGAGCGGCCAGTTCTCGCTCGGCCAGAGCGCGTTCTACGCCGTCGGCGCTTATGTTACCGCGGTGCTGATGGAGCAGTTCAACGTCAACTATGCGCTCACGCTGCCGGTCGCCGGCGTGATCTGCTTCGGCTTCGGCTTCCTGTTCGGCCAGCCGGCGCTGCGGCTCTCCGGCGTCTATCTGGCGCTCGCGACGTTTGCGCTCGCCACCGCCATGCCGCAGCTTCTGAAGCTGAACTTCCTCGAGCACTGGACCGGCGGCGTCCAGGGACTCGTCGTCACCAAGCCGGACGCACCGTTCGGACTGAAGATGTCGCAGGACATGTGGCTCTATTACTTCACGCTCGTCGTCACGCTCACGATCTACGTCTTCTCGGTGAACCTGTTGCGCTCCCGCTCGGGCCGCGCCTTCATGGCGATCCGCGACAACGAGATCGCGGCCTCATCGATGGGCGTCAATGTCGCGCTGTACAAGACGCTGGCCTTCGGCGTCTCCGCCGGCATCACCGGCGTCGCCGGCGGCCTCAGCGCCATCGCCGTGCAGTTCGTCGCGCCCGACAGCTACAACATCACGCTCGCGATCTCGCTGTTCCTCGGCATGGTCGTCGGCGGCGTCGGCTGGTTGCCCGGCTCGTTCGTCGGCGCAGCCTTCATCATCTTCGTGCCGAACATGGCGGAAAGCATTTCCAAGGGCCTCTCCGGCGCGGTCTTCGGCGTGCTGCTATTCCTCGTCATCTTCCTGGTGCCGCATGGCGCAAGACAGGTCGCAATCCTAAGCCAAGGCCGGATCGCCAAACTAAAATAGAAGTGAAACTCAACAAGGAGAGATCATATGTTTGCAAGGATGATAGGGACGACCGCTCTGGCGACAGCAGCAATCGCGCTCGCCTCGGGCACCGCGCTCGCCCAGAAAAAATATGATACCGGAGCCACGGACACCGAGATCAAAGTCGGCAATCTCATGCCGTACAGTGGTCCGGGATCTGCCTACGGCGTCATCGGCCAGGTGGAGGCCGCATACTTCAAGATGATCAACGACAAGGGTGGCATCAACGGTCGCAAGGTCAACTTCATCAGCTATGACGATGCGTACTCGCCTCCCAAGGCCGTCGAGCAGACGCGCAAGCTGGTGGAGAGCGATGAAGTGCTGCTCATGTTCGATCCGCTGGGCACAGCCAACAACACGGCGATCCAGAAATATCTCAACGCCAAGAAGGTCCCGCAGCTGTTCGTGGCGGCGGGGGCGACCAAGTTCAACGACCCGAAGAACTTCCCCTGGACCACAGGCTGGCAACCCTCCTACCAGAGCGAGGCTCGCGCCTACGCGAAGTACATCCTCAAGGAAAAGCCGAACGCTAAAGTCGCCGTATTCTTTCAAAACGATGATCTCGGAAAGGATTACCTGAAGGGTCTCAAGGACAAGCTCGGGGCTCAGATTGTCGCCGAGGAAAGTTACGAAACGTCAGAGCCGACGATCGACAGTCACATCGTCAAGCTCAAGGCGACGGGGGCGGATACCCTGGTCGACATCAGCTCTCCCAAATTCGCGGCCCAAGCAATCAAGAAGATCGCTGAAGTCGACTGGAAGCCGCTGCATATCCTGAGCAACGTCTCGGCGTCTGTCGGTAGCGTGATTAAACCTGCCGGCTTTGAGAATGCACAAGGCATCATTTCCGCCACCTACTTAAAGGATCCGGCCGATCCGCAGTGGGACAACGATCCAGGAATGAAGGAGTTTCAGGACTTTCTGAGCAAGTATTATTCCGAAGGCAATAAGCGCGACATCCTGCTGATCACCGGCTATGCGCTTGCAGAAACGCTGGCCCAGACGTTGAAGCAATGCGGCGACGACCTCACGCGCGAGAACGTCATGAAGCAAGCTGCGAACCTGAAGGACTGGCGAACCGAGGCGCTCTTGCCGGGAATCTACGTAAACACCTCGCCGACCGACTTTGCTCCGATCAGTCAACTTCGACTGATGCGTTTTAGCGGCGACAAGTGGGAGCTGTTCGGTGACGTGATCAACGGGGACACGAGCGAGTAAATCGCACACAGAGTACCGCGGCGCATGCCTGCGACACAGCATACCAAGTGTGACTTTGTCGAAAGGCATGCGCGGCGGCTGCGATCGGTAGTGTTCGAACAAAGATACCGAACCCGAGCTGTTTGGGAACGCGATCGTTGCGTTCGTAGAAACAATGAGTAAGGCGCATGATCACCTATCGACCCTCCTGGCTCGACTCTGACCTTGAGATGTATCGAGACACGGTCTCCCGCTTCGTCGACAGGGAAATGGCGCCACTGGACGAAGAGGCGCGCGAACGAGGCAATGTCGGCCATGAACTCTGGCTGAAGGCGGGCACGCTCGGGCTTCTTTGTTCGGACATTCCGACCGAATATGGCGGCGGCGGTGGCGACTTTCGGCACGAAGCGATCCTCTACGACGCCATGGCGCGACGCGGCCTGACGGGAATGAACCCGTCGGTCCACACGATCGTGGCGCACTATCTGCTGAATCACGGGACGGAGGAGCAAAAGCGCGGATATTTGCCGCGCTTGGCGAGCGGAGAGCTCGTCGGCGCAATCGCGATGACCGAGCCGGGGGCGGGCTCGGATCTCCAGTCCATTCGAACCCGCGCTGAAAAGCGCGGCGATAGCTACCTAATCAACGGCTCAAAGACTTTTATTTCCAACGGTCTTCTTGCCGGCCTCGTGCTCGTCGTTGCGAAGACCAATCCGGCCGAGCGGGCGAGCGGAATGTCGATCATCCTGGTCGAAACGGCAAAAGCTCCAGGCTTCAGGGTCGGTCGCGTGCTCGATAAGCTCGGACTGAAAGCTCAGGATACTTCCGAGCTGTTCTTCGACGACGTCGCTGTACCGACCTCGAATCTGCTCGGCGGCACGGAGGGGCGCGGCTTCTATCAACTGATGTCGGATCTGCCCTATGAGCGCACGATCATCGGCGTCATGGCGGTGGCGGCAATGGAGGGAGCGCTGGAGGCGACGCTCGCCTTTGTTCGGGAACGCAAGGCGTTCGGAAAGTCGATCGCTGACTTCCAGAACACCAAGTACCGGCTGGCCGAGGTGGCAACGATCACGAAAGTCACGCGCAGCTTTGTCGATGAGTGCGTCCAATCGTTGGTGTCCGGGACGCTCGATGCAGCGACGGCCTCGATGGCCAAGCTCTGGGCATCGGAACAGCAGGGCAAGGTCATAGACGAGTGTTTGCAGCTGCACGGCGGGTACGGCTTCATGAACGAGTACCTTATCGCGCGCATGTATGCCGATGCGCGCGTGCAGCGGATTTACGGTGGAACCAGCGAAATGATGAAGGAAGTGATCTCCAGAGCTCTCTAGATTTTGGAGGTCTCCGAACTTAATCGCGCGAACTCGACGGCCGATCCAGATCGGCGCTCGCTCAAGGGGATGTCATGAAAGCAGTCCTGGTCGAAAACTACGATCGCATCGAAAATATCGCCATCCAGGAAGTGGCCAGACCTGAATTGTCACCGGGAATGGTCCGCGTTCGGATTCAAGCGGCCGCCGTCGGTTTCGTGGACGGCTTGAAGGTGCAGGGCCTGTATCAGACCAAGGACCCTTTGCCGTTTACGCCCGGGTCGGAGTTTGCAGGCGTCGTCGACGAGGCGGCCGCAGATGTTCAGGGCTTCGCGCCCGGCACGCCCGTCATCGGGATGGTCAGAAATGGTGGCCTTGCCGAGTATATTTGTGTGCCGGCAGGGGACCTTTTCGTCACGCCGAAGGGCATAGAGCCGGAGGTCGGCGCCTCGTTCTTTGCTAACTACCTGACGGCGCTGTACGCGCTCAGCGCTCGGGGAAAGCTACAAAGCGGCGAGACACTCCTGGTTCTGGGAGCCGCTGGCGGCGTTGGAATTGCTGCTGTTCAGGTTGGAAAGCTGCTTGGCGCCCGCGTCATTGCGGCGGCTTCGACTGATGAGAAGCGACAATTTGCGATCGATCATGGTGCAGACGCGGGCCTGGATTATACCCGCGACGGATGGCGCGACGAGTTCAAGGACCTCACCGGCGGTCACGGTGCGGATGTGATCTATGATCCCGTTGGAGGGGATCTGAGCCTACAGGCCTTTCGTTCGATCGCCTGGAACGGACGACATCTGGTGATCGGCTTCGCTTCCGGAACGATTCCGGCGCTGCGGTTCAATCTGCCTCTTCTAAAGGGAGGGGCGTTGTTGGGTGTCGACCTCGCACAGATTGGCCGTCGTGAGCCTGCGGTGCGAGACCGCGTCATCGCCCAGCTGTTCACTTGGTTGAGCGAAAAGACGCTTGTTCCTGTCGTGGGAAAGGTCTTTGCGTTCGAGGAATTTCACGAAGCGTTCAAAGCGATGACGACGCGCTCGGCTCTAGGAAAGATGGTCGTCCGGATCGGATGAAAGAGGTCTTCGGAGAAATCTTCATGAAAGTTTCGGACGCGTTGAATTCGCGGACCTCCGTGCGGGCATTCCTGGACTTCCCGGTCCCCGGAGAGATTGTCCAAGATATTTTGGTTGCGGCGAGTCGCTCGCCTTCCGGTGGCAATCTACAGCCGTGGCACGTTTGGGCGCTAGGCGGCCAGGAACTCGCACGCTTCAAGGCGTTGATGGCCGAGCGGATCAAGATCAACCCGGCGGGTGAACAGCCGGAATACAATATCTATCCGCCGGAATTGAAGGAGCCATATAGAACCCGGAGATTCAAGAACGGCGAGGATCTCTATCGCACGATCGGGATTCCGCGCGAAGACAAAGCTGCGCGTCTCAATCAGCTCGCAAAGAACTTTAATTTCTTCGGTGCGCCCGTTGGTCTGTTTTTCGCCATCGATCGCCAGATGGAGCCTGGGCAATGGGCCGATCTCGGCATGTACATGCAAGCCATCATGTTGCTCGCATTGGAGAAGGGGCTGAGCACCTGCCCGCAAGAAGCCTGGGCGCTCTGGCATAACACCGTTGCGGAATTCATCGGCTTGCCTCCCCATCTGATGCTCTTTTGCGGTATGGCTCTCGGCTACAAGGATCCAGCACATCCGATCAACAGTCTGCGCGCGGATCGTGCCGAGCTGTCGGAATTCGCGACGATCAGGGGGTTTTGATTGCAAAATGCGCCGAGACACACTGCGTTCATAGCCGATGTGCCGAACCCCGACTGTCTGCAAACCGATCGTCCCGGACGCCGGCCGTCCATCTCCCGCTTGCTATCCAGCACACTCCACTTCGAAAGGCTAAAGCCGCAATGACGTACGAACATGTCAAGGTCGCCCGTGAGGGGCACTGCACAATCGTCACGATTGATAGGCCCGAGGCACAAAACGCCTTGAACGCCGTTTGCCATTTCGAGCTTGAAGAGGTCTTTGACAAATTTTCTGCCGACGACGAGCAGTGGGTCGCAATCATCACGGGAGCCGGGCCGAAAGCCTTCTGCGCGGGGCATGATCTCAAACAGCAAGCCGCTGGCGGTGGGCTTGCCACCCCACCCAAGGGTTTCGGTGGTCTGACGAAGCGCTTTGACCTGGCGAAGCCGGTGATCGCAGCAGTCAATGGGGTTGCGATGGGGGGCGGATTTGAGATTGCGCTGGCATGCGACGTCGTGGTCGCCTCTGAGAATGCCGTGTTCGCCCTGCCGGAGCCGCGCGTCGGCCTGGCGGCGCTCGCCGGAGGGATTCAGCGTCTGCCTCGTGAGATCGGCCTCAAGCGAGCGATGGGTATGATGCTGACCCTGCGGGCCAGCATGCTCATGCAAAGAATTGCAAAGCAGAACCCGTCTTTGTTCGCCCACTGGCGCTTTGGAGGAATCGGCGCGTTTGTCTGATGGGAGCGGTGTGAGTTGAGAGGCTCATGCACCGTTCTGCGAGCGGCCGGAGGTGAAATCCCTCCGGCCGACTCTCCACACGTTCGATCTTTGGGCCGAACGCTGGCGACGGCAAGAGGCCCATGGCGACATGACTATCGTGCGCTATGCCGATGATCTCGTGGCTGGCTTCGAGCATGAGGATGACGCTCGCCGCTTCCTTGATGCGATGCGTGAACGGTTTGAAGCATTCGCGTTGACACTCCACTCAGACAAGACCCGCCTGATTGAGTTCGGTCGCCGTGCGGCGGCCAATCGCAAGGGGCGCAGGCTTGGCAAACCGGAGACCTTCATGTTTCTGGGCTTCACCCACATCTGCGGTAAGTCACGCCGAGGAAACTTCCTGCTCGAAAGGAAGACCCGGCGCGACCGTCTGCGGAGGAAGCTTCAGGACATCAAGGAAAAGCTGCGGCGTCGGATGCACCAACCGATCCGCGTCCAGGGTGCATGGCTGAGACAGGTCGTCACCGGCCACTTCGCCTACTACGCGGTTCCTACAAATGGACCGGCGCTCTCAGCGTTCCGCTACTACGTGACCGATCTCTGGCGTCGAACGCTTCGGCGGCGAAGCCAACGAGACGGCTTCACGTGGGACCGCATGACGAAGTTGGCGGATGAATGGCTCCCTCAACCCCGTATCCTCCATCCCTGGCCACAACAGCGCTTCGCCGTCACATATCCAAGGTAAGAGCCGGATGCCTTAATTGGGCTCGTCGCGGATCCGCGCGGGGGGCGCTCAGCAATGAGCGTCCCTACCGCAAATCTTTTCTGGAGTTTTCTGAATCCATGGGCAACCATAATTCGAAGATCGCGGGCGCGGACAGCCTCCGAGCAGGCCCTCCAAAAACAAGCCCGCATTCATCGCAACACGCTCTTGCTTGAACAGCGGACGTCGCTGCTTGATTTCCCGAAGCGACGCAGCCCATAATGCAAGCGTCTCTTCAATCGACGGACGAACAGCGCAAGACAGGTTGGATGCGCGCGGAGGCGGCCGGCGATTCCGGCCCGTAGCGACAGCAGGCGATCCTGGGTCGCAGGGATTGGGACGCTGATGCTCTGCGCGATATCGTGCGCGACTATGTTATGAGCATTTGGCCGATGACGATGCGGTGCTGGTGATCGACGAGATGGCTTTCTCGGTAGGGTAAAGCGTCATGCGGAGTGGCGCGGCAATACACTGGTTCGGCAGGCAAGATTACGAACTGCCAGATCGGCGTCTTCGCTACCCGCCCGAAATGCTGATTCCGCTCGATGTCGCCCACCATTCCGGGATGATGTCGCCCAGGGTGACGAGGCCTCTTCTGGCTCCGATACGGTCCCGCCTTTCGGCTTTGCGAAGGGGGGACCTGGATGCCGACGGAGAGACTTTGCGATGCGCCATGTGCGCGATGTAATCAGATTGAGCAGAACGGCTGGTCCATGAATAGGAAGTGGCCAACTCGGGCTTTTCAGGGCGAGCGAGTCGTCGCAATTCCTGCTCGGCATCGATCGGCGCGCATACCAGCCGTCTCAGTTGAGGAATCTCGCCCTTTAAAACGCGAGTCGCTCGCATCGGACGCGAAGCGGGTCCAGGGTTCTTCGGCTCCCATTTCTGCCGCTCATGTTCGCCGCAATTGGGCTTGTGGGTGGCGCTCCCCTTCGAAGCGCTTCGTCGTTCATTGAACTTTCGCTCATTCCAGCCACTCATTTAGAGGCAAGATTGCAACCTAGACCCACAAATTGAGCGAAATGACCAATGCATAAGCAGCATCATTCCATAGCGGGGTCAATTAGATAGAGCCAGTCGAGATGTTCAATATTAATCGGCACGTCGACCACGGGGCGCAGCTTGACCACGCGGATGCCACGATACTTGGCATAGAGGCTGCACGTGAGGTGGAGCGATTTCTGAAGCATCGCGATGGCCACACACCGACGCCGCTCGTCGCTCTACCGGCCCTTGCACATGAGCTCGGCGTAGCAGCGATCCACATCAAGGATGAGGGGCACCGTCTCGGACTTGGCAGCTTCAAAGCGCTCGGCGGTTCTTACGCGGTGATCAGACTCGTCCTCGAAGAGGCGTCGCGACAACTCGGTCGACAGGTTGACGTTGGTGAACTGCAGACATCCGAGGTCAAGGCCGCGGCGAGCAGTATGACCGTCTCCTGTGCGACCGACGGGAACCACGGGCGATCGGTCGCACAGGGCGCTCAGCTAGTCGGCGCCAATTGCGCGATATTTGTCCATGCCGGCGTCAGCGACGAGCGTATCGCAGCAATCGCGCGCTTTGGTGCGGAGATCATCCGGGTTGACGGAAACTATGACGAATCCGTCGCTTGGGCTTCCCGAGTCGCGAAAGAGAAGGGTTGGATAACGGTATCCGACACCTCTTGGCCCGGCTACGAGCGAATCCCCGGCTTCGTTATGCAGGGCTACACCGCGCTTTTAAGCGAAGCCTTGCGGGAGCTGCCGGAGCTTCCTACGCATGTTTTCGTTCAGGCTGGCGTAGGTGGTATCGCCGCAGCGATCGCTGGTCATCTCTCCATCCTTCTCGGAGACAAGCGGCCCTTCTTCGTCGTCGTCGATCCTTCGCGAGCCGCGTGTCTATTCGAGAGTGCGCGGGCCGGCCGCGCCATCAAGGTGCCTGACGGTGAACCGACGGTCATGGCAATGCTTGAATGCTATGAGCCTTCGCTTGTTGCTTGGCGAATTCTCTCGCGCGCGGCCGACGCCTTCATGACGGTCGACGACGATGAGGCGATCGCCGTGATGAAGCGCCTTGCCTCTCCGCTTTCCGGCGACCCGGCCATCGTCTCCGGCGAGAGCGGCGGCGCTGGATTGGCCGGGTTGATTCAGGTCGCCTCCAGCAAGGAGCTGCGCGAACAGGCCGGTCTTGGCCCGGATGCACGGGTCTTCCTCATCAACACGGAAGGTGCCACCGATCCAAAGCTTTATCAGGCGCTCGTCGGCGCTTCCCCCGCAGAGGTCGCGGCGCGAAACTGCTGAGGAGGCGCGGTGATGGTTGAGCTATCGGCGTTGCAGCGTGAGATGACAGCGTGGAAGCCCGATCTTCACCAGCATCCAGAATTTGGTTTCGAAGAGCAACGCACGGCTGCATTCGTGGCCACCAAGCTGCGTGAATTCAGGTTGGACGAGGTCGTCGAAGGCGTCGGTGGCACCGGCGTTGTCGGGACGCTGAAGCGGGGCACCGGTAACCGCTCCATCGCACTGCGCGCCGATATGGACGCGTTGCGTATCCCAGAGCAAGGCGCTGCAACCTACAAATCGACCAATCCCGGTGTCATGCATGCCTGTGGCCATGATGGCCACACCTCGATGCTTCTCGGCGCAGCCAAGCTTTTGGCCGAAGAAGGGGGATTCGACGGGACCGTGCGCTTTGTGTTCCAGCCTGCCGAGGAGTGGGGTCAAGGCGCGCTTGCCTCAGCCGCTTCATGTATGCGTTCTAGTTCTATGGAGGTTATATGACTGTGCTCGGAAGCCACTCGATAAATTCGGAGCGTCTTATTGACCGCATCCGCGAGCTTGGCAAAATCGGGCGTGACGATACGGGCAGGCTTGTTAGGCTCGCTGCGTCCGACTCCGAAAAGCAAGGGCGTGACCGTTTCGTGTCCTGGCTGAAGGATGCCGGCCTGGACGTCGCCGTTGACAGGATTGGCAATATCTTCGGTATCTGGGCGCCCAACGGCGCGAAGGGGAAAGAGCCACTTCTCCTCGGGTCGCACATCGACACCGTTATCGATGCCGGCATCTATGACGGATGCTATGGTGTGCTGTCCGGGTTGGAAGTTATCGAAACTTTGAAATCGGAAGGCTTTGTTCCGGCACGGCCGATTGCTGTCGCGGCATTCACCAACGAGGAGGGCGTCCGTTACGCGCCGGATATGATGGGCTCTCTGGTCTATGCCGGTGGCCTCGGAAAGGATGAAGCGCTCGCCACGATCGGAACCGATGGTAGCGTGCTCGGTGACGAGCTCAAGCGTATTGGCTATGCGGGTTCGGAGGAACCGGGCTTCCTGAAGCCGCATGTTTATATCGAGCTCCATATCGAACAAGGTCCGGTTCTTGAGCGCGAAAACACGCCTATTGGCGCAGTCGAGAATCTGCAAGGCATCTCCTGGCAGAAGGTAACAATTGAAGGAGATGCCAACCACGCGGGTACCACGCCGATCTCAATGCGCCGAGACGCCGGCTATGCAGCGGCCCGGGTGATAGCTTTCCTGCGCGATCGCGCAAAGGCGTCTAACACGCCAACTGTTGCCACAGTTGGTTGCATGAGTTTTGAGCCGAACGCGATCAACGTCATTCCATCGCGCGCGACCTTCACCGTCGACCTGCGCGATCCTGACGAGGATCGCCTGAAGGCGGAGGAACTGGCGCTTGCCACTTTCCTCGACGCCATCGCGCAGGAAGAAGATGTGCGGGTTTCGGTCGAACGCCTCGCTCGCTTTGAACCGGTGAAGTTTGACGCCGGAATCGTGAAGTTGATTGAGAAGGCGGCGAAAAATCGCGGGCTCACCTCCAAGCGCATGACCTCGGGGGCCGGTCATGATGCCCAGATGATCGCGAGGATTGCGCCTGCCGCCATGATCTTCGTTCCCAGCATCGCGGGGATTAGCCACAATCCGAAAGAATTCACCAGCGACGTTGACCTTGTCGCGGGCGCTAACATCTTGCTGGATGCTGTTCGTGAAATCGCGTCGAGAACGGACTGAGATAGAGCAATACCTCGCGCGTAATCGCCCGAAAAAAAGGTGTCCAGTGATTGATGCATAGAGCGACAATTGGGCGCTCCCGCTTTCGTCGGATGTAGCGGGTCTGGGTGGAGCTGCGGCGGCCAAGCCGCCGAGATCGGAAGGCAGTCGCGGCGTCGATGTTTTCTGGAAGTTTGTGCCCAGCACGTGAGGCCACGTGGGAGCGTCGAGGAGGCGGCCCGAAGGCCCTGCCGCTTGCGGCCACCTGCAGCTCCGAGACCTCAGCGAATCGCGTTCGGCTCAACTTGAATACTGGCTCCTGTCAAGGAACCCGATCAGCCGATGAGGTCGAATCGATCGCTCCATTTTCGCGTGTTGGTATTGTGAATTGAAAGATGGCGCCGCTCGGCTCGCCTGCAACTGCCCACAAACGACCTCTGTGCGCTTCTATGATGGAGCGACAAATCGACAAGCCCAGGCCGAGACCACTCGATTTAGTTGAGTAGAAGGGCTCAAATACGCGTTCAAGATTCGCCGGATCTAGTCCTGGACCCGAATCCTGCACGGCGACGAGTGCAAAGCCATCGTGCGATGCTGAAGTACTTATGAGCAGTTCTCGCGATCCTTCGGCAATATTGCTCATGGCCTCGATGGCATTCATGATCAAGTTGAGCATCACCTGCTGCAGCTGAACGCGATCTCCCTCGATCGGAAGCGATCCTCCCGCGAATGCTGTTTGGATAGAAACGCGGTTCCTCATCGCTTCGGTACGGGTCAGATGGGCGATTTCACGGACTGCCTCGCTGATGTCGAACCTGTCAGTGCGTGGAACCGATTTTTTGACGAGATTGCGAAGTCCGTCAATAATGCTGACCGCACGGCCGGCATCACCGGCAATTTGCTCAATTGACTGACGAGTGCTTTTTAGATCGGGAGGATCTTTGGCAAGCCAGCGCAGAGCCGCGCTGGCGTTGATGTCCACAGCGGCAATGGGCTGAGTGATCTCGTGTGCGATTGAAGCGGTAAACTGGCCCATAGTGGCGACGCGATTCGCGTGTGCCAACGCCCTCTGCATCTCTCGGAAGGCCTCTTCGGCTCGTTTGCGCTCGGTTAAATCGAGCACGAAAGAAACGCCTTCGTCGCCATCCTGTTCGAACACCGCGCCGCCAACCATCACGGGCGCCCGGCTGCCATCCTTGCGGAAATACTCCTTCTCATACGGCTGCGTGCTTCCGGTCTGCTTGAGCTCTGGTGTCCATTGTTGATCATGGCGGACGAGCCATTCCGGAGGTGTCAGGACCCTCCAGGAAAGCCAGTCAAGATCGGCTCGCTCATATCCCACGATGCGGAGGAAGGCGTCGTTGGCTTCCATAATCCGACCATCCAGCTTCCAAATGAAGATCCCGATAATGTTGGCGTCGACGAGGCGTTGGATCTTGGCTTCACGTTTCGCCAGATCGCGATACAAGCGGGTGTTTTCGAGAGAGATCGCCGCCTGCGAGGCGAGCAGCTTCAACGCTGCGACCCGACCCGGCGCAAAGGCCCGGGTAGCCAGGGTATTCTCCAGGTACAGTACACCTGTGAGCTTGGCCTGATTGAGCAGCGGCAGGCAGAGAACCGAGCGGGCCCGACGCTTCTGGATGTATGGATCCGCGGCAAACGGTGCCTGCGCGGCGGCATCATCAAGAAGCATGCTCGCCCGGGTACGGAGGACATGCTGCAGGATCGCTTCGGGCAGCGCGGTCTTGGTCACGGGCCCATCGAGAAGATCCACAGTCAGCATGCCCCCCTCGGTGGTCGCCTCCGCGGCCATTCGCTGCTGAGCCCCGTGACAAAGAATCAGCAAGCCGCGCTCGGCCCCGGCCTGCTCAATGGCCGTGCGCATCACCGTGTCGACCAGTCTTTCCAGCAGGATCTCGCCCGAGACCGCCTGCGACACTTTTATGACAGTCGCGAGGTCGAGGTGCTCGACCGAGGCAGCGATCGTGTTCGTCGGGCCGGGCGCAGCCCCATCGTCTCTTAAGTGCGGATGAAGCTCGTCGAGTTGCCGCACCTTGCCGCCAGCTCCCCAGAGGAGATAGCCATGGCGGGCATGTCGCAGATAGCCACGCGCGGCGATTTCGAAGCCGCGCGCCGCGTAGAAGCGCGCCGCAAGCTCACTGGCGAGCGCCTCGTTGTGGATGAAGCCGTTCGTCCGGGCGGAGCGGATGGCCTGTTCGTATAAATGCAGCGCATCCAGATCCCGACCTCCCAGGCGGGCGACTTCCGCGCCTACCAGCGCCGCGCGGTTCTCAAAGTTCTCGGGGCAGTTGTCGGCCCATTGCTGTAGCTGGCACTGGTGTTTGAGCAATGCTTCCAGGTGCTGGGGACGATCCGCCGCCGAGGCTGCATCGTAGAGCGCGGCGTGCGTCAGCGCCGTGAAAAAATGGTACTCCACCGACTCGAAGTGGGACGATAGGGTCCAGAGACGTCGTTTTGCTTTGGATGCAGCCTCGATTGCGGACGCGTAATGACCCGCGAAGAAGTGCGCCTGCAGCTTGTAGACCCAATAGAAAGAATCCACGGTCGCGAGGCGCGGATCCGCTTCCAAAGCCCGGGCGAATTGATCCTCTTCGAATCCGGAATCGTCAAAGCAGCCGAATTCGGGCGTCAGCCCCCGTAACGTTCGGATCAGCTGGACCAGTGCGGTGATCCTGCCGACGATTTGGCCGAACCGAGCGCCGCGCGCGAAGTCGAGACCGGCCTCGCCCACAGAGAGCACCTCCTCGAGCGAAACGCCGCCGGCGAGAAGGTGCCTGATCAGGTGGGTGCGGCTGAAGGCGGCGGAGGCAAGTTCACCGATCTGATTAGCCTCATCAAGGGCTCGGCGCACCAGCAGGCGGCCGGTCCGGATAGGCCGCATCCAGGGATATATCATGCTTCCGAAAATAAGGTGGACGCGCAGCTTGAAGCGGGCGAGCCCGCGCTGCTCCATCAGCTTCAGGCCGAGCTCGCCGAAGCGGAATCCCGCCGCATAGTCGGCGAACTGAGGTCCCAGAACAGTGCCGAGCCAGACGTAAGCCATGCAGGATGCATCGCTGTTGCCGTGCTCGAGAGTGAGGTTTACCATGCGGCCGATGACGAGGCAGCGCAGGTTTTGGTCGGCGTACCAGGCCGAACTCACGAGGGCGGAAAGGACCTCAACGGTGTCACATGCGATCGGATTCGTCATCCGAGGCAGGTCGAGCAAAGCCTCGATCTGTCGGTCGCCGATCTGGCGCCAGATCCGCTCCAGCTCATGTTGAACTTCGTTCCATGTCGGATGCGCTGACCAGTTGATGCCGATGCGACGCAGGTAGTCGAGGCCAACCTCGATCGCGCGGTCAATCCGGCCGACGGCCGTGAAAAGCTCCACACGCAGCTGGGTGATGGCGGCGTGATCCGCGAGGCGCTTTGCATGGTTGCATAAGATCGAGAGCCGTTCTTCGGCCGCCGCCAAAGCGCCGGTCAGGAACTCGCACTCGGCGCGCCGAAATTCCAGCGCAAAGGTGAGCGCGTATTGGCTCTCCCAGCAATGATCGTCCAACATCGCCGCACCCGCGACGAGATAGGTGAGTGCCGACGCATGGGCGGCGGACGCCTCGGCGCGCTCGGCCGCGGTGAGGTTGAGCTTAGCGACTTCCTCGCGCTCGCCTTGCGAGGTGAGGAGAGGCGCCGCCCGATTGAACTGGTTTGCGATCTCGAAGACGGCTGCCTCGCGCCCGTCTGACGGCGTATGAGTCAGAAGCTGCCGCCCGATTTGCAGGTGGGCTTTGGGTCGCAGCTCATTGGGAATGAGCGAGTAGGCAGCTTCGTGAACCCGGTCGTGGGCAAATCTATAGGTGCTCTGCAACCGCTCGACGAACCCCTGGCGCACCGCCTCCCACAGATGGGCGTGGACCTGTTCGTCCGATGTTCCTTGGACGAGCGCGAGCATTGTCGTCTCGGCGCTGTTGCCCAAGCACGCCAAACGCTCCAAAGCCTCCCGCGCCTCGCCGGGCAGGCGGCTCAGCTTCCCGACCATGAGGTCCGCGACATTCTCGGTGTAGCCTTTTGCGTGGATGCGATCGATATCCCAGGACCACCGCGCCTGGTCATGCTCGAACCTGAGTTCGCCCTCCTCGGCGAGCGCACTGAGAAACTGAATCACGAAAAACGGGTTCCCCGCGGTCTTGTTGCCAACCAACTGCGCTAACGGGGCCGCGCGCACGGGTTCGCAGCGAAGCCCATCAGCAATCAGCTGGCCTACGTCATCACGGGCGAGAGGGAGGAGGTTGAGCTCCTGGATTAGCGTTCCTGCTTGCCGGATTTTCGCAAGTTTGCGCGTGAGCGCATGAGTGGCATCGACCTCGTTGTCGCGATAGGCGCCGATCAGCATCAGATACTGCAGATCCGACCCGATCAATAGGTCCTCGATGAGATCTAGCGTCGCCGCATCGATCCATTGCAGATCATCGAGAAAGAGCGCCAGCGGGTGCTCTTGCCGGGCGAAGACGCCTATGAAGCGCCGCAGCACCAGCTGAAAACGGCGCTGAGCGTCTTGCGGATCAAGCTGCGGGACTGGCGGCTGGTCGCCGATGATGTGCCTCAGCTCCGGGACGAGGTCGACGATGAGCCGGCCGTTAGGGCCCAGCGCCTCGCAGAGAGCCTCACGCCAACTCGCCAACTCGCCGTCGCTCTTGCTGAGCAGCGACTTTACGAGCCCTTGAAAGGCCTGCGCTGGCGTCGAATAGGGGATGTCGCGCTTCAGCGGGTCGAACTTGCCTCCGGCGAACAGCCCGTGCGGCGGCACGAGGGCCTTGTGTAATTCGTTGACGACGGAGGATTTGCCGATCCCGGAATATCCGGAGATTAGCACCAGTTTCGGCGTACCGGTTTTCACCACACGATCGAACGCGGCGAGCAAGGACGCGACCTCGTGCTCCCGTCCATAAAGCTTCTCGGGAATGGACAGCCGTTGTGGCGTGTCGTTCTCGCCGAGGACAAAGTTCTCGATCCGGCGCTGATCTTCCCACGCAGCCAGACATCGGCGCAGGTCGCTCTCCACGCCAGCGACGCTTTGGTATCTATCCTCAGCCGCCTTGGCGAGCAGTTTCATCGTGATTACCGAGAGCACGGCTGGGAGGTCCGGCACGCGTTCGGTGGGTGGAACCGGCTGCCGTGCCACGTGGCAATGCACCCACTCCAGAGGATCGGCGGCGGTAAATGGCAGGCCACCCGTAAGCATCTGGTAGAAGATGACGCCGAGTGCGTAGAGGTCGCTGCGGGCATCGACCGAGCGGTTCATGCGTCCGGTCTGCTCGGGCGCCATATAGGCGAGCGTGCCAGCGATCACTTCGGGTGGGTCGGGCGCCTGGCGCTCGCGCGGCAGTCGGGAAGCGAGGCCAAAGCCGGTGAACCGCACCTGCCCGTCCGCACAGTTCACGAGGATATTGGCGGGGTTGAGGTCCTTATGGATAAGCTCGTGCTCGTGGACCTTGCCCAGCGCAGTGGCGAGGCTGATCGCGAGGTGCAGGAATTGTCCCACCTCGAAGGGGCCGCGGAGCAGCGCCGCGAGCGGCTTGCCTCCCGGATCCTCGAGCAGCAACATGGTCCGGCCGCGCTCGCGCACGAGCTCCAGAGGCCGCACCGCCCATGCCGCATCTAACTCGTCCTTCAAGTCGTACTCGTGAGCGAGACGATCGAGGATCGCCGGCGCCGGATGCTCGGCGGCCGGCAGCACGGCGAGCATCGCGGCGCAATTGCGATCCGCGCGGCGAACGCCCCGGCACAGGACACGGTCGACGTCCTGCCACAGCACTTCGAGGTGCTTAACGCCATTAGCACCGAACTGAATGGGTGTTTTCAGTGCAGTACTCCGTCGGAAAGTTGGATGTTACCGTCGGGTGTGAACTGCCCAATTCCAAGACCTGGACCAGCTTAGTCCAGATCGAGTATTGAAGAAACTCGTCGTTCAGCGGCAACCTGCATGACGCCCAGATGATCGCAAGGATTGCTCCTGCCACCATGATTTTCGTTGCCAGGGATTAATCACCCAAAAGAAATGACCAACGACCTCGACCGTGTCGCGGGCGCTAACATCCTGCTGGATACTGTTCGTGAAATCGCGTCGAGAACGGACTGAGATAGATCCAATGAGCTAAGCAGCCCTGACCGTGCTCAGGAAACTGCCGACCTCGTCCCTGAGGCGGGCACTATCGCCCGAAAGTGACCGTGCGGCGGACAGGACTTGCGAGGAGGCGGAGCCGGTCTCGTTTGCTCCGCGCTGCACCTCGACGATATTGGACGAGACCTGCTGCGTACCGAGCGCCGCCTGCTGCACATTGCGCGAGATTTCCTGCGTCGCGGCAACTTGCTCCTCGACCGCGGCTGCGATGGTCAAGGATATTTCCGAAAGCCTTTCGATCGTGCCGCTGATCTCCTTGATGGCGTCGAACGATTCCCCGGTCGCCGCCTGTATGCTGTTGATTTGGTGACTAATCTCACCAGTTGCCTTTGCAGTCTGCTCGGCGAGCGCCTTGCCTTCGGAGGCCACGACGGCGAAGCCACGGCCGGCCTCGCCGGCACGGGCAGCTTCGATGGTCGCGTTCAGCGCCAGCAGGTTTGTCTGACCGGCAATCGTGTTGATCAAATCGACGACATCCCCGATGCGGGCGCGGCCTTCGACAGCTCGCCAACCCGATCAATGGTCGTCGGCTATTTGGAGGCAATCCAGTTGCGCAGGCCATCGATCGAGCGAAAAGCCTCGGCTGCGTAGCAGCGGATCGACGGAAGGAAACCTTGCATCATCTCGGCGAGTGCATGGCCTGGACCCAGGTCCAGCACGCGATCGACCCCGAGCTCCGCAAGCGCCTCCAGAGTTGCAGCCCAGTCGATGGGGCGCGCGACCTGGCAGGCGAGCGTCGTCGTTGCATCAGATACAGAGAAGATGCGCGTGCCGTCGCCTCCGGCGAGAAGGATCCGTTGATTTGCGATAGGGGCGGGTCTGCTCGCCGCGAGCGCCTGTTGGAGCGGCGCGCAGGCCTGGTCGAGCCGTGATGTGTGCGAGGCGATCTTGACTGCGAGAAGACCGGTGCGCGCGGCACCTTGCATTGCCGCCTCGCGGCAGAGCTCGATCACATCCTGCTCGGCGCCTCCGACCACGAAGAGGAGATCGGGATTACTGATCGCGATCTCGCAGCGGTGCTTTTCAAGCAGAGGCTGGAGCGCGGCCTGGTCGAGCCCGCGGACATAGCCAAGACGGCCATCCTGTCCTGCCGCACTGTCCATCAGTTGCGCCCGGACATCCGTCAGCCGCAACGCTTCATCGGCGTTCCATATGCCCGCAATGCTCCAGGCCGCCATCTCGCCGACGCTGTAGCCTGTGACGGCGGTCTGCTCGATCAACAGGTCGGCAATGCAGGCGTGGATCGCGAGCGCCGACGTGACAGTCAGGATCTGGCTGACGCGGTTGGCGGACAGAGCCTCGGCGCTGCGTGCTCTGACGATTTCGCGCGGATCCTCGCCGAGACAAGCAGCTGCCGCAGCGAAGACCGGCTCTGCAGCAGCGTGACCCGCGGCCAGATCGAATATCCTGTCCGAGAGGGTACCTTGTCCGCCGCAGAGTAGTGCAAGCATTCAGCGCTCCAGCCGGTCGACGAACAGTGCCATCGCGAGCAGGTCTGCCGAGCCGCCGGGGCTGAGATTGCGCGCGACGAAGGCGCGATGGATCTTCATTGCCTGTTTCCGCCATCCGAAAGATCCGACGCCGCCCGCGGCAAGGAACGCCGTTGCGCTGGCCCGCGCGAAGAGCAATCCCTCCGATCCGCCCCGGTGCAGCAGATTGGTGTCGGCGACATCGGCGATGAGCGCCATGCAGGTCTGAACGCGGACCGCTTCCTCGTCATTCGGAGCTAGCTTCCGGGCGGCACTCAGGGCCGGCAGGGCGATCTCGTAGACCGATGGAAAGCCACGGGCCGCCTCCGCCCTTGCCCCGCCAGCGCCGTAGCGCCGCGCGGCCACTGCGCCATGGCTGCGCAGGGATCTGGGGCCCGACAGGATGTCTTCGCCCCAGCGTTGCGCGACCAGCTCGCCGAGCGGTTTGTGAAAGCCGACAGCGCTGCGATATCCGGCAGCGGCGCAAAGCAGGCCCAGTCCGAAGATCGCGCCGCGATGCGTATTGACGCCGCAGGTCGTAGCCAGCATGGCGCGCTCCGCGGCAACCCCGATCACGCGCAACCGGCTCATGCCACCGCCCTCGGCGCCGGCCGTTGCCAGATCTTCGAAGAATGGCCCCAGCGTATCGGCGCTGCGGCACAATATCTCGGCGTCCATGTCGCTATGTGCGCCGGTGTCGATGTGGCTGACGAGCCCCGGCTTTGGATAGGTCTCAACTTCGCTCTTCAGACAAAGCGCCGCCAGTTGACCGAGCTGCTCCGCATAGAGCTCGCGGACGGGTAGTGATTGCCATTTCAGCGCGACATTCATGGCGCGGCACCTGAAAGGAATGCGGCGCGCGTCGTGCCATGGACCCCGGCCGGGCTTTTCACGAAGACTTCATCGCTATCGGTGCCGGTCAGCTCGCACCATTGCACGCCGCCCGCGCCGCTGACGATCTCGCCGTCCAGCCGCATCGGTGCCTGCTTCGCGATCCGGGCGATTCCGGATAGCAGGGCTTCCGCCTGCTCGGCCGACGACAGCGGCCAGAGCAGATCGAGATCCGAACCATCCGAGAGATAGGCGAGGCCAGTGAGATGCTGCCACGCGAGGCTGCCGAAGGTGCGGGTCTCCGGCAGAAGATCAAGGAGCAGGTCGATCGTATCGCGCCAAGCCGCAGGCGCGGCTGCGGCGGCATCGGCCAACAATGGAGGCGGAGCGGACGCGACGATATCGACGGCGGCGAGCGAGACCGCAATGCGCCGTTTGCCGTGGCTCGGGGGCAGCGGCAGGCCAATCGGAATCATGCCGGCGATACCGGCGCCAGCCGGCCGACGCACAATCAGCGGATGGCCGGCACGCGCCCATCCTTCGATGATCGGCTCGCGGGCCAAGTCAGGATGACGGCCCATCACGGTGGTCCAACCTGCCGCGGAGACCTTCACCATGGTATGGCGTTCGAGACACTCAGCCATGTTACGCTTCCTGAGACGAGGCCGATGCGAGCGCGAGAACCCGATCGGCGATCTCGACGGCTTTCCGCCGTCCGCCACGCTTCGCGCCGAGGCGAGCGCGATCATCCCGCTCGGCCGACCGTTCGAGCACGGCCGCAAGCTGCGGTGCCAAGGGTGCACGGTCGTCCCAGACGATGTGAATGCCGCCGGTTTGCACCATGTTCGCAAGGCCCGGTGCGAACACCGGTGTTGCTTCCGCCTTGGTTTTCAGCACGTCGATTGGAAGCTTGGTCACTCGCGCCATCGACGGCAGGTCCATGACCGCGGGTTGCGCACCGGGAAGCGCCACCAGGGTAGCGGTGGCCAGCGCCGTGGCGATGAACGCACCGG
The DNA here is from genome assembly GCF_024199885.1 of Bradyrhizobium sp. CCGUVB23. NCBI lineage: Bacteria > Pseudomonadati > Pseudomonadota > Alphaproteobacteria > Hyphomicrobiales > Nitrobacteraceae > Bradyrhizobium > Bradyrhizobium sp. CCGUVB23. The sequence goes on from NZ_JANADQ010000001.1 coordinate 5,032,863, forward strand.
CCGCACTGCCGCCGTAGAGCAGACCGACAGTGCTATGTCCCGCAGCTTGCGCCAGCAGCAGAGTCTTGGCGTGGTGAGACAGGTACTCGCTGAGGCCGAGCAACTCGTCGCGCCTGCTCATGCGCTGGCTGGCGGAATCCACCAGGAACAGGATCGGCGCCCGATCTTTCGATTTGATGATCTCGATCACGCGCCCCGCGAGCACGATCGCTTCGTCCACGCCGAGCGGCTGCCCTTGCGTGATGCCGAGCACGTGAATCGGCCCTCCACCTGGCAGGATCGCCTGTCCTGCGATTATCGCGCCGGTCATTTCGATCTTGCTGCCGTTCGGGAAAAGGCCGGCCAGAATGTCATCGAGCGTCATCGGCATTCTCCCTGTTGTTGGCCGCGCGAAGAAATGCGCCCGTCGGAAGTGAGGGAATCTCGGTCGGCTGGTCGATGCCAAGCGCCTGCCAGATCTCGACGGCGTCCTCGGCCTCGCCAAAACGCTGCAATCGCTGCTCGAGGCGCTTCTGCTCGGCGTCGAGAACGGCCGCGTCGCAGCCACGCTTGCCCTTGAGTGCGTCGATCGCCGCCTGGCGAAACGCCTGCGCCTCGTCGTCGACGAACGTATCGGCGCCGCCGATCAGATAGCGGTGCTTGCCGCCCATCGTGCGCCAGACGAGCGCGCGGTCGCGCGAGTCGAATTCCTCGATGCCCCTGTTGGTCTCGATCACTTCGGGGCCGCTGACGCTGAGCCGACCCTGTTCAGAGATGATCAGGCGCGAGCAGGTGCCGGCGATCAGGCTCCCGCCGCCATAGCATCCGGCGCGGCCGCCGATCAGCCCGACCACGCGGAGCCCGTCGCGCCGCGCCTCGACCACCGCGCGCATGATCTCCGCGATCGCGAGCTCGCCGGCATTGGCCTCCTGGAGCCGCACGCCGCCGGTGTCGAACAGGATCAGCACATCCTGACGCAGCGCGCGCGCCGCGCGCAGCAGGCCAGTGAGCTTGGCGCCGTGCACCTCGCCGAAGGCGCCGCCCATGAAGCGTCCCTCCTGTGCGGCCACGAGCACAGGCGATCCGTCGAGGCGGCCGCGGCCGATGACGATGCCGTCATCGAACTGCTCCGGCAGGTCGAAGATCGCCAGATGCGGGCTCGTCTCGCGCAGCTCGGGCCCGATGAATTCAGAGAAGCTTCCGGCATCGACGAGCGCGTCGATGCGCTGCCGGGCGCTCGCCTCGTACCAGCTCAGCGAAACCGTGTTGGCTGCAACGGCTGTCATCGTTCCGGCTCCTCGATCTTGCGGACGCCTTGCGCGAGGCGGAGCGCGACCGTGTCGGGCCGGGCTCCGCCGTCGTTGATGGAGATGAGTAAGCCACCGGCAGAGCGGCGGGCGACGAAGTCGCGGACCACGGCATCCCACACCGCGCCGAAGCCATGGGCCGCGGTCGCGATGTCGATCGTGCAGACATCCGCCGGGGAGGCCCGTTGCAGCAGGACCTCGAGATTGCCCGAGGCGACGACGCCGACGATCGCCTGCGCGCGGGCGCCGCCCGCGCGCTGCGGTGCGGTTAGTTTGAAGCTGAGCTTTTCCATGCAGGACTCCTCACCAGTTGCGGAAGCGGCTGGGCGGACGGTAAAGGCCGCCGGATGCCAGCATGAGATCCTTGATCGAGCGCGCCGCCAGCAGGCGGCGATCGGCATCGAGCGGATCGATGCCGAGATCTTCGGGTCGCCGGATCACGCCGCGCTGCCTCAGCTGCCCGACCAGCTTGGGATCGCGGGCCCGCCCGATGTCCGTGTATCCGGCAATACCGCGGATTGCCTGCTCGCGCTCGTCCTTGGTCCGGCACATCAGGAGGTTGGCGATGCCTTCCTCGGTGACGATGTGGGTGACGTCGTCGGAGTAGACCATCACCGGAGCCAGATCGAGATCGAGCTCGCACGCCAGATCGAGCGCATCGAGCCGTTCGACGAAGAGCGGGGCGTTGCGCTCGCCAAAGGTCTCGCCGATTTGCACCACCAGCTTGCGGCCGCGGCGAAGCGCGGCGTTTTCGTCGGGCGCAGCCTCGGCGCCGGCCTTGAGCCAGGGTTCGCTTGGGTGGCGGCGGCCGCGTGGATCGGATCCCATGTTGGGCGCGCCGCCAAACCCGGCAATGCGGCTAGTCGTCACCGTCGAGCTGTGGCCTTCGAGATCGATCTGGAGCGTCGATCCGATGAACATGTCGCAGGCATAGAGTCCAGCCGTCTGGCAGAAGGCGCGGTTTGATCGCAGCGACCCGTCGGGCCCTGTGAAGAAGATGTCGGAGCGCGCGGCGACGTAGTCCTCCATGCCGACTTCCGATCCAAAGCAGTGGATCTGGTCAACCCAGCCGGATTCGATCGCCGGAATGAGGGTTGGATGCGGATTGAGCGCGAAGTGGGTGCAGACCTTGCCCTTGAGGCCGAGCTTCTCGCCATAGGTCGGCAGCAGGAGTTCGATCGCGGCGGTGTTGAAGCCGATGCCATGATTGAGCCTGCGCACGCCGTAGGGCGCGTAGATGCCCTTGATGGCGAGCATCGCCGTCAGGATCTGGGTCTCCGTGATAGCGGCAGGGTCGCGGGTGAAGAGTGGCTCGACATAGAAGGGCCTGCCGGCTTCGACCACGAAATGCACGAGATCGCCGGGGATGTCGACGCGCGGCACCTTGTCGACGACTTCGGTGACCTGCGCCACGACGAGGCCGTTCTTGTAGCTCGTCGCCTCGACGACGGTCGGCGTGTCTTCGGTATTCGGCCCCGTATAGAGGTTGCCGTCCTTGTCGGCGCTCACCGCCGCGATGAGTGCGACGTTCGGCGTGAGATCGATGAAATAGCGGGCGAACAGCTCGAGGTATGTGTGCACGGCCCCGAGTTCGATCTTACGGCCGAACAGCATGCGCGCGATGCGCGCCGACTGCGGGCCTGAATAGGAGAAGTCGAGCCGCCGCGCGATGCCCTTCTCGAAGATATCGAGATGTGAGGGCAGGACCACGCCGGACTGGACCATGTGCAGATCATGGACATCCCGGGGGTCGAGGTTCGCGAGCGCTGCGGCGAGGATGTCGGCCTGCTTCTGATTATCGCCCTCCAGGCACACCCGGTCGCCCGACCGGATCACCGCCTTCAGAAATGCGGGGAGGCTGGGGATCGGGACGACCTTCCCCCTGGCGTGCTGATGGCCGGCCGCGAGGCGCTCCCCAAGTGCGGCCTTTTGCATACCCCAATCGCTCATTTCGGGTTCCACGCTCCGCAAATGTTGTCAATTCGGTCGCTTTCGATGCGCAAGTCCGCCATCTGGATCTGACCACAACGAAGGTCTCGCCCCGCGCGATCGGCATCGGTACCGGCAAGGCGGCTAAGACGCCCGGCTTCGTCTCGGCCGGTCGCACCCAGTTCCTTCATGCGCCCGATGAGGCGAGCTGCGTCAATCGCAAGAATCATTGGCATCTATCCTTGGAGGTTGCCCCTAGGCGCCGGGCTCTTCAGCCGCTGTGCCCTATGTTTGATAGCCCGATCTGGTTGTTCGTTATGCCTCGGCTTGCCCCAGTAGAAGGTCAATGCTCTCGGAAAACTTGCCCAAAAAACAGCTTTAGGCGCCGTCTTTGGCTGACGGAACACGGACTGCGGGCTGTCCGACTCGACGACCTGCCCGTGGTCCATGAACACGACGCGGTCGGCAACGGAAGCGAACGTGGTCGGCGCTCCACCAGCGCCACGCGGGCGTTATAAGTGTTCATCAAAGACTGATCGAGGCAGGTTGCAGCTCAGCGTTATGTTGCTGGTAGTCGACGCCGTGTGATTGCGACATGGAGCTTGGTGCCGGTAAGAAGCCCCTCGTCGTTGAAGTCGTAGCTTGGGTTGTGCAAGGGAGCAGAGTTCGTGCCATTGCCTACGAATAGAAAGCAGCCCGGCACGTGCGCCAGAAACCGTGCGAAGTCTTCCGATCCAGTCATAGGTTCACGTGCGGTCGCGACATTCTCTGGCGGAGTGACGGTGTGTGCGGCGGCAAACGCTTCCTCGACGAGGGCAGGGTCGTTCAGGAGCGGCACAAACTCGCGCGTATATGTAACCTCGACGGCAAGATTGTAGGTGCGGGCGGTTCCTTCAGCAATCACACGCATCTGGGTCTCGATCTCCGCGCTGACTTCGGGGCGGAAGCTGCGTGCATCGCCCAGGATTCGTGCCAGTCCTGGTAGCGCGTTCCGGGTACCGTCGGTAATGAGCTCGGTCACCGAGACAACACCGATATCGGTCGGGCTCAGCCGCCGAGACACTATCGACTGAATATTCATGACGGTCGCGCAGGCGGCCACAAGGGTCTCCTTGCCTTGATGAGGACGGGCGGCGTGGCCGCCGATGCCCTTCAGTACAATTTCGAAGTTGTCCTCTGCCGACATAATGGGCCCAACACGGGTTTGCACGTGCCCGACCGCAAGACCTGGCATGTTATGGAGGCCATAAATTTCCTCAAACGGAAACCGTTCCATCAAACCATTGTCGAGCATTGCGAGTGCCCCTCGGCCCCATTCCTCGGCGGGTTGGAAGACAAAACGCACGGTGCCATCGAACCCACCTTCCTCGGACAGAAGCTTGGCGGCCCCAAGAAGCATCGCGGTATGACCATCATGCCCGCACGCATGCATAACACCGGGATTGAGTGATCGATGGCCAATCTCTCCTTGTTCAGAGATGCGTAGTGCGTCCATGTCGGCGCGCAGCGCGATGCAGCGATTGCCCGTTCCGCGCCTCAGCGTGCCAACCACTCCCGTGCCGCCGACCCCCTCAGTAACGTCGTCCAAACCAAATTCGCGGAGTTTTGCTGCCACGAAGGCTGCAGTGCGGCGCTCCTCGAACCCGAATTCTGGATGCCGATGGAGATCGCGTCTCCACTCCGTCATTTCACGGTCCAGGGTCGCAAAGTCGGTCATTGGCGTGTCTCCTTGGAAAGTGCGTGTCTCGCTGCGATCAACGCATCGGTGGGGCGTAGTGCGCGCCGCCATCTTTCACGAGGCGGTTGATGCCGCGGGGAATGCCCAGCGGTACAATATTGCGATCCCAGATCTCGGCGGAGTTGCCGACCGCCTTAACTGCGTTCACAGCCCACTGGGTGTCCAGGCCCAAAGCCGCACCGAGATTGTTCGTCTCGCCCATGAAACGCTGAATTTGGGGATTGGCGCTCTTACGGAACGTTTCTATATTTGATTGGGTAATGCCGAACTCCTCGGCGGTGAGCAGCGCGACATGCGTCCAGCGGACGATGTCGAAAAAGCGTTGGTCACCTTTGCGGACGAAGATTCCGAGAGGCTCTTTCGAGATGATTTCGGGTAGCACGACATAGTTGTCGCCCGCGGGACCCAGCGTCGCCTTGAACGAACCCAGTTGCGCACTGTCATTCGTGTAGGCGTCGCAGCGGTCGCTCATGAGCGCGTCGCGGATCTGTTCTAGCTTCTCAATGACAACAGGTTTTAGTTCAAGCTTATTGGCTCGAAAATAATCGACGAGATTCACCTCGCCGGTCGAGCCGGGCTCGACACAGACGGATGCGCCGTTGAGATCCAGCGCACTTTTTGCACCAAGGCTTTTCTTTACGAGAAAACCTTGACCGTCATAGAAGTAGACGGCAGCGACCTCCAGACCGAGACTGGCCTCACGGGTGAGAGTCCAGGTCGTATATCGCGCGATGAGGTCGACTTCGCCAGATTGCAGTGCGGGGAAGCGCGTAAGACTAGTCAAAGAGGTGAAGCGTGCCTTCGCGGGATCGCCGAAGATTGCGGCTGCGACAGAACGGCAGAGGTCAACATCGATCCCCTGCATGACGCCCTTGCTGTCGGCGAAACTAAATCCGGGCTTGTCCCCCGAGATGCCACAGATCAGATATCCGCGGGCCTTGATGGCACCGAGCGTGTCTACTGTACCGGCTGCTGCGGGTGAGTTCTGTGCCTGAGCTTGAGCGGCCAACGGCGCGATCGCGAACGCTGCTGCGCAGATCGTCGTGCGCAGGGCCCGGCGCAACACGTCGTGGCGTTTCGCGAGCGTCGAACAGTACAAATCCGAATGTCTCATAGTGCAGGCCTCCTTCAAAGGCAGTGTGGTTGCTCGCGTTGATCCTTCTCGGTCTCTTCATCTTAGGACGGGATCTGCGCTGGCTAGGATGCGCTCGATCAGGCGAGTTGCGTCAATCGCAAGAGTCATTGCCATCCATCCATAGAGCCGCCTCCGGGACCAGCCCCTCGGCGAGCCGCGGCCTCCCGTTGTGTCAATCAAATCCGTCGGTTCGGTATTTCCCGAGTTGGCACATCGGAAGATCAGTGCTCTCTAAGAACTTGACCTAAGAATAGCTTGAGCCGATCGGTCTTTGGTTGGCCAAACACCGCCTGCGGACTTCCAGATTCGACGATCTGGCCGTGGTCCATGAACACGACGCGATCGGCTACTTCGCGAGCAAATCCCATCTCATGGGTGACGCAAATCATCGTCATGCCATCCCTGGCGAGCGAAACCATCGTATCGAGCACCTCTTTGACCATCTCCGGATCGAGAGCCGACGTTGGTTCGTCGAACAGCATGATCTTAGGCTTCATGCATAGGGCGCGGGCGATGGCGACGCGCTGTTGCTGTCCGCCCGAAAGTTGTCCCGGGAACTTATTGGCTTGATCGGGAATGCGGACGCGCTCCAGGTAGGCTCTAGCTTGTGCATCGGCGTCTACACGAGCGATGCCGCGCACGAGCATAGGTGCGAGTGTGCAGTTTTCGAGAACTGTCAGGTGCGGGAATAAATTGAAGCTTTGGAATACCATCCCGACTTCCCGTCGAATGGCATCCAGATGAGCGACATCGTTGTCGACCTGTATGCCGTCCACGAAGATCTTACCCTGCTGATGTTCCTCGAGATTGTTGATACAGCGGATAAGCGTGGACTTGCCCGAGCCCGAAGGCCCGCAGATCACGACCCGTTCGCCGGCTGCCACGTCCAGATCGACGTCGCGAAGTACGTGCAAGCTGCCGTACCACTTGTTGACCTTCTGTATCGAAACGGCAGTCGCCTTTGTTGGCGAACTAGTCTCGGCGATCGCTGGCTCGATCACTTTAAGTCCCTTTCGAGTCATCTGGAGTCTCTCGCAGGAGGGGCGGTTCAAGAACTCGCCCGGGGTGATTAACGATTAGCGGTGTCTATGCATATTGAGGCCGATTTCCAGCCATTGGCTGTATCTCGACATTGCGAAGCAGAAGGCGAAGTAGATCAGGCCGGCAAAGATGTAGGTTTCTACTCCGAATCCTTGCCAGACTGGCTCGGCGACGGCGACCTGCGCCGAGTGCAGAAGATCGTATAGACCGATGACCAGGACCAGCGAGGTGTCCTTAAAGAACCCGATGAAGTTGTTTACGAGCGGCGGAATGACGGTCCGCAAGGCCTGCGGAAGCACGATCCGTCTTGAAGTCTGCCAATAGGAAAGCCCCAACACGTACGCAGCCTCGTACTGCCCCTTCGGAAGCGCTTGTAGGCCGCCGCGCACGACTTCCGCGAGATAGGCGGCAAAGAACAGGATGATGGCGATCTGGGCTCGAAGTAGTTTGTCGAGATTGACGCCTTCGGGCATCAACAGCGGAAACATTACGCTCGCCATGAAAAGGAGGGTAATCAGGGGGACGCCGCGAATGACTTCGACATAGGCCACGCAGAGCCATTTGATGAACGGAAGGTCCGAGCGTCGGCCGAGCGCTACGAAGACTGACAACGGAAACGCGATCGCCACCCCGATAGTCGCAATGATAAGAGTGAGTGCCAGGCCGCCCCAGTTCACCTGGGAAACGAATGTGAGCCCGAAAATGCCGCCCCACATGAGAAGTCCAATCAGGAGGAGCGTAAGCACCCACACTGCTGCAAGTTCGATGCGCCAGAACCGCTTCATCGCTGACACGACGAACAATCCAACGAAGAGTGCAATAACGACCGTTGGTCGCCATTGCTGCTCGAACGGATATATGCCGAAAAGGATGAAGCGGTACTTCTCCCCGATGACTGCCCAGCAAGCCCCGCTTCCTAGCGCTCTACAGCTATCCGTGATGGGACCCTGTGGACCGGATGGAACCTGCCAGACGGCATTCACGAAAGCCCATTGGAACAGCGAGAGGCCTACCTTCGCCATGACCGCGAGCAAGATCAATGTCGTGAGCGAGGAAAGCCAGGAGTAGAAGAGATTCTCCCGCGCCCAAGCGAAGAACCCGCCACCGATCAATTCCGGGCGTTCGCGCGCTTCAATGAGGGTCGGATTGACGATGTGTTCAACGAAAGCGGCCATAATCAGCGCTCCACCAGGGCCACGCGGGCGTTGTAGATGTTCATCAGAAGACTGATCGATAGGCTGATCGTCAAATAGACCGCCATGATGATGCCCACGAGCTCGATGGACTGACCCGTTTGATTCATCGAGGTCGTCGCGACGGACACAATGTCCTGGTAACCGATCGCGACGGCGAGGGAGGAGCCTTTGGTGACATTTAGATATTGGCTGGTCAACGGAGGCACGATGACGCGCAACGCCTGCGGAAATACGATCCACGTCAGAATGTTTTTCGGATGGAGCCCCAGGGCGCGCGCGGCTTCGTGCTGCCCACGACCCACCGATTCGAGGCCCGATCGAACGATTTCGGCGATGAAGGCGGCATTGTAGACGACGAGACCTACAAGAAGTGCGAAGAATTCGGGAGATACGGTGACGCCGCCGCGAATGTTGAAACCCTTCGGCTGCGGCATGTCGATGTCTACGGATGCGCCGAGCGCGAATGCCGCGACAAGGGGGATGACGACCAGAAGGAGCGTGGCTACGGGCCAGAGCGACCTTGCGCGGCCGTCCTCCAGTTGCCTGCGCGACGCTCTCTTCGCGTACAGCGTCGTTGCCACTAGGCCAAGCACAAAGGCGAGCAGCGTCCAACTATGCGCGGTTTGCCAATCGAGAATGGGGAAACTCAATCCACGATTCGACAGAAAAACACCGACGACGGGATTTAGAGCTTGCCGCACCGGCGGCAATTTCTGGAGGATAGTGTACCAAAGAAAGAGCTGTAGCAGGAGCGGGACGTCGCGGAATAAATCGACGTAAATGGAAGCAAGCTTGGCGAGCAGCCAATTCTTCGAAGTGCGCGCGATGCCGATGGCGGTGCCGAGAATGGTCCCAAGAATGATAGCCCAGGACGCGACCCACAGCGTATTCAGCGTCCCTACGAGAAGCGCGCGGAAATAGCTGTCTGCCGGCGTGTAAGAGATCAAGTGTTCCGCAATAGGCAGGCCCGCTTCACGAGTAAGGAAGCCGAAGCCCGAGGAGATGTTGCGCGCTGCGAGATTGTGATGGAGGTTGCCTGCGAGCCAGAAGACGCCTCCAAACAAGGCAAGCGCTGCGAGCGCTTGCCAAACAAATCTACGGACAGCGACGTTCGAGGCAAGCGTACCCAACGTTGTTGGCTGCCGATTGTGCGTTTGTATGCCGTCGTCGAGTGCCGACATGTTGCTCCACCGCAAACTTCGATAAGTGGGACAGAATGGTGACGTGTCTCCGCAGGAGAAGGCGAGGGGCCGCCGGAAGGCCGTTTCTCTCGTCTCCGCTGACGCGCCTGTATCAACGCATCGGGGGAGCGTATTGAATGCCACCATCCTTCATGAGGCGGTTCACGCCACGCTGAATGCCCAGACCGGCGATGGTGCGGTCCCACAACTCGGCAGTATTTCCGACTGCCTTGATCACATTGACGGCCCATTGCGCATCCAGGCCAAGGGCGGCGCCCAGATCGCCGGTCTCGCCCATGAAGCGTTGATTTTGCGGATCGCGCGTCTTCCGGAAGGTGTCGATATTGCTTTTGGCGATACCGAGCTCCTCGGCGGTCAGCATGGCGATGTAAGTCCAGCGAACTATGTCGAAGAAGCGCTGGTCGCCTTTGCGCACGAAGATTCCCAGCGGTTCCTTTGAAATGATCTCGGGAAGAAGAATGTATTCGTCGCCGGCCGGTCCCATTGCAAGTTTCAGGGAGCCGAGTTGCGAGGCATCGTTCGTATAGGCGTCACATCGGTTGTTTGCCAACGCATCGCGAACCTGTTCGATCTTTTCGATGACGACAGGCTTCAGTCCGAGATTGTGGGCGCGGAAGAAGTCGACCATGTTGGCTTCGCTTGTCGTGCCCTGCGTCACGCAGACGGTCGCACCGTCGAGCTCCAGCGCGCCTTTTACGCCGAGGCTCTTCTTTGCCATGAACCCCTGGCCGTCATAGAAATAGACCGAGGCAACGTCTAGACCTAGGCTGGCTTCGCGAGTGAGTGTCCACGTGGTGAAGCGAGCCAACATGTCGACTTCGCCTGATTGTAGTGCAGGGAAGCGTGTCAAGCTGGTGAGGGAGGTGAAGCGAATCTTCTCCGGGTCGCCGAAGATCGCGGCCGCGACCGAGCGGCAGATGTCCGCATCCAGTCCTTGCATCACGCCTTTGCTGTCCGGGAAGCTGAAGCCCGGCCGATCGCCTGCCACTCCGCAGATCAGGTATCCGCGTGCCTTGATGGCTCCGAGCGTGTCGACCTTGTCTGAAGGAGGGGTACTCTGACCGCTCTGGGCTTGGGCTCGGGCGCAAAGCGGGGCGATTACCATCGCTGCTGCCAGGGCAACAGCACTAAGCGCGACCGCGAGTTTGGAACGCGGCCTGCCAGCTCGCGCGTGAGCATATCCTAAAGTCACCATGGTCGTCCCTTCCTGTTTTGGATGATGTTTTGCTTTTATTGTCTTGGGCGACGCCTTGCGGCATCACCGTTTGTTCTACGAAGCTTGGCGAGGACCAGCTGGCGTCAGGCACTCGCCGACGCTACGGGGTGCCCGTCTTGCAATCGAGCCTCTCCGAGGTCCCAGAACAGACCGGTCATGATCTGCATTCCTTCTTCCACCACGGTGACGAGCATGTGCTCGTCCGGTGCGTGCTGAGAGCAGGAAGGATAGGAGTGCGGGATCCAGAGGGTCGGCATGCCGATGATCTCGGCAAAGACTTCGTTTGGCAGCGATCCGCCGAAGTTGGGCAGCAAAGATGCTTCACGACCGAGCGTCGTTTCCATCGACGAGAGAGCGAATTGAACCCAACCGTTGTCGAGGTCGGTCCGGGTCGCAAGGTAGAAGTCTTCTTTGATTTCCTCGAATTTCACGTCGGAGAAACCTCGCGCATCCAGATGCGCGCGCAACGCGGGAAGCACTTTCTCCGGATCGACGCCAACGACGTAGCGCAGTTGACATGTTGCTTGAGCGTTCCCCGGCACGGCATTGACGGGGGCATCAGGCCGGCCGCAAAGGAAGGCCAGGACCTCGAAATTGCACCAGCCATAGACCTGTTCCGCGCCCTCCAATCCCGGCTCACCCCAGTTATCGTCGATCTCCGGGTCATCGGGGCCGGTTTCGAGGACGATCTTTTTCAGGGCTGTGCGGACCTCGGGCGGCATGCCGTCCGGAGTCCATTCCGGAATCGCGATGCGGCCGGTCGGATCGGTAATGGTGGCAATCGCATGCGCAAGCCTGATGCCGGGATTCACGAGCAGGCCACCCCAGTTTCCGGAGTGATATGCTCCGTCGCGGATCTCGCAGGCGAGACGAAAGCCAACGCTGCCTCGACCGCCGAGAAACAGGGTCGGCGCGCCTGCGGTCAAGCGGGGGCCATCGGAAGCAATGAGACAGTCCGACCTGAGCAGATCGCGATGGTTTCTTGCGAGTTCGGCCAGCCCGAGCGAGCCGGTCTCTTCGCCCATTTCGATGAGCACTTTGGTGTTGAAGCCCAGTTGGCCGCGTCGTTCCAGCACGATGCGCAAGGCAGCCAGGTTGATTGAGTGCTGTCCCTTGTTGTCCGCCGTGCCCCGGCCGTAGATGCGACCACCGGCTTCGTCCAGTACCCAGGGATCGCGGCCGTCCTTCCAATCGCCAGCCATGCCCCACAGAACGTCGCCGTGGCCGTAGATCAGAATGGTAGGGCGACTCGGATCTTCGATCCGCTCGGAATACATAGCCGGTAGACGTCGCTCGACCGGGTTCTCGATGACCTGGCATGAAAACCCCATCCGCTCTAGAAGCGGACGCATTTCCTTGTTCAAGTAGTGAAGGTTGTCGTCGCGGCTATCCTGGCGCGGGCTTTCGCTGCGGATTGCAATGCGAGGGGCCATCTCGGCCGTGAAGCCGCCGTCCACGACATAGCTTCGCGCGGCGGCGATCGCATCTTCCCTCATGGTCGGGTGTGCAACGTTAGACATCAGAACTCCCACGCCGCCGCTCCCTGTGCCGCGGTTCTTGTGCTTTAAGAATGTGCTTATTCGGATATGATCAGTATTGCGGCGTCGCCGAGTTGTGCGCTCGGATTCAAGCTGCCGAATGCAATCTTCCCTCGTTTTCTCGGCATTGGCCGAACGAATTGTGGTGGTTCACTCGAAACCGCCCGGAGCGCCATTTCGCGGGGAGCGCCGCAAGCTCGGGTCGGGGTCGTCGACGAAAGGAGAGCGGCGAGATGCGGGGATTCTCGTCGAAAAGATATTGCGCGCGGGCTCAAAAAAGCTTTTAGCTTGAGAGGCTTACTGGACGATGGAGGCGTTGATGCCGAAGAAGCTCGGGGTGGACGACCTCGATCAATATGATCTAGCAATCCTCGAAATTCTTCAGCGCGACAACACGACTCCGCAACGCACTGTCGGAGACATGGTCAATCTGTCCGCTGCGGCCGTTCAACGCCGGATCAGCAGGCTTCAGAAGGGCGGTGTCATCGAAAGCAACGTCGCCATCCTCGATCCGGAGACCGTGGGTCTACCGATCACGCTCCTCGTGGAAGTCCACATCGAGAGCGAGCGTCTTGATCTACTCGAGGCTGCCAAGAAGGCGTTCATTGCCACCCCGGAAGTCCAGCAATGCTACTACATTACTGGCGACATGGATTTCGTGTTGGTGATCACCATTGCTTCGATGCGAGATTACGAAGAGCTTACCAAGCGTTTGTTTTTCGAGAATCACAACGTCAAACATTTCAAGACGATGGTGGTCATGGATCGCGTCAAGGCGTCAATGGGCCTAAAGTTGCCCACCGAGAAAACGAACAAATAGGTTGCGCGCTTCGATCAATCGTCTAGCGCCGTCGCGAGGACGCGCGCGACGTGAACGGCTTCCCGGCGGCTCCGTCCCAGATCGTATGGCGACAGCTTGTGCCGTCCGCGAAGACGAGATCTCCTCAGAATCTCCCTGCCGATGCTGGGGAAAAGCGAGACTCACCCATGGCCATCGAGATGTCGATCGTAACCGCTGCGGACGACGGAGTTTGCGCACCCGTCTCCCTTACAGAACGGCATCTCGCAAGGCGGCTTTGTGACTTGCGGCCCCAACCTGCAACATTCTTGCAAAATGGGAGAGCATTTAGACGCGTTTCTCGCCGTCAAACGCAATATTGATAGGGCCTAAGCTCAGTTTTCTACCTGTGTTCGATTCCCTATCTCCCAAACTTGCCGGGGCTCATGCCCCGGCGTTTTTCTTAACCCGCGGCCGCGCGAGATCATTCGAATCGGAGCTGAGATCCGAGGGGGGGTGAGATCGGCCAAATTTCTAACGTACGGTGCCGGTACTGACATGAGAGATTTCCAGTCTCCAGGACGATCCGAAGCATTCGGCGTCAACGGAATGGCCGCGACCCCGCACCCGCTGGCCACGCTGGCCGCAATCGACGTGCTGCGCGAAGGCGGCAACGCCATAGATGCAGCCGTGGCGGCCGGAGCTATGCTTGCTGTCATTGAGCCAACTCAGACCGGCGTGGGTGGGGATTGCTTTGTTCTGCTGAAGCGGGAAGGGCAACCGATCATCGCGCTCAACGGATCCGGAGCGGCGCCGTCGGCCGCGAGTGTCGAACGGCTCGCAGAAGCCGGTGTAACGACGCTCGACCCCGAGAGTGCGCACGCGGTTACTGTTCCAGGTGCCGTGCGAACGTGGGCCCGGTTGGCAGAGGATCACGGAACGCTTGATCTCGCGCGTCTCCTTTCACCTGCCATCGCCGCTGCGGAAAATGGCTATCCTGTCGCTGAGCGGCTGGCGAGGGACTGGGCGGGGCAGATGCCGAAGCTCTCTCGTCTGGCTGCTACGACTGCGGTCTTTCTCCCCCACGGCGAAACGCCGGCCCCCGGCGATTTGCACACGCAGCCTATGCTGGCCCGCACCCTTCGGGATGTCGCCGCAAAGGGGCCCGACGTGTTTTACGAGGGATGGATTGCGGAGAGCATCGTAAAGGTTCTGCGCTCGCTCGGTGGTTTTCATACCGTCGAGGACTTCGCAGCGTTTCGGCCGCGATACGAGAAGCCAATATCAGCGTCCTACCGAGGTTTTGAGTTGTGGGAATGTCCACCAAACGGCTCAGGCGTTGCCGCTTTGGCCATGGCAACTCTGCTCGACCGTTACAATCTCGCCGACTTTGCTCCCATATCGGTGGAGCGCTATCATCTCCTGGCCGAGATCGCACGTATTAGCTATGCGGAGCGCGACGTCTTTGTCGGCGATCCCGATACCGGGCGTGTGCCGGTCGAGCGCATGACCTCGTCAGCCCGTGCCGACATCCTCGCTCGCCGGATATCGTTGAGCGGGCGGCTGGCCGACGTCACGCCAATCGCGATGCCGGAGCACAAAGACACGGTGTTCCTGTCCGTCGTTGATAAAGATCGCACCGCGGTTTCGTTTATCAACTCGATCTTCGATGATTTCGGCAGCGGCATCGTGGCACCCGAATGTGGGGTCCTGCTGCACAACCGCGGCTTCGGCTTTGTGCTCGAGCCCGGCCATCCCAACGTGCTTGCTGGTGGCAAGCGACCAATGCACACCATCCTGCCTGCGATGCTGACGCAGGACGGCGAATGCGTGCTGTCGTTCGGCGTGACAGGGGGGCATTTCCAACCGATTGGACAGGTCCAAATCCTGTCGAATCTACTCGATTACGAAATGTCGGTGCAGCAAGCGATCGATCAACCGCGCATCTTCGCACGCGGCGACGTACTGGACGTCGAAGCGACCGTTCCGACTAAGGTCGTCGAAGGGCTTCGTGCCTTAGGACATCTCCCGACGCGAGCAACAAATCCACTCGGAACTGCCCAGGCGATATGGGTCGACCGTAAACGTGGACTTCTTAGAGGTGGAGCTGATCCCCGTCGGGATGGCATCGCCCTTGGTTATTGAGATCAGATGTCGAACATCTTCTTACACTGCTGATCAAGCAGGATTGGTCGAGCCAACTGAGGCGTGAAGCTGGATAGGTTTTGCAAAAGCGCGCCTGCGAGGCGGCGCGGAGATCGAAGCACGATCGTCATGTCCTGGGTGTTGCTCGCCCTCGCAGGATCGAGCGTTGCGATATCAGCGGCGCTTACCCCAACCCGGAGCGATGCCGCGTTAACTGTCTCTGGTAATGCGAGCCAAAACGCCGAAGCTGCCAATATAGCAAGCATGCTTTTCCCAATCTTGTCGGCCAAGTTCCTCTCCATTCTTTATTTTCTGATCGAGTTATTGGAGTCTCCTATGCGTATCAAAGTCGATATTTTTGTAGGTGTATTCTCATGGATTATAGTGCGCCCTTGACCAGCATTCGGACTGCGCCTCTTGGATACAGCGCTCGGGGCCTCGCAGGGGCGCGCTTCCAGTCCGGATGGGACTGGAACGGCTCGCTGCCCGGTCCGAGGATATCGGTGAACTCGCAGCTGGCTCGGGACCGACAAGGCGAAAATGCTGAAGCAAAAAGAGCTCGCCCCCTAGCCGCCCATTCTCGCGACCAAGACCCCTCCACGGTGAAGGCGTCGGACCATTGGGTCTTTCGTCGGCTCGATCATCTCCAGCGCGAAGTATCTTGAAGGTTGCGCAACAGGGGCCGCCGGCGAGCGCCGATGCGACTCCGGACGCGAGGGCGCTCGCGCATGAGGCCTAAAAAACGCTTCCGGCATTTGCAAAGAGGATATCGACGCGGCCATGCTTTCGCGCGACATGATCGCGGAGCGAAAGCGAGCCAGATTGCGCGAAAGGTGGTATTTTTGAGGGGTGAAAATAGAGCGGACGAGATCGTTTGCGTATCAGGACACATCAGCTTGTTCATGGCTTCCAAGTCATCTGTCGCGAGGTAGGCCACCGTTGCCACGGCTTCTCGGCAAGCGATCGCTGTCGGTGAAGCGCTAACTATTTGATCGTGAGCTACGGACGTAGGACCAATGCTGCCCGGCCACGCAGAATTGCTGCGCGTTCACAAGAGAACATGCCGAATTCTGGCGCCGATCTGCGATTCGGTGTCACACGCTCGGCCTCGATCACTTCGCAACCTTTAGAACGAGCAAAAGCTGCTGCTCGCGCCGGCTCGACCAGATCGGGTTGGTCCACGCCATCCATTTCTGTATGCCGACATAGGAAATTAGGCGATTGCTATTCTGTCTGTCCAAGGCAAAAGGAGCGCCAGAAATGTAGGAAAACAAATCAAGCTCCATAAATGGTGCAGTTCACATCGGGCACGCCAAAGGACGAAATAGGAGACGAAATATGGGAAAACTAGGCGGTAAGGTCGCTGTCATCACCGGCGGCAGCGATGGAATGGGACTGGCGACAGCCAAGCTGTTCGCACGCGAGCGCGCGAAGGTCATCATCACCGGGCGCGATCAGGCGAGGCTCGATGCCGCGGCGCAGGGCATCGGAAACGGCGCCGACGCGATCGGCTGCGATATTTCGAAGATGGCGGACATTGAAGCACTGCGTGCGTTTGTCGAGAGAAAGCACGGCCGTGTCGACATCATCTTCGCGAACGCCGGTGCGGCGCGACCGAACATGTTTGAACATATGTCGGAGGAAGAATTCGATTTCACGATCGCCTGTACCTTCAAGGGAACGTACTTCACGGTCCAGAAGCTCCTGCCGCTCATGACGTCCGGCGGCTCGATCGTCCTCAACACCACGACCCTGAGCACGAAGGGCATGCCCTATGTCAGCGTCTATTCGGCGGGCAAAGCTGCCGTTCGCTCGCTGGCACGCTCGCTCACGGCGGAACTCATCGATAAGGGCATACGAGTGAACGCCATGGCGCCCGGCTACATCGACACTGACCAAGCGCGCAAATCGGGTGTGAGTGAGGAGATGATCCAGCAGACCAAGACCCAAGTGCATGCCCAAATTCCGATGCACCGCAGCGGCACCGTCGATGAGATCGCAAAGGCCGTCCTGTTCCTGGCCTCCGATGACTCATCCTATCTGACAGGCAGCGAACTCTGCGTCGACGGCGGCTGGAACCAAGTCTGATAGTTCCTGCGACCAAGCATGACAAGGTCATCCGCTCTAGGCTGATGACCTTGCGGAATGGATTTGACCATCGCTCATTAGAATAGGCGTGTGATCGTATGTCTGAAGACTCTGTGCTGAAACCCGGGAAAACCAGTCTTTGGGTTCTGCGTGGCCTCATGGCCTTTGTTTTCATTGCTACCGGTGCGATGAAACTGGTGGCAACGCCCATGATGATTGAAGATTTCAACCATCTGGGCCTGGGCCTCTGGTTTATGTATTTCACTGGGGCTTTGGAGGTTATCGGTGGGGTTGGTGTTCTAGTGCCGCGTTTCTCTCCGTGGGCCGCCCTACTGCTGCTGGTGCCGATCGATATCGCAGCCTTCGTCCTGCAGTTGACGGTCTTTGATCACGACTGGATTCATCCAATCGTCTTCGGCCTGATCCTTTTTGGGATCATATATCTACAAAGGAGCGCTCTCCGCTCGAAGGCGAGCTGATCGGAGAGAACGATCCCTGACCGTCGATGACTCGTCCTGTCTAACAGGCACCGAACTCTGCGTTGACGGCGGCTGAAACCAAGTCTGACAGCCGCGTGAAAACACAGAATGTCATTCGCCTGCAATATTGCAGGCGAATGACACTCCTTTGCGCCAACGACCACCTAGTGGCTCTGCACAGTGATTTTGACGGGTTGCGTCCAGGGCAGTCAGATTGGCTCCAGGAGGCTTTTGGAATCAATGAGGGCCTCGATGCTGCGAGCTGTCCTCGGCTGCCTTCTGATGACGCCAGTTCGTTCCAGCATCAGCACCATTTGGTGAACCAAGGGGGCTGACTTGGTGAACCAAGGGGGCTGACGCGAAAATAGTATAGTCCTGCATCTCGCTTTCGGCCCGGGGGTCTCACGGGCAAGGAAGAAGCGCTGCTGGTGACAAACGCCTGCTCGAATCCTCCAAGCCGGCCGCTCCCGTCGGAACTGCTGGCAGGCAAATGGTCAAACTGACCGCGCATGAGATCCTGTCGTGCGAGACGGTGAGCCCCTGCCCAGCCGAGAACGAGTTCTCCAGCGCCGACCTATCGAGAGTAATTCCCCGCGGCCTATGTTGGGCTATCGGGCAGCATCCCGTCCAACGCGGTGCGGATTTTTGTTGCTCTCGACGTCTCTATAGATGCGCTATACCGGTGGGAGTCCCGTCTAACGGCAAAGGCTTCGAGGCGTTCGCTCAATGGCTCCGTTTTTGGGGCTCGCCTGCTAGTGCTCAAGTCTATTTCTTTAATGCGGGGTTGATGAGCTGCGACGTCTTCAATTGCTCCGCTGGAGTGCGAGTGCTTATAAAACAATGCCGGAAGAAACCTCTCCCCGTGGAATAGGTTGATTTGGGCATACTCCAGCATGGCGTCGGGCGAAGGCATGTAGGCGCTGCGGTCGCCACTATTGTCCGCTATCGTTCCATGCCGATAAAGGTTGTCATGCCACTGGTCGAAGGTTTGCGCATGCCTGTATGCGGCTAGCGCAAACTGCATACTAAACATTACGCAGTCTGCAGCAGACTTCTGGGCACCGACATCGATAAAGGCCCACTTCGGCTCCGTTCCAAGCTGTTGTATCGATTGCTGCCGCAGTCCAAAATAGAAAGTTATGAACGTATAAAGGTTGGCTGGCTCCATCACGATGATGGTCGGAGCTGCACCCGCACGCATCCGAACATCGGCGGAAACGTGGTGCATTTCACCGTCCTTCAGTCGCACGACAGCGCGCCAGGCGCAATCTGAGGACTGGTGGACCAGCGCAGCGAGAAACTGGGCGGGCGAATCTATGTGCCTAAGGTTAAGGTCCGAGGAGCGTTGGTTATAGCTGGCCGCCAATTGATGAAAATTGTCAATGTCCAACGACAGGAGTTGGTCGTCAGGCTGTTTGTTGGCAGACAAATAGGAAGCGACCTGCTGACCGTATTCCATCAGTCCAGATGAAAGTTGCGCTTGCCTCGCACGCTGCAGCGTTTGGGAGAGCAATTGGAGCTTCTCGCCAATGCGTGGGGCCTCGTCAGCGCTCGATGTCGTCACGTCGTCGGTGGGGCGAGATGACCCTGGCGACTGGCGTTGAATGGATCGAGACTGGCTTGGCCGTAAGGACCGGACGTGAGCGGCAAATTCGGTCTCCTGAACGTATTGATCGTGCTGAGAGGTGTCATGACTTCCGCTCAGCCGAGAGATGCAGCCGCCCATTTCTATCCTCATCTGACCCGCGAAAAACAAACTATTCCGAGCTGTTTGACGTAGCTCGGATGAATATCCGTTCGAGCTGTTGCATGATGCTCAAGGCAGTATCGCCACCGAGAGATCCAACATTCTCAAACTACGATGGTTAGCTTTCGAGAAGCTGACGGGGGCAGAAAGTAGCGGTTATTGCAGAAGTGACGCTCCCCTCGATTGGAGTTCATGCTTACTGATCGGCAAAGTGCGCCTGCCGATCAGACCCAAATCGGGGCAGACCGAGCACTACGACTGTGGGTACCGGCACAAGGGCACCGCGAGCGTGTTCGTGATCTTGGATGTGAACAGCCTTTGGCACAGGGTGAAGGTCTCGTTCCACTACGGCCCCAAGCGCGCCAGCTGGATCTCATCGTGGAGAATGAGATCTGCGTTTCTGGTCCGCAAATACCCTCGATCAACGCATTGTGGACGGCGACGATCAAGGTGACACGCTCTCATCCTAAGAGTTGCGCCATAGCGGAACGCGCCCCGGACAAAATAGATGTTCACAACCGAGAAAGCCCGCGAACAAAATGGGCCGTACCTACCCAAAACCTATCGCCAAATCAGGCCGAGCTCAAAGTGTCAAAACCTCTGTGACGCGGTACTAGCCGACGCTGAGATCACCTTGGCCTGCAAAATATCGTCAGCAATCAGACCAACCCGTTGGATGGACCGATTGTGGTGACGGTAGGCCAACTACAGGGCGGGAATCGCTTCAATATCCTGCCGGAGACTGCGGAGATCGCGGGTACCATCCGCTCGCTTTTGATAGGAAATCGAAAGATTGCTCAGGAGAGCGTTCGTCTTAAGGCCCAAAGGATTGCCGAGAGCTATGGAGTCACTGCCGAGGTGACCATCGAGAGTAGCTCTGGCTACGAGGTTCTGGTGAGCGATCCTGCCGCAACCAAGGCTGTGATCCCGGCGCTCGAAGCGGCAACAGGTCCCGGCAAGACCAGCGAGATTCGTCCTACCATGGGCTCCGAAGATTTCGGCTCGTTTGGACGGAACATTCCGGTGGTGTTCTGGATATTGAACGCCTCGCCCTTTTCAGATCGTGCTGGAGCTCCCTATCATGCACCGGAGTTCGCCATCGATGAAACCGCCTTGCGGGTTGGCGTGCGCGCACTGGTGGGAAGCGCCATGGCATACATGCTTCGGCCCGCGAGCGCGCCGACGTCGGAACGCCTCCAGAGATAGTGCGGTGGCGAGGACATCCACGTCGTAGGCCTCGATCAAGATCGTAATGAACCGCGCCGGGTTTGCCGGAGGCTCCAACTCCTGAGAGGATGGAGCCATGACGAGCAAGACGACGAACAAGTTTTCACCCGAGGTCCGGGCCCGAGCGGTACGGATGGTTCTGGATCACGCGAACGAGCACCCCTCTCGCTGGGCGGCGGTGACATCGATTGCCGCCAAGATTGGCTGCACGCCGCAGACGCTGCATGACTGGGTCAGGAAGGCCGAGATCGACAGCGGGCAGCGGGCCGGCGCTCCGACCGACATGGCCGAGAAGCTGAAGGCCCTCGAACGGGAGAACCGCGAGCTTCGGCAGGCCAACGAGATCCTGCGCAAGGCAAGCGCGTATTTTGCGATGGCGGAGCTCGACCGCCGGTCCAAGCCATGATCGCCTTCATCGACGATCATCGTGGGGCGCATGGGGTCGAGCCGATCTGCAAGGTCTTGCCGATCGCCCCCTCGACCTACCACGCCCATGTCGCCAAGCGGCGCGATCCGGCCAGGCTGTCGGCCCGCGCCAGGCAGGATGCAGCCCTGAAGATCGAGGTTCGGCGAGTGTTCGATCAGAACTTCTCCGTCTATGGCGTGCGCAAGGTCTGGCGCCAGCTCAAGCGCGAAGGCTTCGATGTTGCCCGTTGCACAGTGTCGCGGCTGATGCGGGACTTGGGCCTGCAAGGGGTCGTCCGCGGCAAGCCCGTCAAAACCACGGCCAGCGACAAGGCCGCGCCATGCCCGCTGGATCACGTCAACCGCCAGTTCAAGGCGCCGAGGCCGAACGTCCTGTGGCTCTCCGACTTCACCTATGTCGCGACCTGGACCGGCTTCGTTTACGTCGCCTTCGTCATCGACGCCTATGCCCGCAGGATCGTGGGCTGGCGGGCTTCGCGTACGGCGCACGCAGGCTTCGTGCTCGATGCGTTGGAGCAGGCCCTGCATGATCGACGGCCGGTCCACCGCGGCGGGCTCGTGCACCACAGCGACAGGGTCCGCCCAATACGTCTCGATCAAATACACCGAGCGCCTGGCCGAAGCCGGCGTGGAGCCTTCGGTCGGCAGTGTCGGAGATTCCTATGACAACGCCCTCGCCGAAACCATCAACGGTCTCTACAAGGCTGAGGTGATCCACCGACGCGGGCCGTGGCGCAGCTTCGAGGCGGCCGAGTTCGCGACCCTGGAATGGGTCGATTGGTTCAACAACCGAAGGCTTCTGGAGCCCATCGGCAACATACCGCCGGCCGAAGCCGAGCAACGCTACTACGCCATGCTGGAACAACCCGCCATGGCGGCGTAACTTAAACCAAATGGCCTCCGGCAAACCCGGGGCGGTTCATAACGATGCGCTGCCCACTATTGGTCGAAATGTCCGAGATCGCATTGATACGTCTGCAACGGCGGGGTGTAACTGGCGGCCTGGAGAGGCGGTTCTGGAGTAAAGGGATAATTAGGAGCGGATACCGCGTTGTCCTGCCGACTGTCAGCTTGTCGAAGATTTTATTGCTCTTGAAGTGAATTCCGGCGCGGGGCGACCGCGCACGAGTCCCTCATAGAACACTGAATCAGTCGCGCCCTCGGTATTGATCAGGAGGACCGATACATCTCAGCCAAGCCCGACCTTCGCACGGTGATAGCTTGGGCGCTGATGTCGGCCAGGGTCTGCCAAACTTCGAAATAACCTCTAAAAGTGAAGGCCGACACCGCGAATAGCTCAATGGTAGCGCTTGAGCTGCTCCAGCTGGACTGCGCTCCGGAGCCAGTCTGAACCTCAGCTTCTCAAATGAGCGATTGAAGGCCGCGCAAGTAGGATATCTGACGCTACCTCCATTGCTTCTCCTCCAGAGTCCACATTGAAGCAGGCAATGGACCATCTTTTGCAAACGCGTCGACGACGTTCGACAACAGCCGCGAGATGTTGTTGTCGAAGTTCGCGTAGGGCAGGGCTTGGCCGAAGGCGATCGACCCGGTTGAGAACACGGCACCTCCGTTTGTCGATGTGAAGAAAACCATGTCGGCGCGGATGCGATAGTCGTAGGTGCCCATGAGCCCCGGGTAGGGATAGAGAACCTCCTCCACGACCGTTTGGTAATTGTCTGTGTGGCCGCCCGAAGACGCCACGATGAGAGAGTGTGGCGGCGTCCCCAAAGAGAGATCGTAGCGATCGATCTCGATGCCGCCGGCCGCACCGTGCGCAAGCCCGAAATCGCCAAGGATTTCGCCTTCAATGCCTTCGAACATCCAATCGACGCGACGATGCCAGCTATCCGGCATCCGTCGAAATGGGCGGCAGGAATCAAAACCTTCCGATATGATACCGACGCCGACAACCTTTTGTGGCGGTCGCCCGAGATCCTTCCAGAGTCCGCTCTTCTGGCCGGAAGTCGCAAGATGATATTCGCCAGGGCGGGCCTGCCATGCCCGCATTCCGGAATTGAGTTTGCGCACTTCCAGGCACCACGGCTCATCCTAGCGGTAAGCGACGTTCCAATAATAGCCGTTGCCGCCCATATAAATCAGCCGTCCGCCCCAGGCGACGAAATCCTCGGTTGCGTCCAGGATCTGTTCGGAGATGTATTCCGGGTGGGTCCCGGTAAGCACGAGGCGATACGGCGTGAGGGCGCCGAGCCCTTCACGATGAACGTCTTCCTCGGTCAGAATGTCGTAGTCGTAACCCTTGTGCTCCAGCCAGGCGATGATCGAAAGATCGGCGGGAAACTGCCACGTGATTCCCATGCCCGCTATTCGCGTTTTCGGGCGCATGTTGAGGATCGGACGACGGTAGGAGCTGTAGCAGACGCCCGCGCCATCATCATGCGAGTCGTAACACGACAGACCGAATTCGCGGGTCTGGTAGAGTTCGATGTCGATCTCTGAAACGATCGGCGATTGTCCGGCCAGCGGCTGCATGATTTGTGCGTCGAAGCTCAAATGTTCGTTGGCGTAGGCAAGGTAGCTGCCCGTCGGAACCAGGAACGCAATCGGAGCTTTCGGCTGCCTTGGCCGCACAAAGAAGACGATGTATTCCTCGCGCAGCCCCTTCCCGTCACCAAGGCGGAGCCGGATCGCGTATGCGCCACTCTTCAAATCCGAAACGACAAACTCCTTTGTCTTTTCCCAATTGCAATCGATCATGGCATCGGCGTGGAACTCGATGCCACCGAACTCGGACGGCGCGAGGCGGAAGCAGTCATTGTGGCCGTTCCAATTGAATCCGGTCTGTCCGCGAACAGGGCGATTGTATCCGCGTGCCGTCAATCCGTGCGGACCGGTGTCAACGACGTCGTCGCCAATGCCCTTGTCGGTGTACCCCTTCGACGTATCCCAGAGCGCGACGACTGCATCGCTCGGATATTCAAGCCTCGTGCGATAGGCGTCGAGCTCGGCCTGCGTCAACACGCGATTGAAGACGGCGGGGCGGTCGATCTTGCCGTTAAAGCACTGGGTGACGAAATGGCCGCGCAATTCGTGAAAGTCCCGGGCGCCCCCGACGATGAAGGGTACGTCCGGCGGATTGTCGGGCCGAAACCGCAGGCTCTCGCGGACGCGAGAGCGAAAATCGAGGCCCGCTACCTTGCCGAGCAGGCTGTTGTATCGATTGGCTGCGCTCTCCTGATGGATCGTTGCCCGTCCGGTTTTCGGATCATATGAGGCTGCAATGAAATACCAGTTGTTCTTGAGCAGCGGGACTTCGGTTACCAGGTAGTCGACCTCCTTCCCGTCGCCGTACCCGAATTCGATGACGCCGTCGCCGTTGATCCAGATACCGTATCCCTTGTTGTTAAAGGCATCCCATCGACCCAGCAGGCAATTGCGCGTCGAATGTCCGGGCTTGTTCGGATACACGAACGCACAGAGCGTGAAAGGGCCGTCCAGCGCGAGCCGGCGCTGCGGATCGTCGACAGTTAAGAAAGAGCCGACCTGAGTGAATTGCTTTCGCACCCTCCAGGTGCCGTTGATCGGCGAGGATACCTCCTCTTCGATATAGCCCGGGCCGGAAGGGTGGGCGTCGCCATGAATCAGCCGAACCAGTTGCGCTTGCGCCGCATTCGTGCCGTCCGCATGAACGAAGAACGAGATGGTGTCTCCCGGTTTTACGGATATCTTGTCTGCGTAACCAAATATTTTCAGTTCAGCCATGGATCGGGATCTCGCCTTCAGTAACTTTAGGATTCCATCAAATCCTGAACGCGACGCAGGAAGAGCGCGTGATACGCTTCGTTGGCGTTCGGATAGGTGCGATCTTCGACAACGCGCGGCGGCGTGCCACGGCGCCCCGAGAGACCGACGATCCGGTAGGCCTTGAAATCCTCCAGCACCATGATCGCGTATTTGTCGACCTGGGTTTGACCGCGGAAATAGATGAGCAGCCGCTCGAGGGCTTCGCTGTGCTGACCAAGCGGACGCGTTCGATGTTCTTCGATCACCGTGTCGGTGACCAGACGCTTCAGGAAATCTCGCTGGGCCTTGTCGAAACGGCGCCGGTAGATTTCGTCCTTGTTATCGGTCTCGGTTGCTTCTTCCGGTAACATCTCTCCACCTTTTTCTGCCCTCGACGAACGGTTTTCGCTTCGTTTCTTGGCGCGCCAGATCCGGAATTGGGTTTTGATTCCGAAAATCCCGCCACGCAGGAACAGGACGACGCCAAGCATGATCGCGCCAATCAGGACGTAGCGCAGCGGACCGATGCCGATCATCACGCGATCGATGAACACCACGATGACTGTGCCCAGCACCGCGCCTTCGGATCGACCAATACCGCCAATGACCAGCATCGAAAGAGAAAGCAGCACGGTGTCGAACGAAAAAAGATTGGGCGATGCGCCGCCAAAATGAATTGCGTAGAAGCCGCCGGTAAAGCCTAGGAAGGTCGAGGAGATCAGAAACACGTTGATGCGGGCGCGATAGAAGTCGATGCCGCAAGCTTCGGCGAACGCCTCCTTCTTCTCGGGCGCCATTTTCAAGAGCCGCCCCAGTCTTTTGCCGTCGACGAAACGGTAGACGAACAACGCGATGATCATCAGGGCGAAGGATGCGTAGTAGAGCGTCATCTGCCGCAGCGGCGCCGATAGCCAATCCGGCACATAGCTCGGCGCGCCGAACAGGCCTCCGGTGGCCGAACCCAATTCACCAGACTGAATCACGTAGACGCGGCACAATTCGACGATGCCGAGGGTCAGCAGCGCATAATAAAGCCCGTCGAGTTTAAGCGCCGGAAGTGCGATAACCACGCCGAACACCAGGCCGATCACGCTGCCGAGCAGCGGCAACGACCACCACGGCAATCCGAGTTGAATGGCGGCATAGGTCGTTGCGTAGGCGGCCGCGCCGACGACGGCGTAACTGGCAAGGGAAAATATGCCCGCTGTGCCGATGATCAGCATCCAGGCGAGGTTGATCGAGCCGTAGATGCACATCAGTGCTGCCGCCGTGAGCACCGTGTTCCATGTATCCTGCGGAAGAATGAAGGGAAGGACCGCAAACAGCGCGAACGCCATCGCCCACCAGATCGGCCGCTTGTCGACGATCGTCTTTTCCCGCCGGCTGGTCTTGCGATTGTATTCACCGCGAATGTCAAGCACGCGCCTGCGCGTCGGCCAATATCGTGTGCGCCACCACAGCCTCGAGCCATGTCCCGGCCATTTGTAGTAGTATCTGAGCCGACCGATCCGATGCAGCTTTGCCTTGAACGAGGTGGTCTCGTCCCACGTCACTTGCGGCGGAAGAAACGCGTTGGTGGGCGCCGAGCGCGCGTCAACCTTGGTCTCGTAGTCGCCGAGCGGGTCGATCCAGATCGGAGTGGTCTCTGACACGTCTTAAGCCTCGCGCGCTCTGTCCAGGATGCCGGCGATGCCGCGCGGGCGCAGGATCAGGATGAGAATGATCAAGAGGAACTGGGTGATGAGAACGTATTGGCCACCGAGCAAAGCGGCGGTGAGAGCTTCGTTGACGCCGAGCAGCAAAGCGCCGGCGACCGCTCCGGGCACGCTTCCTAGCCCGCCGACAAGAGCAATGCTGAGGCCCTTGATCATGGGCGTGATGCCGCTAAAGGGCGAAATCCAGTAGGTTTGCGCAAGCAGCACGGCGGCAAGCCCGGCAAGTCCGCCCGTCATGATCATCACATAGATGCTGGTGCTGCGGACGCCGATTCCCACGATGGACGCCGCGTGCGGGTTCATTATCATGGCGCGGATCTCCAATCCTCGACGGCTGGAGCGCATCCACAGCAGGACCAGTGTCAGAAGAAGCAGCGCCGAGACGACGGTGCCGGCTTTGTCGGACGTGACGACCACGCCGAATATGTTGACTTTCCAGAAGCCGAACAGCTGCGGCAGTGATTTCGCGCGAGGGCCGAATATCCACATCAATAGTTCGTTGCCGGCGAGACTGATCGCAAGCGCCGCGGTGAGGCCGCGAATGGGAAAACTCGGTTTGTCGTGGATCGGAATGAAGGCGCACAGACAAACGACGATGCCGCCCAACGCGCCGGTCAGGATGCCGGCGGCGAAGATTACTGGCGCCGACGACGAAATGTAGAGGCTGGCAAGCCATGCTCCGTAGCCGGAAAGCGCGAAGATGAAGCCATAGGCCATGTTGACAAGCCCAAGACTTGACCAGGTGATGGAAAGTCCGATTGCGAGAGTGCCGTAGATACACGCGAGCGTGATTGCGTTTGTTATGACCAAACCGAAATCCATCGTGAGATCCTATGCGTGGGGTAGCAGGACGGAAGCTTCGCCCTTTAGTTTGCCTGCGTGCATGCCGATGATGCGATCGACCCGTCCTTCCAGCAGGCCGACGTTTTGCTCGGCGATCACCATCGCCGAATCGCCGAGTTCAACCGCCAATAGCGCTTCGATCACCGCCTTGCCGATCTTGGGAGCAAGGCCGAGCGATGGCTCGTCGACGAGGAACAGGCTTGCGTCTGCCATCAACCCGCGTCCGATCGCGACCATTCGCCGTTCGCCGCCCGATAACCGCCCGACCGGCACCTTCATGAGTTTCTGGAGCGGCTGAAAGATCGCGAGCACTTTCTTTTTCCGCTCGGAGCGTTCCGACCACGCGCGGCGCGTAAATGCGCCACTGTCCAGATGTTCCTCAACCGTGAGGCCATGGAAGATCTCGTCGCCCTGCGGAATCAGCGCGAGGCCACGCCTGACCACAAGGTGGGTATAGCGGCCCGGACCCTGACTGCGTGTGCGCCCCACTTGATGTCCTTCAAGGAGGATCGATCCTCGCTGCCAGCCAGTCAGCCCGGCGATGGCTTGAAAAAGCGTCGACTTACCATGTCCGTTCAGGCCGACAATGCCGACGCGTTCGCCGGAGGAAACCTTCAGGTCGAGATCGTGAATGACGCGCACCGGGCCCCAGCCCGCCGACAGACCATTGACGTCGAGGACTATTCGGCGCGGCACAGCATGCTCCGGCTTGTTCATGCGTCGATCTCCTCGGCGCTGCGCTCGAAATACGCCGCGCGCACCTTGGGGTCGGCAAGAACATCGGTCAGTGTTCCCTGCGAGACGATCTCTCCCGCATCCATCACGATGATGCGGTCGGCGATCGTTTCAAGCAGCTCCATTCGATGTTCGACAACCAGGATCGCGATGTTCAGCTCCTTGGCAAGGACCCGCAAAACCTCATCCAGTTCGTCGATTTCGGAATTGATCAGGCCGGCCGCCGGCTCGTCCATCAGCAGCAGTTTCGGACGCCTCATCAAGAGACAGGACAACAGCAGCTTTCGACGATCCAGCGTATCGAGCTGCTCGGCGATCATGGAGCCGGCGACATGAAATTCCGCCAGATTGGCTCCCCATTCGGCCTGATCCGGCACGAGGAAGGGGTGATAGGCTTGCCGTCCCGCCTTGAATACCTGCGCGACCGTCAGCGCTTCGGGGACGACTGGTGTCTGATAGCTTCGCCCGATGCCGAGCCGCGCCCGCTGATGTAACGCAAGTTTCGTGATGTCCTTGCCGTTGAAGAAAACCTGACCTGACTTGGGCGCCAGGCGGCCGGACAGCACCTCGAACAGACTGGTCTTGCCGGCGCCGTTCGGCCCTATGATCCCGAGCACCTCGCCACGCTGAACCGATAGCGAGATGCCCAGCAAGATCTGTCTGCCCCCCAGGTCGAGGTCGATTTCCCGGCAGGCAAAGAGAGCATCGTCAGGCTCCTGCAGCATCGCAGTCCTCACCACCAGGGCGCGGGGCGCAGCTTCGATTCGGCAAGCTCGTTCGGGTAGATGATCTTGTGCTCCTGGTCCTGCACCTGGAAGTAGAGCTGCGCTATGCCGTCCTCCAGCTTGGTTGCGGTAACCGGATGACCATCGTCCGGGAAGTGAGAGCATTCCTGGAACGGGTTGTTCATGTTCATCATGCCGCACACGCCGCGATAAGGATGGGTGCGGATCCAGTCGGCCACCTCCTTGAATTTGTTCGGATCGCCGACGGCTTCCCAGGCAAGCTTAAAATAGTAGGTGCTGTCGTAGCTGATGCCGGTGTAGGCTACGCCCATGATGCCGGGAAATTTCTTCTTGTACTTGTTGCGGAACTCCATTCCTTGCTTGTCGGCATAGACGCCTTGCACCGTACTCCAGACGAAACCTTCGCATGCAGGTCCGCCAAGCTCGAGGAATTCCGGCTGCGAGGGACCGTACTGAAGGTACACCAGCGCACCTTTGAGGGGATTGGCTTGGAATTGTTTGACGAATGCCGCGTACTCGACGGCGACCCAGTGATCGATCATCACGGCACCGGCACCGATCCTCTTGATCTCTTCGATGACCGGTCCCCAATCCTGCACCGGATACTGAATGTTGGTGATGCCCGCGAGCTTGAATTCGCTCTTCGGCAATGCCTCCTGCAGGCACTTCGAGATCGTCTGGTTGTATGCGATCTGCTCTTGCACAATGTGGACGCCGTTATTCAGTGGTTTCCAGCCGCCTGAATCCTTCATCGTCTTCAGGAAGATCGGGAACGTCCAGCCATAGTGCGCTTCAGACGGATCCGACTGGAACACGTGGCTGTATTTTTCTGGGTTCTTCGCCACAAGCTCCGTCAGGTTGCGTTGCGTCGTGCCCCACAGAATCGGCGCCTTGTAGGCGACCGACGCTTCCATGGCCGGCACGGCAGTCAGCGTGAACGCGCACGATATGGCGTGTACCTTGGCATCGATCAGCCGGTTGATCGCGACCTGCCCGCTTTCGGGTGAGAGTGGATCGATGTCGACCACCACCGCCTTGATCATGCGACCGTGCACGCCGCCCGCAGCGTTGATTTCCTCGATCGCGAGATTAGTACCGTTGAGATAGTCGAGGTGATCGGCGACCCCGGCCTTCGACGTCTGTGCTGTCGGAACACCGAGCAGGATCGGATCGGACGTCGCCGCCTTGGTCGGCGTTGAGACGTAGGGAGCAGCGACGACGGAAGCCGCAACGCCGCTCGGAATTGCCTGAAGTACCCTTCTGCGAGTCAGATCGCTACTCATCGAAAGTCTCCTGTCGGTGAGGTCCGGCGCAACATGCCGCCTGTGCATGTTCGCTGGATCGGAAGACTAGAGACGGTCTGACCCCGCTGTCTTTTTCGGGGATGCACAGTTGTGTTTCCCAAAGCGTACTTTCTTATTGGTAGCGGATCAGTTCGACCTCGCTGCGATGCAGCATTTCATGGCCCCTTGGCATATTTCGTGCCTTCGCTAAGCTGACCAGTAGTGGACGGTCCTAAGGAAACTCAGGGTGGTCTAGATGGGGCAAATCCAAACGTTCTCGACAGCCGGTTTGACTGCTCCAAAGACCTTGGAGTCGTGGCGGCAGGCGATGGCCGAGGTCTACTTTCGGCTCGACATCAAGCGTTCCAGCGACGCGCCCTTGAACGGCAGTCTGGTCAATTGGCAGTTTGAATCGTTGGGGATTTCGAACTTTCGTGCCGATGCGCAGCGGGTGATCCGGCGCAAGCACGCCGCCAAGATCGACCGGTCCGAGGATTTCGCATTTCTGTTTCCGGTTCGCCAGCAGATGCAATTCGAACAGCGGGGCCGGACGGGCCTTGTCGGACCCGGCGACGTATTTCTGGTCAACTCGGCCGACGACTACGTTATCGACGTTCCCGACGGGTCCGAGAACATCACTGTCAAGATTCAACGCGATGCCTTGAAATATCGCGTCAAGAATATCGATGCGCGGTGCGCGCGTCTGAACATCGCCAATCCGCATCTGGTCCCAATCGTCAGCCAGCTCGGATTTCAGCTCCTGAAGGTCCAGAACTGCGAGGATACGGTTCGGCTGCAGGATGCGGTCATCGAAATGATCTGCCTTATGCTCGAATTGGGCGATGAGCGCGGCAATCTCGACCTGGTTCGGCAACCACTGGCGAGCGTGCTTTTCGATCGCATTCGCGGCTTCATGAAGCGCCATATTCACGATCCGGATCTGTCAGCCGACCTGGTGGCCAAGACTCACAAGATCTCGCTGCGATACCTGCAGAAGATATTCCAACTCAATGATACGACATTCCGGCGGGAGCTTATGGAAATGCGGCTACTGGAGGCGCACCGGCTGCTGGTGGTTGGCAACCGGGATGGCGTCGGCCGGGTCAATATCGGCCAGGTCGCCTTCATGTGTGGCTTCAGCAATCAGGCGCATTTTTCGACCCGCTATCGCGAGCGGTTCGGAAGCACGCCAAGCGGGTGCATCCCTCCCAAGTAGCGCCGGGGACGAAGCTCTGCCGAAAACGTTGGATGATCCGATGACGCAGCAACGACTTGCTGACCTCGGTGCCGACGCCCCCGCTCCAAACGATAAGGGACCAGCAGCCTTCAGAGACCTGGTTAGGCGGGAGATTGACCGTTGGACTCCCATCATCAAGGGAGCGGGTGTTCAAGTCGAATAACCACTACGCCGCTCTGGCTATCGCTTACGTTTGCGGGGCGTGGAGCGGGGCGCCGTTATGAATGACTTGAATGCGTCAGCGACTGCACGAACGGTAGGAGCATCAATCGTCCCACGGCGAGCCAGAATCCCGATTCGTCTATGAACGGGCGGATCGAAAGAAATCGACTTGAGGGCGTTGAGGTCAGGAGAAAACAAGCCGACGGGAATAATGGTCACGCCGAGCTTGAGCTTCACAATGCTGATCATTGTCTCGATGGAGTCGAACTCCATAAAATCGTTCACCAGAATTCGACGTGCGCGCAACGTCGAATCGATTACCCGTCCAACTCCCATGGCAGGATTGAAGCGAACGAACGGATATGTTCGCAGCAGTTCCCCGATCGAGCCGCGGGCCAAATCCTTGTGAATGACAACCTTAAGTTCTTCTTCCGATATCTGCTCAAAGGCGATTGATGGATCCAGACGTTCTAGCTCCGTAACGATCGCAACATCCAAGCGCTTTTCCTCAACCTTAAAGGCAAGTTCGGGAGACAGACCGCTTTGAATTTGAATTCTCAAGCTCGCGTGCTCGTTCCGCAATTTTGATAGCGTTTGAGGAAGAAGGTGCGTCGCAACGGAGGGAATAACGCCAAGCCGCAACGAACCCGTAAGGCCCGTCGAAGGAGTCGATGCAAGTAGCCGAAGAGCATCGTAGCGTTCGATAATCTGTCTAGCTTCGTCGACAAGGCGCCAGCCGTTGCTATTGAGAACCGGCGGTCTGATGGTCCGATCGAAAAGCTTGGCTCTCATGTCGACTTCCAAGGCTTTCATCTGCATGCTGACCGCCGACTGGGTCATATAGAGCCGCTGGGCTGCCGCGTTAAAGCTGCCGCCGTCTGCAATGGCCACGAGTGTGCGAAGCTGTCTGATGCTCATGACGGGCCAACTTAACATATTTTGAAGTCCGGCTCGCAAAATATTCGTTTGCCTTTCGATAGTTCGCGGAGTGAAAACGGCTGACCGTCCCGCACCCGAAGAGGATTCACCCCTATGGATATGAAGCTCTCGCCTGAGCAACAGAAGCTGAAAGCCGCTGCGCGCGAGCTTGCAGAGTCCAAATTCGCCGAAAAGGCTGCGGAGGTAGACCGAACGGAGGCCTATCCCTACGACAACGTGAAGGCGCTGACCGAAGCTGGGTTCATGGGGTACACGGTGCCTAAGGAGTATGGCGGTCGCGGCGGTAGCTTCTTTGAGGCCGCCCTCATCATCGAGGAAATGGCCCGCGTCTGCGGTGCTACCGGGCGTATTACGGTCGAAGCCAACATGGGCGCGATCTCGGCCGTTATGCAGTACGGTACCGAAAAGCAGAAGCGGATGGCGGCGGAGTTGGTGCTCGCCGGCGACAAGCCCGCGATCTGCATTACCGAACCGAATGCCGGTTCGGCCGCTACCGAGATGACAACGCGTGCAGACAAGCGTGGCGGCACCTATGTCATCAATGGCAAGAAGCACTGGATTACTGGCGGTGGTGTGTCCAAGCTGCACTTGATCTTTGCCCGTATTTTCGACGAACGGGGAGCGGAGCAGGGGATCGGAGGGTTCTTGGCCGTCGCTGGGACCCCGGGTTTGAAGGTCGGCAAGCGCGAGCCGGCGATGGGCCTTCGCGGAATTCCGGAAACAGAGATCATTTTCGAAGATCTGGAGGTCAAGGACGATATGCTCGTCCTGCCGCCGCGGGGGCTTCGTCGTGGCTTCGCTGATCTCATTGACGCCTATAACAGCCAGCGCGTTGGCGCAGGCACCGTGGCGCTCGGCATCGCGCAAGGCGCATTCGAAAAGTCTCTTGCTTTCGTGAAGGAGCGTGAGCAGTTCGGTCGTCCGATAGCGGAATTTCAAGGATTGCAATGGATGGTGGCCGACATGGCCGTAGCCGTGAATGCAGCGCGCCTGTCGTTGCATCAAGCCGCTTTGAGTGCGAATCCATTTCCGGACCCTCTCTTGGCCGCCCAAGCGAAGATCATCGCTTCCGAGACCGCCAACAACGTCACCAACCAGGCATTGCAGCTCTTCGGCGCTCGGGGATACTCGCGCAATTATCCCATGGAACGCGCGGTGAGAGATGCTCGCATGTTCACCATAGCCGGCGGGACCGCTCAAGTGCTCAGAACTTTGGTGGCCTCGCGCGTGCTTGGCATGAAGATGCCGCAGACACGTGACGGTTATGCCCACGTCGAGCGAAGCCAAGGCCGCGATGCTGCTGAATAGGATGCCCGTCAGCGGGCTGGGCGCCGGCCGATCGACCATCTCGCCGGATGAGGCTTACGAGCCTCGTCCGCCTAGGATGAGGGCTCATGACGGTGCGCGCCGCTCGTTCGAAAGCGGAGATACGTTTTTCGGCCGTCCTCCCGGTCGGATCAGGGGCTCGCAGGCCCCGCTACTCGAGCCCGGCGTGTGCAAATGTACATGCCGGGCTCTTTTTCCAAAGCGTCGTGTAATCGACGTACTATTGTAAGTGGGGCACTTCCATCATGACGACTTCCTTCGCAAAGCCGCTCGCCGGGACGCGTGTGATTGAGCTAGGAGAGCTCATAGCTGGACCTTTCGTGGGTACGTTGCTTGCTGACAACGGAGCAGAAGTAATCAAGATCGAGCGGCCAGGACGAGGCGACGTACTTCGGCAGTTTGGCCCCATGGTCAATGGAATCAGCGCATTTTGGCAGGTAAACAGCCGGAGCAAGAAGTCCGTCGTGCTGGACATCACCCGCGACGGTGGCCTTGCTATCTTGCGGGATCTCCTGAAGACCGGCGACGTGCTCATCGATAGCCTGCGGCCAGGCGTACTAGATAAAATGGGACTCAACGACGAAGCGCTTCAGTCGTTGAATCCGAGATTGATCGTCGTGCATGTCTCTGCGTTCGGCCGAGTTGGGCCAAATTCGAAGCGGGGCGGGTACGATCCGGTCGCGCAGGGGTTTTGCGGGCTAAGCAACTTGACAGGTGAGCGCGATGGACCGCCCATGAGGGCAGGTGGTGCCGTACCGGTCTGCGACTTCATGACGGGAGTACTTGGCGCGTTCGGCGCGGTGTTGGCGCTCTATCAACGAAATGGCGGAATGAAGCCGATGTCGCCGGTCGATGTCGCGCTCTATGACGTCGCGTTCCGAATGATTGCGCCACTCATTTCCTACTATGAGGCTACTGGAGAGGCTTGGCAGCGAGACGGCAATCACAGTCTTGGAGGGGCACCAACGGGGCATTTCAGGACTGCGGACGACAAATGGATATGTCTTTCCGTTCAGAATGACGAACAATTCGCGCGCTGCGCAGCATTGGTCGGCAGTCCTGACTGGGCTTCCGACGCTAGATTCGCTACCCTCTCGCAACGCACCGCTCATCGCGACGAGATTGAGACCCAGGTCGGGACCTGGATCGGGGAAAGAGATCGGACGACCGTTATCGCAGCTTTCGAATCGAAATCGCTTGGCGTCGGGCCGATCCAATCTATTGAGGATATGGCCAGCAACGAACATCTGAGCGCCAGAGATTTGAACGCTGTCGACGA
This sequence comes from Bradyrhizobium sp. CCGUVB23, assembly GCF_024199885.1. NCBI lineage: Bacteria > Pseudomonadati > Pseudomonadota > Alphaproteobacteria > Hyphomicrobiales > Nitrobacteraceae > Bradyrhizobium > Bradyrhizobium sp. CCGUVB23. Next base: position 5,068,043 of record NZ_JANADQ010000001.1, read on the forward strand.
CCCGATCTTGGGCTCAGTAAGAATGCCACGAACTCTCCCAATCAATGTGAACGCTGGGAAGCAGTCCCCCGCTCCGGCGCTGGGTGAACACACTCGCCAAGTCTTGTCTGAGGTTCTTGGATATTCGAGCGAGGCGATCGCACAAATGATTGGCCATGGCCACGCTGCCTCCGTGTAGGCTTCCGGTTGGACTACACCGAATGAGCTCTCAGGCTGCTCGTTTCAATGGCGAATGCTGTCGGACGAGAGAGCAGCGATGCCGCCGAGCGGCCTTACCTCTGCACGGTGGCCGGCCGCGACCTTGACTTCACTATTTTTGAACTGTCGCGTGAATTTATCTCGTTTGCTTAAGTTGCCAAATGGCGCGAAATAGGGGCGCTCCAAGCGCAACCGAGTGGGCGTCGCAAATGCAATCCCAAGAATAGGCAGCGAAGTGCAGATTTGCGCGCTACGTGCGGGCGATTGTGCACACAAGCAATAGCTTCGTAGGGCCGTCTCCGGGCTAATTCGGAAGCGCGCAACCGCTTGATTGTTTGAGAATCTCTTCCTCTTCGCGCCTGTCGCGCCCGAGACGGGAAGGGCCTCGAACGTTGGCCGCGACTATCTTCAACAGAAACGACTGAGTTAGAGGTCCTATGTTCGACGATCGAGGTTTGGAACTTAGCAGCCAGAACGAGGCCGCCGTGACTTCCTACAATCGGGCGGTCAAGAGCTTTCTCGAGTACCGGACAACAGCAATGCCCCTGACAAAGGAAGCGTTGGATGCCGATCCGCAGTTCTGCCTGGCGCATTGCTTGCGTGGCTATTTCTTCATGGTCTTCGGCACGTTCTTGGTCATGGACAAGGCGCGTGCTGCTTTCAAGGATGCTCAATCGACCCTAGGCAATGCAAACAGCCGCGAGCGACGCCATGTCGAAGCGTTGGGCCTCTGGATTGCTGGCGACCTTATGGCCGCAAATACCTGCTGGGAGCAAATTCTTTTCGAGCACCCCCACGACCTTCTCGCCTTGCGGCTTCATCACTTCAACTGCTTCTGGATGGGACAAACCCGCGCACTGCGCGCGGTTCCCGCATCCGTGCTGGCGAGTTGGAGCAAAGACATGCCCGGCTACGGTAACGTTCTGGGCATGCTTGCGTTTGGCTTTGAGGAGAACGGTGAATACGCGAACGCCGAACGTTGTGGACGCGAGGCCGTCGAGATCTGCCCAGACGACTTATGGGCATTGCATGCCGTCGCGCACGTGCTGGAGATGCAAAGTCGTCATGGCGAGGGGCTGAAATGGCTCAATCATCCTCTCGACCAGTGGAACGATAGAAATCCGTTTCGGCGTCACCTGTGGTGGCACAAGGCGTTGTTCAATATCGACGCGGGACGCCTCGATGGCGCGCTGCAGCTCTATGATGAGGCCATCAAAGGCGACAAATCCGACTTCTATCTCGATATTCAGAACGCCGCGTCTCTTCTAGCTCGGCTCGAATTCTGTGGTGTCGATGTCGGGAACCGCTGGGGGGCTCTCGCCGATCACGCCGAGACGCACATCGATGATCACGCGCTAATCTTTACCGATGTTCATTGTGTGATGTCTTTGGCGCATGAGCGTCGCTTCGAGCTGGCCCACGAGGTAATCGAGTCGATGAAGAAATATGCCGGCGACGAGGCTCGCTACGCAAGCGGCGTTATCCGTAAGCTCGGCGTTCCGCTCTGCGAGAGTATCATTGCATTCGAGCAAGGTCGATATGACGATGTCGTGGACAGAATTCTGCCGCTGCGTCACGTCACCGGCCCGATCGGTGCAAGTCACGCCCAGCGCGACATCTTCGATCAATATCTTCTTGAGGCGGCTCTTCGCGCGAACAAGCTTCCACTCGCCCAGAGCCTACTTCAGGAGCGGAGCCTTTTGAAGCCAGGCAGCCACGAGAGCGAATACAAGCTGGCCAGACTGCAAGGGTCGATGGCGTCGCGCGCGTAGAAGCTCGAGCTATTTCGAAAGTCTGCGCAGATCATTGCGGGTACTCGCCGCTTAACGCAGTGATCAGCGCCGGCTCGCTCGGCGCTGGTTGCAATCTGTGCGCTGCATTGGGGTGACCTTGGGTGACCCCGGCCGACGATTGGTCGCTCGCCGACGACGTCCCGTACGAACGTTCCTTACTGTGAAGCAAGCGGAGGCATCTTTGGCGAGCTCTCTTGGTGCAATGGCGAAGTGCATCGAGCGCGGAATGACCATCGCGCTGCCAGTAGACTACGCGGGCGTATCGATGGCCATGACGCGCGAAATGATCCGGCGTGGCGCGAATGACCTTCATCTTGTCTGTGTGCCGACTGGAGGCCTGCAGGTTGATCAACTCATCGGAGCCGACCTAGTCGGGACGGTCGAAACGAGCGCGGTCTCGTTGGGGGAGGCGGGCGGCGCGCCTCGATTCAATGCCACCGTAAAGGACGGCTCGATTTGCTTAAAGGACGCGACCTGTCCTGCGATTCATGCCGGCTTGATGGCTGCACAGAAAGGCATTCCATTTCTGCCGATGCGAGGGTTGATCGGAACGGACCTACTTCGGCACCGGGAAGACTGGCACGTCCTCGACAATCCGCTTGCTGATACCGCCGATCCGATCGTCCTGATCCCAGCCATCAAGCCAGACGTAGCTATCTTTCACGCTCCGATGGCTGACCGTTTCGGGAACGTCTGGATCGGTCGTCGTCGCGAGCTCGCGGCCATGGCCTATGCGTCAACTATTACATTAGTCACAGTTGAGCGCATCGTGGAGGAGAATCTACTGGCGGATGAGCTGACGGCGGCAGGCGTGTTGCCAGCCCTCTACATTGGGGCTGTCGGACAAGCTCCACGGGGCGCTTGGCCATACGGCTTATGGGGCGAATATCCCCCGGACGTGGCCAAGCTCAATCGCTATGCGCAGGTAGCGCGGACAGCCGAGGGATTTCCCAGATACATGGCCGAGGTCGGCGCGGAGGCAGTATCGTGACTGCCATCCTTTCCCGCGAGATCTTGATCTACGCCATCGCGCAGCTATTGGACGGCGTCAAGCATGTAGCTGTAGGCGCCTCGTCGCCGATCCCTGCCGCTGGAGCCATGCTCCTGCGCGCAATGAAGGCTGCCAAGGGAGAGCCCGTCCCCCGCATTTCGGTACTCGGATCTGTTGAACACAACTTCTTCACCAACGGCTCGGCCGAGCTGTTCGATTGCGCGGCGCAGGGACGCATTGATGCGTTTTTCCTTGGCGGTGGCTAAATCGATGGGCTCGGTAACGTCAATCTCGTGGGCGCGGGCGGCTATCCGCAGTCGGACGTGCGCTGGCCCGGATCTTTCGGGTCGGCATATCTGTATTCTGTCGTTCCTCGGGTCATACTCTTCCGCGAGGAACATTCACCACGCGTTCTCGTCGACAAAGTTGATTTTGTGAGCGCGTCCGGCGTGAGCGAAAGGGGGGTCTTTAGAAGTGGGGGGCCGATCGCACTGCTAACGGGCAAGGGCCTCTTTCGATTCGACAAGTCGCATCCAGGATTCATTCTCGACAGCATTCACCCCGGATACGATCTCGATGAAATCAAGGCTTCGACCGGCTTCAGATTCCAGCATGCTGATCAACCTGGTCGAACGGCATCGCCCGACGCATCAACATTAGGCTTGCTGCGCGGTAAAGTACTCGACGAGCTTGCCGAGACATGTGGCGAGTTTGCCGCGAAGATACGCACTGAGCTTCCCTGAGGTTTGTGTAGAGAGTATCCCTCACCACTCGGCCGAAAGGCGAAGGCGAAGACCGATGCGACCTTCGCCTGCCGTTAGATCAACTCATCGTCGGCATAACGAACTCTGCACCTGATCGAATGCCAGTCGGCCACAGCGTGGTGATGGTCTTGAGCTTGGTATAGAAGCGTACCCCCTCGGGGCCGTGCATGTGATGATCGCCGAAGAGAGATGCCTTCCAGCCACCGAAGGAGTGAAATGCCATCGGCACTGGGATTGGTACGTTGATGCCGACCATTCCCACCTGAATTTGATGTGCGAATTCGCGAGCCGCGTCACCGTCTCGCGTGAAGATGGCGGTGCCGTTGCCGAACTCGTGCTCGCTGATCATCTCGGCTGCTTCGTCATATGACTTGGCACGCGCGATGGCGAGCACAGGTCCAAAGATCTCCTCTTTGTAAATCTTCATATCGGTCGAGACGTTATCGAAGAGCGATCCCCCGATAAAGTATCCCTTTTCATACCCCTGACGCCGGAAATCCCGGCCGTCGACGACAAGCTTTGCACCTTCGTCGACGCCTGCATCAATGTATCCGCGCACCTTGTCGAGGTGCTGCTTGGTCACCAGAGGTCCCATCTCGGCTTCAGGATCCGTCCCCGGACCGATATTCAGGGCGCGGACCTTTGGCGCGAGCTTTTCGATCAATCTGTCGGCCGTGGTGTCGCCGATCGGCACCGCCACCGAGATTGCCATGCAGCGTTCGCCGGCGGAGCCATAGGCCGCACCCATCAGGGCGTCGACGGCCTGATCCATGTCGGCATCTGGCATGACGATCATGTGGTTCTTCGCCCCACCCAGCGCCTGGCATCGCTTTCCGTGCTGGGTCGCCGTCTCGTAGATGTAGCGCGCGATCGGGGTCGAGCCGACGAAGCTGACCGCAACGATATCGGGATCGGACAAGATGGCGTCCACGGCTTCCTTGTCACCTTGGACGACGTTGAAGACGCCGTCGGGAAGTCCAGCCTCCTTCAGCCATTGCGCGAGGACTAGGGACGCGGAAGGATCGCGCTCGGAGGGTTTGAGGATGAAGGTGTTGCCGCAGGCGAGGGCGACCGGGAACATCCACATCGGAACCATGGCCGGGAAATTGAACGGCGTGATCCCGGCGACCACACCGAGTGGCTGACGGAGCGAGTGGCTGTCAACGCGCGTTCCGACGTTCTCTGTGACCTCGCCCTTGAGAAGCTGCGGTGCACCGGTTGCGAACTCCACCACCTCCATGCCGCGCTGGATCTCGCCCTTGGCGTCTGAAAGGACTTTGCCGTGCTCCGCGGTAATGATCTGCGCAAGCTCGTCGATGCGGTCCTCTAGAATCCGAAGGAAGCGGTTGAGGATGCGAGCGCGTCGTAGAGGAGGTGTATTCGCCCAAGCCGGGAATGCCTTCCGAGCAGCGATCACCGCGGATCGAACATCTTGTGCTGATGCTAGTCCCAGAATTCCCGATTGTTCGCCGGTGGCCGGATTGTAAACGGCCGTGGTGCGGGGGCCCTGGCTTGGCACCAACTCACCATTGATAAAATTCGCAATGGTCGCCTGCATGGTCTTATTTCTCCAAACGAAGCTTGATCGTGCGGGTATGGAGCGCATAAAATCGCACTTCAACAGCCGAATTCGCGGCTCCGTTGTGCGGAAGTTGTAGTCGATGGATTGGGAACGAGTTCGGATATTTCTGGAAGTCGCAAGAGCGGGACAGATCCTGAAAGCGTCGAAAAGCCTACGGCTTAATCATGCGACCGTTGCGCGACAGCTTACGGCGCTCGAGCGAAGCCTGAACGCCAGGCTGATCGAACGACACACAACCGGCTGCACTCTGACCGCGGCAGGGGAAGCGCTGGTCGCTGCCGCCGAGCGCGCCGAGAGCGAGTTCCTCAGAGTTGGCTCCAGCATTGGAGGAGCCACGGAGGCGATCACTGGCACTGTGCGCGTCGGGGCCCCCGACGGCTTGGGCAACTACTTTCTCGCTGACCGTCTCGGAGCGCTCGCCGCGAGCCATTCAAAACTGGTGGTCCAGCTCGTTCCGTTGCCGCGGACATTTTCGCTGTCCCGGCGCGAGGCGGACATCGCGATTACGTTGGATCGCCCCAAGCAGGGGCGACTTATCCTGTCGAAGCTGACGGACTACACGCTGAGCGTCTACGCCGCAGAGAGCTACCTCGAACGCGAGGGACCCATCGCCAGCCAGGCCGAATTGGCCGGCCGCTTGTTCGTAACGCATGTCGAGGATTTTGCTTACAGTCGCGCTCTGGACTACGCCTCCGTTCTCGGTCGGCTGATGTCACGTCGATACGAATGCGGAAGCGTGGTCGCACAAATGGAGGCCGTCCGGGCTGGGCACGGCGTTGGCATTCTTCACGACTATGCGGCGCAGCGATATCCCGAGTTGAGACGCTTGCTGCCAGAGGTTCGTTTCGTTCGAAACTATTGGATAACGTCTCATCCCGACACGCACGAGACGCGGCGCATCCAGGAGGTACACAGGTTTATCTCCGGATCCGTAAAGGAAGCCAGATCGGCATTTGTCTCCACCTGACGGGCGCGATCACCGGACATCGCAGATACAGATCAATCCAACCTGCGTTAGCACTACTTTGGGTGCGCCGGGAGACCGGCAAGGAGTAGATGGTGAAAGTCCATTGCGATGAAGTTGTAGCGAACCACATCGGCCCCGAGCCGTGCGCAGGCCTCCGCGAGGGTGTCGGCGAAGCGTCGGTAGACTACACGATCCGTGCCTGGATCATGCGAAAATACAGGCGGCTGAGTGGCCACAAAGTGCGGGCAAGCATGCTTATGCAAAGAATTGCAAAGCAGAACCCGTCTTTGTTCGCACACTGGCGCTTTGGAGGTATCGGCGCGTTTGTCTGATGGGAGCGGTGTGAGTCGAGAGGCTCACGCACCGTTCTGCGAGAGGCCGAAGGTGCAATTCCTTCGGCCTACTCTCCACGCTCTCGACCTGTGGGCCAAGCGCTGGCGACAGCGCGAGGCCTCCGGCGACATGATCATCGTGCGCCACGCGGACGATGTAGTGGCCGGCTTTGAGCGCGAGGATGACGCACGTCGTTTCCTCGATGCGATGCGCGCGAGACTGGAGGAGTTCGAGCTAACGCTCCATACGGCCAAGACCCGCCTGATTGAGTTGGGTCGCCATGCGGCGGCTCAACGTAAGCAGCGCGGACTCGGGACCGGCTGGGTCATATCCACCTGTCAACACGACAACGAAGTTGCCAATTGCGGATTTCCTCTCGGATCGCCTTGGTCGCCGCATTGCTTACCGCGGGACAGTGGCGGACGACGCGCCGGTGGCCGTCCTCAGTCTTGAAATCGGCATGCTTGCCGAGAAAGTCTGCGACCCCGGCCTCGACCGCCTGCGCCAACAGGGCACGCGCCCCGTTGCGCAAGATTTCGGTGAGCTGGTCGTCGACGTTTCCTGGCTGAACCAGCTGGATGATGTTATCTTTGGACACGGCATATCGCTCCTTCGGTGGAGAAGTTGGAGGCGTCAAGCACCCCCATGATGTGCCGCCTTCCCGATTCCCACCGTCACCAACTTTCGGCGATAGCTCTTATGCCGCCCCTGGAGGCTCCGCCATGGCCAGCACGACGTCGATAAAGGATCAGAATTGCTAATTCTTGATCAAGCGCCACTTATGCCGAAAATGTCTGTGCTCGAACATTCAAAGGATAGGCTCACCGAGGCCCGCAGTTGGCATGCGTTTTGAACGAGAGACCCCATCTAGAACAGCGCACGGGAGTCCAGATGTTATCACATCAGGCGATTGCCGATCTACGGCCTCAACGTGCGAGGCTTGCTAACTGCCCGGCGACAAAATCGGGAACACGATTCAGGCGCAGCTGTCCTACCGAGCGTAGACCCGCGATTTCCTCTCATCGCAAACTAGAAAAAGTCCTTGTGTCGCTCGCTACGAGCGGCGGTTGCAGGCTGCCGACGCTCGACGCGGACAAGCCAGCCTGCCTTAGGAAGGGTGTGATGACGCTCCTAGACCCAGGAAGCACCTAATGCTCGGCAAGAAGATGCAGAAGGTTAACCCGCTGACGAGCTTGGTCCCCAAGGATCGTTAACGCGACCGTCTGAGAAAAAAGAAGAGCTTGAAACAGAAACTAGATGCAGTCGACGAAACCTCCATTGGTGCGCTCTTCTGCGCACGTTCAAAGGGACTCGTCGTCCGTTCTAGCTTTGCAACTCTGACGCCCAGATTGAGACTTGGAACAGACATCATGACAGCGGAGACGGACATCAAATCTGCGCACGCAAAAATGCAGGCGACCACCGTCTGGACGCTGGTGCTCGGCTTTGCCGCAGATCCGTTGGCTCGATGGAGCTGGCCTGCTCCAGACCAATATCTTACGAGCATGCCTCAGTTCGTCGAGGCCTGCGGCGGACGAGCATTCGAACATGGCACGGCATACGTGACGGGAGGGGGGCACGCCGCGGCGCTCTGGCTGCCGCCCGGCGTGCAGCAAAATGAGGTGGCACTCGACGCAATTATGGCTCACTCCCTACGTCCGGAGATCAGCGAAGATATGGCGCAGCTTCGGCTTGGAATGACCGAACATCATCCACCCGAGCCACATTGGTATCTGCCTCTCATTGCTACCGATCCGAACTGGGTCGGACAGGGGCTTGGCACATTGCTGATGAAACACGCTCTCAGGCGATGTGATTCGGAGGGCACTGCCGCCTATCTCGAAAGCTCAAACCCGGAAAATATTCCCTTTTACCAGCGCCACGGCTTCAAGGTCATTGGTGAGATACAGCATGGTAATTCGCCGCGGCTAACGCCAATGTTGCGAACAGCCCATTGAGTGGAATCCGGCGAAGAGAAGTTTCGCATGCTCCAGTCCACTTTATGTCGGAGTGGCCTTTTTACTGGCCGCCGAGATCCGCATGCTGCGCAACATCATGCTTTGTCGATCGGCGATCCCAGGCCCACGTCGAACATTCGGTGGCGACGCTGGTGGGGCAACGGATATTCGCCATCGCTCTCGGCTACGAGGACCTCAACGACCATGAGACGCTGCGCCACGATCCATTGATGGAGAAAACTCAGGAGCCCGCCGACCACGTTGAGGCAACGCCGCGTGTCAGATAGAGAACCTCCCCTTCAGGCTCCACAGTTGGTCGCAACCCATTAAACAGCAGGTAGCTCGACCGCACCATCACGCCTTGTGAGACTGATCCCCGCAACGGCTAGCGCACGCGTAAACTCCTCGTGAGGATAGTAATAATGTTGGAATTGCTCAAAACTATCGAGGCGCTTCACCAGAGCATTTGCACTGATCTTTTCGTTGCCGAATTCACCGTGCATATTGTCGATTATAGTTTGGCGTACTTTGGGCTCTACATTCCGCAATGCGTTAACCAAATATCCTCCCGGCCCTGTTCTTACTTCTGTGGACGTATAAGCGCCTGCGACTCTTACCGCCTCGATATGAGACGCCATCGAAACACGACAGGTGGGGAATACCCAGACGTTTAGATCCGATAAGGCCAGGAGGTAAAGTGCAGCGAAGAATGAGAAACATTCCTCTATGTCTAAGAGTTGCTCGGGACGATTATCTGTCTCAGGCGTTGTTATTTTATTCCAAGTGGGCATGCCGATAATCAACGGCCTCACGGGGGCATACGTCGTGCAAAGATACCTTGCGTGGTGCACGGTCGCCAACACGTCAAACGCAACGTCTTTGTTTAGACCGAGCATTGCTCCTACTGAAAGATTTAGACCAGCTCTGGCTGCTCGATCCTGACTCTGCAGCCTGAATAAGAAACCATTACCATTCTTCACAATACGGAAATCATCGTCGATTCCGTACGCTTTTGGCCCGCGCGAAATATTTTGATTATACACAGCCTCATCGTATGTCTCTTGCCACATTATCATTCCGTCAGCGCCGCAAGCAGCCAGCGTCTGATCAGGCCGCAGGCAGCCAGCGTCTGATATTGCGTTTCCGTAAGTGCCATTGTGCAAAACAACAGCTGACGAGCACTAGTTGGAGGGACAAGCGATCTCAGCCTCCGCAGGAGAACTGGAAGAGCATCACGGACAAATCGAATGTCGTCGCCACCAACTAGTTCGATATCCTCTATGCCCTTCTCAAGCAAATATCGAGCTTGAATATCAACGATTTCCTCATCAATAGTTAGACGGCCCATTTGCGTATTGTCGGCGCGCCAGCCGCAAAAATCGCAGTTGGATGCACATCGATTGGTGACCTCCACGGGAGACAGTGTGGTAACAGAGCGACCATACTTCCGCGTCCTGATACTGGCAGAACAGTCAAGAACCACCGCCTTAATCTTCTCAAAATCGGGCGTGTTGATCGCACCAATGAACTCACTAAGCTCCGTAGGTAACAAAGGACGATGTTGCGCTTGGTCTAATATGTAAGCGGCCTCCTTGAGGGTTATTCCGACAGCTGCACTGGACGTCGTGCGCAATTCATCAACTGGTACTTGGTACATCTCGTCATCTTATTCTTCGGTGTTGTTATCCTTCGGTGTTGCCCTTTATTTTTATGGTATTTGACTTGAGCCCCCACAGTCTCCTGCCAAAAGTGATAGGCCCCCTCCTTGGGAGCGGCGGAGACCGAAAGCGGAAGGCCGGCAAAACATGTTTGTGCGAGCGCGTTTGACGAGCTCGCTGCACGCGGTGAAACCTTGCTTGAAGAACGAGGGCTGGTCTTCGACGTGCTGCAACACTCGGTGATGGTAGTAGCGATGGTGATGAGGCGGGTTGTCACGGCGAAGGTCCAGCGGGCAGAGCAGCGCAGATTGCTCTCTTGACTCGATTCTCCTGATTTTCTGCTTGGGATGCGATTGATTGGATAGCGGTACGACGACTCCACCTGGTTTAGGGGGACGGGATGAGCGAGACTCGCGCTTGGATTAGACAACGCGAGGGACACTCATTCCATGCATCAAGACAGACATCAAGACAGGCATGATGCCGACTCCTATCAGCGGATCGAAGTGATCACGGGGGAGAGGTGACGGCGCAGTTGGAGCGATGCGGAGAAGGCGCGGATCGTGGTCGAGCGCGCCGATCCGGAGACGAGCATTTCCGAGGTCGCGCGGTGCAACGGGGTCAACTGTCAATCGGCGTTCAAATTTGGCTCTGACTCACTTTTGATGCAGTTTGAGAGATGTCTGGCGCTTTGGTTGGGGGAGAATCAGCGTAAGCGCGCATTTTACTGCACAGGCTGCGCGCGCGGGTGGCCGCGGCGTGGTGTGACGCCGGGCCCCAGCGGGATCATCGGAACGGCTTGGTTGACCTGAGCGTTCGAACGTCAGCCGCTGTTCTCAGCTGGCAGGTGTGTTTGACCGGTGCAGTTGAACGGCAACAGATCTTCGATGTCGGCGTCGGGCGCACGCTGAGGCAGTTCAGTGAGCGCGTGACGTAACCATGCATAGGGATCGACGTCGCATGCCCGGCATGTCAGCACCAAACTGTAGATCACGGCGCTTGCCTTGGCGCCGGCAACGGTATCGCTGAACAGCCAACTTTTTCTTCCGGTGCAAAACGGCCTGATGTCGCGCTCCAGAACATTGTTGTCGATTGGCGCAAGACCGTCACTGGTGTAGCGGGTCAGATAGTCCCATTGGTTGCGCGCATAGGCGATCGCCTTGCCGGTCAAGCTTTCGGGCAGGACCTTCGGCGCCTGGTCGTCGAGCCACGTCTTGAAGGCGGCCAATACCGGCAGGCTATGCTGCTGGCGCAGCCGCACGGTGTATGCGGCGCGCGTTTCGCCGTCGGGCGGCGTCTGGCGCGCCACTCTCTCGACCTCATACAACGCCTCGAAGAACTTGAGCGCCTGCAATGGTGAACCGCCGGGCGTCTTCCTGGCCTTGAGCGCGTCGGTAAATTTCCTGCGGGCATGCGCCATACAGCCGAGATGGGTCGCGCCTGTCAGCGTGCGCCAGGCGTCATAGCCATCGCTCATCAACAAGCCGCGATAGCCGGCCAGGAACGCCTGCGGATACTCCTGACCGCGACCGGGCTGGTAATCGAACAGCACGACCGGCTGCGCGCAGTCCTGGCCGCTGCGGTAGGCCCACATGAAGGATTTGGCCTGCGCGTCCCGGCCCTCCTCTTTCAGAACCTGCACCCAGGTTTCGTCACCGTGGACCAGGGGCTGCGCCCTGAGCTTTTGCTGTAGCGCGTCATAGACCCGATGCAGATGCAATTCGCTCGCCCGGATCACCCAGTTGCCCAGCGTCCCGCGGCTGATGCTGATCTCGGCCCGCCCCAGCGCGTCCGCCACACGATACAGCGGCGTGCCGTCGACGTATTTGTTGGCGAGCACGAGCGCCAGCGTCGATGGCGTGGCGACGCTGCCCGGCAACGGCTGCGCCGGCATCGGCGCGGTCACGATCGGGGTGTTCAGCGCGGTGCGCTCGCAGTGACGGCACGCATATTTGAACCGCACATGTTGCAGCACCGACGCCTTTACCTCGACGTGCAACTGCTCGGTGACGGTCTCGCCCATCCGATGCATCCGATTGCGGCAGCACGGACAGTCCTTTTGATCCTCACCCAGATCATGTTCGACGCGCTGGCGCGGCAGATCGTCAGGCAGCGGCTTGCGGCCGCGTGTCTTCGGCGCCGGCTTTGGAGCCTCCGGCAATCCCATGTCCGGCACGGCGACCGCCTCGACATCGCCGTCGTCCCGGCTTTCAGCGGCGGCCTGCTCGGCTTCGTTGAAGATGCGCTCCTTGAGCTTTTCGCTCTTCGGCGCGTAGCGGTGCAAGCGCTCCAGGCGCAACTGCTCCTCAAGATGCAGGACACGTTGCGCGAGTTTCTCGTTCTCGGCCTTCAGCGCCGCGATCTCGGCCGCGTGCGCCGCGATCAGGGCTTCCATCTCGTGCGTCGTGGGCTTGCGACTCATCGTAGTCTTGAATCGAAGTCATGCCGCCGCGTCAACCGGGTTCCATGCGGTTGGCGGCGTCACCCGATAGCGGTGATGACGCCGCCCGCATCGAACACGGTCAGCCCACGCTGTGATATTGCCGCACCGGATGGCGCCGCACCGCCGCGATGTCGATGCCGTCAAGCAGCCAGTGCAGTTCCTCCGTCGTCAGCGTCAGCACCGCCTCCTGGCTTCGGGGCCAATGGAATCGGTCCGCCTCCAGCCGCTTCAACAGCATCCAAAATCCCGACCGATCATAAATCAGCAGCTTGACCCGGTCGCGGCGGCGATTGCAGAACGCGAACACCGCGCGCTGGAACGGATCCTGCCCCATCGACTGCTCGACCACGATCGCCAGGCTGTTGATCCCCGCCCGGAAGTCAATCGGCGCGCGGTGAAGGTAGACTCGAAGATCAGACGCCAGCCGGAACATCGCAACGCCCCAGCGCTTCAATCACCACCGACAGCAACTGCGCGTCGCCGCCTTCCAGCGAAAGCGTCACGCCGTTCGGCATCGATGCCGTCAGCCGCCCAGCAGAGGATCGCTCCGTAGCGCAAAGGGCGATCGCGCCGGCAGATCGGGTTGGCGACCGCGACGGCGCGCTCACCGGAATAAACGCCGGCGCAATCGCCGCCCGCGCCTCCGGCTGGCCATTCCCGTTCTGAAGTTGTCGCTTGGCCACCCACTTGCGCAGCAGGTTCGCGTTCACGCCGTGTTGCAACGCCAGCCCCGCCAGCGACACGCCAGGCTGCAGACAGGCCTCGACCAGCCGCTGTTTGCTGGCTGGGTCATAGCGACGACGGCCATTCCGCAACACGCCGAGCGTCTCAAGCTTAAAAGGGGCTTCTGGAGTGATCATCGATGGTGTCCACCTTGTTCATGGTGGACACCTCATCCCATCCGGGCTCTCAATTGCACAGGTGCGTAGAAAAAAGCGCTTACGAATCAGCGCCATGCAGCAAGCACTCCACCGCTCCAGTCTGGTGCCGCGTGGGTTTGTTGTAGAGAGTGCGTACTACGAAGGTGATAAGGCCGTTATTGCGGTCCGGGCGTCCGGAAGCGTTGGTCTGTGTCCATCGTGCGGTATAGTTCTCGACGTGTTCATAGCCGGTATCGGCGACGCGTGACCGATCTGCCGCTCGCAGGCGGGTCGTAGAGCTCTTGGTGATCGCCCGCCGCTTCCGCTGCGACGCAGTCTTGTGCGGGCGCCAAATCTTCACTGAGCGTTTCGCCGAGGAGGTTCTGGCGCCGTCGGCGCGAAGGACGGCGAGGTTGGACTCTATCGTCCATCATCTCGGTCTGGCGCTTGGTGGCCGACCGGCAGCCGGCTTCGCAAAACGGCTAATGCTGCCGGTGAGCAAAGACACGCTCCTGCGCGTAGTGCGACGCCGCAGCCGTCCCCCAGCTGACCCGCTCAGGGTCATCGGCATTGACGATTGGGCCTGGCGGCGCAATCACCGGTACGCCAGCATCATCTGCAACCTGGAGAGGCGCCGGATCGTCACGCTGCTGCCGGACCGGGCGCCCGCGACCGCCCAAGCCTGGCTCGCTGCGCATCCCACGATCGCGATCGTCGCCCGTGACCGTGGTGGAGGATATGGCGAAGCGGCAGCAAAGGCCCTGCCGCACGCTGTTCAGGTCGCAGATCGTTGGCATCTAATGGAGAGCGCCAGTCGGGCTTTTCTCGATGCCGTCCGCAAATCGATGCGCCAGATACGCGCCGTCATCGGTGCGACCACGATCGATCCCAAGCTGCTCACAGCCGCCGAGCGCCTCCAGTATGAGGGCTATTTGCGCCGCGAGGAGACCAATGCAGCCATCCTGGCTCTGTCGAAGCACGGCCTCCCGGTGCGGGCCGGGGCGGCCGAACCGTCCCCCGGTCAGCCTCGAGATCTCCCGGTTTCCGCGCAAGGAACGTCCATACATGACAGGGTCTGCGACCACGCCGGGACGTCCAGGTGCTCGCGTTATCGCACCCGTCCGCGTCGCCTTCCGCTCTGAGTACAGCGTCGGCTCCCGGAATAATCTTCTTTCGCGGCTCAATGGCTGGCCTGCATGCTCCCCTGCCGACGCTTCGCCAGCGCCCTCACGGACGCTGCCGCACGGCTCGGGGCCGATGTGGGACGCTACTCCTTCATCGTAGTGGACTCTCACCATCTACTCCTTGCCGGCCTCCCGGCGCACACGCAGTAAGACTAAGGACGACCGAAGCCTGGTGGCAGGCGCATGTAGAGATTCTTGAGCGAAAAGGCGAGCCGATCCGCAGCCTCATTCGCGATCGAGGACCGCCTTGTCCCCGCCCCATGCCCGGCCTTCATCTGCACCTCGAGCAACACCGGCTTATCGGTGGCGGCCAACGCTTGCAGGCGCGCGGCGAACTTCAAGCTGTGCATGGGCGCGACGCGATCGTCAGTTTCTGCCGTCCCGATCAGTATGGCCGGGTATCGGCGGCCTGGCTGGATGTTATGGTAGGGTGAATAGCTGCGCAGGATCGGGAACATCTTGGAATCTTCCGGATCGCCGTATTCCCGAGCCCAGAGCCGCCCGTTGTTGAATTGAGGGAAGCGCAATAGGTCTAGGACAGCCACAGCCGGGAAGGCGACAGCGAAGAGGTCGGGACGTTTCGTGATCGTCGCGCCGATCAACAAGCCCCCATTGCTGTAACCCAGCGCCGCCAGTTTCCGAGGGTTAGTGTAGCCAGCGCCCACGAGGTATTCGGCCGCATCGATGAAGGCGTCGAACACAGCCGGCTTGTTCTGCAACATGCCTGCCCGGTGCCAATCCTCCCCGTACGTGCCGTCCCCCGGCAACTGGGGGAAGGCAAAAAGGCCCCCCATGTCCATCCAGGCGACTTGCTCGGGGCGGAAGTCGGGCGGAAAGGTCAGGCCGAAGCCGCCGTAGCCATAGAGCAACGTCGGCGTTGCGCCTTTCACCAAGCCGCCCTTCCTGTAGGCGAGGAACATTGGGACGCGCTTGCCATCCCGGGTGGTGTAGAAAGTCTCTTCCACGACGTAGTGGGCAGGATTGACCGGCGTTCGTGGCCGCCGTACGGGCGCAACCCTGCGAGTCGCGATATCGTAACGATAGACGCTGAAGGGCGTCGCGAAGCTCGTGTACTCGAAGTAGACTGTAGACGCGTCCTCAAGCCCGGCGAAGCCGCGCGCTAGGCCGGGACCAGGCAAGCTGACCTCGCCGTCCTGCGCCCCGTCTTCACGGAAGACACGAACCCGCGACTTCCCGTGATGCAAGTAGTGCGCAAAGAACCGCTCCCCGCCGCACGTGACCGCGAGCAGGGGATCTGTGGTCTCCGGGATGATGATGCGTGGCGGGTCGCCCAGGCGGCCGAGGTCGAAGGCGACCAGACGGCGGTTGGGCGCGCCTTCGTTGGTCAACACGTAGAACACCGCACCCTGGACAGCCACGAACCGATTACTGGCGAGCTGGTCCTGCTTCCCAATGAAGATCGGTTTGAATCCGTCCTTCGGCCGAGTCAGGTCTTCGAAGAGTAGCGTCGCCCCACCACCTTCGAACCCTGAGTTGACGATGAGGTAGCGACCGTCGGCAGAGACCGATCCGATGAACATGTGGTCCGGGTTGGCCTTGTTCTCATACACGAGTCGATCTTTGGCCTGGGGCTCGCCGAGCCGGTGGTAATAAAGCTGCTCGCCGACGTTGGGGGCGCGGAATTCTTCATCCTTCGGCGGCTTCGGGAAGCGCGTGTAGTAGAACCCTTGACCAGCGTAGTCCCAGGCAGCCGCGCCGAACTTGTTCCAGCGCACCTCGTCAGGGAAAACCTTGCCGGTCGCAGTATCGATAACCCGCCAAGTGCGCCAGTCGGAACCTCCGTCATGGACCGCATAGGTTACCAGCCGGCCAGTCCGCTCATAGGCGACGGCAGCGAGTGCGCTAGTCCCGTCCTTGCTCCACGAGGCCGGTTCAATGAGTTTCACGGGCTTTGAACGGTTGCTCCGGACGATCCAGAGCGCGGCCTGCTGATCACCGGGGCGCCGGCGGAAGAAGAATTTGCCTCTGTCCCGACGCATGGGTGCGCTCACCGTCTCGATATTGAAGAGGGCTTCGAGCCTGCGGTGGATCGCACGACGCTCAGGCACTCTTGCCAGATATCTCCTCGTCAGACGGTTCTCCGCCTCGACCCAGTTGCGTACTCGGGGCGCGGTCCGAATGTCGTCCTCTAGCCACCGGTAAGGGTCCTCCACTTGGGTCGACCCATACCGATCGATCCTCGGAGCGGCGGCCGCGAAGGGGTAGCGCAGCGCGTCAGCCCCCGAAGCCGGACCGGTGCAGGCCAGGGCGGCGACGGCCGCCCCTATGGCCAATTGTCGGAGGCGGCGGGGCATACGCACACTTTGCTCATTTCTCAATCCGTACGCTCATCAGTGAGATAGAAGAATTCAAGCGGGTCGCGCATCGTCGCCTCGGAGAAGTGAGGGGCGAAGCACAGCGCATCAAACAGCGTCCAAGAGAGGCTCTCTTGTTTCTCTTCGAGAACAGTCATGGAGGTGGCGAGTTCGATTGATGGAGCGCGACTAGCCGTAAGGCACTTCAGTTCGACTTCGGCGCCGGCGCTGCCGCCGGCTGCGCCGCGGCCTGCGGGGCGCGGCCGACGACGACAGTCAGAAGGCCCTGGTCCCACAGCCGCTTTGCGGCCGGCCTGGCGCCGTCCAGCGTCACGGCATCGACGATGGCATTGCGCTTCTCGATATAGTCGATCGGCAGCTTGTCCTGCCGATATTGCAGTAGCGCCTGGGCGAGCTTGGAGGAGCTGTCGACTGCCAGCATCTGCGATGCCCTTGAGATAGGACTTCGCCTCGTAGCGAGATCCCATATCACCTCTCAAACACACGACGCTCGCGCCATCTGCAACGCAGCTCGAACGAGCGTCGTCGTGGCGTCGCTTCCACGCTGCGTGTGGTGTGCAGGATCTAGGCCAGCGGGTGCGATGCGCATCCCGGCGGTTTTTCGATCGCGATGTTGTCTGCCAGACAAGGCCTGTGGTGATAGGAACAAGCCGCACGTCTGTGGTCGAACACAAACGCATGCTGTAGGAAGGGACCGCGGATCGCTCGCGGCGGCACGCAACGGCGCCGGTGCGCCCCCAGACCATTGAGCACTGGTCCCCTCGAGCATGAAACGTGGCGGACCCACAACCCAGGACAAGCCCATATGGTGCGCGCCGGTCTTCCGATGTCACTCTCGTCAGAGACGCTGTGTGCGCCGACGGACGATTTGAAGGCGAACGCCAATTCAGGTTCGACGCAAGGAGACCTAACGCGCTTGCGCTCTCTCCGTCATAATCAGATGACAAATCCACAGGGCAACAAAGGGAGGCCGATGATGAGCACGAAGAAGAAGCTACCCGCCCATAGGCCGCGGCTCCGGGGAATATATTCGCCGATCTCGGTCCTGCCGAATGCCGAGGAGCACCAGCTCGAGGCCGCTCTCGTTGTTCAGCCGAAACGACTGATGACGGACCGGGAGATCACGCAGACCGAAGCCGCCAAGCTGGTCGATTTGAAGCAGCCCAACCTGTCCAAGCTGCTTCGGGGCACTTCAAGCTGGTTTCAGTGGAAAAGCTGCTGCGGGGGCTGACAGCGTTCGACCAGGATGTCGAAATAACGGTATAGCCACATCGAAAGTGGGGCGAATCCGGCCGGATCACGTTTATTCCGGCCTAGTTACTTTCCGGCGCAAAATTTGGTCTGGTTAGCCTTTGAATAGAATCGGCCGGTGGGCTGAAAACTGCAAGGTCGGACGGAATTGCAGTTGACGTTGGTCGCTGCCGCTGATTCATTCTTGCGGATGAAACGCGCGCAAGCTCTCCGGGCCCGCCAGAAGCTGGCCGGCAAATTGCCGGTCACCGGCGAGATTCTGCGTGGCTCGCTGCTGGAGCGTACTGTCCGACATACCAAAGATTGCCCGAAATGCGCGCGCGGCGAAGGGCACCAGGTCTTCGTGCTGACGGTGAGCTACGCCGGTGGACGAACCCGGCAAATCAGTGTGCGCCGCGAACGGGTTCCCGAGGTTCGCCGCTGGCTCGACAATTATCAGAAGCTGAAGGAGGCGATCGAGACGATCTGCGAGCTCAATCACGATTTGCTGCGTCCGGAGAGAGCCGCGACAAAGCGCCGAGCACGCGGGGGCAAGAGCTGTGATTAAGATGCGGCGGGCGCAGCTGAGCTTCGGCGACGGACTGATCACTGAGGAAGTGAGCGATCTTCGTGAAGACTGGATGACACACGCCGACCAAGTGCTGGCGGACGAACAAATCGTAGCTGCCGTGTACGAAGCGTTGGCGAAGCGGCATCCCAAGAGTCGCAGCCGCGGCCGACCGGGCGCTCCAGCCGAAGTGGTGCTCCGCTTGTTGATTCTCAAGCACATCCGTAACTGGAGCTATGGCGTGCTGGAGCGCGAAGTGCGCGCCAATCTGGTGTACCGGGACTTCACCCGCGTCGGCGCCGCCAAGACGCCCGATGCCAAGACCATGGGGCGCTGGGGCGTGGCGGTGGGGCCGGACGTGGTCAAACAGATTCACGAAAGGCTGGTAAAGCTCGCACGAGACAAGGGGGTGACGGAAGGGCGCAGAATGCGCGTGGATACAACGGTGGTGGAGACCAACATCCACTATCCGACCGACTCGAGCTTGTTGGGAGACGGTGTTCGGGTGCTGATCCGCACCATGAAGAAGATCACAACGATCGCTGGCGAGGTCGGAGCCGCGCTGTCCGACCGTAGCCGGACCGTGAGGCTGCGGGTGCTGGACATCGCGCGCGCGGCGCGCTCCAAAGCCAAGCAGAGCCGGGAGAAGCTCACGCGGGCGTATGGCAAACTGCTCAGTTCGACCAGCCGGGTGGTGGGACAGGCGAAGCGGTTCTCCAAGGAGATCGCCGAACGAGTGAAGCGCGCCTCGAGCGCCCGCAAGCAGCTGATGCTGGAGGGCCTGCGTCAGGAACTCGATGCGATGGTGCCGCTCATCAAGCAGGTGATGAAGCAGACCAGAGCGCGCATCTTCCGTGGTGATACGCGCTCTGAAGGCAAGATCCTCAGCCTGTTCGAGCCATCGACAGAAGTCATTCGCAAGGGCAAAGCGGGCAAGCCCAACGAGTTCGGCAAGATGGTGAAACTACAGGAGGCCGAAAACCAGATCGTGATCGACTATGAAGTCTACGCTCAGCGACCGCACGATTCGGAGCTGCTGATTGCAGCCATCGAAACGCATCAAACGATGCTCGGACGTGCGCCACGCCTCGTGGCGGCAGACGCCGCCTTTTACTCCGCAAAGAATGAGGCAGCCGCGAAAGCGAAAGGCGTCAGACGCGTCTGCATCCCCAACCGCTCAACCAAGAGCATTGAACGCAGGTGCGAGCAGAAAAAGCGCTGGTTCCGTAACGGCCAAAAATGGCGGACCGGATGCGAGGGCCGCATCAGCGTAGCCAAGCGGCGACATGGGCTTAACCGTTGCCGCTACAAAGGCGAGGCCGGCATGAAGCGTTGGGTCGGCCTCGGTGTCGTCGCCGACAACATCGTCAATATCGGCCGTGCAATGGAAAAGCGGACCGCCCCATAGACAGCCTCGCCATCTGACTCTGCAACACTCCGCCGGTCACCTCCGGCGACTTTTGCGTTGCCGGACGCCCTCGGCCACTCTCTCCAAAACATCAATTTTGCGCCGGAAAGTAGTTAGTTAGTTAGGATGCGGACTCATAACGCGCGGCCGGCCATAGCCGGATAGATGCGAGTTGGACGAAGGCAAGGTAGTTTCCCGCAAGCCTGTCGTAGCGCGTCGCCATACGACGACATTGTTTGATCCTGTTGAAGAACCGTTCGACCTGGTTGCGAGCGCGATAGAGGTGCGGGCCAAAGCAGATCGGATCGTTGCGATTTCTTTTCGGCGGGATGTTGGCCCACGCGCCCTTCTTCATGGCAAGCTCCCTGATCCAGTCGGCGTCATAGCCACGGTCGGCAAGCAGCATTGATCCGGATTTCAGACGAGACAGCAGTTTTCCGGCAAGTCGAACGTCGTGCGCCTCGCCGGGGCTCAACGCAAGCCGTACCGGGTAGGCCATTGTTATCGACCACCGCGTCGATTTTTCTGGTCAAACCACCGCGTGACATTTCCATCGATTGTCGCCGATTTCTGCTGATGCGGGCTCCATGCTGATGCACGCGAACTATAGAGGTGTCGATCATCTGGACAGCGGCATCATGAGCACCGGCAAGTGCGTCTATGCTTCGGGTCCAGACGCCAGCCCGTCGCCAGATGACGCCAAGGTGGCCGGAGCGCAGGACCCAGAAGATGCCATTGAGGACATGGCGGTCGTTCACCCGAGGGACACTACGCGGCTTGTTCGGCAGCAATGGTTCGATGGCAGTCCATTCATAAGTTCGTAGCACATGATTCGAGCCCCTGCTTGGAGGCTTTGAATCACAGAGAGTACACCACGGTCAAAATTTTATTTACAGCAGTATAAATCTACACTGCTGTCTAATCTATGCAGCCGACGCGTACCGAACGATCTCGTGACCTTATCCTCGACGCCGCAGAGGCGATCTTTCGCGATCGAGAATTTGCATCCACCTCAGTAGAGGAGGTCGCCCGTCGGGCTGGCCTGACGCGCAAACGGTCTACAACTTGTTCTCCTCTAAAGAGCAGATTGTGGCCGAGCTCCGCGCACGCGCCGAGGCGCGCTATTATCCGCCGATTCGGGCGCGCATCGCCGATGACGCGCCCGCACTTGAGATCCTTAGAGACACACTGGTTGGTCATGGGCGCTGGTGCGCAGCTAATCAGAATGTCGCGGTACTGGCCTTGACCGGACCAGCGAACAAACCGTCCACAACCGCCAACTCCGGCGTCGTTGCATTCATCACCTTAGTCAAGGACATAATGGTTCTAGGCCAGCAACAAGGCGTGATCCGCAAGGACGAAGACGCCGGCAATATGGCGTTATTCCTCCTCGGCGCCCACGCCCAGACCATCCGCCACATGCTGGCAACCGACTCATTCCAAGATGCGAAGTTGAAATACGTACTGCGGCTGCTCATCGAGGGTATGGGGGGCCGATCGATTCCGACGAAAGCAGCAGCTGTACGGCGCGCAAGAACTTCTTCCAAATCGAAACGGCGGACGTAAATTTTCACCATCGGCGGAGCAGAGTCATGAAGGTTAGCAAAGGGCAGGTAGCGGTCATCACCGGAGGAGCTAGCGGCATCGGTTTTGTGTTGGCTCGAGAGTTGGCTCAACGCGGGTTGCGCATCATGCTTGCCGATGTCGAAAGTGGCGCATTGAAGTCAGCCGAGCACCAGCTCGTGCAAGACGGCTTTGAGGTGGGTTCTGAACTAACGGACGTAACGGACTACGCGACCAGCGAACACCTCGCACAGGCGACGGTTCGTCGTTTCGGCGGCGTCAACATACTGATCAACAACGCCGGTGTCGGTAGTGGTCTAGGCCCAATCTGGGCTAGTGACACGCGGGACTGGAACTGGACTTTCGGCGTGAATTTGTTCGGTGTCGTTCACGGATTGCAGGCTATGGTCCCACGTATGCTGGCGCTTGGAGAGGGGCACGTGGTTAACGTTGCCTCACTTGCCGGACTCGTCTCGGTTCCATTTAATTCGGCTTACGCCGCGTCCAAGCATGCAGTAGTTGCACTATCCGAGAGCCTCGCAGGCGAGTTCGCCGCTCTTGGACTTCCGATAAAGGTATCGGTCGTCTGTCCCGGGTTTGTCGCAACACGCATATTTGAATCCGAGCGCAATCGGCCTGACCATTTGCGCGCCGCCGCTAGGACACCGCCTGAATTGGCGGAAAGACTACGAGCTGCATTCGCGGAGCGCGTCTGGAATAATCCCATGTCACCTACCGAAGCCGCGTCGCGCATAGTCGCGGGCATCGAACGTGATGATTTCTACATACTCACCCATCAAGAGCAGAATGCGGCTGTGCTTAGCCGGCTGGCAGCGGTGGAAAGTGCGGTAAGGTCTTCGTGCCCGACATCCTGAAACCGGATTCATGGCAGAAGGACTGCCTCGCGGCGTCGGCTTTATAGGTACACGCCCTTCTGCAATGGACCCGATGATGTCAAGCCTCCCGAGTGAACGTCACGCCGCCGAGCTCATGCTTCTGTCCGTAGTTAACGCCTGACCGCCACATCATGCTGTCAGAGGGAGCGGTGAGCCTATCTAGGTACGCGTGGTTCGTCAGATGACAGCCACTGGGCGTGTAACGGCTTCACCGGATCCACCGTCCCGGCGACGGGACTTCGGGCACTGGGCTTCAGTTCAGCCCGGTTGCGTTCTTAATCTCCTCGACGTGTTCTATGCTACGATCGGCCCCGCTTCTCCCCATCGGTAAGTTGTGCCGTCGACCCAGATCCGATGTAGGATCACTGCGAGCTTACGTGCCGGAGCCACTTTTGCGCGCTTCGAGCCTCGCCGCTTGGCGACGTCCATCCCCCAGCGCTTGAGTTTTGAGAACCGCGTGATGCGCGATAGCAGAACGTTGGCAGCCTCATACAAAACCGTGCGGACTATCTCGTCTCCGGCCAGCGTGATTCCGCCCGTGACATCCTTTTCCCCGACTGGTATTTCTTTGGCATGAGCCCAAACAGCGCGCCTGCCGCCTTCGATTTTGCGATGCGATGGGGGTCATCAATCGCCGATTTGTAGGTGATAGCTACCAGGGGACCGACGCCTGGCACGGTCATCAGCCGGCGACAGACCGCATCGTCACGCACAGTTGCCAGCACAGCCTTGTGTAGCCTTCCGCACTCTGCCTTTAAAGCGGATCGTGCCGAAAGCATCGCTGTAACAATGCGCTCCAATGTCGCCTGACCTGCAACTAACTCCCGGATCCGCGCTTCGAAATTCTTCCGTGTCACCGGGCCAACCTTCAGCCCAAAACCACGCAGTATCCCGCGGATACTCAACTCCACATCGATCAGTCGCCCAAGAAGCTGTTTGCGTGCGATCAGGAGGGCCCGGATCTCCTGCGCATCGACTGATTTTGCGTGTACCGGCCGGAACCGTCCCATCCGGATCAATTGGGCGATCTCGCCGCATCCTTGCGATCAGTCTTCACCGTCATCGCAGACAATGCGGCCTTCACATGCCGCGTTTCCAGCAGGACCGTTTCGTATCCTGCTCCTTTAGCCCCGCATGCAGCCATTGCGACAGTGGCCCAGCTTCCAGCCCGATCCGCTTCACTGCAAAGCCAGGCGTCTTAAAAAATTCAATCAAGGCGTCGGGTTCGCTCGCGACCTTCGCCTTCTTCAGGATGAGGTGCGAACCATGTTCATAGTCTCGTGGCGCGACTTCGCCGGACCGACGATTTTATCCTGGCCATCCACAACGCATACGCTCTTTAGTTCCAAAGACACATCGATTCCGGCATACTGTTCCATGGCTGTCCTCTGTCTCCAGATGCTTGGGGCCGACTCACCGTCGTGACCCCGTTTCATCATCTATCGGGGGACAGCCACCATCATCCCCCCTTGCTCGGAGCAGGGCCCATTACGGCATCTAGGTCGGTATCACGTAGCGAACGAGACAGAAGCTGACCGCGATCAAGACGATGAGCGACAACGTTACAGCGGCCGTCACTCGGGCTCCGACCTGTCCGACTACGCGAAGATCCACGCCCAGGCCGAGCGCGGCCATCGACAGGACCGTGAAGACGCTGGCGATGTAGCGGATAGGCGAGATGAAGTTGTCGGGAATCAAAGATAGAGACCGCAATGCCGCCAGCGCGAAAAACACGATGATGAACCAGGGGACTGCTTCGAAGCGCTTCCGCTTCGACGGTCTCGCCGCCCCGTCAGTGCGTAGGCCCCGTGCCAGGTAGGCGATTGAAGCGACAACCGGTCCTAGCATCATCACCCGCACCAGCTTGACGACGGTGCCGATCTGGGTGCTGACGAGGCTTGCCGGCATTGTAGCTGCCAACACTTGCGGTACGGCGTAGACGGTCATGCCCGCTAGTATCCCGTATTGAACCTCCGAAAGAGCAAACAGCGGTATCAGCAGGGGCAATCCGAGAACAACGATGACACCCAAAATTGCGGTAAAGGCGATCGAGGAAGCAATTTCATCGGAGTTCGCACCGATCAGAGGCGCCACAGCGGCGATAGCCGAGTTTCCGCAGATTGAGTTTCCACAAGCGACTAGAATGGAAAGACGGGTTGAAAGCCCCAGAGATCGGCTCACCGCGTAGCTGATCACGATGGTCAGAATGACAACGCAAACGGTCGCCACCAGTAGAATTGGACCAGAACCTGCAATCGTCGAGAACGTAATCGAGGCACCTAGCAATGCGACAGCAACTTCCAGCAGTTGCTTCGCGCTGAAGGCGATGCCTGCTCGCCAGCGTGTGCCCGGCGTCCAAAAGGTGCGAATAGCCGTTCCGACGAGAATGGCGATCACGATCGCTTCCAGGTAGGGATGACCAAAGCTCGATTCCTGTGCCATCTGAAGACTGATCGCTACTGCAGTCACTGCAGCGCATAGGACTATCCCGGGAAGAACCGAAGATGCCGCTGAAATGGCTGAAACAGCAGGCGTGGACTTCTTGGTGCCATCGACTTGATCCGACATCTCGTTCCCCTAAAGAGAACAAAATATGCGTGACACGAGCGATTTTTGAAAATATCAAATTGTCATGAGCCGATAATGGGGAATTATGGCCCTCAACCTTCATTTGCTTCGGATGTTCGTGGCGGTAGCCCGAGTGGGCAGCTTTTCTCGCGCCGCTGAAGGAATGAATCTAAGCCAACCGGCACTGTCAAAGGGAGTGCGGGACTTCGAACTCCAGGTCGGCTGCCGGCTGCTGAACCGGTCTCAAAAAGGCGTGGTGCCTACGGCGGAGGGCCTCGCTTTGCTGAAGCATGCGGAGGATCTATTTGCCGCCGAGCGCGCAGCCGAGGAAATGCTCTCGTCTAAGCGCAACCTGAACAACGGATCGCTGCGAATTGGTGCAAGTACGACGATTGCCACCTACATGCTCGCTCCTTATCTGGGCGCCTTTCATAAGGCCTACCCTGGGATTGATCTCCATCTTGTCAGCGCGAATACGCGCGAGATTGCCGAGCAGATGGCGGCACAAGAAATAGATATTGGCCTAGTGGAGGGGCCGATCGACGAAGGTATTGTGTTAGCGGAGAAATGGCGGACCGACGTCATGAAGTTGATCGTCTCGCAGCATCATGATTTCGCTTCGGAGAAAGAGCCGATCGATCCCCAGCGTTTGGGAGGCGAGGTGTTGATTCTACGTGAGCCAGGATCTGGTTCGCGCGAAGTCGTAACGCAGGCACTCGCGGCGAACAATATCGAGCCGCTCCGGCTCCTCGAGATCGGTAGCACGGCTGCTATTAAGCAAGCCGTGGCGGCAGGAATCGGCGTTTCCATCGTTTCGACTGTTGCGACGAGAGACCAAGTCCGGCTGGGCTATCTGAAGGCCGTAGAGCTCCGCGGAATCACGATAGAGCGCTCGCTATGGCGACTGAGGCTATTGGATCGAACTCCGAGACCTGCCGCACGAGCATTCGACAAGCTGTTGGATGATCCGGAAGTGCCCCAATCCTAGCGACGGATAAGCGCCATCCGCCCTTAAAAATCCCATATCGTCCGCTCGGCTATGATTCGAGGCCTGTCGGTCCGCCAATAAGCCGTTCATAAAGGCCGGCTCTGGCAGCGTCAGCTATGAATTGTCGGAGTTCGTCTCCCTCTTCAATGAGGGCGAACTGTGCGCCGCCGAGGCGAGGCATTCTGTTCTGAAAGTCTCGGCCCAGAACCACGCCCATGCTGGTTGTTTGGGTGGTCATGCTGACTTCGAGAACTGGATCGTCAGGGACGGTATCGGTCATCTTGGTCAGCAACAATGCGACAGTCGCGCACCCAATCTGCTGGAAGACAAGTGTCTCGCTGCGTGTCCCTAGCGTACGGATAGCGGAACCAGCTTCACATGCGGGTCGTCCTCTGGAGATCACGGCGGGAGAGATCCGAGTTCCCCAAAGAACGTTGGCGGTGTGCCGCTCCGTTTGACCGCTACAGAAAGATGGCTGAGCCGAAGGTTCGATCACCACTTCATCGAACATCATGCTGTAGAACAGGATCTCCGACGAATTTACGGGCCGCGAAATGAAGAGGATGAGTTGGGGTAGCCGCGCGCCACCAATCGAGCGAAGTCTTTGGGGCAGCCCCGTGATCATAGTTGAGCCATCCGAGTGAACGTGGACACAAGTCACTTTACATCTGGACGGGGATCTCCAATGAAATTATCGCGGTTGGGCATCCTGATGGCGGGCAGGTTCTTCGCATCCAAGGCCGCGTTGTCGGGTAGCAGGCCGTTGAGATGAAGAACATAAGCCGTGACCGCATAGACCTCCTCATTGCTGAGCGATTGGGGGGAGGGGTGCGGCATAGCTCGGCGAATGTAGTCGAACAAAGTGGTCGCGTAAGGCCAATAGGATCCAACGGTCTTAACAGGATTCGGCGTGGCCAATGTACCTTGTCCGCCAACAAGCTTGTCACCGACGCCACCTTCACCTTTCGAGCCGTGGCAGGCGGCGCACTGTTGATCGAACACCTCCCTGCCGAGGCCGACCGAGCCTTTGCCTGGCGGCAGATTCGTCCCTTTGCGGTCAACATCAATATTCCAGCCAGCGATTTCAGCTTCAGTCGCTGTACGTCCAATCCCGAGCTTAACGGGGGACTCCGAATGTGCCCCCGAGGCAAGGAAGAACGTGGCCGTACTCGCAATGAGAAGATTACGCATTTGCATTTGTCGTTGACTGTCGAAAACCGCGCAAGAATGACGACGAGGTCGACGGCGGTAGAGCGAAGGCGTCCGCACGCGCGCTCACCAATCGCGCCGAAGCGGGCGGACGCCTTTGCGGCGACGACCAGCGTCTGAGTTGAGGAATAAAAGACGCGGGGCACGTCTCCGGGCGCCCTGAGGCTCCTTTCGACGTACCCCGCTTTGCGCCTGCCTTATGGTAGATCTGCGGGTAATCAGCGCCGCAGAAACAAAGCCGGCGTAACACCGATCTCAACTGGCAAGTGGGGCTCGATGTCACGCCCCACGGACGGTGCGCGGCCTGCACTATCGCACTGTCAGCGCATTCCGTCGACCTTTTCCACCAACCTCCGGCGGCGCTCCGAAAGGACCGCCGCGGATGCTCACGGGCCGCTTCTTTCTGTGCGGCCGCTGCCGTTCGCAGGTAACGATCTGCCGCAACTGCGACCGGGGACAACGCTATTGCGGCCATGACTGCGCCCGTGCTGCCCGCCGCGAGAGCCTGCGCGAGGCGGGACGGCGTTATCAGCGCAGCCGCCGCGGACGCCTGGCGCATGCGACCCGCGCCCGACGATACCGGGCGCGGCACAATAACGTGACGCATCACTCTCCACCCGCATGGCCTGTCGGTTCACTACTGCGCCGGCCTGCGGACGATGTCGTTGTTGCACCTACTGACGTCGGCGAGCGAGCGACGACATCGATCATGCCCATGCCGAGCTGTCGGTTCTGCGGCTGTCGGTTGTCGCTGTTCCTTCGTACCGGCTTCGTGCGTCGCCGGGGGCCTCGTCATGCTCACCCCTATGGAGGCCGAGACCCGACCGATGACCGTTACCCCTGAATTGGAAGCGCAGATCCTGCGTCTGTATCACGTCGAGAAATGGCGCTGCGGCACCATTGCGAAGCAGTTGCACGTTCATCACACGACCGTGCATCGCGTCCTGACCCAGGCCGGACTGCCCAGGAATAGGCCGATATTGCGCCCCACGAAGATCGAGCCCTATCTGCCGATCGTCCTGAAGACGCTGGAGCAGTTCCCCGCACTCACGGCCAGCCGCCTGTATGCGATGATGCGTGAGCGCGGCTACCGCGGGTCGCCCAGCTACTTCCGGCACCTGATCGCTCTGCACCGTCCACGCAAGCCAGCCGAGGCGTTCCTGCGGCTGCGCACGTTGCCGTCTGAACAAGGGCAGGTGGATTGGGGGCACTTCGGTCACATCGAGATCGGTCGCGCCCGCCGTCCGCTGATGGCGTTCGTCATGGTGCTGTCGTACTCGCGCGACATCTACCTGCGCTTCTTCCTCGATGCGCGCATGGAAAACTTCCTGCGCGGCCACATCGGCGCGTTCAACACATGGTGTGGGCTGCCCCGGGTCCTGCTCTACGACAATCTTAAGAGCGCGGTGCTCGAGCGCCAGGGCGATGCGATCCGATTCCATCCCACGCTGCTTGCCTTCGCCGGCCATTATCGGTTCGAGCCGCGTCCTGTCGCGGTTGCCCGGGGCAACGAAAAAGGCCGTGTCGAGCGCGCTATACGGCATATCCGGGAGGCATTCTTCATCGCCCGCAAGTTCACCGATCTCGACGAGCTGAATGCCCAGGCCGAACAATGGTGCCGATCCGAAGCGGCGGACCGACCATGTCCGGAGGATCGCGAGATGACAGTACGCCAGGCGTTCGCAAAGGAGCAACCACTGCTTCTGCCGCTGCCCGCCAACCCGTATCCCGTTGAGGAGCAGGTCGCCGTGAAGGTCGGCAAAACGCCCTATGTGCGGTTCGACCTGAACGACTACACGGTTCCCCATACCCATGTTCGGCGCATGCTGAGCGTGCGGGCCGATCTCAGCCAGGTCCGGATCTTCGACGGCGCGCAAATGATCGCCAGTCACCGTCGCAGCTATGATCGTGGCCAAGAGATCGAAGACCGACGACACCTGAAGGATCTCGCCGAGATCAAGCGTGAGGCGCGCCAGCATCGCGGCCTCAACAGCCTCACCCGAACCGTGCCGGTCTGTCAGACCCTGATGATCAGGGCCGCCGAACGTGGCGCCAACATCGGTGCGCTCACGACCGCGCTGCTGCGGCTGCTCGATCGCTACGGCGCAACGGAATTGCAGGCCGCCGTCGAGGACGCTTTGCGTGCGGGCTCCGTCCATGCGGCGACGGTCCGCGCCGCACTCGAACGTCGGCGCCTTGAGCGTGGTGAACCGCCGCCCGTCGAAACCAGCCTGCCCGAACATGTGCGGCGCAAGGATACAACGGTCCGGCCGCACCGCCTCGACAGCTACGACCAACTGACCCCTTCTGGAGATAACGACGATGAGCACTGATGATGCCCTGCTGAACCGCGCCAAGGCGCTGCGCCTCAACGGCCTGGTCGAACACTGGGACGAAATCGCCGGCGCCCCATGGCTGGCCCCCATGCTGCAATGGGAGGAGGAGGAACGTGCCCGGCGCTCGCTGCAGCGACGCCTGCGCGACGCCAGGATCGGTCACTTCAAACCGATGGCCGATTACGACTGGCTCTGGCCCAGGCGCCTCGACCGCGCCGCAGTGGAGCAATTGATGTCGCTGTCCTTCATGAACGACGCAACCAACATCGTCTTCGTCGGACCAAACGGCGTCGGCAAATCGACCCTCGCGCAGAATATCGCCTACCAGGCGCTCATCGCCGGTCACTCGGTCTTGTTCCGATCGGCCAGCGAAATGCTCGGCGAGCTTGCCGCCCTCGACAGCGATACCGCTTTGCGCCGAAGGCTCCATCACTACGCCGCCGCCGACGTTCTGGCGATCGACGAGGTGGGATATCTATCCTACTCGAACCGTCACGCAGACCTGCTGTTCGAACTCGTCAGCCGGCGCTATCAGGCCCGCTCCACAATCGTGACCACCAACAAGCCCTTCGCCGCATGGACGGAGGTCTTCCCAAATGCCGCATGCGTCGTCAGCCTCGTCGACCGCCTCGTGCACCGATCCGAGGTGATCTCCATCGACGGCGAATCCTACCGCCTCAAGGAAGCTCTGGAACGCGCCGAGGCCCAGAGCACACAGCATCGAAGCCGGCCCGCCAGTACCAACGAGAAGGAGCACGTTGCATGACCAGAAACCACCATCAACCATCCGGCCTCAACTTCGGGATCAGCTTCCTCATCAATCCCGAATGGACCCCGGAGCAGGCGCTCGCTGTCCACGAGCTCCTCAAGGATCTATCCGACAGCATCTGGTCGCACTACTGCCTCAAGATCCAGGAACTCATCCAGGAGCAACAAGCGCCGGCCGATCACCGCGACGACGAAGAGCAACCACACTCCTTCTGAAACACACACCACTGCGACACTCGGCGGCGGCCTTTGCGGGCCGCCTTTTTAGTTCCCTCACCATCCTACCGCCCATTCTTGTCGTCATTTTTGTGCGGATTTAGAAAGTCACCAACAGCATTGGTAACCTCGCCGTCTGCGGCAATCCGCCAGGGCTGGATAGCGTTATTGTGATAAAATGAGCTATCTCCGCGCACGCCGACCAGGTCAGACAACGTCGGCTGAACGTAGCCAATTTCGTCGATCGCCCGGCTTTGGATCACGGTGGGGCCGCCTTCCCATCGCCATGGCAGCCTGAAGCGCGTTAGAGCTCGCGTAAGTACCGGCTCCTGTAGCTGCGCTTCTTGCCAGCTCTTGCCATCGTCGACCGAGACGTCGACGCGCTTGATCTTGCCGCGGCCAGTCCATGCGATACCCGATATCTCGTGGAAGCCATGCGACTTGAGCTTTTGGCCGCCGGACGGATGGGTAATGATGGACTTTGCGTCCATGTAGAACGTGAATTCTCGCGCCTTTCCGTCCGGCAAGAGGTCCGTATATTTCGACGTTTCTTCGCGAGAATAGACCGGCTCGGCAACGACATGCAGGCGGCGCAGCCACTTTACGCTCATGTTACCTTCAAAGCCCGGCAAGAATAGACGCAAGGGATAGCCTTGCTGCGGACGAAGCCGCTCACCGTTTTGGCTGTAGACGAGCAGCGCGTCGTCGAGACATTTCTCGATCGGAATGCTGCGGGTCAATGCGGCTGCATCTGCGCCTTCAGCGACGATCCACTTTGCCTCGCGCCGCAATCCTGCTTCCTGCAGCACGTGGCTGAGCTTGACACCGGTAAACTCGGCGCAGCTGACTAAGCCGACCAGGTCAGATGCTGTCTTGCCATACGGCTTCTTGAACCCGGGATTGCCGGAACACTCGAGAAAGTAGATGTGTGATTGAGACGGGAAGCGTCTCAGGTCATCCATCGTGAAAATGAGAGGATTGTCGACGAGGCCGTGGATGATCAGGCGGTGTTGGGCCGGATCAATCGCCGGAACACCAGAATGGTGACGTTCGTAGAAAAGTCCGTTCGGGGTGATAATGCCATCCAGATCCTGAAGGGGAGTGCGACTGGACGTCCAAAAAACCGGATCGCCACTTTTCGGTATATTTCGCGTGACGCCCTTTTCGAACGGCGACGGCGTCCCGTAGAGCTGGCTGCCGACGGGGTCGCCGGGCGACTTCATCCATTCAGGGACGTTCGGCGGCAGATTTTCGCCATGGAGCGGGTCTGCGAGAACGTCTCCGCCGACGACCGCGCTGACAGTCGCGCCTCCGACAATCGTACCTCCCTCGCGCAAGAATTGCCGGCGCGAAGCGACGAGCACATGCTGATTTGGATCGTTCGTGCGGTCGGCCATGTCATCGATCTCCTGTCTCAGCGCGCAAACAGACAAGCCCTGTCCTATCGGAGAGATGTGAGCAAACTAACTTTCCTGAAATTGCATTTCAGAATTCGTGAAGTGCAGCGTCGATTGGTTGGTACTCCGCCGCAAGACGTGCGCCTCGGGAGTGCCTTTCGGCCGCACCGCATTTGTCATGATAGTTTCTCTTACATTTTCCGTCACTATTTTTGGGTTTCTGTCAGAATAATCGTCAATATAGTCGAGCTCAGGCAAACAATATTCCTGGGAGCGAGCGCTTGTCCTCGGACGCAAAAACCCTCGACGTATCTGTGTGGCGGGGAGACAGCGCTGGCGGCAAGTTTGAGCGCTTTCAAGTCCCCAATCAGGAAAGCCAGACCATTCTCGACGTCGTGGTTTGGATTCAGCAGAAGATCGATCCCACGCTTGCCTATCGATACGCGTGCCGGGTGGGTATGTGCGGATCTTGCGCGATGATGGTCAACGGCCAGCCTCGCTGGGCTTGCCGGACGCACGTACTGAAGGTTATTCGCGACAATCGCATCGAGGTGGCGCCGCTTCGCAATTTGCCGGTGATCAAGGATCTCGCGACGGATATGGATCCCTTCTTCACGAAATGGGTCAAGGCCGAAGGAGTATTCCACCCAACACGCTCAAGGGATGACGACATCGTCAAGGTAGACCCGTTGAGTGACGATCGCATTCTCGCGGATGCCGCGATCGAGTGCATCAACTGCGCGGTATGCTACGCTTCTTGCGACACGGTGCAGGGCAATCCGGAATACCTAGGACCTGCCGCGCTCAATCGAGCGTGGAGCCTCGTCAACGATGAGAAGGACGGAAAGCGGGCCGATATCCTCGATGCGGTGTCGCAGCGGGGAGGCTGCCACAATTGTCATTCCCAGGGTAGCTGCGCCAAGTTCTGCCCGAATGAGCTGAGCCCAATTACGTCGATCGCCGGGTTGAAGCGCGAGACGATGAAATCCTTCTTCAAGGGGCAATGATCATGCTGACATTTCGCCTTTTCATGCTGCAGCGAGTGACAGCGCTCATCATGGCTCCCCTGGTCCTGGGACACCTGGCCGTGATGGTCTATGCGATACGTGGCGGCCTATCGACCGGAGCGATCCTTTCTAGAACACAGGGAAGCCTTCCCTGGGCCATTTTCTATGGGACCTTCGTTGTGGCGGTGTCGATCCATGCCGCGATCGGCGTGAGAGTAATCGCCGCAGAGATTCTTCGCATGCGCGGTCTTCTCCTCAACGCCTTGTCTTGGGCCCTGTGCGCCTTCTTGCTTTTCGCAGGGCTGCGCGCCGTTCTTTCGGTGACCGCGCTATGATCCGTCCGCACCGAAAGCATCCGCTCTGGTTGGCCTACATTCTTCATCGGCTATCCGGCCTGGCGCTCGCGATCTTCCTGCCGGCGCACTTCTACGTCCTTTCGCTCGTGCTGACCGCACCCAAGGATCTAGATGGGTTTTTGCATTGGGCGGACAAGCCGCTGGTGAAGGCCGTCGAGTTTGGGCTCGTGTTCCTGCTGGCGGTCCATTTCTTCGGCGGCCTCCGGCTTATGGCTTTCGAATTGCTCACCTGGACGAAGGATCAGAAGACCTGGGCCGCGGCTAGTGTGGCGTTCGCGTTCATGGTCGCCGGCAGCTTCCTTCTGAGGGCGATTTGATCATGGCGGCTCCATTCGATCTTGAACGTCACGACACCGACATCCTGATCATCGGGACCGGCGGAGCCGGCCTGTTCGCGGCACTTCACGCGCAGCAGGCGGCTCCCCAAGGCACCAAGATCACGATCGCCGTGAAAGGTCTCATCGGGAAGTGTGGCTGCACGCGGATGGTCCAGGGCGGCTACAATGTGGCGCTGGGCGGCGG
This sequence comes from Bradyrhizobium sp. CCGUVB23, assembly GCF_024199885.1. NCBI lineage: Bacteria > Pseudomonadati > Pseudomonadota > Alphaproteobacteria > Hyphomicrobiales > Nitrobacteraceae > Bradyrhizobium > Bradyrhizobium sp. CCGUVB23. The sequence goes on from NZ_JANADQ010000001.1 coordinate 5,102,142, forward strand.
CGATTCCGTCGAACGTCATTTCATGGACACGATCGTTGGCGGAAAATGGCTTCCCAACCAGGACATGGCCTGGAGGCTGTGTGAGCAGGCCGTGGTGCGCATCCGCGAACTCGAGAACGAGATCGGTTGCTTCTTTGACCGAAATCCTGACGGCACACTGCACCAGAAGGCGTTCGCGGGGCAAACGGCGGACAGAACTGTCCATAAGGGTGACTTGACTGGCATCGAGATCATCAGTCGCCTCATGGAGCAAGTGCTCGCTCGACCGGTCGAGAAATTGCAGGAACACCGTGCAGTAGGTCTGATTCCATCGAAGGATGGTTCGTCCCTTGCCGGGGTCTTGTTCATCGATATGCGCACGGGTGCACTGCGGTTGGTACGCGCCAAGACGGTGCTGATGGCGACCGGCGGCGGGCCGACAATGTACAAGTATCACACACCCTCCGGCGACAAGACGATGGACGGCCTCGCCATGGCTCTTCGGGCCGGCCTACCGCTCCGCGATATGGAGATGGTTCAGTTTCATCCCACCGGCTTGCTCGCGGGTGAAGATACTCGGATGACGGGCACAGTCCTGGAAGAGGGACTTCGGGGCGCCGGAGGCCAATTGTTGAACAGTTACGGCCATCGCTTCATGTTCGACTATGACGCAAAGGGCGAAAGAGCGACCCGCGACGTCGTCAGCCGAGGAATCTATGCGGAGATGCGTAAGAACAACACCTCGAAGAACGGCGGCGTATACATCTCGATGGCCCATCTCGGCCCTGAGAATGTACGGCAGAAATTCAAAGGCATGGTGAAACGTTGCGCGGACAGCGGTTTTGACCTCGCCGCGGGGCAGGTCGAGGTGGTTCCCACAGCGCACTATTTCATGGGTGGCATCGTCGTGGATACCGACACGCACACCGAGATGGAAGGGCTGTACGTCGCAGGCGAGGACGCCGGCGGCGCACACGGATCAAACCGGCTGGGCGGAAACGGCGTGGCTAATTCAACCGTCTACGGCGGAATTGCAGGCGACGTCATGGGCCGCGATATCCGCAAGATGGCACGTCTGCGCGATCCGGATGAGGCGGTTCTCCAGACCGAAATAGAACGGGTCGTCTATCCGTTCACGAAATCACCGGGAAACATCTGGGAATTGCGAAACGAACTTCAGAATACGATGTGGGACAACGTCGGCGTGATGCGAACTGCGGCAGGAATGAATAGGGCTGCTCGCCGCATTTCGGAGATTCGGTCCGAGCTCATGAATGTCGGCGTGGCAGGAGGCAGCCGGGCCTTCAACCTCACTTGGCACGACTGGCTGAACGTGAGCTCGCTCTGCGATATCTCAGAGGTCATTACCAAGGCAGGTTTAGAGCGAGAAAATTCTCGTGGCGCTCACTACCGGGAAGACTTTCCAGAAAGCGGAAGCTTGGAGAAGTCATATTTCACCTTGGCGCGCAAGCGCGACGAGGAGCTTCAGATGAGCCGGGAACAGGTGCAATTTACTATCGTACGGCCCGGCCACTCGATTCTGTCCACCGAAGAACCCGACACTCTCGTGAGGGCTGCAGAATGATTTCCATCGATGCGATTCAGAAGACCGCGGAAATCTTGATGGAGAAGGCCGCCATCGAAATACCCGAGGATTATCTCGATGGCCTCAAGGCCGCAGCAGACGTCGAGGATGGCGATCTGTCTTCGTTCGTGTTGCAAGCCATGCTGGAGAACTACGAGGCGGCCAAGCAGGACCGTCGTGCGATGTGCGGGGACACCGGCTGTCCGCGCTGGTACGTCAAGATGGGTAACGAAGCCAGGATCGAGGGCGGTCCAATCGCTCTGGAAACTGCCCTGCGACGTGCCACCGCCAATGCAACCAGAAACGTCCCTCTCAGGCCGAATCGCGTGCATCCCCTTTGGAGAACCGATCACGATAACAACGTCGGTATCGGTGCGCCCGAGATTGAATATGCTTTCGAGCCCGAGGGCGACTGGGTCGATCTGATCACGGTTCATAAGGGGGGTCTGTTCGGAACCGATTATCGCATGTTGTTTCCGTCGGACGGTATCGCCGGCATCAAGCGCTTCTATCTCGATAGCCTCGTTGCATTTGGAAAACGAGGCTTGGCTTGTCAGCCGGCGATCATCGGCATCGGTCTCGGGGGCTCGAAGGACGCCTGCATGGTTCTGGGTAAGCGTGCCGCCTGCTTGCGAACAGTCGGAAGCCGAAACTCGGATCCGCGCATTGCGGAAACGGAGCGGGAGTTCAAGGAACTCGGCAACTCCATCGGAATGGGCGCGATGGGTTTCGTCGGAAAATCGATGGTGATCGATTGCCATATCGAAGTCGGATATTGCCACACTGGCGGCATGCAGATGAGCGTCCACGCGTTTTGTCTGTCCTCTCGCCGCGCCGTCGCGCGCATTTATGGTGACGGCCGTGTCGAGTACCGGACCGATCCGAACTGGTTCACTGATTATCAACGTCGGGAGACGGTGGAATGGAACGTGCTTCCAAGCCTAAGCAAATCCGCCTGAGCACGAAGCCTACGCGGGAAGATCTGGCGGCCCTGAAAATTGGAGACATCGTCTATCTAGATGGGTTGATCTATACGGGTCGCGAAGGCGTGTACATGCGCGTGCTCGAAGGGAAGGAACCTCTCCCGTTGAGCTTGCCGGAAGAGAGTGCTGCCAACTTCCACTGTTCGCCGGCGGCTACCGTCAATCAAGACGGCAGCATTACGATGGGCGCCGTGACGGCCACGGCTTCCTTTCGCTTTTCGAAGTGGATCGGAGATTGGCTCCGCATTTCGGGCGCGAAGCTCATCATCGGGAAGGGAGGCATGACGTCGCACGACTACAAGGAGCATTTCGTCCCGAACGGCGCAATCTATCTGACGACCGTAGGGTACGGCACCGGCGCGCTATTGGGGCGCGGAATTAAACGGGCGCGTGATATCTACTGGAGGAAGGAACTCGGGCTCGCGCAAGCCATGTGGCTCATCGAAGCCGAAAACATGGGGCCTTTCATCGTCGAAAGCGATTTGGAAGGCAACAGCCTGTTCGAGCGCGAGAACGCCAAGGTATCCGCCAATCTCGAGCGTGTCTACGCGGGCACGAAACCGGCGGTACTGAAGCGGTTCGGCGAAACGGACGATCGGTCGGACGAGCTAATTGGTTAATCGCAGCGAAGTTCGCACGGGATAGGTCCGCGATCGTTCAATTCGCCAGCAGGCTACAAGGAAGCACAATGTTCGTGGACGAAAGAATATACTCCCTGCATGCGGGTCAGGTCCCCACCTTCTTGAAGCTTTACGAAGAAGAAGGGATGGAGTGCCAAGTGCGCATTCTGGGGAAGTTGGTTGGCTATTACTATACCGATTTCGGCCCACTCAATCAGATCGTTCATATGTGGGGATATGAAAGCCTGGATGATCGGTTCGAACGGCGAAAGCAGCTGCAAGCGTCGCCGCAATGGCAGTCCTACGCCAAGAAAATGCGTCCTCTTGTGGCGAAGGTCGAAAACAAGCTGCTGGTTCCCGCGCCGTTCTTTCGTGTACCGAGCTAGGAAATAGACCACGGTCGATTAGACGGTCGGCACCCAAGTCATGAGCTTCTATCTTTGGCTTGCGGCAGGCTCCGCGGCGGGCGGCTTCATCAACGGTCTTGCAGGGTTCGGAACTGCGCTTTTTGCGCTCGGGTTCTGGCTGCAGATACTGCCGCCAACCGAGGCCGTCTCGATGATCGTCATCATGTCCGTTGTCAGCGGGCTGCAGGGCGTTGCTCTCGTCCGCGATAGTATCCGTGAAAATCCATTGCGCCTGTCGAGGTTCGTCCTCCCCGGACTGGTCGGTATTCCGATTGGCGTGAAGCTGCTCGCGGTCGCAAGCCCGCTCGCGATCAAGCTGACGGTAGCAGCCTTCCTCATTGTGTATGGTGGCTTCATATTGCTGCGCCGGGAGCTTCCACTGTTGCCCCAACCGAAGCCGATATTGGACTGCGCTGTCGGATTCGTAGGCGGAATCTTAGGAGGAGCGGCCTCGTTATCTGGAGTGCTGCCGACGATCTGGTGCACGCTCCAGCCTTGGACAAAGTCCGAACAACGAGCTGTCATGCAGCCATTCAACGTCCTCATCCTGGCGATTGCGGCCACCGTTTACGCGATCAGTGGCTACTACTCGTCCAGAAGCGTTCCGCTGATCCTGATTGCGCTCCCTATTACTCTGATCTCGGCCCAAGCCGGTATCTGGGCTTTCAAGAGACTGTCAGACGATCAATTTCGAAAGCTGCTCGTCTGCTTGATGTTTGTCTCGGGATTGATCATCGTCGCCAAGGAAGTGCTGCTTGGCTAACCGGCTGAGCGGTGCCAGACGGTCGCTTGCTCTCATCGTTTTCGCCTCGACGACCTCTTCTTAAGTGCCGGCCGACGCGAGTCTGGCGAAGACTGCCCGTCGCGTATTGCTGCGGCAAACCGAGCGTTCATCTCGTCGATCGCGCGAATCCTCACGCTGTCCGCTCGGGATATGCATCCGAGTATGCGGGACAAGCGCTTGTCCGGACCGAGCGGCAGGTGCTTAAGGGGAAGGGCGTTCGAAGCGCCAACGCAGGTTCGCGGCGCGATCGAGACGCCAAGATTGTAGTAGACCATGCTCGAGATGGCTTCCAGGCTTTCCAGCTCCATGCTCTCGTTCACGACGATCTTGTGTTCCTGGAGCCAAGTTTCGATCAATCCTCCGACTACGGCCTGGCGTGAGAACCGTATGAACGGACTTCTCTGCAGCAACTGGAGCGGATCCTTACCCTCAGCTTCGAGGGACGCCAGCAATTCAAAAGGCTCTTCTGCAAGATCGTACCAGACAAGATTACGAGGAATGAACTGCGGCTTCGAGACGATCGCGAGATCGAGATGACCTCTCTCGACCTGTTGGATCAGCGCGGTGGTCAGGCCAGGCGTGATGGTGACATGCAGGCCAGGATAATCGCTCTTCAACTTCGACACCGCTAGGGGGACGAGGCCCGTGAGTGTGGTTGGGACGGCTCCCAGCGAGAAGACGCCCTCGATTCCTTGATTGCCCAATACATTTGGTACGATGCTGTCGTAAGCAGCGACGACCTCACGGGCCTTCGAAACCAGTGCCCGTCCCGCGGGAGTGAGCTCTGGCGTTCGGCGACTTCTGTCGAAAAGCGCGATCTTCCACTCCTCTTCAAGAGCCCTGATTTGCTGGCTTACGGCGGCGTGAGTAACGAACACCTCCTTCGCCGCAGCACTGAAGCTTCCCTGGTCCGCCACGGCGATCAACGTTTTGAGGGTTCGGATCGACATTTGGGCACTCCGTCGGCATGTAAGACAAACTTTCAATAATCGTTAGCATTTGTGCCTTTGAGAAAGAAGGACTTTACGCCAGTATTTTAGAAGCGGAAAAAATTGCGAAACGCAAGACGTAGCCCGCGTGAGGAAAGCGCTAGAGGTGCTCAGCATTAGTCCTTGGGTCAGGATCCCTCGCTCTCGTCGGAGCCAACGCTCGGCTAGGCTCGCAAGAAGCTGCCTCTATCGCGTCAACAGTTGGGTGATGCGACGACCGCGCGGTCTCCAAATGCAGAATGCCAGTCATCGGGCCGGCGTCGACGAATTATAGCGTCGCCGGAATAACCGGATCCCAAGAAAACATCAGGGACACAAATGGGAGGAGAAATGGATCGAGACGAGCCGCTTCTGAAAGTATCCGGCGTTACGCTGCAATATAAGACAACGTCTCACATCGTGACGGCAACGTACCGCGTCGGCTTTGAGATGTTGAAGAGCGACCGGTTCGTGCTGCTCGGGCCGTCGGGATGCGGGAAGTCGACGCTTCAGAAGGCCGTTGGCGGATATATCACGCCGACCGAAGGCGAAATGCGCCTCAAGGGCAAGCTGATCACGAAACCAGGCCCTGATCGGATGATGGTATTTCAGGAGTTCGACCAACTCTTGCTGTGGAAGACGGTGCAACAGAACGTCGCTTTCGCGCTCGAAGCAGCGAAAAAGATGCCCAAGCGTGAAGCGGCTGATCGGGCTGGCCATTATGTCGAGATGGTGGGGCTCTCAAAATTCTCCAACAGCTACCCTCATATGCTGTCGGGCGGCATGAAGCAGCGTGTCGCGATTGCTCGCGGCATGGCAATGGAGCCCGACATCCTGCTGATGGATGAACCGTTCGCTGCCCTCGACGCGTTGACGCGACGCAAAATGCAGGATGAGCTTCTCTCTCTGTGGGACAAGACGCGCTTCACCGTCATGTTTGTCACGCATTCGATCGCCGAGGCCATCAAGATCGGGAATCGCATCCTTCTGTTGTCGCCACATCCGGGCCGGGTGCGAGCTGAGCTCAACAGCGCAACGACCCCTGAAGACGTCGCGCACCTCGAGCGGCAAATCCACGAAATGCTGTTTTCCGAAGCTGCGCCGGAGGCGGCCCATGCATAATCAATTGAGCGTCGTGTCAAATTCGCAAATGACCAACTCACTTCGTCCCGAAATCCGGAATGCTCAGAGCGTCGAGGAAATCAGGGTGGTCGAGAAGCCTCGATCGCTATTCGATAAGCTCTACGGCGAGGACTTCGTTCGGAAGGCATTCATTCTGACCGCCCTGGCACTTGTCTGGGAGGCGTATGGGCGTTGGCTCGACAATGAACTCCTGTTCCCGACCTTCGGGGCGACCATGACGGCATTCGCCAAGGGCGTTGTCAATGGTGTTCTGCCCGGCCGGGCATGGGGGTCGATCAGAGTTCTGTTGATGGGGTATGCGGCGGGTGTCGCTCTCGCCGCGATGCTGACCGGGCTTGCGATCGCATCCCGGATTGGCAGGGACTTTCTCGAGACGATGACTTCCATGTTCAATCCCCTGCCGGCGATTGCGCTGCTCCCGCTCGCCTTGATCTGGTTTGGACTAGGGAATGGAAGTCTGGTGTTTGTGTTGGTCCACTCAGTCACTTGGGCGATTGCGCTGAATACCCATGCCGGCTTCCTGTCCGTGAGCAAGACCTTGAAGATGGTCGGCCGCAACTACGGACTTGGCGGTCCTGCTTTCATCATCAAGATTTTGATTCCCGCAGCATTTCCCAGCATTCTGACCGGTTTGAAAATCGGGTGGGCATTTGCCTGGCGAACACTGATCGCGGCCGAGCTTGTGTTCGGCGTCAGCTCCGGCTCAGGCGGTCTGGGATGGTTCATCTTCGAGAACAAGAACATGCTCGATATCCCGAACGTATTTGCCGGCCTGTTGACGGTCATCTTGATTGGGCTTGTCGTCGAGAACCTCATCTTCCGCGTCATCGAGCAGAGAACGATCAATCGGTGGGGCGCCCACAGCTGATGACAGTGAGAATCTCCTCGCATAAGCGAGAGACGACACGAATGGGAGGACAAGCAGTGAAATCCAGCTATCTGGCACTTGTCGCGCTCGCTCTGGCGAGCGTGCTGACGCCAAACGTTTCAAGGGCGGAAGTTTCGACGATACGTCTCGCCAAACAATATGGCCTGGCCTATCTGCCGCTGACCATCATGCAGGAAGAGCAGTTGCTCGAAAAGGAGGCGGCCAAGAGCGGTCAAACCGTCAAAACGGAGTGGCTCCAGTTCTCCGCCGGCTCAGGGATGAACGAGGCGCTTCTCTCTGGCAACCTCGACGTAGCATCGGGCGGTGTCGGCCCTATGCTTACGATTTGGTCGCGGACGTTGAAGAACTACAAGATCAGGGGCATCTCGGCGATGGCTTCGCTGCCACTGTACCTCGTAACTGTCAACCCAAAGGTGAAGTCGCTCGCGGACTTCGGTACCGCCGACAAGATCGCGATGCCGACAGTGAAGACTTCGATTCAGGCAATCACGTTGCAGATGGCTGCCGAGAAGCAGTTCGGGAAGGGACAGGCGACCAAGCTTGATCCGCTGACAGTCTCCTTGAGCCATCCCGACGCTCAGGTTGCGATGCTGGGTGGCAAGGCAGGCATCACCTCGCATTTCGGATCTTCTCCGTTTCAGGAGATGGAGCTCAAGGATCCCAGGGCGCATCGAGTTCTCGATAGTTATGAGGTTCTTGACGGACCTCATACATTCAGCGTTGCTTGGGCGACGGACAAGTTCGTAACCGAGAATCCGAAGATCGTCGCGGCGTTCTATGCGGCGCTCAAGCAGAGCATCAATTTGATCAACTCCGATCCGAAGACAGCCGCGATCCTTTGGATCAAGGGGGACCACCTCAAGCTCTCGGAAGAGGATGCGGAGGCAATCATCAAAAATCCGGAGAACAAGTGGACGACCGAGCCTCAGAAGCTGCTGGTATTTCTGAATGGAATGCACGCCGCGGGGCTGATCAATGACACGACCAGCAACTGGCAGGACCTCTTTTTCACCTATGTCCACGACACAAAGGGGAGCTGAGGGGCAGGGGCCACCTGGGTGAGTCCGTCGCGAGCTTAGCGTGCGGCGCAGATCTGCCAGTTGGATAGTTCGGCGCCGAAACGCCGTGTCAATTGTCCGCGCAGAGTTGCGTGTCGGCCAATTAGTCTAGCTTGAAACCGATGCGTTTGACGTAGGCACCGAAGTCTTGGCGCTCCGGAAACGAGTACTGCCGGGCTTTGTCCTCGGACCAGCCATAGCTCTCAGACCGCCCGAGTTCCTTGACGTATCGTTGCATCGTGTACGGCTGGTCGGCAGATCTATGTCGATCGTATTCCTCGATCGCGGCGTCGAGCGTATCGTCGGTATAGGTGTTGTGATGAATAGTAACGTGCAGAGGTAGCCGCAAACTCCTTGGTGGCTGCTCATCTGGATACCCGACGGCTAGGCCTGCCACGGGAAAGACGTGTGCGGGTAGGTTCAGCAGCTCTGCGAGCCGGTCCGGGTGGTTGCGCACCGCGCTGATGGGGCAGACGCCAAGGCCTTCTGCTTCCGCCGCGATCACAAACGATGAGAGTGCTATCGCGGCATCGACCGAGGCATTGAAGAAGGCATCCAGATGGTCGTTGATAAAGGGCCTAGCTCTCAGCGCATGGAGGCGCCGCTGCCGCCGATTGTTACCGCAGAAGATCAGAAGGTTCGGGACTTCCTCGAGCCACTTCTGGCCCAGGCGGCCGCTCGCCAAAAGCACGCAGATTTCGGATCGCAAGGCAGGCGAATCGATAATGATGATGTCGCGTTGCTGCAGATCGCTCTTGGTTGGGGCACATAGCGCGAGCGCGCAAAGTCGCCGTAGGACGTGACCTTGGATTTGTTCGGGGCGGAATTTACGAATAGAGCTACGCTTGGCCAGTTGGCTGTGGACGGCAGGGGCGCTGTCGTCGAGCTCTAGATCCGCCGCCTCGGGGCCGAAGCGCTTGGAGAGCAGATGAAATTGATCCATGTCGCGATCCAGGTCCGATTGCTTTGAAACTTGTAAATCCCGTCAGGCTGATCGATCCAGATTCGGGATTTGTGAGCCTCACTGGAGTTCAATATGTCGTGGCTAGGTAATCGACGATCTTGCCGACGTCGGCATCGTCGATCGGCGCGCCATAGACCTTGATCATCTTGGTCACTTCGGCCTGCCAGAAGCCTTTCTTGTCCTTCATTGGCGGCTGCGTCGCGATGTAGTCGGACGAGTGGCAGGCAGCGCAATTGCCTTGAACCACCTCGAGATTGGGCCCCGGCTTGAAGGCGGCGACCTCATCCGGCGTCTTGTAATTGACCGGGGCGGCAAGGGACGAACTCATCATGGCGACAACGGCGAGTGTGGTGGCGAGGAGAACGGTGCGCTGCATGATAATGCTCCTCAGGCCACGCTGACGCGGACGGTTTCGACGACATTGCGTAAATAACCCGCCGGGTTCCAGCGCGGCGTCTCCGGCTGCGTTTCGCCGGAATTGCTGGTGGCGCGCACCTTGAGCTCGACTTGCCCCGCCGCGAGCGTCACCGGCAGCTTCCATTCGCGGAATGAGTAGTTGCCGAGATCCTTGCCGAGCTTGGCGGGGGTCCAGGTCTTGCCGCCATCGGTAGAGACCTGGACGTCCTTGATGCCTTTGCCGCTGTCGAAGGCGATGCCGCGCAGCGTCGTGCCGCCGGCCTTCAGCCTGGCGCCGTCGGCAACGCTGGTGATGAAGGAGCGGATGGTGAAGCGGTTGATCGGGATCGTCGCCTTCGGCGCAGTTCCCGGCTCAACGCAATTGCAGGGCGTGTCGGGGATGCGATAGGCCGACTTCATCCAGAAGCCGTCATAGACATTGTCGATGACGGTGATCTCGTTGAGGTGCTTGACCCAGTAGGTGCCGTAGTAGCCGGGCACGATGAGGCGCAGCGGGAAGCCGTTGAGGAACGGCAGGTCCTCGCCATTCATGCCATAGGCAAGCATGACCTCGCCGTCGGCCGCATGGTCGATGTCGAGCGCCTTGACGAAATCAGGCGTCTTGTCGCTGACCGGGCCGTCCATGCCGTTGAAGGTGACCTGCTTGGCGCCCGCCTGCACACCGGCCATCTCGAGCACGGTCTTCAGCGGCACGCCGCGCCAGCGCGCATTGCCCATCGCGCCATTGGCGAGCTGTCCGCCGGCAACGCGCGGCTCTACGAGGCCGCGGCTGTTGCCGGAGCACTGGTTGACGGCGACGATCTCGGTCGCCTTCATCTTGCGGATGTCCTTCAGCGACAGCTTCAGCGGCTTGTCGACCTTGCCCTTGACCTCCAGCGTGAACTTGTCGGGATCGAGATCGTAGGGCAGGCCCGCGAGGTGATAGCGCACGAAGAACGCGTTGTTCGGCGTGATCGGCCCGTCGTTGAAGACCGCAAACGGTGTCTCGAGCTGCGGCGGCCGGCTGGTCAACCCGATCATCGGCCGCTTCTGCGGATATTTCACCAGCGGCCGCTCGCCATTGCCGAAGGGCAGGGTGACGGTGTCGAGGGCCAGTGCTTTGGTAGAATTCAGTGTGGCCGCTAGTGCAGCAAGGCCCGCTCCTTTGAGCAGGTCGCGTCTGTCGATCATACATCTCCCTCCGGAGCGATTGCTTTTTGTACTGCAATCACCGCTGCAGCACAAAGATCATCGATTGCATTATCGGTACGAACCGATCGAAGCATGCAGTAGATCGCGATGCCTTCGTACCATTCTTGGTGTGAGGCGCGGCAAAGTCCCCGTTGGAAACGGTTCTGCGCGCAATCCACGAGATCATGCCAGTACCGCCGCAAATTCGGGTAGCGAAAAATGCTAACGTCAGCTGTAAGCGAGGCTGAACCCCATTACCGCTCCTTGGTTTGCTTGGCCTCGGCGCGACGTCTTGGGGAAGAGTGATATGTGCGCGAGTTCGCGGCAACGATAACGGGGCGGCGCAATGCGAATTTTGCGGAAGGACTCATCGCCGATTCGCTGCCTGCTCATATTGCACTGGCCTGCGCCGCTCGCATGGCCACGAGGGCCTTTGTGAGGTCGGCAATGAGATCGGTAGGATCCTCAAGGCCAATATGCAGCCGCACCAGAGTACCCGATAATGGGAATGGGCGGTCAGTACGTGTGAAGCGGGCCGGTAGGGCAAGGCTCTCATAGCCTCCCCAGCTCGAGCCGATCCCGAACAGCTCCAGCGAATCCATCAAGGCGGTCAGTCCGAGTTGAGAACGGGAGGCAAGCTCGACGCCAAAAAGTGCAGAGGATCCACTGAAGTCGCGTGACCAAAGCGCGTGCCCCGGATCCTCGGGCAGGCCGGGATGCAGTACGCGCAATACGTCCGGCTGTGTCCGAAGCCAGCGCGCGACGGTGAGCGCACTCTGCATCTGGTGGCGCATGCGCACACCGAGTGTGCGCATGCCCCGCAGGACCAGATAGCAGTCATCCGGACTGGTGGAGAAGCCGAGATCCGCCACGACGTTACGAACTGGTCGCCACCACTCCTCGGTCGTGGCGATTGTGCCCATCATCACATCCGAGTGGCCGCAGAGATATTTCGTTGCCGCCTGAATCGAGATGTCAACACCTTTAGTGAGAGCGTCGAAGAACAACGGACTCGCCCAGGTGTTATCGAGCAGGACAGGGATCGATCTCGCGTGCGCAGTCTTCGCGATGGCGGGTATGTCCTGCACCTCGAAGGTGAGCGAGCCGGGGCTCTCGCAAAATACTGCTCGCGTATTGTCACGGAACAGCGTGGCGATTCCGTCGCCGATTAAGGGGTCGTAATAGGTCGTCTCGACGCCGCTTCGCGCCAGCAAGCCGTCGCAGAAGGCGCGCGTAGGTCCGTAGACCGTATCCACCATGAGGAGGTGATCACCAGCCTTAAGGACGGCGGTGAGAGCGGCGGTAACGGCAGCAAGCCCAGACGGCAGCACAATCGCTCGATGGCAGCCCTCGAGCTTCGTGATTGCCTGCTCGAGCGCGAATAGTGTGTCAGTGCCATGGATACCGTAACGAAGCGCCCCGAACCGGTCGGCACGCGTCGCGTCGAAAGCGGCAAGATCCTCGAACAAGATCGTGGAGGCCCGTGATACCGGGGGATTCACCGGACCGGTGGGCGCGCGGCCGCCGCGGACGAGCAGCGTGTCTTTTTTCATGATGCAAACCTTGACGTAGGGGAGATCAACCGCGCGCGACGAAAGGTACTAAATCCTGCGAAGAAGCAGATTCTCGGCGTGATGTGGAGGCCGATATTCGTGGGCACTCCGAGAGTGCCGCCCCGCATTATGCGAGGCGCCGTATGACTACGCCTAGGGCGTAAGCTTCACAACCCAAATTTGTTGACGATATCCATAAGCGAATTTGTTGTTGCCGGTCAGTGTTGGTTATCGCTGTATGCAGGCCTGACCGGGCATTCGATTGCAGGCACCAGTAGCTTAGAGACTGGCGAGAGGGGCATCGGCGGCATGCGCCGGCGGAGGTCGCGCCGTTACGTTGGTGAAGCCTAACGCCGACGAGCATGGTAGCTCTACGATCTTTCACGCGAAGTCGCTCTCCTGCGAACGGAAGATGGCGGTGCCGATCGGGCGCCCGATCGAGAATCGATCCGATATCCGAGGGACGTGCGCGGAAGTCGAAGTGTCTGCTTTACGAACGGCTCTATATCACTGAGATCAAAACCCAAGCGTTCGTACGACGGCGGGGTCACTTAAAAAAAGTTGAACTCATCCGTGAATATATCTCGTTTGCTTGATTCAAAAAACAACGCGATGCTGGGTGATCAGGAAATCGCGAAGCTTCGAGGGTGTGCACTCATAAGGGCGCAGATGTCGAACTGGATGGAGATGCTGTGGACGCGGCTTTATTGCCGGCACAAGCAAATATCTCGATTTTCGGTCGTGTTGCTGTCGAAATGGAATATCGCCCGCAGATGTTTCGAGACGAGAAACGAGACCTTCTGGATCGTTGCCCCTGGCATCGGAGTCACAATGGTAATGGCCACCATAATATTGCTGATTGGGAGGTAAGGTCGCTTATGCCAGTCTTTCTGGGGCAGTACATGCGACGCCGTTCCGATCTGTGTACTCAGCATTACGAGTACACGGTCTGGCGAACGAGTTGAGTGGGGGGCTAGTTCGCAAGGCGCGGATCGCTTCGGATTAACCGCCGGATGTGCGCTGGTGTAAGCCAAGCAAGGTGCGGTCGAGGGTATGTGGGATCATTCCCAGAGCTATGCACGAGCCGATCGCGACCGGTCGTTCGATGGGCAACTGCGTCTGGTCAACACGTGTTCCGCAATCAGTTGCAACGCATGGATCGCGTTGACGTTCGGGTGTGCGGGCTAAAAAACAATCTGCGCCATAACGGATCTGGCCCGAGCAAGTCTCGCCGAGATCCCATTGGCTGTAACGATCCGAAACGGCTCTCGATGCCGAGTCAGCTCACGGGTTCGAAGTCCGTGGCGAAGATGTTTGACGAAGAAGAGGGTGGAGACCATGAGAAAGAAATCATTGGCAGTCGCAGCAGGTATGGCGTCGCTTGCGCTGACTGCATCGATAGCGTCGGCGGACACGTTGTCCAACATCAAGTCAAAGGGCTTCCTCCAGTGCGGTGTGAACGTAGCCTTGGCGGGCTTTTCCGCTTCGGATGACAAGGGTCAGTGGACTGGTCTCGATGTTGACTTCTGCCGTGCGGTCGCGGCAGCCGTATTCGGTGATCCCAGCAAGGTCAAATTCACCGGGCTGACGGCCAAAGACCGGTTCACCGCGCTTCAATCTGGAGAAATCGATGTCCTGTCGCGCAACACCACTTGGACGGTGAGCCGCGACACTTCGCTTGGCATCAGCTTCGTTGGCGTCATGTATTATGACGGGCAAGGCTTCATGATCAACGCGCGGAAGTTGCCCGATGTCAAGTCGGTCAAGCAGCTGTCGGGCGCGGTGATTTGCGTGGCGGCGGGGACAACGACCGAATTGAATCTTGCCGACTACTTCAAGGCCAACAAGATCGACTACACACCAGTGGTCTTCGACACCCTTGAGGAGGCGACTGCGGCCTACAATGCGGGTCGATGCGATGCCTTCACAAACGATCAATCCGGTCTTTACGCAGCTCGCCTGCAGACCTCGTCGCCGAAGGACTTCGTCGTATTGCCGGAGATTATTTCCAAGGAACCGCTCGGGCCAGCCGTGCGTCAAGGGGACGCTAAGTGGCTGAACATCGTGAAGTGGACCTACTTTGCGCTGCTTGATGCCGAGGAGGCTGGCATTAACCGGTCGAATGTCGATGAGATGAAGGGGAGCAGCAATCCCGACATCAAGCGGATACTTGGGACCGAAGCCGGAACGAAGATCGGTACTGATCTGGGCCTGTCAAACGACTGGGTCGTCAACATCGTCAAGGCGACCGGTAACTATGGGGAAATCTTTGAGCGTAACCTCGGGTCGGGTAGCCCTTTGAATATCTCTCGTGGTGTCAACGCATTGTGGACCAAAGGCGGTATCCAATACGGCGTGCCGATACGCTGATAGCCCTACGATGGGCTGGGGCAATTCGGCACAATTCTGGGTCCTAGCACGCCACATCGGCATCAAGAATTCACGCGAGGGGAGCGCAGTGTCACAAGAGGTAGTTCTCGATGTCGCGCCGACGAAGGCGTCGCCGTTCTATGACCCGAAGCTCCGGAGCATCGTTGTCCAGGTCGCAATTGTCGTTCTGCTGGTGTTCGGGCTCTGGTGGATCTCTGACAATACCATCGAAAATCTGCGTCGTTCCAATATTCCGACAGGATTTGAGTTTCTGAACTCACGCTCCGGGTTCGAGATTCCTGACCGGCTTATTGATTACAGTTCGGAGTCATCCTACGGACGGGCCTTGCTGGTTGGCATTGTGAACACCGCGCGTGTTGCCGTCTTGGGCATCATTGTCGCAACAATCGTAGGCTTTGTGGTTGGCATCGGCCGACTATCGAGCAACTGGATGATACGCAAGCTTGCGACCATCTACATTGAAGTCTTCCGCAATGTGCCCCTACTGCTCGTGATTCTATTTTGGTACCAAGGAGTGCTTGCGTTGCTGCCGAACGTGCGCAGCAGCCTGGCTTTACCCTTCGGTTCATACCTCAACAACCGCGGTCTCTATCTCCCGCGCCTGATCTGGAGCCAGGGAGCTTGGCTCATTATTGCAGGGCTCATGGTAGCCATTGGGCTGTCATGGTACGTCGCGCGAAGAGCGCATGCCCGCCAGATGGCAACGGGGCAGCAACTCCCCGTCTTCTGGGTTTCAGTTGCACTCCTCATAGGTTTGCCGCTGCTTGGTTGCGTGCTGGCAGGGTTTCCAATGACCGTCGAATTCCCGCAGAAGGGCACCTTCATGCTGACGGGAGGGCTCGACGTGAAGCCCGAATTTCTGTCGTTACTTTTGGCGCTGTCCTTCTATACGGCATCGTTCATCGCAGAGATCGTTCGCGCTGGTATCCAGGGTGTGCCGAAGGGGCAGGCGGAGGCTTATTCCTCCCTGGGCATTCGCCCTGGGCAAGGATTGCGTCTGGTGATCATTCCGCAGGCACTACGTATCATCATCCCACTGCTGACGAGCCAATATCTGAACTTGACGAAGAACTCGTCGCTTGCAGTGGCCGTCGGTTATGCGGATTTGTACGCAGTGGGCGGTACAATCCTGAACCAGACCGGGCGCGCCATCGAGGTCGTCGTCATCTTTATGGTGGTCTATCTCGGTTTGAGCATTCTGACCTCTCTCGTCATGAACTGGTTCAACGTCAAGCTGGCACTCAGGCAGAGGTGAGGCATGAAGCAACATGACATTTGCTGGGTGCGCACCGACATGACCCTTGCGCAACCTGCGCCGAACTCCGAGGTCGGGATTCTAGCTTGGATGCGCAAGAATCTCCTCGCCACGCCGGCGGACATGCTCCTGACGGTTGTTGCTGTGATCATAGCCGCGTGGGCGTTGCCACAGATCCTGAGCTGGCTGTTCTTCAATGCCGTCTGGGTTGGCACCGATCGAACTGCCTGCCTCACCATCGAACAGGGCGGCCAACTGCCGGCCGGTTGGTCGGCTGCGTGCTGGCCGTTCGTATCCAACCGGTTCGGCTATTTCATGTTTGGCCGTTATCCGTTGGAAGAGCGCTGGCGCGTGATGCTGGCGGGCGCCATTTTCGTGGGACTGCTCGTCCCGCTGCTCATTCCGCGCGCGCCGCTCAAACGGGCCAATGCGATCCTGTTCTTCGGCATCTATCCGTTTATCGCCTTCGTTCTGTTGATTGGCGGGGTTTTCGGGCTGCCTTACGTCGAAACCCCGCTATGGGGTGGACTTATGGTCACTCTCGTCCTTGCCTACGTTGGTATCGTCGTCTCGCTCCCCCTGGGCATTGTCTTGGCTCTTGGCCGTCGATCCAGAATGCCGACGATCAAGCTACTTTCTGTCATCTTCATCGAAACTGTTCGGGGAGTTCCACTGGTCACAGTGCTGTTCATGGCAGCGTTCATGCTTCCTCTTTTTGTGCCGCCCGGTACGACATTCGACAAGTTGCTCCGCGCGCTCATCGGCGTTGCGCTGTTTTCATCTGCTTACATGGCGGAAGTGGTGCGGGGAGGGCTTCAGGCCATGCCCAAGGGCCAATACGAGGGAGCGGATTCTCTTGGGCTCAGCTATTGGCAAAAGACCGGGCTGATCATCATGCCGCAGGCCCTAAAGCTCGTCATTCCAGGGATCGTCAATTCTTTCATTGGACTGTTCAAGGACACGACGCTGGTCCTCGTCATCTCGATGTTCGATCTGCTTGGGATCGTCAAGCAGGGCATTTCCGGAGACGCCAATTGGGCGACGCCGCAAACCGCAAGGACCGGTTATGTTTTTGCCGCAGTGATTTTCTGGATCTTCTGCTTCGGTATGTCTCGATATTCGCAGTATGTGGAACGGCGTCTTGAAACTGGGCATGGGCGGTGAGAAGGGAGCCTGCAGATGAGCACAAAACGTACGTCTCGCGCTGCGAACGTAGATCTCAGCAGGACGCAAGTCTCGGCGAATGAAGTCGCGGTCGAGATCATCGGCATGAACAAATGGTACGGCGGCTATCACGTACTAAAGGACGTGAACCTCAAGGTTATATGCGGCGAGCGCATTGTTATTTGTGGGCCTTCGGGATCCGGCAAATCGACAATGATTCGCTGCATCAATCGCCTCGAGGAGCACCAGAAGGGTAAAATCATCGTCGACGGCAAGGAGCTCACCAGCGATCTCAAAAAGATTGACGAGGTCCGTCGTGAGGTCGGCATGGTGTTTCAACACTTCAACCTCTTCCCGCACCTCACGATCCTACAAAACTGCACGCTGGCGCCAATTTGGGTTCGCAAGATGCCGCGCAAGGAAGCAGAGGAAATCGCGATGCATTACCTGCGCAAGGTAAAGATTCCCGAGCAGGCTAATAAGTACCCCGGTCAACTGTCTGGCGGTCAGCAGCAGCGCGTCGCGATTGCGCGTTCTCTCTGTATGAAGCCCCGGATCATGCTGTTTGACGAGCCAACCTCGGCGCTCGATCCGGAGATGGTCAAGGAGGTCTTGGAGACGATGGTGAGTCTGGCCGAAGAGCGGATGACCATGTTGTGCGTCACTCACGAGATGGGGTTCGCGCGCAAGGTGGCTAACCGTGTCATCTTCATGGATTCCGGTCAGATCGTCGAGCAGAACACGCCGGCCGAATTCTTCGGAAACCCACAACACAACCGGACGAAGCTGTTTCTTAGCCAAATTCTACACTGAGGGGATGCCTCTCAAGCGTGTCGCGGAGGGCCGCGACGGATAGCCGAAAGGGACGACACCTTTAGCGCTTGCACGACTATCGAGCGCGCAAACTTTGGCGCGTTTGTTGACAGCTTCGTCTCATATGATGCGAGTTCTGAAGAGCAGAAGAGAAGAGGAGAGTACATGTTAGACTGGTTGAAGTATCGTGCTGCCGTGAAGTCGCGGGTTGGCGACTTGTCGAAGCTCGCACCGGAAACGGTCAAGGGATATCTGGCTCTGGCCAACTCCGGCGATAAAGCGCAGCATCTCGACGGGAAGACGCGCGAGTTGATCTCACTTGCGGTTGCTGTCACCACACACTGTGATGGTTGCATCGCCAGCCACGTTGAGGCCGCAACGAAGCATGGCGTGTCGAAGGCTGAGATTGCCGAGGCACTTGGCGTCGCGATTGCAATGAATGCGGGTGCGGCGCTGGTCTATTCAGCTCGTACCCTGGATTGCTTCGATCAGATGTCCGGTACGAACGCTGCTGCATAGGCAACGGCCGGTTCTTCCCGGAATAGTTGAATTGTCGCCCGGTTGGAGGCCATCCGACCGGGCGCTGTCTTAGCCAGCATTCGGGCCGCACTATTCAATGTTTGCTTGCGTCTTAGGCCTTCCTCAGATTGGCGAATTCCTGCCTGAGCAGGTCCAGGACGGTTCTAACCTTGGGGAGATCGGCCATGCGCTTGTGACAGATGATCGCGAGTTCTGCGCGGAGCGAAGTCGGAAGGTCGAGCTTGAGCTCCACGAGTTCTCCCGACCGCTTGAGCCGGTGGGGCGTCTTCAGAAGTATCATCGCGCCAACGCCAGCCTGGCAGGCCGCGACCTGTACGCTGTAGTCGTCAGACGCGAAAGTGGGACGAAAGTCTGGGATCTTAGCCGCGAGCTCCGGATTCGGGCTGACCATCTCGAGTTGCCCCGCCCATGCGATCCAGTCGAGGTCGCGAAAGCCATACTTCGCGGGCAGTCTCCGTGCGTAGTCCTTGCTGACATACGCGCCGATCGGAATCACAGTTTCGCCGACTGTGATCAGATCGGGATCATCGGAGGGATATCTCCTGAGCGCGATGTCCGCCTCGCCACGCGAGAGATTCAAGCGCTCCGTGCTGGCCAACACCTCGAGAGCGATCTGTGGGTGCTTTCTCTTGAGGGTTTCCGCGAAAGGCGCCAGGAGATCTAAGGCGAACGACGGTGCCGCCGTAATGCGCACGCGGCCACTGACAGGAGAGTTCTTCGCATCGAGTGAGCGACTGGCTTCCGTCGCCCATTGCGCCATGCCTTGGGCTGCGGGCATTAGCCTCATTCCAGTTTTCGTTAGGGTGATGCCCTGGTTTTTGCGGACGAAAAGCGGCTCGCCGAGCCCGTACTCCATCTCCGCAATCCTCCGGCTCAAAGTGGGTTGGCTCACCTTCAAGCGCCGTGCGGCGCCGCTCATGCTCCCGGCATCGCAAACGGCGAGAAAAATGCGGAGGTCATTCCATTGTAAGTCCACGTTCGCTCCTCCGGCTCGTTTGGTGGTCCATCCAGTTATGTATGGAGACATAGGAAGTTAGGCGATTGCTATTCTGTCTGTCCAGGGCAAAGTCATCGTCGTTCAAGAGTCTGAGGCTGGGTGCTCAGGCGGTAGGAGGCGACGGTAATGCTCGACCAGCAGGCAGGCGACGGAGTCTTGTTCATCGTCAATGATTCCGTAGTTAGTCAAAATGAATTAGGCGGGATGACACCGAAGACGATGAACGCCGGAGCCGTCGATTTTGTGAACGGCTCGGTTGCGGGCGGCTGGATGGCAAGGGCCATTGAGCGCCTTTGGCGCCTCGTCTTTGACCTTAGCTACTAGCTGCATGACGCTTTTCAGCGTCGTTTCGCGCGAGAATTTCCAAGAACGCTAGAAACCGAAATCGTCGGTCACCGTGTCGCAGGTCGATGACTTCGCGCAGGGACCAGCCTTCATAGGAAAGCACGCTCGGATCCTCGGTCAACCCACGAACAAGGAGATCAGACTCATGGCCAAATACGTCGTCGCGTCCGCCGAGCGCACCATCGACGCGCCCGCGGACGATGTCTACCGATACCTCGCAGACATGCACCTTCATGCTCGGTTCTTGCCACCCCCCTTCTACGACTTCCAACTCGAAGAAGGCGGCATAGGAGCAGGCAGCGTCGTCAGCTTCAAAATCAAATCCGCCCGCGGCGTCCGGAAGCTCCGGATGGAGATCGCTGAGCCGGAGCCCGGCCGAATCCTGGTCCAGGCTGACACCGGCAGCTCCGGCCTCGTCAGGACATTTACTGTGACCCCCCACGGCGAGCAGGCGCTGGTGAACATCACCTCCAGGTTTGATGGCGAGACGGGCATCGCCGGCTTCGTCGAGGGACTCGTCGCGCCTCTCAGGTTGCACCGCGTCTACGTCGAGGAACTCACCCGCCTCAACGCTTATGCCCGTGAGCAGCGCAACGCATCCTGAAGTGCCACGGCAAGCTCGCGGACGGTCGGTGTTACCAAGGTCTGCACTCATCTGACTCTTGGCGGCAGGTGACGAAGCGCCTGCTGTCGGAAAAGCGTCGCACCGGGGGACGTTCTCGAGGCCCGAGCGGCGCTTGACCGCTGGCCGGCTTTCCGAGTGCGCCATGCAGCAGGTGCTCAGCCTGGCGCCGCCCCGGAGGCGCCCCTCCTTGCCGCAGACCTCGCAGGTCACGGCGCTGCGGGCCTCCGCCAAGGCGATGGCGTCCTCGACCTGTTCGTCGCTCTCCGGAGAGATGGCGCCGTCCCAGTGGACGCGGAGGGTCCCGTACTTCTCCTTGATCTGGTCGAACTGGAAGGGGCCGCCGTCGGCTTGGACGGCCGTCCGGGTCCGAACGCATAGGTGCTCGGGAAGGTCGCGCCAGCCGGCACCGCATTCGGGCGTGCCCTGGGCCGCGCCGGGGAAGTCGGCCGGCGGCTGGAAGAGGTCGTGGTGAGCCTCGATGAGTTCAAGCCTCCAATTTCCAACGACGAGCGTCTGCTGACTGGCGGCATGTGGACCCATGTCGACATGCGTTCCGAGTACGACGAGGAGGTGGGCAAAAAGAACAATCCGTTCTTAGTCGATGTGACGGGCTGGGATCTCATTGTCGATTTCCCCGGAATCGGCCCGGCGGGACACGGCTGGGGCAGCTGACGCACTGGTCGATGTGCACATAGGTGAAGCCGAGTGGTCGCCGGTTTTCAGCTTTCGGTCGTTCCGTAAATTTGCGGATGTCTGGCGGCGACATGGCTGCGTTCCCGGCACCCATTTTTAACCTCTCCTGGATCACTATCGCCTGATTTTTCAATGAGCTTGACGCTGAGATGGATCGTACCGATTTCGAGAGCGAGATTGCGCGCGCATCTTGTTGGTCTTTCCGGCCCGAGCTGGAGGGTACGTACGCGCTTCAACGCGGACGTCCGATGGCTCGTCACATGGCGCGCTCCTCGGCGGTCTGCGGAATGTTGATGCTTGTCGCAATTGGCTTTGATCGTTCAAATAGCGCGGAGGTCTTCGCCGCGGCATGGCCTTGGCGATGTCTAGTCGCACTCTTTTGCGCCGGCGTCGCGGTCTACGGGTTGCGCTCTCGCAACGCCCTGCAGATCAGCTTCGCCTATGGTGCCGCGATCATATCGACCATGGCTGTCATCGAGTTCGCGGGAACATCAGCGCCGCCCGCGATGATGGAGAACTATATGCTCGCTGCGATCATGGTATTCGCCATATGTCTCGCAGCCGTACCAATTTCATTTTTCGCCGGACTTGTTAGCTGCCTTTCCGCGGCAATCTTGCATCCAATCCTACCACTACTCTTCAGAGCGAATTCGAGCTCTTTCGTCAGCGATACGATCATCGGTACCGCTGCGTCCCTGACGGTGCTGCTGGTGATCCGAAAGAACGAGATTGATCGGAGGCGACGATTTCTGGAAACGCTCCGCTACGAATATGCGGCGATGGAATTGAGTCTGGTCAATCGAGAGCTTCTGCGCATCTCCAACACAGACGCATTGACGGGGCTTCCAAACCGTCGCTATTTCGAAGCCGAAGCCGCACGTCTGTGCGCGGAGAAAGAATGTAAGAGTGTCGGCGCTATCCTGATGGATGTCGACCACTTCAAGAAGTATAACGATTCGGCTGGGCATATCGCCGGCGACGTCTGCCTTCGGACGGTGGCGCAGGCGCTCGCTTGCAAGGCGGATAAAGAAGGCATTTCGATTGCTAGGTACGGTGGCGAGGAATTCGCTGCGATAGTCCCCTCAATCACGGCCGTTGAACTGGAGCGTGTTTGCGAAGAATTGCGGGCGGCCGTCTCCACAGTTGACCTGCCTCATCCCGGCTTGCCGGGACGCAGCGTAAGTATCAGTGCAGGACTGGCTTGGTGGGATGCGTTTGCTGGTGATCCTCATCTATTGCTGGAAGAGGCGGATCGGGCGCTATACGAAGCAAAGGCCGCCGGGCGCAATTGCGTTGCGTGGGCCGGGAGAGTGACGAACAACGCCTCACCGAGCATCGTTCCAGATGAGGTTGCTTCGGACGCTATCCTAAGCGCGCATCCGGGCCTGTGAAGGACGGCTTGCCGCCCTTGTCGGCAATGGAGCGCTTCCGGCGAATAGACTTAGTCACTATGCTCGCTGGGTTGCGGGCCTCCCGATACAGCATCGCATTGCGGCACACTCCGGGCTAGATGTTCAGCCCAGCGTTCCAGCGCATCTCGCATTTCGGCCTGGTAACGAGCCCGATTGTAAATCCCGGCTACGCCTGCGCGATGGCCGCTCACGTGGTTCAAGATCGCTTCTATGACATGCGGCAGGATGCCCAACCGATCCGCCATCACGGTTGCAGCCGTGCGACGGAGATCATGCACAGTCCAATGGGGTAGGGGTTTTGCGTCCTCATCTACCATCTTCCGCGCGGCAAGAATGCGCGCATCAAGCGCGGCCTTCGACTTGGACCAGCCGGAGAACCCTCGATCTTTATCGCCCTTTCGGCGAGGACCATTGCCAAAGACGCAGTCGCGATCATCCTGCCGGGGCGGTAACAGGGCCAGGGCGGCCGGGACGAGCGGCAGCTCGTGCTCACGATGATTCTTGGCCCGAGCGCTGGGTAGAGTCCAACGCTCGGCTGAGGTATCCAGCTCCGGCCATTCCATTCCGCCCACTTCGTCGCGCCGCTGAGCTGTAAGGAACAGTAAGCGCAAGATACGCCCGTAATCATCATCTCCGCAGGCCTGCCAAATCTCGGCTAGCTCTGCGTCGGATAGTACCCGGTCCCGTGACTTCGGCTGTTCGGGACGGTTGGTGCCGAGCACCGGGTTTCCCGGAATATCGAGCCCCTCTCGAATAGCCCAATTGAATAATGTGGATAGGGCCGTCCGCGCGCGGGCGGCGGAGACCGCCCCTTGCTGCGCTGCAATCTCGGCGACGCGCGCTGCAACGTGGCGGCGGGTGATCTTGAACACGGAGATGGAGTGCAAGGGCTTCCATGCGATCAACAAGTAGCGTTCGATCTCGGAATACGTCCGGGGGCGCTGCTTCTTCTTGGCAACGCCGAGGTATTCGTCGGTGACCTTGCGGAGTGTGTCGGCTGCTTGGAGGTTGGCCTCCACTTTGGTGTCTGCCGGGTCCTTCCCGTCAGCGACCAGTCCCAGTAATCGCTTGGCTTCCCGGCGCGCCTTCTCTGGCGTCCAGGGTGACCCGTGTGGGCCGATCGTGAAGAACCGCTGGCGGCCGAACGACCGGTATTTGAGGACGTAGGTCGCTTGATCGCGCTGACGTCGCACGCCAAAGCCCCGCACCGCCTCCTTATGGCCCGCATCCCAGATGGCTTCACCCGGGGCGAGGCCCTGCACAGCCCTAATCGTGATACTGCCCGATGCCATGAGAACTCCCATTCGTGTTTGTAGCTACCATATAGCTACCACGGTAACGCAAAACAGGGCGAACGACAGCGAAGCGTTGGTGAGATTTTCTATTGAAATTACTACGTAATTCGAAATCCAGCGTGGTAAGTCGCAAAGGAGGGGACGATATTTTTCTGTCTGTGGAACAGGAGGTCGGTGGTTCGAGCCCACCCAACTGTACCAGCGTATCCCGATAGCTTGGCCTGACATCACGGACTGTTCTCCGGAAAGCGAAGCGCCCTTTGTCCTTGCCGGCATTTCCCGCGTTTCGATATCAGGAGCCGCGTCCGCCACCCTAGGAGATCACAGCTTTGATCTGCGCAGTGTCCGCAAACTCAATCAGCTCAACGATCTTACCGTCCTGAAATCTGAACAGGTCCAGGACTTCGGTGCTGAAGGTTTTCCCGGTGGGGTGATATCGGACGACGAGGCGGGAGTGCACTGCGGCGCGCTGCCCCTCAACCAGCTCGCTCAGGATTTGCCGCTCTACGAACTCGAAATTGGCGATGAATTGACCGAAGGCCTCTCGCAAGGTCGGGTGCCCCTGAGCACTTCCGGTCAGTTCGAGCGCGCTATTGTCGCCGACCAGGGTGAACATACCCTCGGGATCAAAAGCTCCCACGAGGCCGTCTACGTCGCCGCTGCCGCGCGCAGCATAAGCGCTTCTGATGACTTCGAGCATATCTTCGCGTTGTCCCATATCCGCCTCCTGCAACACGCCTCATGGCAGGGTAGCTACCTTCGCGTGCAAAGGCAAAAGCGGGGTTGCCGGAATGAGCCCGGTGTGTCACCTCGTTCACTGTGGTGGACACGCGTCCGTTGGTGCCGCACAGCGGCTGCGTCCCGCCGGCACGCGTTAACTGTTCATTTACCAAAACCTCTCACGCTACGCCGCAGTATCCGCGACGGGGCTTGAACTGCATGACGCAGCGCAATTCCACGGCGTCAGTTGGAAGAGACGAGAGCGTCTTGTCCTTCTCTCGACCGTCGGCACGAGACAGAGGCGCAACGGCTCTTGATCTGGTGTATCAAGCCGCTGATGTATTTCGCGATATGGAAGAGCATGCCCGCGAGGCCGAAGCCCGCGCGCAGGAACTCTGCAGGGGCGCCATGGAAAAGCTGCGGCTCGCCGAAATGCGAGCTGAGGCCGCCGAGCGGGCGCAACGTGAACTCGTGATCACCGCCGAACACAAGCTGCAAGATGCGTGCAGAGCACTAGAACAAGCCAAGTCGCGTATAGAAGCTCAAGAAGACAAGCTGACGGCCGCAGAGCTTCGCGCCCAAGCGGCTGAAGCCGACGCAAGAGAAGCCAAGAAAGCGCTCGCACTCGTTGAAGAGGCCATCCGCAAGCGTCTGCTTTGCGCAAACCCGGATGTCGATAGCAGGTTGGCAGCGGCAGGCTGATCGCAACCTTGGAGCATTGGCGCTCGGCGGCCGGGGTAGGAAAAGGTCCTGATCGCAATCGGTGGCCTGGCAGACATGACGGGCCGATCCCCGGAAGGTGAAGCATTCGCTTCCGTCGGCACACGCCTCGTCTCCCAACGTCAAGTTCGAGCGGAAGATTTCAAAAAAATGAGAAAAACGATTGCGCAAACGTTTTCGTATGCCATAGTCCTGCAGAACTTGGATCACCCAACAAGATCCAGGCATGGGAGGGGATGTGGCGACCATCGCCGATGTGGCCCGCAAAGCGGGCGTTTCGGTTTCGACCGTTTCGCATGTCGTGAACGGCACGCGGCGGGTTTCGCCGGACACGGCGCGCGCCGTGGAAGCGGCGATCACCTCCTTGAGCTACCGTCCCAACATCATGGCGCGGAGCCTGAAGGCCGCTTCGACCCGTTCGGTCGGCATCGCCATCTCCTCGATTTCCAATCCCTATTTCAGCGACATCATCTGTGCGATCGAAACCGAGTGCGCGCGCCTCGGCATGATGGTGTTTCTGTCCGACACCGAGGATGACCCGGGCCGCGAGCTCGACGTCGTCATTGCGCTGCATCAGCGGCGCGTCGACGGCATCATTCTCGCGCCCAGCCCCGATCCCGGCCGTCGCGCGCTCGCCTATCTGCGCGACGTCGGGCTGCCCTGCGTGCTTGTCGATCGCATGCCCGATCCCGCCTTCGACCAGGTCGGCATCAACAACCGCGAGGCGATGCGCAATCTCGTCGAGCGGGTCGCCGCGCACGGTCATCGCCGTATCGGCTATGTCGGCGGCAATCCCGGATTCGCGACCACGCTCGAGCGTATTGCCGGCTATCGCGAGAGTCTGGCCGGTGCCGGCGGCGTGATCGACGAACGCCTTCTCGTCACCGGCAGTGCGACAACGAACAGCGCGATGCAGGCCGCGGAGCAGCTTCTTGATCTCGATCAGCCGCCGACCGCACTGGTCGGCGGCAACAATCTCGCGACGATCGGCATCATGAAAGCGATCCACAGGCGCGGATTGCGGGTGCCGAAAGACATCTCGGTCGTCGGCTTCGACGATTTCGAATGGGCCGACTGCTTCGAGCCGCGCCTGACGCTGGTCGCGCAGCCCTGCGCGGAGATCGGCCGGCGCGCCGCCTTCCTGCTCATGGAGCGGATTGCCGCTCCGCAAGGGGCGCGGCGCACCATTCAACTCGACGCTGACATCATCGAGCGCGAATCCTGCGGGAGGCCGAAATGAATACGCCCGCTCAGACCCCGCTGCTCGCCATGCGTGGCATCGTCAAGAGCTTTGGCGGTGCGCAGGCGCTGCGCGGCGTCGATTTTGATCTCAAGAGCGGGGAAATCCACGCGCTGCTTGGCGAGAACGGCGCGGGCAAGTCGACCCTGATGAACGTTCTCTCCGGCGTCATCGAGCCGGATCAGGGCGAGATCCGCATCGACGGGGCCGCCGTCCGCTTCACCGATCCGCGCGTCGCGCAGGCCGCGGGCGTCGCGACGATCTTTCAGGAGCTCGATCTCGTTCCGAGCCTCGATGTGACTGCCAACCTGTTCCTCGGCCGGGAATTGACGCGAGCCGGCGTGCTCGATGGCGGCGCGATGCGCCGCGCGGCGCGGGAAAGGCTTGGCGAACTCGGCTTCGATGTGGATGTCGATCAACCGGTTGGTGAATTGTCGGTCGGTCGGCGACAGATCGTCGCGATCGCCAAGGCCCTGACCTACGCGTCGCGAATTCTCGTGATGGACGAGCCGACGGCCGCGTTGACCGCCGCAGAGGTGCAGCGGCTGTTTCATGTGATGCGCGACATCGCGAGGCGCGGCGTCGGCATCGTCTACATCTCGCATCGGCTCGAAGAGGTTCCGCGCGTCGCCGACCGCGTGACGGTTCTGCGCGATGGCAGGATCGCAGGGACGGCTCCGCCGGCTGCGCCGCAATCCGATCTCGTGGCGTTGCTCGTCGGACGGCCGTTGACGGAACTCTATCCGCGCCGGAGCGGCGCACTCCTCCGCCGCGTGCTGCATCTGGAGCGAGCCGCCTATCGCCCGCGCCGGCACCGGGCCGGTTGGCGTGCGCCGCGCGAGGTCTCGCTCGAGGTGCGCGCGGGCGAGGTCGTCGGCCTCGCCGGCATCATGGGAGCGGGACGGACCGAGCTGCTCTCTGCGCTCTATGGCGCGGGCGGCCCCGGCGCCTGGTCGGGCCGTGTCGAGGTCGAGGACCGGCCGGCGAGGCTGACCTCGATTCCGGAGGCTCGCCGCGCCGGCGTTGCCTTTGTCAGCGACGATCGCCGCGGCGCCGGTCTGATGCTGCGCGACAGCGTCGAACGTAATCTCGTCGCCTCGGTGCTGCGGCGCGTGTCGCCGTTCTTTCTGATGTCGCAAGCG
The DNA here is from genome assembly GCF_024199885.1 of Bradyrhizobium sp. CCGUVB23. NCBI lineage: Bacteria > Pseudomonadati > Pseudomonadota > Alphaproteobacteria > Hyphomicrobiales > Nitrobacteraceae > Bradyrhizobium > Bradyrhizobium sp. CCGUVB23. The sequence continues at coordinate 5,130,014 of NZ_JANADQ010000001.1, forward strand.
CGCCAGGCCAGGCTTGCCGGTCAAGCGATCAAGGCATTCGACGTTCGGCCGCCGCGGCCGGAGCTCGCGGTCGGCGCCCTCTCCGGAGGCAACCAGCAGAAGGTCGCGCTTGCCAAGGAGGTGCTTGGTGAGCCGCGCCTGCTTCTGCTCGACGAGCCGACGCGGGGCGTGGATGTCGGCGCGAAGGGCGAAATCTACGCCAGGATTCGTGAGCTCGCCGCGCAAGGCGTCGGCATTCTCGTCGCCTCAAGCGAAATGCCGGAACTGATCGGCCTCTGCGATCGCATCGTCGTGCTGAGGGGCGGGCGTACGGTTGCCGAGTTTCCCGCCGGCGCCGCAGAGGACGACATCCTCGCCGTGGCCGAATCCAGTCAGGATGACAGCGATGAATGACGCCGCAACGCTTGTGAAATCCACGCCCGTGCAGCCCGCACCGACACGGCGTCTCGACTTCTTCGCCATCGCGGTCCGCTTTCAGAGCGTCATTGGCCTCATCCTAGTTGCGATCGGCGGCATCATCTTCTCGCCGCGGCGGCACGGCTCGATCCTGTTCGTAGCCCCGGACAACATCGCGAACATCGTAAGGGCGATTTCCGAGACGGGCATCATCGCCGTCGGCATGACCTTCGTCATCATCACCGCGGGGATCGATCTGTCGGTCGGCGCGCTGCTCAGCCTGTGCAGCGTGCTGACCGCCACGATCATGACGACCTGGGGCTGGGGACTCGTTCCGACCCTTTTGTTCGTGATGACCTGCGGCGCCTTGTTCGGTTGCACGCAAGGCGCGATCTCGACCCGCTTCCGCCTTGAGGCTTTCATCGTGACGCTGGCGGGCCTGCAGGTCGCGCGCGGCCTGGCGCTGGTGATCTCCAACAACCAGTACATCAACATCTCCTACGGCAATGGTCCGGGTCTTGCGCCGCCGATTTTCTCGGTGCTGGGCGATCGGCTCTTCGACAACACGGTGCCGGTCGCGACATTGGTGTTTCTCGTCGTCGCGATCCTGGCCACCTTCGTGCTGAACTTCACGCGCTTTGGCCGCTACGTCTTCGCGGTCGGCGGCAATGAGCGGGCGGCACGGCTTTCCGGCGTGCCGGTCACGCTGGTCAAGATCTCGGTCTACGCGATCACAGGTCTTGTGTCGGCCATCGCCGGCATCGTCCACGCCGGCCAGTTTAATTTCGGCAGCGCCAATGACGGCACGGGCTATGAATTGACCGCGATCGCGGCGGTGGTCATCGGCGGCACCAGCCTGTTCGGCGGCGCAGGCTCGATGATCGGTACGATCGCAGGTGCGATCATGCTCGGCGCATTGGCCAACATCCTTCAGCTCAACAACATCAATGCGGCCCTGCAACTGCTAGCGACCGGCGCGATCATCGTCGTGGCCGCGGTTCTTCAATCTCTCGTTCGTCGCCGCGAGGGATTGGGTCGTTGACCCAAATGGTGACGTAAAGGCCTGGCGGCGACCAGTCCGCCGGGAAGAAACCGCTCGTCAGTGGTGGAATGGAATGTTCGAAGCAAACAAGGGAGTGAAATTATGCGACGCGCATCTAGGAAGGGAAGGTTCTGGTCCAATCTGGTGCTGGGCGCCGGCACGGCGACGCTGGTCGCCGGTGCAGCACAGGCGGCGCCGCTGGTCAAGGAGTGCAGCAAGACCGGGGAGTTCGTCATTGGCTTCTCGCAGGCCAACAATGCCGAGCCCTACCGCCAGCACGTCAACGACCAGCTGACCGCCGCGGCGAAGAAAGTGCCGCAATTCAAGCTGCAGATTGCCGACGGCGCCGGCAACGTGAACACGCAGACCTCGCAGATGGACAATTTCATCACCCAGAAGGTCGATCTGATCCTGATCTCACCTTTCGAGGCCGCGCCTCTGACGCCGGTCGTCGCGCGGGCCATGAAGGCCGGCATTCCCGTCATCGAGCTCGACCGCAAGACGGTCGGCGAGGCCGGCAAGGAATATACGGCCTTCATCGGTGGAGATAATTTCAAGATCGCCGAGGAGGCGGGCAAATACGTCGCTGACAAGCTCCTGCCGCAAGGCGGCGAAGTGGCGGTGCTCCAGGGCCTGCCGAGCTCGACGCCCGCCGTCGAACGGCTCAACGGCTTCAAATCCGGCGTGAAGGACAATCCAAAGGTCCAGGTCGTCGCCGAGCAGGCCGCCGACTGGCTGCCGGACAAGGCGCAGACCGCGTTCGCCGCGATGCTCCAGGCCCATCCGAACATCAAGGCCGTTTATGCGAGCAACGACATGATGGCCGCCGGTGCGCGTCTCGCTGCGAAGGGCGCCGGAAAACTCGATCAAGTGAAGATCCTCGGGACTGATGGCTTGCCCGGGCCTGCCGGCGGCATCCGCGCGGTTGCGGAAGGCGAGTGGGCGGCAACCTTCACCTATCCGACCGGAGGCCCGGAGGCGATCGAGATGGCGAAGTCGATTCTGCTCGATTGCGCCGAGAAGGTGCAGACCGTGGTGACCGTGCCGACCACCGCCATCACGCCCGATAACGCGAAGCAGCTGATGCAGAACTGAACCAAGTTCTGGGTGTAGCGGGCGCGGCCTGACATCGGCCGCGCCCGCTACGCGCTACTAGCCAGACATCACGAACCGATCCCCGAAAGGTGAAGCGCACGCTTCTGTCGGCATGCATCTCCGATCCCCACGTCAAGTTCGAGCAGCGACCCGGTGGATGGGCCGACGGCTTGGTGAATGTGCATGGAGATCCTGTTCGACCTCCTCTTTGATGATCTGGCCGGCCCCATCTTCGAACTGCTCCTTGAACTCATCGTCCGGCTGGTCGAAGCCCTCGTTCACCTCATCGGCTGGCTGTTTGAGCGCTTTCGGCGCTGGCTGGATTTGCAGCCCAATATCGCTCCCTCGCAGTTGTCGATGCTGCACAGGTTCGGCCGGCTGTCGGTCGGCATCGGCTTGAGCCTCTGCATCCTGGCGCCGCTGCTCTGGCTGGTCTGGCGTTGACCAGCCTGTTGTCCGAAGCGCGGGCTTCATGCCGCCTCCGCTTGTGCATGCGTGCAACGCTTCTCTTCAGGTTTCAAAACGCCCGGCGCTTGCGATGAGCGGCTAGTTCTTTGCGACTAGTCGTTTCTCTCTAGCTCTCATGTCCGGCTTGGCGTTGGCGACGCGCAATGGGATCGTTCGGTTGTTCATCCTTGGCGCGATCGTATTTGCAGCGCCTCAGCAGGAGCCGACGACAATGACTTTCCGAGCGTTGTGTCTTTCATTGCTTGCCGTAAGCGCGTTGGCCGGCGTCGCGCATGCCGACACTAACGCCGTGAACACCAACTTGCCGATCATCATCGATCCACTGCCTCCGGTACACATCGGCCCTCCGCCGTTGCCGTGGCCATTGCCGTGGCCGTTGCCGCCGCATATCCCCGTCGATCCGGTGCCGCCGCTGCCGCCGGTTCCGGCGCCACATCCGATTATTCCTGGTCAGGGTTGCGCTCCAGCACCGGGCATGGCTTGCCCGCTCTGAGGCAGACGAGACCGGCCGGCTGCGCCTGTGATTTTCGACGGATTTGGCAGGCGTGGTCGGGAGCGTTGTCGTCGGGTCGCAACGCGCTACGACAAGCTTGCTGCGAACGACCTCGCGTTCGTCCGCCTTTCATCCATCTGGCTAAGACCAGCTACGCGCCAATGGGTCCACGCCCTTACTTCAGCCCCGCCACCAGCACCACCACGGCCGGCAGCGTCACCGCCGCCAGTAGTGTGCCCAGCGCGACGGCGCCCGACACCGGGTTGACCAGCCGCTGATACTGAACCGCAAAAATATACGCGTTCGCGCCGGTCGGCATCGCGGCGAACAGAACGACCACTCCCGCCGCTAGCGGCGGCAGGCCCAGCAGCTTCGCCAGCAGGAAGGCGGCCGCCGGCATCACCAGCAGCTTGAGCGCGCTCATCACGACGATGCCGAGCTTCTCGCCTTTGACCTCGAAGCGGAACAGGTTGATGCCGAGCGCGATCAGCGCCGCCGGCGATCCTGCCTGCGCGAGCAGCTCGATCGTCTTGTCGACGACGGGATGCAGGCCGAGGCCCGTGAAGCGCCAGATAAGGCCGAAGCCGATCGCCAGCATGATCGGGTTGCGCGCAAGATCAAGAATGACCGGCAGGATGACCGACAGGGCCGAGCCCTTCTGCTTGCGGCCGACCAGCTCCATCTGCAGCGTGCCGCAGAGCCAGAGCAGCGGCGTGTTCACCGACAGGATCAGCGCCATAGGCCCCGCCGCCTCGTTTCCCAGCGCCGAGAGCGTCAGGGGAATGCCGAGCATGACGATGTTGCCGTAGACCGAGCCGATCGCGAACACGACGCCGTCCTCGCGGTCCTCGCGCCGCTCGCGCAGCAGGGCCGATAGCGCCAGCGCCGCGATCCAGGTGATTGCGAGCGCACCGTAATAGGCGCCCCACATCCGAAAGGCGCTCAGCTGCGGGAATTCCGACACGACGATTGTGCGGAAGAGCAGGGCGGGGATGGCGATGCTGAAGGCGAATTCGGAGATGCCCTTGTGCGCGCTCTCGGAGACGAAGCGAAACAGCACCGCCGCATAGCCGGCCACGATCAGGGCAAACACCGGCGCAACGATCAACACGGTAGCCATGCGGCCCTCACCTCACGGGGATATCCGCTGACCATCCAAGCGCCCTCGATGATGGCATCATGCCCCTGATTTGTCCGACGTGTCAAATAGATTTCGTAAAATCCGCAAAATGCATGCTGGTCTTGCCGGCTACTTTGCATGGGGTTGTTTTCGAGCTTTTTGTTTGAGGAGCGCGGAAGCCTTGAACCGAACCCGATCTCACTAGCGCGACCAAAGGGTTAAAGCGGCGGGCGGCGAGGTCGCTGAACCTCTCCCGCTTGCGGGAGAGGTCGCGCCAAAAGGCGCGGGTGAGGGCTCTCTACTCTTCGGGGCCCTCTATTGCGGAGGCACCCTCTCCCCACCCCTCCCCCGCAAGCGGGGGAGGGAGCGCACTTCCCTCGTGGCCATAATCGAGTCTGATCCCATCGCGCTCTTGATGCCTGTTGCCCGGAGCGCACAGCTCCCGGTTTTCGCTTCGCGGCTCGGTTGCCAACGCGGAAGGCTTCACCCACTATTCCCTCCGACTCGACGATTGGGGGGATCATGCTGGCGTTTCGCTCTACGAGGTTCCTGGCTGCCGCGATCTCCGCGATCGCCCTGGCCATCATCGTCCAGCCCCGTGCAAGCTTCGCCTACACGCCGGAGCAGCAGCAGGCCTGCACGCCCGATGCGATGCGGCTGTGCGGCGAGTTCGTGCCGAACGTCGACGCCATCACCGCCTGCATGATCCAGAAGAAGTCGCAGCTCTCGCCGCAGTGCGCGGTGTTCTTCCGTCAGGGGCCGGAACCGGGCGAGGCAGCCGGCCAGCCCGTCAACATCAAGCCGGTGGCGAAGAAGAAGACCTCGAGCAAGCCGGCCGCGAAGAAGACCACGGCGAGCAGCAAGTCCGGCAAGAAGAAGCCGAAGGCTGACGATACCTGAGCTCTCGGCCCTGACTGGATTCAAACCGTAGCCACGTTGAACGCTGCGCTGCCTCTCCCGCTTGCGGGAGAGGTTATCGAGACTACGGCTCGCACCTCCAAGGTGACCGGCTGAGTAAAAATGACTCAGTGATGTTGTGTGACGTGAGCTGAAGGACTCCTTTTGTTCACGTGTCCCCGCGAAGCCGTGAAGCAATTCCGCCTTCGCCCGACGGAAAAGAGCCGGAAATAGATTTGCTCGGGCAGGTTGCGTTTCGCTGTTTCCCGAACAACTGCTCAAAAAACGCACGATTTACCATCGCGAACGGCCATTCATTGCGATTCATGTCCGCAGCGCCGCATGCAGTGTGACTCAAAAGCCAACACGCCTTTTATTTCGTGTCTCCAACGCAACTCCCGGTAAATTTTTCTTTCACGAATCAGCGCGCTGATTCATTTTCGGTACCTGGGGTCAATCTGGAGGCCAAGGGTATGAACGTTATTGTTTTTGCATCGCGTAAAGGCGGCTCGGGCAAAAGTACCCTTGCTGCACATCTCGCCGCGCAGATCAAGGCGACCAAGCCTGTTCTGCTCGTCGATGCGGATCCGCAGGGCTCGCTCACGCTGTGGCACAAGCTGCGTGGCACCAACGAGCCGCAGATCAAGGCCGCCGTGAATTCGGTCAGCGGCATCGTCTCCGCGGCCAAGCGCGACGGTTATGAATGGGTGTTGATCGACACGCCGCCGAACCTGTCGGCCGTTGTCGACGACGCGATCAAGAACGCAACCATGGTGGTCATTCCGGCGCGGCCTGGCGTGTTCGACGTCAACGCGGTGCAGGAAACCATCCAGATGTGCCGCGCGGCGCGCAAGCCCTACGCGGTCGTGCTCAACGGCGCACCCGCGCGCCGCGACGAAGCCGAAAGCCCGATCGTCACCATCGCCCGCGAGGCGCTCGCCAAGTTCCGCGCGCCGGTCTGGGGCGGCCAGATCACCAACCGCTCGGATCTGCTGATGGCGCTGAGCCACGGCGAGGGCGCACGGGAATATCAGGCGGAGAGCCGCGCCGCGCAGGAGATCGCAAGGCTGTGGGCTGCGATCGAGCGTTCGGTCAAGGCGATCCGTGGCACGGCGTCGGCATCCGGCGCAATGCACAAGCAGGCAGCGTAGTTTTTTTTATTCATTTCCTGGGCAACGAAAAACGCGCGGTTGGCCCGCGCGTTTTGCGTTTCGAGAGCCGGCAAGACCCTCATGGTGAGGAGCGCAGAACACGCGTCTCCGGACGATGCTACGCATCGCCGGGCGAACCATGAAAGCCCGGATATCGCCCGTGGCTCATCCTTCGAGGCGCCGCTCCGCGGCTCCTCAGGATGAGGGGAGAGGCTTGGCGCAGACGGGCTACGCCACCATCAGCATGTAGAACACGATCACCGGCGACATCGTCAGGATCACCGACCAGATGCCGGCGGCCCAGAGGATGTCCTCGGTGGTAAAGCCCTGCTGCTCGGCGGCCTGATAACCAGGCGCCATATCATTTTGAGTATTCACTAAACGCCCCCGCGAGTTCTTCGCTTGTGGCGTCAAGTAATACTAGAAACGTTTTAACATCCGCCTCGCTGGTTCCCGCACGATTTGAACACCGACGCTACCGCGGATTAACTATCTTCGCCTCAGCCCGCGAGCCAGACGCGAAACAGCAGCACCGGCATCAGGCCGAGCATCACGGCCCAGAAGCCGAACGACGAGATCACTAGAAGTCCTTGCATGAGATCGGCGGGCGCGAAGTCTTCCGCGGCCGTCGGCCGTGTACGATGTCCCATGGTTTCCCCCTACGGAAAGTTCTTTGCCGGAAACGATAGGGCGCGATGCGTAAACGAGCCGTGGACGCGCCATGCGGCGCCTGCGAAGGCCGTTGAGGCGCGGTTAACCACGGTTTTTCTTTCCCTCTCCCCTTGCGGGAGAGGGGCCGCGCGAAGCGCGGCGGGTGAGGGGTCTCTCTCCGCGAGTTCATCTGCTGCAGTGAGCGCACGGATGCGACCCCTCATCCGGCGCTTCGCGCCACCTTCTCCCGCAAGGGGAGAAGGGACGACAGTGTGCGCGGGGAGAGGCGAAGAGCTAGAGCCATCCGCTGTGTCTCTGCCTGATGTGGTCAAGCCGCTCCAATGCCGATTTCACGACGTCTTCGGTCAGGCCGATATCGCGGCGCAGCCAATCGGACATCGGATAGGTCTCGACCCGTCCGAACTCAGGTCTGCATGAAAGGCGCTGCCATGTGGCCGTCAGGGCGTGGAGCCACCGACGGTTCCTCACGTGCGGATTTTTCCAACCTCCGCGCCAGCTCGCGATCGAGCGTGGCGGCGAGCTCGCTTCCGATCTCGACCATCGGCAGGCGCACCTCCGGACTGTCGATGAGGCCGCATCGCCACAGCCAGTACTTCGCCGGCGCCGGGCTCGGCTCGGCGAACAACAGCCGCGTCAACTCCGAAACCTCCTGCCAGCGCGCGAGCGCGGTGTCAGCATTGCCGCGCTTCAGCTCGGTTTGGATCGCAGCAAAGGTTGCGGTCTCGATGTGGGCAGAGAGCAGGATGGCGCCGTCGGCGCCGTCACTCAGCGCCTCATGCGTGTGCGCGTCCTCGCCGGTCAGCACGCGAAAGTGATCCGGCTTGTCGCGGAGCAGCGCGATCGATTGCTCGCGGTTCGCGCTGCAATCCTTCAGGCCGACGATGTTGGGATGATCGGCGAGGCGGAGCAGCGTCTGGTTGGTGAGATTGACGCCAGTGCGATAGGGAATGTTGTAGAGCACGATCGGCCAGGCGGCGTGTTCGGCGAGCGCCTCGAAATGCGCCAGGAGGCCGCGCTGCGATGGCCGCAGGTAGTAGGGGCTCGCGATCAGATAGCCGTCGATCGGCCAGTCCGCGGTCTCGTCCAGGCTTTCCTTCAGCCGCGCGGTGTCCGCTCCGGAGAGGCCAAGCACGATCGGAATGTTGCGGCGGCACGCGGCGAGCTCTTCGCGCACGGCTGCGACGAGGCGCTCGAGCTCGGCGCCCTTCAGCGTCATGCCTTCGCCGGAGGTCGCGCCCAGGATGAAGCCGTCGACGGCCTCGCGCGCGTAGTGCCGCGTCAGCTGCCGCAGCGAGCGCTCGTCGAGACGGCCGTCGCGAAACGGCGTCACCAGAGGCAGCCAGAGGCCCTGCAGTTGTTGTCTCAGGTCGGTCATGTTCCATCTCCTTCAGTTGAGGTCTGAGACGGAGGGCACATGAAAAAACCCCGTCCAGACGGCGGGGTTTTCGGGATCGCGACGATGACGAAGGTCTAGCGCGCGCAAACATCCCTTGGCCCCGGATGGGGGCCTTTTTTCTTCGAGGCGATTGCCTTCGACAGGATTGCGCACGAATTCGTGATCATAGTGTGCAAATGATGCGGGGGATATATGGAACTGTCAATACACGCGGAAAGCGAAGGCCAAATTGGCAGAAAAAAAGCCGGGCCCGAAAGAGCCCGGCTTAGGTATTGGCCACGTGAGGCCGACACAATCACCTTCCAAGAGGGATTACTGAACTCCCGCGCCACTGGAGGAGGGGGACAAATGCGCAACGCGAAGGCTCAGCGTCCAAACAGTATGGGCTTCTCCAGCGCCATGCAGCAACAGCCGAGGTCGCATGTCAGTCATGCGGAAATCAGGACGGCCAGCGTTGCGCCTTGCTCACCACGAAGTCGCGGAACACCTGCACGCGTGCGACCGTCTTCAACTCCTCGGGATAGACGAAATACGTATCGAGTTGAATCGAGTCCGATTCGCCGAACAGCTGCACGAGGCGGCTGTTCTCTTCGACGAGATAATCCGGCAGCGCCGCAATCCCGAGGCCCTGCTGACAGGCGCGCACGAGACCGAGGATGTTGTTGACCTTGAAGTAAGCCTCGCGCGGACCCGAGCCGTTGCGTGCAGCTTCGACCAGCCAGTTGCGGTTCTGCAAATGCGGCGCGAAATTGCCATCGGCGAGCGTGATGATGCGGTGAGCATCGAGCTCCTCCAGCGTCCGCGGCGTGCCGAAACGCTTGATGTATTCCGGCGAGCAATAGGCATGGAAGCCCATCGCGAAGAGCTTGCGCTGGATGAGATCCGGCTGCGTCGGCTTGCGGGTGCGGATCGCGACATCCGCCTCGCGCATCGACAGGTCGAGCTCCTCGTCGGTCACGATCAGCGAAATGCGGATCTCCGGGTACAGGGCCGTGAACTCGCCGAGCCGCGGGATCAGCCAGTTGATGCCGACGCCGGGCGTGGTGGTGATCTTGAGGTCGCCGCTCGGCCGCTCGCGGCTGTCGGTCAATTTCGCGCGCGCCGCCTGGAGCTGCATGAACACATCATGCGCGGTGCGGAACAACAGGTCGCCCTGCTCGGTGAGGATCAGGCCGCGGGCATGGCGGTGGAACAGCGAGACCGAGAGCTCCTGCTCCAGCGCCGAGACCTGGCGTGACACGGCCGACTGCGACAGGCCGAGCTGTTCGCCCGCATGCGTGAAGCTGCCCGCTTCCGCCGCCGCGTGAAACACCTTCAGCTTGTCCCAGTCCATATCGGTAAATCCGTCGCGTGTTCGAGGCATGATCGTTATTCCGCTGCCGCGCGCTCGCTGGCGCGCAGGGCCAAGAAACGTTCGGCTTCGAGTGCGGCCATGCAGCCGAGGCCTGCGGCCGTGACGGCCTGGCGATAGGTTTCATCGGCGACGTCGCCGGCCGCGAACAGGCCGGGCACCGAGGTTGCGGTCGAGTTCGGGGCGACCTCGACATAGCCCGACGGTTTGAGTTTCACCTGACCCTTCACGAGCTCGGTCGCCGGCGCGTGCCCGATGGCAATGAAGACGCCGTCGGCCTTCACGTTGGTGTGTGCGCTGGTCTTGACGTTCTTCAGGCGGACATGCGTGACCTTGCTGGGGTTCGCCTCGCCGCAGACCTCGTCGATGGCGCTGTCCCAGACCACCTTGATCTTGGGGTTCTTGAACAGGCGGTCCTGGAGGATGCGCTCGGCGCGGAAATGATCGCGGCGGTGCACGATCGTGACCTGGCTCGCGAAATTGGTCAGGAACAGCGCTTCCTCGACCGCGGTGTTGCCGCCGCCGACCACGATGACCTCCTTGCCACGATAGAAGAAGCCGTCACAGGTGGCGCAGGCCGAGACGCCAAAGCCCTTGAAGGTCTCTTCCGAGGGGATGCCGAGCCAGCGCGCCTGCGCACCGGTCGCCAGGATCACGGTGTCGGCGAGATAGACGTCGCCGCTGTCGCAGGTGAGGCGGAACGGCCGCTGCGCGGTCTCGAGCTTGGTGACCAGATCGGTCTTGATCTGGGTGCCCATGTGCAGCGCCTGCTTCTCCATCTGCTCCATCAGCCAGGGACCCTGGATCACGTCGGCAAAGCCCGGATAGTTCTCGACGTCGGTGGTGATGGTGAGCTGGCCGCCCGGCTGGATGCCCTGGATCAGGATCGGCTCGAGCATCGCACGCGCGGCGTAGATCGCCGCGGTGTAGCCGGCAGGGCCGGAGCCGATGATGACGACCTTGGCATGGATGGGCGCGCGCATGTGGACCGGTGCCTCTCTCTTGGGGGAGTTGCAGCGCGGGCGCGGACAGTGCCTGGGAAGGCGCCGCGGAGGCGCTGAAATGTCAGTTGCTAATCTAAGCCTTCTGGCGAGCTATGCAAGAATTGCAGCCCATATCGGCGGATTTTTCCCCCCGGGAACAAAAGACCGTTGCGCTGCACGCGCAATAAAATTGCGCATCTTGGCTGGACTGGTTATGAGGATTGCGACGAACCCACCCGATACCGCAGATAAGGCCAGGAGTTCCAATCACGTGTCGCGGAACCTAGACGAGATCGACCTCAAAATTCTCGCCGAAATCCAGGCCGACGGACGAATCACCAATGTCGAGCTGGCAAAGCGTGTCGGCATTTCGCCGCCGCCCTGCCTGCGCCGCGTCCGGGCGCTCGAGGAGGAGGGCTATATCCACGGCTATCGCGGGTTGCTCGACTCGCGAAAGCTCGGCTTCGACGTCACGGTGTTCGCCGCCGTTCATCTGTCGAGCCAGGCGGAGGCTGACTTACGCGCCTTCGAGCAGTTCGTGCGCGCCGAACCGCTGGTGCGCGAATGCTGGATGCTGTCGGGCGAGGTCGATTTCATCCTGAAATGCGTCGCGCCGGACATGGCGACGTTCCAGGATTTCGTCACCCATCTCACCGCGGCACCGCACGTGCGCAATGTCCGGACCTCATTGGTGCTGCACAATTCGAAATACGAAGCCGCCGTGCCGCTCGAGGTGAAGGGGCGGCGGTAGGAACCCATCGCTTCTGCCGTCGTGATGCAGGTGCGCTCCCTCTCCCGCCTGCGGGAGAGGTGCATCGAGTTTGCGGCCTCACTTTACGTTCACATCGTCGACCCGCGCCGCATCGCGTCCACGCTGATCGGCCCGCTGCCGGCTGATGCAAGATAAAGACAGGCAAAGCAGAACAGGATCGCCAGCGTTCCCTCATTGACGAGCGGGAAGAAGCTGTTCGGCAGATGTTCGATGAAATAGGCGAACGCCATCTCGCCCGACAGGATGAAAGCGACGAGGCGTGTGAACAGGCCCAGCATCAACAGGCCGCCGAACACCAGCTCGATCATGCCGGCGATGCCCCAGAGCGACAGCGGCGTGACGTCGGCGAACATCTCGACGGGCGGAAACTTGAACAGTTTTGCCACGCCGAACTGGAACAGCAGAAGTCCGGTGATGAAGCGGAACAGGCTGAGCAGATAGGGCTGGCTCTGCGCGGCGATACGATCGACGTCCATCGTGTCCTCCCTTGATGCAGCCAAGAGAGCATGGCCGAGGACGTCGTCGTTCACAATCGCGGCCGCTCACGATCGCGCAACGACCGAGAAACAAAAAAGCCGCGCTGGCCGCGCGGCTTTTCCATTCGGTACCGCGGCAAGGATTACCGCCACTCGACCTTGGTGATCTCGTAGGCCTTGGCGCCGCCGGGCGTATTGACCTCGACGGAGGCACCCTTCTTCTTGCCGATCAGCGCGCGGGCGAGCGGCGAGGTGATGGAGATGCGGCCCTTCTTGGCATCGGCCTCGACCTCGCCGACGATCTGCCACACCGTCTTCTTCTCGGTGTCCTCATCGACCAGCGTCACGGTGGCGCCGAACTTGATGGTGTCGCCGGACAGTTTCGAGATGTCGATGATGTCGGCGCGCGCGAGCTTGTCCTCGAGCTCGGCGATGCGGCCCTCATTGTGGGACTGCTCTTCCTTCGCGGCATGATATTCCGCGTTCTCCGACAGGTCTCCGTGTGAGCGCGCCTCGGCGATATGCTCGATGATCCGCGGACGATCCACGGACTGGCGATGCTTCAATTCTTCTCCGAGCGCGGCAAATCCGGCCGAAGTCATCGGAACCTTTTCCATCTCTTCTCTCGTCCTTCGGCCGCGCGCCCCACAATAACGGAGGGCGCAGCAACCTTGATTCGTCGGTGATCCCGGGGCTGAACACGCGGCCACCGGAACGTTACGTGGGGCTGGCGCCGGAACAGAACAACCACATGGCCGGACAGTTCCTCCGGCCATTGTAGCTTCATTGCCAATCACTTAGCGCGGGCTTGGCCCCCGCTAACGATCAGGTTTCCGAAAAGTAGCTCTGCAGGGTACGAACCTCAAGGTCCCCGCCCAGATAAGCGCGGATGCCCTGCGCGGCCGCCACGGCCCCGGAAAGAGTGGTGTAATACGGCACTTTATGCAAGAGGGCCGCGCGCCGCAGCGAACGGCTGTCGGCGAGCGCCTGCGGACCTTCCGTGGTGTTGAAGACGAGCTGGATGTCGCCATTGGTGATGGCGTCGACGATGTGCGGCCGGCCCTCCAGCACCTTGTTCACCTTCTCGGTCGGAATGCCCTGGTCGGCCAGGAAGCGCTGGGTCCCCGACGTCGCCAGCACCCTGAAGCCGACGGACTGCAACAGCCGCACCGCGTCCGCGATGCGGTTCTTGTCGCTGTCGCGCACCGAGACGAACACCGTGCCCTTACGCGGCACGCGGGTGCCGCCGCCGAGCTGGCTCTTGGCGAACGCAACCTCAAAGGAGCGATCGATGCCCATGACCTCGCCCGTCGAGCGCATCTCCGGACCGAGCACCGTGTCGACGCCAGGGAAGCGGGCGAAGGGGAACACAGATTCCTTGACGCCGACATGCTTGAGCTGGGCCTTCTTCAGCCTGAAGTCGGCGAGCTTCTCGCCAGCCATGATGCGGGCGGCAATCTTGGCGACTGGCGTGCCGATTACCTTGGCGACGAATGGCACCGTGCGCGAGGCGCGCGGATTGACCTCGAGCACGTAGATCTCGCCGTCCTTGATGGCGTATTGCACGTTCATCAGGCCGACGACGTCGAGGCCGAGCGCGAGCTCGCGGGTCTGCCGCTCCAGCTCCTCGATCGTCTGGGCATCGAGCGAGTAGGGCGGGAGCGAGCAGGCGGAGTCGCCGGAGTGGATGCCGGCTTCCTCGATGTGCTCCATGATGCCGACGATGAAAACGTCCTTGCCGTCGCAGAGGCAGTCGACGTCGACCTCGGTGGCGTCAGAGAGATAGCGGTCGAACAGCAGCGGGTTCTTGCCGAGCACGGTGTTGATCTGCCCGGTCTTGTCGTTGGGGTAGCGCGCCTTGACGTCGGCGGGCACGAGCTCCGGCAGCGTGCCGAGCAGATAGTCGTTGAGCTGGTTCTCCTCGCGGATGATCTGCATCGCGCGGCCGCCGAGCACGTAGGACGGACGCACCACCAGCGGCAGCCCGAGATCGGCGGAGACGAGCCGCGCCTGCTCGACCGAATAGGCGATGCCGTTCTTCGGCTGCTTGAGGCGGAGCTTGTCGAGCACGCGCTTGAAGCGGTCGCGGTCTTCGGCGAGATCGATGGCGTCGGGCGAGGTGCCGAGAATCGGCACCTCGGCGGCCTCCAGCGCACGCGCGAGCTTCAGCGGGGTCTGGCCGCCGAACTGCACGATCACGCCATGCAGCGTGCCCTTGCTGCGCTCGGTCGCGATGATCTCGAGCACGTCCTCGGCCGTGAGCGGTTCGAAATAGAGCCGGTCGGCGGTGTCGTAGTCGGTAGACACCGTCTCCGGGTTGCAGTTGACCATGATGGATTCGTAGCCGGCGTCATGCAGCGCGAAACAGGCGTGACAGCAGCAATAGTCGAACTCGATGCCCTGGCCGATGCGGTTCGGGCCGCCGCCGAGGATGATGACCTTCTTCCGGTCCGACGGCTCGCTCTCGTCCGCAACTGCGCCCGCGAACGGCGCCTCATAGGTCGAGTACATATAGGCGGTGGGCGAGGCGAACTCGGCCGCGCAGGTATCGATGCGCTTGAACACCGGGCGGACGCCGAGTGCGTGGCGCTTTGCCGTCACATCGGCTTCCGTGCTCTCCGAGAGCACCGCGAGTCGCGCGTCCGAGAAGCCCATGGCTTTCAGCGTGCGCATGCCGAAGGCATTTTGCGGCAAGCCCTTTTTGCGGACCTTGTCCTCCATGTCGACGATGCAGCGCATCTCGGCAAGGAACCAGGGGTCGATCTTGCAGGAGTTGAAGATCTCGTCGTTGGACCAGCCGAGCCGCATCGCCTGCGCTACCTGGAGCAGCCGGTTCGGCGTCGGCGTGCCGAGCGCGGCGCGGATCGCGTTCTTGTCGTCGCCCTGGCCCAGACCCTCGATCTCGATCTCGTCGAGGCCAGTCAGCCCGGTCTCGAGTCCGCGCAACGCCTTTTGCAGGCTTTCCTGGAAGGTGCGGCCGATCGCCATGACCTCGCCGACCGACTTCATCGAGGTCGTCAGCGTGTGGGAGGCGCCGGGGAATTTCTCGAAGGCGAAACGCGGGATCTTGGTCACGACGTAGTCGATGGTCGGCTCGAACGAGGCCGGCGTCGCGCCGCCGGTGATGTCGTTGGCGATTTCGTCAAGCGTGTAGCCGATCGCAAGCTTGGCCGCGACCTTGGCGATCGGGAAGCCCGTCGCCTTCGACGCCAGTGCCGACGAGCGGGAAACACGTGGGTTCATCTCGATCACGACCATGCGGCCGTCGGCCGGGTTGACGCCGAACTGCACGTTGGAGCCGCCGGTCTCGACGCCGATCTCGCGCAGCACCGCCAGCGAGGCGTCCCGCATGATCTGGTATTCCTTGTCGGTCAGCGTCAGCGCCGGCGCCACCGTGATGGAGTCGCCGGTGTGCACGCCCATCGGGTCGAAATTCTCGATCGAGCAGACGATGATGCAATTGTCCTTCTTGTCGCGCACCACCTCCATCTCGAACTCTTTCCAGCCGAGGACCGATTCCTCGATCAGGACTTCGTTGGTCGGAGACGCATCGAGGCCGCGCTCGATGATGTCGAGGAACTCTTCCTTGTTGTAGGCGATGCCGCCGCCGGTGCCGCCCATGGTGAAGGAGGGACGGATGATCGCGGGCAGGCCGATCTCGGACAGCGCCATCATCGCCTGTCCCAGCGCATATTCCTGGTAGCGCTTGCGGCGGTCGCCTTCGCCGAGAGTCCATTGCCGATCAAGCTCTTCCAGAGCCGCGCCCGACAGCTTCTCGCGTTCGGCGTGGTATTTGTCGCGGAAGGACTTCTTCAGTTCGGACGCGTTGGCGAGCCGCGACTTCGGAGTCTGCAGCCCGATCTTCTCCATGGCGTTGCGGAAGAGCTGGCGATCCTCAGCCTTGTCGATGGCGTCAGCGGTCGCACCGATCATCTCGACGTCGAACTTTTCGAGCGTGCCCTGCCGGCGCAGTGACAGCGCGCAATTCAACGCGGTCTGGCCGCCCATGGTCGGCAGCAGCGCGAAGCCACCGGGAATGACGTGACGTTCCTTCTCGATGATCTTGGCGACGATCTCGGGCGTGATCGGCTCGATATAGGTCGCATCGGCCAATTCCGGGTCGGTCATGATGGTGGCCGGGTTGGAATTGACAAGGACGATGCGATAGCCCTCTTCCTTCAGCGTCTTCACCGCCTGTGTGCCCGAATAGTCGAACTCGCAGGCCTGGCCGATCACGATGGGACCGGCGCCGATGATGAGGATGGTGGTGATGTCTGTACGTTTGGGCATCAACTCTCGCCGGACTGGAATCTGGGCACAAAAAAAGGGCGCGCTTGCCGCGCGTCCCCTTGTGCCGAAGCGCGATCGGCAAAAGTGGCCACCGGTTTTGCGTCCGATCGCGCTTCTACACTCAAAGAAGCGCATGATCTTAACGCCAAACCGCCTACACTTTGGCGGATCATGCGCGCGCGGGGTCTTCCCTCGCGCGCGGGTGGGTCTTAGACCAGATTTCGGAGCGGCGAAACCCCGAAAAATGCCCATCAACCGGCAATTTGGGCCGGTTTTGGCCGTGCCTGCCAGCCACGGGCGAGATGCACCAGAAGCGAGGCCGCAACACTCGATCCGCCGATCCAGCCGAGGTCGTTGGGCGAGAGGGCTGCCAGCACCGCGCCGCCCAGTGCCCCGCCGATGGCGAAGCCGAGATACATCGCGGAGGCGTTGAGCGAGAGCGCGATCATCGAGGCCTGGGGCTCGATCCGGATGATGCTGGCGATTTGGGCCGGATAGAACGCCCAGCCCGAAATGCCCCAGAGGAAGATCGCACCCAGCACGGTGTAATGGGCCTGGCCGGGCATCAGCTTCAGGACCAGCGAATGCAGGATCAGCGCGCTCGCCATGCCGGCAAGGCCGAGGGCCGCGGTCGCCAGCGTCCCGAGCCGGTCCGCCAAAATGCCGCCGAGCAAGTTCCCGATCGCGGCCGCGCCGCCAAACACCAGCAGTGCAAGGCTGATCTGTGAAGCATCGAAGCCGAGGCCGCGCAGCGGGACCGCGAAATAGGTGAACACGGTGAAGCCGCCGAGCGCCCATAAAATCGTAATCAGAAGCGCGATCAGGACATTGCTGTGACGCGCCACCGCCAGCCGCTCGCTGAGCGAGGCTGTGTTGCGCGGCAGGCCGCGGGGCAGGCCGAGCAGAAGGCCCGCGAGCGCAACAGTGCCGATCAGGGCGACCATGGCGAAGGTCGCGCGCCAGCCGAGCAGGCTGCCGACGAGATTGCCGACGGGAACGCCAATAACGGTCGCGACCGTGAGGCCCGAGGTGACAAGCGCCACCGCACGGCCGCGCCGTTCCGGCGAAGCGACCGCCACGGACACCGCGAGCGCCGTCGGCATGCACAGCCCGGAGCCCAGCGCCATCAGCATACGCGAGGCCAGCAGCAGGGCGTAGTTGGACGCCTCCATCGCCGCGAGGTTTCCGGCGACGAAGGTGGACAGCGCCAGGGCCAGCACAGTGCGGCGGTCGGTATTGTTCAGCGTCACCGCCAGAATCGGCGAGCCCACGGCGTAGGTGAGGGCGTATGCAGTGACCAATTGGCCGGCGGCCGGGACAGAGATCGACAGGTCAGTGGCGATCGCGGGCAAAAGCCCTGCAATAACAAATCCTTCCGTGCCGATCGCGAAGGCCGCCAGGGCCAGCCAGAACACGCTCATTGGACAACATCCCTATGTTCAACGTTTATTGAACTATTGAATGCGAAGTTTGGAGGAGTCAATTGGTTCAAGAACTATTGAACATTGCGGCCGCTTCGCTATGATTCTCAGATCATGAGCCGCACACCTCTCCATCCCACCCGCGAGCAGATCGAATTGCCGATGGTCCTGGATTGCCTGAGCGATCCGATCCGATTGGCGATCGTGTACCAACTCGCCCAGCAGGAACGTGTCAGCAGCGAACTGTGCTGCGGCGACTTCAGCGGGCTCGCCGGCAAATCCAACCTCGCCTATCACTTCGCCAAGCTGCGCGAATGCGGCCTGATGCTGACGCGCGTGGCGGGCACCAACCGGTTCATGCGGCTGCGCCGCGAGGATCTGGACGCGCGTTTTCCGGGCCTGCTCGATGCCGTGATCAACTCGGCCGCCAAGGATGCCGATCGGCTTCAGCTCTGGCCCGAATGTGAAGTGGTTCAGGGGGAGTGAAGATTTGGGCGGCCAGTCCGTCTTCGCTTTCGCTTCGCTCCAGCTACGCCGGACACGCTTCGCCCCTGCGGGCCTTGCGTGGCTGCGCCACGCGTAGCCCCGCAGGGGCGAAGCGTGGAGACCCGGCCTGGATTTGAACCAGGATAAAGAGCGATGCACCGCCCTCGCGTTGACGCTTCCGCCACCGGGCCGACTGGATCATTACCGATCGCAGTCGGGCAGGCTACCTCCACTCCCCGTTAACCCTAACCGCGCGCAAAGGGCGGGCGCGCGATGAAGCTCATGCGCCAGCGGTTGTGGCCGATATTGGTGTGCGCGCGCTGCACCGAAAACCCCGCCGCCGCGAGCTTGGCGGTGATCTCCTCCTCGCTGTAGCGCTGGAGTCCGATGCGCGAGCGCAGGTGGCGGTAGTCGGACAGTGCGGTCGAGACCAGTCCGACCAGCGCATCCCTGAGAAAGCCGTGACGTGCGCCAAAACTGAGCAGGGCCAGCACGTCCCTGAACATCCCGACCTCGGGCTGGAGGATGTCGCCGAGCACGAGCTTGCCTGAAGGTTTCAGGAGCCGGCGGATCACAATGAGCGCGGAGTCCAGTTCCGCAGGCGTCATATATTGGACGACCGAGTTCATCACCGCGAGGTCGATGGACTGCTCGGCCATCTTCCGCACGTCTTCAAGTGAGCGGACGCGGATCTTGGTGTTCGGTGCGAAGCGCGCGATCAGCCGGCCGCGCACGCCCGGCGCGGGCTCCGCCAAGATCAGCTTGCCGCAGGCATTCGCCACCTCACCCGCCGACAGCGCCTCGCCGCAGGCATAGTCCAGTACCGTCGCGTCGGGCGAGGAGATGTAGCCGATGATGTCCCGCGCGATGATCTGGAAGTGCAAATCGCGATGCAGCTTGCTGACATAGATCGTGTGCGTGGAGTCGTAATAGTCGATCCAATCGTCCATGGTCTTCGAAGGTCCCGGCAAGTCGGTTCCGACCCAGGAACCGCGGCTGCTCGCCTGCGTTAGGGGTGCGACGGCACGCCGTCAATGTCCGCGTCCTAACAGGAAGGTCTCCCGTGAGCAAAAAGCCAGATAACCACAAGATCTCATCCGATCTCGACACCCCGACCGATTTGGCATCCGGCTCGGTCGACAAGGTTTCGGAAGCGCTCAACGTGCTGCTTGCCGATGCCTTTGCGCTGTACCTGAAGACCAAGAATTTCCACTGGCACGTCAGCGGCCGGCATTTTCGCGATTACCACCTGCTGCTGGACGAGCAGTCGGAAGCGATTTTCGCCACCACCGACCAGCTCGCCGAGCGCGTCCGTAAAATCGGCGGCGCCACGCTGAAGTCGATCGGCCAGATCGCCAGGCTCAAGACCATCAAGGACAATGACGAGGATTACGTCCCACCGCGCGAGATGCTGCACGAGCTGATGCAGGACAACAAGCACGTCGCAGCCGCCATGCGCAAAGCCCATGAGGTGTGCGACGAAGCCGGCGATGTCGCCAGTGCGAGCCTGCTCGAAGTCTTCATCGACGAGACCGAGCGCCGCACCTGGTTTCTGTTCGAGGCCAGCCGCCAGGAAGGCAGCAACGCGGCGTAAGGTACTCCGCCGCAACAAAGGTGCGTCCACGCCGTGCCCACCACCTTTCCGTGATCACGGTGGAAAATGGTGGGCACGCCTCGACAAGGCTCCAGGTCTATTGGCCGAGGGCCATCCAGCTTCGATAGAGCATGTAGATCGCGACGGCGAAGATCAGCGCGGCGAAGACGTTGTTGAGCGCGCCTCGCTTGCCGGCGAGGTGTTTGGCCAGCCGCGCGCCGAGCAGGCCGCCAACGGCACCCCCCGCAAGGAAAACGATCGCGAGCCTCCAGTCGACCAGGCCGGCGAAAGCGTAGTTGGCCGCGGTGGTGAGCCCAAAGGCCGTGACCGAGACGAGCGAGGAGGCGATGGCGTTGAGGATCGGCATCCCGGTCGCCAGCATCAGGGCGGGCACGATCAGGAAGCCGCCGCCGATTCCGAAGAAGCCCGACAGGGCGCCGGTCGCAAGACCGAGGCCCAGGAGCGCCGGGAAATTGTTGCGACCGAGCCTCACGGCAAAATCGCCGTCGCCTGCGCGTTTGCGCAGCATCAGCGCGCCGACGACGAGCATCAACAGCGCGAAGATCAGCAGCAGTTTCTGGCCGTCGAGCATTTTGCCGAGTGTCGAGCCGCCGAGCGCACCCACAATGCCCGCCACCGCAAAGACACTCGCGCATGGCCATTTCACATTGCCCGCTTTGGCATGGTTCGCCAGATTGATCCCCGCATTTGCCGCCACCGCGATCGCGCTCGTTCCGATCGCGAGATGGGGGTTAGCGACTCCGACGAGATAGACCATCAGCGGGACGGCCAAGATAGATCCGCCGCCACCGACAAGCCCAAGTGAGAAGCCGACGAGTGAGCCGGAGAGCGAACCGAGCGTCATTCGCGCTATCGAAAGCGCAACCATTATTCATTGCTCCAGGAGATCCCCGCGCATCAGTTCGGGAGGCACGCTGCCGCTATTCTTGCGGGCTACAGCACGTTGAGCGGCACCTTGAGGAAGCGCTTTCCGCTCGGATCCGGCGAGGGAAGCCGGCCGGCCTTCATGTTGACCTGCAGTGACGGGATGATGAGCCTCGGCATCTCCAGCGTCCGGTCGCGCGCCTCGCGCGCGGCCACGAACTCCTCCTCCGAGATGCCGTCGCGGACATGGATGTTGTGGGCACGCTGCTCGGCGACCGTGGTTTCCCAACGGATATCGCGGCCGTTCGGACCGTAATCATGACACATGAAGAGGCGGGTCTGATCTGGCAGCGACAGGATCCGCCGGATCGAGCGGTAAAGGCTGCGAGCGTCGCCGCCCGGAAAATCCGCGCGCGCCGAGCCGCCATCGGGCATGAACAGCGTGTCGCCGACGAAGGCTGCATCGCCAATGACATGCGTCACGCAGGCCGGCGTATGGCCGGGCGTGTGCAGGGCAATCGCCGTCATCGCGCCGATGCGGTAACTGTCGCCATCCCCGAACAGCCGGTCGAACTGACTGCCATCGCGCTGGAATTCGGTACCCTCGTTGAACACCTTGCCGAAGGTCTCCTGCACCACGGTGATGTTTTCACCGATGCCGATCTTGCCTCCGAGCTTGCCCTGGATGTAGGGCGCGGCCGAGAGGTGGTCGGCATGAACGTGGGTCTCGATCAGCCACTCGAGCGTGAGGCCGTTCTGCAAGACGAAGTCGATGATCGCATCGGCAGAGTGATAGGAGATACGCCCGGCGGCGTAGTCGATGTCCATGACGGAATCGATGATGGCGCAGGCTTTGGAGCCGGGATCCTGCACCACATAGCTGACGGTATTGGTCGCCGCATCAAAGAACGGGGTGATCACCGGCTTGACCGGGAGATCGACCGCGAGGGGAAGATCTGACATTGGGAACTCCGTTACTCGTAGGATGGCGTCGCTAGCGTCGGTTGCCGCTCCGCGAGCGCGCGGGCAGCGGCCATGCCGATCATCATCGCGATCACGAACAGGACCGAAGCCAAAGTGCCGTAGCCAAGCGCAACGAAGGCAGGGCCCGGACAGAAGCCAGCGAGACCCCAGCCGACGCCGAAAATCGCCGGCCCGACAATGACGCGCGGATCGAGATCGTTCCTGGCCGGCAGATGAAAGGTGTCGCCGAGCAGCGGCCGTTGACGCTTCAGTACCAGGCGGAAGCCGATGAAAGCGGTGGCGACGGCACCCAGCATCACGAACATCAGGCTCGGGTCCCATGATCCCGCGCGAATGGCGGCGAGATCGAGGAAATTGAGGACCTTTGCGGGATTCGACATGCCGGAGATCAAGAGCCCGACTCCGAATATCAGGCCGATGGCAAATTGAATCAGGACGGACATGGCAGACCTCACGCGAGATGCCGGACGACGAAGGTCGTCACGAAGCCGGTGGTCATGAAGACGAGGGTGGCGACAATTGAGCGGGTCGACAGGCGCGATATGCCGCAGACGCCGTGCCCGGAGGTGCAGCCACTGCCCCACACCGAGCCGAAGCCAACCAGCAGGCCAGCCACGGCCAGCAGCACGCCGCCGGTCTCGATCGCTTGCGGTGGAAACTCGCCGGTGACGAGGCGCGCAAGCGCGGGCGCGGCGACGAGCCCGGCGATGAAGGCGAAGCGGCCCGCGGTTGCGTCATCGCCGAAGGGCGGCAGCAGGCGCGCGGCGATGCCGCTGACGCCGGCGATCCGGCCGCTGACGGCCATCAGCATCACCGCGGAAAGCCCGATCAGGACCCCGCCCGCAAGCGAGGCCAGCGGTGTGAACGTAGTCGGCATGGGGTGCTCCTCAGAAGATTTAGTTGATTATTATATTCGAATATTCTAAATTATCAAGCATGAAGAATCAAAGCAGACGCAAGGTTCCCGAAACCGCAGCCGTGGCCCTCGAAGAGAAGGCCGAGGAGGCCTCGCGCCTGCTGACCGCGATGGCGAACGCCAAGCGATTGATGGTGCTCTGCAACCTTCTCGACGGGGAGCGGTCGGTGGGCGATCTCGCCGACCTTGTCGGGCTGTCCTCGGCCGCGTTGTCGCAGCATCTCGGCAAGATGCGCGCGCTGGATCTGGTCACGACCCGGCGGGACGGACAGACGATTTATTACCGGCTCGCCAGCCCCGAGGTTCGCGAAGTGCTGCAGACGCTCTATCGGCTGTACTGCGCCTGAGCATGGTACTGAGACGGCGCTAGGGACGTCGCCACAGCCGTACCAGCGGCCCCTGCTTGCCCATCACCGGATCGCTCGGCGGCAGCTCGACCCTCGGAATCGTCTTCAGCGCCTTGGCGTGGTTCTCCGGCGTTGGGCGCGTGACTTCCATCTTCGATCCGGGCGGATAGGCGCCGATCACGCAGAAATCGTCGCTTGCGCTGATGCATTGATGCCCGGTGCCAGCGGGGAGAATCGCGACGTCGCCGGCCTTGATGTCGAGCTGCTGGCCGTGATCGCCACCGAAGCGCACGCGAGCGTGGCCGCGCGCGACGCCGAGCACCTCATGCACGGTCGAATGATAATGGAGATAATCGTAGACGCCGTTGCGCCACGTGCCGCCCCAGCCGTTCTCCGCGAACAGGCCTTCGATGGTTTCTTCGGGACGCTTCGGATCGAGCTTGACCGTGCCCTGATAGACCAGGAACGGTAGGATGTTGTTCGGCACGAGGCCGTCGTCTTCGAAGACGATGGCGAGCGGCTCGGCCTTGTCGTGGACGACGGACATGGCGGGCTCCTATGCAAAGGCTGGCAGGGATCAACAAGGCACGTCAGTCGACGTTCCCTGTCATTTCCGGGGCGACGCGCAGCGTCGCGCCCGGAATCCATCGTACCGCCGAGCTCGTTGCTCAATGGATTCCGGGCTCGCGCTTCGCGCGCCCCGGAATGACAAAAATGCCCGGGGTGAGCCCGGGCATGACGTCGTGGCAGCGATTGCGCGAAAGCTTACGCCCGCTTCCTCTCGCGCATCAGATCGGCAAAGCGCTGGAACAGATAGTGCGAGTCGCGCGGGCCGGGTGAAGCTTCGGGGTGATACTGCACCGAGAACACTGGCTTGCCGTCGAGTTGGATGCCGCAATTGGAGCCGTCGAACAGCGACACGTGGGTCTGCGTCGCGCCCTTTGGCAGCGTCTTCTCGTCCACGGCAAAGCCGTGATTCATCGAGGTGATCTCGACCTTGCCCGTGGTCGCGTCCTTCACGGGATGGTTGGCGCCGTGATGGCCCTGATGCATCTTCTTGGTCTTGGCGCCGACGGCCAGGCCGAGCATCTGGTGGCCGAGGCAGATGCCGAACGTCGGTGTGCCCGACTTGATCACTTCCTTGATCACCGGCACGGCATATTTGCCGGTCGCGGCCGGATCGCCCGGGCCATTCGACAGGAACACGCCATCCGGCTTCATCGCCAGGATGTCATCGGCCGATGTCGTCGCCGGCACCACCGTCACCTTGCAGCCGACGCCGGCGAGCAGGCGCAGGATGTTGCGCTTGATGCCGTAGTCGATGGCGACGACGTTGAACGCCGGATTATCCTGGCGGCTGAAACCTTTATTCCATTCCCAGGGCGTCTCGTCCCAGGTGAAGCGCTGGCCAGAGGTGACCATCGGCACGAGGTCCATGCCCTCGAGGCCGGGCCATTCGCGTGCTTCTTCCTTCAGGCCGTGCAGGTCGAACTCGCCGTCCTTCGCGTGAGCGATCACGGCGTTCGGCATGCCCTTGGTGCGGATCAGCGCGGTCAGCGCGCGCGTGTCGATGCCGGACAGACCAATGATGCCGCGCGCCTTCAGCCACTGGTCGAGATGGCGGGTGGCGCGGTAGTTCGAGGGATCGGTGATGGCGGTGCGCAGGATCACGCCGCGCGCGCCGGGCGTCGCGGCCATGTTCACCGTCTCGATGTCTTCCTCGTTGGTCCCGACATTGCCGATATGCGGGAAGGTGAAGGTGATGAGCTGCCCGGCATAGGACGGATCGGTCAGGATCTCCTCGTAGCCGGTCATCGCGGTGTTGAAGCAGACCTCGCCGACGGCGTGTCCTTCGGCGCCAAGGCCAAAGCCTTCGAGCACCGTGCCATCGGCAAGCACGAGGAGCGCGGTCGGTTTATGGTCCGGCCAGGCGGGATCGTTTTCGGATTGTGTCATGAGCGCGCTACATAGTCCGGCGCAGCGCTGCCGTCAAAGCGGAGAAGCGCGGATTCACATGCGTTTTTGCATATTTGACAGGCCTCTCCGGGCACTTAAGCTGGAATCGACAATTTCCGGCAAATTCGGAGGCTTGCGAGGCAATAATGAACCAGACCACCCCGCTTCTGCTGGTTCCTGGATTGGCGTCCTCGCCCCGCATCTACGCCCCCGTCATTCCCGCGCTATGGCGGTTCGGCCCAGTGATGGTTGCCAACCATATCCGTGACGACAGCATGGCGGCGATCGCCCGGGGTATCCTCAGCCAGGCGCCGCCGCGCTTTGCGCTCGCCGGCCATTCCATGGGCGGCTACGTCGCCTTCGAGATCATGCGGCAGGCGCCGGAGCGGGTGGCAAAGCTCGCGCTGATCAATACGCAGGCGCGACCCGATACGCCGGAGGCGACCGCGCGCCGCCGTGCGCACATGGCGCGCGCCGAGCACGGCGAGCTTCGCGCCGTGCGCGAGGAGATGTTTCCGGAGCTGGTGCATCCATCGCGGCGTCATGATGTGAACCTGCTGCGGCTCGTGCATGCGCAGGATGAGGATGTCGGCGTCGAGGGCTATCTCCGGCAGCAGACCGCGATCATTGCGCGGGCGGATTCGCGCCCCACGCTGGCGACGATCAAATGCCCGACGCTGGTGCTGACGGGCGATGCCGACAACACCATCCCGAACGCGCTCTCGAAGGAGATGGCCGAGGGTATCGCCGGCGCCAGGCTCGTGATCCTCAGCGAGTGCGGGCACCTGCCTCAGCCGGAGCAGCCTGAGGCGACTGCCGCGGCGCTGTCGGAATGGCTGCGGAACTGAGTTGTGTACGGCCTGCGAACGGCCTAGATCAGGCTCAATACATCGAAAGGATCAGGACCATGATGCGCGACGACATCAACGCTGCGGTGAAAGAGGCCATGAGGGCCAAGGACGAGCGCAAGCTCGGCACGCTGCGCATGGTCAATTCGACCATCAAGAACGCCGACATCGAGGCGCGCGGCAACGGCAAGCCGCCGCTGAGCGATGCCGAGTTGCTCGGCGTGCTCCAGAAGATGATCAAGCAGCGCCAGGAGGCGGTCGAGCTCTACGAGAAGGGCGGCCGGGCCGAGCTCGCCGCGCAGGAGCGCGATGAGATCGCCGTGATCTCGGCCTATCTGCCCAAGCAGATGTCCGACGACGATGTGAAGAAGGCGATTTCCGATGCGATTGCCGAGACCGGCGCCGCCGGCATGAAGGACATGGGCAAGGTGATTGCGGCGTTGAAGGCGAAGTACACCGGGCAGATGGATTTCGCGAAGGCCAGTGGTTTGGTGAAGGCAGCGTTGACGGGCTAGCCGTTCTTACCCTCTCCCCTTGCGGGAGAGGGTGGCTCGCCGCATAGCGGCGAGACGGGTGAGGGGTCTCTCTCCGAGAATGAAACTGTCGCAGTGAATGCGCGGATAGAGACCCCTCATCCGGCGCTTCGCGCCACCTTCTCCCGCAAGGGGAGAAGGTGCACCTTTGATGTGGCAGCCGTTCGGTCTAGTCTCCGGCTACACAAGTCGGAAGGCAACCGATGACCAGCGCGATCAAGCCGTTTCGCATCAACATCCCCGATGACATCCTCGCCGACCTCAAATCGCGCCTTGCGCGCACGCGCTGGCCGGAGGCGGAGTTGGTCGACGACTGGAGCCAGGGTGCACCGCTGGCGTGGATCAAGGAGATCTGCGGCTACTGGGCCAACGAATATGACTGGCGGGCGCGCGAGGCAAAGCTCAATCGCTTCGATCAGTTCACCACCGAGATCAACGGGCTCGATATCCACTTCATCCATGCGCGCTCGAAAGAGCCTGCCGCGCTGCCGCTGATCATCACTCATGGCTGGCCCGGCTCGATCGTTGAATTTCAGAAGGTGATCGCGCCGCTGGTTGATCCCGCTGCGTATGGTGGCAATGCCGCCGATGCCTTTCATGTAATCTGTCCCTCGCTGCCGGGCTTCGGCTTCTCGGCGAAACCTAAGACAACCGGCTGGGGCGTCGACCGCATCGCCGCGACCTGGGCCAAGCTGATGGAACGACTCGGTTACGGACGCTACGGCGCGCAGGGCGGCGATTGGGGCTCAGCGGTGACGACCTCGCTCGGCGCGCAGGACTTTGAGCATTGCGCTGGCATTCACATCACGCTTGCCTTCAATTCGGCGCCGAAGGTCGAGGGCGAGCCGACGGCTGAAGAGAAGCGGGCGCTCGCCGGACTGAAGCACTATGTCGATGTCGACACAGGCTACTCGAAGCAGCAATCGACCCGGCCGCAGACGCTCGGCTATGGCCTCACGGATTCGCCGAGCGGGCAGGCGGCCTGGATCCTGGAAAAGTTCTGGGCCTGGACCGATTGCAACGGCCATCCGGAAAACATCTTCACCCGGGACGAGCTGCTCGACAACGCCATGCTCTATTGGGTGACAGAGACCGCGACCTCTTCGGCGCGGCTCTATTGGGAAAGCTTCGGCAAGCGCCGCACGACGCCGGTTGTCAAGGTGCCGACCGGCGTTGCGGTGTTCCCCAAGGAGATCATCACGCCGGTGCGGCACTGGATGGAGCCCAATTTTCACAACATCACGCATTGGAGCGAGATGGAGAAGGGCGGCCACTTTGCCGCCTTCGAGCAGCCGGAGCTGTTCGTGCGCGACGTGCGAAAATTCTTCGCGACGGTGCGCTCGCGGGGATAAATTCTTTCAATTCGACGCAGTCAGATGATGCCAAAGACGTCCCATGCCGCGGGCCTTCACCGCGCCTCGCTCGAGAAGCTGCACGATCTGGATGCGGCGCTGGAGCTCATGTATTACGGCTGGCGCGGAATGACGCTCCTGGCCGACGAGTATCTTGCGAAGCAGGGCTTGTCGCGTCCGCACCATCGTATTCTCTACGTGGTGGCCCGCCGGCCCGATATCGCGATCGGGTCGCTGATCGAGACACTCGGCATTTCCAAGCAGGCCCTGAACCGGCCGCTCAACCTGTTGCTGGAGCGCAAGCTCCTGACCTCGAAGCGGTCGGCCGAGCAGCATCGCTCCAAACTGTTGCGCCTGACGGCAGCGGGACAGCGCATCGAGCAAAGGGCATCGGACCATGAGCGCAAGGTCCTGCGCGACGCGTTCGACCGCGTCGGGGCGCCAGGCGCTGCCGCATGGATGGCCGTGATGGAGACGATCGCCGACAACAACTGACGGAGTCATGTCAATATAGTTGACATGAGAAGCGAGCTTTGCCACTTTCCCGGCAACGAGCCGGGGGAGGGCTGCGCCGTGAGTGCACAGAAAATGGACCGCGCTGCCGCCGAACGCTTCGTAGCGGCATGGTGCGCGAGCTGGTGCAGGGTCGATATCGACGCGGTCGTCGCGCATTTCGCCGAAAATGCGCAGATGCGTAGTCCCCTGGCGGTCACTCTGACTGGGTCTCCCACCGTCACCGGTGCCGAGAACATCCGTGTCTATTGGCGGAAAGCCTATGGCCACATCGAAAGCGCCGACCTGAAGATCCTGAATTGGAGCTGGGACGACACGATCGCGCGTCTCACGGTGTGGTGGCAACTGGGTGACACGCGCGCCAGCGAGTTCATGGACTTCGATGATGTC
The DNA here is from genome assembly GCF_024199885.1 of Bradyrhizobium sp. CCGUVB23. Taxonomy (NCBI): domain Bacteria; kingdom Pseudomonadati; phylum Pseudomonadota; class Alphaproteobacteria; order Hyphomicrobiales; family Nitrobacteraceae; genus Bradyrhizobium; species Bradyrhizobium sp. CCGUVB23. The sequence continues at coordinate 5,158,841 of NZ_JANADQ010000001.1, forward strand.
GGTCGTGTCATGCGTAGCGAGGCCTTCTACGGGAATTAGCCATGCGTCTTTCAGATTTCGTCCTGCTGCTCAACGCGCTCTGGTTCGGCGGTGCCTTCATCCAGTTCAGCATCGCCCAGCGCAATACGCTGAAGATATTGCTGCCGCGGGAAGAGCGCAGCAATCCGATCGCGCCGACCTTGGCCGCAAGCGTAGCGTTTCTGGGCGGGATGAATCTGCCAATCGGAATTCTTTCGCTCTATCTTCTGGCCGTTCGGCCACCTTTCTTCCAGCCGATCGAAGCGCAGCTGGTCTTGTTCCTGTTCTTCGCCGCCTGCCACTTCAGCCAGTTCGCCTATAATCTTCCGGTCCTGATGCGCGGCGGGCGCGTCGGAGTGGCTTACTGGCCCGTGTTGAAGGGGCCGATGCTCAGGATCTTCGTCATCGACGCAGCCCTGTTCGTGGCCAATCTCGTTGTGGCGCTTCTGCTCGCGTCGCGCTCCTGACGAGGGAGGATGGCGCGGCACATTGCCCGAAGGGCAATTGCGGTATCTGCTGACCGCTCAACTCTCCCGTGCAAGCCCTGCGAGGGCGGACTATCATTGGCGCCAAGAGAACCGCTCGCGTCGAAGATCGCGCGAGGGGAATTCGCGGAGGAAGCCAATGTCCATTTCGGGCAAAGTCGATCCGGTCGTGCGCGCTGTGGCCGCGACCGACATCGCGGAGGCGCTGGCCGAAGGCCTGCGGGATTTCCAGGCACTGCCGCTGTACGGGCTTTGCTTCGGCGTGCTCTACGCCGCCGGCGGCATCGCCATCATGCTCTGCCTCACCGCGTTCGGGCTGATCTATCTGGTCTATCCGCTCGCGGCGGGTTTTGCGCTGATCGGGCCTTTCGTCGCAATCGGCCTCTACGAAGTGAGTCGGCGCCGCGAAGCGGGCGAGCCCGTGTCCTTCGGCGCAATCTGGTCGACGATACGCTCGCGCAGCGAGATCGGCTGGATGGCGTTCGTCACGCTGTTCGTGTTCGTGGTCTGGATGTACCAGGTTCGATTGCTGATCGCGCTGCTGCTCGGCCTGCACGCGTCCTTCTCGAGCCTGCAGGAATTCATGACGGTGGTGCTCACCACCAATGAGGGCCTTTTGTTCCTCGCCATCGGCAATGCGGTCGGCGCCGCGCTGTCGCTGATCCTGTTCTCGCTGACCGTGGTGTCGTTTCCGTTGCTGCTCGACCGCGAGGTCGATTTCGTCACCGCGATGGTGACGAGCGTGCGCGCCGTCGTCACCAGCCCGTTGCCGATGATAGGCTGGGCCGCGGTCATCGTGATGCTGCTGGTCGTCTCGGCGCTGCCGTATTTTCTCGGCCTGATCGTGACGCTGCCGGTGCTCGGGCATGCGACGTGGCACCTGTATCGGCGCTTGGTGGTGCCGGTGCCGGCCTAAGCGCTGCCATTCCGCGGCGCGCGTCAGCGCGAACCCGGAATCTCGCGCCACAACTTCCGGATTCCGGGTTCGCCCGCTTTGCGAGCGCCCCGGAATGACGTCGATCAGCCTACGGCGTCTTGATGCCCATCGCCTTCAGCGCGTCCAGCATCCGTTGCGGCGGGCCCATCTTGACGACCAGCGGCTTGCCGGTCTCGAGCACGCTCTTGAGGCTGGACAGGATCGCGGGCCAACCCTGGCGTCCGCCCGACAGGATGTCGTCGCTGAGCGGCCGGTCGTGGCCTTCGCTCATGGTGAGGCGGACCGCATCGCCGGCCGGCTCGATCTCGTAGGTCACGAGCGTCGGCCCGAGTTTCTCGATCAGCTCGGGCCAGTTGACGTTGAAGGTGACCGAGAGTTTTCGCGGCGGGTCGTATGCGAAGACCTCGCCGCTGATATGCAGCGCGCCGTCCGGCGTGCGCACCCTGAACGCGCCGCCGAGCCGCGGCTCGACCTCGACCGCATTGCCGAAGAAATACATCCGGCTGAACTCGGCCGAGGTCAGCGCCTCCCACACCTTCTCGGGCGTGGAGGCGATGTAGATCGTGTAGACCGTCAGCGGCTTGAACTGATCGATGTTCATCACTCAAATCCTTCAAGGCCCGGCGTCCCCGGCGGGATCGCTAACGCATGGATGAATCCAGGCCGAGGCATCACGCGGCGTCCTTTTTTGAATAACCTGGCGGCACGATCTCGATGGTGCGGCCAGTCTCGAGCAGGCTCTTCAGGTTCGACAGCACCATCGGCCAGCCGCCGGAGATGTCGCGCAGGGTCTTGCCGTCCTCGCCCAGCTCGTCATGCGTGACTGTCAGCTTGACGACCTTGCCGCGTGGTTCGAGATCGAAGGTGACGCGCGAGATCCCTTCGCCGGCGGCTTCGGGCTTGCGATTGTGCCAGCTATAGGCGAGCCGCCGTGTCGGATCGAAGGTGATGACCTCGCCCTCCACGGTCGGATTGCCGTTGTTGGTGAAACGGTAGGGCGCGCCCTCCTTCCAGTCGGAGGTGATGCGATGGCCGAACCAGTAGCGTTCGGTGAAATCGCCGTCGGTCAGTGCCTGCCACAGCGTCTCGGGCGAGGTCTCGATATAGGTCACGTAGACATAGCTCGGCTTAGTCATCGCGTTTCTCCAGTTGACGTTTCAACTCGCTGAGCGCGGCGAGTTTCCCGCGCTCGAATTTTTTGATCCAGCGTTCGCCGATCTGATGGATCGGCACCGGGTTGAGGTAGTGCAGCTTCTCGCGGCCATGCCTGAAGGTGGTGACCAGGTTGGCCTCTTCGAGAATGGCAAGGTGCTTGGTGACGGCCTGGCGCGTCATCTCCAGGCCCTCGCAGAGCTCGTTCAGCGTTTGCCCGTTCCGGGCGTGAAGCCTGTCCAAGAGTGACCGTCTCGAGGCGTCGGCCAGCGCTTTGAAGACCTCATCCATGCAGGTGATAATAGGCAACCAAATAGTTGCATGTCAAGTGTCGTCATTCGGGGGCATCGCGCGGCGATGAACCCGCAAATCTCGAGATTCCGGATAACCTGCGCGGTTTCCGGAATGACTGCCTTGACCTCGAGATCATGTTTTCGGCACGGTCCCTGTGTTAGCGTCTTATCTCAGCCAACGGAGATTGGTTCCGGGAGGAAACATGTTTCGTCGTGTCCAACTTGCTGCCTGCCTCGTTCTTTTTGCTTGCAGCAGCGTCCATGCGCAGAGGCAGCAGGTGATCGGCGCGCCGCCCGAAGCCTCCAACATGAAGCTGGTCGGATATAACGACCTTCAGGCGCGCAGTGCCTATCAGCCGACCATTCATCATCAGGGCGATCGCTGGATCGCCTATATCGGCCATCACGGCGGCACCGAGGACGTTCCCAGTCCGGTCAATCCGCTGACGGGGCAAGCCGAGCCGAACGGCACCTCGATCGTCGATGTCACGGACCCCGCGCGTCCCAAATATCTGCGCCATCTGCCGGGGCAGGAGGGCAAGTATGAATCCGGCGGCGCGCAGATGGTGCGGGTGTGCGACGGCAAATCGTTGCCGAAGGGCGATGCCAACGCCGTCTATCTGCTCCGTACCTTCGGCAGCGAGGCGCATGAGATCTGGAACGTCGCCGATCCCGCCAATCCCGTGCTCGTCACGCGCATTGGTGGCTTGAAGGACACGCACAAGAGCTGGTGGGAATGCGACACCGGCGTTGCCTATCTCGTCTCGGGCGCGCCGGACTGGCGCACGCGCCGCATGACGCAGGTCTATGATCTCGGTGATCCCGCGCATCCGCAGAAGATCCGCGACTTCGGCCTGCCCGGCCAGGAGCCCGGCGCGACCGGCGCGGTGCCGACCGAATTGCACGGGCCGATTTCGACCGGGCCCACGGGCAACCGCATCTATTTCGGCTACGGCACCAACAAGGGCGGCATCTTGCAGATCGTCGATCGCGAGAAGCTCTTGAATGGACCGAAGGAGCCGACGGCGGACAATCTGCGCTACCCCGAGATTTCGCGCCTGCCGATGTCGGCCTTCAATGGCGCGCATACGACGTTCCCGATGCTCGACATGCCTGTCGCCGAATTCGGCGAGGACAAGGACGGCAGAATGCGCGACATCGTGATGATCGTCGACGAGGCGATTTTGAACGAATGTGGTGAGGCGCGGCAGATGGTGTGGTTTGCCGACGTCACCACCGAGACGCGGCCGATGATGATCTCGAGCTACACGGTTCCGGAGGCGAGCGGGCAATTCTGCCAGCGCGGCGGTCGCTTCGGCTCGCATTCGTCCAATGAGAGCATGGCGCCGGTCTACTACAAGAAGATGGCCTTCATCGCCTTCTTCAATGCCGGCGTGCGTGCGCTCGATATCCGCGATCCCTATCACCCCAAGGAGGTCGGCTATTTCATCCCGGCGATCACGCAGGCAACCGACAAACGCTGCATCCCGGTCGAAGGCGGCGAGCGCTGCAAGGTCGCGATCCAGACCAACAATGTCGAGACCGATGACCGCGGCTATATCTATATCGTCGATCGCGCCAACACCGGCCTGCACATTCTGGAACTGACCGGACCCGCGCGCGCCGTCACCGGCCTGCCGAAGAACTGACGATGCGGCGCGCCGCGACGATAGTGGCTGCGGCGATTGGGCTCGGCGCCTCCAGCGTCGGCGCGTATCAACTCGCGCCGGCGCCAGTGGAGACATCCGCACATTGGCGCGAGATCGCCTGGCCGTTCCCGCGGGACGGTTGGCCCGCGGGCCGTGCGTTCCGCTGCGATGGGGCCTGCGCCGGCACTGAGCTCTACGTCCGCGCCAAGCTCGGCTTCTGCAATTGCGACCGCGGCGTTGCCGATGACGACGAGGTCGATCGAGTCGCCGACCTCGACCTGATCAGCCCGCGTTTTGTAGCGACAGCGCCGGGCGAAGCGGTGCGTGTTGGCGAGTTGCATGGACGTATCAGGCATTATGATCTCGACACGCCCAACGGTGCGCGCCACGCGGCCGCCGGCATCGCGCTCTCGCGACGCTGCGATCTCCTGGTTGCAGTTGCGCAGAATGCGGGCGAGGCGATGGCCGCTCGGAGCGCGGCGCTGGAGTTCCTGGAAACCCCGGAGATGAAACGATGGATGATCGCTGCGCTGGATGGAAGGTGAGGGAGGCAGATTGGGCCGCCCACGCCGGTATTCGGGGCCCGAGCGGTCCGCATCATCACGACTTCCGTTCCCGCCTGCGCCATGCATTAATAACCCACAATTCCATCAGCGAGTCTCCCCATGATGTCCTTGCAAGCCTATCTCGCCTTCGTCGCCGCCTGCATTGCGCTGGCGCTGTTGCCTGGTCCGATCGTCACGCTCGTCATCGCCAATGGCCTCAGGCATGGAACCCGCGCGGCGCTGACCAACGTCGCGGGGGCGCAGGCAGGCCTTGCGATCGTGATCGGCGTCGTCGCGATCGGGCTGACCTCGCTGATGGCAACCATGGGCTATTGGTTCGACTGGGTGCGCTTTGCCGGCGCCGCCTATCTGATCTGGCTCGGCATCAAGCTGATCTGGGCGCCGGTCGAGGGCGTCAAGGTCGACGAGCCGCCGGCGCCGCCGCGCGGCGGCTTCTTCCTGCAAGGTTTCCTGGTGTTGCTGTCGAACCCGAAGGTGCTGGTGTTCTTCGGCGCCTTCATCCCGCAGTTCATGGACATGAACCGCGACCACTTTCCGCAGGTCGCGCTGCTCGGGGCGACGTTTATGGTCACCGCGGCGATGACGGACGCGCTCTACGCCACCGCCGCCGGCCGCGCCCGAAAATTCTTCTCGGCGCGCCGCACGCGGATGATGTCGCGAGTCTCTGGTGGCTTCATGATCGGCGGTGGTATCTGGCTAGCGCTGACAAGGGCGAAGTGAGCCTGAAAGCCCGCCGACATGAACCGGTGCCGGCGACAGTGCCGCGCGCTCCGCTGTGCTCCCTCCTCGCAAGGGGGGGAAGGAACGCAGTTTGCCGTGAGGCGGCGCTGTGCGGATGAGGCGAGGTGATTGCTGAGTAATGGTACGGCAGCTGTCTCTCCGTCTTACACCAACCCCTCCGCCTTCAACTCCGCTTCGATCTCGCCAAAAATCCTTGCCAGTCGTTCCGCCCATTGCCGCTGGCCGAATTGGTCCGTGATCAGATCCTGGCGGATCTCGATGCCGGTGTTCAGGAGGCCGCGGGCTTCGCCGTGGACGGGGATGGTGTAGTCGGTGAGGTCGCTCACCGCATAGGGCTCGTTGTCGCCGACGACGAGATCGCTTTCGCCGCGCAGATGTTTCAGCAGGAGGTGCGGCAGCACGGTATCGCGGTGATAGAGCGTGCCGATGTGCCAGGGCCGCGCGACGCCGGCATAGACCGGCGTGAAGCTGTGCAGCGCGATCAGCACGGTCGGGCGCCTGGCATGAACGCGCGCGTCGATCACCGCATTGATGCGGCCGTGATAGGGATCGAAAATCTCGCGGCGCCGCGCGTCGCGCTCGTTTGCGGAAATCCCCTCGTTGCGCGGGATCACCGTTGCCTCCGAGATCACGGGGACCGAGCTCGCTACGCCCGGCGGGCGGTTGCAGTCGATCACGAGCCGCGAATAGCGCTGCGCGATCAGGTGCGCATCCAGCATCGCAGCCAGCCGCTCGGCGACGCCGGCAATCCCGATGTCCCAGGCGATGTGCCGCGTCAGTTCGCTTTCGGCGACGCCGAGATCGCCGAGCGCTTCCGGCAGCGCCCGCCCGTAATGATCGCACGTGAGCAGAAAGGGCGCGCCTCCCGCCGCATTCGTCTCATGCACCGGCGGAATGTCGCCTTTGCCGAGAAGCTGATTCGTCGTGCCGGCCGCCCCTAAGTCCATCCTGATTGCCTATGGAAAATGCACTCTGCTCTTAAAATTGAGCAGCCAACGCTATAGATTAGCCGGTCCAAAATCACCATGATTGCCTGACGATGCCGCTGCTCACGATTCATCACAAGACCGAATATCGTTACAATCGCCCGGTGGCGTTCGGCGAGCATCGCATCATGCTGCGTCCGCGCGATAGCCATGATCTGCGCGTGCTCGACAGCCGGCTTCATATTTCGCCCCAGCCGATGTCGCTGCACTGGATCCACGACGTGTTCGGCAATTCGGTCGCGATCGCGAATTTCGACGAGCGCGCAGACCGGCTGACGTTCGACTGGCACGTCACCGTCGAGCACAATCCGGTTGAGGAATTCGCGCTGACGCCGGACGATCCGGCCTATTTCTATCCCTTCGTCTATGACGACGAGGAATTCCCCGACCTCGTCCAGTACATCACGCCGCAATATGCCGATGCCGACGGCGAGGTGTCGGAATGGGCGCGCAGCTTCCTCGACGAGGAGGCGCCGACGCCAACGTTCAAGATCCTGAGCGGTATAACGCACGGCATCCGCAAGGCTTTCAAATATCGTAAGCGTCACGAGCAGGGCACGCAGCATCCGCTCGACACGCTGCAAAGGGGGACCGGCACCTGCCGCGATTATGCGCTGTTCATGATCGAGGCACTGCGCCGGCTCGGCATCGCCGCGCGATTCGTCTCCGGCTACATCTTCGTGCCGGAGGATCTCGAGACGCGCCATGTTGGCGGCGGCTCGACGCACGCCTGGGTGCAGGTGTACCTGCCGAGCGCGGGCTGGATCGAGTTCGATCCGACCAACGGCATTGTCGGCACGCGCGACCTGATCCGCGTCGCGGTGGCCCGCGATCCGCGCCAGGCGATCCCGCTGCATGGCGTCTATCTCGGCTCGGCCGAGGCGTTCGAGGCCATGGAGGTGAACATCAAGGTGGTCTCGGACGACCAAGACAGCGACGAAGAGCTGGAGACAGAGGTATTGTAGATGGACATCAAGGTCGGCTTCGAGATCGCTTACGCTGCGCCACAGCCGACGCCGATGGTGATCATGCTCAACATCCACCCCTCGCGCCAGGCCGACATCATCGGCAAGGAGACGGTGATCGCCGAGCCGGACGTACCGATCCGTTTCTATTATGACAGCTTTGGCAATGTCTGCGGCCGTCTGGTCGCGCCCGCGGGCGGCGTCACGCTGAAAGGCAGCGCGCTGGTGCGCGATACCGGCCTGCCGGATGAGGTGATGCCGACTGCGCAGCAATTGCCGATCGAGCAGCTGCCGAACGAGCTTCTGCTCTACCTGATGCCGAGCCGCTATTGCGAGACCGACAAGCTCACCGACATCGCCTGGTCGCTGTTCGGCAAGAGTGAACCTGGTTGGAAGCGCATCTGCGCGATCACCGAGTTCGTGCATAAGCACGTCACCTTCGGCTATGCGCACGCGCATCACATGAAGTCGGCACACGACGTCTATGAAAGCCGTTCCGGCGTCTGCCGCGACTTTGCGCATCTCGCGGTCGCCTTCTGCCGCTGCATGGGCATTCCGGCGCGCTACTGCACCGGCTACATGGGCGACATCGGCATTCCGCCCGAACCGTTCCCGATGGATTTTTCCGGCTGGTTTCAGGTCTACCTCTCCGGCAAATGGCTCACCTTCGATGCCCGCCACAATGTCCCGCGCATCGGCCGCATCCTCATGGCCACGGGGCGCGATGCCGCCGACGTGGCGCTGTCGACGAGCTTTGGCCGGATGGAGTTGAAGAAGTTCGAGGTCGTCAGCGATGAAGTGGTGAAGGCGGCGTGAGCTGTTGTTCCGTACAATTGACGGCTATGGACACGCCATGACCACCGATCGTCTTTTCGTCTATGGCACATTGATGCGCGGCTTCGACCATCCGATGGCGCGGCTCTTGGCGGCGCATGCGGATTTCCTTGGAGAAGCGACCTGCCGTGGCCGGCTCGTTCTCGTGAAGCACTATCCGGGGCTGCTGCTGTCGGACACGGCGTCCGATCTCGTACATGGCGAGCTGTTCCGCCTGCGCGCGCCTGACGAGCTCTTGCGCGAGCTCGACATGTACGAGGCCTGCGGCGAAGGTTTTCCCGAGCCCACTGAATACCTGCGCGCGCTGATCGACGTCACGCTTGCGGACGGCACCAGCGAGCAGGCTTGGACCTACGTCTACAACTGGCCGGTCACGGACCTGCCGCGCATCGCGTCCGGTCGTTTCCTCGAAAACTAAGCAGCCAGCACCTCGCGCACCACGCGCACGTCGACCTCGCGCTCGACGTAGGACCACTCCTCGGTCGTGCGCAGCATCGCGACCAGCTCCTCGAACAGCGAGGCGTGCGCCGGCGCATATTCGAACCAGGTCAGGAAGTCGAAGGGCTCGCCGAGATCACGGCAGTGATAGAGCTGCCGCGCGATCGCCGGCAGGAAGCGCAGGCTGCTCGCGATATGGTGCGACTTGTCCTCGAAGATCTTGCGCCGCTCGTCGGCCGTGAGGTCCCACCAGGCCGCCGATTTGCGGATCGGGATCAACGCCGCGCAAGTCGCCTCGGGACGGCCGAGCCCGGCCTGCATGGCGACGAGCTGCTCTTTCTCGGCCCGCCCGGTGTAGCGCAAATGGCTGGCGACGCCGACCAGCCGCCACGCATTGCGCGACGGCACCAGCGGCAGCGCGACGGCCTCGCTGTCGTTCACCGACAGCGCCGGCATGAATGGCAGGGGATCGCCCTTGACAGGCGCAATCGATGTGACGCGCCAGCCCCCGCTCTGGCCACCGCGAAACGTCCTGAACATGGCGCTATGGAAGCGTGGAAGCCGGCGCGGTTCAAGAGCGCCGCCCTTCGGGCGCCCCGGAATGACGGGGCCTGTGAATAGGTCGAATAACTCGGATAAGCCGGACAAACCTGACTTTCCGCCCCTTCGTCCCTATATCCCTAACCCTTCGCCCGACTCACATCGTTCGCGCTAGAATCACCGTATGCGCTTCACGCCCCAATTCCTCGACGAGCTGCGTGCCCGGCTTTCGGTTTCCGAAGTCGTGGGCAAGCGCGTGAAGTTGAAGAAGGCGGGGCGGGAGTGGAAGGGGCTCTCGCCGTTCCAGCAGGAGAAGACGCCCTCCTTCTACGTCAACGACCAGAAGGGTTTTTACCACGACTTCTCCTCCGGCAAGCACGGCGACATCATCGACTTCGTGATGGAGACCGACGGCCTGCCGTTTGCGGAGGCCGTGGAGCGGCTTGCGAACATGGCGGGCCTGCCGCTGCCGGCGGCAACTCCGGATGCAGCGCGTCACGAGCAGCGCCGCCGCACGCTGCATGACGTCATGGAGCTCGCCGCAAAGTTCTTTGCGGAGACGCTGGCCTCGCGGGTTGGCGCCAAGGCGCGCGGCTATCTCGCCGATCGCGCCATCTCGCCTGCAACGCAGTTGCAGTTCCGCCTCGGCTATGCGCCGCCGCCACCCGAGCGCTTCGCGCTGAAGGAGCATCTCGGCAAGCAGGGCGTCTCGGTCGAGGACATGATCGAGACCGGCCTGCTCGTCGCCGGCAACGACATTCCCGTGCCCTACGACCGCTTCCGCGACCGCGTGATGTTTCCGATCACGGACTTGCGGGGCCGCGTCATTGCCTTCGGCGGGCGGGCGCTCGAGAAGGACGTCCCGGCCAAATACCTGAACTCGCCGGAGACGCCGCTCTTCCACAAGGGCGACAATCTCTACAACCACCAGACCGCGCGGAAAGCTGCGCATGACGGTGCACCGCTGATCGTGGTCGAAGGCTATGTCGACGTCATCGCCATGGTCACTGCGGGCTTTGCCGGTGCGGTGGCGCCGCTCGGCACCGCGCTGACCGAAAGCCAGCTCGCACTGCTCTGGAAGATGGCGGACGAGCCGATCCTCTGCTTCGACGGCGACAAGGCCGGCCAGAAGGCCGCTTATCGTGCTGCGGACCTTGCCTTGCCGTTCCTTGCGCCCGGAAAGAGCCTGCGCTTCGCGCTGTTGCCGGAGGGGCAGGACCCTGACGATCTCGTGCGCTCTGGCGGACGCGGCGCGGTCGAGGAAGTGATCGCGGCGGCGCGGCCGCTTGCGGACGTGATCTGGTCGCGCGAGCTCGAAGGCGGCAGCTTTGTCACGCCCGAGCGCCGCGCCGCGCTGGAGGCGCGCATCAACGAGCTCAGCAACGGCATCCGCGACGAGGTCGTGCGGCGCTACTACCGCCAGGATCTCGCCGAGCGCCTCCAGCGCACCTTTGCGCCGGAAGGGGGCGGCCGCGGCGGCTTCGCCGGTCGCGGCAATTTCCGCTCGCAGCCCGGCCGCTCCTTCCAGCCCCGAGGCGGGGGCAGCGCGAATCGATTCGCCGGCCAGGGGCGCCGCGGCGGCCCGATTCCAGCCTCGATCCCCTCTGGTCCCTACCAGGCGGCGAGCCCGCAGCTCGCGGCAAGCCCGATCATGCGGGGGCAGCGCAGCGCCATTTCCCGCCGGGAGGCGCTGATTCTGCAAAGCCTGATCAATCACCCCTGGCTCCTGCACGACCATCTGGAGGAGGTGGCTGCGCTGGAGATCGCCCACCCGGAGGCCCACAAGCTCCGCGCCGGTATTATCGCCGCCTTCGCCAACGACCATCATCACAGCCCGGACCCCTCCGCGCAGGCCGAGAAGATGCGCGCCGACCTCGATCGGAGCGGATTTTCTCAGCTACTTCAAAGGGTTGATCGCGCCATTACGACCCAGGCCGTGTTCGGGGCGCGCGAGGGCGCGGCGCCGGATGACGTTCTTGCCACCTGGAATCAGCTCGTCGCCTTGCATCGGCAGTGGCATTCACTACTTAGGGAGCTGAAAGACGCCGAGCTGGCCTTGGGGGAAGACCCCAGCGAGGCCAATTTGGCGTGGCTGCGTGACGTCAAGGCCAGGATGGCCGAGGTCGACGGTACCGAAGCCCTGATCGAGGGTTTTGGCGAGCTGTCGGGCCGGTTTCAGAAGAGCGTGTAAAACGAAGAATCATGCGGACGGTTGGGGCCGGAACCGCAAAAAGACTCGCCAAATCCAAGGTTTGGCGGCAGAAACAGGGTTAATCGAGGCTTAACTGTCTTGTAGCACTTTGGCCAACAGGCGGCCGCAGGCATAACAGACGCGTCAGGAATAAATCCGCGCATTCGCTGTTTGGCACTCTACCTGCATTCGCCGGCGACGAAGGTGCTCACGAAGCGTTAGGCAAATCCGGCGAGAGAAGTTTTGGGGTGGCGAAAGAGGTTTGCGCCGCCCTTTCCGTGTCGAGAGCTGACGAAGCGAGAGCGTCGAAACAGGTTCAAGTGAATTCAGGCAGGCGCCGTGCGAGCCGCCTGTATGAAGCGCGTTTAGGAGCAATGGATGGCCACCAAGGCAAAGACGCTGCAGACGAAGGACAAGGAAAAGGACGACAAGGCAGCGGACGCTCCGGAGAAGGATTCCCAGGACGCGCCCTCACCGTTGCTCGACCTGTCCGACGCCGCAGTGAAGAAGATGATCAAGCAGGCCAAGAAGCGCGGCTTCGTGACCTTTGATCAGCTCAACGAAGTGTTGCCGTCCGACCAGACCTCGCCGGAGCAGATCGAGGACATCATGTCCATGCTCTCGGACATGGGCATCAACGTCACCGAAGCCGATGACAGCGAAGGCGAGGACGACAAGGACGAGGGCGGCGAGGACGAGAACGACAACGAGCTCGTCGAAGTCACCCAGAAGGCCGTCACCGAGGTCAAGAAGAGCGAGCCGGGCGAGCGCACCGACGATCCCGTGCGCATGTATCTGCGCGAGATGGGCACGGTCGAGCTCTTGTCCCGCGAAGGTGAAATCGCGATCGCCAAGCGCATCGAGGCCGGCCGCGAGGCGATGATCGCGGGCCTCTGTGAAAGCCCGCTGACCTTCCAGGCCATCATCATCTGGCGCGATGAGCTCAACGAAGGCAAGATCTTCCTCCGTGACATCATCGATCTCGAAGCGACCTATGCCGGCCCGGATGCCAAGGGCGGCATGAACACCGCTATGATCGGGGGTCCCGCCGGCGAGGGCGGTGAAGCGCCGGCCGAGGGCGGCGAAGCTGCTGTGGCGACTGCCGCCGCGCCCGCGCATGTTGCCCCGCCCGCGGCGCCCCCGTCGCCGACCCCGTTCCGTCCCGCGCCCGGTGTCGGCAACGGCACCGAGGCCGAGAAGGATCCGGGGGAAGCCGCCGCCGAAGCCGACATGGACGAGGACGACGAGTTCGAGAACCAGATGTCGCTGGCGGCGATCGAGGCCGAGCTCAAGCCGAAGGTCGTCGAAATCTTCGACAAGATCGCCGACAACTACAAGAAGCTGCGCAAGCTGCAGGAGCAGGACATCCAGAACCAGCTCGAGAGCACGACGCACGGCCCGTCGCTCTCGCCGCACCAGGAGCGCAAGTACAGGAAGCTGAAGGACGAGATCATCGTCGAGGTGAAGTCGCTGCGCCTCAACCAGGCCCGCATCGATTCACTCGTCGAGCAGCTCTACGACATCAACAAGCGCCTCGTCTCGCACGAGGGGCGCCTCATGCGCCTAGCCGACAGCCATGGCGTCGCGCGCGACGACTTCCTGCGCAACTATACGGGCTCGGAGCTCGATCCGCGCTGGCTCAACCGAGTGTCGAAACTTTCGGCCAAGGGCTGGAAGAATTTCGTCCATCACGAGAAGGACCGCATCAAGGACCTCCGTCACGAGGTGCATCAGCTCGCAGCCCTCACCGGTCTCGAGATCGGCGAGTTCCGCAAGATCGTGCACTCCGTGCAGAAGGGCGAGCGCGAAGCACGCCAGGCCAAGAAGGAGATGGTGGAAGCCAACCTCCGCCTCGTGATCTCGATCGCGAAGAAGTACACCAACCGCGGCCTTCAGTTCCTCGACCTGATCCAGGAAGGCAACATCGGCCTGATGAAGGCGGTCGACAAGTTCGAGTACCGCCGCGGCTACAAGTTCTCGACCTACGCGACGTGGTGGATCCGGCAGGCGATCACCCGTTCGATCGCCGACCAGGCGCGCACCATCCGCATCCCCGTGCACATGATCGAGACGATCAACAAGATCGTGCGCACCTCGCGCCAGATGCTCAACGAGATCGGCCGCGAGCCGACCCCGGAAGAGCTCGCCGAGAAGCTCGGCATGCCGCTCGAGAAGGTGCGCAAGGTCCTCAAGATCGCCAAGGAGCCCTTGTCGCTCGAGACGCCGGTCGGTGATGAAGAAGATTCACACCTCGGCGATTTCATCGAGGACAAGAACGCGATCCTCCCGATCGACGCCGCGATCCAGTCGAACCTGCGCGAGACCACCACGCGCGTGCTCGCCTCGCTCACGCCGCGCGAAGAGCGCGTGCTGCGCATGCGCTTCGGCATCGGCATGAACACCGACCACACGCTGGAAGAAGTCGGCCAGCAGTTCTCGGTGACGCGCGAACGCATCCGCCAGATCGAAGCCAAGGCGCTGCGCAAGCTCAAGCATCCGTCAAGGAGCCGGAAGCTGCGGAGCTTCCTGGATAACTGATCGGAAGGCCATTTTTGGCATCCAAAACGGCGGGCGGGAGCCCGCCGTTTCTTGTTTAGGCCACTACTGCGAGCTTAGTCGGATTACATCTTCATCGCGCGGTTTTCGATTGCCGCTGCCCCATACATTGTCAATCCGTCCGGCCTTGGCGAGGTCGACACAAATGTCCTTCACGTTTGTTTCCCGCAATATGAAAGGTTGCGCGTGGCGCTGCCGTTCACGCGGTTCTTCTACGACCGCTTTGCCGATCTGCTGTTTGCCTGGAATAAGCGGAGCGGGCGCTGGTGAGCGCCTGCCTGTGTCGGCTTACTTCTTCTTCGCCCCGACCCGTTCGATCCGCTTGATCTCGAGCGCCGGGCGGCCGGACTTTTCGGCGATCTCGCGGTCCTGTTCCATGATGAAGCTGCGTGCGGGTTCGTCGCCGTCGAGGCCGCTGAGCAATTCGGCAGGCACGCGACGGTTGGAGCGTTGGGAATCGTCTTCGTAGACGACGTTGAAGAAGGCGAATTCGCCTTTGGGATTGGTTCCAGGTTTTTTGGCCATGGGCGGCTTGTCGTCGATCAGAACGTCATAGTCAAATGGCTTTGCGATTTGCCGGTGGTCAGCGCGGGGCCTTGGTGGCAAAGCTTGTGGCCGCGGGACCGGTTGCGCAATCGATCGACGAAATCCGTTTGCAGGATGGAAGCGTCCGGCGCTTCGCAAGGTCCGATGCGCCCTTTGGTGCCCCTCCCTCAATAAACGGCGGGCCGAAAAGCCCGCCGTTTATTTTTGGTCTTCAGCGTCGCCCGGGGCTGGCAGGGGCAACAACTTAAGATAGAATTCTATCGCTGGATCGGTCTGCTGGCAAGATAAAATTGTGACAGGGCGATGTCGCTGCGTGCGTGACACACATAAGTTAATCGCTGTCGCGTTTATGTTTGAGATTCGAACGATTTGCTTGGCTGGTCAAACTATACCGATCACGGCGCCGCGATCGGAACTCGCCGCGTTTGTACGCAGCAGCAGCGGTTTGCATCGGTTCCATCGCGCTTCAATGGCCATTCGACGATGCGTGCACACTAACGCGACTCGTCGATCAGCTTCTGCGGCGCCAGGTGCAGCTTTCCGCCGCCGCATCCGCCGTCATCCTCCTTGCGTCCCTGCGCCATGATCGCGCTGCCCATCGCGGCCGAGCCGAAAGTGACGAGGAACGAGCCGAGCAGGAGGAAGATCGCGACGACCGGCGAACTGTCGGCGAAGATGAGATCGCGCAGATGTGCAGGATTCAGCCAGAGCAGCCCGCCGACGAGCAGCGTCGCGGCACAGGCGCCGATCGCGAGGTTGATGGCGAGCAGGCGGAACAGGGGCACGCGCAGGAGCGCGAGGCGCTTTCGTTGAGGATGTTGCTGATCGTTGGGCATGACGTACGGCTTTGTCTGCACCGGTAGATCGAAGTTAGCACCGGCGGGCGAGTCTTCAACCCGGTAACGGGCAGAATTTTCCGCTCGTCATTCCGGGACGTGCGTCAGCGCGAGCCCCGAATCCATCGCGGCATCGACTCTGCTGTTCAATAGATTCCGGGCTCGGCCCTTTGGGCCGCCCCGGAATGACAAGGAGGAGACGCGCAGCGTCACGCCGCCGGCGGGACGCGCTTGGCGGCCTCGTTCTCCTGCGTCGTCTCCTGCCGCGTGAGCATGGTCTGCCAAAGCGTGGCGATGCTCGCTTGCGTTTGCGGCACGATGAAGCAGTGGCCTTCATTGTCGAAGCCGCAGAACCGCGCGGATGCATCGCTCTTCACCACCGTCAACGCCTCGTTGATCATCTCCAGGCACGTGATGACCTGGCCGACGTCCTCGAGCCGCGTGTGGTGCAGAATGTCGATCAGGCGGAACGCCATTACGGTCGACGGACCGTAGGTGATGCCCGGACGACCGAATTCGAACAGCAGGTTGACTGCCGGGAAGACGCCGCGGATGTGGTCGAGGATGCCGGCGATGTTCTCCACGCTGCAAGCGACGAGATGGGCGGCCTGCGGCGGCGTGGCGTTTGGGGCTTGCGGCACCGGTCCCAGCGAAGCGCTCACCTGCTGCTCGATCCATTGCCGCACCGGCGCCGGCGCGTTGCGGATCTGGTCCGCGGTCAGTGTGATTCCGATCATGCAGCTCTCCTTTCACGCCAGTCTAGAAAAGCGCACGCGGAAAGATATTGATGCGGATCAACCGCACCACTTTGACGGTCGTGATGTTCCCGGGCACGTTCGCCCGCATGCTTCGCGCACGTGTTTCGCGGAAAAATGACTTGAGGGGCTTTTGCCGCGATCGAACCGTCCGCGATGCCGCGACGACTAATGGGCTGACCCGAACGGTCAATGCCCTGCACTTCACCGCGACTTCAGACGCTCCCGCCACCGCCCGCAATGCCCGTCCTTATAGCGCAGAACCTGCTGACTGCGGTCGCCAATGGGCTGCCGCTCTATGGCGTGCTCTATCGCGGCACGGATCCGTTCCAGGTTTTGATGCTCTACTGGATGGAAACTGCGGTCGCGGGCTTCTGGATGCTGATGACGTTGGCGCGCCTGCCGCAGGCGCTGCTCGGCGACATCACCGTCAACGGCCGCACGCGGCGTGCCACCAATTCCGACATGGTGAAGTTGTTTAGCGCCGTGCTGCTCGTGTTCATGGCCGGGCACCTCCTGTTCCTGTGGGTGATCTTTTCCGGCGACTGGTCGCAGCGTGTCTCCGGTCCGCTGAGCTTCGTGCAGGCCTTCGTCCTTCATTCCGGCGCCTGGGCGCCGCTGACGCTGATGTTCCTTGGCGGGCTCGTTGGATATGTCCGTATGCGGGCGAGGCCTCATGCGCCTGATGCAGGGACCGCGGACGCTTTCGGGTCCGTCGTCGGTGCCACGCTGGTCCGGATCGTGATGATGCAGGCCGGCATCATCTTCGGCGGGATGTTGGCGCGCAGCTATGGCAGCCGCGCACCCTTCCTCATCCTGATTGGATTGAAGACGTTGTTTGATATGAGACGCCGCTAGCAGATGAGTCTCTCATAGCTTTGACGTGCCTGATTTTCCGGGGCATGATCGCCAGCGCTTTGCGTAAATCATCTCAGGAAAATTCGATATGCTGCGATTCGGTCTGGCCATCGCGTTCATTGTTCTCTTGGCCAGCGGCTCGGCGCGGGCCGCCCGCTGTGGCAGCGACTTTAATGCGTTCGTCGCCGGCATGGCTTCGGAGGCGCAGGCCGCTGGCGTTTCGGCGAGCGTGACCAGCGCGGCGTTCAGCGGCGTGACCCAGGACGGCGCGGTGCTCGCGTTCGACCGGCGCCAGCGCTACACCTTCAACAAGAGCTTCGAGCAGTATGTTTCGACCCGCGTCGGTCCCGGCCGCATCAATGGCGGGCGCGCGCTGCTCCAGCGCCATGCCGCGCTGCTCTCGCGCATCGAGCAGCAGTTCGGCGTGCCCAGGCAGATCCTGGTCGCGATCTGGGGACTGGAGAGTGATTTCGGCAAGGGCGACATGGGCAAGCTGCCGGTGATCCGGACGCTCGCAACCCTCGCACATGATTGCCGACGCACCGAGCTGTTCCAGGGCGAACTGCTCGCCGCGCTCAAGATCGTGCAGCGCGGCGACCTGCCGCTGCGCGACCTGATCGGCGCCTATGCCGGTGAGATCGGGCAGACGCAGTTCCTGCCGTCGTCCTACATCAAGTACGGCGTCGATTTCGACGGCGACGGCCGCGTCGACCTCCGCCACAGCGCCGCCGACGTGCTCGCCTCGACCGCGAACCTCTTGCACACCAACGGCTTCAAGATGGGCCAGCCCTATGGCGAAGGCACCGCCAATTTCGAAGCCATGCGCGAATGGAACAGGGCGCTGATCTATCGCAAGACCATCGGCTATTTTGCCGATCGGCTGATGGGGCAGTGAGGAGAAATTCGTAGGGTGGGCAAAGGCGCAGCGCGCCGTGCCCACCTCTTTCGCGGACTCACACGGTGGGCACCCTCGCTTTGCTCACCTACGAACCGCGCTCGCAATGACGAGCTTGTGGCAAGCGCCGTCCCGTGCTTCCGGTGTCATCGCCCGCCTCGTGCGCAATTGCGCACGGGAGCGGGCGATCCAGTATTCCAGAGGCGGTGACGAAGGCGGAGAAGCCGCGGCGTACTGGATTCCCCGCTTTCGCGGGGAATGACGGTGGTGTGGTGAGGCCGCAGCCTTGCGCCCACCACGCGAGCCACACCTCACTTCCCCTGCGCCATCTTCTCCAGCCGTCGCTGCAACGGCTTCCAATACGTTGCCGGGCGGAAGCGCTGCAGGAGATCCATGAAGCGGGCGTCGTTGCCGATCAGGATGCGTGGCTCGTTGCGCTCGATGCCCCTGATGATGCGCAGTGCAGCGTCCTTCGGCGTTGTCCTCGCCGCGGCCTCGAAGCGCTCGATCGACTGCGCGCGGCGGGCATTGTCGGTGACGCCGACGCCGGCGCGCGAATTGCGTACGATGTTGGTGGCGATGCCGCCGGGATGCACCACCGACAGCTTCACCTGGCTTGCCGCGACGTCAAGCTCGTGGCGCAGGCTTTCAGAGAAGCCGCGCACCGCGAATTTCGCGGCCGCATAGGCGGTCTGTCCGGGCGGTGCGATGATGCCGAAGATCGAGGAAACGTTGACGATATGCGCCGCCTCCCGCGTCTTCAGATGCGGCAGGAAGGCGCGCGTGCCGTGCACCACGCCCCAGAAATTGATGTTGAACAGCCACTCCATCTGCGCCTGGTCGATCTCCTCGAACGAGCCCAGCAGCGCGACGCCGGCATTGTTGACGAGGATGTTGAGCTCGGGGTGTTCCGCGACCGCCTCGGTCGCGAACCGCGCAATCTCGCTTGGCTCTGCGACATCGACGCGATGCACGCTGACCTTGGTTTTGCCGCCGATCTCGGCGGCCAGCGCCTTCAGTCCGGCCTCGTCGCGATCGGCGAGCGCGAGATCGCAGCCGCGCTGGCAGAACTCGATCGCCAGCGCGCGGCCGATGCCGCTCGAGGCTCCCGTGATGGCGGCGGCGCCGCGGATCGCTGTCATGGTGGGCTCCATGGGTTCAAAGAAGGGAACACTACTTACAATATTTGGTCCGGAGCCGAACCAATTCGCGGTTCCCTTTTTAACCTACGATAGTTGAGGTCCATGACCAGCAATATCAGGAGCAGCCTATGGGACAGGCCCGGCCATTTCGTTCGGTGGCACTGATTGTCGAGGACGATGCCATGCAGCGCGAGATGCTCAGCCTTCTCTTGGAGGAGAGCGGCTATCACGTCATCCAGTGCGAGAGCGGTGACGATGCCCGGCATGTCCTCGACGTCGCGGGTGGCACGCTGTGCCTAATGATGACCGACGTGCAGCTCGCCGGGCACGTGAACGGGGTCGAACTGGCCCATATCGCCAAGGCGCGCAATCCGGGGCTGGACGTCGTCGTCACCTCCGGCCGGCCGTTGACGCAAGCCTTGCCCGACGGCGCAAAATTCTGGCCAAAACCCTGGGCGCCGCTGGACGTGCTGCGGGAGGCCGAGTTCGCACAGATGTCCTGACCGCCGTTCGGGCGTCGCTTTCTCGCCGTCAAATGCGATGATAAGGTCCGGTCATGACCTTGTCCTTCCTGCTGACATCCCTGATCGTAGTCGCTTCACCAGGCACCGGCGTGCTGTATACGTTGGCGGCGGCGCTGACGCGCGGCTCGCGGGCGAGCGTTGCCGCAGCCTTCGGCTGCACGCTCGGCATCGTGCCGCATATGACGGCGGCGATGCTTGGGCTCGCCGCCGTGCTTCACACCAGCGCGCTCGCCTTTGCGGCGCTGAAATGGTGCGGGGTGGTGTATCTGCTCTACATGTCCTGGCAGGCGCTGCGCGAGACCGGGGCGCTGGCGGTGGAGGGGCGGATCAAGGAGCGTTCGAGCTGGCGGGTGATCGTCACGGGATTTTTGATCAACATCCTCAATCCAAAGCTCTCGATCTTCTTCCTCGCCTTCCTGCCGCAGTTCATTGCCGCTGATGAGGCCCATGTGCTGGCGCGGATGCTGGAATTGAGCGGCGTCTTCATGGCGATGACCTTTGCCGTGTTCGTGGTCTACGGCCTGTTCGCCGCCTCCGTCCGCGAGCGCGTCATTTCCCGTCCCCACGTCATGGCCTGGCTGCGCCGCAGCTTTGCCGCCGGCTTCGCCGCACTGGGCGCCAAGCTGGCGTTTGCGGAGCGGTAGCGCTCTCCCTCCCGGCCAACAAAAAAGCGGGCCTTGCGCCCGCCGTTTCTTAGACCCGTCCCACTGACGCCCGGGCGGAGCGAGGCTCCACCCGGGCAAAGAACAAGAAGTAGCGTTACTTCTTCTTCGCCTTCTTGGCCTTCTTCGCCTTCTTCGCCTTCTTCGCTTTCTTAGCCATAGTATCCTCTCAAGGGTTAATGGTGGAACGCGACACGAGGGATGCTCGGCGGAGGGCCAGCCTCGCAACATCCTCGACACTAAACTCAGCAGATTCGCGGGCGCCTGCCCCGCGCTGTCACGCCGCTGTCATCGCGTTATCCACAGCTCAAACGCTTTTACGGGTGATTTCCGTCCGCGAATCCGCCTCGCCGGCGTCCTTCGGGACGCCCGCGCGGCATGGCTAACGATCCGGCGACGCACGCGCGGCGTTCATCAATCCAAAACCAAAGGCGCGCTTTCGCGGATCGCGGTGAGACTCCGTTAAGCGCGCCACGCGCATTGTCCCCCGCAACAAGACGGGGATGGCTATGGACGGACGGCTGCCAAACGGAGAGGGCGCGACGATGCACGTCGCGCGGTCGCCATGCTGAGCGTGTCGACACTCTGGATCGTCATCGTCCTCAACTTCTCGGCGCTGGGCCTGATCTGGGCCTACGTGGCCAACGCTTATCCCAAATTCGAGGCGGCGCGGTTCTGGACGGCGGCTGCGGTGCTGGCTGCGGTCGGCGCCGGCATCAGCATGCTGCGCGGCGTAATGGATCAACGCTTTCCGCTGATTGCCGGCGGCGGGCTGATGATCTTCTCGTCCTGGCTCGCCTGCATGGGCGTGACGCGGTTCTACAACAAGCCGATATCCTGGCCCACCGCGATCGCGGTCTCGCTGCTGACCACGGCAGGCCTCGCCTGGTTTCTGGTCGTGATCGACTACATGCCCGCGCGCGTCGTGATTTATTCGCTGGGTCAGTCGACACCGATCCTGATGGTGCTGCCGCTTCTCCTCGGCAAGCAGGATGGCCGGGAAAATCCAGGCGCGCGGCTCGCCGCGATCGTCGCCTTCATGCTGCTCGCCGCCCAGTTGATCCGTTCCGTCGCCGCGCTGATCGGACTTGGCGGCGCCATCACCGCAATCAATTTCAACGGATTGCAGGCCGCGCTGATCCTGGTGCTGGTGTTCCTGGCGATGGCCTGGAATTTCGGCTGCCTGTTGATGGCGATCGAGCGCCTGCGCAATGAGGTCGCCGATCTCGCGCTGCTCGACGACCTCACGGGCGTAGCCAACCGGCGGCACCTGTTGCAGCGCCTCACCGAGGAATGCGCCCGGTCAGAGCGGAGCGGAAAGCCGTTCTCGCTGCTGGTCATCGATCTCGACGGCTTCAAGGCCATCAACGACACCCATGGACATGCCGCGGGCGATGCCTGCCTGCAGCATTTCACCCTGATGGCGCAGACGCGCCTCAGACCCGGCGACATGCTCGCCCGCACCGGCGGCGACGAGTTCTGCATCGTGCTGCCGTCCTCGACCCAGACCGAGGGCGCGCTGATCGCCAGCCGTGTGCTGGAGGTTTGCCGCAGGGATGCCGAAACCTGCTCAGGAGGCGAGATTCCGATCGCTGTCTCGATCGGGATCGCCCAGTGGGAGCGCGGCATCGGTCAATTCCCCGACCGGCTGATGGCGAACGCCGACCATGCGCTCTATGCCGCCAAGAAAAGTGGCAAGAATGATTTCGCGATCTACGATGCCGCGCCGCCGATCCAGCCGGACCTGCCGCACGTGCAAACCGAAGTGGCACGCAAGTTCGCCTGACCTATGTTAAGGCGGAGGGGCAACGGACCATTCCACCTCATGCTTTCCCGCCTTCTTGCGGCGCTGCTCGCCGCGTTTGCACTCCTCGCTCCGGCCGCCGCAACCGATCCCGGCCTCGCCAGACTGGCGCGGGCGTCCGGCACGCCGACGATTCCCGGCCTGAACATGGTCTGGCTGGCGCCGTGGGGTGACGTCACTGCTGCCCATGCCTGGCACAACATCATCGTGCACCAGACCGAGGGGCCGGCGGGATCTGCCCGCATGGGGGCGCTGGCACAATCGAAAAACCCGACGCGGCGCGGCGTCACGGTATGGGTCGAGACCGACGGCACGGTCTATTGGGCGGTGGCTGAGAATCTCGTGCCGACCCATGGCGATGGCGCCAATCGCAACGACAACGCCTTCATCGACAACTCCGCGACTTACCATCAGGTCGTGCGCGACAACTCGATCGGTGTCGAGTTCGCCGGGAATTTTCCGGATGTGACGACGGGGCCGACCGGGGCGCAGATTGCGGCGTGGCGCATCCTCGTGGCCGTCCTGCGGGCGCGCTACGCCATCCCGCTCGACCACGTCTATGCGCACAACTGGATCGACTTCAAGGACGGACGCTACTGCGAAGGCTGTGCTTTGGCCAAGATGGCAAGGGAGTGGGGTGAGTAGAGGGGATTCGGATGTCTCCGCAAGGCGCGAGCCGAACGTCACGCTCGATGCCGGGGGCCGCCGGTTTGCGTCCGGCAACCGGGGGCCGAAACCGCCGGTGCCGGACTGCAAATCAAAAGCGACCGCTTTCGACTTTCTTCGTCATCCCCACCGGGCCTTCCCATGCTCAGGGAAATGCCTTGGGAAGGTCGGCGGAAGGCTTCGTGACGATCTGGTGTGCATCGCGCCAGATCACCTCGCGCTGGCGCGAGGTTGTAATCACGCGCACCGGCAGGCCACCCTCCTCAAGCAGCCAGGCGCAGTAGTGCGCGCGGCTGACAGCCTCGCGGGCTTGGGGATCGAACCAGCAAATGCCCCAGATCGAATCGCGCCGCTTGAAGTGCCGCGCGATGCGCCCAGGAATCGGCAGATGCTGTGCGAACCACGTGAACTGGTCTGAGAGCTCTTGCCGAATCCAATCGGGACAGTTGTTTCGATGGATATACCAGGACGCACGAAAGAAGCCGCTCTCCACGCGGCTGTGCGGGTGGATGAGCGGTGTAACGAACCGCAAATACATGACAACACGGCGTACGCCGTGTTGCGTCACGCCCCTCGTAGCCGGATTGAATGAACGGAAGAACAGCCGCGAAGCGGCGTTCAGCTCATGACCGATCGCCGATCACCGATGGGCGGCGGCGGTCAAAACGTGTCGATCTGAATTTCATGCCGCCTCCCTTCCGAGCGTTGAACAAAAAAGGGCGCGATATCGCGCCGGGGCGCAGCACATACACCAGCAAACGTCCTGCGACAAGCGTGATTGATTGGGAATGATTGACTGGGAAGCGTTGATCACGCTTTCGACGTCACCGTTCTCAATTGCGGTCGAGCCGCAGCCTGCGCCTTTGAGAACGCGCCAAGCCAACTGCGGTGGCAGTGCTCCAATCATTGACCAAAAAAAGCCGGCGTTGCCGCCGGCTTTCTGTCTCTTCGATCCGCCAATTTCTGGCGCTGAAAAATCTCGCGCTTAGTGCGCGGCTTCTAGCGCTGCTTGTTCCTGCTTCGCGATCGTGCCCTTGACCGCGGCCTGCACCTTCTCGAAGGCGCGGACCTCGATCTGGCGGACGCGCTCGCGCGATACGCCGAACTCGGCTGCGAGGTCTTCCAGCGTCATCGGCTCGTCCGCAAGGCGCCGCGCCTCGAAGATGCGGCGTTCGCGCGGGTTGAGCACGCCCATGGCGCCGTTCAGGGCGTCACGGCGATGATCGTATTCCTCGTGCTCGGCCATCAAGGCTTCCTGGTTGGGCGAGGTATCGACCAGCCAGTCCTGCCATTCGCCGGCCTCGCCGTCGTCGCGGATCGGTGCGTTCAGCGACGCGTCGCCGCCGAGGCGGCGGTTCATGTCGATGACGTCCTGAGCCGTGACGCCGAGGCGGCTCGCGATCAGCTTCACCTGGTCGGGGTGCAGATCACCCTCGTCCAGCGCCGAGATCTTGCTCTTCGCCTTGCGCAGGTTGAAGAACAACTTCTTCTGGTTCGCGGTGGTGCCCATCTTCACGAGCGACCAGGAACGCAGGATGTACTCTTGAATCGACGCCTTGATCCACCACATGGCGTAGGTGGCGAGACGGAAGCCCTTCTCGGGCTCGAATCGCTTCACCGCCTGCATCAGGCCGACATTGCCTTCCGAGACGACCTCGGAGATCGGCAGGCCGTAGCCGCGATAGCCCATGGCGATCTTGGCCACGAGACGGAGGTGGCTGGTGACGAGTTGATGCGCCGCGTCGCGATCGTCGTGCTCGCGCCAACGCTTGGCGAGCATGTACTCCTGCTGGGGCTCCAGCATGGGGAACTTGCGGATCTCGGCGAGGTAACGGGAAAGGCCGGATTCTCCATTCAGAACCGGCAACGTGGCTGCACGGGCCATACTTGCGCCCTCCAAAGGTTCAGGCCCCCGATAGCGGCGGGCCAGGCAGACGACCGCTGTGTTAAAGCCGGCCGGGCTGCGATGTTCCGCGTCCGATCATCTTCGAACGCAGGCGCAATATACCCCATGGGGGGTCATTTAGGGAAGGATTACTGACGTCACGTCCCCGTGTGGCTGCTATAACTTTTTGTAATGTAAAGCTTTTCTGAAGGGGCCTGCGTCATAGCGCCGCTTTCAGCCTGCCCTGGAGAAGAAGCAAATCCTCCGGCAGAGGCTGTTCCCAGTGCAGCAGTTCTCCGCTTCGCGGGTGCTCAATTACCAGTAGATAGGCATGCAAAGCCTGCCGGCCAAGGGCGGCCAGCGCCCCTTGCGATTCAGGCCCGAGCTGGTTCGCCTTGGTCTTGAAATGGGGGCCGTAGACGGCATCGCCCAGCAGGGGGTGGCCGATATGGGACAGGTGGACGCGGATCTGGTGGGTGCGGCCGGTCTCGAGCTCGCAGGCGAGCAGCGAGGCCACCGGCTTGCCGTCGCGCCCGGCAAAGCTCTCCATGATTTCCCAATGGGTCACCGCCGCGCGGCCGCTTTGCCGGACCGCCATCTTCTCCCGCGCGTGCGGGTGGCGGTCGATCGGCGCATCGACCGTGCCGCGCTGGCGGTTCGGCACGCCCCAGGCAAAGGCAAGATAGCCACGCCGCATCTCGCCGGTGCGGCCGTGGTCGGCGAATTGCGCCGACAGTGACTGGTGGGCGAGGTCGTTTTTGGCGACCACCATCAGCCCGGTGGTGTCCTTGTCCAGCCGGTGCACGATGCCGGGCCGGCGCACCCCGCCGATGCCGGACAGCGAGTTGCCGCAATGGGCGATCAGCGCGTTCACCAGCGTGCCCGTCTCGTGCCCGGCCGCTGGGTGCACGACCAGGCCGGCGGGCTTGTTGATGACGATGATGTCGTCATCCTCGAACACGATATCGAGCGCGATATCCTCAGCCTTGGGCTCGGCGGGGGCGGCTTCCGGCACGTCGATTGTGATCGTATCGCCCGGAGCGACGTGATAAGCGGGGTCGCGGATCGCCTCCGAACGAAACGTCACCGAGCCCGCCAGAATCAGGGTTTTCAGCCTTGATCGCGACAGGTCCGGCAGGCGGGCGGCCAGCACCCGATCGAGCCGGGCCGAACCCTCGTCGCCGGCGACGACAACCTCCAACTTTTGCGCTGACCCAGAGCCCTGCATGACGACCGAAACCGCTGTTCCCGAACCGACCCCCGAGCAAGCCGCGCTGTTCGCGCGGGTGCGGCGGATGATGCTGATCGCGGGGTTGACCACGGCGCTGGCGATATGCGCCGTGCTGATCGCGGTGGGCTACCGCCTTTTCAAGTCCGAGGGAAGGGCGGCCGAGGCCGTAGGTGACGTCACCGCCACCCTGCCGAAGGGCGCCAGGATCGTCTCGAGCGGGGTCGCCGGAGACCGACTCGTGATCACGCTCGACGTCGGCGGAGTGACCGAAATCCGCACCTACGACGCCCACACACTGAAGCCGGCTGGAAAGCTGAAATTTGCCAACGAGCCGTAGCGCGGACGACACGCGTTGTGACTGAAATCGTTGATCGGTCCTTGGTCAGTGTTGTCCTGTCCCGCAACTTCTGATTTAGCTTCAGTCCGGGGAATATGGGCTGGGACTGGGAATGGGTGGTATCAAGTCACGCGTCGTAGCAATTGCGCTCGTCATCGGGTGGGTCGGATGCACTGGTGCTGCGGCGCTTGCAGCGCAGCCCAACCAGGCCGGACCTCAGACCAAACCGGCAGGATCTCCTGCGCAGTCCAAACAACTCACAGCTCAGGTCAAACCAAAGGAAGCTCGGCTCGCGCGGCTGTATTTCCTGCGGGAGAAGGGCATTTTCGGCGCGATGGGTGGGCTGGCTGCCTCTTCGGAGATCAAGATCGACGGCAAGCCCGTGGGCAAGATCGAGATGGGGTCGTATTTCGTTGTCGATCGTCCGCCGGGCGTCCACAAGATCGCCTCGCACACCACGATGGCCATGGCGGACTACGAGGTCGAAGTCCCGATCGAGGCCGGCCAGACCTATTACTTCGGGGTCGGGACGCAGCGGACCGGCCCCATCGGTCAGGACCTGCTCAACCAGGCTATCGCAGGCAGCAGCGGGCAGCAGATCCGATCGACGTCGCCATTGAAGTCCGCATTTGCCGGCGCGGGGCTGTTTCGGCCGGAGCCGGCCGCCGGCGCTGCCGCGATCGAGAAACTCAAGACGCCTTGAGTGTTCCCGGCGGTTTCGCTGGTGAGCAGCGCCCCGCCCGGCCATCACATGGTTAAGCTTGAGCCGCGGTCACTTTGCATAACAGGCCTTTTCGCCCCTGATCGAGGCTTGCCGCCAGCGGAATTCGCGGCTATGTCGTGTCCCTCACGCTCCCTTCGTCTAGCGGTTAGGACGCGGCCCTCTCAAGGCTGAAACAGGGGTTCGATTCCCCTAGGGAGCGCCAGCAATCTCAGGCACTTAGGTAGCCATCAGCCGCGTTCGTTGAATAATGGTTGAATAAGACGCTGGTGAACAGCGGCGAACGCTTGTGAAATTTGTTGACGATATTGGCAGACCAGCCTCGGCGCGACGCCTCACTGTGCCTGGCGCATTCGCGAAAAATTTTCTCGTCGCCCGTTGGTGTCCGGAAGTATCCAAACCGCCGCTGACGTACGCTATCGGCGGTTCAAGGCCCTGGCCGAGCAGGTTGATCGGCGTGTGCGCTCGGGCCGGCCGCTGATGCGGGAGACGATCGCCAGTCTCAGTATGACCGAGCGCGACGTCCCTCCGCTTGAGCGCGATGCGGAAACCGTGTCCGGTCGTTCAGAAGATCAGATCGACGTCCTCGCGGACGCCGCTCCAGACGTGGAATCTAAGCAGATGGCTGCCGTCCAGGAGGACGGCAGCAACCGCAACTTTCGAAATTTACCAAACGCGTTCTGCTGACTCGACTGAGTCGGCCGGAAGGAGGGCAGGCCAGGTCCCGCTCGTCCCATCTGCCGCACCCACAATCCCCGAGGCAAGTGCCGCGGGGCGACTTCCGAAATCGCGGTTGATACTCGGCGTTTTTCTGCCGTTTGCGGCAGGCTACTATCTCTCCTATCTGTTCCGAACGATCAATACGCTGATATCTGAACCCCTTTCGGCCGACCTTAGTCTGAATGCCGGCAGTCTCGGGCTGCTGACATCTGTGTATTTCCTGATCTTCGGGGCCGCCCAGATTCCAATCGGAATCTTGTTGGATCGCTTTGGCCCACGGCGGGTTCAGAGCGCCTTGTTGCTGGGCGCGGCCCTAGGGGCCGCTCTGTTCGGTGCTTCGAACGGATTCCTGTCGCTCCTGCTCGCCCGCGCAATGATTGGACTCGGCGTCGCGGCCGCATTGATGGCTGGTCTGTAAGCGATCGTTCTCTGGTTTCCCAGAGAACGGGTCGCGCTGATGAACGGCTATATGATCATGCTCGGTGCTTTGGGTGCGGTGACGGCAACCCGACCTGCCGAATGGTTGCTGAATGCAATGGGTTGGCGCGGAATATTCGAGGTTTTGGCGATCACAACGCTCGCGGCCGCCCTTCTAATCTTTCTAGCGGTCCCGGAGAGCAAGATTGCACAGAAGGCACGACCGGCAGGGCTTCGGCTGGAAGCGATCTTCGGGGATCGACGTTTCTGGCGAATTGCACCTCTTTCCGCGAGCTGCGTCGGGGCGGCCTGGTCGTTGCAGGCATTGTGGGCCGCGCCCTGGCTCAGGGATGTCGAGGGACTGAACCGCGAAGCCTTGGTGAACCAATTGTTCGTCATGGCGATCGGCATTTGCGCCGGCGCCCTCCTGCTGGGCACGATTGCCGACCGGTTGCGAAGGCGCGGTATCGGTTCGGAAACGCTGCTCGCAGTGATGGCGTTACTGTTCGTCTTGGCTGAGCTCGCACTGATCCTGCGTCTACCGCTTCCGTCGATGCTGCCATGGTCAGTGGTTGCTGTTGTCGGCGCCGCCACTGTCCTCAGCTACGCGACGATCGCAGAATACTTTCCAACCGAACTCGCGGCTCGCGCCAATGGAAGCCTGAACGTCTTGCATTTCGGGTGGGCCTTCGCGGTTCAGTGTGGAACCGGACTCATACTGGAGCAATGGTCCGTTCAAGATGGGCATTATCCACTAATTGCCTACCAAGTTGCCTTTGGCTTGAGCGTTGCCGTACAAGTTGCGGCGCTGACTTGGTTTAGCGTTCCCTGGATTCGAGAATTGTTTGGGTGGATTGACAGATCCCTAGTGCATCACCGTTGGCCATATGGGGATTCGCTGGATGCAATCATTCCACCTGCCGATATCTCGATTATGGAGACGCATGAAAGCGCCGAGTGGTAACGCCGGTCGCTCCATCGCTATTCCGTACTCGCTTCTTCGAGTCGAATCTTCTGGGGACGGCGTGCCGTCCGGTTGCGAGCAGCCGCTCAGATCGTGCCCGTGTCGTCACGACCAGGTCGGCACGCGGATAGCGTCCAGCGCCACCGGACGGAGATCCGAGACACCGTCAAGCTCAACGCCGCGGAAGCGCAGAGAAGTGGTTCCACACTCTTCATGATGTGCAGGACGCGATCCGTTTCGCTCTGGGACGCCCCGCGAGGTACTGCCGGCGGAACACGCAGGAAGCGAACGTTGGCTGGTCAGGCCGACTGCGGCAGGGCTTGGCCGCCGCTCTGGTGGGCTTGGCTCCGGCTTCTTCGGCGAGATTTGACCTGCCTCAAAAAGCGCACACTACTTCGGAGCTATTTTATTTGAAACGGAGGAGGCCAATGGACGAGACGTTCAGGCGTAAAATCCTTCAGCTTCTGAATCAGCACCGGACCATGAGGATCGCGACTTTGCGACCTGACGGTTGGCCCCAGGTGACTACCGTCGGCTACGCCAACGATGGGCTGGCTATCTATTTCCTATGCGGAGCGGACAGTCAGAAGGCAGCTAACTTGGCGAGGGACGATCGCGTTTCGCTTGCCGTGGATAGCGATACCGCGCAAGTGATGGACATCACTGGCCTATCGATGGCGGCGCGCGCGAAGATCGTAACGGATCCCGCTGAATTCGAAAAAGCCTTGCGGTTCCTGATCTCGCGATATCCGAACCAGAAGGGCCTTGATCTCCCGATGCCGAAAACGTCGGACGTCTGCGTCTTCCGCCTGACACCCACGATCGTCTCTCTTCTCGACTACTCATTGGGATTTGGACATACCGACCTGATCGCCTGCTAAACAGCCGCATCTTGCCTTGAGGCGCGCGGTGCGCTCGAAGTGAACACTGACAATTGCCGTTCGGATTCGCGGCCGGACCGCATGTGAAGGTGACCGAAAAAAGAGGCCGGCCCGGTAGCCCGCCTCAACCGCAGGACAGGCCGAGCAGCCGTGACGAACGACCTCGGCATGTAGTTGAACGGCATCCGCAACACTCAATGATAGGCGTGCTCGGGCCTAGAGTGGCGCGAGCCGCGGAGGTGAAACATTACGTTGGAGGCACTCTTCATAGCGCAGGTCGTGGTGCTGCTCTTTGCCGGCCGCCTCCTTGGCGAAGCCATGCAGAGGATGGGCCAGCCCGCGGTGATGGGACAACTGCTCGCAGGCCTCTTGCTGGGACCATCGGTTTTTGGAGTCATTTGGCCGGAGGCGCAGCAGGCGCTTTTCCCGGCGGGTCGCGAGCAGAAAGCGATGCTCGAGGCGGTTTCCGATCTCGGAATACTGATGCTCTTGCTGCTGACCGGAATGGAAACGGATCTCAAGCTGGTCAGGAAGGCAAGGCGTGCCGCTATCAGTGTGTCAGCGGCGGGCATTGCACTGCCTTTTGCGCTCGGCGTGACGGTCGGGCAGTTCTTACCTGATTCCATGTTACCGCGCCCCGACCAGCGGTTGATCACTTCATTGTTTCTGGGAACTGCTCTCTCGGTCGCATCCGTCAAGATCGTGGCGACGGTCGTGCGCGAGATGAAGTTCATACGCCGCAAGGTCGGAATGACGCTCCTTGCTTCCGCAATTATCGACGATACGGTCGGCTGGACCATCATCGCTATCACGTCCAGCCTGGCATTGCACGGCCAGCTCAATGCGACGATCCTCTTTCAAAGTATATTCGGGACAGGTCTTTTCCTGTTTGTCAGCTTCACGCTGGGCCGGCGCTTCGTGTTCAGTTTGATCCGCTGGACCAACGACACGTTCGTCAGCGAGGCGCCCGTGGTCACCGTGATCTTGATCGCGATGGGCGTGATGGCGCTGATAACGTATTTAATCGGGGTCCACACCGTGCTCGGTGCCTTCGTCGCCGGAATTCTCGTCGGTGAATCGCCAATCTTGACCCGCCATATCGACGAGCAGCTGCGTGGAATGGTTGTGGCTCTTTTCATGCCAGTGTTTTTTGCACTGGCCGGTCTTAATGCAGATTTGTCCATCCTTGCGGACCCCAGACTCCTCGCGCTGACCTGCGGGCTTATTGCCATCGCGAGCGTCGGAAAGTTCAGTGGGGCCTTTCTCGGCGGCACCGTGGGTGGATTGACCGGGCGGGAATCGATGGCGTTGGCTTGCGGCATGAATGCGCGCGGTTCAACCGAGGTGATCGTCGCTTCCATTGGCCTGTCGCTTGGCGTGGTCAATCAGGATCTCTTCACGATGATTGTGACGATGGCAATCGTTACTACTCTCTCGATGCCACCCAGTCTGCGCTGGGCGTTGTCAAGGCTGCCGCTTCACGAGGAGGAGCGATCTCGACTCGAGCACGAGGCATTCGAAGCGAAAGGATTTCTCAGCAAGGTGGAGCGCCTGCTTGTCGCCGCTGATGACAGTGCGAATGGCAAACTTGCCGTGCGTCTGGCCGGCCTCATCGCAGGATCCCGGGAGATTGCGACAACTGTCCTTCATCTCGGAAGCGGAAGGCCTGAAGCCGTCCTGAGCGCGGTGACTGCCAGTTCCTCCGCGTTCGCGAAAAGAGAGAGAAGGACAACGCCCCATGTGATGCTCCGCACCAGTGCCGTCGCGAGCGACTCGGCTGTCGGCAGGGAAATTCAGAGGGGCTACGGCTTAATTGTCATTGGCATTGACAGGACCGAGGCGCAACAGGGGGGATTCAATGAAGAGATCGCGCGCATCGCGGCGATTTATGAAGGTCCGCTCGCAGTGGTGGTCGCACGGGGACCGAATCTAGATATGGCTCGCGAAGAGGCCCTGAACATTCTAGTGCCGGTGAGGGGCAACAAGGTTTCGCGTCGGGCTGCCGAAGTTGCACTTGCGATCGCGAAGATGAGCAGCAGCCCGATGACCGCTCTCTATGTTCTCGGTACGGTGGGTCTTGGTGCTGCCCAGCGCCGGTTGCGGCGCCCTACGACAACCCACCACTACGAAGAAGCGGTGCTGAAGGATATCGTGGAGTTGGCGGATCGCGAAGGCCGATCGATCCGCACGGCGTTGCGTCTCGACGTTTCCCCCGAGGATGCGATCCTTCGGCAGGCTCGCTTAGGGCGTTACAACTTGATCGTGCTGGGGGTAGGTCGTCCGGCCGGCGACACGCTTTTCTTCGGGAAGGTGGCAGCGGCCGTCCTTGAGAATGCCGACTGTTCAATCCTTTTTGTGTCGAGTTAAGTCCTGCCTTTCCGCGGCAGACCAGAAAGGAGTGATTGATCCTGCTCGAACCACGCAGCCGGTTTGGCATGAGCTGGCAGCTCTCCGGGCATTTGGTCGTTCCCGGGACGGGATGGGCCATCCAAGCCGCGTGTTCCGGCCTGAAAAGTGAGAACAGCCTCCATTTCCAATTCGCCAGATGTAGATGATGATTCGCATCCCATCTTGGGCTCCATCAGGGATATGACGAATACCCTCCTTTGGACGCGGACAGCCAGAGGCCCGCCCTCCACGCCCTCATTTGTGTCATTCAGCGCCTTGTGGCTCATGCTTTGAGGCAGTCAGTTAGGGCGCGCAGATGTGAAACAGCCTCCTTGAGGCGCTGGCATTCTGATAGCTGCGCGTCGAGCACCTTGAGACGTTTCTCAACACGTAGAAATTCTGCGTCAGAAATCCTTGGCTTTCTCGCGAAACTCCATCTCGCAAAGCGATTCGGTTCGTCAAGAACTCGCTTTAGACGAGCCACAAGACCAGTCCGTTCGGCGAGCAGTTCTCGAGCTGCGGCCTCGATCGAAATTTCGATCGACGAAACGCGCTTCTCATCAATCTCTGCGTCGCGTTCCGGCGAGCGAGCTCGAAAGCTTGCCACCGCACGTTCTAAGTCCGTTGAAAACATCGCAAGCATCTTCAAACAAACGCAACTAATGTCGCTGCACGACGAACCGAACTCCAATCCACTGTTTCAATTCCCATAGCAACTTGGCACGTCTACTTACCTTTCCATCAGCGGTCAGGGTGAGGAAGAATTCTTCGTTTCGCATGCGTTCGTTGATGTTATCGAACACGAACAGCTTGGCGCCACCTTCGGAGACGTCCTTCAATCGCCCGGCAACGGACCAAGTTCCATCGATGGCCACCGCGTTGACTTCATGCTCGTGTTCAATGACAACCCGCTTAGTGGTCCGCTTATTACGCTTGTCCATGGGCATGTTCGCTTGCAATGACATCGGAGTGAAATGACGGTACACACACAATGCAAGGATCAATTTAACCGATGGTTCTATTTACTATCGAGTTTCGGCAAGTTACGGCGTTCAGGTCGTTTTGCATTTCGCCGACGGTACGCAGAAACAAGCTGCTTCAATCGCGGCAAGCTGCCTAGACCGGAGCGACGGCACAAACATACCCTTCTTCTGATTTAATACGAGATTAACTTCCAATTGAGATGATGAACATCATACTGCGCAAGCGATTGCACATGCTGTTCAACACTCTTTCTGCATCTTCTTCCCTTGACTTGCTGCGATACGTCGATATCGACCATTTTCGCGAGAGCGAGCGCTATGCCAGCGCGGAGAGCATTCCACTCATGGCTGGCCATTTCGCCGTGCTGCGAGCGAGCCTCGCATTGCCATCCTGCTCATTGTCTCTGGTTAGGACCTTTCCGCGCATCATCAATGGTTATGATCTGTCCGGGCGGCTGATGATCGTCGTGCCAATGAACGAGATCAGCTCCACGCGGGTGAACGGCAAGGAGGTCGGGCAGTCGCTGATCCTGCTGAAGGGACGCGCTAACTGTACCGTCTACGAGCCGGAGAGCCGTCTGGTCGCCATCCTGTCGATCCGCCCCGAGGCGCTTCACGACCATTGGCTCCGCTTCGACCAGGGTCATGTCCTGCTTCGGCTGCCGGACATGAAACTGGCCGGGGTGCAGATGCTGGTCCGCGGCATCCTGGAGACAGCGGCGAATCAGCCTGAGGCGGTTCGCGCGCAAGGCCTGCTAGAGGCGATGCAGGCGACGTTGTTCTCGTGCTTCGACGATGCGATGAGTAGGGGCCAGGTCAATCGCCGCTGCGCGCGGACGCGCTACAAGGAGATCGTGGACCGCGTCGACCGCGCGATGAATACGAACTGGGTGACGGACCTGAACTGCGAAAGGCTGGCCGACGAGATCGGCATTTCAGTTCGCACCATGCACACAGCCGTGCACGCCGTATGTGGATCAAGCCCGCATCGCTACGGTCAGCTCAAGCGCCTCTGGGCGGTTCGCCGGCAGCTCCGCAACGGGGCTCCGGGCCTGACTGTAAGGGCGAGCGCCTTCGCTCATGGTTTCTGGCACATGGGCGATTTTTCCCGGCTCTATCGCGAGACGCTCGGGGAGTTGCCGTCGCAGACGCTTGCAAACGCGAGACGCCCATTGGCGTAGTAATTCAATTGCATGATCCGTCCCAACGGATGCTATGTATGTTTCCTGTTTCTGATAAAGAGGCAACGTTGGACTAGGGCGTGGACTCATTAGCCCGCAGCCATAGCCGAATTGACGCGAGCTGAACGAAGGCCAGGTAGTTGGCGGCAAGCTTGTCGTAGCGCGTGGCGATCCTGCGACATTGTTTGATGCTGTTGAAGAATCGTTCGACCCGGTTGCGGGCTCGGTAGAGGTAAGGGCTGAAGCAAATCGGGCTGGTTCGATTGCTTTTGGGAGGGATGTTGGCCCATGCGCCTCGCTTCACGGCGAGCTCTCTAATCCAATCGGCGTCGTAGCCGCGGTCTGCAAGCAACATTGATCCGGGCTGTAGGCTGGACATGAGCTTTCCGGCAAGGCGATTATCGTGGGCCTCACCTGCTGACAGCGCCAAACGTACTGGCAGGCCGTTGGCGTCCACGAGCGCATGAATCTTGCTGGTCAACCCACCTCGAGACCGTCCAATCGACTGTCTGTTGCTCCGGTTGATGCAGGCGCCGTGCTGATGCACGCGGACAAGCGAGGTGTCAATCATCTGCACAGCAGCGTCATGTGTGGCTGCCAATGCGTTCATGATCTTGGCCCATACACCAGCTCTTCGCCAGCGAACGAACCGATTGTAGCAGGTTGTATAAGGACCGAAGTTGCGTGGCAGGTCGCGCCATGGTGCTCCGGATCGCAAGACCCAGAAGATTCCATTGAGAACTCGTCGGTCATTCACTCGTGGCACGCCGCGCGGCTTGTTCGGCAGCATTGCCTTGATAGCCGCCCACTCGTCGTCAGTGAGTTCGTAGCGCATGATTCGCTCCCCCGATCAGGAGCTTGAATCACGGCTCGCTAGACAGGCTCAACCTGGCCAGCCAAATGACGACTGGAACCGGACCACTCTAATCCGAGCTAGGAACCGTCTGGCAAACGGTATATTGTCTCACCATCACCGGCCGAGGCTATGCCCGTAGGCGTCGGTGGCTGAGAGACCGATTGCGCTCCCGCCTGCATACGCAGAAGGAGCGCACGATGGCTGACGCTTTTAGCCTGGAAACCCAGGAACTACTGGATGCTGCCGACCGGGCGATTGCCCGCAGTCGTGACCTTGCTGAACAGCGCAAACAGACGATGGCGGAATGCGAGAGGACCCGGCGCCGCCAGGAAATCCGTCTTGCTTTTCTCCGTGAAATAAAGAAACCTAAATAGGTTTTCTGCGTTTCCCATTCGGTCACGGCTCGACTACCCATGCCCGAAAAACCGCTCCGGGCACCTCAAGTCCCGATTTTTCGACCTCGCGACTATGATCGCGATCAGATCGAGCGCGCCCGGGAGGTTATCAGATTCGCAAAGAAGATTTTGGCGGAGTCTGATCCAGCCATCCTGTTGGGCCGGCGCAAAGCCGATCCAGTATCGAGTCAGTCCGAACCATCCTCCGAGAGGCAATAAACGTCCGCCTGTTGCGCCGCTATCGTCATGCAAGCGGACTTCAGACGTGCCTGACGCAAGCACTATGGTTTATGAGTACACGGCCTAGCACTACTTTGGCAGATTGTCGGTTTTGCCGTGCTTTATAGGATTCCCGAATCAATTTTTCAATGATTCATGGGTGGTCGGCTCTTGGAGGGCTGACCATGACGGGATGGGAAGACGAACTTGAACGCTGGCTGATGCCGTTCTTGGACCGGCTGGGTCATAAGACTCGGCAGCGCATGTGTCCTCTGTATGTTGCGGGATTGATCGGTCCTGGCGATCGCAAGAGCGTTCAGCCGATGGCGGAGCGCCTTGCCACGGGCAACTACGACCAGCTGCACCATTTCATTGCGGACGGTGTCTGGGACGCGACGCCGCTGGAGACGGAGCTGCTCCACCGGGCGGACCGACTTGTCGGCGGTAGCGATGCGGTGCTCGTTATTGACGACACCTCACTGCCGAAGAAGGGCGAACGCTCGGTTGGTGTTGCGGCTCAATACGCGTCGGCTCTCGGCAAAACGGCAAATTGCCAAACGCTGGTGTCTTTGACGCTCGCGCGCGGCGAAGTGCCAGTGATGGTCGCGTTACGTCTCTTTCTGCCTGACAGTTGGGCAAGCGACGTGTCTCGTTTGAAGCGCGCTCGCGTGCCAGTCGAACACCGAACGCCACGGTCCAAGCCGGAAATTGCTTTAGCCGAGATCGACCGCGCGATGGCAGCCAACGTGCACTTTGGATGTGTGCTGGCCGATGCAGGATACGGGCTTAGCGCACCGTTTCGACAAGGGCTAACGGAGCGCGGGCTGGCCTGGGCGGTCGGCATCCCTCGACACCTGAAGGTGTATCCGGTTGATGTGAAGCTTATTTGGCCGATTACCAAAGTCCGCGGGAAACCACGAAAGCACCACGTGCCCGATATCTTATCGATTGCGGCAGAACAAATGCTGGCCAGCGCCAAATGGAAAGCCGTGAGCTGGCGCAGCGGGACCAAAGGTCGGCTGAAAGCCCGATTTGCTGCTCTCCGGGTCCGCACCGCCGACGGCCCTCCTCAGCGGATTTGGGATAAGGGTCAGCAGCATCTCCCGGGCGACGAAGCTTGGCTCATTGGCGAGCAACGTGCCTCAGGGGAGAAGAAATACTATCTTGCCAATCTCCCTGCGGCGACGGATCTGCGCACACTGGCCGCCACCATCAAGGCCAGATGGATTTGTGAGCAGGCGCATCAGCAGTTGAAGGAGGAGCTCGGACTTGATCACTTCGAGGGGCGATCATGGCAGGGTCTTCATCGCCACGCCCTGATGACAATGATTGCCTACGCCTTCCTGCAGCATCGTCGCCTCGCACACGCGGGGCGGAAAAAAAAGAATCAACGGACCTCCGCCTCAGCCAACCATGCCCGCCGTACGTCACGCCATCGTTGATCTCATCCGTCGGCCGCCGTCTCAGCGGTGCCCATACTGCCGAAAACAAATCCTTGAAAAACACTGGCGCAAATAGATTCTGCCAAAGTAGTGCTAGTCTAGCTTGCGTAATGTCTGCATTGGCACATTGAAGCAGGCGGCGACCAAGGTCCTGATTTGCCGCCAATGCCGGACGTTCTCCAGCTGACGTCCCGAAAAATCTTGCCTCACCGGGCGACCGAGAGTAGCGGCGCCTCGCGGCCGGAAGTCGCACCTAGCAGGACTCTGATACCTGGCACCCGACCGGCCAGATACGCGACGGCAAAAGCAGCAACCGTGCCGAGCAGAGATACGACGGCAAACTTGGCGAAAGCGTCCAGCGGCACGTCCGTCATTGCGGCTTGCAGGGCGACAACGATCGCGGGGTGTAGGATATAGGCGCCGAAGCTCGCGGCAGCCATCACCGTGAACACACGATTGGGGTGATCGAATAGCTCGCGGAAGGCGATGATGAGTCCTATGGAGAGCCCGACGGCGATGACCGTCTCCCAGCTACTCCTCATCAATGATTCCAGACCGAGCCCGCCGGGTGCCATCTTCCACCATCCGAAGGCGTACGCGACGTAAATGCCCCCGGACGCGATCATGCCGATGGCGAGCCAGATTAGGCCGTTGCCCGTCGGCAATCTGCCGAACCAGTCGCCGCGATACGCAGCCACGCCGGCAGCGAAGAACGCCATGTACTGCGGCAGATGTGCAGGTTCGGCGGGCACGACCCACAGAAACGGCACCCATTTGTCGACGGGGTACCAGATGCGCACGAGCCACGTGATCAACGCAAGCCCGACTACAAAGGCAACAATGACAGCATGGCTGGGCAGTGCCAATATCATTGAGCCGCCTTTGGTCGGTTCAGATATCCGGCGCCACGCCGTGTACGCCAAGCAATACAGCAGCAGATGCGCTACGAACCACAAATGCAGGTAGATTGGCTGCCAGCCTCGCTCGTAGAGCCCGATGAGGAATTGCAGTGCTTCGGGCATTCCTGCAAGTAGATAGACCACCGGCAAGTGCACCAGCAGCACAATGCTTGCGAGGGGAATGCCGATGCGTAGCCATCGCCCCCTGAGAAAGAGGCGCGGGCCTTTTCGATTATAGGAGGGCGCCACGAAGTATCCGGCGAGAAGAAACATCAATCCCATGCCAAACGCGGCATTTGCGGTGTAAAATGGAGTGAACCAGCCACTTTGCGCGCGATCATGCACGGGCCAAATACCGCCAGTCGGCCCGTAGGCTTGTGCGGCGTGATGGATGATGACGAAAGCGATAGCAGCGACACGCAGCGCGTCGATGAAGACCAGCCGCCTCTCGTTTTTCTCGTGCGACAAACAGGTTTGCGAAGCCATGCGACGCCTGGAACTCCGAACGAAAGCGCTGTCATTCTGCCGGCTGATCGAAAAAGCGAGTTTGATGTACATCAAGCGGTCAGGGCAATGCCGTACGATCCAAGGCGCTGAGCGGTAGGGCGCCCCATGTTCTTTCCGCGTCCGCAATAGCGCGGAACTGGCGTCTATGGTGGGGTCATCGTCCGATTGATCTGAGTCAAGTCGGCTCTTGATACCAGGTAGACTCTAGCCCGAGCTGAAATCGATCGTTGGAGATGCGCATGTCTTCACCAAGAGTCGTCGTCATTGGCGCCGGTATTGCCGGACTTTGCACGGCGGTTTATGCGCGCAAATGCGGTTATCAGGTTGAAGTCTTCGAGCAGCATGACAGCGCCGGAGGATTGGCGACCAGCTGGCGAAGGGGAGACTATACATTCGAGACCTGTCTGCACTGGTTTACGGGCGCCAGGCCTCAAGGCGCGCTGAATGCTCGGTGGCGGGAGGTATTCGACGTCGAGAGGCTGGTGTTCGTCCATCCCGAAGAATTTGCGCGAGTGGAGACCGAGCACGGCGACGGCTTGCGCATTTACTCAAATGTCGACCGGCTGGAAGCTGAGCTCCTGCGCCTGGCTCCGGAAGATGCCGCGGAAATCCGGCATCTGATAGCGACGATTAGGCAGCTCAGCGACTTCCCGATGCCCGATCCAAGTGAATCGTGGCCCGCCAGAGGAATGGCGTTTCTGCGGGTGCTGCCTTACATGCGGCTATTGCACGGGTGGTCAGGTCTAAGCATCCGGGACTACGGCGAGCGTTTCCGCAACGGGCTGCTGAGAGGCTTCTTCGGCTCCGGCGAGGGCGCGCAGCTTTCGATGCTGGCCTTGCTCTTTGCCCTTGCCTGGATGAACGAGCAGAACGGTGCATATGCGGTCGGTGGCTCGCAAGCCATCATACGGCTGATCCGCGAAAAGCTGGATGAGTTGGGTGGCCACTTGAGGCTGGGTGCCAAGGTTGAGAAGATTCTGGTGGAACGGGACGCCGTAGTCGGTGTGCAGTTGGCTGGAGGCGAGATCATAAAGGCTGACTGGGTCATCTCGGCCGCCGATGCCCACGCCACGATCTACGAGTTGCTCGGCGGCAAATATGTCGACGAGCTCACGGAAAGAACCTTCCGCACGTTGACGCCCTTTGCGTCCTATCTCCAGGTGTCGTTCGGGGTGGCGCGCGACCTATCCGCGCAACCCGGCTTTGTGACCCGCATTCTCGACGCTCCCCTGGAAGTCGACCCGGAAACCACGCTATCCGCGCTCTCCCAGCGCTTCTTTCATTTCGACCCAACCTTTGCGCCCGTCGGAAAAACGGCTGTGACCTGCTTTTTGCCGACTCGCAATTTCGCCTTCTGGGTCGATCTGCACCGCAACGATCCCGTTCGCTACCAGGCAGAAAAGCACAGGGTCGCAGAGGCAGTCATCGCGATTGTCGAAAAGATGGTGCCCGATTTCCGCAAAGCTATCGAGACGACCGACGTATCAACGCCGGCAACTGTCATTCGTTATACGAGCAACTGGCAAGGGAGCATGGAGGGGTGGCTGTTGACGCCCGGCATGGGGTTCAAGCCTCTACGCAATACGCTGCTCGGTCTGCGGCGGTTCTTGATGGCAGGACAATGGATCATGCCTGGGGGCGGCTTGCCATCTGGTCTTCTGACGGCGCGGCTTGCGGTGCGAGCTCTGTGCAAAGAGGATCGCATTCCATTTCTGCCCGCTCCGGAAACCCTCGACCATGCGGCATAGGGAGTGTCGCGGCCCATGCATGTCCTGTTTGTCGACGGTCATCCGGACCGCAGCGAACAACGGTTCTGCCACGCCCTGGCGGCCGCCTATGCCGAGGGGGCACGGCAATCCGGGAACGACGTGCGGATCATCACCATTGCCAAGCTGAACGTTCCTGTTCCTGAGATCGCAGGACAGGTTGCGCAGCCGAATTTCGCATTCGCGCCCGGCTCGTCGCATCCGACCGCAGGACCGTTGAAAGGGAAATCGGCACGTCTGATCGTGACAAAATGGGCATGCCGGGGTTCGTCTATCGATGGTTCTTTTTCAAGCACAGCGTAACAAGCTTGAGACGCAACGTTCTGGAACTCGTCGGCATTCGGCCAGTCCGCGAGACGATCATCGGCACGGTGAGACCACCGATCATGGGAAAAGGCTTCAGAACATCAAATCGCTCGGCCACGCAGCCGGTAATGAAAACGGTGCGCGATGCCCAGACGATCGCATCGTTCCAACTACGGAATTCGATAAAGGTGACATGAAATTCAAGGATCTGGTCACCGGGGTTAACAAGCTCAGTCCCGGGACGCTCTATCCGCTGCTTCAGGGCATTGGAACGCAAAGGCTATCTGCGGTCGCGAAAAGAGCATCCCGGCCGGATGGCGCGCACGCTTTACCGCGCGACGCCGCTCGGCAAGAAAGGACTTGCGCTCGCGAAGCCGCGCTTCCTCGAATTCACCGGTGAGGCCATGAAAGATTAGGACTGGCCGGCTGAACCCGACATCGTTTATCGAAATCCGATAAATGTGTATTCGTAACCGGATCGAACGTCCGTGAGCAACCTGAACTCATCGACCGACGTCCCCGTCGATCAACCGTCCGGCGCCGGCTCGCTGCTGGAGGTTCTGCGGATCTTTCTCAGGCTCGGCTTGACTTGCTTCGGCGGCCCAATCGCCCACATCGGATATTTCCGCGATGAGTTCGTCGTGCGCCGCAAGTGGATCGACGAGCACGCCTACGCCGATCTCGTCGGTCTGTGCCAGTTCCTGCCGGGTCCCGCCAGCAGCCAGGTCGGCTTTTCGATCGGACTGATGCGGGCCGGCTATCTCGGTGCGCTCGCCGCTTGGTCCGGCTTCACGCTGCCTTCCGCCGCGGCGCTCGTCCTCTTCGGCTACGGAGCCCGCGCGCTGAGCGGGCCAATTGGCACCGGCCTGCTGCACGGGCTGAAGTTGACCGCGGTTGCCATTGTGGCGCAGGCGGTCTCGGGCATGGCACGGAACCTGTGCCCGGATCGGGAGCGGGCGTCGATCGCCGTGGTCGCCGCGCTGATCATCCTCTTCAGCACGGCATCGATCGCCCAGATCGGTGCGATCATCCTCGGCGGGCTCGCCGGACTGTGGCTATGCCGCAGCGAGGCGCCGGCGCCGTCTGGACACATCGAGATGCCGGTGTCGCGGACCAAGGGCGTGATCACTCTCGCGATGTTCTTCGTTCTCCTCGCGGGCCTTCCCGCGCTGCGGGGCCTGACGGAATCCACGGGCGTCGCCCTGTTCGACGCCTTCTACCGCTCCGGCGCGCTCGTCTTCGGTGGCGGTCATGTGGTTCTCCCTCTCCTGCGCGAAGCGTTCGTCACGCCGGGCTGGTTGAGTGATGATGCCTTCCTCGCCGGCTATGGTGCCGCCCAGGCCGTGCCGGGCCCGCTCTTCACTTTCGCCGCCTATCTCGGCACGGTGGTCTCACCGGAGCCGCATGGGCTCGCGGGAGCAGCTCTCGGTCTCATCGGCATCTTCCTGCCCGGCATGCTGGTCTTGCTCGGTATCCTGCCGTTCTGGGACGCCTTCCGGAAGCGCGCCGGCACCCAAGCGATGATGCGCGGCGTCAACGCCGCGGTCGTCGGCGTGCTGGGCGCGGCTCTCTACAATCCGGTATGGACGACGACGGTGCAATCGCCTCGTGATTTCGGCATCGCGCTAGTCGGCTTCGTCCTGCTGACCGTCTGGCGTGCTCCTCCACTCGTCGTCGTCGCCTTCAGTGCCGCGGCTGGGACGGCCATGGCGCTGGTCTGACGCTTTGAAGTGGTTGTGCGTTGCCTTGGCTCGGGTGGTTTGCCAGATCGCCAGCTACTTGAGCCGCCCCTTGCTCGAACCCCCGACGAGAAACTTGAATTGACGGTGTTTGGAAAAAAGATTCATATAGTGTATCAATTACATACAAGCTCGTAGTTTTGTTCTGAGTGGCGCACCGTTGTACGATTTTGTGCACGATTGGCGTACGACCGGGCAGCACAATTATCTCCGAAGCCGGCGTGTCGCTTCTATGCTGCAGCGATTGCCTCAACCTTATCAGCCACGCGCTATCGTGCACCCGTCGCGTTCGGCTGATGTGCGGCAGAGCTCACGCTCTCTTTCGGGCATCTTGCCCAATCTTTCTTTTCCTACGCCAGGCTACGAACGCGATCAGCCGCTCGTTGTGCCAATCAGTCTCCTGCTTTTTCTAATCATCCCCATCTGAGGCGCTTGATTTGCCCTCAGTTGTTGGGGGACAGCGGTGCCAATCCATTCGCTTCAGTCAGAAGCAATCTCGCGTGGGGCGCGAATGCTGCGCACCGCGCTCGGCCCCGCCATAGCCCGCTTTCTGGAAGATCCGTCGATCGTTGAAGTGATGCTCAACCCCGACGGCCGGTTGTGGATCGACCGACTATCGCAAGGCCTGATGGAGAGCGGCGAAACCTTGTCCGCTTCCGATGGAGAACGCATCGTCCGATTGGTTGCCCATCATGTGGGGCAGGAAGTTCACGCCGGAGCGCCGCGCGTCTCGGCCGAGTTGCCTGAAACCGGTGAACGGTTCGAGGGCCTGTTGCCGCCGGTCGTCACTGGCCCCGCATTCGCGATCCGCAAGCCCGCGGTGGCCGTGTTCTCGCTCGATGGCTACGTTGCCGCTGGGATCATGACATCGGAGCAGGCCGACGCGCTACGCACGGCCGTCACCAGTCGCAAGAACATATTGGTCGCCGGCGGCACCTCGACCGGCAAGACGACGCTGACAAATGCTCTGCTTGCGGAAGTCGCAAAAACTGCGGATCGCGTCGTACTCATCGAAGATACCCGAGAGCTTCAATGCAAGGCACCGAACCTGGTGGCCTTGCGCACGCGGGACAGTGTCGTCTCGCTCTCCGATCTCGTCCGCTCGTCGCTGCGCTTGAGGCCGGATCGTATCCCGATCGGCGAGGTCCGCGGAGCGGAGGCCCTCGACCTGCTGAAAGCCTGGGGCACCGGGCACCCCGGTGGAATCGGCACCATTCATGCCGGGACCGCGCTTGGCGCATTGCGCCGCCTCGAGCAGCTCATCCAGGAAGCCGTCGTCACCGTCCCGCGCGCTCTCATCGCCGAAACCATCAACGTCATCGCCGTGCTCGTCGGCCGTGGCGCCGAGCGCAGGCTTGCAGAACTGGCCCGTGTGACCGGGCTCGGACCCTCCGGCGACTACAGCCTTTCACCAATGGGAGATCAGCCATGAATGATCGCTTGTTTCGCGGAAGGATCATTCTTTCGACCGGGGCATTCACCGGTTACTGCCTGATTGCCGTCCCCGCGTGGGCCGCGGGCTCCAACATGCCGTGGGAGCAACCTCTCAACCAGATCCTGCAATCGGTCGAAGGCCCCGTCGCCAAGATCATCGCCGTCATCATCATCATCGTGACGGGCCTGTCGCTGGCATTCGGCGACACATCGGGCGGCTTCCGCCGGCTGGTCCAGATCGTGTTCGGCCTGTCGATCGCCTTTGCCGCCT
The DNA here is from genome assembly GCF_024199885.1 of Bradyrhizobium sp. CCGUVB23. NCBI lineage: Bacteria > Pseudomonadati > Pseudomonadota > Alphaproteobacteria > Hyphomicrobiales > Nitrobacteraceae > Bradyrhizobium > Bradyrhizobium sp. CCGUVB23. The sequence continues at coordinate 5,203,422 of NZ_JANADQ010000001.1, forward strand.
CGAGCTTCTTCCTTTCGTTCTTCTCATTCGGCGGCGGCATGGTGATCTGATGGAAGGGCAGGTCACAGGATTTGTCGCGCCCGTGCACCGGGCCCTGACCGAGCCGATTCTGATGGGCGGCGCACCGCGATCGGTCGCCATCCTCAACAGCACCTTGGCCGCGGCGCTTGGCCTCGGCCTGCGCCTTTGGCTGGCAGGTCTTCTCCTCTGGTTCGTCGGCCACATGGTTGCCGTCTGGGCCACCAAACGGGATCCCGCCTTCGTCGAGGTCGTGCGCCGGCACGTCCGCATCCCCGGTCACCTCAGCTTGTGAGTTCTCCTATGATGAATCTTGCCGAATACCGAAATTCAACGACGCGCTTGGCGGACTTTCTTCCCTGGGCAGCGCTGGTCGATGAGGGAATTGTTCTCAACAAGGATGGTTCGTTCCAGCGGACCGCAAGATTTCGGGGACCGGATCTCGACAGCGCTGTGCCGGCCGAACTCGTCGCAGTCGCCGGTCGTCTGAACAACGCGCTCCGTCGCCTTGGATCGGGGTGGGCGGTCTTTGTCGAGGCGCAGCGGCATTCCGCAGGTGCCTATCCGCAAAGCACGTTTCCCGATGTCGCATCGGCCCTGGTCGACGCGGAGCGGAGAGCGCAGTTCGAGGAAGCGGGCGCCCATTATGACTCGAGCTACTACCTGACGTTCCTGTACCTGCCGCCCGAGGAGGGTGCCGCGATGGCAGAGCGGCTCCTCTATGAGAATAGCAGCCGCACGGTCGGTGCTGATGCGCGCGAGGTCCTGAGCGGGTTTGTCGACCGGACCAACCGCGTCCTCCAGCTCATTGAAGGATTTATGCCGGAGTGCGCCTGGCTCGACGATGAGGCAACGCTGACCTACCTGCACTCCACCGTTTCGACGAAGCGGCATCGGGTTCGCGTGCCAGAGATCCCCATGTATCTCGATGCGCTGCTCGCCGATCAGGCCCTGACCGGTGGCCTTGAGCCGACGCTGGGCGAAGCTCACGTTCGCGTTCTGACCGTAGTGGGATTCCCGACGGCGACCACGCCGGGGATCCTCGACGACCTCAACCGTCTCGCCTTCTCGTATCGGTGGTCGACCCGGGCGATCATGCTCGACAAGACGGATGCGACGAAACTTCTCACGAAGATTCGTCGTCAGTGGTTTGCCAAGCGGAAGTCTATCGGCGCGATCCTGAAGGAGGTGATGACCAACGAGGCTTCCGCGCTTCTCGACACAGATGCGCACAACAAGGCCATCGATGCCGACGCTGCGCTCCAGGAACTGGGGACGGACCAGATCGGCGCGGCCTTCGTCACCGCGACAATCACCGTCTGGGACCGGGATGCCCGCACCGCTGACGAGAAGCTGCGCCTCGTCGAGAAGGTGATTCAGGGGCGCGACTTCACCTGCATGATCGAGACGGTGAATGCGGTCGAGGCTTGGCTCGGCAGCTTGCCGGGGCACGTCTATGCCAACGTCCGCCAGCCCCCGGTCTCGACCCTGAACCTGGCGCATATGATTCCGCTCTCAGCGGTATGGGCAGGGGAGGCGAGGGACCATCACTTCAGGGCGCCACCTCTATTCTTCGGCAAGACGGAGGGATCGACCCCGTTTCGGTTCTCCCTCCACGTCGGCGATGTCGGGCACACCCTGGTCGTCGGCCCGACGGGTGCCGGCAAGTCGGTACTGTTGGCGCTGATGGCGCTGCAGTTCCAGCGCTATCCGGCTTCGCAGATCTTCGCTTTCGATTTCGGCGGATCGATCCGGACGGCCGCCATCGCCATGGGTGGCGACTGGCATGATCTTGGCGGCGCGGTTGCCGGTGAGGTCTCCGAGTTTGTCTCCCTCCAGCCGCTCGCGAGAGTTGACAATCCCGCGGACCGCGGTTGGGCGGCCGAATGGATCACCTCGATCCTGACCCGCGAACGGATCGAGGTCACACCGGAGGTCAAGGATTACGTCTGGTCGGCCCTGACGTCGCTCGCCTCGGCGCCCCTTCAGGAACGGACCCTCACAGGTCTTTCCGTGCTCTTGCAGTCGAATCCTTTGAAGCGGGCGCTCCAGCCCTATTGCCTAGGCGGTCCCTACGATCGGCTGCTCGATGCCGAGAGTGAGCGATTGGGCGAGTCCTCGGTTCAAGTCTTCGAAACCGATGGATTGATCGGTACGGGGGTTGCGCCAGCCGTCTTGTCATACCTGTTTCACCGGATCGAGGATCGTTTCGATGGCCGACCGACCCTGCTCATCATTGATGAGGGTTGGCTTGCGCTCGATGACGCGGACTTTGCCGGAAAACTTCGCGAGTGGCTGAAGACACTGCGCAAGAAGAACGCTTCCGTAATTTTCGCCACCCAATCGCTGGCCGACATCGACGGCTCGGGAATCGCACCCGCCATCATCGAGAGCTGTCCGACCCGGATCCTGCTCCCCAACGACCGTGCCATCGAGCCACAGATCACGGCGATCTATCGCCGCTTTGGGCTGAACGACCGGCAGATCGAGATCCTCGCCCGCGCGACGCCGAAGCGGGACTACTACTGCCAGTCGCGTCGTGGCAACCGCCTGTTTGAACTTGGCCTTGGTGAGGTCGCCTTGGCGTTTGTGGCCGCCTCCTCGAAAGCCGACCAGGCGCTGATCGAGAAGGTGCTGGTCGAAGAGGGCGGCGAGAACTTTGTGCCCGGTTGGCTGCAGGCCAGGGATATCGGCTGGGCCTGCGATCTCATCCCACATCTCACCAACCTGGAGGCGTCCTCATGAGTCTTTTCCGTCGTGTCGTGGTGGCCGGCGCCATCGCTGTCGTTCTTGCCGGCACCCCCAAGCCGTCGTCGGCGCAATGGATCGTGTTCGATCCCAACAACTACGCACAGAACGTGCTGACCGCCGCACGCGCATTGCAGCAAATCAACAACCAGATCACGTCGCTGCAAAATCAGGCGCAGATGCTGATCAACCAGGGAAAGAACCTGGCGACTCTGCCGTTCTCATCCCTATTGCAGCTCGATCAGTCGATCCTGCGGACTCAGCAATTGCTTGGGCAGGCTCAGCGCATTGCCTACGACATCCAGCAGATCGATCGGGCGTTCTCGACGACCTACGCGCCGGCGTCGTCAAGCTCGTCGGACCAGGCCCTGGTGGCCAATGCACAAGCGCGCTGGCAGAACGCGGTCGCGGGCTTGCAGGACGCGATGCGCGTGCAGGCCACCGTCGTCGGCAATCTCGACACCAACCGAACCCAAATGTCGGTGCTCGTGACCGCAAGCCAAGGTGCGACCGGCGCACTCCAGGCAAATCAGGCAAGTAATCAACTCCTCGGATTGCAGGCCCAGCAGCTTGCCGATCTCACCGCTGTCGTTGCCGCACAGGGACGCGCTCAGAGCCTGGAGTCCGCGCAGCGCGCCGTCGCGCAGGACCAGGGGAGAGAGCAGCTCCGCCGCTTCCTTAACTCAGGTCAAAGCTATCAGTCCACAACCGTACAGATGTTTCACTGATGACGACAGACAGGTTCAACCGCATCTCGATCGGGGCAGCCGCGCTGCTCCTCGCCATGATCGTCGGCGCCTGCGCAATCCAGTTGCGCAGCGGCGAGGATCAGACCGCGGCTCCTGCTTCGGCTATCCAAGAAACCGATCCTCTTGCATCCAAGCTCGTGCGGTGCCGTACGGTCACCTACGAGCAGAGGGATGCATGGCTCGAATGCCGCAAGATCTGGGCCGAGAAGCGGCGCCAATTCCTGAACCAGAGGGAGGGGAGTGTACGGCCAGCGATTGATGGAGCGTCGGCTAACAGCCCGATTCCACCATCACCAAAAGATGAAGGCCGCCTACCGTCTGGCTACCCCTCCGTGCCTACATCCGGAGGGAATGAGCGATGAACAGCACCGGTGTCATCGACCAGTTCCTGGAAACCTTCACCCGCTATATCGACTCCGGATTTGGGCTCCTCGGCGGCGAGGTCAGCTATCTCGCTACCACACTCGCGGCGATCGACATCGCGCTAGCTGGGCTGTTCTGGTCCTGGGGCGGCGATGAGGACATCGTCGCTCGCCTCGTCAAGAAGACCCTGTTCGTCGGCGTCTTTGCCTTTCTTATCGGCAATTGGAACAGCCTCGCCCGGATCGTGTTCGAAAGCTTTGCAGGCCTCGGCCTAAAAGCCTCCGGCGCGAGCCTGTCGTCAGCGGATTTCTTGCGTCCGGGCCGGATTGCGCAGGTGGGCCTCGACGCCGGCCGGCCGATTCTGGAGTCCATCTCCAGCCTGATGGGCTACGTCAGCTTCTTCGAGAATTTTGTCCAGATCGCCGTCCTGCTGTTCGCCTGGATCGTGGTTCTGCTCGCCTTCTTCATTCTGGCGATCCAGCTCTTCGTTACCTTGATCGAGTTTAAGCTGACGACGCTTGCGGGCTTCGTGCTGATTCCCTTCGGTCTGTTCGGGAAGACGGCCTTCGCCGCGGAACGGGTGCTCGGCAACGTGATTTCGTCCGGCGTCAAGGTCCTGGTGCTGGCCGTGATCGTCGGCATTGGCTCGACGCTCTTTGCGCAGTTCACGTCGGGATTTGGCGGCAACCAGCCGACCATTGAGAGTGCGATGGCGCTGGTATTGGGGGCGCTTTCATTGCTTGGGCTCGGTATCTTCGGCCCCGGCATCGCCAACGGGATCGTTTCTGGTGGACCACAACTCGGCGCAGGTAGCGCTGTCGGCACCGGTTTGGCGGCCGGTGGCGTGGTTGCGGCTGGAGCCGCGCTCGCAGCCGGTGGCGCCGCGGCGGCCGGAAGTGCCGTGGGGGGAGGCCGCGCCATTGCAGGCGCCACCTTGAGCGCCTTCCGTGCAGGAAGTTCGTCCGGCGCCACGGGCGCAACTACGTCGGCTTCAGCCAGCCCCCTACGCTCTGCTGCCGCCCACTCCGGTGGATCGAGCGGCAGCGCGGGTGGTGGCGATTCCGCGTCGTCCGAGAGAGCGCCCGCGTGGGTTCGCCGCATGAAACGGACGCAGACCATCAGTCATGGAGCCTCAAGCGCTACGCAAGCCGTACGCGCAGGCGATCACGGCGGAGGAGGCGCTTCCGTCGATCTCTCACAGGGTGAGGGCTAACGCCTGCGATCACCCATGTTCCATTCCCATTCATCTCCTGAGGTCAAAGCATGTTCAAACGATCGGCCGTTCACTATGGCCGCACGCCTGCACCCGTCACGCCCTATCAACGAGCAGCTCAGGTCTGGGATGAGCGCATCGGCTCGGCACGCGTCCAGGCCAAAAACTGGCGTCTGATGGCATTCGGCTGCCTGTTCCTGTCCGCCGGATTCGCCGCTGCGCTTGTTTGGGATTCAGCACGGGGCACCGTCACGCCTTGGGTGGTCGAGGTGGATCGTCTCGGCGAGGTGAAGGCCGTCGCCCCCGCGGACTCCTCTTACCAGCCCGGTGATCCCCAGATCGCGTTTCACCTCGCTCGGTTCATCGAACATGTTCGCGGCCTTCCCATGGACGCGATCGTGCTGCGCCAAGATTGGCTCCGCGCCTACGATTTCACGACGGACCGCGGCGCTGCAGCCCTGAACGACTACGCACGCAACAACGATCCGTTCGCAAAAGTGGGGAAGACGCAGGTGGCGATTGAGGTTTCCAGCGTCATTAGGGCCTCACCCGAGAGCTTCCGTTTGGCCTGGATCGAACGGCGCTACGAAAATGGGCAGATTGCCGCCACCGAGCGTTGGAGCGCAATTCTCACGATCGTCTTGGAGCCACCTCGCGACGTCGATCGCCTGCGTAAGAATCCACTCGGCATCTACGTCAACGCAATCAACTGGTCCAAGGAGCTGGGATGAGCATGCCCTCCATTTGTCAAACATCAACGATGTTGCGGCGAAGCTTGGCGTCAACTCTTTTGGTCTCGGTCTTCGCGCTCGGCGGGTGTACCACCTTCAAGCCGCCGCAGATTAGCTACGACAGCGATCTCTCGCCGCTTCCCGATCCGCCGGCGGTGAGCGAGGATCGGCCGCGACCGCTCCACGTGCCGCCCTCCTGGATCCCGGCGCGCGGCGGCAAGCAAAAGGAAGCGAAGGAGCCGATCGAAAGGATCGAGAGCGCTAACGACGCGGCTCGTGTTCAGCCCCGCAAAGCCGCGTATTTTAACGCAGTGCAGGTGTTTCCCTATAGCCCGGGCGCTCTCTACCAGATCTATGCCGCACCGGGACAGATCACCGACATAGCGCTCGAGCCGGGCGAGCAACTGATCGGTTCGGGACCTGTCGCTGCCGGCGATACCGTGCGATGGGTCGTCGGCGACACCGAAAGTGGCAGCGGGGATACCCGCCGCGTCCACATTATGGTCAAGCCGACCCGGCCGGAAGTCTCGACCAATCTCGTCGTCAACACCGATCGGCGCACCTATCTGCTCGAGCTGCGTTCCCGCGAAAAGCCGTACATGCCTTCGGTGACCTGGTTCTATCCCGAAGATCGCAAGCGTGGCCGAGCAATGCCACCAACGCCGTTCATCCCAGATCCGACCCAGCGCCGCTATCGCTATACCATCGAGGGCGACAACCCGCCCTGGCGTCCGATCAACGCGTATGACGACGGACGCAAGGTCTACATCGAGTTTTCGCCAGGCATCGGACAGGGTGAGATGCCACCCCTCTTCATCGTCGGGCAGGATGGGAAGACCGAGCTCGTCAATTATCGCGCTTTCGGAAGCCTACTGATCGTCGATCGGCTGTTCGCTGCTGCTGAGTTGAGGCTGGGAGGTGAGAACCAGCAGAAGGTGCGTATCGTCAGAAGCGATGGGAGGCCGCTATGAGCGGCCCAAGTGGCGGTCCTACGAACCAGAATAATGTTCCGTCGCAGGCGCAGGACGATGCTTCGAAAGCTTTTCAGCTGCGTCCTGAACGTCCCGGCGTGACGCGGATCTCGCGTAGGGTCTTGATCGGAGGCACCGCCCTGGTTCTTGCTATTATCTCTGGAGCCGTGTTCTTGGCGCTGCAATCAAGCGAGAAGCGCGCTCCTGCTTCGGAAGAGCTCTACTCGACCGATCACCACAATGTCGCCGACCAGCTTGCCGGCCTGCCGAAGGACTACACCGGCGTCTCGAAAGACGCGCCGCCGCTTGGACCGCCTTTGCCCGGCGATCTGGGGCGACCGATCGTTGCCGCGCAGACGCAGACTGGCCCATTGGCGGTTGATGCCGAGCAACAGCGGGTGAATCAGGAGAGCGAAGCGGCGCGCACGAGCAAGCTGTTCGCCTCCACGAATGTCCGGCCTCTCTCCGCAACAACGGCTTCGAATGATGCTCCTGCGAGCTGGACGACATCGTCCGACGAAGCATTCGCGCAGAACGGCCAGGACCGAAAGCTTGCCTTCGTGAACGCATCCGTCGATCGACGCACCACTAGTCCCGATCGTATGGTCAAACCTGCATCGCCGTTCGTGGTCCAGGCAGGGACAGTGATTCCTGGTGCGCTGCTGACAGGGGTCCGCTCCGATCTCCCTGGCCTTATCACGGCGCAAGTTACCGAGGCGGTTTATGATACTCCGACGGGCCGCACCCGGCTGATTCCGCAGGGGGCGCGGCTGATCGGGACTTACGATAGCCAAGTCGCATTCGGGCAGTCGCGTGTGCTTCTGGTCTGGACTAGGCTGATCATGCCGAACGGCCGGTCCATCGTGCTGGAGCGGCAGCCAGGAGCCGACGCTGCGGGGTATTCTGGCCTTGAGGATCAAGTCGACAATCACTGGAAGGAGTTGTTGGGCGCGGCCGCGCTCTCAACTCTGCTCGCCGTTGGGACCGAAGTGAATTCTGGAAGCGACGTCAACAACACGAACAGTGCACTCATCCAGGCGTTGCGACGCGGAGCGGGCGACTCTGCCAACCAGGCCGGTCAACAGCTCGTTCGGCGCAATCTCAACATCCAGCCGACGCTGACCATACGTCCAGGTTTTCCGGTGACGGTTATCGTCAACCGGGATCTCGTGCTTGAACCGTATCGAGGATGATGATGGCTAAGCTTAAGATTGGACCAATATTAAATGACAAGCCGGTCAAGATCACGGTCGAATTGCCGGCAACCATACATCGCGAGCTACTCGCCTACGCGGATATCCTCTCACGGGAAATCGATCAGCGGGTAGAAGATCCTACCAAGCTGATCGCTCCTATGCTCGCCCGCTTCATGGCGACCGATCGCGCCTTCGCCAGGGCTCGAAAACAGCATCAGGTTGGGGCTGGAATGGGATAGCGCTCGGCCAGCAGCTTAAGGAACTTCTTCAATGTGGGATTTTTTCGTTATCATTGCGCCACACTGCCGAAGAGCCCATACGATTCGGTTCCGCGCCATCGCGCAGTTTCCCTAAGCCATGAACGAGGTGGACGCACATTGATCACCATCAAAAGGGCGTTCTGACGCGGGCCTGCGTCAGTCGCCGAGCCGGTTGGGTTTGCCCAGGTTGCGCGGCCCGCTGCCTGGGGGCTCAAGACGGCTTCACTATAGACAAGCTGGCCGCAAGTTGGGCGCTCACGGCGAGCGCGAATGGTCCTCGTCCAACGCGAGCAAGAGTGAGGCCACCCGATTGGCTGAAGCGGTCCATTCCGCGAGCTTGGCGTAGTTGTCAGTGAACCAGTTGAATGCGGTCTGTACCACGACGAATGCGGCGGACGCCTGGACCACTTCGCCAAGCGTCATGGTATCAACAAGGTATTTGGGAAGACACAGCAGCAGGCCGATGACCGGAGTGATCAAGAGGCTGGTGTAAGTGACGAGGGTCATTCGCATCAGCTGCCAACAATAGATCCGCCAGACACCGATCACGGCTTTCAATGCCGAGCCGACGGCATGCCGCGCACTCGACTTGGTATCCAGCAACGCTGTCCCTTCGCCGCTCTCGCGCACGTGGGTTCCGATCGCTCTCAGATCGGCCTCCATGCGCTTGTTTTCCTCGATGACGCGCGTCAGTTGGCCGGCGGTCAGCCAGATACCGAACGCGAGCAGCACCGAATACGCTATCACAGCGAGGACGAGATAGCCGGGAATAGTCAGGACGAAGCCGCCAGCATCGACTGTCAGGCTGTCACCGACCGACCAGAGGATCCCAATGAACGTCACGATCGTGAGCAGCGACTGGAGCAGGCCGATCACCAGGTCGATCGGCAGATCGGTTGCAACTTTGGCATCTTCGGCGATGCGATACTCGGGAGCCTCGTGGTCCCCGGCTATGAAGCGTAGCCTTGTATGGCGATCATCCTGAAGCCAGTAATCGTAGAGCTGATTGCTCAGCCAGGCGCGCCAGGAGCGTTGCAACGTCATGCGCGCCCATACCGAGTATACAGTCAGGCCGATGCTGGCTCCCGCAAGCGGCACAAACCGCAACGCCTGATTCAAGAGCTCCGCCTGATCCTTCCGGCCAACGGCATTGAAGAAGTCGCGGTTCCAGAAATTCAACCCGTATTGCGTCAATAGTTGCAGGACAACGTTGGCAATCAGCGCGACTACCAAAAGCCACGCCCTCCAAGCAGACGGCCCCCACCAATATCCGGCGGCACTTTGCCAGAAGCGAAGCAGGAGTTGCTTCTCTTCTGGAGCGAAATTGGTCCTTGTCAGCATCAGCAAGCCGCGGCCCTGGATGGCTACGCGAAAGCTAAATGGTTTGCCCTCGTACCTCTTGACCTGCGTCAACGCGATAGCGGTCCAGCAAAGCGCTGCGTGCGGCATTCAGCGATGAGCCACAAGCCAGGCGAGGATGTTCGGCCAGACAGTTGCATAAGCCGCGCGCCCCACGAGAACTCCGAGGTGCTGCAATACTACGCCGTTTCGCCGGGGTACTTGATCAGGGAGACGTCCTTTGTGGGTAGGGCCTCAAGCAGAGGTTCGATGGATGCCAGCGGCGCGACCTCATCAGCCGCGTCGATGACCGCAAGTATTGGGAGATCGAGGTCCGAAGGCCCGATTTTGCGTCCCAACACCGTCAGGATGCCTCGGCAAAAATTGATCTTCTCGATAGAGCCATTCCAGAATCTGATGGACGAGCCTGCCAGGAAGCGGCGCTTGGTCGAGCGCCCAGCGCTCAACTCGAGTGTAAATGTCGAGAGCCGGCGGTCGTCGAGGCTCGCAGCCGCATCGGCCAACCGCGACCATGTGAACGTACGTGGTGAAGCGAACGCGCTCGCGTGCGACAGCAGTGATCCCGGGACGACAGTCATTTTGGCCAGATCGGGCGGGACCATCGAGACGAGCGCATCGCGAAACTGGCTAGTCGCGGGCTGAAAGCAGAGCGGCGCGTCAAGAAGCAACAGGCGGCGAATGGCGTGCGGTTCGCGGGCGCTGTATATCGCCGCCAACGTCTCGCCAAGCGAGTGACCGATAAGAAAGAGCCTTGTCCCCTTCTGTTCGCGAGAGATCCTCCCGTCGATGCATTCGGAGATGGCCTGCGAACACTGATCGAGCCCGACGAGCCCGCCTGTCCGCGCGGGCGGAATCCATTCTATGAGGTAGATGTGCACGCCGTGAGCCATACTATAGCGGATGGCACTGACGTTCGGCGCAAGATCCCAGATATACGGTCGTTTGATGGAGGCAGCATTGCGTCATGACCTCCGGCCGGCTCGCGAGTCTTCAGTTGATCTCGGAGCTTACGGTTTGGTTGACCGGGTTGATGTCGACAATGTCGCCACCGTCGACGTGATTGCGGATGGCCTCGAGCTCTGCCGAATTGATCTCAAGAAACCACCTCTTCCACTCGCGCGGATGTCCCTCGGGGACGACGAACTCGCCGCTTGAAGTATACCTGTACTTGGCCAGCGCTCCCATCGCTCGTTCCATCGCGCCGCCATCCTTCAGAGTGACTATGCACTCATCTCTCCACCTCATACGTTTCGATCGAGCGAAGGAACGATGGCACGAGGTCGCGACAGGGGCTTGAGCGAAATCAAACTAGAGTAGCTGCACGCGTATGAAGAAAAGTTGCGCGGCATATTTAGCGACAGCGGCGACGCCGTCGCCCGGACCGTGATGGCTACGACACCAGGCAGGCGTGAGTCTAGTGCCGCACCACCAGCACCGAGCATTTGGCATGGCGCACCACATGGCTGGCGTTAGAGCCTAGGAAACTGGTGCGCATCGCGGGCCGATGCGATGTCATTGCGATCAGGTCGGCACGGATCGAGGCCGCTTCCTCAAGAATCTCGTGGTAAATGCGACCCTGCCGTATTGCAATCGAGATCCGCGACGGCTCGATCCCGGACTCGCGCGCCACGATGGTGAGCGCTTCTTCGGAAGTCTGACGCTGCTGGGTGTCGAAATCGGCTGGGACATATTTGGCAAGCGTTGCCGGTGTCATTGGCAGCACATAGAGCACGCGAACCGTGCCGTTCCAGACGTTGGCGAGAATTGATGCAGCAGCGACAGCGGGCGTCGCCAGATGATCAGTATCGGCGAGATCGATTGGCGCCAGGATTGACTTGAACATCTGCGCATCCTCAAGTTGGTGAGCCTCAGGAAATAGAAGAGGCGGTTATTGAGGGTTGTGGACTGCACCCCTTAAGTGAGACACGATAATTCCTGTGACAGTGCGGTTGCCACGATGCGTTATCGTGCCTTGTTTTGCGCGAACGCGGTTTCGAACTCAAGAGGCGATTGGTATCCGAGCGCCGAGTGCAGGCGCTCCTTGTTGTAGACGTCCGCAATGAAGCTATCGATCCGGCGGCGAGCGTCTCTGATGTCGGAGAATGCCTTGCCGTTGACCTCTTCGGCCTTGAGCGTCTTCATGAAGCTTTCAGCCTTGGCGTTGTCGAAGGGATTGCCCGGCCTGCTCATGCTGATGGTGATGTCGCGATCCGCCAATCTTTGGCGATAGGCGATGGATGCGTATTGCACGCCGCGATCGGAGTGGTGGATCAGGCTGCCGGGCGTCGGCTTTCGGGCCTGGAGGGCGTTCTCGAGCGCCGAGATGGCAAGCGAGGCATCGAGCGTATTCTCAAAAGCCCAGCCGACGGCCTTGCGAGAGAACGCGTCGAGAATGACGGCGAGATAGGCGAAGGCCTTGGCGAGATGGACATAGGTGATGTCCGCGACCCAGATTTGATCTGGGGCGGACGGCACCAGGCCGCGCACCAGATTGGGGACGACGAGAACGTCCCTTGGTCGCTCCGCAGGCGGCTTCAGGAACGGCGCCTTGCGCTGCGCAAGAAGATTGTCTTCGCGCATAAGCCTCAGGACTTTCTTAGCATTTACGACCATGCCTTGGCGCCGGAGCGTGGCTGTCACGCGTCGATAGCCGTAGAAGGGATGCTTGAGGCAAATGCGCTGGATCTGGTCGCGCAGCTCGCACTCGACCGTCTCGCGACTGCGTCTGTTGAGATGCCGGTAATAGGTCGCGCGCGGCAGGCCCGCCAAACGGCAGAGGCGTTGCACGTCGGCGTGGGCATCGGTTGCCTCCGATGTCATGGCTTGGATGACTTCGATGATGCGGATGCGGGTTTGCCTTGCGCTGCCGGCCGCTCCAATGCGCGCAAGGCTTCCCGAAAAAAATCGATGTCCATCTGCTGGCGGCCCACCAGCCGTTCGAGCTCGGCGATGCGGGCATTCGCACGCGTGAGCGCAGAACGCTTGTCGTCATACGTCGCCAGAGGTTTGAGCTTCCGGGGGCCGGGCTTGGGTCCGGGCTTGCGATTCAGCCCCTCCGGCCCATGCGCCTTCCACGCCTTGATCCAGTCGTGGAGAATTTTGCGAGAAATCCCGAGTTCACGGGCTACGGGCAGAACGCCGTCGCCTCTCTCAACCCGCTTGATCGCCTTTATCTTGTAGGCCGTCGGAAACTGACGGTTCTTTCCTCGTCCTGCCACAGGTCATCCTCAAAATGCCTGTCACAGGAATTATCGTGTCTCACTTAAGGGGTGCAGTCCAGTTGCCTTGTTGAGCACTCCAAATCACCAGCGCTCGTCCTGGCCATCATGGCCCGCTCATCAGCTTGCCCGCAGCGGTATCAGGGAGGCGGAGCGGAGAGGTTCGTAGCGATGGCTTCGATTTCATACTTAGGTGGCGGCTCGATTGATTAAGCGCACGACGGAGTTCCCGAGTGGCGGTTCTGGCGATGTTCAATATCGGGGTAAAATAATGCAGTGACCCTTCTAGCGCTTGAAAGAACCCGATGTCGGTGAAGAGAGGCGGGGGACCGTTCAAGATCAAGGTTGACGAAGCGTCGCGTCGAGGACGGACGATGCGCAATGCTTAATCTGCTTTGCAAGCTGAGGGAATGTGAAGGCGTCGCGGTCATGGCTGGCCTCCTAAGCGGAGTTGCTGCTGCTAGGCGCGGTCGACGTCTTGATGGGTCTCTTATATCTCAAGAGAACTGCTTCCGAAATTCCGGTCGGTTGCTTAAGGGGAATAACGGACGCGGCCCGGCTCTGGCGGTGTTGAGCAGTTCCGCCTCCTCCGTATGTCTCCTTAGGGTATCGACCCGAATTCTCTGGCGTTTCATCTCCCGCTATCTACAACCATTCAAACGCCTGATGTCGGAGTCGGAACGTGACAAGCGTCTGTTTCCACTACTCCGATTTGCGCGGCGTGTTGCTTGATCAAGGTGCCGCCGCCGTGAATGACTGGTCGAAGCGTGCGGATCGTGTGGCGCAGTCGCTTATCATGACGGCGAGTGCGGAAGATTAGCGCAGCTGGGTACTCTACGTGACGGATATTGACGGCAACTAGTCTTTGACGTGCCGTTCGTAACAGTGCTCGGCAAGTCGCACTAAGAGGCGACAAATTGTTGCCCAACTCTCTCACTGTTTCGGCTTAAGAAAGGTTTGTGATCATCAGCTGAAAACCCTCCGATCCCTACCGGCCCGGACTTGCGGACTCCAGCTAGGCAGCGTGCATGTGCATGGGGTGGTTAAGAGATGACTGCGTCGATCAACTTGCGGCCGATGTGTCCGAAATGCAAGCACAGGATGGCGTTGGCTCGCGTCTCTCCAGGGAAGAGAGGATACGAGGAGCGCACCTACGAATGCTCGACCTGCGAACGTACCGAAGTGGTATCCTTCGTCGTGGATCCGATGAAAACGGATTCAGTTGGTTGGCTCGCCGGAGAACTGAAGCCCCCGCGATGACGTTAAGAAGGCTTCCGGCGGTGTGAGAGTACCGTAAGGCACGAGAGATTTGTGGCGGAGAACAGTCGCAGCACGATTTCGTGCTCGGGCTGAGCGAGGCCGATCCTTTCGTCAGGCGGCGTTTGCTGGTGTTGGTTATTGGAAACAGACTCGGCCATCGGGCCGGGCCGACTGGCCGCCCCTCGAGCCAGCGTCGACCGATAGCGAGATGAGCGGCACGGTTTATCAACGGTGCGTAACGTACCCCAGAAAAACGGCGGATAGCCCCTGCCAACAGACGGCCTATCGAAAGGCCACCCCGCATGGCCAGCATGTACAGACTGATCGGTCCGCCGCAAGTCGGAGCGGCGCAGCCGCCTGCGAGAGCGAGTTCGCGCACGTGTTGCTGACAGACATCGCTGGAGCCGGCAATTGCCGCCAGAGACGTCATGTCGCCATATACAGCGGCCAGTCTTGAACTCAGCCTGTATCGATCGAACCTGGCGCGACGCCGAGCAGCACGACCGTCCCCTGGAGGGCGGGTTTGCAGCTGCGTCGGCGACGCACCCGTTAGTGTGACATGAGGGTCGGTACCGTCATCGTCTTCAACATCTCTCGGGTGACGCCGCCAAGTATTCCCTCCCGGAGGCGGGAATGCCCATAAGCGCCCATGACCAACATGTCGAGATTTTCGTCGGCCGCTAATGACAGGATGGTTGGCTGGATTTCGGGATGCTCTGCCGGCAACTCGATGAGGCTCGCCGCCAATCCAGCGCGCCCCATATGTTGGACGAGCTTTTGGCCGGTCGCTTCCGCGGGTGCGACCTGGGACCCGTCGACCGAAATGGCAACCACCGCGTCGGCGCGCGACAAAAAGTCTCGCGCGTCCCTGAAGGCACGCCCGGCAAGTCGGCTGCCATCCCAACAGATGCCAATGCGCTTGGGCTCGAAAGAGCCGCGGAAAATATGAGGCACGAACAATACGGGGCCTCCGGACTGAAGCAGAACCTGCGTTGCTGTTGTGTTGTCAAACGAGTCGAGGGTCGCGTCTGGCTGCAAAACCACCGTCAGATCGTAGAGGCGAGCGGCATCGCCCAATGCTGAAGCGGCTTGCTCCGGCAAATTCTCGATTGAGCGGCATTGATAGGAAATCCCCGCATTGCGTGCCGCTGTCTCAAACGCCGCAAGTGCCGTCGCGCTGCGCTCGGCGGCGCGCTGCTGCTCTATCTCGATCACTGCAGCGACGCCAGGAATGACGTAAGCGGTACTGGTCGAAGTGTAGGCCGTGGCAAGGGCGTCTACGTGGGCGCCAAAGCTCACGCCCAGCGAGATGGCGGCGTCAACGACCGGCCTCAGCACTCGCTCCGTCGGAATGTGAACAAGGATATCCCTAATCACGGCCACTGTCCGTTCGATGGAGGCCGATACTCCCAGCGATGGAAAGGAGCATCTTGACCTGCATCAACGAGCAGTGCGTGTTTCTGGTTAACTGTGTTGAGCACTCGCTGCTGAATCGGCCATCGGGAGGAATAAACATGACCTCGTTCAACGAGCGCGAGAACGCATTCGAAGCCGAGTTCGCGCATCGTGAGGAGCTGAAGTTCAGGGTACGGGAGCACGCGGTGGTATCGCTTGCGCGGTGGTCAGCGCAGCGCCTCGGCAAATCGGAGGAAGCCATCAAAGCTTTTACTCGGGAAACCATAGAGGTCGACGTCACAGGTCCGACGTTCGAGCCGACGATTGAGCGAATCGCTACCGCCCTCGCACCCATCGGCATTCCCCCGCAGGAGGTTCGCCAAGCGATGGACCGGTTCGTGGCCGGGGCTGAGGCGGCCGTGCGTCAGCCGTTCTTAGGGGCGTTTGAGGATCCCGGATCATGAGCCGTGACGTTACCTTGCTCGAATTAGAGAAGAGGCTAGAAGGTGCGAGACGTTGTCAGTTATCTTCAGCGGCACGGCGTGAATTGCCAGCACGAGGTGCGGGTGCACACGTCGGAGCCCGATGCGGGTTACCTTGTCCGATTGGCCCCGGATGTAGGCGCCGACCTCATCGTTACCGGAGACTATGGGCATAGCCGCCTAGGAGAATGGATGTTCGGTGGTCTGACGCAAGGTCTGCTGCAACAGGCTCGGTCTGCCTGTTGATGTCTCACTAGCGCCGGAAATATCACATGAGATCTTCCTGCGGCTAGGTGTCTTTTGGATGGTTTCTGCAGACCAGGAAGACAAGCATATCGGACGGAGCAAAACATGCGAGCGGGAGACATCATGCGAACTTCGTTCGCGACGGTAAAGCCAGGCGCTCCGCTGTTGGACGCCATTGATCTCTTGCTCGAAACGAACCAGCGCGGCCTTCCCGTTCTTGATGAGGCAGGGACATTGGTCGGCATCATTTCAGAAGGGGATTTCGTTCATCGGCGCGAGCTAGGTGTGGACTATTCGGAAGGATTTTGGCTCGAATGGCTGTTAGGCAGACAGGAGGGGCAACTCGCTCGAGAACGCATGGCGGGAATGCGGGTCGAAACGGTGATGAGCCGTCATCCTGTTTGCGTTGATGAGAACGCGACGAGGTGCGGGAAGCCCTCAAGCTGCATCAGCGCAGGGGCGCCTAGCCCGCGGCGCGCTCGCCTTCGGCACTCTCGTGCTCTGCGTCGCGGACGATCTTGATCGTCCGCAGTACGCTCGATGGGTTCACACTGATTGAATCGATGCCTAGCTCAGCTAGAAACCTCGCAATCTCCGGGTAGTTCGCCGGAGCTTCGCCGCAAATGCCAACGTGGCGGCCATTGCGTTTTGCACCCAGGACGGCCATCGACAGCATCTGCAACATGCCCGGGTCGCGCTCGTCGAAGTCAAAGGCAACGATCTCGGAATCCCGGTCGACTCCGAGCGTGAGCTGGGTGAGGTCGTTGGAGCCGATAGAGAAACCGTCGAATAGTTGGGCGAATTGATCGATCAGGATCACATTGTTCGGGATTTCACACATCATGAATATTTGTAGGCCGCTCTCGCCTCGTTTGAGGCCATGGGTTGCCATTGCTTCGATGACCTTGCGCGCCTCCTCGACCCGCCGGCAAAAGGGAACCATGATTTTCAGGTTGGTGAGCCCCATGGTTTCCCGCACGCGCTTCAGTGCCGCGCACTCCAGCGCGAAGCCCTGCGCATAGGCAGGGTGAGCGTAGCGCGCTGCGCCCCGAAATCCGAGCATCGGGTTTTCTTCGCTGGGTTCGAAATTGGCACCGCCCAGAAGGTTCGCATATTCATTGGTCTTGAAATCGGAGAGGCGCACGATCACCGACCGCGGATGGAACGCCGCCGCGATGGTACCGACACCCTCGGACAGGCGCTCGACGAAGAAGTCGGAAGGACGCTTGTGACGGGCGGTCAGTAGCTTGATCCTTTGCCGATCTCGCGCCGAAGTCACCTTGTCGGGGCAGGCCAGCGCCATCGGATGGATACCGATGTGCTGGTTGATGATGAATTCCATACGGGCAAGGCCAACGCCATCGCTCGGTAGCAATGCGGTCTTGAACGCGACTTCCGGATTGCCGAGGTTCACCATGATTTCGGTGTGGGGCTTTTGAAGTCCTTCAGTCGCGATCTGCTCGACCTCGTACGGCAGCGAACCCTCGAAGACATGACCGATATCACCGTCGGCGCAGGATACGGTCACTGCCGCTCCTATCTTCGCTCTTTTGCTGAGATTTCCGGTCCCGACCACCGCCGGAACCCCGAGTTCGCGCGCGATGATCGCGGCGTGACAGGTTCTGCCGCCATGGTCGGTCACGATGGCAGCGGCGAGCTTCATTACCGGCTCCCAGTCCGGGCTTGTCGCGCTAGCTACGAGCACCTCGCCCGGCCTGAAGTTCTTGAGTTCCCGCCCACTCCTGATCAGGCGAACGCGACCCGCCGCGATCTTCTCGCCGACGGCCCGGCCTTCGGCCAAGGCTTTGCCGGGCGATTTCAATCTGTAGCTCTCAAGCGCTTCCGGCTTTCGGCGGGAAGCCACAGTCTCGGGACGAGCCTGAATGATGTAGAGCAAACCGTCCTTGCCGTCCTTTGCCCATTCCACATCCATAGGTGTCGGCTTGCCGGCCTTCTTCGAATAGTGGTCTTCGACGAGCATTGCGCATTCGGCCAGCGTGAGAACCTCCTTGTCATCGATACAAAATTGCTGGCGATCGTTCGGTGGTGTGGCAACGTTGCGGGTGGCCTTTTGGCCATGACCGTAAACCATCTGCTTCGCCTTGTCTCCCAAGCGGCGCAATAGCAGGGCGCGGAAGCCGGCTTTGAATGTCGGCTTGTGAACATAGAACTCGTCCGGATCCACAACGCCTTGCACGATGTTTTCGCCAAGCCCGTAGGCTCCAGTCACGAAGACGACATCTCGAAACCCGGTCTCGGTGTCGAGCGTGAACATGACGCCGCTGGCCGCGAGGTCGGAGCGGACCATTTTCATGACCGCTACCGAGAGCGCGACCTTGAAGTGGTCAAAGCCATTATCGATGCGATAGGAGATCGCGCGATCCGTGAATAGCGAAGCAAAGCAGCGGCGACAGGCGGCCAATAGGTCGTCCGCCCCTCGGATGTTGAGGAAGCTGTCGTGCTGGCCGGCGAAGCTTGCGTTGGGCAGGTCTTCGGCGGTGGCCGAGCTGCGGACCGCAACAGCTACGTTGCGTCCATATTCCCGCTCCAGCCGCCGATAGGCCTGCGCGACCTCCTGGCGGAGATCCTCCCGGTCGGTCGCGGCATAAACGATAGCGCGTGCCGTGGCGGCACGACGTGCAAGCTCAGCGATCCGTCGCTTGTCAATGCCGGCAAGAAGGTGACCGAGCCTGTCCCAGGCGCCCGCGTCGGTCAGGGCATCGCGATAAGCCGTTGCGGTCAGCGCGAAACCGTTCGGGACTTTGACGCCCTCAGGCGTAAGTGCCGAGTAAAGCTCTCCAAGCGATGCGGTCTTGCCTCCGACCGCCGGAACGTCGGTAAGACGGATATCCTCGAACCAGCGAATGTAAGCGGATGCATCCATCGCGCCGTCTCCTGCGCTGCAACATAGCGGCTCGGCGGCAAGCATATTCTGGCATCTACACACCGTCGTTTTGCGAAAGATCAAGGGCGTAGCAACGGGGCGCCTTGGCGGGGCGACCGACTGTAGGGCAGGTCCTCTGTGCCCCGAAATTCCTGTCCGATGCCATGACGCTGGGCGAGCTTAAAGGCCGTGGCTCTTACCGGGCGTAGGCGTCGTTCAACTGGGGCGTCGACAACCACGCCCGTATCGCGATTGGGCATCATCGCGCGAGCGGGTAAGTCCCTCGATCGGCTCAATCATGGAGCGCCGCTTCAGGAGCCGGAACCCAGCGCATTTCGTCGATCAGCCTTCCGTAAGCACGGCCTGCTCGGCAAGACGCTTGACGTCGCCAGGCAGGCAGAGCCCGGTGCCGTGATTGAGTAGAGCCGCGGCACCCGCAGCAACGGCTTGTCGAAAACAGTCTTCGAGAGCCGCCCCCGATGCCAGCCCGCAGACCAGCGCGCCGAGAAAACTGTCGCCTGCACCCACCGCGCTGACGGGCGTAATCGTGAGGGGCTTCGCCCGTAACACTCGGTCTCTCGTCACGAGCACCGCGCCCAGATGGCCCATGGTGAGCGCAACGGTCGCGGCTTTGCCGCTCTGGACCAGCGTTCTCGCGGCAGCTTCCCATTCGGCGGCATTGGATGGCTCGCGGCCAACCAGTTCCCTCATCTCGCGCAGGTTTGGCTTGACCAACTCGACCCCTTCAGCCATCGCAGCAGCGAGGGCCTGGCCTGACGTGTCGAGGATCATCCTGGAGCCGCGTTGTTTGACGATTCTTGCGATCCTTGCGAAGAAGTCGTCAGGAATGCCGCCCGGCAAGCTTCCACTTGCAACCACGAAGCTCGGAAACGGTTGCATTCCGGACAGCGAAGCGAGGCACCGCTGCCATTCGCTTTCGGTGAGTTGCGGCCCGGGTAGGATGAACCGAAAGGGCTGGCCTGTGCTGATTTCGCTCACAAAAAAGTCTTGTCGGGTCTCGCCGCCGATTGGAAAGGTCAGGCTGGCAACGCCCTCTTTGTCGAGCAGTGCACGCAGCAGATCTCCCGTCAAGCCGTCCACAGGATAGAGCGCCCTGGCATTACCGCCGAGGCGCTTGACGACGCGCGCGACGTTGATGCCTCCGCCGCCCGGATCACGACGCTGCCCAATGCCTCGAAGCTTGGCCACTGGGACAATTCTCTCGACCGATGTCGACACGTCGACCGCCGGATTGGGTGTGACCGTGAGGATATTATTCATCGTTTTGGCCAGAACCGTGGAATCGCATGCGCGGTCGGATCACGCCCGCTCTAGTTGGGCCAACGTCGCGGCTACCACGTCGGCAAGTCCCGCGGAGAACCTCCCACGCCGCTGAATGAAATAGGACCTGCTTACCCGTCATTATGCCGTCCCAGGAAATGCGAGCGAAGCCGCCAGATGATGGTTCCAGACGGCGCCTGCGACGCTCGCTGTGATGGCGGCGCGGGTCATCGGATTGTGCAAGCCCCCTGTGTGTGCAGAGCGTTCTGGAGCTGACGTAAGGATAGTGCGTGGCCTACTGCGCACGTCATGCGGCTTGAGACTGCGCGGTTTCCGGGGACAGCGTCGGGTGAAGTGCTTGCCCTGACACGCGAATAATAGACGGCGTTGCCGCCCACGTCGCCATGAGAGGCGTGGGTCCTGGAGCTGTAGCCGCGTCCTGATCCCGGCACAGCAAAAGAGCGGACACCGCTGCCGCGGAAGCCGCCGCCCCGGCGCGGAAACCCCCGCCTCCGCCATGGAAGGCGACGCCTCCACCGTAATTGCCTCCGCCGCGAGCCGCTATCGCGACTTCCCACGTCGCCAGGATTAAGGATGCACCAGCGAGAACACCAGCGAATGTGAGCCAAATCGATTTGGCGCGCACAGCTCTGAGCATGGTTCCCTCCCGCTAGATGGCGGTTGCGCTGTCGGCAGCACCCGAGGCTTCGGGCGCAATCATGACTAATATTAGCGGGCTCCGCTGCGAAAAGTTGACCTCGATCAATCAGCCGGCACGTTGGCATCTCGCTTGTTTCACGAGCGGCCACCGGGCTGGACGAGGAACAGGATTGCTTGCGATGCCGTCTGGCGCAGCAGCTCGTACGCGGGCTCACAGTCCCGCCGTTCGCGCCTGCCCGTCGAAAATGGGCAACGGAGCTCGAATCCAGCGCCGTCCAATGGCCAGGTGGGCAACGAGAGCCAGCGAGCCGTTTAGCAAGAGCGCGTAGCGCACGCCCAGGAGATCGACGGAAATGCCGGCCAGCAGACTTCCCATCGAGAGGCCTCCCCGCATCGCCAGCATATAGAGGCTGATGGTTCTGCCGCGAAGCCGGGGAGGCGCGGTCGCCTGCAAGAGGGAATTGGCCGAGGTGTTGCTGATGGACATCGTGAAGCCGGCAAGCGCCAGAAGGACCGGCAGTACCGAGATCCAGGGATTGATCGCAGCCAGCGCGGTCAATCCGCCATAGGCCGCAGCGAGGTTGGAGCTCAGCTTGCGTCTGTCGGCGCCAGCCGCAATCCCGAGCATCACGATCGCCCCCAACAATCCACCAACGCCAAACGCTCCTAACGACACGCTGAACTGCGTTGCGTCGCCACCGAGAATCTCCTTCACCAGTACGGGGCAAAAGACGATGAGGGGGCCGCACAAGGCATTTGTCGTCAGCACAGTGATGAGGCCGCCGCGCATATGCTCGGACGTTACGATCCTGCGCAGACCGACGAAGAGATGATGGCGGTCGAAAACCTGGTCGGGATGAGCTACGAGCGCGCCGCCCGGCAAGATCCACAGCGCAACCGCAATGAAAGGCAGGTAGGATGCCGCATTGGCGGCGAAGCAGCCGATCACGCCCACGCTCGCCATCAGAATGCCGGCGAGCGCCGGGCCCAGGATCCGCGACAGATTGAACTGTGTCGCGCTGAGGGCGATTGCGGTCGGAATCTGGTCGCGCCTGACGATGGACGGCCCAATCGTCTGAAAGGACGGCATCGAGATCGCATCAGTAATTCCGACCATCAGCGACAAGGTCACCACCATCCAGGGTTCGACCAGATGTGTGAACAGCAAAATCACAAGGGTCACCGGGCACATCATCTCGATGGCTTGGAACGTAGTGATAACCAGCCGGCGATCAGCTCTGTCTGCCAGCATCCCGCCGACCAGGATGAGCATCAATGCCGGCGCGGACTGCACGAAGGCATCGAGGCCTATCAGGAACGAGGACGCACCAAGGCTGAGCAAGAGCCATGGCTCGGCGACTTGCTGCGACCACGCTCCGATGTTCGAGAGCAGCGTGGCACCGTAGTAGGTGCCGAAGCGTGGCGTCCGCAATAGCCGCAACGATTGCTTGAATTCGCTGATATGTGCGGCTAAGCGAGGGGGCATGTTTATAATTGCCATAGTCACAGTGACCGTGGGGCAGGTGTTGACCTGAATCAATTTCTGCCACCGGTTGCCTGGTCACACGAGTGGTCGGCGCGATCGCGACGAGCGCTTCTATTCGTATCGCAGAGCCTCGATCAGATTTAGATGGGCTGCTTTAGAGCTGGATGGAGAGAATTCCGACTGCGCTCATGGCGCAAACTATTGGAAGGCGAGGGCGGCGCGAATGAGGCATGCAAGCCACCTGTATCGAAGTCAAGCGATGCACTTGATGCAGGTGGCTGCCGGGTACGACGGTCTCGCGGAGCGGGCTTACAGGATCAGAAAGAACGCCGAACGGGTTTCCGTCCAGCAAGAAGCGATTGTCAGTAATCGGTCAACTTAGCAAGCCCAGGTCAGAGCATGAGCGACGAGTTGACCAGATGGCGCTATTCTGAAATCGGAGCATCTTCACGAAAGACGATGGTTATGGTGTTGCTCAGCGTCTTGAGAGCTCGCGAGATCGAAAGCCAAGAGCCGTACAACTAGACTTGTGCACACAGAACACCGACACGGCACAGTACGTGCCTTGGGCGACAACCGTCACGATGATCTTGAAGTTGCAGAGCGGAGAGCCCTTATCGCGCCGCTCACTTTACGAAGCCTGCTGATGCCTTGCTCGGCCGGTTTGGAAAGCGATCCAGTGGGCCGCTAGGGCTTTGCCGCCGCCGCTGCGGTCCAGTCCGTCATCCATGCTGCCCCACGCTCCTGGCGCCCCTTCCTACGGCCTTGCCCCTCACGCCTGATGTCCCCGAGAACTTTGATCTGGCGCAAGGATCCCAGAAGGCGCAAAAATTGTATAAGGTTGAGAAAGCGGCCTCCCCTGCCGTCCAAGTATGCTCGCAGCGCGCTGAGGGGCATGCAACGGCCGTCGGAAGCGTTGACCATGTTCCCACGTCAACCGACGTGCCTCGCGAGCACACTGAATCGCATGGCCCTTATCCACTATAGGGCCAGTGGCTCGAGGGCGCGGTTCTTGCGCAACATCAAAGCGAGGTGTGCCTATCAGCCTAGGCTGTCGTCAGGCTGCTGAGGTTATGAGGTCCCCGGCTCCTCTCCGGACCTCACCTTAACTGCTCTCGTCATGGTCTCGCCCAGCCGAAGTGACAGGAGGCTTGACATGTACGCCAATGATTACGCTGACGACCTCACCGCGACCGTGCGCTATGCCCTTGAGACAACCCGCGCAGTCGCAGCCTGCCCCTTCCACCCTCAGGTAACTATTCGCGTGGGTGATGATGCTGCCGAGGGCCACGCCTTTGAGCGCGCCAAGAGGATCGTCAAAAGCGATGGGACGACCTGGACGCTTCAAGTTCTCAGAGAAGAGTTCAGGGAGCAACTCGGTGAAGCCGCAGACGGTCAGTGTCCCCGGTGCGCGGGTTCAATCGATCCGAGGCTCTAGCGGACAGCTAGTGCGCGCGTCGTCGTGCCAGATCGATCTGCCCCTTCACCTGGTCGTGAATTGGGTCATCTGCATGTGCGGTCTACACCAAGGCTGGGTTGATCGAAACGGTCTCTCGCACCACGAGCGCCACGGGAGCAGAGCCGATAGTGCCAGTGCCCGACGGGGCCAGCGCCGACAGTGCCAGTGTTCTCGCGGCCTGAGAAAGCGAGCATCAACCTCCGCGCCCCACGCGGCGCAAGCGCTTGCGCCCGCGAGTGGGCGCGGTTTGTATTGAGTTAAAGGCGGCTGTCCGGGTTTTCCCGGAGGCTTTTGCGGCCCGTGCAGGCTGCCGAGGGAGCGAAGCGTGGAATGCCTACGGCGCTACCTCAAACAACAATCCTCTAAGGCGGCAGGGCGTCTGTCGAGAGCCTACGCAGCCGAGATCAAAAACTCGGGCAAATCCTGTCGGGGGCTCGAGCCGGCAGCTCGCCTTGACCTGCCTCAACCAGAATGAGAACGGCAGGGCCGCTCCCTAGAGCGTTAGCCCAAGGGCTGGAGGCCGGCGGGCATGGCGAAACCGCTGTCGATGGATCTTCGCGAACGTGTGCTTGCCTGTATTGGGAGTGGGGTTTCAGGCCGGCAGGCTGCCGAGCGATTTGGCGTCAGCGCGGCCAGCGTGAGCCGCTGGCGAATGCGCGAGCGGGAGCAAGGCGATTCGCATTCTGCGATTTGAACGCGCAGCATTCCTCCTTGGCGCGCTGATGCGTCCGGCTCTTCTTACTTGAGTGACCGGATGTACTCTGCCAAATCCGAGACTTCCGACCGCTGGAGCGACAGGCTTGGCATATTGGGGTGAGGCCTGAGCAGCAGGAACGCGAGTTGGTTCTGATCGAACTCGGGCGTTCGCGCAATTTGGCTGAATGTCGGCGCATGGTCGATGGCATTCGTCTGGCCGGATTCGACGACATGGCAGTTTGAGCACCAGCGTTGTGCGATGTCCTTGCCGCGTTGGGGATTGGCCACGGCGGATTGTGCCAGAATTGCGAACACGAGAAATGCGACGAAGGAGGATTTTGGTGCTTCGCACATGGTGGGCCTTTTAACGTTTCAGCTCGAGGATAGTAGACGGTGCGACTAGGATGGAAAGTCAGGCGGGTCTCTACCTTCAGACGATCCGCATGCAGAGACCAGTCGTGGGTCCCTTGGATATCGCAGAATCTTGCCTTTGCCATCCGCTCCGCCTCCCGTTCGTCCCGGGCGTCAAGTTCGATGGTGGTCTGGCAGACCTCCGACATTTGGCCAATTTCGCCGAGGACATCCTTGGCGAAGCGGATGATGAACGAGGCATGGGGCTCTTCGAGGGGAAGGGCCATTGGCAGTGGTCGGCAGGGCGGCTCATATCTTGTTAACTGGCGACCCCACTTACTCCGAAGCCCTGATGGTTCGCGCCTCTGGATGGAACGGACAGATCACTGAGGCGCCGGGCGAAGTTCTTCGCCTGTCGCCTAGCTCTGGAACTCATTCACCCCTCTGTATTCGGCCACATCTGGGAATTGGAAACGCGGCTACTTTCGTTCGGCTTCAGCCTCTTGCTCCAGCCGCAGAATATGTGCCCGTAGCGCATCGAACCGCTCTTCGGCAACATCGCTGAACAGCGGATCCTTACGACCCGTTACCGCCGAGGCGATCTCGGTCCAATCCTGCGGCTTTAGCGCCTTAAGCGCAGCGGGAAAGAAATCGCGATCTTCCATCATCATATGACGGCGCTCCTGCTCGATGAAATCGCGAACGATAGTATCCACATTTTGGCGAAGAACCTCACGATCCGCGAGCACGCTGTCAATCACGTGAGCGACGCGGCGCAAGCGTTCGGCCCCCTTCTGATGCTCGCGAGCGAGATCGCCGACCTTCGCAGCCCCAGCCGGATCACGCGCTTTTAGCTTGGCAAAGACGCGGTCTTCCTGGGGGTGGTGATAAACTTCCGGGTAGACTTCGAAATAGCTGATCACCGCGCGAATAACCTCGTAGTCGGGACGGTCTCCGCGGTCGAACACCTCGAGTTCGCGCTCAAGGATGGCGAGCAGCGTCTCAATATTGCGATGCTCTTGAGATAGGCGTTCAATGATCATGGCAACACTCCACTGAGTGAACCGCGTTAAAGAATGGTCCTCTGGCCTGTATCTGCTTTGCGACAGATCAAATCTGGTCAAATTCCGCTGAACTGGGTTTTTTCCCGGGCAAAGGCTCACCGGCAGCCGCGCGCCCTCGTGGGACCGCATACGAGCCGAGATCCAGATTCCCACAGCCTCTAGTCCGACGGCGATGTCGCGCAGGGCGTTCTCTATGCGGTGGCGATTGGAGGCTCGAAGGTTGAGCGTCACCGATTGGTGACTTGAATGCTCCCGATCGTTGTCCGGCGCGCCTCGACACCGATCTTCTCCCATGCGCGCCGTCAAGAAGCCGTCAGGTAGAAGGATTTTCGCTACCGTGCCGAGAAATTGCATGAGGCGACGTCGGCCGGTCGGGCTGACTGCGGCTAGGCTTGGCGCCGGCTTTTTCGGCGGCATTTGACCTGCCTCAAAAAGCCACGCTACTTCGGAGGTAACGGCTGGCCCCAGGTGACTACCGTTGGCTACGCCAACGATGGCCTCGCTGTCTATTTCCTGTGCGGAGCAGACAGTCAGAAGGTGGCAAACCTCGCAAGCGACGATCGGGTCTCGCTGGCCGTGGATGACGATCCCGCGCAAGTAATGGACATCAAGGGCCTATCGATGGCGGCACGCGCAAAGCTCGTAACGGATCCTGCCGAATTCGAAAAGGCCTTGCGGCTCCTGATCTCGCGATATCGAACCAGAAGGGCCTTGATCTCCCGATGCCGAAAACTTCGGACGTCTGCGTCTTCCGCCTGACACCCACGATCGTCTCCCTGCTCGACTACTCAAAGGGATTTGGACAAACCGACCTGATCGCCCGCTAGCGCTCATCAGCGCGACCGAGCCCGATCGCCTTGCAAGGTCTGAAAGAACGCCACGATCGCGTCGATCTGGAATTCGGCGAGCTTTGGATTGAGCATCGCCTGGTTCGGGCCTACGCGACGGTGGTTTGACGTCAAGAGCTGTCGGAGATCGGTGGCTGAAAAGGAGGGCCGGCTGGCTATTTCGTTGAAGCTTGGTGCAGGGAAACGAAAGGCCGGTGTCTCGCTTGGAGAATCCGAGACGACGTGACAGAGACCGCAGGTCCCTTGAGCGAGCGCGCGACCCTGCGCGATTTGATCGGCGAACAGCTGATCGCTGAACGGTGAGTTGGCCGGCACCTGGATGGTGATCGAACCGAATCCGCTGGCGCGGTGGCAAGTATTGCATCCGTTCGTGAGATCCGCGTAGGCCTTCGCGAAAGCCGGGCTATCCTTCAGTTGAATCGCGCGATCCAGGGCTTGCAGCTGCTCGGTAGTTTGGGACGATCGCACGCTTTCGGACGGAAGGGGCATTGCCTTCCGCAAATTGGCCTGGACCTGTCGAAGCTCATAATTGGCCAAATCCCAGTTGCTGAGCTTGCCGGCGAACCATAATTTGATGTGTTGGAACTGGAGCGCGACCATGAGGTCGGAAAGTTGGGGTCGCGTACTATCGGCCGGCAAGTTCACCTGCGCTCCCGCATTCAATAGCGGCAGCATGGCAACAATCGCGGCGGATATCAGCGTCCGGAAGTTCATGCCAGCGCTCAAAATGATGGAACAGGATGGCGTCAAGGCCAGGCTCGGCGTTGATTTCGATCAAAACCCCTCCAAATGACTGAAGTCAGGCGCGCGCACCAGATCATGTCCCAACGGGTGAAGGGCCGCAATCGATCGCGAGGCGCTCGCCCGGTACGAAATCCTGATCCAGGACGTCCCGGACTCGCCGCCCTCGGAGGCCAGACGGTCACCACGACCCTGGAGGCCGTTCCGGCCTCGCGTGCTAGGGTTGCAATGATTGTGCGCCAGTCCCGTCTATGAAGTGAGCAACAGCTCGCTTTACCTCTGCCTCGCGCCCGACAAGTAGGCGTCCTCCCGTTTGGAACACTTCGAGCCTGGCCGCTGGGATAGATCGGGCGGCGAATTCGGCGGCAGGAAGCGTATTGAAAAGATCGTCCCGTGTTGTCACGACCATAGTCGGCACGCGGATAGCGTCCAGCGGTATCGGATGGAGATCCGAAACACTGTCAAGATTAACGCCGCGAAAGTGCCGGGCAAGTGGTTGCACACTCTTCATGATGTGCAGGACGCGATCCTTTTCGCTCTGTGACGCCGCGCGGAGTACTGCCGGCGAAACACCCAGAAAGCGGACGAGGACGGACGGCGCGATCCTCTCAAGCGACCACCAGGCGAACTGCGCGCCCGAATTGACGAGCCAGAACGCGAAGTTGCTCGCGCGACTTCCTTCGATCGAGACGGGACTTGCAGGCGAGTAAGCCGCGGGCACAATAAGAACGATCGCGGTCACGCGGCCGGAGTGGCGGAGTGCAAGCTCGATTGCAGACCGCGCGCCAGCCGATGTCCCGATCACGATGGCTTTTTCGATCTTCAACGCATCGAGAAGCGCTGCGTGCAGGTCCGCCTGCGCCGCATCAGACGGATCGGGCGGAACTGGCGTGCCGAGATAACCGAACCGGGACGGCGCAATCACGCGATAGCTGCTGCCGACGAGATCGGCGGCGATGTCGAGGCCCTGATCGTAGCCGCCGCCAGCACCATGGATGGAGAGTAGCGGCATGCCACGGCCGAATTCTGCGAATTGGACCACGCCTAGCGCGGTGGAGATCACGCGCCCGCCGCTTTCGATCCTGGTCCGCGCATTATCTATCTCTGAACGGTATGACCAGTAGACGAGAGCGCCAGCGCCAACGAGGACGGCCAGCATAAGCGGAAGCATGGCCTTGCTCCGGCTCACGCGGCATCGATGACGGCGGACACCGGCCGGCGTAGCGAGGGCGGCAGCTTCGCACCGCGACCAAATCGCACGATCAGATCCGGGCGCCGATCGCCAAGCTCCAAATAGGCTGCGATCTGGAGGCGCAAGAAAGGCACCTCAACAGGTTGATTGAGACATGCGTTCCGGATTCCTAGCGTCGTCGCCTGCAGCGCGAAACGCTGGTAGGCGCGTCCAGCGGCAACCCAGCCCGCCTTGTCGCTGTGCGGAGCGACGAAGATGGCAATGCCCGCCGACGAGCGGACATGCTCGGCGTATTTGTCCTGCTCGCCCTTCTCGGTAAAGACAAACCTCAGGAGGTGGCGCGCAAGCCAGGCCGGCAGTGCCGGGTTGCCGGAGCTGCGTGCGGCAAGCCCGTCCAAGCGCTCGATGGCTGCTGCATCGTTGAAGCGGATCCAGGATATGAGCTCTGCCATGAAGGCGGGATCGCGCATCTGCGCCGTATTGCCTTGAATGACATAGTCGAGAATAGCCTCCATGCGCGATCGCTCGGTAACGATGAGGCATTCCACGCCGCATAACGAGCCGGCATTCTCGACTGCGCGAAGTTCCTCCGAACTTAGCGCGGTGCCATCATACTTGGCCCGCGTACATTGGCGTTGCGTGATGGCCTCGGCCAACTCATGATTCGATGCAGCGGTGCGGTCGAGCGCGATGACGACCGAGCCAGGATCCACGGTGTCGACGTCAACGCTCGCATTCAAGCCGAGCATCGCGGCAGCCTGTACAAGGTTCTCAGCTGCGCAGCCGAGCGAAGCGAACAGGTGATGATCGTCGGGATCGACAGCAGGGCAGCGACGGTGGAGATCTGGACGAATGGTGATCCTGTTGGCCGCCAGCGTGAACCGCCACGGCTGCGTGTTGTGGCTGTTGGCGGCCAAGGTCGCCGCGCGCACGAGCTCGAGGGCGCCACGCGCCGGATCGAGCGGACGCCACACAAGACGCGCAGCTTCCTCGTATGTCGAGGGCTGCTGGGCGTCGGCTGTTGGCATGCCGGCTGCGTACGTGGCAATCGTTCCTAAAAGCAGGGATCGACGTTTCATGCAAAACTCGCAAAAAGAGCCGCTCGCGCAACAGCAAAGTATCGCCGAACTCCTTCAGGCAACTTGATGCATCGCAACGCGCTCGACTGAGAGGATAAGCTAATGTTTCCTTTTCGATGGAAGGGACGGTGAAATGGCAAGGTGCTCGGTTCACGGCGCATCGCTGGCTGGGCTTGTGTACTTTGCTATCGTTTTCGCAGCCGGCTTCGCGCTCGGCGTTCTGCGTCTGCTGGTCCTACTGCCGAGCCTCGGCGAGACGGTCACTGTCCTTCTCGAAATGCCGGTCATTCTAGCGTTCGCGTGGCTTGCCTGTGGATGGATCATCACGCGTTTCGGTGTGCCAAACACAAGTGGCGCTGGATTGATCATGGGTGGGCTCGCATTCGCACTGCTGATGACGGCGGAACTCTTGCTCACGACATTGGGTCTTGAAAGGACGGTATCGGAGCAACTCATTCGCTATGGCCGGGGGCCGGAACTGCTAGGACTTGTGGGACAGCTGCTATTTGCAGCATTTCCCAACATTCAGTTGGCGCTGATGCGTCGTAGCGAGCACCAGCTGCCGGTCTCGAGGGTGGATGGCGCTGGCCGACCTGACACGGCCGCGCCGTGATGTGTGTGACGGTTTCATGAATGATCTATCGCAAGGCCCGAGCACGAGTTCTCGCTATGAAAACAACATCAACTGCAGCGGGCCGCATCGTGAAAACCCAGATCATTCGAGAGCTCGGACAGGGCGACATGCTGCTGCCGTCGTTGGTAGCGGAAGGCCTTGCCGCCAACGACCGCATCAAGGTGCGCATGAGCGCTCTGCAGGCCGCACACCAGCATGCCGAGGCGCCCGATCGGCCGGCGAACGAGCTTGCGGTGGAGAGTCGAGCCGCCGGAATCGCGCCGGCCGCAATCGCCACACTAATCGCCGGCGCCCACCTGATCGGCGGTGGGCGACTTGCCGCGCCGAATCTGGCCAAGCTGATGAAGGAGATCCAGGACGACGCTGCGACCATGATCCGTGCCGTCAGCGCAGGTGCTCCGGCCGATGGCGAAAAAGCGAACGCCCGGCTGAATGCGATCCGTGGCGCGGGCCTGCTCGAAACCAGCAACGAGATCGAGATCGCGCGCATCGCGCGGTTGACGGGCGTCACCGAAACGGAAGCCGACAGCCTGCACCGCCTGGTGATGGACCTGCACAAGCAGCTCAACAGGCTCGCTGCAAACTGCTCCGAGGAAATCCTGAGCGGCGCCCACGTGTTCGGACTGCATGCCGAGGATCGCGGCGCCGTCGAGAGCTTCATGAAGGGGCTGAACGAGACCCGTGCGCTGAAGTTCAACCACCCCGGCCTCGACACCATGGCGACCCGCTCGGGCGGCCGGCTCCTGATCCAGAACGACATCGGCACCACGGACGCGCATGTCGTCGTCATCGCGGTGAAGAAGAACGCGATCACTGTCACCTACACGGACGTGCACTTTGCGCGCGCAAAGTTCTTCATCTCGCTGTTCGACAGGTTCGAGGCGAACTGGAGTGGGCTCGACCGACACGCAGCAGTCGGCCTCGGCGAGGACAATTCCTTCTACCTAATCACCTGCCAATATCAGGCAAGCCACGCCAGTGGCCGCAACGAATTTCTGGCCGCAGTGGGCGCCGCGCTGGTATTCCTGATCGACTGGAACAAGGCGCGCAAGCTATTGCGCACCTGGGTGACCAAGGACGACGCTACACGAATCCTGGAATGGGCTGCACGGAATCGCATTGGCCACCGCAGCTTCCTCGAACTCGGCGGCAACGAGCTGTTGGGATCGGCGGTGCGCAACGCCGCACCGACGCGGATCGGCTTCGGCGAACGTCTCGACCAGGCTCTGGGCCGCAGTGCTGCGATCGATTTCCTGAAGGCTGCGCTGCGTGCCTCCACCGACGCGCTGCTCGAGGGCCGTTCGGTGCGCATGGTACGCGACCAGATCGAAGCCGATCTGGTGCGGCACTTTGAGCGCGTCGATGGCGCGCTGCTGGCGGTGGTGATACGCCAGATCGGGCTGGCGCACGATATCGTCGCCGCCGTCTCCCGCCACATCGCGGCTCTCCAAGCCGGTCTGCCGGCCGATCGCAAGGAGCTCACCAGGCGCTGCGGCCACATCGAGCAGAAGGCCGACCGCATCGCACTGGAGACGCGCAAGGAGGTCAGCCGGCTCAACGCGCGGCCGACCATCGGACAACTCATCGACCGCGCCGAGGAAGCCATCGACGAATTTGAGCAGGCGGGGTTCATCGCTTCATTGATGCCTGACCTGACCGACGAGGCACTGCTCGCAGCGCTCGTCGAGCTGTGCACGATCGGCCTGATGGCCACGGAGGCCGCAGCCACCGGCCTTGCCGCCGCGACCGACGTCCCGGAGGGCCGGCGCGCGGATTCTGAGGACGCGCTCTCCGCGGTGACCCGGCTAATCGATGCCGAGCATGCGGCCGACAGTCGTGAGCGCGCGATCACGGCGCTGGTGTTTTCTGGCGGCTTCGACGTCGCAACATCGCTCTCGGTTCTCGAGCTCGCGCGCGCCATCGAGCGCGCCACCGACCGCTTCGCCGGTTTCGGACATCTGCTACGCCGGCACATCATGATTGATCTCGCAGCCTGAGGAACGACCATGCATATCGTGCGTATCGGTGGCGACGCGACAGAACTGCACTCTGGTGAGGAGATCGGCGCGAAGGCAGCCAACCTCGCGCGGATGGCGGCACTCGGCCTGCCGATTCCGCCGGCTTTCGTGCTGCCCGTCAAGCTCTGCGCCGACATCATCGCCGGCCACGCCCATGCGGAGCGACACCTGCGAGATGGGCTGAAGGAAGGAATCGCCTTCCTGGAGGAGGTGACAGGAAGACGCTTTGGCGATCGCCGTCAGCCGCTGCTGGTGTCCGTGCGCTCGGGCGCGGCGCGATCGATGCCAGGCATGCTCGACACCGTTCTCAATATCGGCTGCACATCGAACGCCATACACGGCCTGATCCGTGCCACGGGACGGCCGAGGCTCGCCTGGGATTGCCGCCGCCGCTTTCTCGAAAGTTTTTGCGAGACCGTGCTCGGGCTCGATCGGGCAGCGTTCGCCGCGCGGCTCGGCGAACTGACAACGAGCGAAGGCGTCGTCAACGACCGTGAGCTGGACAGCGAGGCGCTGGAACGGCTCGCTGCCGAGGAGCAGGCGCTGGTCGAAGACAGCGACGACGGCTGGCTCGAGGACGCGGTCGCGCAACTGAACGCCGCGGCGCGCGCCGTCTACCGGTCCTGGATGAGCGAACGGGCGCAAACCTATCGGAAGCTCCAGCAGCTCGAAGAGCTCCAGGGCACCGCGGTGACCGTGCAGTCGATGGTGTTCGGAAATGGCGGGCTCGCCTCAGGTGCCGGCGTCGCGTTTTCGCGCGATCCCTCGACCGGAAAGCCGCATCCGATGATCGACCTTGTGCTCGACGCGCAAGGCGAGGACGTGGTCTCCGGACGGCGCATGCCCGATACGGACGAGGCGATCGCGCGGGCGTTGCCTTCGACCGAGGTCGAACTCAGCGAGGTCCTGACGCAGCTCGAACGGGAGCTCCGCGACGTCCAGGACGTCGAGTTCACCGTCCAGGACGGCAAGCTCTGGATCCTGCAGACGCGCTCCGCCAAGCGGACGCCGCGCGCGGCGGTCAGGATCGCGATCGACCTTGTGCGTGAAAGGCTCATCACGGAGAGTGAGGGATTGGCGCGGATCGCCGAGATCGACATCACTACACTCACCGAGACAGCGCTCATTTCGGCCGGCGAGCCGGTGGCAACCGGCATCGGCGCCTCCGGTGGCATCGGCGTCGGCCGCGCCGCCTTCGATTCGGAAAACGCAAAGCGGCTTGCCGCCACGGGCGAGCCGATCATCCTGCTTCGGCCTGACACCAGCACCGCCGATGTTGCGGGCTTCGCTGTGGCTGCGGGCATCGTCACGACCGTCGGTGCTCGGACATCGCATGCGGCGCTGGTGGCGCGACAGATGGGCAAGCCGTGCGTGGTCGGCTGTAGCGCGTTGAAGATCGACTTCGACAGCAGACAGGCGCAACTTGCAAACGCGACGCTGAGGGAAGGCGACTGGATCACCATCGAAGGCGATACCGGACAGCTCTATCTCGGTCGTTGCGAGACGGTGGAGACGCGGCCGGAGGTCGAACTTGCCGAAATCGCCAAATGGCGATCGCAAGCCAACGCGCAGCCGGTACGCAAGTGTTCGCAGAACTAGTTTAGAAACGCGCCAAACGCGCATCCATCGGTGACCATCACCTTAGCCGCGATTCCGAGCTCCCAGGAGCTCCTTCCTCGCGTGGGTATGCAAAGCCACTTGCGCCAATGCTCCGATTAGGTGTGCCGTGATTGCATTCAGAGCAAAGGCAAGTTGACGAGCGGTAGGCGGCTTGCGAACGGCTTCGCTTATTGGAACCAAGCGTTCAAGACTTGTCATTGATTTTGCTCAAGCAACGGAGCTGGTTTCGGAAGAGAATGTTGCATAGTGCGGAATGAGACCATGTCGTTTGAGCGGGTTTTGCGCTGGACCCTGATTGCGATCGCAATCGCGGGGTTGACCGCGGGTATTCTTGCGGGAGCCGCGGGCCGGCCTGACCTGGCTGATCTCTTATGGGGAATCGGCACGGCACCCGTGATAGGAGGACTGGGGGTCTCGATCGTTAGGGACTTGCTGGGCGGCCGCCTGGGAGTGGACGCGATCGCACTCCTGTCGATGAGCGCGGCATTGGCGCTCGGCCAGCCGCTTGCCGGCGCTGTGGTGGCACTGATGTATTCCGGCGGCAACGTGCTGGAGGACATCGCGATTGCGCGGGCCGAGCACGACTTGCGGTCCCTGGTCGATCGTGCACCGCGCTGGGCACATCGTAAGACCGGCGAGCGGATTGAGGAAGTGCCGATCGAGGCAATCTCCGTCGGCGAAGAACTCCTGGTACGCGCCGGCGAGATTGTGCCGGTCGACGGCATCGTCCGTTCGGCCATGGCTACCATCGACGAGTCGGCTGTTACGGGAGAGCCGATCCCCGTCGAGAAAACACGTGGCAGCGCAGTTCTTTCCGGTTCGCTTAATGCTGGTGAGACGTTCGAGTTGACCGTGACCGCGCCGGCCGGCGAAAGCACCTACGCTGGCATCGTGCGCATGGTGACGGCGGCGCAAACGGCAAAGGCTCCCTTTGTTCGGCTGGCCGACCGCTATGCGCTGATCTTTCTTCCCGTAACGCTCGTCATCGCCTTCCTGGCATGGTTGATCTCCGGCGATCTGACCCGCAGCCTCGCCGTGCTGGTGGCGGCAACACCTTGTCCCCTAATTCTCGCAGCACCGGTCGCCTTCATCGCCGGCGTGGCGCAAGCGGCCCGCCGCGGCATCTTGGCCAAGGGCGGCGGGGCACTGGAGGCGCTGGCTCGCGCGCGCACGGTGCTGTTTGACAAGACCGGCACGTTGACCGTGGGAGGGGCGCGGTTGCTTTCGGTTGAAGTCGCCCCGGGGGAAGACCCGGACGAGGTCCTCACACTTGGGGCATCGCTCGAGCAGGCCTCGCAACACGTCCTCGCCAAGACTGTCGTCGCTGCGGCCATCGATCGCGGGCTCGAGCTGAAAGCGCCTGAACAGGTCAAAGAGACTATGGGTATTGGCTTGCGCGGCCTGATCGACGGCCGCCAGGTCGCCGCGGGTTCGCGAGAGATGCTTCTTTCACATGCAGAGCTGTCGCCGTGGGAGTTGCGTGCGATCCGGCGCGCTTCATGGCGCTCGGCGCTGATCGTCTTTGTCGCCGTCGGCGGGCATCCGATCGGTGCGTTGCTCCTGGCCGACGAGCTGCGGGCTGATACGCCGCGAGCGATCCGGTTGCTGCGCGATGCGGGCATCGCGCGAATGGTGATGGTTACGGGCGATCGCGCCGCAGCGGCGCAGGCGATCGGAGCAGCGCTCGACCTCGATGCCGTGCTGGCCGACCGCGTTCCTTCAGATAAGGTCGAGGCGGTGCGCACGGAACAGCGGCAGCATCCGACCATCATGGTCGGCGATGGCATCAATGACGCCCCGGCACTGGCCGTGGCCGACATCGGGGTCGCGCTCGGCGCGCGCGGAGCGGGCGCCTCGTCCGAGGCGGCAGATGTGGTGATCCTGGCCGATCGGCTTGATCGCGTCGGCGAAGCGATCATAATTGCGCAGCGCGCACGGCGGATTGCCCTCCAAAGCATCCTTGTGGGTATGGGATTGTCCTTGGCCGCCATGGTGGCCGCTACCGTAGGCTGGCTTGATCCCGTGCCGGCGGCGATCGTGCAGGAGGTAATTGATGTTGCCGTCATCCTGAACGCGCTGCGGGCGCTCACTCCAGCTCATGGGAGCGCTGGTCGCCGGATATCCGCAGAGCAGGGCTTGGCACTGCATCACGACCATCAGGCGCTGTTCAGGGATCTCGACCGCCTGCGCAAGATCGTCGATGCGATCGACGAGGTACCGCCAGACACCGCGGCGGCCTTGATTGAAGAGGCTGATCGCCTGGTTCAGGGCAGCATCGTAAAGCACGAGCGCGAGGACGAGGGCAGCGTCTATCCGAAGATTGCGGAGGTACTGCGAGAGCGCCATGGCCTCTCGGCCATGAGCCGCGCGCACCGAGAGATCCTTCACCTCGCGAGGCTGCTCGCTCGGATCGCGTCGGACCTACCGTCAGAAAAGATCGACCGCTATCTTGTCCGAGACGCCCAGCGTGTGATCGAGGCGATCGAAACTCTTGTGCGCATGCATACTGCCCAAGAGGAGGATATTTACGAGGCCGTGGCCGCGCAGTGAGGTGGCTTGGCGACTCTATGTGACCCGGAGCAAAATTCATCGTTAGTCGATCGTGCCGAATTCCGCCACGGACAGGATCCAATAGGCAAGGTTGGTGCCGGTAAAACGAACTCCGAACCTGAGCGGAGAGGCTATCGGCATCGTTCGTTGCGCCGCTATAGCCGCGCATTGGTGCAGGGCGATCAAAGCGGACAGCGGGGCCATCTCAAAGTCAATTAGCCGTGCGGCCCAGCTACTTTCTTTGCTCGCCCAATAGCTTGCCAGTCTTGAGGTTTAGGAAGTGGAGGCGCGAGCAAGCCGGACAAGTGATACCTTCATATTCGTCATCGCGCTCGCTCACGCGCTCCGTACGGTGCTGGACGCTCGAGCCGGTTCTTGGGCACACGAAAGTCCAATTCCTCCCGCTCGTGTCATCTTGCTCCATTGGGAGCTCTTGATCGTTGGCGGTAAAAAGCTAGCCTATTGCGCCAACTCCAGCCCTAGATTGATCTTGCTCAAAGCTCCACGCTTTTGGCTGAGCGTCGGCTCCCACTTGAGGCGCGATCCAGTAGTGGTAATATGAGGCGCTCATCACGCAGGGGTGCCTCCGCTATGTACAGGTACATCGCCCGTGAAAATATCGACCGTTTCCTGGAGCTGCTGAACGACGATAGCCTAGCGTCCGACCGCCGGGCAGTGGTCACTAAGCTGCTGATTGACGAAGAGAACAAGCTAGCACGGGATGCCGAGCAGCTTGGCTTTGCCGAGATGCGAGCCGCAAAAGGCCGGGAACGCCTCCACCGTGCGCGAGAGCAACTTGCGGAAGCTCACCCGCACAACCACCCTCAATTGGAGCGGCTCGTCGACAATTTTGAGGCTATTCAGAAGTTGTTGGATGGCTTCTGTCATCAATTCCAAAGCAGGGTGAACTTACGGCTGTAGCCAAGATGCCCGAATACCGCTCGCGCCATTGCAAGAAGGTGATGCGTCCAGCGGGCAGGTCGGTTGAGCATCATGATCTGCCGCCGCGTTATCCCTGAAAGCGAAGAATGATTCATCTGAAGCGCCGAAAGAGCGCCAGACATAGTTTCAATGTCGCCCGACAAGTGAAATGGATCGATCGGCTTCCTCCAAAGGTTGCGCGTGTTTCGCAAGTAATGTTCGTTCGTGTACACAATTCGCGCCGATCGGGATCACGGACATCAACTGATCAATTTGTCGGCGTCGATGGGTAACCCGTCTTGGTCGTCGCGTCGATGAGCATCTTCACGTCAACCTTGCTGTCGTCGTAGGTGACAACAGCCGTCTTATCCTCGAGCGAAACCACCGCCGTGGCGACACCGGGAATTGCTTCCAGGCTTTTCTTGACTGCGGACGTGCACAAGTCGCACGCCATCTTCTGCACGTTGAGTGTGACCGTCTTTTCCGCGGCGAGCGATGCCGATGACATCGTCACCGCGAGTATGCCGATCAGCACGCGCCGGAACACCATCTACATTCTCCGCAGCGAGCTATGGTCAATCTGTCGTCAACTCGAGAATCCACCGGACCGGGCTGATCGGCGTGCTGTTGAATCTGACGGTCTTGCCGTTCAGCGCGGCGAAAGGCCCGGTAGCGAGCTTTACCACACCTTTGCCCGAAGCCTCGTTGCCAACAAATTTGCCGTCCTTCGTGATGATCGCCGCCGCACCTTCCGTCAGCTCGGTGACGACACGGCCGCCGGGAATACGGTGAACTCCGCCACCGACGATGATCCTGCCCTTGGGCCCATCCCACTCGATCGTGTTGGATCCGCTATATAAGGCTCCCTTTAGGAGGCCATCGACCCCTGCGCAAGAGTATTGCAGAAGTGAAAGATTATGGTCCGGGCGATCGCCGATCGGCTCTTGGGTGAAAAAGTCGACCATGTTGCACTCGTAGCGCGCCACAACATCGGCGCGGGCCATTTGAGTGCTGACGAGCACGGCCAAGCTGGAGCAGAAGAGCGTGGTGAAGGTGCGCTTGTTCATGAAGGACTCCCCCGACAGAAACTCATTCGTCATATCCCTTAGATGATCACCGGAGTGTTCACTTGATGTGCGTCAAGCGTTGTGAATCAGAGCGGCGGTGAATAATCAGGAGACATGATCGCGATCAAGAAACGCCGTGACGACTCCCGTGAGCTATCGGCGCTCTTGACCAATATCAAGTCCGTATCGGCATATAGATGCCACAAGGCAAGAATATCGCCAGATCCCGCAAGGATTGGCATCGGCGCTCGACTAGACGACGGAGCGAGATTCGCTGAAGGAAGGCAAGCAGCCTTTCCGAAAGGCTGCCCAACCGTATCGTGGTACGGTAAGCTCCTGATCATCGGAGCGCCGCTTGTCACCTGGGATGAGAGCTCTTTCGATTGATCGCGGTTCTATTGACTTTGGACTGATGTCGTTGGTCGAGAACAGGGACCCTGCAGGATGCGCGCCAAATTTACATTGCCTGACTTGGAAGAGAGGCTGGAAGAGCTGCAGGCCGGAGCGCTTGTTCAAATCAGCCGTCGCGATTACGAGCGTCTATTCGGATTGAACGATGCCGCGATTGGTCGTCTGCGCAATTTCGCCCGCAGTCACCAATGCATTGCCAGTATCGCAGACACGGCCATATTGTTTCGCAAGCGTGTTGCGTCGATTGATCAGAAGTCGACGCCTGTACTGTAAGGCGCGCGGCGCGGTTGTGGGGGGCAAATCGCGCGAGAATGATGTCCCGCAAACTCAAGAAGGAAAGTCGGCCGGCTTCACGTCGATGCGATCGGCGTGAAGTGACCAGTCGCGAATTGCACGCCACTCGCAGAACTTCTTCTTTGCCAATAGGGCCGCTTCAGTCTCGTCGTGCGCATCGACGTCGAGAGTGTGCTGACATGCCTCGCAAGGCTGGCCCTGATCGCCAACCACATCCTTGAGAAAGCGGACAACAAAATGTGCCATGCATGCCTCCTCGCGAAAACCTGAGAATCTGTCTAGCGTCAGTAGACGAAGCTCGGTGTCTCGAGCAGGTGATCATTGACGGTCACGACGCCGGGAATGGCTTCGGCGGCCACGCGGATGGCTGCTCGTTCTGCGGCGGACGGTGCGAAGCCCCAAAGATCGATGACGCCGTTCTGCACCGTTGCGTTCAGGTTGAACGTATGTGCCCAAGACTGGTTCTTGAGCTCCTCAAGGAATCTCTTCCTGATGGTCGCGTCGGGAAGCGAAATCTCGAGCTTCGGCCGGGCGCTTGCGATCGCCTGAAGCAGGTTTGCCCGGCTGACGAGTCCGACCAGCTGGCCTTGCTGGTTGACGATCAGCACGCGTTTAATCTGGTTCTCTTCGAGTAGCATTGCAATGTCATGCAGCGCGGTCTCAGGCGTAACCGTCACGACGTCGCGCGTCATGATGTCGGTGATCTTGATTGCGTGCGATTTGATGTAGTCAGTCGCCATTTGAGCATCGCCGGTCAAAATACGCAGCCACCAGGAGTAGGGGCGTTCGGTGCCGGCTTCGGCTCGATGCAGCAGGTCGCCTTCGGTCACGATCCCGAGGATCCTGTTGTCGGCATCGACGACGGGCACCGCGCTGATGCGTTGAGCAAGGAGAAGTTGCGCGACCTGCCGGACGGTGGCGTTTGCGTCGACGGTTATCACGGGGGAAACCATTACATCTCGTGCCTGCATGACAACCTCCGCATCAATCGCTCGGTTTCGATTTGTCGATAATCTTGCCGGATTATGATCTGTCGAGATTGATCGGGATCAAGCGAGGGTGCCTGCCGAGCAGTAGAAATCGTTGACCTGCGACGGAGGAGCTGGAATGACCAAGATACCGCATCGTGCCGTGGTGTTCGTTGGCGACGGACGAAAGGCGCTATTCTTCCGCAACGAAGGCGACGAGAAGTTCCCGAACTTGAAGATGGAGGCCGTCTTCGAGGATCAGAATCCGGCGGCTCACGATCAAGGGAGCGATCGTCCTGGCCGGGTGAGCAAAGCGTTGCATTCTGGGCAAAGAAGCTCCGTGGAGATGACCGATTGGCATGAGCTCGAGGAGCGCCGCTTTGTGAAGCAGGTTGCGGCTGCTGCGGAGCGTATCGTGCGCGGCGAGAAGTCGACCGCGCTGATTATTGTCGCTCCATCTCGAACGCTGTCGGCGCTCCGGTCGGAGTTCCATCCTGATGTGAAGCGACGGATCGTGGCGGAGCTTGCCAAGGACCTCACCAGGCATCCGGTGGGCGACATCGAAAAGCATTTGCTGGACAAATAGGGCAGCCGTGTCGCCTGGTGCAAGTCCGCAGGAGAGGTTTCCGACCAGGGCGGTGCTGAGCAGGCAAACATGATCTCGCTTGATGTGCATCAAGCTAGGAAGCGGCCGGATGCACGATAGAAGGTAGATCGCAGCCATCGGGGGAACGACATGTCTTTTGCCAGCGTCATGGTCTACGTCAATCCAGAGCAGCAGGAGGAAGGGCAGAGTGCCGTGGCGGAAGGCATCGCGGGTGGATTTGAAGCATCCCTTCTCGGTGTCGCGGCGATCGCAACAGAGCCGCCGTTCGTTGCCGAGGGCGTGATCATCCAAGAAACGACGGCCGACGATGTCGAGCGCTTACGGGCAACATTGTCGGCCAAGGAAGAGTGGTTTAGGCGAGTTGTCCGTCTGCCGAGCGAAAAGGTGGAATGGCGCACGGCGATCGGATTCCCGACCGAGTTTCTGGTTGAGCAGGCCAGGGCTGCTGACCTTGTCGTCGTCAAGCGTAAGCAGCTCAGGGCCAACGACCCCCGCCATCTCGATTCCGCGGGCGCCATGCTGCGAATGGGCCGTCCCACGCTGACAGTACCAGACGGTGTGACAGAACTGGCCGGCGACCGCATCGTGGTCGGCTGGAAGGACACTCGGGAGGCGCGACTTGCCGTTCGCGACGCGCTGCCGTTTCTGACCCGGGCTTCGAAAGTCACGATCGTCGAAATTTGCACGTCGAACGAACAGGATGCGGCGCACTGCCGGGTGCGGGATGTGGCCAATTATCTCAAGGGGCACGGTGTGAGTTGCGAGCACGAGGTTCGCGTGCATACGGCGGAGGCCGATGCCGGTTATCTCATTCGCACGGCCGCAGACGTCGGCGCCGACCTCATCGTTACCGGCGGCTATGGACACAGCAGGTTGGGCGAATGGATCTTTGGCGGCATGACGCACAGCCTCCTGCACGAGGCTGAGGGTTGCCTGCTGATGTCTCACTAGCCCGAGCGGATAGCGCAACGGTCCTGTAGAGGCTGATCGAACAGGGGCAAATTGATGCCGCCATGGAGCGCAGGCGCGGTTGACGGAGGGAAGCATGAAGGCGGCAGAGATCATGCGGACCTGGTTCGCTATAGTGAAGCCGAGTGCTCCGCTTCTGGACGCTATTCATCTTCTGCTCGAGACCAATCAGCGCGGCCTGCCGGTTCTTGACGATGAAGGGACGTTGGTCGGCATCATTTCAGAAGGCGATTTCCTTCATAGGCGCGAGTTGGGAGTGGACTATCCGGAGGGATTTTGGCTCGAGTGGCTCCTGGGGAAAGACGAGGGGCAGCTCGCTCGCGAGCGAACCAGAGGTCTTCGGGTCGATGCCGTCATGAGTCGTCACCCCGTCTGCGTCGATGAGAACGCGACGATAGAGGCGGTCGTCAAAGAGATGGATATTTACCAGATCTCGCAGGTGCTGGTACTCCGCAACAAGAAGCTTGCGGGTATTCTAGGCCGCACCCAAATGCTTGTCGCGCTCGAGCAGCACTTGAGATGCGCAGAAGGATCAAGGCCGTAACAACAGCTAACCACTCCTGACGACGGGGCTCGATGGTCGAAGCAACGTCGATCGCGCCAAAATCCCTTTGCTCTCTTCCAGGAGACGGCGTGATTCTTCGACAGATTTCCGCAATTCGTCAGCCTTGCGCCGCGTTTCTTCTACGATTGCCTTGGCTTCCTTTACAAGGCGTCGATGCTCGTTTATTGGCATTGGGCAGTCCCCCCACCAATTTGACGAATGCCAAGACTACACCCTAGGTACCCTCGTGCATTAACAGACGATAAGGCAGCTGCCCAAGTATGCACCGATGCGGTCTCTTGCAGCACACCGCTATCGGAAAAGTCCGACTTGCAATGCCCTTTTTGTCGAGGGGTTGGCGCAGAAGATCTCCTGTTAACACGCCGACAACGCTTCACGACCCGCGCGACTTTGATGCGTTCCGTGGGAAACACGACGCTGCCCGATCCCGCGAAGCTTGGAGACGTGTGGCTCTTCGCGACCCGTTTGACCAAGATCAAGTCGCGTGCAAGAGGCCCCTCTAATCATGTCGACGTGCTCCGGGGTGCGCTTTAGCCCAGTGAGCTTGATGCCCCGGCAGATTGCTGCATGACAGAAATCGCATCAAAAGTTAAAGGTTGCATCGTCTCGTGGACAAGTGCGCTTTCTGCGGGCCTCGTCGTCGGAGTCATCCTATGGCAAGGAGGAGAGGCAGGGGTCCGGGCGACCGAGCCAGCATCACAGTTGGAGATGATCGTCCGGAACGAGGTCGCCGATGTCCTATCGGTCAAGAGCTGCGTCCTTGCGGTGGTCAAAGGCGACGGTTCGTTTCAGTGGTTCGGCGTGGCTGGTACCGCGAACGATGGGGCTGAGGTCGCCATTACGAACAAAACCCCCATTTACATTGCCAGCATCACGAAGCTCTACACAGCAACGATTGTTATGATGCTGGCAGAGCAGGGGCGGCTCTCGTTGGAAGACACGATCACCAAGTATCTTCCTTCCGCAATGGTTCACGGTATTCACGTGTATGCCGGAAGGGACTATTCGGACCAAATTACCTTGGGAGAATTGCTATCTCATCGATCAGGCATAGCTGACTACTACTCGGACAAGGCCGCGGATGGCAAAAGTGCGTTTGATCTGTTCCTCGAGGACCCGATGCGGCATTGGACCGTCGATGAAACGATTGCGCGGGCCCGGAGCCTGAAGGCGCAATTTCCGCCGGGAACGGCCACAGCCTATTCGGACACAAACTTTCAGTTGCTCGGCAAGATCATTGAAAGCGTGACCGGCCACCCCCTTCACATCGTCTACGACAATCTGCTTTTTCGCCCCCTAGGGTTCGAGCAAACATGGTTGGTTGGCTATCGGCCGGAGAGATTGGGCTCGGGCAGTTCTCCCGCCGACGTCTACTTTGGCGACCGGAATATCACGCTTGTGCGTTCGAATGGTTCTTATTGGGCCGATGGGGCATCGTCTCAACGGTAGGCGAGATGATTGTATTTCTTAGGGCCCTCAAGGAGGGGAGGCTTGTCAGAGCGGAGACGTTGCTACGGATGCGTGAGTGGCACCGCTGGCAATTTCCGATGCAGTATGGATATGGAACAATGCATTTTTCGCTGCCGTCTCCGCTTGCCGGACTAACCGGTCTGCCGGCGACGTGGGAGCATTCGGGTACATCCGGTTCGTTTCTCTACTATGTGCCGGAAAGGGACTTGTACATCGCGGAGGGTGGAATTGTGTCGACGTTGCTTTAACGAAGCGGGTCGGTCATCCCTCGTTGAGCGCTCTCCGCAGCTTCCTGATGATGACGCCACGTGCCCGATCGTCCGCCGCCGCCTCGATTTGGTCATTGATATCGAGAAGCAGTTTGGACATATCGTTGTGCCAGTCGAGGTTGACGACTGCATCGGGAGTGAGCCTGCGGCGGCGAGCGACGTCGATCGGTGTCGGTGCGGCAGTCGATAATTCGTAGACGTCGTCGAGCATCGGCGTGAAAATGCGGGCCGTTGGAACGGTTCGTTCGGCCACCCGGTTCAGAAGGCCTCCGAGCGCGTGCTCTTCCCCGTGCATGATGAACAGGCCACGATGAATGGGGCGGCGCGCGGCTATCCAGCGCGCAAGTTCGGGGCCGTCGGCGTGCCCTGAGTATTCGTCGATGTATCGAATTCTCG
The DNA here is from genome assembly GCF_024199885.1 of Bradyrhizobium sp. CCGUVB23. Lineage (NCBI taxonomy): Bacteria > Pseudomonadati > Pseudomonadota > Alphaproteobacteria > Hyphomicrobiales > Nitrobacteraceae > Bradyrhizobium > Bradyrhizobium sp. CCGUVB23. Next base: position 5,248,131 of record NZ_JANADQ010000001.1, read on the forward strand.
CCGCAACCTTGATTTCCTCGCCCTGGATTCTCACCGCCTTCGCGCCATCGCGCAGGAAGCGGCCCAGAGTGCCTTGGGCTTGGAATCCCGTGAGCAGGACCGTGCCCTCCCTGCGCCATAACCATCGCTTCAGATGATGGCGGATGCGACCGGCGTCGCACATTCCGCTTGCGGCAATGACGATATGAAAGCCGGAGAGCCTGGCGATAGATTTGCTCTCGTCAACGGTTTCCGTGAAGTGCAACTGACTGGATGTCAGAAGCCGATCTAGATCGACCGCCGGATCGAGGCTGGCCGCGTTTTTCCGGAAGACCTCCGTCGCACGGATTGCCAAAGGCGAATCGAGGAAGATCGGTGCGATCGGAATCTCGCCGCGGGCCATCAAGTCGGCCAGGTCGACGATCAACTCCTGGGTCCGTTCAACCGCGAAGGCAGGAATCAGCAGCGCGCCGCGTCCGCTGGCGGCATCGCGCACCTCCTCGGCGAGATGCAAGCGACGCAGTTCGGGCGTTGTGGACGGGCGGTCGCTATCGCCGTAGGTTGACTCGCAAAACACGTAATCGAGGCTGGTTGGGCCCTCCGGATCCGGCTCCAGAAGTTTGGCATCTGGGCCGATGTCACCCGACATCAAGATACGCAACGGTCCTTCGTTTCTACCTTGCTCGGCGAATTCCAGCTCGATCGAAGCCGAACCGAGCAGATGGCCGGCATTCCAATAGCGGGCGCGGACGCCCGGTATCACCGTGTACCACGCCTGGTATTCGACCGGCCGAAAGGCATCAAGCGTCGCATTCGCATCGGCTTGCGTGTAGATGGGCGCGACGGCGGCCCGTCCCCGGGCGGCGTTTCGGCGATTCAGGGCGGCAACCTCCGTTTCCTGGATGTTGCCGGCGTCAGGAAGCATGTAGGAGCAGAGCTCGATGGTGCCGCGCGTCGCCAGGATCGAGCCTGAAAAGCCCTCACGCTTGAGCTTCGGCAGGAGCCCGCTGTGGTCGATGTGGGCGTGTGTCAGCAACACAGCGTCGACGTCCGCCGGGCGGAACGGGAACGCACCATAGTTCAGCGCTTTCAACGTTTTCGGCCCCTGGAACAGCCCGCAATCGACCAGGAATCGTCCCTTGGGCGCATCAAAGAGATAGCAGGAGCCGGTAACGGTGCGGGCGGCGCCGCAAAACTGGATGGTGACGCTCATGGAGTGGTCCCACTTACCGGCATGCCAGCGACCTCCCGCCGCAGTGCGCGAACGAGAAGATCGTCGAGGTTGATGGCGTTGGTTGGATGCGGCACGCTGTTGGTGGAGCGGACGGAACGGATGCCGGCGCGACCGAACGCGGTCATAAGCGCTCGCGGGAATAGCGCGTGGACGATGATGGCCTCGATAGAAGAGGCTCCTGATGCGACAATCGCTTCCGCACAGGCGACGAGGGTCCCGCCGGACGACACGATGTCGTCGATCAAGAGCACCGGTCGGCCGACGAAAAGCGTCGTGTTCGGGAACGCAATCTGGACCGATTGATCACTCCGACGCACTTTTTGCGCCACGCTGTACGCAAGTCCGAGACGGCCTGCAATGTCAGCCACCCAAGATCGGGACTCTTCATCGGGACCGACCACGACTGTCGTAGGTGAGACCGTCTCGGCACGAAGCAGAGCCTCGATCGCAGGCCCGGCCGACAGATTGTCCGCTTCAATTCCAGGGAAGACGCCGGTGAGGCTGGGCATGCGATGGAGATGTGCATCAAACGTGATAACGCGATCGAAGGTGTTCGCCAGAAGAGCGCCGATTGCGCGCTGACTAATTGCTTCTCCCGGATGGAACGCAGCGTCCTGGCGCATGTAGCCGAGATAAGGCGACACGAGCACCAGCCGCCTGACTCCGTTACGCCGCAAGGCCTCTGCAGCGAACAGTAGCGCAATCAGCTTTTCATTAGGTTGATTGAGCGAGCAACAAACTATGGCGGTCGCCGCCGCCGGACCGACGGTTGCCCGCAGCTCCCCATCGGGAAACCGATGTAAGTTGATCGCATATCCCGGGATACCGAGAGTCTCAGCAAGCCGAGGCCCGAAATAGCTGGAAGTGGGCAGCCATTGTACTGCAGTCGGGATCATGGTGTCGCCCCGGCCTGCGGTTCGATCCGGTAAGCAGAATCCAGCTTGGCCATGTCGACAGCGAGGTCAACGCCCGAGGGCTCGAATGCATGAATGCGATAGAGCGGTTCTCCCTGCTCAACGCGATTGCCAATCTTCTTGAATAATTTGATGCCTGCGCCCTTGTCGAGCGGGGCGCCTGCGGTGCGCGCCAGCCGGTTCAGGCGCAAGCAATCGATCGCTGAGACGACACCATCGCTCGCGGCGTGAATGTCGACGGTAAGGCTTCCGAGCTCACTCGTCGAAGGTGCTGGGCCCTGAGCCTCGATGATCTTCATCATCTGTCGAAGCGCCGCCCCGCTCTCCAGGAGTTCGCTGGCACGTGCGTAACCTGCCCCGCCGCGCAGGTCGGGGTCTTGATCCAGGAGGTGGGCAGCAAGACGTAAGGACTTCTCGCGAAGGTCACGTGGTGCCTCGGGCTCGTTAGCTAGGACCGCCATCACGTCCTGCGCCTCAAGAGCCGGGCCGATTCCGTTGCCGATAGGCTGCCGCCCATCGGTCGTCACGACCTCGACTTCGATGCCAAAACGATCGCCGACGAACTGAAACAGCTTGCGAAGGCGCATTGCTTCCGACACCGTCGTAAGCTTGGCGTTTGGACCCACTGGAAGGTCGATGAGAAGATGCGTCGAGCCTGCAGCCAGCTTTTTCGACATGATGGACGCGACCATCTGCTCGTGCGTATCCAGCGCCAGCGGTCGCTCAACGCTGATCAGGATGTCGTCTGCCGGCGACAGATTGACGTGTCCGCCCCATGCGAGGCAGCCATTGCATGAGGCGACGACTTCCTTCAGCGCTTCAACGTTGAGGTCGACTCGGGCCAGGACCTCCATGGTGTCGGCCGTTCCCGCGGGCGACGTGATCGCGCGCGACGACGTCTTCGGGATTGTCAGTCCGTGCGCGGCCACAATCGGAACTACGATCATCGACGTACGATTGCCGGGAATGCCGCCGATGCAGTGCTTGTCGACGACAGTCTTAGCATTCCACCTGAGCTGCGTCCCGGCTTTCGCCATGGCGTCTGTCAGCGCGACCAGCTCTCCGGATGTCATAAAGTTGGCGGAGCTGACGAGGAACGCAGCGATTTCCATGTCCGAATAGCGATAATGCACGAGATCATCGACGATTGTGCCGATCTCGGGAGCCTCAAGCGTCTTGCCCTGAATCTTGGCGCGAACCGAGTCCAAACTGGGTGGGGAGGGGGCAGGGGTCACCGCAATATAGCTGCCCGCGGGCTGCCCGAAGCGCCGAAACGCGGGTTCAGCCATGCCAAGCTCGTCGGGCCCGACCAGGCTATCGTCATCGGTGAGAAGTACTGTCGCCAGTTGCGTCTTCGAGCCGCTGCGCAGTTCGACCCTGGAAAAACCCCGAAACAGGTCCGGTCGTAGCGCCGTTGACCGCCGGGAGATCACAACGATGTTCTCGCGGCCAGTGTCGAGATTGACACGGCGGGATTTGAGCTGCGCGCGGCCGGGTGAGATGTCACTCATCAACAGTGAGGTCTTTGTTGCAGATGCAACAGGATACCGACGCGACCGAGCGGCATGTTGACCCAGATCATTGCTGCTCTTGGCTGACCGGATCAGTGAACCAGCCACGATCGCAAATCAAGCTACTTCAGCCTTATCGAGCGAGGTGCGAAGGTGGCTCGAGCCGAAATGCGAAGTGTTACGCATCGATCTTGCGTAGCCGATCGCGGTTACGCAGTTCGATCTGACGCGCACCGGAAAACCCGAGAACGCCTTGCGCATGGAGCTGAGAGAGCGCGCGCGAGACCGTTTCGAGAGTGAGTCCGAGATAGTCGCCGATGTCGCGCCGGCACATCGGCAGCGCCATCATGCCGGTGACGGAGAGACGCCGGTCCATATCGAGAAGGAAATTCGCAATCCGTTCCAGCGCGTTCTTGCGTCCGAGGAGGAGCATGTGATTTTCCGCCCGCTTCAACTCGCCGGCGGTCATGATCCAAAGCTTGCGGGCAACGCTGACGTCGGCCGCTGCTGCCCTTTCAAGAGAGGTGCGCCTGATAAGGCGCACCGTCGTATCCACGATAGCCTCAGTAGCGAGCCGGTGAACCGAGCCGGCTTCCAGCCCGAAGACATCGCCGGGTAGGTGGAATGCACCAATCTGACGACGTCCATCCGCCAAAAGCTTGTAGCTGCGGACCGCACCGGATGTGACCTGGTAAACGTATTCAGCCGGCTCTTTCTCGCCGAAGATCTCCTCGTCCTTCTTGTAAGCGAACTCGCTGGCGACTAAGCCGACATGGCCGGTAATGCCGGCGAATTGGTCGGAGACGTGGTTAGGGGTAGGTGCAATTTTGTTAGCACCAATGGGCGTGGTGGTGGGGGCGCTTGTGAGCATCGGCCATCTCCCTCGTGATGGACAGACCGTACGTGACTGCAGTTAGGAATGATATTTCGCAGGAATCCCTAAGGAGAACTACTTATCTTCCCGGAGTTCTGGGAGCGATGCGGTGTAGTTGCTTGAGCTCAGCCCCTCATCCAGAGGGACAAGCGTTCGGGATCGGACGATCGGAAATCCGCGTTGACGACTTTCGTGGGGCGCTCCGGAAGCCAAGCCTGTCTTGGGTAGTTCCCACCGCCCTCTAACCAGGCGCAAATCGCCTAGGAATGTCGAAACGCGGACTTGCAAGATCAGGCCTGTCCTGGCGTTGATCTCGATCAAGACGTCGGTTGACGCCGCAATTACCTCTTGAACCTTTCGGAGCGGAAGATATGCGCGCGCACCAGATCATGTCCCGACGGGTGATGACGATACGGCCTAACGCCTTGATTGCCGACGCTATCAAGGTGATGCTTGCTCATCACATCAGTGGCCTTCCGGTCGTGGACTCGAATGGGAAGCTCGTCGGCATTCTGTGCGAGGGCGATTTTCTCAGGCGGACCGAGCTCGGAACGGAACATGCGCACAATCGACTACTCACAATGCTACTTGGGGCCGACCGGCTCGCAGGCGAATTCGTCAAGGAGCACGGGCGCAAGGTCGAGCAGGTGATGACGCGTCAGCCAGCGACTACCAGCGAGGAGGCGCCTTTAAAGGAAATCGCCGACCTGATGGAGCGCCGGCACGTGAATCATGTTCCGGTGATGCGCGGCGATCGGATCGTCGGCATCATCACCCGGTCCGACTTCCTGTCAGCAGTCGCCGGTCCGCTGACCAGCGCTTCCGGTTATACGGAGGACGACAATCAGATCCGCCGGTCCGTTCTCGCGGCGCTGGCCAGGGTACCGTGGCAGCCAATTGGTTTAAACGTCAGCGTCAAGGATGGCGCGGTCACACTGCGTGGAGTCACCAAGAATGGAAACGCCCATCAGGCCGTAATCGTGGCTTGCGAGAACGTTCCAGGCGTTCGAGCAGTGGACGACCGCCTTTGTCTTCAGTCCGCCCATCCCGATTCGGAGGACGACTATGGCGGAGGCGATTTCGTGTCTCTTCAGATCGAGCCGTCAACACTGGATGACGAGCCGCTGTAATGGCATCGTCGCGGCGCTCCGGCTGACGGTGCCGCCTGCCTCCTCAATCCTCCGGTGGTGATTGAACGGCGAACTCACGGCTCGGCGTTTGACGCCTTTCGGAGCGGACCGGACGCTTGGCGAACCTCTCGAACGATGAGAAATAGAGCGCGATTTCGAGCGCGCCGTACAGCGCGAGTATCATCAGCGCCTTGATTGCTTCGCTAGTCATCTCGTGATCCTCCAACAGCCGATTTAAATCGGATGCCCTTCGCGTTGCGCGACCTCGGTAAGGACGTGGCTTGGGCGAGGCTCGTAGACAGTCTGAGCGGACGCTCTCACATCCATTGCCGGATGGTTCAGGCGGGCGGTCAGTGTGGTTGCCACGATGGCGATGCTGGCGAGAAGCACAGCTAGGACCACCTTCAGGTGCGTTGCCTTATCAGCTGTGTAAATCGAGTGATTCATTGCAGGCCCCTTCGTCGAGCCAAATGCGTGCTGGCGAAACCTTTTTAGAGTATCGGCGCGGCAGACGAAATTTGGGAGCTTCACCTAAGGAGGTATGCGTAGGCCGGGAAAAGAGATGGCGGCTCGCGGGATACTCGCCTGGCGAGTCACGATCGCCTGACGGTGTTCTATGTCACGCAGTATGTTTCGCCGATGTCTGAGATGGATGGGCGTCTCGGTGTGGAGTCTGACGCTGGTCCCCGGGTCGTACGGAGCCTGTTGGGGCGAGAATCTCTATACAGAGCAAGCAGAGACCCACTCGACGAAAAGGAATGGAGTTCCCTTCAGCGGCCGTCCCGGAACTCAGTACAAGCGGCTCTTCTTGCCTCGATCTGCGGGACGTTCAGCCTGCGGCCTTCATGTCTTCGGGTGACTCCACATAGAACCCCGAGTAGGTATCAACGAAGCAGAGATGGTCGTGAACTTCCTTGACGCCATTGGTGTTCTCGGCGGCGATGATTGTCGCCCGCCGCGCCTCATCGGTCGTGATGAGGCCATGCAGATGGACGGCGCCCCTGCGGACATTCACCTCAAAGCCGATCGGACGCCAGTCGGTGGCATTGACCGCACGCGTGATGCGCTCTCGAATGTGCTCGTCATCGGCAGTTGGATCGGGAATTTCATGCGCAAGGCTCGCCATGGCTTGCAGTAGATTCGTCCTCGTGACGATTCCGACCGGCGCCTTGCCACGCATCACGGGAACGCGTTTGATGTCGTGCTTTTCCATCAGGTCAACCAGATCGGACAGTGAAGTCTCTTCCTGCACGGAGACCACCCGCTGCGTCATGACATCTTCGACCTTGCGGCCGCGCTCGTGAACGAATTCGGCTGCCGCGTGTCCCGGCCCCATGAAGAACTTCAACCAAGCGGCGTGCTTGCGACCGGTGCCGATCTCGCTGCGCCGGAGGAAGTCGCTTTCCGAGACGACGCCAACGAGATTGCCGGCATCATCGATGACAGGCAGGCCGCTGATGTGCATCCGAAGCATGATCTTGGCCGCTTCTTCGATCGTGGTGTGCGGCGTCACGGCAACAACGTCTTTAGTCATGACATGATGTGCACGCATGATGTGCCCTCAATAGTCGATAACGCTTTGACTTGCATGGATGAGGCGAGGCTGCGGCTGTGGCAGCCTCGCTTCGGTGAGGCCGTCAGGCCGCCTTCACGTTAATCGTCTTGGCCGGCTTCTGCGCCTCTTCGGTCTTAGGAAGCGTGACCTTGAGTACGCCGTTCTTGAAGGTCGCCTCGATCTTGTCGGCGTTTACACCGTCCGGCAGGGTGAAATACCGTTCGAAGGTGCCATAGCGGCGCTCGGAGACGTAGTAGTCCTTCTTTTTTTCCTCGGTCTCTTCCCGCTTCTCGCCCTTGATGGTGAGAGCGCCGTTTGCGACCGTAATGTTGATGTTCTTTTCGTCGAGGCCGGGCAGCTCAGCCGTGATCTCGTACGCCTTGTCGCTTTCGGCGACATCGACAGCTGGCGCAGAGATCGACTTGGAAAAGTCGCGTTCGAGCCGCGCCAGCGATCGGAGCGGCCGATTCCAGAAGCCGCTGCCGAAATCGTCGAATATCTGGTCGATTTCGTTTCTCAGTGCCTGAAACGGCCGCCATGTCTCGCTGCCGACTGCGGGCGCGCTGGACGGTTTCATGACAGGTAATTTTGTCTCGGTTGCCATGATGATTTCTCCTTCGAGGTTTGACCATCCCGGTCGCCATGAAGAATAATCACGGCCATCGGGCGAAGGTTGATTTTGCTCAAATTCGCGAGCAGAGCAGCAAAGGTGTTTGGAGCTCAGTCGCGTTTAGATTCACTGGAAAAAGGCGGTGAGTGAGGCCTCGTTCAGCGCGGCGCGAGCTCGGCGATCAGCGCCCATCCGACGGAGCAAAATGCGGCAGCGAGACGGACATTTCTCGATCGACAGTCGAGATCATATGCGTCGGTTATGCATCCGGTCCCTCGGAACCCATTGGTCGCCAAGTTTCACGTAGGAGTGCTTCACGGCGGCCCAGGCCGTTCGGTGTGCGATCTCTTCCTGCCGGAGGTCCCCGACATGCGAGGCAAAGGATTGGTTGAACGCTTCCCGATAGATGTCCAGGCCATGAGGCGGTAAGTGGTGTCGTACTCCGGCGGGAAGATCTTCGTTTGAACGATAAGGCATCGTCACATCCTGTGACAAATCGTCCCGCCATCGCTCGGTAACTGGCCGACGCTGGAGTTTGCGGCAGGGACGTGCCGCAGCTACATCGCCATGTCGGGCTCGGGCAACCGCTCGCGCTTCGGCTCCGAAATTTCCGTCATCGTCGCCTCGGTCAGAAGAAGCACGCTTGCGACGGAAACCGCGTTTTCAAGCGCGGTCCGTACGACCTTCACCGGGTCGACGATACCGGCCTCGACGAGGTCGACATAGACCTTCCGGGCGGCATCGAAGCCGAAGTTGCCCTCGCTGGCGAGCATCCGTGCAACCACGACGCCGCCGTCAGTCGCGGAATTTTCGGCGATCTGGCGCGCGGGGGCTTCGAGTGCGCGCCGCAGGATCTGTAAGCCGGTTCGTTCGTCGCCCTCGCACGCGGCCTCCTCCTTGGCTACAGCCGCGACTGTACGAAGCAGTGCAAGGCCACCGCCCGGAACGATGCCTTCCGCGACCGCGGCTTTTGTCGAACTGATGGCGTCATCCAGCGCTTCCTTCTTCGCTTTCATCTCGGCTTCGGTCGGTGCTCCCACGCGGATCACGGCGACGCCGCCCGACAACTTGGCGAGGCGCTCCTCGAGCTTCTCGCGATCATAGTCGCTAGTGGTCTTTTCGATTTCGACGCGAATTTGAGCCAGCCGTGCGTCGATCCGGGCACGATCGCCACGACTGCCGATCAGCGTGGTATTCTCCTTATCGGCGACCACGCGTGCGGCACGCCCGAGCTGTTGCAGTGTGGCGTTTTCCAGTTTCAGGCCGATCTCCTCCGCGATCACCTGCGCGCCGGTCAGTATGGCAATGTCCTCCAGCATGGCCTTGCGTCGATCGCCGAAGCCGGGTGCCTTGACAGCGCAAGCCTTAAGCACGCCACGAAGTTGATTGACAATGAGGGTGGCGAGGGCTTCGCCCTCGATGTCCTCGGCGATGATCAGTAGCGATCGGCCGCTTTTGGCGACCTGTTCGAGCAAGGGGACCAGATCGCGCAGAGCGCCGATCTTGTGATCGCACAGCAGAACGTGGGGATCCTCCAGTACAGCTTCCATCCGGTCCGCATCCGTGACGAAATACGGCGAGAGAAATCCACGATCGAATTTCATGCCTTCGACGACGTCCAGGAGGGTTTCGGTCGTCTTGGACTCCTCGACCGAGATGACGCCGTCGCCGCCGACTTTCTCGATCGCATCTGCCACCAGCTCACCGATTGAGACATCGTTGTGCGCGGAAATCGTGGCGACCTGTACTTTCTCGGCCCTGGTCTTCACCGGCTTCGCCATGGCGTGCAAAGCCGCGATTGCAGCCTGTGTCCCACGATCGAGCCCACGCTTGAGGTCGATCGCGCTCGCGCCGGCGACGACATTCCGAACCCCGTCCGAAAGGATGGCGTGGGCAAGGATCGTCGAAGTGCTGGTGCCGTCGCCGACGACGTCGCCGGTTTTCTCGGCGGCTTGCCGCAGCACCTGAGCACCCAGGTTCTCTTCCGCATCTTTGAGGTCGAATTCCTTGGCAATGGTGACGCCATCATTGCAGACGATGGGCGCGCCCCACGCCTTCTGGATCAGAACGGACTTTGACTTCGGCCCAAGGGTTACCCGTATGGCATCCGCGAGCAGGGATGCGCCGCGCAACACCTTTTCACGGGCCGCCGAGTGAAACAGGACTTGTTTGTGCGCCATTTGAATGCCTCAGGTTTGCTGCCGTGGCCAATGTGATCTGAGCGCCAGTGTGTATGAGTATGCTTGGCTCAACTTGATCCTGGTCAACGTGAACGCCCCTTTGCAGTCAGCCAGCGGAAAGGTTCCGAGCGGAGTATTGACGTAGCGCAATCTGCCCAAGGCATTGGTGCGGCATTCTGGCCGAGGCGTGAAATGTAAGACGCCGATCGGTTTTGCGATGTGCACGGCGCGGTCATGGTCGAACAAGCACTCCCATTCCCAAAGCAGAGAAGTTCGAGCCGGTTCTCTGCCGCGTCGGCCTGGTCGGGCTTCATTGCTCACAGATGGTTTATCCTGACGGCCATCGTGTTGGTGGGCCTTGGGGCCTGGCAGGGCGTCCGGGGGGTGCTTGGTCCTGCCGTCGTGGTCGACCAAGTCACGCGCGGCCGCCTGATCGAATCCGTGGTGGCGAGCGGGCATGTCGAGACACCGTACCGGGTCGAGATCGGCAGCCAGATCACGGGCACGGTGGAAGAAGTGCTGGTGCAGGAGGGCGAGAAGGTCATCAAGGGCCAGCCGCTGATTGCGCTGGAAGCGCGCGAACTGAAAGCGACCGTGGTGCAGGCGCGGGGTGCGGTGGCCCAGGCGGAGGCGCGGATAAGGCAGCTTGAGGAGCTGACGCTTCCGTCGGCCAAGGAAGCGCTGACACAGGCCCAAGCAACGCTTCTGAATGCCCAACAAACCTATGACCGCACGGCGCAGCTCGAGCGCAACGGCTATGCGACACGGGCCGCCTTAGATGACGCGCAGAAAACGCTTGACGTCGCCCGCGCCGTGAAGCGCGCGGCGGAGTTCCAGGTCTATACCGCCAGCCCTGGCGGCAGCGACTATGTCATGGCTCAGACACAGCTCAATCAGGCGCGGGCCAACCTGGACACGGCGGAATCCCGACTTGGTTACGCCACGATTGCCGCGCCCCGCGATGGCGTTCTCATCACCCGGAGCGTCGAGCGCGGCACCGTGGTGCAGGCGGGAAAGGCCCTGCTCGTGCTCGCGCCACTAGGCGAACTTCAATTGGTGCTTCAGATCGATGAACGAAACCTCGGCAAGCTCGCCCTGGGACAGAAGGCGGTGGCCTCCGCAGATGCCTATCCCGACCGGCATTTTGCCGCCACAGTTACCTACATCAACCCTGGCGTCGACATTTCCCGCGCGACCGTCGAGGTGAAGCTGACTGTGGTGGAACCGCCCGACTACCTGCGTCAGGACATGACGGTCTCGGTCGATATCGAGGTGGCCGCGAAGGACAACGCGGAGGTCCTTCCCGTGCGCTCGGTGCACGACATCCTCTCCGGGCAACCCTGGGTTCTGACCATCAGGGGTGGCAGGGCCGCCAAGCGCCCGGTGAAGCTGGGCCTGCGCGGCAACAGCCAGATCGAGATCGTCGAAGGGCTTGAGCCGGGCGATATCGGAATCCCGCAGAGCTCCGGTGTATTGACCGGGCAGCGCGTACGGCCCGTCCTGCCATGAACCACTGGCTCCCATTCGAGTGGATTGCAGCCGTGCGCTTCCTACGCGAGGGAAGGTTACAGACCATCTTTATCATCGGCGGGATATCGATCGGCGTTGGCGTGATTGTCTTCATGTCGGCGATGCTCGCGGGCCTGGAGGCAAATTTCATCAAGCGCGTGCTGACGTCACAGCCGCAAATCCAGCTTCTCACGCCGGATCAGGTGGCGCGTCCCCAGCGCAACGCAGTCGGCGAGATCGAGGATGCGGTGGTGCAGCGGCCGAGCCAGCGGGTGATCTCGATCGACCAATGGCCGAAAATCAGGAGCCAGATGCTTGCGATGCCCGAGGTCACTGCGGTTTCTCCCACCATCACCGGCTCGGTTCTTGCGGTCCGTGGAGACGCCAGCCGTGCGGTGACGTTGACGGGAATCGAACCGGAGACGTACTTCAGCATTGTCAGGGTGCCGGACTACATCGCCGTCGGCGAGGCGCGGCTAACCAGTGAAGACGTTATCATCGGCACCGAGCTCGCGAAGAATCTCGGCGCGACCGTCGGAGACAAGCTGAACCTGCAGGCGGCTGCTGGCGCCAATCGGGTGCTGACGATCTCCGGGCTGGTTGATTTCGGCAACAAGAGCGTCAATCAGCGTGTGACTTTCGTCGCGCTGCGGACCGGGCAGTCTCTGCTGGGTATGATCGGCGGCGTCACCACTATCGACATGGCGATCAAGGACATCTATGCGGCTGAGATCATCGCGCGGCAGATCCAGGCGGCGACAGCCGTCGAGGCCGATAGTTGGATTGCCACCAATGCGCAGTTCTTTACCGCGGTCCAGGCGCAGATCTACACGAACACCTTGATCCGAATCTTCGTCGGTTTATCTGTGGCCTTCGGTATCGCCGCGGTTCTCATCGTCTCGGTCATTCAACGCTCCAAGGAGATCGGCATCTTGCGGGCAATGGGCACGTCGCGCGGACAGATCCTGCGGGTGTTCCTGCTCCAGGGCGCGATGCTCGGCTTTATAGGCTCTCTGTTTGGCGCGGCGATGGGGGCCTTCGCGCTGGTCTATTGGCATGCAGTGGCTCGCCAGGCCGATGGCACGGAATTCTTTCCGCTGATCCTCGAGCGAAGCCTTTTCATCTACACGGCGTTACTTGCCACCGTCACGGGCTTGCTGTCCGCGATGGCGCCGGCGGTGCGGGCCGCGAAACTCGATCCGGTGGTGGCGATCCGTGGCTGACGCGATCCTGAAGCTCGAGGGCGTCTGCAAGGCCTACAATGTCGGCTTGCTCACCGAGGTCGAGGTCCTGCATGACATCGACCTCGAGCTCGATCATGGCGAGTTTCTGGCTCTGATCGGGCCATCCGGCTCCGGCAAGAGTACGCTGCTCAATATCGTCGGCCTGCTCGATCGGCCGACGTCCGGCCGGCTCCTGATCAAGGGGCGGGATACGGCGTTGCTCGGTGACGACGAACTCACGCATCTGCGAGGTCACACCATCGGCTTCGTATTTCAGTCTCATCTGCTGATTTCGGCGTTCACCGCGCGCGAGAATATCATGATGCCGATGCTGGCAGATCGTGGTTTTCCAAGTACGGAGATCGAGGCCCGGGCTGAGCATCTCTTGATCCAGGTGGGCCTCGAGAAGTTTGGAAGAAACCTTGCCAACAACATGTCGGGCGGCCAGCAGCAGCGGGTGGCGGTAGCTAGGGCACTCGCCATGAATCCGGATCTCGTGCTGGCGGACGAACCGACCGGTAACCTGGATACGAAGTCTGCCGATGCCGTCTTTGAGCTGATGCGACGGGTCAACCGGGAGAGTGGCACGAGCTTTCTGCTCGTCACCCATAACCTGGACCTTGCGCGCCGATGCGATCGCATCATTCAGGTGGTCGACGGCCGGATCGCGGACCAATGAACGCTGCAAGGCGGCGCATAAGGACCGGTCGAAAGGACCGCTTAACCGTGCCGGCGAAATGCGCTTTCTGCCCTTTCGAGCAGCTTCCGTTTCTTGGCACGATAGCGAGGTGGTCGACCATCGCCGGCGCATTTGAAACGTCTCAGGTCGCGAAGATCGCCTAACGTTGCATGCGCTTGCTTGGCGGTCTCTCGAAACTCCAAGTCCTGGAGACTCAAGCCCACCCCGAGCTTCAGGAGGGAATCAACGACGTAGCGATAGCGCTTGCACTTCAGCCTTAGGCGATGCTGCCGCGTTCGCCCCAATTGTTGGAGATGCCGACCCGTCCGCTCAATCTCGTCCCGCCATTCAAGCAGACGCGCTTCGCTAAACATGCCCACGTCGCCAGATTGAGGTCCCTCGCTGCTCACCTGAGGCTGATGGGTCTGCCGGTCGATATCGTGCATCAGCCGGTGGTAACGCGCAGAATGAAGATCGACAGCCAATTTGCGATAACTCTTGGTTCGCTCTCGTTCGATCGGTCGAAAACTTGTTCGCGCCCACCTACGATAGCGTCGCCGCCTTGCGTACTGGAGCAGGACATCCTGATCGCGGGCCTGCCCAAGACGCGAGTTCAACCACCGAGCGTAGCGTCTGGTCCGGCGCCAACCCGCTTTCGTGAGGATGGGCGAAAAGAACAGTAGGACTGCGCGGAATCGCGTAAGCTCGATACGCATCTTATGGACTGCGTCGGCGTCACCATCGGCGGCCGCGGTTCGGCAGCGCTGCATGGTATGGATGCATCCCTTTACGATGCACCGGAACGCCGTCTCGCAATCGATTCTGTCTGGTTTGGCGAGCAGGCGAGCCGTCTGGTTTAGGAGCGAAGCATTCCGTTCCATCGAACGAAATCCTGCTGAGTACTTTTCATGAGAGGTTTTGTTATTATGCTTTCGCGGTCGTCGGTGTTGACCTGAATCAAGCAGAACCCGCTGTCTCCGAATACCATTTATTTGTATGGCCATGGGAGGAGCAGGTGGAATCCGATCAAGTTTCGCGGAAGCAGACCATAGCGATGGGCATCATTTTCGCGGGCGGCATGCTCCTCGCGGTCGTTCAGTTCGTACTGTCGACGTACAATTCAATCGAAACCATTCCCTACAGCCAGTTTGAACAATTGCTCGCGCAAGACAAGATCGCCGAGGTTTCAGTCGGGCAGGATACGATAAACGGAAAATTAAGAGAGCCTCTTGCGAGTGGAAGATCCGCATTCGTTACCGCGCGTGTGGATATGGCCTTGGCTGAAAGGCTCGCAGCAAAGGGCGTGAGTGTTACTGGCGTTCCTGGGAATGGTGTACTGCAAACGCTGCTGTCCTGGGTATTTCCAGTCATCGTCTTCTTCGTGATCTGGTTCTGGATCGGTCGCAGTATGGGCGGCCGCCAGGGTTTCGGGGGGCTTATGGCGATCAGTAAGTCACGTGCAAAAGTGTATGTCGAGAAGGACACAAAGGTTACCTTTGCGGACGTTGCCGGGGTGGACGAGGCGAAGTTCGAGCTCCAGGAAGTGGTCTCGTTTCTCAAGGACCCCACGAGCTATGGCCGGCTGGGAGCGCACGTGCCAAAGGGAATTTTGCTTGTGGGACCGCCGGGGACGGGGAAGACCCTGCTCGCCCGAGCCGTCGCGGGAGAGGCCGGCGTTCCCTTCTTCTCGATCTCGGGCTCGGAATTCGTCGAGATGTTCGTTGGCGTTGGCGCAGCGCGCGTTCGGGACCTATTCGAACAGGCCCGCAAGGCGGCACCATGCATCATCTTCGTCGACGAACTCGATGCGCTGGGCCGCAGCCGCGGGCCGGGGTCGTTCGGTGGCTACGACGAAAAGGAGCAGACCCTCAACCAGCTCCTGTCGGAGCTTGATGGCTTCGACCCGAGTGCCGGCGTCATCCTGCTGGCCGCCACCAACCGCCCCGAGATCCTGGATCCCGCACTGCTGCGGGCGGGCAGGTTCGATCGACAGGTCCTTGTCGACCGACCGGATAAGGGCGGGCGCATTGCCATTCTCAAGGTGCACGTCCGCAAGATCCGTATGGGCAAGGATGTCGACCTCGACAAGGTGGCTGGATTGACGACCGGTTTCACTGGGGCTGATCTCGCAAACCTGATCAACGAAGCTGCGATCGCCGCGACCAGACGGAGCGGCGAGCAGGTCACGTTCACCGATTTTGTCACGGCGATCGAGCGGATAGTGGCCGGGATTGAGAAGAAGAGCAGGGTGCTCAGCAAGGGCGAGCGCCGGAGGGTAGCCTATCACGAAATGGGGCACGCCCTCGTCGCGGCCAGCCTGCCCGGCGTCGACCCTGTGCAGAAGGTTTCGATCATTCCGCGCGGGATCGGCGCGCTGGGGTACACCATCCAGCGCCCGACCGAGGACCGGTTCTTGCTTACAGTCGACGAACTGAAGAACCGCATCACTGTGCTGATGGGAGGACGCGCGTCGGAACGCCTTATTTTCGACGGGGCCATTTCGACCGGCGCCGCCGATGATCTTCAACGCGCGACGGAAGTTGCCATCGAGATGGTGACGAAGTACGGCATGGACGAGACAGTAGGGCAGCGCACCTACGCGCCCAAGCCGCAAACGTTTCTCGCGGCGACCCAGGATGCGGTCGCTGCCGCTGCGGAGGCGACTGGCCGCGAGATTGATCTCGCCGTACGGAACCTGATCGAGGAGGGCGACCGTCGCGCCCGGGATATCCTGCAGCATCGGCGTGACGACCTCGACGCCGGTGTTGAACTCTTGATCGCAAATGAAACAGTCACGTCCGAGCAGTTTGCGCCACTGCTGGGCACGTACACCAAGGAACGCGAGCCGGTCGCCGCGTGATCGCGGCAGGATCCTCGGCTCGCATTTATGCCCGAAAGAGTGAGCTGGTAGCCGAATTTTTCGAATTCAGCCCGCGGAACGCAGCAGCGGCTCCCGACGCGCGTTGGCAGGTGGCTCCTGCCGAACAACGACATCGTGCCAAAGCTTTGCGACGCTCGCTTGTGTTTCGGGCGCCAGGAAGCAATGACCTTCGTTATCCAAGTCGCAGAAGCGGACGCCTGGATCACCACGCAGTTCAGCAAGAGTGGCGTTGATGGCGTCAAGCCCGGTCATTACCTGCTCGATACTCTGCAGTTTGCTGTTGTGCAAAATATCCATCAGTCGGAAACTCTTGACCGGCGGATTTCCGAAAGCGATGCCGGGCTGCCTGAACTCGAATAGCGCGCTGAGGGCAACAGGCATTCCCCGCAATCGGCCAAAGATCGCCGCCATTTCGTCTTCGCTGCAGATCGCTGGATGAGCGGAGCGTGGGGGCGACGAAGCCGGAGTCTGCGGCGCCAGGCGGAGGCCGGCGATGACCTCGCGTTCAATCCACCGTCGCACCTCAATTGGCGCATTTGAAATCTGATCTGCGGTCAATGTGATTCCGATCATGGTGAACTCCCATTTTAATAAGCATAGGACGCCGTGGTGCGAACGATGTTGATATCAATCAATTGTGGAGAGGCATGACGCGACGCGAAGATTGTCGCGCAGGTCGCTGATTGATTCACGCGCTTGCGTCTCGCTGAGGCTCTATTTTCGGCAAACTCGAGTTGCTCCAGATCGTGGCGGAGCCGGTCTTCTTCGGCGATCAGCATCTTGGTGATTGTGCTTCGGCCATCAGGCGTCAGATCACCGTCGCTCAACCGCGTGATGAAATGATCAGCGTTGGCCCGAGCGATATACCGATCCATGGCGTACTCCCCATGAATGTCCAACCTCAACGAGCGATCCGAGGCGAGCACCAATCAACTCGCTGTCGTGCAGTGCTTGGCCTGTGCAAGGATTCACCTCGTCAACGTGACGACGGGCCAGCCTTCGCGCGATCCAGGCGCGAAGGAAATTAGTTCGGCTAGGTCGCACTTGATCCGGATCAAGTCCGCACCGAGCGGTGCTGTTAGTTTTCGCCTTACGTAACCCGACCCCACGGTTACGCCCCCAAGTTGCCGCCGAGATCCAATCCCCCCCTGGGCTCGGCGGCTCATTACTTCCGGGTTGATGAGCTTGACCAACCCTAGCGAGCGGGCAGCGGGAATGAGTCAATGTGCACCTATTACTTCGACATGAAGGACGGCGTGCCAGCCCGGGACAAGTCAGGCCTGGAGTTGTGAGTGATGGCGCCGCCATCGCGCATAGCAAGAGCCTCGCGGACAAAGTGCGCAGAGAGAAACCGAAAGGCCATCCGGAACTCCGGATCGTCGTCACCGATGAGAGCGGCCGGGAAGTTCATCGCGAGCAAATCTATCCGCCGGGGACCTGACCGCGTTGAGCGCGAACGTCGAGCCGGCCACTAGTTCAACCGGCCGTCTCCCTCAAGACGAAAAGCCGAGCCCGCAGCTGTCCGATGCGATGAACGATCTCGGCATCGGCTGATGTCGCATCGAGCCCAACTCACTTCTTCTGAGCTTTTCCCATTGGTGCGAATATCTGGTTGGCAGTCGGCTGCTGATCGGTCGGTACGCCTATTGCGATGAAGCTGCGCTCCAGTGAGGTATGGCAGGCATTACAGCCGTCCGTCAGCCCGCGCATGGAAGCGGCGAACTTGCGGACGTCTCTCATTTCGATCGCGTCCGCTATTGCGAGTAGCGGTTTTTCCATCGTGGTCACGTTGCTCACGGGAATGCCCGGGTAGAATACGGCAGCTTGGGCAAGACTATCCGTCAACTGACGCAATTCGTACGCAGCCAGCTCCCAGTTCTTCGACTTGCCTGCGAACCACAATTTCAGATGCTGAAGCTGCGCCGCACTCATGATTTCGGCCAAACGAGGCGCATACTGTCTGACGCTCGGGGAGGGCTGGAAGTCCGATTGGCCAGTTGCGGCTGTGCCCGCCAACGCCGAGATGGCAAAAGCCACGCAGAGTTTCCGTAGAGTCATCCAGCCATCCTCCAGAAATCGGCCCTCATTGCTCCAGCGTCCTCAGGAAGGCCATGAAATCGCCGACTTGATCGGAATCGAAACGAAACTCCGGCATTGTCGGATGCCCAGTGACGATGCCCTCGGCCAGGGCCTCTTGCAGCATCTCGATCGGATATCGTTCGTGTAGCGTCCTGAACGGGGGAGCGATCTTGAGTGGACTGGGACTGACCTTGTCGGTCGCGTGGCACTTGGCACAATACAGTAGCGCGAGCCGCCGCCCTTGCTCGATGCTCGAAGCCCTAGTTGGGCCTGCGGAGAGAAGTAAAGCCGCGCCGAGAACGGCGCCTGCTATAGCGCGCTCAGTTCGGAGAAGTGTCCTCACGTCGCGCTCCATCAGTGCGACATCAGGACAGGAACAGTCATACTGCGGAACATCTCCCGCGTAACGCCGCCGAACACCGTTTCCTGAAGCCGAGAATGCCCGTAGCCACCCATAACCAAGAGGTCGAGGCCTTCGTCCGCAGCGATCGACAGGATGCTCGACTGCAGATTGCCACGGTCGGACTGAAGCGAAATGGCTTTCGTCGGCAGGCCCTTCCGCGCGAGGTGTCTCGCGAGCCGTTCGGGCGATGCATCGGCCGGTACCTCGGAAGCGTTGAGGCTGATGGTCGTCAGGGCATCTGCTTCGGTAATGAATGGCATCGCGTCCCGCAAAGCGCGAGCGGCTAGGCGGCTGCCGTCCCAGCAGATGCCGATGCGTGACGCCTTAAACGCGCCACGGAAGGTGTAGGGGATGAATAGCACCGGCCCACCCGCCTGCAAGAGAAGCTCCTGTGGGAGCTGGTTGTCGAACGTTTCGACGTCCGAATTCCCTTGGGACACGACCGTCAAATCATGGAGGCGCGCCGCCGCACCAACCCTCGAAATGGTCTCCGCGATAGATTCGCTCAGTGCGTATTTTCCATAGGTAATCTTCGCGTTCTTCGCTTCGACCTCGAAAATGCGCAATGCGGCGTCTGCCCGTTCCAGCGCGCGTTCGTACTCGAATTGCAGAGACGATGCGATGGCTGCTCCGCCTTCCGCAACAAATGGTACGTTCGTCGAAGCATATCCGGTTGCGATTGCGTCCAGGTGTGCGCCGGCGGTCATCGCCAGGGAAACGGATGCGTCGATGGCGGGCCGGGGCGACCGCTCCGTAGGAATGTGTACCAGTAGGTCTTTGAACATGCGTGCCTCCCGCTCCGATGTCTGGGTTCAAGAGCAGCACATGTCGCCGCCGAGCATCTTGACGCACGTCAAAGCGGGAGCGAACGCGCCGGACATCGTTTCGGCAACGAGGCGGGAGCTTTTGATCGGTCATCGATCGTCAACGCTCTCAAACCGCCGAGCCGTCCACTCGCGGGCCTTACGGGTTTGAGACGGCGAGGCGCTTGGCAATCTCCGCCGAGATGAGATAAGAAGCCGCGATAGCGAGTATCGTCGCAAGCATCGCCGCAGAAGGCGCGGTGAAGCCGAATAGTCCTCCCCATGGGCCGAGGGCAAGCCCCACACCGCCGATGAGTGCGCCAAGAGATGTGGCGATGAGGATGATGTGAGGGCGATTCGCGCGCCACGGTCTCCAGCGAGACCTGATCACGAAGATCACCAGGATTTGCGTGGATATTGATTCGACGAACCATCCGGTCTGAAACAGTGCCGCATCCGCTTCAAACAGCTTGAGAAGTACGGCGAAGGTAACCACGTCAAACAGGGAGGAGACCATGCCCATGACGATCGTGAAGCGAAGGATATTTGCCATGTTCCAGGCTTCCGGGCGGGCAACGTCCTCGCGGTCGACCTCATCGAAAGGGATGCCAATTTCGGAGCAATCGTAGATCAGGTTGTTCAACAGGATCTGCAATGGCAGCAACGGCAGAAATGGAAGCACGATCGAGGCCAGGGCCATCGAAAGCATGTTGCCAAAATTCGAGCTCGTTCCCATTCGAACATACTTCAGTATGTTGGCAAAGGTTCTGCGGCCTTCGCGCACACCAGCCGCAAGGACTGAAAGGTCGGGAGCCAGCAGGATCATGTCGGCGGCCGCGCGGGCGACTTCGGTAGCGCCCGTGACGGATATGCCCACGTGAGCTGCATGGATCGCTGGGGCATCGTTGACGCCGTCTCCCATAAAGCCGACCACGTGATCGCGATGGCGGAGTGCGGCAATGATCCGTCGCTTCTGATCAGGATCAATGCGGGCAAACAGATCGATGTCATCGACCTTGGCCACGAGCGCGGCGTCGGTGAATTCGGAGATCTCGGCGCCCGTCATGATACGATCCGTCTGAAGACCTACCGATCGCGCAACGTGCGAGACAACTGCTCCGTGGTCACCCGAGAGAATCTTTATCGTCACGCCGAGCGAGGTGAGGGCGTTGATGGCCGAAGCCGCATCCTGCTTCGGTGGATCGGCGAAAACACAGAACCCAATCATGGTCAAATCCGCCTCGTCGCCGACGGCAATTGTCTGCTGCCCGGGCGAAATGGATTTCACGGCGACGGCAAGAAGCCGGAAACCGTCGCGAGCATATCGATCCTGGATCTCTCCCATTTTCTGCTGCAAGGCGTCGTCGAGCGGATGGGCCAGACCGTCGATGTCTACGGCGTCGCAGCGGACCAGGATGGATTCCGGCGCCCCTTTTGCGATCAGCATCTGCGCGCCGTTCCGCGCTACCAGAACTGAGAGGCACCTTCGCTCGAAGTCGAACGGCACTTCCGAGAGCCGAACCCAGCCATCTATGCCGTCGCTCCTCGCTGATAGTATCGCCTCGTCGAGGGGACTTCTGACGCCGGCCTGGAAGGCGCTGTTGAGATAAGCGAGGCTCAGGACGCGATCGCTGGATCGCCCCTTGGGATCGACGTGCGCCTCGAGCGTGATTTTGGCCTCCGTCAGCGTACCGGTCTTGTCGACGCAAAGCGTGTCCATCGCACCCAGATCGTGAATCGCGGACAGTCGCTTGACGATGACCTTTCTGTCGGCCATGCGCAGCGCGCCGCGGGCGAGCGTCACCGTCATAACCATGGGCAATAGCTCGGGCGTCAAGCCCACAGCGAGTGCGACCGCGAACAGGAAGGACTCCATTGCGGGTCGTTGCGCGAAGAGACGAGCCATCAGGACAAAGAGAGTGAGAAACAGCGTTAGCCGAAGGATTAGCAGTCCAAGCTTCCGCACGCCCTGTTCAAGAGCTGTTGGTGGGGCATTGGCCGCCAGTGCCGCAGCGATCGCGCCAAAGCGCGTCTGACCTCCAGTCCTCACGACCAACATCTTCCCGCTTCCGCCCACGGTGCTCGTTCCGGCAAACAGCGCATTCGTAGCTTCCGCGGGCAATGCTGCTGGGCAGGGGGCATCCGTCTTGAGGGCCGGAAACGGCTCGCCCGTCATCAGAGCCTCGTTGACCTGCAATTCCTGGGCCTCAAGGACAATGCCGTCGGCTGGTATGAGATCGCCGATACGGAGCTTTACGACGTCTCCCGGGACGAGGGCGGTCACCGGTATCGCAACGTCCTTACCATCCCGGACGGCGTCGGCCTGAATTGCGACCGAATCCCGCAACGCCTCTGCCGTCAGCTCGGCGCGATGTTCCTGAATGATGTCCAGAGTGAGGGATAGAGACAGCACGGTTGCGATGATGGCGAAACTGCCAACGTCGCCGCTTACCCCGGATACGAGTGCGGCCGCCAGTAGCATTGCAATCAACGGATTCCAAAGGCGTTGGCCGAGCTTGCGCAGGACCGAACGGCTTTGAGAGGCGTCAGCACGGTTGGCTCCGAAGATCGCCAGGCGCCGGTCCGCTTCGGCCTGCGATAGGCCGTCCGGTCCGGAGCCGAGCGCATGGTAGAGGACGTCCTTTGGCGTTTGCCAGAACTCGGCAGGAGCCAAAGCCTTGGCCGCGTTGGGCTGCTCGATCATTGACGGGCTCGCCGGTCTATTAGGTCACTTGGGCCAGGCGAAGGTAGGAGCCAGCTCGATCTTCGGGTTGATGCAGCTCAATTCGGTCTTGGACAACATGGATAGCTTGTGGGCGCCAAAGGAGTTCAGTATGTCGCCTCCAGCATCCGTCGGCCGCATTCTCACAGCTTCCAATTCTGATCAGATCCCTGTGGAGCCCCCGATCAGTGAGGGACCGGCGCCAGCCCAGCCCGGCTCTGATCCCGCGGTCGAGGCCATCGATCGAGTCTTCCACGCGGCGCTCGCGCGCATTACCGGAGGCCTCTCGCCGGCAGCCCTGGCCCTGGCTCTTGCTGACTGGCGATTGCACCTTCTGGCCTCGCCCGGAAAGCAGGCCAGTCTGGTCGGTCGGGCGATCCAGAACGCATTTGATCTTGTCGACGCCATGGTGCCGAGGCATGCAAGGTTCCAGCCTTGGTCCGTGATCAGGCCGCCGGAGAACGACCGCCGTTTCATGGGTACGGATTGGGAGCTGCCTTCCTTCAATCTTCTTGCCCAGGCCTTCCTGCTGACCGAACAATGGTGGCATTCGACAACAATCGGTATTCATGGATTGGCGCATTCGAACGCAACAATCGTGGACTTCACGCTGCGTCAATGTCTGGACACGGTGGCTCCGACGAATTTCGCCATTAGCAATCCGGAAGTTCTGCGCAAGGTCATGGAGACCGGCGGTGGCAATTTCATCTGTGGCCTGCACAACTGGAACGAGGATTGCCAGGCTCTTCTTGCCGGCGCAGCGCTCAGGAGCGATCAGAAGTTCGTTGTTGGCAAGGACGTGGCCATCACGCCCGGTAAAGTCGTCTACCACAACGAATTGATCGAGCTCATCCAATATTCTCCGACGACGCCGACCGTGCGGCCAGAACCCGTTCTGATCGTGCCGGCCTGGATCATGAAGTACTACATTCTCGACCTGTCGCCGCGCAATTCTCTCGTCCGCTTCCTGGTCGAAAGCGGCTTCACCGTCTTCATGATTTCATGGAAGAATCCGACGCCTGAGTATCGCAATTTCAGTCTCGAAGATTACCGCGAGCTCGGAGTGAATGCGGCAATCACCGCCATCAACTCGCTTCGGCCTGGACAGGCCATCCACGCCGCGGGCTATTGCCTTGGCGGCACCCTGTTGTCGATCGCGGCGGCGAGGCTGGGCCGCGAGCGCCCCGACCGTCTGCGAACTGTGACGCTGCTCGCAGCGCAAACCGATTTCACGGAAGCTGGCGAGCTTACGCTATTCATCAACGAAAGCCAGGTCGCGTTCCTGGAGGACATGATGTGGCGGCAAGGTTTGCTAGGAACGGCGCAGATGGCCGGGGCCTTTCAAATGTTGCGGACCAACGACCTGCTCTGGTCACGCGTCGTGCGAGACTATCTGGTTGGAGAGCGAGCCGCGCCAAGTGAGCTGATGTCTTGGAATGCCGACGCCACACGCATGCCCTATCAGATGCATTCCGACTATCTGCGCCGGTTGTTCCTCAACAATGATCTCGCCGAGGGCCGCTATCAGGTCGATGGCAGGCCGATCTCCCTCTCAGATCTGCACATGCCGATGTTTGTTGTCGGTACGATGCGCGACCACGTTGCGCCCTGGAAGTCGACATACAAGATCAATTTCCTCGCCAATGCAGACATCACCTACGTCCTGACGAGTGGTGGGCACAATGCCGGCATCGTTGCGGCGCCAAGTGAAGAGGGGTACTGCTATCAGGTACTCTCGAAGAAGGCGAATGATCCCAGCATTGGGCCCGACGAGTGGATCAAGCGCGCGCCGTCCCACGAAGGGTCGTGGTGGATCGAGTGGACGCAATTCCTCGCTGCGCATTCCGGCCTGCCTGTCGCAGTTCCATCGCCGAGAGACTGGGAACGAAAAAGCGCGTCATTGGGCGACGCGCCCGGCACCTACGTGCTCGAGCAGTAGAGACAATAAACCATTGAATTAGTTGTTGCTGAAGAAGTGCCGCTTCCACAGATGGGCGACGAGTACGATCGTAAGGATCCCGGCAAATTCCGCCGATAGCCATGCTGTCGCCGTTGTCAAGAAGGCGAGTTGCCTGCGCCACGATAGAGCTTCATCTTCTCCAACGGCATAGGGAAGAACCTCCGGGAAAGCCAAATGGCAGGTCACTGCCAGGATGATGGAGAGCAACGCGCTCGCAAGGATGATGAGAACTAGGGTTCTGGTCATTGCCGGCTCCTGAAGACTAGGGAAACGTGCCGCGCGGGCCTTCAAGGCGCTATTCCGGCCGTGTCGTGCCGGCTATAGGGCCAGCGTGCGGCGTTGGCGAGGAAGGCGCAACTGGCGACTTGCGCAGGCTCTTCGCGACGATTGCCACCAGCGGCGTGACAATCGGTAGCAGGCCGCTCAGGGGGTGGTGGGCCGCGCCGGTCACTTGGGCGTGGAGCGCGCGGGCCTCGAGTTGGAGGGCTTCGATCGCCGCGCCATGGATCTCATTGGCGAGTTCAATCTCGCGTCCAGACGGCGGCCGCCCAGCGGCGATGAAGAGGACCGCCGCGATTGCGAAATTGATCGCGCCGAGAACGGCTGCTGCGACGATTGCGCTCCAGATCTGGACCAGGGCGAAATAGGCCGACAATTCGAGCATCAGCAGACCGAACGTGGCGATCAGCGCGGCGAAGGCGCGAAGGCTCAGCCCGATCAGGAGATGCCGCAGCCTGATATCGGCGATGATCCTGTCGGTGCGCCAGAGCACTCGCAGGTGCGAGACGATGTTTTCCGTACTCACCTAGTATCTCCTCAGCATGTGGCCTACGACCACGCCGAGCGCAAAGGCCGAGGCGAGGGAAGCCACCGGGCGCTCGGCGACAAGTCGATGGAGCTGCTCCTGCTCCTCACTCACGGTCTCGCCCAGCTCTGCCAGGGTAGCCTTGATCTGATCGGCCAAAGCCTCGGCGTGGTCCTTCGACGTCTCGAACGCCTGCTCGCCGGCCGCGCTCAGCAGTCGCGTGACATCGACCTTCATCGTGTTCAGTTCGTCCCTCATCCTGCCGGTATCGAACATTGGCGATCTCCATTGAATACAAAAAGTCTATGCGAGACGGCCGTATAGCCGTTGATTTGCGTCAAGGGAGCCTCCGGGGGAACGCGTGTTTGAGGCAGATCTAGAAATCGATGCTGATCGACATCGATCCGATGAGGATACAAGCGCGAACTCGGAACCAACGCTGCTGGCAGCGCCATCCGGCGACGGGCTCGAATTGCGGTCGGAGGGGCCGTGGATTGCCACCAATGTGTAGAAGCTCAAAGCGCTCTCTCTATCGATCAGGGAAGGTGCCGACCGATCGAAGGCAATGACGCTCGATAAGGCTGGTGTTAGCGAGCTCGATACGCTTGGCGCCTTGCTCCTGGAGAAGCTGTCACGCAGGGCGGCGACATCGGGTCGGTCGGTCGAGGTTGTCAGGATTTCTGACAATTTCAGGGGCCTGATCGACGAGGTGCGTCAGGTCAATCGGCACAATTCGCAGCCGGCAGCTGGGCCCAATCCGGTTCTGCACAGGCTGCACGATCTGGGCAAGTCCACGGTAGGCGCGCGGAGGATATCGCAGTCTTCCTTCAGATGCTCGGCGCGCTGTTTATATTCTTGGTCGGCGCATTGCGGTGTCCGCGGTGGCTTCGGCTGACGTCGCTGGTCTATCAGCTGTATCGGATCGGCTGGCAAGCGATACCGATCGTTATGCTGATCACCTTTCTGATCGGTGCGATCTACTCAATCCTGCCGGACCCCAGACGCCCGCTCGGGGCGACAGCAGTATTGCATGCGAGAACAACGATTGCCGTCCGATCTGTGACAACAGCCGACACGACCGCGAGTTAGGCGCAGTTCAGCTTCGGGCCAAACCCGACATCTCAGAACGCCAGCCCACTGCTCGGCTACTCAGCGCTTTGAAGCTTTTCGGAGGCGACACCTCGCACAGTGAAATAGAAGGTTGTCCCCTCAAGAGCGGCTGGATCGACGGCCATTTGTCCACCGTGAGACTCAACGATTGTTCGAGAAATTGATAGACCGATCCCCGTGCCGTTCCGTTTTGAAGTGATGAATGGCTGAAACAGCTTGGGGGCCACACTTGGGTCGATCCCTGGTCCGGAGTCAGCTACCTTGATGATAACCATTCCATCTTCAGCTGCCCGGGTTGAGACCGTTAGTTCTCGACGAACGGTGTTCTCCATGGCCTCGATCGCGTTGCGCACCAAATTGACAATGACTTGTTGAATTTGAATCTTATCTACGAGCACGTAAGTCACCGACCCATCAAATTGCATAGCGACACGAACGGTATGGTCATTCGCGACCCTCAGGGCGATCGCCACGGCTTCCTCAACCATGGTTCTCGCGTTCTCAACCTTGGGCGTGATTTCGCCTTGTGTTATAAAGTCACGAAGTCGCCGGATCACTTCACCGGCCCGCAACGACTGGCTGGCGGCCTTATCCAGTGCATCTCGCGCTTTGTCGATACGTTCGTCCGAGATCCCCTCAAGCAGTCTCTTCGAACCACGAAGATAATTCATCATGGCTGCGAGGGGCTGGTTCAATTCATGAGCAATTGCGGCGGCCATTTCTCCCACCGAGGTTAGCCTGGACAGTTGGAACAACTGCGCCTGCACCTCTTGGAGCTGGCGTTCCCGTTCAATCGTTCGCTGATGTTCGAAGATGAAAATGCCGAAGGTCGCGCTGATGAGCGCAAAAACAAACAAAGCCGCTGCCGATATGGTCGCGAAGATACCGCTACGATCAGCACTTGCCTGTCGAGCTTCCAGCAGGGACAGTTCAGTCTGTCTTAGCTGGGACAGCGATTGTATGATCCGAGGTGTTAATTGGGTAGTCCTTGCCGACTTGAGGATATCGAGAACATCCGCAAGCCGCTGGGGACCGAGCTGCACGGCGCGAGCCAATTCCTCTAACCGCGCCTTAATATCCAAGCTTAAGTCGTCGACGCGTTTCTGCTGAACAGTGTTATCTGTAACTAGGCCCCTCAGCGAAGACAGCAGAGCTGGTATAGCGTCCTTCCACTCGTTGTAAGTTGACAGGTAGGTCGCGTCCGCTGTCAGAAGATAGCCACGTTCTGATGACTCTGCTTCGAGCAACGCGCGTTCAGTTGCGGAAAGTTGGCGTAAGACCTCGTTGGTGTGATTGACCCAAGCGAGGTTTTCCCGAAAGCGCAACATATTTAGAGACAGCGGAAATCCTGCCAAAATGGTCAGTGCGGCGGCGAGCGCAATCAGGGTAAGAACCCGGCTCGGTCTCGACAGATACCAGAATGGCGCATTCATTCGCCTTCCCCAGCGCGGCATGTAAAGTGCTATATTACCACTTGGAACTCTGGAGTTGGAAGAAATTGCAACTACGTCAGTGCCCAGAACCGACCGCGCTTCGACATTGCACAATGAGCTGCATGCCGAGCTGAGATTACAGCCGTGGCAGTGGCTCGCGATCATTGACTCGGATGAGCGATGCGACTATCCGCCAGACACCGGTGGGGTGGCGGCCAGTGGCAACCGCTTGGCGCTGTGGCGTGAGCTGCAAGGGCCGTGTGGCGACCTTACCAGCGTGCCCGCGAGCCTGTCTAATCGAGAACTAAGATCGAAAGATTAGCGAATGTCGGTATCGGTGGTTGCGCCTCCCCGATTTGAACCTACCATTTGAAAAGCTTCCGAGTTTACCAGCGCCATCAGACGAATGAATTCGAGCAAGACCTCGGGGTGATCCCTTACGCGCGTTTTCCCATCGGCACGACGTTTCCATGACTCCGCGGCACCAGGGGCACGACTGCCGCCCTCGCGAGGTCTTCCAAGGCGGTCGCAATGTATTTCGCGTAGTGCCGCTCGATCATCTTGACTGAGGTGTTGTGCAGCTTGGCGACCTGTTGGATGGGCAAGCCCTTTCGGAGACCGCGCACGATGCTAGAGTGCCGCAAAGCATAGGGAATCACGTCCGGCATACCAGCGCGCTCGCGAATGGCCTTCCAGGGACGTGCAAGTTCGGCTCTTTTCCAGGGACCGCGTTCAGACTTCTTCCACGCGATGCCCCCCGGCTCCTGTTCATGAATCCATCGCTCGAAGAGAGGTGCATCGCTTGGCCGCCCGGCGATTGCAGGCAATAGCACCTCAATCACATCGTCGCCCACTGGGACCGGGTCTGAGCCGCTATTGCCGCCGCGCCCCTTGTAGGAGCCCGGCACCATCAGACGCCGCGCAGAAACCTGTACGTCGCCGACGCGCATTCGCCTGACCTGGGCATACCGCGCGCCGGTCGCGGCCAGACAAACGACGATCCGAAATAGATCGCCATCAAATCCTTGCTCCTGATCGACTTCACACGCAGCTTGAAGGATGGCGCCAACCTCCTCATCCGTGAGAATCTGGTTATCCCGAGCAACCGACACATCATCTTCATCATCGATCCGCTCGGCTTTGAAGCCGGCCTTCACGATGGCGAGGAACGTCGGGTTTAATTTCTTCCGATCTGCGGAAAGCCGCGGCCACGCGCCGTTTAGTGCAGCCTTGAGGTCATTCACGAACCGCTGCTTGGTCGTGACCTTTAGGTCCTCTGGCAAACCCTCACGCCACGTTATCAAGTCATCTTCTGTCAAGGCATGCAAATACACCGATGCGAGAGGAGCAGCTTCCGCAGCTTCCTGATTGCCACGCTTTTCTTGACCAAGAACGTAGCGCTGCAGCTTGGTAGCGGCGTCGGATCGGACGTCGCGACCTGTTCGGCGTCTTTCTCGAGCGTCGCGTTCCTTGACGTAGGATTCGACGGCCGACCGCACGGTAGGAACTGGGCCCGCCGCCTGCGACGCGGCTTCTGTTCTGGCTCGAGCTACGGCCTCCCGTGCCGTTCTCACGGCCTGTTCGAAGGTCAGAATCCCATCGGTGGGCTTGTCATTGACGTCGTTGGCGACGCCGACTGGCTCCTGCTTGTAGTTGCCGCCTTCGTGGTGATTACGCCAGCGGACAAACCAAACACCGCTCTGTTTTCCTTTGCGATAGCCGAGATGCGCCTCCGCATCGAGGCGACGCCAATGCACGCCAAGCTCAAGCCTGGAGCGCGCTTTAGCTGTCGTGACCTGAGCCTCGGTGAGAACCTTCGACATTCGGTAGTGCCTTCGACATACTGTTTATCGCACACGTCGAATATCCGTCGAATATTCGACTATGTACGTCGGCGAATAATACTGGATTATGGACAATCAACCTATTGAAATTATTGGACATCGGCGGACGGTGGCGGACGGAGACGAACCCATTATTTGGCCCTCTCAAGGCTGAAACAGGGGTTCGATTCCCCTAGGGAGCGCCACCCAGTACTCATCTGCGAACGCGGAACGGCCCATTTCGGCTGGCCAAATGTGTGCACGGTGCCATGAGCCCGAGAGACCTGGTCCGTAGGTGAACGGGTCTGCGCTTTTTCCTGCCGTTTCCACTTTCACTTCCTGTCATTTCCGATTTCGCGACAATTCGTTACTCGATCTGTCCTTTCTGCTCGCCTTCCGCCAAACAGACATGAGACAGGCCGCGGTCGTGCTTGTCGGAATTGAGTGACGGATTGCAGATGATCCCGACAGGACGAGCGCGAAATCCAGCCCATTCTGTCTCCCGCATCATCCTGGGATCGCCACGTCCGCGGTCGACGACGCGCACGCATGCGCCTTCGCTGCTGCTAGCCTGATCCGACGATGCCAGTGATCGGCAACGTGGAGGCGGGGCATGGCCCGGATTTCGGTCGAGAACATCGGCAAGGCGTTCCGTCAGACGGAGTCTTGAAGGAAGTGTCGCTCGACATCGCCGACGGTGAGTGCCTGACGTTGGTCGGCTCGAATCCTGTGAGACGGACCTTAAGCGAACCACGGGTGGCTTCGGACGAAGTCCTGATCGCGCGGATTGCGCAAGGCGACCGGCGCGCCATGCAGGTGCTGTACGGACGGCACCATGTCAGGGTATTCAGTTTCGGGCTTCGGCTCGTCCACGACGAACAGGTTGCGGAAGATCTCATCAGCGAGGTCTTTCTCGACGTCTGGCGTCAGGCTGGCAAGTTTGAAGGCCGATCTGCTGTCTCAACCTGGCTGCTGGCGATTACGCGTTTCAAGGCCCTCTCGGCGCTGCGGCGCAGGAAGGACCTTACGTTGGAAGACGAGGCTGCTCACGCGATCGAGGACACGTCCGACGATCCGGAAGTGGCCGCGACGAAGAAGGATACCAGCGAAGCGTTGCGCAAGTGCCTGGGCGGGCTTTCGCCGGAGCACCGGGAGATTGTCGATCTCGTCTACTACCACGAGAAAGCCGTGAAAGAGGTGGCCGAAACCGTCGGGATTCCGGCGAACACCGTGAAAACGCGCTTGTTCTACGCGCGGAAAAAACTGGCCGAGTTGCTGAAGGCCGCCGGCGTTGAACGAGGTTGGCGATGAGGGGATTGCTTGTTTATTCTTGAATGGCGCGCCATTTTTTTAGGCCACGCGCCTTTTTCCCTTTCTTTCGATCGATTGTTCCGCCCGCAGGGGTGAGGCTGTGGCACTGGCGATCAACATCCGGGCCGATAATGGTTCAGCTGACGAGATAGAACGCCTGTGGGACCAGGTCGGCGCGTTCGAGGTCAAGCCGTCAATGCGCGCACTCGCCTACCGGCCGCATTTTACGTTCGCGATTTACGACGAGCCTGCGGTCGATGAACACATCGCATGGGGGGCGATGCTCAAGGCCGTCGCCGGTCAAGCGCCGTTGCGTATCGAGTTCAGACGGATTCGCTGGTTCGAAGGCAGTCCACTCGTGCTCTGGGCAGAGCCAACGTCGAATGACGTCCTGATGCGGTTGCACGGTTCGATCAGCGCAGTCATTGATCCCGCACACTGCCATCCTCACTACCGACCGGGCGCGTGGACACCGCACTGCACGCTCGGCATGCGCGTCGCCGACAAATGTCGCGATGACGCCATTGAGTTTGCACGATCGTTCGACAGAGCAATCGAAGTGATGTTCGATGTGGCGGACTGCGTCGCCTTTCCACCGGTGCGGATCATCTCCGAGCAGAGATTGCGATCGTGATTAGCGAGAGGTCGGAAGTGAAGCGATGCCCGTTTTGCCGTTTCTGCGCTGCGATTCAATCCTGTTCGTATTGCAGCACGCACGCGCTCGATCACAGCGCTTCGAGCGCGCTGCGGGAGGGGGCGACCGGCAGCCATTCTGGAATGCGACGCTTGGCGAGCCAATAGGGCCGCCAAAGCGACAGCCAGGTGTCGCGATCTAGCGGCACCGTACCCCATTTGCGTCGCGCCATGTCGATCTTCGACAAGTCATGCGTGTGCAGCCACTGGCGCGCGGCCCACCACAGATCGCGTGATACATCTCTGTTACCGGCACCCTTGAGCTCGACGATGTTGGGGAGCGGATCGCGATAGCGGCAGGCGACCCGCAACGTCGCGACGCGCTCGCCGTTTCGCCTCACGCTCCAGAGCCGTGAGCCATTGTGAGCGAGGTTGTAGCCGTAGGTGCGAAGGCAATTCTTCATGGCGACCGCCTCTTCGGTGATCGAGGCGGTCGAGTTCAACGGAACGAAATCGTACCCGGCCACATGACTCGCCTCGAGCCACATGTCGCTGATCGGCTGAGGACCAAGGCTCGCATGCAGCGCGATTTTCGTCCGCCATTCGTCGGCGGCCGCAAGCGCTGAACCAATGTGCATGTTCGGCGTCCACGGCCGATCGATGAGCTCGTGTCCGAAGGTTGCGGGCTGGACGGAAAACCACGACCAGAGACTGATGAGTCGCAAGCGTGCGGGCTTGATGCGCCGCGGCTCGCGGATGCATTCGCGCGCGATCCACACGGCCGCCGCCTCGTGCGCGCATTCGGCAACGTCAGTAACGGCCTGCAGCCACGTCGGCGCGAACCTCGGTGAGCGCGGGATGTGGTTCGCGATCTGCCGGCGAAACAGTTCACCGTCAGGCAGCAGCCTCACGATCGGACGCACGAACGCCTCCGGAGGCAGCTTGCGCAACCACATCGGCACGCCAGCCGCCGCGGCTACGTCCGTCAGCGCGGCGCCATCGATCACGCGCGCGAGCGCCTGCGCGGGATCTAGCCCGGCGCGCGGGACGGCCAGCGCAAACAGCAGCGCAGGAAAGCTCGCGCCGAGGTCCGCAATGCGCGGGTGGCACATGGCCAGAGCGCGCACCGCTCCCTGAAAGCGGGAATGATATCTCCGGAGTTGACGTTCGAGCATGTTCGAACGCCCGGCCCCCCGGCGTGGGACCAGGACAAGAGACGAGGTCATGGAAATGGTTTCCGCGAGCGCGGACGCAAGGCGTCCGCAGGCAGATTCGACGAGTTCAGCGTTTTGAGATCTCACCCGGGACTAAAATCCCGGAGCGCGCGCTAAATATCGCGCATCGAACCCGGGAAGCGTGCAATCGTCAGCATGGTCGCCTCCTGCAATGAAGTTGCGGTGCGTCCCTGTACCTCGTTCTGTGTCGGCATGCAACTCCAGCGCGATCAGCGGAGCGCGCCAACGAGCTACTCCTCCACCTCCAGCCCCTCCCCATGCACGTACCACTCCGCCCGTGACGCCCACTGCACATGCCGGTCCGGCGTCACACCAAGCGGCTCGTCGAATGCGCCGGCGTGGATGATCGCTTCGCGTCCGCTGCGGGTGAGGTGCGGCATGGGGCTGCCGCAGATCTTGCAGAAGGCGGTCGCAAAGCTCCGCGCCGTCGGCAGGTCGTAGCGCGCGACGGATGCTTCTCCGCGCAGCCATCGCAGTGCGGAGGCCTTTACGATCACCTCGCAGGAATGCGCTGACCCGGTTGCCTTCCGGCAGCGCGAGCAGTGGCAGTTCAGGAAGCGATCGAATGGGCTGTCGACCTCGAAGGCGACTTCACCACAGAGGCAGCTTCCCTTGAACGTGGCCATTCTCGACTCCTCATTCCCATCCTAGCCCGCTTTGGCCGCGAGGCCCTGCAGCACATAGAGCCAGCCCAGCAGCGTCACAACCGACAGCAGCGTCGTGATCGAGACCGTGGATGCGACCAGCGAATGCTCGACCTTGTAGGCGCCGGCCAGGATGTACGCCGTCTTCGCCGTCGGCACGGCGGCGCAGATGACGGCGGCGATCGTGTAGAAGGGATTGAGGCCTGAGGCCACGCACAGTCCGTACACCAGCAGCGGCATGAGCACGAGCTTGACGGCCGCGAGCACGAGCGACGCATTGAGGTTCGCGCGCACGCCTTCGATCGAGAGGCCGAGACCGATGGCGAAGAGGGCGCATGGCGTGAGCGCGGCCGCAAAAATGTTCAGATAGGCCTTGAGCGGAGCAGGAATCGGCAGGCTTGTGATCGCCCAGGCAAGACCGATCAGGGTCGAGAGCACCATCGGATTAAGCAGGATCTGCTTCACCAGCGTGGAGGGGGATGCCGCGCCCGGCGCGCCGCGGCCGCTGCTCTCCAGGAGGATGACGGTCACCGGGAACATCACCGCCGCGACGAACACGGTTGCGATGGCGGCGGGCAGCACGGCTGGCTGTCCGTAGATCGAATGCAGGACCGGCAGCGCCACGAAGCCGGTATTGGTCATCGCTGCGGTCATGCCCTGCATCGTGCTGGAGGCGAGGTCGCGGCCGAACGCCATGCGAACAACCAGAAAGACCAGCGCGAAGCACAGCATCGATCCGCCGCCGAAGGCGAACAGGAAGCGCCATTCCAGGAGATTGCTCGCCGGCTCCTGCGCGATGGTGACGACCAGCAGCGCCGGCATCGCCACGTTATAGGCGAAATGCACGAGGCCGTCGGCCAGCGACCGCGAGATGTAGCCGAGCCAACCGGCGAGCCAGCCGGTGACGATGATGGCAAAGACGGGAAGGACGAGGCCGGCGACTTGCATCCTGGTTCCCCCTCGGCTGATGCCCTGATCAGCCCCGTGATGTCACCTCGGGGCATGCGACCCGGGGTTGTCTGGGCTATACTAGATCAGATTCCGGATCAGCTTCCAGGAAACCTCATGTGGGGTCCGCTCAGCCGGCGTGATGCGCTCCTGCAAACCGTGGGGCTTGCGGCCGCGAGCATGGCCGCTGCCGTTCCCGTGCCCGGCCGGGCGGCATCGTCGTTGGCGCCGCTACGCAGCCGCGAGATCGACGGCGCATTATCAGCCACCGTCAGCGCGCAAAAGATTCCCGGCGTGGTGGCGATGGCCGCGAACGAACAGTCGGTGCTCTATGTGGGCGCCTTCGGCCTGCGCAACGGCGATGCGGCCTCGCGCATGTCGACTGATACGATCTTCCGCATCGCCTCGATGGTCAAATTGCTGACGTCGGTCGCGGCGCTGCAGCTCGTGGAGCAGGGCAGGCTGCATCTGGACGAGCCGGCCGCCAACATCGATCCGGCGCTCGCCGCGATTCAGGTGCTCGCCGGTTTCGATGCGAAGGGTGCCCCGCAGCTGCATCCTCCCGAGAGGCCGCTGACGCTGCGCCATCTGTTGTCGCACACTTCCGGCTTCAGCTATCTGCTCTGGGATCCGAAGGTCGCCCGCTATCTCAAGGTCGCGCGCGGCAAGCGAAACCTGCCGCGCATGCCGCTGATGTTCGAACCCGGTGCAAGATGGGCCTATGGCGGCAGTCTCGACCGCGTCGGCCGGATGGTGGAGATCGCGAGCGGCGAGCCGCTCGAGCGCTATTTCCGCGACCACATCACGGGTCCGCTCGGCATGAACGATACCGTCGTCGCACTCGATGACAAGCAGCGCGCGCGAGAGGCCAGCCTGTTCGTGCGGGATGCTCGGGGCAAGCTTCTGGTGCAGCCGCTGGAAAAGCCGGGTGGCAGCAAGGCGTTTCTGGGTGGAGGCGGCATCTATTCCACCGCGTCCGATTACCTGGCCTTGCTCCAGGCGCTGCTCAACGGCGGAAGCCTGCGCGGGGCGCGCATCCTACAGCCTGCGACGGTTGCGTTGATGTCCGAAAACCAGATCGGCAATCTCGAGGCCGGCATCCTGAAGACAACCAATCCCGCGCTTTCGAACGACGTCAACTTCTTCCCGGGCACCCATCTGCGATGGGGGCTCGGCAATATGATCAACCTCGATCCCGTCCCGGATGGCCGCAGCGCCGGCAGCCTGACCTGGGCCGGCCTGTTCAACACCTATTACTGGATCGACCCATCGAAGCGCCTCGCGGGCGTCATCATGATGCAGATCCTGCCCTTCGCGGACGGCGAAGCGCTGAACGCCTATCGCCAGTTCGAACATGGGGTTTACCGCGCGCTGCGACAGTCCTGATCTTTTACGGCGCAGGAGCTTGAGGCATGATCTGCAAGTGCGATCGCGCTCTGCGCTCACCTTGAGGTTAATCATGTCTCCCAGAATCCCACCTGCGCCTGCCGACGCAGCCTCACGCCGGGCCGCCAAGCCGACCGTCGTCTATCCCGCCGGCGCGATGCAGAAGCCGGACATGGCCGTGCTGGAATCTGCACGGGAGACGATGGTCAAGACACAGGAGATCGTGGTGCCGCCGCGCGATGCCCGCGCGTTTCGCGTCTCGCGCGGCCAGTTTTTCCGCATCGTCAGCATCGAGGGCCCGCAGGTCGGCGACCTCAATCTCTGGAACGCTCACGATCTCTCCGAGCGCTTCTTCAGCGGCAAGACACGTGCGCTTCACGCAACGCATGTCGGCACCGGCGACCGGCTCTGGAGCACCATGCCGCAGCTGCGGCCGATGGCGACCATCAGCCATGACACGCTCGGCTGGTACGGCTTCGACGCGGATGGCGCCGGCATCCACGACGTCATAGGCACGCGCTGCGATCCCTATACCAACCTGCTGCTGGGCGGCACGTCCTATGATTTCTGCTGCCACTCCAACCTGTCGCGTGCGCTGGCCGCCGAATTGAAGACCGACGTGCGAGCGGTCGAGCATCACGTCCACGACGTGCTCAATGTCTTCATGTGCACCGGCTTCACCGGGGATACGCACCAGTATTTCATGAAGGCCAGCCCCGTCCGTCCCGGCGACTTCATCGAGCTCTTCGCGGAGATCGATCTGCTCGGCGCCCTCTCCGCGTGCCCGGGCGGCGATTGCAGCGCGACCCATTCCAGCGACGTCGCGGCCTGCTATCCGCTCAAGATCGAGGTCTTCGAGCCGGACCGGACCAGGCTCGACAGCTGGCGCTGGCCGTTGCCGAATACCTACCATCGCGGCCACGGGAGTGATCGCTAATCGCCGGGAACCAAATCCGCTGTCTGTGCGTCATTGACGGGTTGCCGTGGCTCCTGCCGGTGGCAGGAGCCGGAGACAATCGAAAAGGGGGAGATCATGAGAGCGCTCTTCGTCACCGCTTTGCTCGTCGCGACCGTTGCCGGAATTGGTCTTGCGACCGCCGCCGTCGGATGTGGCCCCGGTTGCCACCCCACCATCTCCGGGGCCTGCGTCGTCGATGGATGGGGGACCGGCGCACGCGTCTGGAACGAGTGCCCCGCAGGGGCGCAGCCCCGGCCGCCTTGTCCATCCGGCTACACCTGGAGTCCGCGCAAACGCGCCTGCTTCGCCAGCTATTAGCATTGCGCCTCGAACGACCGTCGGGCCAGCCTTTGGCTTGGTGTGATCGCGTTTGGCTAAGCCGCTTTGCTCGAAATGAGGACCGCGACCGATCGCGGGCCGACGCTGTACGCGTTGGAGATGTATGGCTGCGCGGCGGCCTCCTCGACGATATCGTTCGGACTCTCCAGCGACGTATCCACCACACGCTTCCAGATCGACGATGTCGGGAGTTCGAAGCTCAGCGCTTCCCAATAAGCATTGAACATCGCAAAAATGTCGGCGCCGCCTGTCGATGCGCCGCTTAAGTGCAGCGCAAGCGACCGCGAGCCGCCGCCGAGATCAGGATCGCCGTCGGCGCCGTGCCAGGAGCAGTCGGCGCCCCATCCGGTGCTCCTTGCGATCACCGAATGGGCCTTGCGGAAGCCGATCATCATGCGGAAGAAGCGCAGCACGTCGGCGTTGGTTTCAGCGAGGTCCCAGTCGAGCCAGGTAATCTCGTTGTCCTGGTCGTAGACGTTTGGATTGCCGTTCTGGCTGTGCATGAACTCGTCACCCGCAACGAACATCGGCACGCCGTTCGACAGCATCAGCAGGCAGCAGAAATTCTTGACCTGCCGCTTCCTCAGCGCGGCCACATCGGGAGGCACGTTATTTGTGCCCTCGTAGCCGCAGCCCCAGCTGCGCTGGTCGTCGTTGGTGTAGCTGACGAGATCGCAGAGATTGAGCCCGTCGTGGCAATCGACGAAGTTGATGCTCTGCGTACGCCGGTCGGCGTCAGTCAGCGTGTCCGGAAACAGGTCCGTACTGCCGTAGAGGCGGGTCATGAGATCGGCGACCAGGCCGCCATCGCCCTTGACGAAGCCGCGGACGGTGCTGCGGAAATGATCGTTCCACTGGCACCAGGAGCGGCCCGGAAAGGCGCGGCCCATCTGGTAGCCGCCGCCAGCGTCCCAGGGCTCTGCGATCAGTCTGATATCGGCGAGATCATGGTCGCTGGAGATTTCCACGACGATCGGCGGATCGTCGGAATTGAGCGAGCCGTCCTCATTGCGGGCGAAGATCGAGGCAAGATCGAAGCGGAAGCCGTCGACGCCGATCGACGTCGCCCAATATCTGAGGCTGTCGACGACCATCAGCCGCGGTGCCGGATGCGCGGTGCGCAGGTCGTTGCCGCATCCGCTGAAATTGACGTAGCTGGAGAAGTCGGTCGGTGACAGCGCGTAGTAAGTCGAGTTGTCGATGCCGCGGAACGAATAGGTGGGCCCGCCATTGCCCATCTCCGCGGTGTGATTGTAGACGACGTCGAGCAGCACCTCGATGCCGGCCCGGTGCAGCTCATCGACCATCAGGCGGAATTCACCGAGCGCACTTTCAGGCCTGCCGGCCACGCTGTAGGGCGCGTGCGGCGAGAAGAAGTTGAGCGTCATGTAGCCCCAGTAATTGGTCGTCCCCGGCTCGAACTGGTGCACGGGCATCAGCTCGACAGCGGTGACGCCGAGGTTCTTCAGATACGGGATCTTTGCGACGATACCGGCAAAAGTGCCGCGCTGATCTTCGGGCACTTTCGAATTGGCCCGCCGCGTGAAGCCGCGCACATGCATTTCGTAGATGATCAGCTCGTGGTCGTGGCGTGGCGCCGGCGGCCGGCCCGGGGGCGGGGCCGTCGCGCCATCAGCGAGCAGTCCGAGCGGCGCCTTGCCCGCGTTCGATCCGGCTTCCATCGCCGCATCGCGGCTGAAGGCGGGCGGGAAGAACACGCCCTTGGCATAGGGATCGAGCAGGATCTTGTCGCGATCGAAGCGTTGCCCGCTTACGGGATCGAAGGGACCATCGACCTGATATGCGTAGTATTTGGCGTCCGCGATCATTTCGGACGGCAGGCGCATATGCCAGACGCGGCCGCTCTTGTTGACCGGAAATGTAAAAGGCAAAACGCGAAGCGGTGTCGCGAACTCGCCATCACGATAGAGCAGGAGCGTGACCGCGGTCGCGTGCTTGGAATAAAGCGCGAAGTTGCAGCTCTGGTCCGCCTCGTTACGGGAACAGCCGAGCGGCCAGGGCAAGCCCTCGCTGCCTTCCAGATCCGCCATGACGATCTCCAATGCCCGCGGACGGCGGGCTCCATGCTCACATCAAGATGGCGTCGTGCGGAAATAAGAGCCCACCGGGATGACAATGTCGAGACTGAGGGATAACAGAGTGCTGCTCGCGTGGCACGGCGAGCCGTTTCGTGTCATATTCGAAGCAAGGCAGCCGCTGCGTATCGGCAGTTGCGGCGCCAATAAGCAACAAGCGCTGGAGGAGCGTTGGGGATGTCGAAGCGGACGACGGCCGCGGTCTGGGTGCGGAGCATCGCTGAGATGCTCGCTGCAGAAGGGCTGGACGTCTCGAGCCTGTTTGCGGCCGCCGGCATCGATCCGCAGGAGCTGGAAGGAGCGAGCGCGCGGCTCTCCACCGAGAAGATCAGCCACCTCTGGGAGCTTGCGGTCGAGCGGTCGAAAAATCCGGCACTCTCGCTTGCGCAGTATCAGATGGCGCGGCCGGCGGCGTTCGACGTGGTCGGCTACACCATGATGTCATGCGCCGATCTGCGCGGCGCCTTCGAGCGGCTCAACCGTTATCTGCTCATCCTCAGCGACGCGCTGACCATGAGCATGACTGAGGACGGTGATTGCTGTCGCATCGATTTCGTGCTGTTCGGCGGCAACCGGCCGATCCCGCGTCAGCGCATCGAGTTCATCTTCGTCACCGTGATCGGCTTCTGCCGCTGGGTCGCACGCAATGACGTTAATCCGCGCTCGATCGCGCTCACCTATCCTCCGCCCGCAGATATCTCGCCCTATCACGCTGCCTTTCGCTGCCCGGTTACGTTCAACGCCGAGCGCAACAGCGTGATGTTCGCACGCAGCGACATGGACCTGGCACTGCCGACTTTCAATCCGCAACTCGGCGAGCTGCACGAGCGTTATGCCGGCGAATATCTGCGCCACTTCGATCACGCACTGACGAGTTTTCGGGTGCGCGAGGCGATCGTGCGGCGGCTTCCCGACGGTGAACCGCGGCGGGACGAAGTCGCCGTCGAGCTCTGCATGAGCGAGCGCACCCTGCAGCGACGGCTGGAAGAGGAAGCGACCTCGTTCGTGCAGCTTCTGGACGATACGCGGCGGGAACTGGCGGACCAGTATCTCGGCCGGCTGCATCTGTCGCTCGGGCAGGCGGCTTATCTGCTCGGCTTCGCCGACCAGAGCAGCTTTTTCCGGGCCTGCCGGCGCTGGTTCAAGGCCTCGCCGGGTGAGTATCGCAACCGCCTGTTGCACGGGGTGCCGGCGACCTAGTGAGGGCAGGGCGATCGAATCCGAATGCTTAAATCTTTGCTAAGCGGTTCGGGATAAATTGGCATTTCAGCATTCTGCCAATTCACGCGAGCACCAAAATGTTTTCCCGCATCAGTTTCAAGCTTGTCCTGATTGTCGCCATCGGCCTCCTCGGCATGATCGTGCTGGCGCCGATCGCGCTCTACACCATGCGTGCGCAGATGGTTGCCGACCGCCAGGCCAAGACCCAGCAGATGGTTGACGTCGGCTATGGCATTCTGACGCACTACCAGAAGCTCGAGAGCGAGGAGAAGCTGACGCGCGAGCAGGCGCAAGGCGCGGCGATGGCCGAAATCAAGAGCCTGCGTTACGACAAGGTCGAGTATTTCTGGATCAACGACATGACCCCGAAGATGGTCATGCATCCGATCAAGCCGGAGCTCGACGGCAAGGATCTCTCCGGCATGAAGGATCCCGCGGGTAACGCGCTGTTCATGGGCTTCGTCAACGTCGTGAAGGGGCAGGG
The DNA here is from genome assembly GCF_024199885.1 of Bradyrhizobium sp. CCGUVB23. NCBI lineage: Bacteria > Pseudomonadati > Pseudomonadota > Alphaproteobacteria > Hyphomicrobiales > Nitrobacteraceae > Bradyrhizobium > Bradyrhizobium sp. CCGUVB23. Next base: position 5,288,803 of record NZ_JANADQ010000001.1, read on the forward strand.
CGCGGGCTTCTACAGCTATCTCTGGCCCAAACCCGGCTTCGAGCAGCCGGTGGCGAAAATCTCCTATGTGAAGGGCTTTGCGCCGTGGGGCTGGATCGTCGGCACCGGAATCTATCTCGACGACGTCGATGCCGTGTTCCGCCAGACCGCGATGACGTTCGCATGGGTATGTCTTGCCGTCTTCGCACTGGTACTCGTCGCCTCCTTCCTGATCGGCCGCAGCGTCACCAAGCCGCTTGCGGCCATCACCGCGCTCACGGAGCGGCTTGCGTCCGGCGACAGCGCGTTCGACGTGCCCTATACGAGCCGCCATGGCGAAGTCGGCGGATTGGCCAAGGCGCTCGCCGTGTTCAAGGACAATGCGGCGGGCGTGCACCAGATGCATGCCGAGCAGCAGGAGTTGAAGCAGAAGTCGGACGCCGACAAGCGCAAGGTGATGGTCGATCTTGCCGGCAAGTTCGAGGACAGCGTCCAGGCCGTGGTCCGTGACGTCTTCAATGAAGCGCAACGGATGCAGCAGGCCGCGCAAGGCATGTCGGAAACCGCCGACAAGGCGAGCGGGCGCGCGAGCATCGTCGCCGACGCCTGCCAGCAGGCTTCGAGCAACGTGCAGACGGTGGCCTCCGCCGCCGCCGAGCTATCGTCGTCAATCACCGAGATCAGCCAGCGTGTCGCGCAAGCTGCCCAAGTCGCCGACAAGGCGGCGGCCGACGGCCAGCGCACCAACGACACCGTGCAGGGGTTGGCTCAGGCGGCCCACAAGATCGGCGAGGTCATCGACCTCATCAACCAGATCGCCTCGCAGACGAACCTGCTCGCGCTCAACGCCACCATCGAGGCGGCGCGCGCCGGCGAAGCTGGCAAGGGCTTTGCCGTCGTTGCGAGCGAGGTGAAGTCGCTGGCGAGCCAGACCGCGAAGGCAACCGACGAGATCGGTGCGCAGATATCGGCGATCCAGGCCGAGACCGATCAGGTGGTCGGCAACATCCAGAGCATCCGCAGCACCATCATGGAGGTCAACGAGATCTCCTCTTCGATCGCGGCCGCCGTGGAACAGCAGGGCGCTGCGACGCAAGCCATCGCGCGCAGCGTGCAGGACGCCGCCTCCGGCACCAACCAGGTCTCGCAAAACATCTCCGGGGTCACGGAGGCAACCTCCGAGACCGGTCATGCCGCAGGTCAGGTGCTGCAATCGAGCGGCCGGCTGACGCAGAAGCTGCAGGCGCTGCAGCACGAGGTGACGACCTTCGTCGCCGGCGTAAGGGCGGCGTAATCGCCACCACTTTCGTGGCCCCGCGGTCCGTCACCCTGAGGTGGCCGTGCGTAGCACGGCCCTCGAAGGGCGACGGCCCGGCTCACGACGCAAGGAAGTCGTAGTGCCTGAGACAAATGGGCCGTTCATCCTTCGAGGCTCCCGGCGCAGCGCGGACGCGCTCGCACCTCAGGATGACGGTGTGAGATGTGTGCGCAGAGGTTAGGATAGAGCGATTTATTCCGCGTCGCGGCACCATTGCGTGCCGCAAGCCGGGCGACCCTTGACTCGGCCCTCGCTTGTCGTTGACGTCCCCCGATGCTCGCTGCAAATACAGGGAGCATGGAGGCCCGCTCAATGTCGTTCCGAAAGCTCCTGATCGCCAATCGCGGCGAGATCGCCATCCGCATCGCGCGGGCCGCTGCCGATGCCGGCATTGCGACGGTAGCTATTTTTTCCGCAGACGATGCGCTGTCACTGCATGTCCGCGGCGCCGACGAGGCGATCGAAATTCCCGGCCGCGGTGCGCGAGCCTATCTCGACATCGAAAGCGTGGTGAAGACGGCGAAGGAAGCAGGCTGCGACGCTGTGCATCCCGGCTATGGCTTCCTCAGCGAGAATGCGGACTTCGCCAAGGCCTGTGCGGCCGAAGGCATTGCCTTCGTCGGGCCGAAGGTGACCGCGCTCGAGCTGTTCGGCGACAAGGTCGCGGCGCGTCAGCTGGCCAAGCTTTGCGGCGTGCCGATCATCGCCGGCACCAGCGGTCCGTCCTCGCTTGGCGAGATCCAGGCGTTTTTCGACTCGCTCGGCAAGTCCGCCGCGATCGTGATCAAGGCGATGGCCGGTGGCGGCGGCCGCGGCATGCGCATCGTGGAGAAGGCGACCGATCTTGCGGAAGCCTATGCGCGCTGCCAGTCCGAAGCGAAGGCCGCTTTCGGCTTTGACGGCGTCTATGCCGAGCGCCTGATCCGAAAGGCGCGCCACATCGAGGTGCAGATCATCGGCGACCATCATGGCGCGATCAGCCATCTCTGGGAGCGCGAATGCACCGTCCAGCGCCGGCACCAGAAGCTGGTCGAGGTGGCGCCCAGCCCCTCGCTCAGCGACGGCTTGCGCGGCCGCATCATCGAGGCGGCGAGGCAGCTCGCCACGCACGCGGCCTACGACAATCTCGGCACCTTTGAGTTCCTGGTCGATGACGCCACTGAAGACAGCTTTGCCTTCATCGAGGCCAATCCGCGGCTTCAGGTCGAGCACACCGTGACGGAGGAGGTGCTGGGCGTCGATCTCGTCCGCGCCCAGCTCGCGGTCGCCTCCGGCGCCTCGCTCGCTTCGCTCGGTCTCGACCAGGCTTCGATTCCGGAGCCGCGCGGCTATGCCATGCAGCTCCGCGTCAACATGGAGACGTTGGACGAGACTGGCGCCACGCACCCGACCGGCGGCGTGCTCGCCGTGTTCGAGCCGCCGTCGGGGCCCGGCGTGCGCGTCGATAGCTTCGGCTATGCCGGCTACAAGACCAGCGCCGCCTTCGACTCGCTGCTTGCCAAGGTCATCGTCCATACGCCGGGCGAGGCCTGGCACGACGTGGTCGCGAAGGCCTCGCGGAGCTTGCGTGAGTTCCGGATCGACGGGGTCGCTACCAATATCCCCTTTCTCCAGGCGGTGCTCGCCCATCCCGACTTCAAGACCAATCGCATCGCGACCGACTTCATCGATCGCAACGTCGCCAAGCTCGTGGAGGCCGCCGACGGCGCAGCGCGGCCGCTGTTCTTTGCCCCGACTGACAAGTCCGGCGATCACGCGGCGCAAGCCCATGCCGCGCAGGAGGTGCCGGAGGGAACGGTGATGGTCGCGGCGCCCTTGCAGGGCACCGTGGTCACGATCCAGGTCAAAGAGGGCGAGATCGTGCGTCCCGGCCAGCAGCTCGCGGTGATCGAATCCATGAAGATGGAGCACCTGGTGATGGCCGAGCAGGGCGGCCGGGTGACAAAACTCGCGGCCGGTGACGGCGTCACGCTGCTGCATGGCGAGCCCATCCTCTATCTCGAACCGCTCGACGTCGCAGCCGACAGCGCGGCCAAGGAGGCCGAGATCGATCTCGATCACATCCGTCCCGATCTCGCCGAGATGTTTTCGCGCCAGGCCAACACACGCGACGAAAATCGCCCGGCGTCCGTCGAACGCCGCCGCAACACCAATCAGCGCACTGCGCGCGAGAACGTTGCGCAGCTCGTCGACGACGGCTCGTTCATGGAGTATGGCAGCCTCGCCATCGCCGCGCAGCGCCGCCGCCGTAAGCTCGACGACCTCATCAAGAACACCCCGGCGGACGGTCTCATCACCGGCGTCGCCACGGTGAATGCGGACAAGTTCGGATCCGAGGGCGCGCGCTGCATGGTGGTCGCCTATGACTACACCGTGCTTGCGGGCACGCAGGGCCACATGAACCACAAGAAGATCGACCGCATGCTGACGCTGGCCGAGCAATGGCGCATGCCGCTGGTGTTTTACGCCGAAGGCGGCGGCGGGCGGCCCGGCGACACCGACCGCCTCGGCATGACCGGTCTCGATGGTCCTTCCTTCCTGCAATTCGCAAAGCTCTCCGGCCTCGTGCCGGTGGTCGGCGTCGTTTCCGGCTATTGCTTTGCAGGCAACGCGGCGATGCTCGGCTGCTGCGACGTCATCATCGCAACCAGGAACGCTTCGATCGGCATGGGCGGTCCGGCCATGATCGAAGGCGGCGGTCTTGGCGTCTATCATCCCGCCGAGGTCGGTCCGGTCTCGTTCCAGTCCCCGAACGGCGTCATCGACATTCTCGTCGAGGACGAGGTGGAGGCGACGCGGGTTGCGCAGAAATACCTGTCCTATTTCCAGGGCGCGGTGAGCGAGTGGCAAGCCGCCGATCAGCGCCTCCTGCGCCGGGCGATTCCCGAGAACCGCCTGCGCGTCTACGACATCCGCACCCTGATCGATCTGATCGCGGACACGGACTCCGTTCTCGAGCTCCGCCGTGACTACGGCGTCGGCATGATCACCGCCTTCATCCGGATCGAAGGCAAGCCGTTCGGCCTGATCGCCAACGATCCCCGCCATCTCGGCGGCGCGATCGATGCGGATGCTGGCGACAAGGCGGCACGCTTCCTCCAGCTCTGCGACGCCTTCGACTTACCCATCGTCTCGCTCTGCGACACACCCGGCTTCATGGTCGGGCCGGAAGCGGAGAAGACCGCGATCGTGCGCCACGTCTCCCGGATGTTCGTCACCGGCGCGAGCCTCACCGTGCCGCTGTTCGGCATCGTGCTGCGCAAGGGTTATGGCCTCGGCGCACAGTCGATGATCGGCGGCGGCTTTCATGCCTCGTTCTTCACCGCGGCCTGGCCGACCGGCGAATTCGGCGGCATGGGGCTCGAAGGCTATGTGCGGCTCGGCTTCCGCAAGGAAATGGAGGCGATCGCCGATCCGGTCGAGCGCGAGACCTACTATCGCAACAAGGTCGCCGAGCTCTACGCCAACGGCAAGGCGGTCTCGATCGCCTCGGTGTTCGAGATCGACAACGTCATCGATCCCGCCGAGACGCGGCGCTGGATCATGGCGGGCCTGCGCTCCGTGCCGAAGCCGCCCGAGCGCACGACCAAGAAGCGCCCCTGCATCGACGCGTGGTGAGCAGGCGCAGCAACGTCAGCGCGTCGGTTCCCGATTGACATCCCCGCCCGGACTGCCAGACTTTGCACAATAATACAGGGTGGAGACGTCTGCGATGGCCAGCCTGTCGGCCTCGAACCATGTCGCCCGTGTGCTGTCCGTCGCCACTCACGCGACCGACGTCGATGCGGAGTCGCGGATCGCAAACTCCTGGCGGCGCTGCCTGATCAACCACAAGCTCGATCCGGCACGCCAGGGCCCGCCGCAGACGCTCACCGAGACCGAGATCCGGCATGTCGCCGAACCCCTGGAGGAGACGATCCGGCTCGCGACGCCCGAGCTCGATGATCTCGCGCGGGTGCTGCGCGAGGCCGGCTATTGCGTCAATCTCGCCGACGCCAACGCCACCATGCTGTTCAGCCGCCTGCCGGGCGAAGCCGATGCCAAAATGTTCCTTGAATGGAAGATCTACACCGGCTCGAATTTCGCCGAGGCTTGCGAGGGCACCAATGGGCTCGGCACCGCGCTAGCCGAGAAAAAGCCGATCCTTGTGCATCGCGACGAGCATTTTCGCGAGCAGTGGAGCATGTTCTCTTGCGCGGTTGCGCCGCTGTTCGACCAGAGGGGGCGCATCGCCGGTGCGGTCAATATTACCTCCTGCCGCGAGGATCTTTCGCGCGCCGCGCATCAGCTTGCGCTAGCGGTTACCATGGAGGCGACGCGCCGGATCGAGGGCGCGATCTTCCGCAACCATTTCCACAATGCCTGGATTGCGACCGTGCCCGGCGACGGCGGCAGCGGCCTGATCGCCTATGACGACGACCGCCGCATTGTCGGCGCCTGCCGGGCGGCGCGCGCGATGCTTGGACTGACAGACGGCCTCATCGCATCGGGCATCGACCTGTCGCGCTACGTCAAGTTCGACGCGGCGGAAGAGACGGGCGCCGTGCGCCGTGCAGACGGCAGCCCGCTCGGACGCGCTCATGTGGCGCCGCCGCTGCGTGCACGACCACCCGGCCGTCAGCCGGTTACGCGTCGTGAGAATCGCGCAGGCCGGTTCGATGGTCTCGACAAGCTTGCCGGTAGCGATCCCGCACTGGTCAAAGGTGTGAAGCGGCTGAAAAGCATCGGCGACCACAATTTGCCGATCCTGCTGCATGGCGAGACCGGCGTCGGCAAGGATGCCTTCGCGCGCGCCATTCATGCCGCAAGCAGCCGCGCGCGCAGCAATTACGTCGCGCTCAACTGCGCGGCGATGCCGGAAAGCCTGATCGATGCCGAGCTGTTCGGCTATGAGGCCGGCGCCTTCACCGGTGCTCGGCGCGACGGCTCGAAGGGGTTGATCGTACAGGCCGACGGCGGCACGCTGTTCCTGGACGAGATCGGCGACATGCCGATCGCGCTCCAGACCCGGCTGTTGCGCGTCCTGGAGAACCGCGAGGTCTGGCCGCTCGGCGCGCTCAAGCCGACAGCCGTCGACATCCGCCTGATCAGCGCCACCCATCGCGATCTCGGCCGCATGGCGGAGGAGGGCAGCTTCCGCGCCGATCTCTACTTCCGCCTGCGCGGCATGGAGATGCGGCTGCCGCCCTTGCGCGAGCGCGCCGACAGGGCGGATGTGATCAGGGACATCGCGGCCGAGGAGGCACCGGGTTGCAGGCTCTCGGCCGCAGCCTGGTCGGCGCTCTCAGCCTATCCATTCCCCGGCAACATGCGTCAGCTCCGCCATGTGCTACGGCTCGCCGGCTGCACCGCCGAGCATGGCGTCATCAGCGATACCGATCTCGATCTGCCGCCGTTCGGCGGCCGCGCCAGCGAGCCGGACCTTGCAGCGGCCGAACGCGCGACCATCAGGGAGGCGCTACGCAAGCACGGCGGCCGCGTCACGGAGGCGGCAAAAGCGCTCCGCCTCAGCCGCGCCACGCTCTATCGCAAGATCAAGCAGTTGAAGATCGACACGGCGCAGTAGCGCAAATGACGGGGCGCGCGATGTGCCCTCATAGCCGAAGCTGCGCTTCGGCGTCTCTTAAGAAACGGCCGCTGGAGGCGGCTTACGCCACCTTCTCCCGCAAGGATGTCCCTAAAGTGTGAGTAATCCTCTATGAGGCTCGATAATGCCAAAGGAGGTAATCTTTAGCCACCTTCTGTAACTGCAATCACAAATTTTCTCTCGCCAGATTTCCTCAACAGCCGGGGTCGCGCGTACCTCGCGTTTTCCGCGCGCCCCCGAGGACCCGGAGCCCGTGTCTGGGTCCTCCGTCGCGAGCCTTGTCTTCCATGTGGTTCTCGTGCCGCTCGTGGTATGGTTCTCGGTACGGACACCTCCACGTGCGGGGGCAGCCATGGTCGAGTATCCTGACAGACGGATCGACTACCCTGAGCAAGGATCGGGGCCGACCATTCTTTTCGTGCCCGGCTCATGGAGTACGGGAGCGCTGTGGCGTGGTGTGATCGCTCTCTTAGGAGATAGCTTTCGGGCGGTGACAATGAGCCTGCTCGGTTATGGCGACACCGAAGAGCGCCGCACCCCGGACGACATTTCTATCGAACGGGAGATCGACATCGTCGAGGCCGTCATCCAGCGCACCAACAGCGCTGTCCACCTCGTTGGGCATTCGTGGGGTGCCACGGTGTGCTTGGCGACTGCGCTTCGTGACCGGACCAAAATCACGAGCCTGACCTTGATCGAGGCGACCCCCGTTCAATCTGCTTCGCCACTCCGGCGATCTCGCGCTGTACGAGCAAGTGCGCGCGATGGCCGACGCTTATGTCCGCGCCTGTGACGACGGAAAGCTGCTGGCTGCGCGGAGCATCATCGACTTCTACGGCGGTTACGGCAGCTTTGACGCCCTCCCAGCCCGGACCCGGGACTACATTGTTGCCACCACGCCGACGAACGTTCTCGACTGGTCGTCGGCATGGAGTTTTCGATGTGCCGCTTGCCGCCTATGCAGGCATCGCTGCGCCAAGCCTCTTCGTGCGAGGCGAGTGCGGTCATCCAGCCGTTCAGCGTGTCGCCGAGGTGCTGACTGACGCAGTCTCCAGATCGTCGCTAGTGACCGTACCCGGCGCCAGTCATTTCATGATCGCGACCCATACGCTGGATGTCGCGAGGCTCATCCGTGAGCACGTCGCGACGGTCGAGACGATGCGCTAGTTTAGCGACCGATCCGCACGGCAGCGCCGGAGGTTTCCACGGCGGTGCCGTGCGAGCAGGAGGCTACCGCGGGGGCGCGGTCGCGGCTCCCGGATACCGGGGCGGCGCTGTCGCCGTGCGCGGCGGGCCCTAGGCTATCGGGCTGCGTATGCAGGGGCGTGTCGCGGCTACCGCTACGGGGTCGGTGCGGCGGCAGTGGGTGCGGCTGCGGTCGGCGGGGCTGCGGGCCTACTACCGCGGCGGCTGCGGCTACGACGCGTACGGCAACTATGTTTGCCCCGGCGGGTACTATCCGTACTTAGCGGCGCGACGCAGTTTAATTGCTATGGGGGCATGGCGGACACGCCCCCATCTCGATTTATGAGAACGCGTCCTCGGCAGACATGTTGCCTAACCCGCAACTGCAACCACGAATTTTCTCGCGGCAGATATTCTCAATAGGAGCGGTCGCGCGTACCCCGCTCGCGGCGGCACCCCAAAGAACCCGCAGCCTGCCTTGGCAATGCCCCCTAAGATCTTGCAAGGGTTCCTTCACCTTGAGCCAGGGATACATCCGAATGGGCTATAGCCGGAGATCGCTTCGCGCTGAAGAGTGAGACCGCCGCTGCTGGGGGCCAAACGGAGATGTCCGATGGGTGTGGCAGGCTGGCGCTTTGCGCATATGACGAGAACTCTCCGCGTCCGGGCGGTCGTTATCGGCGTGCTGGAAGAGTTGCCGTTTATCTGCCCGGTGGTGGTCGCAATCGGCTCGCTGATCATGATCGGCATCACGCTCTGCAAGGATTGGCCGCAGTGAGGCGACCCGACGACCAAGGCGTGCTCAATCATCTATCGAATGATCTGCAACCTTCTTGCGCGCCTCGATATGAACCGTGCCAGCATCGAGCACACCGCCGTGCACGTCTGCTTGGCCCCAATTGGCGCGAGAGCAGACAATCCGGGACCGCCGCTTTGGGCCTAACGCGGACAAAGTCAACCGAAGCGCGCCTTGACCAAATCTGTGGCTAGGAGTGAGAGTACCGAAGACGTGGGTACCGGATTGGAGCGATGTCATGGTGCAGATAGCTCGATTGGCTGCGGGTAGCCTAATCATGCTGACAACGATGGTTGGGCCCGGCGGTGCAGCAGAGCAACAGTTCTCTTGCAAAGGGCAGGTCGTTCAAGAAATGACCAATCCGGCCGTTCAACCAAAACCAATCGATCTGAACGTGAAGTTGGGCGACACGAACAAGCTGTTCATAACGACGGGCGACGGAAAAATGCTTGCTCCCCGCATTACCAGCAATAACAAGATCCAACTTAAGTTTGCGACGAAGGAGTTTGTTGGAGAATATTTCCACTATACCGGCGATCTATTCCTCATCTACAACTCTGGGCCGCTCGCGCGGCTCAATTGCTCGCGCTCCTGACCCCAATCGATGGGGCATGCGAGCGAACATCCGCCTTTGCGCATTGGCGGCTTTCGCTTTGTGTCCAAAAGCGGTAAGGGCCAGAGCGAGCGAACGTTTTCCACTTTGCTCCTCAAATGACGCAAGGCGTTGGCGCGAGGCCGTCGCAAGGCAGTACAGCGCGGCGGGAGCGCAGGGCATACCGGACCGCAGCGGCGGCAGGGCCGTAGCGGGCCCCGCCCGAGCATTTATCCGGCGCCTGTGCGGCCTGACTTCGGCGCATCAGCGGCCTTCCTAGAGGAGCCGGCAGATATGGCACAACGGCGGACACATCGGGTCAGAGACGTTGTATTTATTGACTTATTTCGTCATACCCGGTTCACAAGGGGAGAAGGAAGGTGGCAGCGTGAACTAGGCGCCGCTACCCTAAGAAAAATCGCTCCAGCTCAGATGCCTTGCATCGAGATCGCCGAGCGTGACGGCATCGCGGATCTCCTGCGGCGTATGAAAGGCGCTGCGGAGATACACGAGTGGAACGGCCAGCGCAGAATGGGTGACGCTGCGAACCTCGCCGACGAAAATCGAATGCGTCCTCGTTACGAATTCCTGCGCCAGCACGCAGTCGAATGCGGCGACCGCATCCACCAGCAAGGGGACGCCAGTGACGCCTTGCGTCCATTGCCCGAACGCAAAACGGTCGTCGCCGTTGACGCCCTTCTGTCCGCTGAAGGTCAGTGCCAGCAGTGCGTGGTCCTCGCTGAGGAAGTTGACGGCGAAAGCGCCGTCCTCGCGGATGCGCGCGTGGGCGCTGGCATTGCGGTTGACGCAGGCGATCAGCGACGGTGGATTGTCCGACAGCGAGCATGCCGAGGTCACGGTCAGTCCGGTGCGCTTGCCGTTGTCGGTGCCGACCGTCACCAGCGCAACCGCGCCGGCGCATTGCCGCATCGCCTGCTTGAAGTCCTTTGCATCGATCGTCACGCATGATCTCCACGAATGAGAGCGGGTGCGGATGTGCGTCCCGCACCCGCACGTCGTCACGCCGCCTTGCGCGCGCTGCCGAGATGCTTCAGCCTCGGCATCACCTCTTTCTTCAGCAGCGCCAGCGAATGGTGCCAGGCTTCCGGCTTGTGCTTGTAGTCGAAGCCGAATACCAGGAGCACGCCGAAGCCGCCGACCTCCTCGTAGATCTTCTCGATCTTCTCGGCCACGGTCGACGGCGAGCCGACGATCCAGTTGCGCTTGGCGCAATATTCGACCGTGACGTCGCTGTCGGACACGTCTGGTGCATGCTTCAGATAGTCCTTGAAGCCGAAATGGCCGAGCAGCGGCAGGAAATACTCGCCCATCATCCGGCCCATCATGTCACCGGCCGAGAGCTTCCAGGCCTCCTCGTCGGTGTCGGCGACGAACACCTCGCGCACCAGCCGCCAATCGCTGCGGTTCGGCTTCCGGCCGGTCTTGGCGGCGCCGATCTCGACGGAGTCCCAATGGCTGCCGACATAGGCCGGATTGAGATTGAGGCTCATCGGGATGAAGCCGCGCTCGCCGGCGAGCTTCAGCGTGTCAGAGTTCTTCGAGAGGCCGGCGACGCCGATCGGCGGATGCGGCGCCTGCACCGGCTTGATGTGGGGTTTCAGGAAATCGAACATCGTGTCGGGCTTGGTCACCGTCCAGTATTTGCCCTTATGGGTGAAGGGCGCAGGCTCGGTCCAGAGTTTTAGAATGATCTCCAGCGCCTCGCGCGTCATCTCGCGGTTCTGCCCGCTCATGCCGTCGACGTTGAACATCGCCCAATCGCTCGGCAGCCCCGAGGCCGCGACGCCGAAATTCAGCCGTCCTTCCGAGAGGTGATCGAGCATCGCGACTCGATTGGCGAGCTCAGCCGGGTGGTGATAGGGCAACAGGAAGCCGCCCGGTCCGATCCGGATGTTCTTGGTCTGCAACAGCGCCTGCGCGATCAGAAGGTCGGGCGTGGGATTGGGCTCCCAGGGCGCGGTATGATGCTCGCCGATCCAGGCCTCCTGATAGCCAAGCTCATCGAGCCAGCGCATTGTCTGGAGGTCCCAGTCGTTTCCTTCCTTCAAGCCGCACTCCGGCGGATGCGAAGGCATCGTGAAATAGCCGATCTCCATGGTGTTTCCTCGTTCAGTTGTTGACGCGTCTTGGCTGCGCGGTTCCGGCAAAAGAGCAAGCGGTGTGCCAGCGATGTGGGCACACGGCGAGCCGAGAAAGGGCTGGTTTGCGCGTGCAATAGTCGATATCTGAGGGACGGATGCAGGAGCTATCGTCTCATTGTCGCGAGACGATGTCTTGGCGGTGAGACCAGGCGAGTCCTGATGTCAGGACCAGATGATCAAATCAGGGGACGTGGGGTATCATGACGGAAGCTGCCTATGTCGCGGTGGATTGGGGCACCACGAGCTTCCGGCTTTGGCTGATCGACCGTGACGGCCAGGTTCTGGCTGAGCGCCGCAGCAGCGAAGGCATGATGGCGGCGGCCAGGACCGGTTTTGCCGGAGTGCTGCAATCGCATCTGGATGCGGTTGGAGCGGGAAGCGATCTGCCCGTTCTGATCTGCGGCATGGCCGGCGCCCGCCAGGGCTGGGTTGAAGCCGGCTATGTCGATACCCCGGCGCCGCTCGCCGCGATCCTCGCGCGCGCGGTTCCCGTCGCCGGACAGGCGCGTGACATCCGCATTCTGCCCGGCATTGCGCAGCGTGACGCTGCCGCGCCGGATGTGATGCGGGGCGAGGAGACCCAGTTGCTCGGCGCGCTTGGTCTCGACCCAGCCGGCGAGGCGCTGGTCTGCATGCCCGGCACGCATTCGAAATGGGTCAGCGTCAGCGGCGGAACGGTCGCGCGTTTCGCCACCTTCATGACGGGCGAGCTCTTCAGCGTCGTCTCGCGCGAGACGATCCTCTCGCACGCGGTCACTGCTGCCGACGACGCGGAGGACCGTGAGGCGTTCAGGTCAGCGGTTGCGGCCGGGTTCAAGACCCCGGCATCCGCGGCCAACCTTCTGTTCCAGGTGCGATCGCGGCAGCTCTTGTTCGGCGGCACGCCGTCTGCGGCGCGCGAAACCATCTCGGGCACCCTGATTGGGATCGAACTTGCGGCAGGGCTCGCGCACGGCCGGCCGCAAAGCGGCATCAGGCTGGTTGCGTCGGGACGGCTTCAGATGCTGTATCGGCTGGCGTTTGAAACACTCGCGGTGGCGGTCGAGCCGATCGATGCCGACGAGGCGTCGCGCCGCGGCCTTGCGATGGCGGCGCGTGCCATCTGGACGAGATAGAAGGAATCTTGAAATGACCGTGCCATTTCCGACGATGAAGCGCCCGCTGGTCGCAATCCTGCGCGGCGTGAAGCCCGACGAGGCCGACGTTATCGTCAGCGGGCTGATCGAAGCCGGTATGACCGCGATCGAGATTCCCCTGAACTCGCCCGATCCATTCCGTTCGATCGAGATCGCGGTGAAGCGCGCACCCGCAGGCGTGCTGGTCGGCGCCGGCACGGTGCTCACGACCGCCGATGTCGACCGGCTGAATGAGGCCGGCGGCAAGCTACTGGTGGCTCCGAATGTCGACACGCAGGTGATCGCGCGCGCGCATGAGCACCGCATGGTGACGATGCCCGGCGTGTTCTCGCCGACCGAAGCGCTGCTTGCGGCGAGGGCCGGCGCCTCGAGCCTGAAGTTCTTTCCGGCGAGCGTGCTGGGCGCCGCGGGCATTGCCGCGATCCGCGCCGTGTTGCCGGCAAGCGCGATGATCGCCGCGGTTGGCGGTGTCTCCGACCAGAACTTTGCCGAATACGTCAAGAGCGGCGTTCGTGCCTTTGGCCTTGGCAGCAGCCTCTACAAACCGGGCATGACGGCGGCGGATGTCGCCGCGCGCGCCAGGGCGACGATCACGGCCTACGACCTCGCGATTGGGGGCGTGTGAGAGCGGAGCGTTAGCTTCGTCTTGCCGAGGGCCACACCAGCCGCTCATGCCGGCGCGCAAAGCGCTGCCAATGCAGCACCGCGCCGACCAGCAGCGCAGGCACGAAGCCGAGGATGATCAGGAAGTTCGGCAGCGGTAGCGGCGAAATGAATTCGATGGCGATGTCCGAGATCAGCCACAGCGCGGCGAACAGCACGGCAAAATCGGTGCGCGGAAAGCGCAGGTAATAGAAGATCGCGGTGATGATCACCGCAGGCCCGATTGCGACGCCGATCATGACCGCGGTCAGCTCTTTCGGCGTCAGCGCGTCCAGCACCATCGACGCCAACAGCCATATGGCGGCGAACATGGCGATGATGTCGATCGGGTGCCGCACTGCGGTTCCTCTGGTGGAATCCGCGTTATCGTTGTGGCGCTTACGCCGGCCGTCAAGCCCCAATGCGCCTATTCTTCCTCGCTCCCCGGCGTCGGCCGCAGCATGAAATGGCCGAAAGCCGACGCGATCGGCTTGTCCGGGGCGTCCTGCCAGGCCCTTGCCTCGAACGCGACGATGCGCCGGCCCTGCTTGACGATCGAGACGTTGGCAAAGCTGTCGAGGGCGCGGCCGGAGCGCAAATAGTTGATCGTCAGTCCGATCGGCTTGGGTGGCGCGGAGATTCCGAGCTCGCGCGTCACGCCGACGATGGCGGTGGTCTCTAGAAACGCGCCAGTCATGCCGCCATGGATCGCGGGCAGGATAGGGTTGCCGATGATCTTGGGCGAGAACGGCATCATCAGCGTGCCGTCGTCCTGGACGCGGATGCCGAGGCAGCGCGCGAACGGGCTGTTGGCGAAGGTACCAGCCGGATCTTCCGGTACGTCCAGCGTCGGGATGCTGCGCTGGTCGCTCGCGCGGTCGGCAAGCATGTTGGTGCGGTTCGCGCCGATCATGAAGCAGGCAGTCGCGGTTGCAACCGGGTCGTCCTCTGATTCCTGGTAGGCCGTCGAGCGCACGAAGGCGATCGAGCGCGTGGTGCGAAAGCAAATCGAATGCGCTCTGATGTCGAGGCCGGGCGTGGCCGGCTTCTGGTAGTCGATGCGCAAATCCAGCGTCGCGATCGCGCGCGTGCCGTCCAGCGCGAGCTGCACCGCCATGCCGCAGCTCTCATCCAGCATAGCGGTGACGACGCCGCCATGCAGCACGCCGGTCTCGGTGTCGCCGACGAAGGCGGGACGGTAGGGCAGGCTCGACCAGGCTTCGCCAGGCGCTGCGCGGTCGAGCCTGAGCCCGCTGATATGGCCATAATCGGAGCGGCGGCCCTTGATGGCCTCGGCGAGCGCGTCGAACGGGAGCGTTGTATCTTGCGATTTTGCCATGGCTACCTTTTAGACCGTTCTGGTGGCTTCCGCAAAATCGCGAGCATCATTCGGGGCTCGACAGGCGAGTGCGAAGCAACGATGCTGTGGGACCATCTGTTTTGAGAACGACGAGGAACCCCATGGCAGACCCCAACGCGCCGGCGACCAATCAAGGGGGCGTGACCATCTCCACGGGAAGCGCCGAGCGGGCGCCGCTCATCTATTTCGATGGCGTCTCCTGCTTCGGTCACCACAATGGCGCGATCCAGATCGAGCTCGCCGCGAACCTTTTGATGCCGGTCGGTCCGGGCGTGCGGGTCGATGTGATTCAGACCGGACACATCCGCTGCAGCCCGGCCGCCGCCATCGCCTTGCGCGAAGCGCTCGACAAGGCCCTCGCCATGATGCAGCAGGGCCAGCAGCAGCCGACGGAAACGATCCCGGTGATGAAGAATTGAAATCCAATGTCGTCCTGGCTTTGGCCAGAACGACGATTCGAGGGACGCGCGAAGCCGCTCATCCCTTCGTCACGTGCACCTTCGGCTTCTTTCCGGCATTCCACTTGCCGTCGATGGCGCGCTCGATTTGTGCTGCGAGTTGCAACAAAAGGCCGTCATTGGCCTGCTTGGCGATGCCCTGGATGCCGAGCGGCAGGCCAAGCTCGTTCTCGGCGAGCGGCAGTGAGATCGCCGGCATGCCGCAGAGGTTCGCCAGCGGCGTGAAAGCGAAATTGCGCCAGAGATTGCCGAACCAGTCCAAAACGTCCGGATTGTCGGAGATCGTGAGATACTCCCTGGTGCCGACCTTCGGCGTGGGCAGCGCGGTGACCGGCGTCAGGATGACGTCCCACTGCTCGAAAAACGCGCCGAAGCCGCGCGATGTCGTGTTGAACACCGCCTGCATCTTCGCCCGTTCGGCAAAGCTCGTGTGGCGGCCCGCCTCCCAGATCCGGATGTTCATAGGCTCGATCAGATCTTCCGGCGGCCGCTCCAGCCCGCGCGCGGCGAGCATGTTCGAGATCACGACGGCGAAGTTGGAGATGTAGCAGGTGGTCTGCGCCTCGAAGGCGGCGCGGAAATCAAGCTCGGGCAGGGCAAAGTCGACGTGATGGCCGAGGCCTTCGAGCAAGCGGCCGACCTTTTCCAGCTCGGCTGCGATGTGCGGCGTCGCGCGATAATCGCCCCATTGGTGCGACAGCGCGATGCGCAGCTTGGCCGGATCGCGCTTGATCATCTCGCAGTACGGCTGCGCCGTGGTCCAGAACGGCATGAACTCGCCGGGCGCCGGGCCGCGGGCATGATCGACGAAGGCCGCAGTATCGCGCACGCTGCGCGACTGGCAGCCCTGGATCGAGACGAGCCCGGTGAGATCGGACATGTGCGGCGCGAGCGAGAACACGCCGCGCGACACTTTCAGCCCGATATTGCCGTTGACCCCTGCCGGAATGCGGATCGAGCCGCCGCCGTCGGTCGCATGCGCAATCGGCACGATGCCGGCCGCCACCGATGCGGCGCTGCCCGCCGACGAGCCGCAGGTGGTGTAGTCGGTATTCCAGGGATTGCGGGTGACGTAGACGGCCGGGTTGTCGGCCGAGCTGCACACGCCGAACTCGGGCGTCGTGGTGCGTCCGATCAGGTTCAATCCGGCCTGGCGGAATTTCGATGTGAGGAAGGTGTCGGCGCCTGTGCGATTGCCGCGCATCAGCAGCGAACCCATCTCCTGGAGGCGACCTTTCATGGTGGGCCCGAGATCCTTCATCAGGAAGGGCAGGCCGGCGAACGGGCCGGTGAGATTGGCGCCATCCTTGGCGGGATCCGCGATCACGTCGTCGAACAGCTCGACCACGCCGGACAGTGCGGTATCGACCTTCGCCACCGCTGCCGCGGCCTGGCGCGCCAATTCGGCAGGCGTGAGCTCGCCCTTTTTGACGCACGCAGCCAGCGCCACGCCATCATGCTGCGCCCACTCATTCCAGCTCATCGGCAAAGTCATAGCGATTCAATCCTCTCGTTCGGCGGCGACCATAGTTTCGCGAGAGGGCGTGTCAATCGACGGCACCCGCATGGCAGCGCCGCCGAATCCGGCGATTTCGCCGGTTGTTCTGCCGGCGCGCTCGCCCGGGCTAAATCCTGAGATTGAAGTCCTTCGACGAGTCGCGCCGCAAGCGTTGTTCGAATGCGAGTTGGAGAATGACGATAGCTCAACGTACTGCGTCATTGGGAGCGCAGCGTAGCAATCCAGAAATCTTTCCGCGGGTACATTCTGGATTGCTTCGCTGCGCTTGCAATGATGAGATCGCGGAAAGAGCATGGTACACTCTTGCGCCCCGGCTCTGCAGTGCACCACGCAGTGGTGCGCTGCAGAGCCGGGGCCTATACCGCCGAGGCTGCGTATGGCCTCTGGGTCCCGGCTCTGCGCAGCAGCGCTCACGCGCTGTAGCGCGTCCGGGACACGAGAGTTGTCCTTTCCGGCCATAACCAGCCGAATGTGGCGAGATCGCATCAAGGCAACAAAAAATCCCCTGTCGACGGTTCCCTGTCGTACCTTGATGAATCAAGTCGGGATGGTCCATAAGCGGCGTCCCGCGGGCCGTCGGTTCGGTTCGCGTCGCGTGCTTGGATTAGAGGAAACTGGCGTGGCAAACATCAACCAGAAGATTGCGCAGGAGCTCGGGGCCCGGGAGGAGCAGGTTCAGGCGGCGGTGGAGCTGCTCGACGGCGGCGCCACGGTTCCGTTCATCGCCCGCTACCGCAAGGAAGCCACCGGTGCGCTCGACGACGCGCAGCTCCGCACGCTGGAAGAGCGCCTCGTTTACCTGCGCGAGCTCGAAGACCGCCGCAAGGCCATCCTCGAATCGATCCGCGAGCAGGGCAAGCTCGACGCCGCGCTGGAGGCCACGATCATGGCCGCCGACAGCAAGGCGCGCCTCGAGGATATCTACCTGCCGTTCAAGCCCAAACGCCGCACCAAGGCGGAGATCGCCAAGGAGGCCGGCCTCGAGCCGCTCGCCAACCAGTTGATGGCGGAGCCCGCGAACGATCCGAAGGTGGTGGCCGAAGCGTTCATCAATGCCGAGAAAGGCGTGGCCGATGCTGCCGCCGCGCTCGATGGCGCCCGCGCCATTCTCGTCGAGCGCTTCGACGAGGACGCCGACCTGATCGGGAGCCTGCGCGAGGAGATGTGGACCAATGCTCGCATGGCCTCCAAGGTGCGCGAGGGCAAGAAGACCGAGGGCGAGAAATTCGCCGACTATTTCGACTTCTCCGAGCCGCTGACAAAACTCCCGTCGCACCGCATCCTTGCGATGTTCCGCGGCGAGAAGGAGGAGATCCTCGATCTCCAGATCCAGGCCGAGGCCGAAGCGCCGCCGGCGGGCGTGCCCAGCGCCTATGAATTGAGAATCATGAAGCGGTTCGGCATCGCCGACCTCAAGCGTGCGGGTGACCGCTGGCTGATCGACACCGTGCGCTGGGCCTGGCGCACCAAGATCCAGGTGCATCTCAACATCGATCTGCGGATGCGGCTGTGGAACGCGGCCGAGACCGAGGCCGTGCGCGTGTTCGCCTCCAACCTGCGCGACCTGTTGCTGGCCGCTCCTGCCGGCACCCGCGTCACCATGGGGCTCGATCCCGGCTACCGCACCGGCGTCAAGGTCGCGGTTATCGATGCGACCGGCAAGGTGGTCGACACCACCGCGATCTATCCGCACGAGCCGCAGCGGCAGTGGAACGAATCGCTCGCGATCCTCGGCAGGCTTGCGCTGAAGCATCGCGTCGAGCTGATCGCCATCGGCAACGGCACCGCTTCGCGCGAGACCGACAAGCTGGCGACCGAGCTGGTGAAGGGCCTCGCTGAGCTGAAGATGACCAAGATCGTAGTGTCGGAAGCGGGCGCGTCGGTCTATTCGGCCTCCGCCTTCGCGTCGCAGGAATTGCCGGGCCTGGACGTGACCCTGCGCGGCGCGGTCTCGATCGCCCGGCGCCTCCAGGATCCGCTCGCCGAGCTGGTCAAGATCGAGCCCAAGGCGATCGGCGTCGGCCAGTATCAGCACGACCTCGGCCAGGCCAAGCTCGCCAAGTCGCTCGATGCTGTGGTCGAGGACTGCGTGAACGCCGTCGGCGTCGACGTCAACACCGCATCTGCGCCGCTGCTCGCGCGCGTGTCGGGCGTAGGTGCGGGCCTTGCCGCAAGCATCGTGCAGCATCGTGACGCCAACGGCCCGTTCAAGTCGCGCAAGGCGCTGAAGGACGTGCCGCGACTCGGACCCAAGGCGTTCGAGCAATGCGCGGGCTTCCTGCGCATCGTCGGCGGCGAGGATCCGCTCGATGCCTCCGGCGTCCATCCGGAAGCCTATCCGGTGGTGCGCCGGATCCTTGCGGCCACCAAGAGCGACATCAAGGCGCTGATCGGCAGCAGCGAGATCGTGCGTACGCTGAAGCCGAAGGATTTCGTCGACGAGACCTTCGGTTTGCCGACTGTCACGGACATCCTGCGCGAACTCGAAAAGCCGGGCCGCGACCCGCGCCCGGCGTTCAAGGCCGCGGTGTTCAAGGAGGGCGTCGAGGAGATCAAGGACCTCAAGAAGGGCATGATCCTCGAGGGCACGGTGACCAACGTCGCAGCCTTTGGCGCCTTCGTCGATATCGGCGTGCACCAGGACGGCCTCGTGCACATCTCGGCCATGTCCAAGAATTTCATCAAGGATCCGCGCGAGGTGGTGAAGCCCGGCGATATCGTCAAGGTGAAGGTGCTGGACTTCGAGGTTGCCCGCAAGCGCATCTCGCTGACGCTGCGCCTCGACGACGAGGTCGGAGCCACGAAGGACGCGCCTGGCATGCAGCGCGATAATTCGCGCAACGCCGGCCGCATGACTTCGTCGGCGCCGCGCAAGCAGGAATCCTCCGGCGGCGGCGCGCTCGCCGAAGCCCTGCGCCGTGCCGCCGAAAAGAGCGGTCGCGGCAAGCCGGCCTGAGGCGCGGAGCCAAACTAACTTCCGCGTCAGAATCTGGCGCATTTGTAAGTTGAAGGAGCCCGTCTATTCTCATCTCCTGAGCCTCCTCAGGCGGCGAGGCATGTCGCCGCACTGCAAGGAGGTTTTCCGATGAACAACAGGCTTCTCACAGGCCTCGTCGCAGCGGCAGTTGCCGCGACGCTGGCGGTTGCGTCGCCCGTCCTCGCGCAGCGCGGTGGCGGCGGGGGCCATGGCGGCTTTGGCGGCGGTGGCGGCGGGCATTTTGGTGGCGGCGGCATGGGCGGCGGCATGGGTGGCGGCATGCGTGCTGGTGGCATGGGCGGCGGTATGGGTGGCGCTCATTTTGGCGGCATGGGCGGTGCTCGTTTTAGCGGAGCGAGTTTTGGCGGTGCGCGCTTCGCCGGCGCGAGTTTTGGTGGCGCGCGCTTCGCCGGTGCACCGATTGCAGGCCGTGCCGCCTTCGGACCGCGCTTTGCAGGCAGCCCAATGGCCGCCCGCGCGGCTTTCGTCGGGCCGCGCTTCGCCGGCGCCGGCTTCCGCGGCAGGCCCTTCATCGGCCGCCACGCCTTCTTCTTCCGGCACCATCGCTTCAATCGCTTTGCCTTCTTCGGCGCGCCCTTCATCTATGCCGGCTATTACGACGGCTGTTGGCGCCGGAGCTGGACGCCCTGGGGCTGGCAGTGGGTCAATGTGTGCGGGGACGACTGGTACTAACATCGCGTGACCGCACCGTTGTCGCGATCGCCGCCGGGCAGTTCCGCCCTGCCCCGGAACGGGATAGTCTGGTGGCGATCGTCGCGCGGAGTTGAACCATGACCGGAGGTCACCGCCGCATTCTCGTCGTCGAGGACGACCTGGAGACCGCAGGCCAGCTCGCAGAAGAGCTGACGACGAGTGGCTACGAGGTCGATCTCGCTGCGACCGGGCGCGAGGCGCTCAGCCGCGGCAGCGCGCGCGACTATGCCGTGATCACCATCGACCGCATGTTGCCTGACATCGATGGCATCACGGTGATGCGCCAGCTGCGCGACGACGGCATCGCCTCGCCCTTCCTGATCATCTCCGCGCTCGGCGAGGTCGACGACCGCGTGCGGGGCTTGCGCGCCGGCGGCGACGACTATCTGGTCAAGCCGTTCTCCTTCGTCGAGCTGCTCGCGCGCCTCGAGGCGCTCGGCCGCCGCAGCGAGACGATCGCAAAGGAGACGATCCTGCGCGTCGGCGATCTCGCCATCGATTTGATCTCCCGCAGCGCCAGCCGCCGCGGCAAGAAGATTCCGCTGCTGCCGCGCGAATTCCAGCTGCTCGAATATCTGGTCCGCAACGAGGGCCGCGTCGTCTCCCGCGCGATGCTGCTCCAGCACGTCTGGGACCTGCATTTCGATCCCTCCACCAACATCATCGACGTCTATGTCGGCCGCGTCCGCCGCAAGGTTGACGACAGCCAGGCCTATCCGCTGATCCACACCATCCGCGGCATCGGATATTGCCTCCGTGCTCCTGGCTAAGACGCTCAAGTCATCGACGTTCCGCCTGGCGCTGATCGCGATTGCGGTCTTCGGCCTGATCGTCGCGGCAATCATCGCCTATGTCTATTTCGGAACGCTCGCCTATGTGCAGAGCCAGGTCGGCCATGTCGGCGATCACGACGGCTTCACCGGGATGATCGAGCTCGCCATGATCGCGGTCGCCCTGCTGCTGCTGGTGCTCGCCGCGGTGGCCGCCGTGCTGGTGACGCGGCGCACGGTCGGCCGCATCGAGCAGATCAATGCCACCAGCCGCGCCATCATGCTCTCCGGCCTCGATCAGCGCATCCCCTTGCGCGGCAGTCACGACGAATGGGACAGCGTCGCTGAAAACCTCAACCACATGCTCGACCGCATCGAAACCCTGATGGGCGAGGTCAAGCAGGTCAGCGACAACGTCGCGCACGATCTGCGCACGCCACTGACGCGCATGCGCGGCCGTCTGGAGAAGGCCTATCACGCCCCGCGCAACAGCGAGAATGATGCGGCGCTGATCGGCGACACCATCGCCGATCTCGACGCCGTGCTCGGCATGTTCGCCTCCATCACGCGAATTTCCGAGATCGAAACCCGCGCGCGCAAGGGCGCGTTTCGCGAGCTGAACCTCGTTGAGATCGCCGGCGAGGTCGTCGAGCTCTACGATGCCGCGGCCGAGCAGGTCGCAACCCGTCTCAATTTGACGGGCGATCGCGAGGTCAGGGTCACCGGCGACCGCGACCTGCTGTTCGACGCTATCGCCAACCTCGTCGACAACGCCATCAAGCATGGCCGCGCGAGCGGGCAGGTGAGCGTGACCTGCACCTCCAAGGACAGCGCCGCGGTGATCGCGATTGCCGACGACGGCCCGGGCATCCCGGCAGGCCAGCGCGACCAGGTGTTCAAGCGTTTCTACCGGCTCGAGCAGAGCCGCTACACGCCCGGCAATGGTCTCGGCCTGAGTCTCGTCGCAGCCGTCGCGCGCCTGCACGGCGCGGAGGTCTCGCTGCGCGACAATGCGCCGGGACTGACCGTCGCACTCAGATTCCCGCCGCCCTCCGCGCTGTGATCCTACAGGTTGATCACGCCGCGCCGCGCGGCATGGGCGACCGCGTCGGTGCGGCCGGTGGCATCCAGCTTGTCGAGCAGCGAGCCGACCTGGAACTTGACGGTGTGCACGGAGATGCCGAGCTGGCGCGCGATCATCTTGTTCGAGGCGCCCTCTGCCATCAGCGCGAGCACGTCGAGTTCGCGCGGCGTCAGCTCGATATCGGCCGGCGAGGGCTGCTGGTCGCGTACGACCACCGCGGCCGGGGCTCCCGGCGCGACCAGCCGCAGGCCCGCGATGCTGCCGAGCAGCAGTGCAAGTCGATCGGCGAGAGCGGGGTCGCCGACTTCGAGCGCGACCGCGATGTCCTGCGTCGTGTCCTCGCTCACGCCTCCGGCCTCTCGCCGATCGTGACCTTGAAGCTCACCGGCTCGCCGCCACGCCGCACCGCGACGTCGACGACCGAACCCACGCTCTCGGGTCCGAGGGAGCGCGACAGCGCGCGGACGCCAGCGAGCTTCTCGTCATTGACGGCGACGATGACGTCGCCCTGCCTGATGCCGGCCGCGGCAGATGGCCCGGACTTGTCGACATTCATCACCATCGCGCCGACGCCGTCATCGAGCCGCACCGGTTGCAGGCCGAGCCCGAGATAGCCGCGTGCGATCCGGCCGCGCGTTTCGAGCTGCGCTGCGACGCGCTCGATGGTGGCGGACGGGATCACCAGCACGCGCCGCGGTCCCTGCACCGCCATGCCGAACGGCTCGCCCAGGGCATTCAGCGCGAGCCCGCCCTCATGGCTGCGGCGCAGTCGCACGTCGAGCTCGATCCGGGCCTCGATGTCGCCGCCGCGCAGGCTGCGCCAGCGTGGGCCCGCGAGCGACACCATGCCGAGAGATGCCGTGGGTGCGCCACGGTCGGCCGCGACGACGACGGCGAGCGAACCGAGCGCGGGGGCGGCGGAGGCGGAGGTCAGCTTGACCGGCGGGATATCGGCATCGACGCGCAGCAGTGCGATGTCGGTGGTGTGGTCGCGGCCGGCAATCGTGGCCGTCCGCGTGCTGCCGTCGGCAAGCCTGATCTCGACTTCGCCCTCGTCAGCCAATGCCTCATCGGCGGTGATGATGAGGCCCGCCTTCCAGGCAAAGCCGGAGGCGCGCAACCGATGCGAGTGAACGGAGACGAGCGAAGGCGCGGCGCGCGTAACGACATCCGAAAGCGCTGACGAGAGCGCGGCAAGGGGGGTGGGGTCGGTCATGGAAGGCTCCTGTCGGTTGCCCCAAATCTGGGATGCCGCGGGCGCTCTGAAAACTGGCCGGATGGCCAGGAAGCTCCGTAATGGTCCGGCCGACGAACATGTGATTGGGAGGAGGTCACGGGAACGTGTAGCAATCGGCCGGCCATTGCGCCTCGCGGCCTCAACGCGTTTTCGAGAAGACCCCGGATGACCATCGACCTTACCCGCCGCACGCTGCTTCATCTCGCTGGCGCCACCACGCTCGCGGCGGCCGCTGCGGCCGCGGCAAGCGCCGAAGGCAATCCGGTCAACGTCGGGCCGACCTATGCGAGCCGCACACCGATGCGCGTCGGCATGGTGACGCTGCGGGTCAAGAATCTCGATACCGTCGCCGACTACTATCGCGACGTGCTTGGCCTCACGGTGATGGAACGCTCGGCGGGGGCAGCGCGGCTCGGCGCCGGCGGTGTGACACTGCTCGTGCTGGAGGCGCGGCCGGATGCCGCGATCGAGCCGCGCAGCGCGGCCGGCCTCTATCACACCGCCTTTCTGATGCCGACGCGCAAGGATCTCGCGCGCTGGCTGGTGCATGCCGCCTCGCATCGCGTGCCGTTGTCGGGCTTTGCCGATCATCTCGTCAGCGAGTCCGTCTATCTCGACGATCCCGAAGGCAACGGCATCGAGGTCTATGCCGACCGCGATCCTTCGCAATGGCAGTGGAGCCAGGGCTCGGTGAAGATGGCAACCGACGAGCTGAACATTCCGGACCTGCTGTCGCTCACGAATACCCGCGTCAGCGACTACGCGAAGGCGCCGGAGGGCCTGCGCGTCGGGCACATGCATTTGCGGGTCGGCGATCTCGCGCAGGCCGAAGGCTTTTATCACGGCACCGTCGGCCTCGATCCGACCCGCCGCCGCAACGGTGCCGCGTTCCTCTCCTCCGGCCGCTATCATCATCACCTCGGCATGAACGTCTGGCAGAGCCAGGGCGCCGGCCGCCGCGACGCCACCACGACGGGGCTTGCCTGGTTCTCGCTGGTGACGGAGAAGCAGGACATTCTCGCCGCCCAGGACGAGCGCCTGCGCAAGGCAGGCGCGCAGGTCACGGCGCTAGCCAACGGCGTTGAAGCCGTCGACCCCTGGGGCACGCGGGTGCGGCTGCTCAAGGTGTGAGGCGACAGCTAGGTAGTGTCTCAGTTTGAATTTATCTTTCCCAAATTCTCGCAATAATCCCAAAGACTAGGGTTGCGGCTCCCACCACCGTCAAGATTCCTACAATGAGAAATTCAGCCTGGATCCACTGTTCGCTGAAAGTACCTTCAAAAAACCGAAACCAGACCAGAATGGTGACAAGGAGGACGGCCGCAGTTAGAGCTGCTTTGAAACAAAACTTTGAAAACTTCACGAGTGGGTCCCTATAACTATGATCGACGGCTAATCCGGTCCCCGCTATTCGCGGTCCTTACAAGAAGCGAATTGCCGATGAAATTTCAAACTGAGACACTACCGACAGCTAGAGCTCGATATATTCCCGCTCGCCGGTCTCGGGCCGCGTGAACACAGCCACGCGGCGCTTGGTCTCGGGATCGATGAAGCGCTCGCCGGTGTCGACCCAGCCGGGACCTGCAGGCCGCCTGGACGCCGGCTTGTAGCGCGTGTCGTAGATGAGGCTCAGGATCAGGCCGATGCCCACGAAGGTGAGGGGCACGCCGAACGGAAAATAGTGGCCGGCGATCAGGAGCACGGCGGCAATCACGAGCGCGGCGATCCCGATTGGCAAAGCCATACTCTGCTCCCTGTGGCCTAGCGCGAGGCCTCGATCACGACCGCGGTGCCGTAGGCCACGATCTCGCTCATGGTCTGGCCGATCTCCGCGGAATCGAACCGCATCATCACGATCGCGTTGGCCCCCATTGCGGTGGCGTTCTCGACCAGGCGGTCGATGGCGTGGCGGCGGGCATCTTCGAGCAGCCGCGTATATTCGGGGATCTCGCCGCCGACGATCGAGCGCAAGCCGGCGACGATATTGCCGCCAAGTCCGCGGCTGCGGACGACGATGCCAAAGCACTGGCCGAGCGTCCGGACGACGCGGTGGTTGGCTACGTTCTCCGTGGTGACGATCAGCATGTGGCTTTCCCGACAGGTTGGCTGCAACGTCCCATTAGTCCGTCCATGCAGCAGGCGGGTTCATTCGCCGGCTTGCTTGTCGGCCTCACGGGGGCATGTTAGCACCCGCGAAACCATACGGGCGGACCTGCAACGCCCGATCTGCCGCAGGGTTACCTGACATGCCCGATTTCCACGGCGTCTTCCCCTATCTCGTCTCGCCCGTCGATGCGAACGGCATCGTGCGCACCGGCGTGCTCGGCCGGCTCTGCGACGACCTGATCGGCGCCGGCGTGCATGGGCTGACGCCACTCGGCTCGACCGGCGAGTTCGCCTATCTCAACGCCGCACAGCGTATGGCGGTCGTGCAGACCACGATCGAGACCGCGAAGGGCCGCGTGCCTGTGGTGGCCGGTGTTGCCTCGACCTCGACCGCCGATGCGGTCGCGCAGGCCATGGCGTACCAGAAACTCGGTGCCGACGGCATCCTGGCGATCCTCGAGGCCTACTTCCCGCTCGCGGATGCGCAGGTCGAATCCTATTTCCGCGCCATTGCGGACGCGGTCGACATTCCCGTTGTCATCTACACCAATCCGCAATTCCAGCGCTCCGATCTCACGCTCGACGTGATCGCGCGCCTCGCCGAGCACCCGCGCATCGGTTACATCAAGGATGCTTCGACCAACACCGGCCGGCTGCTGTCGATCATGAACCGCTGTGGCGACAAGATCCGCGTGTTCTCGGCTTCCGCACATATTCCGGCCGCGGTGATGCTGATCGGTGGCCTCGGCTGGATGGCGGGACCAGCCTGCATCATCCCGCGCCAGAGCGTCGCACTCTACAATCTCTGCAAGGACGGACGCTGGGATGCGGCCATGGCGCTCCAGCGCAAGCTGTGGCGCATCAACGAAGCTTTCGCCCGCTTCAACCTCGCCGCCTGCATCAAGGCAGGGCTGACGATCCAGGGCTATGACGTCGGCGACCCCATTCCGCCGCAGGCGGCGCTGACCGCCGAGCAGCGCAAGGCCGTCGAGGCGGCGCTGCGGGATCTTGCATAATTGTCATTCCGGGTTCGATGCTACGCATCGCCCCGGAATGGCGAACATGTCGCGGCATGACGAATTTGCAGGTCCTGCCCGCACAAAACGTCGGCTGGCCTCGTTTGCCTCGATCCGCTAAAAGGCGGCCGCACTTTGAGGCTTAGAGGACAAGCGGAATGAACATTCTTCCCGGCAATTTGCGTTTCGGAGCGGGCAAGCCAGTCAAGCGTTTGGAAGACCAGCGACTGCTCACCGGGAAGGGGCAGTTCATCGACGACAAGCCGGAGGACGGCGCGCTGTGGCTGCACGTGCTGCGCTCGCCGCATGCCCACGCAAAAATCGTGTCGATCGACACCAGCGCAGCGGCGACGATGCCTGGTGTGACCGCGATCTACACCGGCGCCGATCTGATCAAGGACAACATCGGCGAGATTCCCACGCTGAACATCTTCAGGCGTCCCGACGGCAAGCCGATGACGGTGCCGCCGCGCCGCCTGCTCGCCCATGAGGTCGTGCGCTATGCCGGTGAGGCCGTTGCGGCCGTGGTCGCCACCTCGGGCGTTCTGGCGCAGAGCGCGGCCGAAGCGATCGTGGTCGACTATGACGTGCAGCCTGCGGTCGTCGATCCCGTCGAGGCGGTGAAGCCAGGTGCGCCCGTGGTGTGGCCGGAGGCGCCCGATAACATTGTCGGGGCGATGGCCTACGGCGACGCTGCCAAGGTCGAGGAAGCCTTCGCGAAGGCTGCGCATGTGGTCGATCTCGATCTCGTCAGCCAGCGGCTCGTGCCGTCTGCGATGGAGCCGCGCTCGACCATTGCCGAGATCGAGAAGAAGTCCGGCCGGCTTCTCCTGCACGTGCAGTCGCAGACGCCGGCCTCGACCCGCGACGTGCTCGCGGGAGCGGTGCTGAAGCGGCCGATCGAGAGCGTGCGCGTGCTGGTCGGCGACATCGGCGGCGGCTTTGGCCAGAAGACCAACCTCTATCCGGAGGACGGCATCGTCGCCTATGCCGCGACCAAGCTGAACAAAAAGATCCGCTGGCGCGGCGACCGTACCGACGAGTTCGTCGGCGGCACCCATGGCCGCGATCTCACCTCGACCGCCTCTTTCGCACTCGACGAGAAGGGCAAGGTGCTGGCCTATCGCGTCAAGTCGATCGGCTGCACCGGTGCCTACTCCTCGGGCGCCGCCAACATCATCCCGCTGGTGCTCGGTCCCTTCGTGCAGACCGGCGTCTACGACCTGCCGTTGGTGCATTTCGAGATCAAGACGGTGATGACCCACACCGCACCGGTCGGTGCCTATCGCGGCGCGGGCCGCCCCGAGGCTGTGTTCATCGTCGAGCGCCTGTTCGACGCCGCCGCGCGAAAAATCGGCATGGATCCGCGCGCGATCCGCAAAGCCAATTACATCAAGCCGGCTCAGCTCCCCTACACCAACGCTGCCGGGCAGGTCTACGATTCCGGCGCCTTCGCGCACATGCTCGACCGCGCCGCGAAGCTTGCCGATTGGGAGGGCTTTGCCGCGCGCAAGCGTGCTGCGAAGAAGAAGGGCCTGCTCTATGGCCGCGGGCTCACCTCCTACATCGAGTGGACCGGCGGCCGCGCGCACACCGAGAAGGTCAGCCTGCACGCGACCTCACAGGGCCGCGTCATCCTGCATTCCGGCACCATGGCGATGGGGCAGGGACTACAGACTACCTACACCCAGATGATCTCCGACACGCTCGGCATTCCCCTCGACAAGATCGACGTGGTGCAGGGCGACACCGATCTTGCGACCGGCTTCGGCAGCGTCGGTTCGCGCTCGCTGTTCGTCGGCGGCACGGCGGTCGCGGTCTCTTCGAACGACCTGATCCAGAAGGCGCGCGAGAAGGCGTCGAACGTGCTGGAGACCTCGGTCGAGGACATCGAGTATCAGGGCGGCATGCTCACCGTGGTCGGCACCGACCGCCGCATCAGTCTGTTTGAACTCGCCGAGAAGGAGGAGGGCGCCAAGCTCAGCGTCGATTCCGAAGGTGAGGTCGATGGACCTAGCTGGCCGAACGGCACGCATGTCTGCGAGGTCGAGATCGATCCGGAGACCGGCGTATCCCGCGTCGTGCGCTACACCACGGTTGACGACGTCGGTGTTGCCGTCAATCCGATGCTGGTCACCGGCCAGATCCATGGCGGCGTCGCGCAGGGCATTGGGCAGGCACTCTATGAGGGCGTCGCCTATGACACCGAGGGCCAGCTCCTCACCGCGAGCTACCAGGACTATTGCATCCCGCGTGCCGACGACGTGCCGCCGATCGAGGTGACGCTCGACGATTCCGCACCCTGCCGAACCAACCCGCTCGGCGCCAAGGGCTGCGGCGAATCCGGTGCCATCGGCGGCCCGCCCTGCGTGACCAACGGCGTGATGGACGCGCTCAGTGAGCTCGGCATCGCCCAGCTCAACACGCCGCTGACCCCGCAAAAGATCTGGCGGGCGATCCGGGACGCGAAGGCGGGAGCGTAGGCGCTACGTCGCGTTTTTACGTCGGCTGTCGCCACAGCCCCAACTCGTCGTCCCGGGGCGCGCGAAGCGCGAGCCCGGGACCCATAACCACAGGGAGTAGTTTGGCGAAGACGTCAGCATGTCCTCCGCGAGCGCAATCTGATATCTAGGCTCCGGATTCCACCGGGAGAAGTTTCATGCGCAAGATCCTGACCGTGCTGGCGGCGCTCGCCTGCCTCAGCCTGACCAATTGCGGCTACAACGCGATCCAGAGCCAGGATGAGCAGATCAAGTCCAACTGGTCCGAGGTGGTGAACCAGTATCAGCGCCGTGCCGACCTCGTGCCCAATCTCGTCAATTCGGTGAAGGGCTTTGCCCAGCAGGAGAAGGATGTTCTGCTTGGGGTCACCAATGCGCGCGCCAAGGTTGGCAGCATCCAGGCAACGCCCGAGGTGCTCAACGATCCCGCCGCGTTCCAGAAATTCCAGGCCGCGCAAGGCGAGCTCTCCAGCGCGCTGTCACGCCTTCTCGTCGTCACCGAAAACTATCCTCAGCTCAAATCGGATGCGTTGTTCAAGGATCTGATGTCGCAGCTCGAGGGCACCGAGAACCGCATCACGGTGGCCCGCAACCGCTACATCAAGGCGGTGCAGGATTATAACGTCACCATCCGCTCTTTCCCCACCAACCTCACTGCGATGATGTTCAGCTACAAGGAGAAGCCGAATTTCAGCGTGGAGAACGAGAAGGAAATCTCGACCGCGCCGAAGGTCGATTTCAACCCGGCGCCTGCGCCGTCGAAATAAGCGCGTTCGACCCCGATGCGCACCACGTCCTTCGCTGTCATTCCCCGCGAAAGCGGGGAATCCAGTACGCCGCAGCTTCTCCGTATCCCTCCGGCGTCTCTGGAATACTGGATTGCCCGGTCAAGCCGGGCGATGACAGTGAGGATGTTGCGCGCCTGTTCCGCCTTCGCACAGCGTGGCTTCCTCCTGCTTGCACTTCTCCTCGCCTTTGCCTTCACGGCCGCGGCCGACGTCGCCGTGCCGCAGCTCACCGGGCGCGTCGTCGACCTGACCGGGACGCTCTCGAGCGGCGACGTCGCGTCGCTGACCTCGCGGCTGCGGGACTACGAGAACCGCAAGGGCAGTCAGATCGCCGTCCTGATCGTGCCGTCGACACAGCCGGAGACGATCGAGCAGTATTCGATCCGCGTCGCGGATGCCTGGAAGGTCGGCCGCAAGAAGATCGATGACGGCGCGATCCTGCTCGTCGCCAAGAACGACCGGCACCTGCGCATCGAAGTCGGCTATGGCCTCGAAGGCGCGCTCACCGACGTGACCTCGCGGCGGATCATCGACGAGGTCATCACGCCAAAATTCCGGACCGGCGACTTTGCCGGTGGCATCTCCGATGGCGTTGATCGCATAATGCGTGTGATCGACGGCGAGCCGCTGCCGACGCCTCAGCGCAGCACGAGCTTTGCCCGCGACCTGAACGATCTCGGGTCCGTCGCTCCCTTCGCTTTGTTTGCCTCGCTGTTCGTCGGCGGCATCCTGCGCACGATGTTCGGCCGATTGCTTGGCTCGGTTGCGACCGGCGGGGTGCTTGCGGCAGTGGCCTGGTTCATGATCGGCTCACTGGCCCTCGCGATCGGCGTCGGTGCCATCGCCTTTATCCTGGCGTTCATCGCTGATCTTGCTCCGACATCAGGTTCGGGGAGGCGCTACTCGCGCGGCGGCTCCTGGTCGAGCGGTTCCTCGGGAGGCGGCTGGAGCAGCGGCTCGTCGTCCAGCGATAGCGGCAGTTTCAGCGGCGGCGGTGGTAGCTTTGGTGGCGGCGGAGCCTCGGGGAGCTGGTAGGTCATGAGCATCAAGCGCATTACCAGGCATCTCCTGCAGCACCAGTGGCGTGCCAAGCAGGTCTTCACCCCACGAGTGCTCGACCGGATCGAGCAGGCGATCAAGCAGAGCGAGACTACGCATTCCGGTCAGGTCCGCTTCGTCGTCGAAGGCGCTCTTGATGGCAGGCCGCTGTTCCGCAACCAGCCGGCGCGCGAGCGCGCGCTCGACGTCTTCTCGCATTTGCGCATCTGGGACACCTCCAACAACAACGGCGTGCTGATCTATCTCCTGCTCGCCGACCGCGACGTCGAGATCGTCGCCGACCGCGGCATCGACGCCAAGGTCGGCGCTGCGGGCTGGGAAAAGATCTGCCGCGAGATGGAGACCGAGTTCCGCGCCGGCCGGTTCGAGCACGGCGTGATCAAGGGTATCGAAGCCGTCTCTCGCGAGCTCGCGCGCCACTTTCCGCCGCGCGGCCCGCATCCGAACGA
Source organism: Bradyrhizobium sp. CCGUVB23 (assembly GCF_024199885.1). Lineage (NCBI taxonomy): Bacteria > Pseudomonadati > Pseudomonadota > Alphaproteobacteria > Hyphomicrobiales > Nitrobacteraceae > Bradyrhizobium > Bradyrhizobium sp. CCGUVB23. Next base: position 5,320,238 of record NZ_JANADQ010000001.1, read on the forward strand.
GCTGCCGGACAAGCCGGTGGTGATGTGAATTACCAGTCGTCCTGGCCTTCGCCAGGACGACTATTGGGGAAGCGTCGCGCTTCGCCTCGCAAACGGCGTCCTTGGCGCTGACGGGACGGTTAAGGCCATGTTAACCGGCCAATTCTGTCAGGCAAACAACGCCTTCGTCCGGCATCGAGGCCTGGTCCGTCAGTCCCGAACGCAATTTTGCGCTCGGGCCGCCACGCCGGTTCCATGATCCCGGCCCAATTCGGCCCCGGATGAGTTCCTAAAATTTCGGTAAGCGGGTCCAAGGGTAAGGATTTCGCAAGCAATGAAAGTTACCAAAAGGTCAACCTTGACTGGAGTATTTGAGCCGTGAGCGAAGCAATGCCTGAACAGGCCGCGGAATCGCAGCCCGCCGAGGTTTCGTCGGAGGCTGGCCTGGAGACGCGCGCCGACGTCCCGTCGATCGCGCCGGACCATGAGGCGCCCAAGCCGGATGGGCTGATGCCTGATGCCTCCGAGGTCGAAGCGCCGAAGGTCGAGCCGCCAAGGCTGGTGGTGCCCAAGCTCGACATGCCCAAGCCGGAAGAGCCCAAGCCGGAAGAGCCCAAGCCCGAAGAGTCCAAGGCTGACGCAGAGCCCAAGCTGCACGAACCCAAGCCCGAGTTGAAGCCCGGCAAGCTGGTCGTCATGGCACCCTCAGAGCGCAACTGGGATCGCGAGGAGCCGGAGGTCAAGCCGGAAGCGAGGGACACGGGCGGCAAGCGCCGGCTCTCGGCGATGGCTGCCGTCGTCGCGCTTGCAGCCGTTGTCGGGGCGATCAGCGGCGCGCTCGCGACCGCTGGCGTCATGCACTTTGCGGCGAACCAGGCTGCTGCGCCGGCACCGGTTGCCGACACCAGCGCGCTGGAAGCCTCCGTCGCGCGGATCGATGCCGATGTCGTTGCGCTGAAGGCCGGCCTTGATCACACCTCGAAGTCCGCGACCGGGCAGTTCAACAAGACCAGCGACCGCCTCGATAAGCTCGAGAAGGCGCAGGCCGAGCCTGCCGCCAAGCTCGCAAAGCTGTCCGAGGCCGTCGACAAGCTGCGCTCGGCGCAGGCCCCCGCGCCAGCGCAGACCGCTGCCGCGAAGGAGACCACTGGCTCGATCGCCCCGGCCCAGGTCGCCGCCGCGACGCCACAAACCCTTTCAGCACAGGCGGCCGCGCTGGCCGCAGCGCCGGCTACGGCTCCTGCACAGGCCGCGGTACCGCTCCCGGCGCCGAAGCCGGAAATCGGCCGGCTGCCGACGATCGAAGGCTGGCGCCTGCGCGACGTTGCCAATGGCGGCGCGCTGATCGAGGGACGCGACGGACTGTACGAGGTCTATGCCGGCGATCCCGTGCCGGGTCTCGGCCGGGTCGATGCGATCCGCCGCCAAGATGGCCGCTGGGTCGTCGTCACCAGCAAGGGTCTGATCGTCGCGCGCTAAGCCGTGCGGCTCCGAGCTTGAGGAAAGGCGCTTCACTGCGATGTGAAGCGCCTTTTTGCTTGAATAGGCCGATAGCGGCGGTGTTAGTGGAGGCATGAGCCATCGCCGTCTGCGAATTCTCGCCGCCCTCGTCGCGCTATGCAGTGGCGCGCTGTCGCTGTCGGCCGCCGAGAATGCAGGCCTGGATCGCGGCACGGCGATCACCGATCCGGAGCAACTGCGCAAGCTCGATCAGCACGATGTGCTGACGATCTCGCGCCTCTTGTGGCCGGAACGGAACGCCAATTTCCCGCTCACATCAGACATGCTGTTCGCATGGTTGCCGCAGCTTGCTCAGATCCGCCCCGCGATCGACGCCGAGTTCGAGCGCTACGTCGCGCGGCGCAAGGCGGAGGCGCCGAACGAAACCATCGGCGTCGGTGAAGGTTTTGATGTTCAACTGTTCGATCGCGCCAATCTCGATTCCCGTGATGCGCGCTTCGTGCTGGCGGGCATCGTCAACCGCATGGATCGCGCCTACGTGTCGGAGGCCTCCTGCGGCGAGGTCCGCCTGATCTACCGTCTTGTCCGTTTCGAGACGAACCCGGATGGCGGCAAGACCGCCTCGCGCCTGCCGATGACGTTCAACCTGGTGCTGAAGGCGCGTGACGAGCGGCAGACCGTGCCGAGCGGAAAGCCGGCGACCTGTGCGGAGATCGCGCGCCGCTGGCTCGCCAACGACGATCCGCTCGATCTCGTCAAGCAACTTCCGTTTCCCTACGATGCGATGCTCGACCGCATCGAGACCAACATCCAGATCGCGGTCATGCCGAAATCGGCGAGCCACGATTTCCGCACCGACTATCTTCTGAAGGTGTTCAAATACAATCCCGACACCAAGCTGTTCGAGGAGTCGACGCTGGAGAACCAGATCGATCGCGATCGCATCCTCAGCGACGATACGCTCAAGCGCGACTTCAGGGACTGGCTGCTCGCGCCCGAGCATTTTGGCGAGTTCGATCGCGGTACGGTGCTGATCCCGGAAAAATTCCTCGCGAAAGCTGCGATCGCGCCGACGCCGGCGGGGCTCGATGCATCACAGCTCCAGCCTGAATTCGGCCTGATGCAAGGCGAGGGCAAAGGCGATGGCGTTTTCACCGACGGCGATGTGGTCGGCGCGCTGAAGGCTGTCGCCGAGCGCGGCATCAGCTTGCAGAACATCCGTTCGGTGGCGGGCTTCCAGCGCCGGCTGAACGACATCACCTGCGCCGGCTGCCACCAGACCCGCGGCATCGGCGGCTTCCATTTCCCGGGCGTCGACTGGCTCGCTGACAAGCCCTCCACCATCGTGCCGGCCTCGCCGCATTTCTTCGGCGACCAGGTCCGCCGCCGCGACATCCTGACCGCATTTGCGGAAGGCAGGCGTCCCGACTTCTCGCGCGGCTTCGCCAGCCGGCCGCAGCTTCGCGGCAGCACCGAGCTTGCGGGAACCGAGTATCAGGACGGCTGGGGCGCCCATTGTTATTTGCAACCGTCGGGATCGGCCGGCACCGACAAGAGTTTTACGTCATGGACCTGCGCCAAGGGTCTCGCCTGCCAGGCGGCAGGCGCCTCACGTCACATAGGCATGTGCTTTGTGAAGACGCGTTAGCCAAAGCGACATTTGGATGACCGATGACGGACAGCAGCGAAGCCAACAAGGAGCGCAATCGCCAGATTGCGCGTAACGAGGAAGCCAAGCAGATCATGGGCAGCATCCGGGTCAGCACCTGGGCTGTTGCGGTGGCGGTCGTCATCGGTGCCATCGTGTTCGCGCTGATCTGGATCGCAGCGCGGTCATAGTTTCTCCCAGTTAAGACGCGTAATGCGCCAGCCGTTTACCCGGCAGCAGATCATACGCCGACCGCCAGCCGGGCAGTGCCGCCATGCGGCCGAGCCAGGCGTGGATGGCGGGATGGCTCTCTCCGAAATCGTAGCCGTGCTCGTCGCTCGGATAATGCAGATAGGCCATCATTGAAATATCGGCGACCGTCGGCTCCTCGCCAATCGCAAATACGTTCCCCGCGAGATGCTGATCGAGAATGCCGAGGAAGTCGTCGAGCCGCCTGCGGAAATGCTTTAGCACCTGCGGGTCGCCATTCGGCGTGAACGTCCGCATGAAGCGATAGGTCGCCATGTAGCCGGTGAGCTTGTGGTTGTCCCAGAACAGCCAGCGCAGCAACTCGAACTTCTCCTCTGCCGTCCCGCCGCCGAAGCGGCCATATTGCTCGGATAGTTTCAGCAGGATCGGTGCGGTCTGCGTCATCTTCACGCCGTCGATCTCGAGCACGGGGATCTCGCCCATTTCGTTGACCGTCTGCCGCCACTCCTGAGTGCGCGTGATGCCGCCGGCAAAGTCGGTCCACACCGGCTCGAAGGTCTCACCGCACAGCGTGAGCATCAGCGCCAGCTTGTAGCTGTTGCCGGATTCGGGGAAGTAGTGCAGGCGGTAGCTGGGCATGGGGGCCTCACAGGACGATGGCGGTGAATGCAGCGTTGGCGTAGCGCCCCTTACGCCACCGCCCCCGATGCGCGCAGCGTCTTGATCATGGCCTCGTCGTATCCCGCCTCGCGCAAGATATCGTCGCTGTGCTCGCCGACCGCCGGCGGCTTGCGCGGCTGGACCTTCCTCGTGCCGTCGATCCAGATCGGGCTATTGATGGTCAGCATGGTGTCGTTCTCGAACGGCACCAGCACCTCGTTGTCGAGCATCTGCTGGTCGTTCGGGATGTCGTCGAGAATCCCGACCACGCCGAACACCAGCCCGTTGCCGTCGAGGATCTTGCGCCATTCGGCGAGGTCCTTGGTGGCGAACACCTCGTCGAAAATCTTGATCAGTTCGACCGAGCGCGCATGACGGTCCGGCTTGGTGGCAAAGCGCGGGTCGGTGATCAGATCCTCCCGCTCCATGCAGCGCGCGAGCGTCGGCCATTGCCGGTCTTCGTTCAACAGCGAGAGGATGATCCAGCGGCCGTCCTTGCACTGGTAGTGGTTGGTCACCGCGTTCAGCGCGCGCTCGCGCGGGCGCCGCTCGCCGAACTTGGCGCCGCAGAGTTTTGCCTGCGCCAGCACGCTGGCCGCCCACACGCCGTTCGCCATCAGGTTGGAGGCGACATGCGCGCCCTTGCCGGTCTTCTCGCGCTGATAGAGCGCGGTGACGATCGCGCTGTAGAGCGCCATGGCGCAGGGATGATCGCCCATGCCGGCGACCGAGCGAGCCGGCGTCGTGTTGGTGTCGGCGCGCACGAGGTCCATCAGGCCGGAGCGCGCCCAATAGGCGTTGCTGTCGAAGCCGGGCTTGTTGGCCTCCTCGCCCTTTTCGCCGTAACCGGTGAAGGAGGCGTAGATCAGCCGCTCGTTCAGGTGCGCGAGATGGTCATAGGTGATGCCGAGTTTCAAGCGCACCTGCGGTGGCATGTTGGTGATGAAGACGTCACTCTCGGCGACCAGCCTGTAGAGCACGGCCTGCGCGTTCGGCTTGGTGAGGTCGAGCGCGAGGCTCTTCTTGTTGCGCGCTTCCAAGAGCCAGGCGAAATTGTGCTCGCTGGCGGGATAGCCCGGCAGATTCGGCAGATTACGGTAAGGATCGCCCATGCCGGGCGGCTCGATCTTGACCACATCGGCGCCGAAATCCGACAGCACGGTCGCGGCAGCGGGCGCCGCGATGAAGCTTGCGCAATCCAAAACCTTCAGGCCGTCGAAAATGCCCTTCTGCATCGTGCCGCCGCTCCCGCTCTTGTTGTTTCCCGCACGCTGGAATTAGCGCGTGCTGATCTGTCGGTCATTTGACTGATGTTTTGGCGGGATGCAACGGCGCAGGCAGTGGCTACTCCTCCCCCGCGAGCAGGGCAGCGTTGCCGCCGGCTGCGGCGGTGTTGATGGTGACAGTCTGCTCGGTGGTGAAGCGCGTGAGATAATGCGGGCCGCCGGCCTTGGGGCCGGTTCCGGACAGACCGTTGCCGCCGAACGGCTGCACGCCGACCACGGCGCCGATCATGTTGCGGTTGACGTAGACATTGCCGACCGACAGCCGTTCGACGATGGCATCGACCGTGTCGTCGATGCGCGAGTGGACGCCGAGCGTGAGCCCATAGCCGGTACGATCGATTGCACCCAGCACTCGCTCGAGATTTTCGGCGCGGTAGCGTACGACATGCAGGACGGGACCGAACACCTCCTCGGTGAGCTGCCCGCTATCGGCGAGCTCGAAGATGTGCGGCGCCACGAAGCAGCCCTCGGGCGCACTGCCAGCAAAATGCAGTCGCGCCTCCGTCTTCATTCGGGCAATGTGCGCGTCGAGCCGCTGCTTGGTTTCGCGGTCGATCACCGGTCCGATATGGGTCGCAACGTCGCTGGGGTTACCGATCTTCAACTCGCGTGCGGCGCCAGCGATCATCTCGATCATGCGGTCGGCGACGTCCTCCTGCACGAACAGAAGCCGCAGTGCCGAGCAGCGCTGGCCGGCGGAGCGGAAGGCGGAGGTGACGACGTCGTCGGCGACCTGTTCGGGCAGCGCGGTGGCGTCGGCGATCATGGCATTGATGCCGCCGGTCTCCGCGATCAGCGGCACGATGGGGCCGTCCTTGGCGGCGAGCGTGCGATTGATCGATCGGGCGACCTCGGTCGAACCGGTGAACACGACGCCAGCGATATCGGGATGCGCGGTCAGCGCGGCACCGATCCGGCCGTCGCCGGTGACGAGCTGCAGCGCGTTTGCGGGAACGCCGGCCTCGTGCAGCAGGGCTACGGCCTCGCGCGCGATCCGTGGGGTCTGCTCGGCGGGTTTTGCCACCACGCCGTTGCCGGCCATCAGCGCCGCCGTCACCTGTCCGAGAAAGATCGCGAGTGGAAAATTCCACGGCGAGATCGCGACAAACACGCCGCGACCGCGCAACGCCAGCACATTACTCTCGCCGGTCGGACCCGGCATCGCCTCGCCACTGCCGAACAGCTTTCGGCCCTGAGCGGCGTAGTAGCGGCAGAAATCGGCGGCTTCGCGCAGCTCGGAGAGTGCGTCGTCGAGCGTCTTGCCGCCCTCGCGCTGGAGCAGGGTGATGAAATAGGGAGCCCGCTGCTCCAGGAGGTGCGCGGCCTGCTCCAGCGCCGCCGCGCGGGTGCCCGCAGACGTCCGGCTCCAGGCCGCAAAGCCCGCGCGCACCCCTGAGACCGCCGCGTTCGCCTGCTCGGGCGTGGCGTCGGCAACGGGCTTGAGATCGGTTGGCTCGGCCGCGGTGTCGGCCAGCAGGCGATCAAGCGCCGCCCGCTCGCCGAACTCGACGCCGCGTGAATTGCGCCGCTCCGGCGCGAACAGCTCGCGCGGCAGCGGGATCTTCGGGTGATGCGCAGCTTGCGGCTTGCCAATGATGTCAGCGGGGCGTTGCAGCAGGGCGGTCATCGCCACGCGATAGTCGGCGGCCAGCGCCACGAAGGACGAGTTGGCGCCGTTCTCCAGCAACCGGCGCACGAGATAAGCGAGCAGGTCGCGATGGCTGCCGACCGGCGCATAGGTGCGGCAGGCGAGCTTTGGCTGATCCTGCGTGAGCTGCTCGTAGAGCGCCTCGCCCATCCCGTGCAGGCGCTGGAACTCGAAGCTGCCGCTATCGCCGGCAAGCTCCAGCACGGTCGCAACGGTCAGCGCGTTGTGGGTCGCAAATTGCGGGAAGATACGCGGCCGCAACGCCAGCAGCCTCGAGGCGCAGGCGACGTAGTTGAGGTCCGTCATCGCCTTGCGGGTGAAGACCGGATAGCCGTCGAGCCCGCGCTCCTGCGCGCGCTTGATCTCGGTGTCCCAATAGGCGCCCTTGACCAGCCGCACCATCAGTTTGCGGTCGTGCGCGCGGGCAAGGTCGTCGACATAGTCGATCACGGCGACCGCGCGCTTCTGATAGGCCTGGATGGCGAGGCCAAAGCCGTCCCAGCCGGCGAGCGAGGGATCGGCGAGCGTCGCGGCGATCACGTCGAGCGACAGCTCCAGCCGGTCGGCTTCCTCGGCGTCGACGGTGAAGTTGAGGTCATAGGCCTTGGCGCGCCGGGCGAGCTCCAGGAGCTGCGGCACCAGCTCCTTCATCACGCGACCCCGGCTGATTGCCTCGTAGCGCGGATGCAGGGCCGAGAGTTTGACGGAAATGCCGGGACGGTCGGGCAGGGGACGTTCGCCCGCCGCCTTACCGATGGTTGCAATCGCACTGGCATAGGCATCGAAATAGCGCTTGGCGTCGGAGGCTGTGCGCGCGCCTTCCCCGAGCATGTCGAAGGAGTAGCGCGGCTGCTCGCCGGAGCGGGGCCGGGCACGCTCCAGCGCCTGCTCGATGGTCTCGCCGAGCACGAAGTGGTTGCCCATCAGCCGCATCGCCTGCCGCGTCGCGGCGCGCACCGCGGGCGCGCCCAGCCGCTTTACCAGCCGGCCGATGGTGCCGTCCGGCATCTCGCCGGGCTGGATCACCCGCGCCGACAGGCCGAGCGCCCACGCCGAGGCGTTGACCAGGAATGCGGTGGATTTGGTCTCGTGGTGGACGAAATCGCCCTCGCCGAGCTTGTCCTCTATGAACTGATCGGCGGTGCGGGCGTCGGGCACGCGGAGCAGGGCTTCGGCCAGGACCATCAACGCGAGGCCCTCCTTGGTCGAGAGTGCGAACTCGCGCAGCATGTCCTCGACCCCGCCGAGCCGATCATCACGCTTGCGGACCGCCTCGATCAGCCGCGTGGCGGTGCGGTCGATCCGCGCCTCCTGGGGCGGGGTGAGGTGCGCGGTCCGCAACAGCGGGGCGGCGATCTCGGCGTCATCGGGCGCGAAGGGCGCACTGAAGGGGAAGGAAGTGTTCGGCATGGCGTGTCCTGTGTCGGCTCAAACCTAATCCGCGCATCGCCGTAGTTCGATAGACAAGATAGCGATTTTGCCTTAGAAAATAAAGCAAGTAGGCCAATTTTTAGCGGATATTATGGATCTTGATAAAATCGACCGGAGAATCCTTGGGATCCTCCAGGAGGATGGGCGAATCGCCAATGTCGAGCTCGCCGAGCGCATCGGCCTGTCGCCGACCTCGATCGGCGAGCGGCTGAAGCGGCTCCAGCGCGAGGGTTTTGTCGAAGGCTATGGCGCGCGGCTCAATCCGCACCGCCTGGGGCTCGGCCTACTGGTGTTCGTCGAGGTGCTGCTCGACAAAACCACGCCGGACAATTTCGAGCGGTTCGCGCGCGCAGTGAAGCTCGCGCCCGAAGTGCTCGAGTGTCACATGGTTGCCGGCGGCTTCGACTATCTTGTGAAGGCGCGCCTTCCCGACATGGCCGCGTACCGGCGCTTTCTCGGCGAAACCTTGCTGTCGATGCCGGGCGTGCGCGAAACGCGCACCTATGCGGTGATGGAGGAGATCAAGCGCGACGCACCTTTGCCGGTCGGCTGAAACGTGCCGTCGCGATTGTCGGGGAGGTCGTGTCGATCAGGGGTCTTTACGCGCAAAAAAGCCCACCCCTCGCGCAATCGCAACGCTTGTCGTCGAATGCACTTGATCGTCTTCTAAATTTTTTTGGCCCGTGCTCCCGGATCCGATCCGGGAGGCGGCGAAATGCCGGAGGGCTTATACCTTGAGGTTTTCTGCGGACGTCTTGCCCCGGTTTGCGATCTCTTCATATTCCACCGTCTGACCTTCGTTCAGGGTGGACAGACCGGCTTTCTGGACTGCCGAGATATGCACGAACACATCCTTGCCTCCCGACGCAGGCTGGATGAACCCATAACCCTTCGTCGGGTTAAACCACTTGACCGTACCTTTGGGCATCACGTCTTCTCCGCGGGACTTTCCTCCACAAGCACGAGCCGCCAGTCCCCGCAAACCGGCCGGCTCGGTCGAAGCAGGATACACCGGAATGTTACGGGCTTGGTAGCTCAAACCATGCCGGTTTCTTGCGGAAATTCGCTCAACTTCGCGGCGGTTTTGCCGGTTTTGCCCGTTTCGCGGTCATTTGACCGGCCGGCGGCGGGCAGCCTGTCAATAGGTCGCGGCGAGATAGTCGACGATTTTGCCGACGTCGGCATCGTCGATCGGCGCGCCATAGACCTTGATCATCTTGGTCACCTCGGCCTGCCAGAAGGCTTTTCTGTCCTTCATCGGTGGCTGGGTGCTGACGTAGTCGGCCGAGTGGCAGGCCGTGCAGTTGTTCTTGACCACGTCGAGATTGGGCCCGGGCTTGAAGGCGGCGACCTCGTCCGGATTCTGGTAGCCGATGGGGGCGGCGGTGGCGGAGCCATGTAGGCCTGCCGCGAGAGCGAGCGTGAGGAGAGCGGTGCGCTTCATCGTCATTCTCCTTCAGGCGACCGTGACACGGACGGTTTCGACGACGTTGCGCAAATAGCCGGCCGGGTTCCAGCGCGGCGTGTCCGGCTGGGTTTCGCCGCCATTGCTGGTCGCACGCACCTTCAGCTCGACCGGGCCGGCCGCGAGCTTCACCGGCAGCTTCCATTCGCGGAAGGAGTATCTGCCGAGATCCTTGCCGAGCTTGGCCTGCGTCCAGTTCTTCCCGCCGTCGGTCGAGACCGAGACCTCCTTGATGCCCGTGCCGCCGTCGAAGGCGATGCCGCGCAGCGTCGTGCGGCCGGCCTTCAGCCTGGCGCCGTCGGCAACGCTGGTGATGAAGGAGCGGATGGTGAAGCGGTTGATCGGGATCGTCGCCTTCGGCGCAGTTCCCGGCTCGACGCAATTGCAGGGCGTGTCGGGGATGCGATAGGCCGACTTCATCCAGAAGCCGTCGTAGACATTGTCGATGACGGTGATCTCGTTGAGGTGCTTGACCCAGTAGGTGCCGTAATAGCCGGGCACGATGAGGCGCAGCGGGAAGCCGTTGAGGAACGGCAGGTCCTCGCCGTTCATGCCATAGGCCAGCATCACCTCGCCGTCGGTCGCATGATCGATGTCGAGCGCCTTGACGAAATCAGGCGTCTCGTCGCTGACCGGGCCGTCCATGCCGTTGAAGGTGACCTGCTTGGCGCCGGCCTGCACGCCGGCCATCTCGAGCACGGCCTTCAGCGGCACGCCGCGCCAGCGCGCATTGCCCATCGCGCCGTTGCCGAGCTGACCGCCGGCGACGCGCGGATCGGAGAAGCCGCGGCTGTTGCCCGAGCACTGATTGACGGCGACGATCTCAGCCGCCTTCATCTTGCGGATGTCCTTCAGTGACAGCTTGAGCGGCTTGTCGACCTTGCCCTTGACCTCGAGCGTGAACTTGTCGGGATCGAGATTGTAGGGCAGGTCGGAGAGATGATAGCGGACGAAGAACGCGTTGTTCGGCGTGAGCGGGCCGTCGTTGAAGATCGCGAATGGCGTCTCGAGCTGCGGAGGCCGGCTGGTCAGGCCGATCATCGGCCGCTTCTGCGGATATTTCACCAGCGGCCGCTCGCCATTGGCGAAGGGCAGCGTGACGGTGTCCAGCGCCAGCGCCTTGGTCGAGCTCAGTGTGGCCGCCACTGCGGCAAGTCCCGCTCCCTTGAGCAGGTCGCGTCTGTCGATCATCGTCTCCCTCCGGAGCATTTCGGTCGAGTCGCGGTCATCACCGCTGGCCTCGCGATCATCTGTCGCATCGGCGGGTGCGAAGTCAATTCGTGCTTTCGCAGCGTGACCACGACGCTGCATCGCAGCATGAATGCGCGGCGTCAGGCCGCCGCGCGCTCGTCGCGGTCGACCAGGCCGCCGAGCTGCCTGGCATCGGCGATAACGCGCACGGTCATCGGCTCGTCGCGGCCGCGGATCGCGACCTCCTGCTGCGGCAGCGCGTCCTCTGCAAGACCGGCGGTGCGGCGAACTTCGTCGGAGGCGATGGCTTCGCAAGCGAGCGCCTTGGTCATGTCCTGCAAACGCGCCGCGACGTTGACGGCGTCGCCGAGCGCGGTGAACACGATGTGATCGCGATAGCCGATGTCGCCGATGATCACTTCGCCGCCGTGAATGCCGATGCCGAAGCGGATCGGATCGCGCAGGTCATGGCTCAAGAGCTCATTGAGCTCGTCGACATGCTTGGCAATGCTGCCTGCCGCGCGCAGTGCCTGGCGGCAGGCGGTTTGCGGATTGGCCGCGAGGCCAAACAGCGCCAGCATGCCGTCGCCGACGAACTGGTTCGGCTGGCCGCCATTCTCGATTACCGCCTGCGAGACCGCTCCTAAGAAACGGTTGACGATGAAGACGGTATCGAAGGGCAGACGCTTCTCGGCGAGCTGGGTCGAGCCGCGCATGTCCACGAACAGGCTGACGAGATAGCGCTCCTGGCCAATCCGCGCCGGCCCTGAACCTTCCATGCTCGCCGCGGTGTGCGGCGTGAACAATTGGAAGAAGGAGAGATCGCAGGTCGGCCGCAGCTGGCAGGCGAGGCGAATCGAGGGATCGGTGGTGCCGACGCGCGCAAGCACGAAGGCTTCGCGCTGCGACGGCTCGGGGAGGATGCCGTGATCGCCGATCACGCGGATGCGGCAGGTCGAGCAGCGCGCGCGGCCGCCGCAGACGCTGGCATGCGGCACGTTGTGGCGCAGGCTTGCCTCGAGCACGGACAGGCCCTTCGGCACGCGCACCGTCTTGCCGTTGCCGTAGGACAGCGCGATCATGCCGCCGCGCCGCTCGCGCAAGCCCCGCACGCCGCGCGCGAGCAGCACGATGCCGAGCAGGCCGAGATAGCCGAACGTCAGCCCGCCGGTGATGCGGTTGAGCGTGCGGTCTTGCGCGACGGTGCCGACCTGGCGCTGGGTGAGATTGGCCGCGCGCCAGTCCGCATCGTCGCTGTCGGCGGCGACGCTGCGTCCGCCCTGATAGATGCCGAGCATCGCCAGCGTCGGGATCAGCACGGCCGCGGAGAGCAGCCAGGGCGCGGCGCGCTGGAAGAACGGCTTCATACGCAGCCAGAAATAGAGCCCGATGCAGCCATGGACCCAGGCGACGATGAGCAGGATCGTCATCTGCCACAGCCGGGTGGAGGACGCGACGAAGAACAGGTAGAGCTCCTGCGGATAGAGCTTTTCATGTCCATACAGCGTGTGGGCGAGCCGCACGCCGATCAGATGCGCCATCACCAGCGCTGGGATGCTGAGGCCCAGCACGAGCTGGAGCGGCTCGACCGTCTTCCAGCGGAACTGGCGGCGCTGATAGAGCGCGAAGACGCCGAGCCCGGCATGCACCAGTGCCGCGGTGTAGAACAGGATCGCGACCGGCAGGAACTGCCAGAACAGGACATGGTAGTAGACGCCGGCCTGCATAGCCTCGACGGAGATATTGCCGAGCGCATGGTTGAGGAAATGGCTGACCACATAGCTAAACAGGATGACGCCGCAGACCAGTCGCACCTGGCGAACGCCGGTGCCGCGGAACAGTTCGGAAAATCGTGCAAGAACGGTCGCCATGATTCGGTTTGTATCAGCTCGTCATGTAGATCAGCCATCGTAGAGTTTAATTCCAGCCGAGAACAGCTCGCCCGATCACTTGCGCGGCATGGGGCTGCATTGTCTCGGTCGTCGTCCCGGATCTGCGCTTCGCGAGCCCCGGGACGACAGGGGAGAATGAGGCGCCGTGTCCCCCGCATTGACTCCCCCTCCCAAGTCGGGGAAAAGCGCGCCCGTGACGACAGCCCCCGACATGACAGCAAAGCCCGACGGCGCCGCGCGCCGGCACCTCATCATCGCCGCGCTGGTGATCGCGGCAATGACGGCTTTGCGCATCGTCTATGCCTCGATGCTCGAGCTGCGCACCGACGAGGCCTATTACTGGACCTGGTCGAGGGAAGCTGCGCTCAGCTTCCTCGACCATCCCCCCGGCATCGCCTGGCTGATTCGCTTCGGCACCGCGATCTTCGGCGACACCCAGCTCGGCGTCCGCTTCGGCGGCATCGTGGCGATGTTAGTCACGCAGTGCCTGCTCGCCGACATCGTGCGACGCATGACGCATGACGTTCGCGCGATCGTGTTCGCGCTCTTGATGCCGGAGGCGGCGCTCTATTACGGGCTGCTGATGTCCAAGGTCGCACCTGACGTCGCGATGATCCCCGTCGCGGTCGCGATGTTCTGGTCGCTGGTGCGGCTGACAGAGAGCGGCGACGGCCGCTGGTGGCTCGCGGCCGGATTGTTCGCGGGGCTCTCGCTGCTGTCCAAGTTCACCGCCATCATGTTCCTGCCCGCCGTGATCGCGTTCGTGCTGGTGCCGGATTGGCGCTGGCGCTGGCTGCGCAGCCCCTATCCCTATCTCGCCATGCTGGTTGCGATTGGCGTGTTCTCGCCGGTCCTGATCTGGAACGCGCAGCACGACTGGGCCTCGTTCCGCTTCCAGGGCGTGCGCGCGACCGCCAATTACGGCGTCTCCTTGCGCACCATCGGCGATTATATCGGCCTGCAATTCGGCCTCGTCGGCTTCGTCATGCTGCCGGTGGTGCTATCCGGCCTGACGCTGACGGCGTGGCGCGGCTACCGCACGCGCGAGCCGGTCGCTATCCTGCTTTCGACCGCGGTGCTGGTGCCGTTCCTCTACTTCCTCTGGAAATCGCTCACCTTGCGGGTCGGTGACACCTGGCCGATGTTCATGTGGCCGGTCGGGTTCGCCGCTGCGGCCATCAATCTCGCGAGCTTGCAGCGCGAGGGCTGGTCCGAGCGGATGATCCGATCGGCAAACTTCTGGGCCGATACGGCCGTCACGACCGGCATCGCCTTCGTCGTCGTGGTGTTTCTCTACTACGTCGTGGCGCCCTGGAATCTCCTCGGCAGGATTGATCCGATCGGCGCCGAGGCCGGCTATGAGCAGGTCGCTGCGCGCGCGCAAGCGCAACTCGACAAGACCGGGGCGACCTGGATCGCGACGACCGACTATCGCACCTACGCCATGCTGCGCTGGCTGTTCCGTGGCCGCGTGCCGGTCATCGAGATCAACGAACGCGGCCGCTTCCAGGATTTTCGTGATCCCGGCATGGACCGCATCAGTGGGCATGCCGGCCTCTATGTCGGACGCGAGCCCGACAATCATCTGCCGCTGTGGAATGCATTGCCGGTCACTCGCGAGCCGCTCGAACAGGTCGACCGCCGCTGGCGCGGCCTCGTCATGGACACCTACGCGCTGGAGAAGCTCACCGGCTGGACGCCTGAGCTCTCTCCGCCAAAGGACTCGCCGCTGTTCCAGTGGCGTGTGCTGGCGGGCGAAATGCGAAAGACGCGCACTCGCATAGTTAGGGACGCGACGGCCTCTTCCCTTCTCCCCTTGCGGGAGAAGGTGGCGCGAAGCGCCGGATGAGGGGTCTCTTTCCGCGAATTCAAGTCGTGAGAGATGCACTCGCGGAGAAAGACCCCTCACCCGTCTCGCCGCTGCGCGGCGAGCCACCCTCTCCCACAAGGGGAGAGGGTGCAGCGTGCGCGTGGCGCGAAGCGCTACTCCTCGTCTTCCTTTTTCCGCAGCAGATCCGTCGCAAGATCCGACAGCTTCGGCTGCGGCAGTGCTGCGAACGGCAACGGGCGCGTGACGTCGATGGCGGCGAGGCCAAGCCGCGCCGTCAATAGTCCGTTGAGCACGCCTTCGCCGAGGCGTTGCGACAGTTTTGCTGCTATCCCGTGGCCGAGCATCTGCTGCACCAGGCTGTCGCTCGCGGCCATGCCGCCGGTGATGGCGAGGTGGGCGATGACGTGGCGCAAGAGCCGGATCATGCCAAGCGCACCGGGGCGGCCGCCATAGAGCCGCGCGAGCTGGCGGATCAGGCGCAGCGAGGCCACGAACACGAACAGCACATCGATCAGCGCGCGAGGGCTCACCGCGGTGACGATCGAAACCCGCTGCGCGGCCGATGACACCAGCCGCCGCGCTTCCGCATCCAGCGGCGTCATCAGCTCGCGCTCGGCGAGGCGGATCATGTCGGCGCCGTCGATGATCTCACCGGCGTGGTTTTGCAGCGTCGCGCGGGCGCGTGCGAGCTGTGGGTTTTGATGCGCGATGCGCAGCAGATCCTGCACGATGACGCGGCTCTCGGCGCGGTTGTCGCTGGCGAGCACGCTTGTCGCGCGCTGGTGCAGCTTCTCGATGGTCGCGAGCCGGGCAAGACCGAACGCCTCGCGTCCGACCACGACAGCGAGTGCGAGCGTGGTGACGAAGGCGAGAGCGAGACCGACGATGCCGAGGCTCTCGCTCCGCGCAAAGAGATCCTCGATCAGATGGACGACGCCAAGCCCGACCCCGAGCAGCGTCAGCCCGGCAAGGCCCGACCAGAACAGCGTGCCCCAGGGGAAGCCGCGCCGCACCACGACCGGCGTCTCGACCGGCACGGGCAGCGCCAAGGGATCGGGCTCCGGCGTGATCTGGATCGCGGCGCGGCTGAGTCGTCCGGGCTCATCGGCTTCGGTCACGACGACGCCCGGGTCATCCAGGCGGAACGTCGCGGGCCGCCGCTGCTCGTGTCGCTCGTTCATTCCAACCTGTCTCCGATCAGGAACTGCAAGGCACGGTCAAGGCGGATGTGAGGCAGCGTCGGCTCCTCAGCCCCCTCGCGCTCGAGCTTTGGCGGGCGGAAGCGCAGGAAACGGAAGTCGCTCGTCTCAGCAGCGGCAGTCGAAAGCCCGCGGAATGATTCGGCGCCGTTGAACAGCGCTTCCGGGTCGGCAGGCAGATCGCCAGGGAAAGTCGCCACTTCAGTACTGCCGTCGAAAAGTTCGCCATTGGCGCTTTCGCCCGCGGTGGGCGTGCCGAGAATGGATGGCAGTCTGTCGCGTCCGCGCGCAACCTGCGCCTCGCGCGTCGCGCGGACGGCCGCGAGCGCCACCACGTCGACCTCGGCGCCGGTGCTTTCAGCGCGCGCCACAGCCCGCGACACCGCGCGCCGCAACACGGCCTCGAGGCGGTCGTGACTGGAGTGATGCAAATGATCGGCCTTGGTCGCTGCGAACAGGATGCGATCTATGCGCGGGCGGAACAGGCTGGAGATAAAGGTGCTGCGTCCGATCCGGAAGCAATCCAGAATGCCGGCGAGCGCGGCTTCGAGGTCATGCAGCGCTTCGGGGCCGGAGTTGAACGCGGCGAGCGCATCGGCCAGCACGATCTGGCGGTCGAGCCGGGCAAAGTGGTCGCGAAAGAAGGGGCGCACCACGACGTCCTTGTAGGCCTCGTAGCGGCGTACCATCATCGCCCACAGCGATCCCTCCGGCGCCTGTCCGCCCGTGGGCACATCAAGCGGTGCAAAGGTCAGCGCCGGCGAGCCGGCGAGACTGCCGGGCATCAGGAAGCGGCCGGGCGGCAACAGGCTCATGGCAAAGCGCTCGTCGCGGCAGGCGCGCAAATATTCGGTGAACAGCCTTGCGGAGGTCAGCGTTGCCTGCTCGTCCTCGGCTGCCTCGGGCTCGAGCGTTGCCAGATGCGCGTGCCAGTCGGCCGCCGGATGCGCCCGCGGCGCCGCGCGCGACAGCGCCAGACTCTCCGCCGACCATTGCTCGTAGCTCTTTTGCAGCAGCGGCAGATCGAGCAGCCACTCGCCGGGATAGTCGACGATATCAAGCGTCAGGTTACGGTCCGCGCCGTTCTGGCGCTGGTAGTCGATGACGAGGCGGAGCTCGCTGATGTCGACGGTGGAGTTCGGCCAGTGCCGGTCCTCGGTCAGCGCGCGCAGATGGTTTTCGTAGTCGAAGCGCGGCACGGCATCGTCGGGCTGCGGCGCGAGTTTTGCACGTGCGATGCGGCCGGAGGCAAAGGCCTCGAACACCGGAAACCGGCCGCCGCGCGTCAGCGCATGGATCAGCGCGGTGATGAACACGGTTTTACCGGCCCGCGACAGGCCGGTGACGCCGAGCCGGACAGTCGGATTGAAGAAGTGCTCGCCATAATCGAGCAGCGCCCGGGCCGACAGGCGCGCCTCTTCGACCATATCCTGGAAGCTGAATGCCATGGGGGAGGAGGGATCTCGTGCCGGCGGAATAGGCAGATTGGACTAGTCACAAAAGTGGCAACTGCTTGAGGAAAATCAAGCTTCATACTTCCACCGCGTTTTCGGGTGAACCAGCCTTTGAACGCCTCGCCGACCACGAAAGACCCACATAAGAGTGCCACAGCGTCGCCTTCGGACTGCCATGACCGTTTTTAGACTGAAAGAACTCGCGTCGACCTCCGTCCATGCCGCAGCCGACGTCATCGGCTGGGACTATGACCGTGCCGAGCTGATCGCCGACGGCGTCATCCATGCCATCGGCGTGCTGACGGGCATCGTCGCGGCGTCCGTTCTGGTGGTGCTGGCAGCGGTCAATGCCAGCGCGGTCGACATCGTCGGCGTCTCGATCTACGTCGCCGGCCTGCTCTCGATGCTGGTGCTGTCGGCGACCTATAATCTGTGGCCGGTGTCGCCGGCCAAATGGATATTGCGGCGTTTCGACCACTCGGCGATCTATCTCCTCATCGCTGCGACCTACACCCCGTTCATCCTGGAACTAAAGGACAGCACCTTCGCGCTGGCGCTGCTCGTCGGTGTCTGGTGCGTGGCGATCCTCGGCATCGTGCTCAAGCTCGGCTGGCCCGGCCGGTTCGACCGCGTCGCCGTCGGTATTTACCTCGCCATGGGCTGGAGCGGCCTGATGCTCTACGACGCCGTGGTCAAGGCGCTGCCGACCATGGCGCTGTGGTTCGTGGTCGCGGGCGGCGCGCTCTATTCCTTCGGGGTGATCTTCCACGCCTGGCGGCGCCTGCGTTTCCAGAACGCCATCTGGCACGGCTTTGTCTTGGCCGGCGCGGCGTGCCATTATACCGCGGTGCTCGATCTCGTCCTGAGCTGAGCGCGAACAGAAGCGGTATAAGCGGCATAAGAGGAGACGTCGGATGCAGGTGACCGGCAAAGTCGTGGTCGTCACCGGCGGCGCCAATGGCATCGGCAAGGCGCTGTGCGAGGTGTTTCATCAGGCAGGCGCGGCCAAGGTCGTGGTCGCGGATATGGAGGCCGCCGGCGCGCGCGCAGTGGCGGCCACCGTGAACGGCGCCGCCTTCAAATGCGACGTCGCCCAGGAAAAGGACATCGCCCACGTCATCGACGAAACGGAGCGGCAGTTCGGCCCGATCGAGCTGTTCTGCTCCAACGCCGGCATCGGCGGCGGCTTCGATCCCTTATCAGTGAACGCCGGCGGCTCGTCGGATGAGCCCTGGCAGCGGAGCTGGGCGATCCACGTCATGGCCCACGTGTACGCGGCGCGGCACCTCGTCCCGCGCATGAAAGCCCGCGGCGGCGGCTATTTCCTCAACACGATCTCGGCCGCGGGCCTGCTCTCGCAGGTCGGCAGCCCCGCTTATTCGACAACGAAGCATGCAGCGGTGGGCTTTGCCGAAAACCTCGCGATCTCGCACAAGGCGCACAACATCAGGGTGTCCATCCTCTGCCCGCAGGGCGTCGATACCAACATGCTGCGCGCGATCCCGAAGGGGCCGCAAAGTGGCGACGGCGACCTCTCGCCCGAGCAGGTCGCGAAAGACGCGCTCGCCGGCATCGCGCAGGAGACGTTCCTGATCCTGCCGCACGCGCAGGTGCTCGGCTACATGCGCAAGAAGACCGAGGACTACGACCGCTGGATCGGCGGCATGGCCAAGATCCAGGCCAAGATGCGGGAGGAATTCGGGAAGTAGGGGGATGCGCAGCCACAACTGACGCCGTCATGCCCCGCGAAAGCGGGGCATCCAGTACGCCGCGGCTTTTCCGTATTCGTCACGGCCTCTGGAATACTGGATCGCCCGCTCCAGTGCGCAATTGCGCACAAGGCGGGTGATGACACCGAGAATCTGGCGAGCCGTTTCAACAATCTCGTCATTGCGAGCGCAGCGAAGCAATCCAGACTGCTTCCGCGGTGGCACTCTGGATTGCTTCGTCGCTTCGCTCCTCGCAATGATGATGGGTTAAAGCGCAGCCTAATTCTTCGCGTACAGCAGCGGCACCGCCGAGTCCACGACGACCTCGACGAGGCTCGTGCCGTTGGACGTGAGAGCGCGCTTGAGCGCATCCCCAAGCTCCGCCGCCTTCGTCACCCGCATCGCGTCGCAGCCCATGCCTTCGGCGAGCTTGACGAAATCGATGCCGGGCAATTCCAGCCCCGGCACGTTGCGCACCTGCATGACCTGGCTGAACGAGCGCATGGCGCCGTAGCCGGAATTATTGATGACGACGACGGTGAGCGGCAGCTTGCGCTGCGCAGCAGTCCATAGCGCCTGGATCGAATACATCGCCGAGCCGTCACCGATCAGGCACACCGTGCGGCTCGTCGGTTTGCCGAGCGCCATGCCGACGGAGGCGGGCAGTGAGTAGCCGAGCCCGCCGCTCGACATCGTGTAAAAGCTGTCCTGGCCGCGCATCGGCATGAACTTTTGCATCGCGGGCCGGTGCGAGGGTACTTCCTCGACCAACGAGCTGCCCTCCGGCATCGCTTCGGACAGCGAGTGCAGAAGGAACTCGACCGGCAGCGGATCGGCCGCTTTTGGCGCTGGTGGAAGTGTGCGGCCCTTTGGCGTCGCGCGCTTGCTCTCCGGCAGCAGGTCGAGCAGCGCGCTCAGCGCCGGCTTCATGGTCGCGACGATGCTGGCGCCGACCGGCGTCACGGCGGCGGCATCCGGATCGTCGGTGATCTGGAATATCTGCGTGCCCCCGTCGAAGATCGACGCGTGGCCTTCGACATGGAAGGTGAAGACCGGCGCGCCGATCACGACGACGAGATCGTGCGCGCGCAGCGCATCCGAGAGCTGGCCGGGCGAGGCATGCAGAAAGCCCGCAAACTGCGGATGGCGCTCCGGAAACGAGCAGCGCGCCGAGAACGGGCTCACCCAGACGCTCGCCTTCGCCTTCTCCGCGACGCGTACCATCCGATCGACGGCGCCGGCGCGGTCGACGCCGGGGCCGACGACGAGGGCAGGGTGCTTGCTCGAATTGAGCGCGGCGACCAGCGCCGTCATCGCCTCCGGCTCGGGCCCGAGTTCGCGGCTGACCTTGCGCGCTTCGACCGGCGTCGTCGCATGGGTCCAGTCGTCGATCGGGATCGAGACGAAGGTGGGCCCGCAGGGAGGCTGCATCGCGGTGTGATAGGCGCGCGCGATCGCGGCCGGCACGTCTTCCGCGCGCGCCGGCTCGACGCTGTATTTGACGTAGGGCCGCGGGAATTCGGACGCGCGCTCGGCATAGAGGAACGCCTGCAACGGCAGGATCGAGCGCGCCTGCTGGCCCGCGGTGATCACGAGCGGCGTCTGGTTGCGATGCGCGGTGTAGATGTTGCCGAGCGCGTTGCCGACGCCGGCCGCCGAATGCAGATTGACGAAGCCGGCGTTGCGCGTTGCCTGCGCGTAGCCGTCGGCCATGCCGACGGCGGAGGCTTCCTGGAGCGCCAGCACATAGTCGATATCGTCGGGCCAGTCGCTGAGGAACGGCAACTCGGTCGAGCCGGGATTGCCGAACACGCGCCTGATGCCGAAGCCACGCAACAGGTCGAGCGTTGCCTCCTTGACGGAGACGGATTTGCTGCCGGATTTTCCGTTCTTCGCCACTGTTTCCGTCCCTTGTTGTTTATTGAAGCTCCCTGCCCCGCTCGTCATTGCGAGCGAAGCGAAGCAATCCAGACTGCTACCGCTGTGATAGTCTGGATTGCTTCGTCGGTGCGCTCCTCGCAATGACGAGGAGAGTGTATCACCACACCGCCGTTCCCTTCATCGTCGGCTGTCCTTCCGCATTCGCCGTCCACAGCTCGAGGCCGGCGTCGGTGTCATTCGCGTTGACGGAGAACTCCGTCCCCTCGAACAGCGGCTGTACGCCGCGATAGCTGAATTTCTTCGGCGCCTTGCCGCCCCGCATCTTCGCCGCCATCTCGATGATCAGCGCTGCCTGCAATGGCCCATGGAAGATCAGGCCCGGATAGCCCTCGACCTTGGTGACGTAGTCGCGGTCGTAGTGGATGCGGTGGCCGTTGAAGGTCAGTGCGGAGTAGCGGAACAGCAGCACGGGATCGGAGACATGCGTCTCGCGGTGCTGCGCCTTGGGCGGCGGAGGCGGGGCCTTCGCGCCGCCGGGCTGGCTGCTTGTCATCGCGCGATAGACGATGTCCTGCCGCTCGCGGATCGCGACCCCGCGCGGGGAGGTAATGGTGTGCTCGACCGCGACGAAGCACAGCGTGCCGGTCGAGCCGGTCTTCACCGTAACGTCGGCGATGCGCGAGGTCCGGGTCGAGTCATCGCCGACGCGCAATGGCTCGAGAAATTCGATCTCGCCGCCAGCCCACATCCGGCGCGGCAGCGGCACCGGCGGCAGGAAGCCGCCGCGGGTGGGGTGGCCGTCGGGGCCGAGCATCGACATCGGAAACACCGGCTGCGCCAGGCACCAATGCACCGTGAACGGCGCGGCATCGCCGGATCTGGGCTCGCCGACCTCCTGGAACAGCGTTGCGCGCAGGCCCTTGACGAGCTGTGCGGTGACGGTGTCGGTGGCCTCCTGGGTGCGGCCGATCCATTGCCGCAAATGATCGATGTCGAGCTTCTCGGTCATGACGCCTCGCTCTTGTTACTTCTTCTGTCCGGGCCGCTCGCCGATGGCGGGCACAGCGCCGTAGCTGCGCGTCTCGCCGACGATGATCGGCGCCGGTGCGGGATAGCTGACGCGGCCGTTCGGCGTATCGACCTCGATGCGGCGCAGATGCGGATGGGTCGCCAGGTCAGCCATGGTGTTGACCTCGGCGAAAGCGATGTCGGCATCCGACAGCCGCTTCAACAGCTCGTCACGGGTCATCTTCGCGAAGCTGTGTGCGACCGTCTTGTCGGTAAAATCGCGATTGCGCACGCGCTCGACCATGTTGGCGACGCGCGGATCGGCGGGTAGGCTCGGCTGGTCCAGCACCTCCGCGCACAGCGTCTTCCACTCACGCTCGCTCTGGATCGAGATCAAAATGTCCTTGCCGTCTTTTGAGGTGAACACGCCGTAGGGTGCGATCGAGGGATGGCGCAGGCCCATGCGCTTGGGCGGATTGCCGGCTTCCGCATTGAGCAGCGGGACGGTGCACCAGTCCGCCATCACGTCGAACATGGAGATGCGGATGTCGGCGCCCTTGCCGGTGCGCCCGCGCGCGATCAGCGCCTCCAGGATCGCCGCATGGGCGGTGGCGCCGGTCGCGACGTCGACGATCGACATGCCGACGCGCGAGGCGCCGTCGGGATTTCCGGTGATCGAGGCAAGGCCACTCTCGGCCTGGATCAGCAGGTCGTAGGCCTTGCGATGCGCGTAGGGGCCCTCGTCGCCGTAGCCGGTGATGGTGCAGGAGATCAGCTTCGGATAGTCGCGCAGCAATCGCTCGCGCGAAAAGCCGAGCTTGTTCATCGAGCCGGGCTTGAGGTTCTGGATCAGCACGTCGGCGCTCGCGATCAGCTTTTCGAGCTCGGTGCGGCCTTCCTTGGTTGCAAGATCGACCACCGCCGATTGCTTGCCGCGGTTGAGCCAGACGAAGTAGCTGCTCTGCCCTTTGGCCGCCGCGTCATAGCCGCGGGCGAAATCGCCCTCGGGACGCTCGATCTTGATCACCTCGGCGCCGGCGTCTGCAAGCCGCGACGAGCAGAACGGCGCTGCGACGGCCTGCTCGACCGCAATCACCCTGATCCCGTCAAGTGCTCCCATGGCAAGACCTCAGTAAGAGCGGGGCATGCCGAGCACATGCTCGGCGATGAAGGACAGCACGAGGTTGGTCGAGATCGGCGCGACCTGATAGAGCCGCGTCTCGCGGAATTTTCGCTCGACGTCGTACTCCTCGGCGAAGCCGAAGCCGCCATGGGTCTGGATGCAGGCGTTCGCCGCTTCCCAGGACGCATCCGCCGCCAGCATTTTCGCCATGTTGGCCTCCGCGCCGCAGTCGAGCCCGGCCTCGTATTTGCGCGTCGCCTCCTTCACCATCAATTCAGCCGCGCGCATCGAGGCGTAGGCTTTTGCGATCGGGAACTGGATGCCCTGGTTCTGGCCGATCGGCCGGCCGAACACCGCGCGCTCCTTGGCGTAGTTCGACGCCTTCGCAATGAACCACTTGGCGTCACCGACGCATTCGGCGGCAATCAGGATGCGCTCGGCATTCATGCCGGAGAGGATATAGCGAAAGCCTTTGCCTTCCTCGCCGATCAGGTTTTCCGCCGGCACCTTCATGTCCGTAAAGAACACTTCGGTGGTGGCGTGGTTCATCATGGTGCGGATCGGGCGGATCTCGAGGCCCTTGCCCCTGGCCTCGCGCATGTCGACGATGAAGACCGAGAGGCCGTCAGTGCGCTTCTTGGCCTTCTCCTTCGGCGTGGTGCGCGCGAGCAGGATCATCAGGTCGGAATGCTCGGCGCGGCTGGTCCAGATCTTCTGGCCGTTGACGACGTAGTGGTCGCCCTCGCGACGCGCGAAGGTCTTGAGCGAGGAGGTATCGGTGCCGCTGGTCGGTTCGGTGACGCCGAAGGCCTGCAGGCGCAATTCGCCAGTCGCGACCTTGGGCAGATACTTCGCTTTCTGCCCGTCACTGCCGTGCCGAAGCACCGTGCCCATGGTGTACATCTGGGCGTGGCAGCCGCCGCCGTTGCAGCCGGCGCGCTGGATCTCCTCGAGGATCGCGGCCGCCGCCGACAGCTTCAGCCCTGCGCCGCCATATTCCTCGGGGATCAGCACCGAGAGGTAGCCTGCCTCGGTGAGCGCATCGACGAAGGTTTTTGGATAGGCCATCTCGCGATCGAGCTTGCGCCAGTATTCGCCGGGAAACTGCGCGCAGAGTTTTGCGACGGCTTCGCGGATATCGGCGTGATCGTCGTTATGTTGTTCTTGTTGGGTCATGGCGTTTCCCGTTGGGTTCGTTCGAGAGGATAACGCAGGACGATCCTCCGGCGTTGTCTGGACAACGCCAACCCCCTATGCTCATTTGCTATAGCGTATGGAGTAGCATTCAAAGATTGGCAAGCATGGATTTCCGTCAGCTCAGGACCTTCAGTTGCGTCGCCGAGCTCGGTAGCCTCTCCAAGGCGAGCGATACGCTGCGGGTCGCGCAGCCGGCGCTGAGCCGGCAGATCAAGCTTCTGGAACACGAGCTGCGCACTGAACTGTTCACGCGCAACGGCCGCGGCATGGTGCTGACCGAGGCCGGCCGCCTGCTGCTCGCGCGCACCTCCGGCATCGTCCGCCAGATCGACCAGATCCGCGACGACATCCAGTCGGCGCAGGGCCCGCTCTCGGGCCACGTCGTGCTCGGCCTGGTTCCTACCGTGAGCTGCGTGCTGTCGGCGCGCTTCGCCCGCCGCTGCGTCGAGACCTATCCGGGCATCACGCTGCGCATCGTCGAAAGCTACAGCGGCCATCTCGTCGAATGGCTGCATCGCGGCGAGATGGATCTTGCGATCCTCTACGGCCGCTCGGCCGATCTGCACCTCACCGTGCAGAGCCTGGGTCGCGACAACATCGTCGCGGTCGGCCCGCGCGGCTGCGGACTCGCCCGCAAGAAGAGCGTCGAGATCGGCTGGCTGCTCAGGCAGCGGTTGGTGCTGCCCAGTCATTCGCACGGGCTCCGGGCGCTGATCGAGCACGCGGCCGCCCAGCGCAAGATCAAGCTCAACGTCCAGCTCGAGGCGGATTCGTTTCGCGTGCTCACGAGCCTCGTGGAGGAGGGCCTCGGCTTCGCCCTGCTACCGCCTTCGTCGGTGCACGGCGAGGTCGCAGACGGGCGGCTGGAAACCGCCGTCGTCTCGAAGCCGATGACGCGCGAGCTCATTGTTGCCTCTCCGATCGACCGCCCCGTCTCGACGGCGACCGTTGCCGTCACCGCACTCCTGCGCGAGGAAGTGGCCGCCTGCCGTAAGGACTGCGTCTGGGACATCAAATTGAGCTGACCGTCCTCGCTCTCCGCAGGCGCGGAGCGCACCGATCGCTCCGTCCGAAACCTCATGGGGATTTAGAACGGAAGCGCCCGGTCCTCACTTCGCATCTTGTGCGACCTGTCATGCCGGAATTTTATAGCCGGGCTGCCGCCACTGATCTCGCAATGCAAGTTGGACGAGGCGCCGGGGCATCTTCTCCGTCATTGCGAGGAGCGAAGCGACGAAGCAATCCAGACTGTTTCCGCGGATGCATTCTGGATTGCTTCGCTTTGCTCGCAATGACGCTGTGGTTACAGCGGGAACCCTCTCTCACCCCGGAATCCTTACCGGCAGCGTCTCATACCCCTTGATGAAGCTCGAATAGATCCGCCGGGGCTCGCCGACCACCTCGATGCGGTCGAAGCGTTTGAGCATCTCCTCCCAGACGATCCTGAGCTGAAGCTCCGCAAGCCGCATGCCGACGCAGCGGTGGATGCCGAAGCCGAAGGACAGATGTGTGCGCGGCCGCGGCCGGTCGATGATGAAGTCGTTCGGCTTCTCGAACGTCTCCTCGTCGCGATTGCCGGAGACGTACCACATCACGACGCGGTCACCCTTCCTGATTTCCTTGCCGCCGATCTCGGTGTCCTGCAGCGCCGTGCGCCGCATATGCGCAAGCGGAGTCTGCCAGCGGATCACCTCCGGCACCATGGAATCGATCAGCGCCGGATTGGCGCGGAGCTTGTCGTACTGCTCGGGGTTCTCGTTCAGCGCCAGCACCGAGCCGGTCATGGTGTTGCGCGTGGTGTCGTTGCCGCCGACGATGAGCAGGATGATGTTGCCCATGAGGTTGTCGGGGTCCATGTAGCGCGTGGCGTCGTTATGGGCCATCAGCGACAACAGGTCGTTGCGCGGCGCGGAATTGACGCGCTCGTTCCACAGCTTGGACATGTAGGCGTAGCACTCGTCCATCTCCTTCCGCCGCTCTTCGGCGGATGCGACGATGCCGCTCTTGGGCAGTGCCGTGGAGACGTCCGACCAGCGTGTCAGCTTGCGCCGCTCCTCCCAGGGGAAGTCGAACAGGGTGGCCAGCATCTGCGTCGTCAGCTCGATCGAGACGCGCTCGACGAAATTGAAGGTCTCGTTGCGCGGCAAATTGTCCAGCACGGTCTGCGAGCGCTGGCGGATCAACTTCGCCAGCTCGTCCAGATGCGTCGGCGTGAACATCGGCGACACCGTCTTGCGCTGCGCCGAGTGCTGCGGCTGGTCCATCGCGATGAAGCTCGGCCAGTCGTAACCGGCCGGCACGTCGCGGATCGAGATGCCGCCGAGCGTCGAGTCGGAGGAGAAGATGCCGTGATTGGTGTCGACATGCATGATGTCGTTGTATTTGACGACCGACCAGTACGGCTCGATCGGCGCGTTAGTGCAGTAGTGCACCGGCTCTTCCTTGCGCAGCCGCTCGAACCACGGCCACAGCGTGTCGTCCTGGAACAGCCGCGGCGCGCCCGGATGGTAATCCTTCAATGGGGTCGCATAGGCCTCCTCGCGCGCCCTGCGCATGCGTTCGGCCTTATCGGTCCTGACCGGAGTTTGGATGTTCATGGTTGGTGGCTCCAGTTTTCGCGAATCACGCCGCAATCCTGACCGGGAGCGTCTCGTAACCCTTCACGAAACTCGAATACACCCGCTTGGGTTCACCGACCACGTCGATATGATCGAAGCGCTTCAAAATCTCTTCCCAGATGATCTTCAACTGCAGCTCGGCAAGCCTGAGGCCCACGCAGCGGTGGATGCCGAAGCCGAAGGAGAGATGCGTGCGCGGCCGGGCGCGGTCAATGATGAATTCGTAGGGCCGTTCGATCGCCTCCTCGTCGCGGTTACCAGAGACGTACCACATCACGACCTTGTCACCCTTCTTGATTTGCTTGCCGCGAAACTCGAAATCGGCGAGCGCCGTGCGGCGCATATGGGCGAGCGGCGTCTGCCAGCGGATCACCTCAGGCACGAAGCTGTCGAGCAGCGCGGGGTTTTCGCGCAGCTTCCGGTACTGCTCAGGATGCTGGCTGAGCGCGTAGATCGAGCCGGACATGGTGTTGCGGGTGGTGTCGTTGCCGCCGACGATCAGCAGGATCAGGTTGCCCAAGAAGTTCTTGGCGTCCATGTCACGCGTTGCCGCGCCATGCGCCAGCATCGAGAGCAGATCGCTCCTCGGCGGCTGCGCGATGCGCTCCTTCCACAGCCGCGAAAAGTAGGTCGCGCATTCCATCAGCTCGGCCTGCCGCTGGTCCTCGGTGGTGACGAGGCCGCCGGAGCCGGGAATGGTGGTCGCGACATCCGACCAGCGCGTCAGCTTGCGGCGGTCTTCCCAGGGGAAATCGAACAGCACCGCGAGCATCTGCGTGGTGAGCTCGATCGAGACGCGGTCGACCCAGTCGAATTCCTCACCTTTAGGCAGGTTGTCCAGGCACTCGGCCGAGCGATTGCGGATGTTGAGCGCGAGCTCGTCCAGATGCGTCGGCGTGAACATCGGCGCCACCGTCTTGCGCTGGGCAGCATGACGCGGCGGGTCCATGGCAATGAAGCTCTCGCGGCGCAAATCGGGATCGATGTCGCGGATGGTGATGCCGCCGAGGGACGAAGCCGAGGAGAACACCGAATGGTTGGTCTCGATCTCCATGATGTCGTTGTACCTCGTCACCGACCAGTACGGGCCGAACATCGAGTCCTTGCAATAATGCACCGGGTCTTCGCGGCGCAGGCGATCGAAATAGGGCCAGAACGCATCGGTCCTGAACAGTTCGGGATGGCCGGGGTCGAACTGCTCGAGCGGCAGCGATGCGGCGCGCTCATGCAAGTCCTCGCGCGTGCCCTCGATGGTCCCATGCATGACCTACTCTCCCTTGCAGCCGCGCGCGTTTTTGTTGAATTCTGCGCTGCGGCATTTGTCCCGCAATTACAACCCGTTGCGTGCGTCGGGGCAAGGGCGAGTTTTGCCACATCCGGATTTGTGAGCGCGCAGACTGCCTGCGCGTGAGCGTGATCTGGAGCACGTTAACGGATCGGGAAGTATCGGAGAAACCAACCGAAACCGCGCGAAAATCGAACCGCCCCTTCTTGGGGACCGACTAATCTCTGCCCTATATCGTGTCGGGTCCGCACACCCAGGATTGATCGCCGTGAATCAGATGACCGCCTTTCCGCCGCCCGTGCCGCCGCCGTTGCCGCCGGCGCAGATCGACTTCACCGGTCACCGCGGCGAGTTTCGTCGGATGGTCACCAGGGGTGCGGGGCTCGAGCTCGTCACCTTCGGCTTCTACCGCTTCTGGCTCGTCACCGACATCCGCCGGCATCTCTGGTCGAACACCTCGGTCGACGGCGATGCCGCCGAATATACCGGGCGGGCTAAGGAGCTCCTGATCGGCTTCCTGTTTGCGCTCGCGATCCTGGTGCCGATCTATCTCGCCTATTTTCTCGTCGGCATCGAGTTCGAGCGCTGGCAGGGTTTTGCCTCGACGCCGCTGTTCATCACCTTTTACGCCTTCAGCCAGTTGGCGATTTTCCGCGCGCGGCGTTATCGCCTGACCCGCACGGTGTGGCGCGGCGTGCGTTTCTGGATGGACGGCTCGGGCTGGGCCTATTCGCTCCGCGCCATGCTCTGGGGCCTGCTCGTGTACTTGACGCTCGGGCTTGCCTTGCCGTGGCGCGAAGCCTCGCTCGAGCGCTACAAGATGCGGCATTCCCACTATGGTGACCTCTCCGGCGATTTCGAAGGGACCGGCTGGGAGTTTTTCAAGCGCGGCTGGTGGCTGTGGCTGTTGACCCCGTTCGCGATTGCCATCCCGCTGCTTGCGCCTTTCGTCTATGCAGAGTTCAAGGCGCGTGAATGGCGCTGGTGGCTGGCGGGCATCCGCATCGGTGGCGTGAGCCTCTCCTCGAAACTGCCGCACGACGCGTTCTACGGCCTGTATTGGAAGGTGGTCGGCTGGTCTCTGCTGTTGATCGCGCTGTTCGGATCCTGGGCCGCCGGATGCACCGCGCTGCTCATGAGGGTCACCGGCCTGGAGATCGATCAGCTGCTCGGACCGACCGCAGGCACGAGCGTTCCACTGCTGGCGCCGATGGCGGTCGGCTATCTTGCCGCGGCCCTTGCATTCAACGTCGTGATCCGCGTCTATCTCCAGCGGGACCTCTGGGTGAAAGTGCTTGAGACGACGCATGTGCACGGCATCGAGGCGGCTGCGAACGTCAAGGCCAGTGGCGAACTCGCCAGCGCGCTGGGCGAGGGCTTTGCCGACGGGCTCGACGTTGCGGGCTTCTAGGTCGTGAGCGAATTGTCCGAACAGGTCGAAATTGCGCAGGACGCCGGCACGCCGGCCGTTTATTTCGACGGCGTCTCGAGCCGGCGCCGCAAGGTCACGCTCGGCTTCGAAGACCAGCTCGAGATCCGCGAAGACGGCGAAACGCCGACGCGCTGGGCCTATGCCGAGATCCGCCGCGCCGACAGTCCGCCCGGCGTCTTGCGCCTGTCCTGCATCTCCGCGCCGCCTCTGGCACGGCTCGAGCTGCGCGAGACGCCGCTTGCGCGCGAGATCGCCGCGCGCTGCCCGCGGCTCGACGAGCACCAGGCGGGCCGCAGCGGCGTCGCAAAGATCGTCGGCTGGTCGGTGGCCGCGGCGGTCTCGATTCTCGCGGTCATCCACTTCGGCGTGCCGCTCGCGGCCGACCGGCTTGCGCCGCTCGTGCCGGAGCCGCTGGAGCGGCGGATCGGCGATGCCGCCGAGGTGCAGGTCAAGGCCGCTTTCGGTGGCCGCGTGTGCGACAACCCGGCGGGGCAGGCGGCGTTCACAAAGCTCATGAAGCGGCTGCGTGACGCAGCCGGCCTCGATGACACCGTGAAGTCGGCGGTGCTGCCGACCACGTTGCCCAACGCGTTCGCGCTGCCCGGCGGCAAGGTCTATCTGCTGAACGGGCTGCTCAACAAGGCCGAGAATGTCGACGAGATCGCCGGCGTGCTCGCGCACGAGCTCGGCCATCTCAGGCACCACGACAACATGCGCGGTATTATCTACAACGGCGGCACCTCGTTCCTGATCGGGCTCTTGTTCGGTGACGTCACCGGCTCAAGCGCCGTGATTTTCGCCTCGCGCAGCGTGGTCGAAGCCTCCTATTCGCGCGAGGCCGAGACAGCCGCCGACACGTTTGCAATCGACCTGATGCACGCGCTCGGCCGCTCGCCAAAACCCGCGGCCGAATTGATGTTCCGCATCACCGGCAAGGAAGGCGGAAGCGGCTTTACGATTCTCGCCAGCCACCCCCTGACCGAAGACCGCCTCGCTCGCATGACGAAGGAGGACCGCCCCGCCAGCGGCCAGCCGCTGCTGACGACGGAAGAGTGGGTGGCGCTGAAGGGGATTTGTGGCGGGGCCGGGAAGGTCTGAGCGCCGACGTCGCTACCGCCCTGCGTGCAAGAAACTCCCGACACAATTCCGTCGTCGTTCGCTGATCAGCTCCGCCGCGCAAATGAAGGGGGCTGCCGTGGGACTCAAGACGTCTATCGCTTGTGCCTTGATCCTCAGTGGTCTGGCCTCTCCCGCGGGCGCCGCGGGCATCCAGCTTCTCGATTCAGATCCGGCCCTCCAGGGCGCCATCTGGTACCCTTGCGCGCGCGAGCCGAAGGTCGTGGCGCTCGGCAATCTCACGGTGCCGGGTGAATTCGGCCTGATGGGCGCGAAGGATTGCCCTGTCGCGGGGACCAGGCTGCCGCTGGTCATCTTCTCCCACGGGCGCGGCGCGTGGTTCGGCGCACATCATGACACGGCGGAGGCGCTGGCCGATGCGGGCTTCATCGTCGCCGCCATCAATCATCCCGGCGACAATGCCAACGACTCCTCGCGGCGCGACAAGATGTCCGTCTGGGCGTCGCGTCCGGTCGATATGATCCACCTCGTCGATTTCATGCTGCACGACTGGAAAGACAGGGCGGTCATCGATCCCGCGCGGGTCGGCCTTTTCGGCTTTTCGCTCGGCGCCTACACCGGCCTCGTGCTGGTCGGCGGCAACGCGGACCTCCGCAGGATGACCATCGTCTGCAAGGAGGATGACAGGACCGAGAATTGCGAGCGCGCGCGCAGCGGCGATGTGCCGCCGAGCCCGCCCCACGATCCGCGCATCAAGGTTGCCGTGCTCGCCGATATCGCATCGACATGGGCTTTCGACCGTGCAGCTCTGAGCGGCATCCAGATTCCGCTACAGATTTGGCGCTCGGAACTCGGCGGCTACGGCGTCGTGGCGAAGTTCACCGCGCTCATCACCAGCCAGCTTCCCGGCTCGCCCGAAGTCCACGTCGTGCCGGCCGGCCACTACGCCTTCCTCACTCCCTGCTCGGCGGAGCTCGCAGCCGCCGTCCCGCGCATCTGCACCGACAATCCGGTGGATTTCGACAGGACTGGCTTTCACCGCGAGTTCAACTCCAGCGTCGCGCGGTTTTTCCGCGAGCATCTCGTCGGCGAGAGCGAAGCGCGGTAGCGCTACTCTTCCATGTAGGCCGATCATCGCGGCCTAATAGCCGCGGTCTTGCCGTCGCGAACCACGTATCGGCAGTCCCTGCCAATACGGATTCTCCAGGCACATGGCCGCAAGTCCCGAGGCCGTCGCCCGGCATTGATCCATCGAGATATAGCTGCAGTCGATGATGGTCATGCCACGCTGATGCCATGACTGCAGGCAGACCGGGTAGCGCGGGTCGTAGCGTTGCGCCGCAGCTGGTGCGACCGTCAGCATCGTCGCGCCCGCCAGGATCAGCAATTGAAGCATGCGCATGGCGTGGTTTCTTTCAGACGTAGGACGGGTAGAGCGAAGCGAAACCCATCATCAAGTCCGACATCGGGCATTGTAGCAGATGTCGTACATCGCTGCACTCAAGCGAAGACGTCTCGTCGCGGATCTGCGGGCTGGCGGAAATGAAGGTTGCGCGGGTTTATTCGAAAGGAAGCACCGAGTATCGGGATTGGCTGAAGCGCATGTGACGCTTGGGCGACACCGCGGTGAGATCGCGTGAAACGACGCAGCCGTGCGTTCGCGGGCGATCCGTCGCAAGACCAGCGTTGAACCTCTGGCCTCGATCGCCAGCCTCATTGAGATGGATGCCACGAAGGGAGAGTTCCATGGCCGCTCAAGACCCGTTTGCAGGTTTCAAGGCGATCCAGAAGGAAGCCTGGTCGCTGTTCACGCCAATGGAGACGTTCACCACACCGACCGCCGCGAAGCTCGTTGGCTTTGCCGGCGTCGAGGCCGGCCAGAGGCTGCTCGATGTCGGCTGCGGAACCGGTGTGGTCGCAATTACCGCGGCGCGCAGAGGCGCGAAGGTGCGGGGGCTTGACCTCTCTCCCGTCCTGCTCGAGCGAGCCCGCGAGCATGCCGGGCTCATTCAGCTCGACATCGATTTCACCGAGGGCGATGCCGAAAACCTGCCCTATGGCGACGGCGAGTTCGACGTGGTGCTGAGCCAGTTCGGCCACATGTTCGCGCCGCGTCCCGAAATTGCGATCGGCGAGATGCTGCGAGTCCTGAAGCCCGGCGGAACGATCGCCTTCTCGACCTGGCCGCCGCATCTCTACGTCGGGCGGATGTTCGCGCTGGTCGCGCGCCACGTGCCGCCGCCCGAGGGCGCTGCCTCGCCGGTATTGTGGGGCGATCCCAAGGTCGTCGCGGAGCGCCTCGCCGGCAAGGTCAAGGGTCTCGCCTTCGAGATGGACATGATGATGCCGGCCGCGCTCAGCCCGCAGCATTTCCGTCGCACGATGGAGGCAACGATCGGGCCTCTGATCAAGCTGCTCCAGCAATACAAGGACGCGCCCGACAAGCTGCGCGGCTTCCGCAGCGAGTTCGAAGGATTGATCGGGGAGTATTTTGATCCAGCGAACAACGTCATGCGGCAGCAGTTCTTGATGACGAAGGCGCAGAAGGCTTGAAATCTCGGCTATCAGCTAATTGCAGCCACAATCGCAGGTGCGATCCCTTCTCCCCTTGCGGGAGAAGGGGGCGCGCTTTGGAGCGCAATCGCGCTCAGTCCGCCAGATTATTCACCTGCTTCACCCAGGCCCGCACGTCGGCGAGCACCTCGGGTAGAACGCTGCGGACCTCCAGCACCGTCATGCCTGCCTTGATGCGGGGGTCATAGAGCAGATTGAGGATATACTGATCATAGACGTCGAAATAGCCCATCGACACATTGTCGTTGAACATGGTCCAGGGCACGCTCGCGGTGTCGTTGATCGGCCCGAGCGATTGCAGCACCTCCTCATAGGCGCAGTCGAGGAAGACGAAGTCGCCATTGTCGACCGTCAGGATGACGTCGGAATGCTCGATCTCGAACTTCTCGTTCTTGCGGAAGCCGGAGAGACATTGCGGATCGAGCGAGGAACGGATCTCGCGCGCCTTCTCCGCACCATAGAACGTCGAGATGGTGCGATAGAGGTCGCGGTCGCGCACCAGCTTGACGCGGACATTGGCGGCTTCAGCATCGTCGGTCATGGCGATGTCGAGATGCTGCACACGCCTCGCGATATCGGCGATGACCTTGGCGAGCTGCGCCTTGCGGTCGGCGCGGCCGTCGCTCTCGGCGAACACGCGCACCGGCGCGTCGAATTTGCGGATGCGGTCGACGCGGCCGGCGAGGTGATATTCGGCGCCGAACGCCGTCTTCAAGAAGCCGTCGAGGATCTCCCCGTCGGTGAAGCTCTTCTTCTCGCTGCGCTGGCGCGATGCGACCGCCGGCAACTCGCCCCCCGCGCCTGCGTTCGCGCCGACGTCGGCGCAGCCGAGCATGGCGAGAGCCAGCAGGCAGGCGCGCGAGAGATGTGAAAGCGGGCGCGATGCGATCATTGTCAGCCGACGCTGCCGGAATACGGCCGCGCGCACAAGACCACCTTCGAGGGAGCCCATCGGGTTCCCTCGGCCGTGCGTGACCCTAGTTGTTCAGGACGACGACGGTGGTGCCGACCGAGACGCGGCTATAGAGGTCGGTCACGTCGTCGTTGGTCATGCGGAAGCAGCCGGAGGAGACCGCCTGTCCGATCGTCTCCGGCTCGTTGGAGCCGTGGATGCGGTAGAGCGTCGATCCCAGATACATCGCGCGGGCGCCGAGCGGGTTCTCGATACCGCCACGCATATGGCGCGGCAGGTCCGGCCGGCGGGCGATCATCTGCGCCGGCGGCGTCCACTCTGGCCACTCCTTCTTGGCGGAGATGCGATGCACGCCGCCCCAGCGGAAGCCGTCGCGGCCGACGCCGATACCGTAGCGCAGCGCCTGGCCGTTCGACAACACGAGGTAGAGCCGCCGCTCGCCGGTGTTTATCACGATGGTGCCGGGGGCGTAGTTGGTGGGATACATGACGGTGCTGCGGGGGATCGGGCTCGCCCCGCCACCGAGATAGCCGGTGGAGCTGGTGCCGGTGAAGTCGAACATCCCCGCCGCAGACGCGCTGCTAGCGCCGATGGTCAGGACCGCGATGGCGGCGATCGGTGCGGCAAAAAACCGGTTCATTCGTTCCCCCAGCAAAAAATCGATTCAATGGACGACCACAGGCCATATTTGCCGGCGTTTCGCAAGCCACGCTGGCGTGAGCAAGCGCAATCCTTAACGATTGCCAAACGCGGAAACCTCGCAGGACGGCAAAGACGCATTAGCCAAGATGCCTCGTCGTCGCGCGGCAGGGCAGCAATGTCTGCTATTGCTTTGACGAAGACGGCGAACAATGGTTGATCGATAACGGATCCGAAAAGAGGCCGCGGGAGCGAAAACGATGAACGGTGCGGAAAGCCTGGTACGGACGCTGGTCAAGGGCGGGGTCGACATCTGCTTCACCAATCCCGGGACGTCGGAGATGCATTTCGTCGCGGCGCTCGACCGCGTTCCCGGCATGCGCTGCGTGCTCGGCCTGTTCGAGGGCGTGGTGACGGGCGCGGCCGACGGCTACTACCGCATGAAGGGCCTGCCTGCCTCGACGCTGCTGCACCTCGGCCCCGGCCTCGCCAACGGCCTTGCCAACTTGCACAACGCCAAGAAGGCGCATTCCGGCATCGTCAATATCGTCGGCCAGCATGCCGGCTACCACATCGGCTACAACGCGCCGCTCACCTCCGACATCGAGGGCCTGGCGCGGCCGATGTCGTCCTGGGTGCGGACCTCGCCGGATGCCAAGTCGGTCGCCGCCGACGGCGCCGCGGCGATCGCTGCCGCCAAGAGCGCGCCAGGGCAGATCGCAACCCTGATCTTGCCCGCCGACACCGCCTGGAACGAGGCCGATGGCATCGCCGAGGTGCCGGCCGAGAAGCAGCGCCCGTCCTATTCGCCGCAGGCGGTCGACACCGCCGCCAAGATCCTCCGCAATGACGGCAGCCGCACGCTGATGCTGATGGTCGGCAGCGCGCTGTCCGAGCAGGGGCTGGCGCTGGCGCAGCGCATCGCCGGGAAGACCGGATGCCAGGTGATGGGCCCGACCTTCCGCCCGCGCATGGCGCGCGGCCGCGGCCGCTTCTCGATCGACCGCATTCCCTATGTGATCGACCAGGCGCTGCCCCTGCTGAAGGATTTCCGCCACATCATCCTGGTCGAGGCCAACGATCCCGTCGCCTTCTTCGCCTATCCGAACAAGCCGAGCCTCTTGAAGCCCGAGGGCTGCGAGGTTCATCGCATGACCGAGTGGGGCGAGAACTCAGTCGCTGCGCTCGAGGCACTCGCCGGCGCGTTGCATGCCACCTCTCACGACGTCAAGCCGCAGCAGCTCCAGGAGCTGGTCAAGCCGACCGGCGCGCTCAATTTCACCACCATCGCGCAGGCAATTGCGTACGCGATCCCGGAGAATGCGATCCTGGTCGACGAATCCCTGACCACCGGGCGCGGCTTCTTCCCGCCGACGGCGGCGGCGGCACCACACGACTGGATCCAGAACATGGGCGGCTCGATCGGCTTCTCGACGCCGCTCTCGATCGGTGCTGCGATCGCCTGTCCTGATCGCAAGGTCATGTGCATGGTCGGCGACGGCAGCGCGATGTACACGATCCAGTCGCTGTGGACGCAGGCGCGCGAAGGACTGAACATCGTCACCATCGTGTTCGCCAATCGCATCTACCAGATCCTGCGTGGTGAGTTCGACGGCGTCGGCGCCGGCGAGCCTGGCCAGCGCGCGAACGACATGCTCAGGCTCGATCGCCCGACCCTCGATTTCGTGGCGCTGGCGAAGGGCATGGGCGTGCCGGGCCGCGCCGTCACCAACGCCGACGAGTTCAACAAGGCGCTTGCGGAAGCCGTCGCCGAGCCGGGGCCGCGGCTGATCGAAGTCGTGATGTGAGGTAAGCTCCGATTGCTTCGACTGTGCCATACATACTCTCCCCTCATTTTGAGGAGCCCGCGATGAGCGGGCGTCTCGAAGGATGGCCGCGGGCGAGATCCGGGCCTTCATGGTTCTCCCGGCGATGCG
The DNA here is from genome assembly GCF_024199885.1 of Bradyrhizobium sp. CCGUVB23. Lineage (NCBI taxonomy): Bacteria > Pseudomonadati > Pseudomonadota > Alphaproteobacteria > Hyphomicrobiales > Nitrobacteraceae > Bradyrhizobium > Bradyrhizobium sp. CCGUVB23. The sequence goes on from NZ_JANADQ010000001.1 coordinate 5,356,986, forward strand.
CAGCATCGACCGGAGACGCGCGTTCCGCGCCCCTCACCATGAGGGTCTTGTAACGCGGCAGGACTAGAGCGCCTGGGGGCGGGGAGCACGATGCAGACCGAGCTGAACAAGATGATCGCGGCGCTGCGGGATCTCTACACGCACGAAGACTTCCTGTTCGCGAAGGATGTCGGCGAGCGCGCGATCACCCACCGCTTCGCCGTCTATCTGGAGAAGCAGTTCTCCGGCTGGTCGGTCGATTGCAACTACGATCGCCTCGGCGAGCGCACGCTGCACCTGCCGCGCGGCTCGATCATCTCGACCGACGATCATTTGGGAAAATCGATCTATCCTGATGTCGTCGTGCATCAGCGCGAGATCCCGAACAATTTGATCGCCGTTGAAATCCGCAACGCGAGCAATCACACCGCGATCGAGCACGACCAGCAGAAGCTGAAGGCGCTCACCGATCCCGATATCTGGTTCGCCTACCAGATCGGCGTGCTGCTCGTGCTTGCGAGGACGAACGTAACGACCGTGGAAATCTATGTCGGTGGCGTGCTCGACAAGATGCAGACCGCCTGGTTCACGGAACGGCTGAAGGAGACCGGGCCCGGTATGCCGCAATAGAGCATGATCCGGAAAAGTGTGGAGCGGTTTTCCCTCGCGACATCAGCGGAACGCGTTTGCGCGGAGATCATGCTCGAGAACAACAACCTAAAGCGCGATGACGCTTCATCCTAATCTCATCGCGCTTTAGGCGGTACGGCAATGCCTGCTGTGTGAGGCTGGCCACAGTGCGCGGCCCTTTCGGCCTATGCTCGGCGACTTGCGCACGCCCATCGCGCGGGATTAGCCTTCATCATTCGGATCAGGAACTTTGGAGGTTCGATGCAAAAGTCATATTTGCTCGCCGCGAGTGCCGCATTCGCGCTCATGTTGCAGATGCCGATCGCGCTGGCTCAGAGTACCGACGGCACCACCATGCCGCCTGCGGCAACCGCACCGCCGCCTCAAGCCACGACCGCTGCGCCTGCCGGAACCACGACAGCGCCGGCCGCGACGACCGAGACCACCGCGCCGGCGACAACGACGCCCCCGGCTGCCGCGACCGCCACGACGCCGTCAACGGATTCGAAGAAGACCACCGAGAAGAAGCCGGCCAAGAAGAAGCAGATGACGCGGCAGCAGGAGATAGATCATTCGATCAACACCGGCACGGTTCCCTCGCGCTACCGCAGCTCGGTGCCGAAGGAGTATCAGCAATACATTCCGTTTGATAAGAAGTAGCGCATGTTCGCGGGCGGCGCGACGCGACGGCGTTGCGTTGCCTCTCAACATCGACGAGGTCCTGGATTGAGCGTTGCCTTTACCAAAGAAGAGAGTGCCGAAACCGCGTCCGAGACATTGTTGCCGGATCGCCCGATTTCGCCGCATCCCAACCTGGTGACTCGATCGGGATTGCAGGCTTTGGAGTTGCAGCTTCGGCAGGCGCGCGAGGCCTATGAGGCCGCGCAGCGCATCGAAGACGTCAACGAAAAGCGCCGGCAGTCGGCGGTCCCCTTGCGCGACGTCCGCTACCTCGCCGAAAGGCTCCGCACGGCCCAACTGGTCCCCAATCCGGCGTCGAGCGAGACCGTCGCCTTTGGCAGCACGGTGACGTTCAGCCGAGCCGACGGCCGCGTGCAGACCTATCGCATCGTCGGGGAGGATGAAGCGGATCCGAAGGCCGGGTCGATCTCGTTCGTGGCTCCGGTCGCGAAATCGCTGATCGGGAAGGCGGTGGGAGACGTCGTCGGGGCGGGCAATCAGGAGATCGAGATTCTGTCGATCGCGTAGGTGCGCGTGGAAGCGTTCCACAGGCTCAGGCTCGGCGCGCATGTTTGCGAAAGCGCGAGCATGCGCAAGGGCGTTCAGTTGTGTTCGGGCCTCAACCTCCAGCCGTATTCCTGATGTGGAATCGTTGCAGTTATGTCGGCATCCCTGCTGGCCGAAAGGCGCCAAGCTGCCACCCCGAAGCACAAAGTCAGGGTGAGTGCGATGGCAAGCAGAAGCATCGAGACGAAATGGCCCACGCGTACGCACCCCGCTATTTGAAACTGCGAGGAGAGAGCGAGCACGGGTCACCGATTCGGAAAATGCAGACAGGCTGACCCAGTACAGATTTTCCCCAGCAGTCACGAGGGCGAGCGCAACCGGGCGCCGGTAAGGCTAGTTATCGGTATTGACTGACCGCTCCGAAGACGGCTCCCTTCGACGCGGAAAGAGCATACCGAGAGTCCCGATGATCACCAGAAACATGCCGGCGATCATCAGCCAATGAGGAAGCTGAAGCTGCAGCGCTTTGTCGAGCATCCTGAGGCCTCACTGAAATTGTTAGCTGGGGCCGACGGCGCTTATGAGACCGATTAAGATATGGTCTAGCGCGACGACAGTCCACAGGGTGGGCGAGGTGGAGGACAGGCCCGCGACAAAGATCCAGATACCGCCTCCCAAGAGGAGGGCCGAGATGGCGTAAGCGGCCGCTCTGTCCATTGGTCGACCCCCAAGGCACACAGGATCGATTGCGCCTGTAGTGACGCGCGGCGGACCAGAACGTTCCTACGGTCAGTGTGATTGGTTGGCCGCTCCCGGCCGACGGTCGGTGCCGTTCCAGCGTCGGGAATCGAACAGTCAGGCGTCCGTGGTTAGGCTAGCCTTAGGAGATACTTTCGTGATTCGGAGAATACGACCTTGGCAATGGGCAAAGTAAAGTGGTTCAACGCGACCAAAGGCTATGGTTTCATTCAGCCTGATGACGGCGGCTCAGACGTCTTCGTCCACATCAGTGCCGTCGAGCAAGCCGGCTATACGGGCCTGGCCGAGGGCGCGCGGATCAGCTACGAGCTGAGGGCTGGGCGCTCGGGCAAAATGTCTGCGGAAAGTCTGCGGATTGGGTGACGGCGCGCCGGGGGGCAGAGGTGCGAGCGATCAGGCGGCGACGTCGAACGACGCAATGAGGGCGCGCATATCATTTGCGAGGCCGCGATAGTGCTCGCGCATCCGCAGGTATAACTCGCGGTTGCCTCCATGCGCACGTTTGGCAATCAACTCGCATTCGTCAGCAAGGCTTTCAAAGCGTTCCAGCTTGGCTTGGAAACCAGTCATTGGCAGGCCCCGAACTCATTACTAAAAAAGGGATGAGGACCGTAATCGCTTGATTAGGTCAGAGCAAACATTGTTATCTCATATAAGCAATATTCGGTTTCTCGCATCACCTTCTATGCGCCGCTGGCCGCCCCCCTCTCCGGGCAAGGAGAGAAAGAGACCGGCCGGGCCGGGTTCTGAACCGCCGCGGTCCAGTGGCTGCTATTTGGTGCGCCTGACGCGGGTAGGCGCGCGTTCGGTTGCTGGTCTCTTTGCGCTCGAGACCTTCCTCTTTGCCGCAGCCCGACGCGCAGCCGCCAACGCTGACCGCGCCCATTGGACAAGTTCGTCAGGGTCGTCGAACAGCCGATCCGGCGCACGCCAGAATGCGAGGTCTATGAGAGTCCCCTTCTTGCTGTAGTTCAACGGCGGATAGGATTTGGCTTCGGCGAACGTCGCACGGTTCTCGTAATCTATCCGGAGATACAGCGTATTCTCCGTGACCATACCGAGCATCGCGTCATCACAGAATACGCCGGTCTTGCCGAACATGCGTCGCGTTGTGATCCGGCCCAGCGGGGCCAGTTGCTCACGCAAAAAGTCGGCATACTCTTGGCTCGCGACCATGCCGATATCTTAGAAGTCTCCGTTTGCACCTTCAAGCGCATGCCGCTTCGCCGCTGTCGTCGATAGCAGTGTCTTGCCGTCGCCGCTAGCGGGCTGCGGCGTAGGCGTAGTTCTCATCATCGCCGGCCACAGCGCGCCGTCTCGTTGTGTTGCCAGGGTTGGGGTCGTGGGTTCGAATCCATCGCTCGCCCGAAAACGTTCTCGCTGGCAGCCTTGCTGCTGTTCGAACCCGAGAAGGGCGACTTGCGACCAAGCTTGGGTGATATGGCTCTTGCCGACAGGCAATCGGTGTATCGCAAGGCCAATTGCACGAATACAAGGGAGAAATTCAATGCGTAGACTAAGGATCCGTGGCCTGAAGTGGTCGGCGCTTGCACTCACGCTCGCGCTTAGCTGCCTTGGGGTACGTATCGCGGCGGCGGAATCGTTGGAAGATCGGCGGATGCACGCTTCACGCGAAGCTGAGCTGGGGCATGCCGCTGAACTCACGGACCGCGCCTGTGGCACACATTTGAAGACCGGCTTCGACTGGAGCGGCTTCGACTCCGCGCAGGTCGCCAGCCAGAACGTCGTCTCGTGGTGTACCGCGGCCCTGGCTGCGATGGAGGATATCTGTTCGGATTCTCTCGGCAAGGAAGCATTGAGCGCAAAGGTCAAGACGCTGACCTGCGGTGGCGCGGCCACCCCATCGGTGACCCTGGACGGCGAAGGAACAGTGAAGTTCAACTTCAGTCTCACGCCGAATCAAAACAAGCTGCTGGTTCGCGACTACCTCAACAAGAATCTTTGATGGCGGCATCGAGAGCATGATCCGGCCCCGAAGGGCCGCGTTACGCAAACCGTGCAGCGGTTTTCCCTCGCGACATCAGCGGATCGCTGTTTGCGCGGAGATCATGCTCGAACAACAATCCAAGGCGCGATGACGATTCATCCCGATCTCATCGCGCTTTGGAAGATTTGGTCACAAGTTCGAGAAAGCTCACTCTACCGGTTCAGCCATCCGCCTGAGGCGTCCGTTCCCAGTCCGAACGCGGCAAGGCTGCTCAGGATCAAGTGATGTGCGAGTTATCCAGATCAAACGTCGGTGTATGATTTTGTTGCCTCAGTTTGCTCGAGGTCCGGCGCCCTGACGGAATGGGACATCCTTCAAGTCATCCTCTTTCTTCGGTCCAACATCTTCGCGAGCAGCGATGACGAGGTGGTCGAGACCGAGGCTGATCGCTTTCTCGGCATCAGCGCGTTCACTGTCCCGCTTTGCCTTATTCAACATCCCGAATGCACCTTGGATTTCGTCCATCGCGGCAATAGTGGCTGGACTGCCATAAACCCGCAGCCGATTGGCAGCCCGTACAAGTGGGATCGTAAACTCACGCACGATCGCATCACGATATTTGGGGTCGTCGCTTCGCCAGCCGTAATCCGTCAGCAGGTCAATGGTCGTTTGATAATTCTCCAGCCGTTCGCCGCGCCGTTTCAGCTGAAGTTCCTCTTTCTTTTGGGCTATCTCACTGTTCGTCACGTGAATAGTCGTAAAACTTGTGAGCCCGGAAACAATGAGGGCGACCACACTTGAAATCGCGACGGTTGAAAGCGCATTGGAATCCGACATGACATAAACCTCCGTTTACCGCATGACGTGGATCACCCCGCCGGAAAGAACGTCTCCGCCGACTGCCGCTTCAATTCGACACGCTCCAAGGTAGCGCAAGCCATACAGAGCACCCTGTGAACTGGTTCACGGTTCGTGCGACAAGCTGGCGATTGCGCGGAGATCAGCTCAAACAATAACCCAAAGCGCGATGACGATTCATCCTGATCTCATGCGCCTTAAGAGCGCTTTTGACCTGGAGTGGGCACTACCAGAGCGCGCGAGGTGGATCAGCCTCAGTAAGTCCATCTCTCCCGTGAGCGAACGCCTTGCGCAAGGCGCACTCAATTTGAATCCGCATGTAATCCGCTCGGTGTTCCTCGGGGGCGGCAAGTCCCATGCGGATAATTCGGCCAGCTTCAAACGTTATCCACTCTGAGAAATCCTTACCTTCTACCTCGACAGACCGACCTCAAGCTTCATCGGTGTGCTCGCGTTGTGTGCGGTTCGTTCGGTGGCTTTTCGGCCCTCGCAGACTGTGTCGGTCGGCTGCCTGGTTTCCGCTTGCGAGGGCAAATCGGACGTTTGCATCCCTCAGCAGGAGGGAGCCCTCAGCGATCCTCGACATCTAGGATAAATGGTGGGCGCACAAGGGATCGAACCTTGGACCTCTCCCGTGTGAACCACAATCCGTAGATCCAAGCAGGCCCCACGTAGCCATAGTTCTGTCGAAATAATTCGTTTTATTACAGTGTCTTATGGCGGTTTGAGCCTCAGTGAGCCATAAGCGGCCATACTGCATTTTGTGTGCCCCTGTTGTGCCCCCTCAGATTTTTCCCTTGGGGCACAAAAATGCGGGAGGGTCCGAGCTACGGTCTCTCGGTCCTTCCTTTTTGGGGCACACAGTGAAGCTCGGTGGGCCGGTTCTGATAGGGCGCGATTTTCCCCTCGCGGGGCACACCGGGGCACAAAAGGCGGGGAAAGAGTCATGCCAGAGCCGACCAACCAGCTAACACTCACCGATGCGGTGATCCGCAACGCCACGCTGCCGCTCGGCAAGACGCAACATTATCTGCACGACGACAAGCTGCCCGGCCTCGCCCTGCGCATGCGCGCCACCGGCGGCCGGACCTGGGTCTACCTCTTCACCAAGTCGGGGGTGAGGGGGACCCAGCGCAAGACCCTCGGCTCGTGGCCCAAGTATAATGAGAAGGCCGCGCGCAAGGCTGCCACCATCGCCGCCGGCGAGGTGGTCAAGGGCACGGACCCCAACGATGCGAAACGCGAGGCGAGACGGCAACAGGCAGCCGAGAAGCAACGCACCACACTGGCGGACCTCATCGTCGAAGATGGTCCCTACCAGACGTCCTTGACCGGACGTCAGGTCGTCAACTGGAAGCCAGCCATGTCGGCATTGCGGCGTGGGCACAGGCAGCACGCCGAGAGCGGCGTGGGCGACCTGACGCGGCGGCAAATTATGGCTTCAGTCGACCGCGTCGCCAAGACCGGCAAGCGCGGCGCGGCCAAGGACCTGCGCAAGCACACTCACACGTTCCTCGAGTGGTGCGTCGGCGAGGGTTATGTCGACCACAATGTGCTCGCTGGCTATCGCGAGCCCAAGGAAACTCGTGCGCAGAGGGTAGGACGCCGAACGAAGGGCCGCGCACTGAGCGATGAAGAAATCATCAAGGTTTGGCATGCGTCCGGCAAGCTCGGCACCTTTGGGCTCCTGACAAGGATGTGCTTGCTCGGCGGCGCGCGCCGGAGCGAGCCGACCATCATCGAGTGGCAGAAGCACATCATGGACGACCGGATCACCCTCGATGCGGCATGGACAAAAATGGGTCTGCACCACGATGTACCGCGCACGCGCCTCGTTGACGAGGTGCTTGCGGCTGCGAAGCATTTCCAACGCGCAACGTCCGACTATGTCTTCCCATCACCAAAGACCGGCGGCCAGATGTCGGGCTTCACCAAGATGGTCAACCGGTTGGTCAAGGAGTCGGGTGTCGCCAAGTTCACCATGCATGACTTGAGGCGCAGTCTCCGCACTGTCATGTCACGCTGCGGCTACGACAACGAGATCCAGCGGCTATGTGTCGGGCAAAAGCCGCTGGGAATCGATCAGGTCTATAATCACGACGAACAGTGGATCATCCGCAAGATGGCGTTTGAAGCAGCTCATGACTACATCGCGGAAATGGTTGGCGCGATCAGAGTCGGCGGGGCCGTGCGCCTGCAGCGAACGAATCCGCTCGATCCAATCAAGGCCGAACTGCTCGGCCGGCTTCGCGAACACTATGCAGTCGAAGCGGCTTAGTGGTTTGTCCGGCCAAATAGTCACGCACCGCATCGACACGATAGAGGGGGCGGCCGTCGACGTAGCGCCATTTCAGCGGATGGCTCGGATGGCGTCGCCATTGCTCCAGTGCTCCTGGCGTGCGTCGGATGACGGCGGCCGTCTCTAATGCCGTCAAGTTTGAGCTACCCGGCAGCGTATCGATATCGAACGTCGCGGGCGGCGGCACGCCACGGTTCTTGCGGCGGCGCTTCGTGACGCGCGGCATTTTCCGACTACTTGGCGAGCCTAACGCCTCCATCGACGTCTTTTCGTCCTTGCCGCTCATGCCCTGGTCCCGAACCACGATCAGTCTGAGGTGATAAGATCGTTGGCTGCTCTAGCAAGAAAGAAATCAAGTGCGCAGGTATGGCTGCAGGGTTGCTCTGGCGTACAAAAAGGACGAGCCGCTATCGATTGATCTGGGCGCGCCCGGGGGCTTTTCGCATTACGATCGAGCTGAGGAGGAGCATTGGGATCGTCCTGCCACTGGAGTTGGATGGAGTACCGCTAGCAAGTACTGTGATTGGTTAAATGCGAAGTTGGGCTTGCTGCAGGGAACGTATCGCACTCGATCACGCATTTGCCTGCGACATCGCTATCACTAATGCGCGCGGCGGGTGTCTTCTTAACCGGTCTCGTCGTGCAGTCGGTCCCGCATCCCGCTGCGCGACGCTATGCTGATGCCCTTGCGGCTGCACTATTGTCGGCCTCTGCTCTTGCGCCGGCCTTCTTGGAAGGTGTGCGAATCAGACAAACTGTGGTGCCTACCGTGTCCAAAGATGTTCACGCGGATGGACAGAAAGGTTCATCAAAACGGCATTGAAAATAGCTTCTTCGCAATCGAATATGCGAGCTTGCATATTTCAATCTGCACAAAAGTAGATTTCGATCCGTTTTGTGGTCCAGCACATTTTTCCTGACAGCGCCCCCTTGCCAACCATTCCAAAAAAGGTCCACATATCTAATTCGCCCCGCAAGACAGCTCTAAACCCTTCTTCAAGGAGAGCTGTGTCATGGATAAGCTGGAAGTCTACCTGGGGCCCGTCAGCTTAAACGCCCAAGGAACGACAGCGGTCATTGCGGCGTATTTGATTGTTGTATTGTTAGTAGGGTTGCGTTTCCGAAAGTGAGTAGGCGTCTCCGGACGATCAAGTTGCCTCAAGCAAGCGCGGACATATCGGCGCTAGTCAGTCGCAACCCCATATCGGTGGCCCTACCGGCTTTCAGCGCCTTGGCCACATCGTCCAAGATGCTGCCGCGGAACTTCTCGAAGATCTTGAGGTAGTCCGCGTTCGGCCGCTTCTCGCGAAACCGGCCGAGATCGTCGGTGGCTTCCTGCGACAAGTAGACTGTGACCGCATTGCCTTGCCGTTCGACTGCGAAGGGCAGGCCATCCCACATCGTCATCACCGTCGGAGGCCGAATGACCTGCGGCCGCCCGGCAACGAGCCGGATGCCCGGACCGGCCTCGGGTGAACATCAATGAAGAGCATGCCGGCATTTTCGATGGTGCGGTGGATCTCGTCGGCCGCCGATGTGTCGAGCGGCCGCCGCTGGCTTTCGACGTCGCGCACCGTGGTCAGGCTAACGCAACTCAGAGACCAAATTCATCATCTCCGATCACCCTGTCACCGTGTACAACCGTCGCTGCGGGCCGCGTTCGCAATGGTGCCGCGGCTTCGAGGACCCTGACATGCGGTACAACGGGACGCACACCATATTTCCGCTGTCTTTAGACAAGGTTCTCATCCTCACCAACTTGTCGTGGGTGCGCGAACTCACCGAAGTATTTGATGGCTCGGCGAAGGCAGCCATGCCGGCGGCTCGGAGGCTACCGCCAAAATGAGCGCGCGCTCCTTCGCGACAAGGTGCTGTACATCTCCGTTCTTTGGCGGGATCGTGCGACAAAGGCGACGGGCTGCGAGATCCTGAAAATGCAGCTCGGCAAACCTCTCGATGCGCTTCTGAAGCCGGCGCAATACAAAGCATCGCGGGGGCTGGGCACGATGCGCCGCGAAGGTCCTGATCATCTTGCAGACACATACACCGCGTCGTCGCGGGAGGCAGCGTGCGAGGCTGCCAGGACTATTCAGTTTATTGAAGCGGCCCAACTGATCCGGTCAAAGGCGAAACGATCTTTCCCTCGAGGACAGTTCCAGCATCGGATGCCGGGCTCCGATCACGATGCAGCGTGGTTCGATCCCGCAGCGAAGACCTTCATCCGCACCAATGAGCCGTATGCCCACAGCGTTACTCGCGAGCAGAACGAATGGGCCGACCGACATGGTTGGGCGGTCGCGGCTTCGCCTTGGAAGGGAATGTATGCCCCGCCAAAATACGACGCGATGTTGCGAATTTCTGGTTCAGGATACTAGATGCTCGCGGGCGGCGTCTTTGACCGCTGTAGCTCGCACTGTTCAGGAGCCTACTCTCCATTCTCTTCGATTAGGGGCGTCTCCAACGCAGGTATTTCCTGCATGGCGCGCCCAGCAATCCCCTGAAGGTCGCCATACATCCCGACGGCTGAATCAATCACACCTTGGATTTGTGCCTCGCGCTTCGCCCACAAACGCATGGTAGCTTTCCGCTCACGGTTGAGATCGTCCTGCATTTCGGAAAAGCGCTCGACAATGGCTTCGATCCGATGCCGGAATCTCGGGCCAGTGAGATACTCGTAAACGAGCTCTGTTTTGGTTTGCTGTCCTTCCCGAGACAAGCGGGTTGTCGCCAGCTCGATCAAGGATTGTCTGAGGACCGTGGCCATGGGGAGGGCAAAACGCGGATGAGCGACCCAAACGCCATCGATCAATTCAAAGCTCTCCACCCCCTTCGGCAGTGCCTCAGATACGAGTAGCGCCAGTTCCGCTTTCGCCGCGCGCTGATCACCTCGCAGCTTTGGCAGCCACGTGTCGCTCCAATTCTTGGTCCGTTTTGTCTCCCATAGAATGGCACCGCATTGCTGCCCCACGGGCCCCATCACCCGCTGTAGCAGATCTCCGCCAAACTCCCCTTTAGCGACCGGCTCCAGCACGTCGAGCGGAAAGCGACCACCCAAGAGTGTCTCAAGTTGCAATTCTAGAACCTCCCCCTGCAACTGTTGAGATCCTTGCTCGGCCTTGCGCCGCAGCTCCTCGATCTGTCGCTGCATCGACAGGATCTGCTCTTCCTTCTCGGATACCTTCAGTCGCAGACTGTCTTCCACATCCTTCTTGGCCTGTTCTCGAACAATAGCAAGCGCTTCTTGAACGCGCTGTTCGATAGAGAGTTCTAGCTCACGCCTAGCATCGTCAAGTTCACGCTGTTTGCGAAGTAGCTCGGCCTGGGCTGCCTGCGCTTCAGCTAGTTTGGTATCGCGTTGGGTGAGAACGTCCTGGAGGTCAGCGATTTCCTTTGCCTGAGATTCCAAATCGGTGGCCAGCGCACGCTTCGCCTTGCGCGCTTCATCCTGAGCAATGGACTGGCGCTCCGCTTTCAGCTTTTCTGCAACCAACGTGTCGACGCCTTCCTGCGCCTCCTTGACGGCCGCTTGCTGGACGCGAAGCTCGGCCTCGCGCTTGTCCAGCACGGCATCCCTGTCGGCAATCTTTTTCTCATACTCACGCTTCGTAGCCGCAATCAAAGGCGCGGCAAGCGATTCAGTGAGCTTGATTTCGGTGTGACAGTTTGGGCAGGTGATGGTGGCGTCGACGGTCATGCGCGATCGAAAGGATACTTGTCCTTGATGTTAGTGTTGAAGTATACCCCGTGCGAATTGGCGGCCATCAGCCGTTCATGCTCGAACGATGGGACATTGAAATAGCGATATACTGCTCCCCCCTTGAACTCAATCTCTAGCGTCGAGCTATCCTCATCATAACCAACCGAAACTAGGTTGGACGAGTTTACCACTGTCCGTTCCATGCCTATTTTCCCTTCTTACTGCGCTTCCATTTGGGATTTTGCGCACGCCACGGACCGCTGAGATTCACGTAGTCCTCTTGCGCTTTTGGCTTGGCCCATGCTTGCGAGACGCTCGGGTCTTCGCTGCTGGGCCTGGCCCCTTCGGGCGGCAACGTGATGCGGCAGCGGATCGGTAGTTTCGCAGCCTCTCCGGTGATGATGGCTTCGCCAGTCCTCAAAACCGGTAAGCTATCCATAAGTCCGCTCAGGCTGTCCGGCAGCGCAGATTGCACCTTGCCGCGATCCCCCGTATTGGAAAGGCGCAGGGCAATGAAGGTCCCGCATTGCGAAAGAATGGTATCGTCGATCTCGGACGGACGCTGGCTGACGATCATGGCGCCGACACCGAACTTGCGCCCCTCCTTGACGATACGCTGAACCATCGCCTTGGCTGGGCCATCGGCATCCTTACCGAGATAGCGGTGCGCCTCTTCCATAACCACAAGCAAAGGTCGCTGACGGCCGCCTTCCCCGGCTTCGCGGCCCCAAAACAGCGCCTCATATAAGATATTGAGAATGCCGCCGACCAGATGGTGAAGGACACCGCTCGGTATTCCCGAAAGGTCGAGAATGCTGATGGGCTTGTCTGCGCCAAGCCACGACTCCAGCAGCTCCGGCAGGTCCTTCTTCGCCTCATCGTTGAGAGCCGGCTCCCAGTCGCCCGGATGGAGCATGAAGTCGTACTGGCGGTCGAGTAAGCGGGATCTCATTTGGTCTAGCTGGCGCCGGACAGACAACACACCTGTCTTGTTGGCAAAGGGTTTGGCCCCTCCGGGACCTGGCAAGGGATAGACCGGATGAACGAGCTTCTCCGCATTCCCTGGCTTTTCGATTGCCGAGGTAAGTTGAGTGTTTTCGTTCCAGGTCTTGATCTCAGGGTCAATCAGATCAAACCACAGCTGCTTCAAGCTGAATGGAAGCGGGGTGTCGAATGTTAACGAATTGACGTCGATTCCGTCGTACTTTCCGCCCTTCGCCAGTTGCAGCTTCTTCGAAAGGATCTTGTCGGTAATCGCGGCGAATGCAGGGTCGGACAGTTTTCCCATCATGAACGCCAACATTTCCGTGGTGTCCGTGGCCCAGTACGGAATGAACAGCGGCTTTTCGTCCTCGGCGGGGGAAACGCGAAACACGTGAGCAATTTTCTTCAGGGACGTCGCGTACTCTCCATGGATGTCGAGTAGGAGGATGCGCGTGCTGGGGAAGTTGCTGCTGCCATCCGGCGAATGAACGATGGCGCGCAAAAGGCTCGCAATCGTCGTCGACTTTCCTGACCCCGTCGACCCGAGCACCGCGCTGTGTCGGGTTACGAGCCGGTCGAGATCGACATGCACCGGGATGCTTTCGGCGCCCGCGAGGCTTCCGATGACGACCTGGCCTTCTTCTGCGATACCGTAGATCCTCGCTAAATCTTCCTCGGTGACGAGGTGCACTTCGTCGTTGATCGCCGGGTACTGGCTGATCCCGCGCTCGAAGGCCGTCTCAACAATTTCTCCGACGAGCTGTACTGTTATCCAGCGCTCTCCGCGTGAGCTCAAATTCTCTGCGGCTTCGGGCGTCGCCGTGGCACCGACCTCCGCAATAATGCCGTAGAGATCGTGATAGCCTTGTGGTATCCGCACGAAGCTACCGACTTGGCCAACGCGATAGCTGCGCCCACCGATGATCGCGATGCCCGATGCCACGCCTTCGAATTGACGAACGCTGATTGCCGCTCCGGAGACAGCCCCGACATGTCCCAGCAGTGTCGGCGCAATCATGGTGCAGCCCCGGCGCAAGCCGACGGACCAATGGCAGCCGCGGGCGCGGTTATCGCCGGAGCCGCCTGCATCGAGCGAGAGGCGGCAAAGAAGCGGCCGAAGGCCTCAATAGCGCCCAAGGTGAACTGCGCCGGCCCGCCCGAAGTTGCTGTCGACCAATAGGTTGCTCTGATCGGCCCCCAATCTTTGCTGGGAAGCTCGGTTGGAATCCGCCAAGGTCCTTCGATACCATTGACGACCGCTTTATCAGGCGCGTAAACGCTGACATTGGGACGACGCCTTGCCAAGTCACACGCGGCCACCTCGTCGGCGAGAGATTTGTACTGAAAGGCGAAGACACTGGCGGAAGGATTCGCGGCCAACGCCTCGTCAATACGAGCCGAGACATGCGCGTCAGCGTAAGAGAATCCGATAGAAATAAGCAGGGTGTCCGGCAGCGCCAGGAAGCCTCGCAACCGATCGAACAATGCGGCATAGGGTGCTTTTTGGGTTTGGTCGTATTTGAGGTGCTCCGGAAAGACCAGATGAGTCGCGGCATGACTGCCGGTTCGGATCACTTCATCCTTGCCGCTCGCTTGCCATCCCAATGACCCGTGTAATTTCCATAGCCTCGTCCAACGCGCTGGAAGGTCATTTCCGGCCACAGAGACCGGGTCAAAAAATGGCTCGCGTCCGCCGGTAAATCCATCGAAATACGGCGCACGGACGGCTTCAAAGGCCTCCTCAAACAGAAGATCGTAATTCGTCGTGAAGATCTCGACTGGATGATCGCGCGATATTCCCGTGATCCAATTGACGAGGTCATTATAGGCGCTCCCTTTCACGGGGAGACGCACGTTCACGATCTTTCCGATCTCGGCGCAAATGTCCTCGCTGAAGACCTTGAAGCCATGGCCATCAAGGCCATGGATCTTCGACTTCCCAATGACCTTGCTGAGGGACCGGATGCGCGAAAGGATCGACTCGATATCATGTTTATCCAACTCATCCTTGAGCGAAGCGATCTGACTGCTGTACTTGGGCTCCAACGTCGCCAGGACCCGCTTTGTAAGTCCCTCGACAGCAGGGATAAGCGGGTACCTGCCGTCGTCCCTCGCAGTACCAGCTCCCGCTCCGGCGCCAACCAAAAGGCCGATACGCTTCCTGCCCTGCGCGATCATGGTCCGCAACGCGGCCATGTATTGGTCTGGATTATGTATGCTAATGCTCAAAACAATCCCCGTACGACAGTTCACCAAGGGCCCGCGATCAGTTCGGGCGAGAACTGGCTGTTGGCAAACCCGCCCAAAGAGGCGCCCACTGCATCTTATCGCGAATGCCTTCGAAGCTGCCTGCTCAAGTTTGAATCGCTAGCACGTGCATAATGCAGATTTCCGGCAAATTCCTCCCTCTTGCCGCTGTCAATCATTGTCGAATCGCGGTGCACAACATTGATCCGAAGCTCGCGATGTGCAGATCATGTCGAAGTGAGTCGGGGCGCGGCGCCAATGCCGCAATACCGCTAGGCTCCTCGTTCACTTGTGAAGTAGCCGCACCCGTCGAATTCATAGCTCCCTCGGCGTTCCGAAGCTGCGAAGATCAAAATCGCAACCGAGCTCGAGCGATTGACGGTTGGATCCTTTGCGTGACTCGGGGAGAAACGAAACGAGTCATAGAAGCTGGCTTGCGGGATCTGAACAACCATGGCTAAATGATCTGGTAGTTTAGATCCGGCAAGATCAAAGCGCGCCTTCGCTGGGTTCAAGACCTTATCAACCGAATTCTCCGGAAGAACCAGGTCGACCAATCTTGCGGATGAGGTCGATAAGATCCCTTGCTTGCTAGAATAAGGACAGCTCGCGGCTCGTTCCGGTCAGGATCGATCGAAGGCCGACCAATGCTACTGTAGAACGGCGCCAGGTCCCGCCTGATCTCTTGAAGGTCGACAAACCTGTCGATCGACCGCAGCAGATGGTCGGCGGGAATATGCTTCTCGAGCGAGAACTCGTAGAACAACGCAGCCTGTTCGACTTGCCGGTGCCCCATCATGATCTTCAGTCCTGCCAATTAGACAGACTGAATCATTGGTCCCTCTGCGTCGCAACAGCTGCCTTTTTCAACGGAATCGGCCCATCGCGATATTTGCTGCGGTTACACAAAGGCGGTCGGTAAGCTTGAGCCGTTACCTTAACTTCAGCACGACGTTGCAGCTCCCGACACAACCCGCATTCTAGGTGACGCTGGCCGTCCGACGAATTGCCGCCAGAATTTCAAGGCTAGCACGAGCCGCTGGCGATATTGGCTGGAAAAGCCGGCGGCTCACTCTGACGGCAGCACCGCCACAACCCCCCCGGCGATCGCCCGCGGCTGAATCGTGCATAGCGACGGTGCTACCGGAACTGTGCTGAAGCCGGATTTCCGGCGTGCTCCTCAACACGCGCGATGATTCACGGCGTAGGCAACCGAATGTTACCGCCCATGACCACTGCCATTGCGCCGATCAAGGGCATGGAGATATCCGATTGGCTACTTCGGGAGCACCGTCCTCGAAGCGCAGGAAAACACCAATAGCCGCGTCGACTTCTATATTGCGAAGACGAAACTCTATGAGCGTCTGCGCGGGCAATTCAACGCCCGGCAGGAGAAAGCCATTGCCCGTATGTTCAAAGAGGGCATCGATGGATTCAAGGGCGGCCTGAGCGCTGAATACTACATCAGCATCACGAAGGCTCCCCGCGCAACGGCGACACGCGACCTTCAGGACCTTGTCGCGAAAGGCGCTCTCACCAGAACGGGCGAGCTACGGCACACGCGTTACCATCTGAACCTTAGCGACCCAACGTCGTGAGGTAAGAGAAGGTGCGCGCATCCTGCTCCGTTCGGGTGCACGACGAAGGCGGGCGACCTTGAGCTTACCGCCGATCGCGGGATCGTTGTTGACGACCTCGGCGACGTCGTTGATCAGCTTTGCGTCACCTTGAAGGTTTCCGACTGCTTTGAGCCGATCTCGGCCTCGCAGTGATAAACGAACAGCCGCGGCAGATAGAGCATGCCCGCCATCCAGGAGATGACGGCGATCACATGCAGCGCCTTGATCCAGGGCTAACTTTACGGGCGCGGTCGCCCCATACTACGAATTGCAGGAAGAACGTGATTCTCTTCCTGTGATTTTTGGGGGGTGAAATTGGCTGACACTGATTTGCCGAAGAATTGGGAAGGTGCGGCCCGCTGGTTTCTTGGTGGCACCATTGTCTTTGCCTCGGGATTTGAGGCCGTCGTTCTCTTCTGGGAGGGAAAGTTAGGTGCGGCGGCCAGCAGCTTTGTGGTCGCCATCATCCTTATGGCAATCCTGATTTATTGGGATGGTCTGAAGTCAAAAATGCCACGGCTGATGACCGCGCTCTCGGGTGCGGTAGCCGATGCCAGGTTATGGGCGGTATTGCTTTTGACGCTCGCAGCCTTTGCTGGCATTCCCAATTATCAAAGAGAACCGAATACCTGGATCTATGTGCTGCCGCTATTCATCGGCCTCATTCTCTTTCTTGCTGGATGGCGATATCTTGGTCCCATCAAACAACCGCTAGTCGCAGCGGCTCAGAGCACCGCCGCAACTCAACCGTTGGACACTCAGACCCGACTTGATCTGATTCATCTACTCGATTTCAGCGTCAACGAGACAACTTACTGGATGTTGGATCGGCTTTTGGACACCGCGGACTCACCCGAGGTAACCGACGGATTTAGCGGCGGCGTCAATACAGTCGAAGCCCACAACTCTCGACAGTTCTTTCTGGGGCATGCTCGACAGGAAATCGGAGCGGGGACCATTCGAAGGTCTGAGTTTGAAAATATGTTGCGGAGCGCTGAAGTGGATGCCGAGCGTGAGCTGGAAGCGACTCCACAAGACCAGCGGCCGGCGGAAATCGACTCGCTCGTCCTGAGGAGATACATGATTAGTGACCTTCAGTTCCGCCGCGCCATTCTGTTCATTAGGCATCAACGGCGCGAGATGAGGGACAAGCTGGTGGGGCAGAGGCATCGACTCGTCGAGTTTCTGCAACAGCGCAGCCCATAGTGATTGTCGTATTGGTGCGCCATTCAGAGCAAAACTACGAACTTATATGTCATTGAAGTGTCGATGTAATTTCTGCTGTCCGGCCCTACCCGAGTGAGACGAGCACAGATTGTTTCGCTGCGCCGAGCAGATGATTCATCTACTTTGCAACAGCACCGGACCGCCCGTTTAAGTCGGGGGAAGGTTTAACCCCTCGTTGAAATTGCCCCCTGCTCGAAGCGCGCCCGCTTCAAGATCACCTTAGATCGGCAGATCGGCGTGCAAGCAAAGCTCAGTTGAAAATGCAAAGCGGAACTGCGCGGGGTGCTCCAGGCCGAAGTTCTTATTTTGTTCTTGACTTGAGGTTCATCGATCGACAGAATCGACACAACGATTTAGTTGTGTCGTGTAGAACCTGAGTTTGACCCGGATACTGCTATTTACCTGCGGGAGTTCACTCCATGAACTGGGGTTCCTTTGCCGCGCGGTTCGGCTGGAACAACCGAAGACGCTTCCTTCTCCGCGGAATGCATCGCGCTTTAAGCAATCTTCGTGCGGCCGGCTGCGTCGCGGCGATCATCGATGGCAGCTTCGTGACCAACAAGGAGGAGCCCGGTGACTACGATCTCGCTTTCGATCCTATGGGCATGAACGGCGGTCTCGTCGATCCCGTACTGCGGCGCCACGACGACGGGCGAAAGGCCATGAAGGCGAAATATTTCGGGGAAGTATTCCCGTGGGGAGCGGAGGCCTGCGCGGTCACGCGGCTCATCTACCTCGACTTCTTCCAGCGCGACCGTTCCGGCGTAGCCAAGGGCGTCGTGCTTCTCGATGTGAAATTATTGCCATGATCACGAACGCACGCCAACTTCAGATCTCGAAGGCGCAGGCCGAACGATTCCGCAAATCGCTCGACGCCCTCGAAAGCGGAGAAGCAGACGGGAGCGGTCTGGATCCGTTGATGAAGAAGACTCAGATCGATGCCGTCCGAGGTCAGCTCAATAGCCTGCTGAGTGAGATCGGCGAATACGAGAATCTCCGAAGCGGAAGGATTCCGACCATCGAGCTGGACTCGTTGGCCGAGCTTCCGGACGGCCTCATCCGAGCGCGCATCGCTGCCGGCCTCACGCAGAAGGAGCTGGCGACGCGCCTTGGCATCCGCGAACAGCAGATCCAACGCTACGAAGCCTCCAAGTACGAGGGTGCGACCTTCTCGCGGATCGTGGACGTCGCAGATGCGATAGGACTGAAGGTACGCAAGCGTCTCGAGATCATGCAGACTCGCTCGGCAGAGGCCGTCATCGAGCGTCTGCGCTCGATCGGACTCGGAAACGACTTCATCAGACGCAGGATATCGCCGGACGTTACCCTTGACGAGAACGGTGCCCGGGAAATCGTAAAGCGGGTCGGTTCGATCTTCGGCTGGTCTCCCGAAGTCCTGTTCGGGTCCGGAACGGTCGATCCCATGCAGTTGGGCGGGGCAACCGCGCGATTCAAGATGCCGAAGGGGCGCGACGCACGCTCGGCGTTGGTCTACACGGCCTACGCCTATCGCCTCGCGACGGTTTGCGGGACCGCGATGGCGTCTCGTCCGCGCCGCCGCGTGCCGACCAGTTGGCAGACGTTCCGCCACGAGTTGGTCCAGAGTTACGGCGAGGTCGAATTCAAGTCGGCGCTCTCGTTCGCTTGGGACATGGGAGTCGTCGTGCTTCCCCTCAACGACAGCGGCGCTTTCCACGGCGCATGCTGGCGTGTGAAGGGCGTCAACGTAGTAGTTCTAAAACAAGCGGCGCACTATTCCGCGCGTTGGCTGTTCGATCTGCTGCACGAATTGCGACATGCGGGACAGTCGCCGGACGCCGAGGAATTCGAAGTGGTCGAAGCTTCCGAAACATCGGACGAGCGGCGGAATTCGCGTGAAGAGCAGGAGGCCAGTTGGTTCGCCGGACAGGTGTCCCTGGACGGCCGAGCGGAAGAGCTGACCAAGGAATGCCTCGCGGTCGCCGACAATGACTTCCGGCTGTTGAAGCGGTCGGTGGAGGCGGTCGCCGCTCGTCGGCAGGTACCCGTCGGCCAATTGGCGAACTACCTGGCGTTCCGACTGTCCCTGCAGGGGGAGAACTGGTGGGGCGTCGCGACGAATCTGCAGGACAAGAGCTACGACCCACTGGTCCATGCGCGGAACGTCTTTTTCGAACGATTCTCCTTCGACGAACTGTCGCAGCCCGACTTCGAATTGTTGAGCCTAGCCTTGCATGATGAGGTCATCCATGAGTGAAACCGTTTTTCCGGGCGAGATGCCGAAGCTCGAGCCGCTCAAGGTGCACTGCACGGACACGCGGTGCGAGGCGGGATTCCACTGCTTCAGCCCAAACAGGCGAACCAAGGACTGGCAGAAATCCTACGAAGGGCAGTGCCAGTTCTGCGGCCAAAATCCGGTGGACTGGAAGAAGGTGAAGACGCGCGATCTGTCCGACGTCGAAAGCACCTTCCGCGAGCTTTCGCGCGAATGGATCCGACATACATTCTTCGACGCGCCCTTCGATGAAAAGTCCAAGAGAGAGGCGCGGGAGCTGGGTCTAGAGGGTCTTAAGGCAGAGGTGCGCCCCCTGCTGGAGAAGAAGATCAGACCGGAGAAGATTTTCCGAGACGGCACCCAGACCAAGAAGGAAGGTAGTTCAATCTTTTACGCCCAGCATGCCACGGCAACGTGTTGCCGAAAATGTCTGGAGTATTGGTACGGCATCGGCCAGAAGCGCGAGCTCACCAAGGACGAACTGGACTTCTGCGAGGGTTTGGTCGTCGCCTACCTCGATCTAAGGCGCGACGAATTGTTCGAGGAAGCAGATTCCGACGTTGAGGCGGCGGAGGCTGGGTAATGGTTCAGACGATCGACACGGCTTCGTTCGCGCGGAGTATGCGCGAACGAATAATCAGGCCCGCTTCGCGGGAGATCCTGATCGCAATATTGGCTGGCTCCGATCAGGAGCAAGATCTTACCTTGCCGACCAATTGCGAGGGTCTCGGGCGGGTTCATCACTTCAATCGCATCCGTTCCTGTTGGCCCGAAAACCCTCTTCCGATCGATCCTGCGTCGAAGGCCTTGGATCTGTCTCGCGTGGATCGGCTGCAGGCCCAGGTATTCCAGAACGCGGCATGCGCGTGGCGCTGTTGGTACTGCTACGTTCCCTACAATCTTCTTTCGGGCGATGCTTCCAAAGGGCGCTGGATGACGACGGACGCTCTCGTGAAGCTCTATGCTTCGGAACCATCACCACCGGCAGTGATCGACCTCTCGGGCGGATCGCCCGATCTCGCGCCCGAATGGATTCCTTGGATGATGCGCTCGTTGCGCGACGCGGGGCTCTCGGAAAGCACGTATCTCTGGTCGGACGACAATCTCAGCACCGACTATCTCTTCACAGTATTGTCGGAAGAGGATCGTCGGACACTGATCGAGTACCGGAACTACGGGCGTGTTTGCTGCGTAAAGGGTTTCGACGTCGAATCGTTCTCGTTCAATACAACCGCAACGCCCGAAGGATACGAAAAACAGTTCGACATCCTTGGTCGATATCTGGAGCTGGGCATCGACCTATACGGCTACGTCACATTGACGGGCCCAGATCCGGAAGCCGCGAAAACTGGCGTGCCGAACTTGCTCGATCGTCTCCAGACGTTGAGCGAGCGCTTGCCGCTGCGCGTCGTCCCGTTGGAGATCGTGAGCTTCACCCCCACCGACGAGCGAACGAAAGCGGAGGGAAAGAAGTCCGAATTGGCCGATCGGGTGCAAAGAGCGGCGATCGAGGTTTGGTCGCGGGAGCTGGAGCATCGCTTCTCAAAATCCGAGCTCGAGCTCAACATCGCGGACGTCCCGATCCGATGACGACTATCAGCAGCCCGAAAGAACCGCTCACGTATGGAAGCCCGCCGGTCGGGCTTTCGACGGTTTTCGATTGCGCGACGTTCTCCGAACTCGTTCTTGCGACCGGGGGACGGCATCCGACCGAGATCCTGGAGCTATTGAGAGGACTCGACGCGCCGGATCCAGCACTTCGGCGGCATGTACAAGTCCTGATCAGAGACGCGACAACGGTCGTCGAGAGAGAGAACGACTTGCTTCCATGGCAACTGCGAAAGCCGATGCCGAAGCGCTATGTCACAGGTGCGCCCCTGCATCCGCGGGCTGTCCGGAAGAACCGGAAGAAGAAGTCATGAACGACTTTGCCGAGTACATGGAGCTGATCGTCGAGCCGACCTTCGAGGACTTTCGACGAAACGGCGGCTCGGTTCGACATGCCTACCTAGCTTGCTTGGCGATCTACCACGCCGTCGACCGCGCGGCGTACCCGCATGAGCCCAGCATGCTAGCCGAGCAATGGAGAACGGCGTCCATGGCCTTCATGCTCGTTGAAGAGGTGGCGCAGCATTTCAAACATGGTCAACGCCGTTGGGTGAAGAAGGCCAAAGCAAGGAATCCTGATGCGTTGCTTATCACGCACCCGCTGGGGTTGGAGGGCAGTCTGAAAGGACTGGAGACTCACCCTTTGTATTTTCAGGCCCGAGATGCGGTGCTGTTTCTGCGAGAGAAGGTGAAGCTTGCCGCTCAGGCACCATCGCCTCAATAGTCGCCTTAGGCAGCAATCCCCCGCGCTTCCATGCTGCGATAACGATCGCGCGCATTTCGACGGGAAGCGGATTCGTACTGAGACTCTCTCGCCATCATCTCGACCGGATTCTTGAACATACCGGGGTCTCAATCTCGGCTCGGCATGGCGACCGAACGTCAGGCCTCAACAGACAGCGAAACTCGTTGGGATCGCGACCGACTGGAAGCGATCGGTGCGACGGTGCGCTACTTCCACTACTTGATCGTTCTCTGCAGAAGGTAGAGCAAGGCTAATCTGTCTTGGCCGCGACGACTGAAGTGTCCCGGATCGGTGGGCGGAATGCTGCAATGCGAAGCCCAGATAGGCATACGCGCGTCACCCATCGCCGGGGCAGAAAGTCGCTCGCGGCCGGTCCCTTGGTTGCCGTCAATTCGGCGTCTGCTGTGTGACGGCATCGGTGCGGCCCAAGCGTTGCAACGAGTGCACCGGAATTTTGAGGAGCCGGGCTGCCGCGCTCGGGCGACCGCTCCGAGATACACCCACGAATTTGAAATGATCGTCCCAGGTCAATTGGTTGCGATCGAAGCTCTGTATCCAAACGATTTCGACTTCATCAATAAAGAACGAAAGCCGAGGTCCGACAACTCTTGGATCACATCGGTTCGGGACAAGAGACGGGATATTCGCGACCGATTTTGCGAATGGATCGAAAATTACATCGAAAAGAAAAATGAGCCGGCGCTCGATTGGTTGGTGCAAGAATTTAGAGCGCATTACATCAGGAGTTCTCCCATGAGATCTCCGCAGGCGTGAAGCGGGCCAGGGGGATCCTTGAAATGGCTAGCGCTGCAAGGCTTGCGGCAGGAGCTGGACACGATGATACCGCTCGTGCGGCAAGCGATGCGGCAAACCCGGGAACGCACCTTCCGCGGCAAACACGCGGGCATAGGACAAGCTCTTCAGCGTGTTCGGGCCCTCGACCGAGATCATTCGCAAGGGTAATCGCCGCGATGACCTTCAGCGACCAGCCTAATTCGGCGAGTCGGCGAGCAGCCGCGAAGCGTAGAGTATGCGGGCTGCATTGGGCCTTGATGCCCGCAGCCTTGGCCGAACTCATTGTTTGGTGGTGGCTAAGGCGGGGCCGAGGGCTGAGCCGGCCCCGTGTCCTCTATCACCGCAAACGCGGGGGCACGGTTCTGTACCTTGCGTACTGACCTATGCCTTTCGATCGCCGAGTTCAGCTGACCGGCCATGATGGGCAGCTTGTGCGCTAACCTGAATTAGGCGGTGACCCGGTATGAGATTGACAGTGCTCTGCGGAGATGAGATGCGCGAACGCATCGTAAGTTACGGCCGCTTGCGCCGACGACTTTCTGTACCGATGAGATCGGTAGGATGACGCAGCTTGTGCCGATCGTGGCCGCCCGACATCTCGCCGCTTTCCCGCGCCAAGTCCGATTGAACGATGCAATGCTGCGGGTTCGCCCCAAGAAATGCACGATACGATCGCAAGGGCAGCCCTAATATCGCCGAGGCCTATAGAGGTGATGTGTGCCGAATGCGCGCAACGTCGTATCCTCGCCGCGCGGTGTCATGCTCGACAGGCGAGTGTTTTCGTCCTAAGCTTCAATTTTAAGTAAGCGTCATTCGTTCAAATCATTATGGGGCAATCCCATGCCAGAACTTCGTCCGGCAGGTCCCTATCCGATCGAGGACATCAATCTTGAAACCTGGCTGGTGCGTTTCGACAAGAACGGCGTATGCACGTCGCCCGGCACCCGTGCGGCGTTGCTCGCGGCGCTGGCCGCGAAGCCAACTTCTCCAGTCTTGTTCTTCTCCCACGGCTGGAACAACGATTTCGCCGACGCCGTCAACCTGTACCGGACATTTTTGAGCCGCTTGCAGGAAGTGCTGCAGACCAATCCGCTCCCGCCGGGGCCGGCGCCGATCTTCGTCGGCATCACCTGGCCGAGCATATGGTTGCCGTCCGATAGCGGGCCGCAGATGGCTGCGGCGGGACCGACCGGGCAGAATCCGGAGACGGAACGAGTCGCTGTGGAACTGCTCGACATCTTGCCGTCGTCGACCGATTGGGACCGCTTCTATCAGCTCATCCATGCCGCCCGCTTGACGCAGGCCGAGGCGAGGGAGCTGGCCGGCATGTTGAAGCCGGTCGTCAAGGCGGATCCCGTCGGCCCCGACGAGGCACCAGCGTCCGAGGACAAGATCGTCGCGGCGATGAACGCGATGCAGACCGCGCGCGGCGGGACGCCGGTCAGGGACAATCTCGACGATCTCGGCACGGTGGGAGGGACGGCCGGAGCTGGACCGGGAGCGGCCGGCATCCTCAGCTATCTCGACCCGCGCTGGGCTGTCCGCTTGGCATCGCTCTACATCATGAAGGACCGCGCAGGTACGGTCGGATCCAACGGCGTGGCGGCGCTGCTTCGCGACATCAAGCAGTCGACGCAGGGGTCGCTCCACATGGTCGGTCATTCCTTCGGGGCGAAGGTCATGTTGGCGGCGCTCGCCGCGCAGCCGGCTGGGGGCCACCCCGCGCGCTCGCTGCTGCTGCTGCAGCCGGCAGTATCGCATCTGAGTTTTGCGGCCACCGTGCCGGGCCGGGAAGGACCGGGCGGTTATCGCGGCGTGCTGGACCGCGTTGTCAATCCGATCGTCACGACCTACAGCAACCACGACATCCCGCTGCACAAAATCTATCATCTAGCGCTCTTGCGTCGCGAGGACCTCGGCGAGCTGCAGATCGCAGCTGGCGAGACCGCGGCCGGCAATCCGCCGAACGCCTACGCGGCGCTGGGGGGCTACGGGCCTCGCGGCGCGGACCAGCGCCTCGTCAATACCATTCCGGGACCCGGCGAGACGATCGATCTGGCCGGCGCGCGCCTCATCGGGCTCGACGGCTCCGTCGCCAACCGGATCGATTCACATGGCGGCGTCGCAACCTCGTTCACCGCCTGGACGCTGCGTGCCCTGATGGCCTTGCCGTGAGACCGCGACGATGATCTCGCTACAGACCACGCTGTCGGACTTTTTGAAGGCGATCCCAAACCCGTTCGCGAAGAGCAATCCCGACCTGATCGTCCTGCGCACGACGCTGACGCTCGGGGAAGACAGGCCGAAGATCGTGTTCGATCTCACCGGCTACGGCGAGATCAGCGAGCAGGGCAGGCGGACCTGGCGGCTCGCGCTCGACGAGATCGGCGTCTCCGAGCATCTGAGCCCGGACCAGGCGCACGACTCGAGTGTGCTGAGCCTTCCGCTTCAGCTTCAGGACGGATTGAAGGCGGGGCTCGCGCTGATGAATCCCGCCGCCGACCTGCCGCTCTGGCTCGATTTGGTACGACCCTACGGCTTTTTGGGCATCTTGCCGTGGGAGCGCGTGCTCAGCGAGCTGCTTGCGCGTCCCGTTCTCAGGCTCCCGGATTTTCTAGTGCGTCCGAGCGAGAACGCGGACGTGCTGGAATCTGCCATCCTGTTCGACCCGCCCCCGTCGAACACGCCAGACAGCGCCATCGACCAGCTCAAGCTCATCGTCGGCGAACTGCTCGCCGGCTCGCCGCGGGCCCAGACCCGGATCCATATCTTTCCCAATGCCGGCTGCGCCAAGGCGCTGGCAAATCCGAGCGTCAAGCTCGACAAGCGCGCCTACGTTCACGTCGCAAGCGAGAGCACGAGCGCCGCGGTGGTCTCGCTCTGGTTCGACTGGATCTGCGCGGCCCTCGAAGGCCAAAGCCTCGATGCGGTTCACTTCGTGTGCAGGACAAGAGCGACGGAGAGCGCGGCGGTGCTGCTGTTGAGCCGCTCGCCAAATGCCGCGGAGGCCCAAACGCTGACGGCCGCCGAGATCGGCGACGTCGGGGCGGGCCTCGCAAGGCTCGGCGCCTGGGCGGCGATGTTTTCGCCGCCGGCGGGGGATACCGATCGCGCGGCGATGGCCTTCGTCGCCGACACGCTGGCGCAGAGTAGGCCCGGAGCGGTGGTGTTCCATCCCGCGGCGCCGGACTGCGCGCAAGATCTGCGCGAAACCTTCCGGTTTCTGTTCTCGCCGCAGCCGGCACAACCGCCGAAGCTCACCAAGGGGTTCCTGTATTGTCAGCCGGCGAGTGTCGCCGCCCATGCCGGCTTCCACGCCAAGATCGCGTCCACCGTCTTGCCGTCGGAGCTGCCGGAACTTGCCAAGCAGGCATCGTGGGTGGACCGCGCGCGCGCCAAGGCGGGGGTCTACATTCCGGCTCTCGGCCTCGATCTCAAGCAGGCGCCGGATTGGGCGTCCGCGGCGCAGCGCTATGTCGAAAGCGCTTCGCTCGACCAGCTTCGTCGCGTCTCGACCGACGTCCTGTTCAGCAAGTCCACGGCCGCGCTCGACCAGGTCAAGGCGGCCGCGCAAAGCGAGACTGTGCAGAAGACGCTCTCCGACATCCAGAACATCGTCGGAAGCTACCTAAAGCGGTCCGAGTGACGCTCGCAGGCAGGAGATGGTGATGCGCGACGCGCTTGTCGAAATCACGGAATGGGCCGGTGGCGGTCTCGCCGCGCGCCTGTTCCGCTGCCGCGTCGACAACCTGGATTTCGAATATCCGGACGCATTGACGTTTCAGCCGCTCACGCTCGATCCGGCCAAGCTGCCGCCTCTGGATACGGTCGCCAATGTCGAGGCCTACGGCACGAAGATTCGCTCCGAGCTCGCCAGTCATCCCGCCATCAAGGCCGAGCTGACCCAGATTTTCGGGGCGCCGGCGGATGCGCTGCTGAAGTTCTTCATCAGCCTTCCGGCGGGCGAGCAATATCGCTGGGAGACTCTGTGCGAGTCACCGCCCCGCCAGTTTCTCGCCCATCAATGCGCGGTGAGCCGGCTTGCCTCGATGAATGACAATCCGCCGGACGTGCGGACGTTCTCCGGCCTCATCCGGATGGCGGCGTTCCTGTCGCCAGCCGGAATCTTCGCGGCGAACGAGTTCGCCAGCATTTCCACCCAGGTCGCGGCGGCCCGCGCCGCTGGCCTCAACGTCGAGTGCACGATCTATCTCGGCGACCAGGATCTCTTGGGGCCGCCGGCCGCCGGATGGCCCGCCGGGATCAAGGTGGCGCCGATCCCGGGCGACGTCCAGGCGATGGACCGGCTCTTGGTGGAGAAACCAGTCGAGATCCTGCATTTCTTCTGCCACGGTGTCGTCACCGTCGGGATCCAGAACCTGGAGTTCGCGAACATCAACGACACCGACATCGCCGCGAAGTCGGGATCGGTCGTGGTGTCGCTGGAGCGCCTCAACCAGATCCTGATGCTGACCAAGACGACATGGCTGACCGTGCTGAACTGCTGTTCGGGCGGCAAGGTGGTGGAGCGGCTGCATTCGATGGCCCGCATTCTCACCAAGCGTGGTTCCCCGGTCACCATCGGCATGGCCGAGCCCATCTCCGACACGGACGCCTCCACCTTTTCCGCGGCGTTCTATGAGAAACTGTTTGCGGTGATGCGGGCCGCGCTCGTCGGCGCCGCCCCGAATTCGCTCGTTATGCTCGACTGCGCCTCAGCGGTCATTGAGGCGCGGCTTCGCGTGCACAACAAGTACCTGGTCGCGCCACCCGATGCCTTCGGCCGCTGGACGTTGCCGTTACTCTACGAGCGCGGCGCGCCGCTGGTCGTCAAGCTCGTGCCGGCCACGGTCACGATCGATCCGGAGATGAAGAGGCGCATCGACACGGTCGCCGGCATGCTGTGCGTGCTGCCGCCGTCGACACCGGCCCAGATGCGCGAGGATATTTTGGGTCTGCTCGACAAGAACCCCAAGGTGCCTGCGGAATTCCGGCCCAACGCTTTTGGAGTGATAGGCGCGGCATGACCGATCGAATCGAGCGGCAAGGGGCATTGCAGATCAACGCCTGGGACGGGTCAAAGGCGGTGCAGGACGCGCTGCCCTCGCGCACGCCATGGGCGCAGATCGAAAAGGCGGCCGCGCAATTGCAATGGCTCGCGCCTTCCGCTCCGGCCGACCAGCGCGACTGGACGCACCCGGACGTCGGCTGGGGTGTCGTTCTTCCCGACAATGATCAAATCAGCGCCGCCGAGAACGCGAGGGGCGACGACGCGCCGGCTCCGATCCGTGACCTGCTCAAGGTGCGCAAAGGCGCGCCGGTCCTGCGCTATCGCTCCGAGCTGCAGCAGGGGTATTTGCGGCGGTACTATCCGGACATGCCGCCGCAGGACCTTTCGGTGCAGGCACCCAATTCGGGGATCGGCAAGGGCAGGATCCCGCAATATCTGCTGATCGTCGAATCTCCGCGGCAAATTCCCTGGGCGGTGCAATACGCTCTCAACATGTCGACCTTCGTCGGCCGGCTCGACCTTCCTGACGAAGGCCTGCGCCGCTACGTCAATGCGCTAATCAGCGATTGGGCCGGTCAGACCTCCGAGCCGCGGGCGCCAGTGGTGTGGAGCGTCGACTACGGTCTGTCCGACATCACCTGGCTGATGGCCGAGGCGATCGCCGGCAAGCTCTGGCAGGAATTCCTGGCCGATAAGGACCTGAAGGGGCGGGTTCGCTTAAACGCACGCGAGGCCACCGGGGCGGCGCTCAGCGCGGCGCTGCAGGAACGAACACCTTCGCTTGTGGTGACGACCAGCCATGGAATGACCGCTCCGCTCGACAACGAAGCCGCGCTGCGGTCGCAGCTCGGCTTTCTCGTCGACGTCGAGCAGACACCGCTCGGCCCGGCGAAATTCGTCGACTGGCATCCGTCGGGCGCGATCTGGTATGCGCACGCCTGCTGTTCCGCCGGGACGGACAGCGAGTCCCGCTACAAGGACCTGCTGCCTGCGGATGGGGAGATCGGGCGGATGCTCAACGGCGTCGCGCGCGCCGCCGGGGCGACGGTGGCGCCGCTGCCGAAGGCGCTGCTAGGTGCGCCGCGCCCGCTAGGGGCTTTCGTCGGCCATGTCGAGCCGACCTTCGACTGGACGTTGCGCGACCCCAACAACAAGCAGGTCGTCACGCATGTGCTCAGGGCCGCGCTCTACAAGAATCTCTATCAGCAGGACAGGCGCACACCGATCGGCTACGCGCTCAAGGACGTCTTCAAGGAAGCCGGCGCCTTCTACGGCGGATGGCAGATGGCCGTGAAGCAGATCAACGACAATGTTGCCGGGATGCGGGACTGGGCCCTCTATCGCAAGCTTGCAGCGATGGATCGCCAGACCACCGTGATACTCGGCGATCCGACCGTGGCCATGCCGCTGCTGCACTGAGAGCGGCGCCGCGCGCCGGCCGGCCGGCGCGCGTTCGAGACTAATCAAGAATCCCAATCGGATCGCTTATTGCAAATGTCCTCCGCGTTCATCGTTTCTACGAAACTCCGCCAACGCCTGGCCAGCCTCTCCGGGCCGGCCCTATCGAAAGTTTTCGACTGTCCTAATTCCTATTCCGAAATCTTCACGCTCGCATATGTGGCTACGAAAAGCGAAAACGAGAACGCAGAATGTGGCTTTGCTACCTATCGACGAGAGCGCTCATCATCCTACAATTGAGGAGATGGACACGCTTAAGTAGAAATGGTATTTCAGGCAGGCAGTGCAAACTGCGGTTTTGCGTCGTCTAATTTCAGTAAATGAGACCGTCTTTGGTTTTCGGGGGACTCCATTGAGTGCTCAATTTCTCCGCCAGCCTGTCTTCATGATTTTCATCGGTTTGTGGTCTGTATCACAAGCCTCGGCAGAATTTTTCATTAAGGACAAACTGCGCGAATGCCGTAAGGCAATCATTTTTTTCGACCAGCGCATATCGCCCGAGGGGATCAGGATATGACGCAGGTGAAGGACGGCGCATTCCTGCACGAAGACAACGTCAAGGAAATTTTTGCGTCGCTGAAATTTCGTCATCTGGAAGTCAAGAACCGCCTTTTCCGCTCCAATCTCTCGGGGATGTTCGACGAGTACAATGGCTATGGCGGCCATACCCGTTTGAATTGGGAAGAAAAATTCGCCAAAGGCGGCATCGGCTGCATCATTTCGTCCTACACACCGGTCGCGGTGCGCGGGCGAATCCTGATCCGCTACGCGATGATCGATCACGACGACAAGATCCCGTTCTGGAGCGAGGTCGGCAAGCGCGTCCATGCGTACGGCTGCCATTTCATCATGCAGCTCAGCCATTCCGGCCGCCAGCAGGACATGGGCGGCGTCGAGAATCTGTACAGGAAAGCGCTGAGCTCGACGAGCCAGAAGGATTACTTCCACGGAATATTGGCGCAGGCCATGACGGCCGGCGAAATCCGTCAGACGGTCGAGCAATTCGCGCAAGGAGCGCGACGCGCCAAGGAAGCGGGACTGGACGGCGTCGAGCTGCATGGCGCCAACGGATATTTGATCACGCAATTCCTGAGTTCGGGGATCAACGATCGGACCGATGATTATGGTGGCTCGGTCGAAAACAGAGCGCGCTTCGTCCTGGAGATCGTACGCGCCATCCGCAAGGAAGTCGGGCCCGATTTTCATCTTCAGATGAAAATCAACGGCGTCGATCACAATGGCTGGCTGTATCCCTGGAAGAAGAAGGGCAACACGCTCGAAGACACGCTGACCATCTGCAAGCTGTTGCTCGACGACGGCAAGGGCGTGGATGCATTCCACATCTCGAGCGGCTCGACCTTTCCCCATCCGCGCAATCCGCCGGGCGACATTTCCGTGCAGAATCTCAGGCGCTGGTATGGCGGCATGCTCAATTCGGGCGTTCGCGCGCGCTTCAATTTTGCCATTTTCAACAATCCGGTCGGCGGTCCGCTGTTCAACTGGTTGTGGCGTCTGCGGCGGGGCAGCGTCATCGAAGGCATCAACGCCAGCTACAGCAAATACCTTCGCGACGCGATCACGCAGATCGACCCGAGTATCAGATTCATCTGCACCGGCGGCTTCCAGCACGCTAACGAGATCGCGAAGGTCATCAGAAGCCACGCCTGCGACGGCGTCAGCATGGCCCGGCCGCTGATCGCCAACAATGATCTGCCGAAGATCCTGCGTGAGGCCAACGGTCCGATCAAAGGAAAAGAGTGCACGTACTGCAACAAATGCCTGCTTAACGATCTCGCCAATCCTCTCGGCTGTTACGAGGTCTCACGCTACCCCGGCGATACGTTCGACGAGAAGTGGGACAACATGATCGAGGAGGTCATGTCCGTGTTTCAGCCGCCGCTTTTCCGTTGATGATCGCAGACAGGGGGTGATTTCGATGGACTATGAGCCGCCTACACCGGTCGAACGCGTTCTGTCGCGAAGCCGCTGGATTCGCTTCCTGGCCATTCTCCTGCTGCTGGTGGCTGCGGTCTATTATTTCGTCTTCGTCAAGCAGTACGTCGCCCATTATGCGCAGCCGGAGGAGCATTTTAAGTACGGCTCGATCGGCAGCGAGGCCGACAACGGGATTCCTGTGCTGGTTTTCAAGGCGCTCGCGGTCATGTACCGCGACGAGCTCGGCCCGTCCGGCTATCGGCGCTTCGGGCTGCTCTACGAGAACGAGCGATCCGACTTGCCGATTGGCATGTCGACGCGGACCGTCATGGGCGTCGAACGGGTCTGGCTCAACTGCGCCGTTTGCCATGTCGGGACCCTGCGCAAGGACGTCGCGGACAAGCCCGATCTCATTTACGGCGCGCCGTCGAACAATCTGCGTCTTTACGGCCTGATCAAGTTCTTCCTCAAGGCCGGCGCAGACCCGAAGTTCAACGCGGATAATCTGATTACCGCGATCAACAGCCCCGAGGTCGGCGGGCACCAGAATGTCTTCGAGCGGCTGATTTACCGTTACATCGTATTCCCGCGCGTGCAGGCCGGGCTCGCCCACCTCGCCCAGGAATTCACGTTCCTCGGCCGGCAGGGCGACGACGGCGGCGGCGGCCGGGCAAAGTTTCAATCCTATTACGATTGGGGTCCAGGCCGGGTCGATACCTTCAATCCCTACAAGGCGATCCAGTTCAATTTCCCGATGGATGCGGCCCATATCTCGCTCACGGAGCTGAACGGCGCGTCGGACTTTCCGTCCA
Organism: Bradyrhizobium sp. CCGUVB23; assembly: GCF_024199885.1. Lineage (NCBI taxonomy): Bacteria > Pseudomonadati > Pseudomonadota > Alphaproteobacteria > Hyphomicrobiales > Nitrobacteraceae > Bradyrhizobium > Bradyrhizobium sp. CCGUVB23. Next base: position 5,389,039 of record NZ_JANADQ010000001.1, read on the forward strand.
TCTGGGCCCAGCATCCGCGCGACGGCATGCATCTGCACTGGGACGGCAACAACACATCGGTCGATGAGCGCAATCTCAGCGCGGCATTGGGGGCGGGCGTAACGCCGGTCACGGTCGACACCGCCGCGATCAAGCGCGTGCGCGACTACATCTGGGACAAGCGGCCGCCGCCCTATCCAACGGCGAAATTTCCGCTCGATCCGGCAAGCAACGCCGTCAAGCAGGGCCGGGATCTCTTCGCCAATTATTGCGCCGGCTGTCATGGCATGAAGGAGATCGGCGCTTCGGACTACAATTACGACACCAATCGTTATCCGCGGCTGGGTCAGATCGAGAAGCTAGAGAAGATCGGGACCGATCCGGACCGCTGGCAATCCTACACGCAGAATTTCTCGGCCGCGCAGAACACGCTATATGCCGGCTACCCGTGGCGCTTCAGCCATTTCAGCAAGACGGCCGGCTACGCCAATCAGCCGCTCGATGGCATCTGGGCACGCTCGCCCTATCTCCACAACGGTTCGGTGCCGACATTGCGGGACTTGCTCGAGCCGGCCTCCAAGCGCCCGGCAACGTGGCAGCGGGGAAGCGACATCTTCGACCCGGTCAAAGTCGGCTACCGCTCCGACGGCTATGGGGCGGCCCGGGAAGATGTCTTCGTCTACGACACGAGTGTTCCCGGAAATTCGAACAGCGGGCACGACTACGGCACCGAACTGTCCGGCGCCGAAAAGGAAGCCCTGGTCGAGTACATGAAAACGCTATGAAAACCTCCGTCGAGAATACGGTGAGCGCCTGGATCCTGCGTCACACGATTCTCGTGTGGTTCGGCATTTTCCTGAATGTGTTGTTCATCATCCCGATGTTCTTTGTGCCGCGATGGTTCCTGAGCCTGTTCGGCATTCCGCTCGACCAGTTGATCTGGTCCCGCGCTTCCGCCGGACTTCTGATGATCATCTCGGTGTTCTATGTGCCGGCCGCGATCGACTTCGCGCGGTATCGCGCCAATGCCTACATCGCGGTCTTTCCTTCACGCACGTTCGGAGCCACGTTCTTCTTCCTCGCCGTGGTGCTGTTCGGCCAGCCCCCGGGCTTCCTGTCGATTTCATTTGTTGATGCGCTGATCGGCTCGACCACGCTGTATTGCCTGATACGGATCGGCAAGCTCGAGCGTCAGGGCCGCGAGTCGGAGCTGGTCCAATGATCAGGATTGCTTCCAGATCGCTGGCGATCGTCCTCGCGCTGATCGCGGTAGGCATTCCGCTCGCCTGGTTCGTGCTGCTGCGCCCGGTCCCGCAACCCGCTACCAACGATCCGCTGCAGGTCTTCAACCACGGCTCGATCGGCAATGAAAGCTCGCAAGGGCTTCCCTATTGGATCTGGAGAGTGCTGCCGACGCTGTTCCCGGAATATCTGCCGAGCAACCAGGATGGCTACGGCTCGATCGGTGTGTTCTGGCAGCCGGGCGAGGAGCTGCCAGTGGGCTTCTCCAAGAAGACGCTCGGCGTCATTCCGCGGGTCGCTCCCAACTGCGCGTTTTGTCATCAGGGCAGCTATCGCCTGCATGAAAGCGATCCGGCCGTCTTCGTTGCGGCCGGCGCCGGCACGCGGGTGAACATCCAGGGCTTCATCCGCTTCCTGAGCGCGATCGGCCGCAACAAGGAACGCTTCAGTGCCGACAGGGTCATGGCGGCGATCACGGCGATCTACGACATGCCGTTCGCCGAACGCATATTGTACCGCTATGTGCTGATCCCGGCGGTCCGCAAAGGGTTCGAGCAGCAGGCCACCCGTTTTGCCTGGATGGATGCGCGGCTTGATTGCGCGCTCAACGGCTCCGGAAAGGATGATCATCCTAGGGATACGCTGCGGCCGGATTGGGGGCCGGGCCGGATCGACCCGTTCAATCCCGTGAAGTTCTTCAATCTTAAGCTGCCCGACGATTGCACCATCGGCAATTCCGACATCATGCCGCTCTGGCACTTCGACACCGTGACCGATCCGAGCCGCGCCTATTCGCTGCATTGGGACGGCCTCAGCACGAATTTGCGGGAAACCGCGGTCGCAGGCGCAATCGGCGACGGCATGGACTATCAGGGATTTACCGTCGCCAAGGCGGATCTGGACGCCGTCATCAATTTTGTCCGTCTGCAGCCACCGCCACCTTCTCCGTTCTCGGCACGACTGAACGATCAGGATAAAGATCCCTATCATCTCGATCCGAAACAAATAGAGGACGGCAAGAAACTCTACAGCGAGCATTGCGCGATCTGCCATGAGCCGGGACAAGCGCGCTATCGCACCGTCATTCCCGCCACCGAGCTCGGCACCGACCGTCACCGCATCGACATGTGGACCGAGGCTGCGAAGGATCGCTACGCGAACTACCGAGAGGGCGGCTACGACTGGGGCTTCAAGGCCTTCCACAAGACCAACGGATATGTCGCCAACGAGCTGAGCGGATTGTGGTTGCGCGGTCCCTACCTGCACAACGGTTCGGTGCCGACGCTGCGCGATCTGCTTGCGCCGCCAGGCAATCGGCCTCCAACTTTCTATCGCGGCTACGATCTGGTCGACAAGGACAATGGCGGGTTCGTCAGCAAGGGCGGTGCGGCCGAGCGTTTGGGCTTGCTGTATGACACCTCGCTGCCCGGCAACGCGAATGTCGGCCACCTCTACGGCACCGAACTGACCGTCGACCAGAAAGACGCGCTGGTGGCCTTCCTGAAGACGCTGTGATCACGTCAATCAACGAGAACTTGCCATGAAGCGTACGGCGGTACGGATTTTCAAATGGACGGCCATCTCGCTGGCGGTGCTTTCGGTGCTGCTTGTCATCGGCGGCGTGGTCCTGTTCCGCGAGATCGTCGAACCGCGGAGTTCGGAATTCGGCACCAATCCCGACGAAGCGAAGAAAGCCGGGCTGAGCCGGCAATCCCTGCGGGCCGAGGATTGCGATCGCGATCCCGGCGATTGCGCTTATTTCTCCCAGATGGATAAAGGGCTCCTGGTCAAACCAGCCGCCGGCGCGCCGTTTCGCGACGAAGTGAAGGAAATCGCTGCATTGACGAAGCTGTCCGAACAACAAATCCGCGACAGCGCAAGCCGCGGCCAGAATGCCTGGCTGATCTGGACGGGTGGAAACGACCGGTTCTGGGACTATGCCGCGAGCCATACCGCCGGCGCGTTCGATCTGTTGAAAACGATCTCGTCCCACCAGGGAAAAGACGGCAAAGGCGGCATGGCCTATGGCCGGCATAACCGCTGGTCCTGGCTTGGACTCGTCAATGAACCCTGTTTCACCGAAGCCAAGGAGGGCGACAAGGCCCATTTCGGCTTGTGGCTCGACCAGCGCGATCCCAGTTGCGCACCTGATCCGTTCGCCGATCCCAACAAATATCCCGGCGTGCCTTTCGGCGCCCGCGGCAAGACCGAGGGCTTGCCCGTCGGCTCCTATTATGGCGAGCCGACCGGCGTCGTCGGTTTGCGGCTGTTTCCAAATCCGAAGTTCGACGAAGAGGCACGCAAGAAGTGGGATGTCGAGCGCTATTACAACGATCCGTCCTATTACAACGATGCCACGCTGGTCCGTCCCTACCGGGTCGGCATGTCCTGCGCGTTCTGTCACGTCGGCCCCAGCGCCGTGAAACCTCCGGCCGATCCGGAAAATCCAAAATGGGAAAACCTCGCCTCCAATCCGGGCGCCCAATATTACTGGGTCAATCGAATCTTCTTCTGGAACACGATGCCCCGCAAGGGAAACGTGCCCGCGCCGAATGAAGGCAACTTCCTCTATCAGCTCTTTCACACCAACCCGCCCGGAAGCCTCGATACCTCCCTGGTCTCCACGGACTATCTCAACAATCCGAGGACCATGAACACAATCTACAACGTCCTGCCGCGCCTGAAATTGAGCCTGGAGCATGGCGCGGAGCAGCTGAAGGGCGGTGAGCTAGACAACAAACAGTTCCAGGATTATCCGCAGACCAACGCGCTTCCCCAATTCTGGAGTCCCGCCAGCGGCTCCTCCTATTCCATGCGGGTGCTGAAGGACGGGGCCGACTCCGTCGGCACGCTCGGCGCACTCAATCGGGTCTATCTCAATATCGGCCTGTTCAGCGAAGAGTGGCTGCTGCATTTCCGGCCCTTCATCGGAGGCCGCAAGATCACGCCGATCAAGATTAGCGACGCGCAGAAGCAATCGGTCTATTGGCAGGCGACGGAAGACCGCACCGCGGACATGGCGGTGTTCTTTCTCGTCACGGCCCGCCCGGATCTCCTGAAGGACATTCCGGAGGGCGCGAAGCTTCTCGCCCCCTTCGATTCCGACACGGTCAAAAGCGGCCAAAAGGTCTTCGCCGAGAACTGCGCGGCCTGTCATTCAAGCAAGGCGCCGAACCCGCCTGCCAATTCCGGCATCGACGACGGCATCTGCGCGGCCGGCGGCAGCGGTCCGAACTATCGCCTGTGCTGGGACCGCTATTGGGAGTGGGCGCAATCGGAGCCGTTCAAGAAAGAGATGTACAAGCTGGTCACCGAGCGGGACGCGTCGGGCAAGGATGCGTTTCTGCCCGGCAATTATCTGTCGTCCGAGCGGCGCGTGCCTGTAGACTTGTTGCAGACCAACGCCTGCACCCCGCTTGCGACCAACGGTCTCGCCGGCGACATCTGGGACAATTTCACCTCGTCATCCTACAAGACCCTGCCGCCGGTGAAGGAGCTCACGGTCCAGCATCCGGTGTCCGGCGCATCGATGCCGCTGCAACCGCTCGGCAATGGCCGTGGCTATTCGCGTCCGGCGTCGCTAATCGGTCTTTGGTCGACCGCGCCCTTCCTGTCGAACAACTCCGTCGGACATGAGGACGAAGCGAGCTATTCCAAGAGCGGATATTCGAGCAGCGCATCCTACGGCGCCGCCAGCGATGGTTACGCCAAGGCGAATAGCTATAGCTGTCCGGCCGGGAACGAAGACGATCCCTACCTTCCCTGCGTCGCCAACCGGATGAAGGTTTTCGACAAATCCATCCGGCAGATGCTGAACCCGTCGACGCGGCGCATGGATGCGCATACGCAGATTCCAGTGCCGGGCTACATCTACCGGACCACCGCGCCGGCCTGTCTGATGGTTGCATCCGGCTACATGCCGTCATGGGAACGGCGATTGTCCACTCCGCTGCATTGGCTCGCGCCCTGGGCCGTCGATAAGCAAGGCGGACTTGCGCTCGGGCCTTTGCCGAAGGATTTTCCGATCAACACGCTGACCAACACCAAGCTGCTTCCCGATAACGACGAGCCGCCAGGAGTGGCCCACTATTGGAAGCTGGCGAAAGCCCTGCCGACGCTGGCCGGCGCCTTCAAGCAAATGGGCGGCAAGTGCTCGCCCGAGGAGCTCAGCGACCCGCAGACGCAGGCGAACTCGGAAGCTGCCGTGCGCGATACCGGGCTCATCGACACGCTGGTCGGGCTGAGCAAGTGCCCGGACTATGTCGTGAACCGTGGCCATTATTTCGGAGCCGACCTGTCGAAGGAGGAGAAGGAAAATCTCATAGCCTACCTCAAATACTTCTGAGGTCGGCCGTGATGGCACAGGAAAGCTTTGAATATGTCGTGGTCGGTGCAGGCGCCGGCGGGGGTGTCCTTGCCGCGCGGCTCGCAGAGGCAGGGCGACGTGTTCTTTTGCTCGATGCCGGCGACGATCCCGTCAAGGTCGCGACGCCGCCGGGGGAACGGTCGGTGGACGCGGACTACCTCGTTCCTGCCTTTCATCCCTTTGCTTCCGAAAACCCGGAGCTGCGGTGGAATTTCTGGGTACGCCACTATGCCGATACGGCGCAGCAGCTGAAAGATTGCCGCTATCGCGACAAGTGGGACGATGCAACCGTCGACGGCATCCTCTATCCGCGCGCCAGCGGACTCGGCGGATGCACCGGCCACAACGCCATGATCATCGTGCGCCCGAACAATGCCGACTGGAATCACATCTGGCAGGTGACGGGCGACGCCTCGTGGCGGGCATCGCGGATGCAGCGTTATTTTCGCCGGATCGAGCGTTGCCGCTACGAATGGTTCTTCCTCAAATGGTTCGACCGGTTGTTCGACTGGAATCCGACCGGCCATGGCTGGCGCGGCTGGCTTTCGACAGAGCGCTCGCTGCCGCTGCGCGCGGTGCTGGACTGGCGCCTTCGGCGCACGATGTGGAAAGGGCTGCTCGCCGCCGCCAGCCTGATGCCGGACGCGGTCGAAGGCTGGGGATGGCTGACGCGCAGTTCAGGAGATCCCAATGACGAGCGGCTCCTGGATGCCGAGGTCTCGACTGTTTGCATGACACCGATGTCCACGGCGCGGCACACCCGCAGCGGTCCGCGCGAATATCTGCTGGATGTTGAGCGGCGCCATCGCGACAACCTGACCATCCGGCCGAATGCCCTGGTCACGCGCGTCGAGATCGATCCCGTCACCCGGCGGGCATCCGGGGTTTCCTATCGCGAGGGCCGCCGGCTCTATCGTGCGGCGGCCCAGCCTCACGGCGATGCCGGCGCGGAAAGGTTCGTCGGCGCGACATGCGAGGTCGTTCTCTCGGGCGGGACCTTCAACACCCCGCAACTGCTGATGCTGTCGGGCGTCGGCGATCCCGACGAACTGGCTGAACATCGAATCCCCCTGGTGAAGAGCCTGCCCGGCGTCGGCCGCAACTTGCAGGATCGCTATGAGGTCAGTGTCGTCAATCGGGTCAAGCACCCCTGGAAGGCCCTGAAGGGAGCAACCTACACGACGACCGACCGATTGTTCCGTCAGTGGAAGCGGTGGGGGAAGGGGGCCTACACCAGCAATGGCCTGCTGTTCTCGGCGATGTTTCGCTCGAGGACCGACCAGCCGCGTCCCGACCTGTTCTGCTTCTGCCTGCTCGCCGATTTTCGCGGCTACTACCCCGGCTATTCGGACCGCATCAAGAAACGTGATTATCTGACCTGGACGGTGCTGAAGGCCTACACACACAACAGCGGCGGCACCGTGCAGCTGAGATCCGCCGATCCACTGGATCGGCCGCTGATCAATTTCCATTATTTCGCGGAAGGCAACGCGCCGTCAGGCACGGACCTCGATGCGGTTGTCACGGGAATCAAGGTCGGACGCAAGGTGTTCGATGCCCTCGGCCATCTGGTGGCGGAAGAAGAAGTGCCCGGCCGCCATCTCTATACCGACGAGCAATTGAGGCAACACGTCGCTGATAACGCCTGGGGTCATCACGCTTGCGGGACCTGCGCGATGAAGCCGGAAGATCAAGGGGGCGTGGTCGACAGCAAATTCCGCGTTCACGGCATCGAGAATCTGAGGATCGTCGACGCATCGATCTTCCCGCGCATTCCCGGCTATTTCATCGTCACCGCCGTCTACATGATCGCCGAAAAGGCAGCCGATGTGCTACTCGCCGATCAGCGAGGTGCAGACGACAGATGAGTTAGTGAAAGAGGGGCGAGGCCTTAAAAGAGGATCGTGCGATGACCGACAGCGGGGGGACGGCGAAGGTAGCTCGAAGCGCCACGGTGGAATCATGTGGTCCGCGGTCGGTGCCGCGCTGGTGGCAATGCATCCTTGGCGTTGCCCTCCTGCTCTGGATTCTGCGCGTGCCGACGGCAACGACGGCGCTGGGCTGGCTACTTCTCGGCGCCGCCCCGCAAGCCCAGGACCTGTTCACGGAATTTCTCGACCCGTGGTCAGGCTGGACATGGCTGCACATGATTTGGCTCGTGTTTGTCCTGACACTGCTTTGGGCGCTGCCGACGCATTATGCGGCCCGCATGCTGATCAACGGCGATCCTGCCACGCGCTCGGCCGAACATCCTCCGTGCTTTTCCTGCGTGTCGATCTGGCTGCCCCGCATTCTGGGATTGCTGACATTCGCGGCCTTTGAGCTGGCGATCTGGCGCTCCGGCCGCAACCTGCCGACCCTGGACGAACGGGATGTCGTGCGGCGGGTCGAGCATGCGTTGATCGCGCTCGCGATCCTGGTCGCGGTCGGCGCTGGCTGTTATCTGTACTGGGTGATCTGCAGGCCGCGCAATTTCAGGCTGACTGGCTGGCTTGGCCACCTCAACGCCAAACTCGGGACTTTCTGGCAGTGGGTCTCGCCGGGGCGCGTGCGCAATTCGCCCGATGAAGAAAGTCGTGACGTCGGCCGGCTGATCCTGGCAGTCGTGTTCGTCATGTTTGCTGCGGTGTTCCTGGCGGGCGCGGATTGCGTCGCCGACTTGTTTCCGCGGTCGATGTCGATTCCGTTCATCCTGGGCGGATGGTTGCCGTTTCTGTCCTACCTGTCCGGCGTGGGGCGGCAGGTTCGCGCCCCCTTGATCGCAGGGCTGGTTCTCGTCGCCACCGTGCTCGCCGTCGCGTTCGGCGACAACCATGCGGTACGCCGTGTGACCGCTGAAAATGCCTCTCTAATGAAGATCGAGGATGCGGTTCAGCTCTGGATGACGGAGAATGGATGCAATCCCAGCACGCCCGGCAAGTCCGCCGCGAACTGTCCGCGCCCCATCATCGTCGCAGCCGCCAGCGGCGCGAGCCGCGCGGGTTTCATGATGGCCAGCATGATGGGCTATTTCCTCGATACCGACGAGGCCAAGCACTACGGCGTTGAGGGCTTGAGCTCCGGCGACGTCCGCAGGCTCCTGTTTGCGATTTCAGGCGTATCGGGCGGAGCGATGGGGGCCGTGATGGTCACGGCAGCAGTTGATGCCGCCTCGTTGACGCACAACAGGCCTCCTTGCGTAAACACCGCGGTCGATCAATGGTGGGGCGTCAAGGTCAACAATTGGCGCGATTGCTTCGAGGCGCTGACGAGCGGCGATTTTCTGACCGCGGGTTTCCTGGGTCTTGCCTTCAACGACATGTTCCCCTTCGCCTTCCGCGACCGGGCCGCCGTTCTGGAAGACAGCTGGCGAAACCGCTTTCACGACGTCGTCAAGCCCGCGGTGGATGCGACTGCCAAGATGTCGGATTGTCAGAGCAGGGGTCTGGATTGTCCGTTCTTGTCGTTGCGGCCGCGATCGGGACACTGGATTCCGCTGTTGGTGCTCAACGGCACCTCCGAAGTCGTCGGGCATCGCATCCTGACGACGCCGCTCGCGATGACCTATGCGCCGCCGGGAAACTGTCCGACGGCCGCCGAAGCCAAGGACTGTCCGCTGTTTGTCGAAGCCGATAATTTCTTCGAGCTTCTGCGCATGGAAACAAAGCCTGGTCGCACGGGGAGCGGAGCTACGGATAACGATGTTCGATTGAGCACGGCTGCGCTCAACTCGGCGCGCTTCCCGATGATATCTCCGCCGGGAGGGATTCGCGATCAGAACAACAAGCTGGTCGATCGCATCCTGGACGGCGGTTATTTCGAGAATTACGGGACGCTCACCGCGAGGGAATTGGTCCTGGCCGTTCACGCCATCGCTCCGGACCTCAAGCCCCTCGTGATCGTGATCTCCAATGATCCGTCGGACCAGCTTGACCCGGCCGATGATGTCTCCAGCGACCTAGAAGTGCCGCCGCGCCCGCCTGCCGCGGCGGCGGAAGTGCTCACGGAAGTCACTGCGCCGATCACGACCGTCGTCAACGCACGAACCGCCCATGGCGTCCAGGCCGTCGACGAGTTGCGCACCGCGCTGCATGCCGCCATTCCCGGCTGCAAGCGGCTCGTGGTCCAGTTGCGCATCTCGCCAGACGGCGACAAGCCGCTGTCTATGAGCTGGTGGGAATCGCCCCTCGTGCAGCGCCGGATCCATCGCCAGACCGAGCAAGGCAAGGGTTCGGGCCCGGCCCGCGGCGCCGAGCAGAACCAGAATCTGCCCCGCCTGAATGCCATTTGGCACGAACTGCGGTCGTCGAGCTGCGTGATGTCGGATGCATCGTTCGGAAAGTAAAGCATGCAGTCTTGCCGAGCACGAGATCAGAGCCCTTGCCGGTATACCGGATCTGCATAAGCGGATGGGATTGGAGCGCACTGAGGGGGCTCTAGGTTTCAGTGCCAAAGCGGGAGCGCGCTTCGCATACGTCTTGAACGCCTGTTGGGCCGATAAGTTTGGTGCTGAGTGGAGTTGAATGGGGCCGCCGATAAGGAAATGGCAGAATTGGAGACAGTCGGTCGACTGATAAGGCTTCATACGAAACGGAGTCAGTCGGCGGACTGACAAGAAAATTCGGCAAAGCTTATCAGTTGCCATCTGAGAAGGATGTCGTGCGCTCGATTTAAGGCGAAGGCGTGGGACAGGGTGATAACTTTGCAGTGGGGGTTATCGCTAGCCATGCAATACTCCCGCTCGGCAAGGTTTCCTGGCGATCAAAGGCCTTGCTGAGCGTTAGCGCCGCGATTATTGCGCGGAGGCGCAATGTTTGGTTATTTCGGGCCTCTACGTCGCCCATTCGATTTGTATCATGCGAACCTGTCAAACCAGTGGGTCCAGAGCGCCAACCTGAGCGGCGCTAGCCGGAGTAAAAATACGCACCGCCGCCGGCGATGTAGCGGACACTGAGGCGCCGGCATTGCCCGGATCGTCCGTGACGTAGCTGAGCCAGTTCAACGTCCATTTCGGGCTGACATTGAAGAAGCTGAAAACGGCTGGCTGGCTGTCTTCGCGTTGATTATAGACAATCTGCACCTTGGCCGACGGTCCGATCGGTGGTGAATAGCCGACGGGTTTGTCGGAAAGGCTGCGACTGACCGTCGACTCGCCGATGTTGTAGAGACACATCGGCCAATCTGAGGGTGGTCCATTATCATCCGGCGGGGGGCTGCGCGGCGGAGACGGATTGGCCTTCGGGTCCTGCGGCCGGGTATGCCCGGTGGCGTCCCCGTTGTCGGTCCCTTGCTCCATACATTGACCGCTTCAATGGTCGAGGCATCCCGTATAGTCCAAAGGCATTTCGTCTCTCGTGCGGGTCGGTGCGTCGATGAGGAGGCGCGGCTCTCGCCGTCGCGAGGTGTACGTGGCCGGGCCAGCGGGACACTATACGCGAGTTCATGGCTTCTGATTTTGCGGAGAATGATCATAGGCCTGCGGCCGAATCCAACACTCCTGGCCGCTCGTCTCGGTGCTAGGCGGCAGAGGCGGACATGAACCAACGGACCTGCCGACCTCAATCATCGGACGGCCTCCACGGTCTCAGCCAGCTCCTCTGGCTCAATTCGAATTTCAGATGCTCGTGTTGCTGATGGCATGCTGTATTTCACCCCTACATTATCGCATACCGTAGTTGAAGCGCCGAAATGGTTCGTGGAACGCGACCCGAACGCATAATTTGAGCGCGAATGCCCGCGCGAGCGCATCGAACGACATCCGGTTATTGCTAGAACAAGGTCCGGAGGCTTATCGTGCCCGGTTGATAGAATCGGTTGCGGGAGCTAATCTTATGCATCTCAGCGTGTGTGTCATTTCACTTGTCGTCGTTCTTCATTAGCTACTAACCGGACAGAGCATGCCAGCTACAAGCACGTGTCTTTCAGATCTTGTCGCACAGGCTATCCCCTCTGGCAGCCCAGGCGTTGTTTCAATCCGCCGATCTCGAATTGACGCGAACAAATGGGTTGGATCGCCTTTCGGGCCTTCGATGAATGGGTTGAGCGAAAATGCGCAAGACGGGCGTGTTAGCCTTCGGACTGGCGTTAGCCATCAACTTTTTCCTGTGTGCCGGCCCCGCGGCTGCGGCAGATTGCAAGCCTTGGCCGACCCGACCTTCCGATAGCGTTCGGCTCGTTTCCGAGTCAGTGGCCCCAACGGCTATTGAAGGTCTGATGGAGGCCTGCGGGCTGATTGAAACGCCTGATGCACTGTTCGCCGAGGCTACGTTTCTCGTGAGCCGCGGTGATCTCGATGGTGCCATTCACCATCTGAGGCCATTAGCGCCTTCGTCGGCGGATGCTGCAATTCTCCTTGCTGACATTCTCACCCAGCAGGCCGGAGCGGTCGAGGGCGACACACGCGAGGCCCAGGCTCTATATCGTCCTTTCGTCGACCGCCAAGATCCTCGGGCGGAGGAGGGACTCGCAGTCGCTGTCTTGAAAAGCGCGCGCACCAAGGAAAATCGCACGGAAGCTCTTGAGCTTCTCCAGCGAGCGACGTCGCATGGCTCACCGACCGTTCTTGGAAGGGTCGGCGCCGCTCTTTATTATTCGGCGGCTGATGGCGATGAAAAATCGTCTGGTCTATCTAAACTTGAGAGCGCTGCGTCCGGAGGAGATCGAGGCGCGACCGTTGAGCTTGCGAGAGTTCATTTGTTCGGCTGGGGTCTCGAGCAGAATCAAGCGCGCGCCGTAGAGCTTTTAGACCCTCTGGCCAAGGCGGGAGCTCGAGAAGCTCAATATCTGCTCGCTTTTGCCTGGCTAAGGGGCTGGCGGATACCACTTTCCAGATCGTTGCCGCTCACGGAAGAAGCAAAGCGGTTGACGAGGGAATATACTGATCTCTCGCTAGGTCCTGAGAGGGAGCAAAGGAGTGCTGCAGAGAAGCAGAACGCTCTTCAGGCTCGTATCGACGAGATCAACAAGCAAATTCAAACGCACCTCGACAATGAAGTTGGGATTTCCTTGCTTCGCTCGTCTGCCCTTCAAGGGTACTTGCCTGCAGTCGTTCAGCTCGGGACGGTCCTAGCGTTCGGACGAGCCGGGCAGTTCGACCCGAACGAGGGCATCGGCCTTCTCAAAGCCGCGATGGACCGGGCAGACGGGGCAGCAGCGGAACGACTCGGCATCTTGTGTGAGATGGGCGTCGCGAACCTAAAATCGAGCGAAGCTGGAGGATACTACGATTTCGCGTCCAAGCGCAATTTTCTTCGCTCTATCTTAGCGAAGGATCGCATTGGCACGGAGACTACGGAGACTAACAAGATTGTCGGCTCGCTTCCGTACACCGGCAAGATCTGGGCAGATGAACTAAAGAGCATCGAAAAGCTACGGGACAGGCTCAAGCTAGGTGAGCCTGATGCCGAAAACCCCTACCGTCGAGTGTTCAGGAGAGGACTTCCTGCGGAGGCTCCCTATTTTGAGGCCTCTCGGATCGTTAGGCTCTCAGTACGTAGTCTAGATGGTACCCAAAAATTCGGCGCGCTCCTGGTCGCCGGAGATCGCGTATATATCGATCGCCCCCACGAGCTAATGCAAGTCACTCGTACGGGAGCAGTCGATGGCACGCAACCATTGGGAGTGATCTTCGAAAATGGGAATGTCTCTCGAACTCTTAACGTCCCGGTAGGCAGGTTCGATGACGTCTACGAAAGTGCAGACGGTGCCGCCGGGCGTCCCGTCGTTGGAGGAACCGGGATCAAATTCCGAGCAACAGAAGGGCCAGAGAACGCGATCACGGTGAGGGACGTTGGCGTTCTTCACGAGCTCAGAACGTCTGGCTACAAGGGGATGGCGCCCTACGTAGACAGCACCTCACGGCTCTCGGAGCCCGTGGAGATCGAGATTCCCGCGTTTTCGAGGCTGAATGCCGTCGTTCGAGGAGGCACTTCGTTCGAGATCATCGTGGAGGGCGTTGTGGTCGCGAACGCTTCCGTGCCTGAGGCAAGTAACCTCTATTTCGAATTCTCGCCCGAAGACCTCAGAGCGCATGTGACAATAGGCTGGCCTGAGACCTCGCAGAATCAGCCGACTGAAGTCCTTCGGGAGCGGTTACCCAGGCCGGTACCGTCGGTAACCTCCGATGGCAAGCCGATCGGGTGGTTGTATTCGCGCTATGATTCCGTCGCCGACGGGCTTTACGCTTCCTCCCTTGAAACGAACGCTTCGATTCTCGCGTTTGGTGCTGAAATCAAGGGGGAATGGGAGAAGTCGCTCCGACTCCGGAGCGCTGAGTACGAACTGGCTCTTACTCGCGCGGGCGGGTCTGCCACCGAAACAATGCGCATGCGAGCCATGCTGGCCATCCCACTCGAAGCGCTCGGTCGCACAGAGGAGGCGACAGCGCTGCGAGAGACCGCGTTGCATTTTTTTCAATCAGTCGACGTCGTCCCGGAAGCCGACACGGTTGAACAACTATTAGCTCTCGGCAATCTATATTGGTTCCGGGGCGACTTAACGCGCGCCATCGCAGCAGCAAAGGAAGGACTTGCCAGAGCGATTCACCTCCCAAAAGGAGCGCAGGGCGCGTCCTCGACTCCCTTTGATTTGCGCGCATTTACTGATTCCAAGCGCTCGACCATTCTCGCTGCTATGAAGGGCTTCCCGCACGATCTTGTGGAAAAGGCTACGGTACAGCTGGCAACATTTTATCTCTCAGCTGAAGACTTCGCTCGTTCTTACGCCTATTTCCAGCGGCTCGCGGCTTTCGACTTGCTGAATGAGCCTGACGAGGAGTCCAATGGCAATATCGACGTCTATGTTGCCATCAGCGATCTGGCGCATAGATCAGGTAAACAGTGGATTGGAGCCGTTGCTGGAGCTTACGTGCTGAACAAGGCGAAAGCCGATGCCGGCCAGAGAGACAAACCAGATCCGATACCGACGCCCGTGACGATGCCGCAGGGTATCGCGGACGTATTCGGCCCAATGACGAGGTCCGCTATTGCCGGCCGTGCGCTTATGCGGCTCGGAGACGCTTATTGGGCCGCACAAAAGCCGTGGAGCTTTACCGAGCCGGTGTACGACGCAGCTCTGAAGGCCGGGCTCGGATCGACCGGACCGGCAACATCTCTAACCGTTCGCGCCGCAGCCCGGTTAGCGTTCACCCGATGGGTGACACAGCATGATGATGGGAATCTCTCCATGCTGGAAGAAGCTGCTTCGTTTGACGCAGCCAAGGGTCGGTTCCCGAGGTTGAGCGCCTTGGACCGGGACGATCGAGCTATGTTTGCGACGGCCTATTTGGGCACGCTGTTGCGTCCAAAATTCACCGCAATTGTCGGAATCGGAGCGGGCGCGAGCTGCAATTTCCATTTTAACTGTCGACGATGACGAACCATTCGCCCGAGATTTTGAGGTCGCGCGATTGAAGCGTCGAGCCGAGACCGGGCGTCAACAGAACGCGATCAAGGTATGGGTCAGCGCAAAATCAGATTTTGACAAAAGCGTGCGCCGCCTGAACAGCGCTCTCGCGTCTGGGGCTGCGGAAAACCTGCAAACTGTGTGGGAGGCGAGCCGATCTGCCCAAGCGAGACTGACAGTTGCAGAGCAAGGCTTGACCTCGTCGTTTCAAAACGATCTGAATTCGTTAGGCGGATCCGAGTTGGTCAAGAAAGTACAAAGCGTCCTAGAGCAGGACGAGGTCGCTGTTTCGCTGATGCCGACGCGCTACGCCGTCTACGCAGTCGTCATCACGAAGGAGGCTGCGGTCCTGAGATACGCTCCGATTACGGATGTCGAGCTTGTCGAACGGATTCGGGCCTTGCGGCTAGCGCTTGAGCCTGCGACCTCCTCTCAAGCGCCGCAATCGATACCCGTTGCCGCATTGCTTGCTATGCGTCCTTACACGACAGGCCTCTTTGAGCCCGAAGCTCGATCGAAAAGAAGGTGGATCGTATTTTCTCATGACATTTTGCGTAACGTACCGATCGAGGCGATCCCTATCGATCCTGACATTTCGGATCGGCCTGAGGACGTCGCGACGAACGCGAAAAGTTGGCCGGGACTGGGCAAGGAGATCGGCTATCTTCCCAATTTGGCCGCGCTCGTTGATCTGCGGTCGAATTTCCCTCCGTCAAAAGCCGTAAGACCGGTCTGGGCGATGGCCGATCCGATCCTCCCCGGCGATCCCCGGTACGACAATCGCCTTGCTGCAGTGGCGGGAGATCTGAGTGATTGGTTTCGCAGGACGCGCTTGTCGCTGGGTCTAAATCACTGGCTTGGAGACGCTCAGCTGGTTCCGGTTCCCGAGACCTCACGTCTGGCCGCGGACGCCGTCTCCGTGCTGGGCGGGGCGGCGGTCGACCTCCATGCGGGACGAAATGCTACGACGGAAGCAATAACATCCAGGCAAGACATTGAAAATTCAAAGGTGCTGATTTTTGCAACGCATGGGGAAACAGCCGAATCCTACCCGCTCGTGGGAGAGCCGTTTTTGGTTTTTACGTCCAGAGAGAAATCCCCCCTAGGTTTCGACCCCCTCGTCGCATCAGAAATAGCGAAGCTTAGCCTTGATGCGGAAATCGTATTTCTATCAGCCTGCAGCACTGCTGCAGCTGACGGTACGCCGGCTCGAGCGGGTTTTTCCGGATTGGCGGATGCGTTTCTATCGGCGGGAGCGCGATCCTTGGTGGTGACCGAGTGGAAGGTGCAAACTGGGCCGGCGCATCAAGTTGTTCTTAAATCGCTGGACAGCGCTATTCATGGCCAAGCAGCCTCGGGCGAGGCTGTGAGATCGGCGCGGCTAGAAGTTGCGAAGCGCTATGGACATCCAGCCGTTTGGTCGGCCTTTGTCTATATCGGAGATCCAGGACATCATTGGATGGTCAAATGAAGAAGCTTCAATTGGGAATTTTCGGAATCGTCGGAAGTTTTGCGCCCTCGATCATAAAGATGTTCAACGATCTTCCGAATCTTGCGTTTCTGTTCAGATGGGAATGGATCGTCGTTATAACGTTATACGGGCTCCTGGGCGGACTCATCGCAGCCATCTACCCCTACAAGCCTGCGGCAAGCGCCTGGAAAGCCCTGTTGGTCGGATGCAGTTTTCCTTCGATTATCGGAGCGGCAGCCTCGCTGGCGCGAGTAGTCGGCCCAGGAGCTTCTTTGGGTCCGCCGTCCGAACAGACTGCTTGGTCTCCAATAGATTTCATCGCACTGTTCTAGCGCCGCCGGCACTATGCCTTGCGCAAGGACTCGATGAAAGGAGAATGCAGGATTCGAGGGAGATTCGCCGCGGGGCCGATTGAGGAGGCGGCCAGCCGTCAGCAGCCGAGCTTCCGTCGGTCCGTTCAAGGCACGAGCAACTTGGTCACCGACGGTGCTCGCTGGTCGGCGTTTCGCTTAACGCAATTGCGTGGTCGCTGAATGACGCCGGACTACATACCCCGCAATCTTTATCTCGAAGACACGGTCATTTCCGAGGTTGATCTACTCGCCCAGCATCGGGTCGTTGTCGTTCTCGCCGAACCTGGGGCGGGAAAGACAGAGCTCCTCCAGAGCCTTGCAGAGAGGTTAGGTGTTCAATCGTGCCGGGCGAGCCTTTTTCGCCACCGGCAGGTTCAGACGCCGGTAGCCGCGGTGGTCGTGGACGCGGTTGACGAGGTCGCCCGAGTTGACATTGCCGCCTTTGATCTCATCATCGAGAAGGCAAGACAGACGCAAGCAACCACTGTCGTATTCTCCTCGCGCTCGAGCGAATGGGACAGGGCAAGAACGAAGCTCGTCCAAGACTGCTTCGGACAGAGCCCCGCCATCGTGCGCCTGAAGCCATTTTCGAGCGAGGAGCAGCGGTTGCTGTTCCAAACCTATCGTCCTGGTGAAGAATTTTCTCAGTTTGAAAGTGAGGCGGCGCGGTTTGAACTGGGCCCCCTGCTAGGAAATCCGCAGTTCCTGAGGCTCTTTGCAGACGCCTATGTGCAAGGAGGCCGACGCTTTACCTCCAAAAGCCAGATCTTCGTCGATGCGATCGAGAGGCTGGCCTCTGAGCTCAATACCTCGCCTTGGCAACGGGATCGTCCCTCGACGAAGGCGATCGTCTCGGCGGCCAGCGATATTTTCTCGAAGCTGTTGCTGAGCGGTGGGAGCGGGATCGCGATCGCCGATGAAGGCGACATCGATTTCCCGTACCTTCATTCCTTGAGCGAACCTACTCCAGCATTGAGCTTCGTTCCCAACACTCGCCTGTTCAAGCCCGCAACCGAGCCCGATCGTCATGAACCAGTGCATCGCATCGTCGCCGAGTATTGCGCGGCCAGGCATCTTGCAACGCGAGCAGGCGATCCGGCAGCGCAGCTCTCGGTAAGGCGTCTACTGTCAATCATTGCTCCAAATTCTGTGGTTCGCGACGAGCTTCGGGGGCTCCTAGGCTGGACGGCCGCGCTTGGCAACCTCGCCATTCAGGAAACTTGCATCCGGACCGACCCGTATGCGGTTCTGTCAAACGGAGATCCGTCGCAGCTTGCCGCGTCCTCCAAGCGCTTGTTGCTGACTGAGTTGAAGAAGCTCTCTGAGTTCGACCCGTATTTCCGACGCAGCGATGGCTGGCGGCGCTTCAGTGCAGCCGGATTCTTCGACCGTGCCATGGTTTCTGAAGTGCAGGAGGTCCTCACCGACAGAAACGTCAATCCAGAACTGCGCAATCTGATTCTCGAGCTCCTGCAGGACTCGGAGGTTGCTTCCTCTGTGACTGAGCAGCTGGAAGCCCTCGTACTTGACAGCGACGTTGACGTTTACACCCGGCTCCGCGCTCAGCAGGTACTTTCCGGCCTGAACAAGGCGACGCGTCCTGCAACCATCAACGCGCTGCTGGCCAAAGGCGATTCCGGCTCGCTGCGAATTGTTCTGGAGATCGCTGTCAAGCTCGGATCAGATGCAATCGGCGTCGATGCGGTCCGAGACCTTCTGGAGCACGTCGGGAAGAGAGAGAACCGCGGTCGAGTTCCGCGTAGCAGAGACCGAGACGACAATCTCAATCTGCCATATCTGACCAAGCAGGTCGTCGCTTCCCTGGATTCCAGGTCGGTCGTTTCGCTGCTGAACGAACTGACCCGGAATTTGCGCTGCACTTGCGGGAAGTCGCAACCATACGAATGCGAGTGCCGGCCCGGACCGAGTAAGACGATCGGTTGGCTTCTAGATCGTTATTTCGAGATCGAGGCCGGTCCGCACGATCCAGCACGGATATGGGCATGGACGCGGCATTTGATCTTTTCTGGCAACCGTCGGCCGCCGGAAAGCACCGCCATCCAGGCGCTGATGAAAGACGACGAGCTACGTCAGAGCATTCATCGCTTGGCGTTTTCCGAGTGCGCTGACCTTGACCAGGTTTGGGAAACCCGCATCGGGCTGACGAGCGGGTTCAGCCACGCGGGACTTGGCATAAAGCTCATGGACTTCCTCGCGCTGAGCGAGCACGCCGTTTCAACCGGCAATGCCGTGCTTTGGCAAGGGTTTTATCTTGCACATAATTTTTTCGCGCAGCAGAAAGGTCCGGACGCGCACCGTGCCATTCTGAAGCGGCAAGCGCGAAGTGGTCCGCCGCTGCTGGCAGTGTGGTCGAAGCTCGAGCGAGGGAACCGCGAGAACCTGCGAAAGGAGCGCCGACTGAGACTACGTCGTCGGAGCCGTTGGCAGCGTCGGCAAGAAGCGCAGAAGAACGCTCGGCGGCAGTTCTATCGCGACAACAAAGCGCAGATCGAAGCTGGTCTGTACTTTAACGCGCTTTGCGAGCTGGCGGAGTATTATCTGCTCAAACCGGACGATCGTGAGGAGGTGCCGGACGATCCGCAGATGGCCGAGCGGGCGTTGACCAATTGCTTTCCGCTGCTTGACGCCTACGTGCCGACCCTCTCGGCAAGGGCTGGAAACGACCGGCCGGACATCGTTCGGGTTCTTCATGCTGCCTGCATGGTGATCTACCGTAGGCAGGGAAATCTGGACGGAATGGACCGGAAGATTTTACGGGCGGTGAAGACCGACATTGGCGGCTATTCCGGGGTTTCCAACGAGGAGGCAGCGGCCTTTGAAGCCGAAATCGACAGGCAAACCCTGCAATCGCTCGCTGATGCCGAGGCATTTGCTCGCGAATTCATAGAGCCGAGCCTGACTGCGCAGACGGATCTCGGAACGAACGTTGGTTGGCTTCGGTACAAGACAGCGTTCAAGCCACTTCAAAGGACTTTGGCGCTTGAATGGCTCGAGCGCTATCCGAACATGCCGCGGCCGGCCCGGGACAGCCTTTTTGATATGTGCGCCGAGCAGGCCGACCGCGACGAGCTCATCAAGCTGATCCTAGCTCGCTGCGATGAAATTGCCGGCGGCCGGCCCGAAGACCGTGAGTTCTGGCTGCTGAGAGCGCTCTTTTTCTTGAGCGATCCACCCTTGGCGGTCTGGGAATATCTTAAGGGCAGTGGCGATACGATTTTTGCCATCGAGCATCGCGCAGGTCGTCTCAACAGTGGGGAAAGTGCCGCTTGGCCGACGCTATCAGCGGAGAAAGTATACAGGATCCTGGACATCTATGTGGAGGTGTGGCCGAAGGTCTTCCTGCCCAGCTCGTGGGGCACCGGTTCTCCGCGTCCGGAAACGGCTTATCGCTTTCTTCGAGACGTCATTTTCTCGATCAACCGTGACGAGCCTGGTCGGGCGGTCGCAGTCCTCGACAGAATCTTGTCAAACGCGCGTCTCGCCGATTTCCACACAGACGCGAGAAGCTTGAAAGCGGCGGCGCTCCGTAAGCTGGCGTTCCGGGATTTTAGTCCGCCTTCACCGGAGGTGGTCGTGAACATGCTCGACAAAAACCGGATTGCAACAGTCGAGGATTTGCGCGCGTTCCTCCTGGAGGAGTTGGAAGCTTATCAGATCTGGTTACAAAACGCGGAGACCAACCCGCTCGACGTGTTTTATCAAAATGGGGTACGGCTCAATGAGAACGACTCGCGGAACCGCATCGTCGAGCATCTTCACAGTAGACTGGCCAGCCGCAATTTGTCGGTGATCATCGAGCACCATATGGCGAATGCCAATCGGTGCGACATCACAGCCGCGGCCATGATCGAGGGCCAACGGCGGCTCCTGGTGATCGAGGTGAAGGGGCAGTGGCACACCGAGCTATTCAGCGCGGCGTCAGCGCAGCTCCACGAGCGCTACAGCGTTCATCCCGACGCGGCCATGCAAGGCATCTACCTTGTGCTTTGGTTTGGCGCGGGTGAGACGATCGCCGGCCGACGGGAGGCGGCAATATCAACACCAGACATGTTGCGCCAGGCAATACGCGAAAGCATGCCAGTCGAGTTGCGCGATTTCGTCGACGTCGTCGTCCTTGATCTCTCTCGGTCACAGTGACAGAGAGGGCTCTTCACGTGTCTCCGGGCAGGCTCAACTCATGCAGCAGGGATCGGCTGCTAACCTTTGGGTGGCGTCTTGAGGTAGAAGAGACTGACCGGCCGCTTGTAGAGGTCGGCAATATCCAACAGCTTAGCGAAAGTCGGCGTCTCGTCGCCCTCTTCGAGTGCGCTCAGGCGATCTTCGTCGAGTGGAGACGGCGCGCCGCCTCGTCCGGGCTGAACCCGGCCTGCTCCCGCGCCCATGCAAGCATGGCCGGGTTGATCAGGGCCCTTACACTCTTCGCCATCTTCCGTTTCCTCGGCGAGATTCTAGCCTGACCGTCAAGGGCCTCGCACAACTTTCAGCAGCGCCGGTCTAAAAAAGCCGTTTAGGGCGCGGGCATGCCGCCGCATCGGCTGCGGCTGCAAAGCACAGGGCCCCGATGTTCACCGAGGCCCTGCGCCGATCAAGCATTCCCGATCCCATGTCCAAGATAGGCCTTCTGCTCGCCGGGTCAATGGAATGATGCCTCAGAAGGCGGAAATCGCGCAGTATTTTCAATGTCTTGCCTGCCGAGCGCCGTCGCCGGCTTGCCCAATGTCGGCACGCCGTCGGCATTCTCACGTGTTCGGCTCGCAGGGGCGGGCCTATGCTTCAGGTCATAGGAGGACGACATGAGCACCACATTGCTTGACCCCAAGGTTCTAGGTTTCGCCAAGGAGCTGGATGGAATCTTGCAACACCTGCGTGAAAATGGCGCAAACGTCTATTCAGCGACGTGCGACCGCAAGTTCCGGAATGATAGCTGGGGAGATGCGCCGGCGATGGAGATGACGGTGGGCTATCTCGTCGTCGTTCCTGCCGACCGTCAGCTCACCCAGCTCTACATCCCGCGCCGGACGAGGCTCACCTAACGGGCAGTGCAACGAAGCAATATGATCCTGCGACGAATGCCCATTTTCGGTCGGATAAGCCCAGTGGTGCGACCAGTAAGTCATTGATTGTTCTCTACCCGGGGCTGACTCTTAATCAGCGGGTCCCAGGTTCGAGCCCTGGTGCGCCCACCAAAGGAAAATCTTTGGTTTCCAATAGCTTCGCCAGATATCTGTTGAGAACAAAACGGGTCTCGTGCGACGGTTTTAGGATCGGACGTCACACGGCTGGATTACCGGGCGACGTTTCCTTTGTTTCTGCATCTTCTCCTTACTTATGTGTCTTCACCCCATTCGATACAGCGCGCAGATCCGATGGTAAAGTTCGATGACGTCCTCGTCGTAGAATAGGATACTAGGGCGAAAAATCGGACAATCTGTTCTGCCGGTCGCCACAGGGGACCGCTCGCTGCAGAACCCGAACCTGATTGTTCGGCTGGGCAGAATCCTCATGACACGACGCGAGCGCGACGCCGAGTGCTAACAAGTCCGACAGCAGACATCAAGCTCGCTAAGGCGCGCCTTGGCGCATCTCGCTGACGAATGCCGTAATCGCTTGGCCAAGGGCGCGATTGCGATCCATCAAATCTTGAACTGTGCGGAAGACGTCATCGGCCGCTCCGCGGCTGGTCGCGGCGTCGCCGGATACTTCGAGCACATGGCCAGCCACCGTGCGTGCTCCGGCAGCAGCCGATTCGGCGCTTCGACTGATGTCCCCGATGGCGGTATTTTGTTCGTCGAGAATGCTGACGATAGATGTAGTCGTTTCGCCAACTCGATTGATGACGTCGAATATCCGCCGGATAGCGCCCACAGCGGCGTCTGTTTCGGTCTGAACCGCAACGATCTGTGTGGCGATCTCTTGTGTGGCGTTCTTGGTCTGACTTGCCAGTACCTTGACCTCTCCGGCGACGACGGCAAAGCCCTTGCCTGTTTCTCCCGCCTTGGCAGCTTCGATCGTCGCATTCAAGGCTAGAAGATTAGTTTGGGATGTAATCGCCTCGATCAACTGAACCACCTCGCCGATGCGTGCGACGGCTTCCGCAAGTCCGTTCATGATGGCTTTTGCTTGCTCAGCCTCCTTTGCCGCCTGATGAGATATCTCCGATGAGAGGGCCACCTGCCGTCCGATCTCAGAACCCGAGGCGAACAACTCCGTGGTTGCTGCAGCCACGGACTCTACGTGTGCCGTGGTTTGCTCGGCCGCACGCGTTGCGGTGCTCGAACTCTCTGCTGTACGATCGGCAACCGCGCTCATTGTCGAGACGGAGCTGTTCAGAGCCGAACTGAGGTCGGTCAGGGTCGCCATAAGTCCCGCGATTCGTCCGTCGAGCGCATCCGCGGTACCACGCAATACGCCGGCGCGCTCGAAAGAGGCGCGCTGTTTCAATGTCTCCTGCTCCTCCTGGAGACGGCGGTTCTCAATCGCGCCTTCCCGGAAGATCTCCATGCTGCGTGCCAGTCTACCGATTTCATCTTTGCGCTCTGTGCAACTCACGATCGTAGTCAAATCGCCAGCCGCCAACGCATCGACCGTAGCAATCAAAGCGATGATGGGACGTTGCACGGTGGCAGTCAGCCAGCCTGCCGCCGCAAGGGCGATAATCAGAGCCGCCGTGGTGGCCCCCCATGCGATGGCGCTTATTCGGCTCGCCATTTGCGCCTTGCGCAATTGAGCTGCGGCGATCTCGTCCTGGCTATCTTTGATCGTTGCGGCTAGATCCTGGTGTACGGCTTCTTTAGCCTCCTGAGTCGTAGTTTGACGGGCAAGGGCCAATACATCAATCTCTGACTTCCCGCGCCAGGCTTGGATGCGGTTTAACAGTGTCTCTATCTTGCCTTCGGCTTTAAAGGTGACAGCGGCGGCGGACGCAAAGGTCTTATCAGTTGCAAGCCTCGTCGGCCCCTCGAATTCCGCTTTGAGCGCCGCATCAGAGCTGGCGAGATACCCATCGAGCGCTGCTTCCTCGTGCAGCAAGGAGACTTCGGCATCGCGCAGAGCATTGAGTGCGCTCACGTCGGCAGCCAACATTCTGTCTTCTGACTGAAATGAGGCGAGTGCGATCATGGTAGCGGCCACCATGACAACAAAAACAGCAAGGATGATGGTGAAGCCGAAGACCATCCGCAATCGGAGCGTCATTCATGATTCTCTTCAGAGGCGAGTATCGATTCTAACCAACGGTTAGCGTGAACGCGCGTGGGAGAGTTGGTTCGCTAAGTGTTCACCAAATCCATCTTGTCTGCGAGCAAAGAGCAACTATGCCGGTAACGAGGCGATGTGCTACAGAACGCTCGTTACGCGGCTGCGTTAATGCAGACATCGATGCCCATATCCGGCAGTTTTCCCAGCGAGCGATTTAGTTACTTTCGAGTAGGGCGGTATGAGTTGCGATTCGCCAATAAACTTTCGACGAAGCGGTGTATTTTGCTTTCAATTTCTGAGAATAGGCGGGGTAGGGGGCCTCGAAGGCCATACCCGCAACAACTTGCTGAAGAAGATGATGGTGCGTGTCGAACGAAATCCATTCTCTTTGTTCCTCGCCAAAGAACTGGCGCCGATGATCTTCATTCTCAAGTATCCTCGAGTGTTTCGTCCTCGCTGTCCGTCTGAAGGATTGTCTGCGACAGGAGCACGGCGGCTTTTAGAAGCGGAGGAATGAAGCGATCGAGCTCTTCAAAGCTGACTCGTGCCACGGGCACCGATACGCCAAGGCAGGCTATCAGCTCTCGGTCCGGGGAAACGATGGGAACCGCGCAGCCGACGACACCCTTCACGAATTCCTCATTGGTCTTGGCCCAGCCTTGGTGTCGTGTCTCTTGGAGAACCCTCAATAGGGTGTCGCAATCGATGATAGTATTATCGGTATACTGCGTCAGGGCGAGTGAGCGGCACAACTTCTCTCGCGCTCTCTCGGATAACCGGCTCATGTAGATTTTTCCAGTCGAGGTGCAGTGAAGTGGAGCAACCTCGCCGGGATTGAATTGAAGTCCCTGTGGTTGGGACACGAGTATGCTGTCAACGTAAGCGACGACGCTGTCGCGCACGACGCCGATCTCGCACTGTTCGCCAATCTCATCGGCAACCGCACGAAGTACCGCATGTCGGCGTGCTGTGCGAAAGGCCGCGCCGATGACTTTGGCAGACAGCGTGATCAACTGGTTGCCGACCACGTAGCGCTTCGATCCAAGCGCCTTCTGAAGGAAGCCGCGATCTTCTAAATTTCCGACAAGTCGATGGGCCGTCGGAATCGGCAATGAAAGCGCGTTGGCGGTCTCTGCGATCGAGACGGCCTTCGTCTGGTTGGCAACATAACGAACGATGGCAAATGCGCGGTCCAGTGGCCCAACCGCCTTTTTTTGCTCTGGCATGCGAACCTCCTTGGAAATAATTATCATTTTTTGGAGTAAATACAATTGAAATATGAAAAATGCCTTGGACGTGTCTTTCGTTTGTTCATATCGTCGGCGCTGCCGCCGTTGGGATCTAAGTTTGTGCGCTGCACAGTTTGGGTTTGAATTTGACCGGTGCCGCGACGTGCTTGAAGAAGGAGATGGGAATGTCTCGTCATTACGACGTGGAAGCTGTGCGCAAGGAGTTCCCGGCGGCCGAAAGGATGGTCTACTTGGACTCCGGTTTTCAAGCGCCGCTCGCTCGTCCCGTAATGGCGGCGATCGAAACCTTCCTTCGCGAAGGTTTGGAGACGGCCGGACCGAAAAGCTTGTGGCTCGATCGGGTCGAGCAAACACGTGCCAAGGTTGCCCGTTTCCTTGGGGTGTCGGCCGACGAAATTGCCTTCACGAAGAACACATCGGAGAGCATGAACATCGCGGCGAACGCGCTGCCTTTGCGAGCCGGCGATAACGTCTTGATGATTCACGGGGATCATCCCAACAACGCTTATGCCTTCCTCAATTTGAAGAAGAAGGGCGTCCAGATCGACTTCCTTCCGATGACGGAGGTCGTAAACGCCGACACTTTCCTTCCTCACATCGACGAGAAGACCCGCGCGATCTCGTTGTCGCACGTCACCTTCCACGCCGGGCATCGCTTCGATATCGAGAGCATCGGCGCTCTTTGCGCGGATAAGAAGCTCTACTTCATCGTCGATGTCATGCAAGCAATCGGGGTCGTTCCGATCGACGCGAAGGCCATCCAGGCAACCTTCGTTGGCTCCGGCAGTCACAAGGGATTGCTCGTCCCTCAAGGCCTGGGATTACTCTATTGGAACAAGACCCTGAAGGAGCTGGGGCCTGCCTATCTTGCGGCTGCTAGTTTGGCTGAGATTCCTGACGATCTCATTGCTCGTGCCGACCGCTTGGCGCCTTCTCCCACCGCGCGACGCTTCGAGCTTGGAAACTTCAATCTTCCTGCAATTCACGCGTTGGGGGCCTCGCTCGACATGATCGAGCAGATCGGCGTGACGAACATTCAGAACCATTGCTTCGATCTGGGCGATCATCTCATCGCTCAACTGGACGAGCTCGACATCGGTCTCGTCGGTCCGCGTCAGCGGCAACATCGCTCGCCCCACATCTACGTCGTCGGTCTGCCCGCGACAGATTGGCTCAGCTACTTCGAAGAGAGTGGCGTACGTGTTTCCCCCGAGCGCGACGGCATCCGTGTATCGTTCGGCATGTTCAACACGGTCGACGATGTGGATCGTCTGGTGCATCTCATCCGCGAACGCCAATCAAAAAAGTCATTCAGGGCCGCTTAGGACTTAGCATGGAGTAACTCGGCAAGCCGCACGCGAAGTGGACAGCAGCCTGATCCCGCCCAAAGGTGAGCACATGCCTTTCCACTTACTGAATGCTGGGTCGCGCATTTTGGTGACGCGATCGATTAGTACCGGCGCAGCGCGCACGACGACCGACCATGCGGAGCATGGCCGTTGTGCATGCCCGCAATCGTGAGGCTCGCGATGTTCGGAGTTCTTTTTGAGCAGACCACGGATGGCCAGCGGTACATCGACTGGCTTCTTTCGGGTCTGGGTTGGACCTTGGCACTTGCCATCTTCGGTTGGTGGATTGCGTTCGCAATCGGACTTGTCGTCGGCATAGGTCGAACCGTACAGAATCCCTTCTTCGGGGCCTTAGCTCGATTATACGTGGAGATCTTCCGAAACATCCCCGTACTCGTGCAGATGTTTCTCTGGTATTTCGTCCTGCCCGAGCTTCTTCCGAGTGCTATGGGCGACTGGATAAAGCAGGTCCCTCCGCCTTGGGGATCTTTCTTTCCGGCGCTGTGGTGCCTGGGCCTGTACACCGCTGCGCGCATAGCGGAGCAGGTACGCGCCGGTATCGAAGCCTTGCCTAAGGGGCAGGCTGAAGCAGCTGCCGCACTCGGCTTAAGCAGCTATCTGACCTATCGCCATATCGTCTTGCCGCAGGCACTGCGTCTCATCGTGCCAAGCCTGACGAGCGAGGTGATGGGCATCTACAAGAATACGTCCGTTGCTCTGACCATCGGCTTGATGGAGCTGACCGCTCAGGCGCGCCAAATCAGCGACGCTACGTTCCAAACCTTCGCGGCATTCGGTGCTGCCACGCTCATTTATCTCGCTTTGGCTCTGATCGCCTACCAGACGATGGTGTTCATCGACAAAGCGGTGCGTATTCCCGGTGCCGCACCGGCTGAGGAAAACAAGGGGTCAGATGTTGACGACGTGAAGTTGGAAAGTTCCTTGCCTGGCAGCATGGAGGTCGCGAAATGAACGGCCTCGATTTCTCGATTATCGCGCAGGCATGGCCCTATCTGTGGTCAGGATTGCTGTTCTCGCTTTCCTTAACGGTAGCCGCCTTCCTGATTGGAATGATACTGGGAACGCTCTTCGCTCTCGTGCAGCACTTTGAGCTCCGCATTCTAAGCCAGCTCGTCCGTAGCTACGTTGCACTGATGCGATCGATTCCGCTGATCCTCGTTTTGTTTTGGTTCTTCTTTTTGGTGCCCATCGTTCTTGGTCACCTGTCAGGTAATGGTCGTCCAATCCCAGTCGGTGCCACCTACACGGCGTTCATCACGTTTGGCTTGTTCGAGGCAGCCTACTATTCGGAAATCATCCGTGTCGGACTGCGCTCAGTGAACAAAGGACAATTTGAGGCGTGTCAGGCTCTCGCTTTGTCGACATTTGATTCATATCGGCACGTCGTCCTGCCACAGGTATTCCGGGTCGCCAGTCCGATCATACTCAGCCAGACCATAATTCTGTTTCAGGATACGTCCCTCGTCTACGTCCTATCGCTCACTGATCTCCTTGGCGCGGCTTCGAAGCTCGCGCAGCTCAACGGTCGCCTCGTCGAGATGTACCTCGCAGTGGCCGTCGTTTATCTCATCATTAGTTCCGCAGCGTCCCAATTCGTCGCCTCGCTACGCAAGAGGTACGCGATCACAGGCGCAAACCGGTAGTCAATCGGTCATCTGACGGCCCCTCGTCCCTTAGGCTCTGCAACCCTGTGAGACCAGCATGCAGCAAGAGCGCGCAGTTAGCCCAGCCGACCGGTTCCCGATGGTTGTCGTAGAGCATCTCGTCAAGCGGTTCGGCAGCTTCAATGCCCTGAGCGACGTCAACCTCAAGGTCGCGAAAGGAGAAAAGATTGTGCTCTGCGGGCCGTCGGGTTCCGGAAAGTCAACGCTGATCCGCTGCATCAATCATATCGAAAAGCACGATTCCGGCCGGATAGTCGTCGATGGTATCGAACTGACGGACCGGATTCGAGATATCAATAGCGTGCGCTGTGAGGTCGGAATGGTCTTTCAGAGCTTCAACCTGTTTCCTCATCTTTCGGTGGTCGAAAATTGCATGTTGGCGCCGATGAAAGTCAGGGGTCTTGCTCAATCTGAAGCGCATGACCGGGCGATGGTGCTGCTAAAGAAGGTCCGGATCCACGATCAAGCCCAAAAGTACCCCGCGCAATTGTCGGGCGGTCAGCAGCAGCGTGTCGCGATAGCCCGCGCCTTGTGTATGCAGCCCAAGATTATGCTGTTCGACGAACCGACTTCTGCCCTCGACCCGGAAATGGTCAAAGAGGTACTCGAGACCATGGTTGAGCTCGCGCAGGACGGGATGACGATGGTCTGCGTCACGCACGAAATGGGCTTCGCCCGAGAAGTTGCGGGTCGCGTGGTCTTTATGGATCGCGGCTCAATCGTGGAAGAGAGCGATCCGAGCACCTTCTTTCGCGCGCCAAACACGGAACGTGCGAAGGCTTTCCTCAACCAGATTATTCACTGAGGCCGCGGTCCGCGCGGTCTTCCCTGAAAAGCACGACAACAACGAGAGTTTGATATGACGAGCGCATCGCCCACAGAGCGCATCGAAAGCGATTCCCTTGGCCCGGTGACGATCCCGGTCAAAGCCTACTACGGACCGCAGACCGCGCGTGGGATCGCAAATTTCCCGATCTCAGGTATTCCGATCAATCACTTTCCCACGTTCATCAAGGCGCTGGCATTCGTGAAGATGGCCGCAGCAAGGGCAAATGCGCGTCTAGGGGACCTGGAGCAAAACAAGGCCGATGTAATCTGCGAGGTTTGCAGCGAAATAGCGAGAGGAGCGCTGTTGAGAGAATTTCCGCTCGACGTCTTCCAGGGAGGAGCGGGAACGTCGACCAACATGAACATGAACGAGGTGATCGCAAATCGCGCGCTCGAAATCATGGGATTGCCGCGGGGGCGATACGACGTCGTGCACCCCAACAACGATGTTAACCTGTCGCAGTCCACGAATGATGTCTACCCGACGGCAATCCGGCTCGCGATTCTCCTGTCCCATGGTCAGCTCCAGGCTGCGCTTGAACGCCTCGCGATTGCCTTCGAGGAAAAGGCGGCTTCCTTCAACGAAGTGATCAAGCTCGGCCGAACGCAATTGCAGGATGCCGTCCCCATGACTTTGGGGCAGGAATTCCAAGCCTTCGCGACGACTCTTCGCGAGGATGTCTCGCGGCTTGGAGAGATCGCCGCCTTCTTCCAGGAGATCAATCTTGGAGGAACGGCGATCGGTACCGGCATCAATACTAACCCCGACTATCAAGCGCTTGCCGTTTCAGAGCTTTGCAAGATATCGGGTCTGCCGCTCGTGGCCGCCGGCAATCTGATCGAAGCCTGTTGGGATACCGGAGCCTTTGTTTTGTTCTCCGGGATGCTCAAGCGAACCGCGACTAAGTTATCCAAGATCTGCAACGACCTAAGACTGCTTTCTAGCGGACCGCGGGGAGGATTAAACGAAATCAATCTGCCGCCGCTTCAGCCTGGCTCGTCAATCATGCCCGGAAAAGTCAATCCAGTGGTGCCAGAGGTCGTCAATCAGGTCGCATTCCAGGTTATCGGCTACGATCTAACAATCACGCTTGCTGCTGAGGCGGGGCAGCTCCAATTGAACGTCATGGAGCCCGTGATTGCATACAATATTCTTCACTCTCTCGAGCTTTTGACGAATGCGATCGAGGTGCTGCGCACGAGGTGCGTCAACGGGATCTCGGCCAATGTGCAAGTATGTCGGAGACACCTTGAGGCCAGCACTGCCGTTGCGACGGCTCTCACGCCAGCGATCGGCTATGAGCGTGCGGCCGAGCTCGCAAAGGAAGTGCTTATCTCGGGCAAGACAATTCGCGAGGTGCTCGACGACCAGCCGGATCTTTCCCCGGATTTGATTGCCCAGACGACTGATCCGCATCGTCTTACCAGGCCGACGCGCGCGCGAGTGGCATCATAGATCGCGATCACTGATCGAAGAAGGATCACTGGACGACCCATTGTGATGGTTGTCTTGCAGAATTTGTTAGTGGAAGGAGCATGTATGAAATCCAGAGCTGCCGTCGCTTGGGAAGCCAAGAAGCCTCTATCGATAGAATCGATCGAAATCGGCGGTCCCCGACCGGGAGAGGTGCTGGTCGAGATCAAAGCGACAGGTGTTTGCCACACGGACGCCTACACGCTGTCGGGGCTGGACTCGGAAGGTAAATTTCCGGCGATTCTCGGCCATGAGGGCGCGGGAATTGTGCGCGAGGTTGGCGAAGGTGTGGCCTCGTTGAGGCCCGGCGATCACGTCATTCCGCTCTACACGCCAGAATGTCGCCAGTGCAAGACCTGCCTGTCGCAGCGCTCCAACCTGTGCACTTCGATACGCGCCACCCAAGGCCAAGGTCTTATGCCTGACAAGACAACCCGCTTCTCCTGCGACGGAGGCGAAGTCTTCCACTACATGGGTTGCTCGACCTTCTCGAATTTCACGGTGTTGCCGGAAATCGCTTTGGCGAAAGTCCGCGAAGACGCTCCCTTTGACAAGATCTGCTACATCGGATGCGGTGTGACGACCGGAATCGGCGCGGTGATCTACACCGCGAAGGTGCGTCCGGGATCGAACGTCGTGGTCTTTGGCCTCGGCGGCATCGGTCTAAACGTCATTCAAGGAGCGCGAATGGTGGGCGCCGACAAGATCGTTGGCGTCGACATCAATCCGGCCAAGGTCGAGATGGCCAAGAAGTTCGGTATGACGGATTTCATCAATCCTGCCGAAGTCGGTAATGACAAGGTCGTGCAGGCGATCCTGGATCTGACGGAAGGGGGCGCCGACTATTCCTTCGATGCGACGGGTAACGTCAACGTCATGCGACAAGCGCTCGAATGTTGTCATCGTGGTTGGGGTGAATCGATCATCATCGGTGTCGCGGAGGCGGGCAGGGAAATAGCGACCAGACCGTTCCAGCTCGTCACCGGCCGTGTGTGGAAAGGCACCGCGTTCGGCGGTGCGCGCGGTCGCACGGATGTGCCGAGGATCGTGGACTGGTACATGGAAGGTAAGATCAAGATCGACGATCTGATCACCCACACGATGCCTCTCGACAAGATAAATACAGCCTTCGATCTCATGCATGAAGGCAAGTCTATCCGATCGGTAATTGTCTATTGATAGCGACCAACGCGCTTTACTAGGAGGAGAGTATGACGAAAAGACTGTTACATCCGACGATTCAAGACGCTGGCACTCGCTCAGGAAGCGCCTCATTCGCGGGAGGCATTCTTGCCTGCCATTGCAAAGAACGCCCCGTCAAGGTCAGAGTCGCAGGCGCGATTGCGCACAATCACGCCTGCGGCTGTACGAAGTGCTGGAAGCCGCACAATGCCGCCTTCTCCGTCGTTGCTGTTGCGCCAACCGAGCAGGTCTCGGTGATCGAGAACGGTGACAAGCTGGTCGTAGTTGACCCCAGCGCGCTGATCCGACGCCACGCCTGCAAAGAATGCGGAGTTCATATGCACGGTCCGGTCGAGCGCGATCACGCTTTCAAGGGCCTCTCATTCATCCACCCGGAATTGTTCGAGGATGATGTTTGGCCGCGGCCGACCTTCGCCGCATTTGTATCCTCGATCATTGAAGGTGGGGTAGACCCGTCTGAAATGGACGGGATTCGGTCCGATCTCCGGTCCGTCGATCTGGAGCCATACGACTGTTTGTCGCCGCCTTTGATGGACTATCTCGCGACATGGACGGCAAAGAAGAGCGGTGTTCTCCGCTAAGGTTGAGCTAGCAAGATCATCCTGATCCCGAGTGAATAGGGGTGCCTCGAATAGAATTTCGACACGACCTGCCCGCGTTACACACATCGTGAGATGCCTGGGCCAAGCTTGCTGATCAGCATTTGCAGTTCCTCCCTGACTTGGCCACCGCGCACGCGGTGGCCATTCTTTTTCGGACCGGCGAGAGTTAGAGTTTGGGCGCGCATTGACTTTGCGAAAGTCGACCGGTCGTGACGCCGGCACTACCTTGAGCTCGGACCGTTGTGCACTCAACAGACGCCTCGAAGCGCCGACAGCGCCATCAAAAGCTTCGCCAGCTCCACAATCGGCTCGACCCGGACGTGTTCCCACTCGATCTCAACCATGCCGCAAGCTTGGTTGGCGCCGGGGGCCTCTGCAAACGCCTCCTCTGTGCTCAAGAAGATGCTCGAAGAGAACGTAGCCCTCGAAGACGACGTGGATTTCGAAGTACGAAATCACCTATTTGGCGAAAATAGGAAACCCGGTCGCTCGGACTTCGGCGTTCCCGATCGCATATGATCGCGCCTCACGCGCGGAACTTTCGATCTGGAGTCGTCAACTCTGAAAAAGAATTATCAATTTTCGGAATATATATACTCGCAAACTGATATTTTTGTCGCCTTGAAGGCGTCGCATAGCCTATCATTTGGCCACGACTGAGTGCTGCCCGGTTCGTGTGCGGTGCCGAAAATGAGCGGATCTTATGCTTCCCAAGTTCGAGGACTAAGGGCAGGGCAGTCTGCCGATTGCTGGAAGTCTTCAACTCTAGCGGGGCCTGAGCGTACAAGGGTCGCGCGGCAAAGCACACGTCACCCCAAGACCCATAAGGCGCGTCTCACCTGAGCGAGAGGAATCCCATGGCTAGAATGTTTACACTGCTTTCTGCGACGGTGATCACCGTGTTTACGGCCTCCATGGCCCAGGCGGGTCCGACCCTCGACAACATCAAATCGAAACGGGCGATCACCATTGGCTATCGCGAAGCTTCGATTCCGTTTTCGTATCTTGGTGTCGACCAGAAGCCTGTTGGCTTTTCCTTGGACCTATGTGCCCACGTCGTTGATCGTCTGAAAGCCGATCTCGGCACTCCAGACCTTCAAATAAAGCTCACGCCGGTCAACTCGTCCAACCGTATCCCGCTAATCCAGAACGGCACGATCGATATCGAGTGCGGCGGCACCGCTAGCAGCAAGCAGCGTCTGGAGCAGGTCTCATTCAGCGTTTCAACTTTCGCCAGTCAAACGGCGTGGCTCGCAAAGGCGTCGAGCGGACTCAAGGCGCCGAACGACTTGAAAGGAAAGACTATTGTCGTCACACAAGGCTCCGACGCGCTCGATATTGCGAAAAGCATTTCGCAGAAGGAGGGTCTCAACCTTACGATCGCGCAAGCCAAAGACCATGCGGAATCGTTGCTGCTATTGACCACCGGCCGTGCAGCGGCCTGGGTGGAGGCCGACATTCTCTTGGCCGGCATGAAGGCGGAGTATTCGAATCCTGCGGATCTCGCTTTCCTAAAGGCGAACTATGGCACTATTTACTATTACGGTCTGATGTTCTCGAAGAACGATTCCGATTTCAAGAAGATAGTCGACGACGTTCTTTCTAGGCTCATGGCTTCCGGCGAGTTCACGAAGATCTACGACAAATGGTTTATGGCTGCGATCCCGCCAAAGAACACCAATCTCGACTTCCCAATGACAGACGCGCTTAGAGAGCGCGTTGCCCACCCTAGTGATGTCGTCGACTATTGATCTTGCCGGCGGCGCCGCGAGGGTATCGACTCGATAAGATCGCGAACGCCGAGTGTACGATGTGATCCAATGCTTGCTGCGAATGCGGACGCAAGCAACTGTCTTTGTCCAAAAGGAGTCGAATATGACAAGTAGAGCTGCGATTGTCTGGGAGGCAATGACCGACTCTGATCGACAAATCGCCCAATGGGTGGAGGAGACGCCGTTTGTAGACACCCATGAGCATCTCATTGAAGAAAGTCAGCGCCTTTCCGGGGCGATCCATCCCCGAACGATGCCGTGCGACGACTGGGCCTACCTATTCAGGTCTTATGTTGCCGAGGATCTGGTGGTTGCTGGGCTGCCAGCAAATGACCTACAAAGGTTTCTCGGGCCGGAAGCTACAAGCCAGGAAAAATATCGGCTGGTAGCTCCCTATTGGAAAAAAATTCGCCACACTGGTTACGCACAGGCGCTGCGCCATACGTTTCGCGGCGTTTACGGTGAGAACGACCTGACTGATGAGAGCTTTCCCCGCATTGCCGAGAAATACCGCGAAACCATTCAACCCGGCTTTTACGCACGCCTCCTGCGCCTGGCGAACATTGAGGGCTGTCATGTCAATTCGCTGCAGCGAATCTTCATGGAGACCGAGCAGCCAAGGCTACTCCATCACGACATAAGCATTCTTCAATTTTGCCGATGCAGCGTTGCTGACTTTGCGTGGGTGGAAGCGGAGACCGGCAAACGCCCAACTACGCTGGAAGAGTGGCTCGAAGTCATCGACTTCTATTTCGCGACATACGGCGCTAAAGCCGTGGCTGTAAAATCGCAAATTGCCTATTCGCGCGCTCTCAATTTCGAACCGGTCACCAAAGCGCATGCGTCAAGGCTCTTTCCCCATCATGCAGACAGAGCAGGCTTATTTCACCCGCTCGGACCTGAGGATCTGAAGTCGCTGCAAGATTATCTGTTCCGCTATTGCGTCGGCAAGGCCGGCGAATACGGCCTGCCGGTCAAACTGCACACTGGCGTGGTGGCCGGCTACGGCCTGATGCAGCTCGCTCGTGTCCAGAACAATGCTGCAGATGTCTGCCGCCTGTTGCAGGACTTTCCGGGCACTCGATTCGTCCTGATGCATATCGGCTACCCATATGAGCATGAGTTCATCGCGCTCGCCAAACATTATCCTAACGCAGCTATCGACATGTGTTGGGCATGGATTATCAATCCCGTGGCATGCGTTCGTTTTCTGAAGGAGTTTCTGATGGCGGTTCCGTCCAATAAGATCTTCACATTCGGCGGCGACTATGTCGCTGTCGAGCCCATTTATGGCCATGCGCTCATAGCGCGCCGCGGAATCGCGCAGGCACTCTCGCAATTGGTCGCCGAAGGCTGGATCGCGCTAGAGGACACTCGTGACCTGATTGACCGGATCATGCGCGGCAACGCACTTCAGTTCTTTCGGAAAGGGCGTCGAGAGGATGCGACGCATCCTTGAACGGGACATGGACGCCGCGGCATTTGATTCCAACACGCGTTTGTGCAGAGCGAGCGGGACAGAGCGCAGGACCTATATCAGCGGCGCTCCGTTTTTGTCATTGCCGTCGCCACGGACTGTTAGTCATCTGTTCGAGTGGCGCGGCCGGAGGCTCCTGAATCGTTGGGCGTCACCGACGCAGGACCCCGGTTTATTGCGGCGTCGGTTGAACCGGAGCCGAAGAGGACGGAAGAACGGGGCGCGACGATGCTCGCTGAAATCAAACTTCCGGACGAATGGAATTGGGCTCGTTGGCGGCGTGGGGGTGATCACGGCGTTGATGTCGACCCCGCCGCTTCGTCGGCGCAAGAAGTCTTGAAGCGCGATATCCTCTATGTGAGGACGCCATCCCTGCAACGCACGACTTCGCGGTAATTGAGTGCTTTGCCGCCCACATAATGTCTTGATCATTCTCTCCATGGGACGCGATACTCCTCGACTTGCGAAGAAGCGCCCGCCTACTAGGCCTGCGCGGCCCTGACCATTCATGTTGTCGGTAGCGTTCGCTAAGGCTCGGCCGTGCCGGTAAGGTCGAGCTGGCTAACCAAGTGGAATGTGACGTGTGTCAGCCCTTTCTTTTGTTGGTGATAAAAATCGTCCTCCTGATGTAGGTGTGTATGATCGAGTCAGGCTCGGGGACGCAGGCGTTGGGACGCGATCGAGGCTCTTGTCGAGCATCTATTTGACGTTCTCACCTGCGAGCCTGGATATCAGTCGCGCGCAGCTTGGCCACCTCGTGGCGGCCGTCGCCAGCGCGTCTTGAGCCGGATGATAGCCCTGTTAGGGACGCGGCCGATGCCCGATGATCCAATTGACCAGCAATGCAACGTCGGGCCGATCCACCTTGCCTCGCTGCGGATCTTTGCCGGCATTCACTTAGCGTCGGTGGCTGAAAGGTACGTGGGTTGATCGTGTGCTGCCCGTTGCTACTGCGGCTCGTGCGCGCGGTAATTCGCCCGCCACGAAGATTTCAACCGGTCGCGCACGGAACCCGTCTATCTCTCGGCCGGCGCAGCGAGAGGGTTCTGCGAGCCGGCATCGGCGTAATACCGCGTGGACCCGCGGCTCGCGCGGAAGCGATTCAGGTTTGCCGTATCAATTTCCTCGAACAACCGGCGTTGT
This sequence comes from Bradyrhizobium sp. CCGUVB23, assembly GCF_024199885.1. Classification (NCBI taxonomy): domain Bacteria; kingdom Pseudomonadati; phylum Pseudomonadota; class Alphaproteobacteria; order Hyphomicrobiales; family Nitrobacteraceae; genus Bradyrhizobium; species Bradyrhizobium sp. CCGUVB23. Next base: position 5,425,832 of record NZ_JANADQ010000001.1, read on the forward strand.
GTGCGACCATGCTGATGCAGCACCCGTCCGCCCCGGAGCTTGGTGCGTCTCTCGGCGATCGCCCCGTTAAGTTCGGCCAGGCTGTAAGACTTTTGATTGCGCGTTCGCCCAACAGTCAGCGCTCGATGATTCCGACCCAGGCCTCCGTGCCAGGATGCCGCCCATGCCGTACCGCTGCACCATATCGCTGTAGCTGCGGTCGACCATACGGTCTTAGCTGCCGAGACAGGGTAATCAAGGCTCGCGGAAGCGCGCGCCAAAGCCGCATCGGCATTTCTGCTCGCATTCTCCATCGCGCCTCCTCCTGCAGCGTTTTACGCAACCACCCCCCAAGGCTAGGTCTGCACAAGGCCACACGCTGGAGCGGGGGGGGGGTAATTCCAGTTGACTCTAGATGACACTTGTCTGAGAATGGAAAAAATAATCTCGAAATATGAGAATTTGAGGAAGCGCTGATGGATTTGGTCTCCCAGAACACGTCGCGGGTTCATTCGAACTTCAGTGAAGCGGTCGTCGAGGCGAGCAGTCGCTGTGCGACGAACTTCGAGCAAGAGCCAAGAGCGGAGCGCGCCGTCGATCGACTGATGGGCGTCTTCGTGCGTGGTTTGGCGTCGTTTGCCGTCGTGACCTGAACTGCCATGCCGGCTGCGCTGCAGCCCGTCTAAGGATCCGTCCGCTACCACTGGGTGCTCATATAGATGCGGACGAATGCGGCGCACCTAATCGGAAGAGTAACCAAAATGGAGGATTTAGATGAAGACGTTAAGAACCCCGACGCCTCGCATGGGCAAGGCTTTGCTGGCTTTCGTGCTCTTGGCATTTGCAGTTCTCGCCAGCCTTCCAACTCCCCTGCAGGCGCAAGAATCTCGGCTCGAGGCGGTTGTGAAGCGCGGGACGCTCGTCGTCGCGACCAATAATACAAATCCCCCGCACTGCTTCACTAACGAAAAGGGCGAGCTTGTCGGCTTCGATATCGACATCGCGAGGATCATAGCTAAAGCGCTGCTCGGCGACGAGAAAAAGGTTGAGTTCGTCCCGGTCACGAGCGAGGGGCGGTGGCCGGCGGTTCTGTCGGGGAAAGCCGATTTCGGTATCGCCGACACGACGATCTATCCGGATCGCGCTCTTCGCGTTGCGTTCACGCGGCCGTACGAGGATTCGAGCATCTCCGTGCTTGTGCGGAAGGATGCCAACGTCAATACCGTCTCGGAGCTGAACAATGAAAAGTTCACTCTGGCCAATCTGAGCAATCCCCAGATGCATGACCGTGCGAAGCGCTACCTGCCGAAGCTGAAGATCCTGACCTTTGACACTCCAAGCGCGATGTACCTTGCTGTGCAATCGGGCCAAGCTACCGCTATGCAGATGGATACGCAGCTTGCAGATTGGTACGCTCTTCAGAACAATGACCTGAAAGTGCTGCCAGACTTGCTCACCAACGTGCAGAACAATGCCATCTTCATGAAGCCTGGTGACTTTACGTGGTGGCTCTATCTGGACACGATCGTAGGGGAGCTTCGGACGGGGTCGCTGTACGATCAATATGCCGCAACCTTCCGCAAATGGTTCGGCAAAGATCCGCCGCCGTCTCGCTTCTACACGCAAGCAACTAAGGGGTAATTGGCGAGGCTGGCGAATAACTCGCCAGCCTCAATCCGATTGGTGCATACGGCGGGGATCTGACGTGTTCTTCGATTTGCGATTGATCTGGCAAAACCTGCCGGTATTTTTCGACGGCGCCATCACGACGTCTGAGCTCTCACTATTGGCAATGGCGTTTGCGCTCGTGTGGGGACTTGCAATTGCCCTCGCTCGCATGGCTCATTTCAGACCATTGTCCGCGGCAGCAGGTGCCTACATTGAGGTGGTCCGCAATACGCCGGTGCTGGTGCAGATGTATTTTATCTACTTTGGCTCGGGCTTGGCGGGTTTCCCCCTCTCAGGTTTCGTTGCGGGATTGATCGCCTTATCGCTTCAGAATGGCGGCTATCTCGCCGAAATCTATCGGGCAGGCATCCAGTCTATCAGCCCGAAGCAGGTAGAAGGCGCCAAGGCCCTAGGGATGACCCAATTGCTTGTCCTGCGTGTCGTGATTCTACCGCAGGCAATGCGTCGCATCATTCCACCGATTTCAAATCAATTCGTCACAATCATAAAGGATACGTCTCTTGTCTCGGCGATATCCGTCGCGGAACTCATGCATGCGGCAACGCTCATCACGGATCGCACTGCCGCAGCCTATGAGACGTTTGCCACGCTCGCCATCTTCTACCTAGTAATGACCTCGATTGTTGCTGGGCTGCTTCGCATCACCGAGCGACGGCTCGCTATCCCTCAATAGGGCGCAAAAATGATTCTGGCATCAAATCTCTCCTATCTGCTAGAGGCCGCCGTTGTCACCCTCGCCCTGTCGATTGCAAGCGCTATTCTCGCCGCCATTATCGGCGTAGCCATCGCGCTGCTGCAGATATTCGGGAATGTCGCCGCGCGCTCGCTTGCGCGGCTTTATCTATACGTTGTGCGTGGTGTCCCTCTCCTGGTTCTCCTATTCGCGATGTACTACATACTGCCTTACGCGGGCATAAATCTGTCTCCGTTACTCGGAGGCATCTTCGTCATCGCCATCTACTATGCGGCATTCATGGCCGAGGTGATCCGCGCAGCTATTATTGCGGTGCCGAGAGGCCAATGGGACGCGGCTCGTGCCGTCGGCATGCGGCCCTCGTTGATGCTGTTGACCGTGATATTCCCGCAAGCGGTTCGGCTCGCCGGACCACCCCTGATCAATACCTGCATCATGCTCATCAAGGGTACGTCACTCGTCTCGGTCATCGGAATCTGGGAACTCACAATGGCCGGGCGCCAAGTGGTGGAGCGCACGGCTTCGGTCTTCCAAATCTTCGGCGGCGTTGCGGCGATTTATTTCTTCATCTGCTATGGCCTGTCCCTCTACGGGCGGCACCTGGAAAGGCGGCTTCGCTATGAACACTGACATCTCAAAGGAACTCGATCTCCGATCCGAAGCGACAGGTCGAAAAATGGTCGAAATCCGGAGTGTCAGCAAATCCTACGCCAACTTGGCGGTACTTCGCGACGTCTCGCTGGCGGTCGATCGAAACAACGCGGTCGCGCTGATCGGACCGTCCGGATCTGGAAAGACCACGCTACTTCGATGCATCAACCTCCTCGAGGAATTCCAGGCCGGAGAGATCTTGGTGGACGGCGAAGCCATTGGATACCGGGTCACCCAGGATGGGGGGCGAATGAGGCGCTCGGAACGCGAAATCGCAGCGAGCCGCTCGCATATCGGCATGGCATTTCAGAGCTTCAATTTGTTTCCTCATATGACCGCGCTCGAAAACGTCGCCATTGCGCCCATCCGCGTGAAGCACATTCCCCGCAGCGAGGCAGAAGCCAAGGCCCGAATTCTCCTCGATCGCGTTGGCCTTGGGCACAAGCTCGATGCCTATCCGGCCCGCCTCTCGGGTGGGCAGCAGCAGCGAGTAGCGATAGCACGAGCGCTCGCAATGGAGCCGAAAGTTATGCTCTTCGACGAAGTGACGTCGGCGCTTGACCCGGAGCTTGTGGGTGAGGTCCTTGCCGTCATGAAGCAACTCGTGGACGAGGGGATGACAATGATCATTGTGACCCACGAAATGCAGTTTGCGCGTGACGTCGCTCACCACGTCGTCTTCATGGACAGTGGATCGATTGTCGAACAGGGCCCTCCTGGAGAGATATTCGGTTCACCGAAATCAGAGCGGCTGCAAGCTTTCCTTCGGCGATATCGCGATGCCTATCTCCTGTGAGAAAGGGCCGGACAATGCGCTGCTAGTCCAGGAGACTTCAAACGTCCTCAGAAAGCTCGTCATCGATGATAGCCGCCGAAAGCTCCGACGACGCGTCCTTGAGTATGGAAATAATGTCGTCGAGATCTTCAAAGGTGATTCGTGCAACCGGTGCCGAGATCCCTACGCAGGCGAGTAACATTTGATCCGGTCCAAATATAGGTACAGCGCACCCCACGACACCCTTAACGAATTCTTCATTCGATTTGGCCCAACCGCGCTCTCTCGTGCGCTCAACTATCTCCAAGAGATCGTCAGGATCAGTAATCGTCCGTTCCGTATAGGCGTGTAGCGTTAGCGATCGAATGAGCGTTTCGCGAGCGCGGCGGGCGAGTTGGCTTAGGTAGATCTTTCCAGTCGAAGTGCAGTGAATCGGCACGCTAGCTCCGGGATCAAACTGCAGCCCTGTGGATGGTTTCTTCCTGACGCTGTCTACGTAGCTAACAAGATTGTCGCGGACCACGCCGATCTCGCACTGCTCACCAATTTTCTCGGACACCCGTTGCAGAATCGCATGTCGAGTGGCCGTGCGAAGCCCGGCGCCAACTGCACTCGCTCCAAGAAGTAGCATCTTGTTGCCGATGAGGAGCCTCTTCGAAGTGAGGGAGCGTTGGAGAAGGCCCTGACGCTCCAAATTGCTCGTTATTCGGTGGGTGGTTGCGATCGGCAGGTCAAGTGCGTCTGCGACCTCCGCTATCGTGACGGCTCGATGCCGACTTGCAATGAATTCAATAACCGCCAATGCGCGGCCAAGCGGACCTTCGAGGGAGTCAGTGAGCATCAGCCGTTCCAAGTGGGAATCCAGGGGTGCAAGCGGGAGCCTAACGCGGAATAGTCAGAACGCTAGCGAAATCTCAAAAAACGGAATGGGGCAATGCGACCGACGGCAAGGGCAAAACTCGACGCAAGCAAAGACGGAGTGAATCCAAAGGGTTTCTAGCGACTTCGCACCAAGATGGTGCGTTGCAAGATAGCTAAGTACACTCAGGGAGAGTTTAGTCAATTCCCATTTTTTGAAAAGAAAATATCCGATTGTTGCGATTTCAGATTGCGTCTGGTGTGGAGGGCTCCATAATGTTCGTGAGGTCGCCGGGTTCGGCCCGGCGCAGATGCCAAGGCAGTATCAACGAGATGCGATATTCAGCGTTAAGCCTCGTCACACAAGCGCTGCGGGGAAACAAGCATTGGGCTCCCGTCTGGCGGGAGCCGGCCCCGAAAGCGGAGTATGATGTTGTTATTGTCGGAGGCGGCGGGCATGGACTTTCGACGGCTTATTATCTCGCGAAAGAGCACGGAATCACGAACGTCGCCGTCTTGGAGCGAAACTACCTAGGGTCGGGTAATGTAGGCCGTAATACGACCACCATCCGTTCTAACTATTTGCTTCCGGGAAACATTCCGTTTTTCGAGTGGTCGCTGAAACTATGGGAAGGCCTCGAGCAAGACATTAACTACAACGCGATGGTAAGCCAGCGCGGGGCCCTCGACATCCATCATTCAGTCGCGCAGCGGAATGTGCACGCTAGGCGTGGCAACGCGATGCGAATTCACGGAGTAGACTCGGAATTGCTTGATCGCGATCAACTGCGCGAGATGATTCCGTTTCTGAACTTTGATGATGCGCGTTTTCCAATTTACGGCGCCCTTCTGCAGCGTCGCGGCGGGACCGTGCGCCATGATGCCGTTGCGTGGGGCTATGCCCGTGCCGCCGACACCCGCGGAGTCGATCTGCTTCAGAAATGTGAGGTGACAGGCATCAGAATCGAAGGCGGCAGAGTCCGCGGAGTAGAGACCACCCGCGGATTCATTCGCGCGAAGAAGGTCGCGTTGGCCGTTGCGGGTAACACTTCCCGTGTCGCGAGTCTGGCCGGTCTACGTCTGCCAATCGAAAGTCACGTCCTGCAAGCATTCATAACCGAAGGTTTGAAGCCATTAATCCATCAACGAATTGCGTTTGGCGCGGGGCATTTCTACATGAGCCAAAGCGATAAGGGAGGGCTTATCTTCGGAGGTGATCTTGATGGCTATAACTCATACGCTTGGCGCGGCAATCTACCAGTGATTGAAAATGTTATGGAGTGCGCCATGGCACTCATGCCGATGCTGGGCCGTGTGCGGGTGCTTCGCCACTGGGGTGGGTTGATGGATATGACGATGGACGGCTCTCCGATCATCGACAAAACCTCTGTTGCTGGTCTCTACCTCAATTGTGGATGGTGCTACGGAGGCTTCAAGGCGACACCAGCTTCCGGGTACTGCTTCTCACACCTAATTGCGCGAGACGAGCCACATCCGCTCGCTGCGGCGTATCGACTAGATCGATTTTCAACAGGCCACCTGATCGATGAAAACGGTCAGGGTGCCGTACCCAACCTGCACTGACATGAGAATAAATTGTCCACACTGCGGAACACGCAGCATCAAAGAATTCGTTTACCTCGGCGACGCAACGAAGACGAGACCGGACGGCCTGGATGCAAGCCCCGACAGCATGTTTGAGTACGTCTATATCAGGGACAACCCAGCGGGCCCTCACGACGAGTATTGGTATCATGACGCGGGCTGTCACGCTTGGCTTGTAGTGACGCGCAACACGCGCACACATGAGATCCTCAACGTTCAGACTGCGCAGGAAGTTGCGCATGCACGGAAGCTTGGAGTCGATAAGTGAGCAGCCAGCTACATCGCCTTAAGATGGGTGGTCTTGTCGCGCGCGAACGACAGCTCCGTTTTAGATTTGACGGGAGAGAACTTACGGGGCTCGCGGGCGATACGTTGGCATCGGCGTTACTCGCAAACGGTATCAAGCTGGTGGGACGCTCGTTTAAGTACCATCGGCCTCGTGGGATTCTTTCGGCGGGCTCGGAAGAGCCGAACGCACTCGTAGAGTTACGAGCTGGCGCCAGACGTGAGCCAAATACTCGCGCGACGGTCACTGAGCTCTTCGACGGACTGGATGCGTCGAGTCAAAATAGATGGCCGTCGCTCAACTTTGATTTGCTCTCTGCAACGGCCCCCCTTTCGCCGCTTTTGCGGGCGGGTTTCTATTACAAGACATTCATGTGGCCCGCAAAATTCTGGGAAGCGGTCTATGAGCCGATGATCCGGCGCGCGGCGGGCCTCGGCAAGGTATCTGGTCTCCCTGATCCTGATCACTACGAAAGGGCTTATGCATACTGTGATGTTCTCGTCGTCGGAGGTGGGCCAGCCGGGATTTCTGCAGCGCTTGCTGCGGGGAGAGCGGGTGCGCGAGTCATTCTCTGTGACGAAGACTTCCGACTTGGAGGTCGGCTCCTTTCAGAGAAACGCGAGATCGACGGAAAGCCCGCGCAAGATTGGCTAAACTCGGCTGAAGCAGAGCTTGAAAGTCTCAGCGAAGTCCGAGTAATGCGTCGCACCACTGTCTTCGGTCAATATGACCATGGGACTTTCGGCGCTGTCGAGTGCGTGAGCGATCACTTGCCCGAGCCGATTGCCCATCAGCCCCGTCAGCGAGTGTGGCGGATTGTCGCGCAACGTGCCATACTGGCAGCTGGAGCTATAGAGCGTCCAATGCTGTTCAGTGGAAACGACCTGCCCGGCGTAATGTTGGCAGGGGCAGCTCGCAGCTATGTCAACCGCTTCGCTGTGTCCCCCGGACAAAGAGCCGTAATCGTAACATCCTCGGATGACGGCTGGCGAAGCGTAGCCGACTTTGTCTCAGCCGGAATTCATGTTGAAGCGATCGTAGATACGCGAGAATCTAAGTCTGGCGTCGGACAGGTCAGTGATGGTGTGAGGGTCATCCAGGGCGCCTCGATTGTTGCAGCCAAGGGATCAAAATCCGTAAGCGCAATAGATGTGTTAGACCAGTCGGGACGAAAAGTTAGGCTGAGTTGTGATCTTCTGGCCATGTCAAACGGTTGGGATCCCACTCTTCACCTTTCTAGCCACCTTAGCGACAGGCCTGTATGGGACGAAGAGCGATCAATATTTTTGCCGAGTTCAGACTCGAAGATGCTTTCGGCGGCGGGGGCGGCTAACGGCCGTTTTCTTCTGGAAGAGGCCCTTCGGGAGGGGGCGCGCCAAGGCGCGATGGCGGCCGAAGCATGTGGCTTTCGTGCTCCAGCCGTTGAAGAACACAAGGCAGACCCTGAATCCGCGAAAACCTCTCCCGTGTGGCAGGTGCCAAAGGATCCTACAAAATGCTTCGTCGACTATCAAAATGACGTAACCGCGTCAGACATCGTGTTAGCTCATCAAGAGGGCTTTAAAGCGGTCGAACACCTCAAACGCTACACCACGCTCGGTATGGCGACGGACCAAGGAAAGACGGGTAACGTTGCGGCTCTAGCGATAATGGGCCAGCTTCGAAGTCTGACCGTTCCGCAAGTCGGAACGACGGTATTTCGTCCTCCGTACACCCCGGTAGCGATAGGTGCGCTGGCGGGACACTATCGCGACAAAAGCTTCAGGCCGACCAGATATCCGCCCGGTCACAAATGGGCGGGCGAACAAGGAGCGGTGTTTGTAGAAGCTGGCCCTTGGATGCGAGCTCACTACTTCCCTCGATCGCGGATGGAGGGAATCACACAAAGTGCCACGCGCGAAGCGCTTAATGTACGTGAGCGGGTAGGCGTAGCCAATAGCTCGCCTCTTGGCCAGATCGATATTCAAGGAGCTGACGCCTCGGAGTTCTTAGATCGCCTATACTGTAACGACCTGACTGAGGTAGGCATCGGTCGTGTCTGTATCGGGGTGCTAATCCGCGAGGACGGCTTCGTCCTGGATGAAGGCCCTATCGCGCGGCTCGGCACCGCTCACTACATTGTCGGCACGACGACTGCGAATGCCGCCCGGGTAATGCAGCATCTGGAGTTTTACCACCAGGCGGTTTGGCCTTGGCTGGACGTGCAGATTACTTCCGTTGCCGAGCAATGGGCACGTTTCGTTGTGGCTGGTCCGCGCGCACGTGAAGTGATGCTCAGTGTAGTGGACAGCGGGCAAGCAGGCTCGGTGCAGCGTCTACAACACCACGCTATTTGCGAACTGAGCGTAGGCGGTGGAATTTCTGCCCGCCTGTCACGTCACTCTTTCTCGGGAGAGCTCTCGTTCGAACTATCAGTTCCGGCATCGGTCGGCGAGACGGCAATCCGTAAGATTATGAATGCAGGTGAACGATTTGGAATTGCGCCGTACGGAACCGAAGCAGTGGACCTGATGCGAATTGAAAAGGGATACATAACAGCCAACGAGATGACGGGGCAGACCACGGCATCGGATTTGGGGTTAGAGGAGCTAATCGCTAACAATAAGGACTATGTTGGTAGATTGATGAGTCAGCGCCATGCGTTGCGCGATCCGACCAGGCAGCGTCTCGTTGGGTTAAAGGCTCTAAATACAGCCGATCGTCTCAACGCTGGCGCACATCTTGTGAAGAGCGGAAACGCCGCAATAGCCAAGAATGACGAGGGATATGTAACCTCTGCTGGCTTCTCTCCCACCCTCGGACATTGGATCGGGCTTGGCCTCCTTCGAGGAGGTCCGAGTCGACTGGGAGAGCATGTCCGAGCCTTTGATTTTGTTCGGAATCACGAAGTCGAACTCGAAGTCTGCAGTCCGGTCTTCATCGATCCCAAAGGAGAGAAGCTTGGTCGCTAACAATCTTCACGAATGGTCTCGCCAAAGCGGCTGGGAGGGCATTATCACGCCAGGGAAGTACGGCGCAGAATCATCGAAGGTCGGCGTCGTTGTAGAGCAATTGGACAATGTAGTGCTTGCCATCGTCACGGCGCGTACTGGAAAGGAGCACGCTGTCCGAACCATTCTCGCGGAATATCTCGGGCTTGCCGTGCCGGCTACGTCGAAGGTTGCTCGGGGTATGACGGGAAGCGTGATCGGTCTGAAGCCAGGTAGCTGGATGATCGTTCTTCCGAAGTTGAGGTTGGATCCTGTTCTCGAGGAGAAGTTCAGCGGGATAGCGGCCGTGACCGAGCAAAGCGATTCCCGGGTACTGCTTCGCGTGAGGGGAAGGTACGTACGCGACGCGCTCGCGAAAGGTGTCACAATCGACCTTCATCCTCGTGCCATGTGTGTCGGCGATGCAGCTGTAACTGCGGTCGCGCAGATAGTTGTTCATATCTGGATGACGGACGAGGAGCCCATCTACGAGCTCGCAATCCCCCGCAGCATGGCCCGTAGCTTTTGGGATTGGTTCGCATGCTCGTCCGCCGAGTACGGATACGCCTGCACCTGAACCGTAAAGCAGAATAGTTCTTGATCCAAATGCGATGATCGTCCCCAATTTTGTGGCTCTCCCACGTCTTGCATGGATGAGATAATAGGCCTATCGGATCGCGGCGGCCCGGAAGCGCCAACGTCGCCAAATCTGATCGCGGGCGGCCTTCTGACCGAGGCCCTTGTCGCCCAGGTCGGGGTGACAAAATATGATGTGGCGCCTTCTACCGGCAGGACGCGATCTACGCACGTTACGGGATCTCGATCACTCGCTTGCGCCGCTCCTGCATAGAGACGACCGCGGAAAGCACCATGAGCCCGGCGGTGGATCATTCTTTGACGATCGGGGTTGACACCGTACCTGCGATTAAAGAACGAACGACTATCACGCTCGCCTCAGGCGCGTTGAGCATGCCATGCCATGGAGCGAAATCGTAGGCTCGTCGGTCGCCTTTTTCGGAACGTCTCCGCGATCATGTCCAGTACGGAAGTCCAGACGTCGGGGGGCCTGACTCGGAATATCATGATAACTGGCCCAGTAGTTAACGTACTGCTCCTCGCTCATGGGGATTGCGTCGGTGGTGGTGATCTGAGGCCGGCAAACTGGACCATTTTTGGTTAGAGTTTTCGCTGCCGAATCCCCTCGGCTGGGAGGAGCGTAACGACGATGAAGGCCTCACAATCTTCGGACGTCCAGAAGGCGTTCATCCTGAAGCAGGGCCGTGACGGGGGTGCGGTGGCGGAGATCTGCCGCAAGGCCGGGATCAGCCAGGCGACCTATTTCAACTGGAAAAAGAAGTACGACGGGTTGCTGCCGACCGAGATGCGGCGGTTGAAACAGCTCGAGGATGAGAACGCCAAGCTGAAGAAGCTGGTGGCCACTTCATCGCCAACCGCCGCTGCGCCCAGAGCGGGTTCACGCCGGTCTTTGCGGAAGTCGAGAACCCGTTCCCGTGGATGTCGGAGGCGATGGACCTGAAAAAGGAGAAGAACTTCTTCGAGACCCGCGTCATCGAGTATCAGAACGGCCGTGCGCTGAACTGGGATTGAGCAGAGAGTTGCTCGCAATGTCGGTGGTCGTCTGTTCGGAACGACCACCGTCGGGTTTATCGGCTGCAATGGCCCGCGGGAATATGCTGTCGTAGATCGCGCGCGCCTCGCGGATGAGGCGCTCGCGTTCGAGCTCGGATTTCGAGACGAAGCGAACCACGTTGTCCATGTGGCGTCTAGGCCGCTTCATTCGCGCGCCGCCAGACTGGGAACGGGTCTGCTAGCTTGGCCCATTCCGCGACGTCCATGGCGGGCTTTCCCGGAACGAGGCAGGCGTCGAGGCGGGCACAGAGCGTGGGCTCGTCCATGCCGGCGCCGATAAAGACGATTTCCTGACGGCGATCGCCGTAGATGTCGTTCCAGTTCGCGCGCAGCCGTTTCCGCCAGAACGGATCATCCGGCCAACGCTCTTTGGGTACGCTCGCCCACCAGAAGCCGAGGGCCTGGGTGCGCGTGATCGAGCCGGCCTGGCTGAGTTCGCCAAGCCATTGCGGGCGGGTCGCGAGCCAGAAATGTCCCTTGGCGCGAATGACGCCGGGCCAGGATTCCTTGACGAACGTGTCGAACCTGACGGGGTCGAACGGCCGGCGCGCGCGATAGACGAAGTTCGTCACGCCGTATTCCTCGGTCTCTGGCACATGATCCGCAAAGCCGTAGAGCTCCCTAAACCAGAGCGGATGCGCTTGCGCCTTCTCGAAGTCGAACCGGCCGGTGTCGAGAATGCGGTCGAAGGCGACCTGGCTGTGGTTGGCTTCGATGAGATCCGCTTCCGGATTGAGCGCTCGGATGATCTGTCGCGCCGCCTCGCGCTGCGCGGGCAGGGCGTCATCGACCTTGTTGAGAACGATCACGTCGGCGAACTCGATCTGCTCGACAAGCAGATCGACCAGCGTGCGCTTGTCGTTCGCCAGTGCTTCGCCGCGCTGATCGAGAAAATCCGTCGATGAATAATCCTTCAGCAAGTTCACGGCGTCGACAACGGTGACCATGGTGTCGAGACGCGCGACGTCGGACAGGCGTTCGCCGTCTTCGGAGTGGAAATCGAAGGTCGCCGCGACCGGCAGCGGCTCGGAGATGCCGGTGGATTCGATCAGCAGATAATCGAAGCGGCCGTGCTCGGCGAGCGCGCGCACCTCCTTCAGGAGGTCGTCGCGCAGCGTGCAGCAGATGCAGCCGTTCGTCATCTCGACGAGCCTCTCGTCAGTCCGCGACAGGTTCGCACCGCCATCGCGGACCAGATCCGCATCGATGTTCACCTCGCTCATGTCGTTTACGATCACCGCCACCTTCAGACCGTGCCGGTTGTTCAGGACGTGGTTCAGCAAAGTTGTCTTTCCAGCCCCGAGGAAGCCGGACAAGACGGTGACGGGGAGTTTCTGCATGGAGATCGAACAGCCTTTTCAACGGGATAGGGCGAGAACGACGCGAGGGCATGTTGGGGCGAGTCAATGTAATGTTATAACGTTACATTGAGGGGCCTTGGTTGGCCTGTCAAGCCGCCGGCTAGGTCCGTGAGAGAGGGGGCAAAACACCTGCGAGGCGGTCATCCGCGTTCGCGAAATATTCCCATTCACCGACATGACGTCAACGAGGAGTGAGATGTCTCGATTGCACTGGGTTGAGAGCCAGCCGCAGGGCGATGCGGCGCGGCGATCAAAGTGAGAGTGCGTATTGCCTCACATATCGATGCTCCCGAGTGCGATCGGTTGCCTCATTTAATTTGCTCCCGGCCAGGGTTGAGGAGGAGGCCGGGTGCGGAGATGGCCGGGGTTTCGGAGCGCCCGGCCTCCTCCTCTGGCATCTGGCACATCATTGGGTTGTTGTGCCCTCGCGCCCCAGCAGCGTTTTCTCCGCAGGAACGAACAATAACGCGTTCGCTTGCTCGCTGCGCCAGGATTTAAGCCGACGTTGAAGCGTTCGAAGAAGCTTGTTCGGATAGGCTCCAGGATATTCCACCTGCAACCGGGAGAGCAGTTCGCTACCAGTCCGCCAGGGCTCGGCTTCAAACCATTTTCGCAAATCTAGCGTTGCCCCGATGAGCGGGTCGGGACGACGCCGGCCTCTTTTCGGTTTCACGATTGGCCGATCCGTCGGCCGCATAGCTCCGTCCTTCCAGGCGGTTCGTAGGCTTGCCAGGAAGAGATCGATCGATTGCGATGCCGCAGCAGGATGGGCGATTGGCTGGGTATCCGCGAGCGCCGCGAGGCGTTCCTGCGCGCCGCGGATGTCGCGCAACAACGCGACCGGGTCGAGAGTGGCATAGATTTCTTGGAGATGGTGGCGAACCGCGTCGGGCGTGCGGGCGTCGGCGGCCAAGCGCTGGTGTGGCGTTGCCGGCGCGCTGTATGTCTTGCGCACACGAGCACCGTCGCGCTGCTTGGCTATCAATTTGAACGAGGGTTGGAAGAAGTTCACGAACAGTCGCGCCGATCGATAGAGTTCAGCCAGCAGCTTGGCCGCTTCCAGGCCCTCGAACCGACGATAGCCGACCATCCTGCGCACGACGGCGCCGTTCTTCTGCTCGACGAACGCCTGGTCGTTCTTCCGGTAGGGCCGGCAACGCGTGAAGACGATGTTGGCCGCATCGCAGTAGGCTTTCAGCGTCTCGTTCATGAACACGGTGTCATTGTCCGTATCGAGGCCGACCAGCGCAAAGGGCAATTGTTTGCGCAATTCCGTCAACACCGTGCTCAACAGCGTTTGTTCGCGCACGATCAGAGGAGCGCACTCCGTCCAGCCGGTAGCAATGTCGGTGAGCACGAGGGTCTGGATGAAGCTGCCGCGCGCCGATGAACCGCTATGCGCTACAAGGTCAGCCTCGACAAACCCCGGCGCCGGATCATTCCAATCTGCCGACGTCCGAATTGGAATACTGCGACGCAACGAGTGCGTCGCGTGCCGTCGGCGCTTGCGACCTAATCCTTCTCGGACCCGCGCCAATGCGCGGTCGATCGTCGCAGCGCTCATTGCCAAAAGTTTGTCGCGGATCTCGGGGGCAAGGCCGAGATGGCCGTGCCGTTCCATCGCCGCAATCAGCGCAGGCATTAACGCCTTCAGTCGCTTCCCGCAGATCCGGTCTGACGCCTCCCAAAGGAGCACGAGCGCGTTGTGTTCTGCCTCATTATAGACCCGGCGTCGCGCCCGCCGGCCTGGGCGTGCGTCTTCCTGACCTCGAAGAAGCCGCATCGCATGCTTGCGATGGAAGCCGGTGATGTCGACGAACTCGTCCAATATCCGCGCCTTCTTCGCGCGATCCGACGTCCGATAGCGCCCGCCTGCCGCCGCCGTCAGCTCCTTCCGCGTCGCCATGCTTAGCCACCCCATCTTCGCCCCCGCTCGTTTCCGATCCAAGGGAGCAATTTACGTGAGGCAACGGCTCAGCATCCGGCAACAATTAAGGCGAGGCAATGCGCACTCTCACTTTGATTGCCGCGCCGCACAGCAGGCGCAGCGCAGAATATCGACGTTGAATCGGAGGAGGACGGCTCTTTGATGCCCGGGTCAGCGCTGCGGCGGATCGGGCGTACTGACGGGGCGAGCCCGCGGCAGCCGTTGGATCATATCCGGCGCACCCAGAGCAATCACAGCCAGAAGGCCCAGCAAAACTGCAGCCGCCGTCAAGTAGGCTTTTTAGTGCCGAGGCCACAACGGCTGGAAATGCCCCGGCGTGTGCAGAATGTGCACCAGTCGACCTTCTTGGCCCAGGACAGGATGCACGGTCAGCCTGCCACTCGCATTTGCCTCGATGGCTTGAATGCGCAGGCCAAAATGGTTGGCCAGCAAGACCCCGACACCTGCAGCGCTGTAAAGGTCGATGTAGCCATGCGGATCGACCGCGCGGACTTGAACCAGGTTGTTCCGCAACAGCTGAGCCTGTTGCTGAAGCTGCCGAGTCTGCCGCGTTTCGTAGTCCTGACGCCTCGTGTTGTGGGCAAATTGAAGAACCGTGTCTAGCAGGCAATTCAGTCCTTGGCCGCTGGCCTGCCCCACGTCGGCATCGACGAGCCCCAAAAGCGCTTCGAGCGTGTACCCCAACGGTCCAACAGGCAAGTCAGCCAGCGATGCCCCCGCGAGTGCCTGTGCCGGCGCCTGGTGATGTGCGGCGAACGGTACGCCGAATCCGGCGGCGCTGTGCTCGTCGTAGCCGGAAGTGCTGGCGTGCTGCCACGGATCGCTTTCGTCGAAATGACGCTCCCCATAACCGATGGGCATCTCTGATGGTCCCGTGCTTTCGGCATGGCTGGTGCCACCCCAGCCCTGCGCGCCAGTCGGTCGCATGTCGCCGGTTTGGTAACCAGGCGCGTTCCACGATTCAGCGCCGTGTGCGTAGCTATGCTCCTGCCAATCATCGATCTCGTCGCATCCAGGCGGTATCGAGATGTTGCGGAAGGCTAGCCAAGCCTCGTGCGTGACCTTGCGTCGTAGCGCGAGCGGTGCGCCCTGCAGGAGCATCTCCTGAGCGCGCTTGTAAACATCGTGATAGCGCTCCTTCAGCTCAAAGGTCTCGGCCGTGTGGAACTGGATCTCCCACGGTGCACAAGCCGGGCTGCGGAGGGTGACGCTCACCGCGCTGAACGCTTCGTTCCTCTTGTTGAAGTGGTTGGTTAGCGCCGTCCTGGCATGCCCCAGCTGGTCCAGCGTCGCGAGAATACGGCGGCACCCCTCGGTGAAGTCCTGCGGCGCAAGCACCACGCTGTAGCGCAGGGCATCGTTGACAGCAGCAACGGCCTCTTCGAGGGTCTTGTTCCTGGCTGCCATCAGCGAATCGAGTTTTGCGCGCAGCGAGCCCTTGGATTTCTGCCGGTGTTTCAGGCCGGCGAGATCAGCCCGAAAGGTGGACACGACCTGCTTCAGCATTGGCGTGATTTCGCGTTCCATCTGCTGCGCACGTTCGAACAAAGCTCCTGCGGCTTGCGCGACCTGTGCTCGAGATGTTTTGCCAAGCCGCTCAACAGGTGCTGGCGGCGGGGTCAGCATGCCTGCTTGCTCAAGCAATTGCACGGCGTTATGCATGACGCCTGCAGCCATGGTTGGCATGCGTTGCAACACAGACTTGGCCTGGTCGGGATCGAAGCGGTTGAGGCGCATCGCACGGGCCGTCTCCTTGCCGTGAGGCACATTGCGTACACGATCAGGGAACCTGGTTTCCTGGCGTTCGCATGCCTCGATCACCTTGGAGAATAACGCCGTGCCGGTATCGGACTTCAGCGCGTCGGTGCCGACCTTGATTGCGATGGTGAAGAGGTTGCGCATCGTCAGTTCCGGCTCACCGGGGACCAACCCGGGCTGCCCATCGGGGAACTGCTCGTGCGACAGCCGGCACACCGGGTAGTTGTCCAGGATGGCGTGGATGCGTGCCGGAGTGTCGATGGCCCCGACGTAGGCTTGTGCCAAGTCCGGGAATCGTTGGGCTAGCGCTGCGGAAACTTCGGCAGGCCCCGATGCCATGGGCTGCCCCGAGGCCTGGTAATGCCGCAAGACCTCCCCATACAGCAGCATGGCCGCCTCGCGCGCCTCGGGCATGTGCGCGCGGCCGATCGCCTGGTACGCCTGCATCGCCAATGGATGCAGCGCCTGCGGGTCGGGCTGCGCGCTCTCGAGAACGGAGGTCAGGCTGTTTCGCAGCGACCGTTCGACGCCATCGTACGTGCCGAACATCATACTGTGCGCCATCGCCTCGCGCAGGTCGCCGGGCTGCGACAGGAAGCGCGTTGCCAGAGTGCTGGCCGTGCCCATCAGCTTGCGTCCGCGCTGCTCGGCCAAGATCTCGGACGCACGCCCCGGCCGGTAGTGCCCACTGTCAGCGTCGAATGCTGGCGTGGCCGTCTTCGGCGGCTTGAAGGAACGGGGCTGGCCGCGCCGCGCGGCGCGCTCGTCCATCACGCGCTCGATCAGCGTCGCCAGCTTCGGGTAGCCCGCATACACGAAGGCATCATCGCCGTCACAATCCATGTTGCGCTTGCGCAGTTCATCGATCGGCAACGCTCCCAGCCGACCGGGCTGCACGATCTCCTTGACGCGCAGGCTGCCGGTGCTGAGCATGTCGCTCGCGGTGGCAGCGCGGTCGCGCCCGTCGGTCCAGCGCGACAAGGTCTTCAGGTCCTCCTTCGAGCACACCAGGTCCATGTTCTCGTGCGCGGGCGACCAGCACCCCTTGGGTGGGATGATGAGCATGCCCTTGCTGTGCAGCATCTCGGCATCCTCGCCCGAGTGGTCGTTGAAGCCGGTGTAGCTGTACTGGATGGCAAAGCACCTCGATAGGAAGTGAGCTGTTGCATCCCCCTGGGCTGTGGTGGCGACTCGGTGCTCGGGCACCGGCAGCAGGTTCTCCTTGTCGTACGGCGGCTTGCCGAGCAGCAGCGCGCCGCCTGCCCCGTCGAAGGCGGCGCTGCGCTGGCTCGGCAGATGCAAATTGTTGTCGGCGGACGGCACGGCACGTATCTTCTGACCAGCATAGCCGCCGCTGACGGTCAGGTCATAGAGCATTACCGAATCGATGCCGAGGCCCGCCTGTCCGGCAGCAGAAGTTCCTGGCTGCCGGGCCAGGTTGTGCAGGCGGTGCTGCATTGCTTGATGCGCTTCCGCGATAGCTTCCACGTCGTATGGGAAGTGCTGCAGTGCCTGCGGTGCCAGCCTCTTGAGCTCGCTCTCTTCGGCCACGAGCTTGCGTTGCTCTTCGTCGGCATTGCCTCTGCGCACTGCCACCCACGCCTCGTAGTGCTTGCGGACCGCGGGAATGCGCATGGCCACCTCGAACTTGAGGAAGCCGCAGCCGTCATTGGGGCACAGGGCGATGTACTGGCCGCCTGGTCCGGCCAGCTTGAACGGGTGCTGCGGCCCTGGCACATCGTCGATGAAGCCCATGCGCAGCGTGCCCTCGACCACGTGGTCGCTCGGCACCATCTCCAGTAGCGCACGTTGCATCCGCGACCAGTCCTCGCGCTGCGGTGCGAGTTTTGCGGCAAGCTGCATCAGAGCGCTGCCGGGGGCCGTGTCGGCATAGCGAACCGCCGGCAGCATCGACGCCGCCGCCCTGTCGCCGGACAGGATACCGGACGCCCGTTGCTGGCCGCCTCGGCTCAAACGGCTGCCGCCGAACAGATCGAAGCGCCACGGCTCGCCCAGGAAATCGAAGGTGCGCGCCAGCATGAACGCGGACAGCGAACCGGGCAGTTGCACCTCCACCAGGGGCAGACCGGTCAGGCGCGCAAACAGCGAGTACGGCTTGCTCTCGTCCTCCATGTTGCTTTTCAGCATCTTTCCCTGCATGTCCACCACGACGTGCCTGGTGTCCCCTGCGCCAGGGGCCGGCGCCTGGGGTCGCCCGGGCCGCGTTCGCATGCTTTGATGCACGTCCTGCACGCTGAACTCGGTGGGCTCATGGATTTGCCTGAGCTGCTCGAAGTGCGTGAGCATGTGCAGGTCCAGCGCATTCAGCACTTCATCGCCGGCTTCGATCTGCGCGATCAGGTTCCAGCTCATTTGCCCGAGGTCCGACTCGATGGCCTCGCGTGTGCGCTCGAGCGTCTCTGTGACCCAGGCGGTCAGCTCCTCACGGTGAGCTCGCACGGCCGAGCGTTGCCCCTCGACATTGCGCGGCTTCCACTGCCTGCTCACCACTGCATAGGTCTTGAGCACCTGATAGAAGGTCAGTGCCGGGCAGCGTGTGGAGTGCTGCTCGCCGTCGGGCGCAGCGCTCGCAACAGTGGCTGGGTCATCGGTTTGCTGTCCCTGCAGAAAACGATCGATCTTGCGCGCGACGATCGGCTGCATCTGATCGAAGACAGACAGTGCCAGGCGGTGATGGCGCGAGAGTTCCTGGCTGCGTGCCAGGGGCAACAGGCCCAGGCACAGGTTACCCACCGATTCAAGGTCCGTCTCGCGCAAGTCCGTTTCGCGGCACAGGTTTGCCACCCTGTTCAAAGCCGGCACGGCGAGCGGCCGCATGTCGCGTTGCAGTTGTTCAATGACCATCGCCTTGAAGATCATGGCGATGTCCTGGGCCTGCGCCGTCTCGAAGTGATCCCGATGCAGATCGAGGTGCGCGGCCAGCCCCTGAAGCTTCGCGCGCGCCAGCGCTTGAACCTCCGCCTCGTCGTCCGCATCCACTGCTGAGTGGGACAGCTGCGACAAGCCGTTGCTGACCTGCGCCAGCGCGGCCATGTTGAAATCGCGCCACGGAAGGTCAGTCCCACCCGCTCGATCAGCCAGAGCAATCGACGCCCAGCGCCAGTCCGGCGCGTGGGCCGACCCGCGCAGTGCGTTGAGCGACATGGCGACTTCTTGCGCGTTCATCCCCTGCAGCAACGTGTCCTCGCTCACGACCCGTTCGGCCAGGCGTCCGGTTGCATCCAGGCAGACTTCGTTGGCGGGCCACTTGCTCAGGGCGTTGAGCATGTTGGCGACATGTTGTGCGTCCGTATCATCGACCAAGGACGCCTCGCCTGCGATTCGCTTGGCCAGGCATTGGGCCGCGTCCCGGCAGATCCGGCTGTCGGGCCACTTGCTGAGCGCGTTGAGTGAGTGGGCGACATCTCGCGCGTTCATCTCCTGCAGCAACGCGTCGTCGCGCGTGATCCGTTCGGCCAGGCGCCTGCCTGCCTTCTTGCACGAACGGTTCTCGGGCAACTTGCTCAGGGCGTTGAGCAAGTTGGCAAGATGGCGTTCGTCCATGTCCTCGAGCAGGGGCGCATCATTGGCGATTCGCTCGGCCATGAAACTGGAAGTCAGCTGCAAGACGGGACTATCCCGCCACTTGCTCAGGGCGTTGAACGCGCTGGCAACCGCTTCGGCGTTCATCTCCTGCAGCAACGCATCGTCGCTCGCGATCCGTTCGCCCAAGCGCTCGCCGGCAATTCGGCAAGCGGGGCTGTCGGGCCACTTGCTCAGCGCGTTGAGCGAGTTGGTGACATTTTGTGCGTCCATGTCCCGCACCAGGCCCGCATCACTTGCGATTCGCTCAGCCAGACCTTCACAGGCGTTCTGACAGGCGGGACTGTCGGGCCACTTGCTCAGTGCGTTGAGCGAGTTGGCGAGCGCTTGCCCCCCCATCTCCCAGGTCAAGTCTGCATCGTGTGCGATTCGCTCGGCGAGATGTTCGACAGCGCGGTGGCAATCTGAATTGCCTGACCACTTGCTCATCGCGTTGAGCACGAGGCTGCCCCCTTGTGCCGTCAGGTCTCGGTCCAGCCGCTCACGCAGCAGCACGCGTGCCAGGCGAGCCACGGCCTGCTCGCAGCGATCGCTGCTGGTGTTCTTCGAGAAAGCGTTCGCAAGCAACGCCAGGTTCTTGCCACTCAACTCCGGCAGGCTGTCGTGTTCCAGCACCTCACCGGCGATCCAGGCTATGGCTTGCATGCACGTGGTTCTCCGCGGGTGCTTGCTAAGCTGGCTGCCTAGGCGCACGAGGTGTTGCAGCGGGGCATCTACGAACCAGTCGGTCTTGACCAAGTAGTGTGCGGCCAAATCCGTGCAGCGTTCCAGATCCCGTCGGTACTGATCGCTTTGTGGAGAAGCGGCGGAGCGGCTCAGCATCTGGAAGTACCTGTCAAGCCATCCCGCATTCTTCCCTGGCGTCGCACCGCCATCGAGAAATGGTAGAGCCGAGCCGTACCCATTGCGCTCTGCCAACACGTTATCGCGGGCCATCTCTATGCACGCTTGAGGATGCCGCACGTGATGTTCTTGCGGCAGGTCGGGTTGCGCAGCAAGGCGCAGCTGCTCCCGTTGATACCGACGCAGCTGACGGAGTTGCTCGATCTCATGACGGCGCAGACCTCGCTCGCATTCCGTCAGCTGTTCCGTCGTTGGCCCGGCGTCTGCTGGGGCTTTTCGCGCAACCTGCGACATGCGGGACGCGGTGCTGCCGTGATGGACGGGCTCATGCGTGGTGACCTCCCGCTCCGCCGCGGACGTGCGGCGCGTAGTTTCCCTGAAATCTTCAAGGCTCTCTTCCGCCTCACCACGGTTGCGCTTGACGAAATCGATGCGAATTTCCGAAGAGATCATATCGGACGCCGAGCCAGCGGACGACTCTCCGCGACGCCCCGACCCGAAAGCTTTGCCGAGCTTTGACTTAACACGCGAAAACAGTCCACGGCTTTTGTTATCCTTCGTCCGCGCCGCAGGGGGCGCTTCTGATGGCGCGGTGTAGCGCGCGCTGTCGAACAGCCCGCCGCGCAAATCAGACTGCGAGGGCCTGGCAGCCGAGCCACGGTGAGCCCGAGGAACATCTACGCTTAATCGCGGATCGCCGACCCAATTGTCCTGCAGGTTGGACCCTGGCGGCATCCGCATCGAGCCGCCGACGCCAGTGCGCCGGATACTCCGATGCCGCTCTGCGGGGGGCGCATCAGGCGAATTAGCCTCTGCGGGGGCAGCATCAGCGGAACTGACTCGCAACCCACTCAGCTGCTCTTCAAAGTTCGATTGTTCAGCATGCACGTTCGCGGGGCGCTCCGTTGCCAGCTGCTCCGTGTACCATCTGCTCCAATCTCCATGGTCTGGAAAGAAGCCACCTCTATTAGACTCCACGCTCCTCTCCTTCGCTTTGGAATAGGGTATGCAACCCGCACTTCACGCGTATTCCTGCCCCACTTAAGAGACACATAGAAGTTCACCATCCAGACCAAACAAGGAATATCACGCCGACGATTGCTTAAGATGGGCTCGGCTTGAACGAAATCGCTCTCGTTCTCCGCTGGGTGTGCGGCAAATTCCTCGTCGACGTCTGGAAGTCGTCTTCCATAACTCCGGATCCTTCGAACCAGCGCTTTGTCTCGGTGTAGCCGACTGCTTCATATCGATCAGAGGGACACGCTGCGAGTGCGTCATCATCGCCACTGTCGTCTCGTTCGATCTCGGGATCCTCGATAGCCGCACCGGCGCTACACTGGTCCATGTAGCTAGCAACACTGCCGCGAATTGCAAGCATTGACGGGCCTCATATCTGCGAATGGCCGTTCATCATGGACAACGCCGAAGGAACGCGCAGGGTGAGAACTTTGCCTGGAAGGAGATGTCGATGCTTGCGATTTTAAGGTCCGGCGCATCCCCTTGTTCGAACCAGATCCGATCAGCTCTGGATCATGCCGAAACGGGATGCCGCTCAATTGCAACGTTCGCCGCGTCAATCGTCTCTTATTCGACTGGCCCGCCCTCGACATCTATCCCGAACTCCGACTCGGGCAGGCGCTGGTGGACTTGGACAAAAGATGATTGGGCGGAACGCGACAGCCGCGGCATCGTAGCTCTTGGTCAGCGGCATCAGAGCGAAACCGAAGAGCAGGGGCAACATCGTCACGCCGAACGTCCTGAAGGCCACCCAGGCATCCGTGGTCTGGGTTCGCCAGATGACCTCGTTCAAGATCGTCATGCCTGCGAAGAAGATCACCCAGCGAAAGGTAAGGACACGCCAGCCCTGCGGGCTCAGATTGAGGATGCGATCCAATGTCACCACCATGAAGGAGCGGCCGAACAAAAGTCCGCCACCGAGAATCGTCGAAAGCAGTCCGCTGACGATGGTTGCCTCGACCTTGATGAACGTATCCTCATGCAAAGCCAACGTCAGCGTACCGAACGCCAGCACGCTGACGCTGGTGATCAGCATGCGGCCCTTCACCACGAGGGATGCGATCCCTGTCAAGACGGTCACGACCATGAATGTGGCGGTAGCAGCGAAAAGGCGGAATTTGCGTTCACAGCATAGAAGACGATCAGCGGGCCGGGTTCGGTGGCGAAGTTGAGCACCGTATGCGGTTGGTCTTCTCCATCGCCTGCGTTGACTACCATCCTCGACCCTTTTTACGTGCTCGGGAAACGCTAAGGCGCAGAATGTACAATTTGACGCTGCGTGAGCATCAAGCCCCTCGAAGGCTATCCTCTCATGGCATGCTTGCGGTAGCCGCAGCCTCGGTTCGGCACGCCGCTTGCTTCGTTCAAGGCGGCATCTCCAAGTCGCCCGATGATGTAGAGGTCTATTAATGCGCGTTTATTTACGTCAGCTTGTTGTCAGCTCGTTCTGGCTCGCTGCCAAAGATTCCTGACGGGCGCTCCCCGAAATTCCTCTAGGTGGTGTGGACTCTAAGGATTCCCTTTTGAGAGCAAATCAGATTCAAGGCTTCTTTTTGGGAGCCGGCCTTGGGTGTGATGGATCGTTTGGTGCTGAGCGACGCGGCCTGGGAGCGCATGGCACCGCTCATCATAGGTCGACCTGACCAGAAAGGTTCGACCGGACGCGACAACCGGATGTTCGTGGAAGGGTACTTTGGATCGTTCGTACGGGCTCTCCCTGGCGTGATCTTCCGGAGGCGTTCGGGGATTGGAACAGCGTGTTCCGGCGCTTCAGTCGCTGGAGCCGTAAGGGTGTCTGGTGGCGGATCTTCGAGGCGATGTCTGATGATCCGGACTTCGAATATCTGATCGTCGATTCCACCATCGTCCGGGCGCATCAGCACGCCGCCGGCGCGAAAAAAGGGGGTCTGAAGATCAAGCGATCGGGCGCTCGCGCGGTGGCTTAAGCACCAAGATACATATGGCCGTTCGAGGTTTGGGATGTCCCGTGCGGTTCACGCTTACCGCAGGCCAGAAGGGCGATGCACCGCAAGCCGCCACATTGATCGAGGGATTGCCCGCCGAGGTCGTCATGGCCGATACGGCCTATGACGCGGATCACTTGCGCCAGGCCATCGCAGCCAAGGGCGCGCTCGCCGTCATCCCAAACAACCCGTCACGTGCGCTCAAGCATCCGCTCGACAAGCATTTCTATGCCCAGCGCCATCTCGTCGAATGCTGCTTCAGCAAGCTCAAGCAGTTCCGCCGTGTCGCAACCCGCTTCGAAAAGACTGCCCGAAACTACCTTGCCATCGTCACCATCGCAGCCACCGTGCTTTGGCTGCGATAAGTGTCCACACGACCTAGCCTGGTTTCTGTCGCGAAACGCTCGGATTGAATGGTGGTGATCCAAATTATCTCTACAGAGCAGGCACAAAATGCCAGTAGAGGACGTCATCGGCAAGCCGCCGGGCCCGGAGAGCTTGCTTGCGTTTCATGAATCAGCAGCAACCAACGTCAACTTGCAATTCCGTCCGACCTTGCGGTTTTCAGCCCACCGGCCGATTCTATTCCAAGGCTCACCGGACCGAATTTTGCGCCGGAAAGTAGCTAAGCTAGGGATCTGGAACTTTCGTCTGCTGTGTGACCAGGGCTCTGACGGATCGAGCAGCCAAGCGTCTAGTCGAATGGATTGTCGTGAGCTGATGGACCAAAGATCGGAATCGACGGGCAGAAGGAGGGTAATGCTCGGCTCGGTGCTCCACGCGGCGCTCCCATTCGGTCAGCTCTACGTCAGACAAGACCGATATAGGTGGCCGAGCCGGCATGACTTTCGAAGTCGTGAGAGCAGGCAGCCCAGTCCCTCTAAATCGGGAGTTGGATTATGAGGGGCATTGACGAGCGCGGGAATCCGCTCAGCTCGGAACGCGCCAACGAAGGTGGGGGCGCCGACGGTTCTCGCGCAGGAGCCGCGCGTGCCCCCGGCGAAGAGACCCGATCATTCGATTCTGCTGTGGAGCGGATCCGCTCAGAGCTTCAGGATTCAGGCGCTTCCAGATCGCGTATCGCGCAACCCGCCAGCGGTGCGGACCGGTTTGCCGGTCCCCCGATCGGCGCGCATCGTATCCTTCGCGCTGCGCTGCAGGGCGCAATGGGTGGAAGCCGTCGTCGTTTCCGCTCCTTGCCGGAATCCAGTTCGTCGCGTTCTGATGAGGAGCTCTGGCGTGACGATCCGGCGGCCGGAAGCTCGCAAACAAGCGCGCGCCCGCAGCACACGCAATCCGTCTCCAATCGGCGTGGCGGACCAGAAGGAGGGCGCGTGCACGATCTGCCATCGCAGGTCGTCCAGGGTTCAGGCTCGCAGCGACCCTGTCGACCTGACAGTGGCGCACCACGTGGCGAGGCGGACTCCTTGCCCTCGGATGGCGAGCCGTGGCGCGCCGATCGAACGGCCGAAAGCTCGCAAAGAGCGGCGCTTCCGCCGGATACGCAATCCGTGCCCGAGCGAAGTGGCAGGCTAGGAAGGTGGCGCATGGGCGATGTGCCTGCGCAGCCAATCCCGCGTGACGGCTCGGAATCGCAACATGGATCTTACAGAGGCACGCCAAATCGGGAAGCAAGTCTGTCGCGTTCGGATGGCGGTCGGTGGCACGCCCATCGAGCGGTCGAAAGTTCGCAAAGAGTCGCGCTGCCGGCGCATCGCCAATCCGTCTCCGACCCAAGTGATGTACCAGAAAGGCCGCGTATCAACCATGCGACTGTGCAGAACGTCCAAGCCGCAATATCGGAAAGGCCTTTTAGACGTTCAGATAAACTGAATGCGGCGCTAAGAGAAATCGCCAGAGCTCGCAACATCGGTATTTTCTCACGTAAAGTGGTGCATCACAACAGGCGGCTGGAGGGGGAGGACCTTTCACAATTTCTGCAAAACGCAGCTGGCCATTTTGATGCTCGGTTTGTGGCGCAGTTGGAAGAAAATATCCGATCGTCATGGGGGTACGCCACGACTTGCAACGCGGTGAGCCGGGACGCGGGAGGTCAGGCCGGCATAAGAGCTTGTCGAGCCCTAGCGGCTCAGGTATCGCGGCTTGACAAGGCGCTCTTGACGCAGGTCGACCCTCGGGCCTTTTCCCTTTTCGCATCATCGTTTGGTCGGCATCCCCGGGCAACGGAATGCCGCGACGGAACGGTCAAAATCGCAGAATTTTGTCGCGATGAAAGCGGGATACTTCAGAAAGCCGAAAGTCAAGGTCTGGCATTACTGGCGAACGGCTTCAGCAAGTGGCCGGAAGAGGCGACCTGTCGCGACGCCACAATCGCAATCGCGGGTGCGATCCCTCGCCACGTCTCCGATTCTACACCGCAGCACCTGGCGAATTTTACACCGCAGCACCTGGCGAACCTGGTGAACGGTTTCAGCAAGTGGCCGCAAGCGGCGGACTGTGGCGATGCCACAGTTGCAATCGCTGGTGAGATCCGTCGCCGTCAGCTCTCCGATTTTACATCGCAGGACCTGGCGATCATGGTGAACGGTTTCAGCAAATGGCCGGAAGCGGCCGATTGTGGCGAGGCCATCGTCGCAATCGCGAGTGAGATCCGTCGCCGCGGGCTCCTCGATTTTACACCGCAGGACCTGGCGAACCTGGTGAACGGTTTCAGCAAATGGCCGGAAGCGGCGGATTGTGGCGAGGCCATCGTCGCAATCGCGAGTGAGATCCGTCGCCGCGGGCTCCTCGATTTTACACCGCAGCACCTGGCGAACCTGGTGAACGGCTTCAGCAAGTGGCCGGAAGCGGCGACCTGTCGCGAGGCCGCAATCGCCATCGCCGGTGAGGTACGTCGTCGCCCGCTCTCCGATTTTACTCCGCAGCACCTGGCAAGCCTGGTCAATGGTTTCAGCAAATGGCCGGAAGCGACGGACTGTCGCGAGGCCACCGTCGCCATCGCCGGTGAGATCAGTTGCCGCGACCTCTCCGATTTTACTCAGCAGCACCTGGCGAACCTGGTGAACGGTTTCAGCAAATGGTCGGACGAGGCGGCCTGCCGCGAGGCCGTCGTCGCCATCGCGGGTGCGGTGCCTCTCCACCAGCTCTCCGATTTCAATTCGCAGGAACTGACGAACCTGGTGAACGGCATTAGCAGGTGGCCGGACGAGGCGGCGTGCCACCAGGCAGT
This sequence comes from Bradyrhizobium sp. CCGUVB23, assembly GCF_024199885.1. Classification (NCBI taxonomy): domain Bacteria; kingdom Pseudomonadati; phylum Pseudomonadota; class Alphaproteobacteria; order Hyphomicrobiales; family Nitrobacteraceae; genus Bradyrhizobium; species Bradyrhizobium sp. CCGUVB23. The sequence goes on from NZ_JANADQ010000001.1 coordinate 5,452,672, forward strand.
AGTAGACATCGCGCGCAATCTCGGTACGAGAGGCCGGCGCTTCGGTGTTTTCAAAACGCCTGAGCTCAGCATGATTGCCAATGCCCTCGGGCGAAGTGTCATGAGGGCGGAGGACACTGGACAGATCACACAGACCGCTCTGCTGAACGATCGGCTCCATCAGCTGGCGCACCACCTTCACTATGCGACGGATCGCCTGGAGCAGGCCAATGTTCTGAGCATCGCGACCATTTTCAAGGTGCTGGGTAAGGCCAGGCTATTCGACGAACTCGGTTCGCTCGCGCCCACAGGCCTGGGTCGGCTCGAGGAGTTGCGTCGTCACCCCGGTTTTGCCACCGAGAACAACCTCGAAACCGTAGGCAATCTGTGCGTAGCTCTGCTGCCGCTGGCCCGCAGCTCGCAGAAGCCGCTGCGCTGGCACCGCAGACAGGCTCTGGGCTTGCTGAACGATCTGCAATCAGTCGTGGAGCAGAAGATCGAGGCGCATCTGGCAGCAAGCGATGCGGAGCGGACCCGTGGACCACTGGCGACCCGCTGCCCCGCGCTGTCGATCTATCAGGTGCTCAAGGCGCGTGCGAGTCTGGAGACTCTGTACCGACGGCCGTATGTCGAGGGCAAGAGGTCCGATTTGTGGATGAGGCAGCAAGAGCTGCGGCGCGGGACCAGGCAGATCCTGGCCGGCGCGCGCGACCTCATCCAAAGCGATCTGTCCAATATGAGCTGGAATCTGATCGCGCAGATCGAGGCGGAAAGCCCGGTCGATGTGCTCGACGCGCTGATGGTGCAGGATGCGGAAAGGATCAAGGCGCAACATTCTGCGTCCATCTTCGACGTCCATCAGGTGTTGCGAACCATGGATCACGAGCCGAGGCCGCCGCAGGGGGAAGCGGGACTGATGCAGTTGCCGGTGGTGGACCTGCAGGGACGGCGAGTGGCCACGGAGCCCGAGACACGGTATTCGATTTTTCATCGCCTGACCTCGGGGGCGTTGCCGGTGGTCGCGGTGCAACTGCCGGCAAGGCCGAGCGCCTTCATGCTGGCGCGCACGGTCACCGTCGAGAGGGTGCCATACCGCATGGACCTGTTCGGCGGCAGCAAGTTGAAACCACCAAAACCGACCGTCTCGCAGATCGCCGCCCGCGCGCCAGGCGAGCAGCCCGCGGCGTCTTCCGGAGGGAAGCTGCTGGCCATTCCCTATGCCGACACCGCACCCGGCACGGCGTTCGAGCAGCTATCACGCGCCTGGGCGCCTTTCAAAGAGGCCTATTATTACACTCAGCGCAGGGGGTTTGCAGCGCCACCGGCGATCAAGGATCTCGGGCCTCACGACTACGCGCTGGAGGGCACCTTCAACCTGTTGCTGCTGCCGGACCGCCCTGCCACCGAGGAGCATCCCTTCCAGCTGACTGGGCCGCAAGGCCCGATTGCCCTGCGCCCCCATGACGGCTGTGGCTTCATCAAGGCCTCGCTGGCCGAGCGTATGCCAGCGGTTCGCCGGGCCGGCCACCGGGAAGGTTCCGATCGGATGCATGCCTTTGGGGAGGGAAGGCGATCGTCGCTGCCCGCCTCGGCGCTACAGCATTATCCGCGTAGCGCGCAGGTGGCGGATGAGGCGCGCGAGAAGGCCATGAATTGGCTTGAACACAGGCAAGAGGAAAAGCTGACGTCCGAAGAGCTGTTTCGCACCGTGACGGCCGGACATATCGATGGTCCCGGCGCAGTCGCCGTACCGTCCGATGATGGCTGCCTTCATGTGCCGACGCTCAAAAGCGACACCTTGACGGGAACGAGTGGCGTGCTGCTCGGGCGGTCCCCCTACGACAAGCCCAACTTGCGCCCGTTCGAAGCCGAGCGAGTGAGGTCGGCGGTTGATGGCGATTCGACTGCGGCGTTCCTGGATCAGTGCGTGGCCATGCAATACAGTTTTAACGTCGCCCCAAAGTCAGCCGAGCACTTGTCAGCCGACGATCCGACGTTTTTTGCCAAAGGCATTCTGATCGTGGTGCCGGACCAGATGTGGCCGGCCAACTACGCCGGCCAAGGGGTGGTCATGTCTGCCGAGGACGTCAAGTCCCATTCGAACTGGACCAAGCGCAAGGACCGCGTAACGGAGGACACGCCGGTCGACTGCGTCGGCATCCTCCAGGCGACCGAGCTGTTCGCCCCGGGCTCGTTGGTGGCCATTCCGATCGGTGAACAGAAGAAGCTTGACGGTGACTTCGACGGGGACACCGCCATTGTCATCGCCGACCGGCCGCAGCTTTATGAGCATGTCCGGCAGTTCGATCAGGCCGAGCAAGCGCGCGGACTTCGCTCGCTCAAGCCGCCAAAGTCGCATACCCCGGCAATTGAGGGCGAGAGCTACCACTTCAGTCGCGCCAGCCAGATCCTCGCTGCGACACAGGATGTCTTGGAAATCTATAGCTGCCTGCAGCGAGACTTTTTGGCCCAATCGCATGATGCCCGACACTGGTTTGCCGAACGTGCCGTGTTTGGGACTTTCGAGGGCATTCACGACGAGCTCAAGCGGGATATCTGGGCCCTGTTGAACCAGGACCAGGTGCGCGGCCAGGATATCCAGGACAAGCTCGAGCGGGCGAGGGACGAGATCGAGGCTGCAGACCATCCGGTCGCCGGCGAAGTCGCTGAGCTGCTCATTTCCGACCTCGAGGCGTGGGCCGCCAGCGCGGATAAGCAGGTCCTGTCCGAGGGCGTTGACAGCGGGAGCGACGCAATCCCAACGCTGAGCCCAGCGCTCTCCGAGCTTTTCCCGGAGCTGGCGGCGACCTATCCGGCAACGCCTGACCCACGCCACCGTGTCGAACTCTTGCTCGACCATTATCCTGCGCGCATCGATCCCCGCCCGGATGGTTACGACGCCGACGACCTCCTGCAAAGCGCAACCAACCTCCTGAGCCTCGGCATCAAAGTCGGGACCGACGCCTATAAATCCGACACGGGTGCTCGCCACTTCATGAAGAAGGGCGAAATGCTTCAGCGGCTCCTGCAACGGACGCCGGGTCTGCAGTCCGTGCCCTACAGCAAGGGACTGGCGGCGACCCTCAACCAGGGCCGGTTCGATGCCGATGCGACCTTGGAGGATCTGAAGGACAATCCCACGCTGGCGGCTTCAATCATGGAAGCCTCGATCAAGCTTGCGGTGGAGAAGCAGATTCTGCCCGCTCCTTCTGGCCGACAGCCTGCCGCCGAGGATTCCGCCGTGACCGTCACGTTGACCCGCGACGAGGCGGCAGAGCGCAGCAACACCGAAACTGCCCGCGCTAAGGTCGAAGAGCAGGAAATCACCAGAACGGCGACGTCGGTCGCCGAAACCCTCAGGCGGGCGGGCATTCCAATGACAATGCCCCATTTCGATCGCAGGTTGAGATCAGAAAGCTCCATCAGAGACCAGCTCACCGGCATGAGCGCCACATCCGGCGGCGCACAGCTGGTCAGCAACGCCGTTCGCCATGTCTTCGAAGTCCCTGACGTGGATTTCATCCGCGCCTTCAAGACGGCCATACTGGCGTTCGACGAATTGGGCTACACCGAGGTTAGCACGACCAACTGGTTCAGGATGCGCAATCCGACCTTCGTCGGCATCAAGACCGTGCTCGCCACCCCGGAGGATTACCGCTTCGAGGTGGAGTTCCACACGCCAGACAGCTACCAGGCCAAGATTGACAATCACGATACCTACAAGCAGCTGGATGAGCTTCGCAAGCAAGCGAGCGGCGATGCTCTGGAGCAAGGTAAGGCGGAGGAGCTCACTCAGAGCGTGCTTGCCGTCTGCAAGGAGGTCGCCATCCCCGATGGCGCCAGGAACATCCCCCATTGGGGCGGTGAAGCGGGTCTCAGAGGCGCCGCCAGCGCAGCCTTTGGACTGCGCGCTGCCGAAGAACAAAAAAGAAGGCCAGAGAGGTCGGGCATTGCAAAAGAGATTGTCGCTGCTCTCGGTGCGCGGCCCATCGTGCTCGTCGGCCTACCCGGCGCCGGCAAATCCACCATCGGCCGGTATCTCGCAAGACGACTGGGGCTGCCCTTCATCGATTCCGACAAACAGATCGAGCAGGCCACCGACATGTCGATATCGAAGATTTTCGATGCCAAAGGCCCGCAGTGGTTCAGGGACAGCGAGGCAAGCGCGATCGCGCAGTGCGTCGAGAAAGGGAACGTGGTCCTGGCAACCGGCGGCGGGGCGTTCGAGCGCGAGGAAACGCGGCGCCTCATCCAGGACAAGGCGGTGTCGATCTGGCTCGACACCAACCGGGATGAGATATGGAAGCGCCTTGCAAAGGACACCAGCCGTCCGTTGCTGCGCATCGACAAGGCGGAGGATAGCGACGTCGCCGAGAGCTCCAACACGTCGGCCATCAAGAAGCTGCGCTTCGAGGAACTCGTCGCGCAGCGCACGCCCCACTATCGCCAAGCCGATCTCACCGTCGTTCCGCGCGAGAAGCGGGACAACAAGAACGCAGATGCATGCGTGCAGGCGCTGCACACCTACCTTTGCGAGCAGGGCGCTCCGGACCAGAAACGCCCTGGAGATTAACTACAGGTATAGCGCGACGATCGAGGTAGGAAGCCCGTATTGCCCGCATGTAGCGATGTTCCCGATAGACGAGGTGGCCGAGTCAGAGGATCATTGACGCTCGCGGCGGTATGGCAGGCCGGAGATCTTCAACACCGACCAAGGCAGCCAATTCACCCGTGCGGCCTTCGCTACTGAATGATCCGAACTTCTCCAGAACGGGCGACAGGTGCTTTCGTTGACGTAACCGTCAGCGCGCAACCTGTCTCGAGCGCTACCACCGTCAAGAAAAAAAGGAGAGGCCAATTGACATCAATCTGCAATTAAAGGGTCGAATGACACATCCCGCTACCCCGTTGGATGCTTCCGATATCACAATGCATGTTGGACCCACACATTTGGCTCCACGTAAACTCCATAATTCTGCTCAACCGATACAAGTACCGGTACCAATGCGCCCTCGACCTCTGCCTGGCCTGAACGATTGAAGGCTGCCCCCGTCCATTGCGTCCACTCCGCGATGGTCCCAACGATGGTCATGGAGTAGGGAGCGATCTTCAATATTTTGCCTCCGACGCAAACGTGAGTTCGCAACCACGGGTCCGTTGGCAAACCGTCAGCACGTTGCAATGTGATATACTCACGCATTGCCATCCGCGAGCCGAGTTGCTTTTGGCTGGGCCGGACAGGGACAAACATTTCTGCAAAGCCCATTTTCTTCGCGCACGTCTTCAAGGCATCCAACATCGCCAGTGCATTGCCAATGCCCCTCGCCTTGGGGACAAGGGTGATTTCGAGCGCGCTTATCGTCGTCGGCCCACGCCCAACAAGCCTGTCTTCGTGAGCCCAGCGGATAACCTGGTCCCAGCCGCCGTCAGGCAATTCGGTGCGGCCCTCGATGTTGAAGGCAAATGGAACACCAAAGGCGCGCCCGACGATCTCGCCATCGAGAAGTGCTCCAAAAGCGTAGTCGAGATAGTCGAAAAATACAGATTGCCCAAAATAGAGCTTTGCCGTCGCGTCATGTCGCATGAACTCCGGCCACACCCCCTCCAAGTCATTCGAAAAGACCAACGGGATCAGATCTGGTCGTTCCCGCAATGAGAATATCTGTATCTTCATTCTTCGTAACACCACTGCAGCGAGCACGAGAGCTTTTCTTAAAGACTCTGCAACCAGATTTCTAGCAGCCCGACGAGCCGGGCGTGGCAACTGCGGTCTAAATCGACAGTCGAATGACGTCTCGTTCGATTTCAAAACAATCGATTTTCAGAAGTTGAGAGAATTCTTGTGCTTTGGCCACGAGAAGGAGCATTAGACCTCCGCCGACCGGCCGCAGCGATCCGGTCTAAATGTCTCTTGAATAGACGACTATTGGGCGACCGACCGCGACCGCTCCGTGATCCGACGGTACCGGCCCAAATTGCGATCGGAGAACATGAGCTCGTCACGGATGCTGTGCCTTGAGTTGGCTATGATGTCAGGCTACGGCGCCGGACGCCAGTATCGTCCACTCGCCGGGAACCTGCTTCTGTACGGGATTGGGGCGATGGCCGTCGCCTGGTGGGGTCCTAGAGAGGAGCACATCGGCCAATCTACGGAAGGCGTGATCAAATCGGGGATGTGTCGACAACCCGGATGACGGCCTGACCTGATCCCTCGTCCCGGCGAAGGGACGCCGCTTCGGGAAGGCTGGTGTCGTGACCCGCCCGAAACCCTTGTTCGTTCCTCTGTTAGGCTGCGGCGGCGGTTGCCTTGGCAGCCGGATTGAAGGGCACGTTGTCCTTGAGCATGCGGAGCATGATCACAGCGAGCTTGCGCGCCAGCGCCACCTTGGCCTTGTTCATGCCGGCGCGCCTGGCGATCCGCATGCCCAGCTCTTGAGCTGCGCACAACCCCTAACCGGCTTGGTCAGGATGACGTGGGGGCCTCATAGAGCGCCTCGCGCAAGGAAGCATCGCCGTTTTTGCTGATGCGGCCGGAGTAGTCGGTCTCGCCTGACTGGTGCTTCTTCGGCGTCAACCCGAACAGTGGCCCCGCCCGCTTCGAGGAGGTGAAGTGGGCGGGGTCATCGATAGCGCTGGCATAGGTCAGCGAGATGATCGGTCCCACGGCCGGCGTCGACATCAGCAGCCTGGCTTTGGCATCCAGGATGGACATCACCCGTACTTGCTTCTCAAAATTGTTGAACTCGCGCACCAGGGCCGCGTGAACCGCAAGCGTCGCCGCGGCGATCGCCTCAAGGGCCGGATGGCCGGCCACCAACTGGCTGATCCGCGTCGTAAAACCGCGCTTCGTCGTCTTGCCGACCTTCAGCCCGAAGCCGCGCAAGATCCCGCGCAAGCTGTTCTCGATGTCCTGAAGCTTGGCCTGGATCAGCTTGCGCGCCGTCAGAATTGCGCGAATCGCGTGGCGCGTCTCCAGAAGCTCGACCGCGAGGCCTGCCTGCTTCAATCGCGGCGTGACGCCACTGCGACAGCGGTTCTGCCTCCAGTCCGATCCTAACAAGACCGAACCTGAGTGAGCGGAACCACTCGATGAGCGCCTCCGGTTCGCTCGCCACCTTGGCCTCCCGAACGATCTTGCCGTTCGCATCGACAAAGCACACGCGGGAGCATTCCAATGACACGCCGATTCCGGCATAATGGTCCATGGTCGTCTCTCCTCGATGTTTGGAGCGAGGCTTAGGCCCCGACTCCGCGACACCATCAATGTGAGGGCAAACTGCTTGCCTCCCAACCAAGCCGCGCGACGCGCACCCAAACAGCGCCGTAGCGACGGCTTGGGGGAAAGCCCATGGAGCCCGTTACCCGATCTATGAAAGCGCTTGCGACGTTAGGGACTGCTATCGGCGCAGCTTTAGCGCATGACATCACCTTTTCGGGCGGTCCAATACGTGACCCCTTTCCCCTTCCGTTTCCCGCTGAGGCCGAAATGTTGGGCGGCGTCGTGCAGCGTCGTCGACGCGAGTTCGCTTGGGGACGGCATCACGCTCGTGAAGCGCTGGAGCGTCTGGGCTTCGCTCCTGTTCCGATTTTGTCGGGGGCAGATCGAGCTCCTATTTGGCCTTCCGGAGCCATGGGGAGTATTTCCCACTCTTCGTCTGATTGCGGAGCCGTTGCCGGACGCTCTAGCGACGTACTCGCTTTGGGATTGGACATTGAAGACGAGGAACCACTTGAAGGGGACCTTCTGCCGATCATATGCACCCCCGCCGAGATCGAGCTTAGCGAGTGGTCTAACAGTCGAGTCGGTCCGAAACTAATCTTCGCAATAAAGGAAGCCGTATACAAATCGTATGCGCCGGCAACTGGTGAATTTTTGGATTTTTCAAGATGTGAGCGTCAGGACTAACAGTCAGTGTAGCCTATTCGAGGCCCAAATCGTCAACTCGGACAAGCCCGCGAGCTTTGGAAGTCGAACTATTAACGGAATTTATCTGCCATTTGACGGGGGAATTCTCGCGCTAGCTGCGCGATTTCGAGACACGTAATGCCCTGGGATGGTATGCGGGCCGTTTCCCTTCGTAAGAGCTGGCATATCAGTAAGACGATCTCATCAAGGTCGGTCGCAACGAAGGAACATTGCGCGTGGCTATATGAACATTGATTGGATCGTCGGGCGATCAATCCATCGAGGGTGTATCTGTCCATCGAGCCAGCGGGTGTTTCGCGCTAACATAGACTGCCCAAACCAGGTCGTTCATCAAGCGCACGTGAGCTGAGCGGCCAGTAGAACGGTGGATCTCTCAATCGGCAATGCCGATCCGGATGCGCGTGCGTCGTCCAGCCGACCACCTCTACGAGTTTGGCTGCTGTATGAAAGCAGTCTCACGGTATACCCGCCTTCCGCTGTGGCGCGGTCGCGGGCAGGTCTCTATTCGTCACCCACAGTTTCTCTCGCCCCGGGACTGCACCATGGAGGGAGCCTGAGAATTGCCACGACATGCAGTTCGCTCGCGGTTGAATGGAATAAGCCTCAGCAAGAGCATCAAATGGCTTGATGCTCACGTTGGGTCAGGTTGTAGGCTTGGAAAAGTCCCGCCCAAGGCGACTCCACACACGCATCGATTTCGCATTGACGAGCTGGAGCATAGCGCAAAGTGACGTCAGATGCTCGCTTCAAGATGGTCTGGAGAATGATGAATGAACGTCAGAACTTCGCTTTTCTGAGTTGTTAGGCAAGCATTCGAAGGATCGGGAGTGTGGAGGTGGTCCAATCAAGTAGTTGCAGATCCGTTCGCAATAGGTTCGAGCTCGCGCCGAGGGACCGCCGCGACGTTTTGAGTCGCGCGCTCTTTCAGTAGCCTTGCCGAGGTGCGACCTTTTTAGAACGAGCAGATCCTAGCCAACGAGGGTCGAGAAAATATGACCAACACAAAAAATATGACCAACACGAGAAGAGTCGTGTTGGTGCGCGGCGGAAACAACTTGGGCGCTCAAATTGACTTGGTTGGCGGGCTCCCGCAGCGCGGAGTTACCACCCACGGCCGAGCCTCTTGTGCACGAAACGGTTAGCTGAGGTGTGAAATGGCGCATTCGTCTCCTCCGACGCTCGCAGGTAGTCGCGAAACGGCAGATCAGGATAGGCAACGGCTGGCAGTCCCGTCAATTTCCTCTGTGGTCTTTGTTGGTAGTGGTACGCTAGCTATCGGCTGCGCTCAGATAGCAATCGAGATGGGGTACGTCATCCGCGCGGTATTGTGTGCCGACCCTATATTCAGCGATTGGGCGGCGCGCACCAACGTCTTGTGCGTGGCGAGTGTTGAGGAGCTCTCCACGTTCCTGAATACGGAATCGGTGGAGTGGATATTTTCTGTTGCAAATCCATTCATATTGCCAGCGGAAGTGTTTGGGCGAGCGCGTCAAGGCGCTTTCAACTACCACGACGGTCCCTTGCCGCGATATGCGGGAGTTCATGCGACGTCTTGGGCGCTGTTGGCTCAAGAGACCGAATACGCCATCACGTGGCATCGCCTCGATGAGGGGGTTGATACGGGTGATCTGGTCGTTCAACGCCAGGTCTTGATTGCGCGCAGCGATACTGCCTTGACCCTGAATCTCAAATGTTATGAAGCCGCTGTCGAGGGCTTCCGGGAACTCTTGACTGGGTTAACGAACGGAGAGTTCAGCGCCCGTCCGCAGGTGCTAGTGGAGAGAACCTATTTTCATAGGAGTCGACGCCCGGATGCTGCGGGCTGTCTGCGATGGGATCGCTCCGCCCAAGATCTGTCAGCAGTAACACGCGCGCTAGACTTTGGGCCGTATCATGCAAATCCGTTGTGCCTGCCCAAGGCTCTGCTTGGCGATGACGTTGTCGTAGTCAAATGCTTGGAAGTGCTGGCTGGACGCTCGGGCTTTCCGGCGGGCTCCCTGGTTGAAATTCACTCCAGCCATTGGCGGGTGGCGACAGGTACAGAGGATGTTGAGGTTTGCTTTAGCAGCTCAGATGGTCAGGCTTTCGACGCGCGGGCACTCGCGAGGCACTCCAATCTGAACATAGGCGATTGCCTCCCGATTTTGAGCGATGGGCAGGCGCGGAGCATAACTGTCGCCCACGAAATGTTGGCGCCTTGGGAGAAGTTTTGGCAACGGCGACTTGAGCAGTTTGAGTTATTGGAGCTTCCTTATCTGTCGTCTTCAGAAGCTGAGGCTCATCCCAGACGGCAGACGACTTCATGGCTCATTCCAAGTGCGTTGACCGAGTTGTCGCCAGTGGAACGCACGGAACACCTATTGAGTGCGTGGCTCATCTATCTCGCTCGTATGATTGGCGAATCAGAGCTCCAATTGGGATGGACTCCTGCAGCGAATGGAGCGCGAGCCGGATTGAACGCGGAGGAGGCGCTTGTCGCTTCTGTCGTGCCGATGGAAATTACTATCGATTTTAGTCATGGTTTTGCAGAGGTGTGCAGGGCAGTTGCCGCCGAATGCGCTCAGCTGAAGAGGTGCGATAGCTTTGCGCGGGACCTTATCGCGCGCTGCCCGACATTGCGGAGTGCGGAGGCGCTACGATTGCGCCGCCCCTGGCCGATTGGCATTTCTGTCAGGACGAACAGCTGTTCTGCCGCTCATGATCGAGCTTCGAGGCTGAGTTCTGAGACAGATCCATCGGGTGAGTTTCTAACATTTGAGGTTTGCGCTCTGGATGGGCGCTTTCGATGGAACTTTGATGAAAGTCGTGTGGAGCCTGAGCAGGTTGATCGCATTACGCGGCATTTGCAAACGTTATTGCGTGCTGTCGTCGTGGATGCGCAGCAGCCGGTTGGGCAGATTGAGCTACTGTCAGCCGATGAGCGGGCGTACTTGCTGGAGGAGCTGAACCGGACGGCGGCGGCGTATCCTGCGGACACGTGCATCCACGAGCTGTTCGAGGCGCAGGTCGCCAAGGCGCCGGATGCGGTGGCGGTGGTCCATGAGGACGAGCGCGTAAGCTATGGCGAGCTCAATGCGCGGGCCAACCGCCTGGCGCATCATCTGATTGCGCGCGGGGTGAGACCGGATCAGCCGGTTGCGATCTGCCTGGAGCGCAGCGTGGCGATGGTGGTGGGGCTTTTGGCGATCCTCAAGGCGGGTGGTGCGTATCTGCCGCTGGACCCGACCTATCCGAGTGCGCGGCTCAAGCAGGTTCTTGAGGATGCGCAGCCGCAACTGTTGCTGGCCGATGCGGCGGGACGATCCGCGCTGGGCGCCGATGCGCTGGTCGATCTGACGGTTGTCGATCTCGAGGCGGCGACACCGGCCTGGGCGAAGCTGCCGGCCTCGGATCCGGACCCGCGCGCACTCGGCCTGAGCTCACGCCACCTCGCCTATGTAATCTACACCTCGGGATCAACAGGCTCGCCCAAGGGCGTCATGGTCGAGCATCGAGGGATGGTCAACTATTTGCAATGGTCAGATCACAGTTATTACAAGCGTGCTTTGAACGGATCGCCCCTGCTGCATTCGTTGAGCTTTGATGGAATCGTCACAACTCTATTTGGGCCTCTATTAGCAGGCGCTAAGCTTCATCTTGTAAAGCCGATTGCTCAGATAGAGTCGCTTGCTGCTGTCGAGGATGGTCGGATCTATGATTTGGTTAAGCTGACGCCGTCACATTTGAGCATGCTGAATAAGCGGCTTGATGGCTACGAAGGACCTGCTCCGACACGAGCACTGATGGTGGGGGGCGAGGCCTTAATCCCAGCAGATATACTGTTTTGGCAAAAGCGCTTTCCGAACGTGCGCCTGATCAATCATTTTGGTCCGACAGAAGCAACGGTTGGATGTACCACTTTTGAAATATCTCAAGCTGTTGAGAGACTGAACTCGATCCCAATCGGCCGGCCGATCGCGAACACGCAGGTGTATCTGCTTGATGGTCATGGAGCACCTGTTCCGTTCGGGGCGGTAGGCGAGCTCTACATTGGCGGGGCCGGTGTTGCGCGCGGCTACCTGAACCGTCCCGTGCTGACGGCGGAGCGGTTCATCGCCAGTCCGTTTGTGGAAGGCGACCGGCTGTACCGGACCGGCGACCTGGCGCGGTATCTGCCGGACGGCAATCTGGAGTTTTTGGGTCGCAGCGACGACCAGGTGAAGATCCGTGGCTTCCGGATCGAGCCGGGCGAGATTGCCGCGCGGCTGCTCGAGCACGCGTCGGTGCGCGAGGCGGCGGTGCTGGCGCGCGAGGATCGCTCTGGCGAGAAGCAGCTTGTCGCCTATGTGGTCTGTGCGCCCGAGACAGGATCGGAAGAGGAAGATGGAGGCGCGCTGTCCGGCGCATTGCGCACGCACTTGAGTGCGCGTCTGCCGGAGTACATGGTGCCGTCCGCGTTCGTGCGGCTTGCGGCGCTGCCGCTGACGGTGAACGGCAAGCTGGACCGCAAGATGCTGCCGGCTCCGGAAGATGATGCGTATGCGCGTCGCGCCTATGAAGCGCCAAAAGGGCCCATTGAGGAGAAGCTGGCGCAGATCTGGGCGGAGCTTCTGGGGCTGACGCGGGTCGGACGGCACGACAACTTCTTTGCGCTGGGCGGCCACTCGCTCCTGGCCGTGCAGCTGATGGAGCGTCTGCGGCGGCTGTCGCTTGGGATCGAGGTGCGGACCTTGTTTGCCAAACCGGTGCTTGCGGATCTGGCCGTGAGCCTCGGCAGCCATCACGAGGTGGCGGTCCCGGCCAACCTGATCACAGAACGAAGCACGGCGATCACGCCGCAGATGCTGCCGCTGATCGAGCTGACGCAGGGCGAGATCGACCGGATTGTCGCCACGGTGCCCGGTGGTCTCAGTAACGTCCAGGATATTTATGCTTTGTCCCCGCTGCAGGACGGCATCCTGTTCCATCATTTGTTGGCGGCAACGGGCGATCCGTACCTGCTCATCTCGCAGATGGCGTTTGCCGACCGGGCCCTGTTGGAGCGCTATGTTGCCGCGGTTCAGCAGGTGGTGGATCGGCACGACATTCTGCGCACGTCGTTTGTCTGGGAGGGGCTGTCGCGCCCGGCCCAGGTGGTGTGGCGGAACGCGCCGCTGGAGGTGACCGAGGTCGCGCTGGATGGGTCCGCTGGTCCTGGCTCCGAGCAGCTCCGGCAGCGGTTTGATCCGCGCCAGCACCGCATCGATCTGGGGCTGGCGCCCTTGTTGCGGTTTGTGATCGCGCGCGAGCCCGGCGGCGGGCGCTGGCTGCTGTTGCAGCTGCAGCACCATCTGATCGGGGATCACACCACGCTGGACGTGATGCATGCCGAGGTCCGGGCCGTGCTGGAGGGACGCGCCCATGAGCTTGCAGCCCCGCAGCCGTTCCGCAACCTGGTGGCGCAGGCGCGCCTGGGCGTTGACGCAGAAGCGCATGCAGAGTTCTTCCGCGCGTGGCTTGCCGACATCGACGAGCCGACCACGCCGTTTGGCTTGCGCGAGGTGCGCGGCGACGGCAGCGGGGCCCGTGAGGCGCGGCGGATGCTGCCGCAGGAGCTCAACGATCGGTTGCGGGCGCATGCGCGGCGGCTTGGTGTGAGCCTGGCGAGTCTCTGCCATCTGGCGTGGGGCCAGGTGGTGGCGCGCAGCAGTGGGCGCGAGCAGGTGGTGTTCGGCACGGTGCTGTTCGGCCGCATGCATGGGGGCGCCGGCGCCGACCGCGCCATGGGCCTGTTCATGAACACCCTGCCGCTGCGGCTAGATCTGGACGGCACTGGGGTCGAGGCGAGCGTCCGGACCACGCATCGCCGGCTGGCTGAACTATTGGCACACGAACATGCCTCGCTGGCGCTGGCACAGCGCTGCAGCGGGGTTGCGGCGCCGGCGCCGCTGTTCAGCGCGCTGTTGAACTACCGCCACAACACCCCGGCGGCAATGTCCGGCTCCGGACCGGACGATGTGCTCTCGGGCGTGGAATGGCTGAGTGGGGAGGAACGAACCAATTATCCGCTGACGTTGTCGGTGGAGGATTTTGGCGAAGCGCTGGGGCTGACGGCGGACGCGGCGGAGCCGGTATGTCCGGACCGGGTCTGCGACTACATGCAGCGCGCGCTTGCGCAACTGGCCGAAGCGCTGGAGCGGACGCCGAACATGCCGGTGCGGGAGCTGGACATTCTGCCGTCCGATGAGCGCGCGTACTTGCTGGAGGAGCTGAACCGAACGGTGGCGGCGTATCCTGCGGACATGTGCATCCACGAGCTGTTCGAGGCGCAGGTAACCAAGGCGCCGGATGCGGTGGCGGTGGTCTGTGAAGACGAACGCTTGAGCTATGGCGAGCTCAATGCGCGGGCGAACCGCCTGGCGCATCACCTGATCGGGCTCGGGGTGAAGCCGGACCAGCCGGTGGCGATCTGCCTTGAGCGCAGCGTGGCGATGGTGGTGGGGCTTTTGGCAATCCTCAAGGCGGGTGGTGCGTATCTGCCGCTGGATCCGGCCTATCCGTCCGGGCGGCTCACGCAGGTGCTCGCGGATGCGGCGCCGCGGCTGCTGCTGACCGATGCTTCGGGGCGTGCTGCGCTGGGCTCGGGTGCGCTGGCCGATGTGACGGTGATCGATCTCGACACGGCGAGCGCGGCCTGGGCGAACCTGCCGGCCTCGGATCCGGATCCGCGCGCACTCGGCCTGAGCTCACGCCATCTCGCCTATGTGATCTACACCTCAGGCTCAACCGGCACGCCAAAGGGCGTCATGATCGAGCATGCGAGCACCGTAAACCTGCTGCATTGGAGCCGCGGAGTGTTCGCCTCCTCAGAGCTCAGTCGCACGCTGTTCTCCACCTCGATCAGTTTTGACCTGTCTGTGTACGAATGCTTCGTTCCGCTTTCGCAAGGAGGCACGCTCTACCTGGTCGAGAATGCACTGGCGCTGGCCGAGAGGCCTTTGGATGTCTCCATGATCAACACAGTGCCCTCGGCGATCGCCTCTCTGGTCGACAAAAAAGCAGTACCGGCTTCGACAAGCGTGGTCAATTTGGCAGGCGAGCCGCTGACGGCGGGTCTGATCGAGAAGATCTTCGAGAGCAGTCGCGTCCAGAAGATTTGCAATCTGTATGCTCCTTCCGAGACGACGACGTACTCAACCTGGATCTGCATGCCAAGGGGCGACGCTGTCGTTGAGACGATCGGCCGTCCGATCGCGAACACGCAGGTGTATCTGCTTGATGGTTATGGTGAGCCTGTTCCGTTCGGGGCGGTGGGCGAGCTCTACATTGGCGGGGCGGGGGTCGCGCGCGGCTACCTGAATCGGCCCGAGCTGACGGCGGAGCGGTTCATTGATAGTCCGTTTGTGGAAGGCGACCGGCTATACCGGACTGGCGACCTTGCGCGGTACCTGCCGGACGGCAATCTGGAGTTTTTGGGCCGCAGCGACGACCAGGTGAAGATCCGCGGCTTCCGGATCGAGCCCGGCGAGATCGCGGCGCGGCTTTGCGAGCACGCGTCGGTGCGCGAGGCGGCGGTGGTGGCGCAACAGGATGGCACGGGCGAGAAGCGCCTGGTCGCCTATGTGGTGACGGCTAGCGAGTATGCCGGCGAAGCTGTGGGAGCCGAGCTCGCCGGCACCTTGCGCGCACATTTAAGTACGCGGTTGCCGGACTACATGGTGCCGAGTGCGTTTGTGCGGCTTGCGGCGCTGCCGCTGACGGTGAACGGCAAGCTGGATCGCAAGGCGCTGCCGGCTCCGGACGATGAGGCGCATCCGCGGGCAACGTATGAGGCACCGCAGGGCGAGATCGAGATCACCCTGGCGACGATCTGGGCGGAGCTTCTGGGGCTGGCGCGGGTCGGACGGCACGACAACTTCTTCGAACTCGGCGGCCACTCGCTCTTGGCAGTGCGGTTGTTGAGCCGGGTCTCGCAAGCTGTTGGCCTCGCCCTGCCGCTAACGACGCTGTTTGCCAAACCGGTGCTGTCGGATCTGGCCGAGAGCATCGTGGATGAGTTGAGCCGCTCCGGTCCACACGAGCTGCCGGCCATTGTGGCCGTGTCGCGCGAAGAGCCGCTTGTGCTGTCCTTTGCGCAGCAGCGGCTGTGGTTCTTGGCGCAGCTGGATGAGACCAGCACGCACTATCACGTTCCGCTGGCGTGGCGGCTGGAAGGTGTGCTCGACCGCAGCGCCTGGCAGCGCAGCCTTGACCGCTTGCTGGCGCGTCATGAGGCGCTGCGCAGTATTTTTGTCGCCCCAGAGGGCAGGCCCAGGGTTGAGGTTTTGCCGCCGGGTGCGGGGCTGCAAGTCGTGGAGCATGACCTGCGGGACAGGCCGGACGCCGAGGCTGCGCTGTCTGATCTGTGCCATGAAGAGGCGTGCACGCCGTTCGATCTGGCACGCGGCCCACTGATCCGCGGCCGGCTGATCCGGACCTCCGATGAGGAGCACGTCGTCCTGCTGACGCAGCATCATATTGTCTCGGACGGCTGGTCGCTGGGCGTGTTGGTGCGTGAGCTCAGTCAGCTGTACCGGGCGTTTGTGGCCGGAGAGGACGATCCGCTGCCGCCGCTTGCGATCCAGTATCCGGATTATGCCGCCTGGCAGCGGCAGTGGCTGTCGGGCGAGCGGCTCTCGAACCAGGCGCAGTATTGGCGCAATGCCCTGTCTGGCGCGCCGGCGCGTCTTGCGTTGCCGACGGACCGGCCGCGGCCGGCCGAGCAGTCGTTTGCCGGGGCCGGTGTCCCTGTCGTCATCGATGCGGATCTGACTCGGGGCTTGAGGCGGCTGAGCCAGCAACATGGCACGACGTCATTTATGACGGTGCTGGCGGCATGGGCCGCGGTGCTGTCGCGTCTGTCGGGGCAGGACGACATCGTCATTGGCGTGCCGACCGCCAATCGGGGCCGGGGCGAGATCGAAGAGTTGATCGGCTTCTTCGTCAACACCTTGGCGGTTCGCCTCGACCTGTCGGGGGAGCCGAGTGTGGCGGAGCTGCTCCAACGGACGCGGCGCAGGGCCTTGGGAGCGCAGGAGCATCAGGACCTGCCATTTGAGCAGGTGGTGGAGATCGTGCAGCCGCCACGTCGTCTGGATCACACACCATTGTTCCAGGTGATGCTGGCCTGGCAGAACACCGCCACTCAGCCCTTCGACCTTCCCGGGCTGCGGGTGGAGGCTGCGGGGGATGGGTTCGATCAGGTCAAGTTTGATCTGGAGCTGAGCTTAAGCGAGCAGGGCGAGGTGATCGCCGGGACGCTGGGTTATGCCACGGCGCTGTTCGATCAAGCGACGATCGAGCGGCAGCGTGGTTATCTGCTGGCACTGCTGCGGGCGATGGTTGCCGATGCCGGGCAAGCGGTGGGGCGGATTGAGCTGCTGTCGTCCGATGAGCGCGCGTACTTGCTGGAGGAGCTGAACCGAACGGTGGCGGCGTATCCTGCGGACACGTGCATCCACGAGCTGTTCGAGGCGCAGGTCGCCAAGACGCCGGACGCGGTGGCGGTGGTCTACGAGGATGAGCAGTTGAGCTATGGCGAGCTCAATGCGCGGGCGAACCGCCTGGCGCATCATCTGATCGCGCTCGGGGTGAAGCCGGACCAGCCGGTTGCGATCTGCCTTGCGCGCAGCGTGGCGATGGTGGTGGGGCTTTTGGCGATCCTCAAGGCGGGTGGTGCGTATCTGCCGTTGGATCCGACCTATCCGAGTGCGCGGCTCAAGCAGGTTCTCAACGATGCGGCGCCGCCGCTGCTGCTGCTGGCCGATGCGGCGGGGCGCGCCGCGCTGGGCGCCGAGGCGCTGGCCGATGTGAACGTGGTGGCTCTCGACACGGCAATGCCGGTGTGGGCAAACCTGCCGGCCTCGGATCCGGATCCGCGCACCCTCGGCCTGACCTCGCGCCATCTCGCCTATGTGATCTACACCTCGGGATCATCAGGCACGCCCAAGGGCGTCATGGTCGAGCATCGGGGAATGACCAATTACCTGCACTGGGCCTGCGACGCTTACGCGCCCAGATCATCCTCCGTGGTCTCCTCACCTGTCGCGTTCGATGCGACAATTAACAGCCTTTTTGCACCTCTCATTCACGGCGGCTATGCAGATCTTCTAACGGAGAGAGACGAGGTCGAGGGGCTAAAAGCAAAGATCAGCTCGGAGTGCGGGCTGATCAATATCACCCCGAACCATCTGGATGCTCTTGGGCAACAGATGCTGGCGGACACCGCGGCCAGTCAAGTTGGATCATTCATTATTGGCGGTGAAGCGCTGTCGCATTCGACAGTGGAGTTGTGGCGCAGCATCCAGCCCACCGCCAGGATGGTCAACGAATACGGCCCAACCGAGACAGTTGTGGGTTGTATCTTCTATGACATTCCGAGAGAGCCACCTCTATCCAATAGCATCCCGATTGGCCGGCCGATCGCGAACACGCAGGTGTATCTGCTTGATGGTCATGGAGCACCTGTTCCGTTCGGGACGGTAGGCGAGCTCTACATTGGCGGGGCCGGTGTTGCGCGCGGCTACCTGAACCGGCCCGAGCTGACGGCGGAGCGGTTCATCGCCAGTCCGTTTGTGGAAGGCGACCGACTATACCGGACCGGCGACCTGGCGCGGTATCTGCCGGACGGCAATCTGGAGTTTTTGGGCCGCAGCGACGACCAGGTGAAGATCCGTGGCTTCCGGATCGAGCCGGGCGAGATTGCCGCGCGGCTGCTCGAGCACGCGTCGGTGCGCGAGGCGGCGGTGCTGGCGCGCGAGGATCGCTCTGGCGAGAAGCAGCTTGTCGCCTATGTGGTCTGTGCGCCCGAGACAGGATCGGAAGAGGAAGATGGAGGCGCGCTGTCCGGCGCATTGCGCACGCACTTGAGTGCGCGTCTGCCGGAGTACATGGTGCCGTCCGCGTTCGTGCGGCTTGCGGCGCTGCCGCTGACGGTGAACGGCAAGCTGGACCGCAAGATGCTGCCGGCTCCGGAAGATGATGCGTATGCGCGTCGCGCCTATGAAGCGCCAAAAGGGCCCATTGAGGAGAAGCTGGCGCAGATCTGGGCGGAGCTTCTGGGGCTGACGCGGGTCGGACGGCACGACAACTTCTTTGCGCTGGGCGGCCACTCGCTCCTGGCCGTGCAGCTGATGGAGCGTCTGCGGCGGCTGTCGCTTGGGATCGAGGTGCGGACCTTGTTTGCCAAACCGGTGCTTGCGGATCTGGCCGTGAGCCTCGGCAGCCATCACGAGGTGGCGGTCCCGGCCAACCTGATCACAGAACGAAGCACGGCGATCACGCCGCAGATGCTGCCGCTGATCGAGCTGACGCAGGGCGAGATCGACCGGATTGTCGCCACGGTGCCCGGTGGTCTCAGTAACGTCCAGGATATTTATGCTTTGTCCCCGCTGCAGGACGGCATCCTGTTCCATCATCTGTTGGCCAGCCGCGGTGATCCGTACCTGCTGGTCTCGCTGATGGCGTTTGCCGACCGGGCCCTGCTCGACCGCTATCTGGCCGCGGTCCAGCAGGTGGTGGATCGGCACGACATTCTGCGCACATCGTTTGTGTGGGAGGGGCTGTCGAGCCCGGCCCAGGTGGTGTGGCGGAGAGCGCCGCTGGAGGTGACCGAGGTTGAGCTGGATGGGTCCGGTGGTCCTGGCCCCGAGCAGCTCAGGCTAAGGTTTGATCCACGCCAGCACCGGATCGATCTGGGGCTGGCGCCCTTGTTGCGGTTTGTGATCGCGCGCGAGCCCGGCGGCGGGCGCTGGCTGCTCTTGGAGCTGCAGCACCATCTGATCGGGGATCACACCACGCTGGACGTGATGCATGCCGAGGTCCGGGCCGTGCTGGAGGGACGCGAGCATGAGCTTGCAGCCCCGCAGCCGTTCCGCGACCTGGTGGCACAGGCGCGCCTGGGCGTCGGTAGAGAAGCGCATGCAGAGTTCTTCCGCGCGTGGCTTGCCGACATCGACGAGCCGACCACGCCGTTTGGACTGAGTGAGGTTCGCGGCGACGGCAGCGGAGTTCGTGAGGCACGGCGGATGCTACCGCAGGCGCTGCAGGATCGGCTGCGCGGCCAGGCGCGACGGCTTGGTGTGAGCCTGGCGAGCCTGTGCCATCTGGCCTGGGGACAGGTGGTGGCGCGCAGCAGTGGGCGCGAGCAGGTGGTGTTCGGCACGGTGCTGTTCGGCCGCATGCATGGGGGCGCCGGCGCCGACCGCGCGCTGGGTCTGTTCATGAACACCCTGCCGTTGCGGCTAGATCTGGACGGCACTGGGGTCGAGGCGAGCGTCCGGACCACGCATCGCCGGCTGGCTGAACTATTGGCACACGAACATGCCTCACTGGCCCTGGCGCAACGCTGCAGCGGTGTTGCGGCCCCGGCGCCGCTGTTCAGCGCGCTGTTGAACTACCGCCACAACACGCCGGCGGCGATCTCCGGCGCCGGACCCGACGATGGGCTGTCCGGCGTGGAATGCTTAAGCGGGGAGGAGCGCACCAATTATCCGCTGACGTTGTCAGTGGAGGATTTTGGCGAAGCGCTCGGTCTGACAGCGCAGGTGGCGGAGCCTGTCTCAGCGGATCGGGTCTGCGGCTACATGCAGCGCGCGCTCGAGCAGCTGGCTGAGGCGCTGGAGCGGGCGCCGAACACGCCGGTGCGAGAGCTGGACATCCTGCCGTCCGATGAGCGCGCGTACTTGCTGGAGGAGCTGAACCGAACGGTGGCGGCGTATCCTGCGGACATGTGCATCCACGAGCTGTTCGAGGCGCAGGTAACCAAGGCGCCGGATGCGGTGGCGGTGGTCTGTGAAGACGAACGCTTGAGCTATGGCGAGCTCAATGCGCGGGCGAACCGCCTGGCGCATCACCTGATCGGGCTCGGGGTGAAGCCGGACCAGCCGGTGGCGATCTGCCTTGAGCGCAGCGTGGCGATGGTGGTGGGGCTTTTGGCAATCCTCAAGGCGGGTGGTGCGTATCTGCCGCTGGATCCGGCCTATCCGTCCGGGCGGCTCACGCAGGTGCTCGCGGATGCGGCGCCGCGGCTGCTGCTGACCGATGCTTCGGGGCGTGCTGCGCTGGGCTCGGGTGCGCTGGCCGATGTGACGGTGATCGATCTCGACACGGCGAGCGCGGCCTGGGCGAACCTGCCGGCCTCGGATCCGGATCCGCGCGCACTCGGCCTGAGCTCACGCCATCTCGCCTATGTGATCTACACCTCAGGCTCAACCGGCACGCCAAAGGGCGTCATGATCGAGCATGCGAGCACCGTAAACCTGCTGCATTGGAGCCGCGGAGTGTTCGCCTCCTCAGAGCTCAGTCGCACGCTGTTCTCCACCTCGATCAGTTTTGACCTGTCTGTGTACGAATGCTTCGTTCCGCTTTCGCAAGGAGGCACGCTCTACCTGGTCGAGAATGCACTGGCGCTGGCCGAGAGGCCTTTGGATGTCTCCATGATCAACACAGTGCCCTCGGCGATCGCCTCTCTGGTCGACAAAAAAGCAGTACCGGCTTCGACAAGCGTGGTCAATTTGGCAGGCGAGCCGCTGACGGCGGGTCTGATCGAGAAGATCTTCGAGAGCAGTCGCGTCCAGAAGATTTGCAATCTGTATGCTCCTTCCGAGACGACGACGTACTCAACCTGGATCTGCATGCCAAGGGGCGACGCTGTCGTTGAGACGATCGGCCGTCCGATCGCGAACACGCAGGTGTATCTGCTTGATGGTTATGGTGAGCCTGTTCCGTTCGGGGCGGTGGGCGAGCTCTACATTGGCGGGGCGGGGGTCGCGCGCGGCTACCTGAATCGGCCCGAGCTGACGGCGGAGCGGTTCATTGATAGTCCGTTTGTGGAAGGCGACCGGCTATACCGGACTGGCGACCTTGCGCGGTACCTGCCGGACGGCAATCTGGAGTTTTTGGGCCGCAGCGACGACCAGGTGAAGATCCGTGGCTTCCGGATCGAGCCGGGCGAGATTGCCGCGCGGCTGCTCGAGCACGCGTCGGTGCGCGAGGCGGCGGTGCTGGCGCGCGAGGATCGCTCTGGCGAGAAGCATCTTGTCGGCTATGTGGTGTGTGAGCCCGAGACAGGATCGGACGAGGCAGATGGCGGCGCGCTGGCGGCCGCCTTGCGTGCGCACTTAAGTGCGCACTTAAGTGCGCACCTGCCGGACTACATGGTGCCGAGTGCGTTCGTGCGGCTTGCGGCGCTGCCCTTGACGGTGAACGGCAAGCTGGACCGCAGCGCGCTGCCGCCGCCTGCGGACGAGGCCTATGCGCGGGCGGCCTATGAGGCGCCGCAGGGCGAGATCGAGACGACGCTGGCGCAGATCTGGGCGGAGCTTCTGGGGCTGGAGCGGGTCGGGCGGCAGGATCACTTCTTCGCGCTGGGCGGCCACTCGCTCCTGGCGGTGCGGTTGTTGAGCCGGATCTCGCAGGCCCTGGGTGTACAGCTGCCGCTGAGGACGCTGTTTGCCAAGCCGGTGCTGGCCGATCTGGCGGCGAGCATCGTGGATGAGTTGAGCCGCTCTGGTCCACACAACCTGCCGGCCATTGTGCCGGTGTCGCGGGAAGAGCGGCTTGTGCTGTCGTTTGCGCAGCAGCGGCTGTGGTTCTTGGCGCAGCTGGATGAGACCGGCACACATTATCACGTTCCGCTGGCGTGGCGGCTGCAAGGCGTGCTCGACCGCAGCGCCTGGCAGCGCAGCCTTGACCGTGTGTTGGCGCGTCATGAGGCGCTGCGCAGCGTCTTTGTCGCGCCGGAGGGCAAGCCCCGGGTTGAGGTTCTGCCGCCGGATGCGGGGCTGCCGGTCATAGAGCACGATCTGCGGGACAGGGCGGATGCGGACGAGGCGCTCTTGGATCTGTGCAGGGAAGAGGCGCGCACGCCGTTCGATCTGGCGCGGGGACCGCTGATCCGCGGCCGGCTGATCCGGATGTCGGATGAGGAGCACGTGTTCCTGCTGACGCAGCACCATATTGTCTCGGATGGCTGGTCGCTGGGCGTGTTGGTGCGTGAGCTCAGTCGGCTGTATCGGGCGTTTGTGGCCGGAGAGGACGATCCGCTGCCGCCGCTTGCGATCCAGTATCCGGATTATGCCGCCTGGCAGCGGCAGTGGCTGTCGGGCGAGCGGCTCTCGAACCAGGCGCAGTATTGGCGCAATGCCCTGTCTGGCGCGCCGGCGCGTCTTGCGTTGCCGACGGACCGGCCGCGGCCGGCCGAGCAGTCGTTTGCCGGGGCCGGTGTCCCTGTCGTCATCGATGCGGATCTGACTCGGGGCTTGAGGCGGCTGAGCCAGCAACATGGCACGACGTCATTTATGACGGTGCTGGCGGCATGGGCCGCGGTGCTGTCGCGTCTGTCGGGGCAGGACGACATCGTCATTGGCGTGCCGACCGCCAATCGGGGCCGGGGCGAGATCGAAGAGTTGATCGGCTTCTTCGTCAACACCTTGGCGGTTCGCCTCGACCTGTCGGGCGAGCCGAGTGTGGCGGAGCTGCTCCAACGGACGCGGCGCATGGTCTTGGCGGCGCAGGAGCATCAGGACCTGCCGTTTGAGCAGGTGGTGGAGATCGTGCAGCCGCCGCGCTCGCTTGATCACACCCCGCTGTTCCAGGTGATGTTGGCCTGGCAGAACACCTCAGCTGAGCCATTTGATCTTCCCGGGCTGCAGGTGGAGGCTGCGGGGGATGGGTTCGATCAGGTCAAGTTTGATCTGGAGCTGAACTTAGGCGAGCAGGGCGAGGTGATCGCCGGGACGCTGGGTTATGCCACGGCGCTGTTCGATCAAGCGACGATTGAGCGGCAGCGGGATTATCTGCTGGCACTGCTGCGGGCGATGGTTGCTGATGCCGGGCAAGCGGTCGGGCGGGTTGATCTGCTGTCAGCCGATGAGCGGGCGTACTTGCTGGAGGAGCTGAACCGGACGGGGGCGGCGTATCCTTCGGACACGTGCATCCATGAGCTGTTCGAGGCGCAGGTCGCCAAGGCGCCGGACGCGGTTGCGGTGGTCTGTGCGGACGAGCGCGTAAGCTATGGCGAGCTCAATGCGCAGGCCAATCGCCTGGCGCATCATCTGATCGGGCTCGGAGTGAAGCCGGACCAACCGGTGGCGATCTGCCTTGAGCGCAGCGTGGCGCTGGTGGTGGGGCTTTTGGCGATCCTCAAGGCGGGTGGTGCGTATCTGCCGTTGGATCCGACCTATCCGAGTGCGCGGCTCAAGCAGGTTCTCAACGATGCGGCGCCGCCGCTGCTGCTGGCCGATGCGGCGGGGCGCGCCGCGCTGGGCGCCGAGGCGCTGGCCGACCTGACGGTGGTGGATCTGGCGGCGGCGGCGCCGGGGTGGGCAACCCTGCCGGCCACCGATCCGGACCCGCGCGCGCTCGGTCTCACCTCACGCCATCTCGCCTATGTGATCTACACCTCCGGCTCCACCGGTACGCCAAAGGGCGTCATGGTCGAGCATGCTCAGATAGTTCGTCTGTTCGAGACGACGCAGGATTGGTATGGCTTCACTGAACAGGACGTATGGTGCTTGTTCCATTCCTTCTCGTTCGACTTCTCAGTGTGGGAGTTGTGGGGCGCACTGCGTTATGGCGGTCGCTTGATTCTCGTGCCGAGCGATACCGCTCGCTCCACTCCTGACTTCAATGATCTCATCTGCAAGTCCGGCGTCACAGTTCTGAACCAAACCCCTTCGGCTTTCAAAGCTCTCGTTGATCTGGAGTGTCAGAGCAATGTTCGAAACGGCATTCGCTATGTGATTTTTGGCGGGGAGGCTCTGGAGCCATCGATTCTGAAGCCGTGGTATGCAAGGCATTCAGATCGTGCGCCACAACTGATCAACATGTATGGCATCACGGAAACCACCGTGCATGCCACCTATCGGCCTCTTGATCAGTCTGACACCACCGCCTCGGGCAGTCTGATCGGAAAGCGCATCCCTGATCTTCGAGTCTATCTGCTGGACGGTCATGAAGCACCTGTTCCGTTTGGGGCGGTAGGGGAGATCTATATCGGCGGGGCGGGTGTTGCGCGCGGCTATCTGAACCGTCCCGAGCTGACGGCGGAGCGATTCATCGCCAGTCCGTTTGTGGCAGGCGACCGGCTGTACCGGACCGGCGACCTTGCGCGGTACCTGCCGGACGGCAATCTGGAGTTTTTGGGCCGCAGCGACGACCAGGTGAAGATCCGTGGCTTCCGGATCGAGCCGGGCGAGATCGTGGCACGGCTTCTTGAGCACGCCTCGGTGCGCGAGGCGGCGGTGGTGGCGCAACAGGATGGCACGGGCGAGAAGCGCCTGGTCGCCTATGTGGTGACGGCTAGCGAGTATGCCGGCGAAGCTGAGGCGGCCGAGCTGGCCGGCGCATTGCGCACGCATCTCGGTGCGCGGTTGCCGGAGTACATGGTGCCGTCCGCGTTCGTGCGGCTTGCGGCGCTGCCGCTGACGGTGAACGGCAAGCTGGACCGCAAGGCGCTGCCGGCTCCGGAAGATGATGCGTATGCGCGGGCAGCCTATGAGGCGCCGCAGGGCGAGATCGAGATCGCGCTGGCGCAGATCTGGGCGGAGCTTCTGGGGCTCGAGCGGGTCGGACGGCACGACAACTTCTTCGAACTGGGCGGCCACTCGCTCTTGGCCGTGCGACTCTCGAACAGGGTATCGAAGGCTGTGAGTGTCGAACTGCCGTTGATAACGCTGTTCGCTAAACCAGTGCTGGCCGAGTTCGCTCGTGAGGCCTCTATTGCTTTGATCGAACAAAAATTCGATCGCGACGACCTTCAGAAGCTGCTCTCCCTGGGTGCCTAGAAATGACTGATTTAGTTAGGACCGAGTTGGAAAAACTCGATGCTGAAGGCCTAAGCAAGCTTCTTTTGCTCGCTAAAGAGGGAGACGGGAGCGAGAGCCGAACAGCTGCGCTGATACCAAAGGTTGGGCGCGAAGAGCCGCTTGTGCTGTCCTTTGCGCAGCAGCGGCTGTGGTTCTTGGCGCAGCTGGATGAGACCAGCACGCACTATCACGTTCCGCTGGCGTGGCGGCTGGAAGGTGTGCTCGACCGCAGCGCCTGGCAGCGCAGCCTTGACCGCTTGCTGGCGCGTCATGAGGCGCTGCGCAGTATTTTTGTCGCCCCAGAGGGCAGGCCCAGGGTTGAGGTTTTGCCGCCGGGTGCGGGGCTGCAAGTCGTGGAGCATGACCTGCGGGACAGGCCGGACGCCGAGGCTGCGCTGTCTGATCTGTGCCATGAAGAGGCGTGCACGCCGTTCGATCTGGCACGCGGCCCACTGATCCGCGGCCGGCTGATCCGGACCTCCGATGAGGAGCACGTCGTCCTGCTGACGCAGCATCATATTGTCTCGGACGGCTGGTCGCTGGGCGTGTTGGTGCGTGAGCTCAGTCAGCTGTACCGGGCGTTTGTGGCCGGAGAGGACGATCCGCTGCCGCCGCTTGCGATCCAGTATCCGGACTATGCCGCCTGGCAGCGGCAGTGGCTGTCGGGCGAGCGGCTCTCGGACCAGGCGCAGTATTGGCGCAATGCCCTGTCTGGCGCGCCGGCGCGTCTTGCGTTGCCGACGGACCGGCCGCGGCCGGCCGAGCAGTCGTTTGCCGGGGCCAGTGTCCCTGTCGTCATCGATGCGAATCTGGCTCGGGGCTTGAGGCGGCTGAGCCAGCAACATGGCACGACGTTATTTATGACGGTGCTGGCGGCGTGGGCCGCGGTGCTGTCGCGTCTGTCGGGGCAGGACGACATCGTCATTGGTGTGCCGAGCGCCAATCGGGGCCGGGGCGAGATCGAAGAGTTGATCGGCTTCTTCGTCAACACCTTGGCGGTTCGCCTCGACCTGTCGGGGGAGCCGAGTGTGGCGGAGCTGCTCCAACGGACGCGGCGCAGGGCCTTGGGAGCGCAGGAGCATCAGGACCTGCCATTTGAGCAGGTGGTGGAGATCGTGCAGCCGCCACGTCGTCTGGATCACACACCATTGTTCCAGGTGATGCTGGCCTGGCAGAACACCGCCACTCAGCCCTTCGACCTTCCCGGGCTGCGGGTGGAGGCTGCGGGGGATGGGTTCGATCAGGTCAAGTTTGATCTGGAGCTGAGCTTAAGCGAGCAGGGCGAGGTGATCGCCGGGACGCTGGGTTATGCCACGGCGCTGTTCGATCAAGCGACGATCGAGCGGCAGCGTGGTTATCTGCTGGCACTGCTGCGGGCGATGGTTGCCGATGCCGGGCAAGCGGTGGGGCGGATTGAGCTGCTGTCGTCCGATGAGCGCGCGTACTTGCTGGAGGAGCTGAACCGAACGGTGGCGGCGTATCCTGCGGACACGTGCATCCACGAGCTGTTCGAGGCGCAGGTCGCCAAGACGCCGGACGCGGTGGCGGTGGTCTACGAGGATGAGCAGTTGAGCTATGGCGAGCTCAATGCGCGGGCGAACCGCCTGGCGCATCATCTGATCGCGCTCGGGGTGAAGCCGGACCAGCCGGTTGCGATCTGCCTTGCGCGCAGCGTGGCGATGGTGGTGGGGCTTTTGGCGATCCTCAAGGCGGGTGGTGCGTATCTGCCGTTGGATCCGACCTATCCGAGTGCGCGGCTCAAGCAGGTTCTCAACGATGCGGCGCCGCCGCTGCTGCTGGCCGATGCGGCGGGGCGCGCCGCGCTGGGCGCCGAGGCGCTGACCGATGTGAATGTGGTGGCTCTCGACACGGCAACGCCGGCGTGGGCGCACCTGCC
The DNA here is from genome assembly GCF_024199885.1 of Bradyrhizobium sp. CCGUVB23. NCBI lineage: Bacteria > Pseudomonadati > Pseudomonadota > Alphaproteobacteria > Hyphomicrobiales > Nitrobacteraceae > Bradyrhizobium > Bradyrhizobium sp. CCGUVB23. Next base: position 5,480,279 of record NZ_JANADQ010000001.1, read on the forward strand.
GGCCTCGGATCCGGATCCGCGCGCACTCGGCCTGAGCTCACGCCATCTCGCCTATGTGATCTACACCTCAGGCTCAACCGGCACGCCAAAGGGCGTCATGATCGAGCATGCGAGCACCGTAAACCTGCTGCATTGGAGCCGCGGAGTGTTCGCCTCCTCAGAGCTCAGTCGCACGCTGTTCTCCACCTCGATCAGTTTTGACCTGTCTGTGTACGAATGCTTCGTTCCGCTTTCGCAAGGAGGCACGCTCTACCTGGTCGAGAATGCACTGGCGCTGGCCGAGAGGCCTTTGGATGTCTCCATGATCAACACAGTGCCCTCGGCGATCGCCTCTCTGGTCGACAAAAAAGCAGTACCGGCTTCGACAAGCGTGGTCAATTTGGCAGGCGAGCCGCTGACGGCGGGTCTGATCGAGAAGATCTTCGAGAGCAGTCGCGTCCAGAAGATTTGCAATCTGTATGCTCCTTCCGAGACGACGACGTACTCAACCTGGATCTGCATGCCAAGGGGCGACGCTGTCGTTGAGACGATCGGCCGTCCGATCGCGAACACGCAGGTGTATCTGCTTGATGGTTATGGTGAGCCTGTTCCGTTCGGGGCGGTGGGCGAGCTCTACATTGGCGGGGCGGGGGTCGCGCGCGGCTACCTGAATCGGCCCGAGCTGACGGCGGAGCGGTTCATTGATAGTCCGTTTGTGGAAGGCGACCGGCTATACCGGACTGGCGACCTTGCGCGGTACCTGCCGGACGGCAATCTGGAGTTTTTGGGCCGCAGCGACGACCAGGTGAAGATCCGTGGCTTCCGGATCGAGCCGGGCGAGATTGCCGCGCGGCTGCTCGAGCACGCGTCGGTGCGCGAGGCGGCGGTGCTGGCGCGCGAGGATCGCTCTGGCGAGAAGCATCTTGTCGGCTATGTGGTGTGTGAGCCCGAGACAGGATCGGACGAGGCAGATGGCGGCGCGCTGGCGGCCGCCTTGCGTGCGCACTTAAGTGCGCACTTAAGTGCGCACCTGCCGGACTACATGGTGCCGAGTGCGTTCGTGCGGCTTGCGGCGCTGCCCTTGACGGTGAACGGCAAGCTGGACCGCAGCGCGCTGCCGCCGCCTGCGGACGAGGCCTATGCGCGGGCGGCCTATGAGGCGCCGCAGGGCGAGATCGAGACGACGCTGGCGCAGATCTGGGCGGAGCTTCTGGGGCTGGAGCGGGTCGGGCGGCAGGATCACTTCTTCGCGCTGGGCGGCCACTCGCTCCTGGCGGTGCGGTTGTTGAGCCGGATCTCGCAGGCCCTGGGTGTACAGCTGCCGCTGAGGACGCTGTTTGCCAAGCCGGTGCTGGCCGATCTGGCGGCGAGCATCGTGGATGAGTTGAGCCGCTCTGGTCCACACAACCTGCCGGCCATTGTGCCGGTGTCGCGGGAAGAGCGGCTTGTGCTGTCGTTTGCGCAGCAGCGGCTGTGGTTCTTGGCGCAGCTGGATGAGACCGGCACACATTATCACGTTCCGCTGGCGTGGCGGCTGCAAGGCGTGCTCGACCGCAGCGCCTGGCAGCGCAGCCTTGACCGTGTGTTGGCGCGTCATGAGGCGCTGCGCAGCGTCTTTGTCGCGCCGGAGGGCAAGCCCCGGGTTGAGGTTCTGCCGCCGGATGCGGGGCTGCCGGTCATAGAGCACGATCTGCGGGACAGGGCGGATGCGGACGAGGCGCTCTTGGATCTGTGCAGGGAAGAGGCGCGCACGCCGTTCGATCTGGCGCGGGGACCGCTGATCCGCGGCCGGCTGATCCGGATGTCGGATGAGGAGCACGTGTTCCTGCTGACGCAGCACCATATTGTCTCGGATGGCTGGTCGCTGGGCGTGTTGGTGCGTGAGCTCAGTCGGCTGTATCGGGCGTTTGTGGCCGGAGAGGACGATCCGCTGCCGCCGCTTGCGATCCAGTATCCGGATTATGCCGCCTGGCAGCGGCAGTGGCTGTCGGGCGAGCGGCTCTCGAACCAGGCGCAGTATTGGCGCAATGCCCTGTCTGGCGCGCCGGCGCGTCTTGCGTTGCCGACGGACCGGCCGCGGCCGGCCGAGCAGTCGTTTGCCGGGGCCGGTGTCCCTGTCGTCATCGATGCGGATCTGACTCGGGGCTTGAGGCGGCTGAGCCAGCAACATGGCACGACGTCATTTATGACGGTGCTGGCGGCATGGGCCGCGGTGCTGTCGCGTCTGTCGGGGCAGGACGACATCGTCATTGGCGTGCCGACCGCCAATCGGGGCCGGGGCGAGATCGAAGAGTTGATCGGCTTCTTCGTCAACACCTTGGCGGTTCGCCTCGACCTGTCGGGGGAGCCGAGTGTGGCGGAGCTGCTCCAACGGACGCGGCGCAGGGCCTTGGGAGCGCAGGAGCATCAGGACCTGCCATTTGAGCAGGTGGTGGAGATCGTGCAGCCGCCACGTCGTCTGGATCACACACCATTGTTCCAGGTGATGCTGGCCTGGCAGAACACCGCCACTCAGCCCTTCGACCTTCCCGGGCTGCGGGTGGAGGCTGCGGGGGATGGGTTCGATCAGGTCAAGTTTGATCTGGAGCTGAGCTTAAGCGAGCAGGGCGAGGTGATCGCCGGGACGCTGGGTTATGCCACGGCGCTGTTCGATCAAGCGACGATCGAGCGGCAGCGTGGTTATCTGCTGGCACTGCTGCGGGCGATGGTTGCCGATGCCGGGCAAGCGGTGGGGCGGATTGAGCTGCTGTCGTCCGATGAGCGCGCGTACTTGCTGGAGGAGCTGAACCGAACGGTGGCGGCGTATCCTGCGGACACGTGCATCCATGAGCTGTTCGAGGCGCAGGTCGCCAAGACGCCGGACGCGGTGGCGGTGGTCTACGAGGATGAGCAGTTGAGCTATGGCGAGCTCAATGCGCGGGCCAACCGTCTGGCGCATCATCTGATCGGGCTCGGGGTGAAGCCGGACCAGCCGGTGGCGATCTGCCTTGAGCGCAGCGTGGCGATGGTGGTGGGGCTTTTGGCGATCCTGAAGGCGGGGGGCGCGTATCTGCCGCTGGATCCGGCCTATCCGTCGGCGCGGCTAAAGCAGGTTCTCAACGATGCGGCGCCGCCTCTGCTGCTGGCCGATGCGGCGGGACGATCCGCGCTGGGCGCCGAGGCGCTGGCCGATGTGAACGTGGTGGCTCTCGACACGGCAACGCCGGCGTGGGCGCACCTGCCGGTCTCGGATCCGGACCCGCGCGCACTCGGCCTGACCGCGCGCCATCTCGCCTATGTGATCTACACCTCGGGATCAACAGGCTCGCCCAAGGGCGTCATGGTCGAGCATAAGAGCACCGCGAACCTGCTGCAGTGGAGCGGCGGAGTGTTCGCCCCCTCAGAGATCAGCCGCATGCTGTTCTCCACCTCGATCAGTTTTGATCTGTCTGTCTATGAATGCTTCGTTCCGCTTTCGCAAGGAAGCACACTGTATCTGGTCGAGAATGCACTGGCGCTGGCTGAGAGGCCTTTGGATGTCTCCATGATCAATACAGTGCCCTCGGCGATCGCCTCTCTGGTCGACAAAAAAGCAGTACCGGCTTCGACAAGCGTGGTTAATTTGGCCGGTGAGCCGCTGAAGGCTGGTCTGATCGAGAAGATCTTCGAGAGCAGCCGCGTCCAGAAGATTTGTAATCTGTATGCTCCTTCCGAGACGACGACGTACTCAACCTGGATCTGCATGCCAAGGGGGGACGCTGTCGTTGAGACGATTGGGCGTCCGATCGCGAACACGCAGGTGTATCTGCTTGACGGTCATGGAGCGCCTGTTCCGTTCGGGGCGGTCGGCGAGCTCTATATCGGCGGGGCGGGGGTCGCGCGCGGCTACCTGAATCGGCCCGAGCTGACGGCGGAGCGGTTCATTGATAGTCCGTTTGTGGAAGGCGACCGGCTATACCGGACTGGCGACCTTGCGCGGTACCTGCCGGACGGCAATCTGGAGTTTTTGGGCCGCAGCGACGACCAGGTGAAGATCCGCGGCTTCCGGATCGAGCCCGGCGAGATCGCGGCGCGGCTTTGCGAGCACGCGTCGGTGCGCGAGGCGGCGGTGGTGGCGCAACAGGATGGCACGGGCGAGAAGCGCCTGGTCGCCTATGTGGTGACGGCTAGCGAGTATGCCGGCGAAGCTGTGGGAGCCGAGCTCGCCGGCACCTTGCGCGCACATTTAAGTACGCGGTTGCCGGACTACATGGTGCCGAGTGCGTTTGTGCGGCTTGCGGCGCTGCCGCTGACGGTGAACGGCAAGCTGGATCGCAAGGCGCTGCCGGCTCCGGACGATGAGGCGCATCCGCGGGCAACGTATGAGGCACCGCAGGGCGAGATCGAGATCACCCTGGCGACGATCTGGGCGGAGCTTCTGGGGCTGGCGCGGGTCGGACGGCACGACAACTTCTTCGAACTCGGCGGCCACTCGCTCTTGGCAGTGCGGTTGTTGAGCCGGGTCTCGCAAGCTGTTGGCCTCGCCCTGCCGCTAACGACGCTGTTTGCCAAACCGGTGCTGTCGGATCTGGCCGAGAGCATCGTGGATGAGTTGAGCCGCTCCGGTCCACACGAGCTGCCGGCCATTGTGCCGGTGGGGCGTGATGAACCACTTGTGTTGTCCTTTGCGCAGCAGCGGCTATGGTTTTTGGCGCAGTTGAATGTGGGCGGCACGATCTACCACATGCCGCTGGCGTGGCGGTTGGAAGGTGTGTTCGACCACGCGGCTTGGCAGCGCAGCCTTGACTGTTTGCTGGCGCGTCACGAGGTGCTGCGCAGTGTCTTTGTTGCCTCAGAGGATGAGCCTTGGGTTGAGGTTCTGCCGCCGGATGCGCCGCTTCCGGTGCTGGAACACGATCTGCGCGACAGGGTAGATGCGGAAGCTGCGCTTGCGGATCTGTGCCATGAAGAGGCCCGCGCGCCGTTCGATCTGGCGCGCGGTCCACTGATCCGCAGCCGGCTGATCCGGATGTCGGAGCAGGAGCACGTCTTCCTGCTGACCCAGCATCATATTGTCTCGGATGGCTGGTCGCTGGGCGTGTTGGTGCGTGAGCTCAGTGCGTTGTACCGGGCGTTCCTGGCTGGGCAAGATGATCCGCTGCCACCGCTTGCGATCCAGTATCCGGATTATGCCGCCTGGCAACGGCAATGGCTATCGGGCGAGCGGCTCTCGAACCAGGTGGCGTACTGGCGCCACAACCTGTCTGGCGCTCCTGCTCGTCTGGCGCTGCCGACGGACCGGCCGCGGCCGGCATATCAGTCGTTTGCCGGGGCCAGTGTCCCTGTCGTCATCGATGCGGATCTGACTCGGGGCTTGAGGCGGCTGAGCCAGCAACATGGCACGACGTTATTTATGACGGTGCTGGCGGCGTGGGCCGCGGTGCTGTCGCGTCTGTCGGGGCAGGACGACCTTGTGATTGGTGTGCCGACAGCCAATCGTGGTCGCCGCGAGATCGAAGAGTTGATCGGCTTCTTCGTCAACACCCTGGCGGTTCGCCTCGACCTGTCGGGTGAGCCGAGCGTCTCAGAGCTTTTGGAGCGGACACGACGCACGGCCTTGGCTGCGCAGGACCATCAGGACCTCCCGTTTGAGCAGGTGGTGGAGATCGTGCAGCCGCCACGGTCGCTAGATCACCCAGCGTTGTTCCAGGTGGGGTTGGCCTGGCAGAACACCTCAGCTGAGCCATTTGATCTTCCCGGGCTGCGTGTGGAGGCTGCGGGCAATGAGTTCGATCAGGTCAAGTTTGATCTGGAACTGAACCTGGGTGAGCGTGGCGAGGTCATAACCGGCACGCTGGGCTATGCCACGGCGCTGTTCGATCAAGCGACGATTGAGCGGCAGCGTGGTTATCTGCTGGCGCAGCTAGGGGCGATGGTTGCCGATGCAGAACAGCCGGTCAGCCGGATTGAGCTGCTGTCGTCCGCAGAGCGGGCGTATCTCTTGGAGGAACTGAACCGGACGGTGGCGGCCTATCCTGAACAGCGCTGTATCCATGAGCTGTTCGAGGCGCAGGTCGCCAAGACGCCGGACGCGGTGGCGGTGGTCTACGAGGATGAGCAGTTGAGCTATGGCGAGCTCAATGCGCGGGCGAACCGTCTGGCGCATCATCTGATCGCACTGGGGGTGCGATCGGATCAGCCGGTTGCGATCTGCCTTGCGCGCAGCCCGGCGATGGTGGTGGGGCTGCTTGCGATCTTAAAGGCCGGTGGCGCGTATCTGCCGCTGGATCCGGCCTATCCGTCGGCGCGGCTGCGGCAGGTTCTAAATGATGCAGCACCGCGTCTGTTGCTGGCCGATGCGCTCGGACAATCCGCGCTCGGCTCCGCTGCGCTCTTGGATGTGAGGATAGTTGATCTCGACACGGCGACGCCGGTCTGGGCGAACCTGCCGGCCTCGGATCCGGATCCGCGCACGCTTGGCCTGACCTCGCGCCATCTCGCCTATGTGATCTACACCTCGGGATCATCAGGCACGCCCAAGGGCGTCATGGTCGAGCATCGGGGAATGACCAATTATCTGCACTGGGCCTGCGACACTTACGCGCCCAGATCATCTTCCGTGGTCTCCTCGCCTCTGGCGTTCGACGCGACAGTTAACAGCCTGTTTGCGCCTTTGATCTGTGGTGGTCATGCACAGCTCGTAGTGGAGGGAGATGAGGTTGCGGGGCTGAAGGCGAAGATCAGCTCGGAGTGCGGGCTGATCAACATCACCCCGAGCCATCTGGATGCTCTTGGGCGGCAGATGCTGGCGGACGCCGCCAGTCAAGTTGGAACATTTATCATCGGCGGTGAAGGGCTGTCGCATTCGACAGTGGAGTCGTGGCGCAGTATCCAGCCCACCGCCAGACTGGTGAATGAATATGGCCCCACCGAAACGGTTGTCGGCTGCATCTTTTATGACATTCCGACAGAACCAGCTGTAGCTGCGAACGTCCCGATCGGGCGTCCGATCGCGAACACGAAGGTTTACCTGCTGGACGGTCATGGCGCGCTTGTTCCGTTTGGGGCGGTGGGCGAGCTTTACATTGGCGGGGCCGGGGTTGCGCGTGGCTATCTGAACCGGCCCGAGCTGACGGCGGAGCGGTTCATAGATAGTCCCTTTGTGGAAGGCGACCGGCTGTACCGGACGGGCGATCTTGCGCGGTATCTGCCGGACGGCAATCTGGAGTTTTTGGGCCGCACCGACGACCAGGTGAAGATCCGCGGCTTCCGGATCGAGCCCGGCGAGATCGCGGCGCGGCTCGTTGAGCACGCACGAGTGCGCCATGCGGTGGTTGTGGCGCAGCAGGATCGCACCGGCGAGACGCGTCTGGTCGCCTATGTGGTTGCCGAGCATGCCGACGAAGCTGAGGGGGCTGAACTTGCCGGGACGTTGCGCATGCACTTAAGTGCGCGGTTGCCGGACTACATGGTGCCGTCCGCGTTTGTGCGGCTCGATGTGCTGCCGTTGACGCCGAACGGGAAGCTGGACCGCAAGGCTCTGCCGGCGCCGGACGGTGATGCGTATGCGCAGGCAGCCTATGAGGCGCCGCGGGGCGAGATCGAGACGACGCTGGCGCAGATCTGGGCGGAGCTTCTGGGGCTGGAGCGCGTCGGGCGGCACGACAACTTCTTCGCGCTTGGCGGCCACTCGCTGCTGACGGTTCAACTGATGGAGCGTCTGCGGCGGCTATCGCTTGGTATCGAGGTGCGGACCTTGTTTGCCAAACCGGTGCTTGCGGATCTTGCCGCGAGCCTGGGCAGTCATCATGAGGTGGCGGTCCCTGCCAACCTGATCACCGAACAGAGTACGGCGATTACGCCGCAGATGCTGCCGCTGATCGATCTTGCTCAGCCGGAGATCGATCGGATTGTCGCCACGGTGCCCGGTGGTCTCGGCAACATCCAGGATATCTATGCGTTGTCGCCGCTGCAGGATGGCATCCTATTCCATCATCTGTTGGCGAGTCAGGGTGATCCGTACCTGCTCGTCTCGCAGATGGCATTTGCCAACCGTGGTCTGTTGGAGCGCTATATTGCCGCGGTTCAGTGGATTGTGGACCGGCACGACATCCTAAGGACGTCGTTTGTCTGGGAGAGCCTGTCGAGCCCGGCCCAGGTGGTCTGGCGGAAAGCGCCACTCGATGTGACTGAGGTTGAGCTGGACGCGTCTGGTGGTCCTGGCCACGACCAGCTCAGGCTAAGGTTTGATCCGCGCCAGCACCGCATCGATCTTGGCCGGGCGCCATTGTTGCGGTTTGTGATTGCGCGCGAGCCCGGCAGCGCGCGATGGCTATTGCTTCAACTGCAGCATCATTTGATCGGGGATCACACGACCTCGGAAGCGATGCATGCCGAGGTGCAGGCCGCGCTTGGCGGGCGCGAACATGATCTGGCAGCCCCGCAGCCGTTCCGCAACCTGGTGGCACAGGCGCGCCTGGGCGTCGGTAGAGAAGCGCACGCAGAGTTCTTCCGCGCGTGGCTTGCCGACATCGACGAGCCGACCACGCCGTTTGGACTGAGTGAGGTTCGCGGCGACGGCAGCGGAGTTCGTGAGGCGCGGCGGATGCTACCGCAGGCGCTGCAGGATCGGCTGCGCGGCCAGGCGCGACGGCTTGGTGTGAGCCTGGCGAGCCTGTGCCATCTGGCGTGGGGCCAGGTGGTGGCGCGCAGCAGTGGGCGCGAGCAGGTGGTGTTCGGCACGGTGCTGTTCGGCCGCATGCATGGAGGCGCCGGTGCCGACCGCGCGCTGGGTCTGTTCATGAACACCCTGCCGCTGCGGCTTGATCTGGACGGCACCGGGGTCGAGGAGAGCGTCCGGACCACGCATCGCCGGCTGGCTGAACTATTGGCACACGAGCATGCCTCACTGGCGTTGGCGCAACGCTGCAGCGGCGTTGCGGCCCCGGCGCCGCTGTTCAGCGCGCTGTTGAACTATCGCCACAACACGCCGGCGGCAATGTCCGGCTCCGGACCGGATGATGTTTTGTCCGGCGCAGAATGGCTGGGCGCGGAGGAACGCACCAACTATCCGCTGACCTTGTCGGTGGAGGATTTTGGCGAGGCGCTGGGTCTGACGGCGGACGCGGCGGAGCCGGCATGTCCGGACCGGGTTTGCGGTTACATGCAGCGCGCGCTCGAGCAACTGGCCGAAGCGCTGGAGCAGGCGCCGAACACGCCAGTGCGCCACCTCGACATCTTGCCGGCTGATGAACGTGCGTATCTGTTGGAGGAGTTGAACCGGACGACGGCCTCTTATCCTTCGGAGAAGTGCATCCATAAGCTGTTCGAGGCGCAGGTCGCCAAGACGCCGGACGCGATGGCGGTGGTCTACGAGGATGGGCAGTTGAGCTATCGCGAGCTCAATGCGCGGGCGAACCGCCTGGCGCATCATCTGATCACACTGGGGGTGCGGCCGGATCAGCCTGTGGGGATCTGCTTGGCACGCAGCCCGGCGATGGTGGTGGGGGTGCTTGCGATCTTAAAGGCCGGTGGCGCGTATCTGCCGCTGGATCCGGCCCATCCGTCGGCGCGGCTGCGGCAGGTGCTAAATGATGCAGCACCACGGCTGCTGCTGGTCGATGCGCTCGGACGATCCGCGCTGGGCGCTGAGGCTCTGGCCGATGTGAGCGTAGTCGATCTGGAGGCGGCCACACCCGCCTGGGCGAAGCTGTCGGCCTCGGATCCGGAGCCGCGTGCGCTTGGCCTGACCTCACGCCATCTCGCCTATGTGATCTACACCTCGGGATCATCAGGCACCCCCAAGGGCGTCATGGTCGAGCATCGGGGGATGATCAATTATCTGCACTGGGCCTTCCATACTTACGCTCCCAGGTCATCCTCAGTGGTCTCCTCGCCACTGGCGTTCGATGCGACAATTAACAGCCTGTTTGCGCCTTTGATCTGTGGTGGCCACGCCCTCCTTGTCATGGAGGGAGATGAGGTCGAGGGGCTTAAAGCAAGGATCAGCTCGGAGTGCGGGGTAATCAACATCACCCCGAGCCATCTGGATGCGCTTGGTCAACAGATGCTGGCGGACACCGCCGCCAGCCAGGTTGGAACATTTATCATCGGCGGTGAAGCGCTGTCGCATTCGACAGTCGAGTTGTGGCGCAGGGTCCAGTACTCGGCCAGGATGGTGAATGAATATGGCCCAACGGAAGCAGTTGTCGGCTGCATCTTTTATGACATTCCGACAGAACCAGTTGTAGCTGCGAACGTCCCGATCGGGCGTCCGATAGCGAACACGCGAGCCTACCTGCTAGACGGTCATGGTGAGCCTGTTCCGTTTGGGGCGGTGGGCGAGCTCTACATTGGCGGGGCCGGGGTTGCGCGTGGGTATCTGAACCGGCCCGAGCTGACGGCGGAACGGTTTTTGGCCGATCCGTTCAGCGGTGAGGTTGGGGCGCGGATGTACCGGACCGGTGATCTTGCGCGCTATCTGCCGGACGGCAATCTGGAGTTTTTGGGCCGCACCGACGACCAGGTGAAGATCCGCGGCTTCCGGATCGAGCCTGGCGAGATCGCGGCACGGCTTCTTGAGCACGCACGGGTGCGCGATGCAGTGGTGGTGGCGTGCGAGGATCGCACGGGCGAGAAGCGTCTTGTCGCCTATGTGGTGTGTGCATCCGAGGCTGGTTCGGATGGGCTGGATGGCGGCGAGCTTGCCACCACCTTGCGCACGCATCTGGGTGCACTGTTGCCGGAGTACATGGTGCCGTCCGCGTTTGTGCGGCTCAATGTGCTGCCATTGACGCCGAACGGCAAGCTGGATCGCAAGGCGCTGCCCCCGCCTGAGGATGATGCGTATGCGCAGGCAGCCTATGAGGCGCCGCGGGGGGAGATCGAGACCGCGCTGGCCGAGATCTGGGCGGAGCTTCTCAGTGTAGCGCGGGTCGGCCGGCACGACCACTTCTTCGCGCTCGGCGGCCACTCGCTGCTGGCGGTTCAACTAATGGAGCGTCTGCGGCGGCTGTCGCTTGGGATCGAGGTGCGGACCTTGTTTGCCAAACCGGTGCTTGCGGATCTTGCCGCGACGCTTGGCAGCCATCAGGAGGTGGCGGTCCCTGCCAACCTGATCGCGGAGAGAAGCACAACGATCACGCCGCAGATGCTCCCGCTGATTGATCTTGGTCAGCCGGAGATCGATCGGATTGTTGCCCTGGTGCCCGGTGGCGTCGGCAACATCCAGGATATCTATGCCCTGTCCCCGCTGCAGGACGGCATCCTGTTCCACCATCTGTTGGCCAGCCGGGGCGATCCGTACCTGCAGCTCTCGCAGATGGCATTCGCCGATCGTGGCCTGTTGGAGCGCTATCTGGCTGCGATCCAGCGGGTTGTGGATCGGCACGACATTCTGCGTACCTCGTTTGTCTGGGAGGGCCTGTCGAGTCCGGCCCAGGTGGTTTGGCGGAAAGCGCCACTCGATGTGACCGAGGTTGAGCTGAAGGCGTCGTCGGGTGGTCCTGGCCACGAGCAGCTCAGGCTAAGGTTTGATCCACGCCAGCACCGCATCGATCTTGGCCGGGCGCCCTTGTTGCGGTTTGTGATCGCGCGCGAGCCCGGCGGCGGGCGCTGGCTGCTCTTGGAGCTGCAGCACCATCTGATCGGGGATCACACCACGCTGGACGTGATGCATGCCGAGGTCCGGGCCGTGCTGGAGGGACGCGCCCATGAGCTTGCAGCCCCGCAGCCGTTCCGCAACCTGGTGGCACAGGCGCGCCTGGGCGTCGGTAGAGAAGCGCATGCAGAGTTCTTCCGCGCGTGGCTTGCCGACATCGACGAGCCGACCACGCCGTTTGGACTGAGTGAGGTTCGCGGCGACGGCAGCGGAGTTCGTGAGGCACGGCGGATGCTACCGCAGGCGCTGCAGGATCGGCTGCGCGGCCAGGCGCGACGGCTTGGTGTGAGCCTGGCGAGCCTGTGCCATCTGGCCTGGGGACAGGTGGTGGCGCGCAGCAGTGGGCGCGAGCAGGTGGTGTTCGGCACGGTGCTGTTCGGCCGCATGCATGGGGGCGCCGGCGCCGACCGCGCGCTGGGTCTGTTCATGAACACCCTGCCGTTGCGGCTAGATCTGGACGGCACTGGGGTCGAGGCGAGCGTCCGGACCACGCATCGCCGGCTGGCTGAACTATTGGCACACGAACATGCCTCACTGGCCCTGGCGCAACGCTGCAGCGGTGTTGCGGCCCCGGCGCCGCTGTTCAGCGCGCTGTTGAACTACCGCCACAACACGCCGGCGGCGATCTCCGGCGCCGGACCCGACGATGGGCTGTCCGGCGTGGAATGCTTAAGCGGGGAGGAGCGCACCAATTATCCGCTGACGTTGTCAGTGGAGGATTTTGGCGAAGCGCTCGGTCTGACAGCGCAGGTGGCGGAGCCTGTCTCAGCGGATCGGGTCTGCGGCTACATGCAGCGCGCGCTCGAGCAGCTGGCTGAGGCGCTGGAGCGGGCGCCGCACACGCCGGTGCGAGACCTGGACATCCTGCCGGCTGATGAACGGGCGTACCTGTTGGAGGCGCTGAACCGGACGGGGGCGGCGTATCCTTCGGACGCGTGCATCCATGAGCTGTTCGAGGCGCAAGTAGCCAAGGCGCCGGACGCGGTTGCGGTGCTCCATGAGGACGAGCGCGTAAGCTATGGCGAGCTCAATGCGCGGGCGAACCGCCTGGCGCATCATCTGATCGCACTGGGGGTGCGGCCGGATCAGCCGGTTGCGATCTGCCTTGCGCGCAGCCCGGCGATGGTGGTGGGGCTTTTGGCGATCCTCAAGGCGGGTGGTGCGTATCTGCCGCTGGATCCGGCCTATCCGTCCGGGCGGCTCACGCAGGTGCTCGCGGATGCGGCGCCGCGGCTGCTGCTGACCGATGCTTCGGGGCGTGCTGCGCTGGGCGCCGAGGCACTGGCCGATGTGACGGTGATCGATCTCGACACGGCGAGCGCGGCCTGGGCGAACCTGCCGGCCTCGGATCCGGATCCGCGCACCCTCGGCCTGACCTCGTGCCATCTCGCCTATGTGATCTACACCTCAGGCTCAACCGGCACGCCAAAGGGCGTCATGATCGAGCATAAGAGCACCGCGAACCTGCTGCATTGGAGCGGCGGAGTGTTCGCCTCCTCAGAGCTCAGTCGCACGCTGTTCTCCACCTCGATCAGTTTTGACCTGTCTGTGTACGAATGCTTCGTTCCGCTTTCGCAAGGAAGCACGCTCTACCTTGTCGAGAATGCACTGGCGCTAGCGCAGACTTCCTTGGATGTCTCCCTGATCAACACAGTGCCCTCGGCGATTGCGTCTCTGGTCGACCAGAAAGCTCTGCCGGTTTCGGCAAGCGTCATCAATTCGTGCGGCGAGCGCCTAAAGGCGGACCTGATAGAGAAGGCCTTCGAGAGCAGTCGCGTGCAGAAGATTTGCAATTTGTACGCTCCTTCCGAGACCACGACGTACTCGACCTGGATTTGCATGCCCAGGGGAGAGGTTGTCGTTGAGACGATCGGCCGGCCGATCGCGAACACGCGAGCCTACTTGCTGGACGGTTATGGCGCGCCTGTTCCGTTTGGGACGGTGGGCGAACTCTATATCGGCGGGGCCGGGGTCGCGCGCGGCTATCTGAACCGGCCCGAGCTGACGGCGGAGCGGTTCATAGATAGTCCGTTTGTGGAAGGCGACCGGCTATACCGGACTGGCGACCTTGCGCGCTATCTGCCGGATGGCAATCTGGAGTTTTTGGGCCGCAACGACGAGCAGGTGAAGATCCGCGGCTTCCGGATCGAGCCGGGTGAGATCGCGGCGCGGCTTCTTGAGCACGCCTGGGTGCGCGAGGCGGTGGTGGTGGCACGCGAGAATCGCACGGGCGAGAAGCGCCTGGTCGGCTATGTGGTGTGTACATCGGAGGTTGGTTCGGATGGTGTGGAAGGAGCTGAGCTTGCCGGGGCCTTGCGCACGCACTTAAGTGCGCGGCTGCCGGAGTACATGGTGCCGGCTGCGTTCGTGCGGCTTGCGGCGCTGCCCCTGACGGTGAACGGCAAGCTGGATCGCAAGGCGCTGCCTGCGCCGGAGCATGATGCGTACGCGCAGCCAGCTTATGCGGCGCCGCAGGGGCCCATTGAGGAGAAGCTAGCGCAGATCTGGGCGGAGCTTCTGGGGCTGACGCGGGTCGGACGCCACGACAACTTCTTCGAACTCGGCGGCCACTCGCTCTTGGCCGTGCGGTTGCTGAGCCGAGCGCAAGATCTTGGTCTGCAGTTTAGCGCCGCTGATCTCTTCCAGGCTCCTGTTCTGAGGGAACTTGCAGCGAGGCTTGAGTTGGACCCCCACCGTAATCCAACCCGGCTGCTATCCGTTCGTGTGACGGGATCGCAATTGCCACTTTTCTTTGTTCCGACAGGTCTGGGAGATTGTTCATATGTCCTTAGCTTGGCACAAGAGATGGATATCGACTGTCCTGTTTATTCTCTGCCATGGCCCTCTTTCGACGAACTGTATCCACCACCACCAACTCTTGAAGCGATAGCCGCGCAAGTAATCTCGGTGATTAAAGAGGTTCAGCCGAAAGGCCCGTATCGCTTCGCCGGATATTCCTCGGGGGCAATCTTGGCCTACGCAATTGCACAGCGCTTGCTAAGCATCGATGAAACTGTCTCATTCATGGCTTTCATTGATGTTACGCTACCTGCAATTCCACCGAGGATGTCGCAAGCTCAAATAGTACTGGAGATGGCGTTAGACCCTCTCGAGTGCTTGGATGATGAGCGCTTCCAAGTCCTGGAGGAATTTGCGGGAGAAGGTTCAGTCGCTCAATTACTTGAAAAGGCGCAACAAGTTGGGGCGGTCCCTCCAAGCCGTGATTTCCATAGTGACTATCTCATGTATGAAAAAATTGCCCAATTCCAAAGGGCGCTGCAGTTGTATCAACTGCCAACGCTGTCAGTCAAAGTACATCAGTTTTATGCCACTGAGCCTCTCCTCAGCCGTCGGGCACGGCAAGCCGAGAGTTCAATGGACCGAGAGGCAAGTTCGCCCATGAGGGGCTGGGACCAAGTTTTAAATGCGGAGGCCATTCATGTCGTACCCATTCCAGGCAATCACATGACGATGATGAGTGTTCCGGAAAATCGCCGAGTTCTGGCACGATCCTTATCCACGGCCTTAAACGGCTCACCAACAACCTAGGTCAGCGTTTTCGTGGTTCGAATCATATTCAGGTGGCCTCGGCGAGCTTGTAGGACCAGGTGTGGACGACAGGATACCGATTGACGTCGTCGATGCCGGCCATGATGCGCTCCTTGAGTTCGTGTTTTGAGGTCACCCGGATATGGCGCAGGACGGAACGAGCGAATTTGGAGAAGAAGCCTTCAATGAGGTTGAGCCAGGAGCCGTGCTTGGGCGTGAACGTAAACTCGAAGCGGCCTGCCGCTCGTGTATCGAGCCAGGCTCTGGTTTCTTTCGAGATGTGTGCGGAGTGATTGTCGAGAATCAACTTGATCGCGGTACCGGCCGGATAGGCAGCATCGATAAGTTTGAGGAATTCGATGAACTCGCGGCTGCGGTGGCGGTCTTTGACGAGAGCGTGGACCTTCCCTGTCAGCAGATCAATTCCAGCCAACAAGCTGAGCGTGCCATGACGTCTATACTCAAAATCGCGCGCAAAGGCCGGATAGACGCCTGGCACGGGCGGCAAATCCGGAGCCGTCGTCGCGATCGCCTGGATTCCAGGCTTCTCATCGTAGGAGATGATTGCTACCCGCTTGCCCGATTTCTTCGACCTGGCGGCGCCCTTCTTCAGGACCTGGACCTCGCGATAGACACACAAGACCTCCGCCATTTTCTGCTCGAACTCGGCATCGCGACGTTCCAGATAGTAGCGTACCTTGTGCGGCTTAATTTCCTCTTGGCCGAGAATCTTGCACACCGTGCCCTGGACCAGGTTGGCAAGGCATTGGTGTCCCGCCGACGGGCCATGTTCACGCGCATGGCGTGCCAGCAGCCGCGTCGTCCACAGCTCATGCGCGTAGCCGTGCTCCTTGGCTTTGTCGCACGCCAAAGACACCAGCCAGGCCTTGGCCTCCGCCGTGATCACCGGCTCCTTGCCCGGTCGCGGTCGGTCGTCGAGTGCGGCCAGCGCACCATTGGCTACCGCCCGCTCGATGCAGCGCTGAACCGTCTGATGATGCACACCAAGTCTTCGTCCCACGGCAAAGAACGACGGGTTCTCGCGATAGGCCAGCAGCATTGCTGCCCGCGACACCCGGCTCGCCGACTCGGTTCGAGACCGCGAAAGAGCCGTCAACGTTTCAACTTCCTTCTCAGTCATCGCCAACTCGACTGCTTGCCGCCATGTTGCCATGATACCAACCCTCGTTCGGACAATCCCAAAACGAGGAATCCACGAACACACTTCCAGTTCCGTGCCGGTTTCATGGAATCGGTCGTCTAGCTCTGCAACAATTTGGATATGGAATCATGACGCGGCTCCTCTCTGCCAGCTCTTATCTTCCGCCAACCTACGAGTTGTTGACTGAGGGTGGCGATGAGCGCATCCAACTTGACCCGAAAGGAGTGGCCAACAAATACGGGCGCCAACCTAGCCCCGACAGCGGCCTGCTTGCATTTGGTTCTGCGACGGCGTCCACGATCTCTGAAGCTGGATATTTTGCGGCTGAGCAGATCCGAAGCAGGCTGTTGGCGACCTTGCATGGCGATAACGCAGCAGAAATCTATTTGGCGGAAATCTCCAGGGTACGCAACGAATTCCTTGATCTCTACGGCCTAAGACAAGTTTCCGGAGTTGAGGTCATTGTGTGTCGGTCTGGGACGGACGCTCACATGCTCGCCGCGAAACTAGTGGCCGGAAGCCCTGCGACAAAGATGTTGGCAATTATGGTGCAATCATCGGAGACCGGGAGCGGTGTCGCGGATGCTTTGACTGGAGCTATGCATCCTCGGTATGCAGCGCAGGTTGCTTCGGGTGCAACAAGTAACGTCCGCAACTCCATTGATGTTGAGACGATAGCGATTCGCACGAAAGACTGCAGGCTCCGATCAATTGCGGCCATTGATGATGAACTCGAAGCGACGGTATCAAGGGCTGTGACGCGATACGATCGTATTCTTGTCGCGCTGACAGACCTTTCGAAAACTGGAGTGTTGGCTCCGAGTCCCACTCGGGTGCTAGATCTAAAGCGTCGCTGGCCTCATGCCATCGAAATTCTTGTCGATGCAGCTCAGTTCCGCTTGGCCTCAAGCACGTTACAAAGCTATCTCACCGCGGATTGTCTAGTGGTCATCACTGGGTCCAAGTTTGTGGGCGGTCCCGCATTTTCTGGGATGTTACTGATTCCAGCGGCTGCTGCGTGCCGCTTGATGAAGCACCCCGTGAATTTCTCGCTCAGTGAGACTAGCGCACGTGCGGAATGGCCAGAACATTGGCATGGCGTCCACTCACTTGACCATGTCAGTAACTTTGGACTGCTTTTGCGCTGGGAGGCTGCCCTCGCGGAATTGCGTGCCTTCCGCGCTATCCCAGACCAGGATATCGGAAAGGTCGTCCAATCCTTTCGCGATGCGATGGTATCCTGGCTCAGCGAGGCCCGTTATATTGATCTGCTAGACCAGCCGGGCTTGCATCGCTTTCCCTCGGTGACAGGAGAGCCGTGGGATCGGATGCCGACGATCTTTCCTTTCCTTTTGTTTCGAAGCGATCGGGGAGGAGGACGAAAGCCGCTGCCTGCCGAAGAGGCCAACAAAATCTACATGCAGATGAGGGAAAACCTGGTCACAGCAGCGAGCTTGCAGGAGGAGCCCAAGGCAATAGCTTCACGCTGCGAGTTGGGACAACCGGTTCTCTGTGGCGAGTTGGAGGGAACGGCCGTGGCTGCTCCGCGTCTATGTCTTAGCGCGAGATTAATCGTGGAAGCGGTCGCTGCGCGAGATCGAGGTCTCAACTGCCTGATCGAACGAGCCCTCACTTTGCTTGAAAAGGCCGCTTTCCTCGCCAGCAACATGTCCAAGGTCTCGTAGCATTTGTGCCGGCGGGGCATCCACTTTTCCAAGAATGCGTTGACGGTGGCGTCGAGCGCCTTGACCTTCGGCCGCCGCGCCAGCCGGCGCACCTCAACCGCTGCAAATCCGTTCTAGAGGAGCATGTTGTTTTTTGCCGGAATCGGGATTGAACGAAGCCGCTGTCGCGGCATGTAGGGAGCCATAGCAAGGATTGCGTCCTGTCTGAGAGGATTGCGGGTTTTCGAAGCCCAACCCTTCAGACAGGAGGTTTTCCGATGGCTGAGATCAGCCCACTTCGCCGCCGCATGATCGAGGATATGACGGTCCGCAATCTGTCACCGGCGACGCAGCAATCCTACCTCAACGCCGTAGCGAAGTTGAGCCGGTATTTCGGTCGCTCTCCCGACCGCCTTGACCTGGAGGATATACGTGCCTTCCAGGTTCATCTGGTGGCGACGGGGATGTCCTGGCCGGCGCTGAACCAAATCGTCTGCGCGCTGCGGTTCTTCTACGGTGTGACGCTTGGTCATGACACCGTTCCGGAACGCATCGCCTATGCGCGCCAACCGCGCAAGTTGCCGGTCGTGCTGAGCGCCGACGAGGTGGTGAGCTTTCTGGAGGCGATCCCGAGCCTGAAGAGCCGTACCGCGCTGACCACGGTCTATGCCGCCGGACTGCGCGTATCGGAAGTGGTCCTCTTGAAGGTTGTCGACATCGACAGCCAACGGATGTTGATCCGGGTCGAGGGCGGCAAGGACCGTTACGTGATGCTCTCGCCGCAGCTTTTGAGGATTCTGCGTAAGCGCTTTTTTCTACGCACCTGTGCAATTGAGAGCCCGGATGGGATGAGGTGTCCACCATGAACAAGGTGGACACCATCGATGATCACTCCAGAAGCCCCTTTTAAGCTTGAGACGCTCGGCGTGTTGCGGAATGGCCGTCGTCGCTATGACCCAGCCAGCAAACAGCGGCTGGTCGAGGCCTGTCTGCAGCCTGGCGTGTCGCTGGCGGGGCTGGCGTTGCAACACGGCGTGAACGCGAACCTGCTGCGCAAGTGGGTGGCCAAGCGACAACTTCAGAACGGGAATGGCCAGCCGGAGGCGCGGGCGGCGATTGCGCCGGCGTTTATTCCGGTGAGCGCGCCGTCGCGGTCGCCAACCCGATCTGCCGGCGCGATCGCCCTTTGCGCTACGGAGCGATCCTCTGCTGGGCGGCTGACGGCATCGATGCCGAACGGCGTGACGCTTTCGCTGGAAGGCGGCGACGCGCAGTTGTCGTTGACTGTCGAAAACCGCGCAAGAATGACGACGAGGTCGACGGCGGTAGAGCGAAGGCGTCCGCACGCGCGCTCACCAATCGCGCCGAAGCGGGCGGACGCCTTTGCGGCGACGACCAGCGTCTGAGTTGAGGAATAAAAGACGCGGGGCACGTCTCCGGGCGCCCTGAGGCTCCTTTCGACGTACCCCGCTTTGCGCCTGCCTTATGGTAGATCTGCGGGTAATCAGCGCCGCAGAAACAAAGCCGGCGTAACACCGATCTCAACTGGCAAGTGGGGCTCGATGTCACGCCCCACGGACGGTGCGCGGCCTGCACTATCGCACTGTCAGCGCATTCCGTCGACCTTTTCCACCAACCTCCGGCGGCGCTCCGAAAGGACCGCCGCGGATGCTCACGGGCCGCTTCTTTCTGTGCGGCCGCTGCCGTTCGCAGGTAACGATCTGCCGCAACTGCGACCGGGGACAACGCTATTGCGGCCATGACTGCGCCCGTGCTGCCCGCCGCGAGAGCCTGCGCGAGGCGGGACGGCGTTATCAGCGCAGCCGCCGCGGACGCCTGGCGCATGCGACCCGCGCCCGACGATACCGGGCGCGGCACAATAACGTGACGCATCACTCTCCACCCGCATGGCCTGTCGGTTCACTACTGCGCCGGCCTGCGGACGATGTCGTTGTTGCACCTACTGACGTCGGCGAGCGAGCGACGACATCGATCATGCCCATGCCGAGCTGTCGGTTCTGCGGCTGTCGGTTGTCGCTGTTCCTTCGTACCGGCTTCGTGCGTCGCCGGGGGCCTCGTCATGCTCACCCCTATGGAGGCCGAGACCCGACCGATGACCGTTACCCCTGAATTGGAAGCGCAGATCCTGCGTCTGTATCACGTCGAGAAATGGCGCTGCGGCACCATTGCGAAGCAGTTGCACGTTCATCACACGACCGTGCATCGCGTCCTGACCCAGGCCGGACTGCCCAGGAATAGGCCGATATTGCGCCCCACGAAGATCGAGCCCTATCTGCCGATCGTCCTGAAGACGCTGGAGCAGTTCCCCGCACTCACGGCCAGCCGCCTGTATGCGATGATGCGTGAGCGCGGCTACCGCGGGTCGCCCAGCTACTTCCGGCACCTGATCGCTCTGCACCGTCCACGCAAGCCAGCCGAGGCGTTCCTGCGGCTGCGCACGTTGCCGTCTGAACAAGGGCAGGTGGATTGGGGGCACTTCGGTCACATCGAGATCGGTCGCGCCCGCCGTCCGCTGATGGCGTTCGTCATGGTGCTGTCGTACTCGCGCGACATCTACCTGCGCTTCTTCCTCGATGCGCGCATGGAAAACTTCCTGCGCGGCCACATCGGCGCGTTCAACACATGGTGTGGGCTGCCCCGGGTCCTGCTCTACGACAATCTTAAGAGCGCGGTGCTCGAGCGCCAGGGCGATGCGATCCGATTCCATCCCACGCTGCTTGCCTTCGCCGGCCATTATCGGTTCGAGCCGCGTCCTGTCGCGGTTGCCCGGGGCAACGAAAAAGGCCGTGTCGAGCGCGCTATACGGCATATCCGGGAGGCATTCTTCATCGCCCGCAAGTTCACCGATCTCGACGAGCTGAATGCCCAGGCCGAACAATGGTGCCGATCCGAAGCGGCGGACCGACCATGTCCGGAGGATCGCGAGATGACAGTACGCCAGGCGTTCGCAAAGGAGCAACCACTGCTTCTGCCGCTGCCCGCCAACCCGTATCCCGTTGAGGAGCAGGTCGCCGTGAAGGTCGGCAAAACGCCCTATGTGCGGTTCGACCTGAACGACTACACGGTTCCCCATACCCATGTTCGGCGCATGCTGAGCGTGCGGGCCGATCTCAGCCAGGTCCGGATCTTCGACGGCGCGCAAATGATCGCCAGTCACCGTCGCAGCTATGATCGTGGCCAAGAGATCGAAGACCGACGACACCTGAAGGATCTCGCCGAGATCAAGCGTGAGGCGCGCCAGCATCGCGGCCTCAACAGCCTCACCCGAACCGTGCCGGTCTGTCAGACCCTGATGATCAGGGCCGCCGAACGTGGCGCCAACATCGGTGCGCTCACGACCGCGCTGCTGCGGCTGCTCGATCGCTACGGCGCAACGGAATTGCAGGCCGCCGTCGAGGACGCTTTGCGTGCGGGCTCCGTCCATGCGGCGACGGTCCGCGCCGCACTCGAACGTCGGCGCCTTGAGCGTGGTGAACCGCCGCCCGTCGAAACCAGCCTGCCCGAACATGTGCGGCGCAAGGATACAACGGTCCGGCCGCACCGCCTCGACAGCTACGACCAACTGACCCCTTCTGGAGATAACGACGATGAGCACTGATGATGCCCTGCTGAACCGCGCCAAGGCGCTGCGCCTCAACGGCCTGGTCGAACACTGGGACGAAATCGCCGGCGCCCCATGGCTGGCCCCCATGCTGCAATGGGAGGAGGAGGAACGTGCCCGGCGCTCGCTGCAGCGACGCCTGCGCGACGCCAGGATCGGTCACTTCAAACCGATGGCCGATTACGACTGGCTCTGGCCCAGGCGCCTCGACCGCGCCGCAGTGGAGCAATTGATGTCGCTGTCCTTCATGAACGACGCAACCAACATCGTCTTCGTCGGACCAAACGGCGTCGGCAAATCGACCCTCGCGCAGAATATCGCCTACCAGGCGCTCATCGCCGGTCACTCGGTCTTGTTCCGATCGGCCAGCGAAATGCTCGGCGAGCTTGCCGCCCTCGACAGCGATACCGCTTTGCGCCGAAGGCTCCATCACTACGCCGCCGCCGACGTTCTGGCGATCGACGAGGTGGGATATCTATCCTACTCGAACCGTCACGCAGACCTGCTGTTCGAACTCGTCAGCCGGCGCTATCAGGCCCGCTCCACAATCGTGACCACCAACAAGCCCTTCGCCGCATGGACGGAGGTCTTCCCAAATGCCGCATGCGTCGTCAGCCTCGTCGACCGCCTCGTGCACCGATCCGAGGTGATCTCCATCGACGGCGAATCCTACCGCCTCAAGGAAGCTCTGGAACGCGCCGAGGCCCAGAGCACACAGCATCGAAGCCGGCCCGCCAGTACCAACGAGAAGGAGCACGTTGCATGACCAGAAACCACCATCAACCATCCGGCCTCAACTTCGGGATCAGCTTCCTCATCAATCCCGAATGGACCCCGGAGCAGGCGCTCGCTGTCCACGAGCTCCTCAAGGATCTATCCGACAGCATCTGGTCGCACTACTGCCTCAAGATCCAGGAACTCATCCAGGAGCAACAAGCGCCGGCCGATCACCGCGACGACGAAGAGCAACCACACTCCTTCTGAAACACACACCACTGCGACACTCGGCGGCGGCCTTTGCGGGCCGCCTTTTTAGTTCCCTCACCATCCTACCGCCCATTCTTGTCGTCATTTTTGTGCGGATTTAGAAAGTCACCAACAGCAGTTGCTGTCGGTGGTGATTGAAGCGCTGGGGCGTTGCGATGTTCCGGCTGGCGTCTGATCTTCGAGTCTACCTTCACCGCGCGCCGATTGACTTCCGGGCGGGGATCAACAGCCTGGCGATCGTGGTCGAGCAGTCGATGGGGCAGGATCCGTTCCAGCGCGCGGTGTTCGCGTTCTGCAATCGCCGCCGCGACCGGGTCAAGCTGCTGATTTATGATCGGTCGGGATTTTGGATGCTGTTGAAGCGGCTGGAGGCGGACCGATTCCATTGGCCCCGAAGCCAGGAGGCGGTGCTGACGCTGACGACGGAGGAACTGCACTGGCTGCTTGACGGCATCGACATCGCGGCGGTGCGGCGCCATCCGGTGCGGCAATATCACAGCGTGGGCTGACCGTGTTCGATGCGGGCGGCGTCATCACCGCTATCGGGTGACGCCGCCAACCGCATGGAACCCGGTTGACGCGGCGGCATGACTTCGATTCAAGACTACGATGAGTCGCAAGCCCACGACGCACGAGATGGAAGCCCTGATCGCGGCGCACGCGGCCGAGATCGCGGCGCTGAAGGCCGAGAACGAGAAACTCGCGCAACGTGTCCTGCATCTTGAGGAGCAGTTGCGCCTGGAGCGCTTGCACCGCTACGCGCCGAAGAGCGAAAAGCTCAAGGAGCGCATCTTCAACGAAGCCGAGCAGGCCGCCGCTGAAAGCCGGGACGACGGCGATGTCGAGGCGGTCGCCGTGCCGGACATGGGATTGCCGGAGGCTCCAAAGCCGGCGCCGAAGACACGCGGCCGCAAGCCGCTGCCTGACGATCTGCCGCGCCAGCGCGTCGAACATGATCTGGGTGAGGATCAAAAGGACTGTCCGTGCTGCCGCAATCGGATGCATCGGATGGGCGAGACCGTCACCGAGCAGTTGCACGTCGAGGTAAAGGCGTCGGTGCTGCAACATGTGCGGTTCAAATATGCGTGCCGTCACTGCGAGCGCACCGCGCTGAACACCCCGATCGTGACCGCGCCGATGCCGGCGCAGCCGTTGCCGGGCAGCGTCGCCACGCCATCGACGCTGGCGCTCGTGCTCGCCAACAAATACGTCGACGGCACGCCGCTGTATCGTGTGGCGGACGCGCTGGGGCGGGCCGAGATCAGCATCAGCCGCGGGACGCTGGGCAACTGGGTGATCCGGGCGAGCGAATTGCATCTGCATCGGGTCTATGACGCGCTACAGCAAAAGCTCAGGGCGCAGCCCCTGGTCCACGGTGACGAAACCTGGGTGCAGGTTCTGAAAGAGGAGGGCCGGGACGCGCAGGCCAAATCCTTCATGTGGGCCTACCGCAGCGGCCAGGACTGCGCGCAGCCGGTCGTGCTGTTCGATTACCAGCCCGGTCGCGGTCAGGAGTATCCGCAGGCGTTCCTGGCCGGCTATCGCGGCTTGTTGATGAGCGATGGCTATGACGCCTGGCGCACGCTGACAGGCGCGACCCATCTCGGCTGTATGGCGCATGCCCGCAGGAAATTTACCGACGCGCTCAAGGCCAGGAAGACGCCCGGCGGTTCACCATTGCAGGCGCTCAAGTTCTTCGAGGCGTTGTATGAGGTCGAGAGAGTGGCGCGCCAGACGCCGCCCGACGGCGAAACGCGCGCCGCATACACCGTGCGGCTGCGCCAGCAGCATAGCCTGCCGGTATTGGCCGCCTTCAAGACGTGGCTCGACGACCAGGCGCCGAAGGTCCTGCCCGAAAGCTTGACCGGCAAGGCGATCGCCTATGCGCGCAACCAATGGGACTATCTGACCCGCTACACCAGTGACGGTCTTGCGCCAATCGACAACAATGTTCTGGAGCGCGACATCAGGCCGTTTTGCACCGGAAGAAAAAGTTGGCTGTTCAGCGATACCGTTGCCGGCGCCAAGGCAAGCGCCGTGATCTACAGTTTGGTGCTGACATGCCGGGCATGCGACGTCGATCCCTATGCATGGTTACGTCACGCGCTCACTGAACTGCCTCAGCGTGCGCCCGACGCCGACATCGAAGATCTGTTGCCGTTCAACTGCACCGGTCAAACACACCTGCCAGCTGAGAACAGCGGCTGACGTTCGAACGCTCAGGTCAACCAAGCCGTTCCGATGATCCCGCTGGGGCCCGGCGTCACACCACGCCGCGGCCACCCGCGCGCGCAGCCTGTGCAGTAAAATGCGCGCTTACGATTCTGCGGACGTATTGGCGGCTCACTCGGCCAAAGCGATGGTTGTTTCCCGGCCGCGACGACGAACGTCCGCTCGTCCCGAACGTGCTGCACGCCGCTTGCCGTTCAGCCTGTGCGGCAGCCGGCTTGAGCAAATCGGTGACAGTGCACACGTTGCGGCACACATTCGCGACCCATCTGCTGGAGAACGGGGCCGACGTGCGCATCATCCAGGTGTTGCTCGGCCATGCCAGTCTGGCCAGCACGGCGCGCTATACTCAGGTCGCCACAAAGACCATCAGCAACACGCCAAGTCCGCTTGACCGGCTCCGCCTGGAGGTCGTGCCGCCCGGCTGAGCGGACCTGATGGCTCCGGTTCTGGAAGTGGCGGATATCTTCCGCCGCCACGGCGAAGCGTTTCGGCAAGCCCGTGCCGAGCATCTGGGCCGCGTCGAGCGGCGCGTCATGGGCGCGATCACGGCATGCCGGACGGCTGTGCTCGGCGGCCACGTCGAGCAGTGCGATGACTGCGGCGCCACACGCATCGCCTATAACTCCTGTCTTATGGGCAAAGCCGGTAATGTGGAGCTGCCGATCGCGATCACCGTATTTTCCTGTGTATTGCCGCTCTCGAGCTCTCCATTACAAGTCGCCCGTGCGGCCCCGTTGGGTCGGCCACTGATGGCCGGTCACATACGGAGACGGACATGTTGGAGACGTACTTCTCGGCAGCGAAGATGCTGGGGCATCTGCGCAGTGGGCCGAGCGGGCCTTACCTTGACGGGTTTGCAGCGGCGCTGGAGCGGCAGGGCTATGGCCCCGCGACAGCGGTACGCTATTTGCGAGCGGCGGCCCACATCGGCCATGTCATGGCCGAGCAAGGCGCGGGCCTGACGGACGTCGATCTCGCCGCGTTCGGCGAGCACCTGCGCACTTGCCGGTGTCCACGCGCCAAAGGCGGCCGGCGCAACCACCACACCATCTACGGTGCCAAGCTCTTTCGTCGGCACCTCGTCGAGCTCGGCCTTTGCCGGTCCGCGGCCGTGGGGGCAGCACCCACCGAGCCGCAGCTGGTCGCCGACTTCAAGACGTGGCTGCGCAAGCATCGCGGCGCATCCGATGCCACCGTCAGGCTCTACGCCCGCGACGCCGCGGGCCTGATGATGGAGCTTCGATCTGACCCGGACGGCTGGAGGCCGAACGATGTCCGCAGTTACTTCCTGGAGCGGGCGAGCAATAGCGGGAGTGGCACGATCGAGAAGATGACGACGAGCCTGCGGGCCTTCCTGCGGTATCTCGCAGTCGCAGGCCGTTGTCAGGCAGGTCTCGACGGCGCCGTTCCAGCCTACGCTCATTGGCAGCTTGCCGACATGCCCCGGTATCTGTCGACCGAGCAGGTCGACCGGCTGATCGCTGCCTGTGACGGCGACGTCGGTGGGCGCCGGCGTGATCGTGCGATCGTACTTTTGTTGGTGCGTCTCGGCCTGCGGGCCGGTGACGTGGCGCAACTGCGTCTCGCGGATATCGAGTGGCAAACGGGATCGCTACGGGTCTGCGGCAAGTCGCGCTACGAGGTCCGGCTGCCGCTACCGCAAGACGTCGGGGATGCGATCGCCGCCTACCTCGAATGCCGGCCGTCTACCCGCCGGAACGATCTCTTGTTCCTGCGCACGATCGCACCGTGCCGGCCATTCCGACGAGGCGACGGCATCTCGTCGGTGGTCAAGCGTATCATGAAGCGGGCCGACATCGTGGCGCCGGTCAAAGGGGCCCACGCTCTGCGGCACACCGCGGCGACCGAGATGCTGCGCCATGGCGTGCCGCTCGACAAGATCGGCCTCGTCCTTCGGCATCGCGGCATCGACACGACGGCCTATTACGCAAAGGCCGACGTCGCGCTGCTGAAGCAGGTTGCTCAGCCGTGGCCGGAGGCGCTCTGATGCTCGACGCCATCGAGACCTATCTCGCGCTCCGCCGCACCACGGGCTTCGCGATGTCGACCGCGGAGTACCTGCTGAAGAGCTTTGCCGCCTTCGCGGCCGAGCGCGGACAAACGTACGTCGAGACAAAAACAGCGATCGACTGGGCCGCGCTCGGACCATCCGTCGCGCAACGCGATGCAAGGCTCAGAGCCGTCTGTCGCTTCGTACGCCATGTCCGGGTGGAGGACGTCGGGCACGAGCTGCCGCCGGCAAATCACTTCGGCGCCCGCAAGAAGCGTCGCACGCCGCACATCTACACGACAGACGAGATCAGTCGGCTGGTCGAAGCTGCGCTGCGGCTTCGGCCAACGCGCGGCTTGCGCCCGCACACGCAAGCGACCTTGATCGCGCTGCTCTCATCCACCGGGCTCAGGACCTCCGAAGCCCTGAAGCTGACGATCGCGGATGTGACCCGCGACGGTCTGCTGATCCGCGAGACCAAGTTCCGCAAGACGCGACTGGTGCCGCTGCACGACACGGCGGTCGCCGGCTTGCAGCGATACCTGGCACGTCGCGGGCCCGGCTCAGACGATGATCCGGTCTTCATCGACAAGCGCGGTCGGCCGCTACGCTACATTGCCGTCAAGGAGACCTTCGACAGGCTGGTCGACAAGGCTGGCATCAGATCGACGTCGGCTCGCCGTCCTCGCCTGCACGATCTACGGCATAGTTCCGGCACCGCGATTATTCCGGCAACCGGCGGCGAGCTGCATTTTTCCGGGCGGATCACGCGAGGGTGAGCGCATCGTTGGCGGAATAATCAGAGAGCTTGCAGGAAGGCGAGGACGCGATCGCTCGGCCGATAGCGAGATGCGGGGATCCGTGTGGCTGTAGTCATCGCCAACGCCTTTTCCTTCAGCCGCATGTCAGCCTGCAGGTAAATGGAAGTCGTCTCCATATTTTCATGCCCTAACCAGAGGGCGATGACGGAGCGATCGACGCCGTGGCGAAGAAGGTTCATCGCCAGCGAATGTCTCAAGGAGTGGAACGTGACGCGTTTTTTGGTCAACGTGGGGCACTGACGACGAGCGACGGCAAGATGTTTTTTGAGCAAGTACTCCAGACCGTCGGAGCCCAAGGCCCGACCGCGGGTAGTTGGAAAGACCGGATCAGAGGGTTGACCACGCCGTTCTCGCAACCACGCGCGCAGAACCGTAACGGTCTCTCTGCGAAGCGGAGTACATCTTGTCTTCCGTCCTTTCCCCAAGCACTGCACGTGTGCGCCTGTACCCAGCACGATGTTCTCGCAGCGCAGGCCGGTCACCTCTGATACGCGCAATCCGGTCTGCACAGCGAGCAGCAACAGAGTTCGATCACGTCGTCCACTCCAAGTGTTGAGGTCTGGCGCGGCAAGCAGAAAATCAATTTCGACCGCGGTGAGAAAGCATATAGGTCGTCGCACGTAGCGTTTGCTGGGTATGGCAAGCACACGCTGCGCCAAAGCACTGTACTCGGGCGCATGCAATGCAACGTAGCGAAAGAACGAATGAAGAGCGGCCAAACGTACATTGCGACTACGGGCGCTGTTGTCGCGTGTTTTCTCAAGATGATCGAGGAACGTGCCGAGGAATGCCGTGTCCAAGTCCGGTAAAACCAACTGCGAAGGGGTTTTGCGGAGCCGTTGCTGTGCATATTGCATCAGCAAGCGAAAGGTGTCGCGGTAGCTTGCGATCGTGTGGGGACTTGCCTGCCGCTGTCGCATCAGGCGATCCATGAAGAATGACTCCAACAGAACGGGGAACTGGCTGGCACCTTTCATGGACGGGCCCTCCGCTCGGATCGTTCCACTCGTCTTAGCGCGTAGCGCAACAACTGCGGGGTCGCCGTCAAGTACCACTGGGTATCAGTGATATGTGCGTGCCCCAAGTACGTGGCAAGCGTGGGCAGACGGCGCTCGACATCGATCCCGCCGCGATACCATTTGAGAAGCGTATTGATGGCCAGCCGATGACGGAATCCATGCAGACGGGGGCCGTGCGAGTCGCCGGGAGCGCGCAGGCCGATCTCATGGGAGACTTTAACGAACGTCCATCGCAGCATGTCATACGTCACGCGGGTTCCGCGGTCGGAGAGGAAGAAGTGGGGACTGGCGGGCGTGCGGCACAAGCGATCCCGAAGCTTCGCGTAGCGCTCCAGAGCCCGCCGCGTGGATAAATGCACAGGCACGAATCTCGTCTTGCCAAACTTGGTATCCCGGATCGTCAGCACGCCGTTAGCGAGGTCCACGTCCTCACGACGCAGGCACAATGCTTCGTTGGCTCGCAGACCGGTGGCAACGTACAGCCCGAATAGCGTGGCATAGGTGTGCGGTCGCAAGCCGTTTGTGGACGGCAACCGTCGAGCCGCCTTCAATAGACGGATGATCTGCTCGTCGCTGTAGATATAGGGCGCGACCCGACGATACCGATGGGGAAGCAAGTCGGGAGGCGGCACCTTGGTCCGCGGATCGTTGCCGTAGCAATACCGGGCGAAACGGCGCACCATCCCCAAACGGTTGGCCCACTGAGAGGGCTGTGCGTGGGCCGGCTGGGTTGCCCACTTCAAAGCCAGTTCAGGCGTGATGTAATCGGCGTGCGCGTGTTCGGCAAAGTCAACAAATCGCCGCAACAGACGTCCTGTCAGAATGAGCTTGTGTCCCAAAGCGCGACGGGCGCCGAGATACTCATCGAGCGCGGTTCGCAACGAGTTCATGAAACACCTCCCATCCAGGGAAGGGCAATGCCGCGCAACGCCTTGATATCGACTTTGGCGTAGATTTGCGTGGTTGTCGGCTGCTTGTGACGGAGGAGTTGACCGATCTCGCCCAAGGATGCGCCTCTGCGCAACATCGTGGTCGCCAGGGAATGCCTCAACAGGTGCGCCCCTTTGAAATCCGGATCTAATCCAGCGCGTTTGAGGGCGCGGCGAACCACGCAGCAAATAGCGGTGAGGCGAAGGCCACGCAGCGGAGCCTTCAATCGGATAAAGACATTGCGCGACGAACACGCGGGACGGACGTGACGAAGATAGTGAACCAGGGCCGTCCCGACATCTCTGGGCAATGGCAATCGTTCCAACCGCTGACCCTTGCCGCGCACAATCATCTCGCCGTGCTCCCAGTCCAGGTCGTCCAAGGTCATCGCCAGGACTTCTCCACCGCGCAAGCCCAGTCGAGCCAGCAGCAGCAAGATAGCGTAGTCGCGTTGGCCGGACGGCGTGCAGCGATCACAGCTGCGGAGCAGTTGCTCGACTTGTCCCGGCGGTAGCGACTTGGGTATGTGAGACAATCGCCAGTGAGCTACCCCGGGCAGCGCGGCGGCCAAGTCAGTCTTGATGGCCCCACGTTGGCGCAGGAAACGCAGAAACGAGCGCAGCGCCGTGACTGTCATCCGGGCATGAATGCGACTGACGCGCCGTCCTTGACGAAGAATGAAGCGATTCAGGTCCGCTGGGCGCAGCTCCTCAAGGCGCAGCGACTTGGTCCCGAAGCGCTCGGTCAGAAGTCTCCTCACTATCGGCAGATAGCAAACCACCGTCGCACGTGCCAGGCCGCGCTCCGAACTCAGGAATCTGCAGTAGTCTCGAATGATCCGATCGAGAGCGGTTCGGTCCATCTTTTGTGGTAACGAAGAGATGACTCCGAGGCGGCGGCGTAAAAACTCCAGCAACTGATGGCCGGTAAACACATCGCCGCGCCGGAGCGAGCGGCGATCGTAGGCGTGAAACTGCTTGAGCCTCTGCTCATCAAGTCTTGCCAGCGGCAGTCCACGTCGTGCGAGCCAGCGGCTGAGATCCGCCACCAGAGCTCGCTTCACCTTTACCGTCCGCGAGGGGTAACCCTCACAAACCAGGAACTCCGCGAATCTATCGATGTAACAAGCCAGCGGCCCGACGCAGACGCGTTGACCTGACGCCGTTGCAGCACCGTTGTGAGTAATCGTCATCGTCCGTCTCCTCAAAACCGGGGAACGATCCCCAATGGGAGACGGCAGGTTGTCTGATTATCCCGCCAACGATGCGCTCACCCTCGCGTAATCCCCCGGAAAATGCGGGAGCTCGCCGCCGGTTGCCGGAATAATCGCGGTGCCGGAACTATGCCGGTAATTCCGCCAGCGGAATTACTGGCACACGTTTGCGGTGCGCGCGCTGCAAGGCAGCCCTACCGGCCGAGGCCGGTGCGGGGCGCACATGGCGGCACTCGCGACCTACATGGGTCACGTCAACATCTATGCGACCTACTGGTATCTCGAGGCCACGCCCGACCTCTTGCGCGATGTCGCCATGGCCGGCGAAGCGTTCATGTCCGAAGGGAGGTCAGCATGACGCCGATCGCTCCCCTCATCGAGACGTTCCTGCGCGACACCCTCGCTTGCCAGCGGGGCGCCAGCCGGCACACGAGGGACTCCTATGCCTCGAGCTTCCAGCTGCTGTTCGTGTTCGCCGCCGACCGGCTCAAGGTCAAACCTTCGGCGCTGACGCTCGAACAGATCGATGCCGGGCTCGTCAGCGCCTTCCTCGAGCATCTTGAGGACGAGCGCAAAAACGCGGCCGTGACGCGCAACGTTCGCCTGGCGGCGATCAAGTCGTTCTTCCGCTTCCTCGAGTACCGGCAGCCGGCGGCGCTCGAGCAGATCCGCCGTGTACTGGCGATCCCGTTCAAGAAAACTGACACGCGCCTGGTACCCTACCTTCTGCGCGAAGAGCTCCAAGCCGTGCTCGACGCTCCCGATCCAGCGACACGCGATGGCATCCGCGATCGCGCAATGCTGCACGTGGCCGTCTGCGCAGGGCTGCGCGTCTCCGAGTTGACGGGCCTCAAGGTCGATGACATCGACCTGCCTTCGATGTGCATCCGGGTGCTCGGCAAGGGACGCCGGGAGCGGACGCTGCCGTTGTGGAAGCCGGCGGCCGCTGCACTGCGTGCCTGGCTGGCCATCCGCGGGCGGGTCGCGACACCCGAGGTGTTCGTCAACGCCCGTGGTGAGCCGCTGAGCCGATGGGGCTTTGCCTATCTGCTCAGGCAGCACGCCGCGACTGCGGCTCGCAAGCAGCCCGGTCTCGCCAAGAAACGCGTCTCGCCCCACGTGCTCAGGCACACCTGCGCGATGGTCGTACTGCAAGCGACCGGGGACATCCGGAAGGTGTCGCTGTGGCTGGGCCACGCTACACTGACGACCACCGAGGTCTACACGCGCGGCGATCCAACCGAGAAGCTCGATGCGATGGAGGCGATCGTGCCGCCCCACCTGCGGCGCGGCGTCTTCCAGCCCACCGACCAGCTGATCGAACTCCTCAGGCGTACCTCGTAATGGAGAGCGGGGTTGGCGGTGATTGGTGCAGGAGCGCGATCAAATTGCCGCCAGCTCCCCATTACCGGCTTTGCCCATAAGGCAGGTAATGGGCGTCACCCATTACCTGCCGCAATCGGCATTGCCCGAAGTGCCAGGGCGCGGCGCGCGCGCAATGGCTCGCCGAACGGCAAGCTGAACTCCTTCCCGTACCGTATTTCCACGTCGTCTTCACCATGCCGGCCGCCGCCGGAGAGATCGCCTTCCAGAACAAGGCCGTCGTCTATGCCATCCTGTTCCGCTGCGCGGCCGAGACGCTCACCACCATCGCAGCCGACCCCAAGCATCTCGGCGCTCAGCTCGGCGTGACTGCCGTCCTCCATACCTGGGGCCAGACCCTGCAACACCATCCGCATATCCACTGCGTCGTGCCGGGCGGTGGACCCTCGCTCGACGGCGCACGCTGGGTCGCTTGCCGGTCCGGCTTCTTCCTGCCAGTGCGCGTCCTCTCCCGGCTGTTCCGCCGCCTGTTTCTGCAAGAGCTGCAAGCTGCCTTCGCGGCTGGCGAGCTGGGCTTCTTCGGCGCTCTCGCCCATCTCGCCGATCCCGCTGCATTCGCCGCGCGCCTTAATCAACTTCGACGGACCGACTGGGTCGTCTATGCCAAGCCGCCATTTGGCGGGCCCGAACAGGTGCTGGCTTATCTCGGCCGCTATACGCATCGCGTCGCCATCGCCAACAGTAGGCTGCTCTCGCTTGCCGACGGCAAGGTGAGCTTTTCCTGGAAGGACTATCGGCAAAATCGCAAAGCCAAGGTAATGACGCTTGATGCCGACGAGTTCATTCGCCGCTTTCTCCTGCACACCCTGCCGGACGGCTTCCACCGCATCCGGCACTACGGCTTCCTCGCCAACGGCGGGCGCAACGATAAGATCGCCCTCTGTCGTCAACTCCTTGCTGTCTGCAACGCGCCAACTGATCAAGAAGCCGCCCCCGATCCCCTCGCCACATGCGAGATCCCCGTCTGCCCACATTGCGGCGGCACCATGCGGCGCGTCGATGTCGTCCCGCGAGCGAGCGCGCCCGACCAACCGTTTCGTTGTGATACGTCATGACCAACACCCGCACCATCCAGCCCTTCCGTGGTCCGCTTCTCAGCGGTGACGTTCGATGTCGCCGTGGCCGCGTTCGTCACCAAACACCTCGCCAATCGTTCGGCCACGCGTTCCAGCGCAGCAAACCGCTCGCTGGATCGCGCCCTTGGCCCGATCAATTGGGCTCTTCACATCCGACGAATGTGTCGCCGACGCGCGGCGACCACAGGCGCGCCTTCCCAGCAGCCGCATCCGCGGCACTATTCCCATAGCGCCCACAACTCCGCAGCTTCGTTCAATCCGGCTTCTGTGAGGTCGCACGCACGATCGGGCGCGCGGCTCGCGCCTGCCACGCGACCTCACAGAACCCTCAAGATTCCCAGCGGGCGCGATTTCTGATTCAAACTCCATGCTGGGGAACGGGGGCCAGCATGGATGACGCGACCCTATTCGGAAGACATTCGCGAACGCGCCCTGGCCCGGGCTGACGCCGGCGAGACCGTCCGTTCGATTGCAGAAGCGCTTCAGATAAGCCCCTCCTGTGTGACGAAGTGGAAGAATCTGAGACGGGAGACTGGCGGCGTTTCGCCCGGCAAGATCGGCGGTCACAAGAAGCCGGTTTTGTCCGGCGCCAATGCCGACTGGCTGCGCAAGCGCATTCGCTCGAGGCCATTCACCTTGCGGAAGCTGACACAGGAGCTGGCGTCGCGCGGGATCAAGACAGACGTGCGGGCGGTGTGGACGTTTGTGCACGCCGAAGGGCTGAGCTTCAAAAAAAACGATGCTGCCGGCCGAACAAGATCGTCCCGACGTCGCCCGTAAACGGACGCGCTGGAAGACCCATCAGGGCAGGATCGACGCTTCGCGCCTGGTCTTTATCGACGAGACGTGGATCAAGACCAATATGGCACCGCTGCGCGGCTGGGGACCGAGTGGGCAGCGTCTCCAAGCATCTGCGCCCTTCGGACACTGGAAAACCATGACCTTCATCGCGGCATTGCGTCATGACCGGATCAGCGCGCCATGGGTGATCGACGGCCCCATCAATGGTGAGCTCTTCACCCTCTATGTCGAACAGGTGTTGGCGCCCACTCTGACAACGGGCGAGGTCGTGATCCTCGACAACCTCGGCAGTCACAAGGGAAAGCAGGCGCGCAACGCCGTCCGCGCCAAGGGAGCCCATCTGCTCTTCCTGCCGCCCTACAGCCCCGACCTCAATCCGATCGAGCAGGTCTTCGCCAAACTCAAACACCTGATCCGAGCCGCAGAGCCACGCGACGTCGAGGCAACCTGGCGAAAGGTCGGCGAACTCCTCGACCTCTTCTCCAACGAGGAGTGCGCCAATTACCTCAAAAACTCAGGCTATGTTTCCGTATAAACGCATCATGCTCTAACCGCAATCGGCCGCGATCGTACGCGCTCAAGCATCGCTTGTGAAAACGAGTCTGCTCGTCAGCCGCCACAAACGCATGACAAGGAGCGCGGCGCAGACGGCCGTCCCGATTGATAAGCCAATCCAAATACCGATTGCGCCGAGACCCATTTTCAAACCGAGCAGGTAGCTGAGGGAGAGGCCGACCAGCCAATAAGCGATGCCAGCGAACAGAAGCGGCACGCGCGTGTCCTTCAATCCGTGAAGGCCGCCCGCAGCGATGCTCTGCACGGCATCGGTAACAAAAAAGCTTGCGCCGACCAAAAGCAGCTCTGCAGCGAGTCCAATCGTCGCGCCGGCATTGATGGACGATCCGCCCAGAAATGACTCAGCGATCTCAAAACGCGCAGCGATCACCGCAAGGGTCAGAACTGCAGTGATTGCGACACCGAACAACATCGCGACCAGACCCGCGCGCTTAACGGCAGGGACGTCATTGCGGCCTGCAGCGTGCCCAACCCGCACGGTCGCCGCCATGCTGATGCCGAAGGGAATCATGAGCAAAATCGTAGAAACCTGGACGGCGATCTGGTGGGCTGCAAGCGCGGTGGTGCTGATCGCGGCTACCAGGAAGGCCGCAGCAGAAAAAAATCCAGACTCGGTCAGAATGGCCATGGAGATTGTCGTCCCGACCGCAATCAGCTGCCGCATCAAGGGCCAATCGAAGCGCCAGAGATCTGCAAGCACGTGGTAGTCATGGAAAGGTCGACGCTTTGCGACGAACCACAAAGCGGCCAAAAACGTCGCGCAGTTCACCATCGTCGTCGCAAGACCCGCTCCTAATAGTCCGAGCCGCGGCAGCCCGAGCTGGCCGCAGGCCAAGAGAAAGACCAACAGCGCATTGATGGGGACTGCCACCAGCGTGATCCACAAGGCTGGCTCAGGCCGATTAATCGCCGCCATGAAACTGCGGACGGCGGAGAACCACATTGCTGGCAGCGCGCCCCAGGCGAGCCCAAACAGATATTGCTGAGCAAGCCGAGCCGTTTCCGGAGGGGAGCTGAGCGCAAGCAGAAGTTCTTCGCCATACAGTGGAAAGGCCATCATTGGCATCCACAAAAGGAGCGCCGCCCAGAATCCCGTACGCAGGCAGCGTGCTACCAGAGCCGGATTGGCCGCGCCAAATGCCTGAGCCGAAAGCGGTGCCACTGCTGACACCACGCCTGAGGCGAAGGTGAGGCTGATGGTTAAGACTGTCCCCGCCAGCGCTGCCGCTGCCATCGCCTCGGCGCCGATCCGTCCAATGAACGCAAGATCGGTCGTCATCATCGCGATTTGCCCGAGCTGAGTCAGCGCCATTGGGAACGCGAGTCTCGCTGTTTCGCCGAGCTCGACAGCGAGGTGATGGCAAGCTATCCATCTTGGCAGTCCATACCGCAAACGTGACGTCGCATTTGTTTCGGGAATCTTTTCCATAGAGTTTCTGCTCGGTTGGCTTCTTGTAAAGCGAACCGCTTCATTGAGAGCATCCTCTTCCGCTCTGGTTCGCTGCGGCGCACAATGCGGACCCACTATCCAGCGTGGCAGCGAGGCGCACGCGAGCTCCTGTCCTCCATTGGCGCCGGTTTCTGGCGAATTTCGACAAACACCAGGGACTATGCCGGGCCGTATTGGTTCGACTGCAATCCTATTAAGTGGAGCGTTTGCCATTCGTGTTGCTCGTTGAAAGTTTCTGCGCCAGAGACATCGTCCCGATTTCGAGATCGTACAATTCAACGCTACGTGCGGTTCAAGCCCCTCAAGAGCCCCTTGTGTGCTTGGGTCGAAAACCCAAAAAGAGAGCGGACGTCCTCTATGTCCTCTTGGAGCTCCGGATCAGGGAACGCGGTTCGTCGGACGACATGTGATGCAGGCTGTTGCATTGCTGGTCACATCGTAAAAAGAGTTCGCGGCAGAGCCACTTGCGCCAAGTGTCATTTGTACTCGCTGAGGTGATGCTATTCTCGAAGCGTCTGAGGAAAGCCGGTTGAGGAAGGCGCTTACCGCCGTGGATGGCGAAACGTTTCGACGAGACGATGTTGGCATGTTGCTAAAGACTGGGCACTGGGCGTCTGGCTGACCAGGTTTCCCCAAGCGCGTTGGCTTAAATCCGCAGGGTCTCTCAGTTTGGCGGCGTCCCACATCGTCACCCATGCGGCGCACATGCATGGCAGAGAAGCGGGTACAACCCGCTCTCGCAAGGTCCCCATTCCGCACGACGAGACGATCTACAAGCTACGCAACCGTATCGAGCGCTGCTTCAACAAGCTCAAGCACTTCCGCCGCTTCGCCACTCGATATGACCGACGGGCAGTCTACGTCCTCGCCTTCGTCCAGCTCGCCGCAATCTGCATCTGGCTCCGCTGAATGTGGATTCGTCCTAGCCGAGCGATCGAACGATCCTCCGCGCGATCTCGCGGATCGGCAGTCTAGGCTCGACTTAAGTCTGATCACATTGCGCACAAGCAGCATAGCAAGCCGCTCTGTCGGCATGCAGGTCCAATCCTTGAAAAAGCTGGACCTCGGAGCCAAAGCGGGCTTCTCACCCCGGACGCGTCATTCCGAAAGAGTCAAGAATGATTCCGGAATAGTGGGAGCGGGATCCGGACATATTACTGCGCATGCGGAAATCAAAGGCTCGGCCTACCGCGAACCATTCTGTTCCTTAACAAATCGACAAATTCTGGTTGGCATCCTTGTGGGTGCGATTCGAGCAATAGCTGATGGGGAAGCGCACCTAAGAGCATGGACATGGTCCTGGCTTGGGTCTCAAATCTAATGGCAAACTCTTGCGCCGAAATGCCCCGCTTTTCCCAATGCATCCTAAACCGCTGGAGGTGAGGACGGAGTTGTCGAGCGGATAGCGCATAGTCTCTGGAGATATGGTGCACGTTGACGCCAATGATACGCAGCATCAAACCGACCACAATTCCGGTTCGATCTTTTCCGAAGCTGCAGGATATGATGGTCGCTCGCGGTTCAGCGGAAGAAATCAGTTCAGCCAGCGCCTCGACGATATCAATCGCCTGTCGGAGCAGAGCGCGGGATGAATCCAAATAGTGGTTGGGGATAGGTCTTGTTACGCGAGAAAGAAAGCTTGGGTCGTCCATCGGCATGCAAATTTCGGCGTGCGGCGATGCAGCAAGAGAGTGAGAAAGTCCCTGCCCCATCTCACCTCGATGCGGCCCCTTGCGGTAATCGAAGCGAAGTACAGGGTTAGGTTACCGGTCTGGAAACCGAGCCTCGTCCAGCCTAACTCTGCCCAATCGACGGTGGGAATTGGAAGCTCGGGGAACTCGATGAAGAGAGTTTCGATCTGAGCCGTGTCATAGGCGAAGCGCCGCCGTCCCTTCTTGCGCCACGCGATCAGCACATGTTTCGTCCCAGGCGCCAGCGCGAGCGCCGCGAGGGGATCGCTGACTTTCGTCGATCCGTCGTTTTTCCGGGCAAGATTGATGGCTGCGGCCGCAGCGGCGAACAGCTGCATCATTTCGTCACCGCCGGAGTTTGGGCCAGTGCCCCGCTTGAGGCCGCCTTGCTGAAGAAAGCAGATGGCCTGGTTGGTGATGACGTTCGGCCCCAACGGTGCGCCCGGCCGCACCGCATCGCGACCGTGGCGAGAGCCGCTCCGGCTGCCCGTCAACCCGGGCCGGGATAATCCCTGAGACGGATTTGTAAAGCCCGCCGATCGGGGACGACGTCGTCGAGATGTGCTATGTGTTGCCCGTTCGTCAGCACCAATCTTGCGACCAGGGCCCGGGTGCCGTCCACCACGAAGACGCCGCAATCAAAGTCATTCTCCTGCTGGCGTATGCTGGCGGGTTGCAGGGGGGCGCTTAGCCGCGCTGCGAGCATTGCAGCATGGCGGTCGTTGCCTCCCCATCGGGAGTCGTAGTGATAGGCAACCGGGCTTTGCCGGTTGCGACGATCAACGAGCAGCAGCGACCAATGGGTGCCGCGGAGTTCAGGATCCGAAACACTGGCATCGTTCACTGGC
Organism: Bradyrhizobium sp. CCGUVB23; assembly: GCF_024199885.1. Lineage (NCBI taxonomy): Bacteria > Pseudomonadati > Pseudomonadota > Alphaproteobacteria > Hyphomicrobiales > Nitrobacteraceae > Bradyrhizobium > Bradyrhizobium sp. CCGUVB23. Next base: position 5,518,910 of record NZ_JANADQ010000001.1, read on the forward strand.
AGGAATAGGAAGTCGGCGGTATCGTTACCATTGAGATCAAGAACGATGCGCTGGAATTCGCCCTGCATTTCGCTCTCACAGCCCAAGCGTAGATGATAATGGGCCGTGAGGGGATTGACGATGCGCGTCCGGGCAGCGAGATTCGGATCAAGTTCCCGTAACTCCTCTCGCAGGAGCTCGTAGTCCCTTTGAATGTGCTGGTCGTTCAGCCTCTCCCTGGCGCCGAGCGTCCGCCCGCTGGGGTCGGAAGATGGGGGTTCCAACGCCCCGATCTGATCAGCGGAGGATGTACTCGGAAACGCCGGCGCAAAATGAGCATGATCTCGCAGTTGCTGCGGGGTGAATGGCATCGGATAGCCAGCGCCGGGGAAGAGATCTGACAACGTAGCTCCTGGAGGCAGAGCTGCCGGCTCAGGGAAATTGCGGTCCGACTGTGCGGACGGCAATGGCCACGCGGAGCTCCAGCCGGCAGGTACCTGTGCCGCGATCTGGTTCGCCTCGCGCCAAAGCTGCGACTGATCGCAACTTGCCAATTGCGGCTCGGTATAGTTTGGGAGCCGGCTTTCGCGGTGCTCCCATCCTCCGGGGGGCACGAGAGGCCCGATATCGGTGAGCGGCTGACGAGATGCTCCACCGGCCGAGGATCCGCCAGGATCGTGGACCGGCTGAATAATAACTTGTCTGCCTAGCGGATTGTTTACGGCCGGCTCCCACGCTCGGCTATCGAACGATGCCGTGTAGGGCCGAGTGTAACGAGACAAAGTCGTCGGCCACTGCGACGGCCTCGGTAGGAGCCCTGCTCTGTCCAGTGCTCCGATCAGGACGCCGGGGGCCGGTTGGGGGCAGAGATTGAATTGCGAGGGATCGAATTGCAGGGGAAGGAGATGTCCGAAATCACGCGGCGGCGGCCAAGCCGGTAGGGCGGCTGCCGGAGCGGATGATTGTTGCGACAGGCTTAAGGAAGACGGCATGCCTTCCCAAAAGTTCGCGAGGTCCCAACTGTCGGCGGGCAGCTGGCCAACTTGGTCCGCTTCCTGCCAGAGCTCCTCCGGATCGACATCTTGCAATGGCGAAAGGGCTGCCTGTTCTCCCATCTGCCAGGAGCCGACCGCGCCCGAAGCACCGTCCCCGAGGTTACTGTTGCCGGACTCACGCGTCATATCCAGGCCGATAGGCGGCGTAGTCGCTGTTCGCTGGTTGGAACGAGCTGCATCATCGATGATATGTCCGCCTTCTGCCGTGGAACCGTGATGTAGAGGCCCGCGATCAGCTAATGTGTTTGAGCCACGATACTTACGAAGCGCTTGCAAGGCGGCTCTCAGGTCGTAGGCACCCGGTGATACCCTGTCGGCGTGAGCGAGCAGCGAATCGTGATCGAGTGCAGTCATCGTTTGACCTGGCCCGAGAGATTTCGCCAACCTACGCAAAGCGCGATTATACCGTCGGGCAGTCTCGTCGCTCCACTCTTGGTGCCTAGCAGCTGCTTGGAGGGCCCGGTCGATGAGAATCTCGTCTGGACCATATGGCGTGTCAGGCTCGCGATGCCTCCGAAGGACCGGCAACGCGGAAGCCACATGCGGGTCTTTCCGAAAAAACGCTTCGGCGTGAGCGACCAAGGAAACATGATTGAGTGCATCAATGGTTTGGCCTCGCGCCCCGAGATGATTGCCCAATCGACGAAGAGCGCGAGTGTAAGCGCATGCTGTTCCTTCTGTTAGCTTCCCGCGCTTAACCTCAGCCTCGAGAGCCGACTTGATGAGGTTCCGGTCGTTGTCGGACAGATGAGGATGGTTAGAGGCTGGACGCGGCAGGAACCGTGCGATGGGAGCAGCACCCGCATCAATTGGTCCAAGCTCACGATATCTCCTAAGGGATGTCAACGCTGTGCCAACATGAGGGACATCCGAAAAAAACGCTTTGGCGTGAGCGACCAAGGAATCATGATCGAGTGCATCAATGGCTTGCCCTCCCGCCCCGAGATGATTGCCCAATCTACGAAGAACGCCAGCGTATTTGCGTGCTGTTCCTACTGTTAGCTTCCGGCGCACAACCCCGGCCGCGAGAGCCGAGCTGATGAGGTTCTGGTCGTTATCGGACAGATGAGGATAGTCAGGGTTTGAGCGCGGTGGGCGGCCCCCTTCGATGGGAGCAGCACCGCCTTGGCGCTCCTCGGCCAAGTGCTGCTCAGAGTCCTCGTGCGAGACCTGATCTACCGCTCCTGGCGCGGCCGGCTCTGCCTGTTGCTGCAACATGGCGTCGTACGCCTGCAGCCAACCTGGATCGACTGGATCGAATGGATCGAAATTGTCTGGGTCCACGCCAATCTCCCGCGTCCGAAGCTAGATCGTAGCAAGTTCTCAACCTCAGCGCCAAAAGCGGGAGGGGGTGAATTTGATTAGGATAGGGCGACAGACTCGCACGATCGCGGGCGATGACTTGGATCCCTGGCGGGCGCTTCAGCCAGCTGCACTGGGGTGGCTCCATTCACCGACAGGCCCACATTCGCACAGACCATAGAATTTCTGACCTACCAAAGCTGGGCGGCGGCGATCAGGGTGAGCACACTCCGTCTCGTCTTCTTCGTCATCATCCGCTCTATACTAGCTGTTAGCTGCTCTATGTAACGGGCCATCTCGCTTTGTCTTTGAATGGCCGCAGCCTTCCAGATGTTATCGAGCGAGCACGTTACCCCAATTCGCTCGTTGACGCGCGCAGCAGTGCCTCCAGTTTACGCCCACCTTGCTCGATCGCCTCAGACCAATAACCGAACCGTTCCTGCGCGACGACTTCGAACGACGGGTACCACAGTGGCTTTCCGCCAGCCTGGGCCCAATACCAGGGATAACCGCATGGCACGAAAACCACGCCGGGGACTCCGAGTGCTCCGGCGATATGGACGGCGAAGCTGTCGGGCCCAACCACGGCGTCGAGATTGGCGATCGCTGCGATCAATTCCGCAGGGCGCTCGATATGCACACCGGCATCGATCGGGTGACGCCATCGCTTCATGTCGTGGCGTTGCGCTCCACTCATCAAGCTGATCGGCGTGACGGAGTGTGGAATCACAGCGGCAACCTGCTCCATCGATAGGCCGAGAGCGCCGCTCTCCCATAAGATTCCTACCAACGGCCTTGCGAACACGGTCAAAGCATCGCGCCACTTGGCGAATAGCTCGGCATCGGGACGCAGGTACGGAACGCCATCTGCAATGGTGCCGGCGTCGATCGACAGAATGCGCAATAGCGATTGCAACGGCGTAGCTGAGAGTCCACGCCTCGGCTCGTCCATAATCACCGGCTCAGCGAGGCGGGCAAGAAGAGCCTGATAACGTGGCTCCGCGACCACATGCACATCTTGCTGGCTAGTCAGCCGGCGCAAGAGGCGAACGAGCGCCACGAACTCGAGTGCGCCGGTCGTCGGGGGGGCGAGTATCCGCGTCACAGGCTCTAAGGCGGTCGGGTCGGGTGACGGGAAGCGACCGAGCGTCAGTTCGAGCGTTTTCTGTAAAGACTTCGCTGCTTCATTCTCTGGCAGCGCCTGCGCGACGCGGTCGACAAGCTTGAGGGCTTCATCGAACCGGCCAACGAGTTGCAGGACACGCACCAGAGCAATCGCGGCGGAGTGGTCCGTTTTTTGAGCGCGAACGAATTCCGTCAGTTGCGCAATGCCTCGGTCCATTTCACCCTTGGCAATCGTAACGCGGGCCAAGATTTCGTGGGCGCCAACATGAGCCGGCGCATAGGCCAGTAACTTCTCGCAGGTCGTCTCCGCTTGCGACCAGCGCCCTGTTGCGGCGCGGCAATAAGCCAGATGTAACAGGCCGTCTGTATCGAGTGGGGCGCGCAGATGCGCGCGTTCGGCAAGGTTGAGCGCCTCGTCGAATCGGCTTCGTTCGAGCATAAGTGCCGACAAATGGCCCAGCGCATCAGGATCGTCTGGAGCAATCTCGAGCGCACGAAGCAGGACAGTCTCAGCCGACGAGCTGTGGCCCAAGGCGAACTCGATGGCTCCGAATTGAAGGAGAGCGCGCGTATTGCCTGGCTCGTTGTCGACAACCGTCTCCGTCATCGCGCGAGCATCCGTAACGTTGCCGCGGCTCAACAGGGCTCGAGCGAGCGCTAGCTTAATCGCTCCGTTGCGCGGGGCGAGAGCAACCGCGCGTTCGAGGCAGATCATCGCCTCCTCAGCGCGGCCGAGCAATTGGTGGGCGATACCGAGATTGGTGATGAGGCTCGCGTGTTCGGGGTAAATGGTCGCCGCTTCAGCCAGCATATCGAACGCAAACTCGGTCTGTCGCCGTGCAAGCGCCAATGTGGCCCTTGCATTGAGCGTGTCCGGATCGCTTGTGGCAGGGATCTCCTCCAGTAGCGCTTCCGCCTCCTCGATACGGCCGGCGGCAATAAACTCATGGGCTGTTTGAACCCGGTCTTGCCAGCTCGGAGTGGACATGCCAGCGGACGGCATCGGCTACGCAACCGTGACGCGTTTGTCGTCGAGACTGAGATCGTGATCGCCATTCTTGCTCTCTGGTCAGCTACAGGAAGATTGTCTGGTCCTTTTGTATGACTTCCTTCTTACCGGTGCGGGACATGTTCTCTGCTGCCTGGATAACAAGCTCGTGCTGCGCCGTGCTTAACTTGCCCTGCCTCACATCTCTTTCTGTAACGGACACGCTGGTCTTGCAGATCTTGCTGTCGCGGCCGACCACCTTCAGGTCTTCAACGGGCACGTATTTGAAACTGCTTGTCTTGAGAATTGTTTGACTACTATCTGCCGACTTGAAGTCGGGTCCAAAAACACACTTAGTCGACTTGCCGATCACTTGCTTGGCCGAGCAGAATGAAAGCGAAGCAAAGGCAGTTGCACTCTGTTCCGAGCAGGCGTCGGTAACCCGGTCGCCAGTATCGACTTCTACATAGGCGGACAGGAAGCGAAGCGCATCTTGGACCGAGGCGCGGGCCCGGCAGGCCTTCTTAGAAACCTTAGATGGTGGGCTGATCGTCTCCGAGTTCTCGTCATTTGGTCAAAAGACCCAACATGCGCGGCCTTATAACAACGCGCGTGAAACCTGCCGAGAAACGAATTTCGTTGCGCCAATATTTCTCAAGCGTGACGGACTTTCAGTCTCACTATGCGAACGCGTCTTTGTGTCACATACCAAGTTTGGTGGGCAGCAATTCAACTCAAACGTTTCGTAAATTGCTGCTCCTAACTGCAACGATTTGATCGTCGGGGCAGCCGCGTTGTATTCCAGCGGCACCTTCATTGGCTCGGAGGCCGCTCGAGCGACCGGATAGGAGACCGCTTGGGAGCTTGCGGCTACCGCCGAAAAGTACAAGCCATTCTGTCTTCCAAAAACCGGTGCTTCGTTGGCCTTGGAAGCTGCCCTCTCGAAACGAAGCTGTCGGTGCACCGAGCGGTGGATGAGCACATTTATCCTGCCGGTCAGGGCGGGCCTCGGTGGTTCGAGCCTGCACGCCGTGTTTGGTACCGCCCCGCGGCGCACGCGTGACACCGTCGAATCCAGTCGGGTGTCAGGCCGTACATCGGCGATCACCTTCAAGTTGATCGACGGCCCGGGGTAAACCGCAGATCAGACGGGGATGACTTGTGAATCTCGTTGTCGTGTCTAATCGGGTTGCCTCTGGCGACGTCAATGAACCCAAGACAGGAGGGCTTGAGACAGCGCTACTTCCCATGGTGCAACAATCCGGAGCAATTTGGGTAGGGCCCTCGCGCTTATCGGAGGTTGGCCGAAATAACAATCCGTCCGTCACGGCACTCGGCGAAGGTAGGCTCGTGAGGGTCGATCTGCCTGCTGAGGATTATCGACGCTATTATGAGGGCTTTGCCAACTCGGCACTATGGCCGGCATTGCATTCGCTGACAGACAAGATCTCCTTCTCGGATGACGATTATGTTAGCTATCGCAAAATTAACGCCTTCATGGCGGACGCGCTGTTCGACTACAGGGACCGCGACGCGTTCTGGGTGCATGATTATCATTTTCTCTCGCTTGGCGCTGAGCTGCGTGATCGGAGCGTCGACCGGCCAATCGGCTTCTTCCTGCACACGCCATGGCCGGCGCCCAACGTGCAGCTGGTGCCGCATCATCGCGAACTGACCGAGTTGATGCTTGCGTACGATGTGATCGGCTTCCAGACCGACGAGGACCGGCAGAATTTCCTTGCCTGTGTCCTTGCCGATCTCCAGCTCACGCCCAGCGAAGATGGCGTCGTAACCTCACCTGGTCGAGGCGTGACGAGGTGCCAAGTGTTCCCGATAGGCATAGATACAGACAAATTTGCACAGCACGCTGCAGACGCGGACGCGAATGCCGATGTCGCGTCGCTATTGGACGGTCTCGATCGCGAGAAGCTTGCCGTCGGTGTCGACCGGCTCGACTACACCAAGGGTCTCGACAATCGCGTACGGGCTTTCGGGTGCCTTTTAGGGAAAGAGCCGCGCAGTATCTCGCTGTTGCAGATCGCCACTTCCTCACGATCCAGCATCCAGAGCTACAGCGACTATCAGAACGATGTTATGTCTCTTGTCGAAGACGTCAATGCGCGCCATGGCGCGGACGGATGGAAACCGATCCGCTACGAGACGACGCCTGCCAGCCAGGCCGTACTCGCGGGTCTCTACCGCGCCTCACGTGTTGGGGTGGTGACGCCGCTGCGTGACGGGATGAATCTGGTGGCGAAAGAATATGTCGCCGCGCAGGATCCCCGAGATCCCGGCGTGCTGGTTCTGTCCAAATTTGCTGGCGCGGCCAAGGAACTCGATGCCGCACTGCTCGTCGATCCCAACGACGTCGAAGGTATGTCCGAGACGATTTCGAAGGCGATCAAGATGCCGCAGACCGACCGCATCTCGCGCTGGCAAGACATGATGGCGAAGCTTCGAGCCTATCCCATCACGCAATGGACCGCGGACTTCATTGCGGAGCTGGAGAAAATTCGGACCGAGAAGCTTGGGGGGACAGAGCCCGCGCGATGTGCGGCAGCTCAGCGGTTCGAAACGGAGGGCCGAATTTCAACTACGCGGCGGTGCGAGCCATTTGGACCCGCCGCATTTGTCACGTCCGGCGTTCGGTGTGCGCGCCAGGAGGCTAGATTATGACTTCACGCACATCGTCGGCTTGGGCTGGAATCACCGTCCTCAACCGGCTCCGGATGTCCTACTCGGCGCGCTGTATAGAGTGGACGCTTTCCCGACGCCGGTCCTGCCGACGACAAATTTTTACATCCACGGTCATCCCTACATGGCGCAGTTGGTTGGAGGGATGAGGGAGATGACCCCTAACAATCCGCGGGGTATCAACGTTATTCTCATACCTCGATTTAAGGGCGGCTGAACGGCGCCTGGACCGCAAACCGTCCCTAAGGGTTTAACGGCCGTAGCTTAAACACTCTGGCTGGTCGACGGGTAGGCCAAATCTCGAGCCGAAGGAATCGGTTGTGATTTCTTGCTGAGCATCTTCTTCGCGAGGACTCGTAAACTCCATTGGGGTGACGAGATAGCTGTCGCGCCCGCTGCAGCCAACGGCAACCGAAGGTCGCTCGGAAATAGTTCTTCATCGGCGCGACCCCAGGGGCGCGATGGACCGGCAGGCAGCCGGCAATCATCCGTTCGGGCTCGGCCGCGTCCCCGTGATCGGAGCTTGGATCAATGCTCTCGACGGACCAGCGAGGCACCACCAGGATAGGTTGCGATTTTAAATCAGCGCCCCCGCAAGGGCCCGCGCTGGCGAAGCTAGTCCGTGCGTTCATCTTGCAAGATATCCTTGGCCCCTTTAGCGCTTCCTAATCTTCCGGGTCCGCATGATCAAACCAAGAGCCTGGAGGATAGGCGGCGATCCGCTTGGCAAAAAACGACCGCGGCTCCCAGGTTTGTCCTTCGCTCTTCTCGAAAACGATGACTCCGCCACGGGTCAGATAGATAGGCCCTGGAATATCGCAGTTCACCATGATCAGAATGCGCCACAGATTGCTTTTTGCGGCATCTTTGTCATCGGTCTTTTGCAGGTAGTCGAGCCCGACCGGATCGCTGATAGTGCACCGGCCGTGCCGCAGAAGATCGCCCAACCTGCCTTGAGCGGTCATCACAAAGTTGAAGTTGACGGGATCATGCAGAAAGCGGAGGTTCACCGCGCGTTCGCCTTCTGCGACTTCGGTGGCGATCAGCGAGAGTGCGAATGCCTTCCAACCCAATTCTATCGGCTTTGCATAGGGCGATTCAACCTTGAGCGTTCCATCGGACGCAACTTTCCAGGTAATGGCATATTCGGCTGCCTTTTGGTTCCGATATTTGACCCACGAAAAGAACACATACTCGCTGCCGTCATTGGCTTGAGCGACTCCCCATCTCCTCGGAACGAAATGCGCCACCTTCGAGACATTGGCGATGATTTGCTCGACAGTCTCGCCGTCCTGCGCTCGCCAAGTTGACTTGACGTTGTCGATAAGTGCGATCGTGTCCGCACAGGCACTGCCGCTCGTGACGGCCAGTTCCCCCAGGTACGCCAGCACTAGACAGAGACAGAACCAAAGCACGCGCCTTTCAGTCTTTTTCTTCATCATCGCGCCTTGGCCCTAATCTTCGTCAGTTCGATGTCAAGCTCGTCTTCTGCTGAAGCTCGAACCCGCCAAACCGAATGCAGCGTAGTTTAGCCTGCGACCGGAGCGATTCCGGCCACCATTGGATCAATCTGTATTCCCGAAAAGATCCGCGATGCCACCTACCAGGAATGGTTGGGTGCCTATTCCGAATCCTTCAGTGCAGGCGAGTGCGAAGTTTTGGACGAAGAGGGAGATTCAGTCACCGGACTGATTTTGGCCTAATTGGGCTTTGATTAAGACTCGGTCACGAAGTACGTGAAGTGCAAAAGTATTTCGGATCGTTGCCACGTACTTTCGCCTCGCATCGCTCGCTCATTTGGGGATTAAGCCTGTTGTTATGCAATGCACAGCGCAACATATGATCGGCTACTTGGAAGATAGCGAAGTCGGACTCGAAGCTAGGGCCATTCTCGCAGACACAGGCAATGTTCTCAGAAGCCGCGGTTGTTCTGAGATAGCTCGCTCGATCTTTGAAACATTAGTTGATCATCAAGGGGAGAACCAAGCGTCGTTTGAGGGAGGTGCGCCGTCCGCGACTTCACACATCCCAGCTGAACGTAAGGCGGTTGAGTGTCTATGTCGCGATATCTTGCAGGATACCAACGAGAAGGCAGTAGAGCTATCGAACCGACCGACCGATGTCGATCTCTTGCTCAAGCTGTTTGGGTCGCGAGGGTTGGAGCCGCCTCGAGCGTGAGAATGTTTAGCGCCGTTCGAGCGCCCCCTTCACGGCAGGCATCGTCCTGTTCGACGACAAGGTGGTCGAGAGAGCGCCGATTCTGGGTCGCATGCGCGGCTGGTCGCGGGATCGGGTCCGCGCCGAGCGCATGGGGTGAACGGTGTCGGTGGTGCGTCAGATGCAGCGCGAGGACGTGACCGCGCCGTAGATTATGCCTGGCATAGTCCAACGCGAGGAGAGCTTTGAGGTGCTGCATCGCGACCGTGGCGAGAGCCGCTCCGGCTGCCCATCAACCCGGGCCGTGATAATTCCTGAGACGGATTTGTAAAGCCCGCCGATCGGGGACGACGTCGTCGAGATGTGCTATGTGTTGCCCGTTCGTCTGCACCAATCTTGCGACCAGGGCCCGGGTGCCGTCCACCACGAAGACGCCGCAATCAAAGTCGTTCTCCTGCTGGCGTATGCTGGCGGGTTGCAGGGGGGCGCTTAGCCGCGCTGCGAGCATTGCAGCATGGCGGTCGTTGCCTCCCCATCGGGAGTCGTAGTGATAGGCAACCGGGCTTTGCCGGTTGCGACGGTCAACGAGCAGCAGCGACCAGTGGGTGCCGCGGCGAGCAGGATCCGAAGCACTGGCGTCGCTCACTGGCATGAACAGGAAGTCGGCTGTATCGTTACCATCCACATTTACAATGCGCTGGAAGGCGGCGAGCATCACGCTCGCCGACCCCAGGCGCAGTTGATAATGGGCGATGAGGGGATCGACGAGCCGCGTCCGGGCGGCGAGGTCCGGATTGTTCTGCTGCAAGTCCTGCATCAGCAGTTCGTAATCCCGCTGGATATGCTGGTCACCCAGCCATTCCCTAGCCCGGAGCACCCGCCCGCTGCGATCGGGGGACGGCGCTTCCAACGCATCGGAGGATGTACTCGGAAACGCCGGCGCAAAATGAGCATGATCTCGCAGTTGCTGCGGGGTGAATGGCATCGGATAACCAGCGCCGGGGAAGAGATCTGACAACGTAGCTCCTGAGGGCAGAGCTGCCGGCTCAGGGAAATTGCGGTCCGACTGCGCGGACGGCAATGGCCACGCGGAGCTCCAGCCGGCAGGTACCGGTGCCGCGATCTGGTTCGCCTCGCGCCAAAGCTGCAACTGATCGCAACTTGCCACTTGCGGCTCGGCATAGTTTGGGAGCCCGCTTTCGCGGTGCTCGCATCCTCCGGGGGGCACGAGAGGCCCGATATCGGTGAGCGGCTGACGAGATGCTCCACCGGCCGAGGATCCGCCAGGATCGTGGACCGGCTGAATAATAACTTGTCTGCCTAGCGGATTGTTTACGGCCGGCTCCCACGCTCGGCTATCGAACGATGCCGTGTAGGGCCGAGTGTGAGGATAGAAATTCATCGACCACTGCAACGGCCTCGGTAGGAGCCCTGCTCTGTCCGGTGCTCCGTTCAGGACGCCGGGGGCCGGTTGGGGGCCGAGATTGAATTGCCAGGGATTGAATTGCAGGGGAAGTAGATGTCCGAAATCACGCGGCAGCGGCCAAGCCGGTAGGGCGGCTGCCGGAGCGGATGATTGTTGCGACAGGCCCAAGGAAGACGGCATGCCTTCCCAAAAGTTCGCGAGGTCCCAACCGTCGGCGGGCGGCTGGCCAGCTTGGTCCACTTCCTGCCAGAGCTCCTCCGGATCGACAGCTTGCAATGGCGAATGGGCTGCCTGTTCCCCCATCTGCCAGGAGCCGACTGCGCCCGAAACACCGTCCCCGAGGCTATTGTTGCCGGACTCACGTATCAGGCCGATAGGCGGCGTAGTCGCTGTTCGCTGGTTGGAACGAGCTGCATCATCGATGATATGTCCGCGTTCTGCCGTGGAACTGTGATGTGGAGGCCCGCGATCAGCTAATGTGTTTGAGCCGCGATACTCACGAAGCGCTTGCAAGGCGGCTCTCAGCTCAGTTGACCTCTTAGCGTGAGCGATCAGGGATTCGTGATCGAGTGCAGTGATCGTTTGACCTGGCCCGAGAGATTTCGCCAAATTGCGCAAAACCCGATAATACCGCCGGGCAGTGTCCCTGGTCCACCCTCGGCGCCTAGCAGCTGCTGCCCGGATGGCCCGGTCGATGAGAATCTCGTCTTCCACAGAGACAACTGGACCATATGGCGTGTCAGGCTCGCGATACCTCCGAAGGACCGTCAACCCGGGAACCACATACCGGTTATCCCGAAAAAACTCTTTTGCGTAGGCGACCAAGGAATTGTGATCGAGTGCATCAATAGTTTGCCCTCGCTTCCCGAGATGATTGCCCAATTGACGAAGAGCGTTAGCGTAAGTGCGTGCTGTTCCTTCTGTTAGACGCTCGCACGCATTCTCGACAGCCGAGCTGATGAGGTTCCGGTCGTTGTCGGACAGATGAGGATGGTTAGGGGCTGGACGAGCAGGGACTCCAGCGACGGAAGCAGCCCCCACAGGAAAATCAATTCGTCGACGTTTGTTATGTGGGGTGTCAGGCTCGCGATACCTCCGAAGGACCGTCAACGCGGAAGCAACATTCTGGACATCCCTAAAAGACGCTTTGGCGTGAGCGAGCAGGGAATCATGATCGAATGCACCAATCGTTTGGCCCCGCTCGCCGAGGTGATTCCCCAATCTACGAAGAGCGTTAGCGTAAACGTATTTTGTTCCTTCTGTCAGCTTCCTGTGCCCAACCTCGGCCTCGAGAGCCGAGCTGATGAGGTTCTCGTCGTTATCGGACAGATGAGGATAGTTGGGGTTTGAACGCGGTGGGCGGCCCCCTGCGATGGGAGCAGCATCGCCTTGGCGCTCCTCGGCCAAGTGCTGCTCAGAGTCCTCGCGCGCGACCTGATCTACCGCCCCTGGCGCGGCCGGCTCTGCCTGTTGTTGCAACATGGCGTCGTACGCCTGCAGCCAACCTGGATCGAATGGATCGAAATTGTCTGGGTCCACGCCAATCTCCCGCGTCCGAACTCAGATCGTAGCAAGTTCTCAACCTCAGCGCCAAAAGCGGGAGGGGGTTGAATTTGATCAGGATAGGGCGACAGTCCCGCACGATCGCGGGCGACGACTTGGATCCCTGGCCGGCGCTTCAGCCAGCTGGGCTGGCTCCATTCACCGACAGGCCCACATTCGCACAGACCGTAGAATTGCGGACCTACCAAAGCTGGGTGGCGGCGATCAGGCTAAGCACACGCCGTCTCGTCTTTTTCGTCATCATCCGCTCCATCTAGCTGTTAGCTGCTCTATGTGATGGACGGGGCCCGTTGATCACTTCCCAGTTACTATCCAGCATAGTACCCGCCAAATAGAAACGCCCAGCAAAATGCCGAGCGTGTCTACTAGCGGTTGTTCAGCAGAGCGTGTCACCGGGCTTTCTTTTGGACCGTCTCATGGCCTTCATTCCGATCCAGGAAACTCGAAGCTGATCTGCTGTTTTTCCGTCCCGCCAGCAGGATGCAAGCTAGACATGTTGTGGCCGCCTACAAGTTCTTGTAGTTGACCAATGCGCCGTTGTTCGGGCCGGATCGCTCTCACGATGGCGCCCCCGAGGGGCATCAAGCGCAATCAGACCGTCAAGAAGGAGAGCCAACGTGATGTCGCCAATAGAAGCAATCGCTAGTTGGCTGGAAGCGCAAGATCTGGACCTGCAACTCGATGTCGCGTCATTCGCCTCATTCGTGATCTTCGAGGACGGCGACGTTTCCTCGCTTGGCATGCCGGACCAGCTCGAAGCGCTTCGTCAATGGTTGAACGGACCCGTATTGGAATCGCACGCCGCCGCAAGCCGTGCTCTGACCTTCCGTATCACTATGGATTTCTTCGTCGAGGGCAGAACGACGGGCTGCGGATGGAAACAAACCGAAGCGAAGCTGCGCAAATCCCTGGACGAGGCTAAGCGCGTCGGGAGATTCCCGACTGCACGCAAGGCGCAAAGGCTGCTTGAGTGTTTGCCCACACGACAAGAGAGATGGCATGAGGTGGCGCGATCCTGGAGTGAACTGGCTTCGACTCGCCTGACACTTGAGGCTCTCACTGACTGGAGCGATAAGCCCCCGGCCAGAAAAGTTATTTCAAGTGCCGTTGACTTTGGCCAATTTTTGAACTTGTTCATCTTGTGCGTGGAACCCTGAACATCGGATCGTTCTTTCTGTACTTTCCATCGCCACGTCACCAACCGAGTGGTGTGGTCGTCGCGGGCCGCGGCAGGCCACCTGCTGCTCCTGCTGATCCAGGTCTTCGTGCCGGCCGGCGAGGCGGCGATCGCCAGGTCGCCCAACGCGTTTCCAATCAAAAGTCCCATGACCACTGGAGATAGCTCTGCCGGCGCGACGATCATCGAGAATCCTGCGAAAGGCGTATAGATGGCTGGGGCGATCCATTTCCTGTTCCTGACTGAGCGCCTGCCCGCGACGCGAATGGCGTCGCGGGCTCCGGAAGGAGCTTCGATACCGGATGGCACGTTTTCATCAGATGCAACCCTCGATGATGCCGCCGTTCGAACTGCGCCGCTTTTGTTCGCCTTTCTCTGCGCTATGCAGGATAATCGTAGTGGCAAGGCTGTCCGATTAGTTGAGGGCTATTGCGGACAGCGAATTTGGGACGATGAGCCGGGTCCGCTGGACCGTAAGGGATTGTTTGGTAAGGGCCCGAGTCGGCGTTCGTCCGCGTCCGCCTGGTGAGTTACAGTCAGCGGGAAGAGACAAACCCGAGGTGACCGATGCGCCCCCAGGTTGATCCAGAACCGGCATATGAGCTCGAGCCGCTGGATGTCGCCGAGCTCATGGACCGTCTGGCGACGCCTTCGGCGCTGCCTGACGCGCTGAATGGCTATGTCAGAATCTTGACCGAACGCGGCGGGTTTCTTTTCAACTACCGCGATCAGCTCAGGAATCCCGGTTTGGATAGTCTGCGCGTTGTCGCTTGGGTGGTGGGGACAGGTGCTACCGGATGGTGGCTCTTCTTCGAGAGCTCGGTGCCGTGGCTGTGGTGCATTGCCGGTCTAGTCATCGCCGGCGTTGTCATTTGGCTACTGGCCTTCTGGAAGATTTCGATCCGGCACAGCATAGAAATCCACCCCGACGGCATGATCGTCGATGGTCGTTTCTTCTCGGCCGACCTGATCGGCGACAACTGGCCTCAGTTTCAGATGAAGGGCGACGATCCCAACCGCCTGGTGCTGTGCGGCATCTACGGCACGCGGTTCATCGAATACGCGGCGGCGAACCGTATTGGTAAAAACGACCGTATGCCCGAGACCCTGGCGAAAGATCTCGAGATCGCGATGGACCAATTGTGGGGCCGCCGCGATGCGATCTTCGCAGCGGAAAATTGAGATCAGGGTGCTCGAACATCCACGCGAGCGCAGATGCGCTCCGCGTTCTCGCGGATGCGTGCGACTTCGTCATGCGACAGCCGCATCGCGGCCGCTGGCGCCTGGCCCTTCATCAGAAGCAACTGTCCCTGGTGCTCGCGCGCAAACGCCCTTTCAAGCTCCCAGGGGGTTATCAGCTTGTCGAGCCGCTTGGCGGCGTAGTCAATCGTTTCACCGTCGCCATTGGCGAAGAGTTGAACAAGCCCGGCGTTGCCTAGAAATGACGACCAGCCCTTGTAGTTGATCTGCAGCTGTTTGACGTCCTGCGCGATGTAATGGGGCATAATCCCGAACGACGGGAAATAAGCCGCCGCCTGCTCGGCAATCTTGAACGTTCCCAATATCGGAAATTCCTCAAGATAAAGATGATCGGGAGCCAATCGCGGGGATAGTTGCCCATGCCTTCGAGAACCGTACAGGCGAGTTGAACGATGAGCCTGAAGGCCCGAAAGTGACGTTCCATTCTGCCGACCGGAAGGCACAGGAAGATCGTGGTAGGCCGCTCCGCGCGGAGCATCGAAAGACGAAAATCCGAGTGCCGCAATGTCTTGCGCAGCAATAGGCTGTCGAGAAAATCCGTGTGAACCGATGCGGTCGATAGCGTGCTCCCCAATTCGCCCGGAGGAGTCTCCAGAAAGCGCCGCCCTTTTTCCGAAACCACGCCACCAAACCTGTCTCCTACCATCAACATTTTCTTGAACAAGAGCTCGACCGCGTCCGAATGTGCACGGAAGTGGTTCTTTCGCTCTTCGTCAGTGGCGCCGGCCAGCCTTCGCTGGCGGGCTATCCCAGCCGCTTCAACCAAAGGCGGGTAGGTAAGGCTGAGCAACTGGCGGACGGTGATGAGGTTTCGTTCGCTCTTTGAAAAGGTGAGGGCAAGCAGGATCAGCCCCTGCAGCAGCGCCCGAGCGTTATCGTTGAAGTGTTTGGCATTGCCATCGCCGCCCTCCGGCACGAGCGCATTGGTGATCGACATTACGTCGTCGATGACGGCAGGATCCTCGGGATCAAGCTCGTCCAACGGATTAAAGGACGCGCTCTTCTCGCCCGTCTGGCCAAACGGGTCCCACACAAAGACATTATGTCCCATTGCGCGCCGATACTGCGCCGCCCGCGAGAGCTCGCCCTTCGGATCGAGGATCAGCATCGAGCCCGAGTAAAGATAGAGATTGGGCTCGAGCACCGTCGAGGTTTTTCCTGCACGCGTGCCCGCCAGCGTGACAATGGGACGATCGTCAAGGTGGCCGAGGAAAGTGTCGCCGACCTTGCCGATCACCAGCTTTCCAAATTCCCAGCGATAGCCCATGAGCTCGCCTGGCGACATCCAATAGTTGATGCGCTCACGATCCTCTTGAAGCCGCGCGATCGGAACGCCTCGCGGCAAGCGCTTCTCGAACAGCGCACGCGACGTCTCGTCAAATCGCGGCAGTCCTGGATAAGCCCGCAAGGCCTCGTGGTCCGTCGGTACGCCCCACCTTCTGAATTCGCTCGTGAACAACACCATCGCAGTCCTCCGCACCGGATCAGTTTGGATAGCGTGTCCGTCGTCCGAGGTCTGCCGAAACCTTTGGGAATCCTTGAAGGCTCACCTGGTTGGCGGTTCTTCATGGCCGTTTCCTTACGTGAAGTCCCGCGGGGCTTGATGATTGCAGTTCTAGGGCCGCCGCCGGCGCGAAGAGGCGTCAAGCGCTTTTCCCCATAGCGAAGACGCGGTTGCGCTGAAGAACGCGCAGACCGCGTTTCGTTCCGGGTCCCGTCCAAAGCGCTTGACGCGCGCCGGTCGCCGTCCCTGGACGAACCGCATCAAGCCCCATGTCGGGGCTTACTAACAGAAAGGATAATCCCATGAGCAACAGGCAACCAACCTTCATCGCATTCAGCGTCAAGGAACGCGAAGGCAAGCCAACGATCTGGACCAAAATCGGAGCCGCATTCCCGCACGACAAGGGCGCAGGTTTCACGATTCAGCTCGACGCTCTCCCGGTCGGCGATCGCATCGTCCTGCGCGAGCCGCCGAAAGACGACAAAACCAAGGATGAAGAAGCAGCATAGCCGAGGTCGGCAACGGGGGCGCTCATTGAGCGCCCCTTACTGCAACACGTTACCAAAGGTGTTTTCTATTATGACGAAAGAAAAGCCCATCTGCTCCCACTGCGGCTCGGACGATGTGCAGGCGGACGCCTTCGCCGCCTGGAGCGTCGAGACGCAGGAATGGTTCCTGACCACTACCTTCGACAAGAACAGCGTGTGCGAGGACTGCGGCGGCGAATGCGCCCTCAAATGGGTCGAGGTGAAGGATGCTGACGCAAAAACCGACGGAGGGACGCCTTGAACCTGAAAACTTCCGCTCAACGCGCAAGCTTCTTGACAATGGCCGCCGGCAGGCGGCCATTAAGCGAACCTCCGCCCCAATCGACTTCATGCCAATTGTACTGCTTCCAGGGCGCGTTGCCATTGGCGCCCGCTGGCGCATTCGTGATTCGCTTCCAGCTAATGATTTTGACATGCAGCTCAGGAAAGGGCGCAGGATGACGGGAGGGGGGCGTCACCGCGCAAGTGGGCGCTTGCAACAAAAGATCATTGTTTCGCGGGCAGTCGAAGGACTCCAAAAAACTATTGGCCTCAATCAGCGTGTCCAGAACTTGATTGCCGTCAGTCCGATCGGTAGCCCCTCGGTCATTGCGGGATGCGAGTTTAAGGATGAGCGGCTTGGCCGCCGGTTCGGCAAACTGCCCGCACAAATCGGGAGCGACATGGGTCAGAGCATCCCGCTGGTTTGTCATGATTGGGCCAACACCCAGGCCGCCTATCGCTTCTTGTCCAATGAGCGGGTCAACGAGGCGGATATTCTTAGCGGTCATTTCGAGGCGACGCGGACGACAATGCAGTCCTGGTGATCGACGAGACCGGCTTTCTCAAGTAGGGCAAGGCCTCGTGCGGCGGCAATACGCTGGTTCTGCCGGCAAGATCACCAACTCCATGCCGTCCAGTCGCGCTGGCGACGCCACGCCTGGAAGTCCGCCTCCGTGCGCGTGGCTGCCAACTCCTGCCAAGCGGTCTCGAAACCTGAGCGGGCTTCTTCGAATGTCCCGGCGATCCGCCCCACATCTGTCACCCTCCCTCACAAGGGAGCCAGAAACTTCCGGCAAGGGGCGTCGGTACCGCGCTGATGCGCAAGGCCTCGACATTGGTGGCACTCCCCTTCGATCTAGCGGCATCATCATGCACACGAACGGCCGCTTCCCAAGCTACAGGAAGTGGTGGGTCGAACAGCCTTGACGCGCGGAGCTTGAAACACCCATGATCAGCGCTGGCGGGACCATTCAGGCATCGAAGCCTTGACGGGAGATCATTTCAATGACGAACGACGCCCTGATATCGGCAAGCCGCCGGCAAAGCCTTATCGCGATGCTCTCCATTCCCGTGATCGCGCTGGCAGCCTCATCATTCACGATCAATACGGCGGCACACGCCGCCGATCTGCCGCGCGTTCTCGTGCTTGCGACCGGCGGGACCATCGCGGGTCAAGCCGATCCACGGGCTGCCGGCGCCTACAAATCTGGCCAGATCACCGGTGAGCAACTGGTGGCCTCGGTCCCGGGCCTCGACAAGCTCGCGAGAGTGAACGCCGAACAGATTTCGTCGATCGGGTCGCAGGACATGAACGACAAGGTCTGGTTTGCGCTGACCCGTCGCATCCAGCAGGCGTTTGACAAGAACGAGGCCGATGCGGTCATCATCATCCACGGCACGGATACGCTGGAGGAGACCGCGTTCTTCCTCGACAACGTGGTCAAGAGCGACAAGCCGGTTGTCATCGTGGGCTCGATGCGTCCGGCCACGGCAGTCAGCACGGATGGCCCCGGCAATCTCTATGAAGCCTTCCAGGTCGCCGCCGATCCGCGCTCGCGCGGGCGCGGCGTCATGGCCGTGCTGAACGACAAGATCCAAAGCGCCCGCTCGGTGACCAAGACCGACACCACGAGCATCGAGACGTTCATGTCGCCCAACGGCGGGCCGATCGGCTATGTCGACACCGCCGGTGGCGTTCGCTTCCTGGCGCAGGCGCCGAGTGCGAAGCGTACGACCTATGCGCTGCCGACAAGCGATCCATTGCCCCGCGTCGACATCGTCTACTCCCATGCCAACATGGATGCCATTCCGATCGCGGATGCGATTTCGCACGGCGCTAAGGGCATCGTGCTCGCAGGCGTCGGCGACGGCAACACCTCGAAGTCCGCGCTCGACGCGCTCGAGGCGGCTGCGAAGAAGGGCATCATCATCGTTCGCGCCGCGCGCGTCCGCTCTGGCTTCGTCACGCGCAATGTCGAGGTGGATGACGACAAGAACGGCTTCGTCGTCTCTGAGGACCTGAACCCGCAGAAGGCGCGCGTCCTCACCCAGCTCCTGATCGCAAGAGGCGTCACGGCCCCGGCCGAGCTTCAGAAGGCCTTCACCGCGACCTGG
Organism: Bradyrhizobium sp. CCGUVB23; assembly: GCF_024199885.1. NCBI lineage: Bacteria > Pseudomonadati > Pseudomonadota > Alphaproteobacteria > Hyphomicrobiales > Nitrobacteraceae > Bradyrhizobium > Bradyrhizobium sp. CCGUVB23. Next base: position 5,538,064 of record NZ_JANADQ010000001.1, read on the forward strand.
TAGTTTTTGGTACTGGCGCGGTTCCAACGACGTGCAAGTCGACGGCTTTGCCGCCTGGAGCGTAGAGGAACAGGAGTGAGTCCTGACCTCTACCTACGACAAGGACAGTGTGTGCGAGGACTCTGGCGGCGAATGCACCCTTAAATGGGTCGAGGTGAAGGACGACCAAGCCCCCCAAACATAGACGGAGGCAACGCAATGAAGCTGCTGACTTCGCCTAACGCGCGAAACTTCTCGACAATGGGCAGCGGATTTCCGTGCTGTGCGCTAGAGCGGCTCGAATTCAAGTCGAAGTTTAACGCGCAAGAGACCATCGTGGGCCTTAGTCCATGTACGCATGAATAGTCATTGGGAAATAGTCATCGGGAATTATTATTGTTACTGCCGGTCAAAGCTCCGCGGCGACGCAACCGCAACTTTCTCGTCAGCAGTGAGCGATGCTCGCCGGTGACGAAACTTAAAAGAACTTAGCCGTCGCTTGAGAAGTACAGCTCAAGACAGGGCGCAGGACGACGGGCGGGGGTCCGGCACCGCGCAAGTGGGCGGTTTTCGCGGGCACTCGAAGGATTCCAAAAACCGTTGGCCTCAATCAGCCCCGAGCATTCTTGTGCCGCACGGCGCAGGAATGCCAATGTCTGAAAGCTCCGACGCTGCCTAGTCTTACTGCGTCACAAGCGGCGGTCTGTGGGGTGGGCGAACTTGATCGCACAACAAGGACATCTCGAGAACGTTCTGACGAGCCCTTGTTCGAGTCGCCGTCGCATCGTCGCGATCGAATCTGGAATGTGACGTTGGGTCCGTAGCGGCAGAACCGCGGGGTTTGTAATCTGCGGGAACGCGAGCGAGCGGGATCGGCCGGGCGCGCCGAGCGCCTGAGGGGGGAATCGTCTCCCGCTCGGAGATCAGGAATCCGAAGGCTGCAATGCACATCGTTGCGTGATGATGAAAGCCGCGCCAGCCGCGTCCCTCGAAGTGGCCAAGCCCGACCTCCTGCTTGAGATCCTGATAGTCGCGTTCGATGCGCCAGCGCAATTTAGCCGTCTCTACGAGAGTCCGGAATGCCACATCCTCCGGCAATGTCGAGAGCCAGTATTTGGTAGGCTGGTCCTCGCCTTTCGGCCATTCACTCAAAAACCATTCTTCCAACCGCTTGGTGGTTTGCCAATAATCACGGTGTGCGGCACGGACCCGCACGCGGGCAAAGCGCGAGCTCAGCTTTTCGTTCGTTCCTTGCCGCCACGTGATGGTGCGCCAAGCTTTGGCCGGCAGGCCGATCGCGAGCGCTTTGACGGCGGCCGGCCGATGCTGACGGTTGCGGCGCATCAGTTTCGGGGGACGGCCGCGGCCCGACCATGGCTTCGGCGGCAAGGGACCGGTGCCGGGTGCCCATACCGTTGTGCTCGACAGAACACCCGCCACATAGGTCAATCCCAGCGCCGTGATCTCCGTGCGCAGATCGCTGTTGTTGCCGTAGCCCGCGTCCATCAGCACGACACCGCGCGGAAGGCCGGTCGCACAGGCCCACTGCAACTGCTCCAGCGCGATCTCAGGCTTGGTCCGGAAGCCGACTTCGGCAGGAATGGAAGATCAAACATGCGAAAAGCCGACGCTGTCCCTACCGCGCCCGCGCTGCCAGTGAAGTTAGCAGCGATGACCCGGCGCTCGCGTTGGACCCTGAAAGCGATGTCCCTACCGCACGCCGCAAACTTCGGCGGCGAGCCTTCGCCCTTGGATTAACGAGACTGACCACCTTGCCCCCGAGAGGCTCAATTCTCAAGGGTGCGAGCAAGGAGTATCGCGGAGAAGGACTGCACCGCACCTACCTAGATTGGTGGCAGCCGAATCCAACCATTGGTCTATGCTGGTCCTTCAGGACTTACAGATTTAGGAGAGATTAGGAGAGACGAGAATGGCTAAACGCGCACGCATTCGCTACGTCAACAAGACGGACAGAAGGAACCCTCACGAAAGAATCACACATGTTGGGGGAGCTAACCCCGACGGGACGCCGTGGAAGCTATCCATCGATCAGGCTATCAAAGATATCGAGAGCGACGAATGGGAGTTCTATGTCGAAGAAAACGGCCGCAGGGTTGATGTGGTGTGGGCCACGCACGATGGGCACAAGTACATCAAGACGGCGGCGGACGACATTCAACCCAACAATCTTCTTCTGCTCGCTAACTGTCCGTGATTTTCGGTAACAGAGGCATGTACAGCGAGCTATGCTTTGCGCGCCTCCGTATCCATAGACGAGCCGATGCCCTGCTCAGTCATTCGTCGTGTGCTCCGGAAAGAGTCCTGGCATCCAACGCGAGGCAAGGGCGGCAGGGAAAGCTAGTCGCAATGGATCACGGGGGCCTGCTGAGGTCAGGACGCCGCGGCTGAGGAGTTCCGACACGATGCGCCGTGCATGACGTGGCGTGAGATCGAGAAGACTGGCGACATCGCCACGCGGAAGCTCGCCTCGATAGAGGATAGCTTCGACCACGGCGCCCGCTTTGGGAGGAAGTTTGCTGAGGCGGGTTTCTTCCTCGGCCCACAGTAATATGCGCATGCGCAGCCGATCTGGCTGCATCAGCGACTCCATGAAGTTGACCTGGTCAATGCAGGTCTCAAGGAAGAAATGGGTAAACGCTGCGAGCGCTTCCTCGCTGAGGTTGCCGCGACCGTCCAGGTCATTGCGTCGCGGAAGATCACATTGGGTGAGGTGCTGCTTATATGTGCCGTCACTTCGGGCGAGCCCGCGAGCCACCGACCAAACAGCCCCGGTATCGAGCGCTTCCAAAAGCATGGCGTGCGACATCAGCCGCGTGACTCGGCCATTGCCATCGAGAAACGGGTGAATCCACAAAAGACGATGATGCGCCGCCGCGGCAGCTAAAATAGCGTCGGCTTTTCCAACACCGCTGTACGCCTTCTCGAAATAAGCAAGAAAGCGTGGAACGGCGCCGGGGCTGACGGCGATATGACGTCCCACTTTGACGTCGCGAAGCCGCAATTCACCAGGCACAACGCGAATTCGTTCTTTCGTGTCGGGCTCCTCGATCCATAACATCGCGTCAGGGAGGTGCTCGCAGAAACGACGGTGGATATCGCAGATGCCGTTGACGGTCGCGGTGCGACCACGCAAATGGCCTTCGTCGATCCACTGTTGCACAGCGATATGCGCCTTGGCCTCAAGCTGAAGATCGCGCTTTTGGGGATCGGCGCTATAGTCGTTTTTCAGGGCACGTTCGATATCGACCGGGTGCGTATCATGCCCCTCGATGAGGTTGCTGTAATAGCAGTTCATGGCTCGGACGAGATCAGCCAAGGAGCCCAGCAGGCTTTGCGGTAGGCTTCTCTTGAAACCTGCCGACTTGCCGACGAGATCAACTGCCAAATCGGTCAGCTCCCCCCGGTGGCGGGAATCCTCCCTAATAAGGAGCGGTTCCATGGAAAAAACCGGCTCGTCGCGATCAAGAGCCGCAGAAATGTCCTCTTTTTTGTCCTCTAAGCGTTTGACCATAAGTATAGGTATATCAGCTAGATATGAAGGTTTCATCTAAGAAATTGAGCGGATCAAAGTCCGCATAAATGTCCGTTTTCTCGGCTGGTTGAAGAGCTGCGATCTTCGCCAATACATTGAAATTGTTCTCAAAATGTTCTTTGAGTCTCACTTAGCTTCCAGATAGTGAGTCGAAACAATCGGTCCATGTCTGACGAACAACTTCATCCACCAGCCAGCTGGGATAAATTCGAAGAGATCTGCGCCGATCTCTTTTCGCGCATCTGGAACGACCCAGAACTCGTCCGCTACGGCCGAAGCGGCCAGCGGCAGAATGGCGTCGACATTTACGGAAAGCAAAATGGCGCCGATTCCGGTGTTCAGTGCAAAGGAAAGCGCATTTGGCCACCGACCAAGTTGACGATTAAGGAGATCGATGCGGAGATCGAGGAAGCGAAGAAATTCCGTCCTGTCCTCAAGACCTACATTATTGCGACCACCGCGGACAACGACGTCGCCGTCACGGACCACGTCAATGCCATTTCCGAGAAACATGCCGCAGAAGGGCTTTTTCGCGTAACTGTTTTTGGCTGGCGTGAGCTCACGCGCCGCATTGATGATTTTCCTGAATTAAAAGAAAAGCATTTTGATATTATCGCGCTTCGGCAAATGAAGCGCACAATGCCAGGAGAAATTGCCGAGCGCGTTGTCGAAGAACTGAAAAATTCGAATATCGTCATTCCGGCAAGCGCGGATCATACGACCCGACCCAATTCCAATATTCTTGACCAGGGCCTCGCTGAGGCGATCGAACGTGATGTCGCGCATCGTTATGAGCGTGCCCTTCAGCGTTCTGTATTCCCTGAGTTAAGCAAAAAGGATGAATTGGCGCAGCTTGCAGTCGAGATCATCAATGCCAAGGGCGCAGCCCCTTCATCCGGCCTCCGGAGAACCATCCTGCTGCGAGCCGCAAGGTCCGCCGCCGCTCGCGGTGATCTGGCGAATGCGCGCAATTTTTTGGCCGTTGGCCAATCCTTGTCAGGTACCGATTCCGACGCGCCAGCCCGCGCACGCGTGGCAGTTGCCGAAGGCAATGTTAATGAAGCGATTCAGATATTGCGGGACCTCTCCGATGCGGATTCACGCTCGGTTCTTCTAAGCATTCTGGCGAAGGAGCGAGGTGAAGACGCGGCTCTTGCGTGGATCTCCGCCATGGTTGATTTGACTACGCCCGGCGGAGAAAGCCGACGAGCAGCATCGTTTGGCGCATCGAAAAGATGAAGGCACGGTTGCTCCGTCAGTCCTAGCGGGGAGCGTGTCGGTGCAAGACGACGGCATGTTCGATGTCGACGACCCAATTCCGGATTGAATCCGCCGTCTGCTGGATGAAGGCTTTGGAGAACACTTCCCGCGGCCGTCACTCGTCGACGGCGCCGTTGCGATGGACGCAATCGTGCCGCAGCAGCACCGGGTCGAACGTGGAGTTCCTGTCCGTCGCGAGGTCCAGTATCCCGATGCCCAGGGAGATCTTGTATAGAGCGTCGACCTTCGCGAGATTGGATAGATCACTCGGCGAAGATGGTCGCGGACCTTCTTCTGCACGAATCCCGAATCCTTGAAGACTTCGAGGAGCATGACCTTTCTCCTTCTTCAGGTCTTCGTCCGCCTCGAGCAACCGCTGCATCGCGGTCAGGTCGCGCAGGACCTCGTTCTTGAGCGTCCCGCGGAGGTATGCCTACAGGGCCGTGACCTGCTGGGAGAAGACGAGCCTGTTGACCAGGCGATTGCCGGCATCTGAGCCGCTTCGCGCGAGAAGATTGGTGCTCTCCCGGTACGACTTTTGGAATTGTTCGAACGGATTGTCGGGCGGAGGGAGCTCCAGCCACTCGTCGTCCTACTCGGGACGGCCGTGCTCGAGTCCGTGGTCGAAATCTTCGACCACGTGGTGGGAGCCGGTGTTGGTCTCCTGATGGTTCTCGACGCCCTCCAGATACTCCCAAAGACCCCAAGAAAGTTTTCCCAATTCCGGATGCTCGATAACGGCTTATGGCGGAGCTCCGGTCCCATCTGCCGCTCGTCGCTGCAGGCGACGTACCAGTCCAGCAGGTCCGAAACGACTTCGTGTACCTCGCCCGAACTTCGATGTCCGATACGGGCGGTCCCATTGCAGTAAACGTACATCGCCAGCGAATTCCCGACTCTTCCCGATGGCATTATACCATCGAAGCGCGCTCGCGGTCGAAGCGGATTGTCGATCGCCGACAGCCGACGAAGGAGTGCACGACCGGCGTCGAGTAATGGACAGGAATCGGATCCCGCGCCAGCATAAGGCCATGAAGAAGATCCGATGTCATCGGGCAGCAGGGAATGTCCCTCATCGAGGGAATCGTTCTCTCGATGGGGTTCATGTTCTATCCGACCGGCGGCGTCGAAGCGGGATCGACGGCTTCATCGAGTTGCGTGACGACGGGACGGGCGAGGTCGGCAACCCGCTCCAGCAGGTCCAGGACAAGGCCACCGAGCGCGAACGCCTGCAGATGGAGACCGAGAAAACGTTCGAATTCGCGTGCGCCGACGCTGACATCGAATACTGGACCAAAGGCAAGGCCCCTGTCCTGCTGATCGTCGTGGCTCTGAAGACGCGGAAGGCCTACTGGAAATCGCTCAAGGAGTGGTTTGCGGATCCGCGCAGTGTCGTCTTCGAGGAGGCGAACCTACCAACACTAAGAGGTCTCCCGATGGGGCGATCTGAGTACAATAGAAACGGTGCTTGGTGGCAGGGTGGCAGGATGAAGCCGCCACAAAGACCGCACATGCCCAGAGGCGAGGACTACACATGCGTCAGAATTATCTTTTCGGAATGAGGCAAGCCGCGAGGCAAGCAAAGGCACTCCAAATTCCCGAAATCGCCGCTATCGAGTTTGGCGTCGCTGGCGGTAAGGGACTGCTGCTGATGGAACAAGTCGCCGAGAGTCTTGAGGCTGAAACGGGAGTTCGCTTCCGACTCTACGGCTTCGATCTGGAAACTGGCTTGCCACCCTCTGACGATTACCGAGATCTGCCATACGTCTGGCGCGCCGGTTTTTACAAAATGGATAGGGCTAAATTGGAGCCTCAATTAAAACGCGCTACCCTTATAATCGGCAACGTCGGCGAGACGGTTCTGACGTTTATCGAACGCTATTCGCCACCTGTTATCGGCTTTGTATCTTTCGACCTCGACCTCTATACAAGTACTAAACTGGCACTAAACCTTTTCAACTCGGCTGCATCCCACTTTCTACCACGGACGTTCTGCCACTTTGACGATATCGCCAGTGGTCTTGATGAAATACACTGCGAATGGGTTGGGGAACTTCTGGCAATCCGGGAGTTTAACGATGCTCACGCAGCGCGGAAAATCGCAAAGATAAACGGTCTGTCTTGGAATTTTGGCGCACCAGAGCAGTGGCAGGACCATACTTTTGTGTTCCACCTCTTCGATCACCCCACCTACAAGCAATACATCGATGAGCGGACGGACCGGCAACTGCCCCTACCAGATCGGCTTGAGTACCGGGCGTGAGCGAGACTACGGATTAGCTTCAGACCGATATCGAGGCGCTGCAGGCGCTGGTTGCGGCGGCACGCGCGGAGCGCGACGCGGCGATCGCAAAGTGCGACGCTGCGATCGTCGAACGCGACCAGGCGCTGTCGCAAATGGATCGCCTTCAGAATCTCTTGCGCCAGCTGCAACGCGCGCAGTTCGGTCGCCGCTCGGAGAAGCTCGATCCTGAGCAGCTGCAGCTGGCGATCGAAGACATCGAGCAGGCCATTGCCAGCGACGAGGCGGCTCAGGACCGGAAGGACACGGCAGGCGCACGCCAGCGCGCTGAACGGCATCGGGCCAGCCGTGGTGCGCTTCGGGCCCGTCTGCCGCATATCGACGTCACGATTGCCCCGGATGACCTTGCCCCCAAGTTTTATCGATGATCCAAGCTTCGATCTCTCCGTGGCGTTCGATGCTCGGTAGCACTAACTCACAGACCTTGGCCAACACTTGCTGGTCCGACCAGTCGCCTTGACCGACAAAATGCAACAACGACTGGTGCTGCGCTGCTGTCCGCTCAGGAGCCGTGATGGCCGCCATCGGCTCGACACTCTTGCGATCGCAAGGCATCATCAGACCGGTGCAGTAATCGCGAAGCGGTTTGGCTCGGCCTGCGTGCCCGATCACGCTCGTAAGACCATCAACATACGCCGAACACCGCGACGCGACGTCCCCCGATTTTGCCAGACCCATCTCAGCCTCACCGCATGCTGAAAAGATGAGTCTTCTCAAATATATGAGTCTTCTCGGTAAAGGCCGCGATACTCTGACTCAGTTAGACTAGGTCCAAGGATATCCGCTCGGCCATCGAACGCGCTGAAACCGAGATACTTGGGCGCGCGCAGCCGGGCGCGTCAGGATGATCGCACCCGGCTGTCGACGGCTACGCAATCCGATGAGTTCGCTGCGGCTCTAGGTTTTCGCCCGGCTGCGCCATTGTCGATGAGGCCTCGTTTTAGACATTCTTCAATCACGCGATCCAGAGCGGTGCTTGCGCGCGCGTATTTGACGCGCACCGACATGACAGCGTCGCGCTCGGTCTTTGATACCGCGCCGTCGGAAAACGTCTCGCCGTACTATTGGCGACCGTCGTCCGCGATCAGCACCCATGGACGACAACCGCTGGCAAGAAGCGTTTCGGTGTATTCGACCGGGTCGAAGGCTGCATTGCCTTCGACTTCGTTCTCCCAGCCGGCCGACGGTGCGATCACGTCGCCCAGAGAGGACTTTGCAACACCGACGACGCGGCCCATCAGCTTTCGCTTGAGATGCTCAGGCATATACGGTCCATCGCTTATGCCGGCAAAGACAGGAGCGCCAGTCTCGGATCGGGACATTTGCCTAAAGCCTGCGAGGTCGCCGACCCAGTAGACAAGCGTATCGTCAGCTCCTGGTCCGGTAATGTTAACGTAACTTGATGTGACGTGAGCGACGTGTCGCCGCCGCTCCCCGCTATCGTATTGAATGACGAAAAGCTCATCGTGAACAGGATTGCAGTCGTTGGTATAGACCACCGCGTACTCACCGAATCGGATCTGGGGCTCCGATCCAGTATCATCGACGCGGAACGTCTTGAGGCGCTGTGTGAGGTGATGAAAAAGAGGAAGCGCCCTTGACGTTTGTGGGGGACGAGTGGTGTTGAACGACGATGTCGTTGCAGTGGGAAGCTTCACAACTTTGCGCATAGCAGCTCTTCAAACTGATAGCTCGGGCGGGATGCACGAGCGATCGCTCAACGTCGGAGTTCGAATGGGGTTTTACGCTTTGATGCCTGTCGCCCGGTTTTCCACAGATGTTTGCAGTGGGCGGCGCGCTACCAGCTTCGCCGTTGATCCGCGATCAGCTGCATCCAACGCTCGGAGCGCATTTTGGGCCGAAGCGATCAGATCAGACCGCGCCCTCATGATTCCCGGGGCGCGGATGAGAGCAGTGCCACAAGCAACGCCGGCAGAAAGGACCGAGATAAGTGACCTTACCTCCCAATCAGAAATACTATCGTGGCCATTAACATTGTGACCCCGATACCAGGGGCAACGAGCCAGAAGGTCTCATTCTTCGTTTCGAAACATTGACGGGCGATATGCCATTTCGACAGCAGCACGACCGAGCATCGAGACATTTGCTTGTGATGGCGATCCAGCCGCGCCCGCAGCATCTCCATGCCGTTCGAGGAGACAGACACAACCCAGGCGAATTTCCGCACCGCGCGCTCGCCGAATGTCTGCATTGGCTCACGAACGGCAATGCTCTGAGCGAACGGAGGATTTCTGCTTGGCCACGATAACGACATGTGTGCCTCTAACGCCCTAGAAGCCCCGCCCCACAAGGCTGGGAGCCACGCTACCGCGAACAGCGCGCCACTACGCAACATGCGTTTTCCGCCGGTTCTTATAAATTCGGCGGGGCGGTCAAAGCTCACGGGGCTGGAATCCATTGTCCCTCGGCGACCTTCACGACGTTGCGTAAGACAATTTCAAAGCGCTTGACCACGAGCTGTTGCAATTCGATGTGGCGGGTGTCGCGAAACTCTTCCGCCAGCGGAATGTCCTGCCAGCCGAATTTTGGCGTACCCATGTCGACGGTGTAGAGATCCGTTGCCGGGCCCTGCCAGCAATAGAGGAGGCCGGCGCGCGTCTCGAACGTCGCCGCGGTCTGGCCGGTCTCCTCGAAGATGCGCCGCACCACGCAACGCATGCCGTTGCCGCAAGCGCCGGCTTCAGAGCCGTCATTATTGTAGATGCGGACGAAGGCTTCGGTGCCCGCCAACCGCGGTTTGTGAAGCACCATCAGCTGGTCGTGGGGAACGCCGCACGCAGACGCCACCAGGCACACATCGTCGGACGTCAGCGGGGCAGCGGAATCGCGCATGTCGACGACAACAATCTCGTTGCCGATGCCGTTCATCTTGGCAAATGCGCGATTGGCGAGCGTGCTCATAGCAGTACCCTTTTTCCCACCTGCCATGGAGAGCTCCCTATTGGCCGCGCTTTCACCGGCTGATCCTGGTTAGCAGGTTCTTCCGAAGTAAAATGCTCATTTGCGTGGGTGAGCGAGAGGGAAATCTGCGATATCTAGGTGAAATTGTAGCGTAGTGATCAGATCAAGGGCGGTATTGACCTTGCCCCACGGGCTTAATCCAGTTTGAAGTTCGTTCTGGCCCCACGCGAGGACCAGAGCATGAAGCGCAGCCGCTTTTCGGAAGAGCAGATCATCGGGATTTTGAAGGAGCACGAGGCTGGCGTTTCAGTTGCCGATCTGTGCCGGAAGCACGGTGTCAGTGACGCCAGTATCTACAAATGGAAAGCCAAGTTTGGCGGGATGGAGGTCTCGGAGGCCAAGCGGCTGAAGACGCTGGAGGATGAGAACACGCGGCTGAAGCGGCTGCTGGCCGACGCCATGCTAGACAACGCGGCGCTGAAGGACCTGTTGGGAAAGAATGTATGGTCCGCCCCGTCCGTGCAAGGGTTCGTAACAGCAAAAATGACGCTTCCAGTTGCATAAATGTATCCGGCCTCTCGCGAGTGGACTGCTGTTGCAGCCAGGCCATGATGAGATCCGCGCACGCCGTTCCCAATAAATGGTTCGGGCACGAAGCCCGCTTTTTTGCACAGGGCTTACGGCGTGTTGATCCACTGTTTCGTCATCACTGTTCCCGAGCCTTGCAATCGAAGCCAGAAGCGTCAGGTGAAGGCAGGATCTCTGCGTTCGTAGAGTGCTCCGGGCTTATTCAAAACCACCCAGACAATGCGGGCCATCTTGGCGGCTAGAGCGACAACGGCCTTGTTCGGATGCATCCGAGCCTGGAGCCCGTCGAGCCAGCTTCCCAAGCGATCGCATGTCCGGTCCAGGTGCCGGAAGCAGGATCGCGCGCCATGCACTAAAAGCTTTCTCACATAGCGATTGCCGCGTTTGCTGATGCCAAGCAACGTCTGTTTTCCGCCGGTCGAGTGTTGTCTGGGCACTAATCCCAGCCAGGCAGCAAGGTCGCGGGCCTTGCGAAACTGCAGCCCATCACCGATCGCGGCAAGTACGGCGGTCGCACCCAATGCGCCGATACCAGGGATTGTCATCAGCCGGCGTGTGACGTCCTCTCGATCGGCGACCGCTTCGATCTCCTGTGTCACTTCGCGGATCCGTTCTTCGAGGCGGCGGAGATCGGCGAAGAGATCGCCCACCAGGCGACGCATCACTGGTGACAAATCGGTTTCTTCGTCATTCAAAGCGCGCGGCAACTCGAGTTTGAATATTCCAGCACCCTGACGCAACGGTACCCCGTACTCGAGGCAGAAAGCTCGCATCTGATTGATCAGGCGTGTCCTCGAGCTGACCATCTGGTCACGGATTCGATGCAGCGCTTGAAGATCGACCTGGCCCTCCTCCTTCACGGCGACGAAGCGCATTGTCGGTCGCGTCGCGGCCTCAGCGATCGCCTCGGCGTCGATGATATCGTTCTTGTTTGACTTCACGTAGGGCTTCACAAATTGCGCAGGGATCAGGCGCACCTTGTGACCAAGTGCCTGTATCTTCCGGGCGAGCCACTGCGAACCGGCGCAGGACTCCATGCCAACTATGCTTGGTTGTGCGCGAGCAAAGAACTGAAGAAGGGTGTCCCGTCGAAAGCGAACTTTCTGAACAGGTGTGCCGTCGCAGCTCAGGCCAACGACGTGGAACAGGTTCTTGCCAATGTCGATTCCATAGACAGCCGCAGGCCGCGGCAAATTGCGATGGGTCATAGTACTCTCCTCTATTGATCTTACCTCCCCCATGATGAGGGAGGAGGACGGGGCGGACCATCCCATTAGTGGTGACGCCCGCGGCCAAGCGGAAAGCTGTCGCGCATCTCACCGCTTCAGGAGTCCGGGGTTTTCCTTGTAGAATCTGATAAGCTCGATGAGGTTTTCGATTCTGAACGTGCCCGGCCAGCCAAGACCATCCCGATCCGTTGCTGGCGATCTCGGACCATTGTCCTTCGATGGCGACCCTTCGCCAGTGATCCTCCCACCCGTTACGTCCAACCTCTCCACATCCCGCTTTCATTCGCCCGCAATCTTGAAGATCTCCACCGGCTGGTCAGGACGCTTACCGGCAAGGGCGTCCACGATTAGTTTATTAAGGAAAGCCTCGTATCCCCCGCGGGGGCCTCGCCGATGTCGCAGCTCTTGCTTAATGTCATGGGGCTCGTTTGCGGAGTTTGAGCGTGCGCTTATCCGCGAGGGCATCGCCGTTGCGAAGACCAAAGATGTCTACAAGGGACGCAAGCTTTCGACTTCGCCGGCCAGCCGATCACCAACCCCGCGACAGCCAACTGGACGGTCAACCAGGGACCGCACTCGCAAGCTCCGAACAACAACCAGATCTCGTGGTGGACTACCAGTTCTATTGTTTCTGATACTGGCAGCTCCACCTGTTCTCGGATGATCTGGAGTGCTAAGCACGAGTACTCTTTCGCGCCGCCGAAGTTGGTACATTGATCAGAACGTCGCCCGCGGTCACGCTCGTTCAAATGAGCCGCAATTCGAGCAAAGAGTTATCAGAGCTCCTCTTGATTTGGACTATTGAATGGTCCATATTTCAAAGACGAGCTAAATCATTCGAACCGGTACGCAAATGCGCATTTCCGTCACCGAAGCCAAAGGCCAATTGACCGACCTGGTACGCCGGGCAGAAGCGGGCGATGAAATCATTCTGACACGGCATGGTCAGTCGGCTGTGCAACTAGACGATCGATTCCAAGAAGCCTGCGCTGGAACTGATTGAGTGTTGGCGGATTCCTCGGTTGCGGTTGGCGCAACGAGGAGCGGTTTCATGGCAGGATGGCGGCAAGCGATCGAATTGGCGATGACCGACGATGAGATTGAAGCGCTGGCAGCTCTTTCGCGATCGAGAACCGAGCCATCGAGCCGGGTCTCGCGGGCGGAGATGCTGCTGGCCTACCGGGACAATCCGTCGTTCTGTGCTGTGGGGCGCAGACTTGGGGTCCATCACCAGACCGTCGAGCGCTGCGTCGAACGGGCGCTGGCCCACGGGGTGCTGGCAGCCCTCGACGATCGGCCGCGGCCGGGCAAGGAGCCCACGATCACGCCGGAGGCCAAGGCCTGGCTGGTGTCGCTGGCGTGCGACAAGGCCAAGGATCACGGCTATCCCCATGAATTGTGGACGACGCGATTGCTGGCACGCCATGCGCGCGAGCACGGACCGGCGGCCGGGCACAAGTGTCTGGCCAATTTGGTTCAGGGCACGGTGTGCAAGATTCTCGGCAAAGAGGAAATCAAGCCGCACAAGGTGCGCTACTATCTGGAGAACCGCGACGCCGAATTCGAACAGAAGATGGCCGAGGTTCTGTGTGTCTATCGTGAAGTCGAGGTTCTGAAAAAAGCCGCTGCCAGATCGAAGAGGGGCAAGCCGGTGGCAATCGTCTCCTGTGATGAAAAGCCGGGAATCCAGGCTATCGCAACGACGGCGCCTGATTTGCCGCCCGAGCCTGGCGTCCACGCCACCTTTGCGCGGGATCATGAGTACAAACGTCATGGCACGCTCAGTCTGCTGGCCGGGATCGATCTGCTGACCGGCAAGGTCCATGCGCTCGTGAGAGATCGCCATCGCAGCCGAGAGTTCATCGAACTCCTCAAGCTGCTCGATGCCGCTTATCCGAGGGGCACCGCAATCAAGCTGATCCTCGACAATCATTCCGCGCACATATCGAGAGAAACCACAGACTGGCTCAACGCCCGACCCGTCGGACGCTTCGAGCTCACCTTCACCCCCAAGCACGGCTCTTGGCTCAACCTGATCGAGGGCTTCTTCTCCAAGTTTGCTCGCTCGGTGTTGCGCCACATCCGGGTGACATCAAAACACGAGCTGAAGCAGCGCATCATGGCCGGCATCGACGACGTGAACCGCCATCCGGTCATCCACACCTGGTCCTATAAACTCGCCGAGGCCGCCTGATATGATTCGAACCAAGGAAACGCTCGACTAGTTCCCGTCAAGAGCGCGCGTCTGGATGCCCGTGGACGCAAGGAACTGCTTGAGGCAATCCGCGATTCTGGCGCCGCCAAGGCTAGCCCGGGACCAAACGCGGCAGGTAGCCAGGATTTTCTTTACGACAGAAACGGTCTGCCCAAATGATAGCCGTCGATACGTCGGCGCTTATGGCGATTGTTTTGGGAGAGCCGAGCGCCGATGCATGCATCGGAGTGCTGGAAGCCGAGACCGAAGTGCTGATATCTGCCGGTACCGTGGCGGAAGCTCTCATTGTCGCCGGTCGGCGGAACGTCGATGGCGAGATGGTACGTCTCATCGAGGGCCTTGGTCTGGAAATTATCACGGTCACACCGGCCAGTGCGCGGCGCATTGCAAAAGCTTATGAGCGTTGGGGCAGGGGCTTGCACGCTGCTGGTTTGAATTTTGGCGACTGCTTTGCATATGAGGTCGCAACGGAGCATTCCTGTCGTTTGCCCTTCGTCGGCGACGATTTTTCGAAGACGGATGTGGGCAGTGTGCTGTAGCCGCGTCGCAAGACCGGCACGCAAGCCCGAGGAACGTCTGCGTCGATGGGATGCAGCGGTCGTGTTCGATTTAGCTTAGAATTTTGCGAGTTGATTCGAAACCTGACACGCCCTGTTCGCCATGTCCGCATTGGCTCCCGCTCTCAGCCCTCACGGCGTGCTCAGCCTCAAGCCATCGAATGACGCGACGGCATGGGACCCGGCCCGCAGCACACGCGTTGTGAGGGCGTTCGAGCGCGGCGCGGGTCATGGCCTTCTGTGCCTGGGTGTGGACGAGGTCGGAACGAACCTTCCTGCAGCACTGGCATATTGGCGCGAGTTTGGCGTTCGCTACGTCACCGCGCTATGTGCCCTGCCGGATGTGAGCGAAGCGTCGACCAAGCCGGCTGTCCCTTCTCCCAACAAAGAGTACTTGGAAAGGCTCGCCGCTGCGGCCCCGCCCATGACTGGTGCGGAGTACCTGACGGCCTCGATTCTCGCCGATCTCTGGCGAAGCCTGGATGCCGCATGCGACGCCGAACTTGCCGAATCCAAAGGCAATGTTCAGGAATTCCTCAAGTCTCGGCATGCCGCCTGGAATCTGGTCGGTCGCGTGCACTTCAATCTCGCGGAAAACCGCAAGGACGAGGCGGCGCCATTCGCATTTCTGGCGACCTATACAACGCGGCTGTCGGCGCAGGCAAAAGCGCAGCATCTGCCGCTCGGCAAAGCGTTGCAGGAATACGCGGGCGCCAAGAACCGCGAACGCCTGCTGTCGCTGCTGATGCCGGTCCAGCGCGCCGCCGAACAATGCGCCTGGCTGAAGACCATGGTCGATTCCGGCGAAATCTTTCATCCATTGCGCTGGAGCCCGCAACACGCGCTGCGGTTCCTGAAGGACGCCTCGGCACTGGAAAGCGCCGGCGTCGTTGTGCGGATGCCGGCAAATTGGCGCATGAACCAGCCCGCGCGTCCACAGGTCAAGGCCACAATCGGCGGCAATGCGCCCGCGCAGCTTGGGGTCAACGCGTTGCTCGACTTCCACATGGAGGTGACGCTCGACGGAGAGACGCTGTCGGCCGCCGAAATCAAGCATCTGCTCGCGCAATCTGAAGGATTGGCGTTCATCCGCGGCAGGTGGGTCGAGATCGATCGGGAACGATTGAACCGGATGCTCGAGCAATTCAAGGCGATCGAGCGACGGGCGGCTGACGATGGCCTCTCCTTCGGCGAGGCCATGCGATTGTTGGCGGGGGCCCATATTGCCGGCGATCCGGCCACCAGTGTTCCGATCGAGGCCGACTGGAGCCAGGTCGCTGCCGGCTCCTGGCTTGCGCAGACGTTAGCGGAGTTGCGCCAACCAGACGGCTCGTTGCGCGTCAATCCGGCCCGATCGCTCCAGGGCACGCTGCGGCCGTACCAACAGACAGGTGTGCAATGGCTCCATCTGCTCGCAAGGCTTGGACTCGGCGCGTGTCTTGCGGATGACATGGGTCTCGGCAAGACGATCCAGGTGTTATCCCTGCTGCTGTTGCAGAAAGAGCGGACGGTCGGCGAACGCAAGCCATCGCTGTTGGTGGCACCCGCTTCACTGCTTGCCAATTGGGCGGCGGAAATTAGCCGTTTTGGGCCAACCCTGAAGGCCCTCGTCGCTCATCCGTCAACCATGCCGGCCGAAGAGCTGAAGCATTTCGACCGGACGACCGCACTGGGCGGCACTGATCTGATCATCACCAGTTACGGATTTCTGAACCGGGTCCCGTGGCTGCTGGCGACACCATGGCAACTGGTGATTCTCGACGAAGCCCAGGCCATCAAGAATCCGGGTTCCAAGCAAACCCGCGCGGTCAAGCAATTGCGCGCCGACGCGCGTATCGCGCTGACGGGGACGCCGATCGAGAACCGGCTCGGCGACCTCTGGTCGATCTTCGATTTCCTCAATCCGGGACTGCTCGGATCGGTCAAGCAGTTTTCCTCCTACGTCAAGCAGCTCGGCGAGGGCGGCGCGTCCAACTCGTACGGCCCATTGCGCGAGCTTGTCCGGCCCTACGTCTTGCGTCGCATGAAGACCGACAGGAGCATCATCGCCGACTTGCCTGACAAGACCGAGGTAAAGGCGTTCTGCTCACTCAGCCGAAGGCAGGCCGCGCTTTACCAGCAGGCCGTGGGCGATTTTGCCAGTCAGCTGCAAGATGCCGACGGCATCGAGCGAAGGGGCTTGGTCCTCGCCCTCCTGATGCGGCTGAAGCAGATTTGCAACCATCCCTCGCAATGGCTCGGCGACAACGCATGGGAAGAGGAGGATAGTGGCAAGTTCGCCCGTCTGCGCGATATCACGGAGGAGATCGCATCACGCCAGGAGAAGGCGTTGATCTTCACTCAGTTCAGGGAGACGACGGCGCCATTGGCGGCGTTCCTGGGCTCCGTGTTTGGCAGGGATGGCCTCGTTCTCCATGGCGAGACTGCGGTCGGAAAGCGCAAGGACCTGGTGCGCCGGTTCCAGGAGGACGAGGACGTGCCGTTCTTCGTGCTGTCAGTCAAGGCCGGTGGCGCCGGCCTCAACTTGACTGCGGCGTCGCACGTGATTCACTTTGATCGGTGGTGGAATCCGGCTGTTGAAAACCAGGCGACAGACCGTGCATTTCGCATCGGGCAGACCAAGAATGTGCTGGTGCACAAGTTCGTCTGCCGCGGCACCGTCGAGGATAAGATCGACGGGATGATCGAGGCCAAGCGGCAGCTTGCAGGTGATTTCCTTGGTGGCGGTGCCGAGGCCGCGCTGACCGAGATGAAGGATGACGAATTGCTGAAGCTCGTGAAGCTCGACTTGGCAACCGCGATGAGGGAGGAGTAGCGATGAGCTATTTCGAGGACAGCTGGGGGCCCTATGTCTCGGTCGCCGAGAAACGTCGGCAAGCCCAGCGCGAGATCTCCGAGCTCAAGAAAAAGGGACGCCCGATCGCACCCGTGACGATCGAAGGTCGCACGATCGCCAGGAATTTCTGGGGGAAGGCGTGGTGCAGTAATCTCGAACGCTACAGCGATTTTGCCAGCCGCCTGCCGCGCGGCCGAAGCTATGTTCGAAACGGGTGCGTCGTCGATTTGCAGATCACCGCCGGCAAGATCGCGGCGAAGGTCAGCGGTCAGGAGCTCTACGACGTCGCGATCGCCATTGCTCCCGTCGCCGCGAAGCGCTGGCGGGCTGTCTGTCGCGACTGTTCGGGCACGATCGATTCACTGGTGGAGTTGTTGCAGGGCCGCCTGGCCAAGAGTGTCATGGATCGGGTCTGCCGGGAGGGCGATGGCCTGTTTCCTGCGCCCGCTGAAATCAAGCTGTCCTGTAGTTGTCCGGATTGGGCCGACATGTGCAAGCATGTGGCGGCAACGCTTTATGGCGTGGGCGCCCGTCTCGACGACGCGCCCCGACTGCTGTTCGTGCTGCGCGGTGTCGACGAGGGCGAACTGCTTGCCGGTACAGGGCAGGAGATGACACATTCGAAATCCGCGCCCGACGCAAGCGCCGTGCTGAATGACGGAGATGTGGCTGCGCTGTTCGGGATCGAAATGGCCGACGTCACCGGACCGGAGGTTTCCGGTTCCGCGGCGTCAAAGCAGAAGCGAGATCCGAACCCGAAGCGACGTATCAAACACACCAAGGGAGCCAAGATCGCCGCTGCGACGAAGACACCCGCCTCGCGAAACGACAAGGTCGCGTCGGCGCGAAGCGTCAATGCCCGCGGCGGCCAGAAACACTCAATAGGCCGACGGACGCGTTCGTCGCGCCGTTCACCAATTTAACGGTCGCCCGCGCCGTGCGAGAGCGATACGCGGTCCGACTAGATGCCAAGGTCCCCGCGGGGGGACAAACGTCCTGACCACTCGGATGAGCAGTGCAACGAAGCACTTTGATCGTGCGACGAATGCCCACTTTCGGTCGGAAAAGCCCAGTGGTGCGACCAGTAAGTCATTGATTGTTCTCAACCCGGGGCTGTCTCTTAATTAGCGTCCCGGTCGGACGCCGCTCATGCAGCAAGCTTAGGAATCTCCTGTTCAATCAATCGCAACAATCGGGTGTTGCGCCTCCCCGCAACCACCGATTTTAGCGGCGCAGGCGACCTGGATCGAGCGCCTTTAAGTGACTCAAGCAAGCGCGCCTCCCTTGATCGACGTCACCTTCTTGGGATCGAGCCAGTGGTCGATCCGATCAGCCCAGTGCTGCATCAGCTTCGTGCGCGAGCCGATCAGCGCGAGCGGTCCGTGCTTCTTGTAGAGACCTTCCACAGTAGAGTTATCGAGATGCGCAAGCTGCAGCTCAACGACATCGCCATCCCATGCTTTGGCGTCCTTGATCTCTTCGTGGTGAGACAGGGTCGAGAAAGTGGTCCGGAATCCGTGGGCACAGTGATCGGTCTTGGTGTCAATGCCAAGCAGCCGCAAGCGCTTGTTGAGCGTATTGTTTGATAGTGGCGTGTCCTTTGAGCAGGAAAACGCATACCGGCGATGGCCGGTCAGCTTCTGAACGCTGCGCAGGATTGCGAGTGCCTGCCGTGACAAAGGCACGACATGGTCCCAACCCGTCTTCATCTTGGCGGCTGGAATAGTCCAGCGTTCGGCATCCCAATCGACCTCGCTCCACTCCATTTCATTGACCATGCCCGGGCGGGGAATGGTCAACGCATCAAAGCGCAAGGCAAGGCCAACAACGTCACCAAACCTCGCTCTCGTCCACGGTGCGGTAATGAGCCTAAAGACGCGCGTCACGTCACGTGGTTCAGTGACGCCGGGACGCGGCGTCGAAATATTGGCAATCATCTGCCCATTCAGGTTGCGGAATGGATTGTAGCTATCGCCTTCGACATCGGCATAGTCGCAGATTTGCTCACCGATGCTGCGCACGCGATCGCGCGTTTCCAGCTTTCCCTCGGCTTCGTATGAACGCATGAAAGCGAGCACGTCTGGACGCTTGATGTCTTGCCTACACAACTTGCCGAAGCGAGCCTTGACGTAGCCGACGCGCAGCTCGAGCACCTCGATCGTCTTGGGGTCGCGCACCGCGACAATTCTGCCGCGTTTGACTTTCTCCACCTTCTTCTTCGCGAGCCACTCGTCGGCCCATTGCCCGAAGGACCGGGCGGCCGACTGCCTATGCTTGTCGAGCTGCTTTTCGGTGCTTGGGTCTTTGCCTTCCTTGAGCAGGACTTTGGCTTTGTCACGTTCGCGACGCGCGTCGGCGAGTGAGAACGTGCCGCCCTTGCCGTTGCCGTAAGGGCCGATGGAGTACGTTTTCTGCCGACCATGGAAGCGGTAGCCCATTCGCCAGAGCTTGGAGGCAGCGTTGCCGGGATTGTTCTCGTCCGGCGTGACGAAGAGATAGAGACCACCACCGGTCGCGTCAGAAATCTTGGCGGGACTCCACGCGCCTTTGTCGAATTTGGGTCGGGCGGCTCGACAGTCGACGTCGGTCTTGATCTGTTTCGGGGTGGCGCTCGTGCCATCGTTCTTGCCGCCCATCTGCTCAGTCCTTTCGTTCGGAAATAGCGAAAGTCACCGTGAACGTTTGTTCTCCCGATACCAACAAAAATACCAACAAATCGGGCGGCTGGGATCGGATGAGAACAAACGGTGGCGAACACCGATGTACGCGGAAATGCCTGTTTTTCAAGGGTTTCCGAGCACTGCGCGGACGGTTGCGGACGCTTTAGAACTGGCTTGAACAGCCTAGTTGGTGCCCCTGGCCGGAATCGAACCAGCACTCCTTGCGGAACTCGATTTTGAGTCGAGCGCGTCTACCAGTTCCGCCACAGGGGCCCTCGGTCGGCCCGTGGCTGGGCGTCGCGAAGCCGGCGGACTATAGCCATGGAAAAGACGGGGTCAACCCGCGCCAAAGTGATCCCGCGTGTTCTCGACAGGGGCTTCGACGGAGGCTAGAGGCTAGGTCGATTCTAGACGCCCAGAGGCTGCCGTGACGACGAAAAGTGCTGCAATACCAGCGTTCAGCTCGGCTGCCGCAAGTCCCGCGCTGACGGCTTCGGCGGCCGTCACCCTGATTGCGGCCGCTACCATCGCGGGCGCCTGGTTCTTCCAGCTCGTGCTGGAGATCCTGCCCTGCCCGCTGTGCCTGGAGCAGCGCTACGCCTACTATCTGGCGATCCCGCTCGGCGCGCTCACGGCGCTTGCCGCAAGAGGCGGCGCGCCGCGGCCGCTGCTCCTGGCCGGGCTCGCCGTGCTTGCGCTGGCGAGCTTGGCCAATGCCGGCCTCGGCACCTATCACGCCGGCGTCGAATGGGGGTTTTGGAAGGGCCCGACCGATTGCTCCGGTCCCGTTGTCAACCTCGGCTCGGCCTCCGATCTGCTGTCACGGCTCGACACGGTGAAGGTGATTCGCTGCGACGAGGTGCAGTGGCGTTTTCTTGGCCTCTCGCTGGCCGGCTACAACGTGCTCATCTCGCTTGCGATGGCGGCGATCGCGGCGTGGGGATTTGTCAAAACCGCGAAAAGCTAATCCCTCATGGTTCGAGACGTGCGCCTCAGGATGAGGATTGGCAGCTAATCATCCACGTCGTCCTGCGTGCGTCCGAACAGATGCACGATGCCGGGGGTTGCGATGGTCACGAACACGAAGCGTGACAGATGATGCGCGCCGACGAAGATCGGGTCGATGTGCAGGGTCAGCGCCAGCGCCAGCATCGCGTCCATCGCACCCGGCGCGAATGCGACGATGACGTCGGAAGATTTCACGTGGGTCGTCAGCGCCACGATCGCGACGAAGATACCGGAGACCGCGATCGCGATCGCGAACGAGCCGAGCGCCGCGTTGATGTGGCCGGCAAGGGTCTTGATCTTCATCCGCGCAAAACGGCTGCCGATCAGCGCGCCGATGCCGACCAGCGCCACGCCGCGTACCCAGTTCGGCAGGCCGCCTTCGATCCATCCCGCTCCGTGCAGCACGCTGGAGGCGATCATCGCACCGAACATCCAGCTCGCGGGAAATTTCGCGAGCCGCAACAAAAGCGATAGCGCGAGCGACGCGACGACGAGGATCAGGAGCTCGAACGGCGAGGCGATCGTGGTCGTGAGCGACGGCGCTGCCGAGGGCGCGACACCGCCGATCGCCAGCACCATCGGCAGTGCCGCGGTGAGGATGATCACGCGCATAGTCTGCACCACCGCGATCCCCGGCAGATCGGCGCCGCGTTCGACCGCCAGGATCGTGATCTGCGACAGCGCGCCTGGGCTTCCGGCGAGAAAAGCCGAGGTGCGGTCCCAGCCATGGATGCGTTGCAGGTAGTAGCTCGAGCCGAACGTCGAGCAGAAGGTCGCCAGCGCGAGCAGCCCGATCGTCAGCGGATAGGCGCTGACCTGCTGAATCAGATGACGTGAAACGACGGACCCCAGGGAGATGCCGAGCAGCACCAGCACGGTCTGCGTCAGGATCGGCGGTACCGCGAGCGGGCGGCCGGCGATCGCGGCGATCCCGACCGCGATCATGGCGCCGGATATCAATCCCCCCGGCAGGTTCGCGAACTGGAAGACCAGTCCGCCGACCCCGCCGATGACGAGCGTCTCGACCGCGCTTCTGATCTTGGCGCGGGACGGCGGCTCAATGGGCAGGGAGGCGGTGATCTGTTTCACACCGCCTTATGGCAAATCGGAAAGACGCGCACAATTGCGGCCATGTCATGCCGCAATGCGCGCTTCCAGGGGCGAATGTGACGGAATTACTTCGCGGCGGGGGCGGCGGTGCCGGCCTTCGCTTCCTTCATGCATTCGGAGCGGAATTTCTTGCGCTCCTTGCCGTGCAGGCCCTTCGCATCCGCCTGCTTGGAACATTCGAGCGATTCGGCCGAGTGCTGCTTCGGTGCCTTCTTGTCGGTCGTGGTGGCTGCAGTATCGCTCTTTGCGGCGGGCGCCGCGGTCTGCGCGAAGGCGGTGCCGGTGGCGAACAGGGAGGCGAGGGCGACGACGGCGAGGCGCGAGGCGAGGGTCATGTGTTGCACTCTTGGTTGCAAATTGAGAAGGCGGAGAACGTCGGCCCGCATTGCTGAACGCCACATGAATGGAGGGCGCACGGCGATCACTTAATTTTGGCCGCGAAAAGCATCGCTTCCTTGTCCAGTGCCGCCGACACGCTAGGATAGTGATCCCAATTTGCTTCCCCCGGGGCAGATCTAAGGAGGAGACGAGGATGACCAATCAGGCAAAATTGTTCTGCGCAATTGCGGCATCGAGCGTTGCGGCGTTGCTCGCGACCGCGCCGGCCCAGGCGCTGACCACGCAGGAATGCAGCGCCAAGTATCAGGCGGCCAAGAAGGACGGCACGCTTGGTAGCATGAAGTGGAATGATTTCCGGAAAGCCCAGTGCGGTGCGGATGCAAGCCCCGCCGCAGCTCCCGCTGCCGCCGCACCGGCGGCCCCGGCAGTAACTCCCGAACCTAAGCAGGCGAAGAAGGAAGCCGCTCCGCCCGCAACTGCGGCGCCGGCTGCCACTGGCCCCGCGATCTTCCCGAACGCGGTCGATCCGAAATACAGCAAGGAGACCGCCGGCAAGGCCCGCATGCATACGTGCGTCGACCAGTACAACGCCAACAAGGCGACCAACGGCAATGGCGGCCTGAAGTGGATCCAGAAAGGCGGTGGCTATTACAGCGAATGCACCAAGCGCCTGAAGGGCGCAGCCTAAGCTTTGAAGTAAGATGAGCGGCCGGGGCTATCCTCCGGCCGCTCAGTCGTTCGCCAGCAGCTTCTCGGCCGACTTTGCAATCATCTGTGCCCGCTTGCGCGGGCCACGCTCGACGAAGAGCATGCTCTGGCCGAACACGAAGCAGTAGAACAGGAAGGCCTGCGCATCGGCCTCATCGGCCCCGCGGCCCGCCTTGCGATAGAGTTCCGCGACATGTTTGAGGCGCGCCGCGTCGACGCTCGCCACCGCTGATGCCGCAGTCTCGTCGGCTCTCGCCCATTGCCGGATCGCAAGCTCGATCGCCATCGCGGCCGGGTTCATGCGTTCGGAATAAAGCTGGATCACCGCCTTCAGCCGCTCGCGCGGGCTTTGTCCGCCGAGGCTCGTCTGCTGCGCGATCGCTTCCGTGCGCCCCTCGCGCCAGCGTTCCAGCATTGCGCCAAGCAGCGCGGCGCGGTCGGCGAAGCGGCGGTAGAAGCCGCCTTTGGTGACGCCGAGATTTTTCGCGAGCACCTCGACCCGCACGCCCTCGACCCCAGTGCGGGCAAGCTCCGCGAAGGCCGCCTCGACCCAGACATCGCCTTTGGCATCACTCATGAATTCGCCTCTCACCGAGGTTTGATACGGTGCCGTATTGCTAACCCGCCATGGCCCTGATACGCTACCGTATCAAAAATCAAAAGGCGGGAACGGCGATGCAGGAGGCGACCTATCGCGGCACGGTCTATCCGTGGCAATGCGACCATGTCGGCCACATGAACATCATGTGGTATGTCGGCAAGTTCGACGAGGCCAACTGGAATCTGTTCGCGCGCCTCGGGTTGACGCCGAGCTATCTGCGCACCTCCGGCCGCGGCATGGCCGCAGTGCAGCAGAACATCACCTACAAGCGCGAGCTGCTCGCCGGCGACATCATCGAGGTCCGCAGCATCCTGCTCGAGGTCCGCGAGAAATTGATCCGCTTCCGGCACGACATGACCAACGCCGAGACCGGCGAGATATCAGCAACCTGCGAGATCACCGGCGTGCACATGGACCGCGAGGCCCGCAAGTCGACGCCATTCGACGCCGTGATCCGCGAGACTGCGATGAGGCATCTCGCCGAGCCGGTCATGGCGTGACGCGATGGCCACTTTCGAGCCGAAGAATCCGGATTTTCGCGCGGCCGCAGCCCGCCTGTTCGACGGACAGCCGGCGATGCGGACGCTCGGCATGTCGCTCGCGCACCTTGCGCCGGGCGAGGCGGCGCTGGCGATGGATTATGCAGCCGGCTTCACCCAGCAGAACGGCTTTGTCCATGCTGGCATCATCACCGCAGGCCTCGACAATGCCTGCGGCGTGGCCGCCTTCACGCTGATGCCGGGTGAGGCCGACATCCTCACCGTCGAGTTCAAGACGAACCTGCTCGCGCCGGCGCGGGGCGAGGGCTTCATCTTCAGGGCCGAGGTGGTCAAGCCTGGCCGCACGCTCACTTTCTGCGAGGCCAAGGCCTTCGCGCCGCAGGACGGTACGACGAGGCTGGTTGCGACCATGACCGCCACGCTGATGACGCTGATCCGCGGCGACGCCGCGCAGGCCGGCTCGCCCGCCTGAGCCAGAAGCAGGCGGGATGCCTGCAGTCGGTTTTTTCGGCTGTCATTGCCAGCGGGGCATTCTATATGCTTGTCCGTAACGTTTCTGCGCCTCTGGCCGTAGAAGTACCGACGGGCCGAATTGGGACGGGTTTATGACTGGACTTAAAGATAAACGGACGCGTCGCGAGGCGCTTGCGCTGATCGGAGCCGCTGCGGTGCTCGCAGGCGGTCTCCGGGTTGGCCGCGCCGCGACGGCCGATGACGATACGATCCTGACTGAAGCCGCCGTGCTGCGCGATCCCGACGTGCCCGTGATCGGCAATCGCGACGGCGACATCACCATCGTCGAGTGGTCCGACTATCAATGTCCCTATTGCCGACGCGTCGAGCCGGAGCTGCGCCAAATCGTCCAGGACGACGGCAAGGTCCGGCTGGTGCTGAAGGACTGGCCGATCCTCGGACCCGTCTCGGTGACTGCGGCGCGGCTGGCGCTCGCGGCCAAATTCCAGGACAAGTACGACCAGGCGCATGATGCGATGATGGGCGTGAACTCTCGCCTGACCGAGCCGCGCATCAACGAGCTGCTGGTGGGCGCCGGGGTCGACATGGATCGCCTCAAGCGTGATCTCACCGGCCGCGCCAAGGACATCGACGCGATCCTGAAACGCAACCACGATCAGGCCGTGGCCTTCGGCTTCAACGGCACGCCGTCCTTCATCGTCGGCAAATTCCGTGTGCCCGGCGTGCTCACCATGGCCGAGTTCGAGCAGGTGATCGCGGACGCGCGCAAGGCCAAGGCGGGCAAAGGCGACTGAGCGCCGCGCAGCAAGACAAGGGCGCCGTCGCGGATGGCGACGGCGCCCTGTCGATGGCTTGCTGAGTGCAAGCCGTTACTTCGACGAAATTCTCACCCAGTCCTTGTGCGCGCGATCAACGAGCGCGTCCCAATCGGCCTTCGCGACGTCCCAGTTGACGATGGTGCGACTGGTTGCAGCGACCTCGCTGTTGGCAGACGGCTGCATCGAATCGTGAATGTAGACGCCGATGCCGAGCAGCAGCGCGCCCAGGATCATTCCGAACAAAACTCTCATAGCGAACCTCCGGTGACCGGCAATAACGTTCAGTGCCGGACAAGAGTTCCCGGTCAGTGCGGCGAGGATAAGGACGACCTGTTCACGCGCCATTCAGCCATTGCAGCAGCTCCGCGTTGATCTCGCGCGGATAGCAATGGCTGAGATCGTCGATCTCGCGATAGGTGACGTCTGCGCCGGCGGCTGACAAGGCAGACTGGGTTTGCCGCGCGACCTGGACTGGAAACATCCAGTCGAGCTTGCCGTGAGTGATGAAAGTCGGCAGGCCCTGCAGGCGCGCGGCGTCCGCCATCTCCGCCATCAGCGGATGGAAGGTCGCCGAGACCGGCGCAAGATGCGTGAAGGGCGAGGCGGCCTCGAGGCCGCTGACATAGCAGAACGTGCCGCCGTCACTCATGCCGGTCAAAAGCAGGCGCGATGGATCGACATTCCACAGGCTGCGGACGGTTTCGAGGATGCGCGCGAGATTCGGCGTATCGGCGTCGTCGCCCATCAGCGCCCAGGTCGGCCCCGTCGCGGTCGGCGCGATCAGGATCGCACCGATGCTGCGCGCATCGCGCAGCCAGCTCCACAGGAAGCCGCGGCCATTGCCGCTGCCGCCATGCAGCGCCATCACCAGCGGCCAGGACCGCTCGGGCGTGTAATATTCCGGCACGTAGAGCGAGTAGCCGCCGCGGCTGCCGGGTTCGTTGTTACGATGGAAGATGCCGGTCTGCCCGGTGGGAGCCGCGGCCAGCCGGCCCAGGAGATTCTCGTCCGCGCGCATCTCGGCGTTGAGAAAGAAGCTGCTCACCGGCGGAAATTTTTGAGCAAGCGGATAGAGCGCTTCCTGCGCACGCGGCACGTGCCGCAGCGCGCGGAAGACGGCGACGAGATCACCATTGCCGGTTTGAACCGTCCGCAGGCCAACGAATGCGCCGAGCGTTTCCTCGCATGCGCGATCAAGCGAGCTTCGCATGTCGGCAAAGGCGTCTGGCCATTCGGAAAGCTGCGACCGCGCGGCCTGCAACGTCTCGTCCGGCGTGCCGATCGCAGACATGACGGAGTCGAAGGCTGGCGGGTGCAAATGCCGCGCGACGAAGCCGAGCGCGTTCAACGCATCGAGCAGCGGCGGCAGCACGGCCACGATGTCATCGACCACGGCCTCGCTCATCGGCTCGCGTTCCTGTCCGGCTTTGGCGCAGCCTTAATCAGTGCAGCCTCGGTGCCTTCAACAGCTTCATGCGGTCGGTCGAGGTCACCGTCACGTCGAAGGTGACGCCTTCGTGGTGCACCGTCAGCGGCACATCGACGCCCGCCGTGCCGAGCGACCACAGTTTGCGATAGAAGCCCGTCTGGCTGGTCACCTTCTCGCCATCGACGGCCAGGATGACGTCGCCGGTCTTGAGCTCGGCGCGCGCCGCTGGCCCGTTCGAGGAGATGCCGATGATCACCACGCGGCGATCGATCTCGGTCGAAAACAACCCGAGCCACGGCCGTGCCGGCTTGTTGACGCGGCCGAATTTACGCAAATCGTCCAGGATCGGCGTGAGCAGATCGATCGGCACGACCATGTTGACGTGCTCGGCCTTGCCATCGCGTTCGCGCTCGAGTTGCAGCGAGCCGATCCCGATCAGCTCGCCGCGATCGTTGAACAGCCCCGTGCCACCCCAGTTCGGATGGGCAGGATAGGTGAAGATCGCTTCATCCAGGAGATATTCCCAGTAGCCGGCGAATTCCTGTTTGGCCACGATCTGGCTCGCGACCGATCGCGTGCGCCCGCCGGCACCGCCGACCACGACGCGGTCGCCGGTTCTGGTCGCGGCCGACGAGCCGAGCGGAACTGGCGCGAGGTCGAGCTTGCCGAGCGCCTGCACCAGGCCGAAGCCGGTGACCTGGTCGAAACCCAGCACATGGCCTTCCATCACGCGTCCGTCGCCGAGATGCAGCCATACGGCTTCCGCCTCGGTAATGAGGTAGCCGATGGTCAGCACCAGTCCGTCATCGATCACGATGCCATTGCCGGCGCGCTCGGTGCCGAGCGTCTCGGCGCTGAAGGCATCCGCCGGGATGATGGAATGCAGGCCGACGACGGAGGAGAGCACACGGTCGAGATCGAATCCGTAGTCACCGGCACGCGGCTGATGTGCCGGCGGCACTCTCCATTCGGTCAGAGCGGGCATGGAGTTCTCTCCTTGCGAGTCTCTTGGCCTGGGCGTTCCAGCATTTGCGGCAACGAGCAAGGCGCGAAGTACGGTCACAATGTAAGCCTCGAAGGGCTGTCTTGAAAGACCGTCGGAACAGACGGCCAACGCGAATTGATGAAATTGGTGTCACAACTCGCGTGCCGCTTCGGCCGCATGGCAGGTGTCCCGGCCGGTGCTAGGCGGGCTGAAGCGAAGCTGCTAACCATTGCCGCTTCTCGTTTTGACCAAGGGATCACGGACCGAAGCATGGACAACCGCAGCGATATCTGGCGTGGCATTGATACGATCAAGGCGCGTTTCATCGACTTGAGCGACAAGGTCTGGGGAACGCCGGAGGTGTGCTACACCGAGGCGCGCTCCGCCGCCGAGCATCTTGCCGAGCTGCGGCATCAGGGCTTCCGCATCACCGAGAATGTCGCTGATATTCCGACCGCGCTGATAGGCGAGTGGGGCGAGGGCGGTCCGGTCATCGCTTTCATGGGCGAATATGACGCGTTGCCGGGTCTTAGCCAGGAGGCGGGCGTCGCGGAGCACCGTCCGGTCGAGACCGGCGGCCATGGTCACGGTTGCGGTCACAATCTGCTCGGCTCTGCCGCGCTGCTAGCGGCGACGGCGGTGAAGGACTGGCTCGCCGAGCACAAGGTACCCGGCCGCGTGCGTTATTACGGCTGCCCGGCAGAAGAAGGCGGCGCGGCCAAGGCCTTCATGGTGCGCTCCGGCGCATTCGAGGACGCCGACATCGCGATCACCTGGCATCCGCACAGCTTCTGGGAAGTCGCGGTGACGCCGTCGCTCGCCAACACGCGTGCCGATTTCATCTTCACCGGCCGCACCTCGCATGCGGCGGCTTCGCCGCATCTGGGCCGCTCCGCACTCGACGCGGTTGAGTTGATGAACGTCGGCGTCAACTACATGCGCGAGCACATGCCGAGCGACGCGCGCGTGCACTACGCGCTGCTCGATACCGGCGGCATCGCGCCGAACGTGGTGCAGGCCCATGCCCGCGTGCGCTACTCCATTCGTGCGCGCGATCTGCCCGGCATGAATGAACTCGTCGAGCGCGTGAGCAAGATCGCGCAGGGCGCAGCTCTGATGACCGAGACCAAGGTGGAGATGAAGATCATTTCCGCCGTCTCCAACATCCTGCCCAATGCGCCGCTGGAGCAGGCGCTGCACCGGGTCATGGAAGAGCTCGGACCGCCGCATTTCGACGATGCCGACAAGAATTTCGCCGGCCAGATTCGCGCAACGCTGAGCGACAAGGATATCGCGTCGGTCTATTACGCGATCGGCATGGAGCCGACGGAGCGGCCGCTCGCCGACTTCCTGGTGCCGCTCGATGCCAAGCGTAATCCGCTGGTCGGCTCGACCGACGTGGGTGACGTGAGCTGGGTGGTGCCGACGGTGCAGGTCCACGCACCGACGGTTGCAATCGGCACGCCCTTCCACACCTGGCAGGTGGTGGCGCAGGGCAAGAGCCCGCACGCCCACAAGGCAATGGTGCAGGCCGCCAAGGCGATGGCCGGCCTCGGCATCAAGGCGCTTACGGAGCCCGAACTGGTCAAGGCCGCGAAAGCGGATCTGACGAAGCGGACCGCCAAGACACCTTATGTTTGCCCACTGCCAGACCATATCGCGCCGCCGCTGGATATGTCCGTCGCGTAGAATTTCGTCTCGATACTTCGTCTGATCTGCCGAACAAATTTTCCGCAGTGCAGCGCTGATTAGCGGGCGTTTTACTGCCGAATTGCCGAACGGTTGGGCGACGAAGCGGAATTTTGCCCAAGCGGCAACCAGAAGACCGTTTGTATACGTACGGTCGCAGTTGACGCGCCCCCCATTCGGTGTGCCATCTACCGCCAGCCAACTAGGCGGCCGCACCTTGCGGCCGCCTGCATCCATATTGGAACTAGACGGGGGACCGCCATGCTGGACAAGAAACTGCGCGCAATGATCGACAAGGTGGCGGACGGCCGGATGGATCGCCGCGCCTTCATTCAGCGCATGGCCGCAGTAGGCCTTGCGGCGCCGCTGGCCAATCAGATCCTCGCACTCGGCGGCGTCGCCATGGCCGAGGGCCCCTCGACTTACAAGCCCACCAAGCGTGGCGGCGGCGGAGCGCTGAAGCTGCTGTGGTGGCAGGGCCCGACCCTCCTCAACCCGCATTTCGCCACCGGCACCAAGGACCAGGACGGCTCGCGCCTGTTCTACGAGCCGCTCGCCTGCTGGGATCCGGACGGCAACATGAAGCTGGTGCTCGCCGCCGAAATCCCCTCGATCCAGAACGGCGGGCTCGCTGCCGACGGCAAGTCGGTCACCTGGAAGCTCAAGCCCGGTGTCAAATGGCACGACGGCAAGCCCTTCACCGCCGACGACGTCGTGTTCAACTGGGAATATGCCAAGGATCCCGCGACGGCGGCGACCAGCATTGCCGTCTATCGCGATATCACGGTGGAGAAGGTCGACGATCTCACGGTCCGTATCCTGTTTCCCAAGCCGACCCCGTTCTGGGCCGACGCCTTCGTCGGCGCTGCGGTCGGACCGATCATCCCCAAGCATTTGTTTGAGGCGTACAAGGGCGCCAAATCCCGTGAAGCGCCGAACAACCTCTCGCCGGTTGGCACCGGCCCGTACAAGTTCATCGAGTTCAAGCCGGGCGATCTCGTGCGCGGCGAGCTCAATCCCGACTATCACATGCCGAACCGTCCCTATTTCGACACGCTCGAGATGAAGGGCGGCGGCGATGCCGTCTCGGCGGCGCGTGCCGTCATCCAGACCGGCGAATATGATTTCGGTTACAACATCCAGGTCGAAGACGACGTGCTGCTTCGCCTGGAGAAGGGCGGCAAGGGCAAGGCGGTCTACGCTGTCGGCGGCGATACCGAGTTCATCGTGCTGAACTCCACCGATCCCAACACCGAGGTGGACGGCGAGCGCTCCTCGATGAAGACCAAGCATCCGCTGTTCTCGGATCCCGCGGTGCGCAAGGCACTGACGATGCTGGTCGACCGCGAGGCGGTCAAAAAGGCGATCTACGGCCGCGCCGGACGGACCACCGCGAACTTCCTCAACGGTCCCGAAAAGTTCGTGTCGAAGAACAACACCTGGGAATTCAATATCGAGAAGGCGGCGAAGGTCCTCGACGACGCCGGCTGGAAGCCCGGTGCGGACGGCATTCGCGAGAAGGACGGCAAGAAGCTGAAGTTCCTCTACCAGACTTCGATCAACGGCCCGCGCCAGAAGACCCAGGCCATCGTCAAGCAGGCCTGCCAGAAGGCCGGTATCGACGTCGAGCTGAAATCGGTCGTCGCCTCCGTGTTCTTCTCCTCCGACGTCGGCAATCCCGACACCTATCCGAAGTTCTATGCGGATATGGAGATGTTCCAGATCCCGATGAGCCAGCCCGACCCGGCCCAACACATGCGCCGCTACATCTCGAGCAACGTCGCCACCAAGGAGAACAAGTGGCAGGGTCCCAACTTCACGCGCTGGGCCAACAAGGACTACGACGCGATCATCGAAGCCGCGGAAGGCGAGATGGATCCGATCAAGCGCGCGGAGCTCTACATCAAGGCCAATGATCTCCTGATCAAGGAGGTCGTCTTCATCCCGGTGCAGCATCGCCTCAAGGTGGAAGCCGCCGCCAATAACCTCGTGTGTATCGTCAGCGGCTGGGCCAACGAAACCGACAACCTGTTCGACTGGTACCGGGAGGTATGAGCGCGGGGCGTAGACGGGGTCTTTCCCTATGAGTCAGTATGTCCTGCGTCGCGTCTTGATCGCCATTCCGAGCCTGCTCGGCATCTCGCTCGTGTTGTTCGTGGTGCTGGCGCTTGCTCCGGGCGATCCGTTCTCGGAGCTGGCGACCAATCCGAACGTGCCGGCCGAAGTCGCAGCCTCCCTTCGGGCGAAGTTCGGCCTCGATGATCCGATCTATCTTCGCTACCTGCACTGGATCTCGGCCATGGCGCATGGCGACTGGGGCTTCTCCTTCGTCAGCCGGATGAACGTCGACCAGCTCATCCTCCAGCGCCTGCCGGCGACGCTCTACGTGGTCGGCTCGGCGCAGATCCTGGCGCTCCTGATCGCCATACCCGTCGGCGTCTACGCGGCGACCAAGCCATATTCGCTGTTCGACCAGATCGCCAACACGCTCGCCTTCGTCGGCTTCTCGCTGCCGACCTTCTTTACCGGCATCCTGTTCATCCTGATCTTCTCGGTCACGCTGGACTGGCTGCCCCTGGTCTACACCACCGATGTCAAGGGGACCGGGATCCACTGGGTGCTCGAGATGATCCGGCAGGCGATTATGCCTGTGGCGGTGCTCGGCCTGTTCCAGGCGGCTTCCATGACGCGCTTCGTGCGCTCGGCGATGCTCGATGTGATCCGGCTCGATTACGTCACCACCGCCCGCGCCAAGGGGCTCGGACAGGCCAAGGTGATCGTCAAGCACGTGATGCGCAACGCGATGATCCCGGTCGTCACGCTCATTGCGTTGCAGATGCCGGCCGTGTTCGGCGGCGCCATCGTCACCGAGCAGATCTTCCGCATCCCCGGCATCGGCTCGCTGCTCATTTCCTCCATCCTCGCCAACGACACGCCGGTGGTGATGGCCGTCACCTTCGTCTTCGCGTGCCTCGTTGTGCTGTTCAATCTCATCGCGGACGTCCTGTATGGCTGGCTTGACCCTCGCATCTCCCTCCGCTGAGACGGCCACCGAGCGGGCCGCCTACTCGCCCTGGCGCGAGACGTGGCGGCGTTTTCGCCGCCATCGGCTCGCCGTGCTCAGCGCGTTCCTGCTGCTGCTCCTGATCCTTGCGGTGCTGGTCGGCCCGTTGCTCTGGCGGGTCAAGATCAACGATATCGACATCGTGGCTGGGCTCCAGGGACCCTCGCTCGCCCACCCCTTCGGCACCGACGATCTCGGCCAGGACCTGCTGGCGCGCATGATCTACGGCGGCCGCATCTCGCTTGCGGTGGGCCTTGCCGCGATGCTGGTCTCGGTATTCGTCGGCACGCTGATCGGCGCGCTCGCCGGCATGTCGCGCGGTGCGCTCGGACATGGCCTGATGTGGCTCACCGATCTCTTCCTGTCGCTGCCGCCATTGCCGCTCTTGCTCCTGCTCATCTATCTCTTCCGCGACGGGCTGAAGGCGATGTTCGGCCCCGAAGGCGGCATCTTCATCCTGATCGTGCTCGTGATCGGCGGCCTGCGCTGGATGCCGGTCGCCCGTCTCGTGCGCGCGCAGTTCCTGTCGATCCGCGAGAAGGAATTTGTCGAGGCGGCACGCGCGCTCGGGGCGAGCCCGGTGCGGCAGGTGGTGCGCCACATCCTGCCCAATGCCGTGGGGCCGGTAATCATTGCTGGCACCATCGACGTCGCGGCCGCGATCATCGCGGAATCGACGCTGTCCTTCCTCGGCCTCGGCTTTCCGCCGGATACCCCGACCTGGGGACGGCTGCTCTATGATGCCAAGGATTTTCTCGACATCGGCCCGCACTGGGCGCTCTTTCCGGGCAGCGCGATCTTCATCGCGGTGGTCGCCATCAACTTTATCGGCGACGGCCTGCGTGACGCGCTCGATGCGCGACGGGTGATCTGATGGCGCCGCTGCTCGAAATCAAAGGGCTCAAGACCCACTTTTCGACCGACGACGGCATTTTGCAGGCCGTCGACGGCGTCGACATCTCCATCAACAGGGGCGAGACGCTCTGCGTCGTCGGCGAATCCGGCTGCGGCAAGACCGTGACTGCGATGTCGATCCTGAAGCTGATCGCGATGCCTCCCGGCCGCATCGCGGCCGGCGAGATCATCTTCGAAGGCCGCGATCTCGTGCCGCTGACGAGCCAGCAACTCGACGAGGTCCGCGCCAAGGAGATCGGCTTCATCTTCCAGGAGCCGATGACCTCGCTCAATCCGGTGCTGACGGTGGGCGAGCAGATCGCCGAGAGCCTGCGCCGCCACGAGGCAGTGACCAGGAAGCAGGCGCTCGATCGCACCATCGAAATGCTGAAGCTGGTGCAGATCCCGAATGCCGAAGGCCGCGTGCACAATTATCCGCATCAGTTCTCCGGCGGCATGCGCCAGCGCGTGATGATCGCGATGGCGCTCGCCTGCAAGCCCAAGCTCGTTATCGCCGATGAACCCACCACCGCGCTTGACGTCACCATCCAGGCGCAGATCCTCGATCTGCTCCAGGACATGAAGGAGCGTTTTGGCATGGCTGTGATGCTGATCACCCATGCCATGGGCGTCGTCGCCGAGACCGCACAGCGCGTCGTCGTGATGTATGCCGGCAAGGTGGTCGAGGAGGCGCTCGTCGACGACCTGTTCGGCGATCCCCGACATCCCTATACGCAAGGCCTGATCCGTTCGATCCCGCGCATCGATCTCGACAGCGAGCACAAGACGCGCCTCGAGGCGATCGGCGGCTCGGTGCCGATCCTGATCAATCCGCCGGTCGGTTGCCGCTTCGCGCCGCGCTGCCGCCACGCCATGAGCATCTGCACCGAGAAGGAGCCGCGTTTGCGCGAAATCGCCCCCGGCCACCGCATGGCCTGTCATCTGGGAGACGCGTCATGAGCGAACCCTTGCTGCGGGTCTCGGGCCTCAAGAAGCATTTTCCTGTGCTCGGCGGCCTGTTGTCACGCCAGGTCGGCAGCGTCTATGCGGTCGACGGCGTGTCGTTCTCGGTCAATCGCGGCGAGACGCTTGGTCTCGTCGGCGAATCCGGCTGCGGCAAGTCCACGACGGGACGCTGCGTGCTGCGCCTGATCGAGCCGACCGACGGCGAGGTGGTGTTCGACGGCCAGGACGTGCGCAAGCTCGGCGGCAATGATCTGCGCGCGATGCGGCGGAACATGCAGCTCGTGTTCCAGGACCCGTTCGCCTCGCTCAATCCGCGCATGACCGTGGGCGCGATCCTCGGCGAGGCCTTCACCATCCATAACCTTGCGTCATCGGCCAAGGAGCGCGAGGAGCGCGTAGCAGGCCTCCTGGTGAAGGTCGGGTTGAAGGCCGAGCACATGCGGCGCTACCCGCACGAATTCTCCGGCGGCCAGCGCCAGCGCATCGTGATTGCACGCGCGCTCGCGGTCGAGCCGAAACTGATCGTCTGCGACGAGCCGGTCTCCGCGCTCGACGTCTCGATCCAGGCGCAGGTGATCAACCTCTTGGAGGATCTCCAGGCCGAGCTGAACCTCACTTATCTCTTCGTCGCGCACGACCTCTCGGTGGTCGAGCACATCTCCGACCGCGTGGCCGTGATGTATCTCGGCCGCATCGTCGAACTCGCGAAAGCGAGCGATCTCTACCGCAACCCGCAGCATCCCTATACCAAGGCGCTGCTCTCGGCCGTGCCGGTGCCCGATCCCAAGCTCAAGCGCAACCGCATCCGCCTCAAGGGCGACGTACCGAGCCCGATGAATCCGCCAAAGGGCTGTCACTTCCACACCCGCTGCCCGATTGCCCAGCCGCGCTGCTCAGAGAGCGCGCCGGAGCTGAAGGAAGGGGCGGGCGGTCACGCCGTGGCGTGTCATCTGGTCTGACGGATGCGCTGAGTCACAGCGGTCCAACGCAAATGCAATGCGTGCACCGGCACGGGATTTCAGCGAATGAATGCGTTCGAGTTAGGCACTTCGATCGATTCTCTACCATTCGTCGACGGAAAGCCAACGCTGTGCGCGGCCTTTTATGTGACCCTTTATTTTGAAGACGGGCACCTCGAAGAAAAGCGCCAAGCCTGTATCGACTTGTTCGAGGATTACTCCAAAATGGGTGGAGAGGCGTTCAAGTGGCGTTGGTGTACTGATCCCAAGAGCCACAGATGGAGGCGTTTTGCACCAGACTATCACCCCCGCTGCTGGCACTTGGAGCTACAGGGAAACGTCTGGCAGTACTGCTATCACTCTGGCGAGACCTACGACAACTGTACGCCTTGGCGAATCTGCGCATTCGGCTATCCATTGTCGGCTCCGGGACACAAGTTGAGTTACTTCAATGCTGCCTGGCCGGTCAGCTGGCTTACAGACTTCTCTTCTTCCAAGGTAGCTACGTTCGTTGAAAATTGGTGCGCGCGTCTTCAGCCGTTGCATGGTAGCGGCGGCATTTGTGTCTTGTCCCCGCTTGACACAACGAGGGAGGCGCAGATGGCACCGCATGTGCGCGGTTTAGCGGAGCGATTTCCAGGTGTGGAGGTCGATTATCCAGCTAGCCATGCGCTTTACCTCCAAGACGGCATCAAGGGCGTCAATTGGCTAACTTGTCTTGGAGAACGCTGGATCGCGAAATTGGGAGGGGTGTCCAATTTCAAGAGCGCTCTAAGTGAGGAGCTGACCCTTCATGAGTATGCAGGCGGCGTGCTAATTCAGGCTGGTGCAATGCCTCAGATCGGGGACGCCTGCCTTCCGCAATACCGGCGGATGTCTCGTCTCCTGAAGCCGGTTCGTGTCCAGGATCATGGTTCCTTTCCCGGATTTGACAAAGAGGCTACCCGAGCGTGGTTCAATCGCTTCGACTAGGTGATACATCGCCCTGAAAATCCTTGGCGGCGTGTCAACTGGCTTGACGAAGCAGCACGCCGGTGAAGGCCTAGAGAAGGTCGTAGTCCGAAAGTGCCTGCCTGAAGGCCTTCGCAGAGGTGTGTCAGAGCTGCGTGCCGTCGCGATTGGCGCGCTTACCGCTTGTCGCGCAGGCCGTAATCCGCAAGTGCCTGCCGGAAAGCCGCTGTCGACGTGTGGTGATGAGCGAACAGGCCTGCTTCCCGCGCGCCGGCGACATTCTCCGCGAGGTCGTCGACGAAAAGAACCGCCTCACGCCTCGCCCGCAGCTCCGACAGGCAAAGGCGGTAGCATCGCGGGTCCGGCTTCGCCGCCTTGAACTGGGCGGAGGTGTAGGAGCTGGCGAACCAGGGAGAAGCCGATCACAGCGATCAGCAGGACGAGGCCAACGACGTAGGTCATTCGCACGGCGGCCGCCCGGCGCCAGGGGGCTAGCACGTCATCCTGCGACTTGCTCGCGAGCACCATCAGGGGGTGTTGGTCGCTTCGTTGATAGTAACTCAAGCGCTGCACGCCATCGAGCGGCGACTTGAAATAGTAGACAGAGGCGGCGGGCCGGCTGCTCCACTGTTTGAACAACGGTGCATTGGACAAGTCACGTCCGACATAGCTTGCGCTCTCGTCGTGGCTGCGCGCCAGCATGATGCCGTCATTGTTGAGCAGCGACGCCGAGCCGTTCGCTCCGACGTCGAATCGCTCATAGAACTTGACGAAATAGGCCACGTCGATCGTGATCAGGGCGACGCCGGCAAAACTGCCGTCAGGATGGTTGAAGCGCCGCGATGCCGTGACGATCCACTGGCCGCCGGAACGGCTCCTGATCGGCCGGCCGATCAGGGTGCTGCGGTCCGTCGAGGCACGATGACGCTGAAAATATTCCCGGTCGCTGTTGTTGAACTTGGAGAAGTCGATCTGCTCGGTCGTGGCGAGCCATCGGCCGGTTTCGTCATAGACGAAGATGCCGCGGATGCGATCCGATGATTTGCGGGTGGGCAGATAGGCCTGGAGCTTTGAAATCGTGTCGGGTCCCGTTCCATCGAGCTCGAGCCGATGGACGAGGCCGACCAGGAGCGTATCGGCAAGCTCGAATGTGTCGTCCGCATGCTGCACTAGCGAGTGGGCGAGATTGGCCACGTCCACTTCGGCATTCCTGAGCTCGGCGTTCCGCGTCTCCCATTCGCGCCAGCCGCTCAAGGCCAGAATGGCGATGCAGATCAGCACCACGAATCCCGCCGCCCAGAACGGCAGGCGGGTTTTGCCGAGTTCGCCACGGCTTGTGGGCATCCGGTTTGCTCCGATTCGGCGCAAACCTCTCACTGTCGCCTTAACGGCTTGTTGCATCATCCGCGCTGATTGCACGGAGTCCGTACTCGAGCGGACGATTCCCCGATGTTTCGACGGATTATCGTGGGGCGACGTTAACCGTGCCGCGGCTCGCGCAGCGGTCGCGCTTTTTGTGCCAGGCTCACGCTTCCAGCGTGAAGCCGACGCGCAGCGTGACCTGGTAGTGTCGGACGGTGCCGTTCTCGATATGGCCGCGCGTCTGCACGACCTCGAACCATTTCATCTCACGGATGGTTTTTGCAGCGCGGCTGATCGCGTTCTGGATCGCGTCCTCGATCGACTTTTCCGACGATCCGACCAGTTCCAGGATCTTGTAGACGTGATCCTTGTCTTGAGCGGGCATGACGAACCTCCATGAGTGGCGGCAGGGCGCAAGTCAGGATTTCCGTCTGTAGAGACTAAACTGCGCCTGAACGAAGTCCAAGGGTGAACTCGGGTGAACTCGGGTGAACGCGCAGCCTGCACGCGGGTTTCTAGTCGGGCACATGGAGGGCATCGCCGAGGGCACTGCGCGGCAGGTGACCCGCGCTGCCGTCATGAACGGCTGCCTCATCGCGCAACAGCCATCGCAGCTGCAGCGCGAGCACGGCCATCAAGGCAAAGCCGGCCATGGCGGGCGCGGCTTGCTGACCCGACGCCTGCGTCGACAGCACGAGCCCATAGGCGCCGGCGAGCAGGATCAGCCCGAACAGGGTGCTGCGTTCGCGCGGCGTCGCGATGCGGGCAAGATCGGGCAGGGCGAGCGCAAGGCCGATCCCCAGTATCGGCAGGTCGTAGTCGTAGGCGTAGGGGCTGATCATCACCGAGGCCATCGCGGTGACGCCGAGCGCGAAGGCGGGGGAGATCGCGCGATAAGCGCCGAGCACGACTGCTAGCAGCGCAAGGGCCGCGACGCCGACCTGTGCCCAGAAGTCACCCGCAGCCGGAATGCCTGCCGTATGCAGTGCCGCAAAGGCCGAAATCATCCGGAAGAGCTGATAGTGACCTTGATCGAGATAGCTCGCCGATTCCTTCACTGAGCCGATCAGCGCGCTCCAGATTTGCGGTCCGAAGATGAGCGTGCAAACAAGCGAGCTCACCAGGACCACTGTTACGGCAGCGGTAATCGCAGTCCAGCGGCGCGTCGCCAGCAGATAGACGGCGGCGGCAATCGCAAGGTGCGGCTTGATCACCATCGCGCCGAGCGCAAGGCCTGCAAGCACCGGGCGCTTCTGCAAGGTGAGGCAGAACAGGCCGATCAGCGCACCGGTAAGAAAGCCGTTCTGGCCGCAGCCGATCGTGACCGCGAGCGCGGGAAACGAGATGATCAGGACTTGCACGAGATTCTCGCGAGCGATCGCGCGCAGCGTGACGAGATAGAGCGCGAGCGTTACCGCGGTGAACAACAGATACGCTGCGCCGACCGGCAGCAAAGCGAGCGGCGCAAGCAGCAGGTCGAATTGCGGCGGATAGGTCCAGGGCATCACCCCGGTCGTGCCGCCAGCCGCCTCCCCCTGCATCCTGCCGAAGGTCGCGAGCCGATAGACCTCGCCGACATCGCCGAGCCAGACCCGCTGCGCCACGATGTGAAACGCGTCGAAATCGGCGAGCTCGCGCAAGTGCCAGGGACCGACCCGCGCGAACCAGAACATCTTGACGGCAACGAGCGCCGCCAGCGCTGCGAGGATAACGCGCACATAGATCGTCCGCCGCGACGGCGAGGACTGAATCTGCTCCAGCGCTTCGGCAAGCATGACGATCTCGGGCCCGGCGGCGGCGTGCAGCACCCTGCATCGCCCATCAGGCCCAAGATTGCCGTGCGAGGCTTAAAGGACGGTAACGAACCTGAAAGGATTTTGCGACCGCGAGGCGCGGCCTATCGGCCTTGCGATCGGGCCTCGCGCGCCAGCCGTTCCGCCCTCAGCCGCTCCATGTTGGAATAGAGCGCCTTCTGCGCAGCCTCATGCTCACGCATGGCCTGCTCCGCGTCAGCCCGTCGTGCCTCATCGCGCGCCCTGCGCTCGTCAGGCGTGAGAATGCGGGGCGGTCGTACCGAATGATCAACTGTCATGGGAACATAACGCACGGCAGGCCGGCGGGTTCCCATTGCCCACCATGCGCTTAAACTAGCGCCAGCGCCCGAAGTCACCGGTCGGATCCTCAGGTTCGCGCTTCTCCGGCCAGAAATCGCCGGTTGGGCCGGCCGGCCCGCGCTCGCGCATCTGCTCCGCTACCTTGCACACCTTTGTCAGCATCGTCTCGGTATTCTTGTGGCCGCTCTTGAGCTGGTCGGTAATCCCCGTCGGAATCCCGCATGTCGTCGCATGCGAATCCACAAATTTGATGAGACCGCTCTCGGCCTGGCTGAAATCCCCGATCAGCTTGCAGGCTTCATCCGGCGGCGCATGCCGATCGCTGGCGGACTTGATCAGCTTGCCTCGCCTTTCGGCCTCTTCGCGCAGGGGAAGAAATTCTTTCCTGCATTCGTCAGCGATCGATGGTGGCTTGATGCCGGACAGTGGCGCGGTTGCGGCTCCAGTGCCGCTCGTGGCCGTGCCGTCCGGCCCGTTCGTCTGCCCGGGTAACGGCGCTGGAAACGGATCCTGCGCCTGTACGCCAGCCGCGGTAATGGCCAGGATCGCGGAAACTGCAAACGAGTTTATGAGGCTGCGTGAGGTCAACGCCGGTTCTCCGCCAGATGACGCGCGGATCCTATGGATCCAACTCCGTATCCCAGTAGAGATAGTCGAGCCAGCTATCGTGCAGATAGTTCGGCGGGAAGAGGCGGCCGTTGCGGTGGAGCTGGTGGACGGTCGGCGCGAACGCCGTCTGCCTCGGAAACATCTTTGCCTGCGCCGGCGTGAGATTGCCCTTGCGCAAATTGCAGGGCGAGCAGGCCGCGACCACGTTCTCCCAGGTGGTCTGGCCGCCTTTGCTGCGCGGGATGATGTGATCGAAGGTGAGGTCCTCGGGCGAGCCGCAATATTGGCAATTGAAGCGGTCGCGAAGGAAGACGTTGAAACGGGTAAAGGCAGGATGGGTGGTCGGCTTGACGAAGGATTTGAGCGAGACGACGCTCGGCAGCTGCATCTCCAGCGTCGGACTTCGTACCGCCTGGTCGTAATGCGCGACGATGTTGACGCGATCGAGAAACACCGCCTTGATCGCGTCCTGCCACGACCAGAGAGACAGTGGGTAGTAGCTCAGCGGCCGGAAGTCCGCATTCAGCACCAAGACCGGCCAACTGCCTTGCGAGACATGTGCGTTCAAGTAACGCTCCTGGCCTCCAATCGCTGCGAAGCAGCATGTGTTGACATACTACATGCAGCGTGACGGGATTGTGAAGCCCGCTGAGCGACTTATTCAGGCCCGCCGCGCGCCGGAACGCGCTGCAAAAAAGCCGCTTTTCGGGGAAGCGCCACCGCCGCGCGCGTCGTCCGCCCGATCTGCCGTTCCCCGCCGGCGTGCCGCCGATGGCGCTGTTCCCGGACGAGTCGCCGGCGCGCCGCTCCGGGACAACAAGTCGTGATCAGGAAGGTCTGCGGCACCGCAGCCCGGGGGACGATGACCTGCCGCTGCGTTCCCAATGACGCGTGGTCAGCGCACCCGCTCCAGCTTCTGTAGGCACCGCGTGGCGCGCACCACCGCCGGCATCTCATCGTTCGGAAAGCTGGTCTTCCAGTCGGTGACGCCGACCTCGCCGACATAGATGTCGCCTTTCGAGTCCAGTGCGATGCCGTGCGGTGCCAAGAACTTGCCGCTCGCGATTCCCGGGCCGTCCTCGCCACCGAGCCGCGCGATGCGCTTTCCCTTGGCATCGACGATCGACAGCCGCGGCCCGAGATTGGGCACCTTGCGGTTGACGGCCATACCGGGCCCGAGTTCGCCGATCACGAAGGTTGGCTGCTTGCCGCCGCAGCAGCACAGCGCACAAGGCCGGTGCAGGTTGTTCCACTGCGTCTCGTATCGTCCGTTGCCGTCGAACACCTGCACGCGGTGGTTCTCGCGGTCGGCGACGTAGACATAACCGTCGGCATCGGCGGCGATGTTGTGAACGATGTTGAACTGCCGGGGATCGGTGCCGGGCTCGCCCCAGCTCATCATCAGCTTGCCGTCTGGCGTGAACTTGTGGACGCGCGCGTTGCCGTAGCCGTCGGAGACGTAGATCTCGCCGTTCGGCGACAGCGCGGTGTGGGTGCAGCGGTGAAACGGATCGCCGCTCATGAACGGCGCAGGCTTCTCGGGGATGCCGATCGTCAGCAGCACCTTGCCGTCGGTCGTGCATTTGCGCACGGTGTGGTCGCCATCATCGGTGCAATAGAGATTGTCGTCGGCGTCGATATGCAGACCGTGCGCGCGGGCAAACAGTCCTTCGCCCCAGCTGCGCAGGAAATTGCCCTCGCGGTCGAGCACCACCATCGGATGGGCGCCGCGGTTGAAGACGTAGATGCGGTCCTTGCTGTCGACCGCGACGGAAGCGACATCCGTGAGCTGCCAGCCATCCGGCAGCTTCGCCCAGTTCTCGACGACACGGTAACGATGCTCGCCCGAGCCGAGTATGGCCGGCATTGGTGTCCTCCCTCTTTTTGTCGCCGTAGCGCTTCCGTTGTACCCATATCGTCATTGCGAGCGAAGCGAAGCAATCCAGTCTGTCTCTGCGAAACGATTCTGGATTGCTTCGTCGCAAGTGCTCCTCGCAATGACGATGGGGCTCAGGTCGTGCGCGCGGGCGTCGCCATGTCCCGCCCCAACATCCCTTGTTCGATCGCCTTGATCTGGAGCGCCAGGAACCTCGAATTGATGCGGCATTGCGCGAGGCTGCCGGCGATGAACCACAGGCCGGGCTGCTTCGTGCGCGCATACATGTTACGCAGCTCAAAACCGTCGCCAAAGCCCCAGATCGGGCCGACGCGATCGGCAACGGCATCGCCGAACAGCTTTCGCACCAGATAGGCTTGCGGCTTGTAGCCGGTCGAGAGCACGATGAGGTCGGCCGGGATGATCCCGCCGTCCTTCGTCCGCGCGCCCTCGGCGACGAAGCTTTCGATGTCCTCGAATTGCCTGAGCCCGACCTCGCCCTTCACGATGAGATCGGAGCAGCCGACGTTGAAATAATAGCCGCCGCCGCGAGTGAGGTATTTGAACTGCCAGCCGGTTCCGCCTTCGCCGAAATCGAGCTTGAAGCCGACGCGAGTGAGACCGTCGAGCAGCTCCTTGTCGAGCGCTTTCGACTGCTCCGTCAGCATCACGTGGGTCTTCTTCGTGAGCGGCGTCGGCATCGAGGTCGCGATCAGGTCGTTGTCCTCGAGCGTGCCCTCGTTGTAGGTCGCGTAGGCGAGCTGTGCCGAGGGTTCGATATTGGTGACCAGCGTCGGCGAGCGCTGCACCAGCGTCACCTCCGCACCGCTGGAGTAGAGATCCTGCGCAATGTCGTGGCCGCTGTTGCCGGTGCCGATGACGATCGCGCGCTTGCCGGTCCAGCTCTCGCCGTCCTCATAGCGGCTGGAATGCACGAGTGGGCCGTTGAAATTTTTCAGGCTCGGAATATCGGGCATGCTCGGGATGCCGCTGACGCCGGTTGCCATCACGACATGGCGCGGATGCATGGTGCGCGTGGTGCCGTCGGCACGGCGTAGCGTGACCGTCCAGCATCCCTTCGCATCGTCGTAGGTGCCGCCCTCGAACTCGGTGCCGGTCCAGTAGTTCAGCTCCATCGCCTCGACGTAAGCCTCGAACCAGTTCGCGAGCTTGTCCTTGGGGATATAGACCGGCCAGTTCGGCGGGAACGGCATGTAGGGCAGGTGATTGACCTGCACCTGGTTGTGCAGCGTGAGCGCGTGATAGCGTTTGCGCCAATTGTCGCCGATGCGTGGCCAGCGGTCGACGATCAGCGTGTCGACGTTCAACTGCTTCAGCCGCGCCGCGATCGCCAGCCCCGCCTGGCCGCCGCCGATCACCAGCACGGCCGGATCGCGATCGGCATAGTCGCCGGACGCTGTGCGCAGATCGAGCCAGTTCGGTCCGCGGAAGTCGCGCGAATAGGCCTGGCCGCGCGGCCGCGTCCGGTTGAGCTGCTCCTCAAATCCCTTCAGCTCCTCAAGCGCGGTGAGCAGCGTCCACGCCTTCAGGCGGTCGCCGTCATCGGCGTCCGGCAGTAGCCGCACGATGCCGCTGCCGCGGCCGACGGCCGTTTCGAACGAGAAGATTGCTTCGATCGTCTTGGTGCCGGCGCGAGTCACCCAGCGTGGCGGCGCGCGGGTCGATGCGATTTCGAAAGAACTCGGCGCAGCTTCGGATGCGAGCGCGCTCAATTCCCGCACGGTCGCATCGCGACCGGCGATCGTTTGCAGGTTCCAGCTGAGCGCGAGCACGTCGCGCCAGTAGCTGTCGGCCAGGAAGAGCTTATGCAGCGCGCCGTGACCCGGGTCGCCAAGCGCCTGCTCGAACTGGTCGAGCCAGGTTTGCGCGGACACAAGAATGTCCTTCGTCCTGTCCAGCATGCGCGACCTCGTGGCCGTCTTCGCGGCGCTTCCTCTCGGGCACGAGGCTATACCGGTTCGGTCCGTACAAAAAGGCAACTATCCGAGCAGCGAGAGCATATGCCCCTGCTCAGGCGGAATACGGCCCTTGAGGGTATCGAGATAAACCCGCCGCACCGCGTCGGCTCCGCGGCTCTCGACCACGGCGATGCACTTTTCGAGCATCGGCGCAAAGCCCGACCACGCCACGCCAAAGCGCTGATCGATTCCGCCCGGGCCCCAGTCCTTCGCACGCTTGCGCAGATGATCCGGCGCGAAGAACCAGCGCGGCTTTGCGCCGGGCAGGGCGCCTTCGTCGGCATCGGTGGCGCGATGCGTCAGGCCGACGCGCACCGAGCACGCCATCCGGTTGCCGAAATGGTGGTGCAGCTCGGCCCGCAACGCGCTGCTGCCGGCCATGTCGACGAAGGCGACCGGCTTATCCGTCGGCAGCGAGCTGAAGCGGTCATAAGTGACGACCTCGTCGT
Source organism: Bradyrhizobium sp. CCGUVB23 (assembly GCF_024199885.1). Classification (NCBI taxonomy): domain Bacteria; kingdom Pseudomonadati; phylum Pseudomonadota; class Alphaproteobacteria; order Hyphomicrobiales; family Nitrobacteraceae; genus Bradyrhizobium; species Bradyrhizobium sp. CCGUVB23. The sequence goes on from NZ_JANADQ010000001.1 coordinate 5,583,049, forward strand.
AGCAGGGTAGCGAGCCGACGAAGCCGGCGTTGCCGGCCGAGGTCAGCCCGATCACCCTGCGGCCGCGGCTGTGCAGGAGATGCGCGAGCCCGAACGCGGTCTTGCTGGAGGCGCTCGAGAGCAGCACGCTATGCGCGCCAAAGTCGTCGTTCTCGGCGAGGAAATCGTCGACCAGGAACGACAGCATGAACAGCGGCCGCAGCAGCGCCTGAAGATCGCCCTGATGCCCCGCAAAGTTGGGATCACCGGTGACACGGGAATAGACGTTATAGACCGGCGACACCTGCTTGCGATGCTCTGCGCCGTCGCGAAGAGCGCGCTTGCTGACGTCCGTGGCTTCGATGACGAGATGCGTCGCCATCGGGAAATAGCCGAACAGTCGCTCGCCGACAGCGACGCCAGGGTGTTTCGAGGCGATGACCTCGCCAAAACCCCACACCGGGATGTTGCCGAAGCCGTGCGGCGCCGGAAAGATTTGCCAGTATTTCAGCTCGTCGCCCATCACGGCATAGGTGATGTTGTTGGCGGTGAACGCGAAGCGTTCGACCTTCACCAAAAGCGCATCCGCCGGTAGCGTGGCTGGATCGGGAATTGCGGTCTCGGTCAGCTTGCACTGCTCGAGGTCGTTGCGCGCAACGATGAAGTCGGTCGATGTCATGGTGAAGGTCCCGGCTTTTTCCGTGCCGGCATCTTTTCTTTCACCCGTGAGCGCTTTGCAACAGCAACATTGTTTAAAACGGCGTTCGCCTCGCCGGCGATGACGCCTTCGCGTTTCTTGACCGCGCGATAGTAGCTCCACCACAGATGCGCGGCCGCGCCGCGCAGGGGCCGCCAGGGCTCGGCGAGCGGGGCCATCTGCTTCTCGGTGGGGCGCGTCTTCAGGCCCAGCCCGAGGCGGATGCCTTCTTGGACTGCGAGATCGCCGGCCGGCCAGGCATCGCCATGGCCGAGGCAAAACAGCAGGTAGACGTCGGCGGTCCACGGTCCGATGCCCGGCAGCGCGATCAGCGTGTGATGCGCGGCGTCGGCATCCTCTTCGGCGAGGACGTCGAGATTCAGCCGTTCGGCCGCGAGCTCGCGTGCCAGATGTTTCAGCGTCTTGATCTTGGCTGCCGAAAGGCCGAGCCGTCCCAGCCGGTCGGCGCGTGCGCGGCGCACGGCATCATGGTCGAACGGATCGAAGGCGGCGTTTAGCCGCCCCCAGATCGCGCCGGCGCTCGCGGTCGAGAGCTGCTGGCCGCAGACGATATGGGCAAGCCCGACAAAGCCAGGCTCACGCCGCCGCAGGCTCGGCATGCCCGCGATCTCCAGCACCGGCTTCAGCCGGGTATCGCGCTTCACCAGCGCCTCAACGGCCTCTTCGAGATCGGACTGGGTTTCGAGGTGGATGGTCATGAAGACACCGGATCGCAGCGATGCGGACTAAGCGTCCTGTGGACGGTTCGGAACGATGAGACTAAGACCATATCACCTTGATTTCGGACGCGCCGGATGAGTTTGAGAAACATTCCTGCCGAGATGATCGGCGAGAAAGTCGCCTTGATCGATGCCATGCTCGGTCGCATCGTCGACGAACATCGCGTTTTCTTGCCCCTCGCCATCGAAAGCGGTAGCCGGGCATGGGGCTTTTCGTCTCCTGACAGCGACTACGACTGTCGCTTCGTCTTCGTGCGTCGCGCCGTCGATCATGTTACGCCATGGACCTCGCGTGACGTCATTGAGCTCTCGCTTGAAGGAGACCTCGATGCCAATGGGTGGGACTTGCGCAAGGCGCTTCAGCTCTTGCTGAAGGGCAATGCGGTGATTGTCGAGTGGCTGCGCTCGCCGGTCATTTACTGCGGGCAGGCCTGGTTTCGCGATGATTTTCTGGAGTTTGCTCGCCAGGCGGCGAGCCGGGAGGCGATTGGCCGTCACTATCTTCATCTTGGCGAGCGTCAGCGACGCGTATACTTCGGCGATGGAACGAGCGTTGCGCAAAAGAAGATCTTCTATGCACTTCGGCCCGCGGCCGCCTTGCGATGGTTGCGCATGCATCCGACCGAGGCTGTCGCGCCAATGCATTTTCCGACGCTCATGGCAGAGTGTGAGCCGCCGAGCGATTTGAGGGCGGAGGTCGTCGATCTGATGGATCGCAAGGCGGTCACGCGCGAGCTCGGCGTAGCGCCTCTGTCACGCGTGGTAGCTGGCTTCATCGATTCAGAGTTCGAGCTTGCCCGTGGTGTATTCGAGGGCGGCGGGGTCGGTGCATCGGAACAAATGATCCTTAGGGCGGAGCAGTTCTATCGCGGTGTGGTCGAGCGACTCGAGCGGGAGAGCGGCACGATTGATCCGTTTCGGCCCGCCTGATGCCACCCGTTTTCCGATTCGCCCCGAGCCCAAATGGCTATCTCCATCTCGGCCACGCCCTTTCCGCCCTGCTCAATTTCGATCGCGCGCGCGAGACGGGCGGGCGCTTCCTGCTGCGCATCGAGGACATCGACAGGGCGCGCTGCCGGGTAGAGTTCGAGGCGGCGATCTACGAAGACCTCGCCTGGCTCGGGATCGCCTGGGAGATGCCGGTGCGGCGGCAGTCTGATCATTTTGAGGCCTACCGCGTGGCGCTGGACCAGCTCACCGCGCTTGGCCTCGTCTATCCCGCCTTCGAAAGCCGCGCTGAGATCGCAAGGCTGGTGACGCAGCGCGAGGCCGATCAGCCGTGGCCGCGCGATCCGGATGGCGCGCCGCTTTATCCGGGCACTGCGAAATCGCTCTCCGCCGCCGAGCGTGCGCGGCTGATCTCGTCCGGCGCGCCCTATGCGCTGCGGCTCGACATGGCCGCCGCTTGCCGCCGCGTAACGGACCTCATGTGGCATGAGGACGGCGAGGGGCCCGCGGGCGAGCAGGGCAGCATTCCTGCCCAACCGCAGGCCTGGGGCGACGTCATCCTCGCACGCAAGGAGACGCCGACCAGCTATCACATCTCGGTCGTCGTCGACGATGCGTTGCAAGAGGTGAGCGAGGTGGTGCGCGGTCAGGACCTGTTTCATGCCACCTCGGTCCACCGCCTGCTCCAGCAACTGCTCGGCCTGCCCGCGCCCGCCTACCGCCACCACCGGCTGATACGCGACGAGGGCGGGCAAAAGCTTTCCAAATCGACCCGCGCCACCGGTTTGCGCGACTTGCGCGCGGCGGGAGCGCTGCCTGCCGACATTCGCGCTTTGGTGGGATTACGTTAAGTTTCTCTGGGGTTTAGCAAAACGCCTCAGTGACTCCCTGGGCCCCGCCGTGCCATGCTGACTGCGAGCCGGGGTTCAAGGGGAAACATGGCGGCGAAAACGCGCATCGCGCGCACCACGCGGTCGTCAAAGCGGCGGTTGCCCAAGACGGGCGCCAAGACGCCGGTTAAGACGCGCGTTAAGCCGCATGCCGCACGAAAGCGCAGCCCAAAGACGAGTGCAAAACCTGTCGCGGCGGACATGGTTCAGGCGGCGCTTGCCGCCTTTGCCCATGAGGTTCGCACCCCCCTGACCGGAATCCTTGCGATCAGCGATCTCCTGGCGACCTCCGACCTCGGCGAGCGCGAGCGTCGCTGGGCCGATACCATCAAGGCCGGCGCGGAGCATCTGGCGAGCCTTGCCACGTTGTTCGTAGATGCCGCCAAGACAGGGAAAAATGGTGGCGGTGGGCTCGGTCAGGATCTGTTCGACCTGCGAGCGCTGGCGCGCGCCGCCGGCGACTCGCTCGCCGGCCGGGCGGCCGCCAAGGGGTTGCAGGCCCGGGTCGATATCTCGCCAAAGCTCCCCGCGCTGGTGGTTGGTGATCCCGTCCGCCTGCGCGCGGCGCTGGAGAATCTGATCGACAATGCCGTGAAGTTCACCGAGCAGGGCGGGATCGCTCTCTCCGTCGCGCCATGGCCGATCGCCAAGGACAGGATCAAGGGGAAAGCCAAAGACAAGGCCAGGACCGGCGTCGCCTTCGCGGTGTCCGACAGCGGCATCGGGCTGACCATGGCCGAGATCAAGCGCCTGTTCCGTCCGTTCTCGCAGGCCAATGTCACCATCGCCTCGCGCTTCGGCGGCGCCGGGCTCGGGCTGTCATCGGTGAAGCAGCTTGCGCGCGCGATGGGCGGCGACATCACGGTCGCGCCGCGGCGCGGCGGCGGCGCCACCTTCACATTGACGGTGTCCCTGACCTCGGCCGAGGCGGAGAAATCCACCAAGTCAGGGGCGCACGACGGTCGCGGGGAGAATGCGCCGGCGGGCTTGCGCGTGCTCAGCGTCGAGGACAATCCGTTCGGCCGCGTCGTGCTCAACACCATACTGACCGAACTCGGCCATCATGCCGAGTTCATCGGCCGTGGCGAGGACGCGGAAAACCGCCTGGCGCAAGGCGGCTTCGACGCGGTGCTAATGGACATGGTGCTGCCGGGCATCGACGGCATCGAGGCGATCAAGCGCATCCGCACGATGTGTCCGCCGCTCGGTCAGATCCCGATCATCGGCATTTCCGGCCGCGGCGAGGACGAGACGGCCTCGCGCGAGGCCGGTGCCGACGCCTTCCTGGTCAAGCCCGTGTCTCCGCGTGCGCTAGCGACTGCGCTGCTTGAAGCGACACGCCGTGAGGAAGCCGCGACTTGATGATCGCGGCGTTGAGCTCGCCGCCATAGACGAAGATCGCGGCGATGAAATACAGAAACACCAGCGCGATGATCACGGAGGCGAGCCCCGCATACATCGTCACGTAGTTGTTGGCGAAGCGCGCCAGATATTGCCCGAACACGATGCCTGAGACGACCGACCCCACGATGGTGAAGACGATGCCGGGCAGGATCTGGAGAAACTTCCGCCGTCCCGCCGGCACCCAGGCATGCAGGATCAATAGCGCCACGATCAGCGCGCCGATGGTGATGCCATAACGCACCCAGGTCAGGATGCTTTCGTTGGACTCGACGAACAGCGGGATGTGGCGCCGCGCCGCCTCGATGATCAGAGGGCCGAGCACGATCAGGAAGGCCATGGCGAGCGCGGCGAAGGCCGCGACCAGCGTGTAGGCGATCGATTCCAGCCGCAGCCAGTACCAGCGCCGCATCTCGACCACCGCGTAGGCGCGGTTGAGCGCGACCCGTAAGGCCTCGACGCCGTTCGAGGCGAAATAGACCGACAGCACCGCGCCGATCGTCAGCACGTCGGTGCGGGTCGTGGTCAGAACGTCGTGGATCTCGCCGGACAATGTGTCGGCAACCTGCTTGGGCCAGACCTGGAGCATCAGCCCGGCGGCCTGGTCGGCGAGCTCCTTGGAGCCGAAGAAGCCCGCCAGCGAGGTCAGCACGATCAGGAACGGGAACAGCGCCATCAGGCTGGACAGTGCGATATGGCTCGCGATCGCCCAGCCGTCGTCGGCGAGGAACGTGTAGAACGCGTCCATCACGACGAGGTAGAGGTAGCGGATCTGCCTCACGGCGTACCCCGGCGCTGCTCTGCTCTCTCTTCCCGCAAGCGGCGAGAGGCGAAGTCTGCGGGCTGGCTCAAATCGATAATCATCCGCTTAGCTTCTGATATTATTGGCCTAAAAGCCAGATCGCGCCGCGATGGCGCAGCCGCAAACACAATGTTATCTACCCCTAATGGCATCCTTCCTGAGTTCTTTCATCCTGCCGGTGGCTGTCGGCGCCGTGGCGCTAGTGCTGCTGCTCGGTCTCGTCAACATGATGCGCGGCGGCTCGCCGAACACCTCGCAGAGGCTGATGCGGCTGCGCGTACTGTTTCAGTTCGTGGCGATCGTCATCGCCATGCTCGCGGTCTGGGCGATGGGCCGCTAGAGCATGATCCGGAAAAGTGTGCAGCGGTTTTCCGATAAGATCATGCTCAAACATTGAGAGCCGGCGGCTGGAGAGGCAAACATGGTCGTTCTCAACCGTATCTACACCCGTACCGGTGACGACGGCACGACCGCGCTCGGCTCCGGCGAGCGCCGTCCGAAATATGATCTGCGGATCGAGGCCTATGGCACCGTCGACGAGACCAATGCCGCGATCGGCGTTGTGCGATTGCACGTCAAGGACTGGCCGGAGCTCGATGCGATGCTCGGCCGGATCCAGAACGACCTGTTCGATCTCGGCGCCGATCTCGCGGTGCCCGAGCGTGAAGGCAAAGCCGAACGGTTGCGGGTGGTGGCAAGTCAGGTCGAGCGGCTCGAGCGCGACATCGACGCGCTGAACGACAAGCTCGCCCCGCTCACCTCCTTCGTGCTGCCGGGCGGAACCCCGGCGGCCGCCCATCTCCATGTCGCGCGCACGATATGCCGCAGGGCGGAACGCGTGATGGTGGAACTCGCTGCAAAGCCGGACGAGCCGGTCGGAGCGGCTGGCATCCAATATATGAACCGGCTATCGGATTTCCTGTTTGTCGCGAGCCGCGCGGCCAATCATAATGGCGCCGGCGACGTGCTCTGGGTGCCGGGCCAGAACCGCTAAGCAAACCGCCAAGATTGGCTCGCAAAGCCAACTTTTGGGCCTCCGCGCGCGTTGACCGGACTGGGCCGGGCCATTAGGTTCCGCGCCAGTTGATAACCCCCCTCAAGAATTCAAGTGAAAGAGGATCGATGAAGGTCTTAGTGCCGGTAAAGCGGGTGGTCGATTACAACGTCAAGGTCCGCGTCAAGGGCGATGGATCGGGCGTTGAACTCGCCAACGTCAAGATGTCGATGAACCCATTCGACGAAATCGCGGTCGAGGAAGCGCTGCGCCTGAAGGAAGGCGGCAAGGCCACCGAGGTCGTGGTGGTGTCCATTGGACCGGCGCAGGCGTCGGAGACGATCCGCACCGGTCTTGCCATGGGCGCCGACCGCGGCATCCTGGTGAAGGCGGACGGCAATGTGGAGCCGTTGGCGGTCGCCAAGATCCTGAAGAAGGTCGCCGAGGAAGAGCAGCCGGGCTTGATCATTCTGGGCAAGCAGGCGATCGACGACGACAGCAACCAGACCGGCCAGATGCTGGCCGCTCTGCTTGGCTGGTCGCAGGCGACCTTTGCCTCCAAGCTCGAGGTCGAAGGCAGCGACTTCAAGGTCACCCGCGAGGTCGATGGCGGCCTGCAGACGGTGAAGCTGAAGGGACCGGCGATCGTCACCACCGATCTCCGTCTCAACGAGCCGCGTTATGCCTCGCTGCCCAACATCATGAAGGCGAAGAAGAAGCCGATCGCGGAGAAGACCGTCGCCGATTACGGCGTCGATGTCACCGCGCGCCTTGAAGTTCTCAAGACGACGGAGCCACCGGGCCGCAAGGCCGGCGTCAAGGTCAAGGACGTCGCCGAGCTGGTGTCGAAACTCAAGAACGAAGCCGGGGTGCTCTGATGACGACGCTTCTGATTGCTGAACACGACAATGCGTCGCTGAAGGACGCTACCAACAAGGCCCTGACGGCGGCCGCCGCCCTCGGCGCCGACGTCGACGTGCTGGTGGCCGGCCAGAACGCCAAGGGCGCGGCGGACGCCGCCGCGAAGCTCGCAGGCGTGAAGAAGGTGCTGCTCGCCGACGGCGAGGCTTACGCGCACGATCTCGCCGAGCCGCTGGCCGCGCTGATCGTCTCGCTGGCATCCGGCTATGACGCGATCGTCGCGCCCGCGACCTCGCGCTTCAAGAACGTGATGCCGCGCGTCGCGGCGCTGCTCGACGTCATGCAGGTCTCGGAGATCATCAAGGTTGTCGCGCCCGACACCTTCGAGCGTCCGATCTATGCCGGCAACGCCATCCAGACGGTGAAGTCGAAGGACGCCAAGAAGGTCATCACGGTGCGCACCTCGACCTTCGCCGCCGCACCGGCCGGTGGCAGCGCGAGCGTCGAGAGCATCGCGGCGGCGGCCGATCCGGCCCTGTCGTCCTTCGTCGGCGAGGAAGTCGCCAAGAGCGACCGTCCCGAGCTGACCTCGGCGAAAATCATCGTGTCCGGTGGCCGCGCCATGCAAAGCCGGGAAAACTTCGCAAAATACATCGAGCCGCTCGCCGACAAGCTGGGCGCCGGTGTCGGTGCCTCGCGCGCGGCGGTCGACGCGGGCTATGCGCCGAACGACTGGCAGGTCGGCCAGACCGGCAAGGTCGTGGCCCCCGAGCTCTACGTCGCCGTCGGCATTTCCGGCGCGATCCAGCATCTCGCCGGCATGAAGGACTCCAAGGTGATCGTCGCGATCAACAAGGACGAGGACGCGCCGATCTTCCAGGTCGCCGACTACGGCCTGGTTGCCGACCTCTACCAGGCGGTTCCTGAGCTCACGGCCGAACTCGGCAAGCTCGGCAAGTAAAACACCGTAAAAACACCGGCCGGATGTCCCAACTCCGGCCGGTGTTTCATTTCTGAGGCGGTTTCTTTCGCGGGGGCACGCGGAAGGGCGCGATCCAATCTAGGTTTCGAGCCCGGGTTCTGATTAAATCGGACCCTCGGCTCACGGGGGATAGGCAGGGCGCGGCATCCGCGCCGTTCCGGTGGATGACATTATGGCAGAGATCAAGAAGGTCGGCGTGATCGGCGCGGGGCAGATGGGCAATGGCATTGCCCATGTCGCGGCGCTGGCCGGTTTCGACGTGGTGCTCAACGACATCTCGGCCGACCGTTTGAAGTCGGGTATGGCCACCATCAACGGCAATCTGTCGCGCCAGGTCTCCAAGAAGGCCGTCAGCGAGGACGACAAGGCCAAGGCGCTGTCGCGCATCACCCTCGCCGAGAAGCTCGATGACCTCGCCGACTGCGACCTCGTGATCGAGACCGCGGTCGAGAAGGAGGAGGTCAAGCGCAAGATTTTCCACGAGCTTTGCGCCGTTCTGAAGCCCGAAGCGATCGTCGCCTCCGACACCTCCTCGATCTCGATCACCCGTCTGGCCGCGGCCACCGACCGCCCCGAGCGCTTCATCGGCATTCATTTCATGAATCCGGTGCCTTTGATGGAGCTGGTCGAACTGATCCGCGGCATCGCCACCGATGATTCCACCTTCGAGGCCTCCAAGGCATTCGTCGCCAAGCTCGGCAAGCAGGTCGCGGTCTCCGAGGATTTCCCGGCCTTCATCGTCAACCGCATTCTGCTGCCGATGATCAACGAGGCGATCTACACGCTCTATGAAGGTGTCGGAAACGTCGAGGCGATCGACGCGGCGATGAAGCTGGGCGCGCATCACCCGATGGGCCCGCTGGAGCTGGCCGATTTCATCGGCCTCGATACTTGCCTCTCAATCATGCAGGTGCTGCATGAGGGGCTGGCCGACTCAAAATACCGCCCGTGCCCGCTGCTGGTGAAATACGTCGAAGCCGGCTGGCTCGGCCGCAAGACGCAGCGCGGCTTCTACGACTACCGCGGCGCCAAGCCGGTCCCGACGCGGTAACAGATCCCGTGCCCCGGAGCCGCGAGCACGCCGAGACATGGGTCCCGGCTCTGCGTCGCGTCATTTCATGCCGCGCCGCGTCCGCGACACGAGACCGTCCAAAGTCTCCACCTCTCGTTAACCCCTCGCGCCTAGGCTGCCGCCGTACGAGGGTCTACGTATGGACATGATCGCCATGGTCAGCAGCATGCTGACCGCTCAGCAAGGCGCGTTGCAGTCGAACATCGCGGCGACCGTGACGAAGCAGAACATGGATGCGGAGAAATCCGCCGTCCTGACCCTGCTCGGCGCCGGCCAGCCCTCGCTCGCCAATGTCGGCGCGGGCATCGGCAGCAATCTCAACGTCACAGCTTAAAGCGACGCGGCGACCGGCTTCATTGCCGCCTGGATCAGCCTCAGCGCGTCGTCGCTGGACCATTCTGCGGGGCCGGCGATCGTGGCGATCTCGCAGCCTTGCGGGTCGACCAGCACCGAGGTCGGCATGCCCAGTGCCCGGCCTATGGCTTTAAGATCCTGAAAAACCTTGGCTTTCTGGTCATTGAAATAGCCGAGGCGGGTGATGCCGGCCTCTTTCAGGAAGTTTTTGGGCTTCTCGGGGTCGCGGGTGTCGATATTGATTGCCACCACCTGGAAATTCTCGCTGCCCAGCGTGACCTGGAGCCCTTCCAGCGCCGGCATCTCCTTGCGGCAGGGCACGCACCAGGTCGCCCAGAGGTTCACCAGCACCGTCTTGCCGCGGAAATCGGACAGCTTTTTCGGCTTGCCCTCGGCGTCCTCGAAGGCGAGGTCCGGCAGCTTCAACGGCGCGGTCGCCATGGTCAGCGCGGCCACCTCGCCGTGGGCGAGCGGCGCGATCCTATTGGCGGTCTGGACCGCGGCGCGGCAGACCGGATCGCCCGCCGGCCCCCGCTTCAGGCCCAACCCGTACAGCGCGGCAAAGCCGACCAGGCCCCCGACCGCCACAGTGGCGATCACGAGGGGGATCCGGCGCGTGGCAGAGCGCGCTTTCCGCTGGTCGAGCATATCGTTGGGGTCGAGCATATCGTTTGTCATCCGGTCGCAGATATGGCTATCAGGGGCCTCTTAATACGGCTGGCAGCAGTCAGCAAACGTGCGGCACGGCCGCAGCAAGCGAGAAGCAAGGCGTGAGCAGGGGATCATGAGCAACAAGATGTGGGGCGGCCGGTTCTCGGAACGTCCCGATGAGATCATGGAGGAAATCAACGTCTCCATCGACGTCGATCGTCACCTCTTCGCCCAGGACATTGCCGCGTCCAAGGCCCATGCCGCGATGCTCGCTACGCAGGGCATCATCACGGCCTCTGATGCGAAAAATATCGGCAAGGGTCTAGACACGATTTTGTCAGAGATCGGCAAGGGAGGCTTCGAGTTCAAGCGCGCGCTCGAGGACATCCATATGAATGTCGAGAGCCGTCTGTCCGAGCTGATCGGCCCCGCCGCCGGCCGCCTGCACACCGCGCGCTCGCGCAACGACCAGGTCGCGACCGACTTCCGCCTGTTCGTTCGCGACATCATCGACGAGACGGATGCCGCACTCGCCGCGTTCCAAGAGGCGCTGGTGGAACGCGCGATGGAACATGCCGGGACCGTGATGCCTGGCTTCACGCATTTGCAGACCGCGCAGCCCGTCACCTTCGGCCACCACCTGCTCGCCTATGTCGAGATGGCCGCGCGCGATCGCGGCCGCTTCCAGGATGCCCGCAAGCGGCTGAATGAATCTCCGCTGGGTGCCGCAGCGCTCGCCGGTACCTCGTTCCCGATCGACCGCCACGCCACTGCAAAAGCGCTTGCCTTCGACCGGCCGATGGCGAATTCGCTCGATGCGGTCTCCGACCGCGACTTCGTGCTGGAGACGCTGTCGGCGGCCTCGATCTGCGCCGTGCACATGTCGCGCTTTGCGGAAGAAATCGTGATCTGGACCTCGCCGCTCGTGGGCCTCATCCGCCTCAGCGACAAGTTCACCACCGGCTCGTCGATCATGCCGCAGAAGCGCAATCCTGACGCCGCCGAGCTCGTGCGCGCCAAGACGGGGCGCGTCATCGGTGCGCTCAATGGCCTCCTGATCGTGATGAAGGGCCTGCCGCTCGCCTATCAAAAGGACATGCAGGAGGACAAGCAGGGCGCGATGGAAGGCTTTGCCGCGCTGTCGCTCGCGATCCGCGCCATGACCGGCATGGTCCGCGACCTCGTGCCGGATGAAGCGAAGATGAAGGCGGCCGCGGGCGAAGGCTATGCCACCGCGACTGATCTTGCCGACTGGCTGGTGCGGACGCTGAAGATGCCGTTCCGCGAGGCCCATCACGTCACCGGCCGGATCGTGGCAAAGGCCGCGAGCGACGGCGTCGCGCTCCACGAGCTCCCGCTCAAGGAGATGCAGGCGATCGAGCCAAAAATCACCAAGGATGTGCTCGGCGTGCTCTCGGTCGAATCGTCGGTGAAGAGCCGCACCAGCTTTGGCGGCACGGCGCCGAAGAACGTGACGGCGCAGGCCAAGGCCTGGGCGAAGCGCTTGGAAAAAGAGCGAAAATCTGGCTGAGAGCAAAATTTCGCTTGTTTTTCATGGTCATCCGGCTCTCGCCAGAGCGAGCCAATCTCTGTATGGTGCGGCCCGCGTAGTGGGGATCTCGTCGTGACGTCAAAGTTTCGCCCGACCGGCTCGGGGTGGGTCATCATTGTCTTGAGCCTGAGCGCGTTGGCGCTGGCCGGCTGCGGCCGCAAGGGTCCGCTGGACCTGCCGCCGACCGCGTCCAGTGCGTCCACGGCGAATGTCGCCCCGGCGCCCACCGATACTGAGACCGAGGCCCAGAAGACGCCGAGCGTGTTCAATCCCACCTACGGCGCGGATGCCGCGCCCGCCGCTGCCAAGGGCAAGAAGAAATCGTTTGTCCTCGATCCGCTGCTGGACGAAAAGCCCGGCAGATGAGCCGGGATGACTGAGCGAACGCCATGAACCATTTCGACTACCGCAACGGCGTCCTGCACGCCGAAGCGGTGAATCTTTCCGATCTCGCCGCGAGCGTCGGCACGCCCTTCTATTGCTACTCGACCGCGACGCTCGAGCGGCACTATCGCGTCTTCGCCGATGCCTTCGCCGGCGAGAAGGTGCTGGTCTGCTACGCCATGAAGGCGAACTCCAACCAGTCGGTGCTGCGCACGCTGGCCAAGCTGGGGGCGGGTGCCGACGTGGTCTCGGGCGGCGAGTTGAAGCGTGCGCTTGCTGCCGGCATCCCCCCAAGCAAGATCCTGTTCTCCGGCGTCGGCAAGACCGAGACCGAGCTGCGCGCCGCGCTTGCCGCCGACATCCTCTGCATCAATGTCGAATCCGAGCCTGAGCTCGAGCTGTTGTCTCGCCTTGCGAGCGAGATGGGCAGGACCGCACGCATCTCCGTGCGCGTCAATCCGGATGTCGATGCCGGCACGCACGCAAAAATCTCCACCGGCAAGTCCGAGAACAAGTTCGGCATCCCGATCGTCCACGCCCGACAGGTGTATGCACGGGCAGCGAAGCTGCCCGGCATCGAGGTGACCGGCACCGACGTGCATATCGGCAGCCAGATCACCGATCTGTCCAAGATGGAGATCGCGTTCCGCATCCTCGCCGAATTCGTTCAGACGCTGCGCGCCGATGGCCACAACATCTCGCATGTCGATTTCGGCGGTGGCCTCGGCATTCCCTATTACATGGACCGCGAGGCGCCGCCCGCGCCCGACGCCTATGCCGCGATGGTCAGGCGCATCACGCACAATCTCGGCTGCACGCTGATGTTCGAGCCGGGCCGCATGATCGTCGGCAATGCCGGCATCCTGGTCACCAAGGTGATCTACGTGAAGCACGGCGACGGCAAGAATTTCGTCATCATCGACGCCGCGATGAACGACCTGATCCGTCCGACGCTCTATGAGGCCCATCACGACATCCTGCCGGTTGCGCAGCCCGCCGCCGGCGCGCCGACGATTCTGGCCGACGTCGTGGGGCCCGTCTGCGAGACCGGCGATTACCTCGCGCTCGATCGCACGCTGCCGACACCGAAGCCGGGCGATCTCCTCGCCATCATGACCTCAGGCGCCTACGGCGCCGTGCAGGCCGGCACCTACAACACGCGGCCGCTGGTGCCGGAGGTGCTGGTCAAGGGCGACCAATATGCGGTGGTGCGTCCCCGCATCGATGTCGAGCAGCTCATCGCCATGGACACGCCCGCGCCGTGGCTGTGAGGCTCTCGTAGCGAAAACCCTCAAAACACCCCCATGCAAAGTAGCCTGGGGGTTTCCAGTCTTACGCACGGTCACAGTGCGGAACCATTTGGCGCGTCGGGCAAATCTGCGGCGATTGCGCGATCGCCGCGAAGGCTATGTCTTCCCGCCGACCACCACCCCGGCCCTCTTCTCGATCGGCTTGATCGCCGCGGTGAAATCCGAACCCGCGCCTTCCTCGCTGATGACGGTCTCCCAGAGACGCCCGACCGCGTCCGCGACCTCCATCGACAGGCCGAGCTGCTTCATCTCCTCGAGCGCCAGGCGCACGTCCTTCACCATCAGCCCGGTGGCGAAGCCGAAGTCGAAGCTGCGCGGCAGCACCGAGCGCGGAAACTTGTCGCGGCTTGCGGTGTTCATGCCCGAGCCCGCATTGATGACGTCGATCATCACGGCGGGATCGAGCCCGGCCTTCACGCCCATCACCACCGCTTCCGATGTCGCCACGATCGCGGTCGCCGAAAGGAAATTGTTGGCGAGCTTCATGGTCTGAGCCGCGCCCGGCTTCTCGCCGATGAAAAACACCTTTCCGATCACGCCGAGCGCGGCCTTGATGGTCTCGAAGTCGCTCCTGGGACCTGAGACCATCACAGCCAGCGTGCCTTTCTCGGCACCGGCGACGCCGCCCGAAACGGGGCTGTCGATCTGCACGATGTTGCGCGTCGCCAGCAGGCCGTGAATCCTGACCGCCATCTGCGAGCCGACGGTCGACAGATCGACGAAGCGTTTGACGCGCTTGCCGTCGATCACGCCGTTGGCACCGGTTGCGACGTCGAGCGAAGCCTGCAGCGACGGCAGGCTCGCCAGCACGGTCTCGACCCGGTCGGCAACGTCCTTCGGCGACGTTGCCGCCATTGCGCCGCGCGCCACCAGCGTGTCGAGGACCTCTTTCCGCGTATCGAACGCAACGAGCCGATGCCCCGCCTCGATCAGCCGCCGCGCCATCGGAAAGCCCATGTTTCCGAGGCCGATGAATCCGATGTCCATGGTGTTTCCTTGTGTTTGTTGTTGTGGGTGATGGACGGAATCGGCGCGCCACATTCTCCGCAGTCGTCCTGGCGAAAGCCAGGACCCATTACCCCAGGGAGAAGTTGTGGCGCGAGACGGTAACTCCGAGTCCCCGTAACCACATCCACCGGTGGTTATGGGTCCTGGCTTTCGCCAGGACGACGTTGGGGAGGGACGCCGCGTCCCTCACGCAAGACGCCCCTCACGCCTTGCCATCGATCTCCGCAAACACCTCGCGCGCGATGCGAAAACTGTCGACCGCGGCCGGCATGCCGCCGTAGATTGCGACCTGCATCAGGATCTCGCGGATTTCGTCGCGGGTGACGCCATTGGTCAGCGCGCCCTTCAGGTGCGCGCGGAACTCGTGCTGGCGGTTGAGGATCGCGATCATGGCGATGTTGAGCATGCTGCGGGTTTTGCGCGGCAGCTCCTCACGGCCCCACACCGTGCCCCAGCAATATTCGTTGAGCATCTCCTGGAACGGCCGGTTGAAGTCGTCGACGTTCTTCAGGGCATTGTTGACATAGGCCTCGCCCAGCACTGCTTTGCGAACTTCCAGCCCTTTGTCGTGCATCTTCTTGTCCATGGCGTTCCTTTTATCTTGCCTGACGGATGGTGGCCGAACCTACGGTGCCGAACACAACCAGTCACTCCTTCGTGTTATGCACCGCTCGGGTGCGGGGTCCCGTAGAGGAACGGGTGCCTCACTGCTGCCGTTGTGGTAGGGTGTTGTTCCGGGCAACCTGGAGAGCTGATTGAACGGCGTCACCCCCGACCCATCAGACCCGATCCGCGATGGCAACGCTTTATCGCGGCTGAAGCTGGCGCAGGCCCTCAAGCGGGCCACATATGCGATCGCCTGGGAGCGCGCCTGGCCGCATCTGGCGCGGTTCTTGACCGTTGTCGGACTGTTTCTGGTGGTATCCTGGGCTGGCCTCTGGCTGGCGCTGCCCTTCATCGCCCGCGCGATCGGACTTGGCCTGTTTGCCGTCGCGGCGCTCGCCGCCCTGTTCCCGTTGATTCGCTTCCGCTGGCCAAGTCGCGAGCAGGGGCTGAGCCGGCTGGACAACGGCTCCGGCATCCGCCACCGCCCGGCGACGACGCTCACCGACACCTTGAGCACGCAGGATCCGGTCTCGCAGGCGCTGTGGCAGGCGCAGCGCGAGCGCACGCTGGCCTCGCTCAAGCGCATCCGCGCCGGATTGCCGCATCCGCGGCTCGCCATCCACGACCCCTGGGCGTTGCGCGCGCTGGTCGTGGTGATGCTGGTTGCGACCTTCTTCGCCGCCGGCGACGAGCGCGCCATGCGTATGGGCGCCGCGTTCGACTGGAACGGCGTGCTGGCGCCGACTAATATCCGCGTCGACGCCTGGGTCACCCCGCCGGTCTACACCTCCAAGCCGCCGATCATCCTGTCGGCCGCCAACAAGGAGGCCGCGGCGCTTCCCGCGAGCGGTCCGCTCGCCGTTCCGGCCGGCTCGACGCTGATCGTGCGCTCCTCCGGCGGCAGCCTCGATGTCGTGGTCTCCGGCGGCCTCAAGGAAGTTGCGCCGAACGAACAGGCTCCGAAGGGCACCAACGAGAAGCATTTTGCCATCGCGAGCGACGGCACGGCGCATGTCCGCGCGCCCTCCGGCCAGCCGCAATGGAAGTTCGCGGCGACGCCCGACCGGCCGCCGACGATTTCGCTGGCCAAGGATCCCGAACGTCAGGCCAGAGGCGCGCTGCAGCTCTCCTACAAGATCGAGGATGATTACGGCGTCACCGGCGCCGAGGCGCAATTCGCCGTGCGTCCGTCCGAGGCGCAGAAGCCCGACGAGCAGAAGGCCGCGCCCCGGCCGCTGTTCCAGCCGCCGCAATTCGCACTCGTGCTGCCGAACGCGCGCACCCGCAACGGCCTCGGCCAGACCGTCAAGGACCTCAGCGAGGATCCCTATGCCGGCGCCGACGTCACGCTGACATTGACCGCCAAGGACGAGGCGGGCAATGAGGCGAAGAGCGACCCCTTCAACATGCGCCTGCCCGAGCGTCTCTTCACCAAGCCGCTGGCGCGCGCGCTGATCGAGCAGCGCCGCATCCTGGCGCTCGATGCCAACAAGAACTCCGACGTGTATGTCGCGCTCGATGCGCTGATGATTGCGCCGGAATTGTTCACGCCCGAAACCGGGCAATATCTCGGGCTCTACACCGTCGCGAGGCAGCTCGAGGCTGCCCGCACCGACGACTCGCTGCGCGAGGTCGTTGCGAGCCTCTGGGCGCTCGCGGTGACGATCGAGGACGGCAACATCACCGATGTCGACAAGGCGCTGCGGGCGGCGCAGGACGCGCTCAAGCAGGCGCTGGAGCGCGGCGCGAGCGACGAGGAGATCAAGAAGCTCACCCAGGATCTGCGTCAGGCGCTGGACAATTTCATGCGCCAGCTCGCCGAGCAGTTCCGCAACAATCCGCAGCAGCTCGCCCGTCCGCTTGATCCCAACACGAAGATCATGCGCCAGCAGGATCTCAACAACATGATCGACCGCATGGAGCGCCTGTCGCGTTCCGGCGACAAGGATGCGGCCAAGCAGTTGCTCGACCAGCTCCAGCAGATGCTGGAGGGCTTGCAGATGGCGCAGCCGGGCCAGAGCGGCGAGAGCGACATGGAGCAGGCGCTCAACGAGCTCGGCGACATGATCCGCAAGCAGCAGCAATTGCGCGACAAGACCTTCAAGCAGGGCCAGGATTCCCGGCGCGACCGCATGCGCGGCAAGCAGGGTCAGCAGGGCGATCAGTCGATGTCCGACCTGCAGCAGGACCAGCAGGCGCTGCGCGACCGCTTGAGGAAGCTCCAGGATGAGCTTCAGAAGCGCGGCCTCGCGCAGAACGGCCAAAAGGGTCAGAAGGGCCAGAAAGGCCAAAAGGGTCAGCAAGGCGAGCAGGGACAACCGGGCCAGCAGGGCCAGGGCGGCGATGAGGATGCCGACCAGGGCGATGATGACGGCGGTCTCGATGCTGCCGACAACGCCATGGGCGATGCCGGCTCCAAGCTTGGCGAAGGCAATGCCGATGGTGCCGTGGACTCGCAAGGCAAGGCGCTCGATGCGATGCGCAAGGGTGCGCAGAAGATGGCCGAGGCCATGCAGCAGGGCGACGGCGATGGCCAGGGCGATGGCCCCGGCAATCGCGCCGGCCGCCAGCAGAGCGGTGGTAACCAGACCGACCCGCTCGGCCGGCCCTTGCACGGCCGCGAGTTCAGCGACGACTACACGGTGAAGATCCCCGGCGAGATCGACGTCCAGCGCGCCCGCCGCATCCTCGAAGAGCTCCGCCGCCGCCTGGGCGACCCCTCGCGCCCGCAGATCGAGCTCGACTATCTCGAGCGGCTGCTGAAGGATTTTTGAGAGGATCAGTTTTCGCCGGTCGCGCTACGTATATTGACGCACGATGTCTTCCCCAAGGTCGTCCTGGCGAAAGCCAGGACCCATCACCCCAGGGAGTAGTTTGGCGAAGACTCGTCGTCCGGTACTGCTATCGATCCCACGGAGAGATCACGCAGTATGGGTCCTGGCCTTCGCCAGGACGACACCGTGCATGTGGGACCGGACTCGTGTCACTGCGGCAGGAACGCTGCGGGTGAGCAGCGCCGCTACCCCTTCTTCGCCGCGAGCGCGTCGGCGACTGCGGTGCGAATATCCGCCACCGAAAATGGCTTCGTCACCACGTCGTGCACCAGCGCATCCAGGTTCGACGCGCGCTCGCGCTGATCGGCGAAACCCGTCATCAGCAAGATCGTCAGGTCCGGAAAATCGCGCGCGGCCGAGAGTGCGAGCGCGATGCCGTCCATCACGGGCATCTGGATGTCGGTGAGCAGAAGGTCGAACGCGCCGTCCTCGCGCGTCAGGATCTCCAGCGCTTCGGCGCCGTCCTGTGCGGTGACGGTCTGGTGGCCGTCCATGGCGATGGCACGCGCCACCAGCGTGCGCATGGACTCCTCGTCATCGGCGATCAGCACCTTTGGCATCGGGCCAAACCTTTGCGGAAACGGGCAGCGCCGGTTACGCGCTGCCGCCGGCGATGTCACGCCGGTTGAAGAAACGAATATCGATATTGCGGCCTTCAGGTGGCGGCGAGGCGAGGCGCGACTTGAAGAGGGCGCGCTCGCCGGGATGCAGCACGGTCTGCTCCAGCACCGCGTTCCAGGCGTAGATCTCGGCGCCTTGCGCGTCGCGCACGGCGAAGCGCAGGCGGGGTATGTCGACCGCCTTACGGGTCTCGCCGACGATCGCGCCCTCGATCACCAGCACCTGCTTGCCGTCCACGGTCTCCGAAGTCACCTTGACGTCCCTGAAGGCGAGGCCGCGCAGGTTCACCTCGATGCCGATCATCTTGTAGAACGCCGCGGTCTGCGGCAGCAGCCGGGCCATGTCGGCGCGCCAGACCAAAAGCGCTACGGCCAGCGCGCCCATGGCAGCGCAGGTCGGCAGGCCGAAAGAGGATCTTCGCGGCTGCCGGCTCACCGGACGAGCGACCCGGGCCCGGCGACGGAACAACCCGCGGAACCAGGACTGATGCGGCTCTCCGGCCAATTCGTCGTCGGAGGCCTCGGCCTCCGACCAGTCGTCGTCCTTGGTCTCCTCGGTAGGCCAGTCACTGGCGATCGAAGGGCTGTCGACCACCGGCGTGTCGGCGGCCTCCTCGCGGGCGTCGGTGTTCCACTGCTCCGCGAGATCGGACCGGTCCTCGGGGTGGCTCGCCGCGGCCATGGCCGCCACCTGCATTTCCTCGACGGCGTCCTCGGGCCGTGCCACCCAGGTCTCCCTGCAGCGGGAGCAGCGCACGGTGCGCCCATTCGCCCCAAGGCTTGCGAGCTTGATGGCGTAGGATGTCGTACAATGGGGGCATACGATGTGCATGGACCAGCCTCGGCGATGGCCCAGCCGTAGCGGAACCGGGCTCTTTCAATGCTACAAGGCGACTGTTAACGAATCGGAAACCATAACGGCCGCACAAGGCTTTCATCGCATGCGGCAGAGTTTTGCGGCGTGCGCCGCGCCCCACCTCGAACGGAGCTGAGCCTTGGTTCGGTTCGAAAATGTCGGATTGCGTTACGGTCTGGGGCCGGAGATTCTGCGCGACCTGAGCTTCCAGATCCCGGCGCACTCCTTCCAGTTCCTCACCGGGCCCTCCGGCGCCGGCAAGACCTCGCTGCTGCGCCTCTTGTTCCTGTCGCTGCGGCCGACCCGCGGCCTCGTCAACCTGTTCGGCCACGACATCTCGCTGCTCGGCAAAGACGAGATCGCCGACTTGCGCAAGCGCATCGGCATCGTGCTGCAGGATTTTCGCCTGCTCGACCACATGACGACGTATGAGAACGTCGCGCTGCCGTTCCGCGTGATGGGCCGCAGCGAATCCAGCTACCGCAAGGAGGTCATCGATCTGCT
Organism: Bradyrhizobium sp. CCGUVB23; assembly: GCF_024199885.1. Lineage (NCBI taxonomy): Bacteria > Pseudomonadati > Pseudomonadota > Alphaproteobacteria > Hyphomicrobiales > Nitrobacteraceae > Bradyrhizobium > Bradyrhizobium sp. CCGUVB23. Next base: position 5,603,094 of record NZ_JANADQ010000001.1, read on the forward strand.
CCGCTGGGTCGGTCTCGGCGAGCGCATGGACGCGCTGCCGCCGATCCTGTCGGGCGGCGAGAAGCAGCGCGCGGCGATCGCGCGCGCGGTGATCTCGCGGCCGCAGCTCCTGCTCGCGGACGAGCCGACCGGCAGCGTCGATCCGACGCTTGGTCGGCGCCTGCTGCGGCTCTTCATCGAATTGAACAAGTCCGGTACCGCCGTCATCATCGCGACCCACGATATCGGGTTGATGGACCAGTACGAGGCGCGCCGGCTCGTGCTGCACCAGGGACGGTTGCACGTCTATGAATAGGACCGACGAGCGCGGCGTCTTCGTCGACCTCGGACAGGAGCGTCCGCAGGTCCCGCCGAAAGCGCGCAACATGTCGCCGATCGTGCCGCGCGCCTCGATCCATGGCCGCGCGCTGGTTGCGGTCGTCGCGATCATGACCTTCCTTGCCTCGATGACCACGGGCATGGTGCTCTTGGTGAGCGCGTCGGCGGCCGAATGGCAGTCAAATGTCGCGAGCGAAATCACCATCCAGGTCCGCCCCCAGGCCGGGCGCGACATCGAGCGTGACACCACTGCCGTGACGGAAGCGATGCGCGCGCAGGCTGGCATCGTCGAGGTCAAGCCGTTCAGCAAGGACGAATCCGGCAAGCTGCTCGAGCCCTGGCTCGGCACCGGCCTATCGATGGACGACCTTCCGGTGCCGCGCATGATCATCGCCCGCGTGCAGCCGGGCACAACCCTCGATCTCGCCGCCTTGCGCAGCCGCGTGGCGCAGATCGCCCCAAGCGCGAGCGTCGACGATCACCGCGCCTGGATCGAGCGCATGCGCTCGATGACCAATGCCACCGTGCTCGCCGGCCTCGGCATCCTCGCGCTCGTCATCGTCGCGACCATCATCTCGGTGTCGTTCGCAACGCGCGGGGCGATGGCCGCCAACCGCCCGATCGTCGAGGTCCTGCATTTCGTCGGCGCCGGCGACCGCTACATCGCCAACCGCTTCCTGCGGCATTTCCTCCGCCTCGGCCTCGAAGGTGGCGTGATCGGCGGCGGCATCGCCATGCTGGTGTTCGGCTTCTCCGAGTCGATCGCCGGCTGGTTCTCCGGCACGCCGGTCGGCGACCAATTTGCCGCCCTGCTCGGCACCTTCTCGTTGCGGCCGTCGGGTTACGTCGTGCTCGCGGTGCAGGCGGTCCTGATCGGCGCGATCACGGCGGCGGCGTCGCGCCAGACGCTGTTCGCGACGCTGAACGATGTCGAATAGGGTGCGGCGCGTCAAACCGGACTCCACTTCATCCAAAAACGTTCTAAAATTGCCAGGGGAAGGGACTGCCACATCATATGACCTCGCCGACCGACGATCGATCGCCGAAGTTGCCGCGCGGCTGGCTGCGCGCGACCGTCGTGTCGGCGCTCGCGATCGCCTTCGTCGGCGCCGCGGCGGGTTTCGTCGCGTTCCTGTCCCAGATGCGCGGCGCCGAGCTGGCGCCGGACCGCAAGGCGGACGGCATCGTGGTCCTGACCGGCGGATCGTCGCGGGTGTCGGATGCGATGGAGCTGCTCGCTGCGGGCTACGGCCGGAGGCTCCTGATCTCGGGCGTGCACCCGACCTCTACGGTCAGCGATATCTCGCGTACGCTGCCGGAGAACCAATCCTACATGCGCTGCTGCGTCGATCTCGACCGCTATGCGGTCTCGACCCGCGGCAATGCGGCTGAGGCGCGGCGCTGGGCGCATGAGCGCGGCTTCAAGTCGTTGATCGTGGTGACCTCGAACTATCACATGCCGCGCGCGCTGGTGGAATTCTCGCACGCGATGCCGGAGATCGCGCTGATTCCGTTTGCGGTGGTCGGCGACAAGTGGCGCGATGAGCCGTGGTGGACCTCGTCCTCGACGCTGCGGCTGCTGTTATCGGAATATGTCAAATACATCGCCGCCGAGCTGCGCGTGCGGCTCGAGGATTTCGGGATTGACGTTTCGCCTGAAGTGTCGGAGCAGCCTCCTGGCGTGCAGCCGAAACGGCCCGCCACCGCACAGGCCAATTAGGATCGTTGATGTTCTTGCTCTTCCTGCGTTCGCTCGTCTTCAACGTGCTGTTCTACGCCGTCCTGGTGTTCTGGGCGATCATCGCGCTGCCGACCTTCCTGATGTCGCCGCGCGCGATGCTGACGGTCGCCGAATGGTGGGCGAACTCGACGCTGTTTCTGATGCGGGTGATCTGCAACATCAAGGTGGAATTCAGGGGCGTGGAGAAGATCCCGGCGGGGCCGCTGGTGATCGCGTCAAAGCACCAGTCGTTCTGGGAGACGTTCGGGCTGCTGCACTTCTTCGATCGGCCGATCTTCATCCTCAAGCGCCAGCTCATGCACATTCCGGTGTTCGGTCAGTTCCTGGGCAAGACCGGCATGATCGCGATCGATCGCAGCGCCGGCGTCAAGGCGCTCCTGGACATGACGCGGCGGGCGCGCGATGCGGTGCGCTCCGGCCGCCAGCTCGTGATCTTCCCGGAAGGCACCCGCCGCGCGCCCGGCGCGCCGCCGGACTACAAGACGGGCTTTGCCCAGATCTATTCGGCCTGCGGCGTGCCGTGCCTGCCGATCGCGCTCAACTCCGGGCTGTTCTGGCCGCGCCGCACCTTCATGCGCTATCCCGGCACGCTGGTGGTGGAATTCCTGGATCCGCTGCCGCCGGGCCTGCCGAAGGACGAGTACATCGCGCGCGTGCGCGGCGCGATCGAGGAGGCCACGGCGCGCATCGTCGAAGCCGGACGGAAGGAGCAGGAGCAGCTCATCGGCAGTGCGCCGAGCTACGTGGCTTCTCGCAGCTAGCGCTCGTCGCGCTCGTTGGTGGGAGCCGGATCATGCAGGGAATGCGCATCGTTGTGCAGGAGAGTCGCAAGCTGATGCAGCTGCGTATCGCGAAAACCTTCGGCTTCGATCGCCTTCACCGTCGCGGTGACGTAGTCGCGATTGGCGCCGGATTGGCCGTGACCCTGCAGCACGTGGCGGTGCTGCAGGGCAAGCGACAGGCGTCCCGCATATTGCACATGGCCGCGATCGACAACGTAGGCGAGCGCACTGACACGCTGCCGCGCGTCATTCTCCAGCCACACCGAGCGCATGACCTCGCGATAGACCGAGGTAACCTGCTCGCGCTCGCGCAAGTAAGCGACCACATCGGCACGGCTCTTCGCAGCGACGCGGAAGGCGATGCCGCGGCAGGCGCCGCCGCGGTCGAGCCCGAGCACGAGGCCCGGCTTCTCCGGCGTGCCGCGATGGACGAAGGAATAGACGCAGAGCGCGCGATGCTCGCCGACCAGGCGCGCGGGCACGCGTTCCTCGAATTCGAAGCCCGGGCGCCACATCAGCGAGCCATAGCCGAACACCCAGAGGTCGCCGGTGGTCGTCGTGACGGAGGGGAGGGTATTTTCGGACATGTTTGGCACCGCTACCAGACCCCGCCATCCCGGCGAAGCGAATTCTCCACCTTTTGCAGCAAGCTAACCTCGCTTACATTTGCCATCATCTGGGGTCAAAGGGTCGCCGCATGTCCGATATGACCGTTGCCGCCAGGCGGCGCCCCCGCTGGGGCCTTTTCATCGCGCCCGTCCTCCTCTTGATTCTCGCCGTCGCCTGGAGCGGCTTCTGGTTCTATGCCGCTTCCCAGGCCGAAGTGGCTGCCGACGCGTGGCGCGCCCAGGAGGCCAAGTCAGGCCGTATCTATGATTGCGCCAAGCGCTCGATCGCCGGCTTCCCGTTCCGCTTCGAGGTGCAATGTTCCGGTGCCAGCGTCTCGCTGGTCTCGCAGACCGCGAGCAAGACGCCGTTCACGGCCAAGCTCGACAACATCCTGGTCGTTGCCCAGGTCTATGATCCCAAGCTCGTGATCGCCGAATTCACCGCACCGGCGACGCTGACCGACGGCGTTACGCAGACTTCCTTCGTGGTGAACTGGAGCAAGGGCCGCAGCAGCGTGGTGGGCCTGCCGGCCGTGCCGGATCACGCCTCGATCGTGTTCGACGATCCCGCCATCAATCGCGTCGACGGCTCGGTGCAGGTACCGGTTGCCAAGGCCAGGCAGGTGGAGCTGCACGGACGTCTCGCCGAGGGATCCTCGCGCGACAATCCCATCATCGAAACCGTGCTCCAGATCGCGCAAGGCAGCATCCAGGGGGTGCATCCGCTGCTCGCCGAGCCGTTCGAAGCGGACGTGCGCTCGAAGATCACGGGGCTGAAAGATTTTGCGCCAAAGCCGTGGCCGCAGCGTTTCCGCGAGCTGCAGGCCGCCGGCGGCCATATCGAGATCGTACAGTCGCGCATTCAGCAGGGCGAGATGATCGCGGTCGCCGCCGGCACGCTCGGCATCTCGGCCAACGGCCGCCTCGACGGCGAATTGCAGATGACGGTGACGGGCCTCGAGCGCGTGATCCCCGCACTTGGCATCGACAAGATGCTGGAAGAGGGCGTGCCGCAGGCAACCCTTGACCGCGTCGCCCCGGGCGTGAAGTCGCAGGACCTCAACAACCTCTTCGGCGCCCTCGACCGCGCCATTCCCGGTCTCGGCAAGGTCGTGAAGCAGAACGCCAATGTCGGCGTTGCCGCGGGCATCAACGCGCTCGGCACCGAAAGCATGCTGGAAGGCAAGAAGGCGCGCAGCTTCCCGCTTCGCTTCGCCGATGGCGCCGTGATGCTCGGCGCGCTGAAGGTCGCGCAGCTCCCGCCGCTGTATTGATTTCCCGTCATTGCGAGCCACCGGGTCCGCGCGTAGCGCGGCCCGATGACAGGCTCCGCGAAGCAATCCAGAAAGCCTCCGCGGAGGTAGTCTGGATTGCCTCGTCGCTTCGCTCCTCGCAATGACGGAGGAGAGATTTGTGACCTACTGCTTCGTCAGCGGCGGATGCGGACGGCCGAAATCCGGCGCCGCCGAATCCTGGCCGATCTCGACGATGCCGCGGCGGATGGCGCGGGTGCGGGTGAAGTGGTCGAACAATGCCTCGCCGTCACCGCGACGGATCGCGCGCGTGAGTTTTGCGAGGTCCTCGTTGAAGGTGCCGAGCATCTCCAGCACGGCCTCCTTGTTGGCGAGGAAGACGTCGCGCCACATCGTCGGATCGGACGCCGCGATGCGCGTGAAGTCGCGAAAGCCGCCGGCGGAGAACTTGATCACCTCGGACTCCGTCACCTGTTGCAGCTCGTCGGCGGTGCCGACGATGGTGTAGGCGATCAGATGGGGCAGATGGCTGGTGATCGCGAGCACGAGATCGTGATGATCTGGTGTCATGATCTCGACCTTGGCGCCGAGCGCGGCCCAGAACGCGCGCAATCGATCGACGGCGGCTGCGTCGACGCCCTCGGGTGGCGTGAGGATGCACCAGCGATTGATGAACAACTCGGCGAAGCCGGAATCCGGGCCCGAATGCTCGGTGCCCGCGACAGGATGCGCGGGGACAAAATGAATGCCCTGCGGGAGGTGCGGCGCCATGTCCCTGACGATCGCGCCCTTGACCGAGCCGACGTCGGAGATGATCGCGCCCGGCTTCAGATGCGCAGCGATCTCCTGCGCCACGGGGCCGCAGGCGCCGACGGGAATGCAGAGGATGACGAGGTCGGCGTCCTTCACTGCCTCGATATTGGTTGCGACCACGTGATCGACGATGCCGAGCTCGGCGACGCGCGCCCGCGTCCCCTCCGAGCGCGCCGTGGTGACGATCTCATTGGCAAGGCCCTGGAGCTTCGCGGCTCGCGCGATCGAGCCGCCGATCAGGCCGAAGCCGATCAGTGCGACGCGCTGGAAGTGCGGGGCGACGCTCATTTGCCCCCCATGAAGTCGCGCAGGCCTTCGACCACGAGGCGATTGGCTTCCTCGGTGCCGATCGTCATGCGCAGTGAATGGGGCAGGCCGTAGTTCTTCAGTGCGCGCAGCACCAGTCCCCGTTTGGTCAGGAAGGCGTCGGCTTCATCCGAGGTCCTGCCCTTGTCGGCCGGGAAATGGATCAGCACGAAGTTGGCTACGCTCGGCGTCACCTTCAGCCCGAGCTTGCCGATCTCCTCGGTCAGCCAGTTGCGCCAGGTCTCGGTGAATTGCTTCGACATCTGCTGATGCGCGGCGTCCTCGATCGCGGCGACCGCGGCATACATCGCCGGCGTCGAGACATTGAACGGACCGCGGATGCGGTTCACCGCATCGATGATGTGCGCAGGACCGAACATCCAGCCGACGCGCAGCGCGGCGAGGCCGTGGATCTTGGAGAAGGTGTGCGTCACGACCGTGTTCTCGGTGGTCGCGACCAACTCGATCCCCATCTCGTAGTCGTTGCGAGACACGTAGTCGCAATAGGCGGCGTCGAGCACGAGCAGCACGTGCGACGGCAGGCCGGCCCGCAGGCGCTTGACCTCGTCGAACGGCAGATAGGTGCCGGTCGGATTGTTGGGGTTGGCGAGCCAGACGAGCTTGGTGCGCGGCGTCACCGCTTTCAGGATGGCGTCGACGTCGGCGGTGAAGTTCGCCTCCGCCGCCACGATGTTCCTGGCACCGTTCGCCATGGTCGCGATCGGGTAGACCAGGAAGCCGTGGGTGGTGGAGATCGCTTCATCGCCCCGGCTGAGATAGGTGTGGGCGAGCAGATTGAGGATCTCGTCCGAGCCGGCGCCGCAGATGATGCGGTCGGGATCGAGACCATAGATGCGGCCGATCGCTTCGCGCAGCACGCGCGAGGTGCCTTCCGGATAGTCCTCCAGATGCGTCGCCACATGCGTGAACGCCTCGATCGCCTTGAGCGAGGGCCCGAACGGCGTCTCGTTCGCCGACAGCTTGAACACCTTGCGGCCCGGCTCCGGCACCGGGCTCTTGCCGGGCGTATAGGGCGCAATATCGAGAATGCCGGGATTCGGCACGGGGCGGGACATCGTCTACTCCGGAAAGGATGCGGGGCGGCCTCAAGCCACGTCAGATCTGGCCGTCCCGGTCGGGGGCACCGTATAGCGCGTTGCGTGGCCGCCGACGAGAGCCGACGAGCGGACCGAGGCGCCGGCGCGGATCAGGGCCATTTTGATCTTCTCGAAGCCGATGCCAGTCTCCGACACCAGCAGCGCAGCGCCGTCGAAGGCGGTATCGGGCACCGCGACGATGTCGGCGAGCGGCGCCAGCGCCCTCGCCGTGTCGGCGTTCCAGCCGGACACGCGCACGCTCCAGGTCTGGACCTCCGTGACCATGGCGTCGTCGGCGACACGCGAGATCACGAAGACGGGCAGCGCGGCCGGATGGTCGGCGCGCTCGAGGAAGGGCAGCCGCGCGATGATTTTCGGCGCGCCCTCGGCCTCGAGCTCGCTCCACCATGGCGTGCGGCTCGAGATCGCCGAGACCAGAGCCAAATCACCCTTCGATTTCGCCAACGCCTCGACGGCGGCCTGTGCGCTGAAATGCGGCACATAGGGCGTCGTGAAGCCGAAATGGAATCGCGCCGAATCTCGCATCGCGGACTCACCGACCGAGACGTCGGCATGCACCGAGAACGGCGCCTGCACATAAGTGAAGGTCGAGATGATGACGCGCCAGATGCTCTCGATGGTGTCGAGCGGCAGGATGCCGCGATGGCGCTCGACGAGGCGGCGCATCATGCTGGCCTCGCGCGCCGGCCGGAAAGCCGAGCCGACCTCCTGCGTCTGCTTCGCCTGGATCAGGCGATCGATGATGTCGCCGCGCTGCATCAGCAGGCGATGCACTTCCTCGTCGATCGCATCGATCTCCTTGCGCAATTCCTGGAGCGATGGTGGCGCGGGCGGACGCTGGGACATATCTGTCGGTCTGTCAGGGGCTCGTGAAAGGCGGATCGGCTGGGCCGGATCCGCCGGCGCTATGGGTCTTGATTAGGCAGGATGGACGCCGAAAGCAAAGAGAAATGGCGGCCATTTCGCCTGACATGGCAGGGCCTCATTTGGTTAATCGGCGCCTCGGCTTGACGAATAGCGCGCCAGCAACTAGTTTTTGCCTGTTCCGTGGTCATTTGAGCCGGCCGGCTTGCAGCCACGTTAAAAAACTCGCTAAACAGGCCGGGGACGCATCCGATCCCGGCCGAACCTATCGTTCAGGCCGGGTTTTTCATGGCCTGATGTCAGCGGCGGCTTGAGGGCCGTCGCCAACGAGGTCGATGGTCAGATGGTTGGCGTCACGACGGTACCGAGCCCAGCGATCGCCGAGGAGCGCTCGCACGAGGCGGATCATCCGAGCTCGCAGGTTGCGCATTTCGGCGCGGACCAGCCGTTGTCGCTCGATTGCGGGATCGACCTCAGCCCGTTCCAGATCGCCTACCAGACCTATGGCGAGCTCAACACCGAGCGCTCCAACGCCGTGCTGATCTGCCATGCGCTGACCGGCGACCAGCATGTCGCAAATGTGCACCCCGTCACCGGCAAGCCCGGATGGTGGGAGACCCTGGTCGGGCCCGGCCGTCCTCTTGATCCTCAACGCTACTTCATCATCTGCGCCAACGTCATCGGCGGCTGCATGGGGTCGACGGGACCTGCCTCGCTCAATCCGGCGACGGGCAAGGTGTGGGGCCTGGATTTTCCCATCATCACCATCCCCGACATGGTACGCGCGCAGGCGATGCTGATCGATCGCCTCGGCATCGAGACGCTGTTTGCGGTGGTCGGCGGCTCGATGGGCGGCATGCAGGTGCTGCAATGGACCGCGGCCTATCCTGAGCGCGTGTTCTCCGCGCTCGCGATCGCCTGCTCGACGCGGCACTCCGCGCAGAACATCGCCTTCCACGAGCTCGGCCGCCAGGCCGTGATGGCCGATCCCGACTGGCACAATGGCCGCTATGCCGATCACGGCATCCATCCGCATCGCGGGCTCGCGGTGGCACGGATGGCTGCGCACATCACCTACCTCTCGGATGCGGCGCTACACCGCAAGTTCGGCCGGCGCATGCAGGACCGCGAGCTGCCGACGTTCTCGTTCGATGCGGATTTCCAGGTCGAGAGCTATCTGCGCTATCAGGGCTCGTCCTTCGTCGAGCGTTTCGATGCCAACAGCTATCTCTATCTGACACGGGCGATGGACTATTTCGACATCGCCGGCGACCATGATGGCGTGCTGGCGAAGGCGTTTGCCGGCGTCAAGACGCGCTTCTGCGTGGTGTCCTTCACCAGCGACTGGCTGTTCCCGACCTCGGAATCGCGCGCGCTGGTGCACGCGCTCAACGCGTCGAGCGCGCGGGTGTCGTTCGCCGAGATCGAGACCGATCGCGGCCACGACGCCTTCCTGCTCGACGTCCCCGAATTCTTCGATATCTCCCGTGCGTTCCTACAATCGGCGGGCAAGGCGCGCGGCCTCAACGGCAAGGGCAGCTGACGATGTCTGTGCAAGAAGTGCTGCCGCTCGACGGCCTTGCGGCTGAACAGGAAGGTCACTACCGCGCCGATCATCTGCTGGTTGCGGAGATGGTCAGGCGCGGCTCGAAGGTGCTCGACGTCGGCTGTGGCGACGGCGATCTGCTGCAGCTCCTGGAGAACCGCGGCATCGATGGCCGCGGCATCGAGCTGTCGCGCGAGGGCGTCAACCGCTGCGTCGCCAAGGGGCTCGCGGTGGTGCAGGGCGACGCCGACACCGACCTCGTCAACTATCCCGACGACGCCTTCGACTACGTCATCCTATCGCAGACGCTCCAGGCGACGCGGCAGCCGAGGGTGGTGCTGGAAAATCTTTTGCGCATCGGCCATCGCGCGATCGTGTCGTTCCCGAACTTCGGCTACTGGAAGATGCGGCTGCAGCTCCTGATCGGCGGCCACATGCCGCGCACGGACAATCTGCCAGCGACCTGGTACGACACCGCCAACATCCATTTCTGCACCATCAAGGATTTCGTCCAGCTCTGCGACGAGATCGGCGTGAAGATGGAGCGCGCGGAAGCGCTCGATCTCTACGGGCGCCCGTTGCGGCTCAGATTGCCGTGGTGGGTGTGGAATCTGTTCGGCGAACAGGGCGTGTTTCTGCTGAGCCGCGGCGGCGGGAAGTAAAATCAGCTGACCCTCACCCTGAGGAGCGCGCTCTTGGCGCGCGTCTCGAAGGGCGAGGCCACTGGCGGGGCCTTCATCCTTCGAGACGCGCGTTCCGCGCTCCTCAGGATGAGGGGCTGATGCTTACACCTCGTCATTGCGAGCGCAGCGAAGCAATCCAGAGTCTTTCCGCGGAGGGATTCTGGATTGCTTCGCTGCGCTCGCAATGACGGAATATAGGATGATGCCTTCGCTAATTCGCAGCCACTGACCTCGGATCGCGCACCGGCCAGCGCCCCGCTTCCACCAGCGTGACGAACCGCTCCACCGTTTCGTTGAACAGCGCGGGCTCCTCGAGATTGAGGACATGGCCTGACTTCGGAAACATCGCGAGCCCTGCGGCCAGCAGATGCTTCTTCAGGAACAGGCTCGGCCCGACGCAGGGGTCATCCTCGTCGCCGCAGATGATCAGCGCCGGCGTCGCCACGCGCCCGATCGCTTCCGTCATCATGTAGATCGAGGGGCGGCCGCCCTGGAAGCCGCGCATGGTGTTGGCCGAGCCTCTGGAATCGTGCCGTGCCAGCGCGGCATAGGAATCAGCGTGGCCGCGCGGATCCTTCACCAGAAACGGAATCCGGCTCGGCGCCTCGCGCGTGACTTTGGCAACTTCCGCGGAGCCCAGTGTCTCGAATTGCTCGGCATTGGCGCGGCACTGCTTGCGCCAGGCTTCGAGATTGTCGAGCTCCGAACCGGAGCCGACGCCCGCGAGCGTCATCGACAGCGCGCGCCCCGGCGCGTTGAGGCCGATCTGCAGCGAGGAATATGCGCCCATCGAGAGACCGACGAGATGTGCGCGATCGATCGAGAGATGGTCGAGCACCGCGAGTGCATCGGTGTAAAAGTGCTTGTAGGTGTAGACCTCGGCCGATGCCGGCACGTCCGACGGCGCATAGCCGCGCGCGGAATAGGTGATGCAGCGGTGGCCGCGCGAGAAGTAGCGCATCTGCGGCTCCCAATTGGAGTAGTCGGCCGCGAACTCGTGCAGGAAGATGATCGGCGTGCCGTGGCCCGCTTCCTCGAAATAGATGCGGACATCATCCCTGGTCGTGGCGTGGGGCATTAACCGTTTCCCTCTTTCTGGGCCGTCGCGTTAAGCATCGCAGTTAATGCTGTGGGCAGCAATGCGGCAGCATCAGACCAGCATCGACACAGGGTCATCGCGGAAATTCCCTGAAGCGAATTTCTGCAATGCCGCATTGTGCCTTGCTCTTGCCACATCTGGACTTTCATACGACGCGCGGATGTCGGCCACCGCACGGGCCGATGGGAATTGGGGGTGTCAACGAAGGATGAAGAATGTTTGAGTTGTTTGCGTTCGGCCGGCTGCGTCACGTCATCGCGCTGGCTCTCTTCTCCGCGGCGTTCGCCGCATCTATCTCTCCAGCATCGGCACGGTCTCATCGTCACAGCGCAGAGCGGCACGCTTACGTGCATCACGCCGCGCACCATGCCGGCAGGTATCATCACTATCGCCACGCGCGCTCATCGCGCTTCGAGCGCGGCGCCGCGCAGTTGGAGGCGAGCGGCTTCGCCAACACCCAGGCCAGCTATGACCCGAGCGCCAACACCGGCGGCATGGCGGGCGACTTCGGCGGTGGCTCGGGCCTCGTCTCCGAGGCGCGCCGCTATCTCGGCGGCAATCCGACCGGCCGCGGCAGTCTGTGGTGCGCGCGCTTCATGAACATGGTGCTCGAGCACACCGGCCATAAGGGCTCCGGCTCCGACATGGCGAGCTCGTTCGCGCATTACGGAACGCGTGTCTCCGGTCCGCAGGTCGGCGCGATTGCGGTAATGTCGCGCGGCCGCGGCGGCCATGTCGGCATCATCACCGGCATCGACGCCAAGGGCAATCCGATCATGATCTCCGGCAATAACGGCAATCGCGTCCGCGAGGCACCGATCTCGCGCGGCCGGATCTATGCCTATGTGATGCCGAACTGATCGATCGTCCCGGCACATTTTCGAACCTGCCGTCGAGCTCGCGCGACCCTAAGGAGGCGCGGGCTCGGCGGTTACCTCCGTCCGCCCTGCGGATCACGGGGTGTACATGGTGTTCGAGAAAGTGACGCGGGCCGTCTTCGACGAGCTTCTGGCGAACGATGGATCGGCAAGGTTTCGGCGGGAGCTTGCCCGTTACGATCTGGGGTCCGACCCACCTGCGCGGGATGATTGTGCCGTGCTTCGCGGGCCGCTCGCAGCATCCGACTTCGTCGACGTGCCGGCCTTCAACACGCTGGTGATGGGCGATCTGACCGTCGACGGCCTGGTCGATCTGGGGAACGCAGGCGCGTTTGATGAAGGCGGGCTGTTCGTCGTGCTCGGCAATGTCGCCTGCACGGTGTTCTCGACGGGCTTTGCCAAGGGGACGTTCATTGACGGCAATCTCGAAGCCGACTCGTTGATCCTGAACGCCTTCGATGACTCCGCGTTGGTGGTGATGGGAAACCTGCGGACCTATTTCTTCTACGGCCGGGACATCTGGGCGGAGGTCGGCGGCAAGGCCGAGATGCACTACGGCGACGGTTATTGCCTGCCGATCGGCTATACCAGTGCCGGTGCCGAGGCGATCGAACCGTTGCATGATCGTGCGACGTCGCTACGCCGGCTCAATCTCGACAATACGGACTATATCGAGCCTCACCGCTTCCTGGACCTGATCAGTAGCGGGCGACCAGTTTTCAAGTGAGGCAAGCAGAACTAACGTTCGTCATTGCGTGGAGCGTAGTTGTAGGGTGAGCGAAGCCACTTGTCCGCCGTAGCTCGTAGAGCGAAGGCGGAAACGTGCCCATCACTTCTGCCTGCGTGGAGTGATGGTGGGCACGGCGCGAGAGCGCCTTTGCCCACCGTACGGCAGCTCACACCAGCTTCGGCTCTTCCATCGCGAGCCGATCGCCGATGGCGATCTCGCCATCTGCGATGACCTCGGCATAGATGCCGCAATCCATGTGGCCGAGATGGCGCGACAGCGTCGGCGGGATTTCGAGATCGCGTTCCGCGGTCACAGGATCGACATTCGTCGCCGAGCAGCGCTTGATGCGCTTGACCACCTTCAGCCGCGCATTGCCGATCGCCAGCGTGTGGCCGAGGAGGTCGAGCTCGGACCAGGCCGGCCAGCCCTGAACGTAGAGGTTGCCGCGGAAGCGCAGGGGATGGACGGCAACGCCGCCCAGCATCTTCTCGATTGCATGGACACTGCCGAGATTGATGATGGAGACGACTTTGCTAGCGACATCCGAAAAGTTGTGGTCGCGGCCGGACAGCACTTTTGGCGGCCCGCGCAGCTCGCTCTGGAAATTGCCGGTGAAGTAGGTCTCGATCGCAGCGCGCCCGCTTGCCGTTTCCAGGTCGCCGCTGGCGACGACCTGGCCGTCCTTGCGGATGGTCAAAAGATTGGTCGCGTCCTCAAAGCGGCTGTTGAGGCCGGCCAGGCGCTCATTGCGCATCAGCATCAGGAACTGGGTCTTGGGCATCCATTGCGGCGCCTCCGGATCGAAGCCGCTCGGGCCGTTCTCGATGGCATAGCGGCGGTCGGCGGGCAGGGTCTGGCCGACCCGCAAGGCGACGCGGGACAGGGGCTCGGGCGTGAGGCCTTTGACCGGATAGCGGTAAAGGCCCGTGATCGCGGCAGTCGGGCTGGTCATCATGGCGACTAGTTAACGGATTCCATCTGCTGGCGCCAAGCGGGGCATTTGGCTCACAAATTCGTCGTGCACGAATTTGTGAAGAAGCCTCTTCCGTTCCCGTGACTTGGTTCCCACATCTGCGTCAGGCCGGCGCCAGCGTCGGCTGCTAACGACCGCTTGCTGCTTGAGAAACGTCAATGTGGCCAGCGGAAACCCAATGAAGATGCCATCTGGAGTGCCTTAGAGGGCTCCGGGGGCAGGCCGAGGGAAAGACAAAATGAACATTGAAAAGTACACCGAACGCTCCAGGGGCTTCATCCAGTCCGCGCAATCGCTCGCGATGCGCGAGGGGCACCAGCAGTTTTCGACTCTCCACCTCCTGAAGGTCCTCCTCGACGACAATGAGGGCCTGGCTGCCGGCCTGATCGACCGTGCCGGCGGCAATTCCCGGGCGATTTTGAAGGCGACCGAGGAGGCCCTGAACAAGGTGCCGAAGGTCAGTGGCGGCGGCGCCGGGCAGATCTATCTGGCGCCCGAGCTCGCCCGCACGTTTGATGCTGCCGAAAAGGCCGGCGAAAAGGCCGGCGACAGCTTCGTCACGGTCGAGCGCCTGCTGCTCGGGCTCGCGCTCGAAAAGAGCAGCGACGCCGGCACGATCCTCAACAAGGGCGGCGTGACCCCGCAAAACCTCAACGCCGCGATCGAGGCACTGCGCAAGGGCCGCACCGCCGACAGCGCGACCGCCGAGAACGCCTATGACGCGCTGAAGAAATACGCCCGCGATCTCACGCAGGCCGCGCGCGACGGCAAGCTCGACCCGGTGATCGGGCGCGACGAGGAGATCCGCCGCACCATCCAGGTGCTGTCCCGCCGCACCAAGAACAACCCTGTGCTGATCGGCGAGCCCGGCGTCGGCAAGACCGCCATCGTCGAGGGCTTGGCGCTGCGCATCGTCAACGGCGACGTGCCGGAAAGCCTCAAGGACAAGAAGCTGCTCTCGCTCGACCTCGGCGCGCTGATTGCCGGCGCAAAATACCGCGGCGAGTTCGAGGAGCGGCTGAAGGCCGTGCTCCAGGAGGTGACCGCGACCGAAGGCACCTTCATCCTGTTCATCGACGAGATGCACACGCTGATCGGCGCCGGCAAGGCCGACGGCGCGATGGATGCGTCCAACCTGCTCAAGCCGGCGCTTGCCCGCGGCGAGCTGCACTGCATCGGCGCGACCACGCTCGATGAGTACCAGAAGCACGTCGAGAAGGATGCGGCGCTGGCGCGGCGATTCCAGCCGATCTTCGTCAGCGAGCCCTCGGTCGAGGATACCATCTCGATCCTGCGCGGGCTGAAGGACAAGTACGAGCAGCACCACGGCGTGCGGATCACCGATTCCGCGCTGGTGGCGGCGACGACGCTGTCCAACCGCTACATCACCGATCGCTTCCTGCCGGACAAGGCGATCGACCTCATGGACGAGGCCGCCGCGCGGCTGAAGATGCAGGTCGATTCCAAGCCCGAGGAACTGGATTCGCTGGATCGCGAGATCATCCGGCTCAAGATCGAGCAGGAAGCGCTGAAGAAGGAAAGCGATATCGGCTCCAAGAGCCGCCTCCAGGCGCTGGAGAAGGAGCTCGCCGATCTGGAGGAAAAATCGGCGGCGCTGACGGCGCGCTGGAGCGCGGAGAAGAACAAGCTCTCCAACGCCCAGAAGCTCAAGGCCGAGCTCGATGCCCTGCGCGTCGAGCTTGCCAATGCGCAGCGGCGCGGCGAATTCCAGCGCGCCGGTGAGCTGGCCTATGGCCGGATCCCGGAGCTGGAGAAGAAGCTCGCCGATATCGAGGCGCGCGAGGGCTCAGGCGAGATGATGGAGGAGGCGGTCACCGCCAACCACATCGCGCAGGTGGTCTCGCGCTGGACCGGCGTACCCGTCGACAAGATGCTGGAGGGCGAGAAGGAAAAGCTCCTCAAGATGGAGGAGGCGCTCGGCCAGCGTGTCGTCGGCCAGAGCGAGGCCGTGCATGCGGTCGCAACCGCCGTTCGCCGCTCGCGTGCGGGCTTGCAGGATCCGAACCGGCCGATCGGCTCGTTCATGTTCTTAGGCCCCACCGGCGTCGGCAAGACCGAGCTGACCAAGGCGCTCGCCGAGTATCTGTTCAACGACGAGACCGCGATGGTCCGCCTCGACATGTCCGAATACATGGAGAAGCACTCGGTCTCGCGGCTGATCGGCGCGCCTCCGGGCTATGTCGGCTACGACGAGGGCGGCGCGCTCACCGAAGCGGTGCGGCGCCGGCCTTACCAGGTGGTGCTGTTCGACGAGATCGAGAAGGCGCATCCTGATGTGTTCAACGTCCTGTTGCAGGTGCTCGACGATGGCCGCCTCACCGACGGCCAGGGCCGTACCGTCGATTTCCGCAACACGCTGATCATCATGACCTCGAACCTCGGTTCGGAATTCCTGGTGAATCAACCAGAGGGCGAAGACACCTCTGCCGTGCGTGAGCACGTGATGGGAACGGTTCGGGCGCATTTCAGGCCGGAGTTCCTCAACCGCGTCGACGAGATCATCCTGTTCCATCGCCTGCAGAAGAGCGAGATGGGCCGGATCGTCGAGATCCAGTTCGCCCGACTGCAGAAGCTGCTCACCGATCGCAAGATCGCGCTGACGCTGGATGGCGCAGGCCGCGACTGGCTCTCTGCCAAGGGCTGGGATCCGGCCTACGGCGCGCGGCCGCTGAAGCGGGTGATCCAGCGTTACCTCCAGGATCCGCTCGCCGAGATGATCCTGGCCGGTGACGTGAAGGACGGCGACACTGTTGCGATCTCCACCGAGGGCAACGTGCTGACCTTCAACGGCAAGGCGCAGCAGACGGCCGAGATCGCCCAGTTCGAGGCGCCGGTGCCGAAGAGGAAGTTGAACTGATCGTCCTGTTGCCTCAAACAACAAACCGCCCCGGAGAGGTCGTCCTCTCCGGGGCGAATTTGTTTTGTCAGATCCGACTGGCTAGCTGGCTGCAGACACGGCGTCCGGATTGGCCGGGCCTTGCTCGTCGTCGTCCTGTTCGAGTTCCGACAGGATATCCACCAGCTCGCGCACGCGGCCCTGTGCCAGAGGTCGCAGGTCGTTGATCATGGGCTCGTCATTGGCGAGCCAGGCCTGGGCTTCGGCGAGTTCTTCGATGGTCGCCCCGGTTCCGATGATCTGGGCGATGGTGACGTCATCAGCCCCGCTGACGGCCTTGGTGACGTCTTCGCGTGAGAGGCGCCGCATGGTTGGTCCTCCTCTGGCTCAACGGCTCAAACAGGTCGCGCGGGTCAATCGAGACGCCGCCGATCAGTTCCACAACTGGGGAGGTAGGACGGAACCCGGCCGTGAAAAGGCCGGGTCTCGAGAAAAATTACCGGTTGGTGACTTCGCGATTAGTGACTTAGCGGTTAGTGACCTGGAGCGGGCCGCCGGTCGCATCCGAGATGCGGGCGATGCCGCTCGAGCGGTTGCTCATCATCGCCTCGATGCGGTCGCGCTCCTTTTCGAAGCCCGCCATGATCGGCCCTTCGAGCGAGCGACCGCGCGGCAGCTTGACGCGCATCGGGTCGACGAAGCGGCCGTTGACCAGGATTTCGTAGTGAACGTGGGGTCCGGTCGACTGGCCGGTCGAGCCGACGAAGCCGATCACCTGGCCTTGCCGCACCTGCTTGCCGGGCTCCATGCCCTTCGCGAACGCCGACATGTGGCCGTAGGCGGTCTCGTAGCCGTTGTTGTGCTTGATGCGGACGTACTTGCCGTAGCCGCCTTCGAGCTGGGCCTTCTCGATCACGCCGTTGCCGGCGGCGAAGATTGGTGTGCCGTAGGCGGTGGCCCAGTCGACGCCGGTGTGCATCTTTACGTAGCCGAGGATCGGGTGGCGGCGGCCGCCGAAGCCGGAGCGCATGATGGCGCTGTTGACGGGCTTGCGGACCAGGAACTTCTTCGCGCTCTTGCCGGTCTCGTCGTAGTAGTCGACGACGCCGTCGTCGGGGCTCTGGAAGCGGTAGTATTTCTTGGTCTCGCCGCCGACCGTGAGGGAAGCGAACAGCACCTCGCTCTTGTCGGCCGCCGCCGTGCCCTCGTCCTCGCCGGCGTAGAAGACGTCGAAGGAATCGCCCGGCTGCACCTTGCGCTGGAAATCGACGTCGTAGGAGTAGATCTTGATCATGTCGTCGATGACCGGCATCGGCACTTTGTTGCGCATCGCGGTCTCGTAGATGCTCTGGTAGAGCCGGACGCCGGTGCCGTCGTCGTCGTCATCGTCGTCGCTGTTGGCATTCGCGGCCGCGTCGGCGACGGTGTTCATGCTTGAGACGTCGACCGCGACGTATTTGCCGAGATCCGACAGCGCTGCGATCGCCTCGACCATGGTGTCGTTGGCGACGACGACGCGGAATGGCTGGAGTCGGGCACCGGCGCTTGCGGGCGCCATCAGGATGCGAAGCTTCTCGCCTTCCTTCAGGCCGCCGTCGCGGCCGCGCGGGCCGAGCGTCGCGGATATCGCCTTGATTTCCTCTTGTGTCGCGCCGAGATCGCGCAGCACGGAGGCGACCGAGTCGCCCTTCTTGACGAGGTGCACGCGCTCGCCGTTGGGATTGCCGCCGGTGATCTGTTCCTTGGTCTTCGGCAGCAGCGTGACGTTTTCCGGCACCACGCGCGTCTCGAAGCCGGCATAGGGGTCCGCCGAGGGCGCCTCGGTGGCGTAGGCCATCTTCATGTCGGACGGGCCGGTCGCGCCTGAGACGTCGGCGGTGGCGTTGGCGAGCGCGGCATAACGGACGCCGCCGTTGCCACGCCAGTTGGCGGCATCGCGAACCCGCATCAGGATGTCGTCGAGCGCCACCACCGCGGAAATCTTGGCTTTGGGCAGCACCGGCGACAGGTCCTTGGTGACAAAGGACACTTCGGCGTCGGGCTCGACCGCCTCGGGATTGTTGGGATCGTCGGATGCGGTCTTCGGGTCGGCGCCGACATCGGTCAGAAGGCGCTGGGCATTGAACGGCGGGATCTTGGCCGAAAGATCGCTCGCCGTCATCGAGAGGTTGCCGGCGATGCGGACGAAGGGCCGCACCCGCATCACGTCGCGGTTGCCGACGCGGGCCACCGTCGAGACGCGCACCACGTTGCGCGAGGCCGTGGATTCACTGGGCGGCGGCAGGCGGTCGCTCTTGTGCACGGTGGCGGCGCGATCATTGGCGCCGAATGCGCCGCGCAGCACGCCTTCGACACGCTCCGGCACCTTGGCGAAGGTCAACTCGCCGTCGAGCGAAGCGAAAACGGCGCCGCCGATCAAGGCCGCGCCGCAGAGTCCGGTCAGAATCGTGCCGCTGAACCACTGTACGGAGACGCGGCGGCGATCGATCACGGCAGCTTCGGAACCATCGACGGAAAGCGGCGGCTCGTGGCCGAGATCGATGATCCCGGTCTCACGCCCATAACCCCCGCGTGGCGCCCTATGGTTCAACCCAAGTCCCCCAATATCACCGACATGCGCGAAGCCTGTTCCCGCGCCTTGCCGTCGTCGCCCTCTTCAAGGGGGATCTTCGGAAAAGGCGCGCCGCTTGAAGACGCTCGTCAGCCAAAAGGCCCTCGAGAGGCCGGCCGAACTCACGAACAGCGAAGCGGATGAAGGTCTCTCGATGTCTCTCGAATGTCCCGGGAAGGCAGCTGCATCTTTCAGATCGCCTCCCCTTGACCAGTGTAAATCGCCGGCAGCCCCCACAGGCACCCAGCGATTCAAGCTTGTGTCATACCAGAACGCCCCGGGATTGTGGCTCTAGTACGGCGCCAAATCCTGAAAAAGTTTGACGATTGAGCCGGGCGCGAGCTGCCCGCCGGGCGCGCTCCTTGGAGCCCCTTCGGAACTCAAATTTTTTCTCTCGCAGGCCAAACTTTTTTTCCCGATTTTCTCCGAACGCGTCGCCCGAGGCCGACGCGCCCGTCGCGTAAGCCTCGGAAATCACCGCACTTTTTCCGCAGTGCACACAGGCTTTGGCCGTGCGACGATTTGTTGACAATACCCGTTGACAGCGCCGAGGGGAGGGGCCTATAAGCACGACCACTGAGCGCGGCGCCGCCGGGTCACTGACCAAGGCGAGCGAACGCGCCACTGATGCTCCTCACCTTGTTGAGTGCACAACAGCCGACACAAATCGGTTGGAGTCATTCATCGTCGGTAAGGGTGTCGGAACCCTTCCTCCCAGGAAGGTTGGGACCTCTCCGGTCCCGGGCTGTTTGACAAGTGAAGATGAAGAAAGAGAAACGTGGACGGCGGAGTCCTTGCGGGTCTCGCTTCTGAAAAGCTTCGGCTTTTCTGATCGAGACCGGACGAAAGACTTCGGCGGTACACGTTTCAAAGGTAACACCATGGCCTCTTCATTGAGGTCAGTTCGCAAGCGATGTGAATCGCTTCGCGAGTATGGTGGGACCTCGTCAAACGTTGTGATCAGCCGGTTCAAAGTTCAAGTCCAACTTGAGAGTTTGATCCTGGCTCAGAGCGAACGCTGGCGGCAGGCTTAACACATGCAAGTCGAGCGGGTGTAGCAATACATCAGCGGCAGACGGGTGAGTAACGCGTGGGAACGTACCTTTTGGTTCGGAACAACACAGGGAAACTTGTGCTAATACCGGATAAGCCCTTACGGGGAAAGATTTATCGCCGAAAGATCGGCCCGCGTCTGATTAGCTAGTTGGTGAGGTAACGGCTCACCAAGGCGACGATCAGTAGCTGGTCTGAGAGGATGATCAGCCACATTGGGACTGAGACACGGCCCAAACTCCTACGGGAGGCAGCAGTGGGGAATATTGGACAATGGGGGCAACCCTGATCCAGCCATGCCGCGTGAGTGATGAAGGCCCTAGGGTTGTAAAGCTCTTTTGTGCGGGAAGATAATGACGGTACCGCAAGAATAAGCCCCGGCTAACTTCGTGCCAGCAGCCGCGGTAATACGAAGGGGGCTAGCGTTGCTCGGAATCACTGGGCGTAAAGGGTGCGTAGGCGGGTCTTTAAGTCAGGGGTGAAATCCTGGAGCTCAACTCCAGAACTGCCTTTGATACTGAAGATCTTGAGTTCGGGAGAGGTGAGTGGAACTGCGAGTGTAGAGGTGAAATTCGTAGATATTCGCAAGAACACCAGTGGCGAAGGCGGCTCACTGGCCCGATACTGACGCTGAGGCACGAAAGCGTGGGGAGCAAACAGGATTAGATACCCTGGTAGTCCACGCCGTAAACGATGAATGCCAGCCGTTAGTGGGTTTACTCACTAGTGGCGCAGCTAACGCTTTAAGCATTCCGCCTGGGGAGTACGGTCGCAAGATTAAAACTCAAAGGAATTGACGGGGGCCCGCACAAGCGGTGGAGCATGTGGTTTAATTCGACGCAACGCGCAGAACCTTACCAGCCCTTGACATGTCCAGGACCGGTCGCAGAGACGTGACCTTCTCTTCGGAGCCTGGAACACAGGTGCTGCATGGCTGTCGTCAGCTCGTGTCGTGAGATGTTGGGTTAAGTCCCGCAACGAGCGCAACCCCCGTCCTTAGTTGCTACCATTTAGTTGAGCACTCTAAGGAGACTGCCGGTGATAAGCCGCGAGGAAGGTGGGGATGACGTCAAGTCCTCATGGCCCTTACGGGCTGGGCTACACACGTGCTACAATGGCGGTGACAATGGGAAGCGAAGACGCAAGTCCTAGCAAATCTCAAAAAGCCGTCTCAGTTCGGATTGGGCTCTGCAACTCGAGCCCATGAAGTTGGAATCGCTAGTAATCGTGGATCAGCACGCCACGGTGAATACGTTCCCGGGCCTTGTACACACCGCCCGTCACACCATGGGAGTTGGCTTTACCTGAAGACGGTGCGCTAACCAGCAATGGAGGCAGCCGGCCACGGTAGGGTCAGCGACTGGGGTGAAGTCGTAACAAGGTAGCCGTAGGGGAACCTGCGGCTGGATCACCTCCTTTCTAAGGATGGTCCTTCAGAGAGCTCACGCTCACTATCGGACCGTTTTAGAAACATCAGGGGCCAACAGATCGCCAGATCGTTGAGCTCCATTGGCGGGATTTCGCCGTCTTCGTTTCTCTTTCTTCGCGGACGAACACGCGCCAGGGGCTGCGCTGTACGATTGGCGCTTGCCGCCGGTCGCACGCGAGCAAGACCCTAATCCTCGTTAGGATATGCGTTAGGGGCTTGTAGCTCAGTTGGTTAGAGCGCGCGCT